>CAWDFM010000010.1:0-323919 GCA_963801615.1 uncultured Acidobacteriota bacterium | reverse complement strand
GATGCGCTTGCGGCTAAGGATAACTTTCTAAGAACCGAACGCTGCGAGCAATCCGTTTGCTCGCAGCGCTTGGCCAGAACTCACGCGCAAGCGATTCCCGATCTAATCGTCGGCTATGTAACAAGAGAGCGGAATTACCCCGTTTTCGCATGACCGGGCAGGAGCTAATGAAACTCCGAATCCTTATTCCACTCACTATTTTTGTCGTAGTGTGCTTGGCCAGCGCTCTCGCCGAAAGGCCAGGCGGCTTTCGCGTGATCGGTCCGGGTGGTGGCGGGGCGATGTTCAATCCGACCATCAGTCCGCACGACGTCAACACAGTACTGATTTCATGCGACATGACCGGGTCCTACATCACCCACGACGGCGGGCGAACCTGGCGTATGTTCAACCTTCGTGGGGTGGTGAACTTTTTTGTTTTCGATCCGCAGGATCCGATGAGTATTTACGCGCACGCGACTGGATTGTGGCGGAGCCGGGATGGGGGAGATACGTGGTCGCTGGTGTCCCCCGCCCCTTCGATGGTGCGTGGCGTGAAGATGAGTTCCGACCACGCCGATGAAATCATTCTCGCGCCCTCGGATCCGTTGGGCGGCATCTACGCGATGGCAATCGATCCCGCCGACTCCCGAATACTCTACGTGGTCGCGGGTCGAAAAGAGAATCCAAACCTGTTTGTCTCTCGCAATGCGGGAGAACACTGGCAGAAACAGGCGGATCTGCCCGCGAACGTGCGGCGCCTGTGGGTTGACGCGCACTCTCAACCCGGGGCGCGGCGGATTTTCGTGGGCGCCACGAACTCCATTACAACGGTTACAGGGGCGAGCGTTCGCACTCTCCCGTTACCCGCGCCTGCCACGGACCTTTCTCTCGGATTCGGTTCTGCCGAGCAACCGGTGATTTACTTCACATCCGAACGTGGAGCGTTCCGCTCCAGCGATGGCGGAGCAACCTGGCGTGAATGCGTGCTTCCCGGCAGCGGCGCCAAAATTCGCGCGGTCGCAACTAGCCTCCATCATCCGGATACCGCGTACCTCTCATATAGCGACCTCAAGCTCGACGGGAAAACCTGGCTGGGCGTCGCCAAGACGACAAACGCTGGCGACGATTGGCAGTTGGATTGGAAAGAATCCTCCGGTCCCGCGACCAACGTTCACGACGACTGGATTACGGACCGCTTTGGCGTTACATGGGGCGAGAATCCCCTGAATATGACGGTGGCCGACCAGGACCCGAACCTTGCGTACGGGACCGATCTTGGCCGTACGATGCGCACTACCGATGGCGGCGCAAAGTGGAATGGAGTTTATTCGCGCAAAATCAACGACGCGGGCTGGACCACAGTCGGCCTTGATGTGACCACCACGTACGGCGTGTATTTTGATCCATTCGACTCCAGACACATCTTTATTGCTTATACGGATATCGGAGCGTTCCGCAGTGACGATGGAGGGACTTCCTGGACTAGCGCCACAATGGGCGTTCCGGATGACTGGACTAACACGACGTACTGGATTGTCTTCGATCCGAAGGTGAAGGGCCGCGCTTGGAGTGTGAATAGCGGTACGCATGATCTGCCGCGTCCGAAAATGTGGCGGCATACTGCAGTGTCCACTTACAAAGGTGGTGTGTGTCGAAGCGATGACGGCGGCAAGACCTGGACAAAAACAAATGAGGGAATGGATGAGACCGCCGCCACGCACATTCTGCTCGATGCGACGAGTCCGGTCGATGCGCGCGTTCTCTACGTTGCCGGGTTTGGACGCGGAGTCTACAAGAGCGTGGACGGCGGACGCAGCTGGACACTTAAAAACCAGGGGATCAGGCAATCTGAACCATTTGCGTGGCGATTGGAGCGTGCCACAAACGGGACTCTCTATGTGCTTCTGGCGCGACGTTCGGAAGACGGTAGCATCGGGAATGCCGGCGACGGCGCTCTCTATCGCTCGACTGACGGCGCCGAACATTGGGAGCCGATCGCACTTCCGCCTGGAGTAAACGCTCCCAACGGTCTCGCGGTCGATCCCGCATCTCCGGATCGGTTGTATCTGGCGGCGTGGTCCCGCGCTGTCGGGCAGCATGGCGAGGGTGGAGGGATTTACCTCTCAAAAAATGGGGGAAAAACGTGGCATTCAGTGCTCGATCGGGACCAGCACGTCTACGACGTAACCATTGATCCGGTGGATCCGAAGACTCTGTATGCAGCGGGTTTCGAATCTTCCGTATGGCGGTCTGGCGATCGCGGACTGCACTGGTCGCGTGTTCCGGGTTTCAATTTCAAATGGGCCCACCGCGTGATCCCCGATCCGCAAGACCGTGACCAGATTTATGTGACGACATTCGGCGGCAGCGTCTGGCAGGGGTCGGTACGCGGAGAGGACGAGCCCGTTGATATCGCCACACCAGCACTTCAGCCTGGACATGAAAAATGGGAGATGACAAGCAGGTCTCAATGAATCGCCGGCAATGGCTTTATGGCGCAGGGTTGATTGCGGGAGCTTCACGGCTCGCGGTGCCGGCGGCGCATGCGCAGGCGGAAAGGCCCCCGGCTCCGAAAGCGCTCGACCTTTCTCAGTACGAGCCGGAGAGCATGCTGCATGTGCGCGAATCGCATGTTGAGCGCGCGAAATTTCCGCTGATTGATATCCATACCCACATTTCGGCATCGACGAAGTCGGAGGCGGGAGTGGAGCTTGCCGCCGAGCGGCAGTATCTGGGAACGCCGCAAGAGTTGTTGGCGGTGATGGAGCGGAAGAACATTCGTGCCATGGTGAACCTGACGGGGGGATACGAAAAGGGGCTTGCGGAGACGGTGGCGCGATACGACCGCGCTTATCCCGGAAGGTTCTATACCTTTGCTGAGCCCTCGTACGCGCGCTTCAAAGAGCCGGACTATCCAAAGCTGCAGGCCCAAGCGATGGAGCAGGCGCATCGTGACGGAGCACGAGGGCTGAAGATTCTGAAGACACTCGGACTCTATCTGCGCGAAAACATCACGTCGGGAACCCTTGTCAAAATTGACGATCCACGATTCGATCCAATGTGGGAGGCGTGCGGGCAGCTCAATTTGCCGGTGGGCATTCACGTTTCGGACCCGATCGCTTTCTTTACTCCCACGGACCGTTTTAACGAGCGCTATGAAGAGCTGAACAACCATCCCGACTGGTCATTTTACGGGGGCGACTTTCCCAGTAACGAAGAGCTGCTGTCGGCGCGTAATCGTGTTATGGCGAGGCATCCCAGGACTCAGTTTGTTGTGCTGCACGTGGGAAATTTCGCGGAGGATCTGCAAAACGTTTCCGACAATCTCGAGCGCTACCCGAACATGTTCGTCGACATCGCCGCGCGCATCGGCGAACTCGGCCGCCAGCCAAAAACGGCCCGCAGGTTCTTCGAGAAATATCAGGACCGGATTCTTTTCGGTACGGACGCGACTCCTCACGGGGACGACTATCCGCAGCAAGTGTTCAACGACAAGCTGTATGAAATCTACTTTCGCTTTCTGGAGACCGAGGACGAGTATTTCGATTATGCTCCGGCGAAAGTGCCGCCACAGGGGCGGTGGCGAATTTATGGAATCAATTTGCCGGATTCCATCTTGCGGAAGGTGTATTACGAAAATGCTGCACGGGTGCTGCGAATCAATGCATGATGAGTTGATTACTGCACCTCTGTGGCACTGAAATCGCACGCTAGTTCAGCACCGGGAGGTAGGGAAACAGGGTGTCTCAATTGCAGATCAAGGTTCTTGCAGACAAGGATTGTTTAGGCCGCGCCGCGGCCGATCAGGCCGGCAGTTCGATCCGGCGAGCAATACGTCAGCGGGGCGTCGCGCGAATCATCGCGGCTACTGGCGCATCGCAGTTCGAATTTCTTGATGCGCTAACCGCTGCTTCCGGCATCGACTGGCATTCCGTCGAGGTCTTTCATCTGGACGAATACGTCGGACTTCCCATCACGCATCCGGCGAGTTTCAGGAAGTACTTGTTGGAGCGCCTGATCAACAAGACTGGAATTACCCGCTACCACTTCCTGGACGGCGACGGAGATGTACAACGATCAGTCGCTCAAATCGGGGGGGAACTTCGGCGCAAACCGGTCGATCTGGCATTTGTCGGAATCGGAGAGAATGCGCACCTGGCATTCAACGATCCCCCGGCAGATTTCGAAATCGACGATCCGTATCTAGTGGTCCAACTCGACCAGACTTGCCGGCAGCAGCAAGTGAACGAGGGATGGTTCGAGAGTGTGGCGGACGTTCCCACGCAGGCGATTTCCATGTCGGTGAGACAGATCCTGCACTCCAGGGAAATCATCGTGGTGGTTCCCGACGAGCGCAAGGCGCAAGCGGTAAAAAACTCACTCGAGGGAGAAATTACGCCAATGGTGCCAGCGTCGGTTTTGCGTAGACACCCGAACGCCACCATTTATCTCGACAAGGATTCTGCGGCTCTGCTAACTTCGGCAGTTCCTACCGCGACGTAATCCGCCGGACCTGCAAAGTTCGAGACAGGCTCCCCTTCCGTCACTGAATGTAAGCGCCGCCGGGCAGTAAGTATTCGATCGGCCATAGCTCCCGACGCTGGACGACGAGTTCCGACCACTTCATAACGTCTGCGGGGGGATGGGGTCCAACGCTCACTGCAGGCAGCGTGCCAGCGATCGCGGAAGCAAGGACTGCACTCTGCGGATCACTAACCACGGAGTACGAACCGGCGTGCAGTTTCCCTCGCGAGAAACGGACCGCGATTTCGGCATCCTCGATCATCTGCAGGAAATAAGGCCTGCCGGTTAACAACGAGTTATAAACGTAGTCGGCCAGGACGCTCGAAAGTGGATTGGCGTAGGCCTGCGCCTCGTGCTTGAGTGCAAGGGAAGGATCGTCCTCAGAGACTGCCTTGTAAGGCATGCGCGTTTCGCCCTGCCCGCGAAAATCAAAGCTGATGACATCGTATCCGGCGTTGACCTGCTTAACGACCTCCAGCCAGTCGTTTGCTGCAGCTTTGCCATCTTTGCTGAACCACAGCAGCCAGCGCGTGCTTTGGCCGGCGGTCTTGTGGATGTGGATCAGTGGTATCACGAGATTGTGGCTGTGATGCAGGAGATATCGATCAATCGCTATGTCTTGGAAAGTGGAACTGCCGGCATTTTCCCAGGCGATTGTGTTAGCAACAGGTGCAACGTTGCCGTAAGGGACTAACTTCCACGACCGAATTTCCGGATACCCCTTGCCGAAATAGAGCTGCCTAATGGACTCCGCTGGTTGCCCTTTGTGCTCGGTGTAATAGTCCCGAATAAAGTCGGTCAGAGGCTTTGCGTCCTCAAAATCCTGCATAACCTGGCCAGTCGAAGTGCATTGCAGCTGCTTTGTGTCGAGTTGCTGGACGGGTGCCAGAGTTCGCACGGCAGGCAATTGATTGAAATGATCCATGAATTCGAATGCCGCTTCCTGGTTGGCATCCGAGTACTCGTGGCCGTGATAGCCCTCGGTCATAGCGATGCGGTCACCATGTCCGAAGCGGGCGTAAAGCTGGTGCACTTCGCGGAATGTTTTCTCCGCTCCCTCGACCGGGAAGAAGTCGAGCACGGCGGCGGCGACGAATACTGGTCGCGGATACATCAGCGCCAGCAATCCGGCATTGTCAACGCCATTGGAGATCATGCCGTAAAGATCCTGCTCCGGGTCACTGTCGGGATCTTTGAAAATGCGATTGTGAATGCGCATGGGCAGGGCAGTGATGTAGCAAGAGATCGCGGCCACCTTGATGCGAGGCTCGAGAGCAGCGATGTGTATCGCCTGAAAGCCACCCCCGCTCGT
This sequence comes from uncultured Acidobacteriota bacterium, assembly GCA_963801615.1. GTDB lineage: Bacteria > Acidobacteriota > Terriglobia > Terriglobales > Acidobacteriaceae > Sulfotelmatobacter. Next base: position 318,101 of record CAWDFM010000010.1, on the reverse strand, counting down.
GCCGGTGATGTTGATGCGGTTGGAGTCAACTTCGGGGAGGGTTAGCAGGTAGTCGAATGCGCGCAATCCATCCCAGGTTTCCCAGCGCGCTAAGTTCGTGCCCACGAGGTAGGCGAGGTTGCCGAGCACGGCATGCTCGGCGCAGATCAGGTTGTAGCGGCTCTTGCCGGTGTTCGCATCCCAGAACTGGCTCCGCTCCCCTTGTCCGATGGGGTCCCAGGCCAGAACAACGTACCCGCGCTGCACCAGGTGCTGGCACAGCTCGTGATAATGGTTCTTGCCGTCCGTGGCGTGTCCGGCGGGCACGAGAACGGCGGGATACTTTTTGTTTTTGCCCGCCTCGCCTCCGTCCGGCACGTAGACGAGAGCAGTCACATAAAGTCCCGGCAGGCTTTCAAAAATCACCTTTCGAATATGAAAGCCGTTCATTGGAATAGTGCCGGTGATCCTGGCTCGCAATGGAGTCCTGACGGTTGGAAGTCCACCCATCATCATCAAGAGTTTCTGTCGCAGTTCGCGCTGCAGGCGCACCAGATCAGACTCCGTTCGAACGCTGCGCCATGCCGCGATTCTTTCTTCATCCTGCTGCCATGCCATATCCGTCTGGTACTTGAGATAAGGCGTGATCTGCGGCCCATTGGGAGGTGGTGCGAGGACTCGAAACACATCCGCAGGCGGTGCCGTCTGGCCCAACGCCGGAAGCGTAACAAGCAAGGAGAAGAGGAAAGCCCGGGATGATGCTTGCCAGGAGATGCTCATTGTTCGAGTGAGAAACGCTAAACTTGTCACAAGGCGTGTTCTTGCAGCGTGAACGAGGATACGTACGAATGTCCCGGAGCAATCTGTCGCACGCTCTCTCTTCGAATGAGTTCTGTCGGCATGATGAGTTGTTGTGGAGGGAGATTCGGTTCCTGGATTCTGCGGATGGCAAATTCAGCCAGATGTACGCCGAGCTCTTTCGGAAACTCGCGGACGGTCGTCAGCCCCGGATGCAAGACTTCACCAATGGTGTCATTGAAGCCGGCAACGCTGATGTCCTCAGGAATTCGGATTCCAGACTCCTGCAGGATTTGGTAAACACCTGAGGCGGCCTGATCGGTCCCGACAAAAAGCGCCGTAGGCCGCTCCCCCGAAGCCAGCAAGGCCTTAACAGCCAAGTATCCCAGCTCGCGATCTTCCGAGCCGATCTCACTGAAACGGGGTTCGAGGTCGGCTTCTTTCATGGCCTGCCGATATCCGCGAGCGCAGCGCGCGAACCAAGGTAGCCGCTGGTTCCCGATATACCAGATGTTCCGGTGCCCCTGCGCGATGAGATAGCGCGTGATGTCCGCAGATCCTCGCACGTCATCGGTGAAAACGCAGTCGTATTGCTCTGGCTGCCAGTCGCCGACGATGTTGTTTCCAACCAGAGAGAAGGGAATCTTCTTTTCCGACAGGGCCGCCAGAATGTTGGCGGAATGTGTGCCGCTCAAGATGACTCCGCTCGGTCGGTTCGATGACATGAGGACTTCGGGAAGGCTCAAACTGCTCAGCGGCGCATTCAGATCGGAACGAAAGGAGACGAAATGAAGCGCCCAGTCCTGGCGGGTACAGTATCCCTCCGCTCCCAGAAGGACCTTGGACTGGAATTCATTCACCGTATTGCGATTGCCAAGGATAAACGTGATCGTTCGATTTTTAGCGCCGGATGCCAGGTTGACACCCAGGTCTCGCGCGGCCGCGAGAACGGACGCCTGCACGGATGGCGCGAGCTTCGAATTTCCCTGGGCTACGCGCGAAACGGTATTCAGGCTGACTTTGGCGAGCCGAGCCACGCCGGCGAATCTTTGAGACTCCCTGGATGAGTTACCGGCGTCCGAGCCGGTCTCGAGCTTCCGTACTGCGCCCCCATGGGAACGAATTGCCAGACCCTCTGAGCAGAGAGCATCAAGATCGCCACGCGCCGTCACCGCGGAAACTGAAAACCGGCTCGCCAGCTCACGAACCGTGATCTGCCCCTTCTGCTCGATGAACTCAAGTATCTTGCGCCTGCGTTGCTCGGCTAACAGTCGCGAACCGGACGCCATGTTGGGTTCCCTTGCCAGGCGCGAAATGGGGCGCCTGTTCCCACACATTCTATACATCCAATCAGAGCAAAACAAACGAAAGGTGCTCAAGGACGATGCGTGTGGTGGGCGTTGAACGTCCGCAACCTGTTAAGGGCCTGTAAGTTAAAGCCTGCTTTCATCGCCACGAAAGCACCGCAAAATTAGCGCGCTTTTGTGCTGTCTTTCGTATACTTGTGTTTACTTTGCAGGAAAGGTTCTCTGGAATGAAACGTCGAGACTTCATGATGGCGTTGGCAGCGACTATCGGGCTCACCATACTGAGGAGTAGCGCGCAGTCGCCCGTAGCTCGTCCTCGTCTCCTTATTAACAAGACGGATCCTTTTACCGGTCTTGCGCTGCTGAAGACTCGCTATCAAGCGGGAATGCGGCCATCGGATGACATTGAAGGATGGGCGCTGTCCTGGCAACTGACCGGCGATAAGGGTTTCGCCGAGAAGGCCATCACCGCCATACGCACGAATCACCTCGCAAAAGGTGTAAGGCCTTCCCGTTCTTGGGTGGATTATGCGCGGTGGTCTTTGGCGTTCGATTGGCTCTTTGACTATCCGGAGTTCGAGCAGACCTTGCGGGACCGGATCGCGACGGAGTTGATGGACGGTGCAGCGACGATGCTGGCCAGCGAAGATTTTGCCGATCCCAGCGCGTTTTCCTACCAGAACTACGCTGCCCGCTTTCTTTGTCTGCCCTCATTCGTTGCTGCTGCGCTCGAAGGCTATTCCGGCTGCAAGAACCGTTGCGAGGCTTGGCGCGAGAAAGTGACAAAGTGCTTCACCAATATTCTCGAGACCACAGACTCTGCGACGCCGGAAGGCAGCTATCACGAGTCGATGGACTACATGCGCATCACCTGGGCCTCTCTCACGCTCCTGGCCGAATTGCAGCGCACCACGACCGGCATTGATCCGGCTCATCACTATTCGTTGTTCCGAAATATCGGAAATACATACCTGTATAAGTTGCTTCCCGACGGTACGCCCTCGCGCGAGGGCGATAATGAGTACCCGATCCTGGATGCGCGAGATACGTCAGTCATCGGCTACGCAGTGAACCGCTTCAAGGATCCGTATAGCGCGTGGCTCCTCCGCAACAGCGGCTTTTTCGCAAAGCAATGGACGCTGCCCGTGCTCGAGTTCCTGTGGAACGACCTGGAAGTTACGCCTAGAGATCCTGCTCTTGCCAGCGAGAATGAGCTTCCCAGGCAGCGGTACTTTCCCGGCGTAGGACACCTCGTCATTCGCGATGGTTGGAGAAAAGACTCGACCTGGATCGAATTCGATTGCGGGTCTTACCTGGCGAAGCACCAACACCTCGATCAAAACCAAATCAACATCTACCACGGCGGCTATCTCGCCATCGACAGCGGCGCCGACTATACCGACAGCGAGAGCCCCCACTATCTCAACTACTATCGCCGCACGATTGCGCACAACACGGTGCTGGTGTACGAGCCCTCGGAAAAGTTCTTCTGGTCCGAGAACCTGCTGCCGGCCGCCAACGATGGCGGGCAGCGTATGAATTCCTCCCGTTACTGGAACACCATCCGCAGTCCGAAGGATTGGCAGCGCACGCGCGACATCTGGGACCTGGGCACGATGCGGGTCGTCGACTACGTCCCCGGGCAATATCACTACGCGCTGGGCGACGCCACCAGGGCATATTCACCGGACAAGATGAAAAAATTTACTCGCGAAATCCTGTACGACCCGGCGCACAACCTGCTTTTCGTTTTTGATTGCGTGGTCAGCACGAACCCCTCCTTGCGTAAAGTGTGGCTGTTGCATGCTGTGAATCAACCGTTAGTTGATCAGGATTTAGGGCAGGGCACTGCGGAGGCAAAGGAATTCAGAAATGCGAGCACGTTTCGCTTCCGCGAAAATAAAGGGGAGCTTTTGGTCCATACGTTGCTTCCCCGAGAGCGCGTCGTCACGCGGCGAGGCGGTCCCGGAAAAGAGTTCTACACACCCGGCAACGACAATGGAGGTCCCTGGGGCAGCGGCGAGAATTGGCTCCTCGAGCCCGTGGAAGGCGGGCCTTTGCCACAGGATCCGAAGCTGGTGCACATGTGGAAGACTTTTTGGGGCGAGGATTTTTCGAGAATCTCGCCGTCCAATCGCCGGAATGTTGTCCCTGGCGCCTGGCGTATGGAAGTGTCCCCGTCGACGCCTTCCGAAGAAGACTTCTTCCTGCACGTCTTCGAAATCGGCGACCTCGGGTCGACGGGAAAACAAAGAGTCGCTCTGATCGAAGGCCTTAACTTTGCGGGAGCCGTTTCAGAGCAAGGGCCGTGCGTGCTATTCGCCACATCAGAGTCAGCGAGCCGTGGCGGGGAAGTGTCGCTGCCCGCGGTGGCGTTCACGTCGTTAACATTATCGAGTCTGCAGCCCAATACGGTCTACGAGTTGCGCTTCTACGGACCGAACGTTTCCTCGTCGCCAACGGCGGTATTGCCGGGAGTTGAGACAGAAGTTCTTCGTGTCCAGACGAACACGCACGGTACCCTGCGCCTAGATAAGACTCTATCGGGGAATCTCCGTCTGCGCATCGCCGGGCTATCAAGCCAGCAGGGCGGCTGTTGAGGACCGTTCAGCCGGCCAGTGTTCGGAACGGGCTTTCCCTATCAAGCTTGGGCGTCACAAAGACGTCGCCCGCAGTCTTGCAGCCATCTGATCTCACTGGCGGGTCGTTTGGGGTTGTTTGCATGCGTGTTCGCGGTTGGTATACGGCCAGCGAGGTGCAAGAACATAGCCGCCGAATGTTTGTATGCGGGAACGGGATGGCGGAAGGCAACGTTGCCCAGATATTGCAAAGCATCACTCAGCGCGTAGTAGGCGGGGTCGCCAGTTTGCCACAAGCGATCGCGTTCGGCAAATTTTTCCGGCGCGAAGGTCGCTAGTCCGAGCAAATAGTCGGATCCGTACTCGATCATGTTTATGCCGAGGTCGTTGCCGGTAAAGATCTGGAAGTCGGGACGATGCTGATCCCGTAAGGCGAGGCGTTCAAGCTCGACGATACGATCGAGAGATGAATGCTTCATTCCCGTAATTTCGGGAATTTCCATCAATCGCACTATCGTCTCGGAATCAAGGACCTTGCCATTGGCAGCGAACATGGAACCCAGTTCAAAGGCGAGGACCTTCTGATATCCGCGGCACACCGCCTGGTAAGTAGCTGCCAAATCCCTGCCTGGACTTCCTTTCAGGCGAGCGGTCTGGAATAAGATTGGAATTCCGCCCGCGGCTACGATGGAGTCCAACTGGCGCCGATACAGAGTGACGACGTCCCCGTCGAGATTCTCAATGTATGCTCCCGCAACGAACGGGACATTCTTCCCCAGAGCCGCACGGGCCCACTCAAGTACATTCTTCTTTTGCGTTTCCGAAAGATAATTCACATACCCAGCATCCATGTTGACGGCATTCATCAAGCCGACAGCTTGCGTCGCTGCCAGATGTCGTTGAAATGCTTCGACAGCAATTCGCCCGTTCGCCTGAAAAGGCAGCAGAGTGGCCGCGATTCCTTGAACTTTCCGGCCAAACTGGCGTCGACGGTCGATGTTTTTGATATCGATGCGGCGCGGTCTCATTTTCAAGTTTCCTAATCCAGCAAAGCTGCAGGAGTCAGTGCTTCTTCAAGCGCTTCAGACGCTCGCCAAGATCGGAATCTTTGTAGTAGTCGTCTAATGGATAGCATCCGGATGGGAGCCCGTTGCGCGGCGCAGTCGTGCAATCACTGAAGGTTCGGCAGATGCGCTTATGCTGGATTGCCTGGCCTTCCGAAGCCTCCCATAGCAGTTCCGGATAGGTCAGGACCATGCGACCCAGTCCGACCATGTCGACCCAGCCCTCGCGCACGGCGGCCTGCGCCACATAGGGGAGGAAATCCTGAAGATAGGTATAAGCCGATCCCACGAAGATCAACTTGGGGAAACGCTGCTTCAGGAATCGCGTCATTTCCATTTGCCGAGCTACACCGACCAGCGGATCCTCCGGAGGGTGGTATCCGTCAGAAGGCGGAAAGAGCGCTGGCCGTTGAATATGAGGGCTGTAGTAGGGGCTGCCAGCGGTTACGTTCACGAGTCTTATGTTGAGCTTCTCGAGCAGAGATAAGAACAGAATCGGCTCTGAAACATCCCACTCCGTAGGATGAAGCGGGTTAAGGCCGAATCCCCAGCGATACGGGATCAGGTCCGCAGGAATGTCGGGAATCCCTGGTTGCGGTTGGCCGTCGGGGGAGCGTTGGGGATTTGGCCGAAAGGGCACTGTATCAAAGGCGGAGAATCGTACTCCGATGGCCAGGCCCGGGGCGACGGAGCGGACTCCTTCTACAACCTCCCGCAGGAAGCGTGTGCGATTCTCGAAGCTTCCCCCATAGGGGCCCTCGCGAGTGTGTGCGCTCAGGAATTCGTGGCCCAGGTACCCGTGGCAATGCTTGATATCCACGAAATCAAATCCTAATTTCCACGCCAGCTGGGCAGCGCGATGAAAATCCTCCGTGATCGATCTGATCTCTCCGTCACTGAGGACCGGATAATCTTCTGGCAAATTCATCCGGTGATCGAGAATAGGGTGGTGGTACAAAATACGGGGCTCACCGTGCTGGTGAGAGTTGGGACGGCTGAAGCGGCCAGAATGAGTCAACTGCAATCCCAGGACAAGACCATGGTCTGATCCAGTGACACGCCGATGTTCGTCCACGAGCACGGTGCGGAGTCGGCTGAGTCCCGCATAGGTATGCTCAGCGGCCAGCAGTTGATTGGGATTGGCGCGTCCTTCGTGAGATACAGCCACCGCCTCACCGCCCCAGATCAGCTTGCCTCCGCTGCGGCCAAAGCGTTGCCAGCGGCGGAACGTGTGCTCGGAGGGGTTCCCATCAGCTAAGCCATCCCAGCCTTCCATCGGCTGCACGGCAATTCTGTTGCCGATGACAAGTTCTTCTCTGACCAGCATCTGTCGTAATGGGGAGTGCTGATGGACGGATAGTTCGTCGTCGCAAGGAATGTTCACGCATAGAGCACGGAGATGTTCTTTGAAGCGCGCCACGCCCTTCACACCACCCAGGCGGATGATTTCGAGCGTGCTCATTGTTATTTCCCCTGAAGATGCGCGCTTGCTGAAGTTCCAGCGGTGCGAACAACCGGTTGCCGTTCTGGCGCTACTGCATAGATGAGTGCAGCACCTGCAGCCGCGCTGGTCGACATAATGAGCCAGGCAAGATCGTAACTATGCCGTATATCGAAGATCTTTCCCGCCAGCCAGGGCGCGAACCATTGGCCAACCGAATATAGCGTGATTATTACAGCCAGCAGTTTCCCCAGGGCCGACAATCCAAAACAATCTGCGGTGAGGAGGGGAATCAACATGTAGTCGGCGCCCATCGCAAAACCAAAGAGGAGCGCAAAACCCCAAACCGCTCCATGCCGCGGGGCCGCGAACAGCAAAGGGATTGCTAGCGACAAAGCGAGGTAGAAGAGAGCCATAACGTTCTTTCGGCTATAGCGATCAGCGAAGTAACCTACGATCACGCGTCCAGCGAGGCTTGCGCCGAGCAACCCGCTCGATATACGGGAAGCGCCGCTCAAGGAATATCCCTCGCCCGTCAGAAAAAGGATCAGGTGCTGTGTCACCGCGCCGATGGCCCCGATGGTGAATGTGCATCCTGTCACAATCAACCAAAAGTTGCGGGTGCGCATGGCTCGCGCTACGGTCATCGACGCGCGCTCGCTCGAAACAGCTTCATTCGCAACATCAGCCGGCAGGACCCCGTCGGGAAGAAGATCCAAGTCCACCGGGGTGGAGCGCGTAATCCACTGCGAAACAGGGAAGAGCACGATGAGGATGAGTGCTCCAATAATTCTGAAAGCGTGTCGCCAACCGAAACTCTGTATCAGGCCGTTAATCAGGAGAGGGGAAACTGCCCCGCCCAGGCCTAAGCCAAGATATGCGATGCCCATCGCTCGTCCACGCTTCAGTCGAAACCAATTGGAGACTAAGACTTGGTTGGGAATAGGTCCGGTCAGCACGTAACCAACTACTTCCGCGATGCAGAGCACGTAGTACTGCCACAGGCGTGTCATGCTTCCCATCAGTATGAGCGGCAGGCCGACACACCAAATACCGATTCGAATCACCTGACGGGATCCGAGCGAATCAATGAGGACACCCGCCAGGAGCCCGAATAGGAGACCCGAAACGACAAATCCCGCGAGGAAGCCTTCAGTCAGTTGGGCTCGCGTGAACCCCAAAGAACTGACCAGTGATGGATAAAAAACCGGGAAACCGTAATAGACAATACCCACAGAGAAGAAAAGATTTAGGAATGCAGCAAGGACAATCCACCACCCGTAGAAGACGCGCATCGGGATCTTGTGAGAGTTCAAAATCTACCATGTTTCCCCGCACATGGCTATCCGATTCCTCGCTGGGAGTGACGCCTGGGAAAACGATGAACCTCTTCGGTGGTTAGAACTCCCGAGTGCAGACGGGCCAGCACGGCGCGTCCGCTTTCCGCTCCAAAACCAAACGCCAGGTAGGATCTGGAGTGAGCGGGATTAGGCATACGAGGAAATATTATTCGAGTTTCTGGCAGCGCGCTCTTTGGTGATGCGTTCCAGATACCCGCTCTGCCGAAACGCTTCCATGGGATCTTTGGGCAGACCCTTGGAGTGCCGCCAATCCTGAATCACAGGGCGAACATCGGTGGCAAAGGTGTCCTGCAGGAGCGACTCGGCGCGCACAAGATCGCAATTCTTCTGAGCGGTCGCGAGTTTCTCGGTGTCTACCAGGGCGGCCTTCGCAAAAAGTTGTTGTGCCATGGTGACGGTCTGAATCATGGCTTCGATTTTGCCCTTCAGGTTGTGACTTTGATCGACCATATACGCGATGTCAGCGCGCGCGCCGGTCTCGCGCTCGAAAAACTGAATTTCGTGGAAGATGCGAAACACCTGATAAGGGTCGATGGACCCCAGGGTCAGATCGTCATCGGCATAGCGTCGATCATTGAAATGGAAACCGCCGAGCATGCCTTCGGAAAGCAGCCAGGCCACAATCTGTTCGATGTTCTGAGCGGCGTAGTGATGCCCGGTATCCACCAGAACTTTCGCCTGCGGCCCAGCGGCGCGAGCCAGCAGGAGCGCCATTCCCCAATCGGCAATGTCGGTGTGATAAAAAGCGGGTTCGAACGGCTTGTACTCAATCAGCATGCGCTGCTCCGGTGCTAACTCGCGATGTGATTCCTTCAGAGCTTCTTCGAACCAGCGACGGCGCTGGCGAATGTTGGCTGTGCCTGGGTAGTTGGATCCATCCGCAAACCAAAATGAGATGTCTCGGCTATGCAGCCGTGTGGCAATTTCGATGCTGTCTTTGGCATGCTTCAGTGCGCGTTGGCGAATCGCGGCGTCGGGATTGCCGTATGACCCGAATTTGTATTCCTGATCCTGAAAAAGATTGGGATTGATGGAACCGGGGGCGACTCCGTAACGGCCCGCAAAAATTCGGATTTCGCCCGAACTGTGGACGCCCTGCGGGCAATCCCATAACACATGCAAGGCGATGGTCGGGCAAACGCCGGTCAATAAGTGCACCTGACCGGCATCGCTGAACTTTTCTTCCGTCGTAGTCGCGGCTGCCGCCTGGATGAACTTCCCGAAACGCGTGCCCGTATTGGCAAATCCCCAGGACGGAAGCTCAATGCGGAATGTCTCGAGCGCGGCGTAGACCTTGTCAGTCGTGGTTTCGTCCATTGCAACCTCTTTTGCGAGAGCTTTGCGAATGTTACCGCTAATAGACGTCGAAAGCCACCGCCGGCAAACACATCACATGTTCTCGCCACACGAGGTGCAGGCCACGCGGCTATAATCTCGTCGGAACGATTGTCAAAGCGTTCGCGGAAACATGACGGAGGAGAGAATTTGAAATGAGAAACGCTGAGACGGTGGCGCGATCATGCCGTAGTTTCGCATTGCTCCTGATGCTCGCGGCAGCATACCAAGTCTGCTTTGCCGCTCAGGCTCCCAAGTTGGTGGCGAAGGATGGTCGCTGGGCGCTGTTAGTGGATGGGCAACCCTATTTGATGCTGGGCGGGCAGATTCACAATTCGAGTGCCTGGCCTTCAGAACTCCCCGCCGTGTGGAAATCTCTCTCGGAACTGCACGCCAACACGGTAGAAGCTCCGGTTTACTGGGAGCAGATTGAGCCCCAGCCCGGACAGTTCAATTGGGACAACGTCGATGCCGTGGTCAACGGTGCCCGCGAGCACAACCTGCACGTGGTGCTGCTTTGGTTTGGCACCTGGAAAAACGGCAACATGCATTACGTCCCACAGTGGGTGAAGACCGATCCCAAACGGTTTGCGCGCGTGATCCGCGCAGACGGTGAGCCGATTGACGTTCTTTCCGCGAACTCTCGGTCCAACCTGGATGCCGACAAAGCTGCGTTTGTCGCCCTCATGCGCCACCTGAAAGCCCTCGATGCAGCCGAGCACACCATCCTGCTGGTACAGGTGGAAAATGAGTCGGGTATTATCGGCAGCCCGCGTGATTTTTCTCCAGAGTCGAACAAGGAATTTGCCGGCCCTGTACCGGCTGACATGCTGGCTGCCGCCAAACAGCAGTCTGGTACCTGGACCGAGGTCTTTCGCGGTGATGCCGATGAATTGTTTCAGCTCTACCATCAGGCGCACTACTTGAACGAGATCGCGGCCGCGGGCAAAGCGGAATTTGATATTCCGCTCTATATGAATGTATGGCTAAGCTATCCACCGGCAGAGATGCCGGAGCGCCGCCTCCGCGTTCCTGGTGTTCAGTACCCCAGCGGCGGTGCCGTGCAGCCCTGGGTGGGTTTGTGGCGAGCACTCGCCCCTTCTATCGACGCAATTGCTCCCGATATCTACGGCAACGATCCCGGTTTCGTGCGGGATGTCCTCGCCGCTTACCACCGTCCCGACAACCCGCTTCTGGTGCCTGAAATCGCGAAGCCTGATTTGTTCGCGAAGTATGATTTTCTGGCTCTGGGGGAAGGCGCGATCGGGGTGGCGCCATTCGGTGTCGATCCGCACGGCTGGAACATTCTGGGCGACGTCGCAGCGACGGGTCACGAGCGCAATTTTGCCTTGCTCGCACCCATGGTCAGAGAGATCGCAAAATTGAATTTCGAAGGGCAATTGAAAACCTCAGTAGAAGAATCCGGGGAGGCGCAGCAGGAACTGGATTTCGGTTCATGGCAAGCAACGGTTTCGTACGGTTTTCCGCAGCAGGATGGCCGACGTCCTCCCGGTACAAATGATGCGCATGGTGTAGCCCTCGTCGCTCAATGTGGACCCGACGAGTTTCTGGTTGCCGGGTTGGACGCGAGTGTCAGCTTTCACCTTCCAGGCAAACTGCCGGGCATGAGAATGCAGATTCTTGCGGCCCAAGAGGGTTCTTACGATCACGGGGTCTGGAAACCAAAGCGCCTGTGGAACGGAGATGAGACGGATCGTGGCCTGCAGTTTCACGCCGATGATCCGGCAGTGGTGCGAGTCCGGGTGGGCAAGTTCTAGCGCGGCAATGCACGGTGCTTGATGCAGCATCGCCGCGCTACGGTTGCGGTTAAGCTCCCGCTCCAGCGGCTCTGACGAGGGCGTCGCTTTGCATACTTTCAATCATGCGGCTGAAGTACATCCGATAAGAACAGTGAATTCCGAACATGACCGGGAAGACGGCAAGCGTGAGTCCCCAACCTATATGGCTGCCGCAGGCCTGAACCATCGAGGTCACGCCGGCGCTGACCACGTAGTACGGGAACGATAGCTGCGCGAGTTCGCTCCAGAGTTTTGTGGCTGGCTTGCTCTCGGTCAGGGCTACGATGCGCGCTACAGGTAGCGTTTGTCCGAGGAACAATGCTGCTGCGCCGAGGAGCACCGAGACCGGAGTTCGCAATGCCGGTGCAATTGCACCCAGCCACTGTGCATGCGCCACCAGACTCGCGAGGGCCGCGGCGAACATCATCATGCTGAGGTTGAAGGTCAGTTGTTGCGGGTTGAACTTCCCGTTCTTCCGTGGCCAGCATTGCACGAGTGTGGAAGCGCCAGCGACCAGCACCGCTTCGGCGGCACTCAGGTTCACAACCGCGGTAAGCAAGAACGGCAAGTTGACTGACATGTTGCCATGAATGCCCGGCAGCTTGACCTTCAGCCGTGACGAGGCCGCCGCGAGAGCCAGGACCGCCAGCGCGAGATAGGCATGTTGCGTGTGGCTTCTGAATGATGCATACCCAGCAGCCCCAATTCCGGCTAAGACCATTCCAACGATAAAGGTCTTGATTTGCCGTGTGTTGTTCATCGCATCCTCTCCTTTTTCAATTCATTCACACGGGCCGTTACTGCTCATCATCTCCCGCATCGGAGAAGGCTGAAGTTGCATTAGTTACGGATGAGCCCCAGACGACGCTGGTCGCCGATGCCGTTCCGGTGCTCGAACCCCATACCACACTGAACGCGCTGAGCAGGTTGTTGTTCCAAGGCAGCGAACTGCCCCAGACAACGGAGTTTCCGCTCACCACCGACGAGCCCCAGACCACTGAAGTTCCCCACACAACGGAGCTGCCCCACACCACCGAGGTGCGGGAGACGGTTCCATTGCCGTAGACCAGCGAGACCGTACCCGTCTGCTGGTTGTAAACCGCATAAGGGGATAGGGCTGCTCCCACGTTGGCGGGGGCTAGATCGGTGTTGGTTGTGGCGGCCTGTACGTTTAGCAGGCCGGATCCGACGGAGAACAAATCGTAGAAGTCGATGAACGACATCAAAAGGTGAGGTACGTAAGCCGAAGTCGAGAGTATTCCCATCTTGTACGCGGTCTTCATCAGCCGCGCTTTCACTTGATCGGGAGTAAGTGTATTTTGCTCCTCCAGCAGGAGAGCGGCGGCGCCGGCTACTGCAGGGGTCGCCATACTGGTCCCGCTCAGGGTGAAGTAGTCGGCCTTTCCATCACTGCCCGCGACGACGTCGTTGGGATAGGCTGCTTCGAGGGTTGCTCCAGGAGCAGCGAGCGAGACAATCGCGTTGCCCGGTGCCATGAGGTCGGGCTTCAGGACGTGATCGTAAGTGGTAGGTCCCTTCGAACTGTAGCTGGCCTTGGTTTCGGACTGCGGTGACGCTAAACCGTTGCTCTTTGTCGCTCCCACGGTGATCACGAAAGGATCGTTGCCGGGCGCCGTGATCGTGCCAAAGCCATTGCTTCCGTACACGCTAAGACGTCCGAGGTTGCCAGCGGCGACGACGACAACGATGCCGTCATTCCAGGCTGCTTCGACTGCCTGGCACAGAGGGTCCTGGGTGTAGCTGACGGGAATCCCGCGGCCAAGCGAGAGATTGATGATGCGGATGTTGTAAGCGGTTCGCAGAGCGATGGCCTGCTGAATCGCGGCAATGACCGTGCTGTCGGTACCCGCGCCATTGGCATCCAGTGCGCGCAAGTCAATCAGATTGGCTTCCGGAGCGACTCCCGCGTAGCGGCCGCCCGAAAGATACCCATTGCCAGCCACGATTCCAGCAACGTGAGTGCCATGTCCGTACAGGTCGTAGTTCGCGCCATTGGAATTCTTGGTTGCCGTGCCGGTGAAATCCTGGTGATAAAGCACGCGCGAGGTTGTGTGCGTTGCATCCCACAGGTCAGGGTGAGCGTCGTTGATGCCACTGTCAATCACGGCGACGCCGATGCCGGCCCCAGTGAAACCGGAATTCCAGGCAGCCGAGACCCCGGTTGCGACATTCGTGAGATCGTCCATCACGGCGATGGGGTGGTCGATCGTCACGGACTCAATTTCCGGATCGCCCTCCAACGCAGGCAGCGCACTCACGGGAATGGTGAACGCCGCGCCACGAATCATGTGGAGCGTGGCATGAAGTCGAGCGCCCCGACCCTTCATGGTCGAGTAGTGGACCGAGGTCGGGATGTGCTTGTACTGTACGATGACCCGGATCGTCTGGCCGCCGGCAAATCCCTGCTTGGCTTTCGCCAGGAAACCAGAGAGTTCCGAAGCGACCTTCGAGGCTCTGCCGTTCTGGCGTGCGGAGGGGGACGTCGATCCCAAGGCCATGCCCGTGGCCAGAAGCACCACCAGGCTCACGCGTTTTCCCCACGCTGCGCTGTGTCGTTCTTGGCGTCGGGGCTTCTGTTGTTTCCATGTACGCAACATAGATCTCCCTTGTCGTTCTGGGGGGAAGAGTCCAGCTCGTAACTCACGTGTTTCGTTGCACGGCGGCGGCCAATCGGAAACCGCTAAGTCACTGCGTTCATTAGGGATGCGCGTCGGCGCCGGCGCTTGGATGGGCCACTCTGTCCCAAGCAGGCGCGCGCGGGACAATTTGTCGCACACCGATGCGGCGCTTGAGGCGGAGTTTAAGTGCTCGGGGAAAGTTAAGGGCCTAAACCGATCCGGCTTTGGCGACTGCGGACTGGGCTGGGAACTTCGGTACGGCAGCCATGAGCCGTTGCGTGTATTCGTGTTGCGGATTGAGTAAGACTGAGCGGGTCGTCCCCGATTCAACAATTTCGCCTTGATGGAGAATTGAAACCCTGTCACAAAGTCCGGCGACCGATGGCAGATCGTGTGAAATGTAGAGAATGGCCATTCCGAAATTTCGATTTAGATCGCGAAACAATGCCAGAATCTCGGACTGTGTGATCACATCGAGAGCACTCGTCGCCTCATCCGCCAACAGCAATGCCGGACGATGCATGACAGCCATCGCGATCAGTACCCGTTGTGCTTGTCCCACACTCATCTGGGAGGGAATTTTGCGGAGAAATTCGTCATTCGAGGGCAAGCTTACGGCGTCCAGCGCCGCGCGAATGGCGCGATCACATTCAGCATTCGAACCCCGGGCGTGGGCATGCCACGCTTCCTTGAACTGCGTGCGGATCTTTAAGGCTGGATTCAGGGAAGAAAGGGGGCTCTGCAAAACCAATGCAATCTTGGCGCCCCGAAGTTCGCGCAATTGTTGCTCCCGCAAGCTCAGCAGGTCGCGACCCTCGAATTGAATCGACCCTTGTATTTCTGCTCTCTTACGCTCAAGCAGCCCCAAGATTGCCAGGGCCAGCGTACTTTTTCCGGAACCGCTTTGGCCGATGAGGCCAACGATTTCGGTGCTACGGACTTCCAAAGCGGCGTCTTTCAAGACCGGCGGCTTGCTCCCGTACCGCACGCTAATGTGGGCAGACAAGAGGACATTCGGCTGCGGTTGGGAAGTCACGGCCTGCTCTGCGCCTCCATCACACCCACAGAGAGACGCTCCACGTTCCAGTAAGTTTGCGGAGCCAGGATCACCGGACTCAATCCATGTACGGAGGAAGAACTTGCCGAGAGCGCATTTCGATTAACCAGGAAGATAAAGGGTGCTTGCTCGACCACAATCTCCTGCACGCGATCGAAGGCTTCTTTTCGCTTTTTCGGATCTGAAGAAGCCGATTGCAGGCGCATCAAGCGGTCGATTTCCGCCTCCCATGAGGTTTCTGGCGTCTTCTCCTGCGGGTTCCATTGATGGTTCTCGGAAGAACTCAACCAGACATTCATTTCCTCATTGGGGTCCAGACCTACATTGCTGAGACCGAGTAGGATCGCTTCGTAATCGAAGGTTTGAGTCACGCGCTCGATCAGAGAAGGGAAATCGAGTGTGACGATGTTGACCTGAATCCCGATCTTTTGCAGATCCTGCTGGATCATGGTCGCCATACGCTCGCGATACTTGTTTCCCGAATTTGTGATGATCGAGAACACGACGGCATTGCCCGCTCGGTCCTTCAGCGTGCCGTTGTCGAGACGAAAACCTTCTGCCTGCAAGGCTGTGAGAGCGGCATCGGGCGAATAAACCGGCGGCTTCAGTTTTGCGTCGAACCAGAACCGATTGGCAGGAGAAAACGGACCTATCGCCGGCTGGGCGTGCCCTCGGAACACCACCTTGGCCAGATCGTCGCGATTGATCGCATCGGAGATAGCCCGGCGAAAGGCTGTGGAGCGGAACCAGGCTTTCTTGTATCCGGGCAACGGCGCTTTCGCCACCTGGTTGAACCACATCTGTTCGCTATCAAGCGAAGGGCCGGCGTCATGAACCAATTGCGGAGATCCAGACGCGAGCTTGTCGAAGTACTCGCTGTCGAGGGAGTTGATCAAATCGATTTCGTTGCGTTTGAAGCGAAGCATTTCGATATCACGATTCGACTGGATGTCGAGCTTGATCGAATCCAAATAAGGCAACCTGCGTCCCTGCTCGTCAGTCTTCCAGTAACTGGGATTTCGCTTCAGCAGCACTGTGGCTCCGGGCTTGTAATCGGCCACCATGAACGGCCCGAGCACGGCCATCTCTTTTTTGGGAGAATGCGACGACATGATTGCGACTTGATCAAACTGGCGATCGAGCCCCGCAACCGGAGCAGGAAAGGTGATGGAAATCTGCGTAGGAGAGAGAATCTTCGTCTCTACATTCCCCGGTCCGGAGCGGAATGCATCGCCGGTGGGCGAGTGCAGCCCAGGGTCCATCAACCGTTGAACGGTATAGGCAACGTCTTCTGCGGAAAATGGCGTACCGTCGGAGAACGAGATCCCGCTGCGCAACTTGAATGTAATCTGCTTGCCGTCTTTTGAAAGCTTCCAGGACTGCGCCAGTTCCGGCTCCAGCACCTGCGATTGCCGGTTCATCCGAACCAGAGTTCCGCCTGTCAGATAGCGGATTGCGACAGAGGCGTCGTCTTCTACTTCGAGCGGGTCAAACGTCTTCGGCTCCGAGCGAAGGCAGAATCGCAGTTCGCCCTGGGCAAATGCTGAAGGCGTAAGCAGACCGAGACATAAGCATAGAACTACGTTGGACAGCGTCCTGGAAGTCAATTTCGTCATAGTGATCCTGGCCTAAACAGCGAACTCTTCATGTTTCGAGACTATCAACTGAAAACTCGTGACTACGGCCACTAGCAAAACAAGTGGCACAAACTTCCACGGCTCCTCGCCAACGGAGACCAGACCCTCGAGCTCTCTCAACAGACTTCCCCATGAGGGCATCGGTTCGGCAACTCCCAAACCCAGAATGCCGAGATTGGCCTCGCTCAGGATGAAGACGGGAATCGAAATCCAAAACTGCGCGAGCAGTACTGGCTTGAGGTTTGGAAGGACATGAATCCAAAAAAGCCGGGCTGCCGGAATGCCCGACGCCCGTGCCTGCCGAAGAAAATCAGAATCGCGCAAAGATGCCGCGCTCGCACAAAGGACGCGGGCTGCGCTCGTCCACCCCAGCATCCCCAGAATCAGGAACGTGGCCAGCACAGAAACCAGCGGCGATACGTTTAGCGGGAGCAGCGCGCGTACTGTGATCAACAGGAACAACCAGGGCAGGGAAAGGAAAAGATCCGTGATGGTCATGGCGGTGCGCTGAAACATGCCACCCAGATAGCCGGCCAGGCCGCCGATCACGGCCGCCATCAAAGTTGAAAGCAGAGCGGCGGCGGGAGCAAGCAACAGGGAAAGCCGGGTTCCATAGAGCACCCGGGCAAAGCGATCGCGGCCGATGTCGTCCGTCCCCAGCCAGTGCTGGCGCGAGGGTGGCGCATCCGCGGCCTCGCGATATTGCTTGGCGTACCCCGCCGGGGCCACAAGCTTGGCGCACAGGGACACTCCGAGCACGAGCAGCAGAACGGCACACGCCACGCTGCGCCAGATCTTCATGCTGGCTGGCTCCCGAACATGCTTCCGATTAAATCGGCGGCGGTATTGGCCAGCAAGGTTACGAGCGTTACCAGCACCGTTATATTCACCAGGAGCGGAAGATCGCGCGCGAGGGCCGCCTGCCATGCCAGCTGTCCAACTCCCGCCAACCCGCACAGAGCCTCAATCGGGATTGCCGCGCCAATCGCGAGGCTCACCGAAACTCCCGCCAATGCCAACAGTTGCGGCCCGGCAACGGGAATGACATGCCAAAAGAGAATGCGCAACTCGTGCAGCCCTTTGGCTCGCGCGGTGGTAATGTGAGGCAGGGAATACGCTCTCCCCAGCAGGTTGCGGGCGTAGCGGAAGTCTCTCGGAAAAACGATGGCGGCTACGGCCAGTGCCGCCGGGGTGTTCCACAGCACCGAGAGCAATCCCAGCATCGCCGCAGGTAAACAAAGAAGAATTCCGCTGATGACTGTTGCCAGGGCGTCGTACGTATACAGGCGCAGCCAGGACGCGCTGAGCGCCAACGTCATCGCCGCCACCCAACTCACGAGCAACGCGACGCCGATCAAGCGAAGTGTCAGCGGCGCCCGTTCCCGAAGCAACTGGCTCACCGGTTGATGCAATGTGAGCGACGAACCCAGATCTCCCTGTGAAGCCCGCTTCAAAGAGTGCAGGTAAAAGACAAGAATGTTGTTCTGCTGCGATCGAGCTTCGTGCAACGCTCGCAGGCTCTCGGAATTCAGATGAGAGTCAATCTGTGCTTCATCGGTGTCGAAACCGGGCGCCAGTCGGACCATCGTCGCGGACAGCAATCCGCCGAGCAGAGCCGTGCCGAGAATGGCGACACTGTGCCGCGCAATTTTGCGCCCTAGCATGAGCTGATCTCTCCTAGCTGGCCGAAGCCCCGAGCCGGTGGTTCTCCTGCTCCCGCGCAGCTTCCGCATGGTGGACCTGCTTCATCGAGTACATCCTGCGGTCGGCTTCGGCGAGAAGACGTTCGACGTCGACGCCATCCTCAGGGCAGAACGACATGCCGACGCTCAAGGTGATCAGGTCGCGGCCGCAAACATGACGGCCCGATTCGATCGCCGCCCGGTTGAGCCGGTCGGCTTTTTCCTGCGCAGCTTCCGGTGTAAGCCCAGGTGCGGTAATCACAAACTCATCTCCACCCATACGCGCAACGTAGTCGTATCCTCGGCAGACATCTTTCAGGCGAGTGGTGAATTCCCGTAGGAGTTTGTCGCCTTCCAGGTGTCCGAAGGAATCGTTGATCTGTTTGAAGCCGTCGATATCGCACACCAGAACCGCGAGCGTGGTTTTCATTCGGCGGCAGCGGGCGACTTCTTGCGCCAGATGCACGAAAAGCGAGCGGGCATTAGGCAACCCGGTCAGATAGTCCGTGGTGGCTGAGCTTTCGGCCTGTTGATACTTGAGGGCGTTTTCTACGGAGAGCGCCACCTTCGAAGCGACCGCCAGCAGGATTCTGAGATGGTCGGGCGTGAAGGCATCCCGCGTCGTCTGATACATCGCCAGCACTCCCACCACTCCGTTCAGGCCTTCCAGCGGAACCGCGAGAGCGGATTGCAGCGCGTTCTTCCCGGCTTCAACGATGTACCCAGCTTCGACTTGCGGATTGCCGTTCACGATCGGTTTGCAGTTTTCTGCCACCCATCCGCAGAGTCCTTCGCCAACTCTGAGCTTCAACGAGGACAGTGTTTTGAAATTTTCGCCGCTGACCAGTTCCGGCAACAGCCAGCCGTTACGATTTACAAACACCGCAATGGAATCGTAGGGGATCATGCGTCGCAGGCGCATGGAGAGCACGGACAAAGTTTCGCTCAGGCTCAGCGACACTCCAAGATCCTGGCTGAGTTCGAACATCGTCTGCGCTTCCTGCCGTGCTGAGGCAATCGAACTGAGGAAGTCCGCGCTGTCTGCAAATCCGTGCGTCGGTTCGCTGCGCTCGAATCCGGCCGCGGGTGAGACTCCCCTCTCCACCCGTACCGATCTGGAAAGTTCAGCGGGAAGCGAGGTCTGTTCTGACATTTGTGCCAGGCGTTCGAGATCGATGTAGCGGCGTTCAAGAATCTCCACGACTCTGGGGTCGAACCACGAACCAGCCATTTCCTTGACCTTTTGCATTGCCTCCACCAGCGGCAAGGCCTTGCGGTACTGACGATGCGAAGCGAGTGCATCCAGGCAATCCACCGCTGCGAGGATGCGGGCGCCGATGGGGATGTTCTCGCCGGAAAGTCCCTCGGGATAACCCGAGCCGTCCCAGCGTTCATGATGGCAGCGCACAATGGGCGCAACCGGATAGGGGAAGGCCACTCGCTCGAGGATTTCCGAGCCGACGATCGGGTGCACCTTCATCTTCTCGAATTCTTCGCGAGACAGCTTTCCTGGCTTGTTGATGATCTGTTCTGGCACGGCCAGTTTGCCGATGTCGTGCAACAGCGCGGCAGCTCGCAGAGCCTCAATCTCGTCTGGCGCAAGGTTCAATTCGGTTGCGATTTCGACGGCATAGGTACGCACCCGCTGCAGGTGGGTGTGCGTGGTGTGATCCTTGGCTTCAATGGCGAGCGCGAGCGCCTCGATCGTACGCATGTTGAGGGATGCGATCTGCTCCACATGGCGCTTCTCGATTTCTACGCGTTCCTTCTCAGCTTCAAGCCGTCCCAGGTACAGCCGGTACGATCGGTACACCCAATAGATCAGCGGAAGCACGAGCAGCGACGTCTCCCATCCCGCGGCGCCGTTGACGATTCCAACCAGGCCCACCGCCGCTGCGCCTACCAGGTAATAGGGAAATGACCAGAAATAGCATTCCGACCACACTCTTCGTGCCGATTTGCCCTCGGTAAGAGCAATGACCACAGAGATCGGCAGGGTGTTCGCGAAGAAGAATACAAGTGCCGCCAGCATCAACAGAATTGGTTTATTCGTTCCGAAGCGGGCCAGCAGCCAGTGATACGACACATAAGTCAGAAAACTGGCGTTGGCCATCATGCCCGCTACATTGAAGAGAACCTTCACCGGATCGATTCGCTTGCGCGCCTGCCACACGCTTTGTACGAGACTCGCGGTACAGCCGATCAATAGAGTTTCGGGGAGGCTTAGCTCCAGGACGCCCAGAAGAATGAATAAGAAATTGACCGACATCGTTCCGTCGATGCCGGGCAGTTGTACCTTCAGGCCCGACGCCAGGACGGCCACCGCCAGGTAGCATGCGAGCCGCACCAGGTCGTGGGATTGCCAGTGCGCGAGGGAAGAAACCAGTACCACCACGCCAATGGACGCAGTGATTCCGACGAACGCCTTTGTTTGAAGCGACAGTCCGTCTGCTTCCGGTTTCATTCTCAAACCTACAGCCAACAGTGCCCGGCTGTGTCGATCAAACCTACGGGCAACACAAACGAGCGCCGCAAGCCAGTGCTTACACGGAGGGACGGTGGCGTCCCCTTGGCCAGAGTCGGAGGGCTCGAACCGGAATGTTATTGCAAAGATTAGGAGTTCTGAAGCTTACCGAAGTAACTTGTGGACCTTACAGATTGGTTGACGGCGGCGGCGGGGAAAGAGCACTCTGATGGCTTTTTGATTCACGACCCTTGGCGAAGCCATTACTTTAGTTATCTCATCCGGAACACACCTCTCGGTCGAATCCCAAGGTGTATGTCACCATCATGCACAAAAGGCGGATATGCCTAGTGTGGGTACCAGTCCGGGGCAGTACCAGCAATCAAGCTCATCCCGGAGCTTGGGTGCCAGCGCCGACCCCGCAGAGAAAGCCTTCTTCTGTGCTGATCTCGACGGGGAATTCGTCTCGTGCAATGCCGCCTTTACTCGCCTCTTTGGCTACACGCCGGAAGAACTGACCGGGCGGGATTTCTCCGCGCTGTTTAGCGGCAAGGAAAAAGTGCATGGCGAAGACGGCCAATTCAGAAAAAGGGTCCTGCAAGTCACCTCTGCCGGGCAAGATTTCCACTCCACACTGGTGGCCCAGCCGAAGAGTGGTCCTGGCTTCGCCATCCAATTCTCCGCTACCGTGCTTCGCGGATCATTTTCTAAGCCCCTTGAGGTAGTAGCGACCATCACACCCGTCATCGACGCGGGGGGTTCCGATGCGGAAGCCGCTGTTACTGATCCCGCTGTAATTCGGCGCAATGTTGACGGCACCACATTCATCCTGGCTAGCCCGGTGATGCGTGACTTCATGGGTATGGTGGACCGGGTCGCCAGTCACAGCGAAACCGTGCTCATTACCGGCGAAACCGGAACCGGGAAGGAATTGATTGCGCGCACGATTCATGAGTCGTCGCACCGTCGCACGCGTTCATGGGTTGACATTAATTGCGCCGCGCTGCCGGAAAACCTGGTGGAAAGCGAATTGTTCGGCTACGAAAAAGGCGCCTTCAGCGGCGCTGATGGCTCCAAGCCCGGATTGTTCGAGCTTGCGGACAAGGGGACATTGTTTCTTGATGAAGTAGGCGAGTTGCAGTTGCAGACGCAGGGAAAGTTGCTGCGGGTGCTGGATGGTCAGCCGTTCTACAGGCTTGGCGGTAATCGCAAGATCAAGGTGGACGTACGCATTGTTGCGGCTACCAACCAGGACCTGGAAGCCGCCGTGCGGGAGGGCCGTTTCCGTCAGGATCTGTTCCACAGACTGGGGCAATTTCAGCTGCGGGTTCCGCCACTGCGCCAGCGGCCCGAGGATATCGTCGCCTTGGCGGAGCACTTTCTGCGTCTTAAGGCGCCCCACAAAGTCTTTTCCCAACAGGCAATCAATGCTCTGCTCTCCCACGCCTGGGCTGGAAATATTCGCGAATTACGAAACCTGGTCGCCAAGATGGCAGTGGAGTCTACCTCCACGGAAATTCATTTCCCCAACCTCACGGCCGCGCTTACCGGAGAACCTTCTGCTCTTCGGCAGATTGCATCTGTGCCGGTGGGAAACCTGGACAGCATGGAAGAGCAGATGATCATCAAGGCGCTGGAGCGCACCGGGGGACAGAGAACGTTAGCGGCGGAGCAGTTAGGCATCTCGCGGCGCACTCTCAGCCGCAAGCTGAAGGAGTACAACATCAATTTCGCTCCGGGAGATAAAAGTGTTTCGCTGAGCACTATCAGCAACGAGCAGCAGAAGTTCTACCGTGCCCGGGTGAGCATCGCAGTGACGGTTAGAAACTCACAAGGCGAGCAGATTCAAGTCCAAGGCGTGAATTTGAGCACAGGTGGAATGGGATTGGACGGGGTGAAGGATCCGCTCCGTTACGCAGGTCTGCTGGACGTGAGTTTCACTTTGCCCGAGAGCGAGGTGCGCTTTGAAGCCAAGGCGCGCCTCATGTGGGTGGGAGACGAAGGGCGCGTCGGGGTCCGCTTTGCGGTGATTGAACCTGCTTTGTTCGAGCACTTACAGCGCTGGACGAACCGCAAGATGAAAGATGAAGGCTGGGATTTTTCCGGCTAGAAACTTCCGCTTAACTGCCAGACCGTATCGAGTACCGTTCCGTCCACCCATTTCACGACCGCCACAGGGCGATCCCCGTGTTTTGGTCGGGACGGCCTTCCTCCACAGATGCGTTCCACCTCTTCTTTTATTTCTCGCAGCGGACGGATCGGCAGCTTTGATCCCTTCACTGCATCCATCAGATCCTGGCGGCACGGATTGATCGCGATGCTACGCTCGGTCACAATGACGTCTATCAACTCCCCCGGGCCACACAGAGTAGTTACTTCATCCAGGACAACTGGGATGCGATCGCGGAACGATGGCACAGCGATAATGGTGCACTTTGAGGCCAGGCAGTTCTGCCATCCCCCGATGCCATGCATCAGGCGGCCGTCGGAATGCGTGACAACGTTGGCGTTGAAGTTGAGATCGACTTCGGTTGCGCCCAGAACAACGGCATCCACCATCGAGGCGAAGTTGCCTTTGCCGTGATAGTTGTAAGAATTGAAGGGAGAGGTCGCTACGTGCCGCGGATTGCCCGCGATAGAGCGCACTCCGTCCAGATCGAAGGTCTGGCCGTCGAGGATATAGTCGGTGAGCCCTTCTTCCAGCAATTCAACGAGAAATTTGGTCGAACCGCCGCGCACGAAGCGGGCCTTGACTCCGGCCTCTTTCATGAACTGCTTCAGATAGCCAACAAAGGCGAGAGCAATTCCGCCGGCACCGGCCTGGAACGAGAATCCATTGCGCATGATGCCCGCGTCGCGGAGAAATCGCGCCACAAGTTCGGCGATGCGCAGGCGGTCGGGAGAACGGGTGATTTGGGTCGTGCCCGAAACGATTCTTGCTGCATCGCCAATCGAGTCCACCTGCACAACATAGTCGACGTTGTTGCCCTGAATTTGGCAGGGCACGCAGGGGAAGGGAACCAGATTGTCGGTTACGACGATGACGTGGTCGGCGTAGATGGAATCGGCAAGTGCGAAGCCGAGTGAGCCGCAAGCGGATTTCCCGTGTGAGCCGTCGCAGTTGCCGAATGCATCCGCGCTGGGCGCCGCAATCACCGCGATGTCAATGTGGACTTCTCCGTCCTGAATCGCTTGCCAGCGCCCGCCATGTGAGCGAAGCACGCCCATGCCGCGCATTTTGCCCTGCGTGCAGTAATCCCCAAGAGGCCCGTTCATACTGCCTTCGATGTGGTCGATTACGCCGGATTGCATGAGTTCGATCGCGGGTTTTTGAGAGGGGAAGGACGCGCTGGGAAACCAGATCAGATCTTTGGTGCCGAGCCTGCCTGCAGCATTCAACATCATCAGCGCTACTGCGTCGCCGTCGCGCAAGTGATGGTGTGAGGAAAGCACCATGCCATCGCGCAGGCCGCATTTTCGCAGAGCAGTTTCGAGATTGGCGACGACTTTGTCGCCATTCAGCGGATAATCTGCCGCGGTGCGAATCGGCGGCGAGGCTTTCCCTCCCGTCGGACGGTATTTCCCAACACCCAAGTACGGGGTTTGAGGACGACCATTCACCACCTCTGGTACAGGCCGACCCGCTGCGTTCGTAAGTAGTCCCGTCTTTTCTGCGACCGGCATAACGCTCCCGTTATTGGACCAGGCCCATGGCTTGGGCTCGCGCCATGAGCTTCAGCGCGCGGTTCACCACTGGCGGATCAATCATCTTCGAACCAAGGCTCACCACCCCCAGGCCCTTTTCCTGTGCGTCGTTGTACGCGGCGAGGATCTTCCGGGCACGTTCGATCTCCGGCGCGGTGGGGGCGAACGCTTCGTGAATGATAGGAATCTGCGTGGGATGGAGGCATCCCATGCCTTCGAAGCCGAGGCCGCGAGAATTGGTGGCCCACGCCCGCAAGCCATCGAGATCGCCGACGTCGCCAAACACCGAATCGATGGCCTGTATTCCCGCAGCGTGTGCGGCATTCAGCACTCGTTGACGTGCGTACAGAGATTCCGTGCCGGTCGAACTCTTCACCACTCCCAGGTCGGCGGTGTAATCTTCGAGCCCAATCGTCAGGGCGACGGTCTTCTCACTCGCTCTCGCGATGGCGAATGCATTCTCAATGCCGAGTGCCGACTCCAGAATCGGCATCAGCCATGTCGGGCGGGTGAGTCCGTAATCGCTTTTTACTTTGTCGATCCGCTTCTCGACAGCGATCACCTGGTCTGGAACTTCCACCTTGGGAATCAGGATCAGGTCTGGGCATTCAGGTACGATTTCATCCAGATCTTCTAATCCGAGCGGTAGTTGGTTGATGCGCACCATGCGCTCGCATTCAAGAAAATCGACCGCGTGGAGTGCATTACGCACCAGCAAGCGGGCGGAATCTTTTTCACCGGGATGGACTGAGTCTTCGAGGTCCAGAATGACACCGTCCGATCCGTACAGCGCGGCGTTGATCAAGTACTTGGGTTCACTGCCGGGGACATACAGACGCGAGCGCCGCATGCGGTCTCGCGTTGATGCTGGAGGAATCTGCATTTGCTCCGGCAGTACGCGCGTGCCCTTGCCCAGCCCCGCGCGCTTGACTGCAGCTTCGAGACGGGCGGAAATGACGAACGGCAGCGCACCCTCGTCCTCAATCTGGACACGGGCATGACAAATACCAAGTTCTTCCAGAACTGTATCGGCCAGACGGCGGATGGATTCGCCGTAGTAGGGTTCGACGCGGGACTTGAGTTCGATTCCGATTCCGCCGTGCTCGCGGTGCTCGATGCGCACGCGAAGATCGCTGCGGACGTCCGGCCCGCAGCGCCCGGCCTCGATTGCCGCCTCGTGGATTTCCTGGTAAAGGGCTTTCATGCGAATTCCTGCTGTGCGCCCGCGAGGGCAACTTCTCGGGCTGACCCAAGCTTGGCCAGAACTGCATCCGTCATCTGAATTGTGCCGGCTGCACCCGCAGCCAGTGCTTTCTGGCCGCCGGGAATGCGCATCATGTCGTAGGTGCGAACCTTGCCTTCTTTCACCACCGCCGCAAGGGCGTCCCGGATAAGGCGTGCCTTTTCGATCTCGCCGATGTGTTCCAGCATCATCACTGCGGAAAGGAACATCGCAATTGGATTCACAATCGGAGGGTCGAGCTCGGCATACTTCGGCGCCGAGCCGTGGGTGGGCTCGAAAACGGCGACTTCGTCCCCGATATTTCCGGAGGCGGCGAAGCCCAATCCGCCGATCAGGCCCGCGAAGGCGTCCGAAATCACGTCGCCGAACAGGTTCGACGCAACGACTACACCGTAATCTTCGGGATTCTTCGTCAGCCACATGGTCTGCGCATCGATGTTGGTGGACCACAGTGCGATTCCGGGATACTCCTGGGAGACGGCTCGGGCTTCCTCCTCCATCATTCCCGAAGTCTCGCGCAGCACGTTTGGTTTTTCGCAGATCGTCACTGATCCAAAGCCATGCTTTTCCGCCCACTGGAACGCCGCTTTGCAGATCTTGCGGGCTGCTGGTCTGGTGATGATGCGAACCGAGATTGCCAGATCGGCTCCGGCGACTCCGGCGAACGGCTTGAATTTCGGATGCGTTGCCAGCGCGGTGCGCACTTGCTCCGGAGGATTGCTCCATTCCACTCCGGCGTACAACCCTTCTGTGTTCTGGCGGAATACCACTACATTGACGAAAGGTTCCTCAAAGCCGCCCTCGCGGCGCTTGCGCACGAAGTTCAGTGGATTCCCGGGAAACGAAATGCAAGGGCGAATGCAAGTGTCGAGATTGAACTTCTGCCGCATGGTCACGATGGGACTGAAATACGAATAGCCCTTCCCACGCAGTTCGGGAGCCAGTTCGGCCTCGGCCTGCTTTTTAGGCTTGGATGTGATGGCGCCAAAGAGCCCCAGCCGGTGCTTTGCCAGCAGATCGATCGTGCGTTGCGGCAGGGCATTGCCTTCTCGACACCAGCAGTTCCAGCCGATATCGGCATGGATGTATTCGGCGTCGAAGCCCACTGCGTCAAGCACGCGCAATGCCTGCGGAAGGACATGGTTGCCAATTCCGTCTCCGGGCATGGTGACGACCGTGTATTTCGCCATGACTCAATCTCCTGAATGTACAAGTTCGGGGCGTTTCTGCTTCAGACCCAACTTCCCGGCCACGATGTTCTCCGCGCCTCCCGCGATTACGAGCGACTGCGGCACCGATCCCAGGGGCGGGAAGCCAAAAAGATCTCCGCGCCATTGCAGAGTGCAATTGGTGAAATCGATCTCGACACTGTCTCCCGGGATGATCGTCTTTTCCTTAGCAGCAATCTCGGTTGCGAATTCTCCGCGAAGCTTTTTCACCAGCGCCGGGACCTCAATGCAGAGGAAGCCATTGTTGTATGCATTGCGCAGGTAGGTCTGCGAAAAACTGGCTGCGATGATCAGTGGAATGCCTTTCGCTTTAAGGCAGGTGACTGCCTGCTCGCGGCTCGATCCAGTGCCGAAATTGAAACCGCCGACCAGGACATCTCCGGCATGAGCCCGCGCCGAAAACTGCGGGTCATAGTTTTCCATAACTACGCGCGCCATCATCTCGGGTGTCATATCGTCGCGGTAGGTGTAGTCTTTGCCGTAGATGGCGTCGGTGTTGACGTTATCTTGCGCCATGAAGACGAGTCGGCCCTTGATTCGCTCAGGAAATCCGGGAAGGATTTCGACGCGCTCGCTGGCAACAACGTTGGCACCCATCTCCTCGTACTGACGCTCCGGCCTGCGATCTGGGAAGCGCCGTGCGCCCCGGATGAAGCCTGCCAATGCGGATGCAGCCACCACTTCGGGACTGGCGAGGTAGCACTGCGCGTCACGCGATCCCATGCGGCCCTTGAAGTTGCGGTTCGTGGCCGAAATGCCAATCTCGCCTTTTTCCAGCAGCCCGGTTCCCAACCCAATACACGGGCCGCAACTCGGCGGAAGCACGATGGCGCCGGCGTCCACTAAAGCTTGCCAAACGCCACGGCTTTCCGCCTCTTTTTGTACCCACGCGCTCGCCGCTCCGATGTAGAACTTCACGCCCGCAGCGACTTTGTTTCCGCAAAGCACCCAGGCCGCAGCTTCAAGGTCCTCCAGACGCGAGTTAACACAAGAGACCAGGTAAGCCTTCTGAATGGCGATTTTCTGCTGCTCGATCTCCGCAATGGAATGCATCGCCTGCACAGTGTCCGGACCAGAGACGTGCGGAGTGACCTGGCTAAGATCAAGGGTTATGCGAGCGGAGTAGACGGCATCCGGATCAGGCCGCGGTGGAGCTTTACGCCAGCGCTCGATGTCCTCTTCCGTAAAGCGCTCCACTCCCTGTTCCTGCAATTTGCGGTGAGCATTCTCCAAGTACCGGATCGTGATCCCATCCACCGGGAACCAGCAGACGATGGGACCCCATTCCGTACTCATGTTTGCGATGGAAAAGCGAGCCTCCATCGAGAGGCTGGCCACGCCGGGGCCGGAGAATTCGAGTGCGGCATTGAGAGCCTCGTCATGGTTGAAGAGCCCGCATAGCGTGATGATTACGTCTTTGCCGCTCACCCCTTCGGGAAGGCTGCCTTCGAGCACGACCTGAATGGTGCGCGGAATCTGCCACCAAAATTCACCCGTGGCCCAAACGGCGGCTGCGTCGGTGCGAACGATGGGAGTCCCTACCGCTCCAAGCGCCCCGTACATGTTGGAGTGCGAGTCCGACGCAACCACGAACGAATCAGGCGTGACATAGCCACGCTCGATCATGATCTGATGTCCGATGCCGGCGCCGGCTGGATAGAAGTCGACTCCGTGCGTGGCGGCGAACGATTCAATCGAGCCATACTTTCGTAGATTGGCCTCGTCGTGATTCTGAATATCGTGATCAAGCGCGAATACAAGCTGTTTGGGATCGTGAATCGTCTTCGCACCGATCGATTTGAACTTGCTCATCACGGCCGAGGTATTGTCGTGCGTCAGGACATGAAAGGGGCGAATGGAAACGAAGTCGCCGGTTCGCAGAGGGCGGCTGGGTCCTGCGGCAAGGTGGGACTGCGCGATTTTTTCGACGACTGTCTGGGGCATACGGACTCCTTGCGCCTCGCGGCAAACACTCCAGCGCTGCGCTAGACGCGCACCGTACCGCGCCGCTTGCCGTTTTTCGTACGGCCCTTGGCTACTGCTTTGGCAGCTCTGGCATGGCGAACGTCGGCTTCCATGAGCGCCATCAGTTCTGCCACGGAACCGACATGCTCGAGATTCCAGACCGCATCTTGCACTCTCTTCTGCGCCGCGCTGGTTAGCACACCGTCGGCGAGTGCAGCGAACTTTTCTTCAATGTCCGAATCGGTGAGTGGGTTGCGTGGATCACCCTTGGGATAATCCAGTTGTTTATTGAACGAGCGATCGTCTCTTGTATCGATGTGCACGATTACCCTCTGTAGAGTTGGAAATACTTTTTCGATCTCTGGATCAGCGACCACTTCTACTTTCTGAAGTTGTTCGCGGATCTTGGGATCCATGATCTTGGCTTTCGTGAATTGCGCGGGAGTCACCTGCCGGTCGACGAGGGCGGCGGCAATCACATAGGGCAGGGAATGGTCCGCCGTTTCTTTTGTGCGCGGATCGTACTTGCTGGGGTCGGAAAGAATGTCGGCCGCGCGGGCCAGCGAGCGAATCTGGACTTTCTGCACGTTGTCGGGATGCAGATCATTACTCTTTACCAGATCAAGCACTGCAGAGATCGCCGTGTGCGTGAGAGCCTCCGTAGGGAAGGCCTTCATCCCGCATTGCGTGATTCGCCAAGACTCCCCCAGACCGTCAGTCAGCAGATTGAGCTTCCATTCCGGCTTGAAAACGTGAGCGAGTCCTTCCTTTCCGTCAATGACGTGCTCGGGTCCGGTGTAACCCTTTTCGGCGAGAAGCGCGGCCAGCACACCGCTCTGGGTCGCCATGGGATCCACCGTGTTCTTCATCATAGTTAACTTGCCGGCCGTGACGGCGCCCAGGGTGCAGTGTCGGCTGGCGGAGATCCCGATTGCGTGCTGGATTTGTTCCCACGTCAGGTGCAGAGCGCGTCCCGCCACGATCGGGGCAACGAAGGCGGTCAGCGTGGCATGGTGCCATCCGCGCTCGCGAATACCCGGGAAAGCGGCCTCGCAGAGGCGCATCTCGAATTCGTGCCCCAGCACAAGACCGACGATCAGCCCTTTTCCGTTGCTGGCGGCGCGTTCACAGCAGGCTAACGCTGCCGGGAAAATGTCGGATGGATGGCAAGGATCCTGCTTCCAATAAATATCGTTGTAATCCATGCAGCGGATCATCAACGCATTCGCCAACGATGCCGAGACCGGATCGACGCGCTTGCCGGTGCCGATTACAGTCGATGGCCCGTCTCCTGCAATTTCGTCGAGGACTTCAAGCGCGATCTTTACATCGTGCTGCTGGTAGCCGCCGAGCGCGCACCCGAATGAATCGAGCAGCAATCTTTTCGCCTGATGCACGGCCGCGGACGAGAGGTCTTCAAAACGCAAGCCCGCCGCCCAACGGGACATTGCTGCCGTGATGGCTTCTTTTGGGGTGAGACTCGTCGTGGGCAAGTGGCGCTCCTATTTCGTCCTGATGTTTTTTGGATTCTTGAAGGGCAAGAACGCCATGAAATCGGCGTGATGCACGATGAACGCTTCGGTTGAGCGCTTGACGAGATCGCCTTCGGCGGCGTGCGCGGCAATGATATGGCAGACCGCGTCCGGCACTCCGCATTCCAGCGCCAGCGCGACTCCGGTAAAGGGGTGACGAAGCGCCTCGCCGCGCTCGCTCTGGCGACTCTTTCCTTCTGGGCCCAGTTCGTATTCCAGCAACTTCCCCACATCGGCGAGGATCGCTCCCGCGATGACCGTGTCCAGGTCGATCGGAAGTGCACGTCCCATGAAGCTCTGCATCGCTTGGGCGCTGTCGCGCGCAATGTGCACCACACAGCGCTTGTGTTCCATGAATGTGATGGGGCAGTTCGGGACGAGCAGGGTGAAGGGGATCTGATTCAGATCGTCTGCTTTGAGCGGGCTGCGTTCGAAGGCTTTGATCCAGGTTTCAGTGACTTGTTGTCGTAATTGAGGATTACTGATCCATTCGATCTCCGGCCACAGGCGCTGGATGGTTTCTCGCATAACGGGTAGCCCGGGATGCCTTGTCCGGGTGGGCGCTGGCGTCGGTTCGAGGAACGGACAAAGGTGTCCGTCCTGCAGGTCAATGCCAACTTGTGAGGCTAGCGTGCTGGGTGAGCGGAAACGACGATTAGGATCACACAGGCGTGTGATTGGGCACTTAGATGGTTAGGGGGCGAGTCAAAACTGCTGTCTCTTCAGCCACTTAATCCTTGTTACTGTTTCAGCAAAAGTGTGGCTAGTTCTTTGTCGAACACGTCCGCCGGGGTAGCGCCAATGTGCTTCTTCACGATCCGGCCCTCGCGGTCGAGCAGAAACGCGATCGGCAATCCGAGTACTCCTCCATATTGTTCGCCAAGGCTGGCGTTGCCCATCACGATGGGGTAGTTCATGCGGAATTGCTGCGCGAAAGGGCGGACTGGGTCCGCGCTGTCGTCCATCGAGACGCCGATGATCTGAAGTCCCTGGGCGCGGTACTTGTTTTGCAGTTCGACAAAATGGGGAATCTCTTCGCGGCAGGGAACGCACCACGTTGCCCAGAAATCGAGAAGCACGACCTGGCCGCGATAGGACGACAGGGTCAGTGATGGTCCACTAACCTGCGGCAGCGTGAAGTCGGGCGCAAGGGGATGCTGCTTCGGGCCTGACGATTGAGGGCCCGAGCGCATATGTCTGCCCCAAAGCAATCCCAAGACAAGCATGAGGACAGCCGCAGCCACGATTCTCAGCTTTGTGGAGGACAGTGCGTTAATCTCCTTTCGCCGTCGGGTATCCCTTATTCACCCAATCGGCGCCGAAGTTCTCCGCAATGTAAAGCACCTTCA
The DNA here is from genome assembly GCA_963801615.1 of uncultured Acidobacteriota bacterium. Taxonomy (GTDB): domain Bacteria; phylum Acidobacteriota; class Terriglobia; order Terriglobales; family Acidobacteriaceae; genus Sulfotelmatobacter. The sequence continues at coordinate 285,936 of CAWDFM010000010.1, read as the reverse complement.
CGTTGCGAAAGCCCATAGAGTGGAGAGCGTCATCAGCGGGTTTCACATTCGGGCAGTGACTCCATGGGCAACATCCGCAGTAGAGGACGATCAACTGCGTGCGAGGCAATGATTCAACGCGCTTCCGAAGTTGTTGCACACCGGCTTCGCCCGAAGCGGGACCAATATATTCAGACCCGGGAATGTGGGCCTGCGTGTACAGAACGTGCGAGCCGACCTGGATCATCAATGGCTTCTGTTGCGGTGAGCCTTGGAGCAACTTGACCAGAACTTCCGGAGCGATCTGCCGTGATACCGGGATCGATGTGGCCTGTCCCGCAACTTGAAGGGCCATGAGGGATGCCGCGGCGACAGCAATGATGATTTTCGTGATGAGTAGCGTGATTCTCATTTGCGAACTGCCTTTCTTGAAGAGGTTATGACGCACTGCAAAGAAGTGCCTTCTGTTATGTTTTCGCGAGTTCCCGCAACCGTTCGGCCGCGCTTTCCGCGGTGATGTCTCGTTGGGGCATTCCCAGCATTTCAAAGCCCACCATAAACTTTCGGATAGTGGCGGAACGCAGCAACGGTGGATAAAAGTGTGCATGAAAATGCCATTCCGGATGTTGCTCTCCGTCGCAAGGCGACTGGTGAAATCCCATGGAGTAGGGGAAAGAGACGTCGAAGACTCTGTCGTAAGTTGACGTCACACGGTGAAGAATACCGCTCAGGGCGCGCGCATCTTCTGGAGTGAAATCGTTCATGCTACTGATGTGCCGTCGGCTGCAGACCAGCAGCTCAAAAGGCCAGACCGCCCAAAAAGGCACCATTGCGACGAAGCCCTCGTTCTCCAAAACGATACGGACTTGCTGGAGGGCTTCCAGACCGATGTAATCACAAAGCAGGCAGCTGCCGCGCGATTTCAGGTAAGAACGCTGCGCGTTCAACTCTTTCGCGGGTTCTTGCGGAATTGAAGCGGTGGCCCAAATCTGGCAGTGCGGATGCGGATTGCTCGCGCCCATCATGGCGCCGCGGTTCTCGAAGATCTGTACGTGACTAATGTTGTCCAGGCCGCCCAGTTCGCGAAACTGCCCCGTCCAGCTGTGAACGACAATCTCGATCGCCTCGGGCGACATGGTGGCGAGTGTCAGATCGTGGCGCGGCGAAAAGCAGATGACTCGACAAAGGCCCGCTTCTGTCTCGGCCACCAGCAAGCCCTTGTTCTCGACGTCGAGACGGTCCTTCGCTGTCTGAAGCTTCAATGCGGCAAAGTCGTTTTCGAATACGAATGTTGCTTCGTACTTCGGATTGCGAACTCCTCCCGCGCGCGCATTTCCGGGACAGAGATAGCAATCCGGATCGTACTCGGGTTCAGGACTGGTCTTGAGCTTCGCGACCTCGCCCTGCCACGGACGATTGGTACGATGCGGCGAGACCAACACCCACTCGTTGGTCAGAGCATTCAACCGGCGATGCGGATCTTCGGTCAGTTTCAAGTTTTGCCCTCGGAGCATTTTACGATGGCGGCTGCCGTTGCACGCTTAGACATGATCAGTCGTCACGCGCAGGTGTGATCTTGAGCACAGGCGGGTCCGGAGACCCGTCATAGCATTGGGCTGAAAGTGAGGAGTTTGCATGAGTTCCGGAAGAGTCCGTGTCCTCGTGTTTGCCGTGTTCCTGGTGTTGCTGCTGGTTTTTGCGGTCGCTTATGAGCCCACAAACGCAGCCAGTCAACCCGCAAATCAGAGCAATGCGGCAGATGTAGCGACGCAGAGGCCACTGCAGTGACAATAACTTACGCTTGGTCGCTTGATGCTTAAGGTGAAGTAGTTTGGACCGGCTGATTAAATCGAGTTGCCCATCATCAGAGCGAACAAAAGAGGCAGGTAAATGACTGTGGCCTGCAGCACATGGCGGGCACGCCTCTTCGACTGAGCCGTAACCAGAGGCAGGTTCAGGAAGGCCAGCCGCATCCCAAAGTAGAGGAGTGCCGCTCCGAGTGCAACCGCTCCCACCAGATAAGTCTTCCCAGCCATCCCCATCAAGCTTGGCAGAATGCTGATTGGAATCAAAACCAGTGAATAAGCGAGAATTCGTCGAGCCGTTGAGCGGCCGTCTTCCTCTACGACGGGAAGCATCTTAATGCCACCCTTCGCATAGTCCTCCCGATAGAGCCAGGCAATCGAGAAGAAGTGCGGGAACTGCCACACGAACAGGATCGCGAACAGGACGACTGTGCCCCAATCGAGGCGGCCGCGAACGGCAGTCCAGCCCAGAACGCCGGGCATCGCTCCGGGGAAAGCCCCAATTGAGGTGCAGATGGGGGACACCCGCTTCAGCGGGGTATAGGCGGCTAGATAGACGACCGAAGTCAGCAAAGTGAGCAGGCCGGTTAAGGGATTGGTGAATACGGCCAGATAAACGGACCCGCCGATGGAAGCCAGCACGCCGACCACGGTGGCGTGCAACAGGCTCATACGGCCTGCGGGGATCGGACGGATCTCAGTGCGGCGCATCAAAGCGTCAACATCGTGCTCCATCACTTCGTTCAGCGCTGCCGTGCCGCTGGAGACCAGACCGATACCGAGCAATGCGTGCACGAGGCCCCAGTTCAACCACGAAACGCCCGCTTTGTGTGCGCCGAAAAAGTATCCGCACCACGCGGTCACGACGATGAGGCTGGTCACGCGCAGCTTGGTCAACTCGGCGTAGTCGCGGAAGATGAAAGTTGCCCGGGTGCGAAATTGGGCCAAAGGCACTGTGCTCGAACTCATGATTGCCGGTTGTATAGTGACCGAAAGCGGTTTCTGGGTTGCTACCGAAAGAGCCCGTACGGACCCCACTCCGCTACGCGCTCAAGAACTGCAATGTACTTGGATGAATGGCGGAATTTAACCTAAAGGCAATCCGCCGCTGCAGATAGGCTAACACAAACCCCGCGTGACAAAATGCGCCCAGCTTTCGCGGGAGTTTAGGATGACACTCCGGCTCAGCTTTTCGCGTGGCATAATCTTCAACAACATTTTGCGTCCAGGTGATTGCTGATGCGCTCATGCTTCTGGGCAGTTCTATGGTTGTGTCTTCTCCCATCCTACTTCTATGCACGAGCCGCAGAAGCGGGTAAGCCTCTGCAGTTCTACTTTGTGGACGTGGAAGGGGGCCAGGCCACGCTGGTGGTAAGCCCGTCAGGAGAGTCGCTGCTGATCGACGCGGGATGGCCCGGTTATGAAGGACGTGACGCCGACCGCATCCTCGCTGCCGCTCATCACGCTGGGCTCAAGCAGATCGACTACGTTCTGATCACCCATTTCCACCGAGACCACGTGGGCGGAGTCCCGCAACTGGTCGATGGGATTAAGGTAGGGACGTTCGTGGATCACGGGCCAAACCTTGAGGATTCGCAAGTCACGCGGGCGGACTACACCGCCTACGAGAAAGCGATCGCGGGCCACGCTCACGTGCTGGTTAAACCAGGATGGGGATTGCCGATCAAGGGCATTCAGGTGCGAGTGATCAGCGCGGCGGGTGAACACATTACTGAACCCTTGCGGGGCGCGGGGCAGGCCAATGCTTTTTGTGCTGCTCAACCTGCCGCCTCTGTCGATGACACCGAGAACGCGCGCTCCGTGGGAGTGATGATCACCTACGGCCAGTTCCGTTTCCTCGATCTCGGGGACCTCACCAAGAAAAAAGAGCTTGAAATGGCGTGTCCTGACAATCTGCTGGGGAAGGTGGATCTTTTCCTGGTAACTCATCATGGTGCGGATCTTTCGAATCCCAAGGCTCTGGTGTGGGCACTCCACCCTCAGGTCGCAATCATCGACAATGGCGCAAGAAAAGGCGCCAGTCCAGGCGCCTGGCAAGTTGTTCACGACTCTCCCGGTCTGCAGGACCTGTGGCAACTTCATTACGCCGAGGAATCTGACAAGCTTCACAACACCGATCCAGAGCGCATCGCTAATGTGAAAGAGAACTGCGGAGGGAAGTTCTTGAAGGTCACGGCGGACAAGGATGGCAGCTTCACGGTGACCAATGGGAGAACCGGAGCAGAGAAAAAGTACTCCAGAAAATAGCCGTAAATTCCAGATGATCGTGATTGTGATGGGTGTCGTCGGGGCGGGAAAAACGACGGTCGGAAATATGCTCGCGGCAGAGCTGGGGTGGCAATTTGCCGATGCTGACGATTTTCATCCACGTGCGAATGTCGACAAAATTCGAGAAGGTATCGCGCTTACGGATGCCGACCGCGCACCCTGGCTCGACCTGCTCCACAAAGCCATCGCGGGCTGGAGCGCCGCCAAGACCAATGTTGTGCTGGCCTGCTCAGCTCTAAAACGTATCTACCGAGAGAAGCTCAAGGTTGGCCCTGAGGTCCGCTTCGTGTACCTCAAGGGAAGCGCGGCGCTAATCGCCGAGCGGCTTCACGAGCGGCACGGTCACTTCGCGGGCCAATCCATTCTGGCCAGCCAAGTGGCCGACCTCGAGGAACCGCAATCGGCCATAGTGGCCGATATCAGGCAGACTCCGTCCCAAATCGTGGATTCCATTCGGAACCAACTCGGGCTGGAGTAGAATCCTCCAACCGCGCACTTCAGCGCCGCCCATCCATGGAACGAGTTTTGCGAACAGCTCCCGACCGCCTCGAAGCCGCCGTTGTGTCCCGGCTGATGTGGCGGCTCATGCCGTTCCTTTTCCTGCTGTATATTGTCGCTTACCTGGACCGTATCAACGTGGGGTTTGGCATTTTGCAGATGCGTGGCCAACTCGGTTTAAGTGACCGGGTTTATGGGCGCGCGGCGGGAATGTTTTTCGCCGGATATTTTTTCTTTCAACTGCCCAGCAATTTGTTGCTCGAGAAGTTTGGTGTACGGCGCTGGATCACCGTCATCATGATGCTTTGGGGGGTGGTCTCGTGCCTGATGATCTTCATCCGGGGCCCGATGAGCTTCTACACCATGCGCTTTCTGCTGGGAGCGGCGGAGGCCGGATTCTTTCCCGGAATCATCCTGTACATGAAACGCTGGTTCCCCGCCAAGGCGCGCGCCCGGGCAGTGGCCTGGTTCATGACCGCGAATCCGCTGGCTGGCGTAATTGGCAGTCCAGTGTCTGGCGCCTTGTTGGGATTGCATGGGCGAGGTCTCAGTGGATGGCAATGGATGTTCATCATCGAAGGATTGCCGGCGATTGTGCTCGGCGCGGTGGTGTTTTTCACCCTGTCGGATTGGCCGGCGGAAGCGCATTGGCTGAATCCAGAGCACCGGGAGTGGCTCCTGGAAATGTTAGAACGGGAGCGTCAACTCGAAGCAGCTGTGCCGCAGAGTAGCTTCTGGTCGGTTCTACTGAGCGGAAGAATGTGGCTGCTGTCGATGGTCTATTTCGGCGTTTCGACGACCATGTACGGAGTCACGCTGTGGCTACCCAGCGTGATTCGGTCTTTTTCTGGACTGAGCTATTTATGGACGGGAGTCATTGCCACCATCCCGTTCCTGGCCACAGTGCTGGTGATGGTCTGGGTGGGAGTACTTTCTGATCGGAAGGGCGAACGCCGCTGGCATACGGCAGCACCCGCCTTCATTGCGGCCGCCGGACTGGCTCTCGCAGGCTATGGCAATTCAACCCTCATCGTAGTGACCGGCCTTGCGGTGGGAATGGCGTTCGCGGAAGGCATGGTCGGGCCATTTTGGGCGATGGCAACCTCCAGCATGGCGGGATTGTCAGCCGCCGCCGGTATCGCCATGATTAACTCGCTGGCGAATTTAGGTGGTTTTTTCGGTCCGGACATCATCGGTTTTTTCCGAGGCGCAAATGGCGGATTTCGCGGAGGCCTGGTAGCCATCAGTGTCACCATCACGCTAAGCGGCTTGATTGCGCTGGTGACGGGCCGCCGGCGGGCAGATGCCTAGACCGCTTCTTTCTTCGTTCGACTCCATCTATTGTTTACAATACACTTCGTCTACTTACATACGTTGCACCTTATAAGGACAAACCGCAATCTTGGATCAGTCAAACCACAATTCCAGTCCCACGGTCTACTGGCGGGTCGAAGGGAGTCTTCTCGATCTGACGGTGGTCAGGCCGGTGGCTTTCTTTACCTGGAATGCTCAGACATTTACTGGACGTCTCCGCCGCCGCGGGCTGATCTTCCTGATGGCTGTTCTCCGGCCGGTTCTCTATGCTTCGAACCGCAAATTTGCTACCCGTATGGTGCACACCGTTCTTCGAGGGGTGACCAGGGATCGGCTCGATCTGCTCGGCGAGGAATACTTCCAATATAAACTCAAACCGCGCATCAAGGAGCGGGGCGCGGAGGAGGTAAGGGAACTGGTGCAGTCCGGGGCAGATGTGGTTCTGGTAAGCCAGGCGTTGGATCACATTATGCATCCGCTGGCCCAACATCTTGGGGTGAAGCGCATCGTCGCCAACCGCCTGGAATTTCGTGAGGGGATTGCGACCGGCCGGCTGCTCGACCCGGTGATCCGGCCGCGGGGAGCTTTTGCACCCTTCAACGACAATATGCCGGATGGCCGCCGCGCTCCCAAAACCCTTGCCCGCCATCTGGATATTTCTTTGGACGAACTGCGGTCGGCTACGGTTCCTGCCGAGAGGCAAGTTGTCGGACCCGGCCGTCCGATCGTCCATTTTGACGGACGCAAGCAGGCACCGGGGTTCTCCGTCCGCCGTGCTTTTACGGGCAAGCAGGTGATGCTGCTCGGCGTAACCGGATTTATCGGAAAGGTATGGCTCGCGAATACTCTGCTGGACCTGCCGGAAGTGAAAAAGATTTATCTTCTGATTCGCAGGCAAAAGTCGAGTCCGCCTGAAAGGCGATTTGAGAAGTTGCTGGAAGAGTCACCGGTGTTCGATCCTCTCTTCGAGCGCTACGGAAACAGGCTGCCGGAGATCCTGCGCGAGAAAATCGAAATTATCGAGGGGGATGTAACTCAGCCGGGGCTCGGACTGACCGAAACGGTGGCTGAAAATCTACAGAAGAATCTAGATGTCATTGTGAACAGTTCGGGCCTGACCGACTTCAATCCTGATCTGCGGGATGCATTGGCTACCAACACGGACGCGGCGCTGAATATTCTCGAATTCGTGCGCCATTCCGATCGCGCGGGCTTGCTCCATTTATCCACCTGTTATGTCGCGGGTGAGCAGGATGGCCGGGTTCCAGAGAGACTGATCCCGAACTACAATCCCCGCGGGCAGGCAGACTTTGACGCGGAAAAAGAGTTGCACAATTTGCGCGATTTGATTGCCAGCGCTGAAGCGCAGTCGGAAAGCGAGGAGGTAACCTCCGCCCTTCGAAAACAGGCCCAAGCGAAAGAGCATGCCGCCAAGGATCTGCAAGGGGCTGCCCTGGAAATCCAGGTTCGCAAGAATCGCGTGCGCTGGCTCAAGAACAACCTTACCGAAGCCGGTCTCCAGCGAGCGCGGGAACTGGGCTGGCCCAATACCTACACTCTTACAAAAAGCCTGGCTGAGTCTCTGATTGCAAAGTATGGGGCCGGGCTTCCGGTTGCAGTGGTGCGGCCCTCGATTGTTGAGACTTCCGTCGCCAAACCCTTTGTTGGCTGGAACGAGGGCATCAACACCTCTGCATCTTTGTCGTATCTGCTGGGGACGTATTTCCGGCAATTGCCTTCGAAGGAGAGCAAGCGGCTGGATATCATTCCTGTAGACTCGGTTTGCGCGGGGATGACGCTGGTGGCCGCCGCTGTCATGGAACGACGCCACGAGCCGCTGTACCAGCTTGCAACCTCGGTCACGAATCCCTGTGACATGGGCCGTTCCATTGAGTTGACCGCACTGGCGCACCGCAAGCATTACCGTGCGCAAGAAGGCCTGGAGTCATGGCTTCGCCTGCGCCTCGACGCCATTCCTGTTTCCAAGACGCGCTACAACCGCATGTCGGCGCCGGCGCAGAAGGCCATTGTGAAATCGATCCAGCGCATCATGTCGCCGCTTCCGCTGAAGAAGGCTCCACTGGTGAAAGCGGAACGTAATCTCGAGCGGGTGGAGAAATTAATTGCGCTCTTCGAGCCTTTTATTTTGCTGCACGAGCACGATTTTGCGGCAGAGAACATCGAGAAACTCTCTTATGCGCTCGCCCCCGCCGAACGTGAACAGTTTGGCTATGACACGCGCTCGCTTGACTGGTGGGAGTACTGGATCAACATTCACATCCCGGCGCTTCGCCGCTGGACCTATCCTTTGATTGAGGGGCGACCGCTCGAAGCGCGGCCTCCCCGAAGCTTTCAACTTGCGCCCGCGAACGGCGATGCCGTGAAAACCGGGACTAACGGAGCAACGTGGCGATATTCCTGACCGGATCGACTGGATACATCGGCGCGCACGTCGCCGCCAATCTGCTGCAGGAGCACGGCGCATCTCTGAATCTTCTGGTGCGTGCGCGCGATGCTCAGGAGGCGCACCTTCGGCTGTGGCGCGCCCTGCAACTCCACCTGGAATTTTCCCGGTTCTATGACTTCCTGCAGACCAGGGTGCGCGTCTTCTGCGGTGATTTGACGGCTCCCGGGTTCGGCTTGGGACGCGATGAGTACGACCGCCTGGTGCACACCACGGATTCGGTGATCCACTGCGCGGCCTCTTTGAACCGCAAATCCGAGAAGAGCTGCCTGAATGTGAATCTGCGAGGCACCCTGGAGGTGCTCACCCTGGCCCGCCACGCGGAGCACTACCATGGCCTGCGCCGGTTCAGCGAGGTCAGCACTGTGGCTGTGGCGGGTAAGCGACAGAACGAGATTGTCAGCGAAGATCATGCCATCGAGTGGGATCGTTCCGATTACGATCCGTACGCCCGCACCAAGAAATTTTGCGAACACATGACCCGGGTGCTGCTGCCCGACACTCCCAAGACGATTTTTCGTCCGAGCATCGTCCTGGGGGACAGCCGGCGCGCCGAAACCACACAGTTCGACATGGTCAAGGCCTTCGTTTTCCTGGCAGGGCTGCCCGCCCTGCCATTTCGTCCCAACGATAAGGTCGACATCGTCAATGTGGATTTCGTGGCCGATGCCATTGCAACTTTGCACCAGAAGGAGCAGCCTGGCTTCGATACGTATCACCTTTCGTCGGGTACGTCGTCGCAGACCTTTCGGGAATTGACGGCTGCATTGGCGGCTGCGCAACAAAAGCGTAAGCCTGTGTTCCTCCCTTTTGCGGAAGGGCCCTTTACCGGCTCAGTGAAGTTCCTTTCGAATCGCAGAGGCCCGCTTGGCAGCGGCGCGACGCTGCTCAAAGTGTTCATGCCGTATCTGGTCTGGAATACGGTATTCGACAACACGCGCGTTACTTCTGAACTTGGACGGGCCCCGGTGCCGTTCTCGCGATACAGTTTTCCCTTGCTGAAGTTCAGCCGCGAAAATAATTTCGAGTATCACTACCAGCCCTGGCCTGCGGCTCGCGGAGGCAGCGCCGCATGATGGATTTCATGCTGGAGGCGTGGGTCAGCACCAACATCGAACAGGCTAGAGTCGCTTGGATGTTGGGGCAAGGCAAACCGTGGCGCCCGGGCGAGAAGCTGAAACTGTTGTTCGCGGGCTATAACGGCACCCGCAACATGGGATCTGACGTGCGCGTGGATGAGATGCTGCGCCAGATTCGCCACATTCTTGGCTCCGAGCGGGTTGAGTTTACTTGCATGACCTTCGAATTCGAGCGCTCGAAGGGCTACTTTGAGAACACCGCACAAGTCCGGTTGCCTGATATCTTCCCGCCATTTCTGAAGAATGAAGTTCCAAAACATCATGGAGTGGTTGCCTGCGAAGGCTCGATGTTCAAGAGCAAGTTCGCTAATGCTCTGACCACGATGATGATTGGCACGTTGGGCATCGCGGCCGCGCAGAACAAACTCTCAGTCGGATATGGCGGCGAGGCGGGTCACATGGATCCGCTGTTGGTGAAGATGTGTTCCCGCTATTGCCGGAATTCGCTAGTGATCACTCGCAACGAGGAATCCCGCACAGTCCTGCGCGAACTGGGCGTACCCACGGAACTGGGCACAGACACGGCGTGGACTTTTGAGCCGCGCCCGCTGGACTACGGGCAGGGCGTGTTGCGGCAAGTAGGGTGGGACGGACGGACACCAGTGCTGGTGGTGTGTCCAATCAATCCTTTCGAATGGCCAGTGAAGGCTTCCATCGGAAAACTGGTTTTGCATAAGATGGTCGGCGCATACCAGAAGACACACTATCGCGGGCCATACTTCCATAACTCTGGGTCCGCGGCTGATCGGGCCTACGAGCACTACCTCGCTTCCATAGCGAACGCGGTGGACGCCTTCCGTAAGAAGCGCAACGTATTTGTCATTCTTGTTGCCACCGAACGCCTGGATGCGCGTCCGGCGAGTCGAATCTCCGAGCGGCTGGGCAGGATCCCTGTTCTCACCTCCGATCAGTACAACATGTACGAACTCGTCAGCATCCTGCGATCGTGCAACATGATGGCCTCATCGCGGTATCACGGAATCGTGACCTCGATGCCAGGCTTGGTTCCCTCGGCCGGAATTACTATGGATGAGCGTATCCGCAACCTCATGCGCGACCGCGGACACGAAGATTTGCTGATGAACGTCGATGATCCCGATCTTGAACAGAAGTTGCTGGCCGCGCTTGAGAAACTGGCCACCGAAGGCGAACGTATCGCAGACGGAATCGCACGCACGGTGGTCAGGAATTTGAAGGTCATGGCCCGCATGGGTGTTTATTTCGAGGAAGAAGTCCACCGCAGGTATCCGGAGTTCCCCACGCGCACCGGGGAGTGGACGTGGGAAGACTATCTACCGCCCATGAATGACTCGCTGCGGCAACTCGTTTCAGCATACAGTTAGCCCCGAAGCTCGCCACGATGCCTTTTGTCGGAGAAATCTTTGCGCAACTGAAGGCCGCTGGGCACAACCCGGTTGTGCAGGAGATGCACAATGGCCAGATCACGGCTGTGAGCGGCCCAGAACTGCTCGAATTAGTGCAGCGAGCCAGAACCTTTCTTGCTTCCAAAGGACTGACCAAGGGCGAACGTTGCGGTCTGCTGGCCCCTAACACCACTCGATGGATCGCGTTGGATCTGGCCGCTACGGCTGAGGGCCTGATCGTGGTCCCCCTCTATTACCGCCAGGCTCCCAACGAACTCGTTGCGATGTTGAAGGACTGCACGCCCGCGCTGGTCTGCTGCGGCGATGCGACCCTGCGCGAGGGAATCCGGCAGAACTGGTCTGCCGCACCGCCGCACTTTCTATTCGACGAGATCTTCGAGGGAGTTAACGGAATTTCGCTGGATCGCCCGCAGGTGCGCAATGAAGATCCGGTCACGATCATTTACACGTCCGGTACATCGGGTGAAGCCAAGGGTGTGGTGCTGACCGCGGCCAATGTCGGCTTTATGCTCGGGTGTACTTCGGCTCGTCTGGACCTGCTGATGGGTGGACGTACTTCGCGAGATCGCATCTTTCACTACCTGCCATTCAGCTTTTGCGCCTCGTGGATTGCGTTGCTGACCTTCATGTTGCGCGGAAGTCTGGTCACGCTCAACACCGATCTGACGAAAATACCTCATGACATGCCGGCGGTAGCGCCGCACTATTTCCTCAACGTTCCCCAGTTGCTGGAGCGCATGCGGCGCGGCGTTGATGATCAGATCGCAGTAAAGGGCGGGATGGCGCAAACCATCTACTCTCACGCGAAGGCGGCATGGTTTGGCAAGGGCAGAGAGGCAACTTCAGTGTGGCTCTGGCTTGCTAACAGACTTGTTTTTCCGCAGATCCGGAAGAAGATGGTTGGCGAGAATCTCAAAGCCCTGATCTGCGGATCGGCGCCGCTCACCCCCGAGACTCAAAGTTATTTCGCCATGCTGGGTATACCTGTGTTGCAGGTGTATGGGCTCACCGAAACCACCGGAATCTGTACCATGGACGATCCCCGCCACCAAGTGCCGGGACGAGTGGGGCCGGCTATTACCGGCATTGAGATGAAGCTCAGTGACAACGACGAAATCGTGGTTCGTGGGCCCAATATCTTCCCCGGCTATTGGAACAGGCCACAGCAAACAGCCGAAGTACTGCGGGATGGCTGGTTCCATACTGGCGATCAGGGCGAACTGGACGGTGGCACCTGGCGCATAGTCGGCCGCCTCAAGAATCTGATCGTTCTGGGCTCCGGCCATAAGATTGCCCCGGAATTTATGGAGGACGAAATCATCCGTCTCCTGCCGCCCGCACAGCAGGTGGTGATCATCGGAAACGGCCGCGGATATCTTTCTGCCATCATTACTGGTGATTTGAGCCGCGAGAAGGTGCAAGCTGTGCTTGACCGGGTCAACGCACAACATCCCCATTACAAGCAAATTCGTGCTTTTTGTATCCGCAAAGAGCCGTTCTCGATTGAAAATGGCATGCTCACGGCCAACGGAAAGCTGAAACGAGACCTGATTTCGAAGCGCATGAGCAGCGAAATCGAAGGCATGTATCAGGCAGTCAAGACCGCATGAACATGGCTCAGGTGACAAAGCGCGGGCAGACCATGTCGTACTCGGTCAACCAAGGAGTGCTCGAACTCGCGCTCAAGCGCGCCCCATGCAACGAAATCGGGTCCCTCTCTCTTGAGGAACTCGAGTCGTTTTGTGCGGCTCTGCAAGAGCTTGAGCCTCAGCTTCACGCTGTAATCATTCACAGTGAAATGGCGGCTGGTTTTTGCGCTGGAGCAGATCTCCGGGAACTCTACGATCGCTCGCAAGCTATGGAGAAGAAAGCGGCGATCCGCGGTGTCCGCGAGTTCCTCGAGCGGATTCACCGCGTGTTGAATACGATTGACGCTTCTGCTCTGACCACCATTGCAGCGGTTCAGGGGGTAACGTTTGGAGGAGGGCTTGAACTGGCACTGGCCTGCGATTTGATTATTGCGGATAAGACCGCCCGCTTTGCTTTCCCCGAACTTCGTCTTGGCTTGATTCCAGGATTCGGCGGAATACCGCGATTGAAGCGCGATGTGGGAAATGCGGTCGTCCGCGATCTGCTGCTGACCGGACGTAGTTTTAATGCCACCAAAGCACAGCAGATCGGATTAGCCAGTCAGGTGGTCGCCGAAGGAGAAGCGCTGCGTGCGGCCCGGGCGACGGCCGCGCAGGTGGGCAAGTTCGATCGGCAGACCTCTGCCGCAGCCAAACAATTCATCAAGCCGATCCCGTACGACGAACTGAAGAAGGAAATCGATATCTTCTGCGATTTGTTTGAGCGCCCTGCCGTGCAGGCCGGGCTGAAGAAGTTCGTCGAAAGCACGAATGCTCAGCCGTATCTGCCGTAACGAAAACTCAATTAGAATGACTCGTGATGCAAACCACCGAAAAGACTCTGGACGAGATTCTTAATCTGGCCGCGATTCACTTCAAGGTTCCGCGCGAAAAACTCTCCCCCGACGATGATTTCTTTAAGGCTCTCGGCATCGACAGCCTGCAGACGCTGGATTTGCTCACCAAGTTGGAGAATCATTTCCACGTCGAATTGCCCGACTACGAACTTCAGGGCGTGAGCGACTTCCGTACCCTGGCCAGCAAGATTCAGGCCCGGTTGTAAGTAGTGGCTGTGCTCTGTGCCGATGAGAATCGAGGCAAATGTGCGGGATATCGATGAATTGAATTGATTACTATGCCTTCCTTCGTGTCACCGTGTCTCTGTGGTGAAATGACTGTTTAATGCTTGATCTCACCAAGTACACCTGTCTGGGCGCCATCCTGCGCGATGCTCTGGATCGCTACTCTGGCGAGGTATGCCTGATTGAGGCGGAGCGCGATCGGGAAAAGCTCCGGCTCACCTATTCCGATTTCAAAGAGATTGCCCTGCCACTGGCCCGCGCTCTCGAAGACGCCGACTTCGATGCCAACGACCGCGCCGCCATCATCATGACCAACCAGTCCAAGTGGCTGATCTCGGCATATGCCGCGTTCTATTGCGGCGGTGTGCTGGTTCCGCTGGATTACAAGCTCAGTGCGGCCGAGCACCTGCAGTTGTTGGCGCACTCAAAGGCAAAAGTTCTGGTCGTTGAGTACCACCTATGGCGGGCGATCATGCAGTCTCCGCAGTTCCAAACGATTGCCACCAAGATTGTCCTGGTGACCGAGGCGCCGCTGGGAGCGGAGTTGGCCGGAGCCTTCCGCTGGGAAGATTTCAAACGCAAAGGCTCGCCCGATTTCGTGATGCGGCAGAAAGACGATGTAGCCTGCATTGTCTATTCCTCCGGCACGGGCGGCCGGCCCAAGGGATGCGTTCTCACCCACGAGAACTATCTGGAACAGTGCCGTTCTCTGACCGCCTGGTACCCGTTCTGGCCGGGGGTTCGGTATCTGAGCATTCTGCCGACTAATCATGCGATCGATTTCATGGTGGGATTCATCGGACCGTTCGTATGCGGAGCCTGCGTGGTTCACCTGCGCACGCTTCGGCCCGAGTTCGTGCGCGACGCCTTTGTTCGCTATCGCATCACCTACGTTGCTCTGGTTCCCATGATCCTCAAGAACCTGGAGAAAGGCTTACGTGCGAAATTCGACGAATTGCCGAAGTGGAAACGGGCTGTATTGGACACCATGATAAGCACGAACCGAATTCTCACGAGACGGCGTCCCAATGTGAGGCTGAGCCGCATGTTGCTCCGCAATGTGCATCGCGGATTTGGTGGCGAGCTACTGGCGCTCATCACGGGCGGGGCCTTCATCGAGCCCTCAACCGTGCAGTTCTTCTACGACCTGGGTATTCCCGTCGTGAATGGCTACGGCTTAACAGAGGCAGGCACTGCCTTGACTCTTAACGACCTCAAGCCCTTGCGCGCGGATACCGTAGGCAAGCCGCTTCCCGGGGTCGAACTCCGCATACTGAACCCCGATGCGGAGGGAATCGGAGAGCTAGCGGCACGTAGTAAGACAGTGATGTCGCATTATCTCGATGATCCGGAGCTCACGCTGGAGACTATCGTCGAGGGATGGCTGCTCACGGGCGACCTTGGACGTTTTGAACGGCACGGGCATCTCCAGCTTTTCGGGCGCAAGAAGAACATGATTGTCACCGAGGGCGGCAAAAACATCTATCCCGAGGACATCGAAACCGTGTTCGACGGGCTGCCCGTCAAGGAATACGCGATCTTCGCGGTAAACTACATCTGGCCCGCGAAGGAACTCGGCGCCCGCGAGGCACTGGTTGTGATTTTGCGGCTCGAGCAGAACCAGAAGTTCGATAAGCCGTTACTCGAAGATATCTCCACGCGCAACCGCCGTCTTCCCGATTTCAAGCGCGTGAATGGATACTTGATTTGGGACAGGGACTTTCCGCGGACGGCCTCAATGAAAATCAAGCGGCAGTTGCTGGCGGAAGAGATCGCGAAATTTTTAGAAAGGGCGGCAATCGTCAACCTGTAGCCCGGATCGCTAACCACGCGGCCGCATGGCAAGACCAGCACTCATTGTGAGAACGACACCTTGGCGCAGAGCTATCTAGCGATCGTAAATCCGGCCGCCGGGGGCGGGCGCAGCGGCAGGCTTCTAGGTCCGGTTTTGGAACGCCTCAACGCAGAAGGCATCCGGACAGATGTAGTGCACACGAATGCTGCCGGACAGGCCGCCGAAATTGCGCGCGCGTCGTATGCCCGCGGAGTCCGAAACTTCATTGCAGTCGGTGGGGATGGCACCTCGTATGAAGTCGTGAACGGGCTTTTCCCTGAAGCGGCAACCGGAGAGCGTCCGACTCTGGCGTTTCTGCCACTAGGAACGGGAAACTCTTTCCTGCGCGATTTCAGTGATCGCGGCGTTGAGTACGCGATCGAGTCGATCCTTGCGCAACGCAGCCGAACCTGTGACGTCATGCGCCTGCGTCATCGTGGTGGCATCATTCACTACATCAATCTACTCAGCATCGGTTTCACTGCGGATGTTGCCACATTGCGCGCTCGCCGCTTCAGTTCATGGGGAGAATTGGGTTACTTCGGGTCCATTTTTCTCACGCTGGCTCGTTTCAATCGCCGCGCCTTCCCGGTCCGAGTGAAAGGCGAAACGGAGTTCGACCGCAGGCCCTGCCTGTTTCTTACCTTCAACAACAGCAAATTCACCGGCGGGACGATGATGATTGCGCCCAATGCCCGCACGAACGATGGCCTGGTTGAATATGTGCGCTGGGGAACGATTGGGCGGCTTGGGTTGATCCGCGAACTGCCTGGCCTTTACAACGGGACGCACATCCAACACCCCCTCGCCGAATGCAAGTCGGTCCCCCGCGTCGAATTCAATCTGGAGTCCCCGGTGGATGTTATGGTCGATGGAGAGGTCCTCACTTTGCACTGCGAAGAACTGGATGTGATTCCGCAGGCGCTGAACATCGTGGCCTGATCGCCGTGATATAAGAATTGAACCATGTCTGAAGAACTGCGAAAAAGGCGACGGAACCGCGAGGATGATGCTCCGAAAAACCGGAAAACCTGGCGTCTATGCCCTTGTGCTCGCCTTGCTTGCTTCGGTTCTTGGCGGCTGGTACTACTACCGCAATCATAAGTATGATTCGTTTGCAAAGTGTCTCGGCGCTCATCAGGCGAGAATGTATGGTCTGTATTGGTGTCCGCACTGCGCCGAGCAGAAAGAGATGTTTGGCGGCGCATTCCGCTACGTGCCCTACCAGGAATGTGCACTCAAAGAGAAACCCGGAGAGATGGCGCCACAGTGCAAGGCGGCGGGAGTGAAGCTGTTCCCGAGTTGGCAGTTCGGCACGAATGCGCCCGTAGAAGGCAGGTTCTCGTTAGAGGAACTCAGCGATAAAACCGGGTGCAGCCTCCCGTGAGCGGCTCAGGCACTCGGCTACTTTTCGTGCTGATTGCGATTTTATCGGTGGCCGGGGTCTTTGACTCTGGCATAGCACTGCAACGTCATTTCGCAGAATCACCCACCCGCTATTGCGACTTCAGCGAGAAATTCAGTTGCGACATCGTGAACCGCAGCGAGTACTCGACCTTGCTCGGCGTTCCCGTAGCTCTGATTGGGGTAGCTGGCTACGCAGTGCTGTTGGTGCTCTCAACTTTCCTCAAAGCGAGGGAGCAAACTCCTGACTGGCTGTTGGGTGCAGCGATTGCGGGACTTGGCTTGGCGTTGTATCTCACCTATATCGAAGCCTACGTGCTGACAACGTGGTGCATCTTATGTCTGATTTCGCTGGCATTGATTTCCCTGATCAGCGTGCTGGCGGGAGTTCTGAAGATGAAGAGCTCCAGGGCATGAGAGCCGGTGCCAAGCTTTAAGCGACGATGGCAGGGCTCCGGAGTGGGACAAAACTAGTATCGTGGGTTTGAGAATCCTGCGCGATTCCACCTCATCCAAACTGATTTTCAAGCACAGCCGCTAGCAGTGGAGCGGTTCATGCGAAGATAGTGCTTGACTTCGAAACGGTCGGACGGGATGCGAGCGTCACTGCGCAGAGTTTTCAAAGCATTTCAATATCGCGATTTTCGCCTGATGTGGTTCGGCGCCTGTGCTTCCAGTATAGGTACCTGGATGCAGATCGTGGCGCAGGGTTGGCTCATTTACCGGTTGAGCCACTCGGCATTCCTGCTTGCGCTGGATCAGTTTCTCGCGGGGATTCCCATCTTCCTGCTTTCGCTGATCGGCGGGGTGGTGGCTGACCGCACAGAGAGACGAAAGATCCTGCTGGTCTCGCAATACGTTCAGATGGCTTGTGCCGGAATCCTCACGATACTGGTGGCCACCGATGTAGTACGGGTTTGGCAGATTTTGTCCTTGTCTTTTGTCGGTGGAGTGGCTCAATCCTTTGGAGGTCCGGCATATCAGGCGCTGATTCCTACGCTGGTGGAACGCGAGGACATGCCCAATGCGATCGCACTCAACTCGATTCAATTCAATTTGGCGGTCACTGTCGGTCCCGCGCTCGCCGGCATCACCTTGGCCCGCCTGGGTGAGAAGTGGTGCTTTGGTCTGAATGCGCTGTCGTTCCTCGCCCCCGTGGTGTCGCTCTCCATTATTTCGGCACGGTTTGTGCCGGAGAGCACAAAGGAGTCGATGGTCAACAGCTTGAAACAGGGCATCCGGTTCTTGCGCCAGCAGGGCTCTATGGAGGCCCTGATTGTTCTGGCATTTTGCATGACTGCTCTCAGCATGCCGATGCGTACGTACATTCCGGTATTTGTGAAAGACATCTTCCAGCGTGGGCCGGAAACTTACGGCAATCTACTTTCCCTGATGGGAGTGGGATCGATCTGCGGTTCGCTCGCCGTAGCGGGACGAGGAAACATACACAATAAAGGGCGGTTTGCCCTGATCATGCTGATCTGCCTTGGCGTGGGGATTTCGGGCTTCTCGCTTTCTCGAGTTCTGACCCTTTCCTATGTCATGTTGGTGGTTGTGGGAGCGTCGATGATGGCGGTCTTCGCCACAGTCACTTCGCTGGTCCAGTTGATCACAACCAACGAAATGCGCGGACGAGTGATGAGCGTGTACAACTGCGCCTTTCGCGGCGGCATGCCTATGGGGAATCTGGCCACCGGATGGCTGGTGCCCAGGTTCACCGTGCCTTTGGTCCTCGGAGCCGATGGCGTACTCCTGGTGCTGTTAGCACTCTATTTCTTGCTTGTGCAACGCAGAGTCGCGGCTTTGTGAGGAATGAGCGTACTCGAGGCCTGAAATCGCGCTGGAGATGCGGAAGATTCCGTCTGTAGAACTGCGTATCCAGATTCTGGCAGCACGCGAACATGAACGGAGTGGTTAGCCGGGGAAAGACCTCTCAGAATTCCCAATCTGGAATCCAAAATAGCTCGTGTAGGGGCGGAGCCATTGCTCCGCCCCGCGAGCGAAGCGAGCGTGCATAGATGGTTCCCGCAACCCTCCCGGACCAATGGGTCCGGGGCTACGTGATCTCCGGGGTTACGGGGACTCCTATTCATGCGCGCCAATCTCAAACGAGTCCTTTGCGCACAGGATTTCCCAAGATATAAGCGGCCTTTGCATCCATACTTTCCGAAGAACGCAGAACGTGATCGAACGACTCTTCCTGCCAGACTGGGCCGTGTCTTCGTAAGAATTGGTTGATCGCGCGGCCGGAGGCGCCTTTGATCCCAGGCAGGATTTCGATCAGCGAATATATCTCGCTCTTGTTTTCATTGCTTAACGAATTCAAGCTTGTCTGTGCGGCGTCGTCCACCGAGGATGGCGGCGTATCGACGGAAATTAATCTTTGACAGCCTGGTTCGTTGCTTGTTGCGCGGAGGGTTGTACGGCCGGCAGCGGCGGAGAATTGAAATAGCGGACCGTCACGTCTTTGCCAATATTCACTTGTTTACTCCCCAGGCCGCTCTTTTTGGGCGTGGGCTGCGGGCGGAAGTGCCGTATGGTGACATCGTCTGCAATGTAGTCCACTTCATCTTTCCCGGCCCATACCCGCTTGAAGGCGGAAGTGGGCACACCAGCGTCGCGAGTGCTGGCACGCGGCTTGAGGGAAGGGGACGCGACGATCTGCTGATCAACCGCAGACCCCGCCTGTGCAGGGGCCGTAGTCCTGCTGCTGGAAGAGGAATCGGCGACAGGCAATACTGTGCTCTGATGGCGCGCGATGGCAGCCATAATCGCGAGCACCAGAACGACAGATACCGCTGCGATGTTCAAAAGTAGCTTGCCCTGTAACTGGCTCGGCCATTGCACCTGAAGCAGTCGCAGTTCGCGATTTAGCTTGTCAAGAGCAGTTTTGTGCCACGAAAGCCTCTGCCGGGGCATGCGCGGTAGTTGCCATTTGGGCAAACGAATGCGGCGCAGGTTTTCAGCGGTTGAACTTGCCAGTTGGGCCCAGTACGCGCGTGCATCCCATTTCCGCACTGCTGCAATGATCTTCGCATACGCCGATTCTGGCCTTGGTTGTGTCGGCGCCTCAGGTGCGCGGGGCCGCGTGACCGCTAATTGCCGGATCGGTAGCTTCATCCGCAACAGCGCTCCCGCAAGGGTGGATGAACTTACCGGCCTCTTTTCTGCCGCGATAACCGGAAGTGCGCTGGCATCCCCGGCAAGTGTGGCCATCAGCTGATAGGTGCGTACCTCCGGCTCTGAGAAAACATGGGGTTCTTTGAAGAAGACTTCGAGCATTCCCATCATCGCGTGCTCGCGATAGATCGGCACCATCAGCAGCGCTTCGACGTCAAACTGACGGCAAATTTCGCCCTCGATACGGGAATCGGTCCCAGCATTTTCTACGCGCAAGATTTCTCGGCGGGGGTGATCATGCGCCGCATTGCTGAGCACCGCCGTCAATTGCGAGCCAACATTTTCCAGCGCGGTTCCGCTGCCCGCACGATGAACCAGTTGATTTCCCTCGAGCAAGGCGATGCCTATGCCTGATGCATCGGCAACCCCCCGGGCGCGCTCGGCCAGCAGATTCATGGCATACTGCGCATCAACCCCATCGCCGGTAACTACACGTTGAATTTCAATGATGGCGGCCAGGGACTCGGGCGCCATTCCACTCTGCTGGACGGAGAAGGCATTCGCAAGTAGCGACTGAAACGACTCGCGATCGAAGCTCTGATGTGTATTCATGAGAAACAAACGGGAAGCGGGACAATTTCAAACTGTCCCAGTGATACTGGGCGGTGCCGCATCCAAATCCCCTTCGCGGAAAGAGATAGTACCAGTCTAACCCCGCCTATCTACATACAGGTTTTCCCGTATCGCGGGTGAAAACTCTGTGGACTTTTTCGGCCGTCACCCATAAAACGCGCAATCGCCTGCTTGAGACTTCTGTGGCTCGAATTTGTCCTCGCCGTCCGTCACAACCACCCTCGCGGTCCGGCCTTGATCAGGATACGCCGACAACTTCCAACAGGCCAGAAAAACAGCGTCGAATATGGCCGTCTTCCGGCTGTTACATATTCAGGTACTTACCTTAGATTTCAAATAATTTACTGCGTTTGCCAGTCCACCGAGTAAACGTCTTGAGAGCCGGTGTCGTGCAGCAGCAACGGGGAATCATCGGGGGTGAGCGCGAGCCAGCCGCCGTACCGGCCCACGGTGACGAAGTCCTTGAGATCGAGGACCTGTTCGACCTTCTTATCGCCGATTCGAATTCTGACCACGGCATCTTTACCGCGAAAATCGAGAACGTACACGAACTTGCTGTCGTGAGACCAGTTAAGCCAGCTCAATGATCCGCTAGCAAGTTCGGACCATTTTTGCGTCTGCATGTCGAATAGAAGCAGAGTCTTGGATTCTGCGGAGAACGCAGAAATGTGGCGGCCATCCGGAGACCATCTCGGGGAATAAAGGCCCTCGGAAGCTGGCAAGGTGGATAGTTGGCGAGTTGCGAGGTCGAGTATGCGGATGGACGATGCGGGATTGTTGGATTCGCCCGCAAATATGATTTTGGTGCCGTCGGGAGACCAATTGGGGTCGAGTTGCTGGCCGTGATCGTCCGGCAGGAGTTCACGCGGGCTGCCGCCATCTGCGGAAACTTCATAGATCCTCGCGGGCACCGTGCCGCGTGCGAATTCGAAGAAAATGATTTTTTTTCCGTCCGGCGACCACCGAGGCAGTACCGGATACATTGGCGGGTAAGTGAGTTGCAGACGCTTAGAGCCATCAATTTTGCTGCGCCACAATGAGCCCTCACGATAAGACACATACGTGACCCACTGACCGTCCCTCGAAAAATCCACATACTCGGCCGAGATTCCGCCCAGGAATGGTACAAGGCGACCCGCTTTGGCGTCGTACCGCATCAGTTCGCCGCGATACGTCTGCCCTACGACAAACATCTTTTTCCCATCTTTGCCTGGTAACGGCGACGAAAGCGAAAGTGGACTGGAGGTGAGCTGAAAGGGCTTCGGTTGGGAGCGAAATAAGCCGGTATCCTGGGGAAGCGCCCAGATTTGCCCCCCAGATTCGAAGACGAAATACTTGCTATCCGCTGACCACTTACCGCAACATTCGTCGGGAGGATTGTGCCAACCTTGGAAAAGTCGCTGCAATCCAGTTCCATCCGCCGCAACTTCCCACTCCACCTGCGGTCCCACAGTGCCGGCCGTTTCCGTTGCATCGAAGCGCACCATTGAGCCATCCGGCGACCATGCTATGTTGAGGATGTCGCCTGGGACGCTCAACAATTTGCGTGACCCGGAACCGTCCGAATTAGCAAGGAAGACATTGCCCAGATCCGTATAAACAATTCTTTTGCCGTCCGGCGACCAGGCGGCGGTCTCGGCGATGATGTCACCCAGCCGGCGCGGCGAGCCTCCCAGCAGACGCAGCGTCCATAACGGTCCTTTTGGAGGAGCGCCTTGGCCATCCACTACCAGAAGTTCCGATCCGTCCGGGGATAGATCCAGGGGGATCATATCAACCGAAGGCAGAATGGTGAGTTTCTTTGGCTCACCTCCGGAGATGGACATTTCCGCGACACCATGCGACGCGAAGCTTCCGGTTCGAACTTCGCCCAGGCTTAAGTACAGGCGTGCTCCGTCAGTACCAATCAGTGCCTTCTGTTGGCCGTCACGCGTGAGTTGAACGTAATGGGAGACGCTGGGAAGGCGGGGCGGCTGTACCAGAAAATAAGCGATCACCAGCGCACCCAGTACAAACGCGATTCCCGCGGCAGCCCATGTGAAATATGGCCGGTTGACCTCAGGCTTGGGAGCCACATGCGTGCTGCTCGTCGTCATCGACGGGTCGGACAACGCCTCGAGAGCAAAGGCGAGGTCGGACGCAGATTGAAATCGCTGCTCCGGATTTTTTTCGAGACACCGGCGAATGAGTTTCTCCAGGGACGCCGGGGTGTCGGGAGCGAGTTCCGCAATCGATGGGGGCTCTTCGTTCAGAATCGCGCTGATGGTGTCGGCGGAAGTTGGCCGCTGGAACGTCTGCTTCCCCATCACCATCTCGTACAAGATGGCACCGAGCGCAAAGATATCGGCCCGCTGATCGGTCGGCTGGCCTCGAACCTGCTCAGGAGCCATGTACCCGATCGTACCCAGGGCTACCCCGGGCAACGTGATCGTCGCGTCCATGTTCGCGGATCCCTTCGGCAGGATCACTTTGGCCAACCCGAAGTCGAGAATCTTCACCCGTCCATCTTTGGTGACGAACAGGTTGTCCGGTTTAAGATCGCGATGAACAATCCCTTTCTCGTGCGCTGCGGCAAGCCCGCGCGCGATCTGCACCCCAAAATCGATTGCCTTTCGAAGTGCCACCGGACTACGGCGGATCACCTCGGTCAGCGTTTTGCCCTCCAGCAGTTCGGAGACGAGATAGGGCATGCCGAGATACGTGCCCATTTGATATACGGCCAGAATATTGGGATGATTCAGCGCCGCGGCCGCCTTGGCCTCCTGCTCGAAGCGCAACAGGCGTTCGGGATCTAGGGAAACCAGTTCGGGAAGGACTTTGATGGCAACTTCCCGGTCGAGGCGGGAATCGCGCGCGCGATATACTTCTCCCATACTCCCCGCGCCAAGCGGCGACAGGACCTCGTACTGGCTGATCTTTGTGCCGGGGGCCAGAGCCATCGTGCGCAATTATAGACCCCGCGACGATGTGGACTTCTGACTAGGCCTTGGGAGTTGCGCAGGATCTCAGCGGTTTAACCGCCCGGAACATCTGCTCAGACGCGGGTGCGTTCCAGCGGAGTCGATTCCGCCGCGGCGGTGGGCGGAGCCGCCACAGCTACAGGCGCGTTGGCCAGTGGACGCTTGATGGTGAAACGCTGGATTCGAATTTCCCCGCGCTCGTACACTGCCAGTAACGCATCGACCGCCATTGGGTCGAGGCGCTTGCCAGCAATACTCCGGATGATCTCAAGAGCTTGCTCGGGAGTATGTGCCTGCTGATAAGGGCGATTGGTAGTTAAGGCGTCGAAAGTATCTGCGACCGCGATCACACGCGCTAATAACGGAATCTGCTCCCCCTTAAGACCATACGGGTAGCCGCGTCCATCGAGCGCCTCGTGATGAAGTTCGATGCCCGGCAGCATTTCGGCCAATTGGGGCACAGGGCGAAGGATGTTGGCACCCTTGGTGGTATGCGTCTTCATCACTTCGAATTCTTCTTCGGTCAAGGCGCCGGGTTTCTTCAGGATGTGGTCTTCGATTCCTATCTTGCCAACGTCATGGAGCTGTGCCGAGATTTGCAGAGTCTCCATGAATGAAGCGGGCAGGCCCAATTCCTTCGCAATGAGCAGGGAATAGCGAGTCACCCGGTCGGAGTGGCCGCGCGTATAAGGGTCTTTCTCGTCAACGGCTCCGGCCAACATCTGGATCGAACCCATAAACAATGCGCGATTCTCTTCAGCCGCTCGCTTCAAGTCCTCAACGAAGTGCTCCAGTTCCTCAGACATGGTGTTAAAGGTCTGAGCGAGTTCGCCAATTTCCGTGCGGCTCATCAAATGAACGCGCTGAGAGAAATCACCTTTGGCGATTGCACGGCTGGATTGGGTGAGAACTGAAAGCGGATTGGTGATACGCCTGGCGGCGAAAATGCTCACTCCGATGCTCAGCAGCACCGCCAGTAAAGCAAGGAGGCGAGCCGTGCGTTGCATCTCGTACACGCCGCGGTAAGCATCGCGTCGCGGCTTCTGCACGACTACGGCCCAGTTCAGCGATTGTACTGGGCTGTAAGTCCCCAGCATTTCGATCTTTTCAGATCCTGAACTGAGGTTGAATTCGCGCGTCTCGGCGAGTTGGGCTTTATTGCCTCCCTCCACGAAAGTCCGCACGATGTCCAGGTTCTTCATGTCCTGGCCGGTAGCAAATTCCGGACTAGCGGCCGCCACCAATCGGCCCTGCGAGTCAACGACATAAGGGGTGAGACCTCCCCCGCTGACTTCACGCAGTCGCCGGATCAGGAATTGCAGGTCCACTACGGATGCGATCGTCCCCAGGAATCGTTGTTCATACTGGACGGGCGCGCTGACTAGAAAAACCGTGCGGGCATTTTTGCCCTCGCCCACGACGAGAGCCTGACCGTTGTATGCCCGGCCATCCCGAGCAGCGGTGTAGGCATGCTCTAGCTCACGTTGGAGAAAAGCATCCGGAGCAATCCGTCCGGCCGAAATGCCCTTCGCTTCCGAGTTGAGCAAAGTTGCGTAAGCAATTTCATCGGAAGAACTTACGAAGTTCTCAAGCAGCGCTCGAAGTTCCGGGGATTCGATACTCTTCTCGCCAATATCCCCACCGCTGGCCACCTGGATTGCAGATGAAAGATTGGCCAGCATCATGCGCTGCGAGCGCTCCTGCTGCGCCAGGTCATCCGCAAGGGACCGGGTCACCGTGTTCTGCAGCAGCATTTCGTTCGTCTTCAGCCGGTCGCGATTGATTGCCTCAACCTGAGCCGAATAGAAATACATTGGGATGATGCTGATGACCAGCAACACCCCGAGGATGACATAGAGGATCGGAATGCGTGCGTGCTTGGAGTCGCGGACTGAGGGTTTCCCCTCACTCGTCGCGGACTCCGTCGGCGAGGTGGCGGCAGAGGTCACGGGTATTTGTCAAATTCTAAAGGGGAAAAGTCGGCAAGGGATGAAAAACCAGATTCTGCGGCATTACCAAGGTACTTCGGCGAGGTGACTGGAAGGGGTTAAATGAGAAAGTAGCAGGTTCTCAAACACGAATCGCTGCATTAGAACACCTCCGGGTCTCCTGGGGGCAGGAAGCGTCAAACTCTTGCGCCATTTAGCCCAGCGCAGGGCCGCTTACTGCCACCAGGAATCGACCAGAGTCACATACTGTTGCATCGCATCTGCTTTGGTCGTGCCTTTGAGGGCGCTCCAGGCGTCGAACTTCGCTCGACGCACCAAGTCGAAGCTATGCGGCTGCTCGCTATTTACATCACCTTGTGTTGCCTGTTTGTAGAGCGCATAGAGCTTCAGGAGAATCTCGTTATCAGGGCGGGCGGAAAGGCCGTTCACATCCTGCTGCGCTTGTGCGAAACGAGTTTGCAGGTCAGACATAGGTTCCTTTGTGCATGCAGTTGAGAACGCCGCTGCGATGTAGTTTAAGATTGCCGTCTGTTAGCTGTCGGATGCGAGCATCACCACCGACCTTATCCGACCAGTTGAGCCATGGCTCTAGCGTAACAACTTCTTTAGGTCGGCCCAGCGAATAAGAATTACATGATCATCCTCGAGGGCTTTCTTGAACTCGGGGCTGGTGATGACGTCGTAATCGCGCTGGCGCCAGGCAGAGCCATAGTCGGGGTGGTCGACGGTCACAGCTTGCAGTTCGGTGTCGTCATGGCCGAGGTGGACGATGAATTCCGTCACACCAGGCTTCAGGTTCTTGATCGCGTTCAGGTAGAAGGTCTTCCAGTCGGCCGGTTTGACATCGGGGCTTGCCATTACGATCGAGTCGAGCACGATATCTTTGTCTGACAGCAGGGACAACAGCGCGGGCGGGGCATCCGGAGTGCGAACCGCGAGGAACGGCAGTTTAAATTCGTGAGCGACTTTCACGTACGCGGCGAAAAGGTCCGGCCGGGAGAAGAGAACTCCCATGTGGCTGTCGATGTGCGTGGGATGAATGCCCAGAGACATCGCTTTCTCCATTTGCGCGCGAATCTCCCGCTCGGCTTCGTCCGCCTTGATGTGCTGCTTGGCGGAGTCCGAATCAGGCCAAAGATAACCAGACGAATCCAGCAGACTGGGCACTTGGTTTTTGGATGCCACTGGCCCCCAGCGATACGTTTTCCATTCACTCGTCAATGTGAGGTGTAGCCCGAGATCCGCGTCAGGGTGCGCCTTGGCGTACTCGGCGACTTCCGTAAGCCAAGGGCAGGGAACCATGATGCTGGCCGAAGTGGCGGCGCCTTTCTCAAGCGCATCGAAACTCGCCGAATCTTCCGAGTGCGCGACAGCCAGGTCGTCGGCGTGAATGATGAGAAGTTTGGCGTCCCGAGGATATCCGAGACGTTCGGCGGTGCCTTTGCTTTGGCCTTGCGCCGTGTTCAGTGAGACAAGGAGCATGATTGCAACGGCAGACGCGATCAAACGCATACCGCCTCCACAAGAGAGCATTTCGAAAACTCTAGAGCCTAACACGCCCGAGCATTCCTACGGCATCCAGGAGGGACCACTTCAGGAAGGAAAAGCCGACTCACTCTTACCGCTTCGCGACATGAGTTGCTCCATCGCCTCGCGTGGACTCTTGCCTTCGTGGAGAATCGCATACATTTGTTGCGTAATGGGCATTTCTACCTCGCGCTCCTGAGCGAGGCCGACTGCGGCGGTCGTGGTGAAGACTCCTTCCGCAACCATCCCGTGCATGTTGGAAATAATTTCCGGCAGTTTCTTGCCGCGGCCGAGTTCGGCCCCAACGCTACGGTTTCGCGAAAGACCACCGGTACAGGTGAGAACAAGGTCGCCCAGCCCGGCCAGACCAGCCATGGTGTCGGCGCGACCCCCACAGGCGATCACTAGCCGGGTCATCTCAGCCAGGCCGCGCGTGATCAGGGCCGCGACCGAATTGTGGCCCAACCCCAGGCCATCGCAGATTCCAGCGGCTATCGCGATGATATTCTTAAGCGCGCCGCCCAGTTCCACGCCGACCATATCGCTGTTGGTGTAGACCCGAAACCTGGGATCACTGAACTCCTGCTGCACCATCCGAAGAAGGTTGGCATCTTCAGAGGCAATCGTGATCGCGGTGGGATCTCCACGAGCGACTTCCTGTGCGAAGGAAGGACCACTGAGCGCCCCTATGGCGGTGCTCTCGCGCTTCAACACGAGCCGAATTACCTCCGACATGCGCAGCAGGGAGCCTTCCTCCAGGCCTTTGGTGGCGCTCACCACAAGCGTTTGAGGACCCAATAGCGGGCGCATTTGCTCGAAGAGTGCTCGGCAATGCTGCGAAGGCATCACGCTGACCAGGATGTCGGCACTTTCCACTACTTTCTCCAAGTCGCTGCTGACCACCACCGGTTCAGGGATGGGACGACCCGCCAGAAACTTTTCGTTTACCCGTTTTCGGCTGATGCTCTCAACCACTTCAGCTTCGTGCGCCCAGAGTCGTACCCGGTGCGTGCCTTTGCGCCCGAGAACGATGGCGAGGCTTGTGCCCCATGCGCCTGCTCCGATGACAGCGATCTCGCTCATTTGCGTCCTAAGGAGAACCTGGGCTCCTGACCCGACAGCAGGCGCCTGATGTTCTGCTGATGCCGGATGATGATTAACACCGCTGCGGCGCTGATCAGCCCCAGCGTCCACGGACCCCGAGGCAGAAAGAAACTGGCCACAACCGGGAAAAGTGCAGCCGTTACGATTGACCCCAACGAAATCCGGCGCGAAAGCAGCACCACGACGAGGAAGATGATAATGGCAATCAGCACCGAAGCGGCGCTGAAGCGAAGAAAAGCTCCAAGTGCGGTTGCCACGCCCTTGCCGCCGCGAAATCCAAGCCAGACCGGAAACATGTGTCCCACGATCGCCAGCAAAGCCGAGAGTGCCATGGCGCGATAGAGGCGAGGGTCGTGGTCAGGAAATCGGGAGATCACAACCGCCAGTTGCACCGCCAACATGCCTTTGGCAGCGTCGAGCATCAGGGTCAGCCCTCCCAGTGCGCGCGATTGGCGAGCGACATTGGTCGCCCCAATATTGCCGCTTCCACTGCGGCGCACGTCCTCCCCGCGAACGACGCGAACCAGCAGATAGCCGAATGGGATCGAGCCCAACAGGTAACTAACCGCGGCTATCGCGAGCAATTGCGGCATATATTCTGGAACAGCTGATCTCGTTGCTGCAGGATGCTCCGAGCGCGCCACGGCTAGCCTGCTAAGCGAGATCGAACTTCGCTAATTTCGTATACGTCGATCCTTTAGGCGAGAGTCGACTTTGATACAGAAAGAACTCGCGGGCAGTCATGCTGCCAAATTCCGGCCCAGGCAAAACTAAGAGCTTTTCCTGCAAATGTTGGAATGTCCGTTTGGGGCCGTCCTCCTTTCGCCAGCGCGGGGCGCCAGAGCCTCCTGCGCTGCGAGCTAACGTGAGATGCGGGCTAAACTTTCTTTCTTCTTCAGGGACCCCAAGCGGCTTCAAGTTCGCATCCACTGTGGCCGCCAGAGCAGCGAGTTCCGGCCCCGCTTCCATCCCGATCCAAAAAACGCGGGCGGATTGTGCCGTGGGGAAAAATCCGCACCCGCGGAACACAACCTCCGTACTTCTTCCAGTGGTAGCCGCGAGGGCTTGCTTTATCTGATCGACTGAGCCCTCCGGTTGCTCGCCTATGAATTTCAGGGTCACGTGCAATGATTCCTCTTTCACCCAACGCGCGTCGGGAGCGAAGTTTCGCACACCTTTCACGAAGCGGGCGATGCGCTCGCGTATGGGGTTGTCGATGTCGAGAGCCACAAAAAGTCGCATGGGCCTGTAAGCCGTAAGCCCTGACCAAAACGTGACCACGGCCGCTCACTACTGCTTCACATCAACTTTCTTCTCACCATATCCAAAGCCATAGTGGAGGCGAAGCGACGAATTCGTTTCCGATCGCCCGGGAAATTTCTCTGAATCACTTCGGTCCCGTTATCGCCGGCGACGGCGTGAAATACCAAGCCAACCGGCTTCTCAGCCGTGCCGCCTGCCGGTCCGGCTACCCCGGTGATTCCCACTCCCAAGGTCGACTCGCAGCGATAGCGGACGCCCTCGGCCAGGGCAGCGGCTACCTCGCGGCTGACTGCGCCGTGCCGATGAATCATGTCTTCGGGAACACCCGCAAAATCTGTCTTCAACTGGTTGGAATAAACGACGGCTCCGCCCAGAAAATATCGCGAGCTGCCGCTGATCGACGTAATGCGCTCCGCAAGCAGTCCGCCGGTGCAGGATTCAGCGACCGCGACGGTGGCATTCCGCATCTGCAGCCAGTAGCCCACGATCTGTTCCAGCGACTCGCCATTGCGCGAGAAAACGGCATCTTCCAATTCGTCTTCGACCAGACCGGCGACCTCGTCGGCGCGCGCCTGAGCGGCATCGAGGGTTACGGCGCGCGACTTGAAATGCAATTCGATCTCACCGCCGCCGGCAAGAATGGTGGTCTCGACATCCGGGTAACGCTTATAAATGGGGGAGACACGGGCATCCACCGTGGATTCCCCCAGCATGGCGATGCGCAAAGTGCGGGTAAACAGATGGGCTGGCGGAACCTTCGCGCGCAGACGCTCGCGCGCCTCGTTTTCGAAGATTCCTTTCATCTCATGGGGCGGGCCGGGGAGCAGGAGAATGATGTGTTCGCGTCCGTCGAATTCTCCCGCGAGCCATTGGCCGGGAGCAGTGCCGTTGGGGTTTGGCAGGGCCGCCGCTCCGTCCAGAACGTCGGCTTGCTTGGCGTTGTTGGCCGACATTTTCCAGCCCCGCTCCGCGAACCGCTTTTCCAGGCGCGACAAAATTTCGTCATCCCGGCGCAACCCCACACCCAGGGCCTCGGCAACGGCTTCGCGGGTGAGATCGTCCTCGGTCGGCCCCAGACCACCGCTGAAAATTAAGATATCGGAGCGGAATAGCGCATGCTGCGCGGCTCCAACTAACCGCCGCAGATTGTCTCCGACGACGCTCTTGAAAATGACGTCAACCCCCAATTGGTTGAGCTGATCCGTGAGATACAGGGAGTTGGTGTCCATGCGGTAGGGAGTCAGCATCTCGGAACCCACCGCGATGATTTCGGCGTTCACGCCTTAGCAGTGTAAATCAAAAGAGCAGCGGCACAGATGGCAGCGCTCATTCGGGAATGAGGCGCAGGCCCGCGATATTCCAAAGCAAGTGATGGACCGCATTGTTGGTGGCGAGAATTACTGAGCGTCCAGGAGCGAAAGCCAGACCCACCAAGCCTTGACCCGCGACCTCCAGGCTCGCTTTGCTGTCAGGGGTGATCTTCACAATGCCTCGCGTTCCCGACAGAGAAGCTGCGACATACATGTTGCCGTCCGCGTCGAAGGCTAATCCCTGTGGCCGCCCGAGCCCTTTATAAAACGTGCTCACGCTGCCACTCGGGTCAACCTTATAGACCCGGTCATTGGGACCGGTGACGAACAGGTCTCCCTGCGGTCCAAAGGCCATGTGGTACGCCGAGACACTCATCTCCAGGGTGGCGAAGACGAACATCTGCTGATCGGGCGCGATCTTGAAGATGGTGCCGTTGCGGTCACCCACGTAAAGACTTCCTTCCCGATCAAAAGCGATGCCGGTAGCAATCCCCAGGCCCTCCGCGAAGGTGCTCTGGGAACCGTTCGGAGCCACTTTGTAGACGGCGCCATCGAATCGCGACGAGACATACATCTGTCCCTGGTGATCGAATGCGATTGCCGTGGCGTTCATCATCTCTAGTACGAACGGTTTGACGGCGTAGTTGGTGTCGATCTTGAAAACGGAGACTGGGACCTTTTGTCCGCGCGATCCAGAAAACGTGACGTAAATGTTGCCTTCCGCGTCAAGGGCAGGATTGGTGACGGCGTGCAGGTTCTCCGCGATAGGAACCGCAACCTTTACCGGGTGCGGGTTGCTCTCGTGTCCATTGGTTGCGACGACCACCGGTCCGGAGACGGCGCCTTCTGGCACGCGCGTGACTAGAAAGCCGTCGGAACTGACCACGATCGGGGCTTCGAAGTTGCCAAATCTTACTTTGGGCCGCAGCAGGTCCGGAGGACGCAGCCCGGAGCCGTTAATCCGAACCTCGCCCCCCGTGAGGGCGAATGACGGCGA
This sequence comes from uncultured Acidobacteriota bacterium, assembly GCA_963801615.1. Lineage (GTDB taxonomy): Bacteria > Acidobacteriota > Terriglobia > Terriglobales > Acidobacteriaceae > Sulfotelmatobacter. Next base: position 254,252 of record CAWDFM010000010.1, on the reverse strand, counting down.
TACCCCTTCAATGTGTGGACCACCATTGGCGCTCTTTTTGCCGAGAATACGGTCAGAGAATCCCATGAACTGAGGGTACCGAGTTGCGATCACCAGACGACGGCCAGCACTCGCTGGTCAAGCTTATGTTAATAGATGAAAAAATCGGAGGAGAATTTGCATCACAAGTAGCGCGTATATTCCTGCCGCAACATCGTCGAGCACGATTCCGGTCCCCTCGGGAAGACGTTCCAGTTGGCGCACCGGAGGCGGCTTAATGATGTCGAACGCTCTAAAAAGTATAAAACCGGTCAGAAAAGTTTGCCACGCCAATGGAACCGCGATTAAGGCGATGAGTTGCCCAGCGACCTCATCAATGACGATGAACTGGGGGTCCTTTTTCCCAGAAGCACGGCAAACCTGCGTAGCCGCGGCAATCCCGATAACGATGACCACGACAGCAAGAGCGATCACCAGCGGTGTTCGTTGATTTGAGGGTATCGAGTGCGCCAGTGCACCCCAAAGTACGACGGTGACTGCCGAGCCCCACGTTCCAGGGCCTGGGCGGAGATGGCCGGTGCCGAACAACGTTGCCGTCAGAGTCGCCCAGACGGGGGCGCGCATTCCGGTGCCCTCAGCACTGGAGGCTCTCATTCCTCTCGATTCTGGTCTTGATCCTGCACGCCGGTATCTTGCACGGTTTCTTCTGCATCGGTGACGGGGGATGAGACCACGTACCCCCCACTGGCCCATTTACCCAGATCGATGGTTCGACAGCGCGGGCTGCAGAAAGGGAACTCAGGCACGCTGTTTTTAACCGGTTTCTTGCAGATGGGACAGCGGAGCTTGATGGTGCGCTTGCGGGGCATGAGCGTTGACTTTCGATGAAAAGTGCAGAAAATATCCCGTGGGATACGAGCTTTCTGCACTAAACGAGCTTTGCCACCAGATCGTAATCGTGCGCTTCGGTAATCTGGCAGCGGTAGAACTGTCCCGGCGTGGGGTTGAGTCCTTCAGGAACGTCATTGATGAAAACCTTGCCGTCAATTTCCGGAGCGTGCATTTGGGTACGCCCTTCCAGAAGCAACTCGCTTTCCTCGGATTCGCCTTCGAGCAGCAGATCGAACTCGCGCCCAACCAATGCTCTCTTTTTTCTTTTGCTGATCTGGCGCTGAATGGACATCAGGTGCTTTCTCCGGCGCTCGATTTCAGCAGTTGAGAGCTTCTTGCCCAGTGAGTAAGCCATGGCGCCTTCCTGATCTGAATACGAGAAAGCCCCCATCCAGTCAAACTGCGCTTCGCGGACGAACTCGCAGAGCTCGTTGAATTCCTTCTCTGTTTCCCCCGGAAAGCCGACGATAAAGGAAGTTCGCAGGGTGACATCGGGGATCGTACGCCGCATCTTCTCAATGGATCTTAGAAAGACATCCGCGCCCCCGCCGCGCTTCATCCGCTTCAATACCGACGCCGAGGCATGCTGCAACGGTACGTCCATATACGAACAGATTTTTTCGTGAGATGCGATGGTATCCAGCAGCTTGCCGGTGATCTTGTTGGGATATGCGTAGAGAAAGCGTACCCAGCGGATATCTTCGATGCCAGCAAGTTTTCCCAGCAGCAGTGCGAGACCGTCTTTCAGGGCGAAGTCCTCGCCGTAACAGGTCGTGTCCTGGCCGATCAAAGTAATCTCGCGCACGCCAGAATTCGCCAGGCGTCCGGCTTCGGCAATCACGGACTCAAAGCGGCGCGAGCGGAACTGCCCCCGCAATTGCGGAATGATACAGAAGGTGCACGGGTGATCGCAGCCCTCGGCAATCTTGATGTAGGCCATGTGTCGCGGAGTCGCAAGCACACGGGGCGTGTCTTCGTCGTAAAGATAATTCGGCAGATCGGCGATAGCGCCATCCCAACCTTCGCGGGAGAATCGGCCTTGAGCGGCACGGGCGTCTCCTTCCGGGCGCGTGCCCAGAATTACGAAGGGCGAATTCGTAAATTTCGGCGCGGGTGCGATTCCAGTTGCGGATAGGATTTTGTCCAGTTCCCCTGTCCCCACCACGTCGTCAACTTCCGGAATGTCTTTGCGGATCTGGTCACGAAACCGTTCCACCAGGCATCCGGCTACTACCAGTTTCTTCGCCTTGCCGGCAGCTTTGTGTCCGGCCATTTCCAGGATCGTGTCAACCGATTCCTGTTGCGCGCTGTCGATAAAGGAGCAGGTATTGACCACGATGACGTCCGCATCTTCGGCACGGCGCGTAAGTTCCGCTCCGGCTCGCGCAAGCAGGCCCATCATAACTTCGCTATCCACGAGGTTTTTCGGGCAGCCCAGGCTGACAAAGCCCACTTTCGTCGGGCGAGCAGGGTCTTTAAGGTGCGTCTCCCCCGCTGGTTTCTTCTTTATCGACTCAGAGGGAGCGCTTACAGTGAGGTCCGTGACAGGCATGCAATCTTTTGATTTTAGCACCTCCGCAATTCGGAGTTGACGGCGCCGCGCCCAGTATTTCAGACGGGGAGAGCGGGTGGCGCGAAGGTGCACCGGGAAGAACCTGGTCGGGATTTGTGCCTTGAAACCTGGGCGTTCATGCTAGGCTATGCCTACCGCCGTATCAATCTACAAACAGAACCAGCCTGCCTGGAGGGGAAATGTCTGGCAAACGGCTTTTGCTTGCGGTGTTGTCGTGCGCGACCATTTTGGCGGTCTCGGCCGTGGCCCAAGACGAAAAAAACGAGCTGGGCGGTACTTTTGGACACACTTTCATCAGCGATCAAGGCATCAGCGGCCCAACATTTTTCAACCCCGTTATTCACTCCGGCAAGGGATGGAGCTTCGATGTCGAGTATTCCCGCCGCTTCCTGGTAACGCCGCTTGTCGGAGTTTCCGGCGAAGTGGTCCTGATGTATAACCCGGATGAAGATCTGAATGCGGGATCCGTGACCAATCCGGTTGTGCCGTCAAACTACAAGCAGCTGTTTGTGACTCCGGCTGCGCGCGTGAATTTGTTTCCCACTACCGCGTTTTCGCCCTGGGTAAGCCTCGGCGCTGGATTTGGACACGTCAGTCAGAGCAGCAATCTCGCATTCGGCGCTACGAATCCTGGAAAGTCGACCACCAGTGCCACACTGCAAGCTGGGATTGGGCTTGATGTAAGGCTGACGCGCCGAGTCTATCTCCGTGGGGAAGCTCGCGATTTTTGGTCAGGGCACCCGGATTTCCCCCTGGCTCCGACAGGCAAGTCGCGGCAGCATAATTATTTTGTGGCCGTGGGCGCCTACTGGAGATTTTAGGGATCTTTTCGGTTCTCTTGAGGCCCCGGACGAATGCGTCCGGGGCTACGTGTTTCGTTTCCGCACATGATTCAACTTTCTGATGTACAGGCTGCACTCAGCAGGATTCGAGCCGACATTCGAGTGTCCCCGTGCCCCCGCTCGGAGACCTTCTCCGGAGTCACAGGAAACTCTATCTATCTCAAGATGGACAATCAGCAGCGCACTGGCGCCTTCAAAGAACGAGGTGCGCTGAACAAAATTCTAGGCCTATCCCCCGACGAGCGCGCTCGCGGAGTGATTGCGGCCTCCGCCGGGAACCACGCCCAAGGGGTGTCTTACCATGCCGGCAGGCACGGCGTGCGGGCTCGCATCGTGATGCCGCTGCCCACGCCTTTAACCAAGGTTTCTGCCACCCGCGCCTATGGCGCCGAAGTCGTGCTGCATGGAGCGAATTACGACGAAGCCTATGGCAAGGCGATGGAACTTTCGCAACAGGATTCGTTGGTCCTGATTCACGCTTTTGACGACGAATCCGTCATCGCCGGGCAAGGCACTTTGGGCTTGGAAATTCTGCAGCAGCATCCCGACATCGAAGTGATTGTCTCGCCCATCGGCGGCGGCGGACTCATCGGCGGCGTTGCCTGCGCCGTCAAAGAGAGTCGCCCTTCCGTAAAGGTTTATGGCGTGCAGCCGGCGCGAATTCCCTCGATGAAAGCCGCCATCGCGGCTGGAAAGCCGGTGACGCTCGACTCGGCTAAGACCATTGCGGATGGAATTGCCGTCCGCCGTGCCGGCGATTACACCCTGCCGCTGGTTCAGAAATACGTCGACGACATTGTAACGGTCGAGGAAGAAGAGATTGCCAACGCCATCCTTCTGCTGTTGGAACGCGAAAAGACGCTAGCGGAGGGCGCGGGCGCAGCCGCTATTGCCGCAGTATTGAATCGCAAAATCCAATTGCAGAACAAGCGGGTTGCGGTGCTGGTCTGCGGTGGCAACATCGACGTGACCCTGCTTTCCCGCATCATTGAGCGCGGCTTGGTTAAAGACGGCAGGCTGGTGCGCCTTAGAGTGCACCTCCCGGACTACCCCGGCGCCTTACATCGGCTCACCGGCATCCTGGCAGACCATCGCGCCAATATCGTGGAGACCAGCTACGACCGCGCCTACCACGGTGTGAACCTGGGCGATACGGCCATCGATATCACGATGGAAACCCGCGGCCCGCAGCACATTACCGAACTCATCTCTGCTTTAGCGGGCGCGGGGTATACGCACGAACGAATCCTGTGAACTGAGCTGAGTTGCCCTGTCCGAGGTGCGATCCCAAAGCAAATCCAGACCTGCGCGGCCTGTACTTCTTTGCAGGGGCACGCGTTCCTGTTTTGGTCTTTGTAATCCTCTTTTTCGTTGGGTAAAACTTTGTAAATCATGTACTTGCGACAGTTTTCGCCATGTACATTAGAGATAGGCCTATGAAGAGACTTGCCATTTTGATGTACACCGTCCTGTCGCTGGCCGGCACGGCGCTAGTCAGGCCCGAGATATTGCAAGCTCAGGAGGCCTCCGCCGCAACCTTGGCTCGCCGCATCGGCGCCATCAAAAATATTGGGGATAATGCGCTCACGCTGACCCCCGATTCTGGCCCGGATGTTTCCGTCACCGTCCAGCCGAACGCCCGCATCCTGCGCATCGCGCCCGGCGCGAAAGATCTGAAGGACGCTACGCCCGTGGCCTTCCAGGACCTCCAGGTGGGAGACCGCGTGCGGGTGCGCGGCCAGGCTGCCAACGAGCCAAACTTCATCACTGCGGTTGAGATTGTTGTCATGGCCCGCACGGACCTGGAAGCTCATCGGGTGCGGGAGCAGCAGGATTGGCAGAAGCGCGGAGCCGGTGGATTGGTAAGCAAAGTGGACCCGGCCACGGCAACGGTGACGATCTCCGTTACTGGCATGGGCGGCAAGAAAGAAATCGCCGTGCGTACCACTGGAACGACAGTTTTCCGCCGCTACGCTCCCGATTCGGTCAAGTTCGATGACGCCAAACCCAGCACGCTGGCGGAGGTTCGCCCCGGCGATCAATTACGGGCACGAGGCCAGCACACGCCCGACGGTGCCGAACTGACAGCGGAAGAAGTCGTGACTGGCAGCTTTCGGAACGTCGCCGGAACCGTCAACTCTGTGGATGCAAGCGCCGGGACGGTGAACGTTCAGGATTTACTGAGCAAGAAGGCTGTCGTCGTGAGGATCACGCCAGAATCGCAGCTGCACAAACTGCCTCCGGAACTCGCGCAGCGCATCGCCATGCGCTTGAAGGAAAGCATGCCTCCCGGTACTCCCGGGGCAACTGCTGCGCCTGCTCCGCCGCCGAATGGCAAGCAGCCGGGTGCGCCCGGAAGCATGAAACCAGGATCGGAAGCGACGGGAAGCAGACCTGACGCAATGAATGGTGGTGCACCGCCGGGAGGAACGCATGCCGGCGGCGGAGACTTTCAACAGATACTCAGCCGCATGCCCACCCTAAGCTTGACGGATCTGCACAAAGGTGACGCGTTGCTAATCGTCGCGACGGAGGGCTCGGCGGCTGGCGCGACGGCCATTACCATGCTCAGCGGCGTAGAACCGATTCTTCAGGCCGCCCCCAGCAGCCAGGCCATGATGTTGACGCCCTGGAGCCTGGGTGGCGCTCCCAATGGCGAGGGCGCGCAGTAACCTCACTGTTTTTATTGTTCATAGCTACGGAATGGAAGATCAACATGAAGCTGGAGAAGTACCGGTACATCGCATTCATATTCCTTTTGGGTTCTTTGTTGGCTGCAACTGGCGTTGCTCAAAGCACGACCGGGGCGTTGCGGGGTCAGGTTGCTGATCCCTCGGGGGCTGCAATTCCCGGTGCGTCCGTCATCATGAGTCCCGCGACGGGCTCTCCGATCGTGAACAAGAGCGACGGCCAAGGTAATTACGAGTTCAAGAGCCTGCCAGCTGGCAAATACGTCCTGACCGTCGCTGCCACGGGATTTACCTTGTACGAGAACGACAATGTGGTCGTGGCCGATCAGCCCCTCCGGCTAAACGTGACCATGGACATTGAGGTGGAGACCCAGAAGGTACAGGTTTCAGACACTGCGCCCACCATCGACGTCAATCCCAACAGCAACGCCGGCGCGATCGTCATTTCTGGAAAGGAGCTTGAGGCCTTACCTGATGATCCAGACGAGTTGCAGGCCGACTTAGAAGCTCTGGCCGGACCTTCGGCCGGTCCCAATGGCGGGCAGATGTACATCGACGGATTCACCGCGGGCCAGTTGCCTCCGAAGTCGTCGATCCGCGAAATCCGCGTCAATCAAAATCCGTTTTCTTCCGAATACGACAAACTGGGATACGGCCGCATTGAAGTCTTCACCAAGCCCGGGACGGACAAGTTTCACGGCCAAGGTTTCGTGATGGGAAACGATTCCGTCTTCAACTCGCACAACCCCTTCGCCGGCTCAGAACCCGGCTATTACACCACCATTTACGACGGGAGTATTGGCGGTCCCCTGGGCAAGTCGGCATCCTTCTTTTTCAATGGGCAACGGCGAAACATCAATGATGTGACCGCTGTGAATGCGCTGATCCTGGATCAGAATCTGAATCCCTTCAACCTGCAGGAGGCGATTCCGAATCCACGGCACCGCACGAACCTAAGTCCTCGACTCGACTACGCGGTCAACAAGAACAACACTCTGACCGCGCGCTATCAATATTTTCGCGACTCGCGAGAACAATGACGGCGTCGGACAGTTCAATCTGCCGTCGCAGGGATACAACGATGTTTCTGCTGAACACACGTTTCAGATTGGCGATACCCAGGTGATTGGCGCCAGCATCGTCAACGAAACGCGTTTCCAGTATTTGCGCGAGAACGACAGCCAGAGCGCAGTCAGTACGCGATCCCACCATCAATGTTCGCGGTGCGTTTGGCGGCGGAGGCAACAACCAGGGCACCATCATCGGTCACGAGAATCATTATGAGTTCCAGAATTACACTTCCATGATTCGTCAGAACCACACCCTGAAGTTCGGCGGAAGAGTGCGAGCACTCAGTCTGGATAGCTACTCCACGTCGAGTTTCAATGGGACTTTCATATTTTCGTCTTTGAATGGAGTCACGGACCTGAATTGCCACACCGCTGGCGATCCCAACCAATTGCCCGCCAGCACCCCGTGCCCGGTCTCTTACCAATACGCGCAGCAGCAGTTGCAGAGTGGAGGCGTTCCCTATGCCACTCAGCTATCCATCACGACCGGATTCCCCTACAAGAGTCTCACCACGTACGACGCCGGTCTGTACATGCAGGACGATTGGCGCGCTCGACCAAACATAACCGTGAGTTATGGCCTGCGGTTCGAGACGCAAAACTACATTCATGATCGTGGCGACTGGGCACCGCGCCTGGGATTTGCCTGGGGAGTGGGTGGACGGAACGGCCAACCGAAGGCTATCGTTCGCGGGGGATTTGGAATCTTCTATGATCGCTTCCAATCGGAACAGATTCTGCAAGCGGAGCGGGTCAATGGCGTCGTGCAACAGCAGTACGTTGTGGTGAATCCCACTTGTTTTCCCGTGGCTGCCAACTGCGACCTTTCTGCCGCGAGCACGGCGACTCCGACCGTCTATGCGGTGAGCCCCCGGCTGCACGCGCCCTACACTCTGCAGTCGGCAATCAGCGTGGAGCGCCAGGTGACCAAGTCCGCGACTCTCTCCGTCACCTATTTGAACTCGCGCGGTTTCCATCAACTGGGCACAATCAACGCGAATGCTCCGTTGCCGGGCAGCAACCTCCGGCCGAACCCAAGCCAAGGGAACATTTACGAGTTCGTCTCCGAATCGGTGTTCCGGCAGCAACAACTGATCGTCAACAGCAACGTTCGCGCCGGATCCAAGGTGCAACTGTTCGGCTACTACACCTTGAACTATGCAAATAGCAACGCGTCCGGCGTCTCGAACTTCGCTTCCAGTTCGTACAACTTGAGCCAGGATTACGGACGAGCATCGTTCGATACGCGTAACCGGCTTTTCCTGGGCGGAAGCATTTCGCTGCCCTATCTTTTCCGGCTTAGCCCGTTCATGGTGGTGAGTTCGGGCACACCATTCAATATCACTGTGCCTGACGATGTGAACGGGGATTCAATCTTCAATGATCGTCCCGGTTTGGTTTCGACGGCGCGTTGTGGGCAGACCGTGTTCCCCACGGCGCCTTCGACGATTTACTGCACTCCGCTGGGCACGTTCGACGCCGCTGGACCGTCAGCGGGAGCTTTCGCCCGCTACCCATTAACTACGCGACAGGTCCCTCGCACGTTGTATTGAATCTGCGGCTGAGTAAAACCTTCGGTTTTGGCGCGAAAGCTAAGGGGGCGGGACGCGATACGGGTCCGGGAGGGCCGGGTTCCGGCGGGCGCGGCGGTGGTGGACACGGACACGGACCGTTGTTCGGCGGCGGGCCGATGATGGGAGGCCCGAGTTCCGATCGGCGTTATAACCTTACTCTCGCCATGAACGTGCGCAACGTTTTCAACAAAGTAAATCTGGGCAATCCCAGTGGCGTCCTGGGATCCGGATTTTTCGACCAGCCGAACTCATTGCAAGGCGGGCCGTTTTCCACCGGAGGCGCAGTCCGGCGTATCGACTTGCAAGCCACCTTCAGTTTCTAACCAGGGATTCAGTTCTTGTGAATCATCGGTTCTCCCGTTCGGGTATCCTGACAGGTGGGAGCCCTCCGGCAATCTGAATCTCAGGAACGTTTGTCCCCTCTGCAAATCAACCGGCGAAAATTCTTAGGCTTGGCGGTAAGTGCGGGTGTCATTGCGATCGCTGCCGATGGCGTTTTCATCGAGCCGATGCGTCCAACAATCGTCCGCAAGGAAATTTTCCTGAAACGCTGGCCTGCCCGGATGGATGGTTTCAATATCGCGCTGCTTAGCGACTTCCATTACGATCCCATTTTTTCCATCCACCCAATTCAATCTGCGGTTGAAATGGTCAACCGGGTTCGACCTGATCTGGTACTGCTGGCTGGGGATTTTGTGACCTCACCTCTGTTCGGGGATCGATCACGAGGGCTCGCAGGTGCCGAGCCCTGTGCTCAATTGCTGCAAAAGCTGCAAGCGACTAACGGGCTGTGGGCAGTCATGGGGAACCACGACGCCATCGCCGGTGCGCCTCAGGTGACCGCCGCCCTGCGATCCGCCGGCGTGGCAGTCCTGTCCAATGCGGCGGTTCCGATTGAGCACGACAGCGGACGTTTCTGGCTGGCCGGCGTAGCAGATGTACTCAGCATGAGGGCCGATCTGCATTCAGCTTTGCAGCCCATTCCGACCGACGAAGCCGTGATCTTGATGGCGCACGAACCGGATTACGCCGATTACGTGGCGCGCCACCCCGTCGATCTCCAGTTATCCGGACACTCGCATGGTGGGCAAATCCGATTGCCAATGATTCCTCCTCTGTACCTCCCGCCATTAGGCAGAAAATATGTCAGAGGTTTGTACACTATCCGTGAGTTGACGCTTTACACGACCATTGGGGTCGGTACGATCGAGCTTCCAGTGCGGCTCAACTGCCCGCCCGAGGTGACGCTAATTACCGTTCGCCGCGCGCAGACAAGGTCCTGATTTACTGTGATACCGCGGGCCTCTTTAATCGGGGAGTCCGGCGCGCTGCATACGATGGCCAAAAGAGGTCCAAACCGCATCAGCCGGAATGCAATTGCTTTCACAAAAAAGCGGCCCATGCGGCCAAGGGTGCGGCTGCAAGTCCCTGAGAATAGGGCATGTCTGCCATTCGCCGGATGGTACGAAATGTGCCGCGAACGTCATGGGAGTAGACCCTCTTACGGAAGCTGGAATGTTCATGAGTCGCATCTGGCCTGCGATTTTGCTTTCTTCAATCTCTTTGTTCTCACTTGCTGTGAGCACTCCAGACAAGAGCCTGGCCTCCGGGGCGCTGCAAACTCGCGAGCGGCAGTTCACAAGAAGTCTGGTTCGGGCGGCGCAGTTCGTGGATGTCCGGCACATCAGTTCACGGCCGAACTGCGCAGATGTCCAGTCGCCGGAGGCGCTGACCACGCCGGATCCGCTCTTTACCACCTCGGCTTTTGGTCGCAAAGTGAAGGTGAGCTTCATTATCGGCATCGATGGTCGTGTGCATAGCCCTTTGATTTTGGAGAGCGCGGGTCTGTCCGGCGACCGCCGTGTTCTGCAGACCGTTAGGAGCTGGAGATACCGTCCCGCTACCTGCAACGGTGTTCCCACGGAAACCGAGGGCAAGGTGGAGTTCTCCACTCGATAACACCTCCTATAGCCGCTGGGCTACAATTCCTGTTGGGCAGCAGGATCAAGCTTTCGTGGACAAAGACAAGAAGAACTTACGACCGTCTGCGGCGTCCGGCCACAACGATCAGGTGGATGAGCTTCTGCGCAAGCTGAATCCTGAGATGAAGCGCGCCAAACCGGGTCCTGAGGCCCTGGCTGCGGCTCTCGAAGCCGTAGAACGCTTGGCGGCCGAAGCGGACGCAGCCGATGCCGCCGATGATTTCGAGCAAAAGCTTGCCGTTGAGCCCAGCTCAAGCGTGTGCAGTGTTTGCGGATATCGCAACCGCGAGCAGACGAAATTTTGCGGTATGTGCGGCGTCGCCATACCTGCCGGGGAGAGCCTCAGCAGGGAACAGCCCGAATTCGAAGCCCCGATGAAGCCTCCGGCTTCCTTCGCGCCGGAACCCAATCCGATTCCACCCCGTCCCTCAGCCAACGACACCCAGCATTTCCACCATCACTACCATCACCACTACTTTTATGGCGGCCAGGAAGGCAGTATCCCGCGCCTCGGAGGCGACCTCGCCGCCCGCGAGGAAAAGTTGCGCTCCCCGAATGCCGCCATGCGCGGGGACATGAGCCGAGCGGAGGCGGCGGTGCGCCGTGTCACGCAGGAGTGGGTGCTGGCCTGCAATACCAAACATCTGGACGATGTGCTCGACCTGTATATCTCGGATGCCACGGTGCTGCGTTCCAACTATCCCTCCATGCGGGGAGCGGCGGCCGTGCGGGAGTTCTTGCACGGTGCGCTGGAAACGGGATTTGGAGAGGTCGAAATGGAAGCTCTGCGCGTCGAGATCGTGGGTGATCTCGCCTATGAAGCAGGCCGCTTCAAAGCCTTAGTGCCCAGCGCCGCTGGCAAACGCCGTGAGGAACGAGGCAAGTATCTTTGGGTCTGCCAACGCCAAATCGGAGGCGAGTGGAAAATCGCCGCGGATTGCTGGTCTAGCGACTTGACGCTCAGTAACCTGGAATCCGATGTGCCAAGCGGCGCGGGCGTGAAGACTGCCCAGGCACGCAAGACTTCCTGACGTCCTTCATCGGAAAGTATTGGCGGCCCTCCCGCCCCGCTGTGACTTCCTGAGCGAGATTCCGCTTACTTAAGCTCATTCAGACAGCAACACCCAGCTTCGCCAGTTCGCTCTTCACCTGTTCCACGGACTGCACCTGGATGGTGTGCATCCCCAACTGCGCTGCGCCTTCCAGATTGATCGCGCGATCATCCAGGAAGCAGCATTGATCGGCGGGGAACTGAGTGGTTTCCAAGGCAATGCGGTAGATGTCGCGCTCGGGCTTGCGCAAGCCCAGAAAACAGGAACTGTAAAACACGCGAAAAACCCTGCGCAATGCGAACTTCTCAATTCGGTAATTATTGAGCTCGCGCGATTCGTTGTTGATGGTGCCCATAAAATATTTGCCGGAACTCGCGAGCGCCTGCGCAAACGGCAGTCGGTCGGGTAACGGTTGGGACAAATCAAACATGAAGGCACGGAATGCATCGCGCTTGAACGATCGCGGGATGTAGAAGACGGTGCGATCGAGGTACTCGTCTAGCGTGATCTTGCCTCGTTCAAACGACGACACAACCATCTCATGGCGCGAGTGAAATTCATCCGCGTCCAGATGGAAGTGCTCCAGCGCTTTCGCACGTTCCGTGCGATCCCAGGCGTTGGTGAGTAAAACGCCTCCTATATCCCAGAAAAGTGCAGTGATAGCGGGCACTCGAGATCCTCCCCCACAGCGCTGAACGAGTGTAGTTCAGGCTGCGCAAAAATCGCAGACCGGGTGCTTCTTCCACTTCAGCTGAACAAGGCGCTACCGTCGCCACAATGAATTTGCGCTTAGCGCTTGTAAATGGTGGTCTCGGGATGATAGTTCCGCCAGTCAAACCAGTAATCCTTCAAGGCGGGTACCCGGTCCAGGCACTTGCGTTGGGCAGGACCCGAAACGGCGCAGCCTTGGAAATTCCATTCGCTGGCCGTGGAGGTGTCCAGGAGAAGCCAGGATTTTTCGGCGGATGGAGCATTTGAGGGCGACTTCGTTTCGCCACTCGCCGCCTCACCAACTGCGCCGGTAGTCTTTGAAGCGGCATTCCTTTTTGGTTCCGCCGCGCTGACCTTTGCCGGTGATTTCGCTGTCGCCCTTCAGGAAGAACTCGCTATCTTTGCCATCGATCCGGCTGACGAAAACGCGAAAAGATTTGCCGTCCGGACCCACGGCGAGGAGGATCGGTGTCCCATTCACCATGTCCATCACGGGAGATTGCTTCACCAACTTGTCCCAGGGATAAGCCCGGCTTGCCCCTCCAATTTCCAGACCGACCACCACATCCCTTGACTTCAGTTCAGTACCGGGAAAGCTGATCACCACCGGAAGTTTGGCGACTTCGGGCTCCCAGGCGCTGTCGTACTCCTTGACGTACTTCGCAACCGGGGCAAGAACTTTGCCATCGGAAACTTCGGATTTCCACTGCCCGAAGGTGAGTTCATCGCTGGGGACCAACTCGAGAGTTGAGCCTTTCAGCGGGCCGTAAATCGCTTTACCGGTGATCTGCTGCCACCAGCTACCCGTTTCCTTGTCTCGCATTAGGAAGTTCTGGTTGTTAATCCCGGCCAGGTAGAAGTGGAGAACTCGGCCATTTACGGTTCGCGTCCACACCAGACCGGTGTGACACAGCGTTCAATACGTCACCGCGATGGGAACGCCCTGCACCACATCATTCAGAATGTGGTGATAAGCCATCTCGCGGATCGGATACGCGCGCGCATCTGGGCCATACTGAACAGCGAGAATCATCTCTTTTCCAGAGAGCTTGCTCGCGGCCTCAGCTTCAAACTGAGGACTATCCACCGGATGAAACATCCATTCGAAATAGTTGAGCCGGGACATGACAGCCGAAAAGAGCACGAGAACAACGATGCTGGAGAGGACGATCTTCCGCCGCAAATTTTCCCCCTCCCACAGCAACAGCGCAAAACCGATGCAGACTACGGCGGCAATCATCGTGGCCAAAGGCGCGCTCTGGCGCAGCGCCATGGCCAACCGCAGTCCCGATATGCTCTGGTGGGTGAAAGGACGAATGATAAATGCGGGAATAACGAAGAAACCGATAGCCACGATGGCTGATAAGCAGAAGATCAACCAGATAGACAGGCGCGCTGAGTTCGATGATGGCATCGCGATGTTTTGACGTTTCTTAAAAGTGCGTTCCCACATTGTAGCGAACCTGCCTGAACGGAGCCCCCGAATGACTGTATCCGCACGAAACACGTGCTCTAAGTAGCTTATTTTTCAATCAGTCGGCACACAGTTCCTGTCCTCGGTTACATCACTTTGGTTATCTGTCGCAAATTCCAGCGGTTGCTATTCTGGTGAGCGATAAGTGCGGTCGGAGTCATTCTTGGGCCGAGGCGGGTTCTAATGTTCTCACGAGGAGCGATCACCCCTACGGAAGGCGCGCGCGGCCGCAGCCACACGGCTTGTGGCGGGTCCGACGCCCCTGAATCTGGGGCGAGATTTACACGTGGTTTCAGCCTTCTCGAACTGATGATCGTGATCGCAATCGGCATCACCGTCGCAGCATTCGCAGCGCCATCGTTCCTGCAAGCCTATTACAACATTCGTTTGAAATCGGCCGCGAGCAATCTTTCCGGATTGATGCAGCAGGCCCGAATCCAGGCGGCAAGACAGAACGCCATCTACAGCATCGGATACAACACGACCGCCTCGCCTCAGCAAGCATTTATCGACTTCAATAACAACGGCAATCTGAATCCGGGGGAGCCAGTCATCACCTTTAATTCGACGATAGCGATGTCGACGACGGGTGCTCCCACCGGCGGCGGTGCGCCCACTGGATACGTGCTGGTGGGTGATACGGCCGGCACGACCTTCGATAACACAACTACTTTGGGCTACTCGCGGCGCGGCCTGCCCTGTGCTTATGCAGGGGGTGTGTGTGCCACGCCTGCGCCGGGCTATTTCGTCTACTACATCCGGGATCAACGGCCCGGAAGCGTGGGATGGGCCGGGGTCGTGGTCACGCGCAGCGGTAGAACAAAGACAATTGTTTGGAATGGAGCGGCATGGCAATGATCCGTCTCAGAAAACAACAGAAAGTCTCGGGCCGGGAATCCGGTCTGACCATGATCGAGTTGATGATCGCCATGTTAGTTCTGGCGGTGGGCATCGTAGGCTCGATGGCGCTGATCATCCGCGCCGTGAGCGGCGATTCCTGGAGTAAGCAGCTCAGCAACTCCACCGTTCTGGCGCAGTCGGTGACCGAACGCATCATGGCCATACCAGCCGCCACCAACACCCTCGTGACCCTCACGGACTGCGCTAACACGGTTTGGAATATAAACACAGCTCCAGGGGGGCCTGCCGTTTCCGCAACCGGCGATCTTGACTTCTCCCAAGCAGCGGTCGCGAATTATCAGATGCTCTATGCGGACTGCAACACGAATGGCCGCCAGGCAATCTATGACGTGCGCTGGAACGTTGCGGCTGTCCCCGGCTCCAATGGCTGGGTGAAATTGCTGACCGTGTCGGCACAAATGAGGGGCGCAGCCAATAACGCCGTGGCGTTTGCTCCGGTGGCCACCGTTCGCACCATCGTAGGCCAGGGGACATAAATCATGCCACACGCTGAGAAGCACAACACACACGGTACAACCCTGGTGGAGCTCATGGTGGCGCTCGCGATTTTGGGACTGGTTACAGCTGCCATTTTCGGACAGCTGGGTGCGGCCACGCAACGCATCGCTACCGAGCAAACGAAGGTGGACAACTTCGACCAGGCACGCGACTTTGTCGACCAGTTCTTTCGCGACATCAATCAGATCGGATATCCGAACGGGCGCATCGTCAGCTTTCTACCAATGAACAACTTGCCTCTGGCCCAGCAGGATAACCGTGTTGCCGTTGGACTGGTGAGAATTAGCGGCACTTCGGTATGGTTTGAAGGCGATATCAACGGTACCGGCGTGGTTCGGGAGATCCAGTACCAGATTAATGGCTCGGGAGCTTGTGGGCTTTGTTTCCAGCGCAGCGAAGTTGCGAAGGTAGCCGGTGTTAGTCCCATGGCCGGGGGAAATGCGGCGACCGACTGGGGAACCGAAGTGAACGACCTTGTCACGCCCACGATATTTACTTATTTCGACGCCAACGGGGCTCAAATTTTAGCTTTGCCCGCCGACATCAATAACAACGGCCCGACACTGGCGGCGGTGAAGACGATACACATCTCTTTGACCATTCAGAACAATCAGGTCCTGGATGCTAAAACCCAGCAGCCGATACAGACGAGTTTCGAGGGCGAGGTTTCATTGAATAACTGCTCGCTGGCCGCCAACGCAGTTCCTCCCATGAGCTGCCAGTGAGGATAAACCTATGACCAAAAACTTTAGGGCTAGAAAAGACAGACAATCGGAACGAGGCATTGCGCTGTTTATCGCGATCTTTACCGTGCTGCTGATTACCGCGATCGGCGCGGGCATGATCATGCTCACCGTCACGGACACGACCATCAGTGGTAACTTCCGCGATGAGCAAAAAGCATTCTTCGCGGCAAAAGCGGGAATGGAGGAAGTTCGTGATCGCTTCCGCGGTCCGGCTAACAACTCGCTCGCTGCCAGCCTCCCGGCTACTCTGCCGGGCAACGCGAACGCCTTCCTCTATGTGCTGAATCCAAGAAACGGCGAGGCGGACACACCCTGGGTGACCAATGCCAGCGCCAGTGTGTATCCGGACACTGAACTCTGCACCGAAATGTTAAATATGGGCGCGGCTTGCGGCGGCAATCCTCCGGTGCCCGGTGGCGGAGGCTGGTATACGAGTACCACGGCCAGCGCCAGCTATGCCATGAACCCGGTGGCGTCGTGGAAATGGACCCGCATCAACTTGAAGACCAACGCCACGGCCTCAGGTACAACTACCACCAACCGGGTCGATCCAACTGTAGCCGCTAATGCGCTCGTGTGCTGGAACGGCGCGACCGAGGTGGCTACGACACTGGCAACCTGCGCGGCATTGAATCCGAATTACCTGCCCGTGTATGTCATGACGACACTGGCAGTGACGCCGAGCGGTTCGCGTCGCATGGTTCAGGCCGAGGCGGTCTCGAATAAGTTCCCAACCTTGCCGGGTCCGATGATTTTCGATGGCGCGAACCCGGTCTTTAACACGCCCAACTCGAATGCATTCACGGTAACCGGGAATGATATAGCCAAGGGCGGGAACAACGGCGTGGGCTGCCCCGCAGCAATCGGTGAGCCCGCTCTGGGCGCTTACAATGATCCCGCGGTAACCATTCTCACGGGCGATGCCAATAACCGCCCCGCGAGCTACACTGGGCCGCTTCAGTATGGCAGTCCCAGCGTCGCGAACGTCGGCTCGCAGTTGACTACGCTGTCTACGGTGGGAGGTTTGGAAAATCTCGCCAGTACCGTAACCCTGGTTGCGGGAAACAATAACAATGTTTACGGCAACAATCCAGCCAGCATCCTGCGGCCTGGCACCAACGCCGCTCCGCAGATCAACGTCGTGAACGGTGACCTCACCCTCGGCGGCGGATGGACCGGAGCCGGTATTCTGCTGGTCACCGGCAATTTAACGTTTCAGGGTAATCCCAGCTACAACGGGCTGATCCTGGTGATCGGAAAGGGATCCGTCGTAAAGAACGGCGGCGGCAATGGAACAATGAACGGCTCGATGCTGGTCGCTAATCTTCACGACTCGAAGCGGGGCGTTGCTGCCCGCCTCTAGCGCGCCGGGAGTCCCGAATTTCAACTGGAACGGCGGCGGCACGGTTTCCTGGAACTACGACAGCTGCTGGTCCAACATGATGAACAACCTGCAAGCTTACCGCATCGTGGCTGTGCGGGAGATGATGTACTAAACGATCCGTCAATCTCGCGAAACCTAGCCATGCCCCAATCTTCAATCTTCGAGGATTGGGGCTTTTCCTTTTAGAGCAACGTTTTGTGGAGAGCCGGGAAGGTGTTGCGCCAAACACAAGGCTCGTGACCCCAGTAACCTTGTTCACTACACCGAGGAAATCTACCATCAGCGTACGTATGACTCTATCTGCCCTGCTCGTGTGCACGGATAAAAATGCGGCACAGGTGTTGGACCATGTCCTCAAGGAACTCAACATTCGAGTGGAATCTTGTCCGGACTTTGCACGGGCTTCCATTCGCAGCGCGCAAGAGCGCTACGACGCGATCATCGTGGACGGCGATTCGAGTCTGGATGTCACTCGGCTTTTGCAGGAGACACGGTCGTCGCGCTTGAACGATACGACGCTGGCCATAGCGGTGGTCACCTCGCAGGAGAGTATTCGAGAATTATTCTCCTTGGGAGTGAGCTTTGTTCTGTACAAGCCCGTGGCTTATGAGCGTGCGCTGAGCAGCCTGCGCGCGGCCCGGGCTGTGATGCGCAAGGAGAAACGCAAAAAGTCGCGTGCCACGGTGCACGCGCAAGCACTGGTCGATTACGCCAATGTCGAACGGGAGAAGGCCACTTTGATCGATCTTGCGGCCGATGGAATGGCCGTGTCATTTGGCAAAAAGCTGCCGCCTACCAGCAAGGTTTATTTTCAGTTCACCTTGCCTGGACAAAAATCTCCGATTCGCCTTTCCGGGCAGGTCGTCTGGCAGGAATGGAATGGGCGTGCGGGTGTGCAATTCGCCGACGTGCCTAAGAGTTCGCGACGCCTGCTGGATGAGTTTTTGGCCGCGAACGTGTCAAACGCACCCAGCCAACAGGCCAGGGAACAAACGGTCGAATTGCAGGACCCATTGCCCGTTGCCTTGAGCATGTCAGAGCCGCGCCATGCCGACGCCAGGGTTGATGTGCGCTCACATCAGGAGGAGCGAGAAACTGCGCACCGTGACTCTGCAACCGCCGTACTCGATCCAAAACCGGAGCCGAACAATCGCCGTGCACAGGCTCGCTACGCCTGCCGGTTAGGGGCGGAGGCTTATTTAACCGGGACGTCTGTCCCGAATCGTTGCTGTCTGACGGACTTGAGCGCTGGAGGTTGTTACCTGGAAATGTCGTTGCCCTTTCCAACGGGAGCAACCGCCGAAATCGTAGTTCGGACCTATGAGATGAAATTACAGGTGCGGGGAAGCGTTCTGACTTCACACCCCGGGTACGGCATGGGGATCGGTTTTGATTTAAAAACCAAGGACGAGCGGGCCAACATCAAAAAGCTGACCGACTACGTGGCAGAGACGACCGAAGCTTCCTGAGCCCGCCAGATCAGATCCAGGCGGCGAGCATCCGTTCTACTTCGAAGAAGTTTCTTCGGCAACCGCTCTTTTGAAATACTCCAGCGACAGCCGCAGCCCGGTTTCCAGATCGATCTTGGGCTCCCAGCCGAGCAACTGCCTGGCCTTGGAAATGTCGGGACGCCGTTGCTTGGGATCGTCCTGAGGCAGAGCCTCATAGCGGATTTTGCTTTTCGATCCCACCACTTTCAGCACCATCTTCGCGCATTCCAGGATAGTGAACTCATTGGGATTTCCAATATTGACTGGAAGTGGCTCGTTCGACTTCGCCAGCCGCATGAAGCCGTCGACCTCGTCGCTCACGTAGCAGAAGCTTCGAGTCTGATTTCCGTCTCCATAGACCGTCAGGTCCTCGCCGCGGATTGCTTGCTTCATGAAATTGGGAACGACCCGTCCATCGTTGAGCTGCATTCGCGGGCCGTAAGTATTGAAGATCCGCACAATGCGGGTGTCCACTTTGTGGTAGCGCCGGTAGGCCATGGTTACCGCTTCGGTGAAGCGTTTGGCTTCGTCATAAACCGAGCGCGGGCCGATGGGATTCACGTGGCCCCAGTAAGTTTCCTTTTGCGGATGCTCCAACGGATCGCCGTAACACTCGGATGTGGAAGAGACGAAATATTTAGCCCCGTACTTGTGGGCCACATCGAGGGCGTGAAAGGTTCCAAGCGAACCCACTTTCAGCGTGGCAATTCCGTGTGTGTTGTAATCCACCGGGCTGGCCGGACTCGCGAAGTGAAAGACGTAATCCACTTTTCCGACGTCAAAGGGCTCGCAAATGTCTTTCTCGATGAATTCGAAACGCGGCTCGTTGCGCAGGTGGGCCAGATTCGACATGCGCCCGGTGAGCAGGTTATCAACGGCCACAACGTTCCAGCCCTCGGCCAGCAGGGCATCACAAAGATGAGATCCGAGGAAGCCCGCGCCGCCTGTGACTAGTGCGCGCCCGGTCATGCCTTCTTGCCGTTCCTCAGAAGCCCCGATGGCACACCATCTGGGTGGGAAGCCGCGCGGCCCACGCTGTAGTACGTGAATCCCTGTGCGGCCATCAATTCGGGATCGTAGAGATTCCGCCCGTCAATCACGATGGGGTACCGAAGTTCCTGCCGAATCTGGTTCAGATCAAGATTGGCGAACTCTTCCCACTCGGTGAGAATCAGCAGCGCGTCGGCGTCATGAGCCGCCTCATACGGCGAAGAGGCGAAGTTGATCTTGGAGCCGAGCACCTCACGGGCACGCTCCATCGCCGCCGGATCGTACGCTGTTATGGTGCTGCCTTCCTGCAGCAACGATTCGACCACGAGCAGCGCTGGAGATTCGCGAATGTCATCGGTGCCGCCTTTGAACGCGAGACCGAGCACCGCAAGTTTCTTACCGCGTAGCGTCCACAGAGCGTGGTGAACCTTGCGCAGGAAGCGCTGCCGCTGGTCTTCGTTGATGCGCATGACTTCGTCCAGAAGCCGGAAATCATAGCCGCACTCGCGAGCTACCGCACGGAACGCCAAAACGTCTTTGGGGAAGCAGGAACCGCCGTAGCCGATGCCGGGGTTCAAGAATCTCCGGCCGATGCGGGAATCGGTTCCCACTCCGTTGACGACTTGATTGACGTCCGCACCCACTGACTCACACACGGATGCTACCGCATTGATGAAGGAAATCTTCATGGCCAGGAAAGCATTCGACGCATGCTTGATCAATTCAGCGCTCTTCGTGCTGGTTACGATAATCGGCGGTGGGATGAGAGCGCGGTCCGGTTGGGGAATGGCGTCAGGCCGCAAGTAGTACGTGCCGTCCGTCATGGGCGCATAAACTTCCCGTAACACTTCTGCCGAGCGGGCACTGTCGCAGCCAATCACAATGCGGTCCGGGAAAAGGAAGTCTGTGACCGCGGTGCCTTCGCGCAGGAATTCAGGGTTGGATGCCACGTCAAAAGTATCCGGATCAGCGCCATTGCGCAGAATAATTCTCCGCACCCACTCGCTCGTATAAACCGGAACCGTGCTCTTCTCGACGATGACCTTGTAGTCGTCGATGCCTCCGGAAATTTCTCGCGCCACGGATTCCACATACGACAGGTCGGCATCACCTTTCTCCGTAGGCGGCGTTCCTACGGCGACAAAAATGATGGAACTGAGGCGGGCTGCTTCCTTGAGGTCATCCGAGAACGTCAGACGCTGCCCGCGATGGCGATTCAACAGCTCCGGTAAGAATCTCTCATGAATTGGAACCTGGCCATCGCGAAGCGCGGCCAGTTTCTTCTGATCGTTGTCTACAAGAATGACCTCGTGTCCCAAGTCAGCGAAACAGGCTCCCGCCACCAATCCCACGTATCCCGAACCTACGACAGCAATGCGAATCGGCATGTATCCCTCAGAGAATGATTACTTAGCATCGGCCGCAGGGGCTTGGGAGATGTGAAGGCGCGTACCCGACTGTTGGCATTTTAAGATAGGCCGCGAATTCGTGTACAGCAAAACTCATGGATTTCCGCTCCGCTATGCCATCTTGGAACGTCCCTAGCTCTTTAGCCCGAGTACCCACTGCCCCAGGAAAGATTTGAAACGGCGTGCATCTGGCCTCATAATGGCATCGCGGTGGAGCGTACTCGGGGGCAGTATGAGTCTTCGTCCCAGCTGGCAGCCGGACCCAGGGAAGAAAACTTTCGGAGAAGAGCTGCGTTTGGAGCCTGCGGCCTCTACGTCTGGTCCGGACGCAGCGCAGGAGATTGCCACGCTGGCAAGGGCGCTGGCCAATGCCGGCGGCGGCGAACTGTCGTTTGATCTTGCCCTCGATCTTCTTCTCAACGAAACCGTCGAACAGGCACAGCAGACCACTCGCGCCACCGGCGCCGCCATCGCGCTGGCGCGCGATGGAGAGATGATTTGCCGCGCTACCACTGGCAATGCGCCCGAGCTCGGGACCGCGGTGGACACCGCGTCCGGGCTCTCGGCCGCATGCCTGAGCACGGGAGCCATGCAGGAATGTTCCGACACAGAAAACGATGCACGAGTAGATCGGGACGTTTGTCGTCATCTGCACCTGAGGTCCATGCTGCTGATCCCCATCATCCAAGACGGAAGCGTTTGCGGAATCCTGGAAGTGTTTTCCTCGCAGCCCAACAATTTCGGCCGGGACGATTACCAAACGCTTCAGTCATTGGCCAATAACATCGTCAATGCAAAGAAGGCAGCGGCACTGGGTGTCGCGGAAGATGCATCCGCCGCCGAGGTGAAGCCCGCGTCCTATGAGTCCAACAGCGTTGCGCCGCCGGAGGCAAGCCGTACATCGGTCAGTATGGTCGAGGAGCAGCCTGCTCCGAATGCCTTAACTCCGGACGCTGGGGCGAAAAATGAGGTCCTGACTTCCGCCTTAGTGGTGCTGGTAATCGCGGCAGCGGTTCTGCTGGGGGTCGTGGTGGGAGTTCGGCAGATGGCGCTACGCAGCGCGGAGAAAGCAAATGCTGCCGCCGCAAAGAACATTGATAGGCCTCCCAGTCTTGCCAGCCCGGGGAGTACAGTTACGGCTCCGAAGTCAGGCCAAAGTTCCAATGTTGCAGGTCCAACGCGACCTGCCGCTGGGCCGCCCCTGGGGGGGTTACTGGTCACCCAAAACGGAAAAGTGATCTACCGGGCGGCGCCAGCACCGAACGTTACCCCATCGCCCGTTACGGCACCTGCGCCCAACCGGCTACTGCACCGAGTGGATCCGCAATATCCAGAACTAGCCAAGTCACAACACATTCAGGGAGCCGTAGTGCTCGAAGCCCAAGTCCTCGGGGATGGGACCGTGGGGAACATCGCAGTTTTGCGTGGAGATCCGTTGCTCGCGGAAGCGGCGGCAAGTGCGGTCAAGCAATGGAAGTACCAGCCCTACTCCGTTAATGGCCAGCCGGTAGAGAGACAAGAACGGATTACGGTGAAGTTCAGCTTGCCTTCGAGCTAGTAGAACGGCTCTCTACCCGGCAAGACTAATTCGCGATTTCGCGCATGTTCGAACGCGCTTTACGGAGCCAAACGGTGCAGACTCGCTGCTGGTACTCCTGCCCAGAGCGTGCAGGATGACCTCGAACCGGCTGGAAACACCGAGTTTTATGCGCACGATTGGGTAATTTCCGAAGGCGCTTGTCGAGCCTGACGAGTTTTGCAAGTCCTTGCAAAGAAAAGGCCCAGGACCGCATCACTTTGCCGGAGAATCTGGGCGCATACTGGAATTTGGGCTTTTCTCCAGAGGCTCTCCCACCTTGAATGGAGCTGCTACTCGTTGTAAGGTAGTGCCAGTTGTGACAGTGGTGAACGTCCCCTCAACACCACTTCAGCCGCACCAGCGAGTCAAAGAATTGATACATGTGGGTGGCAAATGTTTCTGAAGCACCATGGGCTCCAGCAGGACCCGTTCGGGGATACTCCCAACCCTGATTTTCTTTACTTCTCCTCATCGCACCGTGAAGCACTGGCCACATTGCTCTGCGGTGTGGAACTCGGGCGAGGGTTCCTGGCGCTGATCGCGCCACCCGGCATGGGGAAAACCACCCTGCTTTTCAAGTTGATGAAGCATCTGCGCTCCTCCACGCGTATCGTCTTTCTCTTCCATACGCAGTGCACTTCGCGCGAGTTCATGCGCCTGCTTCTCAATGAACTGGGATGCGAGATCGATAGCGGCGCGGACCTCGCCACCATCGTCGATCAATTTCATTCGTACGTGTTGCAGGAATATCGGGCGGGGCGGCGCGTCCTCATCATCGTCGACGAGGCGCAAAATCTGGACTCGTCTGTGTTGGAGACAGTCCGGCTCCTTTCCGATTTTGAAACCCCGCAGACGAAACTGCTGCAGATCATTCTGGCGGGGCAGCCGGAACTTGCGGATAAGCTGGCCTCTGCCGAACTGCGCCAGCTGAGGCAAAGAATTTCTACGTTCTCCTCATTGGTCCCGCTTTCAAGCCAACAGACCGGACGCTACATTCGTCACCGGCTGAGGATCGCGGGATGCGCCGGCACACTGTTCAGCGCACAAGCCCAGGAGGCAGTTGCGCAACTCAGTAAAGGCATTCCCCGTAACATCAATAATCTCTGTTCCAACTCCCTGGCGCTCTGTTGCGCCATGCGGCAGAACACAATCACCGCCACCATGGTCCGGGAAGTTGCAGGCGACTTCGACCTGACCAAGTTCCTGTCGAATGGCCAGGAGACCAGCATTCATCCTGATGTTTGCAGCGCGCCGGCACTGGAGAACAAGCTTCCCAACCTTGAAGCGATGCGTTCCATGACGCCGGGTGAAGCCTTGTCCTACATGCGCCTGGTCACGACGAACCTCAAGACAAATCCCGACTAAGGCGCCAAGCTTCGCAAACTAACCGGCGGGGAAATAAATGACAGGCATGCCATCCGGCTCTGAGGGAATCAGCAGGAGTAAAGACTTCGTGGAGGCCTTTTGAGGCACTTCCTGTGGAGAATCTCGGGTGTACGCCTACCTATCGAGCGACTGAGACGAGTGAATGCTGGTCTCAGGCGGCGTTTTCTTCTGGGGTGAGCGGCTGCGGCTCAGTGTTGCCGCCCTTGCGCTCCTCGAACAGCAGCCGGCGCAGGGTCCGGAGGTCGTTCAAGATCCGGCTGCTTCGATTCATATGCATTTCCAGCTTTTCCAGGTTGTAGACGGCGAGTCGCAGGGCATCCACTCGACGCGTGACGTCCGGTTCGGATTCCCGGTGCAGATCGCTTTCGACCTCTCGCTTGGCATCGTTGACAGCTTCGGATAATAGCGCAAGGAAATGATGAGCACTCTCGATTGTCTCGAACGGATTCTCGCCGTGCGAATTCATAGAGCAATCTCCTCCTAGTCGAGCAGTCCCATCTCAATATTTGTTTGGGAAATCTGGGATGGTCAAATCGTATGACGAACCCGCGATAAGGTCAAGGATTTCGCCTCGGCTCAGCACCTGGTAGCAGCGCCGCACATTCTAAGAAAACCAAAAAGTTGCTCGCAGGACTCCCTTCGATTCCAGGGTTGCGGGAGCCCGCGATCGAGTATCAGTCCTAAGCTGCAGCCTGCCGCTTATCAGAAGGGAATATCTTCATCTGTAATCGGACCTGCCGGCGCGGGCTCGTGCTCCGGCGTGCGCTGATCGAAGTTGTTTCCGCCAGATGCGCCGCGGCTGCCTGAGAAATCGCCACTCGCCCCGCCTTCAGTCTTTCCACCCAGCATGATGAGATCATTCACGTTGATTTCTGTCATGTATTTCTTCTGGCCCGTTTGCTTGTCATCCCAGGAGTGCGTGCGCAGGCTTCCTTCGATGTACACTTGCGCGCCCTTCTTCAGATACTCCCCCACAACCTCCGCGGTCCGGGCCCATGCGGTGATGTTGTGCCACTCGGTTCGATCCTGCCAGTTCCCGTCCTTATCCTTGAATCGATCGTTCGTGGCCAGGCTGAACTTGGCCACTGGCGTGCCGCTGGGGGTGTATTTCACCTCTGGATCTTTACCTAATCGTCCCACGAGAATGACTTTGTTCACACTTCTGCCAGCCATAAAGATGCTCCTTTGCAGGGGTTCACTATATCAGAATGAGAGCAGTGGACATCGTGCCGCGCGTCACTGAAACTGCTTCGTAGTGCCATTCTGGAACCCGGACGGCGCGCCTACCGTTTCACCAGGAATGGATTCGTCTCGCGCTCTGCACCGATGGTCGTCAGTTCGCCGTGTCCCGGCACCACTACCGTCTCATCGGGAAACGCCAGCACCACATTGTGCAGCGAACGCATGATCTTCTGTGTGTCGCCACCCGGAAGATCGGTCCGGCCGATCGAACCCGCGAACAACGTATCCCCCGCAATCAGTTTTCTCTCTTCCGGAAAATACAAGCAGATGCTGCCTTCGGTGTGACCGGGAGTGTGAAACACATTGGCCACCAATGAGCCCGCGCTCACCGATTCGCCGGTCGTAATGCTGCGATCAATCTCCACCTTCCCCGGGGTCGGCATTCCAATCCAAGCCGCCTGCACGTCCAGCATTCTCAGCAGAGTATAGTCGTTCTGATTGAGGAGAATGGGCGCGCCGGTTGCCGCCCGTAACTTCATCGCTCCGCCTACATGATCGATGTGGGCGTGCGTGATCACAATCTGCTTCACCTGCAAATTGTGCTTGCGCACAATCGCCAGCACCTCCTGGATGTCGTCCCCGGGATCGATAACCATGGCTTCGCGGGTCGCTTCATCTCCGAGCACCGAGCAGTTGCATTGCAGCGGGCCGACGGGAAGAATTTCATGAATCATGTCACTATTGTAGCGACACCCGAACGGGCGTCCCCTGGCCGATTTTCTCGGATCGTTTTCGCAGGTGGCATATGCTGAAAGACCGCAGCCGAACCGAGCGGCGCACTCCTTCGCTTGCCGACGTTCAGGTTTCGGTTCAAAATGATGCCAGGGTGCTTGGGGAGGAATTGTGGCGAAATACCGTCAACCGGGATATCAGGATCGCGATCGAGAACCGCGTCGCGAGGAGGTGCGCAAGAAGGCGCCTCAGGAGCGAACGAGTGGTCCGCCGCGCTGGGATCATGCCCTGGGGCCCCGACCCGTGAACCTGCCAGGAACCAGAGCAGTCTCGCGGTGCGCTCAATGCGGAACTGTACTGCAAGGACTCCCGGCAGACGGCAAATGCCCCAAATGCGCCTATGAACTACACTCCTGCAAGCAGTGCACGTTTTTCGATCCGGGAAGCCGGTTTGAATGCATGAAGCCAGTGATGGAGCGGATCGCTAAAAAAGATATGCGCAATGAATGCGACATCTTCGAAATCCGTGTGACCCACGAGAAAGAAACCTCCACTCCCGCCAGCTTGCGTCCGAATGATGCGCGCGCGGCCTTTGAGAATCTGTTCAAGAAGTAGATCCTCACTAGCGGTAACAACCCAGGGACAGCCGCCTCGGCTGTCCGCCGAAGCGAAGCTCCGCAGCTCGTTACCTTACGGCTTCTGCGTCGGCCTGATCAAAACCTCGCTGATAAACGATTGCGGCGCTTGCATGACCAGCATGATGACGGCGTGGGCCACGTCGTCCGCTTGCAGCATCTTCTTCGGATCTTTGCCCGTATGCGGCCCCAGTTCGGTTTCCACAGACCCAGGACAGATCACCGATACCCGCACTTTGTGTCCCCGCAGCTCTTCCGCCACCGA
Source organism: uncultured Acidobacteriota bacterium (assembly GCA_963801615.1). Taxonomy (GTDB): domain Bacteria; phylum Acidobacteriota; class Terriglobia; order Terriglobales; family Acidobacteriaceae; genus Sulfotelmatobacter. The sequence continues at coordinate 227,197 of CAWDFM010000010.1, read as the reverse complement.
GTAACTCAACCCATTCAGCCCCCACTTCGAGGCCGCATAAGCAGCTCCGTTGCGCAGAGCATTCTTCCCGGCCAGCGACGAGATATTGATGATGTGTCCGGACTGTGCCCGAATCATCATGGGAGCAAACGCCCGAATCGCGTAGTACACGCCCCGAAGGTTCGTATTCAGGATCCGGTCCCATTCCTCTGTCGGCAACTCATGCAATGGCGAATCGAACCCGCCGATCCCGGCATTGTTCACCAGAATGTCTACGCGTCCCAAGGTGCTCTCGACGCGCGCAGCAGCGTGTTGCACCTGGTGCAACGCGGTGACGTCGCAAGCAATCACCTCGGCGTTGCCTCCACTATCGACGATCGTAGTTGCCGTTTGCTCGAGCGTCGATTGCGTCCGTCCACACAGGACGGCGGTGGCTCCGGCAGCGGCAAGGTGACGGGCGATCGCCGCGCCAATGCCGCGTCCGGCGCCGGTTATGACTGCAACTTGGCCTTTAAGGGGCGGTGCGGTTTCCATATAAGAGATGCTCCGTGCTTTCTAATTTAAGCGGCTATGACGCGAACCATCCGCGTGCTCTGTTGTTTGCATCTTAACAATAACGGGGAGGTCGAATGGGAACTTGCTTGCCTTCGGCAGGAGAGGTACTTATAATCCGGCCAGCCGGGAAAAAGGGTCAGCCGTTACGACACTCCACCGGGGACTTGCTCTCCCGGCCCTGCCAGGAAGCCCGGCATTCCAAAGCAGGATCCGAAACAAATGCGGTCCAGACGGAATGCAGTTGCTGCTCGGTGTTTGAAGTACACGATTTCCCAAAAAGTCATTTCCCGAGATTTCAAGGAGCCATACTGATGAAAAAGATTCTGCTTTCGGCTGTGCTTGGGGTTGCGGTGGTTGCAGTGGCGCAAAATCCTGCCCCGCCGGCTCAAGGACAACCGGCCACGCCACCGGCGCAAGGGGCCACGCCACCGGCGCCGGGGCAAGCGGCACCCCCCGCCCCCGCTCAGCCTGCGGCTCAGGCCCCTGTGATCAAGGATCCCGCCGAATACAACGCGTATGTGGCTGCCGTGCAGCAGAAGGACCCTCAGGCCAAGATCAGTGGCATGGAGGCGTTTCTCACGCAATATCCCAATAGCGTGATGAAGCAACAGGCGCTCGAGATCTTGATGCAGTCCTACCAGCAGACGAATAACGCTCAGAAGGCTACCGACACGGCGCAAAAGTTGGTCGAATCCAATCCCTGCCAGGTGCCTGCCCTGACCTTGCTCGCCTACATCGATCGCATACGCGCGCAGCAGGGTGATCCCAATGGCAAGCAGTTGTCCGCCGACGCCGGCAAGTACGGCCAGCAGGGCCTTGGCTGTCTGGACAAGTTCCAGAAGCCTGAGGGCACCAGCGACGCCGACTTCCAGAAGATGAAGGCGCAGATGACCGGCAACTTCGACGCTGCCGCGGGCTGGGGCGCCCTGCAGGATAAAGATTACGCCAAGGCAGCGCAATCTTTGAAGGCCGCAACTGAGGCGAATCCTCCCGATTCCCAGAAGGATTTGGCACTCCTCTATCCTCTCGCTCTCTCTTACCTGCAACAGAATCCTCCGGACTATCAGAACGGCGTCTGGTATGCCGCACGTGCCGCGGCCATCGCACCTGCGCAGAGCCAGCCGGGGATTGAGAAGTACGCCAAGTCTCAGTACGTGAAATACCATCAGGGCGACGATGGCTGGGACACTGTTTATAACGCAGCCAAAGCTGGTGGCCCGCAGGTTCCGATTCCGCCGCCACCGACCCCCGCCGACCAGGCGCACGACATGGTCAGCAAGACTTCACCAGACAAAATGGACTTCGCTACCTGGGAGTTCGTGTTGACCAACGGCAGCCAGGCCGATCAGGACACAGTGTGGAACGCGATCAAAGGTAAGGCCGTGCAGATGAACGGCGTCGTGATCAGCACCGAGCCCCAGCAGTTCATGATTGCCGGGAGTTCGGATGATATCGATGCCAAGAAGCCCGACATCACCCTCAAATTCGAAGAAAAGGTTCCAGCGAGGCTGATTCCCAAGGACTTAGCCAGCTTCGATTTCCAGGGTGAGCCCGCCTCCTATACCTCGAATCCGTTCATGATGGTGATGGAAAAGGGCCAGCTACTGAGGGCAAAAGCCGCCCCCACGACGACCAGAAAAGCGCCCGCCCGTCGCAAGCCGGCATCTCATCAGTAATTGATTCGCAGCAGAAGTTAAGGCAGCCCGAAAGGGCTGCCTTATATTTTTGGGACCATAGCATCGGTAGATGAAGATCCCGCGCCTTCGCACCAGCCGTTAACGCAACAGCCTTTTCTCGAACGATACTGGTCGCGTGCTCCTCGGTGGCCGCTTCACACCGTCGCGCAGTTGCCGCACATCAATCTTCAGTTCGCTGATCGTGCGGCTTAGCGTGTTGCGATGCATACCCAGTTCGCGCGCGGCGCGGCACTGATTTCCTTTGTTTTCCTGGAGAACAGTGAGAATGAATCGCTTCTTGAACTCCCGCACGCCCTCGGAATACAGAATATTGCTGCGGTACATTTGCAGAATGAGTGCTTCTAGTTGATCCTTCACGATGCGTCTCTTTCTATGGCTGGAATTGTTTAATGCACCGCAGCCTGCTTCGGCGGAGGGTTATGAGTGCCATTCAACTTCTGGGGCGCTTGATGTATGAGATCCAGTCCCTGATAAAAACGGGCACGCAATTCCGAAGGAGCCAGCCAGATTGCCGCCCTGCCCACGACCAGGAAGTAAGGCGCCAATTGCGAATTCTCCAGCAGCTTCGAAGTCGGCTGAAAAGCCGTCATGCCCATCAGGATTACTGCCACCATCAGCCCGCCCTTGACTAATCCCAAAACCGCTCCCAGGAAACGGTCAAAGCCGCTGAGTCCGGACTCCTTCATAATCCAGCGTGCAATTTTGGCGGCGAGGCCAAACAACAGCACGATGGCAAAGAAGATAATCAGAAAGCCCAGAATCTCAGCTAACCACGGGTTCTTGAAAAAACTCTCAAACCATTCTGCAAGGCTTCGATACCGCCACGCAGCTACGACATAACCCACGATCAGTCCTGCCATACTCAGGGCTTCGGAAAAAAAACCCTGCATGGCCGCTGCTACCACATTCAGCAGCACAACAGCGCAAATCATCCAATCGGCAATTGTCATGGGCTTACCCGCGGAATCGGCCAATCCCGCGGTCAGACTGCCAGCTTGTGCCCGGTAAGCTGGTAGTAGGCTTCCAGATACTTATCGCTGGTCCGGCGTGCCACATCCGGCGGTAGCGCCGGGGCGGGTGGCTGCTTGTTCCAGTGAATCTGCTCAAGGTAGTCGCGCACGTACTGCTTGTCGTACGAATCCTGCGCCCGGCCGGGCTGATATTTGTCAGCGGGCCAGAAGCGCGATGAATCCGGCGTCAGCACCTCATCCGCCAGGGTGATGCCATGCTCCGTCTGCCCGAATTCAAACTTCGTGTCGGCAATGATGATCCCGCGCTGCCGGGCATAAGCCGCAGCCTTCTTGTACACACGCAACGTCAAATCCCGTAAATGGCTCGCGTTTTCGACCCCGACAATCTCGCACATCTGATCGAAAGAAATATTCTCATCATGACCGGTCGTCGCCTTGGTCGAGGGCGTAAAGATCGGCTCCGGGAACGCATCAGACTCCTTCAGTCCAGTGGGCAGGGAAATCCCGGAAACCTTGCCGCTAGCCTTGTATTCTTTCCACGCCGAGCCGGAAATGTAACCGCGCACCACGCATTCCACCGGGAACATTTCTGCCCGCCTCACCAGCATGGATCGGCCGCGCAATTGATCCTTGTATTTGCGGACTTCGGGCGGGTACTGGTCCACGTTCGCCGTGATCAGATGATTGGGAACGATGTCCGCCAGAAAGTCGAACCAGAACAGCGAAAGCTGGTTGAGAACGCTTCCTTTGCGCGGGATACCTGTGGCCAGCACGTAATCGAAGGCCGAGATGCGGTCGCTGGCGACAAACAGCAGTTGCTTTTCGCCTATTTCATACACGTCGCGCACCTTGCCGCTGGCGTGCAGCCTTAGGTCGGGAAAGTCTGTCTTGAGAAGAACGGAATCGAGAAGATCAGGGCTCATGATCAGATTTTACAGTTAAGAGGCGAGGCGTATTCTAGCTGCTCCGAAAAAAATGTCAACGATTGTCGTCACGCGTGAACTTCAAAATTACACGTTTTGCCGGATGGAAAAAATATTGACAGTAAAGTGCAGTGCGTGCGCTCCAGCAAAACTGCCAGGTCGCCTTGTGGAAAAGCTGAGGATGAGCGTGGATAAGCTGGCCCGAACACGGAAGCGCCACCCACCACTGCATCTGAGAACCATGTTCTAAACTGCCTTGCGCAGGTTGTCGGAGATCAAATTCATGAAGAAAGCACCATTGCAATTCGCCGGGGTGGAACTCTACTTCGAGGATCTGCCGAGGGCAAAGAAATTCTACGCTGAGACCTTAGGCTTGGAGTTGTCCCATGAACAACTGGGACACCATGCCAAGTTCGGGAGCGAGGCCGGGTTCATCTGCCTGGAGCGGAAAGGCGTTGAATCGTATCCCTCGCAGGACAAAGCCGTCATCTTCTTCGAAGTTGCTGATCTGGAGGCTGCCATCAACGCGATTGGGCCTGAAAAAATACTTCAGTCCGAGGCCAACTGGGCGGCCCTGCACGATCCCGAGGGACACAACATACTCTTGCTGCAAAGGTCCAAGTGAACCGGGCTACTGCGTCCCGAACCGTACGGATACCAGCTTCGATACGCCTGGTTCCTGCATGGTCACGCCATAGAGCACGGGAGCGATGCTCATCGTCTTCTTGCTGTGGGTGATGAGCACAAACTGCGTTTGTACGCTCATTTCTTTGACCAGTTCGGTGAACCGGCCGACGTTGGCCTCGTCCAGCGGAGCGTCCACCTCGTCCAGAATGCAGAACGGGCTGGGCGCGTATTGGAAGATGCCCACCAGCAGCGCCAACGCCGTCAGTGCCTTTTCGCCGCCTGATAGCAACAGCACGCTTTGCAGGCGCTTGCCCGGGGGCGAGGCGATTACATCAATTCCGCTCTCCGCGCTGTTCTCTTCGTCGGTAAGCTTCATGAACGCATGCCCGCCACCGAACAGCTTCTTGAACGTAGCCTGGAAGTTCTCGTTGATTTTGGCGAAAGCCTCCTCGAATTTCTGCCGCGAAATCTGATCGATCTCACGAATTGTCGCAGTCGTGTTCTCAATCGACGTGATGAGATCTTTTCGCTGCGTCTCCAGAAACTCGTGTCGCTCGGCGGTTTCCTTGTATTCCTCCAGCGCCATCATGTTGACCGGGCCCATGGCATCGAGTTTCGCCCGCATATCCCGATATAGCTGATCTTCCGCTGCCAGTTGCTCGCCGCTCAGCGCGGGCAATGTGGTATCGGCCATCAGCGCTGAGTGCTCGATTCCCAGCTCGTTTAAGCACGTTTGCGACATGTATTGACAGTCCGACTGCAGCTTGGCGGCCGCCGCGGACAATTCGCCTCGACGGTCCCGAGCCTGATCCAACAGCAGCCGGCTACTGCGGAGCAGTTCCTCCACTTCCGCCAATCGCGCCCGCACCTGTTCGGTCTCGAACTGCAGCAGACCTTCGCGAGCTTGAGCCGCATTTCTTCCCGCTTCAAGATCGGCCGCCGTTTGCACCAGTTGCTGGCTCTCGGTCTCCCGCTGCAGTTTCTCTGCGGCAGCGCCTTCAATTTGCGAACAGAGCGCGTGAATGCGCTCATCCATCTCCGCAAATAATGACTCAATTCTCTGCAATACAGCGGCCGCCGAGCGGTGGCGTTCCTCCAGCGTGGCAACACGGGCCGCGCGTTGCGACGTGGTCTGGGCCGATTGTTCCCGCTGCTGACGAAGCCTTGCCAAGGACTCCTGCCCCGCCGCGATCTGCTGCTCCAACTCCACGCGCTTGAGTTCCAGAACCTCGATTTCCGACTGCCGTGCGCAGAGAATTCCTTCCTGCTCGGAACGCTCCGCCGCGAGCCGGCTCAGGTCCATGACAGCAACATTCAGCCGTTCATTCACCCGGCCCATCTCGGACTCGAGCTGCTGCAGCATATGCCCGGAGGTCATGGCTTGATGCTCGGCCTCTCGCTTTTCGCCTTCCAGACGGTCCAGCAGGGAAGAGAGTTCCTTGATTTCGCGCCCCAGCGTGAGAACCCGTATCTCCTCCGCCGTGACCGCCCGTTCCAGATCCTCGACCTGGCGGAGCACTTCCCGGAGTTCGCGTTTCATCGAGAGCGGCCCTTCCGCTCGCTGCTTTCCCCCCGTCACGGTGACATTGTGGAAGCATTCGCCGGCTTGCGACAGGAAGAAGGCGTTGGGATTTTCCAGAGCCAGACCGCGCGCCACATCCGATTCCGGCACGATATATCCGTCCCGCAGCTTCGGCAGAATCACTTCCAGGGACTTCCCAAAACCATCGAGCACGCGGATGGTGTTCTTGAGCGGAAGAATCTGCGCCGCCGGAGGGGCGCAATGCGCCGCTTCATCCAGCACGAATGAGAACTTCGCCTGCGAGTCCTCGGGATGTACCAGAAAAGTCGCGCGCCCATCCACGTCGGTGCGCAGCATCCGCAGACCTTCGTCGGCCGCATCCCACGACTTCACCACGATGTAGTTGAGTTCGTCACGCAGGAAGTCTTCCACGACGCGCTCGTACCGGGGCTCGACCTCCAGGAAATCTGCCAGTACACCAACAGGGGCAAGCCCGCCCTGCATCACGCCCGACTGGAACAGGCGCCGGACCGACTCGGTGGAATAGCCGTGCTCCGCGATGACGGCCTGCAGCGATCCTTTCTTGCCCAGCGCCGTCGCGTACTCCGCGCGCAGAACATCCAGATTGATCTTGGCGTTGCTCTCCTCTTCTTTCTTAGACTCAATCAAGCGCCGGACCTGGGTGATCTCCTCGCTGATCCCACTGACCCGCTGCTTGACCCCCTCAAACTCAAGCGCAAGTTGCCCTCGCTGTCCGCCGAAGGCTTCGATCTGCACATTAGCGTTGGTAATCTCCGCATCCAGACGGCGACCTTCGCGATCAATCCCTGCCAACCGCTCTTCCGCTTGCGCCAACTGATTTCGCAAACGAGATGCCGATGACACGATGTCGAAGATGACGACGCGCGACTCTTCCTGCTGTCGTTCAATCTCGTCAAGGCTTGCGGCCGCCGCGGTCGCATCCTGCTGGCATGAGGCGAGATCATTCTGTGCCGCCGCGAGATCCGCCGCTGCGGATTCCAGCAACTGCCGGTTCGACTCGCGCTCCGCTTCGAGCGCAGTGAGCCTATGGCGCGACTGCGCCAGTTCAGCTTCAGCCGACGCCGCCCGGGCCAGCAACTCCGCACAACGCTCTTCGTTGTATTTGCGTCGGGCATGTGCTCGATCAATTTCCAAGGCGATCTGGGCGATGCGATCGCGGTTTTCACGCAGCTCCGCTTCAATGGAATAACCGCGTTGGGTTCGTTCGCCGTGCTCAGCTTCGAACGCCTGCACCTCTGCCGTGCGGTGCTGCATTTCTTCCGCAAGCGCGTCCAATTGCGTATCCAGTTCCGCGCTCTCCTGCTCCATCGCAGCGAACTTGCTGGCCAGCACCAGCCGAAGCTTGGCTCGCATTTCTTCCCGCAGCCGAGCGTATCGCTCAGCCTTGGAAGCCTGGCGCTTCAGAGAATTCATCTGCCTCGTGACTTCCTCGAAGATGTCGTTGACGCGGTTCAGGTTGAGCTTGGCATCTTCCAGCCGGGCTTCCGCCAGCCGCTTCTTCGTTTTGAACTTCGTGATTCCGGCAGCTTCTTCAAGAATGGCGCGGCGGTCTGTCGGACGACTGCTTAGGATCTGGCCGATTCTGCCTTGCTCGATCAAGGCGTAGGACTCCGGTCCGAGCCCGGTGCCCATGAACAATTCCTGAATATCGCGCAACCGGCAAAGCTTCCCGTTCAGCAGGTATTCGCTGTCTCCCGAACGGAACAGCCTGCGCGTGACCACAATCTCTCCCGCACGAAACTGTTGCTGGTTGAATTTGCGGCGTCGAATCTTGAGAACGACGTGCGCAGCCGGGGTGCCGATCGATGCCGCCTCGGCAGGCGGCGTCACGTTGTGCACCGGCAGGGCAAAAATGGGTTCGTCTTCCGGGAACGCAATCGCAATCGTGTTGATCTTGGACCGGGGAATTTCGACTTCTTCGGTCTTTCCCGGCTGCGCATCTTTCACGGCTTGCTCGGTATCCGCCGCGGCTCGGGCCCGAATCGAAGCCTCATCCCAATCGTCTGCCACGGGCGCGCCGGATTCGGGCATGTCGTCCTGAATGTCGATCTCGGTCGCGGCATTGGCATCCGCTCCGCCGTAAACCCCGGGATCGATGAGCGTCAGAGAAACTTCCGCCATGCCCGTCGGCTTGCGGTCCCGCGTCCCGGCAAAGATTACGTCTTCCATGCGCGAGCCGCGCAACGTCTTCGCTGACTGCTCGCCCAGCACCCACGAGATCGCGTCAGAAATATTCGATTTGCCGCAACCGTTCGGCCCAATGATGGCCGCCACCCCGTCCCCGTGGAACTTGAGCTCGGTGCGGTCGCAGAACGACTTGAACCCCAAAATCTGAAGTCTCTTCAGTTTGAGCAACGTGAACTCCTTCGAACTAGGCTCATAAGCAACTCGGCAGGGCGACGGCCTGAGCCGTGCCGCCCGGAGTCACGGACGCGCGCTTAAGCCACTGTCCCGGGCCGTTCTCATTTGGCCTGAGAATGAGATCGTTTCGAGAACCAATGGCCAAATCAGGATGCCGGTGCCCCCGTTTTTGGCGCATTCTCGGCGCGCGCAGCGGGAATCCGGCGTGTTTACCAGGAAGGTTCCCCTTCCGCATTCGATGCCTTTTGCGGCCCTTACAGGACCGGTTTTGCGCGACATTCTCCACCTCAGGCTGGGGAGGTGGACACAAACTTAAGCTACTGTAACGGCGAAATTGCCGCGGGGTCAAGCAATATAACACTATATATAGTGTGGGCTTAGCAATAAACGCTCTGTATTGCACAGACATTGCAGCAGGCATGTAGCATTCCAGTGGGAAGTGAAGAGAGGTGGGAGAACCGCGAGAGCAGGATAAGGCTAGCTCATCCCAATCCAGGAGTGCAATGGCGATCTTGCGTCAGGACAGTTCGCGTCAGGTCGAGATCGAAGCTCCCGGCTTGCTCGTCATACGCTTGTGGAGGGGCGGACGCCTCGTCCGCCCTGCTAGCGGGAGGAATCCAGCAGGCGCACCCAGGCTGCGAACCTTGCGAGGCGGCTAGGGCACTAAGGTATGTTCCCAATTGACAGCATCGCGGGCTCGCCACTAGCGTATCCGGCGGAACGCTGTCCTCCGAAGCTTCTGTTTAGCGAGAGAAAATCTGGGCCCACAGAGCGAGGTGAGGTGCGACAGCCTCTGTCTGGGAGGAAAAATGAAACGACGGGAATTGCGCCCCTCTTCCATCGCTTGCATTGCTGCCGTCATCCCGATTTTCTGCATGTTGTTCATGCCGCCATGGGTCCTGGCAGTTGATGACGATAACGGACAGAACGCAGTTCTCTACAGCATCGCTGCGGACACCTGGAGGTTCTACGCCGCTGACGTCGATCCCAATACCAACCTGCCCATGGATAACCTTACCTGGGCGGGCGGAGGTCCGGTGAGCAGCAAAGGTCAGTACACATCTGCATCGAACATTGGCGTATATCTTTGGGCAGTTGTCGCTGCCAAAGACCTTAATTTGATCTCTCGTTCGACGGCGGATTCGCTCGTCAGCGCGACCTTGAACGAGGTTGCCACGCTCGATCGCTACCAAGGCTTGCTTTATCAGTGGTACGACACGACCAACGGGCACAAAATCCTCAACCCAGGCAGCATTGACTGCGCATTCGACCCGACACCGCACACCGACAACTGTGATTTTCTCTCTGCCGTCGATAATGGCTGGTACGCTTCTGGGCTCATCGTGGTTCGGCAGGCCTTGCCGGAATTGCGTCCGCAAGTAGATGCCCTTCTGCAGCCCATGAATTTCGGTCTCTTTTACGACAGCGGATATCAGCATCCCGGGTGCAATGCGAACGCGCCGACGGACCCCAGCGCGAATCAACCAACCGGCCAGATGTATGGTGGGTACTACGCCAATCAAGGTCCTGTTGGTTATCACAACGGTGCTCTGTACAGCGACCCGCGCATCGCCATCTATATCGGGATGGGCCTTCACCAGATGCCAGGCGATGTGTGGTGGCGGTCATGGCGCGTGTTACCTCCCAAGCAGTGCGCAACGGACCCTGATTTCTCATGGATAGGTCAGTGGCCTGCGCAAGGCTATTGGCGGATTTACAGGGACTTTCAGTCCGGCAAGAAGTTCAACGTTTGGGAGGGCCACTACGAATACCCGGGGACATCCCGTACCTTCGTTCCCACTTGGGCTGGCGGGATGTTCGAAGGCTTGATGGCAAACCTGGTGATGCCTGAAACGACGTTTGGCCCGCGCAGTTTCGGGCTAAATGATTTTCGTTGGGCGCAGGTGCAGGTGGAGTATGCAACCCAAGCCTTACATTACCCCGTTTGGGGGATGTCTCCATCAAGCACGGCGGACGACAGCGGCGGCTATGGTGGCTTCGGTGTCGAGGGTTTGCTCTTTCCCTACTACGGGGGTGGCGCGGACTCAAGCCACCCGAACCTGGGATTGTCGCAATGTCACGGCTGCGCGACCGAGGATACGGTATCACCGCATGCGTCGTTCCTTGCGCTCTCGGTTCTGCCGCAACAGGCCTATGCGAATATCGCCAATTTGCGGAACCTATACCCCGACGTCTACAGCTCCGACGGAGGCTTTTATGACGCCGTCAATCCGATCACTGGCGCGGTAGGTCATCGCCGGCTGGTGCTCGACCAATCCATGATCATGGCCGCGCTTGACAACGCGATCACTCATGGGGCGCTGCAACGCCACTTCTCCAGCGACCCCGTTTCTTGGATTGGATTGCGCTATCTTGCCTATGAAAAGATGTCGATTCATTAGCAGAACTTGCACGAAGAAAAATTAGGGCCGATGCTATGTGGCATCGGCCCATGGTGTAACTAAAAGCCCGTCCTCGTCCGCGAAGCTAGCCCATTGTCGTGATCCCGCTAAGCGGCGCTTGCGCCCTCGGCCCATGGATCCAGAACGACTTTCGTACAGTTCTCTTTCTTGTCCCGGAAGATTTTGTACATCTCTGGCGCTCGATCAATCGGCACGCGATGGCTGATGACAAAGCTGGGATCGAACTCCCCTTTCTGTATTGTTTCCAGCAGCGGTTTCATATATCGCATCATGGGGGTCTGGCCATAGATTGCCAGTGCGCCGCCGCCGATCAGCGCGCCCCAGCGCTGGGGTGAGATCGATCGGGACCGGCCGCGCCCCGCGGTGTCTGTAATGCGTCTGAGGAAATTTCCAGCCATATAGGTACGACCTTTTCTTGGGATTTTGCGAATTGGATTCCAGGTTTGCGAATTAGCGATTTGTTTTCAGATGCCCTTTCCAAACAGGCCCGTTGCCGCTAAAGCGACACGAAAATTCGCGTCCGAGTTGATGACGTTCTGTGCTTGTCGAAATGCACTGATGGCGGTGCAAGCGTGCTCTGACGCGAACGGGATTCCGGGACCTTCGTTAGAGAACTCAGGAAGGCTGGCGGCAGGGCAATGAACGATCGGGCAGCCGTAGAACGGCTACCCGGGTGTAATACATACTTTGTTGAACTATCTTCCCAACTTCTCAAAGAACCTGCAGATAGTCTCGATGCCGCGATAGAAGTTCGGGATGTGGAACTTCTCGTTGGGAGCATGGAGATTGTCGTCAGGCAGTCCGAAGCCCATCATCACGCTGGGAATTTTCAGCACGTCCTGAAAATCAGTGACGATCGGAATCGAGCCGCCCGACCGGATGAAAACTGTGTCTTTCTTGAAGGTGTCGTGCAGCGCCTGGGTTGCGGCTTCGATGTATTCGTTGTCCGTGCTAACCACGCAGGCCGGACCTTTACTCCACACTTTCACTTTCGTCTCGATCCCCTTCGGAGTGTTCTTCTTCACGAAGGCCAGGTACTTCTTGAGAACGTCATCCGGATCCTGGTTGGGGACAAGGCGCATCGAGACCTTGGCTTTCGCCTTCGCCGGAATGACGGTCTTCGCACCATCGGCCGTGAAACCTCCGGGCATGCCGTGAACTTCCAGCGTAGGTCGCGCCCACGTTCGATAGAGGACTGAGAAGCCGGGCTCGCCGGTGAGAACCTTGGATCCAACTTCTTTCTTGCGATATTCCTCTTCGTTGAAGGGCAGGCGCTTCCAGGCTTTCAGTTCGGCAGAGGTGGGAGCCTTAACGCCCTTGTAAAAGCCGGGAATCAGGATCTCGCCTTTGGAATTCTTCATCTTGCCGATCATCTCGATCAAAGCGAAGAACGGATTGGGAGCAGCTCCTCCATACATCCCCGAGTGCAGATCGCTCTTGGAACCATAAGCTTCGATCTCGGTGTAAACCAGTCCGCGCAGGCCCACGCACAAGGTGGGAAGGTCTGGCGCGAATAGCTCCGTATCGCACACCAGGGCGAAATCAGATTTCAGCTTGGCTTTCTGCTTGCGGATGTATTCGGCAATCGATTCGCCGCCCACTTCTTCCTCGCCTTCGAACAGCACCTTGACGTTGATCGGCAGCTTGCCACCGCCCGCCTGCATCAGGGCTTCCAAAGCCTTCACTTCCATCCAGAGCTGGCCTTTGTCGTCCACGGCGCCGCGGGCGTAGATGTTGTTATTGCGTTCGGTTGGCTCGAACGGAGGGGAATGCCACTCGTCGAGCGGTTCAGCGGGCTGCACATCGTAGTGGGCATAGCAAAGGACAGTCGGCTTGCCGCTGGCGTGCAGCCAGTCGGCGTAGATAAGCGGATGTCCCTTGGTCGGGATGACCTCGACATTCTCCATGCCGATGCGGCGCAGTTCGCTGGCAACATAATTGGCGGCTTTCTGGATGTCGGGCTTGTGTTCGTCGAGGGTGCTGACGCTTGGAATGCGAAGAAGGTCTTTGAGTTCGTTCAGGAACCGCTGCTGATTACTGCGGGCAAAATCGACTGCGGGAGATGCCATAGATGAGTCCTTTCTGTGATCTCGGAAGATACGCAAGAGAGCGGATCCAGAGTCCGAGGAGACGCAACAGTATAGCTCCAGCCCAGCATGGTTTGCCGTGAATGGCTCCGTAACCAGGATAGAAGCGCCGTGCCGCACATTGGCCGACTAGTGAAACCTGGAAGGCGAACATGCGTCGAGGTCGAGCTCCGGCCTGCTTCCTTCTATCATGGCGCACATGAGTTTTGCAGTGATTGGCGCCAATAAAATACCGTCACGGAAGTGGCCCGTGGCGACGTAATAGCCAGGTGTTTCCGTGGCCCCAAGCAGGGGAAGCCCGTCAGGAGTTCCAGGGCGCAAGCCAGCCCAGTCTTCCAGGATTTTTGCGTCCCTAAGTTTGGGCACCAGTTCCAGAGCAGCGCGGTGTAACCGTTGAATGGTATCGGGATCGGTGCGCTTGTCGAATCCGGCTTCTTCAACGGTTGCGCCAACCAGCAAACGCCCGTCGCTGCGTGGGATCAAATAAGCTCCTGGCGAGCGAATCACGTGCTTCAGGAAGGTGCGGGAGGGCATCGCCAGGCAAAGCATCTGTCCCTTGACTGGGCGAACGGGGAAGGCATGCGGGCCGATCTGCCCAGACCACGCTCCTGCACAATTGACAACCTTGGCGCCGGGAAATGAAGTTTTGGGTGTGGTGACGCCCGAGACGTGCCCATCGGAGAGATTTACTGCCGTGACGGGATGGCCCGAGGAGAAGTCTACGCCGAGATTTTTCGCCGCTTTGGTCACCGCCGACGAAAGTGCACGGGGATCCACACTACGCTCCTTGAGATAAAGCGCTGGAGCTTCCGCGAGAGCGGGTTCAAGTTGGGCGAGCGGCGCCGGCAACAGCTCGGATAGGGTAAATCCAGGATGTTCATGCACATGCTCTGGCGGAGGAATCACTATGGTTCCGTAATCCCGCAAATCCACCTTCGCGCCGGACTCGACCTCAATTTCGCGCGCAAACTCCGGATACATCCGCGCGCTGGCGATCGCGAGCGACTGTAGGGCGGGCGGTATTTCCAGAGAGCAGTCCACCAACATGCCGCCAGCGGCATAGGAAGCTTCACGGCCCGGTTCTCCTCGCTCGACCACCAGCACCACTGCGCCTCGTTTGCGAAGCGCAATCGCGAGCGAGAGGCCGATAATGCCGCCGCCGACGACAATCACGTCCCAGGTCTTCACACGAATCATTGTAAAAGACTTGGCCCACAGCCAGTGTGACGCCACGTCACACGTGACACGGAGCCTTCTGCTGCTTAAAATGGGCTCCATGAAGAGCTTCCTGCTGGGCGCGATGGTTCTGGTCATTGTGGCTGCGGCACCGTTTTCGCTTGCTCAGAAAGACAAGGATAACGAGCCAACCACCTGGATCTATTTCACGGTGGTGAAGGACGACAACGGCAAACCGGTGCGCAACGCGGCCGTGATCATGCACCCGGTGAATGAGAAGGGGCGGCAGGAGCGTGGAGGTCTGGAACTGAAGACCGATCCGGACGGGAAGGCGAACTTTGACGGGGTTCCTTACGGTCCGCTTCGGGTGCAGGTGCTGGCAAGGGGCTTTCAAACTTTCGGGGAAGATTACACCATCGAGAGAGACAAGACCGAGATCACGGTTAAGCTGAAGCGCCCGCAAGGTCAATTTTCGATTTACGACGATCCTGCCGGCAGCCCCCAGCAGAAACAGGATCCCAAGCAGGAGAATCCGCCGGCCGAGTCCAAGAAGCCCAACTAGAAGTGGTTTGGAAGTTGGTTTTGAGGCAACCCTCAGGGGCTAAAGCCCGCATCGTTGTTGGGTCCAGGCGGCACGGCTAAAGACGTGCCCTTCCCAAACACTGCTTCCCGAACACTGAATATTGATACTAGTCGCAAACATTTGAATATCAGTTCTAGTCAAAATATCTGCCAGGATCAACATCATGGATTATTTGCTGAAAACGGAACCATCCACTTATTCCTTCGCCGATTTGCAGCGAGAGAAAAACACCGTCTGGGACGGCGTTTCCAATCCCGTAGCCTTGAAGAACATGCGAGCGATGAAGCCCGGTGAGAGGCTGGTTATCTACCACACCGGAGACGAAAAAAGCGCGGTTGGCACGGCGGCAGTGGTTTCCGTCGATGCGTCTGATCCGAGCAATCCACGAGTAACCATCAAGGTGGGAAAGGCGATTGCGAGACCGGTGACCTTGGCGGAAGCGAAGGCTGACAAGCTATTTGCTGATTCGTCATTGGCGCGGCAGGGCAGGTTGAGCGTCGTGCCACTGAACGAGGCGCAGTACAAGTTTCTGACCGGCCAGTAATTTTCTGCAGACTCACCAGGAAGAATCCATCCGGTTCTCCAGGTTCGGAAGATGGATGGATTCCTCGCGGCGACGGTCTCGCCAAGTTTCTACGAAGCGCGGGCGTCGCGACGGATCAAGGTTGAATCCAGAAAATATCCCAGTCCCAGCGTGAACGGGATCGCTCCGAAGGCTGCGGCCATCAGGGCGTCGGGCTCGACTCGAGCGATGATGCTGAACGCCAGCATGTAGCCCACGGCCCCGGCAACCAGCAAGATTCCAGCGCGACGGGAACGCGCCGATTCCGATAGTTCGGCTGCCATGGGGACATCTACGCCCCGCTGCATGGCGGCTAACCGTTCTTCGGTGCGTAATTTGCGAATGCGATAGAACGTGTACATTGCGGGGATGGAAATGACCATTCCGAAAAACATGACGACTGCTGCGAGACCGGTGAGTCCGTCCATGGTAGTTCTCCTTCCTGCTGCTTCGTTCTCTGCTTGTAAATACGCGAAAGGGGTCGGGAAAGTTCCAAGGAAAAGTGGGCCCGGCCGCGCACCTTCGCTGGCCTGCCTGGCGGAGGGAAAACGCGCTTAAGCCATTTGTTTGCGGAGTTCGCGGCGAAGAATCTTGCCCGAAGCTGTTTTCGGGACCGCGTCCACGAAATGGATCTCTCGGGGCTGTTTGTAGTGGGTGAGGCGGTCGGCGACGAAGCCGCAGAGTTCTTGTTCAAGTTTGCGGCTCTCGGCAAAGCCGTCCCGGAGTGCGACGAAGGCAACCGGGATTTCCCCCGCGTCGGGGTTGGCACGCCCCACCACGCCGCACTCTTTCACCGCCGGGTGCTCCAGGAGAACGCCTTCCACTTCCGCGGGAGCCACGGAGAACCCTTTGTACTTGATCATCTCTTTGCGCCGGTCCACCACACGGTAATAACCCTCACGATCGCGAGTCACGATGTCCCCGGACCAGTACCAGCCGTCGCGCAGAACGGCCGCGGTAGCCTGCGGTTCGTTCCAGTAGCCGAGCATGAACTGCGGACCGCGCATGACGAGCTCTCCGGGCTGGCCGGTAGCTACCTCGGTGAGTTCATCAGGGCTGCTCGATGCGTCGAGGTTGGAAGTCGCGAGCACGCGGCAGTCAGTTTGTGCCAAGGGGTGGCCGATGGAATCTGGGCGGTACAGAGCGGGCTCGAGAAAGCCCACGTGCGTGACGGGAGAGGCCTCGGTCATTCCATAGCCCTGGCACACCAGAATATTGGTGAGCTCCGTCAAGCGCCGGGGAAGGTCGGGAGCGAGGGGCGCCGCTCCGGATTTGACCCAGCGGACCTTGTGATCGCGCGGGAACTGACCGGCTTCGGCGGCCTGACAAATCGCGAGAATCGCCGGGGGAACCAGCGGCATCATCGTCACTGCCTCGTTCGTGATCAGGCTGCCTATCTGCTGCAGATTGAATCTTGGCGCCACCACCAGTGTTGCTCCCAGCAGCAAGGCGGGGTTCAGGACCACATTCAAGCCGTAGATGTGATAAAGCGGCAGGCAACAGAGGATAGTGTCAGAGGCTTTCAGTTGGGCGGCGTTTGGGCCCAGAAGCTGATACACATTGGCAACCAGGTTGAAATGCGAGAGCATGACGCCCTTGGGAAGCCCTGTCGTGCCGCTGGAGTAGGGCAGCGCGGCCAGAGTCTGATCGGAGGCGCGCTCCGGCTTCGGATATGGCGCCGATCCGGCGTGCAGGAGATCGCCGAAAGAGTCAGTACCCGGCGCCGGCTGACGGGTGGTATAGACACGCTTCAGGTTCGGCAGTCCGCCAAGGTTGATGCCGGCAATGTTTGCGCCATCGGTGATCAGCAGAACCGCGCCGGAGTTCTCCAACTGGTAGCGCACTTCGCGCTCGCGATAGGTCGGGTTCAGCAGGGTGGGAATGGCGCCCGCCAGTTGAGCGCCGTGAAAAGATGTGCAGAATTCCCACGAGTTCGCGAGGAAAATAGCAACTACATCACCAGGCTTCACCCCGGCAGCTGCCAGGCCCCGCGCCACGGCCTCAACGGTCTCGCCGTACTCGGCATAGGTCAGGCGGCGTCCGTTGGAGGCGTCCACCAGTGCGGTTTTGTTGCTATTGCTTCGGCAGGAATCCAGAACCAGTTCGTGCAGAAAACGGCCGCTAGGATCGGCGTACAGTTCAGTGCGTAGCATGCGGCAAGAATTGTATCGGGAAAATGGCGTCGCGCAAGAAAACGTTCGGCACCCTTACTCGATCATGGGCGTGATGGCAAGTAAATTCGTGCGAGTGTGTGCATCCTACTTCACGCCTTTTTCCGGATTCCAGGAGCCTTGCAGTTTGCGCACATAGACGATCTGCCCGACGTGATAGGCGTTGTGCGTGGAAATATTCGCAATGGTCGGCGCGATGGAGACGAGCTTTTTTTCGTCGGCTGATTCCACCACCTTCTCCAGATCCGTCATTACCTGATCAAGTTGCTTGACCACATCGGCCCATTGCTTGTCGTCGAAATTGGTGAAGGTCTCGTCGTTGTTGCCGCTGAACTTTGCTTCGGGCTTGCCTTGGAGTTTTTCCAGGGTGCGGCGATTCCAAAACAGTAAGTGATACGTAAGCTGGCCAGCGGAATGCGCTCCGGCGGGCGGTTGCCAGCGTGCTTGCTCCGCGCTGAGTCCGTCCACGGCGGCAGAAATAGGAGCGAACCAATCGGCCTGATTGTGCGTGGTACGGAGTTCGTGCAGCAGAATGCTCCGCAAGGTTGCCGGCTGCGGCTGGTTTTGCGGGTAGCAGGGAATGGACAAGGTAACGGCGACAATAACGCAACTCAGGATCACGAGGCGGATGTTCATGGGCGCTGCTCCTATTTGGCGTGTCGATCTGGCGTTTTCTTCTCGCGTTTTTCGGCGATACTGAATCGTTCAGGGGAGAGCAAACCGACTTCCAGCGCATAGCGCACGAGATCCGCGCGTGATTTCAGGCCCAGTTTTTCGGCAAATCGCGCACGATAGGTCTCCACCGTCTTTACCCCAATGAAAATCTGTTCCGCAATTTCACGGCTGCTGAATCCTTCCGCAACCAGCTTCAGCACCTGAAGCTCACGTTCGCTCAAAACCTCATCCGGACGTCCTGGTTGGCCAATATCCGGAAGCGCGTGCTGAATCAGGGCGCTGGCCAGTTCGGAATCAACGTAGGAACGGCCCTTGTGGACGGAGCGAATTGCGGCGAGAAGATTGGCGTCTACGCTTTTTTTCAGCACATAGCCGGCCGCCCCCGAGGCCAAGGCAGTACGGAGGTAGGCGGGCTCCTCGTGCATGGTGAGCAGCAGGATCCGCGTAGAGACGCAGACTTTTAGAATTTCCGAGACGGCACGCAGGCCGCCACCGCCGGGCATGGTGATGTCGAGAATGACCACATCGGGGTGCTCGGCGCTTGCCAGACGGACGGCCTCCTCCCCGTTGGGAGCTTCTGCGATCACCTTCATGTCGGGCTGGGAATCGATCAGCATGCGAAGACCGGCACGCAGGATGGCATGATCGTCGACGATCAGGACGCGGATCTTGTCAGCAGTGGCCATAGCGTTGGCTAGACGGCCGACCTCCCGGAATCTTCTGAATCGATTTCGCGGGCCGAGTCTTCGGCGCCGGCCGGGATGGTCACGTTTACGGTGATGCAGGTGCCTTGTTCCGGAGCGGATTCGACTTTGAGCTCGCCGCCCATAATGGAGGCCCGCTCGCGCATGCTTTGCAGACCGAGAGGTTTTCTGCCGCTATTATCCTGGTGCAACGTGGAGAATCCGCGGCCGTTGTCGCGAATGATCATCGTGAGGTGATGATCTTGAAGGCGCACGACCACAGCCACTTCGGTTGCCCGAGCGTGCCGGGCCACGTTCGTCAGCGCTTCTTGCGTGATGCGGTACAGGCCGCGTTCCATGGGATGAGGGAGGCGATGGGTGTCCAGGCCCGCAATTTCCAACTGAGTGTTGATGGCGTGCAACGTGGAATATTGGTTCACGTAATTCCGGAGCGCGACCGCGAAGCCCAGATCATCGAGCACGATGGGGTGCAAGTCGCGGGAAAGTCTTCCCACGTCGCCGATGGCTTGAGAGGTGAGTTCGCGAAGCGCGCGTGCCTGCTTCTTGGCGTCTTTCACCGTCCTGGACTCTTCGATGAGGCGAAGACCCGCTAACAGCGAGGTGAGCATCTGGCCGGACTCGTCGTGCAGTTCGCGGGCCAGGCGCTCGCGCTCGCTCTCGCGGGCTAGAATTTCGTGCTCCAGAAGCTGTCGCTGCGTCTCTTGCATGATGGTCAGTTTCTCGAGTTGCTTTCTCTCGCTGACATCTACGGATACGCCGGCGAGGAGCACTTTGCCCTGGCGGTCCGTGAAGGGAAACTTAATGGAAAGCCATTCTACGTCGCCGAGGGTCTCGGTGAACTCCGCGGGCTTGCCTGACTCGCGTACCATCTGATCGTTGCGACGGAACGTCTCGGCGACTTCCGGGGGAAACAGCTCGGAGTCATCCTTGCCCACGGTAGGGCACAGATGAGGGAAGCGGAGTCCGACGGCTCGGTTGTGGAAGATATACCGTCCATTCTCATCTTTCATGTACGCAAAGACTGGCATGTTGTCCATGAAAGCCTGGAAAAGTTCCTGACTCTTCTTGATTTCTTCTTCCGCCCGCTTGCGATCGGTAATTTCCTGAACCACTGCGTTCACGCCAGCCACTTGCCCCCGCTCGTTCTTCAGCGGATGCAGGTTCACCAGCCAGTCGCGCATCAGACCCGGCTGGGCCGGCGCCGGAGTCCTGATTTCAAGGTTCACCAGAGGTTCGCCGGTGGAAAGGACCTGGCGAAAGAAATGACCGACCTTGGCCTCTATCTCAGGCACTAACTCCCGCATGGGGCGTCCGATGTGTTCGTGCACAGGGAGCCCATCAATGTGGGCAAGTAGTTGGTTCACTCTGGTGAAGCGCAGATCCGTGTCCAGCATCGCCAATCCGACCGGCGCGGAGTTGTAAATCGTTTCAATTTCCTGCGCTCTTCTGCGGGCCTCTTCTTCCGCCCTGCGGATGCGTAGGAGGGATCTTATGGTGGCGACCAGCTCGTCAGGATCAATGGGCTGAACCAGGTACGCGTCAGCCCCGCCTTCCAGTCCAGCAACGCGATGTCTGGTATCCACCAATGTCGCGGAGACCTGCAAAACGGGGATGTGCGAGGTGGATTCGTCAGCCTTGATCCGTTTGCAGACTTCAATGCCGTTGATGTCGGGAAGATTGACATCCAGCACTACCATGTCTGGGCCAGAGGCGCTCATTTCGAGAGCTTGGCGTCCCGAACTGGCTTGCCGTACCTCGAATCCCGCGCGCCGCAACACTCGAGACACGGCATAGCGCTGAGCCTCGGTATCGTCCACGTACAGAATAGTCGGCGATGTTTGCTGGGGTCCCGGCACGATGAAAGAGGGTTCTCGGGAAATTATGCACTTTCCACAAGTGGAACGCACGTCTGTAATGGTTTCCCCTACAGCAACCCTTATTTTCAGGAGAAGTCCCCCTTTCAGCGGAGAGGGAAAGAATGCGACTGTAGCAGTGCCCAGTATTTGAATTCCGTCAGAGGTTTCCAGGAATTAGAACTATGAGTTCGGAACACAAGCAAGAGTGGATGCGTCTTTGCGAATTGGCTTCGAAGGAACAGGACCCGGAGAAACTGATGGAACTGGTCCGGGAGATCACCCGTCTTTTAGAGGAGCGGGAAACCGCGATCAAGGCGAAGAGAAGCAGTTCCGAATCAAGCGCGCTGAGCAACTGAGCTATAATCCACGCATTCACTAGCTGCCGCGGATCCCTACGACGGGAACAAACGCCGAGGCAGCCTCCCAGCTTCTCACCTTTTCTGCTTTCTGGAGGAACATCGCATGCCAACGAGCACTGTAAACCAAAACGCCACTTTGGCCTCTATCATCGAGCAGCGTCGAGAGGCGATTCTGGCCGAATGGCTGCGCGAGATGAGCGGGTCAACCCGCCGCGGCGATCTGATGAAGGAGTCAGAGCTACAGGCGCAGTGCAGTCAATTCTTAGACTTGCTAGCCCGCGCAAGCGCGACGGGTACTAACACGCAGGCCGCGGCCTACGAACCCGTGCACGAAATACTCACGGATATCTCTCACGTGCGAGCTCAGAAAGGCTTCACTCCTCGGGAGACCGCTATTTTCGTTCTCTCGCTAAAGCGGCCTTTGTTCACCGCCATTCGTGAGGCTCACAGCAAAGATCCAGTTGCCATGGCCGAGCAGATGTGGAGTGCGACGGAACTGCTCGACAGCCTTGCGCTATACACAACTGAGGCGTACATGAAATCCCGGGAAGAGGTGATCCGCCGGCAACAGGAAGACATGCTGGAACTCTCCACCCCGGTGGTGAAGCTGTGGGAAGGAATTCTGGCCCTTCCATTGATTGGCACCCTGGACAGCGCGCGCACGCAGGTCGTGATGGAATCGCTGCTGGAAGCGATTGTGCAGACGAATTCGCGAGTGGCGATCATCGACATCACCGGCGTGCCGACCGTGGACACGGTAGTCGCCCAGCATCTGCTGAAGACGGTGACTGCAGCCAGACTGATGGGCGCCGACTGCATCATCAGCGGAGTGCGTCCACAAATTGCGCAAACCATCGTCCATTTAGGAATCAATCTCCTGGATGTGACAACCAAGGCTACACTCTCGGATGCCTTCGGCCTAGCAATGCACAGAGCAGGGTTTGCCTTCGTACGCTCCGATAAGCGGGAAACGAAGCGCGACAACTAGGAGGGCTGGTGGAACGAATTCCAATTCTGCGGATGGGCGAATATCTCCTGGTGACGATCCAGGTGGATATGCACGACCGGCTCGCGATGACGCTGCAGGATGACCTGACCAACCGCATCAGCCAGACGGGCGCCAAGGGAGTGTTGATCGATATTTCCAGCCTGGAGATCGTAGATTCGTTTATTGGAAGAATGCTGGGCAACATCGCCTCCATGTCGCGCGTGCTGGATGCGGACACGGTGGTGGTGGGAATGCGGCCGGCAGTTGCCATCACCCTGGTGGAACTGGGAATGTCGCTGACGGGTGTAAGAACCGCATTGAACGTGGATGCCGGAATGGAACTTCTGCGCAATTCCCTGGACGACCGGAGGGATAGCCTTTATGGCAGTAGTATCCACTGACGCGATGGCGGTGGTAACGGAATCCGATGTTGTGACGGTGCGCCGATTGGTTCGCGACGCAGCTGCAAGATTGGGTTTCTCGCTGGTGGATCAGACCAAAGTGGTGACCGCAGCCAGCGAACTCGCCCGCAACACCCTCGTTCACGGCAAGGGGGGTGAGATGGAGTTGATCACGCTGAACGGACCGCGAGTGGGCCTCCGCCTGAAATTTCACGACCACGGTCCGGGGATTCAAGACATCCAACTAGCCCTGCGCGATGGTTTCACGACCGGGTCCGGCCTGGGACTGGGATTAGGCGGTGCCAAGCGGCTGGTCAATGAATTTGAGATCAATTCCCGGGTGGGGGCGGGAACCACCGTTACGGTGACACGATGGAAGTAGCAGTTCATCAGCCCTACGCGCAACAGTTTGTGGAACTCAGCGACGCTTCTCATGCCGGAGAGGCACGACGGCTGGCAGTCCATTGCGCGGAGAAAAGCGGACTTAGCGAGACCGAGCGCGGTGCTGTCGCGATTGCAGTCACCGAATTGGCCACCAACATCTTGACGCACGCCGGCTCGGGCACGATTGTTTGCCAGAGTATTACCCAGGAGGGAAGCGCCGCGTTGCGGGTGTTGGCTTTGGACAAAGGGCCGGGAATCCCAGATCTCGGCCGAGCTCTAGAAGACGGGTATTCGACCTCTGGTACGGCGGGTAACGGGTTGGGTGCAGTCCAGAGGCTATCCACACACTTTGACGTGTACACGCTAGCGCAGCGTGGTACGTGCGTACTGGCCGAATTCTGGCCAAAACGAAAAGCCCCTGACCTTGGATTGCCGTTCCAAGTGGGAGCCGTTTCCCTCGCCATGCGGAGGGAATCGGTATGCGGGGATGGCTGGAGATCCCGCCCCTGCAACGGGACCCATCTATTCATGGTGGTCGACGGCCTGGGGCACGGCCCCTATGCGGCCGAGGCTGCACGTGAAGCGGAACGGGTGTTGGACGCAAGCGAATCGCTCTCGCCGGCGACGATTCTGCAAGACTTTCACGATGCGTTGCGCAAGACTCGGGGGGCATCGGCAGCGATCGCGGCAATTTCGCAAGAGAAGAAACTTATGTCCTTTTCTGGAGTGGGGAACATCTCCGGAACATTGATAACTGCGAATTCGCGTCGAGGCATGGCCTCGCATAATGGGACTCTGGGGCACCAACTCCACAAGATCCAGGAGTTCGCCTTCCCTTGGGACCCGGAGAGTGTGCTTATCATGCATTCCGATGGACTCGGTTCCAAGTGGGATCTGAACCAATATCCTGGAATTACGAGAAAGCACGCAAGCGTGATCGCGGCCGTACTGTACCGCGATTTCGAACGGCTACGCGATGACGTCACTGTGCTGGTAGCGAAGAATGTGGAGTAGTTTCCCTATGGCCTTACCGCTGTTGCGAATGGAAATCCGCCACGAGCATGACGTGGTGCTGGTGAGGCAGCGCGCACGCCAGATCGCAGCGGCTCTGAAATTTGACTCACAGGACCAAACCCGCATCGCGACCGCCTTGTCGGAAGTTGCGCGGAATGCCTTCCAGTATGCGGGCGGAGGCTCGGTCGAGTTTCAGATTGAAAAGCCACCGACGGCAGCGTTATCCATCACCGTGAGCGACAAGGGGCGCGGGATCGAGAACCTGCGCGAAATCCTCGACGGCAAATACGTGTCACGAACGGGCATGGGGCTGGGAATGATTGGAGCCCGGCGATTGATGGACGTGTTCACAGTGGAGAGTACTTCCCGAGGGACGAAGGTCGTGCTCGGTAAGAACCTCCCGCTGCGGTTCCCCGGTCTTAACAAGAGGAGCCTCGACGATCTGCTCGCGCACATCGAGTCGCAAGATCCACGGAATGCCTATGAAGAATTACAACAGCAGAATCAGGAACTGCTGAGGGCTTTGGACGAATTGCGCACGCGCCAATTGGAACTGGCGCAACTAAACCGGGAGCTGGACGAGACCAATCGGGGCGTGGTGGCGCTCTACGCAGAACTCGATGACAGAGCTGATTTCCTGCAGCGCGCGTCCGAGTTGAAAAGTCACTTCCTGTCCAACATGAGCCATGAGTTTCGCACCCCGCTGAATTCCATTATGGCGTTGAGCCAGATCCTGCTCGACCGCATGGATGGAGAATTGAGTGAGGAGCAGGAGAAGCAGGTCCGATTCATCAAGAATTCCGCGCAAGACCTCAGTGACCTGGTAAACGATCTGCTGGACCTGGCCAAGGTGGAAGCGGGGAAGGTGACGATGCGTCCGTCGCGCTTTGACATCAAGACATTATTCGCGGCGCTGCGCGGCATGCTTCGTCCCCTGCTGGCACAGAATTCGTCGGTGCGGCTCGTCTTCGATGATCCTGACGAAGATATCGAAATTTACAGCGACGAAGCCAAGTTGTCGCAGATTCTGCGGAATCTGATTTCCAATGCATTGAAGTTTACCGAACGCGGCGAGGTGCGGGTGGTTGTCTCCCGCGACCAGGACCAGACCATCGCGTTCGAGGTCTCGGATACAGGAATTGGAATCGCGGCGGAGGATCAAGAGCGCATTTTCCAGGAGTGGACACAGGTCGAAGGCAAGATGCAGAAAGTTGCCAAGGGATCGGGGCTGGGCCTGCCGCTGTCGCGCAAACTGGCGCAGTTACTTGGCGGCCATGTTTCTCTGACCAGTGAAGTCGGGGTGGGCTCGGTATTCACGGTCAGGATTCCAATGCTGTTCCATGACGCCACCGAAGTTGCGCAAGCGCCCGAGCTGAAACCGGAACTCGATGCCACCAAGTTGCCGGTTCTTGTGGTTGAGGACAACCGCGAGGCGCTGTTCATTTACGAGAAGTACCTGAAGGACTCGAGCTTTCAAGTGGTACCAGCCAGCAGTGTCACAGAGGCGCGAGCTGCCATTCGCTCGGTCCGACCGTGCGCTATCCTCCTCGATGTACTGTTGCACGGCGAGCACTCGTGGGACTTTCTGCAGGATCTGAAAGCGGACCCGGCCACTCGCGAGATACCGGTGTATGTCATCACCGTGGTGGATAACCGGGAGAAAGCGCTGGCTTTGGGAGCTAATGGGTTCCATCCAAAACCCGTCAGCCGGGCATGGCTGATGAAGCAGTTGGAAACTTCGTTTGCATCGCACCCGCTCCTCGTGATCGACGACGATGCGACTTCGCGATATCTCATCAGGGGTGTGCTGTCGCACGCAAATTATGAGATTGCGGAAGCCGGTGGAGGGATTGAGGGTCTGCGGATGGCTCGCGAGTTGATCCCCGCTCTGATCGTGCTCGACCTGATCATGGACGACCTCAGTGGATTCGAAGTGCTGCAAGAGCTGAGCGCGGATCCGGCCACCAGATCGATTCCGGTAGTGATCCATACCTCCAAGGATCTCGACAAGAAAGAGCAAGCGCGGCTGAGCGCCGCCATCGACATCATCTCGAAGACTGTCATGAGCTCCCGTGAGAGTGCTCTGGCAAGTTTTTCTGAGGCCTTTCGCAAGGCGGGACTGACGCTCCTTCCCACGCACGATCAAGTCGTAGCTGCCGAGTAGAAGGGCTGAGTATAAAAAATGCTGACCACAAGCACCGCACAAACAGTTCTAGCCGTCGATGACGATGAGGCTACTCGTTATTCGCTGGCGCGCCGGCTTCGCGGTGCAGGTTTCCGCGTCCTCGAGGCCGCAACCGGCGCGGAGGCCCTGCGACTGGCAAGGGAAGAACCCGTTCTGATTACGCTCGATATCAACCTCCCGGATATGGACGGTTTTGAAGTGTGCCGCAGGCTGAAGAGTGACCCTGCTACGCGCGAAATCCCCGTTCTTCACTTGTCAGCTGCGTGCGTCAGCTCAGGCGACAAGGTGCGTGGACTGGAGGGCGGCGCTGACGCCTATCTTTCCGAGCCCATCGATCAGCAGGAATTCCTGGCTACCGTGAAAGCCCTGCTGCGCATGCGGGAGGCGCAAAGAGAAGCATGGCGCCAGGCCAAAGAAGCAGAAGCAGCGAAGCAGGAATTAGGGGCCATCAACGAGACGCTGGAGACGCGGGTGCAGCAGAGGACGGCAGAACTGCAACGGCAGATTTCGGAGGTGCAAAAGCTCTCGAGCTTCTTGCTGCAGGCGCAGGATGACGAGCGGCGGCGAATCTCCCGGGAATTGCACGACAGCACGGGTCAGTTGCTGGTGGCATTGAAACTGAATGTGAACCAGTTGAAATCTGAATTCGCAAACGCCAGTCCGGAGGGGGAGCGCATACTCGAGGACACGGAAGCCGTGGTGGAAGAAATGAGCCGCCAGCTTCGATCGATGTCTTACTTGCTGCATCCACCTCTTCTCGATGAAGCGGGCCTGGCTTCCGCGCTGCGCTGGTACGTGGACGGCTTCGCCACGCGCAGCAGCCTGACCGTGACGCTGGACGTGCCCGGCAATCTGGGTCGGCTTCCTCAGCTCCTGGAGACCACTATCTTCCGTCTGGTTCAGGAATGTCTTACCAACATTCACCGTCATTCCGAAAGCAAGACAGGTTTGATCCGCGTTGTTAGTAAGGATAACGAGGTCCTGGTGGAAGTTAGCGATGAAGGAAAGGGATTCTCGTTCGAATCGGAGGTGGCAGGCCGAACCTCCCGGCCCGGGGTCGGCATCCTGGGCATGAGGGAGCGCGTGCATCGATTGGGCGGAAGGCTGGAGATCTCGTCCAGTTCATTGGGCACGCATGTCGTTGCCAAGCTCCCGATCCATTCCGTGCAACGCAACTAGGGTTTTGTGGGGACAGCCGCCACCGGCTGTCCAGCGGAGCGAAGCTCCGCAGAATCTGGTCTTCAGAGCACGTGCCTGCAGGGCTCCGCCCTGCCGGACAGCCGAGGCGGCTGTCCCTACGGAAGCCGGACAGCCGAGCGCGGCTGTCCCTGCAGGAAGTCGCTACGGTTGGGTCTTTTGTTCGACCTTGGCTGCACCGTGACGCGCTTTACGCGCGGTTTTGTGGGCAGCCTTTTTGCTGGTGGTCTTTGTCTTGTGGCCGGCTCTCTTAGCGGAGTTGCTGGTGGCACGCCCGGTATCTTTGGCTGCGTTCTTAGTGGCGTGACCCGCGTCCTTCATATCTTGCTTCGGACTGTCCTGCGGAACGCGCGCATAGGCGACATTTGCCAGCGCCATGGCCAAAGCCAAGCCTAGTAGTTGATTCCCAAGTCGCATGAAAACTCCTCGTAGCAAAGCGATGTATATACCGCAATTGTGATTGCCGCCATGACAGCGCGACGTTGCTACGCGCCGCCGCCCTCTGTTCCGGTGGAATAGGTGTCAGCGCGGCTGCTGACCCGGTTAGTAATCTCCTGCACTTTGTCGGTGATGTTATTGCGAAGTTCCGCTCCACTGGAGGGAGCCAACAACATTCCGGCTCCGATGCCCACTCCGACTCCGGCGGCGAATGCCAGGAGATTTCGCACGGTGTGATCTTCTCTTGGATAAATCGCGTCGCGCGCGTCTTCGGCCATCTCGGACGCGCGGCTGGAAGCGCGGTCCACGGTGTCCGCGGTCTGGTCCATCAGGTAGACAGCCGTCTTCAAAATCGACTTCACAACATTGTTCAGCTTCATGGTGGTCATCCTCTCTATGCTTACCGCCGCCTTGCGGACGTGCGGCATCGATCTACGTCGGGCGAAAGCGCAGGGTTGCTGCTCGGCCCGCTTCTATTCCAATGGGCCTGAGAACTCCATGTCGAGGCTAATCTCGGAATGCAAGTGTGTCAGTACGGGAAACCTTGTACTTCGAACGGAAGCGGTAGGTACAAACCTTTGAGATCATTCGGAGAGGTGAGCGGTGGCAACCTGCATAGCGGATTCATCTTCTAATTCTGCAACGCCTTATCACCCTGGAGCGCACCCAACGATCTGGAAAATACCCACAACCGGGAAAGTGTTTGTGATTGCGGCCTTAGCCGCTGCGTGCAGCCTTCCTGGGTTCGCGGTGCTGGGGGAAGATGTCTCTTCGGTGCAGGCCGACCGAGTCCGTATCAACGCCAGTATGCGTGTTACGGCAGGGCAGAGTTATACGATTCATGAGCTTCGCTCTGCGGCGGGAGTGGTGGTGCGGGAATATGCGTCGGCTTCCGGAAAGATTTTCGCGGTTTCCTGGCAGGGTCCGACGCTTCCGGACATGAAGCAGCTATTGGGATCGTATTTTGAAGAGTTCCAGAAGGCTGCGCAGGCGCAGAATCGTCCGGGCGGCCACAGCCCGCTGATTATTCAGCATCCCGGGCTGGTGGTGGAACTTGGCGGCCACATGCGATCTTTCGTCGGACGAGCCTACCTTGCCGACCAGATGCCATCCGAGGTTCGCAACGAGGAGATCCGGTGAAGTTCTCGGGAATGATGGTATGGGCTGTCGCGAGTGTGTCTCTCTCCTGCGGAGGTGGCAGTTCGCATAAGAGCACCATGCTTCCAATCGCCGCGTCGGCAAGCAACATTCAGCCCATCGTAGTGAACTCAGGGCCCGCAGGGAACTACGCAAATGGGCTATTTACCAGTGTTACCCTCTGCGTGCCCTCCACTTCCAACTGTCAGACGATTGATGGCATTCTGGTGGACACCGGCTCATTCGGGCTACGGATCCTGTCATCGGCTGGTGGTGGCGCCCTGACCCTGCCTCTGCCCCAGCAGAAGGGATCAAACGGCAATGTGGGCGAGTGTGCGCTATTCGTAAGCGGGTACACCTGGGGTTCGGTGAACACGGCTGACGTGATAATTTCCGGCGAACAAGCCGGCAATGTTCCGGTGCAGGTGATCGATCCGACGTTTGCCGCTGTGCCTTCTGCCTGCAAAAACACTGGAGTTCCGGAAAACGACAGCTTGCAGACGCTGGGCGCCAACGGCATTCTAGGGGTCGGCCCGTTTGCCGCTGACTGCGGTGGAGCATGCGCTCAGGCGGGGTCGTCGAAGCCGGGGATGTATTATGACTGCGCGGGGAGCTCTTGCCAGATCGCGGCGGAACCGGTCGCACAGCAAGTTCAAAATCCTGTTGCTCTTTTTCCGAGCGACAATAATGGGGTGATCATCCAACTGCCGGCGCTCACTGGTTCAGCAGCGAGCTTGAGCGGATCGATGATATTTGGGATTGGCACGCAATCCAACAACGCCTTGGGCAAAGCTGAGGTATTCCCGGTGAACTCCAGTGGGGAGTTCAAGACCACGTTCAAGGGGCAGACGTATCCGGCTTTCGTCGACAGCGGTTCCAATGCGTTGTTTTTCCTGAACAGCAACACCGCTGGGCTACCCACGTGCAGCAACAGCTCTGGCTTCTATTGCCCGACATCTACGCAGAAACTATCCGCGGTGACGTCATCGGGCAGCCCGAGTCAGACGATTGATTTCAGCATCGCGAATGCGGATTCGCTCTTCTCCAATCGTGGGGACTTCGTATTTGAAACTCTCGGCGGTCCCAATCCGGGCACCTTCGATTGGGGGCTGCCTTTCTTCTACGGGCGAAGCGTTTTTACTGCCATTGAGGCGCGTAGTACCCCGGCGGGAAGGGGACCCTTCTGGGCCTACTAGTCGGCTCTTATCTACTAATACCGTACGAGCTTACAGCCAATACCGGATGGACTCGTAGACACAAGGGCGACTAGGGTCGGTTCTGCATTGCGTTGTCGCTGCGGTGCGCGCGGAATGAGGCTGCCATGGACGAAGCCCGCTCTGTACGGCTCGAAGGATGCCAGAGCGAGACATTCTTGCGGGTAAAACGCAAGCTCCGGAAACGAGCCGCGGGTTTGTGGAACCAGGTTGCCAAGTATGCTGATCAGCCGCCGCAAAGGCAGTAACCTGTTGAGCATTGCCGCGCGATCTTTCTTTCACATCCAAGGAGTCCTATGGCCGAGCGCCATTCAGGTATCGTGCCCGAAACTTCGTCGCAGCCTTCGGTAATCCCGGAGCTACAACTGGTTCTCTTTCGTGAGATTCTTGAGCTTCTGGAAAAGAAGCAGGTGCCGTTCGCGGTAGCGGGTGCGTTTGCACTGCGCCAACACACTGGAATCTCTCGCGATACGAAAGATCTGGACTTGTTTCTGACCTCGGCAAATGCAACCAAAGCTTTAAAGATTCTGCAACAGGAAGGCTTCGAGTGTGAAGTTTGCGATCCCGTATGGCTTTTCAAAGCTCACCGCGGCGAATTCTTTGTGGATCTGATTACGGGAATGAGCAATGCCGTGATCACTGTGGAAGACTCCTGGATCGAGCGCTCTACACCGGCCGTAATCTATGACGTGAACACGCGGGTACTGGCCAGCGAGGAGTTAATGGCGTCAAAGCTTTTTGTTACGCGGCGCGAGCGCTTCGACGGAGCCGATATCGCGCACGTCATCTATGGCACCCAGGGCAAACTCGACTGGCAACGAGTCCTGAAGCTGATCGGAGAGAACTGGGAGATGCTGTTCTGGGCGATGGTGCTTTTCCGTTATGTGTATCCTGCTCAGACCAACTACGTGCCTAAAGAGTTGTGGCAGGAGTTGATTGATCGATACCGCAATGCCATCGCCCATTCAGATCCCGGCGCCAAGTTTCGCGGCAGCCTGATCGATGACAAGATGTTCGCCATTGATATCAATGAATGGGGAATGGCCAACCTGATGCAGGAGAATCGCGAACGCCGCCTGCGGAATCTAAAGTCCAACGGCAAAGCGATATGAGGATTGCAGCCACGGCCGATTTGCATTTCTCTCCCTCGCGGCAAAGCGCGTTGCACGATCAGTTGAGCCGCGTGCGCGAAGAGGCCGACGTTTTCGTTCTGGCCGGGGACCTGACCAACTACGGCCAGCCAGACGAAATGGAACCGCTGCTCAATGTTGTAGTCCGCTCGCGCATTCCGACGATCGCTGTACTCGGCAATCACGACTACGAAAGCAACCGGCAGGTAGAGTTGATCAAAATGATGAGCGCTGCCGGCATTAAAGTTCTCGACGGTACGGCGTACGAGCGGGATGGGGTTGGATTCGCCGGGACGAAGGGGTTCGTGGGAGGCTTCGGACGCGGGATGTTGACGGCTTTCGGAGAGACGGAACTGAAGACCTTTGTCCAGGCGTCGATTGATGAGGCTGTCAAACTGGAACGCGCGATGGCGCAGCTCCGCACCCCGAAGAGGGTCGTGGTGCTGCACTATTCGCCTATTGCAGCTACGGTGCAAGGGGAGGCGGCAGAGATATTTCCTTTCATGGGTACGTCGCGGCTGGCGGAGGTCGTGGACCGTCACGGGGCTGACCTCGTGCTTCATGGACACGCACATCACGGGGCGTTGGAAGGCAAGACTCCAGGCGGAGCTCCTGTCTATAACATCGCCATCACGTTGCTGGAGAGACGGCAGCCTGCAGCGGCATATCGCATTTTCGATGTCTAGTGCAAATAACCGGAACGATGTCTCTTACCGCTGCGCTCAAAGCCAATCGAATAGGTGCCAACCGGCTGCCGGATGGGAGCTGGCAGTTTCTGCTGTGGGCTCCGCAATCGAAGTCTGTGTCTATCAAGCTGGCTGAGAACGGACGCACGATCCCCATGGAGACCCTCCAGGGTGGCTATCACCAGGCTGTGGTCAGAGATGTTTCAGCGGGAACCCGCTACTGGTATCGGCTGGAAGATGGGCGCGAACTCCCCGACCCCGCGTCTCGATTCCAGCCAGAAGGGGTCCATGGTCCATCGCAAGTGGTGGATACCGGCGCGTTCCGCTGGACCGATCACAATTGGAAGGGCGGAAAACTGCAGGGAAGCATTCTGTATGAACTTCACGTGGGCACATACACGCGAGAAGGCACGTTCGAGGCGCTGGTGCCCCACCTGGCGCGCTTAGTGGAACTTGGCGTCACCGGCATCGAGATCATGCCGGTTGCGCAATTTCCGGGAGCACGCAACTGGGGATACGATGGAGTCTACGAGTATGCGCCGCAGAATTCTTACGGCGGACCGGAGGGTCTGCACCGGCTGGTCGACGCCATTCACGGGCATGGCTTAGCCGCCATCCTGGATGTGGTTTACAACCATCTCGGGCCGGAAGGCAACTACCTTAATGCATTTGCTCCGTATTTCACCGATCGTTATCGAACTCCGTGGGGTCAGGCTCTAAATTTCGACGGTCCCGGCAGCAACGACGTGAGAAGATTCTTTCGCGAAAACGCGTTGTATTGGCTCGAAGACTACCACTTTGATGCCTTGCGGCTGGATGCTGTCCATGGCATCTTCGATTTCAGCGCACAACATTTCCTGTCAGAACTCAAGCAAGCGGCGGACGAACTCTCGCAAAAGCTGGGGCGGCCAATCCAGCTCATTGCGGAGAGCGATCTCAACGACTCTCGTCTGCTGCGTGATCCTGCTCAAGGGGGCTACGGACTCGACGCGCAGTGGAGCGATGACTTCCATCACTCCGTACATACCTTGCTGACGAAGGAGAACCGCGGCTACTACGAGGATTTCGGCGGAATCCAGCCGCTGGTATCGACTCTCCAGGACGGGTGGCACTATCGTGGGCAATACTCGTCACACCGACAGCGCAGCCACGGCAATCAGCCTCCGGAACTTGCGCCCTCAAAATTCGTCGTTTGCGACCAGAATCACGACCAGGTGGGAAATCGCGCTGCAGGGGATCGGCTATCCACTACGGTGCCATTTGAAGCTCTCAAACTCGCCGCCGGAGTCACCCTGCTGTCTCCCTTCACCCCGCTGATCTTTATGGGAGAGGAATACGGAGAGACGGCACCGTTTCAGTATTTCACCAGCCACGGAGATCCGGCGTTGGTCGAAGCGGTCCGGCGTGGGCGTCGCGAAGAGTTCGCCGCTTTTGGCTGGGAGGAGGCTGTGCCCGATCCACAGGACGAGCAGACCTTCATTCGATCTCACCTGGACCATTCTCTCGAAGAAAAGGAGCCTCATAAGACTCTTCTTCGCTTTTACCAGACGTTGATTCGGTTGCGTAGCGAGTTCGGGATCGCGTCGGCGAGTTCTCATAAGGTCCGCGAGATCGGCGACTGCCAGGTATTGTTGACGTACCAGACAGGTTCGCGAGATCTAGCCGTAGTCATGAATTTTGAGGAATTCCCCGTCAACCTTAATCTGCCGGAACTGGACGGCAACTGGGCGTCACTACTGTATTCGGCGGAGGGTTCGTGGAGCGGATTAGGTCATGACTCCGAGCCAGCGTCGCTGCCGCAGCGGGAATTGCGGCTCGCGCCATACTCGTTGGTAGTTTTTGCAAATCGTGCCTGCCAGGAGGTTCAGTGAATTACGTTTGCATTCATGGGCACTTCTATCAGCCGCCGCGCGAGAATCCCTACCTGGAAGCTATCGAATTGCAGGACTCGGCCTATCCTTATCACGACTGGAACGAGCGCATCACCGCGGAGTGCTACGCCCCGAACGCCGCCTCGCGCATCGTCGATGTGGAGAACCGCATTGTGAAGCTGCTGAACAACTATGCGCATATCAGCTTCAACTTCGGTCCTACGCTGCTGTCATGGATGAAGGAACTGGCTCCGAACGTGCACGCGGCGATCGTTGAAGCTGACAAAGAGAGCCGTCAGCGATTTTCCGGACATGGATCGGCCATTGCGCAAGGCTATAACCACATGATCTTCCCGTTGGCGAATCGGCGGGATAAGGTCACGCAAGTGAAGTGGGGAATCGCCGATTTCGAAAGCCGGTTTGGGCGCAAGCCGGAAGGCATGTGGCTGCCGGAAACAGCGGCGGATACCGAGAGTTTGGAAGTTCTGGCTGAAAACGGAATCTTGTTCACCATCCTCGCTCCGCCTCAGGCCAAACGCGTGCGCAGCAAGCGCAGCGGCCGGTACCATGACGTGACTGGGTCCCGCATTGATCCCGCGCATCCCTATGTCGCTAAGCTGCCCTCCAAAAAACGGCTGAACCTGTTTTTCTACGATGGACCAATCTCGCAAGCGGTCGCCTTTGAAGGGCTGTTGAGCGACGGCAAACGCTTTGCCGACCGTCTGATGAGCGGATTTGCAGCGACCCGGCAATTCCCGCAGTTGGTGCACATCGCCACGGATGGGGAAAGCTATGGGCACCACCACCGATTCGGGGAGATGGCGCTGACGTATGCGCTGGAAGAAATTCAGAAGAACAGTCTCGCGCAGCTGACCAACTACGGCGAGTACCTTGAGAAGTATCCCAATGAAGACCTCGTGGAAATCGTCGAGAACAGCTCCTGGAGTTGTATGCATGGCGTGGAGCGCTGGCGGAGTGATTGCGGCTGCCACTCCGGCGGACATCCCTGGAATCAACAGTGGCGGGCTCCGCTGCGTGAAGCTCTGGATTGGTTGCGGGATTGTCTCGCACCTATCTTCGAATCTCGCCTAAGCGGGTATGTTCGCGATCCCTGGGCTGCGCGCGACGACTACATTCGAGTGATCCTCGACCGTTCGGAAGAATCCCGTGCTGCTTTTTTTGCCGAACACGCTGGGCGGCAACTCAATGGGGAAGAAGAGACCGCGGCTTTGAAGCTGCTCGAGATGCAGCGTCACGCCATGCTCATGTACACCAGCTGCGGCTGGTTCTTTGACGAACTCTCAGGTCTTGAAACCGTCCAGGTGATCCATTACGCAGGACGCGCACTCCGGCTCGCCGAGGAATGTTCGGGACAGTCGATCGAGCCGGAATTTATGCAGCATCTCGCGGCCGCAAAGAGCAATCTGCCGGAGCACGGAAACGGTGCGCGCATTTATGAAAAATGGGTCAAGCCCGCGGTGGTCGATATCCCCCGCGTGGCCGGGCACTATGCCATCAGTTCGCTGTTTGAGACTTACCCGGACAAGACCCGCATCTACTGCTATGAGGCGGACCGCCTGCGGTATTCGGTCGATGCTGAAGGCAAGATGCGGCTGGCCACGGGGGCTGCGAAATTCAAGTCGGCCATCACTGGCGAAGCCGCGGAACTCGCGTTTTCGGTACTGCACCTTGGCGATCACAACGTGAGCGCCGGGGTTCAACCGCTGGAGCAGTTTTCGGAGGACAATGAAACAAAGCTGGTCAATGCTTTCAGCCAGGCCGAGACGGCGGAAGTCATTCGCCTGCTGGATCAAATCTATGGCAAGCACATGTTTTCCCTGCGGCAGCTTTTCCGCGACGAGCAACGCAAGATTGCAAATTTGATCCTCGCGGATTCCGTGAACTCGGCTGCCGCGGTGTATCGCACCTTCTTCGAGAGCCAGGCCCCGCTGATCCGTTTCCTCAATGGACTCGATATACCGGTCCCCAATGCGCTGAAATCGGCGGCGGAGATCGCTCTCAACAATCAGCTGCAGCAGGCTATCGGGAAACCGGAGCTCGATTTCGACCTCATCCGCGGGTTGCTGCGGGAGGCCGCCAGCGAGAAAATCACGCTGGACGCAACCACGCTGGAGTACAAAGTTCGCAAGCGCTTGGAGACCGATGCGGCTACATTCGCGGCTGATCCATCGGTCCTTGCCGCGGCGGATCGCATGATGAAGCTGATGGAGTTGGTTCCCTCATTGCCGTTTCCGGTTACGCTATGGGAAGCGCAGAATCTCAGCTACCGCCCGCTGGTCACCGCCTATCAGCAGAACGGTTGGCACGCTCAGAATCCCGATCCCGCTGCCCTGCAGCGTCATGAAGAACTGAAACGGCTGGCGGTTCAACTGCATATACTGTTACCGCAAGACTGAGAAATGCTCGCCTCGCACGTGCCATCGTCGACGTACCGGATACAACTGAACCAGGGTTTCCGCTTCAGCGATGCACTGCGCATTCTCGATTACCTCCACGATCTCGGGATCACGGATCTGTATTTGTCGCCCGTTCTGGCGAGCCGCAAGGGCAGCAACCATGGATACGATGTGATCGACCCGACCAGGATTGATCCTGACCTGGGCAGTGAAGAGGAATTCACGTTGTTGCAGACGGAGTTGCAGAATCGCGGCATGGGACTGCTTCTCGATATCGTCCCCAACCACATGGCGGCCAGCGCGGAGAATCCATGGTGGATGGATCTGCTGGAAAACGGCTCGCAGTCGGCCTTTGCGGCGTTCTTCGATGTGGATTGGAATTCCTACGCCCCGGGACTGCAGGGGAGAATCCTGCTACCGACTCTCGGTCGGCCCTTTGGCGAGGCATTGGAATCCGGAGAACTGAAGCTTGTCTACAACGACGGACGTTTCCTCATCCAGTATTTCGACTTGCTGTTTCCAGTATCTCCTCGATCGTACTACTCCATCCTCAACCAACGGGTGGAGACTTTGCAGGAAACTCTGGGGGAAGAGAATGCAAATGCCGCCTATCACGAGTATTCGGGAATTCTGGCTTCAACCCTGGAGCTTGCGCGCGGAGATCGCCGGCTGGAGAATGCCGCAGAGCGGCGGATGCGATTTGAATCCGCGCGCGAGCGTCTGCGATCGCTGGTCAACACGAGCCCGGAAGTAGCGCGGCTGCTGAAAGAAAACATTGAGGAGATCAATGGCAAGGAGGGGGACCCCGCCTCCTTCGGCCGCCTGCAGCGCTTGCTGGCCGAACAAAATTACAAGCTGGCGTTCTGGCAAAACCTGAATGAAACCATCAATTACCGCCGGTTTTTCACGATTGCCGATCTGGTGGGTGTGCGCGTGGAAGATCCAATCGTGTTTGAGGCAACCCATGGGTACATGCTCAGGCTGGTGGCCAGAAATGCTGCGGCGGGATTGCGCATCGATCACATCGACGGGCTCCGGGATCCGCTGGGATATCTCAACCGACTGCAAGAGCGACTAGCCACGGATGAGACTAAGTCGGAATTGCCTTCCTACGTAATCGTGGAAAAGATTCTCGCTCCGGGGGAGGATCTGCCGGAAGATTGGCCGGTAAGTGGCACTACCGGGTACGACTATACCAATCAGGCGAATGGAGTTTTTGTGCACCCGGACGGGGTACGCCAGATCGAGGATATCTACTCCCATTTTATCGGACGGCGGCAGGACTTTGTCGATGTTCTCTATCAGAAGAAGAAGATGGTGATGAACACGCTGCTGGGCGTGGAGATGCGAACGCTCGGCCGCTATTTGTCGGAAGTCGCCGCCCTGGATCGGTATGCGCGAGAACTGGATCGCGGACGCCTGAATGAAGCCCTGATCGAGGTCACAGCCTGCATGAACGTGTACCGCACCTACACGCGCAGCATGGATCTGCGTCCTCAGGAAATGCAATATATCGAAGAAGCGGTGGCGCAGGCTCGCATCCGGGCGCCGCATTTAAGCCCGGGATACTTCAATTTTGTTCGCGAAGTCCTGTTGCTGTTGAATCCTCCGCACGTGCTGCCCGACCAGCGGGAAATGCGCCTCGCTTTCGTCACCCGATGGCAGCAATTGACCGGCCCCATCGTTGCCAAGGGATTCGAGGACACGGCTCTCTATGTGTACCACCCACTGCTCTCTCTGAATGAGGTGGGTGGAAATCCGCGACCAGATGCGGTGCCAAAGCGCGAAGAATTCTATAA
Organism: uncultured Acidobacteriota bacterium; assembly: GCA_963801615.1. GTDB lineage: Bacteria > Acidobacteriota > Terriglobia > Terriglobales > Acidobacteriaceae > Sulfotelmatobacter. The sequence goes on along the minus strand of CAWDFM010000010.1, from coordinate 189,063 downwards.
GTTCCTTGAGGCTCGGCAGCAGAAATGGCCGGGCACGCTGGATGCCACGTCGACGCATGACACCAAGCGCAGCGAAGACGTCCGCGCCCGGATCAACGTGCTCTCCGAAATGCCAGCCGACTGGGAGCAGCACCTGAAGCGCTGGTCGGCATTGAATTCAAAACACAAGGTCAACATTGCGGGTCAGGTCACGCCGGACAACAACGAAGAATACTTCTTTTACCAGACGCTTCTTGGGGTATGGCCGCTCGACCAGGAAGCATCGCCAACTCTGTTGCAGCGGGTGCAAGAGCATCTGGTGAAAGCTACTCGCGAAGCCATGGTTCATACGCGCTGGACGCGGCCGAACCAGCAGCATGAGGACGCTCTTCAGAGTTTTGCGGCCAGAGTGCTCTCCGCGGACAATCGCGAGTTCCTTCACGATTTCAGCGAGTTCCGGGAGAAAGTGGCATATTACGGAATGATGAATGGTCTTTCGCAGGCTCTGCTGAAGATCACTTCGCCGGGAGTGGCGGACTTTTACCAGGGCTCGGAATTATGGGACCTGCGGCTGGTGGACCCTGACAATCGCGGACAAGTCGATTTCGGCAGACGTGCCGCTGCGCTGAACGGCATTATGAGCGCGGAAGCTGCTTCTACGGAGCGAGATTGGCGCGACTTGGTCACGCATTGGCAAGACGGACGCATCAAGATGCATCTGATCTGGAAGTCGCTCGGTTTCCGGCGCGCTCACCCGGAGCTTTTTCACCAGGCAGAGTTTGTGCCGCTGCAGACCGCAGGCTGCAATGCCGCGAACGTGATTGCGTTTCTGCGCAAGGCTGCGCGCGGTTCTGCTCTTGTGGCAGTCCCTCGATGGCTTTCCCAAATTCGGCGTAACAACCAGCAATTCGACTGGTGTGACACACGTCTGATTTTGCCGGCAGGTTCACCGGTCGAGTGGACTAATATTCTCGCCAGTCATCCGGTTGCGGCCCACGATCGAAATGGGCAAGCGTGTGTTCTGATGAACGATCTATTCCGCGATTTTCCCGTAGCTTTTCTCCATGCGTAGTCTTTAGAACTCCTGCGCACTTGTGAGCCCAAATTTGACAAGGCGTGGCGATCAGGGCTCCACATGCGCGACAGCATTTCGTGGTAGCTGATGCTCCTCCCACCATTCCTCACTGCGAAAACCGGCCCGAGCCAGGCCGCGACGGGCTTCCTTGTTCTGCATAAATGTTCGCCACACAAATTTCGTGCGGTGATTCTCGGCCATCAACATCGTAATTCCCAAATCGATGCCGAGGACCGCGTTGTCGTACCAGCCGGTCAGCGGATTAAAGGCATCCACGTACCCGTAGTTTCCCCACGCCCTGCCGTACCGCTCACGGATGTTGCGGAGAACCTCAATGCACTCGGGATACAGGAACACCAGTGATCCGCCCGCCGCACTGGAAACAATGGTTCCATCCGGTTCTCCAAAGCTGGGCGGACCTCCCCAGATGCGATATCCGCGCGGAGAGTCGGAGGCGGTAATTCCCCAGAGGCGTGAGCTGTAATCGGGAAACTCATGGTGCAGCGATAGGCAAAACTCGCGGTGCGCCATGGTAGCAGTGATTGAATTCTGAAAATAGTTCAAGTGCGCGTCCCGCTGGTCGCGAAAATCGAACCAGGCGTGCGAGTACTGGTGCGTGAAAAGTGGATCGTTACCCGATACGTACTCGTAGCCCTCGTAGCGGATCGTGGGTCGCTTCCACGCGGCCCACGATCGCGAACTGATGGGATGCGTCGGCGATCCCAGTGCCAGCAGGTAGATCATCATCAGTTCGCAGTAATGCGCCCAGCGCATACCAATAAAACCCGACTCCGGGTACCAGCCCATGCTGAGAGTAGGACCGTCATTCAGCATCCAGTCCCACTCCACGCGCTCGTAAATCTTGCTCGCCAACTCCTGAATCTCGACGTCCCGGAAGTGCTGGCGTGCGGTCAGGACACCACACAGTAGGATGGAAGTGTCGATCGAGGATATTTCGCTCATCCACTGACGCTGCCCGCTAGTGATATCAATGAAGTGGTAAAAGAAGCCGTGCTCGTGAGGAAGTTTCTCCCAGATAAAGCGAAGGGACTGACGCACTCGCTCCCGGATTTCATCCGGGTTTCGGTACCTGCGAGCGTGTCCGATGCAAAGGCCAGTGAGCCCAAAACCGGTCGCGGCAATGCTGGCCAGGGTATGCGTGTCGCGCCCATTCACGAAGGCGCGGTCCTTCACCTGGCCGCTGCTGCCAGCTTCGGTCCAGAAAAAGTCGAATGCGGCCCGTTCGATTTCATCCAGAAGATCGTCATCCGTTCCACGATAACGAACGCGCTTGGGTTCGGCGAAGCGGGAGGGACTCTTGAGCAGTTTGTCGAGCGCAAACAGGCGCGAGTAGGGCAGGGCAGCCGTGCCAGCAGCTACTCCGCGCAGCAACTCCCGCCTGGTGAACCCCAAGTTTCGGCGCATTACCAAGGAAAGGCCAACTACAGAGGATAACCTCTGTGCGCGTCCTTCCCGGGAGTCGGAAGACGAAGAGTAACGGTGTGTGGATGCTGGCCGGAGCTATGAAGCGGATCCCCTAGCAGTTGCGGTGCGCGCGTAATGGCGTGTCGAGCTGAGACCTGCGTCAGTAGGCCACCGAAACCAAAACGGCTACGATGGCCCACTCAGGCATTAGCCGCGTTTCGCGAAGCAAGTTCGTTCAGCGCGGCACTGCTTGGGTTCGACGAGTTGGTCGTCAGGGCCGCAGGCGCCCATGGTCTGCAGACACCAATATGCCGCTGTGCTGGAGTCGCCGCGCTGCCAGCCTTGATAGCCGCTGGCGTTTCCGTATGCCGTCTTGGTGCGGAGGAAGCGGCAGACCTCGGGCAGTTCGGCGGGATCCGGAGTTTCAGTCTCGGGTTCGTCCATGAACTCGCGCATCACGCCTCCTGCCCTGCGGCCATAATTGTGCGCCGCACCACAGCTTCGAACATGGGAATCTTGTAGGCATTCTGTGAGAGTGGCGTGGCGCCCTGCATTGCAGCAGCCGCGGCATCGCGCGCGCTCTGTTCGTTGAGCGGTTTGCCGGTCAAAGCTTTCTCCGCCGCAGTGGATCGCCAGGGGACGGGTGCTACCGCGCCCAGCACGATTGACGCTTTGCTCACTACGCCGCCACGCGAGTCCAGTACGACGGCGACCTCCGACAAAGGCCAGTCGAACGATTCTTTCTGCCCCACCTTGGTATAAGCAGAGCGCGTGGAATCCGACGGAGCGGGTACGCGAATCTCCGTAAGCAACTCGCCGGAATTGAGCACGTGCTCTCTGGTCACATCCGTCTCCGGCCGGACGAAGAGATCATCCAGTGCGATCTCGCGCGCGCCCCTTTTCCCTTTCACCTGCACCTTCGCCCCCAGCGCGGTGAGTGCGCAAGCCGCCGCCGAGGGGTGCACGATGGCGCATATCTCGTTATCGAAGATAGCGTGATACTCGTTCTCCCCGTCCTGGGCGAAGCACTCGTCGCCTCCTTTGCGCCGGCAGTGGAAGTGCTCGTTGCGGAAATACCAGCAACGTGGACGTTGTAGCAGGTTGCCGCCCACCGTCGCCATATTGCGAATGTGCGGCGTGGCCGCGTTCAGTGCGGCATCGGCCAGCACCTTGTATCGCTGGCGGATTACCGGATGCTCGGCGATCGTGGTCAGGGTCACCATAGGCCCGATGCGCAGCCACCCGGACTCTTCCTTCACGTAGTCGAGATCGGGGATGGAGCGGATGTTGACCAGGCGAGATGGCGAATCAAGGCCTTCTTTGAGGCGATCCATCAGGTCGATGCCGCCGGCTTTGGCCAGGCTCTTGTCGTTAAGTTGCCCGATGGCATCATCGATGGAGCGGGCATTCGTCCATTCAAAACGGGTGATCATGCGACACCTCCTTGCTTCACCTTGCCCAGCGCGGTGAGGACGCGCGCAGGCGTCATCGGCAGTTCGTACATACGCACGCCGGTGGCGTTGTAGACGGCGTTGGCCACCGCGGCAGCGCCAGGAATCTTCGCCGGCTCCCCGATCCCCCCAGCGTCGGTCGAACTGCGCGCCAGGTAATCCTCGATGAAGTGCACCTCGATCTCTGGCATGTCTTTCGCACCGATGATCTTGTACTCCTCCATGTTGGGATTGACCATGATGCCGGTGTTCTGATCGAGGCGGCGATCCTCGTACAGAGCATACGAGATGGCTTGCAGGATCCCGCCGTTCACCTGGCTTTCGAGTCCCAGAATGTTCATAGGGCGACCGCAGTCGTGCACCGCGACCAGGCGCTCTACGCGGATAACACCGGTCTCGGTGTCGACCGCAACTTCGGCGAACTGCACGCCGCCGAGAAACATCATGTCCCGCTTGCCGTATTCAGGCTTGCGCATTGCGGTGGCGGAAACAGTCTCGGTTCTCATTGCGCCGGCAGCTTGTTTGAAGCTGGCGGACTTGCCCGCGTCGCTGCTGACCTTTCCGTCTGCAACATGGAGCGAGGCTGCCGGGACTCGCCACGCAGATGCTACCTCCTTCACGAATCGTCCTTTGGCCTTGAAAGCGGCGTTGCGGACGGCAGGCGTAAGGGAACTGGTCGTCATGCTGCCGCCGGAGGGCGGACCGGGCGGCAAGCTCGTGTCACCGACGCGCGCGGTGATGTCGCGCGGCTGCAATCCGAGTTCCTCGGCGACAACTTCCGCGATCACCGTCTTGATGCCTCCGCCAATGTCCTGCACTGCCGAGAGCGCTTCCACCGAACCGTCCTGGTGAATGCGGACCTCGCAACCGGAATCCATGCTGTTGAGCCGGTACCAGACGGCTTGCGCGACGCCGACACCGCGCTTCACGGGGCCGGGATCGCTATTGGGCTTGCGCCGCTTTTGCGTCCAGCCGAACTTCTCCGCGCCTATGCGGCGTTCCTCGCGCCGCGCCGGGCTGGAATCGTTCTTATCCATGAACTCCAGAACGTCCATGCCGACCTTTTCCGCCAGTGCGTCGATCGTCTGCTCCAGCCCGAACACGCCCTGCGGATGGCCGGGAGCGCGCATGGCGGCTCCAGGACCGGCGTTGGTGAACACATCGTATTCCTCGACCAGAAGATTGGGACAGTTGTACATGTTCTGCGCCGGGCCGGCACTTCCCGCGCCAGTGCCGACACCCGCCGTGCCGTAGCTGATCCACTTCAAAGCCTGCAGGGTGCCGTCCTTATCGGCGCCCGCCTTTACATACATGTGAGCGTCAGGACGATTTCCCGTACCCCACTGCTCCTCTTTGCGGTCACAGAACATGCGCACGGGAGCCCCTGCCTTTTTCGATAGGTGCGCCGCGACCGCTCCGGGATTGCTCGCGCCGAACTTCGCTCCGAAGCCGCCGCCCATGTACTCCGTAAAGACGCGGACCTTGGTCTTGGGCAAGTTGAAGATCTCGGCCAGTTCGTCGCGCACGCTCATTGTGCCTTGCGTGGAGGCGTATACGGTCAAGCCATCCGGCTTCCAATCGGCCACCAGGCCATGTGTCTCCAGGGCGGAGTGCGTTTGCACCTGAGTGCGGTACTCGGCCTCGACAATCGCCGTAGACGCGGCAAAGCCTTTTTCCATGTCACCCTTTGGGCCGGAGCCGTGGCGGCCATTATTTGGCCCCCGGACGTTGCCTTTCTGCGGAACGTCCGTTGCGCCGCCCCCGCCTCCCGCTGTGCCCTTTTCCGCGGCACGGCCGGGAAACACCAGCGGGGCATTAGGCTCGCGCGCTTTGTGGCGCTCAACCACGAAAGGTTTTGGCTCATACTGCACCTTGACCAGTCGCGCGGCTTCCAGCGCGCCGGTCGGAGTGGTCGCCGCCACTGCCGCGATCGGCTGTCCGGCGTAGCGCACGATGGGATAGCGGGACGAAATTTCCTTCGATTTATCCTCGAGTTCCGCCTGCCCCAGCACATTCTGCAGCACGTGAACGGCTTTCACGCCGGGATGCTTTTCGGCTGCGGACGTGTCGATGGAGACGATCCTCGCATGCGGAACTGTGGCGTTCACGAACCGCGCATATAGCATCCCGGGCAGGTGGATGTCGCTTGGATACTTCGCTGCGCCGGACACCTTGAGCGCTCCATCGTAGCGGGGCACCCGCTTGCCGATCACCTTCAGTTCGGAGTTTGGCGGCAGTTGCGGCGGTTCGTCGGCGGGCACGTTGCGCTGGATCTTCTTCACTCCCTCGGACGAGCCCGGAATCCCGATCAGCAATTCAGCGCTGCGGGTGTCGGGCTGGCCGGCGGTGGAGGTCTCGGGTGCTTTCTTCTGCACCGTCTTTGGTTCGCCCTTGATGCCTTCCTTCTTCTTCTGCTGTTGCGTCTCTTGAGCTATCGGAGTCATGGCTTATGCTCCTTTCGGCGAACGGGCTGTTGCCAGCACCGCTTCCACAACTTTGGGGTAGGTGCCGCAGCGGCAGATATTGCCGCTGATGGCTTGCTGCACGTCGGCAGCAGCGGGATGGGGATTGCGCTCCAGCAGGGCGGCGCAACTCATCACCATCCCTGGCGTGCAGTAGCCGCACTGCATCCCATCGTGCTCGACAAATGCTGCTTGCACCGGGTGCAGGTGCTCGGGATCGCCCAGGCCTTCGATGGTGGTGATCTTGCGATCCACGGCATCCAGTGCAAAGGTCGTGCAGGAATTTACCGGCATGCCATCAAGCATGACCGTGCACGCCGAACAGGAGCCGCGATCGCAGACGATCTTGGTCCCGGTCAGGTGAAGCTCGTTGCGCAGGGCCTCGGCCAGCGTGGTTCGCGGCTCAACCGAAAGGTGCTTCACGGCGCCATTGATGTTCAGGGCGACGCTGGTGGCCTCTGGCCCGATCACGTTGGAAGGCGTTTCCGGAACCTGACCCAGCAGGCCGGAGTTCAGCACCGCAGTGCCCGTCGCGGCCACACCCGCGCCCTTGAGAAAGGAGCGCCGCGAGATACCCTGGGAGTCGTCAGGAGGGAATGGTTTGCGTTTTGACATGAGACCTCCGCCAAAAACTTGGAACATTGTATTCCGCTCTGCGCCGGCTTTCCACTCCCTGTCGGAGAGTGAGTAGTCTTTGATTCGAGACTCTGGAGTTTCTGAAGTCAACGCCTGGGAAAGTCGAGGTCCTTCCCGAGTTTTTCCCAATTCCACATCCCGGCCCCGGCTTGGATCGGGAGCGGAAATCCGGCTTGATGGGCGAGCATGCAGACCTGTCCCCGGTGATGGGCCTCGTGAGAAATCATGTAGGCGCACATGGCGGCTCCGGGGCGCCACGGCCTCGACCAGCCGTCCCGCACAAAGATGGGAACCCGTCCTGGAGTGGCTCTCAGGGCCTCGCCCAGCATTTCGCAGCAGCGCGCCGCACTCTCGGCCAGGGCCGAAGCTGCCTGCTTCTGCATACATTGGCCGCGATCCAGACGGGTGGGGATTTTCAGGTGAGGAGCAGACAGCCGCAGCCATTTGCAACGAACGTTGTGCATGTGAGCGAAGATGGCAGCAATGGTCCGCGCTCCTTTGCCGGAAGGCTTGGCTCGCCAGGCGCGATAATCGAGATGCTCCAGCAAGAGCTGGTTCACGCGCTCATTGAGCGCATAGGCTTGCACCATCTCTTCCGCGAAATCTCCCGGCGATTGGCCAACTGGGCGCCCGCTACCCGCCCCTTTCCCTGCGCTTGCCCGGACAAGCCTCTGCGTTTTGGAGTTTGTCATAATACGCGAAGCTCTGAACTTCGGTGCTGCCAATGTCTGAGTGTCAGCCAGAAGAAGGCTCACCGCGTACAATATCCCTTATCAAAGGATCAGGGAAGGTTCTCATGACCACGACTCAGCAGCCGCGCCCGCAGGCCGCGGCCGAAGTTCCAGCCGTTCCGCTCACTACGGAAGGATATAGCGTTCTTCATCAGATGATGCGCCTGCGCTGGCCTGCATGGCGTGCGGTCTCGGCAGAGGAAAAGAAATCGATTCTGCGGGAAGCGTCGGATGCGCTCGCAGGGATGGAAACGCACTCTCCGGGTCAGTCTGCCCTTTTTTCGTTGATTGGGCACAAGGGCGACTTGATGTTGATTCATTTTCGCAATTCGTTTACCGATCTGAATCAAGCCGAATTGCAAATCGCCAATCTGCGCTTCAGTGACTATCTCGAGCAGACCACGTCCTATCTCTCCATTATTGAGCTCGGCCTCTATGAATCGACGCTGAAGATTTATAAGGAACTGATGGACCAGGGAATCGAACCGCATTCGGATCAGTGGAAGGCGGAGATTGAATGCAAGCTGAACCGTCACAAAGAGGCGATGCAGCCTCGCTTATATCCGGAGATTCCAACCAAGAAATATGCATGTTTTTATCCCATGGATCGCCGCCGGGGAGAGGCGAAAAACTGGTACACTCTCCCGCTCGAAGAACGGGCGCGGCAAATGAACGACCATGGGCTCGTGGGCCGGCGCTACGCAGGCGAAGTTAAACAGATTATTACCGGATCAATCGGATTTGATGACTGGGAGTGGGGAGTCGATCTGTTCGCCGACGATCCTCTCGTGTTCAAGAAATTGATCTACGAAATGCGCTTTGATCAAGTCAGTGCCGAATACGCGCTCTTTGGACAATTCTATGTTGGCGTCCGCATGCCTGCCGCCAAATTGGAAATGCTCCTGGGCGGCCAATTGCCCGAGTAGGAAGCTTCAAAGCAGCTTTGAAACTGTGAAACTTTGATTGGAGACCTTCATGTCCACCCTCGGCCTTATCGAATACAAAGATGCTTCCCCGGAAGTGCGTGCGGTGTATGACGACATCATGGCGACCCGCAAGACGGACTGGATCAACAATTTTTGGAAGGCGATCGCACACGATCCCGCTACTCTCAGGCGCACTTGGGAGGACATCAAGCAAATCATGGCTCCGGGCGCGTTGGATCCCCTGACGAAAGAGATGATCTATGTCGCCGTGAGCGTGACGAACCAGTGCCATTACTGTATTGCGTCCCACACGGTTTCGGCTCAGAAGAAGGGAATGACAGATGCCATGTTCAAGGAATTGATGGCGGTCGTGGGCATGGCGAACGAGACCAATAAGATGGTGACGGGATATCAGGTCGAGATCGATCCCCAGTTCAAGAAGTGATTCAATTAATTCCGGCCCGCGCGCCCGCACCTCCACCATCCACGTAGGGACAGCCCCTTGGGCTGTCCAGGCGTCGCGAGCGCCGTCTTGCGATTCAGCCCCCACCCGTCCATGTAGTGCGACCGCCGCATTGCGATTCGCCCAGCATGCTTTAGGTCCTTTCTACCCAAGTCTCTACAATATTCCCGGCTGCCGTCCGTCTACAGCAGTGGATGGATGAGCCGGCGAGTGTCGCTTTGATCTCCGAGCAGGATCGTCGAATCTCCGAAGTCATTTCGAAGCAAGGCGCACGGCTGCGCAACTTCATCCGCAGGCGCGTGCCCAACGACGCGGATGTGGAGGACCTGCTGCAGGAAGTCTTTTACGAACTGGTGGAAGCCAACCGCCTGCTCATGCCCATCGAGTACGTCACCGGATGGCTGTTTCAGGTGGCGCGGAATCGCATCACCGATCTTTTCCGGAAGAAGAAACCGGAGAACTTCAGCGACGCTGCAGTTGCGGACGAGAACGGCGAACTGCTGAGCATCGAAGATCTTTTGCCTTCCTCGGATACCGGTCCGGAAGCGGCGTACGTGCGAAACGAAATGTTGGAAGAGCTCGAGCTGGCCCTTGCCGAGCTGCCGGAAGAACAACGGTCGGTGTTCATCGCCCACGAGATTGAAGGGCGTAGCTTCAAGGAGTTGTCGCGAGAAACCGGCGTAAGCATCAACACGCTGCTATCGCGCAAGCGGTACGCGGTACTGCATCTGCGGGAGCGGTTGCAGAGCATTCACGACGAGTTATTGGGGAAATGAGGAAGTCAATATGAAGAGGCGAAGATGGTTTTTCCTGATTCCGATCGCGATCGCGGCGTTCATCTTCATCGGTGGCGAAGTAGTCATGCAATTGTGGAACTGGCTGCTGCCCGGACTTTTTGGATGGCGCCACCTCACTTTCTGGCAAGGGCTCGGGCTACTCCTCCTGTGCCGCATCTTGTTTGGCGGACTCGGGCACGGCGGCCCTCGCGGGCGGCCTTGTCGCCGTGACCGCCTATCTCCGGAAGAGCGCCAGAAATTCCGCGAGATTCTGCGGACCCGGTGGGGCGGCATGGAAGGGGAGGCCGGCGGGAACAAGGAGCATGCGTGAAAAAGCTATACCGCACTCGCCGGTGTATCCCAGTCAACGTCACCGCTCGCGTCAATGGGATTGCCGATGAGCGTCGTTGCTCCGCGCTCGAGGCCTGCCGCTTCCCGCAACAGAAGCCAGTGCCTGTATCCGATCCCAGTTTCTGGGAACTCCCTTGAGCCGCAGTCAACGAGCGCAGCGAGTTTAGGGATAGTTACCGGCTCGAACGGATTGCGTAGATCCCTCGCTGCGCTCAGAAAAACAAGCCAAAGGGGGTAATTATTGCTTGCCGTAAAACCAGACGCTGTGCGCCTTCTTGCCGCTGATATCGGTTAAGTCGGTAGTGACAGTGCGACTCTTGCCATCAGCAGCAATGGCGATGCGGCTGGTGCTGGACACTTTCCCATTCTTCTTCGTAATTCCTTGCATAGTTCGCTCGCCGACTTTCTTGTAAGCCCGCGTGTCCCCTTGCCCCGGGTCGCCCGTGAGTGGATAATCTTTGCCGTCGAACTTTCCGGTCCACTCGATGTGCGTGGCATTCCCTTGGGCGTCGACCCCTTCGATGGTGCACTTGATGTCATCGCCAGCGACCTCGTAGGTAACGGTGTTGTTCTTGGGTACTCCGGCCGCGAGCTTCGACTTGGCTTCGTTGAGCTTCCATGTGCCCAGCATCGGATTATCAGCGGCAAAGCAGAGTGTCAGGCTGACAAAGCAGGTGCCCAGGATCAGTATCGCGCTTCTTCTTTTCATCTTGGCTCCTGTCTACTCGGATGTGAGAAAAGCCGCGCTATGGCGGCGAGCCATGTTGATAGCTCAAGGTTGAATTGTCAAGGGAGAGGGATCTCGGCTACGCCGGACAGCGGGAGTGGTGTATCTGCGTGCACGCGTTCTTAACGGCTGTAATTTTCGGACACTTTAGAAGCGATCGTCGGTGTTGACCCCGAAGCCCAGAATGGCCGTGACACCCACGGGTTGATCGTTGCGCATGGCGGGCTGAAATTTCCAGCTCCGCAGCGCCGAGAGGACTTTGGCCGTCATGTTTGCAGGGCCGGCTTCAAGCACGCGTACGTTTCCGATATTTCCTGAGGCATCCACGATGCAGGCCATGACCATGCGAGCGCGCGGAGTGCCGTCCGGAATATCGGTCCGGATCGCGACCGGTGCGCTGATTGCGCTTCGGAATGAGTGAGCAGCGGCTGCCTGGTCAGCGAATTCCATCACTACGGTGCCGACCGCCGTGTCCAGATATATGGTGTATTTCTCTCCGTGAAGGAGGTTCTTGTAGGGCTCGAAGGCGCCGCCGGAACTGGCGGTTGCTGCGATCACGACATTGAGCGTTTGCGGCTGTCTGCTGGTGCTGCGATGTGTCGTCCTCGGGTCGTTGGCGCTGGGGTCGGAACCAAATCCGGGCAACGTAACGATGCTGCTGCCGCCGCTGATCTCCACTCCTCGAACTGCCGGGTTTCCCTCTGGAATAGTGCCCGCGCCACCGGGACCGTTGGAGGGAGAGATTCCCCCGCGGGCGATGGGATCAGAGCCGTGCCCACTTCCGACGTTTGCTCCGCCCGTGCCGTTTCCGCTGAGGCCGCTACCTGGGGCATTTCCGCGAGAGATTGCGGTGCCTCCACCCGAGCCCCCCAACCCTGATTTGTCGCTGCCGCTAGGTGACATCGCGAGCGAACCTGTGCCGCCGTTGGTGGGCACTCCAACTTTGGTGCCGGGCTGCGTAGAAATGACTGCTCCAGCATTCGAGCCCGCGCCGCCGGTGTGCGCCGGCGCTGAGGGCGCCCCGACGTCCATGGGCGCGCCAAGGCCAAGACCACGGTGTCCGGAGCCGGAGCCCGTTCCACTTGAACCGCCCATGGAGGGCGGGGGAGGGACCACGTTATTGGCCAGCAGCGTGCCGCCGTCCGCTCCTTTTCCTCCTGCCGTGGCGCCTGTCCCGCCGCCCGCTCCGGATAACGATGGGGGCGGAGGAACAATATTCGCAGAGCCCATCTGGGGTGCAGTCCATCGCGATGCCGATCCAGTACCGCTCGGCGCCCCAACCGATGGAGGTGGAGCGACAACGTTGGCGCCCGGAGAAGCGCCTGTGCCATCACGCACACCCCGCGGATTCCCCCCAGCGCCATTGACTGACGGTGGTGGTGGGACCACATTGGCAGCCAGCGACGCAGCCCGTCCCCCATTGCTTCCGGGTGAGCTCGCCGAGGGTGGCGGTGGAACCACTTCACTGGGTCCGAAGATCTTCCCGATGATGCTGCTCATGAACGATCCGCTCCCGGACTGCGTCGGCGGTGGGGGCACGACGTTCTTGCCCGCATCCGCATCGCTAGCTGCCGTCAGTCGCCGCATGTCACGGGACAAATCAGTGGAAGGTGGTGGTGCAACCACCGATGGAGCGGGCAACGTCGCCTTTGAAATTCTCGTCCTGGCGTTTTCAGGAGCCGACACGGGCGGCGGGATCACTGCCGGGTTCATCGCCTGTAGAGGGGCCGCCGTGATCTGGCGAGCTACCGAGCCTGGCGCAGGCGGAATCACGCTGCCGGCGAGTCCAGGGCCAGCGCGCACCTGATCCCGGGAAACACTCGGGGCAGGAGCAATCACGCGCGAAGTGAGGGACGGCGCCGTCAGGGCACGATCACGCGCCACACTAGGCGATGGCGGGATGACTGCGGGCGCGAGCGCAGGAGCCACCAGAGCGTGACTGCTGGCGACATCAGGAGCGGGCGCAGTCAGAGCAGGGTTCAGAGTCGGCGCGGTCAGGCTGCGATCACGCGTGACCGCAGGTGCGGGAGCAATCACTGAATTCAGCTCGATGCCGTTGCGGGTGTAATCGCGGGTGACGTTTGGCGCCGGAGCTACTACGCTGGCCGCGAGATTTGGCGAAGTTCGGGCGGAGCGCAGCCCCTCGGCGGGAGGTGGTCCTGGATTAGGATGAACCGCCAGCAGATTCGCTACCGAATCGCTGGAGGAAGGCAAAGCCAGATTCGGAGCATCGACGACTTTGGGAACAAGCGATGCGCCGCGCGCTACTTTGATGGTTTGGCTGCGGTGGGACGATTGGTCGCCCCCGGCGCGCCCGGTCTTCCCTGCGTCCGCGCCGCCGAGATCTTCCGTGCGCGGAAGCTCGTCGCCACTGTAATAGATCACGTCATGACTGCTGATACGCGGCACAACCTGCGGACGCAACTGTTCAATCTTGACCTGAACGGCGATCGCCGCGAGGATGATGAACGCCTCCAGTACGTAAGAGGGAACCATGATCCGTAAGGGAATCAACCCGAATGGAGCTTCTCCGGCGAGGCGAGCTTCGGAGGGCGAGAGGGCGGGCTTAACGGAGGTGACAAAATCGCGCCAGCGCGAAGACCACTCCACCTGCAGCTTGGGCACATCGTGCCGGGGCTCACGAATGATGACAACTTTCTCGACTTGGAGAGTGTTGCTCACGCTGGAAGTTTGCTTCGGGTGGGAACTGTGATTTCAATTGTATCCCCAATTTGAGTTTTTGTTTCGGCCAGTGTACGACTCGGCAGTTCCAGTACCGACGCGGCAAGGCGGCGCACCGGGGCAATTCGCCATGGCCGCAGTTCCGCCTGGGCATAAATCACGCTCATATCGCGGTCCAGGTAGAGCACGTCGATAGGGAAGCCCATCCCTAGAGTATGGACGCCATGGCAGGGGACAATCCAGAGTCCGGAGCCGTTACGGAAGTCATCGGTGCTGCGGCCCAGCAAGCCGCGAAAGCGGCTCCAATGTGTGTTGGCAAGCGCCAAGTCGGTAGCTAGAAAAGCCTGCCGCGTGCGGTTGTAAGCTTGTCCCTGTGCAGAAACAACTGCCATATACGCCCTAATTCCCCCTCGCTCCCCACCCGCAATTAGTGGGAGATGGGGCCCAATTGCCGGATCAGTTGGATCACAGCTGGGCCGATCGTGACGAAGATGATCGATGGCAGAACAAAGATCACCAGCGGGGGAACCATTTTAATCGTGGTTTTTGCTGCTTGTTCTTCGGCGCGCTGCCTGCGTTCCGTGCGGAGGGAGTCGGAATGTACCCGAAGGGCCTGGGCAACGCTAGTGCCGAAACGATCAGTCTGAATCAGAGTACCCACGAGAGCTCGAATATCGTCAACCCCGGAGCGGTCTACCAGGTTGCGAAGAGCCTCGGCGCGGGGTTTGCCGGCGCGCATCTCGAGGTTCACGAGGTGGAATTCATCGCTGAGATCGGGGTGGGCATGGTGCAAATCCTGGCCGACCCGCATCAGCGCCTGATCGAGCGCGAGGCCGGCTTCCACGCAGATCACGGTGAGGTCAAGTGCATCGGGGAGCCCGAGACGGATGCGCTTCTGGCGATCCTTGATTCTGCGCTTTAGCATGAATCGCGGCAGGAAAAAGCCGAGCCCGGCCACTCCAATCAGCAGCGGGAAATTGTCCAGACCTTCGAACAGGAGCACGCCCAAGCCGCCGAGAGCCGCACTCACGATCCGTGCGCCGAAATAGTAATTGACATGGATAGCATCCCGGTAGCCAGCCTGGATCAGCCACTTCCGGGTGCGAGATACGTCCGCCGCAGACAGAGGAATCGCTTTGCTGAGGGGCTCGAGGGCCTGTTCGATGCGCTCGCGAACCGCGGGCTTATTCTCGGCGTGCCGTCCCTGTCCGCCTAATGATCTCAGCCGGGCGCCGAGAACAGAACCCGGGCTGACCACGGCGGCGCCAAAGGCGAACACCGAGAGTGCCACTGCTGCAAAGATGACGACAACGAGGACAAAGGGAGACATAGGCTTCTACACCTGGATCCGGATTATCTTTCGGATGACAAAATAGCCAACGGTCTGCAAAGTGATTCCCCCGACCACCAGAGCATGGCCGATCGGATCGGCAAATAGAGGTTGAATGAAGCCCGGATTGAGGATCAGCATCACGGCCACGATAATGGGGGGCATTCCCATCAACAGAGCCATGGTGAGCCGTCCCTGAGCGGTGTAAACGCGCACCTGCCGCTGAATCTTGAATCGTTCGCGAATGACGTAGGAAAGGTTGTCGAGGATCTCAGCGAGGTTGCCGCCGGTCTCGCGCTGCAGCATGACGGCTGTCACGAAGAACTTCACATCCACCAGCGGAACGCGTTCGGTAAGATTCATGAGCGCATCCCTAACGGGCATACCGAACTTTTGCTCTTCGTAAAGCTGGCGGAACTCTCCCGCGATCGGTTCCGAAATCTCGCTGGTGATCATTTCCAGTGCGGTAGTGAACGCGTGACCGGCACGGACGGCCCGGGCCAGCGTGTCAATGGCTTCAGGAAAGAGTTCTTCGAATTTCTCAAAACGCTGATTGCGTCGTATCGACGCATACGCATAAGGAAGGATAGCGCCGATGAGAACGGCGACCCATCCTACCTCGGCGCGCGAACTCAGGGCGTACGCAGCCAAGCCAATCACGACGCCTGACAATCCGCAGATCCCAAAGAAATTACCGGCGCGCAGGTTCAAGCCGCCCTGCACGAGCATGGCCTGCAATTCCGAGACCCGTGACGATCGCCGCAGGAGGGAGTCGAGAACGGGAATATCGCTCAGTTGTTCGTCGCGTAACAGTGCGAGTTCTTCATCGGGAGAACGTTCCGGCGCCTTTTGTTCATTGGCGAGACGTTCTTTAATCAGACGTGCCTGCGCACTCCTCTGATTGACGAGTGAGCCCAGAGCAAAGGCGACCCCGGCTACAACCACGAAAACCATAATCGCTAAAACGATAGGAGACATAGCTACAGGCCTCTGGACCTCACAACTGGAATCTCAGCTTCAGACCTCCGCCTTCGATTCGAACCAGGCAGGATCCAAGCGTGCGCCCGCGGTTGCCAGGCGCTCGGCGAATTGAGGACGCGTTCCAGTAGCGCGAAACATTCCGCGCACCTTTCCGCTCTCATCAATCCCGGTGCGTTCAAAAACGAAGATATCCTGCATGGCGATGGAATCCTCAGCCATACCAGTGACTTCAGAAATCGTGATGACCTTACGCGTGCCATCGGCAAGGCGGGCGATCTGGACCACCGCGTGAACTGCCGACGCGATCTGATGCCGGACGGCGCGTTCGGGAATGTTCAAGTTGGCCATCGAAACCATATTCTCGATTCGGGCCATGGCATCACGGGGCGAGTTGGCGTGCACCGTCGTGAGAGATCCTTCGTGACCTGTGTTCATGGCTTGCAACATGTCAAAAGCTTCCTCGCCGCGCACCTCGCCTACCACAATGCGGTCGGGACGCATACGCAGGCTGTTAATCACCAGTTGCCGCTGGCGGACGGCCCCTTTGCCTTCAATGTTAGGAGGACGTGTCTCGAGCCGCACGATGTTTTCCTGCTTTAGTTGGAGTTCGGCGGCATCCTCAATGGTTACGACTCTTTCAAAGTTTGGAATGTAGCCCGAGAGCACGTTCAGCAGACTGGTCTTTCCAGCACCTGTACCGCCGGAAACGAGGATGTTCAAACGTCCCTTCACCATGGCGGCGAGTAGATCCAGCATGGACGGGGTGAGCGTTTGATTCTCGATCATCTGGCGGAAGGTTACCGGATCGCGTCCAAAGCGGCGAATGGAGAGGCACGGGCCGTCGAGAGCCAGGGGCGGGATGATGGCATTTACGCGGGATCCATCCGCCAGACGCGCATCGACCATGGGTGAGGACTCATCTACACGACGTCCCACTCGCGAGACGATGCGCTCGATGATCTGCATCAGGTGGCCATTGTCTTTAAAGGAAAGGTTGGTAAGCTCGAGTTTGCCCCCTTTCTCCACGTAGACACGGTCAAAGCGGTTGACCAGGATGTCCGAGATGGCCATATCCTTCAGCAACTGTTCGAGGGGACCAAGGCCGAAGATTTCGTCGAGAATTTCCCGTGAGAGGCGTTCGCGCTCGGCGAAGCTCAACGGGACCCCTTCCGCATTCACCGCACTGCGAATGAGGAGTAGAACCTCCTCGCGCGCGGAATCGTTAGAAGTCCTGCCTAGCTTTTCCAGGTCAAGGCGATCAAGGATCTTGCGGTGCAGGTCGGACTTGACCTGCTGGTAATCGGTGCGCTCGAACGATTGAAGGTTTGCCATAAAACCCTAACTTTTCAAACCGATTTGAATAATGACCAGGCCGTGCGCTTTACCTCGATGTCATTTCGGGTAAGTTCCTGAACAAGTCCGGCAAAGCAGCGCGCGATCTCGGAATTGCGCTGATCCATCACCGGAGTGCCGCGGTCGATGGCGGTGGAGATCGCGAAGTACTGGTTGGGGACACGCCACAGCAACTTGGCGCCGACGGCCGCTTCCGCCTCGGCCTCACTGAACCCTGGCACCTTGCGAAAACGATTCAGGACCAGCCGCACCCGCTCACGGCCGCCACCTTCGGCGAGGTATTGATTGACGCGCGCGGCGCTCCACAGAGACGCCACGTCCGTGCACGCAACCAGCAATACGGTTTCTGACAAGCTGGCGATCAGGCGGCTGGCTGCGTCAAAGCGAGAAGATCCGTCGACCACTATGTACCGATAGTGCGTGACCAGCATGTCGAAAAGCCGGACGAAATCTGCGGTCGAGGGATCGACCGAAGCGGGCACGTTGGACCCGGCCAGCAACTGCAGTCCGCTGCTGTGGCGCGTCATGTAGCTTTCCAGCAGAGAAGCGTCCATGCGGTGCAGATTCCTCGTAGCGTCGGACACGGTGAAGACCGGCTTCAGATTCATGTGCAGCGCGGCATGGCCAAGAGGAGCCAGGTCTACCAGCGCAGTCTGTCCAAAAGAACTTTGTAGCCCCAAGGCAAGATTGACGGCCACCGTGGTTGCGCCATTGCCGCCTTTGGCGTTGATGACGGAGAAGACCTTCCCGCGCAAGCCTTCCTGACGTCCTCGACGTTGTGCTGAGGCCAGGCGAACGAAAGCTTCCAGCAGGTCGGTTGTGGTGGTGGGACGCTCAATGAATTCGCGCGCCCCTGCGCGCATGGCATTCACAATGACTTGCGGTTGATTCAGATTGCCGATCGCAAAAATGGCGCCATCGGGCATTTCCTCGCGCAGCAGTTCTATGCCGCGCAAGGCCTGCATGGGATTATCAGCAGGGATATTGACCAGGGTTACATCGGGATTGGCTGCGCGTACTCGCCGGACTACGGGATCGGCTGTACTCGTGGGAAAACTGCTGCAGCTTTGCACGGTGCGGGCAACACTGGTACCGTCCACCAGTACCTGCAAGAGCGCCCGCTGTTCGTTATCCGTCGCGACGATTACCACTGAAAGTTCTGCCATACCGACCCGCGAATCTACTGCAGAATCCATTTCAACTTCAACTTCTTTCCAGACTGTGCCGGACGACTGCGCCGGCGGGGGGTATTACTTGTTCCTCTTGTCGAACTTGTCCTTATCCAGGAAAGGCTTTGGATCTTTCGGACCGGCTACCGGCTCTGAGCTCGGACTGATGCGATGCACGGTGCACAAAACCATCAGTTCGGAGTTGTTCTTCTGCACACTGCGGCTGCGGAAGAAATTTCCCAGGATCGGAATATCGCCCAGTCCCGGGATCTTGTTGTAAATGTCGGTAACGCGATTATCCATGAGGCCGGCAATCACGAAGCTCTGGCCGTCCTGTAATTCAAATTCAGTTTCTGCCCTGCGTGTACTGAGTGCCGGCACCGTGAAACCCTGTAGCGTGAGCGCATTCGCAAAGTCCAGCGTGCTGACTTCCGGAGCCACCTTCAAATGAATATAGCCGTTGGGCGTAATCACAGGGGTGAATTGCAGGCGAACGCCGAACTCCTTAAATGAAATGGTGACGGCGGTGAAGCCGGCACCAGGTTGGACAATTGGGAAAGGGAACTGGCCTCCTGCCAGGAAGCTCGCCTCTTTCCCGTTCACCGCGATGAGGTTGGGCTCGGCCAGAATCTGTAGCAGGTTCTTGTTCTGTAGCGCCTCAATCACCGCGCCGAAGTTAATATCGGGACGAAAAACAAAAAGGTTCAGAACGTTATTAATGGTCTGGCTAGTGGTGGTCGAGCCGCCCGTGCCAGAATTGCCGGGATTCAGCGTCTGTGGCCCGAATCCGCCAAACTGGCCGGTGGTAACCGTGCCCACGGTGTTTGCGGCGCCGTTCGAGATGAAGTTCACGCCTAATTGAGTTAGTGCGGTGCGATCGACTTCAGCAAATTTGACCTGCAGCAGAACCTCTTGCGCGCCCACCGGACCAAACGTCAGTACATTCACAACTCTGGGAGAATAGGCGCCAGCCAGTTCTCCGGCACGCTTAGCCACATCCTCGGTGGAAACGTGCCCCGACAGCACGATGGCGGCACGAGAGGGAGTCACCACGATCTGCTCGTCCGGGAACACGCGGCGTTCTTCTTCCGCGCAAGCGCTCACATCCACATCCACGCGCAGGTCGAAGCTGCGAGAGCGTTCCAGTTCGTCCCAGATAAGCAGTGAGACTTCGCCAGGAGCCTTGCCATGCACCAGAATCTGCGTAGGCGTAATTACCTGGGCGAAAGCAACCGTGGGATCGGTAACAGAAATTCGCTTCAGACGTTCTGTCGTGTTGATGAGCAGCGACTTGCCCACCATGACTCGCAAGGGCGCCGACGCTGGAGTTGGTTCTGATTGGGGGGGCAGAGTAGTGGTCTGCGTCCCGGCAGGAACGTTCGTCGGTGACTGGGCGGGTGTGTCACCCTGCTGCTGCAGCTCGGCGCACACGGGAGATACACAGAACAGCAGACACAGGGCAACTGCACTGATAGAGACCGCCGCTTTCTGCTTTTTCTCGCGCCATGAAAGGTTGCGCCATGGAATCTTGCCGGCTCGCAACCATGTGGGTATCAGGGGATTGGTGCCCGTCACTTTGTTTCTGAGCCCTCGTCTGGAAATTTGACATCTTGCTTAGGCCTGTCGCCCTGGTATACCTCGACACTGACACCGGTACTAGGTACAGGGGCAGTGGGCGCGGTCTTCGGGACAGTCATATGGCGAACGGGCGGGTGCGTAACTGGAGCAACGGGCGCCGCAGCTCCCTTGAACAGAGCCCTGGCACTGGCCGCGAGCACCTCGTCCTGCCTGGTATCCACCGGATTGCGCAAGGCAAGCTGGACCCGGCCTTCATTCGTGGCAAGAGTCAGGCGCTGCGCATCCTCCGGGGTTACCAGTAATGTGATCACCACCGCGTTCTGCGCCTCACCAGTAGAGCTCCGCTCCAATGTGTGACCTGACGCCAATACTTGAACGTTCTGCAACACCGTGGTGGTTTGCGGCTCTCCTGTTCCCGTAGTCGACGCGGTTACGAGGACATCGACCCGGGTTCCCGGTGTGACGAATCCCGACACGGAGGCGACATCGTTCACCCGCACCGACACCGCACGCATGCCGGGAGGAATGAGAGACGGTAATCCAGCCCCGGCATTCTCCGCAGCCAGACGATTTGGGAGAATAAATTCGCCCTTCGCAATGGGCATAATGACGCCGTGCCCAATTACGTCGGAACGTTTTCTCGGGGCTCCGGGAGGCAAGTCCGCTGCAGGAACGCTGATGATGCGGATGTCGTGTTCTTCCACGCGGCTTCCGACCTGCAAGTCGTTGGCCGCGACCATCACTTGCACCCCAGGATCGGAGCTCCCCATCTTCCCCTGCAAGTTCTTGTAGACAGTGACACTGACGAGGAAGGCGATGGCGAGCGCCAGCGCGCCAATCATCATTAAGCGTGTACGATTCATTGCCGTTTCCTTACCACTGTGCCAGCGACCGAGCGCTCGAGCGAGCGCGCCGCCACCGCTTCACAGCTGGCAGTTACTGGATGGAGCTGGCGACGCTGGAAAAGACGTTGTTTGAATGGGAACCGATCAGACGGATAGTTCCGACAACGATCACCAGAATCACAGCCAGCATTACCGCGTATTCCGCGATGTCTTGACCTTCTTGTTCGCACCAGAGTCGGCGCATAAGCTGATTCAACATGCTTATCTCCTGTAAAACCAAAAGAATTGGGGGAATGGTGTTCGGGAGCCCGAGCCTTCTGGGAACTCTTTTCGCGACCCCACGAACCACTCGACTATGCTCATCATACCTGCATCTGGAAGGAATGTGACAAATTCTTGCGTTTGTCTAAAAACCCTCAGTAACTGCCTATATGCCGTGTTTTACCCCGTCTTTGTGCGTGTTGTTGCCGCAATTGTGGGGCCCGCCCGGAAGCGCAGCCCCCGCAGAACCCCAACTACGTGCTACTCACTGTTTGCTGGTGATAGCCAGAGCTCCACGCTACAATTCGCGTTCGCTCCCCCAACCTTCGCGGAGAGTACAAGCGATTTCCACTTCATCCCATAAACGGATCGCACGACTGTTCTGTATAGCCATGTTGGGCATGCACCTTTTGTTTTTGTGGAGCGTAAGGACTCGCATGGCGAGGGGTGATCCGGACTTCACGGCCTTTTACGCGGCAGCAACGTTGGTGCGCTCCGGACAGGCGGCGGACATCTACAATTCTTCCGCACAGTTCCGGGTACAGGCGCGTTTCACGGCCGATCCCGAGCTTCGGCGCGGCCCCCTCCGCTATATCCATCCGCCGTTTGAAGCTCTGTTGTTCGTGCCTTTCGCGCTGTTTCCCTATCACGCGGCATTCGTTTTGTGGGATCTGGCAAATCTCGGAATGCTGGTTGCTGCCGCCACCGTACTGCGAGCGACTCTATTCCCCGACAGCGGCATCCATATTTGGGATCTGCTTTTGGGGCTCTTGGCGTTTTTCCCCATTTTCGCCAACTTCTTTCAGGGACAGGATGCGATCTTGCTTCTTCTCCTGGTGGCGCTGGCGTTTCGGGCGATCAAGCTGAGAGCCGATTTCTTAGCCGGATACTGGATGGCACTGGGGCTGTTTCGCTTCCAGTTGGTGATCCCGCTGGTTCTGGTTCTCGTGCTCTGGGGTCGCCGGAGAATCGCGCTGGGGTTCTTTTGCGTGACAGCTGGCCTCATCCTGGTCTCGGCGGCAATGGTGGGCTGGGGAACCATGTTGCGGTATCCCGGCTATCTTTGGCTCTGGGCGTCGGACGGCGGCCTTGGTCGGACGCCGCCTTCCTTGTTGCCAAACCTGCTCGGAATAATAACCGGGTGGCAGCGACTGGATCGTATTCACTGGCTGGTCCCTGTTGTGCTGATTCTGTCGGGGGGGTTGGTGATCCTGGTAGCTCGCATGAAGAATCTCGCCCGGGAGCCCAGCTTCTTTGATTCATGTTTCGGGTGCGCAATTCTGGCGGCACTCCTTGTCGGCTATAACACCAGCACTTATGATCTTGCCTTGCTAGCTCTGCCCCTCGCCGTGATACTTCGTGAAGAACTCACCGGACGCATGCCGGCGCATTTGCTGCCGCCGATCGTCCCTCTGCTCATCAGCCCCTTGTGGTTCCTGATCGGGATGTACTGGCTGAATTTCAACCTTATCGCCATCTTCCTGCTGTGGTGGCTCTTTGCCATGCGCTATGAAGTGCTGCGCAGGCGCGGAGCTGCGCCCGTACCGCAGGCTACTTCTCCTCTCGCCTGATATGGTCAGAAAATTATCATGGATTTTCGCGGCGCTATTGATGGCGGCAAGCGTGTGGATCTGGGTGCAGGACATCGCCATCGCGCATCAGGAAGCAGATTCGCGCCAGCGTGGAGTCCCGCGCGGGAATCTGTCCGATCTTTATCCGCGGTGGTTGGGGGCGCGGGAATTGCTACTGCACGGGCGCGATCCGTACGCAGCGGACGTCACGCGTGAGATTCAAACGGGCTACTACGGCCGGCCCCTCGACCCCACGCGGCCAAATGATCCCAGAGACCAGCAGGCCTTTGCTTATCCCCTGTATGTCGTGTTGGTGCTGGCCCCGACAGTTCGCTTCTCCTTTCCGCTGGTGCAAAGGGCATTCTTTGAGTTGCTGGTGGCACTCACAGCCGCTTCCGTGTTGCTGTGGTTGCGGGCACTGCAGTGGCGCGTATCGATCACGGCGCAACTGCTTTGGATCATCCTGGTGGTGGGATCTTTCCCCGCAATTCAGGGATTCAAACTGCAGCAACTCACCTTGCTGGTAGCGGCACTCGTCGCGGCCGCGATGGCGTGCCTCGTACAGCGCCGTTTTGTGATCGCCGGCATTCTGCTGGCGATTGCCAGCATCAAGCCGCAACTGCTTGCGCTGCTGGCGATCTGGATGATGGTCTGGATCTCAGGAAACTGGCGTGAGAGGCGGAAGGTGTTCTGGGGCGCTGCAGCCTGCATCGCTGTGTTGCTCGGCGGCAGCGAATTCCTGCTGCCGGGCTGGGTCGGCGAATTTCGCGCGGCAATGCCGTCCTACTACCAATACACGGGTGGGGGACGCTCGATACTAGATGTGGCGATCTCGCCAATGTGGGGCAGGTTCGCGTCGGCGGCCCTCGTTTTGGTGCTGATGCTTCTTCTCTGGAAGCTCCGCCGTGAGCCCGAAGGAACCCGTGCTTTCCAGTGGTCCATGGCGGCTGTCCTCGCCACCACCTTGATTATCGTTCCCATGTTTGCACCCTACAATCAAGTCCTGCTGGTGCCCTGTGCGATGTTGGCGGTGAAAGATCTTCGAATGCTGTGGAATGCGGGCCGGCTTGGGCGTTTTTTCGCCCTGATTACTGCAATCTCCATTGCGTGGCCGCCCGTATCAGCGCTGGCATTGGCGCTCGCGTGGTTGTTCCTGCCAGCAGCCACGGTCCAGCAAGCTTGGCCCGTGCCCATGGCTACGACCTTGATGATCCCAGTTTCGTTCCTCGGGTTAGTGCTCGTTGGTAAGAAAGCGATTTGCTCCAGATCCGGTGCGCCGGATCTGCCGGCCACGGTCAGCTCTTAACCCAACAGCATCTCAGAAATTGAGCTTGGAAACGGAGATCAATCTCCCGCGAAACTGCCTGCGATTTACACGCTGCGCGGCGCACAGAGTCGCATCGCTTGTAGCCTGCTCCGGCCAGAACGCGCGCTTGCGAGCCAGCGCGGCGGCAGAGTACTCTGGAGGCGCCGCTGAACCGGAGTGCAGCGGCCTTCCCCGAAGGTATAAACCCCGGAATTTACCGATCCATGCCCCTGAATACCATTGGACCTACCAGCCATCACGGCTCCAGTTCCGGAGTGTTTCCGGCCCTCGTGTTTGTGCAAGGGAGCGAGCAGAAAAACATCACACTGAACCGCACGCCTTTCACGGTGGGGCGAAAGGTCGACAAAGACTTGGTGATCGCCGATCCCCGCGTTTCGCGCGACCATGCGCAGATTGAGCAAGAGGGAATCAATTTTTATCTTCAGGATCTGGGCAGCAAGCACGGAACTTTTGTCAATGGCGAGCGCATCCAGCGGCAGAAACTGGAGCGAGGGGATCGACTGGAGTTCGGGGCGCGCGATTCTGCTTACGTGCTGTTCAATCCGGCGCAGCAGACATCCAATACCGCGCGCGAGTTTCTAAGCCAGATTTCCGTGATCAAGCCGGAAGCGACCGAACTGGAAACCCTGCGGCTATTCTTGGAAGCCGCTCGCAAGCTGAATACAGCCGGCGTGCTGGACGAAATCCTGATCACGATGCTGGACGTCACCTTGCAGTTGACCAAGGCCGAACGCGCTTACGTCTTTTTGAAAGATGAGGATGGCAAGCTGCGTTTGGCTGCCGGGCGGAACGCAAAGAAAGAGCCGCTGCTCGACGACAAGACGATTTCGCATTCCATCCTCGAAGAATCGATCCGATCCAACCTGGAATTTCTGCTGAAGGACACGAGCGAATCGGTGGACATGGCCGGACGGCAGAGCATTGTGGCGTTCGATCTGCGCACCGTGGTCTGTATTCCGCTGCGCAAACTTGCGGTACATGCCACGCGGGGCGCGCAAACCCCGTCGCCCGGCGGGACTGCGGCCCCCGCCATGGGCGTGCTGTATGTGGATTCGCGCTTTGCCTCCCGCGACATCACCGCGGTCAGCCAGGAAATTCTGCACGCGATCGCGACAGAAGCCGCGTCGCTGATCGAAAACGCACGGCTGGTGCAAGCGGAGGAAGAAGCGCGCCGCTATCAGCAGGAGTTGAGCATTGCCGCCAGTATGCAGCAGCGTCTGATGCAGGTGAAAATTCCCGAGGTGCCGTTTGCCCACCTCCGCGGCAAGAACCTTTCCTGCAAGGAAATTGGCGGCGATTTTTATGATGCCGTGAACACCAAAGAGGGCTTGGCTGTGGTGTTGGCCGACGTCAGCGGCAAAGGGGTTTCCGCCGCTTTGCTGGCTTCCACCCTGCAGGGGATGATCTATTCTCATCTGACCGCAGGGATGTCGCTACTTGGGGTAGTGACGGCGATCAACCGCTATTGCGCGGATAAGTTGATGGGTGAAAAGTACGCAACCGTTCTGTTGGCGCGACTCCGCCGCGATGGCGAACTGGAATATGTAAACTGCGGCCATGTACCCCCTCTGCTGGTCTGCCGGGGAGAAGTGATCCGCCCTCCCCACGGCAACGTGCCGGTCGGATTGCTGTCAGACGCCACCTTTGAGAGTTCGTCCTGCCAGATGAAATCGGGGGACCGCTTTATTATCGTCACTGACGGCGTCACCGAAGCGGAAAATGCGATGGGAGATTTCTTCGAAGATTTCCGGCTGGAGGCTGCCGCTTCGAAGTCTCCAACGCTGGAAGGAATCTTCTCGGCGGTTACTGAATTCTGCGCTGGGACTCCGCTGAGCGATGATTGCACGGTTGTGGAGTTATGCTATTCGAGCACGGAATTTTAGCGCAGCGCTGACCTCCACTATCACGATCTCGCCTCCACTGTGACCCCGTAATCTGTACCCTCCCAGCGATTCTGATCAGGCCAGAAGAAGGTGAACATTGCTTGTTCTCCTACAGGCAGGGAAGTGGTGGGCAGATCGAGTATATAAATGCCCAGCCCGGTGTCGCGGGTCTCGGTATCATGCGCGGTCTTCCAGCTATCGATGCTCCAATGCACGCGTGCTGGAGACAGCAGCACGATGCGGAGCGTCTTGTTCTGCGGGATGCTTCGCGTTTTATTGTTGAATCTCCAGCCAAAAATTTGCCTTGCACGTCGTCCGACAAGATAACGCTGCACGGTTTGAGGCGGCTGGTCAAAGACTTTGCCGTCGCGAATGGAACGGCGCAGCTTGATGTACTCGGAATGGGCCCAGACCAGAGGGCACGCTGACCCGGACGGCTTTCCGCGGAATAGTTCCAGGGCTGGAATATCCGCCGCATCCCACACTTGTTCGGGCAGTAGCCGGCTGTGCCCGGCGGTCGAGTTTTCCATCACGGTAAGCAAAGCCTCAGCTTCGTCGCGATGTCCGGCGGCGAGGGCGTAATGGGCTCGCTCTCCGGCCAGCAGCGGCCACGGGCGGCCGATCCCGGCTCCATCGAAAGCTGAGCCGTCTTTGTGTTCGCCATATCCATCGCCGTTGTAGCGGTACCAGCAGGGGCCTTGCGGTAACTCAACTGCCAGCAAGGCATCGATCGCACGCAGCGTGTTGAGAATGCGGGGATCATCAGCGGCGCGCAAACCAAAACGCACCAGGGCCAGGGCATCGGGACTGATGATGTGATAGGCGCGGTCGCGGTCCTGCCCGGGTGTCTTGTTCTTTATGGGGACGAAGCCTTGCGTGGGCGAGGCGGCACCGTCGCTGGTATCGGGCGGGGCAATGCGGACATAATATCCCTCGATCCCAAGTTGCTGCGCGAGATCCCCGCCGCGGGCATAGGTCCAGCGTTCGATGTTGTCGTTCCAGGCGTCAGCGGAATCGCGCATGATTTGCGCCTGCTCAGAATGTCCAGTGAGATCCGCAATGTCAGCCCCGGCGAGCAGCGCGGAAATTTCCGCTGCCAACGTGAATGGCGAATAGCCCGCGTCTTCCTCCCATCGATCCTGCTGGGTCACCGGGCCATTGCGAATGATGAAGCTGGCTGCTTTGCGTACCATCGGCCACCAGCGGTCCAGCTTGCCCAAACTTTGTGGAGCTTCGCGGCGCATCAGGTCGACCAGCAGGATGGGAAAGGCGGTTTCGTCCATCTGGATGCCGCTCCAGTACGGGCGCCCATCCAGCCACAGATTTTGCGCCCAGTTTCCGTCGGCCTCCTGGGTCGCTTCCAGATAACGCAGGACGCGGGCTGCGTCGCTAGTCGCTCCGGACGCGAGCAGGGCTCCTGCAGTTTCGACCAGATCGCGCGGCCACACGAGGTGGTATCCGCCAAGATCCTCATCTCCTTTGTTGAAGCCCCAGGGAATAGACAGGCTAGCGATAATGCCGCCCAGAAAATCCTTGGACTCATGCGTGCGCAACACCGCCGTGGAAGCCCGATAGAGGTCGTTCTGCCGCAAAGGTTGGTCAATCGGCAGGAGCTTCGTTTGCCAGGTCCTCCACTGTGAGATGTAATGCGCCCGAAGGTCATCGTAATCTTCAAAAAGACTGGAGCGCGCTTGCTGGCCGGCTTCGGTCGAGATGGCTCCGAAGCCGAGTGCGAGCACGAATTCTCCATTACAGGCGGTCAGATCGACTTCTCCGCTGAGAGCAACGTTTCCGTTCTCGGCACGCGTGTACTCCCACTCCATTTGAAAATGCTGGCAGAGGTCCTGCCATCCATCCGATGTCCCCACGAAACCAACGGACATCTTCTTCCATGGCGCGGAAGACGCTAGGCTCAGATTTACTCCATCGTGTTCGGCAAAGAACATGGGAAAGCCCTTGTAATCGCCAATCCATCCAGTGTTGCCGTAGCCGCAGTTCGCCAAGTGTGGAGAGAGCAGCGCGAACAAGCGGTAGTCGGAGAGGTTGCCTTGCAGCGGTTCCAGGCGAACTTTCTGCAGAACCACATTGCGGTAAGGATCGCTGAACACCTCCTTATGAATGCGGTAGCGCCCCGAATTGCACGTATTCTTGAGTTGAAAGACAGGAATGCCGGGCTCGATGGGAAGATTCTCGAACTGGCAATTGCGCTTCTCTTCCGAGAAGAAATCCTGCCCATTAGTTACGATGAACCCCATGTCGCGTGTGCAAGCCTGATCCACGCGGGGAAAGTATATTTCGTTGAGGATCCCATGACTGATGGTGAACCAGACCTTGCTGTGCTGGTTGAGGGCTGTGCCTGCGCCGCTTTTTGCGCTGGAGGTCCAACGCGGTGGAATGCCGGGCCAACCTGGAGCGTAACGTGTCGTCGAATCAGCCATGAAACCAGTTATTCCTCGGGACAAGCGCGATCGTTTGACAAATGTTTTACAGCGTAAGCTATGGTTTTCTCCGGAAATAGCATCCAATGGGAGAAAGGTCCATCCGTCGGATTTCCGCCGGTGGCGAGCCACGATCATAAACAGGGAAGGGCCTGGGACGAAAGCGGCATGATTCTCGCATTCAAAACGCCGTCGAAACGAGTGCTGAGCTTGTGCTGCTCTCTCGCCATTCTGTTCAGTGTTATCTGCCTTGCAGAGGATGGAGCGAACATATCCTCGCCCTCGGCGCTTGATCGAGGGTTTACGGGCCTCTATAACCTCGATTTTTCGGGAGCACAACAAGAGTTCTCGTCGTGGGAGAGGCAACATCCCGAGGACCCGGTTGGCCCGGTAAGCGAGGCGGCCGGACTTCTTTTCTCCGAGTTCAACCGTCTGGGAGTTCTGGAAGCCCAGTTCTTTGAGAACGACTCGGCATTCGAGAGCAGGGCGAAGTTGAAGCCGGACCCGGCGCTGCGCGCGCAGTTTGACTCCGCCATTGCACGCGCTCAAAGTCTGGCCCGGGCCAAGCTGGCAACGGACTCGAAAAATCGTGATGCCTGGTTCGCGCTTACTTTGTGCTCCGGATTGCAGGCGGATTACTTTGCCTTGATCGAGAAGCGTAACTTAGCATCTTTGCATTACACGAAAGAAGCGTCGGCATCGGCTCAGCAGTTACTGGCTGTCTGTCCCAATTGCTACGATGCGCTGCTCGCGACCGGTTTCAGCAAGTACGTCATCGGGAGTATGGCCGCGCCGGTGCGCTGGCTGTTGCGCATGGGGGGCTTGCCGGCAGACAAGCAGGGCGGCCTCAACGATCTCCAAACCACGGCTGAGCACGGGCACTACCTGGCACCGTTTGCGCGCATCCTGCTGGCCATTGCTTACGTGCGCGAGAAAGACAAGGCGCGTGCGCTTGAACTGCTGGCCGGCTTAGAGCGCGAGTTTCCATCCAACACTCTGTTCCCGCGCGAAATTGCCCGCCTGCAATCCGTCCATTAAAGTCCTGCGTTTTCCGAAGCCCCGCAACACCCATTCATCAGAAATTCACTCCTCTGTAACAGTCCTGTAACACCTCACCGATAGAACTTGGACATACTTCCAAGGAGGAATTGCAGGTAATGCGCAAACTCGTGCTGCTGTTGCTGTGTGCGATTCTGGCCGTGCCGGCACTAGGGCAGACCACGCTGAACGGAGCAGGCGCCACTTTTCCCTATCCCATCTACTCAAAGTGGTTCAGCGAATATCACAAACTTCACCCCGACGTTCAGATCAATTATCAATCCATCGGAAGCGGTGGGGGAATCCGGCAGGTGACCGAAGCCACCGTCGAGTTCGGCGCCAGCGACATGCCCATGACCGACGCCCAACTCAAGGAAGCCGAAACCAAGCTGAAGAGCAAGGTCTATAACCTCCCGACAGTTCTTGGCGCAGTCGTGCCTGCGTATAACGTTCCTGGAATTACGGGAGAGGTGAAGTTCACTCCCGATGTATTAGCCAACATCTTCCTGGGCCGAATCTCGAATTGGAATGACGCCGCGATCGCGAAGGCCAATCCTGGTCTGAAATTTCCTAATCAGGAAATTATCGTCGTACACCGCTCCGACGGTAGCGGCACAACCTTCATCTGGACGGACTACCTCTCGAAAATCAGCGCGGAATGGAAGAGTCAAGTGGGATCGGGCACTTCCGTGAAGTGGCCAAAGGGCTTGGGAGGCAAGGGCAATGAGGGCGTCGCGGGATCAATCCGACAGTTGTCCGGATCGCTTGGATACGTCGAATTGATCTACGCCTTGCAAAACAAAATTACCTACGGAAGTGTGCAAAATGCGGCTGGCAATTTCTTGCAAGCATCGCTGGAAGGGGTGACTGCGGCGGCGGCTTCGGTTCCCAAGATGCCAGCAGACTTCCGCGTGTCGATTACAAATGCCCCCGGCAAAGACGCCTATCCCATCTCCAGTTTCACTTGGCTGCTGATTCCGGCACAGTCCAAAGACCCAGCGAGAGGAAAGATCCTCGCCGACTTTCTCAACTGGATGCTTACCGACGGCCAGAAGATGACCTCTGAACTGTCCTATGCGCCCTTGCCGGAGAACGTGGCTGCCAAAGAAAAAGACGTCGTTAAGGCAATCAAGTAGTCCCACCCTTCCCAGGGATTCTGTTTCATCGCTCGCGAGAATGGAAAAGGAGAGGAAGAATGAAGTCTGCTTGGACGTTGTGCGCAGTCGTAATGCTGGCGACAGCACTGGTGGCGCAAACCAGCACTGCGCCGAAACCAACCAAAAAAAAGGCAGCAGCCCCAGCCATCACGGCGGCGGATGTTCAGTCGCTGAAGGATGCGATTGCGGCGCAGCAGGCCGCGCTAGCGCAACAGCAGCGTCAGATTCAGGAACTCAGCGATCAGCTGCGGCAGAAAGACCAGGCCGTTCAGCAGGCCCAGTCTGTGGCGAGTGATGCGACCAGCAAGGCAGATGCCGCTCAGTCTGCGGCAACGCAGCAGCAACAGTCTGTTACCGAGCTGAAAAATGATATGGCCGATATCAAGACGAACAATATCAACACGGCTTCGACCCTTCAGGACATGCAGACGACCACGAAGGAAGCCATCGAGAGTCCGAAAACTCTTCACTACAAGGGGATCACCATCACCCCCGGCGGTTTCATCGCCGCAGAAACGGTTACGCGTCAACGGGGCATGGCTTCCGGCATCAACACTCCGTTCAACAGCATCCCCTATCCAGGGAACGCTCTGAATCATATTGGTGAGAGTAACTTCACCGCTCGTCAGAGCCGCCTTTCCCTTCTTGCGGAAAGCAAAGTTGGAACCGCCAAGCTGACCGGATATTGGGAAGGTGATTTTCTTGGCACGGGCGTCACTTCCAACAACCGGCAGAGCAACAGCTACGTGTTTCGCCAGCGGGTTCTTTTTGGGCAAGCCGCATTTGACAGTGGGTGGATCATTACAGGCGGTCAGCAGTGGTCTTTGGCGACGGAAACTAAAAAAGGAATCACAAACCGCACAGAAATTCTGCCGCAGACCATCGATCCGCAATATCAAGTGGGCTTCAACTGGGCGCGGCAGTATGGCTTCCGGGTGGTCAAGGACTTCGGCGGCAAGTTCGCTCTCGGCCTGTCGGTGGAAGCACCAGAAGCAACCATTGGTGGACGAGGTTTTTCTGCGGTTACCACAACCGACCTCGGAAAGGCTACGGTTACCACCGCAGGGAACGCCTTCGTCTTTGCTCCGGGCAACGGTGGGGGATTATTCAACTTCGTCGACACGACAGGATATTCCTTCAACAAATCGCCTGACATCATCGTGAAGGCGGTCGCCGACCCTGGTTGGGGCCATTACGAAGTGTTTGGCATCTTCAGCGCCTTTCGCAACAGAGTCTATCCGTGTGGAGTCGTAGGCACGAACACAAAAGATACGGTTGCCCCGGCAACCCCTCTGACGATTGCTTGCGCCATAGACGGCTCCACTTCGCCAAGTTCAATCGGAGCGTTCAACGACACACGAAACGGCGGTGGCTTCGGCGCAAACATACGCGTCCCCGTGGTTCCGAAGAAGTTGGATTTCGCTGTCCAAGGCGCAGCTGGAAACGGTATCGGCCGATACGGCTCTGCCCAGATTGCGGATTTAACGCTCCGTCCGAATGGCACGCAAGCGCTGATCCGAACGGCCCATGCACTCGGGGAACTCGAATTGCACGCGACGCCAAAATTGGATATCTACGCCTACTTTGGTGGAGAATACGGCTGGCGCACGGCGTACAAGGGGTATGACAGCGTTGCGGTTGTGAAGACGCCGGCGATCCCGGCCACTGCCACCACTCTCGCGATTCCCGGCACGACGACTACCACAATCAAAGTGAACCAAATCGGCGGCTACGGTTCGCCCTTCGCCAATAACTCCGGTTGCGGCACGGAAAATCCGCCGACCAACCAGCTTACTCCTTCGGGCGGCGGTACCTGCGCGGGAGACACTCGTCTCGTCGTGGAGGGAACACTTGGTTTCTGGCATCGGTTGACCCAGGGACCGAAAGGTGGCCTCCGCTGGGGGATCCAGTACTCCTATTTTGAGCGGCTTGGCTGGTCAGGGAACAACGGCACCACTGGAGTTGGCATTTCGCCCAAGGGAGTGGACAACATGGTATGGACCTCGTTCCGCTATTACCTGCCGTAAGCGGATCAGATTGAGGCAATCGAATGGCGCCGGACGATTCGTCCGGTGCCATTTGTTTCTGTGAGCAGCCAGAGATGTCAATCAGCGCCAGCGCAAAAGGGATGATCTATACTGACTGTCCTGCATTGGCAGGTGAATTCTCAAGGAATATCAGTTAAGCGCGTTCCATGACCCGCATCTCGCTGGACGATCCCAAATATTTTCTCAACCGCGATATTTCCTGGCTCGCCTTCAATCGGCGTGTGCTCGAAGAAGCCGACGACGAAGGGAATCCGCTGCTGGAGCGCTTGAAATTCTTGTCCATTTCCGCCAGCAACCTCGATGAGTTCTTTGAAGTGCGGATCGCGGCCATGACGCAGCAGATCGAAGACGGCTACAACGAGGCGGGTGCCGACGGGCTGACGCTCACCGAAAAACGGGACATTCTGAGCAAGCAAACCCATGATTTTGTAGAAGACCAATACGACTGTTGGAATTCAAGGTTGCGTCCGGCGCTCGCGCAGAAAGGCATTCGCGTCCTCGGCCTGCATGAACTGGACGCGCAGGCCATGCGCTTCGTGGAGGAATACTGCGAGAGGGAACTGGACCCGCTGCTGACCCCGGTGACCGTGGATCCGGCGCATCCCTTTCCGCGCGT
This sequence comes from uncultured Acidobacteriota bacterium, assembly GCA_963801615.1. Lineage (GTDB taxonomy): Bacteria > Acidobacteriota > Terriglobia > Terriglobales > Acidobacteriaceae > Sulfotelmatobacter. Next base: position 155,784 of record CAWDFM010000010.1, on the reverse strand, counting down.
CATCAATAAGGCTCTATGTCTGGGGCTGCTGCTGAGACGGCGGCGGCGTTCGGCTCTCACTTACACGGGCGTGGTGTCGGTGCCGCGTGCTCTGCCGCGTTTGGTGAAGCTTCCTTCCGAAGGCACCCACGACTTCATTTTTCTGGCGGACCTGGTAGCGCATCACGCGGTGCGTATGTATCACGGATACGACATCGTCTCCTCCGCCCCGTTTCGGGTAACGCGTAACAGCAATCTGTATCTGGCGGAAGAAGAGGCGCGGAGCCTGCTCGAATCGGTGCGCACGGAATTGCACAACCGCCGCAAGGGAGATGCGGTGCGCCTGGAGATCGAGGCTGACGCCGACCCAGAAATTATCGACCGCCTGCGCACAGTGTTTGAGCTCGATGCCTGGCAGGTCTTTCCGGTGAATGGCCCGGTGAACCTGGTGCGCCTGTTCAACGTCTACGAGCAGGTGAACCGCCCGGATTTGAAGTACCGCGCGTTTGTGCCGCGTGAATTGCGCCTGACTTCGAAATCCAAGGATCTGTTCGAAGAGCTGCGCTCGCACGACATTCTGCTGCATCACCCCTTCGATTCCTACGACGCGGTAGTCTCGTTCATCGAATCGGCGGCGGAAGACGACAGCGTGCTCTCGATCAAGCAGACGCTGTATCGGACCAGCGAGCATTCCCTCATCGTTCCATCGCTCATGGATGCAGCCTCACGAAAGGAAGTGACGGCAGTCGTGGAGTTGAAGGCTCGCTTCGATGAAGCTTCAAATATCCGCTGGGCACGCGACCTAGAAGATGCGGGCGTGCAGGTCTTTCATGGACTGGTTGGCCTGAAAACACATTGCAAGCTCTCGCTGCTGGTGCGCCGCGATCCGGACGGGGTCCCGCGCAGCTACGCGCATATTGGAACGGGGAATTACAATGCGACCACGGCCCGCATCTACACCGACCTCAGCTTGTTCACGGCCAATCCCGAAGTCACACGAGCGGTCCATGACGTTTTCAGCTTCCTGACCGCATATGCGGAGAACCAGAGCTACGAACCTCTGCTGGTTGCGCCTCTCGATCTGGCGGAAAAGTGTATTGCGCTGATCGAGCGCGAGGCGGATCACGCCCGCCGTGGCGATCCGGCCCGTATTATCGCGAAAATGAATGCGCTGCTCGACAAAAACATCGTGCAAGCGCTGTATCGCGCTTCCCAGGCCGGAGTGGAAATTAATCTTATTGTTCGCGGGATTTGCGCGCTGCGTCCCGGCGTTCGCGGGGTGAGCGAAAACATTCGCGTGCGCAGCATTGTGGGACGGTTCCTCGAGCATAGCCGTATTTATTACTTCGCAAATGGCGGGGACGAAGAGATCTACATCGGCAGCGCGGATTGGATGCCGCGCAATCTGTATGAGCGGGTCGAGGTGCTGGTTCCGCTACGCGACGAGATGCTGCGGCAACGAGTGCGACACGAGATACTGGACGCCTACCTGGCCGACAACCGGAAGGCAAGAATTCTCCTGAAAGATGAAACTTATATCCGGGCATGGCAGCCGATGCACGGGAAAAGAAACCGCCGAATGCCCACTGGCGCAGCCGCGTTCAGTGCCCAGGACTTCCTTATGAGCGTGGCCGAAGGCAAAGCTCCGGCAGTTCTGCCCGCCCCTGTGTCTCCGCGAAAGCGTAAAGTAGTTGCTGGAAGGGAACGATAATCCATCATGATTCTTTACTTTCTGCGCCACGCCAGCGCGGGCGAACACGTGGCCAACCCCAAAAAGGATGAGAAGCGAGCTCTCGATAAGGAAGGCATCGAACAGTGCGGCTACGTTGGCCGGGCGCTGGCTGCGCTCAACGTGCAGGTCGATGCAATTGTCTCGAGCCCGCTGAAACGCGCGACGCAGACTGCATCGCTAGTGGGCAATGAGATCGGCTATGAAGGTAAGTTGCAGATTGACGCTGCGCTTCGTCCTAGCGCAGGCCTTGCCGATTTTCGGAAACTGCTCGACAAATACTCGAAACAGGAAGCCGTGATGGTGGTTGGGCACAACCCCAATCTCAGCCAGTTTCTAGGTTCGGTGATCAGTGACTCCGGGTGCGAGGCTTCCGTGGAACTGAAGAAGGGTGCCGTCGCTAAGGTGGAGATGCGCCGGACATCCGGCACGTTGCAGTGGTGCATGACGCCGAAAGCGGTTCGCGCCCTCTACGAAACTGCAGTGGAAAGTTCGCGTCCGAACACTTCGCGGAAATAGTCGCGCTCTTTTTCAACCGCCCACTGCTCCAGGTCCACCCCCATTCGGCGACGCGGGATCAGCGTGAGCTTCACTTCAGCATCGCGCACCGTGATTCGGACTTTCTCGACGGCGCGGCTGCGTCCTAGATTTAATGCGCGGGCTACGCGCAGCAACACGATCGCCTTCTCCACATCGGCGCGTTCTGCGCTGTCGATCAACTTCATCGGCCCATCGTCCATGGCGGGCTTGGATTTCCCAAGATATCGGGCGATGGCTGCGATGACGCGCCTTTGTTGCGGCGTAAAGCCAAGAATTTCGGAATTGGAAACGATGTAGTGCGTGTGCCGGTGGCGGCCGTTGCGATTCACGAAATCGCCGACTTCGTAGAGCATGGCTGCTGCACTTAGCCATTCCCGGTATTCGGGGGGGAGTCGGTGTAACGACCGCAGGGTAGAGAACAGCAGCGTGGCGGATTCGCGAACGTCCAGCGCGTGCTTGCGGTCGACGCGATAATGGGCAACGGCATTCATAATTGATTCCCAGCGTTCCGATTCGATTTGCCGTCCGGAGCGGGTAGTACGATCGTAGTCCGCCGCCATTTGCGCGAGGATCCCGTCGCGTAGCCCCAGGGGAGAATAGCGAAACCCCTTGAGGTGAAGGTGCTCGATCAATTCGTGGTAGACCGTGGCGCCAGCCACAATAATTTCGGCGCGCCGTGGACCGATGCCTTCGATCTTCTTCCGCTCCGCTACGGGAAGCCGCGCAATGCGCTTTGCGATCCGGCCCATGTCGCCGCGTGAGACGATGTTCCGTTGCCGGCTTTTGCTGCGGCTGAAATGGCTGGCTACCGCCGCCAGGGATGCCGCCGTCCCGGAAGTGGCAATGACGTTCTTGATCTTTGCCGCCGTGACCCGGTTTACGACCTTGTTTACTTCGCGGGCAATGAACCCACGCAAACTCGTCAGCTCTCCTTTTCGCGGGGGATCGTGACGAAGGAATTCATTGGTCAGACGAACCGCGCCCAGCGGAAGGCTGACGGCATCGCGGATATGACCGCGCTGCGAAACGGTGAGTTCACAGCTTCCGCCGCCTAGATCTACCATCAGAGTTGGAAACTGATCGATGCGAGCGCCGGAGACCAGGCCGAGGTGGATCAGGCGCGCTTCTTCGACGCCGGAGATAATTTCCACTCTCCATCCCGTGGCTGATCGTACCCATTCGATGAATGCCTGGGCATTGCGCGCGTCCCGCATCGCGCTGGTGGCGACGACGCGCACCGAGTCCGTGACAACCTGTTGGGTCGCTCGGTGGAAGCGCCGCAGAACCTTTACCGTTTCGGAGATGGACTCCGGGGTGAGAAAGCCGGAACTGAATACGCCTTCGCCGAGGCGCGTGACTTCCCGGTCCTCGTGCAGCGGGTGAAGGCGTCCACGTTGCAAGCGCGCGATCTTGAGCCGAACTGAATTGGAGCCGATATCGACTGCAGCGAAGGTAGGCATCGAAGCCCCACAGTTTACATGCAGCAACGCGCAGCGTCACTCGGGGGTATTGTGAGTGGATTATGCGGCTCGGTTCTGGGGCGTGCCGGACCGCTTTGCAGGTTTCGCCGTGCGGGCGAAAGGACTTCCTGCAACAGATCCGGTGCGTGATACCGAAAGAGCAGCCACGGCATGGCGAAACTTAACGCGGGTCACATTGTGTAGCGCTGCAACCAGGGACGACTCGCCGATTTCACCCAGGTGCTCGGAGGCGGTGCGAGTCAGAGTCATCCAGTCATGCCAGTTGCCTAATGCATCCTGCAGATGCTCGAGGCCGGCGATGAAACGATCGCTCTCCGCAGATCGCGGAGCAAATTCCGCCGCGTAGCGGGCCCGCTTCACCGCTACGCGGTAGCGGTGCAGAATATCGTCGCTCAGCGGACCTGCTGTTGAAGCCGAGCTAAGGATCTCATTCGCGACTACCAGCGGATCATGGCAAGACGTCGCTCTGAGGTTCTGCGAAGCCCGCCTGATTCTCTTTCTAAGCTCGGTCATGGTCCTCTTGTTCAGCAACTTTGCGAGCTTGTGTTCATGTTGCACTCGAAGGTCGATCAGGCGCTGCATCAGCTGTGTTTTGCGCCGCGGTTCCTGCGGTACTTTGAAGCTGCGGAGCGCTGCCAATTGGACATCGATGTCACGAATTCTTCCCGCTCTGCGACGAATGCGGCTCAGCAGCTTCAGCAGCTTCCGCTGGTTTCGATCCCGTCCCGGAAGCAGCAGGTCAAGGAGCGTCTCGAGACGGCGGCTGGTGGTCCGAAAATCGTGAACGGCCTCTCGGCTAGGCTCCGCGGCCAGCCGCAGCAAATTCCGTTCCATCCTGCGAAGAATAAGTTTGCCGCGATGCGATACCAATTCCATAGGTGAAACTAGGTGGTACAGGAGGGGTGAAGCGATTGAATGTTAGCGGAAACCCACAACTATTTTAACACCCCTGTAACACGGCTCTGCTAGCGTGAAGGGGAATGGCCCATCCTGCATTCCCCCGGCCTGGTATGCACGGTCCCCAACCCGTTGGAACTCGGGAAGTTAGTGTGACGACGTCGAACCGGACCTCGCCTCTTCGGCAGCTTTCGGGAGGCGAAATTCCCGATCGTGTTTTCAGGGCCGCTATGACGACCTGTGCGCTGGCAGTTCTGGGCGTTCTCATCCTGATCGTTTATGAGTTGCTCTCGCGCTCTGGACTTTCCTGGCATGCCTTCGGATTCAAGTTCTTCGTTTCCAGTGAATGGGATCCGGTCAGCGAGAAATTTGGAGCCTTGCCATTCATCTACGGGACGCTGGTTTCGTCCCTGGTCGCGCTAGCCATCGCTGTTCCGCTCTCCGTCGGAGTGGCTGTGTTCACGACCGAAATGTGCCCCAAAGCCTTGCGCGGTCCGCTCTCTTTTTTCGTGGAATTGCTGGCGGCGATTCCCAGCGTCATCTACGGACTGTGGGCGATGTTCGTGCTCGTTCCTCTCCTGAGCACGCGTGTCGAGCCATTTCTCGGCAAGACGCTGGGGTGGACGGGAATCTTCACAGGTGCTCCGTACGGAATCGGCATGTTGGCGGCGGGAATCATCCTGGCCATCATGATTGTCCCCATCATTTCGTCGATTACTCGCGAAGTGCTGCTGGTCGTGCCTCAACAGCAAAGGGAAGGCGTGCTCGCGCTCGGGGCCACGCGCTGGGAGATGATTCGCGTCGGGGTTTTGCGCAACGCGCGCGCCGGAATTCTTGGAGGCGTCATTCTCGGGCTGGGCCGGGCGCTCGGCGAGACGATGGCAGTGACGATGGTCATCGGAAACCGTCCCGAGATTGCCAAGTCGCTCTTCGCTCCCGGATACACCATGGCCAGCGTGCTGGCCAATGAATTCAGCGAAGCTACGGGAGACACTTATCTGTCAGCGCTGATCGAGATCGGCCTCGCTCTTTTCCTGGTCACGATTGTCGTGAATGCCTTGGCCCGGCTGCTGGTTTGGAGCGTCACTCGCGGCCAGCCCGCGAAAGGAACGGCATAACCGATGCACGCCACCGCTCAGGCCGTATCACAGATCAGCCTTCGCCGGCGCGTGACCGATCACGCCATGACCGGTGTGGCGATCCTGACGGTGCTGTTGGTTTTGGCGCCACTGGTCGCCATCTTTGGATATCTGATGTATCGCGGCCTCGGATCCATCAACTGGGCCTTCCTTACCCAAACTCCCAAGCCGGTGGGAGAACCAGGCGGCGGGATGGCCAATGCCATTGTGGGCTCGATATTCATTTTAGGGATCGCCAGTCTAATCGGCGTGCCGTTCGGAGTGGGAGCGGGCATCTATCTGGCAGAGTTTGGCCGCAACCGGTTTGGCAGCGCCATCCGATTTACCGCCGACGTGCTGAACGGCGTGCCGTCGATTGTGATTGGAATTGTCGGGTGGTCCATCCTGGTGCGTGGCCGTGGCTTTTCTGCGCTGGCCGGAGGCGTGGCACTGGCCATCATGATGGTGCCCACCATTTCCCGCACGACCGAAGAAATGCTGCTGCTGGTCCCCACAGCGTTGCGCGAAGCCGCGTACGGATTAGGTGTCCCGCGCTGGCGAACTACGCTCTCAATCACGCTGCGAACCGCTACGTCAGGCGTGATTACCGGTATCATGCTGGCCTTCGCCCGCATCGCCGGCGAGACTGCGCCGCTGCTGTTCACCGCATTCGGCAACACGTTTTGGAACTGGAAAGCGAATCAACCCACCGCCGCCTTGCCGCTGCAGATTTACGTCTATGCAAATTCGCCTTACGACGATTGGCATCGGCAGGCCTGGGCAGGATCGTTCGTGTTGATTGTTCTGATTGTGACTGCCGTCGCGGCCGTGCGCTACGCGGTGCGGCGCGGTTCGTTTGGAGCGGCATAGATGGGTGTCGGTATCCAGGTCGAGAATCTGAATGCCTGGTATGGCAAGAGCCAGGCTCTGCACCAGATCAATCTCACGGTTGCGGCCAATCGTGCGACGGCGTTGATTGGTCCCTCAGGGTGCGGCAAGTCGACCTTCATCCGCTGCATTAATCGTATGCATGAGACGATCCCGGAGGCCCGGGTCGAAGGTCAGGTGCGCATCGGCGACATCGATGCGTACAACGGAACTTCGCCGACCCAGCTTCGGCGCCGGGTCGGCATGGTGTTTCAAAAACCGAATCCGTTCCCGACCATGTCCATTTATGACAATGTCGCTTCCGGATTGAAGCTCAACGGCTTCCGCAACCGGGGCAAGCTGGACGAAATTGTGCAGCAATCGCTCGAAGCCTCCGCTCTCTGGGATGAAGCCAAGGACTACCTGCATAAGAAGTCCGGCGCGAGCCTTTCCGGAGGCCAGCAACAACGTTTGTGCATTGCGCGCGCCCTAGCGGTCGAGCCAGAAGTTCTCCTGATGGATGAACCTTGTTCCGCCCTGGACCCGATCTCGACCGGCAAAATCGAAGAGTTGATCTTCCAGTTGAAAGAGCGGTATACCATCGTAATTGTGACCCACAACATGCAGCAGGCGGCGCGCGTGGCTGAGTTCACCGGCTTTTTCCTCTTAGGCAAAATGATCGAGTTCGACAAGACAGAGAAGATTTTTACCAAGCCGTCCGATAAAAAGACGGAAGACTACATCACCGGCCGGTTCGGATAAGGGAAGGTTGGGGCAAATGCGCACGCGCTTTCAGCTAGGGCTTGATGATCTACGGCAACGTTTGCTTCGCATGGGAGGTCTGGCGGAGCAGGCCGTGGACCGTGCTCGCCAGGCCTACGTGGAGCGCGACCTCACCCGTTGTCAGATGGTGCTGGAGAGCGAGAGCCTGATCAACACGGCCGAGCGAGAGATCGACGAAGCTGCGTTCGATTTGCTGGCCATGCAGCAGCCCATGGCCGTGGACTTGCGCTTCATCCTGGCTGTCACGAAGATCAATTCTGACCTGGAGCGCGTAGGCGATCAGGCAGTCAATATCGCCGAGCGCGTAATGGATATGGTTGAGCTTCCGGCGGCCGATTTGCCGGTCGATATCGGGCGCATGGGGACCGCAGTAAGTGCCATGGTGCGGCGTGCCTTGGAGTCGTTCATTGAAGGTAAGGTTGAACTTGCTCAGGCCGTGCTGGAGATGGACAACGTTATCGATCGGATGCGCGACGATGCCTTCATTCAGCTCGTGAAGTGCATGAACGATCATCCCGAGATCGTGCGCCAGGCACTGGATGCTCTGCTCGTGGCGCGCAATCTGGAGCGCGTCGCCGATCACGCGACCAATATCGCAGAGGACGTCATCTTCTGGGTCCAGGGTTCAGATGTGCGCCACAATGTTCACCCTGAAGAAGAATCGCCAGCGTCTCCGAGCACTTCAGCGACCGGCCTGTGACGCCCCTAACTTCCTGTAAAAATCGTAAGACGTCTGGCACCAAGCCAGAAGTGCGACCGCGTTACTGCCGATTAAACGAGGGCATTAGCTTCCAGTCCTGGTTTTGACCCGCCGCTCCTGATTGCATTACGCTCATCACCTCTCCAATTTCAGGCCGCGGAGGCGCCGTGATTCGCTCACTTTTTCGATTTCTTGTTTTCCTGATCCTGCCAAGCGCACTAGCGTTCACCCAGGCGAACAATTCCGTCGTGAACCTGCCAAGCAGCAAGCAGCTTACAATCCCAGCACCTGGACGCATCGGCAGCAGCAACAGTTTTCCAGTGACCATGGTGCTGAGTCCCGACGGGCGTCACGCCGCGCTGCTCAATGATGGCCATGGCACGCAGGAAACTCTGGGGCGCCAGTCCATCGCGGTCCTCAATCTCGCCACCAATCAGATCACCGACTTCCCCGATTCGCGGCTTCCCGAGGACGCCCACCAGAGCTACTTCATTGGGCTGGCGTTCAGTTCTGACGGAAAGCACCTGTATGCTTCGGTTGGTTCTTTGACGGATCCGACAGGCGCAAGGCCGGGAAACACTGGAAACGGAATCGCAGTTTACAGTTTCGCGCAAGGCAAAGTAGCGCCCGAGAGATTTATTCCCATTCCGCCGCAGGCCTTGCCTGCCGGCAAGAAACTGGCGGTCGGTCTCACGGCGCCTCCGCACGCGGCGATTCCGTATCCGGCGGGTATGGCGCTGATCTCCGACGGAGGTCATGACAAACTTCTCGTAGCGAATAACCTGTCCGACAATGTCGTGCTGCTGGACGTACCAACGGGGAAAATTCTGCAGAGCTTCGATCTGAGTACGAATGATCTGGTACCGTCGTCATTTCCGTACACCGTCGCCGTAACCCGCGATGGCCGCCGTGCCTGGTGCAGCCTGTGGAATGCGTCGCAAGTGGCCGAACTCGATTTGAGCAGCGGCAAGGTGGCTGGTTGGATCAAAGTCAAGCAGCCGCAGGATCCGCTGGCGCCGGGTTCACATCCGACCGCGATGTTGCTCAGCGCCGACGAGAAAACGCTTTACGTAGCACTTTCTAATCTGGATCGGGTTGCGGCGGTTTCCACCAGCGACGGTACGCTCTCGGGGTTGCTTTCGACGGCCACACCGTCGCAGAAGTTCTCAGGCACTTATCCCACCGCCCTCGCTCAATCGGCAGATGGCAAGTATCTGTTTGTGGCCGCTTCATCGCTGGATGCAGTTGCGGTGTTCGACACTTCGGCGACGACCCCCTCTAACTCGCAGTCGGCACAACCGGCGATGGGTTTCATTCCCACGGATTGGTATCCCAGCGCGCTGGCAGTTCACGGCAGCGATCTTCTCATCGCCACCGCCAAGGGGCAGGGTACGGGGCCAAACCAGCAGATGGGAAAGACCGCTTCCGAACTGAGGCGTCACCAGCACGCCTACATCGCAAGTCTGCTCAAAGGATCAGTTGCGCGCCTCAACATCGCCTCCACGCTTAAACAGCTTCCAGAGCTCACGCAGAAGGTCGAGCGCGACAATCTTTTTCACAGCGAGGGCGGCACCATCACCTTTGCCAATGGACAACAGCCCATCAAGCACGTGATCTATGTGCTCAAGGAAAATCGAACCTACGATCAGATCCTCGGGGACCTGAAAGTCGGCAACGGAGATCGTTCGCTGACCATGTATGGCGAAGATATTACTCCCAATGAGCACAAACTCGCGCTCCAGTTTGGCGTTCTGGATAATTTTTATGACAGCGGAGAAGTCTCGGGCGACGGCCACGTCTGGTCGATGGCGGCAATTACTTCCGATTACAACGAGAAGACCTGGCAAATTGCTTACCGTGGCAAAGAGCGCACCTATGACTTTCAAGGCCAGGTCGCCGATGAGTATCCGTTGGATCACAATCAGCCGGATGTGGACGATCCGGGCACAGGTTTTCTCTGGGACAATCTGGACCGCAATCACGTGAGCTTTCGCGATTACGGAGAGTTCGTGAATGCCCAATGGTGCAACGCCCGGCGGAAAGCGGCGAACCCCAAGCAAGGGACTCCGTCGGGACAGGAAAGTAAATGTCCGCGGACGGAATTGCATCAGGGCGACACTCTGCCGCCAAACGTCGGCGATCCTCATGGAGGCCGCAGTCCCTGGCCGTGGGCGGTGCCGCTATTCAGCGGCGTCAAGCCAACCAAGGCGGTGCTGCGCGATCACTTCGATCCTCTCTATCCGGACTTCAATACCGATTATCCCGACCAACTGCGAGCGGACGAGTTCTTGAATGAGTTTGGCGCCTACGTTCGTGCGCACGAAGCCCACGAAGGGCTTGAATTTGAGTTGCCGTCATTCATTCTGCTGTACTTGCCCGACGACCACACGGGCGGCACGCGCCCCGACAAAGCGCGGCCAGCGGCCAATGTGGCCGATAACGATCTCGCCCTGGGTCGTGTGGTCGACGCAGTTTCTCACAGCCCTTTCTGGGATGACACCGCGATTTTCGTCTTGGAAGATGACGCGCAGAATGGCGCCGATCACGTCGATGCGCACCGCTCGATCGCCTTCGTGATCAGCAAGTATTCGCCCGGTTCGGCCGCACAGCCGAATGTCGAGCATCGTTTCTATACCACGGTGAACATGGTTCACACGATCGAGATTCTGCTCGGGTTGCCGCCCATGAATCAGAACGACGCGTATGCGCCAGTGATGAGCGGACTGTTCACAGGGCCGGGCAATCAACCCGCTTACAAGGCCGATTTCCGCAATCTGCGAAATGGACTCATTTACGAGACGAATCGCAAAGATGCTCCTGGGGCGAACATCTCGTCGCGCATGGATTTCTCACGGCCCGATGCCGCCGCCGCCGGCAAATTGAATCGAGTGCTGTGGCAGGATCAGAGAGGCTCTGCGCCGATGCCGAAGCCCAGGCACACTGTCTTTCCTGAGGGCGAAGATGATTGATCACCTATGAATGCAATCGATGTATCGAGTGAAGACTTTCGCCGTCTCGCAGAACGCATCACGGAGTTGGCCGCCAACTATCTTGAGAATCTTGACGGCCAGAGAATTTCTCCGGCGACAAGCGGCCAAGAAACGCTCCACCTCTTTGGGGGCGGGCTCCCGGAGCAGGGAATGGGCGAGGAAGCCCTGGCGAGTCTACCCCACATCCTCCGCCTCTCGCGTGCGCAGAACGGACGATTCTTTGGATACGTGCTTGGGTCCGGAGAGCCTGTCTCTGCCGTGGCCGATCTGCTGGCCAGTGTTCTGAACCAAAACGTCACCGCTTGGCGCTCAGGCCCGGCGGCGGTCGCCATCGAGCAAACGGTCGTGAGTTGGCTGGCGCAGGCGATCGGCTGCCCTGATTTTCACGGCCATCTCACTGGCGGTGGCTCATCCGCTAACTTGATGGGACTTGCGATGGCTCGCGAGGCCAAAGCACCCGCCAATGAAAAGGGAATTACCCCTGGACTCGTTGTGTACGCCTCCGATGAAGTCCACATGTCGATCCCGAAAGCTGTAGCCCTGCTGGGAATCGGCCGCGAGAACGTGCGCCGAATTCCCGCCGATACTTCCCTCCGGATGATTCCCAACGAGCTTGAGAAACACATGCGTCAGGATCTCGCAGCTGGCAAGACTCCGGTTGCAGTGGTTGCGTCGGCAGGAACGGTCAGCACCGGCGCGATTGATCCTCTCCGTGACATCGCAGAAGTCACGCATCGCCACGGAGCATGGTTCCACATTGATGGGGCGTACGGCGCTTTGGCAGCTATTGCTGAACCCAACAAATTCGCAGGACTCGAACTCGCAGACTCGATCTCGCTGGATCCGCACAAATGGCTTTATCAGCCGCTGGACTGCGGATGCCTGCTCTACCGCTCATCCCAGGCCGCTCAGAAAGCTTTTTCGCATACGGGGGATTACGCGCGCTCGCTCAGTGCCGATCCCGTCGAAGGCTTTGCATTCTTCGAAGAGTCGCTGGAACTGTCGAGAAGATTTCGGGCGCTGAAAGTGTGGCTGTCCCTTCGTTATCACGGGCTGGGAGCATTTCGGGAGTCGATCCGCAAGGATCTGGCGCAGGCTCGCCGGCTGGCAGACTCCATCAGGAAAGAACCTCAGCTGGAACTGCTTGCCCCGGTGGCGTTAAGCGCTGTGTGCTTCCGCCATCGCGGGGCAAGCCAGCTTCCGGGGGAAGACCTCAACCGCTTCAACGCCTCGCTATTGAAGCGGGTGGTCGAGCGAGGGCGAGTTTACTTATCCAATGCAACTCTGCACGGCCAGTTCTGTCTCCGAGCTTGCATCGTGAACCACCGAACTACTGACGCCGACATCGACAGCGTTGTTCCCGAAATCCTGGCCGCGGCAAGAGAAGTTCAATCCTGAACCCTTCAACTTCTCTCGGCCGGCGGATTATTGCAGGCTCACCGTCTGCTTCAGCGGCAGGTTTTGCGATGACCCGCCCACCATGAAGCCGTACTCTCCGGGAAGCAATTGCCAGCCATTCTGCTCCACGCTAAAAATGGAAATGTACTTTGGCTCGATCTCGACCGTCACTTCTTTGCTTTCGCCGGGATTCAGCATCACCTTGCTCCAACCCACCAGACGCTTCGGCGGTTCAGCCGCAGCCGCGGGCAGGGAAGCATAAACTTGCGCAACTTCAGCCCCGGCGCGTTTACCCGTGTTCTTCACCGTGAAAGTCACCCGCGGACTCTTTCCGGGTTCCACTTTCAAGTTGGAATACGAGTACGTCGTGTAGGAAAGGCCATGCCCGAAGGGAAACAGCACCGGCTTTTTCTCCGCGTCGTACCATTTGTATCCGACCTTCACTCCCTCGTCGTACGTGACTTGAAACGGCGGGAGTCCGGCTGCGATCTGCTTCCACGGTTCGGGTTGCGTGTTGTCGGGAACTGATTCGCGGGGTGGCTTGACGATAGTGGGATGCGGAAGATCGGCATCGCTCCGGGGAAAGGTCACAGGCAGCTTGGCGCTCGGATTCACGTCTCCGAAGAGAATATTCGCCACGGCGTCCGATCCCTTGCTCCCGGCGAACCAGGCTTCGAGAATCGCACTGACCTGCCCCGCCCAGGGCATGGTAACGGGGCCCCCCGTTTCCAGCACCACGACCGTGTGCGGATTCGCAGCTGCTACTTTCGAAATTAAACTATCCTGATTCTCGGGCAGAGAGAGCGTGGGTAGGTCCATGTCCTCACTTTCCCACTGGTAAGCGAAAACAATCGCCACGTCGGCTTTCTTCGCTAAAGATGCCGCTCTTTCTGGATCCGCGCCAGAATCGAATTGCACGGTTGCGCCAGGAACCTTCGCTCGAATCGATTTCAGAGGAGAAGTGGGGAACCATACCGGTTCCAGCCAGCGCGTCTGGCCCTTGCCCGGGGGCAGGATCGCGTTGCCTACAGGAGGGTCGACTTGCGCCGAACCGCCGCCCGAAATCATTCCAACATCAGCATGCGGACCGATGATCGCAATACTGTGTACCCGGGAAGCAGCGAGGGGGAGCTGTTCGTGATCATTTTTGAGCAGCACGATTGCCTGCTCTTCGAGGCTGCGCGCTATTTCGAAGCCGCGTTCGACATCCACCACGCTTTTCTGTGGAGGATCGTCAATTACTCCCGTGGCGAACATGGTGCGTAAAATCCGGTGCACGTGGTCGTCAAGTTCTGACTGGGGGACTTTTCCGGACTCGACCGCTTTTTTCAGTTCGTCACCGTAGAAAATCCAGCCCGGCTCTTCATGATCCAGCCCAGCTGCGGATGCTTTTTCTGTGCTGTGTGCTCCTCCCCAGTCGGTGAGAACAAATCCCTTGAATTTCCAGTCGTCCTTTAGAAGGTCCGTGAGTAGATACTTGTTCTCGCACGCGTAGTCGCCGTCCACGCGATTGTAAGAACACATGACCGCGCCTACGCCGGAGTCCTGCACTCCGATCTCAAAAGCGAGCAGATCGCTTTCCCGCGCCGCGCGCTTATCGATGTTCACGTTCACCGCATTGCGTCCGCTCTCCTGGTCGTTGAGCGCGTAATGCTTGATATCGCCAATGACGTGCTGGGCCTGCAAACCCTTAATCGCCGACGCCACCATCTTGCCCGCCAGGATGGGATCTTCGCCCACGTACTCAAAGGTTCGGCCATTGCGCGGTTCGCGGGTGAGATTTACCCCTCCACCCAGTCCCATGTTGTATCCCTGCGCGCGCAGTTCGCGGCCAATCAGCGCTCCATATTCGTACGCGCCCGCGAGATCCCAGGTCGCCGCTCCGGCGATGTCCGAGGGCAGCGCCGTAGAGTAGCGGCCGTTTTCACCACTGACACGAACGCCATAAGCGGCATCCGACATCTGAATCGCCGGGATGCCCAGCCGGGGAATGTCTGGAACATATCCGGCGCCTCCGTTGGAGTGGATGGCGAGTGGACTCATCGGGCTCAGCCCAACCATGCCCGTGCCGTGGAGCATCTGGATCTTCTCGTCGATCGTCATGGCCTTGACTACCATCGAGGCACGCTCGTCCGGCGAGAGGCTAGGATTCATCCAGGGATGGGATGGAGTGCTTTTTTGCGAGAGAGCGAGATTGGGAAGGAAGAGTAAGACGAATAGGAATGACAAAAAGATACGGTTCCTGCGCTGGGACATGAGCGGACCTCCATTGTGCCCACTACAAAATCGATATTGTAACAGGTTTACAGGCGCTTAAACTCAGTTCGCGAGAGTAGGGCCGAAACCCGCGTTCCACTTGGGTGCGCCGGGAAGTGCCCGGGCTTTAAACTAGACGTGTGAAGATCGCGCTGGGGCAGATCAATCCGACCGTCGGAGATTTTTCCGGCAACGCAACCAAGATTATTGACTTTTCTCGTCGGGCGCAGGCAGCGGGTGCGGGCATGATTCTGTTTCCGGAGTTGTCCGTCTGTGGCTATCCTCCCCGCGACCTGGTTGAACGTCCGTCATTTGTGGCACGCAACCGCGAGTCGGCAGAGCGGATCGCTGCGCAAACCAAAGGCATCGCCGTCGTCTGTGGACTGGTGACGCCCGCAGACTCCGCTGCGGGCAAGAGCGTCATGAATTCCGCCGCTCTGCTCATGGACGGCAAGGTCGCATTCGTTCAGTCCAAGATGCTGCTGCCCACCTACGACGTTTTCGATGAGATGCGCAACTTCACCCCGGCGAGGAAGCAGGAACTATTTCCTTTCTGCGGCAATCGCATGGCGCTCACGATCTGCGAGGACGCCTGGAACGACAAGCAGTTTTGGGTGAAGCGCCTCTATACCGTCGATCCCGTGGAGGCCTTGATCCAGGCAGGCGGGAATTTCGTGCTGAACATCTCGGCCTCGCCGTTCTGGATCGGCAAGCGCGAACTACGCCGCGACATGCTGGCCAGCATCGCCCGCCAGCATAAGGTTCCGGTCGTTCTCGTCAACCAGGTTGGCGGGAATGACAGCCTGGTCTTCGATGGCTCCAGTCTGGTCCTCAACCGGGAAGGGAATGTAATCGCGCAGGGGCGCTCGTTCGAAGAAGACTTGATCTATTTCGATTCGCAAAATCTGACCGGCGAAATGCACGAGCAGATTGCCGGCGACGAAGCCAGTGCTTATTCCGCGCTTGTGCTCGGCACCCGCGACTACATTCACAAATGCGGATTCCAGAAGGCGATCGTGGGTCTTAGCGGAGGCATCGATTCTGCGCTGACCGCCGTAATCGCCGCCGACGCAGTTGGAGCCGAGAACGTCATTGGTGTCGGCATGCCGGGTCCATATTCCTCGCAGGGGTCCATCGAGGACGCTCGTATTCTGGCGACCAGCTTGAGCATTCGTTTTGAATTGCTCTCCATCAATCCCGCGTATGAGGCCTATCGCGAGATCCTGCGCGATGTTTTCGCCGGACTGCCGCAAGATGTGACGGAAGAGAATATTCAGTCCCGGGCGCGAGGCGCGGTGCTCATGGCACTCTCAAACAAGTTCGGTGCGATCGTGCTTTCTACGGGGAACAAGAGCGAACTTGGCGTCGGTTACTGCACTCTTTACGGCGACATGGTGGGAGGCTTGGCTGTAATCTCCGATGTGCCCAAAACTCTCGTCTACCGCCTCAGCGCTTATGTAAATTCCCGCCGGCCCGTGATCCCTCAGGCCAGTTTGGAAAAGCCTCCCTCAGCGGAATTGCGTCCCGATCAGAAGGACAGCGATTCGCTTCCGCCCTATGAAATTCTGGACGCAATCCTCGAGGACTACATCGAAGACTCGCATTCCGCCGAGCAAATCGCCAGTGATCGTAAGTTCGACATTGAACTTGTGAAGCGCGTCATTCGCATGGTGGACCGCGCCGAGTACAAGCGCCAGCAGGCGGCTCCGGGGCTGAAGATCTCACCTAAGGCGTTCGGCTACGGACGCCGCGTTCCGATTGCCGCCAAGTTCGAAACGTGAGTCGGAAAAATATCGTATCCTCGTACCCACGCGGACATTGCTTCCCAGAGCGCAACGAAAGGAACCCATGCGCAGTTTTCTGACCCTGTGTATTTGCCTGAGCATTTGTAGTTTGGCACTGGCCCAAAACCCGGCCCCTCAAAAGCCAACCCTGACCACACGTCCGACTGCAAACACCAATCTGCCCTCAGAGGCCACGGTCGACTCATTTCTCCACCAGCAGTTTGGTTATCAGGCTGACCTGACGTGGAAGATCTCGAGCATCAAGCCCTCTATCATCCCGGGTCTGGCGGAGGTCAATGTCGTTCTCGCCAGCCCGCAGGGGCAGCAACTGGCGCGCTTCTACGTGTCCCCGGACGGCGAGCATGCTTTAGTCGGCGAGATTATTCCTTTCGGCGCGCGGCCCTTTGATCCGGTGAAGAACGTTCTGGACAAGGGCGTCACCGGACCTTCACGCGGCCCCAAAGACGCCAAGGTGATGATTGTCGAATTCGGAGACCTGCAATGTCCCGCGTGCAAAGCCGCACAGCCGACGATCGAGGAACTTGTGGCGGCTGAACCCAACGCCCGCTTCGTATTTCAGAATTTTCCCCTGGAGATGCACAACTGGGCTGCCAAAGGCGCCGACTATGCGGACTGCGTAGGCCGGGCTTCCAATGATGCCTTCTGGAAATTCGTGGCAAAAACTTATGAGCAGCAATCCAGTATCACGGCGGAGAACGCAGACGAAAAGCTCACGGCCATTGCCACTGACTCTGGCGTGAAAGGGGATGAGATCGCCGCTTGCGCGGCCAAACCTGAAACCAAAGCCCACGTGGATGCCTCGATTGCGCTGGGCAAGCAGGCCGATGTGACCGGTACGCCAACGCTGTTCATCAACGGGCGCAAGGTCGGCAATTTCGATCACCAGTTGCTCGACGTCTATAAGAAGCTGGTGGAGTTCGCCGCTAAAGGGCAGTAGCTAGCGCGCGCTGATCCAGATGGGTGGCGTGGTCCGCTCAAAATTGGCGAGCACGTGCGGAGTGATGGCAATCATCAGCTCGCCATCTTGCTCGTTTTTCGTATTGTTTACCATCGCCATATTCAGGCCAGGGATGGCTCCCAGCCCGGGGATACCGCTCATCGAAAGCGTGTCCGTCTTGGAAATTTCTCCGGCGATGAACGCGGGCTCGCCGTCTTTCAAGGTCACGGAGCCTTTGTATTCCCGGTTGGAGATCACAGGTACGCCATTATCGGATTGCCCGGTAAGTGACCTCACCTGCAATTCAAGTTGCACGGTGACGCTGCCATCCCCATGAACGATCGGCTTGGCCTTTACATTCAAGCCCAGATCTTCGTAGCTCACGGATGGAAATGGTGGAATATAGCTCTGATTGCCAAGCACCTGCGAAATCTGCGGAGAATTGTAGATGGGCGCGTAACTGGCATTCATGATAGGGAAGCGCTCGCCGAGGTGGAAGCTCGCGTCGGTACCTTGTCCCGCGCGCATGGACAGATTCTCCAGGCTGCGGACCCATGATTCATTCACGGACAAAGCGGCAGCAAATTGATCCAGGCTCAATCCCATAAACGTGAGTCCGCCCCCAAACGTCGCCAGGGGCTGGCTGAATATTGAGTTCTGCTGTCCTCCCAGTTGCGACAGCAGCCCGGAAAGAGCGGTGTTCCCGAGCTGGTTGATACCTCCCGAGGCGATGAGTTGATTGATGAGCTGCTGGATGTTCTGGCCAGCTAATCCTGCCAGCGCCGCGACGGGAATGTTGTACAGGTTGAAAGTGTTGGGAATGTGTACGCCGATGTTCCGCGTGAGCTGATGGCTGATCTGAAACACGCGAACCTCGAACATGACCTGGGGCCGCGCATTACTCAACTGCTCCAGCAGCACGGCGCACGCTTTGACCGCCGGGGCAGGGCCACGCACTTCCACCGTGTTTGCAGTCTGCCCCGAGCTGACAAACCGCAGCTCGAACATGTTGCGCATCGCGTTGACCAAGTCGGTAGCTTCCTGCGGAGTGGAATGCGCCGGCAGGATAAAGGTCTGCAGCAGCATGCGATCGTATTGCTTGTGATTGGCGGGATTGTCCGCAGCGATCAGCACCTGGTGCGTGTCGAGGGCCGCCCACATCGTCTTGCTCACCTTGCAGGCCAGGTTGAGTGCCGTGAAGAAATCGACGTCATCGACGTTGAACACGACTTGCCGCTGCTGCACCGTCTCGTCGAACTGCACTTTCACGGAATAAGCGGAAGCAAGTTGTGCGAAAAGAGAACGGACGTCTCCGGTAAAGTGGAAGGTGGCACGGCTCTCGATTGGATCCAGGTGGATTTCGGTGGATTCCGCGAGCGGCGCTGGCAGAACTTTATTCAGCACGGGGTTTGACACGCGGGTTGCCTCTTCCAGGCGCTGCTGGGCGAACTGGTTATCGCTGTCGAGATCGATGGCCGACCGGAATTCCGCAGCGGCCCGCAACCGCGCATCTTGCAACATCAGCACGTTCCCGCGCTGAATGTGGTCAAAAACCAGTTTGGCTCTCAATCCCTCCCGTGCACGCAAGTAATCAATGTTCTGCGCATTCAGTCGTGCTGCTTTATCGAACTCTGCGAAGGCTTCCTCGAGCCGCTCACGTCTATGCAGCTTGAGTCCGCGCTCGAATGCTTCCCGCGAGCTCTTTAAATCGTTTTTCGTAGGGATGCAATTGATGCTGCCGATCAGACCATTGGCACAGGCAATCGGAGGAGACAGAAGCGGATCCGCGGCAAGCGCAATGCGAGGCACGATTGCCAGAGACACCGCCGTCACAAGAATGGATAATGTCCGCACCATTGTTCCTGATTTTAACGTGATTACTTCCCGCCAGATGCCTGCCAAAAGGACCGAGTAGTATCTTCGGTCACATTGTGTACAGCAAGAACGTGGAACCGGTTCCATCTTGCAATCGGGTCAACTGGATTGATGGGAGGAGTAACGTCCCGGAGAACGCATCAAGACAGCATCAGTCGCTCGATTTTATGTGCCTTGCCGGTGTGCTCGTCGCAATCGATGACCACCGCACACAGGCGCACGTCGCCCGTTGCAGGCTCGAAACGCACAGGCATTCCGTTCAGGAATTTCCCAACCACCAGTTCTTTTTTGACTCCGATCACCCCGTCGTAGGGACCGCTCATCCCTACATCCGTGATGTACGCCGTCCCTTTGGGCAGAATCCGCTCATCCGCTGTTGGAATATGAGTGTGCGTTCCCACGACCGCGGTGACTCGCCCGTCGAGATACCAGCCAAGCGAAACCTTTTCGGACGTGGCTTCCGCGTGCATGTCAACCAGAATGACCTTAGCCTCGATTTTCTGCAGAATCTGGTCGGCAACGCGAAAGGGATCATCGTTGGAGGCCATGAACACGCGCCCTTGCAGATTGATCACCGCATAGGGCACCTTGCCCTTGAATCCCTGATAGAGGCCGGATCCCGGCATGTCCGCGGGATAATTCGCCGGGCGTAAAACACGCCGCGCCGGACCATGTCCGTTTCCTTCCACCATCTGGAAATAGTCGACAATCTCGCGCTTGTCCCACACGTGATTTCCCGTCGTAATGACGTCGATGTTGAGTTCGAACAATTCCTCAGCCAGCGCGGGGGTGATGCCGAATCCGGCCGCAGAATTCTCGCCATTAGCGATGATGAGATTGATGCCGCGCTCGCGAACAATCCCCGGCAAGCGGTCCTTGACAATGCTGCGTCCGGGCCGCCCGAAGATGTCGCCAATAAACAGAATGCGCATAAATAGGGCCGAAAACTGATGGTAACACGTACCAAGAGGCGGTTCGGAGGCAGGCGTCAATCACCGGGAGAGCCAATTTCGGCAGTGCGCAGGAAATCATAATTTCCCGCCGCATTCAGCTTGATCCCATGCACCCGCTTGGTGTGCACCAGGACGTTATCGAGATACCACAAATTAATGTAGGGCAGATCCTCAGCCAGAATTCTTTGCACTTCGGCATACAGCGGCTTGCGCACTGCAGGGTCGATTTCTCGCCGGGCCTTGTCGATCAACGCGTCCACCCGGGGATTGAAATAGTAGTCACGGTTGGCCCCGTTCGGTGGAAACTTCGAGGAGTGGAAGGCATATTCGAAGATGTCCGGATCCTCGTTTCCACCAATCCAGCGGAGGCCGTACATCTGAAACGCGCCATGCTGCACGTCCGAAAAGAACGTGGCAAACTCGAAGCTGCGGATATCGAGCGCAATGCCGACATCGCGCAACTGTTGCTGGATCACCGCGACCATCAATCGCGTATTCGCGTCGGTTGAAGTCTTCATGGTGATGTGAAAGCGCACTCCGTTCAGCGCCCTATATCCCGCAGCATCGAGCAGTTGCTTCGCCTTCTCTGGATCGTGCAGGTAAGGGGGGACATCTCCGTTGTAGGCCCAGCTTTGAACAGGGAGCACGCTGCGAGCGGGCTGTGCCTCTCCCCGCCACAAGTACTCGATCATGGGCTTCCGATCCAGCGCGTAGGCGATCGCTTGACGCACCCGAACATCCTGGAGAATCGGATCACGCAAATTGAATCCCAGATACGCGAGCCGGGTCCCGCCTCCAGTGTCGACGGCAAGATTCGGATTGCGAGCCAGTGCGACAACGGTGTCCGGCGTCAGCGAATTAATTGCGATGTCTCCGCTGCCCTTGCGCAGTTCGAGAGCCTCCGTAGTCTCATCTGGGACCACCGCGAACCGAACGCGTGCCAGTTTTGCCTTCTCTCCCCAGTAATCGTCATTGCGCTCCAGAACCACTTCGCGGTCAGTCTCCGCGCTGACAAACTTGAAGGGTCCGGAACCGATCGGGTGCAGCGTGATCTCATCGCCGCTCCCATAGGGAACAATGCCCATCGCGCCGTCAGAAAGATTCCACAGCAGGGTAGCGTCCGGTTCTTTCATGTGGAAGACAACCGTTACGTCGTCCGGGGCGTCGATATGATCCACGAACTGATAGACCGCCGCCTTCGTGCTGCGCACTTTGTGCTGCAGTAGAGAATCGAAGGTCCACTTGACGTCGCGCGAAGTGAGCGGCCTCCCGTCGTGGAATTTCACTCCCCGGCGCAGGTGAAAGACGTAGGTTAGCGGATCGGGTACGTCCCAGCTCTCCGCAATTCCCGGTGCTGGTTTCAAGTCATCAGCTTTTACAAGCAGATCGTCGAAGATGAGGTTATCGATGTTCTCTGACTGGCCATCGATCCCCACGCGCGGATCGAGGTTAGTGGGACTGGATTCAATGAGCATTACCACTGTATTCGTGGTGGGCTTCGAATAACAGGAAGGGGTTGCGAGAACCCCCAACGAGCAGAAAAGAACGGCAACAAGGCGCGGGACCTGAGATATTACGCCTCGGCGCGAGAGGGCGCGATCCGAAAGCCCGATTTCTGAAGTTGCAGGTCCGAGTTCCCGCCATTCACGCATACGAAATCTTCCCTAGGATGGCGGGCCGTTGCGCCCCGGTCGCGGACGGAACATTCGAAGGCCGCCGATTCCACGTCTCATACGCGAGTACGGCGAACGCGACCGCTTCTTTCGCTCCCGATGGCAGGCCGAACTCATCAGAATATCGAAGCGCAATTCCGCTGCGCCCAAGTTGTTCCGCGAGCATTCCGACCAGAGTCGCATTTCGCGCTCCGCCCCCGGAAAGAATCAGTTCCTGAAACGAGCCTTTGCCTTTGGTTGTTCGCAGCACGAAACGATTTATGGCATCGGCGATTGATCTGGCGGTAAGCGCCGTAGCCGTTGCGACTACGTCTGGCTTGCGCGCCCGGCCGCACAGACGAATGAACTCGCGCACAAAATCGCGCCCAAATTCCTCCCTGCCTGCCGTCTTGGGAGGCTTGGCACGAAAAAATGGGTTGGCCAATAAGCTTTTCAATACAGGCTCAATCACCTCGCCCGTGGCGGCGATCCTGCCTCCATCGTCGAAAGCGCGCTTAAACAGTCGCTGAGTGACTGCATCGATAACCATGTTTCCTGGACCGGTGTCGAACGCTAGCACGCGATCCGAACTCGCTCCGGCAGCGATTGCGGTCAGGTTGGCAATGCCGCCGATATTTTGCGCAATCCTGCCGACTCGCTCATCACGAAACCACAAATAGTCGAGGTATGGCACCAGCGGCGCTCCTTTGCCCCCAGTCGCCATGTCTGCCGGACGGAAATCCGAAACCACGGGCACTTCCACGCGTGCAGCAATCCACGCCGCTTCGCCGGTCTGCCACGTTGTAGTGATCTGTTTGCCGAGAAATCTCTGTGGCACGCCCTGGTGATACAGAGTTTGGCCGTGGCAGCCCACCAGATCTATTTTCGTCCGAAAGCGCTGCTGGGTGGCAAGCACCGCGTCGGCATAGAGCTGCCCAAGCAGGGAATCAAGCCGCGCCAGATCCGCGACGCTGGCGCGACTCGCATTCATCGCGGCTAAGACGGCAGCACGAACCTTGGAGGGGTAGCGATACTCGCTTTGCCCGATCAGTCGAAGCATGTGGCGCGGGTGCGCCCGCTTCCCGGAGATCGAGGTGGCAGAAGGTCGCGAATCTGCAATCCGAACCAGAGCTACATTGATTCCGTCGGCAGAGGTTCCGCTCATGACCCCGGCCACGATCATGGACTGCTTGCTCATGCCCGGGGCCGCCGGTCCTCGCTTCGGCTCAAAGGCTCCAACCGCACTTGCTCACTGAACTCCCATAACCTGCGCGTCAGCTTTTGGATGGCAGCTTCCGATGGCTCCTTGCTCGCGCGCAGGCTGGACGCATGTTTCTTTTTGAAAGCCGTTATCTTCCGCGCCGATTCCGCAACTCGCTTCGCGACATTCCTCTCGCCCTTAGCACTTTTGACGAGTTCTTCGTATGCGCTCATGACGTAATCTTCGCGATGACATACCAGGCAAAGATCTCCTCCGGCCATTACAAACTGCACGGCTGCCTTGCCCACCGGCGCTGCCGAGAGCACTCCTCCCATCTCCAGATCATCGGAGACGATCAGGTTCCTGTACCCAATCCGTTTTCGCAATATGTCCGTAACCCAGATTTTCGAAAGGGAGGCAGGAGTTTTCGTCTTCGTGACCTTGGGATAGGCTGCGTGCGATACCATGACGAACGGAAGTTCGCGGCGGAGAGTGCGATAGGGAAGCAGATCCTCAGCCCATAAATCCTTGCGAGACTTCTCAATGACCGGCAGTTCGTGATGGCTGTCGAGCTTCCCCTCTCCCAGCCCGGGAAAGTGTTTGCCGCAGCCCATAACTCTGCAGTCGTCCAGCCCCGCAAGGAATGCTCGAGCATATGCAACCGTTTGGCGCGGGCTCGCTGAAACTGCCCGCGTTCCGAGCACCGCGCCCGATGCCTCAAATGCCAAATCGAGCACCGGTGCGAAATCCACGTTGAATCCCAGGGCACGGCAGTTTTCTCCGATGATCTTGCCATGCTTGCGAAATACATTGGCATCGCCGGTTGCAAATACGTCCGCAGCCGAGGGCGCAGCACCCAGCGCATCGCGCAAGCGATCGACGGTTCCACCTTCCATGTCAATGCAGGTGAACAGGGGAGCAGAAACGCACTTCTGGCACTCACGTAGCAAGCGCCATGTTTGTTGGGGATCTTTGATGTTTCGCGCGAAGAGGATCACTCCAGCCGGCTGTAGCCGCCGGAGCAGAGAAGCAAGTCGTGTGCTGATCTCCACTCCATCGAACCCGATGATCAGCAGTTGCCCAGGGTCTTGCAGAACTTCCTCCGGCCTCGGTGTGTTCTGTGGCTAGATCTCTTTTTTCAACTCAGCCAGCAGGTTCAAAGCTTGGAGCGGCGTAAGGCGATTTAAATCGACCTCCCGCAGTTTGTCGAGCACGGGCTGCGATAGCGGTGTAAAGATGGTCAACTGTGCCGCCGGAGGAGTCGCCCCCGGCGACAAATGCGCCGTTGCCTGCTGTTCCGCGAACTCGTGCTGAGCCAGCACCTCGCGCGCCCGTTCCACTACTTCGTTCGGCAAGCCCGCCAGCTTGGCCACTTCGATTCCGTAGCTGCGATCCGCTGCTCCGGCATACACTTTGCGCAGAAAGACAATTCCTCCGCCCGTCTCTTTCACCGACACGTGATAGTTCTTTACCCCCGAAAGCTGGTCGGCGAGTACCGTCAATTCGAAGTAGTGAGTCGCAAACAGCGTCTTGGCGCGTACCCGTGCATGCAGATACTCCACCGCGGCCCAGGCGATCGCCAGTCCGTCGTACGTCGCAGTACCCCGTCCTACCTCATCCAGCAGGATCAACGATCGAGGGGTGGCCGTGTGCAGGATCGCCGCGGTTTCCGTCATCTCGACCATGAACGTCGAACGCCCGCGCGCCAGATTATCGCTAGCCCCGATGCGCGTGAAAACGCGATCCACAATACTCAACTTCGCTGATCGTGCCGGAACGAACGATCCCATCTGCGCCAGAATCACGATGAGCGCCGTCTGCCGAAGATAAGTCGATTTGCCACCCATGTTTGGTCCTGTCAGCAGGAGGATGTTGTCGCTTGTGCCATTCAGATAGAGATCGTTGGGGACAAAACGCTCGCTGCCGCCGGCCAACTCCTGTTGCTCGATCACAGGATGCCGGCCCTCAATAATCTCTAATTCACCCGAAGCGTCGACGAACTGAGGGCGGCAGTAATTGCGCAGTGCCGCCATGTGGGCGAAGGATGCGAGCACATCTACTTCCGCCAGCGCCAGCGCCGTCTGACGAATCCGTTTTGCCTCGCCGGCAATTGCGGTGCGCAGCTCGGTGAAGAGCCGGCGCTCGATTTCTACGATCTTCTCCTGTGCATCGAGAATCTTGGCCTCGTACTCCTTCAACTCCGGAGTGGTGAAGCGCTCCGCACCCACCAGGGTCTGCTTGCGCTCGTAATCCTGCGGAACCAGGTGCAGGTTCGACTTGGATACTTCGATGTAATAGCCAAAAATCGAATTGAACTTCACCTTGAGAGACGAGATTCCGGTGCGCTCGCGTTCCCGATGCTCAATCTGTGCCAGCACTGCTTTGCTGTTGCGCGAGAGCTCCCTCAGTTCGTCCAGTTCGCGATCGAACCCAGGTGCAATCACCCCTCCATCGGCAAAGCTCAGGGGAGGCTCCGGCACAACCGTCTTCTCCACCCGGTCCCGCACCTCGGCAAGTTCGTCGAGCAGAGCATGCAGAGTTTGCAGGCGCGCCGCTGGAAGGCGTCCAACGGCCTTCTTGATTTCGGGAATTCGCGCTAATGATGCCGCCAGCGCGAGCACGTCACGAGGATTAGCGGCCTCCAGTGTTACCCGGCTGAGCAAGCGTTCGAGGTCGAGCACGCCATCCATAGCGCGCCGCAATTCCTCGCGCGCCACAAGGTTCTTCAAGCCGGCTTCCACGGCGTCCAGCCGCCCATCGATCTCCGCCACATCGAGGGAAGGACGCAGCAGCCACGCCCGCAGCAGTCGCTTGCCCATGGGAGTCACGGCACAATCGATGCTGCGGAACAAAGTCACTCCGGGATCAGTGCCGGCAAAGAGCGGCTCGATCAACTCGAGATTACGCACCGTCACCGCATCCAGCACCAGGCAGTTCTGCCGCTCGTACCACCCGATGCGGTCCACGTGGTCGAGCGATCCACGCTGCGTCGAGCGCACATAATACAGAATCGCTCCGGCAGCGCAAGCCGCGGCAGTTCGGCCCGCCAGACCGAATCCCTCGAGTGATAAAACACCAAAATGATTTTCAAGCAGAGGAAGCGCGTGATCAGGCGCAAAAATCCAATCATCCAGCGGAGTCTCGGTAGGAAACGACCCATGTAGGGACAGCCGCCCCCGGCTGTCCGGGCGAGCGAAGCTCGGCTTTGGGGCGGTGTTTTCAAACAGCGGAGCCGTGGATCCGTACAGGATTTCCTTAGCTCGCAACTGCTCCAACTCCTCCTGCACCCGCCGCATCGCGCTTTCCCCAGAAAACTCCGTAGCCCGAAACTCTCCGGTAGATAAATCCAAAGCGGCGAATCCCACGCGATCTCCCACCTGCGCCAGCGCCGCAAGAAAATTGTTCTCCTCGGATCCCAGCGAAGAATCCGCCGCCGTTCCGGGTGTGACCACCCGCGTCACTTCGCGCCGGACCAACTTCTTCGCCAGTCGCGCATCTTCCATCTGCTCGCAAATCGCCACCTTGAATCCCTTGCGAATCAGCTTGCCGATGTAACCTTCGGCGGCATGGTAGGGCACGCCGCACATGGGCACAGCAATCCCTTTTTCCTTGTTTCGCGAGGTCAGCGTGATCTGCAGTTCTTTGGCGGCCACCACGGCATCGTCGAAGAACAGCTCGTAGAAGTCTCCCAGGCGGAAGAACAACAGTGCCGTGGGATGCTCTTTCTTGACGGCAGCGTACTGCCGCATCAGCGGAGTGGACGGCTCATTCATCGGGCGGGCTTCGGCGGATTATAGCAAAGCGATTCCTGTGATTCTGTGCTTATCCGCACACCTCGAGAGCAGGCGTCGGCGAAATCTGAGTTGACTCCTTCGCTGGGCGGTGTTCTTCTTTTCAGTTCACTGATTCAGTTCACTTTCCAATGGAACTGCGCAAAGATCCGATTACGCGCTCGTGGGTTATCACGGGGGATGATCCGGCAGAAGTGCCGCCGCCCCTCGACGGTCCCTGCCGTTTTTGTGAGACAGCGACAGCGGAGCAGGTGATAGCGGCGTCTCCGGATGCGCCCGGAAGTCCGTGGTCGGCGCGGTCCGTCGTGCATCCCCGGCCGCTTTACCGTATAGAGGGCGACCCCGGGCGTCGCGGGGACGGCATCTACGATCGCATGACCTCCGTCGGTGCGCACGAAGTGCTGGTGGAAAATCGCAGCCACGACCGGCACCTCTGGAACGCAACGGACGAAGAGATCGCGCATTTCCTCCGCCTCGCCGCCGAGCGCATCCTCGATCTGAAGCGCGACCCTCGCATTAAGTACGTCAGCCTGTACAAAGATTACGGCCAGAATGCAGGGCAGGAGTTCGGTCACCCCACCTCTCAGCTCACCGCGACGATGTTCGTTCCACGCCGGGTGCTCTATGAACTGCGTGCCGGACGCGAGTATTTCACCAGTAAGGAGCGCTGCGTCTTCTGCGACATCATCCAACAGGAGGAGCGCCAGGGCGAGCGTGTAATCGAAAGTCGTGGAGATTACCTGGCGGTGGGTCCGTACGCGCCCCGCGTCCCGTATGAGACCTGGATCCTGCCGCGAAATCACGAATCTTCATTCGAGCGTACTGGACTCAATAAACCCGGCCTGCGCGTGAATCTGGCAGCTCTCTTGCGCCGCACCCTGCAACGCATTCGCTCCATCACCGAAGACTTTCATCTGGTGCTGCACACCTCGCCGAGCAGCCTTCATCCCTCGAAGAATCTCGGGTACTGGAAGACGATCGACGAGGACTATCACTGGCACATCGAGATTCTTCCGGTAATCGCTTCCAAGGCGCGTTCCTACACTTTCAAAGAGGTTTACTACTCGCCGGTGAGCTCCGAGAGCGCTGTGAAGCAGCTACGTGAGACCAAGATCAACGGCTAGCTGAACGCACCCACCTGGACCCATGGCTCCGCGTCGCGAAGGGAACGAGCGGGTCGTTGCAGCTCTGTTGCTTTCCCACTGCTACAATTCCTGCCTTTAGGAGCGTCCCAATTGCGATCTCTAGTCTGTTTCTTCCTTCTGGTCTCCGCGTGTATTGCCCAAAGTGCAGTTCCCTCCGCCGGCAAGCAAGGAATTCTCTGGCAAAAACTGGAATCTCAGATCCAGCAAATTGATCAGCATCTCGACGGCGTCATGGGCGTTGCCATCGAAGACCTCACTTCGGGAGGCCATTTCTTCCTGCAGGAAAACGAAGTATTCGCGCAGGCCAGTTCCATCAAGATCACCGTACTGGCGAATCTCTACCTTCAGGCACAGCAGGGGAAGCTCAAACTCACCGATCTCTACACCGTGCAGTCGCCCGATCTAGTGCCCGACAGTGACATCATGAATGGCCTGACGCCCGGAGTAACGCAGGTCACCCTGCGTGACTTGGCGACCATGATGGTCGCCGTCAGCGATAATTCCGCGACTAATGTCCTAATCGACAAAGTCGGCATGCAGAACGTAAATGCCATGCTGGACTCGCTGGGCCTCAGCCACACCTGCCTGCGGCGCAAGATGATGGACCTGCAGGCCGCCCAGCAAGGCCGCGAAAACATTTCCACGCCGCGAGAAATGATGCAGTTGCTGGATGCCATCTATCACGGCAAGGTACTGAACAAGGAATCCACCGCAGATTTCTTCAAAATGCTGAGTACCAACAAAGCTTCTTTCATCCCCCGCGAGTTGCCGCCCGACCTGAAAGTCGCCAATAAGCCGGGAGAACTGGAAGCCGTCCGCAACGATTCCGGAATCGTCTTCGCGGAAGGACGCCCCTACGTGATCTGCGTGATGACCGGGTTCTTGCACAACGAGCGCGACGGCGAAGACGCGATCAGCAAGGTCTCGCTGGCAACCTGGCGCATGTTCGATCGGTTGAGCCGCGCGACGGAATACGGGAGGGTCGTCTCGCCGGGAAATGGCACACGTTAAAAGTGCCGCAAGGACCGGCTGCAGTTGGCAGTCCCACTCTCCGCCACGCCGAACCCAGGAGCCGAGGGCGGCGAATCAGGCACTGAGAACCCGAACCAGGCTCCTGAGGACGATTCGACCAATTGCCGCCCTCGCCACCGGGGCTATATGATGACTCGTATGAGTTTCTCCGAAACGATCTTCCTGTTCTTCCTGGCCCTCATCGTCTTTGGGCCCAAGAAGCTGCCGGAAATCGCCCGCCAGGTCGGCAAGTTCATGAATGAATTTCGCCGTGCCTCCAACGAATTCAAGTCGCAGATCGAGCAGGAGATCTCCCAGCTGGAGGTCGAAAAACAACCCAAGATTCTGTCCCCCTATCCGCGGGTCGAGGGCACCACCAGTCGGAGCTGGACCTCGCCAGAAACTGAGACCAAACCGGCGGAACCGCCTGCAACCCTGGCGGCACCCAATGACGAGCCTGCTTCCAATGGGACTGAGCCCGGCGCCACCGAGGCCGCTCACCCCAGCGCTGACCCCGCTCAGCCCACTGACACCGCTCACTCCGATGCCATGACATCTTCCAGTTCCCAGGAATCGCATGCCTGAAGTCGCGGAAGTACCGCCCGTCGAAGACGACAAAGAAGCCATGCCCACCATGGGCTTCCTCGATCATCTCGAGGAACTTCGCCGTCGCATTGTGTACTCGATTGCAGCGGTTGCCGTCGGTTTTTTCGCCTGCTGGTGGAAGGTGGAGAAGATCTACGACTACATGCAGCGTCCCATCATCGACGCCCTCAGAGCAAACGGGATGGCGGAAAAGCTGGTCTACCTGAACCCCACCGAGCCCTTCAACCTTTACTTGAAGATTGCCGCGCTCGCCGGTTTGTTCCTGATGTCTCCCTTCGTCCTTTACCAGGTCTGGATGTTCATCTCGCCGGGACTCTACCGCAAGGAAAAGAAGTATGTCGTGCCTTTCATGGTTTCGACGATCACGCTATTCGTTTGCGGCGGGCTGTTTGGCTACAAGATTGTCTATCCTGCGGCCCTGAATTTCCTGATCAATTTCGGCAAGCAATTCCAGCCGATGATCACCATAGGCGAGTACACTTCGCTTTTCCTGAGCATTATTCTCGGCATGGGCCTGATTTTCGAGATGCCCATCCTGGTGTTCTTCCTTTCGCTGATGGGCATTATCAGCGCCGGATTCATGCTCAAAAACTTCCGTTATTCGATCCTGGTGATCTTCATCATTGCGGCCATCGTTACCCCCACGACTGACATCCTGAATATGTGCATCTTTGCCGCGCCCATGATCGCGCTCTATGCCGTGAGCATCGGTGTGGCATGGCTGGTCCATCCCAAGACCCGCGCCGCTCGCCGAGAGAAACAGGCCGCAAAATGAGCGGGGCTAAACCCGTAATCTGGATCGTGCTGGCCTCGGCGCTGACGTTGCTTGCCTGCGATCGCGAGAAAGGCAGCGCTCAGAATCAGCCGGCTTCGACTCCCGCAGCAGTTGAACCGACAACGCTCAACTTTCCGCCCGATACCGGGCCGGCCCCGGCCTTCGATGCCGGCCGCGCTATGCAGTACACCAAAGAGATCGTGAAATTCGGCCCCCGTCCCTTAAACAGCTCGAGTCACAAGAAGGTGGAAGACTACATCGCCTCCCACCTCAAAGAGGATCAGGTCGAGGACGATGTTTTCACTGCCGACACGAATATTGGTAAGTTCCCGGTCCACAACATCGTCGCCAAATTTCCGGGCAAGAAGGACGGCATCATCATCTTTGCCAGTCATTATGATACGAACTACCCTTTACGAAATACTTCCTATGTAGGAGCCAATGACGGCGCTTCCTCGAGCGCCCTCTTGCTGGAAATTGCGAACCAACTGCGGGGCAAGCAGCGCGACGGCTATAGCGTGTGGCTGATCTGGGACGACGCCGAAGAAGCCATGAAGCCCGACACCGAAGTGGACTTCATGTCCGACAGCCTCTACGGCATCACGCATCTGGCTGAGAAATGGCAGGCCGATGGCACGCTGAAGAAGGTAAAGGCGTTTCTACTCGCCGACATGATCGGCGATGCGGACCTCAATGTAGATCGCGATGGCAATTCCACCCCATGGCTGCAGAGCGTCGTCTACGAAGCCGCCAGGCGCCTCGGCTACCAGTCACACTTCTTCAGCCGCACCCTGCCCATGGACGACGACCATCTCCCGTTCGTTAAGCGCGGCGTTCCGTGCGTCGATTTGATCGACTTCAACTACGGCTACAACAATGTGTTCTGGCACTCTCCTCAAGATACGATCGATAAACTTAGTCCGGAAAGCCTGAAGATCGTCGGCCAGACCATGCAGGAGAGCGCACGCATTCTGGACAAAATGGACCCGCTACCGCCTAAGTAGTCTCGCGTCTTCCTCCGTCTTCCCGCGCGTCCTCTGGGAAGCGTTTTTCGCCCCGAGAAGCGCGACTCATTTTGCGCTTTTTGAAAATTTCGTTTCTAATGCACACACCATATGCGAACTGCGAAAAGTCTTTTCTTTGTTTGCATTCTGAATGTTCTTGGTTTCTCCGCCACTCCTCCCGCCGATACCAACTCCGACGCCAACCACATCATTCAGGTCGCCCTTCAACCCTCACCCCTGCAGGACAACCTCCGTCGATTGACGGACGAAGTGGGTGGCCGCGTGCCTGGGACTTTACCCATGCAGCATGCGGTCCAGTGGGGAATGCAGGCCTTTACCGCCGCAGGCGCCGACAGCCTCCATGCAGAAAGTTTCGAAATTCCAAACTCGTGGGCCGAAGGCGCCACAGACATGACTGCGACCACCGCCTACGAACTCAACCCCACGCGAGTCGGCGGAGGAACCGTGCTTTCCTCTTTCCGTGTACGCGCGGTTTCGGTCGCCTGGGCGCCGGCATTAGCCCCCGTGAAGCACGTTCCGGTGGTTGATGTCGGCGAGGGTAGCGCCGCCGAATTCCAGAAAACCGGCGATGTCACCGGCAAGATTCTTCTTGTGCACACCACGGTCCTGAAGACATGGGCTGATTTGTTTGCCGAATACGCCAATGCGCCTCGAATCGTCGACCGCGCAGTGAAAGCCAAGGCGAAAGCGATCGCGTTCATGGCCACCCGCGAGCACGACATTCTGTATCGCCACACCAATTCCGGCGCCGGCGAGATCGACAAAATACCCATGGTCATCGTGGCGCGCGAAGACGGCGAACGCATCGCGCGTCTGCTCGCTGACAAGAATCTGGTCTGGGCCGATCTTTCCATCCCCAACCAGATCGGCGGACCTATCAAGTCTTCCAACGTGATTGCCGAACTTCGTGGCGCGGAAAAACCGGACGAGTTCGTAATCGTCGGCGCGCACCTCGATTCTTGGGAGCTCGGCACCGGAGCCCTGGATAACGGCTGCAATGCTGCACTTGTGATCGATGCGCTTCGGGCCATCAAAGCCTCCCAAGTTCTCCCGCGGCGGACCATTCGTTTCATCCTTTTCTCCGGGGAAGAGCAGGGACTGCTGGGTTCTCGCGCCTACGCATCGCATCACCGTGCTGAACTGGACAAAGCCGCCGGCGTGATCATCTTTGACTCCGGCACCGGCAAGACCACGGGGTTCTCGGTCGGGGGCCGTAGCGATCTCGCTTCCTCGACAAAGCAACTCCTTGCTCCGCTCGCGCAGTTTGGCGTCAACGATGTGGAGACTAATATGGAGTGGGGCAC
The DNA here is from genome assembly GCA_963801615.1 of uncultured Acidobacteriota bacterium. GTDB lineage: Bacteria > Acidobacteriota > Terriglobia > Terriglobales > Acidobacteriaceae > Sulfotelmatobacter. The sequence goes on along the minus strand of CAWDFM010000010.1, from coordinate 122,966 downwards.
GGATCACTTCGATTTCATGCTAGAAGGAGTTCCCACCTTCGTTGCCGAACAGGAAGAAGCGAATTACCTGGTGAATTATCATGCCGTGTCGGACACCTATGACAAAGTCGATTTCAGCCAGTTGAAAAAGCACGTGGCCGAGGCCGCCTTACTTGCGCTGGAACTCGCAAATCTGGACCAAAAAATCGGTCCGCGCCTCACGCACGATCAGATTGAGCAGACTATGCGCGAGAGCAATTCCGTAGAAATGATGAAGGCCAATGGCATCTGGGACGATTGGGTCAGCGGCAAACGGGGAAGGCAAAAATAGCTGTCATTTGTTGAAATAAGAATTTGTAACGCGGATTAGTTTTTGCATGGGACCGGCAAGCATCAACAATTCTTAAGCACCTCCAGGCGCCCCCTTGCTCTACTTCTGGATTCTCTTCAATCTGTTCGCGCTCGGCATGCTGGTGCTCGACCTGAAGGTCTTTCACCGTTCCGGTCATGTAGTGCGTTTTCGCGAAGCCCTGGGCTGGAGCGGCATGTACGTGGGGCTTGCATTACTCTTCGCCGGCGGCCTCTATCTCTGGCAGGATCCTCAGAGCAGTCTGGAATTCCTCACCGGCTATGTTCTTGAGCTGTCCTTGAGCATCGACAACCTCTTCGTGTTTCTGGTGATCTTCAAGTACTTCTCCGTTCCCGAGGAGCTGCAGCACCGCGTGCTTTTTTGGGGAATCATCGGCGCATTAGTCATGCGTGGTGTTTTTATCGCGGCGGGCGTTGGCCTGATCCACCGCTTCCACTGGATTCTCTATGTCTTCGGAGCGCTGCTGGTGTACAGCGGCATTCAGCTTGCTCTCTCAGGCGGACACAGCGTCAATCCCGCCAGGAATCCCGTGGTGAGGTTGGTGCGTCGGGTCATCCCAGTGACCCCGAATTATCGGGATGGAAAATTCTTCGTGCGCGACAACGGAGTACGTTCGGCAACGCCGTTACTGATTGTGCTTGCCGTGATCGAGACCAGCGACGTTCTGTTCGCCGTCGATTCAATCCCCGCCATTTTGGCCATCACGCTGAACGCCTTTATCGTGTACACCTCAAACGTGTTCGCGATTCTCGGACTGCGTTCCCTGTACTTCGCAGTTTCCGGCCTGATGAAGATATTCCGGTTCCTGCACTATGGATTGGCTGTGGTCCTGGTTTTAGTGGGCTTCAAGATGCTGCTATCGAACTTCTTCAAGGTGCCGATCCACATCACGCTGGCGGCGATCGCGGGAGTTCTGGTGATTGCCATCGTATTGTCGATAGCCTTCCCGGACCACGCAGACAAGTCAAACACGTAGCCCCGGACCCATTGGTCCGGGGTAGGTTTTCGGGACGCTTAATTCAGAAAGACGACCTTCTCCCCGCGCACGACCGAATGTTTCAGAAACTTTCGGTCGTCGTGATCGGGATATTCCATTCGGTAGTGCGCCCCCCGACTCTCCTCGCGAGCGAAAGCGGATTTCGCTACCAGCAGGGCAGTCGAATGCAGATAGGCCGCCTCGTAACTCCGCCGCGTCTTGGGATGCGCAACTTTCGGCGCTATCTCTTCCAAACTCTTAATCGCTTTCTGCATGCCCGCGCGCGTCCGAACGATTCCGACTTCCTTCCACATCAGATCCTGAATTTGTCCGATCAACTCTTCCGCTCCCGCGTCCACCGGGCCGTTGGAATAGACCGCCTTCGGCTGCACTTCGTGTTTTGCCGCAAGTTTCTCGACACTACCCATGGCCTTTCCCGCGCGTGCTCCAAATACTAGCGACTCGAGCAGCGCGTTACTGGGCAAGCGATTGGCTCCGTGTACTCCCGTGCCCGCAACCTCGCCAGCCGCGTACAGGCCCGGCACGTTCGTTTTGCCATTCAAATCGGTCCGCACCCCGCCCATGCAGAACAGTGCTGCCGGGCGAACCGGAATCACGTCCTCCGTGATGTCCACGTTATGCGCCATGCAGGTCTCATAAATCCGATGGAAGTGTTTTTGGATCGTCGCCGCCCGCATGTGGGTCACGTCCAGATACACGAAGGGATCCTTGGTCCCGCTCACTTCCATCTCATGCATGATCGCGCGCAACACCAAATCCCTGGGAGCCCGTTCGGCCGCCGGATGGTACTTGCCCATAAAACGATTCAGCTCGAAATTGCGGAGATATCCGCCCTGTTCGAGGATTGTTTCCGGCAGGGGAATCTTCGGGACTTTCTTCATGTACAGCGTTGTGGGATGGAACTGAATGAATTCCAGATCGCTGAGTTCCGCCCCCGCCTGAAAGGCAAGTGCCACACCGTCTCCGGTAGCCGCTTCAGGGTTGGTCGTGTTGCGATAGATCTGTCCCAGGCCGCCGGTCGCAAGAAGCACTGCCGAACACGCGATCTCCTGCGGTAGCCCCTTTTCGTCAAGCACCGAAATTCCAGTCACCTGTGTGCCCTCAAGCCGTAGACCAGTCACTAATGTCGACGGCGCAATCGACACATGCTTGAGCGACTGCAGCTTCTCACACAGAATGCGATAAATCTCTCTGCCCGCCGGCTCGCCCTCGGCATGCAGGACGCGCCCGCGGCTGTGGGCGTTCTCCGGCCCAAAAACAAGCTTGGTCCCATGAGCCTTTCCCCAGGCAATCAATTCTTCGATTTGCTGAGGGGCTTCCTCCAGGAGCAGTTTGACGGCGGCAACATTGCACAAACCATCTCCGCAATCCAGCGTGTCCTGCAGATGCAGGCTGATATCGTCTTCGTCGCTCAACCATGAGGCCTGGCTCTTGGCATCTACCGCGCTGAAATTGGGGATTTCCTTCTTGTTGAGAACCAGCACACGTCCGGCGGCGGCCAATTCAACCGCGGCACGCAGTCCCGCGACACTGGCGCCAATGACAATGTAATCGGTTTCGGCTGGCAAACCCTTCATGAACCGAAGAATGTTACCACTGAAGGGGGACGGCGTCTGTATAGGCGTTACGCTATGATGGAACGGCAATGCCGCAAGCCACCATCCATGTCCTGCCCCGTCCTTACCAGGCCTCGATTGAGAATGGCCTGCTGTCGCGCGCCGGATCGGTGCTGAGCGAACTTCTGCCCACTGCCAGCCGTGTTTTTGTAGTGACCGTGGCGCCGGTTCGCAAGCGCTGGGGCGGGAAATTCCTAAGTTCTCTGAAGGCCGCTGGCTTTAACCCGCAAATTATCATGATGCCGGATGGGGAACCTGCCAAACGCCTCGAGACGGTCGAGGGGATGGCCGAGAAACTGGCCAAAATGGGCGCGGACCGCAAGGCTGTGATTATCGCCTTGGGAGGCGGGGTCGTGGGGGATGTTGCCGGCCTGCTCGCTTCACTCTACATGCGGGGCGTGGAGTTTGTGCAAGTCCCCACAACCGTGCTCGCGCAGGTCGATGCCTCCATCGGAGGAAAAACCGGAGTCAATCTCGTCGCCGGGAAGAATTTGGTCGGAACCTTTCACCACCCTCGCGTCGTGCTGATCGATCCGAATGTCTTGAAGACACTGCCCGACCGCGAGTTTCGCGCCGGACTTTATGAAGCAATCAAGTGCGGCATTATTGGCAATGTGGAGCTTTTTATCCGCTTCGAGCAGAATCGGGCCCGCATCCTTAAGCGAGATCCCGTGGAGCTGGAATGGCTGATTGCGCAATCGGTGAAGCTGAAAGCCGAGGTGGTTTCGGCCGACGAGCACGAGGGCGGCCTGCGCCGCGTTCTGAATTTGGGGCACACCATCGGCCACGCACTGGAAGCCGAGACCGGCTATCGCAAACTTCTCCACGGCGAGGCGGTGGCTTGGGGAATTATTGCCGCCACCAATATCGCACTGAGTGTTGGACGCACCGACAGTGTCACGGCGGGACGAATTGCCGACGCGGTCTTGAGTCTCGGCCGCCTGCCCGAGCTCAACGTCAGCACGACTAAAATCATCGGACGGCTGCAGTCGGACAAGAAGACGCAAAACGGAGTCGTGCATTTCGTCCTGCCCCGCGAGATCGGCAAAATCGAAATATCGAGCGATGTACCCGAAAGCGCGGTCGTCGCCGCAGTGGAAGAAATTCGCCGCATGTCTCGAAGTGCACCGGGCCGGCCAAAGTAAATTTCATGATCTTCAGAGTTCCAGCGTGTCCAACTGAGTGACCTATGCCAGAAACAGCAGAGCAATACATCGGACGCATTCTCGGTTACGTAGAGGGTCAGGATGCCGTCAAAGTGCAGCGCTCGACAGCCGCGAAACTCAAGAAATCCATTCAGGGGCTCACCCCAAAGCAGCTGAAATGGCGCCCCGATCCTGCCAAGTGGTCGATCTCCGAAATTATCGCGCATCTGGCGGATGCCGAGATCGTTGCCAGTTGGCGCATGCGTTCCGTAATTGGCGAGAACGGCATTACGATTCAGCCCTTCGATCAGGACTCGTGGGCCTCCGCTTTCGAATACCGGGATCGGGATGCTCGTCGTTCTCTGGAACTCTTCCGCATTCTTCGGGAAAACAATCTCGCGATGTTGAAGGAAATTCCGCGCGAGACTTGGAATAACTACGGAATGCACCTGGAACGCGGCAAAGAAACTATCGCGCACCTGACGCGCATGTTTGCCGGCCACGACACCAACCACGTGTTGCAGATCGAACGCATCCTGAAGCAGCTCAAGAGCGCGAAAAGGAAGAAGCGCTAACCGCGAATTCTTGTGCCCGAATCTCTCAAATCCAGCGTTGTCGGAGCCGCTCCCGCAGGCTCGCGTGATCAGCAGTCCGAAGCCCGCGCCGTGCGCGACATGTTTACCTCCATCGCGCCCCGTTACGATCTTCTCAACCACGTGCTTTCCTGCAACGTAGACCGCATGTGGTGGCGCCGCACCGCCCGGAGTTTCCGGCACATCCTGGGGCGTGCGGATGCCCGTGTTCTCGATCTGTGTTGTGGAACCGGGGATATGACCTTCGCTCTGCGTCGCGAGGCAGGGAAGTCCCCCGCGCGGATCCTTGGTGCCGACTTCTCCCACGCCATGCTGCAGCGAGCCACTGCGAAATCGCACGCTTCGCAATCGGCTCTCGATTGGATCGAAGCCGATGCTCTTGATTTACCGTTCCCCATTGCACATTTCGACCTCGTGATTTCCGCGTTCGGCTTTCGCAATCTCGCAGACTATGACGCTGGCTTGCGCGAGATCGTTCGCGTGCTGCGCCCGGGAGGAGAATGCGGCATTCTGGATTTTGGCGAGCCCCAGGGACTCTTGGGCTCTGTGTACCGAATCTATTTCAAGCAGGTGCTACCCCGGATTGGCACCATCATTTCAGGTGTCTCCGGCCCATACGCCTATCTCCCCGCATCGGTGGAGCGCTTTCCCGCGCCGACAGAGATGATGGAGCGCATGAAGGCAGCGGGTTTCGCCCAGGCATCCTGGACCCCCTACACCTTCGGAATCGCAGGCTTGTACCGTGGCAACAAAGGGAAGTGACGGCCGTCGTTACCGCGCATCGCGCAGCAGCTTGCTCAGAGCCTCGATGTCATTTCCCCCAACATCGCCCACGACGAAATAGCGCAATCCATTCTGCGCCCAGTCTTCGAATGTGAAGGATCGGACTTCAGCCGCCCCCGACAAAGCTGCCGCGGGCGCGCCAGAATCGGGGAAGATAAACACGGAGATCTCGTGCTTGCGAAGACGATAGATCAGGTGCGCCCCCGGCACCTGCGAGAGATAAGTAACTCTTCCGCCCACCAGTGAGAAATCCGTGCCTTGAAGTTCCGGCAAATTGAAAGTGAAGGGAATTCGGCCTTCAAACCAGGGCTTCACGGTGTGCCGGTCGGTCGAGACTACGTCAACGGGAGTGCTGCTGGCGAGCGTGGCTACATGCAGATCGGCCAGTTCGCTGTACACGCGCTGTCTCTCTGCCCCGGCGCCGCGCACATAATAATTCAAGCCCGCAACGAAGATCAGCGTCAGCAGGGCCGGCACGACAAGAATCTTCCAGAACCATCCAGTGCCGCGATCGCGCTTCCCATTCACGCTGCTGGCAATCTTCGCCCGGAATTCTGCGCTCGGCTCATAACGCCTGCCCGCCACCGCGACCGAGCGTTTCAACTGTACCCGCTGCAGGGCCTGCACCGAGCAATCCGCGCAGCTGCGCAAGTGATCGGCCAGCGCGTTCATCTCCGGCAGCGAGAGTTCGCCGTCAGCATAGGCGTCCAGTTTTCCACGCCAGTCATCGCACGGCATTCACACCTCCTGGGGATTTCTCCAGCAGCCGCGTGCGTAAAGCCTTGCGCGCGCGATGCAGGCGCGACATCACCGTGCCCGGCGGAATGGTCAGCACCTGCGCAATCTCTTCATACGACATCTCCTCCACGTCGCACAGCAGCAGGATCTCTCGAAATGGAACGGATAATTCGTTGAGCGCCTGCCGCACGGCGTCACGGTTCGCTTGTTCCACGAGCACATCCTCGGGCGAAAGGTCACCTGACGGAATGGTCTCACTCGCATCCTCTTCTAGAGGAACCGTCGATTTCAATCCCGTGCGGGAGGTCAGAAACGTGTTGCGCAGAATCCGGAACATCCACGCCCGGAAATTCGTTCCGGGCTGAAAGCCTTGGAATCCGCGTAGCCCCTTCACGTAAGTCTCCTGCACCAGATCTTCCGCCTCATGGTGATCTTGCGTCAGCCAGTGGGCGAAATTGTAGAGCTGGTCGAAAAGAGGCAGAGCCAGATCTGCAAAGTTCGCCGCGGGCACGCGTTGGTCTGGCACCTCCATAGCATAAACTGCGCTCTCTCTCGTTTTATTCCCGTCCTTGTAAAAAAAGTTTGCTCGCGCATTCGGGAATATTTTGCCTCCACCTGCAGTTCTTGATGGCACGGGACACAGGAGGAAACATGAAACAAACAGATCGCAGATCGTTTCTGAAAATAGCAGGCACATCGCTCGGAATTGGCGTGCTGTACTCGGCCTATCCAGCGGCGGCCAGGGGAGGAGAAGCTGGCTATTTGTTCTCCGAACTCGGCAAATCCACAGGAGAGAAGATCACTCCTTTTTCGTTTCTTCAATTAAGCGATGCCCACGTAGGTTTCAACGGGCCCCCGGATCCCCTGGGCACGAAGGCTTTTGAGCGCGCCGTGGATATGGTGAACGCGCTCCCTCGCCGTCCGGATCTCGTTTTGTTCACCGGCGACCTCACGCACGATACCGAGGATCGAAACGTTCACGTGCAGCGCATGAAGCAATTCCAGGAAATCTCCAAGCGCATGAACGTGCCCATGATCCGCCACGTTCCCGGCGAGCACGATGCCGGGCTCGACAGTGGTGGCTTATATCGCGAAGTGTTTGGCGAGACGTTCTACTCCTTCGATCACCGTGGCGTCCATTTCGTAGCCCTCGACAACGTCACGCGCCCCAAGCCGGAGGTTGGCTCTGCACAGCTGGCCTGGCTGAAGAAAGATCTCGCCCGGTTCCCCAGGACTGCGCCCATTGTCGTTTTCACGCACCGCCCCTTGTTCGATCTCCGTCCTGACTGGGAATGGTTCACCAGTGATGGCGATGAGGTCATGAACGTTCTCTCCACCTACGACAATGTGACCGTGCTTTACGGTCACATTCATCGCGATGACGAGCGCCAGATCGGTGCGGTTCGCCACTATGGTGCCCGCTCGTTGATCTTTGGTTTTCCCGACCCCGCCGGGGCCGCCGGACCCCGAAAGCCTGTACTTTTCGATAAGGATCATCCCTTCAAGAATCTCGGCATTCGCACAGTGAGTTTCAATGGCGCCTCTCAGCCTGGAACAGCGCCACTCTCGATCGAGGATGTGGAACTCACGGCCGGCGAATTCCGCGGCATCAACGGAGTCCAGCAGTTGCTTAGAAATCCACTCGTCTAAACACTTTTCAGAAAAGAAAGGAATGTCTCATGCTTCCACTTAAGTTGCCTCTTCGTGCGCTCACAGCGCTCCTATTCGTGTGCCTGGGAATGTTGCTCAGCGGCGCCGGTCCGGTACGAGCAGATAACCTGCCCGTGGTTGAGATCACAGCCAAGCGCTTCGCCTTCAGCCCCGACAAAATCACACTGAAGAAAGGGCGTACGGTAAAGCTTCGGCTGCACAGCGAGGACGTGACCCACGGCTTTTTCCTCCGGCCGCTCAAACTCGACGAGGAAATTCCAGCGGGCCAGACTACGGACGTGATCGTCACTCCTCAAGAAGCGGGCACCTTCACCACCATTTGCGATCACTTTTGCGGCGCCAATCACGGCAACATGAATATGTCCATCGTGGTGGAGGAGTGATGCCACAGCATCGCTCGCGGTATGTTTGCTCGGGAGGCGCTGCGGTCTGCGCAGCGCTGCTCGTTCTCTCTGCATGCCAGGTGCGCGCACCCGGCGCAATGGAGAGCAACTTCATCGATGGCGCCAAGCGTTACATTACGGTTCGCGGGAAGTCCGACATGAACCCGCTGCCCGCCTCCGCAGAAAACATCCGCGCCGGCCAACGTAACTTCGCCGCTTACTGCATGGTATGTCACGGATTGGATGGCCAGAATACCGGGGTGCCATTCGCGGACAAAATGTCGCCGCCCGTGCCGCTACTCAATTCGCGCGCCGTGCAGGCCTACACCGACGGCCAGGTGCGCTGGATCATCGAGAACGGCATCTCTCCTTCGGGAATGCCCGCTGCACGAGACATTTTCCACGACGAAGAAATCTGGCAACTGGTGCTCTACATCCGCCACCTTCCGCCGAAGGGAAGCTTAGGAGAGCCGAAGGTGTATGGTGGCCAGTGACCTGCAGCAATAGCATTGAGCAATGAGCTAGTGAGTCCTGCTCACCGCTCACGGCTCCTGGCTTTGAATTACGTTGTGGCTGTCCGAAAACTATCCGCAAACGCATCCCGAATCGAATAGCGAATCACGTGCTCGTACTCGGGTCCAAGGAAACGCCGCAGCCGGTCTGTGTTCATGATGTACTCGCCGGTCATGTAGGGCAGGGCCTCAGGGGGAATCGCCGAAATCCGCTGCTTCCACAAAAAGCGAAGAACCTGCCGCATCGCCCATTTTCCGGGCACGCGGATCAACTTCGCCTGCGCCATCTCGATGCATTGCGCAAAACTTAGCGGCTCGCCACTGCCCGCGACGTTAAGGACGGTGAGGCGCTGCGATTCTGGCTCCCGCTGCAGAATGTGATGCAGCACCCGCGCCATGTCGTCCACGTGAATAAACTGCAGACGGTTATCCAGGTACTTCTGACCGCTTGGCAGCATGCAGGGAAGTCGCTTGCCTGCAGCCCTCATCCTCTGTGCCCGCTCGCTCTTTCCATTCGGCGTTCCGCGAAACGCGCCCATCAAATAGTTCTCCACGCTGGCGCCGGCAAAAATATGCGGACGAAGGATGTACACGCTGCACCCGCGGAGAGCGCTGCAGCGTTGCCGCACCACCTCGTCCGACTCTTTCTTATGAATGGCGTAAGGCAGCGTGTGCGCCGCCAGTGGTGTGTCCTCCGTTGCTGGTGCCGGCAGATCCGTCCCGTACGCGGAGACGCTGCTCGGGAAAACGAACTGCTTGACCCCATCATCCGCAGCCCGGTTCACTTCAGTGATCGCTTCCATCACGCGAGCGGTTCCGGCCACATTGATCCGCCACATGCGATCCACGTCCAGTACGCCCGTGCGCACGGGATCAATGACAAACGCGAGATGAATGACAGAATATGCGTGCGTATCGCGCAGCAATTCGTACAGCGTCCGGGCAGATGATTCCTCTCCGAGATCGAGGCTTTCGAATTGCAGTTCGCAGTCGGTCTTCGGAGGATTTACGTCCACGCCAACGACCGTGTACCTTCCCAGCAGCGGCAGGAGCCGCATTCCGAGGTTGCCCGAAACACCGGTCAGTACAACAACAGGTTTGGCCATTATTGCGGCTTCGCCGTCGGCGGCTGTGCTTGCGGCGCACTCGCCCCAGGCGCCGGAGGCATTCCCGGATGCGGACGCATGGGCCGGGGCGCCGTGGGGTTCGCGCCGCCCGGCCCAAAATACGCCTCGTTGGTCTCGACCTTGAATGAATTGTTCAGCTTGTCCATCTCTTCGTGCATGCGATCGTTCTGCAATTTTCCCTGAATCTCCGTTTTCGCCTGATCCAGCGTCATCTCATTCTTGCTCACTAGCTTGTAGATATAGTGCCCGCCCGAATCGCTGATGACCTGCGAAACGTCTCCTGGCTTCAGATCAAAGACCGCTGCATGCGCCGGAGGCAGCCCCGATCGCCGGATGTTCGGCAGCGCCACTGTGGGCGAATCGATCTTCATGCCCGCAGCCTCGAATGCTTCTTTCTGCAGCTTCAAGAAATCTTCTCCTGTCGCCACTCGCCCTCGCAGGTCCTCAGCCAGTTTGGTCATGGCCTTCTCGCCTTCGTCCTGCTTGGCTCTTTCGCCCGCTTCTTTGTCCTTCTGCGCCTGATCGCTGAGCTTTGCTTCTTTGTCACTCTCTTCTTTAGCTTCCGGCTCGATTTGCTTCATGCGGGGGACGAACACGCGCTCCACGCTGTACTGCTCGTACATTTCCGGATGATCTTTGTAGTATTTGGCAATGTCGGCCTCGGGAACCTTGGCGGCTTGTTCCTGCATATTCTGCTGTAGTTCCTGAGCCAGGATCTGCATCCGGTTAAACTTCACCCGCTCTTTGTACTGCGGCGTATTCTCGAGCCCTTGCTTCTTGGCCTCATTCGCCATTGCCATGAGCCGGGGCAAAACCGACGCCAGTTGTTTCTTCAGCTGCGGTGTGATGTTCGGGGCCAGATTGTTGGCCATTTGATCGAACTGCGCTTTGGTGATGACGGTTTTGCACCCTGCTGCCCTAGCCTTTGTCGCCGGTTTGGCTGCCGTTCCTGCAGTGGTTTTCGGCGGAGTATCACAGACCCCATCAATCGTAATGACCGGAGCCGTCGGGGGAACCGAGGCAGAAGTATCTTTTTCCTTTTCAGTCTCTTCTGCTTGTGCATTCGCCGCTCCGGCGCCCGGAGCAGGGGACGATTGCGGCGGCGGACCGCCCGGAGCTGCCTGCCCCCAGGCCAGCGCTCCCGCCAGAACACACAGCACCCAACTCTTGCGCATAAACTCAAACCTCCAGGATTGGTCCACCGGACAGGTGAAAAAATTCCAAGCAGGAAATCCTAGCACAACGGAAAGGTTTGCCGGAGGCGCTGCCCTTACCCAAAGCATCCCTTACATGCCGCAATTCAGTCTGAGTGGTTCAGTTCAGGAATTGTGTTCAGTCGAGTAGCCGCTTTCGCTTGTCCCTGCTCGCGCCCAACAGCGATAATGCCAGCATGTCGAACCCGGCGGTCCCGTCACCGGAATTGATGCGCGCGGAAAAGCGTTCCGCCGCCGGTACCTCGGTCTGGGCTGCGGTTGTGATTACCGGGCTGAAGATCGTGGTTGGCATCACCACCGGCAGCTTGGGAATCCTCTCCGAAGCGGCGCACTCCGGACTCGACCTGGTCGCCGCCATTCTGACATTCTTCTCCGTCGGCGTTTCCGACAAGCCTGCCGACGCCGAACACCAATACGGTCATGGCAAAGTCGAGAATTTCTCCGCTTTCGTAGAGACCGGCCTGTTATTGCTCACCTGCGCCTGGATCATTTACGAAGCCGTGATCCGACTATTCTTCCGCCGCGTCGAAATCGAACCATCAATCGCCGCTTTTGCGGTGATGTTGTTCTCGATGGGCGTCGATTGGTGGCGTTCCCGCATCCTGGGACGGATTGCCAGCAAGTACGACAGCCAGGCTCTGGAAGCCGACGCCCTGCACTTTCTCCACTGACATCTGGTCTGCGGGCGTAGTTGTACTCGGTCTGGCGCTGGTGCTGGCCGGCCGAACTTATCACATCGCGTGGCTGCGCGACTCCGATCCCATCGCCGCGCTTGTCGTTGCCGGCGTCGTGATCTCGGTCAGTTGGCGCCTGGCCCGGCGTACCATCGATGCCCTACTCGATGCCGCTCCTCCCGGGGTTCGTTCGCAGATTTACGAAGCCGTATCTCGGGTCAATGGAGTGCTTGAAGTCGATCGCGTCCGCATTCGACGTGCCGGCAATCGTTACTTCGCCGACGTTGCCGTCGGGCTCGCTCGCAGCGTCACCTTCCAGCGATCGGGCCAGTTGGCCGCCGCCGTCACAGAGTCGGTTCACCGCGTGCTGCCCGATGCAGATGTAACCGTGCAGCCGCTGCCGCGTGCGCAGCATACCGAAAACATCTTCGACCGCATTCGCGGCGTCGCCACTCACCGCAATCTCAACGTGCACGACATCAGTGTCCAACAACTCGGTGGACGGCTCCATGTCGAACAGCATGTCGAACTAGATGAGCGCATGACCCTCAAAGAGGCCCATGATCAGGTGACGGAACTGGAAGCCGACATCCGCCAGGAGGTTCCGGCGGTCGCCGACATCCTGACCCACATTGAGAGCGAGCCCGCCACCATTGAGACGCCGGAACAGGTCGTAGGCGATGCTGAACTTGAGCATCGCTTGCGAACGGTAGCGTCGCAATTTCCAGAAATCCTGGATGTCCATGACTTCGTCTTCAAGCGCGTCAACGGCCGCCTCTATCTTTCGTGCCACTGCACTCTATCGGACAACCTGAGCTTGGCACGCGTGCACGAGATTCAGACCGACTTGGAAATCCGTTTCAAGCAGGATGCCCCCGAACTGTTCCGCGTCCTGATTCATCCCGAGCCGAGCACCGACAACCGGAGATAAAGCCGTGTGACATCGGTCACAGACACGCGGTCAGGAATTGTTGATTTTTGATTGTTGATTGTTTGATTGGATGCACATGGACCAACAAGCTGAGGTTCTCAAGGCACGCACGAAACAATTTGCGTTACGCGTTATACGCGTCGTCCGATCGTTGCCGCCGAGCCAAGAGGCACGAATTATCGGCCAGCAACTCCTAAGATCGGCGATGTCTGTGGCGGCTAACTACCGAGCTGTTTGTAGAGCCCGGTCTCGTTCGGAGTTCCTGGCTAAGATGTCGATTGTGCTGGAGGAGGCCGACGAATCCAAGTTTTGGCTTGAAATGTTGGTGGATGCCAGGCTCGTCGCTGACTCGAAGCTGAAAGACCTTGATTCTGAGGCAAACCAGCTGGTAGCGATCTTCAATGCCTCCCGAAGTACGGCGAGGCAAGGGGTTCAATCAACAATCAACAATCAGCGATCAAAAATGTCTCCCAGGCAGATCTCATGATTTCAGCGAAGGTACTATGGACCGACCACGAGCGCTACTTAGGCGAGGCCACCTCGCGCCATGCCGTCGTGATGGACACTGCCAGCGACAAGACCGCGAATACGCCAATGGAACTGGTGCTGATCGCGTTGTGTGGCTGCACCGCCTCGGATGTCGTTGGAATTCTGAAGAAGAAGCGCGAGCCCTTCACCACTCTGGAAGTGAGCGCAGAAGGCGAGCGCGCGCTGGGCTATCCCGCCGTCTACACGGAAATTAAGCTGAGATATCGAGTCGGCGGCAAGGTTTCGCCCAAGGCGATGGAAGACGCGGTCCGGCTCTCCAAAGAAAAATATTGCTCGGTTTCTGCCATGCTGGAGAAGACCGCGAAAATAGCATTCGAAATCGAATACGTGAACGCCTGAGGCCGGCATTCCAGATCATAAAGCGACCCCCCGTAGGAAAGCCCCCGTAGGGACAGCCCCTTGGGCTGTCCCGTCGAGCGAAGCTCGACAGGTCGTTAAATGCCCGAATGGGAGTATGATGAACCACTCCCGGAGAAATGCCATCCATTGTCAGAATTAATCAATCCGAATCGCGTTCTCCTCTTCACCCAGCCAGGTTGTCTTTCCTGTGAACTGATGCGCGTCTATCTGGAGGCCCGCGAGATCCTTTTCCAGGAGCACGACATCAGCGCCGATCTCGATTCCCGCCGCCTCATGACGGAGACCTATGACAGCACTGAAACTCCAACGCTGGTGATCGGCGAAGAGGTCATTACCGGATTTGATCCTGCCCGCCTTGACCAGTACCTCGATTCAGTTTCATCATCGGATTCGGTACCCGAATCCTGAACTCTCCGACTCGCAATCAGGCTCATGCTTTGCGCGGATATGTCTTCATCGGCGCAGCCACATTTCTGTGGGGAGTCTCCGCCGCCCTCGGCCGCGCAGTGTTCACCGGCAAATTCCAACTCGCGGGACAGGCGCAACATCCGATCGACCCGCTGATCCTCTCGCAAACCAGAACCAGCTTCTCTCTGCTGGTGCTTCTCCCAATCCTGGTGGGCCGGGGCGGCGCGCAGCGCATCCGCCTCCCCCGGCACGATCTCATCCAGTGCCTCATACTCGGCATGTTGGGCGTGGCTGCGTCGAACTACTTTTATTATGTCGCCATCCAGAGAACGAGCGTGGCCATCGCCATCATCCTGCAATACACTGCGCCCGTCTGGGTTCTGCTATATGTAGTTCTGCGAGGCCAGCAAAAACTCACGCTGCAGAAACTCGCCGCGGTGCTGACAGCGATCGCCGGAATCGCGCTGACGATTGGAATCATCGGCGGGCGTTCCGCGTCCCCGCTCCGGCTCGACGCCTGGGGCCTGGTCGCGGCAATGCTGGCCTCGTTCTCCTTCGCCTTTTACAACGTCGGCGGACACCGCATCCTTGCCCGCCACGATCGCTGGCGCGTCCTTACCTGGACGCTCGCCTCCGCATCCGTGTTCTGGCTGGTAGTCAATCCTCCATGGAAGGTGATGGCAGCCCACTACACACACGCACAGTGGGGGTTCCTGTTCGTCTTCTCGATGATCTCAGTCCTGGCATCGTTCTCTCTCTACTTTCTGGGACTGCAACATCTGGAGCCCACTCGTGCCATTATCGCGAGCTGCCTGGAGCCGGTGTTCTCGATCCTGCTGGCCGCCGCATTGCTGGGTGAAACCGTGCGCTCCATCCAGACGCTTGGGATTGTGCTCGTGCTCTCGGCGATTGTCATTGTGCAGCTTCCGGGACGTGCGGGTGGGACCCAGGATTCTCTTGCGGTCGATCCGATCGAATGATGCTCGGCAGTGGATATTCTCTGCCGAGCATCGTTGCAGCGTTCTACTTGCTCACGCGATCAATCTTGGCAGCCAGAATGAAGTCGCTCTCCGTCAGCCCATCAATCGTATGTGTCCACAAAGTAATCCCCACCTTGCCCCAGGCCAGCAGGATATCCGGATGATGCCCCTCCTGCTCGGCGATCGCACCGACCCGATTTACAAAATCCAGCGCCTCCTTGAAATCGGGAAAGCGGAATTCGCGATGCAGGTGGTGCTCGCTCACAACCTGCCAGTCGGAGAGTCTGTCGTGCAGCTTCTTCAATTCCTCGCCTTTCAGCGGTGGCATACCGCCACGACAGGGAACACATTTCTTATCGGCTAATGCGTCGCTCATTCTGAACTCCTGTAAAACAATGTAGGGACAGCCGCCATCGGCTGTCCGGCGGCCCGGTACGGGCCGCCTTTGTTTTGATGCACTCATGCGGCCTCTGCCGGACCGCTTGCTGACACCTGCAAACATCGTCCCTGTGTAAAATAGTGTACTCACCATCATTGCAGGGCAATTCCTGCGCAAGACTATCGTGAAAAGGAACTTACGGTGAATATTCTGGTCATTGGCGGGGCTGGCTACATCGGCAGCCATACCGCCCGGGCGCTGCGGCGAGCCGGGCACGACGTCATCATCTTCGATAATCTCAGCACCGGTTACGAATCGCTGGCCGCCGGCTTTGAACTGGTGAAAGGCGATGTGCTCGATCCCCGCGCTCTCGCCCAGGTATTGCCCCGCGTGGATGCGATCATGCACTTCGCCGCTCGTGCTTACGTCGGTGAGTCCGTAACCAATCCACGCAAATATTTTCACAACAACGTGGAGGGGGGCCTCTCGCTGCTCAACGCCGCATTGGACGCCGGCGTGAAGAAGATCATCTTTTCTTCCACCTGCGCCGTCTATGGCGAGCCGGCAAAGATTCCCATCGAAGAGAACATCCCACGCCAGCCTGTGAATCCCTACGGCGTTTCCAAACTCTTTTTCGAGCAGGCGCTTGAGGCCTATGACCGCGCCTACGGATTTCGCTATGCCAGCCTCCGATATTTC
Organism: uncultured Acidobacteriota bacterium; assembly: GCA_963801615.1. Lineage (GTDB taxonomy): Bacteria > Acidobacteriota > Terriglobia > Terriglobales > Acidobacteriaceae > Sulfotelmatobacter. Next base: position 106,858 of record CAWDFM010000010.1, on the reverse strand, counting down.
AATGCAGCCGGCGCGGACGACAGCGGCGAGATTGGCGAGCTGCACGATCCCGAGTCCCATCTGATTCCGCTGACCCTGCGCGCGGCGGCTGGCTTAGGCCCGGAGCTGCACGTCTTTGGCTCGGACTATCCAACGCCCGACGGAACCTGCATCCGCGACTACATTCACGTCAACGATCTGGCCACTGCGCACCTACGAGCTCTGGAGCATCTGGCTGCGGGCAAGGACAGCTTTGCCGCGAACGTAGGTACCGGCGTCGGAGCGTCCGTGCAGGAGGTGATTTCGGCGGTGGAAAAGGTCACGGGCAGGAAAGTGCCGCGAACCATGGTCCCGCGCCGGCCCGGAGATCCTCCAGCATTAGTCGCCAATCCAGCCAAGGCACAAGCGCTCCTGCACTGGAAGGCCGAACGCGATCTAAACAATGTTGTCTCCACCGCGTGGAATTTCATGGAGAAGCACCGCGCTGCCGGAGTGCGATGACGTAATCTTCCGTGAGACTCCGTCTCTTTTACGTTGAAAGAACCGTCTTTTGAAGGGAACTGAATGGCAAATCCGCTAGCAGGGAAGAAGGTTGCGTTCTTAGGTGCTGGCAAGATGGGTGGAATCATACTGCAGGCGCTGCTGAAGAATGGCCTGCTGACGGCGAAGTCCACATCGGCAACCGTCGCCCATGCCGATCGCGCGAGAGCACTCGCCAAAAAGCTGAAAGTGAAGGTCGGCACCAGCAATGTCGAAGCCGCCCGGAACGCGGACATCATTGTCATTGGCGTGAAGCCACAAGTGGTCGAAGAGGTGGTACGCGAAATCAGCAGCCACATGACTCCGAAGCAGCTCATCATCTCAGTCGCGGCATCCGTGCCCACCGCAATGATCGAGAAAAATCTTCCCGCCAATGTTCCGGTGGTGCGTGCGATGCCCAATACCCCGTGCCTGCTGGGCGCCGGTATGACGGCCATCTGCAAAGGCAAATACGCCAATACGGATCACATTGCAACCACCACTCACATCTTCGACGTAGTCGGCCGCACGGTTGTCCTCGATGAAAAGCACATGGACGCCGTGACCGCCCTTTCCGCCAGTGGGCCCGCGTACATCTACATCATTCTGGAATCACTCGCCGAAGCAGGCGTTAAGGTAGGTCTGCCGCGCGATACCGCGACCCTGCTGGCTGCCCAGACAGCGCTGGGCGCATCCCGTGTCGTCCTCGAGACCGGAGATCATCCGGCCCTGCTCAAAGACGCCGTCACAACTCCTGCCGGTTGCACCATCGACGCAATCATGGAACTGGAAGAAGGCAAGCTGCGGGTGACCCTGATCAAAGCCGTCGTAAAAGCCGCCCAGCGTGCCAAGGAATTAGCCTTCAGCTGAGTAAACGAGATCGCCGCGTGTAGGGCGCCAGGTGGTCCATCCCGCGCAGCGAAAGCGAGCGTTAATTCGAGCAACCTCGCGAAAAACAGCTACAATCATGCGTCCGGCGTGCTCCATGGCTAGCCTGCAAAACTCGCTCTGCAGATTTGCGCTGATGTTGCTTCTCGTATTCGGCGCCGCCCTCGCCAGCGCGCAATCGACTACCGCCTCGCTGCCATTGCTGACTCATGCCGATCAGGTGCGCCATCTCAGCGCGGAAGAAGCTGCGCTGGGCTACCCGGTGCGCATTCGGGGCGTGATTACCGACGACGTCCCCTCACCGGACTTCTTTGTGCAGGACTCCACCGCCGGGATCTATGTCGAGGGCAGCGCCTCTCCCAGATTCGGACACCATTGGGGAGATCTGGTCGAACTGGAAGGAGTGACCGGACCGGGAAAATTCGCCCCGGTGATTCGCGAGCAGAAGCTCCGTGTGCTGGGGCGTGGGCAGCTTCCGCAGGCCCGGGTTTATCCCTTTATTGAGTTGGCCGCCGGACAGCAGGACAGCCAATGGGCGCAGGTGCGTGGCATCGTGCGTTCAGTATCCATCGACCGTACCTCCTGGCCTGAAACCGTGCTGGCCATGACCGTGGCCTCGGGCGATGGCCGCTTCAACGTGCGCGTGCCCATTACGCGCGAACAGGATTTTTCCTCCTGGATCGATGCCGAAGTTGCGGTTGAAGGGGTCTGCGGAAGCCTGTTCAACAATCAGAGGCAGTTGATTGGAGTTCTGTTTTACGTCCCCGATCTGCAGTTCATCGAAGTCGAAACCCAGGAGAAGGACGTGCCCATCTCCTCGCTCATGCGCTTTGCGCCGGGCGGAGGCTCGCGCCACAGAGTGCGGGTTCAAGGGGTCGTTTCCTACCAGCAACTCGGACGAACTCTATTCATCGAGAGCGAGGGCCAGGGGCTGCGCGTGCTGTCGCAGCAAAGCACGCCCCTTGTCATCGGCGACATCGTGGACGTGCTCGGATTCCCGGCCACCGGGGAGTCCGCGCCTGTGCTGGAGAACGCGGCCTTTCATCGCGTCAGTCACGGGCCGCCGCCGCAACCCATCAAGCTGGATCTGACAACCCCTTGGGAGCAGTACGACGGAGCACTGGTCACTACAGAGGCCAAGTTGCTGCATCTGGAACAACAGGCGGACGGTCCGCTCCTGCTCTTCCAACAGGGGGACAGAGTCTTTGAAGGACTGATGGAGAATGCGTCCTCGGCAAGTGTCTCTGGGTTGCGGGTGAACAGCCAGGTGCGTGTGACGGGGATCTGTCTGGTCCGCAACGGAGGACTCTGGTCCACCCCTCTGTCCTTCCGCTTGCTGCTGCGTTCGCCCCAAGACGTGATTGTGCTGCATGCCCCGTCATGGTGGGACCTGCGCAACACCCTCTGGCTGCTCGGGATTGTCAGCGGAATCCTGTTTCTGGTGCTGGCCGGGATGATCTTCCTGAGCCGCAAAGTGCGCGAGCAAATGAAAGTGATCCGGGAAAAAATCGAGCACGGAGCGGTCCTTGAAGAGCGCAACCGCATCGCCCGTGAACTGCATGACACCCTGGAACAGGAACTTGCCGGGATCACCATGCAGTTGGACTTGGCCGTGGATTGTTTCCGGCAGGTGCCCACGGTCGCTTTTGACGCCTTGAGCGCCGCCCGCAATATGAGCCGTCATAGCATGGTCGAAGCCCGCCGCTCGGTTTGGGACCTGCGCTGCAGCCTGCTGGAAAACGGTGATCTTCCTTCGGCTCTGACGGAGATTGTGCGCTCGATTCCCGCGCCGCCCGAAACCAAGGTCGAGATCAAGGTTCAGGGCACCCCAGTGCGCCTGCTGGGCAGGGTCGAGATGAACCTGCTACGTATTGGGCAGGAGGCCGCGTCGAACGGGATCCAACACGGCCAAGCCGTCAATGTCCGAATTGCTCTGCGCTATACGCCGAAAAAGGTCATACTTGAAGTGCGCGACGACGGCTGCGGCCTCACCCGGGAGCATTCCAAAGCCGGGCACTTTGGCATGCTGGACATGCGCGAGCGCGCTGAGGCGCTCGGATCTCAACTCGTAATTGAAAGCGCCCCCGGCAACGGTACCATCATTTCCGTCGAAGTCGCGATGCAACCGCAAGTCAGTCCCGATGCCGAGCTTAAAACCCATACGCATTCTGGTCGTGGATGACCACTTCATGGTCCGCATGGGCCTCTCTGCTTCGCTCAACATTGAGCCCGACATGGAGGTGGTGGCCGAAGCCGCCAATTGCGAAGCCGCGCTGGCCGTCTGCCGCCAGCATCATCCCAGCCTGATTATTATGGATGTGCGTCTCCCCGGGAGGAGCGGGGCCGAGACGACCGGGGCCATCCTTAAAGAATTTCCCGCGGCAAATATCCTGATGCTCTCCACGCACGCCGGCGAGGAAGAGGTGTTTCGGTCGCTGCAGGCCGGCGCGCGCGGCTACATCCTGAAGAGCGCCATGCGCGAGGAACTTCTCCACGCCTTGCGCGAGGTGCACGCCGGACGCCGCTACATCGATCCGGCGGTGGCTCCGTTGCTGGCGGCCCGGGTCTCGCATCGTTCGCTCACCAGCCGCGAACTGGAAGTGCTGCGCATGGTAGCCAAGGGGATGGGCAACAAAGAAATCGCAGCCGCACTCGACATCGCCGAAGTCACCGTGAAATTGCACGTGAGCCACCTGATGGACAAACTCGAAGCCAAGGACCGCACCGAGGCAGCCACCATCGCGCTGCAACGCGGGATTATCAGCCTGGATTAATACCTATACGAAAGTAGTATTTCCTTCATCACCATCCGGATATCATGACAAACGCCATCACCCCTCCATAGAATTCACCGTTCGCGAAAAACACAGGCCAGCGAAGCGGCAGGATTTTGATTCGTGTGTCCGCAGCGCCGCCCGATCCAAATTGTGATTTCAATCACAGATGGCATTTAACGTAGCCGATACGCTCGTAGAACACGAGTCCTGCGCCGTGTTCCGCACCCGTCTAAGGAGACCCCGATTATGAAGCGCCACTCTGTACTCCCCGCCTTCTGCTCAATTCGCGATTCTGTCGCTGCTCGCGCTGCTTGCCTCGACGGCAACGGCCCAGATCACCTCCGGCACGCTCTATGGCACCGTGAAAGATCCCAGCGGAGCTTTTGTCAGCAATGCCAAGGTCACCGCGCACAGTGACACTGTGGGAGCGGAGCGCACCGTGACCACCAACGATCACGGAGACTTCGTCGTTCCCAACATGCCGCCTTCGACGTACACCCTGACCATCGACGCACAGGGATTCAAGAAGCTGACGGCGAAGGGCATCGTCCTGAGCGCCGCCGACAAATTGAACGCGGGCGAGTACACGCTGGAAATCGGAGGCACGGCCGAAACTGTCACGGTGTCCGCCGATGCCGGGCAACTGCAGTTGCAGTCGAACTCCGGGGAGCGCTCCGATCTGATCACCAGCAAACAGTTGAATGATGTGGCTCTGAATGGCCGCAACGTGCTTGACTACATGAAGTTGATCCCTGGAGTCTCGGGGATGGTCGACGGCCATGCTTCTGGCACCGGCGGCATCGATTCGTTCAACGTAAACGGGACACGCTCCAACCAGCATGAATTCACCATTGACGGAGCCTCTAACGTCGATACCGGCAACAATGGTGGAACCCACGTCACCATCAATCCTGACGCGATCGAAGAAGTGAAGATTCTCACCTCGAACTATCAGGCCGAATTCGGCAAGGCAGCCGGAGGCCAGGTTGCGATCACCACCAAAAGTGGAACCAATCGGTGGCATGGTAACGGGCGGTTCTTCCATCGTAATGAAGGCCTGAATGCCAACGAGTGGTTTAACAAGCAGAATCAGGTGCTGAACGGCGACAAAAATAATCCATATATCTACCGCTACAACTACGTCGGTTATCAGATTGGCGGCCCGATCAAGAAAGACAAGTTGTTTGTGTTCTGGAGCCAGGAGTTCTACCGGCAACTGATTCCCATCGGCGGGACCACTCAGTTCTACACGCCCACGGCGCTGGAGCGGCAAGGTGATTTTTCGCAGTCGGTGGACGGCAACGGCAAGCCCATTGTGATCTATGACCCGAACACCGGGCTTCCGTTCGCGGGCAACAAGATTGACCCCACGCAGCTGACGGCAGCTCAGCAAGCGGTCTTCACGAATGTTTCAAAAATACTGAGCCTCTATCCTGCGCCCAACGTACCCGGTTTCGGTTCCAACGGATTCGATTACAACTACTCGACCTCTCTGTCCTATTCGAATCCCCGCCGTGAAGATATTCTGCGCGGCGATTGGCAGGTGAATGCCAGCAACCGCTTATTTGCGCGCTGGATTCATAACAGCGATAACCTGCAGGCGCCGTTTTCGACGGGTGGTCTGGGCGCGGTAGATTGCCTGGCCGCCATCAACTTTCCCGGCGGCTGCATCCAAAGCCATCCCGGATGGAATTTGTCAGTCAACCTGTTGACCACGATCCGTCCCAATCTGTTGAACGAGTTCTCCGTCGGCCCCAGTGTTACCAAGTCACTCGTAACCGGCGCAAAGGGAAACATCTCGCTGGCGAATAACGGGGTGACGCTGCCTTTGCTTTATCCATCGGACACCCTGCCGGACATGGGTTTCGGAGGCCTGGATAATACCAACTTCGGTTGGAGCTACCTGGGTTCCATGCCCTGGCGTCAGGCCAACACGACCATCAATCTGAACGACAATCTCACCTGGGTTCACGGCAGGCATACGTTGAAATTTGGCGCGTTCTATCAGCGCAATCGCAAGGACCAGATCGCGTGGGGCAATATCAATGGGCAGTTCAGCTTCGGAGCAGGACCGACGAGCAGCGGGAATAGCACATGCCCGGCCGACACCCAGTGTGGCGATCCCTACGCCAGTGCCTTGCTGGGAGACTTCAACAGCTTCAGCCAGTCCACCGCCCGCCCCTTGGGCAAATTCCGCTATAACCAACTCGAATTCTATGTTCAGGATACCTGGAAGGCGACAGACCGTCTGACGCTGGACTACGGCATGCGTTTCGCCTGGATCCCGCCGCAATACGATGCCAACAACCAGATCGCACTGTTCGATCCCTCGGCGTACAACCCTGCCCAGGCAGTGACTGTGGACACGAATGGAAACATCGTTCCGGGCAGCGGAAATCCGCTTGAAGGTATGCGCTTTGTGAGTAATCGCACGCTGCCCAAGGGCGGGTGGAAAGACCGCGGAATCATGCCTGAACCGCGCTTTGGTTTCGCCTACGACCTGCTGGGGACGCACCGAACCATCTTGCGCGGCGGCGCGGGCATGATGCACGATCGCGTGCAGGGCAACCTGATCTTCAACCCGGTGTTCAACAATCCGGCGATCGTGCAGACAGCCCAGGTCGGGGAAGGAAACATCGCTAACCTTCCTACTATGGGTGCTAACTTCGGCACCGGAGTCTTGGGCGGGATCGTGGGCGCTGACCGCAATGGCCAAGTCCCCACCGTGTACAGCTATAGCCTTGGCCTCCAGCACGAATTCGGGGGCGGCATGACACTGGACTTGTCGTACGTGGGCACCCAGTCGCGCCACCTCGTTACCTCGCGGGATGTCAACGCTGTGCCCTACGGGTTTGCTTTCACGGCGGCTGCGCAGGATCCCAATGCTTGCGGATGGAACGGCACCGTCGGCACAGATCCAAATCTCACACCGGATTACACGAATGCGGGCCTTAGCTACACCGGCATTTGTGCCTTGGGCAGAAATGCCTACACCGACGCTCCGCTGCTTCCCTATAAGGGCTACGGCCAAATGAGCTACATGAAGTTCGACGGCACCGCCAATTACAACTCCCTGCAAGCGTCGTTCCAGCGCCGGTTCAGTAAAGGGTTGACCGCAGGAGCGGTCTACACCTGGTCGCACGCGCAGACCACGGCCAATAGCGATCAGGACACCGTGGATCCGTTTTTCCCGCGCGCACTGGATTACCGGTCTGCCAGCTTTGACCGTAGGCATGTCTTCGCGGCCAACTACGTTTACGATCTGCCCAACGTCACCCGGCACTTTGGGGGACCGAAGTGGCTGTCGTACGTGACCGACAACTTTCAGTTGAGCGGCGTAACCAACTTCATGACAGGCACGCCGATCGACACCTCAAACAATTGGCAAGGCGAGCCGGGTGCGCAAACTGGCGGCAACATGTGGGGTGCGCTGCCGCTCTACTACGTGCTCGACAACAATCTCAACCCCATCTACCCGCACTTCGGCGCTCCTCTGCGCGGTTCGCGCGACGTGCTTCGCACAGGCGGATTGCAGACCTGGGACATGTCCTTGTTCAAGAATCTGCCAGTGACCGAACGCTGCTCTATCCAACTGCGACTCGAGGCCTTCAATGTCTTCAATCACCCCAACTTCATCGACAAGAACGTCGGCTTTGCTGAAAATGGCCCCTGGCAGTGGCAGGCGGGAACCCCTTTCAGCGTTGAGAAGAACAGTAATTGGGGCACGAACGCGGATACCCCGGGTACTGCGCCCGGCGGATTCCGTGTGATTCAACTTGGCGCGAAAGTTTACTTCTAACCGCAACCGCTTCTGGGCCCGCGGCCTCTGCCGCGGGCCTTTACCGTTGCCTGCTGGCGTAACATCCCGATATCGGCCAGTTGTCCAAGACGTCTAATCAGGTTAGCGTCAGACACTACAATCCCCCATGGAACCAATTTTCGGCTAGCCCATGTCGCTATGACAGAACGGGCCGAGACGCCATCCCCCCATATCGAGGTCATCCCCGCCCGGCCCGAGGAAGAGCCGATCCTGGCTAACCTGCTCGAGTTGTATGCACACGATTTCAGCGAGTTCCGCGACTTGGAACTAGGGGCTGACGGCAGGTTCGGCTACAGCTGGCTTCCGCTCTATTGGAGGGAACCTGGCCGACACCCGTTTCTCGTCAGGGTAGACGGCAAATTGGCAGGCTTGGTTTTAGTGAAGAGAGGGTCGGAAGTTTCTGGCGATGAGGCTGTCTGGGACGTGGCAGAGTTTTTTGTTCTTCGTGGATACCCGAGGCGTGCAATCGGAACTCAAATCGCCCAGAGGTGTGGAGGCGATACCCAGGGCTCTGGGAGGTTCGTGTGATGGAATCGAATGTTTCGGCACGCAACTTTTGGGCACATGCCATCTCGAACCTTAGGGGTGAGCCCATCCAACCTGTTCGCTTCCAGAAAGATGGCAAGTGGTGGATAGTTTTCTCCTTTGAGTCCCGTTGTATAAGTCTTTCAGCAAAGTGATAAGAAAGATCACGCCGGCTCTTTTACCAGAGTCCACCCCGTTGCGAATAAAGGTCTACCAGGGCGATAAGAGACCCGACGAGGTCAAGTGCGCAGATCTGAGTTGCGAGTGATTTCAACGACCTGACGCCGTTGCAAGCAACGTCTCTACGAGTGGAGTCGCCTGGTTCGCTGGCGTACTTCTGCGGCAAAGGTTTCGTCTTTGAGGGATGAGAGATTGATGTCGACGTTGGCCAGCGCCCCTGTGATGGCGGCGCGCGCCAAAGCCGAGGCGGTGGTTAGATCGGATTTCATGTTGGGATTCGTGATGGGCTCCAGCAGTTTCACCATCTGCGCAACTTCGTAGGCCTTCTCGGCGACTCCGAGCGGGACTGCCGTCGCCTCCTTCAAAGCCGCTTCGATCAGGCGTTCGCCGGATTTCTGGTCGGCGGTCTTGGCCGCCTTATAAGCCTTCATCACGGAGTTGTAGGATTCCGCATCGGCATCGACGGCGGCCTTCAGTTCTTCGCGCAAAGGAGTCAGGCTGGCAATCGCGGCGCTCAGCTGAGGCTCATACTGCAGGTACGTTTTTTTGCCGCGCGACATGGATGCGACCATGACTGCCAATCCGGCAGCCATCGCTCCGGCTGCGGCGGATGCGCTGCCACCTCCGGGAGTCGCGGTGGGAACGGCCAGTTGCTCGACGAACGGCTCGACCCCGGCGCGCAGACCCCCCACCGCCATCTTGCCGCCCATTACCGCAGTCAGACGATTTTCCAGGATCAGCGAGGAATCAAAGTTTTCTACCTGCAGAAACCATTCAGCGGCTTGTTCGAGAGCTTTTTTGGGGATCAGGCCAACGATCTCGCTGGAAACCGGCATCATTCCGTAGCGCGCCGCTTCGCGTTTGACCATCTCGAAGACGCGGTGGATGGGAGTCTGCTCGAAATCCGTCAGATTCATGGAGACTTGGGCGAGGCCGCGCACGAGGAAGCCCGCGCCCTTGACGAAGCGCATGCCACCGCTCGAAAAGCGCACCGCTTTGGCGATCTTCTTCGCGATATCGACGTCGGGCGTGTTGAGGAACACGTTGTAGGCAATCAGGAACTTCCTCGCGCCGACTACAGTCGCGCCCGCGGTGGGATGTACGCGGGGTTCCCCAATATCCGGGTAACGAGCGGGATTGCTGGCAATCTCGGCGCGTATGCCTTCGAATTGTCCGCGGCGGATATTTTCCAGGCCCTGGCGCTCGGGAATTCGAGCTGCCGCCTCGTAGAGATACACGGGAATCTGGTAGCGACGCCAGATCTGCTCGCCCACATGATTGGCCATGGCGATGCAGTCTTCAATCGTGACCCCATCGATGGGAATGAAGGGGACAACGTCGGCTGCACCCATGCGGGGATGGGCTCCCGCGTGGTTGTTCAGATCGATAAGTTCCGATGCTTTTCCTACACCGCGTATCGCTGCTTCCTGAATGGCCTCGCGCTCGCCGACGATGGTGATGACGCATCGGTTGTGGTCGGAGTCCATTTCACGATCCAGAAGATAAACGCCGGGCATCTTCATGGCGTCTACGATGGCGTCAACTTTGGCTTTGTCGCGGCCTTCGGAGAAGTTCGGAACACATTCAACGAGCGTGGACATAACGGATGAGGATATAGGTCGATTGACTGCGGGCGCAAGGAGGAGCCGGAAACCTCCAGCCCGAGGAATACGATGGCTAGTGCTTGAAGAATTTTCCTACGCCCAGGCGCACCTGCACTGTGTTGAGACCGGGATTGGGCGTCGCTAATCCTGCGTTGGAGATGTGCATGTAGCGCAGTTCCAGGCTGAGGTTGTACTTCGCGCCGAGGATGTGCGTTCCCAGCGCGGCCTGGTCCATGAAGTTCACCGGGTTCGTTCCTGTGGGCACGTTGTGATTGGTGAAGACTACGCCGCCGGTGAGTTCCAGGAACGGTGAGAAACGGCCGTGGCGTTGGAAATTCCATTTCAGTCCGAGTGGATCGAAACCCAGGCCCACGGCCGTGTTGGCGGGTTGGAAGATCAGAAAAATCGGGACCGCATCGAGAGCGTACTCGAAGCGTCCGCGGAGAAGTCCTGGCAGATGTGGATCGGTGAGGACCCGGCCATAGCGGAGGCCGGCGTTGAAGGCTCCGGTGTTTTTGGTGCCTCCGGGGACGGAGTGCCCGCCACCGGCCCAGACTTGAATCTCGTTGCCGCCCTTCTCGGGGGCTTGCGCCTGTGTGAGGGCCGGAGTGATCAGGAAGAGAAAAACGAGCAAAAGTTTTTGCCCGAAGCGCTCGCTTCGCTTCGCGGGACGGACCAATGGGTCCGTCCCCACGTGGGCATAACCGGGACTGAGGACCATGTCCGCAGCACGGGTGGGACGGAGAATCATGCCCGCTCTCGGGAATTCGGCAGGTGCATCAGGTCGTCCGCAACCCGGGCGGTATTGTGACGCGCTGCTCCTGCTTCCTCCAGGTAGTCGCCCAAAACTGGGATCACCCCGAGCGCTTCGATGACGTCGAGATCGTTAACGATCTGGCATGCGCCTTCCAGCGCGTATTTGGCCTGCATCTCTTCGGAGGCAGGTGTGCGGTTGATCAGGGCGTAGTCGAAAAGCTGGTCTTGCGCGTGCCGGTTCAACGCACGGATGTGGTCGGCGGCAGTGAGTCCCAGGCTTTCGTTGGCCTGGGTCATCAGATTGCAAATGTAGACCTTGGTGGCGCGCGACTCGACAATGGCTTGCGAGATGCCGCGAACCAGCAGGTTGGGAATAAGGCTGGTGAACAACGATCCCGGGCCGATGGTGATGAGGTCAGCGCTGGCGATGGCTTCCAGAGTTTGCGGCATGGGTCCAACGTTCGACGGAACGAGAAAGAGTTCCTTAATGCGCCCCTTGCTGGCGGTGATCTTGGTCTCGCCTCGTACGCGGGTGCCGTCTTCCATCAAAGCTTCCAGTTCGATATTCGAAGTAGTCGCGGGAAAGATGTGGCCGCGCGTGAGCAGGATCTCGGAGGAGAGGCGAACCGCTTCGGAAAAATCCGAAGTGATCGAGGTCAGGGCTGCGAGGAAGAGATTGCCGAAGCTGTGTCCTTCCAGGCCGGATCCTTTTGCGAAGCGGTGCCGGAAGAGTTTCGACAGCAAAGCCTCGTCTTCGCTGAGGGCGACGATGCAGTTGCGAATGTCGCCCGGCGGAAGCATATTGAGTTCCTTGCGCAGGCGGCCGCTGGATCCCCCATCGTCGCTGACCGTAACCACGGCGGAGAGATCGCGAATTACGGGAGAATCTGGCTGTCCGCAGGCAGTGTCAGCGGGAGAGAGGACGTAGCGCTTCAGGCCCTTCAGGAGCGTGGATAGGCCGGTTCCGCCGCCGATAGCAACCACCCGCAGACCTCGCGCCTGCGAGGCCTGCTGTGCTGCCATCAACTCAGCGGTTTTGCTTTCCATCAATTTCTATTGCGTGGCTAGAATGATTCTTCCTCGCCCATGCCGCGATCGGAGGAGCCGAGTTCCGCGCCGGGATCGGGATACAGCAACTCGGTAAAGCGAGGATCTTCGGCGAGATTCTGGAAATCGGAATCGTTGCGGGCCTGAAAACGCAATTGAGAGTTCAGGCGCAGGGCTTCGTCCAGACGCCGGAGGGAATCCTCGATGTGTCCGGTAAGGCAGTCGAGCGCCGCCAAGCCGTAGATTACGTAATCGGACTTGGCATTCTGCTTCAGCAGTTTCTCCAGGTGCTCGCGAGCGGTGACGTAGTCACCGACATTCATCAGGGAAACCGCGTAATCGAAATGCTCTTCCGGCGTTTTGAACTGGCCAACAGTCACGCGCTCCAGATGCTGGTTACAGATGTTGAGATGAACGTTGGCACGGTCGGTCAGTTCCTTTATGGGGCCGCTGATCACCTTCTGAAAATGAGGCTTTGCCTTTTCGTACTTATGCTCCTGCATAGCGCGCAAACCGGACTCGTAGCTTTGCAGCGCCTGCGTGTAGTGGGGATCTTCCGCAACCGTTTTCTTCGCAGTCGTTTTCTGAGCCATGTGCAGAACTCTTCCTGTGCTCTTGGTAATAGGAAACTCCTTGCCACTCGTGCTTGGGAGTCGACTGCTAAGTATCACTCAAAGGCGGGGTGGAGGGCAATTCCGTGCAGGGCAATCAGCCTTACGCTCGGAAACGAAATCCGCAATGAAGGTGAGAGTGCTCCGCACCGCTCGTGTTAGTTAATGGCCGCGGCCGATTCCAGGTCGATCTGCTTCCAGTCGCCTTTGATGATTCCGGCGCGAATCTGGGAGGCGGTTTTCCCCTTTTTGCTTTGCTGGTACGAGTAGTAGAGTTCTTTCAGGCAAGTGGAGCATTGCGCGCCGTGCGTGTTCTCGAAGCAGCTGTGCAGGCTGTTGTGCCCCATGCGGTCGCAATAGCAGTAACAAGGCTGCTGATGAATCACATTGGGAATCTTAGCGGCCAATTCGTAGGCGTGGGTCTGATAGGGGCTTTGGGCGTCGGCTCCCCAGAGATCCGACTTGGCAAGGATCGGGGGCAGCTTCGTGCCTTTCGGCGGTGGGGCGGCATTATAGGCCGGTACGCCACCTTGCTCCTGGGGCGCAGACCACTGGGCGGACACAGTCAGCGTCACCAGGAACAGGAAAGCCAGCGTCAGGGTGCGATAGACAATCACGTTGCGGAAAAGACGTGTCATAGGTTCCCTCAGTTCGGATATTGTAACCCGTCGCGTCTGTGGGGTAAGAGTCTACGGGCCTAGACCGGCCGGGTGGAATCTTCACGTACAACCCTCGGCTGGGCAATCGAGTTCTGTATACAATAGAGCACGCATGCCGGAGACTTTCTCAGATCCTGGTTCTCCCTATCAAAGTTCAGGGGGTGAGTTGCAGGTTCCGTTACCTGCGGCAGCGGTCGCGTCGGTGGCCGCGGCACCCGTCCCGGAGGTACTGGCCAAACCTTTGCGCGTGGGGACCAGTTTTGGTGTCTGGCTCCGCGACCTCGTGGTTTCACTGGCGATCTCAGCTTTCATCATCATCTTCCTGTATCAGCCGGTGAAGGTCGAGGGGACCAGCATGATGCCTTCGCTGGAAGATCAGGAACGAATCTTCGTCAACAAATTTGTCTATCGACTGGAACCGATCGGACGCGGCGATATCGTGGTATTCCGCTACCCGCGGGATCCTTCGAAGAGCTACATCAAGCGCGTGATCGGCATGGAGGGCGATGACATCCACATCGATGGAGGCCAGGTGTATGTAAACGGCAAGGCGCTGGACGAAACCTACGTGCCGTCGGAATACACCGACCAGCGATCCTATCCCGACATCATCGTGCCGCCGCACTGCTATTTCGTGCTGGGCGACCATCGCTCGATGTCGAATGACAGCCGGGATTTCGGTTCCGTGAATCAGGGCTTTATTTATGGCAAGGCAGTGTTTGGGTATTGGCCGATGGAGAAGGTGGGACGGGTAAAGTAGAGCTTCCACGTTCGATCTGACCAATAGCTTCCACTTTTTCCTCAGATTTCCTCATTCCCAGCGCTTTCGCCTCTTTCATGGGGCGAAGAACCCTGCTAAAATTCATAAAATCCACTCCCCGGAGCGAGAATGCAGGCTATCCTTGCGCTGGAAGACGGCAGAGTCTTCCGAGGCAAAGGCTACGGCGCCAAAGGCGAATGCTACGGCGAAGTCGTTTTCAATACTTCCATCACCGGATACCAGGAAATTTTCACCGACCCCTCCTACTCCGGGCAGATCGTCGTTCTGACGAATCCAGAAATCGGAAATTACGGTACCAACCAGGACGATAACGAGGCCACGCGCCCATGGATCGAAGGCCTGATCGTGCGCGAGTTCTCGAAAGTAAGCTCCAACTGGCGCTCGCAGCAGGTTGCCGAAGAGTATCTCGAACAATTCAAGGTCCCGGTACTCTCGGATATCGATACGCGTGCGCTGGTGCGGCACCTGCGCGATCACGGCGTGATGCGCGGCGTGATCTCGACGCTCGAGAGCGATGCCGAGAAGCTGATTGCAAAGGCCCGATCTATCCCTAAGATGGATGGGACTGACCTGGCGAAAGAGGTCAGCACGAAGCGTCCGTACGTGTGGGAAGTCGGCGAGCGCTCGCATGAGCCGGTGGCTGTGGTAGGCGTGAAAGATGAGCCGGCGCGATTCCACGTGGTCGCCTACGACTTCGGTATCAAGCAGAACATCCTACGCAAGCTGCGCGGCGAAGGCTGCAAGGTGACGGTCGTCCCGGCGCAGACTCCGGCGGAAGATGTGCTGGCGCTGAAGCCCGACGGCGTGTTCCTGTCGAATGGGCCGGGTGACCCTGAGCCGTGTACGTACGCGGTCGATTCCATTCGCAGGCTCATGGGACGGCAACCGATCTTCGGTATCTGCCTGGGGCACCAGTTGACCGGTATCGCACTCGGCGGCAAGACGTTCAAGCTGAAGTTCGGCCACCACGGCGGGAATCATCCGGTGAAACAATTGAAGACCGGCAAGATCGAAATCACCGCGCACAACCACAACTTTGCGGTCGATCCCGATTCGCTGGCCGAGAGCGAAGTCGAACTGACGCACGTTGACCTGAACGATCAGACGCTAGAAGGCCTGCGCCATCGAAATATGCCGTTGTTCACGGTCCAATATCATCCCGAAGCGGCGCCGGGACCGCACGACTCGCATTATCTGTTCAAAGAGTTTACGAAGATGATGGAGGAGTGGAAGGGGTGAGTGATTGAGATTTGGCCGCACAATTCTGAGGAGTTATTGAAACGAAGTTTTCAATCAGAGCCGCGCAAGTTTTGAAAGGGCGCGCCTTAAGGCGCGCCGTAAGTGGCAACGAAGGATTGCAAGGCCGAAAAAGGATCTGATCTAGCCATGAACAAGACTGCATAATGCCTAAACGCACTGACATCAAAAAAATCCTCGTCCTCGGCTCCGGGCCGATCGTCATCGGGCAGTCGGCCGAGTTTGACTACTCCGGCACGCAGGCCTGCAAGGCGCTCAAGTCCGAGGGCTACGAAGTGGTGCTGGCCAACTCGAATCCGGCAACTATCATGACCGATCCGGAGTCGGCCGACCGTACTTACATCGAGCCGCTCACCCTGGAGTATCTGGAAGAGATTATCCGGATCGAGCGCGAAATGTCGCCCGGAGCGGGCTTCGCCGTGCTGCCCACGGTTGGCGGGCAGACTGCGTTGAACCTCGCGATCGAACTCTCTGATGGGGGAGTGCTCGAAAAGTACGATGTGCAGTTAATTGGCGCCAACGTTGCCGCCATCAAGAAAGCCGAGGACCGGCTCTTCTTCAAAGACGCAATGCAGAAGATCGGACTCGACGTGCCGAAATCGGCATTGGTCAATAACACAAAAGATGGGCTGGAGTTTGCAGGCAAGATCGGCTTCCCGGTGATTGTTCGACCTTCATTCACCCTGGGAGGCACGGGCGGTGGCCTTGCTTACAACCGCGAGGAACTCGGCGAAGTGCTGGCCCGTGGTCTCGACCTCTCCCCAGTGCACGAAGCTCTGATCGAAGAGTCGGTCCTGGGATGGAAAGAATTCGAGTTGGAGGTGATGCGCGACACCAGAGACAACGTCATCATCATCTGCTCGATTGAGAACTTTGATCCCATGGGTGTACACACGGGCGACTCGATCACGGTCGCACCCGCGCAGACGCTCACGGATCGCGAGTATCAGGCCATGCGCGATGCGTCCATCGCGGTGATTCGAGAGATCGGCGTGGATACGGGCGGATCGAACATTCAGTTCGGGGTGAATCCCGAGACCGGGCGCATGGTGGTGATCGAAATGAACCCGCGCGTGTCGCGGTCATCCGCTTTGGCTTCGAAGGCGACTGGATTCCCGATCGCGAAGATTGCCGCCAAGCTCGCGGTCGGCTACACGCTGGATGAGATTCCCAACGACATCACACGCAAGACGCCGGCGTGCTTCGAGCCGACTCTCGACTATGTTGTCGTAAAGATACCGAAGTGGCAGTTCGAGAAATTTCCCGGCGCTGACGACACGCTCGGTCCGCAGATGAAGTCGGTCGGCGAGGTGATGGCGATCGGCCGCACGTTCAAAGAAGCGCTGATGAAGGGCATCCGCTCGCTGGACACGGGAAAGAAAGTCGGTTCCGACAAGATCGAGCCGAAAATTCTCACCCAGCGGCTGGTTACGCCTCATCCCGAGCGCCTGGCTTACGTGCGCTATGCCCTGCGCCAGGGACATACGGTCAAGCAGATCGCGAAGATGACGTCGATGGATCCGTGGTTTCTTTACCAGCTCAAGGAAATCAACGACCAGCAGCTGGAGTTAGAAAAGCACCCCATGGAGTCGATACCCCGGGAAGTACTGCGGGAATCGAAGCGCATGGGATTCTCTGACGGCCGCCTGGCCCAGGTCTGGCGTCTGGAGACACAGGACAAAGTCCGGCACCTGCGCAAGAAGCACGGAATCATGCCGGTCTACAAGCGGGTGGACACCTGCGCGGCGGAATTCGAAAGCTTCACGCCGTACCTGTACTCCACCTACGAAGATGAAGACGAGGCGACGCCGACCGACAAAAAGAAAGTAATCATCCTGGGCAGCGGGCCCAACCGAATCGGGCAGGGAATTGAGTTCGATTACTGCTGCTGCCATGCCTCCTTCGCGCTGCGCGACGACGGGTACGAGACGATCATGATCAACTGCAATCCCGAGACCGTCTCGACCGATTACGACACCAGCGACCGCCTGTACTTCGAGCCGCTCACCTTTGAGGATGTGTGGGCCATTTACCAGCATGAAACCTCCAAGGGCGCTGAGGTCGGGGTGATCGTGCAGTTCGGCGGGCAGACTCCGCTGAATCTCGCGCTTCCGTTAAAGGAAGCTGGCGTGAAGATCATCGGCACCTCACCCGAATCCATTGATCTCGCCGAAGATCGCAAGCAATTCAACAAACTGCTGGAAGACCTGCAGATTCCGCAGGCTCCCGGCGTGATGGCCACTTCCATCGAAGAAGCGGTCGAGGGGGCCAAGCGTATCGGCTTTCCAGTTCTCGTGCGCCCCTCGTATGTCCTGGGTGGGCGCGCCATGGTCATCGCATATGACGAGCAGTCGATCGTGCGCTACATGCAGGAGGCGGTGGAATACTCCCACGACCGCCCGGTGCTGATCGATCATTTTCTCGAAGACGCGATCGAAGTGGACGTGGACGCACTCTCCGACGGCGAGGATGTTGTGATTGGGGGGATTATGCAGCACATTGAAGAGGCGGGGATTCACTCGGGGGACTCTTCTTGTGTGCTGCCGGCGGTCGATATCCCAGAGCCGCTGCTGGATTGCATGCGGGAGTACACGTTCAAACTCGCGAAAGCACTGAAGGTGGTTGGGCTCATGAACATCCAGTTCGCGATTCCGCGCGGGAATGGCGGCTCGGGCAATGGAGCGAAGGGCGGCAAAGTTTATGTTCTGGAAGTAAATCCGCGGGCTTCGCGCACCGTGCCCTACGTTTCCAAGGCGACGGGCGTGCCGATGGCAAAGATTGCTGCTCGGCTGATGACGGGCCGCAAGCTGCGCGAGTTTTTGCCGGAATTTATCGAGCGCCGCGCCGATCTCGATACCGGAAGCTGCTACTACGTGAAGTCTCCTGTGTTCCCCTGGAACAAGTTTCCCGGCGTCGATACCGTACTTGGGCCGGAGATGAAATCTACGGGCGAAGTCATGGGAGTGGCCGACAATTTCGGCGAAGCGTTTGCCAAAGCTCAACTGGCTGCCGGGCAGAAACTGCCCACGCAAGGCGCGGTGTTCATCAGCGTCACCGATAGCGACAAGCGCCACGTGGCTGCAGTCGCTCGCAAATTCGTCGAAATGGGATTCAAGCTGGTTGCGACCTCCGGCACGGCGGACGTGCTGGAAACTGCGGGCATGAACGTGGAGCGCGTCTACAAAGTGAAGGAAGGCCGCCCGAACGTGGTGGACTTTATCAAGGGGCAGCGCATTCAACTGGTCATCAATACACCCACAGGGCAGGAGCCCTGGTTTGACGAGAAGGCGATCCGGAGAGCGGCGGTGATGGCGCGCATTCCGACGATCACGACGCTGGCCGCCGCACGGGCCGCAGCGGAGGGAATTGCGGCTTTGCAGCGCGGGGAAATCAAAGTCCGTGCGTTGCAGCAGTTGCATGCCGATCGCGGGGCTGGCGTCCGGCGTTTGGCGGGATAGGCGATCAGATCGCCTCGCAGCACCAGTGCGTCTCTTGTCGCATGAATACACACTTACAATCCGGCTTTCCCAGGAACTGCTGAAGCGCTTGCGCGAGAAATCCCGTCGCACCGGCCTGCTGGTTGGCAGGGTGGTACGAGAGTCATTGGAATCCACCCTTGGTGAGGAGAATGAGCCTGCGTGGATGAAGTACGCAGGAACCATGACCGGGCCTAAAAACCTGTCTTCTCGTAAAGGCTATTCGCGTTGATGAAGGCGATTGCCCGATACCGGCTTCATAGTTGCCTTCAAGAATCGTGGGGATCAGCATCACTCTTGGGTAGTGGATCTGGCAATTCCTGTGCTCTGTCCCCCTCGGAACTGATAGGCTTAAACCATGCTGCTGCAGGGCATTCTTCCTCCGATCACCACACCGTTCTATCCTGACGGGCAGGTTTACTACAAAAAGCTGGAGCACAATGTGGAGCGATTTTCGCGGACTCCGGTCGCGGGAATCGTGGTCCTTGGATCGACCGGGGAAGCGCTCATGCTGTCCGATCAGGAGCGGCGTGACGTGCTTAAAGTGGCGCGGCAGGCTGCGGCACCGAACAAGGTGCTGATTGCCGGGACCGGCATCGAGTCCGCAATCGAAACGCTGCGTTTAACCGAATACGCGGCAGAACTCGGCTATGACGTCGCCATGGTGCGCACTCCGCACTACTACAAAAAGCAGATGGCGCCCGCGAACATGCTGGCGTTCTACCGCACGGTGGCGGATCACTCCCCACTGCCGGTTATCGTGTACAACTTCCCGCAGGCTACGGGTTACGACATTCCCGCGGAGGTGATGATCGAGTTGGCCGAGCATCCCAATCTGCTTGGCATCAAGGAATCGAGCGGAGATGTAGAGAAAGTGCGCAAGATGGTGGAGGGGATGCGGCACATCAAGCGGAGCGCAACTGTGACTGAGACCTTTGATGCTGTGACTCCACGTATGCTGGCGAGCACTGCTGTCGACTCGCAGAACGGCGGCGAGTTGATCCCCGTTGCGGTTTTATCGAGTGGCGGGGATTCCCACTTCTCGCAACAGCGGCGAGAACTGGGGCACCCCAACTCGGGAGACGCAAGACCGTCCTCGTCTGCGGTGACTGTGGTGGGCAAAATGAAGACCCGCCAGAAGGAAGTCGGATTTCAGGTGCTGGTGGGAGCGGCGCACAAGCTGCAGGCGTCGCTCGATGCCGGGGCCGTCGGAGCCATTCTCGCATTCGCCTGTCCTGCGCCGACCGCGTGCTACGAAATTTACGCCGCATGGAAGGAGGGCGACACCGGGCTGGCGCACATCAAGCAGGAACGGATCGCGGGCGCAGCCCAGCGGGTTGGCAGCGAACTGGGTATTCCCGGCCTTAAATATGCCATGGATTTCAATGGATACTACGGCGGCCCGGCGCGCCTGCCCTTTCTGCCGCTGACGGCAGCTCTCAAGCAGGAAGTGGAACAACTCATGGCGGATATTCGAAACTAGGTGTCACTCTGTGAAAATCGAGTATCTGGGCAGAGCCTTCGAAAGTGCACGCGCCAAGAAGAAAGCTAAGTAGTTGCACGCTTCTTGTGATTGAAATCACAGCGGAGTATAATAGTTTCGAACGAACGTTCGAATTAATTGTTTTTGAGGGCCATGGCTACTCCGTCCGCCGCAACCCGGGTTGGTTCACGCCGGCAGCGTTCCGCACCGGTTCCGGAATCGCGCTACGACCGGCGCCTTTCCGAAATCTTGGCCCACGCCACTGAAGTTTTCTGCAAAAAGGGATACGAAGGCGCCTCGATGCGCGATCTTTCGCGGGAGAGCGGAATGTCGCTGGCCGGCCTTTACTACTATTTCGAGTCCAAAGAGCGGCTGCTCTACCTGATTCAGAAGCACACTTTCAGCACGATCGTGCAGCGGTTAAAGTCCCGTCTGGAAAATGTGAGCGACGCGGAAGAGCGCGTGCGAGTTTTCATCCTCAACCATCTGGAATATTTTCTGGCCAACCAGGCGGCGATGAGAGTGCTCTCACACGAGGACGATGCGCTGAAAAATGGATTCGGAGCGGAAGTGGCGGCCATCAAGCGGGAATACTACCGGATCTGCGTTGGGCTGCTCGATCAGTTGAAGCGTGACCGGGGATTACAATTTTCAACGCGCATCGCGGTGCTCAGTCTCTTTGGCATGATGAATTGGATTTACAGCTGGCACAACCCGCGCGTGGATGCTGACGCAGCCGTTATTGCCAGAGAGATGGGCGATATTTTTCTGCGCGGGGTGCTGGGCGAGAAAGCGCGATGAATTGTTGGGGAAAAGCACGGGCGGATTCGGCACGGATTTACGGTCGAGTTTCACTCGACCGGGGCGGACGAGGGCGTCCGCCCCTACACGAACATTGAAAGGAGTTGTCCATGGCGACGACAATGCAACCGACAACCGGTGAAAACACTAAACAGCTGGTCAACTATCGCACCGATGGTGGTGTCGCGATCATCGAGATGTGCGACCCTCCCGCGAATACGTACACCTATGAAATGAATCGCCAGATGGATGACGCCATCCTGAAAGCGCGCATGGACAACGACGTGCACGTGATACTGCTGACCGGCGCGGGCGACAAGTTCTTCTCGGCGGGCGCGAACATCAAGATGCTCTCCACGGTCGATCCGACTTTCAAGTATTACTTCTGCCTGCACGCCAACGAAATGCTGCTGCGCCTGGAGCACACGCCGAAGCTGGTGATCGCGGCGATCAATGGGCACTGCGTTGGGGGAGGCTTGGAAATTGCCATGGCCGCGGACATCCGCATTGCGCGCAAGGATGCGGGGAAGATTGGGCTGCCGGAAGTCAATCTCGGCGTTCTGCCGGGGACGGGGGGCACGCAACGCCTGTCGCGCCTGGTAGGGAAGAGCAAAGCGATCGAACTCATGGTGACCGGCAATACGTTCTCGTTTGAAGAGGCGCAAGAACTCGGGATCATCAACGATATCTTCGAGCGCGATGGCTTCATGGAGAACATCATGGAGTACGCTCGGCAATTCTGCCCGCCCAACAAGGCTGCCAAGGCCGTGGGACGCATCAAGCGCGCGGTGCAGACGGGCTGGGAGATTCCGATGGAATCGGCGCTTGCGGTGGAGCGCGAGAACCAGCAGTTGCTGTTTCAGAGTGAGGATGCGAAGGAAGGGCTAGCCGCGTATGTCGACAAGCGGCCTGCAATCTTCAAAGCGAAATAGGTTGTGTAGGGACGGACGCCCTCCTCCGTCCGCCGGACGAAGTCCGGCTGAGGATGCTGAATGCTCGCAGCTAGCAAAGCGAAAATCGAAGCAGGCCGGCTCCTGATCAATGGTCAGTGGATCGACGGTTCGAAGACGTTTGATACGATCAACCCGGCGACTGGCGAAGTGCTGACGCAAGTTGCGGAGGCCTCTGCCGCCGACGTGGACCGTGCAGTACAAGCGGCGCGGCAGGCGTTTGAGGACCGCAGCGGCGCCTGGCGCAAATTGTCGGCCAGTGAGCGCGGACGACTGATCTGGAGACTCGCCGATCTGGTCGAGAAGAACATCGAAGAGCTTGCCGAGCTGGAAACGCTGGATAATGGCAAACCCATCTTCGAATCGCGCTACGTCGATATGCCGATGGTGGTTGACGTCCTGCGCTATTACGCGGGACTGGCCACGAAAATTCATGGGGAAACCGTCAACACGTTCGAGACCGCCTTCACCTACACTCTGCGTGAGCCGGTCGGAGTCGTGGGGCTCATCGTGCCCTGGAATTTTCCGTTGCTTCTTGCGTCGTGGAAGATTGGGCCCGCACTGGCTTGCGGCAATACGATCGTGCTGAAACCGGCTGAACAGACTCCTCTCACCACGTTGAAGTTGGGTGAACTCGCAATCGAAGCGGACTTTCCGGCAGGGGTCATAAACATCGTCACTGGCGGACCCGAGACTGGGAAGGCGATTGTGGCCCACCCTGGGATCGACAAAATTGCGTTCACCGGATCGACTGCTGTGGGCAAGGAGATCATGCGGGGCGCGGCGGACACGCTCAAACGGGTTACTTTGGAACTGGGGGGAAAGTCTCCGAACATCGTTTTTTCCGATGCCGATGTGGACAATGCGGTCAAAGGCGCGATCAACGGGATCTTTTATGGGAAAGGCGAAGTCTGCAATGCGGGCTCGCGCCTCTTTCTCGAAAGCAAATTGAAAGACGAGTTCACCGAGAAGCTGGTGGCGCGCGCGTCAAAGATGAAACCTGCAGACCCGCTCGATCCTAAAACGAGGCTGGGCGCGATTGTCAGCCAGGAGCAGATGCAGACGGTTCTCGGCTACATCGAGGCAGGAAAGAAAGACGGGGCAAAGCTGGTGGCAGGTGGCAATCGAGTTTCGGTGAACGGCGGCAAAGGATTTTTCCTTGAGCCTACGATTTTCGGTGACGTGAAGAACGAGATGAAGATCGCGCGGGAAGAAATTTTCGGTCCCGTGCTGTCCGTGCTGGCGTTCGATGATCTGGACGAAGTCATTGAGCAAGCGAACAATAATCCGTACGGCTTGGCTGCGGCTGTGTGGACGCGTGACGTTAAGAAGGCTCACAGCGTGTCGCGGAGATTGAAAGCTGGCACAGTCTGGATTAACACGTACGGGTTAATGGACGCGGCGCTTCCATTCGGTGGCTACAAGAGTTCAGGTTTCGGCCGCGAACTGGGGGCGCATGCGATCGAGCACTACACGGAGCTGAAAACCGTATGGCTGAACATGGGATAAAGATGATCGCCACGGGGCATACAGGAGATTGTCCCTGTCTTTCTTCCGTGTCCTGCGTGGCGAAGAGGTTTTAAATTATGTCGGGAAAAGTAGCAAAGATCGGAACATTCAGTGACTGGATCGGCCTGTTCAACGACTGGCGCAAAGAAATCGGCGTCAATACGGCCGACATTGAGGCCTTCCAATTCGACACGCTTTATGGCGCGATCGAGACCGAGGACATTGAGTTCGGACATTACAAGGGCCGGCGCAAGTGGGAGAACCTGCGGCAGATTCCCACACAGCAAATGCGCGATGCGCTCATGAACATGATCGTCTATCAGGGCGACACGGAGTTTGCTAGCGTCGAGCAGCAGCGAAACCTGCTCGACAACGCTCCCACAGACTGGGATCGCCGCGCCATTACGCGCGTGATGATTGAGGAGATGCGCCATGGCTGGCAGATGTGCGCGCTACTGGTCGATCATTTTGGGCATTCGGGAAAAGTCGAAGCACAGAAGATGCTGGAGCGCCGCGCCTTCGAGAACAAGCGCCTGTTGGGTGCGTTCAACGTCAATGTGGACAACTGGATGGACTTCTTTACCTATACCGATTTCGTGGACCGCGACGGCAAGTTCCAGTTGCAGATGCTGAAGTACTCGGCCTTTGCGCCGCTGGGCCGGTCGATGTCGTACATGCTGCGGGAAGAAGCCTTTCATATGGGTACTGGCAATGACGGGCTGCGCCGGATTGTGGAGGCTGGCATTATCCCGGCGTGGCTGATTCAGAAATATCTCAACAAATGGATCTCGAGCTCTTACGACTTGTTTGGTACAGATCATTCTTCATCTGCGCACTGGGCGTACGTCTGGGGCATCAAAGGCCGCTATGACGAACCCAAGAACGACAAGGCTGCGGAACTCGATGATTTGAACGATTACAACCGTCATCTCTACCGCGAGGAAGTCTCAGGCCTGATCGAGCGCTTTAATAACTCCCTCAAGCCGGGAGAGCCAAAACTCTACGCGCCCGACATCAAGTTCAACCGCGCAATCGGCCGTTGGGCGGGGCAGAAATTCCATGCCCAAACCGGCGAACCGATCGAGGACAAGGCTTACGAAGAGCATCTGAAGGAATACATGCCATCGGCGGAAGACAAGAAACTGCTGCTGGAAATCATCGGCAATGAAAAGAACTGGATTGCGGAAAAAGCTGGAGCGCGGGATCCGCTGGCCTCGATCGGCGAGGTGCGGAAATCGGCGATCAATCTCTGACCGGAGCATGATGACGACTGCCACAGATACGAACCTGGGCCGGGTATCGCTGGATGTCGAGGGTGCTGTCGCAACCATCACCTTGCGCAACCCTCCCGTGAATGTGATCGACATTCGCATGATGGAGGAACTGGCCCAGGTTCTGGCGGACGTGGAGGCGCAAGCGAAACTCTCCGTCGTGGTGATTTGCGGCGATGGCCAGGCGTTCTCGGCTGGCGTGGATGTAGCGGCACATACTCCGGACAGAGTCGAGGAGATGCTTTCGAAATTTCACGGCCTCGTCCGTGCGCTGGTGGCCACGAAGAAGATCACGATCGCAACCGTGCACGGGCTTTGCCTTGGCGGCGGGGCAGAGTTGGCCATGGTTTGCGATCTGGTCTACACGAGCGAGCAATCCGAGTGGGCCTTTCCTGAAATCAAGCTTGGCTGTTATCCGCCGGTGGCGTGCACAGCATTGGCAGCCCTGGCGGGGCAGAAGCGCGCGGCAGAGATGATTCTGACTGGCCGTTCAATTGGCGGCAGGGAAGCGGCCGAAATCGGACTGGCGACGCGTGCTGTTCCTGAGATGCACCTCAGTTCTGCGGTCGCGGCCGGCGTGGGGCAACTGCTGCACTTAAGCCCGGCAGCGCTCGCGGTTGCGAAGAAAGCTTTTTACGCCTGGGATTCCATGCACTTCGACAAAGGGCTGGCGCGCGCCGAAAAGATTTATCTCGAAGACCTGATGAAAACGTCCGATGCGCAGGAAGGAATCCGGGCATTTCTCGAGAAGCGCGCGCCCAAGTGGCGCGGGGAATAAGGTTCTATTTCTGACATGGATTACGAAATCACTGCCGAAGAGGTGAAAGCCAAGCTGGATGCCGGAGACGAGTTCACGCTGCTCGATGTCCGCGAGCCGTGGGAGTTTGAGACTGCAGGCATGGCAGGAGCCAAGCTGATGCCGATGGGTGATGTGCCATCGCGGGCGCATCAGGAACTCGATCCCGAGGATCATATCGTGGTGGTTTGCCATCACGGCGTGCGGTCGTTGAATGTCACGGCGTGGTTACGGCAACAAGGATTCGAGAAGGCACAGTCCATGCGCGGCGGAATCGATGCCTGGTCGCGGAGTGTAGATCAGAAGGTGCCGGTGTACTGAGACAGCTTCTAGCGGCTAGCTCCTAGCGGCTAGCTAATCAAGGCACGTTTTGCTAGAAGCTAGCAGCTAGAAGCGTTCATGAAAAAAGAACTCATAGAACTTCGCGCGAACGGCCGCAGGCACGAGCTCGCCATCGAGCCGAATGGTCTGCTGCTCGATGTCTTGCGGCAGCAATTGCAAATGACCGGGTCCAAGCGCGGCTGCGACGACTCCTCTTGCGGAGCATGCACAGTGCTGATCGATGGAGTTGCGATGATGTCGTGCACGCTGTTGGCCGCCAGTTGCGAGGGCCAGGAAATTACGACCATCGAAGGCGTCAGCGAGCACGGAAGCCTGGCAGCCATTCAGAAAGCTTACGGCGACTGGGGTGGAGCGCAGTGCGGCTACTGCACGCCCGGATTCATCATGACGGTGAAATCGTTGCTTTCGGAGAACCCCAATCCCAGTGACGCAGATATACGGATGGCGCTGAGCAGCAATCTTTGCCGCTGCACTGGGTACAACCAGATGTATCAGGCGATTCGCTCGGCCGTTCGGGCGGAGCGGGAAGGCTTGGCGGTGGGGAAGCGATGAGCTCCGAGTTTGCCGTCATTGGCAAGCCCACCGCGATGGTGGATGCCGCCGAGAAGACCACGGGTTCCGGGAAATACACCGACGACCTCAGTGTTCCCGGCATGCTTGTGGGCAAGATCCTGCATTCCCCGTATCCGCACGCGCGTATCAGAAGCATTGATACGAGCCGAGCCGAGCGACTCGATGGAGTTGTCGCTGTAGCGATTGGCAAAGATGCGCCCAAGACGTACGGAATCCTTCCGGTCGGTCATGATGAATATCCTCTGGCGCTCGACAAGGTCCGCTATGTTGGAGATAACGTCGCATGCGTGGTGGCGACCTCGGAAGCAATCGCAGAGCGAGCGCTCGAACTGATCGATGTCGACTACGAGGTGCTGCCGGGCTACTTTGATCCCGAAGAGTCGATGAAGGCGCAGACGGATCTGATTCACGATCACAAGCCGAACAACATAGAGAAGGATTATCACCACGTTTTCGGTGATCCGGAGAAGGGATTCTCAGAAGCCGATCAGATTGCGGAAGCTCGTTTCATCTCGAATGAAGTCACGCATGCCGCGATGGAGCCGCACTCCACGCTGGCTTCCTTCGAAATCGATCCGCATACCGGCAAGCCCGGACGCCTCACGGTCTGGTCTTCCACGCAGGTGCCGTACTACCTGCAGCACAAGCTGTCGCTCGTGTTGGAGATGCCGATGCAGCAGATTCGGGTGATCAAGCCGCTGGTAGGAGGAGGCTTTGGCGGCAAGAGCGAAGTGATCCCGCTGGAGATTATCGCTGCCATCGCTGCCCGCAAAGCGCAGGCGCCAGTGAAGATCACCTATACGCGCGAAGAGGTGTTCTGGGCGCATCGCGGTCGCCCGCGCACAATCATCGATCTGAAGACCGGGGTGAAGAACGACGGGCGGATTACGGCTGTGAAAGCGCGAGTGGTGCAGGATGGGGGAGCGTACTGCTCCTACGGCGTTGTGACCATTTTGTACTCGGGAGCGCTGCTGGGTGCGCTCTACGATATTCCCAACATTCAGTACGATGGCTACCGTGTGCTCACTAACAAGCCCGCCTGCGGAGCTATGCGCGGCCACGGGACGGTCAACGTGCGCTTCGCCTTCGAGTCTCAACTCGATGAACTCGCGTTGGCGATTGGAATGGATCCGGCGGAGATTCGCCGCCGCAATCTGTTGACGCCACCCTGCATTACGGTGAACGGCTTGCGCGTGCAAAGTTACGGGTTGCCGGAGTGCATCGAGAAAATAGTCGAGCGCTCGGGATGGAAAGATCGCAAAGGCAAGCTGCCCAGGGGGCGGGGGCTGGGCATTGCGTGCAGTCACTACGTCAGCGGGGCGGCCAATTCCATTATTCGCTCCGACATGCCGCATTCCACCGTCAACATCAAGATTGATCGCGACGGCGGAGTGGTCGTGTACACGGGTGCATCGGAGATAGGCCAGGGATCGGACACGATGACGGCGCAGGTGGCTGCCGAGGCGCTGGGCTGCTCGCTATCCCGGGTGCGGGTGGTGGCCGCAGACACCGATTTGACGCCGATTGATATTGGGTCGTACTCGAGCCGAGTCACTTTCATGGCGGGGAATGCCACGCTGCGGGCGGCAGAGGAAGTTAAGAAGCTGATCGCAGGCGCGGCGGCCAAGAAGATGGATTGCGACGTCAGCGACTTGGTTTTCCGGGAGGATGCCGTATTTAAGGGCGCTTTGGAACGGACGGCGCTGCCCGCGCAAAATTCGCGCGGGCCGGACAGCCGATGGCGGCTGTCCCTACATGGGTCATCTTCATCGCCATCTGTGAGCGGCCGGGTTGAGGGCCAAATCCTGCGCGGCTCGTTGCAGCAGAAGCGTGCGGATGAAGGGCCGAAGGACTCGATGACGTTCGAAGAAGCCGTGGTTGCCGCCATCGACTTCCATGGTGCGCTCACAGGTACCGGCTCGTACGCCCCACCAGCGGAAGCGCGCGGCGGAAAGCACAAGGGAGCCGGAGTGGGACCTTCGCCGGCTTATTCCTATTCGGCGCAGGTGGCCGAGGTCAGTGTCGATGAAGAGACCGGCGAGGTCACGGTCCACAAGGTGTGGGCCGCACACGATTGCGGGCGTGCGCTGAATCCGGTGTCCGTCGAAGGGCAAATCATTGGTTCCGTGTGGATGGGTATGGGACAGGCGCTCACGGAAGAGATGGTCTGGAAAGATGGCATGCTGATGAACCCCGGGTTGCTCGAATATCGCAGCCCGTCGGCAGTGGAGTCGCCGGACGTGGAACCGATCATCGTGGAGAGCATTGATCCTGAGGGGCCGTTCGGAGCGAAAGAGTGCAGCGAGGGATCTTTGGCTGCGACCATCCCCGCTATCGCGAACGCGATCTACGATGCGGTTGGCGTGCGGCTGCACGAGACTCCATTCACGCCGGAGAGGGTTCTGGCTGCCTTGCGGGCGAAGAAGCAAGCCAAAGCTTTGAATCTGACTGAGGGCGTCGACCCCACGGCGCCGAGTCGCTTCCGCGAACACGGGGGATCGCTGTGGTTCAAAGGTAAGGGTCCGAAGCGGCATCCGTTGGATCCAGCCCGCAGAACTGCAGCGCCGATTGCCGGAGGTACCGATTGAGCCTGCCGCAGTTCAGATTGTTGCGCGCTCGGGGGCTGGATGAGGCGCGTGAGTTTCTGGGCAAGCACGTGGGCAGTGCGCTGCCCGCGCAAAATTCGCGCGGGCCGGACAGCCCGGAGGGGCTGTCCCTACATGGTTCGTCACAACCTCGGGTTCGCATCATCGCCGGTGGGACCGACCTGATTCCGTCGATGCGGCAGAAGCTTTTTGAGCCGGAGTTCGTGCTCGATTTGCGTAGTGTAAGTGAATTGCGCGGCATTCGACCTTTAGCCGACGGCGGGGTTGAGATTGGCGCGCTGACGACGTTGCGCGAGATCGAGCGCTCTGATTTGTTGCGGCAACACTATCCTGTGCTGTCGGAGGCGGCGGCGACGGTCGCTTCTCCCGTGTTGCGCAACATGGGAACGATTGGCGGGAACATTTGCCTCGACACCCGCTGTCTCTGGTACAACCAGTCGCTTACCTGGCGAAAGGGCTGCGGATTCTGCATCAAGAAAGATGGTGATCTTTGCCACGTGGCTCCGGGCGGAACCGCGTGCTGGGCCGCTTTTTCCGGAGACACTCCTCCCGCGCTCTTGTGTCTGGATGCGGAAGTGGAGATTACGAGTGTAGCCGGCACACGCCGCATTCCCTTGCGCGATTTCTACACTGGTCTCGGAGACACCTACCGGAAATTGCGGGCGGACGAGTTGCTCGCGCGGGTTTTCCTCCCCGGCGCCTCGGCTGATTTCACAGGTGTGTATAGAAAGCTGCGGGTGCGTGGATCGATTGATTATCCGCTGGCGGGGGTTGCGGTAATCATGAAACGCGCGAACGGACATGTTGCAGACGCCCGGGTCGGGATTACCGCAGTCAACCCTTCGCCTCTGCTGGTGAAGGGAGTCTCGGAATTGCTGGCAGGCAAGGTTGTCGATGAGGAACTAGCCGGGATCGCGGGAGATCTGGCCGCCAGGATGGCAAAGCCGCTGACTACTTCGGCGCTTACTCCCGAATACCGCCGCGAAATGATTCGCGTCTTTACCAAGCGGGCGATTCTTGCCGCCGCCGCGAATTGAGGTCTGTTCAGGGAGACCGCTCATGATCACCGACTGCCACATTCACATCCAGCCGATGGAGATGTTCAAGCCGCATGCGCTGGAACTCATGAAAAAGAAGCGGGCGAATTTCGAGCAGATTGAGGAGTTCTGCCGATCACCGAAAGCCTTTCTGAAGTACTTGGACAGTAGCGGAATTGATCGCGCCATGCTCATCAACTACGTGGCCCCGGAGGTGATCGGTTTCACCAGCGGCGTGAACCAGTTCGTGGCCGATTACGTGAAAGAAAATCCGAAGCGCCTGCTTTCCTGTGGAAGCCTGCACCCGCGGCATACCGCCAACGTTCTCGCGGACGTGGAGCAGATCCTCCAACTGGGGCTGAAGATGATCAAGATCCACCCGCCCCACCAGTTGCTATTCCCCAACGACTATCTCAGGGGAGTGAAGGAATTGGAGATCATCTATCGCGCCGCGGAAGCGAACGGCATTCCGGTGATGTTCCACACAGGAACGTCGATTTTTCCCGGAGCGCGCAACAAGTACGGCGATCCCATTTACGTCGATGATGTCGCCGTGGATTTTCCGAAGCTGAAGATTCTCCTCGCCCATGGCGGGCGTCCGCTGTGGATGGAAACGGCGTTCTTCCTGATCAGGCGCCACCCCAACGTTTATCTTGATATCAGCGGTATCCCTCCGAAAACTCTGCTGAAGTATTTCCCGCGTCTGGAAGAAATTGCGCACAAGACTTTATTCGGAACGGATTGGCCGGGGCCCGGTGTTCCGGAGATAAAAAGGAATCTGGATGAATTCCGCGCCCTGCCACTCAGTGCTTCCGTGCAACAGCAGATCCTTGGCAAAACGGCGCTGACGATCTGGCCGGCCTAGAAAAGAGGCCCGTCCTCAGGCGACGGACCTGCTCAGTTGCACAAGAAAATTACTTTGCGGTACTGGCTGCGGCGGCTTTTGTTCCCATCAATTCATCCACCAAGGCGCCAGCCCCATAGATCTTGCGCAGGGTTTCCTGAATGCCGCGTGAATCCACGGAAACTGCGCGGCCTTGCTTATCGCTGTAAGCAAAGTTCCAGGCCAGCGACTGGATATTGCCGTCGAAGATGATTCCGACCACCTCGCCGCTCTTGTTAACAGTGGGAGAGCCGGAATTTCCTCCGATGATGTCGGCAGTGGAAACGAAGTTCAAAGGCGTTTTCAGGTTGAGCCCGGATTTCGACTTCATCCAACTCTCGGGCAGATTGTAGGGCGGCTGGTTGCTGTGTTCTGCCGCGTGCTCGAAGGCGCCCCCGATATTCGTGTCGAAGGGAATTGCCTTGCCATTCTCCTGGTAGCCCTTCACCTGGCCGTAGCTCAGTCGCAGGGTGAAGGTTGCGTCCGGGGGCTGGGTGAATCCGCTCTCAGCAAAACGAGCCTTGGCGATGGTGGCTCCGTCCCGGCGCACCACCGATTCAACCTTGTCTTCGTATTCTTTTCTGGCGGTCCGGGCATCGGGATCGATGGCACGCATGACTGTGATCAACGGGTCTGTGCTGGCATCGATGGCCTGCTGGCCGCCGTCATAAAGCTGTTTGCGGACGGCGACATCATTCAGCTTCGTGTTCTCGATCAGCTGCTTCGCAGCCTCGGTTGGACTCTTTCCTTGCAGTACTTTTTGGATATCGGGGTTGTCGTTGCCCAACGACTGCTGCATTTCTGTGAGCGCGTCAGTCAGCAGAACGATCTCGAGATTCTTGTAAATCGGTTCCGTCGAGAAAAGCTGTTGCTCCAGCGAGGGCAGGGCGGAATCACGAAATTCGCGGAAGCGATCCGCATTGGGTTTCGGTTTCTCCTCCGCGGCCCGCACCAGAGTGCGAGCGAGCTGCGGCAGGTGAGGGAATCCGCGCAATCGCTCCAGATAGGTCAGGTTGCCGTAGATGGACTGGTTGACCTTGATTGCTTGCACGATCTCATTCCACGGATCAGGTGCCGCGGCATTCCTGGCATCGGCTTTGAAAGAGGCGCGAAGTTTGGCTTCGTCCGCAGCCTTCTGGTCCATGATGGACTTGTCCAGCAATCCTGCTTCGTAGCCGGTGATCGCCTTCTGCGAGTTCTGCAGACCGAAAATATCCTCTTGGGCGATGCGGGCGTTCTCTTCGGATTCTTTGCTGAAGTTCTGCAATACTTCGATACGCCGAGCGTAGTACTTCAAGGCGGCTGGATACTGCACGTCGCGCAGGAACTCCAGTTGAGCCATCGTGAGGAGCCGTCCGGTATTGCCGGGATGCCCTGACACAAAGATCAGGTCACCATCGTTTACACCCGTCGACGACCACTTCAGGTAATTGTCAAGATGAGCCGGTTTCCCGTCTTCGTAGACGCGGAAGAAGGTGATGTCGAGGTCGTAACGAGGATAGGTGAAGTTGTCGGGATCTCCGCCAAAGAAAGCGATATCGAACTCCGGCGCGAATACCAGACGCACATCGGTGTACTTTTTGTACTTATAAAGATTGTAGACTTGGCCTGAGTAGAAGATGACGACGTCGCAGCGCAGGCCGGTGGAAGTCGAGCAGTTTTTTTCGACGTCAGACATGGCGGCGCGCTGGGCCTGTCCAGCGTCCGCAGCCGACATTCCCGGCTTCACGCCCGCATTGATTTTCTCGGTTACATCTTCAATGCCAACCAGTTGATTCAATTCCAGATTGGGGCATTTTGCCTCTTCGGCTTGCGTTTTCGCGTAAAAGCCGGTCTTGATGTAGTCGTGTCCCCCGGTCGACAGTTGTTGCACGCAACCGGCGCCGACGTGATGATTAGTAAACGTGAGTCCGTCAGGAGAAACGAACGAACCGGAGCCGCCGTTGTTGAATCGAACCGAGGAGAGGCGGACATGATCGAGCCACTGTTGGGTCAATTCGAACCCGTATTTGGCTTTGATCTTGTCTTTGGGAGGAGCGTTGTAGAGCCACATGCCCTCATCGGCGAGGGCGAAGTTCGAGGTAAGAAATGTACACGCGAGCACAATTCCAAGAATACGTTTCATCTGGGATGATTCCTTCCATGAGGAAATGAGAGCACTGCGGTGACATATGAATCTGACTATCAAGCAAACCCTTAAATATACGCCCCTCAGAACGTGGCGAGCAAAGCGCAGCCGAGGCCCGGTTGGAAAGCGCAGCGCTTTTCAGGTATAAAAAAAGGTTGCCCTCCGCGCGACCGCTTCGCAGGGGTTATGCCAATTCTGCGGGAAACGAGAGATCCGATGCCTGGCCTCACTGCAAATCACGCCCCCAAAGGACTCGAAGGAGTCGTCGCAACCAACTCCAAGATCTGCTACATCGACGGTGATCGGGGCGTTCTAGCCTATCTCGGCATCGATATTCACGAACTGGCCGACCACTCGAACTTTGAAGAGACCTGCTACCTGCTGTGGTTCGGAAAGCTTCCCACGCGGCGTGAGTTGCGCGAACTGCACGACCGTTTGGCGGAGGAACGCAAGCTGGATGCTTCAATCATTTCGCTGCTGCGCAACGCTCCTCGTCATGCCTTGCCGATGGATGTACTGCGGACGGCGGTTTCGGCCCTCTCGTTTTATGACCCGCAGGAAAGAAGCAATGACCGCACAGCCAATGTGGATAAGGCGATCCGCCTGACTTCGCAGATCGCGCTGATCGTGGCGGCCTACGATCGCATTCGAAAGGGAAAGCCAGTGGTGGAGCCGGAGCGGTCGCTCTCGCATGCTGCAAACTTTTTGCTGATGCTGAATGGCAAGCATCCCTCGGCGACGGCAGAACGGGCTCTCGATATAGCTTTGATCCTTCACGCGGATCACGAACTCAACGCCTCGACCTTTGCCGCGCGTGTGACTGCCGCGACTTTGTCAGACATGCACTCGGCCATCACATCGGCGATCGGGGCGCTGAAAGGGCCGCTGCACGGCGGCGCCAACGAAGCGGTGTTCCGCATTCTGCAGTCCATCGATTCTTCTGGCGCTGACCCGGTCGACTACATCAAGGGCATGCTGGCGCAGAAGAAGAAAGTTCCTGGCTTCGGGCATCGGGTGTACCACACCGAGGATCCGCGAGCGACGCATCTGCGGGTCATGTCGCGCGATTTGGGGAACTCCAGCGGGCAGGGGAAATGGTTCGACATTTCGCACAAGATCGAAGAATTCGTAAAAGCCGATAAAAAGCTGAATGCCAATGTCGACTTCTATTCCGCGTCCACCTACCACACGCTCGGGATTGACGTGGATTTGTTTACTCCCGTGTTTGCCGTCTCGCGCATCAGTGGCTGGACCGCGCACGTGATCGAGCAATTAGACGACAATCGCCTGATCCGGCCACGCGCGGAATATATCGGCCCCGAATACCCCAGCCATTACATCCCTATTGATCAGCGGCAATAGGCGTTGGTTGCGCGCATAGAACTGCCCGGCGGCTGTCAGGCTGCCTGTTGCCTCACGTACAATAAAAGCAGGGTTCTGTATGCACCGCGTCTATCTGGACAATAACGCCACTACCCCGGTTCTGCCCGAGGTGTTCGCGGCCATGCGCCCTTATTTCGGGGAGCATTTCGGCAACGCGTCATCGATCCACCATCATGGACAGGAGACGCGGGCGGCCGTGGAGAGTGCGCGTGAGTCGGTCGCGGCCTTGTTGGGTTGTGGCGCGTCCGAGGTCATATTCACCTCGGGTGGAACGGAGAGCGACAACCTTGCGATCGCCGGATTGGTGAAGACGGGAGATCACGTCATCACCTCCGGCATCGAGCACCATGCGGTGCTGCATGCGGCGAAGAATCTGGAACAAATCGGGTGCGAGGTCACAGTTTTGCCGGTGGATGGGCGTGGCCTGGTCGATCCAGATGACGTGAAGCGTGGGCTGCGTCCCAGCACCAAGCTGATCACGGTGATGATGGCGAACAACGAGACCGGCGTGCTGCAACCGGTCGAGGAAATCGGGAGAGTGGCGGCGGAGTCCGATGTCCTGTTTCACACCGACGCGGTCCAGGCAGCAGGGAAGGTCGCGATTGATGTGAATCGCATTGGCTGTCACGCGCTCTCGATTTCAGGGCATAAGCTTCACGGGCCGCAGGGAAATGGAGCGCTGTTTCTGAAAAAGGGAACTCAGCTTCAGCCGCTGTTCCACGGAGGACGTCACGAGCGTTCGCGGCGCGCTGGAACGGAAAATGTCCCCGGCATCGTAGGCTTGGGAGAGGCAGCTAAATTGGCCAGCGAGGGTCTCAGTAATGGCGCTGTCGAGAGGCTTGGAGCGATGCGGGATCGGCTGCAACGCGATGTTCTCAGCCGGATCGAGGGCACGATCGTAAATGGAGATTGCGCACAACGGGTTCCGAATACGACCAACATTCGCTTCGATCACATCGAAGGTGAATCCCTGGTGATTGCGCTGGATCTAAAAGGGCTGGCAGTATCGACGGGCGCGGCTTGCTCATCTGGAGCGATTGAACCTTCGCACGTGCTGGTCGCGATGGGACTGAGGCCGGAGCAGGCGCGCGCCAGCATCCGCTTCAGTTTGGGCAAGCAAACCACGGAAGAGGACATCGATTTCGCAATTCGCCTATTGCCGGAAACGGTGACGCGCCTCCGGGAATTGTCGCCGGCGTACAAGAAGCAAGCGATTCGCACTTAGCTGTGAATTGCTGGACTGAGATAACAAGTTGAGCAGAGAGACCATCGCGGTAGCCATGTCGGGCGGTGTGGATTCTTCCACCGTGGCCGCCATGCTGTGCGCGGAGGGGCATAGCGTCATCGGCCTCACCATGCAGTTGTGGAATCAGCGGCGCCTGGCCGGACGCGAAGGTATGCCTGAGTCTGTGCAGGGGCGTTGCTGCTCGCTCGATGACGTCTACGATGCGCGCCGGGTGGCGCAGCAGATCGGCATTCCGTATTACGTGATTAATCACGAAGACAGCTTCGAGCGGGACGTGATTCGCCCGTTCATCAACGAGTATCTTTCCGGACGAACGCCAATCCCCTGCAGCCTTTGCAACAATCATCTGAAGTTTGAGCAGTTGCAACTAGTCGCAAGACAGATTGGGGCCGAGCGAGTCGCTACCGGTCACTACGCGCGCGTCGCGTTCGATGAAGAGCGGCGGCGCTGGTTGCTAAAGCGCCCTGCTGATCACAGCAAAGATCAAACTTATTTTCTGTTCGGCCTGACTCAGGAGCAGCTCAGCCGAACGCTGTTTCCGCTCGGAGACATGACCAAGCCGGAAGTTCGCGAATGCGCGCGCCAGCACGGGCTGGCGCTGGCTGAGAAGCCGGATTCACAGGAGATCTGCTTTGTGCCGGGTGGCGATTACAAGCGCTTCATCGACGCGTACCTGGCTGAGCAAGGAGAGTCGTTGCCCGACACCGCCGGCGAACTCGTTACCACGAACGGGGAAGTCATCGGCGAGCACACGGGTATTCACAACTTCACCGTGGGTCAGCGTAAGGGGCTCGGCGTGGCGACGGGATCGCCGCTGTACGTCATCCAGATCAGCGGTGCGGATAAGCAGGTTGTCGTGGGCAGTGATGAGCATCTCTACTCGCGCACGCTGCGCGCGCGCCGGACGAACTTGATTTCGGTGGTAGATATTTGCGAGCCGATGCGTGTTTCTGTGAAGATTCGGCACCGCCATGAACCCGCTCCAGCCGTTATCGAGAAGACTGGGGAGGACGAAATCCTCGTCACCTTTGACCAGTCGCAGCGCGCGGTCACTCCCGGACAAGCTGCCGTCTTCTACGACGGCGATATCGTGGTTGGCGGCGGCTGGATCAGCTAGCAAGATCAGCTAGCAAGATCAACGCCAGCGCAGGAGAGCAGCAGACTCGAGGTGGTGCTTGTTTTGAATGTCGTCAGTATGAGTGCTTCGGAAGATGGCTCTTCTTCTGACTTTGCTTGTACATCTTGTCCGCTGCCTTCTTCTGCTTCTTCAAATACTTTTCTTCCGCCTTCTGGATTTTCCTGTTGGCCCTCCGTTCGGCGCGGGTTTGGGGATAGGCAGGCTTGTTCGTTTGTGCAGTTGCAGGAACGCAGAAGGCCGTGCAGCAGAAAGCCAGGCAGAAGATGGCGGCAAGTTGTTTCATAGAGTCTTTGAAATACCCACAGATCCTCGAACAAGTCTATCTGAGACCGAATTGTTTGCTATGGCTCGTTAGTGTACCCAGCCCTGCAGATGGCAGGCTCATGTAGGGACAGCCGCCATCGGCTGTCCAGCCGAGCGTAGCTAGGCAGCGTTGACTCGACGCCTGCAGGGCTCCGCCCTGCCGGACAGCCGATGGCGGCTGTCCCTACATGTCTATTGTCCCTACACGGTCATTGCAGACCGGCTTGCGCGAGCATTTGCAGAAATTGATTCCTGGTACGCATGTCGATGGACTGTGCAACCAGCTTGCCTTCACGGTCGTAAACGAAGCTCTTGGGGATTCCTTCCACCTGGAAAAGATCGTTTACCTTTCGGCCGGCGTCGAGCAGTACGGGATAGGTGATTTTTCGTTCCGTGATGAAGGGCTGAACTTTCGCGGCTTCCTCATCGGAAATCGAAAGGATCACGAATTCTTGATCCTTGTACTTGTCATAGAGCGCTTGCAGATCGGGCATTTCTTTGCGGCACGGCGGACACCACGTGGCCCAGAAATTTACCAGCACGACCTTGCCTTTGAGATCCCGCAGATGCCACGGATTTCCCTGCAGGTCGGAAAGCGTGAAGTCGGCCTGTTGTCGAGCGGCGTCGGCAGCCTCCAGTTTCGAGAGCGCATCGGCAAACTGAGGATTGTCCGACGGGGCTTGCATATGCTCGTAACGGACCAGGGATGCGAGCGATATGTAAAGGTCGTCCGGTTGTCCAGGTTTTCCGGCGGGAGGCTGCTCTCGCAGCGCGGAAGCCAACGTGGTCGTCACTTCCTGCAAAGTATCGCTACCAAAGTCGCCTTCGGTAGAGAGGTTCGCCAGCGCTCCCGCCAACTTCAACTTGTTTGGAACCACCGGAAGCTGACGAATCTGGAGAGCCAATTCCTTCGTGGTGCGTGCCCGGACGGTATCGTCGAGCTTCCGCAGTCCTTTGATCTGATCGACGATGGGCTGTTCCTGGGCGCTCCATACAGTCTTCTGTTGTGCGCAAACAGGAATGGTGAGAAACAGAACAAGACATAGGACGAGAGAGCGGGAGGGTGCGGAATGCATAGATTCGTTCGCCGGGCTCAGCAGGACGATCGGCACGCGAGTTCAGGGGACGTTCCACTCAGATAAACATTTCATCCTGTGGAACGGGGCGGCGCTCTCCGCGGCGCCCGTCGTTTTTGCGGCTGCGTCCGAAAAAAAACTCCAGGCCCGCGGTGATGCCCTGCATCAATCCGGATATTTGGCGAACGGGAGAGACGACGGTCCTCTGCACGACTTCCGTCGTTTGCTCGACGCGGTCCAGGGTTCGAGTGAGCATTTCGTCACCACGAATAATCTGCAAGCGCGCGCGATCTACTACGTCGTTCACGGTGGCGTCGATACGTTCCAGTTGGCCGCGCAGCACGGTGGTCGCATGTTCGGCATTGGCGACGATGGTCGTCACTCCGGGACGCACATCCGTAAGCACTTCCTGGACTTGCGTCAGTGTCGGCAGCACTTTGGACTTGACTTCGGTGGCGAGTGCTTCCATGCGCTCGCTGCTCTTGCGCATGGTGAGATACATACCTAGCAGCAGGCCCGCCTGCAACAGGATGGCGATCGCCGTCAGAGCAACAAAGACCGTCAGCATATCCATAGTTCTTCCTCCCAGGGTGCCAAGCGCCGCGCCCGGAGGGAGAACCGGCACGGACTCGAGGACTACAGGTTCTTTCCCGGTGCCGTCTCCGCAGTAGCTTCGTGATAGGCCTGGCGTCCGGCTTCGTAGGCTTGCCGGAACTGCTCCTTCTGCTGAGTGACGACCTCGCGGCCTTTATCTGCCCACTGCGAAGCCTGGTCGCGGGCGTCACGTGCTCGATTCTTTACAAACTCCCGGCCCTCTTCCGCTCTCGCGCGGATGGCCTCGCGCGTTTCGCTGCCGGAACGCGGTGCGTACAGAACTCCGGCCAGCGCTCCCAGACCGAGTCCCGCCAGAAACCACACGAAAGTATTGCCGCCGTCATGATCAGACATATCAATCCTCCACACTGGAACGTCTAATTTGGATGGTACATCCTCTTCAGGGCAAAAGACAATTACAGGGTAGGCAGTACTCAGGGCAGGATGCAAAGCAAGCCCAAAACGGGCCGCCTCCCGGCTGCAGGACCGCCAAACCCGGGGAGGGTTTGGCTCAGGACGTGTGAACCGAATCTACTTGGTGGGTGTGGTGGGCGCCGGATTCTGGGCCGGAGCGGGTTGCGTCTTGACTGGCTGGGATTTGAGACCCTGAAGCACAGAACCGGGGCCGCCGCGCTTACTGACATACACCGACAATGTGATGGAGGTAATCATGAAGGCCACAGCGGACCACGTGGTCGCCCTGGAGAGGGCGCTGGCCGCGCCTCGTGGGCCGAAAGCGGTCTGGCTGCCTTGTCCGCCGAAAGCCGCGGAGATGTCGCCGCTTTTTCCGCTCTGCAGCAGAACGACGATGATGATGAAGAAGCAAACCAGAATGTGAACCGCGACGATTAAGCCGTAAACCATGTGCGTATGTTTCCTGCCGATAGCCGGAGCTATCTATATTGGAATCTGTTGCTGACGAGAAAACTCATGGTGCGGAAGGGGGGATTTGAACCCCCACGCCTTTCGGCGCCACCCCCTCAAGATGGTGTGTCTGCCAGTTCCACCACTTCCGCACGAATCGGGACATGAAGTGCCGAACAGCACCTAGATTATAGCAAAGTCGCCAGTAGCGCCTGCTCTCCTGTTGTTTGATGGTTGGCGGCGCTTTTCGGCATAATGACCATCCCATGTCGTCGCTTCGTGCACTTCAAGCCGAGTTCCGACCGACATTGCGGCTGGCTTTGCCGCTGGTTCTTGCCGAGATCGGCTGGATGACGATGGGAGTGGTTGACACCATCATGGTCGGTCGCCTTCCCAACAGCGCTGTGGCCATTGGCGCCACCGGTCTGGGCCAAAGCCTGTACAACGTTGTGGCGATTTTTGGGGCTGGCTTGCTGCTCGGGCTGGATACTTTCGTCGCCCAAGCACACGGCCGGGAAGACATGCAGGATGCGCGCCATTCCCTGGTCAACGGTTTCTTTCTTGCGATTGCTTTGACGCCACTTCTCATGCTGCTGATTTATTTCTGGCCCGCCATGATGCACCGCTTTGGAGTGAGTGGGGAACTCGTCGAGCCGATGCGGCCTTTCCTGGCTGCGCTGAACTGGGGAACGCTCCCCCTGCTGTGCTACTTCGGGCTGCGAAGGTATCTGCAGGCAGTCACGGTGGTGCACCCCATCATGTTCGCGCTGGTTTCGGCGAACCTCATCAACTTCGTCGGCAACTGGGCCTTGATCTACGGGCACCTCGGACTTCCCGCGATGGGCATCACCGGATCCGGATGGTCCACCTGTTTCGCTCGGATCTACATGGCCCTGGTCATGCTCGCCACAGTTATCTACGTGGAGCGCAAACGAGGCCGGTCGGAGTGGATGGGCGAGATCGCACTCGACCTTCGGCGAGTATGGCAACTGCTCGCGCTCGGCGCTCCCGCCGCTACCCAGATTCTGCTCGAAATCGGCGCTTTCTCCGGCGCGACGGCACTGTGCGCGAAGCTGGGACCTGTACCGCTTTCTGGGCATGAGATCGCACTTAACTGCGCTGCGTTCACTTTCATGGTCCCGCTAGGCATCAGTTCCGCGGCGGCCGTCCGGGTTGGCCAGGAGATTGGGCGGGGCGATCCCGGCAGAGCACATTTGGCGGGTTGGTCGGCCGTCCTGCTGGGTGCCGGATTCATGTCGTGTATGGGACTGCTGTTCATCCTTCTGCCCAGACCCATCGCCCGCATCTTCAGTCCGGACCCTA
Organism: uncultured Acidobacteriota bacterium; assembly: GCA_963801615.1. Classification (GTDB taxonomy): domain Bacteria; phylum Acidobacteriota; class Terriglobia; order Terriglobales; family Acidobacteriaceae; genus Sulfotelmatobacter. Next base: position 65,673 of record CAWDFM010000010.1, on the reverse strand, counting down.
TTGTGATTCGAGTCGGCGCGCAATTGCTTATGGTGGCCGCCGTGTTCCAGTTGTTTGATGGCGTGCAGACGGTGGCTACCGGCGCACTGCGCGGAAGCGGCGACACCCGCACTCCCATGTTGGCCAATCTCGTGGCGTACTGGTTCATCGGCCTTCCCGCAGGGTCCGTGCTCTGCTTCTACTTCGGATGGGGAGCATTGGGAATTTGGATTGGGCTGTGCGCTGGACTGATATTGATTGGCATCGCGCTGCTTTGGACTTGGCACACTCGCCTGCGCTCGCAGGCGTTCGCTCCCGTGAGGGCGAGTGTTGAGTAATCATCGCGATGTGTTGCAGTGGGGCATTCTGAACCGGACTGCGTTACGGTTTCGGGGCGTTTCGCTGTTGTCAGTGCTGCGTTGAAAGCGCCGAATTATTTCTTTGACTCACAATGGTTACGAAGCCTATTGTGAAGGGTTCCCGCAGCGATGCTGGAACGATCCGTATCTCATGCAGAGTGGCTGAGGGTAACGGGCCCGCAGAAGCCACGACAACCGGATCAGGAACCAGCCTGATCAAATGGTGCCAAATCCCGCCCGGTTCCCGGGGGACATGAGATGGCGGCGAGCATTTTGCCTCGTCCCCTTTAATCCCGGATGAGGCATTCGTGTTTGTAGGCGCGCAGGGCCCAGCGCAGCCTGACTGGAGCGCGCATGTCGCGCATCTACTTTGATCATTCCGCTACGACTCCACTTGATCCTCGCGTACTCGAGGCGATGGCGCCATTTTTCGGTGGATCCTTCGGAAATCCCTCGAGCTTGCATTGCGAAGGGCGAGCCGCGCGCGAGGCAATCGAAACGGCACGCGCGCAAGTTGCCGCCCTGATTGGCGCGTTACCCGAAGAGATTATCTTCACTGCGAGCGGCACCGAGGCTGACAATCTCGCGCTGATCGGTGCAGTGCGCGCCCAGGGCGCGCCGGGACACATTATTACCAGTTCGATCGAGCACGCCGCTGTGCTGGAGACTTGCCGGTTCCTGGCTGAGTCGGGAACCAGAATTACGTACCTGCCGGTTGACCGCGAGGGAATCGTTCGCATGGATAGCCTGCTGCGGGCTCTGCAGTCGAACGTGACAATAGTCTCGGTCATAGCGGCCCACAACGTGGTTGGCACCTTGCAGCCGATTCAAGAGCTTGCTCGGTTCGCAAGATTGAATGGCGTTCTCTTTCACACCGACGCCGTTCAGGCCGGAGGCAAGATTGCACTCGACGTGAACCAGCTCGGCGTTGATTTGCTTTCTTTGTCGGCGCACAAACTACACGGGCCCAAGGGTGTCGGCGCGCTTTATGTGCGCAAAGGCACCAATCTGGCGCCGATCGTTTTTGGCGGAGGCCAGGAACGCGGGCTACGCTCCGCAACAGAAAATGTGGCGGGCATTGTGGGCTTCGGCGCGGCAGCAGCGATCGCCAGGGAACAATTGGCAGCAGAGTCGGAGCGACTGAAGCGCTACCGAGATCAGATCGCGAAAGAATTCAGCCAAAGGCTGCCGAAGTTCTACATTTTCGGGCACCCGACGGAGCGCTTGCCCGGTCACTTGAGCATCGGGATTCGCGGACAGGAAAAACGAGTCGGGGACTTATTGGCGGCGTTGGATGCCGCGGGCGTCGCGATCTCGGCTGGGAGCGCCTGCAGTGCTCACAGCTTCGGCCAGCCCTCGGGAGTTCTTCGCGCCATGGGATTCGACGACGAATGCGCCCGTGGCCTGATTCGCGTCAGCCTGGGACGGTTTAATACACAGCAAGAAGTTGATCGCTTCATCAAGATCTTTGTTGGCGCCGTAAGCTCCCAGCAAGCCGGTACGGGCGGCGATTTCCACACGGCACCACCGTTGCATGACACGATCGCAATGGCATAAGCATTAGCCACGTAGGGGCGGACCCATTGGTCCGCCCGCGAAGCGAAGCGAGCGGTGCGCCGAAGAGACTCTCCAGCAAACCCTGCCCGGACCAATGGGTCCGGGCCTACGTGGTTCGTGGCAAAGAAAAAAGGGCCGGATCCCGAAACCCGGCCCTTCCCGCAGCATGAGCTTGCTTCAAAAGCTAGTCGCCAGAGGGCAGCAGCATATCCTCAGAGCCGAGGTCGATGTTCACCGGAGCGGTTTGCGGGCAATTTCCCAAAATCGGCTGGCATGCCGCATCGGGCCCCTTTTCGGGATGAACCAGTTGCTTGATTCCGAGGAACTGCTCAGATTCAGTGGATCCGGTCAGCGCGGTGGTGGAAGACAGACCTCCGCTGATGACCTGCTGCACCTGGTCGAAATAACCGGTGCCCACGAAGCGCTGGTGCTTGACAGCCTCGTACCCGTACTCGGCTTCGCGGCTGAATTCTTTTTCCTGCAGCCGCGTGTAGGCTGTCATCCCCGAGAGTTTGTAGCCGCGGGCCAGTTCGAACATGCTCAGGTTCAAGGCATGGAATCCGGCCAGCGTGACAAACTGGAATTTGTATCCCATCTTCGCCAATTCGGGCTGAAAGCGGGCAATGGTGGCTTCGTCGATGTTCTTCCGCCAGTTGAAACTGGGAGAGCAGTTGTAGGCCAACATCTTGTCCGGATACTGCGAACGGATTGCTTGTGCGAATTGCTTCGCTTCGGCCATGTCCGGATGCGAAGTCTCGCACCATATCAGGTCGGCGTAAGGAGCGTAGGCGAGACCGCGAGCGATCGCCGACTCGATGCCGCCGCGAATGCGGAGGAATCCTTCCGGGGTGCGCTCGCCGGTGCAAAAGGCGCGGTCCCGCTCGTCGATATCGCTGGTAAGGAGACTGGCGCTGTCGGCGTCGGTGCGAGCCATGATGAGCGTGGGCACGCCCATGACATCCGCCGCCAGACGCGCTGCGACTAATTTCTGAATGGCTTCCGGCGTGGGAACCAGAACCTTTCCACCCAAGTGTCCGCATTTTTTGGCGGAGGACAGTTGATCTTCGAAGTGAACGCAGGCTGCGCCCGCTTCGATCATGCCCTTCATGAGTTCGAAAGCGTTCAGGGTTCCGCCGAAACCAGCCTCAGCATCGGCCACCAGCGGTGCAAACCACGTCTGCCCCGGGGCGACTTTGCCCTCAACATGATGCACCTGGTCGGCGCGCTGCAGCGCGTTGTTGATGCGCCGGCAGAGGTTCGGAACGCTATCCGCCGGATAGAGGCTTTGGTCGGGATACATGGTTCCTGCATTGTTGGCATCGGCGGCCACTTGCCATCCGCTTACGTAAATCGCCTTCAGCCCGGCCTGCACCTGCTGGACCGCTTGATTGCCGCTCATCGCCCCAAGCGAATTGATATACGGCTCAGTCTGCAACAGATCCCACAAGCGCTCGGCGCCCATCCGGGCCAACGTGTGCTCGATGTGGATCGACCCGCGAAGGCGCAGCACGTCATCCGCCGTATATGGACGTTCGACACCTCGCCAACGTGGATTTGTGGACCATTCATGAGCGATGGCCTGGGCCGCTAATTTGTATTGCGCCGTCCGTTCCTGCGGGTTCAACGGGGACTCGGTCCTGGGCATCGTCGCGTTCTTGCTGTTTCCATTTCCTGACATTACTTTCTTCTCCTGAAATCTATCTGGGGTGAGTGGCAATTAAACCGGGTTGAATTCTCCGTTGACGATCATGGCTTCGCTGGTTTCGCGGGCGCGGCGGTAACGGTCCGCCTCTTGCGGATCCGTGTTGGCAGGCAATTCGCGCAGCAGACGATCAAGTTCTTCGTCGAACAACTGGGTGATGAACTCCGGCGTGTGCTTAACGGAGGCGCCCTGCGCGTCGAGAACGTGCACCAAGTCACGATGGATCACGCGCTGCGCGATCATCAGACGGTAGATGCGATCAGTCGCCAGATCTTCCATGTAGCCGTCCAGCAAGCTGGCGCCACGTCCGCTGAGCACGCCATGGCGGTAACGGATCACGGTGCGCACGGCTGCTCGCGTGCCGTTCACCGTCCGTGTTCCGACCCCGAGCGGAACCGGACGCAGATCGGGATAGCGGCTGGCATTGGTTGGCCGCTTCTGCAGTTGGTTCGGGTTAGGGAATTGCTCCACTGCGATGGCATTTTGATCCGGGTGTCCGGTCCAGGCGCCATCCATCAGGCAGTCGGCTTCGTTTTTCTTGTCTTTCTGCAGAACTGCCAGTGCGCGCGCATTCAGTTCCGCATCTTCGCGGCTGGGATAGAGGGCTGTCATGCCCCCGATCGCCAGAATCCCACGGTGGTGGGAGATTTCCGGGATCAATTCGCGCAGGTTCTGAAAGAATGGTACGTTATGCGGAATCGTGTTGCGATCCGGGAGAACCCAGTCGGGATCGTCCAGGTTGAAGTGAATGAGGCTGGCCATGTAATCCCAGCGGCCAAGATTCAGCCCGATGATGTGATCGCGCAGATGGTAGGTGAACTCCTCCATCTGGAAAGCCATGGGATGAGATTCCACCAGCGCCATGCACTTGATGTAGTCGTGCGGGAGGCCGCGCGAGGTCGCCAGAGCCTGGAACAGATCGCGCCACCACAAGGCTTCTTCGGCGGACTCGGATTTCGGAATGTAGATGCAGAGCGGATGCTTCAATTCCGCGGGATCGATGCCGTAAAAAACACGGGCCACGTCGAGCAGGGAAGCGGAAACAAGTTCTCCCGAGATCAGGCCCGCCTGGCTTAAGTGCAGTCCACGCGGGCGGGTAAAGATCACGGTTTTGCTCGGCTGGATAGGGACCGTCTTGTTGCGCTTCTTGTCGTTATAACTGAGTTGGCCGCGCAGGCAGGCGAGAATGTTCTCGATGCCGGTCTGGTGATGCGTCCATTCGTTCACGCAAGAGTCTTCGAGGTCGAGCATCACTCCGGGAGCGCCCGAGTTGAGCATCTTCACGCAGAGTTCGCCATCATCTGCCGGCCCCGTCATCTGATTACGCTGGTCCTGGCACCACTCCGGCAGGGAGATGCGCCAGCCGTTGCGAACCGTATCGGAAGGGAACTGATGCTTGGGCTTTTCGCCTTCCAGCGAACGCTGCAGAACCTCGGTGCGCTTGCCGGCAAGTTGCTGTTGCCGAGGCGTGAACCTGCGGTGCAGGGGAAGGAAGAAGTCCATAAAGCCCGCAGGCAGACCGCGCGCGGCATCGAACTGCGCCGGTGCGCTGCTGACAGGGTTGGTGAGAACTCCGGATTCCGGTGAAGCAACTGCGGTTGGCGTCATCTGCTAACTCTCTCCCGTAATGGTGTTCATAATACTGAACGCTAATTCGTAATACTGGCGGATCGTAAGATGCCCCGGGCGGTCGGTCAAGAGTGATGTTCAATATACTGAACGTACATTCAATTTGTTGTACGCCTACAGGGTTTGTTACCATAACGATTTGCTATGCCCCACAAGGAAGAAAATCCCTCGGTAGCGGTGGAGCGCGCGCTCAGCATGCTGGAGACGGTGGCGCAGGAGCCTGAGGGGATGAGCAACGCGGAAATCAGCCGCAAGTTGCAGATTCCAAAGAGTTCGGCCAGCTATATTTTGCGTACCCTCGAGAAACAGAATTACTTGAACCGCGACGAGGAGACGGGAAAATATCGCGTCGGGCTGAAAATTTTGAGCCTGAGCCGCGGCGCCCTTATAGGAATCGATGTCCGCGAAGTTGCCCTTCCGATTATGCGAAACCTGATGGAAAAGACCAACCTCACTTGCCATCTGGCAATCCTCGACGGGCCCGAGGCGGTGTACATCGAAAAAGTAGAGCCGCAGGGATTCATTCGCATGGACACCTGGGTCGGACGACGCATGCGCGTTCACGCCACCAGCGTGGGGAAAGCGCTGGTCGCGCATATTCCCCAGGACAAAGTGGAGAAGATTCTTGCCGAGCGTTCCATGGAGAGGCGTACTCCGAAAACGATTACATCCGCTTCGCGCCTGTTCAAAGAATTGGAAAAGGTGCGCAGCCAGGGATACGCTGTGGATGATGAAGAGAACAATCTGGGGGCGAGATGCGTAGGCGCTCCGGTTTTCAATCAGAAGGGCGAGATTGAAGCGAGCCTTGGATTAAGCGGAACCATTCATCAGGTCAACGCGCAAACCATGCCGCGCATTCTGGAAGCTTTGAAAGACGCGGCACGGCATTTGTCCATGCAGCTCGGGTATCGTGTTCCGCGGCGAACCAACGCAGGAGGCTAGTGCTTCCTCAAATTCATGCCCGATCCATCCCGCGAGCGCATTCTCCGTTACTACACTGATGTTGATGAAGCGGCGCGACTCCGCACCAGCTGGTTTCAGCTCGAGCACGAGCGCACCCGCGAATTGATACGACGACATCTGCCTCCGCCGCCCGGTCGGATCATTGACGCCGGCGGTGCCTCCGGTGTGTATGCCTGCTGGCTTGCTTCGCTGGGGTATGAAGTGCATGTGATTGATCCCGTTGCCAAGCACATCGAGCAGGCACGCGCGGCATCAAGCCAGCAGCCGGATCATCCGCTCGCGTCGACCGAACTCGGCGATGCGCGGCACTTGCCGCATGCGGAGAACTCAGTCGATGCGGTGCTTCTCTTAGGTCCGCTTTACCATCTCGTCGAGAAGGAAGACCGGATCGCCTGCTTGCGCGAAGCTGGCCGCGTCCTGCGTCCGGGAGGATTGATTTGGGGCGCCGGGATCAGCCGCTTTGCTTCGTTATTGGACTCCCTCTCAAGCGGATTCTTCACGGATCCCGAGTTTGTGCCCATTCTGGAGCGCGATTTAGAGGATGGCCAGCATAGAAATCCGACGACGAATTCCAGCTATTTCACAGACGCTTATTTTCACAAGCCCGGAGAATTGTCGCGTGAGTTCCTGGCAGCCGGATTTCAGGTCCTCGAAATAGCCGCCATTGAGGGTCCAGGATGGATGGCGCGCGATTTTGATCGGCTTTGGAAGGATCCGGTTCAGCGCGAGCGTCTGCTTACGGCTATCCGCAAAGTGGAGCGCGAGCCTTCCATTCTGGGTGCAAGCTCGCACCTCATGGCGATTGGGCGCAAGTAGACCCTGAGCTTATCTTTGAGTGCCTTTCTGCCGCGTCACCCCATGAGTTCAGGCCGCGACCAGACTGTGATAAGTCAGTTCCGCGATGGTGGGATTCACCATGCGCAGCATGTCTTCCCAATGCATGCGGACGAGTTCGCGATGCGTGCCGGCGCTGAAGGTGATCTCCTCAATTTCGGCCAGGCTGGCGTCGGCGTACACCGCCATGTCGTATAAATTCCCGAACGGCGGCATGGCTCCGAGTTCGCAGTCAGGGAAGGCGTTCTGAAATTCCTTCTCGGACGCGATCTCGACGCAGTCGCAGCCGGTCAGCACCTTCAGACGATCCATGTCTACGTGTTCGGATGCGGGTACTACCGCCATGGCGAGAATGCCGTCGAGTTTGACGATGACGGTTTTGGCCAACTTCTTGCCAGAGACGTGCGCGGTCGCGGCAATGCCTTGGGCGGTGTAGCCCAGTGAATGCGAGATGACCAGGTACTTAATTTGTTGAGAATCGAGAAATTCGCGAAGCTTCGAAAGCGGCATACGACCTCCTCGTGGAAGTAGCAGGGCAGTGAGGATTGAGGGGCGCGATATGGCTGATTCATCATACGGCGGGTGGGCTGAAGCTTTCTGTGCGCGGGATCACGCGCCCTTATCAGGAACATAGGTGCGGACTAATCGTTCTGCAACGGAGGCATAGGCCGCATAGGGATACTTCGACTCCGCTCAGCGGCCCTAGTACTTCACGATAGCGGCGAATGATTTGGGGTCGAGCGACGCGCCGCCGACCAGGGCGCCGTCGATTTCATCCTGAGCCATGAGGGCGGAGGCGTTCTCCGGCTTCACGGATCCGCCATAGAGGATGCGGAGGCTCTGGGCAAATTCCTCGCCGAAGATTTCGGTTGCCTCGCTGCGGATTACGGCGTGCGCTTCGGCTGCCAGTTCGGGAGTCGCCGTCTTGCCCGTGCCGATGGCCCAGACCGGCTCATAGGCCACGACCAGCTTGGCAGCTTTCTTGTTGGAAAGGGCGTGAAAGGCGCGAACACATTGACGGCGCAGGACGTCATCGGTCATGCCTGCTTCGCGTTCTTCCAGCACTTCACCCACGCAGCAGATGGGGGTGAAACCAGCTTCCAAAGCCATCTTCAGGCGCAGGTTGACAGTGTCATCGGTTTCGCCGAAATATTGCCGCCGCTCCGAGTGTCCGATGATAACGTGGCGTATTCCGAGGGCCAGCAATTGCGCTGCGGAGGTTTCTCCTGTGAATGCCCCCTCTTCCTTCCAGTGAATGTTCTGTGCGCCGATGGCGACGTTCGATCCTCTGGCCGCCTCAATGGCCGCGGGCAAGTCGAGGAAGGAAGGACAGACCACGATTTCGTCACGGGTGTGCCCGGAGACCAGCGGCAGGAAGTTTTGAAAAAAGTCGCGGGTCTGGTCGGGAGTTTTGTACATCTTCCAGTTGGCGGCCATTACTTTTTTACGCATGATAAAACCTTTCTATGAGTGCGGAATTGGATGTTGTTTTGCTTAAGCTCGCCCGGCAATAAACTTGTCTGGAGCTATGTCCCTCAACCGCTCTGATCACGACCCGTACATCCTCGAACGCTTTGTGTCTGCGCAAGATCGAATCTACCCTCGAATCGTCTCCGAACTGCGCTCGGGAGTCAAAACGAGCCACTGGATGTGGTTCATCTTCCCCCAGATCCGCGGTTTGGGGCGCAGTCCGGTCTCACTCGAATATGCGATTTCCTCCCGCGAAGAAGCCGCGGCCTATTTGCAGCACCCGATTCTCGGACCTCGACTGAAAGAATGTACCCAGCTCGTTCTCGACGTGGAGAGCCGGTCCGTCGAAGAGATCTTCGGATCTCCGGACGACATGAAATTCAGGTCGTCCATGACTCTCTTCGCACGGGTCTCGCCGGACGACGACATCTTCGCCCGCGCACTGCAACAATACTTCGGAGGAGCACCGGACCAGCTTACCCTCGACCGCCTCTAGGCTCCTTTCTTGTCCGTCAAGGCCTCTACGCCAGGCAGGTTCTGCCCTTCCAAAAATTCCAGCGACGCTCCACCGCCGGTAGAAATGTGGGTGATCTTGTCCGCCACGTTCGCGGCCTTCACGGCAGCCACGGAGTCTCCGCCGCCTACGATTGAAATCGCCCCGCCGTTGTCAGCTACGGCGTGCGCAACTTTGAAGGTGCCCTTGGAAAATCCCGGAATTTCGAACACGCCCATGGGGCCGTTCCAGACGATGGTGCGGGCGGTGGCGATCTCGTCGCAGAACAACTCAATCGTCTTGGGGCCGATATCGAGCGCCATCTTGTCGGCGGGAATGGGTTGGCCTTCGCCGACCTGCTGAATTACGGCATTGGCCTCGGGTTTCATCGCCACTACATGATCGACCGGCAGCAGCAACTTCACGTTCCGCTTCTTTGCCTCGGCGAGAAGTTGCTTGGCGAGATCGATTTTGTCGGCTTCCAGCAGCGACTTGCCGATCTCCTGGCCCTGCGCTTTGAGGAACGTATAAGCCATGCCTCCGCCGATGATCAGCGCATTCACCTTGGTAAGAAGATTGCGGATTACACCAATCTTGTCGCTCACCTTGGCGCCGCCGAGGATCGCTACAAAGGGCTCCTCCGGAGATTGGAGTGCCTGGCCCAGATACTTGAGTTCCTTTTCCATGAGCAAGCCGGCGGCGCACTGCTTCATGTAGTGCGTGATGCCCTCGGTAGAAGCATGGGCGCGATGCGCGGAACCGAAGGCGTCGTTCACGTAGTATTCGGCCAGCTTGGAAAGCTGCTTGGCGAACTTGGGATCGTTGGCTTCCTCTTCGGCGTGGAATCTCAGGTTTTCCAGAAGCAAGGTCTGGCCCTTCTCTAATTGCGTGGCAACTTCTTCGGCCTCGGGGCCGACGCAATCGGGGCAGAAGCCTACGTTTTCGCCGCGCGCCAGTTCTTTATCGAGAAGCATGCGCAGTCGCTCGGCTACAGGCTTGAGGCTCATCTTCGGATTCGGCTTGCCTTTGGGACGGCCCAGATGCGAAGCAAGCACCAGGCGCGCGCCATGGCGCAATGCGAATTCAATGGAAGGCAAGGTTTCGCGGATGCGAGTGTCGTCCATGACGCGTCCATCGTCGAGGGGGACGTTGAAGTCGACGCGCATGAAGATACGGTTGCCATTGAGCGGGAGATCACGAATGGACAGCTTGGACATGGCTGGAGTCCTCTTACTCAGATCGTGGTGATGTGGCGCGGGCGCCCTCGCCCGCGCTGCACCCAAATTCATCAGGGCCTCGCGGACGAGGGCGTCCGCGTCACATTGCAGCTCTTACAGGCCTTTACTAGCGATGTAGTTGATCAGGTCGCGCACGCGGCAGGAGTATCCCCACTCGTTGTCGTACCAGGAGATCACCTTCACGCAGTTGCCTCCGACCACGAGCGTCATGGGTGAATCCACGATGGAAGAGCGCGGGTCGCCCTTGAAATCCGACGACACCAGTTCGTGCTCTTCGTAGCCCAGATAGCCCTTCAATGGTCCCGACTCGGTTGCCTTTTTCAAGGCCGCATTTACTTCTTCTTTCGTCGTTTTCTTCTCGACCCACGCCACGAAGTCGACTACTGATACGTTGGGCGTCGGCACACGCATGGAGAATCCGTCGATCTTGCCGCCGAGTTCCGGAATGACCAGTTTGAGCGCCTTCGCCGCCCCGGTGGTGGTTGGAATCATGGAGAGCGCAGCAGCACGGGCGCGGCGCAGATCCTTGTGCGGGAAATCGAGGATGACCTGATCGTTAGTATAGGAGTGGATGGTGGTCATCGTACCGCTGACGATCTTGAACTCATCCTGAATTACTTTAGCCACCGGCGCCAGACAGTTCGTGGTGCATGACGCATTCGAGATGATGTTGTGTTTTTTGGCGTCGTATTTCTCATGATTGACGCCCAGTACGACGGTGACATCCTCATTCTTCGCCGGAGCCGAGATGATTACTTTCTTCACCGGCCCGCGCAGGTGCTTCTTGGCGTCGTTGGCATCGGTGAAACGGCCGGTCGACTCGATCACCACCTGCACGCCCACGGATTCCCAAGGCAGGGCGGCGGGATCTTTCTCCTTGAAAACTTTGATGCTCTTTCCATCCACCTGAATGGAGTCGCCACTGGCGCTAACCTGATTCGGCAGATTGCCCAGCACCGAGTCGTACTTCAAAAGGTGAGCGAGAGTCTTGGGTTCCGTCAGGTCATTGACGGCGACGAACTCGAGATTGGGATCTTTGAGCGATGCGCGCAGAACATTGCGGCCGATTCGTCCAAAGCCATTGATACCTACTTTGATTGCCATGTTTCCTCCGTAAAGTTATGAGGCCCGAACAGATGTCGTTTACGTTTGAGTGGTAAACCTCTGATGTTAGCAGGGAAGGGGAAGCGCCGTAAACGTTGCCGGAGTACTTTGGGGAGGGATGATTCTCACTAAGAAACCTCAAAACGGCAGCGGTTAACCAAAAATCGCCCCGCATCAGCAGGATCTCTTTGTGACTCCAATCACTCCCCGCAGAGACCGTTGTCACTGTGTGAAATCACACGCCCTTTTGTAATAGAGAGGCGGATCAGAGGTGCTGAGCGGCACGCGCTTTCGCACAATCCCCAAAAAAACGAGGCTGGCGATGGTCAATGACGACGTTGTGAAATGCCCCCTGTGCGGCGGGTTTACCCACATCGAAAACCCTGCCCTGCTGCAGGCGTTGCACACTCCGGCTCTGCGCGAGCAAATCGAGACCTACATTGCGGAACTCCTGAAGTCCCCTGTGGAGGATCTGAGTTCGGTGGCTGCTACCCCAGCCGCCCGCGACTTCCAAAAAGACGTGCATAGCTGGAACCCTTCCGTACCCATGTGGAAGCGTAGCCCTAAGGAGTAAGGAATGAAAACGAAGAAGATTCTGATTCTCGGTGCGGCTGGAAGAGACTTCCACAATTTCAACGTAGTATTTCGCGGCGACCCTGAGTACAACGTCGTAGCCTTCACCGCCAACCAGATTCCCGGCATCGCGAATCGGCGTTACCCCACCGAACTGGCCGGGTCGCTTTATCCGGCGGGAATCCCGATTTTCGAAGAAAAAGATGTCGAGCAATTGGTGAAAGAACACGAGATTGACGCCGCGGTCTTCTCTTACAGCGATATTTCGTACCAGAACCTGATGCATCTGGCGTCGCGGGTAGTGGCTAGTGGTGCCGATTTCTGGCTGTTGAGTTCAAGCCGAACGCAGCTGAAGTCATCCGTGCCGGTGATTTCAATTTGCGCGGTGCGCACAGGTTGCGGCAAGAGTCCCGTCGGGCGCTTGGTAGCGTCTGAGCTGCGCCGCGGAGGGCAGAGGGTGGTAGTCGTGCGGCATCCCATGCCGTACGGCGATCTCGCCGCACAGGCCGTCCAGCGTTTCGCCGTGATGGAGGATCTGGACAAACATCAGTGCACCATCGAAGAGCGGGAGGAATACGAGCCGCATCTGCGCGAAGGCACCATCGTCTATGCGGGCGTGGATTACGGCCGTATCCTGAGACAGGCGGAGAAGGAAGCAGACATCGTCCTCTGGGACGGGGGAAACAATGACACGCCGTTCTATGAATCTGACCTGCAGATCGTGGTGGCGGACCCGCACCGGCCGGGACACGAGCTGGCGTATTACCCCGGCGAGGTGAACCTGCGCCGCGCGGATGTCGTGGTCATCAACAAAGTTGATACGGCAGCGCCTCAAGATGTGGAAACGGTGCGCAAGAACATCCGCGCCAGCAATCCCAAAGCTCGCGTGGTCGAGACCGCGTGCCGCGTAACTGTTTCCGAGCCGGCACTGGTCAAAGGACGCAGAGTATTAGTCGTGGAAGATGGGCCCACACTCACCCATGGCGAGATGCCGTATGGGGCGGGCGTAGTTGCGGCGCGTCAGTGCGGGGCTGCGGAACTGGTCGATCCGCGTCCGTATGCCGTGGGCTCGATTCGCTCGACCTACGAGCGCTACTCCCATCTGACCAGCCTGCTGCCCGCGATGGGATACAGCGCCATACAGCGACACGAACTGGAAGAGACCATCAATCGCGTACCCTGCGATCTGGTGCTGGTTGCGACGCCCATCGACCTGGGACATCTGGTGAAACTGAACAAGCCCAGCCTGCGAGTGACCTATGAAGTGGAGGACGTCACCCATCCCGGGCTGGCAGAAATTATGAGCGAGTTTACTCGGCAGAAAGCCGGAGTGGAGGTCTAGAGCAACGACTCCGCAAGCGTTCCAAGGGGTGACCGCCGTCATTGCCGCCGGACTTGCTAGGGGCTATACCGGAGCATATTGGTTCTCTACAGCGGCGCTACTTTGCGCCGTAAGGAAGGATGCCATGCCCGCCTTTTCAGGTCGTCTCTCCATGAAAAACATTCTGGTCCCGATTCATAAGTCTCAGGGAGGAAATCATGCCAGTTAGCAAACAGCAGGCTCTCGATTACCACAATGGGCCTCGCCCGGGGAAGATTGAAGTCACGCCCACGAAGCCGTGTCGCACGCAACGCGATCTGAGCTTGGCGTACACCCCGGGAGTGGCTGAGCCCTGCCTGGAGATTGAGAAGAATCCGCAGGATGCGTTCAAGTACACGGGGAAAGGCAATCTGGTGGCAGTTCTGAGCAACGGCACGGCCGTGCTCGGGTTGGGTGACATCGGGGCGCTTGCCGGCAAGCCGGTGATGGAAGGGAAGGCGGTTCTATTCAAGCGCTTTGCCGACGTGGATGTTTTTGACATCGAGGTGAACAGCCACGATCCGGAAGAGATCATCAAGTTGTGCCAACTGCTGGAGCCCACGTTTGGCGGAATCAATCTGGAAGATATCAAAGCTCCCGATTGCTTCCGGATCGAGGAAGAACTGCGCCGGACGATGAAGATTCCCGTGTTTCACGATGATCAGCATGGCACGGCGATCATCTCGGGCGCAGCCCTGCTGAATGCCGTGGAAGTTGTGGGCAAAGACATTAGCAAGATCCGGGTGGTGTTCAACGGAGCAGGAGCGGCCGGTATTGCCTGTGCCGAGCACTACGTACGGCTGGGAGTGAAGCGGGAAAGCATCATCCTCTGCGATACCAAGGGGGTCGTGTACAAAGGCCGCAAAGAGGGGATGAACAAATACAAGGAGCGTTTTGCCCAAGATACGAAACTGCGCACCCTGGCAGAAGCGATCGTCGGAGCCGATGTGTTTGCTGGGCTCTCGGTCAAGGGGGCGATTACGCCGGAGATGGTCTGCTCCATGGCGCCGGATGCGATCGTTTTTGCGATGGCGAATCCCGATCCAGAGATTACCTATGAAGATGCCAAGGCCTGCCGCCCTGACGTGATTATCGCCACCGGGCGTTCCGATTATCCCAACCAGGTGAACAATGTGCTCGGCTTCCCGTTCATTTTTCGGGGAGCGCTTGACGTGCGCGCGACCGCGATTAACGAGGAGATGAAACTGGCCGCAACCCACGCGTTGGCGGACCTGGCGAAAGAAGATGTGCCGGATTCTGTTTGCCGCGCTTACGGTGTTCAGCGTCTGCAATTTGGCCGCGAGTATCTGATCCCAAAGCCCTTCGATCCCCGCGTGCTGATGTGGGAAGCTTCCGCGGTCGCGGAAGCCGCGATGCGCTCGGGCGTAGCCCAGCAACCGGTCGATCTCAGCACTTACCGCGCCCAACTGGAACGGAGGCTGGGCAAGGCCTATGAAGTTTCCCGCACCATGATTCACAAAGCGCAGGCCAATCCCAAGCAAGTTGTCTTTCCGGAAGGGGACAACGAGAAGATATTGCGCGCCTGCCACACCTTGGTGGAAGAGAAGATCGGAAACCCGATCCTGCTCGGGGATATGGAGAAGATTCAGGTAAAGGCGCGGGATGTTGGCGTGAGTCTCGAAGGCATGCAAATTGTCGACCCCTCCAGCTCTGAGCACCGGGAGGTTTACATCCACGAACTGTTTCGCTTGCGACAGCGCCGCGGTGTGACCTTGCAGGAAGCCAGCACTTTAATCGATGACCGCAATGTCTTCGGTTCGATGATGGTCCACATGGGTGACGCCGATGCGCTGGTTTCCGGGGTCACGCAGCACTTCCCGGATACGATTCGCCCGGCGCTGCAAATCGTGCGCATGCGGGAAGGACTGCATCGCGTTTCTGGATGCTATGCCATTATCACGCGCAAAGGGGAGGTCTTCTTCCTGGCCGATACGAGCGTCAATATTGAGCCCACGGCGGAAGACCTGGTGGAAATTGCCTTGTGTACGGCCCACATGGCGCGACGCTTCGACCTCATTCCACGGGTAGCCATGCTTTCGTTCTCCAGCTTCGGCGGGGTGGATCATCCGATTTGCACGAAGGTGCGCAAGGCAGTGGAGTTGATCCGGTACGCCGATCCGACGCTCATCGTCGATGGTGAAATCTCGGCGGATGAGGCCCTATCGCCAGAAGTGATTGAGGAGTTCTACCCCTTCAGCGCACTAAAGGGAGGGGCCAACGTGCTGATCTTCCCGGATCTGGCTTCTGCCAATATTGCCTGTAAGCTTGCGGCAAAAATTGGGGGTGGCGAACTGATTGGCCCGATTCTTATGGGAATGAGCCGTCCGGTCCACGTTTTGCAGCGTACGGCGACGGTGGACGAGATCGTAAACGTGGCTGCTATCGCGGTCGTGGATGCCCAGGAAAACGGTACCTACACGCATCCGCGCGGGCACGTGGCGCGTGAGCCGGAACTGGTGGGAGAGGACTGAAAGGCAGTTTCGAGTTTCGAGTTTCGAGTTCCAGCTTCACTGACACAGGTTTGATGGTTTCCTGAGGGGCATGCTCATTGCGGGTCTGCCGTGAAACTCGAAGCCTGAAACTCGAAACTTGAACTAACTCAGAAGCGCGTTGCCGCGCGATCGCATCTAACGTGTTGCTTGGTGTCGAGGAGAATTGTATGTCCACGCTTTGGAAGTCGCGTTACGCGCAGCGCACGCTGGGCATCAAGAGTTCTGCCATTCGTGAACTTCTCAAAGTCACGCAGAAGCCGGAGATCATCTCTTTTGGTGGCGGGCTCCCCGCTCCCGATGTCTTTCCGGTGAAGCGTTTCGATGAAGCCTGCCACAAGGTCCTGTCTGAACACGGACCGCAAGCTCTTCAGTACGGCACGACGGAAGGCTACCAGCCGCTACGCGAGATGATTGCTCGCAATCTTGCCCGTTATGGCATCGTGGCCAGTGCCGATAACGTGCTGATAACTTCCGGGTCGCAGCAGGCATTGGATCTGATCGGTAAACTGCTGATCAACCGGGGAGACCGCATCCTGGTCGAAGCCCCCACCTACCTTGGCGCCCTGCAGGCATTCGATGTCTACGGAGCGCAGTATGTCGCCGTGCCGGTGGACGAGGATGGACTTCTGACCGAGCAACTGGACTCCAGCCTGCGGGCGGGTCCGAAGTTCATGTACGTACTCCCCAATTTCCAGAATCCGGCGGGCGTGACGCTATCCGAGGGCCGCAGGCACCAGCTGATTCTGTTGGCGGACAAGTACGGGATTCCCATCATCGAAGACGATCCTTACGGCCAGTTACGCTATGAAGGCGAGCACATCTCGCCCCTGGTGGTGCTGGATCGCGAGAACGTTCGCCGGGATAACGGGTTCACGCTTGGCAACGTGATCTACTTGAGCACGTTTTCCAAGACGCTGGCGCCGGGCATCCGCCTGGCGTGGATTGTGGCTCCGGAAGATGTCATCTGCAAACTGGTTCAACTCAAGCAAGCAGCCGACCTGCATACCTCCACCTTCAACCAATATGTCGCCTACGAAGTTGCGCGCGACGGGTTCCTGGACCAGCATGTCAAACTGATTCGCCAGGTCTATCGGGAGCGGCGCGACGCCATGCTGCATGCATTGCAGGAGTATTTCCCCTCGGAAGTCACTTGGACTCGCCCCAAGGGCGGCCTTTTCCTGTGGGTCACCATGCCCGAAGGGACGGACTCGCAGGCGCTGCTGCGAGCGGCGCTCGCCGAAAACGTTGCCTTCGTTCCCGGGGACAGCTTCTACCCGGCAAATGGCAATGGGGGTGAGGGCGGGAGGCACATGCGCTTGAATTTTTCCCATTCGCAGCCGGACCAGATTCGTGAGGGGATCCGGCGGCTCTCGGTCGCTGTGAAGATGCAGCTGCGCAATCACGTGCTTCGTTAACGTTTAGGACACGCCCTAGTCCGGCGCGTTCCTGCTAGCAATGGCTTTGCTTCCCCGGGGCGGACCAATGGGTCCGCCCCTACGTGTTCCATTGATGTGACCGGAATCACTCGTTGCAGTGATGCAGGCTATCGCCGGGCACGTCTGGCCTCGCCAGACTTGGACTAGAAGCCGCGTGCATCGCTCACTGGAAGCCAGCGCCCGGAGGTGGTCGCATGACAGTCACCGTTCTCAGTATCATCATTGCCGTTTTTGTCTTGGCATCTGGACTCTTTGTATTACGGGCAGTGCCCGGGCTACGTACGTATTTACGTCTTCGCGGCGAGCGTCTGATCACCTGCCCGGAAAGCCACACTCCGGAGGCTGTGCAGGTAGCCGCGGGAGAGGCAGCCTTAGGTTCTTTCTTCAACGAGCCCACGCTGCAGCTGAAGCAATGCTCGCGCTGGCCCGAGCGTGAGAACTGCGGACAAGAGTGCTTGCAGCAAATCGAGGCGGACTCGCAGAATTGCCTGGTGTGGAATATCGTTTCCAAGTGGTATGAGGGCAAGAACTGCGTATTCTGCCGTAAACCGATCGGCGTGCTGCAGCAGTGGGATCACGCGCCCGCTGTGCTGGGTCCGGATTTCAAGACGATGGAATGGAACCAGCTAAGGCCGGAAAAGCTGCCGGAGATTTTCGCCACGCACCAGCCGGTCTGCTGGAATTGCCACGTAAGCGACACTTTCCGCCGTCTGCACCCGGAACTGGTGACGGATCGGCCATCCGAAATTAAGCGCAGAGCGTAGTGGGACTTTGGAGTTTCAAGTTTCGGGTTTCCAGTTTTGAGTGTCTGCGGAGCCCAACTGCTGCCCCCCACTCGAAACCTGAAACTCGAAACTAAATTCCTACTGACTCGGACTGCCCTTGGATTTACCAGCCAGCTTGCGGTGAATGTCGGGCCAGAATTCCTTGATCACGATCGTAATTGTGTCGAAGGCCACCTGCGATCCCCATACGTTGGCGGTGTTGGCCAGGGTTCTGCCAGACGGAACATAACGCGGCCCACTGGGCGAACGGAGCACGGTGCTGCGGGGGTGATAGCTGTAGGTGGAGATCGTGGCCGATAATGCGCTGCCCAGCACCTCCGAATAGTTGAACGTCGTAGTCGCCGAGTCGGTGCGGGTGAGAAAAATGCGGCTTACCGCGTAGCCGCTCTTGTGCAGGAAGCCTCCCGCCTCCGAGTGATAAAACCTTGGGTCCTGGTGCAGAAGTGAAGGCAGGATTGCGCTGGTGATGTAGTTCTCGATGGTGCCATCGGCAAACGATGTCACGTAGCGTTTTCCGTACGCCCCCCAGCCTTGGCCGTAAGCAGGTTCGGCATCGTCCGCCTGATTGATCGCCGACAGAAGTCCATACCAGGGGTACTCGATGTAATCGAAAGCTCCCCGCGTGACCACCTTGAATTTCTCTTTGCTGCTGAGCGGGGGAATCTTACCTGTATTCTCCAGGCTAAGGAAGTTGGGCAGGGCATAAAAAAGCCTGTCGTTCGAAGTACCCTTGGGTGCGGGCTTGCCTGTGCCACTGGCTTCCTCCGGGTTGCCCGGAGTCTGCTGAGTTTGTTCTTGGATGGACGGGGACGAGGCTGGCTTCTGTGTTGCCGGAGCATCCTGTGCGCCGCTGAACGGCAGCATGTTCGCCAGCAACAGAGCGGCGAGTAAATGGGCAAAACGTACCTTGGACAAGCATTTCTCCCAGATCAAACTTAGATGCGCCGAGTGTGAAGGTTGGTCCCAATTCTAGCAATCTTCGCGCAGCTTTACGTCTCAATGTTGATTACGTTGGGTTGCGTTATGTTGAGCAACGAGCTCTCAGTTTTCCCACTTCGAACCGGGCAGAGAGGATCTAGGCGGTTCTCCGCTGCGTGCTGGCCGGTGGCAAGTTAGTATAGGAAGGCGACGCAACGCGAGCGTGTTCCCAATCATCTCATTCGAGGTACTCATGGCAGAACCAAGCTACGAAGAACTGAAAGCTAAGCTGGCTCAACTGGAAAAAGAAGTCGAAGTCAAAAAGCGGAGTGGGGACCTGATTTTCAAAGTCGGTGAAAAAGGTGGAGTGAGCGTCTACGGGCTCGGCCGGTTCCCAGTGACGCTCTATTACGAACAATGGAATCGTCTGCTGGGCGCAGCTGACGAGATCAAGGGCTTCATGGAAGAAAACAAGTCCAAGCTCAAACTCAAAGACCAGGGATAATTTGGGCGGCCCGGGGTTGAGGCTCGCCCTGCGTCAGCCGTTTGGTTCTCGCCTGCACGGAAACTGAGGTAAAATCTCGGGCATCTTTGGGGCTGCCGGCGCCAGAGGCTGGCACATTGAGGTGTCCTATGGGTACTGCGGTTGCACCACCAAAGGCATTTGTAAAGGCGGTCGCCACGCTGGCGGGACGGCGTTTTGACCACGTCTTTTTCTCCTCGACAGCACTGCTGATGCTGGCCAGCGTGTTCGTGGGATTTGCGCCAACTTATTACCTGGCCGGTGTCTTCAACGCGCCGCTGCCCAATACCATCATCCACATTCACGGCGCCGTCTTTTCCACTTGGATCCTGCTGCTGGTCACGCAAACGTCGCTGGTATCAGCCCATCGCGTGGACATTCACAAGAAGCTTGGTATTGCCGCATTTATGTTGGCGTGCAGTATGGTCGTGATCGGTGTCGTGGCGGCGACGGACCGGTTGGCGCGGGGGAGCAGCCCGGCCCGCTTTGATCCGTATTTCTTCTACATCATCCCGCTCACGGATATGTTGATCTTCGGAACGTTAATCGGTTTTGCGTTCCGGTTGCGGTTCGATTCTTCGGCCCACAAGCGCCTCATCTACATTGCCAATACCGCGCTGCTGACCGCGGCCATTGCGCGCTGGCCCTGGCACGTCATTCACAGGAACGCGCCCCGAGCCGCAATTGTCTCCTATGCATTTCTGATTCTCCTGCTTGCCTATGATCTCTGGTCCACTCGTAAGGTTCACCGCGCCACAGCCTGGGGATGCACATTTCTGATTTTCGTGCAGCAAATCAGGATTCCGATCGGAAAGACGGCGATCTGGCACTCGTTGGCCATGTGGATTCAGCACATCGCACGCTGAAACAGTTGTCCAAATTTCCCGCCTGAATTCGCTGAGCGGTATGGCAGTGAGTAAATCGCGACATTCCCCGAGATTTTGTTTGTCCATTTTCCCCGCTTGCATTTATTCTGTGTCGTCCTTGTAGCCGCAAATCAGCTCCATCCCTATGTCTGCGAAAAGTGCGCATGAGGTATCTGAAACGCTGGAAAACCCGGATTCTGCTGTTCTTCGCCGTGGTCGGCCCCGGGTTCATCACTGCAAACGTCGACAATGATGCCGGCGGCATCCTGACTTATTCGCAGGCCGGAGCGCAATTCGGACATCTTCTTCTCTGGACGATGATTCCGATTACGGTCGCGCTGATCGTGATTCAGGAGATGTGTGCCCGCATGGGTGCGGTGACGGGCAAGGGTCTCAGCGATCTCATCCGGGAAGAATTCGGGCTGCGCATCACGTTCTTCATGATGCTGGGCATACTCGTCATCAATTTCGGCAACGTTGTGACGGAATTTATCGGGATCGCCACCAGTCTGGAGCTTTTCGGTCTGCCGCGGATGTACACCGTTCCGGTTTGCGCGGTGATTGTCTGGTTCATTGTCGTCAAGGGGCAGTACAAGACGGTTGAGAAAGTGTTCTTAACCGCTTCTTTCTTCTACGTGACTTATATTCTGGCGGGCTTCCTCGCGCATCCTCTCTGGAAAGATGCCACGATTGCAACCTTCAAGCCTCCCGACCCGCATGCTTTTCGCGACCAGGCCTACCTTTTCATGGTCATCGGCGTCGTCGGCACCACGATCGCTCCCTGGATGCAGTTTTACTTGCAGTCTTCCATCGTGGAGAAGGGAGTCACCCGCCGGCAGTACAGGGCGTCCATGCTGGACGTTGTCACCGGCTGCATCTTCACCGACGTGGTGGCCTGGTTCATTATCGTGGCTTGCGCCGCAACTCTTTACCTCCACGGCTTTCGGGATATCAAGTATGCCGCCGATGCCGCTCAAGCGCTGAAGCCTTTGGCCGGGGATTACGCCTACATCCTGTTTGCGGTGGGCTTGTTCAATGCCTCGCTGTTCGCGGCGTCCATTCTGCCGCTTTCGACGGCTTACACCGTTTGCGAGGGGCTGGGCTTCGAGTCTGGAGTAGGCCGGAGGTTTGGAGAGGCGCCATTCTTTTATTGGCTCTACACCTTCCTGATTGCGGCAGGAGGAATTTTAGTCCTGCTGATCCCGTCGGACCGCCTGGTCAATATCGTTCTGTGGTCGCAGGTGTTAAATGGAGTCGTGCTCCCGTTTGTACTGGTGTTCATGCTCCTGCTGATCAACAAAAAGGAGCTCATGGGCGAATACACGAACACGCGTTTGTTCAATCTCATCGCGTGGTCGACCACTGTCATCGTGGTCGCTTTATCGCTGGCCTGGATGTATGCGTCCGTGACCGGCAAGGGCGGTTAGCCGGACTCAGAGCAGCTTTCCACGTGCGAGATCATTCACCAGGGTCAGGTCAGCCTCGAGAAAGTCGAATTTAGGAAGCTCGGGCGGGTCGGCCCATTGGATATCACGGAAGATACGGTTTTCGAGGTCCCCTTTGTATTCCCGAACGACGTAGAAGCGCAGTTCCACCATCCCGCCGTTCGGATACTCGTGCTGAATGCGGGCAACTTCGTCGCCGATGATCGCCAGAATGCCGAGTTCCTCTTCCAGTTCTCGGCGCAACGCGTCGCGCGGCTGCTCGCCTTCTTCAATCTTTCCGCCAGGGAATTCCCACTTGAGGGGCATCGTCTGATGGCGTGTGCGCTGGCACACCAGAAGCTTGCCTCCTTGCAGAATCAGACCTGCCACCACGCGTTTCATGCCGGAGACGCTTCCATCTTTTGTCCCACCAGTTGAGCGCAATATTGCACCAGAGCCTGATGTTCAGGAGTGAAGGCGGCGGGAAAGTGACTGTCGATATCGAGTTCGCCGACGATTTTGCCGTGTACGAAAAGGGGAACCACGATTTCAGATTTTGTTTCCAGAGAACAGGCCAGGTATCGCGGATCTTTATTGACATCGTCCACGACGACGGTCTGCCCGCTGGAAGCCGCTGCACCGCAGATTCCCTGGTTCAAGGGAATGCGGGTGTGCGGCGTCATGGCTCCCTCAAATGCTCCCAACACAAGCACCGGCGGTTGCGCACCGGGTTCGAGCAGGTAGAAGCCCACCCAGATGTACTTCAGCATGCGATCGTGAAGAAGTTTCACGAGTGACTGCATGAGCTCCTGAGCGCTTCGGCTGCTTTCCGCGAGTTCGGTGAGTTCGTTACGGACTTCTTCGATTCGAGCGGCAACCGCCATGACGGAGATATTACCTCAGAAAACACAATTATCCGGGGAAGGATCAATCCTCTCGCGTAGAGACGTAGCTTGCAACGTCTCTCCCTGGGATCGCAGTAATCTGCCGTATTCCTTTCGCGCGCGGAAACACTTCTGGATGAATTGCCCATGCCAGAGCATCAAGCCCATCGAGCAGGGTCGGTGCGGGAGTATTCAGAAACTCGTCGCGAATGCAATACACACGGCCCTTAGCCGCGGCGGAAGTGTTTTGCCACCCACGAGCCGCGATGATCTTTTCCAGCGGGACGCGATCTCCCGCTCCGCACCAGGCGGCCACGATGACCTCGGGATTGAGGTCCGAGATTTCGTCTTGTGAAATCGAGCGGCCGCATTTGCCCACGAATGAACCGCCAGCAGCCTCCACCAATTCTGCCACCCAGGGTTGCGAGGTGATGATGGGTTTACCCCACTCTTCACAGAAGACCTTCGGCCTGGACTCGCCGCTCACGCGCTGCCGAATGCCGTCGATCCGCGCCTGCATGGCAGCAATAGCACGCTCTCCGCGCTCACTTGCACCGATGGCCCCAGCAATGGTCGCGATATCGGTATAGATGTCGGCCAGTGTTCTGGGGGCAAGCCCGAGAAAGCGGATTCCTGCCTTCAGAATTTCGCCCACGGCCTTTTCCTGATAGGGAACCGACGCAATGACGAGATCGGGTCTGGCCTGCAGGATCTGGTCAGCACTCGCGGTCCATGAGTCGGCGAGAATGAGGGGCGCCCGCGCTGCCATTTCGGGGACCACGTCCAGACAATACCGCGTACACGCGACCACCCGATCCAGTTCACCAATGCTGTGCAGCGTGACCGTCGCGCTGGGCTGGAGGCAAGCGATCCGCTTCGGGTGCGATGCCGTAGGCATATCGGAATCTTATGCCAACTCTTGTACTTACGAATGTGGTCTGGAGTTGGACGCCGGCGTCTTTTGGGCGACAACAGCAATTCTGCTCCTTTCATCTAACTCCTATTCCTCAAAGCAATACTTTAGGAGGCTGCTTGTACTGGCGAATATCGGTCTGGACTCGGGCGCTGCTGGGAGTTTTTTTCATGCTGGGGTTGGGTGCTGCGGCGGCGAGCGCCACCAGTTACACGCTCACCGCCACCGTGATTGGCACCGGTTCTGGGACGGTCACGAGCAACCCTGCCGGGATCACTTGCAAGCCCACCTGCTCGGCAGCTTTCCTTTCAGGCACTTCGGTAAAACTGACTGCAGCCCCCGCCAGTGGGTCTTTCTTCGCGGGATGGAGTGGAGCGTGCAAAGGAACGAATCTGACCTGCACGCTAGCCATGAACAGCAATCTCTCGGTCACTGCGACCTTCAAGGTGAACCAGACCGTGAAAGTTCTAAATCACATCATCTTCATGGCGCAGGAAAACCGTAGTCTCGATCACTACTGGGGAGCATTACGGGAGTACTGGCGGCAGAACAACTACACCGATATCTCCTACGATGGATTGCCGCAGTTTAATCCCACGTCTGGCGCTGCCCCGCTGTACGGACCGCCTCCGACCAACCCGGGATGCGATTCGAACTACCCTCCGCCGAATGACTGCATCATTGACGCCAACAGTCCGAAGATCGAGCCCTATAAGCTGGTAAGCCAGTGCATTGAGAATCCCAGCCCGTCGTGGAACGAGAGCCACGTGGACTGGAACTACTCGAATCCGATATCGACTACGCCCACGCTCAATGGCTATGTATACACGGCCGCTCACGATGGTCGGAACAACGTCCCGCCCTACAACGATACGGACGGCATTCGCAGCATGGGTTATTACGACGGGACCGCACTCAACTACTACTACTACATGGCGTCCAAGTTCTCCACGTCAGATCGCTGGTTTGCGCCCGCCATGTCACGTTCGCAGCCCAATCGCGACTACATGATGGCGGCGACTTCCCAAGGATATGCGTATCCCATAGGAACGAACAGCAGGGACCAGTCGCTGCTGACGGCCAAGACAATCTTCCAGGAACTGCAGGCCGCGGGGATCAGTTGGAAGATTTATGTGAATCCGAAGAATACTCCCTGCGCTTCGAACCCCACCGCGCAATGCCTGCTCACGAAGAGCTACATTCAGGATTTCCAGTGGGGGCATACGATTCCCGCAAACTATCCCAATCGTCTGGTTCCGATTTCGCAATACTTCACGGATGTGCAGAACGGGACTTTGCCCCAGGTCGCGATGATTGAGCCGGCGTCGCCGGCTGGACTCGACGAGCACGGATCCGATTCGGATCAGTATCCCATCGATATTCAGCTCGGAGCGCAGTACACTGCATCGCTCATTAACGCTCTGATGAAAAGCAAATCATGGAAAGACTCCGCCTTCATCCTTACCTATGACGAGGCCGGCGGCCTATACGATCACGTTCCGGCTCAGAAGGCGGTCAGTCCGGATGGGATTAAGCCCGTGGACCTGCAGCCTGGCGATATCTGCACGACCACCACCGGTCCCAATTGCGATTTCACGTACACCGGTTATCGCGTGCCACTGCTGGTCGTCTCACCCTATGCGAGGAAGCACTACGTCAATCACGCGGTATCGGACTACACCGCGATCCTGAAACTGATTGAAACGAGATTCGGAGTGGCAGCGCTTAGCAAGCGCGATGCGGCCCAGCAGAATATGACCGGCTTCTTTAACTTCAACTTCCCCCCGTGGACAACGCCGCCCACCCCTCCGGCGCAGTACACCGGAGGGTCTTGCTATCTCAATCAGCTGCCCTGAGGAGTTTTACGACGAAGCGAAGTTTCGATCTGAGCCAGGACGGTTGATAAAGCATCCAGCGCCAACTGCGCAGCATGCGTGGACGCTGGGGGCAGGCTCCCCACGGCCGCGATGAGGTCGTCTCGTTTCAGGCGCCGGGCTTCCTGTGCAGTCTTGCCGCGGGCCAGTTCCGTCAAAGCTGATCCGCAGGCGATGGCCGGAACGCATCCTTTGGCTTTGAACCGGATTTCTTCGATGCGATCGGCATGCATTTTGAGGGTCAGGCGAATTATGTCTCCACACACCGGATTCTGAATTTCAGCCACAGCATCCGCATCCGGCAGCTCGCCCGCATTGCGCGGGTTCTGAAAGTGATCGAGTAACTGGGCGGAGTACATGCATCAATTCTAACGGCAGTTGCCAGAAGCATGAATACTTCGGCACCGTCTTCATCAGCGTTTGCCACTCCGCTGAGCGCGAGCCAACTTACCTGCGCCCGGTTCCGTCTGGGAAATAGATCGTCCATCCCCGTTGACGCGCGACGGCTTCTAAATCCGGATTTGGATTCACGGCGAACGCATGTTGGGCCATGATCAGCATCTCGGTATCCCAGCGCGAATTCCCGAACGCCGCATCGATCTCTTTGTTCACCACTTCCCGGAGCGCCTTCGGCTTGCCGGGGCCGGAGGGGACCCGTACCAGACGCCCGGCCACGATTTCGCCATTCATCCCGGCTTTCGCTGCCAGGATTCGATCCGCATCGATTCCAAACTGCTCCAGGCCAGCACGAATGATCCACTCGTTGGAAGACGAGACCGCCCAGATTTCGCAGCCCTGTTGCTGCAAGCGTCGAACCAGGTCCATCATTTCAGGGAAAACCCGGCCGGGGAATGCGGAGCTCATGAACTCGCGCGCCGCCGTCATCATGGCCGCCTCGGTGAGGCCTTCATGCATGGAGACCATCTCTCCACACATGTCCTCTTCGGTCACTTTGCCCGCCTTGTACTCGGCATAGCGGGCGCGCATCGCGCGGCCGACCTCCGAGGACACCACGCCTTTGTTGATCTCCCAGGCGAAGAAGGTTTCGCCCGCGTCTCCTGACCAGAGCGTGCCGTCGCAGTCAAATGCGGCAATACGAGGCCGGAGCGCCAGGACGGACTGCAGGAAATTTTCGGTTGTGAGCGGCAGGGTTTGCGCGGTGTTCATTGCATTCGACAATAACTTGTCCATGTGGAAATGCGCAATTAGCCGGGAGTATATAGCGAATCAGGGTTGCGCCAGTAAGGCTGCGTACTCCTGGGGAGTATTGATATTCAGGGCGACAAAGGGATCGTTCACCGGGAGATATTGGATGTGATCCTGGTAGCGATGCTCGACATCACGCGCATTGCCGGTCACGGGTTCGCGCAGAAAGCGCTCGATCATCTCCCGCCCCGCCACATAGGGGTGTCCATGCTTTTGAGAGTACTCGGGTACGACGCCCCAGATCTTCTGCTCCGCTGCTTCGAATGCTTCGCGCAGCGTTTGAACCGTAGTCATGGCGGCTGGCGGGCGGTCGACCAACGTAATGATCGCAGCATCCCGGCCCCGGTTCAGCACTTCGCGCAGACCTATCTGCAGGGAGCTGAACTGGCCTCGGCTCGGATCGGGATTTACCGCCACAAACGCGCCATTGGCATACGCGACGGGTGCCAGGCTCGCTTCATTGTTTCCAGCCACGATCACCACAAAATCAGTTGCAGCCGACAATGAGCGGATCGCGGATGAAAGAAATGTCCCCTCGGAAGCTGAGTGCTCGGAAACTGGCGGCCAGGAAAGCAAGGCCTTGTCCCGGCCCATGCGCGAAGATTCGCCGGCAGCGAGAATCACTCCAGCAAAGCTCGAGGCGCGTGACATGCTGGGGAAGATAGCAGAAAGCGGGGACAATGTCAGTGCTTGGAATCAGCGTTCGGTTGCTCTGTCGTCACAGAATTCTCAGGCTCGGTATCCGCTTCGGCCTGGTGTGTTTTGAACCAGCTGAGATACGGCAGGGCAGCAGTGGCGTGCCGGCGAAGCGCGATCAATTCGGCGGTGATTGCAACCCCAATCTCTTCGGGGGTGACCGCACCAATGTCCAGCCCGATCGGGGCATGAACCCGCTCAAACAGGTGTGCGGGGATGCCTTCGCCCCGCAGAGCTTTGAAGATTTCGATCACCTTCCTCTTCGATCCAATCATGCCCACATAGCGAGCACGGGTTTGTACGGCCCAGCGCAGAATGCGCATATCATCGCGGTGCCCGCGGGTGACGATTACAACGTAGGCAGACTCGCTGGGATCGAACTTCTTCATCGCCTCGTCGAAGTCGAGTGCGTGTACTTCCTGGGCGGCAGGGAAGCGCTCTTTGCTGGCATACGAAGAGCGATCATCGACCACGACCACGTCAAATCCAGCGTTCGCGGCCGTCCTACAAAGGCTTAGGGCTACATGGCCTGCGCCGAACAGGTAAAGTATTGCTGGAGGAAGTACGGGCTCCACGAACACCTCGAGAGTTCCGCCACAAACTAGCCCCGTGTCGTATCTGGGATCCTGGTTCAAGTCGAACTTTAAGGTTCGCGGCTTCTCGGACTCCATAACCTCGCGCGCCGCCTGCCAGACGTCGGCCTCCACACAACCGCCGCCAATGGTGCCGACAATGGAACCATCGTCCCGTACCAGCATCTTCGCCGTTTTGAACGATGGGATCGAGCCGCGAACATTCACGATGGTCGCGACCGCACCGCGCCGTCCCTGACGGCGCAGTTCGACGATCTGCTCGTAGATGTCCATGACCAGTCTTGATTATCAGTCGGTAAACAGACGCGCGTCAATCAGGAAGCAAAAAGCGGCGTCAATCAGGAAGCAAAAAGCCTCGGGCCAGCACTCCGGGGCGATTCAGCGAGCATCTGTGGTACGGTCGCAGGGTATAGGAGATCTCGATGAAAGCCGTTCGCATCCACCAATTTGGCGGGCCCGAAGTTCTGCAGTACGAGGATATGGCCGATCCGCAGCCCCGGAAAGACCAGGTGCTAGTACGAGTCAAGGCATGCTCACTCAATCACCTGGATTTGTGGGTGCGCAAGGGACTGCCAGGCGTGAAACTGCCGCACATTCCTGGCAGCGATGTGGCCGGAGAAATCATTGAGATCGGCGAATATGTCAGTGGCTTTACGACGGGGCAGCGCGTGGTGGTTGCCCCCATGCATTTCTGCGGATACTGCGTGAACTGCCTGGCGGGGAAGCAGAACCAGTGTCGCGAATTCACGGTCCTCGGCAATGCGGTGGATGGCGGCGACTGCGAGCTGATTGCCGTACCCGCGGCGAACATCATTCCATTCCCCGATTCACTGGATTTCAATCAGGCCGCCAGCGTGCCTCTCGTCTTCGTCACCGCCTGGCACATGCTCGTCGGACTGGCCGGCGTGCGGCAGGGGCAGACGGTGCTGGTGCTCGGCGGCAGCTCAGGCGTGGGTATCGCAGCCATTCAGATTGCCAAATTATTTCACTGTCGCGTGATCACCACCGCGGGGGACGAGAAGAAACTGGAAAAGGCGCACGCGCTCGGTGCCGATCACGGCATCAATCATTACAAGCAGAAGATCTCTGAGGAAGTCCGCAAGATCACCAATAAAGCAGGCGTCGATATTGTGGTTGAACACGTGGGCGCCGCCACTTGGGATGAGAGTATGAGATCGCTAAGAACTGCTGGAACGTTAGTCACCTGCGGCGCCACCAGTGGGCCTGAGGTCAAAGTCGATCTGCGGCATCTCTTTGCGCGTCAGTTGCGGCTGCTCGGGTCATATATGGGAACCATGGCTGAGCTGAACGAAGTGCTCGGACACGTCTTTGCCGGCAGGCTGAAACCCGTGCTGGACCGGGCTTTTCCGCTGAGCGATATCCGGGCTGCTCATGAATATCTGGAGAACAGCCAGATGTTCGGCAAGGTGGTGGTGAATCCATAGTACTATGTTTTCAATAACTTAGGGCACCCGCCGATGGGTACCCTTTGTCATTTGTCCGTGTTTTGTCCGTGTTCTGTACTAGCGCTCTCCTCGTTCGTCTTCTGCATAGAACCGCTCTAGCAGCCCGTGACGCTGTAGAAAATGAGCCTGCCGTGTACTCATTGTCATGACTATTAGCCCTTCGGCCATACGATATGTCACTGCAGCGTTTTGATCGATAGAGAGTCTGCATTGGTCCATTTCCAGTATCTGTGAGGCTAGCGTGCTAGTGGATGGTTGCGACGGGGAATCGTCTTCCATGCGCTGTCTCATCCATTCGTTTCTGTCTGCGCGGCATTGCTCCACACTCGGGGGAGTTTGGGCTATCGCGATAGAAGCGGCGAACATCAGGGCTACTAGCAGAATACGTTTCATATTTCTCCTTAGCCTTTGACAGCCATTGCTACAACGTTTTCTTTTGAAGCGGCGCAGTATTGCTGAGTCGCCCGCAGAGCGGTTCTCAGGTCAGACTCGGCAACGATTGCATAACGGCGAAACATCGAATCCGTTTTGTGCCCGGAAATCCGCATGGCTACACTCTGGGGAACGCCAGCGGCGAGCATGTTCCGGCAAGCGCTGCGCCGAAGATCGTGAAACAGCCGACTGACTCCAGCCTTGCGGCAAGCAGTCCGCCAAGACCTTTGCATCTGGCGAACGGGTTCACCGTCCCGATGGAATATCAACGTGGACAGAATCACGGTGCCGTGTGCTTTGACGTGCCTTGCTGCCTTGCGCCGCGCGATCAGTTCGCCAAGTTCGCCCTCGAATGGAATCAGCCTTGCGGTTCCATTCTTAGCGTTCTCCGCCCTCAGTCGGATGCAATCGCCGTCCACATCCTCCCATCGAAGGGACGCTATTTCACTCTTCCTCATGCCAGTGAGCCATGCGAACAAAACGAAATCCGCTAGGTCAGCGGGAAGGTTGGCCAGGACTCGCCGGATTTCTGCCTCAGAGAAAAAGCCCGTGCGCACATTGTCCCGTTCATCCAATCTGCGGAATTTTGGCGCGGGAATTTCCGCCAAGACGTAAGCCCGTTGCACCAACTGTAGAACACGGTTGACACTGGCCTTAGCGCTGCCATCTTTCAGCCGTTCCGTGATATAGGAGTCTATGTCCTCAGCGTAGAGCGCTGAGGCGCGGAATGTGCCGAAATCTTCGCGGGCGCGTTTAATGTTGCAAAGGTTCTGCGGGCTAGCAATTCCGCGAATCTCAAAATCGGTTTTCAGCGCATCCAGCAGATCGCCAACGCTGCGCTTCCGGTTGCGCTGTGTAATGAATGGTTTGGTTGGGTCTAGCTCATGGACGTGAACCTCTTTCAGTTTCGCCCGGAGAATCTTGCCCGCCTTTTCTTCGTCGCTGGTCTTCGTCGATTCCCGTTGCTCCCGACCGTCAACGTAAAAACTCATCCACCACGTTTCACCACGTTTGAAGATTCGCCCGTCACCTCTCATTGTTGGCCACCTTTCGCCTTGTCTGTTTTCGCTTTTGCCTGTCGCGCCTTCACACTCGCTAGTGCGGCTCTCCGTGCTCTTTCACTGCGCTGCTTGGGAGTCATGCGACTAGCGGCGATCCGCCCGCCCTCGGCTCCCGCGCTCACAAAGTCACTTCGCTTCATTTCGGCTTACCCCCTAAGCTGCATATTAGCTTACCCCCTAAGCACAGTCAAGAGGAATCGGGGGTTTATTTGGGGGTCCGGCTTTTGCGCCCTATGTAGTCATTCACCCCGGAACTACTGAAGCGTAAAGCTTTCCCCATCCGGCGGACAAAGGGCATGCGGGAATGATTCCGGTAGAGGTAATCGGTAGAGACTCCTAGCCTCACAGCGGCTTGCTCGACAGTCAGCAACTCATCGGGAAGGTGTACGGGTGCGGGCGAAGCTAGGCGCGCCATGGCAGTAGCGCGGATTTCTTCCAGTTCTCCCAAGAGGCGCGGGAGTTCCGGCGCGGGAAGCTCTCGCGCTGCTATCAAGACGGATTGGAGTTCGTCCCGCATTAGGTTAGCTCAGAACGGAATATCCGAATCGTCTATCGGGCGCTTGTCCTTTTCCTTTTGGCTCACGGGCTGTTGCAAATGCAATACGGCCTCTAACTCCTCGCATGTCACTTCCAGGCGGTATTTTCGTTTTCCGCTTTCCTTGTCATTCCACGATGCGGTAGTGAAGTGACCTTGGATTCTGATCCTTGAATCTTTCGGCAATTCGGCTACTCGCTTTGCTTGTCCCTGCCACGCCGTGGCGCTTACAAACTGCGCCCGTTCCTTGCCTTGCCTATCGCAACTCACAAGTTTGAGGGAGAAGTTTGCGACATCCCGCCCCGTCGATGTCTTACGAAGCACAACGTTTTGCGCAAATCCCGAAAGATCAATTTTGTTTACAGAATTTTCACTCATGGCCGTTCCCCTTTGACGTAAAACCACTTTCCGCGATTAGGGCCTCTCGACCAGTCCCGAACTCTTGTCCATCCGTCGTGAATCAGGCAGCGTGCAACCTGATTTCGATCCTGTTGCGTGCATCGGTCCAAGTCCTTCCCGATAGCGTGTATGAGGATTTCGGTTATCGTGACTCGGCCAGCAGTGGAATCTAAAACGCAGGACATATCGGCCTTTTTCCCAATCGTTGGACCATCGCACCATGAAAGGATTTCGTTATCCCAAACTCCGGAGTCGTAGCGCTGTTCTTGTTCTCGTCGCGCTTCGTCGTTTAAAGCTGCGGAATCCAGCCACCACGGAGAACCCGAGATATAACTCTGGTAGGCTTCGGCCCAGATCTGGCCACGATCACGAGCGAGCGCTTCTATGTTGATTGTTCCGCACTTAATAGGCCAGAATCTCCGGTTTCCGGTTTCATCCGTAAGCGGGGTTTGATCGTTCACCGTGGCTGCGAAGATGCAGGACCGCGGGACATCCTCGGCGCGCCGAGCATATGGCAAGCGGAAATGATCCGTTCGCGCGGTGAGGAAGGCTTTTACCCGTTCAATTTCTCCACGGCGAACGCGATCAAGTTCGCTTATTTCAAAAATCCACTTGCCGTGGAGTTCGATCCTCGAATCTTTGGACCCTAAATCGGAGATGTGATCTGCAAACCATTCATCGCCCGTGAGGGTGCGAAGAGCGGTTGACTTCCTGATTCCTTGCGCACCTTCCAGTAATAGCGTGTGATCAACCTGGCAACCGGGTTTTTCAATTCGGGCAATTGCCGATCTTAACCAACGCTGCCCAACTGCCTTAGTCCATGTGGTTTCCTCGGAACCAAGATACATAGATAGCCATCTATCAATACGCGATTTCTTGTCCCATTTAAGCCCTCGCAGATAGTCACGGACAGGATGAAAGGAATTTTCTTTGGCCACCGTCTGAACTGCCTCAGCAACAACCTTCGAACTCACATAGATGTTGTTATGCTGCATCCAATTGGCAGTAAGGGAATCGTCGGTTTCGCTCCAATTCTGCCCGGCGGAACTATGCCAAGGCGCAGGCTTTTTCGTGGTGACGTATTTGGAGAACTCGTTATAAGCTAGACAATCGCGCCATTCCTGATGAAACCGCAGGATGGTAATAACGTTCGCCAGCAGCGCTTTAGGAATTCCCTCGCTGTTCCGAATGAGTGCCTTATCTATTTCGAAGGCCCTATCTGCCATTGCCAGATCGGCAATATGGGGGGGCGCAAAATCTCCCCGCTTGGCCCGATCCTCGAAGCTTGCCAATGTCACAGCGCTGCTCCCATTTCGCCAACAAGCTTTACGATTTGATCCGGGTCAGCGCCCGGTTCTACGGCTGCTTGCGCGATCCGATGAGACAAGCGCAGACATGAACGCAGACGCGACTTCTGACGGACAATGCGAGCATGATGCGCGACGTGTGAAGGATGAATGACCGCCCCGCAGATCAGATCAGCCACAATCACATAATCGTTCTGAGTGTTCCCGAGATATTCCGCGACGGAAACGCTGTCAATTGGGATGCCCTTATCTCTCATTTCCAGCAGGGAACGGAACACACGAGGATGATCGCCCGTGAAATCGTCGGGAGTGATACCTTCCGCGATTGCAGACGTGAGCATGTCGGCGCATTCGACGCAGGCGCCTAGAACTGATTTTTCGGCTGCCACATTCACCGGGAGATCGCAGGCAGAATCGGGCATGGTCACTTCACTCCCACGTGTCCGCAGAACTCGCTAAGACGCAAGGCCCAGTCAGCCCAAAGTCGGACGGTGGCACGGTGAAGGGTTATCTGCTTGGAATCCTGTTCCAACTGTTCGGCCAGCGCTAGCGCCAGCCGTTCCGAGCGTGCAAAAGGATTGCCGCTGCGATTGAGCCCCGTTGACACACGCGGGGAATCAGGTGAGAGTGTTAGTGTTTCGAGCATTCGCTTGGAACCTCCACGGCTGCCTTTTTCTCACCCGGCCAAGGGAACGGGAAAAGGGCGGCCTGATCTTCGAATCCCCAATTCTTGCTATTTGGCAGACAACTCCTGCAAGGCCTTTCGAACGTTAGCAATGTCATCGCTAAACTCTTGGGCATCGGCATACCCCACAAAACGGGCCATGTCCTCCATGTCGGCGAGATCAGCGGGATCGACACGCCCAGTGCGGCGGGCACCTTCCGCCAGGGCGGCTGTAATTCTATGGCGCTGCAGTTTCTTCATCAGAGATTCGAATGTCTCACTCTCAAGTATGGTGCCGTCGCGCAGGGTCAGCCTGTGGACTCCAAGTTGTCCGGGACCGTCCAACACAAAGCCGAACTCCTGCATCACGTGATCCTGAATCACAGGTATCATTGCGGAAAGGAGATCATCGGTAACCTGCTTCAGATCGATGATCCAGCAGAGACCGCCCTTAGTCGAAAGATCCTCATGGAGTTTGGCGGGCTCGTTCCAGTTTTCCCGCGGAACATATTGGATCTCTGATGCCATCCCTAGGAGAAACCCGAATTTTTTGGCGGGGAAACTCGTGAGAACTTCTGCCGCGTCCAGTAGGTCCATAATTACCGAGGCTGTGGCCCGCGCTGCCTTCTTTGCCAGCCCACCTTCCAGTTGAACCTTGGCCAGCATTCCCCGAAACAAGTCGGGAACAGCGTACAAAGCCTGGACTCCGCGCTTGCCGGAATTGCGCACCGAAGGAGTGACACCCAATTCCTCGCCCCAATTCGAGAGGGTGGTATACGGAATGCCCAGAATCTTTGCGGACTCCACACGGTCGAAAGTCATCAGCGCAATGTGCGGTTCCAATTCGCTCTTGTTAACCATTTAGGATTACCTCTATAGGTAATCTTCTACCATAACTTAGCTCCGGCCTCAAAGAAAAAAATGCGCGGCCTATGCGTTTTCTTCGCCTCTTGTGCTTTTGGTCGGCACCCAGTCGCGGCACCCAGTTCTAACTTGCTGATTCGATATCTATATCCCAGTGGCACCCAGTATTTATGTACGCACACACATGAGGGTATATATCTACAGCCTGAGAAAGTTTATGAAAACCCGTGGTGCCAGTGGGTGCCATGGTGCCAGCCCATGACGAATGCTCTAGACTGCCCATTTTTATCCCTCAAGGCATTACTGATGATGCGAGACCCGGCCAAACAGGCTGAAAAGTCCGCCCGCAGCCTTGCGTCAGAACTCGCCACGGATCGCCATTTTTGGGTAGATCACAGGATCGCCAGTGTTGGCGCGGGTTTGCAACGATTCTCTACGCTCGTACATTGATGGCGGTCGATCTACACCAATCGGCATAGACGGTGATGATTCATCGATAGCACCGATTGGTGCTGTCGGGAGCCAGGGAACTAGCAGCTTTGGTAGTCAACCAAACGTTCGCCTGTAAGCCTCTGACTTGCATCGGGATACATGGCGCTGTCCGTGAATTGTCCGCAAGGTTGGCCCCTCACCCCTACCCCCTATTCCTTCGCTGTTCCAGGCGAGGCGCA
Source organism: uncultured Acidobacteriota bacterium (assembly GCA_963801615.1). Classification (GTDB taxonomy): domain Bacteria; phylum Acidobacteriota; class Terriglobia; order Terriglobales; family Acidobacteriaceae; genus Sulfotelmatobacter. The sequence goes on along the minus strand of CAWDFM010000010.1, from coordinate 30,382 downwards.
ACCGCTCGCCCTGCGATCTGACAGCGGCCCTATAGGACCATGCCGATCAGGATCGAGGGATGGAGATGGGACCCCAATCGATAGCCCCCCTAGTCCGCACCCCCACCCCTCGACACGCGGGCGCTGACTCCACGACTGACCCACAAAATAGTTCACCTCTACCTCTGGGATGGCGTTTCCTCGCGTTCCTGTTCGCTCTGGCGGGCTTTGGTAGCGCTTGCGGCGGTCAAGGTCCAGAAAAATGTGGCGAGCCCCCTTGACTTTGCGGACAGGCAGGCATGATCCTGCGACTGAGTATTGATGGTCATCGATATTTTCTATAGATGGGTATCGATCTTGGAGGAACAATGGCATTGAAAAACACAACCCTGCAGAAGGTGGGAGGCCTCTTAACTTCCAACGGCGGGCAGGCGAGTGGCCACACGCAGCTGCAAATGGTACAGCCAGCCGTGGCCCTTCCGGATCCAGGCCCACGGAATTTCAATGATCCGACATGGCCAGCCCGGAATGCGGCCTATCAGCAATCCGTGCAATTAACGCAGAAATTCGGGCAAGACTGGGAGTAGGAACATGCCGACACCGAACGATTTCACCGATTTTCAATTTGGGAAAGATGACGCGACCAACCGAGAGTTTTCGAGTGACAAAAGCTCAACTCCGGACGCGATGGCGCAAGAGACGGCGAACAGTCAAAACGCCTTTGCGGAGTTACAGGACTTCTTAATGCACAGCCTGTACACACCCGGAAGCAGAGTGTGTCACGACACAATGGAAGGGCCTTGGACTCCTCCGCACCCGGAAAAGCCCGGCCCAGGTGATGGAAAAACAGGTCGGGGATAATGCCTGCACTTTGGGACATTCCGCATCCAGCCAAACTTTCTCCGGATGAATCCCTTTGTTTCGTCGCTGTAGTTATGGCTTTGGCGGACTTGCTTGTGGAGCGCGACATTTTTACCAGGGAGCAGTTGGAGGTTCGGGCGCAAGCCATGATCGAGAACCCGGACATGTTGACCGCGACGAACTTTGTGAAAGCAGTGACGCAGCGGATTTTCGACCGGAATTTCAGTCGGCAATTTGAGAAGCCGAAACCGAATACGAGCGGAGTCTGCCCGATCCTGCCCAGCAAGTGAGGAATTAAATGAGTTCAAGCCCATGGATGGGGCCAGCGACATCGCAAGCACCGCCCCTTAGTCCGGACACGCAGCCGACAGGCACAACGGTTTTGCCTTCGACTGCCAATTACGGTTCGGATCTTGCCAGTAACTATCCTTCAGCCTATCCGGTTCAGGGCAGCACTGCCGATCTTGAGCAAGCAGCGCAGGGCGCTCCTCAGCAATTAGGCCAAGCTCTACAGAATCAGCAGCAGCCGCAGCAACCACCCCAGCAACAAGGTTATTCCCCGAACAACCCATACGCTGCCATAGCCCGCGATTATGAAGCCCAGGCCGCGGCGTACAAACCCAAGCCACCGGGATCGGGGGTCAAGGGATTACTCAGCAATTTTTTCCAAGGAATGGGAAGTTCGATGATGGTTGATAGCGGGCTTACTCCACCCAATGTCCGCTACGATCAACTGAATCAGCATGCCGCTACGATGGGCCAGTTACGGGATAACTGGGAGCAGATGCAAGGGCTGATGCACTATCGGGATGTACTCGCCAACGGAGCGCAGCAGCAGCAGCAGTACGAAGCGCAGATGCAGCCCTTGCGATTGCAGGAAGGGCAACAGGCAGTCCAGCGCGGACAGGAAGCAGCGCAAACGATTCACCCCGCAATGAGCGCCTCCGATTTGAAAGCACTGGGAGTGCCGGACGACTTGGCAGGACAGTATGCGGGACACCAGTTAACCAGCGCCGACTTCGCAGCGTTGAAAGATTTATCAGCGGCGGGACAGACGAAGATTTTTGACTACGGCTTAGATGGATCGGGACCAGGCAAGGGCCAATGGCTTGTCTCAGGCAAGGACTACACACCGATAAAGCAACTCAGTCCTATGAGTGAATCGGGCCGCGCAACTGCTCTACAGAAACAGCAGTTTGCGCAACAGAATGCATTGCTGAAGGGAATGCAGTCTCCTGTTTATGCCTATGATCCAGCGCAGAAACAGACCGTGCTGACGACTCAGGCGCAGGCATCACAGGCGGGGATGCAGGCTATCCGTGGAGTGAAAGAAACAGACATCCGAAACGATACGCACGATACCCGCGTGCTGAATGACGTGGCAGTGAAAAGCAATAATCTGCTCGATGCTTCTGCGGCTCTCGACCAGAATCAGAATCAGCGCGACATGATTAATTGGGCCATGGCGCAAGCGGAAAAGGACAACCAGTTCAAGGTAGGCGCATTCGGGACGCAATTCCCCACAGGATGGTTTAACACTCTTCTCAACTCCTCAAACATGGGCGGCGCTACTCAACTGACAAAGGATTACGTTGTGTCGGTTCTCAGCTTGCGCGAGGCTGCGATGGGGATGCAGAAGGTTCTTACCGGATCGGCGCGCGCCAATGAAGCACAGATTAACGCGCTGCAGGCGACCGTGCCCGGACTGGAAACTAATTCAGCATTAGCGCGGCAGAAGCTTGCTGCCTTCACTCAGAACGTAGACATGCTGAGGCAAGGCATTCCGCGAATGCCGGGAATCGATGTTGTACCAGTCAAGTCTATGAATACTCCGCAGCAAGGCTCGGTAACGCAAACCACGGGAACCGGTGGAGGGTTTAACTGGAATAGCTTTCCGGTTGTAGGAGCGCCCGCACATTGAGCACCCCTGCCACAATCCCGATTCTAGGAACGGATCAGCAGGTGCATTCCATTCCACAGGATCAGCTAGGCGCAGCGCTTCAGGCGGGCGGCATGCCTGTTGCAACTGTGCGCGATCCGCAAGGACAGATGCGCTACATTCCTTCCAATCAAGTAGAAACAGCGCGAGCGATGGGCGGGGCTGTTGTCTCCCGTGCACCGCAGAGCGAAGAACTGGATTTTTTGCAGAAGAATCCCGGTCATGCATGGTTGTCTCGCGATCCGCAAAAATTCCCTAATCGAGAGGAAGGGATTTATCCATCTGGTCCGGGGAATGAGTGGAGAAATGACCCCACTTCGCCAATGGCGTCAAACACTCAAGCCCCGATTGATTTGCACCTCGGCTTGCATACATATCAGGGCATGAAAACGGGGCTACTCGCCGCGACCGCGCCACTCGCATTAGAAGCGAGCGTCCCACAACTTATCGGCGGACTTGCCGGGGGAACAGCGGGCAGTTATGCGGGGCAGAAGATTGCACAGGCTGCGGGCGCGGGTCCGGTAGGACAGGAAATAGCCGGGGATGTGGGCGGACTGGCAGGCGGCGCACTCGGAGCAAGGCAGGCAAGCGGATTCGTTCGCAATTTCCGCGCAGGATTGAATCCGCCCGCAACCGCAACTTATCCCGGAGCTCCCTTGCCGGAAACTCCCCCCACGGCAGTACTGCAGGCTTCATCGCTGGCGCGTGGCCCGCAACCTGTAATTGATCGAGCTCAAGGCCTCGGCTCAATTCCAGTAGCTAAAAACTTTCCCGGCGCTCCATACCCGGAGAACCCCGGAGTGTTTCCCGGCGCTTCATTGCCAGCTAGTCCCACTCCCGAATTATTGCAGTCCAGGGGGCTGACACAAGGCGCGACCGTTCCACCTCCGGAACCATCTGCCGCGCTAGGCCGGATTCCCGTTCAATCGCCGGGGATGCCAGCGCCAGGACAAGCGGGAAGCATGGCGGAATCGCTAGCAACTACTCCATCAGGCGCAGGGCTGCCGCGCACTCTCAGCGGTGAATCTGCATTGGGTCAGGTGCTCTCAAGACTTGATAACGCAAGCTTGCTTCGCATCGCCAGGAGTCGGGCAATCAACGTTAGCCAGGAATCTCTATTGAAGCCCGGAACCGCGAACAATCTTTTAATCAACAAAATTGCCAACGATTTTTCACCCGATGAATTGCAGGAGTTTGCGGCACGGCATCTTGAAGCTAGCAGATTTCAACATCAATTCCCTAGCGACATGACTCCGGAAAACTGGAGTGTTATCGCATTGCAGCATTATTTCCCATCCATAAAACTTCCATTAACAGCACTCCGCCGAGCGGCGCTGGCGGCAGCGACAAGCAGGAGATAAAAAAGGCTATGGCAACTCAGGCAGAAGTGCTACGGCAGAATCGAGTGCGGGACGCAGCACAGCAGATAGCGGCGGGCAATTACGGGGAACCGGAAGCGCAGGAATTAGCGAACGGTATTCCGTCGGGCTCTAATGATGCAGCCCTCGCAGCCCATCTTGAAGAGTGGAAGGCAAAAGATGTTTCCTATCAGCGGGCGCAGAATCAGGAGGCACGCGATCAGATCGAATCGGCCTATGTAGGGAGTCAGCAACGATTGAATGCTGCTAAGCAAGAAATCAAGGATCGGGCTAACCTCGAAAAACACCAGCAGAATCAAATAGACAATTCCGCAGGAGAACGCCTCGCATTGCAGATGGAAGAATTAACGTCAACCTTCCCGCTGGACTGGCGGCCGGAAACGTTGCCAATGGACAAGCTTCGGCAACTTACGGACCTTCGGCACCAAGTGCAGACTCTCGCGGCAGCAACAGGACAGCCAGGACTCGCGGACGGTGTTCTCGAATCGGGTCCGCTTTCTCCGGCTAATGTTCTCGGACAATTGCCCAATGGCCCGCAGGCTCAGGCGCAAGAGAAGCGTGAAACCTTTCCCGATGGTCAGGCGGTACATGTCTCCCAAAATCAGGACGGGACAATGACCGTCGAATACGCTACCGGGGAGCGCTTCGTTGGTGATCCGCTGACCGTGACGCAAAAAATTGGAGAGGCGCACGTCAATACAAAAGTTTGGGCTAGGCAACAGCGGGCGCAGCAATCACAGCAGACAACAGAACCGATGCAGCTAAATCAACACACGGCTCAGCCTACAGAGCAGACCGCTAGCGGGTCGCTGGCGGATGATCTGGCAACACGGCAGGCGGACGCTATCGCGCGGCAACTTGGTTTTAACGATCTGACGGAAGCGAAACAGAGCATTCTGGAGATGGGGCGGGTAAAGGAGCAGGTTCAGAAATTCGAAGAGCAGGAATTGGCAGCGCGGTTTCACGCGACTTGTCCAGACTTCCCAGATACGGAAGAAACTGCAGAAACCGTTATGCAGATCATCAGCAGCAACGGATGGCAGCCGAACCTTGAAAGCCTGCAGGCGGCGCATGCTTTGGCGATCCGGAATCGACTCTATCAGCCTCTCACCGCCGAGCAGATACAGATTGCCAATGGTATGGCGCCGCAGCAACAGTCTCGGCAGGCTCCCCCGCCGATGTTGCGCGGGAATAATCCGGAAATCTCAAATGCGGCGCTCAGCCCATACGACATGTCATTGGGCGATCTTAGAAAAGCAGCTATCAAGCAGGAATTGGAAGGCAGTGGGCCAGGGTACCGATAGAAGGGAAACATGGGAAAAGATCACAGAGCCAAGAAGACTCCGGCGCAATACAAGAAACTCGCGAACCTGCTAGGCCAGAACGTGCCTGTTTCAGAAGCAATGGTAAAGGCGGGCTGGAGTGAGCGACAGGCGGCGAAGGGCTGGAAGAAAGTTCCACAGGGAGTAATTAAAATGCTGCCGAAAAACACTCAGCGCTTGATCAACCTCGGCAAGACAACCCCCGCAGACGATATGCGGGCGCTGGTTCACGGGCGCTTGATTGATAACGTCACGCGAGGATCGGACAAGGGCGCACAAAGCGCAAAGATCCTTGGCACCTCGCGGGACTTGAACATGTGGACTCCGGACCAACTGTCCGGTGTGATCGTTCTCCAAGCGCCTCAATGGGCCATCGACCACAAGGAAGAACTTTTAGCCGACGATCCAAACGACGTGATCTTGCCCGCCAAACCCTTGGCGCAGATTGAGGGACAGAGCTAATGCCGATTGCGATTCCATCAGCGCTCGGCTCCAACTTCAACGAACCTGGCAGCAACGATTCGACCTCTACCCCGCCGATGCCGGATCAACAGCCACAACAGAACCCACAGCCGATGCAGGGACAGGCGCAGGGATTAGCGCAGGCGCTTGCACGGCGAAAGAAAAGGGGATCGACTATAGGCCCGACCGTCCGCACTCCCAGCCCACTGGCGGCGGCCATCTCGGCAGCAAAGAGAGGCAGGCAGAGCGGCCACAAGTACGGCTAAACAGCGCCACTTTCGGTTTTGGATTTTCTTCCAGCAATCTGACGGACTGGAGGCCGTCCATTTGAAGCAACGGAAGTCGCTAGTAATCCACGTTGACGATGATTCCATCTTGCGGGACGGGGAAGTCTTTAACCTCGTGAACGATCCCTCTTTCCTTGGCGAAGGCAGCGTCTTTAATGGTCGGTACACTGAGAAGTTGAAGTTGCTTGAAATCATCATCCGTGAGCGCCGTGTTTTCCTTGAGCAGTTTAAACGTAGCATCTCTGATGGCATTTAGGGTCTGCGTGTGATCTTGGTATTCCAATCGCGTTAGATTGTGCGCCGCAGGATAGTTCATTTCGTAATCATGAAAATGAAAGAGAGAATGCGGCAGGGCGATCCTAATTTTGCCAGCCAAGAAAGGCATTATCGCGATTGAAGCAATCAGACCTGTATTGATGGTCGTCACTTCAAGGGGAAGCGAACGGACTAGCCCGAAGAGGGATAGTCCGTCATCAAGCGAGCCACCACTGCTGTTCATATAGAGATACAGTTTGTCGAATCTAACCTGCCCGGCCTGGAGCCTCTCAATGACGGTTCCGCACAACATGTTGCGAAGTTTTGTGCTGGCTGGATGCCCAATTGGGCCATGGAAGTTAATCGCAGCAATCGCCATTTGATCCACGCTTTCTAGGGAAGCGCAAGCGCCGCGAATTATATCTCAGGACGCGTCAAAAGTCGGGCGGTGTTAGATCGTTCAAATGCCCGCAGTAGGTAGTGTTTAGGCAGCGACGGCCTTGGCCATGGGTTTCCACACATTAGCCTTCTTCTTGAAAGTGATGTCTGGATTAGCTCGGTTGCTGATTGAGCGGAGCCATTCTTCGGCTTTGGCGGCGATTTCCGTAAGCAAGTGCTGATCGCCGCACAACATGCCATAGGTCAGGCGAATGAGCTTGTCGGTCTCTTCTGGAAGGTTAACCTGGTCATTTTCAAGCTTCGACAAGTGCTCTGGAGACTTGTTTATCAGTTCTGCAAATTCCGATGCCTTTTTCCCGATTCTTTTTCGAAGGAATCGTATTTCTTCTCCGGTAAGCAACGCTGGCTTCATCACAACGGATTTTGCTATAGCCGACATCAGTCCTTGCAACGCGGGAATTTCAGCGGCCTGTCGGTTGCACTCGTCACAGACCCAATATCTGACACCGACCAGGTACACATTGGAGAGACCGGAGTCGAGAAAGTGATACGGATTCTCCATCGTTGCGCGCATCTCTTTTTTGGGTGCCTTGCAATTGTGCTCATTCGTCATAGAAGGATGTCACCACCGTGAATCGGTTATTTTTTGGGTCGAGTCCCACGATAACAACGAGAGGCAGTTCTTCAATATCGCTCGTTTTGATGAGATACCTCCATTGCCACTCATCGTCATCAAATTCACTGACCTTAAAGCCCCGCCACTCCTTCTGCAGACCTTGGATTACGTCATCAACTGAAAGATGTCGCTCTGGATGGTCGAACCGTGCGTGATCAGAAAAACACTCAATATAGGCACCATTCGCAATTGCCTCCAGTACCACTTTGCGAACTGCCTTCGCAGACAGCGCCCTGGGCTTTTTACCCTGACCCTGACTTGTCATTATATTAAGTCTGTTCTAGGAGAAGAGCAAGATGATTCGCTAGGTACGATGGTGAGTGTCCATCGTAATTAACCCTGGTCATCTGCCGGAATTTACAGTCTTTTCAGATCTTCTCGCAGTTTTTACCCTTTCTCCGTCCTACGCTTGCGATCTTTTGCCTTTTTGCTGCGCACCTTAGCCGATGCCTTGGCGGCCTTTTGCGCGATTTCTGTCCGCTGTTCGGGGGTGAGACGTTTAGCCCGTGCAATCGCTCCTTTTCGGCCTATTTCCGACAGGTACTTAGAGACGGGGTCATCCTGTTCCATTCGGCAGGAATGCTAGCAGGAACGTTCGTAATTCACTTGGCCGCCAAGCTAGTTGACAGCTTGCCAGCCAAGCTGTACCGTTATCCGGACTTTGACAGCGCTTCCCCCAAAGCGCAAAACGGGCTGAGCGAGTGCTTGTAACACCCGCCCAGCCCTTCGCCACCATCACCTTGTAGGAGGCAACGATGGCTGATTCCGATACTAACCGTTTGTCCTGCTGCCAAAACATCCCCGATGACACAACATTTGTGCATCAAGCCATGGACAGGCTGGGATTCCTTTGCGAGTTCTCGGACTTGCCCATTCCCGATATGCAGCTCGCGCTAGCGCTCGCGCTGCATCTCAAACGTACTCAGGCGGGGCCTGAGACCTGGGAGTCCTAATCATGGCCCATCTAACCGCCGCATTCTCTAATCTGCCTAAACCACAACGAAGCGAACCAACCCATTTCGGCAGCCCTAACAGGCCTAGCTTGGCCATTGTCCCGGCGCCTGATCCTGGCGAAAGCCCCAGCCTGAAACTGTTCAATGTCTACCTTCGCCGTGAAAGGCGGCTTTCAGAGCACACCGTTATCAATTACCTCAACGATGTGCGGCAGTTTGAAAACTGGCTGGAATTGAGCGGCAGATGCACGGAACCAGGGCGATGTCTGGAACGAGCAACGCGTGATGACCTTCAAGCCTACGTCGTGGAATGTATGGCTAACGGGCTGTCGGCTCGAAGTGCACAGCGCAAGCTGTTCGCGTTCCGCTTGTTCTACCGTCTGCTTCTGGATGAAGAGCTGATTACCGACAATCCTACTCGCGGCATTCCTCTGCCGAAAATCCAGCACACGCTCCCGAAGTGCCTCTCGGTAGAGGATGTCGATTGCGTTGTGCGATGGATGGATACTGCAAAAGACGAGCGCGGTCGACGTTTTCCCCTGAGAGATAGAGCCATCATGCTCACGCTTTTTGCTTCTGGCCTTCGAGCAAGCGAACTAGTGAATTTGAAGCTGGCCGATCTGGATCTAGAAAACGGATTCATCAAGGTGTGGAACGGCAAAGGCGGAAAAGACGGCATCGTGCCTCTGAGCCCGCCCGCAATCGAGGCACTGCTTACCTACATCCGGGATGTCAGGCCGAAGCATGATCCCAAGCAGGAATGTCCGTTCGTCTTTCTCTCGTTCTTTCACAAAGGACCGCTCAGTCGGCAGGGGCTTTACTACAGGCTGCGGACCATCTGCAGGCAGGCTCTCGGCAGGGACGTATCGCCCCATCAATTCCGCCACGCTTGCGCTACAGCACTGCTGAAAGGCGGTGCCGATATCCGAGATGTCCAGGCTGTTTTGCGGCATGCCGATGTCGACACAACTCAAATTTACATTCACACCGATCTTACCTACCTGCGAGGTGTCTATGAACACAGCCATCCCCGTGGTTGAGGCTATACAGAAGTTTCTCGCGTTCTGCTCTGCCCGCAACGACAGCCAGAACACTCTCCGCGCCTACAACTGTGACCTGCTCTCATTCGTCGACTGCATAGGACGCGAGACGCCAGTTACGGATATCAATCGCAAACGGATTCGGCAATATCTCTTCGCGCTGGATGTCAGCCTGAAGGATCAAACCCTCAAGCGCAAGATCGCAACGATCCGAAGTTTTTCGCATTGGCTCTATAACGAGCGGTACGTGAATATCGATCCGAGCGAAGGAATCGTCGGCCCACGGCTCGCCCGGAAATTGCCTGACATTCCGAGCGAGGCAGATATGGCAAAGCTTTTAGATGGCGACATCCCTAGCGCCTGCCCGGAGCGGGATCGCGCGATTCTGGAAATGCTCTACGGTTCCGGCCTAAGGGCTTCAGAACTGGCAGGCGTCAACCTTGGCGATTTCAATGCGGAGAAAACCCTACTCGTTCATGGGAAGGGCAAGAAGGACCGCCTAGTGCCTGTTGGCAGATGTGCTCAACGTGCCCTGGATGCTTGGCTTCCCATTCGAAGCGCCATGCTGGAAGTGAGTAAGCGGAAGACGGATGCGCTATTCTTCAGCGGTGGCCCAAATAAGAGCGCAGAGCGTCTCGACGTTCGTAGCATCCACCGTATCGTCTCTGGCACTGCCGCAGCAAAAGGGCTGCCAGCGTACCATCCGCACCAGTTGCGGCATGCCTGTGCGACACATTGCCACGATCATGGAATGCCACTTCAGGCCGTTGCCACAATGCTCGGACACGCGAAACTATCGACAACCCAGATTTACACCCGAGTTTCAACGGGCCGGATGCTGGATGTCTACCGCAAAACACATCCGCATGCCAGCCCTTCACCGTAGTGCGATTTTGTAGGGCATCTGACACGATGTTCTGAACGAGTAGAGAGATAAGAAGACATGACTTTCTCCGTTGCCCCGACTCTCCAAGTCGGGGCATTTTTTACTGTGCTCGACCGACCGAAGTGCACAAATCCCTACCTTCTTGCACTTTGGCGTTACATCCATCCTGAGGCAATGCAAGCGAGTGCATGGGAACCGTTCTAATAGCACTGGAGGGTCATAGAATGAACGACGACAGGGAGTCCGTGGCATGGCATGCTGTGAACGCGTTGATCGAAGATGCCAAATGCAAGTTCAAAGGGGCACGAGGAGAAACTTTTGCTTGGGCAATCTACAACGCTGTCAGGCGCACCAAGGCCGAGGAATTAGGAAATCTTCGCGAGCTGTTGCAAAAACATCGCATCAATATCCACCAGTCAGTTAAGCAGACATGGAGCAACTAGATCCGAGAGGCATGTAAGCGACATCATGACCGGCTCACTGCCAGTGACATAAACTAACGGGCAGTGTGGACCTCTACCCGGAAAGCCCATCCGCATGCGATCTGCCCTACACTGCCGAAAGGGCAGGATTGTCCGCCTTTTGTCCGTTAACGTGGGGAAAAGCAGGGTAAATAGGGCCAACGTCGCGGCATGATTTTCTAGTGTTTGCTTGTACTTAGTAGGCTGGCTTTGGTTGGCTTGTAGTGCAGAATAGGGAGAACAGCCAGATGTTCGGCAAGGTGGTGGTGAATCCCTGATACAGGCTCTTTGCCGCATCTCCGCATGGATCCCACTCTCAAACCGGTTGCGTGGTTTAAAATGAATTCATAATGGCTCGCGAACTGAATTTTGGTCCTTATGTCGATGTTGAGGGTGGAAAGAAAGTCGTTCGAGACCTGACTTTCGGAAATCCGACCCCGGAAGGCGTGGTCCTGACCACGCTCGATTCTGCTGTGAACTGGATGCGCAAGAGCTCGATTTGGCCATTGACCTTCGGCCTGGCCTGCTGCGCCATTGAGATGATGTCGATGGGTGCGTCGCGGTTTGACATTGCGCGTTTCGGCGCCGAAGTATTCCGGCCATCCCCGCGGCAGAGCGACTTGATGATCATTGCCGGCCGCGTCTCCAACAAGATGGCTCCCGTCATCCGCCAGCTCTGGGAACAGATGCCTGAGCCCAAATGGGTGATGTCGATGGGCGCATGCGCCACCTCGGGCGGTGTGTTCCAGAACTATGCCCTGGTGCAGAGCGTGAATCAGGTTATCCCGGTTGACGTGTACGTTCCCGGGTGCCCTCCGCGTCCCGAGCAGCTGATCTATGCCATTACGCTGCTGCAGGAGAAGATCCAGAAGGAACGTGGCACGATCAAAAAGGCGCTCAACCTGACGTAAAGCACGCGATGTAACCCTTGCGGCGGCAACGCTCTTCTGGACACCCCCATCCCGGTGTCTTTGGCGGCAACTTACTGCCAAACCGGGGCATCCTGATACTGCATATGCTGTGCGGAGCTTCCGGTACGGCGCTATAATCGAGGCCAGTGTTGGGGTGGTGTATGGGTCACCTTCGCAGTATTCTCTTTCCCGTTTCCTTCGTTACCGTAAGCTTGATCCTGGGGCAGGCTCAACAAGGTCCGGCACCTCAGTCGGTTGCCGCATCGATTCCCCCCACCTCCGCAACTCTGCAGGGACAAGCGGCACCCATTCCTGCCAATGCTCCGCGCATGTCGAAGGAGACGCGCTACGAGCTCATCCGCGATTTCGAGATGCAGCTGGTGTATTCGCGGACCGCATTTCCCATGGGAAATAAAGGATTGATTCTCCGGAATGGCACGACCACGCCCAGCGGGCAAGATCTGCAAGGGTTACTGGCGTTGTGGGGACCCTCGATCAAGCCCGGTGATCCGGCACATATTTCGTATGTTCGGTTTAAGGACAATCACATTCATTTCGATTTGAACGGCGGTCCAATTCACCGCAAAAAATGGTATCAGCACATCCAGATCTCAGGGGCCAATGGCACGCCGGTTCCTCTGTCGAAGGATGAAGAGGTAAATAATCCGCACGGCAGCTATCTCGACATTTACTTCGATAAGTACGTTCCCGAGATGAGCGCGGCTCAATTGCGGGATCTGCTGCTGCCGGTACTCGATTTCAACGCCAAGAATAAAGAAGAGGCCTATCTCGATACCGTACCTCCGAAGGTGAAAGAGGCCATCAAGGCTCACCACGTGCTGGTCGGCATGAATAGTGAGATGGTGATTCACGCCGTGGGCAAGCCGCCGAAAAAAGTACGGGAGCGGGACGCAGACACCGAGTACGAAGAGTGGATCTACGGCGAGCCTCCCCACGATGTAGATTTCGTGCGCCTCGTGGGCGATGAAGTGGTGCGCGTCGAGACGATGAAAATTGGCGGCCAGAAGATTGTCCGCACGGAGAAAGAAGTCATCCTGAAGAAGCCCGACCAGGAAGAAGAGGCAAAGACGCAGGAAGAGCAGGTTCGGCCGGCGAATGCACCCAGCCTCCGGCGGCCGGGAGAAGATGCCGAGGCTGCTCCCAAGCCCGCGAACGGAATTACGCCTGCGCCACCACCTATGAGCGCCCCCCAGCCCCAGGGAAGTCCGGGACCGGGGGATAATGTGGGCCGGCGATAATCTCCTAGGCGTGGACCCGCGAAGTCACTTCGTGGCTTTCTCGTCCGGCACGTCGGCGAACGAAAAAGCTAACGAGACATTTGCGTACTCTCTCCCGTCCACTTCCACATAGGGGTAGACAAAGTAATTCAGCGCATTGCTGTCTTGTGGCGGGTTCAGGCGCAAGTCCCGCCCCATACTGAACTGCACCCGGTTGGCATCGTGCGAGCCAAAGAAATAATCGCGCTTGTCTGGATGCTTCCAGGCTTCGGAAATGTCCACCGGAATCCATCCTTTTCCGTCGACATAGAAATCGGACCAGCAGTGATAGCCTGCAATCTCGCCCGAATGCTTGTCCTCGGGAATGGGGAAGCCGATCTCGAAGCGCGCCGGTATGCCTTGGGACCGTGCCATGGCGATGAATAACGAATGAAAATCGGTGCAGTTGCCTTTTTTGGCATCGCAGGCGTAGAGAACGTCCCCGCGGCCCCAGCCCGTGCCGGTCTTCTCGTAACGCATGGTCGTGAAGACGTAATCGTAAATGGCGCGCGCTTTGTCCAGCGGCCCAGCTTTACCCTGCGCGACTTGGGCCGCCAGAACGGCGGGCGTGCCCGTGATGGGGACCAGGGCGTTGGCCTGTAGATCTTGTTCACGTTCTCTCCGGGTAAGAGCCGTCCTTGCCAGATGAGGCGATGGGTTCAGCGCCGTACGCTCATGACGCACGATGTCGTACTGAACATCAAAGTGAAGGTCGGCTTGCCGGGCGGTCCCCTCCGCAAAGTAGATCTCGTTTCCATACTTCGATTCGCGCGTCTTCTTGAAAGGCAGATCGCCTTTCGCCGAAATGATTTTCACATCCTGGAAGGCATCGGACTGCGCGGCGGGAATCCAAATGCGAAGTCTTTTGCCGGCGGTACTGTTTACGGTGAATGCGTAGTGAAAAATAAAATGGCGTGACTCCTGTGCGCCCGCGGAAACTGATAGAGCCAGGAGACAGAGCGAGAGAATGGTATTACGCATAATCGGCTTCCTTTTTTCAGCGGGGAGGGGAAAGTTTTTGGGAACGACACACGGGCGTTTTAGGCGGGCCGTCAAGTGAAACCGCGGTGCATGGGCATAAACAAGAAGATGCCAGCCGATCGCGCGCGGATGCGTAAATATGCTTTGCGACCGCCGGCGATTGGATACCTATCGTTTATTGGCATTGCCGAGCACATCCGCATCTTTTCCGGTATGAGCCTTCACTGCTTCCAGGATGCGCAGGTAATCGCGCTTATCCATGCGGAGTACGTAGGCTTTGCGGACGTTCTGTGGGTCATCGTAGTCGATCTGCAACCAGTGGCTCCTCCCTTTCGTAAGCATCATAAGAGCTCCAATGCCAAGTGGCGCGGTGACAAGAGTGCCCTCGCTGACGCGATGGCGCTTGGTGTATTCGTAGGAAAATTTGTAGATCCGGCTATAAGCGATCGTCAGCCCGTTACCCCTGGTTGGACGTATCTCTACAGCGTTATTCTGATCGCTGAAGGTCAGCACAGCGTTGATTGGTTTCCCCTTTGCATCGGGCACTTTCACCCGAGAGAACGATTCATCAGCCGCCACCAGATGGGGAATGACGCTGAGGATTACGAAGAGGACTGGGATGACTCTTTTCACGGTTCTGAAAGTATATCGGACCTCCTCGGTGGGGCTTCCGGCTGACGTAGCCAAGTGCCATACCATAGAATCAAGCATTCTTTGCTGAATCCCCATGGCCCTGAGAGAGTCAGAAGCGATCGTGCTGCGCACCTATTCCCTGCGCGAGGCCGACCTTCTGGTGACTCTGTTTACCCGCCTGGAAGGCAAAGTCCACGGCGTAGCGCGGTCGGCGAAGAAGTCAAGGCGGCGTTTCGGTGGGGCGCTCGAGCCGCTTACGTACGTACGCGCGTTCTACGATGTCCGCGAGCGGCAAGAACTGGCACGACTGGATTCCTGCGACGTTCTGGAGTCGCCGCTGGTATTTGAGGTGAGTTATCCGCGTGCAGTGGCGCTGGGGCACATCGCGGAACTCTTGGACGAATTGCTCCCCGATCACGAGGCCAACGATGCTATCTTTCGCCTTACCCTTTCGGTGCTCCATGTATTGACCGGACCGGAAATCTGGATGCCGGTTACATATTTCGAATTGTGGATGACGCGGCTGGTGGGATTTCTGCCAGAGTTAAATGAATGCGTCGTATGCGGCCGCAATCTGAATGGATCGCGCGCTTACTTCCACGCTCTCTCGGACGGGCTGATGTGTGCCGACGACAAGCGGCTGGCCTCCTCGGAGCTTTCCCCGGAATCCCGCGTGTTGGCGGGGCAGGTGTTTCGGGCGCCTGTCGACGCCCTGCTGGGAGAACCCTGGCCCAAGGCCCAGGGAGCTGACCTGCGAAGATTTGCCATTCAGATCCTGCAGCGGCATATCGAGAAGAAATTGGTGACCGCGAGCATGCTCCAAAAAAGCGACTTTTGAAGCTAGCGACGAACCGAATGCGTCAACGAATCTGGGGCACGGGCTGACGGGTGCCGTCCGCTTCAATTACAATCAGAAGTTAATCTGCTGGGGTTTCCCGCAACAGAGAGTTCCAGCACTAGCTTCTTACTCTATCCAACAATATCGTTTGGCTAGAAGGCGGGAGTTGGCAGCCGTTCATGAAATCAAGCTCCTCCAATCCGCTGACGTTCCAGGAACTCATCCTTCGCCTGCAGACTTTTTGGGCAGAGCGCGGATGCGTGCTGCAGCAGCCCTACGACACTGAGGTGGGAGCAGGAACCATGGCTCCGGAAACGTTCCTGCGGGTGCTTGGGCCGCAGCCTTACAAGGTTGCGTATGTGCAGCCTTCGCGGCGTCCGGCGGATGGACGTTACGGCGAGAATCCCAACCGGCTGTTCAAGCACATGCAGTTGCAGGTTATCTTGAAGCCTCCGCCGGAGAATGTGCAGGAGATGTACCTGGAGTCCTTGGGCGCGATCGGGATCGATCTGCGCCAGCATGACATCAAGTTCGAAGAAGACAACTGGGAAGCGCCGACCCTCAGCGCGTGGGGTGTGGGCTGGCAGGTGATGCTCGATGGACTCGAGATCACGCAGTTCACCTACTTCCAACAGTGCGGCGGGATCGATCTCCTGCCGATTTGCGCTGAGCTGACTTACGGGCTGGAGCGCATCACCGCTTTTTTGCAGGATGTGGATTCGATCTACGACATCGTGTGGGCCCGCGATCCGGACACGGGTAAGCCCGTGAAGTACGGTGACGTGCGGCTCGCGGACGAGTTGCAGTTTTCCGTTTACAACTTCGAATTGGCCGACGTAGAAAAGACCTGGAAGCACTTTGAGCTGTGCGAGGCGGAATGCCGGGCGCTGCTCGAGGGCTACGCGGCTTTGGCCAAGGATAAGACGCACGCCGACGGATTCGCTCGCGAGAAACCCCGATTCCCGCTGTTAGCTGCCTATGATCTGTGCCTGAAGTGTTCTCATGCGTTTAACATCCTTGATGCTCGCGGTGCGATTTCTGTCACTGAGCGAGTGGGGGTAATTGCGCGCGTGCGTGCGCTCGCGGTGGCCATCGCCAAAGCGTGGGTGGATCAGCAGAGAACGGAGCCGGCGGAACGCTCTTCAGAGGCTGAACCGGCTTCAGAAAAGAAGAAGATCAAGAAAGAAGCGCTTTCGCCGGTTGGTTCCTGACGTTTCGCGAAGGGCCTGAATGGGGACTGCCTCCGCGTTTGTGATTTACATCACATTCTGTGGGACTAAAGGTTTGAGAGACTGAACGGAATGAAAGCATGCCAGATTTCCTTCTAGAGATTGGGTGCGAAGAGATTCCGGCGCGCATGATCGACGGTGCGTCCGAGGAACTGCGCGAACGCGTGCGAGCGTTGCTCGTTCGCGAACGTCTGGGCGGCGGGCTCATTACTTCGTTTGAAACTCCGCGCCGGCTCGCGATCCTCGCGCCTGGCATCGCCACTGCTCAAGAGGATGTCACCGAGCAGATCACCGGTCCCTCGGCGCAGGTTTCCTACAAAGACGGCCAGCCTACGCCAGCCGCACACGCCTTTGCGAAAAAAGCTGGAGTTAATGTTTCGCAATTGGAAAGAGTCTCCACTCCCAAGGGCGAGTACCTTGCGGCGAAGGTCACCAGGAAAGGCCGTTCCGCCGCGGAGATCCTGGCAGATAATTTGCCGAAAGAAATCGCCACCATTTATTGGCCGAAGAACATGTACTGGCGCAAGCCGAATGAACGCTTTGTGCGTCCAGTGCGTTGGCTGGTGGCCATGCTGGATGACCGGACAATTCCGCTCGAGTTCGACGGCATTCAGGCTGGTAATCAGTCGCGTGGGCACCGCATTCTGACAGATGCTGCGGTGAACATTTCCCGAGCCGGTTCGGCGTACGTTGACGCTCTGCGAGGGGCCAAGGTGCTGGGCCGCGCGGAGCGTGAGCAGCAGATTCGCAAGGCTCTCGATGCCGCCACCCGGACGATTCCTGGCGCGCACTGGCGCGAGGACAAGCCCCTGCTCGACACGGTCGTCAATCTCACCGAGTTTCCTTCCGCGATCCTGGGCGCCTTTGACCCCCAGTTCCTGACGCTGCCCGAAGAAGTGTTGGTCACTGTAATGCGCGATCACCAGAAGTATTTCGCTATCCAGGATGCCGGCGGCAGGTTGCTGCCCCATTTTCTCGCCGTGCTCAACACCGACAGCGATCCGCAGGGATTAATTCGGCATGGGAACGAGCGAGTGCTGCGGGCGCGCTTCAATGATGCGCGATTCTTCTGGGAAATAGATCAGAAGAAATCACTGCTGGAGCGGCTCGACTCGCTGAAGCACGTGACCTTTCAGAAGGATCTGGGGAGCTATTACGAGAAGACACAGCGCGTCCAGCGCTTGTGCAGTTGGCTCAACGAACAACTGAAGCAGCGTGGAGTTACCGTACGTCCCGGAGTAGTTCACAAGGCCGCTTGTCTCGCTAAGACCGACCTGACCACGGAGTTGGTGAAGGAATTTACCGAACTGCAGGGCATTGTTGGTGGGTTGTACGCCCGAGTGCAACCTTTGGATACGACTCTGCCCGAGGCTACGCGTCTTGCCATCGCGGATGCGATTTACGATCACTACAAACCGGAGTCGACCGACGATTCCGTTCCGCGCTCGCTTGAGGGGGCGGTGCTTTCGATCGGAGATAAGGCCGACACGATTGCAGGAATGTTTGCCCTGGGCCTGGTGCCGAGCGGGTCGAAAGATCCATTTGCGCTGCGCCGTCAGGCGAACGGAATCGTGAAAGTGATCGCCGAAAAGAAGTTGCCGCTGCGTCTGCGCGAATTGATGCAGGATGCCCGCACCGGGTACCACAAGTCGCAGGCGGAGAAGAAGTTCGTCGATGACCAGAAATATATGGACTCGATCGAGACGTTCTTCCGCGAGCGGCTGGAGTTCTACCTGCGCGATGTCTGCGGCTATGCCTACGACGTAGTGAAAGCGGTGCTTGGAGCCGACGCGGATGATGTAGTCGATGCGCTGGCGCGAGCGGAGGCGGTGAAACGCGTTCTGCACATGCCAGAGTTTCAAGCCATCGGAGCGGCTTGCAAGCGCATGCGGAATATTTTGCGGCAGGCGGAAGAGAAGGGAATTGAGCCGGCCGCGAGCGCCGAGTCTTTGCCGGATTCCGCCGAGGAAGAAAAGAACCTTTTTGTGTATTTGCAGCAGAGCGGTCCGAAGGTGGAGCAGCAGCGTAACAACAAGCAATACTTGCCGGCGCTGCAATTACTGGCGACGGCGCGCGAGCCGGTGGACAAGTTTTTTGACAAAGTAATGGTTATGGTCGAGGACCAGCGGATTCGTGCCAACCGTCTGGCGCTCTTGCGGACGTTTTTACGAGAATTCTCCACGATCGCCGATTTTTCCGAGATCGTGTCCGAAGGCAAGGCATAAGAGCAATTTAGTAATTGTGTAATTTCGTAATTTTAAACCTGGCAGGAGCGATTGTTTTCAATTACTCAATTACCAAATTCCAAAATTACAAAATTACCAAATTGCAATTTCGCGTGAAATTTTGAAGACAAAGGACTCATCCAAATGGCGACCGTGACTCTCCCCGAAACTGAAATAAACGAAAAGAAGACCTCCAACAAGCAGCCTGCGACGAAGTATGCGTACTTTTTCGGTGGGGGCAAAGCCGACGGCAACGGCAAGATGAAAGACGTGCTCGGCGGCAAGGGTGCCGGACTGGCCGAGATGACCAACGCCGGACTGCCCGTGCCTCCGGGATTCACCATCCAGACCGAGGCTTGCCGGGAATACATGCGCGGCGGATTGTCGCCCGATGTCGATCGCCAGATGGACGAGGCGCTCGCCAAGCTGGAGTCTTTGCAGGGGCAGAAACTGGGGCAGGGCGAGAATCCTTTGCTGGTGAGCGTGCGCTCCGGCGCGAAGTTTTCCATGCCCGGCATGATGGACACGATTCTGAACCTCGGCTTGAACGATCAGAGCGTCCAGGCGCTCTCCAAGCGGAGCAATAATCCGCGCTTCGCGGCCGACTCCTACCGACGCTTGATCCAGATGTTCGGCAACGTTGTGCTCGATATTGAGAAGTCGGCGTTCGACGAAGTGTTCGACGCCAAGAAGAAACAGAAGAAGACGAAATTTGATACCGACCTGGATGCCAAGGCTCTGCAGGAAGTCATCGCCGAGTACAAGAAAGTCGTGAAGAAGCATGCCAAACGCGACTTCCCACAGGATCCTCGCGAACAGCTCGTCATGGCGCGCGATGCCGTGTTCCGCTCCTGGCAGAACGACCGGGCGAAACACTATCGCCGCATCAACAATATCGATGACATGCTCGGGACCGCGGTGAATGTGCAGGCCATGGTTTACGGCAACCTGGGTGACACCAGCGGCACGGGCGTGGGTTTCACGCGCAATCCTGCCACGGGCACCAACGAGTTTTATGGCGAGTTCCTGATGAATGCGCAGGGCGAGGATGTGGTCTCGGGCGTGCGCACTCCAGTTCCAATTCTCGAATTGAAGAAGATCATGCCCCACGTTTACGACCAGCTGCGCGAAATCACCACGCGCCTGGAGAAGCACTACAAAGACATGCAGGACTTTGAGTTCACCATCCAGGATGGCAAGCTCTACATGCTGCAGACCCGCAACGGCAAGCGTACAGGTCTTGCGGCGGTACGCGTAGCGCTCCAGATGGTCGATGAAGGGCTGATCACCAAGGAAGAAGCCATCTTCCGCGTCGAGCCGAACCAGCTCTACGATTTCCTGGTGCCACGCCTCGACGAGAAAAGCACGAAGGTGGAAGTGCTCGCGACCGGATTACCTGCGTCGCCAGGTGCAGCCGTCGGACAGATTGTCTTCACCGCGGACGCAGCCGTGGAAGCGGTTCAGAAGGACAGCAAGGCTTCGGTGATCCTGGTGCGCGCCGAGACTACTCCGGAAGACATTCACGGAATGGAAGTTGCTAAAGGCATTCTGACGTCCCGTGGCGGCATGACCAGCCATGCGGCCGTAGTCACGCGCGGTATGGGCAAGTGCTGCGTGGCGGGGGCGGGCGATGTCGATGTCAACGAGAAGGCACGCCAGATGCGCGTCAAGGGCCAGGTATTCAACGAGGGCGACTGGATCTCTCTCGACGGCACGACCGGACGCGTGATCAAGGGCAAGCTGAGCACGATTCCTCCGAATGCGGACGACCCCGAACTGCAGAAGTTTATGCAGTGGGCCGATCCGCACCGCACCATGAAAGTCCGCGCCAATGCGGATATTCCACGCGACGCCGTCCAGGCTCGTGCGTTCGGAGCGGAAGGCATCGGGCTGTGCCGCACCGAGCACATGTTCTTCGGCGAGGAAAAGATTCCGCACATGCGCGCCATGATTCTGGCGAATAACGAGAAGGACCGCCGCGCCGCCTTGAAGAAGCTCTTACCCTTGCAGCGAAAAGATTTTGCCGGAGTGTTTACGGCGATGGACGGATTGCCGGTCACGATCCGCACGTTGGATCCGCCGCTGCACGAGTTCCTGCCGCGCCGGGAAGAGCTGATGGTGGACATCGCAACGCTCTCCGCCATGACGGGAAAGCAAAAGAGCGAGCTGGTAAGGAAGTACAAAGACTACAGCATCAAGGGCGTCGGCGATCTGAAGAAGGCTTTGCCTGCGCTGCTGGCTCGGGTTGAGCAGTTGCACGAGTTCAATCCCATGCTCGGACATCGTGGTTGCCGTCTTGGCATTACCTATCCCGAGATCACCGAGATGCAGGCCCGCGCCATCTTCGAAGCCGCAGTGGATTGCACGAAGAAGGGAATTAAGGTGCTTCCCGAAGTCATGATTCCATTGGTCGCCACTTTGAAAGAGATGGCGAACCAGGGTGCCATCGTGCGCCGTGTGGCCGAAGAGGTCTTCAAAGAGAAGGGCATGAAGGTCGACTACATGGTCGGCACCATGATCGAATTGCCGCGAGCGGCGCTGGTTGCTGATGAGATCGCTAAGGAAGCCGAGTTCTTCTCCTTCGGTACCAACGATCTTACGCAGACGACCTTCGGCTTCTCGCGCGACGACGTCAACAAAGTGCTGCCCACGTACCTAGGGGAAGGCATTTTGAAGCAGGATCCGTTCGCCGCGCTGGATCAAGAAGGTGTGGGACAGTTGGTCAAGATGGCAACTGAGCGCGGGCGCAAGACTCGTTCAAACTTGAAAGTGGGAATCTGCGGCGAGCACGGCGGCGAACCTTCGTCGGTCGAATTCTGCTACCGCACAGGTCTGAACTATGTTTCTTGCTCTCCGTTCCGCGTGCTGACCGCACGGCTGGCAGCGGCGCAAGCTGGGGCGGCTGAAAAGCTGAAAGTCGAGGGTGGACGGACCAAATGAAAACCGCTGGGGACGCTGAGGGTTAGGCGTCTTCGTGGACATCAACGAGATCACCGGGTCCATTGTCGATGCAGCGATGAAGGTGCATACGGCTTTGGGCCCGGGGCTTTTGGAGGCTGTATACGAGGAGTGCCTGAAACATGAACACAGAAAACGCGGGCTGAAATCGGAGAAGCAGGTGGGGCTGTTGATTAACTTCAATGTGGTCCATCTGCGACGCGGGATCCCGCGAATTGTGAACCATTATCAACCCTCCGCGTCCTCATCGTCTTCTGCCGTTGTGGTTTGATCACTGCACTTTCTGCAGCCGGGCAATAAGCTTCTGCGGCAGGCTTTCGTCGGATTCCGACCACAGCCGGCGCGAGGTCGCACGCGTTTTCATTTCGATTTTCTTCGTGAATTCCAGCAGCCGCAGAACATTCTCCCGGATTCTTGCCTGAGTCTCTTCCGTGAGTTTGACCTGTTCCTGAACAAACAGGGAATCGAGGCCGAAGTCGATCTGAATATGTCCGGTCTCTTGCTGGGTGCCTTCTTCAAATTCCTCCCCCTGCGCCGAGAACGTAACTAGGCTCGGGACGAGAAGCCATTCTCCCTGTTCGTTTGGCGTCCAAAGATCCCAGTAGGCTTCGAAAAGATATGCGTAGTCATCGTGAATCAAATCGGCGGCGACTACCATTGCCTGTTCCGGCGGAATCCCTGGCGAATAGCGTTGTTCGAGAATGCTGGCTTCATTCCACGAAACCGGCTGCACCGCCACGTAGGTAACTCCGGGACGCTGCTCGGAAAAAGGGAACTGCTGCAGGACGGCGTTGATGTGAAGCACCATGGCTGGCCCGTTGAAGTCCGGGAACCACAGGCTCAGGTAGAGGGGATCAGCCATAATTCGCACCCTATTCGTATCGCTTCTATTCTAATGCGCTGGAGGGCAGTTCACGCCGAGTGCCTGCTAATCCAGGGGAAGCGCACGCGGAGTCTCGTCCTGCATAAAAACTGGTTCCGTCCCCTCGCGTCCCTTGGTTTCGGAGGATGGAAATGGAATGGTGGCACGCAGCAGGGTTCCATCCAGGTTGGACTCGATTTCGAGAACGCCTGCGAGTTCTTTCAGTCGCTCTCGAATCCCGGCCAGTCCGACCCCGGTATTGCCGGTTTTCCAGAAACGATCCAGAATTTCGCGGGGCACGCCTATGCCGTAATCCTTCACGGTAAGAATCACCTTGGCATCGCTCTCGATGACGCGCACATCCACGGCCCGGCTCCCGGAGTGACGATGAACATTGGTGAGAGCTTCCTGCAGAATGCGGAACAGCGCCGTTTCGGCGCCGCGCGGCAGCCGGGTGAGATGCTCGGGAAGCTCAAGTTTGGTACTGATGCCGCTGCGCCGCCCAAAACCCTCCACGTACCACCGGGCTGCGGAGACGAATCCAGCCTCGTCCAGCAAGGGGGGATGCAAGAGGTGAGACAAAGTCCGGGTGTCGGAAATGCAACGATCCACCAAGCTTTGCGCCTCGCGCAAATGGGTGGACTCCAACTCGGACTCCTGGGCCAGCATGTCCAGGGTAATTTTGGCCGCCGTGAGGTCCTGGCCGAGGCTGTCGTGAAGCTCGCGAGCAATGCGCCGCCGCTCTTCATCCTGAACTCCAAGCAGTTTTACCGATAAGCGGCGCAGAGCGGCGCTGCGCTGTTCCACCAGGGACTCCAGCGCGTCATGTGCGCGGCGTAGAGCCTCCTCTGCCGCTTGCCGTCGCTGCAGGTGCTCGCGAACCTCGTACTGCCGATGGCGTGCGAGCAGCGCGCTGCGTACCGTGCTGACGAGAGTGACAGGACGCAGAGGGCGCTCCAGCAGAGTCACGTTACCCAACGGAGCGCGCGAGCGAACTGCGGATTCTGTGCTGGCCGTACTCAGGCCGCCACCAGTCAGAACCAAGACAGGGAAATCCGACCACGGGGGCTGCGCCGATATTTTTTGCGCCAGGGCAGTGATGGTTCCGTTCTGAAGGACTTCTTCCGTCAGAATGACCGCCCCGGCATCTTCCGAGATCGCGGCACATACTTGCTCGATCGTGGGCAGCGTCTGAACCCGGAATGCGGATTGCAGCAACACCTTTTCGATAAGGACCGCGTCCTTGCCAAAAGGAGCGAAGACGAGCACCGGGATTTCAAAGGTTTGCAGGTCAGCCATTCAGCGGTCCCTTCTCGAGCGACGGTACGAGCGAGGTGGGGCTGCCGGAGAGGATTCCCTGAAAATCGGAGAGAGGGGGCCCGACGTGAATTGTCTTAGGACCAAGCCGAAGTTCCCGAATCGAGCGCTCGTGGCTGCCGCTCCGCTTCTTCATCATCGAGATGGCCTGGCGGATTTCTCCGGCCGCCTCAAAGTAACGGAGGATCAGGATATTGTCAGAGAGGTAACTCACGTCGATCGGACTTTGCATGGCGCTGCCTACCAGTCCCATCTGCGCCAGGATCATGAGCGTCACTACTCCGCGGTTGTTCAGGTAGGTAAGCAGTTCGTGCAGGTGTAGAGACAGGAAATGTTCCCCTGGCATCGCTTGAAGGAAGCCGTTTAAGCTGTCAATCAAAACGCTTCGTACGTTGCGGTTTTCGATGGCCTCGCGCACCATATCGATGAACTCGCCGGGAGAAACTTCCGCGGGATCAAGATGCGAAATGGTCAGGCGGCCGGACTCAACGTGTTTGCTGAGATCCATCCCCAGACCTGCAGCCCGGCCCGTCAGACTTTCGACGGTTTCCTCAAAAACGAAAGCGGTGGCGTTTTCTCCGCGTTCGGCCGCACTGGTCAACCAGCGCAGGGCAATCGTCGTCTTGCCGCATCCCGCCGGACCAATGAGCAGGGTGCTGGTTCCGCGGTCGAGCCCGCCTCCTACCAGAGCGTCGAGTTCAGGGATTCCACTCAGGGCTGGGTGTTGCCGTGGATTGCCGTTCGTGTATTCCGCCGCGACCAGCCGCGGGAAAATGACAATGCCTCCGCTGCGAATCAGATAGTCGTGATACCCTTCGCGAAAAGCGCAGCCCCGAAGTTTGGTGACTTCCAGACGCCGCAGGGTCTTGCCGTACTCACGCGCCACTCTCGCCAGTGAGATGACTCCGTGCACAATGCTGTGCAACTCCAGATCGGCATAGGGGCTGCTGCGATCGTCCAGCAACATCACGGTGCAGTTCTCCGGGGCGTATTGCTTCAGAGAGAGAATCTGGCGGCGATAGCGCAGGGGGTCCTTGGCCAGCATCCTTACTTCGGAAAGAGCGTCAATGACAAGGCGGGCGGGCTTGCGGCGGTCTACCTCGGCCATGATGGCTTGAACCCGATCGTTCAATTCGACTTCCGCGGGATGGAAGACCGTGTATTGTCCATCTGGCCTGAGGTCCTCTTCGCTGGGCCGGACTTCGAGTACAGCGGAGCCATCCACGCCTAAGTTGTGCACCCGCGCGACCGCAAGAAGTTCCCGGCGTGATTCGGACAGGGTTACATACAGAACCTTTTCGCCGCGCTTGATCCCCTCGGCAACGAACTGCAGGGCCAGCGTCGTCTTGCCGGTTCCGGGTTCGCCCTCAACCAAGTAAAAATGGCCAGCGGGAAGACCGCCTCCCAGCACGTCATCGAGGCCGGGAGAGCCGGAACTGCAGCGGGTTGCGGTCGGTTCAAACTGCTCGGCGAGCACGTGATTTGAAGTTGTCATAGAGTCGAATGGCACGCAAACACACTCTCTGCCGAAGGCGGAATCTGTGCGTCCGAATATATGATTTTTGATCCGAGGGCTGCTCGTAAATACATTGTTTTGTGTAGCGAAGGGAAGATGGAAGCAGCGCCCGGAACAAGCTCGTTAGGCTGCTCGGAATGATGCGGGTCAATCCAAGCGTAAGACTTTGACACGACTCGAAGGCCACTGCTAGGATGAGTTGTTTCCCGCACTCCTGCTGCAAACTGTCCCCGTCGTCTAGCCCGGCCTAGGACATCGCCCTTTCACGGCGGTAACACGGGTTCAAATCCCGTCGGGGACGCCAAATCTAATCAACCACTTAGGCCGATGTCCCCATTTCTCGCGGTACACTCTGCGGTACACCGAGATTTTCCCGAATCATCCGGACGACCTTGCGCTGCGCCGCCCGTTTTGTCGGCGTGAGCGCCTGCGCGTAGACGTCCAGTGTCATCTTGATCGAAGAATGGCGCAGCAACTCCTGCACTACCTTCACATCCTCGCCGTTGTCTTTGAGGAGGGTTGAGTAGGTGCGGCGGAAGGTGTGCCACCCAATACGTTTCTCGATACTCAGCTTCTTGGCCGCGGGTTGAATGTGATAACCCATGATCTTGCACAGCCAAAGTGGTTGTTTCCCGCGCTTCCTTCCCGCGCGGTTGCTGTCAGTCGCGAAGACCCAGTCGGTGGGAGCGTGATACGGCGTGTGCCGGTACCATTCAAGCAGGTCGGCTGCAATATATTCATCGATCGGGACCGGCTTCTGGGAGACCTCCGTCTTGCACCTTCCCACGTGCTGCTCGACGACTGATCGGCTCACATTGATTTGCAGGTTCAAAAAGTCGATATCCGCCCATTTCAAACCAGCCAGTTCCCCTCGCCGCAGTCCAGTGACCATGTCCAAGAAGATCAAGACACGCTCTCGCAGACGAACCGCAGAGATCAATTTCTGCATTTCGCCGATGGTAAGGATGTCGGGAATGCTCATCCTCTTCGAACTCACCCTCACGCCTGAGCCCTTCACCGGTCCGGCGATCGGATTTTTATCCGTGAATTCCCAGCGTATGGCGTGGTTGTAGAGAGCACTCATCGCGTTCCTGATTTTTGCTCTACTCCCACGAGCCAAACGCTCGGCTCCCTGGGTGTCCTTCTTCACGAGGTTCCTCAGCCAGTGCTCGACTGCCACGGCCTTTATATCGTTAATGTTCAGCTTGCCCCAGCGCGGCACGACCCAGCGATGGAGCAGCCACTTCAACCTGCTGCGGGTGGAATGAGCTCTGCCGGACTCTTCGTCTTCCGGTTCAGCAAGCTCGATGCGTTCGTAGTGCTCGATCAGAGCTGCGATGGTTATCGGACTGAGCTTGGTCGATGGCTCCATGTTGATTTTCATTCGCAGCCCAAGCAAAGCATCCTGCAGTTTCTTGCTCTTCAATGGGTATTCGCTAACGGGACCTATGGTTTTCTTGCAGGGTCGCAAGCTGCCATCCGGGTACCTTGAACGCCAGCGAAATTGCCAGCGTTCAATACCGTCTTTGCGGATGATGGTTGTGAGACAGCCATTCTGATATCGTGCCTGCATTCATTTTCTCCTTGAATTTAGGCACGGGTCGCTCGTCACTAAATTTACCCGTTCGTGAGCCCAGGCGTAAAGCTCGGATTCCAAGAATCGCCATTGCCGGCGGGTCGTCCCCGCTAAGGGATGGGCCGGAACAATCCCCTGTCGAGCGAATCTCAGCAGCGTCTTCGCGCTCAAGTGCAGCAGTCCAGAGGCCTGCTCTGCGTTGATAAACGGTTCGGTTGGAAGGGTTCCCGAAACGCCCGGCGAAATCTGCCTGACCGGTAGGGCCTCATTGTCGGCTGGTCTCATTTGACACCTCTGCACTTTACACTTCAGGGCAACATAGATGCAGTCGAAAATTGGGGCAAGTCGCACAGTCATCACCGCGAGCTATCGTTTGACAAAGTCGGAGTTGATCTCAGGGGTGCCCTCGAAACGACGCTTTCCCTACCGTTAGGTTGCCGGCGATTTGACCGAAACTCCATTCGAGGTTACGTTCTTGACGCTTGCAGCCGAAAATTTCGGCTGGGGCGCGGGAGCTGCGGGTGTTTTCATCTCTTGAAGAAGTCAGAGAACGGCTTAGGGGTACCGGATACATCGCCGATTCGATTGCCAGCACAACCGTGTACCTGGCGGCGAAGCTGCAGAAACCGATATGCTCGAAGGCCCGGCGGGCAGCGGCAAGACGCAACTCGCATACGCGGTTGCCGAGGCTGGCAATACATGTGTCGAGCGGCTGCAGTGCTATGAAGGCATCAATGAAGAGAAGGCCATTGGGAAATTCGACGAGCCGCTGCAGAGGCTTTGTGTCGAGCTGAAAGCCAACATCGAGCAGCATCGATTGGGAGTCTCTCCAGATTGAGTTGCATGGCCAGCGGTTCTTCAGCGCCGGCCCACTGCTGCGCGCTCTGCAATACGAAAAGCCCGTCGTCCTGCTGATCGATGAGATAGATAAAGTAGGCCACGCATTTGAGGCCATGCTGTTGGAATTGCTGAGTGTGTGGCAGTAAGCATTCCGAAACTCGGCACGATTCAGGCTAAGAGCATTCCATTCGCGGTGCTCACCTCCAACGAGGAGCGGCGGATCGGGGATCCGCTCGCCGACGCAGCTTTTATCTTCGGGTTGAACACCCCACAGCTGAACGGGAAGCAGAGATTGTGGCGCTGAGGACGCCCGATTCTAGCCGTGAATTTCATGCCGGCATGGCCGGACTCGCCAAGGCTTTACGTGGCTGGAGCCTGGAGAAACCGCCATCGGTCTCGGAGATTCTGGATCTGGCGTGTGCGCTAAGACTTCTCAGGAAAGAGCAAATTACGGCGGAGATGCGAGACATTCTCCTGCCCTTGCTGGCCAAGACCGACGCCGACCGGCGCAAGCTGCTATCTGCGTGACGGCTTTGCCAGTCTGATCTACGACGCGGAGCAATATAGTGCTGCAAGGCCCTGCGAGGGAATACGGCATGAAAGCGGTACTCATCATGACGGAAATGCTTTGCACGATCTCCGATCTGCTGGGCGCAGTCGGGCAGACCGCCAGCCCCGGACCGTCTGAAGCTGAGTACTATGTCACGGCTTACGCGCACCACTATCGAGTGCCGATTGCGCTGGTACGCGCCATTGTCGTGCGCGAATCGAATTGGCAGTCCTGCGTAATCTCCCCGAAAGGCGCTGTTGGGCTCATGCAGTTGATGCCCGCCATTGGCAAGCGACTAGGCGTGCACCGACCGCTGCAATGTCGACCAAAACGTCTCAGGTGGCGTGCGCTATCTCGCCTGGCTGATGCAACGGTTTCATAACGATCTCAGGCTCGTAGCTGCCGCTTACTATGCGGGTGAGGACATTATTGCTAGCCGCGGCCTCTCCTACCACAACCGAGATGTCGTGTCGTATGCGGCGAGAATCAGAGCCACTTATGCAAGCCGGTGTTGCGGACGATCCTGAAAAGCCTACTTCGAAGAGAGTTATGCGATGAAAATTCGGACGAGTTTGGTGCATCTCACAGGGCTTTGCTTCCTGACCTACGGAGGACTGGCGCAGAACGAACCACCGCAAGCGCACATCGTAAGTCTCACTCTAGATCCGCAAATCGTTACGGTGTTGCACCTGCACCCGGGCTTCGTCAGCTCGGTGCGACTGCCGGAAGAGGTCAGCTCGGTCGTCCTGGGCGATCTCCGGCGTTTCGTCGCTTTCGGAAGCTGAGCCACGCCTAGTTTTCTTCGAACCTGCGAATCCAAAACCGGGCAAGAGCAATGCCCTCATCACCACGCGCAGCGGTCGCGAAGTTTCATTGACTTTAGTCAGCGATGGCGCTTCGGTGCACCCCGAGGCGGTCGCTACGTACTGGAATACCAGCCGCAGCGTAGCTTCCTGATTTCCTCGGTATACCCCGACTGTTCTGATCGGCGATACCAAGAGTCTGGGTAGTGAAAGGCCAGCGAGTCCAAGTGACTCCCCGAAGCCTGATGGCGACGAGCGGCGGCAGCCCAGCCAGCAATTGGCGACGCCCCTTGTCTGGCACGGCAAAGAGCGACGAGTAGCAGTCGGACGAACGAGGAAAAAGGCTCGGACATGACTGTCGCATTTAGCGTGGTAAATGCGTCATCGGGAACTGTTGAATTGCTGCCGCCGCAGGTGCAGCTCTCTGGGACAGGGAAGCAAAAGCACCATAAGGTGATCAAGGCCGAACCTGTAGCGGTCAAAGACTATCGAATGACCTCGCGCCGTCTGCCACCGGGAGCAACGACCGACGGCACAGTAGTTTCGAGCGGCCATCCTTCAAGGAGTCTCGGGAGCGA
Organism: uncultured Acidobacteriota bacterium; assembly: GCA_963801615.1. Taxonomy (GTDB): domain Bacteria; phylum Acidobacteriota; class Terriglobia; order Terriglobales; family Acidobacteriaceae; genus Sulfotelmatobacter. Next base: position 389 of record CAWDFM010000010.1, on the reverse strand, counting down.
TCGGTGCTCCAGATCGCTCAAGCAGAGCAAGTAGACCGGCCGGTTTTAGCGCCGATTGCATTTGTGGCACCAGTGATGGGAGCGGCGAAATGATCCACCCCAACGGACACGATCCCTCGACCGCGACCATTCCCGCACCCTCTCCGAGTGAGGGCATCAAAACCCCTCCGGAGCTGCCGACCACTTACCAACAGCCCATCGATATTGCAACCAGAGCAGCTCAGAGCTCGACAACAATTTCAGCAGAACCGGTTCGTCATCATCGGCGCGGGCGCACTTGTTGTAGCCTTGCTGATGTTTGTCGCCACGTCCATGCCGCATAAGAGCCCGACGCAAAAGACGAAGGTTGGAACAGCTGCGGTAAAAGAAGACCAGACGCAAACCGCGAA
>CAWDFM010000009.1:0-51488 GCA_963801615.1 uncultured Acidobacteriota bacterium | reverse complement strand
GGAACGGCAAAGTCGCTCTTGGGGACCGCTCCTGTGAGCCAAGATTTATTGTCGGTGGACTGATGGTAGCTGACCGCATCCGGGTAATCCAGATTGTTGCCATCTGCGTTGTAGTCGCCGCTACCAGGCGCGTAGCCCACGGCCGGATTTGCCGGGGACGGGCAGGCGGCAGCGGTCGGAGAGGTATCTGCGCAGATGGGCGCATAGGAGTTGAAGTTCATGGCCGTTAACGGGTAGCCAGACTGGAAGATGGTTGTACCGCTAAGGCCCCAACCACCTGTGATACGCCGCACTGCCCCGCTTCCCTTGTCCAAGCCTTTGAGCGAATAATTCCAGCTCAAAGAGAAGCGATTGGGCACATCAAAAATGGATGGCGCGTAGTAAGCGCGGGGGTTAAAGGGATCTGGGTAAGCCAAGGCGTCGTCCTTCGACTTGGAACGCGTATACGAAAAGTCCAGGAAGCCGCGCGAGAAACGCCCTTTGAAATCGAAGTAGATGGAATTGTAATTACCATAACGATCGTTATTGGCATACGTGATTGCTCCGAAGCTCGGATTGAGCCGGGTTGGAGCGATGCTCTGGTGGGCAATGAGATCTCCAGGCTGGACGTTGATATCCACCCCGTAGGAGACGTTGCCAATCGAGTTGCCGTTGCCGACAATATCGTAGGAATGCGACCCGCTGTACCCCACGGATGCCGCAAAAACTTTGCTGATCTTTCGTTCGACACTCAATGCCCAAATATCGGATTTAGGAGATTTCAGCAGAGGGTTGATGCCGCCGATGTTGAAACTCGCGCCTACAACTCCTCCCTGCGCATTCAGCCCACCTTGGAATGTGGGGAAGACAAACCCGAAAGGCGGTTTGCTGCCGCTGCCCAGGACGAAGATCGGTGCTTGAGCCGTGGCTGTGCCTCCGGCGAAAAACGTTGGCAAAACCAGCCCCGGGGGACTGCCTCGGAATTCTTCTTGCACATTCGCCTGGGTCAGCCAGTTGTTGTAAATGCCGAAGCCGCCTCGCACCACCCAATTGCCGTTGCCCGTTGGATCCCACGCGAACCCTACTCGAGGACTGAACAGATTGTTGACGGAATGGAGCAAGGCGTTGTGTGTGCCTTTTGCATAACCATTGCCGATCTCCTGTTGAAGGGTGTTGCCGGTGCCCAGATAGAAGTTGCCGAACACGGTCGCAGCACTCTTTGACCAGGGATTGCCGCTGTCGTCGTAGCGAAGACCCAGCGTTAGTGTCAGATTCCGTCGCGCTTTCCAGGTGTCCTCGACGAACAAGCCAAAGGTCCGCGAAGCTGCGTCCCAATTCCAAAGTTGTTGTTGGCCCGTGGCTGGGTTGTACATCACACCGTTCTCATTGGTGGGAGCATCCTGAGCCAGAGTCAGCAAGTTGTTGAAGGAAAATTTGGGCTGGGACCATGGGCCCTGGAACCGCACAGTCGTTCTTTTTACTGGCAAGTACAGCCAGCATGGCATGACTGGTGGCATCGTCTGGACGCAATCGCAGAACGTGCTGCAAGAGCGGAACAGCTTCCGGGCTTCCGGCGTCGTACTCCAGCTGCGCTGCTCCTTCCAGAGCGGGCAAATAGTCGGGAGATTCCTTCAGTGCGTTTTGGTAAGACTTCAGCGCCGACTTCGAATCACCTTTTCCGGAATAAGCCAAACCTTGGAACATCCACAATTGAGGATTTTTCGGGGATGCTTGCAGTGCGGGTTGAAGCAGTTGCAGAGCGCTGTCGAATTCACGGTTGCGGAGAGCCGACGCAATTGATGCAATCCGGGTGTTAGCAGCCTGCCCAAGGACCGCAACCTGCAGCAAAAAGATCACGATGGCCACACGCACGTGACCAGAGCCACTGATGGAGACCAAGGTTCTGGCGCCACTCTGCCGATTTGCCCGCATAAATTCCATGAATTTTCCGCTGCCTAGTAGTCTAACGCTGCTTCTCGAAGGTATGATGCGTCGGACCAATGCATAAAGAAATCCTCCGTTCAGCATATCTTGCGAAGTGGCGCGTGCGTTTCGGCCGGATTGTCCTGGTCGCAATTTTCATTTCCGGCGCGTCCTCCTGGTCACAGGAGACTCCGCAGAGAGTCCAAATTGATGTGCATGCCAACCAATCCGATGGGCCACTGGCACCGATCTGGAGCTACTTCGGCTATGACGAGCCCAACTACAGCTACGCCCCGAATGGAAGGAAGTTGCTCGCGGAACTCGCGGCGCTTGGCCCCGCGCCCGTTTACGTGCGAGTGCACAATCTTCTGACCTCCGGTGACGGATCCTCTTCGTTGAAGTGGGGCTCGACCAATGTTTATACGGAAGACTCTGCGGGAAATGCCGTTTACAGTTGGACGATTCTCGACCAGATTTTCGATGCGTTTCACACCGCAGGCATCAAGCCCCTGGTCGAAGTGGGGTTCATGCCCGAAGCTCTCTCGACCCATCCACAACCATATCGTCACAGTTTTCCCAACGGCGATGTCTTTACTGGATGGGCATATCCACCGAAGGATTATCGCAAGTGGTCCGAGCTCGTCTTCCAGTTTGTGAGTCATCTCCGTGAGCGTTACGGCGATGCGGAAGTAAAAACGTGGCTGTGGGAAGTGTGGAACGAGCCGGACATTCCTTATTGGAAGGGCACAGGCGAGGAATATTTCAAGCTCTACGATTTCTCAGCGGATGCAATCCTGCGCGCATTGCCGGCGGCCCGCATTGGAGGCCCCGACAGCACCGGACCCGCTAATCCAAAGGCCGCCGAGTTCCTGCGCCTCTTTCTGGAGCATTGTGCTCACCAGAAGAACTACGCCAGCGGCAAGATCGGATCGCGTTTGGATTTCATCTCGTATCACCCGAAGGGCTCTCCAAAGTGGGAAGGCGATCATGTGCAGATGGGCATCGCACGGCAACTGGCGTCGATTGAGCAGGGCTTCAAAATCGTAGCGTCGTTTCCTGAATGGCGGAATCTTCCCATCGTTCTTGGCGAATCGGACCCGGAAGGTTGCGCCGCCTGCTCGGCCAAGACGAATCCGCAAAACTCGTATCGCAATGGTCCACTGTATGCGGTTTACACCACCGAAGTCCTGGACAGGATTTATGAGCTGGCCAGAAAGGAGCACGTGAACTTTCTTGGATCAGTTACCTGGGCGTTCGAGTTTGAAGACCAGCCGCCGTTTGAAGGCTTCCGCGAGCTGGCCACGAATGGTATCGACAAGCCTGTACTGAATGCCTTCCGGATGTTTGGCCTGATGGGGAGCCAGCGGCTGAGCGCAACGAGTTCAGCCGCTCTGGCTTCAGAGGATGTCCTGCGCGCCGGTGTTCGAAACGAACCTGATGTCAACGTGATCGCTAGCAGAGGGAAACACGAGGTCGAGGCTTTGATCTGGAACTACCATGATGACGACGTCTCCGCGCCAGGAGCCGAGATTGATCTTGTGCTAGACGGACTCCCCTCAGAGGTGACGCGCGGGGTCGTTGAGCACTTCCGCATTGACTCTACTCACAGCAATGCCTTCACCGCGTGGAAGCGAATGGGATCGCCGCAGTCGCTCTCTGCCACTCAACACGAGCAGTTGCAAAAGGAAGGACAGCTCCAACTTCTGAAGGCTCCTGAGTCGATGCCGATCCAGAAGGGTTCGCTGCACCTGCACTTCTCTCTGCCGCGGCAAGCGATGTCGCTCGTCCGGCTCGCCTGGTAACAGACTCAACCCCTCCCCGCTGCTTTCACCACTGCCGAGAAGTCTTGATCGCCCAAGCCCTTCTCCACCGCATTCTTGAAGAGTTGCAGTGCAGGTATCGCGGTCTGGAGCGGAACGCCAACCCTGCCCGCCTCCTTCATTGCGTATGCGATGTCCTTCGTCATGAGTTTCAGCGGAAAGTTCGGAGTGAAGTCGTTCGTCCCCATGCTGGTCAGCATTCTTTTGATCAGCGGACTGGCGAGCGCGCTGTTTCCGAGAACAGAAATGGATTTTTCGCGATCCAGACCGCTCGCATTCACCAACGCCATGGCCTCGGCGAAGGAAGCTGCCTCGACTCCGCAAACGAAATTGTTGATCAGTTTGATGAGGGCGCCGCTTCCGGTGGGGCCGAGATGCAGCACTTCCCTTCCTAACGCTGAAAGAACCTCACGTGCACGATCGAATCCTGCGGCCGAGCCTCCCACCATGAAGAACAGTTCGCCCGATGACGCGTGCGGTTTTGTTCCAGTGACGGGCGCATCCAGAAACTCGCATCCCTTCTCGGCCGCCGCAGCGGCAAGTTCCTTCACCCAGGCAACCGAGATCGTGCTGGAGTCGAGTAACAGCGTCCCAGGGGCAGCCCCGGCGAGCGCTCCCTCTGGTCCGAGCCAAATGCCGCGGGATGCGGCGTCATCAGCCACCATGGCGATCACCACCTCCGCTCGCGCGGATGCCTCGTTAGGAGTGCCCGCGACGAAAGCTCCGGAAGCAGCATATCTCTGTGCTTTTTCGCGCGTTCGGTTGTATACCGTGAGCGGAAATCCCATGGACACGAGGCGCGAAGCCATCCCGCCTCCCATGATTCCCAAGCCTAGAATTGCGACGTGTGGTTTCGACATTTCTCTCATCCTAACGAACTCACCTCAATGGGTACGGCCTCTGAGTTCGCCACGTGCACTACATTGACGAGCGGACGACCGAATCCCTCAAACGAAACCTGGATGCTGTCACCATCTTCCAGCTTGATGCCGGCTCCGAAACTCAGGCAGTCGGTGCCGAAGAAGTGTACGTGAACGTCGCCCGGACGGCGATGAGCTTCAAACTTGAAGTGATGGTGCTCGAGATTTCGTAAACTGTGGCACATTTCATCCTCGCCAGTTCGAAACGTTCCCGACCATAGTTGACCCCCGTCGCGGCTAATTTCCACCTTCACCGCTACCGAGGAAAACCGCGGATCCAATACGAGTTCAGGGCCCAGCGCGCAGGTACGCAGCTTCGATCCAGCCAGATTGAGATAGTTCTTCTTTTCGAAGCGATGGTCCGAGAACTCGTTGCCACCGGCCATGCCAATGCGATGAGGCGTTCCATCAGGGCCAACCAGGTAGACGCCGGCAATCTCTGCCTCTTCGCCGCCGTCCTCTGCGTAAGAGGGAATCTCGAGCGGCTGTCCATGCGCGCGCAGACTCGTCCCCGTGCCCTTGTAGAACCACTCCGGAGCAATGCCGACTTGTCCCGCTGCCGGACGGCCTCCTTCCCGGCCCCAATGAAACATCTTCATGCTGTCGGTCATTTCATCTGCGGCGATAGCATGCATCGACTGGCGATCGCGCGCGCTGCCCAGATGAGTGAGCCCAGTTCCCGAGATCATGCAGCGGGCAGGCTCTTCGGGATGATCAATCGGCGGCAAAAGCTTCCATTCCGATTTCCCGCCGTACACAAGATCGTAATCCAAGCGCTCCGGGGTCAGTCGCGTCTGCGCCAAATCGTTGAGCTTCGATCCTGTCCGGAGGGCGCAGGTTGCAAGTTCATAGACGGAAGTGCATCCGTCGAGCATGCGCAGATGAGGTTCGTCTACCAGCGCCACGCGCCGCACAGGTCCTTTCTTAAGTTGCACGAGCCGCATCATCGGATCTCTCTTGCTCCTTTAGTCGACAATCTCGAAATCTCGCAAACTAGCGTCATTAATAGACAGCCCGAGACCGGGCACATCATCGGCCAGATTGATGAATCCGTCTTTCGCTGTTGGCTCACCGGCGAACAGGTACCAGAACAATTCATTGCCCACTTCAACATCCACTGCGGGAAAATATTCAGCCATCGGGGAATTGAGACTTGCCATGACTACGTGATAGTTGTGCATCTGGCCCGCGTGTGGAATCACCGGAATGCCGTGCGCTTCAGCGAGCGCAGCAATCTTGCGGGCCTGAGTGATTCCGCCCACGCGATTGGTATCGAACTGAATGTAATCCAACGCACGAGTCTGCAGCAGATCGCGAAACCCAAACAGGGTAAATTCGTGCTCGCCACCCGCAATCGGAATTCGACCGTACGACTTCAACTCGGCGTAGCCATGGATGTCATCAGGAATGACGGGCTCTTCCAGCCAGCGAAGCTGAAAGGGCTCCAGCAGGGGAAGCATTCTCTTCGCGTAATCGAGCGTCCACCCCATATAGGCGTCAGCCATTACATCAACATCGTTTCCCACCGTCTCTCGCACCGTGCGAACCAGATCGACGTTGCGCTGCATGCCCTCGGCGCCATCCACAGGTCCCCACCCGAAACGAAGCTTCATCGCCTTGAAGCCGTCATTCTTGTAGCGCTTCGCCTCCGCAGCCAACTCGCCCAACTCGGTCGCATAGAGACGACTGGCATACACCGGGATCTTGGGCTTCGTTCTTCCTCCCAGCAAACGGAAGACCGGCTGCTTCGCCGATTTGCCCAAGAGGTCCCAGAGCGCGATATCAAGCGCGCTGATCGCAACCATACCAATGCCCTTACGGGCGAAGGCCATGGTTTTGCGATACATGTGCTGCCACAGGAACTCGATGTCCCACGGATTTTGTCCGATCAACAGTGGCTTGAGGTAAAGGTCTATTGCTTGCTTTGTAAGCTGCGGAGCCAGAGCCGCATTGCCAATGCCCACAAGGCCGTCATCACTGAGGACCTCAACCACGAGCCATCCATGAAAGGTGAAGGTGCCCATGGACGCTTGCTGCAACTGCAGAAGGTCCATGGGATTCGTACAGAAGTGCGGCGGCAACGGAACCGTCTTGCCGCGCCAGCGGAACACTCGCGTGCGAATCTCTTTGATCTTCATTGAGCTCCTTGATATCTCAGGCGGCGCTCGATATCGGCAGGTTGAAAGGCGGGAATCGCGCCTAAAATGACCATGAATGCCACCACGTGAAACATTCCCGCCAGCATGAACACGGTGCCGTAGCCGATTCCGTGATCCAGCAAATAGCCTACGAGCTGTCCGAATACGATTCCGCCCATGGCTCCTCCGAAGCCCACTAATCCCGCGACGGAGCCGACCACCTGCCGCGGCAAGAGATCAGCCGGCAAGACCATGATCAAAGTTGACCAGGATTGCTGTCCAAAATAAGCAATGCTGAAAATTGCAATTGCCCACGTCACCGCAACGTGTGGAACCAGCATAATCAGAGGCATAACGGCTGCGCTCAGCCCGAGAGCCAATTTCCTGGCTACATCCAACGAGAACTCGCGCCGTACCAGGTAGCTGGAGAACCAACCGCCGGCAAGGCATCCGATTCCAGCTGCAGCATAAGGGATCCAGGCAAATGCTCCCACCGCCTTGGTGTTGAACCCGCGCGCGTCGTACAGGTATTTCGGCAACCAGAAGAGATAGAAGTACCAGGCAGCGTCACTCAGGAATTTTGCGACGACCATCCCCCACACCTCCCGAATGCGCAGCAGGGAGATCCAGCGTGGATTTGGCCCGGATGAGTGCGGCGTGGACTGTGCGCCGGAGTTCACACTGTCGGACTGCGGGACGAAATAGGAAAGCCGCCACCACGCCGTCCACAAAAGTCCGAGCGCGCCTGAGATCGCAAAGATCCACCGCCAATTCGCAAAGCTGAGAATGACCGCGATCAGCGGCGGAGCAATGACTGCTCCGACTGAAGTTCCCGCATTGATAATGCCCATAGCGGAAGAACGGTCGCTGGTTGGGAACCACTCGGCCACCGCTCGCGTGGCTGCAGGAAAGCCGCCACCTTCTCCCATGCCGAGCAGGAACCTGCTTACGGCCAGCATCACGAAAGTCATTGCCAGCGCGTGGCTCGCGCAAGCCAGCGACCAGAAGATCATGATCACGGTGAACCCTGTGCGCGTCCCGAGAGCATCGGCTAACTTTCCTCCGCCGACGTACATGAACGCGTACGAAAGCAAGAACGCAGACTGCAACGTGGAGAACTGTTGGTTGGAAAGAGGGATGTCTTTCGAGATAGCATTCACCGCAACCGGAAGTGTCTGCCGATCCAGATAGCTGATCGCTATCGCCGCACTCACCAGGACAGCAATTCTCCAGCGCAACAATCGGCACGTCCTCGAACCTGCCACCAATTGCGGTCCACCGCGGCAATCACGATTCCAGCAAAGGTGTCCAGACCTGCATCCCCGTCGCCACGCGGTTCGACCACGCGTAATAAGGAATAAACGTGAGATCAACTCGATGGGTCTTTACCGACTCTCCCCGATACCGCGGGTAAAGAACACTACGGGATGCACCGTTCTCCGCGACCACGCCGGGATGATGCAGCACGACGACTCCATCCAGGAGATCGCCTCTGAATTCGCTGTGAAACTCCGACTCCGGTTGCTTACCCACGCGCAGGCCCACCTCGCTGAGTTCGACTCCCTGAGGTTGATCGATCCCTTCGAGGCAATAAATTAACGGGCCGCGTTGAACCGCGACGCGGCCGGTATCGTCGGCCACGCGCGGGTTTGCGCTGAGCACTTGCGGGTTCATTGGCATTTGCAAACGGATCATATCGCCCTGCGACCACCGCCGCCGAATTTCGAGATATTTCCCGGGTGTAACACCGCTCCAGCCTTTTCCATTCACAGTAACGTCCGCACGATCCGCCCATCCGGGAATTCTTAGATAGACGCTAAATTCTGACGGCTGCGCCGGCGCAATCGCCATCTCCACCCCGCCATCCCAGGGATATTTTGTTGTCTGCGCAATTTTCAGCCCGGTGCCATTTTCCAGATGCCAGTCGAGTTGCGAGTTGTCATAAAGATGCACGTACACTCCGTCGCTGCTCGTGCTGTAAAAATATCCCGGCAAGGAACCAAAGGTCCGCTCGAGATTCGGCGGACAGCAGGTGACGTCGTACCAGGGATTGCGAATCTTGTCGCCGGTAGTTGCGTCGAAGGCCAACGGATTGCGATAGCAATACATCACGCCATCAAGCGACATGCCGGAGTTGATGCCGTTGTACAAGGCTCGTTCGATGACATCGGTGAACTTGGCGTCCCCAGTAGCGGCCAGCATGCGCCAGTTCCACATCATATTGCCGATGGCGGCACAACTCTCTCCGTAAGCCCGGAAATTCGGCAGTTCGTACGCGTCGCCGAATGCTTCGCCATCCGATCGCGAGCCGACGCCTCCAGTGACGTACATCTTGGTCGATGTCATGTCGTCCCAGAGCCTGTTCAAGGTTTGCCAGTAAGCTTCATCTCCGGTTTCCATGTAGTAGTCAGTCGCGCCACAGCACGCGTACATGGCGCGAACCGCATGCCCTTCCAACTTGGTTCTTGCAGTGAACGGGGTGCCGCTAAACATGTAAATAGTCCGGTGCTCCGGAAGCTCGATGCGCTTGTCTCCCTGCAAAATGTAGCCGGCCAAGTCCAGTTGCCGCTTGTCGCCGGTAATCCGATAGAGCTCAATCAGCCCCATCTCGATCTCCGGATGTCCTGAAACAATCGGCTTCTTCGGAGCGGGGCCATAGTTGGGCAGTAGAAAATCATTCACGAAGCGAATGCCCGCATCCAGCAACTTGCGATCGCCAGTGGCCCGGTAGTAAGCAATGGCCCCTTGCAACATGTGACCCATGTTGTAGAGTTCGTGTCCGGTGGTCTGCGTTTGTGGAAGCATCCGCAGGGATTTGTGCTCTTCCTGATAGTAAGTGTTGAGATAACCGTTGGGCTCCTGGACGGCTACAACTTCGTCGATCAATTTCTCGGCCATGGAGCGCAGCTCAGGACGATCACCCGACTGCAAAACGAACCCAACCGCTTCCGTCCACTTGTAAACATCGGAATCGGAGAACACCGGACCGATTTGCGGGGCGTTACTCTTGCCGACCAGACGGCGAAAATTGTTCATGCGTCCGTTGGCCTCGAGCAAGTCATGCATGCTCGGAATACTCTTTGTCACGTTGATCTCGCGCCGGCGCCCCCAGAATCCGCCCTGGATGGTGACGGCATGCACCGGGATGTCGTGCAACTTGGCATGAGGAGACTTGGCCAAATTCTCCACCCCTTGATCCTTCCAAGTGGGCTCATCGCGTAGAGCGGAGACAGCGCTGCCAGAGGATTCGGCTCTTGTTGCCGCAAAAACAGACTTAGGAGCCAGAGATGAAATAGCGGCTACTCCTGCTGCGGTGCTGACAAACTGACGCCGAGACATTCCTTTCGCCTTTGTCATAACTCCTTCTCCATTGCGGTATATCGATACGAATTATAGCCCTGCAGTAATCGTTTACCGGTTAGCCCTGGAGGATTTCCTGCTTTCGCGCGGATCTCATTCTCGATTGCGCGCGATTTTCTCCGCAATCCTGGATTTCCGAGATCATCCACCCCGTTTGCGCGCTCGTCAAGGAAATTGAGATTACGTTTACTGCCGCGCTTACGATATCATCGAGGCGCTTTCATCGTTGCATTTCCAAAAATTCAATTTCGAGTATTGCATTCATGAAAAAGCTCCGCAGCCAGGAATGGTTTGGACGCCAGGACAAGATGGGCTTCCTCTACCGCAGCTGGATCAAGAACCAGGGATGGCCTCATGACCTGTTCGATGGGCGTCCCGTGATCGGAATCTGTAACACATGGTCTGAGTTGACGCCTTGCAACGGCCATTTTCGCGAATTGGCCGATTATGTGAAGCGTGGGGTATGGGAGGCAGGCGGCTTCCCACTGGAATTTCCCGTACTCTCGCTCGGAGAGACTCTTCTGCGTCCCACGGCCATGCTCTTCCGCAATCTTGCGAGCATGGACGTGGAAGAATCCATTCGCGGAAATCCCCTCGACGGCGTAGTTCTGCTGATGGGTTGCGACAAGACGACTCCTTCACTTCTTATGGGTGCTGCGTCCTGCGATCTGCCGACCATTGGCCTCTCCGGCGGTCCGATGCTTTCGGGGAAATTTCATGGCCACGATCTCGGATCGGGGACCGGCGTTTGGCAAATGCACGAACAGGTGCGTGCCGGAGAGATGAAACTCGCTGAGTTCTTCGAAGCGGAAAGCTGTATGCATCGCTCCAAGGGCCATTGCATGACCATGGGCACGGCCTCCACGATGGCCAATATGGTGGAAGCCCTCGGCATGAGTTTGCCGGGCAATGCGGCGATTCCAGCGGTCGACGCGCGCCGCAGTACGCTGGCCCAGTTGAGCGGCCGACGCATTGTGCAGATGGTTCGCGACGACCTTTGCATGTCTCGCATTCTGACGCGAGAGGCATTTGAAAACGCCATCCGTGCCAATGCCGCCATTGGTGGATCGACCAACGCGGTCATCCATTTGATCGCGATCGCAGGCCGCATTGGCGTGCCCCTCGCGCTCGACGACTTTGAACGTCTTGGCGCAACTCTGCCCTGCCTGGTGAACCTGCAACCCTCCGGAAAATATCTGATGGAGGATCTCTATTACGCCGGCGGCCTTCCTGCCGTTCTCAGGGAAATGGGCGAAGCTGGAGCCTTGCACCGTGACGCTCTCACCGTCAACGGCAAGTCAATCTGGGAGAACGTCAAAGAAGCACCTTGCTGGAATCGCGATGTAATTCATCCCTTCGCCGCGCCCTTCAAAGAAAATGCCGGGATCACAGTATTGCGTGGAAATCTCGCGCCCGACGGCGCCGTAATTAAGCTGTCTGCAGCCAGCCCTCAGCTCCTGCAGCACCGCGGGCGTGCTGTGGTATTCGATTCCATCGAAGACTTTCATGCCCGCATCAACGACGAAGCACTCGATATCGATGAGAGCTGCGTGATGGTTCTCAAGAATTGCGGCCCGCGCGGCTATCCCGGCATGGCTGAGGTCGGCAACATGCCGCTTCCTCCGAAACTCTTGCGCAAAGGCGTGACCGATATGGTCCGCATCTCCGACGCGCGCATGAGTGGCACCGCCTACGGCACCGTCGTGCTTCATATTTCGCCCGAAGCTGCGGCGGGTGGCCCACTCGCGTTGGCACAGTCCGGCGATTTTGTGACGCTGGATGTTGCGCAACGGCTCATTCGCCTGGACGTTGATGACACAACTCTCGCGCGCCGCCGCGCACAATGGAGTGCTCCGCCTCTGCCCGAACGCGGCTGGGAACGTCTCTACGTGGAGCATGTGCAACAGGCACATCTCGGTGCCGATCTGGATTTCCTGGTGGGTCATAGCGGAGCTCGCGTCGCCCGCGACTCGCATTAGAGATCACCACGAGAGTTGGGCATGAAGCAATCCTGGAATCGCCGTCGAGTGCTGAAGCAACTGGCCGCAACGTCGGCAGCCGCTGTTTTGCCGCGCGGTGCGGTTGCGAAGATTCTTCTGGAAGAGCCCACTTCGGAGCGGGAGGTTCAGATCACTTCAATCAGCCAGCACACGGTGCGACTATCTGTGTTGCCGGTGAGAGAAGGCAAGACCGTCGCTGTCCCTTTGGATGGTTCGCTTGCGCACACATCCTGGGGCGCCCCACTCCGAACATTGCAAAGTGATTCGACGGCAAAAGAATTTCAGGCTGGCCACTTGCAGGTTCACGTGTCGCAGACTCCGCTTGTTTTCACTATTTCCACGCTCCAAGGTCGTCAAATTCAGCGACTCACGATTGAACGGGGGAGCGGCGTCGTCTCTTTCGCCACCGACAATTCACCCTTGCTCGGCCTTGGCGAAGGCGGCCCTCAATTCGATCGTCGCGGCTCAACCGACAGCATGGCGAGCGGACAAGGCGCGTATCGCCTGGCAACGCACGGCGGACGTGTTCCTATTCCGTGGATTATCAGCACCGAAGGCTGGGCGATGTTTATTCATCAGCCCTTCGGAACCTTCGATTTCACTGGACCTCAAAGTACATTCCGGCCATCCGCTGCCGGTAATGCCCTCGACATCTTCTTTGTCGGCTCCGCTGATCCCGCAATCATCATGGCTGAATACGCCCGGCTTACGGGTCATGTCGAAATGCCGCCGCTGTGGAGCCTGGGCTACCAGCAATCGCATCGCACCCTGGCCAGCCGAGAAGAAGTTCTCGCCGAGGCGAAAGCATTTCGCGAAAAAAAACTTCCCTGCGATGCGCTGATCTACCTGGGCACTGGCTTCTGCCCCTCCGGTTGGAATACGGAAAATGGATCTTTCTCCTGGAACCCGCGCGTCTTTCCCGACCCGAAAGAAATCATCGAGCAACTTCACAAAGATAATTTCCGCGTGGTGCTTCACGATGTAATTCTGACCGACAAACTCCGCGGGACGGCGCACGATGCCTGCGAGCTGGCGTCATTCGACGCACAAAACGCCAGTTGTTATTGGGATGCCCATCGAAAAAACTTTGCCATGGGAGTCGATGGCTGGTGGCCAGACGAAGGCGATCCTCTGGATATTGTTTCGCGGCTGGCACGCAACCGCATGCACTGGGAGGGCCCGCAAATCGATCGGCCAAACGAACGTCCCTATGCTTTGCATCGCAACGGCTACGCCGGAATGCAGCGCTTCGCGTCCTTCTTGTGGTCGGGTGATGTGTACTCCACCTGGGAAACGTTGAAGACCCAAGTTCCGATCGCGATCAACACCTCCCTCAGCGGCATTCCTTATTGGGGAACCGACATCGGAGGCTTCGTACCCACATCGGAATTCACCGCGGAACTATATCTCCGCTGGTTTCAATTCGGAGCCTTCTGCAGCTTGTTCCGCTCTCATGGCCGCACCTGGAAACTGCGGCTGCCCTGGGGTTGGAACACGGGCGATCCCGGACCAGTTGAAATCCGCAATTACGATGGCGCCGCTGTTCCGGATGCCACAGAACTGCACAACCCACAAGTCGAGCTGATCTGCCGAAAGTATCTGGAACTGCGTTATCGCATGTTGCCGTACCTCTACAGCGCAGTACACGAATGCTCCACCACGGGGATGCCGATCATGCGCGCACTATGGCTGCATTATCCAGACGATCCGGTCGCAGTCGCGCGCGCAGACGAGTACTTGTGGGGCCGCCACATCCTGGTTGCGCCAGTGGTTGAGAAAGGCGCGACTACCTGCTCGGTCTATCTGCCTCGTGGCTATTGGTATGACTTCTGGACGAATGATGCGGTGGAAGGAGCCCACGAGATCAACCGGGCTGTCGATCTTGAGACCATGCCGCTGTTTGTCGCGACTGGAACAATTCTGCCGTTTGGCCCGGTCAAACAATACACATCCGAAGAGACCGATCAGCCTATCTCGATTTTGGTTTACCCCGGTGCCGATGGATCATTTCTCCTCTACGAAGACGATGGCCGCTCGTTCGACTATCGCCGTGGGGAATGGATGGGCACGCGCCTCAATTGGAACGATGCCCGACGAACGCTGACACTCAATCTCGAGCCTGGCTCGCGGATGCTGGGCCCGCCGCAAAGAACCATTTCAGTGAAGCTCTTACACTCAGAGAAGACCGTCGCATTCGATGGGAAGCCGGTGCAAGTAAGGTTTTGATCAATCTTTCGCTGCTATTTCGCACTCAATTCGATCCAAGTCACGTCTTTATTCAGCGGCACAACCCACGCGCCACGCTCGGTCGCCAGAGTTTGTAGCGGACAATAGGCGGCGGCTCTCTTCCCCGCAGGTTGCTCGACTCGCAAACGAGCCGACGGCGTGAACGTTGTGGCGCCTGCTAAGCCCAGTCGGACCCTGCCTGTATTCGTATCGATCGTAACGCTTTCAAAGTTTCCCGCTTCCAGCGTCAGCCACAAACCTAGCGGCGCAACGTATACCCGAGCGCGATACGAATCCAGCGGGGTTACCTCAATCATTTTGCCGTTTCGCCGCAGATTCCCGCCAAATGCCAGCCATCCGAACTGCGGGTGATCGACGACGTAAGTTGCCGTGTTCCATGCGTGGCCAAAAAAGTTTGGCCCATAGTCTCCAGTGATGGGGTCCGTCCGCAACATGTCAGGAAATGCATGGAATGCCGCCGACGGGAATCCGTCAGAGTCGATATCGGTCAAGGGCCCCATCGTTCCGCCATACCCCACTCGCAACAAATAAAAGTCGTCGGGATGTTCCCGATATTCGCTGAGTACTGGAATAGCGTTGAGGCCTGAGCCGTAATGATGCAGTTGCCGCTCCAGGCGGCGATCCTTGGCTGCAAAAATGAAGTCCCAGTAACGGCGAGCGCTCCCGTTGTATCCCCAGTGCGGAATCGTCGGGTCATAACCGAGAATCGCGTTCAGGGTTACTTCGGCTTTGTCTTCATAACCGAAGTATTTTGTCCAGGCGTAGACCTCTTCCTGGCCGGTTGAGTCCCAAGGCATCTCACTGCCGAACGGATACGCTTCCCTTCTCCAACGCTCAGCCCGAGCGCGCATTCTGGCCTCAAGCGTGCTGGCCTGTTGGGTGCGCCCTTCGCTCTTGAGGTCCAACAATATCTGCAGAAAGATATCTCCCTCCATCTGCCCGAACGCACCCAGTTCAGCGGCGAAATTGGTCATGGCAATCGAGGTCTCATAGGCGTGATCCAGATACCACTCCCAAGGATGATTCGTCACCAGCCCTTGGTGATTGCGAGCCAGGCGGTACAACACCCAGTACGCCGCCGCCACATGCGGATAATCGTAGGAGCGATCGACTCGCTCGGATGCCGCTTTGTTCCAACTCGTCCATGTACTCCAGTCGAAGTCGCCACGATAGTATCCAGAAGGCATTTCGTCGGGCTGATAGTAGAAGAGACTCTTCCGCACTCCGTACGCATGAGGACCCTGTTTGAATTGCAGACCGCCCCACAGAACTCCGTCCACGAACTGCTGCAGTTTCTCCAGTTCTGCTTTGTCAGGTTGAACGAGTTCCTTCATAATGGCCGCCAGCCAGGCTCCTCCTCCGCCCTCATCGCCCAAGCCCGCAATCCACACCCGGTTGTCCTGCATCACGACCTCATTGAGTTCCCGATCGTACGTCATGACTGTGGGACTGCGATGGAATGGATCTTTCGCATCCTCGTACCACGCCTTGGTGGTCAGGAAGCGCCCCATATCGGCGACCACTTGGGACTCAGGTTTCGTAACAAAATATTCAATGCTCTGAACAGACCCGTCTTCGTATGTGAGCGTTAAGCGCGAGCGGCCCCACATCTTTCCGTGAATCGTATAAGCACTCCAACCCGCTCCCAGTGTGCCGTTTGCATCCAGGCTGAGTGCCCCTGCCGGATTAACCGTCGTGGATTTAACTTTGCTCAAATATTTCACAAACAAACGCGCATCAATGTTCTGAGGAACGATGTACCCCGGTACTCCAATGGCGACGGGACGGCCGTTGTCGGCGAGCGTCTTCTCGATATCGCGGATGGAGTCGGACAGCAGAAACTTGAGTCCGTATGTCTTCGATTCTCCTGGAGCGAGTTCGATCGCGGTTGCGGCATTCCAGGGCCGAGCCGCTTTCCATTCGTTCTCCGCATACGCTTGCGTGTGCACCATCCACTCGTAGAAGCCCTCGAACGTGATCCCCCTCGGAGTTGGGTCGGTAAATACCGGCTTCGCTCCCCAGCGATCGGGTTTATCCAGGATCGGGTTGTATGCTTCGAAGGGAGTCTTCCCGTCGGGAACCACCAGGAGCGCCGGCCCACGACCGCTCAAGCGCGTGACCTGCAAGTATCCCGCGTCTTGTCCGATATAGGGATCATAGAAAGAACACTTCGCATGTGCTTCCTCCAGCGAGCGATCGTTGAGCACGTTGTTGAAGACCATCGGGATACCCAGCGCGCCAATCTGAATGCTCTCACCCGACCTGTTCTTCAAAGTGAAGCGCAAGACGAGTTTTCCAGCCTCAAGCGCCCAGAGGCGCGTGACCTGTAAGGGAAAGTCGGCCGGGAACGCGGGCGACAGATCGGCCGCCGCGAGTTCTGCTCCAGATGCGGGAAGCTCATTCACCGGCGTTCGCGTTACTGCCGACGAATAGTTCTTCCATGCTCCGGATCTTCCGGTGCGCAAGCGGAAAGTAATGTCTCCCAGATGGAAATATCCTTTTTGGGAGCGCTCGATCAAAAGGTCACCAGGCGTGAAATCAAAATCGCTCGCTCCCTTGGGCTTCAGAGCGGCAATGGTCTGAGTAGATTTGACCAGTATGAGTTTGAAGTCGGGCGTCTCGAATTGCTGAGTGCCCAGACTCAGCATAGGGCCAGGCGTCGCGGGGAGCTTCTTGTGGGGTTCTTGAGCGCGGGCAGAAGTTGTCATCAACGCCCAGAGGCCCGTAATAAGGCAGCAGAATTGGGCTGCACGAAGAATCAGCGCGTATTGATATCTCACCGGAGCGTCCTTCCTATGATGCGAATGAATGCCGTGAGTACTTGCCTTCTAGCTAAACGATTCAAAGTTGTAACGTGAGTGTAACCAATGAAGGCTCCGTCCCGTGGAGCGCTTTGGAAAACGTTTGCCAACTTAGGCCTGCGCGCATCGTGATAAGATGTTGCGGTAGTAGCAGCCCCCCGACTACCCAACCGAATGGATATACGTGAGATTGCCCGCAGGGCGAAAGTTTCCACGGCCACGGTATCTAGAGCGATTAACCGTGTTCCCACGGTCGATCCTCAACTCGCCAAACGAGTGTGGCGCGTGGTCGACGAGTTGGGCTATTACCCCAATACTCAAGCGCGCGCGTTGGTGCTGGGCCGCACCCGCATCTTCGGTTTGATTGTCTCCGAAATTACCAATCCTTTCTTTCCGGAGATAGTTCAGACCTTCGAAGATCTTGCCGTTGAAAATAACTACGAGATTCTGGTGACCTCCACCGTGCACGATCCCAAACGCATGGAATCCTCGGTGCGCAGAATGATCGAACGCAGGGTGGATGGAGTGGCCATCTTGACTTTCGGCATGGAAGAATCCCTGATCGAACACCTCCGCGACCGTAAGGTCCCGCTGGTATTCGTCGATGTAGGACCTGACGTACCGGGCATCGCCAACATCCGCATCAACTATCTAAGCGGAATTCGACAGGCGGTGCAGCATCTAGCAGCTCTGCGTCACACGCGAATTGCGTTTATTGCAGGGCCTGAGCACTTGAAATCGGCCTGTGCCAGGCGCGAGGCTTTCAAAACGTCCATGCTGGAGATTGGCCTTTCCCCCGACTTGATTGTGATCGGAGATCACAGGATGGAGGGGGGCATGAACGCACTCTTGGAACTCAACAAAATGATTGCGCGGCCGACCGCCGTGATGTGCTCGAACGATATGACGGCGATTGGAGTTCTGCGAGAAGCTTACGAACAAAGCATCAAGATACCGGATGACCTCTCGGTGGTTGGGTTTGACGACATCCATTTGGCGGAGTTCACTATTCCACCGCTAACCACAGTTCAGATGTCGCAACACGATTTGGCGAAGATTGCTTTCAACGCCCTGTTGAACGAAGTGGAGAACACATCTCCGTCGCGGGAACGGAGCACTTACGAACTTGTCACGAGTTTAGTGCTTCGCAAATCCACGGCATTAGCCCGCGTTGTAAACTCTGCAATCATTCCTGAAAAATCGAATCGAACTGCGAGATACCGCAAGCCAGTGGGATCCTCCGCGCGCTGACCAGGAATTCTCCTCCGGATTCTCGCAATTTTCCTCTCTGGAAGTGCTGCATGGAAAAAGCGGGAAGCGTCTAAACCCATTCCAATTAGAGTTGCAATTGTAGGCGCTTGGGAATACCGTAGTGCCTTTGCGGGCAAACGATTACTGCATTTTGGCCAACTGTGAGAACGGGGCTTGCTGAAGTGATCCGCGGGTCAGGCGAGGCGTTGCATACTTCGCCTTGGGGTGAGAGCATACGTGAATATATTTGTTGAGTGCCAGACCCCAGGGCCATGAACAGCAGACTCCGCCTAGCATGTGTGTGCGTTATCCCAGTTCTCCTTGCGGTCTGGGCGTCTGCCACTGCGTCCCACTCACCGCAGAATACACATCAGGTCAGCGAAACCGATGCGCCACCCTCTGTCGCGCAGATTCGGTCCGCGCTCGAGCGTGAGCCCGGAAGTCCGAAACTCTACGTCAAGTTAGGACAAGCCTATTGGAACGAGAACGATTACGCACAGGCCTTTGAGGCTTTCAAGCAGGCCGTGACACTGGCTCCAAGTTCAGCAGAAGCCCACAACTGGCTAGGCGCGTTTTTGATGGGGCGCGGAAATCTGCCGGATGCAATTTCGCAACTGCGCAAAGCCGTTTCTCTGGATCCGAAGTACGCGCGGGCTTACACGAATTTAGGCTCTGCTCTTGCCAAGAGCGGCGACTTGGCTGGTGCCGTAACTTCATTCCAAAAAGCGCTGGCGCTGGAGCCGAACAACTGGGCAGCACATCTCAATCTGGGCTTGGCCCTGCGTGAGAACGGAGATGCTGCCGGATCCCTCGTGCATCTACGCCGCGTGGCGCAGGCTCAGCCGAAAAATCCCACAGTGCAATGCGAACTCGGCCAGACTCTTCGCCAGAACGGTGATTTGCCAGCAGCCGTGGATGCGTTTGAACGTGCGCTCGACATCGAACCGGAGATGCGCGAGGCGTATTACGGGCTCGGATTCACCCTGAAGCAGCAAGCCGCGGCAACTCGGAAAGCCTCGCCGCAATCCCTCGCTGCCAATCAGTACCACGCCCAGGCTCAGTCTGCCTTATCCCAAGGTGATCTGAACGCTGCGAAGGAGCAACTCTCGCAGGCTCTTGCCGCTGATGAAAGCGACGGCGATGCTCACAACCTTCTCGGCTACATTTTGGGCCAGCAGGGAGATACTGCTTCGGCGCTGCCGCACCTGCAGCGTGCTGTGAGCCTTCGCCCGGACTCCGCAGAGGTTCATTACAACTACGGGGCAGCCCTGTGGTACAGCGGGGCCAAGACTCAGGCCATCTCGGAACTGAAAACGAGTGTTCGCCTCGATCCTGCTGCGGCCGCGAGCTATGCTCTGCTTGGAATGGGCCAGCGGGAACAAGGAGACTTGGCGGATGCGAAATTGAATCTCGAGCGAGCAATCGCCCTCTCGCCGACCACCGCCGCGAGCTTCATCGACCTTGGGATCGTGTTTCTTCGACAAAACCTGCTGCAGCACGCTGTCGCGCAATTTGAAGCGGGGCTGAACGCATCGTCGGCCGTGCCTGTTCCCGATTGGGATGCGGCAATCACGGGCCTGCGCGAAGCGGGGTCCCACGGAACGCCGAGCCCGGAAGTGCACAACATCATCGGTCTCATGCTTGGCCGCAAAGGGTCCGATACCGCCCAAGTGCTGGCCGAGTTCAATGAAGCATTGCACTTGCGCGCTGAATATGCTGAAGCTCACAACAACATCGGCCTGGTATTCGCCCAGAGCGGTGACGACGAAAAAGCCAGCATCGAATTTCGTGAGGCCGTCCACATTCGCCCCGCTTACGCCGATGCCCACGCAAATTTGGGTGCCGTGCTCCTGCTCTCCGACGTGGAGGAGGCCATCAGCGAGTTGGAGAAGGCGATCTCCATGGATCCAACGCTGATCAAAGCCCAGTTCAACCTTGCCGAGGCGTATGGCAACAGTCCCAGTCATGGGACTGTGAAACAGGTAGAGCAATTGCGCAAAATCATTTCCATTGCGCCAGATTTTGCCCGGGCACACCTGGCGTTGGGTAAAGCAATGCTGCATGACGCGAAAGTGAGCGATGCCATCGTTGAACTTCGCGACGCAACTCGTCTGGATCCCACAAGCGGCGAAGCACACTATCAATTAGGTTTGGCGTTGGCCCGAAGCGGTCAGCAACAAGAAGGTGCCGCCGAGGTCAAGAAAGGACGAGAACTCTCCGCCGCCGATGAACGCAACCAGAATGCGGAGCTTGATATTTCAGAAGGACGCGCAACTTTTCAGAAAGGCGAGTTGCAGGAAGCCGAAGCAAAGTTTCGTCACGCTATTAAACTGCAGCCTGATTCCGCAGTCGCACAGCATTATCTCGGCCGTGTGCTGGAAGAAGAAGGGGACGCAACGGCAGCAATCGAAGCCTATCGAAGAGCAGTGGAACTGAATCCAGGGGACTTGAATTCGCGGCAGAGTGTTCATAGGCTTAGTCCGCCGGAAACACCTGCGCAAGTTCCTGCTCAGGCGGAGTTCGGTAATAGCGGACCGAGCGGCGAGGACGAGCCGGATAAGGTAGCCGAATTCGAGAACTACATTCGAGACAGCAAATACCTGGAAGTTGAGCCCTTTCTGGCTGCGTACGTGAAAGACCACCCCACCTCTTCCTGGGGTTGGTACGCGCTCGGCTACAGCCAGTTCGCGCAGAAAAAGATTGGCGATTCCATCAAATCACTGGCGCAGTGCCTCAGCTTGAACGTGAAAAATGCCGATGCCCACAAAATTCTTGGTCGAGACCTGATGATCATTGGGCGTTTCGACACCGCACAGACAGAGTACGAGCAGGCAATTCGGTATGCGCCGAACTCCAGCGAGAGCCACTACGATCTCGGTAAGCTTTTTTCTCTGCAAGACAATTGGCTCGCCGCTCGTAAGCAGTTTGAAGAGGCTATCCGGCTCGATCCCGGTTACATAGAAGCCATCGATTCCCTGGGATTTGCGCAGGAAGCGTTGGGTGATGATGCGGACGCAGTTCAGAACTATCAGAAGGCAATCGCCCTCAACGAGCAGCGTCAGGGAAAATTCGTCTCCGCCCATGTGAACCTGAGCGCTTATTACAACCGTACCGGAGATTCCGCGAAAGCCCTCGATTACGCGCAGAAAGCGCTGGCACTCGACCCGAAATCCGATGCCGCCTGGTTTCAGAAAGCGCGAGCCGAGGAGCGCAGCAGCCAACTTCAAGCTGCCGCCGATTCGCTGCATCAGGCCATCACTTTGAACTCACGCTCGTCTTCCTATTACTACGTGCTTTCGGGAATTTACCGCAGACTCGGTAATCTCGAAGAGAGCAAGAAGGCACTCGACTCGTTCACGCGTCTCGACCAGGAGAACAACGAATTGGAAAAGACGCGACGCAACATATCCAAGACCAGAGGCGCACCCCATCCTGGAGGCGAGCGTGTGCAGTGATTCGCGGCTGGGGTGGCTGCGCAAATGCTTCAGGATGTTGGGATGGAACGGTGCTCTGATCTTCACCTGCTGGCCCGCGGTTGCCCAATCAACTCCGAACGTTCAGTTCACTGACATCACGGCCCAGAGCCATATTGATTTCACTTTGGAGAACTCTGCGACTTCCAACAAGTACTTGCTGGAGACCATGGCCGGTGGCGTGGCCGTTTTTGACTACGATAACGACGGCCGCCTCGATATTTTCTTCTCCAACGGCGCGCTGATTTCCGATCCCATGCCGGATGGAAAGCTGCCCGACAAGTCCGATAAGAAATTCTGGAACCATCTTTACCATCAGAACGCCGACGGCACCTTCACAGACGTCACCGAACGGGCGGGTCTCACTGGAATGCCCCAGGGCTACTACAGCATGGGCGTGGCTGTCGGCGATTACGACAACGATGGTTTTGAAGATCTATACGTCACGGGATACGGTGGCAACATCCTGTATCACAACAACGGCGATGGGACCTTCACCGACGTGACCGGGAAAGCCGGCGTCCGGGGTGGTGGCTGGAGCGCGAGCGCGGGGTTCTTCGATTATGACAAAGATGGGAAGCTCGATCTGTTCATTACCCGCTACATCGATTGGACATTTAAGAACAATCGCTATTGCGGAGAAAAACCGCCGAACGGCGTTCGTTCCTACTGTCATCCAGATAACTACGATGCTGTGAGCAACATCCTGTACCACAACAATGGGGATGGCACGTTCACCGACGTTTCGCAGAAGGCGGGAATCGCCAACCCGCGTGGCAAGGGACTGGGTGTTTCATTTGCCGATTACGATGGAGATGGGTGGCCCGATGTTTTTGTTGCGAATGATTCGGTGCAGTGCTTTCTGTATCACAACAATGGCAACGGCACGTTCACCGAACTCGGCTTGCTCGCCGGCGTCGGCTACAACGAGGATGGCAAGACTTTCGCTGGCATGGGCATCGACTTCAACGACTACGATAACGATGGCCTGCCCGATATTGTAGTCACGGACCTTTCGAACGAACGCTACATGCTGTTTCGCAACGAGGGCACAGGCACGTTTCGGGATGTGACGAATGCTTCGGGATTGGGCGGCGCCACTCTCGCTTTTTCCGGCTGGAGCACACATTTATTCGATTATGACAATGACGGATGGAAAGACCTGTTTGTAGCTCAGTCGCACGTGATGGATACCATCGAGAAAACCTCACCCAACCTGCGCTACATGGAGCCGCCTCTATTGCTCCGCAACAGCTCCGGGCATTTTTCCCGGGTACTTGCTGGAGACGTTTTTCAGCGCAACTGGGCAGGTCGCGGTGCTGCCTTTGGCGATATCGATAACGACGGAGACATTGATGTAATCGTGAGCAATCTCGGACAGAAGGCTTATGTGCTGCGTAACGATGGCGGAGATCGCAATAACTGGATCGGAATTCAGCCTGTGGGCACCAAATCCAATCGCGACGGCATTGGAGCGCGAATCAAGATTGTATCGGCTTCCGGCCTCACCCAGTACTTTACCGTGAATACGGCGGTGGGCTATCTTTCTGCCAGCGATAAACGCGTGCTCGCCGGACTAGGTAACGATTCCACCGCAAGACTGATCGAAATTCGCTGGCCATCTGGGGTCGTGCAGAAGTTACAAGACGTGAAAGGCCGCCAATATCTCAAAGCAGTTGAACCCAACCAATGATCACTCGCCGGGAACTTATGTTCGGGATCGCAAGTGCGGCGGGTACTACCCTCGTGTTCCCTTCCGCGTTTGGTCAGGGCATCTCCTCCCGCGGTGTGAAGCCTCAACCCCGTGGCAAGCCGTCCGGCCGTCCATTTCTCGCGCGCTTTACTGACGTCGCTAAGCAGGCGGGATTGACCGAGCCCATCGTCTACGGCGGCGTCGACACAAAAAATTACATCGTCGAGGTGGTTGGAGCGGGAGTTGCGTTTCTCGATTACGACAACGATGGCTGGATGGATTTATTCATTTTGAACGGCACCAAACTCGAAGGTAATCCGCCGGGTGTCACCAATCGGCTCTACAAGAACAATCGAGACGGCACGTTCACCGATGTCACCACCAAGTCAGGCCTGACCCGAGCCGGATGGGCGTCGGGGGTAACCGTCGCCGATTATGATAACGACGGGTTTGACGACATCTTCATCACCTACTACGGCCACAACGTGCTTTATCGCAACAACGGAAATGGCACGTTCTCGGATGTGACCAAGCAATCCGGGCTCGCCCAAAATGCTGTTCGTTACGGCTCAGGTTGCACCTGGGTGGATTACGATCGCGACGGGCGCCTCGATCTCTTTGTGGCCAACTACCTCAGCACTACTCTTGATACGTTGCCCAAGCCAGGAACAAATCCTGACTGCACCTGGAAGGGGGTTGCGGTGAACTGCGGTCCCCGCGGACTGCCGGCAGGTTTCGTGCAGCTTTTTCATAACAACGGCGACGGTACCTTTACCGATGTAAGCAAGCAGAGTGGAGTGGCCGCCGCTTCCGGGTCGTATCCCATGACGGCGGTAGCAGCGGATTACGACAACGATGGCTGGCCCGACATTTACGTCGCCTGCGATTCCACTCCAAGCTGGCTGTTTCGCAATCAACACGACGGCACATTCCGGGAGGAAGCCCTTGAACGCGGAGTGGCGCTCAGTGAAGACGGGCTGGAACAAGCCGGCATGGGTGTAGCTGTGGGGGACATCGATCTCGATGGCAGTCTCGATGTTTTCAAAACAAACTTCGCCGACGATACCAACGTCCTGTATCACAACGACGGTAAAGGAAACTTCGACGACGTGACCATTCACGCGGGATTGGGGGTTGAAACGCGCTACGTCGGATGGGGCGCAGGCATGGTTGATCTGGACAATGACGGCTTCCCCGATCTCTTCGTGGCTACGGGCAGTGTTTACCCCGAAGTGGAAAAGAAAGTTCCGGCTTACCCGTTTCGCACTCCACGGCTGGTGTTTCGGAACCTGGGTGATGGCAGATTCGAAGAGTTGATCGACGAAGCCGGGCCGGGCATCGCCGATGCGCACGCCAGCCGCGGATGCGCTTTCGGCGACTTCGATAACGACGGCGACATTGACGTCCTCATTTGGAACATGAACGAGCCCCCCTCTTTGCTGCGAAACGATTTGTCAGGAGGAGGCCACTGGCTGAAAGTCCTGCTGCTTGGAGTGCACAGTAATCGCAGCGCCATCGGCGCAAGAGTGACGGCGCGATATGGCAAGCGGCAGCAATCGCAGGAGGTGACGGCGCAATGCAGTTTCTATTCTGTCAACGACCGCCGCTTGCACTTCGGACTGGGCAGCGAGACTGTAGCCAACCTGAGCATCCGCTGGAGCAACGGCAGCATCGAGACGATTCCAAACGTCGCAGCCGAACAACTTGTGGTGATCCGCGAAGGTGCCGGGATTATAAACAGGCAGAAGTTCTAGGGCACGCTCGTTGGCTTATCCGATCTGGGAAAACGCTTGCCAGCCCACCCAAAAACCCGCGTTTTAGGCTTCTGTTCTCCGACCAGTTGAGGTTGTGGGCGAAAGGCTTCGTCTTGACCTTGTGCCGGCAGTCCCTTCGGCCTTCGACAAGCAACCTACAATAACGTTTTTCTTCGCTAATTGCTTTTTCTCATCTGCGGAAAAGCCCAGTAACAGCCGCGTATGCAGTGCCTTACAAGCTACGAGTCGCTGGGCGCCGTGCTTCAGATCTCGCTCAAACCCTAAGCCAGGATTGGGATTTCAGGAAGGGGCACGCAAATTTCTTTAGTAGTAGAAAAGAATTACCTTGACAGTGAGGGCAGACAATTGTAAAAAATGCACCCATCTGAGAAAAGGTTTTCTCAAGCGTCTGTATTGGGGCCCTTATCACCTTGAACCTGGGAGGCGCTGTGATGAATCGCTGGTTCCTTTCTGCGGTCGCTCTGCTGCTCACGTTTGTTTGCTTCGGCAATGGTCATGCCTTCGCGCAGTTTGCTGATCGAGCCACAATCACAGGCGTAGTCACCGATGCCAGCGGCGCAGCCATTCCGGATGCTCGGGTCACAATTACCAACGAGCAAACCGGCGTCAAGACCATTGTGGGCACGAATAGCGCCGGCAACTACAGCACGCCTCCCCTGATCCTTGGCACCTACCGTGTAGATATTGAGAAGCAAGGCTTCAAGGTCTTCAGCCGCACGGGGTACGCGCTCACGGGCGGTCAAACCGTGCGCGCGGACGCCTCGCTCGGGGTTGGCGCGACGACTGAGAGCGTGCAGGTCGAGGCTGCGACCACCGACTTGGTCAACACCGAAACTGCGACCGTTCAGCATACGATCGGGGAGAGTTATTACCACGACCTTCCGGCGGTGATGGGCGCCGACATTCGCCTGGCCGAGTCACTGCTGCAGCTCCAGCCTGGTTACGTCCCCATGCAGCCCAATGGCGATGCGGTTTTTCGGGGGAGCCAGTTCACATCTCGCATGAACGGTGGTCAGACCATGGCTACCGAAAACTGGTTTGACGGCGCTGCCTTCGGATACGCCGAAGGTCACCAGCAGACACAGGAAAGCTCCATTCCCTACCCCTCGGTTCGCGAAATGACAGTCGTGCAGAATACGTTCTCCGCCCAGTACGGGCACACCAGCGGCGGGTTTATCACCTACACGACCAAATCCGGCACCAACAAGCTGCACGGCAACCTGTACGACTTCTATACCAACAACAAGTTGGATGCTTCAAACTACTTCCTCGGGCCAGTGCTGCAGGCTGGAGGATTGGGCAAAACCCTTCCTCTTGGCCAGAACAACTGGGGCTTTGCCTTAGGCGGCCCTATCCCGAAACTCAAGCAGACTTTCTGGTTCTTCAATCTGGATGGCTTGGACTATCACAGTACCGTCAACACGGGGTTCGTGAACACGCTGCCGACCGATGCACAGCGTCGTGGAGATTTCAGCGCGTTGTTGGACACGAGCACTATCCTTGGCAATGACGCATTAGGAAGACCTATTTACCAAGGGGAGATCTTTAATCCTGCTACGACTAGGTTCGTAAGTGGTCCGTCCTGCCCGGCCACAAACCCAAATTGCCTGACGGTGCGCGATGGATACCCCGGCAACATCATCCCAGCAACCGACCCGCTCTGGAGTCCCCTCGCAACCGCAGTGATCCCCAACATCCCTGCCCTCGATAGACAGACTCTGCGCGTAAACGGCTTCGGCGGAAGCTCGGACGACAACAATAAGATCAACGTGCGCACATGGTTGTTCCGTTTTGATCACAATTTCAACGACAAGTTCTCCATCAACAACACGTACTACGAGAATATTCGCCCGCGGATTGCTCACTGCGGCGGCCCTCAGGGCTGTAACACCCTGCACGACGGCGAGAAGAGTTCGGCACAGAACGACACTTACATCGGCCAGGGCTTCTACCAGCGCATCACGAATCATTTCGAACACCTTCAGATGAACTGGATCATCAAGCCAAACCTGTTTAATCACACGACCTTGGCTTATGACCGATGGGTGATGCTGGGGCACCAACTCTCCGGTGGAGTGGGATGGAATCAAAAGCTGGGTCTCGGACTTCCCGACGCGCCGATCTTCAACAATGCCGGATTTCCGGAATTAGACTTTAACGGCGCCGTCGGGTACACGCATTTCGGTACAGCGTGGGCGAGCGGCGGCGCCGATATTAACAACCGCTATCAGTTTTTGGATGACGTGTCATGGACCACCGGGAAGCACACGATCAAAGCGGGCGTCGAATATCGCTACATGACCTTCCCTCAAACGGGTTGGGCCGTGAACACCGGTGGCATTTTCAGGTTCGCGGACAACGAGACCGCCGGGTATGACTCGACGGGCGCCCCTCTGCTTGGGGGCCAGACCGGCAACGAGTTCGCTTCTTTCATCCTGGGCCAAGTCGATAACTCTACCTTCAACGTGCCGTTCAAATACATGCCGAGGATGAAGTATGGCGCCATCTGGGCGAATGACGACATCAAGGTTACGAGCAAGTTCAACCTCACCGTCGGGCTGCGTTTTGACTGGCAGGGCGACCTGCATGAGGAGTATGGACGCTTCTCGACATTTGACCCCAGTGCACCCAATCCCGTCGGTGTCCCGGGCGCGACCATTTTCCACAGTTCCAAGGCGAATGGGAAATCCAGTTGGAACGTTGGCCCGCGCCTTGGCTTTGCGTACTCGTTCAATCCCAAGACAGTCATCCGCGGCGGGTACGGAATGTATTATGCAGGCGTGCAGGCCGATTCTTGGGACCCCTACCCTGTGGACGGCTACCAAACGAATCCCACAGTTTCCAACTCCACAAACGGGCGACTGCCGGGTTTTTATTTCAATGGAACGAACCCCGCAAGCAGCGCTGGGTGTGTGACGGAGCAAGCGCTCGGAGTTTCGTGTGGCTGGCCAGCGGGCAGTATCGTATTGCCCCCGCAACTCAGGCCAGATGTCGCCAACGGGGCTAATCCGGTCGGGGTAGACCCGAGGACCTACACCATGCCTCGGTATCAAAACTGGTCCCTCTCTTTCCAGCGCCAGTTAAGCCGCAACATGGGTATTGACATCGCGTACGTAGGAAATCACGGCACTCGTCTCGTCGATGGCCGCAGTTCGGCGGGCGTGTACGACAATATGAACCCGGCAAGTGTTCTCAGCTTGGGTGCCCCCGTTCTGGGTGCTACGTTCACCAACGGAGTTTGTGACACCACTTGTGGGGCCGTACCAACGCCGTACCCAGGCTTCTCCGGGACAGTCGCGCAAGCGCTGCGCACGTGGCCGCAATATCAGCAGATCAACTGGCGCTTTTTCCCCTTTGGCAATAGTCACTACAACGCTTTGCAGGTCGCATTTGAGCGCCGACTGAGTGCCGGCCTGCAAGCAAAAGTCTCCTATACGTACTCGCGCTTGATGAACAATGGGGCAGAGACGGGATTAGGGTCGGGCGGTCCTCCCGTACAGAATCCCAGCGATATGAGTAACCTCAACACCGTCAGTTCTGACGACGTGCCGCACATCTTTTCCGTGGGATGGGTCTACCACTTACCGTTTGGCAAAGGTAAACCGATTGCCAATCACGCTTCAGGTTTCCTGAACAAGATTATCGGCGACTGGCAGATATCAGGAATCCAGAGTTACTCGTCTGGAAGGCCTCTGTCCATTACCATGCCGAATGATTTGGGAGGCTACCTGTTCAACACCGCTAAGTTCCCCAATAAAGCGGGGGGTGGCCTTTCAGGGCACTTCAGCAATCCATACAGCGATTCGTACTTGAATCAGGGCGGCTGGTCCGATCCTGGTGCGCTTCAGTTCGGCAACGCCCCAAGAATGGATGCCAGCGTTCGCGGATTTAAGAACTTCAACGAAGACTTTTCACTCTACAAAGACACCTTCTTTGGAGAAGACAAGTACGTGCGCTTCGAAGCCGACCTGGGGAATGCATTGAACCGCGTGTTCTTCTGCCCGGTGGATCAATCCTGGCAGCCGAATGGAGCAAATACCAACTTCGGGCACACCGGCAGCCAGTGCAACATCCCCAGGCGCATCCAGCTCGGCCTGCAGTTGTTCTTCTGATTGCCTCTAGGAAAGCTAAAGGGATGGTCTAGTGACCATCCCTTTTTACTTCGAGCTTGTTCGCGATTAACCCCTCGCCATCTTCTCTCGCCGCAGGATGCCGTGCCCCTCTTGCAACACGAGCAACTGATTGGCATCAACGTTTTTAAACGACTCCACCAGCCCCAAGGGCCAGCGTACTTCGACTAAGTCCACCTGTTTGGCTTGTCCCAGGCCAAAATGCAGCCGCAAATCGTTTTGTGAGATGTAACTCGATCCGCTCATAACTTCGTTGATCTGGGAATGCCGGCCGATCACTACGCGGACCCGGGCACCAATAGCGGTTCGGTTCGACTTGGTTCCAATGCATTTCACTTTGAGCCAGTTGTTCTTCGCCGGGCAGTCGTTGCGCAGCAACGAGGGCGGCTCGTTCATGTTGATGATCACGACATCAACATCGCCATCATTGTCGAAGTCCCCGAAAGCCGCACCGCGACTCGGGCGCGGCTCGGCCAGAACCGCGCCACTGTCTGTCGTCACGTCGGCAAAGCGTCTGTTCCCCAGATTGCGATACATAATTTTTCGCTGCTTAAACGTCAGGTGCAGCTTCCTGGTATCTACTTCGGGGAAAACGTGGCCATTCGACATAAATATGTCAGGCCACCCATCGTTATCGAAGTCGAAGAGGCCAACTCCCCATCCCAGATACCTTGTGTTGCCGCCCAGACCGCCCTGCAGCACAGCGTCGTAGAACGTGCCGTCCCCATTGTTGTGGTATAGGTTGGCGGTCTGATCCGAGTAGTTCGTCTTCACGATATCCAGCCAGCCATCGCAGTCATAATCTCCAACGGCAACGCCCATCCCACCCTGCATGCCGCCATTCTCATTTACTGCGCAGCCGATCTCCCGGCCAACTTCTTCGAAGGTTCCGTTGCCTTTGTTGTGATAGAAGCGGCTGGGGACTGAGTCGCAGGCCACGTAAATGTCCGGCCAGCCGTCGTTATCAAAATCGGCAGCTGCGACCCCGAGTCCGTAGGAGCCGGTTGGAATCCATTGGTCGCTGACAAAGAACGGCTCTGCAGGACCGCGGGGCACGGCAACGCCCGATTGCAGAGACACGTCCTCGAACGTTCCATCGCCGCGATTGCGATACAGAATGTTGGTCCCGCCGCCCATGCCCTGCGGCCCGCATCCGACGGACAATCCGAAATACCGGCAATATGCGTTGCTGCCGGCTACGGGCGTTCTCTTCAGATCGAAGTTCACGTAATTGGCGACAAACAGATCGAGATGGCCGTCGCGATCGTAGTCCACAAAGCAGCAGCCGGTGTTCCAGCGCGGATGAGGATCCTTTTGCACCAGACCCGCCTTCTCTGTCACATCTGTAAAGGTTCCATCCCCGTTGTTGTGATACAGGACAATGCCGCCCCAGTACGTGACGACCAGATCATCGAACCCGTCGTTGTCGAAGTCTCCGATGCAACAGCCCTGTCCCCAGCCGGATCTGGTCAAGCCGGCTCTCTCGGTAACGTCGGTAAAGGTCCCATCACGATTGTTGTGAAATAGGAAATTCGATGGCGGACGTGATGCCGAGATTCCTTCGAAGCGGGTCCCATTCACCATGAAGATGTCCAGCCATCCATCGTTGTCGTAATCGAAGAGAGCGACACCGCAACCGGTCTCTTCGAGAATGTATTGTTTTCGCTCGATCCCGCCAAACACGTTGACAGCGCCTGCGAGCCCAGCTTCTTTGGCCACGTCTCGGAACGAGAACCCTGCGACAGCAGCTGGTTTGGACGGCGTTTTGCGATTTGCCGGAAGAGAGGAAGTCTTCTGAGCTGCCGGCACCGCGCCGGCTGAGGGAAGCAAAGCGGAGAAAGGCAAGATCGAACCGAGCCGCCCCATCCCGCCGAGAAAGTCACGGCGAGTAATGGCCGTGAATGGCGATACTTTGTTGGGTCTGTGAAAGTCGCGGATACGCCGGCTCATTTTTGATTTTAGCTTCAGTCCGGCAGCAACAGTCGCAAACGGACGTCCTTTTGGGCACGCTGCTCGGCTTCCAGCTTACGCGACTCCGCAAACTCGCTCTCTGAATCTGCGGATTTGCCCAGCCGGCGAAGTACAAGTCCAAGTTGATAATGCGCTTCCACTGAGTCCGGATCGAGAGAAACGGCGCGCTGCAGCTTCTGCTGAGCTTCTTCGTACTGGTGCGCTCGCAATAATATGCCGCCGAGCTTCACGTACGACGGCACATGCTTGGGATTGCTCTTGAGCAAATCCCGAAAGATCGGGATGGCACGATCATCGTCGCCAATGGCGTCGTACGTCAGAGCCAGGTAGTAGGAAGCGGCAACCTGATTCGGCTGGGCCGCCAGGCTCTGCTTGAGCGATGTTTCAGCTTCGCTGTACTTGCCTTGCAGGTAATAGACGGCGCCTATGGCATACGTCAGGACGGCATCTGTGGGATGTTTCTGCAGTAATTGCTGAAAGAGCTTCAACGCATCTGGCAAATGGCCCCGCGCCACGTTGGCAGACCCCAAGACATAAACGTATGAATCATTCTCCGGCTTTAACTCCACCGCCTTCGACAGTGCAGGCAAGGCGTCGTCGACGAGATTCCTCTCCAAACATACTTTGCCAAACTCGAACAGAACGTCCGGGTCCTCAGGTGCCAGCTTTTTGGCTGCCACCAGGTAGGCCAGTGCCTTCTCGCTGTTGTCCTGACGATCAGCGACCTGAGCCAGCGTTTGATAACAGGCGAGGCAGTCGGGAGCCAGCGATAACGCCAACTGTGCGTTCTTTTCTGCCTTCTCCAGAAGTCCCAGCGCCAGAAAGGCGCTCCCCAACTTGAGGGCGAGACCGGAGCGCGGTCGTGCCGCCAGCCGTGCCTCTTCTTGCTCCAATACTTGAGTTGCTTCGGGCTTCATCCCATGCAGGAGGAGCGTGCTGCCGAAATCTACCGCTGCTTCGTCCGATGCATCTGTCAGCCGCTGCCAATGAGGGACGAGGCTCCGCAATTCTTCTTGCTTGCCAAGCGCACCGTAATCGGCAGCGAGGATAACGATCGCCTCGTCGGACTCGAGCAGCTGAGGCATTATGGGCCCAGCCCAATTGAGGGACTGCCGGAAATTACGCCGCGAAGACTCCAATTTGAAGAGGTCAAAACGAGCATCGAAATTGTTAGGATCAAGCTTCAGCACCTGCCCAAAGCACTTGGCCGCCAATTCTCCTTTGCCGCTGAATGCATAGGCATTCCCTAAACTCGTGCGCGCTCCCACCAGCTTCGGATTGAGCGCAAGGGCCTGCTCGAGGAGCTGCACGCTCTCCGCTGTGTTCCCTTGTTGTAACCGAATCGTCCCGAGCATTGCTAATGCGAGGGCTCGGGTGGCTGGCATGCGCAGGGCCTTGCGAGCCTCGACCTCGGCCTGCGCCGTGTCGCCGTTGTTCAGAAACCGCGCGGCATTCTCAATGGGACTGGTCTGAGCACAGGCTGCCTCCGCAACAGCACACAGTAAAACGAACACACGCCAGCTGTTTCCTGCTCGCATAAAGTGGGATCCGGGCGCCTGGATGCCCGGCTGGAAGCTGCGTCTTTTATAGCACTGCCCTCGGGCTCGCACAATGCCAAAACCCGTGCAAATACAGGCGAATTGTCTCTTGTGACCGCACGCTCCATCAGTGTAGATTCGTGCAGAGCCGGACGATTCTGTTTTGATCGCTCGCGTGTTCTTGGGGAGACATCCAGCTTCATGGGGCAGGGAAATAGTGGGCATTGGGGCACCCGCCGTCGCTTTCTGGAGCGCACCGGCGCGATCCTGGCCGCCTCCGCGCTCCCCAGTTTGCCTCGGCTTTGGGCTGAACATGCATCGTCTCTGAGATTTCCTTTCGAATTGGTTCCCCCGGAAGTCAGCGGCATCCGCTGGGTCCACCGTAATGGTCGCTCCCCCGAGATGTATCTTCCGGAGACGGTCGGAGCCGGTTGTGGGTTTATCGACTACGACAACGACGGCTGGATGGACATTTATCTGGTCAACAGTGGCAAGTGCGATTTCTTCGATCCCAATCCCCCGCTTCGCAATGCGCTTTATCACAACAATCGCGATGGCACCTTTACCGACGTGACCGAAAGAGCTGGCGTTCCCGGTGTTGGCTACGGCATGGGAGTTGCCGTCGGGGATTACGACGGCGACAGCTTCCCCGATCTTCTTGTCACCCAATATGACGGCGTCATTCTTTATCACAATAATGGCAACGGCACGTTTACCGATGTCACTCGCAAAGCAGGCCTTCCCACGACCGGATGGGCTTCGAGCGCAGTCTGGTTCGACTATGACAACGACGGCAAGCTGGACCTCTTTATCTGCCGCTTCGTCGATTTCGACAAGTCCAAAAACAAATTTTGCGGCGACCAGCAGACCGGCCGTTACTACTGCATTCCTCGCGTTTACGATGCCATGCCGAGCTGGTTGTTCCACAACAACGGTGACGGCACCTTCACTGATGTAAGCCGGGAATCGGGCATCGCAAGATCGTTGGGTAAAGCTTGGGGTGTCGTAGCATGCGATGTGAATAATGATGGACGCATGGACCTGTTCGTCGCTAACGACACAGTCGCGAATTTCTTATTCCTGAATCGCGGCAATGGGAAGTTTGAAGAGATCGGCTTGCAGGCCAATGTAGGGTACAGCGCCGAGGGTCATGCCCGCTCCGGCATGGGCGTGGACGCTGGCGATTACGACCAGGATGGCTGGGTCGACCTGTTCGTCACCAACGTCGACCGCGAGATGTATTCGCTGTATCACAACAATCAGGATGAAACGTTTGACGATATGGCCATTCCCAACGGCATCGGGAGAGTGACCCGGCTGATGAGCGGCTGGGGCGTGAAATATTTCGATTTCGATAACGACGGCAATCTCGACTTATTCCTCGCCAACGGCCATCCGGATGACAAAATCGAAGTGCACTCCACCCAAGTGAAGTATTACGAGCCTATGCTTCTGTTCCGAGGGAACGGCAAACGATTCGAAGATGTGTCCGCTAGCAGCGGCCCATTGTTTTCCCAGGCGTACGCCTCTCGCGGCATGGCAGTGGGCGACTTCAATAATGACGGGGCTCTGGACGTTCTTGTCGGAATTAACAATGGCGCTCCTTTATTGTTAAAGAACAATGCCGGACGGAGCAATCACTGGGTAGGAATCAAACTCATTGCGAAGCAGTGTAATCCAGATGGCATAGGCGCTTTAATTACGTGGCAAGCGGGAGACTTGAAGCGCTCGATTTACAAGACGGGGGGTGGAAGTTATCTTGCGGCGCATGATCCCCGCGCCGTTCTTGGTATCGGCGCTCGTCCCAGGATCGACTGGGTGCAAGTGAAGTGGCCCCTGCCGAGTGGCCGGGTTGAGCGGTTCACCGATTTGCCTGTCGATCAATACACCAACCTGGTGGAAGGCCATGGCGCGAAAGTTGAGCCGCACATTCCTTCGACAAAGGATTCGCAGTTCGATTAAATGATGATCCTTCACCCGGTCAGCAAACGTTTACCTGAATTGCCCGAAAGGCTCGGCTCAGATGCTTCTCGAAAAACTGCAGCCCCGGAACTGGAACGACATTCGGGGACGCGCTGCCCGCTCTAGTACGGGTCGCGGGCAGAGCCTAGTTCGTCCAGCAATTCGCAAGCGGCTGTCTCCGACGCCCCGAAGTCTGCGGCGCTTTCTTACGCTCCCCACTGAATCACGGTGTACGACCGCGCTGGAACCTCAAACCGGGTGCGGCCGTTTGACGTTGTAGGTTTGTCGAACGCTTGGGGTTTCACTCTTTCCGGCGCATCGAAACCATTCACCGCCTTCAGATCGCTTCCAGTCAATATTTGGGAAGCCAGCACGCGGTTTGGCGGCTGGTCCTCCCAGATCACATCGACCGTACGCGCCTTCGACAGGTCACGGTTCAGAATGAACAATGAAGTCTGGCCGCTGTCGTTGGTTGCAATCGCATCCAGGTACGGCACGGCATCCAAACCCTTTGCATCGTAGGTTGGCGATTCCACCAGCACGTTGAGCACGCGCCCACGAGCATATTGCAGAGCCCACGCGTACGGATAATAAATGGTCTGCCGAAAAAGCCCGTTTTCATTCGTCATGATAGGCGCGATGACGTTGATGAGTTGCGCCAGACAGGCAATCTTCACGCGGTCGGCATTTCGCATCAGAGTATTCAGCATCCCGCCGACCAGAAGCGCATCCTCCAAGTCGTATATTTCTTCGAGGAGATGCGGCGCCTCCTTGCGGTGACCGTTTACTGCGTCTCCGCTGCGTGCGCGGTACCAGACGTTCCACTCATCGAACGACAGCCAGAGTTTCTTAGGAGACCTCTTGTGCCCTCTCACCAGATCGCAAACCGCCAGCGTCTCGGCAATCTGGCGATCCATGGTTAGATTCATCGCCACATACTTACTGCTGTCCTCGCCCGTTTCCTCGTTAGTATTCCCCAAGTAACGATGCAGCGAAAGTCCATCCACGTAGTCGTAACACTGCTCCAGAACTTCGCGATCCCACTCCAGGTACGTGGGCATAAACGGACCGCTAGAGCCGCACGCAATGAGTTGCACTGAATGGTCCACATAGCGCATCTGCCGGGCAGTATCCTGCGCTTTCATGCCGTACTCCGTCGCGGTCACGTGTCCGATTTGCCACGGCCCGTCCATCTCATTTCCAATACACCAGTGCTTCACGTTGTAGGGTTCGGCATAGCCGTGCTTTCGGCGCAAATCGCTCCACTGCGTTCCTTTCTCTACGTTGCAGTACTCGAGCAGCGCCGCCGCTTGCTCCGGTGTTCCGGTCCCTAGATTGAGCCCCATCAACGGCAACGTGCCCGCCGCTTTGCACCACTGCATATACTCGTTCGTTCCAAACTGGTTCGAGTTCATCGAATCCCATGCCTTATCGAGTACATGCGGACGGTCCTGCTTGGGGCCCACGCCATCCAGCCAGTTGTATCCAGAAACGAAGTTGCCGCCGGGATAACGAATAATCGGAACGCCCAGACTGCGAACCTCCTGCATCACATCCTTGCGAAAGCCGTTGGAGTCGGCCAACTTCGATCCGGGATCATAGACACCTTCGTAGATCGCGCGTCCCAGTTGCTCCAGGAAAGAGCCGAAAAGGTTGCGGTCGAGAGGGGAAATGCTGCGGCGACTGTCGATAAGAATGCGGCTAGTCTGATCTGCGGTGGACGCTGCTTGCGCCGACACAAGGCGCCCGAACATTGTGCTGGAACAGCAGGCCAAAGCGGCAGTGGACGCTTGTTGCAGGAACTGGCGTCTCGACGGCATAGGTACCCTCCTTCGGCTGAGCCGGTATCGGCGGCAGCTCTCATACCATAGAACTGCGGCAGAGTTCTCGGTAAACGATTACTCAGAGACGCATCAATATAAGGCTTAGCCGGTTTCCGGGCAAGAAAATAAATCTCCTAATTAGCAGGAGGCACCGTCATGCCCCAGCCCGCCGCCCACAGAGCCTGAGGGTCACAGAAGAGACTGCGTTCATTCCAGAAGCAGCTTCACGCTTTGGAATGAGAGCGTTCGACCAGGGAAGAACTCATGGCTCAGACGCAGCGCGAACGGCGGAGTTTCTCGAGGCCTCCACTCCTCCCGAGAGGCGAACCTCCGCGTCCACCCGGTCGACGAAGACGTAAAGTCCCAAGCAGATCAGAAACAGCACTCCGGAAAACACAGCGGCTGGTACTGCCGTTTGGCGATTTCCTGCGAGAAACGATTCCAGCGCGGCACTCAATAGCCAAATCTGTACGATGAGGAGAACGGCAATCAGCGCCATCGCTCCTGCGATGGCGGTGAGCCCGCGACTCTGTGGAGGCAATTGGCCGAGATTTGGCATGGATTATGTCCTCATCGAAATCGCCACCAACTGCTGGCCTCGTTGTTCGAGCACCACTCGCGGCAGCGGACGAGAGGGAGGCCCCTGCAGCACCGATCCGTCTTTGATGGAAAAGAATCCCTGGTGGCAGGGGCACTCGAGCTGGCTACTCTCCTGCGAGTAATAGACTGCGCACGAAAGATGAGTGCATTTCTGACTATAAGCTACGTATTCGTTCTCTCCGGTACGAACGAGAATGCAATGGTCCTCGGTTGATGGGTAAGTGAATAACTTTACTCCTCCGACCGGAATTTCGCCGGTTTGCGCAATTCCGCGTTCAGGAAAGGCCGGTGGCTTGTAAAATATCGATCGAACCAGGATCCACAAATTCCCAACGAACATACCCAGGCTCGTCAGAACGAGGAATTTGGTCAATTGCCGGCGGGTCACGTAGCGCTCGTCAGCGGTGTGAACCGAGAATTCCTCTTTCCAAAGTGGCTCCCTACCGGCTCGTCGCAGCCAATTCATTTTCCGTCTCCCACATATAGTCCACAACGTCGAGCGTGATGGTATCGCGCTCGGCCGGGGCCATCATGTACACCTTCGTGGTGATCTTCTGTGCCCCAAAATAGAACACGTTGGTTGGCTTCTCGCGGCGGCGGGCAATGTCCTCGGGTTTCACATACGCCAGTGCCTGGCTCGGACACACCGTTGCGCACATCGGGCGTTTGCCGACAGACGTGCGGTCGTAGCACATGTCGCACTTCATCATCTGCTGCTCGGGTTCCATCATCTTGGGAATGCCGAAGGGACACGCGATCACGCAGTTGTTACACGCGATGCAGCGGGGTTTCAGGGAGGAATGAACGATCCCGTCCTCTCCCTTTTTGATGGCATCCGCCGGGCAAACTTGTGCGCAGGTTGGCTCATCGCAGTGCCAGCACACGTAGGCAGCAGAACTGATACTGTCACGGCGCTCGATGTAATCGAAGTTGATCATCGACTTGCCGCGATGCGTTTCGCACTCCTCGCAGGCTTGCAGGCAAGAGCGGCAGCCAATGCACCGGGAAGGGTCGACATAAAATTCGTACCCGAACATTACGCTCCGCCTCCATTGACGCCGGGATGTGGCGGCCGGTCGTCGGGTGAAGGATCGGGGCCCGCCGCCTTCCGGATCCTGCACGCCGAGACTTTGAACTCGGGAATCTTGCTGCGCGGATCAAGGGTGCGGTGCGTCAATCGGTTTGCACTGCGAATTCCCGGCCAGTGGTACGGAATGAAAATGGTATCCGGACGAACCGTGCGAACCACCATGGCCCGAATCGTCAGATCGTCTCTGCGGGTCGTCACCGTCACCCAATCGCCATCCTTGATGCCGTATTGCTCAGCCAGCCGCGGATGAATCTCCGCCTGCGGCTCGGCACATTGATCGACCAAAGCTCCAATGCGGCGTGTCTGGGTACCAGAGAGATATTGGCTGACCACACGCCCGGTGGTCAGGAAGAACGGGAAATGCTCGCTGATCGGATCTCCACTTGGCCGCCATTCGGGGACATTGAAGTGGGCCTTTCCATCGTGGGTGTAGAACTTCCTGTCCGCGAAAAGCAGCGGCGTACCCGGGTGGTCCAGGGACGGACAAGGCCAAAAGATTCCTTTTTGCGCGTCTACGCGCTCGTAGGTGATTCCGTAGTAGTCCGCCACTCCACCGCGGGAGGCAACACGGAGTTCTTCGAGGATGTCCGCAGGTTTCTTGAAGGGGAAAAATTCGCCTCGCCCCAGCCGGTGAGCCAGATCAACAATGATCTCCGAGTCGCGGCGGGCTTCTGCGGGAGGATCGACGCTCTGTTGCCAGTGAATGACGCGGCCCTCCGCGCTACAAGCCAGACCGTCTTCCTCCTCTTGCAGACTGCCGGCCAATACGACATCGGCATGATGCGCGGTTTCAGACAGGAAAAAATCGATCACCCCGAAGAATTCGAGCTTCGATAATGCCTCGCGAGTAAAGTTTGCGTCTGGCAGAGAGACGAGCGGATTGAAACAGATCGAGAGCAAGCCCTTGATCTCTCCGCGATGAATCGCCTCCATGATCTCTTCCGCGCTGTAGCCCGGCTGCGGAAGTTCCTCGGGCTTGATACCCCAGACGCCAGCGACGTATTCTCGCGCGGCTGGATCGGTCAACGAACGCTGGCCTGGAAGCTGATCGCATTTCTGCCCGTGCTCGCGTCCACCCTGGCCGTTGCCCTGGCCGGTGATCATGGTGGGACCTGCACCTTCCCGTCCCACGTTTCCGGTCGCAAGGGCGATATTGAGAACTGCCAGACAGTTCTCCACGCCCTTTGATTGGTGCTCGAGTCCGCGGGCGTGCATCATGATTACCCGTTTCGATTTGCCGATCCATCGTGCCGCTTTTTCAATGCCCTCGGGTGGCACACCCGTCATCTCGGCAACTTTCTGCGGATCCCACGATTTAACCGATTGCGCGACAGCGTCAAAACCCGTGGTGTAGCCATCAATGAACTCCCGGTCTTCGAGCCCTTCCCGCAGGATCACGTGCAATATGCCCATCAACAGGGCGAGGTCGGTTCCAGGGCGCAGTGGCAGATAAAGATCGGCATTGCGTGTGATCGGCGTCATACGCGGATCGGCCACGATCAGCTTGCCGCCATTATCGCGGCATCGCCATACGTAATCTGTCGTGATTGGAGCGCAATCGCCAATATTGGCGCCGATGATGAATAGCACTTCCGCCTTCGGTATTTCGCTCCAGGGAATGGTGCTGCGATCGACGCCAAAAGCCAACTTGTACGCCGTTCCTGCGGACACCATGCAGAGGCGTCCGTTGTAGTCGATGTGGCGCGTGCCCACCGCCACCCTCGCGAACTTTCCAAGCAGGTATGACTTTTCCGTGGAAAGGGACGCGCCGCCATATACCGCCACTGCATCGTTCCCAAACTTCTCCTGGATTTCTCGCATGCGTTTTGCCGTGAAATGGAGGGCTTCGTCCCACGTCGCCGGACGGAAGCCCTGTTCACTGCGCATCAGGGGAGATAGAAGGCGATCCGGGTGGCTGCTCTGCAGGTAGCGCTTCACGCCTTTGGGACACAGCATCCCGCGGTTAAATGGAAAGTCCTCCCAAGGCTCGAAGCCAATGACGCGGTTCTCGCGCACCTTCAATTGGATCCCGCACTGCTGGCCGCAGAAACAGCAATGGGTTTTCACGAGCTTCTCAGCCGGGTGGATCGACTCACCCTTCCACCCCCCGGGCGGCACATAGTTCAAGTGTGGCCCGAACTGCTGTTTGAGCATTTCTTCGGAGGCCGGGGCCTTAGCCATTTGCTTCCTCTTTCAACCGCAATTGCGCAAGCGACAGCGATTTCCGTCTGCAAGCGGGGCACAACTCCTGCCAGTTCGCTGCCGGTCCCTGCATGCTGTAATCAAAACCAAGCTGCGGCAATACGCGCTTTAAATCGTCGACGTGCATCCGTGACGCATAGCGCACTCCGCAGCGTGCGCAGATCGCGCCCTCGCCTTCTTCACCGACCTTTTGGTACAGCTTCACGCCAAGCTGTGCCGGCCGCTGGAAAATATGAAAGAACTTTCCGAAGGGAAGATAGAGGAGCGCCGCAATTACCGTGATGGCATGAAGGATTGCAATGAAATCGTAGAAGCTGCCACCCAGCCAAACCTGCGATACGGTCAGGGCCAAGCCTGTTATCGAGATCGCGAACAGCAGAATGAGGGGCCAGAAGTCCATAGCAAGCGTTTGCACGGCCCGCGCTCCCTCATCCCGCATACGCCGCCAGAGTGATAGCCCGATTCCGCCAAGTACGAGAAATGCGGCGATATCCAGTCCATGAAACAGCACGAGCGCGGTGAACGTGTGCAGGCGGAAGTGGAACGTGGGATAGCCAAACAGGTAAGTCACGTACGTCATTTGGTCGTTGGGAGCACTGGTGAAGTGGATCCAACCGAAGACGAGAGGAAACGTAATAGCGACCGCAAGCAGACAACCCCAGAAGATCAATTGATGCATCGCCCAGCGCAGCCGGGAACGACGCTCGATGAAAGTCTGTGCCAAGAGATGAGTTACCACCAGCTGGCCCAGTTGCATGATGTTCCGGAACACGCCGCGCTGCCTGAATAACTGCCAGCCCCGCTGCCAGTACACCCGAGTGGGGGGCTTACGGGTCCACACCGTGTAGTGATAGACCACTCCCCAAGTGGCAAAGACAATGGCGAAGGTATAAATCACGAGCGCCGGATCAAAGTTCTCGAGGTTCCGTGATCCCAGGACGATGGCCGCGACCAAGACCCCGGTCCACAATGTGGCCCAAGCCCCAGCACGGATCTGATCCATCGCTCGAGTGAGCTCAGCGGGAAGCACCTCGGCAAGAGCTTCTTCGCGGGGCAGGAAAACCCGGTGATTCATCCACCAGAAAAGCAACGCCACGGCGGAAAGCAGAATGAACGCCGGCCAGACAACACCCATGCGGTCGCGGAAAATTCCAAGTAACAGCGGAGGGAAAAATCCTCCCATGCCGCCCATAGCGCCCACCAGGCCCGTCACCGTCGCCCGTTGCGCCGGGAAATACCGGGGCACCAGTTGAAAGACAGCGCCGTTGCCGATCCCGAGAAGGGCGGCGCAGGACAAGGCCCCTACCGTAAAGGGCAAAATCGATGGCGCGCCGAGCAGCAGGGCGAAGGCGGCAATCGCCGGCAAAATCCACGACAGGACTCTTGATCCCCCAATGCGGTCCGAGAGCCAGCCCCCGAGTGGGCGGCACAAGGTGGCCAGCACGACGAAGCCGGCGGTCCGGAACCCGGCGTCAGCGGGTGCGAGCGCAAACTGGTCTCGTAGCAGGGTGGGCAAGTAGATGGAGAAGGCAACGAAGCCGCCGAAAGTCAGAAAGTAGAAACCCGCCAACGCCCAAGCGAGAGGCTCGCGCCCCAGCACGCTCACCATTTCCCCAAGCCCCTTGGGCCGCACAGTTTGGCTCGCATTTCGCGCCACGATTGCAAACACCGCGCCCCAGACCAGAAGAATGGCGGACATTCCCCAGTACACGGATCGAAATCCGTATGCCGCCGCAATGACGGGACCGAGAAACACCGCGGCGGATTGGCCGATGTTCCCAAGACCGTACACGCCGAGCGCGCTGCCCTGGCTCTCCATGGAGAACCATCGGGAAACAAAGCCAACTCCAATTGCGAAGGATGAGCCAGCCAGGCCCAACAGGAACGCCACGGCCAAGATGTCCCGGTATTCGGTCAACATTGGGACCATCGCCACCGGAATGGCAACCAAGAACATCAGGAGAGCAAAAACGGCGCGCCCCCCAAAGCGGTCCGTCAGCATTCCCATCGGAATGCGCGCCAGTGCTCCGAGCAATACAGGTGCGGCCACTAAGAAAGAGGTTTGCGTGGCGGAGAGGTGAAGTAACTGCCGGAAGTGCGGGGCGAAGGCGCTGATCAAGCCCCAGGCCGCAAAACACACAGTGAAGGAAACAGTCCCGAGAAACAACTGGTTTCTTGCCGACCTTTGCTCCAATCCGTTGCTCCGCACAAGACTCCCTCCATTGTATCGCTCGGGCGTCAAGAAGCGACCACAGGCTGGCATTCGGTGGTTGGATGGTTTACTTCGCGAACGTCATCCATCATGACCAGAGAAGTCGGGCCACAAGCATCCACACACAAACCGCAACCCGTGCACCGTTCCCGGCGCACGATGGGCATCCGCTTAAAAGCCATGGGGTCAGGGCAATGGCTGCGAATGTCCAGCCTGCCAGCGCGATGAGC
Source organism: uncultured Acidobacteriota bacterium (assembly GCA_963801615.1). GTDB lineage: Bacteria > Acidobacteriota > Terriglobia > Terriglobales > Acidobacteriaceae > Sulfotelmatobacter. The sequence goes on along the minus strand of CAWDFM010000009.1, from coordinate 8,350 downwards.
AGACCAAGAGAATTCACCCCAAGTGCGAGCGTTCCATCTCGACCGCCCGGGGGAACAGGATATTGTTTTCCAGATGGATGTGCTGGTGCAGGTCTTTTTCAAAATCGGCAAGCGCCTTGTAGAGCGTCTGGTAGCTGATGCAGGCATCTCCCGGCGATGTGTATCCCGCACTGGCCTGACGCATGGCTCTTAAGGCGTCGCCCGCTGCATCGTGCTCGTGCATCATCATCCCAACCGGGTTTTGCACGCTTCCGAACGGAGGCGGCAGAACGGGCTCTTTCTGGATCAGGGCTTCTTCCATGCGGACAATATAGGGAAACAGGACAGCTTCCTCTTTCATCATGTGCGTGGTCAGTTCTTGCGCCAGCGCGCGAAATGCGGCCCGCACCTGCAGCAGTTCGGGGTGGTTTTTGCCATGCACAGAAACTACCTTGTCCAACAGCGGCCCAAGTCTCGCGATCTCTTCGCGCGTGTATTTGTGGTGCGTGCCAATGATATGAGCAACCAAGTCTGCCAAAGGCTCGGCCTGCCAGTTTCGATCCTTCTGCTTGGTCCGGACCGCCTCCTCAGCGAGTTCCAGGGAATCGATAACCTCGTCTACTGAGAGGTTCGCCGCGGCACACGCCTGTTCGAGTGATTTGCCTCCGCCGCAACAGTAATCGATGCCGATTTTCTCAAATATGCGCGTCGCCTCAGGAATCTCCAGGGCCAACTCGCGTACGGTTCTTGCAGTGCTCACGCTCATCACAGTTCTCCTTACAACCCGCTTCGTACGAGTCGCTACTTTCTGAGCTTAGCAAGGGCGCCAAAAGAGAACGATGACTTTTGTCACGCGGGTCGCGCTTTTTGCGACGTTGCCAGGACGAACAGTTACAGAGGCCAAGCTGCAGGAATCCAGTGTGCTTCTGAACTTCCCACGCTTTTGCTGATCCCACAAACCAGAATCGAGGATTTTGAGACCCGTCCGGCGTTCCGAAATGTGTGAACGCTAGCACCAGACCTGCTGCAAGGGATTACTGGGCGCTTTTGGTCTCGATTTCGAGGGCGTTCAGATCTCGAATCAGCAGGTTTCGGCCATCGATCTCGATGATTCCTGCGGCCTGCAGTCGGCTGAGATTGCGAGACACCAATTCGCGTACGGTTCCGATCTGGGCAGCAAGCTCCTGGTTGCTCGCAGGCAACTGAATTTCGACGCTGCCATTCTTGCGCTTCGCTTGCCTGTGAGCCTCCCGGAGGAGGAATGATGCCAGCCGGTGCCGCACCGTGGTGAAAGAGAGCTCCTCGATAATTCCAACCAGCCGCCGCAGACGCGCCCCGACAACGCGCAACACTTTCAGCGCAACCTGGGGATGGGTCAGGCAGAGCGCCTGGAAATCCTGTTTGCTGATGAACAGCAGTGCGGCGTCGCTAACGGCTGCAGCCGATGCCGGGTAGTTGCCACCATCAAAGACCGGCAGTTCGGCTATAGAACTGCCGGGCCCGTCCAGGCTGAGGACATGCTCCCGGCCGCCGGAAGAACTCTTGAAGATGCGGACGTGTCCAGACTCGACCACGTACAACCCCGAGCACGGTTCACCCTCGCTGAACACGATCTCGCCTGCAGAGTAGCGCCGCGGAACAGCGCGTTGAGCCAGGAATACAAGCTCATTCTCTGCCAGCCCGGAGAAGATGGGGACTCTCGTAAGCGTCTGACCCGGGTTAAGCTTCGTTTCGGGCATGGCATCTATTCTACGCAACGATGATGAAATCGTACCTGGGATGCAGGCCGGTAAGGCCTGATGCGCGAAATCTTCGCCCCCGGCGGCGAAGTCTTTCCCAGCGAGTGACACTTCGCCAGGCAGCACCAGAGTATGAATGAAAGCGCATTGGGTTCTCTCCACGCGTGACGCAAGCATCTCGCGGCGTGACATAGGTCATCGCCTCTCGACCCAGACCCGCCTACGCTATCTCCAGGAGAAAATTGCGAGTGAACTGATTGGCAACCGCGGCTCCTGCAATACATGTAAAGGGGAAAGCATGTCGAGGCCCAACATAGCGCTTCATCCAAAATATCCCGAACGCGTGTGCTGGGGTTGTGAGAAGTACTGTTCCGCCGACGACCTTCGTTGCGGAAATGGGACCATTCGCACTCAGCATCCCGCTGAATTGTTCGGAGAAGACTGGCTCGAATGGGAATTAGCTCAATGCGTTGATAAGACACCGTGCGTTACGGAGGATAGTGCAGCACCCCACGTCGCCGAAGGCGAGCACAATTTGTGAGAGGACCGATTGGGCGATAGCGAGTGCCGGCTTTGTGCGTCGCATCACTGACAGCCGACTTTTCAAGCTTTAAGCTTACATCCCTTAAGCCCGGTGTCTTAAGCGCAAATGTTCACCCGCATCAGCAAAGGTGGAACGAATGCGCCCGAGATGCCGAATGAGTCAGCCAGGATGATCCGCCATGGAGACCCTGACGACAACGGATGTCCGCGACTTCAGAGTCCGCGGAAGCTACTTTAGCTGGCGCAGCCTTTTGTCCCGAAGGGGCCTGCACGCTTCGAAGAAACAAACAGCACAGCCGGATCAACCGGGATATTCTCCTCCCGCTGTCGACTTCGAGCTGCAGGATGGAACCATCAACAGCGTTGTTGTCAGCGAATCCGACATTCCTCTGCTCTACCATGACGATTTTGAGAAGGCAAAAAGACATCTTTCCCTGATTTTGGACGCCCGCCGAGGGGACCTCAACGCTGTAACGAAGCTACACTCTGCGCGGCAGGAGTGTTTGTTCGATGAACTGAAACCAGCTCAGTTAACGGAGAGCCGTTTCGTTGTCCCTTGTACTAGCCGTGAATCCCACTCCGAGCAAGCCATCAGTCAAAAAGCCTTCACGCTCTTGAAGCTGTGCCAACTCGATTATCCGGTGCCAGAGTTTGTCGTGCTCACCGCGCAGGCTTACAAGGATCGCGATCAGCCCCTTGAGAAGCATCTCACTGACGCTCTCACCCAGCTCGAAGCCGTCACCCTGCAGGACCTCGGCCAGGGCAAAACTCCTCTCGTCTTCGCGATCCGCTGTGCCACCGGTCACTACATTCCTGGAATCATGGACACCTACCTGAATGTGGGAGTGACGGAGAGAACCTTGCCGGCTTTAGAAGGTATGTATGGCAGGTTCCCGGCTCGCAAGATGTACCTGAACAATTTGAGGAATCTCTGTCGGCTGCTCGACCGGGACCAGTACGCCGCTTTCGCCAGTGCTATCCGCACCGACCTCCCAGCCGACCAAGATGACCGTTTCGTGGAGCAGCTGACTGAGATCCTCGTGAGAACTGACCGAAAGCTAATCGAAGATCCATTTGTACAGGCTCTGTTTTTCGCCAAGCAAGCTTACAAAGACTTCGAAGAAAATCAGGAGCTTGTAGCCACCCTTTGCCGCGGAACGGAGGATTACCCAAGTCTCATATTGCAAAAGATGATCTGCACCGTTCGGGACGAAAGTGCGTATGCGGGAGTCGTCAGCAGCCGCAACACGCAGACGGGAACTGGGGTTGAACTCCAAACGGCCCACAACATATTCGGCGAGGAAATGATGACGGGAACGGCGGAGATCGAAACCACTGCCTTCGATGACCGGGAAACTATCAAAGAGCTTTTCCCGGCGGTCTACCATTTCATTCCCCATCTTCCGGAGCTCGAAAGAGAATTCGAATCTCCTGTGACGATCGAGTTCGGGGTGGAAGCGAGCAAAAGATGTCAATGGTTTGCACTTCTCCAGCTCAATGAGACCGCAATGACCGGTCGAGCTGCTTTCACGGCTTTGGTGGACCTGCATAAGTCTGGCACGATATCGCGACGACGGGTCACCGAACTTATCCGGCCCTATCACCTCAAGCAACTCACGAGCGATACGATCGACCAGGAAGTTTTCGACAAGCTCAAGCCCTTCTGCTGCGGCGTCTCTGTCCTGCCTCGCTCGGCGGTATCCGCGCGCGTGTATTTCACTGGTGAAATGGCGCTGAAAGCCAAGAGTACCGGTGAGAGGGCGTGTCTTTGCAAAACCACCTTTGTCCCCACGGACACTGTCGTCATGCGCGAGATGGACGCAATCATCAGCCTGACATCCGCTGCCATTCATGTAGTCACGATCTGCCATAGCCTGGGGATCCCGGCTCTGTTGAGCCTCGAGAAAAATGGCGTGCAATTGCTGCCAGACGGGCGCCTCATCAATTTCGATGGGAGGACAATCCGGGAGGGCGATTGGATCACCTTGTCCTCGAGGCGACGCACGCTTTATCTGGGAGAGGCAAAGTTCGCACCGGGCAGGTTATTGCGCTACATCAAGGGCGAGCCAATCCAGTTGGATGAAGACGAACGCAAGACTTTCGCGTCCATTGCCTATGCCTACCGTTACTACCAGCAACTCACGAAAGAACTGGCAGGTGATCAGACCTCCACGCTAAGTGAAGTCACGCGCTTAGTGAATTTCGAACTACGCCGCGATTCCGAGGAGGCCAGCCGACTGGTCAACGGCTGGTTCGATGAGCGCGAAACCTTGTATATGGAGGAGGTTCTCAAGAGCGACATCGGGGACCACTTGGGCCAGAGCAATGTTTTCGAAATGCTCACCTTGAATCGCAAAATCAGGTTTTTCAAGCTCGCCCTGGAAAAATGTTCACGTGAGCAAATCTCCGGATACGAGGCGGGGGCGTTTATGCTCGGCCGTTTTCTGTGCATGCGCTATCCCGCCGCCTTCTGGAAGGCATTTAGTCCAACCGAAGTTGGACTCTTGGTGAATGAGTGGGTACTTTTCGAAAAATACATGCAGCTGCTGCACACCGTGGGCGAGAGAAAGGTGCTCATGGCTCGAAAACAGATTCTCAAGGGTGGCCTCGAGCAACTGTCTCTTCATCCAGGAAATGTGCAATCGCTGATCACTTTGAAACTGAGCGGTGCGAATCTGCAAGAGGTCAGAGAAAACTTACTTGCGTGGGCTGATCCCCAATCCGCAAGAGTGCTCGAGCTTTTACAGCAGCCGTTCCGTGCGTTTTACAATTTCAATGCCGCCTGGTCGGTGCGCCAGTTGGAGAAAATCTGTCAGGAAGACAACCTGCCTATGCCGCGGCCGGATGACATCTGAAGACTGCAAGAGGTGATATCCCTTTGCTGGGGATATCACCTCGCAGTAGAGCCGGCAGAAGAAGGGCTACGCCAGCGCGTGTTCCTCTTCACGTACCGGCTGAACTGACGCCGCCCCGCTGATCCCATACAGATAATCGCGGTCAAGGATTGGTTCCATCTCTCGCAGCACATCAGGAAGTTCCCTGCCGTCGCGCGCCGCAATTAAACGCCCGAGCGCTAATGACAACGATAGCACCGCGTTCATGCCGAGATTCGCCTTCCGTTGCATGACCTGGATTCTGTCTTCGGCTGACGCGCCGGAGGCGATCTTGCCCCGCTTTGTGGCAAGGTCCAGCTCCATTAACAGAAGTTCGCGATCAATATCAGCCAGCGTGCCGAGTGAGGAGATCTTCTGTCCTAAGAAACGCGGAGCGACCACTTCGGTTACGTTCGCCACCGCGTTCAGGCAACCCTTGCCGCCATAACGCTTCGCTCTAATCCACAGGTCGGCAAGTTCGCGGTTCTCCTTCGTGATCGCCTCCGCTTTCACGTCGGGAGAGAAGCGGTAGGTTTTCTCCTTCTCTTTGTAGACGAAATATTTTGGGAACTTCCGTGTCAGAGGACATTCCTCAATGATGCTATCCACCAAATGGATGGCCTCATCTGTCCCGGCCGAAACACCTAAGGGCGTGGCGGCGGAGAATTTCATTCCGTTATCCAGCATCAGCACGACACCTACCGTCGGGATTCCTGCGTTGGTAGGTTCCTCGTGAGCGGAGATGTCTGAAATGATGAGATCGGGGTCAAGTTTCCGCGTAATTCTGACGCCTCTCTTTGCCATTTCCATCAGTTCGACGACTCGCCCATACTTGACCAGCCTTTCCGTGTTGGCGCCGCCGCCGCATTTCAGGCCGAGCGCTCCGACCGCGAAACTGATGTCGGCTTCCATGACCTCATTGGGGGATTTGGACCGGTGAGACACCACCAGAGCCAGCCCCTTCTGCTTCGCCATACGGGTCGCGAGAAGGGTCTCACTGAGCGTGCCGATCTGGTTGGCTTTGATCAAAGCAGTATTAATGAGGCCTTCCTCGGCGCATCGTTGAATGGTCGAGTCCTTGGTCGTGACCAGGTCGTCGCCAATGATCAGGATTTCCTGGTCAAGAGCTTTCATGAGTTTCTTCCAGCCTTCGTAGTCGTTTTCTGCGAAAGGATCCTCGAGCGAGACGATCGGGTATTTCTTCACCCACCGAACGTACAGGTCTACCATTTCATCCGTGCTCAGGACCTTGGGGTCTTCAGCTCTCCAGAACAAGTACTGGCCAATCGACTCGGTCTCGCCGGTCTTTTCGCGGTAGGCATTGCTGAGTTCACTGGCAGCGGGGTCGAGCGCGAGGCAAACATCCCGATCAGGAACGAAGCCGCACTCTTCGATGGCTTGAACTGCCACCCGCAACGCCCTTTCCTCGGGGAGGAAATCACATTCTTGTTTGGCGTAAGAAGCGACGATGCCGCCCTCCAACCCAATGCCCACGAAATTAAGCCCTTCCGTATCCTGGATGATCTGAATCGCCCTGCTTTGCAGCATGTTGATGACGCGTTGAGCTTCGATGTAATCCTTCGCGGTGAGGGGCAGGAACATCAGTTCCTGGAAACTAAGGTTACCGCCCATTTCTTCGGTGTGACGTCCTCCCTGGATGGAGTTTCTGAACTCCCACGGTGCGAACACGATGCGCCCATCGGGAAGTTCCAACTCCTGCAGCCTGTGCAGACGGAGTTTGCGGCGAAGCTCAGAAGGTTTTCCAGCGCGGGTTTCCTGCGTCTCACGGGCGGGCTCAGCAGCCCTTACTCCGGCGGCCTTGGAAGCAGCCTCTTCTTTTCTGGCCTGAAATGCCTTGTATTTCCCAGAATCAGAAAGCAAGAAATCCAGGAGAGCGACTGCGCCAATTGTGAAAAGACCTCTACCAATGTAGACCGCGGCTGGAACCGCTAAGTACAGCCCAACAAGCATCAGCACGATCCCGGGCAGGAATGTGATTTGGCTCAGCACTTTGCTCGCGGCGGGCCCTGCGGCCGAAACAGCGAGGTTCTGCGTCTTCACGGCGGGATGGAAGCTACCGGCTTCTTTGTGTACGCCTCGGAACGCGCCGTACGGGATTTTCACGAACATCTCCAGGTACCAGAGCCATCGACGCACCGCGCCTTGTGCCAACTTTTCCTGAGCGGGACCTGCAAGCTCCGGTCTCAGATTGTTAGTTCTGACGGCGGCCAAATAATGCCCCATCTCGTGGATGGCGATATTGCTGTGCCACGCCAAGTACCAGATTGCCGACGAAATTACGACTTCAACACTCAGGAACATTTCCCGCATGACGGCAAACTTCGACGCCACATGCAGAGGAATGCTAAGCAGCGAAGTCAAGAAAGCGGCATGGAAAGAGACAAGCTTGTGGTTGGCAATGATCCAGCCACGATCCAGACGAGGTGTTTCGCCTGGGTCTTGGAGGAATCTGAGACGAAGTCTCTCGCATAGTCCGAGAAACGATTGAGCGACATCGGTATAGAAATGTTTTGTAGGAATGCCGGGCTTTGGATAAGCAATAGGAACCACGGAGTCTTTAAATTGTGCTGGCTGCTTTGACATGGCGTGCTCCAGTTAGATGGCGCTTGCTGGGCGAGTCTTCAATCGAATGACAGCGGTATCTGTCCGTTCCGAGTTTGTCGACTCGCCACTGTGATCGAGCATCACATTGAGATCGGTCTGGGAGTAATACATTCCTCCCAGATTCTCTATCTGTGGAGGGCTTTTGTTCTGTGACTTCAATCACGCCTGGTGGGGAACTACATTCCGCGTCCGTTCTTGAAAGCGTACCCGTTCGTGATTGCCGCTCTCGCAGGATGGATGATTCCCCTCGCTTGGAAAGCAAACGTCTCACTTTCGTACGTACTCGATGACCCAGCGAGCAATGTAAGGGAGCGTAGAGTCATTCGGCGGCTCTTGGCCTCACAAGTCGCCGCAGCACTGATTGTGCAGACCGTCGTGACTGGGGCCGGCTTACCGATATTGTGGGCAATTTCGAAAGACCAACAATGACTGCCAGAACTTGCGTCTTGATGGAACAACATGGAAAGCTGAGGTTCTACGTCACCGCACCTGAGAGGTGGAGACATGTGGACCCGCGAGTCAGTCCTGCGCTCTAGCTATGCTCCCTCTAGGCAACTATTGCTTGCAAGTCATTGATTTGGCGTCCCCGAC
>CAWDFM010000008.1:0-1802500 GCA_963801615.1 uncultured Acidobacteriota bacterium | reverse complement strand
CCAGGGCTCGGGTGATGAAACGGAGCTCCGCCCATTCGCCGCGCGCTTTCGCGTGGCGGATGGATTCGCCTGGGGATTTCATTTGTTCTTAAAACCTTCCCCGGACCAATGGGTCCGGGGCTACGTGGGTCGAGCTGGGCTCGGGATTTTCGGGGAATAAAAAAGGCGGCCTTTTCGGGGCCGCCACTTTTCTACTCTCTAGTTCTATTTTAACAATTTGGGTCGGGTGAACCGGAAAGGATTTCAAAAATATATTCCGTGTGTATAGAGGGAGTTGCGGGGAATTGAGGTGATTTAGGGGCTTGACAAGAATTCTGGTGGGTCTCAGCGGCTGAAGCCGCAGATCATTGCTCGCCGTAGCGGCACGACTGAAGTCGTGCCCTTCCCAAAACACATTGTGAATCGCAGTTTTTCCGCAGCTTTTGAAGTCGTGCCCTTTCAACACTTTTCGCGGCTAACCGCCGGCGATTGCTCCTATGATGAGGAAGGGTTCTTTGCCGGAGACTACCGGGTCGGGCAAAGGCGCATCTGGACTGTCGTGGGTGATATCTTCCTGGCAGGCAAAGAAGCGCAGGAAGGCGCGGCGCTGTTTGGTGCCGTGATCGCGGATCGCGCCCTTGAGCATAGGATAGCGTTCTTCCAAGGCGTCGAGGACGGAGCGTTGCGTGACCGGTCCTTCGACTTCAATGCCGACTTCGTGGCCCACGTGCGCCAGCGTTCGCAGATGCTGCGGCAACTCCACTCGAATCGTCACTGCCATTTCGACCGCATCCTCACTTCATGTAGGTTTCTTGCAGGTAGAGAGCTTTCCATTCACTGCCGGAGCGCGTCCAGACTTCGCCGAAGACGCTTTTTGCCTTGCTGGATTCGCCGCCGGTCTTTCCTTCATACTGCGCGATGTAGGTGACCAGGGCCGCGTTCGGTCCGAGCGACTTTACCGTGAAATCGCTGAGCGTGTAGCTGACCAGTTCGAATTCATCGACCGCGTTGACTTCGGCTTTCTTGTCGGCAAAGGCGCTGAGGCCCTCTTCAAACATGCGGAAGTGATCGTCAATCACGGAGGACAGGGTGGCTTTGTCTTTGTTCTTGAAGCTCTGCCAGAGCTTTCGCACGCGCGCTTCGATGGGAGGCGCGCCCGCTTGTTTTTCCTGCGCGGTTGCCGCGCTCGCGCATGCCAGCAACAGGACCGCAACCACAATCTTTCTCATGTTTTCTCCTGAGGTGGATCGTTAGTCGTTCCGCGCACAGCGGAACCGTCGAGCTGCGCTCGACCGGACAGCCGATGGCGGCTGTCCCTACATCACAGCATCATTTGAGCGTCTGCACTTCGACTGACAGGACCGCGGGGAGATCGTGGACGATGGGCTGCCAGGAATCTCCGGCGTTGGGAGAGACGTAGACCTGGCCGCCGGTAGTTCCGAAATAAATGCCGCAGTCGTCCAGGGTATCGACGGCCATGGCATCGCGCAGGACGTCGACGTAGCAATCCTTCTGCGGAAGACCCTTGGTGAGCGGCTCCCACTCGTTGCCTCCGGTGCGGCTGCGGTAAACGCGCAGCTTGCCTTCGTGGACGTAGTGCTCGCCGTCGCTCTTGATGGGGACTACGTAAACAGTTTCGGGCTGGTGGGCATGCACGTCGATGACGAATCCGAAATCGGTGGGCAGGTTTCCGCTGACCTCGTGCCAGTTGTCGCCAGCGTCGTCGGAACGCATGACGTCCCAGTGCTTCTGCATGAAGAGCAGGCCGGGACGCTTGGGGTTCATGGCGATGTGGTGGACGCAGTGACCGACTTCGGCATTGGGATCAGGAATGTACTTGGAGTAGAAGCCCTTTGTTGATGGGCTTCCAGGTCTTGCCGCCGTCGTCGGTGCGGAAGGCGCCTGCGGCCGAGATCGCGATATAAATGCGCTTGGGATCCTTGGGATCGAGAATGATGGTGTGCAGGCACATGCCGCCCGCTCCCGGCTGCCACTTCGGGCCGGTGCCGTGGCCGCGAAGGCCGGGCAGTTCCTTCCAGTTCGTGCCGCCGTCGGTGGATTTGAATAGGGCCGCATCTTCGACTCCGGCGTAGACGGTGTCGGGATCGGTGAGCGAAGGTTCGAGATGCCAGACACGCTTGAACTCCCACGGATGCTGCGTACCGTCATACCACTGGTGGGTGGTGAGGGGCGCGCCGGCGGCGTCGTAGACAAACTTGTTGCTCTCGCCTTTAGGCATGCCGCCGGGGCCAGTGGTTTCGCCCGCAGGGGTTCCGGGCTGTTGCCAGGTTTTGCCGCCATCGTCGGAACGCTGAATGACCTGACCGAACCATCCACTGGTCTGGGAGGCGTAAATGCGATTGGGATCGGCAGGGGATCCCTTGAGGTGATACAGCTCCCATCCGGCAAACAGCGGGCCGTTGACTTCCCACTTGTCGCGCTTGCCGTCTGACGTAAGTATGAATGCGCCTTTGCGTGTTCCGACTAGAACTCGGACTTTACTCATGGACTTGCTCCTTCGAAAAAATGGCGAGTTGCCCCAGGATGGAACACCGATTCTATCGAAGCCACTATTGGAGTCAACCCGGGCCTGCGAATGTTCGCGGGAGCGAAACACAAAACATTTGTCAGCGATACACGCGGACGTAATCCACCAGCATGGTTTGGGGAAAGACGGTCGAGGCATCGGGATTGCCCGGCCAGCCTCCGCCTACGGCAACGTTGAGCAGAATGAAGAAAGGATGCTTGTATACCCACTTCGCGCCTTGGGGAAGGTCGACGGGAGTTCGCGTCGTATAGAGGTGATCGTCGACATAGAAGCGGATGGCCTTGGGTTCCCACTCGACGGCGAAGACATGGAAGTCGTCGGCGAAGCGCTGGCCCGCCGGCAACTCGAAAGGAGCGCCGATGCCTTTGCCGCCGCTGTAGCCGGGGCCGTGAATGGTGCCATGAACGATTCCCGGCTCTTTGCCGATGTTTTCCATGACGTCGATCTCGCCGCACTTGGGCCATCCCTTTTTCTCGATGTCGTCGCCCAGCATCCAGAACGCGGGCCAGATACCCTGGCCATAGGGAATCTTGATGCGAGCTTCGAAGCGTCCATATTTTTGCGAGAATTTGCCCTGCGTTTTGAGACGCGCTGAAGTGTAGTTGCGAGTCACGCCATCGCTTCCGGTGTATTTCTCTTCGAGGACTTTGATGACGAGATTGCCGTCATGCTGAAAGGCATTCTGCGGGCGCGCCGTGTAGTACTCGACTTCCTCGTTGCCCCAGCCGTTTCCGCCGGACTCCAGAACCCACTTTGAGGAATCTACAGGCGAGTCGTTGGGGGCGTTGAAATCGTCACTCCAAACTAACGTCCGGCCAGGACGAGGGGGTGGAGTGCTGGTCTGCGCGGCGGCGCATGCACACAGCAGCAACATGATTGCGGGCCACTTTGGGAAACTCCAGTTGGCTCTCATTCCCGCTCCCGATGAAATTGAGAATCATCCGCACTATACTCACTGGGTCCCATTCCTGCATAGGAGAACTGAGTGTCGAGCGAACAAACGAGGCGAAGCTTCCTGAAAATATCGGCGCTGGGATTAGCAGCGACGGGCACATCGCGATGGTCGGCGGCCGTATCGGCGCCGGGGGCAGGAGATATTTCTGTCCGGGTTACGGGGGGAACACTTCGGTACGCCGCCGCCCCCGCGATCGCCTGGGGAGCAGGTGAAGGCGAGGGGAACAACGTAGTGACGCTGGATACGTCGAAACGGTTTCAAGACATGCTGGGCTTCGGCGCGGCATTCACGGATGCAGCATGTTACACGTTCAACCGCCTCGATCCGGCAGCGCGGGAGAGTTTGTTTCACGAGCTGTTCCATCCGTCGGAGATAGGGCTGAACGTTTGCCGCACGTGCATCGGGTCGAGCGATTACGCGACGGAGATGTTCAGCTATGACGAGGGCGAGCCCGATCCTGAGATGAAGAGATTCTCCATCGCGCACGACCAGGCCTATGTTCTTCCCATGCTTCGCGAGGCGAGAAAAGTGAATCCGGACCTCTTTCTGTTTTCTTCGCCGTGGAGTCCTCCGGGGTGGATGAAGGCTGGGGGTTCCATGCTGGGCGGCTCCATGCGGCAGCGCTACTTCGCTGCGTATGCGCAATATTTTCTGAAATTCCTGCAGAGCTATGCCGCGGAAGGCGTGCCGATCCAGGCGGTTTCGGTGCAGAACGAAGTCGACACCGACCAGGACGCACGCATGCCCGCCTGCATATGGCCGCAGGAATACGAAATCGGCTTCGTGAAAAACCACCTCGGTCCCGTGCTGCAGAAGAGCGGGATGACAACGCAGATCTGGATTCTGGACCACAACTACAACTTGTGGGGTCGGGCAGTGGATGAACTGGAAGATGCAGATCTCCGCAATTTCTGCAATTCGGTTGCGTTTCACGGATATGTGGGCGAGCCTGAGATGATGAGCAGGGTGCGCGAGGCATTTCCGCAGGTGCAGCTTTACTGGACGGAGGGCGGTCCTGACTACACTGCTCCCGATTACGCGAGCGACTGGGCCAACTGGGGACGAACCTACACGCAAGTGCTGCGCAACTGGTGCCGCGGCATCACCGGATGGAATCTGGCGCTGGATGAGAAAGGGCGCCCGAATATCGGACCATTCCCGTGCGGAGGGCTCGTGACTGTCGACTCGCGGACAAAAGAAATCACGCGCAGCGGTCAGTATTGGGCCTTTGCGCATTTTTCGCGGAACGTCCAACGTGGGGCGAGGCGGTTCGAGTCCACGGGGACGCTGGGTGGGGTGGAGCACGTTGGGTTTGAGAATCCGGATGGGCGCAAAATTTTCATCCTCACGAATTCGAGCGACGCAAAAAGCATCACGTTGAAGCTGGCGAACCAGAGTGCGAATATTTCGTTGGCAGCAAACTCGATTAGCACGTTGAGTTGGAGCTGATCCGGTGCACTTGTGAGGCCTATTCTCAAAACGGCGCAAGAAGCAAGATTTACATTGCTTGACCGCGAGCGCTGGGCGGAATTCTAATGTGATCAGTGGCTTGCGGTTTGGCATGGAGTGTGCAACCTTTTTCCTGTCCCCGTCCTCAGAATGTGGTTGGCAGCGACTCGGCAGAGCTTTGCGTACTTTCGAGTTACGGCCAAGCTCGGGGAACGCTTCCCCGTCTCGCGCTATCGTCAAACCGACGCGGTCCGGTATCGCGCCGCAAGTGTCCGAATAGCATCGTCCCTTTTTGGATCGCACTATTGTTACCGCGAATCCCGGCTCAGGTGGTTCTTGCGAACGTCTAGGGTGTCGAGGATGGATCAATGCGACTGCTAAGCGCTCGGCTGATTATCTCCCTGGTTATCGGCGTCACGTTGGTTTCGCTCTGCTCCTCGTATTACCAGTCCTACATGCTGGCGCAAGGGATGCGCCGGGACCTGGAGCACCGCGCGCAGTTGCTGGGCGAGAGCCTGGCGAGCAACGTCGAGCGCGATATGGAACGGTCGAACCCGGGAATCCTGCGGCGGACGGTTCAGCAATTCGCGAACCGCGAGCACCTGGCGGGACTTGCGGTGTACGACCCCCAGGGGAAGACGCTAGCCGTAGCCAGCAACCTGCAAACGCTGATTGAGAGTGCACCGGCTGTTGTGGTTCAGTCGCTGAAAGAGCAACGGGAAATCAGCGGCTTCGTCCGTATCGGCATCGCGTCTCTCCACATTTATGCCGTGCCTCTTCGCAAGGGCGAGGAAATCACAGGCAGCCTCGCCATCGTGCACGATTCGGGATATATCAAGGGCGAGAGCCTGCGCATATGGCGGGAAACGTTCTTGAGCGCGCTGGCGCACGTGTTCATCATCGTGCTGCTCACGCTGGTGATTGTGCGGTGGAGCATCGCCGGACCGATCGCGCGTACGGCTCACTGGATGAAAGCTCTGAGGACAGGCCGCTCAGTAGCGCGCATCAAGGCTCACGACCTGGATCTGTTTCGGCCGCTGGCCCGGGAAGTGGCGACGTTCGCGGAAAGCCTGCACACCGCCCGCTCGGCAGCGGAACTGGAAGCACGACTGCGCGAGTCGGGAGAATCCACCTGGACTGCTGACCGGCTGGCGGTGCACATCCGCGCGCGGCTGGAAGACAGCCGTCTGTTCGTGGTTTCGAATCGAGAGCCTTACATTCACCTGCGGAAGGGTAAGTCCGTCGAAGTCAGCCAGCCTGCCAGCGGGCTGGTAACCGCGCTCGAGCCCGTGCTCCAGGCATGCGGGGGTACATGGGTGGCGCACGGCTCCGGCGATGGCGACATCGATGCCGTTGATGCGCACGATCGCTTGGCGGTTCCGCCGGACGATCCGCATTACACTCTGCGCCGGATTTGGCTCTCCAAAGAGGAAGAGCAAGGCTATTACTACGGGTTTGCCAACGAAGGCCTGTGGCCGCTCTGCCACATCGCCCACACGCGCCCGCTGTTTCGCGCGGACGACTGGAAGCATTACCAGGAAGTAAACCGCAAATTCGCCGATGCCTTGCTGGAAGAAATGGCGGATACGAAACGCCCAGTAGTGCTGGTGCAGGATTACCACTTCGCACTGTTGCCCAGGATGATCAAGGAGCAGCGGCCGGAAGCTCGGGTGGCGATCTTCTGGCACATTCCGTGGCCGAATCCGGAAGCGTTCGGGATCTGCCCCTGGCAACGCGAACTGGTGGACGGTCTGCTGGGAGCGGATCTGATCGGCTTCCACATCCAGGCACATTGCACGAATTTTCTGCAGACGGTGGATCGCACCATTGAATCGCGCATCGATTGGGATCACTCGTCGGTGCAACGGCTGGATCACCGCACGGCGGTTCGACCTTTCCCCATCAGCGTGGAGTGCACGGACTTGCCGGTTGAAGTGCCGCGGGAATCGGCGTACGAGGAGCGCGGCAGGTTGCTCAAATCGCTCGGAGTGGAAGCTGCACTGATGGGCGTAGGCGTCGACCGGATGGACTACACCAAGGGCATTCTCGAACGCTTTCTCGCGATTGAGCGTTTTCTGGAAAAATATCCGCGCTATCAGGGTGTCTTCAGCTTCGTGCAAATTGGCGCGCCCAGCCGCACGCACATCAAGCGCTATCACGATCTGCAGGCGGAACTGGAAGCGGAAGCCGACCGCATCAACTGGCGTTTCCAGGCCGACCAATGGAAGCCGATCCTGTTGCTGAACCGGCAGCACAGCCACAAAGAAGTTGCGGCGTACTACCGCGCCGCCGATCTGTGCCTGGTGACCTCGCTGCACGACGGGATGAACCTGGTGGCGAAAGAATTCGTGGCAACCCGGAGGGACGAACGTGGCGTCTTGATTTTAAGCTGTTTTACGGGGGCAGCCCGGGAATTGCGTGATGCCTTGCAAGTGAATCCCTACGACATCGATCAGACCGCCGATGCGATCCGCGCCGCTCTGGAGATGCCGTCGGAAGAAAAGGAAATCCGCATGCACCGCATGCGCAAAATAGTTCGCGAGCACAACGTGTATCACTGGGCCGGCAGTCTTATCGCAGAGCTCTGTGAAGTGCGCCTCGACGATCAGGCGGCATCTCCCGCCGGATTTGGGCGGGTGCTGTTATCGGAGAGTGGAGCCAGGGATGTTACAACAGAATATTGAGGAATTTTTAGAATCTGTAGCACGGGCCCGGCATTCGGTTTTGCTGCTTGATTACGATGGAACGCTGGCGCCGTTTTCAATTGACCGGCACCGCGCAGTTCCGTATGCCGGACTCAGGGATTTGTTGCAGCAGATCATCGATACGGGCCGCACTCGCCTGGTCATCGTGACCGGGAGGGATGCCCACGAAATCGATCCATTTCTGCGGCTGCGGCCGGCGCCGGAGATTTGGGGATCGCACGGATTGCAAAGGCTTCTGCCCGACGGAACGTGCCTGATGCCCGAGATTCCGCCCACGGTGGCGGAAGTGCTGGACGACGCCCGACGCTGGCTGGAATACCAGGGTTTGGACGATTGCGCCGAACGAAAGCCCGGGAGCATTGCCGTGCACTGGCGCGCGCTGGAGCAGACCGAGGCGGAAGAGCTTCGGGGCCGAATCATCGTGGGATGGTTCCCCATCGCGGAACGCGCGAATCTGAAATTGTTGGAGTTCGACGGCGGTGTGGAGATGCGCATGCCCGATCTGGATAAAGGCGATGCCGTACGCACGCTATTGAACGAAACCCGGCCCAATGTTCCGGTCACTTATTTGGGAGACGACATCACAGACGAGCGCGCGTTCCGCGCGCTCGCTTCGCGGGGCTTGGGGATTCTGGTGCGTCCGAGCTTTCGGCACAGCGCGGCGCAGGCGTGGCTCAAACCCCCGGAGGAACTCCGGGAATTTCTATCCCGCTGGCTGGCAGCGACTGAGACAACCCAACTGACCCGCAGTGCTACCTACTAAGGCTTATGGCTTCTGCCCCAAAAGCCCCGGTCCGCAAACCGGATGCTCCGTTCTATTTCAATACTTCGGAGCACCTGCTGCGAATCGGCCGCTATAAAGCCAACAACCTCTCTGAGTTGCTGCAGGCGATGCAAGCCTGCCCCGAAGATTGCATTTTTCAACATACGTTTCGCACCCTGCAGGAGCATCACTTCATCCGGCAGGGATTCTCCAACGATTTTGCTCACTGGAGCCTGTTCGCCTGCAATGAACCGGAACTGGCGGAACGACTGGCCGGGGTTGACGTGCGGGACTTTACCGCGCTGGAGGGCGTTCGCCGCAGGATGATCGAAATCATCCGCGACTTTGTGGAAGCGCATCCGGAATCGGGTTCTCGCCCGGCGCATGAACCTTTTTATTTTTGCGCATCGGACATCGTGCTTCTGCCGACGCCGTACGCTCCGGATACTCTGCAGGGATTTCTGGACGGGCTGCAACACGTCAGCGTGCACTCCATTCACCATCATTTCATTGAGGCGCGGCTGCGTTTGCAGCGCATGTCGAACGATTTCTCCGTCTGGCTGGAAGAAGATGTGGGGCTCAAGGAAGCGGCGGACGAGATCGAGCGCATCGACATCTACACCAACACCATGGAAGGGGTCCGGCTAAAGATTGGCCGCATCGTCGCGCAGGCGATGAGCTAGGAAGCTCAGAATGGATGCAGAAGATCAGCGCGCCCCGTCTGCCGCAGCCAGTTCGGCCTCGCAGGCCTCCCGTTCAGGCCAGGAGCGCCGCGCGACGCCGTCAGCTTACGTTCCCGAGCGCCGCCTCGCGAGCCGCAGAAATGGCGGCAACCTGCCGGCGAGCGTACTGACCCCTCCTACGCCGCCCCCGCCTCCTCACCTGGACGAGTATGCGAGCATCGTAGGTCGCGCGCAAATCGATGCCTTACGTTTTCTGGCGCACGAGTTGAAAGGCAAGTCCATCAAGATGGTTAACTCCACGGCACTCGGCGGCGGGGTGGCGGAGATGCTGAACCGGATTGTGCCCTTACTATCAGAGCTAGAGGTGCCTGCCCACTGGGACGTCCTCACCGGAGGGAACGATTTCTTCGAAGTGACGAAAGCATTTCACAACGCGCTACACGGGAGCGCGTACGAACTGACTCAGTCGGCGAAAGATATTTTTCTGATGTACACCGAGCAGAACCGCCAGCGGATGCACTTTGACGAGGAATTAGTAGTGATTCACGACCCGCAGCCCGTGGGACTAGTCCGCTCGCGGCACAAAACGCCGGCCAGCTGGGTATGGCGCTGCCACATTGACCTGTCGAATCCCGACCGGAAAGTCTGGGAGTTTCTTCGCCCGTTTGTGGAGCAATACGACGCTGCGATTTTTTCTTCGCAGTCCTTTGCGCAGCAATTGTCGATTCCGCAGTACTTGTTCTATCCCTGCATCGACCCGCTCTCGGAGAAGAACAGGGAGCTGTCGGATGCCGAAGTTCAGCAGGTTTGCGACGATTTCGGCATCGACCGCTCCCGGCCCATCGTCACCCAGGTGTCGCGCTTTGACCGCCTGAAAGATCCTGTGGGCGTGGTGAAGGCGTACAAGCAGGCTAAGAAATATGTGGACTGCCAGTTAGTGTTGGCGGGCGGCGGAGCCAGCGATGATCCCGAAGGCGCAGCCGTTCTGCAGGAAGTGCGGGATGAGGCAGGGGAAGACGCCGACATCATCATTCTCGATCTTCCGCCCTGGTGCGCGCTGCAGATCAACGCGATCCAACGGGCTTCCACCATCATCGTGCAGAAGTCGCTGAAGGAAGGCTTCGGGCTTACTGTCACGGAGGCTTTGTGGAAAGGGAAACCTACCATCGCCGGAGCGGTCGGCGGCATTCCCAACCAGATTATTCACAAGCTGACCGGAGTGCTGGTGCATTCGGTGGAAGGATGCGCGTTTCAGATCCGGTATTTGCTGACCCATCCGGAATTTGCACGCACGATTGGGGCGAATGGACGGGAGCACGTTAAGGAAAATTTCCTCATGACCACGAATGTGAAGCGCTGGCTGCTTTTGTTTCGCCTTCTGGAACAGGCCAAGGCACGAAGGCCGAAAGCAGCATAACCGCGGCGCAGGGTGGTGGCGCGGAATTGCGGAAGGCCGGAACTGGTAGCGCGGTATGCTGAGATGTGTCCTTTAGCTTTCCTATTCGCGGAGATCAAAAGCTGGTCCAGATCGTGGATGCCGCCCTGGCCGACGTCACGCGGCGGAGCGGGCGCTGGCTGGCCTGCCGGCCTGGATGTACGCAATGCTGCATGGGTGTGTTCGCGATCAATCAGCTGGATGCTGCCCGGTTACAACGGGGATTGCGGGAGTTGGAAGCGGAGGCTCCGGAGCGAGCGGCGGCGGTTCGTGAACGCGCGCGCGACGCGGTTTCGCGGCTGTCGCGGAACTTTCCGGGTGATGCGGCAAGCGGCATTCTCGGCGACTCCGAAGAGTGCCTCGAGAGATTTGAAAACTTCGGCAATGATGAGCCTTGCCCGGCGCTCGATCCGCAGAGCGGATTATGCGAGCTGTATGCGTCGCGTCCGATGACCTGCCGGGTATTTGGGCCGCCGGTGCGATCGGAAGGCGGGCTGGGAGTCTGTGAACTTTGCTTTCAGGGCGCGAGCAGTGAGGAGATCGCGGCATGCGAGATGGTGGCGGATCCTGAGAACCTGGAAGAGCGCCTGCTCGCCGACATAGAAAAGCAGAATCGCAAGCGCGGGGAGACCATCATTGCATTTTGCCTGGCTGACTTGAGATCGTAATTGGTGGCGGCCAGGCATCCGCGAACCGCAGAGCTTCACTGCTTTCCTTCCAACTCTGCCCAGCGTTCGTACAGAGCGTCCACATCTTTTTGGGCTTCCTGCAGTTCGCTGTGAGCGAGTAGCAGGCGCTCGGCATCGGAGGCGATGGCGGGATCTTCGGCATGGGCGCGCTTTTTGCGCAGTGACTCTTCGGCTTCCGCGATCCGCTGCTCGATTGCCGCGTACTCACGAGCGTCGAGGTACGACAATTTCTTCTTCGTAGACGGTGTGGGCCGGGGAGTTGCTGTTCGAGGCGTTAAATCATTTTTCTGCGCCGCCTCTTGTTTCCGCGCAGCTTGCCAAAGTTCCCACTGGGAGTAGTCGGCGAAACTCTCGGCTCCACCTTGGCCATCCAGGCCGAGCACGATGGTGGAGACGCGATCGAGCATGTAGCGATCGTGCGTGACCAGCACCAGCGAGCCACGAAATTCCAGCAGGCTCTCTTCCAGGATTTCCAGCGTTGGAATGTCCAGATCGTTGGTAGGCTCATCCAGCAGCAGGACGTCTGCCGGTTGCAGCATCAATTGCGCGATCAAAACGCGGGCGCGCTCGCCGCCGGAAAGGCGCTCCACGGGCTGATTCAGTTGCTCACCCTTGAACAGAAATCGCGCCGCCCAGGAAGCCACGTGAATGGCTCGGTCCTGATAGATGACTGAATCGCCTTCCGGCGCCAGCGCGCGGCGTAGAGTCACGGTGGGATCGAGGGTGCGCGTCTGATCGAAATAGACGATGCGCAAGCGGTCCGCGCGCCGGATTTCGCCGGTAGACGGAGCGACCTCGCCGCGCAACAAGCGCAGCAGCGTGGTCTTGCCGCTTCCATTGGGACCAACCAGGCCTACGCGCATTCCCGCGGCAATGATGAAATTCAGATTTTCGAAAAGGCGGCGGTCGCCGAAGCTACAGGCGACATTCTCCAGTTCGATCAGACGCTTGGTTTTTCGCTCCGTGGCGGAGAAATCAATCTGGGCGGTCGCGCTGCGAGTACGCGTGTTCAGGTCGGCGAGTTCTTCCATCAGCTGTCCGGCCTTGTCGATGCGGGCTTTGGATTTGCGGGTACGCGCTTTCGCTCCCCGGCGCAGCCACTCGATCTCGGAGTGCACCAGATTCTCCAGGGCTTCCTGCCGCTTCGACTGGGCGTGCAAGAACTCTTCTTTCTTTTCCAGGAAGACGGTGTAATGCCCCTTCACGCGCAGGAGCCCGTCAGGATAGACGCGGCTAAGCTCGGCCATTTCTGTGACAACATTTTCGAGAAAGTAGCGGTCGTGACTGATTACGACGCAGGCAAAGGGGGCGCGCTCCAGCACCTCTTCCAGCCACTCGATTCCTTCCAGATCGAGATGGTTGGTGGGTTCATCGAGCAGCAGGATGTCGGGCGCCTGCACCAGCGCCTCGATAATAGCGAGGCGTTTGCGCCAGCCGCCGGAAAGAGCGGCGGCCAGAGCCGTGACGTCGGTGAATCCCGCCCGCCCTAGTGCTTCCGCGGGGAGCGTGCCGCGCTCGGCGTCGGGCACGCTGGACTTATCCATGGCGGCGTCAATTACGGATTTCACCGTGTCTCCGGGGTGAAACTCGGACACTTGCTCGACGTAACTGAGGCGCAAGCGTTTGCGATAAGCGATATCGCCGTCGTCCGGGGTCATGGCGCCAGCGAGAATGCGCAACAGGGTGGACTTGCCGGAGCCGTTGGGTCCGATGAGGCCGATGCGGTCTGCCTCGGAAACCGTTAAGGAGACATTCTGAAATAAAGGCTCGGCGCCAAACGCCTTGGAAATGTTGCGAACATTAATCAGCGGGGGCAACGGACAGGTCTCCTGAATCTACTTCGAGATTATCAGGAGCAGGAGGATGCAGACGATCGCAGACGTCACCAAGCCGGGCGGCCGTCCTTGAAGCGCAGGGTCAGCGTTTCCCCGCCGTTCACTTTTACAACTTCGCGCGCCAGCGTGAGGTCCGAGCCATTCTGCTTGATCTTCGATCCCGTGATTTCAATGGGGTCGTCGACCTTGAAGACGACTCCGACATCGTCCAGAAATTTCTTGGGACAGAGAAAAACCTCGGCGTTGGTGCTGTCTTTGAGCACCAGATAGACGACGGGTTTTCCACCGGAGGGCGGAACGAGCTTGAGTTCCTCCACCACGGCTTTGAAGGTGGTCTCGGTCGAGGGATTGTATTTGAGAGCGGCCTGCGAAAATGCGGGGACGGCAAGCGAGACGATCGCAGCCACTTTCACGAGAGAGGTGACAATCGGGCCGGACATATTCATACCGGGCCCTCCATGCGGCGCATCTTAGGACGAAAAACCATCGGAAAGCAACCGGAATCGGCATGCAGGGGGCGGGAGAGTCACGGGCGGCGAGGTCGCTCGTATACTCGTTCGGGAATGAGTTCGAAGCAGCCAGATGCCAAGACCCTGAAACCTGCTCGGTTGCCCATCCTGCTTTTCGCGGCATGGGCTTGCTTTCTTTCACTACCGGGCAGGGCATGGGCGGAAAGTGGAGCAGAAGCGTGGCTGCGCTACGCACCTCTGAATCCGCAAACTGCGAAGCTGTACCAGAACGCACCATCGAAGATTGTGCTGCGCGGAGATTCACTGGTTCTGCGTACCGCCGAGCAGGAACTGGCCCGGAGCCTGCAACAGATGCTGGGCCGCAGCTTCGGCAGGGACTCGGTAGCTCAAGATGCGTTTTTGCTGGGAAAGTTGCCGGATGTGCGAACGCAGGACCCGAAACTAAGACCGACTCAGGCGCTGAAGCCCGATGGATTCTGGCTGAAGACTGTGCGCATTCATGGATCGCCTTGTGTGGCCATCGTCGCCGTGAACGATCGCGGCGTGCTCTACGGCGTATTCGCGCTGCTCAGCAAGATCGCACGAGGGAAAAGCATCGCATCTCTCGATGATCTGCAACAGCCCTACGCCGCCATCCGCTGGGTGAATCAATGGGACAATCTCGATGGCCGCATCGAGCGTGGCTATGGCGGGGCTTCCATCTTTTTTGAAGCTGGAAGAGTTCGCGCAGATCTTACACGCGCAGGTCAGTACGCGCGCCTGCTGGCTTCTATCGGGATCAACGGCTGCACCGTGAACAACGTGAATGCCGCCCCCGAGGTCCTGGAAGACAATTTCATTCCGCAACTTGCGCGCATTGCGGATGCCTTCCGGCCCTGGGGCGTGCAGCTCTCCATCTCCGTGGACCTGAGCAGCCCCAAGGTGATCGGAGGCCTGGAGACATTCGATCCACTCGATTCGCAGGTCGCCGACTGGTGGCGCAAAAGGATCGACGAGATCTACCGCGAGATTCCAGATTTCGCGGGTGTCGTGATCAAAGCCGACTCCGAAGGGCGCTCCGGCCCTTCCGCTTACGGACGAACGCACGCCGAGGCGGCAAACGTGGTCGCGCGCGCGCTCAAGCCCCACGGGGGAGTCGTCTTTTATCGCGCCTTCGTCTACAACCATCACCTGGACTGGCGCAACCTGAAGAATGATCGGGCCAAGGCGGCCTACGACAACTTTCATCCCCTCGACGGCGATTTCGACGACAACGCAATCGTGCAAATCAAAAATGGCCCGATCGATTTCCAGGTTCGCGAGCCGGTCTCGCCGCTCTTTGCGGGCCTGCGCCGGACCAATGAAGCGATCGAACTGCAGATTACGCAGGAGTATACCGGGCAGCAGAAACATCTCTGCTTTCTGGTTCCGCTGTGGAAAGAAGCGCTCGACTTCGATATGCGCATCGACGGCAAGCACACGCCCATAAAGGATCTGGTGTCAGGCCGAGTCTTTCACCGCCGCCCCGGAGGGTTCGCCGGAGTCGCCAACGTCGGCATGGACGCGAACTGGCTGGGCAGCCCGCTGGCTATGGCAAACCTCTACGGTTTCGGACGTCTCGCTTGGAACCCGAGCCTGACCTCAGAGCAAATCATCGATGAATGGACCCGGCTGACATTCGGAAGCGACCCGCTGGTAGTTCGAACGATTAACGATTTGCAGCTCCGGTCGTGGCGCGTGTACGAGAATTACACTGGCCCGCTCGGTGCCGGCACGCTGACCGACATCACTGGGAATCACTACGATCCCGCTCCCGAGTCTTCCGAAAACAACGGCTGGGGCCAATGGCACCGGGCAGATCACGAGGGCATCGGCATGGACCGGACCGTCGCCACCGGGACCGGGTTCATCGGTCAATACCCGCGGGCAGTGCAGCCGATGTACGAACCGTTGCCGGCCTGTCCCGACGACCTGCTGCTCTTTTTCCATCACCTGCCCTACAGGCATGTGCTGCACTCGGGAAAAACCGTGATCCAGCACATCTACGATTCGCATTATGACGGCGCAGAGCAAGCTCAGAATTTCGTTGGAGAATGGAAGAATCTCGCAGGGCACATTGACGGGGAACGCTACCAGGACATCATGGCACGTTTCGAGTTTCAGGCGGGAGAGGCCGTGCGGTGGCGCGACACCATCTGCCAGTGGATTTACCAGCTCTCGGGTATTGCCGATCAAAAGGGCAGACTAGCGAAACCGTCCCAAACTGGAAGGTAAGTGATTCAAATCCGGACCTTTCTCACAAGTCGAAATCTGGCGATCCGCTTTGCAAAGCGTTCTCATGGGGTGAAAAGGGCAGATCTTGCACATTTGGCCGAGTTCCGTTAACGTTTACGATTCCGGAGGTTATTGCGCTCCGGAGCTGTGCTGGCAAACCAGTCAGCCCTGATGCGGCCACAAAATGGGCAAGCCTCCCACGACTCTCCGTGACATTGCACTATCTCTGGGCACCTCAATTGGAACGGTCCACCGGGCGCTGCATGACAACCCGGGTGTGAGCGCGGCCACCAAGGCCCGGGTTCTTCAGGTGGCGAGAAATCTGGGTTATCGTCCTAACCTGGCCGCGCGCTATCTGTCGTCGAAGAAAACGCTGCGGATTTCGGTCAACACGCCGCAAGGCACCACATCTTTCTGGGATGAAGTGCGGAGCGGGATCCGGGACGAGGCTGAATCCATCCTGCTGGAAAACGTGGAAGTCGAATTCCGCACCTGCCCAACGCTGGGAGAGGGTGAAGAAGAGGCGCTGGAAGCGGCTATCCGCGAGCAGGTGGACGGCATCATCATTTTCCCCAGCCGTCCGCAGACGCTGCGAGCGTCTATTCGCCGGGCTACTCGCGCCAATATTCCGGTGGTTTGCGTGGCCACCGATGCTCCCCAAAGCGGCCGTCTGGGCATGGTGGGGATCGATACGCTGGCCAGCGGCTCCATTGCCGCCGACCTTATGGGACGTTTTCTGAACGGCAAAGAAGGCGCTATCGCGGTCACCGTCTTCGATATGGATATCACCGAGCACTCGGAGAAATACTCCGCGTTTCGAGCCACCCTGGAATCTTTCTATCCCAATCTGCAGACGTTGAAGCCGGTGGAAGATCACGACATCGAGAAGGAAGCCTACCGCAAGTGCCGCAAGCTGTTTGAGGAACGCGGTGACGTGGCGGGAGTCTACGTGACGACGGAAGCTTCGATCCCGGTGCTAACGGCAGCCAAAGACGCGAACCTGCTGGATCGCCTGACGATCATCACGACAGACCTGTTCCCCGACTTGGTACCCTACATTCGCTCGAGCGCGGTGATCGCGACGATTTACCAGCGGCCGCACGCCCAAGGCGAGCTGGCGCTGCGCATGCTGCACGAGTTCCTGGCCGAGGGGGGACGCCGCTCCCACCAGGTCGCCCTGGCGCCGCATCTGGTGATGCGCGGCAATCTGGACTTTTTCCTGCGCCGCCAATCGCAGGAATTGTCGTCGAAAGACAAACGCCGGGCGCCCCGCGAAACCAACCCCGAGTACGCCGAGGACTTCGCCTGATCAAGCCCTTCGTAGAGACGTAGCTTGCTACGTCTCGCGGCAAGTCGTAGCAAGCTACGCCTCTACAACGTTAGGAACCGAAGATGAGCTATCTAGGCATAGACGTAGGCACGGGCGGCACGCGCGCCCTGGTGATGGATTCGAGCGGAAGCGTTATCGCTTCCGCTTCCTCGGAGCATCAGAACTTTGCCAGCCCCAAACCAGGATGGGCGGAGCAGGATCCCCGCGATTGGTGGAAGGCGTGCGGCATCGCGGTGCGGCAGGCGCTGCAATCCGCAAAGCTGAGCGAGAAAGAGATTTCCTGTGTCGGCTTCTCCGGGCAGATGCACGGGGCGGTGCTTCTCGATTCCTCTGACGAAGTTGTGCGTCCGGCCTTGATCTGGTGCGACCAGAGAAGCGATCCGCAATCCCGCGAACTGGAGCAGATGTTTGGGCGCGACGCCCTGATCCGGCTCACCTGCAATCCTCCGCTGACGAACTTCACCTTGACGAAATTTCTCTGGGTGCGCGAGAACGAGCCGCAGAACTGGGCTCGCGTGGCTCACGTGATGCTGCCGAAAGATTACGTTCGCTTCCGCCTCACCGGGGAACGCGCCATCGATATGGCCGACGCCTCGGGCACGCTGCTGCTCGATGTGACGAATCGACGCTGGTCTTCGGAAGTGTTGAACAAGACCGGCATCAAGGAAGGCCTGCTGCCGGCGCTGTTTGAATCGCCGCAAGTGTGCGGAAAGATCTCGGCTGCGGGCGCCGAAGCAACGGGACTACGGGCGGGAACTCCGGTGGTGGCCGGAGCGGGAGACCAGGCCGCCGGTGCTGTGGGCATGGGCATCGCCCGCGCGGGAGCGGTCAGCGCGACCATTGGAACTTCCGGAGTTGTGTTCGCCTCTACCGATCGTCCTGCAATGGATCCTCAAGGACGACTTCATACCTTCTGCCACGCGATACCGGGACGCTGGCACGTCATGGGAGTTACGCAGGCGGCAGGCCTGTCGCTACGCTGGTATCGTGACCACTTCGGCGCGGCGTCGCCGGGTGTGCAGAAAAAGGATGGACGCGATCCTTACGACGTATTTGCCGAAGAGGCCAGCGCTGCGCCTGCGGCGTCGGAAGGCGCGTTCTGGGTGCCGTACCTCATGGGGGAACGCACACCGCACCTCGATCCCAAGGCGCGCGCTGCCTTGATCGGGCTCACCGCCTCACACACCCGGGCGCACGTGATTCGCGCCATCCTGGAGGGTGTGGCGTTTAGTCTAAAAGATACATTCACGATCTTCGATGAAATGAAGATTCCGGTAACGTCGATCCGCTTAGGCGGAGGCGGCGCGCGCTCCCCGCTCTGGCGGCAGATTCAGGCCGACGTGTACGGGCGAGAAGTAGAAATCGTGGCCGCCGAAGAAGGCGCGGCGTACGGTGCGGCGATCCTGGCGGGAGTAGGCGCAGGAGCATGGACGTCGGTGGAACAAGCTTGCGACGCCGTGGTGCGGGTGGCGAAGAAAATTCAACCCAATCGCCAAGACTCGGCCACCATGCAATTGGCGTACACGACGTACCGAAAGATCTACGGGGCGCTGCGGTTCGCAGGAACGTAGAGCCGATTTCTTTGTTGCCGCCCTCAACTTGTCATCCCGAGCGTAGTCAAGGGACCTTGCGTGTCACTTTGGGACTCCAAAGGCGCAGGAAGATGTGATTCGAGTCACCAAGGGCTTTATCGGGACAACTTGAGGTCGCAATTTGCGACCTCAAATTCGATCAGGGGCGATCAATCCAACTGCCGCACCCAAATGTTCCGAAAACTAATGGGCTCGCTGGGATCGCCGTGCGCCTGCAGCTTAATGGGCGCGCGATCGAACTTCTTGTAGAAGGGTTGGCCGATATAACGCGTCTCACCCTTCAATTCAAAATGATTCTGCACCAGCACGCCGTTGAAAAAGACGGTGACATACGCGGGAGTCTTGGGCGAGCCGTCAGCATTGAATACCGGAGCGGTCCAGGCCACGTCGTAGCTCTGCCATTCTCCGGGCTTGCGGTTTGCGTTGACCAGCGGAATCGCCTGCTTGTAGATGCTGGCGGCCATGCCGTTGACGTACGTCGAATTGTTGTAAGAATCGAGGACCTGCAACTCATATCCGGCGTCACCCGGCCCCGTCGAGGCAAGAAAAACTCCGCTATTCCCGCGCAACTGCCCGCTGCCCGTGACGTTTTCCGGAATCTTCCACTCCAGGTGCAGCTGATAGTCCCTGAAGCTGCGTTTGGTTTCAATGTTGCCGGACTTCTTGTTGACGGTGAGCACGCCATCGGCAACGGTCCACTGCGCCGGCGACTTGTCCTGCGCGGAAACCCATTGATCTAGATTCTTGCCGTCAAACAAAATGATCGCGTCCGAAGGAGCCGCCCCGCAGGCTGCACCGGGAGTCACGACTTTAGGCACGGGCTGCCAGACTTCGGTGTCCTCGGGCTTGGCTTTGTCTGGAGTGGAAGGCGCCTGCTGCGCGAAGCTGGATAAAACGAGAATCATCAATGCGAAGGGCATCAGAAACCAAGTACGCATGCGTTTCACCATGAAATTCGAGATGTGTAGCAGTTGCGAAACAATATATCTGAGCGAGCGTCGGTTGTCCGTTCTCTCATTCAGGAAACAGCTGGTGCTTCGCGGTGCCGGAGCAGTGAGGAGCGTACTTAAGCAACGCGCTCGCCGGTCCGGTCTTGCAGGGCCTGTCGATAGAGGCTGATGTACTTGCGGACCATGACCTCGACGGAGAAGTTCTCTTCCACGTAGCGGCGAACGGCCGCGGGCTGAAAATTCAGATCCCGGACGCAGCGCGTCAGGTCGCGCAGGGAACGGCAAACGTGCCCTGAGACTCCCTCGACGACAACTTCTGGAACTGAGCCGCCGGGCAGCGCGATGACAGGCGTGCCACAGGCCATGGCCTCGACCATGACCAAGCCGAAGGGCTCGTTCCACTGGATCGGGAACAGCATGGCCATGGAGTTCCCCAGCAGTTCGTTCTTAGCCTGAAGGTCCGCGGGACCAATATATTCGACCAACTTGCCATCGATCTTGGGACGAATCTTGCTTTCGAAGTACTCGCGAAATTGGGGCTGCACCTCGCCCGCGATCTTCAATGGCACTCCGGTGCGATGTGCAACTTCAATGGCAATGTGCGTGCCTTTAATGGGAGCAATTCTTCCGATGAAGCTGAGGTACTGCTGTTTCTTTTCGACCAGCCGATAAAGGCTCAGATCGATGCCATGGTGAATGGTGCGAAGACTGGGCATCGACTCCCGTTTGCCCTGCGCATCGCTGATGCAGACGTAGTGCACTTCGGGGTAGCGGGCGTAGTACTCGCTGAGGTAATCCTCGTGCGGGCCGTGCAGGGTGAGAACAAAGGGGTGGTGCACGAAGGGAGAAAAGGCGAGGCCTTGTGGCGATTGCACGTGGATGACATCGCAATCGTGACAGGCATCGTGAATGGCCCAGGAAGTGTGATCGAGTTCACGCAGCCAGGCTCGTTCCGGCTGCTTGATGGGCCAGAGCGAGCGTTCGTAGAGCCAACGCCGTTCTGCGTGCACGGTGGACTCACCGTTGGCGTATACGACTACATCCACGTTGGCTTTGTTCAGGCCCTCCGCGAGTTGGGCGACGAATAACTCGGTTCCGCCGTATTCGGCGGGTGGCACAGCGATAAAGGGTGCAGCGATAAGGGCGATCCTCACTCACCAGACCTCACGCGTGGCAACGCATGACCTACGAGTCGCGAGCATCGAGCGCGGGTAAGATGCAAAAACGGTTGACCTTTGTTGTATGCATGCATTAAAGCCTTGTGTGCAACGGGTGAACTGCTCTGTATCCGAAGCTATTGAGAACATGGGGGAAATGGCTGTCGACCGCATTTCCGTTTGCAGCTAAAATACCCCTAGCGTCATCCTAGTTGCAGACGCCACGATGCGTGCACAGGCTCTATCCGCCGGAGGCGGAGGGGCACTGGAGGACATCATGAGTTTGACCCCGATCGGCGAGCCTCGCCGGAAGGTTACCACCGCAACCCTGCGGGACCTGAAACTCCGACACGAACCTATCACCTGCTTAACGGCCTACGACTACGCGACGTCGCGCCTGGTCGATGAAGCAGGGGTCGAGATGATCCTGGTCGGCGATTCGCTGGCTCAGACCATGCTGGGCTACGAAAACACGCTCTCGGTCACCATGGACGAGATGCTGCACCACGTGAAGGCCGTCCGGCGCGGGGTGAAGAACGCACTTCTGGTCGCCGACATGCCCTACGGCTCGTATCAGGTAGATCCAAAAGATGCGCTGCTCAATGCCACTCGCTTCGTGAAAGAAGGGGGAGCGGAGGTCGTCAAGATTGAAGGCGGCGAGAAGCGCGCCGAGCTGATCCGACAGATCATCGACGCCGAGATTCCGGTAGCAGGCCACATCGGACTGACACCCCAATCGGTCAACGTGATGGGAGGCTACAAGGTTCAGGGCAAGAACCTGGGCGGGATTGAGCAACTCATGCGCGATGCTACGGCGCTGGATCGTGCGGGAGTGGCTTGCCTTTATCTGGAAGGCATCCCCCGCGAAGTGGCCGCGATGATCACGGCGGAGGTCAGCACACCCACCATCGGCATTGGCGCCGGTCCTGAGTGCGACGGCCAAGTGCTGGTCTTCCATGACATCTTGAACCTGACGTTTGGCCCACCCGCCAAATTCGTGCGCCGCTACGGAGATCTCGCGGCGGTGATCACCAATGCGGTGCAGGCGTTTCGTGCGGACGTCCTTTCGCACCAGTATCCTTCTGACCAGGAGTCCTACCATTTGCCAAAGGAGACCAAGGCCGGACTGGAAACTGTGCTCGACCGCAAGCGGGCCATGCGCCGATAAGCTGCGGAGTAGCCCCGGCTCGCCGCGGCTATTGCGGCGGGATATTTTTTGGACGGAACATCAGCGTTTCTTTTGCGTACTCTTTTGTGGGGTCGCCCTCCGATTGGGGTGCGTTGACCCTGGCTGCACTGGATAGTGCTAGGCTATACGAGGGAGGTAAGCATGCTTCTCGGACATTTCATCTTCTTCCCGTTCTTCGGCTTCGGATTCGTGATGTATTTCCTGCCGTCGATCATTGCGTTGGCCCGCAGCAAGCGGGATACACTTGCCATCTTCCTGCTGAACCTGTTTCTGGGCTGGAGCGTAATCGGTTGGATCGTTGCGCTGGTCTGGGCAGCAAAGAGCGATATTGCGGTGATGGCGAGGTAAGTCGGGGGATCTCTTTGCACGCGCGCTGCGCAATTCTGATAGTGACCACAGCGACCTTGTTCGCCTGCTCACAGCAGCAAGCGCCGCCGGCGCCCGACCCGCAAGCTGTTCTGCAAGCGATTCCTGCCGCGAGTTCGGCCGCATACGATCACATTCGGGACATGAAGACATGGCGTAACCCCTACCTGATCGTGCGTTCGGATGGGGTGGCGCTCTATGATGTCGCTGACCATGCAGAGATCCGGCTGAAGACCGACGAACTGCTTCCCGCGCTGGCGAAGTTGCCCGCCTCGAATTGGCCCTATGGGCGGGTGGTCGCGGCCGCGGAAACAACCACTCGCAGTTCGGACCAGGAGGCTGCGGCGATCCGGCGCAACAAGGGCATCCTCGGCGGCGTGCTGGAAGGCGCGCACATCGCCGTAAAGTGGGTCCCCGCCACATGAAAAGTTTTTTTTTAGTTTCAAAATGTAGGGACAGCCGCCTCGGCTGTCCAGCCGGGCGCAGCTCGGCTCTGTGAGTGAACCGCGTCTCTTGAAGATCTTTCCTACGAGCGACAAGATGCGGAGTGCCTCCCGCCAAGCGCACCACTCCGGCAAGCGACTGGGCTTCGTACCCACCATGGGGGCATTGCACGAAGGCCACCTGTCGCTGGTTCGTGCCGCCCGCGAAGCCACGGATGTGGTCGCCGCATCCATTTTCGTGAATCCCACTCAGTTCGGTCCTAACGAAGATCTCGCGAAGTATCCGCGATCTTTCGAACGCGACTGCGAACTGCTGGAGAAGGAAGGTGTGGAATTGCTGTTCGCGCCGGCCGTAGACGAGATGTACCCAGCTGGTGCGGTGACCTGGGTAACGGTAGAAGAGTTGAGCAACAAACTGGATGGCCGCTCGCGCCCGGGCCACTTTCGAGGCGTAACCACCGTCGTCACTAAGCTTTTTCACATTGTGGAGCCCGATGTGGCGTACTTCGGGCAAAAGGATGCGGCCCAAGTGGCCATTGTGCGGCGCATGGTGCGCGATTTGAATCTGCCGATCGAAATTTTCGTTTGCCCAATCGTGCGCGAGCTCGACGGCCTGGCCATGAGTTCCAGGAACGCTTATCTCGATCCCGAGCAGAGACAAAAAGCGCTGGTCTTGCATCGCTCGCTAATGCGGGTGCAAGAACTGAGCGAGCGGGGGGAAACCTCAGCTGACCTCTTGGCCTCTGAAGGACGACAAGAGTTTGCCGCCGAGCCCGCTGTCCGCCTCGACTACTTCGAAATTGTGAATCCGGAGACGCTGGACCCAATCGAAGACATCAGGAAAGGCGCGCTGATCGCGGTCGCTGCCTATGTGGGAAGCACGCGGCTGATCGACAACCTTCTGATCACGCGCTGATCCATAGAGGCACTCATGGAACACAATCTGCAGCACACAATCTCGCTTCTCGCCCATACTCCCGCCGCGCTCGATGCCCTGCTTCGTGATCTGCCGGAAGAGTGGACCCTGAGAAATGAGGGCGGAAACACGTTCAGTGCGTTCGATGTGCTCGGGCACCTGATCCATGGAGAGCGCACCGACTGGATGCCGCGCGCGAAAAGAATTCTGGAATTCGGCGAGAGCCGCGCATTCACCCCGTTCGACCGCCGCGCCCAGGAGCGCGAGAGCGAAGGTAAGTCTCTTCCAGAATTGCTGGATGAATTTGCCCGGCTCAGGGCTGAGAATCTTGCCGAACTGCGTGCCTTGAATCTCACGGAGCAGGATTTGAACCGTCACGGCCTGCATCCCGCGCTGGGCGCGGTCACGCTTTCGCAGTTGCTGGCCACCTGGGCGGCACATGACCTTACTCATTTGCACCAGATCTCCCGAATCATGGCCCATCAATACCGAGAAGCGGTGGGACCGTGGAGCGCGTATTTGGGGGTGATGGAGTGCGCCGGGCACAGCGCATGAAATCTATGCCTTGGGAATGTCCCGCTTCCTAAAGTAAACCTGAGAGCTACTGGCCCGGAACGGCCGCCAAGGTGGGAGCGGGCTCGATCCGCTCACGGACCAAATCGTCCACCCGGTTCCAGATCTGCGGATCACATTGGCTCTGCATGTGGCTGGGCGTGAAGGTGCGATCGAACCAGGAAGTTGCGTTGCATTGCACGGGGTGCTGCCGGTAATCGAAGCGGTAATTGCCGAGAATCTGGGTCTTGCTTCCGACCTCGGGCTTGATTTCCGAACGTCCATGGATGAGGCCATGCGGCTGGTAGAAGTTCACCGCTGCCGCCACATTGCCGGGAATCAGCTGATCCCGCTGCCACGGCTTGGCGATGCTGTCGACTTGGACAGTGAGCAGAACCGGAACGCCGACATCGTCCAGCTCACGAGCCAGGAGGACGACGGCCGACGCTCCCCAACTGTGGCCGAAGAGGATGACACGAGCCTGAGTCTTCTCTTCCTCAGTCAGGTTTCCGTCATGATTGCTGTCAAGTAAGCGGAGAACAGTTTTGTAAGCTACTTTGCGGTGCCGGTTCTCGAAGACTTCCACGTAAGTGCCTGCCGGCGTTTCGCGACGCAGGCGCTGGGCCAATTGAACGGGGCCATGATGCGGATTGTTGTGCCGCACGAAGCCGCCGGCAAATCCCACCAAAATGTAATTGACCTTCGAGGAGGGCTGGGCTTGGATTGCGCCGTTCGCCGCAAAAACGGGGAGGGCCAACGCGCAGCACAGGAGCACACCCGGAAGCATCATTCGAACTCCTGTGAGGCGGATCACCGGGCTCTCCTGCCGGTTGAGATGAATGAACTCACGAAAGGGATGCGGCCAATTTCAGACTCCGCCCACTTTCGGATTGTCGGAGTACAGAGGTACAAAAGGCTTCGCAGACGCGGCTTTCCGCCTGCTCAGACCCGCTCGACAGTCTACACCCGCTGTCAAGAAGTGAATTTGAGCCCGTTTCACTTCTCGACTCGTCGTAGAGACGTAGCTAGCTACGTCTCTACGGGCAAAGACGTCACTCGAGCGCCACGCGTCTGTATTATCCATCGGTAAGGCTAAAAAGCAGTGAGTGGGAGCACGCTTCATTTTGGCCGTAATTTCATTCCCGAGACGAACCGGCTTCCGCTCAGGAGGTAGCGCAGGGGCTTATCTGCCGCCTTCACGATCCCGATCCGTGGGGTCGCGGCAATTCCGCGGGCGAGGTATCCATCATCCCCAATCCAGAGGGTGCCGGCTGCGGCGGTCAGATCACAGCCATTGTCGCGAGCCCGGGTGATTCTGAAGGCTTCGCATAGCCTTCCCGGTCCGCTGGTCAACTTCGGCCAATCCTTCGGCCCATGCAGTTCAAGGCCGCGGGCCTGCGCCATTTCCTCGATCCCGGTGAGCGGTTCGAGGGCACGGAACAGGACGCATCCAGCCAGGCCCTCCGGTTCGCAGGACACATTCAGGCAATAGTGATTGCCATAGATGAAGTAGACATACGCGTGGCCTGGCGGACCAAATAGGACTGCATTGCGCAGAGTTTTGCCGGCGGCGGCGTGTGCGGCGGGATCTCGCTCCCCGAGATAGGCTTCAACTTCGACGATCCGGGCGGTCAGGGTAGAACCGTGTTCTTCCAGTCGCACCAAAACCTTCCCGAGAAGCTCGCGGGCAACCTGACGGGGCTTTCGAGCGAAAAAAGCCCGAGAAAGAGGGCGAAGAGACGCCATGCAGAGAGTTTAGCCCGGACGGCACGACGTCCGCGCCCCGCACCTTGGCATGGTTAAGAAGTCAAATCGGTTTTGCTTCGGTGTTCCGGGCGTAGGTCACATTGGATGGTGAATCGTCGAAGGAGCGCCCCGGCTCGTAAGCGCGCTTCTCGTGCCGGGTGCCGACCTTCGCAATGACATCGGACCAGCCGTCCTCCCAATGGATGCGAGCCTCTCCATCGACGAGGCTCCACGTTCCATGCGGGGAACCATTACTCTTCCGCGCATCTCCATCGGATTCGAGGGTGATGAAGAATCGCTTTCCGGCACCGTCCTCAACTTCCCATTTGCCGATGTAGTGCGCGCGTCCTGGTGTGATCAGGGCATGCGCCGCATCGGCAAACTCGATGCGGTCAATTTCCCCCGCGATCTTTTCGCGCCGCCCATTCTTGTAAACCACCGCGGCGGGAGCCTTTATGTCGATATGATCCACTTCTGCTGTCGCCAGACTCTGCCGGTGCCCGTCCTTGAAAACGATGACAAAGGCATCGTGATCGTCCGCCGGCCCAGGCCTTGCAACCGCGATCAGAACGGCAAGCAGCAGCATCCCGGAAATTGCGACAATTCGAATGACCCCGCGCATGCTGATCTCCTCACGATGGTCCGTACGAATACAACTCCCCGTAGTTTCGATACGCGGTACCGAGGTACTTCGTTCCATCGAATACCGCTTAAGCGGGCACCTTGCCGCTTTCTTTCAAATACGCCAGTACTTCCTCGGCGTGGCCGTCGGGCTTCACATTTTCGAAAATGTGCTGAATCTTGCCGTCAGGCCCGATGACAAACGTAGTTCGGGCCACGCCCCAGACCTTCTTGCCATACATGTTCTTTTCTTTCATGACCCCGAAACCCTCGGCCACTTTCTTATCGGCGTCCGCCAGCAGGGTGAACGGTAAGTTCTCCTTCTCCTGAAATTTCTTCTGGGCTTTGGGCGTGTCCGGGGACACCCCAAGCAGCACGGCACCGGTCTTCTGCATCTTCTTGTATGTGTCGCGGAACCCGCGAGCTTCAATGGTTCAGCCGGGAGTGCTGGCGCGGGGATAGAAGAACAAAACTACCGTCTTGCCCCGCAGGTCCTTTAGCGCGACTTCGATTCCGTTCTCGTCCTGCAAAGTGAAGTCGGGAGCCTTATCATTGACTTTCATGGAAATATCTCCGGGATTGATGACATCTGACGCCGGACGAGCAAGCACTAGGAAGTCCGGGGCGTCTTCTGTCTCCAGAATTTTACACCTAGCATTTCTTCTGTTGGCGCTGATGGCTTGCCTCGCATCCTTTGTCCACGCGCAGGAGGAACGGCCGCAGATTAACCCGGGAGAGCGCAAAACGCCGCGGAAGAAGGATGCGGGCCCACGCGCGGTCGCGGTGCTCCAGCTTGCGCCGAATGGAAAGACGTCGTTGATCCCAATCGCAATCCTGATCAATGGGAAGTTCTGGGACGCCACGGCGTACAAAGCGGACCCGGTTCCGATGGCTCTGGATCCCGGCAACGTGTACGAAGTCGAGCAGACGGGCAGTTCGCTCGGGCTGTTTACGGTGAATAACGCCCTGCACAGCAATGCCCAGAATACCGCGGCACCGTGGCTCGGCACAGGCGCGTGGCACCCGACAGGGACGGAGGAACCCGCGAAAGTCGTCACAGCGGATACCGCGCCGGTCGGGATTGGCAGTGACGATGCGCCTCCGAGGCTGACTCACGACATACACAAGCAAAATACACCGGCGGCTGGTTCGAAGGCCGGAAGCGGTTCGGGTGCAAGTTCCGCGCCACCTTCAGGCAGCTCAAAGCCGAGGACAGACGCTGGATCGGGCGATGAACCTCCTCGCCTGAGCAAACCCGAGGCGCCGGCCAGTCCGCCCGCAGATTCGAAGCAGCCTGCGAGCCCGTCGCCTGCTACGCAGCCCGATTCAAAGGCAAAAGACGCGAAACCGGAAAACACGAACATCGCCGCCTCGGACAGCGGAACCAACGAAGCCAATCGCCCTCGCTTGCGCCGTGGCAAGCCCCCCGAATCGTTCGGCGATGAAGACGTGCCGGGTTACAGCCGTCCCGGCGCGACGTCAACTTCGAGCTCAGAGAAGGGCAAGATCGTTGAAGCGGCTGCGGTGAAGTCCGATATCAAGCTGATTCCTGCCATCTCCGACGCCGCGGGCCCTCCTCCGCACTCCTTTAAATTCGAGTGGGTTCGTGGCGATGAAGAAGATCGCCGCAAACAGATGATGGACCTGGCGAAGCTCGAGCTACGCACTTACATCGCAGCTCACTCCCCGAAGACCCAGGTCACCCCGAAAACGACGCGCGCCTCAGCCCCGCGAAAAAGCGCTCCAGCCGAACCTATTTTGGAAAATGTGCAGATGCCTGCCTTTGAACTGTGGGGCTCGAACCAGCCAGTTATTGTATTCACGGCAACGGCCCACATGCCGCCACCGCCTGCGGGCACAGCGCATTCCGAGGCGGACTCGGAACTCCAATACTCGATTTGTCTCGTCACTTATCCCGACATCTACAACAACCTGCACAAAATCTATTCGGGAATTACTGACAGATTTCATCTCGACGTAACTCCGCGCCTCGACCTCATCGATGTCGTCGATGCCGATGGCGACGGCCGCGGCGAACTACTCTTCCGCCAGAATTCAGATGTAGGCAGCGGGTGGATCATCTACCGCGCGACCGCCGACAAGCTCTGGAAGATGTTCGACAGCCTGAATCCCGAATAATTGAACTCGTCCAGAACCATGTAGCGCCGGACCCATTGATCCGGCCGTTCTCTTTGGTCGTGAACCGCAACTCAGGACTTATTCAGGGCAGATATATCGCAGGCCCGATTTCCGCTAGAATCGCTCTGCCCAAAAAGGGGGCGTGCGATGCGCAAAGCGTTCGTGTATTTGGTGAGCTTGCTTTTCAGTCTGGCCCTGTTCGGCCAGGAAGATTTCGGCAAGGTCCAGATTAAGGTCGCCAAAGTGGGCGGCAGTGTCTACATGCTCGAGGGTGCCGGCGGCAATATCGCGGCATCGGTGGGCGAGGACGGCATTGTCGTCGTGGATGATCAATACGCACCTTTGGCGGACAAGATACAAGCCGCGCTCAAAGGCATTACTGACAAACCCGTCCGCTTCGTCATCAACACGCATTACCACGAAGATCACACCGGAGGAAACGGCTATTTTCAGAAGCAAGCGCCGATCATCGCGCACGACAATGTTCGGAAGCGGCTCGAGAGCGGCGGCGCCGCGGGCAATGGCGGCTCAGTGCACTTCGACGCGAAGCCTCAGCCCAAAGAGGTGCTGCCCATCATCACCTTCGATCATGACGTGACCGTTCACCTCAACGGCGAAGATATCCGGGCCCTTTATTTTCCCGCCGGACACACCGATGGCGATTCGATCATCTTTTTCCCCAAATCAAATGTGGTCCACATGGGCGACGACTTCGTGACCTATGGTTTTCCTTTCATTGACGTGGACAGCGGCGGGAGCATCAATGGCATGATCGACGGAGTAGAAAAAGTGATCGCGCAAGTGCCTGCCGATGTGAAGATCATCCCCGGTCACGGACCTGTTTCTACCGTGGACGACGTTCGCAAGTACCTCGAGATGCTTAAAGGTACTCGCGATGTCGTTGCAAAAGCTTTGCAGCAGGGGCAGACGCTTGATCAGATGAAGCAGGCGAAGCTTCTTGATCCCTGGAAGAAGTATTCGGGAGACTTCATCAGCCAGGACGCATTTCTCGAGACGCTTTACAATTCGCTAACTGGCCAGAAAAACGGCAAGTTCATCAAGCATAACTAGGGCCTGAGCCCGCCGTGCGCATTACCAGGGTGCCCCATCCGCGTGCGTCAGAATCGCCGTGAGTTTCTTCGAAGCGCGTTAGGTGCAGCAGGTGTTGTCGCCCTGCCGACATTTTTCTCCGCGTGTGGGCGCACGTCAAAATCAGCAACGGCCCAGAACCGCTCTTCCGACCCTTTTTCTCTTCCCGCAAAAGTACCCTTCCCCAAAGGCTTCTTCTGGGGCACGGCCACGGCTTCCTACCAGATCGAGGGTGCATGGAATGAGGACGGCAAAGGCGAATCGATCTGGGACCGCTTCGCCCATACTGCGGGCAAGATAAAAAACGGCGAGAACGGCGATGTGGCTTGCGATTCCTATCACCGCTGGCGCGAAGACATCGCGCTCATGCAGGCGATGAATCTGAACAGTTACCGCTTCTCGATCTCCTGGCCCCGAGTTCAGCCGAGCGGTTCCGGCGCGCCGAACTCCAAGGGCATCGACTACTACAGCCAGCTTATCGATGCCTTGCTGAAGGCTGGCATCCGGCCTATGGTGACCCTATATCACTGGGACTTGCCGCAGGCGCTCGAGGACGCCGGAGGCTGGCCGAACCGCGATCTCGTGGGCCGCTACTGTGATTACGTGCAGCTCGTGTCGCGGGCTTTGGGCGATCGCGTTAACGATTGGATACTATTCAACGAGCCTTCCGCTTTTGTCGATCTGGGCTACCTGGAAGGGACGCTGGCGCCGGGTCGTCAAAGCATTCTGGACTTCCTTCGCGCCTCGCATGTAGTGAACCTCGCCCAAGGCGAGGGCTTTCGCGCTCTCAAGGCGGTGCGTCCCCATGCGCGCGTCGGTACGGTCATGAACATGTCTCCCTGCGAGCCCGCCAGCGACTCCGCAGAGGACAAATTGGCTGCCGAACGAGCGCACGCCATCGTTAACGTATGGTTTCTCGATCCCGTGCTGCGCGGCCGCTATCCCGATGCTTTCACCTTCCTGCCCGAGACCATGATGCGCATCAAGTCCGGCGACATGGAAAAGACGCGGGCGGCGCTGGATTTCGTCGGCATTAATCTGTACTACCGCACGATTGCCGCCGCGGCGGGCGCTCTGCATCGCGCGGCACACGCGCAGGAATGGCTTTTCCCGGTGGAGATGAAAGGCGGCGAGCAGGGCCCAAAGACCGATTTCGGCTGGGAGGTCTGGCCGAAGGCACTCTACGACATCGTTATGCGCATTACCCGCGACTTCAACCGTCCTGTCCTTGAGGTCACCGAGAGCGGCTGCTCGTACAACGACGGCCCCGACGCGAACGGAGTCATTCGAGACCCCCGCCGAATTGACTACCACCGGCAATATCTAGCAGCGCTGGCCCGTGCAATGTCAGAGGGCGCCGATGTGCGCGGCTATCATGCCTGGAGCCTGATGGACAACTTCGAGTGGGCTGACGGATTTAGCCAGCGCTTCGGGCTGGCGTACGTGAATTTCAAGACTCAGAAGAGAACCATCAAAGATTCAGGACGGTGGTACGGGAGAGTAGCAGCTGAGAATAAGCTGAGTTGAAGACTTGAGGCCTGAAGCTAGAAGGTGATCCCTGTTTTCCTGACCCCTATCCGCTGACTTTGTTCCTGCCACCGGTCCTAGCGACGATACTGAAGGGGTCTATTTTCCCTGCAGCACCAGCTGGCTGTTCTCCACCTTCATGCCACCGACGCCGTCAGGCAGCTTCAGCCGATCACGCTCTTCCGTCAATTTCTTTTGCAGCGCAGGATTCACCAGCGAAACCGGAACGCTCAAATCCCCAACCTTAAATTCCGTCGGATCGAACGTAGCGTATCCGTCTCTATCGCCCATGTGGCCCGAGATGGTGATCCACACATCTTTGCCTGCGACTTCCGTCAGGAATTGCCCGTGCACCACATCTCCGTCAAACGTGACTTGCTGATCCTTGATGCTGGGCGCACCGCTACCGATATTCGAGTCGGGAGTGATCGGCCCGGCCGTGCCCAGAGACTGCGCCAACACCGCACTCACCTCATCCGAGGTGATACGCACTTCAGGTTTGGGAGCGCTCGCGGGGTCTAGCGTCGCTCCCGGCAGGGCGACTCCAACCGTCTGCGGGGAAGTGGTGGATAGCGCTACCGCTGACTGGAAGTCCGCCATCTTCTGGTCGAACGACTGCGCATGGACGGCAAGGGCCGCCGGAGGTTGCGCCACTGCTACCGGGGCGGGCTTCTTCAGAACCAGAAAAATAGCGACTACTGAAGCGAGCAGAGTCGCCATACTGATGATGCGATCGATTTTCAGTTTTTTCATCTCGAGTCCGGCTCGGTCGACCCTGGGCGAACGGGCCCTATCCCTATCCTATAAACCGAGTCGGCGGAATATCAGGTAACAGAAGTGCTTGTCTGGAGGTGTTAAAACTGGTTACTCAAGTTTTTTTGCCAGCAGCTCATTGACGATCTGAGGGCTGGCTTGCCCTTTGGACGCCTTCATCACTTGCCCCACAAAGAAGCCGAGCATCGTTTTCTTGCCGGCGCGATACTGCTCGACCTGCTTGGGGTTCGCAACAAGGATTTCGTCGATAATCTTGTCCAGCGCCGATGTATCCGTGGATTGCTGTGGCCGCCCCTCTTCCTCGTAAATGGCGGGGAAATCCTTGCCGCGTTCGAAGCACAGCTCGTACAGATCCTTGAGCATCTTGCCGGAAATCGTGCCGCTCTCCACCAGGTCGGCGGAAGCAGCCACTCCTTGCATGGAAATGGGAGAGTGTTCAATGTCGATGCCGCTGGCCCTTAGCCGTCCTATCAGCTCGCTTTGCACAAGGTTCGCGACACGTTTGGGATTTTTTGCCGCTCTTGCGGCTTGCTCAAATTGATCCGCCAGCGACTTCGAAAATGTGAGCACCTGCGAGTCATATTCGGTGATGCCGTACTCCTTCACCATTCGGGCACGGCGCACCTCAGGCAGCTCAGGCAGGGCACGGGCAATTTCACATTTCCACTTCTCGTCTACCACGAGCGGGAGAAGGTCCGGCTCCGGGAAGTAGCGGTAGTCGTGCGCCTGCTCTTTCGAGCGCATCCCGTATGTTTTGCCTTCATTGGCGTTATAGAGGCGCGTTTGTTGCGTGATCTTGCCGCCCGATTCAATGACCTCAATCTGGCGCCCGATCTCGTACTCCAGCGCTTCGCGAATGAAGCGGAACGAGTTCACATTCTTGATTTCCGTCTTAGTGCCAAATTCCGCCTGTCCCCGGGGACGCACGCTGACGTTAGCATCGCAACGCAGCGATCCCTCTTCCATATTGCAATCGCTGACCCCGGTATAAAGGATGATCTCTTTGAGTCGAGTAAGGTACTCATAGGCTTCATCGGGAGTGGCGATATCGGGCTCGCTAACGATTTCAATCAGGGGCACTCCGGTCCGATTCAGATCAATGGCGGTCTTTTCATCGGAATCGGGAAAGCCTTCGTGCAGACTTTTCCCCGCGTCTTCCTCGAGATGCATGCGGGTAATCCCAATCTTCTTCTTGCGCCGCTCGGAGGGAACTTCGATGTACCCGAACTCCGCCAAGGGCTTGTCATATTGCGAAATTTGGTACCCCTTGGGCAGATCTGGATAAAAATAATTCTTCCGGGCAAAAATCGAAGTCTCGTTGATGCGGCAATTCAGGGCCATCGCCGCCAGCACCGCGAACTCCACCGCCTTTTTATTGAGCACCGGCAGCGCCCCTGGCATGCCCAGGCACACTGGGCAGACGTTGGTATTCGGAGGCGCGCCAAAGCGCGTGGAGCACGAGCAGAAGATCTTGGTCGCCGTCAACAACTGGACGTGGACCTCCAGCCCGATCACCGGCTCAAAGCGGGGGTGGACAGCGGTCGACGTCTGTGTCGTTGTGGCCATCGGAAATATATAGATTTTGTAATTTGGTAATCGGGTAATTTCGTAATCTGCAGACGAGCGCCAGATTAGAAAATTACCCGATTACAAAATCGCAAGATGCTACGGGTTCACCGGCGCGTTCAAATACTTGTCGACCGGGATCTCGAAATACATTAACTCACTCCCTTTGGCGTCGGTCACGCCGGTGACATCGATATTCGCTCCCTGCAGCGGCGAACTGATGCCGCCCACATCGAAGAACATGAATCCGGACTGGGTGGTGTGGGGCTCGACGGCTCGTGCCGCGAACTGCGATGCCGCGACCTCATCCATCTCCTTCTTCCCTGCCCCCTTCACCTTGCTCGGTAAAGGGAGCGGGCTCGGACGCGTATTCATTCGCGGATTGGAAAGCCGCCGGTAGAGATCATCTGTGTCCACGGGCGTGAGCTTCGAGTGATTCGCGGTCAGCAGCGTGATTCGCATGTTGGCAATGGAAACCGGCTGATCGCCATCATTCGTGACCACAAAAAAAACCGGCAGCAATCCGTAGCCCAAGAAGTTGGTGGAAAAAATCTTGGCTTTGTCGGGAGTGTCGTACGGATCGGCAGCGATGGTCACCTGCTCGTCACGATGGAAATCGTGCGCAGGATAGTTGATCGCACTCTTCGCCGCGGGCTTGACGAAGTTCTTTCCCGCGATCGCCGTCGGCACAAGTCCGGCGATGCACAGCGAGAGCACAATCCCACGCCTGCCCAACCCCAATGAAATCCTCGGCATTGGCCCATTATAGAGGCGCGGACCGGGGAGCGCGCGGTTTAGAATGGCTCAGCTTGAGCTACCTTCTCTACAGCGTGGCGCTGGCGCTGGGCCTTTTACTGAGCCTGCCATTCTGGCTGTTCCAAATCGCTCGCCACGGAAAGTACTGGCGCAGTTTTCCCGAACGTATGGGGAAAGTGCCGCAGACACTGACCGCGAACTCTGGGGAACGGTTGATCTGGATTCACGCCGTTTCCGTCGGCGAAGTCCTGGCAGTCGCAGGCTTGGTTGCGCAGATGCATCGGGCCTTTCCCCAACACCGTATCGTCATTTCTTCCACGACCGACACCGGTCACGCTCTCGCCCATAAGCGCTTCGGAGCGGAGAACGCCTTCTATTTCCCCACGGATTTCGCTTTTGCGATTCGTCCCTACCTGCGTGCGTTGCGCCCGGAATTAGTCGTGCTCGCGGAGACGGAATTCTGGCCGAACTTTATGCGCCTGGCCCACGCCAGCGGAGCGCGAATTGCTGTGGTCAACGCCCGCATCTCGGATCGCTCCTGGCCGAATTACCGGCGCTTCGCCTGGGCGCTTCGGAAGATCCTCCGCGGCGTCGATCTCTTCCTGGCGCAGACCCACCAGGATAGTGACCGCCTGCAATCCATCGGCGCCGATCCAACTCGTATACAAGTCACAGGAAATCTGAAGTTTGATGTGAACTTACCTTCGCCGCCTCCCATCATCGAACCTCTGCGCCAGGCGCTCGCCTCAGAAGGCGCAGGCCCGGTTCTGGTCTGCGGCAGCACGGTTGAGGACGAGGAGCGCTTGCTGCTGAAAGCCTTCGAAAATATTCTGGTGAAGCACCCGCACGCTGTGATGATCCTGGCTCCCAGGCATCCGGAGCGCTTCCAGACTGTCGCCGGCATCATTCAGCAGATGGGCATTCCCTTTCATCTCCGCTCGCGCTGGAGCCGTGATCCGCTGGCCGGCTCAGCCTTTCTGATTGATACCATCGGAGAGTTGGCCGCACTCTATGCCCTCGCCGATGTTGCCTTCGTCGGCG
This sequence comes from uncultured Acidobacteriota bacterium, assembly GCA_963801615.1. Classification (GTDB taxonomy): domain Bacteria; phylum Acidobacteriota; class Terriglobia; order Terriglobales; family Acidobacteriaceae; genus Sulfotelmatobacter. The sequence goes on along the minus strand of CAWDFM010000008.1, from coordinate 1,766,982 downwards.
GAAGCTTAGTCCCTCGCGGCGGACATAACATCATCGAGCCCGCGCAACACGGAGTTGCCGTCGTGACCGGCAACCACACGGAGAACTTTCGCGACATCGTATGGCTGTTCCAAAGCCGGGATGCGGTGCGCATCGTCGGCCCGGCCGAGTTGCCGCTCTTGCTCATGCACCTGCTGGAGAACGACGACGAGCGCGCTGCCCTCGGACGTCGCGCCAAAGAGACCGTACAGTCGCAAATGGGAGCGACAGCACGTACCGTGCAAGCCCTCGCAGCTCTCCTTCCCCAAACCGCCAACCCAGCGCCTGCCTCGGCCCAAGCCGCACATAACCCTTGAAGCCGCTTTCCTCCATCTACGGCGGAATCGTTGCCACCCGCAACGCGCTGTACCGGCGCAAACTGCTGTCGACGCACGCCCTGCGCGGACCGGTGATCAGCGTGGGAAATCTCTCCGCCGGTGGATCCGGGAAAACTCCTTTCGTAATGTTGCTGGGCGAACTGCTGAAAAATCGCGGCGTGAAATTCGATGTGCTCTCGCGCGGCTATGGCCGCAAAAGCCAGGGCGTTCTTTTGGTTGACCCCGCTGGGCTTCCGCAGCAGTTCGGTGACGAGCCGCTGCTGATCTCGCGCAAGCTTCAAATTCCTGTGATCGTTGGAGAAGACCGCTACCAGGCAGGCAGCTTCGCCGAAACCAGATTCGGACCACAGATGCATTTGCTGGATGACGGCTTCCAGCACCGCGCACTTGCACGCGACTTTGACATCGTGCTGGTCACGCCGCAAGACGCGACGGATCGCCTGCTCCCTGCCGGACGCCTGCGCGAGCCGCTCGCATCTTTGCGTCGCGCCGATGCCGTCGTGCTCACGAGTGGAGCTTCGCCCGAGGCATTTCCGCTCGAGGGCAAGCTGGTCTGGCGCGTGCGGCGTGGCATCATCCCACAGGCCGTTCCGCCTCGTCCGGTCGTGTTTTGCGGGATCGCGCGCCCCCAGAATTTTGTTCTGCAACTGCGTGCCGCCCACATCGAACCCGTAGCCGAAGCTTTCTATCGCGATCATCACGCCTATACGCAGAAAGATATCCGGGAGTTGCTGGAACTTAAGGGCCGCAGCGAGGCGGGTGGCTTCGTCACCACAGAGAAAGACGCCATCAACCTGGGCCCGTATCTCTCCGCGCTGGAGCCTCTCTCGGTCATCCAGGTGAAGATGGAACTCGCGGAGGCCGCTAACGCCGTTGATACTATCCTGCGCACGATCGCCGAACGAAAAGGTAGAATTCGGTAGCGCTGGCGTCCAGGCAGTATGTTGCGGACGCGTGTCGCCCGCCGATAGTGAGGTGCAAGATGGCCTCATTATTACAGGCGGGATTCCAGCGCTCTCATAATGACGAAGCACCTCAAAGAAGTCGAGCGGCTCAAAAAGATCATCGAGGACTTCCCTAACATCACGGTAACGCTGTTGGGCGACCTCGTGGCCGACGAGTTCGTGTTCGGCGAGATCTCGCGCGTGTCGCGCGAAGCGCCGGTGCTGATCCTGAAACACCGCGAGCGCACTGTCCTGCCGGGCGGCGCAGCCAATGCCGCCAACAATCTCGCCGATCTTGGGGTGAACGTCCTCCCGGTCGGGATCGTAGGGGACGACGAAGCTGGCAGACTCCTGCTGCGATATTTCCGCCATAAAAAAATCCCGGTCAGCGGCGTCTTGAAAAATAAGGCGTACACCACGGTGACCAAGACGCGCATCCTCGCAGGCATGACTCACACCGCCCGCCAGCAGGTCGTACGAGTGGATCGCGAGCCCCAGGAGGAACCCAGCGCCCACCTCACGCGCGAGCTTTATCTGGCAGCGCGAAATTATGCGCATGCCTCCGACGCTTTGCTGGTCTCGGACTACGGATATGGCGCTGCCACTCCGGCCATCGTGGATACCCTGCGAGGGAAGGGAAAGCTGGGCAACGTTCCCATTGTCCTCGATTCGCGCTACCGCATGCTGCAATACTCAGGCGTCACCGCCGCGACCCCGAACGAGCCCGAAGTCGAAGAGGCTCTCGGGATCCAGATCGGGCAAAATTGGGACAAACTGCTGGCCGCCGGTGAGCAGATCATGACGCGTATGAAGTTGGAGTCGCTGGTCATCACGCGCGGGCGCGACGGCATGGCAGCGTTCAATCACAAGCACACGCCGGTCGACATTCCGATCTTCGGGTCCGACCAGGTCGCTGATGTAACCGGCGCCGGCGACACCGTGATTGCCGCATTCACCGCCGCACTGGCTGCCGGCGCAACCACGGAAGAAGCCGCCCAAGTCGCCAACTACGCGGGCGGAATCGTGGTGATGAAGCGCGGCACAGCCACAGTCTCGAGGGATGAATTGCTGCACGCTATAGAACAGACTCCGCCGGCCACACGACCTCATTGAGCGCAGAAAGCAAAATCCTGACCCGAGATCAGCTTCGCGAACAAGTGGAGCAATGGCGTCGTGCCGGCGAGCGCATCACCCTGGCCAACGGCAACTTCGATCTGCTGCACGTGGGCCATGTGCGCTACCTGCGCGGCGCCAAGGCGTTGGGTGGAAAGCTGGTGGTGGCCATTAACTCCGACCAATCGGTGCGAGCGTTGAAAGGCGAGGGCCGTCCCATCATGCCGGAGCAAGAGCGCGCCGAGATCGTATCTGCCCTGGCGGACGTGGATGCGGTGATTGTATTTCGGGAGTTAGACGTGCGCTCCATCATTCGCGAGATCCGCCCTGACATCCACGCTAAGGGAACCGACTACAGCGCCGACACTGTCCCGGAGCGCGACGTAGTCGCCGATTGTGGCGGACGTGTTGCCATCGTCGGCGATTCCAAAGATCACTCGACTAGCGAGATTATCCGCTCGCGGCTGTCTTCGAGGAAATCTTGATCGGCGGTTATGAACGGGAGATCGACCGCCTGCTGATCGTGCGCCTGAGTGCGATGGGCGACGTGATCCACACGCTGCCTGCGGCCCAGGCGTTGCGAGAGGCATTCCCTAACGCCGTCATTGGATGGCTGGTCGAGGAACGCTGGACTGAGCTGCTATGTGCTCCGGGCACGCCTCGCCGCGGACCGCGATCGCCGGGCCGGCCGCTGGTCGATTGGGTCCACGTCGTGCGGCTCACGGGATGGCGCAAGTCGCTTTTTGAGATGCCCACGCTCGAGCAGATCGCGCGCGTCTGGAACGACGTGCGCAGCGTGAACTACCAGGTGGTGGTCGATCTGCAGGGAGCAATCCGCTCCGCCGTGCTGGCCCGGATGTCACGCGCTCCAGTCATCTACGGCGCGCGGCAGACGCGCGAATCTCCCGCCACGCTCTTCTATACTCGCCAGGAAATTGCGCGCGGCGCCCATGTCATCGAGCAGAATCTTTCCCTTGTGCAAGCATTGAGTGGAACGCGCTTGCTGCCGGGTGCGGTGCAACTACCGCGCGATCCGGCCACCGAGCAGCGAATTCACGAGCGACTCCCGGAAGCAGGACTGGAAAGTGTCGCGATCATAAACCCCGGCGCGGGCTGGGGCGCAAAGCGGTGGCCTGCGCAGCGTTACGGCGCGGTGGCTCGCGCCTTGGCATGCTGCGGCCTGCGGTCGATCGTGAATTACGGACCGGGCGAGGAACAACTTGCCCACGAAGCGGAGCAAGCCAGTAATGGTGCAGCCAAAGCTCTCGCGTTTTCGATCACTGAATTGATCGCGCTCACTCGCCGGGCGAAGCTGTTCATCGGGGGCGATACAGGCCCTCTGCACCTGGCCGCCGCGCTGCAGGTTCCAACCGTGGCCATCTTCGGTCCCACCGATCCTGCGCGCAATGGTCCTTATGGCACGCCAAGCATCGTGCTGCGCAATCCTGCCAGTCCCACATCGCACACGCGCCGTGCGCAGCCGGACGAAGGCATGCTGGAAATCAGTGTGGACGCCGTGGTTGACGCTGCCCGCCGTCTCCTCACTCGCAGCGAGGCTTCCCATGGCTGAGTGGTCGCGGGTTGCGCGCCGCATTCGCGTCCCGCTGGGATTCGCCTTTGCCGTACTCTACTTCTGGCTGGCGCGGCCCAGTTGGCGTTCCCTCGCGTTGGGCGCAGTCCTGACCATCCCGGGCCTTGTGATTCGCGCTCTGGCGTCAGGGCATGTTCGCAAGAATGAAGCGCTGGCGATGTCGGGCCCGTATGCCCATACGCGCAATCCACTGTATCTCGGCTCGCTCCTGATCGGAATCGGCTTCGCATTGGCCGCGCGCAGCTGGTGGGTGGGCGTGGTGCTGATCGCGATGTTCTTCGCGATATATGTGCCGGTGATCGGCAGCGAAGAAGCGTTTTTGCGAGAGAGGTTCCCCGAATTCAAGGCTTATGCGAAAGCAGTTCCGAGGATGATCCCACGCATCACGCCCGCCTTTCGGGACCAGGCCGCCCCTAGCGGATTTTCCATGGATCTGTATCTGAAGCACCGCGAGTACAACGCGCTGCTCGGGGCCTTGGCGATGACGGCGGGCCTGATCGTCAAGATGAACTTATTTCACAATTAGCGAATTGGCATTCGCTTCGTGTTGCCTACGCACCAGTACGAATCATTTACGCATGGCAGCGAACGACAGCTTGGCAGCCTGGATGGTTTTCTGCACGTCGTCTTCACTATGTGCCGCTCCGAGGAATGCAGCTTCGTACTGAGACGGTGGCAGATAGACACCACGGTCGAGCATCTCGCGGAAGAACTTGCCGAATGCCTCAGTATCCGATTTCGAAGCGGAATCCCAATCGGTAACCGGTCCTTGCTGGAAGAACCACGTGAACATGGAGCCCACGCGGTTATGGCTAAGGGGAACGCCCGCGTCTTTCGCGGCCGCTGCCACGCCCTCAACCAATTCTCCGCTGAGTTTCTCCAACCGGGGATAGATTTCCGCTTTGCGATCGCGTAACTGTTTCAGCATGGCGCAACCGGCGGCCATGGCCAGCGGATTCCCGGAGAGCGTTCCCGCCTGATACATCGGACCAAGCGGCGCTACCAGATCCATGATTTCTTTGGGACCGCCGTAGGCTCCGACCGGCAACCCTCCTCCAATAATCTTGCCCATGGTCGTGAGATCCGGCTTGATGTTGTACAGCTCTTGCGCCCCGCCAAAGGCCACGCGAAACCCGGTCATCACCTCGTCGAAAATCAGCACCGAACGCTCGCGCTCCGTAATCAAGCGCAGGCCCACCAGATAATCATCCGCGGCAGGCACACAACCCATATTTCCCACCACGGGCTCGACGATAACGCACGCAATCTGGTGCTTGTACTTTTGGAACGCCTGCTCAACTGCAGACAGCTTGTTAAAGGGCAGAGCAATCGTGAACATAATGAATTCTTCGGGAACACCCGCCGATCCCGGAATTCCCAAAGTAGCCACTCCCGAACCCGCTTTCACCAGCAGCGGGTCCGCATGCCCGTGATAACAGCCTTCGAACTTGATGATGTATTTGCGTTTGGTATAAGCACGCGCCAGGCGGATGGCGGACATCGTAGCTTCCGTCCCGGAGCTGACGAAGCGCACTTTCTGCATGCTGGGAAACGCGCTGAGAACAAGTTCGGCCAGATCGGCCTCAGAGGGCGTGGAGGCTCCGAAACTCGTACCGTTGCACGCGGCACTGACAATCGCGTCGAGAACATTCGGCTCGGCATGCCCAAGGATGAGCGGCCCCCACGATCCGATGTAGTCGATGTATTCGTTTTCATCGGCGTCCCACATGTGCGAACCCTTGCCTCGCACGATGAAAAGAGGATCGCCGCCGACGGAGCGAAATGCCCGCACGGGCGAGTTCACCCCTCCGGGAATCATGCTTTCAGCGCGCTGCTGCAGCCGCCGCGACTGTTCCGTTTTGCGCATAGTGGTGGGTGGCATCAAACCCTCGACACGGAAAAAGATGTCAAAAACAAGGCTAAACGGGCGTAAGCAGTAATATAGCCTGCCCGCTCACGGGAATTCATCAGATATTCATCGTTCTGCAACCACCTTGCAACATCCCGGCAGTACCGTAGGGTCATCAGCTTCCCTTCTAACCGGGAGGGTATGGAGGACAGTCTCGGGGGCTCCGGACTGTCCTTTTTGTTTTCAGCTCGCGCCGCTGCAGGTTTAACCGCAGTTAACCCCGCGTCGTATAATCGGGCCGATGATCACCGTTTCCAAGGAGGACTATCTCAAGTCCATCCTCGAGGCCGAGACTGAAGGCGAAACGGTTATCTCGGCGCGGCTGGCGCAGCTGCTGAAAGTCTCTCCTCCCGCGGTAACCATGGCCTTGCGCCGCCTGAAGAAAGATAGCCTGGTCCGCGTGGAAGCCGGCGGCGAAATCCGCCTGACCGCCATCGGACGTAACATCGCGCGCAAGTTGACTCTTCGCCATCACCTGATCGAGCGCATGTTGTCGGAACTCTTCGGCATGGAGTGGTGGAAGGTGCACGACGAGGCGGAGCGGCTGGAGCATGCAGTCTCACCCGACTTCGAAGCGAAACTGCTAGCCAAACTTGGGTCGGGTGGTCCCTGTCCACATGGCAATCTGAGCGAAGTGGAAAGTTCTGCGAGCCGGCGGCGCCGGGGATTGATCCTGCTCGCGGATGCTGCTGTAGATAGGAATTACACGGTCAGCGGAATCTACGAACGCGATCGCGGACTGCTGGAATTTCTGGAGCACCGCGGGATTCGTCCGGGAGCCAGGCTGCGCCTAGTGGAGCGGAATTATGACCACACTGTAACGCTCTCCACTCCGGCTGGCACTGTGTCCCTCGGCCCTGCTGCTTCAGAGCGTGTGTGGCTGACCACTGTTTCCCGTGGTAAGCAGTGATTCAGTCCTGTGACTGCACTCACTGCCCTCCCCAGCAGCCTCGGTTATGTTGAACTCAGTTGGAAGGATCTCACCTATGCCTCCTTCTGAATGGCAGTTGAACCGTATCGAGCGCATTCTCTTCCGCACCGCCATTGCGCTCGCTATAGTGATCGTCGCCGTCCGTGTGGGCGCGATGGCTACGCTATGGTTCCTGCATCACTAGATGCCGCCCCTTTCTGCAATCCACTGCCGTCATTTTCGGTTACTCATGAAACTACGTGTTGTCCGATAGAATTACCTTCCTGACGAGGGAACCTGATTCAATATGGGTTCCGCCTAGAGGCCGCAATGTCGTTTCGCTCTGTGTTCATCGCAATAGTAATTGCCTTCGCACTCATCCTGGCCGCATTCCTGATCAATCGTGCCAGACCGAAGGTAGAAACCGAGCAACCGAGCGCCGATCTAGTCCGAGCTACCGGCAAATGCGCCGAGTGCCACTCTCGCACCCAATATTCGGTCGTTCACGAATATGAAATGAGCCTGCATGCCCGCAAGGGCGTGAACTGCCTGGAGTGCCACCAGCCTGCGCCGGGACAAGAGAAGAAGGACCATCACGGATTCGTGATCTCGACGAAGTTGACCGCGGGGAATTGCCGTAGCTGCCATGAGGGCATTTACCAGCAGTTTCTGCGGAGCCGCCATGCGGCCCCCTCGTGGGCGGCCATCTACGGCGAGAAAGGCTTGACGCCCGAGCAGGTTAGCTTTTCGGAAACCTATCAGCCGGGAGGCACGCGCCGGCCGCCGCATCCATTCGTGCAGTTGGAAGGCGGATCGGCGATGACCAGCGGATGCGAACAATGCCACAGCGTCGGACGCCCGAACAGCGATGGCACCATCGGCAACTGCACCGCTTGCCATACCCGGCACACGAGTTCGGTGCGCATCGCCCGGCTTCCCAGCACTTGCGCCCAATGCCACATGGGCCCTGATCATTCACAAATCGAGATCTATGAAGAATCCAAGCACGGCCTGATGTTCCAGGCACAAGAACGGCTGCTGAATCTGGATGCCCCTCCCAAGAACCTGACCACGCGCGATATGTTTGTGCCCACCTGCGCCACGTGTCATATGAGCGGCATCAACGGGCTTGGGGTCACGCATGACCCTTCGGAAAGGCTGTCCTACTACCTTGCGAACGCAATCACCGACAAGCGCCCGAACTATGCCGCAGCTCAGGCCAAGATGAAGCAGATATGCCTGCAATGTCATACCCCCGCGTTGATCGAGCGCGTGTACAAGCAGGCCGAGCAGGTGGTCGAGTTCACCAACGGACGAGTGCGATCCGCCCAGGACCTGGTGAACGGCTTACGGAAGAAGGGAGTACTGACGGGTCCTCCGTTCTCCCAACCCATCGACTTCGTCTATTTCGACCTGTGGCACTACGATGGTCGCACCAGCAAACATGGCGCGTTCATGGGGGGTGCCGATTTCGTGCAGTGGCACGGAAACTATCCCATGCTGCAGAAGACGGTCGAACTTCAATCCATGGCTGCCGAGCTCAGGAGACAGCATGGTAAGGCTAAGTGAGCGCTGGTGGGCACGGCCGCAGATCTGGATTGAGGCGTTCGTCATGCTGAATGTCGGGTTCTTGACCTTCGACATTTACCTCGCGCATTCCGTCAACCAGTTTCACAACCAGGCCGAATACATTCCCTTGTTCTTCTCGGCTTCCGCGCCGCTGGTGCTGGTCTTTGCCTTGAGCGTGCGCTACCGCTGGCCTGCGGTGTGGAAGGATCTGGGATATCTGGTGGGATGGATCGCGGTTGTGGTCGGGCTGACGGGAGTCATCCTGCATCTGGAAAGCCGATTTTTCTACGAGCGGACAATTCAGAGCCTGACGTATTCCGCGCCCTTTGCCGCTCCCCTGGCGTACACCGGGCTGGGATTTCTACTGATCATGAACCGCATGGTAGATCCAGAGACGATCGAGTGGGCGCAATGGGTGCTAGGGCTCACCCTCGGAGGGTTCGTGGGGAATTTCATCTTCAGCCTGGCGGACCACGCGGGAAATGGATTTTTCAATCCGCTGGAGTGGGTGCCCGTGGTGGCCAGTGCAATTGCCATCGGGTTCATGGCGGTACCACTATTCATGAGAGTTTCTCGCCAGTACATCGATCTGTGCGCGGCCATCCTCTTACTGGAGGCTGGCGTGGGCCTGTGGGGCTTTGTGCTGCACGCGATGGGCAACCTGCGGGGGCCGTCGGTGCACTCCTTTGACAATTTCATTCATGGCGCTCCGCCCATGGCTCCGCTGCTGTTCCCCAACCTGATGGTGCTGGGCATCATTGCCCTGTGGCAGCTTCGGCTAAGCTCTTCCAAATAGCGGGCGATTTCAGCGCCCCACCCCGAATGAGTTAACTATAGTTTATGTTCTACGCTATACTTACGCTAATATCCGTCACAGGTTTTCATAACACCCTTGAAAGCAGAGTGTGAATGAACGGCAAGGACCGCCCTCACGATAACGCCGCCATGCCTGTGAGTTCCAGCACTCCTCCTGCGCGACCTCAGTCGGGCAGCCACTTGTCGCTTGAGAATGTGCACGGCTCCATAGATGTTCCGCATCACCAGGCTAGCTTTTGGGAGCAGTGGCGTGCGTTTGTGGGGCCTGCCATTCTCGTCAGTGTCGGATATATGGATCCGGGCAACTGGGGTACCGACCTGCAGGGAGGAGCGCAGTTCAAGTACGGCCTGCTATGGGTGGTGGGGCTGGCGAGCCTGATGGCGATCTTCATGCAGGTGATCTCCGCTCGGCTTGGAGTGGTGACCGGGAAAGATCTGGCACAGTGCTGCCGCGACTGGTACCCGTCCTGGAGCCGTTGGCCGAACTGGCTCATGAGCGAAATCGCGATTGGCGCCTGCGACCTGGCAGAAGTGCTTGGCAGCGCCGTCGCTCTGAACCTGCTGTTTCACATTCCTCTACTTTGGGCTGTGATTATTACCGGCCTCGATGTACTGCTGCTGCTTGCATTACAGCGGTTCGGCATGCGCACGATTGAGGCCGTGGTCCTGTTGCTGGTGGCAACCATCGCCGTTTGTTACTTCATTGAGATCTTTGTGCTCCCGCAGACCCAACCGCGATTTCTGGAGATCGGGCATGCGCTGATCACGCCGCATTTGCGGCAGGCTGGAATGTTGTACGTGGCGGTTGGGATCATCGGCGCGACGGTAATGCCGCACAATCTTTACCTGCACTCGGCTCTGGTCCAGAGTCGTCGATTGCAGAAAGATGACGCTTCCATCCGACGCGCGCTGCAATTCAATACCATCGACTCCACTGTCGCGCTTACGGTGGCTTTCTTTGTGAACGCGGCAATTCTGGTTTTGGCTGCCACCGTTTTTTTTGGCAAGAAGAGCGTTTTGGCGTCGGGAGGAGCGGTGATCACGTTCAGTCCTGAGAGCGACTGGATTCGTGTGGCTTATCTGACCCTGGCGCCGCTGTTAGGTACTGCGGTGGCAAGCACGCTGTTTGCAGTGGCTCTTCTGGCTGCGGGGCAAAGCAGCACGATTACAGGAACGCTGGCGGGTCAAGTGGTGATGGAAGGGTTCATGCACTGGCGGATCCAGCCCTGGGTGCGCAGATTGATTACTCGCACGCTTGCCATCCTGCCTGCTGTTCTCATCATTGGTTTGCGAGGCGATAACAGCGTCACAGAGTTGCTCACGTTGAGCCAGGTCGTGCTCGCATTGCAATTGCCATTTGCCATGTTTCCGCTGCTGCAGTTCACCAGTTCGCGTGCGCGCATGGGATCGTGGAGAAACGGACGCTTCCTGCTAATCGCGGGCTGGACGAGTGCTATCCTGATCACTTCCATGGATATCTACGGCCTGCCAGACTCGATCAGAACTGCGTGGCATTTGATTATTGGCGGATAACCTCGAGAGGATACCTGGAACCCATGTACGACAGGATTCTGGTGACGCTGGATGGCACTCCAAGCGATCGCGCCATCATTGAACACATCAAGCAACTTGCGAAAGTCGCCCACAGCCGGCTGGTGCTCCTGCACGTTGCCGACGGATGGGCCGCCAGGACCTACGGACCCGATGCCGTGAGTCCGGAGATTGCCGAGGACACCGCTTATCTGAATCGCGTGCGCGAAGAATTTATATCCGCAGGAGTTCCCACCGACGCAGAGCTGGCGTATGGCGAGCCCGCTGACGAAATCATCAAGTGGGTGAAGGAAAAGGGCTGCGACCTGGTCGCCATGAGCACCCATGGACACCGGTTCCTTGCCGACATGTTTCTCGGCACAACCGCCAGCCGCGTGCAGCACAGAGTCAGTGTGCCCGTTCTGCTTCTGCGAGCGCGGTGATCGCCGGTGTCTCCGAAATCCAGAAATTCTTTCGCGTAAGCCGCCATGCAGAACGTTAGGCCCACTGTGATCGCGGTTCTTGCGCTCGAGCTTGCGCCGGCGGCGGCATTCGCAATTGCGGCCGAGCGCGTCACTTCAGTGATCTCTGGCTGGCGTCGCATTTTCCGGTTGCTCTCTCCAGTTTTGCTCGCGCTGCCTTACCTGGTGCTGGCTGTGGCGTATCACATGTTCCGTTGGGAATGGATGACTCTGTACTCTTTCCTGCCGATCATTGTGGCTGGATTGCTGATGCAGGCCTCAGTGGCCGATCCGGAGCAGCGCGGAAACTGGCGCGACGCGTTGGTTCTGTTGACGTTGGGAGTTGTGGTGGATCTACGCTGGTTCGATTCGGCCTGGCCGGAGGGACTTCGTGGACTGGGCAACCTGCTGCTCCTGGACGCGGGCTTGTACGGCTTCCTCGGCATTCGCCATCTGAGCGGCACCGGATTCGATTTTCACTTTCGCTGGAGCGATTGGAAGGTTGGGTTCCGCGAGCTCGCATTTTTCGCTCCCGTGGTGATTGCCGCCGGCCTGGCTTTGGGCTTTATCCATCCGCATGCCAACGTACCCAGCGTCGGTAAAGCGATACTGAGTTGGGTTGGGATCTTTGTATTCATCGCCGTGCTGGAAGAGTTGTTCTTTCGCGCCTGGGTACAAAACCTTCTGGAGCGGCGGCTTGGGCGGAATGCGGCTCTGGTGATCGCATCCATTTTTTTCGGGCTCTCGCATTTCAACAAGCGATCCGCACACTTCAACTGGCGCTATGTCCTGCTGGCAACCGTTGCTGGGATTTTTTACGGGCGGGCCTGGCGCTCGGAAAGGCGTGTCGCTGCCTCCGCCATCACACATACGTGCATCGACTGGCTATGGTCGTGGTGGTTCTAGAGACGATCCTTCTCCAAGAGGTCGGACAGCTTAACTACGCGTCGTCTTCGCAAGCCGCGAAGCAGACGTGGGCGTCCTCTGGCGGGAGAAGATCGCGCACAGCATTTTTGTCTTTTTGCCTACCGCGCTTATGCAGCCAACTCTTCAAGTGCTTGCGGGCGGCGGGCGCGAGTTCGGAGAAAAACAGCCCTGCCCGTCCCTGATCGCTCGCCCAGATCACGTCTGCGTGGCCTTGGAGCGTGACCTGAGTGCCAGGCAGCACACAGCGAAAGGGCAGGCTCGAACTCATGGGAAGCGGATCCGTCGCCTGTACCGCCAGTCCGTGCTCTCCGATATCGATGCTGATCGCCGGAACCGTCTCATCCTTGAATTCCAAATACACCAGCGTCTTAACCTCGTAACGCGTCGAGCGGCGGCGACTATCCTTGCCCGGCTTCCTGGCGGGTTTCAGCGATTCTCTGGCGAGTTCGGGATCGAGCGGCTTGTAAAGAATGCGAGCCGCACCCGACTGGAACGCCTCTCCCGTCCCGGGCCACGCCCGGCTGGCTACGGCCAGTAGGTTCGGCTTCTGCGCTTCCGGCAGGAGATCCGCCACCCGCATGACTTCCCGCGCCCCGGGTAGATCGAAGTCAACGATCAACGTAGAGCACTGGCCGGTCATGATGGATTCCAGGGCATGCCGCTCGGACTTGCAACTGGTGAACTCAATTCCGAGCTGTTCCAAGGTGCCTTGGAGAGTTTGCAGGGAACGGTCATCATGGCACAACACAGCGGCAGACTTGCGCATGAACAACAAAATAGAAGTCGAAGCGGGCAGGGTAAATGTCACAGCGGTAATCATTTTGCGAGTTACCAAAGCACTCTGTAAGTGCCTGGAGATCGTTGTTCTGCAAGGCGACACGCGTCAATGACGAGTTCTGTCGGCACCTGCAGATGCTTTCGGTTGCTATAATCAAGGATTACGCTCATGTCTACGAAAAGACTGATTCGATCCACGACGGTTTTGTCCGTGCGCCGGCATGGAACGGTTGTGCTCGCCGGCGATGGCCAGGTCACTCTGGGCGAGTCGGTGATCAAGCATTCCGCTAAGAAGATCCGTCGCTTGTACAACGACAAAATTGTGGCCGGATTTGCCGGCTCCACAGCCGACGCGTTCACCCTGTTCAGCCGTTTCGAAGCTAAGCTGGAGCAATACCACGGCAATCTGGGCCGAGCGGCGGTAGAACTCGCCAAGGATTGGCGAACTGACAAGTTTCTGCGCCATCTCGAGGCGCTCCTGTTAGTCAGCGACAAAGAGCAGACCTACCTGCTAAGCGGACAGGGAGACGTCATCGAGCCCGATACCGGCATTGCCGCGATCGGGAGCGGCGGTCCCTATGCACAAGCCGCCGCGCAGGCCCTGGCGGAGCACACGCAACTCTCAGCCCGTCAAATTGCCGAAGAAGCGATGAAGATTGCGGGAAAGATCTGCATCTATACCAATGACAGGGTCACAATTGAAGAATTGTAGTTCCCAGTCCTCCATTCTCGGCAAAGTACTTGCTGGCTGACAACTGGCGAACTGGGACCTGAAAACCTTTATGGCTATTTACTTACCCTCCTCTGCTGAAGAAGAACAGCTTGCGCTGGACGAACTGACACCGCGCGAGATCGTTTCCGAGCTCGACAAATACGTAATCGGCCAAAAAGATGCGAAACGCGCCGTGGCCATCGCGTTGCGCAACCGCACGCGGCGCCAGAAACTCTCGGCGGAGCTGGCTGAAGAAATCATTCCAAAAAACATCATTATGATCGGCCCCACCGGCGTGGGAAAAACCGAGATTGCGCGCCGCTTGGCGAAGCTGGCGAATTCCCCGTTTCTGAAAGTGGAGGCTTCGAAATTCACCGAAGTTGGCTACGTGGGTCGCGATGTCGAATCGATGGTCCGCGATCTGGTGGAAATCGCCATCGATAACGTCCGGGAGGAAAAGTTGGAGGACGTTGCCGACAAGGCGGAACTGAATGCAGAGGAGCGACTCCTGGACATTCTCCTGCCTCCCTCGCCGCCCCCGCCGCCGCCTTCGACCTCAGGCGGCGTTGTGATCGACGGCAGCACTGGTTTGACCGAGTCTTCCAGCAGAACCCGAGAAAAATTGCGTCAACAACTGCGCGAGGGCAAACTCGACGACCGCATGGTGGAAATCGATGTCCGCGAGAAGAACTTTCCCTCGTTTGAGATTCTGACCAATCAGGGCGTAGAGGAGATGGACGTCAACATCAAAGACATGTTGCCGAACATCTTCGGGCAGCGCACCAAGAAGAGAAAGATGAAGGTCAACGAGGCCTTCGAGTATCTGATCCAGGAAGAAGAGCATCGCCTCATCGATATGGATCACGTCACGCGCACAGCTATCGACCGGGTTGAGAACTCGGGGATCGTCTTCCTCGATGAGATCGACAAGATTGCCGGACGCGAGGGCGGCCATGGTCCCGATGTTTCGCGCGAAGGTGTGCAGCGTGACATTCTCCCCATTGTCGAAGGCACAACCGTCAACACGCGCTATGGGATGGTTCGGACGGATCACATTCTCTTCATTGCGGCGGGAGCTTTCCACGTCTCCAAGCCGAGCGACCTCATCCCAGAACTCCAGGGCCGCTTCCCGATTCGCGTCGAACTGCAGTCGCTCACGATGGAGGATTTCGTTCGCATTCTTACCGAGCCGAAGTCTTCCCTGGTCAAGCAGTACACGGCATTGCTGGAGACCGAAGGCGTGAAGCTGGAATTTACGCCTGAGGCGCTGGATGAGATCGCGCACTTCGCCTTCCGGGTAAACGAGAGCACGGAAAACATCGGTGCTCGCCGCCTGCATACGATCATGGAGCGCGTGCTCGACGAACTCAGCTTCGAGGCTCCGGACAAGAAAGGTCAGCAAGTCACGATCGACGCCGACTACGTTCGCAAGATGCTGACCGACATCGTCAAGGATCAGGATTTGTCGCGCTATATCCTCTAAACATCATCACCCAGAGGGCACAGAGTACACGGAGGAATTCCCCTGTGGCCCTCTGTGCCCCCTGTGGTTTATCTTTCTTGGTTCCCTAGATCATGAAAACCATCGATCGCAGCCGCTTGCAGTCCCTCATGCAGCGTGAGCAGAAGACGTTTGTAGACGAGCGCCCGAAATCCAAGGCTCTCTTTGAGCGTGCCCGCAAGTCGCTTCTGGCCGGCGTGCCCATGAATTGGATGGTCAAGTGGGCTGGAGCTTTCCCGCCATTTGTGCGAGAAGCGCAAGGAGCCCACTTTTTCGACGTCGATGGGCATCGCTATACCGATTTCTGCCTGGGCGATACGGGGGCCATGACCGGGCATTCGCCCGTCGCCACGGTGAAAGCCGCCGAAGAGCAGATGCGGCGCGGCATCACGTTGATGCTGCCGGGAGAAGACGCAATCTTCGTCGCCGAGGAACTGCAAAAGCGCTTCGATCTTCCTTTCTGGCAATTCGCGCTCACGGCTACGGACGCGAATCGTTTCTCGATTCGTCTGTGCCGCCAGATCACCGGGCGTCCGAAGATTCTCGTTTACAACTGGTGCTATCACGGGACGGTGGATGAAACCTTCATCAACCTCGCTGCGAACGGGACGGCCGGTGCGCGGCCGGGAAATATCGGGCCCCCGGTCAACCCGGCTGTAACCACGAAAGTGGTCGAGTTCAACGACATTCCTGCCCTGGAGAAGGCGCTCGCGGCTGGAGACGTTGCCTGTGTGCTGGCGGAGCCGGCAATGACTAACGTGGGCATCGTGCATCCGCAGCCCGGGTACCACAAAGCTCTGCGCGAACTCACGCGCAAGTATGAAACCCTGCTGATCATCGACGAGACGCATACGATCTGCGCCGGACCGGGAGGCTACACCCGGGCCGAGAATCTCGAACCGGATGCCATTGTTTTCGGCAAGGCGATCGGAGCCGGCATTCCCGGCGCGGCGTACGGCTTCTCGCAGGAACTCGCTGACCGAATCATCGCCCGGCAGGAACTGGAAAATTGCGATGTGGGTGGCATCGGGGGCACACTCGCGGGCAATGCCCTGTCCCTCGCCGCCATGCGCGCCACTTTGAGCAAGGTCCTGACCAAAGAAGCTTTCGACCGCATGATACCCATGGCGGAACGCTGGACTGCCGGCGTCGCCAAAGCCATTGCAGACGCCGATTTGCCATGGCATGTGACGCGCCTCGGCTGCCGCGCCGAATACATGTTTGGTCCGGAGCCCAAGACCGGAACCCAGGCCCACGACGCCATGGACTTCGAACTAGAGCGGTTTATGCATCTCTACGCCATGAACCGCGGCATTCTGCTCACGCCCTTTCACAACATGGCTTTGATGTGCCCTCAGACCGAGGCCGAGGACGTAGACAAGCACACAGAAGTTTTCCGTGAAGCGGTTAAGGAACTCGTGTCATGAGGGATGCCCCATGTCTCGCCGGTTTTGCGAGACATGGGCGGGGCGGGCTGGATCCGTTCTGGTACTCTGTTGCCGTCCGCATGAAACGCTCCCGTCTTCTGCTGCTTGCGCTCGCGGCTACGCTGCTGCTCACCGACTGCGCGACCATTGCACCCCCGCAGCCTCCGTCGCTGAATCTTCCCAAACCTCCCCTGAACCTCCGGGCGACGCGGAAGGGCAACCGAGTGAAGCTCACCTGGAGCGTCCCAAGCATCACGACGGATCGGCAAGCCATCCGAAATGTGGGACCGACCCGAATCTGCCGAAGCACACTTGAGCTGAAGGAATGCGGAACTCCTGTCGCCGAAGCCGATCCGCCAACTTCCGCCCCAAACAAAACTTCCGGGCAGAAACCGAACGAGACCTTCACCGACGCTCTTCCCGCGCAACTCGAGAACGAGAACCCGACTGGCTATATAACGTACGCGGTTGAGGTGCTCAATCGAGGCGGCCGCGGGGCCGGCCTTTCGAATCAGGCTCGGGTTCTGCTAGCCCCGACTCTTCCGCCGCCGCAAGACTTTCAGGCGCGAGTTACGAGCCGGGGCATTGTCCTAAGTTGGGCAAAGGTCAGTGTTCCGCAGCAAGTGCCTGACAACCTCCATTTTGTGATTCGCGCGTATCGCCGTGAAGAGGGGAATCCGCAGCAAACTGCTGTTGGCGAGGTTGCAATCGGAAGCGAACCGAGTCTTACCGACGCAGAGATCCAGTGGCAAAAAATGTACGAATATCACGCCGAGACGGTGAGCGTTGTCCGCGACCCAAATGGAAATGAAGCGCAGGTGGAAGGCGATGACACACCCGAAGTGAAAGTCTTCGCCGATGATGTATTCCCACCCGCAGTGCCTTCCGGCCTGCAGGCTGTGTTCTCGGGTCCGGGACAGAGCGCCTTCGTTGATCTCGTGTGGGCGCCAGTGACCGATGCAGATCTAGCCGGCTACAACGTCTATCGCCATGAAGACGGCAGCCAGGCCGTGAAGTTGAACTCCGAACCGCTGAAGATTCAAGCCTATCGCGATGACCGTGTCTCTGGCGGCAAGCGTTACTTTTATTCGGTGACCTCCGTCGATTTTCGGGGGAACGAGAGCGCCAAATCGGAAGAGGCGAGCGAAACCGTACCGTGATGGGCTGGAATGGAGCCCCTATAGGACTCTTTTCGGCGCGACGTGGCCAGATGTGCTTAGATAGAAAGTGATGAAATATTGCCGATTTCAACTAGATGGACAAGCTCACTATGGCCTGGTGGAACCTGTCGCCGGGCACGATGCCATTGTGCGGATCCTGCTTACCGCTCCGCAGGACGCCGACGGCGACATGGAAAGTCTGCGAACTCGCAGGATTGATCCCCTTCCTTTGGAGCAGGCGGTGCTGCTGCCTCCGGTTGCGCCATCGAAGATCGTTTGCATCGGACGCAACTATCGCGAGCACGCCGCGGAACTGGGACATGAAGTTCCCAAAGAGCCTCTGCTATTCCTGAAAGCAACTTCGGCGCTGCTCTCACCCGGTGGAGTGGTGCGGCGACCAAAAATTTCCGAGCGTGTCGATCATGAAGGCGAACTCGGCGTTGTCATCGGCAAGACTTGCTATCAACCTGCCGCCGATGCCGATATTCGGCAGTACATTCTCGGATACACCTGCGTGAACGACGTTACAGCGCGCGATCTGCAATTCTCGGATGGTCAATGGTCGCGAGCTAAAGGATTCGACACCTTCTGTCCCGTGGGACCGGTTGTCACAACCGAGGTCGATCCCTGGGCGGGAGTTGCAGTCGAAACCCGCGTGAACGGTGAGGTGCGGCAGCAGGGCAATACCCGTGATTTCATTTTTCCGTTGGACGTCCTGATCCGCCACATCGCGCAGGCCATGACGCTTTTTCCCGGAGACCTGATTCCTACTGGCACGCCTGCGGGAGTGGGTCCGTTGCAAGCGGGCGACAACGTCGAAGTCACGGTGGAAGGCGTTGGAACCCTGAGCAACCCCGTGGCCGACGAGTAGCTATCGTGCGCTACTGCAGGCGGAATCGCTCGCGGATAAGTCTTTGCAGCCGCGGCTTGTACAGCAGATCGTAGGCGAGTTCTTTGTCGGGGAACATGGCCAGGGCCGCCCGTTTGGCTCCCGCTGCAAGCTCCGAAGCCTCCTCGACTGTGAGGCTGGGGTCCTGACCGATCACGGACATGACCATGCTGATCATGACCTGCAAGCGGCGGATCTTCTTCGATTCCTCCTCACGTTCGCGGAGCGCCTCCTGCTCCGCCACAGGGAATGTCGTTTCTTTCGGAGCTCGGTGCGGTAAGTTCATGGTTTCCCCTTTGTTCGTCCCACAGTAATGCGCTTCACAGTTGGATGACGCGATGCGGTCGTACGTTGCGCCAACGGTTACGGCCATTCTGCCTCAGGTTTTTTATAAAGCAACTCCCCGAAGGTGCTGCTTGTGGTTACGGTCGCGAAGCCAGATGGGCCGTCCGCAACCATCCTTGGGGGATTGGCATCAAGGTGGAGCGCGCTTCGCGAGGCGCCATCCACTTCAGGTTGAGAGTAAAATCGCCTGTACGCTGCGGATTCAGCCATGTACGGCGAGAATCCAGAATGGAGAGTTCATGCCAGAACCGCGCGATTCGGCCGGTGGCCAGCCCCGTCCTGATCCAAACGAAAAGCTTGTGAAAGTGTTCGACTCGGAAGATGAATCGGAAGCGCTGGTGGTCAAAGGCTTGCTGGAGTCGGCAGGCATTGAGAGCGATTTGACTTCGGCATCGATGGTGCAGGACACGTTTCCCGGGCTGGGCGGCATGATTATTCTGGTGCGCGAAGAGGACGCCGAAGCGGCGCGCAGTGCCATCGCCGAGCGCACGTCATTGCCCGATGAAGATACCGCGGAGCTTGAGATTACTGAAGACCCGCAACAGAAGCCGTGACCAACTGTCCGTCGAGGTAGAAGGTGGTCGCTCCATCCAGATCGGTACGGTAGACACGAGCGCCGGCTGCGCCCAGGCGCGAGAGAGTTTCCATTCGCGGCAGCCCGAACAAGTTCCCTGCTCCCACCGAGATGACGGCGAACGCCGGACGTGCTGAGCTCACCAATTCTGCCGTGGTCGCATTGCTGCTTCCGTGGTGGCCAACCTTCAGAAGAGTCGCGGTGGGCTGATGCCGGGCGGTGACGTAGCGTTCCACGCGCTTTTCCGCATCGCCCTCCAGTAGCAGCGAGGTATTCCCATAGCTTACGCGTAGAACCATGGAATCATTGTTACGTGGCTTGTCGGCGATCACCGCGCCTGGGGCCGGATAAAAGACTTCAGCGTGCGCGCCGCCGAAATCGAACTCTTCTCCCTCCCAGCGGCGCACGACTCTTATTCCCAGGGATTGGGCGGTTGCGAGCACGTTGTCCAGCATTGCACTGGGGGGCTCCAGGCCCATCCACAGCTCCTTTGGCCGAAAGTTTCTGAGCACTGCGGAAATCCCGCCGATGTGATCGGAATGGGCGTGAGTCACCGCGACAGCGTGCAGGCGAGAGATGCCGCGGCTCCACAGATAGGGAGAGACTACGTCTTCTCCGAAATCGAACTGCGACGCACTGGGACCGATGGGGCCTCCGGCATCGATGAGCAGAGTCTTGCCCTGCGGACTAATCAAGAGGCTTGAGTCTCCTTCCCCCACATCGATGGAAGTGAGTTCCAGCACTCCGGGCCGAATCTGGGGCGAAGGCGGCATCAGTGCAAGAGCCAGCGAGGCTGCCAGAACCGCTGCCAGGCCGATGCCAGCCATGGTGCGTTGGCGGTGCGCTCCCCACATCGCTACTCCAAGCGCGGCAGTCGCAAGCAGCATCACCATGACTGAGGGGACGGCTACCCGCAAATCCGCGATCTGCATGGCGCCCAGTCCGCGCACCGTGCCCATGATGCCATGCAACGCGAGCGTGGTCGGAAGCACGGGGATCTTGGCCAGCCAGAGCCAGACCCCACCCAGCGCAAGCGCGGTAATGGCCGCTGGCATCATCAACTGCGTAAGGGGCACGACCAGCAAGTTGGCGGGCAAGCCCAGCGTGGTCGCGCGATGAAAGTAATAGGCCATGGGGAGAGCGAGTCCCATCTGCATGACGGCGGAGAGGAAGATCAGTTCCCAGATCGCAAACGACCAAGACATGGCCGTGCACACGATTCGTCGCGACCAGGACTCTCCTACGAATGCGGCAACCCGCCCGGCGATCAACTGCAGTTCTACGCGGAACTGCGCCACTTTCGGCGGCGATTGGGCCGCATAGCTTTCCGAATCCCAGTTCTTCAGTGCGTGTGCGTACAGCAGCGAAGTGCGCTGGAGAATCGGCACCGCGATGGCTCCCACGATCAGCACACATAGAAACGTCATCTGGAAACTCGGTGTCAAAATCTGCCGCGGATCGTAGATCAGAAGGGCCAGTGCGGCAGTCCCAATCGCATTGACCATGGCGCGGTCACGATAGAGAAGTCGAGTCAGCAAGTACACGGCGCACATCAGGGTCGCGCGCCACACCGGCGCGCCTACTTCGGTAGTCAGTGCATACGCGATGCACATGGCGATGGTCAGCAGCGTGGCCGGGATGTCGCCCAATCGCAGGCGCCGCAACGTCCAGAACACCACGAATGCCAGAATGCTGACGTTCATGCCGGAGACCACCAGAACGTGGTACGTTCCCGAGCGCTGAAAATCGGTGCGCGTATCCCGATCGATAAATGCATCCTCGCCGACGATCATGGCGTCGATGAGGGCAGCTTCCCGGGGTGGCCACAGTTCATGAACTTTTGCGATGACGTTCCGGTGCAGGCGACTCTGCCAGCGTTCGAGCCCGCTGCCGGCAGAGCCTGGAAGAAGCTCAACATCTTCCACCTTGGCCCAGCCTAGCGCGGCAATACCGCGGTCCGCCAAATAACCTTCATAGTCGAAAGCGCCGGGATTGCGAAAATTTCTTGGTCGCCGCATGCGAGCAACGCAACGGATTCGCTCCCCATATTGAAAAACGCGCATCAACGTGTTGGCGGCTGTGGGGTTGTGCTCCCCTTCCTGCCCCGACAATGCGCCGCTGGAACGCGGAGTGTAGATTCCCAGGCGGATACGGGAATGAACCGGGACCACCTCCCCAGCTTCTCCTTGAATCTCTTCGGCCTCGATGTCGAGCGTCTGGCGAAAGGCGTTAGAGCCATCCTGCCGCAGGCGACCATCTTTGACCACGTGCGCGACAATTAGCACCGGCCGCCGGTCCGCGTAAGGTTGAATGCTCGTATCCAGTCGAGGCCCGGCCGAGCGGACTTGCACGTGGAATGCGCCTGCCAGGAGAAATGCCCCGAGCGCCAGCGCCCAGCCGAACCCTGCTCGACGTCGAACGAAGTACACAGCACAAGCGACGAACGCAGCGCCAGCGACGATCCACCACAGCATGGGCCGCCATTCATGTATTCCCAGAAGAATTCCGCCGGCGTATGCAACGCAGGCCCACAGCATCGGCTGGCGCGGCGCCTTCATCAACCACGTACCAGGGGCGGCCGGAGTCGATTGCGGGATCATGACCTGCTAGCAATCTGGAAAGAGAAACGAGGAACCCGCGGAACACTACTGCAATGACACCTACTGGCGCATCAGGTGGACCACCGTTTCCAGGTGATACGTTTGCGGAAACAGGTCGACCAGATGTACCTGCGCGATTCGGTACCCCGCAGCCAGCAATACGACAAGGTCGCGCGCCAGCGTTGCCGGATCACAGGAGACGTAAACAACGCGTGGCGCGCCCAAGGTCGCCAGCTTCCGCGCCACGCGTTCTCCCAGGCCACTTCGAGGCGGGTCTACCACCGCTAGGTCGAGCGTATGAGTGCTTTGGGGGGAAAATTCGCCCTTCCCGACTCGCCTGTTCTCTTCTAAACGGGCCAGGTACTGCTCCGTTGAGGCCTGAACACTTTCTCCGTTCTCAGGCAAATTGTAGGAGAGATCGGCTGAGGAAGTCTGTGACGACTCAACAGAAAAGATGTGATGAAAGTCACCGGCCAACGCTGTGGAAAAGAGCCCAACACCAGCGTACAAATCGAGGGCGAGTTCCCCAGACTGTCCTGCCGTGACCAGCTCCACGAGTTGATCGGTCATGTGACGATTGACCTGGAAAAACGAGCCGGCACTCACGCGATGGGCCGCTTTTTTTGTTTCGTAAGTTAAATGATTGCTTCCCACGCTCAGCAACGTGTCGGGCGCCTGCCGCCCTTTGCTGTCGCGGAACGCTACCAGTCCGCAGATTTCGGGCATAGCACCTTGGAATTCCTCAGCCCAGGCGCGTATGGGTGCGCGGCGTGCCTCGAAAGAACAGGAGAGTTCGACCATTAATTGCGCGTCATCGGCATTGGCAAAGAATTCGACTTCGCGAATTCCCGCTGGAACGCTGCCAGCTCTTCCGCTCTCCCACAGCGCCTTGATCCCGCGGTTAATCAGCGGAGAACTGATTGGGCATTCCTCCACCGGCAGCAATTCATGCGACCGAATCTTGAAGTACCCGGCACTGAACGGCGCGGTCTGCACCTGTAATCGCGAGCGGTTGCGGTAATTCCAGGGAGGAGAGCCATGAACCTGGATTTCGCTCGATAATTCGAGCTTGGCCGTGCGGCGCAAAGTCTCTCGCAGAATCTCGCGCTTGATCTCCAGCTGGTGCTCGTAACCGGCGTGCTGGTAATGGCAACCTCCGCATCTTCCGAAATAGGGACACGGAGGTATCACCCGCTGCGGAGATGCCTCGATAACGTTTCCCGCTTGCGCCCTGACGAACCCAGGCTTCTGCTCGGTAACGGAAGCTTCGACTTTTTCTCCAGCGAGAACAAATGGCAGGAAGACAGCCTTGCCACGGCCACTGTCGTCTGCGGGCAAGTGCGACAGACCGTCCCCGCCGTAGACGAGTTTTTCTATCGTGAGCCGCAAAATTGATTCTAAGCTATAAAAGCTCGCCTGACGCGCTGCTAACCTCGCTGCAGCACCACGACTTCGTAGGGCTTCAATTCCAGCTCGCGGTCAATACTCCTTTTGGCCAGCACGGAAGCAAACGTGCCCGGAAGAGTAACCTTCTGCGCTTCATTGGAATGATTCAGCACGAAAACCCATTCTCTCTGGCCCGCCCGACGGCGAGTGACTTCCACCGCTTTCGGTGTGGTGAACTCCGACTTGCTGCCGGCAGTCTCCAGCAAGTTGTGAATGACACGGCTGAGACTCGCGCCATCCAAGTCCGCCCCGATGTAAACGGCTTTGCCCTTGCCGAAGGTATTCACTGTGACCGCGGCTCCCTCGTATGGGCCTGTATATCTCGCCAAAACCGTTGCGGACTGCGGGATCAGCAAATCCGCCCACAACCCGCATTGACCTTCCGGTCCCGCAAGCTGCTGCTCGAATGCGACGCCGACCTTCTCGGAATAAATCGGGACATAATCTTTCAGAGTTACGCCCATGACGTCGCGCAACAAACCCGGAAGTGGCATATTCACAATCTGGCTGCTTTCGTCTTTGGCGCCGAGGCGAAACCCGGCCACAAACATCCCCCCGTTGCGGACATAGTTCCTGATGTTCTCCGCTTGACGTGCGCTCACCACGTATTGCACGGGCGCGAACACAGCTTTGTACTTCGAGAGATCCTCCTCCAGATGAATCAGGTCGGTTCCGGTGTTGGCTCCCGCGACGGCTCCGTACCAGTCCATCAACTGCGCCCGGTAGGTCAATTTCGGATGTCCGGGCTGAATCTGCAGCGCCCAGTCGCAATCCTGGTCAAAGCTCAAAGCCGTTTCCGCCACGTAGCTCGATTCCAGAGCTTCTCGCCCGAGCACTTTCATGTCTGCTACGGTGCGAATGATCTCCTCGAATCCGGGGCTCTTTGAACGATCGTGGTTCAGTAGGCCGTGCCAATACTCTTCGGCTCCGAAGCGCGCTGTATCCCAGCGGAAATAGTTCACTCCCATGGCGCCGTGAGCGACTGCCTGGAAGGCCCAGAGCCTCAACTGCCCGGGATGCGGTTGCGGGCCGAACGACGGCTGTCCCGCCTTCCCCGACTGCTCTTCCATGATCAAAAACGGCTTGCCGCCTTTCACCGATCGCATGGAGTCATGGCTGATCGCCGACGAAAGCCCGATCCGCTGCGGCGTTACCTCGCCTTCCATAAACATGGCGGCAAAGCCGGGATAGTTGTCGTTGCTGACGAAATCCAGATCGCGGAAGAGTTCCCGCAAGTTGAGAGTGTCGAACGGTGCACCCACGCTGTTGGTGGTAATGAAATGATGCGGACATTGCTTGCGAAGCATCACGAGTTGTTCGCTCGCGAAAGACGCGTTGGCATAAGACTGGTAGCGGTCGTAGTCCAGCGCCAGCCCGGGATTCGGCGGCCCATTCGAGGGCAGCGGAACAGGTATCTGGCTCCAGTCGGTGTAGATCTGGCTCCAAAATGCAGTGCCCCATTTCTGGTTCAGGGTGTCGAGCGTTCCATATTTCTGCTTCGCCCAGTCCTGAAAGCCTTCGCGGCAATATTTGCAGTAACACCGGCCAAACTGCTGCAGCGTAAATTCGTTGTCGATCTGCCAGCCGATGACACCCGCAGTCTCCGAGAAATTGCTGGTCATTTCCGTGGCAATGCTCAGAGACAATTTTCGATAAGTCTTGTTCGTGGGGCACGTGAAACGCCTCCCGCCGGGGTGAACGGTCATTCCATCGCTGTTCACCATTAGAATCTCGGGATATTTTTCAGTGAGCCAGGGCGGAGGCGCGGCCGACGGGGTGCCAAGAATCACCGCGATATTGTGCTTGTGCAGAATCTCGACGGAGCGCTTCAGCCATGCGAAATCGAACTTGCCTTCGGAGGGCTCCATCAGCGACCAGGCAAACTCTGCGATGCGCACATTGGTCAGCCCGGATTCAGAGATCAGCCGAGCGTCTTCGTCCACAAATTCTCAGGAGTCTGGTCGGGATAGTAGTCCACGCCCAGAAGGAGAGGACGCTCGGTCGAGCTTGCAGGAGCAAACATCGGACGCACTGCTCGTTCCCACAGCGGAAGTCTTACGCCCGCTGCCGTCAGTAATGCAGCGCCTCGTTGTCCAAATTCTCGTCTTGTGAGCATCAGCCCTCCTGAACTGTTTGCGTTAGTCCGAATGCGGAATCATCCGCCCCAGGTTTTTCTTTGTCAACGACGGCCGCCTTACCCAAGACGCTGTCTCTATGAGAGCGGGACGCGTAGGGACAGCCCCTTGGGCTGTCCAGGGTGTTTCATGCGAACTCAGAGAGTTGTTCCCGCCGCTGTCCCCGACGCCCATGCCCATTGGAAGTTGTATCCGCCCAGATGTCCGGTCACATCCACGACTTCACCGATGAAGAACAGACCCGGAACCTTACGAGCTTCCATGGTCTTGGCGGAGAGTTCGTCAGTATCGACTCCACCCTCAGTCACCTCAGCCTTCTCGAATCCCTCCGTAGCCACCGGTGCAATCTCCCAGGCGTGCACCTTTTTCTCCCACGCTTCGAGAGCGGAATTGGTCCAGGTGGAGGGCGGGTTAAGTTCAATCCAGCGCTCCGCGAAGCGGTTGGGCAACAATTCGCGCAGCCGGGATCGCAATGTGTTGGCAGTCCTTGCCGTCTTCTGATTGAGTAACTCCGCGAGAATCTCGCGTTCGGGCACCAGATCGATTGTGACTGGACGCGATGGCTTCCAATACGACGAAATCTGTAGAATGGCCGGCCCGCTCAGACCGCGATGGGTGATCAACATCCTCTCCCGAAACTGCTGGCCTTCGCAGGTAGCCCCGACTTCCATGGACACGCCAGCCAGATCGCAGTAGCGGGAGCGGTCTTTCTCATTTAACACGAAAGCAACCAGTCCAGGGCGCGGTTCTTGAATCTTGATCCCGAACTTTCTTGCTAGGTCGTAGCCGAACGATGTCGCACCGATTTTCGGGATCGATAAACCGCCTGTAGCCACCACCAGAACGGGAGCGCGGAATTCTGCATCGGCCGCCTGCACTGCGAAGTCCTCGTTTCGCGTCACCTCGCTGATCTTGGTTCCGAGAAAGATGTTGACGTGAGCAAGACGGCACTCCTCTAGCAGCATGCCCAGAATATCGTTGGCCGAGCGATCGCAGAAGAGTTGGCCCAGCGTCTTTTCGTGGTACGGGATGCGATATTTTTCGACCAGGTCGATGAAGTGCGCGGGCGTGTAGCGCGAGAGTGCGGACTTGGCAAAATGCGGATTCGCGGACAGGAAGTTTTCAGGACCGCAATGAAGGTTGGTGAAATTGCATCGGCCGCCGCCGGAAATCAGGATCTTCTTGCCCACCCGGTCTGCACGCTCGAGTAGCGCCACTCGCCGTCCGCGTTTGCCGGCTTCGATGGCGCACATCAGCCCCGCTGCCCCGCCACCCACGATCAGCGCGTCGAAGGAGTGGGTCACGATGCTCACATGTAGAACAGGCTGAGCCGCGGCAAGCGATATTTCTCCAGCAGCCGCTTGTTCGTGTACTGCTTATGCAGTTGTTCGATTTGCGGACCGGACATTTTCGAGCGATAGGGGGCCAGATCGCGGTCCGCTTGCGCTCGGATGGCGAGCATCTCTTCATCGGAGGTCCCAGTCAGCAAGGCTGCGAAGAGCTTTTCCTCGAGCACCGTCAGGCGGCGCTCCAAATCTTCCAAACGTTTCGGCGCGGCGATGAGTTCTTGCGCCATCCGCCGCAGCGTGCCCGCTGTCTCCCGAACCAGCGCAGTTGTACCCGTCCCGTTGGCTTCGTTGACCTTCACAGCATCCAGCAAATCGGCATTGCGCTGCAAATACCTTGCGACCACCTCGGGCTCAAATCCTTCTGCGGCCCGCGACTTTGGCTGCGCTTCGGTCGACGCGCCGACCGCCGCCTCCTTCATATCTTCGGCCGCGACTAATACTGCCTGGGAGCAATACGCGAGGCTGTTGATCTTTTTGGTTTTCGTGGGCCGCTGATCGTAACGGTCAAACGCTTCGTCGATTCCGCGCAACACGGCTTGCAGCGGAATTCCCGCATCTTTCCAGGTCTCAATCAAGGCCCAGTCGAGTGTGGAAAGCAGCAAGCCTCCGCCGCGCCGCTGCAAGTAGCGCTCCTCAATTTCCGTAAAGTAGTTGAAGTAATTTTCCACGACAGGTCAGCGGGACGAACGTGGTACGGGGGTGGTCTTGGTTCCATCGCCGTTCTTCGACTTGGACTGTGCGGGTTTGCTTACGGTCGTGGAGGATGGCTTCGTCGCATTCGATTCCTTGCGTCCGGGAACATTGCGCTCCCAGATGATGCGCAGGCCTTCCAAGGTCAACGACTCGTCGACCGTCTTAATGTACTTTGATCCGGTGCCGATCATTGGCCCCAAGCCGCCAGTGGCAATCACCTGGCTCTGCATTCCTAATTCAGCCAGCAGCAATTCCAGAATGCCGTCCATCAGTCCGATATAGCCGTAGTAAAGGCCGGATTGCAGGCTGCCCACGGTATTGGTTCCGATCACGCGCGCCGGTTTGCAAATCTCCACGCGCGGCAGGCGGGCCGTGCGCTCGAACAGGGCGTCCGCGGAAATACCGATCCCGGGAGAGATCACTCCTCCCAGATACTCGCCTTTCGCGGAAACGCAATCAAACGTTGTGGCAGTACCGAAATCTACGATGACACAAGGCCCGCCATATTTATCGAAAGCGGCCACCGCATTCACGATGCGATCGGCGCCTACTTCGGCGGGGTTGTCATAATGCACCGGCATCCCCGTTTTCACGCCAGGTTCGATGAACAGCGGACGCAAGTTGAAGTAGCGTTCGCAGACCTGGCGCAGCACCGGGTCCAGCGGGGGCACGACTGAGGAAATCACAATGCCGTGAATGCCCTCTGCCTTAAGTCCAGCCATGGAGAAGAGGTTGCGGAACAGCACGCCGTATTCATCCACTGTGCTGGTTCGCGAGGTTGCGACGCGCCAGTTCGCCGCCAGGCGCTTGTAGCTCGGGCCTTCTTGGCTTTCGACCGATCCCTTGGTATCGGAGGCAAAGACGCCCAGCACCGTATTCGTGTTGCCAACGTCTATGACGAGTAACATAGTAGTCCTGCCGTCCCGGGCGAGCGTCGCCCGCCGCTGCCGAAACCATGTAACTAGTTTCGCTCCCGCACCGTGCCGCTCAATACAGTCTGTAGCCCGTGCGCAGTCTTCACTTGCAGAAAGCCGCGCGCGTCCAGTCCTGCCGTCGTTCCTTCCAGGGCTGAAAAGCTTTCTTCGATCCGGACTTTTTTCCCGTACGCCCAAGAGGAGCGTTCGACAAAGCGCCGCGTGATCGATTGCATCGCATCGGGACTTTCCAGCAAGCTCCGGTACTCGCGATCGAGTGATTTTAGCAAAGCTGCCGCGACTTCCACGCGCGACCACTCGCTTCCCGTCACCATGCGCAACGATGTCGCACCCAACTCGGGTGGGAAACTCGCCTGGTTCACGTTGATGCCGATTCCTACTACGATGTACCGAACCTGCGTCGCCTCGGAATTCATTTCCGTGAGAATGCCACAGACTTTCTTGCCCTCGATCAAAAGGTCGTTGGGCCATTTCAAATCTGGCGTCACGTTCGGATCCACCTGCTGAATCGCGGCTTGCACGGCCAGGCCCGCGGCTAAGGAGAGCACAAGTATGTCCGACGGCGGCAGCGGCGGACGAAGAATCACGGAACAATAGATTCCAGTCGAACGCTCAGATATCCAGGAGTTCGATCCGCGTCCCCGGCCGGCGGTTTGCTCTTCCGCGAGGAAGATGCTGCCTTGGGGAGCACCCTGGGCCGCGGCCGCCATAGCCGCCGTATTGGTCGAGCCGATCTTGAAGTAATGGTGAATGTTGCTGTCGAAGATCGTGCCGCGAAGCGGAGGCTGCAGGATTTCAGGCAGCAGCAAATCCGGCACGGATCGCAATTGATACCCGCTTGCGGGATGACCCGCAACATCCACTCCCAGCCGGCGTAACTGCTGGATGAGACGCCAAACTTCCGAGCGGTTGGAGGAAATCTCCTGCGCGATCTTTGTCCCGCTGACTACCACCATCGCATGCTCCATGAGCAGACGCACAATTCGTCCGAGACGGACATCGGTCTGGGGCTGCGCACTTGCTGCCGGCGCCTCCGCCCGCGAGCGATTGCGCCTCTGCATTGGAGTCTTTTTCGTGATGCGGGAATTATCCGCGAATTGCCGGCAAACAACAAACGGCTAGGCAGGAACAACGCGCATGCTCATATCGGCCGCGTGGGTCGAGTGCGTCAATAGTCCTACAGAAATGAAATCCACGCCGGTCTCGGCGTAAGCTCGGACATTCTCCAGGCGGATGCCGCCGGAACATTCCACCGGAATGCGTTCATCCGGATTGGCCAGCGGAACTTGGGCGCAGCGCTCCACGGCTCGCTTTACGTCCTCGGACGACATGTTGTCCAAGAGAACGGCTTCGGCGCCATGCGTGAGTGCCTGCTCCAACTCGTCCAGGGTGCGCACTTCCATCTCGATGGGCTGCTCGCCCCGGCGATTGCGATGCGCGCGCTCCAGCGCTGGCACGATGCCACCGGCCAACGTGATGTGATTGTTCTTGAGCAGAACTCCGTCGGAGAGGTCCAGTCGATGATTGTGCCCTCCCCCGCAGCGCACGGCGTACTTGTCGATGGCGCGCAGGCCGGGGGCGGTCTTGCGCGTGTCCAGGATTCGGGCCCGCGTTCCCGCGACCTGATCCACAAACTTGCGCGTCAGCGTAGCGATGCCGCTCATGCGCTGCAGAAAATTAAGAATGACGCGCTCACAGGAAAGAAGCACGCGGGCATTGTCGCGCACCACAGCCACCGATTGCCCTTTGTGCAGCCGCACTCCATCAAAGATCTCGGGATGCGTCGTGACCTCATAGTGCGAGGTGACCGCACCGTCCAGCACGGCATAGACATCGAGGATGCGCGCGATGCATCCGATGCCCGCCAGAATGCAGTCCTGCTTGGCCAGGATCGTGGCCGAGGCTCGCTGGCTGGGATCGATGCAGGCATAGCTGGTAGCGTCGCGCGTCGCTCGGTCTTCGACCAGCGCATTCTCAATAACCGCCGTAAGCCGTCGTGAATTCCATTCCATAAGCGTACATGTAGGGACAGCCGCCTCGGCTGTCCGCGGGCCGAAGGCCCGCTTCTCTCAGCTACAACCCAACTCTCTGATCTTACTCACAGTCTTTTCTTTCAAGACCGCAAGCTCGCCTTGCTGCTTGCGCAGATTCTCCACCACATTCGCGGGGGCCCTGGCCAGAAACTGGTCGTTGCCGAGCTGCCGCTCTGCGCTGCCGATGCCCTTGTCCAGCTTTTCCAGTTCTTTCTTGAGGCGCTCGCATTCCGCGGCGGCGTCGATCTTGCGCTCGTAAACCACGTGGACATCAAACCGCGCCGTGCTGCGGGCACCTGAGAGTTTCGCCAGCGAGCTCTCTACAAATGTTATCTCTTCGGCGTTCGCCAGCCGTTCCACGGCCCGGCGATTTTGCTCAATCATGCTACGGATTTCAGGTTCATGAGCAAAGATTTGGAGCGGAACTTTAACTTTCGGTTCAACTTTCAATTCCGCCCGTAAATTGCGCACGCTCACAATCAGATCCTGCAGGATCGCCATCTCGGTTTCCGCGGCAAGATCAAACTGCTGCTGATCGGGCTGGGGATATGGCATCAGCGCAATGGATTTGGCTGGAGCTTTCGTTTCGTAAATCGCCTGCCAAATCTCTTCGGTGATAAATGGCATCACCGGATGCAGCAAGCGGAGCGACGACTCGAACAAGTTCACCAAATTCCCGCAGGCAATCCGAGCCGAGCACATGTCAGCCCCTTCTTCAAACTGCAGCCGCGGCTTGATCAACTCCAGGTACCAATCGCAAAACTCACCCCAGAAGAAATCGTAAATCCGATTAGCCGCCTCGTGAAAACGATAGGCTTGCAAAGCATCGTTCACGTCCGCCGTAACCCGACTGAAGCGAGACAGAATCCACCGGTCTTCCAAAGTAATAGCGTTGAAGCCAGAAATGCCCACGTAGGGACGGACCCATTGGTCCGTCCGGCCGGGCCGAAGGCCCGGCTCAACGCGATCCACGTTCATAAACATGAAGCGCGCCGCATTCCAGATCTTATTGGCAAATGCGCGGTAGCCTTCCGTCCGGCTCTCGTTGAACGCAATGTCGGTTCCTGGCGCAGCCATAGCCGCTAACGTGAACCGCGTGGCATCGGTTCCAAAACGTTCAATGATATGCAGCGGATCGATGACGTTGCCCTTGGTCTTCGACATCTTCTGCCGCTCGGCATCGCGCACCAGCGCATGAATATAAACGTGCCGGAAGGGCACGCTGTCGTCCTTCTTGTCAGCCTCGCCGCTGGCCCGCTTGATCGCCGGGTCCTGCTTGTGCCCCTGCATAAAGTGGCAGCCGAACATAATCATGCGCGCCAGCCAGAAGAACAGGATGTCGAAGCCGGTGATCATCAGCGTATTGGGATAAAACACGTCAAGATCCCGCGTCTTCTCCGGCCAGCCCAGGGTTGTGAACGGCAGCAACCCGGAAGAGAACCAGGTGTCGAGCACATCGGCAACCTGCTCTAGCTGCGCACCGCCGCACTGGGTGCATTTCGCCGGCGCCTCGCGGGCGACCATCACTTCCTTGCATCCCGCGCAAGTCCACGCCGGGATGCGATGCCCCCACCACAACTGGCGCGAAATGCACCAGTCATAGATGTTGGCCATCCAGTTGAGATAAACCTGCCGGAAATTTTCCGGGACGATGGTAATCTCGCCGGATTCCACCGCTGCCTTGGCCCGATCCGCCAGCGGCTTGATCTTGATGAACCACTGCTCTGAGAGCCTCGGCTCGACCACAGTTCCGCAGCGATCGCATTTGCCGAGCGCCAGAGTGTAGTCCTTCTCCGCCACCAGGAAGCCTTGCTCCTTCAGATCGTGCAGCACGCGCTTGCGTGCTTCAAACCGGTCGAGTCCGGCGTACGGGCCCGCGTTCTGATTCATGCGGGCGTGCTCATCCATGACGCTGATCTCGGGCAGGTGGTGGCGCTTCCCAGCCTGAAAATCATTGGGATCATGCGCGGGTGTGACTTTGACCGCCCCGGTGCCAAACTCCGGCTGCGCCAGATCATCGGTGATAATCGGGATCTCCCGCTTCATCAGCGGCAGCAGAACTTTCTTCCCGTGCAGATGGGTGTAGCGCTCATCCTTGGCGTTGACCGCAATCGCGGTGTCTCCCAGCATCGTCTCCGGACGCGTGGTCGCCACGGTGATGAATTCATCGGTCCCGATTACGGGATAGCGAATCTCCCACAGTTTCCCGGGCACCTCGTCGTGCTTCACCTCGAGATCCGAGATCGCCGTCTCGTGCCAGGGGCACCAGTTCACGATGTAGTTCCCGCGGTAGATGAGCCCCTGCTCGTAGAGCCGCACGAAAACCTCGCGCACCGCGCGCGACAGGTTCTCGTCCATGGTGAAGTACTCGCGATCCCAGTCCACCGAAGCCCCGAGCCGCTTCATCTGATCGAGAATGGCGCCGCCGTACTCGCGCTTCCACTCCCAGACGCGCTCCACGAATTTTTCCCGCCCCAGTTCGCGACGCTTCTTGCCTTCTTTCTCCAGCTGCTTCTCCACCATCATCTGCGTGGCAATGCCGGCGTGATCGGTGCCCGGAAGCCACAAAGTGATGAACCCGCGCATGCGATGCCAGCGCACAATAATGTCCATCTGCGTCTGGTTGAGCATGTGGCCCATGTGCAACCGCCCGGTCACGTTGGGTGGCGGAAGCAGCAGCGTAAACACCGGACGCGTCTCGCCCGGAGGCGGTGTAGGCACGGCAAACAGCTTCTCTCGCACCCAGTACTCCGCCCAGCGCATCTCGATGGCGCCCGGCTCGTACGCTTTGGGAAGTTCGTGCGGCATAGACACGTCAGCACTCAGCCGTCAGCAATCCCCAGTCGAGCCTGCGTTGCCTCGACTGACCGCCGAATGCTGAATGCTGAGTGCTTTTTGATCTTACAGGCGAAAGAAAACAGGGGTCAAACCGGCAGGGGGCATATGTGTATGTGATGTCGAGATGTACACACTCCGAGGTGTCGTGATTTCAGTCCCAGTCTGAGTCCCAGTCCTGTCCTGCTCAGCTCAGATCATCTCATCGCAACTCAGCTCATGTGCGTGCGGGTTGATTCGTCTCGTTGCTGGCGGTGGTAGAGATGGAGTGGGGTGTGATCAACCCTATTTGAGCGTTCTGCCGTAATCAAATTTTCTCCAAGCGAGACTTCGAGGCCTTTAAGATATTAGGACGATTAGCGCCCCCAAGCCACAGGATCCATAACAGGATTCCGTTCCGGAGCGCATCACGTGGAGCAATAGGCAACGCAGGTCACAAGGACGGAGATTGTGCTTTATTCTCTCCGTCACATTCTATGGAACTATCTGCACTAGAAAGCGCCTCTAAGGCCCTTGAAGAGTCACTCGACTTCTGGGGGCTGATGTTATTGCTTTCGACAGCAATAGTCGTAATCGGACTGGTGGTTGAGTATTGGGATGAGGTGAAGCACTTTTGGGTGCTAGTGCGTTGGCCGATGGCTAGATTCCCATGGACAAATTTGAAAGGACTAATCGGCGGAATCCTCGTCACGATTGGAGTCGCAGGGGAACTCCTTGTTTCGTACGAAGCCTCCCGCGTAGAGGGTGATCTACGGAACATCCGACACCAAATCGAAACCAAGTTGACGCAAGCGGCAGGAGATGCCGCAACTTCCGCTAAGACTGCCCACGATGAGGCGGATGCGGTAGGGGAAAAAGCTGACGCGATAGACAAGAGACTAGACGAGGCATCTGCCACGATGGGGCACCTTGAGGGAGATGTACTCGCCCAAGGGCCGCGCTGGAGGCTACTAGAGAGAGGCGAGGATTCGTTCGTTAGCGCCTTAGAACCATTCACTGGCCAGCGAGTCACCGTCGTGGTCTGCGGTAATGGTGATCCAGAACGAGAGGGTTTGGAGCAGCGTCTCCTTAACCTTTTTCCCAAGGCAGGATGGAGTTCGCCGGGATATACAAACTGGCGCGAATGTCCCATCATGCTATCGGGAGGCAATGAAATATATTTCGTTTCGAGTGCTGGCAGTAACGAACAATGGGTAATACCAAGGTGCGGGAGGTTCAACGATCTGCACGATGCAGGCAACGCGCTATGTGATGTGCTCAACAAACTTCGGATTGCCACAATGGCGTTCCAAGAACGACCCATGCCTGAAGATGCTGGAGTACAAAGAGCAAGACAATTTTTCGGAGTGGGTGCCCCTAACGGGCCAGCAGAATTGGCGTACAAGGACCCTGGCAGGATATTTCTTCTAGTCGGCCCGAACGCGCCGATGTTTGGTGACAGGAGAAAAAGGACAAGCAAAAGCGCGAAACCAAAATAGATTAGCGACTGTAGGCGCGAAACGGCACCATACCGCAACTCAGAAGCCACTGACAAATCCATAAGCGTCGAGATAGACTTTCTGCTTCATGCACCTGACTGTCGAACTTGGGCGGGTGGCCCGCCCTTTTCCCTTTTTGAGACTGTGGGTGCCCCGTCCTCGCGCTTTTGGCGAGGGCGGGTACGATGCTGCCCATACCATAGGGGTGTCATGCCCGCGGGCCTGCATCGTACCTACGGCGCTCATCACCCGCACTTTATCACCAACTCGTGCTATCGACGCCAGCCCCTGCTGGATTCGCCCCGCGCGCGCAACCGTTTCCTGTCCATCCTGGAACAAACACGACAGAAATACTGCTTCGTGGTTGTCGGCTATGTCGTAATGCCCGAGCACATTCACCTTCTCGTCACTGAACCTGAGAAGCCCTCCTTCCGCGGTATTGCAGGTCCTGAAACAGCGCACCGCGCACGCGCTCCTACCCAACGAAAGCGTCGTGATCCGCGCCAGCGCGAACTGTTTGGAGAACAATCGCGGCGCGCCTTCTGGCAGGCGCGATTCTACGACTTCAATGTATGGAGCACGAAGAAGCGCGTAGAGAAGCTGCGCTACATGCATCGCAATCCCGTGAAGCGGAGACTTGTGGCATCACCCGAGCAGTGGCGCTGGAGCAGTTATCGTCACTACTTGCTCGACGAACCCGGCCTCGTGCAGGTCAACGTCGGATGGGGAGAAATCTCGTTTCGCAAGCCTGACTTAGGATTTTTTCGGCCAAGTCTCATGACCCAGGCGGCATCGTACCCGCCCTCGCAAAAAGCGCGGGGACGGGGCACCCTGACGAATAGTAGCGTCGGGGTTCTACTTCCTGCCCAACTTGCGGGAAATCTCTTCGACGATTTTTGGCCGTAGATTAGCCAGGACGCTGTCTACGATGCGGGCGATGGCAGGATCGGAATCGAATGAGCTTTCTTCCACAGGTTTGCCGCCGACCGCCGCAGCCATTGCCGCTGTGTCTTGTGGCGCCGGTTTGTCCAAAGTGGCAGAGGCAGATTGGGACGCTAGGGGCTCAGAGGATTCTGCAACTGGCTCTGCGGTGACGCTCTCCGGAGCCGTTTCGCTCGGGGCCGCCGCTGGAGCGGCAGCCTCTTGGGATGAACCAGAGTCTTGGACGGGCGCTGTTTCCTGTTTCACCGTTTCGCTGGAATCAGCTTGGGATGCCGCAGGGCTCTGAGCTACCGCGGCCGGTGCAGCCTCGGAAATCATCTTTTCAGCGTCTGAGGGCTTAGCCCCGGTCTCAGCGGACTCCACCGGAGCCGGTGCTTGTGCCGCGTATGCGCTTGCCACCTGTTCGAGTTCCTTGACCGCAGCCGTCACGGCTTCCGCGGCAGCGCTGGCTACCGCGCTTAGATCCTGCACTGCTTCGGGCGCCACCGTCGCCGGAACAGACGCGGAACTGGGGGCGCTCTCAGGCGACGAATTCAGAGAATCGGCGGTGATGGACGTCGCGTGCCCGGTTTCGGCCGCAGCAAATTCGGCATACGCCTTCTGCATTTCCTCTTCCAGGGAGATGCCCGTTTCCTCAGGGGCCAAGGCTACCGAAACGGCGGCCCAGTGAGAAGCTTGCGAAATAGACTGTCCGACCGCTGCAGCCGCAGCCATGGTCACTGGCTCGCTGACCGAGTCCGATACTTCCTGCGATGAAGGCCCAATCGCAGCCGTTACACTCTGCTCCTCTGGCGTCTCTTCCGGATGATCAATGGCGGGCGAAACCTGCTCAGATTCCGCGGCAATTTTCGTTTCACCCTCTTTGCTCTCGCTCACCGCCTCAGTTGCAGCCGAAGCGACAGATACTTCCCCTAACGGCGCGGCCGCGTCCTGGCTCGCAGCCTGGAGAGGGGCAACCACCGACGTATCCGATAGTGGCTCTTCCCGGTTTTGCTCAGCGATCTTGCCTTTAATGTGTGCGGCCGCGGCTGCCAGGGCGGCAATCTCTTCCGGAGTCACGTCCTTGGGAAGTCCCGCATTCGCGAGCGCCCCAAGATCAACCGTCTCGTCAGATTTCTGTGCAACGGGAGCCTCGACCGGCATCTCCCGGAACTCAGTCCGACCATCCTTGGGGGCACGCTGAACCACCGCCTCTTCGGGCTCCGGCTCCTTTTTCTTTTTCGAGGGGAACGCGATGCGATTCTTCCAGCCCGAGTCCTCCTCCGTAGCCATGGTCTTGTCGAACCGGGCATCTTCCGCCGCCGCAATCCGCCCAAAGCGGCCCGGCTTCGAAGCCTCGTTGCGAGGCACAATCTTGTCCTCGAGTTTGCTCAGAGCGCTAAGCAACTCACTGGCTTCAAAGGGCTTAACAATGAAGCCGTCGGCGCGAACCCGCTTGGCTTCTTCCGGTTTGAAGGGTTCCAGCTTGCCCACCGTCAACAGGACGGGGATTCGCGACGTATCTCCCACTTCCTTGAGCCGCTGGCAAACTTCGAGCCCGCTGTATCCGGGCATGTAAACGTCAAGCACGATCAGATCCGGCCGTTGTTCGGCGATCTTTTTGAGCGCCGCGGAACCGTTATTGACGGTAATTACCTCGTATCCCGCGTCCGCGAGAATTTTCCGCCCCATGTTCTGAGCGGTTACGCTGTCATCGGCAAGCAGTATCTTCCGAGCCAAAAGGGTTCCTCTGATGAGGGGAGATATCGCGAAGGTAACCTGACCTTCAACCTAAGTCAATGATCCGGAAGGGAAGTAACCCGTTACTACTGGTCAGCATCTAGTGCGTGAATGCCGCCAGAAGATCTAAAACCACCCCGAAACATGTAGCCCCGGACCCATTGGTCCGGGGCAGTGTTTTGAAAAAAATCCTCGCTGGCTTCGCTTCGCAAGAACAGCCCAAGGGGGCTATCCCTACGCGATTTGCAACTGAGTTAGAACGGGTTGATCTTTTTCAAACCCCTCTTTTTGTGCTTTTTGCTGCTGGAGAGATCCTCGTCGCTGGCCGGAGTGGAATCCGCCGTAGCTGGTGAGGCGGATTGCCCCTGCTGCTGAATCTCGTTTACCTGTGTCGGTGGGGGTAACGGCTGATCACTGCCCGTATCTGCTGGTTTCAGCTCGTTCGGATCAGCCGGAGCCGTGGGCTTGAGTTCATTGGGATCCGGTGAAGTTGTAGGCGTGGGCGCAGTCCCATTGGCCGAAGTGGTCTTCGCAAACGGGGTTCCGCCAGGAACAGTGGCATCGCCGGCAGGAGGAAGATCCGACCCCGGTTGACTGTTGAGGATCTCTACCCCTACCCTTTTGTCGCCGGAGCCACCACCCTCAGGCAGGCCTGCAGCGCCGCGAGCTTCTTTGCTGACGACGCTGGTCGCTGAGACTACTTCCGGATCCACCAGGGTGGGGTCACCGGTCTGCGCCGCCCGGGCGACATCGGGGCCCTTCTTGATGAGTCCCATCATTCTCTGCATGGTGGTAACTTCACTGCGGCTGTCGATTTCGGCCTTGTTCTGGGCCACCGCAGCTTTCGTAGGACGCGGGATCGGCTGATGCAGAGCCGCGAGCCGCTTCTTCGCGTCGTCATAGCGATCCATCAACGGATAGCGCGTAACAATCTTCGAATACTCCGCGCCCGCTTCCTTGCTCAGCTCTGCAATGTACTTGGCTTTCCCCGTCTCCGTTGTGCAGCCCCGCGGCATGCCATGCTCGTCGCAGGTGGGAGCGCTTCGAACGCGGGTAACCTGCGCTTCATAATTCTGGCCTAACAGAAACAGCGCCTCGTCCGCCCGGCTGTACAACGGATATTTGTCCACTAGCGATTGCAAGCGCGCGATCGATGCCGGATACGATTCGCGCAGGTAGTAGAACCTGCCAATCCCAAACTCTCGATCCGCGAGAACTTCCTGCACCTGCAGCAGCTTCTGCTTGGCATCAGGCACCAGCTTGCTGTCGGGATAAGTCAGAATCAGCTTGCGGTATTCATCTTCAGCACGTTTGGCATGGGTGAAGTCGCGGTCCGACTTCTCCATCTGCTGATAATGAATGTTGGCGATCTTCAGCTGCGCCTCAGCCGCTTCCGACATGTTGGGGAAGAAGATTTCGAAGTCGCTGTACTCCTGCTCGGCCTGCGCCAGGGCCGCAGTCCCGCCTTCCGCATACCAGGAGTCGCCCACGGCTAACTTGGCGCGCGCAATGTATTCCGAGTCGGGATAAGTATTGATCAGCGTCTGCAGGGTCAGGCGGGCCACGTCGAAGCGATTGTGCCGCATGGCATCCATGGCCTTGTCGAACAAGACCTTGTCGGGCTGCTTGGATCCCACACCGGCCAGCGGGTTGACGGACTTCTTATTGGTACAAGCAGCCGTGAGCGCTAGAAGCGTTCCCAGCAGGGCAATCCAACAAATTCGACGCGACATAAAACCTCGAAGATTCTCATGTAGGGACGGCCGCCATCGGCTGTCCGGCCGAGCATCGCTCGGCAGTGCCTATGCTTTCTGTAACGCCGCTTCCGTCGCCGCCTTCAATAACTCTTCCGCATTCTTCTTTGGATCGCCATGGCCGAACACGGCGTTGCCCGCCACCAGGATTTCTGCCCCGGCGCGGACCACATCGGCTACCGTATCGAGCCCCACGCCACCATCGACTTCAATGCGGTACTGCAGCCCACGACGCTGGCGAATCTCAGCTAACTGCTGCATTTTGTGCAGAGTTGAGGGAATGAACTTCTGCGCCCCAAAGCCGGGATTCACCGACATCACCAGCACATAATCCACGATGTCCAGCACTTCAGAAAGCGTGTCCACCGGGGTTGCCGGATTGAGGACCACCCCTGCAAGGCAATCATGACTCTTGATCAGGTGCAGCGTTCGATTGAGATGCCGGCAGGCTTCCTGATGCACCGACATCCAGTCGATTCCGGCTTCGGCGAATACCGGAATGAATTCGTCAGGATTCTCAATCATCAAGTGGCAGTCCAGCGGCAGCTTGGTGATTTTCCGCAGCGACTTCACCACCGGCGGTCCGATCGTAAGGTTGGGGACGAAGTGCCCATCCATGATATCGACATGGATGATGCTGGCTCCGCCTTGGCCAGCGGCGATCACCTGCTCGCCCAACCGGGCAAAATCAGCCGAAAGAATAGAAGGAGCCAGTTCGATCAAAACCCGGGTGCCTCGAAGACTGAGTTCTTGCTAGTGATTTCTTGTGGAAATTTTATCACGCAGACGTGGCAGAACACGGCCGGGTCGCAGTTTATTGCGGGCGCGCGACGCGGGATTGACCGTGCTCGGAGCGACGGCCTATAAAGCTATTTCCGCGGCGGGATCCAGTACACCTCTTCTTTGACCCCTTTCCTATCCACAAAACCACGACGCTTGAGGATGGCCTTGCTGTGTTCAATCATTTCAGGATGTCCGCAGAGGTAAGCCACGGTGTTGCTCGCGTCCATCTCCCAATGGTCGGCGTACTTACGCAGGATGTCGTCTGCCCGGCCGATCTCCCCCGGCCAATCTTCATGATCCCAGGGGCGGCTGACGGTCGGAACGTATTTGAACCACGGCAATTCCTTGTCGAACTGCACCAATTCATCTTTGTAGCCGAACTCCCAGGGACGGCTGGCCCCGTTGAGAAGAAACAACTTGTGCGAACCGTCGAAGCGGCCTTCCCTCCATTCTTTGCTTAGCGTGCGGACGTAGCTTACGAACGGCGCCACTCCCGTCACGGTGGAGATGAGGAGATGGTTCCTCTTTCCGTTGCTGGTGTCGAGGGAGAATTTTCCTTTGGGAATCTTGCGCATGAGCAACGGATCGCCCACCTGCAATTTGTACAGCAAAGGCGTGAGAGCCCCGTTAGGAACCAGTTCCAGAAAGAATTCGACTTCATCTTCAGAGGGCGCGGAGGCAATGGAGTACGGGCGCTCGATTCGCTTGCCGTCGACTTCTACCGCCAGGCAGGCATACTGGCCCGGCACAAAGTTAAATTCGCTGTCGCTGCGAATACGCAGAATCCATAGGTCGGCCGCGACATCGGTGCGCTCGGTAATAGTCGCGCGGTAAAACTTCTCGTCAGTGTTCGTCATGACAATACCCCTAGCTCTCCCGACGGGGGAATCGAGAGTCACAACGCCCAATGTTTGGGAAAACCCACGCCCCTGTCGGTGTAATAGTTTGGATTCGATGACCCAACTGCGGGATGCATCTCAACTAATCGAATAGTCGTCCGGCACTCCGTGGTTGCGTCATCCTAAACGGAAAACGCCAGCGCTGGGAAGGTACCGCAGTATTAATTCTTTCGATTCGACAGTTCGTGTAGGGGCGGACGCCACCGTCCGCCCCGCGAGCGAAGCGAACGTGGTGACGATTAATCCACCCGCAAATCTGCCAAATTTCAGGACACACCTGACAAATTTTTAGACGGACGTCTCTTTGGCTGCGAGTCGCTCCAACACTGTGCGCAATGCCTGCAGGACCTCGTCGGCAGATGTCACCTTGAGTACAAATTTCAGCAAACCGTCTGGAGTGAACTGGGTTCCACGCTGGCCGGCGACAAAATGGGCCAGGTGCTCAGGTTCCACGGACGCGTTTTGCCGAAATTTGAACGTCACTGAATCCCTCTTGCGATCGATCGCGGTCACGCCCACGCGCATGCACACCAGCTTTAGCACAGCGTAGTCGAGCAGATTGCGGACAGCCGCCGGCGGCGGTCCATAACGATCTTGCAATTCCGCGGCCACATCCGTGAGTTGCGATTCGGTTTCGACGCCCGCCACACGTTTGTACATACGCAAGCGTTGATTCTCCTCCGGGATGTAATCCGCGGGAATGCGTATGTTGAGACCGAGGTTGAGCTGTATTTCGGCTTCATCGGGCGCGGCCTCACCCTTCATTTCGCGGACGGCGCGCTCCAGCATTTGCGTGTACAGTTCAAAACCCACGGCTTCAATGTGCCCGCTCTGCTCTCCCCCAAGAAGATTCCCCGCTCCCCGCAGTTCCAGATCGAGGGCGGCAATTTTGAACCCGGCGCCAAGATCGGAAAATTCTTTCAAAGCCGCCAGCCGGCGTCGCGCAATGGGGGTCAGTTCGACCTCCTTCGGGATGAGGAGATAGGCAT
This sequence comes from uncultured Acidobacteriota bacterium, assembly GCA_963801615.1. Classification (GTDB taxonomy): domain Bacteria; phylum Acidobacteriota; class Terriglobia; order Terriglobales; family Acidobacteriaceae; genus Sulfotelmatobacter. Next base: position 1,724,881 of record CAWDFM010000008.1, on the reverse strand, counting down.
AAGCGCGGCGGTTCGAGCGCCCCACTCGTCCCCGGAGCTGATACAGCTCCGACAGTCCCAGGCGGTCCGCGCGATTGATCAGGATGGTATTGCACAGCGGGATGTCGAGGCCGTTTTCGATGATCGTCGTCGCCACCAGGATGTCAGCTTCGTGATGCATAAACTGCAGCATCACTTTCTCCAGCTCAGCTTCTGACATCTGGCCATGTCCCACCAGAATTCGGGCCTTGGGAATCAGCTCCTGCAGCTTCGCCGCGATCTCCCAAATCGTCTCCACGCGGTTGTGAACGAAGTACACCTGCCCGCCGCGTTCCAGTTCCTGCTCGATGGACGACTGAATCAGCTTGTCATCCCAGCTCGCTACGACGGTTTGGATCGCCATGCGATCCTTGGGTGGCGTTTCGATGACGCTCATGTCGCGCAGCCCGACCAGTGACATGTGCAGCGTGCGCGGGATCGGCGTGGCCGACATGGTCAGGACGTCCACCTGCTTGCGCATCTGCTTGATCCGCTCTTTGTGGCGGACACCGAAGCGCTGCTCCTCGTCCACGATCAGCAGGCCGAGATCAGTGAATTTCAGATCCTTGGAGAGAATGCGGTGCGTGCCGATGAGAATGTCGATTTTGCCCGCTTCGGCTTTTTGCAGAATTTCTTTCTGCTGCTTGGGATTGCGGAAGCGGCTGATCATTTCGATCGTGACCGGAAAAGGCCCGAAGCGCTGTTTGAAAGTTTCGTAGTGCTGGAAAGCGAGCACCGTCGTGGGCGCCAGCACCGCCACTTGCTTGTTGTCGCTCACCGCTTTGAATGCCGCGCGCATGGCGACTTCGGTTTTGCCGTACCCCACGTCCCCGCAGAGCAGGCGGTCCATGGGCAGCGACGATTCCATGTCGTGCATCACGTCGGTAATCGCCTGCGCCTGGTCGTCGGTCTCGTTGAACTCAAAGGCGTCCTCGAATTCGCGAACGAACTCGTTACCCGAAGGGAAGGCATGTCCCTGAGCCGTCTTTCGCTCCGCGTAGAGTTTCAACAGCTCCTCGGTCATGTCCTTCATGGCCTTGCGCACACGGGCCTTGGTCTTGGCCCACGCCTGCGTGCCCAAGTGACTGAGTGTGGGCTTGGCGCCTTCCGAGGAGCGGTATTTCTGGATCAGGTCGAGGCGGGTGAGCGGAACGTAAAGCCGCGCACCCTCGGCGTATTCCAGCAGCATGAATTCGGCATTGCCGTCGCCCTGGTTGATTTCTTTCAGGCCCTGGTACTGGCCAATGCCGTGCTCGACGTGGACGACGTAGTCTCCCACCTGAAGATCGCGGAAGTCCGACAGGAACGCGGAGACTTTCGATTTCGCTCGTTGCGGACGCGACGCCACCGTTTCCGATTCATCGAACAGATCGCGCGCACCGAAAACCGCCAGGTGCGCGTCGGGAAACACCACGCCATCCGGCACGTACGCTTTGGCCAGCGTGGTTGTATGCACCTCGCCGGCGAAGTAGCTGGTTTCGTCCGCGTAGCTCTCTCCACCGCGCGTCCGGCTGCCGAGTTTGAAGCTGACGTTGTACTCGGTGAAGATATCGGCCAGGCGTTCCACTTCTCCGGTGTTCGGCACCGAGAACAGAACCTGATTGCCGGCGGCCGTCAGCTTCTTTACTTCTTCCAGCATCGCCGGAATGGCGCCGTGAAAGCGCGGCGTCGGCTGCGTCAGCAAGTTCACCCCGCTATCGGCATCTTCGCTGCGGGTTATCCCGAGATGCTCGATATCGGCCCCGGTTACAGTTGTGACCTTCTGCCACCATCGCTCGGGTGAAACATACAGATCGGTGGGCCGGACAAGGTTCCCCACGCCGCTGCGTTCGTGAGCTTCCTCAACCCGGGTCCAGAAGCGGTCAAACTCCGAGCGCAGCAGGTCCGGTTCGTCGAGCAACACAGCCGCGTTAGGGAGCAGATCGAAGATGGTGCGATCCGCCCCGGCGACCGGCGCATAAAATTCCCAGCCCGGAAACACCGTCACCCCGCCGGATCGGACGGCGGCTTCCACCATCTCTTCATTGCCGGTGATGCGCCTGCCCGAGAGCCGCGTGTGAATCGCCCCCAGCAGTTGCTCGCTCACCGGAGTCTCGGTCAATGGCAGCAGGAGCGCTTCGTCAATCGGGTTCGAAGATCGCTGCGAGGCGGGATCAAAGCGGCGAATGGAGTCGACCTCGTCGCCGAAGAACTCGATGCGTACCGGGCGCTCGGCCTCTGGCGAATACACGTCGAGAATGCCTCCGCGCACCGCGTACTGACCCGGCATCTCGACCACGTCGGCGGAACTGTAGCCGACCGTATTGAGATGTCCGAGCAGGTTTTCCAGGTCGAAGGACTCTCCGCGCCGCAAGGTGCGGGCCAGTTCGCTGTAATACTCAGCCGAGCGCTGCAGAATAGCGGTTGCGGCAATCGGCGTGACAACAATCCCGGCCTTGCCCGTCGCGATCTTCCACAGGGCGGTGGCGCGCTCCTCCTGAAGTTCGGGATGCGGCGAAAGATTCTGGAAGGGCAACACGTCGCGCGCGGGCAACCCCACGATCGATTCCGGATCGCACGCGGCAGTAAGCTCGCAGAATCCACGGAGCACGGGAACAAAATCTTCAATCGCGCGGTTGTCATTCACCACCAGGATGAAAGGCCGGTCCGCCGCCCGCCGTAGTAACACGAGAAGTAGCGCTTTTGCCGTCGGCAGGAGCCCGGAGACACGAATCCGCCCCGTGCCCTCTTTCAGGTGGGAGGCTACACGCGCAAAGCCGGGAAGCCGTTCGACGTCCGCAAAGAGTTCGCGGACGAAGGGAAGAAGCATCGCAAATTGATTTTAACAGGAAGCGGGAATCGGATTGGCGCCCTTCGCCAGTCAGTGCCCGGTTCTGCCACGCACGGTGAGTTCCGCCTCACCCGTCACGTCCGACAACATCACATGTAGTGCATGCTGCTTCTCGTCATAGGTCGTCTTCAGCGGATACGTGCTGCTTGAGAACTTGGCTTGCGCGTGCGCCGCCGGCCAATCGTAGATCACAATTTCCATGAGCTTCCACCAGGGAGCGTACGAGCCCTCGCGTGCATGGAATTTCAGCCGTAGCGAGTTGCGCGTCGGACTCGCACGTCAGGCTCTGTCGCAGATACTTGCCCTGCTGATACTCGAACGTGTGCCCGTCGTCGAGATAGATCGAGCCACTGCAGTGCGTACCCGGATACACCCGAAGCTCCAGCGGTCCAGCAGGAATTTCGTCCGTGTATTGAACCACGGGCTGCATCGGGATAATGCTTCCCTCATGCACATAAACGGGCAGCGTCTCTAACCCGGGATGAATGCGTCGAGGGTCCGGGAACGTTGTTCCCGGCGCCGCTTTAACAACCTCGGCGATGGGAGGGGTGTGCGGCTGCGGCGCAACTTTTTCTCCCGTCCAGAAATCGAACCACTGTCCCGGAGGATAAGAGACGGCGTAATCATTCACCATTTCGCCGAAGGGCGGTGGTGCGATCAGCAGACTCGGGCCAAGAAGAAATTCCGTGTCGAGATTTTCGAATCCGGGATAAGAGCGGTCGAAGATCTCCGGAAATTCAAGAAACACCGGCCGCATCAGCGGGACTCCAGTGCGCGAGGCCTCATCCGCGAGTTCGTATAAGTAGGGCAAAAGCCGATAGCGCGTTTCAATATAGTGGCGCCGGATCACTTCCTGCTCTGGGCCGTTGTTCCACACCTCGTGCGGGAGGCTTCCCTTCGTGGCGTGATCGCGGAAGAATGGCGAGAACGCCGCCTGCTCCACCCATCGCGTGAGCAGAGCGGGAGGAGGCGAGCCATTGAATCCGCCCACATCGGCGCCCACGAACGGGATGCCGCTGATCCCAAGATTCAACACCATCTGGGTTGACAGCCGGAGGTGATTCCAGGTCGCGGCATTATCTCCGGTCCAGGTGAATCCATACCGTTGTCCGCCGGCATAGGTGGCGCGAGTCAGCACAAACGGGCGCTCATTCGGGCGCAATTTCAGCAGCCCTTCGTACGTAGCGCGGGCATTCTCCAGCCCCACAATGTTGTGGACCTCCGCATGCGTTGCGGTCCTCGTCGTGAAGCCCGGCTCCTCGATCCGGTGCACGGTATTCAACGGCATCGTTTTATCCGGTCCGTCGAAGACGGACGGCTCATTCATGTCATTCCAGAAACCGGAAACGCCCTCGTCGACAAATTCTTTGTACAGACTGCCCCACCACTCGCGAGTCTGCGCCCGAGTGAAATCAGGAAACACCGCGGGCCCGGGCCAGACCACGCCCACAAACTCACTGCCGTCCGGATTCTTGACGAAATGATCGCCCGCATGCCCCGAATCGTAGGGCGCATATCCCTGATTGGGGGCGTGCGCGATGTGCAAGTCCGTAATATTGACGAGGTGCAGATGCTGTTTGCGCAAATCCGCGACGAGCCTCGCAAAATCCGGAAACGCCTTCGTGTTCACCGTAAAGGGACGATTCCGGTCCTGATAGTCGATATCCAGGTAAACCACGTCGGAAGGGATTCGGTCATTTCGTAGCCGGGTCGCGATTTCGCGTAGCTGCGATTCCGGGAAGTAGCTGTAGCGCGATTGCTGGAATCCCAGCGCCCACAGCGGCGGCAGAGGCGGCTTCCCAGTCAGATACGCGTAGTTCTCTACCACCTGCTTCGGGCTCGGCCCATAAATAAAGTAGTAATCGAGGGGCCCGCCTTCCGCACCGAAGGCATAAGCGTCGCGTGCCGATTTGCCGAAATCAAACCAGGTCCGCCAGGTGTTGTCGAGAAAAACTCCGTAACTGCGCGTTCCATGAATGGCCAGAAAAAATGGAATGCTCTTATAGAGCGGATCAACCGATTCCTGCGGTCCCACATCGGTATTCCAGAGCGTGTAGGCTTGCCCTCCGCGATCAAAACCGCCGGTCTTGTCACCCAACCCAAAGAAATGTTCTCCGCCGAGCATCGCCTTGTGGACGGAGAATCCACCCAATCGGAACGTGACCGGGCGTCCAACGGAATCTGCCGAAAGCACGTTGCCGGCGAGATCCTGGATCACGATGCGCGCTGGATTTTTCTCGACGCGCACCTCGAGTGCCGCGGTTCGAAATCCCACAAAAGAGCTCTCATCCACGGGCTGCACATTTACGGATTTGCTGCGCGCCTCGGGAACTACAGCCCAGGAGGCGTCTTCGGGCAACGTCTCGGGGGCGATGCGCACCCGAATGATGTCGTCGCGCAAGGCTGTAAGCCGCATGATCACAGCTCCGGCCTGCACTTCGATTCCGTCGGGCAGCCCTTTGGAATTTGTGACCGCATCGACAGTCACCGCTGGGGCCTGGGCCGTTGTCTGCGCGTGCAGGGAAGACGCCAGAACGACAAGCATTGCGAAGTAAACTGGCAACAGCCGTGGATTACGAGAGAACATGCCGGGCCTTTACGTTCGGGATTAGACGGACCATCATACCAACCGATCCAGCACGATCTACACATTTGCAGCGCCACAGGGTAAGCGCTTAGGCTATCGCACTGGAGTTGATCGAATTCCCAAGGCCTTATTCTGTACGTTCTCTGGAGAAACGCATGGCAGATACTTTCCCTTCCAGAACCGCATTGTGGACCGGCCGCGTGATGACCGTCCTTCCGGCTTTTTTCGTTCTCCTGGGTAGCGTGATGAAACTTATGCGGCTCCCCGGCGTACATGAAGGCTTTGCTCGCGCCGGTCTTTCAGATACGCTCATCCTCCCGGTGGGCATCATTGAGCTAGTCTGCGTCGTCACCTATCTCGTTCCTTCCACCGCGGTCCTTGGCGCCATTCTGATGACAGGGTTACTGGGAGGCGCAACTGTGACGACTCTGCGGATTGGTGACCCGACTTATCCTCTTCCCGTCGTTCTTGGGATGCTGGCTTGGGGAGGCCTGTTTATGCGAGATCCTCGCCTGCGCGCGCTGATTCCGCTGCGGAAAATTGACAAGGGAACTCTACCAACGCCGGAACAAGAGCGCAGTCCGAAAACCGTTTCAGCCGCGTAGGAGAGGACGCGTCAGGCAAGTGGGGCCACCGCTCCCATTGATGCAGAGCTCACTGCCGGGAAAGGTACGCACTTCAAATCCTGATCCGCGCAAGCGAGCGTTAGTCTTGTGGTTCTCCTCGATTGCAAGCAATCCTTTGTTCCCCAACGCCAGCACGTTGCAGGCGAGCGTTTCGCGTTCGGAGTAATCGATCTCGATCAACTTGAATCCACGTGCCGTGAGCAGTTCGATAGTCTCGACAGCGAGCCACGGAAGATCGACCAGCGCCCTTTGCTCATCCAGCAAGCTGATCAACGACATCAGGTGCAGGCAGCAGGACGGGCCCGCAGCGTGAGGCAGGGGCGCGGAAATCACTTCGATTCCCTTCGGGGCCAGCAACGATCGCATCTGCTCGATCCCGGCTGCGTTCGTGCGGTAGCCGTGACCGATGAGAAGCGTCTTCGCATCGAGCCACACCATATCGCCCGCTTCGGTGCTTCCGGGCGCAGTAATCTCGCCGAGGATCGGGATGCCCAGCCGCTCCGCGAAGTTCTTGTGCCGGGAACCTTCCGGCACGCGGTTCGGCTTCCCCGGACGCATGATGATCAGCCCGAAGTCGGTGGCGAGGGAGGCATCGTGCGCATACACGGCGTCCAGCGAAAGATCTGGCATGGGGGACAATGCCAGCACTTCGGCTCCGGCTTCTTCCAACTCCCGACGCAGAGCTTGGTGCTGACCCTGGGCTTGCGCCACGTCCGGCTCATGATGAAACCCCAACCCGTGCCACTTTCCCCTGCGCTCCGCCTGATCCCAGCCCGCAGTTTGGGGCGAGCACACCAGCACGCGGCGAAGTGGCGCCACCATCGAATGTCCGTTAAACGCGATTTCAGCTTGAGGCACCGCCACCGTTGCTCTCCTGGTTACGCCCGCAATATTGTACGGCAGGAACTCGCCGTTCCAGGATCAAAGAGGACACGAAGTTGTGCTCATCAGTGCATGGTCTGATAACGCAGAAATCCGAGCCCAACCCGCATGTGATGAAGCCAGACATCGGGAGCACACGGCGAAGCACAACCCAAGCAAGCCCTGCGCCAGGCCAAGGACGTAGAGATTGTGATAGCGGCGGAACAGGGCGCACGAAACTGCTCCCCAGACGAGGGTCGCCACAACGAGAGGAATATTGGGGAGATGCGCGATGGCGAACAGCATTGCCGCGACTCCAATCGCCGCGTTGCTCGACAGAACGCTTGCAAGGCGCGGCATGAAGTAGTCCTGCAACAAGAACTGCTGGTACAGCGTCCAGAGCACGTACCCGGCAACGTGAGAGAAATCGGGCGCGTAGAGCGGGTGAAATGTTCCCGCGTATTTCGCCACCTGCACTCCCAGCACGCTCAGCGCGACGGCAGCCGGAAGTATCCACAAAGACGAGGCGAATCCACGCCAGCCTGGCCCCAGTTCATTCCAACCGGGTCGCCGCCACAGCACCAGCAGCAACGGCGCGAGCAATGCGATCGGCCCGAAGATGAGTTGCTCGTGAGTCGGGAGCCAAAGCACGGCATCGATCGCCAGAAAGCCGAGAATCAGTTCCGCCAGGTCTCGGGTGGGCGCAGGCCGAGAAAGGCTGAGGGGATATCTGGCTGAATCAGTTGTGGCCACGGAGGCGTTCCCAAGTTTCTTAGGAGTGCCTGAAAACTAATTTGGTTGCAAACATCTCTCAAAGCGTGCGACTCACACCGCCAGTTCCGGTGTAGCGGCGAGCAGAGTACGAGTATATGGATGAGCGGGTCTCGAAGTGATCTGTTCGGTGTCTCCAATCTCCACCAGCTTTCCCCGGCTCATCACTGCGATCCGCGTGCAGAGATAGCGCACTACCGGCATGGAATGCGAGATGAACAGGTAGGTGAGCCCGAAATCGCGCTGCAGTTGCTGCAGCAGATTCACGATTTGAGCGCCCACGCTGACGTCGAGTGCGGATACGGGCTCATCGCACACAATGAACTTGGGCCGCAGCGCCAATGCGCGGGCGATCCCGATGCGCTGCCGTTGTCCGCCGGAAAATTCGTGCGGGTAGCGATTCCTCGCGGATTCGTCCAGCCCGACGGCGCGCAGCAGTTCGGAGACGCGGGCAGAAAGGTCGAGCTTCGCTCGACCGGACAGCCGGGGGCGGCTGTCCCTACATGAATCTTTGTGGATGATCATGGGCTCGGCCACGATGTCTTCCACTCTGTAGCGAGGATCGAGCGACGCGAACGGATCCTGAAAGATGATTTGCAGGTCGCGGCGGAGGCGGCGCATTTCAGAACGCCCCGCCGCCAGCAGATCGCGACCCTCAAAACTCACGGTCCCGGATGTGGGTTCAATCAGACGCAGAATCAGCCGGCCCAGCGTGCTCTTGCCGGACCCGGACTCGCCCACCAGGCCCAGCGTTTCTCCGGGATGGATATCGAGAGAAACGTCGTCCACTGCGCGTACGTCAGCCCGCGACCTGCCGCCGAATGGCGACTCAGCGTGCGCAAATACCTTCGTCAGATTGCGAACTTCGATCAGCGCCACCTCGCGATGCTAGCAGCACTGGGGCGCGGCTCGCGAGTACCAGAAGGAGATCGGCTTAACCGGCGGCGATCAGCGGGACTGCAGCCAAAGCGGCCAGTAATCCTACGAATTTCCAGCGGCTGAAGTGCTCTTTCAGGATGATCCGCGCCAGTAAAACCGTGATCGCTGGGTATAGCGATGTGATGACCACGGCTTCGTCCAGGCGGCCGCGCTGGCTGGCATAGATGTATAGCGCGCTTCCGCTGATGTCGAGAAATCCCGCCAGCATGGCAATCAGGATGGACCGCATTTCCATGGCAAGCGGCGCGCCGATGGCGATCACCACCACCGCTGTGGCAACAAACGACGCAATTCGGCCAATTGCCGCTACGAAGATTGGAGAGCCGGTGGTTTGGTGCATGCACATGTAAAACGCGGCAAAGCCGACGCCTGCCAGAGCAGCCATGGCAACACCTTTAGGATGGCCTGTCTCGTCGTTGTTTCCCTGCGGTTCGGGGCGCGTAATCAGCCAGATGGCAAGAATCGCCAGTGCGAAGCCAGCCATCGACCAGCGGCTGGGAGCCCCTTCCAGCGCGATGTCCGCAAGCGTTGGGATGGCTGCTCCGATGAGTGCCGCCGTCGGCGCTGCCAGTCCCATCTGCCCCGTGGCCAGTGCGCGATAGAAGAGCGCGAGGGCAACTCCGCCGAGCACCCCCGCCGCCACTGACCAGAGCACGCTCGCGCGCGACGGCACAGACGCGTGCGAGCCCAGCGAGATCAGGAGCATCAAGGAGAAAGCGCAGAAGTGCGAAAACGCCGTAAACACAAATGCGTTCGCCCGGCGGGAGCCGTAGCCTCCCGCGAAATCAGATGCGCCCCAGATAAATACAGCGCCCACGCTATACGCTGCCGGAGCCAATTGTGGAGAGAAGGACACGCGCCGAAGAGTAACACGCCACCAGAACGGTGGAGCCCCGGACCCATTGGTCCGGGGTAGGTTCTCCGCATCCGCAAGCGTGCCAGCTAGCCCCACCGCACTGATTTCTTGCCGCCGGGCGCGCTCGCTTCGCTCAGCGCGCGGACGATGGCGCGCCCCTACAAAAAGCTTCTCAGCTTTCGGCGGGAGCAAAGAACACCAGCACCACCAGTTCCTCTCTGATGTCGTAGAAACGATGCTCGACCTCAGCAGCAACAAAGAGCACGCTCCCCGCGGAAACCTCCGTGTCCTTGTCTTCCGCGCGAAATCGCGCTCGCCCACGGACGACGTAATACATCTCATCTTCGTGATGAGGCCGCTGTGGATCGACTGCGCCGGCCGGAAGAACATAGACACCCGCGCTCATCGCGGGAACGCGCAGAAATTCCTGGTACCGCTTGTTCCTTGCCGCGCGTTGCGCGTCGATTACGCTCAGAGTAAAAAAATCAGCTTTGGACTCAGTCAACCGTGTCCCTTTCGCGCGTATGGAGGGACAGCCGCCTCGGCTGTCCAGTCGAGCGCAGCTCGACTATTGCCCGCTCTGTAAGACTTGTCTTAACTATTCAGCTCCAGAAGTCGGCCGATTCCGTATCCTCACCCTTCTCGTTGCTGGCGATCACTCGCAACGTGTTCTCACCCGGATATTGTCCCTTCTGGGTCAGCTGCACCTGCCAGTTGCCGATCGGTGGAACGAAACTGTTGTCGTATGCGACCAAGCCATTGATGAAAATCTGAGCGCGAGCGATCTTCTCCCCGGCGTCGGCTTTGGCTGCACCGGATATATCCCAGCCCACGGCGGGATTCTTCGCATGCTGGCTGCTCACCGTCACGCCAGGATTCCCCCGAAGACCATATCTGTGAACTGCGGCACCAGGTTGTTGGTCTGCAGGTTCCCTTCCGGCTTGTACCACTGATAGATCCAGTTGATCATCCCCAGCAGAGCGAACGCCGCCGCGCGTGGGCTGACGGCCCCCTTGGCCCGCCGCGCTCTCTGCACGTCAGCCATAAGGCTCTCGACAAAGTGCACGTATTCCTTCTTGCGATGGTTAATGCGCTTGCGCAAGGCCGGTGGCAGCGGATGGTTCTCGTGCAGCATCACCGTAATCTCGCGATCGCGTGGGCTCAGGACAACTTCAATATGCAGGCGAATCAGCGCTCGCAAGCGTTCTTCCGGATCGGCAATGTTCCGCACCGGAGCCAGCACGCGCTCCTGGGTCAGATCCATGGCGTGATTCATGATCTCGAACAAAATTTCATCTTTGCTCTGAAAGTGGTGGTACAAACCGCCCTTACTGAGCTTCAGCGCGGCAGCGACGTCGTTCATCGAAGTCGCGTCGTACCCACGCTGCTGGAACAGGCGGGCGGCCGTGCGCAGGATTTCCTGCCGGGAATCGACTACAGCTTCACGGGTCATCGCGTGCCATGGTAAATACTAGCCACGCCGAATGCCACCCCATGAACATTTAGGGACAGCCGCCCTAGGCTGTCCAGCCCCGCAAAGCCGGGCAGAGTTTACTGCACAAGAAAATCGATCTCCCGCTCGACCGGACAGCCGAGGCGGATGTCCCTACATGGAGTCTATTCCGTTGTTTTGGCTTGACAGTCGGCCGAGCGACGCATAGCATTTTGGATACCGACCGACCGGTCGGTTTTTCCGGGGATTGCTTTTCCGCCTGTATTTCGGGACACTGGTTCCCATCCCCAAAAAAACAAGGGTCCCTTTTTCTCCCTTGTGCTACGAGAGGAGCACAACAGTGGTCACTATCTTTTACGAACGCGACGCCAAGCCCGAAGCACTGAAGGGCAAGACGATCGCTATCCTTGGCTACGGCAGCCAGGGACACGCCCAGGCGCAAAATCTCCGCGACAGCGGACACAAGGTCATCGTCGGTCTCGATCCCAACCGCAAGAGCGCCCAGCAGGCCAAGGCTGACGGTATGGTCGTCGTCGCCCCTGATGAGGCCGCCAAGCGCGCCGATTGGATCCACGTGCTTACTCCTGACGAGACCCAGGCCGAACTATACGACCAGCACATCAAGCCCTATCTGCATCCCGGAAAAGTTCTCGGCTTCTCCCATGGCTTCAGCATTCATTTCAAAGCGATCGTTCCGCCAAGTGACGTCGACGTGCTGATGATCGCCCCCAAGAGCCCCGGGCACCTCGTCCGCCGAGTGTACACCGAAGGTCGCGGAGTGCCGGCTCTGCTTGCGATCCAGCAGGATGCCAGCGGCCGCGCCCACGAACTCGGTCTTGCTTATGCTCATGGCATCGGCTCGACTCGCGCCGGCGTTCTCGAAACGACCTTCAAAGAAGAAACCGAGAGCGATCTTTTCGGAGAGCAGGCAGTCCTCTGCGGCGGCCTGACGTCCTTGATCAAGAAGGGATTCGAAACTCTCGTCGAAGCCGGATATGCGCCCGAGATCGCCTATTTCGAGTGTCTGCACGAAGTGAAGCTCATCGTGGACCTGATCTACGAAGGTGGTCTGGACCGGATGCGCTACTCCATTTCCAACACCGCCGAGTATGGCGACCTCACTCGCGGTGAGAGAGTCGTGGGAGATGAAACTCGCCAGGCCATGAAGAAGATTCTCGCCGACATCCAGTCCGGCAACTTCGCGAAAGAGTGGATTGCTGAGAACAAAGCCGGCTGCCCCAATTTCAACAAGCTGCGCGAAAAAGAGAAGCAACACCCCATCGAAATCGTGGGCGCGCAATTGCGCGGCATGATGAGTTGGCTCCCGCAGCCGGGCAAGAAGAAGGCCGAAGCTCCCGCAGCATCCACAAAACAGGTGGTGAATGCTTAAGGGAGCCGACATCGTCCTGCAGTGCCTGCGCGCCGAGGGGGTGGACCTTGTCTTCGGTTACCCCGGCGGTGCGATCATGCCGTTGTATGACGCCCTCGAGGGCAGCGGTGTGCGCCACATCCTCACCCGGCACGAGCAGGGTGCGGTCTTCGCCGCCGAAGGCTATGCGCGCGTTACCGGCAAAGTCGGTGTGGCCATGGCCACCAGCGGTCCCGGTGCCACCAATCTCGTCACCGGCATTGCCGACGCGAAGATGGATTCCGTTCCCCTGGTCTGCATCACCGGTCAGGTCCGCAGCGCGCTGATCGGCACCGATGCGTTCCAGGAGACGGACGTCTTTGGGGTCACTCTCTCGCTCACGAAATGGAGCCGGCTCGTCCGCACTATCGACGAAATTCCCGAGGCGATCGCCGAAGGCTTTCACTGGGCCCGCAGCGGACGTCCTGGTCCGGTGGTCATCGACATTCCCACGGACATGTTGAAGGCCAAGAAGGAATTTTCGGGCCCGGTGAAGTTCACACCGCACGCGCGTCCCGCCGAGGCCAAGGCTGACGGCGGTTTCACCGACACAGTGATCGCGCTGCTGAAGCAATCTTCGAAGCCGGTGGCGCTGATCGGCGCCGGCGCGAAGCTTTCCGGCGCCATCACCGATCTCCGGCGTTTACTCGACACGCTGAACATCCCCGCATTCGCGACGGTTCACGGCCTAGGCGCAGTGGAACCCCAGGCTCCGTACTACCTGGGCATGGTCGGCATGCATGGAACCCGCGCCGCCAACATGGCACTGCACGAAACTGATCTGCTGCTGGTGCTGGGAGCGCGTCTCGACGATCGCGTCACCGGCGAGCCCACGCGCTTTGCCCCTCATGCCAAGATCGTCCACTTCGAAATCGACCCCGCCCAACTCGATCGCGTGCGTCCCTGCGATCTCCCGGTGATCGGAAATCTGGCGGACACGATCCCCGCGTTCGAAGCCGAAATGCGGCGTCACACGCTTCCTGACTTCACTTCGTGGCGCTCTGTAGCGTGTGGTTCGGATCGCGCTGAACTCGATCCCCGCGGTCTGGCTCAGCCCACCATCCGCTTTCTCGACGAACTTTTCAGCCGCTTGCCCCAGGACAGTGTCGTGATCACCGACGTCGGACAGCACCAAATGTGGGCGGCCCAGCGTTATCGCTCCTCTTCACCGCGCGGCTTCATCACCTCCGGCGGACTCGGGTCCATGGGATTCGCTCTACCCGCCGCCGTCGGTGCGCAGTTGGCCAAGCCTGACACCTGCGTCGTCTGCGTTTCCGGGGATGGTGGATTTCAGATGAACATCCAGGAACTCGCGACTGTGCATCGTCTCGGCCTTCCTGTAAAAATGATCATCATCGACAACAAATATCTCGGCATGGTTCGCCAGTGGCAGCAACTCTTTTACGAGCGCAACTACGCTGAGACCGACCTGAGCGATAACCCGGATTTCGTCGACATCGCGAAGGCTTACAAGATCCACGCTTTTCGCATGAGAGAAGACGTCATGCGTGAGTTCCCCGTGTCGCAGGACACGGGTGATCAGATCGACCGCTTCTTGCACTCTCCGGAGCCGGAGTTGCTGGTGTTCGATTGCGCTCCGGAAGCTAATGTTTTCCCCATGGTCCCGGCAGGCGCAGCCCTTTCGGAGATGCTGCTGGAAGAAAAATAAGCAGAAGACGCAGTTCACAGGAGCCAGACATGGAATTCCACATTCGCTATCGCAACACCCAGGGCACGTTGATGCGCATCCTGAACGCGGCTTCGCGTCGCGGGCTCGATTTGCCCGCGGTCCATGCCGATGCTGCCGAGCACGATTATCAATTGATGCTTACGCTCGAGGTCAATCAGAAGCAGGTTGGCCAGCTCTATCGCGAATGGTACGCGATTCCCGATGTAATCCGCGTCGGCTCCGGCGCGGCCCATGCGACTGCATGGACTTCGCATCATCCGCCCGCCGGCGTTGCCCTCGACGAATCCCGCGCTGCCGCTCGCGCTTAACTTTTATGACTGGGCAAGCATGACGATTTGTGGGCAAACGTCATGCAACTGGGGGAACCTGCAGAGCGGGTTCCCCATTTTTGTGAGTAATGTTCGTGTCCTGTCATCCTGAGCGAAGCGAAGGATCTATGTATTCTGTCTGCAACCCGAAATTGCAGAGATCCTTCGCTCCGCTCAGGATGACACCTTGCAGGGCTGGAGCTGCTGTTCACATATGTGCAGAATCTCCTGTAATCTTTTGACCTATGGATCTCAAGCACATCAGCCGTGGAATCACCGAAGGGCGCGACCGCGCTGGCGCGCGCTCCATGTTCAAAGCGGTGGGCTTCACCGATGCCGACCTGAATAAACCTCTCATCGGCGTGGCCAACACGTGGATCGAAACCATGCCCTGCAACTTCCACCTTCGCCGTCTCTCGGCCAAGGTGAAAGAAGGCATTCGTGCCGCCGGTGGCACTCCCATGGAGTTCAACACCATCGCCATTTCCGACGGCGAGACCATGGGCACCGAAGGTATGCGCGCATCGCTGGTCAGCCGCGAGTTGATTACTGACTCCATCGAACTCGTCTGCCGCGGGCAGATGTTTGACGCTGTCGTGTGCATCGTCGGCTGCGACAAGACCATCCCCGCCGGTGCCATGGCGCTGGCCCGCATGAATCTGCCGGGAATCGTTCTCTATGGCGGAACCATTGCGCCCGGAACCTATCGCGGCAAAGACGTCACCATTCAGGATGTGTACGAGGCCATTGGCGCCAACGTTGCCGGAAAGATGAGCGATACCGAGTTGAAGGAACTGGAAGATGTCGCTTGTCCCGGCGCAGGCGCCTGCGGCGGCCAGTACACCGCCAACACCATGTCCACCGTCATGGAGATGATCGGCCTCTCTCCCATGGGCTTCAATAGCATTCCCGCGATGGATCCACAGAAAGATCAGGTTTCCTTCGACTGCGGCAAGGTTGTCATGAATGTTTTGCAGAAGGGCCTGAGGCCGCGCGACATTCTGACCCGCGATGCCTTCGAGAATGCCATCGCGTCGGTTGCCGCGTCCGGCGGGTCAACCAATGCAGTGTTGCATCTGCTGGCGATCGCTCGTGAAGCCGGAGTGCAACTCGATATCGATGATTTCCAGACGGTGAGCGAGAGAACTCCGCTGTTGGCGGATCTCAAGCCATCCGGCAGATTCGTCGCTGCCGACATGCACCGCGCCGGCGGAATTCGTCTGCTCGCTAGAAAACTGCTGCGTGGCAAGCATCTCCATTCGCAGGCGATGACCGTCACCGGGCTGACGATCAACTCCGAAGCGGAGAGTGCGGTAGAAACTCCCGGTCAGGAAGTCATCGTGCCGCTCGAGAAGCCGCTGAAGCCCACCGGCGGTCTGGTCATTCTCAAAGGCAATCTCGCTCCCGAGGGCTGCGTGGCCAAGATCAGCGGACACGAGCGCCTCGAGCATCGCGGGCCGGCGCGCGTTTTCGAATCCGAAGAAGATGCCATGGCCGCCGTCACCGCCAAGAAAATCAAAGCCGGCGACGTCGTCGTGATTCGCAATGAAGGCCCGAAAGGCGGGCCGGGCATGCGGGAAATGCTTGGTGTTACTGCCGCCATTGTTGGCGAAGGGTTAGGCGGCTCAGTCGCTCTCCTCACCGATGGACGTTTCAGCGGCGCGACCCGCGGCCTGATGGCCGGTCACGTCTCTCCCGAAGCCGCTCTCGGCGGGCCCATCACAGGCGTTCGCGACGGCGATATCATTCGCCTCGACGTGAAGAAGCAACTCCTCGAGGTGGAGTTGGACCCATCTGTACTCCGCCAGAGAATGTCGGAATGGAAAGCGCCGCAGCCGCGCTACACCACCGGAGTGTTCGCAAAATACGCGGCTCTGGTGTGGTCCGCCTCACAAGGCGCCATCACGAAACCGCGTTAGCGCTGACGGCCTGTGTCTGGGAAGGGCACGAGTTCAGAACTTGCGGGAAAACTCCAGCTCGGGCGAGTGCGGCACGTTCGGAAAACACGATTGCGCAATGGCGAGCAAACCTCAGCGGCTGAAGCCGCATTGATTTGGCGGCCACGTACGGCACGACTGAAAGTCGTGCCCTTCCAAAACGTCAAACTTTTGCTGGTAGATTTCCACACGGTCATGTCGCGCTAGGCAGCCTTCAACTGCGTTTGGATCTTCTGCTTCTTGGCTGCCAACTCCGCGACTTTCTTATCTTCGTTTTCGATCACCCAGTTCACTTCCCCGCCCACCAGAATCGCGAAACCGGTGAGGTAGAGCCACACTAACAGAATGACCAGGGCTCCCAAAGATCCGTAGGTTGCGCTGTAACTGTTGAAGAAGTGCAGGTAAACGCGGAATCCGACGGAAGCGATCAGCCACAGTACAACTCCAGCGGCCGATCCCGGAGTCACCCAGGACCATCTTCGCTCTTCCAGGTCAGGTGCGTAATAGTAGACCATCGAGAAGGAGAGGAACATCGCCGCGAACGAAACCGGCCACTGCAACACCTTCCACGCGATCGCGAAGACGCTTCCCGTGAGCCCGCCGAACTTCCATAGCGACGGCAATGGACTCTTGCGCCTTGATGTTCCGCGACGGATGGCATAAATCAGGCCGCTCTCGAGCGTTCCTTCCTTCCGCTGGAACGCCCCGGATATTGCGTCAATTCGCTGCCGATGGTGATCAACGCTCCCTGGGCGATGAAGAACTTTTTCTGCGGCTCATCTTTGAACGCGAAGAATTCGGGCATGGTCGCGACCATGGCCGCTAAGCCGAGATCGATCTCGCGACGCGCATGAGGACTGATCACCTTGCGAACGCCACCGGGATTGTCACTCAGCAAAGTGACCGCCAGTTTCGCGCCGCCGCAAAGCAGCGCTGCCAGAGCGGCGCGCTTGTTGTGCCGCCAGAACCAACTCGCCGTTCCCAGGAATGAGCCCACGAGAAGGTAATCGAAAATAGCTTGGGTCTTGGGCGAGATGACTCGGGGCAATGGTTTGCTAGTACTTTGGCGAGACTGTTGATGGTTGGCATGGTTTTCTCCTGAATCTCCTCAGTTGATGCGGTAATCGCATTAGCGTCGCGTGAACATTCCTGCGACTCCGTATCCCACGAGCAGAGCAAGTGCGCCGGCCGCAGCAGCGACGCCTGCAAAGTGCTCCCGCACGTTCCTCACGGGATCGAGTTGCTCGCGGGTTTCCGCGATCTTTCCCTTCAACTCGGAGGTTGTCTGGTGGAGACGATTGCGCTGCTCGACAGCGCGCAGTTCGAGGTTCTCAACCGGTTCCGCGCTCATATCTGCTTGACCTCAGACTGAATCCACATCTTGTCTTCCTTCAGCACTTCTACCGTTCTCTTGGGCAGCAGGCCGCTGACTTCCAGTTCACGTTTGGCCATGTAGGCCGCAATTGCGCCCAGAATCGACCAAAGCACCCCGATAGCTGCAAAGGCGATGCACCAGCGGTACGCGTTGTCGGGTAGGAACGCGAATACCAGCGCGACCAGCGCCAACGTGAACAGCAGATATGCCGTCAGCAACAGCACAGCGCCGATCACCGCGAAGGGCGCAGCAGCTTTCACCACCCTGACTTTTTCCTGCAGTTCCACTTTGAACATGGTGACGCGGGTCTGCACGAAATCCTGCAGTTCCTGCTTCATCTCCGCGAAGAGTGAAGCCACACTTTTTCCGTTGTTGATATTCACTTCGTTGTTCATAAGGCCGAATCTCGTTCTATTCCTACCGTCGAGCGTATTAGGTCGCAAAACACGAAGCGATCAGGCATTTCGGGTAGGTTTTGGGCGGGAGATCCCCCTCCACCCTGACGCCTTGCCGCCTACGCCAACACTATGAAAAACTAGTTCATTCGCACGCAGTTGGGGTTCTTGGCGGAGAGACACCGCGTTGGCACAGAGCTGGCTCAGCAAATTCGTTACTGTAAAAATTTATGGCACGGACATTATTCGAGAAGATTTGGGATGCGCACGTGGTGGCGCAGCCTGCCGGACGCTCTTCTATTCTTTACATCGACTTGCACCTTGTGCATGAGGTGACTTCTCCGCAGGCCTTTGATGGATTGCGGGCTGCGGGACGGCGTGTGCGACAGCCTTTGCGCACCGTCGCGACGGTGGATCACAACATTCCCACCGAGCCGCGCGGAACTCCCATCACGGATCTGATTGCCGCGAAGCAGATCTCCGCGCTGCAGGCAAACTGCAAGGAATTCGGTATCCGGCTGTTCGATATGGATTCTCCGGAACAAGGCATCGTGCACGTCATCGGTCCGGAACTGGGTCTCACGCAGCCGGCGATGACCATTGTGTGCGGCGACAGCCACACCAGCACGCACGGAGCTTTTGGCAGCCTGGCATTTGGGATTGGCACATCGGAGGTCGAGCATGTGCTGGCAACGCAGTGCCTGGCGCAGCAAAAGCCGAAGACCATGCAGATCGATGTGCGCGGGCAACTTCCTGAAGGAGTCGGCGCGAAAGATCTGGCGCTCGGGATTATTGGCCAGATTGGAACCGATGGCGCGACCGGACATGTCATCGAGTACGCCGGGCCGGCAGTACGCGCGCTTTCGATGGAAGGGCGCATGACGCTGTGTAATATGAGCATCGAGGCCGGAGCGCGCGCCGGAATGGTGGCGCCGGACGAGACGACGATTGCCTACGTGAAGGGACGCCGTTTTGCTCCGACTGGCGCGGAGTGGGAGAAGGGGGTTGCCTGCTGGCGGAACTTGCCGTCCGACTCGGATTCCAAGTTCGACAGAGTCATCCCGATCGATGCGGCACAGTTGTGTCCCTTTGTGACCTGGGGGACAAACCCGGGCATGGTTGCTCCAGTGACAGGACGCGTGCCCGAAGTGAAGGGATTGGAGGAAAGCGAACGCCGCGCTGCGGAATTGGCCTTGCAGTATATGGCGCTCGAGCCGGGCAAGCGGATTGAGGATATTGCCGTGGACCGCGTCTTCATCGGATCGTGCACGAATTCACGGCTCGAGGATCTTCGTGCTGCCGCGCGGGTGGCGAAGGGACATCGCGTGAGTTCGACGGTACGGGCAATGGTGGTGCCGGGATCGCAGTCGGTGAAGAGGGCAGCGGAGCAGGAAGGACTGCACCGGATCTTCCAGGAAGCGGGATTTGAGTGGCGCGAGTCCGGCTGCTCGATGTGTCTGGGAATGAATCCGGACATTCTGCAACCCGGAGAGCGATGTGCTTCCACCAGCAATCGCAATTTCGAGGGACGGCAGGGACGCGGAGGCAGGACGCACCTGGTAAGCCCGATGATGGCTGCGGCGGCGGCCATTGCCGGGCATTTCACGGATATTCGGAACTGGAAATTTGAGTGACATGGCTCTGAGGAGCGTGCATTCCGGGAACACTCGTCCGTCAACGCCGATCAGATCAATCAATGAGATAACCGATGAAACCTTTTACTGTGCATCGCGGGCGCGTGGCGCCGTTGGATCGAGTGAACGTCGATACCGACCAGATTATCCCCAAGCAATTCTTGAAGCGGATCGAGAAGACCGGCTTTGGCCAATTTCTCTTTTACGACTGGCGGTTCGGAGCGGACGGGAAGAAGAACCCGGATTTTGCCTTGCATGAGCCGCGATACGAAGGCGCGACCATTCTGGTGGCGGGCAAGAACTTTGGCTGCGGGTCGTCGCGCGAGCATGCGGTTTGGGCCCTCGCGGATTTTGGATTTCGGGCGGTGATTTCATCGTCATTCGCCGACATTTTCGCAAATAACAGCACGAAAAACGGGTTCCTGCCGGTGCGGTTGAGCGATGACGAAGTCGCCACCTTGATGAAGCGCGCGCAGGAGATAGATCAGTACCAGGTAACGATCGATCTGGAAAAGCGCGAGGTGCGCGATGAGCAAGGTTTTCGCGCCCTGTTTGCCATGGATGAGTTCGTGCGGCATTGTTTGCTAAACGGGCTGGATGATATTGGGCTGACGCTGCAGTACGAGAAAGACATCGAAGCCTATGAGGCGCAGCATCCGGCGCCAGCGGCGCTGGCCGTCGAAAGCAATGCCACGGACTGAAGCCGGCGCGATTCATTGCTGCATCTAGACGGCCCTAAAGGGACGATCCTTACCTCGAATAACGCCCGGTGTGCCGTCTCACCTCATTGCAGTCCGGCGGCGGACCATACATTTGAGTGTACTGGCCTGATCTCGCCAGTCAACCGCTAGCCCGAAGGTGCGAGTGTTAGATTGTGTCCGTCGTGAAGTGCTGTGTTAGGGATTTCGCGATGGAAGCCAATGGGCATGCGCGCCAGTCTGGAACGCTTGCTGTGATTAGGCGGTATGGTTCCACACCTCCTCGGGCATCTCGGGAAAGTGGTCAATTTTGAACAGACGAACGGTCTTTTGTTCTTAGAATCTGTCATCGTGGGCTGGCCGGATTCATATGGTCTTGACCGCCATGATTGGTTTGAACTTGAAGTTGAGGCGCCCCTTATGAGGCAGCGACGGTTCGTGGCTCGGGTATGACCTAAGTCCTATGATTCACGAGGAACATTCGTCCCGCTCGGCGTGGCCGCACTTTGCAGTTGCCACACTCGTAGTGCTCGGGCTTCTTACCTATTTTATGCTGCTGACGGGCTGCGGCGATGGCACGTCGCCGCCTGCACCTGCTCCAACTCCTCCTCCAACTCCTCCTCCAACTTTCTTCAGCTTTGTGGTATGGGCAGATACGCGAGGCAACTACTCCACCCTGGCGATACTCTCGGCACAAGCCGTGACACACAATCCGGCATTCACGCTGTATGCCGGGGACGGCGAATCGAGCGGCTTTACCACCGCGGGGACGGATATTCTTCTGGCCGCGATCGACGGCAACTCAATCAATGGCCTCTCGGCTAAAACCTTTCTCGTCCGTGGTAACCATGATGCATTGGACACCCCGGGGTGGCAGCAGTACTACGACCTGGCAGGTGTCGCCGGAGCTGTAGGAGCGACGCACTATAGCGCGCTCACACCCGACTTGACCTATTCGTTCGATTATCAAAACTCACATTTTGTGGCCATCGACGTGCTCGGAGATGCGGACGTGATCACGTCCGCCCAGACTTCCTGGCTCGATAGTGACCTTGCGGCTGCCGAGGCCCGTGGCCTGACGCACGCGTTCATCTACTTCCACGGTCCGATTTTCTGCGTAGAGAGTGTGCATTGCCAGTTCACCGGGCATTCGGGAAGTAACGCGCCGCAAGCGCTAGTCCAAGTGCTGAACAAGCACACCATAGTGTCCGCCAGCTTCCATGGCCACGAGCACGTGCTTGCCTACACGCACATGGACGCGGAACGGTTGCCAAACTTGACCCATGACTTTGAGGAGATTGTGGCGGGCACTGCGGGCGCCCCCAATTACGCCTGCGATCTGCCTGCGCGCACCGAGTGGTGCGACTGGGTGAATGGTTTCGCCACCGTTGAGGTCTCGGGAAGAGCAGTCGCGGTTAATTTTTACCAGCAGGGAATCTTGACCCCCATTAAGGCCATAACCTTTTCGAAGTAGAAACTGTTTGCGGGCTGGCCCAGCTTTGCGTTTTGCTGGATCCACCAATGAACTAGGGGGCCTCCTACGCACATTGCGCAAGCGGGTCAACGGAAGGTCAAAGCAAGTAAAAGTATGTAAAACTCAATGACTTGGCCTTGACCCGCCTGCGGCTGGAGGTTGATCCTAATGAGGGCGGCTCTGCCACAGTCACTGGTAGTGTGGTTCCGACCTGGGCGATTCCGCGGGAGGTCCCTCAGACGGGGACAATCCTGTCTGCCAACTCAAGGTTGCCGCCAACCGAGCCTGCAATTTTACGTCTAATACGGAATCTCCTGCCGTGCTCGGGTCAGGCGACGAAAACGGACTAATCGTGAATATGAACGACTCTTATGCAATAAAAGGCTGGGCGGAAGGGCGTCTCCGGCTGGCGGTAGTGTGCACCATGACGGCGGTTTGCGCGTTGTTCCTCAGTTGTAGCGGCGGCGATTCCAAACCCCAGAAGGCACAGGCGGCTGCAGGGCCGCGTGCCGTCTCGGTGGCGGTCGCGCCGGTGCTGAAGCAGGATGTTCCCGTGTATCTGAGCGGGTTGGGTTCGGTCACGGCATTCAATACAGCCAACATCAAGAGCCGGGTGGATGGCCAGATCATGAAGGTCAACTTCCGCGAGGGCCAGGAAGTGCATCAGGGCGAACTGCTGATTGAAATTGATTCGCGGCCCTATCAAGTCCAACTGGAGCAGATGCAGGCGCAGTTATTTAAAGACCAGGCGTCACTGCGGGACGCCAAGCTGAATCTGGAGCGCTACGTTTCCCTAATTCCTTCCGGCAGCATTGCGCAGCAGCAAGTGGATACGCAGAAGTCGCTGGTGGACCAGCTCGACGGGACGGTTCGGAACGACCAGGCGCAGATCAATAGCGCGAAGCTGAACATCACGTACTGCCACATTACGGCGCCATTCAATGGACGAGTGGGATTGCGGCAGGTGGATACGGGCAACATCGTGCACGCGTCCGACACGAACCCGATGCTCATTCTGACCCAATTGAAGCCGATCGCGGTCATCTTCACTCTTCCCGAAGACGTGCTGCCCAGAGTTGCGGTGGAGATGAGACGCGGCACTCTGGAAGTGGATGCTTTTAGCCGCGACGATCAAACGAAGCTGGCAACGGGCAAATTGCTGACCATCGACAACCAGATCGATCCCACAACCGGTACGGCGAAGCTCAAGGCCGTTTTCAGCAATCAAGACAACCGGCTGTGGCCGAATCAGTTTGTGAATACCGATCTCCTGCTGGAAACACGCAAGAACAGTACAGTCGTGCCGACCGCGGCCATTCTGCGGGGCCCGCAGGGGACATACGTGTACTCGGTGAATCCTGATAAAACGGTCGCGGATAAGCCGGTCACCGTGGCGCTCACCCAGGGCGACACGACGGTCGTCTCCAGCGGAGTAAATCCCGGGGAAACGGTGGTCACCGATGGGCAGGACAAATTGCAGCGGGGCAGCCGGATTGAGCCGCGCGCGGGTGCTCCCAGCCCTGGCACGAGTACAGGCCCGGTCACTGGTGCGGTGAGCCGTCCAGGGCAAGAGCGGCATGGGCACGTCGCTTCCCAAGGTAAGGGAGCGATTACAGGGAATCCGGGTTCATGAGTCCTTCACGGTTATTCATTCTCCGGCCCGTAGCCACGACGCTGCTCATGTTCGGAGTCTTGCTGGTGGGCTGGGTTGCGTTCATGCAACTGCCGGTCTCAGCCCTGCCCGAAGTGGATTACCCCACAATCCAGGTGGTGACGTTTTATCCGGGGGCCGATCCGGAGGTGATGGCGTCATCGGTCACTTCGCCCTTAGAGCGGCAGTTCGGGCAGGTGCCCGGATTGAGCCAGATGACTTCCACCAGTTCGTATGGGAGCTCGATCATCACCTTGCAGTTCGGGCTGGATCAGAACATCGATGTGGAAGAGCAACAGGTACAGGCCTCAATCAATTCTGCATCCACCTACCTGCCACAAGATCTGCCCAATCCTCCGATCTACAACAAGGTGAACCCGGCGGACGCGCCGATTCTCACGCTGGCGCTCAGTTCCGCTTCGCTGCCGCTTACGAAGGTCGAGGATATTGCCGACACTACGCTGGCGCAGAAGATTGCCCAGTTACCGGGAGTTGGGTTGGTTTCCATTAGCGGCGGTCAGAAGCCGGCCGTGCGCATCCAGGCGAATCCGACGGCGCTGGCCTCGTATGGGCTGAGTCTCGAGGACCTGCGGGCCGCGCTGGCGCAGGCCAATGTCGATCAGGCAAAAGGCGTGATCGATGGGCAACGGCAGTCGTACACCATTGGCGCCAACGATCAGCTGTTCTCCAGTGAGCAGTACAAACCCGTCGTGATCGCGTATCGCAACGGCGCTCCGGTGCGCTTGAGCGATGTGGCCAACGTAATCGATGGGACGGAGAACAATCAGCTGGCGGCGTGGATGAATCTGACTCCTGCCGTGATCATGAACATCCAGCGGCAACCCGGAGCCAACATCATCAGCGTGGTGGACCGGATCAAGAAGCTGCTGCCGCAACTGCAGGCTTCGTTGCCGAGCGCGGTCAAAGTACAGATTCTGACCGACCGCACGACCACCATCCGAGCTTCGGTGAAGGATGTGGAGTTCGAGTTGATGCTCTCCATCGCGCTGGTGGTGATGGTGGTGTTTTTGTTTCTGCGGAACTTCTCCGCCACAACCATTCCGAGCGTTGCCGTACCCCTGTCGCTGATTGGAACGTTCGGCGTGATGTACCTGTTGGGGTACAGCTTAAACAACCTCACGCTGATGGCGCTGACGATTTCTACCGGCTTCGTGGTGGACGACGCCATCGTGATGATCGAGAACATCGACCGATTCCTGGAAAGCGGAGATTCGCCGCTGGATGCGGCGTTGAAAGGATCGGCCCAGATCGGATTCACCATCATTTCGCTGACGGTGTCGCTGATTGCAGTGCTGATCCCGTTGCTGTTCATGGGAGATATCGTTGGGCGGCTATTCCGTGAATTTGCCGTTACGCTGGCCGTGACCATCCTGGTTTCGGCGGCGGTGTCGTTAACCCTGACGCCGATGATGTCGGCCAAGCTACTCAAGCATCGCAAAGCAGGCGAGCAGGGACGCTTCTACGAGGTTACGGAGGATTATTACAACCGGATCATCGCGTTCTACGGCCGCACGCTGAAATGGGTGCTGAAACACCAGACGGCGACGCTGCTGGTGACCGCGGGCACTCTGGTCCTGACCCTGTTTCTGTATGTGATCGTGCCCAAGGGCTTCTTCCCGGTGCAGGATACGGGCGCGATCCTGGGCATCTCCGAAGCTCCGGACTACGTTTCGTTCGAGTCGATGGCGCAACGGCAGCAGGAACTCGCGAAGGTCATACTGCAAGATTCGGACGTGGATAGCCTCTCGTCCTTCATCGGAGTGGATGGGACGAATACTACGCCGAATCAAGGGCGCATCCAGATCAACTTGAAGCCGCGCGATCAGCGGCATGAGGATGCCTCGGCGATTATCCGGCGATTGCAGCCGCAAGTCGCAAAGGTCGAAGGCATCCAGTTGTACATGCAGCCGGTGCAGGACCTGACCGTGGAAGATCGCGTGAGCCGCACCCAGTTTCAATATTCGATCGAGGATGCGGACGCGAATGAACTCGCGCAATGGACTCCGAAGCTGGTGGCCAAGCTGCAAACTCTGCCGCAATTGCGGGATGTAGCCAGCGACCAACTCACGGGAGGACTCAGGACCAACATCACCATTGACCGGGATACGGCTTCCCGGCTCGGAATCTTTCCACAGGCAATCGACAACACGCTGTACGACGCCTTTGGACAGCGTCAGGTTTCCACCATCTTCACGCAGTTGAATCAGTACCACGTGGTGCTGGAGGTGCTGCCAAATTTTGCGGTGTCACCGGAGAATTTGAGGGACATCTACATTCGTCCGAGCACGGTAACGCAAAACACCGGGGCTCCCAGCGCGAACGGCGCGTCGGTTAGCACCAGCGGATCACCGGTTCCGATCAGCGCTTTCACGCGCATGCACAACACGAGTGCCGCGCTGGCGGTGAATCACCAGGGACAATTTCCAGTGGTGACGCTCTCGTTCAATTTGGCGCCGGGAGCGTCGCTGGGACAGGCGACCGAGGCGATCCAGCAGGCCGAAAAAGAGATTCAGCTGCCGGCCAGCATTCACCCGTCATTTCAGGGGACGGCGGCAGCCTTTCAGAACTCGCTGGCCTCGGAGCCATATCTGATCCTGGCGGCGGTGATCACGGTGTACATCGTATTGGGCGTGTTGTACGAGAGCTATATCCATCCCATCACGATTCTTTCCACGCTGCCGTCAGCGGGCGTGGGAGCGATTCTGGCGCTGATGATCACAGGGAATGACCTGACCGTGGTGGCGCTAATTGGGATCATTCTGCTGATCGGAATAGTGAAGAAAAACGCCATCATGATGATCGATTTCGCGCTGGACGCCGAGCGCGAGGAGCACAAGCCGCCGGAAGAAGCGATTTACCAGGCGTGCCTGTTGCGCTTCCGCCCGATCATGATGACCACGATGGCTGCGCTGCTCGGCGGACTACCGCTGGCTCTGGGCAGCGGCACAGGTGCGGAGTTGCGGCGGCCTCTGGGCATCACCATCGTGGGCGGCTTGTTGCTGAGCCAACTGCTCACGCTGTACACGACGCCGGTGGTTTATCTGTGGTTCGATCGGCTGGCGCAAAGATTTGCGCGCTACCGGATCGGCAATCCCATTCCACATGAAGGCATGGCGGATTAGGCGATGAGTATTTCGGCTCCATTTATACGTCGCCCGGTCGGCACGTCGCTTTTGGCAGCGGCACTGTTGCTCTCGGGAATCCTCGCATTCTTTTTCTTGCCGGTAGCATCCCTGCCGCGCGTGGACTTCCCCGTGATCGGAGTTGGAGCCAGCTTGCCTGGGGCTGATCCGCAGACCATGGCGTCGGCAGTTGCGACGCCCCTGGAGCGGCAGTTCGGGCGCATTTCGGGCGTGAACCAGATGACATCGTCGAGCCAGTTGGGGTCGACGGGCATTACTCTGCAATTTGATTTGAATCGCAATATCGATGCAGCCGCGCGGGACGTGCAGGCTTCCATCAATTCGGCTCGCAGCCAGCTTCCCGCAAACCTTCCCAGCAATCCGAGTTATCGCAAGGCGAATCCTGCGGACGCCCCCATTTTCCTCATTGCCTTGACCTCGGACACAATGACCGTGCCGCAGATGTACGACGCAGCGGACTCGGTTCTGGCGCAGAAGGTGGCGCAGGTCCAGGGAGTCGGCCAAGTTTTTGTCTGGGGATCCTCGCAACCGGCGGTGCGCGTCGAAGTAAATCCCACTCTGCTGAACAAGCTGGGAATCGGTCTGGACACGGTGCGGAGCGCCTTGAATGCGGCCAATGCGAACCGGCCCAAGGGTGAACTCTCTGGACCGAATCGGGATTACAGCATCGATACGACGGACCAACTGTTCACAGCCGATGAGTACCGTCCCCTGATCGTCGCGTATCACGATGGGGCGGCGGTTCGGTTGGGAGATGTGGGTGAGGTTACGGATGCGGTCGCCGACCGGCGTCAAATTGGATTGGCAGATGGTAAGCCGAGCATCCTAGTTGTCGTCTTCCGGCAGCCCGGGGCCAACATCATCGATACCGTCGATCGAATTCGGGAGCTGATGCCCTATCTCCAGTCGTCGGTCTCTCCCGCAATCAAGTTTACGGTGGCGATGGATCGCACGGTCACTGTGCGAGCCTCGGTGAAAGACATTGAGACGACGCTGATCATATCGGTAATCCTGGTCATCCTGGTTGTATTCGCGTTCCTCCGCACCGTGCGGGCGACGATTATTCCCAGTATTGCGGTACCCCTGTCGCTGGTGGGAACGTTCGGCGGGATGTACTTGCTGGGGTACAGCCTGGATAATTTGTCGCTGATGGCGCTGGCCATCTCCACCGGATTTGTGGTGGACGACGCGATCGTGGTGCTGGAAAACATCATGCGCCACGTGGAGCACGGGATGACAGTGGTGAAGGCGGCGTTCCAGGGCGCGGCCGAGATCGGCTTCACCGTCCTGTCCATGAGCGTATCGCTGGTGGCCGTGTTCATTCCGTTGCTGATGATGGGTGGAATCGTGGGCCGATTGTTTCGCGAATTTGCGGTCACCCTCAGCATAGCAATCGGGATTTCGCTGGTCATCTCACTCACGACTACGCCGACCATGTGCGCAAAGTTCTTACGACCGGCCAAGAGCGAGAAGCACAATCGCTTCTACCGCGCGAGCGAGTGGATCTTCGACAGCCTGCTGGCCACGTATACACGCGCTTTGAAATGGGTGCTGGCGTATCAGCCGGTGACGCTCACAGTCACCATCCTGGTTGCGTGCCTCAGCGTGTATCTCTACATCATCGTCCCAAAGGGCTTCTTTCCGCAGCAGGACACAGGACGGATCATGGGCGGCGTGACGGGATCGCAGGACATATCGTTCCAGTCGATGAGCCAGAAGATGCGGCAATATCTTGCCATCGTGATGAAAGATCCGGCAGTGGAATCGGTGGTGGGCTTCGCGGGCGGCAACACCGCGCAGAACCAGGGACGGTTCTTCATGATGCTGAAGCCGCTGGAGCAGCGAGGGGCGTGCCAAAAACAGCATTTCTGGCAAAGCTGCCACTACGTTACCGCCGACGACGTCATCAACCGGCTGCGGGGGAAACTGGCGGTTGTACCGGGAGCGACCCTGATTCTGCAGTCCGCGCAAGACTTGACGATTGGCGGGCGGTTCGGCAACGCACAGTATCAATACACTCTGCAGAGCGCGAATCTGGATGACTTGAACAACTGGGCTCCGCGGCTGCTGGCCAAGATGCGCACGCTGCCGGAATTGCGCGATCAGAATTCCGATCAGCAGGATAAGGGACTGCAGGCGAGGCTGGTGATTGACCGCGATACGGCGAGCCGATTGGGAATCACTCCCCAGAGCCTGGACAATGCGCTCTACGATGCCTTTGGGCAGCGGCAAGTGTCCACCATGTACCGGGCCCTGAACCAGTATCACGTGGTGATGGAAGTGGCGCCGCAATACCAGCAGACGCCGGAAGCGCTGCAGAATATTTATTTGAAATCGTCGAATGGGACGCCCATCCCTCTCGCCGCGTTCACCCATTACGAACCATCGAACACGCCGCTGGCAGTGAACCACCAGGGGCAAATCCCATCGGTGACGATCTCCTTCAATCTGGCGCCGGGGGTCTCCCTGGGGCAGGCGACGCAGGCGATTGAGAATGCGGAACGCAGCATAGGCTTCCCTCCGACGGTTTCGGCCAGCTTTCAAGGCACGGCAGCGGCGTTCAAAGACTCGCTATCCAGCGAGTGGATCCTGATCATCACGGCTGTGGTCACGGTCTATATCGTGCTCGGGATGCTCTACGAGAGCTACATCCACCCGATCACAATTCTGTCTACCTTGCCATCCGCGGGCGTGGGGGCGCTGCTGGCGCTGCTGCTGACGCACAACGAACTCAACGTGATCGGCACAATCGGGATCATTCTGCTCATCGGGCTGGTGAAGAAGAATGCGATCATGATGATCGACGTCGCGCTCGACGTGGAACGGAACCAGGGCAAGAAGCCGGTAGAAGCGATTTATGAGGCCTGCATCCTGCGCTTCCGTCCCATCATGATGACGACCATGGCAGCGCTGCTGGGTGGATTGCCATTGGCGCTCGGAACCGGCACTGGATCGGAATTACAGCGGCCGCTGGGCATCACGATCGTGGGCGGGCTGATCGTGAGCCAGATGCTGACGTTGTTTACGACACCGGTGGTGTATGTGTATCTGGACCGGCTGCGGTTATTCCTGCGCGGCGGGGCGGATGAAGCGCTGCCGGAAACTTCCGCGCCAGGAACTCCGCGACCGCATCCGGCGCATTGATGTGCTTTGCCGCTTCAGACGGAGCAGTGCAGGCGAGGCCACCGCTTTGTGGGTACAACCTGACGAAGGAAGACCGGCATCGCAGCTACAAGCCATGTAGCTGCGCAAAAGAGCGCTTGTCCCGTATCATAGAGATCACGACTAATGCTGCCCGAGAGTGGCGATCTCAGAAGAACGTGCAACGGGCAGACCAGCGTTCCGAGTAGCGTTTCGATCAATCTCAAGAGGAGTTACGGATGCGAAAGAAAGCAGCGGCCGCGTTGCTGATGTGCGCAAGCATGGCTATGTGGGCAGGATGTGGGAAGACGAGCAGCCGGTTCTTGTACGCGGCGATTCCCGCGTCGAGTCAAATCGTGATCTTCAACGAAGATCCGAATGCAGGCGTACTGACACAACTGGCGGGCAGTCCGGTCACGGCAGGATCGGCAGTCGAAGCGCTGGTGCTTCATCCCTCGAAGAAATTTCTTTATGCGGCGAACTCGGGCGCTAACAATATTTCGCTATTCACGATTTCGAGCACGGGAGCGATCACGGAGGTAACGCCGCGTGTCGATGCGGGAACAGCGCCGACCCTGATGGTGATGGACGCGGCGGGAAAATATCTGTACGTGGGGAATTCGGGCTCTTATGACATTTCAGTGTTCTCCATCGATTCCGGCACCGGAGCGCTGACGCCGGTTCCGCAGGCTTCCGGACAGCCTACGGCAACGATTGGCATGTCACCGCTGAAGATGCAACTCGCCCCTTCCGGCAACATTCTTTACGTAACGGGACAGACTGTCACTGGGGTGGTGCAAGCGTTCTCGGTCAATGCGGGAGTGTTCAGCAATCAGCCGATCGCGGGATCGCCCTACATCACCGGCAGCGCCCCTTATGGACTCACGATCAATTCGGGCGGCACATTTTTGTACACGGCCAACACCCGCGACAGCTCGATTTCGGAGTTCAAGATCAACTCCGACGGATCGCTGACAGCTTTGGCCGGATCTCCAATCGGCCAGACCGGCGCCAGCCCGACCGCCCTACTGATCGACCATTCGGGAAAGTACATGTACGTCGCGAACAGCCAGAATCTGCAAGCGTACTCGGTGGGAAGCGATGGGTCGTTGAACTTGATCTCGAATTCGCAATTCAGCACGGCGGCGCAGCCGAACACGATTGCCAGCGATCCCAGCGGCAAGTATTTGTTTGTCGGTTCACCTTCGGGAGTTCAATCCCTGAGCTTGAACAGCGGCAGCGGGGTACTGACTTCGGTTGCCACATACACGGTACCGACCACGCCAACGTCGATCGTCGTCACACCTTAGTTCAATTGGAGCAGTCATGAGTACAGCAGTTCACGTCAGAGAGCAGGCGAGCGCTTCGGAGCGGTACGCGGAGCGGGTGAATCCGGCGTGGGTGCGGCTTCTCAGCCTGCTTGAGATGAACGTTCGCTACGAGCGCTGCGTGGGAGCGGAACTGTTCACGTCGGACGGCAGACGAATTCTGGATTTTCTTTCCGGATACTGCGTTCACAATATCGGGCACAACCATCCTGAGGTGGTTACGGCGCTGCAGATGGAACTCGGGCGCTGCGGTCCCGCCATGATTCAGACCCACGTGGCCGACCTGGCGGGGGAGCTTGCCGAACAACTTTGCCAAAGGGCGGGGGGCAGACTGCAGCGCGCCTTCTTTTGTTCTTCGGGCAGCGAAGGAGTGGAGGCTGCCATCAAGTTTGCGCGGGCGCATACCCGACGCGCGGGCATCCTTTCCGCGGAGCATGCTTTTCACGGGCTGACGTGCGGAGCATTGTCGTTGATGAGCGATTCGTACTGGAGAGATGGGTTCGGCCCTCTGCTGCCGGAGACGAGGACGGTTCCGTTCGGCGATCTCGAATGTCTGGATCGCGAACTCAAGAGCAAACAATTTGCGGCTTTTGTCGTAGAACCGATCCAGTCGGAGGCCGGCGTCTGCGTACCCGATCGCAACTATTTGCGGACCGCTGAATCCCTCTGCCGGCGCTATGGAACCCTGTTTGTGCTGGATGAGGTACAAACTGGCATGTACCGCACCGGACCATTCCTGGCGGCGCACAGCTTTGGAGTCGAGCCGGACATGGTGGTATTAGCGAAGGCCCTGAGTGGAGGCCTTGTGCCTTGTGGCGCCGTATTGATGTCGGAGGCGATCTGCGACTCCGTGTATTCCTCCGTGCCCAAGGCATTTGTACATACATCCACATTCAGCGAGAATAGCCTGGCCATGCGAGCGGCGCTCGCCACACTTGAAGTTCTGGAGCGCGAGCATTTGGGAGCGCGCTCGATTGAAGCCGGTGAGTACTTGCGGGTTCGGCTTTCAGAGGCACTGAGCGAATTCGAAATTGTGAAGGAAGTTCGCGGGGCGGGATTGCTGATGGGCATTGAATTCCAGGCTCCGCGCCAGCTGAGGTTGCGCATCCCTTATGAAGCATTCAGTGCAATTCATCCCGCGATGTTCGGGCAGATTGTGGTCATGCGACTCTTCCGGGATGCAGGATTTCTGACCCAGATTTGCGGAAACAACTTCATGGTTCTGAAAGTTGCGCCGCCCCTGGTCGTTAATGATTCGCAACTCGACGCCTTTGTGGCGGCAATCCGCGGCGTGGTGGAGCTCGCCAATTCTCCGGGTGCGTTCTGGTCGGAGGCTCTGGGTTTGGCAAAGCGCGCTTTTCGAATGTGACGTCAGATGTGCCGTCAGATATTTTGACAAACGAGTGACAATTTCTTCATCCTACGTTCGCACAATGTTATTGGGAAGACAGCGCGTTACACGGGTGCAACCGCGAGTAATGCGGGAACATCTAAACATACATCCCAGGCGCTGACCCCACGATGGAATCGGGATTCAGGAAAACATGAAAATTGCCAGCGCCGCGAGCGCGTTTCCGAAGCATTACTACCCGCAAAAATTCCTGTTGGAAAAACTTCAAGAGTATTGGGGCGAGCGGTTGCGCAACCCGCAGATGCTGGCCCGTCTGCACCGCAACGTCGCCGTCGATGGACGTCACCTGGCGATACCTCCCGAGAAATATTCCGAGCTCGATACCTGGGGTAAGGCCAATGACGTTTGGATCGAAGTAGCACAGGAACTGGGGGAGCAAGCGTTGTGCCGGGCATTGCATCATGCTGGGCTGGAGCCGAGCGACCTGGGCGCGCTGTTCTTCACGTCCGTTACCGGCATTTCGAGCCCGTCCATTGATGCGCTCTTGATCAACCGCATGGGGCTTCCGACTAACATCAAGCGCATACCCATTTTTGGTTTGGGGTGTGTAGCGGGAGCCGCCGGAATCGCGCGGGCTGCCGATTATGTCAAAGCGTATCCCAAGCAGGCCGCTGCACTGGTGTCGGTGGAACTCTGCTCGCTGACGATTCAGCGTGACGATCTTTCGGTGGCGAACCTGATCTCTTCGGGGCTGTTTGCGGACGGTTCGGCAGCAGTCGTTGTGACGGGCGATGAGGTGAATGCCGTCGGGCCGGAGATCATTGCAACCCGGTCTGTGTTTTATCCGGAAACCGAGGAGATGATGGGATGGAACGTAAGCGAGAAAGGATTCCGCATCACCTTGTCGCCACAAGTCCCGGTTTTGATCCGCGAACATCTGGGTGCAGACGTTGACGCATTTCTCCGAGAGCAAGGTCTGGAGCGAAAAGACGTTGGGAGTTGGGTTCTGCACACCGGCGGCCCGAAAGTTTTAGAGGCTACGGCGGATGCGCTCGATCTGCATGATGGTCAGCTTGACGCTTCGTGGAATTGCCTCAAAAAAGTTGGCAACCTATCTTCCGCGTCCGTGCTGGTGGTACTGGAAGATGTGATGAAAAACCGGCGTCCAGAACCGGGCACGCTGGGCGTGCTGGCGGCGATGGGCCCGGGATTCTGTTCTGAGCTTGTACTTCTGAAGTGGTGAGGACAGTTTGCTCGATTCAACCGATGTATTCGTAATTGGCGGTGGGCCCGCAGGATTGGCAGCGGCAATTGCCGCGCGGCAGCGCGGGCTTCGTGTGACCGTCGCCGACGGGATGAGGCCACCCATCGACAAGGCTTGCGGTGAAGGATTGATGCCTGATGGTCTTGCCGCCCTCGAACGATTAGGCATTCGCGTGCCCTTGAGCGAGGCCCACCCGTTTCGCGGAATTCGTTTTGTGGGACTGGATTCTTCCGCGGAGGCCGCATTTCCCAGTGAAGCTGCAGGCCTGGCGGTGCGCCGAACTTCCCTGCATCTCATCATCGCCGAACGCGCAGAGCAACTCGGTACGAATTTTCTTTGGGGCACCAGCGTGAGCGGAATTTGCGCCGATGGTGTGCGTATCGGAGATTGCACGGTGCGCTGCCGGTGGATTGTTGGCGCAGACGGCTCGAATTCGCTGGTGCGACGATGGGCCGGCCTGGACGACGGGCGCAAACCTCGGCTGCGATACGCATTTCGACGGCACTTTCGCGTGGCTCCGTGGACCGAACACATGGAGATCCATTGGGGTGCGCGTTGCCAGGGATATGCCACCGCGGTGGGGAGAGATCAGGTTTGCGTGGCATTGGCGTCGCACGACCCGACTCTGAGGCTGGAGGACGGATTGCGGGAATTGCCCACCTTAAGCGCCCGCCTGCGCGGGGCGGAAGCCGTCACCACGGAACGCGGAGCGCGTACGGGCAACCGCACGTTTCACAATGTATTTCGAGGCAATGTGGCCTTGATTGGCGATGCTGCCGGGACCGTGGATGCCATCACCGGCGAAGGTTTGGGGCTGGCGTTCACCCAGGCGGTGGCGCTGGCGCGTTGCTTTGAAAGCGGAGATCTGAGCGCCTATCAAAAGGAATACCGGCGCCTGATGCTGCGCCCGCGCGGCATGGCGCGGCTGATGCTCACGCTGGACGGCAGGCCGTGGCTGCAGGAGCGGACGTTGCAGACTTTTCGCAAGCATCCTGAGATCTTCCGGCGTTTGCTGGCGTTGCATTTGGGTGCGCTGCCGCCGTTGGAGTTGGTACGGGATGGACTTACTTTGGGATGGGGGTTGCTGACGGCTTAGCTATGGTGCATTGGCAAAAACAATTTCGAGCAATCGTCCTCGGCGGCGTGGCGACGGTCGGCGTGCTGATTATTCCTGCGGCCGCGCAGGAGCAGACATTTCAGATCGATCCATCGCAAAGCACCGTCAAGTTCACGTTAGGAGATGTTCTGCATACTGTCCATGGAACTTTCACCCTGAAGCACGGTGAACTGCAGTTGCAACCAGCGGGAAAGGTTTCAGGCGAGATCGTGGTCGATGCTGCCAGCGGAAACAGCGGCAGCGGAATGCGGGACCGCAAGATGCATAAGGAAGTGCTGGAAAGCGGGCGCTATCCCGAGATCGATTTTCGTCCTGACCGGTTCGATGGAGACGTGGCTACGCAGGGGAAATCGTCGGTGATGGTGCACGGCATGTTCAGCATTCATGGAACCGGTCGCGAGATCACGGTTCCTGCCCAAGTGGAAAGGGACGGCGACCACTGGACTGCGAATGTGCACTTCACGATTCCGTACGCCAAGTGGGGGATGAAGAATCCCAGCACCTTGTTTCTGAAAGTCAGCGATACCGTGGAAATCGATTTGTCTGCGGCGGGAAGCGTCACGACCAATACGGCGATTTCGACTCAATAACGTTGACGGGGAACAATTCCCTTACCTTCTGTGCAGTCATACGTACGTCCAGCTGAAAGATTCTTGAACTCTTCCGTTCGACCGCTGGGCCAGTAAATGACGGCGCGTTCAACCTGATCGCGTTTCTCCAGACCGAAGGTCACCGGTAGCTCCGATTGCGACAGGTAGCTGGAACCGCCTTTGACCATCCGCGTCTGCTGGAGCCCTCCAGAGAGAATCTGCACGGTCGCGCCGATCGCGTCGCGGTTGGATTTTGTTCCCACCAAATGGAACCGGATGCTGTGATGCGCCGCCAGTTGGTCGTTGCGATAGAGGTAGGCCGGGCCGTTATTGGTGGTGATCAACAGGTCGAGATCACCATCGCGGTCGAAGTCTCCGTAGGCGAGACCGCGGCCTACCTTGGGCGAATCGAAACTGCCGCCGACCTCAGAAGCAACATCGTGAAAACCACTTTTCCCATTGCTTAGGAAAAGCTGGGGAGGCTGCGCGTATCCGACATTGCCGCGAATATTGCGTACAGTCTCGTCGATGTGGCCATTGGCGACCGCGAAATCCAGCCATCCATCCAGGTTTACATCGAGAAACGCGCAGCCGAATCCCAGGCTGTTTCTGGATGCGATCCCCACGCCGGATTGCGGAGCGATGTCTTCGAAGGTTTTGCCGCTGAGGTGGTAAAGACCGATCATCTCATTATCGAAATTGGTGATGGCGACACCGGGACTGCCGGAGTTCTCAAAATCGGCAATGTCGACGCCCATTCCTGCACGCGCCTTGCCTTCCGTACTGAAGGCGAGGCCAGCTTCGACCGCGGCATCCTTGAAAGTGCCATTGCGCTGGTTGCGGTAAAGCTTGTTGGGTTGAGTGTCGTTGGCGACGAGCAGATCAGGCCAGCCATCGCGGTTTTCATCGAACAAGGCGACGCCCAGGGATTTCGAGCTGCTGTCGAAAATGCCGCTGGCGGCCGTCACATCTTCAAAGGTCCCGTTGCCGCGGTTGTGAAAGAGCCAGCAGGTGGCACCGCGATACGCTTCCGGCGTGCAGTAAGACTTGTGCTTTCCGTCGAGACTGCAGAAAACGTCGGTTTCCGGAGACCACTTCACGTAATTGCAGATGAACAGGTCGAGCAGGCCATCGCGATCGTAATCGAACCACAATGCGGAGGTGCTGAAGCCCTCGCGCTTGCCCAAGCCGGCGGCCTGCGTCACGTCAATGAACGTTCCCTTGCCGGTGTTATGGAACAGGCGATTTTGCCCGACGCAGGTAATGAGGATGTCGGGGAAGCCGTCGTTGTCATAGTCGCCCACTGCTACACCCATGCCGTAGAGTTCGACGTCGAGACCGGCGTGGGTGGTTACGTCGCTGAAGGTTCCATCGTGGTTGTTACGGTAAAGGCGAAGCGTCGTACGGCTTTTCTTGTGTCCGGGCCAATCGGCTCCGTTGATCAGCAGGATGTCTTGCCAGCCGTCGCGATCGTAGTCCAGGAATGCGCATCCGGAGCCCAGCGTCTCTGGCAGGAACTTGCCCCCGAAAGCTCCGCTGTTGTGCTGGAACTGGAGGCCGGCCGGAACGGTGATATCGGTAAAGTGGAAACCGAGGTTGGCGCCGGGGCCCTGTGCCGCGAGCGCAGGCAGGCGCGACAAAGATGGCCATGAGGCCAGACCCGCCATTCCCCCCAGGAAAGACCTGCGATTCACGGAACGTTCACCAGCCCGGCGCGGATGGCGTACACGACCAGCTCGGCAGTCTTGTGAATGCCCAGCGTGTTCATGATATTGGCGCGGTGAACGGCAACTGTGTTGGCGCTAAGGTCCAGAGCGGTGGCGATTTCTTTGTTCGATTTGCCGTCGACAATCATCTGAAGAACTTCCAGTTCGCGGGGAGTGAGCGCGGCGCTGCGCTCGCCTTTGAGCGCACTGCGCTGCTCGAGCTTGGGATCAAAGACAGTTTCCCCGGCAGCAACTCTGCGAATCGCGGCACTCAATTCCAGGTCCAGAGCGTTCTTGAGCACGTAACCTTTGGCGCCCGCTTCGATGGCCTGCCGCACCCAGGTGTTCTCGCTGTGCATGCTGAGCATGAGGACCGCGGTTTCAGGCAAGTCTTCGATGATGGCACGGGTGGCTTGCAAGCCGTTCATGCCGGGCAAGGCGCAATCCATCACCACGACTTGGGGATGAAGCTGTCTGGCAAGTTTGACGGATTCTTCGCCATCGCCGGCTTCGCCGACAACTTCCATGTCCGGCTCGTCTTCAAGCATGCGGCGGAAACCTCGGCGAACCAGGCTGTGGTCATCCACGAGCAACACTGTGATCTTCTTTTCCATAGGACTCCGCTTTCGACTCGGCTTTCTCTCTCGGTACGGTCAGGTGAACGACGGTTCCACCTTCTGCCGGACGCGAAAAAACAATCTGACCGCCCATCAACTCGGCGCGCTCGCGCATCGCCACGAGACCAATTCCGCGTCGGTTAGGACGCTCCGGGAACCCTGCGCCTTGGTCCTGTACTTCCAACTCCAGCGTACCTGGCAGAAAACGTAAGCGTACCGAAGCCTGCTTAGCGCCGGAGTGACGTGCCACATTGTTCAGCGCTTCTTGCAGCACGCGGTAAACGTGCACTCCCGCACTGCCGTCCACGGGAAACGGCTCGCCCTCCTTCTTATAGGATATTTCAATGCCCGTTTGTCTTTCCACGGTGGGGATGTACCAGTCGAGCGTGCTCTCGAGGCCGGCCTCATCGAGCATCACCGGGTGAAGCGCCTGCGAGAGGCTGCGCACACTCTCCAGCGTCGTTTGCACAGTCTGCATCACTTCCTGCAGATCGGCCCTGAGGGATGATCCTTCGGGCGCGTGTGTGCCGGCGCGCCGGAGCATAGAGCCGATCGCGGTTAGAATCTGGCCGAACTCATCGTGCAGCTCGCGCGAGATGTAACGCAAGGTGGATTCCTGCGTCGCAATGAGCTTCTGGGCCAGTTCGCTGCGGCGATCTGAGATTTCCTCCAGGCGCGCGAACAGCCGGCGGTTCCAGCGAATCAACGAAAGGCTGCTCAGAAGGATGGCGAGCAAGGTCGCGGCCAGAAAGACATAGACCTGCCGCCGTACACGGTCGTAGATCTGAATGATGCGTTGTCCGGCCTGCTCTTCGTTCTCGCTGTTCTGAACCAGCAAACGGGCAACGGCGGTGCTAAGCGAAGCTTGCCGTTCCTGCAGGGAATTTTGAACCTGCTCGCGGGCTTCTTTTTCTCTTCCCCCACGCGCCAAAGCAAAGACGCGATCCACGGCGTCCCAAAACTGGGTGAAGGAACTGGTCAGAAAGGCGCTCTGCTCGGGAGTACGGCTGGTGGCGGCAAATCCTGCTTCCAGACGCATGGCGTCATCCAGATCAGTGCGAATACGTTCGAATTGCGCCGACCACGCCGTCAGGGGATAAGGCTCGTTACTACTGACCATGTCGCGCATGGCCACGGCGAGCAGGTTCAAGTCATTTTGGATGCGGAGCAACTGCAGGGAGTCTTTGCGGTTGCGATCGACCAGATCCGTCTGGAGTTTGCGCAACCCCCGGATTTGCCACGTCATGTAAGCCGAATAGGCCAGAACAGCAGACAAGGTGATTACCAGGCCGAGGAGCAGGCCGAAGGTCGGCGAACGGTCCGACGGAGACGGGCGGGACACGTGCTGAGGATACAACGGCAGGACGGCGGCTGTCACAGAATAGGCCGCCGGGCATAGCGGCTGCGGATGTGTGACAATGCAGTAAAAATGAAGCGAATCGGCGTGAAATGGAGTCAAACAGAAGATTGAGCCCGGCTGCCAAACCTGATGCCAAGAAGTTCC
Source organism: uncultured Acidobacteriota bacterium (assembly GCA_963801615.1). GTDB lineage: Bacteria > Acidobacteriota > Terriglobia > Terriglobales > Acidobacteriaceae > Sulfotelmatobacter. Next base: position 1,685,588 of record CAWDFM010000008.1, on the reverse strand, counting down.
AAATGGACCGGCTGAAAGCCGTCTGGCCGGAGGTGTGGAAGCTAATGCGTCCTCGCCGCGGACTGCTGGCAATCGGCTTCGTGCTGATGGTTTGCAACAAGCTCGCCGGGTTCGTGCTGCCGTATTCCTCGAAATTCCTCATTGACAATGTCGTGGGAAGACACCAGATAGGCCTGTTGCGGCCGATCGTGTTCGCGGTATTGATTGCGACTGTGATTCAAGGTGTGACCTCGTTTTCCCTGACGCAGCTACTCTCGAAGGCGGCGCAAAGGCTGATTGCGGAACTGCGGCAGCAGGTGCAGGCGCATGTCTCGCGGCTGCCCGTCACTTACTACGACGCCAACAAGACGGGTTCACTGGTTTCGCGAATCATGAGCGATGTCGAAGGTGTGCGAAACCTGCTGGGGACCGGTCTGGTGGACTTTGTGGGTGGCATTGTTGCCGCCTGTATCGCGCTCGTGTTGTTGCTGCGCATCAGCGTCCCTCTGACGTTGATGGCTGTGGGTTCGCTGGCTTGCTTTGCGATTGTTTTGAATAAGGCGTTTTCAACTATCCGTCCGATTTTTCGCGAGCGCGGCAAGATCAACGCGGAGGTCACGGGACGCCTGACCGAGTCTCTCGGCGGCGTGCGCGTAATCAAGGGCTATCATGCCGAGCAGCGGGAGGAGAGTGTCTTTGCGGCCGGAGTGCGTCGTCTGCTGGACAACGTGATGCGTACGCTGACGGCAACATCCCTGATGAGCCTTTCCGCGAGCCTGCTGCTGGGGATCGTGGGCGGGGCCACAATGTACATTGGCGGCCGTCAGATGCTGGCGCACACGCTGAGCCCGGGCAGCTATTTCTCCTACAACTTCCTGCTCGTGTTTCTGGTGGCGCCCATCATGCAGATTGTCTCGATCGGGACGCAACTCACGGAGGCTCTGGCGGGGCTGGAGCGAACACAGGAGGTCATGCGGGAGCGGCCTGAGGATCGCGACCCGAAACGCGCCGTGGAGTTGGCCAACATGGTCGCCCAGGTTGAATTCGACAACGTGAGCTTCAGCTACGACGGCAGCCATGAGGTTCTGCACAACATTTCGTTCCGTTCGGAACCAGGGACGGTTACAGCTCTGGTGGGCTCGTCCGGCTCGGGAAAGTCGACCACCATTGGCTTAATTTGCGCGTTTTACGTTCCCACGGAGGGAACGATTCGTGTGGATGGGGTGGACCTGAGTACGGTGCGGCTAGATTCGTACCGCACCCGGCTGGGAGTGGTGCTGCAGGAATCGTTTCTCTTTGACGGGACGATTCGGGAGAACGTGGCGTTTTCGCGCCCTGAAGCGAGTGAAGAAGAGATCATGCGGGCGTGCCGGATCGCCCGCGTCGATGAATTCGCGGAGTCCTTCGCAGACAAGTACGACACCGTCGTCGGCGAGCGTGGAGTGAAGCTCTCGGGCGGGCAGCGGCAGCGAATTTCGATTGCGCGTGCGATCCTGGCCGAACCGCGCATTCTGATTCTGGACGAGGCAACGTCGAGCCTGGACTCCGAATCCGAACAAATGATCCAGCATGGGCTCTCCTACCTGATGCAGGGCCGGACAACTTTCGTGATCGCGCATCGCTTGTCCACCATCCGCCGGGCAGACCAGATCATGGTGATGGAGCAGGGACGAATCGTCGAATGCGGCACGCATGAAGAACTTTATGCCGCGCGCGGACGTTACTATGATTTGTACACGCGGCAGCATGGAGTGGAGAACAACCTGTTCCTGGCTCCCGGCGAGGGAGATGCGGTGGTGGTCAGCGGCAACGGCAATGAGTCGAAAGCTGGCGATCTGAAGGCCAGCGACGCCTTGCGGATTGTCCGGGGAGAGATGCGATAGAGATGACGACCTCGTCCCCCGGCTCTGGCGTGCGCAGTCCAGTCGCAATCCGAAGTGAAAATTTATGCCGGCACTATCGCATGGGCGACACTTTGATTCGCGCGGTGGACGGAGTTTCTCTCGAGGTGCTGGCGGGCGAGTTCGTGGCCCTGCTTGGCAGTTCGGGATCGGGCAAATCGTCCATGCTGAATCTGATCGCCGGACTCGACCGTCCGACCTCAGGAAACGTCATCGTGCAAGATCGCGATCTGGCGAAACTCTCGCGCGAAGAACTCGCCAAGTATCGCTTGCATGTGGTGGGCATGGTTTTTCAATCCTTCAACCTGATTGCCAGCATGACACTTGCCGAAAATGTGGAGTTGCCGCTGCGTTTCGCGGAGGTCGAGCGCGGCAAACGGGACACTGTGGCTCGGGAAGCGCTGCAGCGGGTGGGGCTCGAGACGCGCATGCATCATCGGCCCAGTGAACTCTCCGGCGGCGAGCAACAAAGGGCCGCTCTGGCGCGGGCGCTGATTAACCAGCCTCAGCTTTTGCTCGCCGACGAGCCGACAGGCAATCTGGATAGCCGCACCGGAACCGAGATCATGAATCTGGTCCAGTCGTTCAATCAGGACCTCGGCATGACGGTCGTGATGGTCACGCATGAACGCGCGCTGGCGGAACGCTACGCGCAGCGCATGATTTTTCTCGCAGACGGTAAGTTAGTAGACGACCAGCCCAACTCACCAGCCGCGATCGAGGCCAGTCTGCAGGGAGGCCGTGCGTGAAGATTCCTGACCTGGCCGAACTGGCGTTGCGCAATTTACGCGAATCGATCTTGCGGAACTCGCTGACGACCGTCGGGATCTCTGTGGGCGTGGCATCGCTGGTCGCCATGCTCTCGCTGGGCATTGGACTGCAGCAAATGGCTTCACGGCGCCTGATGAAGTCGGGTTTGTTCGATACAGTGGTGGTGACCTCGCGGCGTGATGCTCGGGGAATGAGCCGCGAAGACGAGCGGAGCGGGCCGGCTCCCGGTGAAAGTCGCATCCTGGACGAGGCGGTTCGATCGCAAATCGAGGAACTGCCGAACGTGAGCGAGGCTTACCCCGATATTCGCTTCGCAACCGAGTTGCGCTTCGAAGACAAGCCGCATATGAGCATGGTGTCAGCGTTGCCTGAGTCGGCGAAATCCAATGACGCTTTTGAAGGAATGCAAGGAAGCTTTTTTTCTTCCAATACGGCTTCCGAGGCGATCCTGCAAAGGTCTTTTGCCGAGGAACTGCTTGGCAAGACGCCACATCTTGGTGCGCCTGAGCCGAATGTGGCGGAACTTGCCAAACCCCTGCTGGGCAAAGAACTTACGATGGTTTATGCGCAGCGCGCGACGAGTATGGACCCGGCGACCTCAGCGCCTGAAACTTCGAATTCCGCAAACGAAGTGATGGGGGCTTCGTATTCCGTGGTGTCTCGGGAACAGAAGCTCAAGATTGTTGGCGTTGCCGATCTCGACCCGGAGAGCATGCGAGGTCCGACGCGGGCGAAAGTGTTTCTGCCGCTGAAGCTGGCGGAGAGCCTGCACGTGATGCAGCCGACAGATCTGCGCGAGATCGCGCGGGCCGGCGATCAGCCGGTGTATTCGTCGATCAGCGTGCGGGTGAAGAATCCTTCGCAAGCGCAGGGCGTGGAGGATGCGATCAAAAAGATGGGCTTCACGACATTCTCCATCCTTGACGCCAGCCGTGGCCTGCGGCAGTTCTTCGCGGTCCTGTATGCATTTCTCGGAATCTTCGGGAGCCTGGCATTGATGGTCGCCTCTATCGGAATTGTGAACACGCTGGTCATGGCGATCCTCGAACGGAGGCGCGAGATCGGCATCATGAAGGCGATTGGGGCGAGCGATGGCGATGTGAAGAAACTTTTTTTCGCCGAAGCGGGAGCGATGGGCATCCTAGGTGGGATTGTCGGAGTTGCGCTCGGCTGGGCCATCGGACAGGTGATCAATGTAGGCACAAACGTTTATCTGAAGCGCCAGTCTCTTCCTCCAGAACACTTCTGGGCTGTGCCGTGGTGGCTGGTGGGAGGCGCGATCGCGTTTGCGTTTGTGGTCAGCCTTGTTTCTGGGCTTTATCCTGCGGGGCGAGCCGCCAGACTCGATCCGGTACAGGCGTTGCGCTACGAGTAAGACTTGTTCTCCATGAGTTCGTCCTTCATGAGTTCTTTGCTCCGCCAGTGGTTCGTAGTTGCTGCTGTATTTGTCATGTCCGTAGGTTCCTTCGCCCAAAGCCGAATCGATTGCAGCGCCATCAATACCCGCATTCTGAAGCGGGTCGTCCATTACTGTGTCTATCTTCCTTCCGGATACGACGCTGCACAGCAGCCTTATCCGGTTGTCTATCTCCTCCACGGCCTGGGGGACAATGAACGGACTTTGTTCAACAGCGGGGGATGGACGCTCCTGGACGATCTACGCAAACAGCATCGGATGGGCGATTTTCTGATCGTTGCGCCGGAAGGCTGGCGAAGCTTTTACATCAATTCCGCCGACGGCCGGTTCCGGTACAGCGACTTTTTCCTGCAGGAATTCATTCCGCACATTGAAAGCAAGTACCGCATTCGGAAAGGCCGCTCGGCGCGCGCCATCAGCGGAATTTCCATGGGCGGGTATGGCGCAATGCGATTCGCCTTCGTCCACCCGGAACTTTTCTCGGCGGTAAGCGCGCAGAGCGCAGCTTTGATGACAGAGACTCCCAAACAGTTGGACGCCGCTGGGCACACGGGTATGCCCCTGACCGGGGTGCTCGATCCGGTATTTGGGAAACCCATCGACGTCGCTCACTGGAACGCCAACAATCCCTTTCTGCTGGCCAGAAAGAACGCCGCGCAGTTGCGAAGGCTCGCCATTTATTTCAACTGCGGCCAGGAGGACAACTACGGCTTCGAGAAGGGCGCGGCGGCACTGCACGAGGAGTTATCAAAAGAGGGCATCAAGCACGAGTATCACGCCTATCCCGGCGACCACAGCGTGACGTATTTCCTCTCTCATTTTGCCGAGGTCATGGAATTCCATTCGAAGGCGTTCGGACTGTTGCCGCTGCACTGAGCTACTGCGTTGTGATGTAAACTAACAAGACGTCTTCACGCCCCTGATCCATTCCGGGGCAACGAGTCTGGACAGTCCAAGGGGCTGTCCCTAAGCAGCCGGAGAGGTGGCCGAGTGGTTGATGGCTCCGGTCTTGAAAACCGGCGTACCCGAAAGGGTACCGGGGGTTCGAATCCCTCCCTCTCCGCCATTACCTTTGTAATCTAGCACTTGCAAGCTGGTGATATCTACACTGATATCAACGTGGAGGATCACCAGTGAACCGCCAGTGCAACGTCACCAAACGAATCCAGACCAGCAAAGGGCCACGCTATTGCCCGGTAGTGCTTTCCCCCAACGGGCGAATCAAGCCCGATGTGGTTTTGGTCGCAGACCGAGAAGAGCGCCACCCCGAAGGGGCGTACTACATTTCCTGGTACGAGGGAAAGCGTCTTATCCGGCTCTCAGTGGGCAAGGACGCCGCCACCGCCACTGCCCGCCGCCTTCAAAAGGAAGCTGAACTGAACGCTGTGAACAACGGCGTCAAAGTCCTGCCCGACGGCCAGAACGGAAACAGGTCAGTAGCCGCAGCGGTCGCGGACTTCCTTGACGAAACCAAGCTCACCAAGAAGCCCAAGACACTGGCCGCGTATACGACTGCTCTTAATTACTTCACCGAGTCCTGCCCAAAGCTTTACCTCGAAGACATTGACCGCAGAGACCTGCTCAAGTTTGCGGCATTTCTGCGTGACGAAAAAGAGCAGGCGCCGCGCTCCGTCTACAACAAATTCGAGAACGTCATGACGTTTCTGAAGGCGAACGGGATTCGCGGACTAGCAGGAAAGAACGACTGGCCTCGGTACACGGAAGAAGAGCCTGAGACGTATGAGGACGACATTGAGACGCTGTTCGCAGCCTGTGATGAAAAGGAGAGATTGTGGTTTGAGTTCTTTCTGATGACGGGCATGCGCGAACAGGAGGTCATGCACGCCTACTGGGCTGACATCAACTTCAAAGCCTGTACGGTTCGCGTCAGTCACAAACCGGATCGAGGCTGGACGCCAAAAGGGTACAAGGAGCGAGAGATTCCGATCCCCACAAAGTTGGTCGCGAGCCTGAAGGCCTGGAAGGCGAAATCTGCCAAGACCTGCAATCTCGTCTTTCCGACCTCTGGCTGTAATGTGAAAATGAACTTCCTCGATGATCTGAAAGCGGTTGCCGAGCGGGCGGAACTGAACCCCGAAGATTTCTGGCTGCACAAGTTCAGAGCGACCTTTGCGACACGGTGCCTCTGGGCAGGGGTCGACCTTCGCACCGTGCAGCAGTGGCTCGGGCATTCTGACATGGAATCGACGATGCGTTACCTGAAGCCTTCTCGGAGTCAACAGGTGCGTGAGAAAGTGAATGAAATTTTCGGAGGGGTGCAATCAAGAGCGTACTCGACAGTCCAAATCGGCATCGCTTGATGTCACTCGCCTCGCGCATCAACGCCATTCATCGTGCTCTGACGGCCGACGAGCTTGCGGAGCTCCTCCAGATGTCCCGCATAACGATCCTCCGGCGGGCGAAGCGGGGAACTATACCGTCGTTTCGAGTAGGTTCCTGCGTCAGATTTGACTCGGCTGCCATCGCCAGGTGGCTAATGCAGCAGGGCGTGCAGAGAATGTCCAAGGGTTGAGTCCCAGAGACGCCCGTTCGCGACAGTTACTTCCGGGTTGCTCGTCATCCGTCCGGAACGGACATTATTCGTAAACACTAACCGGCCAGCTGGACGTATCGACGCTAAGGCCGAAATCGGAAAACTCCAAGAGTAGCCCCCTTCGCTATAATCACAATCCTAGCGCCACGGAAAAACATCGCCATAACGGTGCTTGAGAAGCGACGTTTGCTAGAGTCCAGCCAACCGGGCCCTGGGGGACCTAGATGTCAGACATGAATGGCAAAGTAGCTCTGATTACCGGAGCGAGCAGTGGGATTGGCCGGGCGACCGGTGAGGCCTTTGTGGCGCGAGGCGCTAAGGTAGTTCTTGCGGCGCGGCGCGAACCTGAGTTGGCGACGCTCACGACTGAGATAGAGGCGCAGGGAGGGAAAGCGAGCCTCGTGGTTACGGATGTCGCAATCGCCAAGGATGTCGAACGGATGGTCGCGTATGCGATTGAGACATTTGGCCGGCTCGACTACGCCGTGAACAACGCGGGTATCGAGGGGCAGCTCTCTGGAATCATGGACCTTCCCGAGGAAGAATGGGACCGAGTCTTCAACATCAACCTGAAAGGCAACTTTCTCTGCATGAAGTATGAGGCCAGAGCCATGCTCGCGGGCGGACACGGTGGTGCGATCGTCAACGTCGGTTCCGTAAACTCTTTTCTCGGCTTCCCCGGCGGCTCGGCGTATGTCGCTTCCAAACACGGGCAAGTTGGGCTGACGACGAGCGTTTCCGCGGAACTGGCGCCGCAGGGAATCCGGGTGAACCTCGTGTGCCCAGGATTCATCGATACGCCGATGCATCACCGGTTGCGCGGCATCGTCGGCGACGACTTGTTCGACAAGGTTCTGATACCACGTGTTCATACCAGGCGGGCAGGCCGCCCGGAGGAGATCGCCCAAACAATCGTCTTTCTGTGTTCGGACGAGGCCAGCTACATCTCGGGCACCACGCTGACACCCGATGGCGGGTTCACCCTGACGATCTGACTTGGATTATTTCGCAGCATCAATCCTGTTCGTTTGGTCCTTGAAAGGGAGCGCTTGATGAAAATGCCTGCATTATTTGATTTAACCGGTCGGGTGGCTGTCGTGACTGGTGGAAATGGCGGAATTGGCCGCAGCATTGCGCTCGGATTGGCCGAAGCCGGGGCTGCCGTCGCAGTGTTTGGACGAAACGACGAAAAGAACCAGCGGGTGCTTTCCGAATTGAAAGCAATCGGTGTTCCATCGGTTGCTGTGAGGGTTGATGTGACCGACCGCGCCGGATTGGAGCCCGCGCTGAACAGGGTCGAAAGCGAACTCGGGGGGATAGGCATTCTGGTAAACAATGCCGGCAACGTGTCGCTGAGCGGCGGCGTGTTGCAGGAAAAACCTGAAGATTGGGACAACGTCATCGAGACGCAACTCAATGCAGTTTTCCTTCTTTCGAAGCTCGCTGCTACATCGATGCTTGGCCGTAAAGGTGGAAAGATTATTAACATTGGCAGCATGTACTCGTTCTTTGGATCTGGGCTCGTCCCTTCTTATAGCGCCGCGAAAGGAGCGATCGTCCAACTGACCAAGTCCATGGCCATTGAACTCGCCCCGCACAACATTCAAGTCAATGCGATTGCGCCGGGGTGGATTGAAACGGACATGACGGCGCCTGTACGTACAATGCCCATGAACGATGAAATTCTTGCGCGGACTCCCGCCGGCCGATGGGGCCAACCGGAGGAAGTTGCCGGAACGGCTGTGTACTTGGCCTCACGGGCATCGGACTTCGTCACCGGTACTACGATTCGTGTCGATGGCGGTTATGCGATCCGATGATATTCCGAACGTGACTCTGCATGCCTCCGATGCGTTCTCCCGGTGAATGGAGCGCAAACTTCAGTTTGGCTATCCGTCCCAAGAAGTGAAGGTTGAGGCGTTCGCAAAGCGTTGAGAGCTTGCCCATCAACTTCCGCGCAGTCGGCAACTCTTACCTTGGGGATTACTTCAGGCTTGCCCGTGATTCGGGAGGAAAGATCCTTGGAGCTGTCTGTCCTCAACCTGCCGATCTCTTCGGGTGGGTGAATCTTGCCACTTGCCCGAAACGCCTCGACGACGGCGGTGGGCCCCTCCAAGGACCAGGCTCTAAGTCGCTCAACTACTTCATCTCCTGTACAAACGCCAGATTCGCCGGTTGGGTCGGGATCGTCTTGAACTCTTTGCCCGCGAGGAGTTGCTGCTGGTCGGCAACGCTTCGCTCCCAGGTCGCGAAGCTCACGCTCAGCGAAGCCATCGCTGAGTGAATGGTTCGAGTGATGTCGATTGCGTCCTGCACGCTACTGATTGCGCTGATGGGAGTGAAGCCCGACATGGCGATATCGATGCTGGAGTTGGCGATGTTGTATCCCATCTTGAATTTCTCACCCCCGGTCATTCCTTCGGTTCCCAGCTTGGAGTCTTCCAATCCTGGGTAACGGACAAACAGCCGCGTGTAGTTGTTGGCAAACCTTCGCGCCGGTGGTCCTTCAATCGGGGTGAAGGAGGGCAGATAAATCGGGGACAGCGTGATCTCCTGTTGGGCAAGTTTCAGCTTGAGCACTCCTTTGTCGGTCTCGACTTTCTTGATGTCGACCAAGGTCAAGTCAAGAGAATCGAACCCTTGCTGACGATCGGCGGCGGGCTCCACAACCAGATCTCCCAGTCCGTCTTCTCCTGCCGCCTTGCTGGGCGGCGTCGGATTCCCTTTCTTGTCGTACGAAGAGAGGGAAATAAAACGCAGGCCGTCGCGATGCAACTCGCACTTCACCGCCTGGTCCTGCTTGTGGCCACGCATCTCGGCGTAAAAGGAAACCGGCAGGCCTTGGCTGGCAACGACATCGAAACTCTTGATGGCCGAACCTCCGTCGTTGGCCTGTAAGAAGATCAGTCCCATCAACTCGTTGGCCTCGGCGCCGAGAGGAAAGAGTGCGAGGGCAATTTGAAGATGCTCGCTCGCCCGCCCCAGTTGCTGCTGCGCATAAGCAAAAGGAATGGCAAAGCCACCCACTCGGTTTCGAGCCTTGGCCTCCTCTTTTTTCTTCACGCGCGCACGTTTTACGCGTAAAGCGTTGCGCTTCTCGGATCCGTCGAATGTCAACTTCATAGAACGGCTGAACAGATCGGAGACGATGTCGTCCGTTTCATCGATTTCTTCGTCATATTTTTTTCTCTTCGCATCCAATGTGCTGAGATGCAGCGCCGCCTCATCTTTGGCCCTTTGCTCGGAGGTGAGTTGCTGGTATTCCGTGAAATTGGCCCGCGCCCGATCCACATTGCCCATCGCTTCATAGAGCAGCCCGAGCTTCCATTTCGTGAGCGCAAACTCAGGAGCCAGAGCACTGGCCTCGTTAAGATCTGCGAGCGCGCGATCATACTTGCGCTCCGCGAGAGAGCCGTATATCGACGCATAGAGTCGGCGAATTTCTATCCCGCTCTGCCCCGGTAAGGTCAGCAGCGATTTCAGGTCGGCGATGCGGGTGTGCACCTCATCGCCATCGAGGGCGCTGGGCGCCATCTCCAGATATTTTTCCAGCAGTCGGACCGCCTCCGCCGCCCGTGCATTTGACTCGGCACAATTCGCCAGATCGAAGGTCCCGGACGGACGGCTGACTAATGTGCCCCTGAGCTCGCCCAGTGCGTTACACAAACTCGACCTGGGACTTGCATTGGCACTGCTATGGGTGCTCGCGGGTGAGCCGGTCTTCAGAGCGGCCGGAGAAACCGGCGGCGCTCCTGGAAGGTCGGAGGACGAAGGGTCGGGTTGAAGATCCGAATCCTCATTTCCACCTGCATCTTCCAGCGACGCTTCCACGCCAATGCTTTCGGAGAGACGATTCACTAGGCTGATTCGACCCTTGTCATTGTCGTTTACGGACAGCCCGTTCTCGCCGGTGGTGAAGAACGTAACCAGCTGCAGAAGTTTCTGTTTTTGCTTGGGGTCTGCCGTTCCCGCTTTGGCTTTCCTGGCATATTCGAGGGCCTGATTGCGATCACCAAGTTGGTAGTAGCAGAGTGCAAGATTGTACGCAAGCACTGGCTGGAAAGCCTGGAGCTTCATGGCTTCGTCCAGCGCAGTGGCTGCCTCCTTGAAGTTGTGAGCGTCGTAGAGCTTGCGGGATTCGCTGAGACTACTCTTCACCCGCTTGTGAATTTCTTCATCCAGATGTTTGATGGCCTCAGTGACGTCCTTCGTTTCGATAAGAGCCTGAGACTCAGCATACTTGGTGCGTGCTTCCGCCAGTTGTCCTGCTTTCGCCAGTGTTTGGGCTTCCGCAGTCATAGTCTTGACTTGAGCTTCGAGCTCTTTTTTTTGAGCTTTTTCCAGATTGTCCGCTGCCAGAGCGGAACCCAGCAGAAACACGAAGAGAACTCCTCTTGTTCGCATACACCCTTTTCAGGAAGCACGTTCGAGGCCATAGCAGTGTTATACGTTACATCGATTGTCCAAAGATACGAAGGCAGGATCTTGACCGCGACGGTCCGATTCGGGCGCGTATTGCGGGCACGATACACCGCGCCCTTCCCACCAGCACCGAGCTGCATGGCAATTTCATACGGACCGAGTTTGGTGCCAGCGGTGAGCCCCATGCGTTGCGCGTCATTATAGTCCCATAGAAAGGTGTCACTCACTGAGAGCCACAGAAGCTAGTCCCATTTGGCGTTAGATTCTACCCATCACGCGATAACTCTGGATAGTCGGCAAACCGGAAGTTACCCGCGCACGGGCTTCTGGGAAGTCAGCGACCGCGCGGTTCCGAGCGGTTTGTCGGCAATCCAGAAACTACGCCGATTGTTTGTTGCGTATCGCGTCATCGACATAGTCTCCCGTCCGATCAATCCAGGACGTTGAGTACGCGAGGACTCTCTCGCACTGTTCCCAACCTGGACCATTGGGTTGGACACTGCTCGCGTAGCGCAATTCGAATGCGTTGGCTCTCTTTTTTCGTTCAGTAAATTGCCGTAGATGCCCGTCCCCACGCGTAACGATGTTCGACGGTAAGTGCGTGCCCGAACCACTGGGCATCGCCCTGAACATGCTCGGTCTTTGCGACAAATTGTTATTGAATCAAATCCTCTATCTCGTTGCTGCACGTTCTAATGGAGGATAAGGTGATAACTTTGGCCGGCAGCAAGCTGTACCTGGCCGGTGGCAAGTGGCGTCAGGCCATCTTCGGCATAGACCCAAATTGTTCCTCGCAGCGAACCTGACGAGATTGCGAACTGTTGCCGATCTGGGCCATAACTGCCTTGCACTGGGATTTGATTTCCAGAAGAGTCCACAAGGACGACCTTCTTCTGCAGCCAGCGGGCGAAAATCTGGTTCTGATCCAAACTCGCGACTGCACTAGCACCGTAAAGAACGCCCAACAGCTTGTCTCCTTGCGTGACAAAATCGACCGCAACCATGTAGCGATCCTGAGCGGAAAGATGTGGGAACAGTATCTGCTCCGGTGCAAAGCTCACGCCATCACTGGAAAGACTGTACCGGACTAGTTCACCGTTGAAATGCACTCCCATCACATACCAAGTAGTACCTCCCACCGTAAACTTCTTAACATCGTTTACCAGATCATCTGATTTGAGCGCCACCCCTTGCAGCTGAAAATTCGGCAATGTGACAGCAGTTGCGCGATAGGTCGTGTCAAACTGGTTCCAGTCCTTAAAGTACAGAACCCAAGCGTCACCATCTCTCAGGAGTACGTTAGCGCCGTTGAAGTTTCCCGTGTTGAACCCTGTATAACCTTGAAGATTGATGATGTCAGTTAGTTTGGTCGAGTATGGCTCAGGAATGCCATTCCACGTCGTTCCGTCAAGGCTGGAGAAGTAAACAGGAAAAGTATCGAGATTTCCTGCTTGGCCGCCAGTGCAGATCATGTGCATGGAACCGTCAGGGAGCTGCTGTACATTGACGTTGTTTACGTTAAGAAAGTCGCCATTGGAAATAATGTGATCGCGAGGGCCAAAGGTGAGGAAATCGCTTGTACTGGCGCTGTATATCTGATCAAAAGGAGTATCGGTTCCGTCCCATCCTCCGAAAAACATACGCCACCCATTTGCCTGTTCAAGCGCCCACGGAGCATAGATGTTCTGGTACTGACCTGTGGTTTGGGCGGCGAACGTCGGCATCCGGATGTCAGGCACCCAGTTCAAGGTGTCCTGTTGCCACCACGGAGGATTGAATGGACCAGCGCTCACACCTTGGATTTCAACGGTTTCGGCAGCGACTGATCCAGGCTGGGATTGCAGTTGCGCTAAGCCCGTGCTGTTGATTTTGAGAGTGTATCGCTGTATTGCGGTTTGCCCCTTCGAGTCCTTCACCTGGAGTGTGAAGGTTGCTAACTGTGCGGTATTAGGCGTCCCGGAAATGTTGCCGCTGTTGCCGTCAAGGACCACGTTGTGCGGTAAATTTCCTGAACTTACATTCCAAACCAATGGAGGGACACCTCCCGACGCGTGTATGGTTTGGTTATATGGAAAGGTCACCATTCCGTCCGCCAACCCAGCAGTCGAAATAGATAACTTTGGGCCTAGCAGCGGTGGTGTGCTCGCCCCTCCGCAGTTCGACTCACCGATCAGCAGTATACAAATTACGCCGATCAGAACGGGCGAGCGCCACATGGTTTTTCCACCTACCCTGGTTACTGAACCGTAAGCGTCACCACAGTCGAATGCTGCGTTGATCCCGACATGGCCGTGATTGTAATTGCATAGTTTACGGGCGGAGAGTTGCCGATTCCGCCACCGCATCCCACCAGAAGAATCAACCCGGCGAGTACGGGGGCGACCACTAAGAAGTTGCCTTTCCCCCTCCGCGAACGGGTGCAACTCAGACTGATCCCCATAAATGCAAAGCCCGCGACGGGCAGCCAACCTAAAGCAAATAGGTTGGGACCGCAGTGTGTCGCAGCAGGCACTCTGACTGAGGTCGCGACTGCTCCTGTCGTCACAGTGACCGTGGCGCTCGCTTTCCCTGCTGAATCGAAAGTGATTGAGCTTGAACTGAGCGAACATGTGGGCGAACCGGCTTGAGTCGGAGTAACGGTACACGACAGCGCTACCGGATTATCAAATCCGTTCAGCAGACTTAAACTAAGCGTCGAGGAGGCGCTCTGTCCGCCACTGAGAATACTTGGGGTGGGTGCGGACGCGGAGATGGAGAAATCGGTGCCTGTGTTGAGCAACACTGCGATCGAGTTGGCGGAATCGATCACTACCAGGTCGGGCGCCTTATCTCCATCAAGATCGTCCGCCAGGGTATCGAAAACATAGGGACCGGCAGGAAACGTTGCTGCCGCCTGAAAAGTGCCGTCCCCATTGCCCAGGCAGACCACGACTGCCGGATTCCCATTCACCTGGGCAGTTCCTGCCAGATCGAGTTTCCCGTCCCCGTTGAAATCACCTGGAGTGTACGCGCCAGAGACTAGAAGACTCAGGCCCGTCAGCCCGGTAAAGGTCCCATCCCCGTTTCCGAGCCGCAATTGCTCGCTGCAGCCGTGACCAAAAAGACCGCAGTGCGTCGCCAAAAGATCTACTTTGCCATCACCGTTGAAATCTCCCGTTAGCTGGAAAGACGTAAACAATTCTAGTGGGATACTGGCTCCGGGATGAAAAGTCCCATCGCCGTTTCCCAGCAAAATGTCGCCCCCGGCGTCTAATGCTGCCAAGTCCTTTATTCCGTCCTGATTGAAATCCAGGACCTTCAACGATTTACCGTCCAGGTTGCCTGTAGGCGTCGCGTAAACTACCGGTGCCTGAAAGGTGCCATCGCCATTGCCCACCAGAACGCTTACTGAGTTGTCGGTTTGGGAGATGGCTAAATCGGGCCTTTGATCCAGGTTAAAATCTGCCGCAACCACTGAAATGAAGTTCCTGCGTGTTGTTACGGTCTGCCCTTTGTGGAATGTACCGTCTCCGTTGCCGAAAAAAATGGTTACGTCGCCGCTGTCGTTGACGGCGGGGTCGCCACGACGAATAAGAGCCAGGTCGCTTTTACCATCGTTATCGAAGTCTGCCTCCAACAAACCGGTGCAGTTTTTGACCCCAACGAAGTTTGTCGCAGAACGGAAAGTTCCGTCACCATTCCCGAGCAGGATGCTTATGTTTCCATCGTCGCTTACCGCGGGATCGCCATAGTTGGCCACGGCCAGATCCATGTTCCCGTCAGCATTGAAGTCAGCTTTTACGACAGCTCTCGGATTGGTTCCCACTGGATAATTCTGCGGCGGTTTGAAACCCACCGTTGAACTTACAGCGCATCCCGACGCAAGGAGTACCAGCAGAGTTACAGCCGAAGGTTTTCTCAGCATGGCGAAAATTCCTTTCGCAAGAGAAGTCTTAGAGGAACCAAGAGGAATTTTGGAGCAGGCACTGCTCCGGGCCGCCGATGAAGGAGATATTTAGTCCCCGTGTCTCAGGAACACTTTTCTCGCCTCAATCGTAATAATCGAGGGTAAGCTGGTCCCGTCGGGTAGCACGAGAGAAGTGAATATTGCGCGGGCTTCTCGTCCATCGTCGTCATAGACCACGTGCAGATTGGTCGTGCGGACCAAGACTCCACTTTCGAACACCTGAATCGTGTCGGTGCCCGTGCAGTCTGGATTCACTGTGGCAGTTCCCGTAAAGGTCTCATCCGCAATGTCGCCATTCAAACTCCGCGTCTGAGTACCCGTGATATCTCCCGAAGCGTCCTGGGTGAAAATACCAGTGGCTGCAACCGCTCCGAGGGCCGGTATGGATCCGGTGGTAGTGAATCCGAACTTTCCTGCTACTGAGGCTATGGAGCACTTTCGGGCATCGCTGGCATGTGCCGCCGTTACCGCTGAGAGCGCGAATAGGATAATGAGAAGAGGTGCAAGGCTTTTTGATCGAATGCAAGGTTTCACAGAACCTCCTAGTGGTTTCTGGGGGAGAATCTACGACCTCGAGGTACCAGAAATCGTGATAGAAGGGCGAGTTTTAGGCGATCTTGGGGTGAGGTTTTGGCGTGGCACGAGGCCACAATTAAAATGGGTGAATCGTGAGATCGCGTATATAATTCCGCCACTTAGGGTTTTTTGGAGTAGGTCGTGAAGAACGACTTCCGAGTGGGGCCCTGGCTGGTTCAGCCCAGCCTGAACACCATCTCCCAGAACGGTACGTCCAATCGCGTTGAGCCGAAGATGATGGAGGTCTTGGTGTGCTTGGCCGAGCACACAGGCGAGGTCGTCCCCAAAGAAAAGCTTCTTCAGGCGGTATGGCCAGAAACGTTCGTGTCCGACGATGTTCTCAAGCGCTCAGTTTCCGGACTTCGCCACGTACTCGGTGATGACGCCCACGAGTCGCGCATCATTGGAACCATTCCTAAGAGGGGATACCGGTTACTAGTCAATGTCACACCGGGTAACGGACAGGTACTGGGGCATCTGGCAACGCCGCAGGCAAGCCAAACCGACTTGCCTCAGGCGCGACCTTCAATCCGAAAATGGAAGATCGCCCTCTTTGCAATCGGCATCGTTGTACCGATATGTGGATTGCTTCTGGTTCAATATTGGTCGCAGCAAAGAGAGCGGGTATTCGGTAGCGGTGGCCGGCCGCTGATTCGCTCGCTGGCTGTCCTGCCGCTTCAAAATCTCTCCGGTGACCCCAGACAGGATTACTTCGCCGACGCAATGACCGAGGAGCTGATAACCCAGCTTTCTGAAATCAGCACGTTGAAGGTCATTTCTCGCACGTCGGTGATGCGCTACAAGAACACGAACAAATCGCTCCCCGATATAGCCGGCGAGCTGCACGTCGATGGAATCGTCGAAGGCTCGGTGTTGCGCTCCGGCAACAGCATACGTATTACGGTGCAGTTGATTTACGCTCGTACCGATACCAACATATGGGCCCGGACCTACGACAGAGACTTGCGTGACGTCCTCGCGTTGCAGAGTGCAGTAGCCGGTGCCGTTGCTGACGAAATCAAAGTCACACTAACGCCGCGATACAAGCTTCGTTTAACAAATGTCAAAGCGATAAATCCCAAGGCGCTCGATGCTTATCTGGGTGGCAGACATCACTTGGAACAGATGAGCATTTTGTTTTATAAGCGAGGAATGGAAAAATCTGCCGAAGAAGAACAGAAAGAAGCGATGCAATGCTTTCGACGAGCGATCAACCTTGATCCGACCTATGCGCCCGGTTATCTTGGAGTTGCAGATTCGCTAGTCTCTTCATACAAATTGAGTGCCGATGGGGTGCAAGACGCAAAGGCCGCTGTCGCAAAGGCACTCGAACTTGATGAATCACTCGTTGACGCGCACCTCACCCTGGCTATGCTTCGAGAACACGATTGGGATTGGGCGGGGGCGGAGAAGGAGTACCAACATGCCGTTGAACTGAATCCGAGTTCAGCTTTAGCACACGATAGGTATGGGTATTTCTTCGACGAGATGGGACGCTTGGACGAGGCGATGGCGGAACATCAAAAGGCGCAGGAGCTTGACCCGGTTAAAGATCACATCGGGGGGGAACTCTATTTTCGTCGCAAGTGGGATCTTGGGCGAGACTTGATTGTCAATCAGGGAGGTGCAAATGGCGCGAACACCAGAGATTGGTACCGAGCAGTGGAATATGAGCGCCTGGGGATGTACAAGGAGGCGGTTACCGAGTGGGAGCATGTAGCAAGAATCTACGGCTATGACGATCTTGCTTTGTCCCTGGCGCGCGGATATTCCAAGTTCGGTTACGAGGCCGCTCTCCAGGAACTGGTTCGAGGCATGGAGAAGCATGCCCGCCGAGGCTATTTTGCCCCCTGGATGATTGCGCATTTCTATGGCGAACTGGATGACAAAGACCGGGCGTTTGCTTGGTTGCAGAAGTGTTATGAACAGCATGATGGGAATTTGCAATTTTTGAAAGTCGATCCTTTTTGGAGTGATAACTTGCGCTCAGACTCGAGATTTTCGGAGTTGGTCCACCGCATGGGGCTCCCCCGGTAAGTAGTGCCCCTTGCGTCTTTTACCGCCAGCGATGCGACCGATGGTTTGAGTTGCAGAAGCGCCCTTGAGAATGGGCGTCAGGGGTTACCGCTCCACTAACAAACAACAGGGCCATTGGAGGCAACTCACTGAGAGTACCGGTGAATGGCTCGCGTGTGACGCAGAATAGCTATCAGATCAATGGTGTTGATGCCAACGAAATTTCCCTGCACGACCTCCCGGATAGTCGGCAAACAGGAAGTAACGACGCGAATCGAGCTTTCTGGAATTATTCCCGCATAGCCCAATGCGTTCTCAGCAGCCATTGGTACAGCACCGCTTGCAGGTGATACCAGTGATATCGTTTTGATGGGCAATGGAGGTCGTTAGAAGTCGCCTCAGACAACGGACCCTAAGTCGAGAATGTGCTTGAAACTCCTATAAATACAGGGTTTGTCTCTATGTGTAGGCCACCACAACTTGCTCGGCGGTAATCGAATCCCTCCCTATCCGCCAGTCTTTAACTTCGCTCCTAAGCTGCATAGCGTGTTCCCAAACGGGTGCTTCCCCTCTCAGATACCCGCATACCAGGCGTAACCAGCATCCGCGCTAGCACCGCCCCGGCCTTTGCCGAAAGGTTTGAGGTTGTCTGTGAGAGTGAGGTGGTTGATGTACTTCACACTCTTATAACCGAGCTGGCGCGGGACTCGCAGGCGCAAAGGGCCTCCGAACGGCACCGGGAGTTCGTTTCCGTTCATGCGGTGAGCGACGAGCGTTTGCGGATGCAAGGCGTCCGCCATATCGATGCTCTCCCACCAGTCAGGTTGGATCGAGCGGTATACCACGTAGCGCGCCTGGGGCAGCGCCCCAACGCGATCAAGGATGTAAGAGAGCGGCACGCCGGTCCATTCGCCGATGTACGTCCATCCTTCTTCGCAGCCGATCATGGTGATTTGCGTACTGGTGGGGAAGCTGCGGATCTCTGCCAGTGAGAGCGTGGCTGGCCGCTCCGCCATCCCGTCCACAGTTAACCGCCAATCGACAAAACCGGCTGCCTGCAGGCTTTTGAATTCATCCCCCAATGGATCGACTGCGTTGGCGAAGGGATTTGCCGAAATCTGGCTTCGGGAAAATTCACGAGCCATGGAATGGCGGGTCAATACTCGCTGTGCCGCGTAGGTCAGCGTCTCTCCCGGGCCGTAAAGTCCTCCCGCATCGGGCGGGATGAGCCCATGATGCTGCGCGAGTTTGGCAGCTACCGCAATGCCGGACGCACCCGCGGCAACCGCCAAGCCCGTGGTGACGAATTTGCGTCGAGAGAAATTGCTCATAGCTTTCACTCCGTCGGTGGGATAGCGCGGCCGGTGATCATGGCGCCCATCCGGTTTCGGAATCCGGCAACGAACACCATCAGCACGTGGATTAAGAGGAACAGCACCAGCAATATTGTCACCAGGAAGTGCAGGCTGCGGGCCGTCTGCTGGCCTCCCAGGAGCCGAACGCTCAGCGGGAATGCCGATGTGAAGCCCATCGACATCGCCAATCCCGTCCAGATCATGAGCGGGAACAGCACGAAAATTACCAGCAGATAGGACAGGCGCTGCAGGACGTTATACGACCGGGCCTCTTCGTTGCCGGGCCGCTCAAAGCGCAAATGTCGAACCAGCGAGCTTCCAAGCTCTTTGATGGAAAGGTCAGAAGCGGCGGGAAAGAGATTGCGCCGGAAATGCCCCGCGAATAACCCGAACAGCCCGTAGAGCAAGCCTGTCCCGACCGCAAGCCACGCCGCCTGAAAATGCAGATAGCGGCTCCAGCCGTTTTGGTCGGGGAGAACGTATCCGTAGCCGGTTGGGACTGTTCCCCGCGAGGATGGCACGTGAAGATCGAGCCAGGGGTGCATGTTCACATTGCCGGTTTCGCCCCAGTAAAAGCGCGGATGCGAAAACACGATCTCTCCTCCCGTAATCAGCAGAGCGAGAAAGGCAAGCGTGGTAAGCCAATGGGTCACGCGCACGAGCGCGGCGTGACGCCGCGTGACAGGGACGGCAGAAACAGGTTTGGCCGAAGAGGAAAGTTGATCGGCAGCGCGATCAGCGATCGGCAGAGTCGCATTCATGGAAGGCCCCATTCCCCGACCGCAGGATTCTACAGCTATGGCAGCCGCTGGAATAGATAATTCACAGGAGCGAGGAATGGGGGCCGCGGCTATGATTCAGAATGTCTGGCGTAGCGGCTCATGCGCTCCTGGTGGCCTCATTGCCTATGCGGTTGCAGCTGCCGTTTCCTCCAATGAAAACCTCAACGGAGCATTAACAGCTACGAATTTGAGCGCATGTCGCTGGACGTGCCGCCGGCTGCCGGGACGTAGCACTTCGAGGTGTAATCCATGACCATGCGGTCGGCGTTGAAACGCCAGCCCAGGGTGCGGATGGTGCGCTTCATGCGCTTGATCCAACCACGGGGCAAGCCGTCGCGATCACGGTGGTAGTACAACGGGATCACTTCATCCTGCAGGGTCCTGAGCAGATCCTCTCCGTCGCGAGCGTCGTGAACGCCCATGTCGGAGTGAGTTCGCCCGGTGCCGATCGCGAAGCCGTTGACCCCATCAAAAGCTTCCGCCCACCAGCCGTCTAGAATGGAAAGATTCAGGCCGCCGTTCAACACGACTTTCTGTCCGCTCGTGCCTGAGGCTTCCAGCGGACGGCGTGGATTGTTGAGCCAGACGTCAACTCCCTGCACGAAATGGCGGCCGACGTTGATGTCGTAGTCCTCAATGAAGACGAACTTGTCGCGGAAGGTGGGGTCGCGCATCAACTCGGCGACCTGCTGCAGAACGCGCTTGCCCGGCTCATCCAGGGGATGGGCTTTCCCGGCAAATACGAATTGAACCGGACGGTTGGGGTCATTGACCATGGAGGCGAGCCG
Source organism: uncultured Acidobacteriota bacterium (assembly GCA_963801615.1). Taxonomy (GTDB): domain Bacteria; phylum Acidobacteriota; class Terriglobia; order Terriglobales; family Acidobacteriaceae; genus Sulfotelmatobacter. Next base: position 1,665,081 of record CAWDFM010000008.1, on the reverse strand, counting down.
CTCCATATCCGTGAGAATCAGATTGGCGCGCTTGTAGGTGGCAAAGCGGCGCGCGAAACCGATGGTCAGGGCGTCGGGGCTGAGCACGCGCTCAAAGCGTTGCAGGACGTCGCGCGGCTCCCCGCGGCGCTTGGCCTGATCCACGGCTCTTTTTCTGACAAACTCAATCAGTTGGGATTTGAGGTTGAGGTGCGTTTCCCAAAGCTCACCATCATCCACATCTTCAATTCCCAACCAGGTCTTGGCCTCGCTGCTGTGCTGGAGCCAGTCTGTGCCGAGATGGCGATCGTAGAGCCGGAACATCTGCGGCGCGAGCCACGTGGGTACGTGCACCCCGTTGGTGATGTGCCCGATGGGAACTTCGTCCTCGGGCTTACCTTTGTAGAGCCCTGTCCACATGTTGCGAGAGACCTCGCCATGAAGAGCGGAAACGGCGTTGGCGCGCCGCGAAAGGCGAAGGGCAAGTACCGTCATGCAGAAGGATTCTTCGGGATTGCTCGGCTTCTCGCGACCCAACCCGAGCAGGCTCTGCTCGCTAAGACCGAGGGCTTCGCGAAGAGGTCCGATGTGTTCTTCCACCAACCGGCCGTCGAAGCGGTCGTGGCCGGCCGGGACGGGCGTATGCGTCGTAAATACAACTTCACGGGAGACTCTCGGAACCGCGGCATCAAAGCCGATGCCTTCCTCCTCCATGCGCATGCGAATCGCTTCCAAAACGGCAAAGGCGCTATGGCCTTCGTTCAGGTGGAAGACGCCGGGCGAAATACCGAGAGCTTTCAGAGCGCGCAAGCCGCCAACCCCTAACAGCAGTTCCTGGCGAATACGGATGCGCAGGTCGCCGCCGTAGAGACGCGAAGTCAGCTGGCGGTCCTCCGGCGCGTTGCCTTCCACGTCGGAGTCGAGCAGCAGGAGATCGCGCCGGCCGACCTTTACCCGCCAGACTTTCGCCCGGATGCGCCCACTGCGGGTTTCAATTTCAACTGTTACGGGCCTTCCGTCCTGTCCGATGGCGACTTCCATGGGCAATTGATTGACATCGGTTTCCAGATATTCTTCGCGCTGCCACCCGTTGATATCCAGACGCTGACGGAAGTATCCCTGGCCGTAGAAGAGGCCGATGCCGATCAGAGGAATGTCGAGATCGGAGGCGCTCTTGATGTGATCGCCCGCGAGCACTCCGAGACCGCCGGAATAGACGGGAAGAGATTCGTGCAAACCGAACTCGGCGGAGAAATACGCTACCGGATGCGGACGTAACACGCCGGCATGGCGGGTGCCCCAGGTTCGATCCGCTTCCAGATACTCGAGCATTCGTCTGTAGGCGTAATTCACGCGGCTGTGCAGCATCAACTCGGCCGCGCGGGTTTCCAGTCGGGCGAGTGGGATCTCGCTCAGTAGCGCAACCGGATTGTGGTTCAGTTCGCTCCAGCGCGTTGGATCGAGATCAAGGAACAGGCTGGTCGAGTTGTGGTCCCAACTCCACCAAAGGTTGCGCGCCAAGGCCCAGAGACGCTCCTGCAGGGGTGCGATAAAGCGATCGAGCGTGCGGGCCTCGCTCACGACTGGTGCCACCTGGGTTGCCGCTTCGGTCAGTTTGCGAATGTCCTCCGCGGTGAAAACGCGAGGCTCAATGGTCTGAACCACCAGAACGCCTTGCAAAATGCCGCGATCGATGAGGGGAACGCCCAGAAAAGACTGGTACGCATCCTCGCCTGCGTCGCGGAAATACTTGAAGCGCGGATGATTCTTAACCTGGCTGACCGCCACAGGTTGAACATGCTCCGCCACCAGCCCGGTAAGCCCTTCTTGTACCGCCATGCGCAGATTGCCCACGCACTCGCGGCGGAGTCCGACGGTAGCGGCCAGTACGAGATTCGCGCGATCTGGTTCCAACAAGTAAGCAGAGCAAACATCGGTATGAAAGCGTTTGGCAATAAGAGCAACAACGTTCATCAGCGTCTCAGCGGACTGGCCCCCTTCCGCGGCGAGATTCGAAATCTCCTCCAGCGTCAGGACATTGTCAACTTGGTCGGTACGCAGAGCTTGTTCCCTATCCCCAGCGACTTCAAAGTGATCCAATTGGTTTTGCTACGCCTCCCGGCTTGAGAACTGAACCCCATCCGTAATGATGTCACATGGAAAAGGCTTGGCACCATTGTACGGGCAAAAGGTGGCATTCTCGGCGGGAGCGGCCACGATTTTTCAGGTTTCATCCATGCGTGCGGCAGCAAGGAGATAGGGTGGCGGACTTAGGAGGCGCCGGGCTAAAAATGCTTTGCCTGTAAGCCGAAGAAACATGTAGAATTGCGCCCAATTCAGCCCGCCGATGAAGAGTGCGTGCGTTCTCTCTCGGTGCAATCGACTACGAAATAAGAATACCGGGTGGCAACAACCAAGAGCCGGTCGCATTAGTGCGGCTCACGGCACGCTGGGACGTTGGAAATGCATGGTGTATTCCGCCCTGCCGTTCGATGACGGGGAGCAGTGGAGTAGAGAATGAGAAACTGTACTGCCGCGCGATTTTCCAGATTTGCTGCAGGGTTGCTGGGTTTGGTGGCATCGGGATGGATCTTGACCGGACGGGCTGCGAGTCCTGTCAAACAGGGATACCCTACCGACTGGAGTCACCATCATGTAGTTTTTTCGCGGCCAGCAAATCCTCGGCGCGGACTGCGAGTTGAAGCCGATGCGCGGTATTGGCAACAGTATGCCAGGCGCAATGTCCCGCGAGTCGTTTCGGAGCAAGGCTATGATCCCGCGAACACGTCCTCGGTTTCCATCAGCGTAGCGGCAGCGTTGCAGCCGAGAATTCATGCCGACTGGTCGGAAGACATGGGAACCGGCGCGACTTCGGGAGTGGAGAATTATCCCGCCAAGTATACGTTTCAGACATCAACCGCAAATTGCGCGAGTTCGGTCACGCCGGATTACATGGTTTTCAACACCGGGTTGACGGGTTCGCCGTCTCAAGCCAGCATCATCGCTTACGACAATCTTTATCAGGGTTGTGGTGCGACTGTACCGCAAACCTACTGGGCATACAACACGGGCGGACAGGTTCTGACATCGCCCTCAATTTCCCTGGACGGCGCGCAAGTGGCGTTCGTGCAGACAAATGCAGCCCATCTGGGAACATTGGTATTGCTGAAATGGAAGGCCTCAACCGGATCCATCAATGCACCAACAAGTCCGACCTCCGTTTCGAACGCCAGCTATCGGTCATGCGCGGCGCCGTGCATGACCACTATCATACTGAGGACCCTCGGAGGAACTGCGGTCGACGACACAACTTCCTCGGTGTTTCCCGACTACGGCAATGACGTAATTTGGGTTGGATCGACCTCCAGTTGGCTTCACAAAATCACCGGGGCATTTCTGGGAGTACCGACTGAGGTCAGGGCGGGAGGATTCCCAGTCCAAGTATTTCCGGGCAACCCAACAACGCTCTCCAGCCCGGTGTACGACTCCATTTCGGGGAACGTTTTTGTAGGAGACTATGGAGGCTACCTTCACCGGGTGGATTCGAGTACAGGAGCAGTGGTACACAGTGGGCAGTTAGATCACGGGGCTGGCATCGTAATGGGGCCCATCGTGGACTCTGCCGCGGGAATAGTGTACCTGCCATCCTCCAGTGACGGCACGACGGCATGCGTAGGATCGACTCCTTGCGCAGCGCTCTACATTCTCAGCACCAGCTTCGCTGCGAATGCCACAGGCACGAAAAGAGTCATCGGATCTGCGGGCACAGCACTGACGCCGAACGCAATCTATCTCGCCGATTTCGACAGTACTTACCAAAACTCTTCCAACGCCACAGGCACTGTCTATATTTGCGGCAATAATGGCGGACCACCGGTTCTGTACCGAATACCCATGGCTAATCGAATTCCGGGCACGGTGGTAGCCGGGCCGGTACTGGCGAACGCCACCGCAGCGTGCTCCAACCTGACGGACATTTACAATCCGAATGTCACTGGCGGAGCGACCGAATGGATATACGCCAGTGTGCAGGCAAATGGCTTGGGACGGAATTGCGCTTCCTCCGGCTGCCTCTTCAATTTCAAGGACACTCCCTGGCTCGCATCTAAAACGTATGCTGTCGGCCAGGAAGTGCTGGATACTCGTTTTCAGGTCGAAGTTGTCAGCGCAATTACAACTGGAATTTCGGGCACCACGACCCCTTCCTGGTCACCCGCACTTGGCAACACCACCGCAGATAATGGCGTCACGTGGATCAATCAAGGGCCATACTCTGCGGGTATTAAGGGTTGGACGGCGAATACAAATTACATAAAAAACGCAGTAATCGTGGACACCCGTAGCAATGTCCAGCTGAACACACGCAATGTTACGACGACGTCAGGGGGAAACACCCCCAACTGGAGCACCGCCATTGGGGGAGTAACCAACGAGCCTGGCGGCCCACACTGGATCAATGTGGGTCCCTTGGCCACTAATAACACTTTGGTGGCAGGTGGAACCAGCGGGATCGGCTACGACAATACGGTGTCATCGAGCACTCTTGCGGGCGCTTCCCAGATTTATTTTTCGACGCTTTCGAATCAGAATTGCTCAACCTCCGGTGGCACGGGCGGATGCGCCGTGCAGGCCTCGCAATCGGCACTACAATGAAGGGGCAAAAACAAGGTCCAATTTATGGCAATCAACGATTCTTCGAGCGAGCAGCAACCGGTGCCTGAGAAAAAAAAGCCATACGAGAAGCCGACATTCCGTCACGAACAGGTCTTTGTAACAACCGCGCTATCGTGCGGCAAGGCCAGCAGCGGACGCGCTTGCGCCGGCAACCACAAGGTTTCATGACTCTTTCGTCTGTAACAGCTCGTGCTGATTCAATCAAATGCGACTTGGCGGCGGAATCGCTGCTTCGTTCCGGAACTCTTCGATTGAAGGTCACGGGCTGGAGCATGCTGCCGACGATTTGGCCAGGAGACACGCTGGTGGTAAGCAGAACCGAGGCCGGGGAAATCGTTCAGGGTGAAATCGCTTTCTTTCGACGAGGCGACAGACTAGTCGCTCATCGGATCATCGCAAACAATAAGGGTGCGTATTGGCCGGAACTGCTGACGCAGGGCGATGCCCTAGCGGAGGTCGATGCGCCGGTTTCCGCTGGTGATCTACTGGGAAGGGTCGATTTCATCGTGCGCGACGGAAGACAGAGGATACCCTCCCCTAAGCTAAGGCGTCATGAGCGCGTCGTAACAGCTCTCACGCGAAAATCGGCGGTGGCGGCGCGAGGCGTCGTGCGGCTACACGTTTTCTACAAATCTCTGCAAGAATCTGCGCGGATTCGAGCGAACTCTTGTCGCCATTGACCGAGATCGATCGCCTCAGCCTTTCTATTGAGATTGGCGAAATGCCGGTGCGGGTGAACACATCCGACCGGCACTTCGCACGTATGTTGGAAAGCCGGTATGCGGGTTTTCTGAGCTCTTCTCGGGGTAGGTCAGAGATCGATTTTGACATCGAGATCACCCCCCCTGAATCTGGCGATCCGGATGCAGATGTGCAGGTCAGCTATGGAAACGGCCGATGGTCACTGGGGCGTGGCGACTTTCGAGCCGAGTGGGAGCCATCCAGACGGCGCGGCTGGATTCGACAAACAGCCAACCCGTATTCGATCGATGCAGTTCTGCGCATTGTGCATTCGCTTGTGCTAGCCAGGCGGGGAGGCTTCCTGCTCCACTCCGCCAGCGCCGTTCGTAGCGGAAGGGCGTTTCTGTTCGCCGGCGAGTCGGGGGCGGGAAAGACGACCATTTCCCGGCTGGCGCCTGCGGATGCGACTCTGCTCACCGATGAGATTTCGTACGTATGCAGAGAAGGTAACGGGTACGTTGCGTTCGGAACCCCTTTCACCGGGGAACTTGCAAAGGTGGGCGAGAATGTTTCGGCGCCGGTGGCCGCCCTGTATATTTTGGCTAAGGGTGTGGAGAATCGAATCGATCCTATCCCACCGGCGGCGGCGGCGCGATCGCTGCTTAGCAATATCCTGTTTTTTGCCCATGATGAAGAACTAGTTCAAGCGGTGTTTCGCACGGCCTTCGAGTTTGTAAATCAGGTCTCGGTGTCGCGACTGACCTTTGTTCCCGATGCGAGGGTTTGGGAGTTGATTGGATGAGCAATCTTTATATGGCACGAAATCCGCGGGTGGCTGCCCGCGTTCTCGACGGCGAGATGATGGTCATGTCGGGTCGAGATTCCACCCTTTTCACTCTGAATAAAACAGCGACAGTCCTGTGGCAGTCGGCAGATGGAACCACACCGTTGCGAGAAATTGTCGAGCAACGGATTTGCCGTGAATACGACGTTGAACCGGCTAAGGCTCTGCAGGACGCTGAAACGCTTGCACGCGAACTTGCCTCTCACGAAATTATGCAGGTTTCAGAGAAGCCGATTACGCAACCACCGACTTCGACCGGAGAAGGGCAATGAGCGGTCTGATGGAGGAGATGGCCGCCAAGGCGTCGCGGCTCAATATTCCTCTGAACGTTCAGCTTGACCTCACCTATCGCTGCAACGAGCGGTGTGTTCATTGTTATCTGGACCATCACGATCACGGAGAAATGAGCACTGCTGAGATTAAACATCTGCTGGACGAAATGGCGGAAGCCGGTGTTTTTATTTTGACCCTCAGCGGAGGCGAGATTTTTCTGCGCAAAGACTTCTTCGCGATTCTCGAACACGCGCGCCGGTTAATGTTTTGCGTGAGGCTTAAAACCAACGCAGTGTTGATTCGCGAGCGCGACGCGGCACGCTTGCGCGAGTTGGCGGTTGAGTCCATCCAGGTCAGCATCTATTCGCATCGCCCCGAGGTGCACGATTCGATTACGCTGCTCCGCGGCTCGCTGAAGCGGTCCCTCGATGCTATCCGGTTTTTGAAGGCACAAGGGCTGAGGGTTATCATGGCCAACGTCCTGATGCTGCAAAACATGCGTGACTACACCGCAGTGCGCGCACTGGCAGAGGAACTCGGCGTGGAATGCACGCTGGATCCGACTGTCACGCCGATGATGGACGGGGATCGCTCGATCGTGAGTCTCGGCGTGGGTCAGAATGCGTTACACGAGGTTTTTCGCGATGCCTCGCTGGTCGGCCATGTCGACGAGTTCTGTGCCATACCTGCAGAGATCGGCCAGGATGATCTCGAAGCGACCCCCTGCAGCGCAGGACATACGGCCTGCTACGTCTCGCCTTATGGTGACGTTTTCCCTTGCGTGCAGTTTCCTCTTCCGACCGGAAACGTCCGCCGCGAGCGCTTCATTGACATCTGGCGTTATTCACGGCAGATGAATGAAGTTCGGTCAATCCGGCTCAAAGATTTGCCCACATGCTCCTCGTGCACGCACGTTTCGAGTTGCTCCCGGTGTCCCGGGCTAGCCTACATGGAAGGAAACATGCTCGGCCCCTCGTCGCAGGATTGCGAGAAGTCGTTTGCCCGTACAGGCCTGCCTTCCGCCAACATGCTGAGCAAGAAACGCGCCGGGGCAAATCTGGTGCAGATTCTGCCCGTTGCAGCGCCGGGGAATGATCCTGCTGCCGGCGCTGTGGCGTGAGCGCTCCCGTATCCGCCGATTCAAGGCACGATACTCCTGTCCTCATTTCATCGCGGCAACCCGAATGGACGTTTTTGTGCGCGGCTGTTTCGGGCGAAGACTCCGGCCGACTCCGGTTATTATCGGCGCGCGTGCGCTGGAAAGTTCTAGTCGATCTCGCTGAGCGGCACGGCGTGCAGCCTCTTGTCTATCAAGCGTTGTCTCGATCACAAGGCGTGATTCCTGCGCCAGAAATGCGGATCATCGCGCAACTCTATGAGACGAATCTGCACAGGGCCTTGCTGCTCGCACGCGAACTGATCCATTTGGTCGATCATCTTGCAGGAAATGGAATTGAAGTTCTGCCTTACAAGGGCGTAGCGCTCTCCGAGTCTCTGTACGGCGACATGGCACTGCGCCAGGCCGGCGATATTGACTTACTCATTCATGCGCGGGACTTGGCACCCCTCCAAAAGGCCGTGCGCGAACTCGGGTATGTGCCGCAATCCAGCCTCTCAGCCGCCGAGCAACGTGCTTCCCAGGAATCGGGATACGAATGCGTCTTCGATGGACCCGCCGGACGAAACCTGCTGGAAGTGCAATGGGCAATTCTGCCCAGGTTCTACGCAGCTGATTTCGGCCGGGATGATCTATTCCGCCGTGCAGTTTCGATCAGGGTAGCTGGCCACGCGATGAAGACCCCTTCGCCCGAAGACTTGTTTCTCGTTCTTTCCGCGCATGCAGCTAAGCACGTCTGGGGACGCCTGATTTGGTTATGCGATCTGTGCAGAATCATGCTTCTGCCGCAGTTAGATTGGGGATGGATCTCAGAACAGGCCGGAAAGCTGGGCATCATACGAATCCTGCGAGTGAGCCTGCTGTTGACGAGCCGGCTTCTGCATGTGGACATTCCAGCAGCCGCGGACCTTAATCTCAGTGCTGACTCGGAGGCAGACTCACTGGCGAATGAAATTCAAGGTCACATCACAGCCCCAAGCGAATTCGCCGTCGAGTCGGTCGCGTACTTCCGAATGATGTTGCGGCTGCGGGAAAACAGGCGCGACCGCATGCGATTCCTCAGCCGACTAATACTGACGCCGGGGCCGGGCGAATGGGCTGCGCTTCGACTGCCCGATGCCTTGTTCCCGCTCTACCGTCTTGTGCGCTTGTGGCGCTTGGGTGGAAAACTCGTCAGCCGTTGATGCAACGACATCATGAACTCAGTTCTGGTCCCGCAGTGCTGACCTGATCCCAGGGTTGCAGATAAAGAACGTACATCAGCGCACACCCAAGCAGGGGCACAAACAATCCAGCCTTCAATGTGCCGAATCCGTCGGACGTGACTCCGACAATCCAGGGAAATAATCCCCCTCCAACGTTGGAGAGCACGAACATAAACGAGCCGATGCGCGAGGAGGCCCCTGCAAAATCCTTGGATAGGATTGAGATGGTGATGGGATACACGGCTGAGAGTCCCAGCCCAGCGGCGCAAGCGCTCGTGACCACCCCGAGCAACTGGTGAGAGAAGATCATCCCCGCCATGCCGGCGCAGGACAAGATCAGACCGGCCCGCGCCAGTTTGATTTCAGAAAACGAGCGCAGAAGGAATGGAGCCAGCAATCTTCCAACCATTAAGGCTGCATAGAAAAACGATGGAGTCATGAGCGCTACAGTCGCAGTCAGGCTCCCCAGGCTCTTGGCGAACGAGGCGACCCAAAACCCAAATCCGTTTTCTGTTCCCACATAAATAAAGAAGAGTGCGGCGAGCATGAGGAATGGCCACAGCTTGCGTCGAATCCCAGCGACGGTGCCGCCAACGGCAGTCTCAACCGCTGGAGGCTCGACGGCCGGCGCGAGCGTAAACAGAACTGCGATCACAAGCGAGCAGGCCGCAACAATCATGAGGAATAGCGGAACGTGATGGGCTTTGGCAGCGGCGGCCACCAGAAAAGGACACGCGACCGCACCCGTGCTCCAGCAAAAGTTCAGCCAGTTCAAAGTTGCACTGCGGCGGCCAGGGTTCAGTGCGGCGACCATCAAATTGCCGGCGGGAACAGCCACCCCGTTTCCACCTCCATACGCGGCGATACAGATCACGGCCAACCACCGCGGTCCCGCCATGAGTAATGCGAGACCGACGGTGACCAGCACGAGTCCTGTCTGGATGGCGAATCTGAATCCAAAGCGCGATACGAGCACTCCCGAGAGCGCCACGGCCACAGTAGAGGCAACGTACTGCACCGGAAACAGTGCTCCCGCCTGGGCGTAATTGAGAGACCATCGTGCGGACAGGATGGGAAGCATGGGTCCGAGCAGCACGGTGGCAACACCGACAGGAACGAATGAGACATAAGCAGCCAGTGTGAGCAACCGGACTGATGCCGGACTTCTATCTGTGAGGGACGCAGGCATGGATGAGGTGCGGCATCGATTTGCCGCCGCGCAGCCTACGATGCTAGCAGGAGCCGGATGCTTGTGCCGTTGATTCGCGCACGGCCAGTTCAGGTTCGATGGCGATCTCGCTCGGGTATTCTTTATTGCCTTCGATTCGTTCCAGCAAGGTCTGCGCAGCTACTTCCCCCATGCGGTTCAGCGGCTGGCGAACAGTGGTGAGACTGGGGGTGTAGAAGGCGGCGCCAGGAATGTCATCGAACCCGAGCACGGAAATATCCTGCGGGACACGCAGCCCGTGCTCCTGGATGGCTCTGATTGCGCCGATGGCCGAGATGTCGTTGTAGGCAAACAGTGCGGTAAACGGTTTTCCCTTGGCCAGCAACTGCTTGGCAAAGGGATATCCGAGCATCGGGGTGGGATCATCCGTGTCGATCTGTACGGTCAGATCTGGATCAATTTTCATTCCGATCTGGCCGGCGACCTGGCAGATGGCGTCCCAGCGATCTTTCGCATCCGAACTGACGGGATTGCCCTTCATGAAAGCGATGCGCTCGTGCCCGAGATCCTTCAGATGATTCAAGGCGAGCACGGCCGCCTTATGATGATCGAGCACGATATTGGTCACGCCCTTGAGCTTCTTGTGCCCGGCGATCGCAACCGTCGGAAGCATAGGCGCTTCCTCCACGGTAGTATCCACGGTGATGATGCCCTCGACTCCTCGCTCGGACAACAACTGGGCGTAGCGGCTGAGGAGTGCCTGATCGTGGCGGTGCACAACGGTCAGGAAGAAGTAATCGCGCTTGCGCAAGTACTGCTCCAGGCCGCTGATAATGGGTGAACTGTAGGAATCGCCAATTTCTTCGGCGATTACGCCGATGGTGTACGTGCGCTTGTTGCGCAGAGTGCGGGCGAAGAAATTGGGGCGATAGTTGAGTTCCTGGGCAGCCGCGCGGATTCGATTCTTGGTCTCCTGGGGTATGGAACGCGCAGAAGGGGAATCATTGAGAACTGCGGAGACGGTTCCCGGCGTCAATCCAAGATGCTGCGCCACTGCTTTTAGTGTGACCGCCTCTGATTTTTGTCCCGGCTTTCTTACAAGCACCATGGTTCAATCTCTGCGCTTTATAACTGTGGGGTTACGAACAAATAATAATTGTACAGAATAACGATATTGTCAGTGATCGCGCACACAGTCCCTAATCCTTGGCTGTTGCATTGCTTCTCAACGTTGTGAGTCAAGCTTTCGCGTAACGCTCGCTGTTCGGCTTCGAACCGCTAAGTGCGAAAAAGAGAATGTACACATAGCAGATCACCGGCAGGAAGAAAGCATGATGGATGCCAATGTGGTCGGCGATCCATCCCTGGGCAACCGGAATGATGGCGCCACCGACAATGGCCATGATCATGATCCCTGAGCCGTCTCCGGTGAGCGGACCGAGTTCTGCAACACCGAGTGTGAAGATGCTGGGGAACATAATGGAATTGAACAGGCCGACCAGGATGATGCTGTACATCGCGAAATGGCCCGAAGTCAGCATGGAGGTTGCGACGAGCCCGGCGGCACAGATTGCACAAAGGCCAAGTAACCCGCCTGTCTTCATCTTCTGCAGCAACGCGGAACCGATGAAGCGCCCCACCATGGCTCCGCCCCAGTAGAACGCGACGAAGCTGGCGGCGACTTTTTCAGTGAGGCCGCCGATTTCGGGCTGAGCAAAGTAATTGACCAGGAAACTTCCGATGGAAACTTCGGCGCCGACGTAGACAAAGATCGCGATCGCACCAAAGATCAGATTGGGATGACTCCAGATGGAATCGTTCACCTTCTCGCCGACTTTGTGCTGGGCGTGCTCAATCTTGGGCAACTTGAAGCTGCCGATCGCGACCGCCAGCAGGACCAGCGCGATGCCGAGTCCGACATACGGCATCTTCACGGTAGCGGCTTCGTGCAGGCGATACGCGAGTGCTGCATCCGGAGCCATCGCGCGAATGTCTGCTGCTGTTTTGGGCGCAGAACTCAGAATCAGGAGACCGCCGAAGAAAGGCGCCAGAAATGTACCCAGCGAGTTAAAAGCCTGGGTAAGGTTCAATCGACTGGATGCGGTTTCTGGTTTGCCGAGCACCGTCACATAAGGATTCGCGGCCACCTGCAGGCAAGTGATGCCTGCCGCCAGCACGATTAATGCTCCCAAAAAGAGAGGGTAGGACGGCACACTGGCGGCGGGCACGAAGAGGAACGCACCCACGCCCATCGTCAGCAAGCCGAGAACCATGGAACGCTGGTAGCCCATCCAGTCGATAATCTTTGCCGAGGGAATCGAAAAGATGAAGTACGCCCCAAAAAAGGCGAACTGAATGAGCATGACTTGGGTGTAATTGAGGTCGAAAATTGCCTTCAGGTGTGGCACCAGGATGTCGTTCAGGCAGGTTAAGAAGCCCCACATGAAGAATAGCGTTGTTACCGTGGCCAGAGGAGCGCCGTAGCCTTGTCCGCTTGCTGGTGCTGAGGTCGTGCTTGCCGTCGTATTAGGGGAGGCAATGGCCATGATTTCTCTACCGCCTTCGAGCGCTATTAGAGTGCAGACGCGGCAATGATACATCGCGACAGAGCCCTTCTGGGCACTTTTCTTTGCGCCAGGAACCGTTTCAGGCCCTACAAAATCGTTTCTGCCGCGCACAACTCCGCGATAATTCCAGCGGCTGAATACCGGTGCAGGAAAGACCCGATTCCTTTGTATCTGAAGGGAAGCTACAGATAGAGTTTGGCCGCGCCTTCCGCAGCGCCGTCGCAGACCCCCGGTGGACTCGTACTGCTCCCGCCTCGCCGCCGTCGTCGTCGCCTATGGCTCTGGATTCTGGGCATTTGCCTCGTCCTGTTAGCTGTGGCTCTGGTATGCATTCGGATCGCAGTCTCCCGGGCAGAACCGATTCTGCGCACGAGAGTGATTGAAACCCTCGCTACCCGCTTCAAAAGCCCGGTAGAGCTCGCCGAGCTTCATGTTTCGGTCATGGATGGGCTGCACGTATCAGGTCGGGGATTAAAGATATTTGGTGCCAACGATCCCAATCCTTCGCAAGCGGGAGTGCAGCCCTTACTGGAAATCCGGGAGTTCCGGTTCAATACTCCGCTCCGGGACCTCTTCCGCGAGCCCATGCGGGTGAATACGATTTTCGTCGACGGCCTCACCATGAACCTCCCGCCCAAAAATGATCGCCAGCAGATGAGCAATATGCGCCGGCGAGGCGGCAAAATGTCCATTGCCGTCACTCAATTTTTATGCACGGATACCAAGCTGATCATCAACACGATCAAGCCCGGAAAGGTGCCGCTGGTCTTCGATATCGCGGACCTGCAACTCCAGGACATTGGTCCCGCCAAGCCCCTGCAGTTCCAGGCAACGCTGCTCAATCCAAAACCTGTCGGGCATATTCGATCTACTGGACTATTCGGGCCGCTGAATGAAGGTAGCCCTCGCGATTCAGCCGTCGTGGGGACGTACTCGTTCACCAATGCTGATTTGGGAACCCTGAAAGGAATCGCAGGGATTCTCTCTTCGACCGGGCAGTACGGCGGTACGTTAGGCCGGATCGAAGCGAATGGGCAGACCGACACTCCCGATTTCCGGCTCAACATCAGCGGTCATCCGGTTCCTCTCCATACGGAGTTTCACGCCATTGTCGATGGCACCGACGGTGACACGTATCTGGAACCGGTGAAGGCGAGCTTTCTGCATTCATCCTTTACCGCGAGCGGGAAGGTGGAACATCTGGCAAACGCGCCGGGCCACGACATCGTGTTGCATGTTCACATGGCGCGGGCAGCTATTGAAGACTTGCTGAGACTGGGAGTCAGAACTGACCCGCCAATTATGTCAGGGGCGGTGGCCATGAACACGGAGCTGCACCTGCCGCCAGGTGCGGGCGATATTTCCGACCGCTTAGAACTCAGGGGCAAGTTTCACGTTTCCGGCGGACATTTCAGCAACGACAAATTGCAGAAGCGAATCGATGATTTCAGTTTGCGAGGGATGGGAGAGGCCAAGCTGCTCAAGAACGCGCCTGAGATCGTTGTGCCCACAGATTTGCAAGGCAGTTTCGTACTCAACAACGGGCTGCTGTCTTTCTCGTCACTGCAGTTTCAGATTCCCGGCACGCACGCCAACCTGACCGGAAAATACAGTCTCGATGGCAACACGTTCGACTTCCACGGAAAGCTCAGGATGGATGCGAAGTTGTCGCAAACGACCACGGGGTGGAAATCGATTCTCCTGAAACCCCTCGACCCGTTCTTTCACAAAAACGGAGCCGGAACCGAACTCCCCTTCAAAATCACGGGCACCCGCAGTGAACCTCACTTCGGTCTTGACTTCGGTCATAAGGAAGAACCCCGGTCGAGGCAGGCGCCCTCCGCGAAGTAGGAACAACAGGCCTAAAACCCGATACAGCATCTGGGGTATTGTTCACAGCCCTTGAGAAACCATACTTTTCAAAGAGAGATCAGTGAAGGGCGAGCCGCTCACCTGGAACTGAGCAATGGGAGGAACAGAATGGCTAACGATGCAATGCGAGAGTTATACGTTGCGGAACTGCGGGATTTATACAATGCCGAGACACAGGTGACGAAAGCCCTACCTAAGATGGCGAAAGCTGCCTCGAATCCCGAGTTGCGGCAGGCTTTTGAAGAACATCTGCGGCAGACCTCGGAACAGGTTTCGCGGCTGGAGCAGATCTTCGAGATGATGGACGAGAAACCCACAGGCAAGAAGTGCCTCGGGATGGAAGGTCTGGTGAAAGAAGGCGCTGAGACCATGAAGGAGGACTACGACGGATCGATCATGGACGCGGCTATCATCGGGGCTGCACAGCGTGTTGAGCACTACGAAATTGCCGGCTATGGGACCGTCCGCGAGTTTGCCGAGTTGCTCGGCGAAGACGAGCACGTTCCCCTACTCGAGCAGACTCTCGAAGAAGAGAAGCAAACGGATGAGAAACTGACCCAATTGGCTGAACAGATCAATTCGCAAGCGCAAGAAGAGGCAGAGTCGGAAGAAGGAGAAGAGGAGACGCCAAGACGGAGATCCAGCGGCAGCCGCAGTCGTCGGGCCGCCTGAGGACATCGCGCGTGGAAGGGCGTAGCCTGCGCCCTTCCACGGCCAGCTCTTGTTAGCCAACCTTGGCCAAGCGAGCTGTGCAAAATACGGCGATCACCCGATGCCGACCCTCCTTAACTCGGGTTACGCTCCCTACCTGTAAGACATGCACCGTAAGCCTGCTCGAAAAAAGGATCAAATCAATGAAGAAGCCTGCCGCAGGGAATCCGTACGACTCTTCTCTGGCTTGGCACAGTCTTTACCAAGCGGCGCTATTTGAGAATGACAGGGAGAAGATCCCGGCGAGGATTGATGCCGCTGAAAAGGCGATTCTTGACCGCGTAAAACACCTGTTCACGCTCAAAAGTGATCACATTGAAGAAGACCAGGTACTCGATGACGCCTTGTATGCCTTACGGGCGCTCCGGAACTGTGTTGTCCCAGAGGTGAATGTTGCGGCCTAGTCCGGCCTCCCGGGCAGAATTTCAGGCGCGCACGAATTCGGCCCGGTGTCGCCAGGGTTTTTTGACTCGCTCTATTACTCTCCCATGAAAGACAGCGACTCCCTATGATCACCAAGGCTTTGGAGACAAAGCAGGTTGTCCTCAAACACTTGCGGCGTTCTTTTGAAAACGCGGTAAGGGATATCCGTAGAGCCGAGCTGACGGGAACCGTGTCCCACCGCAGAACGCCCATCGTGCAGAGGGCCGCCGGCAAACTCGAATCAGCGATCGGCGCCGAAAAGCGCGCCCTTTCCGATGCTGCAAAAGCCTTGTCGAGTCTGTGGAAACTGGCGCCGAATTCAGAACGCTGAGTTCCTCAGCTGCCAAATTACAGTTGAAGGATGCAACGGCGACTCGTTCACCGGGGCATTTCGCTTCCGCAAGCCGACAAGCGTCAGGATCACGATAATCGCTACCAAAAGTACGAGAGCGAGCGTTGCAATCCTCCTCCCGTTATTGGGGTTCCCAGCAATCACGGCGGCAACTAAGATGCACGATCTCCGGCGGGGAGACTAGGGTGAAAGCCTTAGTTCAAACACGAGATCAAAAAAGCCCGCCTGGTTACCGGCGGGCTTGGGGCAGAGCTTCCGGCTGCTTTAGACGGCTTTTCTCAGAGTCGTAGTACTCTCACTTCCCCGCTTGGTCGCACTTAGATCCGAGCAGGTTTGACAGCGCGAGATCACCTCGTTGCGGCGCTCGCGCAGGCGGCTCTGGAACGTGTCCCAACGGCCACCGATGCCGTTGGCGCTGGTGCTGATCACGACGGAATCGGTTCCGGCTGGCACAGCTCGTTCCGTAGGAGTACGAGCAGCATCCAAATCGGCCCGGCTGCTAGTCGTGGACGACTGCGGCATTCTGGGCGGCGGAGTTCCGTGCACAGCGGCTTCAGCACGCTCCGAATTCAGATTGCCCGTTTGCTGGTAGGTGGTGGGGGTAATGTTGCGGTCGGTTTCCGCCCGATGCTGCACCGGGCTGTTCACCCATTTCGCGCGGTACCGGTTCTCGTAGTCACCCCATTTGTCTTCTGATTCCAAGTCTGACTGGTTGTACGCAGGGAAGCTTTCGATCTGTTCCTTGTTGAGGTTTACCTCAAAGTCATCCTCATGCTTGGCAGAAGTACGTATTCTCTCTGCTGGCACCAGGAATTTCTTGCTGTGCAGCCAGCCGCCGGTGTCGACTACAGCGTAGCGAATGTCTCCTGTTGAGTGATCGAAAATCACATCGTCAATCTTGCCAAGCTTCTCGTCGTTCAATCCGTAAACATGGGCTCCGCGAATGTCCTCGCTCGTCTCGAACATAGGTGCGTCTTGGAGCGTGCCGTAATGTGCCATGAGTCCTCCTCTTGCTTTGCCCTTCTCTTTGGTCGTGGAATGCGACGGCAGATGTGGAGGCATTCCCGTAACTTCATCGTCATGCATCTTGCACGAGTATTGATGTTTGCCACCCACCGGACAATCGGCGGTTCTCTGTAGCCGCCACGGGAGATCCGGAGTCGCAGCAAAAGTCAGATTTGATTCGGATCGTCGGGCCCAGGCTCGCGCACGGGAGCATCCGGATTCTCCGGAGGATCGATTGGATCCTGTACGGGAGTTGGGGAGGGCTCCACCGGAGCCCGGAGAGTGTATGGAAGCATGTGAAATCTCCTGGCAAGGCTGAGATGCCATAAGGATCCGATGGGCGAGAGAAAAAAAAGCGGCCAAATTGACCCGCTTTTAGACTGACGACTCGCAATTGCTCAATGAGGAGTGCTGCTGCCTCCATTGGTCGAAGAGGATGAGCTGCCGTGCGGAGTCGTTGAAGGTTGCGTGCTACCCGGAGCCGTGGTTTGCGGCGAAGTTGATCCAGGCGTCGTCGTATTCGGTGTCCCATTGGGCGAGGTAGATCCAGGGGTCGTCGTATTCGGTGTCCCATTGGGCGAGGTAGATCATGGAGCCGTTGGCCCGGAGCATTGAGTACTTTGCGAGGGGGGAAATATCCAGCCGCAGACGCTGACTCTAAGGCAGGGTAGGTGTCGAGCAGGCTAGCTCTCAGCGCTGACGGATCTGACCAGAATGGTGTGGCCGCTGAGCGTTCCAACGACACGCGCCCGTTCTCCCGCGAATGGCTTCAAAACCTGGGAGTCACCCTGGAGGACGTACGATGAGTCGGCGCTCACGAGAGCGAACGTGGCTCCGCCATGTACGCAAACTCGCACGCAAACGGTCGCCGGCCGTTGCAGAGCGGGAGAGTGCCTGGCGCCACAGCGGGAACACGTCACCATTCCGTCGAAGACCTGTTCAGCGGGGTTTGCTTTTTGCGATGTCGCAGTCGGCGGCTGAAGTGCATCGTTGCGAGCTTCCGGGATACCAGCAGCCGCACCGATGCTGGCAAGCAAAAGCGCGAGCCCGACAGAAATCGCGCTGCCGACCAGAACGATCTCGATCACGATCCGCTGCCTGTTCATTGCCCTCCGGTGCACCTGGCGGAGATGCTCCGCATGCGCTCCCATTCAGATGCTTGCATGTACTCTGCCAGTCTTAACGATTTTGCGATAAGCAGTTGGTTCTTCAAGCACTTGGGGCCGAAAGGCGGCGCAACTCTCATGCCATGGAGGGGAAAATCTTATACGCCTGTCAGGCAGCTAGGCTGCCGCAGCCACGGCCACGGCCTTCGGTCGCCCCAGAGTCGAGGCCTCGCGCGCGCCCAGGTTCTGAAGCACTTCGATCGCCGTCTCCGCCCGCGTGCTCTCGGAGCAAGGTATGTAAACCAGCGCCCCAAAATCCGAAAGCTCGCGCCCCAGGCGTTTGGCTTCCTCGTGGGGAAAACCGAGATTGAGCAGTGTCCTTGAACCGCGAGACAAGCTCGGGAAACTCTGCTCCGTGGACAAGGGCGGGAAGAACGCCTGTGAGCGAATAAAGAAGCCCACCGTCGGGATGAAAACCGCCCCCAACTCCGAGAACCATGCAATCATGCGAGCGCTGGAGGCTGCTTCGCCGTCAAACACGCTCGCATCGGGGTGTGCGGGCGAGAGCACCATGCAGATATCCTCGTTGCCGAAACCAGCGCGATTCAACGCACAAACTACCTCCGGAAGAGCGACATTGCGGGGGTACATGGCGTAGGCGACGGTTTCGTTTATCCGCATACTGATTCTCCAAACCGACGTCGCGGGAAGGGCCAATCCTTCAGCAACACGAAGTGCAGTGAGGTAAAGTTATGCGATTTGGCGCGACAGGGCACTAAGGTGAATCTTGTACAATCACGCCTACCTGTGGATTTTCGCCATTTCGCCCTCTCCATCCTCCCGAGTTCCGCGAAAGTTTGGACTCTCTGCGTTACTCCTGCGCAACAAACAACCGTAGCCGCATGGGGCTCACAGCTGCTTTGTTTGCTGGATTGCATCTGGATGCGCTGACGATTGGAGGGTTCATATGCGACGAATTCGATTGACTCTTCTGTTGTTGGGATTAGCTGGTTGTGCCGTCGGAGCAGTGGCCCAGCAAACACCCCCAACAAATCCACCCAGTGGTGAGGCCGATTCCATCCCGCAAGATCGGGCAAGCGAACCCGCAGGCGCGTTGCAGTCCGCCCGCAGCTTCGAGGGAAAGATTGTGAAACTGGGAGACCAATTCATTCTCAAGAACGCGATTGCCCACACTTCATACAAGCTGGACGACCAGAAGAAAGCCATGCATTACGCGGGCAAGAGGGTAAAGGTGACAGCGACCATGGATTCTGTTTCCAACACGCTGCACGTCATCGATATTTCGGATTCCAGTCCGAGGCATTGACGTCGCGCCTATGAGAAAAGCCTGTCGCGACCCGGCAGGCTTTTTAAAATCATTCCGAACCTGACTGCTAGGAGAGCAGTTCCACCTTGACCACGTGAATGGTGTTGGTGCCAGTCTCCAGCTTCCCAGTCACTCGCACGTTCTGATTCTCGAAGCGCTGGAACTCACCCTGCTGATCGAGATGATACGTGGTGCTGCCCGCTGCCCTCAAGACGTATTCAGCGCCATCTTTAACGATCTTGCCGGTGAAAGAATCGGCAGGCGACTGCTCTGCTTGAGAATTGCCGGGAGACTTTGCCTGTTGATCGGGTTGCTCGCCGGGCTGAGGAATTGGAGTATCTCGCGGCGGCAAGGGCTGTGGTGCAGGCTGGGGTTTTTGCAGGGTCGACCATGCAATCAACTCGCGCGTCTGGAATGCATCTTCCGGTGTCTGCGGGTTAGCCGAGGGTTGTTGGCCGAGCACACACGTAACCGTGGCAAGGAAGAACGCGCTGATAAAGTTCGTCAGTCGACCCATATACGACACTCCCGAAAGACGAAGCCATGGCAACTACGACGCGCAACGCGAACTCGCTCAAATCGGTTCAGAGCACATCGATGTTCCGGCCAGCGGCAAAGCAAGCTCTATATAAAAGCAAGCTCTATATAAACGTTCTACTGCCCGCGCTGGAATGGGTCCATCAAGTGATTTCTGTACAGGGACGTAGGGGCAAGCCCTGTGGTGAAGGGGCGGCGCATTGTGTCGGCAGCCATGCCACCTGTCTTTGGCATCAAAATGGTTTCGAGACGGGCTACTCTTCAATGAGCCATCCCTATGGCGTGCTGCCAAGTCCATTCCGCTGGTCAACCGCATGAGACTGCTTAGCGCCAGGCTCATCATCGCGTTGATCGTGGGAGTGATCCTCGTATCGCTGTGCTCCTCCGAGTACGAAGTCCTCTGGAATAAGAGAAACCTGAGACGTGACCTGCAGCGGCGTGCCGAGGTCCTCGGCGAAAGCCTGGCGGGCAATGTCGAGCGCGACCTCGAGCGCGGTGCAACCCAAACCCTGCGAAGAACGGTGCAACGCTTTGCCAATCGTGAGAACCTCATCGGCCTCGCGGTCTACGACCCACAGGGAAACGTCGTAGCCATGACCAATGATCTGGGGCCGAGGCTTCAGAATGCTCCCGCCGTCGTGCAGCAGAGCTTGCACGAAAGCCGGGAAATCGACGCGTTCCAGAAGCTCGGTGATCAGCACGTTCACATCTGCGCGGTGCCGCTACGTTCGCCCGACAAATTTTTGGGCACACTGGCCGTAGTTCACGATGCAGAGTACATCCGCGCACAGGGGCTTCGCATCTGGCGCGAAACATTTCTCAGTGGCCTTGCCTATGTTGTCCTCATCGCGCTTATTACGTTGCTTATCGTGCGCTGGAGCATCGAAGGTCCGATCGCGCGAACTGCGCACTGGATGTGGGCTCTGCGTACTGGGCGCATGCCCTCATCGCGAATCGGGGTTCCCGATGTCGAGCTATTTCGGCCGCTGGCCAAGGAAGTCGCAACCTTTGCGGAAAGCCTAAACACGGCACGCAATGCCGCCCAGCGAGAAGCACGGCTCCGGGTAGAAGGTCAGTCGCAATGGACCCGGGAGAGGCTGGCAGCCGATGTACGCGCACGTCTGGGCGTCGGCCGCCTCTTTGTGGTATCGAACCGCGAGCCGTACATGCACGTGCGAGACGGACGCTCGGTGGAAGTGGTCGTGCCTCCGAGTGGGCTGGTGACCGCGCTGGAGCCAGTGCTCTGCGCCTGTGATGGCACCTGGATCGCACACGGCAGCGGAGCGGCCGATCGGGAGACAGCAGATCGTAACGGGCGTCTGCCCGTCCCCCCGGACGATCCGCGTTACATTCTGCGTCGCGTGTGGCTCACCAAGGAAGAGGAGGAAGGCTACTATTACGGATTCTCGAACGAAGGCCTGTGGCCCTTGTGCCACATCGCGCACACACGGCCGATCTTCCGGGACAGAGACTGGAGGCAATATCAGGAGGTCAACCAGAAATTCGCCGAGGCAGTACTGGAAGAGATGCGCGGCATTGAAAATCCCGTCGTCCTGGTGCAGGACTACCACTTCGCCCTGCTCCCGCGTTTGATCAAACAAAGAAGACCCGACGCTCACGTAGCGATTTTCTGGCACATCCCGTGGCCAAACCCCGAGACGTTTGGGATCTGCCCTTGGCAGCGCGAGTTACTGGACGGCTTGCTGGGCGCAGATCTGGTGGCATTTCATCTGCAGTCCCATTGCAATAACTTTCTTGAGACTGCCGATCGGGTAGTGGAATCGAGAATCGATTGGGAGCACTTCTCCGTGCAGCAGCTTGGGCACTTCACCACGACGCGGCCTTTTCCCATCAGCGTCGACATCACATCCGAGAGCGATGTAGAAGAGCCCCCGGCGGAAGCCCGAGCTGCTTTACTGAAGAGCCTGGATCTGGACGCTCTATTCCTGGCCGTGGGTGTCGACAGGATCGACTACACCAAGGGCATCCTCGAACGCTTTCTGGCGGTAGAGCGCTTTCTCGAAAAATACCCCAGCTACCAGGGACAGTTCACGTTCATTCAAATTGGCGCGCCCAGCCGCAGCCACCTCAAGCGGTACCACGATCTTGATGCCGAGGTCGAAGCTGAAGCGGGAAGAATCAACTGGCGCTTTCAGAAAGACAAGTGGAAACCGATCGTGTTGTTAAACCGGCAGCACAGCCACAAGGAGATTCGCCCCTACTACAAGGCCGCAGATTTGTGCCTGGTGACTTCCCTGCACGACGGAATGAATCTGGTGGCAAAAGAATTCGTGGCCGCCCGCCAGGACGAAACTGGAGTTTTGATCCTGAGCATCTTCACGGGGGCTGCGCACGAACTGCGGGACGCCCTGCAAGTCAACCCCTACGACACCGATCAGATGGCTGATGCCATTCTCGCGGGGCTGCAGATGGATCCCGAACAGAAGCAGATGCGCATGCGAAACATGCGCCACACCATCGAGGAGTACAACGTGTACCGCTGGGCCGCCAGTTTGATCACTGCATTGATCGAGATCGACGTCCAGCATGGGGAAAACGTGCCTAAGGCCAAGGCGTCGTTGCCGCGAAGCTCTGCCGCCTAGACAATCCAAAACCTAATTGATGGATCAGAGAAGCGGGCCGCGAAGACTGCCGGCCGGCGGCGGAGTCTTGGAGAAACGGGCCAGCGTAACATCCCACGCCAGCAAAGCGGCCCCAACTGCTACCAGGAATTCAAACACACCGACCTGATGAACGATCAGGCTCAGCAATGCGAACACCAGCAAGAAAGCGCCAACGGGTCGAACCATGCTCAACCTCCTTAGCGAACTAGTTTGGGCGAAAGCTTCCACAGCGTCGCGAGCGCGCGGGCTGCATCGGTAAGAGCGCGCTTTTCCACTTGCTGTTCCGATTGCTGCGGGGCGATCGGCTGTGTCCGGGCTGCTATGCGGGGGCTGCGGCTTCCGCGCTGTGTCGCCACCGAGAGCGCACTCTCGAACATTTGTTGCGGGTTGTTGATGGAAGCGGCTTGCAAGGGCTTGGTCGCCATTGTCTTCTTATCTCCTACGTGATGAGCCTATTTAAGCCTTCTGCTGTGCGGGAGAACATACAGTAGGCTAGGGATCACGGCGAGAAGTACTACCTGTTCAGAATGCGGCGTTGTTTTAGGGGTTCATTGCGGAACTTCATGTAGAAAGCTTGGCCTCGGCTGCCGAAGCCTGCCAAAGCGGTCCGGCAGCCGAGTTTCACTCCCTAGCTGCCAGTGCGCCTTGTGTCACGTGAGTCCTTGTCGTCCTCGGTCACGTTTTGCGAAGGCTTGGCACTAGATTTGGAGCTGTCCGCCGCGTCTTTCGCAGCATCGACGCCCTTGCCCCAGGCGTTCTGGACCTTGCCCTCGGCTTGTTTTGCCGCGCCCTTCACTTGCTGTTCAGGGTCATCGGACCACTCACCCGCCTGGCGTTGCACGCGGCCGGCGATATCCTTGACTTTCCCTTCCACCTGATCCTTGTTCATGGTGTCTCCTTCTGCTGAATTAAAGAGCGACTGCGATGCGGGTATCGTGGTGGCATGCGGAGGTCTGCGCACCGCTTCCCGCTGAAGATGAGATGTCTGAGCAAGGGGGAATGTTTGGTCTAAGTTTCTCGGGAGGAGGGGATCTGAAATGAATTTACGGTGAATCCCGGAACCTATACAGGACTTCTACCCTGAATGATGCGGATGAGTACGGCGATCACCGCAAGCACAAGCAGGATGTGAATGAATCCACCCAGGTATAGGAACTGACCATTCCAAGCAGCCACAAGATTAGTAGCAGGACCGCTATCGTCCAGAGCATGGTTGTTTTCTCTCCGCTTCCGCTGGCCTCGCAGGCTGGCGTGCACACTCCGGGGGCCAGCGTAAGCAGAACATCCATGGCAGTCTATCCAGCGTACGCTGTAGACACACAATCTTGCGGGGGGATGACTCAGAACACCTGCACGATCCCATTGCGCACGGCGTATCGAGTCAAGTCGGCAACGGAGTGGAGGTCGAGTTTCCGCATGAGGTTGGTGCGATGAGTTTCCGCCGTCTTGACGCTCAGGTTGAGTGCGACGGCCACTTCTTTGCTGGTTTTTCCCTCCGCCAGCAACTGAATGACTTCGCGCTCACGCGAGGTCAGCACTCCTGTCGAATCATCCCTTTTTAAGCTGTGACCGGGCTTTTCGCGGTCCAGAAAACCGTCGAGGACCATCTGGCTGACACGAGTTGTGAAGAATGTGCGCTGGCTTTGGAGGGCTTCAACGGCAGCCACGAGATCACGGCCCGCGTCCGACTTGAGCAGATAACCCCGAGCACCGGCCCGCAGTACCTCACGGACCACATTGTCCGAATCGTGCATCGTCAGGATCAGGATGGCTACGTCGGGGGCGGTAGCGAGGATCTGGCGGGCCGCCTCGAGCCCGTTGAGATTTGGCATTCCGATATCGAGCAAGACCAGGTCAGGTTTGGTGGCAGCTGCAAGATCGACGGACTCACGGCCATCCTTGGCCTCAGCGCAGACTTCCCAGCCAGGGTGGCTTTCGAGCACAGCCCGAATTCCGCTCCTGGCGACTTCGTGATCGTCAGCAATGAGAATACGAAGCATTTCTCCTCCAGGTGCTCAAAAAAGGAATGGCCCATTAGTGCTATCGAGTTTGCCAAAGCAAAAATCATGCCAAACTGCTGCCGCCCTTCGTATGAACGACTTCGCGGGCGATGTTCCTCATGACTCGTGTAAGTTTTTCCGCTGCCCGAACATGTAGCCCCGAATGTGGAGCCCGGACGCCCCCGTCCGGGGTCGGCGGACGAAGCGTCTGCAGCTACACAGCCGTAGGGAAAAGAGCGATCACTCCGACCTACATTGAATCCCGCAGGTGATCAGGAATTTCCTTAGTCGGACTGTAGGCGTGGCGCTCTTTTTTGGTAGGCGCTTCCGCTGCTATCGGCATCAAAACCTGTTCACGGAGGAGGCTCATGGCTCTGGGCAGCACCCCATATCTCCGCTTCACCAGTAGGCTGGTGGTAATCGCGGCCGTAGCTGTTGCTTTGCACTTGCCATTGCGGGCGCAGGACAATCCCATGGATCTTCCCCCACGCACCGCGCCGCCGCCGCCGTCGGTGCAGCAAAACGCTCCCGAGGAGGTGCCCGCCAACGGCGAGCAGCCCGCGAGTCCGTCCATTACGTCCGAATCTCCCACCGGGGATGACAACAGCAGGTTTGTTTTCAAGAAGCAGGTGCAGGAAGTGTTTCTGCACGCGACCGTCGTTGACGAGATGGGGCGGCCGGTCACTAATTTGACCCGCAACGACTTCCAGATTTTTCAAAATGGACAGCCGGAAACGATTACCTCGTTTGCTCGAGAAGACGTGCCGGTCGCAATCGGGATCGTCATTGATAACTCGGGTTCTATGCGCGACAAGCGCACCCGGGTCAATGAAGCCGTCATGAACCTGATCAAGGCCAGCAATCCGGAGGACGAGGTGTTCGTAGTGAACTTCGGCCAGACCCCTTATCTGGACCAGGACTTCACCTCCGACCCGCATTTGCTGGAGGCGGCTCTACACCAGACCTCGAGCCGCGGCAGTACCGCCCTCTACGACGCCGTTGTGGCATCCAGCGTACATCTGCGAAACAATCCGCGGCTGAACAAGAAAGTCCTCATCGTGATCACCGACGGGCAAGACAATATGAGCAGGGAAACGCTGCAGGACGCCATGCGAAAACTGCAGTCCAATAAAGGCGCCACGGTGTACGCGATCGGATTAACCGAGGAAGGTATGACCCGCTCGGGACGACAAGCGTTGCAGGACCTCGCGGCGAGTACCGGCGGCGTCGCCTTCTTCCCGCAGAATGTGGATGAGGTGAACGAGATCAGCCGAACGGTGGCTCACGATATCCGCAGCCAATACACCATCGCCTACAATCCTGGCCCCAACATTGGGAAGGAATATCAGGCAATTCGAGCGGAAGCCCGTGTCGCGGGACGCACCCGTCTGACGGTGCGCACGCGCAGCGGGTACTACCCCGGGGAGACAGTGCGCTAGCTGCGGGGGTATTGAAGAAGGTTTCTACGCCGCCGTAGGCCCCGCTGGTGTCTTCGGCGGCGGCAATTCAATCTGGATCAAATTGTTCTTGATCGCGTAAACCACCAGGTCGCGGATAGAGTGGAAGCTCAATTTCCGCATGATATTGCTGCGGTGCGTTTCCACCGTCTTGGTGCTGAGATTCAGCAGAGACGCCACTTCCTTCGAACTGTTCCCTTCCGCAAGCAACTGGGTAATCTCGCGCTCGCGGGCAGTCAATGTAGGCAGCTTGGGAGCTTCATTGCGTGACACCGTCTGACCCTTCTCCAGGAAGCCCGCCAGGACCAGGTCGTTGACTCGGGGCGTGAAGAACATGCGCTTGTTCTGCAAAGCCTCCACCGCCGAGACGAGGTCGCGCGCTGCGTCGGACTTCAAGACGAAGCCCCGGGCGCCAGCGTCGAGCGCTTCCCGAATCACCTGATCCGAGTCGGTGATCGTCAGGACGATGACCTTGAAGTGCGGATCATGCTGAAGGAGCTGGCGAGTGGTGTCCAAGCCGTTCAGGTTAGGCATCCCGACGTCGACGATGATGACATCCGGATTCAGCTGCAAGGCTTTGTCGATCGCTTCGCGACCGTCACTCGCCTCGCCACAGACCTCCCAACCTTCATGCTTCTCAAGAAGTGCGCGCAAGCCGCGGCGCACGATTTCGTGGTCGTCTGCTAATAGGATCCTTAGTTTCATAATCGCCCCTCTCCACAGCAAAATGCGTTAAGAACTAGCTCAACTCCGGGACTGTGCGGCCGTGCAAGGCCGTAAAGACCCGGTGCTGGCTTACAGCTTCGACAGCGGCGAGCAGATCCCGCGCGGCATTCGACTTCACCACGTATCCGCGCGCGCCCGCATCCAAAGCCTCCCGCATCATTTGCGGCGAGTCGTGCTGCGTCACAAACAATATTTCCAGGCCAGGAGCCTGACGCCGCAACAGCCGGCATGCCTCCAGACCATTCATTCGGGGCATGGTCACGTCGAGCACCATGACATCAGGATGAAGATCTTTCGCTTTCTCGATGGCTTCCGCGCCATCAGAGGCTTCGCCTATCACTTCCCACTCCGAATGACCCTCTAACAGGGTTTTCAGCCCCTGCCTGACAATGGGGTGATCATCCACCAAAAGTATGCGAATTGTCATCCTGTTTCAGTTCCTTCGGGGGAAACCGACCAGACGATTCGCCACATATATCCGAACGGATGTGACAGCCTGACCAATAACCGGGATTCTCTGCACACGAACCAGCCGAAAGGTCCGCGCATACGCCAAAAAGAGGCTAACTCCTTGAATCCACAGGTCCAATACAGGGAATCCTGTATTTCGGGTGTAACCGCAGTTGAGTTCGTCAAAAGACTTCGTTTCTCAGGCCGAAGAAGTCGCTGAGTTCATCGGAAAATACGTTTTGTCGTGCAAAAGCAGATTGACGGCCTCGATAACCGAACCTATATCCTGCTTGGCGCAGGCACCCCGAACGCCCGCGTCCCGGGCGGCTTCCGAGAGCTGAGCGGACAAATGCAGCGTTACCATGAGAATAGGGATCTTGGGGAACATTTCCGCAATCTGATGGGCAACGTCCACCCCATTCAGATCGGGCAATTGATAGTCGAGCACGATGAGGTCGGGAGGAGCCTCAAGCACCTCCTGCAAAGCTTCTGCGCCGGTCCTGGCCTCGCCACAGACTTTCCAGGATTCTTGCTGCTCCAGGATGGCCCGCAAATAGCGTCGTACGGCGGGATTGTCATCGACGATCAAGATGCGGGTCACAAGAATGCTCCTAATGTCGATCTCGCTTACTCATAGAACCTTGAGCGCGCGCGGAGCTGAGGCGAGCAGGGTTGGCGCGCTCCTAGCGCAATTCATCAACAAACGTCCGATTCCGACGCTAAGTGACGGGCCGGTACGCAGCAATCCGGTGAACCGGGTAGTACTCTTTGTGTGAGCCCCTACATTCCGTCGCGCCCACCGAACTACCAAATGCCTTTATCGCTGCCGGTGAGCTTTTGCTCCAAAGCCGCCGCCGTGGCCAGACCTGGCAAGAGACTCAGCCGAAGACTGTTGCGCAGATCACCATTCATCAGCAGCGTCTTGAGTTCACCCGCGTACAGATTGATGGACTGGGGCAGAATCGGAACCCGCAGGAATTGACGGCGGAAACGGACCTTTGCAGCCCCGAATTTTGCCGATCCGGTTACTAATGACGGCAGCGGAACTCCATATCCCCGGTACGCTTCCATGTACTCAGAGATGATATTCAGGTACGTCGCTATGCCGTCCCAAAGGCCAGCCGAAGCGCCCAGAGAATGCAGGTATTCGAAGTCGACCAGGTGCTGGTCCAGCAGCGCCGCATTGTCCACGATGTCGCAGAGGCGAATGTAGAAGTGCCGATACATGCGCTGCAGCGTGCTGATCACGATGCGATCTTCGGGCGCAGGCACATTGAAAGCAAAGTGTCCGATAGTCTTGCTTCGCGTGCGGGCGGATACGGAACGGGTCACGGCCATCTGTTCTCCCGTTTGCCCCAGGCGTCCGACGTGAAATTCCACCAGCTCGGGCAGGCCGGGCACCACAAAATTCCATTTGTTTGCCAGGCGATCACCCCAGCTGCGGTTATCAAGTTTCGCATGGAACTTCGAGGTCATCACCTGAACTACACGGTCGGCTTCGGCATCGGTGTAGAGATCGAGATCACTGCCCAAATCGGGCCAATGATCCAAGGATTTGATCACGGTGACAGGGCATCCGCGCTGCTGCAGGGCAGTGCAAATGTCATTCAAAAATCCCAGGGCATGTTGAATTCGCAATCGTTCTTCTTCAACCGCGGCATGAACCCATTCCGCCGCCTGCCGGTTTCCTTCAACGTCGAGGATGGGGCCGAGCGAATGGAAAGCGCGAATGACAACGTGGTTGGAAGCTGCAAGTGCCCTGAGTTCCTCGAGATCCTCCTGCCGGAGAACGGCGGTGAGCTCTGCCAGCCGAGGCGAGGGGATCGGAGTCGTTCTGATCGCTACTCCCGTGGACGTGCTCGAACTCGCCGCGTTGTTGCAGACGAGTTCGGAAAGTAACTGGATGCTCTTGCTCGACTCCTGCACAGGCTCCATCGCTAGGACTCCCCTGATTATTGTGGAACGCTGAAACGCCGTCACTTGGATGTCACAGTAACGCTTGAGGTTGCAGGCCGGACTTCACTGCGCGTCCGCAGCGGACGGAACATTCTGGCTGCACTTGGCAACGTTGAGGCGCTCGATTGCGGTGCCTTCCTCGTAGTCGTTCCATGTTTCGATCATTACGAAGGGCAGCGGATGAGCCGCATCGAAGTAGCGGTTGTACAGGTGCAGCGTATCTTCGAAGGTCCGTCCGCAGCGCGCTTGCATGTGGCGATTCAGTCCCCATTTCGCCCCTGAATCATCAAATCCTGGCCAGGCCGCGCCCACCGCGATCTTGTCCGGATGCTTGTTGCGCATGTTTTTGTAGAAGGCATCCAGGTACTGCTCGCCCCAATTACTTCCATCGGGCGTCCAGCCCTTGGGCCCCGGCTGTACCCAGGCATAGAGGCCCGCGAAATCGGCGAGATATTTTGCCTGAGGCTCGTCTTTATAGAAAAAATATGGGGACGATTCCCAGGACTGGCAGTGTTGGACAATGCGGTCCCAGTTGATGTGGCCATGCTTGGGGAAAATGAAGATTACCGGATGGCCGTTATAGGTCAAATAAGCATTGCGATGCGGAGCTTGCGGCCCGATGTACGCGTTGTACGCCTTGTCCATCGCGGACATGGCGTCGTCCGTAGCTTGCGCGTCTTCGTCGGCGGATTCGTTGTAGAGAAGGGCGACCTGGAAATGACTCTCGTCGGCAGCCTCCTGCATCAGAGCGAAATTGTGATCGGAAAACGGCTGGCTCTCTCCGTACCAGTCCACCACGAAGCCCGTGATACCCATGTGGCGCGCCTGCTCGATCTGGTGCCGGAGTACGTTCGGGTCGTAACTTACGTAGCCCACATCCATGTGCACGCGATTCCCAAACCAGGGCATATAGACTGCCAGCAGCTTAGGCCAGGAATTCGGGGCCTGTAAGTTCTGATGCGGTACGAGGTGCGCTCCGGGCGAGGTACAGCCCGTCCCCACCATGAAGCACACAATCGCGATCGCTAGCAGTTTTTTAGACAAAAGTAGACTCCACTCGCACCGCTTGAATTCAGTTAGATGCCACTCCATCCGGGGGTGGTTGGCGTTGGCGGGATCCCTCAAAAGTGTTGAACTGCCTGGATTTGTCGCACAACCCAGCGATCGGCTCCGGGCGTCATCAGCACCGCATAGTGCACTACCGCGTGCTCGCTGTGGATCGATTTGCCCCCATCCAGGACTTGGTAGTCATATTCGGCCGTGTCGTGAAGCTCGATTACGTCGCCTTCTGGCGCATAGAAAACGGCGTCCACTTTGTGGGCCTGATTCGAATAACGCGAGGACAAGCCGCTCTGTCGCTGGGTGCTCACTTTGTCCTTGAGCCAGGTGTTGGCGTTACCTGCGAAGAGTCCGTTGAGCGATTCGGTAGAATTCGACTCCAGCGCCAGCGCCAGGTTCGTCCATGCAAACTTGTAATCGCGAAGCAGGGCGCGTTGCGTGAGGGATTCAACCGCTCGCGGCGCAGCTTTGGTCACGTTCAAGGTGACCTGGGGCGACGCGTCCGCTGCCTTGAGATTGCCGGCTAAAAGAGCCAGTGCCACACAAACGATCGGGATTCGTATTCGCGTCATGGACATATTGCCTCGCTACTCCGCGCCTACACGTATCTCATTGCCCATCACCACGCCCGAAGCAGCGGAGATGACAATGGAACCTTTCGCCGCGATGCGAGCGCGCGCCACATCCTGTTTGATCGGGGCATCGACGGTGCTGATTTCATCGCCGTTCTTCGCGGTAAAAGTGACAATGGTGCCGTCGGGAACGGGATTCCCGGCGCAGTCGCGCACCGGCTCGGTCTGGACCTCGACTCCCTTTGCAGTACGCTGGGCTTTGATCTGCAGCCGGCAAGGGTCGGAAGCGACCTGCTGAACCACGCGTCTGGCCTGCACGTCATTCAGTGACGCGGCTACCTGCACCGCTCCCGCAGACTTGCCCGAGCTGGTGCGAAACCACGCGACACCGTTCTGCGTTTGAACACTGTGCGACGCCAGCTTTGAGTCTTTGGATCTGATTTCGAACTGAACTGTCTCCTGCGCAAAGACCTGGTTGCCGAATCCATCGAACGGGAATGCGACACCGCTGATCATGTCAGGCTGGCCCACCGGCGCGCGCGAAGGGTGCACCAGGAATGTAAGGCTGGAAGGCTTCGCTGCCGTGACAAAGAACACGGAACTGCTGCAACTGCTGCCGCAGATCGTGGCGACATATCGCCCAGCAGCTTCAATTTGCCTGGCGGTCAGCGGAATTTCCTGGCCGAGTTGCACGTCGCGCTTCACGGCAATGGTGGGCCCCACCAGATAAAAAGTGGCAGATCCGCTCCCCGTGGTCGAGATGGAAGTCGGCTGTCCCGCTACCGCTCCAGAAGGTACGCGCACCTCGACGTCCTGCGCCAGGCTTACGCCGGACACACAGAACAGCGCCGCCAGCAGGCCCATCCAGTACCGCGAAACCTTATGACTTCTGAAGGCTGTATTGATTGACGACGACATGAAAGTTCTGAACCTTCCCTGCAACGGATTTCGGAACTTCTACCGCGAACGGTTGAGTCGATTGCGGAAGCAGCGCCTGCTGCACATAGCCATCGGACACCCAGATCACCTTGCCATTGTTGTCGTAGAAGCTGGCGATCACGTGCGGAATATTCACGGTTTGCCCCGTCTGATTCAATAACTCTCCACGCAGCACGGAGCGGCCCTGCGCGTCCTGGTCCAGCTTTTGATTCATGACTCCTATGACCGGATCAGAAGAGGCCGGCACCAGTGTGGCTTTCACGTCCATACGGACGTTCTTCACTTTGCTCAGGCTAGCTGTCGGGAAATCGATGCGATAAGGCGATACTTGCTTGGGCAGCAGGATGTGCAGAATCTTGTCGAAGCTGCTCTCGTCGTCGATGGGATTGCCGGCGGCGTCAACCAGAGTAGCATTCACGTTGACGAACGCCGGAATCGTATCTTCGTTCACCACCTCACCCATGACGACGGTGCCTTCCGCCGAGTCAATGGCATTCATGGACACGATGCGCACGTGCGGTGAATCGACGTTATGCGATCCCCACTGATCGCTGGATGTGCCACTCACCAAATCCCAGCGCAAGTAGTTGACCGGAACGACCTGGGCGGGCACGTTGGGCAGCGGAGTCTGATTCCAGACGACCTTCCACTCCTCGCCGCGCTTGGCCAACTGGAAATCGCGCACGTCTTCAACCGGGCCGACCGGGGTCGTCCACTGCATGCGGACTCGCATCTGAGCTTCGGAGTTGGTCGC
The DNA here is from genome assembly GCA_963801615.1 of uncultured Acidobacteriota bacterium. Lineage (GTDB taxonomy): Bacteria > Acidobacteriota > Terriglobia > Terriglobales > Acidobacteriaceae > Sulfotelmatobacter. The sequence continues at coordinate 1,632,703 of CAWDFM010000008.1, read as the reverse complement.
GTGCAGCGGCCGGGCCTCATACTTTTCGAGACTCGAGAATGAACGGAGTCCCCCATTGGTTCCGGTCCACTCCTGGATGAAGTCCAGCTTGTTGACGGCCTCACTGGTCCGCTCAACGCCGGCGAAGGCACGATCCCAATTGCGGCGCTGGACATCCTGCAGGAAATTCGAGAGGGCCTGCTCCGGTGTAGACGCACGATCGCTGAATCCCGGTAAAGCAGAGCCCGACGCAATGCCGACCGTCCCGCTGGACCGGCCGAAGGTCATGCCAACAAATATCAACAAGACTGTGACGGCAGCCAGGACAATGACAATGGGCAGAGCACGTTTCATTGGTCTTCCTCGGTTCTATTCAGGCTACGTAGTGTGTTTCCGGTTCTTGCACACGGATCGGCGGCTCGAGGGCTCTTCGCGCTCGCCCTGAAGGCAGCAGCACAACCAGGAAAATCGCCAGTATGCTCGCTCCGATGGGGAGCGTGCCCCACAGCAGGCCCATCCACGCCGGGGGAACGGCGTCGGACTGCATGCGGTGCGCGGGTGGAACATCATCTTTTGACCACTCGGTAATTTCCCCGTTATTGAAAGTTTCCGTCTTTCGGTAACCGATAAAGGTCAACAACGGCTCGTAATAGGAATCGTGAACGAAGATGTATTTCAGACCATAACGGTTGGCGTGTTCGAGCATGGCGCGCAGAGAAGCCATTCCGGCCGAGCCGTAAAACTTCGCGTTGGTCAACTGCGCGGAGCCGTAATGGGTCATTTCGGGCAGCAGACGCGCAGAGTTGTAGTCACCGTCCACGCTGCTCGCGTCGGTGTAGGTGGAGACTTTAGCGAGTTCGCTACCGAAGCCAAGCGTCAGGTAGCGATAGGAATCGTGGCCATCCCGATTTAGAAATGCAACTACTGGCTGCACGTTGATCGTGCCGGTGGGACGATAAGGATTGGCGTTCAACCACCACAGGGCTGCACCGATGGTCACCACGGCTGCCAAGGACAGGCCGACCGCAGCTTTGGCTCGAAAACGATCGAGCAGTTGGATCGCGAGCAAGCCCACAATGGGCATGACCATCAGCGTGGCCCAGAATGTGAAGCGCTCGAAGGTTAAAATCTCATAGGCCCGGCCTAGAAGCCATCTTGGCAACGGGGTGGTGCCGCCTAGCCCGAAAATCATCGTGAGCCAGAATCCGAACAAAAGCGGACGCAGCCGGCGAACCGATGCACCTCGCCAGAAGATGAATGGCAGCGCAATCAATAACGCTCCGTAAGGAATCAGGAAGTAGTTGATGCCTGTCGTCGAGTTCAAAAGTAAGTTGTTGCGGCTGTCGTGGGGGATGGGGATCTGATGAATTGGGTGTTGGATCAGGGTCATCCAGTAAGGCAAAAGCACAGCTCCGACTCCGAGAGCGACCACCACAGCGAAAGCGATGGCTCGTCCGGCGACTGCCCCCATGGCGCCGCGAGTGCGTCCATCGCGAGCATCCAGCAAGGCCACCCAGAGCACGGGTACGGCGAACAGCACCGTACCGAAAATCAAAGTGACATGGTGAGCTGCGGCTGCCGCCAGGCTAACGAAGATTCCTTTGAGAAATGAACGGCCCGATCCCTCCTCCGACCATTCAAAGAAATATGGCAGCGCGTTCAGGTATAAGGCCGCGGAGGTTACGGTTGCCAACTGGCCCGCTTGGTAGACCAGGAAGGACAACGCTCCCAGAAAGATTGATCCTAATGCAGCATAGGAAGCGGAACGCTCATCCACCCAGATCTTGGCAAAGCGAAACACGCCCACGGGCAGCAACAAAACCGCCACCAGTTGCACGATCATATAGGCCATCTTAAGACCGGCCACGCTGGACACGATTGCGATCCATTGGTGAGTCAGCGGGGGGTATGTGGTTTGCGAGAAGCCCGCAAACCATTTTTCATTCCAGGGACTAAACCAGTGATGTGCGTAGTGGGATGCGAGAAAGATATGGAAATTCGCGTCAAACGACCCCGACGGCAATTGCATCAGCAACAAAGGTCCATGGACAGCCAAGGCCACTAAAACAATCGCCAACAGCGGAATTGGACGAGAGTAAGTTTGGTTCGGCGTCATGCGGTCATACACTCCTGTGTCTTAAGGCAGCCACATTGGATGGCAGAAGCGGCCTACAAGGTTTACCGGATTCGCCTGCGGCCGCACAGGAGAGAAGCAAACCTAGCCCTCAACGTGGCATCTGAAAAGAACCGCAGGACTTCTCTGCGGGAGGCCGCCTTGCGCGGTCTTCTAACTCTTAGAGTGTGGTGACTACGTGAAAAGCCGGTTTCCGCTCACGAGCTTTTGCCTTGTCATGATCCTTGGCTTATCGGGCCGGGGGATTTGCCAGAGTTTCGATGTCAACGGCCAATCTCCGTCCGACTCCAAGCAATCCGGAAATACACAGGGTAGTTCCAGCCAAAGCAATGATTTCAGTTGGGGTTCGGGCATACAGGTAGCACGCCAGGCACGCGCTGCCCAGGATGCGCTCAAGCGGAATGACTTCGCGGGTGCCGTAACGTACGCTGAGCAGGCCGCAAAGTCAGCTCCGCAGAATCCGGAACTGTGGTTTCTGCTGGGTTACGCCGCCCGGCTGAACGAAAAATATCCTCTCTCCATCGACGCCTTCAACCGTGGTCTTAAGCTTCAACCCAATTCAGTCCGCGGTCTTGCCGGTCTGGCGCAGACTTACGCCAAGATGGGTCGCACTCAGGAAGCGGAACAGCTGTTGCAGAAGGTAGTCGCGGCGAATCCGAAGGATGCCAACAGCCTGCAATTGGCCGGGGAACTGATGCTCAACAGCGACCCGCAGGCAGCTTTAAGTCTGCTGCAGCGAGCTGACGCTCTACAACCCACAGCGCATACCGAGCTGTTGATGGCCCACGCCTATTCGCGACTCGGCCAACCGGACCAGTTCACGAAGTATTTGGATCTCGCGAAAAGTCGAGGGCCCCGGGATCCAGAAGTGCTCCGTGCCGTCGCCAGCCAGTATCGCGACGAAGGCAAGTACGACCAGGCCATCGCGACCTTGCAGGCACTGCCGACAAAGAATGCGGATGCGCAGGCGGAACTTGCTTATACGTATCAGTTGGCGGGAAGACAGCAGGAATCCGCGGCACTATATTCGCGTCTGGCAAGGTCCTCGAAGAGCAGCATCGGCCTGAACCTGAGCGCAGCCCAGGCGTGCATCAATGCGGGACGCCCGGACGATGCCAAGGAATTCCTGGACGCCGCGCGTCGCATCGATCCCAATAGTTACCGTCTGCACGCCATTCAGGGGGCCGAAGCTCAATCCGAGGACCGCCTGCCCGAAGCCGAGCAAGAATACAAGCTTGCCCTGAGTAATCTGCCGGCGAGCGTGCCGGAAGGCCCGCTGTACCCCATCCAGTTGCGCCTGAACCTCTACGAGGTCTACGGGCGGGAAGACGACGACGCGCAGGCAAAAGAGCAATTGCAAGCAGCATCGACGCAGATTCAGCAGGTGAAAGTCAGCGATGTGCAGCGGCCGGAGATGCTGCGTCTGCGCGCCGCCGTGGAATCAGCCTCTGGCGATCTTCAGGCCGCAGACCGTGACTTGAAAGAAGCGCTGTCGCTTGCCCCCAACAACGTAAATTCTCTGATGAACTTGGGCACGCTGCTTTGGAAAATGGGGCAAAAGGATTCGGCGCGGCAGACCTTTAACAAGGTTTTGGAACTCGACAAGAACAACCGGCAGGCTCTCTCCGGGCTCGGTTATCTGGCGCGAGACGCCGGAGACAACAAGCTTGCCGAGTCATACTTCCAGCGCGCCATTGCCGCACATCCAAAGGACTACGTGTCGTATCTCGCGCTCGGAGATCTGCACACCGCTGAGCGGAATTTCGGGAGCGCCGAGAAGAATTACCAGGCTGCCTACCGGCTGATGCCCACCAATCCGTTAATCGTTTCCGGAGCCGTCAACGCAGCCCTGGAAGCGCACAACCTCAATCTGGCGCAACAATGGCTGCAACGCGCGAACGCCAAGATGAACACCAATGCCCAGGTGGAGCGGGAGCGCGAGCGCTATCTGTTCTTCAAAGGTGATTACGCGGAGTCCGCGAAGCTCGGGCAAAGCGTGCTGACCAAACTGCCGAGCGACCGTCAGGGCGTGGTGTACCTCGCGTACGACCTGTATTATCTCGGCCGCCTCGACGAAGCGCTGGCCTTAGTCACCAAGTACGAGCCGATCCTGAAGAACGACAAGGATCTCCCGCTCATTGCGGGAAACGTTTATGCGCACAGCGGCGAATTGCAAGCGGCGCTGAAGAATTTCAGCCTCGCGCTGGAGCGCGATCCAAAGATGGCCACAGGCTACGTGAATCGAGGATTCGTGTTGAACGACCTCAAAGACCCGCGTAAGTCATCGGAGGATTTCAAGACGGCGTTGAAGCTGCAGCCCGGCTATGGCGAAGCGCATCTTGGTTTAGCGTTCGCGGACCTGCAACTGCATCGTCCCCGTCCGGCGCTGCACGAATTGGACGCCGCCCAGAAGATCCTGGGAAAATCGCACGCCTGGCATTTGGCTCGCGCCGAGGCGTTCCGTCAGGGCCAGGATTACCCGCATGCAGCCACGGAGTATCGCATTGCGCTTGCCGAAGACCCCAAGGATGCAACTACTGAACTGGCGTATGCCGACGTTCTTTACCGCATGCGCCGTTACTCTGACTCGATCGCGGCACTGCAGAGAGCTCTTCAACTCTCACCGTCGGACCCTTCGATTTACGCTCTGATGGCGCAGGTCCATGCCAAGCAAGGGGACCGTAAAAATGCGCTGCAGGACATCAACGCAGCGGAGCGATTGGGAAGCAACCGGGTAGAAATCCTCACTGCCACCGGAAATGCATTTCTTACTTTGGGGGACCGCAATACAGCCATGCAGAGGTTCTCGCGCGCGCTCGAAGTTCCTGCCGGAGACCGCATCGGAATTCGACTGGCAATCGCGGAAATCTTCACTCGGCAGAGCGATTCCGATGATGCCCGGCGCGAGATCGCCCTGGGATTCGCCGAGTCGCGCCTCTTCCCGGACTCGCCAGTTTCCGCCGAGGATTTCACCCGGGCCGCGAATCTCTTCCTCTCCATGCACGACTTTGATCTGGCGGAGAATTACTACACCAAGGCGCAATTAGCCGGCGCCAACAATCGCAGCGTTGCCATCGGCTTGACCAACACCTACCTCGCTGAGGGCGAAACCAGAAAGGCTGAGAAAGCCTTGGCGAGTCTCGGCCCCGCGAGCGAATATCGCGATGACTATGACTACATGATGGCCTCAGCCAATCTATACCGGCAGCGGCAAGATCCTTTGCACTCACTGGCGGCGTACGCTCAGGCAAGTACCGTGGCCGGTGCGGACGATCGCGGGATGGCTGAAAGATCCCAGTACACCGAAGGCGAGCAGGCCGGACGCCCGGTGAACGGCAGCGTTAGCCTGGTGCCGGAAGCGAACTTCGCCCCCGCTCTGGAAGATCTCAACGTATATGCGCTGGACGCGAAAATCCTCAGGGTGACGAATCCGGCGCTGCTGCCGCCCCCGCGCCACTCCTATCAGAGCCTCGCCCAGTCGCATTACCGGGTAAAGCTTTGGGATCTTCCCGTGATTTCGGGATTCGTGGGCGAGAGCATGACCGCGGGCCGCTTGCTGTTTCCCAGCGTCGGCGTTATTCAGAACAGAAATACCTATGACACCACGGTGAATGGCGGGATCAATCCCATCCTGCACCTGGGTACGAACTCGATCACCTTCAACGGTGGGCTGCAGTTCACCGTTCGCAGGGACAAGATCTCGCCTCGCTTCATGAACCAGGATCTATTCCGGCAATTTCTGTACGTTTATACGAGTTCCTTCTTCAACTGGATTTCCTTCACCGGGACGGCGCAGCGCGAAGCCGGGCCATTTACGGAGCAGACTCTTCACTCCCGCGATTTGTACGGCAACATTGAGTTCACGGTGGGGCGGCCATGGGGCAGTACTTCCCTCATCGCCGGATACAGCGCCCGCGACTTGCTGTTCCGGCCATTCGTGCAAGAGTATTTCAGCACCAGCACCTACGGCGGCCTGCAACATAAATTCGGCGATCGCCTGACGGTTGCCGCACTGGCGGAGCATCTGCGCTCCTGGCGTGTCCAGAACACGCAGTACGCGATCGCCCAGGCGCTTCTGCCCGGAGGACGTTTCGATTTGCGCGCCACGCGGCATTGGGATGTGCAGGGATCATTTGTCCTCTCGCGAGGCATGGGGTACCACTTTTACGACAACGCCCAGAGCGAGGTGCTGGTGTCGTACACGCGAGGCTGGCGAGGCAGCGTAAAGGACGGCGACATTAACGTCCCCGTCTCCTTTCCCATGCGGTTTTCTGTAGGCGTGCAGCAGCAGATGTTCTACAACTTCCCCGGGTCCCCCGGTGTTAACAAGAGCATTATCTTGCCGGTTGTGCACTTGACCCTGTTCTAGTTCGAACCGTCAATGCCCGAGATCAATCAAAGTCGAGTCACCAATGCGTCGCCCACGGCCAGCGTGGCGCAACGCCGGACGAAGGCGCTTCGCCAGAAGCTTCTGGGTGGTAGCCTCACTCTCCTGGCGGGCTCCGGACTGGTCGGGGTCACCAATCTCATCTACAACGTAGTCACAGCCCGGATGCTTGGCCCCACAGGCTTCGCGCATGCGACCGCGGTCTATACGTTGTTGATGCTCGCTTCAGCCATCACACTTTCATTTCAAGTGGTGTGCGCGAAGTACGTAGCCAGTCGCGAGACTGACACAGAAAAGGCGGCCATCTTCGCGCGGCTTCACATGCAGGCGTGGATGGCCGGCATCGCCATTGGGATACTCCTGTTCCTTTTCAACCACGCGCTGAATCGTTACCTGAATCTCCCCAGTCCGGCTTTAATTACGCTGCTCGCGCTGGGAACAGCGTTTTACATTCCTTTGGGAGTCCGGCGCGGGTACATCCAGGGGATTCACGCGTTCAGCGCTCTCGCACTCAACTTCATGCTGGAAGGGCTGACCCGCCTGGGCGGCGCGTACTTGCTCATGTCCCTGGGCCTCGGCGTCAAAGGGGCAGTGTGGGCGAGTGTCATCGCCGTCATCGTCTCCTACCTGCTGGCGAAGCCAAGTCCAGCATTGCAACTTCGCGGGCGCCGGATTGCCATGCCCTTCGGCGAGGGGTTGCAAGCCATTGTCTTCTTTTCCGGCCAGGTGGTCATCAACAACTTCGATATCGTGCTGGTGAAGCACTTCTTCGACTCGAAAGAGGCTGGTATTTATGCGGCCGTCTCTCTGGTGGGACGCCTGGTCAATATGTGCGCATGGTCGGTCGTCAACACCATGTTTCCGGTTTCGGCCGGAGCTCGTTCCAGCGATCGCGAAGCTCGCCCAATTCTCTTCATGTCGCTGTTTCTGGTCTTCCTGATTCTTTCAGTTCTCACCCTGGGTTTGTGGGCCATTCCCAGCTTCCTTTGGAGGACCCTGTTTGGCTCTCATTTTGAGCTCGCCAATTTCGGCGGCTTGGCCTCGTTGCTGATCTTGTACGCGATTACGACCGGCATTTATTCGCTGAGTTCGGTCATGATCACCTACGAGATGTCCCGCAAGATCGCGAACACCAGCTGGATTCAGCTCGCGTTCAGCGGTGGGCTCGTGCTGGGCATCTGCGCGTTTCACCAGAATCTCAGGCAGGTCATCTTCGTGCAGCTGGTGCTCATGATTGTTCTGTTCGTCATGGTGGCGCTGCCTCTCTTGCGCAAGGAAATTGCCGCGCCTGAGGATGTTCGAAGCTATCCCGCTCTCGCCATCGCGCGCTCCTTGAGCGAGCATGAGGTGATTGCAGAATTCCTGCGCAGCGAGTTCCATCATCCCGAGTTCGAGGAATACCGCTTAGATTTTGAGCATCTGGTAAACCGCCCTGACCTGAACAGCCATCGAGAAAATGCGCTGCGACGCGCCCTTCTATTTCTGCGCCGGGGGGCCATGTGGCGCGAATTGCCCGACGACACGCAATGGGTCCAAGTCAAGCTGAATAGAAATGATCTGGAGCGCATCCGCTTTTTCCCCCGTGCCCAATGGCGCCGCGTGGCGGAAGGCAGCTTCTATCTCACAGATATGATCGAGTGCCTGCGCCTCAAGTGGCAGGACTCCCCGCACGACGAGTTCTTCCAGAAGCTGCGCCGCATCAGCGATCCTGTCCGTCAGGGCTCAGTCAACCCCACGGTGTTACTGATCGGGGTGGATGAGCATAGTCCTCTGACCATTCTGGATGGCAATCACCGCATGGCGGCGGCCATGCTGGCGCAACCGCCCGCCGCCCTCGACACCCTGCAGTTTATCTGTGGGCTATCGCCCTCGATGACGCGTTGCTGCTGGTACAAAACCAACGTCAACACGCTATCGCGATATCTGACCAATATCCTGCGGCATATCTTCTACGATCCCGAGTCCGATATCGGCCGCTTCATGGAAAAGAGCGGATCCTAGATCACTCCCCCAGCCGCTATTCGGGCTGAATGCCGGGCGAGGACGGGTTTGGCGCCTGAGTAGATTCCTCGACGATGCTGTTATCGCGACGCCGCAACGCAACCGGCTCGTTCTGCCCTTGCAGCGCCTGGCGCTCCTGGGCGACTCGTGTATCCACTCGTGACGAATTATCATCTGCCACCGCGAACAGCTTCTTTCCCTCCGCCGTACGGCGGCTCGCAACTCCGACCACGGCGTTTGCGTCCGTTGACTGGCGTGCGCGCTCGTAGAAGAACTGAGCGGTTTCCTGGTCACCCTCGAGCTCAGACACATACCCAATGTTATTCAGCGTGAATGCGTTGTTAGGATCGAGAGCATATGCTTTGCGGAAATCTGCGTCGGCCGTTCGTAGATCGTTGCGATTCACGGCGGATACACCGCGCAGGTTCAACTCCGCTACCTGCGCGCGCACATTCCCTGCCTGCGCGAGATGTTGCCGCAACAGCTTTGCATTCTCTTGCGCCATCTGAGCCACAGGGCGGCCCCGCCAGCTGCGGTTGGTGGTGACCACGGCCGTAGCATTCGGCTGTGCGGCAGATGCCGCTTGATCATAGTATTTCAGCGCCTCTTGCCCCTCCCCCTCCATTTCCTTGGCTACGCCCATATTGTTCAGGGTATAAATGTTGCGAGGATCGCTCTTGAGCGCCTGCTGCAGAACCAGATCGGCTTCGGGTGCGCGTCCTTGCGCCAGCAAGCGTACCGCCGCAACGTTCGAGTGGTTGATCTGAAGCGGCGCGTTGGTGAGGGCCACGGCTTCCCTCATCGGACGGCCTTTGATCTGCGGAGCGCTGGCCAGATCAACAACGGCGTCACTCGATTGCTCGGCCGCAAGCTGGTAGTAGTTCTGCGCGCGCTCGATCTGCCCTTGCAACTCGGACACGTATCCCAGGTTATTAAGGGTGAAAGCGTCGCCGGGATCGTACAAATAGGCTTTGTAGAACAACTGCTCCGCCTTGGTGAATTTGTGTTTCCGGACCGCCTCTACCCCTTCGCGGTTCAGGCGTTGCACTGGGGTCAGCTTGCTTCGACGCGGGATATTGATTTTTAGATCCTTAAGTTCCCCGGCGTGAGCGAAGAGGGATCCTGATGCTGCCAAGGCAATCATCAAAAGACCACGGGAACACCGGCGTTTCCAGGACATGAATCTTTCACCTTCATCGGGAAAATTGTGCAATTGAAGCTTGTATTGGATGCCGGGGAAAGGCTTTTGTTTGCTGGCGCTCGGGCCTGAACCGCTAAATGCTTGTCGAATCGAGACTACCTTCCGCGTCCACCTTGGCATCCAAGCAGGACGTGGAAACCTGTATGAGTCGGTCCCTGCTCAAAGTCGTGGTTGGCTGTGCATTTTTCACGGTCGTGGGCTTCGCGCAAAGCTCGAGCGATCCCGGCGCGGCCATGGTTTCTCCACCCACCGGGAACATCCAACCCGTAGATATCCAGCCGGCCACACCGCCCCCCGACGAGAAGACGGCAGAGAGTGCTATCGTGGCGGACCCGGCAAGCTTAATACCGGACCTCCCCCCCGTACCGAGCAAGGATGCCACCCTCGTTGGCGGCACCCTCGAGAAACTGGACCGGGTGCGCGACCAGTTCACCGTTCATGTTTTCGGCGGCGGTCAGATGAGCGTACTGTTCGACCCCCGAACCCGCGTCTATCGCGGCCAGAAAGAAGTCACCATCAGTGATCTCAAGCAGGGCGAAAGAATCTACGTTGACACCATTCTCGATGGCAATAAGGTTTTCGCCCGCAATATTCGACTCAGGCCCGAAGCAGCCGCGGGTCAGAGCCAGGGCATTGTTCTGAAGTACAACTCGGACGAAGTGACTCTGCGAGATGGGCTTTCTCCGTCCGCTGTGAAAATCCGGATCTCGCCCGCCACAAAATTTCTGCGGGACGGCCGGACTGTCTCCGCCGGCACCCTGATCCCCGGGTCGCTGGTTTCCGTCGATTTTGATTCGCAGGGTAAAGGCAACAACGTGGCGCGCCAGATTTCAATTTTGGCGCTTCCTGGAACCCGCTACACATTTGTGGGGCAAGTGGCTCACCTGGATCTGCGGACTGGGCTGCTAGTGCTGAATTCCTCGATCGATCACAAGACTTACGAGATCCATCTCAATCCGCAAGGCACGCCCGACGACAATCTGCAGGCCGGTGCAAACGTCACCATCACTGCGAATTTCGAGAATTCCCAGTATGTCGCCCACAGCGTAACTGTCACCCCCGAACGCAAATAGGACGGGAGCGACGCTTCAACTCCCCCGCGACTGCCAGCGCATCGCCTCGGCTACATTCCCGGAGAATTACTGCAGCGCCTGGGCGTTGCACGCGCCGTTTGTATTCTGGGCAGGAGGAGTGGGAGGAGTGGCCCACGGCACACTCTGAAAGTCGAAGAACTCGGTCATATCCATTTGCGCTGCGTCCCGCTTGGTGAGCGATGGGACCTGAAACCGCGCCTCAATCAGCTTCAATATCGCCGTTGAATCGGCCACGGTGTGCGAAACATAATTCTTCTTCGTGAATGGGGAGATCACGATCAGTGGTATTCGGTAGCCCGTGTAGTTGAAATCACAATTCACTCCCGATCCGGAAGTACAGATATCGCCTTTCAGCAGGTCGATCGGCGACATTCCGTCGGGATTGACGGTGGGCTGAGCAGGGACGTGATCATAGAATCCTCCCGACTCGTCGTAGGTAAGGATAAAAGCCGAGTCCTTCCACGACGGACTGGCCATAAACGCGTTGATCAGGCTCGCTGCGTACGCCGCGCCCGCCTGAATGCTCCCTTGTGGATCCGGGTGTTCATCCCTGTTGGACAGGTAGCCGCTCTCGATAAAGGCTACAGCCGGTAGAGTACCGGCCTGCACGTCGGACAAGTACTGCGAGACTGGGACAACATTGCTTGGGAGCTGGTTGGGCGGCGCAAAGTTCCTGAACTGTGTCAGGAAGGTGCACGGCCCGCTCGAAGGAGAAGTGTCAGTCCCCTCCGGAGTCTTCGTACAGGTATCGTCGGTGTAGTACACCTTCCAACTGACGCCGGCGCTGGTGAGGGAGTCGAAAATGGTGAGCGCCTGCAACGAAGCGTTGTCCGTGGAGGTAGTTCCCGGCGGATACGCGTACCCCTGCGAAGTGGCAGCAAACAGGTACAGCCGATTGATTTGCGTGCGGTCCATCGCGGGAGCGAACCAGCGATCCGAGGTGGCAAACTTGGATGCCATGAAGTAGTAGTAATTCAGGTCGCTGCCGTCGTAGTAGCCCATGGCCCGAATGCCGGCAGTATCGGTGTATGCCGGGGGGCTGCCTGCTTTGTTCTCGTTGACCGCGAAATTGGCTGCATTCCACACAAAGCCGTCCATCTGGGGCGTGCTGGACAACGGATGCTGCAGATTCCAGTCCAGATGGCTTTCGTCCCACGACGGGCTCAGATTTTCCACACACTCGCTCGCCAGATGATATGCGGCAACACGGGTCCCACCCGTCCAACCCGGATTGGAAGCATTACCGGGAAGACCATCGAATTGCTGGGCCGGATAGCCGTTGGCAGCCCAATATGCGGGCAATTGCCCGAAATAGTGGTCGAAGGAGCGGTTCTCCTGCACCATCACAATGATGTGGTTAATATTGCTGACCGCGGGATCTTGGGGAACTGGAGGAGCGCCGGGACCCTGTTGCAAGCCTTGGCAGGCGCAAATCAGCATAGACAGGCCAATCGTCATTGCCGCAACGCACGCTCGTTTCATCCCAAAGACCATCCAGAGCCCTCCCTTTCGTTTCCGGAACTGACACAGCCAATGTTGGATGAAACCAAGGCTGTGAACGTTGGCTCGGGCATGCTCCTGGCGTTTCTGATTAGTTGCCAAATACCTCATGCTGAGAGACTTGAGCATGAGCGCAAGCCCGCGGCGCGATTCAAGTCGCTGATTGCGGACGTTCCTCTCCCAAAAGTGCTTGTACTAACGGCACCTTTCCCAGCTGCGGTTTTTCGAACTAATCTCGCGAGTCGTCCCAGAAAGTCCCAGCTGGTTCCAGGGAATCTACAGGCTTAGCCGCCTCCCCTCGAAACCGGTTCTCGTAAGACGCAAGCGCAAGACCTCGGTAACTCCGCTCCTGAGGGCAGATGTGTCGCAAAAATCTGTGTGGTCTTTTTCTGCTCCTGTCTTTGACAGGGGTTTGCGTGGCGGGAAGTTCCGTCGTACCCACAACCACTCTGGCCGCCCAAACGGCGAACAATACGAGTGCTGCAAACAGTTTTCCCAATCAGAGTAATGGCAATTCTGCGCCTGGGAACGTGAGCAAGATCGATGTGCACTCTCTGCTCTATCCCGGCGCCACGACCAAGGTGTACGCGCATCTGCTGCTGTGGTTCGGCGGCTCGAGCCACATGAGCATCGCTTACAACTCCACCGATCCCGCGCAGGTGCATCGCCAGATCACCGATATGATCAGCCGCGGCATCGATGGCGTCGTAATCGACTGGTACGGACCCAACAACAGCATCGATCAAGCCACCAAGCTGGTGATGACCGAGGCGGAAAAGCATCCGGGATTCACCTTCGCTATCATGGTGGACCAGGGCGCCATCCAATGGCACTCCTGTACGGGCTGCTCGCCGCAAGCGGCTTTGATCAATCAGTTGCAATACATCGAGCAGACCTATTTCCCGTCCCCGGCTTATATGAGGTCACAAGGTAGGCCGGTCGTGACCAACTTCAATGTGGACCTTTCCTACCCGATCAACTGGGATCAGGTCACGGCTGCACTCTCATCCCAGCCCCTTTTCTGGTTTCAGAACAACAGCGGTTTCACCCATCCGCTGAGCGGGGGGAGTTACTCGTGGGTCATGCCCACCACAACGGACTATGGCATCGGTTACCTGGGAAGTTTCTATAACGCGGGCTTTGCCAAGCCTAATGAGGAGACCGTTGGAGCCACGTATAAGGGCTTCAACGATACCCTCGCATCCTGGGGATCCAACCGCATCATGGGACAGCAATGCGGTCAAACCTGGCTGCAGACGTTTTCGGAGATCAACAAGCTGTACAACTCCGGCAAGCAATTGCCAACCCTTCAGTTGGTCACCTGGAATGATTACGAAGAAGCTACTGAGATCGAAACCGGCATTAACAACTGCTTGACCGTTTCAGCCACCGTCTCCAGCAATTCGCTGCGCTGGAGCATCAAAGGCAACGAGAATACCGTTGATCATTACGTCGCCTACGTGAGCACCGATGGCAACAATCTCATGCCCTTGAGGGATGCCGCTCCTGGTACGGGCTCGCTGAACCTATGCAGTTACTCCATTCCAAATGGCAGCTATACCGGCTTCGTCCAGGCGGTGGGCAAGCCGAGCATCCGGAACCAAATGTCCGGCCCTGTGAAATTCAGCTTGAACTGCGCTGGCACAAGCACGGGCGGTGGCGGCACGTCCGGCGGTGGAGGGTCGACGGGAGGGAGCGGCGGTGGGAGCACACCTCAGAGCGGCACGATCAGCGTAGCGGCCAATCCGTCAGCAATGACGATTGCCGCAGGAAGTATGGCGAGCGTCAAGGTGACGATTACGCCGCAAGCGGGATCTTTTAATCAGGCCGTGGCCTTGACCTGTTCGCAACTGCCGAACAACCTAAGCTGTTCGTTCTCTCCGCCGTCCGTTACTCCTGGCGCCGGCGCCGTCAGTTCCGTGCTCACTTTCAAAACCGTTGTCCCCGTGGCCGCGGACCGGAGAGAACGTCGAAGCTTCTTTTTCGCCACCGGACTGTTCAGCTTCGGACTGTTCGGGATAACCTTCATCGGCAAAGCTCGGCGCAGAGAGATGCTGGTCGCGCTCGGTTCCGTCCTCGTCGTCGGCCTGCTGATCGGAGCTACGTCTTGCGGGGGGAACAGCTTCAAAGCCGTAAATGCCAGTTCGCCCGTCACCACTTACATGGTCAGCATCAACGGAGCGGCCGGAACCGTTCAGGCGGCCACCACCGTTTCCATTACCGTTAAGTAGCTCGGCCTCGGCATTCCCGTTCCACGCTGCGTGAATCATCGTGGAACGGCGTGCCCAGCCCAGCGAATTCCGCGTCATCAAACGGAGCAGCAGGGATTTCGACGGAATCCACCGCGGCAACCTCCGGAAACGGGAGACGTAGCGCAACGTCTGCACTCGCTGCTGAAGTTCGAAATGCCGTATGTATTTCTGCACGACGTTGGGCATGGTCATGCGCAGGGCCGCAGAGAAATTCTGCACGGCCATCTTGTGCTGCTTCTCCGTGTTCTGAAGAAAGTCCGCCAGGCAATTAGCCAGTCCCTGAGCTTCTCCGGGCGGATAAAATTCGATGGCGAGTTCTTCCCCTTGCGCCATCTGCCTGAAATCCGCAATATCCGCGGAGATAACCGGTACACCGTAAGCGCACGCCAGGTGCGCAACGCCGCTACAACCGGTGGATGACAAGTACGGCATGACTGCTACGGTCGAACTCTGAAACAGCTCCGGCAGGTCATCTTCCGCGACGTATCCCCGGAACTCGATGCGTTCGTTTCCGGCACATTGCGTTTTCACCGACTCGATGTAGCCCGGTGCTTGAGGATGATCTCCACCCGCGATGATAAGCCTTGCCTCCGGCATCTTCTCGGCCAGCAAATTGAAAGACTCAATCATCAATTCCAGGCGCTTATAGGTGCCCCACTTCCCGAATGCGAGAATGCGGTGAACCGGATTGCCGCGTCGTGCAAAGTCCGGAAATTCCGGCCTTGTGGTCAAAATCCCATGCGCCCGCAGGTGGACGTTGTCGCGCCCGTACTTGTCATTCAGAATTTTTCGGTAGCCCGGCATCAACACAGACACAGAATTCGAAAGCAGCAGCATGCGCGTGGCAATCGCTCCAGCGAAGCGATAAAGCTGCTCATGGCGAACTCCGACGTCCTTCAGTTCCACCGTGTCTATCAGGTGATGGAGTGTGACATGCGTATAGTGGCCACTCAGGCGAGCGAGCAACGGCGTCATCAATCCCGTAAACGCGATCAGCGGATTCCGACCGAACGTGCTGAACAGCAGGTTGAACCACACTACGTCGGGCTTTAACTGGCGCAACGTTTTCAGCAGCCGGTACGAACTGGAAGGATCGTCAAACGACCAGCAACGGACAACCGAAAAGCCATCCAGTTCCGCAGCCTCGCCGGGCAGTTCATCCGCCAGAACGGTCAGGTTGAGAAACGGATTACGCTGTAATTCCTGAGCGATATGGAATCCATACTCACTCAGGCCTCCGGTGCTCGGAGGAAAAGTTGTGACCAGACAAATCTTCATTCGTCTCCCGTCGCTAGTAGCAGAAGATTCGATGTGCTTTCAAAGCAAGATGTTGCAGGTGGACTCAACAACTGGTAGGCACGTTTTCACCCTTCGTCGTCTGCGCCGGTTCGGCAGCCAGCGGGTATTGCAACCGCAGATCTACCGTTGCCGTCTGTTTCTGCAAGCAACTCTCCGCCACGGCATTCCTGATGAACTCAGCGGCGTCAGCCACCGGAAGTGGCGGAACCACGGTCATGCTTACGACGCGACCGAGGCGCAGGTAAGCGTCCCGGTTGTGACGAACAAAATCCAGTGGATATTCAGGTTTTCGCAAAGTGGCGGCCTCCGGCTCAGCATCGAGCAATAAAGCCAGATCGGGTTTAGGAATAAACATCAGCAGCAGGCGAACGTAAAAACGGATGAGTCGATGCTGCAATGGGAGGTTTGCCAGTTCATCGTAGATGTAGCGATCGAACACAATGAAATCCACCCCGGAATCTGCGCTTCGCGCAATGACGCTGCACAGGCTGAAGACGTCGAGCAAATAGAGCAGCAGTCGGAATCCGGTCAAATACCAGGAGCGAACGTTTTTGTCGCGACGCACGATGGGCTTGTCGGGGCTGCCCACTCCTTTGTCGCCCTTGAAGGCCTTCAGGCTGGCGTGCTCGCGAAACCTGGCGAGGGCAACGACGTCGTCCCAGAAGGTAAACAGCGAGAACCGCAATCCGGATTTCTGCAGATGCCGGCAGAACGCCTCAATCTGGGTGCTCTTGCCCGCCCCATCAATTCCCGAGAAGCTCACCACCTTCACACTGCTGATTGCCATAGCTCGGTTACTCTCGTGTAATCGGTAAAGAAGAAATCGTCAGTGCGCGCCAGGGGGTTTGCTCGGCGTCGCTTGCGTCAGAGCGATGACCGTGCCCACGGCCGCACCTGCCCCTAAGATCGCGCCCACTTTAATCACAATCGTCCGCACCCGATGCTGCTTGGCAGGCGCGATTGCGATTCCTGCCGGCTGGGCTGCTGTAATGCCGTTCACCCTCGGTGCTTCCGCCGCCGCAGTTCCCACCGGACGTTGCAGCTTCTGATTCGCTTGTGAATCGCCCGGCTGGCCGGTTGGCGTATTCGCCGGCTGGCTGGCGGCCGGTTGCGGCTGGGTGGCTCCGGAACTATTCTGCTGATTCGCAGAATCTTGCTCTTGCTCTCGAATTGATCCCGGGCTATCGGGCAGCTCGGAGACTGTGGCGTATTCCAGCTGCGGCGCGACATCGGCGGCGTCAGCCCCCCGCTTTAGGGCCGCATCATTCTGCCCCACTGCATTTTCCTGAGCTTGGGCTAGGTTTGTAAGAGGTAGATCCAGAGCAACGATCCCCAACACGGCACAGAGAAGACCCCGACTTAACGAGCGCATCGACTCCTCCTGACTTCCAACCGCTCAGCTTGCTTCCTTCACCGCTCTGAGATCGCCAAATACCGTGCTGTACCATGGGCTGTCCTGGGAAACGGCATGGACAGGAATCGCGTTGAAACTGCGTACGGCGTCTTCGGACGTGGGGTAAGCTTCGAATACGCGCGCTACCCGCATCAGCTCCAGAATGACCTCGGATTCTGGGGACAGGGCAGCCAATTTCAGATCTCCGTCGCGCTTCAGAGTATCTTCCAGGCACTGCAGCAGCGCCTCAACTCCAGCACTGTCGATGGAGCGCACCTGCGAGCAATCCAGTACGATTCGCGGACGATTGGACTCAAGCAGCGGACTTAATTCCTCCATGAAGTTCTGCACTTCTCCCGCGTTGAAGTGTTCCGGAACTTGCATCACCACGACTGGCCCGCTGGTCAACATGTTTTTTACCCCTTTTGAGATTTGCTGCTTCACTATCCAAGTCTCCCCTCGGAGACAGTGTTACTGTCCTCTTTTTGGGATAGACGACATGGCTAAGTTGCGGACTCCCAGATTTGCCAAAAAACTGCCGTCCACACCCGAACCAACTCTGTTATCCCGGATCGGCCGGAGTACGACCGGATCGCTGATTTTCAGGCTGACCCCGTGTTGCAGGTGCAGTAGATTGTCGCCATCGACAATCGAATGCGACAGGTCAAGCCCAATCCCTACGTACGTGTTCGACAGAACCGTGCTGTCTTCAACCACGGTTCCATAGTCCACTTTTGCGTTGCTCTCCACGTTGCTGCCTCGCGTGATGAGGCACTGATCGGCGATTTTGCTCGCCCGTCCGATATACACAGGAGCAACCAGCCGTGCAGTCCGCTCTACTTCCGCTCCATGCCCCAGCCAGATCCCCGGCCTTATTTCAGTACCTTGCGGGCGGAACTGGCAGCGGCCTCCAAGGCCATCGGTAATTAGCTGCCTCAGATCCCGGGCGCTCTCCAGTCGGTTTACGTAGCCGGGCACGAAGTACCGGGCTGAATCTTCCGACTCCAAACAACTCAAGAGCGCGTCGTTCTGCTGAAGAATCTCTGGGTCGATCACCCAAACATCTAGGCTGCCATCATCACTCCAAGCCCGAGTTACTGCTTTGCCCTGGTCGCGATGGAACTGAAGCAAGTCCGCCGGATCAAACTCAACGTACCCGCCTAGCCGCACCACAAGCACCGCTTCGGCGTTGAAAGTTCCGGCCTTTTCCCACGCCTTCTGCCATACATCGTGCGCGGTAAAGAAGCCGACCCGCTCGTGCCCGATCACCGCCGAGGCAAACGGGCTGCTGGCAATCACAGCTACCGAATCAATACGCCCACGAAGGAGCTCTTCAATGGTCCGGCCAAGCACCGTCCGGCCCAGCAGCTCGATGCACGACACACAGCCGCGCTCGAACTGCATTGGCGATGAAGACAGCTGCGTTTCGGCAGTGCCTGCCTCGCTCGACCCGACGATTACCAGTGCACCTACCACGTCTGATGACTCCCGATGTACAAAGTTGCAAACCGCTTTCGCCTGGCGGTACCCTCCATGCGCCTTAATAGGCCAGCTTTGCCGCGTTGGCGTTCTTGCTCGAGCGCCGCCGGATCTTCGTCTTGGGAAACAGCAGCGCGCGCATCTTCAACTTCGCTTTGTGCAGCTGCGATTTCGAGTTGCCGATCGAGCAATCCAGCAACTGGGCAATCTCGTGATGCTGGTAGCCTTCCACTTCGTGCAGAGCGAAGATGGTCCGGCATCCCTCTGGAAGTTCCTGCAGTGCGCGACGCAGCGCAATGCGGTCCACTACACCCGAGAGTTCCGGATCAGTTTTCCCAAAGTCACGATGCAGCGAGGGCGATTCCGAATTCACCGGTTCATCCAGCGAAACTGTGGGAGGTGACTTGCGCCGGCGTAGCTTCATCAGCACAGTGTTCACGGCTACCCGGTAGAGCCAGGTGGAAAAGGCTGCGTCCCCTCGGAACGAACTCACCGTTCGGAATACCTGAAGGAAAGCCTCCTGGGTTAGATCTTCGGCTTCCGCCACGTCCTTCGTCATAAGGAGGCACACGGAGTAGACGCGATTCTTGTGCTGCTGGAACAAAGTTGCAAACGCTTGCTCATCGCCTGCTTGCGCTCGCTTCACGAGGTTGGTCTGAGAATCGTCACGAGTTTTAGGTCCGGACGCGGGGATGACATTCGCTTCTGTCGCAGGTATTGCACAGGTCGCCACGGTTATTCTCCTTACAGGTCCCTGAAAGTTGTTCGCCCGACACACAGAAGTCGCGAACATGTATGCAGAGTAGAAAAAACAGCGAATTCCTTGTATCGGGTCACATCTGTAAAGCCTTGCAGGAGACTCTGTAAGACCCCTCACTCCATCTTTTGGAGTCTCCCTTGCCAAATTTGTCCCTGAAAGCCAAAATCCGCGACGAGCGCGGATTTTGGTGGATTGGTGAGTGATCAGAAACACTTTTACCCCATTTCGGGGACACAGACCGATTGACATTTCGCAATCAGTAGAGGTGAAACTCCACTTCTACGCTGATCTGCACGTCCACTGGCCTGCCATCTTTGAGAGCCGGGCTGAACTTCCAGTTTCGCACCGCGTCAATCGCTTTCTGGTCCAGGCCGAACCCGAGTCCACGCACCACCCGAATGTCGCGGGGATGGCCAGCTGAGTCCACGATCAGCCACAGTGTGCAGGTTCCTTGCTTCTTCGCCCGGCGCGCTTCCTCGGTGTACTGGGGATCAGGAGCGGAGACCGCCGTAGGAGCAGAGATTCCGCCGCCCACTCGGTAAACCCCACCACCGATGCCGCCGCCACTGCCCGCTCCAATTCCAGACCCATGGCCAACTCCCACGCCGCCACCCGATCCAGAGCCGATACCTCCACCCGCGCCAGTTCCATTCGACGGAGGTGCTGCCGGCATAACGGTGCTCGTCGCTGTACCAAGAACCGGCATGTGATTTTCAGCAACGTGAACCGAGGGAGGCGCGACTACCGTCGGCTGCGCCGTCAGCTTCGGTTGCGGGTTACGCATGATAATCGCAGGCGGAACGATCTGTGGCTCCAGCGTAGCTTTGGGCGGGTGACCCTTCGGAGCAGGAATGATGTCGCGATCGCCGCCGCCTCCGCCGCCACTGATCACCTTCTTGGAAACAGGCAAAACATAGGATTCGGGCGAGGGCGCGATCAGCGTCACAACCTGGCGCTCCTTGCGCTCCGTGATTTCGTGGCTCACAAAAATACCGCTCAGCAGCAGCCCGATCACCGCGATGTGAATGATCGCGGAAACAGCCACCCCGTTGGCCCGGTAGTTGTTGTACTGTCCCCAGATTTGTTCCGGGGGGCGGCCGATCCGTGGCGCTCGATTCGCCGCGGGCCGCAAGGCTCGCGGATCTTTCTGTCGAGCCGGGGCAACGACGCGCCCCGGCAGCTGAAAGAAAGACTCATCGTTGTAGGCAGAATTTTGACGACTCGACATGACTGCTCCTGACAGAGGTGCTGGTGCTAATTAGATGCGCTGCAGGAATTTCGCGTTTCTGAGCGGCCTTCACCCTGCATCGCCTCCTAGAAATCGTCGGTGGGATCGAGGTGACTCCCACCAGTTGAAGTCACAAAGAAAGAGGAGCTTGTACAAGCCCTCATATCAAAGTCGTCCTACCAGAAGCAGGATGATCACGATCACCACGATCAGTCCCAGTCCGCCGCTTGGGTAGTATCCCCACGCCCGGCTGTAAGGCCATGTGGGTAGCGCCCCGAGCAACAGCAAAATCAGAACAACCAGAAGAATTGTGTACATAGAAACCTCTCTGTTGGAGTCGAACTCCTATTTACCAAACAACCCCTACTTGGAAGCTGACAATGTTCCCGAATTTTGCTGATTGCTGCTTGATTCCTTGCTTTGCGCCGAATACTTTCTGACCGCTGCCAGAAATGGCTCGCTGGAAGCAGTGGGTTCTACCTTGCCGCTCAGAATGTCGGAAAAGGGAACAAACTTGCCGTAGAGCAACCGAGTTTCGTCCTTGTCCTGCGTCAGCGCGGCGCCACTCAGGTCAACGCCGGCGAACAAGCCGCGCGCCCGGGAGTAAGTGAGAACTTCAGAGCGCATCTTGATATCGGTGTCGGCCCCAGCATCACGACCGACCGGCCCTGCTGCTGCGGAAGCATCGGCCCCGAGCTTGAACTTGCTCGACAGCATATGATCCATTCCCTGCTGATTCATTACGACCATGACCAGGTCCACGGCTTGACCGCCGAGTTGCAGGCCCCAACTGCCGCCGGTAATCGTGATCGGCGCAGGAGCGCTCCATCCATTGGCTGTGCGGCAGGTAGCTACGCCCTTACCATGATTGCCGCCGAACCCGACCGCAATTTTCACCATCGAAGGGATCACCGCAATGCACTTCGCTTTGGACATCACCTTATCCGGGATTGCTTTGTCCGGAGTCGCCATAATCTCGGTTAACACTTTCGCCGAATTATCAATCCGCTTGGCGATGTCGGATTTGTTACCGTCATCGGCGGCCCAGCTCGCGCCCAGCAGCAATGTGCAAATGCTGCCTACCAGAAGACATCTCAGCCCTACGGAAAGAATTGGTCGCATATCGTCCTCTTCTGTGTTCCGGCGGGGAACACACTCGTTCTGCCAGTTAAAGTTACCCTTACAAGTGCAACGCTCCTATCCAGCGTAGGCAGTAAACGCGGGCAGAAGTTTCCCGATGGCCAAGCGAGTAACTCTATAGCGCTATCGGCGACTCACCCGCGCTCTAGACGGGTGGAAGGAAAGATACAGTTTTCACCTGATTGAGACGCTCACAGGGACCGACTAGTCTGCAATCTCTACTCGACACAACGCCCCCCAAGCGGGTGCCGGTCCTCTGGGACGGACCGGCACCTGCTCCTTCCTCAAGTACAGCCGCTCAACTTCAGAAATACACGTTTTCGTCGATTCTTTGGTCGTCACTGGATCTTTACCATTGGACGCCTTGGAGGAAAAGCTATGCTTTACTGGTCGTTGGTTTTCTTGGTCATCGCGATAATTGCCGGCGTATTGGGGTTCGCGGGCGTGGCGGTCGCAGCAGCCGGTATCGCCAAGCTGCTCTTCGTGATCTTCTTGATCCTGTTCCTGATATCGCTGATCATGCACCTCGCACGAGGACGCACGGTCTAAGAATTCGTATTAGGTCCGCACTTAGGAAACGACAGCCTGCTTCCGCCGGGAAGCAGGTTGTCTTCGTTGCTATTCGGCTATTTGCTGGCAGTGGCCCGTTGGGTTTTCACGTCGAGCTCGTTGACCACTTCTTTCACATTCGGTACTTCCTTGGCCAACTTCTCCACTGAAGTTCGCTGCGCTTCAGAGGCCACAGTGCCTTTGAGCGTCACAACCCCGTTTTTCACGTCGTAGCGGACATTATGTTTCAACCGGTGCTGAAATCAACTGGAAGCCGTAAGAACCTCAGGAAGGAGAAGTAATCCGGGGGCGGATGCAGGGCGAGCGAGAATGGCTTCCAGGCCGGTCAAACTGCAAAGGCCCGGCAAGGGCCACCGTGTGCAGTCACTCCTCGCGGACAGGCTCGTCCCGCATCTCCACCCTGAGAGAGTACCCACTCCCGCAGGCGCTCAAAATCGGCAGAACTCTGTACGATCAACCCTTACATCCTTCGCATCTACTCCTGCCTGGCGTCGACCGCGCGTTTGCCTACCACCGTCCGGGCTTCGCAATCTTTCGAATGAGTGAGAGTGGAATGGCAACTCATGGCGAAGCGTCGGTTCTCGAAACCCGCCGTTACACTGCGGATGAGATTCTTCAGGGCACGCTCGAAAATGCGCGTACCGAACTCAGTCGCTCCATCGTCAAGCTGGGATTTTCAGGGGTCGCCGGCGGCATAACCATGGGGCTTACCGCGCTTGGCGTGTCCTCCATACGCGCTTTTGTCGGCGACGGAGGATGGCGCGATCTGGTTGCCTATCTGGCCTATCCCTTAGGCTTCATTGCCGTCATCATCGGACGGGCTCAGCTGTTCACCGAGAACACGCTCTATCCGGTGGTGCTCGTGTTGGACGAGCGAAGACATCTCGTCCGGATGTTGCGTCTCTGGGGAACGGTGTTCGTGTGGAATATCGTGGGAGCCTCGATCTTCGCGGTCTTAGTGGCAAAATCGAGCGCTTTGCATCCCGACATACTCTCGGCGATGACGACCATGGGATCGCACGCTGCCTCCGGGGTCGCCGCCCATTTCTTCTGGAGCGGAGTCATTGGCGGTTGGCTCATTGCGCTGGTCGCATGGATGGTCACTGGCTGTCACTGGACCATAGGCCAAATCGCCGTCATTTACCTGGTGACCTTCGTGGTGGGGGCTGGACGCTTTGCCCATTGCATTGCGGGCAGCTGCGAAATCCTTACCGCGGTGCTCCACGGAACAATTTCCACGTACACCTACTTCCATTGGCTGCTGCCCGCCACTGCGGGAAACATCTGTGGCGGAACCGTGATTGTCAGTCTGCTGAACTACGGGCAGGTACGCGCGAGCTAACCCTCATGAGCTTAGGGACTCAGATTGTCTGGCTGCTGGTGCTTGCAATACCCGTCGCCTGCATCGCGTGGACGGTGACGCATGAGGAAGTTTTTCGGGAGCCCCGTGAATACTGTCTGCGGGAACGCAGCAGCGCGCCCTCGCTGCTGCGCCGGAAATTTTTCTATCTCTTCACTTGCGAGTATTGCTTCAGTCACTACATTGCCGCAGCTCTGGTGGCAATCACTGGCTATCGTCTACTGTTTCCGGATTGGCGCGGATACTTAATCTCGTTCTTTTCGCTGGTCTGGATCGCCAACCAGTACATGAGCATCTACAACCGCCTTCGTCTCGATATCAAGCACGAAAAGATTGAGATCAAAGCAGACGAACACAAGATTGCGCGCACCGACGATCCGCGAAAAGCAGCATAGGTTGTGGGTTTTGGCTGGCGAGAGATCTATGCGGAAGCCGGAACCGCGGTGGACTCGTGCGGCTTGCCGACCGGAATCACAACTTCGACCATCGTCCCTGGATTCGCATTTACCAGCCGCAAAGTACCGCCCAGCTCGGCCACGCGCTGGCGCATGCCGCCAATCCCAACCCCTACGCTCTCTGGGCGCAATTGGACAACATCTTCCTCGATACCCTTTCCATCATCGCTGACCGTAACCACGATATTGCCGTTCTCGGCGACCACCCTGATATACCCGTGCCGCGCTCCGGAGTGACGAAACATATTGGTCAGGGCTTCCTGGACAATGCGGAAAATTGCAGTTTCCACCTCCGACTTCAAGCGCCCCAGGGATTTAGGCTGGACTTGGAGCTGAATCTCGATGCCGCTGCGCTGCGATAGTCCTTCCAGGAACCAGCGCAGTGCGGAAACCAGACCCACTTCGTCCAGCAATGGCGGATGGAGCAAATGCGAGATCGTTCGTACCTGCTGAATCGCACGGTCAACCAACTGGCTCGCTTCCATAGAGGCCTGCTGCAAGGCAGGCGCTTTATCTTTGGCGAGAATGCCATCCAGGATCATCTTCGCGGCCGCAAGTTCCTGGCCCAGCCCGTCGTGAATTTCGCGCGCAATCCGCCGCCGTTCTTCGTCTTGCATCGTCATCAGGCGACCCGACAGACGCCGCAGCTCTGCTGTCCGGCTATCCACCAGCCGTTCCAACTCCGTTGCACTGTCCCGGATCGATTGCTCCAGAAGCTTACTGTCGTGGATGTCCGAACAAGTGCCGTACCACCTCAAAATGTTGCCCTCAGGATCTCGCAACGGAACGGCACGAGCGCGGAACCAGCGATACCCTCCATCAGCGCCTCGCAGCCGGTACTCAGCTTCGTAAGGCTCCCCGCTCTGCACACAACGCATCCACAGTGTGCTGGTCGATTCTTTGTCATCCGGGTGCACGTACTCGATCCAGCCATAACCGATCGCAGAACCCGCGGCCGCACCTGTGTACTCATAAAAACGGCTGCTGATGTATTCCCGCCCGCCATCCGGCTGGCGGCTGAAGATAATGTCAGGAGCAGTCTGCACGATCGCGTCCAGTTCCTGGTTCCTTTGCGCCAGATTGTGATTGACCTTTTCCAGATCAAGCGCCTTTTGCTGTAACTCGCCCGTCCTTTGCGCCACTCTCTGCTCAAGCTCGCTGTTCAACCGCTCCAGTTGCAGCTTCTTTCGATGCAATTCGGCGAATACTCTCACCTTCGCCCGAAGTACCTCCGGAACAATCGGCACGGACAGATAATCGACCGCGCCATGCTGGTACCCCTTCAGGCGATCCAAATCTGTGAGATGGACGGCGGAGATGAAAATAATCGCCGTCTCCTGGAAACGCGGATGTTGCCGCACCAGTTCGGCCAATTCGAAACCGTCGATTTCCGGCATGCTGACGTCCATCAGCACAGCGGCGACGTCAATCTTAAGCAGCTTCTCCAAAGCCTCTTTCGCCGTCGTTGCCTGGATGAGATTTTCCCCGAGCTCGGACAATATGGCCTCATAGCTGAGCAGTTTCCCAGGCTGGTCATCCACCATCAGGATGTTGACTCTATCGTGAGCCGACATTTTTTCTCCGAGCGGGTTCTCCGCTCCGCCTTCCAGACGCTTTGCTGCTCCGCCGTTTTTGGAACGAGAGCTCATCGATGCAGCCACATGCGCAATGCGGAAAGCAATTGATCGGTGTTCACCGGTTTCGCCAAATATTCCGATGCTCCGGCCTCCAGGCACTTCTCGCGATCGCCCTTCATGGCCTTCGCGGTTAGCGCAACGATCGGCAGCCTGCGCAACGACGGGTTCTGGCGGATCACCTGCATGGTCGCGTATCCGTCCATCTCGGGCATCATGATGTCCATCAGCACGATCGCCACGTCCGGCATGGATTCCAGGGTGGAGATTGCTTCCCGGCCCGTGCCTGCGGTCAGTACGATCATCCCGCGCCGTTCCAGAACACTGCTAAGCGCGAAGATGTTTCGCATGTCGTCGTCTACCACCAGCACTTTCTTGCCCACCAAGGCGTCATCGGAGCGATGCAGCTTTTCCAGCATTCTCTGCTTCTCGGGTGGAATATCGGCCACCACGCGATGCAGGAACAGTGCCGTTTCGTCCAGCAATCGCTCGGGCGACTCGACTCCCTTCACGACTACGCTGCGAGCCAGCATGTGCAGGTGCGCATCCTCCTCCGGAGTCAGTTCCTTGCCGGTGAAGACTACTACGGGCAAGTCCTTCACCTTGGGATCGTCCCGGAAGCATTCGAGAATGTCGAAGCCGCTCATATCGGGCAGCCGCAGATCGAGCACCACACAGTCGAAAGAGTCCTGCCCCACTAATTCGAGCGCTTCGGCCCCGGTAGCCGCCACCACGACATCGATATCGTCGTACCCCAACAGCTCTCGAATGCTGAATTGCTCAGCCGGATTGTCTTCCACGATCAACAGTCGTTTGCGACGGGGGGTCGAATATTCTTTGATGCGCGACAGCGCCTGTTCCAAATCTTCCGGATTGGTCGGCTTGGTCACAAAGGCAAAGGCGCCACGCGCTAAGCCATGCTGCCGATCCTCGTCCAGAGTCAGCATCTGGACCGGAATGTGGCGAGTCGCCGGATCCTGCTTCAGATGGTTCAGGACTGTCCAGCCCAGCATGTCGGGCAGGAAGACATCCAGCGAGACTGCCGTCGGGTGAAATTCCCGAGCCAGCGCCAGGGCGTCGGTTCCGCGCTGGGCCACGAGCACCTTGAAACCCTTATCGCGAGACAGATCGCACAATACGCGGGCATAGTGCGGATCATCCTCGACGATCAGCAGCACTGCGTCATCGGGCTGCAGATTGTCGCGATCGTCAGGAATCACCTCCACCGGGTGCTCCGTCACGGAGATTTGCGACAGTTGCAACGGCGCTCGTGAAGTCCTCGCATCCATGGGGGCCAGCCTCGACGTCGTGGGACCGACGTACGTAAGCGGCAGGTACAGAGTGAACGTGCTGCCCTGGCCAGGAGTACTGCGCAGCTGAATTTCGCCACCCAGCAAGCTCGCGAGCTCGCGGCTGATGGCCAGGCCCAACCCGGTTCCGCCGTACTTGCGGCTGGTGCCGGCATCCGCCTGCTGGAAAGCCTCAAAGATGATGCGTTGCTTGTCGGGCGCAATGCCAATGCCGGAATCGGCAACTTCAAAAGCAACCACCGATCCCGCCGTGCCCAGAATCGGATGATCTTCGCTCCAACCCTTTTCTGCCAGTTTCACGGACAGCTTCACTGAACCGTGTTCGGTGAACTTGAACGCGTTGGAAAGCAGATTCTTGAGCACCTGCTGCAAGCGCTTGGAATCAGTCACCAGACTGCGCGCAAGCCTCGAATCGGAGGAAACTTCGAACGCCAGCTTGCGATTCTCCGCTTCGTGCCGGAAGGGTCGTCCCACCATTTCCAACAAGTTGGCGAAGAACACTTCCTCGGCCTCGACCGACACCGTTCCTGACTCGATCTTCGAAAGGTCGAGAATGTCGCTGATCAGGTTCAGCAAATCCGTACCCGCGCCGTGAATGGTGCGCGCGAATTCGACCTGCTTGGGCGTCAGGTTGTGATCCGGGTTCTCGCTCAGCTGCTGTCCCAGAACCAGAATCGAGTTCAGCGGAGTTCGCAGCTCGTGCGACATGTTCGCCAGGAACTCCGACTTGTACTTGGAAGTGAGCGCCAGTTCTTTGGCCTTCTCTTCCAGAGCGCGGCGGGCCTGCTCGATTTCCTGGTTCTTGCGTTCCACTTCGACGTTCTGTTCCGCGAGCTGTTGCGCTTTTTGCGCCAGCTGCTCGTTGGTCTGCTGCAATTCCTTCTGCTGCGTCTGCAGTTCAGCCGCCAACTGTTGCGACTGCTTCAGCAGGCCTTCCGTCTGCATCGTCGCTTCAATACTGTTCAGCACGATGCCGATGCTGGCCGTGAGTTGCTCCAGGAATGCCAGATGTGACGCCGTGAACGCGCTGAGAGAAGCCAGTTCGATCACTGCCTTCACGCGGTCTTCAAACAGCACCGGCAGCACGATCACGTTGCGCGGAACCGACTCGAACAGTCCGGAACGGATTGGCACGGTCTTATCCGGCAGATCTGTAATCAGCATGCGCCGCTTTTCTGCGGCGCACCTGGCCGACCAGACCTTCGCCCAGCTTCAACCTGCCGTAGATGGCCGGTTTCCGCATCGTCGGCAAATGCCGACAACAAGCACCATTCCGGCCCTTTCTTCGCTCTCCATCTGGTAAATGACGCCTTGCTGCGCATTGACCAGCGGAGCCAGTTCGGACAGCAACATGCGACCGACGGTGGCCAGATCGCGTTGTCCCTGCAACATGCCCGTGAACCGCGCCAGGTTGGTCTTCAGCCAATCCTGCTCGGTGTTGCGGTCCGTCGTGAGCCGGAGGTTGTCGATCATCGTGTTGATGTTGTCCTTCAGATCGGCCACTTCGCCGCTGGCTTCCACCTGAATCGATCGCGTCAGATCGCCCTTGGTCACAGCCGTCGCGACCTCGGCAATGGCGCGAACCTGGTTCGTCAGGTTGTCGGCCAGCAGGTTGACGTTGCCGGTGAGATCCTTCCACGTACCGGCAGCGCCAGGCACGTTCGCCTGTCCGCCGAGCCGGCCTTCCACGCCGACTTCGCGCGCCACTGTCGTCACCTGATCGGCAAACGTCGCGAGCGTGTCCAGTCATGTTGTTGATCGTTTCCGCCAGAGCCGCGACTTCGCCCTTCGCGTTCACGGTCAGCTTCTGAGTGAGATCGCCGTTGGCCACAGCCGTCACGACTTTCACGATGCCGCGCACCTGCTCGGTGAGGTTCGCAGCCATGACGTTGACGTTGTCCGTGAGGTCCTTCCACGTTCCGGCGACTCCGGGCACCTGCGCCTGTCCACCGAGCTTGCCGTCGGTGCCCACTTCGCGGGCCACGCGCGTCACTTCGGCAGCGAACGCATTGAGCTGGTCCACCATCGTGTTGATGGTGTTCTTGAGCTCGAGAATTTCGCCCTTCACGTCGACCGTGATCTTGCGCGACAAGTCGCCGCGAGCCACGGCCGTCGTTACTTCGGCGATGTTTCGCACCTGGCCCGTCAGATTGCCGGCCATGGCGTTCACCGAGTCCGTGAGATCTTTCCACGTACCGGCGACGCCGGGCACGTTCGCCTGTCCGCCCAGTCGGCCTTCGGAACCGACTTCGCGCGCCACGCGCGTCACTTCGGCGGCGAACGAGCGCAACTGCTCGACCATCGTGTTCAGCGTCTCTTTGAGCTGCAAGATTTCGCCGCGCACATCGACCGTGATCTTCTTCGACAGATCGCCGTTCGCGATCGCCGTCGCCACTTCAGCGATGTTTCGCACCTGGCCCGTCAGGTTGCTGGCCATGAAGTTCACGTTGTCGGTGAGATCCTTCCACGTACCGGCAACTCCGGGCACCTGCGCCTGACCGCCGAGTTTGCCGTCAGTTCCGACTTCGCGCGCCACGCGCGTCACTTCGCCGGCGAACGCGTTGAGCTGGTCCACCATCGTGTTGATGGTGTTCTTGAGTTCGAGAATTTCGCCCTTCACGTCGACCGTGATCTTGCGCGACAAGTCGCCGCGAGCCACAGCCGTCGTCACTTCGGCGATGTTTCGCACCTGGCCGGTAAGGTTTCCAGCCATCGAGTTCACCGAGTCCGTGAGATCTTTCCACGTTCCGGCGACTCCGGGCACCTGCGCCTGTCCGCCGAGTTTTCCTTCCGTACCGACTTCGCGGGCCACGCGCGTCACTTCGGCGGCGAACGCGTTGAGCTGGTCCACCATCGTGTTGATGGTTTCCTTCAGCAGCAGGATTTCGCCGCTGACGTTCACCGTGATCTTCTTCGACAAGTCGCCGCTGGCGATAGCCGTCGACACTTCGGCGATGTTTCGCACCTGGCCGGTCAGGTTGCTGGCCATGGAGTTCACCGAGTCGGTCAGATCCTTCCACGTTCCAGCGACTCCGGGCACGAGCGCCTGGCCGCCGAGCTTTCCGTCCGTTCCGACTTCGCGCGCCACACGCGTCACTTCCGAAGCGAACGAACGCAACTGGTCCACCATCGTGTTGATGGTGTCTTTCAGTTCGAGAATTTCGCCCTTCACGTCGACCGTGATCTTGCGAGACAAGTCGCCGCGCGCCACGGCCGTTGCCACTTCAGCAATGTTTCGCACCTGGCCAGTCAGGTTGCTGGCCATGAAGTTCACGTTGTCGGTGAGATCCTTCCACGTTCCGGCGACTCCGGGCACCTGCGCCTGTCCGCCCAGCTTTCCTTCCGTACCGACTTCGCGGGCCACGCGCGTCACTTCGCCCGCGAACGCGTTCAGTTGGTCCACCATCGTGTTGATGGTGTTCTTGAGTTCGAGAATTTCGCCCTTCACGTCGACCGTGATCTTGCGCGACAAGTCGCCGCGAGCCACAGCCGTCGTCACTTCCGCGATGTTTCGTACCTGGCCGGTAAGGTTTCCGGCCATCGAGTTCACCGAGTCCGTCAAATCCTTCCACGTACCCGCAACGCCAGGCACGTTGGCCTGTCCACCCAACCTTCCTTCCGTACCGACTTCGCGGGCCACACGCGTAACTTCGCCGGCGAACCGATTGAGCTGATCCACCATCGTGTTCAGCGTTTCTTTGAGCTGCAGGATTTCGCCGCGCACGTCGACCGTGATCTTGCGCGACAAGTCGCCGCTCGCAATTGCCGTTGCCACTTCCGCGATGTTTCGCACCTGGCCAGTGAGGTTGCTGGCCATGAAGTTCACGTTGTCCGTGAGATCTTTCCACGTACCGCCCACGCCAAACACCTGCGCCTGTCCGCCGAGCTTGCCTTCCGTTCCGACTTCGCGGGCCACGCGCGTCACTTCGCCCGCAAATGCGTTCAACTGGTCCACCATCGTATTGATGGTGTCTTTGAGTTCGAGAATTTCGCCTTTCACGTCGACCGTGATCTTGCGCGACAAGTCGCCGCGGGCCACAGCGGTGGTTACCTCGGCGATGTTGCGCACCTGGGCCGTGAGGTTTCCGGCCATGGCGTTTACCGAGTCGGTAAGATCCTTCCAGGTTCCGGCCACGCCCGGCACAACCGCCTGTCCGCCAAGTTTTCCGTCGGTTCCCACTTCGCGGGCCACGCGCGTCACTTCCGATGCGAACGATCGCAGCTGATCCACCATCGTGTTGATGGCTTCTTTCAGCTGCAGAATCTCACCGCGCACGTCGACCGTAATCTTGCGCGACAAGTCGCCGCTGGCCACAGCCGTAGCGACCTCCGCGATGTTTCGCACCTGGCCAGTCAGGTTGCTGGCCATCAGGTTCACGTTGTCGGTGAGATCTTTCCACGTACCGGCTACATCCGGCACCTGCGCCTGTCCGCCCAGTTTGCCTTCGGTTCCCACTTCGCGCGCCACGCGCGTAACTTCAGCGGTGAACACGCCCAGCTGCTGAATCATCGTGTTGACGAGGTTTGCGGAGCGCAAGAACTCACCTTCCAGCGGACGTCCATCCACATCCAGCCGCACGCCTTGGGTAAGATCGCCCTGAGCCACGGCTGCGATGGCGCGCGTCACCTCCGTCGTAGGCCGCAGCAAGTCCTCGACCAGCGTGTTGACGGAAACTTCCATCTCGCCCCACGCGCGCTTGGACTCGTGAAAACGAGCGCGCTCGCGCGTCATGCCTTGTTTTCCGACTACCTGTCCGACGCGCTTGAGTTCCTCAGACATGTGCTGGTTTGCGGACACGATGTCGTTGAAGGTATCGGCAATTTTGCCTGCGAGCCCCACCCACGTGCCCGGCAAGCGCACGGTGAAATCGCCATCCCGCATGCTCTGCAAGCTGGTCAGGATTGCAGTGAGATCAATCTCGTCGGATGTTTTCGATTTACCGTTCTTGCTGCCGTTTTTGGGAAGGGTCGCAATCGCCTCTTTTTCTTTCGGGGCGACGTCGTTGAGTGCGGACCTTTTCATGCATTTCTCCGGGAAGACAGCCAGCGCCCCTGCGACTTCTCTTCGGCGTTCTCTAGCCGAATTGAATCGTTGGGCACGCGATTGCCTGTTGCCAAAATATTCTTGCTTACTTTCGAAACTTGAGGGGGAGAACCTCTTCTCAGACCGATGCCAATGCCTGAGATTACCGTTATTGGACCATGAAGCCTTATATGGAACCCTAAGGTTTTTCCTGTAGCTCTCCGCATTGTCGAGCAGCCCTTAGGCGTGGCTCCGTAGCTTTCGTTTAATCGCAACCTGCACAGCCACTTACATATCTAACGAGAGCGGCGGAAAAGCCGCCCCGCTAAGCTGGTTTTCTCGCTTTCAGCGGGAATAAATTACTACCACAATGGTGCCCTCTTGACTGCATTTCCTACGATCAGCATCGTCATTCCTGCCTATAACGAAGAAGAGCGCCTCGGCCCGACTCTGGATCGCGTTCTGGCTTTTGCCCGGGACAGCCGCTGGAACGCCGAAATCATCGTGGTAAACGATGGCTCGCGTGATCGAACTCCTGAAATAGTGCGCGCTTACGAGCACAATACTGGAATCGTGCGCCTTCTGGAGAACCCCGGAAACAGGGGTAAAGGCTACAGCGTACGTCACGGAGTGCTCAACGCCACCGGGGAATTTGTCCTGTTCACCGATGCCGATATGTCCTCTCCCATCGAGGAAGCCCCCAAGTTATTGCAAGCTCTCGCGGACGGCGCCGACATCGCGATCGGATCCCGCTGGGCTCGCAGCGAGCTGCAGACCCGCCGGCAATCCCTCGCCCGGCAGTTTCTGGGGAGAGTTTTCAACGTACTGCTCCGTCTCTTGCTGCGACTCGATTTCAAGGACACCCAATGCGGATTCAAGGCCTTTCGCCGTGACGCGGCCAGGGCGGTGTTCCCCTTGCAGCGCGTAGAAGGTTGGGGATTCGATCCGGAGATTCTTTTCCTCGCAGATCAATTTGGCTTCCGCATGGTCGAAGTCCCCGTACGCTGGGGGCACGACACCAGAACTCGCATCAATCCTCTGCTGGACGGGGCGCGCATGGTCTCGGACATGCTGCTGATTCGCTGGCATTCCATCTCCGGAAAGTATTCCGAAACTCGTGTGCCCCGAGTGCAGCCGCAAGCTGAAGGCAGCCCCTTGCCCACAGACGTAAATACGGCGGCATGACGATTTGGATCAGGAGTGAGTTTGCATGGCAGAAAAGAAAACTGCGGTCTTCGGGCTGTATCCCTCGATCACCAGCGTGGAAATCGGTGTGGACGAACTGAAATCAGGCGGGTTCAGAAACACTGACATTTCGGTGTTGTTCCCCGAAAGCGCTGGCACACGCGACTTCGCCCACGAGAAGAACACGAAGGCACCGGAGGGCGCTACTACGGGCGCTGGCACCGGAGTGATTCTGGGCGGCGCCCTGGGATGGCTGATGGGCATTGGCGCCTTGGCCGTTCCCGGCCTGGGTCCGTTCATAGCCGCCGGGCCTGTCATGACCGCACTGGCCGGAGCTGGTGTCGGTGGCACCGTCGGTGGGATTGCCGGGGCTCTGATCGGCATGGGCATCCCCGAGTACGAGGCGAAACGCTATGAAGGCCAGGTAAGGAACGGAGGCATTCTGCTTTCAGTTCACTCCGACAACTCTGACTCCACCAAGCGTGCGAAAGAAATCCTGAAGCGAACCGGAGCGCAGGACATCGCCGCAACTGGCGAAGCCAGCGTCGACGAACCGCCTTCGGAGTTCCGCCTGAAGCGCGTGGGATGAGAGTTCGGTGTCACCCGTTTTCGTGGTAAATCGCTGTACCCCTGGGGAGGCCGGCAGTTGGCAAGGTCCTCGAGTCCGACAACAGGCACAGCTTACCCGAGATCATTCCTCATCATTGCGGTTGGGGTCACTATCGCCCTGCTCTACTTCGGCCGGGAAATCTTCATCCCCGTGGCCCTGGCTTTCGTTCTGAGTTTCCTGCTCACGCCTCTGGTCAGTTGGTTTCAAAAGTTGCACATCGGTCGGGTCCCTGCCGTCTTGGCCGTTATGACGCTTTGCCTGGCCATGACCGTATTTGTGGGATGGAAAGTCGGGGCCCAGTTGGTGGAGATTACGACGCACCTGACTGAATATCGCACCAACATTGAACGAAAAATTCGAGCCCTGCGGTCGCACAATAACGCGCCTATCCTGCAGGCCACAAACACCGTTCAGCAACTCAATCAACAGCTGGCCAGCTCATCTGGACAGTCCGCGGGCAAGGCCAATGGCGGTTCCCATGCCGCTCCCCCCATCCCCGTTCAGGTGATCAGACCTCCCGCCAGTTTCTTTCAGGAACTGCGGGACCTGCTGGGTCCCTTGGCCGGATCGATTGAAACAGCGGGCCTGGTGATCATCTTTGTCACATTCATGCTGATCAACTGGGAAGACCTCCGCAGTCGCCTCATCCGCTTGGGTGGACAGGGCAGACTGAGCGTCGTCACCCAGGCGATGGAGGAGGCGAGCCAGGGGTTAAGCCGTTACTTGTTACTGCAATTTTTGGTCAACAGCTGCTATGGCTGCATCTTCGGAACCGCTCTGTACTTGATCGGAGTTCCCCACGCTCTCCTTTGGGGAGCATTAGCCACCTCGCTGCGTTTTGTACCCTATATCGGAGTGTGGATTGCGTGTGCCTTTCCGGTTGCAATGGCCGTGGCCGTGTTTCCCGGATGGAATCATGCTCTGTACATCTTTGCCATCTTTGTGGCTCTGGAAGTTATCACCGCCAACGCGGTCGAGCCCTGGTTGTACGGCTCTCATGCCGGCATCACTCCGTTTGCCATCCTCGTCGCTGCCATATTCTGGGCCACTTTGTGGGGCCCCGTCGGGCTCGTCCTTTCCGTCCCCCTGACCCTTTGTCTGATCCTCGTCGGTCGGTCCGTGCCACAAATGAGTTTCCTCGAGGTCTTGTTAGGAGACGCCCCTCCTTTGAAGCCCGAGGAAAACTACTATCAAAGATTGCTCGCCACGGATCAGGACGAGGCAACCGAACTGACTCACTCCTATTCGGAAGGCAAGAGCCTGCAGAATGTCTATGAATCGCTTCTGGTGCCGGCGTTGCGCTTAGCGGAAGAAGATCGCCACACTGGCGTGATCGACGATCGCGCGGCAGATTTCGTGGCTCAAAGTACCCGCGAGCTGATCGAAGATCTTGTGGACCGCTATAACGCGGAGCCCCGCAGCTCAGGTGTCGAAACCTACCTGAACAATCCCAACTTTGCGCACGCAAGTATTGTGTCCATACCCGCGAGAGACCAAGCCGATGAACTCGTGGGCATGATGCTGGCGCAATTGCTGCAGAAAGCCGGAGCCACAAATGTCCGCGCTCTCGCCATCGACACCGTGGAGAACATGCTCACCCAGGTCGAACAAGGGCAGTTCGCTATTGCCTGCATCTCCGCCCTCCCCCCGTTTGCCGTGGGACAGGCTCGGTCTCTTTGCAAGCGTCTGCACGCCAGGTTTCCTGATCTGGCCTTCGTTGTCGGCCTGTGGGGCTTCGCTGGCGGCGTGCCCAAAGCTCAGGAACGAATCGGCACGGCATGTACGGATGCGGTCTGCACGAATTTTTCCGAAGCTTTCTTCCAGATACTAAAGCTGGTGGAAACGAACGGTGCGGCGGGCGGGAAGCAGGAACAACCGGCGGAGAACGCCGACGCGGCGATCAAGGCAGGGCCTCGAGCCATCGCCAGTTGAGAAATGCGAGACCGGCGCTATCCGCGCCGGCCTCGTCGATCATTCATGACACGCGGGAAATCTTGCCAATCAGACGGCCCGTCGCCCCATCACAAAGTGCAGGATCAGGGAGATCACCGCGAACACCAGCAGCAGGTGAATCAAGCCTCCGGCTACGTGGAAAACCGAAAAGCCGGTGATCCAAGCGATCAGCAATATAACGAACAGAATTGTCCAGATGCTCATTTTGTTCTCCTGTTTTTCAACTGTTCAAGTTTCGCGGCTCAATGGCCTCTCCGCGACCCAGGCTGGGATGATTCCACCCCAAGGCCTCGAATGAGTCTCAACGTTACCGAGCGGCCGCGGTTCTGTCAGTAACGAAAACTGTGTAGCTGCCTGAAAATATGTCTGTACCGCACAAGTACTTAGCTGTCACGGAGTTTCTCCTCAGAGCGCTTCTGAGTGACAAACTCTCCCTCATTTACCTTCCAGGAGCAACCCCGCAGCCTCCGCGCGCACACTAATGAGACCAGCCATGTCTGCCGGTACACAGTGGGTCGTAATGAGGAGGGTCTTACCCGGTTAATGAGCAAGAGGTGTTTGCCGCTCCGAGCACTCTATGACTCGACTTCTCCCGCAATTAAGACGGACGCTGTTGGGCTTGGTAGCGCTTCTGGGCCTAAGCTGCCTATGCGCCGCCTACTCCGTTTTGACCCATGAAGAAGTTGTCGACCTGCTTTGGAAAGACACCATCCAGCCCCTTCTGCTGAAGCGTTTCCCCGATGCCACTCCCGATGATCTGACGAAAGCGCACGCCTTCGCTTACGGTGGCAGCCTGGTGCAGGACATGGGCTACTACCCTTTCGGCAACAAATACTTCAGCGATCTCACTCATTACGTGCGCAGTGGGGATTTCATCGTCAACCTCATTCACGAAGCCAGCGACTTGAACGAATACGCCTTCGCTCTCGGCGCTCTCGCTCACTACTCCGCCGACAATATGGGACATCCCACCGTGAACGAATCCGTAGGCCTTTTGTTTCCTGATCTGCGCAAGAAATACGGAAACGAAGTCACCTATGAGGACAATCCCAAAGCTCACATTCGCACCGAATTCGGTTTTGATATGGTGCAGGTCGCGAAAAACCGCTACACCTCCGATCGCTATCACGACTTCATCGGATTCGAGGTCTCCAAGCCAGTCCTGGAGCGGGCGTTTCAGGATACGTACGGCATTCCGCTGAAAGAGGTGATTTCGAAAGAAGATATGGCGATTGGAACCTTCCGCCGCGCTATCAGTAAAATTGTTCCGGAGATGACCAGGGTGGCGCTGCTCGCTCGCGACAAGCAACTGGTCGCCGAGACCCCTAATTTCAACGCCAGAAAGTTCCGCTACTACCTGTCCAAAGCGGACTATCAGCGCGAGTGGGGCAAGGGATATCGTCGCCCTGGATTCGGAACAAGGGTGCTGGCCTTCTTTCTAAAATTCGTTCCCAAGGTAGGTCCCTTCAAAGCACTGGACTTCAAAATCCCCACTCGGAAAACTGAGGACCTGTACATTGCCAGCGTCAATCGCACGCTGGACAATTACAAAAGCCTTCTGCGGGAAGTGAAAGCCAACGATCTGAAACTCACCAACACCGATTTCGATACCGGCCGACTCACCCAGGGCGGTGAATACAAGCTCACCGACAAGACCTATGCGCATTTGCTCGATCAGCTCTCGAAAGATAATTTCCAGCAGGTGACCCCAGACCTGCGGCAGAACATCCTGACCTTCTATAAAGATCCCCGCGCACCCCTGACCACCAAGGCGGACCGCTCCGCTTGGGAAAAAGTCCAGGAGCAAATCCAGCGGCTGCGAACGACCCCTCAATCAACCCCATCCATACAAGCCATTTCGGAAAAGAAATAGCTCGATAACCCCTTGTCACGGCTCGTTTGTCTGCGTTTCAGCCAAACTCCTTTCACTGAAAGAGCAACTAAGTTGATGCAAGCGCTTGAATCGCCGAGTGCGCCCAGTCGGGCACGCGAATAGGAGAACTTTACATGGCAGATGATATGGAACGGAACCCCCAGCAGAGCGGACAACCTAAACAATCCGGGCAGCAAGGGAATCAATCCGGCCAGCAGGACAAGAAAAACCAACCCGGACAGAGTGGCCAGCAGCAAGGCCAATTCGATCAACAAAAAAAGGGTGGGCAAAACCAGAACAACGAAGAGGACAAGGAAAACCTGGACCGCCAGCGTCGTGCGTCCTAGTTAAGAACGACGTTAGGAACGATTCTGAGTGAGAGTCCCGGCCCCACGCCGGGACTTTTCCATCCGGAGTGTCTATGTAGGGACAGCCGCCTCGGCTGTCCGGCCGGGCGAATCCCGGCAGTGGGGAGCACCGGTCGCGGCTTGAGTTTCTCGACCTGCAACGAGCACCCGAGCAGGCCACGTGAATCCGTTTCCTTAACGGCACAACTCGCTCCGATTTAGCCCTCCTCGTGAAGGAATCACTTGCCGCGAGCTTCTGTGATTTGATGGACCAGCGTATCGATTTCTTCCGCCGTTAGCTTACCCGCGTACTTCGGCATGCGGCTTTTTCCATTACTAATGATATTGCGCAACTCTTCCTCGGATAGCGATGTGGATTTGCCCGACACCAGCGATGGCCCCGCGAAGTGGCGCCCTTCCGCAGTCTTGCCATGACACTTGGCGCATCGTTTTTCGAAGATGGGATTGGCTGTCAGTTGGGGAGTGGCGGTTTGCGCAGTAGCGATGGCGGGAAGAATCACTGCCAGAAGAGCAAGCGAAACAGGCAAGCGGCTCAAGATGTACCTCGAGGAATGCGGGATTTACACCAGGTTCTTAGATGCCCACAAAAAGATAACACGCCGCAATCGCGCGACTGCGGCGTGTCCTTACCCGTAGAGACGTAGCTAGCTACGTCTCTACCCCTGTGCCCTCTGTGCCCCCTGTGGTGAGTGGTTTCGACCACAGGGGAAACAGAGGATCACACAGGAATCATTAAGCACCTTCCGGATAATGCAACACCCGGAAGCTATTTCCGCCGTTGGACCACACCAGCAAGAGTGCATCTTGCCCCTGCGCAACTTTCGACAGTTCCTGCTGCACTTCCCCAGGGCTTTGAACCTTGTGGCGGTTCACTTCCAGAATCACGTCGCCTTGCTGCAGTCCGGCATTATCCGCCGAGC
The DNA here is from genome assembly GCA_963801615.1 of uncultured Acidobacteriota bacterium. GTDB lineage: Bacteria > Acidobacteriota > Terriglobia > Terriglobales > Acidobacteriaceae > Sulfotelmatobacter. The sequence goes on along the minus strand of CAWDFM010000008.1, from coordinate 1,593,595 downwards.
TCCCCGGCCGTACCTGCTCGATCACGACGCCGTGAACGTTGCCCGGAACTTGCAGTTGCTGTCGGACGTCTGGACTCAGTTCGCCCAGACCCAAGCCCCAACGCATCTTGCCCTGGCCTTCCATTGCATTTGCATTGTTCTCACCCGAGGGGTTCATCGCTTGAAGCGTGACTGGGACCGTTTCCGTCTTGCCGTTGCGTAGAACGGTTAAATCGACCTTCGTGCCAGGCTTCCGCTGTACGACATACACCTGCAGCTCTCCGGAGTCCGTCACTTTCTGACCGTTGACCTGCGTGATGACATCGCCAATTTGAATTCCAGCTTTCGCTCCGGGGGAGTCGGGATCGACTTGCGTCACCACTGCTCCCATGGCCGTGGAATCTCCGAAGAACTTGGCGTTTTCCGGCGTGACGTCGCTGATGGCAATACCAATTCGACCGTGCTCCACCTTGCCATCTCGAATCAGTTCGTCGACCGTAGGCTTTACGATCTGAGTTGGAATCGCGAAGCCCATGCCGGAAAACGTCCCCGAGGGAGAGACCAGGAACGTGTTGATGCCGACCACTTGCCCGCGCGAATCGACCAGCGGCCCGCCGGAGTTGCCCGGATTGATGGCGGCATCGGTCTGAATGAACTCGCCCGGCTTGCTGCGGTTCGAATCAGGATTCGAACGGTTAATCGCGCTCACAATTCCCCTCGTCACCGTGAAGCGGAATCCATAAGGATTGCCGAACGCCAGCACCGTTTGCCCAGGACGAACTTGGGTCGAATCGCCCCACGGAACGCTCGTCAGGTTCGCCTCGTTCACCTTCAGGACCGCAAGGTCGGTAATTGGGTCGGCACCTACCAGTTTCGCCTTCAGCACGCGCCGGTCGCTCGTGGTCACACGGATGTCCACCGCACCCTCAATCACGTGATTGTTGGTGACGATATAGCCATCGGGAGAGATCACCACGCCGCTGCCCAGTCCATGCTCAATCTGCGGACCGCGTGGCTGCATCTGCATGTGCGGCCCGAAGAACTGGCCGAAGGGGCCGTTCTGGCCGAAGAACTGCTGCATCTCCTGTGGCGTCTGATTGGACGCACTCTCCGGCTTCGTCTTTGAAACCACAGTGACGTTGACCACCGCGGGAGTAACCCGGGCTGCCAATGTCTCCATGGCCTTATCGAGCGCGGTCAGAGCGCTCACGCTGTTGGCGTCAAGCGCAGCCGCAGCCGGTGCCGGCGCGGGCACTGCCGCCGCCGCGCTTGCCGAACCCGGTTTCACGCACTCGTACGTTACCATCGACCCGACCACGACGAGCGCCAGAACAGGCGCCGCCAGCCGTCGAGTCCATTTCTTTACGTTGCTGTTCTCAGGACTTCCTGCGTTCATGGATGTACCTTCCTTTCGAATAGAAGATTTACTTACAACTAATTCCTTAGTTTCAGTGAACAAAATTATGTTTCAATTTGCTCATGCCTTGCTCCTACGTTTTCTGGCTGGGAGTTTTGCTGCCCACAGCCTCGGTGAGAGGCAGGACAGTGACGTGCCACATCTGAATGCGGTAGACCTCAGCGTCGCCCGGCCCGAGCTCACGGCTCTCGATCATCACGAACACCGTTTCAGACATCGGTGTGGACTGAGGCTTCAACGCGCTCAGACGAATTAGATTGCTCGCCACCTCGTAGTGTCGCGTTACAGGTCGCGTTGCATTAGCAATCGGGTTCCGCTGAACAGGTCTCCTGCTAAGCTTAGCCGGGACTGCTTTCGCGTTTGTCCATGCTGGGGTGGATCGTTGAATCAACTTGGCATTCGTCGCGGGAACACTCACTCGATCCGCTAGCGAGTTCGCCAGCTCGATTTCATTGGGCGTGCCCTTGTCGAACCCCACCAACTCTGGCGCCCTCGCGGTCAATACGGAACACAACACGCCGACACCAACCACTGCCGAAATCACCGGCTTCCAGGCGCGTGCATTCCCCTTCGGCCGGTTCACGTCGAGAATCTGTGCCACCCGCTCCGAGGTTTGCGCGATCCGGCCAATCAGAGCCTGCGCCAAGGCGATGCCCCGCTGCACAAAGCTCATTTCAGCCAGGTGCGCCAGGCATTCGGCGTACTCCCGAGGACTCTCGGTCTCCGCCAGTACGGCGTCGTCGCAAGCCATCTCGCGTTCCAGCGCGATCTTCCTTTCGATCCACCACACTGCCGGATGGAAGAAGAACAGCGCTTTCACGATTTGCTGCGCCAGGTTCGTCCAATCGTCCCAGCGTCGCAAGTGTGCCAGTTCGTGCAGCACAACCTGATTCAGTTCGGCTGCCGAGAGTTCCTCGATCACCCAGCGCGGAATCACGATCGCTGGGCTTATCAAGCCCAGAGCAGTCGGTACTCGCACTTTCTCGGAACTACAGAGCACGACATTGCGCCAGGTTTCCTTCCGCTGCAATGTCGCTGCTATCAGAGGATCCATGGAAGCTGGATCCAACGCAACGCAAGTGCTCCGCAGTTGGTGAAGATGCCAGACCGATAGGGCGACGCGCACCAGCAGCAACGCTGCAACGACCGCCCATGCCGAGAATAAGTAAAGTGCCCACGATTCCGGAACCACAACTGCCGGAGTAGTCGAAGCAAGCTGGCTGTGCGGCCATAAACCTCTGGACAAAGGCAGCAACGCAATCGCCAGCAGTGCCGAGAACCCGATCGCGAAACGCGTCCCGGCATTCTGCCGCCGTGACAATCGCAACACCACCGCCGCAAAGAGACACACGGCGAGGCCTTCCGCCAAAGAATCGACCAGCCGCATCGACGAATAGCTCGCAATCGCTTCCAGGTTCACGGCCATCATCGCGGATCCTCTTTGCTCTTTCCCAGCAACTCGCGCACCCGTGCCAACTCCTCCGAATCAATACTTTTTTCTTCCAGAATGTTTAGCACCAGCAGCTCATCCGAGTTGCCGAAGAAGCGGCTCACCAGGTGCCGTACCTCGAAGCGCGTAGCATCCTTTCGGTCCACTTTCGGCGTGTACACGTGTGCCCGCTTGTCTTTTACGTGCTTCACGTATCCCTTTTTTTCCAGGATGCGAATGATGGTGAGGACGCTGTTATAAGCCAGCGGAGACTCCGCCGTCAGCGCCTGCAGGACTTCATGCACGGTGGCCGATCCCTTGTCCCACAGGACATTCATGATTCGCAACTCGGCTTCGGTCAGGGTTGCGGACTTGCTGCGGGCCAACGCTTCTCCTCCTGTACATTACGTCTACTTATTTAGACTCAGCGGTATTTAAAAGGTCAACTAATTTATTAGTTGCGAATAGGCGCCCTCCGCGTTGCCCGACCCTCCGGACGGACTCATTTTGCTTGTATCTCATTGATTTCACATGCAGGAGATCCCGTGACCAAACTGAAACGAATGTTCCTGCAGGAACGTTTCTGCGACCAAACACAGCCGGAGGTGACCGCCGTCACAGAATAGGAAAGCGTCTCGAACCAAGATGGAATTCTGCCGCCTCGCGAGCTTTGGCCCAGGAGTCTCAGTGCGCTTTCTGAAACCAACCAGGCTGCGTCTGTATTCGCAGATCTTCTTCTTCGCTCTTTTCCTGTTCCTTTTATTTCGCACGGAGTTCCGCGGCTCTCTGACCAGTTCCGCGCGGGAGATTCGTCTGCCTTATCCGGTTGGCCTGTTCTTCCAACTCGATCCGCTGGTTGCGATTTCTAATGCGCTGGCCAGTCACGCGCTGTACAAAGGCCTGCTCATCAGCCTGGTAATTCTGATTCCAACTCTGTTCTTCGGCCGCTTCTTCTGCGGATGGATCTGCCCGCTCGGCTCCATTCACCACTTCTTCGCAAGCTTGAAGTCGGAACGCAAGCGGGGCAAGCAATTGGTGGATTCGAACCGCTACAAGCGCTGGCAGAACACCAAATACTACTTGCTGGCTGCTGTGCTCGTAGCCGCTGCGCTGGGCACTGGCATTGTGGGCTGGCTTGACCCGTTCTCGTTTCTGGTGCGCTCACTCGGTTTGTCGATCCTGCCAGGCACCAACTATGGCTTGCAGGCATTCCTGAGGCTTCTGGAACAAAGCCCGTTTGGAGTGCTGCAGGGAATTGGAGCAGTGCTGCACTTCCTTCTGGGCGCGCTGCTGCTCAACTTTAAGCAGCCCTATTTCCGGCAAGGCGTCTGGCTGGGAGCACTCTTCGTCTTCGTGATTGCCCTGAATTTTCGGATCACCCGCTTTTGGTGCCGGGCGCTCTGCCCGCTGGGAGCGCTTCTTGGGCTGATCTCCCGCTGGTCCGTGCTAGGGCTGGTGAAAGATTCTGCGAAATGCAATGACTGTAATCGTTGCCTGCTGCGCTGCCAGGGAGGTGACGACCCCATTGGCGGCGTTGCCTGGCACCAGCCGGAATGTCATCTGTGTTTGAACTGCATCGGCGAGTGTCCTGAAAATGCCTTGCAGTTCAAGCTGTTTCCCGCGCAGCAGAGTGCGGGCGCCAACCTGCAACGGCGCAAACTTCTGACCGGACTCGCCGCCGGCGCCGCGGTCGTGCCCATCCTGCGCAGCACTCCCGGTTTTTCCGCGGAGCGGCACGAGCGCTTGCTGCGTCCTCCTGGATCTGTTGACGAGGAATTCTTCCTGGCGCGCTGCATCCGTTGCGGCGAGTGCATGAAGGTATGTCCTAACAACGCCCTGCAACCGGCGCTGACTCAGGCAGGTCTGGAAGGCCTTTGGACGCCCGTTCTGGTGCCACGCATCGGCTACTGCGAGACCAGTTGCGTGCTGTGTTCCCAAGTGTGTCCCACGGGCGCGATCTGGGAGATCACGGCAAAGGAGAAAGGCTGGTCGGTCGATGTGGGCAGCACCAGCAAACCGATTCGGCTTGGAACTGCCTTCTACGACCGCGGCCGCTGCCTGCCTTGGGCGATGGCTACGGATTGCATCGTCTGCGAAGAGTGGTGTCCGACCTCTCCCAAGGCCATCTACTTTAGACCCGCAGAAGTTTTTGACATCAATGGAAATCCCAAGCAGGTGAAGCAGCCGTATCTGGATCCCGCGAAATGCGTCGGCTGTGGAGCCTGTGAGAAGGCTTGTCCGGTGCAGGATCGGCCTGCTGTTTACGTCACCAGCGTGGGCGAGAGCCGCTCGCGTAGCAATCAGATCCTGCTGAATCGAAGAAAGGGGTGACGGGCATGACCATTCCGCAGAACGTCGAAAGCGGAAAGGCGACATTGAGCCGCCGCGAAGCGTTGATCCGCTTGCTCCGAGCAGCTGGGATTGGAGCAGGAGCAGCGGGCCTTGGCGTGTGGCTAAGCCAACGCAGCTCGCATCCGGAGGTAGCGATCGCTTCCAACGTGAAACGCGGCCACACGGTCGCGCCCAATCCTGCGCTCCCGGAGATGGCGATTATCGAAGGCGATGATCCCGCTCAACTGGCGCGCCAAGCGGTAGAAGAGCTGGGGGGAATGAACCGCTTCGTCTCTCGCGGGGATATCGTGCTGGTGAAACCAAATATCGGTTGGGATCGAACCCCGGAACAGGCGGCGAACACGAATCCAGAGGTGGTCGCCGAAATTGTGCGGCAATGTCTGCAGTCCGGCGCGAAGCGAGTCATTGTGACCGACGTGAGCTGCAACGAGGCCCGGCGCTGCTTCCAGCGCTCCGGGATCGCGGCCGCGGCACAGAGCGCCGGCGCAGAAGTGATCCTTCCTGATCCTGCGCGTTTCAAAGAAGTGGATCTGAAGGGCGAGGTGCTGACCAGATGGCAGGTTTTCGACGCCTTCCTGAATGTCGACAAAATCATCAACGTGCCCATCGCCAAGCACCACGCGCTCACCGGAACAACCTTAGGCATGAAGAACTGGTATGGAATCCTTGGCGGCTCGCGCAATCAGCTACACCAGAAAATTCACGAGAGCCTGGTTGATCTTGCCGACTTCATGCGACCTACTCTGACCGTCGTGGATTGCTATCGAATTCTTCTGCGCAACGGTCCTACCGGGGGAAATCTCGAGGACGTTCTGCTTAAAAAGACGTTGGTCGCTTCCACCGATCCTGTCGCCATCGATGCTTACGTCGCAAAATCCATATGGAATCTCGATGGGGGTTCTCTTCCGTATCTTGGAATGGCTGCCAGACGCGGCTTAGGAACGGTCGACTTCGAGAAGCTTCGCACCCGAGTCAAAACAGTTTAAAAGCAAAAAAGCTCCTGACTCGGGACTGTTTTGCAACAGCCCGGTCAGGAGCCTGCGCCCCTCAACGATCTCGACGCGCGAGCGGAGTGTCCAGCTCACTGGTACGTAAAGTTAAGTTTGTCTACGTACACCGTGTACGGAGTCTGCTTGTAGTTGCCGTCCTGCTGATAGTTCACGGTAATGCCGTACCATCCCACTGCCGAGAAAGGTGGATAAATCCTATTCAGCACGTGGGTCACACCGTTGAAGGTGATCGACTTGTACAGCAACTTGTTGTCGCTGGTGCGCTGCACCTGGATCGTGAGATGGTTCCACTGGTTGTTGATGGGATTACAGGGAATACCGGTGGAAACCCACTTCGCATTGGCGTTGTCCCAGATGTCCCACTCGTTGCCGCCGCCGGTACGGCATTCGTGGCCCCAGGTAAAGCCCATGTTATTGAAGAACTGGTTGACGTCGAACTCCAGCGCCTGCGCCGCTTGCAGATTGCTGCCCCAGAAAGACACGTCGTAAGTAAACGTGCGGAGCGTGGGAACCATCGTGTGGCTCTTGTCCGGGAGTCCCTCAGACGAGAGGTCGCCGATCAGGTGATTGTTCCAGAGCACATCGGAGTAAGCCATCGTGCCGCCGATCTTGTACTGGGTGGAACTGCCCGACAGCGTCGGCGTCTTGACACCCTGATACATGGCCCAGGTCGTCCCGGGACCGCTCGGGGTGCAGTAATTGCAGTCCGCATAGTTCGGCGGCTGCTGCGCATAGCCGTGCCATCCGCCGATACTCTGTATGTTGTAGAAAGTGTTCCCGTTTCCGCTGACCGTGATCGTCACCGGCTTGGTGGCAGCACCACCGCACTTGTCCCATTCCTCAACGACGGTGTTGTAGGTTCCGGGAGCCAGATTCAGGGTGGTATTCAGGCTGGCGCCTGGAACGGTGTACGCCAACTTAGAAGGCGCGGTGTAGATGCCCATCGAGTTAACGCCGGCCGAGCAGCTCGAGGTGGCCGTCGCCACGAAATGGACGGCCGAGCCGACCGTGCTGTTGCTGCTGGGCGAGGTCACGAAAACGCCCGTTCCAGACTTCACCGTGATATTGACCTTGGTGGTCGAAGCTCCGCCGCAGTGGTCCCACTCCTGGACGACTACGCCATAGCTGCCCGGATTGAAATTCAAAGTCGTACTCAGGCTGCTTCCATTGACCACATAAGCGAGCTGATAGGGGGCTGGATAGATGCCCATGGAGGCGACGCCCTTGGCGCAGGAGGTGGACGCCGAGGCTTTGAAATAAACGCTGCCGTTGACGGTACTATTGTTGGTGGGACTGCTGACAGTTACGCCCGCAAACGCGGAAACAGCCGAGCACAGGACGAGGATGGAGAGTGTGCTTAAGACGTGCTTCTTCATTAGGGTGATTTCTCCCGTGGGAAAAGATTTGGAGACCCCGTAAGGCCCTTTTTAGACAAGGGGATCCACCGATGAAGGCGGGGACACCTTGGACCGTGCTTGATTCCGCAAGACGCGCCTGGGACGGCTTTTTAGGCGAGAGCGGAGACTTGCAATTGCTGAGCGGAAGGTCCAGCCTATACAGGGATTACAGGAGTGTCAAACAGAAAAGGCAGTATTACGCGGAAATTACCTGCACAAGGGTACTAAGCCCCAGCACGAAAAACCGCGATGGGCGAGGGTTTTGCACCGGGCGATAAGCCTACGAACGCTTGAAGTACTGGACTGCTCGCTCGTGCTGCTGTGCGGCCTGTCGGGTACGGAAGGTTCCAAGGTTGCGGCGTTTGCCAGTGCTTGCGTTCTTCTTGCGCGAGTACAACCGATACTCGCCGCTCTTCAATTTTCGTATCACGGGTACTCCTACGCGCGTGGAATCAGCCATTTGCACGCCGGTGGCTTTTTCTAGTCCGGCTGACCTTGACGGCCGCGTTGTGGCTTGACTTGGATCCGCGCTTGCTTGCTGCCGAGCGTGCCTGCCGCGAAAGAGCCTGGTGCGAAGCGGCCCTGGCGGCCTTCTTTCTTCAGCGCCTGCTTGCGGGCCCGAGAGCGTCGGGGAGATGCCTTGCGCGGCGAATGGCTCTGCCCCTTCTCCAAATCGCGAGCCGCTTTTTGGCGGGTGCTGGCCGAGGTCTTGCCGCGAGTCGGTGGTTTGAGCTTTACGCCCGCGCGCCGGGCCTTCGACAGGCCGATCGCAATGGCCTGCTTTGGCGAAGCGGCACCATGTTTTCCCTCCCGGATATGGTGTATCTCTTCGCGCACGAATTCACCCGCCTGGGTGCTGGGAGATTTGCCTTCGCGTGCGTCTTCCCGAGCTCTTTGGAGAGTCTGTTTTTCCGGCATAGTCCACCTCCTCCATTCAGCGTAGTCCGGGCACCGATGAGGAGGGATCGACCATTTTCTGTAGCCTTGGGCCATCCAAGGCTGTAGACCGAAGATGATGTGCAAGCGGTGTTCGCGGGAGACGCCGAGCAGGCGTTAATAGGAAAACAGATTCACTCGATCCAGCCAGACGGTATACGGCTGCTGGTCCCAGTTGCCGTCCATCTGGAAGGCGATATCGATTTCTTCCTGGGTCCAGTTCGGCTGAGCGGTGTAGTAGGTATCCACGTTGTAAGTCTGATCGGCGACGCTCAGTGTCATGTAGTGAACCTGGTTGCCGACTCTCTCAAAAGTCCAAACCAGATGGATCCACGTGTTTGAAGGAAAGTGGTTGCATGGAATCGGTATCGCTTTCCAGACCTCCCCCAGAGGGTCCCAGATATTCCAACGGTGGCTGTCGTTGAAATCGCATTGCGTGCCCCAGGTCCAGCGACTTCCTCCAAAGGCCTGGTTCACGTCGAACTCCAAGGACTGAGGGCGATCACCGTGATCGATGTAGAACCACACATCGTAGCTGAAATGTTGCGGGTAAGCTCCGCCGCCGATGGGAGTCCAGTAGAGTTCGTTGGAATACGCATGCTTGCCGGCCAAAGTGAATTTAGCGGCCGAACCGTCCAGCGAAGGGGTTTGCTGGTGAAGCGTGAGAGTCGAAACTGCCACGCCTAGCCCGGCGGCACACGTGGTGTGCACGATCACAGCTGAGCATGAGACCCACTGGGGCGAATCCTGGAGATTGAGTGCGCCGGGCAACTGGCCCACCACGTTGACCTTCATGGAGGTAGTTGCGATATATCCGGCAGTATCCTCGGCGACAACTTCGATAGTATGTGCCCCGTTCGGCATCCAGAGCAACTGGTTGACGATCGTGCTCGGAGTATAGAGAAGGGCAAAGTTATCCACGTAGACGCGAACGGTGTACACCGGATCGGGAGGAGTCGCCACCGCGACCAGAGGCACTGGCGCCTGCACGCTGGCGCCGTTTCCGGGAGAGCTGATTTCCAGGGGAAAGCCACACAGGGACGCGGGCGGAGGCTCCGCAGCCGCAGGGACGATGGTCAGATCCGACGGAGGCGTCGGCGTGATGGGGCAATTGGCGACATTTTTGGGCAGGCCAGAACATCCGCCCATAATGGCGAGAATGAGCGCCAGCACGATCGTTCCTATTAGCAGGATGGTTTTTTGAGCTTGACCTCGGCGTACCGTACCCCGCATCTCGACCTTCAACGTGACTTCCCTTTCGTACGACCGGCATTCCGAGCGGTGAGAATGCGGCCTCTTTCAGATTTTTTGTGGCCATGCTCAATTGCGATTTTTTGTCCTAATAGACAGTTAAATTCACTTGATCGAGCCAGACGTTATAGGGCTCCTGTTTGTAGTTACCGTCCATCTGAAAGGCGACGTCAATCTCCTCCAGAGTCCAATCCGGCTGATTTGGATAGTAGGTGTCCACGTTGTAAGTCTGGTCGCCAACGGTGAGACTGATGTAGTGGACCTGATCGCCGACGCGCTCCACATTCCAGACCAGATGAATCCATGTGTTTGCCGGGAAGGGCTTGCAGTCATAGATGGTGGGCTTCCAGCCATTCACGTCATCCCAGATGTCCCACTTGCCGGAGTCATTGAAACTGCACTCCGATCCCCACACCCAGCGTTTCCCGCCGAATGTCTGATTGATATCGAACTCGAGCGCTTGCGAGGCGTTGGGGTTATCGATGTAGAAATAGAGGTCGTAGATGAAGTGGCTGACGTTGTCTCCGCCGGCTACGGGATTGAAGTACAGCATGTTGGAATACGCTGTCGGCCCCCCCATGCTGAACTTAGCGGCCTTGCCATCCATGGAGGAGGTGGATTGATTTTCGGTCATGGTTGAGTCGGCGGTCCCGAGTCCTGCGGCGCAGATCTGGCCGTCGCGACCCGAACCCGTTGGAAACAGCGCCGAACATGATTGCCAACCGGGCATGGCCTGTATGCCGCTGATCGTGGTCTGAGCCGTCTGCGAAGCAACCGTAACGTTGAGGATAGTGGCGGAGATGTACCCCTGATTGTCCTCAGCCATCACTTCCAGCTTATGAGGGCCGGGCGAAGTAAAGATCTGCGTGTTGATGGAATTGTCGAAGGTGTAATAGACAGCGAGCTGGTCGACATAAACTCGCATGAAGAAGATGGGGTTCTTGGGATTCGCGGCGGCTACAACATTAATCGGTGATGTGACCGTTCCACCATCGGTGGGGCTCGAAATGGTCAGCGGAAAGTCGTTAGAGCCCGCGGGCGGCGGAACCTGGGCCGAAGGCGCGGGTAGCGGACTAGTTTGCGGCGACCAGGTGATTGCTACCGGCGGAGTAGACGGATAATTCGGTTGGGTGGGGGCCGGAGTTGTAGGCGTGGTTGGAGGAGTCGTGGTGACTGTTGATTTGGCAGGGCCACTTCCGCAAGCGAGCGAAAACAGGATTGAAGATCCAATAGCGGCCGCAAGGAAACCTGTTAAGACACGTCGGGCCACTCGGGGGCGGACAGCAGACACACTCATATTCCTCCAGGCCTCGGCATGTAAGGCTATCTAGCGGCTCGAGCGGAGGAAAGCCGATCTTAGATTAAGAAAAAGCACTTCAGCTCACGGCTGACAATTACTTTAGAGAGTCGACGTCGCCACGAACAATACCCGAACTACCGTAAGCTCCGGGATCCAGTCCCTGATGTCCCGTGGTTTCAATCACCTGCAAGTCATTTCAAGCGTGCAAATGTCTTCACGTACCCGTCAAACCCAGCTGTTCCAAGTGCATCAGCATGTCGGCTGGATCAGAGTAGACGCGAAATGCGCCGGCGCGCTCCAGGTCTTCCACTCCATAGCCTCCTGACTGCAACGCGACTCCAAGTGCGCTCTTGCGGCCCGCTGCAAGCATGTCCCAAACGCTGTCGCCGACAACAATGCAGTCATCGATAGCGACGTGCAATCGTTGTGCGGCGGCTACAAAGATGTCGGGGGAAGGCTTGGCTTTCTCCACATCATCGCCGGTGACGATTTCAATCGTGCGCGGCAGGTTAAGGTGCTTGAGCAAAAGGCTCGTCTGCGCTTGCCCGCCCGTGGTGGCGACTGCAATCCGAACGTGATGCCTGGCGAGATGCTTCAGCAACTGATTCGCCCCGGGCAAGGGGGAAAGACGGGAAATCGAACGGCGGAAAATCGAGTCGTGCCTCTTCTCGAGCTGATCGAGGTCGGGATTTTTTCGACTGGGCAGTTCCCGCAGTAACTCTTTCAGAAAGGATTTTCCACTCATGCCAATGCGGCGATGGATTTTCCACTCGGGGATCACGATTTGAGCCGACCGCAGCGCCTCGGACCAGGCAGCCACATGCTGATAATTACTGTCGATCAGAGTACCATCCAGATCGAACAACAGCGCTGGCCATTCCGCGCCGGCCGGTTCCTGGCGAGAAGCCGCTTGGCTGGACTGATGTCGCCTCATGAAATGGCTTTCCTGTGCATCGGCCACGCTTCGGTGCAAAGCCCGCGCCGAAGGTTGCGCAAACGTGAGCTTGGAAAGTCAGGAGACCCCCTACGCCAACCACCTTAGGTTAAAAGTCATCTCACAAACTGTGTTCGTCGTGGCGCGAGGGATGAGGTCGAACTCTGCTGAACGGCCACGAAGGCAAGAACCGTGCGCACGCCCAGAACCAGCGTGGAATTTCCCGTTGTAAAGGAGTCCAGCGGATGCGGATTGCCCAGGTTGCGCCCCTTCATGAGAGTGTTCCGCCGCGGTACTACGGTGGAACCGAGCGCGTTGTGTCATGGCTGACGGAAAAATTGCTTGGCCTGGGCCATGATGTTACTTTGTTTGCCAGCGGCGATTCAGTAACAAACGCGAAATTGGTGAAATGCTGCAAGCGGGCGCTGCGGCTGGATCCGGATTGTGTGGATCCGCTGGCGCACCATGTCTTGATGATCGAGGAAGTTTTCAGCCGGGCTGAAGACTTCGATATCATTCATTTTCATACCGACTATCTGCATTTTCCCTATACCCGGCGGGAAAAGGTTCCCTGTATCACAACGTTGCACGGGAGACTTGACATCCCGGATCTGGTTCCCTTGTATAAGGAATTCAGAGAAGTGCCGCTGGTTTCGATCTCGGATGCGCAGAGGATACCGCTTCCCTGGGTAAATTGGTTGGCTACGGTGCACAACGGCATGGCAACCCACGAACTCCCGCTGCAGGAAAAAGCTGGAGATTACGTGGCGTTCCTGGGCCGGATCTCGCCTGAGAAGGGTCTCGATCATGCCATCGAGATTGCAATCCGCGCCGGCCTGAAGTTGAAGATCGCTGCCAAGATCGATCGTGCGGATCGGGATTACTTCCAGGAAACGATCAAACCTTTGTTGAACCATCCGCTGATCGAATTCGTCGGAGAGATTGGGAACTCCGAGAAGGCCAGGTTTCTGGGGAATGCGATTGCTCTGCTTTTTCCGGTCAACTGGCCCGAACCTTTCGGACTAGTGACGATCGAGGCCATGGCCTGCGGGACTCCGGTAATCGCGTATCCCTGCGGCTCGGTTCCGGAGATTGTGCTGCACGGAGTGACCGGGTTCGTTGTGCATGACGTGGAGGGAGGAGTCGCGGCGCTGAATCGCGTCGGCGAAATCGACCGGCGGGCCTGTCGTGAACACTTCGAGCTGAATTTCTCAGCCGACAGGATGGCCAAAGACTACCTCAACATTTATCAAACGCTGATTCACCGCAAGTCGGCCTCGATGACGGTCGAAGAGGGAGTGTTGAATTGGATGGAAGTGGGATCGCAAACGCCCAGTACTACATAGCGACCACCGCCGCCCGGGCAGATGATCGGGCCCGGGTTCTTAAGTACGGCAGGATTTTTTTCGTGTTCGACCGTTTGGGGGACGTGCAAACGTCCGGCATGGGAGAGCAAGGCCTGTTCTACGACGGGATGCGATACCTGTCGGAATTCTCGGTGAATCTGTGGAACGAGCGGCCGATGCTGCTGAGTTCCACGGTCGCCACGAACAATTTCCTGTTCACCGCGGACGCGGCTAACCTCGACGTATTCCGCCAGGGATCGGTTGCCATTCACCGTGGCGTATTGCACCTGGTTCGCTCTCGCTTCCTGTGGCGCAATTCCTGTTTCGAGCAGTTGCATTTCGTGAATCACGGGCTGAATGATCTGGACATTCCCGTCACCATTCGCTTCGATGCGGACTATGCCGACATTTTTGAGATTCGGGGCACGGGAAGAGAGAAACGTGGACGGCGCCTGGAGAGCCAGATTTACGAAAATACGGTTGTGCTGGCGTACGAGGGCTTGGACCGAATCGTCCGCGAAACTTTGATAGAGACCAACATTGTTCCTGACCGAGCCTCGGAAACGGGACTGGATTTTTATTTTTCGCTGCATCCCAAAGAGCACGTGACCCTGGAACTGGAGATCGGGTGCAACCTGGAGCGCCCGCACCACTTCATGGGGTATGCCGATGCGCTGTCGGCCTCCCGGTTCGAGTTAGCAGCGACGACCAAGCATTTTCCGCAGATCTCGAGTTCGAATTCGCGCTTCAGCGACTGGATTGCCCGATCGTTCTCCGACCTGGAAATGATGATTGCCGGAAATCCCGAACGTGACTATCCCTACGCGGGTGTTCCGTGGTTCAGCACGGTGTTCGGACGAGATGGCATCATTACAGCCCTGCAGACATTATGGCTAAATCCGGACATCGCGAGAGGAGTCCTCGAATATCTGGCGTCGCAACAGGCTGACGAAGTGGATTCATTTGCCGACTCAGAGCCGGGAAAGATTCTGCACGAGATGCGACGCAGTGAAATGGCGACCCTGGGCGAGGTGCCCTTTGGGCGGTATTACGGCAGCGTGGACGCAACTCCCTTATTCGTAATGCTGGCGGGCGCTCATTTCGATCGCACCGGCGATCGCCAGTTCCTCAAGCGCCTGTGGCCACACGTGGAACGAGCTTTGGAGTGGATCGACAAGTACGGAGACGTGGATGGCGACGGCTTCGTGGAATACAGCCGGCACTCGCACGAAGGCTTGGTGCAGCAGGGCTGGAAAGACTCCAATGATTCGGTGTTTCACGATGACGGGCGGATTGCAGAACCGCCGATCGCCCTCTGCGAGGTGCAAGGCTATGTTTATGCCGCGAAGCTTGCGGCTGCGCGGCTGGCGAAAGTTCTGGGAAATAAGGATCAGAGCTGTGAACTCGAGTTGCAGGCAGAATCTTTGCGCACGATGTTTGAGGAGCGGTTCTGGTGCAGCGATCTGGGGACCTACGCTCTGGCGCTCGATGGCCGCAAGAAACCGTGCCGGGTGCGGACTTCCAATGCCGGCCATTGCCTGTTCACGGGAATCGCGTCCACCGAACGAGGGAAGCAAGTGGCAGAAACGCTGATGAGCGAGAACTCGTTCACGGGATGGGGAATTCGGACGGTCGCCAGCACGGAATCCCGCTACAACCCGCTTTCTTATCACAACGGGTCGGTGTGGCCTCACGACAATTCGATTATCGCTTATGGAATGGCGAAGTACGGATACAAGAAGATGGCGGGACAGATTTTGCTGGCCATGCTGGATTTGAGCGGCGAAGTGGAACTGCACCGGCTTCCGGAATTGTTCTGCGGCCTGAAACGACGACCCACAGAAGGGCCGACACTTTATCCCGTGGCATGCTCTCCGCAGGCCTGGGCAGCAGCCACTCCGTTCTTCATATTGGAAGCCTGCCTGGGGGTGACGATGCAGGCGGAGCGCGGACGAATTCTGTTCGATCGTCCATTTCTTCCCGAGGGCATTCCGCAGCTGTCAATTCGCAATCTTCGATGCGGGAAAGCAGCGGTGGACCTGCTGCTGGAGCGCCGCGGCGAGTCCGTGCTGGTGCACTGCGAGAGCAAGCAGGACGATGTGGAGATTGTGACGACGGTTTCCTGAGCCCAGCTAAAAACGGGTGTGATACTTCCCGTCCACGGATATTCCTCCTACTTGATCGCGCGAAACGCTCATGGACCATCTCTTGTTGATCTGATATTCCCCCTGCACGATCTCACTGCCGGGCTGGGAAACGTCGGTAGAAAACGAGAACAGCAATTTGTTGGTGACCCTCTGCTGAATGGCGATTCGCGCCGACGGGTTCGAGTTGTTGCCGCCGAGAGTGGGATCGATCTGGAGACTGGAGATACCAGCCAGCCTCTGGATGCCGCTGCTCAGTTGTCCCGCGACTTGGGAAGCGATCATCGAATCCGTGCTTTGACTGCTGGCCGCCTGTTCCTGCGTGGTCTTGCCACGGGCCACCAGGTTGATGACGTCGGCCGTGGCCAGTGGGGGATCGGAGGTATATTGAGTGGTGAGCTTGTCGAGCGGGCCGCGCATGGTGAGCGTCAGGTTGTATTGCTCGATGGTTGTGTTCACGGAGACGTTGAGCACTGGATGGGTCTGGTTGGGGTCGTCGAACGTGATCACCCCGCGCTGCAATTTATAACGCACATTGCGGAAGAAGAGTTCGCCCGAGGTGAGCGTAGTGCGGCCGGTGATGACGGGATCGTCGGCGGTCCCACCCACCTGAAGATTGGCCTGTCCCGCGATGCTGACTTGAGAACTTACAGCGTTGAGGTTGCTTTGCGTCTGAACATTAATCGCGAGCCTCACGGTGTCGGCAAACCCGGGCTGCGAAGGCGTAGTGCCGGTACTGAACTGATCGCCGAGACTTGCCAGATCGAAATCGGGCGTAAACGAGAGACTGTCGATCAGTACACGGCCACTCAGGATTGAAGCCTGCGTGCTACCGGTAAAGGCCAGATTACTGTCCAGCACCGTGCGTAAGCCTTCTGGGTAACGGATGCGAATCGATTTGGCCTTGACGGCAATGTTGAACTCCACCGAAGGTTTGTAGGCGATCGCACCCCCGACGTCTACCTGTCCGGCTCCGACCTGGGCAGTCAGTTTCGCGATTTGCACGCGGTCCTTGGTGATGTCCATCGTTCCATTCAACTTCTCCACTCCGAGCGGGGCATCGGCAGTGCTCAGGGCTACGTCTTTAAACTCGATTTGGCCCTGGACTGCTTTTGTTCCGGAGGCCCGCACATCGAGCGACACCACGCCCGAACTCTGAATGTTGGGAGCAAAGATCTGCAGGATTCGCACATCGATGGAACCTTGCGCCGTGAGAGTGGGAGGAGAGTTTCCGCCGATCGGAATTCGGCCCTGCGCTTTCAAGGACGTACCGGTTCCCCGAATTTCAGCCGGTTGCAGCGTCACTACGGAATTGGCGTAGTCCGCTCGGATGGGTTGCGGAATCCCGATCTCGATCGCCTGGTATTTGGCTTGCAGAACAGGAATCGACAAGCGGGCCACGAGTTTTGATTTGTCTTTCAGAGGGCCCTTCAAGGTGGCATGCAACTCAGTTTGTCCTTGAAATCCTTGCGGGACGCTGGAGGCATAGGTCGCCAGGAGTGGCTCGAGGGGTATGGTGTTGGTATCGATCACCGCGTCCGTCTCGTAGTTTCCAGTGAGATTGACCGTGCCGTGCGCGCGGATGGAAGCGGCGGAGACGTTGGTTCCGACGTTCAGGTCGGCTTTGTGCTGCGCAACGCGGAGGTCGGCCTTGAAGTTGGAAATGGATCCCTTTCGCATCTGCAACTCGGGTAGCTGTACGGTTGCGACCAGTTCAGGATTGTCCATCGTACCCTGACCGTTCACTGAGGCCGAGACGGTGCCATTGATACCCAGGTTTTTTTCCTGAAGTCTCTGCACCTTTTGCAGGACGATTCCGGGCGCATCCAGTCGCACCTTGTACGCCTTGGTCTTTGGGGTGTAAGTGAGGTCAGCATTGATCGCGCCGGCCGGAGCTGAGACATTCATCGTCGAGACAATGGACCCGCTCTCGGTATGGAATTTTGCGGCGAGAACCTGAATGGATTCACCATAGGCACGCGCGTTCGAAATCTGCGCGGAGCCGGACCCGGCCGGCTGAAGCTGGGAGCCATCCAGGTTGATGTTGGCGGAAAGATCACCAGAGATTGGATAGCTTTTCCCCGCCAGTTTCTGAAGATCTGTGAGACGCAATTTCTGCGCGTTCACGCGGGCCATGATGGCATTGGAGGGTTGATAGGTCCAATTTTTCAACGCCACGCGCCCCGTGAGCGTTACTTGTCCTTGCTGCGCATTGATCAGGGATGCGCTGTCGATCGTGGCCTGCGAAGAATCGGCGTGCATCGCGACCTTTGCCGTCTTCCACTCACTGCCTTCCACCTTGAGATCTTGAGCATTCAATTGCGCCGCTACTCGAGGTTGCTTCATCGAGCCCTGCACGGTGGCGTTCAAAGTTGCCGAGCCGGAAACTGCGGGTGGAGTGCTCTGATTCGAACGGAAAGAAGCGGCCAGGGATGCGAGCTGGTGCAGATCGGTAGCTACGACTTGAATCTGCAGGTTGGAGTGATCGCTGATGACGCCTTGCGCAGTCAGAGTAGCGGAGGGAAGCTTGAAGCGCGTATCGTGCACCGAAATGCTTTGCCGGGGCCCGTCGTAGGAAAAGTGAAGCGCGCCATCGACCGGGACATCGCGCGCAGAAGGATTAGACCGGCTACTGGCTTCGGCTCGGATAACGAGATCCGATTGGGCCCGCAGGTTACTGACACTGCCTTTCCAGGCGGCATCAGCTTTGCCGCTCAGCGTACCGGACAATGCAGCCTCTCTGGTCGCCTGCTCGCCGGCCATTTGCTGAATGGCTCTGAGCGAAATCCTATTCAGGGCCGCATGGACAGTCGACTCCGGCGTGCTGTCGAGATGCTTTATCTGAGCTGTGGCAGTAACGCTTCCGCCGAAAGTCTCAACCCTGATGCTTGGGACCAGCAAATTTCCGTCAGCGAAACGGTAGGAGCCTTGCAGTCTTCGCAGCTCAACGCGTTTGCCCGAAGCCACAGCCCGGAGCACTTCGCTGCCGAGCTGGCCGTCAAGGGAGATGGCCCTCATGACAGGTTGGTTGGGCACGTGGCGGTAATGAAGCTTGCCGGTAAGAGACACGTCCCCCGCGGGTGAAACAGACGGCGACATTGAGGCAAAGTCTTCGGTATGGATTCGAATCCGGTATTCGCCGTCGGCGACCGGATCGGAGTAGTCCGTGACTTGCGCCTTCAAATTGATGTCGGAGGATCCGATTCGCAGGTTAAGAGAGTTGAGTTGCAATCGATCCGGGGTGGCGCTGAAGGTGAGATCCAGGTTGTGCGCCAGAGGAGCATACCGGTCATAACGCAAATTTCCGTTGCGGTAGGAGACAGTGCCGTCGTAGCGCCTGGGCAAAGATACAAAATGAATGTCCGTGCCCAAATCGTACAACTCAGCGTCCAGCGGCGTTTTCCGGTCGTTGTAGTCCACTTCGCCATTGGTGAGTTGGACGTGCCCGACGGCGAGATCGAAGACACTCGTATGACTTGAACTTTTGCTCGGCGGTGCGGCAGGCAAATTGTTCTTGCCGTCAGTGCCGACCTGGACGTGAACCACGGGATGCTCGATCAGAAGCTCCCGCAAAGAAATCTGATGATGAAGTACGGAAACAATTTTGGCTCGGACCGTGAGCTGGTCGGCATGCAATAACGGTGGCTGGCCCGGCCCCTCCGTGCCCCGGACGGTGATGTTGTAAAGGTGCGCCGTGAGCGTGGAGACCTTGAAATCCAGTCCGCCGATTTCAGTTCTTCCGCCGGTTGCCTGCTCTGCCTGCTTCACGATTTCGCCAATGGCGAAGCGCCGGAAGCTATTTGTCTGAAGATAAACAAATGCCGCGACAATGATGACGATCAGGAGTATTCCCAGTCCAGCAAATGTCCAGCCAATCGTCTTTTTCATACTCATAAGATCACCCTAAAACGCCTGCCCGATGGTGATGTAGTACTGCAGGGGATTAATTCCAGGGACAGGATTCAAATTTCGTCCAATGTCAAAGCGAACTGGGCCGATGGGAGTGGCATAGCGTAAACCAACTCCTACGGTGTTGGTGTAGCCATGGATCAAGCTTGGGAAGTTGATGGCGCGATACACGTTGCCGCCGTCGTAGAAGACGACCCCTCCTAACGACTTGTTGATGTGCAGCGGGAAACGTTCTTCGGAATTCAGGATTAAGAGCTGCCGGCCTCCAACAGGCACAGTCACATTCACGCATCCCGACGTCCCCTGGAGAACGTTGCAGAAGGGAACGAGACGCTGCGGGCCGGCTTCATCGATCGGGAAGCTGCGCAGCGACGTACCGCCTCCAGAGAAGAACAACTGGCTAGTGGGAACAAAGCTGTTGCCGAAGGGAGATGCCAGGCCGATACGAATACTATTGGCAAAGACCGTGGAGCGTATCGGTTTGTAATACGCATACTGCGTAAACAGCTTGGTGAAATCGGCGCTTGATCCGAGCGCGGTCGGCGTCAGGCGGAAATCAATGGTGGCGAACGAGCCGTGATGGGCGTCGAGCGGCTTATCCCGCGTGTCGCGGATAAGAGTCCCCGAGACCGTAGACAAGTTCACGCTCCGATCCCTCGCGAGAACCAGATCCGGAACGAGAATGTGGGACAGGCCCGTGCGATTGAAGTCATAGCGCAACTGAACCCGGGTATTGCTCTTTCGACTGATGACCCGCTCCACCTGGAATGAGACGTCGCCCAGCGATGCCGTGAAGAGAGGATTTTCGCTGGTACGCTCCAGCGAAACGCTAGTCAACGACTGCCACTGCGACTTGAAGAAGTGAGGCTGGGAATACGTGGCCAAAGCCTTCTGGTCGAGTCGCGACAACAGCACCGATGCGGCAGCGGTCTCGGCCAGACCCCGCATGTTGCGGCGGGTAAATTCGATTAAGCCGCGCGGGCTGGCGTAAGTGGCCTGGCTGGGCGCAATCTGCTTTCCGTTCAGGCCGATGGTGGCGCCGCCTCCCGGCAGAGCCACCGTTCCCGTCGGAATACTTCCGCCGCGGTGAGAGAGCTCGAAGCCGAAGCCGTAGGTGATTTCGTTTCTCTTCGCTTCATGCATTTTCACCAGAGCCATTTCCTCGGTCTGGTTGATGATGGGTTTGCGCGGCCCGACGCTGGCCCAATCGAAAATATTCAGGTCATAGAGCCGGCTTTCCGCCTCGAGGAGTTGGGCGCGCCGCATCGGCGACTCGGCTGGAATCTGCGTAGTTTTTGCGATGAGCGGCAGCCGGGTTTGTTTTTCTCCCAGGTAGTAGACCTCGCCCACTCGTACCATCTGGTTTTCTGCGATGGTGTACGTGATATTAACGCGGTGCGGGTCGCTGGTCTTCTGCACGCTCGTTTTCACTTCGACATTGAGATAACCCCGATTCAGATAATTGGCGGAAATGCGATTTCGATCATCGGCCATGTTTCTGGTGGAGAACGGGACTCCTGCATGCAGGCGAAAACCCTTAGGCGCGGTCAGCTGTTCGTAAGGAACGTGCTGATTGCCTTCGACCCGGACATCTTCGACAAGAGTTTGTGGACCCTCTTCGATTTCGAAGGCAACATCGATTTTGGGTTCGTGATCAATTGCCCTGGGAGTGACTTTCACTTCTTCGTAGCCGCGATCGCGATAGAGAGCTTCGATGTTTTTTGCGCTCTGATGCAGCAGCTTCACGCTCAAGCTTCCATGAGTCCAGATGTGCGATTTTTTCACGGTAACCTGGTCCGCCAGTTCTTTCGAAGACAAAGCGTAGTTTCCCTGGAAGTAGATACGGCCCACTTTGTGCTTCTTGCCGCGCTCGATTTTGTAGGTGATGAGGATCTGGTCCGGATGTTTGGTGAACTCGGCGCTCACCTTGGCGTCGTAGAAACCTTTCTTCTGGAAATAGTCGACCAGATTGCGCTGTCCTTCATCGATCAGGTCCTGATCCACGGAGCCTTCGGAATAGATGGGGATCAGCTTCTTCTTTTCGCGGCCGGCAAGGAAAGGAATGACACTGAGCCGCGCGCCCACGGTGCGAATGGTGACCACAGGTCCGACTTCGACTTTGAAAGAGACCTGCACGCGATTGCTCGCAGGATCGAACTGCGGAGGATTCTCCTTGATGCTGCTGGCCAAGCGGCGCTGCTTGCTCAAAGTTCGTTTCATCGACTTGGTGGCGTTTGTAATGCGTTGCGGGGTGTACGGCTTTCCCGGCTTCAAGAGGCCGCCGCTGAGGCGCGCTCGCAAAGAACGCATCGAATGCTGCAAGCGATTCGCTTCAGGCTGATCCGGGCCTTCAATGTTCACAGCGGAAATCTTGGCGCGCTTGCCCATATCCACCACGAAGCTGACACTCACGAGTTCATGGGTGTCATCCAGGTGCGGTTCCGCGTGGACCTTCGCTTGAAAGAATCCATTGTGCTCAAGGAACTTCCGCAGGGTGTCCTCGGCGACGGGAATGCGCGTGGGGTCGTAGGGGTCTTCGTCCGAAAGGTCGACGACCTGGAGAAGGCGCGTGTAAGAGAATTGCTTTTCGGCGCCGGGAAATTCGACGACGCCCAGGTAATAAGCCGGCTCCAATAAAAAGCTGACGCGCAGGCCGTTGATGTCGGGAACGACGTTGACCCGAACCTCGGGGAAAGTCCCGGCTTTCTTCAAAGCGGCTGCGCTCTCGTCGATCTTCTGCTGGGAGTAAGGTTCGCTCGCTTTTTGGGTAACAACGGAGAACAGGGGCTTCAGATCGCGATGTGGATTGGCGACCAGCGACACCCAGCTGACATTCTGCCCTTCATAGGCTTTTTGCGGCGCCTGAGGTGCAAGTTGCGCGAAGAGGATTGTTGCTCCAATCAACCACAAGACCAGAAATAGCCGCATAGTGAGCCGCCGACGTCGCTCCGTAACACGGGTTCTGGCGGCCCGCGTGCTCCCAGGCAAACGACCCGAACCTTGCCGAGTTGGGATGCCAATCGCCAGAGGTAAGTTGTCGGCGCGGTTAGAGTGGCGAGTCGGCGAGAATCGTTGCAATAAAGTCAGCGCCTGGCGGACTGCTCAACCTGGAGCGAGGTGCGGGGCTCCGGATCGGCAGAGGCGTAGTAGCCGGTTTTAGCGTGAGCCTTCAAGAACGCGAATTTCCGTGGCAGGCGTAGCCGGACGCGGATCTTTCTCCATTTGCCATTGTGCGGGGTATCTTGCGGCCGGTAAGCCAACACATACTGCGTGCGCAGTTCCATGCCAATGTGCCGCGCGATGGAAGGCATGAGGTTGGGATTATCGACGGTAAAAGCACGTCCTCCCGTGGGGTCGGCAATGTCGCCGAGCAGTGCGGGCCCTCGAAGTTCTTCGGGCGTGGGCACGGAACGATCGAAGATACCGATGGAATAGATCATCACGTCCGATTCTTTCGCCAGACCTTTGATTTCCCGTTCGCCATGGCGGCTGTGATTGTCACCGCCATCGGAAATGATGAGCAGCGCTCTTCGGCCGTATCTTGCGTTTTTCATTTTGCGCAATCCCAGGTGAATGGCGTCCAGCAAAGACGTTCTGCCTTTGGGCTGCGTAAATATGAGTTCTTTCTTGAGGTCATCAGGGTTCGTGGTGAAATCAACCGCGAGACGGGGCTCGTCGGCAAAGGTGAGCATGAAGTACTCGTCCTGCGGATTGGAAACTTCGCACAATTGATTGACGGCGTCGCGCACGCGCTCCAACTTGTCGGACATGCTGCCGCTGATATCCAGAATGATGCCCAACGACACGGGTATGTCTTCGCTGGAGAATTGTTGGATGCTCTGAGGCCTTGCGCCGTCGAACACCTCGAAGTTGTGCTGGTTCAAGCCGGTAACGAAGCGTTGCATGGGATCGGTGACACTGACCGGAACCAGCACAAGCCGGCTGTCCGTGTGAATCACATGAATGCCGGAGCCCTCCAGATCAGCCAAAACCATGCCCTTTAGCGCGGGGGCGGTTTCCCGCAGGGAAACGTGAACATCATCAAGGCTCGTCTGGGAAAATCCCGAAATGCCGAATGAGATCAAAGAGAACAGAACGACAAACAACGTTAGAGTTTTCCGGAGCGCCAGCATTTCTCACCGCCTGGCTGCAGGCCGGCCTCTTGTACTCGAGCCGGGTCTTGCGCTAGCCATCGTTGTCTTTAGGGCAAACGCAAGCGCGAGGGCATCGTCTCTACTCTGTAGAGTTTGTGGATTGTTCCTGCAATCTCGCCTACACCGTTTCCTCTATCGGGCCACATCGGCATCGTTCGGTACAGCGCTCTTTGCCGGGTGCTCTGCGCATGAACCTTAACGCGCTTGCCTGGAAATGCATCCAAGACGGAGCGGTTGCGAGCGGGTCGTGGATGGAGACAACAGAAATGCCTAATAGCTCTGGAAAAAGGAAAATTCGCTATGCCGTGGTAGGGCTGGGGCATATTGCACAGGCGGCAGTTCTCCCGGCATTTCACAATGCGCACAATTCGGAACTGTTCGCTCTAGTGTCCGGCGATCTGGAGAAGCTGAAGACATTGGGAGAGAAGTATTCGCTCGACCATCTTTATGGCTACAAAGATTACGGGCGAGTTCTTTCGAATGTTGACGCTGTGTACCTGGCGGTCCCCAACCATCTGCATCGAGAGTATGCGGTGCGCGCGGCCGCGGCGGGAGTGCACGTGCTTTGCGAAAAGCCGATGGCCGTCACCGAAGAAGAGTGCCGCGCCATGATCAACGCTGCGGATCAGAACCAGGTGAAACTGATGATTGCTTACCGTCTGCACTTCGAGGCCGGAAATCTGGAAGCGATCGACGTGGCGCGAAGTGGACGATTGGGTGATATTCGCTTCTTTACCTCTGAATTTGCCCAACAGGTCGCGGAGGAGAACGTTCGAATCAGCGAGACCGCGGCCCATGGTGGCGGGTCCGTCTACGACATGGGTGTGTACTGCATCAATGCTGCGCGGTATCTGTTTCGTTCGGAGCCGATTGAAGTGTCCGCCGTGTCGGCGCGGAAAAACAGCGACGATCGTTTTCTCCATGTGGAAGAGATGGTCTCGGTCACCATGCGTTTTCCGGAAGAGAGGCTGGCGACGTTCACCTGCAGTTTCGGAGCAGCACATATAGGGCGGTACACGTTGGTGGGCACAAAGGGTATGTTGCAGGCGGATCCGGCGTATGGATATGCCACCTCGATCGAGCATCAAATAACGATCGGCGGCAAAACAAAAAAGAAGACCTTTCCCAAGCGGGACCAGTTTGCCGCCGAGTTGGTCTACTTCTCGGATTGCATTCTGAAGGATAAGGATCCGGAGCCATCCGGATACGAGAGCCTGCTCGACGTGCGGGTAATCCAGGCTATTTACGAGTCGATCCGAACCAGGAGAGCGGTGCGGCTTCCTGAGCCCATAGGCAAGAAAAAACCAGGTTCGCATCAGGAAATTAGGCGGCCAGCGCACGCTGAACCGCACGTGGTGCACGCACATCCCCCGTCCAAAGCGGCATGAGGAGGAGAGTCTTGGCTGACCAGGATCGGGAAAGAAAAAACCCAAGCCTGAAGCAGCTTGGGTTTGGTGATTTTGAAAGCGAAGGCAATCTCAGTGGGTCATCGCTCCGCCAGCACCGGCCTGGCAGCTCTTGGAAATGTGTTTCAGGGATGTAACCTGCAAAGTTTGCTCCGCACCCGCGCCAGCGGTCGTGCCACTGGCTGCGCCGCTACCCTCCGAGGCGGACGCTGTCCCTGTGACCTTCACCTCGTGTCCAACGTGTTCGGTCAGTTTGGCGGTGTCCCCAGTCAACTGGTAAGACCTGCCATGTTTATCGGTGAGGGTGAAATTGCCATTGGAACCGCTCAGACATCCAGTAACCGTCTTCTCGCCAGTCGCTGAACCGTTCTGCCCGGACGTTTGAGCCGATCCGCTGCCAGCGGACGGGCTAGCTTGCGTGGTGTCCTGCGCCACAGCCCAACTCAAACCCAGCAACAGAATGGAAACCAGCATGAACATTTTTCGCATACCGTACCTCCAATTGAATTCGACGGGAGTGGCGGGCCGTTTTTTAGCGGAAACTTCAGTTCAGGATCGATTGTGCGTCGCCCGGGAACTATGGGCCATACAGTACTTACCGGATTAGTTGGCCGGAGCCGTTGGCACCATGTAGGTATCTCGCGCTCAGCGAGATATTGAAATTGAAGGCCTTGCGGAGGCTATCGAATTCACTTGCTCACTTACGCGGCTTCATCCCGCTTGCGCGGAGGCACATCCTCAGGATTGCCATATTCTTCGTGCGTGTGGGTTGGGCGTTCCGGATGATCCGCTGCATCTTCGACGCCTTCCACCGCTGCGGCTTCGATAGCTTGATCCGCGTCGGACAGTTCTTCCACGGATTCCTCGTCCGCATCGCGGGTTTCCGAGAGCCCTTGCGAACTCACGCTCTGTCCAGCGCTGTCGGCGCCGACCTGCGCGGGATCATCGCCGAGCTCGTCCAGCTGGGCTTGCAGATCGCCTTTTAGTTCGGGCGAGCGTTCGTCCGTTTCGAACCTTTCGCGTTTATCTGGATCTCGATCTGAAGCCATCCCCGATTTATAGCTCTTGGCAAGTCATTCGATGATCCGGTGATCACTGTATTCCGGCAGCATTCGGCACCGCGGCGTGGCGGGAATAAACAACTCCTTCGCTGCAATTTTCCTCCAAGTTCGACGGGCCTGCTGATGACGAGTCGTGTGGTAGAGGAAGTGCGACGCTAGCGTGGAGGAGAACATTTGCGCTGCTCGGGGATCTCTTCAAACCAAGGATTGGGCATGCGGCAGGTTTACGGGCCAGAACGGCTGCCTAGCGGAATCTGCGGATCATCAACGTGTGGCGATCCGAGCGGTAGAGGCCAAGGACGTAAATGGCAGGCTTCCCCACTGTGGAATAGATTTCCTGGCGAATGCGGAGTACCGGCGAGCCGGGGGGGATTCCTAAAAGACGTGCGGTGTGAGTGTCGGCGGTAGTGGCATCGATCTCTTCATCGGCATGCGCGATCTGCAGACCGTAATCGTGCTCGAGAATCGAGAACAGGGAGACGCGGTCCAGGCGCGCGCGCGTGACATCCTTGAACTCATCTGCGGACAGATAGCAGGTTTCAATGGCAAATGCTTCCTCGCCCCCGAGACGCAATCTCTCGAGTTTGAGTAGACGGCTATTTGCGGGCAGAGCCAGCCGGGCGGCGACTTCCTGTTCCGTCTCGATGACGGTGAGGGAAAGCAATTTTGAAGAGACACCCAGGCCGCGGGCGGCCATCTGCTCCGTGTAGCTCATCAGCTTGTTGAAGTGGATCTTGGGTGGGGCGACAAACGTCCCGGCTCCACGCTTGCGGACGACCATGCCCTCGCGCTCCAAGCCAGCCAGGGCATGGCGGGCCGTCATCAGACTGACCCCGTGAATGCGCGCCAGCTCCCGCTCCGAGTCCACGACATCGCCGGGCTTCAACTCCCCGGCGTCGAGGCGCTTGAGGATGGCGTCCTGAATCCGCTTGTAGGCGGGCAGTCCGGTCTTCCGGACCGGTGTCACCAATGCTCCCATGAAGGTGCACCATACTACAAAGTGCTCTAGGGCTCCAATACAAAATTGTATGGGCGAGGGCGTGGAAAGCATTGATGCGTCTAGGAAGCGAGTTCTGCTGGAGATGAACATCGCCTCGCCTACGAAATCAGAAATCAGGACGGTGGCCAGCGCGTAAGCCGCTCTCCTGATTTAATTTAGCCATCTCCTCCGCCTGCATGGCGCAGGAAAGAATTCGGGTTACCGCACTTCCTGCGGGTACAGACATTCTTCTACCAGGAGCCGTTTCGATAATGGAAATCTATTAAAATTTTTTGTAAGCGCACATTTTTTTCTTGACGATGACTTGCGTTCTGCTATATAGCATGACCTCATCCTGCTGATGCTCCTTGGAGGGCTGTGTTTATGAGACGATCGTCCATTGCATTTTGCTGTTTTGTGCTTACATTTCTGGTCGTAACAGGAACCCTACAACACGCCTGGAGCCAGGAAGTAACCGCTTCAATCACCGGCACTGTCTCCGACCCAAGTGGTGCGGCTGTGCCCGGAGCCACTGTGACTGCCACTTCAGTTGAGCGTGGCCAGAATTACACAGCCGAAACTAACGACTCCGGTCTTTATCGTATCCCGCAACTTCCGGTGGGTTCATTTACGCTCAAAATAGAGAAGCAAGGCTTCGCCGTGGCAACGCATCCGGCCTTTGTTCTCACTTTGAATCAGGTCGCCCGTATTGATGTAACGATGAAAGTCGGGCAGGCGAGTGAAACGGTGGAAGTAAGCGCTGCGGCTCCAGTAATGAAGACGGAGACCACCCAGGTGGACACGATCATGAATGCGGCCACCAACGACAAT
Organism: uncultured Acidobacteriota bacterium; assembly: GCA_963801615.1. GTDB lineage: Bacteria > Acidobacteriota > Terriglobia > Terriglobales > Acidobacteriaceae > Sulfotelmatobacter. The sequence continues at coordinate 1,565,760 of CAWDFM010000008.1, read as the reverse complement.
CTTCCACTTGCGTCACGCAATTACGTGCAACTGACGCTGCTAGCGCCCGGCGCGGTAACGACCGATCCCAGCAGTTTCACCAGCGGGAACAACACTGCCGGTTATGGCTCGCGTCCGCTCATCAATGGCAATCGCGAGCAGGCGAACAATTTCCTGCTCGACGGCATGGACAACAACCAGGTGTCCGACAATCTGCTCGGTTACACCCCGGCTCCCGACGCGATCGAGGAGTTCAACCTCATCACCAACAATGCCCCGGCTGAATTCGGCAACTTTGAAGGTGGAATTGTCAGTGCCGTTATCAAGTCGGGCACGAACGGGTTACCACGGCGACATTTGGGAGTACTTCCGCAACGACGTTCTGAACGCAAACGACTGGTCGAACAAGGTAGCGATTCCTGAGCTCCCTCGAAATAAATTGCGCTGGAATATGTTTGGCGGTACTTTGGGCGGCCCGATCATCAAGAACAAACTGTTCTTCTTCGCCGACTATCAGGCCCAGCGTTTTGATTACCCCAGTTCCTCGCACCAAAATACGGTCTTTACGGCCGCTGAGAGGAACGGCGATTTTTCGGCTGTCGGCGTTCAGTTCAGTTATACAATCCCTGCGCATCCTTCACGGCACCGTGCACTGCCTCCTCGGCGCCTGCCACGACGCGGCAGCCTTTCCCGGGCAACCAGATACCGATGGCCATGATCAGTCCGGTAGCGAGTGCACTTTTCGCCTCCTCGCTTTACCCCACGCCGATCAACACCAACCTGCAAAACAACGCGGTCTATACCAGCGTTTCCAAATTGGATGTAGATCAGGGCGATCTGAAGGTCGACTTCAAACCCACGCAAAAGGACAGCATTTTTTATCGGTTTACCCGGCCAATATCAGAACAACCCCACGAGCAACTCGCAGCTACTGCTCTCGGATTCCTACTCGCAGACGCCAATCTATAACACCGTCGGCGACTGGAGTCGATACCATTGGTAACAACATGGTCAATGACGTTCGAATCGGTTGGAGCCATGTCACGGTAAATACCGGCAATAGCTGGGGCTCGGGCGTGGGACAGTTCGGCAATACGCTGGGCATCGGAAACGGCAATCCCGGTAATCTCCCTGGATTGCTCGCTTTGAACTTCAATAATTCAGTGGTCACGAACATCGGTACCCAGGAGAGCACGCAACTTTTCGATGACCATGTTTGGCAATTCGAAGATGCGGTGAGCTGGACCCACGGCCGGCATAACTTCAAATTTGGCGGTCAATTGTGGCGTCAGAACATCAAGACGTTCTACGCCGGTAACAACGGCGAGTTGGGGTTGATGGACTTCGATGGAAGGTTCACGGCGCCCGCGGTCGGTGCGAGTGGCGGCGACGGTGGCGCGGACTTTTTCCTTGGACTCAACTACCAATACGGTCGCGGCGTGAGTACGGGAGGGACCTGGCAACAAACGAGCAACGTAATCGGCATCTATGCGCAAGACACCTGGCGCGTCACAGATCGCCTCACGTTAAACCTCGGCTTGCGCTACGATGCTCATAGCCCCTGGGTTGAACAACATGACCACCAAGCCAACTACAACTTTACAACCGGAAATATCGACCTCGCGGGCAAGAACGGAGCCAGCCGTGCTCTTTACAGCGGAACTTGGGGAGGCAAGGACTTCCAGCCTCGCATCGGTTTCGCATGGACTCCCGCTGCGCTGGGCGATAAGACAGTCATTCGCGGCGCTTTCACTATCTCGTCCTACCTTGAAGGAACCGGCACAAACCTTCGTTTGACGCTGAATCCACCATTTACTACCGCCAGAAATCAATCAGATCTACAACGGCACTCCGCTTCCAGCAACCAATACGTCGGACGGAATTGTCGGTACCGGCCAGCTCGCCTCCTGCGATGCACCTACATATGACTGCTACTTCAGGCGCTTTCCTCCGAGTCTGGGATTCCCACGTACAGCCTGCTATCGCGGATCAGTGGAATGTGACGGTCCAGCATCAATTCGCGGGTAATACCACCTTCCAGATCGGATACGTGGGCCAGAAAGGCACGCATTTGATGGTGCCGTTTGATTATGCACAGAGACTGCTGGTGTCCCGCTGGCGCCACGCCACCGTCACGCTCCTAGCCCCTACTTCGCCGCAAATCCAACTCTGTACAACGTGTTGGCGATCCCAGCAATGGCGGTCCTGGCGCGGAGGTTTCAGGCACCAAGTCGAACGGTAACATGAAGTACGACTCGCTGCAAGCCGTACTGCAGAAACAGACGAGCCACGATTTGCAGTATCAGGTCTCGTATACGTTCTCCAAGTGCATGTCCGATAGCACCGGTTACTACGGCGCATGGAACAATGCACTGAGCGCATCGGCATACTGGCAGAACGTGTACGACCAAAAGGCAGAGTGGGCGCCTTGCTACTATGACGCCACTCACGTGGTATCTAGTTACGCGGTTTACAATCTGCCCTTTGGCCGCGGCAAGATGCTGGGCAAGAATGTCAGCGGAGCTGTCAACCAGGTCATTGGAGGTTGGGCGATCAGCCCGATCCTCTCCTTGGCGCACGGGTTGGCCACTGCCAGTTTATGGAGCACAGGACAATTCTGGTACGTTCTCCCGAGGTTCGCGAGCAGATTGCAACGGCATCCCAAGTCCATTACCAACAAATCATTGCCGGGAATAGGCAGGCAGTGGTTCACCAACAGTGGACAATTCACCGATCCCGCAAATGGTACATTCGGGAACTGCTCACCGCAACTTTCAAATCTCCGCTCGCCCCATTACACCGACGTGGACTTGAGTTTGCATAAGGATTTTCCGATTACGGAGCGATTCCGGCTGCAGTTCCGTACCGACTTCGTCAATCTCTTTAACCACGTGCAATACAATGCTCCAAACATGGGCTTGAGCGTAACCCCAGACCCTGTTACGGGCTACACTAGTATGGGTCAGATCACCAGCGCCCAGTCGATGAGGAACATACAGCTGGCGTTGAAACTCTATTATTGAAGCAAACTCGTATAATGATGCAGGCGGCTCCGGCTGCCTGCATTATTTTTTGCGCGTAATTTTTCAGAGAGGACCTTCTTAAGCTCCACCCAAGATGTATAAACACTCCGGGAAGGCTGCGGCATTTCTCGCACTTGTCTGCCTCTGCAACAGCCAGATCATCACCGCGCAGCAAGCGAAAGCGGCTGCGAAAGTCCCGTCGGGACTGCCCCCTGAAAAAGCGATCAGCCTGGCAGAGCAAGGGCACTGCCGCGAGAGCATCTCCGGCCTTAAGCATGCCATGGCCGGTAGCGTCGCTGCCGATACGCGCAAACAGGCTGGCGTGCTTGGCGTCCGCTGTTCCCTGGCCATCGACGACCGCGACTCCGCTGATGAATTCATCCGACTGCTGAACAAGCAATTCTCCAAGGATCCGGATGTGCTTTTCGTGGTGGTCCATGCCTATTCGGACCTATCCACGCGAACAGCCCAGGACCTGGGCCGAACCGCTCCGGACTCATTTGCCGCTCACAAGCTGAACGCGGAAGCCCTGGAGATGCAGGGCAAGTGGGAACCCGCCCAGCTTGAATACGAGACGATGATCAAGAAAGACCCCAATGCCCGCGGCATTCATTTCTTGCTCGGCCGGCTGCTTCTGTCGCGGCCAGATGCGGGACCAGAGATCGCGGAACGCGCCAAGCAGGAGTTCCTGAAGGAAATCCAAATCGACCCCACCAACGCTGGAGCCCATTACATCTTGGGAGAGCTTGCCCGCCGGGACGCGAAATGCGACGAGGCGATGCCGCAGTTCACCGAGGCGATGAAATTAGATCCGAATTTTGCTGAAGCCCAACTGGGTAGTGGGGTTTGCCTCGTTACTATGAAGAAATATGAAGAGGCCATCCCGCCACTTCGCAGCGCGGAACGTCTGATGCCGGAAAATCCAGAGGTCCACCACGCGTTGGCTACAGCACTGGAAAGGTCCGGCCACAAGGATGAGGCGCAGAAGGAGTTCGCCATTCACGAGAGCCTGCGTTCCGGGCAAGGAACTGATAAGCCAGAATAGCTCCAGAAATACGGGTGGAACGTCTCTCATCCTTCAGCGCTGCGGTTCTTCCACGGTGAGAATCTGATCGGCAGCAACGTCGTGTAGCACCTGCTTGATGCCACTCGGCCAGCTAATTTCCACATCCTTGATCAGCCGGTTCTTCCCCAGCCCGAAGTGTACCCGGCTGTCGCTCGACGCGGTGTATCCGACCGCCGTTGTTGCCTCGTTCCATTGGGACGCGCCATCTGGGGTGGTGATATGGATCTGGGCGCCGAGTCCCATGCGGTTGCTCTTGGTCCCTACGAGCTTCAGCAGAATCCAGTGATTGCCAGTTTCGGAGATGTTGCGCAAAATTTCCACTGGCCCACCGAGCACGCTGACCACCGCGTCAATGCGGCCGTCGTTGAAAAGATCGCCAAAAGCAACGCCGCGATGCGGGGCCTCTTCCACAAAGTCGGGTCCGGCTGACGGGCCAACGTCAGCGAATTTACCATTGCCCAGATTGCGAAACAGCGAATTGGGCTCGGGATATTTGCGGCTGGGACCGAGTTCGCTGATGTTGTCGAGGACATTGGCGCGCACCACGAGCAGGTCTTTCCACCCATCATTGTCAAAATCGAAAATGCCATTTCCCCAACCGGACATATCTTTTGTGGCCTGCAACCCGCTGGACTGCGTAGCGTCGTCGAATTCGCCGCTTCCTTGATTGAGTAGCAGGGGGAACGTCTCGCGTTCCACGGCCGTGTACCATATGTCGGGCCGCCCGTCATTATTTACATCGCGAAAATCCGAGCCCATGCCCGACAAAGCCACACCGTCGGGAGCATAGGCCACGCCGGCTTGTGTACCGACTTCTTCAAATCTCTTTCCGCCTAGATTGTGAAAAAGAAAGCCTGGCGTTGTATCGTTCGCAACAAAGGCGTCGAGGAAGCCATCGCCATCGTAGTCGGCAAATGACACGCTCATCCCCTTGCCCATGCGGGATGAAATTCCCGTTTCTTTCGAGACGTCGGTAAACGTTCCGTCTCCATTGTTACGGTATAGAGCGTTGTGCAGTGATGCGTACACCTTGGGATGGCAATACCCGCGAACACCGCTTTTGACGTGACAGAAGGGATCCTTGTTGACCTCCCACACGCAGTAGTTGACTACAAATAAATCCAGCTTGCCGTCGTTGTTGTAATCGAACCAGCCGGCGCCAACCGACCACATTTTTTTGCCATTCATTTCCGCGCCCGCGAGGCCAGTCTTTGCGGTGACATCGGTGAACGTGCCATCCCCGTTGTTGTGGAGCAGTTGATTCCCGGTTACGTTGGCCAGGAAAATATCGGGGCGTCCATCGTTGTCGTAGTCGCCGACGGCGACGCCCATGCCGTAACCCGCCCCGGCGACTCCCGCGCGCTCGGTGACATCGGTGAAGGTGCCGTCGTGATTGTTCCGATACAGGCGGTTCCAGTAAGCTGGCGATTCCTTCTGCAGCGAAGGGATTGCTGCTCCGTTTACAAGATAGATGTCCAGCCAGCCGTCGCCGTCGTAGTCGAGCAACGCCACTCCCGCGACCATAGTTTCGACCTGATTCTTGTTAGGTGTCGGAGAATTGCGGGTGATGAAGTTAACGCCTGCCTTTGTGGCAATGTTTTCGAATCGGATGGCCGGCGGAGCCGGGGTGCCGGCCAATCGCAGCGCGCCCAATCCGAGACCAAGAATGATGATGAGATAACGCATGAATACGGATTATGCCCGGTTGGCAAAACTCAATAATCAATTCTATAGATGCGTACGCTTTGCGGAGGAACTTCCAGCTTTACCGAGAAGGTGGTTCCTGTTGCCGTGATCGTCTGATCCGTCATGATTTCCCGAACGCCTGAAGCAGGCGACTCGAGCTGTCGGCTGAACTCAACTGCCGCCGGTTTTTCCGAGTGATTGAAGAAGAACACGAATCGGCCTTTTGCAGCCTGCATTTCGCGAAGCTCCACGAGCGAGGGGGCGCGCAGATTGGGGTGCGCCACTCCCGCCCATTGGGTCAAGATGCCTTCGAGCGGATGCATGGCGAGCGGGTGCTTGTAGTTCTGCTGCCCCACAAAGCTGCCGAAGAGGATCGCGCTTCCTTTCTCGTAGCGGTTTTCCCATGCGATGGGAGTTCCGTCCGCGAGGTTCGCCACCGCGCGCGCCGATTGATTCTCGACCTCGAATTGCTCCTGGAATTTCATCGCTTTAAAGTGCGCGTCTCCCCAGGTGATGTCGAATTCTTTGCCGGGAATGAGCTGCTTTTCGCGAACGCCGAAGATTTTGTCCCAGCCGAAGCCTGGGATCCTGGGTTCGGCATGGCCGCGTTCATCGACCCAACCCGGGCGAGCCTCAACAAAAAGGTGCCCGCCGCCTGCGACGTAGTCCTTCAAAGTGCTGGCTTCGTCACTGGTCAGCATCAGGGGATAGGGCACGATGACGAGTTTGTAGTTGCTGAGCCCATCGCGATCCAGTTCCCGCGAGCTTAGGACATCGACGGGAAGATTCCGTTCGAAGAACATTCGATGGTATCCGGCCACGGCCTCGTGAATGGCGTTGCGGCTGCCTTCCTCGTCGTAGCCACCTAACAACGGAACCAGCGGGCTGAACACGATGGCAACTTCCGCGCGCTCGGCATGGGACTGCAGCAACAGATCGGCATTCTGCTGGATGCGCTCTGCGATTTCTCCTGCATGGCGACCGCGCTCGGTCAGCGTGCCATCCAGATTGATCATGCCGTAGCCACCGGACTCGTATCCCGCATTCATGGGATAGAACGCGTAATAATTGATGGCTCGTGCCCCGCGCGAGACCATGCCCCAGGTCCACAACTCAAGGTCGCTGGGAGTGACGGGCGACCCGATGGTCGTGCCATGAACTCCGTACCCGCTCTGCAGTTCTCCAACATAGAAGCCGCGCCCGGCCGTCATGCTGTTGGTGAGATCCATCGCCAGCACGCGGCGCTCGAGCGTCCAATTGTGCTCAGGGGCGGTGAGCTTGGGATAAAAACTGGTTCCGAAGAAATCGACGGAGTTTTTCATCACGTAGTCATCGGAGGGATCGTAAGGGTCTGCCAGGGTCCGCACCAGGGGCGAGGGATTCGGCGCATGGCTTGTGGTCACGTGCTGCGGATCGATCTCTTTGACCGCATCGTTTCGTTGCTTCAGATCTTCGGCGAGCTTATAGCCATAATAAATCCGCCAGTCCATGAAGTCGGTGTAAGTAAGGATCGTTCCGTAACGCGGAGGTTCGACCTGATTCCAATCCGTGAACGTGCGATGCCAGGCTTCATTGAGCTGATCCAACGTCCCATACTTTGCTTTCAACCAAAGTCGAAAGCGCTCCAGGCTGCTGGAGCAGTAGCAGAACATCGGCTCCGACTTGTAGCCGATACGGGCCCAGTTCAGGGCCGCCGGTTCGCTCCATAGATCCCATCCATAGAACGCGGGGCTGCTTGCCACATGCCTCGCCACTTCCTGGAAGAAGTCGAGCACCGCTTTGCGTACGCCGCGATGATCAAAACAGTATCCGGGCGCTGCTTGCGAGGGAATCTGCTGGCCGTCTTGCGCCGCGTAATGACCATCCGGATACTTCTTGCCAACCCATTCCGGCGCTGAATCCACGTAAACCTGCACGATGACTCTCAAGCCGACTTCATTGGCCAATCGCAGGAGGAGATCCAGATTTTCCAAATGGTACTGCCCTTCCTCAGGCTCTCCGATATTCCACTCGACCCAGGTGCGAACCGTGTTGAAGCCCAAATCCTTGATCTTCACCAAATCCTGTTTCCACAGCGTGGGCGAATCGGCCAGTGATTCTCTCCAGCATCGGCGCGCGGGCTTTGCCGCCGCTGTACCAAACCGCCACGGGGAAGAAACTGCCCGCGCGCTGGTTCGATTGCGTGGTCTGTCCCTGCCGCGCGGATTCGCCTTGCGCACCGGTCTTGGCAATGGAATGTCTGACAGGTAAGATCGCGCCGCCAACTGCGAGGAGCACGACAAGCAAGGAAAGTTCGCACAAGAATCGTTTCATTGAAGGTGAGGAGCACCATTGTACGCCGAATAATTCTGGCAGCGATGCGGTTTGGCGTGGATAATGAAGGCCTACTCCAACACCCTTACAGATATGACTGCGTCGAAAATCATCTCATTTTTCCTGTTCTTTTCCCTCTCCACCGCCTGGGCACAGGTTCGCGTCTGGCAAGACACTTTGACCTTGCCTACATACGAAGAGGATGCTCCGGATCCCAATCCTCCATTCGATCAATACGCGAACAGCCGCTTCAATTATCCATACACACTTCGCGACAACCTGAGCGATCGCCGGAAGGATCACGCCTGGCGCGCGGTCTTTTTGGAAAATGAATACCTGAAGTGCTCCGTGCTGCCCGATCTCGGGGGGCATGTTTATACCTGCACAGACAAGATCAGCGGGCAGCCGATGTTTTACGCGAATCCTTCGATTAAGAAGGCCAACATCTCCTACCGCGGCGCCTGGGCTGCTTTCGGTATCGAGTTCAATTTTCCCGTCTCGCATAATTGGGTGAGCCTGTCTCCGGTCGACTTTGCATTCCATCAAAATGAAGACGGCAGCGCTTCCGTCCTGGTAAGCAACGTTGACCGGGTTTACGGAATGCAGTGGTCGGTCGAACTCGTGCTGCGTCCGCATTCCACGGTCCTGGAAGAAAAAGTTGAGCTGAATAATCGCAGCGATGTGCGGCACCGTTTTTACTGGTGGAACAATGCCGGGATCCAGGTCTGGGATGACTCCCGAATTCAATATCCCATGCGCTTTACAGCCAGCCACGGTTTTCGGGAAGTTCAGCCGTGGCCGGTTGAGGCGGACGGCATCGATCTCAGCATCGTGAAGAATCAAACCAAGGGTCCGGTCTCGCTATTCGTGCACGGCAGCCGCGAACCATTCATGGGCGTCTGGCACCCTCACACGAACACGGGAACCGTCCACTATGCGGACTACGCGCAATTGCCGGCAAAGAAAATCTGGTCGTGGGGCACCGACCCGGATGGCTTGGATTGGCGCAAAACGCTGTCGGACAACAACAGCGCCTACGTGGAAGTGCAGGCGGGATTGTTCCGCAATCAGGAGACCTACGCTTTTCTTGAGCCCCGGCAGACGATCACCTTCTCTGAATTCTGGATGCCGGTGCGCGATCTCGGCGGAATCTCCCGGGCCAACCTGGCCGGAGTGGTTCATCTCAGGCGACAAGGGGACGCGCTGCTGGCTGCATTGAATGTTAACCAGGCCTTCCCGGGGGCACAGGTACGCTTTTTACTCGGTGACCGGGAAGTGTCCCAAGAGAAAATTGATCTCGCTCCGGAGAGAACCTGGAAACACGAACTGGCGAAGGCCGATCCGAAAGAGAAATACACATTCGAACTGCGCGACGCCAAGGGAACGACACTTCTGCGACAGACCGAGGACCAGTACGACTGGACTCCCGCTGACCAAATTCATGTTGGCCCACAAACGGCGTACCAGATCCCGCTCGCACAACGCCGGACAGAAGATGACTGGCTTCAGCTGGGCAAGGAACAGGAACTTGATGGCAATCCACTGGGGGCATTGCAAAGCTATAAAGACGCCCTGGCGAAATATCCGGACAGCTTTGAATTGCATAAGTCAGCGGGACGCCTGTGTGCCGGGTTACTGAGGTTTCAGGAAGCAAAGGACAACTTGGAATCAGTGCATGCCCGAAATACGTCCGACGGTGAAGTCTCGTACTACCTCGCGCTCGCGGATGAAGCTACGGGTGCGAATCGCGAAGCACGCGAATCCTACGAAGCGGCGGCACGCCTGCCTGCATTCCGCGCTCCGGCCGAGTTGCGATTGGGCGAGCTCTCCGCAAGGGAAGGAAATCTGAAAGAGGGGGAGTTTTATCTTCGCCTGGCGGTTGAAGCTGCCCCGGACGATCTTCGCACTGCCGAAGAGTTGAGCGCAGTGTTGCGAGCCGAAGGGCAGCAAGAAAACTCACGCAAGTTCGCACAGCAATGGCTGGCGCGATTTCCCGAAAGCTATTTCCTGCTTGAGCAGATTGGCCAGCCCGACTTGCATCATCTCGCCAATGACTCGCAGCGCGTTCTGAATATCGCGTCGGAGTACATGCGGCTCGGGATGTATTCCCGGGCGCTTGAGGTGCTGTCGCGCGACTATCCGCCTGCGTCTGGAGATGAAAGCGAGCCCGGCCAACTCCCTCCCAATAAGCACCCGCTGGTCGCCTACTACGGCGCATATTGCCGGGAAAAACTGCACCAGTCCGGCTCCGACGCTTTCAATAAAGCGGCAAAACTTCCCACCGATTACGTCTTCCCCGGCCGCGCCGAGGATCTCGAGGTCCTGAGCGCGGCGTTGAAGTCCAATCCGCAGGATGCGAGCGCTCATTATCTGATTGGAACCCTTTATTTCTCGAAGGGCTTGGCTGACCAGGCGCTCGCGGAGTGGCAACGGGCACGCGAACTCAACCCGCAGATTCCGGTCCTTCATGCCAGCCTGGGCCGCGCCTTGCTGCATGTCAAAGACAAGCCGCAAGAAGCACTCGATGTCTTCCAGGAGGGCCTGCGCACGGACGCGCGCAATCTTGAACTCTACCGCGGGATTGATCAGACGCTCAGCATTCTGCAGAAGCCTCCGCAAGAACGGGTGGCTGCGCTGGAGCGATATCCGGACCTCGATCATTTGCCAACTCCGCTGACCTACGAACTGATTCTGAATCTGGCGGAGGCGGGAGAGTTCGAAAAAGCTGAGGCCATGTTTCACAATCGCTTCTTCCAGCGGGAAGAGGGCGGGACTAACGTTCGGCAGGTCTGGCTCGAAGTGGAATTGCAAAAGGCTCTGTCGCTCGCGCGGCACGCACATTGCTCAGAGGCCATGAACATCGCTGACCAGATTGCTCGGCCGGTGCCGGACTTAACCTTTACGTACGATGGGCTTCAGCCTTTTCTGGCCTCGGCGAGATTTAATTATCTGCTCGGAAACACCTATAAGGCCTGCAACGTTCCGCAGAAAGCGCAGAGCCATTTCACGCAAGCAACTCAGCATGGGAACCTGAATGACGCGATCTGGTCCTGGAAGGCGTCGCAAGAGCTCCCCAATACCGATCACAGTTCGGCGAGGCAGAAGTTAGAAGCGGCTCTCGATCGCATGCGCAACAACGGCGCAACCGATTCGCCGAGTGGATCGTGGCTCTATTATGCCGGCATGCTGGATCGCGAGCTTGGAAACACGCAGCAGGCAAACCAGGAATTCCGTGAGGCTCTTTTGCAGCCGGACCAGCTAATGACGTATCACCTCACCCGGCTTGCGCTGAGCGGGAATCAGCCGTAATCCGCTCCATCGGAATGCACTATGAATAAACTTCTGCCGTTGCTGCTGCTTCTGCTGACGTGCTCCGGCGCGTTGGCTGCCGATCCAACCGTTCGCAGTCTCTGGGCTCCTTCCGACCAGCCTCTCGGGACCGATCCCTCCTCTTCGTTCTGGCGCGATTCTCTGGCGATCTATATGGATTCGAATCCACACGGCAAGCCCGATCCCAAGTACCGCACGGAGATTCGCGCGCGCTGGACGCAGCAGAACCTCTATTTCCTGTTCGTCTGCCCTTACCAAGAACTCCATCTGAAGCCCAACCCAAATACTTCGGAAGAAACGAATGAGCTGTGGAATTGGGACGTTGCCGAGGTGTTCATTGGCTCCGACTTCCAGCACATCCGCCGCTACAAGGAATTTGAAATGTCTCCTCGCGGCGAGTGGATTGATCTCGATATCGATCTGGATAAGCCGCACGATGAGAACGGCTGGAATTGGAACTCAGGATTTCAGGTCTCGGCTCGGATCGACGCCGCCGCTCACGTCTGGTACGGTGCGATGAAGATTCCCTATGCCGCAGTCGATAGCCACCCCGCCGCGGCCGGCAATACTCTCCGCATCAACTTCTTTCGCAGCCAAGGCCCGACTTCGGCGCTCCATCAGATCGCCTGGCAATCGCCCATGAGCAACAGCTTCCACGTGCCGGAGCGCTTTGGAGTGATGAAACTCGTGAAAACGAAAGAGTGAAGTCGGAAAGCGAAAGTGCCGCGACTTCGAGCGCCGTGACCGTTCAAAACGCCGAGGTCGCTTACCGACGGAGCTAAAGAGCTCGAACTGCGTGCAAGGGTTCAGCCTTGAGCGGTCAGCAACGTGGTAAACTGTCGGAAATCGTCGCGGAGAGGTGGCAGAGTGGCCGAATGCGGCGGTTTGCTAAACCGTTGTACGGGCTAACACCTGTACCGAGGGTTCGAATCCCTCCCTCTCCGCCAGAGCTTTAGTTTCTGCTATTTGCAGTACCTGACTACCGACTGACTACCAATTCCACTCATTTGCTTTCCGCGCGGGAACAGCGCTGCAATCTTTCCTTGGAACCTGGTGGGCTATAAGATTGGGGAAATTCGCAGAAGGGGTTTGTCTTGCCGACTTGCTTTTTCGCCACTGACCTGCACGGAAAGACCGACCGCTACGACAAACTCCTCGCATCAATCGTTAGGCATCGTCCCGCTGCCGTATTCCTCGGTGGAGATTTGCTTCCTCGCTCAGCGCTCTCGGCCAATCAATTCGGACATGAGGATTTTGTTCACGACTATCTCGTCCCCGCGTTCACAAGAATCCGCGATGCATTAGGTGCCCATTATCCCCACATCTTCCTCATCCTCGGTAACGATGACCCACGTCGCTGTGAAGAAGACTTCGTTGCGGCGGCAGCCAATGGCCTCTGGCACTACGTCCACCAACAAAAGAGCCGCTTAGGGAATTTCGCGATCTATGGGCTTGCTTACGTTCCGCCGACTCCTTTTCTGCTGAAGGACTGGGAACGTTACGACGTTTCCCGGTTCGTCCCGCCGGGCTGCGTCTCTCCGGAAGAGGGCAGTAGAACCGTGCCAACCGAAGAAAGCGAGATCAAATGGGCGACGATCCAGAAAGATCTGGCTGCCCTTGTGGGAGAAGACCCTCTCGATCGCGCAGTGCTTCTTCTCCACACCCCACCATGCGATACGCCGTTGGACCGAGCGGCACTCGATGGGAGGACTCACGAGAATGTTCCGCTGGATGTGCACGTGGGCAGCATCGCAGTGAAGCGGTTCATCGAACAGCGACAACCAATGCTGACTTTGCACGGCCATATACACGAGTCTGCGCGCTTGAGTGGCGAATGGAAAATCCGGATCGGGCGAACCGTTTGCATAAACGGAGCACATGATGGCCCTGAGTTGGCGCTGGTGTGTTTTGACCTGGACTCACCTGAGACTGCTACGCGGGATCTGCTCTAGGTTACGGCCGCGAGTTTTTCATGGGCAGCTTACGCGCGGGATCCGTGACTGCGTCGATTTTGACGGCGAAGCTCGAACGTTCCTTGATGTCTGTATCCGAAACAAGGTGCACGTCCAGTAGACCATCCGTGCGATAGCCGGTCCGCAGGAAGTTCATTTCGGCGAGGCAGCGGCTCCAACCTTCGAGCCAGAGCGTCAGATCTTTCCTTTGTTCTTCGTTCCCTTGAACGTGCAAGAGAATGTCGATATCGCTGGCCGGCCCAGCGGTGGCGTTCTTCGTACTACCAATTAAGTAAAAGGCATTCACTCCGAATTCTTGCGGATCGAGATCTGCCGCGATCCTCTGGGCCATGCGAAAACGCCAGCGCCAGTGGTCGTTTGTCCCCCGATCAATGGACTGCGCCTCAGGTTCGACCGATCCCATCTTCTGCTGCGGAGGAGACAGGAACCCAACTGCCTGGTTTAAATCGGCGTTCATCAGCACCCGCAGGATGAGTCCGCCAGTTTCGAGCGGTACGTCAGTCACCCGCAGCGTCTCCGCTAAGTGTGCGAATTCCGGGAGCACCTCCTCAAGCACATTGCGGGACCGTCGAAAGAACAGTTCGTTGAACACTGTCGTTGGATCGTCGGGGTAGAGCGGCAAGTAACGGATGGACGCCTCTACGAGGTCCTGAAAGAAGTGGGTTCCGAATGACAGTTCTGGCAGGTAATTTCCTCTCTGGCGTGCTACTTCGATCAACATTGCCGCGTTGTTGATATCGGAATAGGTCACCGGAACGCCGAGTTTGATGTCTCCGCGGCTGCCCCAGCGTCCGGGCCCGACCAGGATGAACTGGCGTTTTGGCAACAGCTTATTGAGTCTGCCAACTGCGCGCCCTACCTCGCGCATGGCTGTCTGATTAGGGAGCTGGCTGTAGCCCTCGAGATCGACATACACAATGTGCGTGATTTCCGGCATCTTCCCGTTCGAAACAAAATGTGCAGCCGAAAAGATGACTTTGTCCGACGGCAGGTTCTGCGGAATCGCGACGGGAACCGTGTCAGCGCCGTAGCTTTGGGGTCGGCACTGCAGCAAATAGAAATCCCTCCCGTCGTAGGCAAACTCGATGTCTACTGGGGTTCCGAGCTTGGATTGCAGCAGGTGCAGCAATTCACGAATGCAGCTTACGAACGGAGTATTCCGAATCAGTCCTTCAAAAGTGAAGACTGCATCCTGAGAACTGAAATCAGGGATCGGTCCTATGATTGGCTCGATCCGGTCATGGCTCACGAGCGATACCAGATTGCGAATCTGGGGATATGTGGCGCCGGAATCGCGCAGGAGTTCCGCGACGTCGACCGTCTCGAAAGCATTGGTTTCAAGATTGATGAGATCGATGCGCTTGGGCGAATACCGGAGCACTTCGTCAGCCGTGACATTGACACGCAAACTCGGCTGGCCCGGAGCGATTAGCACCGGATAATCGTCGGCGACGCGATCCACGGCACGAGTTCCCAGCCCAGGTACCAGCCTGATGAGGCCATCCTCGCGCTTGATCCGGGCAGACCACCGGAATTCATTGTTGCTGAACGCAACCCCAGAGCACGCCGGTAAGAAGTACTTGCCGACGGTCTGGCCGACGACCTCCTGGATCATGATCCCCATTTCTTCGTGAACATCCAGCAGTCCGCGCTCGGCCCGGTATTCCGTCGGATCCGGCCCGAAGATCGACGCGTACACCTCCGCGATCGCATCCATCAATGCGGCCAGTCGATCTTCCTTACTCCCGCAGTTCCCCAAGAACAAGCTCTTGTACTTTCCGGAGAAAGCCGATCCTGGACGGTCTTCCAGCAGACTCGAGCTGCGGACGATGAGAGGTACGTCGCCGAGATCATCGAGTGCGAGTGCGAGACCCTTGGCAAATTCTGATGGGAAAGATGATCTCTTAAACAGAGCCACTAGGTGCGGGTACTCCTGCCGAACCTGGTCGATCTCCATGTATTTCCGGTTGAGAACGTCCTCCAGATCGTTATGGTGCACGAAGTCCTGAATCCAGTCGGAGGTGAGGTACCAAGTTCGGGGCACCTTCACACCACGCAGAAGTGCGCTAGCTTCAGGGGCTTTGTCGATGATCTTCTTGGCCAGGAACAAACCGGCACTCTTCCCGCCCAGCTTCCCATGGCAGGCGGGCGGGTAAATGACCTTACCCAAAAGATCATAGAAGTCCATAACATCAATAAAATTCTTGGCAACATTGATGAAGTCGAGGCTTTCAGAAAAGAAGCGGCGAATCAGCGATACCCGGAGACCCTTCTGGGTATAGAGCGAGAGTTCGGCTTCCTCGACGCCGATGTGCCGATAACGCTCGAGACACTCCATGACCTCTCCCAAAGAAGTGTCCTGGTTTTCCAGCGCTCGCACCAGAAAGCTGGCCTTGTCCTCTTTGATCCATCGAGTCACACAATTAAGGATCTCGGTCTCGCTCAAATGCTCGCCGGCGATCCGCAGCGCCTGGGTGGTCAAGTCGCCGGAATGGCCGGCAGCCTCATGAGGAAGAGGCCGGTTTTCATCGGTGCCGAGGCCTGGTTCCCGAGTCGAGATCGCCCCGCCGCTGCGAAGGAGTTCCTTGGCCTCCTCGACACCGCTCCAACTCAGGTGATTGATCAATTTGCGCGAAATCCGCTTCAACAGGGCAGGATCCGTCTCGCGCAGAAACTCAAGCACGACACGCCACTCTCCTTGAGACGATACTTCATCCGCTGCTGCCCAGCCCTCGAACGCGGCTCTTAGACGCCGTTGCGTGACCGCGCTTGCGATTCGCTCTGCAATCGTCCCAATCAACTTTCGCTCTTCCTTGAGAAAAGGGCCTTCATCGGATCGTGGCAGCTCTCTCCGATAAAAGACTTCGACCGTTCCAAGCGTCTCACCCTGCACGACGATGTCCGCCTTTTGCACCCACCGCGTTTCCTGGAAATCCTGCGGCTGGATTATCAGGTTCTCAAACAGGATCCGAGCCTGACAGTCGTGTGGATATTGCCAGCCTGGCGGCAGAACCTCGATGATGTCGCGAAAAATCTCCTCAAGAGATCGGGCTGACTGGCTCAGGAGTTCGCCCACCTGATATAGACAGTTCAGTTCCTTGGCCCGCTCTTGCAGTGCATGGAGCATGGTCCCGAATTGGGTTTCGTCCGATTTCACTTTTTCTCTGGGCTCGTATTGTTCGGGGAGTGCGACAAGATGACTCCACGCGCTGCCCGCCCATCGACGCGCACCGAGAGGCTTTCGGTGGGGCGTACATGGCGGATGAAAGCCGACTCGTGCACAACCGGCTGCCGGTTCAGCCAATTCCAATTTATCCCAAAGCGGCGCGCGTGTTGCACCATGAAATAGCTTGCCCGAAAGCTCGATAGATTGTGAAAGAAATGCGAGCCCTGGCTCAGCTCCACATTCATTTCCGGCAGCGTGGCCTCGACGATTGCCCGCGCTCCGGAAATTTGGCTCCAGTCAACCGGAATGCCGAGCGACGGATGAGAACTGCCCCAGCGGCCGAAACCAATCAACAGAAAGGGCCGCTTCTGATCCCGGAGCTCTCCGTTGATCGACTCCAACTCCCGAGCGATCGCAGATGTATTTAAAGGCGAAAACTTGTCAGGACGCACGAACACAATATCTTGAATGTCATCTGCGGTTCCGTTGCCCATCACCATGTCTGACGCGACAATGGCGCGTGGATCTGAAAGATCCTCGGCCGTGACATCTACCACCTGATCGGAAACCACCATGGAGCGAACCTGCAGGAAGCCCAGACGCGCCCGGAGGCGTTCCCCGACCCGTCGCTGCAATGTTATAGCGAACTCAATCTCGACTTTGGCGCTGACGATCTTCTCCGCTGCGCTGAGCAGAGTCTTCATCAGGTCGTTCAACGGGACCTGCTCCTGCACAAGAATCGGAGCGAAATTTAAGACCTTCGGTCCGCGAGATCCGATTCCCGGGGTCACGCGGTCGCGTTCCGGATCGTAGGTGGAGGCGAGCAAATACAAGGCATCGTCAGCTTCGGCCTCGGCTAGGCTCGCACGCACCATGTATTCCGTTTCGCTGATTGGATCGTAAGCGGGCGCCTTGCCCATGTTGACTGCCCAAAACTCGGTTTGGGTGCCCTTCAGCAGTTCCCCCACGGAATTGAAGGGTGGTGGCTTCTTCGGATAGGCAGGGGAAAACGTCCAGGCTATGCCGCCGTCAACGATCGTCTTTCCCAACCCGAGGGCTAGAGTGACGACGCCGTCTTCAGGGCGGGCCGGTTCGAACGCGTAGAAGTTATAGGATCGCGCCACGCCGGAAACGTCAGGATAAAAGCGATCTCCTCTGCGCTGGCCGACTATCTCCTGGATAATGATCGCCATCTTCTCTTCGCCCGGTTTGGTCCCGGTCGTCCGGATGTAGTCCCGTGCCTCGCGAAAGTACGTCGACGCGTATACAAACTTGATGGCCTCCACCAGCCGGCGGAATCGCGAGTCCGGATCGGGCTGGTTGTTGGGGATCATTTTGGTCGCGTAGACGCCGGCGAACGGGCGCTCCAATGCATCCTCAAGCAAGCTGGACGAACGAATCGCCAAAGGAGTTTTGACTTGAACGATCAGCGCGCGCAGATCGCCCAGCAGCTCAAACGGAAGCTCGCCTTTCTGAAAAGCATGGGCGATGCGCTCGTCTGTCATTTCTTCGAAGGGCAACTCAGCCAGATGATTCTGCGCAATGAATTGATCGAAGCAGTCCGTCGCGATGACCGCCATCGTCGGGACATTGATTTCAACATCAGGAAAGGAAGTGTGGTCGATCTGCTTTGCCAGGAGATCTTGAATGGATACCAATCCGCTGGCTTTGCCGCCGATTGCCCCGGAGCCGATCTGGGTACAGCGGAAGGTACCGTCCCAGAACTTGCGGTCGAACACCGGCAACTCAGCAACGAGAGGCTTCAGGCTGCTCATCGACACCCCCACGTCATCATACGTACGCCGAACGCCTCAACGCGGCCCAAAGTGGGCCATTTATCGTGAGGCTGGCGACGGCCGTTTACACCCAGCCGCGTTCGTGACACGCCTTGGCCACACGACCGATGGCGATGGCGTAAGCAGCATCCCTCATATACAACTTTTCCCGTCGAGCCAGATCGGAGACTGCAAAGTACGCGGACGTCATCTTGAGGTCGAGCTTTCCGAGGACTTCGTCTTTCTCCCAGAAGTAGTTCATGTTGCTTTGTACCTGCTCAAAATAGCTGCAGGTCACGCCGCCCGCGTTGGCCAGAAAGTCAGGAATCAGCAAGATGCCGCGCTGCTGAATCTGAGCGTCGGCTTCCGGTGTCGTCGGACCGTTGGCGCCTTCCGCAATGATGCGCACGCGGGGACTAAGGCGGCCAATGTTGTCACCGGTGATCTGGTTTTCCATTGCCGCCGGAATGAGGATGTCGACATCCTGCTCTATCCATGCCTCTCCCGGGAGCACTTCGTAGCCCAGTTCTTTGGCTTTGGCCTTATTGATCCCGCCGAAGTGGTCCGTGATCGACAATAGTTGACTGAGATTGATCCCCTCAATCTTGCGGTAGGTGTAGGCACACTGGTCCGCTTGATCCCAGCAGCAGACGGAGATTACTTTTCCTCCCAGCCGCTGGTAGAGTTCGATCGCGTAGTGGGCCACATTGCCAAAACCTTGAACACTCGCCTGGGTACTCTCGGGCCGCACGCCCAATTCTTTGAGCGCCTCGCGCAGTGTAATGACGACGCCGTAGCCCGTGGCCTCGGTTCGACCTAGCGAGCCACCCATTCCGACGGGCTTGCCGGTAATGAAACCGGGAAAACGGCCGCCATGGATCTTTTCAAACTCGTCGAGCATCCACAGCATGTGTTGCGCGTCGGTCATTACGTCTGGGGCCGGTACATCGATCATCGGACCGACCTCCCTGGCGACTTGGCGTACCCAGCCACGGCAGATCTGCTCTTGCTCTCGTGAGCTGAGATTGTGCGGATCACAGATCACTCCGCCTTTGGCTCCGCCGAGCGGAATGTCCACCACCGCACACTTCCACGTCATCCACATGGATAATGCGCGGACCGTATCGATCGTTTCCTGCGGATGGAAGCGGATGCCACCCTTGCCTGGTCCGCGGGCGTCGTTGTGTTGCACCCGGAAGCCGCGGAAGATCTTGACCATCCCGTCGTCCATGCGCACTGGGATTGCAAATTGGAATTCGCGCAGAGGATACCGCAGGAGATCCTTGGTAGCCGCGTCAAGGCCCAGATATTCGGCTACCTTGTCGAACTGAGCCTGGGCGATCTGAAATGAATTAAAGGCTTTGCTTGACCTCTTCGCGGGTACCCCAGCCGCCGCTTTCGAGATTACATTCCCGGTGTTAATTGGTTCCGTTAGCACGCTCTGCGGCATGGGTCTCTCCTTGGTCTTGTCCTTCTTGCAGGCCGATTCAATTATCACTCCCCCCATAGGAGTGCCTAATGTGATCGCGCTCACAGGGACTGGTGATCCGCGTTGTGCACGGCCACTTTGTACCGGATCCCCCGGTTCTTGAGTCTCCGCGCGCCGAATCACTTGTTTGCGTGACAGGCACCCCTCAGGCTCTTCGAGGAAGACGGCGGGGCCCCCTTTCTTGGAATCGTGTGGTGCGTCACGTCGGCCAGTGATTGAGTGCACATCGCCGTAAGGCGGCCCTAGTCATGCTTAAAGACTGGGGGAGTAGGGCTTGCCGTAGCCAGCTTTAGTGGTTCCGAAAATGTGAGATAGATTCCGATGCATAGTTTAGCCACACCTCGAGCTATCCGGTGGAGTGACGAGGGGCAGAATTCGTGAATATTGCTGAGCTTTTCATCAAGCGTCCAGTCATGACGACATTGGTCATGATGGCCATTCTGCTCTTTGGCTGGATCGGCTACGTTCTGCTCCCCGTCAGCGATCTTCCCAACGTCGATTTCCCGACCATCGTCGTCAGTGCCGGAATGCCTGGCGCGAGTCCGAAGACGATGTCCACCGCTGTAGCCATGCCGCTGGAGCGCGAATTCTCCACCATTGCGGGCGTCGATTCGATGACTTCCGTCAGTTCGCGGGGCTCAACTACTATCACCCTGCAGTTCAGCTTGAACCGCAGTATCGATGCTGCCGCGCTGGATGTGCAGACCATGATTGCCAAAGCTGGGCATGACCTGCCACGCGACCTGCCCGCGCCGCCCTCACTGCGGAAAGTGAACCCGGCCGATCAGCCAGTTCTGTATCTATCGTTGAGTTCTTCTACCCTGCGGCTCTCGGAAGTGAACGAATACGCCGACACCATTCTGGCGCAGCAGATCTCGACCATCAACGGCGTGGCCCAGGTTGACATTTACGGAGCACAGAAATATGCCGTTCGAGTCCAGCTCAATCCCCTGGCGCTAGCCGCACGCCGCATTGGCATCGACGAGGTCACGAACGCCATCGCTGCGGGCAATACGAACCAGCCCGTCGGCGTTCTCTACGGCAACGACGAATCTGTCACCGTCGAGACGAACGGACAGCTCGTGCAGGCCGCCGAATACCAGCCCCTCGTCGTCGCCTATCGCAACGGCGCACCGGTAAGGCTTTCGGAAGTAAGCAAGGTGATCGACGGCGTAGAAAACGATAAAGTTGCGGCCTGGATCAACACTCCCGACGCCAGCACCCGTTCCATCACACTGGCTATATTGCGGCAGCCCGGCACCAATACCGTCGAGGTAGTGAACTCCATACGTTCGATGCTGCCCAAGTTCCGCGAGCAAATTCCACCGTCGGTAAGTCTTGAGATTCTTTTCGACCGCTCGGAATCGATTCGTGCTTCGGTGAACGAGGTGAAATTCACGCTGAAGCTGACGGTCATGCTGGTTGTCCTGGTGATCTTCCTCTTCTTACGCAACCTCTCCGCGACGGTGATTCCCAGCCTGGCGCTCCCGATGTCGATCGTCGGCACATTCGCGGTGATGTACCTGGCCGGATTCAATCTCGACAACATGTCGATGATGGCACTGACCCTCTCGGTTGGATTTGTGGTCGACGATGCCATCGTGATGCTGGAAAACATTGTGCGCCACATGGAACGAGGCGAGACCCCACTGCATGCGTCGCTCATCGGAGCGCGCGAGATTGGATTCACCATCGTATCGATGACGCTGTCGCTGGCAGCCGTATTCATCCCCGTGCTATTTATGGGCGGCATTCTGGGTCGCCTGCTGCACGAGTTCGCCGTGACGATCACCGCCGCTATTCTGGTTTCCGGAGTAGTGTCGCTAAGTCTCACCCCGATGCTGGCCAGCCGCTTCCTGCGTCCGCCCCGCACCGTACGTCATGGAATCTTCTATTCAACTTGCGAGCGCTTCTTCAACGGAATGCTCGATGTCTATGACCGCACTTTAAGAGGAGTGATGCGGCATCGCTTCACCACGCTCATGCTTTCCGGCGTGATCCTGGCAGCAACCGTGTACATGTTTTATGTCATCCCGAAAGGCTTTCTGCCCAGCGAGGACACCGGCCAGATGATCGTGATGACCGAGGGCTCGCAAGGGATTAGCTTCGACTCTCTCGTCCGACATCAGCAGATGCTAACCGACATTGTGAGAAGAAGTCCCTACGTGGAGCGGTTTATGTCCGCTGCTGGAACTGGAACGGGGAACATGGGTCGTATGATGATACGTCTGCGCCCACGCGATCAGCGACCGCACGTAGAACAGGTCATCCAGGAACTGCGCGGGCCCTTGAACGGCGTGCCCGGTATCCGGGCATTTCCACAAAACCCGCCTCCCATCCGCATCGGCGGAATGATGACCAAGAGCCAGTATCAGTTCACCCTGCAATCGCCCGACACCAATCAGCTGTATGAAGGCGCTCAGCGGTTGGAGGACAAGCTACAGGAACTGCCTGCCCTGCAAGACGTGACCAGTGATCTACAACTCAAAAACCCACAACTGAAAGTGCAAATATCCCGCGACCGCGCGGCGGCCCTGGGGATCACTGCGGGACAGATAGAGGATGCGCTGAACAGCTCGTACGGAGCACGCCAGGTCTCCACCATCTACGCGCCTAACAATGCCTACAGAGTCATCGTGGAACTCGCGGATGAATATCAGATGGATCCCGAGGCTCTGTCCAAGTTATACGTTCGAGCCAATACCGGCTCGCTCGTCCCGCTGAATGTGCTGGCCAGTTTCACGCGCACGACCGGCCCGCTAACCGTAAATCACCTTGGCCAGCTGCCATCGGTGACGATCTCATTCAATCCCAAACCCGGTGTCGCACTCGGGCAGGCGGTGGAGCAGGTCAGCAAGATTGCCCGCGAAACTTTGCCCAGCTCCGTCACGACCAGCTTCCAGGGAACGGCACAGGCGTTTCAATCTTCGATCCGAGGGTTGGGTCTCCTTCTAGTGGCGGCGATTTTGATCATCTATATTGTTCTCGGAATCCTTTACGAGAGCTTCATTCACCCGCTCACGATTTTGTCGGGGCTGCCTTCGGCCGGGTTCGGCGCCCTTCTCACCCTGATGTTATTCAAAATGGAGTTGGACGTTTACGCGTTTGTGGGTGTGATCATGCTGGTCGGGATTGTGAAGAAAAACGCGATCATGATGATCGACTTTGCACTGGATGCGCAGCGCAAAGAAGGCAAGTCTGCCGAGGATGCGATTTGCAGCGGCTGTCTTATCCGCTTCCGGCCCATCATGATGACCACCATGGCTGCGCTTATGGGAACGCTGCCCATCGCACTCGGCATGGGAGCCGGTTCAGAATCGCGCCGCCCCTTGGGCGTAGCGGTCGTCGGAGGTCTGGTGTTCTCGCAGTTGCTGACCCTCTATATCACGCCCGTGGTGTACACCTATCTGGAATCGCTGCAGCAATGGACGCGCAAACGCTTCCACACCGGACGGATCACCATGGAAGAAGTAGAGCGCGAGGAAGCCGAACTGGTCGGCGTGAAGCGCTGACGAACGCTGCCAGGGCAGCTAACGACCACGTTCTTGTTGGCCCTCGCCGCTACTGCTCTTTAGCTTCTGTTACCCCATCGCCTTGGTCAAAGCGGTACGACTCTAGCTCTTCCGCGGTCTTCACTTCACTTCGAAGTTATAAATCCCCGAACCGACGCGGACTACATACGACGATCCCTGCGCGCGTCCTTCGACCGGATTGTCGCTTTCGGTGACACGTCTTCCCGGAATGAGAGGCAAGAAAACAGTGGCCTTCGTGTTCGGCGGAACCGTCACTCGCAATGTGAACGGTCCATTCGCCGCGGCGCTCCACTCGCTGGAGATTTTGCCATAGACCGATTGGTATTCCGCCCGCGCCGATGGCATGCGCGCATCCAGATGCGGATAGATGACAATCTCCTTGAAGCCGGGGCCGTCCGGAGTTGTGTCGATCCCGGCAACGTAGCGATATACCCACGCAACCACTGAGCCGAACGCATAATGATTGTAGGAGTTCATCGCGGGATCGCCCGTATCCCCATTCCAGCGCTCCCACCATGTGGTTGCGCCTTTCAGCAGCATGTATCCCCAGGAAGGATAGGTCTCATTGAGTAAAAGGCGATAGGCGACGTCCGCGCGGCCGTGATCCGCCAGCGTGAAGAGCAGGAAAGGCGTGCCCAGAAAGCCGGTCGAGAGGTGCCCATCACGCTGCTCGATGTCTTTTACCAGCCTGTCAACCAGCAGCGGTTCCAGAGCTTCCGGCGCCATCTTCGTGTAGAGCGCCACCACGTACGAGGTCTGCGTCCCCGTCCCCACCTGACCGTCTGCAGTGATGTAGCTCTTTTGGAATGCAGAGCGAATGTTGTTCAACAATTCGGTGTAGCGCTGTGCATCCGACTCTTTGCCGATGGCATGCGCCATCTGCGACATCATTTGGGCGATTAAGGCCCAATAGGCCGTCGCCAGCAGGTCCTTGTTCGTATTTTCATCGGGCGCAAGCCAGTCCGCGAAATTGGGGCCGACGCCGTTCTTGCGAATGAAGTCCGGGTTGCGGCTTTGGATGAAATCCATCCAGCGCTGCATTGCGTCCCAATTCTTTTCGACGACCGATTTGTCTCCGTACTGCAGCCATGTCGTCCACGGCACGATGACTCCGGCATCGCCCCAGCCGGGTGCCCCGGTCATGCCTTCTTCCCAGGCGGCGCTCCCTTCTGTTGCTTCTCCTGCGGAGGGAAGGGTGTTGGGAGAGACATTGGTGAAGGCGCCTTGGCGGGTTTGCGCGTCAACAATGTCCTGAATGAATTTTTGCGAGAACCCAGCGATATCAAAGTTGTAGGTGCCGGTCCGCCAGAAGACCCCGGCATCGCCCATCCAACCCAGACGCTCGTCGCGCTGAGGACAATCGGTCGGAATGCTCAGGAAATTTCCGCGCTGGCCCCAGATGCCGATCGTCCACATGCGGTTCACAAGATCGCTGGCCGTGGTTAGCGTCCCGACCGGGTCGCCGCTGACGCTGCTGACGACTTCTCCTGCAATGGAATCGAGCGAGGGCGCGCCGGGATATCCGGTGATCTCGACGTAGCGAAAGCCATGAAAGGTAAAGTGAGGAGCGAAAGTCTCGTCGCCTTTGCCTCGAAGGATGTATTCGTCTGTGGCATCGGCATCGCGCAAATTTGCCGTGTAAATCGTGCCGTCAGGATTGAGGATTTCAGCGAAACGCAGGCGAACTCTGGTGCCGGCGGCTCCTTTTACCTTGAGAGTTACCCAACCCACCATGTTCTGCCCCATATCAAAGACATAGGTTCCGTTGGGGAGGGGCGTAATTTGCTTCGGGCGCAGAGTTGAGACGACCCGGACGGGGTCGGTGATCTGACTGGACACGGCAATCTCAGGTGCGTCCGCGATTGTCGCGGCCTTCCAGATGGAATCATTGAAGCTGCTTTCCTGCCAGCCGGGTTCCTCCAGCCGCGCGTCGTACACTTCTCCGCCGTAGAGATCCGATCTGCGAATCGCGGAGGGGGACGCTTTCCAGGAACTATCGCTGAGAACGGAGTCATGACTGCCATCGGAGTAATCGACTTCCAGTTGCGCCAGGAATCGATCCGGAGGCGGGAAAAAATGCATTCCCACCCATGTGAGGCCGCTGCCATACCAGCCGTCTCCGAGCAGCGCGGCAACGACGTTGTTGCCGTTCCGCAAGAGATTGCTCACATCGTAGACCTGGTAGAGCACGCGCTTGCGATAGTCGGTGAAGTCTGGCGTCATGACATCCGCGCCCACGCGCTGGCCGTTGAGGAAGACTCGGTAGCTGCCGAGCGCGGTCACATAGAGCCGGGCACGGCGGACGCTTCTTGCGACCGGGAACACACGTCTCAAATACGCGGCTGGCTCCGGCAGTTCGCCGGGATCGCCCAATCGCTTGTCTTGCAGGTCCGCAACAACTCTGGCCGGCTGCCAGTTGGAGCTTACTTCGGACGCAGCCATCCAGTGCTGATCGGAAGGAAAGCGCAAGATGGCCCCACTGTGAGTCGTGATCTTGACCAGCGCTGCCAATGCAGCTTGCACGGTCTTCGCTTCTGCTTCAGGGCCCCGCTCGGGAGCTTGGGGAGCCGTAACGGTAACCTCGACGGAGTTATTCCCTACCACCAACTCGTCGGAAATATCCCGCCAATCGAAGCTGCCCCAGCCATGTTTGCTGTCGACGGAATCACCGTTAACTTTGGCCGTGAAACTTCCTCGAACGGCGAGGGTGAACACGGCTGTTCGCGGCTTCTCCTTCAGCCGGAAGGACGCGCGAAAATTCGCAACCTTTTTCGGTTCCGCAGCAAACGCATCTTCCCCGGCGAGCCAGATCCAGCGAATCCCTGCGCGATCGGCTTCGTCCTCCGGATTCTTCCAATAAATCCAGCTTGCCTTCCAGTCGGACGGATGCAGTAGGCCCATTTCCCACCACGCCTCCTCGGTCGATTTAGACATCTGACCGGCCGCATCCCAGACCCGAACTGCCCAGTAATATCGCTTGCGCGACTCCAGCGAAGGGCCTTTGTAAGCAATTCCAACTGATTCGTCGGACTCCGTTTTTCCGCTGTCCCAAAAATCAGGCCGCCCTCCACGCAACAACTCGATGCTGCTGGCAACCAGAACCTGGTATGCCGCCTGCTTCCAATTGCGCTCGCTGTTGTCGCTCTGCCAGGACAGGTGCGGCTCGGACGCGTCGATCCCCAAGGGATTCTGCCGGTATTCGCAGCGCAAGTGAACGGGAGTTGCTGAAGCCGTTACCGCTATCCCTGCCAGTCCGATGAGCACACCGAGAAGTCTCCGAGCTTGCACCTGATTCTCCTCCATGACAATCCCACCGTCGTAGAGACCTTGCTAGCAACGTCTCTACCGCGGCGAGCGGGAAATTGAACGCATAAGTTGCGGGCAAAATGAATGCGCCGGGATGTTTTCACTTGGCGAGGGGCCATGTCAACTGATGGCCTTCGCAGCTGCAATGGCTGCACTATCGGGACGCAATGCGCAGCTTCCTGGAAGCTGCTATCACCGTGTTCCAACCAGTTCGGGGACGCCGTATAGGCGGTTGCATTCTTCATCGCTGAGCTTCAGCGCCGCTGCTGCAACATTCTCCTCGACATGCTGCAATGAGGAAGTGCCGGGTATCGGCAGCAGGATGGGTGATCGCCACAGCAGCCACGCGAGCGCGACTTGCATAGATTGGGCGTTGTGCGCTTCCGCCACTTCTTGCAGGACCTCCCCCGCGATTTTGCCCGACCCGAGCGGGGCCCAGGGGAGGAATGCGATTCTCTCCCGCTCGCAATAGTCCACCACATAATCCCATTCACGATCTGCAAAACTGTAGCGGTTCTGCACCGACACAATGGGCACGATCTTTCGGGCGCGTTCGATGTGCTCCTGAGTCACATTCGACAAAGCGACGTAGCGAACCTTTCCCTGTTCCCTCAGCTCAGCCAGAGTCTCCACAGAGGCATCGAATGAGACGACCGGGTCAGGAATGTGCAACTGGTAAATGTCGATGCGCTCCAGACGCAGTCGCTTCAGACTGCCTTCGACAGCCGTCCGGAGGTGAGGCGGAGTGGCGTTGTGGGTCCATTGATTGGGCCCTGGACGGTTCCATCCGCCCTTCGTGGCTATGACGAGCCCGGTAGGGTACGGGTATAAAGCTTCCGCAATTAATTCTTCATTTACATAAGGACCATAGGAGTCGGCGGTGTCGATGAAGTTCACTCCCAGCTCGACAGCACGGCGCAGAACAGCCAACGCGCGGCTGCGATCTTTGGGCGGTCCCCAGATACCTTCTCCCGTGAGCCGCATGGCACCGAAACCGAGCCGATTGACCGTGAGTTCCTGGCCAAGCGAAACCTGGCCCGCCTGACTCGCTGATATCTGGTTTGCACTCATCTGTTCCTCCGAAAAATCATGCCGGGTCCTAAGGTATTTGAATTGGGGAATGAGGGCAGAACCACGGAATGGACCATATCGTATTGGATGCGATCCGTGCTTGAGGAGGAGAATCTATCCAGCGATTGAATTCGCAGTGACAACGGCTTGCAATCGTCGACCGCAGGACTTCACGGCGTTCCGCCACAGGTCCCAGCCGCCCTCCGGCCTGCAAATCGGGCTTCGATCCAGGCAATCTGGTCCCGGACTGATTCGCCAATAACTCGTCCCGGATCGAGATCGGAGTATTGCAGCCATTGCACTTGGTCGCCTAGCCTGCACATCCTCGCTATTGCATCTGCGGTTGAGGGCGCATGATCGCTGCTGATCATCAGAACCGGCCCGTAGGTTTGACTCACCGTCGGCGTGCTGCGATCCAGATACTGCAGCAATAACCTGTTTTGATCCCAGGAGGGCTTCACCGATTCCGTCACCGATGGCTCGGAAACTAAGCCCATATCCGAGCAGGTTTGCTCAATCGCGTGATAGAGCGTCATGCCTCTTTCGGTCAGGACAGCCGAGGGCTGAAATTCCGGATATACGGTTTTCGTGCCGTACGCCAAGGATGCCAGCTTGATACTCGAGGAACGCTGCGCCGAATCCGCAAACATGTCTTTGGCACTCGCGATGTCGGACACGACGATTGCTCCGAGATATCCAGAATCGCGAACTTCGTTCTCCTTCTCGGCTGCCGCAATTGCGGCCAGTCCTCCTTCCGCGGCTCCCATGACGATCCAGCGGGAGCCGATCTGCGGCACCGCCTGGCGCGCCGCGGGAATCGAGGCGATCACATCCGTGGCATTCGAGGGCGCATCCAGAAACGCGTTTCGGAAATTTGTCCCCAGCCCGGTGTAATCCGTGGCAACCACGGCATAGCCGAGATTCACATACATAGACAAAAAAGGGCCATGGCCCAGATTGCGGCGTAGCGACGGGGCGCAGGAGCGGGCCACGCCGGTGATGCCATGAGCCCATGCGATCACAGGCCAGCCACCACTCGGCGGTTTCTTCTCGGCGGGAAATAACACCACTCCAGAAGCAGCTACGTCTTTTCCGCTCGCGGAGCGCGAGTGATACAAGATACGAACCACGTTCACCGAAAGCGGAAGATCGTAGTCGTCGAAGGATTCCGAGCGGATGAGATCTCCCAGCTTGCCGGCTGGCAGCGGCTGAGGCGCATCGTAGAAACGGGTCATCCGCAGCGTGCGCACCTGCGATTTTCTTGCTGACTGCGCTTGGCCGATCGTTGCTGCGGGAATCAGGAGGGTCAAGACAAGCAGGATCAACAAGCAGTTAATTTGGCGCCTGCAAACTCCGGTGAACGGCAATGCGTGTCGTGAGGATGCACTTGAACGGGCCCCACAGCCGGGAAGTCTACCGCTTTCCTGCGACCATGATGCCTAAGACCACAGGCAGGTACAGAACTGATGCATGCAGCAGGCGGCTGGCCATCCGGGGTGAACTTGAGCGGAAGAGCTTCCCCGCATAGAAGAGGAGGAATGCCCCCGCGGCAGACATGCCCGCCAGGTACAGCAAGCTCACGTGCTCCCCGATCGGCAGCATGGTTACGATCACCAGGATTATGGCGAAGCTTAAGATCTCCGCGCGGGTAAAGCGCGAGTCTTCATCGAACGCGGGCAGCATATGATACCCGGCACGCGCGTAGTCCTCCCGGTACATGAGGGCGATCGCGAGGAAATGCGGGAACTGCCAGAGGAAGAGGATGGCAAAGAGCAGCCACGCGTGCCGGTCGATAGTCGCTGAGGCGCCTGCCCATCCGATGAGTGTGGGCATCGCACCCGGGAAGGCGCCCAAGGCGGTGCAAAGTGGCGTCACGCGCTTCAGCGGCGTGTAGATGAGCAAATAGGAGAGCAGCGTGGAAACTGCCAGTGCCGCCGACAGGGCATTCACGGTCACGAATAGATAGACGCCACCGGCGATACTGAGCATGACTCCAAAGACCAGTGCTTCCAGTGAACTGAGTCGCCCGGAAGGCAGCGGGCGCGACGCGGTGCGGCGCATTTGCCCGTCCCACACGCGCTCCATCCACTGATTGAGGGTTGCGGTTCCGCTGGCGACCAGGAGCGTGCCGATGAGGGTGTTGATGAGTCCCACGATGCGGACTGGGCCGCGGGCCGAAAGGTAATAGCCTGCGGACGTGGTCATCAGGATCAGCAGGTTTACTTCCGGCTTGCTGAGCGTGTAATAACATCGCAGCTTCGCGGCCCAACTCTCGCGCGCCATGCCAGCCATCCCCACTGTGGTCGCCATAATTAGTCTCGAAACGACTCGCCATCCTCACCGGGATCGCGAACTTGATCGCGCTTCTTATACATGATGAAAATCATGCCCACGGACCCCAGCGTCGGAGGAACGATCAATACCAGAATCCCGCTCTTCAATGCCTGGATCATGCGGGCTCCAGATGATGCCGCCTGGGTGTAGCACAGCGCGCAGCCTTGCGAAAAGGCAGGAACCGCGCTGAGCACCAGCATCAGCGCGATGCCCGGCAGACCAATCGACCTCAACAGAAAACGCATGATTTTCTCAACTCCACACGAGCGTGGATTCTACCCTATTTTGCCCAAGGCACTCCGCCTGAAATACGGAAGCTGTCGGTCCAGCTGTATTGCATGGCAAAAAGGACGAACACATTGAAGATCACCACGAACCAGAGCAAGCCGCGATTGTCCGCCAGATGCATGAAAAACAGCAACGCGAGACTGGCTTCGATGACCGCCACCACCAGCATGCGCGTGAACATCTGCGTCGGAGTGATGCTCTGATAAGCAATTACGAACTGGATCCCCGCCAGAGCCAGCAGGCAGACATAGACAATCAGATCTTTACTCATTGCTCCGCTTTTTGTTGCTTCCGTAGTCATAGGGATTCGCTCCAGCGCCTTAATTGTTAGTGAGCCAGGTTCAACAGATATACGAAGGGCACAACGAACATCCAGACCAGGTCCACGAAGTGCCAGTAAAGACCCAACACTTCCAAATCATCGGCGTTATATCGCCCGCCTTTGTAGCGCAGGCCGATGACGATCAGCGCAATCACTCCGCCAGTGACGTGCGTGAGGTGCAGGCCGGTGATGCTGTAGAAACTGGCGCCAAACAGCCCCGTGCCCCACGGGTTCTTCAGCAGTGTCATGCCTTCATCAATCAGGGCCATCCACTCGCGAATGTGCAGCAGGGCGAATGCGATACCCAAAGCGGCGGTGATCAGGGTCCAGCGCAGAGCACGAGCCTTGTCGCCCGCCCTGGCGGCTCTCACCCCGTTCAGCATGGTCAAACTGCTGGTGAGCAGGATGAAGGTCATCGCGGCCAGGTTGGTGATGCTGTGAAATGGTCTCGGCCAATTGGGGGTGGCGTTACGCAGAAAGCCATAGGCCACGAGACACCCTGCAAACGTCGCCGTGTCGGCAATGATGAACAGCCACATCGCCATCTTCTTGGCGGGAACTGAAAATGCCGGCTTTTCCATCAAGCTTGACGGGGGATGCGATGGCATTGTCATCTCCCCGGGCGTCGTCGTGCTCATAATGCCTCCTCGATCACGCTAAAGCTTCATCCACAGCAGAACCAGCAAGTAGACCCATAATCCATCCATAAAGTGCCAGTAATAGGCAGTCGCATCTAGAGTGCTCTTCCGCAGCGTGGAGTTGCTCATCTTCCTGATCACTCGCAGCAAGCCTCCAAGCCCGCCGAGGACGTGGACAGCATGTACCGCCGTCAGCACATAAAAGAACGAACTGTTCGGATTGGTTGCCAGATAGAGGCCTTGAGCTCGCAACTGTGCCCACGCTATGTACTGGCCTACAACAAACAAGAGACCCAGAGACAGCGCTGCATACAGCCAACGAGATGGGTCAGCGGACTCCGCTTGCACACTACCGGCGGCTACGCGCACCCGGCGCCGCGCCATCTCCAGGGCAAAGCTGCTGGCGAACAACACCAGCGTATTGACGTAAAGAATGTTGGGCAGCGTCAGATGCCGCCAGTCCAGCGCCGACCCTTGTCGCACAATCAGGGCGCTGGTGAATGCGGCGAATGTCATGGTGATGGACGCGAGCACCACCCAGATCCCGGTGGAAGCCGGAGGGGGAGAGTAATGCTTCACCGCGGGCAAGTTGCCGGGGACCAGATTCTGTCCTCCGCCGTTGAACCCTCCGTGAGATTGCGAGGGCTCTCGCCGTCTGTCAATCTTCGGTGGTTCGTGTACTGTCGTTGCCATAAACTACAGACCCCATTTCCCCAAAACTGGTTTATGCCTCGTCATGCGCGCTGGCTTTTTCCGGCGAGGTTTGCATGACGTAATCGCCCGTTGAGCTCTCCACGCCGTATTGGAATGGATCGTGGTAGACCACCGGCAGCTTGTCTCCAAAGTTGTTGTGCGGAGGCGGTGTGGTCGGCGTACTCCATTCCAGCGACGTTGCCTGCCACGGGTTATCCGATGCGGGTTCACCCTTGTAGCGGCTGACAAACAGGTTGTAGACAAAAATCAATTGCGCCGCGCCGGTAAACAAAGCCGCAATGGTAATGAATCTGTGGAGCGGAATCAGGTGCTGCATATAGTCGGGGGCAAACGCCTGATAGCGGCGAACGTTACCCGCGAGTCCAAGGTAGTGGAAGGGCATGAAGATCGCGTAGGCTCCCACGAAGCTGCACCAGAAGTGAATCTTGCCCAATTTTTCATTCATCATGCGGCCGTACATTTTGGGGAACCAGAAATATGTTCCCGCAAAAATGCCAAACATTGCCGCCACACCCATCACCATGTGGAAGTGGCCGACCACGAAGTAGGTCGCGTGCAGCATGATGTCGATCGAGGGTTGCGCCAGAAAGAAGCCACTGACCCCGCCGGCGATGAACATCGAGATAAACCCGAGCGCGAACAGCGACGCCGAATTAATTCGCAGTTTAGCGCCGTACAGGCTTCCCATCCAGATGAGCACTACGATGGTCGATGGAATCGTAATGATCAGGGTGGGAAACGAGAACACCAGCGACGATACAGGATTCATGCCGCTGACAAACATGTGGTGCCCGTACACCATGTAGCTCAGAACGGCGAGCGCCCCCATGGCATAGACCAGTACACGATGGCTCAGCATCGGCTTGCGCATGTTGGTCACGAGTACGTGGGAGACGATGCCTATCCCCGGCACGATCGCGATGTATACCTCGGGGTGTCCGAAGAACCAGAACAGATGTTGCCACAGCAGGGTTGATCCTCCGGAGTGCGGCTGCAACTGGTCATTGATGACGGTATTCGCCGGGACAAAGAAGCTCGTTCCCGCGACGTGATCCAGAATCAAGAGAATGCAGGCGGGCATCAGCACCGCGAATGCGGTCAGGCCCATCACCGAGGTGATAAACCATCCCCATGCACTCAGAGGCAGCCGCCACAGACTCATGCCGCGCGTGCGCATGTCGAGCGTGGTGGTTATGAAATTGAGCGATCCCAGCAACTGCCCAACGCAGAAAATGGCGATCGACAGAGCCCAGAGCACAACCCCGGCTCCTTGTCCCGGTCCGCCAACTTGGCCCACGGCGCTCAAGGGTGCGTACTGAGTCCAGCCTCCGAGGGTCGGCCCGTCAGAGACAAAGAAGGACGACATCAGCACCAGGAAGGCGACAAAAGTAACCCAGAACGACATCATGTTGAAATGGGGGAAGGGCATGTCCTCGGCACCGACCTGGATGGGCAGGAAGTAGTTGCCGAAGGCCGCGAAGGGCGCGGTGGTAAGCACGAAGAAGACCATGATCGTGGCGTGCATGGTCATCAATTGCAGGTAGAACTCCGGCGTCATCATGTCACCGGGAGCGCCGTTCTTGGTCAGCAGGTGCAATCCCGGAATGGCGAAATTCGTCCACCCCAGGTGGATGCGCATGAGCCACGACAGGAACATTCCAATGAGCACCGCCGCCAGGGCGAGCCCGTAATATTGCTTGCCGATGACTTTATGGTCGAGGCTGAAGACGTGCTTGCGGATAAAACTGGTTGGCGCAGCATGCTGTCCCACGTGAGCGTGCGCTGTGTCGTGCATTGGGTCACCTCAAAACAAAGATCTCATCGCCGCAATCAGTGCGGCGGTCCTGCTTCACTGCATTGCCGCTTCCTTCTTCAGCCAGGCTTCGTAGTCTTCCGGCGACAGCACCGAAAGATACGCCTTCATGTTGTAGTGCCCCAGACCGCAAAGTTGCGTGCACACGATCTCGTACCGCCCGATCTTGGTAGCGGTGAAATGCACGGATAAGTCCATGCCGGGAACGAAGTCCTGCTGGACACGCAGTTCGGGGACAAAGAACGAATGCCCCACGTCTTTGGAGTGCATAATCAGATGAATCTCCCGGTTCACGGGAACCGCCATCTCGGCGGTCACGACATCATCTTTCGAGTCAGGATCGTGGTCGGTGTCTATGCCGTAGAAGTTCTGATTGGCTTCGCTGATCATGTCGGGATGGATCGGACCGAAGCTTCCGTCCGGGCCGGGATAGCGGAAGTAAAACGCGAACTGCCCAGCCTGCACCTGGACGGGCAGGGCATTCGCCGCGGGTGGTGTGAAGTACACATTGGCCCAGGCCTTGACACCAAAGACGCCAAGTGCGAGGACCTCGGTTCCGACCAGCAGGAACGCGGCCCAGACCATCGCCTTCGCTCCCCCAGGAAAAGTCTTGATCTTGTCCCCGGGCTTGGGATTCGAAAACTTCCAGATAAAATATCCGAGAATAAATTGCGACGCTAAAAACGAGATGCCGGCCTCTGCCATGGTCTCGGACATCTGCTCATCAATGGGGGCACCGTGAGTGGAGATGTCCTCCGCCATCCACCAGGTGTGCCGCAGGATGGGAATCGCTGACAGAATTGCGATTACAACGATCGTGACTGCGAAGAATTTCGCCATGTTGCCCTCGCCTGGAGAGGTTTTATTGCTGGCTGGAAGCGCCTCGGTGAGCCGCCGCCCGAAGACGGCGGCTCACGAGACAATTTCATTTGCCTTTGAAGGTGAAATCGGCTTTCGCGGGCGCGCCGCCCGAAACGGCTACCTTGGCGGTTTGCGTTCCCATGGTCTCCTGCCAAGCCGTCACCGTGTAGTTCCCCGGCGGCACGTTACTGATCGTGTAATTGCCATTCGCATCCGTGGTTGCATAGGGCCCCTTCACTACTGCGAACCAGCCATGCATCCAGGGATGGATATTGCACTTCACCTCGATCATCTCCGGCGCCTTCCAGCTCTTCTCGACCGGAGGCGCGCCCGGAGGCTGCGACTGGTTCCAGGGAATATTCCCGGTCATCGGATTCGGATTCGGGTGGATGTTGTGCGCTGTCTGATCGCTTGTGGTCACCTTAAAGGTCTGGCCCACGTCCATGGCCAGCACGTGTGGCGTGTATTCGCAGTTCTTCTGATCGAACACCGGCACGTTCGTGGCGGGCTGGCTCAAAGCCGCGCCGCTCAACCCTTCGGAAATGTAGAGAACTACGTTCTCCAGACCGCCGCCCGAACCCACGACGACGTTTTCCATATGGGGCGAGGTACTTGCATTCGCCTTCGCGCAGTAGGGATCCTTCGACATGTCAATCCCACGCATGTGAGGAGCCGTTCCCTCATACTTCACAGTGCCGCTAATTTTGCCTTCGCCCGCCGCGCTGACCCCGTGATTCAGGAGCACCGCGCCGCAAAGGACTACCATGACCGCCATCAGAACAGCTGCCAGCTTCTGCAAATTTTTCATAGTTCTCCCTCAGAACCTTGACCCATATGGTTGTACCCACGTTATTGTTGCCCGGAGGGCTGGGCAGGAGCGTTCGTGTCAACCGGCTTCAGGCCAAGTTGTTTCGCGATCGCCTTCTCCTTGCTCGGCTCCGACATCAGTGCGCGGAGATAAAAAACCAGATCCCATGCTTCATCCGGCTTGATGTTGTCGGCGAACGATGGCATCGGTGTACCGTCCAAACCCGTCATGAAAATGCGATAGAGGTCCTGATCCGAAGAACCGCACTTCGGCCGCGACCCTTCCGTAAAGTTGAACGCGGCGATTGGCCGGCCCAGATCGTCTTGAAGGGTAGATGCGGACGGGCCATTTGCCTCGCCCGTGACCCCATGACATTTCCAGCACTGCACCCGCGCGAAGACTTCGCGGCCCGCTTTAATGCGATCAGCAGTGACCTCGGGCTCGGACGGAATCTGAATCGGCGTTCCCGGCTTCTCGCCCACGAAACGCGGCGAGAAGTGTTTCACCCAGGCCACGAGGTCGGCTTTTTGCTGGTCCGTGAAAATGTTCCACTGCGGCATGTTCGAGCGATCCAGGCCCCGGCCGATGGTGTCGGACAGATCCTGATCGGTGGGCAGCGTTCCTGTAGGAGTGGAGCGGCATTTGAAGATGCCCAGCTGGAAGTCGCGGGGCTTCGGATCTACCCAGGGAAAATTCTCCCCCATTCCATCCCCGCGGTCACCATGACACCCCACGCAGTAACGGCGATAGTCGTACTGAGCGCCCTTCGCATGGCCGGTCACGTGGCCGATGTGGCTCTCCATCCCGATGCGAGCGTCAAAGTCAGCTTTGGTTTGCTGCGCTAGCGAAGCCAGTGGATACACCATCACAACTGCTGTCAGACAAAGCAAGGATTTGTGCAGTGTTATTCGCATGCCGTCCCTCTTAGAAGTCGAAGTCAAATCCGAGCATCAGGCTGTTGCTGCTCAAGTCTGTTCCGGTCACGGGCGAGGTGCCGCGTTGCCGAATCCACGAATACTCGTTATGGAAGGCAAATCCGGCGCGGCTCGTCATGAAGGGGTTATACCGGTAGCCCACGACATAATTGTCGATATCACCCAGATTGGATGGATTAGTCGCAAATGCCTGCTGCGACATCCGTACCCATTCGGAGCGCTGGAAAATCGTGAGCTGAGGACTATAGACATAATGCGTTTCGACGAAGGCTCCATTCCACGTGGGATTGCGAGCTCCGGCGGGGAGAATCCCGGTCGTGTTGTTTTGGGTGCCAGGGTCGCAAGTGCCGGTGATGATGTCGCCATAACACGCGCCGAACCACGCACTGTCTTGGCCATGTTGCGTGAAGACCTGGAAGTCGAGATGTGGACCAAGGTAGAACAATCCCTCGAACCCGACCCGACTGAAGCTCTTGTTGCCAATTCCTGAACCAAGCAGAGGAACGCCTCCGCTGGTGAGGTACGTGGTAGGAGCGACACCGTACATCGCGTATCCGCCGATGCGTTGCACACCCAGTTTGCCGGTGCTGAACGCCTGGCTTCCGGCGAAGAAGCCGGTGTACGAATTCTGTCCGTAGGGCACGTCTACGTTGCCGTCGGTTGAGCTAAAGACCGCCGCCGACAAACGAGTTCGATCATTGGCGGAATGGCCCATCCATTCGGCGCCCAGCTGGTTGTCTCCCAGCTGACCAAAGATGTTGCCGTCGCCCACCGGGATATAGTGGAACAACTGGTATCCTCCACCGTTGGCGGAGAGAGTCAACGTTCGCTTTTCCGAGATGAAACTGTCCAACTCGAACTTGCCGACCTTAACGTTGAGCCAGGGGCTCTTGAGGAGGTTGTCGAACCTCACGTTCGCCGATTCGAAGTGAAATGCCCCAGTCTCGTCGGCAGAGGGAACGAGCAGGAAAGAGAAGTTCTTCTCCAGCGTACCTCCGGTCAGAATGTCGAGGCCACTGAGATTGAACCCGGTGGTGGTCATCCGCTGTTCGCCTGTCGGAGCCGTATCCACAGCCGCCTTGCTTGTGCTTTCCCGGCTCCAAAATGGCGTCATGCGCAAAGTGATGGGCCAATAGGATGCGTTCTGCCAAATCGGCGCATCCCGATCGTTCATGAGCTGATATCCGTTGTCTTTGAACTTCTGGCCGAAATAGTTGAGCATCGGCCACGATTCATGACACGCGGAACAGCGCAACCCATACTTACGGGCGAAGGCGGGCAGAGCATTGGCGGGTTGACTGAGGCTTAGAACCAGAAAAACTGCGAGTAGCGTCAGCGGAATTGCAGATGCCGCGAACGAATACTGGCGAGACTGCGTCCCCATACGCATGCCGTACTCCTTCTAATATGTGTCTTACACAAAAAACAAAAAAATCCCACAACTTCTCGGAAGGATGTTCACGTGAGGCGAATCTGAATGTCGGGGAACCCTTCCCGTCATTCGCAGACAGCGCTTACCGGACGGAACCCACGCCGTACGGTCGTACCACCTTACCGGGAGCGAATCCTACTACCACCCCTAACCATTCCGCAAGACAATTTTTTGACAAATTTTTTACATCCTAGTGACAACTGGCCTCACCGACACCAGTGACGGGATTTTCCAAAGCAGCAGCACCGTTGACAGACGCACCCGCCGGACGGTATGAAGGAACCTGGGCTGATCTCTCTTCCATGCGGGCCATAACCTCTCAGCAACAGACCTTCGCCGTGCCTGAGTCACGTAAGTCGCTGCCTCTGCGCTCCATTGCCATTATCGCCATACTGGTATGCATAGCCGTTCTACCCGCGCCCGCTCGCGAGAAAGACACAACCCAATACGGTTCCGGGTTGATCGTGAACGTCCCGTTCCCAGAGCCGGATGTAACCCAAGCCGTCAAAGAAGTTATTCAGAATGGGATTATACGGGGCAGCAAAGAATACGAGCGAGACCAATACATCACGGGAGCCGAAGTAGCCAGCGCCGCTCGCGGCTTTCCTGCCTGGCAGGAAGGTGGAACGGTTTTCTACAAGGTTCGGACCAACGCTTTGGATCCAAGAAACTTCAAAGAGAGCGGTGACGTCGGCACTCTCGCTGTCCGCTATGTCGTGCAGCCTCAGGGAGACAAGAACACAGTGCTGCGCATCGACGCGATTTTCGTCGAGGACTTTCGGCACACCGTTCACCCCTCAAATGGATCTGTCGAAGGCGCGGAATACAAAGATATTCACGACCACCTGGAAAGCTTGAGGGCACTAAAGCAGGAGGCGGCCGCCGCAACCGAGCAGCGCTCGCCCGTCAACGAAAAACTTCTACGCAACGACGAGTCCGCACCGTCACTGCCGGCGCAGAACCGCACGAAAACTGGGTCTTTTGCGGCTCCGGCGAAGGCAGAGACGGAACCAGCCGCACTCACTGAAACTCCCCAGGAACAGCTGAACAAACTTCGACGGCAAGTGGAGCGGGTCGTCAAGCCTCCCGGCGCACCGCTGAAAGCTTCGCCTTTCCGTTCCGCCAAAACGCTGACGTCGCTGCCCAGCGGAACCGAGGTTCTGATCGTCATCACCACTCCGTACTGGTTGGGGGTTGAGACTCATCAGGGCCAGCATGGCTGGATATCGCGCGACGACCTGGAGCTGGCCCCATGACATGGCTCGCCAGACTCAAAAGGCAGACCGGATTATTCCTGTTGCTCATGCTCACGCTCCTGGTTGGGCAGAGCTTGACGCAGTCCAACAGTTCCTCCGAGCGGACTTTTCCTCAGTCCAAGGACTCAATTGAGAAGGCTTTAAGAAAGCTGCAGCCCTCGATGGCTGGTCGCCTGCCGGCGCTCGAGGGCTTTGTCGCGACGGCAGACCAGCTGCTCGATCGCTATCGCCGCGCGTATTTTCAAACGTCGGTACAGGTGAGTGCCAATTCCGCGAAGGACTGCATCGTTCGAGTCACTACGAAGATTACTGCCTGGTACACAGATCCGGCTGGAGTTCACTCGGGATATCGTCTTCTGAACTCGAATGGCCGGCTAGAATCCGATCTTCTTGATCAACTGTCCGACGAAGTGGCCGGGAATCCGAGTACGGCTCCGACTCCCAGTTCGGCACCCGCGGCGGAGGCAACTCACCCGCCCACAACGGCTCAGGATCAGGTAAGCGGGACGGCTCAGGTTGCGGAACAAGCGCCCCAAGTGAAACATGCGTCCCCAGGTGTCGCGGCCGGCAGTCCTTTTGCCGCGCCGTTGAATCCCAGCCTGCCGCCGCGGGAACCGCTGCCAGCGCCAGTGAAACCAGGCAACCAGGATCTGGAGGCACAGATCAAGAGCTTGCAGGAAGTCCTTCAGAACCAGGGACACCCGAACAATCTGGTCGCCGTGAAACAGGCCGGCGTCCCAGTCGTTGGTTCCCCAAGCCTCACGGCGAAAACTCTGTTCCTGGCGAGCCTGCACGACGAGTTCGAGATGCTCGACTTCAATGCCGACTGGGTTCACGTGCGCGTCTCTGGACTGCAGCGCGGATGGATCTGGCGCAACAGCGTAGAGATGCCGGACGGCATTCCGGATACGGCCACGCACGCCGGGTCCGGCCCGAAAGCGGCGGCCGAACAGTTATTTCACGTCACCCGCGAGGAGACCGCCCCGTTCCCCGGAGACTGGGCGCCGCTAAAAGGGAAGAGCGTCAAGATACTCTCCATCGAGAAAGTCGATGATTCCGCGAAGGACGCGGGGCTGATCATGCGACTGGAGTTCGCAAAAGCCCAGCTCGAGAAAAACTACGAAGAACTGGCACAGAAATCAGGCACGCTCGCCGGAATTGTCTTGATCTTCGATTCCGCCGATGGCGGGATGATTGCGGCCACTCTCCCCGCGATGCAGAAATGGAAGTCGGGCAATTTGTCTGATTCTGCGTTCTGGCATCAGTGCTTCTTCGATCCCCCTGAACTGGGCGGCGGCTCTGGCGGTGCTTCCGCCAGCCAGTAATTCCTGGCCGCTGCACCAGTTCGCGTTCGTAAAAACCAAAAGCAAAGACTTACCTGCACCCAAAGCAAACAAGCCATGGAAATTGCTGTTGAAAAACGCGACAGTGGGGCAGGATTAGAGGTATCATGTCGCATTCCTTCAGCTGGGGAACGGCATTCGCAGCATGTGCCGTTGGGTTCTGAAGGGCTAACGTCGGTGCACCAAGCCTCTAGGCTGGAGAACTGTACCGGCAGCATTCATTTACCGTTTCGAAGCCGTTGTATCGCGGTTCGGCAGGGGTATTGCGCAAGGGTCGTGCGCTGAGGCCATGATGGTTTGAGGCAAGCTCAGAGGATTTAGAGCGAGCTTCCATACCCGTCTGGCTGTCGGCGGAACCTTCCACTTTCTGACCTTCGAGTCCAGATCGTCCGGGCCCAAAATCTCTTCGGCAAGGAGCGCACATGGGACAGCTTGTTACGATTGACACCAATTCTTCCAGCAACTTCAATCTTCCACCCGTAAAGCACTATGAAGCTTATCGTCCCAAACCCTTCACCCGCGCAGAACGGGAGACCACAACCCTGCTCTTTGGCGGATTGACGTGGAAGCATGAGCGCATGATGCAGGGCGCGCTGCACAACCTGAAATACAACGCAGAACCTTTGCCGAATATTGCGCGAGAGGATCTGGATGCGGGCAAAGAGTTAATCGATGTGGGCGCCTGCTGTCCCACCATCTTCACTACCGGAAATCTGGTGAGCTTCCTGAAGAAAGAAGTCGCGCTTCATGGAAAAGAGCAGACCAGCAAGAAGTATGTGTACCTGACTGCCGGTTCTTGCGGCCCTTGCCGGTTCGGGCAATATCACGAGTCCTATTCCATGGCTCTCGACGGGCTTGGGTTGAAAGACTTTCGGATGTTCCTCCTGGCGCAGGACAAACTGGATCAGGGCGAAACCGGCGGAGGGGGGCTTGAAATCACCCTGCCGCTCACCTTGGGCTTGATATGGGCGATCCTTTGCGGCGATGTGATCACCGATTTGGAGTACGCAACTCGGCCCTATGAAGTGAATCCGGGACAGACGGATGTGGTGCTGAAGGACTGCATCGAGTACATGTACAGCGTGTTTCGTGATCGTCCAGAGCAGGGCGGAAAGCTGAGTACGCTGACCTTCCACCTGGCCAGCAGCTACTTCACTCAAGCCCTGCAGGAAGTACGGCGCAAGTGGGACGCCATCGAAGTGGATCGCACCCGCGTGAAGACTCGAGTGAAGATTACCGGGGAGTTCTGGTTGCAGACGCACGAAGGCGAAGGGAACTACAACATCAAAAGGTGGCTTGAGCAGGAGGACTCCGAGGTCGTTCCTCCGCCGGTCGCGGTCTGGCTGCATTATCTGATGCACCCTGTGATGCGCAAACTCGAGCGCCGCCATTCACCGAGCAAGCATCCGAAGCGCGATGACTTGATGCTCAAAGGCCTGGAACGCATCTTCGTTGGCACCTACAACCGATTCCGCAAGGCGCTGGCGAATATTCCAAGCGAACTCCCGGACCAACTGGAATTGAAGAATTTAGCTGAGCCGTTCTATCACTTCGAACTGCGTGGCGGGGAAGGCCACATGCTGATCGGCAAGGCGCTGTATGCCTACCACCACAAAAAGGCTCACATGGTCTGCGAGCTTTCGCCCTACTCCTGCATGCCGAACACGATGTCGATTGGCTCGATGGCAAACGTGATCGGCAAACATCCCGACCTCCTTTATGCGCCCATCGAAGTGAAGGGCGACGCGGAAGTGCACGCCTTGTCGCGCTGCCAGATGATTCTGACCGAGGCCAAGAAGCGGGCCCAGACCGAATTTGAAGAGGTCTTGCAAAAAACGGGACTCACCGTCGAGGCCATTCGCGAATACGAGAAGCACCATCCTGAACTGCGGCGCGCTACCTACAAGGTGCCGCACAAGGGATACTCCGGATTGTCGGCAAACTATGTACTGCACCTCTCGCAGGATCGCGGATTAGCGCGGGCCTGACCAGCGGAACAGAAGTCAACGTCGAGAGAGGTGGGTTCATGGCAAACGGATTAGTACAGATCGGGGGAATCGAGGGGCAAGCGGCGGCTGTTATCGCTGCCGCACCTTTTCCCCAGGTATTTGAAGGGGAGAGCTTGCTGTGTGGACTGGACGTGGGCAGTACCACGTGCAAGTACGTGCTGGCGACTCCTCGAGGCAACGTACTGGCGCAGGCGTACGAGCGCCATAACACACGCCAGGCGGAGAAGATCCTTCAGTTCCTCACCATGCTGGAGACGAAGCACGG
Organism: uncultured Acidobacteriota bacterium; assembly: GCA_963801615.1. Lineage (GTDB taxonomy): Bacteria > Acidobacteriota > Terriglobia > Terriglobales > Acidobacteriaceae > Sulfotelmatobacter. Next base: position 1,523,032 of record CAWDFM010000008.1, on the reverse strand, counting down.
TTTCGCGCCAGGACGCGATCGCGTTTTCTTTACTGGTTCCGGAGCTGGGATCATTGCTCCGCTGGTAGGCGGCAAGGTGGTGCAGGAGGTCGTTGCGGTAGCGGCTGCGGTGGACAAACTTCATCCTAACGTCCGTTTCGTCAGCGAAATCGGCGGCGAGGACATGAAGACGATCTTCTTTCAGGGAGAAGGCGCGACTCGCAGCAAGCAAGTCTTGATGCAGAGCGCGTGCTCTGGCGGCACCGGAACCTTCATCGAGAAGACCGCGCGCAAGCTGGAGATTGCTCCCGAAACGCTGTCCCGAATGGGGTACTCGGGATATCCGCTGCACAAGATCAGCAGCAAGTGCGGCATCTTCGCCGAGGCGGATGCCAATACCCTGCTGAAGGCCGGGGTTCCCGTAGAAGAGATCATCGCCTCCTTGTTCGAGGCGGTGGTGTACCAGAACCTGGCGACGCTGACCCGCGGCAACACGCCGCTGCCCGAGATCCTGCTGCTGGGCGGACCCAATTTGTTCTTCAGAGGCCTGCAGGAAGCGTGGCGGCATCACTTGGGGAAGGTGTGGAAGGAGCGCAAAGTTGCGATCGCGGATGATCGCGATGTCTCCACCCTCATTCGCGTTCCCGACAACGCCTTGTATTACGCAGCGCTGGGATGCGTGGAAGTCGGATTACGGGAAAACGCAGCCGCAGGTCTCTACACCGGCCACGAACGGCTCAAGTACTGGATCGAAGAGGGTCAGTACGAGGAGAAAAAGAAGATAGGCCGCGGCGGACTCTGTAAAGATGAAGCCGATCTTTTCAGCTTCAAGCAGAAATACGAAAAGTCGAAAACCGCGCCTGCGGGCCCGCAGGCCGCGGCCGGCAGCAGGACCCTGGGGCCGATTGTTCTGGGCTGCGATTTCGGCTCCACGACGGCCAAGGCTGTCTGCATGTCGCCGGAGAAAGAACTGCTCTTTTCCTGTTACGCGCTGAGCAAGGGCAATCCAATCGAAGACGCGAAGTCACTCTTCCGGCAGATTCGAACCGTGGTCAGCGACAGCGACATTCATGGCCTTGCCCTGACCGGCTACGGCAAGGATCTGCTGAAAGGCATTCTGGGAGCGGATTGCCCGGTGGTCGAGACCATCGCTCACGCTTCCGCGGGGCTTCACTTCTTCCCTGACGCGGATTGCATCTGCGACGTGGGCGGCGTGGACGTGAAGATCATGCTCCTGAATAACGGAGCGGTGACCGACTTCCGGCTGAACTCGCAATGCTCCTCGGGAAATGGCGCGTTTCTGCAGGGAGTCGCCGAGCGCTTCAATATTCCCATGGGCGACATGGCAGACGGTGCGTTCCAGGCCAAGGCGATGCCGCAACTCTCGATGGGCTGCGGCGTGTTCCTGCAAAGCGACATCGTCAACCAGCAACGCAAGGGATGGCAGGCGGAAGAAATTCTCGCCGGGCTCTGCGCCATTCTGCCGCTCAACGTCTGGATCTATGCCGGGGGCATGAACAACCTGCAGCAAGTCGGCAAGAAATATATTCTGCAGGGCGGCACGCATCGCAATCTCGCGGTGGTGAAGACGCAGGTGGACTTCATTCTGAATAAGGTTCCCGATGCGGAAGTGGTCGTCCATCCTTACTCCGGCGAAGCTGGAGCGATCGGCGCGGCGCTTGGTCGCGCTCGACTGGTGGAAGAATGGCGGCCGAACAATGTTCCGCGGTTTCGACGCGATCGAAAAACTGACCTACAAGACCGCGACGTCGCCCGACACCGTGTGCCACTGGTGCCCGGTGAACTGCCAGCGCAGCTTCATTGACGTGGAACTGCTCGAGGGCAAGGGACGGGCGTGGAGCAAGGTTCCACTCGCGTCGGGCTGGGAGCGCGTCATCGTTAATAACTCCTGTCCCAAGGGACTGGTCGAAGACTTGAACGAAATGAAGGTGATCAAGGCCGGAATCGAGAAGACGAAGAATGCGTTTCCCAACATTGCAGACATGGTTCGGCAAGAAGGCTTCCGCCGCAACTAAGGGCCAGCGTAAGGACCGCTCGCAACTGCGCGTGGGCATTCCCAAGGTGCTCAACATCTGGACGACTCACCAGTTCTGGGTGGGCTTCCTGAAAGAGCTCGGGTGTGTCTTCGGAAAACATCATCTTCAGTTCCGACACTTCGGAGGAACAGGGTCGCGAATTCGGCAAGGGACGTGGCACGGTGGACTGCTGCTATCCCGTGAAGTGCATCAGCGGGCACTACGGCGAGCTCATTTTTGGGCAGAAGAAGAAGATTAATGTTCTACTCAGCCCAATGATTCACTCCCTGCCATCCGCGCTCTGCATGGGCACGTGTACGGATACCGTGACCTGCACGCGCGTGATGGCCGGGCCGGAAAACATCAAGGCAGGCTTCCTGAAAGAGCGCGATATCTTTGCGGAAAACAATGTGGTGTATGCCTCTCCGTTTGTCAGCCTGGGCGACCGGCATATGGTGACCGAACAACTCTATGATTCCCTAAAAGATGTGCTTGATCTCGACACGGAGGAAACGGCTCGCGCGGTGGCCAGCAGGCTTTGCGGCGCTGGACGATGTAACCGAGCGCATCCGGAGACAAGGACGGGAGATTCTCACCTGGTGCGCGGAAAATCAGAAGCCTTGTGTTCTAGTGCTGGCCCGCCCGTATCACATGGACACCGGCATCGGGCACGAAATCGAAGCGGAAATCCAGGCGTGCGGCTATCCGATCCTCTGGTTGCAATATCTGCCTACCGATCCGGACCTGATGAACTGGCTCTTCGAGGCAGATCTGAAAATCGGGCGCATCAAGAGTCCCTTCGATATCTCCGATGTGTGGACGTCGTCGTTCAGCAGCAACACCAACGAGATCATGTGGGGCGCCAAGGTTGCGGCCACGATGCCCGTGGATCACCTGCGTGGTGCGGCTTTCGAGCTACGAGTGCGGCATGGATCAGCCCACCTACACTCCAGCGCAGAAGATTGTCGAAGCGACGGGAACCCTCTACTTCAAGTTCGGCGATCTCGACTCCACCAAGCCCGCGGGTGGAATCAAGATTCGTGTCGAGACCATTTCTCATTATCTCGGCAAGTACTCTCCACAAATAATCCAGCGCAAGTTAAGTTACCTGTCCCCGAACTGCCCACTCGCGGAACTGAACTCTGCCGCTTCCACAGAAAATTCGGAAGCCGAAACCGCACGAATCACTGTGGTCTAGAGCAGGACTCGCAGCGCGGCAGGACTCACAAAGCGTCACGCCGCGCTCCCGGACTGATTGCTCTTCCCTACGTATTCTGCAATTGCTCCAGAATTGATGATTCTGGGCGGAGTTGAGAGATCGTCAAAACCAGTCGTGACGGTCAAACGTGTTGACTTCGTCATCAAAAGCATTTTTCATACACAGTCGTACTTAATCCGTTTTAGCACCCAGCTCATGCTGCGGAGACATCGTGCCGATCTCATTCGATCCATTCCTTTCTGACATTCTGTGTGTTCCCCGGTTGCAACCACGTGCGGTGCGCAGCGGCGTGCGCTCCCTCTCGATCGTTCTCTTGTGCGCGCTGTTGCAGATCGCTGCCACGGCGCAAACCGCAGGCACCGGGCCAGCGCCCGATCGACGCGATGGAATTAACGATTCGGCCTTGGATGCCAAAATCGAAGCGATCCTGCAACAGATGACTCTGGAAGAAAAAGTGGGACAGCTGGTGCAGTATTCTGCCGGCCAGCCCACAGGGCCGGGAACGGGACGCAGCGATTATGGGGACATGATCGCCAAGGGACAGATCGGATCGCTCTTCAACGTGACCGATCCTCACCAGATCAACATGTACCAACGGATCGCGATGGAGAAAGCCCGGCTGCACATTCCAATTTTGTTCGGCCTCGATGTGATCCACGGATTTAAGACAGAGTTCCCGATTCCGCTGGGATTGGCTTCGACATGGGATCCAATGATCGTCGAGAAAGCGTCGCGGGTTGCGGGCATGGAGGCCGCGGCGAACGGGATCCGCTGGACATTTTCCCCCATGGTCGATATCGCCCGGGACGCGCGCTGGGGACGCATGGCGGAGGGTGCGGGCGAAGATCCCTTCCTCGGCTCGGCCATGGCGGCTGCTTACGTCCGCGGATATCAGGGGCAGCGCTTAGACGCTCCGGACAGCATCGCCTCGTGCGCCAAGCATTTTGTGGGATATGGCGCCGCCGAGGGCGGACGAGACTACAACACTACGGAGATCTCGGAGTACACGCTGCGGGAATTCTATTTGCCGCCGTTCCATGCGGCTGTGGAAGCCGGAACGGCTTCCTTGATGAGCGCTTTCAATACGCTGAACGGGACGCCGGCATCGGCGAATCCATTTACTCTCAAACAGATTCTGCGCAACGAGTGGGGCTTTCAGGGACTGGTGGTGAGCGACTGGAACGCGATCAGCGAACTCCTTATCAAAGGACTCGCGATCGATGGCGCTACAGCTGCTCGCAAAGCGTTTCTGGCCGGGGTCGACATGGATATGGTTAGCAGCCTGTATCACGACAATCTGCAGGCGCTCGTCAGTTCCAGGCAAATACCCCCGGCCGCAATAGACGACGCGGTCCGGCACGTGCTGCGGGTGAAGTTGGCGCTGGGATTATTGGAGCATCCGTATGTGGATGAGGCGGCAGCACCGAAGGCGCTCTACCACTCGGAGAACGTCGCTCTGGCGCAAACGGCGGCGGAACGCTCGTTCGTGCTGCTGAAAAATGAGAACGGGCCGGAGGGAAAGCCTCTGCTTCCGCTTTCCAAGGGCACTCAGAATTTCGCTTTGATTGGCCCCGTTGGAGAGGATTCCTCGTATCCCAATGGAGCACCGCCGGGAATGGGCCCGCGCACGGGTTTGCTGACAGCCCTCGTGCAAAGAGTCGGCAAGGAACACGTGGCCCGCTACAAAGGCAGCGGCATTCTCGACGGGACCGACCAGGATATTGCACAGGCAGTCGCGGGTGCGCGCAAGGCTGACATCGCCATTCTCGCGCTGGGCGAGAGCCCTGACATGAGCGGCGAGGCGGCTTCGCGCGCGCATCTGGGACTGCCCGGACGACAGGAAGAATTGCTCGAAGCAGTCGTAAATACCGGGAAGCCCGTGATTCTGATTTTGTTCAGCGGGCGTCCGCTAACGCTTCCGTGGGCTTTCCAGCACGTGCCCAGTGTTATCGCAGCATGGCTCCCTGGCATGAGCGGTGGACTGGCGCTGGTGCGGACTCTGTTCGGCGATGTGAACCCTAGTGGCAAGCTGGTCGTGAGTTGGCCGCGCAGTGTGGGGCAGGAACCTCTTTACTACAACTCCAATAACACCGGTCGCCCCGCCGTCGGAGCCGATCTGGCGCACCCTCCCGCGAATATCGAAGAAAGATACGTGTCACGCTATATCGATGAGCAGAACGCTCCTCAGTTTCCTTTCGGCTACGGACTGTCGTACACCACGTTCTCTTACGGCGCGACGAAACTTAGCGCGGACCATCTCAGCGCCGGAGAACTCAATCGAAATCTGACTGTTAAGAATCCCGCAGTACTCACGGCCGAAGCCGACGTGAGCAACATCGGATCGCGACCCGCGAATGAAGTGGTGGAGCTCTATGTGCGACTGCAAGGTACGAGTACAGAGCAACCTGTCCGAGCGTTGAAAGGGTTCCAGACGATCTCGTTGGCACCGGGAGAAACCAAGACGGTGAAATTCGAAGTCCCAGCAGAGTCCTTTGCAACCTGGAATGATCGCAACCAATTCGGCCTCGAACCTTCCAAGCTCACCGTCTGGATTGCTCCGGATTCGGCACATGGAACACCAGTGCAGGCCGAAATTGTGCCTTAAGAATTCCGTTCAACTTAAATACAGAAATGCAAGAGAAACTCGATAGTCTGACACAACAGAAATCTGGAGTTCGTGGGCGATCAGGGTGAAAGCCGAGTCGGCAGAGGCTTCAGAACTTGAGAAACTCGGTGGGTCCGTCAGCGCGGTAGTTTTCGAATGCTGCGGCGCGGGGAGCCCGCCCCATTCATCCCTTTGGAGTAGATTCACAGCCCGGGCAGTAGGGGTAGTAGGCGTTTCCCTTGTAGTCGAGCTCTTTCACGCCTTCAGCAGAAGTGTAGTAGCCGCGAATCGCCTCGTTGCGAATCAATTCGAAGAATTTCCGCAAGCTGGAATCTTGGCCTGTGCTGATGGAACGCATGACATCTTGCTGTTCTGAGACGGCCAGACTCGCAAATAACTTGCCGTGCTCATCGCGGCAGAATCGGTTCAAGTCGGTCAGGCCCTGGCGGGCAACTGCGGCCGGGTCGGCGGCCTCGATTTCGTTCACTGACGCTTCGCCAAAGTAGGCGGCCGCCAGCGCGCGATGCAGAGGATCAAGGTTGCGGGCCGCCTCGCGCACTCCCTGCGCTGAGTAACACCACAGGTCAACCCAGTGCGCGACCTCGTTCAGAGCATTCGGTGGCACATCGCCCAGCAGAGTGGAAACAAAATGGGTGATGGTGCTGAAGTCTTCGGCCGAGAAAAACTGCAACGGGTGGGAGGCTCCGGCCTGCACGTAATCTGTCTCGCTACCCGCCGGAGGAGCCGTCGGATGGTGCCCACTGAGCGCGCGCACCAGATGGTCGGCTGAAGGCTCGTACAGCCCCGGCGGCAATTGTGGCGCTTCGTCGCCGAAGAAGCGCAACGGAGATTCCGGAACCAGGCCGCTCACTCCAGCCAAGGCGACAGTCTCACCCAGGCGCAAAAGCCACTGGCGCCGGGTGATCTGGGTAACGAGGTCCGAGGGACCGGGTTTCACAGTTCACCTCGGCGGAATGTCTCCGCGATATGCTCTCCGGCCCGCGCGGAGATCGCCATGATAGTCAGCGTCGGCTCGTAACAGCCCTGGGTCACAAAGACCGAGCCGTCCGTAACGAATACATTTTTAGCGTCGTGCACTTTGCAGTTCCGGTCGACCACGCTGGTGGACGGTTGATTGCCCATGCGCGCCGTCCCGCACTCGTGGATATTCTTTCCAAAGATGCTCAGTTCGCTCTTTGGGGGAGCCACTTCGGCGAGCTTCATCTCGTCAAGAATGGCGCCGACGTGACTTCGCATGGCCGCAGCCATTGCCCTATCGTTCTCCCCATAGCTTGCGTTGATATGGAGCGCCGGAATACCCCAGGCATCCTTCTTGTTGGGATCCAGCGCGACGAAGTTGTCCGCTCTGGGAAGGCACTCTCCCTGGGCTTCGATGGCGAAATAGTAAGGTATGTCCTTCTTAACCCGCTCGCGCCACGCATTGCCGAATTCTGGCAGAAGAAAGGCATGGCCATAAACTTCCTGGCTGCCGTCGCCGTCAAAACGATACCCGCGCACGAAATTCGAATTGCGGTCCTTCTGGCCTCCGGCATTCACGTATTTCGGAATCAGGAATCCACAAGGACGTCCGACCGGTTCCCGCTTTGAGGAGCGCAGGCTCGGCATGTAGCCACCGCCACCCTCAATGGTGAAATGATCCATCAAATACTTTCCGAGGGCTCCGGTGGTATTGCCGACGCCGTGCGGATGGGATGGTGTCTTTGAGTTGAGCAGAATCCGAGTTGACTCGAGCGCGCCCGCGGCCACGACGACGGTACGAGCATATGCTTCGCGGTGCTCGTGTGTGACACGGTCGATGTAGTGAACGCCCTCGGACCGGCCTGCGCGGTCCATGATTACGTGACTCACGACAGCATCGCTGACCAGTGTGAGTCTTCCTGTGCGGGCAGCCGCCGGAAGCGTCACGGACGGACTATTAAAGTAAGAAGCCGTATAGCAGCCACGCTGGCACTGGTCGCAATAATGACAAGCCGGGCGCCCACGATGCTCTACGGTTAGGTTGGCGACCCGGTCGGGCATCACGCGCCAGCCAAACTTCTCTTCAATGACCTTCTTGGCTAACACTCCTCCGCAAGAGAGTTCCATGGGAGGCAGGAACTGGCCGTCCGGCATCTGGGACAGGCCCTCGCGCGACCCGCTGACGCCAATGTAGCTTTCGACCCGATCGTAGTAAGGCTCCAGTTCCTTGTAGCTGATGGGCCAGTCTTCGCCGTATCCGTCGCGGCTGGCGGCTTTGAATTCGTTGTCGCTGAAGCGATAACTCTCGCGCGCCCAGCAAAAGGTTTTCCCGCCGACTTGCCGGCCGCGAATCCACATGAACGGCTTATCCGCGGGGAAAGTGTAAGGATGCTCCAGATCGTTGACAAAGAACTGATGGCTGTACTCGTCGCAGGCGTAGCAGAGGCGCTGAACGGGTTGCGTCTGAAGGAGTCGCCGCTGGTCTCCGAATCCGCGAAATTTGAGCTGGTAAGGCCACACGTGCTCCGTGAAGTCCCGCGTGGGAACGCGAGGCGGCCCCGCTTCCAGCATCAAGACAGTCAGACCACGCTCCGCGACTTCTTTGGCGACCCACCCCCCACTGGCTCCCGAACCGATCACCAGCACGTCAAACACATTCTTGCGGGGAACGAGCATGCGGCTGACAGTCTAGCAAAGGTGAGGCACCAACTTCGCCTGGAACTCATTGCGCGCTTCGCGCGCAACCCCGGACGAGGGCGTCCGGGGCTACACAACCGCTCGCGACCCACTGCGGATCAGCACTCGCGCAGGGTTGCAGCCCACTCTCGCACTTGGCTGGCGCTCATGAAGTTCAAGATACGATTGCCCGTGGATGCCCAGATCCCCAATGTTGTGCAAAACCCGGCAAAGGACCTTGCTAGGAACTCCGTAGGACGCTCGTTTTTCTACGGCAATAAGGGTAGAAAATTGGACGGCATGGGGTAGGGGCGCCAAGGTTTCATACCTTTGGCGTGCCTTTGTCTGGCAGCACCGCACCTTGTGTCGGCATCCAAGCGAAGGTCATGAGACGAATGACCATTTTCCGCAGCGCAGTTTCCGGCGCCCCGCTCCTTCTGGCGCTCTCGTTCGTCTCCCTGGCTGGAGCACAGGAAATGCACCCGGCCTCCGCCAAGCCTGAGGACGCGAAGCTGGGCCTGGACCAGATCCTTACGAAACTCGAGCAACGCAACGCGCAACGTGCCGCCGAGTTGCAGGAGTTCGACGGCAAGCGCGTTTACCGCATGCAGTACCACGGCCTGTTCAAAGACCGCGATGCCGAGATGGTCGTGAAAGTGCACTTTAGCGCACCCGATTCCAAGCAGTTCACCATCGTCTCCGAGAACGGGTCGAAGTTCGTGATTGATCACGTCTTCAAAAGACTGCTGCAGGCCGAGCAGGATGCCACCGGCGACAAGCGCCGCGAGTGCGCTCTCTCCCGTGAGAATTACCAGTTTTCGCTCGTGGGATATGAAACCACACCGCAAGGCTCACAGTACGTGCTCGCTTTGCAGCCCAAGAGCAACAACAAATATCTCTATCGCGGAAAAATCTGGGTGGATGCGAAAGACTTCGCGGTCGTGCGGATCGAAGGAGAGCCCAACCGCAATCCCTCGATGTGGATCACCAAGACCGATTTTGCCCACCAATATACGAAGGTGGACGGTTTTTGGCTGCCTTCGCAGAACAATACGGAAACCTCCATTCGCTTTGGCGGAAAATCGAAGCTGTCTATCGAGTACGACGACTACAAGGTGGTAAAGGGCGCGGCATTGCATATTACTGAGACCGCCCGCAGCAACCGTCTAGCACTCCCCGTCAGTGCTTCCACGCCGGATGAATAGTTGAGGGACGTGATTCGGCGTTCTCTAAAGCCCGAAAGTCTCCGGCACTCCCAGGATTCGCTCGGCCATCAAGGGTTGAGAACGACTCCCAAGAACGGTCTCGATTGTCTGCTTACCCGAAACACGGTATGGACGGTCGTGGTAAACGCGCAGCAAAATCGCATTGGGCCTGAGAAGACCTGCAAGAATCCGCTCGCCTTGGTGGCTTCGTCGCCACCTCTGGGTTAACGTACCGCAAGCCTCTGCCGCCACCAAAGTAAGGAGCACTCAGTGCTCAAATCTCTTCTTTCCCGCTGGCCTTTGATCGAACAGATCCGAACCGGAGCCGATGGCACCGGACCCGAATCGATGTCGCGGCGCACTCGTGAGTTGCAGCCCAAGAACCACGACGCGGAAGTCGCGCGTTCCATCTGTCCTTATTGCGGCGTGGGGTGCGGACAGCTTGTCTACCACAAGCAGGGCAAGCTCATTTCTATTGAAGGCGACCCCGAGTCACCCATTTCCCGCGGGCATCTTTGCCCCAAGGGAGCCGACACCTTCGAACTACATACGCACCCGGGGCGCCTGAAGAAAGTAAAGTACCGCGCGCCCTACTCCCATAAATGGCAGGAGATCGAGCTCGACACCGCGATGAATATGGTGGCGGACCGGGTTTGGGAGACACGCGACCGCACCTTCCAGGAGAAGCGGGAAGGTGCGTCTCTGATGCAGACGACCGCCATGGCTCACCTGGGCGGCGCTACTCTCGATAACGAAGAAAACTACCTGATCAAGAAACTGTTCACAGCCGGGCTGGGAATGGTTTGTGTCAGCAATCAGGCCCGGATATGACATAGCTCTACCGTGCCCGGTCTGGGCACATCCTTCGGACGCGGCGGCGCCACCACCGCCCAACAAGATCTTAGCAACGCCGACGCCATTCTCATCATGGGTTCCTCCATGGCCGAGAATCACCCCGTGGGCTTTCAGTGGGTGATAGAAGCTCGCGAGAAGGGTGCGAAGATCATCCACGTCGATCCCCGCTTCACTCGCACCTCTGCGATGGCCGACATCTGGGTCCCGCTGCGTGCCGGAAGCGACATCATTTTCTTAGGCGCTCTCGTTCACCACGTGCTCGAAAACAATCGGGAGTTCCGCGATTACGTGGTGAGCTACACCAACGCTTCCACTATCCTTCGCGAAGATTTTCGCGATACCGAAGACCTCGATGGCTTCTTCTCCGGTTGGAATGCGGAGAAAGAAAAGTACGATCCCGAAAGCTGGTTGTACCAGGGCTCTCCCGTCAAGCAAGCGAATGAAACGCCGGGACATTCCGAAGCCGGGGGCGGACACGCTAAAGACCGTGGTGGGGAAGCGCAAGACGCGGCGAAGTACGAATCAGATCCGACCCTGCAGCACCCGCGCTGCATTTTCCAGGTGTTGAAGCGCCACTTCGAGCGCTATACGCCCGAGATGGTGGAGCGCTACTGTGGCGTTCCCAAGGATGTGTTCCTCAAAACTGCCGAAGCGTTCACTTCCGCTTCCGGACCGGACAAAACGGCTGCCATCTGTTACGCCGTGGGCTGGACTCAGCATTCCAAGGGCGTGCAGATCATCCGCACGGCAGCCATCCTGCAGTTGCTTCTGGGAAACATCGGGCGTCCCGGCGGAGGAATTTTGGCTCTGCGAGGCCATGCCTCCATTCAGGGCTCGACTGACATTCCCACACTCTATGACATTCTGCCGGGCTATTTGCCCATGCCGTTCTTCGAGTCGGACTCGCACAAGCTGGATGATTATTTGAAGAAGCACAGCGCGCGTACCGGGCTGTGGTCCGGCTTCGACAAGTATTTCATCAGCCTGATGAAGGCCTATTACGGGGACGGCGCCACGAAGGACAATCATTGGGGATTCGACTGGCTGCCGCGCGTGACCGGTGATCACTCTCACTTCGGCTACTGGCTCGATATGGCCGATGGCAAGCTCGACGGCCTTTTCGTCATGGGCCAGAATCCCGCGGTAGGCGCTGCCAACGGACGCCTCGAGCGCAAGGCTCTGTCGAAGCTGAAATGGCTCGTGGTCCGCGATATGGTGGAAACCGAGACGGCTTCCTTCTGGTATGCCTCTCCCGAGGTGGAGTGCGGCGAGCTTTCACCCGAGACGATTGGAACGGAAATTTTCCTGTTTCCTGCGGCGGGCACCGCGGAAAAAGAAGGAACATTCACCAACACACAGCGCTTGTTGCAGTACCGTGAGAAAGCTGTCGCTCCACCGGGCGATGCGCGCAGCGAGACGTGGTTCATGTATCACTTGGGTACGCGGCTCAAGCGCAAAGCACAAAACGATCCGCGTCCGCGGAATGACGGCTTGCGATCCCTTACCTGGAATTATTCGACCCATGGCAAGCACGCCGAGCCCAGCGCGGAAGAAGTCCTGAAAGAAATCAATGGATACCACGTAGCCAATCGCCAGCAGCTGACGCACATCAAAGATCTGCAGAACGACGGATCAACCGCTTGCGGAGCCTGGATCTATTGCGGCGTATTTCCGAAAGACGGTTACAACCGGGCGCTGGAGAGGAAGTCGAAAGATTTGCTGGGGCACGGCTGGGGATTTGCCTGGCCCAACGACTGCCGCATCATCTACAACCGCGCGTCCGCCCGCCCCGACGGCCAGCCATGGAGTGAACGCAAGAAACTCGTCTGGTGGGATCCTGAGAAAAACGAGTGGACGGGTCTTGATAATGCGGATTACGAGAAGACAACGCCTCCCGACGCTCCGGCGAACTTGCACCAGGGGCACGGCACCGAAGCCCTGGGCGGAGCGCGACCCTTCACGTTGCATCCCGACGGCCTGGGCTGGTTGTATGTGCCGAGCGGTCTCAAAGATGGTCCGCTCCCCACACATTACGAGCCGCTCGAGACGTTGGTGGAGAATCCACTTTACGGTCAGCAAACTAATCCTGCGGCGGATCGCAAGAAGCGTCCGGACAATCCCTACGCTGCTCCGCACGATGCACGTTTCCCATTCGTCCTCACCACGTACCGCCTTACTGAACACCACACCGCGGGAGGCATGAGCCGGCATCTTTCGCACCTCAGCGAACTGCAGCCGGAATTGTTCACCGAAGTTTCTCCGGAGCTGGCAGCTGAGATCGGATTGGAACACGGCGACTGGGCCACCATCATGACCCCGCGCTCCGTCATCGAAGCACGGGTCATGGTGACTCCCCGCATGCGGCCGCTGCGCATTGATGGGCGAACCATTCATCAAGTTGGACTCCCTTACCACTGGGGCTATGAGGGACAAGTCAAGGGCGACGTGGTCAACGATCTCCTCGTGATCAGCGAAGAGCCTAACGTTCGCATCATGGAAACCAAGGCTTTGGTCTGCAATGTCGTGCCCGGACGTCGACCGCGCAAGCGGGAAGCCCTGGAACTCTTGAATTCGTACGAAGGACAACACGCATGAGCGTCACGGCTTTTCTCACCGACTCCACTCTGTGCATCGGCTGCAAAGCCTGCGAGGTTGCCTGCAAGGAATGGAATGGCATCTCCGAAGACGGATTGGACTGGAGCGGCTTTTCCTACGACAACACCGGCGCCTTCGGAGCGTCCACATGGCGCCATGTAAAGTTCGTGGAAGAAGCTCCTCTGCCCGGATTTGGCGGCAACGCCGGAGAACACAACTCATGGAGTTTTTCCTCCGACGTCTGCAAGCACTGTGAGCAGGCCGGATGCCTCGAGGCTTGCCCCACCGGCTCGATTGTGCGGACAGAATTCGGCGGAGTTTTCATCCAGCCCGATGTGTGCAACGGTTGCGGCTACTGTGTCATCGCCTGTCCATTTGGAGTTGTGGAGCGCAATCAGAAGGATGGTCGAGCCTTCAAATGCACGTTCTGCTATGACCGTCAGAAAGTCGGATTGCAGCCTGCGTGCGCGAAAGCTTGTCCCACGGAATCCATCAAATTCGGAGAAATTGAAGACCTCCGGCGCGAGGCGCAGGCGCGAGTCGAAGAGTTGCACCGGCGCGGCATGGTCGATGCCGCCATCTATGATCCTCTAAACACCAGCGTGGAAGGGACGCACGCCTTCTTCGTCGTTCGCGGCGATCCCCGGAGCTACAATCTTCCGCCCGCGCCGGAAGTTCCGACGACGTATTTGAAAAAGAGCTGGCGTTCTTCCGCTATCGCCGCGGGACTGCTGCTGGGAGGCACCCTGCTGGCTTTTCTCTCCGATGGAGCCCGTCAGGACGGGAGAGGGCGATGAGCGATCTGCTACCATTGCGCGACATGGACGTGGGCGATCCCCGGCGCGAGCAGCGGCTCGAGGAAATAAGGCGCGAGGCAGAACGGCACGGGAAACTGCAGGTCGTCAGCACTCGCCCTGCCGGTGCGCCATTCCCAAAAGCTTCGCCCGAAACCGGTTATTACGGCATTCCCCTGCTCAAGCAGCCGCCGTGGACCTGGGAGATTCCGCTTTATTTCTTCGTTGGCGGAGCGGCCGGTGCCGCTGCAGTGATTGGCGCCATCGCCGATTACACCGGAGCGGATCGTGAACTCGTTCAGCATGCGCGATGGATCGCCGCCGCGGGTTCGGTGATCTCTCCCGCCCTACTGATCGCCGACTTAGGCCGACCCGAGCGCTTCTTAGCCATGTTGCGCGTTTTTAAGCCACAGAGCCCAATGTCCGTAGGCGTCTGGACGCTGCTGGGATTTTCCAGCGGAGCCGCCGCTGCTGCCTTCGCCGGTTTCCTCACAGACCGCTACGGGCCATCCTTGCCGGTGAAGGTGCTGGAAAATGCCGGCCAGGCCGCATCCCTGCTCTTCGGACTTCCATTTTCCAATTACACCGGTGTGCTGATCGGCGCGACCGCCATCCCGGTGTGGAATCACAACGCGGGAGATCTACCGCTTCATTTCGCCGCTTCCGGACTGGGCGCCGCGGTGGGAATTCTGGAACTCATGGGCCACCGCAAGAGCCGCGCTCTGCAGGCTCTCGGACTCGGCGCCGCCATTTTTGAAACCTGGGAAGGTCTGCGCATCGAAGGCCGATCCCACTATCATCTCGATCCTTTGAAGCACGGGCCAAGCGGCTGGATTACTCGAACCGGAGGCGTCCTCTCCGGTCCGCTTCCAACGCTGCTTCGCGTCGCGAGTCTATTCGGAGGGGAGCGCCGCTCCTCCAAACTGCGCCGGTGGGCATCGTGGTCCTCCATCGTGGGATCTTTGATGACCCGCTTCGCCTGGGTTCACGCTGGGCATGTGTCTGCCCGAGACTGGAGACTGCCGCTGCAGGATCATCCGCCTGGGCATCAGCAATCGGAAGCAAATCTCAGCGCCGTCCGGAACCAAACCTGAGCCCGCCCTTCGCTACGCGGCTGTTTTTTCCCCGGGTGCCTTCGCCTCAATGTGGCTGTGTTCCGCAGCCGCATGCTCAATCGTCGCGTTGATCTGGCTGCCAATCAGAAATGAAAGTCCCGTCAGGTAGAACCACAGCATGAGGATGATGACTGCCCCGAGCGAACCATACGTCTTGCTGTACGTATCGAAAAAATGCAGGTAGACGCGCATAGCAACCGACGCGATCGCCCACATGCCAACTCCCACCACCGATCCCGGCGTAATCCAGTACCAATGCTGTTCGTGCACGTTGGGTGCAAAGTAGTAAATCGCCGCAAACGCGAACACCACGAAGGCCAGAGCGAATGCCCACTGGAGAATTTTTACGATAATCCACGCCGCGGCACTGAATCCGACTGCTTTCCCTGCAGACGCGACCACTTGGCCGCCGGCCAGCACCAGAAAGAGCGCGGCGATCAGCAGTATGGCCATGGCCAGCGTGAGCGTGAGAGAGATCAGGTGGACCTTGATCCATGATCGCTCTTCGCGCACTTCGTAGGCTGCATTTAAGGTTGACATCAGTTGCGTCATGCCCGCCGATCCGGAATATAGCGCGAACAACAGCCCGAAAGTCAGCTTTCCCCCAGTCGAACTCGGCGTCACCTCAAAGATGGTCCGCACCAGAAGCTGGTTAGCGGCAGGCGGTAACACAAGCTGGAAGTAGTAGAAGAGATCAGCCCGTAATTTGCTGCCTTCCGAAGCCAGCAGTCCCAGAAGGCCTAACATAAAAAGCAGCATCGGGAAGACGGCAAGCAGGAAGTTGTAGGCCAGTTCGTAAGCGCGGTTGATCAAGTCGTTCCGATTGATGCCTCCCCACACGCGCCGCATGAGCTCTCGCCATGTCAGTCCTCCCAGCGCCCAAATGGAATTAATCTGCTGGTCGGTAGTAAGCACGGACTCCGCCATAGAAGTAAGTACCCGGTCTTGCGATGCCGATCAGCGCGGGACGGTTGGAGGCAAAGGGATACAGGAGCAACCTGCAATTCAAGTCCCCTCTCGCAAGCATGGAAGTACTCTCGCAACGCAGCAACCTCGATGCCGGCAGACTCATCCTACTTCCGCCCACTCGTCCGGGAAACGAGGCCATTCTTCAACTCGCAGATGCAGAATTAGGTTTGGTGAAGCGCACGCACCGCGCAGTCAGCTCTCGAATCCCAACCCGCCGCCGCTGAGTCCTGTCAAATCTCGCGACCAAATCCTTAACGAAAATCAGCACTAAGAAACAGGAGCATTCAACCATGTCAAAGACAATCTTACTCACCATGACTTTCCTGGCCTGCACGGCCTGGATGGCAGCGCAGCAGGGTACTTCCCCATCATCGTCGGGCTCTCCCGACAGCTCCAGTTCAGCTGGGCAGTCGAGCGGCCAGGCGGGCAGCCAGAGCGGAGCCCCAACCACTGGCCAGAGCGGTAGCGAAAATGGCCAGACGGCTGGTGCCGAGGGTTCCTCAGGGCATAACGGCAGCGGCAACACCACGCTGCGCGGGTGCCTCAGCAGCTCCGGCGGCGGCTATACGTTGACGGATGCTTCGGGAACTCAGTACCAGCTTTCGGGCGACACTTCGAAGTTGAGCCAACACGTCAATAACGAAGTCGAAGTGAAGGGCAGCACTTCCGGCTCCAGCGGCTACGGAAACGGGTCCGCCGGCGCCAGCACGTCGACCGGATCTTCGGCTGGCTCACAATCAGCTGCTGGTTCGGCCGGTCAGATGTTCAATGTGACCAAGGTGAAGAAAGTCTCCGGATCGTGCAATACGAGTGGAACGGGCGGCACCAACCGCTAAAGGTCATCTTCCGGACGCATGAAGGCCGGCATCACTGCCGGCCTTCTTGTTGCAGTTTGCTTTCTTCCGAGTTGGAAATCGGCGCCATCCCTCTGCGCCAACGGTAGTAGAACGGAATTCCCGCCACAATCACCAGCAATCCAATCGTGGATCGAACCGGCCGCACAGTCCAAAGATTCACCGTGAGAGCGACCGCGGCGAGCAGAAAAATCAGCGGAGTCCACGGATACCCCCAAACCCGATAAGGCCGGTTCAGATGCGGTTGCTTCATCCGCAATCGCAGCAGGGCGACGGCCGTCAACGCGAAGAATATCCACACGGCAAAGACAAAAAGTGAATAGAGCTCTTCAAAAGTTCCACTCAAGGCCAGGATGGCAGCGATCGCGCCCAGAAAAACCAGAGATCCACTTGGGGTGTGAAAAGAGGGATGCAGGCGCTCTGCAAATTTGAAAAACAGGCTGTCGCGTGCCATCGCGTATGGAATGCGAGCTCCGGTCAGAATGACGACGTGAAGCGCACCCAATGCGGACATCGCCATCGCAATCGTCAGCCATTGCGCGCCACGTTGTCCCCATAACGATTGCACCACATCCGAGGCCACGTGCTCCGATGCCGCTACCGAGGAGAACGGCAGCACGTGAAAATACGTGACATTGGCCATGAGGTACAAACCCGCAATGATGGCGAGGCCGACAATGATCGCTCTCGGTATGTTTTTCTGCGGATCGATAATTTCTTCTCCGAGATCACCCAGATCGTTGAAGCCGTTGTAAGCCCACATGGCGGGCACCAGTGCGGTGAGCAACGCGGTGAAGCTGGTAAAACTGAACAGCGGTGGAACCACGGGCGCAACAGCAGAATTCATTCTGGATGCAACCACCGCCCCCGCCACAACGATGACGAGGATTGCGGACATCTTCAACAGCGTAATCACAACCTGAATCGCGCCACTCAGCCGCACGCTGAAGTAGTTGAGTGCAGTAGCGATTACAACGATCACTGCCGCCAGGGGCTGAGCCGTGGTGAAGGTGAATGTGTAACCGGCGACATGACCTGTGAACCAGGGATGCGCGATCGGCGGCAACAAAAAGCTGAGGAACCTCACGACACCTGCGGCCAATGTCGCCATCGCGACCGGCCGCTCGAGAAACGAACTCATCCAGCCAAAAAGAAATCCCCAAAGCGGGCCGATGCCACGGCTGAGGTACACGTAGGGCCCGCCTGCCTTAGGAAAAGCCGCCCCAAGCTCCGCGTAGCAAAACGCGCCAAATAGCACGATGAATCCGCCAATTACCCATGCTGCCAATACCCGCGGCGCGGACCCAGCCACTCGAGCCATATCGCTAGAGACCAGAAATACCCCGGTGCCAATGGTGTCGCCGATGACAACTGCAATCGCCGAGAGCAGCGTGAGCCCGCGCACCAGGTGGGGAGGCCCTGCATCAATCGCTTCGGGAGCAGGCATGGCAAGAATGGAGAGCCTACTCTCGACGGCCGGGTGGGTCAACCTGGTCCGGCATCAGCTCACGGCGTATCATCGAAGCCGTGAGTGGACACAAGTCGATGATCAGCGATTTTCCCTGGCAGGACCGCTACCGTGTCTCGTATTTTGAGCACGTGCTTACTCCCGCTCTCGTGCTCTATCCTGAGATCATTGCGTCAAATATCGCCCGCACCTTGGACCTGCTGGACGGAAATCCGGACCGCTGGCGCGCCCACATTAAGACCGCGAAGCTCGCCTACACGCTGCGCACGCTGCTGGACCATGGCGTCCGCAATTTCAAATGCGCCACCACTCTCGAACTGCTGACCGCCTGTGAAAACGGGGCGACCGACGTTCTGGTCGCGTATCCCCTCATGGGTGCAAATGCGCAGCGGGTACGCGAGATCGCTGATCGCTTCCGACACGTTCGCATTTCTGTGCTGGCGGAAAACGAGCAGCATATCCGCCAGTGGATCGGCAGCCCAGTCGAAATTTTCCTGGACATCAATCCCGGCATGAACCGCACGGGAATCGAGCAGGGCAAGAACTCTGAGGTGGTTGAACTCATTCGTGCGATACGCCGGGCCAAGCTGGAATTTCGAGGCTTACATTATTACGACGGGCAATATGGGCACGAGGACGAGCCGCAGCGAACCCGTGCTGCGCACGCCGGCTACGATCGCCTGATGGAACTGGTGGCGGAGATTTTGCGGAATGCCTTCCAAATTCCGGAGCTAATCACAGCCGGGACACCCACCTTCCCGTGCTCGCTCAGCTACCAAAAATTCCGCGACGCTCCGTTTGTGCACCGGATCTCGCCCGGCACCATTGTCTACTGTGATGCCACGAGCATGGCACAATTGCCCGCCGAGTACGGCTATGCCCCGGCTGCGGTGGTGGTGACGCGCGTCGTGAGCCACCCCTCCAGAGGAATCGCCACCTGCGACGCAGGGCACAAATCGGTTTCTGCCGATGCCGGAGTCCCCACGTGCGTCGTCATGGGCCATCCTGAGTTGACCGCAATGGGGCCCAGCGAGGAGCACCTTCCCCTGCAGGTGAAGTCTGGAGCAGTCCCGGCCTTAGGCGAGGTTCTCTATCTGATTCCGCGCCATGTGTGTCCAACCGTCAATAACTTCGACAGCGCCCTGTTGGTGCGGAACGGCGAGATTCAGTCCGTGGAAAGAGTTTCGGCCCGCGGCCGGGAAATGCCGCTCCTGCAGCAGCAAGAAGTTTCGAACGGCAGGTGATCGAATCAGACCCCCGATTGCTCGCCGGTGCAGAGCGTTCGACGAAATCTTACTTCGATTTCTTCCGCGCTTTCGGACGCACCCGGTTCCGGCCTGATGCTGCCTTCTTCAGGACGCTGTACCCGATGCAATCCATCTCGATCAGCATCCCCGGCGAGTGCCCGAGATCGCTGCCCACGGTCGTTCGCACCGGATACGGTCGCGAGAATCGACGCGCATAGACCTGGTTATAACGCGCGAACAGGCTCGTGTCGCTAAGGTGCACAGTCATCTTCACTACGTCCGACAGTGAGGCTCCGTCAGCTTCGAGGATCGCGGCCAGGTTATCGATCGTCTGCTCTGTCTGCTGCTCAATGGTGTCGCCCACCAGTTTGCCTGTGACGGGATCAATTGGCCCCGTCCCAGTCACGAAGACAAAATCCCCAGCGCGCCACCCTTGTGAATACGCGCCTTGCGGAGGCGCACCGCGCTTGCTCTGAATGACGTACTTAGCCATAGGAGTCGTTTTTCGCCCGGCCAACCCGCAGCCTGTTTTGGACAGAATCGTGGTGCCACCTTGATCCCCGGAAGTATACTCTCCTGAGCCTGCCAAGGAGCAGGCCCGATGAGCTTCGGCATTGCGACGCGCAACGGTATGATGATTGAAACCTCATGAAGAAAAAAGGCAGGGGCAACTTGCTTCCCGAGTGGGCTACCCAGATCACAGCGCTTCGCGAGCACCTGAAGATCAATCAGGCCGAACTGGCGCGCAGAATGGAATGCTCCGCGATGACAATTTCGCGCTGGGAGCGGGGCTTGCTCCAACCCTCAGCCGAGCACTTCATTCAGCTGGGAAATTTAGGCGACAAGAGCGAGGCCTGGTTTTTCTGGGAAAAAGCGGGGATCCAACCGGCAAAGATGGTGAACGCACTCAGCGGCAGTTCCCGCAAGAAGCGGACGGATGCTCCCAGGCTGGAATTAGTTCGCTCCGGCGCAGCTGACGGTGCCGGTCAGAAGCTGCCGCAAGTCATCGGCGTTCCTCTTTTGAAGGGTGTGGTAGGGGCGCATGACGCTGATGGAGACCATCGCAGCTTACGAACGATGCCGGTTGTAGAGTTGGTTGGCATCCCGGCCTCATGGTGCCCGAATCCGGCCTACACCAGCTTGCTGCGGGTGAAGGGTCATTCGATGGAACCGCTCATCCGGCAGGGGGACGTTGTCGCTGTCGATTCGTTTCAAACCGAGCGCGCCCAGCTTTATGGAAAGATCGTGATCGCTTCCAGCCAGGGTCATGGCTTAAGCGTGTCCCGCCTTCGCCGTTATGAGACGGTGGAGATGCTCGAGCCCGAGAATCGCGAGTACGAATCCTTCGTGCTCAGCAAATCCGGCGGATGGCGGATTGTCGGAAGAGTGTTATGGTGGATTGCGGGCGCTCCTTGAGCCTGCGACGAAGCCACGAGTATCGCCTGCATTATAGCTTTTCCGCTAAGTGATTTTCTGTATTGTCCGGCTTAATCCCTTCCTATTAACTATTTAGGTCGCAAACCCCCTCTTGGGTTTTGTCACGTTCGAGATTCTCTGGAGTATTTGGCTTTGGCACCCTCTCCTGCAAAGCAATCGGAAACTGCCGCAACCGCACGATGCGCACAGCCAGCCTGGTACAAGGCGTATTTCGATGCCATGGTGGAACCGGATCGAAGTCAAGCGCTGCTCGAGATTGAACGGGCACGTCACGCCATCGACGATCGCGCCCTCGAGCTCCGCCACGTTGCCCCGAGCAGCCCGCGTGAGCAGCAAGATATGGTTCATGCGTTAACTTACCTTGGCATTCTGCTGATGTATATGGGCACCGAGAGCGGGGGCCTGTTGTGGGACTAGAGACTCGATCTGCACCGCCAGACGCGAAGCGCTGTTCCACTCCGAGTCGTGGTATTGCGCGTATATGTCCGCCCTATTCGAGTCCGGATACGGCTCTCATTGAGCCGCGCATAACCAAGCTGTCGTTTTTACTCCTCAGTCTGCGGCGTCAATCCCACCGCGGGAATTGCTTTCTCCTGGGCTAACCTGTTGTACGCTGCCAAATCCGTTTTCACGATCTCGGTCCACTTCGACAACTGCTCATCGGCCTGTCTGCTCAGGTCATCGTACATTTCGTAATCCTGCTTCGTAGGGGCCGCGTCGGCGCTGGACACGACTCCACCGAGCGCGACCAGCAGATTGTTGAGTCGGATGGGATAGTTCAGCACGTCTTGCCCGCTCTTCGACTTTGTCTGGATCAGCGCTTCCTCGACAGTGATCATCTTCTTGTCCAAGTCCTTGCCCGCGTCGGCCAGGGCTTGGGCATTCGGGTTCTTTTCTTCCTTCAGGCGATTATCGAGCACGGCCATCTGCGCACGGATGTCGCGGATCTGGCGGACGGCGTCGTGCACCTGGGTGACTTTGCCCAGAATCTGCTGCATCAAGTCGAACTGCTTCTTCAGATCTTCTGAAGTCACTTTCAGGCGTGGGTCGGGCACGATCTTGAAGGCCTGCGTTTGCGACTTGCCGTCGACCGTGAGGCGCACCTGATACTCGCCAGGAAGCGCTAGCGGGCCCTCGGTGGAACCTCCCCAGAGCGGCGAGTTGGGAACACGCGGGACGGGTTCGTAGTGCAGATCCCACACAAAGCGGTTAATGCCCGCTTCGGTAGGGATTTCTTCTGGCTTGCGGCTGCCGAAGCCTTCATCCGCTTCAGGGGTGGGCGGGTGCTTGGGCGGGTAGGTGCGGATTACCTTGCCGCTCGCATCAAGGATTTCGATTTTGATCCTCGATTCGGGTTTAGTTTCGCTTGAAGCGTTGGCATCCGGCGTGGCCGGACGGTTCGTGGCGGATTCGGCTTTTTTATCTTCCTTCTGGACTTCTTTCTTCTCGTCTTTCTTTTCTTCGGGCTTCTTGATTTCAGTTTTCAGGTAATAGTCGACGATTGCGCCAGCTGGAGGATTTTGTCCGGCGGCCCCGCTTGGACCAAAAAACGATCCGGAAAACGTGGTGTGATTGGCTTCGGCGGGCGTGAACAAGTGCACGTCGTCCGATTTGATCCCCTCATTCCATTGGCGCAACGGAGATAGATCATCTAAGACCCAGAACGAGCGACCGTGCGTGGCAACGGCGAGATCATCCCCTTTGACGATCAGGTCGTTGATCGGAGCCAGCGGCAGGTTGAGCTGCATCGGTTGCCAGTTCGCACCATCGTCGAAGCTGATGTACACACCGTGCTCGGTGCCGGCAAAGAGCAAGCCTTTGCGCTTGGGATCGATGCGGACGGCGTGCACGTAGTCGTCTTTGGGAATGCCGTTCACCAGCGTGGTCCAGGATTTTCCGAAATCGGTAGTCTTGAAAATGTATGGCCTGAAATCGTCCATCTTATGACGCTCGACGGCGACGTAGGCGGCGCCGGCGTCGGTGGGCGACGCTTCGATCATGCTGACCGTGCCCCACTCGGGCATAGCTTTGGGGGTGACATTGTCCCAGTTCTGGCCGCCATTCTTCGTGACGTGAATCAGACCGTCGTCGCTGCCGGCCCAGATCAGGTCTTTCTGCGCGGGGCTCTCGACGACCGAGAAGATCGTGTCGTACACCTCGACGCCGGTATTGTCTTTGGTGATGGGGCCTCCCGCCGGCTGTTGCTTGGATTTGTCGTTGCGCGTGAGGTCGGGGGAAATGATGCTCCAGTTCATGCCCTGATCGGTGGTCTTGAACAGAACTTCTCCGGCGTAGTAGAGCGTGTGCGGATCGTGTGGCGAGAACACGATCGGTTCGGTCCATTGGAAGCGGTGCTTCAGATCAGCCATCCCCCAGCCGATCACGTTGCGTGGCCACGGATTGATGGCTTGCGTTTGCTCGGTGCGGTGATCGTAGCGGGAAATGTCTCCGCCATACGACCCGGCATAAACGATGTCGGGGTCTGTGGGATCGGGAGCGACGTAGCCGCTTTCTCCGCCGCCCACGTCGTAATAGTTGCTCTGATCAATGCCGCCGCTGGCGCTCGCGGTGGCGATTGCGACCGTCGAGTTATCCTGCTGCGCGCCGTACAGCCAATAAGGAAACCGATGGTCCGCAGCGATGTGATAGAACTGCGCCGTTGGCTGGTTGTAGAGCGTGGTCCAACTGGCGCCGGCGTCGGTGGAAATGGTGGCCCCCCCGTCGTTGCCGTTGATCAGACGCCGCGGATTGTTCGGATCGATCCAGAAGCCATGGTTGTCACCGTGGGGCGTGTGGATGGAGCTGAACGTCTTTCCGCCATCGATCGACCGGTACGTGCCGGTGTTCAGGATGTAGACGACATCGGGATTCTTGGGATCGGCGAACACGTGCGTGTAGTACCAGGCGCGCTGTCGGTAGCGGCGATCGTCATTGATGAGTTCCCATTTTTCACCGCCGTCATCGGAGCGGAACAGCCCGCCCTTTTCGGCCTCGATCAGCGCATAGATCCGATTCGGGTTGGGAGTAGTCGCAATACCAATGCGTCCGATCGTGCCTTCCGGCAAACCCTTGCCGGTGAGTTTGGTCCAGGTGTCGCCGCCGTCGGCGGAACGATAGAGCCCGCTGCCCGGGCCTCCCGACTCCATGGTCCACGGCTTGCGCACTGCCTGCCACATCCCGGCGAAGAGAATGTTGGGATTGGATTGATCGAACTGGATGTCGATGGCTCCGGTTTTGTCGTCCACATACAGGATGCGCTGCCAGGTCTTGCCGCCGTCGCGCGAGCGGAAGACTCCGCGGGTGCTGTTGGGGCCAAAAGGATGGCCCAGGGCGGCGACATAGACCGTGTTCGGATCTTTGGGATGCACGATCATGCGGCCGATGGAGTAGGTGTCGCGCAGGCCTGAGTATTTCCAGGTTTTTCCCGCGTCGGTGGACTTGTACACGCCATTGCCCATGACGATGTTGCCGCGGATGCAGGCTTCGCCGGTGCCGACGTAGATGACATTGGAATCAGAGGGCGCGATGGTAATGGCGCCGACCGATGGTGAGGCTTCGGCGAACTTATCCCACAGCGGATGCCAGTTGAGCCCGCCATCCGTAGTCTTCCACATGCCTCCGGCGACCGCGCCGAAGTAATACGTGTCCTCTTGACCCGGCACGCCGGCAACCGCGAGTACTCGCCCGCCGCGGAATGGGCCAACGAGGCGGTACTTCATTCCTTCAAACGGCGACTTGGGAGTCTCCGGCTTCGCCGGAGGCACGACACCCGCTTCGGTAGGGAATTTCTCCTCCGCAGGCTCGCCGGTGGGAGTCGTGGGCATACTTGGCTCAGTGGGCTTGTTCGGCTGACGTTTCTGAGCGGCGAGAAAGGGAGTGAGAAAAAGAAGAAGGATAACAATCCGGGTGTAGTTCATTCCGAGCAATCCTCCGCCGGTGATCACAATGGGTGATGGAGCGTTCCGGCAGACATTTGTACTGGATTTTGTGAGAGAACCCGACCCTTTTACATAACTTTACGTATGGAGGCGCTGAGAACCTGGCCACGGATTTCACTGATTTTCACAGATCAATTCTCTTTACATTCTGATCCGTGAAGATCCGTGCGAATCTGGGGCTAATTTTGTTCTGCAGGCTGATTTGTGGGACGACGCGCTAGAGGCGAGTTATGAAAAACTTGGCTAACACTAAGAACCACCCCAAAATCGCAATAAGCCCGTTAACACGAATCGCGCGTTGGCTGGGGGGCCAAGGGAACATCAAGACCCCGTAGAGAGACATAAACTTCTCCGGCCAGATGAGTCCGGCTACGCCGAACACCAGGTTGGCTTGCACGATCAGGCAAAAGATCAGATTGAAATCAAACTTTTCCATAGGTGATTCCGGGGGGGTACTCAAATCTTATTACATTAGGGGTGGGGGTTGGGAAGAGAAATCAGCGTCTTCGCAGTGACCATGGTGTCAAAACGGGCGCGGGCAGCGGGAATCATAAGTCTGCAAACCTGTTCCACCACCACGCGATGCAAAATCGAAAGCCCCATCCGGCCGCACACGAGGCGAGAGGGATGGGGCAGAGTTGCGGCTCAGCTTAGTTATTTCTTAAGTTCCAGAGCCTGAGACAGTTCGAACGTGATGTCGGACTCCGCCGGGAGAACGATGTCCTTGTTGCCGGTCAGGGCTGAGCCCCCAGCCCCGGCGCCTGCGCCCGCGGCCAATCCAATAGCCGCTCCTTTGCCGCCGCCAACCAGGCCCCCAATGATTCCCCCCAAGGCGGCGCCTCCGCCGGTCGCAACCGCAGTGCGTTTGCCTTTGCCTTTCTGATTGAACGTGCGCTCGGCAGCTGCGACCTGTACATTATTAATGGAATCGAGACGCACCTGCAGAACCGCGCCACCCGCAAATTTGCCGAGCGGCTTCGCGTCCGTCACGGTGCCGCTCACATTGGCGCCTTGACGAATGGCGACTTCGCCGCCGACCACAACGTCTTTCGCGACACTACCCGTAAACGTCTGGCCAGACTGGCTGATTTTTGAACCGATCGCGTCCCCAAGGCTGATCGTCACCGCAGTACCTGCCGGTACCACGAGCCTGCGGGCTTCGGCCCTGTGCTCTTTGCGTTCTCTCGGTTGACGGGCAGAGCCCCTCTCCGCCGGAGCAGGCGCGTTCTGATCGGTGGCGTTCTGATCCGTGGCGTTGGGATCACTGGTGTTGTCAGCTGCCGGCTGCTTGTTGCAGCCCACTGCAAATGCCAGATAAAGGGCGAATGTAAACAGAATTAGACGCGAGCGCATAAGAGCCTCCGTATCCTTTGAATTTCGGTGTGCCCTAAATGTAATGGATCGGCGTCGGCGGGGCAATAAATGAGAAGGGCATGGCGGAATCGACGGTGATAGGACTATCGGGTGAGGACGAACCTAGAAGAGTGGGTCAAGCCAAGATCAAACTACTAAGACGAAGTGCACGCAGTGCGGACTAACGCGTGGGATTCAGGCCGGGCAGGCCAGTTTGAACAGTTTCTTCCGGCTCAAGCGCGCTCTGTTCGGGCGCAGGTTCGAGTGGCGCAACCGTGATGACGGGATCCTCGGGTTCGGCCACTTTTCTCGGACGCAAGAATTTTTCTGTGCTGAGCACTGGACGCCCGAGCGATGGATTGTAAGTCGTCCAGGGACCATCGAGAGTGGCGTCACGTTCGAACTGCGCCCGCATGGCTTCCATCTTCGAATCCAGATCATCAAGGTAGTGCAGCAGGAGAGCTTCGGGGAACATCGGCAGCTTGGGCGATCCGAACTCATACTCTCCGTGGTGGCTGATGATCATGTGCTCGACCATTGTTTTGAGTTCTTCAGGGAAGTCCGGCAGCAAACACAGCTTGGCCTGCAGCATCTCCAATTCAATGATCATGTGCCCCAGCAGCTGGCCCTTGGTGGTGTATGAGAAGGAGCGGTTGTAGGTCAACTCGTGGATCTTGCCAATATCGTGGAAAAACGCGCCGGTGAGCAGAAGATCGCGGTTGATCTGCGGATAGTTTCTGCACATCAGGTCACAGGAGCGGAACAGCGACACCACGTGATCGAGCAAGCCGCCAATGTAGGCGTGGTGCAGCGTTTTAGCGGCCGGAGCGTTGCGGTACGCGGCGGCAATTTCCGGATCTGCCATGAACGCCTGAACCAACGCCTTCAAGTGCTGATTCTCGAAACTCGCGATGAAGTTCGTCAGCGTCTGCCAGAGTTCGTCGACGTCTTTCGTAGTCTTGGGAAGATAGTCGGAAAAGTCGATTTCGGTGTCGCCGAGCTTTCGCAGCTTGTGAATCGTGAGCTGGAAACGCTGCTTGTATTTATTAATCAGGCCCTTGATCTTGAGAAAGTCATCCTGCTCGAAGGCCTCCAGCACTTCCTCCACGTTGTCCCACATTTTGGCTTCGAGCTGCCCGCTGCGATCTCCAAGCGTCAACGCCAGGTAGGGTTCGCCGGTCTTCTTGGGCTTGATCTGCTTGGCTACCACTACGAAAGTAGAGGTGATGACCTTGTTCTCGTGGCGCCCGCAATCGCCGATGTAGAAGTCCTTCATGGGATGTGGCAAGTATAAAGCAGCCCATCGGCAATTCGCAGCATTTCAGGAGGACATGTAGGGACACCGCCATCGGCTGTCCAACCCGGACATCTAGGGACAGTCGCCATCGGCTGTCCAGCCCGGACACGTAGGGACGGCCGCGAGAGCGGCAAGCCTTCGACTGGACAGCCTGAGAGGCTGTCCCTGCCACTTTAGCTGGCCCTCAGCTCGGGAACGATCAGAGAACGCCCAGCTTCTTGTGCCTTTTCTTGTCTAATTTCTTGGCGTCGGCCTCTTTCGCAGAGGTGGTCTCGATGGGCACCGTCTGGTTTGGGCTCGCGCCGCTGTCCACGTATCCCTGCGCCAGTTTGATGTAAGCGTCCTCGCGAAGCTTGGTGAGATAGGCGCGGAGGGCAGGCTGCAACTTCTCGTAGTAGAGAGCGTCCTGGATCTTCGGCATGGCGTCTTTCAGGGAAGGAATGCCCGCCTGCTGGTGGTCGACAACTTTGAGAATCACGTAGCCCTGCTTGGTGCGGATCACGTCTGTAACGTCGCCCGCCTTCATCCCAAAGGTCTTGTCTTCCAGTTCTTTGGCGAGTTGTCCGCGCTTGAACATGCCGAGCGCACCGCCATCCCCCGCGGAGGGACCATCCGAGTATTTCTTGGCAACGTCATCGAAGGTGGCGCCATCGCGGATCTGTTTGAGCAGATCGTGTGCCTTGGCTTCCGCGGTGGCAAGCGCTGCCGCATCGGCAGCCTGCTTGGCAGCTTCCTCCTCCGGACTTTTAGAATCGGCGGGCCCCCCGGCCGTCTTGGGGTCAGGCGTGATCGACGAGGTTTTTGGGGCTACCAGAATTTCTGCCAGGCGAATGAACTCGGGCTGCTCCATGTCCTTCTTGTGCTCTTCGTAGAACTTCTCGGCTTCTTCCTTGGTAATAGAGAGCTTGCTGCTGACTTCTTCGCCGATGACCTTCTGGGTGATGATTTGGTTCTTCTGCTGCTGCTTGAAGTCTTCCCAGGAGATGCCCTGCTTTTCGGCTTCCTTCTCCAACGCCTCGAGGGAATCCAGCTTCATGCTCTTGCGCATCTCGTCGAGGCGCTTGACTAGATCCGTGTCGCCTGTAATGCCGAGATCTTTCCCTTTGTCGAGAAGCAGTTGCTGGTCGATGAGATCGCGCAGGACGTCCTTTTCCTTGGCGCCATATACCTTGTCGGCGTCGTTGGGCTCCTGCTGCTTGACCTCGTCCCGAAGCTGATCCTTGCTGCGGCTGAATTCGGAACGGGTGATGATCTGGTTATTGACGCGTGCAACGATTTCTTCCACAACCTGTCCGGCCGCGAGCGCGGGCAGACAGGCCAAAGCGATGACAGTCAGGCAAAGTCTCTTCATAGGAGTCATGTAGGCCAATTCCTGGGCTTGCTTGCAAACGGTGGGTTTAGGCCGATAAGACATTTTACTACTCCTTCAGGCCAGATTGGCGACAGAAGGGCACGCGAAACTACGCTGAAGGCAGAGAGCCACATGCACGGGCGGAACCCTTCCCCGTTGGACGCGTGGATGGCGCAGAAAAGTTGGCCTAGCCGGTGCGAATCAGGGCGAGTGCCGTGCGGTCATCGCACAGAGGGCCATTGCCACTGAAATCGGCAACAGAGCTAAGGACCAAGGAGCATAGCTCCTTTGCACTAAGGGACGGGGCGTTCTGAAACACTTGCCTGACCCCCCCGACGCTGAACTCATTCCCGGCGCCGTCGCCGTGCACCCCTTCGCAAGAGACTACCCCTTGCGACACCAGCAAGAGAGCGGCAGACTTTTCCATGCCTGCGATTCGAGCGTCGGAGGTCGCGTGGGAGAACAGTCCCAAGGGCAATCCCGTGGAACCGAGTTCGACGATGCCGGTGCTGTCGCGCAGCAGTCCCGGCGTATGTCCCGCGCTGCAATAACAGAGTGTTCCCATCCTCTCGTGATAACAGGCGGTGAACGCCGGGCAGGAGTGAACCCCGCTGGAAGCCTCGATCAAGCGGCGGTTGATACGCAGGTTGAGTTCGGTCATGGCGTCGGACTCATTGATGTCGACGGCAGAGAACAGTTCCCTGCCGGAGTTACGAAAAACTTCCTGCGCCGCAATGAGGAGCTTGCGGTTTTCTTCGCGGCGTCCCGCCATATCGAGCAGGCCAATAAGAACGCGCTCGGGGCTGACGCGCACCGAGTCATAAAAATCTCCTGCCACGCGCTTGCCCCCGAAGACGCCTGCTATATCGGCGCCCTCAATGTTGGGGAAAACGGTCGGCACCGGCTCGATGGTGACCGGAGTATCCGATTCTTTGAATTTGAAAAAAGAGCGCACGGATTAAGACTCAAGGCAAGCTAGCATGGAAATCACATGTGAGCAATTAAGGCAATCTGGAACTGTTGCCGCTTTTTTCCCCTACCCGGGCGAGAGCGGCCTTTTATCTTCCAGCTAACCCGACCGGGTCAGTCTCCATACTTATCGGTGAGGTAACGGCCTAAGTCCATCTCGAATTGGCCGTAGTCGGAGTGGATGGTGGCACGAAGGGCAGCTTCGGTGGAGTTGCCCTGGCTCATGCGTTCCAAAATGCGTTGCACGTCGCTCAATCCGTAGGAATCGTTAATGAAGGTTACAGCCGCCAGACTCTCGGCATATGCGACGGAAGCGGTGGAGCCCGAAAGCTTCATGAAACTGCCCTCCAGCACATTAAAAGGAATACTTTGCTGCGCCTTATAAAGACGGGCGAGCCGGCGTCCGTCTCCCGCAAGACTTCTGGGCTCCAGGAACTGCGCAATCCCTTCATTGAGCCAGGGAGGACAGCGGCCCGCTGAGAGTTTGGCGACGAACGAGTGCGCCAGTTCGTGCTTGAGCACGTGGGCCAGTTCGGGCGTGACTGAGGTGAGACCGCTAATCGGGATGCGAAGTTTGCCGTCATTGAGGGCCCCAACCCAACTGGGGGCGTGGGTCACGTCAAAGAAAGCCGTCTCCGTATAGAGCGTCACCAGGATATTGTCGCGAGGAGGAGTGCCGAGATCGCGAACGAGGTCGTCGTAGTCCGATTCCAGCGCGGCCAGGATCTGCGTCCCGAGGGCCTCACTCTGCTTGCCCTCGTAGTGCAGCACGAAGTGGCTGCTTTCGTTCTGCACGAACTCGGCTTCGGCCGCCTGCTCGCGCTGGGCTTTATCGAGAAAGCGCTGCACGGAGGCATCGGGACGAAGAGCGAGCGAACGCTTCCACGACACAATGGCTTCCTTGGTGTGATCAGAAGCGAACTGGGCGTAGCCAAGCATCGTATAGGCATCGGCCGAATCAGGATTGGCACGGACTGCGCGTTCAGCATAGGGCAGCGCTTGGGCGGCATTGCCGGTACGAGCCAAAACGGCAGCGTAATAAGTAAGGACTGTAGCGCTCTCTGGCTGAAAGCGGAGAGCGCTCTCGAAATACTCGAGCGAGTGCGCAATATTGCCGTGTTCGAATTCAAATTTGCCAGCGATGAAGTTCGCAGTGGAACTTAAGACAGGATTGCCTTTTGCCTCGAGAGTGGTCAGCCCATCCTGATCGACCTTCCCATCACGGATAATTTTCGTGGTCAGGTCGCCTTCGTTGGCGAGGCTGACGGCTGTCGAGTCGAAGCTCGGCAGATCACCCAGCTTCTCGGTTGCGGCGCTGCGTGGCGGGAGCCCACCCGCTTCCACGTGGTCTACCGCAGATCTCGGAATGCCATACGAGTTGTCGCCAATCTCGTATTCGTAGCGATTGCCGTTTTCGCGGACGTGATCCGCGACGATTTTGCGGCCATTTTTCAGATGAATGGTGTCCGCCCAAACGCCAGGCCAAGCCTGCGCCAGACAGAGAAGCAGAAAGATGACACGCAACCGCATTCAGGCGCATTCTAGCAACGGAGGACAGCCCCACCCACGTGACGAAGGTACTTGGGACCGAGCGAATTTCCTTGCTGGCAGCGGCGTTGCTTGCGCTCTGCACCTGTCCATGGACGCCGATCGCAGCCCAGGAGTCATCCGGGAAGCAAGTAGAGGCACTTTACACGCAACTGGGACAGGTGAGCCTCGACCCTGCGCGCGTCTACCGCGTGCGGGGCGCCTCGCTGAACCGGACTGCGATCCAGATCAGCCTGGATGATGGGACCATTGGCTTCACGCAGGACGTGATGGGCCGAATCACGGGAGCATTCTTCGAAGGAGACGGTGAGATTCTGCTGAGCCCTCCGGATGAAGTCGAACGCAGATCAATGAGCTTGTTCACCGGAATGGCAATCCTGGAGGAACGCTTTGCGACAGCGTATTTCCGATTCAACGACGATGCCGCCGCCGAACTCGCGCCGGATCTGCGTGCCAGCGATGAGAAGCAACAATTCGTGGAGCGATGGGGTCCGACGGCCAAGAATCTTGCCACAATCGATGCCATGAGACTGCTCATGACCTTCAGCCGAATGCTGCCCGCCAATGGAGTATCGGGCACTTCTGGGCAGGAAGCGAACCCGTCCGATCGATTTCTGCATGTGCGGTTGCAGGGCACCAAGGTAGGGGTGTTCGATGTCTTTTTTGACTCGACTGCGCCCGAGCAAGTGCAGGCGGGCCAAGCCAAATTGGTCAATGGGGAAAACTACTACGACGTCTGGACTTCGTTTTCGCCGCGTACGGAATCAAGGCGGCCGAAATTGGATAGCTCTCCTCAGCCGCAGAACCAGAGACTCCGAGCCAGCCGGATTGCCGTGCGCCGGTACGCCATTAACACCGAGGTGACGCCTCCCAAACAGATTCACGCGCGCGCGCGGTTGCAATGCGAAGTGCTCGCGGGCGGCGAAAGAACGTTGCTGTTTGAACTTTCGCGCTTTCTGCCAACCGACAGCGTCACCCTGGACGGCCGCCCCGTGGAGTTCATTCACAATCTCTCGCTGGAAGGCACGGAACTTTCACGCCGTGGTAACGATGTGATCGCGGTTGTACTTCCAGAGCCCACCCGAACCGGTCAGAAGTTCGAGCTGGAATTTTCCTACGGCGGAGAAGTTCTGGCCGAAGCGGGCAGCGGGTTGTTATATGTCGGCGCTCGGGGGACATGGTATCCAAACCGGGGTATGGAAATGACTGATTTCGATCTGCAGTTCAGCTATCCGCAAGAGTGGACACTCGTGGCGACAGGAAAACCTGCAGAGGTTTTGCAGGATCAGATCCCTAAGGCGAATGGGCAACAGGCGACGCGGTGGGTCTCGGATCGGCCCATTCCACTCGCCGGGTTCAACCTCGGCAAATACCGCGAGGCCACTACTCGCGTTGGCAATGTCACAATCGAGACCTACGCCACCCGCAGCGTCGAGAAAGATTTCCCTACAGCCCAGATTCAGGTGATAGCTCCTCCACCGCAAGGTCCGCTGCGGCGACCGCAAGTGATCGTGCCGACGCGGCCTTCGCCGGCGCAGAATGAGGTTAGAGTTGGCGAGGTGGCGGCGCAAGCTATCCGGTATTTTTCTAACCGCTTCGGCCCATTTCCGTATAGTCATCTGGCGTTGACACAGCTGCCCGGGCGTGCCAGCCAGGGTTGGCCCGGACTGGTGTTCTTGTCCTCCTACGCATTCCTCAGTGATCAGGAACGAGAACAGTTGCATTACGGTGACACGCAGATCCTGCTGCAGCGACTGGTACCTGCTCATGAGACGGCGCATCAGTGGTGGGGCGATCTGGTCTCGTGGAGCAGTTATCGCGATCAATGGCTGTCGGAGGGGCTGTCGCAGTACTGCACACTGATGATGCTGCAGGAGCAGAATCCGACGGGATTCCGGATGATCATGGACGAATACCGCCGCCAACTGGCCAGCAAGGATCAGGAAGATAGATCTCCGGAGGACGCGGGACCGGTGACGCTGGGAACGCGGCTCGTGTCTTCTCGCTCCCCTCAAAGTTACGAGGTCCTTACCTACGGGCGGGGAACGTGGCTGTTTCACATGCTGCGGACCATGCTCAAGGATGCTGAGAACGGACAAGGCAAGGGTGGGACCACAGGCAACTCAGAGGAACCATTTGTACGCGCATTGCGAAGAGTTCGGCAGCGATTTGAAGGTCGGGCAATCAGCACCAGAGAACTGATGGATGTCTTCGCCGAAGACCTTCCCGCTTCACTCCGCTACCAACAGACAAAATCGTTGGATTGGTTTCTGGAGGGATGGGTCAACGGCGTCTCGCTTCCCAGGTTTGAGCTGAAGGGAGTGAAGTTTTCGGCCAAAGCAAGCGGTGTCACGGTGACGGGAACCATCTTGCAAAAGCAGGCGCCGGAGGACTTGGTGACATCGCTTCCGGTATACGCCGTGGCTGCGGGCAAGCAGTACGTCTTGCTGGGCCGCGTGTTTGCCGATGGCGACGAGACCGCGTTTCGGCTGTCCACGCCCGCTGGAACACGGAAGATCGTGCTCGATCCTTTTGAGACCGTGCTGAGTGCGCCGAAATGAGCCGTGAGCGTTAAGGATGGCCTGCGAGCACTGAGCGAGAAGTGCCTGACGCTCATCCTCTATCTGGGCCAGGATTATGCCGGCATGCGGCGCCGCACAGCTTGCAGGATTTCACCGGGGATGTCTGACAACGGGACAACGCGAATCAGAACACCAAGTTCAGCGCACGCGCGCGGCATGCCGTAAACAGTGCACGAGGCTTCATCCTGCCCAATCGTGAGCCCTCCTGCGCGATGAATGGCTTTCATTCCTTGTAAGCCGTCGGAACCCATCCCGGTCAGGATCACTCCCATGGCGCGGTTCCCATAAATTTTGGCAACTGATTCCATGAAAGCTTGAGCCGTCCTTAATCGCACAGCTCAGTCTAGTTAGAAATCGCTGAAGTGCAGCGGGAAGTCGCTGGGCACGAAGGTATGGTGTTCCGAAAACGGGCCGCGGTTTCAAACCGGAACACTGCCAACGCAGCCCTCCGAACCTGTTCCGCCAATTCCTTCCTCATCTCCCAATGGAGATAATTCCAAAATGCATTATTCCGTGCAGGAGTAAGCTCTGAATTCCCTCAGCAAAGCGACGAGATCCCTGCTGCTGCCGGGAGGCGCACTGCTGCTGGGCGTGGTTGCCCTCGTGTCCCTTGGCTGGCTGACGCTTGCTTTGCCCGCTCTTAGCTTTCTCTATTACTGCGCCATCGCTGGAGGCATGCTGCTGGCCTGGCGCTTCCATTCCAGCCGCATCTTCCTGGCAGTTTGCATTCTGTTCATGGCGGAAGGAGCCATCGCCGTATGGGGCGGAGCACAACTGCCCGTCCTGATCACCGCAGCCGATGCCGTCGCCGTGCTGGTTCCGCTGGATTTTGTCCTGATTGCGCTCATGCAGGAGCGCGGCTTCACCGCCGAATCGCTTAAGCCCGTGGGCTTGTTTCTTTTTGTGGAAACTATCGTAGTCGCGGTCCTGTGCCGAACCGCGGAAACCAGGCTGCCTTCAGCCGCCCACCCCCGTCATCTTGCCACCACCATAACTCTGCCCAACTACACGCTTGTAATCTTCGCGGCTGCGGCGGCCTTTCTTCTGATTCGGTTCCTGCTGATCCGCAAACCGGTCGAGAGTGCATTGCTGTGGACGCTTTCCGCCTTTTTTCTCTCCCTGCACTTCGCCACCAACCCACGGCTCGCCACGCTGTATGCCGCGACCGCTGCCTGCATTCTCTTCACTGCCGTAATCGAGAGTTCTTATCTGCTCGCCTACCATGACGAGCTAACTACGTTACCTTCGCGGCGCGCCTTCAACGATGCCATGGAGCGACTGCAGCAGCCCTATTCCATTGCCGTCGTCGACATCGATCATTTCAAAAAGTTCAACGACACCTACGGACACGATACCGGCGATCAGGTTTTGCGCCTGGTCGCATCCAATCTGGCGCGGGTGACTGGAGGCGGCCGGGCTTACCGCTGCGGCGGAGAAGAATTCAACGTCCTCTTCCCAGGGAAAAGCACGTCCGACGTGTTGGATCATCTGGAGCGGCTGCGGGAGAACATCGAGGCTTCGGAATTTCGCATGCGCGGGAACGATCGCCGTCTGGCGCCCCGCGGTCCGGACCGCCGCACCGATCGCACTCGCCGCCGCACCACCAAAGGACAAGCCATTCGTGCTCTGGCTCAGCCAACTGCCCCCGCCTCGATTTCGGTCACAGTGAGTATCGGAGTGGCCAGCTCCGCAAGAAGGCACTCTGATCCGGATGCGGTCCTGCAAGCCGCCGACAAAGCTCTATACCGCGCCAAAACCAACGGCAGAAATCGCGTGGAGACGGCCACTCCCCCACGCAAGGCTGGTGCAAGAGCCGCGGGAATCGCCTGAGCAATTGAAAAAAGATAAGGAGCCGGGAGCCGGCTCTTCCGTGCGGCCCGGACCGTCCACTTTGTAGGACGGGAAGTATGGCGGCCCGGGTTCCGTACGTTTCGCAAGCACCGCAGGCCGTGCGGTCAGCCGGCGGTTCCAGGTGAGATTGCGCGCTTCCGGCCGCTACCTCCGCAAGCGGGGCATTGGATCTGGATAAACGCTACGCCTTCGGTCTTGCCATTCAGCTCGACCGGCTTCGCTATATATCCAGAGCCGCCACACTTCGGACAATCGTCCGGAGCCACTCCTCTCCCCCTCATTGTTGAGCCGATTTTCTACGAGATTGGAAGGAACCGCGCCGAAGATCGCTTTCCGTTACGAAACCCGAACAAACTACCTTGGATTATCCCGTGCGCCGGCTGGAAAGCAGAGTCAGGATTTCGCGTAGGCCTTTCCGAATGTTCTGGATCTCCGGCGTCGAGCTGGACGGGAACGGAATCGCGCTCTGCGTCTTATCGGATTTCGTCTCGGCTCGAAGTTGTTGCCGCGCGCCGGAAATGGTGAATCCCTGCTCGTACAGCAACTGCTTGATGCGCAGCACGTTTTCCACGTCACGCTTGCGGTACATGCGTTGCCCCGTGCTGCTTTTCACCGGCTTCAGCTGCGGAAACTCCGACTCCCAGAATCGCAAAACATAAGCGGGCAGCCGGCAAAGATTCGCCACCTCTCCGATGCGGAAATAAAGTTTGTCGGGGATCAGAACTTCATCGGCCTTCTGTTTGGCGGGGCTTCTTTTTCGCATAGCCATCTTCAGCGAGGAGCGGCCGAGGCCGCAGGTTTCGCCTATTGTGACACAGGCGGAAGCGTGCGTCGCACAATTTCGCGCGTCCGCGAAACTGATTTGTGCCTGCTGCGGCGGCTAAGGCGATCAAAACGGGAAAGCCTCTCAAGAGGTGCTTCTCTTGAGAGGCCAGTGAAAAACCGTGGTGTATGCGAGGTATCGTCTCGCCTACAGTTAGTGTTTCTTCTTTTTTGCCTTCTTCTTCGTTGCCATTGAAGGTGCCTCCATGAACGATTTTCCCTTGCAAGGGGTAACCACTTTGGGCCCTTAATCCGAAAGGCCAACCCTACTCATTGTATGGGGAGGCCTTATAACACAAGATATTGCGCTACGGTAAATAAACTGTCAACAAAATTCTCGCGGCAATCAAGAAATTTGCATGCCAGGAGGCATGCGCCGACATGGATGGCATGAGCGAAGCCGACGAGCCATAACTTCTCGCGTAGGGATAGGATCTTAGCCTGGCCGGTCGAGCGAAGCTCGACAGCTTGCCGCAATGTTCGCAAAACTAACGACGATACGCTGTCCCTACATGGCTCGGCTTCGCCTTCGCTAGACAGCCCAAGGGGCTGTTCCTACGTGGATCGCAGGCGGCGAGTAGTGCAACCACGCCCGCCGATCCATTACACTGCGCCTGATGCCCCGCGACCCCATCGAACTCGAAATTTTCAAGAGCATCTTTCACTCGATTGCCGAAGAGATGGGCGCGGCGCTCCGCCGCACCGCCTTTTCCCCCAACATCAAGGAGCGGCGCGATTATTCCTGTGCAGTCTTCGATCGCGATGGCCAGGTCGTCGCCATGGGTGACCACATGCCCGTGCATCTCGGATCCATGCCGATGTCCGTCGCAGCGGCAATTGAATCCGGTCCCATGCACGATGGCGACGTGGTGATGCTCAACGATCCCTTTCGCGGCGGAACTCATTTGCCCGACATCACGCTCGTTGCCCCTGTATTTGTGAACGGAAGGAAGACTGGTCCCCACGCCAAGCGGCGTCCCGACTTCTACGTGGCCTCGCGCGCCCATCATGCCGACGTGGGTGGCGCTTACCCCGGCTCCATGGGACTCTGCCGCGAGATCTACCAGGAGGGAGTCCGCATCCCTCCGGTGAAACTGCTGCGCGCGGGATCCACCAACGCCGAAGTTCTTGCCCTGCTGTTGACCAACGTGCGCACACCGGACGAGCGCGAAGGAGATCTCGCAGCGCAGATCGCAGCCTGCCACACCGGCGCCGAACGACTCCGCGAAATCAGTACGAGGTATGGTCTCGCGTGCTGCACCCGGGCCGCGGCGCAGTTGCAGCGCTATTCCGAAGAACTGATGCGCGCCTTCCTGCGGCAGGTCCCGCCCGGAGAGTATTCGGCCGAGGACTTTCTCGATAATGACGGCATCACGGACGCGCCAATCAGGATCAAGGTGAATGTGACGGTCCATGCCGCCAAAAACAGCGCTTCACGCTCGCCGCACATCGTCACCGTGGATTTCACCGGAAGCGATCCGCAGGTTCAGGGCAGCATCAATGCGGTGGCGGCCATCACGTATTCCGCGTGCTTTTATGTGTTCCGCTGCCTGCTCACCGAAGATGTTCCCGCAGCCGCAGGCCTCATGCGCCCCATCCGAGTCATTGCCCCCGAGGGAACGATCGTTAACGCCAGACCTCCGGCAGCCGTTGCCGGCGGAAATGTGGAAACGTCGCAGCGCATCGTGGACGTGCTTTTGCGCGCTCTGTCCCAGGCACTTCCGGATCGCATCCCCGCCGCCGCTTCCGGCACCATGAATAATCTCACCATCGGCGGCATCGATCCGCGCACCGGCGAACCTTTCACCTACTACGAAACCATCGCCGGCGGCATGGGTGCGCGTCCCACCAAGTCCGGCGTTTCGGGAATCCATACCCACATGACGAACTCGCTCAATACTCCGGCCGAAGCGCTGGAGTATGCGTATCCCTTGCGCGTGCGCTCGTACTCGCTGCGCACGGGGAGCGGCGGGAAGGGGAAATTCAACGGCGGTGACGGCATCGTGCGCGAAATCGAAGTCCTCACCGACTGCGATGTCACGTTGCTTGCCGACCGACGCTCGCGCGGACCGTGGGGACTTGCAGGCGGCGCTGATGGCGCTCCCGGCAAGTCATTCATCACTCGGCAGGATGGTCACCAGGAACAGATGCCGGGGAAGTTCAGCACTCGTCTGCGCAAGGGCGAACGCATTAGAATCGAAACACCCGGAGGCGGAGGATGGGAAGATTGAGTAATTGGGAAATTGAGTAATTGGGAAATTGAACGAACCCGTTGGGGGCGCGCAGCGGGATTGCAATTACCCAATTACTCAATTCCCCAATTACCCAATCACTGACTTGAGGACCTACCCGATGACCGATGCAGCAGCACATTATCTCGACGAAGCCCGCCGCCAACTGCGCGGGCACAAGCGCATGGGCGAAGGCGCCATGTCGCAGTTAACCGACCAGGATTTCTTCCTCACGCTCGATCCCGAAGCCAACTCGATCGCCATTCTGGTTAAGCATATTGCTGGCAACATGCGGTCGCGCTTCACCGATTTTCTGACTTCCGACGGCGAGAAGCCGAACCGCTTCCGCGATCGAGAATTCGAGCTCAGCCCGGCAAGCACGCGTGCGGAAGTAATGACCTGGTGGGAAGAGGGCTGGACATGCGTCTTCAACGCTATCGATCCCCTCAAGCCGGAAGATGTCATACGGACAGTTACCATTCGTGGAGAGCCGCATACCGTGCTGCAGGCCATCAACCGCCAAATCGCGCATTATGCGCAGCACATCGGCCAGATTGTCTTTCTGGCGAAGCACCTTCGCTCTAAGGACTGGAAGACGCTAACCATCCCCCGCGGCAAGTCGGAGGAGTACAAAACGGACGCGCCCAAAACATACAAGCCAGCGAGTTAGGAATTCAATCTGGACGTTCGTCCAGTAAATGGGGTGCCCCATGTCTCGCCGCCTTTGCGAGACATGGGAACCAGGCAACGCCGCCGGAAGGGCACCGCTCCGATGCCGTGTCGCTCCGTCA
Organism: uncultured Acidobacteriota bacterium; assembly: GCA_963801615.1. Classification (GTDB taxonomy): domain Bacteria; phylum Acidobacteriota; class Terriglobia; order Terriglobales; family Acidobacteriaceae; genus Sulfotelmatobacter. The sequence continues at coordinate 1,483,266 of CAWDFM010000008.1, read as the reverse complement.
TCATTTCTTCTGGTCTTTCTCTTCTGCTTTCTTTTCTTCCTGCCCCTTCTCCGGCCATACCGGAGACGCCAACTCGGTTCGCCACATCGGACCATCCATATAGGAGAGAGTCACCGACTTGACGAACGTTGGCACGTCTCCCCGCGAGATCCACACGTGGTTGTCCGGTGGCTGCTTGCCCAGTAGCGGCGCAATTACTCCAGCTACCCCGCCGATATCCACCTTGATGACGAAATGCAGCGCCTCCCTTTTCGAGCCGGCAATCGTGTATGGCTCCGTCTCTGCGGGAGTGCACTCGAGTTTCACGATCCGCGGTTTCGGCGTCGCCACCACGAATGACAGCTCCGTCTTCGCATTTTCCGCTACGTTCTTCAGCACTGTCAGTACCATGCCATTGGCGAGATCAGGCGGCAGCTTCATTCGCTCGCTCTCGAATTTTTCCTTCCCCTTGTCATCCGTGTACTTCACGTTCACCTGTCCCGAGCGCGCGTCGACCGAAAGTTCCTCCGCGTTCTTGAAGCTCGGCCCCTTCTGAATCCGGTGATAGGTAATCAGCCGAAACTCCCCCCGCTGCGAGAACACCAGGTCCTCCTGCTGCAGCGAACCGTCCTTGAAGTGATAGCTCAGATGGCTGGTAACGTTGTTCCCGTGTACTACCTGGGTCGAGTCCCCGTACGCAATCGGAGTTCCCTCCATGGTGGTGAGAACTAGGAAGCCGTGAGTCACACCTTCCTTGTATTTAACTTTTATCGGAGACGCTGAAGCCAAGGGTGATAAGCAAGCGCAGACCAGAAACAGCAGGATAGCAACGGGTTGTCGATGCACGAACCAGCCTCCACGTCAGGGAGCACAAGCTTCGATGCCAAACGGACCAGCGCTGTTGTGAAATCACAGGCAAATCCCGCTAGAGTGCTAGAATCATACGTTTTGTGCTTTGTTGAAGTTTGCCCTGGTTAGGTGGCCTTTATGGCGGGAACCATGCTGGCAGTCGTCAAGCCTGAGGCGGCTCCGGGTGCTGAGGTTCGTGAAGTAAAGATCCCCGGCTTCGGGCGCACCGACGTGCTGGTCAAGGTCAAAGTGGCGTCCATCTGCGGCACCGACCTGCACATCTACAACTGGGACCGCTGGGCGCAGAACCGCATCCATCCGCCGCTCATCCCCGGCCACGAATTCTGCGGAGAAGTGGTCGCCTTCGGCGATGAAGTCACCAGTGTGCGCGAAGGCGATTTCGTTTCCGCCGAAATGCATGTGGCCTGCGGCAAGTGCCTGCAGTGCCGCACCGGGGAAGCCCACATCTGCCAGAACGTGAAGATTATCGGCGTCGATACCAATGGCGCATTCGCCGAATTTGTGGTCATCCCGGAATCGAATATCTGGAAGCTCGATCCCGCCATCCCCGAGGAGTACGCCTCCATTCTTGATCCGCTCGGCAACGCGGTTCACACCGTTCTTGCCGGAGAGATTGCCGCCAAGAGCGTAGCCGTCACCGGATGCGGCCCCATCGGATTATTCTCCATCGCAGTCGCCAAAGCCGTAGGCGCGACCTCAGTCTTCGCCATCGAAGTCAACGAGCATCGCGCCAGGATCGCACGCGAGATGCAGGCGGACTACGTCTTGAATCCCGCCAAAGAAGACGTGGACGCCATCATCATGGAAAAGACCGGCGGCCTCGGGGTCGATGTAGTCCTGGAAATGGCGGGACATCCCGACTCCATCCGCACCGCTTTCGATATCGTGCGCCGCGGCGGACGGATTTCCCTGCTGGGCCTGACCTCCAAGCCGATCTCGCTCAATTTCTCCGAAGACATCATTTTTAAAGGCATCACCGTCCAAGGGATTAATGGCCGCCGCATGTATCAGACTTGGTACCAGATGACGGCCCTGCTGAAAAGCGGCAAGCTCAACCTGCACCCAGTCATCACCGATCGTATCTCGATGAAAGACTTCGGCCAGGCTATGGAGCGGCTAAAAACCGGTGAAGCCAGCAAAATTCTGGTCTATCCCAACGGAGTAAGGTGACGATCGTGGCCTCCCCTGTGCTCCTCTGTGGCCCCTGTGGTGAGGCTTGATTTTGATGAGCCTTGACGCGTACGTCCGGTGCACTTGCATCCGCGAAGGCAAAGCCCGTAAGCCGCATCCGCTCCCTGACCGCTTCACCTGGGACGAGAGCAATGCCCCATCCCTAACCGGCGATCCCGACGACACGGAATGGGAAGCCCACGACAAATGGGTGCAGGAGGCCTGCGAACATGAGGGTTTCCTCGTCTCCGAGTTCCTGGGCAACATCACCCGTATCCGCAATGTCCGCGAATTCGTTCGCGGGCTGCAGGGCAATCCCGGGCCCAAGTTCCCCATCCTGCTGAAGAAGGTCGCGTATGACGGTACCCACACCGGCGACTGCGTCCCAGCCAAACAAACGCCTGAGTTGCTCAAGGAAGTCAACCTGGTGCTTCAGTCCAGCGACATCCTCACGCAGGGCGAGCGAGAATTTTTCGATGCGATGAAGCGCCTGTGCGAAGCCAGCTTGGCGACGGCAAATCCGATTGGCTTCTGACCCTCTGCCCTGGCGAGGAAATTGAGGATCTGTATGCGCCGCGCAGAGATAACGACGAGATAAACTATTCGGTAGTGTCCCATCCGTGTTGATCCGCGTGAATCCGCGGCAGAGGCTCCCATGACCACCGCAACCCGCACCAATCCCCTTTCGTACCTCACCGACCAACTCGATGAGCTCAAGGCCAAAGGCACGCATTTCAAGCTGCGCGTGCTGGACGACGAGCAAGCCCCGGTCTGCACCTTCGATGGCAAGAAGGTCATCAATCTTGCCTCGAATAACTATCTGGGACTCACGACTCATCCCAAGCTGCGCGAAGCCGCCCTCGAAGCCACGCGCAAGTACGGCGTCGGCTCAGGTGCCGTGCGCACGATCGCCGGCACGATGAAGATTCATATGGATCTCGAACAGAAGATTGCCCGCTTCAAAAATGTCGAGGCCTGCGTCGTCTTCCAGTCCGGCTTCGCCGCCAATGCCGGCACCGTTTCCGCTGTCCTGGGCAAAGATGATTTCATCATCTCCGACGCGCTGAATCATGCCTCCATCATCGATGGCGCCCGCCTCTCCAAAGCCAAAATTCTCGTCTTCCGCCACAAAGACATGGCGCATGCCGAAGAGCAACTGGCCAGCATCAAGAATGAACCTGGCAAAAGGCTGCTCATCACCGACGGCGTCTTCTCCATGGACGGAGATATTGGCCCGCTTCCCGCGCTCTGCGACCTTGCCGAGAAGTACGGGGCCATCATGATGGTGGATGATGCCCATGCCTCGGGCGTGTTGGGCCGCAACGGGCGCGGCACCATCGATCACTTCGGCATGCATGGCCGCGTGGATATTCAAGTGGGAACTTTGTCCAAAGCCATCGGCGCGCTCGGCGGATACGTGTGCGGCACCCGCGACCTCATCGATTTCCTCTATCACCGCGCGCGTCCCTTCCTGTTCTCCACGTCGCATCCGCCGTCCGTCGCGGCCACCTGCATCGCCGCCTTCGACGTCCTCGAGCAAGAGCCCGAGCGCATGGAAAAACTCTGGGAGAACACGCGCTTCTGGAAGAAAGAACTAGGCCTGCTCGGATTCGACATCGGAGGCAAGACGACGCCGGCCAGCGAAACTCCAATCACCCCCATCATCATCGGCGACGGCAAGCTCACCATGGACTTCTCCCGCGAGCTCTTCAAAGAAGGCGTGCTGGGCACCGGCATCGCCTTCCCCACAGTCCCCGAAGGCAAAGCCCGAGTGCGCACCATAATGACCGCCACGCACACGAAAGAAGAATTACAAAAAGCGCTCCAAGTCCTAAAAGAAGTAGGAAAAAGAATGGGAATCCTGGGCAAGCAATAGCCACGTAGGGATAGCCCCTCCGGGCTGTCCGCTTTTCCGTGTAGGGACAGCCGCCTCGGCTGTCCGGTCGAGCGAAGCTCGACTGCTTTACCCGAGGTGGTTGTGCCTACACCCCGGACAGCCCAAGCGGCTGTCCCTACATGACCACGTTCACTCCGCCACCACCTCAACCGCGCTCACGGTCGCATACCCCGTGACCGGCACAAACTCCAGCAGCAGCTTCCCCTGGGCATTCGGCTCCAGCCCTTTGATCTTCTTCACCAGCGGCCGATTCTCTCCCGCTTTCTCCATGATGTTCACATCGCTGAGAATCGCCTTCCCGTTGCAGAAGACATTAAAGGTCCGCTGTCTGGAATCCCTGTCAGAGGCTTCTGCCGTACTGGGCCCGGCATCGTGTTCGATGAAATGTAACGTGATGGTGTACTTTCCAGGCGCAACCGGGATCGCGTAGGAGAAGTGTCCCCAGCGCTCAGTTTCGTAGAACTCGGGATCCTCCGTACCCTGCGCCGGCGCCTGGCTGGCCCGGAACTGCCCTCCTTTAAAGTATGTGTCAGGACTCCACCAGCGGCTGTCATCGGAGTAGTAGGGAGCATCGCGAGCCACGATCCGCACCGGACGAATCTGTCCTCGCACTCCCGGCAGAATCTCGATCGCCGACACGATGCCGCTCCCGCTCTGTCCTGAAGAAAATGCCAGATGCAACTGGCCATCGCTCGAGGGCGAGATATTCGGAAACACTTTGACATCAGCCGTACGATCGCCCGCCGCATCCGCTAGCACATCGAAATCATGCAGCAGAACCTGCCCGTTGGCGGAAACCGTCATCGTGCGGCTGCCCTCGCCTCCTCCGCCCGAGTTCTCGGGTCCGTAGAAAGTTTCGGCAAAGTGCAGACGCAATTCATAGATCCCCGCCTTCAACGGAATGTTGTAGGAGAAATCTCCCTGCCGGCTGTTGCGATAAATGATGGGATCCTGCGTGCGCCAGATGTGCTGCACGGAACTTGCGACCGCGGCGCCGCCCGTGAAAAAGGCGTCCGGGCCCCACACCTTTCCGGCGTGATCCACATATTTGCGAGTCGAACCAGCAAGGATGTGAATCTCCTCGCCCACTGGCAGGCCGACCGTCGGCTCGCTCGCTGGTTGCGCTGCCGCAACGATGGCTGGCTTAACTCTGTATCTGTCGCGAAGCAGGAAACCCGCCGCGACAACCGCAACCAGCAGCGCCATCCCTCCGGCGATCATCCAGCTGCGCCGGTACCATTCTCGTCCGAGGGCAGGAGGTTGGATCTCTACCGGCAGTGGGGGTAGCACCTCCCGCTGCGCCGAAATTGCTACCTTCTCGAATATCGGCACATACTGCCCAACCGGAATCGTAATGCGAATGAGATCACCCGCGCCGTCGTGCGCGTAGTACTCACTCAACCGCTTCCGCAGACGATTCGCCTCGACCCGCACGATAGAGTCCGTGTCCTGATCGAACGAATCCCGCCGCTCGAATACGTCGAGCGCGATGGAGTACTCCTTAATCTGATCGGTTTCACCGGCGAAGGTTTTCTCGCAAAGGTAGGACAGCAGGTGACTCAGTGCGGGCGAGCGGACAAAAATAGGAGCCTGCAATACGGTCTGCAACTCAGCCCGTTCGGCATCCCATCGGATCGACTCTGCTGTGGTCGAAGGCACCCGGTTCTCCTTACTGATCTAGTGCGCCTTCTGATTCAGTTATACGCTCGTTTTCGCAAGATCGTTCATGCAACCCGTTTATGTAACCCCTGTAACGGACCATTTTCGTCCTCTCGCAAGTAGATGAGTAAGAACGCAACAGATGCCCTAAGCCAGTGTTCCTGCAGGAACATATTTCGGATCCCATTCTTCGCAAAAGCCTCCTAACCTCCTGTAGCGGCTATAGCGTTGTGGCCGATGGGAAACGGGCGCATAACTAGGGCAATCGCAGAGCGAATCGCCGAGGCGAAGAGCCCGGGTCAGAGCAGCTCCGCAGAAAGAGGCAGTTTATGCGCAGGATCACAATCTTCTTAGTCGTGATGCTGGTCACACTCGGCACTTACGCCACCGCTATGGACATTCCTCAACCGCAACCCCGTATCGACATGAAGGCTATGACGGTCGCTGAGCTGGAAAAAGCCGGTGATGAAGCGCGCGGGCAAAAGAATTATTCGCTGGCCATCGACTACTTCCAAACAGCACTGAAGAAAGATCGCCAGAATGCCAACATGTATAACAAGCTCGGTCTCGCTCAGCTCAAGAACAATGACTTGAGGGCGGCCAAGGCAAGTTTTCAGAAAGCTTCCAAGACCAACTCGAAGTATGCCGAGGCCATCAACAACATTGGCGCCGTGGAGTACATGCGGAAGAACTACGGCGGCGCGGCGAAATACTTCAAGAAGGCTGTCGCCTTGGATGAGTCCCATTCCACTTACCACGTGAACCTGGGTGCCGCCTGGTTCAGCCAGAAAAAGTTCGAGCGCGCCATCTCCGAATATGTTCGTGCCTTGGAGATCAATCCGGATGCATTCAACCAGGAATCCAAGGTGGGCATCGCAGCCCAGATCTTGAGTCCTGAAGAGCGCGCGCAGTACGCCTACTCACTGGCCAGGGCGTACGCCAAACGTGGAGACGTGGACAATTGCCTGCAGTGCCTGAAGAAGGCCAAGGAAGAGGGATATCGCAACATGGCGAACGTCTACAAAGACGAGGAGTTCAGCCGCCTGCGCGACAATCCCAAGCTCCACGAGGTGGTTCCTCCGCCGATCGACAAATAGCAATCGGGCAGCGTCGGCCTTCTCCTCCGTTTACAGCGAGAGGAGAAGGCCGGCGGCTCAACTCTCGCCACAAATCACTCTGGAACGCTCCGCCCTTGAACATCACAGCCACAACGCCGTGCACCCGCGGCACTAACGTGCTGCTTCCCTGGCCCCGATTCACTTCAGAAGTCCCTGCATCACTCTTCAGCTTCCCTTGAGCGATGGTTAGCGAGGCTCCCGCCCAACTCGGCCGGACGAGCCTGGTTGTCGAGCCGCAGCGGTCACCTGCCCGACAGATAGGAGCGCGAGGTTCAGGACAACACGCAACATCTGTCTTTTTCTTCAGAAAGATTGATTTGGATTCTTGCTACCGCGGGCGAGACTGAGTCGTCCAATCGTACTGAATCGCGAAGGAACTTGCAGCGCACAACCTGCGTATCGCAAGAGTAGACAAAGGGGGGACCAAAGCAGAGATGACTTTGGTCTTCAGAAAGAATTACAGCGGGGTTTGGGGATCCTCTCACACTCGGTTTGGCGGCCCAGGTGAGAGAACCCCATAGCGGAAGCGCAAAGCTTGTGGGCTTGTGCGCTTAACCCCAGCGGCAGCATTGTAGGCGATTCCTGGGGAAAGACAACAGTTTTCTCCTCTAATTGCGAACCGGGCCGCCCCAAACCGATCCCGACAATTCGGGAGAGAAAAAGGAGCAGCGATGAAGTTCGCAACCGTTTCCAAAACTCTAGTAATGGGATTGGCCCTGCTGTTGGCTTCCAGCGCATTGGCCGCGACCAAGGGAGAATTGACACTGCTGAACCCCGCCACCGTCAATGGAACCAATCTCAAGGCGGGAGACTACAAACTGCAGTGGGACGGAACCGGCACGGACGTGCAGGTCACCATCCTGCAAGGCAAGAATGTAATCACGAAAGTGCCGGCCAAGCTAGTTGACCTGAGCGCGCCGTCGCCCAACAATGCTGCCGTCCTGAACACCGGAGAAAACGGCACGCGTACCCTGTCCGGCGCCCGCTTCTCAGGCAAGAAGTACGCCCTGCAAATCGGCGGCTCCGGCGACGAAATGCAAGCAGGATCAAGCAAGTAAAGAATTGTACAAATACCAAGGGAGCGCCAGCGCGCTCCCTTTTTTCATTTCAGAGAACTCCTGATAACTGACAACCGGCAACTGGCAACTGCCCTTCAGTACTTCGGCACCTTCGGATCCACTCGCTCCGCCCAAGCCGTAATCCCACCCGCCAAGTTGTGCACCTTCTGAAATCCGGCCTGTTGCAGAAAGGCCACCGCCTTCGCGCTACGCCCACCCATCTTGCAGTGCACGACGATGTCGCGGCTCGAGTCCAACTCGTTCACGCGCTTCGGCAGATCATTCAGCGGAATCAGATACCCGCCAAGGTTGCAGATCTGATACTCATGCGGCTCGCGCACATCGAGCACGAACACGTCATCTTTCGCGTCCAGACGCCGCTTCAGGTCTTCCACTTGAATCTCCGGAACTCCGCTGCCCACGGGCTTCTCCTCTCCACGAATGCCGCAAAACTCGTTGTAGTCTATCAGCTTGGTGACGGTGGGATGCGTGCCGCACACCGGGCAGTCAGGATTCTTCCGCAGCTTCAATTCGCGAAACTTCATGCCCAGCGCGTCAATCAGCAGCAGGCGCCCGATGAGCGGCTCGCCCACGCCCAGAATTAGCTTGATCACCTCTGTGGCCTGCATCACTCCCACCAGGCCGGGCAAAATTCCCAGCACGCCGCCTTCGGCGCACGATGGAACCAGTCCGGGCGGTGGCGGCTCAGGATACAAGCAGCGGTAGCATGGACCTTCTTCTGTCGCGAACACGCTGGCTTGCCCTTCAAAGCGGAAGATGGAACCGTACACGTTCGGCTTTCCCGTCAAGACGCACGCATCGTTCACCAGGTAGCGCGTCGGAAAATTGTCGGTACCGTCCGCAATGATGTCGAACTCGCGGAAGAGCTCGAGCGCATTGGCACTGCTCAGCCGGGTATCAAACGTTCGCAGATTCAAATATGGATTGATCGCCTTCAGCTTGTCAGCCGCCGAATCCAGCTTCTTGCGCCCCACGTCGGATGTGAAGTGTATGATCTGCCGCTGCAGGTTGGTGTAGTCCACCACGTCGAAATCGACCAGACCCAAAGTGCCCACGCCGGCCGCTGCCAGGTATAGCGCCATCGGCGATCCCAGCCCGCCAGTCCCAATGCACAGCACGCGCGCCGCTTTCAGCTTCTGCTGGCCCTCCATACCCACCTCGGGCATGATCAGGTGCCGCGAGTAGCGCAAAATTTCATCTTTATTCAAGGTCACTGGAAGTTCTGTAGTGGTAGCCATAATGTCCTCTGAATTTCCAAACTTTACGCTGGATGGGCAAACCGCGCTGCTTCTAAGAACAGGAGGGACAACAACAACAGCGCATTGTGAAGGAAGATTTCAACTCAGCGGCCCCCGGCGATCGAAGGCACAATGGAAATGTTATCACCCTCTTTGAGCGCCGTGGCTTCCTTCTGCAGGTACCGGATGTCCTCATCATTGAGATAAAGGTTGACGAAGGCTCGCAGCTTGCCTTCCTCGGTGTAAAGGTGCTTGCGCAGCTCGGGATGCTGCGAGACCAGGGCGTTCATGGCCTCGCCTACCGTCGATCCCGCCACGTCCACCGAAGCCTGCTTGCCCACGTATTGGCGTAAAGGCGTTGGAATGTGAATCTTGCTCATAGCAATACTCTAAGAGATGCAGCGATGGCAGGGCAAGATTCAGCCTGCCAACGCCCTTCCTTTGGGAAATGAGTCGGTTGCCCCCTGCTCCCTGATCCCTGACCCCAGATCCCTGAATTCCCCAACCCATTGCCTCGCAGCCCGACTCCCGCAAGGCACTTATCCTTCGCCCTCCCAATTTCTAGAATTCCCCTGGGGGAGAATAGCGATGACAATCTTTGATCCCACTCGGAACCGAGTGATTGATACCGGAAACCAGACTGGCACCCTGCTTCGCCTGATCGGCTTGGGCGTGGCCGCCTTCGTGATCGTAATCCTGCTCTTCGCTTCCGTGACCCGCGTTGGAACAGGTCATGTTGGCGTGCTCACCCTCTTCGGCAGAGTCACCAATGAGACCCTCGGAGAAGGCATCCACCTCATCAATCCCATGAAGACCAACAACGAACTCTCCATCCAGACACAGACGCTGAAGGAATCGGCGAGCGTGCCCTCCAGTGAGGGATTGATGATGGCGCTGGACACGTCGTTGATCTACCACCTCAATCCCGACCGCGCCGCCGAAGTCTTCCAGAGAATTGGTGGTGACTACGAAAACATTGTGGTCGAACCCACTTTGCGCTCCGCGATCCGCGAGTCTACGGCGTCCCACACCGCCAACGCTCTGTACACCGGCGAACGTGAAATGGTCGCCAAACAGATCTTTGAGCAGGTAAATGAATCACTGGCCAAGCGCGGCATTACCGTAGAGAACGTGCTGCTGCGTGACATTCAACTACCGGCCACGTTGAAAGCTTCTATCGAAGCCAAGCAGCAGGCCGAGCAGGAAGCTCTGGCCATGAACTTCCGCCTGCAGAAAGAGACGCAGGAAGCTCAGCGCAAGCGCATCGAAGCCGCCGGCGTCCGCGACTTCCAGCAGATCGTGGCCCAGGGAATCACGCCTTCGCTGCTGGAGTGGAAAGGCATCGAAGCCACCGAGACCTTAGCCAAAAGTCCGAACACCAAAGTCGTAGTCGTAGGAAATCCAAAGAACGGCCTCCCCCTAATCCTGGGCCAGTAGACGGAGCCCACGTAGCGACAGCCCCTCGGGCTGTCCAGCCCCATGTAGGGCCGCCGCCTCGGCTGCCCGGTGGCATGTAGGGACAGCCGCCTCGGCTGTCCAGTCGAGCGCGAGCTCGACCGCCTTGCGGCTGGTACCATAAATCAGTGCTCCCACTGCTCGACGTACGTAATCTCAACATTGCATTTCCCGCCAAAGGAACCCCCGCCGTCCTGCGGACGGCTAGACAGCCGACGGCGGCTGTCCCTACACGATCTTTTCCCCTGCCGGCAGTGCGTGATCTTGGCTTTTCGATCGCTCCGGGTGAGGTGCTGGGTCTCGTGGGCGAATCCGGTTCCGGGAAGTCCGTCACCTCCCTGGCCATCATGGGGTTACTTCCCCCGCAGGCGCAGGTTTCAGGAAGAATCAACTTCGCAGAAAACGGAGCATCGCGCGACCTGACAACTCTCGACAACGATGCCATGCGCCAACTCCGCGGCTCGCGCATCGCCATGATCTTTCAGGAGCCCATGACCGCACTCAACCCCGTCATGCGCGTGGGAGAGCAGATCGCCGAGGCCGTGCTGGCTCACCAGCCACTTTCGAGGAGCGAAGCTTGGAAGCGCGCCGTCGATGCCATGAACGACGTTGCCATCCCGGAACCTTCGGCGCGTGCCCGCGACTATCCCCACCAGCTTTCCGGCGGGATGCGGCAGCGCATCGTGATCGCCATGGCCATCGTGAACCGTCCGCAGTTACTGATTGCAGACGAGCCCACGACCGCGCTCGACGTCACCATCCAGGCCCAGATTCTTGATCTGCTCGCCGAACTTCGCGCAAAGTTCGGGCTCGCCATGCTGTTCATCTCGCACGATCTGGCTGTAGTCTCGCAGGTCGCCGACCGCGTCGCCGTCATGTACGCGGGATGCCTCGTAGAACTTGGTGCTAAGTCCGATATCTTTCGAGCCGCAGCGCATCCTTATACGCGTGGCCTGCTCCACGCGGTGCCTGATTTGAAGACGGATCGCAGCCGTCCTCTGGAGACCATTGAAGGCACCGTGCCCGCGCTGGCGGCTTTGCCCCCGGGATGTTCCTTTGAGCCGCGCTGCGCCTCTCGCGTGTTTGAGTGTGCGGCTGCGTTGCCCCCGCTGGTTGAAGTTGCCGCGGGGCATTGGGCTCGATGTCCGGTCATCAATGCGCCCGGTGGGCTATAATCGGCAACTTGTCCGGTGCTCCGTGCGCATACTTCTGCTGAGCGATATACACGCGAATCTTGAGGCTCTCGATGCGTGCTTGGCCAACGCTCCTTCCTTCGATTTCGTCGTCAACCTCGGCGACATCGTCGGTTATGGAGCGAGTCCGAACGAGGTGACGGATCGCTCCCGCCGAATCGGAACCACCTTTGTGCGCGGCAATCATGACAAGGCAGCGACCGGTGGCATGGAGCTTGAAGACTTCAACCCCATGGCCGCGGCCGCAGCCATGTGGACGCAAAACCAACTCAGTCCTGAAAACCTGCAATGGCTCCGAGCCCTGCCGCACGGTCCCGTAGCTCTGCCCAATTTTCCTGACGTGCAACTGGTCCACGGCTCGCCCAACGATGAGGACGAGTATGTAGTGTCCTTAGGCGATGCCTTGGCGCCCCTGATCACGTTATCCATCCCGCTGACTTTTTTTGGTCACACCCATCTGCAAGGCGGATTCTTCGCCAACGGCTCCTCGGCCGATGGATTCCGTCCCGAATACAAGACCGTCGGACAGGCGGAATCGGTGCCGCTGCAGCTCAAGAACTCAGCTCGCTATCTGGTCAATCCGGGATCGGTGGGACAGCCCCGTGATGGCGACTGGCGTGCCGCCTTTGCGCTCTTCGACACGGACGCAATGATCGTGCACTTTCATCGCACGCCCTACAACTTGAAAAGCGCGCAGGATAGGATCTTCGACGCCAGACTGCCAGCGCGCCTGGCCACGCGCCTCGCTGCCGGAAGATAGCCTGCGCTTGCAGAATCTCGGATTGCCAGTTGTAAACTCAGACATGCCCTCTTACCCCTCCCGCAATTCCGGTCTGTTCAATGAACGCGAGAAACCTCCGGCACAATACCTGGTCGCGCACTGCGACGGCGGCGCGCGAGGCAATCCTGGGCCCGCCGGCTATGGCGTCGTGATCCAGGACGAGTCGGGCCGCAAGGTGGCTGCCCTCAGCGAGTATCTCGGGCACCAGACCAACAACTTCGCCGAGTATCAGGGATTGATTGCGGCCCTGGAGTATGCCCTCAAGCACGGTCCGAAGGCCCTCAAGCTGATCAGCGATTCGGAGTTGCTCGTCCGTCAGATCAAGGGGATCTACAAGGTTAAAAATCCCACGCTGCAGGACTTGCATGGCCGCGCCAAGGAGTTGATCGCACAACTAAATTGGTTTTCCATCGGCCACGCCATGCGCGAGCACAATCGGGAAGCCGATGAATTGGCGAATCAGGCCATGGACAGAGGCATGGGACGTGCCGCGCGCGCGCCATCTCCCGCCGCACAAAATGTTCCGCAGTCGCTCCCCCCGCAGGAATTCGAAGGCGTAGTAAAGGATGGCGTAGTCGACGTGGGTGGAAAAATTCCAGACGGAACCCAAGTGCAACTACGAATAAAGCCCGTGTAGGGGCGGATGCCTCCGTCCGCCCCGAGCGAAGCGAGTGGTAGCGGAGAGTCGTAGTAGCGGAAGCAAGGCAAAACTCCCCGACACGTGACAACGGGAACGCATCATTCCGCCGCTGACGTATGGTCGTGAATGATCTTCCACCCATCAGGCAATTTCCGAAGAACTAACGTGAATTTCCCCTGCGGGTTCTTGCCCTCAGGCATCGTCAAATGCCACGACCCACGCACGAAAGCGCCTTCCGGCCCCAGCATTTCAATCCGCAGATCGGAAAAATCCAGCTTGCCCATGGCATGACCAGGACTGGCGTAGGTCGCGCGGTATCGCTCGAGCGTAGCCTGCCACCCGCTCGTCTCTTTCGCTCCCGAGAAGAACGTCAGCTCGGAAGAATTCCAATAGCCCGACATGAATGCATCAAGATCGTGACGATTCCACGCGTCCTGTTGGGTCGTCAGGACATGCTTGATCGCGGATTCAGAATCGGCGGCCTGCGCAGTCGAGTCGAGCGCGCAGAGCGCTAGGAGTGCTAGAAGTGCCAAGAGATAGCGCATCATCATTCTTTCCTCGCGGCGGCGGCGTGGACCAGACGGTCCGCGCACATTTGCCAGCGTCACATTCTAATGCGATTCCTCGCTGGCGGGCGCAGCATCCGGGGTATCAACTTTCTGCGGGACGGACCTCGGCGTCGGCGGTGCAGGCTGGAAATCGCCCACATCTTTACCCGCCATTGCCTGAGTCATGAAGTTTATCCAGATCGGCAGGGCTGCATGGGCTCCCGTTTCCTTGGCGCCTAGAGATTTCTTCTCGTCGTATCCGACCCAGACTCCGCAGCTCATCGTCGGAGAGAATCCGACGAACCACGCGTCCGTAAAATCATTCGTCGTACCCGTTTTGCCGGCTACCGGGAATGGCAGCCTGGCCGCCGCGACGCCGGTACCGTGCAGCACCACCTCGCGCAACATGCTGGTCATGATGCGCGCGGTGCGCTCGCTGATCACGTCCCGCACGTCGGCGAAATCTTCTTCCAGCACGCGGCCTTCGTAATCGGTCACGCGCGTGATGTACCGCGGCCTGACCCGCACCCCATCATTCGGAAACACGCTATACGCCGAAGTCTGCTCCATCAGCGTAATCTCGGCGGCTCCCAACGCAACCGGCAAGTACGGCGGCAGCTTTGAGGTGACCCCGAACCGCCCGGCGTACTCGATGACGTTCTTGATTCCAACTTTGTTCGCCAGCTTCAGCGCGGGGATGTTGCGGCTCTGCGCCAGCGCACGCCGCAGCGTGATGATGCCTTCGAACTTTTCGTCATAGTTGTGCGGAGTGTACGGTCCCGACGGTGTTTCGAAGCTGATGGGCTCGTCGAGAATGGTGTCGTCAGGACTGGCGCCTTGGTCAATCACAGCCGTGTAGACGTACGGCTTGAACGAAGATCCCACCTGGCGCAACGCTTGCGTGACGCGATCGAACTTGGACTCGTTGAAGTCGCGTCCACCGACCATCGCCTTGATTCCCCCCGTGGCGTTGTCGATGGCCAGCAGCGCACCTTGCGCTCCCGAGTCTTGCTCCAGGCTCACCTTCGCCGCGCCGTTTGCTCCCAGGGCGAGAATCTTCACGTAGCACAGGTCGCCCGGCTTGAGGAGATTCACGAGTTTCTGTCCGGTCCAGGCCACATCGGCTTGCCCCACCGCGGCAGTGTACGGTCCGAGCTTGAGCGTGGCGATCCCGCTTCCTGCTGAAGTGACCAGCGCGTGCACGAATCCGTTCACCTGCAGTTCGTCGTCCCAGTCGGGATTGAAATACTTCGCCGGATCGATTCCCTCCGCGATGATGTTTTCCAGGTGGTTCTTCCAGCCATGGCGTCGCTCGTAGGCGGCCAGCCCCCCGAGCACTGCCCGGTTCGCGGCCTTTTGCATGTCCACATCGAGCGACGTGTAAACCTTCAGCCCGCCTTCATGCACCTGATCGGTTCCATACTTGCCTTCCAGATAACGGCGGATCTCTTCGACGAAGTAGGGGGCCAGCGAGTTGGGATCGTGCGCCAGGTGCAGCACCAGAGGCACCGAGCGAGTTTCGTCGGCCTGTGCGTTTGTGATCTTGCCATCCTCGAGCATGGCATTGATGACCAGATTGCGCCGCTTCACGGCGCGGTCCGGATGGTTGATTGGCGAATAGTACGTGGGGCCCTTGGGCAAGCCTGCGAGCAGTGCGGCTTCCGGCAGCGTCAGCTGCTTCGCGGTCTTGCTGAAATAGAACTCCGATGCGGCTTCGAATCCGTAAACTCCGTGACCAAGCGCGATCTGATTCGCATAGAGCGTGAAGATCTGCGGCTTGGTGAAGCGCCGCTCGATCTGGATGGCGAGCATCGCCTCCTGCACTTTGCGCTGCCAGCGCCGGTCCGGGGACAAAAACAGGTTGCGCGCCAATTGCATCGTCAGCGTGGACGCCCCTTGTACCTTCCCGCCGGACTCGATGTCGCGAAAAGCAGCGCCCGCGATGCGGAAGAAGTTAATCCCGGGATGCGTGTAGAACTCCTTGTCTTCGGTGGAGACCAATGCATCGCGCAGCACCTGCGGGAAGTCTTCATAGTTCGCCACCACCCGGCGCTGCAGGGCGAACGAGCCGATCACGACCCCGTGATCGTCATATATTTCCGTGATCGAACTCGGCCGGTACGCCTCAAGCGCATCCACCTGCGGAAGGTCGGTGGTGTAGACGAGCAGCAGCCCGGCGGTGGTTCCGACGAGAACGGAGACGAGCACCAGCAGGCCGAAGAGCACGCGGCCCACAAGTTTGCGCCCCCCGACCTCGACCTCGGGGAGGTTTTCGTAAAGAGTTCTCATGGCCGGATGAGCTCAGGATAGCACTTTGCGGAAGGAGGTTCGGTTACGAACGACTGTAAACTGCGGACCTTGCGCTCCGCAGGACAGCCGAGAGCGGCTGTCCCTACATGGCTGCCCAATAAACGCACCGGACGCCGGTACGACACCAAAAAATATGAGCAATGAGCAACCACGAACTGGTTCGGCTCATTGCTCACTGCTCATTGCTCACAGCAATAATCTCTAGCTCGCCCTGCTCTTCAGGACCTCGACCGCCTTGTTCAGCTGATCGTCGACGCTGTTCTTGGGCTTCGCCTGGTCCTCCGTCGCCGGCGTGGTAGCGCCATCTTCCTCGTCCGTGGCAGCCACATCATCGGGAACGTCTGCGACCACCACATTGGGTGTGACCGCTGTGTCCTGGATCGCTTTTCCGCCGGGCGAGTAGTACTTCGCTACGGAAAGAATCAGCGCTCCGCCATCGGGAAGATCGATCGTCTTCTGGATCGAACCGTCGCCAAAGGTTTTGTCGCCGACAACATCTCCCCGGGCATTTTCGAGAACGGCAGCCGCCACGATTTCAGCAGCGCCCGACGTGCCGCGATTCACCAGCACGGCCATGGGCAGGGTAGTAATTGCCTTGGCAGCATCCGCATTGAAAGCTTCCCGCGGAAACTTCTGGCCTTGCAGGTAAGTGATCGTGCCGTGGTTCAGGAAAAGGTTCGCGACGGCAACGCCCTCGTTCTCGTCGCCTTCAGCGCAGTTGCGGAGATCGAGCAGAATCTTCTTGGCCCCGGATTTTTCCAGCGCCTTCACCTTGGCTGCGATCTCTTGCGCCTTGCCTTTGGTGAGAGCTTCGGCTTTCACATAGCCAATGCCGGGCTCGTCCATCATTTTGTCAGTGACGGGCGGAATGCCGACCACGTCGCGAGTGATCGAGATTTTCTGCGGCTCGGCCTTGCGCGCGCGTACGACCTGCACATTGAGAGTCGTCCCCGGAGCTCCGCTCAGCAGACTGCGAATTTCCGGCAGCGACATGTCGCGCGTGCTCTGGCCTTCAATCGCTTCGAAGATGTCGGTGGGCTCGATTCCCGATTTCTCCGCTGGCGATCCCGGGAGCACGGCCACTACCGCCGCATATCCGAAACGCTTCGAAACCACTGCGCCGATTCCCGCTTTGCCTTCCGCCTTGTGATTCTTGAAAATCTTGTACGCTTCCGGCGTCATGTAGCTGGAATTGGAGTCGAGTGACTCCAGCAGTCCATGCAGGGCGCCGTCGGTGACCTTGGGAATGTTGGGCTCTTCCACGTACTCGCCGCGAATGCGCGAGAGCACTTCGCTGTAAACCTGCAACTGGCGATACGAGCCGTCGTTGGACGAGGCGTGAACGCCTCCCATCGATCCGACGACCACGAAGAGGAGAACGGCAAATGACGTAACGAGGATCGCTGCTTTGGTTTTCATCGACATCTGTGTGTGATCTTCTTCCGGAAGGAATTGCTTCCCGCGAACTCTGATCATTATATCTCTAGATGCTATTGGGGAGATCGTAGCTGCTCGATTTGAGCCTCTTCGGTAACAATGTAGGGACAGCCGCAGCTCGTGTAGGGTGCCGCAGCTCGTGTAGGGACAGCCGCCATCGGCTGTCCGCCTGCGCGCCATGACTCGCCAAGAAGCCTCAACATAACAAACAACTTACGTCATTGCCCCGGCTTGAACTTAACCGTCATCTGGGTTTGCACTGACACCGGACGGCCATTCAGTAAATACGGCTTGAATTTCCATTGTCGGACGGCGTCGATGGCATTCCGGGCGAATACCAGGGATCCCTGCATGAATTTAGCGTCCTGAACACTGCCATCTCTTGCAATGAGAACCTGCAGGACCACCGTCCCTTGTTGCCCTTTCGCAGTCGGCGGGTAGACCGGAGAAGGACTGTCCGCAATGAGCGCCCGCTCCGCCAGCTCTGAGACTTGCACAGGTTCGATGGCAGCGCCAGCGGCGTCTATCGGTTTATTGCCGCCAATCATGCCGTTGGACGGCGCAATCTGCGATTTCAGGCTCGGAGGAATCGTTCCCGCCGGGGTTACGAGCCGTGGCTGGAGTGGCTGTACTGGCGAAGGTCTTGGTTGCGCGGACATCGGCACACTCGAAGCTGGCCCCGGGTCAGCGTGGGATGCAGGCGGCGCTTCGATAACAGCTACCGCTGGCTGAGCCGCCGATGCGACGTGATCAGCCGGCGCGCGAAAGGGATCGGAGTTGACGGCCCCGGGCGGTGTCTCTGGATTCTCCACTGCCGGACTGTGCGCGGGAGTCTCCGGGGGCTGCGTGGATCCGTCCACCGGGACCGCCGAGGGGTCCATCAGGTTCCCCCCCTGCGGATTCGTTTTCTTGACCGTGGGATCGATCACAGGCAAAACCTGGACCTGCGAAGGATCGGTGGTGGCGTCGGGAATCGCTTCCGCCACCGGAAGTTTGTATTCGTCCCCCGGACGGTTGAAGCTTTCGTGCGCCACGGGCGCTTGCGTCGGCGTAGCGGGCTGGGGATTGAGCCAGGTATGCAGTGCTTGTCTCCCATTTCGCCAGAGTCCTTGCAGGCGCGGATGCCACGGAGCTTGCGGTGCCGCGACGATCGCAATTGCCGCCAGGACCACGGCTGGGATGATCGCGCGCTTGGCGAAGGTGAACCCCGATCCCGAGGAATCCGACGAGCGCGCCTTGTCGCCCTGTATGTAAGCGAACAGCTCCGCTTCCTTTTTCTGCTCGCGCTTCTCTTCGCGCTTTTGCTCGCGGACCGCGGGTTCCGGTTTGGGGAGCGGTCTTGGTGTGGATGGCTCGCTGCTTTTAGTAGCGGCGGACGCTGCTGTATACGAGGAGTTCTGCTCGTAGCCAAGTAATTCGGGATTTCCCCGCGCCGGATTGGATTCCGCGGGAGGCACTGGAGTCGGAGCCGGAGCCGGAGCTGCCGCGGAACTTCCCGCAGCCTGCCCAACCCCCCGGTTCTTCAGATACCACTCTAATCCGCGGCTTCCAGACGGGCTCGGCGGCGTTAGGGCCGAGGATTCCCGTTTTTCTGCCACCGATGAAGCCATGGGCTCCAGATCTTTCAGCGGAGCGATGGGCTCGGCAGATTCCTCGAGTACTGAAGACATTGTCGTCTCGGTCTCGAAGAGCCCTCCGGGCGCTAGCCGCGGAGTCTGTAGAAACTCGCCGGCGCGGAGAGTGGTCCCCGCCCTCGCCGGAACAACCGGCAAAACTGGGCTTGACCCCGACGCTGCCGCCGAGCCTTGCTTGCTGCGCAGCAGATCGCGGGCCGTCGTCAGAGTCTCCCGAACCTGGTTGGCAACCAGCGGCTTCCGCAAAAGCGAGTTGGCTCCAGCGTGCAGCGCTTGGGGCGCATCCGCATCCTTGCTCACGATGGTTAGAGTCAGCGGGCGTTCGGCGGCTTTCCGCTCGCGGGCGGTGTTCAGCAGCAGGCCGGCCTCTGGTTGCTGGTCCCAGTCAATGATGACGATCTGAAAAGGTCGATTCGTGATTTGCTCAGCAGCCGTGACGGCGTTCGAACAGAATTCGCCCTCTACGCCCAGGCCCGACAAAATCTGGCGAAGGAGCGCGGTCGTCCCCTCATCGGAGGAAAACACGAAGCAGCGAAGCGACATGCACCTTCAGAGTAGGGCGGGGGGGTAACCCGAGCAAGATTACCGTGGGGGACGGAACCTGCACCCATAGGTAACCCGCGAGTCCATGTACCAGCGTGGACGGTCGGGTAGAATGCTGGGTCCATCTGCTTGCCGCTCGGGCCTGACAGCCCCGCAACACCAAGGCTGTTACGAAACTCGCTTTGTGGTTACGCGGATGGGACCACATTATCGAAATCCCAGCCGGGTAGGGGCGAACTGAATTAGCCCAGCGCTTCAGCGCTGGGAAACGTGGGAACAATTGTTCAAGTCCCGGAGGCACGGCTGAGTTCGTAACAGACTCCACCGGCCGGGGGCGCCAGCGCCACCTTACTATGCTCGAACAAAACTACTGGCTTTCCACTGCGCAGTTTCAGCTCACCGACCAGAACGCTCCTGTGCCCGAGGTGGTTGACGTTGCCGTAGTCGGGGCAGGGTTCACGGGCCTTTCTGCTGCGCGCACTTTATCAAAGCGTGGTGCGCGGGTGGCGGTGCTCGAACAGGAGATCATCGGGTGGGGAGCCAGTTCTCGCAATGGCGGCATGGTTCTCACCGGGATGAAGCTGGGCGTCAACGATCTCATCTCAAAGTACGGCCGCGAGCGGACGCGGCAGATGTACGCCGCCTCCCTGGCCTCCATCGATTGCGTCGAGCAGATCGTGCGGCAAGAAAACATCTCTTGTGACTTCGCCCGCTGCGGACATCTGGAAGTCGCATGCAAGCAGAAGCATTTCGAGACCTATCAGCGCCGGGCTGAGTTAATTGAGGTCGAGTTCAATCACCCGTTGCGCGTCGTGCCCAGGAGCGAATTGCATTCGGAGATCGGCTCAACAACTTATTACGGCGGGATGGTCGATGAAGTGAGTGCCGGATGCAATCCCGCCCGCTACGTTGCCGGGCTGGCGGCGAGTGCCTTGAAAGCTGGGGCTCAGGTCTTTGAGCACGCGCGAGTCGAAAGTATTCACCGGGATTCGCTGCATGGCGAACTGGGATGGAAGCTGGTCACCTCACGCGGGCCCATTTGGGCACATGAAGTATTCGTCGCCACCAGCGGATATACGGGTGCGGCAACTCCTGCCCTGCAGAAGAAGCTGATTCCCATTGGCTCTTTCATCATCACCACCGAAATCCTGCCGGAACCGCTCGCCAGAGAACTGAGCCCGCGCAATCGCATGATCTTCGACTCCAAGAACTTTCTCCATTACTACCGGCTCACGCCCGACCGTCGCATGCTGTTCGGCGGGCGCGCCGCATTCTTTCCTGAAAGCCAGCAGACGGTTCGGCGCAGCGCTGACATCCTGCGCCGCGGAATGATCCAGGTATATCCGCAGCTGACCGATGCCCGCGTCGAATACGTCTGGGGCGGTACGCTGGATTTTGCTTTTGACATCATGCCGCATGCCGGGCAGATCGACGGCATGTACTACGCGGTCGGATATGCGGGACACGGCGTTGCCATGGCTACCTACCAGGGCCAGAAGATGGCGGAGATGATGGCCGGGGATCAGGTGGAGAATCCGTTTGTGGGAATTCCGTTTCCTGAGGCGCCATTCGGGCTGTACTCCGGCAAACCCTGGTTCTTGCCCTTGGCTGGAGCTTGGTACAAGTTTTTGGATTGGGTGAGTTGAACTACGTGGACCGCTGTCGTCGGCCATTTCTCCAGAGTGCCCCAGCGGCCCAATACACAATGGGTCCGGTCAGCATCGCGATTGCGCCGCCAATCGTGGCGAACCAGTCTCCGCCCAGCAAGGCCACAATCGCCATGAGAACGGGAGCGCCGACAACATACAGCAATCCTGCGCGTCCGCCCGGCACCACGAAAGAACGCGGCAGCTCTGGTCTTAAGCTGCGAAGCTTCCATCCGGAAAGCACGGTGAGCACCGTAGTCGCCGAGCGCAACCAGATATAGACCGAGATCAGCTGTCCCAGGCTCTTCCACGAAAGCAGCGCATACACCACTGCGGAAGCAATGATCGCCAGCCATGGAGTTCCATATCGCGGGTGCCTGCGCGTCAGCACTCCCGGCAGATACCCGTCTTCCGCCATGGCGAATGGCATTCTGGTGGTCGTCAGAATCGTGCTGTTCAGCAGGGCGACGCTGCCGATCATGGCGGCGCCCGCCATCCAGGTGCCCAGCCATCGCCCGCCGATCATGCGCGCCGCGTCAGAGAAGAATCCGGTGTGCCAATGCTCCCAGTTTCCCGCAGAAGCGAGTCCAGCGAACGTTGGAAGAAAATAGGCCGCGATGGATAACGGCACCACCACAGCGAGCGCGCGCGGATACGCTTTCTGCGGGTTCTCCACTTCTTCCGCTACGGTCGAAAGTTGTTCATAACCGGAGTAAAGCCACAGTCCGAGCGCGAGCCCCACGCCAAAGACTTTGAATGTTCCCTGGTGCGGAACCATCCAGGGGTGAAACGGATTGTGATGCCAGTGCGCCAACCCGATCACAATCATCGTCATCACTGGAATGAAGATTAGAATCTCCAGCGCCGTAGCGACCTGCCCCACCATCTGGATGCCGCGCACGTTCACCCACGTAAGCAGCGCGATGATTCCGACCGACAGCAGGTAGTGCTGCCACCAGCTCATCTTCGGATCGTAATAAACGAAATAGTCGGCAAACAAAACAGCGTAGGCGCCGCCCAGCAGGAAGGATGCCGACCAGTTCCACCATCCCGCCAGGAATCCCCAGAAATCCCCGAAGGCCGCGCGCGTCCAGCGGTAGAAGCCGCCTTCCACCGGCATGGCCGTCGTGAGTTCGGCGGAGACCAGCGACACCGGGATGCACCAGAACACCGGCAGCAGCAGCAGGTAAAGCAGCGTGATTCCGGGGCCCGAGGTAGTGACCATGTCTTCCAGGCCGAACGGCCCGCCGGTCGTGTAGGAGAACATCACGAAGACGAGATAAAACAGCCCCGCCTTCCGGAGAGAGGATTTGGTCTGGGTTGCTGTGGTCAAGAGTGTGTCGTGCGGAATGGTTGAATTTTGATGGTGGATCGCTGGATCAAATTCAGCAGCTTCGCTGCCAACTCGTCCGAAACCTGCAGGAATGTCATCGAGGTTGCGCCGCCAGATACGGCAGATTCCGGTTGGTCTGCTCGGCCGCTCCCAGCCCGTATCCCACGAGAAAAGCCTCATCGACAAGAAATCCGAAATAATCCGGCTGCAGCGGCACCCTCCGTGCCGATTGCCGATCCAGCAAGGTCGCCAGCTTCACCGACGCTGCTCCTCGCGAGCGCAGATCGCTCATCAGAAAATCCGTGGTGATGCCGGAGTGCACCAGTCCTTCGACCAGCACAATATGCTGCCCCTTGATCTCCGGCTCGTGGCTGAAAAAAATCTCCATCACATCGCTGTTCGAGCCGGCTTGCGGATGACTGTATTTGGGCTTCACGAACTGGCACACGACGGGAACTTCGACCGCACGCACCAGGTCGGCCACGAAGATGAATGCATTTTCCAGCACGGCCAGCATCTGTATGGTCTGGCCCTTGTAATCGTCGGAAATCTGCCGCCCAAGCTCTTTCACGCGCTTCTGCAGCTGCTCGGTCGTAATGATGGGGCGCAGGGGCTCAATTCTGGCGCTGCTCATGAAGTTTGCGGCGCCTCCCGGCACCGGACCGTACTACCTTTTCGTAGAGACGTAGTTTGTAGAGACGTAGTTTGTAGAGACGTAGCTTGCTACGTCTCTACATCGTTTCCGAACCGCTCGATCGTTCCACGATCGCGACCGCCTCGCGTCCCGCTTTGGCTGCAAACCGCGCCGCCACCGAAAAGCCGCGCATCCACACAATCTCGTCGCCGCTGACGATCACCGGCCACAGGCCACGCTCCGGCCGCGGCACATGCCGCTCCTGCAACAGTTCTTTCACCTTTTTTGGAGACTTCGTGTGATTGGGCCAGAAGCGGTCTCCCGCGTGCCAATTCCGCACCTTTAATGCTGCCTGAAGTGACTCCCCGTCCAAAAGGTGCTCTGGATTATACCCCGCATTCGCCGGAACCCGGCGCGCTTCCAGCGTCGAGCCAATTTCGCAGACGTTCACCTCCCCGGGAACCGGCAGCTCATATTCATAATCCGTAGCCGGCGCGGTCTCGCGCAGATCGGGAGTCACAAAAAGTATCTGATGTGGATCACGCGTGACCTTCCACCCCAGCGGCAGCGAAATTTCGCTCCCAGATCCCGTCTCGTGCACCGCGAAACGCAAGATCTCCTCGATGTGCTTGAACTCCAGCGGAATGCCGGCCTCATCCCCGATCGCCTTGATGACCCTTCGCTGAACCGCCAAAGGCTCGCCCAGCAACCAGAGTCGGTCCACCGACGCATTCATCACCAGCCAGGGAACATTGCCGATCTTCGCTTCCAGATCGGACGCCTTTGCGTCACCTTCAGCTTGGGTTCGGCCGCCGTCCGCCCGGATTTGCACGAGCTCTGATTTTCGCGCCCATGCCGGCTCCGACCAATGAACCCCGGTCCCCATCCATCCCGCAACTTCGTTGTCCCAGTAATCTTCTTCGCCGCGCGCAATCTCGGCGACATCCCCCAGGGTCTCAACCACGGAAGGATTGAATTCTTTTTCCAGCAAAGGAAGTAGCAGATGCCGTACGCGATTTCGTGTGAACTTCGTGCTGAGGTTAGTAGCGTCGTCGCGCCAGGATTGACCCACCTCTTGCAGGTACCGCTCCAGATCGCGCCGCCGCGTAGTGAGCAGCGGCCGCACGATCTCCCCGCACACCTCGCCCTCTTCGTCTTCCACCACAATCCTCGGGTGAATACCCGCGAGCCCCCGCAGCCCCGCCCCCCGAATCACCCGCAGCAACACCGTTTCCGCCTGATCATCGAGAGTGTGCCCGGTCACGACCTTGTCCAGATTCGCAAAGCCTGAGGGCCGGGAAAGTGAACCGTGGATGAGCGGCCCTTCCGAACTGTCCGAGAGCACCTCCTCAGACCTGTCCGAGAGCGCCCCCGCCCCTTCAGTACCGTGGATGAGCCCTTCCGAACCCCGAAAGAGCGGCCCTTCAGTACCGTGGATGAGCCCTTCCGAACCCTGAAAGAGCGCCCCTTCCGAACCGTGGAAGAGCGGCCCTTCAGGGCCGCGAAAGCTCGCCTCTTTTGCATGGGGCTTCAGCCCCTGCGGACCCAGCAGTCTGCGAAAGAACGCGTATCGCAACTCCCGCGCCGCCACCTCAATACTGACGCGTTCCTCCGCCGCGTGCCGCGCGACATCCCCACCGTCGCAATAAAACTCCAAGCCGTGTTCCCGCGCCAGTCCGGCCACGAACCCCTGATCCGCATCCGACTCCGCACCCCGCAACCGATGGTTAAAATGAACCACCGAGACCACGACACCCAGCTCCACCCGAACATCCAGCAGCAATCGCAAAAGCGCAACCGAATCGCCCCCCCCAGAAACCGCCACGCCCACACGATCCCCAGGCGCCAGGAGTTGCTCCCGGCGAATATGGGCAAGCAAGCGCTCCACCAGCAAATTCACGCCCCCATGGTAATGCCAGACCTTCGCGTAAGGACAGCCCGCGTAGGGACAGCCTCTCTCAGGCTGTCCAGCGGAGCGAAGCTCCGCGCCTTGATCTTCGAAAGTAAAAAGGCGAGCTCCCGCTCGCCTGGACAGCCGAGGCGGCTATCGCTACATGAAACCTGGACCGCCCTTCGACTTCGCTCAGGGCAGGGTGAGGGGGACTACCGTAAGCGTTATAGGTTTGGACTCTTCTCCGCGATCAGCTTCCCAATCTTCTCCACAAACTCCGCCGCGCCCATGTCTTCCGTCTTCTCTTTCCCCCGCGTCCGCACGTTCACCTTCCCCGCCTCGGACTCCTTATCCCCCACCACCAGCAGGAACGGCACTTTCTGCATCGCGTGCTCGCGAATCTTCGCGTTCATCTTCTCGTTCCGCGCGTCCACTTCCACGCGCACCCCAATCGCCTTCAGCTGGGAAGCAACTTTGTTGGCGTACTCCGCGTGCCGCTCGCTGATCGGGATCATCACCGCCTGCACCGGAGACAGCCACACCGGGAACGCTCCCGCATAGTGCTCAATCAGCACCCCAAAGAACCGTTCCACCGACCCGTAGAGCGCCCGATGCACCATGACCGGCTGCTTGCGCGAGCCGTCTTCCGCCACGTATTCCAATCCAAAGCGCTGCGGCAGATTGAAATCGAACTGCACCGTCGAAAGCTGCCATAGCCGCCCGATCGCGTCCACCAGCTTGATATCAATCTTCGGCCCATAGAACGCAGCCTCGCCCGGAATCGTCTTGTACTCGATTCCGCGCTCTTTCAGAACTTTCTCCAGCGATTGCGTGGCATGGACCCACTGCTCTTCGCTGCCCACAAAATTTTTGCGATCCTCAGGATTCCACGTCGAAAGCTCCGTCTGGAATTTGTCGAAGCCGAAATCCTTGAGAACGTCGAGCGCAAATTCCAGGCACGCCGCAATCTCGCTTTCGATCTGCTCCGGCGTGCAGAAGATGTGCGCATCATCCTGGGTAAAGCCCCGCACGCGCAGCAATCCATGCATCACTCCCGACCGCTCGTACCGGTACACCGTTCCCAACTCGCCCAGCCGCACCGGCAGATCGCGATACGATTTCAGCGAATCTTTATAGACCAGGATGTGCCCCGGACAATTCATCGGCTTCAGCCGGTATTCGGCGTCGTCGAGTTCCATGCGCGTCGAACATATTCTGCGAGTAATAGCCTTCGTGCCCCGAGGTGTAGAAGAGCTGCCGCCGCGCCACATGCGGCGTGTACACCAGCGAGTATCCCCGTTTGAGGTACTGCTCGCGCATCCAGTCTTCCATCTCTTTGCGGATGATCCCGCCCTTGGGATGCCAGAAAATCAGCCCCGGCCCCGCCAGCTCCTGGATCGAAAACAGGTCCAGCTGCTTGCCCAGCACGCGGTGGTCGCGTTTCTTGGTCTCCTCGATGTGCTTCAGGTAATCGTCCAGATCTTTCTTCGAGAAGAATGAGGTGCCATAGATTCGCTGCAGTTGCGGATTCTTTTCATCTCCCAGCCAGTACGCGCCCGCAATGTTGAGCAGCTTGAACGCCTTGATCTTGCCGGTCGAAGGGAGGTGCGGCCCGCGGCAGAAATCGGTGAACTTGCCGGTGCGGTAGATGGAAATCTTTTCATCGGGCTTGGTGAATTGCTCGATGAAGTGGCACTTCATGAAGTCGCCTTCTTTTTTGAACTCCGCCAGGCCCTGGTCACGAGGCAGAAACTCGCGCGCATACGGAATGTTCTGCTGCACCAGCTCCTGCATCTTCTTTTCGATCTTTCCCAGATCCTCGGGCGTGAACGCCGTCGGACGGTAAAAGTCATAGAAAAACCCGCTCTCGGTCGCCGGACCATGCCCCAGCTTGGTCTCCGGAAAAAGCTCCAGCACCGCCGCCGCCAGCAGGTGCGCCGACGAATGCCGGTAAACTTCCAGCGCCTCGGGATTCTTTTCGGTCAGAACTTGAAAATCGGTATCACTCTCCAGCGGCTTCGCCAGATCGATCAGATTGCCATTGGTCTTCGCCACCAGCGCCGCATCCGCCAGCCGCGGACTGATCTCCTTGGCAACCTCCAGCGCCGTCGTGCCCTTGGGGACTTCTTTGACACTCCCGTCCGGGAGCTTCACATGAATGCTGTCAGCCATAGTTAGGAACCTGCAGGTGGTCTGAATCTTTCAGTCTAAAGAAGCCCGTGGGGAGGGTCAAACCGCGGAAGGGGAGAAGGGAAAGAGATAGTCCCGGAGACACCCCCCATCTGAAAATCATGTTTGGACTGGGAATTGGATCAGCTCATCTCCTGCCTGCAAGATCATCGGCACGCATTCATCGAAACTTCGAATTCGACTTGACTTCTGCACCGATGGGACTATGGTGGAGTTAGAAGACCTCTACCTATCAAACAGCAGGCAAGCCCTCTCAGTTTATCGTTATTTCCATTCGGAGGTCGTTATGCGTACGGCATTTCCCCCATGCCTGAATCGCTGGAAGACTCTGTACAGAGCCGCCATTCTGGAAACGAACAAAGCTCTTCTCCCTCAGCGAGTCTCCGAAGCTGAAGAAGCCGTGAAAACCCGTGGACGAGAGATTTTCTATGGCAAGGGAACAGCGGAAGAAGAGGAAGCCTTGGACGACGCACTCTATGCCTTACATGCGTTCAGAACCGCTCGGCAGCACAGCGAAGCCGTCTGATTGCGTATCGCATGGTAGTGAACTGAAGGTAATTTTGTATGAGCACCCGATATGAGTTGGTCGAGTGGGAAGACTTTGGATATAACCTCCCGAGGTCTCTCCCATACCCCTGTGCCAAAACGATTGCCGAGGCAGTCTCGAACATCCGTTCTGCTGGCGCATTTGTTGTAGCTCTAGCAAATGGTGTCAGGAGACCTCTGACAGGCGCAGAGGAGTCGGAATTTCAGTCTGCATACCGCGACCACATGAACCGCATAAAACGACGTGTCGCGTAAACTGGCGAATCATCCCTATATTTCACTCATTGGCGCCAGGGCCGGGTGTATTACCGGCGTGTATGACCAATACTGATCAGTTTTGCGTGCTGGAATGTGGGACCATCCTAGGTGGAATCTGCGGAGTTGGGTTATGACACTGACAATTGTTGCGCTGATCTTCGGACTTTTCGCTATCGGTTTGATTGTCCTCCTGATCTACAAGAGCACACTTACGATGCACAGGGATGACCAGTTGTTTCTGGATGACGCGAGTTCGCACATGCACGAGGAGCAGACGGAATTGCTGGCCAAGGTCAACCGGCTTACTATTCCGATGCGCGTGTTCAGCATCGGGTCTGGGGTCTTTCTGATGGTGCTCGCGGCGATGTGGTTCTACGAAAAGCTCAATGCGGTACCGTAGCTCGAAAGCGGGGGAGTGCACATCCTGCCAACATCCTCGTGCATCGCAACGCTGAAACCTAACTCGTAATTGGCGAAACATCGCCATCTCTAACAATGTCGGCGGGTGGCCCATCTTTCCCGCCAGCACAGAACAGGGGTGGCCCATCCTTTGCGTTTTTTGCAAAGGATGGGGGCAATCCCAGACGCCGACTCCTTGAGCTCTTCAGCTAAGCTGCGGGGCGCACCTTCATCACCGCCTTCGGCCACTGATTGATCTTTACTTTTCCTGCCTCCTGATAGGCGTAGCTGCGATAACTGCTCCAATGCCATTGTTCCGGTGCCAGCACCAGTCCGCGCTTCACAGGGTTGCGGTGCATGTAGCGGAGTTTCTCGATGCGCTTGCGCTCGCTCCAGACGTTGAAGTCGTAGAAGCGATGCTGCCATACATGCGGCTGGTCGGGCCAGAACTCACGCTGCGCGGGGCTGCGGCGTTTGCGGCGCAGGACGCGGCGGGCGAAGCGTTGCTTAAGGACTTGCATGACGGTGGAGGGCGTGCCGCGTTCGGGCTCACTGATGAGCAGATGGATGTGCTCGGGCATGACGACATATCCGGCCACCACGAAATGGTAGCGCTGCCGGACTTGCTCTAGAATCTCCAGGAACAGATCGCGGCGGCGGGGCTGAGACAGCCAACGCTGGCGGTGGTAGCAACTGCAGGTGAGAAAGTGCAGATGATCGTCTCCGTAGTAGCGCTTGAGGCGTGTGGGCATGATTTCACTTTGAGCCGGAGAGCAGCGCGCAGCGGGAGAAAAGAGAGAGTCAAGATCTTATGGGTTCAGAATTGGGAAGCCCCATCCTTTGCAAAAAACGCAAAGGATGGGCCACCCGCCGCGTGGGGTAGGATCTGGCGACGGGGAAAGCGGCTCCATCCCTCAAAACAACAGAATTTGACTTTGGCCCGGGACCCTCGCGCCCATGCGCAGCGCTCGTTCGCTCGTGCGCACGTACGAGGGGGCGCATGCGCACGAGGGGGATGAGTGTAATAGCACTCCGCTCAATTCCGATGCTGCCCTCTAGTGTCGCAGTGGAACCTACATCACTGTGAACCATGGAAGCAAACGCGGGCCCTCCTTGCGCTTCTGGAAGATCGCGCGTTTTGGTGCCCGTATCAGAAGTGCGTCCAGGCTCGCTTTGAACCGCGACTCCAAGAGAGAAGGCGTTAGCCACAAACGCTAATCCGGCGGGCGTTTGCTATTCCCGGCTGCTTTTTTCCCGTTGCGAATGCCTGCGGCTGAATCCTGCGCTGCTCAAAATGCCAGCCAATCCAGTCACCAGCATGACTACACTGCCCGGTTCAGGCACCGGACTCAGCTTTGCTGAAAATATGCCGGGGAACGGTGTGTAATAGGATGGATACTCGTAGTTCTGTACCCAACTCAATCCGAGCTGTCCTACGGGTACTTTAATTTCGAACTGAAGCGTTCCGTTTGCCGTGTCAACACTCCCCGGTATTAGCCCATTCCCGTTTAGTATTGCCTTGCCGTCCTGGTCAGGAACGGAGAGAGCGGTGAAGAAGTTCATGGTCCATGTGTTCAGGACGGCTTGCGCGTAACCGTAGGTCTTTCCGCCAAGCTGCATTGTCTCCACCGTAGGAAGAAAATTCCCAAAATCGATGGGCGTACCTTCAGGTAAGAAGTGCTCAAGACATCCGGAAGGGCAATCGAAGCTTCCTACTCCAACGACGGTGATACCGGGTCCAGCGAAATTGAAGCTCATAAATTCAAATTCGGGCTCAAGATAAATAAAGGCATCAGTGATCTGGAAAACGGGAATACTATCAGCTTGGGCGGCAAGTGACACCAACAGGAAAAGCGCGCCTAGCGCAAAGCGAAGATGTTTCATGGGAGCACTCCTTGTAGAAATCGAAGGGGCCGAATCGGCGGGGTACAACTGTTGTCTCGTTTGCTCTGTTTGTCCATACCGAAAACTCCGTATGCTGGCTTTCTCTGGAGCGGGTGGGACGCCGGATCTTAAATCACGAACGTTGGAAGCTCTTCTGAGCCTTTCATTGCATGCTCCTTTCTTTGGCTAGAGTTGATTAGGTGGAGACCCTCGGCAAGTGTTGCAGGCGTTCCGGCAAATGCTCTTTGCGCAGGTAAATAAGATTTAGTCTGTATCTTCGGGGCGAAGCCGTACTGCTGTCAGTGACATCAATCACGTTACTGCACTAAGCGAGTGGCCCATCTTTCCCGCCAGCACAGAACGGGGGTGGCCTATCCTTCGCGTTTTTTGCAAAGGATGGGGCTTTTCCCGGACGCCAGACTTCTTGAGCTCTGCGGGGCGCGGGGGCTGGCCCAGCTTTGCGTTTTGCTGGACCAACCAATGAACCGGCTGCCCCAGCCTTCGCGGTTTTCGAAGGCTGGGCACCGCAACTGCCGAATCAAGTGACTCTTCTCACGTTAGCCATGCTCTCCGCGGCTCGTTGACCCCCAGTCCAGCTTCGTCATCGGCGTACAGAAACCTCGGGACATCCATGATAAGTAATAGTCAAGAGGAGACGGAGGTCTCCTGGCGCTTGGAAGAGTGGGGCCTCGAAGCGGGCGTGGAGCAGATAAGTTGGCGAACGGCGTTCGATCCTGCGTAGCGGCCAAAGCGGCAGCTTGGCCAGACATCCATTTGCGGGAACCGTGCGTGGGCCCGGTCCACGAAGTATGAGTTAGGGTTGTCCGGCCGGCCTCGATACAGACGGTAAGGAGCATCGGGAGTCGAAACTCCTCTGCCCAGTCCCCGAGGTGGCGAGGAACGGCCGGTCGATCGCCGCTTGGTTCAAAGTTTTTCCTTTTTAGGCAGCTTTTTGTCTTGGTACTTCCAGCGGCGCACGCGCTTGGAAGACCTGGCCGCTTTTGTCGACGGCCAGCAGATAGGTAACGAGTTTGCGGGCCACCGCCAACGTGGCACGGTTGCGATGTCCACGTTCCAACTCGCGGGCATGTAGGGCCGCCAGTTGCGGATTCCATCGCGGGGCCAGCTTGGCCGCTTCGATGAGCGTGGTCGGCAGCCAATGATTGCGCTGTTTGGAGATAGGTCCGCGTTGCTGCTTGCCCGCCGAGGATTTCAAGGCAGCAGTGAGTCCGCAGTAGCTCATGGCATCGGAGCCGGAATGAAAGCGGTGCGGATCGCCCACCTCCAACGCCCAGGTCAGAGCGGTAATTTCTCCGACTGCAGGGATGCTCATCAGCCGTTGCACCCGTTGCGCCAGCTCGGCGTCGGCAAGTAATTCGCGGACCAGTCGCTTCTGCGTGCTCTCGAACATCTCCAACGCGCCGCGACTTAAGCGCAGCAGATCCTTCACCGATTCCGGTACTTCTTCCAGATCCTCCAGCAGGCTGGCGAAGTATTTCTTTCGGTGTAACTTCTCCTTCACGTAAAGAGCGCCGGTTTCCATGAGCAGTCCCGCCATTTTGTTCTTCATACGCACCGCTTCGCTCACGACCAGGCTGCGGTAACGCAGCAGGCGCCGCAGTTCGCGAACTCGTGGTGTGGCGACATAGCAGGCGGGCAAAAGATTGCAGCGTACCAAGTCGGCGATGGTGCGTGCGTCGATGGTGTCGCTTTTCTTCTTGCCCGCGCTGATGGCTTTCATTTTGGCAGGATGCGCCATTTCCAACTGCTCGGCGTAAGGCTTCAGAGTGTCGTAGATCCAGCCGCTGAACAAGGTCGCTTCCATGGCTCCCCGCCAGGGTTGCGGTCGCGCCGAGGCCCATTGCCGCAAGGCCCCGCGTTCTGCCGGGATCACACCTTCTTCCACGATCTCGCCAGCTGCCGTCTTGACGCAGAAACTGATGGATTTCTTGTGTACGTCGAATCCGATATAGTGAAGGCTGTTCATGGGGTTCTCCAAGTGAGCTTTCTGAGCCGGCGCTTTCCTCGCCGGTCTCAGCATCGTAGCCGCTTCGAGAACCCTTCTTCATTTCACTTATGCATTCATACAGACGGGACGTTTACCGGTTTTGTTTGCCTGCTGGCCCAACTTTGCGTTTAGCTTCTGTTCTCACGATCGACCCAGAGGACATGTACCTTCGTAATTGGGTGTTGACCGTATTGAAACGACCCTTAGTCGAACTGCAGAATCCTATTCATGTGAGGCGATTCCTCACCAATACGACTTTAGGAGTAGCGATGCCCTCCCTCGAAATAGTTCATGCGCTTCTGGCACCCGAAACACAAAAAACTGTGTCTCTTCCCATGGCAGCCCTGATCTTGGGAGCAGTATCTCAGGTAGAGAACCTAATTGAACTCGCGGAGCGGGTTTGCGATCTTCACCGCTCTACCATGGATGACTGACTCGGGAAAACCTGGGGGACCGGCGTGGAGTGCACGGAACTATCTCCATTTTTCTTGCATGAACATCGAGCCCTCACTTTTTCCACAACCCAACCCCCTTTTGATGTGACGCCAACCTTGACCCTCGCAATGAAAAGCGCACAATAGACTCGTGCGCACTCGCATCGCAAAATCTTCCGCCAGAGACGCCCAACCCGTTGCACTCCGAGCTCTATCTCTATTCCGAAATACTTTGCACTTCTAATTTTTGTCTTTCGGCTTCGGAAGATGGATCGGCTCTGATTCCCGTTTCCACGAACCGCGCGAGCCCCAAGGTCAAAGCTGAGGTGTTCAGGAGGAGTGAGCCGAATTTTTCCCGATGCATACTTCCCCTCAAACACCGGCTAGTTCGAGGGTGACTGGAGGGCGGTGAATATTCAGCCGCAACTGGACGAGAGGGCCCGCCTCAGCGTGTAACGATCACGTAACTGCTACCGTCGGGCGAGAAGAATATCTGGGTTACACCTTTTTGGATGCACGACCGAGTGCAGCTTTTCATCTCCGGCTCTTCGATGATCTTGGTGCCGTGCTGCATCTTGACGCACGCGCGCGTGCACTTGTTTTCGTCAGCCGAGTGGCACATGCATAGACAGCAAAGCCCACCGGGCTCATCGGCGGCAACGGGCCGCGAAGCTCCAGTCAGCGATAGTCCGGCGAGGCTGACGATGAACAGCGCGTGCCTGAATGTTCCTCTCATATTTCTGCCGCCCTACACACTGGAATCTCGCTGAAACAGGTTCAATATACCCTGCGCGGTTGATTTTGCGCGGCTGCTGGCCGGGTTGGCTAGATCACGTGGGTAATGCACGGCGAGCGGCGCATCTTTCCCGCCAGCACAGAACGGGGGTGGCCCATCCTTTGCTTTTTTTGCAAAGGATGGGGCTATCCCCAGACGCCAGACTTCTTGAGCTCTGCGGGGGCACCTTCATCGAAGTCTACGGCCATGACATGCCCTGCGAATCTAGGTGATGCCATTCTGATGCGACCACTTCTGCCGCATAGTTCTCTGCCTCCCAAGGTTCCTGGCAGCGGTCGAGTGCTTCATTGAGAATTCGGTTCCGATGAATTGCCAAGTGGCGTACAGTGGCCACATCGAGTGTGAGATGAGAACATGCCAAGTCGGAACGAGAACCTGAAGGACCGCCTCTCGCGCTACCGCGAACTCAAGCTCAGTGTTGTTGGCAGGAAATCCGGCAAGACCATCACCAATCCCGTCTGGTTCGTAGCTGAAGGCGAAACACTTTATCTTCTGCCCGTTCATGGTTCTGAGACCCAGTGGTATCAGAACGTGCTCAAGAACCCGCAGATTGAGGTTGATGCCCGGGGGGCGGAGGCGGAACTCAGGGCGAAGCCGATTACCAAGTCTGACGCCGTGAAGTCCGTCATCGAGAAATTCCGCGACAAATACGGCGCGGCTGATGTGAAAAAGTATTATTCAAAATTCGATGTGGCGGTCGAGGCTGAACTGCAAAAATGATATCGGCAAGAATACCGAGCCCTCACTTTTCCACAGCCAAACCCCCCTTCCATGTGACCAACAACCTTGACCCTCGCCATGAAAAGCGCACAATGGACTCGTGCGCATTCGCATCGCAAAATCATTCCGCCAGAGGCACCCAGCCCGACCTGCAACCCGGGCCTTCTAAGTCTCTATTCCGGAATACTTTGCGTGTAAGTTCTTCTTTGACAATACTTTGCAGCCGGCAGTTTGGGGCTTCGGACGCTAAGGTATTTACCCTCAATACTTTGCCGAGTTCGGTCACAAAAAAATGTTTTCACACCCAGGCGATAATCGGCCCCTAACCCTGTATTCCAGAATACTTTACCCCTAAAGTATCTACTTTTAATACTTTGCGAGCTAAATATCGGGGCAATCGTCCAAGCCTAGGATTATGAATACTTTGCGTAAGTCGGTCCGAGTTTTTGCTTCGGAAGCTTCGGAAATGCGGGGACACGCGACCATCGCGCGGGAGATTCGGTCCTAAACTCTTGTCCGCCTTTTCATCCATACCCCCGCCAGACCGGTAGCCATCAGGATCATCGATCCTGGCTCCGGAGTCGCCGTCACAGGCGTCGCGGTTCCTGAGAATGTGCCCCACAAACCAACGATCTCAGATGGCGTACCGCTAAAGTCGTTGATGGTGAGAGTCTCGGTCCCGGTTCCGGAGATCTTCAATGCGAATACCTGCGGCCCCTGACTGCAGTTAGAACCGTCGCTGAGGCAACCGACCAGTTGAAAGCCGTAGACCGTCCCGCTAACTGTGAAACTCATGGTCAACGTATTGCCCCCCGAATAAAACGCTGAGCCCGTGAAAACCAGCTCCGGCTCCAACCACTGCGCTTGCGTGGACCCGAATGAACCGCCTGAGAATGTCGTGCAAAGGGTACAGAATGACGCAGGATCCACAGGGCTCCAACTGAAATTGCAGACGGTTCCAATGGTGCAGAAACCGATAAAGCTCGGGCCACCTGGATCTGCCTGCCAGAGACTTAGACCTGGTCCCTGAATCTTGTAGTCACCTTCTGTGGTTGCGAACCCGTCGTAAGTGGAACCAGTGATCGGGATCGTAGTTACCCTGTCGGCGTAGCACGCAGCGGCAAGCAGGCAAAGTACACCCCCCAGAACAAGAGCTTTAATTTTCAGCATTGTCACTCCTGACGTCGATCGGCGGGGCACCACAGACCCATGAAAGGGCCGAAAGATAGCGCGCACTCTATCAAAAATCGATGCGCTGTCAATACCAAGAAGGCCGTACGAAAAGTTCCCGACGCGTGCGCCTCGGCCAGGGAATCGTCCAACTCGAATCGATTTCCCCCGCACTGGCTAGCGAGCCACATCCTTGATGTGCGTGGCCAGGTACCACTTGTATCCGAAGTTGTCCTTCACTGCGGCGTTGCGGTCGCCGTAGGGCTGGTCGGCGGGTTCCTGAATCGAGGTTGCCCCGGCGCTCAGCGCCTGCTGATACGCCGCTTCCACGCTCGGCACGTAGAGATAAAACATCGCAGGCATGGGTTCATATTTCCCGTGAGCCTCGCCCATCTCGATCACCGAGTCGGCGATACGCACCGCCGCATGGTTCACCACGCCATCCGGGGACGCGTACTTCAAGATTTCTTCCGCCCCGAACGCACGCTTCAGGAACGCTATCACCGGTTCCGCGCGCAGGGGATGCAGATACGGATTCACGCTGTGCAGTCCCTCCGGCACCACGCGATTGCCAAAACTCCTGGCGATGTACCACACATTCCCGGCAAGGTCTCTGACCGTGCCTGAGCGCTCGCCATAGTCCTGGTCCACCGGTTCGTCGATCAGAGTCGCGCCTGCGGCTACCGCCTTCTGGATCACCGCGTCTGCGTCTTCCACGTAGACATGCAGCGCCGCCGGCTGCAGCGTGCCCGGGAACTGTTTGCCAGGGATGCCTCCGCCCATCATGACAACCGAGTCTCCGATTTGCACTTCCCCATGGACCCCGGTAGGCATCACGATCCTCGCTAATTCTTTGGCTCCCAAGCCGGCAACGGCGAAGTCGAGCAGATCGAGTCCGTTTGCAGCCACCAGGTAAGGCGTCAGCCGGCGTAACCCGGGACGAACGAAGCTGACCGCCTTGCCCTCGACCTTCCCGCCCTCGGGGCCTTCCATCATGCCCTTCATGCGCCGGTGCATTTCTTCGATCGACATCTCTTCTGTCACGGTGAAAACAGTCCAGGAATAGCCGAACGGATCGAGCATCGTCACATCACGATGTCCATAGAACTGATCTTTGAGGGGACGGATCACCTTCATCCCTGCGGCGACGGCGCGCTCGGCAAAAGAATCGACATCCGGCACAGTGATATCCAGGGAAATGGGGGAATGGCCCAGAGTCTCTGCGCTGAAGCGGCCACCCTCCGGCCATTCCTCAGTCAGGTGAATGATGGAGTCTCCTACTGCGATCTCGGCGTGCGCGATGTTCCCTCCCGCTTCAAAGCGGAAAGTTTCCTTCGCGCCCAGAGCTTTTTGGTAGAACTCAATGGCTTTCGCGGCATCTCGGAATGCCAATCTTGGGGCTGCAATCGTGCGCGTGGCTGCAACGGGTTGGGCTACGGTAGACATACGTCGTGTTCCTCCCAGCTCAGATTTCAATCGTGCCTTGAACTTCGCATTCGGCAGATTGCGCAATTCCGCCGCGATGCGCACCAAGGGCTCGATTTCCGCGCCCGGCTTCCCGACTCGCCCATCGTTGCGCGCCATCATTTGCTCCAGCGCGCGGTTCAACTGCTCGATCTTCTTGCCGTCGCCATTCCCTGGTCTTAGAGAGCGCTTAGGCATCGGCACCCTCCATGCGCGCCCGCAGGCTGGTCAGCGCTCGAAACTGCAATTGCTTTACCGCGCCCTCAGTCTTGCGAATCTCCCGCGCCACCTCTTTGATGCTCTTCTGTTCCACGAACCGCAATACCACAACTTTTTTCTGCTCCGCGGGCAAGGTCTCGACCAGGCGGAACAGCGTGGCCCGGCGCTCCACTTCCTCAATATCCGACGGACTGACCTGGGCCGATTCGATGGCCGCATCGTCCGAAACTTCCCGTCCCGCACGCTGGTAGCGGTCGGAAATCAGATTGGCCGCGATCCGGAACAGCCAGGCCGCAAACGGAATCCCACGCCACTCAAACCGCTTCAAGTTCGCCAACGCCTGTTGAAATGTCTCTGACGTCAGATCTTCCGTTTCGGCGCGGTCTCGTACCCTCCGTACAATGTACGCATACACTCGCTCGAAATTGAGTTCGTACAGATCGGCGAAACGGGCGGGATCCTTCTGCGCAGCTTCGATCAGAAGCCGCTCGTCCGCTTCTTTCTTCAGAGCCTTCAACGAATTCTCCGCGGTTGTTGCTGTACATCAGGGTAAACGCCAGGGCTTTGGAAAAGGTTACGGCCAGAAAAAATTCAGGCCAGGAGGGCCCTTTCAGGTATCTAAGCATAGATCGAGTTAGCGATTTCAATCGAAAGAGGTAGCTATGGAAGCAGTTACTGGAGTATTCCACACGCGGGAAAGTGCAGAACGGGCCTTAAGTGAGCTGCGAAATACGGCCATTCCCGAAGACAAAATCACGCTCCTGACTCCGGGTACCGTGGATCATGTGGACAAGGAGATGCGGGCGGTTCCCAGGGACACAACCGAGCAGCCGGGCATGGGCAACGCCATTGGAGCCTTGCTGGGCGGAGGCATCGGGTTCACCGGAGGGTCGGTTTTGATGGCGCTGATTCCCGGGATAGGACCGGTGACGGCGCTAGGCCTGCTGGGCGCCGGCATTCTCGGGGCGGCGGGTGCGACCATCGGAGGCACGGCTGCCGGAAGGATTGAAAAGTCCACCTACGAAGGCCTGCCCGAAGACGAAATCTTCGTCTATGAAGACTGCCTCCGCCATGGCCAGAGCATTGTAGTCGCCCTTGCCGAAAACGACGGCCAGGCTTCGATGGTTCGAGATCGGCTGAAGCAGGCGGGAGCCGACTCCGTGGATGCCGCCCGCGAGCAGTGGTGGACCGGGCTGCGCAGCGCCGAGCAAGAGCACTGTCAAAATTGCGGCGGAAACTTTACCCAGGACGAGAAGTTCTATCGCATGGGCTTCGAAGCCGCCCTCCACGCCAGAACGCGTTGCATGGAATTCGACCAGGTCTCATCCGAAATGGACGCGACTTTGGAGGACGTGCGCCGGCAATTTCCGGGAGAGAACGTGGAAGAACCGTTTACGCGGGGATATCAGCGCGGGCGCGAGCATTATCAGAAGTTGTGCGATGAAGACCAGAAAGCTGCCTGAAGGAGTCCGTGAGCTACATGGCTGCAACTGATTTTCACGGCCGGTAGTACAAGTCTTCAACGGCCTTCTGCACTCGCTCGGAGAGCGCCGGCAGGTCATGCATGCTCAGCCCGGTGGTGGAGATCGGCTCTCCTACTCGCATTTCCAGCGGGCGGCATTTGATGTGATAGGTATTCATGGGCAACAACTCATACGTGCCTACGAGGGCTATGGGGACGACGTCCACCTGAGCCTTGATGGCGAGGAAAAACGCACCCGCCAGAAAAGGTTTGATCTCCCCATCGGGGGTGCGTCCTCCCTCTGGAAAGATCACCAGCGGTAAATTTTGCTGCAGCCCCTTCAATGCTGCGCGGATGCTGCTGATCGAACGCGCGGGATTCTGCTGATCGATGCAGACCTGTCCCGACCGCTTCAATTGCCAGCCCACGACCGGGTAAGCCAGCAGTTCTTTCTTGAACGCAATCCGGAACTGAAAGGGCAGATTGACGTACAACATCGGAATGTCCATGGCCGATGCGTGGTTCACGGCATAAATGTGCGGCTTGGAGGTATCGATTTTTTCCAGCCCGGTGACCTTCACGGGCGAAAAGACCGACTTCATAATCAGCCACGACCAGGCGTGCGAGAACCAGTGCAGGCGACGGCCATCGCGGTCCGCAATCCCGCCGGGAAGGGCGATCAATCCCAGGACCACCGTGTACAGCCAGATCAGCGGATCGATGATCAGATAAGAACGGAGCCGGCTCAGCCAGCCGTACTTTAGCCCCGGCATCGCGTGAGGGCTTGGACGCGAGGGAGCAACGGGCAAATCCCGCCGCCCGCTCTCAACCTGATCCACCGATGAATTGACTTCCTGCACAGATCCCATTGTAGGGGAAAACAATCGCGGCATTTTCAGGCGCGCAAGCCCCAAACTTGCATGGCTTCCCCAACCAGATAAATCGACCCCGTTACGACCATGACTCCGTCCGGCAAAGCACCCTGCCGCGCCCGCTCCAAAGCCGCTGGCACTGCCGTGATGCACCCGATCTCCGCCCCAGTCCTGCTGCCCGCCGCGCGGATCTCTTCGGGCGTCGCGGCCCGCGGATTTCCGGCATGTGTGGCAATGACCCGGTCGGCCATGGGGAACAGGATTTCGGCTATCTCTGAGATTGCCTTGTCGCGCATGGCTCCGAAAACAAAAACCAGCGGGCGGTCGCCATAGCGCTCCGAAAGGGCGGAGCGCAGGGCCCACGCTCCTGCCGGATTGTGCGCCACATCGAGCACGATCTCTGGCCACCCCGGTTTGGGCTCGATGACTTGGAATCGACCCAGCCATGTCGTGGCGCGAATACCGCGCTCAATTGATTCCGCGGTAATCCCGGCAAACCCCTTCTTCGCCACTTGCTCGGCTGCGGCAATGGCCAACGCCACGTTGCGTAACTGGTGGCGGCCTACCAGCGGGGTGTCGACCAGAATCTGCTTCCCCATGACCTCCAGCGGATACCGCGACCGGCCTCTCTGGTCACTGGGCGCGAGGTATTGAGTACTGCCCGGAGAGACCGGCGGAACATACTGGACTGCACTGATTCCCCTGGCGTCCATTTCAAGAATCGTGTTCCCGATGACGTCATTCGCAGCCGGCTGTTGGGGCAGAGTCACCACGACCCCGCCCGGCCGAATGATGCCCACCTTCTCGCGCGCTATTTCGGTAACGGTATTACCCAGAAATTTCTGGTGATCCAGGGAGATGTCGGCAATGACGCTGACTAGGGGCTCGACTACGTTGGTCGCATCCAGGCGCCCTCCCATGCCAACTTCCAGCACGGCCACATCCACCCGCTCCCGTGCGAAGTAGCGGAAGGCGATCGCGGTCATCATCTCGAAAAAGCTGGGATGCCAGGGGAGTTTCCCCGTCTCTACGAGTTGCTCGGATACTCTGTCGACCTCTCCATGCAGTTGGGCGAAATCTTCATCCCTGATCTGTTCGCCGCCGATGCGGGTACGCTCATTGATGCGGATCAGGTGCGGCGACGTGTACAACCCAGTCTTCAGCCCGGACGCGTGCAAAATCGAAGCCAGCGTCGCAGCCGTCGAGCCTTTGCCGTTCGTGCCCGCGATCAGCACGCTGGGAAAAGTCCTCTCCCGATGCCCCAGGGCCCGCAGCAGCACCCGCATATGCTCCAGGTCGAACTTCTGCGAAGGAGTACTCGCCAGTTCGTGCCCCAGGGCAAACATGCTCGCGACTGCAGTTTCGTAGGACATGAAGAAGCTCTTAGCTCTTAGCTCTTAGCTTTTAGCCGTTAGCTCGCATCGTGAACAACTCTAGGCGATGGGAGCAAATGGACATGCTTATCTTTGATTCTCAAATGGGAACAAAGAGACCTGGATGCATTTGATTCCAGCTAAGAGCTAAAAGCTAATAGCTAGTAGCTAATAGCTTCTCTCACGCCACCATGAAGTCCAAAGCGCGCGCGATATATGGCTTCAACTGCTTGCGGGGAACTACGGCGTCGAGCATTCCGTGTTGTAGCAGGAATTCGCTCCGCTGAAAGCCGGGCGGAAGCTTCTGCCGGATCGTCTGCTCGATCACGCGCGGTCCCGCGAACCCGATCAGCGCCCCAGGTTCGGCGATGTTCAAGTCGCCCAGCATGGCAAACGAGGCGGTCACGCCCCCGGTAGTCGGATCGGTCAGCAATGAGATGTACGGCACTTTCGCCTTATCCAATTTCCCCAGGGCGGAGGAGATTTTCGCCAGCTGCATCAGGCTGATCACGCCTTCCATCATGCGGGCGCCCCCCGAAGCCGAGACGATGATCAAAGGCGTACGCGTATCGGCGGCGCGCTCCACCGCGCGCGTAATCATCTCGCCCACCACCGAGCCCATGCTGCCGCCGATAAAAGCGTACTCCATCACGCTGGCCACAATCGGGCGGCCCATGAGCTTGCCATTGGCATTAATGACAGCATCCTTCAGTCCCGTATCCTTCTGCGCGTGCTTCAAACGAGATGAATAAGGTTTCAGATCTACAAACTTCAATGGGTCGGTAGAAGAGATGTTCGCGTCCAGGATCTCGTACTGGTTGTCATCCATCAGCAAAGCCAGCCGGGCGCGGGCGTCGATGCGGAAGTGCTTGTCGCACTTCGGGCAGACGTTGATGTTGTCTTCCAGATCCTTTTTCCAGATGATCTGGCGGCAGTTCTCACACTTGACCCAGAGTCCTTCGGTGCGAACTTTTTTCTCGCCTGAGGTGTCCAGCTCAGCGGATTCGCGTTTGAACCAGGCCATGGGGATTTGGTAATTTTGTAATTTGGTAATTGAGTAATTGAAGATGCGGGTAACGCCGTAAATTACTGCGATTAATAAATTACAAAATTACCCGATTACAAAATTACCAAATTACATAATCAGTACTCGATTCCTCTCTGGGCCATCACGCCCTTCTCGTACGCGTGTTTCACCTGGCGCATTTCGGTCACGGTGTCGGCAATCTCGATAATTGTCGAGTGAGCATTCCTGCCAGTCAAGATGACGTGCACCATTTCCGGCTTCTTCTTCAAACTCTCGACCACCTCGGCGGGATCCAGCATTCCATAGCTGATCGCATAGTTTATCTCATCCAGGATCACGAGGTCCCAGGTGCCGGATGCGATCGCCGCCCCCGCTTCCGACCAAGCCTCTTCGACCATCCGTACATCTTCCGGGTCCGGCTTCTCGGTGCCGACCTTCACAAAGCCGCGGCCCATCTGCTTCATGACGAATTTGTCACCAAATGCCTGGACGGCATCGAGCTCGCCGTAGTGCCACGATCCCTTCAGGAACTGCAGCATCAGCACTCGCATGCCCTGGCCCACAGCTCGCAAGGCCGTACCCATGGCTGCCGTGGTCTTGCCTTTTCCCGGACCAGTATTCACGATGATGAGACCACGACGGATGTCAGCCATGTCCTGAGCGAATGTCCGATTCTACTCGAACTGGAACATCGCGGGGCGAGCGAATCCCTCGCACCGCACTGTCCGATGGTGGACAGTTCGGTCCCGCGGTGGACAACAATCCTTCTCTGTTGACGTTTCGTTTCCGTCTTATCAAAGGTTTAGACGGCCACGCGAGGGAAGCCGGCTTGCAACTGCGGAGGTTAAGACCCTGATTCAGGTGGGGATTGAAAAGGAGCTGAACTCTCAGAGATGGCAGAATAAAAGCGAACGCGGGCGTCAACGTCTCCGACTTTCATAGAAGGTACGTTCGCTCTGCGGAATCGCGCAGCGCGAATCTTCTCAGTCACCAAAAATGTTTTCGCAAGGGAGAATATTTCTACGGAACTCCAGCATCCAAAGTTGCGTAACTCGGGTCAGGCGGATCTCTGTCCCTCGCACTTCGCGGAGGTCTCATCGTGATCAACAGATCTGCGTTGTTATGGTGCTTCGTGCTTACGGCGATGCCGGCATTCTCCGCGCAGCACGGAGCGCCCCGGAATAAGCCGGTGTTGGTGGACGTTGGCGATCAGGAGACGATCCGCGAGGTTGTGGAGATTGAGCGCCAGGCCAAAGAGGCCACGCTGCGGCGCGACGCGGATTTTCCTCTACGCATGCTCGCAGATGATTATGTCGCCATTAGTCCGCTAGGCCAGGTCACGACCAAGAAAGAGGCCATTTCGGCGCGCCGGAGCGGCCAGCTCCGTTACGACAATATCGATGTCAGCGACATGGTGGTCCGCCTCTACGGCGACACCGCCGTTGTTACCGCGCGTGCGGATGTGAAAGGCCACCAGCTGGGCGAGGATTTTAGCGGCCCCTATCGCTACACCCGTATCTGGGTCCGGCGCTCCGGTCGCTGGCAGGCGGTAAGCTACCAGGCGACAGTCACACAGTAGATCTCGTCAGAAAACCCGTCACAAGTTGCTTCAGAAGCCCTCGCGGAAGACAATGCATTCCTATGCCGAGTCACCTTCGC
Organism: uncultured Acidobacteriota bacterium; assembly: GCA_963801615.1. Classification (GTDB taxonomy): domain Bacteria; phylum Acidobacteriota; class Terriglobia; order Terriglobales; family Acidobacteriaceae; genus Sulfotelmatobacter. The sequence goes on along the minus strand of CAWDFM010000008.1, from coordinate 1,439,730 downwards.
CGTTTCCCGCGCCTTTTCGTTCTGTGTGTTGTCGCCACCACTCTAAGCTCGCTAGCTGAGGCGCAAGAGCGCCTCTCGGCGGAGAAGCGAACGCAGATCGAAGCGGCCATTTCGAAGTTCATGTCGACCACACACGTTCCCGGTATTTCGGTAGCTCTGGTCGAAAACACGGAGTTGGAATGGGCAGGCGGATTCGGCTTCGCGGACCTGGAGAATAATGTCCCGGCTACGGAGCGCACGCTCTACCGGCTGGCCTCGATTTCTAAATCTCTAAGCGCGACCGGAGCCATGGAGCTGGTGGAACAAGGCAAGCTTGACCTCGACCGCCCGGTCCAGAAATACTGCCACGCCTTCCCGCAGAAATCCGGCGTAATTACAACGCGGCTCGTGATGGGACATTTGGCGGGGATCCGCCATTACAAGTCCAATTCGCAGGACGATCCGGAGGTCGGAAATACAAAACATTTCGATGATCCGATTCAGGCTGGACTCGATTTCTTCAAGAATGATCCATTGCTCTCCGAGCCCGGCAAACAGTTTCATTACTCGACCCAGGGCTACACCCTTGTCGGTTGCGTCATGGAAGGGGCCTCGGGTGCGAAGTACACGGATTACATGCGGCAAAACGTCTTACTGCCGGCGGGCATGGAGCACACGGTAGTGGACGATCGCTTTGCGATCATTCCCTACCGCACCCGCTTTTATCAGAAGACGAAATCAGGTACTGTCGAAAACTCTGATTTTCTGGACTCCAGCTACAAAATCCCGGGCGGTGGCTGGCTCTCCTCCGCGGAAGACATGGCGCGCTTTGAAATCGCAATCCTCAATGGCAAGCTGCTGAAACCGGCAACGCATAGTTTGATGTGGACCCCGCTGAAACCTTCCGAGGGTCAGCCCAACGGTTACGCTCTAGGCTGGGGAACACTCACTGAGGATGGAATCCGCTACGTCGGTCACGACGGCGGGCAGCAGGGAACCAGCACGAATTTTTTCATCGCGCCCGAACAACACACGGGCGTCGTGGTGCTCGCCAATATGGAAGACGTTCCTGTGAATGAGCTTTCCAAGCAAATCCTGAAAATCGTGCTGCAGGGAACAGGGGCTGAGAAACACTAAGGCCATCGCTCAATGTCCTGAATGGTATGGATGGCCCTTGAGAATCGTGAACGCACGATAGATTTGCTCCAGCAGGACCACGCGCGCAAGCTCGTGCGCCAGCGTCATTTTTCCCAGTGAGATCACGTGTTGGGCGGCGGAGATTGTGTCTTTGCCAAATCCGTCCGCTCCGCCGACGGCGAAGACGAGCGGAAGCGGATTGCGGTCCTGATAGTCCCCTAGAAATTTCGCGAACTGCTCTGAAGAGAATTCTTTTCCGTGGGAATCCAGCAGGACCAGGGTGGATTTGGACCCTCCTTTTCCCGAGGCGCCGCATTTCGCCAGCAGGTCCTCTTCATCGCGCAGCGCGATGCCTTCCGTCGGCACATATCGTGAAATGCGCTTGAGATATTCTTCGGTGAGAGAAGCAATTGCAGGTTCTTTGGTCTTACCAATCCATGCAATCCTGATCTTCACTCGTGTCCGCCCGTCATTTTCGTCCGGAAGCCAGGATCACTTCAGCCCCGAACGCGATCTTTTCTCCATCGAAATAACGCGCTACCTCTTGGGAGACTTCAGCATCGATTTCGGTCCAGCGCTCGGCTGGGACGCGATCCAACATGGCACGAAATGGCACCGCGACCGCCTTCATTTGCTGCCAGACTTCGTCCGGAGGTCCGGGCCAAGCCCACGGCAACGTCACGGTGCTTTCCTCCACTGCCCCAAAGCCAGCCAAGCGCAACGTCTCGGATAAACTTCCCGGCTCGGCAAAACGAAATGGATTCGGTCCGTCCGGCGGCAACAAAGGCCCGCCCACATGGCGATGAACCGCGCCCATCATGCTCTTCCAATAGGGCTGATAGAAACTGCCCCAGACGAGAAAGCAGGCACGCGCTCCGGGGCGCAAAACGCGCCTCAGTTCGCCTAGCGCTTTCCTGGGATCACGAAAGAACATCACGCCGAAGCGCGATGTGCCCAGATCGAAGTTGTCGTCTGGAAATGGCAGGGAATGGGCATCCCCCTTTTGCGTGCTGAAGTTTTTCAACCCGCGCGACCGCGCCCGTTTTTCGGCAATGTCGAGCAAGTCCTGGCTGAGGTCCAGCGCCGTAACGTGCCCCTGCGGACCCACACGCGTGGCGAGACTAATCGCAGGCTCGCCGGTTCCGCTGGCGAGGTCGAGTACTCGCATTGCGGGCACAGGCCGTGCATATTCCACCAGGGCCTCGGTAACCGGCGTGCCCATGGCGGCAGATTTCGCCTTCCACTTTTCCGATGCCACCAGGCGGTACTGGTTCCCCCAGTCGCGCCCGGCTTCTGCTTGGGATGTCATTGGGGAAGTGCCAAGTTCGGTGAAGCTCTTACGCTCTCACTTTTCTCTTCTTGGCGGGAGCCTTCGTCGCTGTCTTCCTCGCCCGGACCGCAGTTCTCAGGTCGCCGGGCTCGAGTCGCCGCGCCGACTTCCACAGTCGCTCCAGATCGTAGAACTTGCGCGCCTTCTCGGAAAAGACATGCACCACGAAGTCAACGTAGTCGATGAGCACCCACTCGGCCTGGCTGTAGCCTTCCACATGCGTGGGACGCAGCCCGGCTTTCTTCAGGCGCATTTCGACTTCATCGGCAATTGCCTGGACCTGCCGCGGATTGGTCCCGCTGCACAGGACAAAGTAGTCAGTAAACGCTCCTGACCCCTTCTCCATTTCCAGGATGCTGAGTTCTTCCGCCTTTTTTTCGAGACAAGCTTGGATAACCGCGGAAACTTGCTGCTTGAGTTCGCTCTTCTTAGTCGTCATTCAGAAAGAATTGTTGGCTCGACCCTCGCCCCAATTGTAACCGACCCGAGGTCTTCCCAATCCACAGGCAGCACGCGCCAAGCTGTGCCACGGCACGATACCGGAAGAATGCGTCCAGGCCTACGTGGCCCGGTACAGCCTCATCTTCTTTATATATTCCGCGACGAGAGGGTCCAGAAAGCGATCCAGCGATTTGCCCGAACTGATCGCCTGTCGTATTGCCGTAGCCGACGCAGGTTGATGCAAGTCGCCCAGCAGGTGAATGGTCGCGCCCGGCAGCACCAGGTCTCCGGTGGCAGCTTGCTTCTGAAAAGGCCGGGTGACCTCGGGGCGAGGCCGCAGGCTCTCAGGCAAGGCGTTCGCAACATCCGCCAACGAGTAACCCGGCCGGCCGGCGACAATGAATTCACATTCGCGAAACAGAGCTTCTGCCTCATGCCATTTGGCAATCTCGCAGAATGCGTCCATGCCGATCAGAAAGAAGAGTTTGTCGCTCTTGTGAAATGACCGCTTCAACAACCGCATGGTGTCGATCGTGTAGTTCGGCTTGTCTGAGCGAGCCTTCGCGGCTCTCAGTTCCTCCGGAGCCTCAAGCAGCGAAGGGACGAACGCTTTTTCAGCGACCGTCGCCAATGCCATCATCGCGAAGCGGTGGGCGAACGCAGTGTGCGCCTGGCGCTGTTTGTGCGGCGGAACATTCGCCACCACGAAATACACTCGGTGCAGCTTGCATCGCTCTATGGCCGCGCGCGCCACTGCGATGTGCCCGCGGTGCACTGGATCGAAAGTCCCGCCAAAAAGTCCGATATTCATGCCGGTTTTAATCCCGCCTAGTTTCCAGATTCATGCGAGAAGTTGCAAGCCGAATCGGCAAATATTGTCCGTTGGCCTAGTTCCTTGCTTGACAACAGGACACAGCAACTATTCTTATTGGCCAGCATCGAAATGAACTCCTGTAACTATCAGTGTTAAAGGTTCTTAATTATTCTGCCTCGTATGCGAGTAACACTCCCCCTACTCCGCATTCCGCCTGCCCGTGCGCCCATCTTGCGCTACGGAGTTGCCGTACTCAGTACGACGCTGGCGCTGATTCCCACGATTCTGCTGGCCGATGTTTCCGAAAGCCGCTTAGCCCTGTTCGGCGTCGCCGTGATGGTGAGCGCCTGGTACGGCGGCTGGAAGCCCGGGCTGGTCGCCACTTCCTTTGCTCTCACCATCATCGCGTACTTTTCGCTCGCGGGTCAGCATGCGCCGGACCAGATGCGCATCGCTGTGTTCCGTCTCTCGCTGTTCTCGTTTCTGGCAATTCTGATCTGCTGGCTGAACGGTGCACTGCGCGCCGTCCAGGAAAACCTGCGCCTTTCGGAGGCGAATTTTCGTTCGCTCGTCACCAACGCACCTTACGGAATTTGCAGCTGCGACTCCACCGGCAAGATTCTGGATGTCAATCCGGCGTTCCTCGAACTGCTTGGGCTTAGTTCCGCCGACGAACTGAGCGGCCATTACATCTACAGCCTCTACCACGATACCGAACAGTGGTTCGACTTGGCGGATCGTCTCCGCGCCTCCGAGCCTTTCAAAGGAGTGATCGCCGACTGGAAGCGCAAGGGCGGCACCACCGTGGTTCGAATCTCGGGGCGTTCCGTGGTAAACGGCCGAAAAGAAGGCGTCGTCTTCGAACTCTTCGCGGAAGATGTCACCGAGCGCCGCGCCCTGGAACAACAACTGCGTCAATCGCAGAAGATGGAGGCAGTGGGCCGCCTGGCCGGCGGGATCGCGCACGACTTCAACAATCTCCTGATGGTGATCTCCGGTTACTCCGAATTTCTCCTCGAACGTCTCGGGGCCGAGCCGCATCTTCGCGGCCCGGCCCAGGAGATCGCGGGCGCCGCGGAACGCGCCTCATCGCTTACCCGCCAGTTGCTCGCCTTCAGCCGCAAGCAAATGCTGGCACCGCGCCTGGTCAACCTCAACGATATCGCCACCGAAAACATGAAAATGCTCACGCGCATGATCGGCGAAGACATCGATCTCGTCCTCTCTCCGGGAAAGAACCTGTGGCCGGTGCGCGCCGATGCAGGGCAGATCGAACAAGTCATCATGAACCTGGCGGTCAACGCCCGCGATGCCATGCCCTCCGGAGGCAAGCTCACCATCGACACTCGCAATGTAACCCTGGGCGAAGAAGAAGCGCGGCATCACGCTCCGCTGCGTCCCGGCGACTACGTCATAATCCAGATCAGCGACACGGGTGTCGGGATGGACGCCGACACCCAATCGCACATCTTCGAGCCTTTTTTTACCACCAAAGGGCCCAAGGGCACTGGACTCGGCCTCTCCACGGTCTACGGAATCATCAAGCAGAGTCTCGGATACATCTGGGTGGAGAGCGAAGTCGGCCGAGGTACCACCTTCAAAATCTATCTGCCAAGGGTCGCCGCCGCGGGTCAACCTACCGCCCAGATTGCCGCGCAAGCCTATGCCCAGCGCGTGGAGCCGGGCACTGAAACTATCCTGCTGGTCGAGGATGAAGCCAACCTGCGTTACCTTGCCCGGCAGTATCTGGAGAAGCAGGGCTACAAAGTAATTGAAGCCGCCGATGGTGCAGTTGCGGTGCAAATTGCCGTCGCGCACGAGTCTGTGATCCACCTGTTGCTGACCGACGTCATCATGCCCGGCATGAATGGCCGCGAACTGGCGCAGCGCATTACAGAAATCCGCCCCAATGTGAAAGTTCTCTACATGTCCGGTTACACGGAAAACGTGATCGGACACAACGGCACTCTGGATGCCGGCATTCGCCTGCTCCAGAAGCCATTCAACCTTCGCGACCTGAAAGACAAGGTCCGCGAAGTGCTCGATGCAACTCCAACTCCCCCGGAGGTCGAAATGTCGATTCAGTTCGCCGCAACCCAACACGCGGCGCGGGTGCGGGAAGTTCCTCCCACGCGCGCGCAGAGATTCCAACTTCACTTGCCTTTGCGGTATCGCCGTCTCGGCGAGAAAGACTGGCATTCAGGAAAAACGGAAAACATCAGCCGCTCAGGCATGCTGTTCCAGGCAGATGAGGTGCTCCAACCCAGCTCACAACTGGAAATCAACCTGGTGCTTCCGGCCGAGATTGCCGGACTTTCAGAGACGGAGGTCGTCTGCCGTGGAGAGGTCGTACGCACCGTAGAAGGACAAGAAGGCTCGATCAGCCCAGCACTGGCCGCCCGCATTCTCCAGTATCACTTTCAGCATGGCCCTCTCCCCAGGGCTTAGACGCAAACCCAGGTTCTGTGGAGTTCCAAAAATTTCTATGTAGGGACAGCCGCCATCGGCTGTCCAGTCGAGCGAAGCTCGACGGTTTTGACCGAGGCAGTTCTAAGCGAGCACGTAAACTAACTAGCCTCTGTCTCCACCCCTCTTCCAGTCTGTTCCCGTAGCTCCTGCACGTTCTCCGCAATAGCGTACTTCAATTGCTCAATGCCCTTGCCGGTCACCGCCGAAATTTCATACAGCTTCCACTTGTGCTTTTTGGAGTAGCGCTTCAGCGCCGCCAGCCTGTCTTTGTTCGCAACATCGATTTTGGACGCCACCATCAGCATCGGCTTGTCTTCGAGGTGCGCGCCGAAGCTGGCCAACTCGCCCATGATGACCTCGACATCCTTCGAGACATCTTCCCGCCCGCTGGAATCCGATACATCCACCAGATGCACCAGTAAGCGGGTGCGCTCCACATGCCGCAGGAACTGCGTTCCCAGTCCGGCGCCGGTGTGCGCTCCTTCGATCAGCCCGGGTATATCGGCAACCACAAAGCTGATCTCGTCCTTGGCATCGCCGACCGCGACGACCCCGAGATTAGGCTCCAGCGTTGTAAATGGATAATCGGCGATCTTGGGACGCGCCGAAGAAATGCGCGAGATCAAGGTGGACTTGCCCACGTTGGGATAGCCAACCAGGCCGACGTCGGCGAGCAGCTTCAATTCCAGCCGGTAAGTGTGTTCCTCCCCCGGCCTCCCGGCCTCGTGCTCCCGTGGAGCCTGATGCACCGATGTAGCGAAACGCGCATTGCCGCGTCCGCCCCGCCCGCCCCGCGCGATCACAAATTTCTGATCGGCAGCGGTGAACTCGAATACCTTCTCGCCGGTCTCATCGTCGTACACGATGGTCCCCACAGGAACTTTCAGAACTACTCCGCCGCCCTCGCGTCCGGTCTTATTGGAGCCTTCGCCGTGGCGGCCGCGCTCGGCTTTGTGCTCAGGGTTGAAACGGAAATGTACGAGCGTATTGTGCCGCTCGCTCGATTCCATGATGATGTCGCCGCCTTTGCCGCCATCTCCGCCAGACGGGCCCCCGCGCGGGACAAACTTCTCCCGGCGGAATGCCATGCACCCGTTGCCGCCGTCGCCGGCCTTTACCTTGATTTTTGCTTCATCGATGAACATGGGGAAAAATAAAAGCCTCGACCCGAAGGCGAGGCCCTATGGGACGCGGGCATCCACACCCGCGCAGTGAACCAACATAAAGTTACTTCGCTTCCAGCGGCTCAACCATCACGAACTTGCCCATGGACCCTTTGTCCATGAACTTGATCCGGCCGGAGATCTTGGCGAAAAGCGTGTCATCTTTTCCGCGACCCACGTTGAGTCCGGGCTTCACCCGAGTGCCGCGCTGCCTCACGATGATGGTCCCGCCGGGCACCACTTGCCCGCCAAATGCCTTGAATCCCAGCCGCTGCGCGTTGGAGTCGCGCCCGTTTCGTGATGTGCCTTGTCCCTTTTTATGCGCCATAAGTCAGCTCTCAGTTCTCGGTTGTATTCTCGCTTGCATTCTGGCTGGGCGTTGCCATCCAGTTCTCGGACTACTTCTTCTTGCCGGCTTTCTTGGCAGCCTTCTTCGGAGCGGATTTCTTCTTCCCCGCCGCCTTCTTGGCCTTCGGCTTGGCCTCGTGCTCTTCCGCAGCTTCGGCCTTCACCTTCTTCGGCTTCGATTCTTTCTTGGGAAGGTCCGGAGCCTTGAAGCTCTGCCCGCCAAAGGCAATCTCCGCGATGCGCACAGCGGTAAAGTCCTGCCGGTGCCCGCGCAGCTTCTTGTACTGTTTCTTGCGTTTGTAATGGAAAACCAGGATCTTCTCGCCACGACCTTGGCCGACGACTTCGCCGACCACGCGCGCGTCCGGCTGCTGGCCCACCTGGCCCTCTTCGCCGGAAACGGCCAGCACCGGAAACTCCACCTGCCCGTTGGTGCCGGTTCCGACCTTCTCCACTCGAATCACATCGCCGGGCGCCACCCGGTACTGCTTCCCACCGGCGCGGATAACCGCGTACATACGTCCTCCCAAATAATGTCGTTGAAATTCAGCCCGTACTCAGGATTTCCTGGAACTCTTTCACGGTCCCCAAGGCGCACACGGGCGCTGGCTAGGGGGCTTGCTGATTTTCTCTGCTTGCTGTGTTTCCGCCACGGCGCATCAGCAGCCAGGGCAGGCGTCCCCAGAACGGGTCGGCTCGTACAGGCAAACTCAGTTATTTTATCGTGGGTTACGGAAATCGGTCAAACCAACTCGTTCGCCCGCCGCCGCCGTTGCTGAATCTTCCGGAAATCCGGTAGAATCAAATGGTCTGAATCGAGGTTAGGATCCCATGAAAGCAGCCATTCATCCTTCGTATCATGAAGTGCGTGTGCACTGCGCCTGCGGCAACACGTTTACGACCCGCTCCACGCATAAGGGCGACATCGGCGTTGAAATCTGCTCTAACTGCCATCCCTTCTTCACCGGAAAGCAGAAGCTGATGGACACCGCCGGCCGGGTCGAGCGCTTCCGCCGCAAGTACGCCAAGGCCGAAACGGCGAAGAAGTAAGCCACGGATCTGCACAGATACATCAAAATCAGGCCCTCGCTCACGCGGGGGCTTTCGCTTGCAGGGTCGAATAAAATGGAATGAACCGGTAAGGCCGGCGCCACATGCGAAAGTTCTGGGACAACTCGAGCAACGGCTCAATTGGCGCGGAGGCCCGCGGGTCAGCGCCGCGTCAGCAGGTCCCTGCGAGTCTTAATATCGGCTCCGTCACGATCCGCCCCGCCACGGTCCTGGCCCCCATGGCCGGAGTCACCGACACGGTCTTCCGCCGCTTCATCCGCAATCTTGGCGGATGCGGTCTCATCATGACCGAGTTCACCTCGGCCGATGGTGTCCTCCGCAAAAAAGATCAGAAAGCCAAGCGCTACCTTCATTTCTACGAAGACGAACACCCCATCTCTGCCCAGCTTTTCGGGAGCGATCCCAAGGTCATGGCCGAGGCGGCCCGCATGGTCGAAGGCTTAGGCTTCGATCTAGTCGATCTCAATCTCGGATGTCCCGCCAAAAAAGTCGTGAAGTGCAACGGAGGCTCCGGCCTGCTGCGCGATCTTCCCGCGATCGGCAAGATTTTCGAAGCGGTCCGCGCCGCCGTTACGATTCCCTTCACTGTGAAATTCCGCGCCGGATGGAATGACGAAGAAATCGTCTGCGTGGAACTGGCCCGCATGGCCGAGGACTGCGGTCTGGCAGCAGTAGCCCTGCACGCCCGCACCCGCGAGATGGGCTATAGCGGCAGCGCACGCTGGGAATGGATTGCCGCCGTCAAAGACGCGGTAAAGATCCCGGTAATCGGCAATGGAGACATTCGCACTCCAGAAGGCGCCTGCGCCATGGTGACGCAAACCGGTTGCGACGCAGTCATGATCGGTCGCATGGCCCCGTCCAACCCCTGGATCTTCCGCCAAATCGAGCAGTATTGCGCCGTGGCTGCTCGTGTAGGGGCGGACGCTGTCGTCCGCCCAGTCCATGTAGGGACAGCCGCCATCGGCTGTCCGGTCGAGCGCAGCTCGACTGTTGTTGAATCTGTCGCCGGCCCCGCATGGCCTGCGGACACCCCGGACGAAAGCGTCCGGGGCTACACAAGCGCCTACGACCATCCCACCGAAGCCGACCGCTACCAGATGATCCGCACCTACTTCCAGATGCTGATCGAAGAAGAACTTCCCGACGCGATGGGCAAAATGAAGCAATTCGCGAGCTGGTTCACCCACGGAGTTCCTGGGGGTGCAGGCCTACGCAAAGCCATCTACGAATCAAAAAGCGCCCCAGAGGTTCTGGGGCGCGTGGAAGATTTCTTCGAAGCGCGTTTGCTATGTGCCGCGGGCGCCCCCGTCCGCGCAGTCGTCCAAAGCTGAACGATCCACCGTCCGAGCAACTATATAGAAGCTTTACGACTTACCTTTGCTCTCGCCATTTTGCGTAGCGACTTTCTTCACCTCGACCGGGCCGCCATCGTCCCCGGCGCTCCACGTTCCCACCAGGTTGTCGCCGTTCGCCTCCAGGGAAATGGTTCCGGAGGTACCCTGGGCATCAAATTGGAGCGTCACCTTTTTCTCCTGGTGAGAACCGCTGGTGATCGGAAAATCCCCGTGCGACGAGTTGATCGTCCCGGAGATGGCGCCGTCCTTTTCGGTCATATCGAGAGTCACGGTGATGACCTCGCCCGCGGCGTTCTTGGCCGTGCCCTCGTACTTCCCCGTCACATCTGCTTTGCTCTTGCCCTGCTGCGCCCCAGCACAAACAGCAACAAAGAGCGACGCGGCTGCCAATAGCTTGATAACCTTCGCTCGCGACTTCATGCAACCTCCTTCGCAATCATCTTCCCCGCTTCATCCTTCTCTACATAAGCCCAGGGAATCTTCGGATCGTGGGTGAACACTGTGATCCATCTCTCCGGAATCGCCCGCGCATAGTACTCCTTTTTGCTCTCGATTGTCTGCAGTGGGTATAAATCGAAACTCATTCCCCAGGTGAGATCAATGTGCGCGGTCGTAGGAATCAGATCAGAGATGTAACAAGCGGTGGTTGGGTTCCGATCTGTTGGCGGCTGGGAGTCGGAGGACTCAGAAAGCTTGGCAGAATCAGAAAGCCTGGAGGACGGATCAGAAAGCCCGGAGGAATCAGAAGACTTGGAGGAATCAGAAGAGCTGGAGGAATCAGAAACCCCGGAGGGATCACGAACCGGGAAGGGCACGGCTTTAGCCGCTGAGGGCGACTGAACGATGATCCCCATCATATGCGCCGTGTGTCCTGGAAAAATCCGCACCGAAATCCCGGGCACGATCTCCTCCCCGCCCTCGAGCAACGTCATCTGCCCACTTTCGACCAGAGGATCATAATTCTCGGAAATAAAGCTGATCGAATCGCGTTCGCTCGGATGCCGCGCATACTCCCACTCGCCCCGGGGCGCGTAGTACTTCGCCCGCGGAAACGTCGGCACAATCTTCCCGTTCTTGTCCCGCACCGTATTCCATCCGCAATGGTCGAAATGCAGATGCGAGTTAATGACGATGTCGATATCCTCGGGCGCAACTCCTCCCGCCGCAAGATTGTCGAGCAACTTTGCCGGTTGACCGTAGAACTTCCGCATGCGCTCGGAAAGCTTGTTCCCCATCCCGGTCTCGACCAGTACAGTTTCTCTTCCCGTGCGGATCAGCAGTGAGTTGAGGCCGGCCGTGCAGTAGTTCCTTTCGTCAGCCGCAACCTTCTTCGACCACATGACCTTTGGCACAACTCCGAAGAACGCCCCTCCGTCCAGCGGATATATGCCGTCAGAAAAAATGCTGAGTTCAAAGCCGCCAGGCAGAATGCGATGCATCAATTCAGTGTGCCACACGAACCCTTTGCGGGCGCCACCACGCCGAGGCAAGCCGATCGTGCACCCCACCACGGCAGACGCCATGTCATCGTGAACCCCGGGTCTCTGCCGGTTGAAGGATCCCTGCGCTGGGGCCCTATCGTTACTGCACAGTAATCAGATATCCACAGGGACGCCGCCCATTCCTGTGACATCTGACCTTGCGCCCGTACCGCAGCTAGTGTCATCCTTCCCCACGGCGATGCCGTGGCTATTTCCGACCAAGCCTCGCCAGCCGTGATAAAGCCATTGGCTTCAATATTTTCGCCGCAAGTTGTTGAAGCACATGGATTAAAACCGAATTTCCCGCTAACTCTAGGATGGTAAGGAAGCAGGGGGGAGGGGGGTAGGCTCACCACCGCGCATCACTCTCAATTCGGAACTCAAATTCCCGGATGTCCCAACAAAAACTCGCGCCTCCCGCCCGACGGAGCATTCCGCATCCCTCCAGCATCTAATAGTTACCAGTTGATCAATCGCTGGAAAGATCGGAGCACGTCATGATTCAGATTCGTCCGGCCAACGAGCGTGGTGGCGGAAACCACGGTTGGCTCAACACTCACCACAGCTTCAGCTTCAACGACTACTGGGATCCGAAGTGGATGGGATTTCGCTCGCTGCGCGTCATCAACGAAGATTGGGTCGCGCCCAACACGGGATTTCCCACGCACCCGCACCGCGATATGGAAATCATCACCTACGTTCTCGAAGGCCAGCTCGAGCACAAAGACAGCCTCGGAACTGGTTCGGTGATTCTTCCCGGTGATGGACAGCGCATGACCGCAGGCAGCGGCATTCGTCACAGCGAATTCAATCCGTCGACCACAGAGCCAGTGCACTTGCTGCAGATCTGGATTCAGCCCGAGAAAGCCGCCCTTCAGCCGAGCTACGAGCAGAAGAGCTTCCCTGAGTCGGAGAAGCGAGGCAAACTGCGGGTGATCGCATCGCGCGAAGAGAAGGACGGCTCGGTGAAGATCAACCAGGATGCGAAGCTCTTCGTCACCCTGCTGAAGCCCGGAGAAGAAGTCAGCCACGAACTCGCGAGCGGACGTCACGCCTGGCTGCAAGTCGCGAAAGGCGCAGTCGAGTTGAACGGCCAGAAGCTGAATCAAGGCGATGGCGCAGCCATCAGCGACGAACCGATACTGACCATCAAAGGCGCGGAGGACGCTGAAGTCCTGCTCTTCGATCTGGCCTAAAAAGCTCACCACAGAGGAACACAGAGTTCGACAGAGACTTACCCTGTGAAACTCTGTGACCCCTGTGGGGTTTTACTCCTCGTGCAATTCTCGAATCCAGATATTGCGGAAGCGCAGCGGATTTCCGTGATCCTGCAGCTGCAGCGGCGCCTTGTCAGGCCCCGGCTTGTACGCAGGACGCTCTCCATGAGCAGTCGGTCCAGTGAGTTCGACATTGTCCTGCACCAGCACGCCATTGTGCAGCAGCGTGACACGAGCGGGAGCTCTTAACTTCCCTTTGGCGAAGCGCGGCGCGTGAAAGATGACGTCGTAGGTCTGCCATTTCCCGGGAGGCAGCGACGCATTCACCAGCGGCGGATATTGCCCGTACACCGCGCCCGCTTGCCCATCGGCATAAGTCTTGTTCTCGTACGAGTCGAGTACCTGGATTTCGTAGATGCTCATCAGGAAGACGCCGCTGTTGCCACGCTCCTGGCTTTCTCCTTCCGCCGGAGTCGGCTCGGAGAATTCGATGTGCAACTGGCAATCGCCGAAGGAGTCTCGCGTAGAGATGTTCCCGGTCTTTGCGACCACTTCCATGTAGCCGTTCTCGACCTTCCATCCTGCAGCCTTGCCATCTTTATCGACCCACTTCGAAAGATCCTTCCCATCAAACAGCACAACCGCATCGGAAGGAGCTGTTAACGCTGTTTCCTGCGTGCTCGCAGTTCCCGGAGTGATGATTGGCGGATTCGGGCGATTGGGATCGTGAATCTTCCATTTGATGGTTGGAGCTTGCGCCATGGACAGTTGGATGAGGGAAAAGACAACCGAGAGCAACAGCCAGGTTTTCTGTGTCATCAGTGCGCCTCGCGGGAAACATGATACTCAAATGTCCCGCGAGCGCAAGGCGCAAACAGAATTAGCCACCGATTCGCACGGATTTTCACGGATCAATTCTCTTTCTTTGATCCGTGTGAATCCGTGAAATCCGTGGCCAGGTTCTCAGCGTCTCGCTGGCGCTTTCTCGCCCACGCGCTCGCTGACTTTGAAGGTCATTTTGCCGGCTTTCTTGTCGGCATCGACTACGATGTGATCGCCGTGCAGCACTTCGCCGTCCAGGATCTTCAGTGCGAGCGGATCCTGAATAAGCTTCTGGATCGCGCGCTTCAGCGGACGCGCTCCGAAGTTGGGATCGTAGCCCTGCGTGAAGAGCAGGTCTTTTGCAGCGTCCGTGAGCTCGAGCGAGATCTTGCGATCCGCCAGCAAGCGGCGAACGTCTTCGAGCCGCAGCTCGATGATCTTGACCAGCTGCTCTTTTCCGAGCGGCCGGAACACGATGATGTCGTCCACCCGGTTCAGGAACTCGGGCTTGAAGTGCGTGTGCAGCAAATTCTGGACTTGCTGCGCGGCCTCGTCGAAGTCGGCATCGGTCTTCAAGCTCTCGGCCTGCAGGAACTGCGAGCCGATGTTTGACGTCATAATGATAATCGTGTTTTTGAAATCGACTACGCGGCCTTTGCCGTCCGTGAGCCGACCATCGTCCATGATTTGCAACAGGACGTTGAAGACGTCGGGATGAGCCTTTTCGATCTCGTCGAACAACACGACCGCATACGGACGGCGACGCACTTGCTCCGTAAGCTGTCCGCCCTCTTCGTAGCCAACATATCCCGGAGGCGCGCCGATCAAGCGCGCGACGGAGTGCTTCTCCATGTACTCCGACATGTCGATGCGAAGCAAGGCGTGCTCGTCATCGAATAGAAATTCGGCGAGAGCGCGCGCCAGTTCGGTTTTACCGACGCCAGTCGGGCCGAGGAAAATGAAAGAACCGATTGGACGTTTGGGATCGCTTAGACCTGCCCGCGAGCGCCGAATGGCGTTGGCAACACGTTCCAGCGCAGGATCTTGCCCGATCACGCGCTGGCGCAGCCGCTCTTCCATGTTGACCAGTTTCTTGACCTCGCCTTCGAGCATCTTGGAAACGGGAATTCCCGTCCACTTGGAGACGATGCTCGCCACATCTTCTTCATCCACTTCCTCCTTCAACATGCGCGTCCCGGACTTGCCGTCTATCTTGGCCGTGAGCTGGCCCAACTCGGTCTGGAGGCGCGGAATCTCGCCATACTGAATCTCAGAGGCGCGGTTGTAGTCGCCTTTACGAATAGCCGCCTGCTCATCGGTCTTGAGCTGGTCGATTTTCGCCTTGAGCTCGCGCGTGCGCGAAATCAGGTCTTTTTCTTTTTTCCAATTGGCTTTACGCGCGTTCGCCTGCTCGCGAATGCCGGCTAGTTCTTTTTCGAGAACTGTGAGACGTTCCTTCGAGTTCGGGTCATCCTCTTTCTTGAGCGCCTGTTTCTCGATTTCAAGCTGCGTGGCGCGGCGTTCGAGCTGGTCGATATCAGTCGGCATGGAATCGATCTGGATGCGCAGCGATGCTGCAGCCTCGTCGATCAGGTCGATTGCCTTGTCCGGCAGAAAGCGATCGGAGATGTAGCGGTGCGAGAGCGTCGCAGCAGCAACAATCGCCGAGTCCTTGATTCGGACGCCATGATGAACCTCGTACTTCTCCTTCAGGCCGCGAAGGATCGAGATGGTGTCCTCCACGTTCGGTTCCCCGACAAAAACGATCTGGAAGCGGCGTTCGAGGGCCGCATCTTTCTCGATGTATTTGCGGTATTCGTTCAGCGTGGTTGCGCCGATGGCTCGCAGTTCACCGCGAGCGAGGGCGGGCTTCAGCATGTTGGAGGCGTCAATCGCCCCTTCGGCAGCTCCTGCTCCGACTATCGTGTGCAATTCGTCAATGAAGAGGACGATCTGGCCCTGGGAATCTTCGATTTCCTTGAGCACGGCTTTGAGGCGGTCTTCGAATTCGCCGCGATATTTTGCGCCCGCGAGCATCGACCCCAGATCGAGCGCGACTACGCGCTTGTTCTTCAGAACCTCAGGGACATCGCCGGAGATGATGCGCTGGGCGAGCCCTTCCACGATGGCGGTTTTGCCAACACCAGGTTCGCCGATGAGCACAGGATTGTTCTTGGTGCGCCGCGAGAGAACCTGCACCACCCGGCGGATTTCTTCGTCACGCCCAATGACCGGATCGAGCTTGCCGCGGCGGGCCTGTTCGGTGAGATCACGCGCGTAGCGCTCCAGCGCCTGGTACTTCGCTTCGGGATTCTGGTCGGTAACTTTCTGCGAGCCGCGAATTACCGTCAGCGCTTTCAGGATCGCATCGTACGTGGCTCCGTGCTGCGCCAGGATCTGCTGCGCCACATCGCGCTTCAGGTGCGTGATGGCCAGCAGCAGGTGCTCGGTGGAAACGTACTCGTCTTTGAAATTGGAAGCTTCTTTGAAAGCCTGCTCCAGCAGGCCACTGGCTTCGTTTGACAGGCCGGGTTGCGCAGCCTGACCGGAGACCTTCGGCAGCTTCTCGATCTGGCTGTACACATCGCTCAGAACGGCTTGCGGGCCGATGCCGATTTTTTCCAGCACCGGCGGAACGATGCCTTCCTTGTCTTCTAGCAACGCAGCCAGCAGATGGATCGGCTGCAGCTCAGGATTACCATGCTCGGAGGCGAGCTCGTTTGCGCGCTGGACGGCTTCTTGCGCTTTCACGGTGAATTTGTCCCAACGGATGGCCATGATGAAAACTCCAATTGCTATTAATTTCTGATGTACTCCAGCGTGAGGTTGATTCCCTCAAATTAGCTTTGGTCTTGAAAATCTGCCGCAGCGATTGCCTTTTCCCGGTCCCGCAGCTTCTCCAGAATCTTAATCTTCTCGGAGAAGCTGAGTGCTGTCAGACGGGCTTGCAGCTTCGGTTTGTTCATTCCGATCCTCCCAGAAATCTACGGGCCAACTGTGCCAAGGAGTTTCAAACGAAACGGGAGGCGGTCACCTCTGCCGCCTCCCATTTGCCTCAGGGGCTAAAGCCCGCATGTTTGTGCCTGTGCACGCGGCCCTAAAGGGCTCTTCCACTTCGCACATCGCTCTCGCATTGCGATTTGCTCTGGGCTCTTGCTCGGCTCTGGCTTCACCCGCCTCGGCTCTGGCTTCAGGCCGCTCGGCTCTGGCTTCAGGCCGCTCGGCTTTGGCTTCAGGCCGCTCGGCTTCGCCTTCGCGGGACAGCCCAAGGGGCTGTCCCTACGTGGGCGACTGCTGATCAGGCGGCTCGGCTGGGGCCTTTGCTCTCTTTGCCTTCTAGCGTGCGCTCGCCTTTTTCGCTGCCTATGTTCACCTTGATCTGCTTCGGCTTCGCTTCCGCCTTCTTGGGGAGGCTGATCTTCAGGACGCCCTTGTCGTAGTTGGCCGAAACGTTCTCGGCATCCACGGTCTGGGGCAGAGTGAAGGTCCGCACAAAGCTGCCGTACTGGCGCTCCACGCGGCGGTAGTTCTCTTCTTTCTCTTCCTTCTCGATCTTGCGCTGGCCCTGAACGGTCAAGGTGTGGTTCTCGACACGAACGTCGATGTCCTTCTCGTCGATTCCCGGCACTTCAATCTTCAACGTGACCTTGTGCTCGTCTTCGTAGACATCGACAGCCGGGGCAAAATTGGTGCTGGTGAGCGACTCATCCCGGCCCGCATCGTTGTAGGTGTCGCGGAACAGGCGGTTCATGCGGTCCTGCAGCGTGGCGAATTCACGGAACGGCTCCCAACGGGTTAATACGGTCATGACTTAAATCCTCCTTCAGAAAATTGGTGTTCAACAGAACTTCTGGTTTCGTGACCGGCCTTGGACTGAGTGCCTTGGGGCTGCGGTCACTTAATTTGATGCAGCATTAGCGTATAAGCATCATAAAAGTTGAGCGTATTACTGTCAAGTACATAATTCGCTTAATTTTCTTTAGCTTACGATGGCTATCGCGCACTTTAAATAGGCTGTTTCGGGGATATTGAGCAGCACTGGATGGTCCTTGGCCTGTCCGCGCACTTCGATCAGGCGCAGGGTTCGGCGAGCGTCGAGGGAGGCCGCACCCAGCATTTCGAGGAAGCTGCTTTGGCTCACGTGGTAAGAGCAGCTGCAGGTCACGAGGATGCCGCCGGGGCGGAGCATCTTCAGGGCGCGGAGGTTGAGTTCCTTATAGCCGCGAATGGCGGCCTCTAGGTCTCGTTTGCTTTTGGCGAATGCCGGCGGGTCGAGGACGATGGTGTCGTACTGGCGCTTGGAGGAGGAGTAGTCCTTGAGCAGGTCGAAGGCGTTGCCCTCGATCCACTCGATGGCGCGGCCGTTCAGGGTAGCGTTGCGATCGGCGACTTCCAGGGCAGGACGGGAACTGTCCACGCCCGTGACCTGGGAGCAGTGCGGGGCGAGATGAAGGGCGAAGCCTCCCTGATAGCAGAAAACGTCGAGAGCTTCCCCTTTGCCGTAGCTGGCCGCGGCGCCGTAGTTCTCGCGCTGATCGAGAAAGGCCCCGGTCTTCTGGCCTTCCAGAGCGTCGAAATCGAAGCGCACGCCGTTCATGGTGAAAGTTGTCCCGGTCTTTTCTCCGTAGAGCAGAGCGGAAGAGCGCGGGGCGAGACTTTCCAACTCCCGAACGCGTGGGTCGGTTCGCTCAATGATGGACGCGGGATGGAATCGTTCGGCTAAGTGAGAAATGACGGTCTCGCGGACAGGGTTGGCGCCCATTCCCTGGGTGAGAATTTGCAGCGAGAGAATGTCGTTGTAACGGTCAACAATAAGACCCGGTAGAAAGTCGGCCTCGCTGAAGATCACGCGGTACGCGTTGGTGTCACGGACCAGAGACTCCCGGTAGGCGATCGCGTTGGCAATGCGCTCGCGGAGCAAGGCAGGGAAGTCCGCGATCGGGTCAGGAGAGATCAGGCGGATGGCAATCTGCGAGGTGCTTGAGTACAAGGCCGTGCCGAGCGGCTTCCCGCGCTGGTCGGTGACGGCAATGAGTGAGCCGGGTGGGATGGCGTCCGCGGAGAGGACGTCCGAACGGTAGACCCAAACGTGGCCGCTCTTCAGGCGGGTGGCGCCGCGAGGGGAGATTCTTACCTTTGGCGGATCAGATCGTTCCGGGCTTGGGGGCATGCCGACATGGTAATGCCTGCGGCGATCTCGGGCTGAAATTCAAACACTCGCCAAAACTGCAACTCGAGCTTGGCTCGAGTGGACAGCCCAAGGGGCTGTCCCTACATGGCCTCCCCTTGCCTCGGAGTTCCGAAACTGGTGTTCTCTACTTTGGTCTCCTGTTATCATGTCCTTAACTCTGGCCCTCGCTTGAGCCTAGGCAGTTGCAGCTCGATTCGCAGTCTGCCCTCTGTCACCTTAGTTTTTTCACTAGGTCGCAACCTGGCATAGGAATCATGAGGACCAATTCTTCGCTGTCAGCACGAATTTCCCGCAGCAATTTGCTTCGCTACACACTGGCGATTGTCTGCGCTCTGCTGGCCTCGGCGATCTGCAGCCTGATTCAGCATTACATCGGCATTGCAGGATGCTACGCGGTCCTCCTGCTGGGCGTAACCTTTTCTGCCTGGTATTGCGGAGTCGGGCCAACCATTCTCGGTGTGTTGGTGTCCCTGCTCGGGGCGACATTCGGATTCAATCCCCGACTGCATGCTTTTGCGGCGCTCAACCTGGAGCGGTGGGTCGGAATTCTGGTGTTTCTGGCTGCGTCCGTGCTGGTCGTACTCATGGGAGAGTGGCGCCGTCACGAGCATGAGCGGTTGCTGCGCGCCCAAGACGAGCTCGAGGACCGGGTCCGGGAACGCACAGCGGACCTGGATGTCGTCAATCGGAATCTGCGCGAGCTATCGGCCCGGCTGATGCAACTGCAAGATGACGAGCGCCGCCGCATTGCCCGCGAGTTGCACGACAGTGTGGGACAGACCCTGGCCGCGCTGGGCATGAATTTGTCGCTGGTGCGAAACGACATCGAGCGGCTGTCCGGCATCATTTCGACTCTGAATGACAGTGAGAACCTGATTCGCGAGATGAGCAGCGAGGTTCGTACCATCTCCCACCTGTTGCACCCGCCGCTTCTGGACGAAGCCGGACTGTGCTCTGCCCTCCGCTGGTATGTAGACGGTTTTTCGCAGCGCAGCGGCATCAAAGTGGAACTCCACCTGCCAGATGATTTCGGACGCCTTCCGGCGGAGATGGAGACGGCGATTTTCCGCGTCGTGCAAGAGTCGCTAACGAACATCCATCGCCATTCCGGGAGTGCCGTAGCCAAAATTCAGCTGCGTGAGCCCGGTGAGCAGGTGGTTGTCGAGATTGCAGATAAAGGCAAAGGCATCCCCCACGACAAGCTGGAAGAGATGGCCTCGTCGGGCACCCCCGGAGTTGGAATCCGGGGCATGCGGGAGAGGCTGCGGCAGCTCGGCGGAGCGTTGGACATCGAATCCGGAAAATCCGGAACCGTGGTCGTCGTCAAATTGCCGGTGGCGCGAATCTCGAAGCAGGAAGGACTAGCCGTCGTGGATCACGAAGCGGCCTGAGCTACGCGTTTGAGCAAAGCCGCGGCGGCATGGCGGCCGGAGCGGACGCAATCGGGCACGCCGATCCCGCGGTAGGCATTGCCCGCCAGGGCCAATCCCGGGATGTGCTGGCGCAATTTCTCGATTCGCTCCAACCTCTCCAGATGTCCTACGCCATATTGCGCCATGGCTGACTTCCATTTGTAAACGCGAGCGAAGAGAGGCTCGACACGCATGCCGAGTATCTGCTGCAATTCATTACGCACAATTCCAATGATCTGATCGTCGGAGTAGGGCCACACCCCTTCCGCATTGCTCCCAGCGAAAAAGCAACGCAGTAAAGCGCGATCTTCTGGGGAGCGATGCGGGAACTTATTGTGGACAAATGTGGCTGCCAGCAGGCGCTTGCCTTCGCTGCGCGGGACCAGAAAGCCGAAACCAGGCGGAAGCGAGCGCCGAACCTGGTCGTCGTAGCCGAGTGCTACCGTGATTGAAGAACTATATTGAATTGCGCCCAGCTCGCGGGAGAGCTCGGGATTCGTCATGTGGAGCACATTCGCCGCGGCTGGCCCCGGAAGCGCGACAATGACAGCATCAAACTGATCTGATTTCAATCCTGCCGAAACCGTCCAGCCCCCGGCTTCGGGCTGCTGCTGGACGGCGAGTACTGGAGCGCTGGTCAAGAGCGCATCGGGCCGAAGCCGCGAGACTATAGTTTCCGCCAGCGATTGCATTCCATTCTTCAAAGACGTGAACAGAGGAGGCGCCGGCTTGCGAGCGCCGGATGACATCTTCCTACGGGCTGCGAGCATCGCCTTGCCCAAACTGCCGTGAGTTCGTTCCATCTCCGCAAATCGCGGCAGGACGGCGCGAACGCTCAGGTTCGCGGCTTCTCCTCCATACACTCCCGAGAGCAAGGGATCGGCCAGTCGATCCACCATCTCGCCGCCGTAGTGGCGCTCCACAAACTCGGCCACGGACTCATCGCGATCCACGGCTCGCGGAGGATGCAGCAGTTCCTGCGCCATCCGCAACTTGGTTTTCCAGGAAAACAGCGGCGAGAGCCCGGTGGGAAGAATCTTCGTCGGGACCATGAACATGAGCCCGTCGGGCATTTCAACCAGACGGCCCCTGCTCAGAATGTATGTTTTGCGGTCGGCATCGTTCGATCCGATAAGCTGATCGCCGATTCCCAGAGCGCGGCAAAGGTCAGCAGCCCAGGGCTTCTCGGTGATGAAGGAATCGGGGCCGGCTTCGACCACGCAGCCGTTGATGTGCTCGGTGCGAAGCACTCCTCCCAGGCGGGAGGAGGACTCGTACAGAACGTACTCGACCTCGGCGCCAGCGCGGCGTTCCTCTTCCAGCGCGTAGGTAGCCGCGAGCCCAGAGATGCCGCCGCCTACAATCGCGATCCGGATCATGAGGTGCGGCTTCCGTTTTTCGGCTTTCGGCTTGCGGGCGGAATGGAGCGAGAGCCCGATCCTGCGGAGTATTCCTGAACGAAATGCGCCAGAGCCTTGACGTTTTCCACCGGGGTCTCGGGAAGGATTCCGTGACCTAGATTGAAGATGTGGCCGGGACGCGCGGCAGCTTTCTCCAGGATGTTTTGCGCGCGTGACTTCAACTCGCTCCACTCGGCAAACAGCAGTACGGGATCGAGATTGCCTTGCACGGCGGTTGCGTGATCGAGGCACGACCAGCCTTCGTCGAGGGGAATACGCCAGTCGAGGCCGATCACATCCGCGCCGGTCTCTTTCATGGCGGGCAGCAGCGTGGCGCTATCCGTTCCGAAGTAGATGATGGGCGCCCCGGTCTTCTGCAGGAGTTTGACCATACCGGTGACGTGCGGCAGGACGTAGCGGCGGTAATCTTCGACGCTGAGGCAGCCGACCCAGCTGTCAAAAATCTGAATGACATCGGCGCCGGCTTTTACCTGCTCGGCGGCATAAGCCGCCGTGACCGCAACCAGCTTCTGCATCAAGGCGTCCCACTCGCCGGGATGGTTGTACATCATCTTCTTGGCATGAGTGTAGTTGCGCGAGCCGCCGCCTTCGATCATGTAGCTGGCGAGGGTAAAGGGAGCACCACAGAATCCAATGACCGGTACGCGACCGGCAAAATGCTTCGCGACCAGGGCGACCGCTTCCGAAACGTAGCCCAACTCGCCAGCACGATCGGTGCGCAGCCGGTCGATATCCGCCTTCGAGCGAACCGGCATTTCGATGACGGGCCCTTCGCCGGCGGAGAAGTGAAAGGGCAGCCCCATGACTTCCAGCGGGAGCAGCAGGTCCGCAAAAATAATGGCGGCATCGACACCCAGGATTTCCGCTGCGGTGACTGTCACCTCTGCCGCGAGCGCCGGCTTTTTGCATATCTCCAAGAGAGAATGCTGCTTTCGCACGGCTCGGTACTCGGCCATATAGCGCCCGGCCTGACGCATAAACCACACCGGCGTCCGTTCCACCGGTTGGGATTTGCAGGCCCGCACAAAGATGCTATTGGGGGCAGACATGAACTGTTGACTGTAGCATTTTTGGCAAGAAATGTGCTGCGCCTGAGGCTCTGTGCTTTGTGCGAGACTAGCAGGGATGAAAGGTTCTGCGGGTTATGCCGAAAGGTGCAGAGAAAAGCGCAATAAGCACTGAGACCGTCGACTTAGCCGTCGAGGGCAGTTCCCCGATGGTCGGCGTACGTCGCGCGCCCGAACGCCCCCGGGCGACACCCCGGGCTTATGGTCTTTCAGGAGGCCTACGGCGTCAATCATCACATTCGTGACGTCACCGAGAGGTTCGCAGCTCAAGGCTACCTTGCGATCGCGCCAGAGCTGTTCCACAGAACGGCGCCCAAAGGATTCGAGGGCGACTACAAGAACTTTCCCTCGGTGATGCCGCACTACCAGGCGGTGACAAATGAGGCGGCAGAAGCAGACATTCGCTCCACTTACGAGTGGCTGCACTCGAGTTCCTTGGTACAGGCGGACCGGATCTCCTGCGTAGGTTTCTGCATGGGCGGCCGTATAGCCTTCCTGACGAATGCGGTAGTCCCAATGCGAGCCGCGGTCTCGTTCTATGGTGGAGGCATCGCGCAGAGCCTGCTGGACCGCGTACCCAAACTCCATGGCCCTGCGCTGCTGATCTGGGGAGGCCTGGACAAGCACATCACGGCTGAGCATCGCCAAGCGGTTACCGAGGCGTTATCCGCGCAGCGCAAGACTTACGTCAACGTCGAGTTTTCCAAAGCAGACCACGCGTTCTTTTGCGACGAACGTTCGGCCTATGAGCCAAACGCGGCGCGCCAGTCGTGGGCGTTGACCCTGGAGTTCCTGCGATCGTGAGAATTGCGGCAGTCCTAACCATCTTTTCGGCTGCAATGTTCGTTCTGCGCGCGCCGGAAACTCGGCACACGGAGAAGGCCTCCCAGCCCACGTTCTATAACGACGTGCTGCCAATCCTGCAGAACCATTGTCAGGATTGTCATCGCCCCGGAGAAGTCGCGCCCATGCCGCTGGTCACTTATGAGCAGACTCGGCCCTGGGCAAACGCGATGGCCCACGCCGTTGAGATGAAGATGATGCCGCCGTGGTTCGCGGATCCGCGATACGGGCATTTTGCCAACGATCCGTCCCTCAGCGAAGCCGAGATCGCGACCCTCTCGTCGTGGGCCAAGGCAGGCGCTCCTTCCGGAGATTCGCACGATGCACCTCCGGCGCGAAAATGGACGGAAGGCTGGAACATTCCGAAGCCCGATCAGGTGATAACGATGCCCAAAGCCGTGCCACTCCCGGCTCACGGCGAAGTCGAATACACCTACGAGATCGTGCCCACCCACTTTGCGCAAGACCGCTGGGCGCAGATGGCGGAGTTTCGGCCAGGCAGTCCGGCGCACGTGCATCACGCCGTTGTCTATATCCGCCCACCCAATTCCGAGTGGTTGCGGCATGCGCCGGTAGGCGTGCCGTTTACAGCTTCTACCCTGAGCGACCCGCTGGAACAGCGGCAGGCGCACGAGACCACCAGTGACCTGCTGCTCGTCTATGCGCCCGGGAGCTCGCCAGATCAGTGGCCCGACGGCATGGCGAAATTCGTGCCTGCAGGGTCAGACCTCGTCTTCCAGATGCATTACACCACCAACGGCACCGCGGATGAGGATCAAACCAGCATCGGAATGGTGTTTGCCAAGACTCCGCCGAGGCAGCGTGTAGTCACCTTGCAGTTGAATAATCACGCGCTGATCATTCCCCCGGGTGCTGACAATTTTCGGGTGGAGGTGCAGGGCACGTTGCCGCACGATGCCACGTTGCTCAGCCTGTTCCCGCACATGCATCTCCGGGGTAAACGCTTCGAGTACGACATCGTGCACGGTGACGGCAGCGTCGAGGTTCTGCTGCGCGTCAACTATCATTTCCACTGGCAGTTAAGCTACCGCCTAGCGGAGCCGCGACTGCTCAAGGCGGGAACCAGATTGCGCGCCATCGCCTGGTACGACAATTCGAAGAACAATCCGCATAACCCTGATCCCAGTAAGACGGTCACCTGGGGGGACCAGACTTCGGACGAGATGATGGTGGGATTCTTCGATGTCGCGATTCCGGCTGAAATGAATAAGTGGCAGTTCTTCGAGCGGGCTGATCCCCAAAATCGCCACCATCCATGACGTTCAACTGGCGAACGTCCTTCGTTACTGTTTGAAGGCCCTGTGGTTGCGATATAAGACAGTGGTACTCGTCAATTCACTTTCCGTCGAGGTGCCATGGAAGGCGCGCCGGTCGCCGCAGTCTTGGGTTTTGACCTGGTCCTGTTGCTGATCGTTCTCTTGCGCAGCGGAACCAAGGAACATCGAGCGCAGTCAGCTCTGGTGGCCGCGCTGTTTTTTGGCTCAGGCTTCCCCGCATTGATCTACCAGATCGTATGGCAGCGTGCGCTATTTGCTATCTATGGCGTGAACGTTCAATCCGTCGCTGTTGTGGTAAGTGCGTTCATGCTGGGACTGGGTGTGGGAAGCTTGATTGGCGGGCGGATCTCAGAAAAATTTCCTGACCGCGGTATCTTGCTTTTTGGAATTTGCGAGTTGCTGGTCGCGGGCTTCGGCCTGATCTCGCTTCGCCTGTTTCACTGGGCAGCCGGCTTCACTTCTGGTGCAAGCCTCGGCTATACAATCCTGTTCACCTTTCTGCTCCTCATTGTCCCTACCATTCTCATGGGTGCGACCCTGCCCTTGTTGGTGGAGCAACTGGTACACACCTCGCGCAACGTCGGCTATTCGGTGGCCACCCTGTATTTTGTTAACACGCTGGGATCGGCCGTGGCCTGCTTCGTGTGTGCGCAGCTGTTGCTGCGCAACTTCGGCCAGTCCGGATCAGTGACTTTGGCCGCCTGCATCAACACGTTGGTAGGGGCAACCGCCTTTCTTTACGGGCGCAGTAAGAGGAGTGTGCCGGGTATTGCGGTCGAGACCTCTGGAGCACAATCTGGCGATATCCAACGTATTTTGCACCTGAGAACGGCCGCCGTGATTGCCGGTGTCGCAGGGTTCCTCGCCCTGGGTTTTGAGATTGCCTGGTTCCGTATCTTTGCGCTTGCGACTTTTGATCGCGCTCCCGCTTTTGCTTTCCTTCTGTCCACTTACCTGGGTGGAATCGCAGCAGGTTCCTTTCTTAGCGAGAGCCTGATTCGAAGGCGAGGCATCAACGCTCTCACGTTAGCGGGCTTCACGATGCTGATTGCGGGCGCCATCTCCGTCTATTTGCCGCCGCTCATGGCGGCTCTTTCCTGGCGTAATATCCCGGTTCTGTCCAGTGCCCCAGCATTTTTTGTCACGACCGCCTTGCTGGGGTCAGTGCTACCTTTGCTCTGCCAGGCCTCGGTTTCGGCCAGCGACTCGGCCGGACGTAACGTTAGCCTCATCTATCTCTCGAACATCCTGGGCTCAACTTTGGGCAGCCTCGTGATTGGGTTCGTGCTGATGGATCACTTCGGTACCCAGGCGATCTCAATGCAGCTTGCAGCTGCCACCATGCTGACCGGTTTCCTCGTGCTCTCATTCCGGCAGGGGCGGTTTCAGGCTCCGACCAGAGCGGCGTGGGGAGTGGCCGTCCTGGGGATTGCGGCAATCAGCTTCGCTTCTCCGACCTACCGGAATCTTTACGGAACGATGATCTTCGGGCCAAAAGCGGCCGAAGTCGGCTACATGAAGCACATCGTGGAAAACCGCAACGGAATCGTTGCGGTCACCGACGATGACGCGGTTTTCGGCGGCGGCGTTTATGACGGGCACTTCAACATTGATCCGGCGAACGACAAAAATTTTGTCATTCGCGCGTACGTGCTCAGCCTGTTTCACCCCCACCCGCGGCGCTGCTTCATGCTCGGATTGGCATCGGGATCGTGGGCCCAGGTCATTGCCAATAACCCGGACGTCGATAGCCTCGACATTGTAGAAATTAATCCCGGATATCTCCCGCTCATCGCACAATACCCGGAAATCAGCTCTCTGTTACGTAATCCGAAGGTGCACATCTACATCGACGACGGGCGCCGTTGGTTGCTATCGCACCCCGAGGCGAAATACGATGCCGTGGTCGCCAATACCTCCTACCACTGGCGCGATCACAGCTCTCAGGTACTCTCCACCGAGTTTTTGCAGATTGTGAAAGAGCACCTGCTGCCGGGAGGCATTTATTACTACAACGGTACAGAATCTCCAGACGTTTTCATAACCGGCCTGCACGAGTATAAGTATGGCCTGCGCGTGATCACCTTCTTGATGGTCAGCGATTCGCCCATCGTCCTCGACAAGAGTCACTGGTTTTCGATACTGCAACAGTACGAGATCGATGGCAAAAAGATGTTCCGAGCAGATACGGAGCGAGGCCAGCTCGTGCTCGCTGCCTACAACGCCTTCGCCGACAGCCTCAAAGGTCCCCCCAGGGTCTTGGGCATGGAGGCGGGCGAGGTGCTCGCGGCCCGCCTGGGAGCGCGCCACATCATAACGGATGACAACATGGGCGCAGAATGGACCCCCGCGCCCAGGCCAAACTGGCGCTGAATCTCCGGCCGGTATAGATAGTCCTGCTTGCGAGTGCGGCGCTTCCTCTGTAACACTTGAAGGGGCAAATCTGGATTGAGCGCCATTTCTACCCCACCGATTCCTGAACAGACAGTGCAGGTTCCGCAGCGGCTGCGGGTGGCTTCTTACTGCGCTTTGGCCCTGGTCTTTGCCGCCGTGTATCTGGGAAGCCTGTTTTCGCCCCCGCTGCTCGACGACGCGGACAGCAGCCACGCCGAGGCTGCGCGCGAAATGTATGTAAGCGGCGACTATGTCACGCTGCACATCAACGGTGTGCGCTATCTGGAGAAGGCTCCGCTGCCATATTGGCTGGTTGCGAGCAGCTATCACGTTTTCGGGGTGAACGAGTTTGCGACTCGCTTGCCCATGGCGCTCTCCGTCATGCTCCTGGGTATTCTGGCAATCGTCTGGGGTACGCGCGCTTTTGGCGAGCGAGCCGGAATTTACGCTGGCCTGTTCGTCTACACTGGCGCGGGAGTGTTTCTTTTTACCCGCATTCTCATTCCAGACGTCCTGCTCAGCCTGCTGATCGCCGCGTCGCTCTATTTCTGGCTATCCGCTCTCGAAGACCGCGGTCCTGCGTGGAAGTGGTATGCGGGTTATGTCTGCATTGCGCTGGGCGTGCTGACGAAAGGCCTGATCGCACTCGTGTTTCCCGCAGGCTCCGCTTTTTTCTACCTGCTGATCACGGGAGAGTGGCGGCGCTGGAGGGAGTTCCGCTTCGCTTCCGGGTTTCTTCTGTTCCTGGTGATGGCAGCGCCTTGGCACATTCTCGCGGGGCTCAGGAATACGGGGGGGCAGGGAGGACACGGCTTTTTCTGGTTCTACTTCGTCAACGAACACCTGCTGAGATTTCTGGGCAAGCGCTACCCGCGCGACTACAACAAGCTTCCCTGGGTGCTGTACTGGTCTTTGCATCTGGTATGGCTGTTTCCGTGGAGCCTTTATCTTCCTGCGGCGATTCGAACCGCGGTAAGGGCCCGAAATAACAGCGCCAACTTTCGGGATCGCACGCGACTCATGTGCTACATCCTCGCGGGACTGGTGCTGGTTTTCTTCGCTGTCTCCACCAACCAGGAGTACTACACCTTCCCGGCCTACTTCCCGCTGCTGATGCTGCTTGCCGAGGGCATCGGCCGTTACGAACGTAAGGAATGCGACACAGGCAAGCGGGAAGGATGGCTCAGGGTCTCGGCCGGGCTGGTGGCTGTGATCGGAGTAGCCGCGGGTATTACTCTTCTCACTCTGCTGTGGCAGTCGCGACAGCTGCCCTTCGAGCCGGATATTGGAAATGTCCTGGCTAAGCACGATATGGCGACCGACACGCTCTCGACGTCGCACATGCTCGATTTGAGCTACGCGTCGTTTGCTGCTCTGCGCCTTCCCGCAGCCCTGGCCGCAATCGCGCTCCTGCTTGCGCCGGCGGTTTCCTTCGTTCTTCGCCTGTGCCGCAGGCACTACGCTGCAACCTGGATGTTGGGCGTGGGAATGGCTGTGTTTCTGGTCGCAGCCCATATCGCTTTGGGACGTTTTGGACCCTACTTGTCGTCCAGGGATCTAGCTGAGAAAATCGCCGCGCAGCAGCAGCCTGGAGATCGCGTCATGATCTACGGCGACCAGGCCTTTGGTTCCTCTCTATTGTTTTATCTGCATCGCCCTATCGAACTGGTCGAAGGACGAACCACTTCCATGTGGTTTGGATCCACGTTCCCGGACGCACCGCACATCTATCTTTCTGATTCCGACTTGCTGCAGGCGTGGAACGGGCCCGGTCGTATTTTCCTTTTTGTTCCTCCCCATCTGAAATCCAAGGTCGAGGCGATGCTGCCGCGGCGCTCTGTAGTGGCCGAGGTCTCGGGCAAGTACGTCTACAGCAACCGCCCATGAAGCTGGTAGACTGCTTTTCTTTCCAGGAGGGGTCCAGGTGACCGACCGCAAGCTCTTGTCCGCAGTCTTTGTTGTTGCCGTGCTCGCAGCATCAGCCCTCGGTCTCAAGCAGGGCAAGGCCCAAGCCCCGCATGCTGTGCCCGGGCCGGTGTCTCCTGGCAACTCAAGTGACAAGAAAGCAGAAGAACAATTCAAGAACATCCAGGTGCTCAAAGGCATTCCGGCCGACCAACTGATTCCCACCATGCAGTTCATCAGTGCATCGCTCGGCGTGGAATGCGAGTTTTGTCACGAGCCGAAGGCCTTCGAGAAAGATGACAAGAAAACCAAGCAGACTGCGCGCAAGATGATGGAGATGATGTTTGCCATCAACAAAGATAATTTCGAAGGGCATCGCGAGGTGACGTGCTACTCGTGCCACCGCGGAAACGCGCATCCGCAGGCCATTCCCGCGGTAGCAACCGAGCAGGCTCCGGCCGCCGCGGGCCAGCCTCAGCATGGGGAGGAGGACGCAACTGAGAAAGAAGCGAAAGAAAACTCCGCGCCAGCTGCCGATCAATTGCTCGAGAAGTATGTCCACGCCTTGGGAGGATCGTCTGCAATCGACAAAGTTACGACGCGGGTGATGAAGGGCACGATTGATTTCGGCGGCAAGTCTCTGCCTATCGACATTTACTGCAAGGCTCCTGACGAGCGCATTTCGTTTACCCATATGCCGGAAGGCGACAGCGTTACGGCGTTCAACGGCCACGAAGGCTGGCTGGGTATGCCGGGGCGTCCCATCCGCGAGATGCATGGCAGTGATCTGGACGGAGCGTCGATCGACGCCAACCTACATCTGGCAACACAGCTGAAAGAGATGTTTATGCAGATGCGAGTACGCGGAACGGAAAGGATTGGCGATCAGGAGACGTATCAAGTCATCGGACAGCGCGAAGGGAAGCCGCCGATCCTGCTCTATTTCGACCAGAAATCCGGCTTGCTGGTGCGATTAATCCGCTACGGAGATACCGCGCTGGGGTTGCTGCCGACGCAAATCGACTACGCTGATTACCGCGACGTGAGCGGTGTCAAAGTGCCGTATCGCTGGGCCTTGGCCCGACCCAGCGGACGCTTCACGATTCAACTGAGCGAAGTGCAGCAAAACGTCCCCGTGGATCACGCCAGGTTCGTTAAACCTGCTCCCGCACCGCCGGCAAAATGACTGAAAATCTGGGTAGGTTCAGAGAGGACGCTGGGCTTTGTTTCCGTCCCCGGCGCTGGTCACGACCGTGTCAGCCTCGATCTTTATGTCAACCTCGGCGCCTTCTTTGAGTTTCACCTTCTCCCCGTTCTCATTTTCGAGCGTGTTGGGGACTCGAATTTCACGATAGAGATGATCGGCGCCTTCAACCGCAATCTGCGCCTTTTCCGGTTCCCCGGTGTGAGGGTGAGGACGAATTACTTTTTCAACTCTGCCTGGAAGCGTAGTGCTGGCTTTGTTCTTTTTGGAAGACACGGATGTTGTACTCTCCACAATTCCCCTGCAACAATGTGCGCTGGAAGTTCGGACGTGATTTAAAGTATCTCAGGCGTTTCATGTACCGGCTATAGGGGAAACACCGTAGATACCGATTTCTGGCGAGTTTCAGGGACCCCATCTACTTTCGGTCATGCTCGCCCCAGTTCCAGCAAGGCCTTCTGGGTGACGCTCTTCCTACCCTCGTCCCATGCAGTTGGACGTGCAATTCAAGTTCTGAGCTGATGCCGCGTCAAATAACAAAACCTGATAGGCCGCATAAATAGTTTCGATTTCCGCCCAGCCCCGCTGAACGTTACATTGATGCGTCTTCGATTCCGTGTGCAACCGAATCCGCCAAAGTGGAGCCCTGGCAGTGCCTAACCGCAAAAGGCTGGTCGAATACCTGTTGACAGCCGTGTTCATGATTTTCCTGGCGCCGCTGTTGTGCGCTCAAAATACCGGCGCACCTGCGCCCAGTCCGCCCACCGACACGGCCTCGCGGCTGGCAAGACTGGAACAGCAAACCGCCGATGCCAAGAGTTCTGCCGACAACGCATGGATGCTGACCAGTTCCGCTCTCGTGCTCATGATGACCGGACCCGGTCTGGCCCTGTTTTACTCGGGCCTGGTCCGCAAGAAAAACGTGCTGGGCACGATGATGCAGAGCTTCGCGTTGATGGCGATTATCACCGTCCTCTGGGGGCTGTTTAGCTACAGCTTCTCTTTCGGCGCGGGCAATGGCTTTATTGGCGGCTTCCAGAACTTGTTCCTGAGGGGCGTAGGTTCCGCACCGGACGGCGATTATGCCGCGACCATTCCTGCGCAAACCTTCATGGTGTACCAGTTGATGTTCGCCATCATCACGCCCGGCCTTATCGCGGGAGCTTTTGCCGAGCGCATGAAGTTCAGCGCCATGGTGGCGTTCACGGTTCTGTGGTCCATCCTCGTGTATGACCCCATGGCTCACATGGTCTGGGGCAAGGGGGGATTGCTGAATGCATCTCTCGGAGGAAGATTTCCGACGCTTGATTTCGCAGGCGGGACGGTGGTTCACATCACGTCTGGGGTTTCGGCCCTGGTTTGCGCTCTCTATCTGGGCAAGCGGGTCGGCTACCCGAAAGACTCCATGCCTCCGCACAGTGTAGTTCTCAGTTTCATCGGAGCCTGCCTGCTGTGGGTAGGCTGGTTCGGATTTAACGCAGGTAGCGCGCTGGCAGCAGGAAGCCTGGCCACCAGCGCGTTCGTGGCCACACATTTTGCCTCCGCCGCTGCAGCGATCGGATGGGCAGGTGCCGAGTGGATTCGCAACGGCAAGCCCAGCGTGCTCGGTGGAATCTCCGGGGCCGTTGCCGGACTGGTGGCAATAACTCCAGCATCCGGATTCGTCAAGCCGATGCCCGCCTTGCTCATCGGATTGATCGCAGGAGTGTTCTGCTACTGGATGGTCGCCCAAGTGAAAAAGAAATTCGGCTATGACGACTCCCTGGACGCCTTCGGCGTTCATGGCGCAGGCGGCACCCTGGGCGCCATCCTCACCGGAGTCTTCGCGGTCGCGGCCGTCAATCCGATCTTCAAGGATGCCCGGGGAAATCCATTGCCCTCGGGCCTGCTGGAAGGAAATGCACACCAGTTACTGAATCAGCTGGTGGGTGTCGGCATCTCATGGGGCCTCGCGATCGTGGGCACGCTGATCATTCTCAAGATCGTAGACCTGACCATCGGTTTACGAGTATCGGAGGAGGAAGAAGTGCAAGGACTGGATCTCTCGCAACACGGCGAAGAGGGATACTATTGGGAGACGCCTGCGTGATTTCGGGCGAATCGGCGTGAAAATTGTCAGAGAAGGACTTGCAAACACCATGACCAAGATCGAAGCAATCATTCAAAACTCCAGGCTGGAAGCGGTTAAGACCGCGCTACACGAGATTGGCGTGGAGGGCATGACCGTGCTCGAAGTTCGAGGCCACGGACGGCAAAAGGGGCATACGGAGGTTTACCGCGGTCGCGAGTACAGCGTGGATCTCATTCCCAAGACCAAGCTGGAGATGGTTCTGCCCGACGCGCTGGTCGAAAAAGCCGAGCAGGCCATTGTCAACGCCGCCCGCACCGGCAAGATTGGAGACGGAAAGATCTTTCGTTCGCGCATCGACGAGGCGATCCGAATCCGTAACGACGAGCGTGGTGAAGGGGCCTTGTAGTCAGCTGTTACTTGCGCCGGAGCTGGCGCAACTTGAACCGGGACGCGGCCGGAGGGGTTTTGTAGCTGACTTCAGCCGAGTAGAGAAATCGCAGGGCTGAATATCTTTATGGCAGCGTCCTCATTGATTGGCGAGCTACGGGGTTCCATTAACGATGAGTCCGCCCGCATCCGGCGGGAGTTCGAGGCTGCGGGAGACGGCCGGGCCTGCGTTGCCCAACGCACCCATCTCGTCGAAGAGATTCTCGAACGGCTCTGGAGCGAGATCATTTCGGCCGACCCCTCTAAGCCCTCGAATTTCGCCCTCGTAGCTACCGGTGGATTCGGACGCGGCTGGCTCTTCCCCTATTCCGACATTGACATTCTTTTTCTCTTCGGTGATCGCGAAGCTGAACAAGCGCTCAAAGACCCGGTGCGCCGGTTCTCGCGAGAGTTATGGGACCTGCGATTGAAGCTGAGTCCTGCGTCGCGCACGCTGTCGGAATGTGACCGCTACGATCCCAACAACACCGAGTTCACCATCTCCCTTCTCGACTGCCGATATCTGCTCGGCGATCGTGACCTGTTTCGGCGTTTGCACGATAAGGTGATTCCGAAGCTGGTGATGAAGGAATCGAAGTCCTTACTGCAAGGATTGGCCGAGGTCACGCGCGAGCGCTATGGCAAGTACGGCATGACGTTGTATCACCTGGAGCCCAATCTGAAAGAGGCTCCGGGGGGATTGCGCGACTGCAACGTGGCCAACTGGCTGGCCCTGATTTCAGCCATGGACAAGCTGCACGACTGGCCCGATGCCACCTCGCTGCGCGCCCCCGTGCGAAAGCAACTGGAATCGGCGCTCGATTTCCTGATGTCAGCCCGCTGTTTCCTGCATTTCCGCCATGGGCGCGATGACAACACGCTGAGTTGGGAGGCCCAGGACGAAGCCGCCGCTCGAAAAATCGGGGCATTCGACGGCGAGCAACTCTCTGCCGCGGACTGGATGCGTATTTATTTCAGCCATGCCCGCGCCGTGCAGCGTACGGTCACGCAGTTGCTCGAAGAGATTCCCGAGGCATGGTCGGCCTTGTACCGGCAGGTGCAAAGCTGGCGCTCTCGGCTGACTACCGCGGATTTTTCGGTGGTCGATGGTCTGATCTTCCTGCAGCAGCCGTCTGCCTTGCAGGATCCGGAAGTACTGCTGCGCCTCTTCCATTTCATGGCCCACCACGGCCTGAAACTCAGCGCGACCACCGAGTACCGCATCGAGCAGGCGCTTCCCGCGCTGGCTGCAACACCTCCCCGCGGAGCGGAATTGTGGTTGTACCTGCAAGAAACGCTGCTGCAGCCCCATGCCGCAGACGCACTGCGAGCCATGCAGTCTCTCCGCCTGCTGACCCTGCTCCTGCCGGAGATGAAGCTGATCGACTCGCTCGTGGTGCGCGACTTCTATCATCGCTTCACGGTCGATGAGCACTCATTTCTGGCGATCGAGAGCCTGCACCGCCTGAAGCAGTCGCAATCCGAGTGGGACAAGCGCTATGCCGAGCTTCTCAGTGAGCTGGAGGACCCGGAGCTGCTCTACCTCGCGCTGTTGCTGCACGACACCGGAAAAGGACTGGGGAACGGCGAGCACGTGCGGGCGAGCATGGACATTGCAAACCGCGCCATGGATCGCCTCGATATGGACCCTAGGGAGCGCGCCGAGGTCTTGTTTTTGATCGGGAGTCACCTGGAGTTGTCGGCCACGCTCCGGCGGGACATCTTCGATCCTGCGACGGTCGGGGCATTCGCCGAGAAGATGGGCACTCCGGAGCGTCTGAAGATGCTCTGCCTGATGACCTACGCGGACATTAAAGCGGTGAATCCCGAAGCCTTGACTCCGTGGAAGGCAGAAAACGTATGGCAGCTTTACATGTCCGCCGAGAACTATCTGAACCGCAGCGCCGATCACCGCGTCCACACGGACGTGAATGACGAAAAGCTGGCCCGCCTTCGCTCACTCGCGCCGGTAACCAGCGCGAAATTCAAAACTTTCCTCGAAGGCTTCCCGCAGAGATACCTTCTGGTGCACACCGCCGAAGAAGTCATGCGTCACCTGCAGATGGCCGAGGAACTGAGCCAAGAGGCGGTACAGGTCGAGTTGAAGCGCGGGCGCCACTGGTACGAACTGACGTTGGTCGCGGGAGATCGGCCGTTTCTTTTCGCCAAGCTGGCGGGCGTCCTGGCCGCTTGGGGCATGAATATCGTCAAGGCCAATGCGTTCTCCAACCAGGCGGGCACGGTCGTCGACACTCTCTACTTCACCGACCGCTTCCGCACCCTGGAGCTGAATCTTTCGGAATGGGACCGCTTCCGCCGCAGCGTGGCCAGCGTACTGCTGGGCGAAGCTGACTTGGACAAAATGCTGCGCGATCGCCAGCGATCGGAAAAGACCGCAATCGCCAAAGTCAAAGTAGAGACCAAGGTCGAGTTCGACGATCTTTCCTCTGCTGCAACTACGATCGTGCAGGTGATCGCCCAAGATCGCCCGCGGCTGCTGCACCGCATTGCTTCCTCCCTCTCGGATCAGGACTGCAACATCGAGATCGCGCTCATCGATACGGAGGGGCAGATGGCGATTGATACCTTCTACCTGACAGCAGAAGGGAAGAAGCTTACGGCAGAGCACTGCCGCAAAGTAGAGGCGGCCCTGTTGGATGAGCTAAGGGGAGAGTAGTCCGAACACACGCTTCCGCTCGGCTCCTTCTCATCTAACCCTGATCGGCGGTAGGCTTAAGTAATGCGACCCCTTCGGTATTCCATCAACGTCACATTGGACGGGTGCTGCGATCACCGTGAAATGTTCGCGGACGAAGACTTACATCGTCACGCGGCGGAAAACCTCGACCGGGCCGATGCTCTCCTCTTTGGCCGGGTGATTTACGAAATGATGGAGGCAGCGTGGCGGCCGCCGGCGCTGACAGGAGCTAGGCCTGATTGGATGGAACCTTTCGCCCGGACGATCGACGCGGCAAAGAAGTACGTCGTGTCGAGCACCCTGGACCGGGTCGATTGGAACGCGGAGCTCGTGCGCGGGGATCTGGGGAACGCCGTTCAGCAGCTGAAGCGGGAGTCGGGTAAGGGACTGCTCGTGGGAGGCGTGAAGCTCCCGCTGGCGTTGGCGGAGCTGGGATTGATCGATGAGTACGAGTTCGTGGTGCACCCCAGGCTAGCGGGCCACGGGCCGACGTTGGTCGCGGGGCTATCGAAGCGTATCGACTTGAGGCTCGTAAGCCGGCTGGAGTTGGGCTCGGGGGCGGTGGCGATGCGGTATGAGCCTGGAAGGTAGCTATCGGGCTTGTTAGCCCGAGTCGGCCGCATCATGGAGCAACTCGAGCCAGGCCTTCCGAAGCCTCGACCCACCCTCAACCGCCTGCCTCGATGGCCGGTCACGGTCGACCGTCGTACCCCACTGGCATGGAAGCACTCACGTCATCGCGTCCAGCACGTGGTTTGCAGATCCTGCCTTCTGGTGCGCTTTCCGTTACGCTTCTGAACCCCTACTTGGCCGAAAACTTGAACATCGTCTTCTGATGGAATGCCTCTCCCGGCTTGAGGATGGTGCTCGGGAATTTCGGGTGATTGGGGGAATCCGGGAAATGTTGTGTCTCGAGGCAGAGGCCGTAGCGGCGCTTGTAGACGTGGCCTTCTTTCCCGGTGACCGTGCCGTCAAGGAAATTTCCCGAGTAGAATTGCACTCCCGGCTGCGTAGTCGAGACTTCCAGCACACGCCCCGTGGTCGGCTCCGAGACGCGCGCCGCCACCACCATTCCGGGCCCCTTCCGGTTGATGACGAAGTTGTGGTCATACCCGTGCCCTAGTTGCAGTTGCTCGTAATTGTCGTCAATGCGGGCGCCGATCTTCGTTGGCTTGGTGAAATCCATGGGTGTCCCTTTCACCGGCCGAAGCTCGCCCGTGGGAATCAGGCTTTTGTCCACCGGAGTGAAGCGATCGGCATTGATCGTGACTTCGTGATCGAGAATGTCGCCGTTTCCTTCACCTTTGAGATTGAAGTAACTATGCTGGCTGACATTGATCGGAGTCGCTTTGTCGGTGGTCGCTTCGTAATCGATCCCGAGTTCATTGTTATCGGTCAGGGTATAGGTGACCTTGACCTTCAGATTGCCCGGAAAGCCATCATCTCCATCTTTGCTCAGATAACTAAAGGCAACACCATTCTTCCCTTTGAGCGGTTCAGCATCCCACACTACCTGGTTGAATGTCCGGGTAGTGCCGCCGTGCAGTGTGTTCGGTCCGTCGTTCTTGGGGAGCGTATAGGTTTTCCCGTCCAGCGTGAAGGTACCGTTCGCAATGCGATTGGCGTAGCGTCCGACGATCGCGCCCAGGTATGGCGGGTTGGGAATGTAGCCTTCCAGCTTGTCGTGGCCCAGCACGATGTCGGCAAACTCGCCTTTGCGGTCGGGCACCCGGATCGACACAATGATGCCCCCATAGTTCATGGCCTGAATCTCAACGCCGTGTGCGTTCTTGAGCGTATACAAGTTGACGGGCCTCCCTTCATGCGTCCCGAACTCTTTTTGCTGAACTCCGGAGCCGTGCTTCGCCGATTTCGTCTGGGCGAACAGCAGCGCTCCACTCACAATAGCAAGAACGATAATGTAGACAGCTTCGCGGTATCTGGGCGTCATGGCGGAAAGTGTACTACGAAGATAGGAGTTTGTGGCGAGCCGCCCTATGCCACCTCGAA
Organism: uncultured Acidobacteriota bacterium; assembly: GCA_963801615.1. Taxonomy (GTDB): domain Bacteria; phylum Acidobacteriota; class Terriglobia; order Terriglobales; family Acidobacteriaceae; genus Sulfotelmatobacter. The sequence continues at coordinate 1,402,160 of CAWDFM010000008.1, read as the reverse complement.
ACACCGGCCCGCCTCCACCCGTGAGCGGCAGGACTCGCACAACGTGCTCTCGCGCAAGTCAATCCACTCCACCGCGTGCGAAGATGCCATGGCACAGCGGTAGTCCTGGCAGTGTCGCAGTTCAAGCGTATGGCCCAACTCGTGAACGCACTCCTTCAGCAGGCGCTCGCGAAGCAGATCTTCATCCCCATCAAGCCCATAAAATTCCTGTCGCAGCCGAAAGGTTGAAACCACCGCACAGGGTCCGGCGATCTGCGCTTCGCCAAAAACGTACGTCAGGATAGGGATGTAAAGATCGACATCGGCAATGGCCAGCAGTCGCCAGGAGCGCGTCGCCAGCCGTTGCATTCGCAGGAGAATTTCGGACGAGTGAAACTGCTGCCGCTCGACGTGATAGGCGGCGCCTGGATCGAGCGTGGCGGCCAGAATCTCGCAACGCACCGGCAAGCATTCTGGCAGTGATTGGGCGACACTTTGCAGCAGCGACATGTCGATGTTGCCGACCGGAAGCAAGTGAACCAGGTTCATGGAAGCCAGCTTGGGTTAGATTAGTTTCTGCTTCCAGCCGGAGTCCGGCTCCAGCCATAGCGCTTCAGCTTGTGATGGAGCGTCACCCGGTCGATATCGAGAATGTCCGCCGCGCGGCTCTGATTTCCGCCACACTCTTCCAGCACGCGGAGAATGTGCGCGCGTTCTATATCATCGAGGCTCTTGCCTGCCGCAGCCATGCCGTTTGGCTGTTTGAAGATGAAGTCCTGCTCGCGCAGTTCGGGCGGCTGCGCCACCACCATGGCGCGTTCTACGGCATTCTCCAGTTCGCGGACATTTCCCATCCAGGGCTGCTGCTGAAGCTGTTGCATGGCAGAGGGGGCGACCCGTGCAATCTGTTTGTTCATCGCCAGGGAAAATTTGCGCACGAAATGTTCTACCAGGAGCGGGATGTCTTCGGGCCGCTCTCGCAGGGGCGGCAGTTCGATATGAAACACGTTCAGCCGGTAGAACAAATCGGGCCGGAACGTGCCCTCTTCGATCATGGCTTCGAGATTTTTGTTGGTCGCGGCCACACACCGGAAATCAACCTTGATGACCTGGTTTCCGCCAACCCGTGTGATCTCGCGCTCTTGCAGCACGCGCAGCAGATCCGTCTGGGTCTTCAGGCTGATGTCGCCAATTTCGTCCAGAAAGACGGTCCCGCCTTCCGCGATTTCGAATTTGCCTTTCTTGCGGTACTGCGCCCCGGTGAACGCGCCCTTCTCGTGACCGAAAAGCTCGCTTTCCAGAAGAGTCTCAGTCAGTGCGCCGCAATGAATCGCCACCAGCGGATGGAACCGCCGCAGGCTCGCAGCGTGAATGGCTCGCACCACCAGTTCTTTGCCGGTGCCGCTCTCCCCGGTGATCAGCACATTGGCGTCAGTCGGTCCCACGGTCCGGATCGCTTCGATGACTTTGCGCATCGCCGCACTCTGACCCACCATGTCGTCCGGGCGGGTTGCTTCCGCCACGGTCTCCCGCAGCCGCACGTTCTCTTTCTCCGCGTGCCGGTGCGCCAGAGCCTTCTTCACCAGGTGGGCGATTTCGTCCGGATCCAGCGGCTTGCTGACGTAATCGTAGGCCCCGTTCTTCAGGGCCGTGACCGCAGTTTCGACCGACGCATAGCCGGTCATCATAATGACAATAAGGTCCGGATCCAGTTCATGCAGGCGCTTCTGCAGTTCGATGCCATCCGTTCCTCGCATCTTGATGTCGAGCAGGGCGACATCCCATTTGCTCTCCGCCATGCGCGTCAGCGCGTCGCTCGCACTCTCCGCCGTTCCGATTTCATAGCCCTCTTCGCGGAACCATTTGCCCAGAGAATCACGCACGCTAAGCTCATCGTCGACGATCAGAAGCTTTCCCTGTGTTTCCACGTCAATCACCTCCCGCTGAGGACAGCGGATATCTCCTTCGTCGCGGGAGCTCTTGCCGCTTCTTTCTCCCACGGCAGAGTCACCGTGAACGTCGTGCCCTTTCCGACCTCCGATTGCACGGCCATGGTTCCGTTGTGCCGCTCGAGAATGCTGTGGCTGATGGCTAATCCGAGTCCCACGCCGCGGCCAGTTTCCTTCGTGGTCAGAAAAGGTTCAAAAATGCGAGGCAGGATCTCAGGCGGAATTCCCGCGCCGTCATCGCGGACCACGATCCGTAGCTGGTTGGCCTGAGCGTCTGACGTGCTGGTAATCCATAGATTCCCGCCTTGCGGCATCGCATCGATTGCATTCAGCAGCAACGCAAGAAGAACTTGCTCGATCTGCGCTCCGTCGCAATCGATCAGCGGCAGATCCGTTTCGAGATGCTCTTCCACATGAATCCCCGTGAGTTCCAGTTGGTGCTGGACCAGCCGCAGCGCCTGCGCGATTACGGAGTTCAAGTTTGTGGGCTGCAGGTTGATGGGGGTGGTGCGCGAGAAGGTCAGCAGGTTCTTGACCAGGTCCCCGCAGCGACGGCTCTCTGACGCGATCAGGTCCAGCGAATCGCGAATTTCTTCTCGCCGGTCCTTGCCGTTGTCCGCGTGATCGACATACTTCCGCAGCAGCTTCGCGTAGGTGAGGATGCCCGACAGGGGATTATTGATTTCGTGCGCCAGCACCGCCGCCATCTTGCCGATGGACGCCATCTTCTCCGTGTGCAGCGCATGTTCATGAGCGCGCCTCAACTCGCGCGTCTTTTGCTCGACCCGCTGTTCGAGGGTATGAGTCCAGGCAACGTTTTCCGTGTGCTCGGCTTTCAGCTGGCTGCTCATGTCGTTGAAGGAGCGCGCCAGGTCCCCAATCTCGTCTTCCGACTCGACCTGGATCTGATAGCCGAGATCGCCTGCTTTCAGGCGCTCGGTGCCGCGTTCCAGCGCTTGCACCGGCCGTCCCACTACCCTCCAGACGAAAAACCAGCTAAGAACGGCGATCAGGACGAGACCGCAAGCGGTATACGCGATCATGATCCGGCTGCTTTCCGCCAGTTGAATATCAGCCTTGGCCAGCGACAGGTTGGTGTCGAGTACCCCCAGAATCTGCTGCGACGCGGGATGCGCATGGCAGGCAGCGTTCGAGCACGATGGCTGATTCTCAATGGGAGTAATGATCCCGAGCACGCGGCTTCTGCCGCCGTTTCGATAAATCCTGAAACGATCGGGACGATTCAGCCGTGTCAGCGGCTGCGATTGAGCGTGACACCCGTAACAGGCCTCGCCGGTTTTATCTACAACATGGTTCTGCTCACTGGGCGTGGTGGTGTAGGTAATTCTGCCTTCCTGGTCGAAGATGCGAATTTTATAAATGCCGGGTTCAGCCGCGATCGTCTGAATCGACTGATAAAGTCCGCTGCGGTCGTTGCGCAGCATGTAATCGGTCGTGCCCTGCTTGATGACATCGCTGATCCGCTCGGCCGCCTGCAATGTGTTCTGCTCCAGGTGCTGCCGGTGCAGGCGAACGTTGAGATACCCGAGCAGGGCAAAAATCACCAGCATGGCCCCAAGCAATAGCAGGTTCAGCTTGGCGCTCAAACTGTGAGTCAGCCGAAACCACCGGCTCCGCTTTGCTTCAGTCTCCGGCATGCTCAATCACTGCACCCACGGCCACCGCCGACGGCTCGGGTGACTTCTCCACCGCGACTTGTTCTTTGGGAAAGATGGGCAGATATTTCACAGCCAGGCCGAAAGCGGCGAATCCGATCCCTATGATCATTCCGGTCACCGCCAGTTCGCTCCACTTGGGGAAGTACCGCACGCCCGTCGATCCTTCAAATCCCGTGATGCTGACGTTCATCCGATTGGTAATGAACCCGAGCACGACCAGCACTGCGGACAGGTAGAGTCCGGTGGGACTGTTCCTGACTCTTTTCTGCACCAGCAGCGACAACGGGAGAATGATTGCCAGCATTATTTCCAGCCAGAACAAGTACGTCTCATAGCCGGCATGGAACGCCAGTTTCAGGACACCGCGATTCGCAAGATCTTCAAACCGCAGAATGCCGTATACGCCCAGCACCACCACCAGCACCCTTCCGAGTTCCTGCAGCACCGGCAATTCGAGATGCAGGCCAAAATGCCTGGAGCTCAGCGATGATTCGAAAATGGTCATCGCCAATCCCACAGCAATCGCCGATAGGAAAAAGAAGACCGGCAGGAGCGGGCTATACCAGAACGAGTGCAGCTTCTCCGGAACGATCAGATATAGGGTTCCTAAGGAAGACTGGTGCAGCGTGGACAAAATCACTCCGCAGATCACCAGCGGAATCAGAATCGCGCGAACCACCTTCAACGGTTTTTGCAGGTTGAACCGCTCCAGCACAATTGGCGAAAACTCCAGTGCGAGGACAGTGGTGTACAGCATCACGCAGTACGCCACCTCGAACATCACCGAGTGCGGGTTGCGCATGATGAGCGGATGCCAGATGTTGTACGGCTTGCCCAGGTCATACATCAGCGCGGCACAGACCAGGATGTAGCCGAGAAACGCGGTCAGAATCGTGGGCCGGATGATGGAGTGCAGACGCTTGATGTTGAGGATGTGAACGGCGGCGGTCAGCGTAAAACCGCCGGCTGCCAGCATCACGCCGCACAGCACATCAAAGCTGATCCAGATGCCCCAGGGGAATTGATCGGTGAGGTTAGTGGATGCGCCCAGGCCCTGGGTGAAACGCAAGAATGTGGCGTAGAGCCCGGCCGCCATCAGAAAGAAGAAAACGAGCTTCCAGAACGTGAACCGAAAAGTTGGGCGCGCCATTATCGCTTTCCTCCATTTTTCTTTTCGCGGCTTTCCACCTCAGCCACTTCTTCCCGGCGATGAGTGATCCACCACACCCCGCCCAACAACATCCCGCCCAGGGGCACGAAATCGGGAATGTGCGACAGCACCTGATAAGTCAGCATGGGCAGCGGATCCTTCGCCATATCAGTCCGGTATCCGAAAGTCTCGAAAGGAACGTCGGACAGCAGAAGCACAGACGTGCCTCCAACCTCTTCCAGGCCATAGATGTGATCGACGTACTTTCCCGGATTCTCGCGAATGCGCTGCCGGGCCTCGGCGATCAGCTCCTCCCGCTCGCCAAACTTGGTGGCTCCTGTCGGGCAGATTTCGGCACAGGCCGTCGGCTTGCCTTGCGCCACCCGGTCCGGGCACATGATGCACTTCTGCACTTTGGGAAACAGCTTGCCCCACTCATACTTCGGGACACTGAAGGGGCAAGCCACCATGCAATAGCGGCATCCCATGCATTTCGAGGCGTCGTAGGTCACCGGGCCAAGCGCCGTCTTCTTAAGAGCGCCCACCGGGCATACGGAGGCGCAGGAAGGATCCTGACAATTCATGCATAGCCGGCGCATGAATTTGTCGCCGCGCGTCAGTACGGTGGTCAGCTTGTGGGCAGATTGATATTCCTCGCCCGCGATCGCGTCGTTGTATTCGAGGTGGTTTTCCGTGGCGCAGGCTTGCTCACACTGCTTACATCCGATGCAGGCCGTCGAATCGTATAAGAGTGCTTTGCTCATTGAATTATGGTTCCGGTCATCTCTGTTCGAGCACACAGACGACGAGCGGCATATCCTTTCGACCGATGCCTGAGCTGAAGGAAGAGGTAGGCGCGATTACCCATGTGACTGCAGATGGGAACCGCCACAAGCTGCTTACCTCACCAGGAGCAGAGGCTGTCGCGAAATTCAGCAGCTTCAGACAGCTTAGAGTTTCATCAATTTGGAGAATTCCATCCGTGACCCCTGTCACCCCTGCACGTGATGGTGGTCAATAGGCTTTGCCCCCTGCAAAGAGCCCGGATCCCTGTTGCCAATTGCATCGCCCCACCGATGCGGAATGCCTCACCAGCGGAATAGTCTGCAAAGCTTTGACGCTGCGGGCATTTCTCAAGCCCCAGTCGCATCGAGTAGGCCTTAAACCCTAAATTCGCTGATGTGATGTTCATCATTACGGCCGCTGCATTTCTCTGCAATGGGCTCTGCGTTGGTTCTCGATCTCGACTCTATGTACCTTGTATTTCTTCTACTTAGCGACGGCGAGGGCGTTACCCGCACGCTTTGGTCGTGTGATTGCCTTTAGGAGTGTGTGAGTGACCGAGAACTTAAGAGGCACTCCGGGCGAGGTGGGTTATGACAGTCATCATGGTTCTTCTGACGTTCGCAATCTTTCTATCCATCGATTACGTTCGCGGCCACAAACAATTGGCCCGGCAGTCTGATGCGCCGCCAACCCGGCGTCCCAGCGTGTCACAGGTAGTTCCTGCATTCGTCGCCGGCTTCGAAGTGCCGGAGAATGTCCGCTATCATGCCGGACACACCTGGGCACTCGCCGAAAGCCGCGAGTTAGTGCGCGTAGGCATGGACGACTTTGCCTCCAAGCTGGTTGGCAAGATCGAGAGCATTGCGCTCCCGCAGCGCGGCCGCTGGGTGCGACAGGGTCAGAAGCTCTGGACGATCTTCCGCGACGGAAAGTCCGTGGACATGGTGTCCCCGATCGAAGGCACCATCACCGACGTGAACGAAGCGGTAGCCAGGAATCCGGAACTGGCGCGCAGGGATCCCTATGGCGAAGGCTGGCTGGTGACGGTACAAGCACCGGATTCGAAACTTAACTTTCGCAACCTGCTCAGCGGCACGCTGGCGCGGCTGTGGACGGAAGACTCAGCCCTGCGCCTGCGCAGCAGAATGCCGGAATTGGCGGGAGCGGTCGCCCAGGACGGCGGCGTGGCAGTGGACGATCTGACTGCGCACATGCCCGACGAAGACTGGGCCAAACTGACCAGAGAGTTCTTCCTCTCGTAACCACGTAGAGGAGCGATCCTCGCCCGGACTCCTCCCGGGCGGCTTCTTTAATTTTGGACACTCGATCTCTATTCGGAAACCGCTGGTTCCCCGACCGGACGAGAAAAGTACCGCACGATCCAGCCGCCCACCGCAACCGCAGAGCTCAGCAAGATAACTCGCAGGTACTGTGCCGCCGGCAAGCTGCTATCGCCGAACACCGTTCGTAACAGCCCAAAACTCGCGCTGCAGGCACAAAGAGTAAAGTAAACCCGCTCGATCACAGGGCGCGAGATACCCACTAGCCACGCCAGAATGGAAGCCACGACCAGGTAGATGATGATCAGCGCGAAATCTCCGCCGGGACGACCGTGCAGAATCCCGCCCTTAGGAGCGGAGAAACCGTGGATGGCGATTCCCAGAAAAATCATGGAATGGATGAGAGCGATCAGCGCACGCTTGCGATTCGTCAGGACCCCAAAGTCATTCATAATGTGAATAGTCTCGCCCAGAAGGGAAGCCGCCCCAGTGACGCGCCTAACCTCGATTTGTGATCCGGATCACAGACCCCGTGTAGCCCCGGACGCCCTCGTCCGGGGTTGCGCGCGAAGCGCGCAATGGAGAGCAAGGCCCACCATTGTGGCCCGAGGCTTTCTGCAGTGATACCATCGCGGCGTTATGACGAATCCGCGCGCTGCCTTGTCATTGACGTGTCTCCTTCTTCTGGCCGGGTTCGCTGCAACCCAAGTCCCCGCGGCGAGCCCTCATCCCATCGTGTTGCATGCCGCCCGCATGCTCGACATCAAAGCCGGACGCATCGTCAGGCCCGCCGAAATCCTGGTGGAAGGCGACCGTATCGTGGAGGTGGGCTCAACCGTAAAGCATCCCGAGGGAGCCGAAGTCATTGACCTCGGGGACCGCACGCTCCTGCCCGGTCTGATCGATGCCCACATCCATCTCTTTCTTCATCCCGGCGCCGAGGACCTGCAAACCGTACAGGAATCTGTCCCGGAGCGCACCATCACGGCGACGCTCGCCGCGCGCGACGACCTGATGGCGGGATTCACCGCGGAGCGGGATATGGGAACGGAAGGCGCAGGATCAGCCGATACTGCCGTCCGCAATGCCATCAACGATGGCCGCATTCCCGGTCCGCGGCTGCGCGTCAGCGGCAACGCCATCAACATCCTCGGCGGACACGAAGACGCGATCGGCTATAACCCCGAGCAACACATCCTTCCCAACGCAACTTACGCCAACAGCGCTGACGAACTGGTAGCCGCCATGCGCCAGCAATTCAAAGAAGACGCCGACTTCATCAAGATCTACGAAACCGGCGCAGACTCGATCAAAAACGAAAAGCTCTCCACCCCCTATCAGTACAGCGAGCCGCAACTGGAGGCCGCTGTCAAAGAAGCGGCGAGATTGGGCAGGCACGTTGCCGTCCACGCAACCGGAGAACCCGGGACGCTCTACGCGGCGCAAGCCGGCGTGGTTTCGATTGATCATGCCGACCAGTTGAGCGATGAAACGATGCGGCTGATGAAGGCGAAGCAGATCTTTGCGGTGCCCACATTCACCATCTTCGAATATTTCGCCGAGCACGCCGCCACGCCGGCCCAGGGCGCGCGCGAGCATCAGATCCTCGATCTCAAAATTCAGGAATTCAAGAAGCAAGTTGCCGCGGGAATTCCAATCGCCCTGGGCTCCGACGTGGGTCCGTTCCCGCATGGCACGCAGGCGCGCGAATTCGTGCTGATGGTGAAGTACGGCATGTCGCCCCTGACAGTGCTGCAAGCCGATCTCATCAACGGAGCAAAGGTGCTCGGCTGGGAAGGCCAGATCGGCTCTCTAGAGTCCGGATATTACGCCGACATCGTTGCCGTGCCAGGCGATCCTCTCGAAGATGTGAGCGTGCTTTCTAATGTTAGCTTCGTGATGAAGGGCGGCGTTGTTTATAAGAAATGATTGCAACAGCCGGAATAAGTTCGGAGTAAAGCTGCATTAGAATGCACCCGCACCACCGGCAGTAACCATCGAGAGTTCCTAACGAGATGCTGCCGAGCCATTTATGACGGGTGTTGTTAGGTGGCCCATGGTAGCCTGATTGCGCCTTCCCCTAGTGTTCGTCGCCCAGGACGAAACTATGCGAGCTAATGACATTTCTAATCTGTTCCGAGTCAGCCTTTTAGTCCTATTTGCAATTGCGGCGTTGACGAGCGCGTTGTGGGCGGAAGGACCTCTTCCCGATGCACCGATGCCGTCCGCAGCAGCGGCTGTGCCGATGATGGTCGCCATGCAACCCAGAGTGGAAGTCCCCCATAAATTCTGGGATAAGCCGAACAAGTTTCTCTTCATCGCCGCCGCCGCTGGCAACGCCGCTGACTTCGCAGTCACGCGCGCCAACCTGCAAGGCGGAGGCCGGGAGTTGAATCCACTGGTTCGTCCCTTCGGCCGCTCCAGCGCAGGCTTGGCTTTGAACTTCGCAGGAGAGACAGTCGGAGTCGTCGGCCTCAGCTATTTCTTCCACCAGACCGGGCACCACAAACTGGAACGCGCGGTGTCCATCGTGAACATCGGAAGCTCGGTCAGCGCCGTCAGCTTCGGACTGGCCCATCGCTAGATGCCATCGCAAGCTGCTCGACGCGTACGTACGAGATGGGCCTCTTAACGGCCAATAGTAAAGAGCCGGGAGCGTTGCTCCCGGCCCACATTTTTGTGCTTACCGCTAGAAGCTCAGCCGCAAGCCGAACTCCATGGTTCGCGGAGTGTTGCCCTGAGCGGGCAGTGTGCCGAAACCGTCAGCACCAGCGCTGGTATCAAGGTAGTCGCCCGGACCTGGGTCATAGAACACCGGATGGTTGAAGAGATTCACCGTCACCATCTGGAACTCGACATTGAAGCGTTCGGTAAGCTTAACATTCTTCCTCAAGCTGAAGTCCATGTTCCAGTAAGACAATCCCCGGATTACTCCCCATCCGCCATCTTTGCTGTCGAGGCCAAGAATTGGCTGACGGATTTGGTTGTAAGCCGCAGTCGGATCAGCAAACAGATTGGGTAACTGACCCGCCGTCTTGTGGATCCCCGTCGCGATGTGACCGATCGGAATGGCATTTTCAGAGTTCCCGTTTCCAAAGAAGTTAGAGGAGTCCCCTTCTCCGAATGCCTGGCCACCACCGTTGACCGTCCCGAGGGTGATCGGCAGGCCAGTACCAGCGGTGAAGATCGGGGCAAACGTCCAGCCTCCAAGGATGTGGCCTAAAGCTCCACGCTGTCCTTTAAAGACCGGAGGATTGTAGATAAAGAAGAGGTTGTAGACGAACTTGCGATCAAAGCCCGCCAAACCGTAAGCCCTGTTGAGATTGAATGGGTCCGGGGCAGTAGCTGCGCTGGTCGCTTGCACAACCGCTCCGGTGCTCAGGGTCTTCGACCACGTGAAATTGGATTGTGTCGTTAACCCATGCCAGTCGCTCATCTTTAATGAGGCAAAGAGCCCATTGTAGTTTCCATGACCAATGCTGGCATTGACTCCAACTCCAGATGTGAGCTGGCCGCTGGCACCGCACGGAGTTGGGTCCGTAGCTCCGGGGCAAGGAGCGGTTCCTGTAAGTACAGTGTTCATCATGCTGCGGGGGAAGTTGAATCCCGGATTGGTTGTTCCATCACTGGCGCCCCCAATACCACCCTGGTCCAAGTCGCTCCACAAACTCCAAACACTAGCAGAGCTGAGATTTCCCGTCCCGTCAACACCTTCATTGGCGACCATGGTCGCGGTACAGGTTCCAGGAGCACAGTATCCCGTGCCCGCCAGAGCGGTTTCGAAGAACGGCTGCGGTTTTACCGCTCCCGCGTTCCCGGCGCAGCCACTACCAGCAAGACCTGCGATACCACCACAGTACTGCATCACGACATTGGCGTACGCTTGATCGAATCTCTGGCCACCCTTCGTCATCATGTAGGGCACAGCGTTGATGTTGATCGGCTGATATTCGTGTTGAATACGCCGTCCGATGTAGCCCAGTTCCATGGTGATGCCTTTGTGCAATTGCCGCTGAATCGTAAGGTTGAACGAATCAACCACATTCGGCCTAAACTGCGGATCCAATGCTTCACCGGCACCGGCCGCAATGCCGTTGATGCCGGGGAAGAGCGGTTGGGGCAAGGTTGGGAGAGCTTCGGGCAACGGCGCTGTTAAGCCATCGACCCCAATGCGGAAAGCGGTAGCCGGTGTAGCCCCACTGTTGCCTTTGCATGCACCGCCGATTACTGCACCTATGCACTGTACCGGCTGAATCAAGCCCGTACCCAACAACGGTACCAGCACGAGATCCACACCATTCAACCGACCGTAGATACGCCCGTATCCGCCCCGAATTACGGTATCTTTCGAGAAGCTCGGATTCCACGCGGCGGCAATTCGCGGGCTGAACGAACCATAGAATGGATTGTAAGGGTACTTCCGCCCATTTTCCGTATTGCCGACAAGGTTGAAGCCGACGATTGGATTGAACACTTGGCCTTGAAGTGCAGCCTGTTCCCGCGAGTGCAGGTAAGATTGTGTATCGACCAACTGGTTGGATGTATCAACCAGTTCGACCTGCGCGCCGTTTTTCTCGACAGGAGGCATTTCCAGCGTCCATCCGAGCCCGTAAGTCAGCGTGAAGCTCGGCTTCATATGCCACGTGTCGCTGAAGTACACGTTGTAGAACGGAATGGTGCTCTGGTCAGAAGCTGGGGTGAGCGGCGGGTTTAACGCGAGGTTCGAGCCACTGCGCGTATAGGCGATCTGGGCGATCGATACCAGTCCCAAAGTGGCAGCATAGTCGCGGCCCCAGCTACTTGTTGAGGCATTTGCAGGCACATACCCGGCCATGTCTATGCCGTTTCCGGCCCCAGATGACGTAGACAGTTGATACACAGGCTGGTAGTTGATGCCGCCGCCGTTATCGGTGCGCTGGTGCCAGTTGAAATTATGTTGATAGGTTCCGCCGAACGCGAGGAGGTGGTTCCCATGCAGGATGTTGACATCGTCACGGAACATCTGGTCGTGTCCGTCCCAGAATCGGGTCCGGGTCTGTTGCGTGTTAACGTTGTAGGGGCTGAGGTTCTGCAGTTTGGACTCGCCCAAAGGCTCCAGCGCCCCTCCTAACCCGGGCAACTGAATCGTGTCCCCTATTCTGCTCCAGGACCACCAATTCCGCAGAAAGCTATAGTGGAAGTTGTTGGTTACGTTGGAACTGATGTTAGTGGTCACGCCAGCCACGAGGTACCAGGGCAGCTGCGGAGCCGTTGATAGGGAGGAGGGAACACCCAGCTTGTCGCCCGGAAAAAAGCCTCCGACATCCACTTGATCATCGGTAGCAATCTTCAGTTTGAAATAGCGATAACTCGAGGTGAAGTGCCACTTGTCCCCGAAGTCGTGATCCAGGCGGACAACGAAAAAGTTACTAGTTTGCGGGAGAGAGAGATTTGCTTTATATCCACCAATGTTACCCACTCCGCCAGCCATGTCGCAGCGGGTTTGACCGCAATCGCCATTAACCTCGTTGGGCAGCGGCATGTATTTGTTCCACATCTCCTGCACGAGTGGGTTTATACCGACTCCACGCGGATCACACACACCGGATGGAAACCCGTTCGCAGCAGTGCAATTTGCGTTTGTGTTCAGATCGTAGGTAACACCGCCGAAAATCAATTGTCCCTGACGCATGGTAGCCGAAGGCACGATTCTTTCGAATGTCTCTGAATTCGGCCAGCGATAGCCTTCGTAATTGGCGAAAAAGTAGGTCTTACCACCCAAGAGATTCGGCAGCAAGGTTCCGCCGAAACGCGCCCCAAAACGGCTGCGGTGCCAACTTGGAACGGGCGTGCCGGTAAGATTGTTATCCCAAGTGTTTGCCGACCAGTTGTTATCCAGGTAGTACTCATAAGCGCTGCCGTGGTAAGTGTTCGTACCTCGGCGGGTCACGACCTGCACCTCGGCACCAGCCGAACTGTTGAAGTCGGCGGTCTGCCCCGCGCTGTTGACCTTGAACTCCTCCACGCTGTCGGCGGGAGTTGGCATGACTCCGGTCGGCCCGCCAGCCACTGCGTAACTCTGGTTCGAGATGCCTCCCGTAGGATCGCCGGCAAAGCTCGAGGTGTACACACTCATGCTGCCGTCCATGTCATTCGTGTTGTTGCCACCGTCGAGCATGAAGCTGCTCTGGTCGACTACCGCTCCAGCGACGCTGCCGTCGGGGCTCACGCCCGGCTGCAGTTCGACGAAGGTGCTCACGTCGCGGTTCAGACTCGGCAGGTTGTCGAGGGCCACTGCGGTGACAGTGTTGCCGACGGTTGCATTCATCGTCTGCAACTCAGTACCGGCCGCGGTGACTTCCACCACCACGTTGCTGCCTCCCACCTGCAAGGCCAAGTTCATTGCGATAGACGCACCCACAGTGACTTGTGTCTGTGTCTTGGTCGTAGCGAATCCTTGTTTGCTGGCGCTCAATTCATAGCTGCCGGGGTTGACATTGGTCAGGACATAGCGGCCTGACTCGTTCGTGGTCACGCTGCGCGTGGCCTTCGTGGCTTTGTCCGTGAGAGTGACTGTCACGCCATTAACAACCGCGCCGGTGGGATCGCTCACGATGCCGGCAATTGTGCCAGCGCTCGTGGACTGCCCGAAGAGCGGCATAGTGGCCAGGCTGAGAAGCAGCAGGGGCAAAAAGATTGTGACAGCAAGCGAAGCGAAATTTCCGCGGCGGACGCGCATTGAAAAGCCTCCTGAGAGTTGTTTCCCCCAACGGCACGCGATTCTGCTACTAGATTTTGAGACCCCTCGCATTTGGATCAGGTGGTTGTGTTTGAGCCCCGTCACCTAATCCAAACGTTAAAACCCACTGACAGGTGGGATACGCTACCACCAATGAATGCGGGAAAACAAGTAGGAATTGTTTTGATTCAATAATTTGCTTGGTTCGGCTACAAACGCTTATCTACCAGAGGGATGGAACGAAGTTGGCGATTCCCCACGGTCAGCGCAACAACATTGTTATGAGTCGTTAGACCCTACTCCTTTTTGTTGTTCCAACCTAATGAGCTTGTGCCATTTAGCCTCAGTTCTGTACCTTGTATTCAGCCGAAAATCCTGCAACAACGAAAGCCCGCTATGAAAATCGCAAAAGATGTCACCGAACTGATCGGCCACACCCCCCTTGTCCGCTTAAATAAAGTCACCGAAGGCTGCGTAGCCGAGGTTGTGGCTAAGCTCGAGAGCCAAAACCCGGTGAGCAGCGTGAAGGATCGCATCGGCGTGAGCATGATTTCCGAGGCCGAGCGCGCTGGCAAAATTCAGCCGGGCAAGACTGTGCTGGTTGAGCCGACCAGCGGGAATACGGGCATCGGTTTAGCATTCGTGGCGGCTGTCAGAGGGTACAAGCTCGTTCTGGTGATGCCCGACACCATGAGTCTCGAGCGGCGCGTCCTGCTGCTCGCGTTCGGTGCGGAACTCGTGCTTACTCCCGGACCCCGCGGCATGACCGGAGCAATCACGAAAGCCAAAGAAATTCTCGCCAGCGTTCCCAACAGTTATATGCTGCAGCAGTTCGACAATCCTGCGAATCCCAAGATTCACTTTGAAACCACCGGCCCCGAGATCTGGAATGACACCGACGGCCGCGTCGACATCCTAATCTCCGGTGTCGGCACGGGAGGCACCATCACCGGGGTTTCCGAGTACATCAAGCCGAAGAAGCCTTCCTTCAAAGCGATTGCGGTCGAGCCCGCAGATAGCGCCGTGCTCTCCGGGGGCAAGCCGTCTCCGCATAAAATCCAGGGAATTGGCGCCGGATTCGTACCCAGCATTCTCCGGCGTGACTACATCGACGAGGTCATCACCGTCAGCAACGATGATTCGATAGCCATGGCGCGACGCCTTCCGCTGGAAGAAGGCCTCTTCGTGGGCATCTCCTCGGGCGCGGCGGTGGTGGCCGCGTTGCAAGTCGCTCGCCGAAAAGAGAATGCCGGAAAAATGATTGTGGTGATTCTGCCTTCTTTCGGAGAACGCTACCTGAGCAGCGTCTTGTTTCAGGAACTGCGCGAGAAAGCTCTGAAGATTCCCACGGCCGAACTCCCGCCGGCGTGATCCGTCAAAAGTCATGCCGCATCTGCTCTCTCTAATTCGCGAAGACGTGGCCAACGTGATGGAATCGGATCCCGCCGCCAAGTCTCGCCTGGAAGTCCTTGTTTGCTATTCGGGCCTGCACGCGGTGTGGTTTTACCGCGTGAATCATTGGCTGTGGAACCACGGCCTCTTTCTCGCCGCCCGCTGGCTGTCGCAGGTCGCTCGATTTCTAACCGGCATCGAGATTCATCCCGGTGCCAAGATCGGGCGCCGGCTCTTCATCGATCACGGGATGGGCGTCGTCATCGGCGAAACCACAGCCGTCGGCGATGACGTGACCTTGTATCAGGGCGTAACTCTCGGCGGCACGGGCAAAGAGCACGGCAAGCGGCATCCCACGATCGAAGATGGGGTGGTGGTGGGCGGAGGAGCGAAGATCCTGGGCAACATCACCATCGGAAAGAACTGCCGTATTGGCGCCGGTTCCGTCGTGTTGCGCAACGTGCCTGAAAACTCCACGGTGGTGGGCGTGCCGGCCCACATCATCTTTCGTGAAGGCAAGCGCGTTGTCATCACCGATCCCAAGCAGATCAACGATCCCCTTTCTGAAGCGCTCGCCTCGGTCGCCTCGGAAGTCCACAGCCTTCGCGAACGTGTGCGTCAACTCGAAGGCCCCGGACAGAAGTCAGAGTCCCTCTCCGAATCCTTGCAGCGCATCATGGACGATCTCGACTACCAGATTTAACGGACGTATGATGGTCGGCGGATCGGGCGGCGTCTGAGGCCTTCAACTCACCTGCTGGTTTGACACGCGTACTTGCTTGCCTGAGGTCTCAGGTCCAACGTCGAGCCCGCCTGTTGAGGAGGATCGAATCGTGAAATGGACTGTCCCAGCCATTCTCATCCTGTTCTGTGTCTCGAGCTTAGCCGCCGATAAGAAAAAAGAAGAAGAGAAACCGAAGCCGGCCCAATCCATCCTCGAGTTGCAGCAGCAGCTCGGAAAAATTCTCAAGGATACTCACACGCCCGGGGTCTCCGTAGCCATCGTCCGTAAGGACGGGCCAGAATGGATCGCTGCGCTCGGAGTAGCGGATGTGGCAAGCGGGCGCGCGAACACCGCGGACACTCTGTTCCGCATCGGCTCCACCTCCAAGGCGTTCTCATCCTTATCTATTCTCTTGCTGAAGGACGAAGGCAAGCTCACCCTGCAGGACCCGGTCCACAAACTGGTGCCGGATGTCTTTTTCGAAAATCGATGGGAAGCCACCGACCCCATCCGGGTGGTCAATTTGCTGGAGCACACAACTGGCTGGGACGACTTGCATCTGCGGGAGTATGCAAAGCAGGCTCCCGACACCATGAGCCTGCATGATGGGCTGGACTACGATCACAGCTCCCGGGTGTCGCGGTGGCGTCCCGGGACTCGCATGGCCTACTGCAACTCCGGACCTCCCGTGGCCGCCTACGTGGTGGAGAAATTGACGGGCCAGAGGTTTGAAGATTTCGTGCAGCAGAATCTCTTTGCTCCGATCGGCATGAAGACCGCAACCTACTTCGAACCGGCTGCCGGCAGCGCTACGACTCTCTACCACGAAGATGGCAAGACTCCGTACCCCTACTGGCACATCCTGTTGCGGCCCGCCGGTGCGATCAACGCTTCAGCGAATGACATGGCGGCGTATGTTCAGTTTTATCTGAACCGAGGCTCCGCCAGCGGTAGGCAGATCGTTCCCTCTTCCGATATCGATCGCATGGAGATTCCCGAAAGCACCTGGGCCGCCGAACAGGGAATGAAGACTGGCTACGGCCTGAGCAACTACTGGAGTATTGAAGACGGCTTCGTCTATCACGGGCATGACGGCGGCGTGGAAGGCGGCCTCACGAATATGGCCTACATGCCCGATTACGGTGTCGGCTATTTCTTCAGCATCAACAGCGGGAACGGAGGCGCATTCGACAAAATCGCCAAGGCAATTCGCGCCTACATCACTAATAAGCTTCAGAAGCCCTCAGTCCCCCCAGTAGCGTCACTACCAGCCGACGCCACTGATTATGCGGGATGGTACGAGCCCAACTCTCCGCGCGTGCAACTGACACAATTCATCGAGCGCCTCGCCGGACTCACCTGGCTCCAGGTGAAAACCGGACATCTGGTACTAACGTCGCTCGGCGGGAAGGAAGAGTACGTGCCGGTAGCAGGCGCGCAGTTTCGCCATCTCCCCAAGAAGGATCCTCCTGATCCGGTCCCATCGTTGCAGTTGCTCACTCCAACCGCAGACGGTCGCTTCGTGCAAGGCGGATCGACGATGAAGAAGATTCCGGCATGGTTTGCAGTTTCCGAGATTCTGGTTACGGTCTACGTCGTGCTCTCCATCATCGCCATCGTGATCTATGCCCCGTTCTGGCTTCTCGGCGGATTACGCAAAAACCGGCGCCGCCCCGCCGAGCGGGCGATGCGCTTATTTCCGCTCCTGGCTGTGCTCAGTTTGTTTGTATTCGTTGCCATCTTCATCGTTTGCAGCGATGACCTGATCGCGCGAACGGGAAGCCATACGATGTGGTCGGAAGCTCTGCGACTCACCACTCTGGCATTCGCAGTAGCGGTGCTGCTTAGCGCTTATGCCTGGTGGCGTGCACCCAAAGAAAGCGTGCGTCCCGGGGTCCGCATTTTTTCCCGACTGGTCACACTGGCCCTGCTGATTCTTGCCGTGTACCTCGGCTACTGGGGGATGATCGGCCTGCGGACCTGGGTATGAGGAATACTGGTCTGCGGAAGCCCGGCCTGCGTCAGGATCTATGGAATTCTTTGACAAAGCCGGGACGTGCGTTTAATGTTTCCCATTGCGTAAACGTTTACGCGGTACTTTTCAGCAAAGAACTTTCCGGCAAAAATGCCCGAGTCCCATCCCCTAGCCCGCAAAGCGCACGGCAAGCAATTTTTGCGAACGCACGTTTCCAACGCCCATTTCGGACAGGTTAAGACGCAATGAATCCTGCTCTGCTATTGCTGAATTCGCCCACCCTGGTGCATCTGTCGCCGGTTGATCTAGTCATCATCGTCTTCTATTTTGCGCTGGTGCTCGGAATTGGTCTTTACCTCAAAGGACAGGCCAACACCGGCGAAGACTTTTTCATGGCCGGACGCGAGATGACGGCGTGGGTCGCCGGACTGGCATTCTTGTCCGCCAACCTGGGATCGCTCGAATTGATGGGGTGGGCGGGAAACTCCTATAAGTACGGCATCCTCGCGGCTCATTGGTACTGGATCGGCGCCATCCCCGCCATGCTCTTCCTGGCGCTGGTCATGATGCCGTTTTACTACGTCTGCAAAACCCATTCCGTGCCCGGTTATCTCAAGCTGCGCTTCGGCACCGGCGCGCAGGCGATCTCTTCCATTTCGTTCGCCTTCATGACCGTGTTGATGAGCGGCATCAACATGTACGCCATGGCTGTCGTCATGCGCGTCGTCCTGGGCTGGGATCTTAATTTCAGTATTCTGGTTTCTTCCCTCACCGTTGCCGCCTATGTCGCGCTGGGCGGTCTCCGCTCTGCCATATTCAACGAGGTTCTCCAATTCTTTCTGATCTGGGCCGGAGCCCTGCTGATTCCCATCCTCGGGCTGATCGAAGCCGGTGGCTGGAGCGGAATGCAGGCGAAGATTATGCAGAATTTGACCGAACTGCACGTGGCGAATCCCGGATCCTATACCCACCTGTGGTCGACGTTAGGAAACTTCTCCAGCAACCCGATGGGAATCAACTGGGCCGGGATCGTATTCGGCCTCGGCGCTGTCATTTCGATGGGCTATTGGACCACAGATTTTCTTGTGATCCAGCGCGTCCTGGCGGCCAAGGATTTGCGCTCGGCTGAAATGGCTCCCATCATCGGGGCGGCGTTCAAGATGTGCGTGCCCTTCATCGTCATCCTTCCCGGTCTTCTGGGCTTGGCCCTGCTCCGCGATCCCAATACCGGCCACTTACTGCGGTTGGTGCCCGCCGATGTCGCGTGGTCTCCCTCCGGACAGGCACAGGGATTGCACGGATATGACGAAGTCTTGCCCTTGATGTTGGCTCGCTACTGCGGGCCCGGACTCCTGGGTCTTGGTATCACGGCGCTGATCGCCGGCTTTATGTCAGGCATGGCGGGTAACGTGAGCGCTTTCACCACGGTTTGGACGTACGACATCTACGGGACGCTGCTGAATAAGAACGCCTCTGACGAATCCAAAGTCAGGATGGGTCGCTGGGTCACCGTGATCGGAGTCTTCATTAGCATCGGTACGGCCTATCTCGTAATGCATACGCAATCGATCATGGATTACGTCCAGGCCCTCTTCAGCTTCTTCATCGCCCCGCTGTTCGGCACGGTGATCCTGGGTATGCTTTGGAAACGTGCTACCCCCACCGGCGGCTGGACGGGCCTGCTGGCGGGAACGCTGTCTTCGGTCGGGATGTATGCCTGGGTCAAAGTCGACCCGGAAGCGGTGCGCTACGTGGCTCTCTCCATGGATGCGCAGGATCAGGCGCAAAACATGTTCCGCGCGCTGTGGTGCTGCCTCATATGTATAGTCGTGACCGTCGTCGTCAGCTACCTGACGAAGCCAAAGCCGGATTCCGAACTAAAGGACGTCGTGTACGGCCTCACGCCGATTCCAAAGACGGAGCACGCGAATATCTTTCAAAGCCCCGTTTTCTGGGCGACTGTGGTTGCGGTGATATTCATTATTTTGCAGATTATCTTCTGGTAGGAGCGACTCATGAAGACGGGCGGCGCATTGTCCATCTGGTTTTTCATTGGGCTTTGTCTGGGAGTGAATGGCTTCTTGATTTTCATCACCGGGATTTACGAGATCATCCATCCCCCCCAGCAGCAACTTGTGCTCTCGAATCTCCACGCCAACGTATGGTGGGGCGCAATTTTATTGATTCTCGGTGTGCTGTACTCCATACGCTTTTCGCCCGCGCGCGAACGCAAAAGGATGTCGGGCAACGCTTAATCGCTGTCGTTCGTAACTCAAGAAGGATTTATGTCGCACAAAAAGATGACCATGGGAGTGATTGTCGGGAATCGTGGATTCTTTCCCGATCAGTTGGCCAAAACGGGGCGCGAGGAAATTATTCAGGCTCTCGCCAAGGCCGGCATGGATAGCGTGGTACTCGGCCCGGAAGAGAGCAAGCACGGCGCAGTCGAAACTCACGAAGAAGCCAAGCGTTGTGCAGCGCTGTTTCAGAAGAACAGCGATCGTATCGATGGGGTCGTCGTTACGTTGCCAAACTTCGGCGACGAGCGTGCCATTGCGGACACATTGCGCCTGGCCCGGCTGGATGTACCTGTGCTCGTACAGGCGACTCCCGACAACGCGTCAAAGATGACCATCCTGCACCGCCGCGACAGCTTCTGCGGCAAGATGTCGGCCTGCAACAACCTCCGCCAGTATGGCGTTTCTTATTCCCTGACCCGCCTGCACACGGTTGCGCCCGATTCAGGCGACTTCCAGCAAGACCTTGCCTGGTTCGGTGCCGTCTGCCGCGTCGCAAACGGAATGCGCAACCTGCGCGTGGGCAGTATTGGCGCGCGTCCCGCCGCCTTCAATACAGTTCGCTACAGCGAGAAACTGCTGGAAGCTTCCGGGATCACGACCGAGACCGTCGACCTCTCGGAAATCCTGGGGCGTATCGCGCGCTTGAAAGATGATGACTCCGGAGTTCAAGGCAAGCTGGCAGAAATTCGTAAGTACGTCACGACCGGCGGCGTTCCCGACGTTGCCCTGATCAAGATGTCCAAGCTTGGCTATGTCATCGATCAGTGGATGAAGCAAACCGACGTCAAAGTCAGCGCCGTTCAATGCTGGACCGCCATGGAGGAGTATTTCGGCGTGGTCCCCTGCACCATCATGAGCATGATGAGCAACAACCTGCTCCCAGCTGCCTGCGAGGTCGATGTCTGCGGCACCCTCAGCATGCACGCGCTCGCGCTCGCATCTGAAACTCCCAGCGCCCTGCTCGACTGGAACAACAATTACGGCGACGATCCCGACAAGGCCGTTTGCTTCCACTGCAGCAATCTTCCCAAGCACTTCTTCCAGGACGTCCGCATGGACTTCCAGGAAATCATCGCCGGCACGGTGGGCAAGGACAATACATTCGGAACTGTCGTGGGACGGGTCAAACCCGGTGCCATGAGTTTCGCCCGCTTCTCCACGGATGACCGGGCAGGAACCATCCGCGGCTACGTCGGTCAGGGCGAGTTCACCAATGACGCGCTAAATACTTTTGGGGGCGTTGGTGTAGTGCGGATCCCCGAACTCCAACGCTTGCTGCACTACATCTGTGAGAACGGCTTTGAGCACCATGTAGCCGCGAATTTCTCGACCACCGCCGCCGCGGTCCATGAAGCGGCCGTTCGCTACCTTGACTGGCCGATGTACTGGCACCAAAACTAAACCCACGTCTCTCTGACCCCTCACCCCTATCCCCTGTATTTCAACAACTTACCTGTAGAGAATTTTTTGATACCCGTTTAAGCCGCGGTGCATTGCGCGCTGGCTCGCCAGGGGTGAGAGTGCTCGCAGATCGTGGAGGCGAACATGGCAACCCTTGGCTCCCAGAACATGACTGACCTGTGTGAGCAGGTGAATCCCGTAAAACTGATGGAGATGAAACGGATGCCTGGCCCCGAGGTGGTGCGGGTACAGGAGAGTTGGGTCGCTTCGTTGGAAAAAGATGTTCTGGTCTGGCTTGCAGAGCGAACTCCGAAGCGAATAGGGCCGGATCACCTGACTGTGTTGGGATTCCTGGCGCAGGTTGGGGCTGGAGCCAGTTATGCGCTCGCGTTTTGGAATCGCTTCTGGCTGCTCGGAGTCATTGCATGCCTCGCCCTCAACTGGCTGGGCGATTCCTTGGATGGGACCCTCGCCCGCGTACGACACACGTTGCGACCGCGATACGGTTTCTACGTGGATCACATGGTGGATAGCTTCGGCGGGCTCGCTCTGATGGGCGGCCTCGCCCTGTCCGGCTATATGCACCCCTGGATTGCGATCGGCTTGCTCATCGCCTTCCTCATGCTCTCGATCCAGACTTATCTGGCGACGCACACCTTGGGCGAGTTCCGCCTCTCGTTCTGGAAATTCGGCCCGACGGAATTGCGAATCTTGTTGGCGGTGGGAAACCTGGCCCTGTTCTGGAAGCCTCGTGTGCATTTGTTCGGGGCCCAATACCGACTCTTCGATGTTGGCGGCGTGATTGGGCTCGCCGGCATGACGGTGATGCTTGTCTTCTTCACCATGCAAAACAGTGTCCGTCTTTACCGCGAGGAAAGGATTCAGCCATGAGCGCCCCGAGAACAAATCGCTTGGCGCCAAAGCTCGCACGTTGGTGCAAGTTCAACCTGGTGGGAGCAATCGGCATTTGCGTGCAATTTGCCGCCTTGTTTCTTCTCAAGACCATAGTCCACTTTGATTACCTGCTCGCCACCGGCATAGCCGTGCAGGCGGCAGTGGTGCACAATTTCGTTTGGCACGAGCAGTTCACGTGGGCGGACCGTCTGCAGTCTTCGTGGCGGTTATCGTTGCGGCGGTTCCTCCGCTTTAATATGACGACAGGTCTTGTCTCCATTGTGGGGAATCTCGCGCTGATGAAGGTAATGGTTGGCCTTGGGGGAATGAATTATCTCCTCGCCAATGCCCTCGCGATCGCCTTGTGTTCGGCGGCCAATTTTCTGGTCAGCGATACCTGGGTGTTTGCGTGCGCGGATTCTCTCGAACTTAAGGGTTAGCGACTCCCAGCTCGCGGGAAACGTTGCTGAAGCGCAGCTTCTGAATTTGCTCTAGCTCGCAATCTTCAGCACTACCTTCCCGTAGTTTTTTCCCTGCTCCAGAAGTTTGTACGCTTCCACCGCGCGGTCGAACGCAAACACTTGCCCGATTTGCGGCGTCAGCTTCCGTTCCTTGATCCACGCCGAAAGCTGCTGCCACGCCGGGCCCATGATTTCCTGGTTTTGAGATAAATACGTGAGCCACAAACCCTGTACGCTGGCCGACTTCGCGTACAGCGCTCGCACATCGAGCTTCGGCTGGGCTCCGGTGGCGGTACCGTATTGAATGACCTTTCCAAAATCGCGCAGGCAGCGCAGGCTTTTGGCCGTATGCTCGCCGCCCAACATTTCGAACACGGCATCCACGCCTTCGCCGTGAGTCAGATTCTTAACCGTCTCTTCGTAGTCGTGCTGCTTGTAGTTGATGCCATGCTGCAGCCCAAGTTCTTTTACCCTGGTCAGCTTTTCGTCCGAGGAAGAAGTTCCGTACATTTCTATGCCGAGCAGCCGCCCAATTTGAACTGCCGCAGTCCCTACGCCACCTGCAACCGCATGAATTAGGACACGGTGCGTGCGACCCGGCCGGGGAGCTTCAGTCATGCCTGCTTGCCAGTATCCGAGATACGCTGTGAAGTAGTTCACCGGGAAACCGGCCGCCTCTTCGTCGGACCAGTGGTCCGGGACCGGCCACAGCATGCAGGAATCGACGGAAGTTCGTTCAGCAAACGCTCCCCGCTGCGTATATCCCATTACGCGCCGGCCGCTTTCTTCTGCCACCCCGGAGAATTCGCGGCCAACGATCATGGGCGGCGGGGGAGTTCCAGGGTAGCCGCCCTTAGTGGTCATGACGTCGGCGAAGTTCAGGCCTCCGGCAGAGACCCGCAGCAGCGTTTGACCCTCTTTCTTGGTAGGCTCAGGCCATTCTTTGATGGCGAGAGCGTCAGGTCCGGACAAGCTGGACAGAACGAGCGCTTTCATAGCGAGAATTCTAGCAGCCGGCGTGCGCTTCCACGCCCCAGCTTCTTACTGAGTTTGAAGTTGGGGCACAACGAACGAACCTTGCCACTTGAAACCACGGATGTGCATCTTGCCCGGTCCCAATTGCCCCAGGTTTAACCCTGAGGTATATACTTTTACCGTTAGTTCTATCGATATCCGGCCGGGGCCCCTTACGGCCGGACGGGGCGTGCATTCATTCCCCTTTATTCAGGCGCTCCGCATCTGAAAGGCCGATCCCGCTGGGGCGGCGAGAGCGGCACGGGTGCATTCCCCAGTACTTGGGCAAGCTGCATCCGCGGGAGGTTTACCGTGGATATTGTTTTTGTACGTCTTCTTTTCATCCTGGTTGTAGGGGCCACCTGCTTCGTCATTGAACCCTTTGAACTGACTCGCCTGTGGGATGGTGTTGTTGGTCTCGGTATTGGCGGGGCGATTGTGCTGTTCGAATGGAAGCTGCGCACGGTCAGCCTGAAGCGGCTGATCGGGGCAGCGATCGGCAGCATACTCGGCATTTGTGGCGCATATCTGTTTGCTCTGGTGATCCGCAGCAGCGTTCCCGCAGGACACACCCAGAGCTTCCTGCAGATCCTCGTGATGCTCCTGATGGCCTATGTGGGCCTGATCGTGGGCGCCAATAAAGGGGACCTGCTTAACCTCTCGGCGCTGGGCGGAATTTTCGGCGGCGAGAAGCAAACCAAGAAGAGCTACAAAATTCTCGATACCAGCGTCATCATAGATGGTCGTATCGCCGACATCGCCGAAACCGGGTTCCTGGACGGCATCATCGTAACTCCACAGTTTGTGCTGCGCGAGTTGCAACTGGTAGCCGATTCCGCGGACTCGCTGAAGCGTAATCGCGGTCGCCGCGGGCTCGACATCCTGCAGCGCCTGCAAAAAGTGGCAAACCTGCAAATCCAGATCGTGGAAGATGATTTCCCCGCCGTCCGCGAAGTGGATTTGAAGCTCATCGAACTTGCCAAACTGTACGAAGGCAAGATCATCACCAACGACTTCAACCTGAACAAAGTGGCGCAGTTGCAGGGAGTCGAGGTGCTGAACATCAACGAACTGGCCAATTCGCTGAAGCCGATTGTTCTCCCCGGCGAGACCATGCGCGTATTCATCCTCAAAGAAGGGAAAGAATACAACCAAGGTGTGGCCTATCTCGACGACGGCACCATGGTGGTCGTGGACAACGCTCGCAAGATGATCGGCAAGACCATCGACGTTTCCGTGACCTCGGTGTTGCAGACTACTGCGGGCAAAATGATCTTCGGTAAGTGGGACGAGCGTGCTGCTTATTCGCGGCAGGCCGTGCCCGTGCCGGCGACTTCGGCTGGAGTTTCGGTTCCGGCAACACCGGTCGCCGCGTCGACCGTCAGTGCCGAGCCAAAACCCGCGTCGTAGTTCTTCGCCGCGACGCAAACATCATGCGTTTTAATTCGTGGCGGGGATTGCAACTGGCCAGTCCTCGCCATCGTTTTCGACCCGCGCGATTTGAACTTGCCGTTCGGCATCCGTATACTTACAGCCCGCAATGAAGGTCATCGTCATCATTCCCGCTGCCGGACTCGGAACACGTATGGCTCCCGTTCCCAGTGGCAAGAGTGTGAAGGGCAAAAACCCGCACCCTTCGAAGCAGTTTACGGAGCTGGCGGGAACTCCCATTCTGATTCATACGCTGCGGAAGTTTGTCGTCGTCGATCCAGTGACTGAAATCTGGGTCGCCCTCCGGGAAAGTGAGATTGAGGGCTTTCGCGAAAGACTTCAGGCCGAAGCTCAAGATGTACTCAAGAAAAAAGTTGAGTTCGTGGCCGGCGGCGAACACCGCCAGCAATCGGTGGAACACGCGTTGAATGCTATTTCCGCGGCGCCTGATGACATTGTGCTGGTCCATGATGCCGTACGGCCGCTGGTCTCCACTGAGATCATCCTTGAGGTTATCGAGGCGGCTAAAAAGTATGGGGCTGCCATCGCTGGACTTCCCGCGGTAGACACCGTCAAGCAGGTGGAACGAACGCCGGAAGGCGCCATCATCAAGGCCACGATTCCTCGCGCCAGCGTGGTTTTGGCGCAGACTCCGCAAGGTTTTCGCTACAGTGTGATCAAGAAAGTTTTTGACGAGGCGGTTGCGGACGGCTTCATGGGCACCGACGAAGCGTCCCTCGCGGAGCGCTCCGGACATGACGTATGGGTGGTCATGGGCTCGCCCCGCAATATCAAGATCACCAGTCCCGCGGACATGGACTTAGCCGAGTTCTATTTGGGGAATTAGCCACAGATCTTCACGGATTCGCACGGATAAACATCTTATTCACCGCGTAGACTGTGCACATGGGCGTCGGGCGCGGGACGTTGAAGCACTCCGAGTTAACCGAAAGGATCATCGGGGTGTTTTACGACGTTTACAACGAGTTAGGATACGGCTTCTTGGAATCAACCTACGCTGCAGCGATGACCGTGGCTCTTCAACAATGTGGGCTCGCCGTTGCACGCGAAGTCGCGGTTCCGGTGTGGTTTCGCGGCAGGAAGATTGGGCCATATTTTGCGGATCTTATGGTCGAACGACGGGTTCTACTCGAACTGAAAGCAGCACGCTGCATCGAATCCGCACACGAAGCGCAACTACTGCACTATTTGCGTGCAACTGACATCGAAATTGGCCTCTTGTTAAACTTCGGGCTCCAGCCCCAATTCCGTCGATTAATATTCGACAATACAAGAAAGAAGATCCGTGGAAATTCGTCTGAATCCGTGGCCAAGGTCCTGGCATGAGGATTGGTTATGGCTTCGACTCGCATGAATTCCGAGCGGGAATTCCGCTGAAGATCGGCGGCATTTCCCTGCCGCACGATAAAGGACTCGGCGGCCATTCCGACGGAGACGTACTCCTCCACGCCATTACCGACGCGCTTCTCGGAGCAATCGCGGCGCCTGACATCGGAGCATTGTTTCCCCCTTCAGATCCCAAATGGAAGGGCGCGGATTCCGTGGTGTTTTTGCGGGAATCGCTTGACCGGGTGCGGCGCGCCGGATACCGGCTTTCGAACCTGGATTGCAGCCTCATTCTGGCCGCTCCCAAGATTGGGCCGCACAGTGCCGCGATCCGCGAACGAGTGGCAGAATTGCTTGGCATCCCAAGCGATTGCGTGGGGCTCAAGGCGAAAACTCCTGAGGGCCTGGGCTTGGAGAATACGGCCGTAGCACATGTCGTGGTCCTGCTTGAGACTCGACGTTCCAGCCAAATTCCCGCTCCTCGCAAAAACCGGCAGAAACGTGCCGCCCGGGGCAAGAAGAGATGAGAAGCATCGGACTAATTTCCATTCAAGACCTGGCGCAGCAACTCAGAAAGCTCGACGAGGTTGTGTTCAATGAGACCGAGTCGCTGCGGCGTCTGCTACAGCAGAACCCCGTCGATGTGGATTCCTTAGCGCCTTATCTGACCTGGGATCGCCAGCATTACACGCGCAATCTGATTGACCGTACGCCCTTATACGAGTTGATGGCGATCTGCTGGGAAATCGGGCAGGCCAGCTCGGTGCACAACCACCGCGATCAGAACTGCTGGATGGCCGTTCCCATGGGACGCCTGCGAGTAGAGAATTTTCATCTCGTGCAGCAGGACCTGGAGCGTGGCACTTGCCGGCTTGACCCGCTTGATCCGGTGGAGATGAATATTGCCGAACCCTGCGCAGTGAGTCCGGCCGATCCAGTGCATCGGGTGGTCAATCCCAAGGAATTCAATCAACGCGCCGTAAGCCTGCACGTCTATTCCCGCCCCTTCGATACCTGCGTGGTGTACTCTCCCGAACAAGGCACGTGTGGCGAAATCAAGCTGCACTTCAACACAGAGTACGGCAGCGCCAAATAGCCAGGAGGTTACTGGACATCTGGCTGCCCGGCCCGATTCTAGCTGCTAAACTAGAACGGTTGTCTCCTCGCTCTAAATCATCGATCGCCAGGACACGCGCGGCGTCTGAGAGAGACGGTTCCAGTAATCTGTCCGTCTCTTCCGCGAAGCCGTCGCATGTGGCCTCGACCGCCTGTATCGAGGACAGTTCCTTGGCACCCGGCCGCATCTTCCTGATCGACACTATGTCGTTCATCTTCCGCGCCTATCATGCCATGGCTCGGCAGCGGCCCATGTCGACCAAGACCGGCCTGCCTACCGCTGCCATCTACGTCTTCGTAAATATGCTGCGCAAGTTGCGCGACGACTTCTCTCCGCAATACCTGGCCGCTGTGTTCGACGTGGCGGGACGCACCTTCCGCGATGAGCAGGCCGACAGCGTGACTTCCATCCGCAAGTTCGACATCAAGACCCAGACCTTCACCGAAGTCGAATACAAAGGATACAAAGCCAATCGCAAGGCGATGCCAGAAGACCTGGCGCAGCAGGTTCCCTACATTCGGCGTGCGCTGGAGGCCTACCGTATTCCCATGATCGGCGTCACGCGCTTCGAGGCCGACGACGTGATCGGGACCTTGGCGCGCAAGGCTGCGGACGTAGGCCATCCCGTGTACATCGTGTCCAGCGACAAGGACATGATGCAACTCGTCAACCGCCAAGTGCACATCCTGAATCCGCCGAAGGACAATTTAATCTGCGATGCCGCCAAGGTTGAGGAGATTCTAGGCGTGCCTCCCGAGCGCGTCATTGATGTCATGGCGCTGCGCGGAGACTCCATCGACAACATTCCCGGAGCGCCTGGGATCGGCGACAAAGGCTCGGTGGAGATCATCAAGCGCTTTGGTTCGGTCGAAGCGGCGCTGGATCGCGCCGCCGAAGTCGAGCGCAAGACGTACCGCGAATCGCTGCAGAACAACCGCGACACCATTCTTTTCAGCAAAAGCATGGCCACCATCGACACGCATGTGCCGGTGGAACTGGACGTCGACTCCATGCGCGCGGGCGACCCGGATGTGGACGCGCTTCGGTCGCTGTTCACGGAATTGGAATTTACTTCCTTGCTCAAGGAACTGCTGCCGGTCGCGGAGGTGAGCCAGATTCACTACACGGACGCGAGTTCGGCAGCCGATATCGACCGCGTGCTCAATTCCCTCGCGGCGGAAAGTCCCCTGGCGGTCGCGGTGGAGCAGGATGAATCGGCTGCTTCCGTAGATGAAGAGAGTGAGCAAGAGGAAGAACCCGCACAGCAGGAGCAGCTTTCCCTGATGGGAGGCGCATTGAATGCGCCCGCGCCCAAGGCTCCACAGCGTATCGCCATATCCGGAGCGATGGGATTCTCCACCGTGGTGAAGCTCGATTCGGGCGATGCCGCTTCCCGGCTGAAGGCCGTTCTGAGTGACGGCAAAGTGCCCAAAGCGATTCACGACTACAAGTCTGCGCTGCATGCGCTGGCTCCCTTGGGCATCCGCATCGATGGCGTGCGGCATGACCCCATGCTGTACTCGTACCTCCTCGATCCCACGTATTCATCTCATGCCTTGGCGGAGGTTGCTCTGCGCAGGTTCAACCTCAAGCTCTCCGGCACGCTGGCAGAATCAGCGGATATCACTGGACGCCTGAGCAACGGGTTGCGCGCTGAAGTCGAACAACAGGGATTGAGCAAGGTTTATGAAGAGATCGATATGCCGCTGGTTCCAGTGCTCACGCGCATGGAGCAGGCAGGCGTAAAGATCGATACGCCCGCTCTGGCGAACATGTCGGTGGAACTGGAGCGGGAGATCCGGACGAAAGAAAGAGAGATCCGCGAAGTTGCCGGGACGGAGTTCAATGTCGGATCACCAAAGCAACTGGGCGACGTGCTTTTCAATCGCATGAATCTGCCGAAGCCGGTGAAGTATGGCAAAGGGCGCACGATCTCTACCGCCGTCGATGTGCTGGAAGAGCTGGCTGAAAATTATCCGATAGCCCGCATGGTGCTCGATTACCGGCAGTTGACCAAGCTTAAATCGACGTACGTCGATGCACTCCCGGCACTCATCAATCTCGCGACGGGAAGGCTGCACACCACCTTCGCCCAGACCGGAACCGCAACCGGACGGCTGTCTTCGGCCAATCCCAACCTGCAAAATATCCCCATTCGCACTGAACTGGGCCGGGGCATTCGGGCGGCATTCATCGCCGAACCGGGACACGTGCTGCTCACGGCGGATTACTCCCAGATCGAGCTTCGACTGCTGGCCCATTTTTCGGGAGACTCGCTGCTGGTGGAAGCCTATCGTCGTGGCGACGATGTGCACACGCTGACCGCCTCCCAGGTGTTCGGCGTACCTCCGCTGATGGTCACGGCGGATCACAGGCGACAGGCAAAGGTCGTGAACTTTGGCATCGTGTACGGGCTGTCGCCGTTCGGGCTTTCTCAGAACCTGGGAATCGATACCAGCGAGGCCAAGCAATTTATTAATGCCTACTTCGAAAAGTACAGCGGCGTCCGCGCCTTCATCGACCGAACGCTCGAGGAAGCCCGCCGCGACATGAAGGTGAAAACCCTCTTCGGGCGAGTGCGCCCGATTCCCGACATCAACAGCAAGAACTCCAATCAGCGTGGATTCGCCGAGCGGACCGCGGTGAATACTCCCCTGCAGGGCACGGCGGCCGATCTCATCAAGATTGCCATGATCCGCATTGATGCCGCACTCCGCGAACGTGGCTTGAAGTCGCGCATGACCTTGCAGGTGCATGACGAACTGGTCTTCGAGGTGCCCGAAGCTGAGATCGACGCCATGAAATCGCTGGTCCGAGAGCACATGGAGAAAGCGCATGCGTTGTCCGTTCCGCTCCTGGTGGAGATGGGCGTCGGCATGAACTGGCGCGATCTGGACTAAACCTCCTCCCGCGCGAGGCCTCCAATCTGTTATTCCGCCCGCAGCGAAGCGGCGCTGGAACCGAGGCCTCGTTGTTCGTGTAGGGGCGGACGCCTCGTCCGCCCTCGCCGAAGGCGATGCAACCGGACCCTACGGTTCTCTCTCTGGATTGGTGTAGAATCGGAACGAACCCCTTCCGCCAAACCTTCAGAACACGGCGGAATCTTTCCAAGTCGGGACGTGGCTCAGCCTGGTAGAGCACTCGCTTGGGGTGCGAGGGGTCGGCAGTTCAAATCTGCCCGTCCCGACCAATGATCCTGTTGCCTTCCTTTCAGCAGTTGGCTGGCGTATCCATCCGTCGCGTGTGAACTGGGTATCGGAATCAACGCTTGAACCAAAAAAGCAGAATTCCATATCCCACGCCGGCGGGATCTGTCGTGCGCGCACTCTGGAAGGCCATGAAGCGGCCGTCGGTTGAGATCACCGGATTGGACGCCTTTCCTCCTTCGTAGTCGTTGAAGTGCGTTAGCCGGGTGAAATCTTTCCCGGTTCCATCCAGCCTGAGCTTCCAGATATCAATGTTCCCCGATCCTCGCTGCCCGCCGAGGTGTTCGCACTGGCGATCCGCCTCAACTGCTGTGTGGACGCCGTCAGGAAAGACTCCTTCGGCCTCATTGTAGGTGCCGGGAGCTTTTGAAAAGTTCGTCACTTCACCCGTTTGCAAGTCGATGCCCATCACCGATGCGCGTCCTTCGGGTTCGTAACAGGTAAAAGTCAGCTTGCGGTCGTTATCGTAGAAATCTTGGGCTTCGATGGTGCAGCTTCGATCTTTGCTTTCATAGACCGCTTTCTTATTGATCAGCTTCGGTGCGGCGGAGAGGTCGAGGTCAGCCACCATCAGGCGAGAAGCTTCGGGGGCAAGGTCCGGGGCCTGCGTGGCCGTCTGCGAGAACGCGATTTTCAGGGTCCTCTTGGAAACTGCCGCGCCTTCACTCATTTTCTGATCGAGTTTGACAGGTTTGGATCCACGTTCTTTGCTGAGGTACCAAAGCTCGTTATCGCGCGTACGGCTGATGTGTGTATTTTCAAAGTGGTCCGGGCCGATGAGGAGGTAGTCTCCGCTTACCAGGTGCATTACCCGGAGGAAAGCCGCCGCGGGTACATTGCAGGTGAGGCATTGAATGACGCGGGATTTGAGGTCAATCACCATGGCGTCTCCGAAGCTCTTTGCCATGAACGCCACGCGCTGGTTATCGGGAGAGATGTCAGCGCGCTCTCCAAAGTGCGTGAGAACTTCGATGTTCGAAGGTAAGTGTTGTAGTGGATCCTCTGGAGATCTTTGGCCCACAGGTAGCATCAAGCAAGAAGACAGGATGACGGCAAAGGTCCGCACCATTCAGCCCTCCATCTCTGCGGCGAGTTCGTACATGGCCATGACACTGTTCCAATTTCGTGCGGTTCCGGTGACCTTCAGCAGCTTCTCCACTTGCGACCACGGCAGCTTGGATTTGCCCGCTCCGTCTGGAAAATAAATGTACAGTTCGCGGCCGATGAGATGAATTTCCTCGGAAAACGATTTCCAGCTCGCAAGCTTGGCGGCCGCTTCCGTTGGCGGATCGTCCGCGAGAAACGTGACCAGGATTTTACCCGGATGCAGATCGCGACGAGGGTCAAACGGGGTGGCGGCAATGGCTCCTCGCAGTTCGTCGATGGTACGAACTATTACGGCAGGACGGAATTTGAAACTCTTCTCAATCGCATCCTGAATCTTCGTTGCGAGTTTCTTGGTGTTCTTCTCCTTCGCGCGAAAGATGACGTTGCCGCTTTGAACATAGGTGTGCGGTTCTTCTAGCCCGAGCGCTTCATAGGTCGCGCGAAGGGCGTCCATTTTGATCCGGTTATGAGGACCAACATTGATGCCCCGCAGCATCGAGATGAATACGGGCATTTAAGGCTTGTCCTTTGCCCGGTGAAGCTTGACGGTGCGGTAGAGTCTTCCGCCTTCGATGGTCAGCCTGCCCGCCATCGACTCGCCAAAGATGTGAAATTCCCAATCGTCTTGCTTGCTGGTGTTTCCACTGCAGCTGAGCGAGCCCTGCTTGGCGTGATACTGGCACGCCAGTGTGCCCATAAAATCGGGTGCGCCATCCACGATCTTGTACGCGTCCAGATTCAGACGGTCCGGATCTTTCCTGTCCGTGGAAATTTGATACAGCACCTGTTCGTCATGACAGGGCGAATCCGCGACCATGCATTTCGATTCTCCCTCCCACGAGCCCAGCACGGCCGCTAGCTGTTTGGCGGACTGCCCCCAGGCGCTGGGCAACCACAACAAGAGAATGAGACTGAGGAAAAGGCTCCGCATGACGGGTGCAATCCAATATCAAGATCAGCATCATAGCCGAATCCCCGCCGAATGCCCTACCGAGTTTCGAGGAACCAAGAGAATCACTTTGACGGGCGGCGTCTCTGCTTGGAAAATCAGGGCACAGCACGACCGCGCTCCACGTTCGTCCAAAGTTTCGCTGGTAGAGACCTTACAGCACGCTCGCGAAGTTCGGGCCTGTGGCCCAGGGAGAAGTGATTTATGGCGGGACAGGTGATTTTGTACTTCGAAGATCAGGCGGACGCGCTTCGTTTCGCACTGGCTGCAGGCTCGGTGATGGCGGGGGAAGCCGGCAAGGTTACCAGCAAACTGGTGGAAGGCACCGCAAGAGTAAGCCGCATCCGGATCGATGCCGTGAATTCCACACCTCCAAAGAAGTCGAATTCCGGCCGCGTCGCGTAACTCTTAGGCCAACCGACAGGCGGCACAGGTCATGGCATACGGCGGGCGATAGTGCGTTCCCTACGATGTCTGGCTTACGCGGTACCAGCGTTGGTCAACCCCTCGATCGCGTCAGAAAGAGTCGGGAACATCAGGAAGAGCTGTTCCACCTTGGTAATTTCAAATACCTTCAAAACGCGGTGATTGACCCCCGCCAAAGCGATGCGCCGCCCCGCCTTGGTCGCCGATGTGCAGGCACTCACCAGCGATCCCAGTCCTGAAGAATCCAGATAAGGCACGCCACTGAGATCGAGAATCATCGTGGGCGCACTCTCCCGCCGTACTGCATTCAAAAATGGCGTGACGTTTTCCATGGTCAGCGGTCCACGGAAGCTCAGGACACCACGCTCCAGGTGCTCGATCTCTAATGGTTCGGAAGCCATGGGAGAGCGATTCTAGGCTACACACCCCCATACCTTCAAGTTAGTCCGTCCTAATCGGGGCCAGGCTTCTAAACGTCTTCCCAGGCTTTGTAATCTTTTTGTGATTTCTGGATGCGGGTGGTTGGCAAACGCCCGCGAGCGTCTACGATGAACCTAACGGCATTGTGGGGAGAATGGATGACGATCACAAGTGGAGATTCATGCTGCTCAGAACACCGCTGAAGAGTTCCCAACCCACCCCAAGGGGAAGCGCGCCCGCATCCTGCTGACCTCCGTATTTGGTCCGTACGCGCAGGATGACGAGTTCGGCAGCCGCTCCATCAATCCCATGGAGCTTTATCACAATCAAGTCACGCGGGCGCAGGGCAGCTTTTCGCTTCGCATGTTTCATCGCTCCTGGGGCATCATGCTGATCCAGGCCAATATCTCAGCCCCATGCACCGTGCTGGATTTTCCCCTGCGCGAAGACTTTGCTCGCGAGCTCAAGGCACAGCAGTACGATGTCGTAGGAATTACCTCGATCATCGTGAATCTGGGCAAAGTGCGCGAGATGTGCCGCATGATCCGCAGCCTCTCGCCGAAATCCACTATTGTCATTGGTGGGCATGTCGCCGCCACTCCCGGCATCGAACACATGATCGACGCGGACCACATCGTGCGCGGCGAGGGCGTCTCATGGATGCGCCGCTACCTGGGTGAAGATGAAAAGGCGCCCGTCCGCCATCCCGCAATTGTTTCCGGAATGCGCACCCGCATCATGGGAATTCGCGTGCCCGACCGCAAGGGATCGACGGCAGCGACCATCATTCCTTCGGTGGGCTGCCCCATGGGATGCAACTTCTGTACCACCTCCGCATTCTTCGGCGGCAAAGGTAAGTTCGTCAACTTCTTCGAAACCGGCGACGAACTCTACGAAGTGATGTGCCGGATGGAGGAAGAGCTGAAGGTGCGCTCCTTCTTCGTCATGGACGAAAACTTCCTCCTCCACCGCGAGCGCGCCATGCGACTGCTGGAGCGTATGAAAGAAGGACGCAAGAGCTGGTCGCTGTCAGTCTTCGCTTCCGCAAATGCTATTCGCAAATACACCATGCAGGAATTGGTGGAGCTGGGTGTTTCATGGCTCTGGATGGGGCTGGAGTCTCCCCAGGCCACGTACAACAAGCTGCAAGGGGCTGACACTCAGGAATTGACACGGGAGCTGCGGGAGCACGGGATTCGCGTGCAGGGATCCACCATCATTGGCCTTGAGCATCACACGCCCGACAACATCATGGCCGAGATCGAGCACGCGGTCGCCCATGACACCGACTTTCACCAGTTCATGCTGTACACGCCGGTACCCGGAACTCCGCTTTACCAGCAGATGGCGGAACAGGGACGGATGCTGAGCGACGTCGATTACGCGGATGTTCACGGGCAGTTCAAGTTCAATTTCAAGCATGCCGCGATTTCTCGCGACGACTCGAAACGTTTTTTGGACTGGGCTTTCTGGCGCGATTTCGAGAGCAACGGGCCGAGTCTTTACCGAATTTCGCGAACCCTACTGGCGGGATGGAGACGCTACAAGGATTTCCCGGATCCTCGCGTACGAGAACGCTTCGAGCGAGAGATGAGCCGCCTCAGCGGCGTCTACGGCTCCGCTTTGTGGGCCATGGAACGCCAGTTCCGCAAAGTGAATCGCAGCGGCAGCGATCAGATTCGAGCTCTGCGTCAGGAATTCAAGAAAGAATCGGGAATATTTTCGCGCATCCTGCCGGCGATCTTGGGGCCAGTTTTCTTGTGGACCACCCGCCGCGAAGAACGGCGCCTGGCACACGGAAAGACTTATGAGCCTCCCACCATACTGGAGCGCACGAATTGGGTGAATGCCTGAGAAGCCGCCCCAAGTTTGCCTCAAGCGATAACAGAAAAATGGTCGCGCTACACTCCCGCGGCATTTCCGCCGCGTAATCCCGTTAGCTGCGCCTGCTATATCCGTCCAAAAGAAATTCGCCTGCCTGGCAGTTGCACACGAGAGCACTTCGCAAATGACCGCTCGGTGACAACACTGTTACAAAGCGCTGACAACTACCCAACTCGACGACGCTACTTTTGTGACTCGCTGATCTAGCGCGAGAGGATCCCCAATGTCAAAGTTCTCCAGCCGCTCCTGCAGGCACACTTCAATCGTAACCCTCAGCATCCTATTGCTGCTGTCCGGTACCGCCGCTTTCGGGCAACGTTACCAGCGCACCGACCTCACCGCCGACAACGCCTCGGTCTCGCCCACCGCAGTCCATGATCCGAACCTGGTAAATGCATGGGGACTTTCCCGTGCCACCGGATCTTTCTTCTGGATCTCGGACAATGGCACCGGCCTCTCCACGCTCTACGACAGTACGGGTGCGATTGGTCCACTCGTGGTAACCATCCCGCCCCCCAAGGACGGCACTCCCCCATCAGCTCCCACCGGCACCGTTTTCAACTTCACTGGCGGCTTTGACGTTGCCCCCGGCACCCCGGCGGTGTTCCTGTTCGTTACCGAGGATGGCACCATCTCCGGCTGGAACCCGACCGTGAATGTCGGCAGTGCGATTCTCAAAGTGGATCATTCCAAGCAAGGGGCCATCTTCAAGGGTTGCGCCGTTGCCCTGACCAGGGAAGGTCCCCGGCTCTACGTCACAAATTTCGCATCGGGGCGCGTCGAGGTCTATAACTCGCATTTCAGGCGCGTGGAGGAAGAGGAAGAAGAGTCCGGCTTTGAGGATCGGCGACTTCCGAAGAACTATGCTCCCTTCGGGATCCAAAACGTCGGCGGCAACATTGTCGTCACTTATGCCTACCGCGTGCCCGGTTCCAAGGACGAATCGCATGGCCCAGGCCTGGGTAAGGTCGATGTGTTTGACCGCTTCGGGCACCTGCTGTTGCGCCTTGAGCACGGGGCATTTTTCAATGCTCCCTGGGGCATCGCCATGGCGCCCAGTGACTTTGGACCCTTCAGCCACCGGTTGCTGATAGGCAATTTCGGCGATGGAACCATTCACGCCTTTAATCTCTTCAATGGCCGTCACGAAGGCGCCCTCTTGGACACGCAAGGCAATCGGCTCACGATTGAAGGACTGTGGGCGCTCAGCTTCGGAGGGGACGCCGGGCGGTCGGGACTCGCCACCGAACTCTTCTTCACCGCGGGACCAAACGATGAAAGCGACGGGCTTTTTGGAAAGTTGACCGCAACGCCGGCCGAGCAGCGCGGCAACTCAGAGTAGCTTACTTCACGCGGTGACCCACCCTTGTCTCGCGCTTTCCTGAGACAAGGGTGGGCATTTTCATTTTCAGCCCATGTAGGGACAGCCGCCACCGGCTGTCCAGCGGAGCGAAGCTCCGCAGCCCTTCACTACGGGCAGATCGCCCCCATATTAGCCATCGCCCATTGATGTACGACCGGTACAGCTCAGACCTGAGCCCCATGTAGGGACAGCCGCCACCGGCTGTCCAGCGGAGCGAAGCTCCGCAGCCCTCACTACGGGCAGATCGCCCCCATATTAGCCATCGCGCCGTTAATGTACGAACGGTAGAGCTCAGACCCCGTCAGATCCATGTCGTAGAAGGTCCAACTCGCCAACCGAGTGGGTTGTGCCACACTTTTCCAGTTCGTACACATACCCGCGGCCCATCCCGCCGCGTCGCTTGCACCCCAGTATCCCGTGATCACGGTTTGATACGGAGCGTAAGTCGAATAGTACTGCTGAAGCTGCGCCGCGCTGTACAACTCGGTATTGACCCAGTATGGCCGCTTCAGCTGGGTTACGACATATTGCTGCAGCTGTTGCACTTCTGCTGTGCCGGAGTAAGGAGTATCCAACCACGTGATGTATGCAGCTTGCTGGTTGCAGCCGTTCGCCCAGACTTTTTTGGGAAGAGATTGCCAGAAGCTCTTCAGAGCTCCGTACCCTGGCGAAAAGTCGCCCCAGCCATACCAGACCGCAACTGGCCGATTGTAGGAACCTGCGGTGCACGGCCCGCTCAGCGTCTGCGCGAAGTTCATCAGGTTCACGAGCTTTCTGTAAGCCACCGCCGTGGTCGTTCCTGACACCACCGGACAAGCCGCCGGCGCGTTGCTGTTGTACAGATAGCAATATTCCCCGCCGAACTTCCACTTCGGAAACACCACGATCTGAAGCTGAACTCCATGCTTGCTCGCCGAGTTATACATGACCCGGATATTGCTCCAGTAAGTAGAAGTGTCCCCCAGCGGAAGAATCATCATGATGCCCTGGTACTGGCCCATCGCCTGCACCGCGGCAAAAGTTGAATCAATCGAGCTCTGGAAATTCTTGAAATTCCACTGTTCCCAAAAACGATTGTCTTGGGCGCAAGCTTCGGGATTCGACTGGCAAACAGCAGGTGCATACGTGCGCCAGTTCGGGGTGATCTGGGGATTAGGCAGCGTGAAAACATTCCACGCGGTTTGCGGTCCGGCGGTGGCCGAGGCGGCTACGCACAAAAGCAGGACTCCGGACCAAAGCATCAGCGGACGAACTAATAGCATTCGCATAGATTCCTTTAAGGAACCGCGCCTGCTGGGGACAAATCTGGCTAGTCTGGGACAGAAACGCGGTGAAATTTTGGGGGTTTCAGGAAGTGTAGGGTCAGGCAGCGTTAAGTGCAAGGTTTTTCTGAAAATTCTGAAGAGCCTCTTAGGCGTTCTGCACCAGGTACCGATCCATCCACTCCAGAATCAGCATCCGCATTTCCGGCAGCTCCACATGCGCGCAATCGAATAAATCGATCCGGCAATCCGACTCCTTGCCATACTTGCGATAGAGCGGCAGCAGGCGATTGCGAACCTTTTCCACGCCCGCCGCAGGCGTCAACGGATCCTGTCGTCCGTTCACGCTAAGCCGCGCGCGCGGCACAATCAGCTCGTTGATATCTGCCGTCTGAAAATGCTTCAGCAGAGAGGGCACGTAGTAGTAAATGCCGTGCTCTTTGAGCCCGTGAGCCCGGATCAGCTCTTCATAATCCGTCAGGCAGCACACGTCCATGCAAACCTTCACCCGTGGATCGAGCGCTGCCAGCCACCAAGCCTTGGTGGATCCCATGGACATTCCGAAGGCACCCAGCCGCGTGCTGTCCACCTCCGGACGGCTTGCCAGATAATCCATCGCGCGAAATTCGTCGAACATCATCATCCCGTACAAGACCTGCCCGCGCCATAACATCAACTTGAACGCATCCTGCTCACCCTCGCCACCATTGGCCACGTGCTTGCGTTCGCCAAAGCACCAGCTGTCGATCGCCAGCGTCACCAAACCTTTTTCTGCGCAGACCGGCGCATACGCGGGCTGCGCGTCTACGCCCTTCAGCAGCTGCTCCTTGCCCAAGTCGTACATCCCGCCATGCCAGTGGATGTAGAGCAGTCCAGCAGCTTTTGGTTGGCGCTTATGTGGAATAAGCAACAACGCAGGCACCCGCTCAACGCCATTCAAATCGAGCACCAACCGCTCCAGCGTGTACCCATCGTGCTCCTCTTTGCTCACAACCTGCGGAGTTCCTGGCCGATGCTTCCAGGGCAAGTCTCCCAACAGTTTCCACAACTCGCGACGCCTCATGATTTGCTGGACAGTAAATGATTCCAAAGTATCGGAGCTCCCGACAGACGTCGTCCCAGCTGCAGCCACCGAACCAACAATTGCGGCAGAACTCTCCAGAAATTCCCGCCGCGTCCAATACTCACTGAATTTTGCTGCCATCGCCTTGCCCCCCACCCGCGAGGATTATAGGCCCGTCCAGTTCAGGTCATGTAGGGACAGCCCCTTGGGCACACATGTAGGGACAGCCGCCATCGGCTGTCCGGCGGAGCGAAGCTCCGCAGACGCGCGCCCGCGCTGAGCGACCTTAAAAGTACGGCAAGCAACCAATGCCCCATAGCCCCCACGCGATTCCTCGCCCCACGGCAACGTTTTTAGCCCGGCGGACGTCATAGCACTGGCGTAATATGCCCTGCTCTCCCATACCCCGAGACAATAGAGGGATCATTTCGATCCAGCGCAAACCCGCGTTGCTGGCCTTGCTTGCATGCGCCCTGGCCTGCGCTCCCGGATGGGCACAGGACAACGATATGCCCAGCCCTGCGCCCGCCCGAACCAGACCGCCCGCACACTCCTCATTGTTGACGCCGCACGAAGGCTCGTCGGTAATTGAAGGCGCCCTCGATCCTCATCTCCGCCGAACTCCCGGAATCGACTGTTCCCACCTGGTTCACACCATCTATGACCGCGCCGGATTCTCCTACACCTATGCGGACTCTTCGGATCTTTATCGCGGCGCCGGTCCCTTCCGGAGAGTGAAACACCCCCAGCCCGGCGACCTGGTGGTTTGGCCCGGACACGTCGGCATCGTCGTCAGTCCCAGGCACCGCACCTTCTTCAGCGCCTTAAGCCATGGCCCCGGAACTGCGAAATACGATGCCCGATACTGGAAGCGCCGCGGCCCAGCCAGATTCTTCCGCTACATCAAATCCGAGCAATCAGCTGCCGTCCTGAACCCAGACCGCTAGCGACTGCCGCGTTTTGTGGAAGGGCACGACTTCAGTCGTGCCGTACTGACGCAGAAGCTCCGCTGCTTTAGCCGCTGGGGTTCGCTCTCGACGCGCACGTTCCCCTTTCGAATGATCGTCGCATTTTTCGCTAGAATGATTTTCGCTGCACTTCAGGAATTCCAACGCATCAGCGGAGTACCTCAGTAACCAGGATCGCTGCTGCTGGCAAGCGTAGAATCGGCTCGATGGATCTCAAACGCATGGTCGCGCAGTTTGCCTACCGCATCGAGCAAAAGCCCGACGGCGGCTTCATCGCTCGTGCCGGCGATCCCTCGGTCTCACCCATCGAAGCGCCGACGCGAGACGAGTTGCGGCAGAAAATTCAAGAAAAGTTATGGGCGAATCTCTCTGCCGAGTTTCCCGACCTCAAGGCCACCCTCGACGGCACTCAGCACCAGTTCGCCTTTCACGTCGAACGCACCCCGGCAGGCGGGTTCTCGATCCACTCAGCCGATCCGAATGCGGAGGTGGTTCACGCCGCTACAGAACAGGACCTCCAGACCCATGTGTTGGAGAAGATTCTGAACGCAGCCGGGAAGAGCATTCTTCCCCAGTTGGCGCAAGCGATCGCAGCACAAGGGAGTGCCGCGAATCTGAAGGTTGTGGTGAACAAGACATCCTTCAACATGAAGGCAGATTCCGGCAACATCTCTCTCGGATCCACCACAACTGTTTTCCCCACGGACACCGCTCAATCCACTGGCCCGCAAACCCCAACGTTGGATGGCGCCTCATTCAGCAATTCGGATCTGAGCAGAACGATGACCGACGGCTCGCCCATTACCCCCGAGTCAGGCAACTTTGGGAAGCTCTTGCGCCTTGTGCCCGCATTGCTCCTGCTCGGAGCCCTGATCTACTTCCTGCTCCACCGCGCCTGAGTACCTCAAGTCACACTGGCTCGAGCCTCAACCCAGTCACAGTTTTCGGCTTCATCCCATGGTATAATTACACCAGCTCCCACGGCACATAACACACTGCAAATAAACGTATTTACATAAGATTTTCGCCGTCTGGGGTGCCCCACGTCTCGCCGCTTTTGCGAGACGTGGGAAGCCGATAACCGAGACTTAAACCATGCCTGACGATCAGAATCCAGAACTTCCCTTGACTCCTCCGCCCCGTGGCGATGGCCCCGGCGCGTTGAACATTCAACCTGTCAACATTGAAGACGAGATGCGCCGCTCGTATCTCGACTATTCGATGTCGGTGATCATCGGCCGCGCGCTCCCCGACGTTCGCGACGGACTCAAGCCCGTCCACCGCCGAATTTTATTTACTATGCAGCAAATGGGGTTGTATCCGAACCGGGCCACGCGCAAATGCGCCCGCATCGTCGGCGAGGTCATGGGCAAGTACCATCCGCACGGCAACCTCGCAGTGTACGACGCGCTCGTTCGTCTCGCGCAGGACTGGTCGATGCGTTACCCGCTGATTTTCGGCCAGGGAAACTTTGGCTCGGTTGACGGAGATCCCCCCGCGGCAGACCGTTATACCGAAGCCAAGCTGGCGCAAGTTTCCACATCGCTGCTCGAAGATCTGGACAAAGACACTGTCGACTTCCATCCCAACTATGACGGCAGCGAAGTCGAGCCTGATGTTCTTCCCGCGCGTATTCCGAATTTGCTGATCAACGGCTCCGACGGAATCGCCGTAGGTATGGCCACGAAAATTCCGCCGCACAATCTGACGGAAATCGTGGACGCCACCATCACGCTGGTCAACAATCCTAACGCGCAACTCGCAGAAATTTTGAAATTCGTACAAGGCCCTGACTTCCCCACGGCGGGCATGATCCACGGACGCAGCGGAATTTTCGAGGCCTACCGCACCGGCCGTGGCCGCTTCATGATGCGCGCCAAAGCCGCCATCGAGAACATCAACAAAGATCGCCAGGCCATCATCGTCACCGAAATTCCCTACCAGGTGAACAAGTCCGTCCTGATCAAGCGCATCGCGCAGCTGGTCAACGATAAGGACATCGAGGACATCTCCGACGTCCGCGACGAATCCGATCGCGACGGTATGCGCATTGTCGTGGAACTCAAGCGTGGTGCTGAACCTCAGATCGTTCTCAACCAGCTCTTCAAGCACACGCAAATGCAGGAAAGTTTTTCCATGATCCTGCTCGCGGTGGTCAACGGACAGCCCCGCGAAATGGGCATCATCCAGACCATCAAGTACTTCATCGAGCATCGCGTCGACGTAGTCCGCCGCCGCACCGCCTATCTTTTGGCCAAGGCGAAAGACCGCGAGCACATCCTCGAAGGCTATCTCAAGGCGCTCGATCACCTCGACAACGTCATCACCATCATTCGCGGCAGCGCGAACCGCGCCGACGCTCGCGAGAATTTGGTCGCCTATTTCGGGGGCAAGAAGATCGAAATCAACACCAGCGGTCGTGTGCCCAGAGTCGATCCCGAAAAGCCCTTCACCGCCAAGCAGGCCGATGCCATCCTCGAACTGCAGTTGCATCGCCTGACCAAGCTGTCGATCGACGAAATCTCGAACGAGTTAAAGGAAGTTCGCGACGACATCACCGAATACGAATCCATCCTCGGCTCTGAGAAAAAGCTGCGCTCCGTCATCATCAAAGAACTCGAAGAAGTAAAGAAAGCTTACGGGGACGAGCGCCGCACCCGCATCGAAGACGAAGCCGCGGAGATTGTCCTCGAGGACCTCATCGCCGACGAGCAAGTCGCGGTTACGGTCAGCCACTCCGGCTACATGAAGCGCACTCCCATTTCCACCTACCGCATGCAGCGTCGCGGAGGCACGGGCCGCACCGGGATGAAGACCCGCGAAGAAGATTTCGTCGAGCATCTCTTCCTCGCCAGCACGCACGCCTACATCCTGATCTTCACCAACAACGGCCGCGTCTACTGGCTGAAGGTGTACGAGATCCCGGACGTCAGCGCCGCCGGAAAAGGCAAGCACATCGGCAATCTCGTGGGCCTGCAGCCCGGCGAAAGCGTAAGGACCATGGTGGCTGTTCGCAATCTGGAAGAAGAGAGCAAGTACGTCTTCTTCGCCACG
Organism: uncultured Acidobacteriota bacterium; assembly: GCA_963801615.1. Lineage (GTDB taxonomy): Bacteria > Acidobacteriota > Terriglobia > Terriglobales > Acidobacteriaceae > Sulfotelmatobacter. Next base: position 1,358,861 of record CAWDFM010000008.1, on the reverse strand, counting down.
CGCAACGGCACCGTGAAAAAATCCGAATTGCGCGAGTTCATGCACGTCCGCTCCAATGGCATCAACGCCATCGGCATTGATCCGGGAGACGAACTGGTGGCTGTCCGTATCACCAACGGCAACCAGATCGTGTTTCTCGCTAGCCATGAAGGCATGGCCATACGCTTCGACGAAAGCCACGTCCGTCCCATGGGCCGCGGTGCTTTCGGAGTCCGTGGAATCGACCTGGAAAAGGGAGATTACGTGATCGGCATGGCAACGACGACGAAGCCCGACGCTCCCGCTCCGCCGAAGGAAAAAGTCGAAGGCGAAGTTGAAGTGGTCGACGAAGCGATCAAAGGCGACCTGATCCTCTCCGTCACGGAAGGCGGATTCGGCAAGCGCACTCCCGCCGAGTCTTACCGCCTCACTAATCGCGGCGGCAAAGGCGTAATCAACCTCAAGACCACCGAGCGAGTCGGCAAAGTAGTCGGCATCGCCCAGGTCGATGAAAAGTCCGAAGTCATGCTGATCAGCCACTACGGCAAAATCATCCGCATGGACTCGACCACAATCCGCGAGTCAGGAAGAAACGCTCAAGGCGTCCGCCTGCTGCAGTTGGAGCCGGGAGACCGAGTAGCGGCAGCAGTAGTAATCGCCCCCGAAGCCGAACCAACAAACGGCGGCACGCTGATCCAATAGCTTGTCATGTAGGGGCGGACCCATTGGTCCGCCCCCGGCGCGATCGCGCCGGTTGGTACGTCCGCAGTACGTCATGCCTGAGGATGCTAGAGGGCTGGACCAATGGAATCCCATCCTTTCGCAAGGACGGGGCGCGCGACCGATTAAGGAGGCCTTCCTTACTTCTTTCGACCTCTCTTGATTGGAAATATCCTACGGATGTTCGCTGCACCCATCCCGGTCGCGTAATCGACTTCCTCCGAAGTAGCGCCGGCTTTGAGAGCCAGCAGCATCAACAGATTCCTGATCTGCCTAAGTTCCTTGAATGTCTTATCGTTTCCATCCTGCTCGCCTTTTGCCACTTTTTGTTCTCCATTATTAGTGGTGATCTTTCCGGCCTACGCTCTGTCCAAGTGAACTATGGCTTGACCTAGTACTGTCAAAAGCGTGTCAACGAAGCCACAGAACTTCAGAGCGTCCTCTCGCGTCAACTTATCGCTGAGGTTGTGGTGCGTTTTGTTACGAAAAACGAGCATGACGCCTTTGCAAATGCTAAAGAAGCCCTCTTGCTCTTCTTTCTCGGCGCTGATCTCCAGCACAGCTTTCTGCGGATCCGGATTCAAAGCCCGTCCAATGAGGGCCTGAGGGTTCATTCGCGGGACTCCGGAGAGCTTTTTCATCCGATCGTCAAGAACGGTAGTCGCCTCCCGGAATACGCGGTCAAAGTTTCTCTTGGCAATGAGCAAGTCCCTACACCTGTCTCGAAGTTGCCCGTCTTGAAGGATCATGTCTACGATTTGCCCTGGTGAAGGTTTGCTATATATCGATCGCTTCTTGGAGCGAGAGCCTCCAACGGATTGAGCCACAGGTACGACTTCGCCGTTCCCTCTGGCTACCCGGACCTCGTCACGTACAAACGAGGGCTGCTTATTAAGAAAAGTGGTCGCGCCTATCCCAACTTGCCGGCACCACAAGACGAGTTCAGCCTCGGAAGAGATACCATGCTTACTCGCTTTGCGGCTAATTTGCTCTCGCAGGTACTGAACAGATTTCCGAGTCTTCTTGTGCAACTTCTCCAAAAGCCGTGGATCAAGCCTCTGCTTCGCCAAAGTGACACCTCACTCGATATGCTTCGATATGCGGGCAACCCTCCCCATTGCGATCCCGAGCAACTTCCTGATTTCTAGGGGACCTATACCACTGCGCTTAGCCTCGACAATGAAAATGTCTTGAAGCAATGTGATGACGACATCGAGTTTTCGCTCGATGGGATCAGTTGTCTTCGCATTCCGAACGGCCATCTAAGCCTCCCTTTTCAAATGCCTCACAATTCGACTCACCCGGTAGATGTCGCACCCAACGATCTTCCTGATTTCAAGCTGTGGCACCGCAGCCTTTCCGAGTTCTACAATCAGTAGGTCCTTGAGCACTTCGAGGGTCGCCTTTTCCCCTGTAACTTCGGACTTTTTCTTTCGCATTAGACCTCCGAGGACTGTTCTGCGAATCTCTTGCCCTTTCGCTGATGTTTAATTTTTCGTATCGCAACCAATTCCACTCGAACTGTATTACTGCTCGTGCCTAGTATTTCCGCTATGGCGCGGGGCGGAAGTCCCGCTCGGCTGAGTAGGGCGATTTGATCACGCTGTCGCATGTTCTTGGTCGCCATGACCGCTAATAGACGGAGGATGAGATCCAACCTCTCCGTCATGAGTTCGTCGCGTGTGCTTGCCATTCCAATGCCACCCTTGTCCAGCAAGATTCGACCCCGTCTTACTTCCCCTAATGACTAATTTTATACCATTAGGTAACACGTTTTGACAACTTATTTGTTTGCCTATTGTTATACTTTGATAACTAATGAATTTGGAGTACGATATTTCATTAGTAAAGCTAGCGTTCCAGCGCGCATTTCACCGGATAATCTTGGGATTGGAATGGCAAGCACGGGACGAGTTCCCGGCACGTCGAGCAAGAGACGAATCTTTTCCGTGTTCGAGCGACTAAAAGGGAGTCGAGCTAACGAGGGGGTCGCCCAGGCTCTCAATAGCCTGACACAGCAACAAGGGGTGCCCCGCTCTTCGCGCAGTTTGCGAAGGGCGGGTATTCCGGCTGGCGGCAGCATAGGATTTTCCGAGACGCGCTCACGCCACCTGATCCCGAAACGAAATCTCTTTCCAGCCCACGTTCACCTTTACGGGATCGGGTTCATCGAGGAGATCGTGGCGATAAGTGCTCCAGCGCCTCTCCCACGTCTGGCAAAACCGGCGAGACGTGGGGCACCCCCAGCTTTCGGGCTGGGGAGCTTCGCTCCGCCGGACAGCCGAGGCGGCTGTCCCTACATGAACCCGTTTCGTGTTTTGTGGGATTTCATCCCGGCAAGCCAAATGCGCGGCCACCCCAGCGGCTAAAGCCGATGATCGTCTGTCAACACTTACGTGGCGCTAAAGCGCCACTCTTTCACTTTCATCCGCGCGATCGTGGCGATAAGTACTCTGACGCCCCTCCCACGTCTCGCAAAACCGGCGAGACATGGGGCACCCCGGCTTTCGGGCTGCGGGGCTTCGCTCCGCTGGACAGCCCAAGGGGCTGTTTCTACGTGAACCTGTTTCGTGTTTATGGGCTCTCATCGGAGCAAGCCAAAGCCGTGGTCGCCCCCAGCGGCTAAAGCCGTTGATCGTCTGTCCGCGCTTACGTGGCGCTAAAGCGCCACTCTTCCACTTTCATCCGCCCCTACGTCGCGCTCAAGAACCACCTTCCACTTTCATCCGCGCACTTACGCGGCAGTAAAGCGCCGCTCTACCAACTAGCAACTAGCCCCCATACTCCAGCAATTCACTTCGGCTCATCTTTAGTAGATTCCAGGCTTCGCGGTAGCCTTCGTAGCAGTAGCTGGCCTTTTTTGCCGGCGGGAATTGGGGGCATAGCATGGCCATGCATTTTCTGCGCTTGCCCAGGAGCAGCACCGCCGGGATGAGATACCAGGCATCCTCTGGAATCACGTACGCGGCGAAGACGTCGATCTGCTTGAGCGAGTAGTCCTGCTTCTTCATGTGGTTGGGCATGAACTGGCAGCGATATCCGGCGCCGGCTCTCAACGTGGTGGACTTGACCTGTACCCGGAGAAAGTTCTGTGCGTGTTCGATGCCGACGTCGTAGGCTCGCGTGTCTCCCCAAGGCTTGCTGACGGCGAAGCGACGCTGGGCCGCCTGTGCCATGAATTGCAGCTCGACCCATTCGCCGCGCTCTTTGAAGGTGGTGAATCGCTCCCAATATTTCATTTTCCCGTACGTCTTTCTTCTTGTGTTTTTTCTTTGTGCTTGGGTCCTGTACCAGAGGCGTGCTTTCGTCAGCGGAGCTTCGCTCCGCGGGCGGACGAGAGCGTCCGCCCCTACACGAACTTTTCAGCTTTCCGCTGCGGAGCTTCGCTCCGCCGGACAGCCGACGGCGGCTGTCCTACATGAACCTTCTCTGGGTCGGGGGCTGGGACAAAGGAAAAGGCGCCAGCCAGAGGCGGCGCCTTTGAATTCTCTCTATACTTTTAGAATAGCAAATTCGAAGGACCCAACTGGAAAGGGTTCGCGACTTTATATTTGCCGAGTTTGCTTGAGCTTACGCCCGATCGTGTAATTTCTGCCTATTGACAAGATTTCGGACGGACGAGGTTTTTTCGATAAATCGCACCCTGTCGCGTATGATCGTTCCCCGTTGCAGCTCCCGGAGCAACTTATGAGAAATCATGTTTTCCGTATTCTCGCCGTTATCCCGCTTTCCGCGCTTCTCCTCACCGCCGCCGACACCCCAACTCCCCCAATCGCCAAGAAAGTCCCGCACGAAACCGAGATCAACGGACACAAGATGATCGACAACTACTACTGGCTGCGCGAGAAATCCAATCCCGAGGTCCGCGCTTACCTGGAAAAAGAAAACGCCTACACCGACGCGGTGATGAAGCCCACCGAGCCTCTGCAGAAGAAGCTCTATGACGAGATGCTCAGCCGCGTGAAAGAGACCGACGTCGAGGTTCCTTACAAGGAAGGCGACTACTTTTATTACGTTCGCACCGAAGCGGGCAAGCAGTACCAGATCCGCTGCCGCAAGAAAGCCAGCATGGATGCCGCCGAGGAAGTTCTGCTCGACATCAACCAGATGGCGCAAGGCAAGCCATTCATGACGGTGCAAGCCTTTGCCGTGAGCCCGGACGGCAATCTGCTCGCCTACAGCTACGACGACACCGGCTTTCGCCAGTTCACGTTAGCCGTGAAAGATCTGCGCACCGGCCAGACTCTCACCGATCACGCCGTGCGCGTCGGCTCAGTCGTCTGGGCCAACGACAATCAGACCATCCTCTACACGCAGGAAGATGAAGTCTCCAAGCGCCAGTACCGGCTCTATCGCCATACTGTGGGATCCACCAACCCGGACATCCTCGTCTACGAGGAACCTGACGAGCGCTTCAACGTCGAAGCCTACAAGACGCGCAGCCAGTCTTATATCTTCCTGGTCTCGCGCAGCCATACCACTTCCGAGGCCCGCTTCATTCCCGCCACGCAGCCCGATGGCAACTGGCAGATTATCGAGCCCCGCAAGCAGGGCGTCGAATACTATCCCGACCACAACGGCAGCTCGTTCTACATTCGCGTCAACGACACGGGACGCAACTTCCGCCTGGTCAGCGCCCCGGTCACCGATCCCGGCAGCAAGAACTGGCATGAAGTCCTGGCGCACAATCCCGGCATCATGCTGGACGAAATGGATCTGTTCCGAAATTTCCTTGTGCTTTACCAGCGCGAAGGCGGCCTGCCCCAAATCCGCGTGACCGACTTGCGCGATGGACAATCCAAGCGCATCGCGTTTCCCGAGCAGGCCTACGCCTCGTATCCCTACATCAATCGCATTTACGACACGACCGAATTCCGCTACGGCTACCAGTCTCCGATCACTCCGCCGTCGGTTTTCTCCTACGACATGGAGAAGGGAACCTCGACCCTGTTAAAGCAGAAAGAAGTTCCCGGCGGGTACGATCCCAAGAAGTATCAGGTCGAACAGATCTACGCAGTCGCCGCGGACGGAGTGAAAATCCCTGTCTCCGTCCTGCGCCTGAAAACCGCGAAGCTCGATGGGACGGGACCGCTCTATCTCTACGGCTATGGCTCCTACGGAATCTCCATCGACATGTTCTTCAACTCGAACATCTTCAGCATGGTCGATCGCGGCGCAGTCACGGCAGTGGCGCACATCCGCGGCGGCGGCGAGATGGGCAAAGGCTGGCACGATGCGGGAAAGATGATGAACAAGAAAACCACCTTCACCGATTTCATCGCCTGCGCGGAAGACCTGGTCAAGCGGGGCTACGGCAACAAAGATCGGCTGGTGATCGAAGGCCGCAGCGCTGGTGGACTGCTCATGGGCGCAGTGCTCAACATGCGTCCTGACCTGTTCAAAGCAGCGATCGTGGGCGTGCCATTCGTGGACGTGATCAACACGATGCTCGACGAATCTCTTCCGCTGACCGTCAGCGAATTCGAAGAGTGGGGCAATCCCAAGGAGAAGGCCGCCTACGATTACATGGTCACCTACTCGCCCTATGACAACATCCAGGCGAAGACCTATCCCAACATGCTGGTGAAAACGTCATTCAACGATAGCCAGGTGATGTACTGGGAGCCGGCAAAATATGTAGCGAAAATGCGGGCCACAAGAACCGATCACAATCTGCTTCTGCTGAAAACGAATCTGAGCCCCGCAGGCCACGGCGGCGCCAGCGGGCGCTACGACCGCCTGAAAGAAGCCGCCTTCGACTACGCCTTCATCCTCACTCAGATGGGAATTACAAACTGATCGTGGAGGGGCGGACGCCTCGTCCGCCCGCGGGCTGCACTTTGACGTTGTTCAAATAAAAAAGCCCGCCTCCACCGAAGCGGGCTTTCTACAATCACAAATCCTAGCGCGTAAACGGCCCCGGATAATTGGTTCCGTCGGCGCACCCCTTCTGTCCGCTGGAATTCGCATATCCGGTGTTATGGTCGAAATCGTAATTCGACCAGTTCCCCTGGATCTTCCAGTTGGTCGACCCAATCGTGACGGACGATCCGCCGAAGGTCCATGCGCACTTATCGGCGTTCTCGGCTCCTGAGCTGTCGTACCACGCGTTTCCATTCGGATCAGAACGCGTCTCCGACAACTCGTGTCCAGTCACATTGGCCAGCGCCTTCAAGCCTTGGGACTGCCCGCTGACCGTGCTCTGCGGATCGCACCCCGCATCACCATCCAGCTTGAAGAAGAAACCAAACTCGATCGCCTTGCCGTTGCACGAGCCCCAACTGTGATACGCGCAGTAGTTCGCGCCTCCTCGTGGCTTGTCTACGTACACGGGGTAATATGCGCCGGCCGTCGGCGACGGAACCATCTTGCAGACTTCGCTGAGCACCGCCGACGTGCTGATGTGCTTGGGCACCGAGCTCCCATCGATCAGGTGGCCCTGATATGTCACGGCGCTGCCCACGGTATGCCCGGCGGTGTCGTTGAACTCGTCGACAGTCGCCTCGTAGCTGGTGCCACCCAAGGAGGAATACAACTTATCGATGCCCGTGATCTTGTCGCCTGCATAGGATGGCCAGGTCGTCCCCCACCAGATTGCCTTGACAGTGGCCGACGGCAGTACCGGGCCTCCGTGATACGTCATGTCGGGGCTGCCACTGGCATTGTGCGAACGCGCGCTTCCTCGATTCCAGTGCGGTCCTAGAATCGGAGGTTCTTTCTTGTTGGGATTTTTGTTTACGTCCTGGGCTGTCAAGGACAAGGCACACAGAAACAACGCGGCTAACGGAAGCCATTTCATGAATACTCTCTCCTCGGGGCGGATGCGAAGCGGCAAAACAGGGGAGGATTCTCCTTTGTTTCTGTTTCTACTGTCAATGAGGAAATCGCTGTATGCTGGGTCGGCGGGTGCCAGCGAAGATATTGGTGCAGGTTCTTCCCGCGAAAATGGTTAGTGCAGGTTTAAAGCTGACCAGCTACTTCGCGAAAAAATAATCGAACGACTTCACCGCCGTGAACTCGTCATCCCGAATATCGAAAACGGTGTAAAGCTTGGTCACGTACAACACATCCTGCACCTTCTGGCTCAGCTTCAGCAGCTTCAACTCTCCCCCGGCATTGCGCACGGTGATGAAGCATCCCACCAACTCACCCACTCCGGAGCTGTCGATGTAGTCGACATCCGCCAGGTTCAGAATAATCTTCTTCTTTCCGTCCGCCACCAGGCCTCTTACCGCATCGCGCAGATCGCCAATCTCCTCCCCGAGCACGATACGTCCCTTGACGTCCAGTATGGTGACGTGCGCGACTTCCCGCGTCTCAATTTTTAGCGACATGATTGCGGGCTGTCGGCCCGCTGGCCCGAATGGTAGTGCCTCACGCCAGTCAAGTCAATGCCGGAGCAGGCAACGCTAGCTAAGGACCCGCGCAGAAGATTTGCTGTGGAAGAGCGGCCCGGGGTGGAAGAGCGGCCCTTTAGGGCCGCGTTACGCGTGCGCCAATATTGCGGGCTTTAGCCCCAGCGGCAGTGGATCCAGCCTTAACACTCCTGCAGCCGACGAATATGGATACTCTTCCGGCCGCTCAGCCAATCGCGCCCGAACCGGATTCATCCGGATATATCCGCGATGGTTTTCGTAATCGCGAGAATCCCGCACGCGATGATTGGTAAAGCTCTGCTGCCAAACCGTTCCATGAAATTTCAGCCGATGCGAGAACCCGCCCTTGATGAACTGGATTGCTCGCTCTAAAGAAATATCCGGCGCGGGCGTGAGCAGAGCATGTATGTGATCGGGCATGATCACGAATTCATGGAGCAGAAATTTCCCTTGCTCCCGATAATGCGCCAGCGTGTCCACGAGCAGACGGGCTGTGGTTTCGCCGCGAAAGATGGGGAGCCTGCCAGCCGTGATGGTGGTTACAAAGAAAACGCGATTGGGGTCCATGGAGCGATGGTGATCGCCTTGCCGGAGCGGAGTCTGTGAGAGATGTCACAAAACCACTGTGGAGAAGTTCAAAACGGTACACGGGGCCTGAAGGCCCCATTATTGGGAACGCGCAACGCGGCGCTGAAGCGCCGCTCTTCCACGGTGCCAAAAGGCTCACGCCTCCACTGTAGTCAAGACGTACGCTTGAGGAAGTGCTCAAGGGCCAGCCCTAACAGGCATAGTCAAAGGCTGCTTCTGCACCGAGCTCGCCTGCACGAAGGTGGAAGAGCGGCCCTTTAGGGCCGCGTTGCCGCATGATCTTGATTTGGGCTTTAGCCCTTGTGGGAAGGCTTACGAGTGCGCCCCGTGTGCCCTCGAATCCAACTCCAGAGCGGGCAGCGGGACGTTGTCGCGGATCTCTTGAATGGGCGAGGTCACAATCGGGGTCGCATACGCCGGATGCCGGAACTCCAGGTGCATTCCCCGTCCCACGTACTGGAGCTTCAGCATCGATCCGCCCCAAGTCGAGCCCGCGATCGCCACCTGCACCGGCTCCGGACAAAACTCTGGATGGCCGGACAGCAGTGCCTCGCTCCCGCCCAGCAGCACCGCCGTGTAGCGATGATGCATGGTCTGGATCTCCAGCACGGTCGAGGGCGGAAGGTCGTTCAGAAAAACGCCGCCTTCAATTTCCGACTGGACAATGCTGCGGTTGACTTCGTCCGCCAGGTTCGGATGCGGGTTAAACATACAATTGGCTGGGCATCAGCGTACCGGGTTTCATGGCTCCCTTACAAGCGTCTTTCATCAAAGCCCCGATGCGGAAGGACACGCCCTTTAGACGGACGAACAAACCCGCAGGTTGCAGCAAATTCAAACGCATGTAGCGACAGCCCCTTGGGCTGTCCAAGCGAAGGCGAAGCCGAGCGCACGTTTAAAGGTTTCTGTATCCGTTAGACCAGTCTCGAGCCCCCTCTGCGGAACCCTTCTCCGCTACTTAACGCCTTTCAAATCAAGGTTCCACCCAAGGCCTGAAACCCCCGCTCCTGTTAGAATATCTGATACAGGGGTTCGTCTTTCATGCCAGTACCCGTATCTCAAATCTGGACGGTGACCAGCTACGTCCTGCGCCAAAAGCTTGCCGGACGCCAGCGCTACCCGCTGGTCCTGATGCTGGAACCGCTCTTCCGCTGCAACCTGGCCTGCGCCGGATGCGGCAAGATCCAGTACCCCGCCCACATCCTCAAAAAAGACCTCACCCCCGAGGAATGCTTCCGCGCCGTTGAGGAATGCGGCGCCCCCATGGTCTCCATCCCGGGCGGTGAGCCGCTCATGCACCCTCAGATCGGGGAGATCATTGAAGGCCTGGTCGCCCGCAAAAAGTACATTTACCTGTGCACCAACGCCCTGCTGCTCAAAGAGAAGATCCATCTCTTCAAACCGAGCAAGTACCTGACTTTCAGCGTTCACCTCGACGGCCAGCGCGAAGAGCATGACCTGGCAGTCTGCCGCGAAGGCGGATACGACATTGCTGTCGACGCCGTCAAAGAAGCCCTCCGCCGCGGCTTCCGCGTCACTACCAACACCACTCTGTTCGACGGGGCAAACCCGAAATCAGTGCGGGCCTTCTTCGACGAAATGATGGACCTGGGCGTTGAAGGCATGATGCTCTCCCCCGGCTATTCGTATGACAAAGCCCCCGACCAGAAGCATTTCCTGGGCCGCGCCCGCACCCGCCGCATGTTCCGCGCGATCCTCTCCAATCGCAAAAAGAACTGGCGGTTCAATCTGTCGCCGTTATTTCTCGAATTCCTGATGGGCAAGCGTACGTATCCCTGCACCCCCTGGGGCATGCCCACCTACAACATCTTCGGGTGGCAAAAGCCGTGCTACCTGTTGCAAGACGGCTATGCGGAAACGTTCGACGAGCTGCTGTCCACAACGCAATGGCAAAACTACGGCACCGAGTCGGGCAATCCAGCGTGCGCTAATTGCATGGTCCACAGCGGCTACGAAGCCAGCGCGGTGAATGCCACCTTCAGTTCGCTAGCGGGATTTCTGGCCACCGTGAAAGCGACGCTGTTCACCAGCTACAAAGACGAAGAAGCGCAAAGAATGCTGGAAGAACCGGCAGCGCCAGTTCACCCGCTAATCCAAATCGCACCGAACGCCCACTCGCTGGAAGAGGTAAGAACCACGTAGCGAGAGCCCCTTGGGCTGTCCAAGCGAAGGCGAAGCCGAGCGCAAATTGTTTTAGCTCACAGCTCACAGATCATCGCTAAACATGACAGGCAAAGAAGCCGGACACATCGAAGAACACCCGTCGCACGCGAAAGCGGTTAACCCCGACGCGTTAGAAGTCGCTCCCGGCGTAGAGCGCGAACAACTCGAAGGCTGGATCCCAAACCTGGCCTCCGACGAAGAGCTCCGGCAAGCCTTGGAGAAAGCCTTCGACTACCGCGGAGACATTACCATCACCCGCAAAGACGGATCGAGAATCGAAGGCTACCTCTTTGACCGCCGCAGCGGTGCCACGCTCCAGGACTCCGTAGTCCGCCTCTATCCCAAAAACTCCAGCGAAAAACTAGCGATCCCCTACTCCGATATCGCCGCCCTGGCTTTTACCGGACGCGACACCGCCGCCGGCAAAAGCTGGGAAGCGTGGATGAAAAAATACGCCGAGAAAAAAGCCGCCGGCGAAAGAGACTTAAGCCTGCACCCCGAACCGCTGGAATAATCGACTCCGGCGGCAACGAGGATGACGGGATTTAGCCTTAGCTCACAGCTCAGTGCTCACCGCTTCCCAAAACTCACCCCGTCAATCAACTCTTCCACCTCATCCTCAGTCCCGCCAATGATGGTGATCGAAACAGCGTAGCCATGCGACAGAAAAGCCAACGTAGACTGCCGCATCACGCGCGTCCCCGCATCCTTATGGAAATCCCCCCGCACCAGATTCTTGCCACCCAGGGCGTATTCATAAGGCTCCTCATCCACAGTAAAGCCCTGCGCCTTAGCGACCTCGGTGAGCGGCCCAAAATACTGCGCCGCCTCCTTCAATCCCGGATAAGCAGTCACACTCTCAGCTGCGATCAAAATTGAAGAATTAATATCTTCCCCCCGAGCCTCCGGAGGCCGAGAAAACGCCGCCAGCAAAACTTTGTTGCACCCGTAGGGACAGCCCCTTGGGCTGTCCGCCCCGCGCGAAGCGGGCCCGCTCTCGTCCCCGACCTCCCCCCGCGAATTCATCTCCTCGGTCCGCAACACCCATCCCGCCGGAACCTTGCATACCAACCCAAGAGTCTGATTGCGATAGACATTATTCACCACCGCCCCATCATTGATGTCGCTAGCGGCAGCAGGAGGTGGTGCTTTGGTTTTCTTGGAAGAATTGGAGGAAGAAGCCTGCGCAGATAGTCGCGCAGTCAAGCTACATGCGAGGATCCCCGCAAGAGATAAGTTCAGCAGACGAGACACACTCATCCTCTAATCTTACTGAACCCGCGCCCGGATTCTACTCAACCAGGCCTACGCCACCCGAGCCATCACCGGCTGCGTGCAGAACGAGCACCGCTTCGCCTCAATCGGAATCTCGCTCAGGCACTCCAAACATTTCTTCGTAGTAGGATCCGGCACCTTTTCCCCGCGATGCATTCGCGCTACCAGCGCGTTTACCGGAAGCACCACAAAAAAATAGACTGTCGCGGCGATCAGAACGAAGGAAATGCAAGCATTGACGAAATCACCGATCGGGAACTCGGTTCCGCGGAGATAGAACTTCAGACTGGAATAGTCCGGCTTGCCTGCGATGGCCGCGATCAGAGGCGTAATGAACGCCTTGCTGAGCCCCGTGACCACGCCCCCGAAGGCCGCGCCAATCACCACGCCCACCGCCATATCCACAACATTTCCACGCAGGATGAATTTCTTAAACCCGTTGAGCATATGCGTCCCCGCAAGAATTGAATTCGCCGCCAATGTAAGCCACGGATGGAAGCAGGTCAAGCCCGTGGAGGGGCGGACGCCCCCGTCCGCCCTGGCGCAAAGGGCCGGTGGAATCCCAGGGCCAATGGAAGCAGCAGCCGCGAAGCGGCGAAAGAACACAGCCCACGGCGCAAGCCGTGGGTGCCGGAGGTTTAATGCAGGGACAAGCCCCGGAGGGACGAAAGAATGTTACTCAGGAAGATAAATGAGAGATCGCCAACGCGGCTCTCAGATCCTCATCGGCATCACAATGTACCGGTACTTATAATCATCGCCCTCAGCCGGACGCAGCTGCCCCGCCGACTGCGGATCTTTCAACTCCAGCCGCACCTCGGCCGTCCCGGAAGCCTTCAGGAACTCCACCAGGTACGCTGCATTGAAGCCAATGGTCAGCGGTTCGCCATTGTAGGCGCACTCCAGCGAATCCTCCGACTCGCCCGCCTCGGTGGATGACGCCGAAATCTTAACTTCGCCCTTCTCCAGCTTGAGCCGCACGGCGCGCGACCGCTCATCGGCAAACTGCGCCACGCGCAGGATCGCCGCATTCAAGTCATCCGCATTCAGCGGAATAATCTTGCTGTTGTCCTTGGGCAGCACAGCCTCGAAATTGGGGAATTGTCCCGTAAGCTGCCGCGAAGTCATCAGACGCGACCCAATGCGGAAGAACAGAGTCGATTCGTCCTTGGCGAACTCCACCGTCTCCGCATCAGTCGAGTCCAGCAGCGACTTCAACTCATCCATCGCCTTCTTTGGCACGAGCGTCTTCATCTCGCCCGAGATTCCGTCAAACTTCTCGCCGGCCCGCTCGCAATGCGCCAACCGGTGCCCGTCCGTCGCCACCATGGTGATGGACTCCGGCTTCAGCAGCATCAGCGCGCCATTCAGCGTGTACCGCGACTCTTCATTCGAGATCGCAAATCCTGTCCGCGCAATCAAGCCCCGCAACACCTGCGCCGGAATCGAAACTACACTCGCGGTTGGAAACACCGGCAGGCTGGGGAAGTTCGACTTCGCCATCCCCACCATCTTGGTGTTGGACCGTCCGCAGCGAATGCTGACCCAGTGATTTTCCAGCAGCTTGATCGTGATATCGGCGTCCGGCAGCAGTTTCACGTAATCATGCAGTTTGCGCGCCGGAATGGTGCACGAGCCTTCCTTCTTCACCTTGGCCGCGCACGAAGTCCGCAGGCTCAGATCGAGATCCGTCGCCGTGATCGACAACCGGTCTCCGGCCGCCTCGAATAAATAGTTGGATAGGATTGGAATCGTGGTCTTGCGCTCGACCACTCCCTGTGTGGCGGTCAACTCACGCAGCAATTCAAACTTGCTGACCGTGATCTCCATCGTCCCAGCGGCAACGGCGGCTTCCACCGGCATAAGTCCTTCTCCCCGAAACACGGCGTCCCGTGCTACTTCTGGTACTACCTTATATCAAATGCAAAACCTATAAAACCAGCAGTAACAGTAGGCCCTGCGGAGAAGTGGAAATCTCGACCAACCCGCCTGTTCTCACCTACTTCTCGGCCCACCCTTGATGTGAGTAATCGCTCCCGCCAACCTCGGAGCCCTCACTAGAACCAGCCCGCTATTCCGATTCCGCCCTCGCCTTGCACAACTTCCACATCTCATTCACAGCCAGCTACAAGGAAGACTGTATTGCAAAGTGGAAATCACCACGAGCCCCGCGTTTTATCCGCCTAATTGCTCAGTCAGTTTATTGATGAGCCTGTTTAAATCTTTGTCGTTTTTGCGGACCTCTTCAATCTTCTCGACCGAGTGCAGCACCGTGGTGTGGTGCTTCCCGCCAAACTGTCTTCCGATTTCCGGTAACGATGCCTCGGTCAAATGCTTCGCCAGATACATGGCAATCTGCCGCGGATACACAATCGCGCGGGAATTATTCTTCGCCTTGATCTCGACCAGCCGCAGGCCGAACTGCTCAGCCACCATTTTCTGGATCGATTCGATCGTGACCTTCCGCGCCTGCGAATCAATGAAATTCTTCAACACCTGCTGCGCATAAGGAAGTGTGATCTCGGCGCCGATCAAAGAAGAGTGAGCCACCAGCCGGATGAGAGCTCCCTCAAGCTCGCGAACGTTCGAGCGAATATTGGACGCGACATACAGAGCCACGTCGGTAGGCAGCGTGACCTTCTCCTGCTCCGCCTTCTTCTGCAGAATCGCGACCTTGGTCTCGAGATCCGGCGGCTGAATGTCAGCAATCAGCCCCCACTCAAAGCGGCTGCGCAGCCGGTCTTCTATCTCGGCCAACTCCTTCGGGGACCGGTCGCTCGCGATTACGATCTGCTTCATCGACTCGTGCAGGGCGTTGAATGTATGGAAGAACTCTTCCTGCGTGCGCTCTTTCTGCGCCAGAAACTGGATGTCGTCGATCAAAAGCACATCCACACCCCGGAAGCGGTCGCGAAACGACGTCATCTTGTCGTAGCGCAGCGAGTTGATCATGTCGTTGGTGAACTTCTCGCTGGACACATAGCTGATCGCCGCCTGGGGCATCCGCCGCTTGATCTCATGGCCGATGGCCTGCATCAGGTGCGTCTTGCCCATTCCAACGCCGCCATACAGGAAGAGCGGGTTGTAAGCCTTCGAAGGCCGCTCCGCGACGGCCTGGCAAGCCGCATGGGCAAACTGGTTCCCGCTTCCGATGACGAACGCGTCAAAGGTGTATCGGGGATTCAGTTGCGCGGCTCCGTCCCAATCGAAGCGCGACTGCGAAGGAGCTCCACTGGCAGCCGACAGGCCGCCATCATGCCGCACGGGCGTCGCCGCCGGATCGTCCTCCGGCGTGACGAACTTCACTTCATTGAAGCCCAGGCCCAGAACGTCCACCGCTTCCTGAATCAGGTCCGCATACTTATCGCCGGCGTGACGGAACTCCACCGTGGGCACGCGCACGAACAGCGTGCCTCCACTGGAGTGGCTGTAGCGCGTCGGCTTCAGCCAGGTGTCGTAAGAGTGGCGATTGATCTTTTTTTCCAGCGCATCGAGAATGCGCGCCCATGGGTTCGGCGAAATAGTGGTTGTGCCTGAGGCTGACATATATGAAGTTTTTTCACCGTGCGGCGCCCTGGCGGCTGGTAATCGAGCGCCCGTTAATACTGCCGTATTGAGTTACGTGGAACGCCTATTTTACTGCGGAATGTGTCCGTTTGTTCG
Organism: uncultured Acidobacteriota bacterium; assembly: GCA_963801615.1. Classification (GTDB taxonomy): domain Bacteria; phylum Acidobacteriota; class Terriglobia; order Terriglobales; family Acidobacteriaceae; genus Sulfotelmatobacter. The sequence continues at coordinate 1,343,076 of CAWDFM010000008.1, read as the reverse complement.
TCGCGTTGAAAAAATAACGAAGCTCACTTCGAGGACCAGTCCGGCATACTAGCACAAAAAAAATTTGTCGTAGAAAAAACTTCGGCTGGAATTGTTTCGCGATCTCCTATTCAGAACCAAGCGCAACCCCGTGTCAAGTGCCCAGTTTCTAACTGCCGCGAAGAATGTGCACTCGCACAAGCATTGAGCCATGAGATGAGCGCAGTGAGGGGTGCCCCAACCCCTACGCGTTCTTTGCGCAAGGGTGGGGGATTTTGACTTCCTTTCATTCAAAAGAACTCTCGCCGTGAATGGAAATTAGCGCTCGCATAAAGTTACCGCGAGAAGCTGCAATAGCCAGTGAGCAGAGCAGCGACCCATCGAGGTTTTGCTCACTGCTCATTACTATCCCGCCTTCTTCCTCTTCATCTTCGCGCCCATCTTCAGCAGCTTGCGCACCGTGCCCGTGGGCAGCCCCTTCATATGATCGTGCAACTCCGTCACCGCTTCAAAGAATCCCGCCATGGCCTGCAGCCTCTCGCGCGTGTAATCCGCACCCGGTTCTTTCGGATCCAGATCTGCCAGACATCTGCGCAGCATCTCGCGCGTGGGATCGATCTCTCTCCGCTTCCTCTGCTCGATCACCAGCCGAAACATCTCCCACACATCCTTCATCGACTCGTAATGTTCCCGCCGGTCGCCGAGGACGTGCACCGCGCGCACGATCCCCCAGGTCTCCAATTCGCGGATGGACGTGCTCACGTTCGATCGCGCCACACTCAACGTCTCCGCAATTTCCTCCGCCGGCAGCGCCTTCGGAGACAGGTACAGCAGCGCGTGGATCTGCGCCACCGTCCGGTTGATTCCCCAGCGCGTCCCCATCTCTCCCCAATGGAGTATGTACTGCTTCTGTAGTGCAGTGAGTTCCGCCATATCCGTCCTTTCAGTACGAACTGAAAGTAATGAATAGAGCCGCCGCTGTCAACCGCCGCTGCGCTTCCGCAGCTCGGGGCCACGGCCCGCCGCACACCACCGCATGTTGTTGGGAAAACTGCTCTCGCCTAGCTCACCGGTCGATTGCTAGGATCACTCAACTCGATGAGTCGACCGGGGGGATACTCCGCAGGGTTCAAGGCAACGCCTGGCGTCTGATTGACGATGGTCAACACTTCCCCACTGCGCACGCCTTGAATGGTCAAGCTTTGACTCTCTACGGCCAATACCCGGTACTGTTCGTCAAAGATTTCCCGCTTCGTGGCCTTCATATCGCATTGGGATGCTAATTCGGGCCCGAGCGATTCCAAGTTAATTTTCAGGAAATTCTTGCCAACTGCCTTGACAAACCACCACGCCTGTAATCAGCGAGATATGGCGACCCATAGATGCCACTACATAGATGCCACTAACTAAATGAGGCGTCCCATGTAGCTCGAGAGTCTTCCCCCGTGTGAGAATGCCTCGGAAGCCTCTTCTTCAACACGCGATGTTTACACACGCTGTTTTCGGATTTTGAGGCTCGCTTCGTTCTGCATATTCCAGAACTCCCGAGGTCGCCATGAGAATTCTGCTGGCTGTTCTCTGCTGTGGTTTCGTTCTTTCGATTTATACAGCACCCGCCCGTGCCGCGGCTGAGTCGCAGGTGTTCGACACCTCGGCGGGTCCGGTAAAGATCACCCCGCTGACCCACGCCAGCACTCGAATCGAAGCAGGCGGCAAGGTGATCTACCTCGATCCCGCCAAGCCCGTGAAGTTCTCGGGGTTTCCTAGGGCGGACCTCATCCTGATCACCGACATCCACGGCGATCACATGGATGCCGACTCCATCCGAGAAATCAGTAAAGCCGGTACCGAAATCATTGCTTCGCCTGCGGTCGCACAGACGGTCACAACCGCCAAGCCCATCGCCAATGGCGAAACCAAAGCCTGGCAAGAGTGGACCATCGAAGCCATTCCCGCCTACAACCTGAAGCGCGGCCCCTCTCCCGGCAAGCTCTTTCACGACAAGGGACGCGGCAACGGCTACGTCCTCACCTACGGCGGCAAGCGATTCTATTTCTCCGGAGACACCGAAGGCGTTCCCGAAATGCGCGCCCTCAAGAACATTGATGTCGCATTCGTTTGCATGAACCTGCCCTACACCATGCCGCCGGACGAAGCTGCCGACGCCGTGAAGGCCTTCCACCCCAAGATCGTCATTCCCTATCACTATCGCGGATCGGATCTCTCCGTATTTCAGAAAGCACTGCAAGGCACCGGGATCGAGGTTCGCCTGCTGGACTGGTACCCGAAATAGTCGAAAGCAATCCCATCCCTCTAAGTCAGAAAAAAGGCCGACCCCAAAGGGCCGGCCTCGCTTGAAAGCCTTTGTCGATGGTTACGGCTGTGCAGCGAACAAATCGGTCATGGTGTTGGCATTTGAATCGCACGCGTGGTTCAGGCAAGGCAGTCCCAAGCCTCCCTCGATCGACCGCAGCAGCGAGAAGTGGGTGTAGAACACTCCGCTTTTGACGCCGTGAACGCCGTAATTGGTGTCCACGATCAGCATGGCGTGGTTGCGGATGGGCTGTACCGAATAGTCATTCTCATCCCATACCACCACAATCGCGCTCTTGCTGCCATCGGTCCAGACACGGGAGTCATGGATCGCGGTCACGATCTTCTGCAGCGCCTGATCTCCCAGCTTCATCAGTGCAGGGTTCAGGCCTGCCTGGGTGCCGTTGTCGTTCGGATCGTAACCGCAGAATACGGTACCGTTGCCTCGTCCGTGCTGGTCGTTGCACTGGTTGGGTGCGATCAACGCATAATTCGGCACATTTCCCGAGCCCAGAGCGCTATACAGTCCGCCCGCTCCATCGAAAGCAGCAGTGTTTTTCAGGCTCAGCGAAGGATCCGTGCCCAGCTGAACTTTCTGGAAGTACACGAACGGGTTGTGCTTGGCGGCATAGAGCTGCACGATGTCCGAGGTTGTCAGTGGCGGATTCAACTGGGGGTTCAGCTGAGAAAAATTCGTGTTGTTGGTGAAGTTGCCATCGCTGTAATTCACCCGGGCGGCCCCCGAAAGCGGCAGATTCTCCTGATAGCTCTTCCAGGTCATGCCTGCGTTTACGACTTGATCCGCGATGGTGATGCCGAGCGTGGTTTTGACTGCCGGAAAAGAGACAACCCCGTTGACGTTGATTTCACAGGGAGGCCCGGTAACCTCATTGGTGCAGTCCAGCGCCGGCGTGGCTCCATCGGTTCCCTGTCCACGGATCGGGCAAACCGCCGAACTCGCCGGAGTGTCGGTATTGGGAACGCCCGTGAACAGATTCGGAGAGCACTTGCCGTTGTACCAGTCCGGCGGATTGTCGCTCTGCACGCCGAAATTCGATCCGCCGACAACCTCCAGGTAGTTCGTCAGGCTGGGATGCCCCACGGCAAAATAGTTGGTGCCCGTATTCGCCGTTCTCACATAGCTGTTGGTGAACGGAGTGTTGGGGTTGTGGAGAACCTCGCCGTACCCGTGGTTCTCCATCATGATGACGAAGACATGGTCGAGGTGAGGGATGCCGGTGGGCACAGCACCTTCCTGCGCGACAACCGTGCCTGCGAAGGCGGTAAGGACCCCCACCGCCAGTAGTACTCTCTTCATTGTGATCTCCTGATTTATTAGCTGGTTGAGAATCATTGGGAGTGTGCGATCTGCCGATGCTGAACGATCGACCAGCTTTCGCGGCCGCGGCCGCCGGTCAAGTCAATGGGACACGCTAATCGGGCTTTGTTACAGCCCGGTAACGGGCACGTTAAGATTCAATAAATTCGGAGCCTCACTGAGAATTGCGGGACTTAAGCCCATTCCAAACGCTCGGCAGACGCACCCTCTGTCCTGCAATTGCGCGCTCTCGCATTTCGTTCTACCATCCGGAACAGTGGCTTCCGTCAAAAACAACCTTGGGGTTGATCCCAATCGCGAGCGTCTGGTTTCGGCCGCTCCCGTGGGCGACGACTCCTCTTTCGAGTTGAAACTGCGGCCGCAACGTCTGGCCGAATTCATTGGCCAGAAGAAAGTCAAAGAGAATCTCGCGGTGGCCATCGAAGCCGCCCGCTCTCGCGGCGAAGCCATGGATCACGTCCTCCTCTACGGTCCTCCCGGCCTGGGGAAAACCACGCTCGCCAATATCATTGCCAACGAGTTGGGAGTTCACTTCCAGCCCACCGCCGCTCCCCTGCTGCAGATCAAGGGAGACCTGACCGCGATCATTACCAATCTGCAAGATAAGCAAGTGCTGTTTGTCGATGAGATCCATCGCCTGCAGCCGGTTCTGGAAGAGCTGCTCTATTCCGCGCTGGAAGACTACAAACTCGACATCATCATTGGGCAGGGTCCTTCGGCACGAACTCACACGTTGGAAGTGAAGCCCTTCACGTTCATCGGGGCCACCACCCGCGCGGGACTCATCTCTTCGCCATTACGCGCGCGATTTGGCATCGTGCTCCGCCTGGAGTTCTATACCCCGGAGGACTTGCAGGTCATTGTCGAGCGCTCTGCGGAGATTCTAAGCGTTGCCATCGATGATGCAGGCGCCCGCGAGATTGCCAGCCGCTCCCGTGGCACTCCGAGAATCGCCAATCGCCTGCTGCGCCGTGTCCGTGACTACGCCCAGGTCCGCGCCGGAGGGAAAATCGATGAGGCCACTGCCAAAGCGTCCCTGCAAATGCTGGAAGTCGATCAGTACGGTTTCGATGAAGTCGATCGTCGTCTGCTGCTGACCATCATCGAGAAATACCAGGGTGGCCCTGTCGGCGTGAACACTCTAGCCGCCGTTCTGGCCGAAGAACCCGACGCCATCGAAGAAATCTACGAACCCTTTCTGATGCAGATCGGCTTCCTCAACCGTACCCCGCGCGGCCGCGTAGCCACCCAACTAGCCTACGATCATTTCAAAATCACCCCACCCCGCCGCCAACCCTCCCTCTTCTAAGAAGGTTCACGTAGGGGTTGTTCATGTAGGAACAGCCGCCTCGGCTGTCCAGTCGAGCCAAGCTCGACAAGGCTTGTTTATGTAGGGACAGCCCCTCGGGCTGTCCCGCGAAGGCGAAGCCGAGCGGCCCTGCTGTGAAGTGGCTTGCAGTGACGTGGAAGAGCGGCGCTTCAGCGCCGTGTCAGGCGTCATAGACGCATGCGGGCTTTAGCCCCGTTTATTTACGCTCTTGAAAATAAGTAAATGCCTAACTGAACCTTGCCCCAAAGTGCTCAAATTACTTTGCTCCCGGAAATTTTTCACCAACAATAAGTCATCGGCGTATGGATTCACCTGGATTATCAATCCGTTAAGGAGCGGGCCTGCATAGCGGAAGATTTCGCCGACAGACGGAACTTCCCACTCTAGCGCAGAACGAGAGCCTTGGCGGCAAATGTCGCTTCATTCAGACATCTTCCATTCCACCTGATTACTATTACGGCACCTCACAAACGGAAGGGGGCGACCGAAAAGGCCGCCCCATGAAGCCGAAATCTAGTCCCTGATCTCTGTCCCCTGACCCCTAAGTCAATCAACAGATCCCTAACCACTGCCCATGACACTGGCAACCGGCAACTGGCAACTGTGTACTTACTTGCGCCGCAACATCTCCACCACCCGGTCGTAATCATCCACCGTAGCGTACTCAATCACAATTTTTCCCTTGCCCTTGCGATCACGAATCCGGACCCGCAATCCCAAAGTCCGCTCCAGATCCAACTGCGCCGCGCGCACGTTCGGATCCACCCAGCGCGCTCCCGTGCTCTTCTCTCTCTTCTTTACCCCGGGCATATCGGGCAAAGGATCGAGCAGGCCATCCATCCGCAGCACCAGCATCTCGATCTGCTCCAGGTTCATCCCCTTCTGTACCGCGTACAGCGCCGCTTCTGCGATCCGGTCATTGTCCCCCAGCTTGAGCAACTCCTTCGCTTTGGCGAAGGTGATGCGCTTCTCCGCCAGCATTTGCATTACTTCGCGAGGCAGCTTCAGCAGCCGCATATAGTTGGCCACCGACTCGCGCGACAATCCCACCCGTTCCCCAATCTCCTGCTGCGTCAGCGAAAATTCATTGCTGAGTACGCGAAACGATTCCGCCTGCTCCAGCGGGCTTAGATCCTCACGCTGCAGGTTCTCGATAATCGTCATCTCCGCCGCTTGCTGCCGCGACACTCGCCGCACCAGCGCGGGTATATGCGTTTTCCCCGCCTTCTTCGACGCATGCAAGCGCCGCTCACCCAGAATCAGGACGTAGCGCCCCTCGTCCTCCTCCGCAGGACGCACCATGATCGGCTGCACCACTCCATTGGCCTTGATCGACTCGGCCAGTTCCTCGAGGGCATCGTCATCTGCCACATACCGCGTCTGAAACGGATTCTTATCGATGTCCCGGATAGCCAGGTTGACCACCAAATTTCCCGGAATCCGCGTCTCCGCCGCCGCATGGATGGTGAACGTCCCGTCCGCCGCCTGCGAATCGTACGCCGCCATCCCATCCCCATCCCCTTCTTCCGGCCAAACCACCCCTGCGGGCAGATCCGGGTCGAGCTCGCCATTGCCCTGCGCAGAAGAAGAACGTGTAGGTACAGCCGCCACCGGCTGTACAGCCGAGCGCAGCTCGGCCGCATTCGGCGCACTCGGGTGAGAAGTCGGCTGCAAGGAAGCCGGATTTGCGCCCACCGCCTGCGCCCCATGATTGCCGCTCGCCGTGGGAACGGCACCCGCAGCAGGTTGCGGCACAACCCGAGGCCCCGGCAATAACGAAGCCAGCCCGCGCCCCAGTGCCCGCCGCTTGTCCATCTTTTCTTTCTCTTTATCGCCCGGCTGTTCCGCCAGATTCCCCGTGGTCGCAGTAGTCATCAGTCTCCTCTTGATCGCACTCCGCAGTCCCGCGAGCGCTTTTCGTGATTGCGCTTTCTTCTTTATGGCTTCTCGCCCCGCTTTTTTGAACCTGCGCCGCCCGTCCCCGTGTTCAAACTATATCGACGGACGTCAATCCACATATAGATATACATCAATGTGTCACGCGCTCTTGTCCATCTCCGTCGTAGCCGCGGCAATCTCCTCCACCGCAGCCTCTCCCTTGTGCTCCTCTGCGACCTCTGCGTGGACAGGCTCCGCCGTCTGAACTTCGAAGGCGGAGCTTTGAAGCGCGCCCGCCGCGGGTTGCCTCTCAATGATCTCCTTGGCCAGGCGAATGTAGCTCTCCGCGCCCTTCGAGCGCGGATCGTACACCAGCGCAGCCTTGCCATGGCTGGGCGCCTCCGCCAGCCGGATGTTCCGCGGCACACTGGTGCGGCACAGCTTCTCGCCAAAGAAATTCTTCAGCTCAGTCATGACCTGCTGTGCCAGGTTTGTGCGCTCATCAAACATCGTCAGCACCACGCCTTCAATCCCGAGCTCAGGGTTAAAGCTGTCGCGGATGCGCTCGATCGTGTCCAGCAGCTCGCTGATACCTTCCAGGGCAAAGTACTCCCCCTGCATAGGAATCAGCACGGCGTCCGCAGCGACGAGCGCGTTCAGCGTGAGCAAGTCCAGCGCAGGTGGACAGTCCAGCACGATGAACTGGAAGCGGTCGCGCAGTGGCGCGATCGCATCGCGCATGCGAAACTCGCGCCCCTCAGCGTCCACCAGCTCAAGGTTGGCGCCGATCAGGTTCTTGTGCGACGGAATCAGCCAGAGCTGTTCGAGTTCTGTCGTGAGCAGCGCCTCGTCCCCACTGGCCGCTCCCATGAGCAGATGGTAGGAGCTGATGCGGTCAGGATCCTTGGCGAATCCCAAGCCGCTGGTAGCATTCGACTGGGGATCACAATCCACCAGGAGAGTGTTCACTTCTGCAGCCGCAAAGGACGCGGCTAGATTGATGGCAGTCGTAGTCTTCCCCACGCCGCCCTTTTGATTGGCAACAGCGATAACGCGTCCCATATGAAGTTGTCAGGAGAAACCAGAGTCACCCGCAGCATAATGCGCTCACATATCGATTGCAATGAAGAAGTGCTGTGCAAGCAGGTGAATTCATGTGCAAAACACGTCCCTAGTGTTCCTTCAGGAACATTCGGCTGATTTTCTGCAGCGTAATGCTAAGGACTCATGTTCTCGCAGGAACATTCAGCGCCCTGAGGATGCTTCGGGATCTTTTGACTAATATGAGTCACATGACTTGAATGTTCCTGCAGGAACACTACGCGCTCGCAATGCGAGTCGAACTGGGTAGAGGTTTGCGGCACAGGAACTATTCGAGTGTTCCTGCAGGAACATTGGGGCACACAACGAGTTGTTTCTTTGGACGATGTCTCCGGTCTTGGCCGGAGCCTTGACGTCGTCCAGGAGGCCACTTGGGCCTCGAATTGGAGAAGTGTTCCTACAGGAACATTTATTCGAAAGCGGGAAATCTGACCTCAGCGGTGGTCAGTTCTTCACTTTTTCTCATTGTAGTGACACTCCGTTCCACTTTGTATTACATTATGCTGCTTGTAGCGGATCCGTTGCCACATGCCAGACATTATTTCCCACTTGTTACTGTTTTGGTTCGTGTTCTGATCGGCTGGGCTTTGCGAGTAGCAGAACTCTCGATGCCGATAGGGGGATTGGCACTGGGTTTGACAAGTCCTGGTCGGGGAGCAGGGAGCGGGTTTCAGGTAGCTGGGCGGAGCTGATCAGGAGGGCCAAGCGGCCCTGCGGTTTGAGCAAGCGTGCGGCGATGGAGAGCGCGACATGGAAGCGTTCGACCGCGCGGAGTGTGACCACGTCGTAGGTGCCTGGCGACAGGGTTTCTGCGCGGACGTTGTGTACATCGATGTTTGTCAATATAAGAGCGCGGGTGACTTCGCGGAGGAACGTCGCCTTCTTCTGGTTGGACTCGATCAGCGTGAGGGAGATATTTGGTGCCCAGAGTTTGATGGGGATGCCGGGGAAGCCGGCGCCAGAGCCGAGGTCGGCAAGGGCGAGGGGGGACGCCCCAGCAACGGTCGAGCTGCGCTCGGCTGGACAGCCGACGGCGGCTGTCCCTACAGGGAACAAGTGGCGAGCGGCGAAGAGGCTTTCGCCGAAGTGGCGGGTTACGATTTGTTCGGGGTCGCGGATGGCGGTGAGATTGATGCGGGAATTCCAGCGCGTCAGTATATTGATGTACGTCGATATGTTCGCGAACAGCGCTGGGGCATCCGGTTGGTCGTATTCTCCGATGAAGGGGACCAGCAACGCGGCGATGCGAGCGGGGTCCATGGAGGGCGATTGTAGATGCCTAAGGGAGAATTCGGAAAGCGCTACTGCTTAAAGGCCGAGGCTGGAAAGCCTTTCTGCGATGAGCACGTTGCGGGCAACAGGGGGGCCGAGGTGCGTCCGCAAGCCTGGGGACGATCCGGAAAACCGCAGCAGTTGTGTCTTGACGCACGGTCTTGACGCGCACAGATCGCGCCTTGGTGAGGAGTCAGCGTGAGAGACGTTGCAAGCAACGTCTCTACAAAACCGTTTACGAGCCCCCCATGTGCATCTTTTTTCACACAATCCTTGATTTTTTGCGCTACGAGAGGGTAACAGGCGGGTTACAATCAGAAGTACATCCTTATTCATACGTGGGCGAGCGGAGCCCAGTGCCACATCGAAATCTCTGGCCATCAAGGAGAGCCTGTGTGTCCCGTCGCACAGAATGAACAAAACGAAACGATCCGGTGCGTGGTAGCCCATGACATTGCCTGGCTGCGCCAAGGCGTGCGGCGGCTGCTGGACGACGAACCGGATATCACAGTGGTAGCGGAGACGGAAGACGCAGTCCAAACGCTGCGCGACGTTTTCACGCACCGGCCTGACATCGTGGTGGTCGATCACCATATTTTTGAGGGCAGCGCGGTCCAAACCGAACGGCTGATCGTGCGCGAGTCGCCATCGAGCAAGGTGCTATTCCTGACCAATCATGATGAAGAATCGCGAGGCGAAGACTTGGCGGATAGTGCTTATGCGGTGCGCCGGACCTCGGCGGAGGAACTGGTCGAAATGGTGCGCAAGACCGCCGCAATAGAATGCACTGCGAGCGCGCAGCGGTCTGGGGCGGATATCGCAGACTGGCCGTCAAACCCAGCGCCAGCACGGCGGCGCGATCTAACAGCCCGGGAGCGGGAGATTCTGAAGCTGCTGGCGGAGGGGCAAACCGTGCGATCGGCCGCGAACATCCTGGGACTCAGCTCGAAGACCGTCGACGCTCACAAATTCAATCTTATGCGGAAGCTTGGGGTACACAATAAAGCCGAACTGGTGATGTGGGCCATCCAGAGCAAGATTGTGAAGCTGCCTGCCAGTTTCTAATTCAAAAAAACTCACTACGACGACAACAGGGTTCAGGGCTTAGGGTTCAGGGCTCAGGCTTCTGGTCTCAGACTTTGCGTCTGGGTCGCCATGTCCGCTAGTTGTTCCAGCGAAGAGACGGTGACATCTGGAGTCGCCTCCGCGGCTTTGACCGCGCCGATCCCAGGCCGGGCGGAGGGGCGATTGACCCATACGGTCGCCAAGCCGAGGGATTGAGCAGGAATTAAGTCATGGTAAATACTTTGTCCCACATGTAGAACGCGGTGGGCTGGGGTGTTGATGCGGCTCAGGGCAAGTTCAAAGATTTTCAGAGATGGCTTGTAGGCTTGTGCCTGCTGCGCCGTGATGACCTCGTCGAACTCGACGCCGAGCTGGGGGCACGTGCCCGCGAACAGGTCGTCATCAATGTTTGAGAGAATGGCCAGGCGAAAGCGCGCTTTCAACCTCCGAAGCGCAGCAACCGTATCCGCCCATGGCTTCCACTTCGGAAGGGATGCGGCGAGGGAACGAAGCTCATCCGGGGTGGGCGTGAATCCGAACTCATTTCCGAATTGCGAGACTACGGACGCCAGAACTTCGCGGTAAGGCTGGAACTTTCCCTGCTCTGCCCTCATTTCGAAATCCCCATACAATTTGAGCAGCGTGCTGTCGTCGGCTGCCTTCGCGTGCGCCGCGAGAATACGATGCAAAGCGGGGAGAATGCCGGCCTCCCAATTGATCAGCGTCCCATAGCAGTCGAAGGTGATGTTTTCGAAACGAGAAAAATCGAGCATGACGAAACTAGTGTAGAGCCAAGCCAAGGGTTAGCGCGAAATCCCCACCTGTCAAAGTCGAGACGTTTGATGGCCATTCAGGTACTCTTTAGCGGGGATGCTTCCGATGAACCGCGTTCTCCGCCTTTTACTTTCATTACTTCTCACGAGAGTTGCTTTGGGACAGGGCGACAACAAACCCGTCGCGCCGATTTCGCTGCATCCCCAGAATCCGCATTACTTTTTGTTTCACGATCGTGCGCTCGCGCTGATCGGCAGCGGAGAGCACTACGGTGCGGTCTTGAACGGCGATTTCGACTATGCCAAGTATCTGGCGACACTGGAAGCGGAGGGGATGAACTACACGCGGCTGTTCGGCGGCTCGTATGTGGAGGTGCCGGCGAAGTCGTTTGGCATTTTGCGAAACGATCTGGCACCGGCGAGCGGACGATTCGTGGCTCCCTGGGCCAGGAGCGGGACCACCGGATACGCGGGCGGCGGCAACAAGTTTGATTTGGATAATTGGAATCCGGAGTATTTCACCCGGCTGCACGGGTTCCTGGCAGAGGCTGAGCGGCGCGGAATCGTGGTGGAGCTTACGTTCTTCTCTTCGCAGTATGCCGAGGCTCAGTGGGCAATGTCGCCGTTCAATCCGGCTAACAATGTGAACCAGACTGATGCCATCGATTGGAAGAAAGTGAACACGCTCGAAAACGGTAACGTACTGGCGCACCAGGAAAGGTATGTAAGAAAGCTGGTGCAAGAGGCGAACGCCTCTGCGAATGTGATCTTTGAGATCGCTAACGAGCCCTGGTCGGACCGGCCGGTGCTGGCGAACGTGGTGAACCCGTATCTATTCACAGGACGAGACCAGTATCCGAATTCGGTGGATTTGCCGGATGATCTGTCGATGGCATGGCAGGCGCGCGTGGCGGAGTGGATTACGAGCGAGGAATCCAAGCTGCCGGACAGGCATTTGATTGCGCAGAACTGCTGCAATTTCGTGTATCCGATGAAGCAGACAGTTCCCGGCGTGAGCGTGGTGAACTTTCACTACGCATATCCGCAAGCGGCCGTGCTGAATTATGGCTTGGGCAAGGCCTTGTCGTACGACGAAAGCGGTTTTCTTGGGCGCGAGGATGAGAAATACGCGCGGCAGGCCTGGAATTTCATGCTGTCGGGTGGAGGAGTGTTCGACAACCTCGATTACTCGTTCAGCGTGGGCCATGAAGATGGAAAAGATCTGGAAGCCAATGGGCCCGGCGGCGGCAGTCCGGAACTGCGGCGGCGATTGCGTATTCTGAGTGATTTCCTTCGGGGTCTGCCCCTATTGGAGATGGCTCCGGATTTCGAGACGGTGCGACACGCGGGAGGCGTTGTAACGCACATGCTTTCCAGCCACACGGGGCAGTATGCGATGTATGTCGATGGGGATGGGCCAGCGGAGATAAGTTTGAAACTGCCGCCGGGGGAATATTCCGTACAGTGGGTGGATGTAATTACCGGCGACAAAAAAGATGTGCGAGGATTCAAACATCGGGGTGGAGAGAAGATATTGAAGACTGCTGCATTCAGGAATGGGATTGCGGCGAGGATCAGCAGGAAATAGGAATCGGAGTCGTCACCTGAATCTAACTAATCAACGAGTGGGATGAGAATAGGGATCTTCGCCATTTCCCGGTAAGGTGACGCGAGCAAATTGATGGTTTCGGCGCTTGAAGTGGGAAATTGTGTGCCGACTGCGTAGATGATGACCAAAGGCTTCTGGCCGGAGTTTTTGAGATGGCGTATCGGTTGGATCACGATTCGTTGAAGGACGTTGCCGAGCAGATGATGAGCGGCGCTGTGGTGTCGATTGGGAAAAAGTCCATCAAGGTGGAGAGAACCGGGTCGCAGAAATTTCGGACGGTTCGCTTTGAGATGGATGGTCGCGAGTATCAGATGATTGAGCAGAACCCGGAGAAGCCGAGCCGGTGGGGCAAGCTGGCGCGGGACGGACATCGGGTGGTGCAAGTGCGCGATGTCGAGTTGGGGAAATATGTGGCGGCCGTGGTGGATGGAAAGGTGAGGGAGTACGGGCGGATGAAGCCGCGCGATGGCGCCGGGTGAGGGAGAGTCTGAGACTAAGTCAAAAAGCTCTATCTTAAATGTTGTTTGTCTCGCAAAGGCGGCGAGATTTCCGGCCTGGCTTCGTTTTCGACACGAACATTGATATCCTAAAAACAATCGGGAGGCGGTCGCATGTGCCGGCTCCCGTTTACCTCAGGGGCTAAAGCCCGCATGCGTTTATGACTGCTGACGCGGCGCTGAAGCGCCGCTCTTCCACGTCAGAGCAAGCACTCACAGCAGGGCCGCTCGGCTTCGCCTTCGCGGGACAGCCCGAGGGGCTGTCCCTACGTGAGCGTTGCTTGACATGGGGCACCCCAAGCATCCAGCACCCCCGGCGTAATTCGGGGAGAAATCCCCACGGAGTTACGGTTCTCTTTGCAGGAGCTCGGCTAGTTGCTGCTTGATTTTTGGGGATGCTTTTTTCTCCTGAAGCACCCAGGGCAACATGCGTTTGTCGATGCGCGCTCCGGCATCGATCAGCGTTTTAATCACCGCCAAGTACGTCGACTGCATCTCTTGCGTGCTGTGCAGTGCAGACCAGAGCGCCTGGCCCAGGGGCGTGCCATCGTAAGAATTTTTCTTCTCGAGATCTGCACCCCGGGCCAGCAGCAGTTTGATGGTATCGATGTGTCCTCCAATGACTGCCCAGTGGAGCGGGGTTTGTCCAGTCTCTGCTGATGAGTCCAGACGCGCACCCGTTCGCAGCAGAAAATCAATGACATCATTTCTGCCGTACTGGCACGCCCAGAGAAAGCCGCAATCTCTCTGCGCAGAGTTGGCGTTCGAGTGCAGATTTCCTTTGGCGTCGTAGAAACTGCTGACTACGTCAAGGCGGCCAAGACCGGCGGCGGATTCCAAATCCAGTTGCGATCCGCTCTTGGCCAGGAATTCCGCTGCGCGGATGCGGCCATTGGCCAAACACGCATGGATCAGCGTTGGTGGGACCGAGGCACCTTGCTCCATGAGAACTTTCAGCAACTCCTGTTGAACGCCGGCCTGCTCGGGATGGAGGCTGGTGGCGACCAGCTGCAACGCGGTTGCTTCTCCGCCGTAGACGTGAGCCGTGGCATTGACCTCGGCCCCGGCTTGTAGAAGTAGGCGCGCAATCTGGAGAACGTTGTCGGAAGTTTTCTGACGATAACCCTCGATGCCGTTCGCGGCGATGTAGTGCAGCAGCGTGGCATGGTGCTCGCGGGCGGAGCGCGCTCGAACCGGGCTGGGGTCGCTGGAGAGCAGTCTCTCGAGGGCAGCGAGGTCGCCGTTGACGATCGCTTCGACCGCACTTTCGAAAGCGGCTTCCGGTGAATAGTGCCGCGAGATATCTTCCACATGCCGGGCGAACTTTGGCCAGCTTTCGAAACCGTGAATCCGCGCGATGATGAACTGGGCGCGCGCCAGCGTGAACACCTGGGCTGATTGCTTCTCAGTCCGGAGGAAGGAATCCAGTTCGTCAACCCAGCGATCGATTGAAATCGGGAGTTGAGCAGTGATGGTCAACCCGGTCGAGTGCAGGAGCGAATCCAGCCACGTGTGAACGAAGTGATTCAATGCGGCAGGATGGGGTGCGTTGGCGGCTTTAACGAGATCCTTGGCGCGTTTCTTGTAGTGCTCGAGATTGGGGCGGGCGGGTAGTGGGAGAGCGTCTTGCGGATTGGGGAACATACGAAGCTCCTTTCAGTTGCATGCCTGGAGTCCGCAATAGATCAGGCTGAAAGAAGGTTCGTAGCCTTCGATGAAGTTAATGGAGGTGGGCACGGCCCTTTCCGGCGGACTGGAGGCGCCCTTCGCGCTCAGGGTCAGGATAGGGGAGTGGTGGGAGTGGGGTCAAGGATTTGGATCGTGGTCTGCCTTCGACAGCCCAAGGGGCTGTCGCTACGCGGGACGAATTTTAGCGGTTGACTGATGCCATCATGTGATCGGGATAGCGCTTGCCTGCGGCGATGTCGGGCGGGAAGACTTCGTCGATGCGGGCTAGATCTTCCTGGCTCAGCTTTACGTTAAGCGCGCCTACGTTTTCTTCCAAATATTTCCTGCGTTTCGTGCCGGGGATGGGGACGATGTCGTCTCCTTGCGCCAGCACCCAGGCTAAGGCGAGTTGAGATGGCTTGCAGTGTTTTTCTATTGAGAGCTCTTCGACACGGCGCACCAAATCTAAATTCTTCTGGAAGTTCTCGCGCTGGAAGCGCGGCGTGTTACGGCGGTAGTCGTCGGCTGGGAGATCATCAAAGGAGCGAAATTGTCCGGTAAGAAATCCGCGGCCCAGAGGGCTGTAGGCGACGAATCCTATGCCTAATTCGCGGCAGGTGGCCAGGATTTCCTGCTCGGGATCGCGCGACCAGAGAGAGTATTCAGTTTGCAGCGCGCTGATGGGATGAACCTTCATGGCGCGGCGAAGGGTGTCGGGGCTGGCTTCGGAGAGGCCTAAGAAACGGACCTTGCCTTCCTTGACCAGTTGCGCCATCGCGCCCACCGTATCTTCGATGGGAGTGTTGGGATCGACGCGGTGCTGGTAGTAGAGATCGACGTACTCCACGCCCAGGCGGCGCAGGCTGGCTTCGCAGGATTTCTTCACGTAGTCGGGCTGGCCATTGACGCCGCGCGCCATGGGATTGGCGGGATCGCGAACGATTCCGAACTTGGTGGCGAGGACGAACTGGTCGCGCTTGCCCTTGATGGCGCGTCCGACTAGTTCTTCGTTGAGGTGGGGACCATAAACGTCGGCGGTGTCGAGGAAAGTGACGCCGAGTTCAAGAGCGCGGTGGATCGTAGCGATCGATTCGTTGTCGTCGCGTCCGGAGTAAAACTCGGACATGCCCATGCAGCCGAGGCCTTCGGCTGAGACTTCGAGGCCCTGGCGGCCGAGAATGCGAAATTGCATGATGTTTCTCCAGATTAGATTCGGCAGAGGAGTGCCTTTTTTAGATGCGAGGACGGGGGTTGGATGGCGGGGAATTTGTGGGAACAGTGATCCCACGTCTCGCAAAGGAGGCGAGACGTGGGGCACCCCGGACACGGGCACCCCAGTTGACAGGAGAGTCCCGCTTAATTCGCAACCAGAATGAGAGGGCTTGTTTTTGGAAGGATTTCGCCGATCTGAACTGCGGGAACGGCCGCGGCGTGGAGCGCGGTCAACAGTTGAGGGCTATCTTCTACGGCGATCAGAAGGCCTCCGGCGGTTTGGGGGTCGTAAAGGATGGTGCGGAGGTCTTCGGGGACGTAGGGGGCGTAGGTGACGGTGCATTCGGCGAAGTCGCGGTTATTTTTCAGGCCGCCGGGGATGTGGCCCTGGTTCACGCATTCCAGCGCACCGTCGAGGAGAGGGACGGCGCTGGCTGAGATGCGTGCTGAGACGTTCGAGGCTAGCAGCATTTCGCGCAGGTGACCGATCAGGCCGAAGCCGGTGATGTCGGTCATGGCGTGGACGGCAAAGAGCTGTCGAGCTTCGCTCGACCGGACAGCCGAGGCGGCTGTCCCTACATGGTTCGAGGCGGACCCAGTGATTACTTCGGCGGCTTGTTTATTCAACGTGGTCATGGAGGCTATGGCGGCTTCGATCCATGCTGGTTTGGCTTTCTCTTTTTTTATTGCGGTGGAGATCACGCCTGTGCCTATGGCTTTGGTCAGGATCAACGCGTCTCCCGGCTTTGCGCCTTGGTTGGCGTAGATCTTTTTGGGATGGATCAGGCCGGTGACGGAGTAGCCGAACTTGGTTTCTTCGTCGCGGATGCTGTGGCCACCGATGACGGTACATCCGGCTTCGATCATCTTGGAGAGGCCGCCGGCGAGAATGCGCTCGAGAATTTCGAGATCGGCCTTATCGGGGAAAC
This sequence comes from uncultured Acidobacteriota bacterium, assembly GCA_963801615.1. Classification (GTDB taxonomy): domain Bacteria; phylum Acidobacteriota; class Terriglobia; order Terriglobales; family Acidobacteriaceae; genus Sulfotelmatobacter. The sequence continues at coordinate 1,326,111 of CAWDFM010000008.1, read as the reverse complement.
AGACCAGGGCAAGCGCGGTGAGGGGCTTGCCGCCCATGGCATAGACGTCGCTGAGCGAATTGGTGGCGGCGATCTGGCCGAAGGTGAAGGGATCGTCCACGATGGGGGTGAAGAAGTCTACGGTTTGCACCAGAGCCTGGTCGGGCGCGATTAGATACACGCCGGCGTCGTCGGCGTGATCGAAGCCGACCAGAACGTTGGGGTCGTGTTGCCGGGCTAATTTCCCAAGCACTTTGTCCAGCGCCGCTGGACTCAGCTTGGACGCTCAACCGGCAGCTTTGACCGACTCCGTCAGGCGGAATGGCTTTACTTCTGGCACCGGTCAATTGTAGCGGAGGGGAAGGCGTCTCACTTGAGAGTTACATCGGTGATGGTGATGTCGGGGTATTGGTGATTCCACTGCGCGGAGATGCTGTCGAAGGTGAGGCGGAAGTATTCACTTTTGCCCGGAGCTAAGGGCGCTACGTTTAGATCGACCGGTTCCTCGTAGGCGCCGTTGCTTTTGACGATGCGAAGCGCGACGTCTTCCCGTTGAGCGACCTGCCCCATGGAATCTTCAAAATTGACTTGGACCATGACGTGGGTGACGGGCTTGTCGCCGGTGTTGGTGATGGTGCCGTCGATGTAGCTGACGGTGGCTCCAATGAAATTTTCGGCGGCGCTCATCTTGAAGTCCGATAACTTCAGCTTCGCGATATAGGGAGAAGGAGTCTTGACCTGGCGGGGCGGTTGGCGGAGCAGGAAGGCGGCGGCCAGCGCGCCTCCGATCACCAGCGTGACCGCGACCGCGATAATGATGCGGCTGTTGTCGCGTTCTTCCGCGGCCGGCGGCTGGTCGATGGTATCCATCAAGGTGATTGTAGGCGGTTGGATTTTGAATGTCGATTCTGCCTGAACAAGTGCGTCAGGTTCCCACGTCTCGCAAAGGAGGCGAGACGTGGGGCACCCCTATGATTCTCGGGCTGCGAGCAGTTTGGCGGCGTTGTCGTGATAGACCTGCTGCAGGACCTCATCGCCGAGACCCAAGCCGTACAGCGGCCAGTGATAGGAGAACTGCTCGGTCTCGTAGAAGTGCTCGTCCTGGGATTCGAGAATGCGGAAGGTAATGTGGTACATGCTCTGCTCGAATCCCATGTCGGTGCCGTAGACCAGGCGATCGGCATGCTTCGAATAGAACTGCGCGGCGAAGCGGGGGATGGGCGCGGTTTCCGCGTAACGGGCGGAGATGTCGGCGTAGATGTTGGGATTGCGTTCGAAGACTTCGCCGAGGTGATTGAGGTCGTAATCCAGATTCGCGAAGTGGCAGGCGACGAAGGTCGTGTTGCGGTGACGAGCGGCGGTGCGTTCGAGGATGTCGACCATGCCGGCAAGCTTGACGATGTTGGGCTGGTTGTCGAGACGCCATTCGAAAGCGTTCATCAAGCCGTCGTTGTGCTTGTCCATAGGCTGATACATCCAGATGGGATCGGCGACGTGGAGGCTGACTGGCATGTGGAGTTCCGCAGCCTTTTCCCAGATCGCATCGGCGCGGGGGTCGTCGGGATGCATGCCGGGGGCGCTGGATTTGCCGGAACGCAGTCCCTGGCCTTTGTCGTGAATTTCACCGATCCCGCGAGCGCCTTGGTGGCGGCAGCGTTCGAGTTCTTTGACGGCGGTTGGACCGAACCCGGGTTTGTTGTAGCCGCTGAAATCGAGGCCGCACCAGACTTCGAAGCGCTCGGGATATTTCGAATATTTCGCGTAGATGTCGTCGAACTCTTTCCCGGTGGTCATGGTCAGGATCATGGTTTTTTGGATGTTGCACTCGTCCATGTTCTTGAGCCAGGTGGTGATTTCGGCTTCGTTCTTGGCGTAGGGATGGGAGTGCATGTCGATGATGGGGTACTTGGCGCGGGCGATGTGCGAGGCCGGGACTTTATAGATGGACTGCGGGCGATAGTCTTTCAGCAGGATGGTCCTGGGACTGGGGGCGACTGCGGTTGCCGGGTTTTTTTGGTCGGCGGCGAAGGCGGAAGAAGGAAGTGCGATCGCGAGTCCCGCGACATTCGCGGATTTGAGGAAAGAGCGGCGATTCATGGGAGCTCCATAAAATTCGTTTTTGATCGAACAGGAATGTCTAAACCTTTGGCTGGTGGGAAGGCAAGCCGGCAGTTCACCGGGTGAAAACGAGATTCAAGAGCGGAGGTTTCTGCTATGTTTCCAGCATGCCGAAAATCCTGCCTGTATTGCTCGCTGCCGTCAGCCTCGCCGCGCCCGGGTTCGCCAAGGAAAAACATGTACAGCGGAGTGCCATTCAGCACAATCGCGAGGGCGATCGCTGGGCGGAGAAGACGCTGCGCAAGCTGACTCTGCAAGAGAAGGTCGGGCAGGTGTTCATGATCTGGTGCCGGGCGCAATTCCTGAATGTGGAGAGCCCGCAATACCTGCAGTTCCGGGATGAGATGCGGAAGTATCACGTGGGCTCGTTCGCCATGAGCGTGCCGGTGGATGGTCCATTTCTGCTGCGCACCGGGCCGTACGAGGCAGCCGAACTGCTGAACCGGCTGCAGCGCGAATCCAAGCTGCCGCTGCTGATTGCCGCAGATTTCGAGCGTGGAGTGGCGATCCGGTTGACGGGGAGCACGAATTTCCCGCATGCGATGGCGTTCGGCGCGGATGGCAAGTTGCAGGACGCGGAAAATTTTGGACGCATCACTGCACTGGAAGCACGCGCCGTGGGAGTGCATTGGAATTTCTTTCCGGATGCGGACGTGAACTCGAATCCGGCGAATCCCATCATCAACACGCGCTCCTTTGGAGAGGACCCGAAGCAGGTGGGGGACATGGTTACCGCGTATATCAAGGGCGCGCATGAGGGCGGCATGTTGACGACGGTGAAGCATTTTCCCGGACACGGCGACACCGCGACCGACTCGCACCTGGGAGTCGCGAGCGTGAGCGGAGATCGAGCGCGCCTGGATTCGGTCGAACTCCCACCCTTTCGCCAGGCCATTGCAGCCGGAGTGGATTCGGTGATGGTGGCGCACGTGACCGCGCCAGCGCTGGATCCGGATCCAAACCATGTAGCGACGATCTCCACAGCGGTGGTTTCCGATCTGCTGGAAAAGCAACTGGGATTCAAGGGGCTGGTAGTGACCGATGCGCTGGATATGGCCGGGGTGACGCATCTGTTCGCGAACAATATTGGACGGGCGGCGGTGGAGGCGTTCAAAGCGGGCAACGATCTGCTGCTGATCCCGCCAGATCTGGGCGCGTCGTACCAGGCCATGATGAAAGCTGTACTTTCGGGCGAGATTCCCCAGAAGCGGCTGGATGCATCTGTGCTCAAGATGCTGAAACTAAAGGCGTCTGTGGGGCTGAACGAGGCTCGAACGGTGGACCTGAACGCCATCAGCAACATCGTGGGGAAGCCGGAAAACATTGCCTTCGGCCAGCAAGTGGCGGATTCGGCCATCACCGTGGTGCGGGACAACGGCAAAGTAATGCCGCTGAAAGCCAAGGGAACCGGTCCGGCGGCACTTCCGTATATGTCGAGAGAGGAGACACATAACGACGTGCTGGCTGTGCTGTTTTCCGACGACGTACGCACGGACTCCGGGCGGGCGTTCGGCCGCGAATTTCTTAGCCGGATTCCGGATGCACGTGTGCTGTATGTCGACCCGCGGATTGCTGCCGGCATGAGCGAGGAAGTCTTAAAAGCGGTGGACGCGGCGCAGACGGTGGTAGCCGCCGTGTATGTGGTACCCAATCCCGGCAAAGCTGGGAACTCGACCGCTATGGGGGATGCGACGGGAACGCTGCTGCAACAGTTGTTGGATCGTGCGGCGCAGAAGACGGCAGTAGTGGCGGTGGGCAATCCATACCTGGCCAGCGATTTTACGAAGGTCGAAAACTATCTGTGCACTTTTTCGAATGCGTCCGTCTCGGAAGTGGCGGCAGTGAAGGCGCTATTTGGGGAGATTCCCATTCGGGGTCACCTGCCAGTCACGATCCCAAACATCGCGCAACGCGGAGCGGGACTGGAACGTCCCGCACAGACGGCAAAGGGAGGACCTTCTCATGGAGAACGGTAGCTTTTCTGGAATGCGGTTGGTGGTGTTATCCGGCGTCGTCCTGGGCATGTTGCTTGCGGGATGCAGCGTGAACGTGAAGAAAGAAAAAAGCGGACAGGATAAAGACGTGGACATCAGAACTCCGCTGGGAGGCATTCACGTCAGCAAAGGGGCCGATCCGGAGGATGTTGGAGTTCCGGTTTATCCGGGCGCTCACATCAAACAGAAGGATTCGGATGGCAGCGACAAGAGCGCGAATGTGAATATTTCAGGCTTCGGCTTTGGTCTGAAGGTAGTAGCGCTCGAGTACGAGTCGAACGACGCTCCAGAAAAAATTGTCTCGTACTACCAGGACCAGCTTAAGAAGTACGGCAACGTGCTGGTATGTCACACCAGCCATCTGAATTTAGACACCCACCCCACCCGGAAAGACCGTGAATCGCATGAACTCACATGCGAAGGTCCAAGCGGCCACAACATCGAGTTGAAAGTCGGCACCAAGGAGAACCAACACATTGTGGCGGTGGAGCCGCAAGGAAGCGGTTCGAGCTTTTCGCTGGTGTACGTGCGCACGCACGGCAAAGACGCCGACATCTAGCATCTGCGGATTTGGAGAGCATCTTATGTTTCAAGCTGTCGTTTTCACCTTTCTCCTGAGCGTGGCCAGTGTTCTGCCAGGGCTCGCGCAGGATGCGGATTCTCAGAACAAGAATTTGGACATACGCAGCCCCATGGGGAATCTGCACGTGGGGGACGATGCGGATGCGAAAAAGGTTGGGGTGCCGCTTTATCCTGGGGCGCGACTCAAGACTCACGATCCAAATTCGGATCAGGCAAACCTGAGCGTGCTGACCGAAGCTTTTGGAATGAAGCTGGTAGTCGCCAACTACGTTTCCGATGACGATCCGTCGAAGATTGTCGCGTTCTACCGGAACAAGCTGAAGAAGTACGGCAAAGTGTTGGAGTGCCATTCGGAGAAGCACGGTGGGGATGTGTCGGTGGATGATGATAAGGGCGCCGATGAAGAGCTGAAGTGCGAACAGAAGTCGGGTCCGGTGACGGAGCTGAAGGTGGGGAGCGAGGATAATCAGCATATTGTGGCGGTTGAAACGCGGGAGGGCGGTAAGGGAGCGGAGTTCGCGTTGGTGTATGTGCGTAGTCGGGGGAAGATGGGGGATATTTAGGGGGGGCGCGGTCAGGATCAAAAACCTGTCGAGCTTTGCTCGACCGGACAGCCGAGGCGGCTGTCCCTACATGTTCCATGGCAGGTTGAGGCTGTCGAGCTTCGCTCGACTGGGCGGACCAATGGGTCCGCCCCTACGTGGTCCTTGGTGGGTTGGGGTGCGATAATTTGGTGGGACGCTTCCCTGATCATGGAACATTCTTGTTACAAGTGCGATTCCGTCATGGAGGAGGGGCGGCCCTTCTGTCCACATTGCCGGGCACCGCAAATCCGGGTGTTGATTGCTGAGCCGGATGCGGCTACGGCTGCGATTAGGCGCGACATAAGTGCCATTCCCGCGGCTACTGTTGGCCTGCCCGCATCGCAAACCGTGCCGGTTCTCGCGGTTCCCATGCAATGGTCGCAGGCGCTGAAACCGTGCACGCTGGCGGCCGTGGTCACGTCCCTGTTGATGCTGGTGGGACTGAATCCTTTTGTCGGCATGCTGATGGTCGGGTTTCTGGCGGTTGTGTTTTACCGGCTGGGCAGCCCGGAAGCGTCGATCCGTCCCAGTGCAGGAGCGCGGCTGGGGGCGCTGAGCGGCCTGATCTGCTTCGCACTGGCTTCGATCGTGGAGGCGGTGGCGGTACTGGCACTGCATAAGGGAGCTGAGATCCGGCAGGCACTGCTCACGACGATCAATCAAGCAGCCGCTCGCACCAGCGATCCGCAAGCCCTCGCGATGTTCGAACGTTTCAAGTCTCCTGAAGGTCTTGAGGCGCTGATGATATTCGGTATTCTGTTTGGCCTGGTTGCCGGGGTCATGCTGGCGGCATTGACTGGAGCGCTGGGCGGAGCGGTTCTCCGGCCCCGCCGCAAGCCCTAGGCGTTTGTCCTTACAGCCGGCTGTGTGCGCCGCGCTTGCAGGGGTTGGGTGCTGGCGAGTATTATCCACCGTTTGCCATTTTTCCGATGACTACGCCTGCCCGCGGTTCGCTGCTCGGAATTGAGCATCTCGAGACCAAAGAAATTCTGCGATTATTGCAGCTGGCGCGCCGCATGAATCCGCAGAAAGCGCGGCCGCTGCTGCGCGGCAAACGAATCGTACTTCTTTTCTACGAAGCTTCCACGCGTACCCGCACCTCATTCGAATTTGCGGCGAAAGCTTTGGGAGCGACCACTACGCTGGTGCTGTCGTCAGGCTCGAGCATTGAAAAAGGCGAGTCGATCATCGATACCGGGAACACCTTGCGCGCGGTGGGAGCGGACTGCATCGTGATGCGGCATCCGGCGGCCGGGGCGCCGCATTTCATGGCGAAGCATCTCGATATTCCCATCGTGAATGCCGGAGATGGAATGCACGAGCATCCTTCGCAGGCACTGCTGGACGCGCTGACGATCCTGAAGCACAAGAAATCGCTGAAGGGGCTGCAGGCCACGATCATTGGCGACATCTTTCACAGCCGGGTGGCGCGGAGTGCGTGCCATCTGCTCACCAGAATGGGAGTGAAGATGACGCTGTGCGGCCCGCCGGAACTAGTGCCGGAGGTATCGGCCACACTTGCGCCAGGACTGCGGCTGACGCGGCATATCGAAGAAGCGTTGCGGGGGACGGATGTGATCATGCTGTTGCGGGTGCAGAGCGAGCGCCTGGCCGGGATGAAGATTCATCTGCAGGACTACATTGCGCGGTATCAGATGACAGCGTCGCGGTTGAAACTGGCGAAGCGCGATGCCATCGTGATGCATCCCGGGCCGATTATCCGGGGCCTGGAGTTGACGGCGGAGGTGGCGGATTGTCCGCAGTCGGTCATTGTGGACGAGGTGCGGAACGGGGTGCCGACGCGGATGGCGATTCTGGCGCGGGCGCTGGGACGGGCTTGAGAGGGATCAAAACCCTGCGGCCCTTGCGGGCCGCTGGACAGCCGATGGCGGCTGTCCCTACATGGGCTGTCCCTGCATGGTTTGGAATGGAAGGAAGAGGGTGCTTTGAGTAGAGGAATCAAGAGCCTGCTGATTAAGGGCGGGCACGTGATTGACCCGGCGGCGAAGATCGACGCGCCCATGGATCTCCTGCTGCGCGAAGGGCGGGTGGCGGAGATGGCTGCGCCGAACAAAATCCGCGCCAGCGCCGAGGAAAAGTTTGATGCTCGGGGATTGATCGTGGCTCCGGGCTTCATCGATCTGCATGTGCATTTGCGGGAGCCGGGACAGAACTACAAGGAAACGATTGCTACGGGTACGGCGGCCGCGGCGGCGGGTGGATTCACATCCGTGTGCACCATGCCGAATACGGCTCCCGTGGTGGATACGGCGGATTGGGTGAAGTGGCTGCGCAGTCCGGAACGGGGAGCAGTGGTGAACGTTTTTCCGATTGCCGCGGCGACCCGCGCGAGCCAGGGGCAAAGTCTGACCGACTTCGGCGCGCTGCAGCGGGCAGGAGCGGTTGCGGTCACCGACGACGGGAAGCCGATTCTGAATGACGACATCATGCGGGCGGCACTGCAATTGGGAGCCCAATTGACTCTGCCCGTGGTGCAGCATGCGGAAGACACCCGCCTGACCGAGAGCTGCTCGATGCACTTCGGGGCGACTAGTTTTCGCCTGGGCCTGCGCGGCATGTCAGGAGCGGCCGAGGCGGGAATCGTGGAGCGGGATGTCACGCTGGCGCAGGAAATTCAGAATTCCCGGTTGCACGTGGCGCATCTGTCGACTTCGGACGCGCTGAAGGCAGTGCGCCGCGGCAAGCGGAGTAAGGCACGGGTCACGTGCGAGGTGACTCCCCATCATTTCAGCCTGATCGACGAGAATGTGGGAGAGTACGACACGCGCTGCAAGATGAATCCGCCGCTGCGTTCGGTGGCAGATCGCGAGGCGATTGTGGCGGCGCTGCGTGATGGAACGGTGGATGCGATTGCCACGGACCACGCTCCGCATGCCGCGCACGAAAAGCAGGTGGAGTTCGAGCGCGCGGCATTCGGCATCACCGGGCTGGAGACGGCGCTGGCATTGGCGATCTCGCAACTGCACCGCGAGCACAAAATCCCGCTGACACGCATCGTGGAACTGTTCACCTCAGGCCCGGCGCGCGTATTCGATCTGAAACAGCGCGGGACGCTGGCCCGCGGCAGCTTCGCCGATGTGACGATCTTCGATCCCAAGAAGCGCTGGAGTTTTGAAGCGGCGAAATCGCGATCGCTTTCGCGCAATACGCCGTTTGACGGATGGCAGTTCACGGGAAAAGTTGTGGCGACGATTGTGGGCGGAAAGATCGTGTATCTGGCGGATTGAGGGCGATCAGCTCCGGCGCTTGTAGTGAATCGGCCAATTGACCTGCCAGGTTTTGCCGCCGTCGCGGGAGGCTTCCCAACTCCAGTCGAATTCGCCGGCGGTGATATTCTTCCAGACCATGCGCTGCCAGACCTTGGTGCCATCCGGCCGAAGGGCTTCGCGCTGCAGAATCATTTGGCCATCTTTGAATTCCCCAACGAAATCCAGATAGCCACCCTGGTTGTCGACCCAGGTTTGCTTCCATTTATTCGCGCGGGCGTCGAAGACGGAAACGCTGGTGCCGCGTAAGGGCATGCTATCGGCTCCGGAGAAATTTTCCTGAATGACGCAGCCGTCCATAATGCGCCGGATCGAATTTGAGCCATGGCCGATTTCGTTGGCTTTCTGGCCGGGCCAGGTGAGGTCCCATTCGCCGAGCCAAAACTCGAATTGCTTCTGCTGCGGACGTGTGCAGGGATTTGCGGGGCTTGATTGCCCGAGGGCGACGGACGGAAAGAGCGCGAGCGCGATCAGGGCTGTGATGATGGGGCGCATGTGGGTCATGAAAGTCAGACGCGCGGTGCCGGGAAAAGTTAGTGCGTTGTCCGGTTGCGGAGTTTTCTGGTACACCTACTGCTTGACTCCACAACTCATCGCTTTCCTGTTCTTCGCTGGGGTGCTGGGCGGAGCCCTCAACTCGGTGGCGGGAGGAGGAAGCTTTATCGCATTCCCGGCGCTGTTGTTCGCGGGGGTGCCGCCGATTCCGGCCAATGCCACGAACACGATTGCCCTGTGGACGGGAGCGGCAGCCAGCGGAGGAGCGTACCGCAAACGGCTGGACGTGCCGCGAATAGTCATGATTCCTCTGTTGTGCGCCAGCCTGATCGGAGGATTGGCAGGAGCCTATCTGCTGCTGAAGACTCCCGCGCATACCTTCATGCGGGTGCTGCCGTGGCTTACGCTTGGCGCCACTCTGCTGTTTGCCTTCGGGAAAAAGCTTGCGGGCGGCCGGCGCTCTGTCATCGAGCACGAAACCACCGGCCTTGCGCTGGCGGGGGCGACTTTGTTTCAGCTGGCGGTGGCAGTGTACGGAGGATATTTCGGCGGGGGCATGGGGATTGTCATGCTGGCCATGCTGGCGGCGCTGGGGATGACGGACATCCACGCCATGAACGCGTTGAAGAGCGTGATGGGGTTCGTGATCAATGGGGTGGCGGTGATCACGTTCATCATCGCGGGAGCGGTGTATTGGAGGCATGGGACGGTGATGATCGTGGGCGCCATCGTGGGGGGATACCTGGGGGCGCACTATGCCATGAAAATGCCCCAGGCATGGATCCGGTATTTTGTGGTGGTGGTGGGCGCGGGCATGACGGTGTATTTTTTTTGGAAGTCGTATTGAGGGGTCACCGCGAATAAAGGCGTGGGGATCTGATTCGCTCTGCGGCCGCCGAAGTGCGTCGTAATCTTTCTTTCGCCCCTCCGGGGCTCAGGCTTCTTCCGCTTCTGAACCCACGGCTTGCGCCGTGGGCTGTGTTCTTCCGCCGCTTCGCGGCTGCGAGTAAATCGCTTGCTCCCCCTACTGCAACGGGGCTGAGACGTGCTCGTGAGCGATGAGCCACTTGCCGTCTTCGTTTTCGAAGACCACGGTCCAGCGGAAGTTGCCCATGCTGACTTTGCCTGCCTTGTCGGTCATCTGTTCGGCGATAGTTGAGGTGGCCCAGACCAGATCGCCCTGGGGATGGATGGCCGCGTCGTCGTTTACGGTGAACTTCGCGCTCTTATAGCCTGCGAGTACTCCGCGGACGCCCTTCTCGTATTCTTCCCAGCTGCTGTATTTCAGCGGGGCGATATCGAAGAAGGTGTGCGGACCGGTGGCGTAGAACTTTGCCGTGTTGGAAGGATCGAGGGTAGCCCAACCATCCCAAATCTTCTGCAGGTAGGCTTTGTCGGGAGCAGGTGCCGCTGCAGTGCTCTTCGTTGCAGACTTCTTCATTGCAGACTTCCTGGTCTGAGCAGAACCGGACAGCACGAGAGCCAAGGCGCAGAACAGGACCACCAGGAAACGCTTCATGTGAATTCCTCCGGAAGTTCCGGGCGGAATTTTCGCACGAGCGAGGGGAAAGTACAAAGTGGGGGAGGATCGGTTCCCATGTCTCGCAAAGGCGGCGAGACATGGGGCACCCCACTTCCGGTAAAGCTGCCCCGATCTGTCGGGATTCAGAAGCGGAACAAATAGCTGACTTTCACGAAGAATTGGCGGCTGTCGTTGATGTATCCACGGGCGGTGTTGGTCACATATCCGGGAATCACGGGAGTCCCGGGTATTGCCGGCACGACATTCAAATTTTGCAGGTCGCTGTTATAGCCGACGTAGATCGCGGTACCGGGATGGAGGAGGTAAGTGATCAGGAAGTCGGCATTGAATTGCCGGGTGGTAGGCAGGTAAGTGTAAGGAGATCCGATGCCGGGCGTTCCTGCCAGCAGCGCGTTGTACTGCAGAATCACGCGGGCGGAGAGCTGCGGCGTGAATTGCCAGTTCCACTTGCTGCGCAGGATGTGGTCATTGAGGATGCTGTGTCCTGCGCCGGGATTCTGCGATTGCTGGAACGTGTACGTATTCCGGTCGGGGCGGAGGCGTTCGAACAAGTACGTATTCTCGATTTTTAGCGGCTTGATAGGTCGAACCACCAGGCTGGCCTGAGCAGTGTCCTCGCGCGCCAGGTAGGGATGGCCATAAGGATTGACGGCAGGACTGAAGGAAGAAGGCAGAGCCACGAAATTGACTCCTTCGCCCCATACGTAGCTGGCGAGAATGGTCGCTTTCTTGAAGTATCCCGTCTGGAAGGCGGCTGCGCTGAAATGCTCGCGATAGTCCTGGTCGCCGAGTGAGGTCAGGCAGAATCCGTAAAAGCAGAAGTCCTGGGGACGCAGGCGCTCGCGCAGAAGCTCATACGGACGCACGATCAGCATCGTCTGACCTCTGCCTTGAACTGCGAAATAGGGTATGTAGTCGGTATCCAGACGTAGCCCGGTGTGGTCGAAATCGTAGCGGACGTTCAGCGACGGGCCCCAATCGACAATCCATCCACGGCGGGGGCGGAAGCGGTAATCCAGCTCTTGCGTCGTCTCGCGAATGTCCACCCGATTGATGAAACCGGGAATGGAGACGAAGCCCGGAGAGACGTCGTTGTAAGTTCCGTCATAGGTGAAGTGCAGGCCGTCGCGATGGAGCTGCAGTTTCTCGGCGGGTCCGGCGTAGTGATTGTTGCTGGTGTTGCCGGCGTTGCCGGAACTGAAGGGATAGTAGTTGGCTTCGCAGTTGTTCGCAGAGTAGTTCGGGTTGAAGAAGTTGCCGAAAATATTGCTGGAACTGGTCACGGCCTGGCCGTCGAGGGTCCAGTTGGGGCTGAATTTCAGGCGGGTGTCGACGCCGCCGATGCGGTTGTATTCGCCGGTGGTGGGGCACTCCCAATCAGTGTAGAGTGCGCCGACGCTGGACTGGCGGAAGATGTCACGGCTCACGCGGGCCACAGTGAAATACGAGCGCAGGCCTGAGAGCGCGTAGTAGGCAGGAATAGCCAAGCCCGGGCTGCGATCGTCGGCGGTCATGATGCCCAGCGAGTAAGGGCCGTCTTTTCCGGTGAGACGAATTCCCGCCGAAGGGTCGCCGATATTGCGCGTAAAGAACAGGTCCATGGGCGTGCGGAAAAAATCTTCGTTTTCCAGAAAGAATGGGCGTTTCTCAGGAAAGTAAACCGCATAGCGCTGGTTGACGGTGATCTGCGGATCCTCGGACTCGACCTGGCTGAAATCGGGGTTGGCGGTCAGATCGAGCGTGAAATGGTCTTGAAAGACGAACTTCGCGTCCATGCCCGGCTGCCCCTGCAGGGTCGCTTTCTGAAAATATGGATTGCTCAAGTCGCGGGTATCGAGGGCGCGGAAGCCACGCATGAGTCCGTAGGGGATGAGTTCGATATCGCGGCCGGGAGAAATTCCCTCCAGACCGTAAAGCGTGGCGGCCTGACCGAGGCGGCCTTCAATCCTGTAGGAGACGTGCGGCCAGAAAGCGTCTTCGGTATTGCGGGTGATGCCGCGATAGAGGATGATGCCCCACTCCTGATGCTGATTGGCGGGGAAGCGCAGGCTCTTGAAGGGAATCGCCATCCAAACCACAAACCCGCGGCTGCTGACTTTTCCTTTGGAATCCCAGACGGTGTCAAACGAGGTATCGAAGTGGCCTTGGGTCTGCTCCTGGCGGGAGGCTTCGGTCCAGATGGCGTCCCATTGCACGCCGAGTGGAGTGGTCTGGAAGGCGTACGCGCGACGGCGGTCGTGGAAGGTGTCAAGAATGACTTCGACTTGATCGTCGTCGAAGATGTCTTCGCGGCGGGACATGCGCGCGCGCACTTTCCCGGGATCATCGAAGCAGACGAACACAACGTATAAATTCTTCTGGTCATAGCCCAGATAGGCGTCGGTAGGCTCGCTGACGGGGTCGCCGTCGTGCGGGTTGCGCTGGGTGAATCCTGTGACCTTCGCCATGCGGAGGGCGACGTCGCCTTGTGGCTGCATCGTCATGAAATCTTCGAGGGATGGCGCACGTTCCAGGCGTGGGATGGAGAGTGACGGCGGGGCAACCTCCAGCTTGGGAGCCGGTCGAATCATCGGGTCTTTGATGGGAGGCTCGGGTTCCTGGGCTGAAGGCGGAGGGTACTGAGAAGAAGGAGGCACCGGTTGGGTGGGACGCTGCGGAGCGGTCTCGGGAGGAGTTGGGTTTTGAGGTGCGGGATTCTGCGAAGGTGAGGAAGATGAGGCTCCCGGTTGCTGGGTGCTGGATACCGGCGACTGCGGCGCGAGCGCGCCAAACGCTGGAAGATGCACTGTGGCAACGAGAGCACCTGCCAGCAGGATGGCTAGATAATGAGTTGTCCGACCCAAGACTCGACGCAGACGCACGACTCCCCGCTTCTCCGCGACCCCCACGCGGGAATTCAGCAAGATACACTATCGCGGGGGCAACGAAACAAAAAAGAGAGTTTAGTAGCGGAAGGCGAAACTCGCGGGAATTACAACTCAGGGCAAGATGGATTCGGAGGAGGGGGTTGTGGAAACCCGACCTGGATGGTCGGGGCAAACGTAACAACCCTGGTCGAGCTTCGCTCGAGTGGACAGCCCGAGGGTGTCCCTACGTGAGGGTCGCTGATTTAGGCGGGTGTGGTTTAGGTTATTCGGATTGGCCTACCACGATGAAGCGTCTGGTGTGCTTGTCGGGCAGCATCACCTCGTAAACCTGATAAGAATCGTAAGTGGCGCCACGCCAACCCGCCTCTACATCAGCAGGGATAGAGCGGGGCGTCAGCTCTTCTTTTTAACAGATGGCGGGACTTGGAAGACTACGCCGCGGGTGTCGTTTTCCTTTTGAGTGGCGTCCAGGTTGAGATCGCTGAGCGGAATTTTGTGCGAGCGGCCCGAATTAAACTCGAAGATGGTTGAACCTACGATGGCGTAGTTTCCGACTTCGAGTTGGTGACCGTCTTTGAAGACCAGGAGGGTGGGTTGAACGGGCTCGGGCTCGGCGACTGGATCTGGAGCCTCGTCACGTTCGGACGCATGAGCCGGGGCTGTATCTTTGACTGGGGGCACATAGGAACGTTCACCGGAACCTCGACGGTCGAAGACCGTGGGACCTCCCTGATGATCAGCTTCGTCATTGGCGTAGTTGTCATCGCCAGGAGCGGCTTCAGGAGCGCCCTCGACCGCGTAGGGAACGGGCACCGCGTAGTAGAGCGGTGTATTCAAGGAATTGTCGTTGTGATGGCGGCGATGCTCCCCTGAGCCCCGTTGATTGGTGTCCCCAGTGCCACGTTGATGAGTAAAGGGGACCGCGCCGGGAGTGCCATTGCGAAAATCGGGAGCATAGCCGAGCGGACCCACGGAGGTCACGCTGGAAGGAGTGCCGTTGATGGAGCGTCCCGCGAAGCCGGGAGAAGTGACGGAAGTGGGAGTCCCGTTCACCTGAGCGAGGCTGCTCACCGGAAAAAACGCGAGCGCCACGAGCAAAGGCAGGACGGAAGCCAGAATTGAGGGCCTCATAGAGGGCATATGATACACCATTTTTGGGCTCATCAGTCTACCCTCAACGTAAAATATCCCATTTTTATTATATTGCAACGAAAGGGGCGGATGGCCAGTATTTTTCGGCACTTCCTGGACGGGGGGCCCCGGCCCTGAAGGCTGGGTTTCGTTCCCGCTTGGTAGAGACGTAGCTAGCTCCGTCTCTACGGACTATGCCGTGGTTCCCATGTCTCGCAAAGGAGGCGAGACATGGGGCACCCCGGTGTCCGGGGCGACTATATAATTTGGGCATGAAATCGGTGGTGCGGTTTGTGCTGCTGGCGCTGGTGCTGTTGATTGTTGCCATGGTTTCGGCGCTGACGGCCATGAGAATCGCCATCCACGGGCAGGAGGTCACGGTGCCGGCGCTGGTGGGGATGAGTCCGGCGGAGGCGGAACGGGGGGTTGCGGGATTGGGGCTGCAGATGAGCATCGAGCGGCAGTACTTCAGTCCGCAGATTCCCGAGGGAAAAATCATGTCGCAACTGCCACTGCCCGGGACGAAGGTGCGGCGGGGATGGCAGGTGCGGGTGGCGCAGAGTTTGGGCCCCACGCGGGTGGCGATACCCGATGTGACCGGGGAAAGCGAACATGCGGCGGAGTTGAACATCCGGCGGCGTGGGCTGGATGTGGCGTCACTGGCGCTGGTGGCGACCGAGGGGATTCCTGCGGATCAGGTACTGGGGCAGAGTCCTCCGGCGAATGCGGGGCAAGTGTTGGCGCCCAAGATCAGCTTGCTGGTCACCGCCGACGCGCCTGCGCAGGAGTTTGTCATGCCAAGTTTTCTGGGCCAGCCTTTGGGGACGGTCAGCCGGACTCTGCAGGATGCGGGCTTTCGGCTGGGAAGTGTCAATTTAGCGGCGACCGCCCCGGCTCCGTCGGCGGGGGATCAGGGGACTGCGAATGCGGGAGTGGTGGCGAGTTCTCCGCCTGCCACGCCTGCGGCTGAAGTGACGCCGGCGAGTATCGTCGTTTCACAGGTGCCGGCCGCCGGGCAGAAGGTGCTCGCTGGGGCGACGATCTGCTTCGAAGTGCGGTAAGCGGTAAGAATGGAGCGGCCCTTGCGGACCGCCTGTCCCTACGTGGTGCTTGCTGGTTTTGGTTCAGGATCGCTCCAGGATGGCAGCGAAGAAGCCATCGCAGGGGTGGATGCCGGGAATGGTGCGGAGATAGGGGCCGCGGGTGAGCGAGGCGGGATCCGGCCAAACCAGGTCTCCGGCTGTCTTCAGGAGATCGAGTTTTGAGCGGCAGTCCAGCGGGCGAATTGAGTGGTCCAGCGCCAGAATTTGTTCGACGACATCTTCGTTCTCTTCTTTTTCCAGCGAACAGGTTGAGTAGACCAGGCGACCACCGGGGGAGAGGTGTGCCAGGGCGGAGCCGAGGATCGCTCGCTGGCGGGTCTGCAAGTCGGGGAGGTCTTCTGGTTGGAGGCGCCACTTGATTTCCGGATTGCGGGAGAGTGTGCCGGTGCCAGAGCAAGGGACGTCGGCGAGAACGCGATGGTAGGGATTGGTGAAAGGGAGATTGGTGGCGTCGGCGATCAGCGTGGATATTTTGTGCTTCGAGCCGCTGATCAAATGTTGCAGGAGGCGTGCGCGGTGGGGGTGGATTTCCACGGCAGTGATTTCGGCTGTGGGATTCTGGTCGGCGATGGCTAGCGTCTTGCCGCCGGGAGCGGCGCAGCAGTCGAGGATGCGCGCTGCGTGGCCGATCAGGAGGGCGACCAGTTGCGAGGCTTCGTCCTGGATCACGATGTCGGCCTGGCGGAAGGCTTCGGTTTTTGTGATGTCGCCGGAGAGAACATGGCGAGCTGAGGCGAGAAGGCTGCCGGGTTCGAGGGTGATCCCTTGGGAATTCAGATCGGCTTCCGCGGTTGGGGTGCGGAGGCGGATTGTGGTTGAGGGGATCCGTTGATTGTGGCGGCAAATCTGGGTAGCCGCGGGGAGGCCGTATTGGTGGATCCAGCGCTCGACGAGCCATAGGGGATGTGCCAGTGTGGAGGCTAGAGTTTCAGCGGAATCCGGGTCGGGGGCGGGCGGCGGAGCGGCGGCTGAGAGTTTGCGAAGAACGGCATTCACGAAGGGGGCTGCGGAACGCTTGCGGGCACGCTTTACCAGTTCGACGCTTTCGTGGAGGGCGGCGCGTTTCGGAATGCGATCGAGGAAGCGGAATTGGTAGAGCGCGAGGCGGAGGGCGATGAGGATTTCAAGGTCCAGTTTTGAGAGAGGTAGGGAGGAGGCTTGGGCGATTTCGGCGTCGAGGCGGGAGCGCCAGCGGAGGACTCCCATGACTAGTTCCATGGTGAGGGCGTGATCCTGGGGCGAGAGGGCGTTGTAGGTGTTGGCGTGCAGGAGTTCGTTGGCGTAGGAGGATTCGCGCTCGACGCGCAGGAGAATGTCGAAGGCGGCGACGCGGGCGGGGGAGAGGGGCATGGGTGGATTTTACGCAAAAGAGTCGCGACAACGGGCATACGGGCTGCTCGGCTTCGCCTTCGCGGGACAGCCCGAGGGCTGTCCTTACGGGAGGGGTGCTGATTGCCGGCTTGCCTTTCCGGCTTGTTTTCGACACGAACATTGATATCCCAAAAAGAATCGGGAGGCGGTTACCTGTGCGGCTCCCGTTTACCTCAGGGGCTAAAGCCCGCATCGTTATGACTGCTGACGCGGCGCTGAAGCGCCGCTCTTCCACTTGCAGCACGCCACTTGGCAGCATGCCACTTGCAGCATGCACACTCCAGCAGGCATTTCACTGAAAGGCTGCTCGGCTTCGCCTTCTCGGCACAGCCCGAGGGGCTGTCCCTACGAGGTTATCGCTCGGGTCCTAATTTTTCTCCGGGGTTGGGGTTGTAGCCATGGAGGAAATCTTTGGCGCTGGTGCGTTTTTTGCCTTCCAGTTGGAGTTCTATCAGCTCCAGCGACGTGCGTTGCCCGCAGCCTATGAGGAGGCGATTTGAGACAACTTTTATTTCTGATTGAGGAACGGGGGCGGTGGTGGGGCGGGCTTTTAGTATATGGAGATTTTTGCCTCGGAATCTGGTGTGAGCGCCGGGCCAGGGTTGGAAGGCGCGGAGGCGACAGTAGAGTTCCTGCGCGGGGCGAGAGAAATCCAAGTGGCCATCTTCTTTCTTCAGGATTGGGGCGAGGCTGGCTTGCGCCTTGTCTTGTTTGCGGGGATGAATGGCGCCGGCTTCGAGGCCGCTTAGGGTTTCGATCATCAGGTCGGCGCCGGCTGCGGCGAGTTTCGGGGCGAGGGTTTCCGAAGTGTCGTCGGGCGCGATCGGGAGTTCCTGCTGGAGGAGGATGTCGCCGGTGTCGAGTCCGGCGTCAATGCGCATGGTGGTGTTGCCGGTGACGGATTCGCCGTTGGCGATAGCCCACTGGAGGGGTGCGGCGCCGCGATATTTGGGGAGCAACGAGGCGTGCAGGTTGATGTTGCCTAGCGGCGGCAGGTCGAGCATCCATTGCGGGATGATGCGGCCGTATCCGACTACGATGATGGCGTCGGGCTTGATGGCAGTCAGTTGCGCGCGGAATTCTTCGTTAGTCTTGATTTTCTCGGGCTGGGTGATCGGTAAATTGAGTTTCAGCGCGGATTGTTTGACGGGGGATGCGACGAGTTCGAGGCCTCGGCCTTTGGGGCGTTCCGGTTGAGTCACGACGAGATGAACGCGGTGGCCGGATGCGACGAGCTTCTCCAATGTGGGGACGGCGAAGCTCGGTGTGCCGCAGAAGACGAGATCGAGAGGCATTTTGTAATTTAGTAATTTGGTAATTTTGTAATTGAGTAATTGAAAATCTGACGAACGGGAGAGCGGTCCTCACGTGAGAGGTTTTTAGATTACAAAATTACTCAATTACCAAATTACTCAATCTCTACCATTCTCCGGCTTTCATGAGCTTGCGGATCTTGCGTTTCATTAAGTCGCGTTTGAGGGCGCTCACGTGACTGATGTAGAGCTTGCCGTTCAGGTGATCGGTTTCGTGGAGGAAAGCTCGGGCCAGGAGCTCTTCTCCTGTCTTCTCGAAAAATTTTCCGTTCGCGTCCTGCCCGCGAACTGTGACTTTGTTGGGGCGGGTGACGTTTTCGCGGAAGTCTGGGATGCTGAGGCATCCTTCGCTCTGCGTATGCTTGCCCTCAGTGCGGATGATTTCGGGATTGACGAGGACCAGTTTGGCTTTGGGGTCTTCCTTGAAGGTAACGTCGATCACCGCGATGCGCTTGCCGATGCCGATTTGCGGGGCAGCGAGGCCGACGCCGTGAGCGGCGTACATCGATTCGAACATGTCTTCGACCAGCTTCTTCAAATCATCGTCGAAGACCGTAACCGCTTCCGATGGTTTTTCGAGAACGGGGTTGCCGAATTTTACGATGGGATAGATCATCAGAAATTTTTCAGCTGTTCGCAGTATCCCTGGAAATTGCGCAAGGTTTCGGTCATAGAATCGCCGCCGAATTTTTCGAGAGCGCAGCGCGCGAGAGTCAGAGCCACCATGGCCTCGGCCGCGACTCCGGCGGCCGGGACCACACAGACGTCAGAGCGCTCGTAGGCGGCTTTGACCGGCTCCCGGGTGGAAAAGTCTACGGATTGCAGGGGACGGCGCAAGGTGGAAATCGGTTTGAGATAGCCGCGGACGCGGATGTCTTGACCGTTCGAGATGCCGCCTTCGATGCCTCCGGCGTTGTTGTGGGCGCGGGAAAAGGTGGTGAAGCCGGAGCTTCCGTTGTATCCGATTTCGTCATGCACTTGAGAACCGGGACTGAAGGCGGCGGCGACACCGCTGCCGATCTCGACTGCCTTGACTGCCTGCAATGACATGACGGCGGCCGCGAGCAGGCCGTCCAGGCGCTCGTCCCATTGCGCGTAGGTGCCGAGCCCGGGCGGAACCTGGTGGGCAACGACTTCGAAAACTCCACCCAGGGAATCACCGGTTCTGAGGACTTTGTCGACTTCTTCTTTCATGCGCTGTTCGGTGTCAGGGTCGGCGCAGTTGAGAAGAACTTCGTCCTGATCGTAGAGGGCGCGAATCCTTTCCCATGCGACTTCCTCGTGCAAAGTGACGGCGCCGGTGGTGATCACGTGGCTGAGCACCTCGATGCCGAGTTCGCGCAGGAAGAGTTTGGCGAGCGCTCCGATGGCGACGCGGGCAGCGGATTCGCGGGCGGAGGCGCGCTCGAGAATGTAGCGGGCTTCGGGAAAATTGTATTTCAAGGCTCCAGCGAGATCGGCGTGGCCGGGGCGCGGCGAGCCGACCCGCTTGTGTTTTGCGGGATCGCCGGCGGCGACGGGGAGGGATTCTTCCCAGTTTTTCCAGTCGCGATTGGCGATCTGCAGGGAGATGGGGGAGCCGATGGTGATGGCGTGTCGAACGCCGGAGAGAATGTGGGCGGTGTCCCGCTCGATCTTCATGCGTCCGCCGCGGCCATAGCCTTGCTGGCGCCGCCAGAGCTCGCGGTCGAGGAAGGCCTGATCGATTTTCAGGCCGGCGGGCATTCCAGAAAGGAAGGCGACCAAGGCCTCGCCGTGAGACTCTCCGGCAGTGAAGTAGCGCAACATATAAATTTTTGATTGTACCTGATGAGTGGGAGGATCGCGCGGCCCAGGAGAGACGTAGCAAGCTACGTCTCTACGACGGAGGATTGTGGAGGTTGGTTGTGTTTCGGGCTTACTACTCTTCTTCTTCCTTGACCTCGCCGCGATCGGCCTTGGCTTTCTCGATGATTTTCTCCTGCAACTGACCGGGGACGACGTCGTAGTGATGCATTTCCATGTTGAAGCTGCCGCGGCCCTGGGTCATGGAAGTGAGTTCGACGCCGTAGGTGAGCATCTCGGACATGGGGACTTCGGCCTTGACGATGGTGTTGCCGCCTTTGTTGTCCATGCCCTGGATGCGCCCGCGGCGGCTGTTGAGGTCACCCATAATTGCCCCGGCGAAATCATCCGGGACGGTGATCTCGACGTTCATGATGGGCTCGAGCAGGGTGGGCTTGGCGATCTCCATGGCCTTCTTGAAGGCAATGCGGCCAGCCATCTGGAAGGAGAGGTCGTTGGAATCGACGTCGTGATAGGAACCGTCGTAGAGGACGACCCTGAAATCAACTACAGGAAATCCGGCGAGGTAGCCGCGTCCCGCGGCGTCTTTAATTCCCTTTTCTACTGCCGGAATGAAATTCTTGGGAATGGCGCCACCAAAGATGTCATTGACGAATTCAAATTCTCCGCCGCGGGGGAGAGGCTCCATTTTGATTTTGCAATCGCCGTACTGGCCGTGTCCGCCGGTCTGTTTCTTGTGGCGTCCCTGGACGTCGGCTTTGCCGCGAATGGTTTCGCGATAGGGAACCTTGGGAGCTTTCAGGTTCACCTGCGTGTTGTAGCGCTTTTTCAGCTTTGAAACTGCGACTTCGATGTGCTGCTGACCGGTACCGGCGATGAGGAATTCCTTGGTTTGGGGATCGCGGAAGAAACGCAGCATGGCGTCCTCTTCCATGAGCTTGTGCAGACCGGGGCCGAGCTTGTCTTCGTCGGCGCGGGTCTTGGGCTCGATGGCGAAGGTGATGGCGGGCTCGGGCAGTTGCACACGCGGATATTGAATGGGAGCTGACTTGTCGCCGAGAGTATCGCCGGTCAGAGTGTCTTTCAGCTTGGCGACAGCACCGATGTCGCCAGCGTGCAGTTCGTTGACGGGCACCGACGTCTTGCCCTGCATGGTAGAGATGTGGGCGAACTTTTCCAGGGACCCACGGCTGAAGTTCTGCAGGGTGGCGTCGTTCTTCAGAACTCCGGAGAAAACTTTGAAGTAGGAGATGCGTCCGGCGAAGGGGTCGGAAATGGTTTTGAAAATGTAAAGGGAAACGGGCTCCGTGTCACTCTCGTGGCGCTTGGGAGCGTCGCCGTTACCACTGGGGACGGGCTCTCCCTGCACCCACTCGTGTTCAGAGGGGGCAGGGGTGTAGTCGACGATGAAGTCCATCACGCGGTCGGCGCCGATATTGCCCAAGCCTGAACTGAAGATGACAGGAAAGATCCTGTCCTCGCGGATCGCGTTGTGCAGGGCGGGAACCAAATCCTCTTCGCCGAGGGTTCCGGCTTCGAAGAATTTCTCCATTAGATGGTCGTCGCCTTCGGCAACCAATTCGACAAGCCGCTCGTGGGCTTCCTGGGCCTGTTCTTTCAAGCTAGAAGGGATGTCTGTTTCTTTGCCCTTGCCGTCACCGCCCATCTCGTAGGTGTAGGCCTTCATGCGGACGAGGTCGATGACACCCGAGAGACTCTTCTCGGCCCCGATCGGCAATTCGATGGGGATCACGTTGCGTCCGAACGCATTCACCAGGGAGTCGAGCACACGGGTGGCGTCAGCGCGATCGCGATCCATGCGATTGACTACGATCAGGCGGGGAGTCTTGTATTCCTCGCAGTAGTTCCAGACGCGCTGCGTGACGACTTCCACTCCGGCGACGCCATCGACGACCACGATGGCGGCGTCGACCACAGGCAGATCCATCTTGGCCTCATGGACGAACATGTTGAAGCCGGGGGTGTCGAGGATGTTGATCTTGGTCTTGCCCCACTCGACGACGGCCAAGCCGGTGGAGATCGACATTTTGCGGGAAATTTCTTCGTCGTCGTAATCGGTGGTGGCCGAACCGTCATCAACGCGGCCGAGGCGCGGGGTGGCTCCCGAGGTAAAGAGCATGGCGGAGGCGAGCGAGGTCTTGCCCGCGTGGCCGTGGCCTACCAACGCGACATTCCTTATGTTTTCTCCGGAATAGGCTTTCAAGTTGGGTCTCCTTCAGGCAGGCGTGGGAGGGAACGGCCCCGTGGAAAGAGGATGAGGACAGGAACTGACGCCCAAATGGGTTTATTCCTTCGAAGCACCCGCCAAAACCTAGGATGCTAACACGCGGGAAGCGGACGGCTCAACCGAGTGGGGACAAAGTTCTGGTCGGCGGGCCGGCGATTCCGGGCTATAATGCCCGCCAATCCCAAGCGGGACAGCCCAAGGGGCTGTCCCTACGTGAGCAGTGCCGGAACCGACGCGGCAGTCAATCCGAAAATTGGGTTCCCTGGAGGCTCTCCGTGAAGTCGACCATGATGTCGTCGCCGCTGCTGCTGCGCGGAATTCTTGAGCGCGCGGCGAAGATATTCCCCAAGGTGGAACTGGTGTCGGTGCGGCCGGACGGATCCCGACACCGGTCAAGCTATTCGGAAACCCAGCGGCGCGCGAAGCGGTTATCCGCGGCGCTGCTGCACGCCGGGATCCGCAATGGAGATCGGGTGGCGACCTTGATGTGGAATCAGCAGGAGCATCTGGAGGCATACTTCGGCGTCCCGGCGGTGGGCGCGGTGTTGCATACCTTGAACCTGCGGCTGCATGCGGAAGAGATCGCATACATCGTCAATCACGCGGAGGACCGGTTTCTCATTGTTGACGCTACGCTGCTGGATATCTACGAGCAGTTCCGTCCGCACGTTCAGTTGGAGCGCGTGTTTGTGGTGGATCACGGGTGCGGGAGGCAGACGGCGGGAGGAGAACCGTATGAAGGATTCCTTGCGCTTGGAGAGGATGAGCCGAACTATCCTGCGCTGAGCGAGGAGGAAGCTGCGGCCATGTGCTACACGTCGGGGACGACAGGGAAGCCCAAGGGAGTTCTCTACTCGCACCGCGCTCTGGCTTTGCATTCTCTGACCGTGGCTTTGCCAGATCAACTTGACTGCAGCTGCCACGATACGGTGCTGCCTGCGATGTCGATGTTCCACGCCAACGGCTGGGGCTTCCCATACGCAGCGGCGATGATGGGCAGCAAGCAGGTTCTGCCGGGACGGAATCTGCAACCGGAATGCCTGCTGGATTTGCTGGAAGGCGAGCAGGTGACGCTGACCGGAGGAGTCCCCACCATCTGGTTGGCCGTGCTGAATGCGCTGGATTGTCATCCCGGGCGATGGAAACTCGCGCCGGGCCTCAGAATCATCGTCGCGGGCTCGGCCGCGCCTGAATCCATGTTCCGAAGATTCGACAAGCTTGGAGTTCGCGTCATTCAACCATGGGGCATGACAGAGACAACACCCCTGGCGACAGTCTGCACTCTCCGCCCGCACATGGCGAACTGGACGGAAGACGAGTGCTATGCGCAACGCGCCAAACAAGGCTTTCCATCGCCTTTCATTGAAGTGCGCGCGGTGAACGAGACAGAAGAGGTGCCACGGGATGGAAGCACGAGTGGCGAGTTGGAGGTGCGGGGACCCTGGGTGACGGGCAGCTACTTCAAACTCGATCAGAGTGATCGCTGGACCAAGGACGGCTGGTTTCGCACTGGGGACGTGGCGACGATCGATGCGGAAGGTTATGTGAAGATCACCGACCGGGTGAAGGACTTGATCAAATCCGGAGGAGAGTGGATCAGCTCGGTGGATCTGGAAAATGCGATTGTGGCTCACGAAGCGGTCAAGGAGGCTGCGGTGATTGCCGTGCCGCATCCGAAGTGGGTGGAACGGCCGCTTGCGGTGATCGTGCTGAAAGAAGGGCGGCAGGTAACCGAGCCAGAGTTGTGCGCTTTCCTTGCTTTGCGATTTGCGAAGTGGCAACTGCCGGACGCCTTTGTCTTTGTGGATGAGCTGCCTCACACGTCCACGGGGAAGCTGCTGAAGAGCAAACTGCGCCAGCAGTTTGGCGAATGGCAGTGGGAGCAGGTTCCGGCGGGCCAGGGCACAGCATGAAGTCTGACTGAGAACCGGTGTATGATTTTCAGCGCGATGTTAGGTGGACTTACCAACCAGGAATGGATAGCGCGCTACTCGCGAAGCCACCAGCACCCGGTCAACCGGATGTGCCATACCCTCGGGATCCCCACGATTATCGTGTCGGTGGGTGTGGGTCTGATCGGATTCCGTTATCACGGGCTGTGGGCCTGGGCTTTGGGGCTGTTCGTGACGGGATGGGTTCTGCAATTCGTGGGGCATGCGTTTGAAGGCAAGCCGCCTGAGTTCTTCAAAGACTGGCGATTTCTTTTTGTGGGCGTGCGCTGGTGGTGGGCCAAGATCAACGGCAAAGCCTGAATCCTGAGTTGACCCGGGAGGATGCATGTTCCCCGCGCTGTCCCGCTTCACCGATCTGGGAATCCTGCTGCTTCGGCTGATGGTCGGACTGGTGTTTGTGACGAGCGGGTACAGCCACCTGAAAGATCCCGAGGGGCGGTCGAAGAGCATCGGGATGTCGAAAGGGTTTACGGTGTTTCTGGGAATGGCCGAGGTGGCGGGAGGATTGGGCGTCGCGGCGGGCGTGCTGCCTCAGATTGCCGCGTTCGGATTGATCCTCATCATGCTGGGCGCGATTCAGAAGAAGATGTTTGTGTGGCACACCGGGTTTTGGGGGGAGAAGTCGTCGGGGTGGCACTACGATCTGATATTTGTGCTGATGAATCTGCTGATTGCGTTCACCGATGGGGGCAGGTACGTGCTGGTGAAGTAATCCGCGCACGCCAGCTTTCTGACAACAAGTCGCTGTTGCCGGCGCGATTGGGAGATGTGAACAGCAGCCTTGTCCACGTGGGCTCTCTCATCTATGCTGACGAGATTGGGTTCTCAAGATCGACAAAAATCAGGGGTCAGGGTTTGGGGGTCAGGGCGTCTAGGATCGCGCGCCTTCTTCTGGCCGTTCTGTACCGCGTCGATCAGCCATATCTATGTTGAACTGGAAAAATATGCAGCGCCTGATCGCGCGATTTCTGCTGCTGTTTGCGGCTGCCGGGATTTTTGTTCCGCTGGCGCTGCAGGCCTCGGGTGCGCCCACGCATCTGTGCTGCCGGCGCTCGGCGCAGCATCATTGTCACAGCTATGCGGTGACTGATCCGGAACAGGCGGCCATTCATGCTGCGGGATGTTCGCGCGATTGCCGCCGCGCGGTGGCCACCTCGCAATGGGCGCATCCGGAACCGTCGCGGGCGGTGAGGGCGCTGCGGCTCTCGGCGCTCAAGCCCGCAGAGACTCGCTCTCACTCTCTTGCGATCGGCGTTTTTTCCGCTCAGTCGACGCGCGCTCCTCCTGCCTAGTACGTCTCCCCGTCCTTTGCAATTCAGAATCTAGTGGCGCCGAAAGCAGGCGGGTTGGTCTGCTTACCGGCGCCGCATGGGAGATGATATGCGCTGCATTCGCACTGCGCTGTTCACATACTTGTTGACGCTCACCCTTGCGTCGGCTGCTGTAGTGGGATCGGTTCGCGGAATCATTCACGATCCGCAGCATCGTCCGGTGGCGAATGCCATGGTGATGATCAAGGCGAAGAACTCCGACTGGGCCGCGACGATGAATTCCGACGCGAATGGAGAATTCGTTTTCAATGCGGTGCCCCTGGGGGAGTACACGGTCAGCGTCTCTGGGACGGGGTTTGAGCAGACGCAACAGGATGTGCTGGTGGCGTCAGGCTCGCAGCCGGTGCTGCATTTTGCGCTGAACGTGGCCGGGACAAAGGAGACGGTGAATGTGTCGGCCAGTCCGGAAGGCGTGCAGACAGATTCGCATACTCCGACGACGGTGGTGGATCGCGAGGAGATTTCGCAAACGCCGGGGGCGGCGCGGACGAACAGCATGGCCATGATCACGGACTACGTTCCGGGCGCGTACATGGTGCACGACCAGCTGCATGTTCGCGGGGGACATCAGACGAGCTGGCTGGTGGATGGAGTGCCGGTTCCGAATACCAATATCGCGTCGAATATCGGGCCGCAGTTCGATCCCAAGGATATTGACTACCTGGAAGTGAGCCGCGGCGGATATGGCGCGGAGTTGGGGGACCGCACCTATGGCGTGTTCAACGTGGTGCCGCGTACCGGGTTCGAACGCAATCGCGAAGCAGAGGTGGTGTTGAGCGCGGGCAATTTTTATCAGACCAACGATCAATTCAGCATCGGCAGCCACAGCGCGCGTTTTGCCTACTATGCCAGCGTGAATGGGAACCGCAGCAACCTGGGGATTGAGACCCCGGTGCCGCAGGCCGTCCACGATGCGTCGAACGGGTATGGGGCGTTTGGGACTTTGATTTTCAATGCCGATCCTTCCGATCAGTTTCGGCTGGTGAGTTCCTTCCGGCGCGATTATTACCAGATTCCCTATGATCCATTTCCTTACGACATGGAAAACGGGCTGGTGAACGGGGTGCTGACGGGACAGTATCCCAGCCTGAATTTGCGGGATGGGGACCACGAGGCGGATGGCGTGGCGAATTTTTCGTGGGTGCACACGTTTAATTCGAAGATGCTGATGACGGTGTCGCCGTTCTATCACTACAACCGGGCGAACTACGACAGCTCACCAAGCGATCCTGTGGCCACGACGGATCACCGCGGTTCGAACTACGCCGGCGGGCAAGTGAGTTTCAGCGCAAACCTGAAGAGAAATGATCTGCAGGTGGGGCTGTACAGCTTCTACCAGCGGAACAGCGAGTTGCTGGGGGCGACGTTCAACGATGGAAGTGGGAACGCATTCAGGATTCTGGAGAAACCTACGGGGAGCCTCACGTCGTTTTTCATCGATGATAAGTTCAAGCCTGCTGCGTGGCTGACGGTTTCTGCGGGAATGAGGCCGACGCATTTCTCCGGAGGGGTGGTGGAGAATTCCGTGAGCCCGCGGTTTGGAGTGGCGCTCAATGTGCCGAAGGTGAAATGGACGTTCCGGGCGTCCTACGGGCATTATTACCAGCCGCCGCCACTGTTGACGGCTTCGGGGCCGCTGCTGCAGTTTGCCAACAACAACAACCTGGCGTTCACGCCTCTGTACGGCGAGCGCGATGAAGAGTCTCAATTCGGGGTGAACATTCCGTGGCAGGGTTGGGTGATCGATGCGGATACGTTCCAAACGAATGCGCGGAATTTTTTCGATCACAATAACATCGGCGAATCGAACCTGTTTTTCCCGCTCACGATCGAACGCGCGCACATCCGGGGTTGGGAACTGACGTTGCGCTCTCCACGGCTGGCGCACCGCGCGCAGATTCACGTGGCGTACTCGAACCAGGTGGCGTGGGCGGGAGGAGCCATCAGCGGCGGGCTCACGGATTTCTCGTCTCTGGACTGGGGACCGCTCGACCACGACCAGCGCCATACTTTGAACATCGGAGCCGACGTGACTCTTCCCCGGCGCGCTTATCTTTCCACGAACGTGTACTACGGTTCCGGGTTCGTAAATGCGTTTCCGGGCGAGCCCTATCCGGGAGATTATCTGCCCGGGCACACGAGCTTCGATCTGACATTAGGCAAGGATTTTGGTGAGCGATTCTCGGCTTCGATAGCCGCGCTCAACGTTGCCAACCGCCGCTATCTGATCGACAACAGCGTCACGTTCGGCGGCTTTCACTGGAATAGTCCACGGGAAGTATTCGTAGAACTTCGGTATCGATTTCATTACTAGGACGGCTTCGGGCGGCTTTGGGCGTAGGCGAAGTTGCAGCATCACAGTAGAGCGTCGGAGGATCGAGACCAACCCAGAGCAGGCGCGGCGCATCTTAAAGCCGGAACCATTTATGAAGTGCTCATTGTTTCTCGTGGTGGCGCTAGGTGCTTTCATCGGCTGCGGCGCTGGTCACGCAAACTTGACCAGTATCACGGTCAGCCCTCAGTCGGCCAACACTACAAGCAGTCCTCAGGGCCAAGTTGGCTACACCGCGACTGGACATTTCGCCAACGGCAAGAGTCGGGAACTGTCGCAAGTAGATGGTCTTTCGTGGAAGACTTCGCCGACAAGCGCCGGGACCGTCGCGGCCACTATTGGCTCGACAGGCGAAGCTACTTGCTCTGCACCAGGCAATGTCACCATCACCGCGAGTGCTCCCCAAAACCTGCAGCTCACGGTGAACAATGGAGTGCAGAACACGTCCTCCTCGGTGAGTGGCACCGCCACCCTGATTTGCCAATAGCCATCGGCGAGCCCTGCGGATTCAGGACAACCCGACTGCGGTCATGGAGAGTCTCTCAGATCGCCGTGCCGGGTTCGGAGATCATTCTTCTTCGCCGTCCGTAGTCCCCATTCGCAAACGTTAGCTCAGCAACGAAAACGAAGAAGATGAGGTCAGGTGCGCGGCTGGCCCGGATCGATCCGCAGTTGTTGTGTCCGGGGAAGCATCGCAGCGTGAGAGCGCAGGCGGATCTGCTTTTCGCCAATTTCCCTTTTCGAGTTTCTATTTTTGGTCGCGTGGCTTCGGGGGATCGGCAGGCGCTGAGGGTGCGGGAGAAACGGGCGCGGCGGTATTTTCCGGCGCATCCCTGGCCGGCAATTTCGCAGCTTCCTTCACGATGGCTGCGGCCCGTTCCTTGCTGATATTGCACACGGGATCGTAGATGCGGCATTGTGCCAGCGTGTACTTGCAGCCGCAATCGCAGCTTTCCGCGTTGAGCTTGTGCAACGCGGACATGCGCTGTTCCGGCGTCAATTTCGACGTGTCCACTCCCGGCAGCATGGTCGCGCGGTCCGCGTGCTTCAGAAACACTTCACCGGTATCTTCAAAGGTTTCGACTTTTGCCGGAACGGGCATATCCAGCAGCGCGCGGGCTTCGATTTCGTACAGCGCCGGATTGAACAGCCCGACATGCTTCTGCACTACTTTGCTGTCCTGATTGATGACGAACACCGTGGGCAGCGCGGCAATGCCTCCGTAAGCGAGGCGCACCGGGACCGAAGTTATCGCCACTGGATAGTTGATGCCCTGTTCTTTCACGAACGCGCGCAGTTGCTCCGGGTCGTCGTCATCCACATCCATGCCGATAATCTGCAAACGGTCTTTATACGCCTGCTGAATTCGGATCAGGCTGGGGATTTCTGCGCGGCACGGTCCGCACCAGGTCGCCCAGAAGTTCAGCAGCACCACTTTGCCTTTGTACGCTTCCAGGTTGAGTTCTTTTCCGTTCAGGTCTTTGGCCTTGAGGTCGGGCGCAGGATCGGGATCGCGCACGAAGCGGATGACCAGTTGCTGTTGCTGCTGTGGTTGTAGCTGCGCCTCCGACTCCAGCGGCATCAGGGCCAGCCACAGGCCCGCCAGCGCGCACAGCCCCAGCGCGATTCGCAGACTCTTCCCGTGTTGGGCCATCCGGCTCATTGGACTCTTACTAGGAGATCATACCGGGGCGTGCATGCCAAGAGCCGCGCGTGACTGGTCTTCGGTCACTCGTGGGGCTGAATACAATCGTCGCGGAAGTCAGCGGGAGGGTAGACGCTTCGCGAAGGGAAATTGGCATATGACGGGCAATTCGGAAATCAACTGTGCAAATCAGACGATTGTGCTCAAAATTCTGGCCGGGACCATTCTGAGCGCTGTGGGGATTTTGCAAACTCCTCAAAGCTCGCCTCGTAGTCAGCCCATGCTGGATGGCGCAAGTTCTTGATACCCGGAGCAGCCGTGCCAAACCGCGCTGAAATCCGCGCGAGCTTTACGGACGACCAGCAGTCGTATTTTTGTTGAGAGTAAAAAGTACGTAGCCGTTGCGCCGTTGCCAAAACGAGAATCCTCCCCTGAGTAATTCGTCTTGCAAGTTAGAAGCAGCGGCTTCTGTAGTGACTACCACCCCGACATGATACCGGCTGAGTAGGTCGAGGAATTGCCCCGGCGTCTCTGCCCCGGTTCCTTTTCCGGATACTAATTCCCGCAATCGACGTCGCTCGCTAGTTTCTGCTGCGGACATTTGCGCCGCCATCTGCCGGTCATAGACGGCCCGCACGCTGACCAGCGGTGGACGTTGCAGAAAGGTTGGAATCCAGCAGGCAACGGCCTCCGGCGCAAGCACCGCAGTGCCATCCGGAGCCGCCGCAGCGGCGGTGAGGGCAAGATCGTTGATGTCCGGCCGGACTTTAGTGAGTTGCAGCGAAAACGAAACGCGGTTCGCTCTTCGAAGCGTTGAGGAGCGCGTCAAAACTACAAAAACGATCAGGGTGGCCACCACAGATGCTACAAGCCCCGGAACGCTTGCACGAGCTTCCGCAAACTCGGTCAAGCCGATCAACATGATGCCCGCAAAACCTACTACAGGAGCAGCCCAGAGCAAGCGCCAAACTACTTCTGATGTTACCAGCCGTGCGAAAGCCCCGAACAAAAAGGGATTCAGTATCAGAAGAAAAATGGTCAACGAAGCTGCTGCGAGTTGCCAGCCCACCCGCGCAGAGCGCACCAGCAGCGGTGACAGAAGAAGTCCGGGGAGAATGATGAATTGGCCATGGCGCCCGAGCACGGCACGGACTACTGCATCGGTGGACGGGATAAGGACGATGAGTGTAGTAAGGACGGACGAAAAGGCTCGTCGGAATGCCAAGCCGGCCGCAACGGGATAAAGAGCGGGTGCGATTGTGGCGCAGGTGAGCCAGAAGGCGTTCGGCCGCCATGTGGTCACGGCACAGATGCCCAGCGCCATCGGAACTATGAACAGCGAAGAAGAAGAGCAACCGACCGCTGTCAATGTGCTCAGAAGAAGAATCGTCCAAGCCCTGAGCCCTCCGACAGCGGCAAATCTCCACGCGCAGGCAAAGAGCAGGGGAATGGCTATGTTGACGAGGACGGATTTGCCTTGAAAAAGTCGAACAAAAGCAAAATTGCCAAGGCTGTAGTTGCCTTCCCCAAGCAATATAAGGAGTAGCATGACCAGTGCAGTGCCGGCGATCCAGCGGTGGGTAACGGAGCGCATGAACAAGGACCACGCGAACGGCAGGATCAGGGCAAAGAACGTGGCGACCAGGGTATGCGCCCATACCAAAGGAGGACCGCCAAAAAAACGCGCTAATGTCGCGGTAAAAAGCTCTATCGAATCTATTGCATATGTTGGCATGACCAGCCCAAAACGCCCTGTCCCGTAGAGGGGATCATGGCGCAGGACGGGAAGGTCGGGATGAGCTACAGCATCAGCAACGAGGCCGACGTACATAGAGTCATCCCAGTCGGCCCGATGTGCTGCAAAGGTGATCGCTGCTGAAATCCCTGCCAATGCCAGCAGAATGATAAGCCCAGCACGAGTTACTGGCGGCGCAACAAAATTCGTTGCCTGCCATCCATGCCGGAGTGTAATTAGCACGGCAACGAGGAAGATAACGGAAAGGACCCAAAACTCAGTGTAACCATTATAGTAAAAGGCTCGTAGGCTCATTATGAGTACGGCTGCGACCAGGTATGCTTCTGTTACTCGTGATGGCTTTGGGATAATCTCCTCAGGTGCTTTTTGCTGAGACTCCTGATTTGCTGTACCTTTCACGAGTGATAAGCCACATAAAATTCCAGCAATCAAGACAATAGGTGAAAGAGAAGACAGCGTGCGAAACTTTAGGCTGAAAGCATAGGCCGCATTGCACAGGAGAGTCCAAAGACCAAAGCACGCAATGAAGCTGTAAACGATGAAATAAAAGATTCCCGTGGCAGTGTTGCGCTCCGTGGTTTTTCGAATATCGCTAAGTGTTGGAAGCGAAGGCATAATTTTTGGCTTGTCCCGCGAAAGTTCGAAACCAACTTCAAGACTCAGTGTGCTCTCTTACTTGAGACACATTCAATCGTACCGCCGGGTTTTCGGTTAATTAGCTACTCCGCATGGGAATCATTGCCTTCTGGCTAGTGAGGCTATCATGAAGACGATCGCGCCTGCTTCCCAGTTTCCTCCAAACAAAGGACCGTTGATAAGTGAGATGGAGGCGTACAACACATCTCCCGCAACGCATTCGGCTGTCTTGTGACTCCGAGACCGCGACGCGATGTCCATAGGTCACAGCCAAGGGCTGGGCATCTATGACGAAGCTGGATCGGATCGTGGTCAACGAGCCGCAGAGGACGGGCCAACGGTGAGAAAAGTCTGTTGATTCGGCAGCCGGTTCATTGGTGGACCCAGCAAAATGCAAGCGGGCCAGCCCCCTATTTCCAATAGAGGTGCGTCGATCTCGAATCTTGAGTTGCAAACCGAACATTCTTCAAACCCTCGTGACCTGAATCACTGAAACAGTTTTGCGGGGTGCACAAGAATATTAAGGTTAGCCCACATAGCGATACGACACTCCGCAGTAGGCCCAGCTCAGCAATCCTCACTGAGCGACGAACCACTGAGGTGTGAACCGCCTACCAAGGTGCGACCCTCTGATCGGTTGCATTCCCCGGTCGCGAGTTTCAGGAGGTCTGTCATGGTTTCAACACGAAATTCAATGATTCGAGCTTATGCGAGGATTCTTTCAGTGATCGTAATTGTTGTAGCCGCTGTGATTACGACGATCACTCCGGTATGCGCTGCGCAGAGTCCAGTACCGCTGATCGATCTGCCTCTCGTTCCGGGCGCGGCTGCGCCCGGCGGACCGGGATTCATCCTTACCGTAAATGGCACTGGGTTTGCCTCGGGTAGTGTCGTGAATTGGAACGGCACCCCACGACCGACCACTTTCGTAAGCGGCTCCGAATTGAAAGCTGGAATTGCTCCATCTGACGTCGCTCTGGTGGGCACAGCCTCGGTCACAGTCGTGAATCCGGCCCCGAGCGGCAGCTCAAATGTCGCATTCTTCTACATTGTTAACAGCCCGCACGGTTCTGTCTCGTTTGCTGAACCTTTGTCGGTGAGTGAGGGCACACTAAGTCAACCGTTATCTCTGGCGGTCGGTAGCTTCACCGACAAGGGGCAACTTGACATTGTCACCGGAGATTTTGCAAGCGACGCGGTTTCGATTCTGCTGGGTGACGGCACGGGTACTTTCACGCTTTCGTCTTCCCCGGCTGCCGGCAACGGTCCCCAATTCGTGGTGCCAGGCGATTTTAATCGCGATGGCAAGTTGGACCTCGTTGTGGTCGATTACTTTGACGGTGGTGTTTCCACCCTCTTGGGCGATGGTACGGGAAGGTTTTCGCTCGCGTCATCCTCATCCAGCGGCCCGTATCCGGTGTCTGCTGCGACGGGCGACTTCAACCGCGATGGAAAGCTGGACCTGGCCGTTTTTGAAGTCGGTTATGGAATTTCCATTCTCTTGGGGGACGGTACCGGCAAGTTCACTTTGAAATCGGTGATCACGCAGATATCTTGGGCGCAGTACTTGGCGGTGAGCGATTTCAACCGGGATGGCAACCTCGATCTCGCTGTGGCGAATACAGGGAACTACCTCAACAACACCATTGACATTCTTCTGGGTGATGGGGCGGGAAACTTCAATCTGGCATTTTCTGCAACAGCCGGCGATTTTCCCCTTTCTATCGCGGTGGGGGATTTTAATCGCGACGCCAAACTAGATTTAGCGGTGGCAAATTACAACCCTACCCCTACTGGCGACTCGATCTCCATATTACTCGGTAACGGCGCGGGCCATTTCGTACTCAAGACCAATTACCCGACCGGCCACAATCCGAACTCAATAGTCGAAGGCGACTTTGATGGGGATGGCAATCTCGACTTGGCATTTTTCAGCAATGACGGCCTGTCCGTACTGGTGGGCGATGAAAGCGGAAATTTCACTCCTATGTCTCCTATCTCACCCCGAGGGTTCTATGGGTGCTCTGAGGGCGGGAATTGTTTGGCTGTAGGCGATTTCAACGAAGACGGAAGTGCTGACCTGGTGCTTCTGAACCCCAACGGGGGCAATGTTCTGATCCTCCTGAACAACTCATTGCCTCCGGAGCCCACAGTCTGCGCGCTCAACTCTACGCTCAACCCTTCGATGTTTGGGCAGCAAGCCACGTTTCTCGCTGAGGTGTCATCCACTGCCGGCGTACCGAGAGGAACGGTGCAGCTTCTGAACGGCTCGATGCTTCTTGGTAGCGGAGTTCTCGTCAACAGCAGTGTATCAATCCCCGTCTCGAGCCTGTCGGCGGGCTCGCACGCGATCACCGGATACTATCTCGGTGGGCCCGGTTTCGGTTCCAGCAAATCTGCTCCGATCACGCAAACAGTGACGAAGGCGACAACCGTAACCACGTTGGTTTCGGCCGGGAATCCGGTCACCACGGGTGAGGTATTCCCACTGAGTGCAACGGTTTTTGGCCGCTATGGCGGCAATGTTACCGGAACTGTGACCTTCGCTGCCGGATCGGCAACACTCGGGACGGTTCCGCTCAGTTCTAATTACGCATCAGTGAATGCTTCGTTCGCGACCGCTGGAACCTACCCTATCACGGCACGTTACAATGGCGACCCTAACAATACTGTCAGTACGTCGAGCCTGAGCCAAAGAGTTCTTGCCGCTACGAGGACCACCATCACGTCGTCACAGAATCCGTCGATGCTGGGTCAGAGCGTTACCTTCACGGCCACCGTCACTTCGTCGCAGGGAGTTCCGCCCGACGGCGAAACCATTACTTTCTACAATGGCACGACCCTGCTGGGAGCAACTCGATTAGCGGCAGCTTCCGCCTCATTCACGATGCCTTCGTTGCCCTCGGGCGTCTTCTCAATCTCTGCTCATTATCCCGGCGACTCGACCTTTGGCGGGAGCACGTCCGCCGGGCTCAGGCAAACCGTCAATGCTACGAGTAAGTCAGCGACTGCGACTACGCTGCTGTCGACCCTGAATCCCTCAATCTACGGGCAGAAGGTAACCTTCACGGCGCGGGTGACTACGTCTGGTCCGGTGCCGCCAACTGGCACAGTGGTTTTCATGTGGAAGTACTACACAACAACTTATACGATCGGAACCGCGCCACTGAACAGCGCGGGTGTGGCCACTCTGATCAAGTCTAACCTGAACGCCGATCCGTATCCGATGATCGCAGTGTACCGTGGCGACGCCAATAATTTGAGCAGCACGTCAGCGGTGCTGAACCAGACGGTGCTGCAAACGACCAGTGCGGCCGCGCTCACGTCGTCAGCAAATCCGTCCACGGTCGGACAGGCGATTACGTTCACCGCGAAGATCACATCGCCGGCAGTCATACCGAGCGGTCCTGTAACTTTCAAGGCCGGAACGACAGTGTTAGGAACGGCTCAGCTCAACAGCGGCAAGGCGATATTCACGACCTCAACTCTGCCTGCTGGCTCGACTGTACTGAGAGTGACCTACAACGGAAATTCGAATATCAAGGGGAGTTCAGCATCTCTAACGCAAACAGTGCAGCCGTAGATGTTCTTGCAGCTAGGAAGTGGTGGCCTAGTTGCGGGGCATTGATATTGGCACCTTAGCTGCTGTAAGCCGTCGGGTGACTCTGGTCTACGCACTCCTGACTCCCACATACTTCGTGCACTTCCGCAACCTCGCAGTTACAATGACGCGTAGATCCGTACAGCCTTGACCCATCCTCAACCGAACTCTGAGACGTCGTCGGGGCCGGACTTTTCCGCCGCACCCACCCTACCCTCTTCCGAGGTGGAATTTCGTACTCAAGTCGACCGTGACACGGAAATCAACCGTGAACTGCGGCGGCTCAACCGCGCCCTCCGTGCTCTAAGTGCTTGCAATCAGGCACTTTCTCAGGCAGCCAGCGAGCAGGAACTCCTTCATCAGATTTGCGACATCATTGTGCGCATGGGAGCCTACCGCTTCGCCTGGATTGGCTATGCGCTGCACGATCCCGCCAAAACGGTTCGTCCCATGGCGCATGCCGGTTACGACGCCGGCTACCTCGCCCAGATCATCGCCACATGGTCAGAGGAGCCGTCTGGCAAAGGCCCTATAGGAACCGCCATTCGCGAGAACAGGCCTTCTGTGGTGATCGATACCCAAACCGATCCCAGGTTCGTTCCCTGGCGCGAGGCCGCCCTGCAACGCGGATATTCCGGCATGATTGCTTTGCCCCTGTATGCTGCGGGATGCACCTTCGGCGCCCTTGCCATCTATTCCGATCAGAAGGGCTCGTTCGAAAGCTCCGAAGTGGACCTGCTCCGGGAGATGGCGAACAATCTCGCCTTCGGCATCACCGCCATTCGCTCGCGCGAGGACGGCATACGCACCACTGCCGCCCTGCGCGACGCCGAAGCGAAATACCGTCAGCTGGTCGAACAGGTTCCCGCCATTTCCTATGTTGCCGAGGCCGGCGCGCGGGGCCGCTTCCTTTACGTCAGCCCCCAGGTCACCGCCATTCTCGGATACCGCCAGGAAGAATGTCTATCCGACCCGTACTTCTGGTGGAACCATCTGAACCCAGCCGACTACCCCGTCGCCATGCTGGAAGACACTTGGGTAGAGGACCGCACCTTCCAGGTGGAATATCGCATGCGCCGGCAGGACGGCAAAGAAGTCTGGTTGCGCGACGAAGCACTCATCTTCCGTGATCCCCAGACCGGAAAGCGAATGACTCGCGGACTGCTCATCGACATCACCGAACAAAAACGCGCTCAGGAGGCGCTTCGGGAAAGTGAAGAGCGCTACCGCGCTTTCGTCGAACAAAGTTCGGAAGGCATCTTCCGCCTGGAATACGTTCCCCCGGTGCCCTCGGATCTGCCTCCCCGGGAGCAATACGATGTCGCCTTGCACCGCGGTTACATCGCCGAATGCAACGACGCCATGGCAAGAATGTATGGCCGGAGTTCGGCCAAAGAACTCATCGGCAGGCCTATCTCGGAGTTCTTCATCCTGCACGATCCAGTCACGAAGCAGTTCATGGAAAATTTTATTCGTGACGGCTATCGCGTCAGCGACGAGGAATCACGCGAGCTCGACGCTCACGGTCAACGGAAAATCTTCCGCAACACCATGGCCGGTGTTGTGATTGACGGCCATTGGGTTCGCACCTGGGGCATCACTCGCGATGTTACCGAGCGCGTGCAACTGGAAGCCCAGCTTCGAAACGCGCAGCAGATGGAAGCCATCGGGCGCCTCGCGGGCGGCGTCGCCCACGACTTCAACAACATTCTCAGCATCATCATGGGACACGGCGAGTTGCTGCTGCGAGCCGCTGGTCTCGACGACCGGTCCCGCAACGGAATCGAGCAGATCCAGCGCGCCGCCGATCGCGCCGCCTCTCTCACTCAGCAACTGCTCGCCTTCAGCCGCAAACAGGTATTGCAGCCGGCCGTGCTGGACTTGAATGAAGCCGTCAGCGACGTACAAAAAATGTTGGCCCGGGTGATTGGCGAGGACATTGAGCTGATCGTCAGCCTGCACCCTTCGCTCATGCCGGTAAAGGCCGACCCGGGCCAGGTGGAACAGGTTTTGATGAACCTTGCCATTAATGCCCGCGACGCCATGCCCCACGGCGGTCGTCTGGCCATGGAAACTTCCAATCTACAGGTCTCCGCCGAGCAAGGCCGCGAGCTGGATCTTGCGGCCGGACATTACGCCATGCTGAAAGTCACCGACTCCGGCCACGGCATGGACGCCGCAACTCTCCCCCACATCTTCGAACCTTTTTTCACCACCAAGCCCATGGGAAAAGGCACGGGCCTCGGGCTGTCGACTGTGTACGGCATCCTGAAGCAGAGCGGTGGCAGTATCCAGGTGGGAAGTGAAGTCGGACGCGGCACTATATTCCGCGTCTATCTCCCAGCCGAACACGGCGCCGTGCAGCTAAAGAAACGTCTCCGCCGCAGATGCCAGCGTGGGGGGTGGATCCGAAACTATCCTCATCGCCGAGGATGAACCCGACCTTCGCGAACTGACCCGCATCTTTCTGCGGGATTATGGATACAAGGTGATCGAAGCCGCCAGCGCCGAGCAAGCGCTGCAGATCGCGGAAGCGTTTGCCGAACCCATCCATTTGCTGCTCACCGACGTCATCATGCCCGGCATGAGCGGCCGCCAACTCGCCGAACGGATTCACCGCAAGCGCCCGCAAACCAAGATCATCTACATGACCGGATACACGGACGACATGGTGGTTCAGCACAAAGTCCTCGAACCGGGCGTGAACATGCTTCAAAAACCATTCACCCGCCTGGACCTTGCCCAGAAAGTGCGCTCCACCTTAGACGGCCAGTAATATCGACCCATAACCAGAACGGTAGAGACGTAGCTTGCTACGTCTCTATTGCGCAAGCGTCTCGCCTGAGCAAAAAGAGACGTTGCAACTGATCCCTATCCGCTCATGCACTCCGCTGTCCGGTAAAATTGATCAGCGACTCCTCGCAAGTCTTTCGCTAAGGGACACACATCCATGACCGAGTTGGAAGAACGCGGCGCGAATCCTCCGCATGCAGGCAAGAAGATCTGGGTCACACTGACGGGACTACCCCTGACTGTCACATTGAATTGGCCATTTCATCAGTCCACGTCAGGCGCGGATTTTTGGGTTTTGCATGGCGACATCCGCCTCGAGGGCTCCGATGGCCTGCACGCACCCGTGGCCGTGAACCTGTCGCAAACCGTGCGCGAAGTCATGCCCTCTCTGGAGCCCAAAGACGTGGAAGCGCCTGTTATTAACGCGCTGCGCAAGGAAGTAGACCGTCGCCAGATTGAGTTCTTGAAATCCGGGAAGCTCCTGCCCGTGGCCTTCTCCAGCCGGCATTACGATTTCAAACGCCAGCAGTGGGTTTTCGGCAAGGCCGGCGACGACGTTATGGCGGAATTTATCGAGCGCAAAGTCTACTGGCAACATCGGCTCGCCGCTGATCAACGCGTATGGATCGCAGATCCCGCCGAGGCCCAGTATGTCCAGACCACTCCCAACCATCTGCTGGAAGTCGCCGCCCGCCTCGTCGCCGCGCAAGGCTTGTTGCGCATCGAGGGCGAGTGGGCCGAGCCAACCGCTGGACTGATGAATCAGGCAGAACGCTTCGAGACCGCACGCCGCCAAGCCCTCGACGATTTAGAGAAAAAGCACGCCTTCGAAAGAGGGTAAGCGAATCGAGACTCGCTGAATTCCTACCCGCAATTTTCGTAGAGACGTTGCTTGCAACGTCTCTTCTTTGCACCGGCAAGAGCGCAAGACGTAGCGAGCTACGTCTCTACGGCGCTGGCGATGCCGATCTGCGAACAGATCCCGCTATCACTGCCGCTACATCCAGCACAGACAACAGACAAATGATTCCGAGTGAGATCACGCAATAAATGCACCACACCCCCAGAATGTTCTTTTCGATCGTAGCCAGATAAACCGAAAATGCCAGCCCCACGATCGTGAAAACAAGCAAGACTCGATAGGCTCGAAACCACGCCAGCGCAGCCATCACCAGGTATGCAAGAATGCCCGCCGTCGCCACGGGAAGCGCTCCCAGTCCGGGCACCGCGTTCAGCGCCGGAACCGCCCCGCCCACAAGCGCATACCTGCTGTGATTCACCACGCCACAATCCCAGTGCTCGTTGATGCTGCACGGCGAATCGCCATATTCCCGATAATGCTCGCGCAACGCGAGTGCAGACACCACCATCCCCAATACTGCCAGGATCAATAGCACGTATTTCATAATTTCCTCGGCTCCGGGCGGCGTTAAGCCTTTGGGACCCGCGCGGCCGCGGCATCTTTCATTAGATCAGAAACCTGCCAGTCGCCGCCGTGATACCAGTTCACGATCTTGCCGTCCGGCCCAATCACGGCCGTGCTGAGATTGTGCGTAATGAGCCCGCCTTCCGGCGTCACCGTCAGCGCAAAAAAATCCGCGATTTTCGGCAGATCCGCCGCTCGCGGCACGGCAAATTCCCAGCGATTGAATAACGCCGCATCCTGCGTGTGCACGACCGAATATCCGTATTTGCGCAGCACCTTAGGCGTGTCGTGCTCCGG
Organism: uncultured Acidobacteriota bacterium; assembly: GCA_963801615.1. Taxonomy (GTDB): domain Bacteria; phylum Acidobacteriota; class Terriglobia; order Terriglobales; family Acidobacteriaceae; genus Sulfotelmatobacter. The sequence goes on along the minus strand of CAWDFM010000008.1, from coordinate 1,285,942 downwards.
ATCGAAGCTGATGCTCAACAGATGCGTCGCGCCATCGTCTCCCAACTGCTTATAGATCTCGTCGAAGTTCCTGCTCATCCGCGGACAGAAATCCTGGAACGGGCACCGCGTGTAAATGAACGTGACCAGCAGGACCTTGCCCCGGTACTGCTTCAAGCTAACGCGCTTCCCGTCCTGATTGGTCAAAGAGAAGTCTGGAACCTCTTCTCCGGGCTGCGGCACATGCATCGAAGTGGGGCCCGGCGCGGGAGGCGATTTCGCATGGCCCGTAACCTTCACGTTTTCCAGCCAGTAGTCCGGCCCGGCGTCGCGATTGTTGGCATCGGGCTCGATCACCACCACGTCAGCGGAAATCGAGTCGCCCGGCGCAACCTGCCGAAGCATCGATGGCGGCTTGAATTTGTACCCCATCACCATCGGTTCCATGAAGCCCTGAATCAGGTCGCCATCAATGGTCGCGGAGTCGGACTTCGCATCCACGGAAACGATGCGTCCGGTAAACGGATAGCGTTTTGCATTGACTGCGTTTTTCGTGCGATGGCACGCAGAGCTCGAAAGAGCCGCCACGCACACCACAGCGACAATAAGAGCGCGAGATAAGCTTTGGATTGAAGGATTCACCTGCTACCAATTTAACAAACGCGGCGAGGGCGCGCTCTTCTACAACCGCGCGCTGTTGTTTGCCGCTCGCACTTGTGCCATCCTACGCGCTCGGAATTCTACTCGGAGAAAGTTCCATGGCATGTAATCCTGAAGTGTTGCAGCACGTTCCGCTGTTTGCCTCTCTCGACGAAGATGAAACCGCCGTCCTGGCTGGCCAGGTGGAAGTGAGGACGTTTCATCCCCGGCAGCGCATCTACAAGATTGGCGATTCCTCCGGACGCGCTTACGTGGTGGTCTCCGGGCGCGTTCGCGTGACCACTGTCGATCAGGAGCATCAGGAGGTGGTGGTCGACGAGCCCACGCATGGCGAGTTCTTCGGCTTCGCCTCCATGCTCGAGCAGACTCCGCACCAGACCGATGCCGTTGCCGTCGACGATACCGTCTGCGTCGAGGTGGACCGCGAAGACATCTCCATTCTCCTGCAGCGCAAACCCCTGGCCGGAATGGAAATGCTGCGCGTACTCGGACGGCAGTTCCACGCCGCGCAACAGCTCGTTCGCCTGCGAGCCATCCGGCATCCCAACGAAATCATCGACCGCGAAGCCACCTTCGGCCAGCGCATCGCCGACGGAGTGGCGGGCTTCGGGGGCTCTTGGACATTCATTCTCTCGTTCATGATGGGTCTCGTCGTCTACATAATTGCTTCGATTCTGCTGGGCAAGCGAGCGTGGGATCCTTACCCGTTCATCTTGCTGAATCTCTTTTTATCCATGCTCGCCGCCCTTCAGGCGCCCGTAATCATGATGAGCCAGAACCGCCAGGACACCAAAGACCGGCTGCGCAGCGAGCTGGATTACGACGTGAACCGCCGCGCCGAATCCGAGATCCAGGGCCTCGCGCGCAAGCTCAATCTTCTCGGAGAAAAGATGGGCGACGTAGAAGAGTTACTCCGTGAGGAGCTGGCTCGGGAGTGAGATTCTCCAGAGGACGGTTATCCAATGCAGGGGGGAAGAGGATTTTGAGCGCAATGGCTGATAGCAACAGTTATGATGACTGTCGCATGGAAACCGTCATTGTTCGACTCGCTTTGAAACTGGTCAGGCCTTTGATCATAGTATTGCTCGGGCTGGCCGCCATGAGCAGCTCAGTGTTGCAGACGCAACAGATACCGACCGTTATCGTTTCTGACCCACCAATAGACAGGAAATTTCCGCCAACACTCGTCGTGGTCACGATTCCGAGCCACGGCGTGGACATGGATGGGACAATCTATCTGGCGGCCGGCGCAGGTTCGCACGGTACGGTGCTGCTGCTGCATGGGTTGCCGGGTTATGAAAGCAATGGCGATCTAGCGCAGTCCATTCGGCGCGCTGGGTGGAACGTGCTGTTGTTCAACTATCGTGGAACCTGGGGGACGTCGGGTGTGTTCTCGCAGTCATCCGCTATAGAAGATGTGGCAGAGGCGGTGCATTTCCTCCGCGATCCGGCAAACGCATCGAAGTATCGCATCGACACACAGTCGTTGGTGATGGTCGGACACAGCATGGGGGCGTTCCTAGCAGGATATGAGGGCGCTAATGATCCTAACATCCGCGCTGTCGCCATGATCTCAGCGGTGAACCTAGGGAGGCTCAACGCCGACCAGCAAGGGCGGGAGGCTCGGTTGAAACGCTGGGAAACCCAATTGCATCCAGTACGAGGTGCAACTGCGTCTAGCCTTTTCGCGGAAGCGGAGCGGCACGCCAAAGATTGGGACTACGTCCAGTGGGCTGACGCATTACGCGAACGCCCTGTGCTCCTTGTCGCAGCCGACGATCAGAATCACACCGATATGGAAGCGCTCGCCACCGCAATTCGGCAAAAGGGTTCCGTCACGCTGGAACACACCACCGTAGAAACCGATCACAGCTTTTCGGATCACCGCATCGCGTTGCAAACGATTGTGATTGAGTGGCTAGAGACATTGAAAAGACGCACGCTTTCGGAGAAGCGGTGACACTGAGCCCGTGGTGACGGCCCAGTAGCTGCTGAAATATCCCCATAGCACTCAACATCTCCATGCCAAAGTGCTAAGCTCGGGCCCTGCAACTCATCAATCGCGGGAGGATTTTTGAGCGCCTCAAGCACTCAATTCAGCTACTCGCCTGTCCAGGCGGAAGTTCAACTCAGGATGATGCTCGATCGCGTCGGGGTTCGTGGCACCCAACTTTCAAACACCACGAAAGCTGGGGCAACCGCTTCTGTGGGCGAACTCACATAAATGCAAAGCTGGCCAGCCCCCCATCTTCCCATAGAGGAGATCGGGGCGGAAACCCACGACAGACAGGAGAATTTGCCATTATCGAAGTTCAGGAAAGTCAAAGCGGGTAGAGACCTCCGCCCGCCGCACAGCCGATGCGGCTATCCTTGCATTCTCCTCATCCTCTTCGGCGAGTGATAACCTTCCTCTCCTCTGATCGTCCAAGTGATGTATTTCGGAAGTGGCTCCTACCACCATGCTCATCACTATGAACACGCTCCGAACGTATAGGCTCCGCGGTTGGACGATTCTCACAATGGCTGTTTGTCTGCTGGCAGCGCCCCTGTTCGCCGCGCCCATGACCAACGACGACCGCGAACACCTCCTGGTGCACTTCGAAATGACCACGCAAATGGTGGCCGAGCTGGTGCATGGCTTATCGCCGGCGCAACTGGAGTACAAGGCCTCGCCAGATCGCTGGAGCATCCGCGAAGTTGTTTCACATCTGGCCGTGGCTGAACCGGACTATTGGCACGACATCCAGAAATCCCTTAAGGCCGCGCCGGATATGAAGGACAAGAAATCCTCGGCCACCGACGCCGACATCCTTTGGTACGGCATCGATCGTGTAGTGCATACCAAGACCGGCGGTGGGCACGAAAAAGTCGATACCTACAAGGACCTGGGCGAGGCACTCGGGAAGTTTCAGGCGCTGCGCGCCACCATGATCGAATACATCAAGACCACCAACGACGACATGCGCGCGCACAGCTTCGGAGATCGAGAGGTGATCGATTGCTGGCAGTGGATGCTGGAGATCTCCACCCACGCCGAACGCCACATCCAGCAGCTTCGCGAGATCAAGAACGACCCGAACTTTCCGAAGAAATGAATCGCGTCAGGCGTGGGCACTCCGCTAGGCAAAAAGAAGAGTCCTGGGTGCCCGTCGGTAAGGATGACCGCGAGATTTGAATCCGCGGAATGGCGCCGCCCCATCAAGCGTGCACGAACCGAATGTGTTAGATGCGCAGTCTCCGACGTGCTGCACCGGCCAGAATTGTCAGCCCCGTTCCCAGCAGGCCCATAGTACCGGGTTCTGGAACAGTCGACGTGCTGCTGCCGCAACCGCCTCCGATTTTGTTAGTGTCCAAGGTCACTGCACCATTTCTCGCCAACGCGCTCCCGCAACCAATGGTTGCGCCGGTATTCAGGGTGATGCTGGTGAGCGCGAGAATATTTCCTTGGAACGCCGTCGTTGTGCCGAGAGTCGCGGAGCTGCCAACCTGCCAAAACACGTTCGGGTCAGCCAGACTATTGCTAAAAATAACAGACGAGCTGCTTGCTGTCGTCAGGGTACTCCCGATCTGAAAAACGAACAGCGCATTGGGGTTACCCAAGTTGTTGAGCGTCAGCGTCCCCGTCAGCTGAGCAGAGCTAGCAAAAAAATATACGCCGGGCGTGAGAACCATTCCGCCCAAGTTCTGACCCGTCAAGGTCATAGTGGGGGACAGGCCCATGGCCGCGTTGTACGCTGTGGTCAGATCACTTTGAGCCTGAAGCGCAGGGCCGTTGGCTACGTTGATCGTTCCGTTCACGATCCCAGGAGGAAAGCCGGTTACCGAGGAACCTGGGCTGAGACCTAGGTTTCCGGTGAGGACGCTTGAGCCGGTATTGGTAACGGCCGAGCCAGCCAGCACCGCATAGCTGCCGGCTGTTCCAAGGTTGATCGAGTCGGCATAGGCGCCGAGTACCAGCAACGGGAGCAGCAAGAACGAGAGAGCCAAGCAGGGAATGTTGCGGGATTTCATGTCTTCCTCCTACCTTTCAAGACTTCATCAGGAAAGAACACGCAAGAAAGCACACCAGACCAAACCCATCCGTTGAGAGTTGAATTTGGTAGCACTTTACCCACCAATGCGCTGCGTCACCCGGGCAGCGTCGAAGATTCTCGTTTCATAAACCTAGGTACGAAAGACTTGCAAAAAAAGAAGATCAATCCCCACATGAACGTCAACTATTTGCAGCTTACTTGCAAGAGAAGTTCTCATCTTTAATGACGAATGAGGGACGAGATCAATTCAAAATCCCACACGCCATCATGCGTGACACTCTCCCAAGAAAAAAAAGAGGTGGCACACGGATTTCCCAGGCTGCGCCACCAAGGGGAACAGGGCGAAATGTCGGGGAAGACCGCATCCGTTCTTTCGTTCTTTACGTCTCCCATCCAGGTGAATTTACAATCGCCACTTATTTGGTGTCTGTTCAAAATTGCTCAAGTCGTGAATAAGTCCGAAAATGTGTCCGTGCTTGCCGAGCGCGATGTTAGTTGTCGTAGAATCGCCTTAACACTCAAAATCCGCCAGGCAGGGGTTTTTACTGTCAACCCCAATCGTTTCGCCAATTGACGTTCGGATGCGGCGGGGCCTAAGGGTGGAGGGGACGGGATTCTTCACCAGCTAGCCAGCAAACTCCGCTCTGATGTGCGGCCCGGTCAACGTTTGCAGCTTTGTGGAATCAATGTAGCGGCCTGCTAGCGTCGCTGCAACCATTCTGTTGGCGAGTGCACTAAGTTTTAGGCTTTTTTGGAATCGGTTGATAAAGGAACAGAAATGAATACATCCCAGTACCCAGGCTCTGCCAAAAATTGATTGTCGCTGGCATACCGGAATCGGAGCACTGCCTGCAATCACGACCACTCCACCGCAGCAGCGTGACGCCCGATATCGGTAAGTACTTGGTCAACGGTCCAGTAGCCGCCCTGTTCCTGAACACATCTCACAATGGCGTTTCCGATGGCCTCCGCGCCAAACAGTCTTGCGCGCCCCGGAAAATAATGCACCGCGTCAGGACAGAAACACGCCGCCACCCCTCTCGCATCGACGTCTTTGCACGCCCGAAAATAATTCCGGACGACTGGCTCCATTTGCTCGGAGAGCAAATGTTCCGCATACCTTCGCCCCAGTCATCGGGCGGCAAAAGGCTGTACGAAAGAGATGAGACTATTAAGACGCCGCTCTGGACAGCAATAGCTGCTCATCGCCAATCCTTGCGATGTTCTTTCGGGGCTTCTTCAATTCGACAGTCCAGATGTAGCAGTTTTCATGGACGGCCCGCCCGTATTCATCAGTTTTGCTTTCTTCGAGGTTTACAGATTCTGTACAGACAGCGCAGCGTGGCAGCCAAGTGCTTTCGTAGGACATTATTGGCCCCCTGGGAGAAGACTGTCCTACGTTAACGTTCCTGCGGTTTCGTGGCTGAGCAATATTGCTCACTGCTCGGGCGTTTTTTTTAACGAAAGACTCTAAGCAAGTGATTGGCGAAAATTCCCATCTCTCTCATTCATCTACGCGGCGGTACTGCTTCCTTTGGCCATGTGGATTGCGGTCAGAGGTACTCGCCCTCTCTCGCACGAACGCATAAGCGAGCCCTGCGCAAAGGCGCGCGGGCCCGGGCCAAAGTCAAAGTCAAAATCGGGCGATTTGGGGGTGGATCCGTTTTTCCCGTCGCCACATCCTACGCTCGCGGGTTTGGCGGTAATGCGACGGCTGATTTATACTTTTAGTTTGCCCCAAGACCGCTGAACGAATCAGGAGCAGGTACTTTTCAATGCCTAAGCGTACATTCCAACCTAACCGGCGCAAGCGATCGAAGAAACACGGGTTTCGCTCGCGCATGAAGACCCAGGGCGGCCAGAAGGTTCTATCCCGCCGCCGCGCCAAGGGGCGCAAGCGGGTCTCAGTGAAGCCAGGCTTCCGCGAATAGCAACCCGGAATCGTCCCCCGAATCGGGGCGCAGAAGCCAACGTTCCCGTGAGTCACACAAGAGATTAGAGTTCCTGCGACCGCCAGCGTGCGTGGAGAATCGAAGCAACGTCTCGAGCCTCGAGCGCGAAAGACTTTTCCGCGCAGGGGACGGCTATTAAGTCACGCCGACTTCGAGCGGGTATACAAGCAGGGGCGGCGCCATTTTTCGTCGTCGATGACGGTGTTTTACTGGCCGAGGCCGGAAGCGACAGCAGCGGCATTCGGACTGCGGGTGGGATTTACCGTAGGCCGCGCTTTGGGAGGCGCGGTGCAACGCAACCGGATCAAACGCCGTCTGCGGGAGGCAGTGAGACTCACGCGAGTTTGGCCGGGAGCGGCAGCGGATGTTGTGATCAACCCGAAGAAGATCGTGTTAACGACCGAGTTCGAGACAGTGCTGAAGGAAGTCCGGCAGGCTTTCGTGGTCATAGAGAAGAAGCTCGGTAGCAAGGCAGACGAGGGCAGGGATTCTTCCCGAAGTGCGAAGCCGCAAAGATGAGGCTTGAATGATGCGCCAGTTCGCTCAACGCGTGACGTTGCAGTTGCTGCGGGGATACAAGTGCATCGTCTCGCCCCTGTTTCCGCCGGCCTGCCGGTACGTGCCGACTTGTTCCGAATATGCCATGGAGGCGGTGGAGCGCTTCGGAGTGCTACGCGGAGGCTTGCTGGCGGTCCGGCGTTTGCTGCGCTGTCACCCGTTTGTGAAGGGCGGATACGATCCAGTGGTGAAGCGCGGCGGAAATTGCGAAGAGATCAGTCATGCCGGGCGCCATAACGGCCCCATGCACGACGCGATCTGAGGAAAGACTTTACTTGGCCGAATATCAAAATCCACAACACCAACCGGGCGGCGAGAAGCGTTTACTGCTGATTTTCCTGGTCACGTTCGTGATCATGCTGGCCTTCCAGCCGTTGCTGAAAAGATTTCTTCCGACGGCCACTCCGCCGCAGCAGCAACCGAGCCAGTCCAAAGCCGCGGAACCCCCAACGAGCAAGACTCCCACCGCAACCACCGCGCCCGCGCCGGTTGTACCCGTAGGAGTGACGAAACAGGCGGCCAGCGAGAAGGAAATTGTTCTGGAGAACGATCTTTACCGGATCACGTTCACCAACCGCGGCGCGCAGGTCAAATCGTGGATCCTGAAGAAGTACGACAACGAGGCGGAGAACGGGCGTCTTGATCTGGTCAATCCGGCGGCTGCGCCGCAATTCGGGTATCCGCTCTCGCTGTGGACTTATGACGCCGATCTGCGCGGCAAGTTGAGCTACGCCCTGTATGCCTCATCTGTGGAGGGGCAGCAAAATACTCCTGCGACGGTAACCTTCGAGTACGCCGATCGGGATCTTTCGGTCCGCAAGACGTTTGGTTTCGATAACAGCTATGTGGTGAAAGTGGAGACGAGCGTCACGTACAAGGGCAGCTCGGTGGCGGCCCTTCCGGCCTGGCCGGCGGGGTTCGGCGACCAGGTTACGCCTGCGTTCTACAACGCGGGCAATATCGATTATCAGTACAACAAAAACATCGAACGCGTCGCGATCAAGAAAATCAGTGGAGGGGGGACGGTGCCGGGGCCGTTCCACTGGGCTGGACCCACGGACCTCTATTTCGCGGCAGTGTTTATCCCAGACGATCCCGGGTCAGCGGCCATGGTCACGCTGCGCAATCAACTGTCCGTGGTGACGGATCCGCAGAAGAATCCGAACGAGAAAACGAATGTAGAAGTGATCGGAGCGGCTGTGGGCAATCTCCACGGGCCGACCTCGGAACGGCTGTTCGCCGGGCCCAAGGAACTTGAGGTTTTGCAGAAAGTTCCTGTGCCGGGCGTGACCGGCGGGGACAACGATCTCAACGGGCTGGTCGACTTTGGCTGGTGGGGAATCATTGCGAAGCCGCTATTTGTATGGCTGAAATGGACCTATCACCACGTGGTGCCCAATTGGGGATGGGCCATTGTCCTGCAAACGCTGATCATCAGCGTGGCGTTGTTGCCGCTGCGCATCACGCAGATGAAGTCCATGCTGAAGATGCAGCGCGTGGCGCCCCAGATCAAATCTATCCAGGAGAAGTACAAGAAGTACAGCCTGAAGGATCCGCGCAAGGCGCAGATGAATGAAGAGATCAGCGCGATCTACAAGAGAGAGGGCGTGAATCCGGCGGGGGGCTGCCTTCCGATGCTGATTCAGTTTCCGTTCCTGATCGCGTATTACAGGATGCTGGGAGCGGCGATCGATCTACGGCACGCCCACTGGCTGTGGATCAAGGATCTGTCGGCGGCGGAGCCGTTCCCTTACATTCTGCCGATTATCATGGTGGTGAGCATGCTGGTGGTGCAGAAGATGACGCCGCAGGCCGGCATGGATCCCGCGCAGCAGAAGATGATGACGGTGATGATGCCGCTCATGATGGGCTTCATCTTCTTCCGGCTGGCAGCGGGCTTGAATCTGTACTATGCGGAAGCCAATTTGATTTCGATCGCGCAGCAGGCGGTAATGAATCGCACGTCGCTGGGGCAAGAGATGCGTGAGATGATGGCCAAGCGTGCGCGGAAGAAAGATAAGTAGCTGCTAGCTACTAGCTTGGAGCAAAAGCCGGCATGTGTCGTCCTTCGGGGTCAACTCCGGGATCAGACGAGTGCAGAGTGCAGCTAGAGGCTAGGAGCTAGAAGCCAGGAGCTATTCGTGTCCATTCCCGACAAAGTCGCTGCCGCCAAGAAAATTAACGAGTTTCTGCAGGCCGTGGTCACGCACGGCGGGCTCCGGTTTAAGTATCGGATCGTGGTCGATCCTCCCATCCCAGAGGACCGCGATTGGGAGACGCCGGAAATTCTGGTGGATTTCTCCGGGCCTGATTCTACGCTGCTGCTCGATCGCGGGGGCGAATTGCTGCGTGCTTTAGAGCTTCTCGCGCTGGAGATGCTGCGCCTGCCCTCGGGTGAGCACGAAAAAATCAGCTTCGATTGCCAGAATCACCGGGCACAGCGCATTCGTGAGCTCCGGATGGCGGCCAGCGTCGCGGCCGAAAAAGTTCGCAAGACCGGAACGCCCTACCAGTTCAGCCCGATGTCGTCGCGCGAACGGCGGATTGTTCACCTGGCGCTGAGAGATGAAGCCGACTTGATTACGCAGAGCGAAGGCGAAGGGATGCGGCGGTGCCTGGTGGTGTATCCCAAAGACCACAAGGGGGCACCAAAGCAGGCCACGCGCACGCTGCCTTAAACACCAGGAAGCATTCGCACAGGGCGGTGCATTTGTCCGGAGATGTGGCTTCGGGGGGCTCGCTTCGCTTCGCTACGTGGGTTTCGGTGTTGATGGTCTGAGTGGCTACTTACCTGCGCTGGCGGCTGCTGCTTTGGCTGCCGGCATCATGCCTGCGATATTCATGCTTTCAATGCGATTGAGGATGTTCTCCAGGCTGGCTCCGGTATCCACGCAAGCATCGACGTAGGGGTGACGCGTCCCGTCGGCGTGCAGCACGAGCACGCTAATTTCCGCATTGGCCTTCTTTGCCACGTAAGGCAGATGATGGCGGTCGTTGCGGGTCATGGTCGCGCCCAGAACGACCAGGTCAAAGGTGGACTTCTTCAGAGCCTCATCCACGGCCTTGCGCCCTGCGGCCTTGTGAACTGTATGCCCCGCCTTCTCCATGGCCGCGGCTTGCTGCGCTAAGATTTCGTCTTCCCCTTCGCCGTAAAGAATTCTCAGTTTTGATTTCGCCATTGACTCCGTCCTCGCTTGGCACCCGACGCACCGGTACCTGCCAGTCACGGTAGCAACGGCGGGAGGCGGGGGAAACGTCACCGAAGACGCATGACCGAAGGAGACTGCCTGGCGCTCGTTTTGTATGTAACTCCTTAAAATTCTTCCCCTCCAAGCCTCTCCGGGGCTACACTTCTGCGCGGAGGCTTTCCATACCCATGTCGGCCACATTTGTCTGGAGAGCGGTTCTCATATCGTTATTGTTAAGTCCCTGGGTGGCGGCGCAGTCCGGGCCTGCCACTTCCACCACGACGTGCAATCTGGATGACGGGCGGCAAGTGTACGTGCGGTACAACCCGGTCCCCAGTAACAAGGAGAGAATTCAGAACGGCAAGCCGTTAGTCCCTGGCGGCACGGCGATGACGCTGTTCACGGAGGCGGAGCTCACGCTGGGCAGCTCCATGATTCCCATCGGCGCGTACACTTTGTATCCGATCCCGGCGCGCGGGAACTGGAGCCTGGCCGTGAACAAGAACGTGACGGCCGGCGCCGCGTACGATGAGAAGCAGGACGTGGCGAAGGCGACCATGGAAACGGTGCAGGTGGAGCAGGCTGCCGATGCGCTGGAAGTGGCCTTTGCACACGTGGGGGCGCGATGTACTCTGCGCATCTACATCGGCAAGACGGCGAGTTTCGCCGACTTCACGGCGAAATAAGGGGCTTCCTTTTCTCTTGCTGCCGGTTTGGCTTCGCACCTTAGAAACGCCTTCTATACCGCGGATGTTTTCTGCGACAATGCCCGCATGCGATTGCTGTACTTGCTCCTGCTCGCCACTACGGCCGTGGCTCAAGGGCCGCGCCTCCAGATTTCGCACACGACCGAAAACCTGCGCGGGGTGAGCGCCGTTTCGCGGCAGGTTGCGTGGGCCAGCGGCACTCACGGGACTTATTTACGTACGGTGGATAGCGGCCGCACCTGGACTCCGGCGCAAGTTCCGGATGCGGTTGCGCTTGATTTCCGTGGCGTGGTGGCCTTTTCCGCTGACGAAGCCTTTCTGATGTCCTCGGGGCCCGGGGAGCAATCCCGCATTTATCATACCGAGGATGGGGGCAAGCACTGGCAGCTTCAATTCACCAATAAGAAGCCCAAGGGATTCTTCGACGCGATTGCTTTCTGGGATGCGAAGCACGGGATCGTTCTGGGGGATCCGATTGCAGATGAATCCGGCAAACTGAAATTCGAGTTGCTGGAAACGGAAGATGGCCAGAACTGGCGTCCCGTGCCGAGTTCGGCTATGCCTGAGGCAATTGAGGGGGAGGGGGCCTTCGCCGCGTCGAACAGCAGCCTTGCGATCTTGCGAGATTCCGGTGACCGCAACCTCTGGTTCGCGACTGGGGGGAAGGTGGCACGGGTGTTCCATTCGCCGGACCGAGGCCAGAACTGGCAGGTATTCGACACACCGATCCTGCATGGCGAGGACTCCACCGGGATTTTCTCGATCGCATTTCGGGACGCGCTGCAGGGCGTGATTGCGGGAGGGGACTACAAGAAGCCCAAGAGAGACGGACCCAACTTAGCTTTCACCGAAGATGGAGGAAAGACGTGGAGCCTGGCAAGTATCAGGCCGCTGGCGTTTTTCTCCTCGGCAGCGTACGACCAACGGGTGAACCAGGAGGCTGCGCAACAGCATGCTGCGCAGAAGGCGGCAGAAGCCAGCGGGAAGAAAATCCGGGTAAAACCTATTTCACCCCAGCGCCTGTTCATCACCGGGGAAGATTTCATTTTTGATTTCGAGTTGCCCAACAATCCGCATCGCATTGGCGGGAGCAAGAAACAGGGGTATGGATTCAACGCGGTGAGCGCGTATCCCGAGGGTGGGGCGTTGGTGGTGGGGCCGAAGGGAACGATCGCGTTTGTTCCGTGATCTGGGATAGATCGAGTCAAGCATCGCTCGACCGGGCGGACGAGGCGCGCCCCTACATCTCCGCTCGCTTCGCTTCGCGGGACAGCCCAAGGGGCTGTCTCTACGTGGGTCGTTGTTACTAAAGGCGCATCCCTTCTCGTTCTTTTCATTCAGCGTGATATCCCGCACCATAGAGAGGATTAGAAACCTCTCAATCTCCCCCAGATTCGAGAACACTGTGAGAAAACTGTCTCTTGCCATGATCTTTGCTGTCGCCGCGGTGAACTGCGCGCAATCGCAAACGTCCAACTCCACTTCGTTCCCGGCTGCAACCGCGACCGTTTCCCGTACCAGCAAGGCGATGCACTATCGCCTGCAGGGTGGATCGACCAAAGTTGATTTCCAGGGAACCGATCTGCTGCAAGGAGCCAGCGGAGAAGCCAAGATCGAAGGCAAGAAGACGAATTTTCAGATCGAGGCCAAGTTTCAGGGATTTGAAGATGCCACCAAGTTCGGGCTGGAATATCTGACCTACGTGCTGTGGGCGGTCTCGCCGCAAGGACGTCCGGTGAACCTGGGCGAAGTGACGCTGGATCATCACGGAAATGCGCAGGTGAAAGCATTCACCGATCTGCAGAGTTTTGGGATGATTGTCACGGCTGAGCCGTATTTCGCAGTGACGCAGCCCGGCAACATGGTGGTCGCGGAAAGCGTGACCATCAGCGGCGCGGCCACAGAGAACATTGAAGCGAAATACGAGCTGGTGACGCGCGGGACGTACTCATCGACGAATACGCATATTCAGGATGCCATTTTTGGCATTGACAGCAAGACTCCGCTGGAGTTGTTTGAGGCGCGCAACGCTCTGCGCATCGCGCACATTGCCGAGGCGGACAAGTACGCGGCGTCGATTCTCAGCAAGGCCGGCCAGCAGGCGATGCACGCAGAAGATCTCTTCCGCCAGAAGCAGAACAAGGCCAGCATCGAAGCTGCGGCGAAAGAAGCTACCCAGACCGCAGAGGACGCACGAATGATGGCGGTGAAGCAGAAGGCGGAAGCCGAAGCTCAGGCTGCCGCGAGCGCTCGGGAAGCCAAGGCCCGGGCGGATGCGGAAGCGGAAGCACGCCGCCGCGTCGAGGCCGAAACCGCACGTCAGGAGGCAGATCAAGCTCGTGCCCAGGCCGAACAGGCGAAAGCCGAGGCCGAACGGATGAAGCAGGAAGCGTTAGCGGCCGCGCAGGAAGCTGCGCGCCAGAAAGAAGAAGCAGAAAAGGCGAAAGCCGAAGCGGTGGCGCAGCAGCAAGCGCTGGCCGTCGAAGCGGACAAGGCAAAAGCTGATGCCGCGCAGTCGGAGAGCCTGCGGCAGCAGGCAGAAATTCTTCGCCAGCAAGCGGAAAAAGACAAGGCCGATCTCCGCGCGCGCCTTCTTTCCCAGCTCAATTCAATTCTGGCAACGCGCGACTCCGCCCGTGGACTGATCGCCAATATGTCCGACGTGCTGTTCCGCAGCGGCAGCTACGAACTTCTGCCCGCCGCGCGCGAGCGCCTGGCAAAGGTTTCCGGAATCATTCTGGCGTATCCCAGCCTGCATCTGGCGGTGGAAGGACACACGGATAGCGTAGGTGGCGACGAATACAACCAGAATCTCTCTCAGCAGCGCGCGCAAGCGGTGCGCGACTATTTCGTGCAGCAAGGACTGGCGGCGAACTCAATCGACGCCAGGGGATTTGGCAAGACCGAGCCCATTGCGCCGAACGACAGTGCCGAGGGACGCGCGCAAAACCGGCGCGTAGAGTTGGTGCTGTCCGGAGACGCGATTGGAAACGCGATCGACGGGGGAGCGGCGCAGACTGCGTCGAGCCTGAAATAATTCTTTAGCGGTCATACCTGATGTGGTGCCTCCTGGCGGGCTGCGCCCGCCTGGACAGCCGAGGCGGCTGTCCCTACATGCGCTGTCCCTACGTGGATCGTGCACGCTGCTGGAGCTACACTAACTTCATGACCAAAGAGCATGATCAGCACTTGCGGCAGAATCTCGCGTACCTGATTTCAGGTGGGGGCGCGCACGTGAAGTTCGATGACGTCATGAAGAACTTCCCGCCGGAGATGCGAGGCGATAAGCCGGCGAACTTTCCGCATTCTACCTGGATGATTCTCGAGCACATGCGCATCGCGCAATGGGACATCGTGGAATTCAGCCGGAGCAAGAAGCATGTCTCGCCAAAGTGGCCGGAAGAGTACTGGCCGAAGACGGCAGGTCCGGCGAGTGCGGCGGAGTGGAACAAGAGCATTCAGCAATTTCGCGCGGACCAGCAAGCGATGATCGATCTGGTGGAAAATCCAAAGACCGATTTGTTCGCCAAGATTCCCTGGGGGGACGGCCAGACCATCCTGCGGGAAGCGCTGCTGGTGGCCGATCACAACGCGTATCACTTAGCGCAGATCATGGATGTCAGGCGCTTGCTGGGAGCATGGAAGGGCTAAGGCAGATCACGCGGGCTTTGTCTGGGGTGCCCCCGGGATTTGATACTCGGCGTCGCTCCGCGTCCCTACACGGTTTTGGGGACGCTTGCGGAAGACGACCCTGACGCCCTCTCGCCAGCGCTCGTCAATGCCCAGGAAGGCCCACTCAATTTCCGGCGAGATGTAGCGCAAAATCGTGTCGGTGGCGGGATGCACGCGCAGGGCCGGTGCGACCAGAAACAGCAAAGGCGGCAACTGCGACAACTCCCTGCCGCCGAAATATCCGAACTTCAAAAACTCGCCGCGCTCGTGATGCCACTGGACGCGCGCCCAATAGTCCAGCCCCTGGAGTGGGAGATGAATATCCTCATCGGCCTTGAGTTCGATAACGGCCAGGCGGCCGTCGCGAGTTAAGGTCAGCACATCGATCATGGCCCGATCCGCCGCCGAAAACGCCGGCACCTGCGAATACACCGACTCAGTCTCCAACTGCTCGTCGATCACCTTGACATCAGTTTTCACCAGAGACTCCAGCCAGCGCTCGGGATGCATGCGAAACAGAGGGTGGTGGCGTGCGCCGTAGGGATGCCGCGCATCGCGCAATGCCGTGAGCAACTGCACGAACAGCGCCCAATTGCGGTCTTCCAAAACACGCTCTTCCGCGCCGACTCCAAAAACAATGTCTTGTTTGCTTTGCAAGGTGACCGCCTCGGCTGCGAGGCGCGCGCGAGCAAACTCCAGACCTCGCCAGCGGAATGCAATCTCCGCCGGGGAGAGTACGGCCACTTCGCCATTGGGCAGGATCTGCTGGATGCGCGCAATCGATGCGGCGAAGCGTTGGAGGGCGCTGGTCTTGTTGGGCGCATGGACGAGCCTGGTCGCGACATTCCCCCGGTCCGTGCAGTCCATCTCCAGCATGGAGTCGTGGCGCTCATCGAATTCGAAAAGCCGCCACTTGGCCGCTGCGCGATTGAGATTGGCCATGCGCTCCCGCACCAGAGAGGAGCAGCCATGGGGGACTATGAGTACGAGTCCCTCGACCAGGAATTTTCCGCCAGAGCGCTCGCGGCAGACATCCAGCCAGAGAATGGCAAAGGTCAAAGCCGAATCGATGGAAGCCTGAGTTTCCGACGCATTGACGCCCAGGAGGGCAAATGCAGATTGGCCTTGCCGCAGCAATCCGCGGGCATAGATTGGTCCAAAAGATTTTTCCAGATCGACGCCGGAGCTCAGCCGGGTAATCGTGAATCCGGGAAAATGTCTTTCGAGGGCGCGGCGCAGTTTCTGCTCATAGCTGGCGCGCGCTGCTTTCTTGGCGGACGGGGACCGACGATCCTGCTCGCGGCAAATTTCCAGCTTGGTTGGCCGCGACTGCCCCAAGCGCTGTACGGCGAGCCGCAGCGTCCCGGACTTCACCTCGGCGTCAAGCACGCGCCGCACGGCATTCCGCTCCGCCGACCACAGATGCAGCAGGCACTTGTTGTATTCGCCGGAAATGGAATATTTTGACCGAACCAGATCGAAGGTGACGGCGCCATCCTCGAGTACCACCGCGCATGAAGCTTCGGCGAGGAAGTCCTGCACAGTCCGGGTCAGGCTTTCGGGAGTCACGGGAGAATTGTCCGCATCGGGCAGGCGCAAGTCTGTGACGAATGAACATTGCCGCTGTGGAATTTCAGGGGCACGAGGGGATCGTGTTGCGCATGTGGGATAATCACGAGATCGAGATAATTCGAGATGGGAGTAGCCCGTGGAGTCTTCGCTGAGCTCGCGGGCATCTAATTTAGGTGGAAAATATCAATATTAAAGATAAAGCCCGTTTCTTCTTCGAGCACTACGGCCTCACGGAACGCGACCTCGAGCATTATCTGGCGGCCGCGCTTTCTGCCGGCGGCGATTACGCCGACCTGTACTTCGAATATCTCTCCTCGACGTCGTTGATGGTGGACGAATCCATGGTGAAATCCGCATCGCAGGGCATTTCGGCCGGATGCGGAGTCCGCGTCGTCTCGGGAGAACGCACCGGATATGCCTACACGGATGATCTTTCCTCCGATCGTATTCTGCACGCGGCCCGCACGGCTGCATTGATCGCCAGCGCTCCCGCGAAAACCAAAGTCGCCGGATTCCAGAAGGCGGCGGCCCGCAGCCTCTATCCGGTAACCCTGCCTAGCGTGGACGCGGAGATCAGCGCCAAAGTCGAGCTGGTGATGCGCGCCGACAAGGCCGCCCGCGCGTACGATGTGCGAATTAAAGAAGTGCGCGCCAGCTATGCGGATGAACTCCGCAATATTCTGGTAGTCGCCTCGGATGGAACGTTTGCCGAGGATTCGCAACCCCTGGCGCGTATGAATGTGTCGTGCATCGCCAAGACGGAGGGTAATTCCGCGCGCGGCAGTGCCGGCGGAGGAGGGCGAGTCGCACTGGATTTCTTTTTCAGCGACAAAAATCCCGAGTACTTCGCGAAGGAAGCTGCCCGACAGGCGCTGCTGCAACTGGATGCGCGCGAGGCTCCCGCGGGAGAGATGGAAGTCGTGCTCGGACCGGGATGGCCGGGAGTGCTTTTGCATGAAGCCGTGGGACATGGACTGGAAGCGGATTTCAACCGCAAGAAAACATCGGCGTTTGCAGGACTGGTGGGGAAGCGCGTGGCCAGCGAGAAATGCACAGTGGTGGACAACGGCACCATGCCGTGGCGGCGGGGATCGCTGAACGTGGATGACGAAGGCGCGCCGACGCAAGAGACAGTATTGATTGAAAAAGGAATTCTGAAAGGCTATCTCAGCGACAAGCTTTCGGCGCGGCTGATGGGCATTTCCGATACCGGGAACGGACGCCGCGAAAGCTACGAGCATATTCCCATGCCGCGCATGACCAACACCTACATGCTGGCTGGTGAGGATCATCCGGAGGACATCATTCGCTCGGTGAAGCACGGGGTCTACGCCGTGAATTTCGGCGGAGGGCAGGTCGATATCACGAATGGCAAGTTCGTGTTCTCCGCGAGCGAAGCGTACATGATCGAAGACGGCAAGATCACCGCCCCAATCAAAGGCGCGACGCTGATTGGTAACGGCCCTGACGTGTTGACGCGAGTGTCGATGGTCGGAAATGACCTGAAGCTGGATGAAGGTGTGGGCACTTGCGGCAAGGATGGGCAGGCTGTGCCGGTGGGCGTCGGCATCCCGACTCTAAAAATCGATCGCCTGACCGTGGGCGGCACCGCGCGGAAGGACTCGGGCGGGTTCATGCAGTGAGCATTCGCCACGGATTGGCGCGAATCGGCCCGGATACTGCTCAAGGATTAAAAAGGGACGGATACAGTTATTTTCATGACCCCAGCTGAATTGGAAACACCAAACCGGAAAGTCGAAACTGACCTGAAAGAAGTCGCGACGGACATCGTGCGCCGCGCGGTGAAGGGGGGCGCCACAGCGGCCGAGTGCGTGGTGCGCGAAGGTGATGAATTCTCCACGCTAGTCCGCCTGGGGCAGGTGGAAACGCTGAAGGAATCCGGATCAAGAGCCATCGGAGTGCGCGTCTTCTTTGGGCAGCGCGCGGCCAGCACCTACTCGAGCGACTTCTCGCGTGCAGGCCTCGATCGCATGCTGAGTTCGGCCCTGGAGCTTGCGAAAATTACTTCCGAAGATCCTTTCGCCGGAATCCCGCCGGCCGATCAGCTGGGCCAGATTGCGGGTGATCTCGATCTGTACCACGAAGACGTGTATTCGCTGCCCGGGCCGGAGAGAATCGATTATGCCCGCCGCACCGAGAAGGCGGCGCTGGATTTCGATGCGCGCATCAAGAATTCGGAAGGGGGATCGTTCGACGCCGCCACCGGGCACAAAGTGCTGGCCAACTCGCACGGCTTCGTTGGAGAGTTTTCCCGCTCTTATTGCTCGGTTGCGGCGGTGCCGATTGCGCAGACGGAAAACGGCGCCATGCAGCGCGACTATTGGTTTTCGGTCGCGCGCATGCTGAAGAAATTGGATGCTCCAGAAAAAGTGGGCAGGATCGCTGCCGAGCGTACGATCCGGCGATTAGGGGCGCGCAGGGTAAAGACGGCAAGGGTGCCGGTGGTGTTCGATCCCATGGTGTCGACCTCCATCCTTGAGCACGTTTTCGAGGGGATCAACGGAGACTCGGTGTACCGAGGCGCGTCGTTCCTGGCAGGGAAACTGGGTCAGAAGATCGCCGGGGACAATGTCACGGTCATCGATGACGGAACCATCCCCGGCGGATTTGGCACCAGCCCATTTGATGGCGAAGGTATCCCGACGCGGCGTACCGTCGTGATTGAAAACGGTGTGCTGAAATCCTACCTGCTGAACACGTACACGGCGAAGAAGCTTGGGCTGCAAACTACGGCGAATGCCTCGCGCGGACTGGCGGGAACTCCGGGCATCGGACCGGGAAACTATTTCCTGCAACCCGGCCAGAAGACTGCGAAAGAACTGATCGCCAGTATCAAGGAGGGCCTGTACGTGACGGAATTCCTTGGGCAGGGCGTGAACCTTGTGACTGGTGATTACTCGCGCGGCGCTTCCGGGTTGTGGATCTCGAATGGAGAAATCGGGTATCCGGTGGAAGAAATCACGGTAGCGGGAAACTTGAAAGATCTGTTCTTCAACATCTCGGAAATTGCCAGCGATCTGGAATTCCGAGGCTCGGTTGCAGCACCCACCATTCGCGTCGACGGGCTCACGGTGGGCGGCGAGTAGCTTATGTCCGCGGTACAGGCGAACGAAGCCGAGCTTCGCTCGGCCGGACAGCCGGTGGCGGCTGTCCCTACATATTCCTCGGCCGGACGGCCGGCGGATGAAGGCCGTCTTGCCGACTAGCAGCGACCCAGTTCATGGCCTGCTTCTGAATTGAGAGATCGTCTCCGTAGCCGTGCAGCCAGTGCACATCGGGTTCCCTTCGAAACCAGGTCATCTGGCGTTTGGCGTAATTGCGGTGCGCTTGCTGGGCGGAAGCCAAAGCCGCATCCCGTGACAGTTCGCCCTTCAGGAACTGCACCGCCTGTTTGTAGCCGAGTGAATTCAGAATGCGCACGGCTCCGTATTTCTGCAGCAATTGCTGCGTCTCTTCGACTAATCCGCCATCGAACATCTCGCGCGCGCGTTGATTGATTCGCTCATAAAGCAGGGATCGCTCCGGATCCAAGCCCAGACGCAAGATGGAAAATCCCCGCAGCGGGTCGCGGCCTTGCAGCCAGAGATCCGACATCTTCTGGCGTGATGCCAGGCAGACTTCGATGGCGCGAATCAGCTTGGGGGCGTCATTGGCATGAACTCTGGCGGCCGCGGCAGAATCGAGGCGTTGGAGAATTCTGTGGAGATATGCCGAGCCGCGCTGTTCTGTGCGCTGGCGCAAACGCGCGCGCAATTCCTCGGAACGCTGCGGGCCGGGAAAGAGGCCTTCCAGCAGAGCACGCAGATACAGGCCGGTGCCTCCGACCAGGATTGGCAAGTGGTGTTGTGCCTTGATCTGGGCGAGGATCCGGCGGGCCTGGCGGGCATACTCTCCCGCAGTCACCTCCTGGGTTGGAGGCACGCAGTCAAACAGATGATGTGGAACCTGGGCGCGTCCGGCCGGACTGGGCTTCGCCGTTCCAATATCCAACTCGGCGTACATCGCGACCGAATCGCAGTTGACGATTTCTCCCTTGAATTTCTTGGCGAGTGCGATGGAGAGCGAGGTCTTACCGCTGGCGGTGGGGCCAAGAATGACGACCAGGAGCGGTTCACGCATCTTGCGTTCGGGATTCTGCGATCCTCCGGTCAGCGCCAGCTCCACTGGATGTTGTGCCAGTAACGAATGATGGTCAGGGCCAGTAGAAGAAAGGCGACGAGCAGCAGACCGGCAGCTTCCGAGGCGTAGGTGGCCTTGCGATGTTGTTTGTGGGCGTCGGATTTGGGGGGAGCGATCACGCCGACATTGTAGCGCTTCCGCGCAAGTCCTCAAGCCCATGGGGCACGGAACGGGCTTCCCGGGCGCTGGCTTCGCTTCCCAGGGCGGACCAATGGGTCCGCCCCTACGCGGATGACCTGCTACACTACGGCGTCGTGCCCGCGCCGCAAAACAGCAGCCGAGTCCTGCGATTCGGAGTATTTGAAGCCGACCTTACGGCGGGAGAATTACGCAAGAGCGGCATGAAACTGCGCCTGACCGGGCAGCCCTTCCAGGTGCTGGCCGTGCTCTTGGAACGTTCCGGCGAAGTTGTGACCCGTGAGGAATTACAGCAGAAACTCTGGGCGTCGGACACCTTCGTCGATTTCGATCACAGCCTCAACACTGCGATCAACCGGGTGCGGGAGGTATTGGGCGATTCGGCCTCCAATCCCCGCTACGTGGAAACGCTGGCGCGCCGGGGATACCGCTTCATTGCGCCCATTCAAAGCGACTCGCGGCAGGCTCCGGAGGCGAGGCTGTCAGCGTCCCCCGCGAGCCCAGTCCAGCAAGCAGCCCCAGCGCTGCATCCCGAACTCGAAGTACCCATTCCTCATCGGGGAATTACGCGCGGGCTATTCGCGCTGATTCAAATCATGTACTTGATCTTCTATGGGACCGCGTTGATCCGCCTGCACGCGGTGGAGGGGATTGCGGAGTCGTTCCTGCCGCCCTGGGCCGCGACCGCGCTGGTGGGAACTGTCATGATCACTGCCGGAGCCGGCATCCCACTCCGGTTTTATCTGTTGTCTTCCATCGCTTTTGATTACCAGCGTCTCGGGGAGAAGTTTCGGCGGATGTTTCCGTTCGTGCTGGCGCTCGACCAGTTGTGGGCAGCAGCCCCTTTCCTGCTCACGCCACAGATTGGGCTGGGGGCGGCCTTTGCAGCCTGCGCCGCCCTGCTGTACGTACCCTTTTCGGAACGGACACTGCTTCGCATGGCCTACCATCTGCCGGGAGGATGAGGGGTATTTTCCGGGAACCAGACTCACTGTTTTGCCGTACTCCCGTCTAACGGGCTGGGCGCATGTGTGTCCGCCTGCCGGAGGACTCTATGACTACAACTTCCGTGAGCCGAGGCTTACTTTCGGTCCTGATATTGAGCATTGCCGCAGTTTTGCCGGCCAGTGCCGAGGAATGGTCGAAAACCTACAACGTGAGCGCCAATCCCGAGCTGCGCATTGAAACCACGGATGCGAACATTCGCGTCAATACGTGGGATCAGAACACGATTGAGGCCAAGGTGATCACCAGCCGCTACAAAATTGGGGAAGGGGGCATCCAGGTGCAGGAACACCAGACCGGCAACTCGGTTGAAATCGAGGTCCGTTATCCCCACCACAATATGAATTTCGGGTGGAGTTCCGGGCACCGGGTGGACGTCGTCGTGCAGATGCCACGGCAGGGCAATGTGAATCTGCGCACTGGGGACGGGAGGATTGAAGTCGCGGATCTGAAAGGAACGATGAATCTGCACAGCGGCGATGGCTCGGAAACTCTGGAAAACCTGGATGGCAAACTAAACGCGACCACCGGCGATGGGCACATTCGCGCCAACGGCCGGTTTGATGAACTGGAACTCAAGACCGGCGACGGTCACGTGGACGCGGTGGCACGCCAGGGTTCTACGATGGGCGCTAACTGGAGGCTGGAGAGTGGCGACGGCAGCGTGTCCCTTGAATTGCCTTCGGATCTGTCGGCCGATGTCGATCTGCATACCGGGGACGGGCACATTGATCTCGATATGCCGGTGACGACCGAAGGAAAGATTCGCACCAACGAAGTCCACGGCAAGCTGAATGGCGGAGGCAGTCTGCTCACGATACACACTGGTGATGGATCCATTCATCTGCGCAAGAGCTAGAGACTGCCCCGGACCAATGGGTCCGGGGCTACGTGGTTCGTGGGTGCTGTGGATTTGGATAGCCGGGCTTATACTTTCACGTTCGCATTCTTCATTCAGAAGAGGTCTCTTCATGGCATGGTTCCCCCTGGGCGCTATTGCGCTCTCAGTATTGTCTGCACTCGCTCCCGCTATCGCGCAGCAAGCCAGCACCGAGAAGCATCAGCCTGCACTCGATGTGCACTCGATGGATCGCAGCGTCGATCCGTGCGCGGACTTTTTTGCGTACTCCTGCGGAGGATGGATCAAGAACAATCCGATCCCCCCGGACCAATCCTCCTGGGATACTTACTCGAAAATGCAGGATGAGAATACGGCGCGGTTGCGTGGGATTCTGGAAGCGGCTTCCAAGCAAGATCCGGGGCGCAATGCCGTGACGCAAAAGATCGGAGATTATTACGCTTCCTGTACCGATGAACAGGCAATCGAGGCCAAAGGCGCGGAGCCTCTCAAGCCAATGCTCGACCGCATTTCCAAGCTGGGCTCGAAGCAGGAGCTGGCGGATGTGGCCTCGTCCATGAGGACTGCCAACGTCCTGTTCCGGTTGGAGTCGATCCAGGATTTTCGGGACGCCAGCCAGGTCGTGGCCAATGCCGATCAAGGCGGACTTGGGCTTCCCGATCGTGACTACTACACCAAAGACGATACGAAGTCACAAGAACTGCGCAAGCAATACGTGGAGCACGTGCAGAAGATGTTCCAACTGCTGGGCGATGCCCCAGAGGTGGCCGCGAAGGAAGCCCAGACTGTGATGCGCATCGAGTCGGCGCTGGCGAAAGGGTCCCAGACTCGGGTCGAACGACGGGATCCCAAGAACCTGGATCACAAGATGACCAGCAGCGAGTTCGAGAAAATCACTCCTGATTTTTCCTGGCCCGCGTACTTCAGTAAGGTTGGGTTGCCCAAGCTGGAATCGCTCAACGTCAGCTCCCCGGCATTCTTTAAGACCCTGAATGAGGAATTGAACAACGGGAGCCTGGAGGACTGGAAGGCCTACCTGCGCTGGCACCTGGTGCATGCGAATGCACCCCAGCTCTCGTCAGCGTTTTTGAACGAGAACTTTGCGTTTTACGAAAAGACGCTGCAGGGACAGGAGCAACTCAAGCCGCGATGGAAGCGCTGCACCGAGAATATCGACGACTACTTAGGAGAAGCACTGGGCCAGGCATATGTCGACAAATATTTCAGACCACAGGCGAAGCAAGAAGCCGTGAAGATCGTGAAAGAGATTCAGGCGGCGATGCAGGAGGACATCAAGAGTCTTCCCTGGATGTCGGCGGCGACCAAGGAACAGGCGCTCGCGAAGTTGCACGGCATGGCCGACAAGATCGGATATCCGGACAAGTGGCGGGACTACAGCAAGCTGGAAATTGTGCGCGGAGACAATCTCGGTAACTTCCAACGGGCACGGCAATTCGAATTTAACCGGCAATTGGCGAAGATCGGGAAGCCTGTGGACCGGGGCGAGTGGGACATGTCGCCGCCCACCGTGAACGCCTATTACAACCCGCAGATGAACGACATCAACTTCCCAGCGGGGGTGCTGCAGCCACCGGCGTTCGATCTCGATTCCGATGCTGCGCCGAATTATGGCGATACCGGCGGCACGGTGGGACACGAACTCACGCATGGATTTGACGATGAAGGCCGCCAATTCGATGCGCAAGGCAACCTGCGCGATTGGTGGACGCCGGAAGACGGCAAAGAGTTCGAGAAACGCGCTGCTTGCATCTCCAACCAGTATTCGAATTACACCATCATCGATGACATCAAAATCAACGGCAAGCTGACACTGGGCGAGGATGTGGCCGACCTGGGAGGACTACTGCTGGCCTACATGGCCTGGAAGCAAGACACCAAGAATCAGAAGCTGGAGCCGATTGAAGGCCTTACTCCGGAGCAGCGATTCTTTGTGGGATACGGGCAGAGCTGGTGCGGACACGTCCGCGACGAATCCAAGCGCCTGCGCGCAACCATCGACCCGCATTCGCCGGAGAAATATCGGACCAATGGAGTGGTGTCCAACATGCCGGAGTTCCAGGAAGCCTTCCACTGCAAAGCGGGTTCGCCAATGGTGAATCAGCACCGCTGCCGGGTTTGGTGAGTCCAGGTCTTCTACGATTCGAAGAAAGATCCCACTTCTCGCAAAGGCGGCGAGAAGTGGGGCACCCTCAGTTCCGATCCAGCGATTCCCCGCCGAACAGCACTGCGCGCATCGAGATACTTCCGAAATCGAAGCCTTCATAGGGATACGAAATGGGATCTTTCGCATCCGTGCTGCCCATGCAATACAGCAGTGGCAGATAATGTTCGAGCGTAGGATGAGCGGCGGCCAGCAGCGACTCTCCCCACTTCACCGGGACAGCCAAAGCAGCGGCATCATGCGCGTCCACCGAATCCTTCACTCTGGCATCGAACTCACGCGCCCAGTCGAAGGAGCCATGGGGATCATTCCAGTCAATCTGGCGCAAATTGTGCACCACGTTACCGCTGCCCAGAATCAGGACCCCGCGCTGGCGTAGTTGCTTGATCTCGCGTCCCAGTTCCAAGTGCTCTTTCAGAGTGCGGCGTTCGTCCAGGCTCAATTGAAACGCGGGAACATCCGCATGGGGATACATGTGCCGCAACACGCTCCACGAGCCGTGATCGAGTCCCCACTTTTCGTCGGGCACAATAACAGGATTCTCCGCCAGCTTTCCGGCTTCAGCGGGCGCGCCGGGTGCCGGGTATTCAACTTCGTAGAGAGCACGGGGAAAGCCGTAGAAATCATGAATGGTCTGGGGACGGGAAGATGCTAGCACGTGCGATCCCGAGGTTACCCAATGCGCCGAGATCACGCACACCGCCCTAGGCCTTGGCAGACGCGCGCTTAGGTCGCGCAGCGCCTGGGTGAAGGCATTGTTCTCAATGGCATTCATCGGCGAACCATGGCCGACGAAGAGTACCGGCATCTTCTGCACAGCTATGCTCTTCTGAAAAGAAAATCAACGCAGAACGCGCTGTTAACGATTTGATCAGCCTGGCAGGAAAAGGATTCGAACGTGAGCTACTCGAGATCGGCTTTGTCGGGGTTGTAGTAATAGCGGAAGCGCAGGGCCAGATAAGGACCGCGAAATTGGGTGGGAAGCGGCGGAAAGGGAGTAGAACCGGTGATGCTGCCCCACGCGGGACGATCCAAAGATACATCCCCTGAGCTTTCCAAGCGCATTTGGGCGACGCTTCCATCTTTGTTGATCACAAACTCAACCGCCAGTTTTCCCTTCTTCATCTCGGCAGATTGTGGAATCAGAAGATACCATTGCTGACGAACCACCTCGACGATCCGTTGCAGATAGGGCGCGAAGTCCACGCCTTGGGTGTCACTGAGAATCTCGAGGGCACCGTATTGGCGCCCCTTCTGGCCGGTGCCCAAACCGAAATCACCACTCTGACCACCCCCTCCGCGATTTGCTGCGGCGGCTTGCGTGGCCTGCTGGATCGCTGAACCCGCAGTCATCGGCGCGGCGAACTTGCTGAAATTGTTGTTGGGACGAGCGGGTGATTGTAATTGCGCGGTCTGATTGCTCTGGAACTGCGGCCTTTCGGTAGCTTGCGGGGCTTGCTGACCCGGAGCCTGATTGGGGGGAGCCGGTTGGGGCGGCGCAGCGGGTTGGGCGGAGCGCGGTCCCGGAGGGCCCGGTGCACCCGGTGGAGGCGTCAGGATCTTGCGCAGTTCGTTGGGATCCAGTTGCGGATGCCGCGACATGGCGATGCGGTCTTTATCCGACATCACATTCGTGTTCGGTTTGCGAGTGGGTTTCTGAAGGTCCGGGGGAAGCGGCAGGAAGGTGACGTTCTTGTCCTGCATAGGGTTGATCGGAATGACGACGGCACGATGAATCCCAATCGTCTTCTCGATGAGCGGCAGGTTCCACAAGAAGATGAAGAGCAAGAGGTGCGTAATGATGGAAATCCACGCTGCTTCGCGGCGGCGCGAGCGTGCCAGATCGTCCTGCAATTGGATGAGCAGATGGGGAACGCGCGAATCGAGTTCTCGATAGGCGGTTTCCCAGTCGCTGCTATCGTAGAGACCGAGTTGCTCGGGCTGTGGTTCCGGAGGCGGCGGTGGAGGCGGCACCGGATCCTTAAATGGAATTTGCGTAATCGGCATGCGCTGGATTTAAGTGCCTGTCACTTAGACACGAAGAACACTGGCGGCGTTGCATCTGGCATTGCAAGTGACATGCTCGGGGCGCGCAGTGCTGAACCGCCAAAGTACTTCTATTCTCGCATCTTTCCCGCTATTTCGCTGCTCCTAATCGAGGACCGACTTCGGTGTGTAAACATATGTAAATGCGCGGGAAACGGTTTGCTTGGAAGAGGCTCGCTGGCGTCCGGGCCGTAGAGGGGCGGGGGAATCTGGATCTACTGTTTCGTATGGCGGATTGCCGCGAGGCCCACTTTGTTGCCATGCTCGCGGATGGCGGCAACGATATCGAGAGCCAGCGCGAGCGCCCTTCGGCCGTCTTCCATCGGGACTACAGGCGTTGATCGATCACGCACGGCTCGCAGGAAGGATCTCAACTCGGCGTGAAGCGGTTCCTCGGAGGCCACCGGCGGTTTGGTTACGCCGATTTGAGGATTCACGGAGGGAGCGCCGGCGCCGTCGGTTCCGACGGTGAAGACCAGCACCTCCTGGCGCCCGTAATCGAGCGAAATGTACTGGCGGGGCTGAAAGAAACGCAACTTGCGAACCCGCTCAGTGGAGACGCGGCTGGCGGTGAAGTTCGCGATGCAGCCCGATTCAAACTCAATCCGCACGTTGGCAATGTCTACTTTGCTCGAGAGGATGGGCAACCCCACGGCGCGCACTTCTTTCACGGGCGACTTGGCGAACGCCAGCACGATATCGAGATCGTGAATCATGAGGTCGAGCACCACGTCGACGTCGAGCGACCGCGGCGTGAAGACGCTCAGGCGGTGCACTTCGAAAAACATTGGCTTGGTGAGGACGGGAACGGTGGCGCGAACCGCCGGGTTAAAGCGCTCGAGATGTCCGACCTGGGCAATAATTTTGTGCTGCCGGGCAAGGGCTACCAGTTCGTCTGCCTCGTCCAGCGTGGCTGCGATGGGCTTCTCGACGAGCACATCGACGCCGCTCTTCATCAGCTCTCGGGCGACGGAAAGATGATGCAGCGTGGGAGTAGCTACGGACGCCGCCTGCACTTCGCTGTGGGTGGTGAGTAGCTGTTGCACCGAGCCGAACGCCTTGCACTCGAACTCGCGCGCCACCGCGTCTGCGCGGGCTGTGTCGGGATCGACAACGCCGAGCAGGCGTACTGCCTCGCCTTGCAACTCCAGTTCCTTGTAGACTCGGGCATGATTGCGTCCGAAAACGCCTACGCCCACGACGGCGACAGAGATCGGATTGTGCGCTGGCAGAGAAATTCTCGCTGGGCCGGTTGCCGGAAGGAATTGTAAACGCAAAGCTCGGAAAGAGCATCCTGGGCGGCAGCTCTGAGTTGTATTCCCGGACGCCGTGGAGCGTTGAGCCCCCAGTCCATAGAAAGGAATCCATCGCCCCCATGAGGACGATCGCGCTGCTGACTATCTCCAACATCTTTATGACATTCGCGTGGTACGGGCATCTTAAGTATCGCGAGGTGCCGCTCTATAAAGTGATTGTGCTCAGCTGGCTGATTGCCTTCTTCGAATACTGCTTCCAGGTACCGGCGAACCGGATCGGCTCCTACGAATTCAGCGCGGCCCAGTTGAAGACGATTCAGGAGGTGATCACGCTTACGGTGTTCGCGGGGTTTTCGGTTTTGTATTTGAAACAGCCCCTACGCTGGAACTATTTGGTGGGCTTCGCCCTGATCGTCGTAGCGGTCGCGGTGATTTTTCGGAAGTGGTGAGCGCCCCATAGCTCGCCGTCGAGCTTCGCTCGACTGGACAGCCGATGGCGGCTGTCCCTACATATTCATCCCAGTGCCGCCTTCTTCAGTAGTGCCATCTGGCCGGCGTGATAGAGCTCATGCTGGGCGAAGCCGTGGAGCATGTGATAGAAGTTGTAGCGTTTTCCCGGAACACGATCCCGCAGGCGCTCATCCGATAATCCAGAAACCGTTTTGACCAGCTTGTCGTGGGTACGCTTCGCGTCTGACACGGCTTTGCGCCACGCCGCTTCCGTGGGATTTGTGACGGGAGGAAAATTTTGATGGCCGGTCGGCTGGCACTTCGATCCGCTGAGCCTAGTTAAGGCAGCTCCGTCCCAGGCAGCGACGTGCAGCAGAAGCTCCCAGATGCTGTGGACATTTGCGATGGGTTTCGCCGCCGCAGTGAGCGCGTCTATATCTTCCAGGATTTCCACGATTGCAGGACCGTGCCACGCGCTGCCATAAAAGGCGCGCTGCAACTGATCGGCGATGCCAGCGCTTTCCGTCGGTAGTTGAGTTCTGGCTTGCATCGTTTTACTTTCCCTCATCTGCGATGATTGCGATGACTGCTGCATTCGCGGCATCGATCACCTTCTGACCATCCAGCAACAGGCACTTGCCGGCATCCACCGCGAGGCAGGTGGCGCCGGCTGCCTGCATGACCTCGATCGTCTTGACGCCAATCACCGGAACGTCAAAGCGCATGTCCTGATTCGGTTTTGCGATCTTCACGACGGTAAGGGCCCGGCTCAGCGTGGAAGCATCTCCGTGCAGCGAGCGCATGATCTGTCCGGCGCGTTCGATGGTCGCGTCGGTGCCTTCCATGGCTTCCACCGCGACGCACGCGGATTCGGCAATCACGACCGTCTGGCCGATATCGTGCTGCGCCTGGTTTCTCGCCACGGCGCGTCCGTACTCGACGTTATTGCGCTCCTGCTCAGTGGGCATACGTAGAGTCAGAACTCCGGGTTTGACCAGGAGCGGCTCCAGCAGCCAGGTGGACTTCTCGAGAGTGATGCCTTCATCCGCCAGAACCTTCGCGACAGCTCCAAGCAAGGAATCGGTGTTGCGTGTCGTGAGCGAGAGCAGAAGTTTTGCCAATCTCCAATCCGGACGGATGCTGGAAAAAATCTGCTTGTGCTTCACCTGTCCGGCCATGATGGCGCGGCGCACACCTTCCCGCTGAAAGGTCTCAATCAGCTTGGAGAGTTCTCCCAACGAGAGCCAGTGGATGGATGCGGCTCCGTGGTCAGAGATTTCGGGAAATGCCTCTTCCTTGATGGCGGCCACCACAACTTCAAAGCCCTGAGCCCGGGCGGCATCGAGCACGAGAAAGGGGAACTTGCCATTGCCGGCAATCAGGCCGAGTTTTTCGTTCTGGGCAGGCATAGAACTGCGGGCGCTCCCGAGGGAACGCGGAGTCAGTCTAGCACTTGGGATTCACGGCTGCGGCGAGGTCCCGAGCAGGAGGATCATCCCTGTACGGGCTCAAGAGGCGCAGGGTCTTACTTGATAATTCCCCGCTCCGCCCGCTCGACGAAGCGGATTAGCATATCGACATCTTCGCCGCGGTCGGACTCCGATTTGAGCTTCTCCAGCGCCTGCGAGGTGTTCATCTTCGAGGCCAGAAGGATCTTGTAGGCGTGATGAATTTTGGCGATGCGCTCTTTCGAAAAGCCGCGGCGCTGCAGGCCCACCTTGTTCATGCCGTACGCGTGGGTCTCGCGTGCCGCTGACGTCATCGAGAAGGGCAGGACGTCCTGGGTGATGGTGGTGCCTCCGCCGATGTAGGAGTGCGCGCCGATTCTTACGAACTGGTGCACGGGGCAGAGAGCTCCCACTACGGCCCACTCTTCGACGGTCACGTGGCCGCCCAGCGTCGCACCGTTCACCAGCATCACGTGATCGCCAATCACGCAATCGTGTCCCACATGCGTGTATGCCATGATGAGCAGATGGCTGCCGATTTTGGTGAGGCCTCCGCCTTTCACCGTGCCGCGATTGATGGTCACGTACTCGCGGATTTCATTGTGATCGCCAATTTCCAGGCGGGTCGGCTCGCCTCGGTACGTCACATCCTGAGGCGCCATGCCAATCGCCGCATAAGGGAAGAATGAATTGTGGGCTCCGATCCTGGTCGGCCCTTCGATGGCGACATGCGACTGCAGGCGGCAATTTTCTCCGAGCTCGACGTCTGGCCCGATGACACAATACGGGCCGACGTGGCAGGAAGCGGGAACCTTTGCGCCGGGATCAATGATGGCTGTGGGATGAATCATCGGGGATGCTTGCCACGCTGACTGGGTGCATTCACGGTTACGATCCGCCGGCACC
Source organism: uncultured Acidobacteriota bacterium (assembly GCA_963801615.1). Lineage (GTDB taxonomy): Bacteria > Acidobacteriota > Terriglobia > Terriglobales > Acidobacteriaceae > Sulfotelmatobacter. The sequence goes on along the minus strand of CAWDFM010000008.1, from coordinate 1,255,130 downwards.
ATCGTCGCTCGAGCCGCGTCCGCGTGAACTGTCGATGAGCTGGCAAGAGACCACCGCCTCGGCCACCTTCTTAGTGCCGACGAAAGCGTAGCCTTGCATTCGGGCCGCGGTCATTCCTGGGACGGAGCGCCAGCCGGTCACGGTCACTTCCATGCGCAACTGATCGCCGGGGCTGACTGGCTTGCGAAATTTCGCCCGGTCGATGCCGGTGAAGACCATTACTTTTTCACTGCGGTCCTCAATTTCCGTAAGCAGCAGGGCCCCGCCAGCTTGTGCAATCGCCTCGATGATGAGAACGCCGGGCATGATCGGCAGGCCGGGAAAGTGGCCGATAAAGAATGGCTCGTTGATGGTGACGTTCTTGATGGCGACGACCCGGTGCCTGCGCTCCAGTTCCAGGACGCGATCGATCAGCAGCAGGGGATAGCGGTGAGGCAGAATTTTGAGGATTTGGTGAATGTCGTACGCGATCTTCGTCGCCCCAGGCGAAGCATCTGGCGCAGGGTTGGTTTCATTCATAGTCGTCTAAAACGGCGTGACGATTATACTGTACCGCTTGCGCGGCAAGACGCTGCAAGACCGCAGGAGGCGCGAATGAAGGGCACAAAGAAATCGGCAAAGCGGCGAGTAGACAGGGATTCCGTATCGTCCGACAGGTTGCGGTATTTCGAGGAGCGATTGCCGGCGATGCTGGAAACCATACGGGCATTCGTCGCAATCGAGTCTCCCAGCGACAACAAAGCCGCGGCGGACCGGATGGGAGCGTTCCTGGCAGGCATCTTCGAAGAACTCGGGGGGAGAGCCCGACTGCATCGGACGGAGGATTACGGCGACAACTTACAGATTGACTTCGCGGGAAATGGTGCGCAGAAACCTGTACTGCTTCTGGGCCACTTCGATACGGTGTATCCGCTGGGCACGCTGGCGACCATGCCATGCCGCGCTGAGGGAGACCGACTTCACGGGCCCGGCGTCCTCGACATGAAGTCGGGCATCGCGCTGATGTTCTATGCCATGCAAGCCCTGCAAAGCTGGAATGCCACATTGCCGCGCCCGGTAACAGTGTTTCTCGTGTCGGATGAGGAGGTCGGCAGCAGTTCCTCGCGCAAGATCACCGAGGAACTGGCGCGGGCGGCGGCTGCAGTGCTTGTGCTTGAACCGGCCGCCGGCACCCGGGGCGCGGTGAAAACGGCTCGCAAAGGCGTCGGCGAATACACGCTCACGGTGAAAGGAGTTGCCGCACACGCCGGACTCGATCCCGGGAAAGGCCATAGTGCCATTGTTGAATTGGCGCGACAGATCACAGCCATTTCGAAATTCAACGATGTGAGCAGCGGTGTGACCGTGAACCCCGGCGTAATCCGCGGGGGCACGCGAACCAACGTGATTGCCGCCGAAGCGACCGTGGAAATCGATGCGCGCATTCAAAAAGCGAAGCAGGCTGCCGGGCTCGAGCGCAAAATGCGGGCGCTCAGGCCATATGACAAGCGGTGCAAGTTGATCATCGAGGGAGGCATCAACCGTTTGCCGATGGAACGAACTGCCGGAGTGGCGAATCTTTACGGCAAGGCAAAAGCAATCGCCAGCCAAGGCGGATGGAAATTAGAGGAAGCCGCGGTGGGAGGCGGATCGGACGGAAACTTTACGGCGGGCATCGGTATTCCGACGCTCGATGGTATGGGCGGAGTGGGCGAGGGAGCGCACGCGGTGCACGAGCATATCCTGATCTCGCAATTGCCCCGGCGGGCGCTGCTCCTGGCAGGAATGATCGAGCAGGGGTAAAGGAAATTAGTTTGCTGCGGTGAACACCAGGAAATAATCCATCTTGTCGCCCTTCACAAAGCCGTAGTCGTTGAGCAAGCTATAACCCGCCTCTTTAGCCTCGCGAATGACGACATTTTTCTCGATGCCGTGGTTCTCGCCATTTCCATTGCGATCGATAATTCCAACCTTGGCGCCGGGACGAAGCGCCGGGCGCAGGTTTCTCAGCAAGGTGACGGGATGGGCGATCTCGTGATACGTCTTCAGCAACAAGACGGAGTCAACCGAGTCTGAAGGGAGAAGCGGATCGTCGGGCTGGCTCACGATCGTCTTAATATTCGCCAGATGCTCTTTCTGCGCGCGTTCGCCAACGTAGCGGGTCGCTTCGGGATTGATGTCAACCGCGTATACGCGGCCATTGCTAGCGACGCGTTTCGCTGCACGCACGGTGAACCATCCCGATCCGGCGCCGATGTCCGCGACGGCCGTGCTGGGTTTTATACCGAGAATGTCCATCACGCGATTGATTTGCAGGCGCTGGTCACGGCCGGGCGACTCGAAGATGGATAGATCTCCGGTATAAGGCTCGCTGGTTGGGCGCTGCGGCGGGGCGGAATTGGGCGTTTGCGCGGAAGCCTGCGCAAAACAGACAGGCACCGAGAGCAGCACTCCCAACAACGCAATCGGGACAGCACGCAGCCGCAATTCCATCCCGCACCTCCGAGGGTGAATAGACTCTGAATGCATCCGTAAGTGAGCATTCGACTCAGGGCGTAAGATGCGCAGTTTTTGACTCAGAGGCGCAGCTAGCCTAGAATTTTCATAAGCCCGAAACAAGTGACGAGAAGGCTGAGGCGAGCGGAGGGGTGTCCTAATGAACGGCAAAATCGGTCTGACCGAGCTTATTTTTATCCTGGCCATCGTTCTGCTGATTTTCGGCCCGAGCAAGATCGGGCAGCTGGGCAAGAGTCTTGGCGAAGGCATTCGCAATTTCAAATCGTCAGTGAAAGAAGAAGAGCCGAAAGAAGAAGAAGAAAAAAAGTCGTAACTGCCCCTGCCCCGCGACAGATCGTAGAGACGTTGCTTGCAACGTCTGGGCACAGTACGCGAGGAAGACGTTGCAAGCAACGTCTCTACAGGAATTTCATTTCCCGGTTAGCATCCGATGGACCAGTGCTACCGGCAGCCCCACGACATTGCTGTAATCGCCCTCAATGCGCGGAATCCATCGCGAAGCTCTGCCTTGGATGGCATAGGCGCCGGCTTTGTCCATGGGCTCGCCTGTCGAGACGTACTTGCGGATTTCAGCTTCTGACATCTCACTCATTGTGACCGAAGTCGTTTCAGAGGCGATCAGGAGTTCGCGGTCGTCGGCTCTGAGTACTGCGTAGGGCGCACGCGCTTGCGGTTCGGCAGCCACTGAGGGTTGGGGACCGAGAGTCGGGCTTACCAGGCACACTCCCGTGATCACCTGGTGAACGCGACCGGAAAGGAGTCGCAGCATGCGGACCGCATCCTCATCATCCGCAGGTTTATTCAGGATCTGCTCATCCAGGACTACCACGGTGTCGGCGCCGAGCACATGCGCATGAGGATGATGGTGCGATATCTTCAGAGCCTTCTCTTTCGCGAGGCGCTCAGCACAGGTGCGAGCGCTCTCGCCGGGTAAAGGAGTCTCATCGACATCCGCGGGCTGGGTGGTAAATGGAACGCCCGCATTGCGCAACAGTTCCTGACGACGGGGCGAGGCGGATGCCAGCACGAGCATGGTTTTCAGATTGTATCGGGAACGGCGATCAGGAAAATTCAGAGCTGCTGCTGGGCTTCGCGGATGGAAGCGGACAGCTGTTCCACCGACCATGAAATCTGTTCAGTATTGATGATGGCGGGCGGAGCGAGGAGAACGTGATCTCCAGAAATGCCATCCACACTGCCTTGCATGGGATAGACCAGGACCCCACGCTTCAGCGCCGCAGCCGCAACTTTGCTGGAAAACGCGGAATCCGCGGGGAAAGGCCGCTTGGTATTTTTGTCGGCTACGAATTCGATGGCCCACAAGAGACCGATTCCTCTGACATCCCCGACGGATTCTTCGCTTTGTAGCGTGGTAAGCGCGCGTTGGAAGGCGGCGGCCGGAGTAGATTCCTGCCCAGAGTCGGAGGCTCGAACCAATTCGTTCTGCCGCAAATAGCGAAGCACGGCGCGGCCTGCCGCAAGGGAAATGGGATGCGCGTTGTAGGTGAATCCGTGCAGGAATGCTCCCGAGCCCCCGGCAATTGCATCCACAACTTTCGAGCTCGCGATCACCGCGCCCAGTGGGGCGTAACCGCTCGAGAGTCCCTTAGCGGTGACGAGAATATCGGGCTGGACATCCCAGTGTTCGACAGCGAAGTTCCGACCGGTTCGTCCCATGCCGGTCATGACCTCGTCGGCAATGAGCAGAACGCCATGACGCCGGCAAATGTCGGCGATACTCCGCAAATATCCGGGTGGAGGGACCACCGCACCCAAAGTAGCACCGCTCACCGGCTCGAAAAGGAAGGCTGCGGCGCCGCCGTTGGTGACTTCAATGGCCCGTTCGAGCTCGGCGGCGTACTGCTGGCCGCAGTTGCGGCAGCCGTCGGTGCAATCGAAGGCGCAGCGATAGCAATAGGGCATGCCGATGTGGGGGAACTCGCGGACCATGGGCAGGTAGATTTCGCGCCGGCGCTTGTTGCCTGAAACCGAAAGCGCGCCGAGCGTCGCGCCGTGATAGCTCTGCTGACGGCTGAGAATCTGATAGCGCTGCGCCTGCCCGATTTCGACGTGATACTGTCGTGCCAGCTTCAGCGCCGTCTCGATCGATTCAGAACCGCCGCAGGTGAAGTAGACTGCGCCAGCCGCAAAGTGCCCGCCGGCGGATGCCAGCAGTTCCTGGGCGTATTCTTCTGCAATGGGCGTTGTGAACTGGCTGGTGTGGACAAATTCAAGTCTGGCCGCTTGCTCGACCATGGCGGCCGAAATCTCGGGCACGCCGTGTCCGATCAAGTTCACCGCCGCCGAACCTGCCAAGTCGAGATACTTTTGGCCGGCGCTATCCCAGACATACACGCCCTCAGCGCGCACCGCCGCGGGAAATTCTTTGCGGAAAGACCTGCGAAACACGGACGATCGCGTCTGTGCGGGGCTGTGAAGAGTCACCGCGCAATTATCGCATCTCGTAAGTGCTGAGATTTGCGGGTTGTGCCAGTCACCCTTTTGTCAGTTGTACTCATCTAAGCAGTTAGGACGTGCGCCTTATGGCTCCCGAACGAAGCTGTGGGTTCGAGCGACCGCACTGTGCAGGAGGCATGATGAAGCAGCATCAGATTTTTCTCGCGTCGGTATTGGCTTGGACTCTTTCGGCGGTGGGGATGGTTTACGCGCAGGCGGCTCCGGAATCGGGAACGCCCGTGCGTCTCACGGTTACAGCCGAACCGAAGCATGGCAATGATGTTCCGGTAATTCAGAAGAATGAAGTGATGGTGTACGAGGGAAAGGACCGGGATCAGGTGGTCGATTGGATGCCGGCACAAGGCGATCACTCCGGGCAGGAAGTGTTCATCCTGCTCGACGACAGCTCGAGCACGAATCTGGGCTCTCAATTGGACGACATCCGCAAGTTCATTGACGGATTACCACCAACCACATTGGTCGGCGTGGCTTACATGCGGAACGGTACGGCTGAGATTGTGCAGAACCCTAGTTCGGATCACGCGGCCGCGGCCAAGGCGCTGAGGCTTCCGCAGGGAATCGCGGGCGCGAATGCCAGCCCATACTTCTCCCTGAGCGATCTAGCCCAGCGCTGGCCGGCGAGCAACGCGCGGCACGCGGTGCTGATGGTGAGCGACGGCATCGACCGCTATTACGGCACTGGCGATCTGCAGAATCCCTACGTGGATGCGGCCATCGACGATTGCGTCCGCAAAGACATTGTGGTCTCGGCGATCTATGAGCCCGGGGCCGGACATTTCGGCCACAGCTATTGGCAGAGCTACTGGGGCCAACTTTACCTGTCCCAGGTAGCCGATCGAACTGGCGGGGAGGCCTATTACATCGGCATGACTGGGGCTCCGGTGGCGTTTGCGCCTTATCTGCAGGATCTGAGCCGAAGATGGCAACATCAGTACCTGCTGTCCTTCATTCCGAAAGGGGAGAAGAAATCGGGATGGCGCAATGTGAGGCTCAGCACTGAGGTTCCGAACGTGGACCTGGTCTCCGCGGGCAAGGTGTACGTGAACGCAAGCGAGCACTAAAGTTTTGCGACGGCGGGATGCAAGTCGATCAACACTGAGCGTTTGAGATTCCGATAAGATTGAGCTTCAATCGCCCGGGTCTCGATGAACAAACTGCTGCGCTTCTTCCGGCCGTCGCACCAGCACACGGCGTTTTCCGCGACTCTGCTGCTGATTTCGGCGGTGATGCTGTCACGCGTGATCGGCTACGCCCGGGATGCCTACATTGCGTGGGCGTATGGCGCGGGCGGGGCAACCGACGCTTATATGGCGGCGTTTACGCTGCCCGATTTTCTGAATTACATTGTCGCCGGCGGCGCCGCGTCGATCACTTTCATTTCCATCTACACCCGCTTTCTGGCCGAGAAGCGTGATGCCGATGCGCAGAAGACTTTCTCCATCATCATCACGGTAATGACAGCGGTAATGATCGTGGGGACGATCGCCACGGAAATCTTCGCCCCTGAGTTCGTGCGCTGGTTCGTGAAGGGCTTTTCACCGGACAAGATTGAGCTTTGCGTTCACCTGACGCGCATTCTGCTGCCCGCGCAAATTTTCTTCTACGTCGGCGGGGTGGTTTCGGCGGTCCTGCTTTCTCACCGCCTCTTTCTCTTTCCTGCGTTCGGGCCCTTGATCTACAACGTCTTCATTATTCTGGGAGGCGTGATCGGCGGCCGGCACTTTGGCATCCAGTCGCTGGCCTACGGCGCCCTGATTGGAAGCTTTGCTGGTCCTTTTCTGGCGAGCGTCATTGGCGCTGCGCGGATTGGTACTGGTTATCGACCGTCCTTCGATGTGAGTAATCCCGCATTTCGCGAGTGGGTGAAATTGTCTGTGCCGCTCATGTTGGGAGTATCTCTGGTGACCGCTGATGACTGGATTCTTCGTCACTACGCGGCCAGCGGGGTGGGCGATATCACACGCCTGACCTTCGCGAAGCGTCTATTCGCGGTGCCCATTGCGGTATTAGGGCAGGCGACGGGCCAGGCCTCCCTTCCCTTCTTTGCCCGGCTGTTCAGTGAGAAGAAGCTGAAAGAATTCGCTTACACGGTGAACGATTCTGTGTACCGGGTGGCAGCGGCATCGGTGCTGGCCACGGGATGGATGATGGTGGCGGCAGTTCCGCTGATCGATCTGGTGTATCGTCGCGGAAAATTTCTTTTCTCAGATACTCAGACCAGCGCAGTGTACTTTTTCTGGTTCTCATTGTCGCTCGTGTTATGGGCAGCACAGGGACTGTACGCGCGGGCCTTCTACGCGGCGGGTGACACGCTGACGCCGATGGTGGCGGTCACCGTTATCACGGTCGTCTCTCTGCCGATCTATTCCGTCCTGTTTCACACGTTCGGAGTAGTCGGGCTCGCCTGGGCGTCGGATATCGGGATTGGCATCAATCTGGCCGCGCTTGCAGGGTTACTTCATTTCCGCGGCCTGGTGTCCTTGGGCGAAATGCGATGGAAGGAGCTCGGGAAAGCCGCCGCGGCCGCGATTATCGCGGGAGGGATTAGTTTCGAAGTTGCCAAAGCTGTTCCGCTGGCGACTGCAGGCCGCGGAAGCCGCGTGGCTGACGCCACGCAGCTTGTGCTGGTGTCGATCACGTGGGCAGCAGCAGCATTGGCGGGTCTCTGGTTGCTGCGATCTGAGCTGCCGCGCGATTTGCGAAGACGCAAAGCGGCCGCTTATCCCTCAGTCGCGCACGACGAGAGCAAGGAGATTTTGGGAGCGGGGCGGTAATCTAAGCTGCGTAGCAAGGCGTCCGGCATTAACTGCTACTTGGTCGCTAGTACGAATGCCTTGAAGATTGAGGGGGAGTACTCGTCCTGATCGACTGAGCGCTCGGGATGCCACTGGACAGCCAGCACAAAGTGATCGGAAGTTGCCCCTTCGAGTGCCTCGATAATCCCGTCCTCGGGACAGCGCGCCACGATCCGCAGATCTTCTCCAATCGCGTCCGCTGACTGGTGATGGGAGGAGTTTACCGGCAGCACGAGCTTATCGTGCGTTTCATGGTGAGTGCTGCCGTTCACGACCCGGCGCAAGTTCGACTCTGGAGCGATTTCGACCGTGTGCGCAACCACGACCTTTTTTCCCGCTTCATGGTCGACTCTGTTTCGAGCCGCTTCAGGCAGGAAGTCCGGAATGTGCTGGATCAAAGAGCCATGCCGGTAGACGTTGAGGCTTTGCAGGCCATAGCAGATTCCCAGCACGGGCTTTCGCCGGGCATAAGCATCATCCAATAAGAAGAAGTCCACTTCCTCGCGGGGCGCGTCCGCCGCAGCGCTGTGCGGGGAGACGGCTTGGTGAAATTTCGCGGGATTTACGTCGGCCTTGCTGCCGGGCAACAGAACGCCGTCACAGCTTGCAACCATCTTCTTCAGCTCGTCCGGAGCCTGATCGAGTGGAATGCGAACGGGTACGCCGCCGGCGAGCTCGACGGCGCGTTCGTATTGCGGAATCGCGCGCTGAGCGTACTCGAGATCGGTTGAGTGCGGCATGGGGATCGCGATCCGAGCAGGCATCAGCCCATTCTCTCGAGGGCCCGGAGAGCTTTGCGTTGCTGGTAGTGCCGGACTTCCAGGGCTGCGGCAAAAAGGAAGATGATGCCGCCGGCGACCAGCGCCATGGGAAGGGCGATGTGCCAGTAGGCAATCGTCATATCGGGACGCCTGCCGCGGAATGCAGCGATGAGCATCGTCCCCAGAATCGCGAGCAAAAGGCTCACCGCAAACGATAATAGAGTGCCGATGAATGTCAGCAGGAAGATGCGGACTGGGAGGCCATACCAGTGTGGAGAATGATCTTCGGTCCTGGGTGTAATCAAGGTTTTACTTGTAGACAGATCAGCCACGGCGCTTATACAGAATGGCGAATTCAAAACCGGCGTTTGGGGGAAAGAGCTCCGCGATCTTGCGCAAGCGCTCGGCTAGTGCAGACGGCGCCAGCAGGGGATAGTCGCGCTCGCGCAGATCGTAGTAGTCCACATCAAGGTAGAGCGAGAGCAGATAAATGGAGATTGCATCAGAGAATGTCGCTTCCAAGTACTCGGTCTTATAGCGCTCGGCGTCAGGTCCGTTGGCGGTAGCCAGTTTTCGGGCCTCCCATGCGTCAAGGGATGTCTCGCCTCGGACTCCGGCTTCTGCCTGGCTCCAGGCGAACTGGCTGAATTCCTGGGAAACGCCGGCGCGCTCCACCAGGGCGTGTCCGACGTTGATGTAGAACTCAAACGCCACGGAGAACTTGTCGTCCATCAGGCGAGTTGAGATGAACACGCACTGGGAATCGCCCAGATTCAGGTTGCGATGGCAGACGGCGTTGTCGCTGAGAGCCACGTCGTAGCGGTCGGCGATGACGGTGTCTTCTCCCTGACTGACGGTCAGCGGGACAAAGTAGTAGGCTTTGCGCTGGAGCGCGGCCGCGATAGGCATGGGTACGGCGGCGACCATCCGCTCAAGATCGAAGGAGTTGACCGCGATTTCCCCGGCGCTGGCGTAGCAGACTCCATTGGCAGCCTGCGACACGGGAGTAAGCCGAACAATCTCCGCCGGACTGCGGGTTATCGCTGATGCTGCCTGAGACATGCAGCCTTTATTCTACACACAGGGCGGCATGACGAACTGACCTGACCAGCCCAGCGATCGTCTGCCGCCGGTTAGAGCAGATAAACCAAGCTACTTGTTCGAAAGCACAAAATCGACAGTGGACGGCTGGTTCGCGTTCACGGTTACCGACTTTTCCAAGGTTCGGGGCTCGCTGAACACCGGACGTTCGACACTGCGCTCGGTCAGCACATCGAAAGAATGCTCTTTGCCCGCCAGGCTCCAGCCTTCATGCCAGGCGACAATTTGATAAGTTCCGGGGGGCACGTCGGTGAACTCGAAGCGGCCGCTCTCGTCGGTTACGGCATAGTAGGGATGAGGGGCAATAAACATTTCTGCATTCATCCAGACATGGCCGCCGTTGCAGCGCAGGTTGACGAGTCCGGGAGTCTGCATCGTGCGACTCGAGACGCGGCCAGGGAACGGAAACGGCAGATTGAAGCTGGCCGCCCCATCCATGTGAATGGTGTGCAACGTGGCGTCGGAACTCATCATGTCGAGGGCTGCGTCCTTGGGCACGAGCAGGATGTGAGGAATGTAACGGCAGTGCTTCTGGTCGAGATGACGACGCTGTCCGGGCAAGTCCATCGCCTTGCCGGCGGTGATGTTCTTCAGATAGACCACCGTATTTGCGACGCCACCCCGGGGGCCGACAATCAGGCGCTCGAGATCGGCGGTTTTCCTGGAATCAGGGTCACAGATCTGGTGGTCCTTCGTAATCGGAAACTCCAGAGCACGAGGCATGGGCCCCGACCATTTCACCGTTCCGGCGATGGTCGCTCCATCCTTGACCGAGATGACTTGATAGTTGCTCTGGGCGAATGCCAAGGCAGCTATGAAGAATGAAACAACAACAGCAAAGAGAAGCCGGCGCATACCCGTCCTCCAACAATGTCCGGCGGCCCGCACGATATCCGCAGAACAGAACTTTTGGCCGTGCTATTTGAACCCGCTTCCACCAAAATTCATGTCCCAACTTGCAGGAGGATGCCGACCCAGGGGCCCGATGATGCGGGACAGCATCGTGGTTACAGGTCTTTCGGTTTCAACGGGGGAAGACGGCGCCAGGGAGGCGCGTCCTGTGATTGAAATCACAACCATGGTGCGCTTCTAAACGAGGTCCGTCGAGATTACTGAGGTCACGTGACCGGGTCCCACGGGGCATCTTGCGCTCGATGCGCGCGTGGAGTTTGACAGCGGTGAGGATCGTAAATTGTCAACTCAGACCGTACAATCATTCGTCCATGCCCGTCACCTTACGATCTTTCGCGAAAATCAATCTCGGGCTGCGTATTGGGGCCGCGCGGGAGGATGGTTATCACGAGTTGCTGACGGTGTACCAGACGATTGGTCTGCACGATCTGGTCCGCGTCAGCATTGAGCGGGGCTCAGGAATCGAGATTCACTGTGCAGATCCTCGTGTACCGAAGGATGAGACGAATACTTGTTATCGCATCGCAGAGCGTGCGATGCAGCTCCTGCGGGGGAAGGGGCGCGTTCTCGTCCGGATTGAAAAGCGTTTGCCGGTGCAAGGTGGCTTGGGCGGCGCGTCGGCGAATGCGGTAAGCACGCTGCTGGGGCTTGAAAGGGTGCTGAAGAAGAGTCTTCCGGCGACGGAGAGGTTCCGGATGGTGGCGGAGGTGGGATCGGACCTGCCGCTATTTCTGCTGGGCGGAACTGTGCTCGGAGTGGGCCGCGGCGAGCAGGTTTATCCTCTGCCGGAGTTGCCGCCGATGGCGTGCGTCGTGGTTACACCGGAAATTGGGGTGTCTACGCCGAAGGCATTTGCGGAATGGGATCGACGGCAAGGTGCCGAGCTGCGCTCGGCTGGACAGCCGATGGCGGCTGTCCCTACAAAATTCAGGATGGCGGCTGTTCCTACAAAATTCAAGTGCGATGACATACGCAAATTGACCGTATGGCAGAGCTCCGATAGAATGAATGAGCTTGGCTATGGCTTGTCGGCGTGGCTGGGCGAGCAGTTCTCCGGTGCTCCTTTTAGAAGGGGCCGGGCCGAGAATCCGCTTCTCGCGCTTGTCCGGGCCGGGATCAAGAACGACTTCGAAGAAGTCGTCTTTCCTGAGTATCCCGAGCTAGGTGAAGCTAAAGCTGCGCTTTTGCGCGCAGGCGCGAAGTATGCGTCTTTGTCAGGTTCTGGCTCGACGCTGTACGGGCTGTTTGCCTCGAAAGTGGTAGCGGTGCTTGCGGTCAAACGACTTAGGAGACTGGGTTGGGCGGCGCAGGCGACTGCAACCGTTGCGCGGGCGGGTTACTGGCGGGGAATGTTTGCGACTTAGGGCTTTGGTCGGGGCGCTCGGCTTCGCCTTCGGTTGGACAGCCCAAGGGGCTGTCCCTACGCGAGTCGTGCTGGTCGGCCAATTTTTGATTGTTGATTTTGGCAGGTTGAATGAAAATGATCGTGCCCCGACGCCGGGGTTCATTCAATATCACGATTCAACAATCCATGGCTTACTGGGCCGTCGACTAATGGTAGGTCAAGTGCCTTTGGAGCACTTTGTCTAGGTTCGAATCCTAGCGGCCCAGCCAGAAATCAGCTAGAAGCTAGCAGCTCTAGGACGAGCTCAAACTATGGCCACTGTAGCGACGCCGACCGACAAGACGACGGAGAAAGTCGAAAAGAAAAGTCCGCCTGTGCCCGACGAGAAGCCGGACCGCAAGCAGCGTCCTCGGGTGGATGAGAAGTTCAAGATCTTCAGCGGCACGGCCAACCAGCCGCTTGCCAATGAAGTTTGCCACTTTCTGGGCATGCCGCGCGGCCAGGCGCAGGTTACGCGCTTTGCTGACGGCGAGTGCTACGTGCAGATTCAGGAGAACGTGCGTGGCGCCGACGTTTTCGTGATGCAGCCGACGTGCCGGCCGGTGGATGAGCACTTGATGGAGTTGCTGCTGATGATCGATGCGCTCAAGCGCGCTTCGGCGCGGCGCATCACGGCGGTGATTCCGTACTTCGGCTACGCGCGGCAGGACCGGAAAGACAAGCCGCGGAGTCCGATCTCGTCGAAGCTGGTGGCGGATCTGCTGACCACCGCGGGGGCGCACCGGGCGTTGATCGTGGATTTGCATACGCCGCAGTTGCAGGGATTTTTCAACATTCCGGTGGATCATCTGTTCGCATCCCCGGTGCTGGTGGATCATTTCCGCAAACTGGCATTGCCGAACTTGACGGTGGTTTCTCCCGATGCCGGGGGCGTGGAGCGCGCGAGGTTTTTTGCCAAGAAGGTCGACGCCGCGCTGGCCATCGTGGACAAGCGGCGGGTGGAGATGAATGTGGCTGAGATTATGCACGTGATCGGCGATGTTCACGGGCGCACGTGCTTGATCATCGATGACTTGATCGATACGGCCGGAACGCTGGTGAAGACGGCGGCGGCATTGATCGAGAATGGGGCCACTCAGGTTTATGCGTGCGCCTCGCATGCGGTGCTTTCGGGTCCGGCGGTGGAGAACATCCGCAATTCAGTAATCAACGAAGTGGTGGTTACGAACACAATCCCGCTGACTCCCGCGGCGGAAGACGCAACGACGGACAAGGGCGGCAAGATCAAGGTCCTTTCCATCGCGGGACTGATTGGCCGGGCGATTCAGGCCAATCACGAAGAGACTTCGGTAAGCAAGTTGTTTACGTAGAGACGTAGCTAGCTACGTCTCTACAGCATGGCATTTCAGTAATTTCAGACAGGATTTGACATTTATGGCGACTGCACTGGAAACGAACGTACTGGAAGCGCAACCGAGAGAAGCGGGCACGAAGAATGATGCCCGGCGCGTGCGCCGGGAAGGCAAGATTCCTGCGGTGATGTATGGAGCGGGGAAGGGCTCGCTTTCCCTCAGCGTGGATCCACGCGTGGTTACGCGCATTCTGAATTCGGAAACCGGACACAACACGATCTTCGATCTGACCATGAACGGCGAGAAGACCAAGGCCATGATCGTGGATTGGCAGTATGAGCCGATTAAGGGCAATCTGCTGCACATCGATCTGAAGCGGATCGCGCTGGACAAGGTTCTGACGGTCAGCGTGCCTATCTTCCTGGTTGGCGAAGCGGCTGGAGTGAAGCAGGAGGGCGGCATTCTCGAGCAGATGCTGCGCGAAGTCGAGGTCGAGTGCTTGCCGGGAGACATCCCCAATCACATCGATGCCGACGTCAGCCAGCTCACGTTTGGCAAGGTGCTCCGCGTTTCGGACCTGCCGCACTCGGACAAGCTCAGGTTCTTGACCGATGAGAACCAGCCGGTGGCCCACGTGACCTCGGTGAAGGAAGAAGTCGTGGCCGCGCCGGAAGCAGTGGCGGCGGAGGCGGCAGCTCCGACCGAACCCGAAGTCATCAAGAAAGGCAAGCAGGAGACCGAAGAGGAAGGCGAGGCTGCTCCGGAGAAAGCCGAGAAGAAGGAGAAGAAATAGCTTGTGCCTGAGAAGGCCGAGCTGCGCTCGGCCGGACAGCTCAAGGGGCTGTCCCTACATGAGCGGTGCAGAGCGTGAAACTGATCGTAGGTCTCGGCAATCCCGGAATCGAATATCAGTTTTCGCCGCACAACGTCGGGTTTTTGGCGATTGATCGTATCGCCGGAAACCTGGGCGTGGAAGTAAGAAACCGGCAATGCCGGGCGTTGACGGCGCGGACCGTGCTCGCCGATCAAATGGTGCTTCTAGCCAAGCCCGAGACGTTCATGAACTTGAGCGGCATCTCGGTGGAAGGCCTGGTGAGGGAGTACGAGGCGAAGCCCGAATCGGACCTGATAGTGATTCAGGACGAAATGGACTTCCCGCTGGGCACGTTGCGGATTCACACGCGGCGCAGTTCGGCGGGACATAACGGCATCGAATCGATCATCGGTGCGTTGGGCACGCAGGATTTCCTGCGCATCCGGATCGGCGTTGCGCCCGAGCGTAAAGTCAGCGACGGCAAGGAATACTTGCTGGCGCCGATGCGCAAGGCAGATCTGAAAGTGATCGATGGAATGCTCGACACCGCGGAAGAAGCGGTGAAGATGATCTTGAGAGATGGTCCGGAAGCGGCGATGAACCGGTTTAACCGCAAAGACCCGGAATGAGAGATTAGTCACGGAGCAGCACGGATTCACACGGATCAGGTTTATCCGTGAAGATCCGAGAAATCCGTGGCCAAGTTTGGAGAAACGAATGAATCGTATTTATGAGCTGATGTTCATTGTTCGTCCTGATATGACGGACGAGGATTTGGACAAACTGATTTCCACGCTGCAATCGGTAGTGCCCGCTTCGGGCGGGACCGTGAAGAGCGTGGACAAGATGGGCAAGCGGCGTCTCGCCTATACCGTGCGTCGTTTTCACGACGGCATTTACGTTCTCATGGTGGTGGAGGGCGGAGGCCCGGCGATCCACGAACTGGAGCGCCGCCTGCGGGTGACCGAGCCGGTGATCAAGTTTCTCACGGTGCGTGTCGACGAAGAGCAGAAGCGGCTGGACAAGATCAAGAAGCTGCGCGAATCGAAGAAGAAAATTAGTGCGCAACCGGTCGCGGCGCCAGAACAGCCGGTGCCCGCTCCGGCGACGGAAGCCCCGACCAATGCGTAAATGGCGGTGGCCAAGCGTCTGAGGATGTCCCGGCCACAATCAGGCTTTGCTGGCTGTTGCCTTCGGGCGACTAGCCACGATTTTTAAGGAGAGTTATGGCTGACGAAACGAAAGCACCAGAGCAACACGCGCCATCCAGCGAGCGTCCGCAAGGTCCACGTCCGGGCGGAGATCGTCCGCGATTTGGCGGGCCGGGTCGCGGGCCGGGTGGTCCCCGCGAAGGCGGTGGAGGCGGCCGCAAGTTCTTCCGGCGTAAAAAAGTCTGCAAGTTCTGCGTCGAGAAGATCGAAGACATCAATTACAAGGATTACCGTTTGCTAGGGCAGTTTGTCGCGGAGAGTGGCAAGATCGTGCCGCGGCGCCTGACCGGCGTGTGCGCACCGCATCAGCACCGTCTGTCGTCGGCCATCAAGCAGGCGCGGAATATCGCCCTGCTGCCGTTTGCGGGAAAAGCAAGCTAAGAAACGAGCAGTTTCTAGCTCCTAGCCCCCAGCTAAGGCTGGCGGGACTTTGGGTTGGCTAGAAGCTAGCAGCTAGAAGCCAGGAGCTATCATGGAAGTCATTCTCAAAGAAGACATAGCGAAGTTGGGATCGCGCGGCGATGTAGTGAAGGTCGCCGAAGGATACGGGCGGAACTACCTGCTGCCCCGCAAGCTGGCAATCCAAGCCTCGGAGAGCAACAAGGCTGTCATTGGCCAGATGAAGGCCGCTGCTGTGCGCCGCTCCGCCAAGGAGAAAGCACAGGCTGAGGAACTGGCGAAGCAATTTGACGGCGTCTCCCTGTCGTTCACCCGCAAGTCGGGCGAGCACGATCAGCTATTCGGCTCGGTTACTTCGGGCGATCTGGCCGACGCGCTGGTCAAGAAGGGCTTCAACGTGGATCGGCGCAAGATCCAGCTGCACGAGCCGCTGAAGACTCTGGGCGAGTTCACCGTGCCAGTCAAGCTGCATAAGGACGTGACCGCGCATCTGAAGGTCGTAATTGACAAGGAACCTGCTGCCGAATAATTCGTAGAGACGTTGCTTGCAACGTCTCTTTCGACGGCCACGGATGCTCTTCAGAGACGTAGCAAAGACGTAGCGAGCTACGTCTCTACGAGGGCAGATTAAACGCATTTTTTAGACCAAAGCGGCGGCCCACTTCTGTGGGCCGTTGTTGTGTTTCGCCGTAAATCTTTGGCGCAGAACCACCTAGAACCCCCTAAAGTTCCCTGTCCCGCCTATAATTCCTGCTCACGGATCTCGTGGTTCCCCGTCTATTCCTGTGCAAGCCCGGAAGACACTAAAGCCGGGCAAGTAGAGGACATAGCGACAATGCCGGCCGGTGTATGGGCAGTACCACTTGCGGTTGGCGGGCGGGCCCACTCAAGAGAGAGTGAACGAGTCGAAAAAGTAGCTGAGAACCAACTCCCTGCGCGGGGCCGCATGGCTGGGCTAGATCGCCAAGCTCAAGATCGCCGCATCGATGACACGATGCTCATCCGCGAGGCACAGCGCGGTAACCGCGCCGCCTTCGAGGAACTCGTCCGTCACTACGACCACGCGGTACTGCGACTCGCCCTCCATCTCACCGGAACGGAACAGGACGCCCAGGATGTTTACCAGGACGCGTTCCTGAAGGCTTATAAAAACATCGGCAGCTTTCGGTTCGAGTGTTCGTTCTACACGTGGATTTACCGGATCGTAACCAATCTGTGTCTGGATCATCTGCGCAAGAGGACGGTGCGCAAGGAAGATGCCCCCGTCGCGAAAGACTCCGATGGTCAGGAGTACGACCTGCTCGACCAGGTAGCCGACGCGCGGGCAGGAGCGAATCCGGAGCGCGATTTAATGCGGCGGCAATTGGGTGCGCGTATCGCCGGGGCGCTGGACAAGCTGACGCCACGCGAGCGGATGGTCTTCGAGCTAAAGCATTATCACGGGATGAAGTTGCGGACGGTGGGAGAGATCTTGCATACAACGGAAGAGACCGCCAAGAACACCCTCTTCCGGGCCACGCAGAAACTGCGCGGGGCCTTGGCGGACATGCGGTAGTACGGGGTATGTAGGGACAGCCGCCTCGGCTGTCCGGCGGGAACAGCCCAAGGGGCCGTCGCTACGCAGGTTGAGGTGGAATTTATGAAGTGTGAATGGGTCCAACAGAATATCGTGCTTCACGTTTACGGCGAGTTGCCCGACGATGCCCGCTATGAACTGGAGCAGCACGTAGCCCGCTGCGCCGATTGCGCGGCCGACCTGAAGGCAGAGCAGGATTTCAATGCGCTGCTCTCACAGGATCGAGTTAGCGATCCGACGCCGAATTTGCTGACGTCCTCGCGCATGCGCCTGCAGGAGGCACTCGAAACTGTTCAGCAGGGCAGCGTCTGGACGCGGCTGGCGTTCGATCCGGCGAACTGGCTGCGGCAGGTACGATTCTCTCCCGCTCTCGCGTCCGTGATTCTGATTCTGGGTTTTGCCGGCGGCATCGGAACGACCTACGAGATTTATGGCCGCGGTGCAAAAACTGACCAGCTCCCAATCGTTACCAACAGCGGTACGACTGCAGCGAGCGCGGCAGCCATCGCTGGTATTGATTCCATCACTCCCATCCCCGGAACCGATCAGGTCACCATCAAGTACAACACCCTTTCCACCCAGGAAAAGCAGGGATCGCTCAACGATCAGCAAATTCAGCAGCTGCTGCTGTATGCAGCCCGCAACAACTACAACTCGGGTGTACGCGTCGATTCCGTAGACCTGCTGGCCAAGCGATCCAGCGACCTGCAAGTGCGGGACGCACTCATCTACGCGCTGCAGAACGATACCAATCCGGGAGTGCGGCTGAAGTCTCTGGATGCACTTGGCAATTACGTGAAGAGCGACACCAATGTGCGAGACGCCGTTTTGCGGGCGCTGGTGAATGACGACAATTCCGGAGTACGCATTGAAGCATTGCGGCTGATCGAGCCGGTGAAGGCCGACGGCAGCGTGCGGGGCGTATTGATGGCCTTAGCGGCCAAGGATCAGAGCGTTTATATCAAGTCTCAGGCACGCACGATGCTGGCCCAGTTGCCGGAGATTGATTAAAAGTCCGACCGGGGCGCTCGCTGCGCTTCGCGGAACGGATCAAGGGTCCGTTCCACATAGTCTGAGAACGAACCAAAGCGTCCGTTCTCAGGTCAGAAAAACGAGGTGATTCATTTGAAACGCGCGTCACAATTCGTTGGATTGGCCAGTGTTCTGGCCTTGATTGCGCCACTGGCCCT
The DNA here is from genome assembly GCA_963801615.1 of uncultured Acidobacteriota bacterium. Taxonomy (GTDB): domain Bacteria; phylum Acidobacteriota; class Terriglobia; order Terriglobales; family Acidobacteriaceae; genus Sulfotelmatobacter. The sequence continues at coordinate 1,236,700 of CAWDFM010000008.1, read as the reverse complement.
GGCGCAGGAGGCGAAAGTCTCCCGCGAAGGGGGATCCTGGGGGCAACAGATCACAGGCTCGCTTGCGGCGGTTAAGAACCTACGGGTCAAAGTGGATATGGGCGCAGTGGTCGTGCACGGATCACAACAGCAAGGCATCAGTTATGTGGTTCATACCCGGTATGGCAATTCTTCTTCCGAGCAGGATGCACGCCGCCAGTTTGAGCAGTACAAAGTAACCGCGTACGTCAAGGGAGACACAGCCTGGATCGTGGGAGACTGGCAAGGCGGCCATCGTCCCCGGCAGTTCTCGGGTGAATTCAATGTAACCGTTCCCCGCGAAATGGCGCTGGTAAAGCTCGAAACCGAAGGCGGCAATGTGGAGGCGACCGGGGTTGGAGGCCGCGTGGAAGCCGAGAGCGGCGGCGGCAGCATTCGCTTCGATGATATCGGTGCAGGCGTCAGCGCGGAGACAGGGGGCGGCGGGATCGACGTGGGCACAGTCAACGGCGATCTCTCGCTGCACACCGGTGGAGGCTCCATCCAGGTTCGGCACGCGAACGGCAAGGTGATTGCGGAAACTGGCGGAGGAGGCGTCGTCATTGAGTCCGGAGCTCAGGGCGCGACCGTGGAAACTGGTGGCGGCAGTGTGGAAGTTCGCCAGTGCAACGGGACGGTGAAGGTGTCGACCGGCGGTGGCAGCGTGGAGCTCAAAGATGTTGGCGGTTCCGCTGACATCGAAACTGGCGGCGGCAGCATTCGTTTGACCTCCGCGAATGGACATGTTCATGCCGAGACGGGTGGGGGAGGAATCGAACTTTATGGCGTTCCTTCGGCGACTGCCCAGACTGGCGCGGGCGGGATTACCGTTAAGCTGGTGAAGACCGGAGGAGAGCGCCGCGACTCCGAATTAGAGACCGGTGCGGGCGATATTACTCTGTACGTCGCATCCGACGTTGCGTTAAATCTGCGGGCCACGGTGGACATGGGGAATGGACACCGCATCACGTCCGATTTCCCAGACATTCACGTCAGCAGTGAAGGCGATCAGTGGGGACCGAAGACCCTGATCGCGGAAGGAAAGCTGAACGGCGGCGGGCCTCTGGTCAAGGTGCATACCTCGACCGGTGACATCTGCATCAAGCGAGCCGGCCGGTAAAAAGGAAAGTGAGCGCGAGAGAAGCAAGAAAAACCTGAGGAGTCACACCATGCGCAGACACGCGGTGACAGTCATTGCTCTGTTTCCCCTGCTACTCGGATTCTCTTACGCAGACCAGAACTGGTCGGTGGAGAAACCGGGTGAAGCCTGGGTGTTCCCCAGCGAAGAGAGTGGCACTAGTTCGTATCTTGGCGTGGATATCGCAGACGTCACCACCGAGCGATTGAGCGTCTTGAAGTTGAAAGAAGAAAAGGGCGTTGAGATCACCATGGTGGATCAGGACGCTCCCGCCGGAAAGGCCGGGCTGAAAGAGCACGATGTCATTCTGACCATGAATGGCACTGCGATCGACAGCGGCGCCCAACTGCGCCGGATGATCCACGAGACGCCGCCGGGCCGGCTTGTAAGCCTGGGCGTGAGCCGTGACGGCCAGCCCATGACCGTGAAGGTGCAGCTCGCCGACAAGCACAAAGAATATTCCATGATGGGTCCAAAGCCGGGTGACGTGCACGTGAACATGCCCGAGATCCACATTCCCGATATCGACATTCCGGCCATCAACATGGTGATGGCGACCTCTTCCGCGCGAAGCGGCTTGATGGTCGAGAACATCACGCCGCAACTGGGCGAGTTCTTTGGGGTGAAGAATGGAAACGGGGTGCTGGTGCGCTCGGTGGAAAAAGGCAGCCGCGCGGAAAAATCCGGTTTTCGCGCCGGGGATGTCGTCGTCAAAGTCAATGACGAGGCCATCCATGACACCAGCGACTTCACCCATGCCGTGCGAGGGCGGCGCGGGAACTCCGTTTCCGTTGTGGTCATGCGCGACAGAAAAGAACAGAACCTGACGCTCTCTTTGCCGCCAAGGAAAGAGTCCGGCTACCTTATGGAAGAAGAGAGTTTCAACGATGAACCTCTGTTTCACGCGCAACGCGCTTTGGAGATGAGCGAGTTGCAGAATGAGATCGCTAGACTGCGGCCGCAGATGCTATTGGCCGCCGAGAATTCCAGCAAGGCTGCCCAAGAGCTACGAAAAGAAGTTTGCAAACGGCAAAAAGAAATCCGGCAGCAGAGTGCCCAGCAAAGAAAGCAATTGCAGAAAGATATGGAGCACCTCCGGCAGGAATTGCTGCGACTTCGAGATGAGTGGTTGTAGCAGCGGTGCAACTTTAGACAATAGCCCAGTGCTGAGGAAGGTTCCTCGGCGGCATCAGTAATTCGCCACGCTTGCGGAGGCGCTTTGCCCTACCGCCACTTCCGCACGGTACGAATCAGCCCGTAAATAACCAGGCACATCCAGAAGTCAATCACCATGCCCAGATCCACGCGAAATGGCCGGTGCCGGGCTACCAAGGGCAGGGATGGCAGCAGCGCGAAGTACACCACATTGCCCAGAATGATGGCGAGCAGGGCTTGAAGGAAGTTCAGGCGCACCGCTAGTTTAGACACCACAGTACCCTCCCGGGGTTGGCGATCAGGCAAAGTAGTCCAAATGCCGGCAGCAAGGTTTCCTTAGAGTCGATCACCGCGGCTGATCCGTGCTCCTGATATTCTTTCGATGCCTGTTTCCACCGGGTTAGGACGTGACCAGGATTCGCCGCAATGCTTGAGCTTTCTACGCCCGTCAAATACGTGAAGGGCGTTGGTCCGCGCATTGCTGACATACTGGCGGGTAAGGGCATTTATACGGTGGGGGACCTGCTGCACTATCTTCCCTTCCGTTATGAAGATCGCTTGAACCCGCGCGGCATCTCGGAATTGCGCCCGGGGGAGATGGCTACGATTGTTGCGGAGGTGCGCAATTCGGGCCTTTTCCGCACCCGCAAAATGCCGATTTTTCAACTCACAGTCGGACAAGGCCGGTCCCGGTTGCGCTGCCTGTTCTTCAATGCCACGTATCTGCAGGACAAGTTTGTGCCCGGCCAGATGATTGCTCTGTACGGCAAAGTAGAGCAGGACCAGCGCACGCGCGAGTTGCAGGTCGTTCAGCCGCAATTCGAAGTTCTGGGCGACCCAGGCGACTCCGAGAATGGCGCCGAGAAAAAAGCGGCGGAGTCGCTGGAAATCGGGCGCATCGTTCCCATCTATGAGGCCACCGGACGGCTGACGCCGCGCTGGTTTCGGCGCGCGATTCACACCGCGCTGGAGAATCTGAATTCCGATCTCCAGGACCCGATCCCCGCGGCCGTGCGCTCGCACATGGGACTGGTGTCACCTCGCACCGCGTTGTGGAACGTCCACTGGCCGGAGCCTGGCGAGAGTTTGGAACAGTTGCAATCGTTCCGCACGCCGGCACACATCCGGATGATCTTTGACGAGCTTTTTTTTGTGGAGCTCGGCCTGGAACTGAAGCGACGCCAGCAGAAGTCCCAGACCGGGATTCGGTTCCAGCTGGATGATCGCGCCCGGGCGGCAATCAAGAAAATTCTGCCGTTTCATCCCACGGCGGCTCAAAAACGTGTGCTGAAGGAGATTGCGGACGACATGGGGAAACCCTATCCCATGCGGCGTCTGCTGCAGGGCGATGTGGGTTCCGGGAAAACAATCGTGGCGTTTGAGGCTGCGATCATTGCTATCCAAAATGGATATCAAGTGGCGCTGATGGCGCCCACGGAAATTCTCGCGCAGCAGCATTTTTTCTCGGCGCGCAGAATTCTGGAGAATGCAGGCTATCGCATTGTCCTACTCACGGGCTCTCTCGACGCAGACCGCAAACGCGAGACCTGCCGCCATATCGCGCAGGGAAACGCGCAGCTCATCATTGGCACACATGCCCTTCTGGAAGAAAAGGTCGAATTTGGTAACCTGGGCCTCGTAGTCGTGGATGAGCAGCATCGCTTCGGAGTAATGCAGCGCCTGAAACTTATGAGGAAGTCGGCAGAGGCCGTCGCGGAGCCTGAGATGGCAACAGCCCGCGCAGGGACGGCCGCGCCTAGCCGTCCGACCGAGCCAAGCTCCGCCACTGCGGTAGGTGAGCCGGACGTCCTGGTTATGACCGCAACCCCAATCCCGCGCACACTTGCGTTGACCCTCTATGGAGATCTCGACGTCAGCGTGCTCGATGAACTTCCACCGGGACGAACGCCCATCGTGACCCGATGCGTGACCGATGACCGCTCGCCCGAAGTGTGGAAGTTTGTGCGCAGGCAAGTGGCCGCCGGAAATCAGGCGTACGTGGTGTACCCCGTCATCGCCGAAAACGAAGAGAGCGAACTGAAGGCGGCGGTCAAGATGTACCGCGAGCTTAGCTCTATTATCTTCAAGGACCTGAAGGTCGGGCTTCTGCACGGCCGCCTCGATGCCGACCTGAAAGATCAGGTCATGCGCATGTTCCAGAGCGGCGAACTGAAAATCCTGGTGGCGACCACGGTGATCGAGGTGGGCGTGGACGTGCCCAATGCCACCGTGATGGTCATCGAGCACGCCGAACGTTTCGGCCTGGCGCAGCTGCATCAGTTGCGCGGCCGGATTGGGCGAGGAGCGGCAAAGTCGTACTGCATTCTGATGACGGGAGGTAAAGTGACCGAAGAGGGCCAGCGACGCCTTGACGCCATGGTGCGCACGAATGACGGCTTCAAGATTGCCGAACTCGATTTGGAGTTGCGTGGTCCGGGGGAGTTCTTTGGAACCCGCCAGGCCGGGCTGCCCAGCTTCCGAGTCGCCAACATCATCCGCGATGTGCAACTGCTGGAAGCCGCCAAGCGTGAAGCCGCCTTCGTGGTGAGTGGCCCTAACGCAGAAATTTCCGCCGAAGAAATCAGCCGTGCGCTTGTCCAGATGCGGGTCCGCTGGCAGCATACGTACGGATTAGTCGAGGTCGGCTGAAACTCTCATGCGCCAACGATTTTGCAACCTACCCTGTCGTAATCGACTCAAAAGGCTGTTTCCAGCACAACCTGATTGTCGTGGTTCGAGAGGATGTGCATGAAGAACGTGTTTATGCTGGTCCTCCTTGCCACATTCTCCAGTGGCTTCGTTCACGCCCAGTATCTGGGATATGCGTTCCACGCGGATGCCAAGAAAGGCGAACAGCTGTACCGCGAAGCGGGGTGCAAATCGTGTCACGGCCCGGATGGCCGGGGCGCACCCAAAGCGATTGCCGGATTTGAACCGCCGCGTACGTTCCCTGATTTCAGCAAGTGCGATCAAACCACCCCGGAGGTGAATTCGGCGTACAAGGACGTCATCGTGCATGGCGGGCCGAACCGTGGTTTTTCCCAGATTATGCCGGCGTTCGGCGAGGCCCTTAGCTCAGAGCAGATTGACGACCTGATCGCTTACCTGCGCACCTTTTGCAGCAACCGGCACTGGTCTCGAGGCGAACTGAACCTGCCGCGAGCGATGTTCACCGAGAAGGCTTACCCCGAAAACGAAGTAGTGCTCTCGACGGCCGTGAATGCAACCGGCACGCCGGGCAATGAAACTCACATTATTCACGAGCAGCGCTTCGGGGTGAACAATCAGATCGAGGTCGATGTTCCCATCCAGTTTCAGGATCAGAACCGCGTCTGGTATGGCGGCGTAGGCGACGCAACGCTGGGGGCCAAGCGCGTCATGTTTTCCAACCTGGATAGCGGATCGATCCTGAGCCTCTTTGGCGGACTTCTGATACCCAGCGGGAACCGGGCGCGCGGGTTCGGGTCGGGCACCACCACATTCGAAACCTTCGCCGCGTTCGATCAGCTCTTCAAGAGCGACACTTTCATCCAGACACAGTTCGGGGCAGAGCTCCCCTTTCACACCAGCATCGCGCCGCAATCGTTATTCTTTAATTCGGCAATAGGCCAGAGCTTTGCTGCGAATCATGGCCTGGGACGCCTCTGGACGCCGATGTTCGAGTTCATCGCCAACCGGGACCTTATGACGGGAGCGAAAACGGACTGGGATTTGGTTCCGCAACTACAAGTCACAATCAGCCGCCGCCAGCATATTCGGGGCGACCTCGGATTACGGATTCCGGCAAACGATACCACGGGCCGGCAAAAGCAAATCGTCTTCTACCTGCTCTGGGACTGGCAGGATGGAAGACTGAACGAAGGCTGGTGATGTTCAGAAAGCTATCAGGTGCATTTGTCATTCTGACGTCGATCCTTTGGTCAGCGCAGTGGCTGAAGGGTTCCGATCCGATTCTCAAGCCGCAGTTTCACACCTCGGACCGCTGCTTTGCCTGCCATAACGAGCTGACTGCTCCGAACGGCCAGGACGTGTCGATTGGATTGGCGTGGGGTTCCAGCATCATGGCGAATTCGTCGCGCGATCCCTACTGGCAGGGCAGCGTGCGGCGCGAAATTATGGATCATCCTCAAGCGGTGCCGGATATTGAGGACGAATGCTCGGTCTGCCACATGCCTGTGACTCGTTACGAAGCGAAGGTGAAAGGCCAGAAGGGCGCAGTTTTTGCGCATTTACCTTTCGATCCGGACAACAAAGAATCGGCGGCGGCGGAGGATGGCGTCACCTGCTCCATCTGTCACCAGGTCAGCAAAGAAAAGCTGGGGACGAAAGCCAGCTTCAACGGGGAATTCGTGGTCGAAGCTCCCCGGGCAAAGAATGAGCGTCCCGAATACGGGCCGTTCGCGATCCCGCCCGACCGCCAGCACATCATGAATACCTCCACGGGCGGCTTCCAGCCGGTGCAGGCTGCGCATATTCGGGACTCCGCGTTGTGCGGCTCCTGCCACCAGCTTTATACGACGGCGCGCGGCAAAGACGGCAAGCCGGGCGGATATCTGCCGGAGCAGATGCCCTATCTGGAGTGGCTGCACAGCGATTATCCGTCCAAATACAGTTGCCAGGGATGCCATATGCCCGAAGTTCAGGAGCAAGTGCAGATCAGCTCGGTTCTGGGTCTGCCGCGCACCGGGATGCACCAGCACGTATTCGTGGGTGGGAATTTCTTGATGCAGCAGATGCTTAACCGTTATCGCGATGAACTCAGCGTGGCTGCACTTCCACAGGAGCTGACAGCGGCTTCCCAAGGAACTCTCAGATTCTTGCAAAGCCAGTCTGCCCGGGTGGAATTGAGCGACGTTCTAGTTTCCGGCGGTCGTCTGCAGGCAGAGGTGATGGTGCGCAATCTTTCGGGACACAAGCTGCCCACCGCATTTCCCTCACGGCGCGCCTGGCTGCACTTCTCCGTTCAGGATCGTGATGGACATACGGTCTTTGAGTCCGGCGCCCTCAAGCCGGACGGCTCAATCGTGGGAAACGATAATGACGCCGACCCTTCGCTGTTCGAGCCGCACTACCGCCAGATCACCGAGCCGGGCCAGGTGCAGATCTACGAATCGATTCTGAAAGACGAAGAAGGCCACGTCACCACTGGTCTTCTGGCCGCGACCGGCTATCTCAAAGACAATCGCCTGATTCCCACCGGGTTTGACAAGAGCAGCGCGGAGAAAGACATTGCCGTGGTGGGCGACGCCGCTGAAGATCCGAAGTTCTCAGCCGGCCAGGATGCGGTGAGCTATTCAGTTCCTGTCTCAGGGACTGAGGGCCCTTTCCATATTGCGGTGGAACTCCTGTACCAGCCGATCGGATTTCGCTGGGCCCACAATCTGGAACCCTACACGGCAATGGAACCTCAACGTTTCGTCCGCTACTACGATTCGATGTCGAATGCGGCATCGACAGTGCTGGCGCGTACCGAAGCTGTCCGGTAGCTCGTCTACTCGCAGGCCGCGAATCGCGGTTCGAGAACCCGAACTGGTAGAATCGAAACGATGGCGGGCGCCTCCCAACTCATTCAGATTGAGCTGTCACCGTCGGTGCGTGCACCGAAGCCGCAATGGCTGCGGGCAAAAGCTCCTGTGGGAGACAATTTCCACAATCTAAAGAAGCTTGCGCGAGGCCTGGGTCTGCACACGGTTTGCGAATCGGCACAGTGCCCGAACATTGGCGAGTGCTGGAATCACAAGACGGCAACGTTCATGCTGCTGGGCGACATCTGCACGCGACGCTGTGGCTTCTGCGCCGTTCCCAAGGGTCGTCCCGAACCGATCGATTGGGAAGAGCCCGGTCGTGTAGCTGAAGCGGTCGCCACGCTGGGGCTTAAGCATGCTGTGGTGACCAGCGTGAATCGCGACGATGACAACCTCGGCAGCGCCCGCATCTTTGCCGAAACCATTCATGCGATCCGCGAGTTGACGCCGGATTGCCGCATCGAAGTTCTCATCCCCGATTTTCAAGGCCTGGAAGAATCGCTGCGCATCGTCCTGGACGCCAAGCCCGAGGTGCTGAATCACAACACCGAAACAGTTCCGCGCCTGTATCGTGCAGTGCGATCGGGGGCGCGCTACGAACGGACGCTGAAGCTGCTTGAAGACGCGAAGAAGATTTCTCCTGAAACCGTTACCAAGAGCGGAGTGATGGTCGGACTGGGCGAGTCCAGCGAAGAACTGATCGAAGTGTTCCACGATCTCGGGTCGCGCGGAGTTGACATCCTCACCGTCGGCCAGTACCTGCGGCCCTCGAAAGATCACCTGCCCATCGCCCGTTTCTACGAGCCAAAGGAATTTGTCTACCTGCGGAATCAGGCGCTCCGCTTCGGATTCCGCCACGTTGAGTCGGGGCCGCTGGTACGGTCCAGTTATCATGCGCACGAGCAAGCGGATGCAACGGCGTCACCCCGGGCGGTGTCCTAGCTTGCCGCGGACGGGTTTTCCCGCCCGCTTCGATTCCCTCAAGAACACGGTTTCCAGACCTACTATCTCCATCGAACAACTCGGCAATCGGAAGGACATCGGCGCATGGTGACCGTACTGCTGGTCATCCTGGGATTTGCCGCGGGCCTGCTCGGGGCCCTGACCGGGATCGGGGGTGGAGTGCTGTTGACGCCGCTGCTGGCGCTGCATTTCGGTATTCCCATTCGGCAGGCGATCGGCACCAGCCTGGTGGCTGTGATCACGACTTCCGCGGCCAGTTCTTCCATTCACCTGCAACGCCACACCACCGATATTCGCCTGGGCATGACGCTTGAGCTCGCCACTTCGCTGGGCGCCGCTGTGATGGCGTATCTGGTCGGCTACTTCAACCGCAGTTTCCTGGAGGGCCTGTTCGCCGTCTTCCTTCTCTACAGCGCCACTATGCTGTTGCGCGGACGGAGACCCAAGCTCGAAATCGACGACGAATCTTCCCCGTCGGCGGTGAATGGAGAAGTGGTGATTCCGCCCTACGAGCCTAAGCGCTACCCGCTCGGACTGGGTTCGTCATTGGTGGCGGGGGCGCTCTCGGGATTACTGGGGATTGGCGGCGGCCCCATCAAAGTGCCGGTGATGATGATTTTTATGGACGTGCCCCTCATCGTGGCTACGGCAACTTCCAACTTCATGATCGGCGTAACCGCGGCCGCGAGTGCCATCGTTTACTATCGGCGCGGCGACATCCTGGTGGAAATCGCCGCGCCGCTCGCGGTGGGAGTTTTCCTGGGCTCCCTGTTGGGCGCACGACTCTCGCCGCGCATTCACAAGAAGGTTGTGGTTTATCTGCTGGTTGGCGTCATGTCTTACCTTGCCTTACATTTGCTGTTGCATCTGGCGCAGGTGCATCTATGAGCGAACTCCGAGAACCCTCCTTCGATCGAGCGGTAGCGCTGGTGCTGCGCATTGGGGCTTTCGGCTGCTTTTTCATCATGCTAGCCGGACTGATTGATGGCTTGTTCATGGGCGGGCACATCCCGCTGGATATCGAGCGCGCAGGAGTCCTGCTGATGCTGGCGACTCCAGTGGTGCGGGTTCTGGTCGCGTGCGTATTGTTCTTTCGAGAAAAGGATTTCAAGTACGGCTGGATATCGCTGGGCGTGCTGGTGATCCTGATGCTGGGATCTGTTTTTGGAATCGGCGAGCACTGATTCCGAAGGCTAGAAGACGTGCAGCTTGATGCTCAGGTACTTCTTGGGGTTCTCGCGAATGGCCTTCAGCAATTCGCGAGTCTCCGCCAGCATCTGGTTGCTGTTGTTGTAGAAGGACTCGTCTTTCAAGAACTTGCCTGCCGAGCCTTGGCCTGCTTCGAGGTCTGACGTCAGCTGAGCGAGCTTCGTCATGGTAGTGTCCAACTTTTTCGCCAGTTCCTCGTCCTTGGTCAACTTACCGAGTGTCCCTTTGCCGGCGTTAATGTCTTCGGTAACTTTCTTGAGATTCGCGATCGTGTCGTTCGCGTTGTTATAGAGCGAAGGGTCTTTCAGGAACTTGCCTGCGGATCCTTTCCCCTGCTGCAAATCGTCAACCACCTTGTCCATCTTGTCCAAGGTACCGATGAATTTGTCGTAGGCATCGTTGCGGCTGACCAGGCGTCCCAGGCTGCCCTCGCCGTTGCCGACCTGCGCCACGATCTTCTGGAACTCTGCCACCGTATCGGAGAACCGGTTATACAGCGTTGGATCGTAGATCAGCTTGCCGAGCGATCCCTTTCCGCTCTCGGCGAAAGCCAGGATGCGATCCGCGCGCTTGAGCAGCGCGTCCATGTTCTGCAGCGTGCTCTGGCTGGCGCGTACGACCTGATTGAAATCAGGATGCACCTGCGTGGGCAGCGTGTCACCGTCCTGCACGGGCGGCCCAACCGCCTGCGCGCTGTCGATGTCGAGATAGGTTTCCCCGAGGACTCCGGCGGTCTCCAGCGACGTCACCGAATCCCGGTGCAAGCCAAAGCCGAATTTCGTGCTGAGCTTCATGGTCACTTCGACGGGCGTCAGCGGCTTGTCGCGCACGATGCTGATGTTGGTGACATTGCCAACATCCACACCGCTCAGGCGCACAGGGGCGCCCACGCGCAATCCCTCGGCGTTATCGAAATACGATTTGACGGTAATTCGAGGCGTAAACAGTCCGGAGGTGCCGGACATCAGGAACAGCAAAACTCCCAGCGTCACACTGGCCATGATGACCGTGATCCCAACCTTAAGTTGAGACCACTTGAGCTGCTTCTGGCTAGGCAAGTGATTTCCTCATAACGCCAGGTGTGACCGGGATACACCGGTTTCGGCAACAACGGGGAGTGCACCGGGTTCTCGCCAACGCCCTTGCTGAATGATAACAAAACCGCTGCCAGCCGCTAGGCAGCTTTCATGGGCAGGCAACGCACGAAGGCGAGCGCCAGAAAGTATGCGACAGCTCCGCACGCCAGGGTGATGGTGAGTCCGAATTGAATCGCGATCACCATGGCCAGCACCGATCCCAGAACACTGGCGGCGGCGTTCATCGCCCAAGCCCACTCCACGGCATTGTCCGAGGTTTCGGCGGAAGATTCTTTACTTGCCGCAGCGGCCAGGGCTCGGAGTCCGGTGGGAAAAGGCATGCCCATCACAAACCCCAGGGGAACCAGGAGGACCGCACTGATGAGCAGGCGATAACCGAAGGCCAAGCCAACCAGCGCAGCCAGCCGGCTCGGGAGGAATACGACATCGGCGAGGAGAGCAGCTATTACAAGGAGCAACGGGAGCCAACTCATGTCCGCCCGCGGCAGCCATAGCCGCGAACACAGGCTGCCTGCGCCGCTTGAGAGCATGAGCAGAAAGATGACCACGGTCAACGCATACGTGGGATGGCCCAGGAACAGCACGAAGCGCTGAATGAAAGCGATCTCCACCAGAATGTAGCCGAGCCCGACCGCCACAAAATAAAACAAAGCAAGTGGAGAGGACCGCCCTCGCCGGCGTTTCAGCAGGAGGGGCAGTATCAAGAAGAGCAATACCGCAATGGCGGAAATCACCAGAACGAGCAGCAGAACCAGCACTCCCAGGTTCACCTTCCAGTCGATCCCGTGACGCAGGCCCAGGTCGTTGAGAATCCGATCTGGCTTCAGGGTGAAAAAGAAGAATGGTGCGTTGTCAGTCACAGGGGAAACGTTATAGGCGTACGCGCGCGCAAACCGGTAGGGATCGTTGCTTGCCAGCAGATCGGAAAAAGGGTTGTTCTGGAGAGTGGAGGGTGAGTAGAGAAGGTGCAGAGCCGGATAGTTGGCCAGGTGCCCGCCGACCGCAGCCTCCTCCTGGGTCGTGAAGCTGGTCTTCTTGGCCAGCACCAAGACCGGAATTCCATCCTCGTTAAGTGGTCCTTCTGCCGCGACAATAAAATTGCGCGCCGGATTGGCAACGCCCAGCCGGTGCAGTGCTTCCATGGCTACGGAAACCACGCGCAAGGCCTCCCGGGGCCGCCGGAATTCCCAACGCGTGATGGCGATCATTCCATCCGGCTTCAAGTGATTGAAATATTCTTCGAACGCTTCGACCGTGTACAGATTGTTTTCGCTGAGTGCGAATGCACCCGCCGCGGTTGACGCCCAGGTATCCACCAGGGTCATCTGCACGACATCGAAAGATTGCGGGCTAGCGCGCAAGTAAGACCGGCCGTCGGTGACGTGTATGTGCACGTCGGGGCGCTCGTAAAGATGCTGCGCGTAATCGGCGTACCGGCCTCGCATGATAGTCGTGGCGATAATGGGATTGATCTCAATTCCCGTGACGCTGGGACTGCCATTCGCCACTGCGCGGAGCACGTCCACGCCCCCGCCGGGCCCGATGATGGCAAATTCTCCATGCGGGCGCAGAACGTTGGCCAATGCCGGCGGAGCCGACATGAGCGCTCGCTCCCAACCGGTTTCATGCCAGCGCGACACATCCGCGTTCATGATGTAAGTGGAGGCGTCCGCATCGATGACGATGACCTTGGCTTGTCCCTGGTTGTCGACTTCCACGCGTGAGAGGGCATTCCAGCGCGCAAATTCCACCCATGCGGGATCGCGAAACTTACCCTTCGCGTAGACCACGTCGATCAGGCGTCCGGAATGATTCGCCAGCGTGAGCAGAACGAGTGCAGCGGCGAGAAGCGCGGCATGTTTACGGGCGCGCCGAGTATCGGCCCAAAGCATGCCCGCACAGGCTAACGCGATGCCGGCGACAAGGATGGCATTCGGTCCTCCCAACCAGTTCAGGAGGGGCACGATGGCCAGGCAGGCAAGTGCCCCGCCACACAGGTCGGCGCCATAGAGCCGCGGAATTCGCCGGGTCTCGCGCGCGAAGACGACTGAGAACAGCAACCCGGTCACGAAAAACGGAATCGCAGCGGCGAGGTAAAGCACGCTAAGGCGAAAGAAATTTTTTGCGGCGACGTCCAGAGCAACGGGCACGTGCAAGACGATTTCGAGTACGACGACAATCAAAATGGAATTGACCGTGCACAGCCGCGACGCCAGGGTGCGCGTCTCGATTTTGGCTAATTGCGGCTTCAGCAGGTAAGCAAACACGCCTCCGGCGCCGAGTCCCAACAAAGCAATGGAAATTGCCAGGAACGCGAAGTGATAGAACAGGACAACCGAAAACAGCCGGGTGAGTCCCAGTTCGAGCAAGAGAGCTGCAAAGCTGGTCAGTCCGAGACCGGCCATCAATGTGGTATCTGTAATTTCAGTTTTGGGTTTAGCCGTCACGTCGGGGGCTGCAATGGCGGGCATAAGGATTCGAGTGCGTCAGTCTAGCAGATGAAATCGAGCATCGCGGACACCACGAGAGGATGTCCCCAGGAGAAGTCGAAATCAGTTCTCGAGAATGATCTCGGCCATGGCTTGCTCTTTCGTATGGGTGATCGATAGTGCAGCATTCTTCACCCCCAGCCTGGCTGCAAATTCTCCGGCTCTGCCATGAAATTGAATACTTGGCCTCCCGCCGGGCAGGCGTATCACCTCGCAATCTCTCCAGCGTACACCGTGGTTCCACCCGGTGCCGAGGGCTTTCATAGCCGCTTCTTTTGCCGCAAATCGCGCCGCATATCGTTCCATGCGGTTGGCTTTGCTGTCACAGTAGCGCTGCTCGCCCGGGGTGAAGATACGGTCCAGAAATCGAGCTCCGAAGCGCTCGATGGAGTGCCGAATGCGCGGAACCTCTGCGATATCGATGCCGGTGCCGACGATCATGTTGAAACTGAATCTTACAGCAAGCGATCCCCGCGATAGATCAACTGCCCATCCAGCATGCGCGCCTCTGCAGTGAGCTTGTGCGCTCTTGGCGGACCCTTGGCATCGATGTGCAACACCTCGTGGCCGTGCGCCACCAGCCAGTCCGACAGCAGCATGCGATGGCAGCGAAAGTAAACGCGCTCGGCGCACATATAGCAAGTGCGGGATTGCTCCGCGAGTTGAATCAACTCACGGATGGCCGCCGCGAACTCCGGCGTTAGCATGTAGTCGGCATAATTGCGGAAGCTCTGATTGCGCAGCGCGACGTGCGGAGATTCTTCCAACACTCTCTTGCGGTATCCACCCAGGGGCTTCATCCAAACATAACGAATGCCGGCGGCAGGCAAGCTTTGCTCCAGCGAATCTCGATTGAAGTGCGGCAGGCGACGCGACATCGGGAAGGCGCGGATATCGGCGAGCGTCTCAATCTGGTGAGCTTGCAGCGTGGCGATCAGGTCGTCCAAAGTGCGGGTGGAGTGGCCGATGGTGTAGAGCGATGCCAAAGGATGAAGTTCTCGCTCGATCAGATGCGCTGAATCGCATCTGCGATGGTGCGGTCCTGGTCGGGAAACACTGTGCGCAAATCCAGCAGCACGCGGCCATCTTCGACTCGGGACACGATTGGAGGATCGCAACGGCGCAGGCGAGCTGACAGCCATTCCGCAGTGGAGTCGGGCCGCGCCAAAGCGATCAGCCGGGTCGGCAGCACGGAGGAAGGCGCCGCCCCTCCTCCAATGACGGATTCGCCATCCACGATCTCGAAATTCCACTTCGGCGCGGCGGAGCGCAGCTTCTGAACCAGAACCTCGGCGCGCGCGCCAATGTCCTGTTTCGTGAAGCGCATCATGCGCAGAGCAGGAATGGCTGCGTGATCGTGCTTGACGTAGGCGAGAAGGGTTGCGGCCAACGCGGCGTAGGTGAGCTTGTCTACACGCAGAGCGCGAAAGAGGGAGTTCTTTCGCATGCGCGCAATCAAGTCGGCGCGGCCACTGAGCAATCCTGCCTGCGGGCCTCCCAGCAGCTTGTCTCCACTATAGGTCACCACATCGACTGCAGCATGCAGGCTGTCAAGAACGTTAGGTTCGCCACTGATGCCGAAATTCCGTAAATCGACGACCGCGCCACTCCCCAGATCTTCCAGCAGCGGAATATTTCGAGCGCGGGCAAGTTTTGCAAGGTCGGCCAGGGCTGGTCGCTCGGTGAATCCAGTGATCTCGAAGTTTGATCGATGCACGCGCAGCAGCGCGCGTGTGCGCTCGTTGATGGCCTTTTCATAGTCGGCGACGCGGGTACGGTTTGTCGTCCCCACTTCCCGGAGCTTGGCGCCGGATTTCGACATGACATCCGGGATGCGAAAGGATCCGCCGATCTCGACCAGCTCGCCACGAGAGACAATCACCTCGCCGTCCTCGGCCAGGGTATTGAGCGCGAGCAGCACTGCGGCAGCATTGTTATTTACGACTATGGTGGAGATCGCTCTTGAGCCGTCCTGTGGCGCTGTCACCGTATCCGCAAGCAACTTTCGAAAGAGCCGATCGACGTGGACATCGCGCTTCCCACGTTCGCCCGTTTCAACATCAAACTCGAGATTCGAGTAGCCGCCTGCAGTTTCGGCAATATGCTGCAGCGCAGCCTCGGCGAGAGGAGCGCGCCCGAGGTTGGTGTGGAGAATCACTCCCGTAGCATTGATGAGAGTGCGCAGCGAATACGACAAAAACTGGGCTACTTGCTTTTCAATGGCAGTAGTTAACCCTTGCAGCGCGACGCGAACTGCAGAGCTATCCAGCAAGCCCGAACTTATCTCCTCGCGCAGGCGCGCAAGAACAGCCCGAGCAGCGTCTGTGACAGCAGTTGCACCGTGGGCTTCCACCAGCGGTAAGAGTGCAGAGGCTCGCACCACCTCATCCACCGATGGGAGTTCCCGGAAAAGTTCCGATTTCGCCACGCTCTTCATGATGCGCAATTCCTAGCGCCCTGCCGCTGAAACCTCAAAGCGTGTGCAAGTAAACGAGCAAATCCTGCAGGTCCTGTGCGTTCAGTTTCTGGCTGTATCCGGGCATTTCGTTGCGCCCGAGCCGAATGATATCGCTGACCCGGTCATCATTGGCGGGCAGCCCGCTCAATGAAAGATACTTATGCTGGAAGACTCCCTTGAGCCCGGGGCCTTTCTTGCCGCGTGTCGAGTAGGGCTCGTGGCAGCGCGCACACTCGGCATCAAAGAGTTTGCGCCCGGACGCTTGTTGCGGATTCAGCCCAAGCTCCGCATCGGATTTACGCCGCTCGACGTCACACGCCGTGCTGGCAGCGAGCATCCCCATCAGCAACATAAGACAGAACAGAACACGCCCTTTATCTCTCAATCGCTTTCGCCATCCTTACATCGCATTCGCGGCACGCCAGCCGCTTTACCACGCGAGCCGCTTTACAATGATAGAGCAGGAGGTGGCTCCCTTATGGCAGTAGTCATCAAAAGAGTCTACGACCCTCCCTCTCGCGAGGATGGAAGCCGTGTTCTGGTCGATCGTTTGTGGCCGCGGGGTCTCACTAAAGCCAGCGCGGCGATTGATGAATGGCTGCGGGAGCTAGCGCCCTCAACCCAACTTCGGCGCTGGTACCACGCCCAACCTGATCAATGGGCAGCGTTCCGCAAGAAATACCTGAAGGAACTGGCGCAGCCGGAGTATCAAGAGGCGCTGCATCGCCTTTTCGAACTTGCTCATCAGCACAAGCGTCTCACGCTTCTGTTTGCGTCGAAAAACGAGAGTACCAATAATGCGGTGGTGCTGAAAGAAGTTCTGGAGGGAGCCCGCAAGCCACCCCGAGGAACCGGCGCGGGAGCCGCTCAAGCCGTCCGCAAACGGGCGGCGGTCCGCAAAAGGTGAATCAGCTCCGCATGAGGCCTGGCTTTCAATGGAATCTGGGATCGCGTTCGCTGGAACTGGGCAAACGCACGCTGATCATGGGCGTACTGAATGTCACGCCGGATTCCTTTTCCGATGGGGGAGAGTTTTTCGATCCGGATAAAGCCCTGAACCACGGGTTGCGGCTGTTGGACGAGGGCGCGGACATTCTCGACATAGGCGGAGAGTCGACGCGCCCTGGAGCCCGGGTCGAAGCGGGCGGGGGTGAACACTTCGGGACAACCGTCAGTGCCGAAGAGGAGTTGAAGCGAGTCATCCCGGTTATTGCCGAACTCAAGAAGAAATGCCCTGCCGCTGTAATCTCCGTGGACACGTATAAAGCTGCGGTCGCACGCGCCGCCGCCGACGCAGGCGCGGAAATCGTGAATGACGTAAGTGGATTCCGCTGGGATCGGAACATGCTTAGTACGCTTGCTGATCTGGGATGCGGGGCAGTCCTCATGCACATGCGCGGACGCCCGGAGCAGTGGCGCAATTTGCCCCCGCCCGAAGATGTCGTCCGTCTGGTCAAGGCCGAGCTACAACAATGGGCGGAGGCAGCGGTTTCGGCCGGAGTGCATCGCGAACGCATCGTTCTCGACCCCGGTTTCGGCTTCGGCAAGAGCTTCGATGAGAACTACCCGCTGCTCGCGCACTTTGAGGACTTCCACAGCTTGGGATTCCCGCTGCTCGCAGGCACTTCCCGGAAGTCATTTCTAGGCCGCACCATGGGTGGGGAGAAGAAGATTCCGGCACCGCAGCGCCTTTTCGGCACGCTCGCCAGCGAAACTGCTCTCATCCTCCAAGGCGCACATGTGATTCGAACCCATGATGTGAAAGCCTCGCTCCCAGCCGCCCGTGTCGCGGACGCAATCCTGCAGGCGAATTGAGATGCGCTGTTCCGCCTGCTGCGAAGAGCTCATGAAGAGACACTTGTGTGATCAGAACTTTTTTGTGGAATCCAGCAGGATCGTGACCGGGCCTTCATTGACCAGTTCGACCTGCATCATTTCCTGAAATTTCCCGGTTTCGCAGCGCAGTCCCGCGGCGCGGATGCGCTCGACAAAAAGATCATAGAGCCTCCGTGCCGGCTGAGGCGGCGCGGCCTCGTCAAAGGACGGCCGCTTACCCCGGCGCACGTCGCCATACAACGTGAACTGCGAAACCGCCAGCACGCTCCCGCCCACGTCCTGCACGCTGCGGTTCATCTTTCCGTCTTCGTCTTCAAAGATGCGCAGGCCGGCAATCTTCTCGGCAAGGTAGACGCAGTCTTGCTCCGTGTCGTGCTGGCCGACCCCAAGCAATACCAGCAGTCCCACGCCAATTTCGCCGGTCGTCAACGGGCCCACGGTGACTCTGGCCCGGTTCACTCGCTGTACCACAGCCCGCATGTCATTTCCTGCTTGACGGCCGTCGTTTGACCGCAGCGACGGCCAACCATTAGGATTTGAAAGTGCAATCCCAAGTCAACAAAGGTCTTGCCGCAGAAAGCGGAAGCCCGCCTTTACACTAATTCACCGGGACAATTAAACTACACACTCGTCTTTTTTCGTACCGCAGTGCGGGATTGGCAGACGGAAGCGAGCCTTAGAACCAGAGCGCGTGAGCGCAACCGAAATCCGAATTCAAAATTCAATCGAGCCTAGCGAGGAGAACATGGCAGCCGTTGACGAGAAGGTAAAGCAGATTATCGTGGAGCAGTTGGGAGTGGACGAAGGCGAAGTCACATCGAGCGCCTCTTTTGTGGACGATCTGGGCGCCGACTCGCTGGACACAGTCGAGTTGGTGATGGCCTTCGAGGAAGCCTTCGATATCGAGATTCCGGACGAAGACGCGGAAAAGATCCGCACCGTGCAGGATGCCGTCGACTACATCGGCAAGCACGCCAAGGCAGGGAAATAATTTGGCACGCCGGGTCGTAGTGACAGGCCTGGGAATCATCTGCGATGTAGGGAATTCCTCTGAAGCAACGTGGAAGGCTTTGCTCGCAGGCAGGAGTGGTGTCGGCCGGATTACTACGTTCGACGCGAGCGACTTCGCCTGCCAGATTGCTGCCCAGGTGAAAGACTTCGACCCGCTGAATTACATCGAGAAAAAAGAAGTAAAAAAGATGGCCCGGTTCATTCACCTCGCCATCGCCGCGTCCGACGAAGCCGTCAAAGCTTCCGGCCTGAAGGTCACACCCGAAAATGACGAACGCGTGGGCGTGCACATCGGGTCGGGTATCGGCGGGTTCGACATCATCGAGCGCGAGCATTCGGCGTTGCTCGAAGGCGGGCCGCGCAAGGTCTCTCCTTTCTTCATTCCGTCGGCGATCATTAACCTTGCCGCCGGGCAAGTCTCCATGCGCTTTGGAGCTAAGGGCCCCAACGAGGCCACGGCGACGGCTTGTACTACCAGTGCTCACTCGATCGGGGATTCCTTCCGCATCATCCAGCACAATGACGCGGACGTGATGATCGCTGGCGGTTCCGAAGCTGCGATCACCCCCATGGGAGTGGGCGGATTCGCGGCCATGCGGGCACTGTCCACCCGGAACGACGATCCCGAAAAGGCGAGTCGTCCGTGGGACCAGGGCAGAGACGGATTCGTCATTGGCGAAGGTGCGGGCATTGTGATCCTGGAGGAACTGGAGCACGCCCGCAAACGCGGTGCGCCGATCCTGGCTGAAATTGTCGGTTACGGCATGTCGGCCGATGCTTACCACATCACGCAGCCCGCGCCCGAACACGAAGGCGGCTTCCGTGTTATGCGGAACGCAGTGCGCGATGCCGGAGTGACTCCCAATGTGATCGGCTACGTGAACGCCCACGGTACATCGACGCCGATTGGGGACGCGCTGGAGGCTCATGCGATCCGCAATTTCTTCGGCGAGCACAAAGTGGCGGTGAGTTCGACGAAATCTATGACCGGGCATCTGCTGGGCGGCGCTGGCGGGTTGGAAGCCGCGATCACCGTTTTGGCCCTGCGCGACCAGATTCTGCCCCCGACCATCAATCTGGAGAACCCCGATCCTGATACCGCGGGTATGGACCTGGTTCCCAATCAGGCCCGCAAAGCGGAAATCGAATATGCCATGTCGAACTCGTTCGGGTTCGGCGGCACCAACGGCGCGCTTCTGTTCCGCCGCTGGACGGAATAACTCCCACACTCCTGAGTGATCCTTTTCCGTTTTTGTGCCGTGTTGTTCGGTATTTATCCGGTTAATCACATGCGAACGGGCAATTTCAGCCCGGGGATACCCGCTGCAAAGCCTCATGCAGCGAGGCTTTTCAGGCGTAATGTCCTTTCTCGCACCTGCCCCAGAAAGGAATGACCGTTTGCTGCCGTCCGGGTTGGTCCTTTGGAACTTTGCAGCGCGGCCCGGCGGAAGCACAATACATTCGAACCTAGAGTCTTCCCTGACCATGGATAAAGCTTTCAGCGCAGGCTTCGCCCCCTCCCCCATTTTCACCAGAAAAGCCGCAGCGCGGGCCGCACTGGTCGGATTAAGCGACTCTTATCGCGCGCTCCTGGCCGAGTGTTTTCGGCAATTCAACATTGAAACCGTCCCCATCACCCTGAACCCGGCCGAGCGGCTCCACAAAGAGAAATTCGAAGCTTGCGTGGTCGCACTTGTGGAGGGGACCGATTCCGTGCTGGAGTCGGTACGCAGTTCACCCTCGAATAGCCGCTGCATTGTCTATGGGGTAGGCGGCAGCGCACAAGAAGCCATGCGCTATTCCAAGTACGGCATCAATGCAATGTTGAACGAGCCGCTGGAACGCCCCGCCACGCTCAAGCTGATCCGCGCCACCCGCATGCTGGTGCTGCACGAGTTCCGTCGTTACGTGCGCATTCCCGTAATGACGGAGGTCTGCATTGTTGGCGACGGCCGCAAAGTGTTTGGCAGCAGCATCGAGATGAGTTCGGGTGGAATGTCGGTCAAGAGTTCTGAAGATTTCTCCCACGGCACCAATGTCGAAATCTCATTCGCCCTGATGACGCTCCCCCGAGTGAACCTGCGGGGAGCGATAACCTGGCGGAACCCCAAGTCTCTCGGTGTGCGGTTCGATCAGAGCGATGATCGCCGTCTCAGAGTGAAGAGCTGGATCGACTCGTATCTGGAAAACTGATCGCACCACAGAAGCAGGAACACACAAAGACTCCGTAGAGACGTAGCCAGCTACGTCTCTACGAGCTAATGCGTTTTTTCATCCGTGTAAATCTGCGTTGATCCGTGGCCAAGCCCACAGAGCTCCGGAATCTAACCATTACAATAGCTTCGTGCCCGAAGCCAGTACTCGCGAAGCGGCGACATCCGTAGAACCGGCGTCAGGGCCGCGCCGGTGGACCCTGCACCAGCGCATAGTGCTGGCGCTGATTGTTTGGGCCGGATACTGGTTCATCCGCCTGCTGGGACCGACACTGCGTGTGAGCGTGTCCTACGAGGCAGGCGCCCAAAAGACGCTTGATCAGCGTCCTCTCGTGGCTTCCTTTTGGCACTCCTGCATCATCCCTGCCACCTACATCTTTCGCGACATGGGCATTCGCGTCATGAGCAGCTACAGTTATGACGGCGAGTACATGGGCCGCATCATCAAGCGATTCGGCTTCGTGGCTGTCAAGGGATCGAGCAGTCGCAATCCCATCCGTGCCCTGCTAGGGCTGCGACGCGCTTTGGAGGATGGCTGGACGGTCGCGTTTACACTCGATGGCCCGCGCGGCCCGCGCCATAAGGTGAAGCCCGGCCCGGTGGGCCTGGGAAAGCCTTCCGGCCTGCCGCTCACCAGCTTCCACGCGGCGGTCGAGAAGGCCTGGGTTCTCAACAGTTGGGACCGCATGATGATCCCCCGGCCTTTTTCGCGCGTGCTCGTCAGGGTGGGCAGATTGATTCCAGTTCCGCAGGATGCGAGCGAGGCCGACCTGGAGCGCTGCACCGCCGAACTGCAGACGACCCTGGATCGTGTGTGTCAATTTGCCGAGGCAAATGTAAGCAAGGTGGGAACGAGCGAGTTTCCCGTCTATGAGGGAAGATGAAGAACTGCAGCCGCATCGCAGATTGCAGATCTACCAGCGCTGGCTGCAATGCTGCGCTACTCCATGGTAGAGCCGAGTTGTACGTAGCGGTATTTCTTCCCGTCCCAGTAAACGACAGACGAGTTGTTTTCCCCTTCTCCTTGCTCTTCCATGTAGACTCCGAGGACGGTTCTCTTCTTGAGCGCGTATTTCTTCACGGTCAAAGTTTTGAAAGGCAAGTTAATCAGCAGAAATTTTGCTTTGGGTTTTTCCGCCTGCCATGTGTCCTTGTCCGCACCGTGAATGATGAGCATCGCGACTCCGCGCCGTTCCGGCACATCAGAGGCGAAGTTGGAAGTCACCTTGACATCTCCGAATCCCATAAAAGCGTCATAGGGATCGGCAACGACGTAGTCTAGTTCATCCCGGTCAGCCATGGGATTTTTGCATTTCGCAGCCACGACCAGATCATCGATGCCGTCGCCGTCGAGGTCGCCGACAAACTGTCGAGGACCGGGCAACACAGTGCAGTTTTCGCCGAATTGCTTCTGAATGAATTCGTTCGTAACCGCGTGCGCGGGAGACTTCGCAGGCGCTGGCGGTAGTGGCTTCTTGTCGACTGCGAATGCGACGCTCGCAATCAAAATTGCGAGAATGGAGCAGAAGAGATGTCTGGGTGACGGCATGGTTCAACTTTAGACCCGAACGGTAACCGAGGGTAGATGCACAGTAGTGACGAAGGTAATTACAGGCAGTCCACGCGCTTAGGGACGGCCTCCACGCGCATTCTTCCGGAAGTGCTCCCAGCCGCGCGGTTTTAGCTGTCGCGATGTACCGTCCGTCATGCGCAGCATGATTTTCCGGCTCGAGGTAATCCGCCCAATTTCGGTGAGCGCAACGCCCGCAAGGGTCCGGGGCACACGTCCCTGAGCAGAAACGGTGAACAGCAGCTCGTAGTCTTCCCCACCATGCAGTGCGAGCTCCAGGTCAACAGATCGCGGCGGCTGGCCCACTCGGGCGCAAGGAATGTGGCTGGCGTCGATTTCGGCTCCCACCCCACTTTCGGCGCAAATGTGAGTTAAGTCGGTGGAGAGTCCATCGCTGGTGTCGATCATCGCCGTCGCAATTTTGCGTTCCCGCAACATGCGACCCAGCCGGACGCGGGGTTCCGGATAGAAATGACGAGCAAAGTGGCGCTCATCTGCTTTCTTGCGGGGCTGAGTTCTCAGCTGCATTAATGCCGCCGCCGCTCCACCCAAGGTTCCACTGATGAAAATGCGATCGCCGGGTCGTGCGCCTGAGCGAAGGATCGCTTGGTCCCTGGGAACTGTCCCGAGAACCACGATATCGGCCAGAACTCCCTTCGGGGACTCCGCAGTGTCGCCCCCAGCCAGCTTTACCTGGTGCTGATCCGCCATTCGAAGAAGGCCGCGAAAAAAGCCACGGACCCAGGACTGCGGCAAGCTGCCGGGGAGAGCCAAAGAGAGAAAAGCCGCTACAGGCTCGCCACCCATAGCCGCAATATCGCTTAGCCCCCTAGTGAGGCAACGATGGCCAACCGACTGTGGCGGATGCCAGTCCCTTCGAAAGTGGATCCCTTCCAGGCTGAAATCGGTTGTTACCAAACAATCCAGGGCCGACCCGATCCGCAAGACCGCACAGTCATCGCCCATTCCGACGGGGATTGCGGCTTTGGTGCCTGCGGTGAATCTTCTTCTGTCGGCTGGCAACACGAGTCGGCGAAGTTGCGAAATCAGTTCTCTTTCCGGCAGCGGCATGGGCGCCCTTACTATACCGCCGGGAGCCATTTCGATCGGAATGGGCGGGCTGGGCAACTTTCTCGCCGTAACATGTCCTGCGGACCGTGCTGGTTACCCCATCTTCCGTAACCTGGTCCAGCTTTGTACCTCGTTGACACAGGGAACCTACTTTGTTACCGTTGACAAGTCATTCACAAAAGACCTTTGGCCGGCTAAGTTCTGCAGCCAGTTGCAATTGCAGACGAACAGAAATCTCAGGTTCTGGTCGCAGTTCCGGTAGAAAAAAGGGCGCAACCAGTTCCCTTTCCAAGATGGGGAACGCTGCCCGAAAAAGTCAGGTGGTCCAAACCGGCTTTCTTGCACTCTAAGAACTTGGCCTGAAACTCCGGACCTGATGCTTCAAACTAGAAGGGAAAGATTTGCAGAAACGGTTCTACATCCTTTTCGTAGCTCGCGGAGACGACGGCTCGCTTCGCAAAATCTCCATTCCCGTTCATTACCTCTACGTCTTCGCCATCGGGGCTGCCATCGGATTTCTCAGCCTGACTGGGATTGCCAGCTCCTACACTCGCATGCTCCTGAAGGTTTCGCAGTTCAACCAGCTGCGGACCGAAAAAGATCAGCTGAAGTCGAGCTACTCCCGCCTGGAACAGGTTGCCAAAGAGCGTGACGTCCAAGTGGCCTCGCTGGGCTCGATCGCCAGCGAAGTTTCGGCCTTGTACGGGTTGAAGTCGGAGCCTACCATGGTCACTGGAAGCGGCGACCAAATCCATGACGCGGATATCACTTCGTCTCTGGATCAGTTGCACGCTTTGCGCACCTCAGCCCTGACCGGTGCCACCATGGTCGGACTTACCATGGGGCTCACTCGCAATGCCACCACGGCGGACTGGATCAAGGCCAACTCGGCCCCGAACGTTTGGCCGGTCGAAGGACAGGTCACGGGCAGCTTCGGTGAGCGCATCGATCCTTTTAACGGGGAAGGCGCATTTCACAGCGGCGTTGATATTGGCAGCACGTATGGCAAGCAGATCATCGCGCCGGCGGATGGGGTCGTAATCGCAACCGAAACGCTGGGCGGCTACGGCAAGATCATCATCATGGACCATGGAAGCGGGATCAGTACCCGTTATGGCCACCTCTCAGGCTTCGCGGTAACCCCTGGCCAGAGAGTCCAGCGCGGTGACGTCATCGGATACGTGGGCGAGAGCGGCCGTTCCACAGGCCCCCACCTTCACTACGAAGTTCGTATCAATGGGACTCCGGTCAACCCCTACAAATACCTCCGCATGACGCTGGCTCACAGCGGCGGCTTCTCCACCGGAAGCTAACCTTAAAGATTCCAAAAGATTTCACCACAGAGGACACGGAGGAGCACAGAGGCTGCTCCGTGACCTCTGTGGTGAGTCAGTCTCGGATCGCCAAGAGGCTGTTTGTTGCTGCCAGGCTATCCCGCCTACGTGCTCAGGTGCCGCTCCAGGTGGCACAAACGGAATACCTCTGCTATTACCGACGTAATGGGCCCTCTGAAAGAACCTCTCCGGAAGTAAATAGTGCGGGCTTTATCATTGCCACAAGGCCTCCCACGCATCGTTGCAAGAGACAGCAGGTATGGCTGTCGACCGTCAAGGAGCTCATGCAAAGTCCCGAGGTCAAGCGATTTGGCCGCTACGAGGTCGTGGCAGAGTTGGGGCGCGGCGCCATGGGCGTCGTTTACAAGGCACGCGATCCCCAGATCGATCGTCTGGTTGCGGTAAAGACGGTTTCCTTATGGGGGCAGGAACCCGAGGAAGAGCAAGAGTTCCGCCTGCGCTTTGCCAATGAAGCACAAGCCGCGGGCCGTCTTCATCATCCCGGCATCATCTCGGTGTTCGACGTTGGGGAAGACCCGGACAACCAAAATCCTTATATCGTCCTGGAGTATGTCTCTGGGGAGTCGCTGCAGCGTGTTCTTGCCCGCGAAAAGAAGCTGCCGCTCAGCAAAGCTCTGAAGCTGGCGGAGGAACTTGCGGACGCCCTGGACTACGCGCACGCCCAAGGCGTTGTCCACCGGGATATCAAACCGGCCAACATTCTGGTTACGGAAGATGGTCACGCAAAGATTGCCGACTTCGGGATCGCGAAGCTGAATCTGGCGCACTTCACGATTCCGGGCAAGGTCCTGGGCACACCGGCCTATATGGCGCCGGAACAGTTAAGCGGCGAAGGCGCTGACGGCCGCTCCGATCTGTTCTCCCTGGGCGTGATTCTGTACGTGATGGTCACAGGGCACTCTCCGTTCCCAGGGAGCAGTGCCACCACGGTCTGCTTTAAAGTGGCGAATCGGGAGCCGGTTGCCGCCAGTGCGCTCGACATGACACTGCCGCCTCAGATCGATGCCGTGATCTCGCGCGCCATTGCGAAAAATCCTGACGAGCGCTACCAGCGTGGTTCGGAGCTCGCTGAGGACTTGCGCCTGCTACAGCACGCGTACAAACCCGGCTCAACCACCACGTCAATGCAAGCAATCGCGGCACTGACGACGAATTTGAACCTTCGTAGCGCTAGTATCGACGCGACAGCTCGGCCTGCCGCCGCGGTCGCCCAGGCGCAGGGCGTAGTCCATTACATCCTGTACAAGGCGCCTATTCGCGACTTGATTCTGGGAGCAGCCACTCTGGTTCTGCTGGTCGTAATCGGCGCCCAATCAAAACTGCTTGTGAATGTGCCGAAATCTCCCGGTGCTATAAATACCGGTGAGATCCAGAGCAGCAGCACAAAACCGGATTCTCCGCAGCCCGCACGCGTGGCCGCTGCCGTCCCACCCTCGCCCACGGTTCAAGCCGCTGCACCGGTCAGGAAGGCAGTCCGTCCGGCAGTTCGTCGGGCAGTTCCAGCGAAGGCGCCGGCTCCTGTTACTACCGAACCCCCAGTTTCGTCGGCAACACTCGATTTGGGCGTGCAACATCAGTTCAAGGACGCAACACTTTACGTCTACATCGACGGGAAAGTCGCTCTGACCCGGCCGCTGCATGGGGCGGTTCAGAGGAAGCTGATCGTATTCAACGGGGTGCGAGGAGTGGAATCGGAAACGATTCAGGTCCCCGCCGGCAGGCACGTGCTCCGGATCCGAGCACTCTCCACGGATCAGACGACGGATCTCTCGAGGACAGTCACCGCCGATTTCCTCGGAGGCGACAACAAATCTCTCGAGGTCACCTTCGAGAAACACAACTCAATGATGCGCCTCACCTGGCAATAATATCTGCGAACGGATTCGCACAAATCTTCAAGCCTAAGCCGATTCGAAAATCTTCACAAGCCACGGGTGTGAATGCGTGAAGTCTCTCGCCTACTGGCGTAGGCCCATCCAGTTTTCCGAAACCACCAGGGAATTCCCTGGGTTCTGCGGATCGTACTTCACCGATGTGTGTAACCCGAGGCGGCAGGAATGCAGATTGATCCAGTGACGCAGATAGGTGACGTCCTGTGAGCACTCATACGTCACCCCGGCTACATCGTACTTGTAGATGAGCATGACGGCGGCGTGATGATTGTTGGCCGCGGCTAATTCCTGGACATCGATTACGGTGCCGTCGGTGATTCGGCCAGTACCTTCCAGCCAGGAACGGCGCTCTTTTTCCAATTCATCCGGGGTCTTTGCGCGCGGACGCAGCAGCGCATACACGCCGAGCAGGGCAGCTCCGCCTGCCGTTACCAGCCCATAAAGTCGCAGCGAATCCATACAGAAGAGGTTTATGAAATCGGCTGGGACTTTCTCCGACTTCTTTATCAGCATAAGCGCAAGCGGAGATGGTTGGAAGTGGTTTGCAGGTTACGGAGGTGCCACCGCCTGTGAAAAACTCAAACTCAGAAACAGGAGGCTTTGATTGTGTTCTAAAATCACCGACTGCGGAGTGTCTGTCCGCCTAGATCCCGGGGGGCATCGTTGAATAATTGTCTTCGAAACTGCATTGCACCGCTTTGCTTCACTCTCGCACTCGTGGCCTCTGGACTCGGTTCTTCCGCCGACAAGAACGCTGATCGCGATTGGCCTGTCTACGGCGGAAGTCCTGAAAACAATCATTTCTCGCCACTCCAGCAAATCAATCGTAAGAATGTGAAGCATCTGCAGGTCGCCTGGACGTTCGATACGGAAGAAAATGGCGGTTTGCAAACCAGCCCCATCGAGGTGAATGGAGTTCTGTACGGCATTACTCCGACGCAGAAAGTCTTTGCCGTCGACGCGGGCAGCGGCAAGTTGTTGTGGAAGTTCGATTCCGGAACCAAGGGAACCCAGCCGGACCGCGGCCTGTCGTACTGGTCTGATGGTAAAGAGAGTCGCATTATCGTCGGCGTCATGAATTTCATCTATTCCCTCGATGTGGCAACGGGGAAGCCTGTTCCGACTTTCGGCACAGAGGGTCGCATCGACTTGCGTGAAGGCCTGGGCCGTAATCCGGCCGAGCAAGTCATCTATCTCACCAGTCCCGCCGTCATCTACAAAGACCTGATGATCGTGGGCGGACGCGAGTCCGAGACTCTGCCCGCGTCCTATGGCGACATCCGCGCCTACGAGGTTCGTACCGGCAAGCTGCGGTGGGCGTTCCATACTATTCCTCGACCCGGCGAGTTCGGCTACGACACCTGGCCTAAGGACGCCTGGAAGAGCAGCGGCGCCGCCAACAACTGGACCGGAATGACACTCGACCGGAACACAGGAATCATTTACATCCCGACCGGCTCGGCTGCCTTTGATTTCTACGGTGGAGACCGCCTCGGCGACGACCTATTCGCCAACTGCCTGCTTGCCCTCAATGCCGAGAACGGCGAGCGCATTTGGCATTTCCAGGCCGTGCATCACGATCTCTGGGACCGAGATTTCCCCACCCCGCCCATCCTGGTCACGCTCAACCACGAGGGCCAGAAGGTGGAGGCGCTGGCGCAAAACAGCAAGCAGGGATTTGTTTTCCTTTTCGATCGCTCTAACGGCAAACCGATCTTCCCGCTAGACTGCCGCGAATATCCTCCCAGCGACATCCCCGGTGAGGTCGCTTCGAAACAGCAGTGCCTGCCCACAAAGCCTGCTCCTTACGCGCGGCAGTTGCTCACCGAAGATATCCTGACCAATCGCACTCCGCAGGTGCACCAATGGGCCCTCGATCGCTTCCGGACATTCCAGAGTCAGGGACAATTCGTGCCCTTCACCACGACGAAGGAAACCGTAATATTCCCCGGCTTGGACGGGGGTGCCGAATGGGGTGGCCAGGCCGTCGACCCCGATACCGGGATCCTGTACGTGAATGCCAACGACATTGCATGGACCGGCCGTCTGGCAAAGACGACGCCTGAGGAAGCGGAGCAGAACAGCCCCAAAGGCACCTACACCAGTCAATGTTCGGTATGTCACGGCGAAAATATGGCGGGATCTCCTCCGGCCATCCCGTCTTTATTGGAAGCTCGCCAGCGCCTGTCCTCCGACCAGATCGCCAGCACGATCAAGAATGGCAAGGGCCGCATGCCCGGATTCGGCAACCTGAGCGACGAACAGATCACCGCCCTGGTGGCCTACGTCGTGAGTGGAGGGACGAGCATTCAGGTCGAAAACAAAGTCGAAAATAAAGAGGTCACCAGCGCCGGGCCGACCTTGCCTGTCATGCCCTACCATTTCACCGGATATCTGCGCTTCTATGATCCTGACGGATATCCAGCGGTTGCCCCACCCTGGGGAACGTTGAACGCCATCAATCTGAACACCGGTGAGTACGTCTGGAAGATTCCTTTTGGCGAGTATCCGGAACTCGCGGCACAGGGGATGAAGGATACAGGAACGGAGAACTACGGCGGCCCTTTGCTCACTGGCGGGGGACTCCTGTTTATTGGCGCTACCAACTACGACAAAAAATTTCGTGCCTTCGATAAAGCGACAGGCAAACTACTCTGGGAAACTACGCTGCCGTTTGCTGGAAACGCCACACCTATCACCTACCAAGTGAAAGGTCGCCAGTATGTAGTGATTGCGGCGGGTGGTGGGAAAGACCTGAAATCAAAATCTGGCGGAATGTACGTAGCTTTTGCGCTGGCGAAATACCGAAGAAGCAGAAGCCTCGTAAGAGACGTAGCTGAGCTACGTCTCGTACTAAATGTGAAGGCGAGCACTTATTCGTTGGGCTTTTTTTCAGAAAGAGACGCATCTTCGTGCGCGGGCGGTTCGTAGCCGACGTGGAACATTGCCGCCTGGGCCTCCGCAGCTTGCCTGAGCTCATCCTCCTGCAGACCTTCAGCCTCGGGCTTCTCCTGCTTGCGTTGGGTCCTTCGTTCGGCCTTATCTCGCTGTTTCTGTTGGCGCGATTGCTCTTTCTGGCGCTTGGTAAAACTAGATCGTCCTCTCGGCATACCCCATCTCCCATTGTCTAAGGTTCATCGTCCCCCGATCACTTCCCGCGGGCGTTTAATCTCAAAACTACCAGCGCGGTTCGCGCTTCTGACGCGGGCCACGATGATCATCGCGTCCCCGGCCGCCGCCACCGCCGCCAAAGCGGGGCCCACCACCGCCACCTCCGCCTCTGGGCCGGTCAGTCTTCGGTTTCGCCTCGTTAATGGTCAGGGTGCGACCACCCAGATCGCTTCCGTTCAGTGCCGCGATGGCGGTGTCGGCTTCCGTGGCACTGCTCATTTCCACGAACCCGAAACCGCGCGAGCGCCCGGTTTCCCGATCGGTAACCAGCGTGACTTTTTCGACTGCGCCGTGGCCTTCAAAAATCTGACGGAGTTCAGCTTCGGTTGTGCTGTGGGGAAGATTACCGACGTAAAGATTCTTCATTGCATTTCCTCTCTGAGTAAGTCATCCAAGGTTGTCGGCGTGCTGCGCTTCGACGCCAGTCCCTCGGGATCTCGTGGCAGTGGCGGCAGGTCCCGCAGCGCTTGTGCGCGGACATCGGACGCCCTTCGGACTGCGGAAATTCGGCGCGAAGCTTCCAGAATCCCCCAGCGCTGCGGCTGTTGGTTCAAATCTGCGGAGAGCGCGGCCTTCGCCTCGCCAATCAGTAATTGCGGGTTCGTATCCGCCACAGGAAATGTTTCGTTCTCACTGGGGACATCCGCGAGGTAGCCTGGCCGCCCTACAAAGAATGCCAGGCGCTGCGGCGGCTTTGCGCCGCGAACAGCTTCGCAAAACTCGTCACGCTGCCCCCGGCCTTTGTGCACATCGACCAGCACAAGGTCGTATAAGTTAGCTTTCCACCAGCAGCGCGCTTCTATGATGTCGGCGGCGCAATCGACATCCATGCCGAGTTTTCGCATCACGTCCGCGCGCAGATCCCGTTTATGCGAGGAGGCGTCGATCAGCAGCACCCGCTTCTTCCTGTCGAGCGGGGCAAGGCTCACCGAAAAGGGCACTGCCGCAGAGGGGATGTTCACGCCGGTACCACTTTTGGCTTCGCGGTAACTGGAGCGTCGGTCGACTTCAATTTCTTGGTCGCGCCCGCCAGCAATTCGCGGGTTCGCTTCCTGCGCGCGATATTCTGCTTGCGCTCGCGGTGGAACCTTGATTTGTCGCCATTCAGTGCGGACATAACTAGACTCCTTCGCGCGATTTTCTGAATCTCATGACGGAGCGCGCCCCATCAGGAGCTGGTTGCGCGAGCATCATTTGCTGACTGTTGCAGCAAGGCAAACCTGGCAACGCACTCTTTCGCTTGCCTTTGCAGAAGCGTGCTACGCCGAGGATGTGGTCTCCATGTGGTCGCCTGAATAGGAGACGCCTCTCGATCACTCAATCGCGAAGGCGCACAGGATTTCGTGGCGTATCTTCGAGGTTAAGTGTCCTGAGTATACGCTGTTTGAAGTTCTCCCGCTTGAAGTCCTCGTGCTCATGCGGAACGCAAATGCGCGAGAGCGAATCGCGCACTCGCGACCTGCAGGGGTGGCGATCATTGATTGAGATTGATTGAGATTGCCAACGTCACGAAGCGCGTGTACTATTGAAATGTGCGTTAGACCGAATCGGTCGTGAGCAGTTCTCGCCTCAACAGCCAGTAACCTGCACAAGTTCTCTTCCGAGTCCCTCCAGCGTAACTACAACAAAGAAAGCAAGAGTACAAATACACATGGAACAAGGAACAGTAAAGTGGTTCAATGACGCCAAAGGTTACGGTTTTATCAGCCGTCAGAATGGCGAAGACGTTTTCGTGCATTTCTCCGCCATCCAGGCAGGTGGTTTCAGAAGCCTGCAAGAGGGGCAGACGGTGCAGTTCAGCGTCACCAAGGGACCCAAGGGCTGGCAAGCTGAGAACGTGCAGCCGGTCTAAGGCCGCAGGTTTGACAAAGGCGATTTCAACCGAAGTCGCCTTTTCGTTTTTACAGCTCTCGCGAGTGCTTGCAACCAGCGGCGGTGTGTGATGAATATCTTCATTCGCAATCTCGACCCCCAAACCACGGAAGCCCAGTTGCGGGATATGTTCGCGGTTCATGGAACTGTAAAGTCGGTCACTATCGTGAACGATCGAGACACAGGCCAGCCCCGCGGGATGGCATTCGTCGAGATGGGGGATGCGGCTGAAGGGCAGGCTGCTCTCGCTTCACTGGCTGGCTTCCGAGTGAATGATCGCGCGATAATGCTGAACGAGGCTCGTGCCAAGGACGAACTGGACGACTCCCGCGCCTCCCGCAGCAGAGAGCACCGGCGTCATCGCATTTAACATACAAGACTAGTTAATGTGCAATTCGCACTTCGAGCGAATTGCGAATGGATTCCTTCTGACACACGACGATACCAGCACGGCCTTTGCAATCATCCTGCACAACGTCCGAACGTATCGTTCGGGCGGCGTCGTCGCCGTGGTGCACGGCAGGCGCAACGCAGAGTCAACCTTGAAGGATTTCCAGGACGGCCAAAGCCCGTCGGACCACCATGCGGGCTGGCGCTACTTCCTCGAGAAGAGTGATTTGGCGGCGGGCACCGATCCGGCCGAAGCCACCCATCGCCGCCAGGCCGACCTCGAGCGGCGTGAGGCCAAAGAGTCGCAGAACGATCCGGAGCGAACCTCGAATTTCGGCAAATAGGCTCGCTACTCCCGATGAGCCGCTCGCTTCGCTTCGCGAGACAGCCCAAGGGGCTGTCTGTACGTGAGAAAACGAGCTACCTGCCCTGGTTGCACACGTTCTTGCTGACCAGCTCCAGGAACCTACCCTCGGGTTCCCTGCCAAACTGGTCGTCGTGGCTAGCCTTCTTGCTGACCACGATTCGCCCGCTGCGATCGCGGATATAGAACCATTCGCTGGTAGGCGTGATCTGGCCGTTCGCGCAATTAACACGAACCCGAGCTCGCATCTCCACGAAAGGTCCTCCCTGCGGAAGAATCGTAGGCTCCTTGTATTCAACGCGTACCAGCGTGGAACGCTGATTCTTCTTGAGAACGCGAACGGCGCTTACGAAGACTTTGTCTCCACGGGATGTTTCCCCAATGGGCTTCCAGTCTCCGGCAGCCAGCACCAGAGTGACGGCGAGCACCGGCGCGACGACCGCCGCGCAAATGATGAGAACTGTTTTCTTCACTCGACGAAGCCCGGGGCGAATGCAGCCCACTACTGTGGGCCATGGACTAGATTCTGTCAACGGTCATCGCCGGGACGGGCGTCGTGCTATCGTAATGGCCAGCCCAGGCACCTTCCTCATACCGTGGAAACTCTTCTCTGTACAACGATGGAATCTCCTGTCGGCCCGCTGTTTCTGGCGGCTTCTCAGTGTGGCTTGGTCGCCCTGGAGTTTGACCGTCGCCTCCCCGGACAGCAAACCATTCGTCCTAATCCACGCGACCTGCGCGGGGAGAGAAAGAGCGTGCAGTTCGAGGAATCCGAGGAGGCCATGCGACCGTATGTCGGCGAATTGCACGAGTACTTTGCCGGTCAGCGCCGCCAATTCGATTTCCCACTGGATCTGCGCGGGACCGACTTTCAATTGCAATGCTGGCAGGCCCTGCTTGCCATCCCGTACGGGGAGACCAGGAGCTATGGCGACATTGCGCGTGCTGTGGGGCGGCCCCGGGGCTTTCGAGCGGTCGGCATGGCCAATAATCGCAATCCCGCAGCCATTGTGGTTCCTTGCCATCGGGTTATCGCCTCGAATGGCACCCTGTGTGGATATGGCGGTGGCCTCGACGTGAAGAGTCATTTGCTGGCCTTGGAAAGGGCCAATCCGGGAGCTAGCAACCGTAAGATCCTGAGTGACTTAGGTGCTGAAGAAGTCAGAGGCTATTTCACGCAAGAACGGGTAGAATAGAACTTAGGGAATTTCGCCGATCCAAAATCGGGCTGTGGCATCTAATAGAGGTGCCTCGGGATCGTGTACGCGGCGTTCAAATTAGGAGTCTTCTAGGTGAATTCAACTGTTAAGACCGTATTGTTCTGGCTGCTGATCGGAGTATCGGCATTGCTGCTCTGGGAAGTCGTCAAGGGTGCGCGTGACGGCAACAAGGACAAAGAAGTAAATGTCACTCAGTTCATGAGTGATATTGACCAGAACAACATCAAGGAGATCACGGTCAACGGCATGGAGGTGCGCGGAAAGTACAAGGATGGCTCCGCGTTCCATACCACCGCACCGAGCAACTACTTCACTCCCGAGATGCTGAAGAACCTGCAGAGCAAGCAGGTCAACATAAACTTCCGCGACGTTAATAGCGGAAGCTTGCCGCTGCAGTTGCTGGGAACCTGGGCTCCGCTGATCCTTCTGGGTGCACTCTGGTTCTTCATGATCCGGCAGATGCAGACCGGCGGGAACAAGGCGCTGTCGTTTGGGAAGAGCCGCGCACGGCTGCTTTCGATGCAGCAGAAGAAGGTCACGTTTAAAGATGTGGCCGGCGTGGAAGAAGCCAAGGAAGAGCTACGCGAGATCATCGAGTTCCTGCGCGAGGCGCAGAAATTCCAGAAGCTCGGTGGACGCATTCCCAAAGGCGTGCTGCTGGTAGGGCCTCCCGGAACCGGCAAGACTTTGCTGGCCCGAGCCGTAGCCGGAGAAGCGAACGTCCCCTTCTTTTCGATTTCTGGTTCTGACTTTGTAGAGATGTTCGTCGGCGTGGGCGCAAGCCGCGTCCGCGACCTCTTTGAGCAGGGGAAGAAGAATGCCCCGTGCATCATCTTCATCGACGAGATCGACGCCGTTGGACGTCACCGTGGCGCAGGCTTGGGCGGCGGACACGACGAGCGTGAGCAGACTCTGAACCAGTTGCTGGTCGAGATGGACGGTTTCGAGTCGAATGAAGGCGTCATCCTGATGGCGGCGACGAACCGTCCAGACGTTCTCGATCCGGCGCTTCTGCGGCCCGGACGCTTCGATCGCCGGGTGGTCGTGAGCCGTCCTGATGTGCGTGGACGCGAAGAAATTCTGCGTGTACACACCCGCAAAATTCCTCTTGCCGAAGATGTAGATCTCTCCGTGCTGGCCCGCGGAACACCGGGATTCTCCGGTGCTGACCTGGCCAACATGGTCAACGAAGCAGCACTGGCAGCGGCACGGCAGAACCGCAAAGCCGTTCTTCATTACGACTTCGAGTTGGCAAAAGACAAGGTGCTGATGGGCGTGGAGCGCAAGTCGCTGCTGCTCACCGATGAGGAAAAGAAGAACACGGCGTATCACGAAGCCGGACATGCTCTGGTGGCCGCGAAGATGCCGCATTCCGATCCTCTGCACAAGGTCACGATCATCCCGCGCGGCATGGCCCTGGGCGTCACCATGCAGTTGCCAGTGGATGACAGGCACAACTATTACAAGAACTACCTGGAGACGCAGATCGCCATCCTGATGGGCGGACGCATCGCGGAAGAGATGTTCCTCAACGTGATGAGCACCGGCGCAGGCAACGACATCGAACGCGCTACGGATATGGCGCGCAAGATGGTCTGCGAATGGGGCATGAGCGAACTGGGCCCGCTGACCTTCGGCAAAAAGGAAGAGCAGATCTTCCTGGGACGTGAAATCGCGCAGCATCGCGACTACAGCGAAGACACAGCCATCAAAATCGATCAGGAAGTCCGCAAGCTGGTCAATACCGGCTACACCACGGCCAAGCAGATTCTCGCCGAGAACCGCGACACGCTGGAGAAGATGGCGCGCGCGTTGATCGAGCGCGAAGTGCTCGATGCGAACGAAATCAAGTTGCTGGTGGAGGGCAAAGAACTTCCGCCCGTGCCGCCACCTCCGTCGAAGCCCGACGATGGCGTACAGCACGTCATCAAGCCGGACCTGCAGCCCGGGCGCGCCAAGGGCGGCGAGAGGCCGGCCACGGCGTAAGCTCCACATAATCTAACTTCCAACAGGCGGCCAACTTGGTCGCCTGATTTTTTGGGCTTGGCCACGGATTCGCACGGATTCTCACGGATATGGATCGAATTGCTGTATCCGCGAATTCCGCGCGAATCTGTGGCCGATCTCACTGCAAGCTCCTCAAAATCCATAATTTACTAGCTCGATTCGCTCCGCATCCACAGGTCCGAAAGGGGCTATTCCGTGGTATAATCTGGACATAGGTTTTGGCCCTAAGTGTTAGAAATTTCAACGACTTGAACCCATTCAACGGATTCTAAGCGCAAACGGTCAAAACGCAAGTTCCCAGCCACTAGTTCCAGGGTATCGAGCAGTACAGCGGCACAAAAATTCGGGACATTTTCGCGGAGCGGAATGGCCACCAAAGAGATCAATACTCCCATCGCAGACACGAAAACCAAAAACGGCAGGATCACTCCAATCGATGGAGGAAACGGCGGCGGCAACAGCGACTACAATGCCGATTCGATCAAAGTTCTCGGCGGCATGGAAGCTGTGCGCAAGCGTCCGGCGATGTACATCGGATCGACCGGCGAACTTGGTCTGCACCACCTCGTGTATGAAGTGGTCGACAACTCCGTGGACGAAGCGCTTGCCGGATT
This sequence comes from uncultured Acidobacteriota bacterium, assembly GCA_963801615.1. Lineage (GTDB taxonomy): Bacteria > Acidobacteriota > Terriglobia > Terriglobales > Acidobacteriaceae > Sulfotelmatobacter. The sequence goes on along the minus strand of CAWDFM010000008.1, from coordinate 1,200,062 downwards.
CGCCACCAAGATCGATGTCACCATCCACGACGACAACTCGATCACTGTCGTAGACGACGGACGCGGCATCCCGGTCGACGACATGGACATTGACGGCGAGAAGGTTTCCGCCGCTCAGGTGGTCATGACTACGCTGCATGCCGGGGGCAAGTTCGACGCCTCAAGCTACAAAGTCTCCGGCGGATTGCACGGTGTGGGTGTGTCCTGCGTGAACGCGCTCAGTGAAGAGCTGGAACTGGAAATCTGGCGCGATGGCGGGACGTGGCAGCAGACCTATGCGAAGGGCGATCCGACCAGCAAGCTGAAAAAGACCGGCGTGGCGAAAGTGAAGACCGGAACCAAGGTCCACTTCCTGCCGGATCGCAGCATCTTTACCGCTACCGAATACAACTACGACACGCTGGCGCAGCGTCTGCGCGAGTTGGCCTTCCTGAACAAGGGATTGCTGATCACGCTGACCGACGAGCGCACGATCGAGCCCAAAAGCGGAGAGCCGAAGCACGCCGATTTCAAGTACAACGGCGGCATCGCGGAATTCATCAAGCACCTCAATCGCGGCAAGCAGGTACTGCATGACAAGCCCATCTACATGGAAGACGATCGCAACGGCGTCCGCATGGAGATTGGGCTGCAATACAACGACGCGTACTCGGAGACGCTTTTCAGCTTCGCCAATAACATCAACACCGTCGATGGCGGTACGCATCTTTCTGGATTCCGCACGGCTCTGACTCGCACCATCAATTACGCCGGGCAGCAACTGGGCCTCTTCAAGGACGTCAAAGAGAACTTAACCGGAGACGATGTTCGCGAAGGCTTGGTCGCCGTGATCAGCGTGAAGCTGCCGCAGCCGCAGTTCGAAGGCCAGACTAAGGGCAAGCTGAATTCCGATATTGCGGGAACCGTCACCCAGTTCGTCAATGAGCGGCTGGGGGCATTCTTCGAGCAGAACTCGACGGTCGCCAAGAAGATCATCAACAAGGCTGTGGATGCCGCGCGGGCGCGCGAAGCTGCACGGAAAGCGCGCGACCTGACGCGTCGCAAGGGAGCACTCGACTCCGGAGGACTGCCGGGCAAGTTGGCGGACTGTTCCGAGCGCGATCCGAACCGCTGCGAGTTGTTCCTGGTCGAGGGCGAGTCGGCAGGTGGAACCGCGAAGCAGGGACGGGATCGCCGTTTTCAGGCGATTCTTCCGCTTAAGGGAAAAATTCTGAATGTCGAGAAGGCGCGTTACGACAAGATGCTGGCGCACGAAGAAATCCGCGCCATGATTACCGCGCTCGGTACCGGCATTGCGAAGGATGATTTCGATCCGACCAAGGTACGCTACGGCAAGATCATCCTGATGACCGACGCCGACGTCGACGGCAGCCACATCCGCACGCTATTGCTGACGTTCTTCTTCCGCCACATGCAGGAACTGATCAAGCGCGGCAACGTCTTCATCGCGCAGCCGCCGCTGTTCTCGTTGAAAAAAGGCAAATCGCAACAGTACATCAAGGACGAGCGCGAATTCGTGAAGGTCATGGTGAAGCGCGCGGCTGACGGATTGATCATCCGTTACGGAGAAGGCGCAGCGAAGCTCGAAGGCAAAGATCTGGCGCGGTTTATGACCGTGCTCGACGAGTATCTCGGATTCTTCGAGAAGGTCGATAAGCGCCTCCGCAACGAGCGCGTCGCCGAACTCATCCCCAGGCTCGATTTGGCGAAGCGGGTCGATTTCGAAGGCGAGAAGAAAGAACCGCCGAAGAAAATCGAGAAGCTGGAAAAGGAACTGAAGAAACTGCAGAAGGACGAAGGCTTCAAGACGGTCGAGTCCAAGTTCGATGAAGAACACAATCTGTGGGAAGTGAGTTTCGTCAACAAGCACGGTGCCGAGCACATCATCAGCTGGGAACTGGTTTCCAGCCCTGAGTGTCGGCAGATGATTGCCAAGTACAAGCAGATCGAACCCTACATGGAGCCGCCGTTCGTGGTCGAGAGCATAGTTAAGGCTGCTCCCGCGTCCGCGAATGGAGATGGACCGGACGGCGAGCCTGCGGCCGTCGAGGACAAGGCGGAGAAGAAAGCCGCCGCTAAGACTCCGAAGCGCAAAGAAGTAGAGATCGTAGAAAAGACCAATGTCCGGGAGCTTCGCGATTACGTGATCAACGAAGGGCGCAAGGAGTTCACGATCCAGCGCTACAAAGGGCTGGGCGAGATGACCGCTTCACAGCTATGGGAGACCACCATGGATCCCGAGCGGCGTACCCTGCTTTCGGTGAAGCTCGAAGACATTGCCGAGTGCGAAACGATCTTCACCACGCTGATGGGCGAAGACGTGGAAGCACGGCGCAAGTTCATCGAAGAGAATGCGCTGGATGTGAAGAACCTGGACATCTGAGGAATTCTTGGCCACGGATTAGCGCGGATTCACACGGATCAATCGAGAAATTCGGCGTGGGTTTGTGTCCATGCTCCGACCCCGAAAACCGGAAAGGTCCGGTTTCACGGCACGATGCTGCGCGAGCACTCGACTTTTAGCTAGCGTCCCTCGCTCTATAGTTCCATCCCGGCTACAATCCTCCGCATGAGTCGATTGCTCACTCTTTGTTTGTTGCTGGGCATTCTCGCGATCTCGTCGTTCGCGCAGTCTTCTCCTGCTCCCACTCCTCCCATGGGCTGGAACAGCTGGGATTCCTACGGTACGACTGTCCGCGAAAAGCAGGTCAAAGCCAATGCCGACTGGATGGCCCAGCATCTGGCGAAGTACGGATGGCAGTACATCGTAGTCGACATCCAGTGGTATGAGCCCAACGCGCAGGGGCACGACTACAAGCCCGGCGCGCCGCTCACGATGGACGAATACGGTCGCCTCATACCGGCGGTGAACCGGTTTCCTTCTTCGGCCAATGGCGCGGGTTTCAAGCCTCTGGCTGACTACGTTCACAGCAAAGGGCTGAAGTTCGGAATTCACATCATGCGCGGCATTCCCCGCCAGGCGGTCGAGAAAAATCTTCCGATCAAGGGCACGCCCTATCACGCCGCCGATGTAGCCGACAAAGACAACGCGTGCCGCTGGAATCCCGACATGTGGGGCGTGGACACGACTAAGCCCGGCGCGCAGGCCTATTACGATTCCATCGCTGAGCTTTATGCCTCGTGGGGCGTTGATTTCATTAAGGCCGACGATATGGGGAGCCATCTCTACCAGCCTGCCGAAATCAAAGCGCTGAGCCTCGCAATGAAGAAAACGGGCCGCCCGATGGTGCTGAGCATCTCGCCCGGACCGGCGCCTGTTTCCGAAGCAGAGTTCTTCGAGAAATACGCGCAGATGTGGCGCATCTCCGACGATTTCTGGGACGACTGGAAGCTGCTCCGGCAGCAGTTCGATTACACGCGCGAGTGGGCTCAATATGTGGGCAAGAACGACACCTGGCCCGATGCCGACATGCTCCCGTTGGGCAAGCTGCGCGTGACCAACACCGAAGGTGGCGGCGCCCCCAGCAAGTTCACTCCCGACGAGCAGCAAACTGTGATGACTCTTTGGAGCATCTTCCGCTCACCGCTGATATTCGGCGGCGATCTTCCCAGCAATGACGCTGCCACTACCGCGCTCATCACCAACGGAGAGGTACTCGAACTCAACCAGCACAGTCATGGAGGCCATCAGGCGCTGGACCGAGGGAGTCTGCGCGTATGGGTCGCCGATGGCGCAAGGCCGGGCGAGAAATATGTCGCTCTGTTTAACCTCGGCGAAACGGCGGGAGACTTTTCTATGGGCTGGAGCGAGGTCGGGATATCCAGCCACGAAATGGATGTGCGCAATTTATGGACTCATAAGCCCCTCGGATCGCTCAGCAGCTTGCATGTGAATCTGCGCGCGCACGCAAGCGCGCTGTACAAGCTGACGGCTTCCGGGAAGCCGTAGTGTCGCATAGATTTCACGCGGAACTAGCTGGGGAATTGATGGGCTCCGGCTTCTCCCCGCGAAACTCGCGAGATTCCTCGCACGATGCGGCGCATGGGCAGCTCACCTTTGGCATCGGAAAAGAAAATCTCGCCCGTCCGGCTTCCGCGATAGTACCAGCGCTTCAGAATGGCGATGTGCTCCATGGTATCCAGTGCCGATTTCGCATTGGCTGGAGGAAACGACTGCAGAAGTTCCTGCACCCGCGCTTCCATGGACTGCGATTTGGCGTGCTCCGAGGCTTGAATGCTGAACGCGACCGGTCCCGAGATTCGGCCCGAGTCGATGCGAAAGAACGCCACTGAGCCGGGCAGGTGGCTTGGCTGGAGCATTACTCCACTCAGGCGATCGAGCCGGCGTACAATGTCCGGAAGTTGGCCGACCACCGGATTTAGCTTCTCGATGCGCGCATGAATGGCGGCAGCCTCTTCGAATTCAAGGTTCGCCGATGCGGCCTCGCGTTCATCGGCGAACTGGCGCACCAGAGATTCTCCCTGCGAATCGAAATACGTTCGTACCCTCTGCACTTCTTGCGCGTATTCCTCATCGCTGCAGCCCTTGAAGCACGGCGCCAGGCACATCTTCATCTCGGAATAAATGCAGCCGGGGAATGTCGGATCGGGGTGCAGATCGTCCACGCAGCGCCGCATCTTGAAGAAGTCGAGCGAGTCGTTCATGAATTTCTCAGCGGCAATCCGCGACACGAATGGTCCGTAATAAAGTGCGCGACCAGTGAGCCTGCCCAGCCGAGTTGTGATGGACGCCCGGGGGAATTCATTCTCCAGATGTAACTTCACAAAGGGGGCGAAGCGGAATCGCAGACGTTTTTGGTAAGTCTTGGGAAAAGTGTCGCGCAGAATCCGGTATAGAAGAAAGCCCGATTCGAAATCGGATCCGGTGAGTGAATACTCGATCGAGCGCACCCGATCGCGCAGGTTCAGCTTCCTGGTCCGTTCTTCTACCGGCCCCAGAAGCCGCTGCAAGCGGCGTCGCAAATTGGCCGTCTTGCTGACGTACGGCTCGGCCCCAGAATTCTCCCCGCGCAACACGAACACGGCTGGCCCGGCCGGGACGGCGGCGAAAATCTCGAGACCTCGCTCGGGCGCGAATTCGAGGCGATCAGACAGCATTCTCTGATTCTAGAGGGACTTCACCAGCGAGGCACAGAGACACAGAGCAACAATCACCTTTCTTGATCCGAACCGGCGTGCATTGGGCAAATAACTTAGCGGAAGCTCGCACTGCGGAACTTCTGCCGGAAGTCCGTGCCGTCGAGCGTAATGATCCGGCACATCTCATGCAGCCGCGAGCGCATGCGCTCGCCAATGCGGTCGCCCAGAGTTTCGCCGCGGCTGGCGGCGCGGGCTGGAGAGATCGACGCTGTGGCCCCCGCCGCGGGTTGGTCGTCGAAGTTCGTGGTGATGATGGTGGTACGGTTATCGTTGTAGCGCGTGTTCAGAATCAGGCTGACGGTGTCCCATACCCATTCGGTCGGCTTCACCGCTCCCAGTTCATCCAGCACCAGTACATCCGTCTCAAAAACTGGCCGAAGCACCCCCAATTCCGTGGTCTGCACGGTTGCGTTATAGGAATTCTGGATTTCCTTGAGCAGCTCGCGATAGTCGTAGAACAGGCAGGAAATGCCGCGGTTCAGGATTAGTTCTTTCAAAATGCCGACCGCAAGATGAGTCTTGCCCGTACCGATCTTGCCAATGATCAGCAGGCCCTTGTCCCCGCGCGGATCGCATTTCTTGGCGAAATTGGTGGCCAGGAAGTGGGCCTCGGCCAGAGAGGGATGGGCCCCAGGGAAATCAGTATCGAAATTCGTCAGTTCGCAATGTTCATAGCGCCGCGGGATTCGGGCAGTTGCAAGCACATTGTGCGCGCGCGCCCGCAACTGACAGTCGCAGCGGGTTACGCGGCGGTCATTTACGCTGCCCGGCTTCGAACGAGAGAGCGTCTTCCAACCCGTTCCTTCGCATAAGGGACAAACTTCAGCAGGGGCCTTGATCACTGATCTCCTCAAAACCGAACCGTGTAGCCCCGGACCCTTTGGTCCGGGAATTTCTTAGTAGTCTAATTCTTGCCCTAGGCGCTCGCTTCGCTTCGCGCGACAGCCCAAGGGGCTGTGCCTACGTGATTCGTTTCTAATTCGACTTTGCACCGAATGACGCTCTTTGCGCAAGCGTGAATCCCTGACCATCTGTGTACATCCTGTGCAGGACTGGCGACTCCTGTGGAGGACCGAGGAAAACCGCTCGGTGACATTCCGAGAACCCGCTTCCCATGCCCGAACCGGGACCAAGCAGGTGCGAAACAGGCTTCCGGCGCGGATTTTCACAGTTGACATTCCGCAAAGAGAGAGCACAATACCAGCGGTCAGGTTTCCCAACCCAGTCTAAGCCTTACACAGTCCCGGTTTCGGCTGGGCACGAATGAGACCTGCGAGGAAAAACTATGAATAAAGCTAATCTGGTCGATAAGATCGCAGGTGCATGTGACATCAGCAAAGCACAGGCCACGACCGCCATTGATACTGCTGTCGATAGCGTTACTGCTGCTCTCCGCAAGGGAGATCGCGTGGCGTTGATCGGCTTCGGCACTTTCTCCGTTTCGCAGAGAAAGGCGCGCAACGGCCGCAACCCGCAAACCGGCGCAACCATTAAGATCGCTGCCCGCAAAGTCGCGAAATTTACCCCTGGGGCCGAACTGAAGAAAGCCGTAAACAGAAAGTAGTTCGGAATACGATTTCCACGGACGGCAGGGGGTCGGCCCTGCCGTTTTTTCGTGCTTGCATCCATGCCCATGAACCTCTGCCTCTCTCGTCGTCTCCGAATTGCCGTCGGAGCGCTCTCGTTAGGACTGCTGGCGGCGCAGTCTGGTCCGCCACTGCCATTCGGAACTTGGCATCGTTTGACGGATGCTCCCGTACTCTCTCCCACTGGCAACGGTTGGCAATCGGCCGGCACCTTCAATCCCGCAGTTGTCACTCGTGGCGACACCGTGGTCATGCTGTATCGCGCGCAAGACAGGCAGGGCACTTCCCGGCTGGGTTACGCGGAGAGCGCCGATGGCATCCACTTCAATCGCCGGGATGAACCGGTTCTCAGTCCAACGGAATCCTACGAAAAAAATGGCGGAGTCGAGGATCCCAGGTTGGTCCAGTTCGGCGATACGTATTACCTGACCTACACGGGCTACAACAAAACCGACGCGCAGCTCTGCCTCGCCACTTCCAAAGACCTGATTCATTGGGTCCGCAATGGCGTGATCATTCCGGCCAATCAGGGAAACTGGAACGTGAAGTGGACCAAGTCCGGCGCTATCGTTCCCCAGAAAATCGATGGCAAATACTGGATGTATTTCCTGGGCACGAGCGCAGATAACAAAGATCAGGGCGGATTGGCCTACTCCGAAGATCTGTTGCACTGGACGGAAGCGACCAAAACCCCGGCCCTGCCGGTGAGACCCGGCCGCTTCGACTCCCGAGTCGCGGAGCCCGGTCCGGCGCCGATTGTTACATCCGCGGGAATCGTTCTCATCTACAACGGAGCTGATGATCAGCTCGTATACCGCACGGGTGTGGCGATCTTCGACCGCAATGATCCCCGGAAATTGCTATGGCGCACCGATGAGCCTATCTTTCAACCGCAAAAAGATTGGGAGAAGGTCGGTCAGGTGCCGAATGTCGTCTTTGTGGAAGGCATGGTGCAAAAGCAAGGACGATACCTGTTCTACTATGGCGGCGCTGACAAATACGTCGGAATCGCCGAAGCGTCCATGGGTCCCTAGCTTGACCCTGGCCTGATCCCACCCCTAACATCAACTGGGGCTCATGGGATTTCCGACTTCCTTTAGTTTGCGCGCGACCTTCACCTGCGCGCTCGTGTGCGCTTGCGTCCTGCCATCACCCGCACAGACGAGGGCAACTGTTCCGCCCACCTCTAGCCCGATTGCGAATTTCACCGACATTGCCGAGAAGGCAGGCCTCACCGCGCTAAACGTGTTTGGGGGCATCGATACCAAGAAATACATCATCGAAACCACCGGAAATGGCGTTGCCATCTTCGATTATGACAATGACGGCTGGCCCGACATTTTTCTGGTGAATGGCACGAAGCTTGAAGGATTTCCTGAAGGCAAAGGTCCGACCAACCGTCTTTACCGCAACAATCATGACGGCACGTTTACGGATGTAACCGAGAAGGCCGGCCTGAGGGCGACGGGCTGGGGACAAGGCGTCTGCGTCGGCGACTACGACAACGATGGCTGGGAAGACCTCTACATCACCTACTACGGCAAGAACCGCCTGTATCACAACAATCATGGAGTCTTCACCGAAGTCGCTGCGAAAAGCGGAGTAGCGGGATCGGGTAAGGCCTGGGGTACAGGATGTGCTTTTGTGGATTACGACCGCGACGGCAATCTCGATCTGGTGGGCACAAATTACGTGGATTTCGATTTAGCTGCGGCGCCCGCGCCCGGCGATCGGCCAACCTGCATCTGGAAGGGTGTTCCCGTGATGTGCGGCCCACGCGGTCTGGCGGGCGCTAAGAACATCCTCTATCACAACCGCGGCGACGGCACATTTGAAGACGTCACGACGAAAGCTCACATTGACAAGACCGACGGGCATTACGCCTTCAGCGTGTCTACCTTCGACTTCGACGAAGACGGCTGGCCCGACATCTTCGTCGCCTGCGACAGCACTCCGAGCATTCTTTACCGCAACAACCATGACGGGACTTTTACCGATGTCGCGGTCACGGCAGGCGCCGCCTTTAACGAGGATGGACGCGAGCAGGCTGGGATGGGATCCACCATCGGCGATTATAACGGGGATGGCCATCTCGACATCTTCAAGACGAACTTTTCGGACGACACGTCCACGCTCTACAAGAACGACGGCGATGGCACCTTCACCGACGCCACCACCGCGGCTGGACTCGGCTTATACACACAATATCTGGGCTGGGGCACGATGTTCCTGGATTTCGACAACGACGGCTGGCCCGATCTGATCCTGGTCAATGGCCATGTGTATCCTGAAGTCGACAGCCAGCACCTGGGCAGCAGCTACAAAGAACCGAGAATCTTGTTCCACAACAATGGCGATGGGACGTTCAGCGACATCTCAGCATCCGCGGGTCCGGCGATCACCGCACCGGCTTCGTCGCGCGGCCTCGGAGTCGGCGACCTGTGGAATGACGGCAGAATGTCGGCGGTGATCAATAACATGAATGCCACTGCCAGCCTGCTCGTCAACCAATTGAAGAATTCGAACCACTGGATTGCAATTCGCACCTTGGGAACGAAGTCGAATCGCGATGGAATCGGCGCGCGCGTTCGCGTGAAAACACCGACTCGCATCCTGGTGGATGAAGTCCGCAGCGGTTCGAGTTACATCTCGAACAGTGATATGCGAGTGCACTTCGGGTTAGGTAAAGCCGACAAGATCGATTGGGTGGAGATTCGCTGGCCCAGTGGATCGATTGAACGCTTTTCAGGCTTGTCACTCGATCAGATTCACACGCTCAAAGAAGGATCCGGCGCACCGGCGGAAGCGGAGCCAAAGAAAGCACAGTGATCCTACTTGCCAGCTTTGCCGTTCTTGGAAAACTGCATGGTGCGCGTGATGCCTTCCCCTTCCTTGACATAGACCACCTGATTCGCTTTGACATCCTTCACTGTGTCGACCTGCCCGCTCGGCCAGCGAATTTCGAGCACGTCGACTTTTTCTGCCTTGCCCAGCCCGAAGTGAACGCGTAGATCGTTTTGTGAGAAATAGCCGCCCCCGCTGCGGACTTCGTCAATCTGCCGGTGAGGCTTCGACTCACCCGGCACCTGAGTCACACAACTGATACGAGCCCCGATCCCGCTGCGGTTGGACTTGGTCCCGATCGTTCGAACTTTAATCCAGTTGTGATTCAGCTTTGAGTCGCAGCGCAGCAACTGGGGATAGCCGTTCACCGTATTCACGACTACGTCGATGTCGCCGTCGTTATCGAAATCTCCAAATGCGGCACCGCGCGAGGCGCTCGGGTCGGAAATTCCAGGCCCTGCCTGGAAGGAAATATCAGCAAAGTGTCCGTTGTGCAGATTCTGGTAAAGGAGCTTGCGCTGCGCGTATCCAGCTTCGGTCTTAAGCTGCTCGACCTCGGGATATACATGGCCGTTGCAGATCAGTATGTCGGGCCAGCCGTCGTTATCCATGTCGAAAAATCCGCAGCCCCAGCCGAGGAACTGCGTGTGGGCGCCGAGGCCAGCGAGGAAAGTAGTGTCTTCAAAGGAAGCGCCGCCCTGATTGCGGTACAGCGATGGCGTGTCGCCCGCAAAGTTTGTCTTCACGATGTCCAGGTTGCCGTCCATGTCGTAGTCCGCGGCTGAGACTCCCATCCCCGCCTGCGGCTTCCCGTCGGGACTGAGCGCACAGCCGGCCTCGATCGCAATGTCCTGAAATTTGCCGTTCTTCTTGTTCTGATAAAGCGCGCTCGCGGTGGAATCGTCGGCCACGTAGATGTCCGGCCAGCCATCGTTATCGAAGTCGGCCGTGAGCACGCCAAGGCCATAGGTGCCATTCGCGCTGAGAATTCCGGCGGATTCCGAAACGTCGGTAAAGGTTCCGTCCCCATTGTTGTGGTAAAGAATGTTTTTCCCGCCCTGCAATCCCGGAGGCCCGCACGCCACCATGATGCTCTTGTAGAGGCACGGCCCCGATTCCGGCACGGGCGCGGTGGCCAGATCCATGTCGATGTAGTTAGCGACAAATAAATCGAGGCGGCCGTCGCGATCGTAATCGACGAACGCACATCCGGTATTCCAGCGCTTCCCCTTGCCAGCCACTCCGGCCTTGTCGCTGACGTCGGTGAACGTGCCGTCTCCGTTGTTGTGGTAAAGAACATTCTTCCCGAAGTAGGTGACATACAGGTCGTCCCAGCCGTCGTTGTCGTAGTCGCCAACGCAGCATCCCTGGCCCCATCCTGCATGCGCAATTCCGGCCTTCTGCGTGACATCCGTGAAGGTGCCGTCCCGATTGTTGCGGAATAGATGTGAAGTAGGCTGACTTCCTGCGGGAAAACCTTCCAGCCGCGTGCCGTTGACTAGAAAAATATCCAGCCAGCCGTCATTGTCATAATCGTAGAATGCGACTCCGCAGCCCGTGGTTTCGAGCAGATATTTGTTCTTGTGCTCGCCACCGTAGATCGCTTTTGCGTTGAGCCCGGATTCTCTGGCGACATTCAGGAAGCTGATCCCGAGGTCGGCACTGGGCGCCGCTTCTGGTTTTGCCGGTGCCTGCGGCAGCGAATTTGCACGTGAACGGAGGGGACGCACGAGCGACAACACCCCGTCCAGTGAGAGCACGAGCGCCGAGCGGCTGAGAGATTTCAGAAAGAGACGGCGTGAAGGAAACAAGAGGTTGCTACCTGCCCCACCTGGCTCGTGCTAGAATTCGCCCCTGCCCCCTATATTCATGCAGGGAACCGCGACTTTGCAAGCTCCAGTACGACGCAAGCCTTTTCTCAACGAGATATTCCAATGAGTTCTTGTTCTGCCCGCAGTCGATATTTGCAGCGCATTTTCGTCTGCAGCCTCCTCCTTTCCATCTGCCTGACGTCCGCACTCCCCTCTGCTGCCCAGCAACGTTCGCCCGAGATCGAGCTGACGCGGACGGTCAGAACCTGGGAGTTTTTGCCCGTGGTCGGGGCCCGCGCTGGCCTGTTCGGGTACGAGACCGGTGATTTCGAGGCCTGGGTCTATCCGCTGAAGATCTTTCGCGACTTTCACCTGATTTTCCATATCGGCGACCGGGCACTTCCCGCCGAGAGTTTGGCGCGCACGCTCACGGTTCGTCCGGAATCGGCGACCCTGCTCTATGCGGGAGACAATTTTCGCGTGCGCGAAACGCTTTCGATTCCCGCGAACGAACCGGGCGCAGTGATTCTGCTCGAGATCGAAACCGAGCAGCCGCTCGAAGTGGAAGCGCTGTTCACCCCCGATTTTCAACTGGAGTGGCCAGCGGCGCTGGGTGGCACCTACGTCAACTGGGATTCGGCAAAGCACGCCTTCGTGTTCGGTGAGGAAACCAAGAAATTTGCCGCTTTGGTGGGATCGCCAACCGCGGGTGACGCGCACGTAGCCTATCAGACTAACTACTCGTTCTCGAACGACAATTCCATGCGCCTCGGCGTGGTGCAAAAAGGCAAGGATACTCGGGCAATCGCGATCGCCGCATCCGTCAATGGCCTGCAGGAAGCGACCACTGCCTACCAGCATCTGTTTGACTCGGCAGGCGCCGCCATCCGCGAATCCGCGGAATATTACCGCGATTATCTCGACAAGACCATCCAGCTCGAGCTTCCTGATCCTGTTCTTCAACAGGCGTATGACTGGGCGCGGATCAGCACCATTCAAGGCCTGGTGAACAATCCTTATCTCGGCACGGGAGTGGTTGCGGGATACCGCACCTCCGGCGTTGGGCAGCGCCCGGGTTTCGCCTGGTTTTTTGGCCGCGATTCTTTCTGGACTTCGTTCGCCCTCATCTCAGAAGGAGATTACGCCACCGCTCGCACCGCCATCGACTTCATCACCAAATACCAGCGCGCGGACGGCAAAGTTCCCCACGAAATTTCGCAGAGCGCGGGCCTGGTTCCCTGGTTCAAAGATTATCCCTATCCTTACGTCTCCGCCGACGCGACACCGCTTTTCATCCTCGCCATGAATGACTATGCGGTCCAGAGTGGGGATCTGACTTTTGTCAAAGAGAAGTGGGACAACCTCTGGCGCGCCTATCAGTTCATGCGCTCGACCTACGATGAGCAAGGCTTTGCCAAGAACATCGGCGTAGGACATGGATGGGTCGAGGGCGGCCCCCTGCTTCCCGTGAAGAACGAGTACTACCAAGCCGGACTTGCCGTTCAGGCGCTGAATGCGCTCTCCAATCTGGCGCGCCTGATCGGCAAAGAGGATGTCAGTAAGCAGCTGGGCGAGGAATTCGACCACAAAAAGCCGGCATTGGAGCAGGCGTTCTGGTCGCCCGAGATCAAGAGTTACGCATTTGCCCTCAAGCAGGACAATGAGCGTTACGACGAAGCCACCGTCTTGACCACCGTGCCCATGTGGTTCGGCCTTGCAGAGCCGGACCATGCCGGGCAGACGATAACCGCGCTCGCGGGCGAGGATCATCAGACCGACTGGGGCATGCGTATCATCTCGAATCGCTCCAAGGTGTACGACGGCTCCGGCTATCATTACGGCTCGGTGTGGCCGCTCTTCACGGGCTGGGCGTCCGTCGGCGAATACCGCTACCACCGCGAGTTTCCCGCGTACACGAATCTTCGCTCCAATGCCTTGCTGGGATTGGACGGCTCCCTCGGCCATTTCACCGAAGTTTTGTCCGGAGATTATTACCAGTCCTTCGCAACCAGCTCGCCTCACCAGATCTGGTCCGCGGCAATGGTGATCAGCCCCATCTTGCGGGGAATGTTCGGGCTGCAAACGGACGCGGAGAAACATGAGATTACGCTGGCACCGCACGTTCCAGCCGACTGGACTTACTTCGCAATTCGCCATGTGCAGCTCGCGAATACGACTGCAGAGTTCAAATATTCGAAGACCGTTGACTCAATCACGCTCGACATCACCCGCAACGGCTCTGGAGATTGCTGGTTGCAGTTTTCTCCGGCGTTCAGCCTGCGCACGCGCGTGCTCGGGGTTCAGGTGAACGGAAAGCCGCTGGCGTTCAAGATGCAGTCGAACAGCAACGATCAGCATCTGAACCTGCGGGTTCCCTTGGGTGCGGGTTCGACCAGGCTGGTCGTTCGTATGAAGGATGACTTCGGGCTGAGCCTCACGAATGAACTGCCTCGTCTGGGCAGTGCGAGCCGTGGGCTGCGGGTCACGAATGAATCGTGGGATGCCGCCCGGACGCAGATGACCTTAGAGCTATCGGGCCTGACGGGAGCGCGCTACGAAATGGGAATCTGGAATGCTTCACAGATTTTGTCGGTGGATGGAGCCTCGGTCAGCAAATTCGGCAAACTGGAGATCACCATGCCGCAAGCGCTTGTCGATTCCTATGTCCCGCAGAGAATCGTCCTGCATTTCGCGCGCCCCTGAACGCTGCGGTCCCTCAGAACCGGCGCAAGAAGAGGCGTTACACTGAATAGTGCTGGATTCTTGAGGGGAGGACTCGGGATGGCTCGGCGTCTCGTCGGCAGTGCCATACTGTTTTTATTTTTCGGTTGTGTGATTCTGACTGCCCAAATTTCAAAGAAGACAGCGAACTCCGAAAGCCGCCAATGGTGGCAGCACGCCGTCTTCTACGAGGTCTATCCCCGCAGCTTTGCCGACAGCAATCATGATGGCATTGGCGATCTGAACGGCATCACCTCGAAACTGGATTACCTGAAGGATCTCGGCGTGGATGCCATCTGGATCACTCCATTTTTCCCAACCCCGCAAATCGACTTCGGTTATGACGTCTCGGATTACCAGGCGATCGATTCCATGTATGGCACCATGGCGGATTTCGATCGTCTCGTGGCGGAGGCCAAGCGCCGTGGCATTCGCGTGATTCTCGATTTTGTGGTGAACCACACTTCCGACCAGCACAAGTGGTTTGTCGATTCGCGATCGTCCCGCACCTCAAAGCACCGTGATTGGTACATCTGGCGCGATGGCAAAGGACCTGGCCAGCCTCCCAATAACTGGACTTCAACCTTCGGCGGGCCAGCCTGGAAATTCGACCCCACAACCAATCAGTGGTACTACCACTACTTCTATCCCGAGCAGCCGGACTTGAACTGGCGCAGTCCTGCTGTCAAACAAGCCATGTTGGACGTGACGCGCTGGTGGTACAAGCGGGGCGTGTCCGGGTTTCGCCTGGACGCCGTCGACACTCTATTCGAAGATGCAACATTGAAAGACAATCCGGTCCGGCCCGGAAAGAGCGTCTATGGCGATCCGCTGCAGGAGCACAAGTACAACACGCATCTTCCCGAGATTCACGATGCGATGCGCGGGTTGCGCAAGGTTGCTGACGAATACAACGCAGTGTTGATTGGCGAGACCTGGACCGACAACATCGAACAGTTGAACAAATACTACGGTAACGGCCACGAGTTGCAGTTGCCGATGGATTTCCTCTTCACCAATGTCAATAAGCTGTCTGCCGCCGAATTCCGTAAGCAGATTGCCTCCATTAACTCCGCCTCGGGCTGGCCCACTTTCGTGATCAGCAACCACGACATCGTCCGTTCCTACGATCGCTACGGAGACGGCCAGCACAACGATCAGATCGCGAAGCTGATGGCAGGGCTCTATCTCACTCTTCGCGGCACGCCCATTCTCTACTACGGCGAAGAGATCGGGATGAAGACTACGCCTCCCACCCGCAAGGAAGACGTCAGAGACCCCAAGGGCCGCACCGGATGGCCAAACGATAAGGGCCGCGACGGCGAGCGTACTCCCATGCAGTGGGATCAAAGCGACAATGCGGGGTTCTCGAAAGGCAAACCATGGCTGCCCGTACCAACAAGCGCGAAGACGCAGAATGTGGCGAACCAGGAAAAGGATCCCGAGTCGATTTTGTCGTTTTATAAAAAGCTCTTGAAGCTGCGCCATACGAATAATGAACTTATGAATGGCAGCTATGTTCCCATCAATCAGCACGACCCGAATGTCCTCTCATATTTGCGCGTTCATGAAGATCAGGCGGTGCTGGTTTCGCTGAACATGTCGGGGAGCCCTCAAAAAGTGAATTACGAGCTTAAGAAGAATGGATTCGCTTCGGCCAAGCCGCTGATCACGGGCGGTAAGTCTTCCTCGAGCGGCGACTTCGTGAGTCTCGATGCTTACGGCGTCTTCATCGGCCAGCTCATGAGGTAAGCAGGCGCAGCATGCACGAACTCTCGATCGCGATGGGCATAGTCGATGCTGCCATGGACGAAGCGCGCCAGCGGGGTGTCCACGTCAGCGCCGTACATCTGAGATTGGGAGCGCTGTCCGGAGTGGTCAAAGACGCGCTGTTGTTCTCTTACGAAGTCGCATGCCAGGACACACCGCTCGCCGGATCACGTTTGATCGTGGAAGACGTGCCAGTGGTCGTATTCTGTCCCCAGTGCAAGGACATGCGAGTGCTGAGTTCGGTGCAGTCCTTTTTGTGTCCCGAGTGCAGTACGCCGACCATGGATATACGGAAAGGCAAAGAGCTAGAAGTCTTCGCGTTGGAGGTTGAGGAATGAGCGAGCCGCGTCTGGTCGAAGTCCGGCGGAATATACTGAAGCAGAATGATGTGATCGCGCGCTCGCTGCGAGAACAGTTTCGCGAGGCGGGCGTCTTTGTGGTGAGCCTGGTGTCGAGTCCCGGCTCCGGCAAGACGACTTTCCTCGAGAAAACACTGACCCTGCTTCAGCCGCAATACCGCGTTGCCGCACTCGTGGGTGATCTTGCGACCGAGAACGATGCTGTGCGCCTCGCCCGCAGCAAGGCTCCGGTGAAACAGATTACGACGGGGACTCTCTGTCACCTCGAAGCTGCCATGGTCCAGAATGCTTTGCGTGACTGGGACATGCATCAGCTCGATTTCTTGTTTATCGAGAACGTCGGAAATCTGGTCTGCCCGTCCTCCTACGACCTGGGCGAGAATCTGCGGCTCGTGCTGATGTCGGTTACCGAAGGCGAGGATAAGCCGCTGAAGTATCCCACAATCTTCAACAGCGCGGACGTTGCGGTCGTCACGAAGAATGAGTTGGCGGCAGCAGTGGAGTTCGATTGGGAAACAGCGCGCCAGAGCATCGAATCCGTCCGGCCTGGAATGAAGATCTTTCGCTTATCCGCCAAGACTGGCGAGGGGATGAACGATTACCTGGAGTTTCTCGCTGGGCAACTGCGGGAGCGACGCAGCGTCGTCCTTAAATAGTACCCTGACATTATCCTGGCGGAACTTGGGCCAGCGCCAGAAGTGTGCGTGCTGCATACGCGACCAGTATGACCAGAACACACGGCAGAATCAGCGGACGGTAGCTGGTCTCCATCAAGTCCGCAAGAACTCCTGAAACGAAAATGAAGAGAAAAGGAACTGCCGCCAGAAGAAATCCGGCTCCCGCTGTGTGCGGATGCGCCATCGTGAGCATGACAAATGCCACAGCTACCAGCAGCGGAGCAGTATTTCCAAAATAACGAGTTCGCCGCCATGCGGCATAAGTCACTAGTGTGACCGGCAGCACCAATGCCCAGGCTGGAAAGGGAAACGCTCGCGCGATCCGGATCGCCACCTGCTTGTAGACTGGGAGAAAGGTGAACGCGCGCCAGGTCGCTCCCCAGAACTCTGCATGGCGCATGCTCTCCAAAAAAGAATGAGGGTGGAAGAAGTAGGTCGCGAACAGCAGCACCGAGCCAACCACGCACGCGGCCAGCCAGATTATGGATGCAGCTCCCTTCCGCACGGGAGCAACGTACAGCAGAAATCCGAGCGCCAGCGGCACAAGGATGATCATGGAAAATTGCGATCCCACCGCGATGGCAAGCGAAACTCCCAGAAGCAAAATCCGCCGCCAGTTCCACAGCACAACTTCTCGTGGCGCATACAGCGTATGTGCAACCGCAATGGCAGTGAAGATCGTCCCGAAAGCTCCCCACGCGGCTGCAATCTCTGGCTCCGTGTGCCACAACGCACTTGCCTGAATCAGGGAAGGAGAAAAGCAGTAAAACGTCAAGGCTACGAAACCGCCAGTATTTCCGCAGAGCCGGCGCGCCACGTACCACAGCGAAGCCCCAAGAAACAGGCCGCACGCCACAAACGGAAGCCGGGGCAGCCAACGCCAATAGGGCGCGGAATCGGGAGTGAGATCATGAGGCCAGGCTAGAAGCGGCGCAGCCGTAAGCAGATAAAGCAGGGGCGAACGTTCCGGGTCACATCCTCCCACTTCGTTCCCGAGTGTCGGCTGGGCAACATTCTCAGAGATGTCTATCGTGGGAGCGGCCGCCACCCCCTTGCCGTGCCACTGTCTCCAGCCCTCGCCGATGCGTAGCGCCTCCTCACTCTCGGGCAGCGGCGCAGCGCTCAGTTCGCGATGAATCAGCCATATTGCCTGTAGAAGAAATGCCAGCAAGAACAATGCAGCTAGAAATTGTGGACGTCCAAACCGTTCTCGCGTGAAATATGAAGCCATAAGGTCGAGCCGAAGTGTTTTACCATGTCGGAGGCTGCTGCGGGAAACCTTCTGCAATGACGAACCTTGAGATCAAAGGGCAGGACCCGGCCGCGAATCCGGAATCCCATGGATCCGCTCCAGAATTCGCGGTGGCGAGCGCTCCCTCGTACGCGCGCACATTGTTTCTTGGGCCGGACGGGCTACGCGTCGGCTGGGGGCTCGCATTCTACGCCGTCAGTTTTCTGATTCTGCAGCGCCTTCTTGTGGACTTGGCATGGTCTCACGATTGGGGGGCCAGCGGCCTCTGGTCGTCAATGCTGGCCGAACTCGCCAGCCTGCTTGCGGCGGTTATTCCGTCGCTCGTGCTGGCTCGAGTCGAGCAGCGTCCCTGGAGCGCCTATGGGTTGCCTGCCAGGTTAGCTGTTGGGCGTCTCTTCTGGATCGGTAGTCTGTGGGGATTTGCTTCCATCACGCTCCTTATTTTCGCCCTGTCCGGCTTTCATGCCTTTTCCTTCGGGCATGTTGTCCTGCACGGCTTGCGTATTTGGAAGTTTGCTGTCTTTTGGGCCATCTTTTTCCTGCTGGTTGGACTCTTCGAGGAATTTCTGCTGCGCGGATACTCCCAATTCACGCTCGCCCGTGGCGTCGGCTTCTGGCCCGCAGCATTGGGACTTTCGTGTGCCTTCGGACTCATTCACCTGAAAAACGATCAGGAGCATTGGCCGGGCGTGCTGGCCGCCGCGTTTATCGGCTTGTTCTTCTGCCTGACTCTGCGCCGCACGGGGAATCTCTGGTTCGCTGTCGGTTTTCACGCCACCTGGGATTGGGGAGAAACCTTCTTCTACTCTGTCCCGGATAGCGGAATGATCTCTCCCGGTCATCTGCTGAGTTCGACACTGCGTGGTCCCACGTGGCTGAGCGGGGGCTCAGTCGGCCCTGAAGGCAGCGTGCTCTGCTTCGTGGTGATTGGCCTGGCATGGATTTTATTCGCCAAGCTTTACCGGACCCAGCCAAATAGTCCGCCCGCGTAGGGACAGCCCCTTGGGCTGTCCACTCGACGCGCGTGCCACTTTGGGAGGGCGCCTGAACAAAGGGGAATTCACATCCTGCGCTGCCCATCCCAGCGCCTATACTGCTCGCATGTCCCCGGAAGCCGACCTGCTTACCCCTTTGCAGCGCTACTGGGGATATAGTTCGTTCCGCCCGCTCCAGCAACAGATCGTGCAGAGCCTGATTGCTGGGCACGATACCTGTGTGGTGATGCCCACCGGCGGAGGCAAGTCCCTCTGCTATCAGTTGCCGGCGCTGGTCCTGGGCAAGACCGCGGTGGTGATTTCTCCGCTCATCGCACTGATGCAAGACCAGGCGGCGCAATTGGCTCAAATGGGAATTGCGGCCGCCGTTTTGAATAGTTCGATTTCAGGCGACGAACAAGCCCGCATCGTGCGCCAGGCCAGAGACGGAACTTTCCGCCTGCTTTATCTCTCACCGGAGCGGCTGCAGCGCGCCGATACAATCACTTGGCTGCAACAGGTGCCCGTCTCTTTCTTTGCCATCGACGAGGCCCACTGCATCTCCGAGTGGGGACACGAATTCCGGCCCGAGTACCGGCAACTGAGCCGCTTGCGCGGTGCTTTCCCCAACTCCCCGATCGCGGCTTTTACCGCCAGCGCCACCCGCCCGGTTCGCCACGACATCCTGACGCAACTCGCTCTGCGTGATCCCGATAAATACATTGCCAGCTTTTACCGGCCGAATCTCCGTTATCTGGTACGCGAATGTGACAGCGTAGCGCACAGAAATCTTTTGCTCGCTGCATTGCACCATCATGCAGAGGGAAACGTCATCGTGTACTCGCCCACCATCAACCAGGTGGAGGAAACGGTGGACTTCCTTGGCGAGCAGGGGATTGTGGCAGTCCCGTACCACGCCAAAATGTCCACGGAGGACAGGCGCGGAAACCAGGAGCGCTGGATGTCCGACGAAGTGCGCGTGCTGGTGGGGACCATCGCGTTCGGTCTCGGCATTAATAAAGCCACCGTCCGCGCCGTCATTCATCTTTCCTTGCCCAAATCGGTTGAGCAGTTTTATCAGGAAGCCGGACGCGCTGGCCGCGACGGTAAGCCGGCAGACTGCATCTTGCTGTGGCAGAAACGAGACGCCGGCCTGCTTGGCTTTTTCGCCAACCAAATCGTAGATGAAGCCGAGCGGGATCGGGCGTGGCAGAGATACTACAAGATTCGTGATTTCGCTGAGTTGGGCAAGTGCCGGCATCGCCAGATTTGCCTGCATTTTGGCGAGACTCCAAAGTGGTCCTCCTGCAACGCTTGTGATGTTTGCGGGGGAATGCCGGATTGGCTGACCCCTGCCGTCACTCAAGCCACGGGTCGCAAGGCACGTTCTTATCAACCGACCTCTGCGGCCGACATCGATCCGGATCTGCGCGAATACCTGCGCGAATGGCGCCGTCTCTTAGCTAAAGAGCAGAATCTTCCCGCGTACACAGTGATGCACGACGCGACTCTGGATGAGATTTGCCGGATTCGCCCTTCTTCGATCGCTCAGCTGAGGACGATTACCGGAATCGGAGAGCGAAAAGCCGAGTCGATTGGCGCGCTGATATTGCGCGCGCTCGAACAATATCGAACTGGCGCCCGCGCCGCCGAACTGCACGCCAGTACTCCTCCGATGCAAGAAACACTCGAACTGCTGAAAAACGGTAAGAGTCTCGATGAGATTGCCGCGATCCGCGGCAGGCAGATTTCGACGGTGATGGGCACGATTGCGGCACTGGTCGAAACGGGCGAACTGGAATTTTCCCCGGCCTGGCTCAGCCCGCAAAAACTGTCGGTCATTGAATCCGCCTGCGCGCGCTTGCAGACGGACGGGTATCAGCGTCTCAAGCCTCTGAAGGAAATTCTGCCCCCGGACATCACTTATAGCGAGATCCGGCTGGTGGTGGCGCGCCTTCGCCGGCAAAGCGCTCAGACTGCCTCGGAGACCACGACGTGAGTCGCACCTGAAATCAGGCTGCCGCGTGCTAGCTGGCAGCTTGCCCGGTGGGGACAGCCTCTTTCACATGCGAGCCCGTGCTCGCTTCGTGGCGCGCCAGGTCCAGATCGGCATTCAGAGAGTCCAGCACAACCATCGGTAGTTCCGTGCCGAAGTTGTCCAGGTCTTGTTCCGACCAGTTGCCGTTGAGGCGGGTAGAGCCAGAGATGTCTTCCGGGAACGCCTGGCGAAAGTCACCCTCGCGAATCAGGATGTCGCCGATCAGCCGTCCGGTGTGGATGTCGTAGACACGGCGGCTGGCCTGGCCTCTAAGGTTCGTTAAGCAGAGGAAGACTTCGCCGTCGCCGGCGAACTCGGGCCGATAGTACCAAGCTTGCGGAGCGTCGATCTTGGGATGATGCCGCTTGGGGCGGTGCAGCGAAGGGATTTGGTCGACCAACTCTTCTTTAGGGTTGAAGTAGAGAATCCGTTGGCAGGAGTCGCAGACCACGGTTTCCCTGCCGGAACGCACCTCGTTGTACGTCTGCGGGCGCAGCATCACCTGGCATCCCATGCATTTGTGGTCGCGCACTTCAGCGATGCCGCTGCCCCGGAACTTCGACACCCGCTCGTAATGGCGGAGGAGATTTTCGCTGATCCCGGAACGAAGCTGGTCGCGTTTGCCGCGCCATTCCGCCAGGAGCTTCTCATCTTCGGCAGTCCGCTGGCGGGCCTGCTCTTTTTCTTGTTCGATCTCCGCGGTTTCTGCTTTCAAGTCCGCCTGCGCGGCTTTGACCTCTTTGTCGCGCGCGTCCGCGTTCACCATCAGCTCTAGAATTTTGTCTTCATTCGCAGCGATATCTTTTTCGGCGAACTGGATCTCGTGCAGCAGCGCCCTATATTGCTCGTTGGTTTTTACGTCCAGCGACTGGTCGCGATACTTGGAAATTTTCGTACGCAGCTCGGTGATGCTGGACTCGTACTTGCGCCGGGCGGCTTCATCGGTTTTGATGGCCGCGTGCGCTTTGTCGAGCTGGGCTTTGGTTCCGGCGAGTTTCGCCTCGATCGCGGCTACTCGTTTGGGGAGCTCGGCGACTTCGTCCTGCAGACGGCGGATTTCCTTGTCCACGTCTTGCAGTTTCAGAAGATTCTCGATTTCAGGAAGCATTGTTGGTGAATCTGCATTGATTTTAGCACGCGGCGGGACCTGAAAAGCCCGGCTCTGCGGGCATGTGAGTCGAAACCGGGCACGGATTCGGGGCAGCGGCGAAGCGGCGGGTTATTTCAAGCCCTGCAGTAAATAGAGCTCGGAAAGCTGGCGCAGCGTGTTGTACGCAAAATACTGACCATCTGGCGTGGTTACCACACGAGTGATGCCGAAGCCGCCAGCGGGATCCCTCATTTCAAGCATTTTCACAAGCTGGCGCTGGCCTGTCGCAACATCAACCCGGTAAACGCTAGCCGTAAGCCCATTGAATCTCACCACGAACGCGGCCTTGCCATCCTCGCCCAGCTGGATCAGCCGATCATCAGTTTGGACTCCTTTGATTACACGCGCAGGCATTCCGCCATCGAGCGGAACGAGTTGGGGCGACCCATCCTCCCCGCGGAACGCAACGAATTTGCCGTCTGGAGTGAGCATGCCCCGTACACCTTCCGGCATAACAGGCTGGAGTTTCCCTGTGCTGGGATCAAAAGAATAGATACGCACCTTATGGCCGGGTTCGTTGCCGGAAAGAATCACGCGGCGGTTGTCAGAACTCACCCCCAATGGATTCACGTTCTCCAACCCAGTCGGCTTGATCTCTATGGTTTCACCAGCGCCGGTCGGGATGAGCCAGAACTTGGGTGGTGTGCTGGCAGTACCCACGAGCACCCACTTCTGATCGGGTGAGAGGGACCGGGCATAGCCGTCTCCAAGGCGCACGGCGGCGGAGCCATCTGTCCTCCGCAGGAAAACCGTTCCATAGGCGCCGCCGCCTTTGCCTCCCTCATGGAACAGCACCTGCTTGCCATCGTCAGAGAGGGCCACCAGCACGGCGCGATCGAGCCAGGTCAATTCTCGCTCTTCATTGCCCTTCAGAGTCGTGAAGAAAATCTTCCGCTCGCGATCGTCGATCGTGATGATCGCGGTGCCATCCGGAGAAACATCATGCAACGTCAGGTCTCCCGGTGCCGCAGCCAGAAGCCGGAACTTGCCCGACAGGGACACAGCCATCAGCCGCCGCGCGATGGTGGTTGTCGTGGGGTCGGCAGTGAACCAAACTTCATCTCCCTTCGGCGACCATGCCAGGCCATAGAGGCTGCTGAAATCGCCGAAGAACTTGGCCTCGCTCCCGTCGGCATTCATGATCGCCACCGAGCCACGATCATCGCCCCTGGCATCGTGCTTACAAAAAGCGATTCGCCTTCCATCCCGCGAGATCCGGGGCTGGCTGATCCAACCCGGTGCCGGGAGCTTAAGCACTACTTTGCCGGCGGGATACTCGATGCGATTCTCGTTATCCACCGTGCGGACCACGAGCAGGTTCGCGCCGTCCGCCGACCAGTCTGCCCACTCTACGTTCTCGAGAACCTCGCGGGGTGCTGTTCCTCCGGTCAAAGGAGTTCGGCCCAGAGTGCCCTGCATCCCGAAGAATCCCTGAAGGCCCTGAGGCCGCAAAGAGACGGCAAGCTCTCCTTGCGGCGAGATGCCAAAGAGGTCTACCTGGCGCAAGCCCAAAGGTCGCGATTCAATCGTGTCCTGGCGCGTGGAGAAGAGTTCCGGATCGTTTCCGCCCCAGGCCGCGCTGTAGATCACAGTTCGAGTGTCAGGAGCGAAGCGCGCGCTGAGTACCGTTCCCTTGCGGAACGTCAGCTGGTGGTAGGTCACCTCCGAAACCGGCTTGGAACCGTGTCCGAGCAGAAAGCCCAGGGCCGCCGCGACCAGCAGCAGGAGGAACGCGATGGGAAGCTGAAAGCGGCGGGCCCGCTGTACCGCCGTCGGCCGCGCTATAACTCCGGCCGACGATCCGGAAAAATGCGACAGCGCCTCCAGATCGAACGCCAGATCGCGCGCGGACTGAAACCGCTGTTCTGGACTCTTCTCCAAACAGTGTCGCGCAATTCTCTCCAGGGCTGGCGAGATGTTCCGGTTCAGCTGCGTCAGTTCTGGTGGATCTTCTTTGAGGATTGCGGTCATCGTCTCCGCGGCGGTATCGCGGGTAAAGGCGCGTTTGCCGCTGAGCATCTCAAAGAAAATTGATCCGAAACTGAAGATGTCGGACCGATGATCGACTTCAAGGCCGCGCACCTGCTCGGGCGACATATATCCAGCCGTTCCGAGCACCTGTCCGGCTTCCGTAAGGGCGACCTCGACGGCTGTAAGGGTCTGGGCCGAACTCGGTCCAGATCCTCGCGCGATCTTCGCCAGGCCGAAATCGAGAATCTTCACCCGTCCGTCCGTTGTGATGAAGATGTTCTCCGGTTTCAGGTCGCGGTGCACGATGCCTTTCTCGTGTGCTGCGGCCAGCCCTTGAGCAATCTGTGTGGCGTATTCAACGGCCTTCCGCGAGGACAGCAATCCACCGTGCAGCCGCTGGCGCAGAGTCTCGCCTTCCAACAACTCGCAGACTATGTAAGGCGTCCCATCCTGTGTGCCAATGTCATGCACTGAGAGGATGTTGGGGTGGTTCAGAGCGGCTACCGAGCGTGCTTCCTGCTCAAATCGGCGAAGCCGGTCAGGATCGGAGGCGAACGAAGCCGGCAGGATTTTTAGCGCCACACTGCGATCCAGGCGTGTGTCGCGGGCTCGATACACTTCTCCCATGCCGCCCGCGCCGAGTGCAGACTGGATCTCATACGGACCGAATCTTGTCCCGGGGTTCAGGGGCATTCCGGGCGCAATTATAGCCGACGCAGAGAAACCTGCTTCTGCGGTGTACACTTTTCGGTTCGCTTATGTTTGGGATTCCATTGCTTGAGGTGATGTCACTTCGTGAATAGGAAGACTCTGCCTGCCATTGTTTCGTCCACTCTGCTCGCTTTCATAATGCTTGCAACCATAGCCGCGGCTCAGAACGCTCCTACCAAGCCGCTGACCATTGAAGCCATGTTTCAGCCGGGAGGCTTGGCAGGGCGCGGCCCGGAAACCGTGGAGTGGAGTCCAGACGGATCGAAGCTGTCATTCGTGCAGCGCGATGAGAAGGGTGAAAAGGGCGAGCTGTGGTACGTGGATACGGCCACGGGCGAGAAGAAGGTTCTAGTCAGCGCCGCCAAGCTGGCTTCCCTCGATCCCGACGTAAACAAGGTTAAGAACGAGCGGGAGAAGGAACGGCTGACTCGTTACCATGTAGCCGCCTATTTGTGGGCTCCGGATTCGAAGCATCTGCTGTTCGATTCTCAGGGCCAGCTGTGGCTGTTCGACTTGGGTACTCAGACCGCGGTGCAGTTTACATCCGCTCCAGATCCCAGTGGCTCCCCGCAGTTTTCGCCCGACGGCAAGCGGATTTCGTATGTGCGCAAGCATAATCTGTACGTCCGTCCGGCAACGGGCGGCGACGAAAAGCAACTTACAAAGGATTCCAGCGACGACCTGCTCAACGGCGACATCGACTGGGTGTACGCGGAAGAGCTCGCGGTGCGCAGCAATTATTTCTGGTCGCCCGACAGCAAACAAATCGTGTTCCTGCACATGGACGAAACCAAGGTTCCCACTTACCCCATCACCGACTGGATGCCGACTCATCCCACCGTCGATCAAGAGAAGTATCCGAAAGTGGGCGATCCCAACCCGGTGGTCAAACTGGGGGTCGTAGACCCCGATAAAGGCAAGGTGCGCTGGATTGCCCTGAGCAGCGATCCCGACACCTACATCCCCCGATTCGGCTGGCTGCGCGACGGCATCATCTGGGCCGAGGTGTTGAATCGCACCGAAGACAAGATGGATTTGTATTTTGTCGATGCCAAGTCAGGCAAATCACGCATCGTGCTGACCGAGTCAACTCCGGGAGCCTGGATCAGTTTCGACGAGGTGGAAGTGCGCTTCCTGAAATCGAAAGGTCAGTTCCTCTGGCCCAGTTGGCGCGACGGCAACATGCATATTTATCTCTACAGCTGCGATACGCAGAACCCCCTGGCCGCTGATGCCAAGCTGGAGCGGCAACTGGAGCAGGGCGACTACGAGGTCACGGGAATCTTGGGAGCAAATGAGTCCGCCGGCACAGTGTTTTTCGCGGCCAACAGAGACGATCCTCGCCAGGCGCAGCTTTTTTCCGTGAAGCTGGATGGTTCTGATTTAGCGAAGGTGACCACCGCCGAAGGCGATCACCGCGGGGATTTTAGTGAGGACGGCACCCACTACACGGATATGTATTCCGGGCCGCACGCTTCTCCTCGAATCAGTCTTTGTGCCGTGGGCGGAGCCTGTAAGCCGGTGTGGACCGGACAGGATGAAATTAACGACTACGGCTTGCGCGAGCCGAAGTACCTGGAATTCAAGGCCGACGATGGCACCACGCTCTATGGCCGCCTGCTGCTGCCTCCGGACTCCAGCGGCGGTGCAAAGATTCCGCTGATTGTGAACATCTACGGCGGCCCCGCCGCGCAAATGGTGCGCAAAGACGTGCCCAGCGCCTTTGACGAGATCCTGGCGCGCAAAGGCTTCGCGATTTTCGCGGTGGATAATCGCGGCACCCCGGGACGCGACCGCAAATTCCAGACCGCCATCCGGCATGAGTTCGGAGCTGTGGAGTTGAAAGACCAGCTCACGGCACTCGATCAACTCCTGCCGCAATTCCCCCAGATTGACAAGGATCGCATCGCCATCTGGGGATGGTCCAACGGCGGTTCGATGACGCTTTACTCCATGACGCACTCGGATCGCTTCCGGGCTGGCGTTGCTGTTGCCCCAGTCACCAATCAGGTCAACTATGACTCGATTTATACCGAGCGCTATATGGGCCTGCTCAAAGACGACAAGGCGGGTTACGAACAATCGGACGTGACCAGGGCAGCCGACAAACTGCATGGTGCCTTGCTGCTCGTACACGGCACCAGCGATGACAACGTCCACTTCCAGAACAGCATTCAGATGATCAACGCACTTATCAATGCCGGCAAGCCGTTCCACCTGATGATTTATCCCAACAAGACGCACAGCATCGCCGGCAAAGATGCCCGGGTGCATCTCTTCAGCATGATCGAGGAGCATTTTGAGAGGGAACTGAAGTAGGGCAATTGCTTTGAGAAAGCGCGGTGGGCAGCGATGCGCGCCCGAAAGCGCCGCTGAGATCAGCCTACTTGTTCTTCTCAGTCTTCTTGCTGGTGCTTTCCTTGGACGAACTGTCCGACTTCTTTTCGTCTTTTTTGGAGTCCTTGGACTCTTTGGAACCCTTGCCGCCATCCGACGAAGAGGACGACTGCGACTTCTTGGCGTAGTCGGTCACGTACCACCCGGAGCCTTTGAACTGCACGGCCGGGGCGGAGATGGTCTGTTCCACGGAGCCGCCGCATTCGGGGCATTTCTTGATGGGCTTGTCCGAAAACTTCACGATTTTTTCGAAGATGTGGCCGCACTTCTTGCACAGATATTCGTAAAGTGGCATGAGTCTGAGAGTCTTGTGAGGAACTGCGATGATTCTAGGGTTCCGAGTCGGTTCGCGTCAATTTCAGCCAAAGCAGCTTTGCGCCACCAACGACCCGCCTAGAGACAGCCCCTTGGGCTGTCCCGCGAAGCGAAGCGAGCGGACCTTTAGCGACACAGTCTCAGCTCGGAATGCCTTTGTTGATGGGAGTGCCCGTGCGCTGAACTCTGGCTGCGCGCTCAGTTTCGGCGCTGCGGCGGAGGTTGGAAGCCGCTGCCATCCGAGGCACGCTCGTGGGCCGCTGAAATGCGATCCGTGCTTCCCGGGAATTCCTCTTCGATGCGTGCATCGAGCCAGCGCTCGAGCTGCTGCTGAATCTCTTTCGGAACCTGTTGAAACCGGACTCCGGCCATCCCCTTCGAATCGGCCCAAGCTACCTCGGCTTCCACTTCGATACTCGTATCGGTATGAGGGAGGCAGAACTTCAGGCTGGGAGTCGCTCCCTTGGGCAACGCTTGCGGCATCAGGAGCGCCATGCCGCCCTCGCTGATGTTGGTGCTGGTCGCCTTCACAGTCTTGCCTTCCACCACCACAGCTACAGGCATATTCACCGGCTGCCGGAAATAGCGACGGCGCTCTTTGAGCATGAAATTAAGTGCGGCATGAAAGCATCGCGATGCGTTCAGCGTCGTAATCGGCTTCTGCAATACGAAGTTTGCGCCCATGCCGAAAGCTTCCTGGGTAGTGGTTTTCTTGCCGTTAAGAACGGCAAATGCCACAGAAGTCTTATTGCTGCGCGTATTTCTGAGCTCCTTCAGGAACGTCAGCCCCCCCTCAAGGTCATCGCAATCCACAATCACCGCGTCGAACTTGTCGGAGATGAGCCTCTCGTTGCCGGCGCGAACTTCCGGGCAGATTTCCACGTCGATCGACAGACTCTCGAGCGTGGGCCGGATCACCGACACTAATTCCGCGTCCTGGCTGAGGATCAGGGACTCCAACGTCATGCTTCAATTTTAGAGAGCCTTTAAGTGGCAGGATAGTGACCAAGGTGTCGGACCTTCGACGGCGCCACTGGTAACAGCCGCTGAGTACCAGCGCTACACTTGAGCAGCACTCATGAATGATATTGCCTATCTTTCGCTGGGATCGAATATTGGAGATCGAGAGCAGAACCTCCAGGAGGCCATTCGCCGGGCGAGCGCTCTGGGTCGAGTCGTTGCTGTTTCGTCGTTTTATGAGACCGAGCCGGTGGAATTCACCGATCAGCCCTGGTTCCTGAACTGCGTTATGGCCCTGGAAACGCTGGCGGAGCCTGGACAGCTTATGAGCGAACTCCTGCGCATTGAACACGAGATGGGGCGGCAGCGCGTCCTCAAAAAGGGCCCGCGCTCCATCGACATCGACATCCTGCTGTTCGGAGACGCTGTCGTGAGTACGCCGGAGGTGACCATTCCTCATCCCGAGATGGTGAGAAGGCGCTTCGTGCTGGAGCCCCTTGCCGAGATCGCACCCGAACTCCGGCATCCCGTATCGCAGAAGGCTGTCATGCAACTTCTTGCAGAGCTGGCGCCCGGGCAGAGAGTACAAAAATATAAGCCAGGGATCCGCACGGGTTCGCAAGGACCAGAACAACTTTGAAGCGAGCTTGTATTGCCTGCGAGGAAAGCGGCTCACCCATTTCAGGGCAGAATGATCCGGCTTCCCGCTTCTTGCGGCGTGACTACTGGCGATTCCTTTTCGGGGAACTGCGCGAAAAGAAATTCCACGAAAGCACGAGACTTGGGACGCCCCGACGTCCGGCCGTGTGCCAGTCGCACCAGGAAAACCAGGGCACTCAGCACCTCGGAATCGCGCAGTCTCGAGTACCCCACGTGCTTCTGCTCCGCCTCGCGATACTCGCGCACCATGGTTTCCACTTCATTGGCGGCGCGGCGCTGCGAATCGCTGGTCAGCGGCTGCTCATAGTGCAGTCCCGAGTTCACCCGCCGCTCGTAGCTCTTCGCCAACACCGTAAGGGCTGCGATCATGTCCTGATCATGGAGGCTGCGGTCGCCGCGAGCCGCTTTGGCCAAGGCGTACGTAAGCCCCATTAACAGGTGTTCCTGCTGGTACATGAACTGGTCCGAAACCTCAATTTGCAGGAACAACGCCGCGGGATCGATCTGGTCTGCGGAACGCGGTTTCTCGTGCTCGCGCGCCTGGATGAGGTAAGGACAGTCCGTGGGGCAGTCGAGCGTCACCTCGCGCTGCTCACCGCAGCACTGCGGGCAAATGCGGCCGTGCACAGCCGGGCAAAATCGCTTTTCCTTGCGAATTTCACAAATAACGCAGCTCAAGTGAACTCCTGCAATCCATTATGGCATCCCGGCGGATGGTCATTCGCATCCAAGGCACGTTCGTGGCGACGTCTCTCTGCCGTTAACCCCCCGTAAAATGCCCATTATGGAACCTTGGCTAGCTTGAACGCCTGTAAACACGCGCTCTGGCGCGCGTACGAACTATAAAACCCCCGTAAAATAAGGTGTTTTCCACAGCCCGAAGGTATAAGATACCCGCGCTGGCATTAAACCGATTTTAAGGAGGAAGAATGGCTTCAGGTCTGACCAAAACCCAATTGATTCGGCAACTCGCAGAGAAGAACGAGATTCCGAACAAAACCGCGGCGGCGTTTCTAGAGAGTCTCGCAGACACCGCTATCAAAGAAACCAAGAAGAACGGCATCTTCGTGGTGCCCGGCCTCGGCCGCCTGGTGAAGGCGCACCGCAAAGCCCGCGTGGGCCGCAATCCCCAGACTGGCGAACCCATCCAGATCAAGGCGAAGACGGTAGTGAAGTTCCGCGTCGCCAAGGCTGCCAAGGATGCGATCGCTCCCAAGAAGTAGTTCCTGATTTCCGTTATATTTGAAGGCCGGCTTCTGCCGGCCTTTCATTTTTTCCATTCGCGAACTGCCATGCTGAACTGGATTGTCGTCGGAGTTGGGGACATCACGATTCGCCGGGTGATTCCCGCGATTCAAGCGGAACCTCGAAGCGCGCTGCACGGCATCGTCACCCGCGATGCATCGAAAGCTGCGCCATACGGCGTACGCACCTGGGGAAGCTTAGAGGAAGCGCTCACGGATCCTGCAGTCGACGCGGTCTACGTGGCCACGCCCGTTTTCCTGCACGCGCCGCAAACGATTCAGTCCCTGCGCGCCGGTAAGCATGTGATCTGCGAAAAGCCCATGGCCATGAATGAGGCCGAGGCTCGCAGTATGGTCGAGGCTGCGGAAGCGAGCAGCCGGTTGTTTGGAGTCGCCTATTACCGCCGCTGCTATCCCAAGGTGCAGCGTGCCAGGCAGCTTTTGCAAGAGGGCGCGATCGGCAAGCCTGTGGTCGCCGAACTCACCAACCACATGTGGTTCGACGGCAGCGGCAGCCGGAGTTGGCTGGTTGACCCTGCAAAAGCCGGAGGCGGCCCGCTTTTCGACATCGCTTCCCACCGCATCGACGTGCTGAATTTCTGGTTCGGAAAGCCACTGCGAGTCACGGCCCAGCTGTCGAACGTAGTTCATCGTTATCCAGTCGAGGACAACGCGACCGTGATGATTGAATATGAAAGCGGTGTGCGCGGCATTGTGGATGTCCGCTGGCATTCGAAGATCATACGCGACGAGTGCCGCATCCGCGGAACAGATGGCGAGATCGAGATGTCTCCCCTGAACGGTCCCGACCTGGTCTGCCCTGCCGGACGGGAAAATCTACCCGCGCATCTCAACCTGCACTACCCCATGATCGAGAACTTCGTAGACGCCCTGAAAGGTAAAAACGAACTGCAAGCCAGCGGAGCGACATCCTACTGGACAGACTGGGTAACTGGCCAAGCAGTTCGTCGTGCCAGGCCCACGTAGGCACAGCCCCTCGGGCGGTCCCGCGAAGCGACGCGAGCGCACGTGCAGAGACTCTCGACAAATTGCAAGCCTTTCCCCCACGAAACAAATCTCTGGGGCACTCACTGATGACACGTATAACGCTGTCCCTGACAAAGCCCGCAGCCGATAAAATGTCAGTGGATGAATGCCGTGGCCATCAAGAAGGGTCAGACCAGAGATCGGGCACCTGGCTGCAAGGAAATGGGCACCCTTCGTTGTGACAGTTGTGGGGAGGAGTTCATCGTCTTTCACGATCCCGCATCCGTGGACAGGGCGGCCGCCGAGCGCCAAGCCCTCTGGCTGGAAAAGGTTCTGGCCGAAGAACACGAACGAGCCCGGAAGCATCCAGATCGAATTCAACTGCCCGACTAATCAATTCGCCCTCAAAACCAGTCGCTGCGGTAGGCCACCCACCATGCGACAAACAGAATCGGAATGGTTGCCGCACAAGCCCACCAAAAAGGAAGCAGAAAATCAGCTACTAGCCCGAGAAGCGCAAACACTGCCCAGAATATCTTTCTCTCCATGGATGCAAAATTGTACGCCGAGGCGCATTGCTAGCTCGCTTCTCGATTGGGTCAGTGAGGAGGTATCGCCGCCCTCGCGCAAATCCCCGGCCCTTGGCATATTGAGTGTTATGAGATTTAGCGCCAACTGGCTACAGCAGCAGCGTAGTTTGCGCTAAGCTTCCTTGTTCGGTGCGTAACTTTCTTTCGCGGTGACCAAAAATGTCGAAATCCACCAGACGTCAGTTCATGCTGCGCAGTGCGACTCAGGCGGCGAGCCTCGGGCTCGTCCTAAATGGCAAGCGAATCACTTTTCCTCCCTCCTTGCTGCCGGAACCTGCAGGCCCGAATGATCGGGTGAACCTCGGGTTCATCGGCTTCGGGATTCGCGGGAACATATTGCTGGAGGCCGCCAAAGAAACCGGGCAGGCAAACTTGGTGGAAGTCTGCGATTGCTACCAGGGTCACCTCGAACGCGCAAAGGAGCGCACCGACGGTAAGATCGCGACCAATTTCGCACAGTACAAGAAACTGCTCGACCGGAAAGACGTCGATGCCGTCGTTGTGGCCACACCCGATCATTGGCATAAGCGCATCGTGCTCGATGCCCTGAGCGCGGGCAAGGACGTCTATATCGAAAAGCCGATGACTTACAGAATTGAAGATGGCCCGGCAATTATTCAAGCGGCGCGGGAACACAAGCGCATCGTGCAGGTGGGCAGCCAGTGGGTCTCGTCCGACCAAAACAAGAAAGCGCGGGAAATCGTGAGGTCGGGAAAACTCGGCAAGGTCACCAAGGTGACCGCGTCCTACAACCGCAACAGCTCCACCGGTTCCTGGAACTACCCCATTCCTGCGGACCTGCAGGAGGGCGTCAACTTCAATTGGCAGGAATGGCTCGGGCCCGCGCCCAAGGTCGCCTACAATCCCGAGCGCGTGTTTCGCTATCGCAAATATTGGGACTATTCCGGCGGGATATCCACGGACCTGTTCGTTCACCTGATTACTTCCATTCACTTCATCATGGACGCAGAAATCCCGAAAACGGTCGCCGCGACCGGGGGAATCCTCCACCGGCGCGACGGGCGCGAAGTGCCGGACACGCTCGATGCCCTGTTCGACTACGATCGCTTCTGTGTCAACATGGCCGGCACCTTCAACAGCGCCAGCACTGCAGGTCAGGGAATCCAATTCCTGGGAACGGAAGGGTCACTCTCCGTTCTCCTTGGTGCCGGCATGGTCGCGCAGCCAGAGTACAAACGCGAAAACTACGAATACTCGATCGACAGCTGGCCAAAGGCGATGCAAGAAGCATTCCTGAATCAAGACAACCATCGTTCGGAATCACAGGGCACAGGGAGCAAACCGGCGCCAGAGAATCTGGAGTTTGCCGACAAGCCGGACGCTACTGTTTTGCATCTGGCGAACTTCATCGACGCGGTTCGCACCCGGCAGCCGAGCTATGAAACCGCTGAGGTCGGACACCATGCCGCTGCCGCGGGGCACATGGTGAACCTCTCCTATCGCAGCGGCAAAAGAATGCTATGGGACGCCAACAAGGGCCGCGCGTCGGAACTCTAGGCTCACATCAACGGCGAGAGCAGCAAGTCCCCCGAAAAGTGCACATTTGGGGGATTTTTCACGGTGAGCTTGGCCACGGATTCTCACGGATAGGGACCTATCTGCTGTATCCCTGATTGCCGTATCCGTCAAATCCGCGCGAATCCGTGGCCGATCTCATGTAGGTAACCTCAATTGGCTACTTGGCGTACTCATTCTTCACCACGTCGCCGCCCTTCATCACGAATTTCACGCGCTCCACCGTGGTGATGTCCTTTAGCGGATCCCCATCCACCGCGACGATGTCGGCCCAGGCTCCGGGCTCCAACGTCCCCACCCTCCCGGACCAGCCGAGCAAGTCCGCGGCATTGACGGTTCCGGCCTGAATGGATTGCAGCGGCGTTAGGCCCAGCTTCACCATCACGCCAAACTCGTGGCCGTTGAGACCGTGCGGATAGACGGCGGCATCGGTGCCCAAAGCTACCTTCACGCCGGCGGCAAATGCGCGAGCAATATTCTTGCGCGCCGCCGGAATCACTTCCTTCGCCTTCGCCAGCAGCGGAGCCGGAAGCCGGGTTAAGCCGGCGTTGTCGATCATCCAATCGCCCAGATAGAGCGTGGGCACCAGGTAGGTGCCGTGCTCCTTCATGGCGGCGATTCCGGCATCATCGATGTACGAACCATGCTCCACGGAATCGACGCCCGCCTCTGCGGCCCAGCGGATACCTTCGGCCCCATGGGCATGCGCCGCAACTTTGCGTCCCAGGCGGTGAGCATCGGCAACAATCGCCTTCATTTCCTCCAGGGTGTACTGCGAATGTTGCGGATTGTCGCCCAGCGAAAGCACTCCGCCGGTGGCGCACACCTTGATCAGGTCGGCGCCGTACTTGATGTTCTCGCGTACCTTATGCTGAACGGCTGAGATTCCGTCCGCCACGCCATCGCTGGTCGCGTGATACTCGAACGGCAGCATATTGTTGTCGCAATGCCCACCGGTGATGCTCAGCGCCGGGCCGCTGACCAGCATGCGAGGCCCGGGAACGTCGCCGGCATTGACCGCATCTCGAAGCGCAACGTCGCTAAAATCTTTCGCTCCGACGTTGCGGACCGTGGTGAATCCGGCGAGCAGCGTCATACGCGCGTTCTTGGCTCCGATCAGCGCCTGCCGCGAGGTGGAGAGCGCCAGAGTCTCATACCCGAACTTCGGATCCATCGTGAGATGAGTATGCGCATCGATGAAGCCCGGCAGCACGGTGGCATTCGGCAACTCAATCCGGACCGCGTCAGGCGGAACCTTGGCATCCGCTGATGCGCCGCTGCTGACGACCTTGCCATCTTCGATGACCAGAGTCTGATCGCTCAGCATCTTCCCGGATTTGACGTCAAGCATGTGCCCGGCATGCACCGCAACATGGTGCGGTGCCTGGGCGATTGCCCGGCCTGCCCCGCACAGCAACAGCACCGACACGGCTGCAACGATTCTTAGACGCATGAGTCCCTTTCTCCCCTGATCCTGCTGAGAATGCAAAATTGGTGATCGGAGATTATGCACGAGAGCGGCGCTTTCCGTCCAAGCCCCAGACCTTCCCTGCGTCGGCAGCGAAGAAAATGACCAGCAGCAGGAGCAAAGGCAGCGTGTCCAGACGCGCCCCGAAGTAGCGCCAGACCGGTACCCCGTGACCTGCGTCCCACCAGGAAGCCAGGGTGAGATTCAACAGAAAAACAATGCCCAGCAGGCAGCTCGGTCGCACCCACAATCCCAGCAGCAGAGAGATCCCAATGAACAATTCGATCACCCCAACCATATAGCCGAAGAAGACAGGGTGGGGCAGAACGATGTGCGCCAGAAAAGGACGGTAGAAATTCACAGCCGTGCTGGCAATGTAGTCGTGAAGATAAGTTTGAAAGCCGCCGCGGGCGAACCCCGGACCCGCCACCTTGTACTCCCCGAAAAGCAGGAAGAAGACGGAAGTGGCAATGCGCACCGCAGCAATCGTCGGGAGGGTGGCTTCGCGCATCAGTTGGCGTTGAAATCCCAGTGCCGCCGGTAGTTGAGTACCCCAGGACACATCAAGGAATACAGAGGGAAATAGTTAACCCCCGGGTCCGTCATTGGAGACGTATTGCTCAAGCGCGTCCAACTCGCGACTGAGTTGGTCCACGCGCCACTCCAGCAGATTGCGGATGGAAAGAATGCCCAGCAGTTTCCCGTTGTCGTCGGCGACCGGCAAGTGCCGGAAATGCCGCTCCAGCATGATGCTGAGCGCTTCGCCTGCAGTGGTTTTGCGCGTGGCCATCTCCACCGGCGTGGTCATGAGATCGCGGATGGAGGTGGTTTGCGGATCAAGGCGCGTGAGCGACATCTTGCGCAGCACGTCGCGCTCGGTGAAGATGCCCGCCACGCGGTACTCACTGTCCACGATGGCAACAGCGCCCACATGGTAATCAAGCATTTTATGGATCGCGTCGGCGACGCTAGCATCCATGGGGACCGCCGCAATGTCCCGGTCACAAAGCTCCAACACACTCATAAAGCCTCCTCCGGGTCCAGCGAGGCCAGATCGCTGAAAGTGGATTGAGGCATTATGCTCATGGAGAACTCGTTGTCAAGAGAATTTGCCGAATGGGAATACTTGAAAGGCAGGCAGCGGCCGTCTTGGTACCGCCGGGCTGTCCGATTCCGCCGCCCGGCAGCTTCACGCGCAAGGTCCGGCTGCGTTGCACCCGTCGTGACGCCGTTGCCCACTCTACGGGAACGTGATGACGACTTTCGCCCGGGCGTGTCCTCCCTCGACGTAAGCGATGGCAGCCGCGGCTTCGTTCAGCGGATAGCGTCGGTCGATCACCGGAGTTACTGTTCCGGCCCCGATAAGCGAGGAGAGCGTCATCAGGTCGTCTCTGTTCATCTTCGCAATGAAGAATGTGAAC
This sequence comes from uncultured Acidobacteriota bacterium, assembly GCA_963801615.1. Taxonomy (GTDB): domain Bacteria; phylum Acidobacteriota; class Terriglobia; order Terriglobales; family Acidobacteriaceae; genus Sulfotelmatobacter. The sequence continues at coordinate 1,163,499 of CAWDFM010000008.1, read as the reverse complement.
TTCTGCTTCAAGAATGGCGACCACGCGAATGCTTTGAGCACTCGCACAAGAACGGCCCAGAGATCCTTAGGCGCCCCGGCCATGGCGCACTTGCCATTCGGGCCAAGAACGCGCCTCATCTCTGACAACGTGCGGTTTCCCACGTTATCCAAAATCAGGTCGTAACGCTCGTTGTCCTGAGTGAAATCGTTACGTGTGTAGTCGATGACCCGGCCCGCGCCCAGGGAACTCACCAATGCAACGTTGTTCGTGCTGCAAACGCCGGTGACCTCAGCCCCAAGTGACCTGGCGATCTGCACCGCAAACGTACCAATGCCTCCCGCTGCGCCGTTGATCAAGACCTTCTGTCCCTGCTGGAGATGTCCTTTGTCCCGGAGTCCCTGCAACGCGGTCAGCCCGGCGACGGGTACAGCAGCCGCTTGCTCGAAGCTCACGCCTTCCGGCTTGGGAACCACCTTGTCTTGGGAAGTACACGCGTATTCGGCGAAAGCGCCTCGACAGGTCCCAAACACGGCATCGCCGGGTTTGAACGCGGTCACCCTTCGCCCAACGGCGACTACCTCACCAGCCACGTCGACACCAGGCCGTTGACTCTTCATGCGCCAGTCCAGTGGATTGATGGAAGCGGCGCGTACCCGTATGAGGACTTCCTTGTCCTTGGGAACTGGCTCTGCGAGCTCCCTGATTTCAAGGACCTTTCCCGACGCGGTCTTCGTGTAGACAGCGGCTTTCATATCGATGAGATACTACCGCGGAACTACACGAGTCGATATGACCCGCATCACTGAACAGTTGCGTTTCTAGTGATGGAGAACAAGCCTACCTCCCCCGAAACGCCTGTCCATCCTTCATCACGAAATCCACATTTTCCAGTAGCTTGATATCGCGCAGCGGGTCGCCACGGACCCCGACCACATCCGCGAACGCTCCCGGCGCAATAACTCCGATCTTGCCCTCCATGTCGAGCATAACCGCCGCCCGCGAGGTTGCGCTCTGGATTGCATCCATGGGAGACATCCCGAATTCGACCATGCGATGGAAGTCCTGGGCGACGGGCTCGGTCCAGGGGATGCCTCCCATGTCGGTGCCGTAAACGATTTTTACTCCGGCCTTCAGCGCCTTCTTGAAAGAGACTTCGTGGGCCGACGCGCGCAGCCGGTCCCGCTTGCCTTCCGGTGTATCCTCCGGAGCCCAGTCGGTGTAGTAAACATTCAACGTCGGCACGTACCAGGTGCCCTGCTTCAGCATCTGTGAAATCGCGGCATCGTCGAGATCCAGCCCGTGCTCGATGGAGTCGCACCCGCCGTCGAGCGCCCGATGAAGGCCGATGCCGCTATACGCGTGGCAAGCGACTTTCTTCCCCCAGCCGTGAGTCTCGTCCACAATCGCCCAAAGTTCTTCCTCGGTGAGAGTCGGCTGGGAAGCCAGTTCGCCATTTTTTCCGACCCATGAGCGATGGGTCATGTAGACCTTGATCCAGTCGGCGCCCTTGTCGAGTTGCTCGCGGGCAGCCTTGCGCGCTTCCACCGGACCATCCACGATCTGCGCGCCCTTCGGCATATCCAGCTCCGGCGCGTAGCCTTCCAGCATGTATCCTCCGGTCGTGGATATCGCGCGCGTGGAGATGATCAGCCGCGGTCCGGGAATGTAGCCCAAGTTGATGGCCTGCCTGATCCCGACATCACCATACCCGGCGCCTTCGGTTTCAACATCGCGCAGCGTGGTAAATCCCTGCTCGAGAGCGCGTCTTGCCGCGACGCCGGCGCGAACTGCCCGGAGCGCCAGTCCTTGCGTCAGAATATTGGCGTCATACCCGCCTTTAGCCGGGTCCTCTCCCTGCAGAAAAATGTGCGTGTGCGAATCGATCAGCCCCGGCAGCACGGTCTGGCTCGAGAGATCAATTTCGGTTGCACCGGCTGGAATCTTCGCCGAAGAAGCGTCGGACACGCTCTCGATCCGGTTTCCTCGAATGACGATGACTTGATTCGTCCGTGGCTTGTCGGATTTGCCGTCGATCAGGGTTCCTGCGCGAATCACCGTGACGCCTGCACCGGACTGTGCAAATACACCGCAGCTCCACAATACAAAACACGTCAGCACCCAGCATGAAAGTTTCGTCATCGATATTCCTCGCGTCTTCTGCGGTCGTAGTTTCCCGAACCTTTTCCAGGAAGAAGATGAAAGAGAATACCGCAATCATCCACCGATCACCGCATCCGCTTCGATTTCCACCAGAATCTCCGGCGAGATCAACGCCCCCACCTGTACCATCGAAGTCGCGGGGCGAATATCCCGGAAGAATTCGCCGTGGGCCTTGCCCACCTTCTCCCATTCCGCGATGTTGACCACGTACATGCGAGTGCGGACCACGTCTTTCATGCTCGCGCCCGCCTTCTTCAGTGCGCTCTCAATGTTTTTCAATGTCTGAACCGTCTGCGCATATACGTCGCCAACTCCAACGATCTTCCCGTCAGCTCCAGTCGCCGTCGTGCCCGACACATGAACGTAGGAACCTGCCTTGACCGCACGAGAGTAACCTACGACCGGCTCCCATGCAGTCCCGCTCGAGATCAACTGTCGTTCCATGAACTCCTCCCAGAGAGCGGTAATTCTACCGCTTTGGGGCGCTGTGCCGCGAAGATTGGCAGCCAGCAGCTTAGAGTGCCAGCAGAGTACCGGAATCTCCCGGGGGGAGTTAACGACAAAGTTCCCTATTTCCTGAAGGGTTCATCGCACAACGCATTTGTATTGCTCTCCCTTCTAATCCATCGAGGAAACGAATCGTGTTGATAAACAAAAGTCACTTGCATCTGTCACGAAAGTAAGTTATTTACTCACGCAAGTAGTTCGAAAATTTGATTACGGCTCGAGGCTCAGGGGGTTTAACCAACGATGATTCCGGAATCGCATCCCTTACAGCATCTGTTTGAAGACCTGGTGGGGCAACACTACGCACACGAGATTGGCATTCGCGATCCGCAGGTTGTGGCCTACGTCTCGCATCTGCTGGCCGAGTTCTGCGAGGCGGACCAGTTGTTCAAAATCAAGGATGCCTGCAATCGTCCGCTGGACGATGTGGGCGAGATGTTGCTGGAGACGGACCCGGTCTATGGCCCAGCACCGTCGTTTGATCGCGAGCGCCAGGTGCGTAAGCACATCGGCGATTTCACTCTGTTTTTTGCGGGCATGTTCCCGGAGAGCATCAATCACCTGCGGCTTCGGCGCCAGCGGCTGGAGAATTTCATTGACTGGATGAAAGCCGGCAAGGAGAGCTACTACATCGTTTCCAAGTTCGAGCACTTCGAGTATGCCAAGGTCGCTCCGCTCTTCGCGTGCCTCTCGAACAATTTCGAAGGCTGCGTTTATGGGCTCAACATGGTAAAGAACGATCTCGAAGAGATGCAGCACCCGATCGTACGGCGCACCGACGAATTGATCATGTAAGACAGGTCAGAGGTTCAAAGTTTCATGATTTAACGGTGAAGCAGTCAGCACCTTTGAAACCTGGCGTTCCTACACTCTTCCCTCGCTCACATTTCCCATGCGATAGAAACTGAGCGCAACGCTGCCCTGCACCAGCAAGCGAAATCTGCGTAGCGGGCCGAATTTCTCGCCCGGATCGAATTTTTTTTCGTGTTCGGCAATCACCACCGACATCGCCCAGACTAAAGAAGAATCCGCCAGAGCCCGCAGAGTGGCTGGGTAAGCCTCTTTCATCCGGTACGGCGGGTCCATGAAAACGACATCGGCGGCAATCTTTTGCCGTTCCATCCGCCAGAAGGCCCGAGGCAAGTCGTCTTCCATGACGTGCGATCCGTTGAAGATCCCCAGATTTTTCAGATTCGCTCGAATGGCTTCCGCCGCCGCGTGCGAATTCTCCACGAAGTACACCTCTTTGGCCCCGCGGCTCAAAGCCTCGATGCCAATTGCACCGGTCCCGGCGAACAAGTCTAACCACACGCTGCCCTCAAGCGCTCCGGGATTTCCCGCCGTCAATACATTAAATAGCGTCTCGCGCAACCGGTCGGAGGTTGGACGGATATCGATGCCCCGCAGCGAATGCAGCGGACGGCCACGATATTTGCCTGCGATCACACGCATGGCTCTGTCCCCCCGACTACCTCAAGCACCACATGCATGCATGTAGAATAAAGGAGCGACGAATTATGCGAAGCTGGTCCATTTCGGTGGGGCGACTTTTTGGCGTCGATGTTCGCATCCACCTTACCTTTCTGATCCTTCCAATGTTCATTTATTGGACGGACTACGCCGCTCATCAGGGTGCGGTCAATGGCAGCCGTGATATGGCCCTGGTTGGCATTATCCTGCTCGCAGTCGCCGCCCACGAGCTCGGACACATGCTTGCCGCCCGGCGCTACGGCTTGGTTCCTAAGGCCGTGATTCTTCTGCCTCTCACCGGCGTTGCGCTGTATGACGAGGCGCGCAGCGAAAAGCCGAACGCAACTTTGGCCAGGACACGAGAGATCCGCCTGGCCATCGTGGGGCCGCTCATCAACCTTGCCTTCGCGGGTCTCGCCGCGGCCTTCATCGGAGCCATGGGCCGCGGGATCGACTTGTGGAGCTGGCCATGGCTGTACGCCCGAAATCTGCCCCGCAGCCTGGTGTGGGCGAACCTCTATATCGCGCTGCTGAATCTTATGCCGGCCTACCCGCTGGACGGCGGGCGCATCCTGCGCGCATTCATCTCGCGCTCCATCGATGTGAGCTCGGCCACGCGTCGCGCCGTTTCCATCAGCACTGCCATTGCGATGGTTCTGATCCTGGCTGGCCTGTTCAGCGATAGCTGGCTCACCATGGTGGGAGTCATTATCTTTTCCGCCGCCCAGCTGGAAGAGCGCGCGTTGGTGTTTCAGTCGGTACTGGACAATGTACGCTTGGAAGAAGTGATGCTTACCGATTTCGCCACGCTCTCGCCGGCCGACACCCTGCAGGACGCGCTCGACAAGGCGGTACATTCTCTCCAGGACGATTTCCCGGTCGTCCGCGGCAGCGACATGGTGGGAGTGATTTCCAGACAGCGGATATTGGACGCGCTGCGCGCCGAAGGGAATGGCTACGTGCAGGCCGTGATGAACAAGATTTTCGAGGTCTCGCTGCGCAATGACTCGCTCGGTTCCGCCTTCCGCAAACTCACGGCCCGGAGCTCCAGCATCATTCCGGTTGTAGAAGACGAGCGCCTGGTCGGAATCGTAACCCTGCAGAACCTCATGCACTCGATGTCCCTGCTGGCGGAAACCCGCAAACTACAGCGGGACGAGATCGAATCCTAAGATTCCTGCTTAGGCTCGCTCTCATGCTAACGGCGTTGCGGCCGCTCAGAACAGCCTCACTGCCTTGGCCTGCTGCACTGCGGGAATTTCCCGGAGCCTCTTCAGCACCTCAACCGGCACCTGCCCGTCGACGTGGACCACCGCGATCGCTTCCCGCTGCTCTGAGTCTTTTTCGATCACACGCCGTCCGAGCGAGAAATCTGCGATGTTGATCGACTCCTCGCCCAGGATGGTTCCCACCTTGCCGATTACACCCGGCACATCGCGGTTGCGCAAATAAATCAAATTGCGCTCCAGCGGCGCCTCCACATCGATCCCATCCACATGCAGCAATCGTGGAGCCTCTCCGTGCAGCACAGCACCCTTGACCATGTGCTCTTCCGTCGCCGTCTTCAGAAAAATGGACAGCACGCTGCCGGCGCCCCCGGTCGAAGCCTTGCCCTTGTGCGACTCCAACAACCGCAATCCGCGCTCCTGTGCAATCTTTGCCGCGTTCACCAGGTTGGCTTTTTCTTCCAGCGCCTGGTTGAGAATTCCCTTGATCGCACCGTTGCGGATCAATTCCGTTTTCCACTCAGCAATGTGCCCGCTATAACGGATCGAGATTTCCTCCAACGATCCTTCCGAAACCTGGGCGAGGAATGCTCCCATGCGCTCGGCCAGCACGATGTAGGGCTGCATCGCCGCATATTCTTCCGCGGAAACCGAGGGCACGTTGACCGCATTCTGAATGACTCCATGCTTCAGGTACTCTTTCACCTGCTGTGCGATCTGCACGCCCACGGCTTCCTGCGCCTCCGCGGTAGAACCCCCGGTGTGCGGCGTCAACACCACGTTCTGCAGCGCCAGCAGGGGAGAGTTCTTCGGAGGCTCTTCGGTGAAAACGTCGATGGCGGCTGCCGCTACGTGTCCTCGCTGCAGAGCGTTCGCGAGATCGGCTTCATTCACCAGTTCGCCACGAGCGCAGTTCACCAGCCGCACGTTCTTCTTCATCTTCGCGATCGATGTTTCGTTGATCATTCCCGTAGTCTGAGGAGTCAGGCCGACATGAAGCGTGATGTAATCGGCAACGGCGTAAACTTCGTCGAGCACCGCCAGCCGGATCCCTTGCTCTTTCGCGACCGATACCGAAACGAAGGGATCGTGTCCGACCAAATCCATGCCGAAAGCCCGTGCTCGTCGCGCCACTTCCATCCCGATTCGTCCCAGGCCGATGATGCCCAGAGTCTTTCCTCTGAGCTCCGTACCTTGCAGGGACTTCTTCTCCCATTTTCCCGCGTGCATGAGCGCGTCCGCACGGCAGAGGTGGCGAGCCATCACCAGCATCATTCCTATGCTCTGCTCGGCGACGGCGACCGCATTCGCGCCGGGCGTATTCATGACCGCGATTCCCTTGTGCGTCGCGGCTTCCAGATCGATATTGTCGACCCCCACGCCGGCGCGCCCGATCACCCGCAGTTTGTGAGCATGCGCCAGCAGCTTGGAGTCCGCTTGCACCGCCGAGCGTACGATCAGCGCATCCGCTGTTTCCAGGTGCTGCGGAAGTTTGCCATCCAATTGGTCGGCCGTAAGCACCGTCCACCCCGGCTCCTGTAATTGGGCCACGGCTGACGGCGAAATCTTCTCCGCTACGATGATTTTCACGAACCAATTCCTTCAGATCCAGAATTCACTGCAAACCTGGTGACAACTATTGACGCGGATATGACACTCTTCTGACACGCCCGCCCCGCCGTGTTTCTAGACTCACTCTCAATGGGCATCAGCCCTGGGAGAAGAGCATGAAAACAGTCAGCGCAATCTCGATCTTGTTACTGATTGCCCTCACAGTAGCCTGCGGTTACAGCAAGAAAGCCGCCCCCGCTACTGCCGGCAACATTCCCGCCATCTCGCAGCTCAGTCCGGACGCGACAACCGCCGGCGGTCCAGCTTTTGCTATGACCGTAAATGGAACCAAATTCAGCAGTAAAGCCGTAGTGAATTGGAACGGCACCGCCCTGACTTCCAACACTGCCGTCATCAGCGCTAACCAGCTGACCGTGAGCGTACCAGCTGCCATGATCGCGAGTCCGGCCACAGTTCAGATCACCGTGACCAACCCGGGCACGCCCGGCACCGGCCTGTATGGTGGCGGCGGCACTTTGGCGGAGACGTCCACTCCCATGAACTTCACCATCAACTGATCCGGCCTGCCGGAACGATCAGGCGCTGACAAGCTGCCGCTTTTCTGACTGGGTGCGGGCATAGACCTCCTGGGCGGCCCGCACCGCAGCCCCATAATCGACGCTCCTCTCGCTGACTCGCGCCAGCACGTGTTCGAGCGCCCCGAGAATGCCGATGGTGTCGAGGTAGTCGTAGTAGCCAATGTGAGCGATGCGAAACAGCTTGCCTTTCATTTCGTCCTGCCCGTTGGCCACGACCGCGTCGAAGGACTCGCGGAATTCCTTCACGATCTTGCTCGAGTCGACGCCCTCGGGTGCGCAGATCGCGGTCAGCGCTGCCGCAGGATTCGAAGCATAAAGCTTCAGTCCTAACGCCTTGGCTCCCGCGCGAGTCATCTCGGCGCAAAGCTGGGCGTTGTTGACCAGTTCTTCGCGCCCTTTCGCCAAATCGCCCTTCCCCATGCCGCGCACAAAATCCAATGCGGCTCCCAAGGCGGCAAACAGGGACGTCGCCGGCGTGTACGCCGTCTCTCCTTTCGCCGCTGATTTCCGCTCTTTGCGCAGATCAAAGTAATACCGCGGTGAAGTCGTCTTTTCCATGCGCTTCCACGCGCGCTCGCTGACTGCGCAGTACCCCAGCCCGGGCGGCATCATGAGCGCCTTCTGTGATCCCCCAATGATGACGTCCACGCCCCAGCCATCCACATCCAGGTGCGTTGTGCCCAGGCCGGTGATGGCGTCCACTACCAGCAGTGCCTCGTCTCCCTGCGCACGGACGATTTTCGCGATCCCCTCAATGTCGTGCCGGGCGCCGGTCGAACTCTCGGTTGCTTGCACGAACACAGCGCGAACCTTGCCATGCATCCGCGCCCGCACGTCGTCGAGCGAGAATGTCTGGCCATAAGGGGCCTCAAGGACCTCCACAGTGCACCCGAAAGCCTTGGCCAATCCGGTCCAACGCTCCCCGAATTTTCCGGCAGTGAGGACCAGAACCGTGTCGCCCGGCGAGGTTAGATTGGAAACAGAAGCTTCCATAACGCCGGTGCCCGAACAGGCCAGCACGAGCACGTCATTCTTTGTGCCGACAAACTCCTTCATGTCGCCCAACACGCGCTGAAACAGGGCCCGAAAATCTGCCGTACGATGATGCGCCGTAAAGGAAGCCATTGCCGTCTGCGCCGCCGGTAGAAGCGGCGTCGGGCCGGGAGTGAATAAACGATTCTTGTGCAACATAGCGGGGTCCTTATGAATTGGAATGGCTACCAGTATACGAGACTGGGGATTCTCGCTTCCGTCTATAATCCCGTCATGCCTCTAGTCGACCAGATTCAGAAAGATATTGTCACCGCCATGAAGGCGAAAGACGAAGCCCGTTTGTCCACATTGCGCATGGTGAAGAGCGCGCTACAACTGCGCCAGGTCGAAAAGATGGGCCCACTTGACGATAAAGAATCACAGACCGTACTCGCTACGCTGATCAAGCAGCGAAAGGACTCGATTGAGCAGTTCAGCAAAGGCGGTCGCCAGGAGATGGCCGACAAGGAAGCCGCCGAGATTACGGTGATCGAATCCTATCTCCCCAGGGCAGCCAGCGAAGCCGACATTGCCGCCGGGGTGAAGGCTGTCATCGCCGAAATGGGCGCGCCCACCATGAAAGACATGGGCACGGTCATGAAGAACGCCATGGCCAGATTCAACACCGCAGGAATGCGAGTCGACGGCAAAGTAGTAAGCGACACGGTAAAAAAAGAGCTGTCGGGCAAGTAAACCCACGTAGGACGGCCCCTTGGACTGTCCGGTCGAGCGAAGCTCCACCGGGTTTTGCTGCCTTACTTGACACCTGCCTCGACTCATTTCTCCCGTTGCATCACCCGATACGCCTCACTCTTCGAAATCCCTCGCTCCTTCGCCACTTTCTTCAGCGCCGCCTTTTCGTCGATCTTCTCTTCCGCCATGATCTGCTGCACCTGCTGGCGCACGCTGGTGCGGCCAGCGGCTTCCGGCCTTGCGCTCTTCTCCTCGGCCCTCCCGATCAGCAAGGTGATCTCGCCCTTCACCGTCTCTCGCGCCTTGAGTTGGTCCAGGACCTTGCCTGCCGGGCCGCGCAAAAATTCTTCATGCAGCTTGGTTACTTCTCGCGCCACCACTACATTCCGAGCGCTGCCTAAAATCTCGACCACATCCGCCAATGCCTCCACGATCCGATGCGGTGCCTCGTAAAACACTTGCGTACCATCGGAATTCTCGATGCCTTCCAACGCCGCTCGCCGCTCGCCACGCTTTGCCGGCAGGAATCCGCTGAATCGGAATGAATCTGTAGGCAGCCCGCTGGCGACCAGGGCTGCAAGAAAGGCTGACGCCCCCGGAACAGGGACCACCGGGATCTGATGCCGAATCGCTAATGTAATCAGCCGGTATCCCGGATCGGAAATCCCCGGCATTCCCGCATCGGTGACTAAGGCGACCCTGGCGCCCTTCTCCATCTCTTTCACCAGTTCCGCCGAGCGGGTCATCTCGTTGTGTTCGTGATAACTGGTTGTCCGCGCCTGAATGGCGTAGTGATTAAGGAGTTTTTGTGTCTGCCGCGTGTCCTCGCAGGCAATGACGTCCACTTCTTTCAGGATGCGCAGCGCGCGTAGAGTAATGTCCTCTAGATTTCCAATGGGGGTGCCGACCAGGTAGAGTGCTGGCTCCAGGTCGGATGCACCCTGCGGCCTGCCGGGAGTCTTCTGGCCCTTCGGATCGAGATCTTCAACGTCGAAATCCGCGTCCCTCATGGGCCGAAGTCTATCACCGGGGTATCTGCCTTTGGACTTGCGCCACGGTTCCCCGCTTCGGCAAGCTCTTAGGTCTGGAGAATTCCAATGCTGACCAACGACTTTCGCATCGCCAAGGTGCAGAAGACTCTACGCTGGTTTGAAGAGGACATCGCGCTTCTGGACATGCGCGTGAAGATGCTGTCGAAAGAGCGGCAGGAGACGGCGCGCAAATTCGCCGCGGCGGTGATCCATGAAACTCGAGCTGAACTGGAACGCCTGCGGCGGGAAAATCCCGACGAAACCAATGACGCCACCGGCACTCACTCGGAGCCTGCGGACTGATCGAAAGCCGCCCTACTGCAACGATCCGGCTGCAGCTTCCGAAGAGCGGCACGTCAATTCCTCTTCACGCTGCTCTTCATCTGAAAGGCTGACTTCTTCCCACATGGTCTTATCGCGCAGCATACGCGAGACCAGCGCCGTGTGCATGGCGTGACCAGCGCGGTCGGCGACCACTTTGCCCAGAACCTGCTTGCCCAGCAGGGCAAGATCGCCGACCAGGTCGAGAATCTTGTGGCGTACAAACTCGTCCGGAAAACGCAACGGCCCGTTCTCGACCCCATCGCGGGTCAGCACAATGCAGTTCTCGCGCGATGCCCCGCGGATCAATCCCATGTTGCGCATGGCTTGCTCATCTTCGCGCGATCCGAAGGTGCGCGCCGCCGCAATCTGGCGCAGGTAGCTGCCGTTGGTCAGCTCCACCTCAAACGTCTCTTTTCCAATCAGCGGATGGGGAAAATTGATGGAATAGGAAACCGAGTAGCTGTTCGCCGGGTACACCGCAATGAACTTGTTGCCCTCGCGCATCTCCAACTCGCGCCCAATCTTCAGATACTTGCGCGCGCGCCGCTGCTTGCGAATTCCGGCTTTCTGGATCATTTCCACAAACGGCGTGGCGCTGCCATCGAGAATCGGCAACTCCAGGTTGTCCAGTTCGACGATGGCATTGTCGATCCTCATCCCGATGAAGGCCGAAAGCAGGTGTTCGGTGGTCGAGATGAACACGCCTTTCTTCATCAAGCTGGTCGCGTAACTCACACGCGCCACATTGCGGCTAACGGCTTCAATCTCGTAGCCATCGAGGTCCGTGCGGCGAAATACAATACCGGTACCCGACGCCGCCGGCAGCAGGCGCATGGAGACCGGCGCCCCGCTGTGCAGCCCGATCCCGCTGCATGCCACCGCAGCTCGAATTGTCTGCTCGCGCGTCAAAACGGGGAATGAAGGTGTGAGCTACTAGGGTACCGTCTGGTTCAAAAATCCGTCTGTGGCAAAAAAGCCACAGTTAGTGGCACGTCCAAGCCGTTCTGGATGGGCGCTTAACCTTTTAATTCAGTGGTTTAGAAGTTCTGCAGGCTGCTAGACGGAACCATTGACGAAACGGGGAATCGCGGAACCATCTTTCAAGGAGCTAAAGGTGGGCTGGAAGACTTCTGGTTCCCTGATCCTGGCCCTACTTCTTGGCCTTATTCGGTCTGTTCGGGTTGTAGCCCGAGTTCGGATCGAACATAGCAGCATCGAGGCCCTGATTAATGGTCACAGAATTGAAGAACCGCTGGCTCGCCATGTCGCCATTGAAATACCGCGTCACATTGAAAGGCGCCATGATTCCCGCGACCGCGCGATAATTTTCGTAGATCTCCTCTTCCAGATTCTTCTGTCGGTCCACGGGATCGCGCCACTCGAACGACTTTTTTACCGGCAGATGGGTGTCTTCGTCGAAGTAGAGCGTAATGCTCTCATTCTGCGCATTGATCACCGTGACCCGCTGCGCCGGATGTTGCGCCGCGATCGAGTTGCCCTCATAGAGCAGGATCACTCCGGGTGTGTTCACCCATGTCCGCAAAACCGAGTCGAGCGAAAAACGCCTGCGCCGAAGATATTGATCGAGCTCTTTGGGATCCAGCGGATGCGGGCCCTTAAAGGTGATTTCCCATCCCTTGTTGCCCACGTACAGTTGCGCGATGTCACGTTCCTTCGTGATCTCCACGCGCTCCTTGTCAGGGAACTCTAGGAAGTCCCAAAAAACATTGCCGGGGCCCTCCGCGCGCCCGTGGTGAAATCCGTAGCCGCGCCCTTGCTGCTCGCGATCGCGAATCGTCAGATAAGTCTGGCCCCCCAGGGCCGCAATCGCCTGGTCAATCAGCCCCTTGGCCTTCCGGCTGTTTTCGTCCGCCGGACTTGAAGTCTGGGCATTGTTCGCAGGCGAAGTTCCCGGGTCCTGCGCGGGCGCACCCTGGCCCTGGTCTGGCGTCTGCGCCAACGCACAACACACCAACACCATAATCGGAAGAATCTGTTTCATTCCTGGCAAGGGATAATCGTTTGCAATCAGAATTGTAGCGTCTTTACTGGAATTTCTGGCGCGCAAGCTCGCTGCTTCCTACTCTCCTTCGATGCAGGAAAGCCCCTGAAGGCAAGCCGGCGGACCGTCTATTTTCCGGACTTTTACCCCACCAGAACGGCGCCGCCATTGACGTTGAACACTTCCCCCGTGATGAAACTGGCGTACTCGCTGCACAGGAACAGGACCGGTCCGGCGATCTCCTCCGGTTTACCCACGCGTCCCATCGGAATTGTTCGGCGGATCTCTTCACCGCTCGTGGGATCCTGCAGCGCTTCCGTAGTCATATCGGTGTCCACCCATCCAGGGGCGACAGAATTCACATAGATGCGCACCGAAGCCAACTCCGTCGACAGTCCCTTCACCATGCTGATGAGGGCGCCTTTGCTCGCCGAGTAATCACAGTGAAAAGCTTCGCCTCGCTGTCCGCTGGTCGAACTGATGAGCACAATGTGCCCCGCCGCACCCTGCCCACGCGCCTGGGATTTCATCTGGGCAACCGCGTGCTTCACCAATCCAAACACGGCATCGAGATTGATGGTCAAGGTTGATCGCCACTGTTCGTCGGACATGCGCTCGATCGGGACATCCTCGACCGGCCAAACTCCATGGTTCGCCACCAGAATATCCAGCCTCCCAAAGTGTCTTACGCATTCAGCCACCAGCGACCGAGCCGCTTCGGGACTGTTCAGGTCGGATGCGACGGGATGGCACACCGCCTCGCCGCATTCTTTGCGCAGGGCTTCGGCTTGCGGAGCTGCGCTGCGGTAGCTGAACACAACCTTTGCGCCCGCCGCCGTGAACATGCGAACCGTGGCCGCGCCAATGCCGCGCGACCCCCCGGAGATGAGCGCAACTTTTCCTTCGAGTGAGATAGGGATGGACATAGCTGAACAGCCTATCCCAGAATTCCTTTCTTTCGCCACACGCGGCGTTCTGATTGTGTTGAAGATGGTTCAGAGACTCGGGTTGGATGATGCGCGTTCCGACTTCAATCCCCGCAGCAGTACGCGCACCAGCATGCCGTCAAATCGCGTGCCACTCATATGGACCAGCTCGTCGAGCGCCTGGTCCGGCGTCCGTGCCGACGAGAAGGAATGCTCAGTCACCAGGTTCGCGTAGGCATCGGTGAGCGCGATGATGCGGGCCCAGAGCGGAATCTGTTCCCCTCGCCGCCGGTCCGGATACCCCGACCCGTCAAAGCGTTCATGGTGAAATTCGAGCGCCTCGCGCATCATGTTGGAGTGCGGAATGATTCCAACAATCTCCGCTCCCATCCTCGGGTGCATCATGACCTGCAGAAATTCCTCATCGCTGAGCAGGCCTGGCTTGTTCAGGATGTTTTCCCCTACGAATATTTTTCCCACATCGTGCACGCGCGCTGCATACACCAGATCGGCGGTTTCGTCGGACGACAGTCCCAGTCCGCGCGCGACCACCTCGCTGTACCGCGCCACCAGGTCGCCGTGGCCGGAGCTCTGGATTTCCCGCGACTCTGCCGCGCGGTTGAGCGATTCAATCGCCTCTTTCAGCAGTCCAATGTTGCAGCCTTCTTCTCCACCGCACAGCTTGCGCAGAGTTGAAGTCAGTTCCTCCAGGTGCTCGGGCCCGTTGTGCTCCCGTTGCAGGAAGCCCTCGATGTAAGCGGAAAGCTGCTGCCGTTGTCGGGCGAAATCCTGCCCTTCCACGAATTCCTGCGCGGTCGAAACCAGGTTGCCCCCAGACCGCTTGGAAACGTACATGCCGGCGTCCGCGACGCGGATGATGTCTTCAATCGAGAAGCCGTGCATGGGGAAACTGGCCACGCCAAAGCTGCCGGTGATACTGTGCTCCACCAGCATAGGGTCGCCGGCCAGCCACTGCCGCAGGCGTTCAGCCAACACTTGCGCCTGTTCCGAGTCCGTGTCGGGCATCAGCACGATGAACTCATCCCCGCCGTAGCGAGCGACCACATTGGACTGTCGCGATTTTTGTTCCAGTAGCCGGCCCACGCGCGCCAGTACCAGGTCGCCCTCGAAGTGCCCCATGCTGTCGTTCACTTGCTTGAACTTGTCCAGATCGATCAGTACAACCGAGAATGGACGACCCGAGCGCGAAGCCCGCTTCCACTCGGCCGATAGCGCTTCCCAGAAAAACCTCCGCGTTTTGATTCCCGTGAGCCCGTCGGTGATCGACTGCTGCTGCAGCTTCTGAAACACAAACGCGTTGTGCAGCGCTGTGGCCAGCAAGTCGGCGAGCGTATTGAGGATGAGCACGTCTTGCGGCGAAAATGCATTTTCGCCGCGGCTTTCCACGTTCAGCACGCCCAGCAGTTGCTCGCTGTACGTAATGGGGATGCACAGCACGGCGCGCGAATCGGGCAAGACCCCGTTCAGGTTGCCCGGCAGCGCATTCTGCACCAGCGCGCGCTCTCCGGTACGCGCTACTCGCCCCAGAATCCCTGTGCCCAGAGGAATCCGCTTCCCCGTGGCATGGCCCGTCGTTCCCGCCTCGGCTTTGATCTCAACTTCCTTCGTGCCGTAGTCCAGCAGGCCAATCCCGATGTGGTCAAAGGTGAAGTTCTTCTGAATTTCGCTCGCGATCTGCCCCAGCATGTGCACCGGGTCGTCACTGGAAATGGCCATCCGGGAAACATTGTTGAGGAATGCCAGCTGGCGGGAGCGGCGTTGCTCTTCCGCAAACAGCCTCGCATTTTCCACCGCCACCGAAACTTGCCCCGCCGCCGTGACCAGCACGTCCAGATCGCGTTGCTCAAATACGTATTCTTTATCGGGATTCATCGCGACCATGATTCCCGTCGGCCGGTTTCCCAGCAAAATGGGCGCCGCGATCAGGCACTTCGCCGGACGCTTCGGAACGTGCGTAATCCCTAGCCGCTTGCGCGCCGACTCCAGGTCGGACCGGATCAGCAGAGCCTCCCCAGTGCGGATCACATATTCGGTAAATGCGTCCTGCGCCTCGCGCTTCCTCTTGGGCAGCACCCGCCCGTCCCGCACCTCCAGCTCAAACCGAATCTCGTCTCCCTCTCGAAATGCGATGTAGAAATTGCTGTTATCGAAAATCTGTCCAAGCTCGATTTGGATGGTGCGCAGAATCTCATCCTGATCCAGCCGCGAGCTGATCGCTTTCCCGATGTCCGTCAGCAGCTCATACTCTTTCGTTCGCCGGTGCGCATCGTGACTGACCACGTAATTTTCCAGCGTAAGCCCCAGTTGCAACGCCAGGCCCACCATCAGGCGCGGCCCGGACGCCCCAAAGACTCGCCGCTCCCGGTGAGGAAACAGAATGACTCCAAAATTATTTTCCCGGGTCTGCAGATTCACTGCCGTCAGGTTCCTGACGCCAGCCTCCAGCAGGATACGTTTCAACTCCGAAAACTTCCCCATGGAACCTACGGGCAGAGGCTCCGTCATCTGGGCCAGTTCGTGTACTGTGAAGATGCCGCTGTTGCGGTATGCCAGGTCGCTCAGGTAGTCTCCCGCTCCGCTGCTTTCCAGTTGCTCCAAAAAGCTTTCAGAGAAACCCTGCTGCACCGAAGGCAGCAGGCTGCGCCAACGCTCGCCGATCACGATGGCAGCGCTATCCATGTGCAACGCCGTACGCAGCCGCTCCAGCGCCGCTTCCATGTTGGGCACCAGATCGTCGGCGAACAGCAGGCTGCCCGGATCCACGCCCAGGGTGGAAAGCGCCAGCGTGTTCTCCTGCACCGCGTTTCGCTGGTTCTCGAACAACACCATCACCATGGCGATGCCCAGCAACATTTGCGGCGCGGGACCAAACAACCGGAGAGCGTTTCCAAAAGACTCAATGAGCGGATTCTCCAGCTGTCCCACGCCCATCAGCACGCCCCAAAGAGCCAGTGCAATGGCCAGCACTTGAAAGGCGAGCGACCGCCGCCGATGTCCATTCAGCAGGAATACCGCCGAGCAATACAGGAGAATTGCTGCCAGCCCCAGCCCCAGCCGCGTGGAAGGCTGCACATCGGGTCGAAACGCGCCATTCACGATGTGACCATGCAACGTCAGCAGCGCCAGCACAACCCCCACCGCACCCACCGCGGCGTCGTACCAGCGGAACTGGGAAGGTCCCCGCATCATGCGTGTTGAAACGAAAATGCACAATGCCATAGCTACCAGGAATAGCTCGCTCACGAAGAACGCGACGGAAGAATCGGGAAATGCGTCAAGGATGTAGTGCAGGGAATACGCCGCCCACGCCAGTTGCCAGGCGCGAAAATACGGCTGCCGGCTTTGCTCGTACAGATAAGTAAAGACCAGGAAAAGCAGAAGAGAAACCAGGCCGGGTACCAATACCGTCGTGATGACGACGTTGTTCATAAGATCAGTGCAGACACCTCAGGCCAATTCTTTGAACGTCAGTTACGGGAGGAAGTGCTGCTGCAATGGCGCTTTTGCAATGGTTTCACAGCCAGCCCTCGAATGACAATAAGATTTAAGTACAGGTGCCCGCGCTCGCGTCCAAATGTCTCCAAATTGTCAGCGTGGACGCTCCCCCGAAACGCTATTCAACCGGCCAGCGCCGTGCTCGTAGATGGCACTCCGACGTCGCTGCCTTGACGATGCTTTCCAAGCGCCCGTACCATCAAACATTTACCCCATCATGTCGAACTCGCCGAACCCCCTAGCTTCCACCAAACCTCGCGTCCGTTTCGCGCCTTCGCCCACCGGCTTTCTCCACGTAGGCAGCGCCCGCACCTTCATTTTCAACTGGTTATATGCCCGACGCACCGGCGGAACCATGATTCTGCGCCTCGATGATACCGATATCGAGCGCAACACCGAGGCCTCGGTGAACTCGATCTTTGACGGCCTCAAGTGGTTGAGCCTGGGCTGGGAGGAAGAGTACAAGCAGTCCGACCGTGGCGCTCTCCACCGCGAGATGGCCCAGACCATCTTAAGCAAGGGACTCGCTTACCGGGATTTCACTCCGGCCCACACCGGTGACAGTGAAAAATCTGGCGCCCAGGGCACATGGCTCTTCAATCCCGGTATGCGCGAGCTATCCCCCGAAGAGAGCGAGCGCCGCGCCGCTGCCGGCGAGCCCTTCGCCCTCAGATTCCGCGTGCCCCGCGAAGAGACCATGTGGGGACAGCCGCCCTCGGCTGTCCGATTTGCCCAAGGCAAATTGTCGGTTCATTTCGACGACGCAGTCTATGGAGAGCAAGTGAAAGCTTGTGCGGATATCGAAGATTTCGCCCTGCTCCGCTCCGATGGCATGCCGACTTACCATCTGGCCTCATGCGCCGACGACGCCGACCTGCGCATCAGTCACATCATCCGCGGTCAGGACCATCTCTCCAACACATTCAAGCACGTGCTGATCTTCGAGGCTGCGGGCTACACTCCGCCGCAGTTTGCGCATTTGCCCCTGCTCGTCGCCCCCGACGGAACCAAGCTGTCAAAGCGTCGTCACGGACCTGTCGTTAGTGTGACCACCTATCGCGACGCCGGGTTCCTGGCGGAAGCTTTCATCAACTTCCTGTGCCTGCTGGGCTGGTCGCCAAAAAACGATCGCGAGCAGATGAGCGTCCAGCAACTGATCGACGCCTTCTCGCTGGAAGGCATCAACCGCGCCAACGCAGTCGTCAATTTCAAGGAGCCCGCGGCAACTCCGGAGGAGACCTTTGATCCCAAGGCCGTTTGGCTGAACGCCGAGCACATCCGGGCTCTGCCGGTTCAAGACCTTAGCCAGAAATTGCTGCCCATCGTGCGTGAAGCTGGCTTCGAAATCTCGCCCGAAAGAATGCTGCAGATCACGCCCTTGATCCGCGAGAGAATCAAGCTGCTGCGCGACGTCCTGACCGCCGCAGATTTTTTCTTTGTCGATCAATTGCCCCCCTATGATCCTACCGAACTGATCCCCCAGAAGGGCGACGCAGCCATGGCGAAGAAGGCGCTGGAGAGGGCACAAGCGGTTCTCCCCAATGTGGAGTTCAAACACGACCCTCTGGACCAGGCTCTGCGCGCCGCTGCCCAAGAGCTTGGACTCAAAGCCGGACAAATGTTTCAGCCCATTCGCGTTGCCGTATGCGGCCGCAAGAACGCGCCACCGTTATTTGAAACGTTGGAAGTTCTGGGAAAAGAAACCACGCTGCGCCGAGTTGAGCAAGCGCTCGGCAAGCTGAGTTAACCGTCCCCAAGCCGCTGCCCGCCAACAATTCTTTGCAACTCCAAACCACGCGCGCCGATCTATAGCTCGCAAGCTGCTGCAACGAACTCTTCTCCGTAGAGACGTTGCTTGCAACGTCTCTTTCTCATTCACCATCCTCCCCGAAAGAAGGTCTCTATGAAAGCCGTTCAAATCAGCAAGCCCGGTGGAAATTTCGAAGTTGTCGAGCGTCCCATCCCAGAGCCCGGCCGTGGCCAGGTCCGCATTCGAGTGGAAGCGTGCGGCATCTGCCATAGCGATGCTCTGGTCAAAGAAGGTGTCTGGCCCGGGCTGCAATATCCACGCGTTCCCGGACACGAGATCGCCGGCAGGATCGACAGCGTCGGCCCTGATGTCACCCTCTGGAAGCCTGGGCAGCGCGTCGGGGTGGGTTGGCACGGCGGACACTGCTTTCAGTGTGAGCCCTGCCGCCGCGGCGATTTCATCAACTGTAAGTTCGCGAAAATTACCGCGATCAACTTCGACGGCGGTTATCAGGAGTACATGGTCGCTCCCGCCGAAGCCGTGGCTCTGATCCCGGAAGACTTGCCCGCCGACGAAGCCGCCCCGCTGCTATGCGCCGGCATTACCGTTTACAACGCGCTGCGCAATTCCGGAGCGAGCGCCGGAAACCTGGTCGCGGTCCAAGGCATCGGCGGCCTGGGCCACCTCGGAATTCAGTATGCACGCCAGATGGGCTTTCGCACCGTCGCCATCGGCCGTGGCGCCGACAAGAAACCTTTGGCCGAGAAATTGGGCGCTCACCATTATCTCGACACCAATGTCGGACCGCCCGCCGAGGCGTTGCAGAAATTGGGAGGCGCCGACCTCGTGCTCGCTACCGCTCCGGATTCCAAATCCATGTCCGCGCTGGTAGATGGCCTCGGCCCGAATGGCACATTGATGATTGTGGGAGCCGGTTTCGAATCACTCACCGTTACCCCGCTTCAACTCATCGGCGGCCGCAAATCGATTTGCGGCTGGGCCTCCGGTACGGCACGCGACTCGGAAGACACGCTCCAGTTCAGCGCTTTCAGCGGCGTCCGTCCCATGATCGAGCGCTACCCTCTGGAAAAAGCGGCCGAGGCTTACAACCAGATGATTACCGGAAAGGCGAGATTCCGCGTAGTTCTGACCATCGGCAAATAGAGTCTGGAACCCGGTTTCCAAGATGAGTTGAGTCCTCGCAGAACATCGAGCCCCACAGAGAAACGTGGAGCCCCGGACGCCTCGCCCCGGGGGCGGCGGACGGGGGCGTCCGCCGCTCCATGGGAGATTACGATAAGATCAAAGCGTATGAATCCCTCGAAAACTGAGGCAAAAATGGCCGGAAACACCGCGCCAGCGCCTCGTCCTTCCAACTTCCTTCGCGAGCGAATTGCCCAGGACATTCAGGCGAACAAGTACAACGGACGCGTGCAGACCCGATTTCCTCCCGAGCCCAATGGCTACCTGCACATCGGCCACGCCAAAGCCATCTGTCTCGATTTCGGCCTCGCCGACGAGTTCGGCGGACATACGAACCTGCGCTTCGACGACACCAACCCGGAGAAGGAAGATGTGGAGTACGTCGATTGCATCATGGAAGACGTGAAGTGGCTCGGCTTCCACTGGGACGGCCTGTTCTATGCTTCGGATTATTTCGACCAGCTCTACGCATGGGCCATCAATCTGATCAAAGATGGCAAAGCCTACGTGGACGATCTCTCCGCCGACGAGATTCGCAAATACCGGGGCACCCTCACCGAGCCCGGCAAGGACAGCCCGTACCGCAACCGTCCTGTCGAAGAGAACCTGAATCTGTTCGAGCGCATGAAGGCCGGAGAGTTTCCCGACGGCTCCAAGGTTCTGCGCGCCCGGATCGACATGGCGTCGCCCAATTTCAATATGCGCGACCCCGTGATGTACCGCATCCTGCACGCCGAGCATCACCGCACGGGCAACAAATGGTGCATCTATCCCATGTACGACTACGCGCACGGGCAGTCGGACTCCATCGAGAAAGTGACGCACTCCATGTGCTCGCTCGAGTTCGCCGATCACCAGCCGCTCTACAACTGGTTCATCGAGCAGCTCGGAATTTTCCCATCGCAGCAGATTGAATTCGACCGGCTCAGCCTGACCTACACCCTGATGAGCAAGCGCAAGCTGCGCCAGCTCGTCGAGCAAGGAACGGTGCGCGGCTGGGATGATCCCCGCATGCCTACCCTGACGGGTCTGCGCCGGCGCGGCTATACCCCGGAAGCGATTCGCAATTTTGTCGCAGCCGTAGGGGTATCGCGCACCAACGGAATCGTCGAATTGGCGATGCTGGAGCACTTCGTCCGCGAAGACCTCAACAAGCGTGCACCCCGGGTCATGGCCGTCTTGCATCCGCTGAAGGTCGTCATCGACAACTATCCTGAGGGGCAGGTCGAAGAGATGGACGCGCACAACAATCCCGAAGATGAGAGTGCGGGCTCGCGCAAGGTGCCTTTTTCCCGGGTGCTCTACATCGAGCAAGACGACTTTCGCGAGGTGCCGCCGCCGAAATATTTCCGCCTCTCGCCTGGACGCGAGGTGCGCCTGCGCTACGGCTACTTCATCACCGCGCAAAGCGTGGTGAAAAATGACGCAGGCGAAGTCGTCGAAGTGCACTGCACCTACGATCCCGCCACGCGCGGCGGCAACGCTCCCGACGGACGCAAGGTGAAGTCCACGATCCACTGGGTCTCGGCGCAGCACGCCGTCGATGCCGAGGTGCGCATCTACGACAATCTCTTCACCAAAGAGAACCTGGCCGACGTGGAAGACGACAAGGACGTTCTCGACTACCTGAATCCCAACTCGCTACAGGTGATCCCGCACGCCAAGTTGGAACCGTCACTGGCGAAGGCGACAGCAGGAAGCCGCTGCCAGTTCGAGCGCCTGGGATATTTCTGCGCCGATCCTGATTCGAAGCCGGGAGCGCCCGTCTTCAACCGCACAGTCGCGCTGAAGGATACCTGGGCGAGGGTGGAGAAGAAGCAGGGCGGCAAATAAGGGTACGCTGATAACAAAGGGCTTACAGGTCAAAAGTGTTCCTGCAGGAACACTTCCATGTGCCGGTACACACTCAGCTCGCATGCCGTTTCAGAAATGCGAGCGTCTGCCTGTTGAACTCCTCGACCTTCTCATAGATCGGCGCATGCGAACAGCCCTCAAACACCAGCAGTTCGGAGTTTCGGATTGGCCCCTTGAGGCGATCTGCAAACCGAGTCGAGGTCGCGGCATCGTGCCGCCCAAATGTGATCTGGGTGGGGGCGGCAATACGACTGAGATGCCCCTCAGCGTCGTGGCCGATCACAGCGTTGGATTGCATCATGAAGCTGGAAACCGTCTGCGCCGGGCGGCTGCGCACAAAGGCCGCCAAGGTCTGAATGTACTCCGGCTTGCTGGCATAGAGTTCTGGCGTGAGGCACCAGGGAAACAAGCAAAGGATCACCATCTCGGGGACACTCCCCATGCCCTGCGCAGCCGATTGCAAGCCTTCCACCATCGTTTTCATGTAGGCATCTGTTTTCGGCCAAGCGCTATGCAGCGACAAGGATGTAACCATCTCCGGATGCTTCGCGGCCAGCCACATGCCGATCGCGGCCCCTAGCGACAGCCCCGAAACGTGAGCTTTCTGGAGGCCCAATGCCTGCATGAAAGCGGCAACATCATCGGCGAGATCCGCGGTGGAGTAGGCGCCCTCAAGTTTGTCACTTTGCCCCGTTCCGCGTAGATCGAGCGAGATGCAGGTGAAGTGCTTGGCATATTCGGCAACCTGGAACGCGTAGCATGCGTTATCGGCGCTGAGATATGGAATGAGTATTAGGGGTTCACCCGTCCCTTGCTGCTCGTAATGAACGGTGATGTTGTTGGCTTTGACCTTCGGCAAGATGACCTCCCAGGCCGGCGCCTTGACTGCACTTCAACACGAAGAGTTGAGGTGAGACCCGTACGTTACTTTGAAGCGCGCCGCATTGTTTCTCGTTCCAGGAGCGCTGTCAACTTCTACTTCTACTTCGCGCTGAACGAAACCGCTAAAAGAAACCCCGAGTGCGTCTTCCACTCGGGGTAGCACGTAAGCCCGTCAAGCTTCTTTAGATTATCGGCAGGGATCCAGAAAACCTGAATCAAATTGTGGAAAATAAAACCCCGAGCGAAATCTCAACTCGGGGCGCTAGCCTGTCCAGCTAGATCAATTATCGGGAGG
This sequence comes from uncultured Acidobacteriota bacterium, assembly GCA_963801615.1. GTDB lineage: Bacteria > Acidobacteriota > Terriglobia > Terriglobales > Acidobacteriaceae > Sulfotelmatobacter. The sequence goes on along the minus strand of CAWDFM010000008.1, from coordinate 1,140,496 downwards.
TGCAAACTGAAATCAAGATTACTGGCTCTGACAAAATGTGAGACTCGCCCCAATTCGAGTTAGGTTCTTTGTCTCAGTTCGCAGTTGCCGCTTTTTCCACTCCCATCAGCATTTTGTCCAACTCAGCCCGCGACAGATAACGCCCATTCACCACCACTCCCGCAATCCTTTGAGTGTTCCGAATATCCTCCAGGGGATTCGCATCCAGCAGCACCAGATCGGCGAGCTTTCCTTTTTCGATCGAACCCAGGCGATCTTGCATGCCGAGAAACTTTGCAGGATTCAACGTCGCCGTCTGCAGCGCTTCCAGCGGCGTGAAACCTGCCGCTACAAATCGCTGCAACTCCTGGTGCAGGCTGAACCCGGGAAACACATACACGCCGGGCGGGGCATCGGTGCCGGCAAGAAACGGAATCGACGCCTTGTGCATCGCCTTCACGACCTCGAGTTCTTTATCGACGAAGCGCCTGCGGGTAGAGAAGTCGTCGGTATTGTCTTGCGTGATTTCTTTGGCAAAGCGCTTCCAGGTGACATCTTTCCAGTAGGCCGGAACGTACTTCGCGAGAGGATCGTGCGCAATGTCGTTCAGCTCAAGCAGATTTCCGCCGCGCTCCCAGACTAGCGTGGGGCACTGCCACGTCTGGTTTTTCGCCAGCAGCGCAAACAGCGCTTCGGCGCGTTTGGGATCGTAAGTCGAGAGAAATTTGCCTTCGCTCTTTCCGCCTTTGAGGAACTCGTCTTCCAGCGGCGAGCTGCCTTCAAAGATCCCAATCAGGTGCTCAAAGCTCTTCTGCCCCGCGTTCGATGCCTCCGACGCACGCACCGAGTCCGGTACGTGCCCCACGAATGGGATTCCCTGTCTCCTCGCTTCGTCCGCAATGGCGAAGACCGCATCCCGCGGAATCAGCGACTGTAGCTTGATGAAATCCACGCCGCGCTGTTTCAGATCGGCCACGGCTCGCTGCCCATCCTCCGCAGTCTGGATCGCGATCGAACTGGGGAACCGCGGCTTTGGCCCGTCGAGCATCGGCCCGGACATCACAATGCGCGGTCCGAGCAACGTGCCTGCATCGATTTCCTTGCGCCATTGCTGCAGGACCTCCAACTCGCCGCCCATATCGCGCACGCCCGTAATCCCGTTGGCGATGAACAGCGGCAGCGTGACCTCCTTCCCGCGCGGGAACCAATCCCCGAACACCATGTGAACGTGCATGTCCCAGAGCCCGGGAATCAGGTACTTCCCCGTGCCATTCACTTCGACTCCGCGATCTTTGCGCTTGGGCAGTGTGGAATCGCGGATATCCTCGATGATCCCCTTGCGAACGGTCACTGTGCGATGCAGTTGCGGGAGACCTCCGGTGGTGTCGATGATTGTGACGTTCGCGATGGTCACAACTCCCGTGGGCGCGGACTGTGCAATACAGATCGCTGCCAGGCTGAGGAATGCAAAGCAGAGAAGAATGCGTCTCATTGACTTGAGATGTTAGGGCGCGGGAGGCCCTTCGTCAAAGAGCGCTGAGGCGAAAGCAGTCGAGCTTCGCTCGACTGGACAGCCCAAGGGGGCTGTCCCTACATGGTCAAAGCTGAAAGATAACTAATTGTGGATGTGGGGACTTTGGGCGGGATTGCGGTGTCCCAGGCTCGGTTCCTTCACGACCTTCACATCGAATGTGATGGGCAAAGTCTTCGGGGGGAAACACTGCGCGTTGTCGCAGGCCTGGTAGCGCAGTGTGCCGCGCATCGCATATTTTCCCGGCACCACCGAACGCAAGGGATGCACTGCGACCTTGATGGTGAAATCGCCGCTGTACACGTTGAGCTTCTCATCGGGGGAGAAGGGGAAAGCCACATCCTTGCCGGGGGGATACTCGATTCTCCGGAGGACGATATCGGTAGGCGGGTCCATCTTCAACCCGGTGGCGATCAGGAATTCCGATTTGGGTTTGTTCGAATTAATGTGAAATCCGGGTGCGACGCGGAAATCGAGGTCCACCATCGTTTGCTTTGTTCTTTGGGCCGTCACCACCCCAACCGGAGCCATGGAGACGGAAGGCGCTTTGCTCGACTGTGCGAAAGCGGTGGCAGCCAGCAGGGCGAGAACGCCAACTGCGCTTCGAGGATGCCGTCGCCATGCCATTGTCTTATTCATGGTAAGAGCGATGCGAGCGCGTTGCTATTGTCAATTCTGAGCCGGTACGGTCGCCGCTGCGGTATTGCTCGGAGCCGCACCGGGCTCGGTATTGAGCGCTTTCTTAATCGCATCCTCGATCTCGCCGCGTCCTTTCAGGCCAATAATCCGCTCCACGATCTTTCCATTTCGCCCGATGAAGAAGCTTTCCGGCAGCGCCGGAACCCCGCCGTACGCGTCGCCTACAGCCTCCTTGCCCAGAAGCACCGGGTAGTTCACTCCCATATCTTTGGCGAACTTTTCGATGTCGTCCTTGCCCGAGTCGTCCATGGCGATCCCCACCACCTGCAGACCCTGGGATCCATACTGCTTCTGCAACTCCACCAGCCAGGGAGTCTCGATCTTGCACGGGCCGCACCAGGTCGCCCAGAAGTTCAGCAGGACAGCCTTGCCCCGCAGATCTGAAAGCCGCATGTCTTTCCCGTCAAGCGTTGGGAGGGTGAAGTCAGGCGCCACGGTAGATTTTCCCAGGAGGTGGGGCACCTCTTCTCCGGAGCGGTGCGCCATGTGAGAGGCGAAATACAACATAGCTGCCGCAGCTACCGCGACTACGACGAGCGCCAGCGGATTGCGTCCGTTGCCGCGCGACGGCGGTGGAGTTGGCGAATTCAAATCAGGACTGCCGCCCACGTGATCCGGTTGGTCAGGACCGGCATCGTCGGGTTGTTCAGGAGTAGCCATCAACTCAATCCTATAGTGCAAAGCGATTCAAGAATGAGAGCCAGCTGGAAATCAGGGTGAAACGCCCCATCACCAGCAGAATCCCCAAAGCGATCAACAGCCCGCCAGAAGCAACTTCCAGGGCGTGCATGTGCGAGCGGAACCGTCCATAGAACTTCAGAAACCGCTCCATCAACAGCGACGTCAGCAGGAACGGCACGGCCAAGCCGAGCGAATACACTGCCAAGAGCAGAATCCCTTTCACCAGCGTGTCCTGCTCGCTAGCCAGCGCCAGAATCGCGGTAAGGATCGGGCCCAGGCATGGAGTCCAGCCGAAGGCGAAGGCAAATCCAATAACAAATGCTCCCAGCGGGGTGCTGCTGCCCTTCAACCCATGCAGGCGCGTGTCCTGCAGAAGCCACTTGATCTGGAAAATCCCCGTCAGATGAAGTCCAAAAATGATGATCACGACGCCGGCAACGATCGACAGCGTGTGCTTGTATTGCGCTGCCAGTTGCCCGATTTCGGTGGAGATCGCTCCCAGGGTCACGAACACGACGCTGAACCCCAGAATGAATCCGATGGAGTTCACCATGACGCGGCGCATCAATTGGGAATGCGGCGACTTCAACTCTTCCACGCCGACTCCCGAGATGAGCGAAACGTACCCCGGGACCAGGGGCAGCACGCAGGGCGACAAAAAAGAGATTAGCCCCGCTACAAATGCGGCGATCGGCAGTGGCAGGCTGGACATTCCTTCTTTATTGTACCCCTCTGATCCGACTACCTGATCAGACGCTCGGGAAGGCGTTTAGTTTCAGATTCGTCGCTTCTAACGCTTTGGGCGCCTTTTCGATGGAGCGGGAGTGGCCGGACGCGCCGGGGACGCAAGGGGAGCCATCTGCTCTGAGGAGTCCACTAACTTGCGGAAGACGCCCGTCGGAACCGTGGCCATCACAACCGCGCGGCTATCCTCCTGGCGGACGTGCAGGCTGTCGAACAATACTTTGAGATCGGCGTCAGAGCCGGGCGATCCCACCGACTCCTCTGCGCTATGAAACATCGAGAAGAAAACACCGAGTTTGTCGACAATGGCCCGGGCGTCATCCTTGTTGTCGGTCGATGCCTCCGCTCGCAGATGCAGCACTCCAGTCCGCAACGGAAGATGCAAAGGGTTATAGCTGGCCGAGATTACCAGGTTGGCGGGACTGGGAAATATGGTGGACCATCCCTCGAAGACCGGCGCTTTGGGCTCTACCCGGGCGATCAGCCACACCGGACTCGCCAACTGTACCCGCCGGTAATAGCGGCGCAGGAAAGCCGGGCCGCCAAACGGGGATGCTAACCGCCGGGCGCGATCCACAATGCCGCGAATCACGTTCGGGTCGTCATGGTTCGAAGCCGCGGCGGTGTCCACGCCCAAGATAGCAATGCGAACTGTGCGCCCAGCCAGCGGGATCGAGTAGATGTCTACGGATCGGTAGCTCTCGACCGACGTGGCCATGTGCTTCAGGTACGCGGCACATCGGGTGCCGTCGAAGCGCGCCAGGAACACTTCGGAAAACCGGGGCTCAGGCGCATTGCCGCCGGTTCCCCCTCCGGGCCAACTCTGCGGATAATGAACTGCAAAAGCAACGGACTCGAGGTCGCGCTCGTAATCGAATCCGGTCTCCAGGATAAAGCGTTCGTACTCGGGATCGTGGGGCACAGGCAGCAGCGACGCCTCGCTGCTCGTCTTGCGCGCCCAACTGAAGTTCGCGTACAGGAATGCGTCCCCCGCCGGCAGCAACCGCGCACACTCGGGCGGAGCCTGTTTACGGAGTTGAACCGCCAGGATCACCGCTGCGGCCACGATCACGACCGCTAAAACGATGGGTAAAGTGCGTCTGATTCGCATGAAATGCGGTCAGGGAATGATAGCATCTAGCCACCAGAATCGCAGTCACTCTGCTGGTTGCGCCCAAACTTGCCCCTGTGATACCTTTTATAATTGTCCCGGACATGCGGAAGGGATCAGAGGGATTAGTTTGCGCGACAACGCGGCTGTCCCGAGAATTTGCTGGCGTAGCTCAGCCGGTAGAGCATCTGATTTGTAATCAGAGGGTCGGGGGTTCGAATCCCTTCGCCAGCTCCACAGAACAGATCTTCGGAAGAAGATAGAATTGTCCGGCAGGCGGCGGATTCGGTAAGCGGCGAACAGGTTTTTCCAACGCACTCCATTCGGAACTTTTCCGGCGTGCAGTGATCTTCGCGGTAGTCTTTGTGCGCGACCTTGGTTTCCCTGTTTTGCGAATTTAAATTAGCTGTGCTGCGTTTGCTCTGCAGATTTGAGGTCGACGATCGGCGGACGCAAAACGCGGTCTGCCGGACGGAGCGAAATGGCCGCCTCGCCCGAAAGTTTTTGCACAGGTGGGTGAGTGGTTAAAGCCAACAGACTGTAAATCTGTCCCTCCTAGCGAGGTACGAAGGTTCGAATCCTTCCCTGTGCACCAGGATTTATCGTGAATCGCCTAGCAGCAGCCCTGATTGCTTACGTCGGACTTGCAGTGCTGACGTGGATGACGATCACGGATACAAAGCTTCGAGCGGGCACGCTGGTGATTCTCGGGCTGTTCGCCTTCAAAAGCTGGGTTCGAAGAAAAGACGTGATGCACCCGAGCAGCGAGGGCGATTCAGAGTAGTTTGCTTTCGCTGGGAGCTGAAGGCGAAGAGCTGACAGCTGGTGTTCAGGGCCGATGTAGCTCAGTTGGTAGAGCACTCCCTTGGTAAGGGAGAGGTCACCAGTTCAATCCTGGTCATCGGCTCCAGAAATTTCATCGTAGAGACGTAGCTTGCTACGTCTCGCTTTGGCAGGAAAGACGGAGCAAGCTGCGTCTCTACGGGAGTGCAGGGCGGGAGTAACTCAGTGGTAGAGTCACAGCCTTCCAAGCTGTTGGTCGCGGGTTCGATTCCCGTCTCCCGCTCCAGAGATCAGAAGTAGGAATTCTGTAGAGGCGTAGCTTGCTACGTCTCCAGCCGGCGCAGATGGGCCGGACACAAGGTAAAAAGAGACGTTGCCAGCAACGTCTCTACGGAGAAAAGTAGAAATGGCGAAAGAGAAATTTGATCGGACAAAGCCGCACTGCAACGTCGGGACGATTGGGCACATCGATCATGGCAAGACCACGTTGACGGCGGCCATCACCAAGGTTCTGTCGAAGCACAATCCGAACATCAAGTTTCGGTCGTTTGACTCGATCGACAACGCGCCGGAAGAGAAGGCTCGTGGTATCACCATCGCGACGGCGCACGTGGAATACGAGACGGCGAACCGGCACTACGCGCACGTGGATTGCCCGGGCCACGCCGACTACATTAAGAACATGATCACGGGCGCGGCGCAGATGGATGGCGCGATCCTGGTGGTGGCGGCGACCGACGGTCCGATGCCGCAGACGCGCGAGCACGTGCTGCTGGCGCGCCAGGTAGGTGTGCCCTACATCGTGGTGGCGCTGAACAAGTGCGATGCGGTGGATGATCCCGAGTTGCTGGATCTGGTCGAGCTCGAAGTGCGCGAGTTGCTGAAGAGCTACAAGTTTCCCGGCGACGATGTGCCGGTGATCCGGTTGTCGGCGCTGGGCGCATTGAACGGCGAAGAGAAGTGGGAAAAGCAGATTGACGCGCTGATGGAGGCGGTGGACAAGAGCGTGCCGCAGCCGGCGCGCGAATTGGACAAGCCGTTCCTGATGCCGATCGAAGACATCTTCTCGATCTCGGGCCGCGGCACGGTAGTGACGGGCCGCATCGAGCGCGGCAAGGTCAAGGTCAGCGAGGAAGTGGAAATCGTCGGCTTCCGCGACACCCGCAAGACGGTAGTCACGGGCGTCGAGATGTTCAAGAAGCAGCTCGACGAAGGCATGGCGGGTGATAATGCCGGACTGCTGTTGCGCGGCATTGGCAAGGACGACGTGGAGCGCGGCATGGTGCTGGCGAAGCCGGGATCGATTACGCCGCACACCAAGTTCAAGGCTGAGGTCTACATTCTGACGAAGGAAGAGGGCGGACGTCATACGCCGTTCTTCAAGGGATATCGTCCGCAGTTTTACCTGCGCACGACGGACGTGACGGGCGTGGCGGAGATGCCGGCGGGCACGGAGATGGTGATGCCGGGAGACAACGTCAGCCTGGTGATCGAACTGATCACGCCGGTGGCGATGGAAAAGGGCTTGCGCTTCGCCATCCGTGAAGGCGGCCACACGGTGGGAGCAGGCACGATCGCGGAGATTATTCAGTAAGAACAGCTTTTAGCTACTAGCTAAAGCTGCAGAATGACAGGTTTTCAAAGCTAAAAGCATAAGAGCTTAGGAGCTGCGTTCAGATGCCCCGAGAAATAGTGACATTACAGTGCGGTGACTGCAAAGAGCGGAATTATTCGACCACGAAGAACCGGAAGACGACGACCGAGCGGCTGGAGTTCAAGAAATTCTGCCGCCGTTGCCGTAAGCACACCCCGCACAAAGAAGTGAAGTAGATTTGGTAATTGGGAAATTTTGTAATTTGGTAATTGAAAATCTCAGAAACGATGGTTTTCAAATTACCAAATTACTCAATTACAAAATTATGAATTCAGGGGCGTAAGCTCAACGGTTAAACTGTCGGTCTCCAAAACCGAACTTGGGGGTTCGAATCCCTCCGCCCCTGCCAGAGTTTTTGGAGAGAGAAGGGCCAGGCTCAGTAGATGTCAGTCGAGACAAAGAAAATGGCAAATTCAATCGTAACCGCCGGCAGCAGCTTTGGAGACCGGGTGAAGGCCTGGCCGGAGCGCATCAAGGCGTTCTATAACGACGTGCGCACCGAAACGCGCAAGGTCACGACGCCCAGCCTGAGCGAAGTTCGGGGCACGACGGTCGTGGTGATCATCACGGTGTTCCTCTTTGCCTTGTACTTCGGGGTCATCGACTACGTCATCCAGCACGCGGTAACGGCTCTGTTTCACTCTTTCCGGGCCCGCTACTAGCCGCGTTGACCAGAGGCAAGGACGAACGTTGTCCAGGAAGAAGCAACTTTGATTATGCAGGACGAAGATAAAAACGAAACCACAACCAGTACCGCCAGTGAGCCGCAGCCGGCCGCTCCGGCGGAAGGCGCTGCGGAAGCGCCACGCAATCCGAACATGAAGTGGTACATCATCCACTCCTATTCCGGATTTGAGCGCAAAGTAAAAGAATCGCTGGAGTCGCGGGTCGCCGCGTTCGGGCTGCAGGAAAAGATCGGCAAAGTGCTGATCCCGACCGAGTCGGTCACCGAAGTTCGCGGCGGCAAGAAATACACCTCCGAACGCATGTTCTATCCCGGCTATGTGCTGGTTGAGATGGATATGGACGATCACGTCTGGCACGTGGTGAAGTCCACGCCGCGGGTAACCGGATTCGTTGGCACCGGACAGCAGCCGACTCCGCTCTCCGACGAAGAAGTGCAGCACATCGTTTACAAAGTCGCCGATAGCCGCGAGAAACCGAAGCTCAAGGTCAAGTTCGAGAAGAACGAATCGGTGCGGATCACGGAAGGTCCATTCGCGAGTTTTACTGGCGTGGTGGACGAAGTGAACGAAGACCGCGAGACGCTGAAGGTGATGGTTACAATTTTCGGCAGGTCGACCCCGGTGGAACTCGAGTTCAACCAGGTGGAAAAAGTAGCGTAGGAATTTGGTAATTGGGAAATTTCGTAATTTGGTAATTGAAAATCCCTGGAACCTGGGTTTTCAAATTACTCAATACCCGATTACAAAATTACAAAATTGCATCAGCTGAATTGCTTGGCTGGAAGCTAAGAGCTAAAAGCTAAAAGCTTAGGAGCTAACGAAGTGGCAAAAAAGGTTACCGGTTACGTGAAGCTGCAGATCGCCGCGGGCAAAGCGACTCCGGCGCCCCCGGTGGGCCCGGCGCTCGGGCAGGCGCAGATCAACATCATGGAGTTCTGCAAGCAGTTCAACGCCAGAACTAACCAAAAAGAGATGGAGGGGTTGATTATCCCGGTGGTCGTTTCGGTTTATAACGATCGCTCGTTCACCTTCATCACCAAGACGCCTCCGGCGGCAATTCTGCTGAAGCGCGCTGCCGGGATCGCCAAGGGCTCGGGCACGCCGAACAAAGACAAGGTTGGCAAGGTAACCGCGAAGCAGGTCGAAGACATCGCGAAGCAGAAGATGCCCGACCTGAACGCCGCATCGATCGACAGCGCAATCAAGAGCGTCCGCGGGACGGCGCGCTCGATGGGAATTGAAGTCGTTGGCTGATTTTGTAATCTGGAAAGTTTGTAATTTGGTAATTTGAACGCGCTTTACCGAAAAATTGCCAAATTACCCGATTACAAAATTACAAAATGTTTGTCACAAGCACCACGGTGCGCTCGAAGCAGAACGCACGGTGGGAGACAAGGAGCGGTCAATGAGCAAAAAAGAAGGAAAGAATATCTCCAAGGCGCACGCTGCAGTCGAGAAGCGTCCGTATGTTCTGCAGGACGCAGTTCCTCTGCTGCAGAAAGTGAAATTCGCGAAGTTTGACGAGACTGTCGAGGTCACGCTGCGGTTGGGAGTCGATCCCAAGCACGCCGACCAGATGGTCCGGGGCACAGTCGTTTTGCCGCATGGTCTGGGCAAGTCGAAGAAGGTTCTGGTTATCGCGACCGGTGACAAGATTAAGGAAGCCGAAGCGGCCGGGGCGGACTACGCCGGCGGCGAAGAGATGGTCGAGAAGATCACCAAGGAAAACTGGACTGACTTCGACGCCCTGATCGCCACTCCCGATGTGATGAAATCCGTCGGACGTTTGGGTAAAGTTCTTGGCCCCAAGGGGCTGATGCCGAATCCGAAGACGGGCACGGTCACGTTCGACGTGGGCAAAGCGGTTCAGGAAGTGAAGGCGGGCAAGGTCGAATTCCGCACCGACAAGACTGCTTTAATTCATTGCCCGGTGGGAAAGATTTCGTTTACGCCCGACAAGTTGATCGACAACGCCACGGTGCTCATCACCAGCGTGATCAAAGCCAAGCCATCGGTCGCCAAAGGCAAGTACATCAAGGGATGCTACCTGAGCTCGACCATGGGGCCTGGGATTCCGCTGGATGTGGGTCCGATCGAGGCGGCGGCGAAGGCGTAGGAAATGTAGGGACAGCCGCCCTCGGCTGTCCGCGTTGCGAAGCAACGCTTTTTGAAAACGAAAAGATTGAGGAATCTGACGATGGCTGTTACTAAAGCAAAGAAGACAGAACAGGTCGAAAAGCTGAGCAAGGACCTGAGCAGCGTTTCGCACATGGTCGTGGCGACCTACACCAAGCTGACCGTCTCCCAGGATTTTGAGCTGCGCAAGGCTCTGCGGGGAGCGGGCGCGAAGTACCAGGTGGTCAAGAACACCCTGGCCGAACGCGCAGCGAAGGGCACTAAGGTGGAAGGCGCGCTGAAGGACCTGGCGGGCGTCACCTCCATCGCCTACACGACCGGTGATCCAGTTGCCATGGCCAAGGCGCTCACCAAGTACGCCAAGGACACGCCGGAATTCACCTTCAAGGTGGGTGTGGTCGAAGGCCGCGTGGTCTCGATCAAGGAGATCGAGTCGCTCGCGACCCTGCCGTCAAGGGAAGAACTGCTCTCGAAGTTGCTGTTCCTGATCAACGCCCCCGCCCAGCGCCTGGCAACGGCCATCAATGCCGTCCCCAGAAATCTGGCCGTGGTAATCAATCAGGCCGTAGAGCAGAAGAAATTCAAAGAAGCCTAACGGCACACGTAGGGACGGACCCATTGGTCCGTCCGGTCGAGCGAAGCTCGACAAAGATTTACGATTGAGCAATTGGGAAATTGAAAAATTGTGTAATTGAAACCAGCGACGTAGAAGCTTTTCAATTACCAAATTACAAAATTACCCAATTCCTCAATGATTCAGTTTGGTTATCGGCAGGTCAGGGGTTGCGCGGTCCCTTCCGGACGTTGTCTGGCGCGAGGAACGGGGGCCTGGTCGCACTGGAAACCTGGCTTTCAGATAACAAAAGCGAGACGTAGCAAGCTACGGCTCTACGGGAAGACCAAAAAAGACTAGGAGAACAAAATGGCGGATCTTGCACAGTTGGAAGAATCAATCGTAGGCCTGTCGCTTCTGGAAGCGGCGGACCTGGTCAAAAAGCTGGAAGCGCGTCTGGGCGTGTCGGCGGCAGCAGCAGCCCCCGTGATGGTGGCGGGCGGCGGTGGCGCGGCGGCAGCGGCTCCGGTCGAAGAGAAGACCGAGTTCACCGTGGTGCTGAAAGAAGTCGGCGCCAATAAGATCAACGTTATCAAGGCCGTACGTGAAGTCACCAGCCTGGGCCTGAAAGAAGCCAAGGAACTGGTCGACGGAGCGCCCAAGCCGATCAAGGAAGGGGTCTCAAAGGAAGAGTCCGAGACCATCAAGAAGAAGTTCACCGAAGCCGGCGCAACCGTCGAAGTGAAGTAAAAGTCATGTAGGGACGGCCGCCTCGGCCGTCAGGTCGAGCGAAGCTCGACGGCTGCGCGGTCGCTTCGCGACTGGACAGCCGAGGCGGCTGTCTCTACATAGCCCAGGGTGGGTGTCCTACATAGCACCACAAGCAGTGCAAAATCGATTATCTTGTTCGTTCGTACTTGTGAAGCTTCGGCCGCGGTGTTAGCATCTATATAACGTCGCTTCCTAGGTTTTACTCGGATGCGGGCGAAGGCTCGCAAGGGAAGTCAGGCATGCTGCTTCGCAGGCAGGCGGAGCGGAAACAGGCCCGAGAACTGGCGCGAAAGAGTTCAAATCAGAATTGGCAAAACGCCTTGGTTGGCGCGTGCGGGAAACACTGTCCCTGCATGCGCCTGATCGTCTTTTAGGTTCTAGTCGTTCCGGCTCTGCACGTCTGTAGGTCCCGCGGCGCGATAAGCGCCATACATTCCGCGGTTTGAGCGCGACCCTCGGTTGCGCGTTGTGATTGGGAGTTTCTTAACGATGAAAAATGCCTTCCGTACACGCTTTGATTTCTCCAAAATTCCGGCCACTATCCAAATCCCGAACCTCATCGAGGTTCAGAAGCGTTCTTACGAGCGCTTCCTGCAAATGGACAAACTGCCCAGCGAGCGCGAAGACGGCGGCTTGCAGGCGGTCTTTCAGTCCGTCTTCCCGATAACCGATTTCCGCAACGTATCACAACTTGAGTTTGTGGATTACGCCATTGGTAACTGGGAGTGCAAATGTGGACACCTCAAAGGTCTGCATCACCTCCGGACCACCTGCCGCAATTGCGGATCCACGGTCATCACCGATCCCTTCCATCCCGGGGAGGTCCTCTGCCAGAAGTGCGGCACCTACAACGCCAACACGCCTGATTTCTGCAACAAGTGCGGCGACCCTGTCGGCCTGCAACTGAAGTACGACGTCGCCGAGTGCGAAGAGCGCGGTATGACTTACTCCGCCCCGCTCAAGGTCACGATGCGTCTGACCATCTTCGACAAGGACGCCGAGACTGGCAATCGCTCCATCCGCGATATCAAAGAGCAGGAAGTGTTTTTTGGCGACGTTCCGCTGATGACGCAAAACGGTACGTTCATCATCAACGGTACCGAGCGCGTGATCGTCAGCCAGTTGCACCGTTCGCCTGGCGTTTTCTTCGAGACTGCGAACAACCGCACCTACTTCCTGGGCAAGATCATTCCCTACCGCGGCTCATGGGTAGAGTTCGAGTACGACCAGAAGAACGTGCTCTATGTCCGCATCGACCGTAAGCGCAAATTCCTGGGCACGATCTTCTTGCGCGCCCTCGGCCTGCGTTCCGGCGAAGACATTCTGAAGACCTTCTACACCACGGACCGGATCGCGGTTCGCGATAAGAAGCTCTTCTGGACGCTCGATCCGGCCAGCGAGAAGGCGACCAACCTGCTCGGCATGAAGCTGGCGCGCAGCGTCAAGAACAAGTCGGGCGACGAGATCGCTCACTCCGGCCGCAAGATCAACGCCCAGGTTCTGAAAGAAATTCAGAAGTCGAAGATCACCGAAATCGAAGTCGACATCACCGACCTCGAAGGCGCGTGGACTGCCGGCGACGTCGTCGACACCACCACCGGCGAAGTCATGCTCGAAGCCAACTCCGAGCTGACCGCCGACAAGGTTTCAAAGATTCTCGATTCCGGCGTCGTGGAAATGTTGCTGTTCTTCCCCGAGCGCGACGACGTGGGAACGGTTATCAGCCAGACGCTGAAGCGCGATTCGATCAAGACTCCGCAAGAGGCTCTGATCGAGATCTACCGCAAGCTGCGTCCCGGCGATCCGCCGACCCTCGACACGGCGACCGCGCTGTTCCACGGCATGTTCTTCGACCCGCGCAAATACGATTTCTCGCGCGTGGGCCGTTTGAAATTCAATATCAAGCTGTTCGAGAACCAGGAAGCGACCTCTCTCGACAAGCGCACGCTCGATCCCGAGGATTTCTACGCGACCATCGGGTACCTGCTCAAGCTGCGCAAGAACATCGGCGCGGTGGACGACATCGATCACCTCGGCAACCGGCGCGTGCGCGCGGTGGGCGAGTTGATGGAGAACCAGTTCCGCATCGGCCTGGTCCGCATGGAACGCGCCATCAAAGAAAAAATGTCGGTGTACCAGGAAATGTCCACGGCCATGCCTCACGACCTGGTCAACGCCAAGCCGGTGATGGCCGCGATACGAGAATTTTTCGGGTCGTCGCAGTTGTCTCAGTTCATGGATCAGACCAACCCGCTCTCCGAGATCACGCACAAGCGACGTCTCTCGGCGCTTGGGCCGGGCGGCCTGTCGCGTGAGCGCGCCGGATTCGAAGTCCGCGACGTTCACCCCACGCACTACGGTCGTATCTGCCCGATCGAGACGCCGGAAGGTCCGAACATCGGCCTGATCTCGTCTCTGAGTTGCTATGCCCGCATTAACGATTACGGGTTCATCGAGTCGCCCTATCGCAAGGTGAAGAACGGGCGCATCGTGGATTACGTCTCCATCGTCAATGTCGGCGACAGCGCCTTCAAAGTCGGAGATCATCTCGAGAAGCACGAGATCGAGAAGCTCAACAACGAGCTGAAAGACAAACGCAAGAAGCCGGCTCAGATTGAGCCGTTCTCCTTCTACCTCTCGGCTTGGGAAGAAGATCGGCACACTATCGCGCAGGCCAACGTGGAGCTCGACGACAAGGGCCGTATCGTGCCCGAACTCGTCAACGCCCGCAAGGCCGGCAACTTCGTGCTGGTCAGTCGGGAAGAAGTCGATTACGTCGACGTCAGCCCGAAGCAGCTCGTATCGGTTGCCGCCTCGCTGGTTCCGTTCCTCGAGCACGACGACGCCAACCGCGCGCTGATGGGCGCGAACATGCAACGCCAGTCCGTGCCGCTGCTCCGCGCGCAAGCGCCGATCGTCGGCACCGGAATGGAAGGCGTGACCGCTCGCGACTCGGGTGCTGTCGTTCTGGCCCGCCGCAACGGCATCATCGATTCGGTCGACTCCGAGCGCATCATCGTGCGCGTCGAAGGCGAGCACCATCCCACGCAGCTGTCGCGTGAGGTGGGTAGCGACATCTACCAGCTCACGAAGTTCAAGCGCTCGAACCAGAACACCTGCATCAACCAGAAGCCGGTGGTCAAGAAGGGTGAGCGCGTGCTGAAGGGGCAGATCATTGCTGACGGCCCTTGCACCGATCACGGCGAGCTGGCCCTGGGACGCAACGTGCTCGTGGCCTTCATGCCGTGGCGCGGTTACAACTTCGAAGACGCAATCCTCGTCTCCGAGAAGATGGTGAAAGACGATTACTACACCTCGCTGCACATCGAGGAGTACGAAATCGAAGCGCGCGACACGAAGCTCGGTCCGGAAGAAGTCACGCGCGATATTCCCAACGTCAGCGAGTCCATGCTTCGTAACCTGGACGAAGCGGGCGTGATTCGCATCGGCGCCAGCATCAAGCAGGGCGACATTCTGGTGGGCAAGGTTACGCCGAAGGGCGAGACCCAGCTCACGCCGGAAGAGAAGCTGCTGCGCGCGATCTTCGGCGAGAAAGCCGGAGACGTTCGCGATGCTTCGCTCTACTGCCCTCCGGGAATCGAGGGCGTCATCGTCGACGTGAAGATCTTCTCGCGCAAGGGCCAGGAAAAGGACGAGCGCGCGAAGGCCATCGAAGCTACCCAGATCGCGAAGTTGGAAAAGAACCTTTCGGACGAAATCCGAATTCTGACCGACGAGCGTCTGAAGCGCCTCGACAACATCCTGGGTAGCAAGGAAGTGCAAGCCGACCTGCACGACGAGCGCACCAACAAGCGCCTGCTGACCAAGGGCACGATCCTGACGCGCGAGGAAATCGAGCGCATCTCGACCCGCAACCTGAAACGCATCAAGTATGCGGACAAGGATCCGCGGGTGAACGAGCAGATCGACGAGATCGAGGAAATGACCTCGCGCCAGATCGACGTGCTCAAGAAGATCGTCAACGAGAAGAAGGAAAAGCTGACCAAGGGCGACGAACTGCCCCCGGGCGTGATCAAGCTGGTCAAGGTATACATCGCCATGAAGCGCAAGCTGAGTGTCGGTGACAAGATGGCCGGCCGTCACGGCAACAAGGGCGTCATCGCGCGCATTCTGCCGGAAGAGGATATGCCGTACCTCGAAGACGGAACGCCCGTGGAAATCGTCCTCAACCCGCTCGGCGTGCCTTCCCGTATGAATGTGGGCCAGATTCTCGAAACTCACCTGGGATGGGCTGGCTTCGTACTGGGCGAGAAGATCACGGACCTGCTCAAAGCGAACACGCGCACGGAAGCGATCCGCCGCGAGTTGAAGGCCCTGTTCAAGGACTCGAAACTTGCAGACATCATCGGGGACATGAGCGACGAGGAACTGGAATCCGTGGCCCCGACCTTGACCAAGGGCGTGTTCATGGGTTCGCCGGTATTCGACGGCTCCAAGGAAGGCGAGATTAAGGCGTTGCTCGAACACGCCGGACTCCCGACCTCGGGCAAGACAAACCTGCGCGACGGCATGACTGGAGAGAAGTTCGAACAGCCGGTCACCGTGGGCTACATCTATATGCTGAAGCTGTCGCACCTGGTAGACGACAAGATCCACGCGCGTTCCATCGGGCCGTACTCGCTCATTACCCAGCAGCCGCTGGGCGGCAAGGCGCAGTTCGGCGGACAGCGCTTCGGAGAAATGGAAGTCTGGGCCCTGGAAGCTTACGGCGCAGCCTTCATTCTGCAGGAGCTGTTGACGGCGAAGTCCGACGACGTTTATGGCCGCACCAAGATTTACGAGGCCATCGTCAAAGGCGAAGCCGCCATGGAGCCGGGCGTGCCCGAATCGTTCAACGTGCTGATCCGCGAGTTGCAGTCGCTCTGTCTCGACGTCGAGCTGATCAAGACGGGCGAGAAGAAGCCGACCGCCAGCGCGGCAGCAGACTGAAAACACCGTTTCGTAGAGACGTAGCTAGCTACGTCTCTACGGGCTAGATATTTTGAATTACAGCCACTGCGGCATCTCGAGCTCATGCCGCATGAAGAGGCGAAAAGTTCGATCCTGGTTCAACGGAGAACCGGGAACTGAGAACTGAAGTAAGAGCTCCGTGAGCGGACGCGTCAGAGCCGCAGGAAGCGGAGGAACACCTTGTTTCGTTCGAGCCCATTCGAAATGGCAAATGTGATCGCGGACTTTGACGCCATTCGCATCAGTCTGGCCTCTCCGGAGAAGATCCGGAGCTGGTCGCATGGCGAAGTCACCAAGCCCGAGACCATCAATTACCGAACCTTCAAACCCGAGCGCGACGGATTGTTCTGCGCCCGCATCTTTGGCCCGGTTACCGACTGGGAGTGCCTGTGCGGCAAGTACAAGCGCATGAAGCACCGCGGCGTGATCTGCGACAAGTGCGGCGTGGAAGTCACTCTGTCGAAAGTTCGGCGGGAACGACTCGGCCACATCGAGCTGGCCTCGCCCTGCTCGCACGTGTGGTTCTTTAAAGGATTGCCCAGCCGTATCGGGCACCTGCTCGACATTTCTCTGCGCGACCTTGAATCCGTGCTCTACTTCGAAGCCTACGTCGTGGTCGAACCCGGCGACGCTCCGGTAAAAGAGCGCGAGGTGATCAAGGACGAAGCCAAGTACCGCGAACTCGATCAGCAGTACCGTCCGGCCGGATTCAAGGCCATGATGGGCGCTGAAGCGATCAAGGAACTGCTCAAGCGCGTCGATACCGATGGCCTGTCCACCGAACTGCGCGAGAAGATGAAGAACGAGAGCTCGCTGCAGAAGCGGCTCAAGTACGCCAAGCGCCTGAAAGTTGTCGAGGCCTTCCGCAAGAGCGGCAACAAGCCGCACTGGATGATCCTCGACGTCATCCCGGTCATTCCCCCGGAGCTCCGCCCGCTGGTTCCACTCGATGGCGGCCGCTTCGCCACCTCTGACCTGAACGACCTGTATCGCCGCGTCATCAACCGCAATAACCGGTTGAAGAAGCTGATGGATTTGCACGCTCCCGAAGTCATCGTGCGCAACGAAAAGCGCATGCTGCAGGAAGCCGTGGACGCCCTGTTCGACAACGGACGTCGTGGCCGCGTTCTGCGTGGCGCCAACAACCGTCCGCTGAAGTCGCTCTCGGACACGCTGAAAGGCAAGCAGGGACGCTTCCGCCAGAACCTGCTTGGCAAGCGCGTCGACTATTCCGGACGCTCCGTCATCGTGGTCGGTCCCGAACTCAAGCTGCACCAGTGCGGCCTGCCCAAGAAGATGGCGCTCGAGCTGTTCAAGCCGTTCATCTATCACCGGCTGGAGCAGACAGGCAACGTCACCACTATCAAGCAAGCCAAGGAAATGGTGGAACAGCAGGAACCGATCGTGTGGGACATCCTTGAGGAAGTCATCAAGGATCACCCGGTGCTGTTGAACCGCGCTCCTACGCTTCACCGCCTCGGCATTCAGGCATTTGAACCTGTACTCGTCGAGGGCAAGGCCATCAAGATTCACCCGCTGGTCTGCACGGCGTTCAATGCCGACTTCGACGGTGACCAGATGGCGGTTCACATCCCGCTGTCTCCGGAAGCCCAGGTCGAAGCCAGCGTGCTGATGCTGGCCTCGCACAACATCCTGTCGCCCGCTTCGGGTCAGCCGATCACCGTGCCCACGCAGGACATGGTCCTCGGTCTCTACTACCTGACCAAAGCGAAGCCCGGTGCCAAGGGTGAAGGACGCGCCTTCGCCAACATCGAAGAAGTTCTGATGGCGCTGGACGCGGGTGAAGTCGAAACCCTCAGCCCGATCCGCCTGCGCTATTCGGGAGAGCTTATCGACCTGACCACCGCGTACGACGATCAGGACATCATTCACACCGATCCGGTGCAGGTCGATCGTGCGTTTATCAACACCACGGTGGGCCGCGCGATTCTCAATGACCAGCTTCCCGAGGGCATGCCGTACATCAACGGCCTGCTCAAGAAGAAGGGCATTGGAGCGCTGGTGAACTACACGTACCTGCGGTTCGGGCTCGAGATCACGGTCAAGATGCTCGACGAAGTCAAGCAACTTGGTTTCCGCTTCGCCACGCGCGCCGGCTTGTCGATCGGCATTGATGACATGGTCATCCCCGAGAGCAAGAAGGTCCTGGTGAAGGACGCCGAGAAGCAGGTGGTCAACGTCCAGCAGCAATACCTGGATGGCGCCATCACCAACGGCGAGCGCTACAACAAGGTCATCGAAATCTGGTCGGCAATTACGGAAAAGGTCGCCGACGAGATGTTCGGCGAAATGCAGCGCCGCGACAAAGAAGGCGAGATGAACCCGATTTACGTCATGGCCGACTCCGGCGCTCGCGGATCGAAACAGCAGATCCGCCAGCTCTCCGGTATGCGCGGACTCATGGCGAAACCCTCGGGCGAAATCATCGAGTCTCCCATCACCGCCAACTTCCGCGAAGGATTGACGGTGTTGGAATACTTCGTCTCGACCCACGGCGCTCGTAAGGGCTTGGCCGATACCGCTCTCAAGACCGCGGATTCCGGCTACCTCACTCGCCGCCTGGTCGATGTCGCGCAAGACGTCATCATCAGCGAGTACGATTGCGGAACCGTCGACGGCATTTACGTGCAAGGAATCGTGGAAGCCGGCGAGATCATCGAGCCCCTGCGTGACCGTATCGTGGGTCGCGTGTCGCTCGAGAAGATCAAAGATTACGACGGCAACGTCATCGTCGACATCAACCAGGAGATCACCGAAGACCTCGCGGGAGCGATCCAGGCTGCCGGTATCGAGCGCGTCAAGATTCGCTCGGTGCTGACCTGCGAATCCAAGCGCGGCGTCTGCGTCATGTGCTACGGCCGTAACCTGGCGTCCGGACGTCTCGTCGAACTCGGCGAAGCCACCGGCGTCATCGCGGCCCAGTCCATCGGCGAGCCCGGAACGCAGCTCACCATGCGTACCTTCCACATCGGTGGTACCGCATCGCGAGTCTCCGAGCAGTCGCGCCTCGATGCCAAGAACAATGGCACCGTGCGCTTCATCGGGTTGCAGACCGTGAAGTCCAAGACTGGAGACCTGGTAGTGATGAACCGCCAGGGTTCCATCGCCGTGATCGACGAGAAGGGCCGCGAACGCGAGCGTTACTCCGTCGTATACGGCGCCAAGCTGAAGGTCAACGAAGGCGCTCCGGTCACGCTCGGCCAAGTGATGGTCGAGTGGGATCCGTACACTTTCGCGATTCTGACCGAAATCGGCGGCACCGCGCAGTTCAAGGACCTGCAGGAAGGTGTCACGCTCCACGAGGAAGTGGACGAAGTCACCGGCCTGTCGCGTCACGTGGTCGGCGATTCTCCCGACGAGAAGCGCCAGCCCGCGATCGTGATCAAGGGAGGCAAGAACAGCAAGCGGTACCTGATGCCGTCCCGAGCCCACCTGATGATCCAGGATGGCGACGCGGTAACCCCCGGCGACGTGCTGGCCAAGATCCCGCGCGAAACCACCAAAACGAAAGACATCACGGGTGGTCTGCCGCGTGTGGTCGAGCTGTTCGAAGCCCGCAAGCCGCATGAGACCGCGGTCATCAGCGAAATCGATGGCACGGTCAAGTTCGGCGAGGTTTCCAAAGGACAGCGCAAACTCTACGTCACCGCCGACAACGGCACCGAAAAGGAATACTCGGTCCCGCGCGGCGTTCACATCAACGTGCAGGAAGGCGAGCGCGTCAAGGCGGGCGAACCGCTCATGGATGGCCCGCTCAACCCGCACGACATCCTGGCCGTACTCGGCGAAAAGGAGCTGCAGGCTTACCTGGTCAACGAAATCCAGGAAGTCTACCGTCTCCAGGGCGTCAACATCTCCGACAAGCACATCGAAGTGATTGTGCGGCAGATGATGCGCTGGGTGAAGGTCGAAGACGTGGGCGATACCCGGTTCCTGCTGGAAGAGCAGACCGACAAGTTCGCTTTCCGCGAAGAGAACGAGCGCGTGATTGCGCAGGGCGGCAAGCCGGCCACCGGCCGTCCGCTGCTGCTGGGCATCACCAAGGCATCGCTCTCTACCGACTCCTTCATCTCCGCCGCGTCGTTCCAGGAGACCACGCGCGTGCTCACCGAAGCCAGCATCAACGGCAAGGTCGATCACCTGCGCGGCCTGAAAGAGAACGTCATTGTCGGACGCCTCATCCCTGCCGGAACCGGCATGGAGTACTACCGCAACGTGCGCCTCTCGCCAGAGATGGAAGAGGCTGCCGCCAAGGTACAGGCGGAAGTCTCGGCTGCGTACGAAGAAGCCGAGCGCGCTCTCGAGATGATGCGCCACGAGGGCGAAACCGACGAACTCACTGCGGAAATGCCCGCAAGCGAGTAATCAGCACAAAAAATAGCGTTGGGGGCGACAAGCTTCGCCCCCAACCGCATTTAGGCCATCGCGAATCCCGTAGCGACAGCCCCTTGGGCTGTCCAAGCGAAGGCGAAGCCGAGCGCCAGGGCGGTGGACCATGACGACTGAAGGCGAAGCCGAGCGCCAAAGCGGTGGACCATGACGACCAAAGGCGAAGCCGACCGCCAAAGGCGCAATGAAACATCAGGACAAAAAACGAACTCAGGCGTAACCTGCAATCAACTTGATCACCGAACCAATGCACGCCAACCCCCAGCCACTGCATCTTGAGGAACCGGGCCAAGTTCCTCCTTTGCCCCTGCTGCCTCCAAACCCTACTCTGGCTCAGGGCATGTGGCGTTTCTTTCGTCTGCTGCGAATCTCGTTCTGGCGCGCCTTTGTGCACGATGCCTTCGCCACCGCCAAAGCCTCGGCTTATTCTTCGATCCTCACTTTCTTTCCCGTACTGCTGATCGTCGGTTCCAGCCTGGCCAGCTGGCGCAAAGGGGCGCCGTATCTGCGCGAGATCTCCTACGCTCTCAGCAGCATCCTTCCCGCCGGTTCGACCACCGTTCTCGCTTACCTCAAAAGTGCCGCGCAACACCCCTTGGGATTCCTGACCACTACGTCCATCATCAGTCTCTGGACCGCATCCGGCGTCATGATCTCCTGGATGGACGGCTTCCGCCGCTGCTATGAGCTGCCCAAGACCTGGGGCTTGATCAAAGAACGTTCCATCGCCTTCCTGCTGGTGATCTTCGCTCTCGTCCCTATGACTTTCGCCACGCTTCTGGTCGCGGTCGGCAGCAAATTCGAAATCCGCCTGCTCCCCTATCTCGATCCCGATTTCAGCGCGTACGTCCTGCTGCTCTGGGGCGCGATCCGCTGGATTATTGCAACCCTGACCAGCATCTCTGTGATCGCTCTGATTTATCACCACGCGGTCCCACGCACGCAACCCTGGCACAGCGTCGTCCCCGGCTCGATTCTGGCGACGATTTTGTGGTTCAGCGTGACGGTTGGTTTCCGCGCCTACCTGCAACATTGGGGTGACTTCACCACGATTTACGGGTCCCTGGGCGCAGGAATGGCCCTGCTGGTTTGGATGTACATGGTCTCTCTTGTCGTTCTGGTTGGTGCGGAATTCAATGCCTTGCTGTTCCCGCGCGCCATGCTGGGCAAAGAACTGACCAAGATCCCCGCCTCAAACGGCGAATCACTCACGTAGGAACCCCTGTAGGGACAGCCGCCACCGGCTGTCCGGCGGAGCAAAGCTCCGCAAGCCTTTGGCTGTGTCCTTTGTGCTGATACAGCTCGCCGCAAGCGCGCAATCATTCTTCGCGTACAATGACTCTTTGGGCCCCCGACGGCCATAAGCCCGTATTTCCAACCTTCAGTCGAGGGAATTAATTGAAACCGGACTTCGACAAACCTGAGGAGAACTCTACCCCAAAGGGCGCTCTGCGCCGCGCCAAGATCATCTGCACCATCGGCCCAGCCTGCAACACCGAAGCCGCCATGCGCGACCTCCTCCGTCTCGGCATGGACATCGCGCGCCTGAATTTTTCTCACGGCACTCACGAAGAGCACGCCCATAACGTCCAACGCCTCCGCCGTGCCGCCCAGCGCGAAGGACGCACTCTCTGCATCCTCCAGGACCTGCAAGGCCCCAAGATCCGTACCGGCCAACTGGAGCACCATCAGCCTGTCCTGCTGAAGACGGGTTCGCTCGTTACCATCACGCCCCAAGACATTGCCGGCAACGCCGCTCGCATCTCTACCAGCTTCCCGGATCTGGCCCGCGAACTCACCCCGGGGGCCCGCGTACTCCTCAGTGATGGCCTGATCGAACTTCGCGTCGATTCGGTCAAAGGAAAAGATGTAGTCTGCGAAGTCCTGAATGGGGGAATGCTGGGAGAGCACAAAGGCATCAACCTGCCCGGAGTCGCGCTCTCCATTCAAGCCCTCACCGGCAAAGACCGTAACGACCTCGAATTCGGCCTCAAGCAGGGCGTGGACGCTGTCGCGCTTTCTTTTGTCCGCTCTGCCTCCGACGTAAAGACAGTGAAGAAGATTATCGGGGATCACGGCAGCGACGTTCCCGTCATCGCGAAGTTGGAAAAGCCGCAAGCCATCGATCACCTCGAGGAAATTCTCGAAGTCGCCGACGGCGTGATGGTCGCACGCGGTGATCTCGGCGTCGAAATGGCCCCCGAAAAAGTACCGGTGATTCAAAAGCACGTGATCCGGCGAGCTGCTGCCTGGCGGCGTCCGGTCATTACGGCCACCCAGATGCTCGAGTCCATGATCGAAAACCCGCGTCCCACCCGCGCCGAAACCAGCGACGTGGCCAATGCCATCTTCGACGGCACCGACGCCGTCATGCTCTCGGCCGAAACCGCCAGCGGAAAATATCCCCGCGAGTCCGTTACCATCATGGCGCGCATTGTGGTCGAAGCCGAACGCAATGTGGGAGATCTCGGCCAGGTCCGCCGCCGCCGCGAACGACGCAGCCTGTCCATCGCGGAAACTATTTGCGAATCCATCGCTCACGCCGCCGAAGACCTGCCCATGGGCGCGATCGCGATCTTCACCGAGACCGGCAACACCGCCCGCATGATCTCCAAGTACCGTCCCAAGGCGCCGATCTACGCCTTCACTCACCTCGCACCCGTCGTTCAGCGAATGAATCTCTACTGGGGAGTCCACCCCGTGCGCTGCCAGCAGGCCCGCTCCGCCGAGCAGATGGTCACGCTGGCCGAACAGTCACTGCTGGGCCGCGGCCAACTCAAAGCCGGAGAGATCCTGGGGGTAGTAGCAGGGACGCGCCAAACCTCCGGTTCGACCAATCTCATGCGCCTCCACGTAGTCACCGAACAAGAAGCCGAACGCATAGCCCACAAAAAACCGTAGCCGCCGCGCACGTAGGGACGAAAAATGTAGGGACAGCCGCCTCGGCTGTCCCGGTCGAGCGAAGCTCGACACCCCCGCTACGCAAGCTATAATCCCTCCTTATGCCGGAAGGGATACTTTCAGTAGCTCTTTGGGAGCCTCTCCCCGAAAAGGAGACAGCCGCGCTCGAAACCTTTCGGGAACTGACCTCGATCGTCGCCTCCAAGGGATACGGCCGCGACCTGCTCTACCGCGATCACGATCATCACTACGTTTTCCTGCGCTATTGGAATTCAGAAGGCTCCCGCCGCATTGCGCAGGAAGATCCCGACATGCTCCGTTGCTGGTCGCGCCTGGGAAATCAAATCCAAATCGTGAAAGTCTACGAAACCCTCAGCGAGATAACCGTGCACACGTAGACCGTGCACACGTAGCGACAGCCCCTCGGGCTGTCCTGCGAAGCGAAGCGAGCAGCCCCGATCCGAACCCAAAACGATGTCCCACATTAGCGAATTCGCAAGCGCCGCATTGGATCCGCCCGTTCGCGGATTCCTGCACGTTCCCGACACTCCGAACGGCAGTGCCCTCGTCCTCACCCACGGTGCAGGAGGCAACGCGCAAGCGCCTCTACTTCGCGCCCTGGCAGAAACGTTCGCGAATGCAGAATTCGTGGTCCTGCGCTGCAACCTCCCCTACCGCCAAGTGAGATCGTTCGGGCCTCCCGGCCCAGGAGATGCCGCCCGCGACCGAGCCGGCCTGAAGAATGCAATCGCAGCCGTAAGAGAAATCGGGGGTGGGAGTGGAGAGACGCCCCGGGGTGCCCCACTTCTCGCCTCTTTTGCGAGAAGTGGGAGTGGAGAGACGCCCAAAAACTCCCGACTATTTCTCGCCGGTCACTCCTACGGCGGACGCCAAGCCAGCATGCTCTGCGCCGAAGAGCCAGACTTAGTCGCGGGCCTGTTGCTGCTCTCTTATCCGCTTCATCCCCCGCGAAAGCCGGAGCAGCAGCGCACCCAGCATCTCCCCGACCTGCGCACTCCAACCCTCGTCGTGCACGGCACACGCGACCCCTTCGCCTCTATCGCCGAACTGGAGCGCGCGCTAAAGATGATTCCGGCAAAGACAAAGCTCCTTCCCATAGAAGGAGCCGGTCACGATCTGGGTTTTAAGGGAAAAGAAACGCGGGAGCACGTGCCGCAGGAGATTCTGTCAGAGTTCGTGAAATTTCTGGTGAACTTCCATTCGTAGAGACGTTGCTTGCAACGTCTCGCTTGCAACATCTCCCGGGCCAAGATTGGTGAGCCCTGCCGTAGAGACGTAGCTAGCTACGTCTCTACGAAGAGAGTGAGAGAGAGTGGGATCAATTCACCCACCCCGACTTCCCGCCCCCATTCCCCTTGGGCGTCTGATCGTCCGGCGGAACGTAGTTGCCGTGTTCATCGAAGTGCACGTCGCGGTCATGCTGCCGCATGTAAACTTCAAACTTTTTCGCCGCCCGCCGCCGCTTCCAGCGGTAATAGGAATTCCGCAGCCCGTAGTACCGTTCCGAGAAGCCGACATTGACGAGCGCAGCCTTCGGCCCACGCCTCACATACAGATATCCAAAAAGCAATCCACCAAGGTGCGCGACATAGGCAACATTTCCCCCGCCGCCCATGGCAAAGGCCAGCGTGACCACGATCAAAATGCCCACGAAGTACTTCGCCTTGATGGTGAAGGGAAACGGGATCATCATGATTTCGTTATCCCCGAATAGCATCCCGAAGGCAATCAGAATGGCAAACACTCCGCCGGAAGCCCCGATGGTTGGCCGGTACGGATTTCCCAGAATATGGGAATAGGAGAGCGCTACCGTGGTCAGCGCGGCCCCGAAAACGCCCAGGCAAAACAGTTCCAGAAATCGCCGGCTTCCCCATTGCTGCTCGATGGCGGCACCGAACATCCACAATCCCAGCATGTTTCCGAACCAGTGCCAGAACTCGAAGTGAATCACTCCATAAGTGACCAGCTGCCAGATCCACCCGTGCTGTACCACCTGGATGGGTATTAACGAGAAGTAGTCACGCAGAACGGCGCCGAATGGGACTCGCAGCGTGTCCAGCAGCAACACCAGCAGGAACACGGCGGTGTTGATGCCGATCAACCAACTCACCGCCTTCGTAAACGGCGGCAGGCTTAACGTCATGGGTGCGCCCGTTCGTCTCACGCAATATCCTCGATCCTCAATTCTACTCGCATCCTGACTGGCAAATGCCATGCTGCCGGGCAACTTGCACGCCTAGTGTTCTGGAGTTGGCACCACGGGCAGACTCTTATGCCCGGCTTTGTCCGCCGCTCGCACCGCGAAAATGACGTTGTCTTTCGAGAGGTTCAGGGTCGCCCGCGTCACGTTTCCCACGTGCTGCACATGCTCCCACACCGGATTCGTGGTGGTCCGCCACAGCACCTCGTATCCCGTCGCCAGCCCTCCCGGAGAAGCATCCCACGTCAGCGTCGAATTGTTCTCCAGATCCTTGGTCAGCAGGTGAACGTTTGCCGGAGGCGCCGGCGCTGCCGCCAGCGCTGCCAGCGTAGCCGCATTCAGCCGGGCCACTCGCGCCACATAATCAAAATCCACGAACTTCACCACATCTCCGAACTCAATTCCGTTTTCTGTCCTTACATTCTGATGCTGATGGTGAAAGTCCTCGCGGAACTCGGTGAATCGCACCGCGGCGAACCCCTGCTGGTTGAATGAATAATGATCCCCGCCGCGTAAATAGCGGTCTTGCCGGAACACCATGGTGGGAATCATGCCCGTCTCATACGACCGGTCCACCTCGACGATGTACCGCGCCAGTTCCCGCGATGGCGAATCGCTCTCGCCGCCCAGACCCCGAATACGCCGCAAATCCTGATCGCTGGCCGCCGCCGGAACACCCTCGGAGAACACCCGTACCATGGAACGATCTTGCTCCGCGCTCTTGTCGCCACCCACGATGTCGTCATTGAGCACGGCCTCCACATCCCAACCTTGCTCCTTCGCCATGCGGGCGAAGTGCCGGCTCCCGTTCAGTCCCTGCTCCTCTCCCGCCACCGTAAGGAAGATAATCGTGCCCGGAAATTTCAACTTGCTCAGCACGCGCGCGCACTCCAGGCTCACCGCCGTGCCGCTGCCATCGTCATTGGCCCCCGGCGCATCGCCATTCACGTCCAGCGTGTCGCTGTTCCGCGAATCATAATGCCCGGTGACCAGCACGATGCGCTTCGCACTTTCCGGATCTGTTCCCTTCAGGACCGCATAAACATTGGTGATTCTGGTGGCCTTGGGAATCCGGTCCGCCGGTGCTTCCGTGAAGCTATCGGTCTTTACCTCCAGGCAGCCGCCGCAATCCTTCGAATATTGTTCAAATTCCGACTTGATCCACTCGCGCGCGGCCCCGATCCCGTGTCCCTTTGCAATGGACTGCGGATCCTGCGCCGAGAGCGTGAGCCGCGTGCCGAAGCTGACCAGCTTCTCGACGTTCGCCTGGATCTTTTGCGCGGAAACTTGCCGCAAAGCTCCGGCAATCTGGGGATCGACAGCCATGCCCGGCGCGGTCTGACTCACGCCAACCTGCGCCATGCTGCCAAATACCGTGATCGTGGCAAGCACCCGTGGCGCCCACGCTGCGAATTTCGCTGTCATTCTGAATACCCCATCAGGAAGATACGGTAGGGAGACGAAAACTTCCCAGTCCTGCAAAAGCCCCAGGTTTCTGGGCACTACGTGCCCCTCCCCCTTGACCAACTGCCGGGGAGAATCTAAATATTAACAGGAGGCTCTA
The DNA here is from genome assembly GCA_963801615.1 of uncultured Acidobacteriota bacterium. Taxonomy (GTDB): domain Bacteria; phylum Acidobacteriota; class Terriglobia; order Terriglobales; family Acidobacteriaceae; genus Sulfotelmatobacter. Next base: position 1,113,101 of record CAWDFM010000008.1, on the reverse strand, counting down.
ATAGGCACGGGAGGCTTTATGGTGCTCTGTCCTGAATGCGAGAACAATCTGGACGTTGAAGAGGAGGAAGTCGACGAGGGCGAAGTCATCTCTTGCCCCGAGTGCGGCACCGACTTCGAAGTGGTCACGACAACTCCGCTCGAGTTAAAGGCGGTCGAAGAGGGTTACGAGGAAGACGAAGAAGAAGAGGAAAGCGAAGACGGTGATTACTCCTGATCTCCGTTCTGCATTAGCCAGACTTCCCCTGCTCGGGCTTTGCATTCTGGTTCTCCTGCCTGCCTTCACCTCTCCGGACAGCTTGCTTGCCGCTCAGAAATCCAAGGACAAAGAGAAACCCTATGCCGTGATCGTAGGAACGGTGTGGGGGCCAGACGACCGGCCGGTCTACGGCGTTCCCGTGCTGATCCGCCGCGCCAAAGATAAAAAGCCGAAGTGGCAGGTCTACTCCGACCATCACGGAGAGTTCGCCCAGCGCCTGCCTCCCGGAGAATCTGACTACATCCTCACTGCCGATTTGAAGCACGTCAAAACCGCCGATGGCAAGCCCTTGCGTCTGGCTCAGGAAGTCACCGTCCACGTCTACGGCGAGGAACGCCAGGATGTAGGCTTGCATCTAACCTATTGAACACGTAGCCCCAGACTGAACACGTAACCCCGGACTGAACACGTAACCCCGGAGCCATTGCTCCGGGGACCCTGCTTGCCTGGCATGAGACAATAAGTACAGTCAAATGAATCACACCCGCTCAGTGATGAAAGCTGCCGCGTGTATCTGCGCGCTGCTTCTCGCCTTCTCCGCCCTTGCCAGCGCCGCACCCGACAAGAAAGACAAGCAGGTCGGGCGCCTGTTGTTCGGAAAGGTGCTCGATCCCCAGGACAACCCCGTCCCTGACGCCGTGGTTTACGTCACCAACACCCGCAGTCGCGCGGTAAAGACCTACATCGTCGGTAAGGACGGCAGCTACCGCTTTCCCGCTCTCTCCAGCGCGATCGACTACGAGGTCTACGCTCAATTCAACGGCAAGAAAAGCGACACCAAGTCGGTCAGCCAGTTCGATGATCGCTCCCAGGTTTACCTGGTCCTGAAAGTCGCCACGCATTAGACATGTAGGGACAGCCGCCTCGGCTGTCCGGCGAAGCGAAGCTTCGCCCCTTTCACGCAACTTTTCCTCTCGTCCGGGTTAAAAATAGAAGAGTTACATTAGGGAGGATACCCTGAACTCATACACGTTATTTCGCAACGGGCTCTTCACCCTCGCCGCCCTATGCATAGTTTCTGCTGCTGCACTGGCGCAGGGTGGCACCATGACCCCGTACCAGAACGAACGCGATGGCGTCAGCGCCGGCGGCAAATGGGTGCAGTTCCAATCCGAAGATAAAATGAGCGGGGCCAAGCGCGTCCGCTTCGAACTGCTGGCGGAGAATTACTTTCGCGCAGACCCCGAGTACAAACCCCGCATCGAACTGTTCTGTGAAGACGGCAAGCTCAAGCTCGCAGATTTCAATCCGGGAGTGAGATTGCCCCGCCCCAATCGCCCGGGTTTCTGGGGACAACCGCAGCTCCAGGTCGAAGTCCGCATCGACGATTATCACAGCTCCAAGGGATGGAATTGGGTCCGTGGGCACTTCCTTTCCATGGACAAAGGCACAACCCGCGGCCTGATGGGCGCACAACTTGTTCGAATCGCGCTCCCCACCCGCAATGGCCGTGAAATCGCCGAATTCAGCCCCTCTGGCCTGGACGTAGACCAAGTCCGCCGCGCCTGCGACCTAACCCCCAAAAAACCCAGCAAAGATTAACAATCCGCGTAGAACCACGTAGGGACAGCCCCTTGGGCTGTCCCAGCGAAGGCGAAGCCGAGCGGCGACGCGGGCCCCCCAGCACCAACGCGCTCGTCATGGGCAGTCTTGACCATGAATCACGCCGCCCCCGACCCCTGCCCCTGCCCCTGCCCCTACCCCTGACCTTACCCCATGCCTTTCCCGTGACACTTGCCACGCCCCAACCTTAACTGGCACCCTGAACTCGTACCCGAGGTCCCCATGGACAGCAGCAACATCACCGCGCTGGCGTTCTTCTTCTTCGTCGCCGGAGTGCTGATCTATGCCGTCATCCTCTACAACGGCCTGGTCCGCCTCCGCAACGAGAACGACCGTGCCTGGGCCAACATCGATGTGCTGCTCAAGCAGCGCCACGATGAAATCCCCAATCTCGTCGAAACCGTAAAGGGCTACATGCAGCACGAGCAGCAGACGTTGCTGGCCGTCACCCAGGCCCGCGCCGATTCCATGAACGCGTCCAGCGTGGGACAAAAAGCCGTAGCCGATTTCAAGATTGCCAGCGCTCTCCACGGCCTGTTCGCCGTCGCAGAAAACTATCCTCAACTCAAAGCCAACGAAAATTTCCTGAAACTACAGAATCGCATCACGGAACTGGAAGAGCGCATTGCCGACCGCCGCGAATTCTTCAACGACGACGTCAACACCTACAACACCCGCATCGGCCAAATTCCCGACGTTTTCGTCGCCAGCTTCATGGGCCTCAAGCGCCGTGAGATGTTTAAGGTTTCAAAACAAGACCGCAGGCAGGTAGAAGTGAATTTCCACGATCAGGGCGCTGCCCGAGCGTGAGTCGCGGTTTCGAATGTTTCAGAAAAACACAAGAATTGCCGATTGCGCGTTTGACCGCGTGGTCAATGAGCGATATGGGGATGTTACTCCAACCATCTTCAAGGGCGGCGGTGCGTTCGCCTATCGGCAAGGATTCTGGGGGTTCTTGACCACATCCACAGCGACAGCAGATACCAGCACGTACCCCAGAACGCCATCACTCCCAGTGCGCCTAGGAAGAAGGGAAAATCGAATCCGAGATGCCAGCCGAAGTGGCGGTGATAGAGCGCAACAATCCCTAGGCAGGACGACAAGCCCCCAAACATGGAAACCTGCCGAATGATGAACCGCTTCTTGGCTAGCTCTGCTCGCCCCTCGCTACGCACGGGCGCATTTTACAGCTATGAGGGGTTTTGAGCGTAATCGAGATGTTACAACAGGTACGGCTTATAATGCCTCGCAGTCGATGATGCATCGGGCCGGAGGCGCCTGAGATGAGATTGCGGTTGCACTTCGCATTATGGTTGGTCTACGCGACCTTCGTATCAGCGCAGGAGCCGCAAAAGGTCCACCTTCGTTTCTTTAACGATTCCGCGAAATTCGTCAACTTCTACGTCGATGGCCAATTCAGCTGCGCCGTGAAGTCAAACCCGGAAGAGAACGAAGAGTATTGTGACACCTACGAAGCAACGGTCGGGAAACACACTGTAAGCATCAAGCGCGCGGGGCTGCCTCATCAATCCTGTGATGTCTACGTTAGTGCGGAAGGTGCATACGTCAACTTTTCCAAAGGTCAACGCCTGCATTGTTCCTCGCACGTCAGGGCCGATTAGCCAGTGCGCCGAGTTCCGGCGAGTCTGATGGCTGTCGTTATCAGGCCATAGCGCTCATTGATGGCCTTCGAGTGATATAGGGATATTTCTCCAATGATCCGTGAGTTAAGGCTGGATACTGACTGCGTTCTTGGACGGCATCGCTCCCTGGCGGGTCAGGCTAATAGCCGAGCCGCATCCTTCGCGTAATAGGTCAAAATAATGCTGGCCCCGGCGCGCCGAATGCTGAGCAGCGACTCCATCATCACCCGCTCTCGCTCGATCCACCCATTCCGCGCCGCCGCCTCAATCATCGCGTACTCCCCGGACACTTGGTACGCGGCCAGCGGCAATTCAAACCGCTCTCGCGCAGCCGCAATCACATCGAGATAAGGCATAGCCGGCTTCACCATGATCATGTCTGCGCCTTCCTCGATATCCGCCTCAATCTCGCGCATGGCCTCGCGAATGTTGGCCCCGTCCATCTGATATGACCGCCGGTCTCCAAACTGCGGTGCCGAATCCGCCGCCTCCCGAAACGGTCCGTAAAATCCGGAAGCAAACTTCGCCGCATACGAAAGAATCGGAGTATTGATCAATCCCGCTTCATCGAGGGCCTTGCGAATGGCACCCACCCGCCCATCCATCATGTCCGAAGGCGCGATAATATCGATGCCCGCTTTCGCCAGCGAAACTGAAGTCCGCGCCAGCAATTCGAGCGAAGCGTCATTCACAATCTCGTACTCGGTCGTCGCCGCCGGAGGCGCAGCCACCGCCGCTCCCAGCGATTGGGGCGCTGCCTTCACGATCCCGCAATGCCCATGCGACATGTACTCGCACAAACATACATCGCCCATCAGAATCAGCTTCGGAACTTCGCTCTTAATCGCCCGCGCCGCCTGCTGCACGATCCCGTTCTCGTGCCATGCCCCGGTCGCCACTTCATCCTTCTTGTCGGGTAATCCAAACAGAATCACCGAGGGCACCCCCACCCGATGCACTTCCTGCGCTTCCTTCACCGCCTGATCCACCGACAAATTGAAGACCCCGGGCATCGACTTCACTTCCTTCTTCACGCCCTCCCCGGGACAAACAAACATGGGATAAACAAAAGCATCGGGTGTAAGCCGGGTCTCGCTCACCAGGTTGCGAAGCTCAGCCGTTCGACGAAGTCGTCGCAAGCGCGTCAGAGGAAATGCCATAAAGATTCACCCAGGGAAAGATAAGGTGAGAAGTGCCTTTCCCCCCTCAATTCTAGACCAGGGCCACGGTACCGCAAACGACCCACGTAACGACCCACGTAGGGACAGCCGCTTTGGGCTGTCCAGCGGAGCGAAGCTCCGCCTACGGCCCCCCGATTTCGCGCTCGCTCTAAGCCTCGGGTGACCAAAGTAACCTGTCCACCTCCGAGGTACTCCGGTATCCCTTCCCCACTCCCATAAAATGTCTGCGGATGAGTCTGTTTCGCGAGCACCGCTGGTTTGTGGCAGCGGCCGGCATCACTCTGGCCTTCTCCGCAGTGTCTCTGGACGCGCACCGCGGTCTCGCCCTCACGGCCTTTGCCGATATCGCCGGCTTGATGCTCATGCTCGCCGCGCTCGCAATCACCCTGACCAACGCCTGGCGCCGGTCCGGCCAGGAGCGCAGCTTCTGGGCCCTGATGGCTTTGGGATTTTCTTGCTGGGTGACAAATCAGGCCGCTTGGACCTTCTGGGAGACCGCTCTTCGCCGCCAGGTCCCCGACCCTTTCGTCTTCGACATCGTCCTGTTCTTTCATGCGGTGCCCATGTTCGCCGCCGTGGGCTGGCGTCCCGACCTGCAAAATAGAGAGGGAAAAGTCCTCCTCAGCCTCCTCAACTTCCTGATGCTGCTCGGCTGGTGGATCTTTCTCTATGCCTTCATCGTGTTCCCGCAGCAGTATGTGAACTTCAACCTCGACAAATACAACGTCTACTACGATCGCCTCTACGGCACAGAACATGCGTTCTTGCTCGCGATTCTGGGAATAGCCGTTTTCACGAGCTCTGGTCCCTGGCGCCGCCTCTACTCCCACTATCTGGTTGCTTTCTCCGTCTATGCTGTGAACTCCCAATTGCTCGATCGCGCCGCCGCCGACGGCTCGTATTATTCGGGAAGCGTTTATGACGTCCCCCTGATCGCCACCCTTGCGTGGCTCGCCGCCGCCTCGCTTTCGGCTCGCGACTGGGATTTGACGCCCATCAAATTCAATCTCCATCCCGGATGGAAAAAAGTCGTTCCTCGCATTGCCATGCTGGCCATTCTGTCACTGCCGATGTTGGGGCTGTGGACAATGTTCTACGATCGTTCTCCCATCCCCTCGCGCATGTTCCGGTTGTACACCGTGCTGATCACGATGCTGCTCCTGGCAGGCTTCGTTTTCCTGCGCCAGTATTTTCAGGACCAGACGCTCATCACGCTCCTGCGTGAGTCCCGCCGCGCCTACGACAGCCAGAAGCAGCTGCAGAACCAACTGGTGCAGAAAGAAAAGCTGGCTTCACTGGGCAATCTCGTGGCCGGGGCGGCACGGGAAATCAACCATCCTCTGAATGCCATCATGAATTACTCGGAGGAGCTCTGGACTCAGGCCCGCCTCGGTGACCAGCAACATACGTTGCTCCGTAAAATCGTCAACCAGGCCCGCCGCACCAGCGATCTCGTCGCCAATCTCCTCAGCTTTGCGCAGCAAGCGCCGGGCGAAAAAAACTCCGTAGATATCGGCGTACTCCTCACTCGCGCTTCTCACATGCTGGAGTCGCGCCGCACGCCGGGGAAGATTCAGGTGCGGCTCTCCATCGACAAAGATTTTCCCCATGCCACCGCCAATGCCAACCAGCTGTTTCAGGTTTTTGTGGAGATTATCGAAAATGCCATGGATGCTGTCGAAGAAGCAGGGGGCGGATCCCTCGACATTACTGCCGCCACCCAGCGCTCGGACCTCATTCTGAAGTTCTCCGATACTGGCGCCGGCATGCGCGATCCGCACCGCGTCTTCGATCCGTTTTACACTACCAAGCCGGTCGGCAAGGGAACCGGCCTCGGCCTCAGCGCAGTTTATGGCGTGATCCAGGATCACGGTGGACAGATCACCTGCCGCAATAAGCCCAAGGGCGGAGCAGAGTTCACCATTCGTCTTCCCATCTGCGCCCAACCCGTAGCCCAGGGCGCAGGCGCAAGCTGACCTGCTAAGAATTTCCTCTGTGATTCCTGTGCCCCCGCCTTGCGGAGTGTGCACGAGAACTCGTTTTGCAGATTCAAGGTGGAACAAGGCCAATGGTTTATAGCCGCGAAGCGGCGAAAGAATGCAGCCCACGCCGTAAGGCGTGGGTAAAAGGTGGGGAAAAAGGCCAGCCCCAACGGGGCGAAAGAAGAGTTCTCACGCGCACTCTTTCCGCCCCGGTAGTTCCTCGGCCGCTCCTGTAACATAAACTTCATGCCGCAGCATTTGCTTCACAGTTCCTCGCGCGTTCTGGAATTCGAATCGCTGCGCGACCTGCTGCGCGCATACGCTCCTTCTCCGCTGGGCCAGAGCCGCATCGCGAACCTCAACCCCTCTACGGATGCAAGTTGGATCGAAACCCAGCAGGAGCTGGCAACGGAGATTCGCGAATTCCGCCGGGTGGGAGGACGCTTCGACTTTGCCGGCCTGATCGAAATCGGAGACCTCGTACAACAAGCGCGCATCGCCGGCGTCGCCCTGGAAACGACGCAGATCCGCGACGTAATCCTTGTAGTCGATCGCGCCGCCGAGTGGCGCGAAATCGCCAGGCAGCCCCCGGCCGCCATGCGCTCCGAATGGCGTCAGGTCCACGAGCTTTCGAACCGCATCGCCGATTTCACAGAATTCCTCAGCGCCTTCCGCAACAAAATTCAGCCCGACGGAACCCTCGAAGACAAAGCCTCGCCCGAACTCTCCCGCATCCGCCGCGAAATGGAAAAGCAGCGCCGGACTATCCAGGAATCCCTGCGTGGCTATCTGCGCCGCCTGGCGGAAGGCGGCACGGTGCAGGATGAGCTGATCACCATCCGCGGCGAACGTTTCGTCATCCCCATAAAGATTGAGCAGAAGCGCCGCGTCCAGGGCGTAGTCCATGGCGCCAGTTCCAGCGGTCAGACCGTCTTCGTCGAGCCCCTTGAGACCATCGAGCAAAACAACGAATTAGTTCGCCTTCTGGAAGAAGAACAATCCGAAATCCACCGCATCCTGCTAGAAATGACCCAGCGCATCGGCGCGCAATCTAACCAGATCCTCGCCGCAGTAGAAGCCCTTGCAGAACTGGAACTGCAATTCGCTAAAGCCCGCTTTGCCGAAGACTTCAACTGCGTAGAAGTGAAGGGCTCGTGTAGGGACAGCCGCCTCGGCTGTCCGGTCGAGCGCAGCTCGACAGACACAGAACCACGTAGCGACAGCCCCTTGGGCTGTCCGGCGAGCGCAGCGAGCCGCCTGCTCCTCCACAACGCCCGCCACCCGCTGCTGGAGCGTAATCTCAAACCCAAGGGCCAACGCGTAGTCCCCATCAGCGTAGAACTGGAAGGCGCCAACCGCCAGCTGATCATTACCGGCCCCAACACCGGGGGCAAAACCGTCACTCTCAAAACTCTAGGCCTACTGGCGCTCATGGCCCAATCCGGCCTTCCGGTGCCCGCCGACCGCGCCGAGCTCCCCGTCTTCGATGCCGTCCTCGCCGACATCGGCGACTACCAGTCCATCGAACAGAATCTCTCCACCTTCTCCGCCCACGTCACCAACATCGATTTCATCTCCCGCACCGCCAGCCCGCACTCTCTGGTCCTGCTCGATGAACTCGGCTCGGCCACCGATCCCGAGGAAGGCGCCGCCCTCGCCGTCGCCATTGCCGGACACTTCGCCGGCATCGGCTGCATGACCGTAATCTCGACCCACCACACGTCCTTAAAGGTGTACGGCGCGAACACTGCGGGAGTGATCAACGCATCCGTAGGTTTCAACGAGTCCACGCTGCAGCCCACGTACGAATTGAAAATCGGCGTTCCCGGCGCGTCCGCCGGCATCAACATCGCGCAACGTCTCGGTCTGAATCCCTCCATCATCGAGAGCGCCCGATCGCGCCTGGGCACGCAGGCCCGCGACGTAGGCCAGTTCCTCGACAAGCTCCACGCTGATCTTCGCGAAGCCGAAGGCGAACGCCTGCGCCTGCGAACCGGGCAACAAGAACTCGAGCGCGAAAGAAACCGTCTAGCAGTGGAAGGCAAGAAAGACCAGCAGGCCAAGGTGCGCGAGATGGAAAAGAAACTGGAAGCCTTGCTGCGCGATTTCGAATATCACGCGCACGAGGCGGTCAATGCCGTCCAGGATCGCGTCGCAGCCCAGAAATTATCGAAGGATGCCGAACGCCGCATCGCCAAACTTCGCCGCGAATTCCGCGAGCAGTTCGACTCCGCCATAGTCGCGCACTCCACCGGTGCCGATCAGGGCGATCCTGATGCCCAACCGCAATTGGTGAAGCACGTCTCTGAAGGCGATACCGTCAAGCTGAAGTCCACCGGACGCTCCGCCCGAGTCGCCCGCAAAATTGATGACGACCATTTTGAGGTTGAAATGGGCGTGATGAAAATGAAGATCACGCGCGCCGACATCGCCGAAATTCTAAGCAGTGCGCGGCCGGTCGCCGAAACTCCGGTGAAAGCAGCCCGCGCCCGCGGCATCTCGGTCTCGCTGGAAAATGAAAACGCAAACGTCCCCACCGAAATCAACGTGATCGGACAGACCGTCGACGACGCTTCCCGCGAAGTGGAACGATTCGTCGATCGCGCCTTCCTGGCCGGCCTGCCGCGAGTCCGCGTAGTCCACGGCAGCGGAATGGGCATTCTCCGCAAAGCCCTGCGCCAGCTGCTGCAGCAGCATCCCCACGTGGCGTCGGTCGCCGAACCTCCCCAAAACGAAGGCGGAGGCGGCGCCACGGTCGTGGAACTGAGAGTTTAGCCAGCATGGGATTTCAGGGCTAGTGCATTGTCCGAAGAGGACGAGCGCGCGATCCTGAGCGTTATCGCCTGCGGCTGTTAAAATCGGCGCACACGCGAAATGAAAGAACAAGAGTGATGGCGAGCACACTACTCACTCGAATGACGATCTGCAGCATTCTGCTCACTGCGTTTCAGTTCGTCCAGGCCCAGACGATCAAATGGGCTGGACATACCTGGAAAGTCACCACCGGTGGTATGGCAGGCGTCGCTCCCGGGAATCCGGCCAACGTCGATTTGAACCCCGACGGATATCTACATCTCCAGATCGCCAAGCGCGAGGGAAAATGGACTGCCGCGGAGTTGTTTACTACCGACAATATGGGATTTGGGACGTACCAGTGGGTTATCCAGGGCGACGTCTACAACATGGATCAGACAACGGTGCTCGGACTCTTCACTTATGGGCCCACTCACCACATGGGCGCCGACGCAGAGAACGAAATTGATATTGAATTTTCCCAGTGGAACAAGACTTGTCACGGCTGTAATGCCGACTTTACAGTCTATCCATCAACGGGAAACCGCAAGCCGAATGGCGTTTCCAGCTGGGAAGACAACTTCCAGGTCAGCGGTGGAAACCTTACGACGGCAAGGATGGAGTGGAGATCCGATCGCGTCGTGTTCACGCTGATGAATGGCGTTCATCCCATCGGATGTGTTGCTGATGTCATCAAGACCGAAACCTATTCTTCGAACACGACCAACATTCCGCAAACGGACGCGCCAGTAGGCATCAATCTCTGGTGCTTCAAGGGGACGCCTTCAACGAAATCAGTCGGCAATTATTCGCGATTTTCGATTCGTTCCGCAGTGAGCCTAAAAACAGGCCAATCTGGAGCTAGGCGAACTTCGGGGGATCCCGAGGAGAACGTTTCTGCTTCGCCAACTGTTGAAATATCGCCATACCGCTCAAAATCCCCCAGGCAAGGGTTTTGAGTGAAATCGCGACTGTTAGCAACAGTTGTCGTCGAAGTTGTAAACTGAACCATCTGTATTGGAGGCTTCCTATGCTGCCCCCACGCCTTGTACTGTCGTTTGGCCTCTTGTTTCTGCCAGTTTTATGCCTGTGCCAAGAAAGGCCGAAACCATCAGCGGTGCCTGAGACGTGCGCGGTTACGATGCCTGCGACGCAACCCTTCGTGCCACCACCGCCCTATCCTGCAAAACCATCCCGTGGTGGATTCTGGTTCGGGACGGACAGCCTGTGGACCGCTCTGCCAGAGACCGGAGCGTGGATAGGGTTAGGGCACGACACCCCCAGCGACCCGACATTCAGACAGAAACTCGCTTTTTGGCGACAAGGATTTGACGCACACGCCGCAACGGAAGCGAAACTCACGGTGAGTGGCAGGAGAACCGATTCTCTTGCCCCTCCGCTCCAGACAGACGGCCCTGGCAATCCCAGCGGGAAGGCAAACGATCAGTTCTTTATGACTGGGATCAACTTCCCTACGACTGGATGCTGGGAAATAACCGGGCGATATGAGGATGTCAAACTTACCTTTGTCGTATGGGTCGGACAGCCGTAGGGTATGTGCTGCCGTTGTCGATTCGTGAAAAATCGCGATCTCACTCGAACCCCCTCAATCAGCGAGGACACTGCTTTCAATACTTGGCTTCTCGGATAGGATTGCTTCGTGGTTGGACGGAAGGAGCGGTGCGTGATAAGACCGGAGCGGCCTGCTTGGGAAATATCCGTGCAAAAGGCTGGGCACATAGTAGTCGCGGTCTTGTTTGCTGCGGTGGCGGCATTGATTGTCTGGAAGCTATCAATCTGGCGGCTGATTGGTCAGACCTTCGGTCTTGTGTTTTTCCTCGTAACTTTCGTTGTTTTCACTGTGGTGTTCTATTCCTTTCTCGAATGGTTCGGGAAAAGGCCAGATGAAATCGCTAAGCGGGTCTCCACGCCCAGCAAAGAACTACGCCGTAAAACGAAGCAGTTCTTCGACAATCTGCCAAAGTGAAGCGGGCCTGACTGTTGAAACATCCCCATAACGCTCAAAATGCCCGGAAAAGGCGTTTTGAGTGTGACGTGTTCACAACAATCACCCCACCTGTTTGCGACCTTTCACCTTCCGGCCCCGTTTTGTTACCTTTACCGCTGGAGTTCAACGGGGCAATTCTGGCTTCCTCCGGAAAGGCAACAAACATGAAGAACCAGCTCTTCGCATTGTCGCTCCTGCTGCTGTTCGTCACGGCCCGCCAATCGTCTCCCAAGAACATGAAAACTGAAGAGTGCCACATCAAGCTGCCGGGGATCACCTTTACTCGCTCGCTCAACGGAGCCGCCGCTCATGCCAAGTTTGAGGATGGCAGGCTGACTCTTGCGAGTGAAGCGAAGCGTGACAATTTCCGTGACCCGGACGGGAAGCTGTCCAACAACACCGCACCGCTTCTGCTAACCGAGGTTGATAACAAGAAGCCGTTCACCCTCACAGCAAGAATCACCCCGACGTTTCTTAAGACATATGATGCCGGAACGCTCTATATCTACGTGAAAGAGGACCTGTGGCTGAAGATGGCGATGGAAATGGATGAGCGCCAGAAGCATAGGATGGTCAGCGTTCGCACCATCGGAACTTCGGACGACAACAACCACGACATCATCGCGGCGAAAAGTGTCTACATGAAGATCTCCTCGGATACGAAGACTGTCGGGTTCTACTACTCGCTCGACAAAACGACCTGGCAGTTGATTCGCCTCTTCAAGAATGACTACCCAGCATCGATTTGGATGGGGATCAGCACGCAGTCCCCGCTCGGCGAAGGAACGTCCGCCGTTTTCGAGGACCTCTCGTTGACCCAGCAGAGCATTTCGGACTTCCGACTGGGGATCTGAACTCCCTCCGTTCTGTCCGGATGATCGCGCCCACTTCCGCCCACTTGGGGGACAACAACAACGCCGCCGGTCTGGCGAACCTGCCGCAGGTTGATCCCCCGGTAAGCAAAAATCTATGGAGACGCGACCAGACTGTCGTAACATCGCCATAGCATGCATCGACCCGGTGAGTCTCTTTGCCGGAGAGCGCTGCGCGTACCATTGATCATGGATGAAACTTACCTGCAATGCCCCGGCTCAGGACCCGCTGACCACTCAATAGCCGCTGATGTCCTCCTTCGACAAGAGCCAGATGAAGAAGAGGAGGACGAGGAGGAACACGACGACGAGGAAGATGACGATGGGGACGAAGGCTATTCGGAGTGAACGCGCTCTGGTGTAGCAAGATCGCCCTGTCACTCATTGACAACGCCCGGTGGGTTTTTACAGTACGTACATCCGTAGCATCCACCACACAAGGAATATTGCGACCAGGGCCCCGGCGATGTGAACCACCCAGTCCCCAACTGTTTTCGGTTTCCCAAAGTTGAACATTCAGCGATGGTAGCAGGCCCCGTGCAGGCTGATTTGGCGAAACATCCACATTTGACTCAAAACCACTGGACAACCGCTAGAGCTTTCTCCTCGGAGGAGTTCACCCTATACTGGACTTCATGGCCGCGCTCATTGATGCTATTAATGTCAAACGAAAGACATTGTTCGAGTTTGAAAACACTCCTTTCTGCTGCCTGGAAGCGGACATAAACACGCCTACCGCTCGCGGCGGCCAGACCTTGGTGCGCCTGAAGATGCGCAACCTTCTCACGAACGCGGTCTTCGAGAAGACATTCAAGGCAAGCGACAAATTCAAGGAACCGGACTTGCAGTCGGTACAGGCTTCCTATCTGTATAGCGATGGCGATGGTTCTCATTTTCTGGACCAACAAAGCTACGAGACCGTCACTCTTGACAGTCCGATGGTAGGGGACGCATTGGACTTCCTAATCGAAGGCGCATTGATCGAACTGCGCAAATACAACGGCAATCCGATTGGCTTAGAGCTGCCAATATTCGTTGAGCTGGACGTTGCCTACACGGAACCTGCGGTTCGGGGCGACTCGTCAGGCGGCGGGACCAAGACTGCCCGACTGGAGACGGGCCTGGAAATCCGGGTTCCCCTCTTCATCAAAGAGGGGGAAAAGGTGAAAGTATCCACGGAGAACCGGGAGTTTGCGGGTAGGGCATGAGTACCTGCCAGATCGATGGCTGGTCGTTGTCGTAACATCGCAACTAAGCTCATTGACGCCGAAGGGCAGAGTTTCCTCTTCCTTTGCCGTTTTCTGAAGGACATTCATGCCTGATGAACTGCTCCCGTGCAGAATGTTTTCGACTCTCCGATTTCGTTACAGAAATCTCACGAGGCTCACCTACCCAATCGCATTCGGAACACGCTGGCCTCTTGCGAAAGACGCTCCGAATCTTCTCAGAAACCCAGATCAATCTTCTCGTCATTCGAAGCAACTTTACCCCATCTCACCGCGTAGCTGAGGAAATATCCCCAAAGCACTCATTGACCGCCGTTGTGATTTCCCCCGGAGGTCGATCAGCGGTCACAGAGGCCACAGGGCAGCGTCCGTACCTTCAGTCTTGCTTTATCATCGGGTAGTCATGAAACGTGGATTGCTTGTGCTCCTGCCGTTTCTGCTAGCCTCGCTCAGTCACGCCGACCAAAGTCCCTTCGATCTGAAGCAACTGAAAGCCCCTGATGGCTTCCACATCGCAATCTTCGCCAACGTGGACGGCGCGCGCATGCTAACCTTCACTCCCGGCGGCGTACTGCTGGTGAGCGAATCGGGCGAAGGCAAGGTGGTCGCACTGCCCGATCCCAAGCAAACCGGCAAAGCCGAGAGAGTGGTTGCAGTTCTCACGGGACTGAATGAGCCGCACGGCATCGCCTTCTTCGAAGGCAAGCTCTACGTCGCCGAGAACGACAAAGTTCGCCGCTACGACTGGGATGAGGCCAACCTGCGCGCGACCAATCCCAAGAAGATTACTGATCTGCCAACCGGAGGAGGCCATTCCACGCGCAGCCTTCTGTTTCACAACGGCAAGATGTACGTTTCGGCCGGATCAAGCTGCAACGTCTGCATCGAGAAAGACCCGCGCCGCGCCACCGTGATGGAATTTAGTCCCGACGGCACCGGCCAGAAGATTTTTGCCAAAGGCCTGCGTAATGCCGTTGGCCTCACCGTGAATCCGAAGACCGCCACACTGTGGGTCACCGTAAATGGCCGAGACATGCTCGGCGACGATCTGCCGCCCGAAACCATCTACGACCTCGGCCAGGGCGGCGTGGATGCCGGCTGGCCCTACTGCTACGGCGACCGTGTTCCCGACTCCAAGTTCACCAAGCCAGGCGATAGCCGCTGCCAAAACGTCATCGAGCCCAAGGTCCAGATGCAAGCCCACTCCGCCCCGCTCGGCTTGGCGTTTTATGAGGGCACAATGTTCCCGCCCGAGTATCGCAACAACATGTTCGTGGCCTTCCACGGCTCATGGAACCGCAGGGTACCCACGGGCTACAAAGTCGTGCGCGTGAAGCTCGACGATGAAGGCCAGCCGCAGGGCGGCGCGGAGGATTTCATTACCGGATGGCTCGCGCCGGGCGAGAGCAAGAAAGGACGATGGATACCAATTAACCTGCCAGGAACTATGGGGCGCCCCGTAGCGATTGTGTTCAGTGCTGATGGCACGATGTACTTGAGCGACGATAGGGCGGGCGTTATCTATCGGGTCACATACAGTAGGTAAGTCGTTCGATGCCACCGCCTGCAACTGGTTCATCGGGCGCGTGCGCGCCTGCAGTCAGGTCAATGAATGCAGGGCATGTGGCCGGAGCTTAGAGGGATAATTGGCGTAACATCCCCGTTCCCCTCACTGACCCCCTGGCGGGATTGCCTATCACCCTTTTTTCGTGAGGGCCGCGCGAATTCGATCGCCCACGATCGCATCTTCACCAGGCTGCAGCATCCAGACTCCAACCACCAGCGTGTTTGCGTCCGCCGGGATGCCCTGGTTGGGCTTTTGCCCGGTGTTCGGATTCAGTTCAATCGAAGGCGTACCTGTGCGCAACGTCTGCACGATCTGGCCAGTGCTGACGCCCGTTACCGCCGGGTCGAAGCGTATGAGCAGATGAGGAACATGGTTCGCGATCCTGGGAACCACCGTCTCCGTTCGCACCGAAGGGATGCCCTTCACCGCACCGGCGATGAGATCGACCCGCTTCTGGTAGTCGCCCTGCATCGACTCTTCCGTGTGCGAGAGAACCCAGTCGACCGCCGCCACCATGCCGACTATCTGTTCCTTCGCCACCTTCATGCCGCGGCCGATTCCGTCGCCCGGATTATTGTTCGCATGCGCCAGGTCGGTTAGGACCTTCCGTCCAAGCAGCAGTCCCGCGTTTTGCGGACCGCGCATTCCCTTGCCTCCGGAGAACGCTACCAGATCGAAACCCATGCCGGTGTACTTCCATAAATTCGAGATCGGAGGCATGTCCGCTGCAGCATCCAGATGGCACGGAATCTTGTGCTCGTGCGCCACTCGCAGCCACTCTTCCCGGCCAATCTGTGCGCTTCCCGCAATCCCGTCCTCGTCTTCCGCGGCGTTGAAAAAATTTGTCATCACGGCGTTGCCTGCGTCGCACGCCCGCTTGTAGTCGTCGAGTGTGACCACCTCGGTCACCCGCGCACCGCAGAGATACATGGCGCGGTCGTATTCATAACGATGCGCCTGCTGCACGATGACCTGATTCTTTTTGCCGTCGATCCCTTGCGGCATGTCCACAACATTGAGGTTGTTGGCATACTGCAGGCAGGCGGCAGTGGCCAGACTGATAGCTCCCGAAGCTCCCGAAGTCACGACCGCTCCCTCACACTTGAGGCGACGCGCGACGTACTCACCCGCCTTCTGCTGCAGGTCGTGTAAGCGCACCGGATGAAGCGCAGCCTTCTGCACCGCCGCCAAAACCTCCGGAGGCATGCAGGCAGCCGTCAACGTGGTGTAAGTACCGGCCGCGTTGATAATCGTCGGAACCCCAAGCTTCGCATAGTAATCCTCAGCATCCGAAGATGTCGCTGGCGACGACGTCGTCGGCGACGAAAGGCCTTTGGCCGAGATAACCAGCGGCGCCATGCCCAGTGCCGCGGCCAGCGAACTGGCCCAGCCAAAAAAGCCGCGACGCGAAACAAAGCTTCCTTGCGATTCAGTCGATCCTGACATGATGGCTGCTCCTTATGTTCAGAAAATGTTCAGAAGCCTGTAGACAACAATGTATATCGCGCAAACGGCTTTCACAGTTCGAAAAAAGGCTGTGGCCAGAGGTCAGAAACCATCGGCGCCACTCGACGATCCCGCGCACCTGATGACGCCTACAGGGGCCAAGTCTTTCAGTAGAGCAGCCGCTAACGCGAGAAGAGTCCACCAAGCAAGCCAGCGGCAAGAGACAAGGTTAAAGTCAGCCTTGGATTCAACAGGATGCGTCTCCGCCCCTCATCATAATCCCCTGGATGTTGAAACATCCGTACATGTTGAAAAACAACGAAGAAGACGCTGCAACATTATCCAGCGAAAGGCCGGCAGAACATCCATGCCACATTCTCCTGCAACTCTTTCTCCAGCATCCATTCTGCAGTCCGTCTCTTCCTGCTCCATCGAATTGACCACTCCCTAACCGTGTGCTAACTTCTCGCCAGGCTGTTTATGAATAGCCGTCTTGCAGTTGGCGTTCGTGATCGAATGCAGAGTTTTTGTACCGCACTCCTTTTCGTTCCGTTTCTCTTCTCCGCTGCGCAAGCTCAGTCGGCACCCATATTCAGAAATCCGACGGCCAATCAAGGAGCGTTCCTCGAGTCGCTGGGAGCTTACCGTACGACCGCCGGCACGAGCGTGCTGGTATTCACCTTATTCGCTGAGCGAAATAGCGCTCAACTCGATCGTCAGGCCGTTCTGAAGCTCGTCAATTTGGCCAATCATGCGGCCATCGTTGCCGTCAGCGATGAAACCTCCAAAGGAGTGTTCCTGGACGTTCTGCCTGGGACATACGCGCTGGAAGTCAATGCGGTCGGCTATCTCAGCGAATATCGCGAAATGCGGGTGATCGATGCCCATCGCGCCATCGAGACTGAGATCATTCTGAAGAGGGATCCCACTGCAATCAATCTGGATGTGTCTTCATCCCTCATGTCGCCGAAAGCACGCAAGCAAGCCAAGCATGCGATCTCGGCTCTGAAATCCGGGAATCTGAACGCCGCGCAAAAGCAACTCGACCAGGCATACAAACTGGCTCCTTCCAGCCCCGATCTGAATTTCCTGCTTGGCTACCTATACTTTGCGAAGGGCGATTTCGACCGCGCCGGGAACTTTCTGGGTACAGCCGCCACGCTTAATCCCAGTAACGGCCAGGCCTTGACTCTCCTCGGCCGCACCCTTCTGCAGCGCAAAGACTACCCAGCCGCACGATCCGCTCTGGAGCGGGCCGTCTTAGCCGACGCCGACAATTGGCTTTCGCACGACCTACTCGCCGACACGTATCTCCGTCAGAAAGACTACGGGAAGGCACGCGACGAAGCCACGGTCGCAATTGCGAAAGGCAAGGCTGTCGCCAGTCCCGCCGAACTCGTGCTCGGACAAGCGCTAGTGGGCCTCGGTCACGAGGAGGAAGGCATTCAAGCTCTCCATGCTTTCCTTGACCAGTCTCCGAAGAACCCACTGGCCGACCAAGTACGAAGCTTGATCACAGAAATTAATGAACGCAAGACAAGTGCTACCGGGGAAGGAACCACGGCCACGACGTCTTCCAGCGGAAACCTGACCGGTCTCGATTCTCTTGCGGCACTCGAAGCACCGGCTGTGCCGGTCAAACCTTGGGCACCCCCCGGTGTTGACGACGTCAAACCGCAAGTCGCAGGCGGCGCGGAGTGTCCTGCAGCACAAGTGATAGAGGAATCGGGCAAGCGAATGCAGGAACTGGTCAGCGACCTGTCGCGCTTCGCTGCGGTCGAAGATTTGTTCCATCAGCCACTCGATCCATATGGCATCCCGATCCGCACCGAAGTACGTAAGTACGATTATGTCGCAGCAATCTCTGAGCGCGACGGAGGCCTCGTATCCATCGACGAATTCCGCGCCAACAAATTGACGCTGGCCAATTATCCCGACCAGATTTCCAGCACCGGCTTCATAACGCTGGCGCTCGTCTTTCACCCCAGCATGCGCGACGACTTCGTCATGGAGTGCGAAGGCTTGGGCGACTGGCGTGGACAAGCCAGCTGGCTGGTACATTTCCGCCAGCGCAAGGACCGGCCCAATCGCATGAACAGTTACAAGGTCGGAGAACAAGTCTATCCAGTAGATATTAAGGGAAGAGCTTGGATTACAGCCGACAAGTTTCACGTCGTGCGCATTGAGGCGGACCTGGTCAAGCCGATGCCCGAGATTCGCCTGATCAGCGAGCACCAGGCAGTCGAGTATGGCCCCGTCCCATTCGCCAGCAAAAAGACCGTACTCTGGTTACCCAAGACCGCAGAAATCTACTTGGATTTTCGCAAACACCGTTATTACCGGCGTCACAGTTTCGATCACTACATGCTGTTTTCAGTCGACGCAGACGAAAAACGGAAAGACCCAAAAGGCTAGCGTGTCGGCTCGAACACGAAGGCAATTCTTGAAATTCCATTTACGAATATCTCGGCCGGGGGCTGGCCCAGCTTTGCGCCTTGGATCCACCAATGAACCGGCTGCCCCAGCCTTCGCGGTTTTCGAAGGCTGGGCACCACAGCTACAGGATCAAGAGACTTTCCTCACCCTTAGCTCCGCCCTCTGCGGCTCGTTGACTACCACCAGTCCAGCTTCGTCATAGGCGTAGTACCGATAACTGCTCCACGCCCACTGTTCTGGTTGCAGCACCAACCCGCGCTTCACGGGATTGGGGGTGCCCCATGTCTCGCCGCAGTTGCGAGACATGGGATATCACTGTCGATGGATTACCCCGCTCTGGCTCGCTGATCAGCAGGTGCACATGTTCTGGCATTACCACATATCCGGCCACGACGAAACGGTATCGCCGCCGCACTTGCTCGAGCACTCGCAGGAACAGGTCGCGGTTCCGCGCACTTCCTAACAACGGCAGGCGCTGATAACCACTTGTGGTGATGAAGTGCGAGTATCCCGCGCCATAATAGTGATGCAGCCGGTTGGGCATGCAGTCGGTGTAGCATAGATGCCCAGGCATTGGCTGTGACGAATGAACATCGCATCGCGGGGTCCGTCGTGCCCAGCTTTCGAAAACCACGAAAGCTGGGGGCAGCCGGTTCTGTGGGTGAATTCACCCCATGGAAGCTGGGCCAGCCCCCATTTTGAGTGAAATGGCTATTTTTTTTTTTTTTTTCTGATTACATCAGTTGACAATTGCACCCGCTTCCTATCCATTTCAACGCGAGACCTGCGCAAGGTCAGTTACTACGCGGCGTCACAGCGAGCGCACGCCGCTGAATCTCTTCGTAGAGCTGGTAGAATTTCTGCACTTCGGCGTCGTTCAGCACTTCTCCCGAAGCGTACCTGAACACGCGGGCAAGCGCCTGCTCCTGCTCCTCATCTGTGCAAGCCTCTAGGTTTGTCATTTTCCCTCCGAGTCTCTAACAGAATCTCGAAGTACCCCGCAACGTGCATGAAGAGTGGCCCATCCGTCACGCGTAGTGAGGTGGACTGCTCAAGTGTGAATTAAATTGAGCGTTTTGCGCCCATGGTTCTCGGGTGATCGGCGCAAACATGGGATGTAAACTCTTTGTCGCGTTGCAACTCGAAGTTCCCCATCATTTCCTCGAAAGATTTGCCCGTGGGCGCAGCAGAAGAATCAAACCGCCAGGAGCATTCCGAGCAAGCAAAACCTCGAAAACGCTCTTTTTCGACCCATATAAGCTTGCGGGGCATTTGTCTCTCAGCGTTGGTTTGTGACATGACACACTCTTCCTCCGAAGAAAGTTTGGGGGAGGAAACAGACAGGGGGAGGAACCAACGAAACTCGACATTGATAGTGGCACTTAGGTTGCCAACCGACGGAGTGGAGGAACCAGTGGCCTTAAGCTGAATTGGGTGGGGTCACACCGTAGCTCTTACGCACGCGATGTACTTCATTACACTGTTACTTTGGTAATGCTGGTGCGCGCGACCACTGTTCAACGGTGCGGCGTCGCGCCCTGCCAATGGGAATCCGTCCCGCACGCACGTTAAGAAAGCGGGCGTCGTTAGTTTGCTTCGAGTAGGCCATCGGGAAACTGGCGGAGGGATCAATCGGGTCAACAGTCTATGCACCTAAAAGTGTGCAATTCTGAACAGTCAGGGTTCACGAAGTCGGCTACTCTTTCCGGTGATTTTGAAAAGCACGGAAACGCCTCTCAGGGCGGAGGAAGGAGTGGAAGTATGCCCAGAATCTTGCTGGCCGAGGACGATGACGCGGTCCGCGATATGTTGCGGGCAACGCTGGAACGGGACGGCTTTGAGGTAGTCGCCGTAGCGAACGTGTGCGACGCGCTCCGTTACATCGCGACAGAGAACTTTGACGCACTGCTTTCCGACCTGCACATGCCACACGCCGGTGATGGTTTTACCGTCGTTAGCGCCATGCGCCACACCCACCCACAAGCAGTCACTCTGGTGCTCAGCGGCTACCCAGCGATAGACGAGGCTTTGTCTGCCATCCGCCTGCAGGCTGACGAAGTCCTTACGAAACCAATCCAAATCGCCGTCCTTCGGGAAGCTATCCGCAATAAGCTTGCGAACCCGGTGGCTCGCAGCCCGCTGCCTACGAAGAGCGTGGCCTGCATACTGGAGCATGACCTGAATGCTACGATTCAGGACTGGATGGCACTGGTGGAGCACGACGAAGAGTTGACCTGTGTCCCGCTGAGCTTTGAAGCCCGCACCGGCCATCTGCCCAATCTCATCGCTGACCTGGTCTTCCGCTTACGCCTCGCTCCGACAGCAAAGGCCGACGCCTCCACCTCCGCACGTCAACACGGGGATCTGCGACGTAAACAAGGCTATACCGCCGCGATGGTGGTAGAGGAGTCGCGGATTCTACAGGTCAGTATCTTTAACACTTTACAAAACAATCTCGACAAGGTGGATTTCAGCAGAGTGCTCCGGGACGTGATCACCATCGCCGACGAAGTGGATTCACAATTGAAGCAGGCCATGCTCAGTTACGCCGCCCCGGTCCCGGACTCCGCGTGGCCCGCGGCATAGGCACTGAACGAACGTGCCTAACTGTCGTAATATCCCCATTGCACTCATAGTCGTGGCGATAAGTGCTCCCGGGCAACGACATTAGACTAGTGCAGTGCGATCTTCGAATCGGCTCAGTCCGGTTCCTCCCCCACCTGCTGAGGGGGTGCGTGCCGTGAGGCACGCTGATACTCCAGGTGACCTGGCTGAGCCATGGTGCGGTCAACTGGCGAAATATCGCAATTGCACTCATTGGCGTTCCGCGCCTGCCGTTCACTTTCCAAACTTGCTTCATTTGCCCTTCTCTGCGTTCCTGGGGGCGTTCTGCCATCGCTGCCATGCTTGGCGTTCTGTGCGCAAGGACGGCGGGTTGCTCGGCTCCGCGAGCCATACTCATTCGTCTTGTCCATCGCCGGGGATCTTCCATAGCCGGTTCACTTTCCGCAGAGGCGCTGTTTCTATTTTCGGTGGTTCCGGTTCACGCAGGGCGCGGAGATCGAACTGATTTCTTCGGCGCGACAGAGTGGCTTCCCGCAATCGTTTCCCTCAGCCATCAACCGCTAATCTCCGAATTCCACAGCTTCTCCACAACTACGCGTGTCAGATATATTTCCCATGACGCGTTTCTCCTTCACAATTCTTTAGAAGAGCTCTGTCCTGAATGGCGAACCCCGGCGATTTCGCATACACCCTCAAGCAACAGGCGGACATCGTCCGCATCATCGGCGACTACATCAAGCTGAAAAAAGCCGGAGCCCAGAACTACTCCGGACTCTGTCCCTTCCACGGCGAGAAGACTCCATCCTTCTCCGTTCACGCTACGCGCCAGTTCTTTCACTGTTTCGGATGCGGCGTCTCCGGCGACGTCTTCACCTTCGTTCAGAAGATCGAGAACATCACCTTCCCCGAAGCCGTCCGCCTGGTAGCGCAAAAATTAAACGTTCCTCTCCCCAAGGCGACCTACGCCACAGAAGGCGAAGCCAAAGAAGCCCGCCTTCGCGGCCAGATTCTCGATGTCCACGAGCGCGCCGTAGCTTTCTTCCAGGAATGCCTGCGCCGTTCTGAAGGTGCCCGGGCCCGTGAATACCTCGCCGGACGCGGCTTGGACGAAGAGTTGATCGCGAAGTTCCGCATCGGCTACGCCCCAGACTCAGGCTTCCTGTTGCGCGACCGCCTTAAAGGAGAATTCAGCGAAGAAATCCTGCGCGAAAGCGGCCTGTTCTCCTGGAAAGAAGCAGCCAGTCCGGCCAGTCCCGAGTCGCGAGTCCCGAGTCCTGAGAATTCTTCGAGCTCCGAGCTTCGGGCCTCAGGACTCAGGACCCAGGACTCAGGACTAGCGATGTACTCCAAGTTCCGCAACCGCGTCATGTTCCCCATTTCCAGTGAAGCGGGCAAAGTGATCGCTTTCACCGGACGCACCCTCGCCACCGACGAAAAATCCGGTCCCAAATATCTCAACTCGCCCGAAACGCCCATCTACTCCAAAAGCCGAGTCCTGTTCAATCTCGACCTCGCCAAGGAGTGGATCAAGAAATTCGACTACGCTATCCTCGTCGAAGGCCAGATGGATTGCATTTCCGTCTACGCCGCCGGATTCCACAACGTCATCGCCAGCTCCGGCACCGCCTTCACTGAACTCCAAGCCAAGCTCCTGGGTCGATTCAGCAAGAACGTGGTCGTCAACTTCGACCCTGATACCGCCGGAGCCAAAGCCACCGAGCGTACCTTGGGCCTGCTGGTTGAAGAAGAATTCCAAATCAAAGTCCTCACCCTCGACCAGGGATTCGATCCAGACCTCTACATCCGCCGCAAAGGCAAAGATTCCTATGGCGAAGCCCTCCGCCATTCCCAGAAATATTTCGACTACCTTATCGAGCGTGCCCGCACGCTGTTCCCGATCCGCAGCGGCGAGGGCAAAGTCAAAGCCGTGAACTATCTTCTGCCTCACATCCAGCGCATCCCCAGCCGGATCGTCCGCGACGAGCTGGCTCACGAGATCGCCCAGAAGCTCCAGATCGATTCCTCAATCATGCGCCAGGAATTGCGTCACGCCGCCGGCGCGCGCTCAGCTGCAGCCGTCAAAGCTCCGCCCCAGGTTCAAGTCACCGACGCGGAAAAAGTGCTGATCCGCGCCCTGGCCTCCGCCCGCCAGATCCAGCCCAACGAAGATCACCTCTCCGCCCGCGACGGCGCCGAAGAAGAATTCGATCCCGCCCGCCAGGCCGCCTATGTTCTCGTAAATGAAGGCCTGCACCGCGGCTTGTCCACCGAAGCTCTCGCCGAATCCCTGCTGAACGCCCCTGCCGATGCGGCAGACGTCCTCCAGATCCCGGCCAGCGAAAGCGATCGCCGTCTGCTGGCCACTATTCTGATCCATGAAGAGGAGGAACTGACCCCTGAGGTTCTGGAAGCCGCCGTTCGCGCCCTCCGCCGCATTCACCTCAAACGCGAGCAGGAGCGTGTCCAGCAGGAATTGAAGAAGCCTGGCGTAAGTGGCAACCGAGATCTCCTGAAGCAACTCCTCTCCGAACTGGAGCGGATCGCGAAAGCCCTACGCAACCCCTCAGGCGAAGCCGCATGAGGCAAGACCCAGTAGGGACAGCCCCTTGGGCTGTCCAGCGGGTGTACGCCCCCATTTCGCAGCGGGACAGGTGAATTTATGCTTCTTTACTTTAAAAATATAGGAAGGAAGAACTGCCCCTTTCCCCAAATCTCCGTGAAACAATTTGCTGCCAGAAACCATCTAAGTATTAAGGAAAGCTGTAGTTAGCAGCGGCTGCGGGAAATGTCAGGCGGGCAACTGATAGACAACAGAGCGCTTACGTGCTATGCTCTGTAGGTTTGTGCTAGGCAGCACAATCCCGCTGGACCTACATTCCCACCTCTTTAGCAAAATTTATCACACGCTCCTGTGGAGCGGAGTTGACAGTTTAAGGACACCTCTTGGCTCTTGACGACAAGTACGACGACATTAAAAAGCTGATCGACACCGGCAAAGAAAAGGGATATCTCACGTATGACCAGGTCAACGAGCTCATACCGCATGATGTGCACAGTCCCGAAGACCTTGACGATCTGCTGACTACCATCGGTACCCAGGGTATCGATGTCTTGGAAGGCCCCAAGCTGCCTTCCCAGGGACTCGACAAAAAAGGCTTTGACGAGCTGGAAGAAGGGGAGGATGTCGAACTCGACCTCACCCCCGGAGCCCTCGAAAAAACCAACGACCCCGTGCGCATGTATTTGCGCGAGATGGGAACCGTGCCGCTGCTCACGCGCGAAGGCGAAGTGGAAATCGCCAAGCGCATTGAACGCGGGCAGCTGCGCGTGCTCAAGGCGCTTTCGCGGTCGCCCATCGTCATCCGCGAACTGCTCAACCTCGGCGAGGATCTCAAGAAGAACGTCCGCTCCATCAAGGAAGTGGTCACCTTCGACGAAGAAGAGATCACCGACGAGATCCTGCAGAACCGCCTCAATGAGTTCACCGGAAAAATCGATGACATGGCCAAGCTGTACAAGAAGGCCCAGGTCCTCGAAGAGAAGTTCAAGGAAGTTTCCGAAAAGAAGAAGCCCAAAGACCATCGCCGCGCCCGCCGCAAGCTGGCTCGCGCGATAGTTGCCGTTTCCATCGCGCTGCGCAAGCTCGGTTTCACCAATGCCGAGCGCAAGCGGCTGATCGAGCGGCTCAACAAAACCGTGGACGGCATGCGTTCGCTGGATCGCCAGGCGAACAATCTCGAGCGCAAGGCCGACGCCACTCGCAGCGAAGAGCAGAAAAAGGAATACCGCCGGCAGGCCCGCGCCATTCGTGGCGAAGTCGAAAAGCTCGAACTCGAAACCGGCGTCTCGTTCCCGGAGCTCAAGCGCACGCAGCGCGAGATCATCCAGGGCGACATGGACGCGGAGCAGGCTAAGCGCGAGCTGATCGAGGCTAACTTGCGTCTTGTGGTTTCGATCGCCAAGAAGTACACCAACCGCGGGCTGCAGTTTCTCGACCTGATTCAGGAAGGCAACATCGGCCTGATGAAGGCCGTGGACAAATTCGAATACCGCCGTGGCTACAAGTTCTCGACGTACGCCACGTGGTGGATTCGCCAGGCCATTACCCGCGCGATTGCCGACCAGGCCCGCACCATCCGCATTCCAGTGCACATGATCGAAACCATCAACAAGCTGATCCGCACCTCGCGGCAGCTGGTGCAGGAACTGGGACGCGAGCCCACGTCGGAAGAGATCGCCAAGCGCATGGACATTCCCGTGGCGAAAGTGCGCAAGGTGCTCAAGATCGCGCAGGAGCCGATCTCGCTGGAAACCCCGATCGGCGAAGAGGAAGATTCGCACCTCGGCGATTTCATCGAAGACCGCGCGGTAGTTTCTCCCGCAGAAGCGGTGATCAACGTGAACCTGAAGGACCAGACTGGACAGGTCCTGCGCACGCTGACCCCGCGCGAGGAGAAAGTAATCAAAATGCGCTTCGGCCTGGAAGACGGCAGCGAGCACACTTTGGAGGAGGTCGGGCAGAGCGTTCGCGGTGACACGAGAACGAATCCGCCAGATCGAAGCCAAAGCGTTGCGCAAGCTGCGGCATCCCAGCCGCTCGCGAAAATTGCGCGCCTTCATGGATGGAGTAAGAGACTAGCTCGTGTAGGGGCGGACGCCTCGTCCGCCCCGCTCGCAAAGCGAAGCGTGAGACCGACGGGCGATCCCGGATCAGGCCGCGGCGGAGTTCGAAAGAACGTTGCACAGTTCGTGAATGATGTCTTGTCTGATCTCGTATTCGAGCAAATCGTCGTCGCTTGCACTGCCCAGCATCCGCGATTCTAAGATTTCACGTTGCTTGCGAAGCAATTCATTCAATTCGAGTCGCAATTCTTCAGCATGGTAATTTTCCATGATTACCCTCCATCGACGACCTCGGCAGATTAGACTCAGGCGGCTCTGCGATGGACAAGGCCCCGAGCTTTATCAAGCAGTACTGACACCCTGTCGGACTTGGATACGACTTCGGAAATGCCCATCGACTTTGCTATTTGCTCGGAAAACTTATCCGGCGTGGCACTGTAGATGATCAACGGCACCGAGGGCATCATCTTTCTCAAAGCACGTGCCGCGTCCAGGCCGTTCATCACGGGCATCGCAAGGTCCAGGACAATCAAATCAGGATTCCGCCGAAGCGCTTCTTCGATTGCTTCGCGTCCGTTCTCAGCTACTGCGCAGACGTGGAAATCTGGGTCCCCTTCGAAGAACTCATACAAGGCAGTACGAACGAAAGCGTTATCATCTGCGATCAAAACTGTTTTCTGCATCGCCGTTGCCTCTCTCTCTTTGTGCCCATATTCAAACCTTTTTTTTGAAGTAGTTCGATAGGTTGCATACCTGAAAGGCAGAGAAAATCCCACCGAAAATTTGCGCAATGGCGATGCAACACCAGGCGGCACAAACACAGCAAATTCAGCGCGTAAAGCGCCAACATGCGCCATGTAGATGAAGGTCGTGCATTCTCAGGAACTACAGTGAATGCTCCAGTTCTTGGTCAGCAAGGCCTTTGCAAGGACCTGCAAGGTGGGATACCGGCAGGCGCCCGTTCGGTTTTGGCTGGAGTGAGGAAAATCCTTGTAGGGACAGCCGCCATCGGCTGTCCAGTCGAGCGAAGCTCGACGGCGGAGTCCCGGCGGCGGGGCTCAGCGGCCGGCGGGCACGCCTCCTTTCACTTTCTTCACAGTTGCGAGTGCTTCCTTCACGGGCATCGGGGGCTTGCGGGGTGCGTTGACGGCGTCGGAGTTCGTAGGGTTCGAAGCGAGCGAGGGCGAGGCCTGCGATGGTTGGGCTGCAGGGGCGAGGGGTTTTGTGAAGTTGTGCGGGGTCAGCGCGCTCGGCGCAACTGCGCTGCGGACCGATACTGCCGGTCCGCCTGGACAGCCTGAGAGGCTGTCCCTACGTGGTCTCGTTACGTGGGCTGTGGTGGGTTCTGGTTTTGGGCAAACTTCGGCGTTCGGTTCTGCATGGGCTTCGGTTGTGGTCTGCTGGGTTTGGGAGTACGGGGTCCAGCCGTTTTCTTTCGCGGTGGCGTAGGCTTCGGCGGTGGGGTAGCCGTAGTAGTTGGCGATGGTTTCGTCTCGATCTTTTTCGAATTGCTCCGCCGTTTTGTAATAGCGCTGGGGTCTGGCGGCGCGCGGGTCCTGACCGAACCCGGCTTCGAACGGGACCTCCAGGTCGATGAGGCCATGGGAGGCGCGGGTGCCGGGGGTCTCGTCGTACTCGGGAATGTCTTTGACCATGTTGCTGGGCTGCGCCTTGTAGGCGGCGCGTGCGTCATTTTTGACGGCAATGTGGAGGGCGCGCAGGATCAGCGTGGCGCGCTTCATGTCGATGGTGTTGCGCAGCAGCGCATTGATGACTTCCATGAGCGCGACCTGGATGGAGTCTTTGTCCTCGATGAGGGCGATGGGGTGGAGGCGGGCCTGGGGCGGAGTGCGGACGCCGCGATGCATGCGCTGGTGGTAGTAGCAGAATTGCGCTCCGCGGAGAGAGGGAGAACCGCAGCGAATTCCGGAGATCTTGATATGAGTGCAGCTTTTTGTGTTTTGCATGAGATTGATCCTGTCGAGAATTTTTTGGTACTTAGGACGTAAGATCTTTGCTTCGTTGGAGTTGGGGCGGGTGGAGAGGACCATGTCCGCGTAAAGTCTTGGGAACTCAGGACTTGCGAGTAAAGTATTGCGGACAATGGAGTTAATGGAGTCTGGGCGAAGGGGAGGGAGTGCCGAATTGGGAATCCAGGGAGGGGTTGGGGCTGAGGACGATGGCTTGCGCTGACCGTCGGAATCTTTGGGACTTTGGTGCTGCACAATCCCAAAGTTCCACATCCAGATTTCTCAGTAAAGGTTATCCGTCACAAGTTGAAAATATTGTGGCTGTGGAAAACTTCTGGGGGCAAAGCCTCGAAGTGGGAGAAAAGGATTGGGGTACGTTCCGTCTCCCCAGTTTCTCCGTGGCCCTCGTTACGCGACCGAATCGCCGACTAATCACGCGAGCGACTCCCCGCGAGGACATACGAGAACCATCCTTGCCAGACGCGATGATCCGGGTCGGGGATGTGGAAGATATGGCTGTATATCGACCATTCATGCCGTGATGCCTTGCGGCTGGACTGGATTCGTCGCCCCGCGGCGTGGAAAGCTAGCGACGTTTCATAGACATACCCATAAAAAAGTCTATCAATTGCTGTGTCGAGTTGAAGCGACATTAGACAAAATGTATATATATGTATACTTTATGGATAATAACAGGATGCCGCCGAATAATCACGCGAGCGACTCCAACGCAATGACATACGAGAACCATCCTTGCCAGACGCGATGATGCGGGTCGGGGATGTGGAAGATATGGCTGTATACCGAGCATTTATGCCAGTAATGCCTTGCGTCTGGACTGGATTCGTCGCCGCGGCGTGGAAAGCCAGCTAATGTTTGATAGACATACCATATAAATAGTCTATCAATTACTATGTCGAGTTGAGGCGACATTAGCTAACATACATATAAATCTATCATTTCTGGACAACAACAAGAGGCAGCTGACTAATCACGCG
Source organism: uncultured Acidobacteriota bacterium (assembly GCA_963801615.1). Classification (GTDB taxonomy): domain Bacteria; phylum Acidobacteriota; class Terriglobia; order Terriglobales; family Acidobacteriaceae; genus Sulfotelmatobacter. Next base: position 1,083,970 of record CAWDFM010000008.1, on the reverse strand, counting down.
AGCGTCTCCAACACGAGGACGTACGAGAACCATCCTTGCCAGCGGCCATGATGCTGGTCAGGGAGGTGGAAAATATAGCTGTATTATACTGGATAATTCTTCGACAGTGCCTTCCATTTTCCCTTGCGTTGTCGCTGGCTGGACTGTATGATGCATAGTCATACAGGTGTAAAACATGAGCCTTGACGAGCTGAAGAAGCAGTTCTTGGTGGATGACGAAATGGAAACGGGAAGGCTGGAACAACTCCTTGGTAAAGCGCTCCCGCATTGCGTCGTCGACAGGAAAGGTACGGTCCACCTGAAGAGCGCGGATCTCTCAGGAAAGGCTCAGGTCAAGCTGGTTCTTGCTGGACGTCTCATAGCCTCCAAACTCGAGGCACAAGTCAGCGGCGAAGTGACGGTCGATCAGTTGGCGGAGTACACGGGCCTACCGAAGAATCAGGCAGCTGCCCGGGCCAAGGAATGCCTTGACGAGAAATTTGCGGAGCGTAGTGTGCGAGGCTCCTACAAGGCGAGAGTGCACAAGCTTGAACAGTTCCTTGATGGACTGCCGCCTGCCAAGAACACCCAGAGGGCGTTATGAAGACCTCGGAGCTGATTGCTGCTCGGAAAAAAGCAGAGGAGTCCGTGAGTGATATGGCCGATGGGCCGTTAAAGGCGACGGCCTTCCAGGTAATTCTCAGCGCATTGCTTTCGGCCGCGCTGACGCCGTCAGGAGCCGCCTTAGCCGAAACGGGATCCGAAGAATCGAGTAGGGGAACTCCCTCTTCGGTGGCCCAGCGGATTGAACTTCTCAAGGAAGAGCAATTTTTCTCCGAGCCAAGATCGCTCTCCGAGATTCAGTCCAAGCTGGCTGAACATGGATGGCACTACCCGCAGACGAACTTGAGTACGCCGCTAATCCGGCTTGTCAGACAAAGGCGATTCAGGCGACTTCCGACCCAAGTTGGGAAAAAGCGTGTTTGGAAATACGCTTTGCCTTAGCCGCTCCTAGGGCGACCAACTGTAGAAGGATGAATGAAAGACAGGATTAACGAATTTGTTGATCTGTTTCCGGGCTTCCACTCCCTAGGCCCAACGGCCCAGATTGTCCGCCTCGTCTATTTCCAGGCAATTGAAGAGGCTCGGGAATCGGCTAACAAACACGAACTCGAACACCTCTTTAGATTCGCAGATGTGCCAGTTCCGAGAAACCTTGCACAGCTCCTAACATATCTTTGCGGCAGAGGCCGAAAGCTTATCAGCTCTAATGGCGAGTTTAGCCTCAGACGTGAGGTGCGGAAGGAGATCGAGCAAGAGGTGTCAACCCTTCGAGGATCCACAATTCCCCCAAAACTGGACGGCGGTTCACCGTTTGACTTTGGGCCGAAGGTTTTCACAGATACAAAAATAGCCGCGCTCTTGGTGGAATTACGGAAATGCTATCCGCAACTGTGCTGGAATTCCTGCGGCCTACTGATAAGGATTATTGTTGAGAGGACGCTGGACACCGTTGACGTCAGTGTAAAAGCAAAAATAGGCTTACGCGACAAAATCAACGCCTGCAGGGGTCTTAGCGCACTTTCAAAAAGCACAAGAGAAGCTCTGGATGGATTACATGGAGCGAAAATAATGGGGGATATCGCCGCACATCACTCAAAAGTTCTGTTAGATAAGAACGACATCGATCTCGTGTTGCCCGCCTTCCGTGTGCTCATCAAAGAGGTAAGTACGATTTAAGCCAATCACCACTCCAAAAAAAATTGTCAGACGGAACGTTCCCCGGTTTGCATCTCAAAACTCGGAAAGCGTCCCGTCTGTCCTAACTTCTCCCAAAAGGAGAGGGGGCGGTAGCCTCTTCTATGCGCGACGTTAACGCACGTCGGGAGCAGAAGGCGTACAATCACGAGTTTCGATTGCAGGAACCGACAATGGACGTTCCCGAGATCAAGCCGATTCAGTTGACTCCCGAGGAAGCCGACCTTCAGCGACAGATGATGGACGAGTCGGAGCACACTCGCCCTTACACAGGCCAGTATGCACGACGACTTCTGGAGTCGCTCAAAAACCGAAATGCAATTCCGCAGGTGAGAATTGACTACTTCACGAAACCTTATCCAGGTGGCCGTAGCAGGTCACATCTAGATGTCTTCAAAAAGAACGATCGTTCAGGCAGGTCTACGGCGGAGCACGCCGGGTTCGTTGAGTACCTCCGCTACTTCATCGATGGCCCTGCACTGCCGGAGAGCACAATTGAAGGGTTCCGCAAAATCATGATCGACGATCTCGGGACATCTGGTGAAGTCATGAATCAACTCTGCAAGTTTGTCAGAACCGAAATGAGGAAGTTACGGCTAGATCGCGGCACGGCGAGAGACGAGTTCTGGAAGCTCGCTAAAGAGGCGGGCTATGACCACGCTGAAACAATTCGTGACGAAGCAGGGAGTGCTGGTAAATAAAACACCGGGAAAGACCGAACGTTCCCCAGTTTCTCAGACCGGTTCAGCAATCTGCTTTCGTCGAGTCCCCAGTTTTTCCGGGCATCGCAATGAGCGAAATGAAACAGCCACACCGATAATCCTGTCCTGATGGAATGCGGCCGCGGGACCACTGTCGGGGGGACCTCCAGGAGCGAGCAAATCTCAGCAGCGGCTTGTAGGCGTGATTATCCGCGGCGCGCTGCGCCTCTATAGATTGTGTGCGAACGTCGCGGGCCTGCTGCAGATTTTCCCTTGCGCACGTGAAGCGATTCCCAGGCTCATCACGAGCAGCCGGCCTTCCCCAGTTTTTCAAAAGATAGTTTGCCCCGGCTGTCGATTTTCTCCCTGCGCGACCGACTATAGGATTGGGCTTGTGCTTGAGGAGGCAGCTCAGCGGCTAAAGCCGGTCGACTCTATCAGCTGTTAAACGCAGCGGTAAACCGCTGCGCCACTCAAAAGGCGGTATCCTCAACCCTAGAGGCGCTGTCCTCAATGGTGTGGGCTTGTGCTTGAGGAGGCAGCTCAGCGGCTAAAGCCAACCCGAGATGGCGAGTGCTGAGCTTTTGACTTTGATTCTTTGGGCCCAAGACACGCGCGGCCGCTGAGAATGCTACGGAGTGAAATCAAAATGTCGTGGCTTTGGCCTTCCTGAACAGCCCACCCTTTCAGAACGCGAAAGGATGGGGCAACCAGCTTGTGTCGTTGTGAAGAATTGATAGAGTCGGCTGCCGGCCAACGAACTCGGGACCTCCACCTGTCGAGCTTTGCTCGACTGGACAGCCGGTGGCGGCTGTCCCTACATGGATTTTCACTCTAGCCAAAACCAGGCTTGAACGGGCCACCTGGCGGGCGGGTGGCCCATTCTTTGCGCTTTTTGCAAATGGTGGGGATTCGCGAGTGCAGGGCCCATGGCATTCTGATTCTTTCTCTGATGGCTGCGCTGGCCGTTCGGGGAGCGCTTCAATTAGAAGCGAGGCGTAAAAGCCAAAGCCCCGAGAGTCACTCGGGGCTTGAATATGGGTACTAACTGCCGCCTGCATCTTTAATTCTAGTCCGGCTAAGGACGTTGTCAAGACTCGCCGGTAATATCGAGTGACCGTGCGGAGGGCGAAGGACTCGAACCCTAATGGCTGACTAGGCCACTCGACCGCTTCGCAGGCGGCGGCCAGTACCCACTGGCAACACCCTCCACAACCGCCAGCCTGTGCGACTCAATTCTAAGAGGATCGGCCGGTCTTGGTCACAAACGGATCGCAAGAAAATTCGAACTCTCGTCCCAATTTGGAACAAAACAAAAAAGGCACAGGCGGGCGGACCATCTTTGCCGGGGTGGCCCATCCTTGCGTAATTTGCAAGGGTGGTATTCCACGAAGACATACGCCAAGAATACGGGGACATGAGAAAACCGAAATGCGGGGACGGCACGTACTTTTTTCTTTCACGTGCATTGAGTTCTCACGTTTTCACAGGCCAACTCCCCTTCCATGTGACGCAGCACCTTAAGTAGACTCGCAACTGAAGCCTCGTGAAATCACCCTTGGCAAACACCGCAAAGGCCGGGCCATCCTCCCGGATCATAGGAGATATCAGTGAGCGATCCTCTGTTTCCTGGTCGAAGTTTCTTCCACGGTACGAAGGCCAACCTGAAAAACGGAGATCTCATTGGACTGGGTTACACGTCTAACTATGGTCAAAGGGCGACGGCTGCCTACGTGTATCTGACAGGCACCTTAAATGCGGCGATCTGGGGTGCCGACCTGGCGCTGGGCGAGGGAGCCGGCAGAATCTACGTTGTGGAGGCGACCGGCCCTGTTGAAGATGATCTCAATCTGACTGACAAGAAGTACCCGGGCAATCCGACGTTGTCATATCGCTCGAAGGAACCGCTGCGCGTGATCGGCGAGGTCATCGAGTGGCAAGGCGGGTGGCCCATCTTTTTGGATTCTGACCTTGGAGTGAAAAGAGAATTGAGGGTGGCCCATCCTTTCGCGTTTTGTGTGAAAGGGTGGGGAACGCGAGATGCCGAGTGCTGAGCTTTTGACCTTTGATCTTTTGCGCCGAAGACACGCAGATGCGGCCGCTGAGAATGCTACGGAGTGAAATCAAAATGTCGTGGCGTTGGCCTTCCTGAAAAGCCCACCCTTTCGCACAGAACGCGAAAAGGATGGGGCAACCATAGCTTGTGTCACCGTGAAGAATTGATAGAGTCGGCCGCCGGCCAACGAACTCGGGACTCCCCGGTCGAGCTTCGCTCGACTGGACAGCCGGTGGCGGCTGTCCCCACATGGGGGGTCGCTACCACGGTGCCGCTCTCCGTCTTTGGATTTCCCCGGTATTTGGTTTCCTTGCCGTGTTACTGGTCGTGCCAATGGAAGAGCTTATGGGTGATCTTCCACTCGCCGGTGCACTTCAGCAGAGTGAATACATCCGAAGCTCGCGCGTTGCTGCCGGCCAACTTGCCGGACCAGCGTTGGACTTCCAGATGCACGACCGCAATGCTTTCGATAATTTCGATGCGGGCAAAACGAGGATCGATATTAGGGGCCGGACCGTTCTCGGTGATCCACCGGAACACGTGCTCAATGGAGCCACTATATTCGACGCCTTGACAGTAACCGGAGATGGTTGCGGAAGGATGAAAAGCGGGGCGCATGAGATCGCCGTCTCCGGCACGAGCACCTGCGATGTAGCAGTGCATGGTGCGAGTAATCGCGTCATGCTCGAGGAGATATGCATTGCTGGACGGCTTGGCAAGGGGGAGACCCTCTGCGTCGCTGGTCGCAAGTGCGCCGGAACACCTGGTGCGCAGACGGCTCCAGGCTTCGATCTCGTGACGAAAGGCGAAGACAGTGTCCTGCTTCTCGTGCTCGCGGCGGTGGACGGGCAGTCCCTCACTCGCCTCCCAGCGCCGGACGGTGCGTTCGCTGCGGTCGAGGTAGGCAGCGATCTGCTTCCAGGACTCCAAAGTTTTCTGTGGGATGTTCCGCTCAGGCATGTTAAGGCCTCCCCGCGGAACACTATGGTGACCCCACGCCGCGAAACTTGCAAGCTCAGCCATGCCAGTGAAAAGCCTTCTGGACGATCTTCCATCCACTCGGCATTTTTAGCAGGGTGAACAGGTCGGACATGCGAACGCCCGATCCCGCCAGATTACCCGACCAACCGGCCACTTCGAGATGAACCACGGCGATGGAGTCGAGGATGTCGAAACTGACTATGCGGGGCTCAATGTTGGGAGCGGGCCCATTCTTGTCGATCCAGTCGAACAAAAACCTGGTTCCGACGGCGAGTTGTTCCCCGGCGTAGCCGAAGAAGGAGGCGTCTGGGTGGAAGGCAGGACGCATGAGCGCGCTTTTGCCTTGTTTGCTTCCGTCAATGTACAGCTGCATGGTGTTGACGATTGCGTCGTATTCGGTGAGATATTCGCTTGTCATGCGGGAGACAGTAGGACGCACGCAGGCGGGGCGTCAACAGCCAAACTCGGCCAAAGGCGGTCGCAAATATTCCAGGTGAGAGCGCGCAATCCTTGTCGCGCTTTGTGCGAAAACGCGGCCGCTGAGAATGCTACGGAGTGAAATCAACAAGTCCTGGTGTCGGCATTCCGGAAAAGCCACCCTTTCGCGAAGAACGCGAAAGGATGGGGCAACCATAGCTTGTGTCGCCGTGAAGTATTGATAGAGTCGGCCGCCGGCCAACGAACTCGGGACTCCCCGGTCGAGCTTTGCTCGACTGGACAGCCTGAGAGGCTGTCCCTACGTGAGTTGCTCTCTGCTCACTCTCGCGCTGTTTTTGGCTTTTCTTCGGTCATCCTTCGTTACTCTCGTCGGGAATCCTCGTAAGTTTCCATCAGCAGGCAAGGTTGGGCACTCTGCGGCGACGCTTCTCGAGACGACATCCAGGCGAGAAGACGTCCTATGGGGTGGATCTCGACAGCCACCGCTGCCGAGCAAGCTGCAAGCGTCGGCCCTGCCGGTAAATAAGAAAATTTACAAACAGGAGATAATTCCAATGACTACTCCACAAGTTCCCACGAAATTCAGACACTTCGCGATGCAGGTACAGTGCTCCGCGATCGCTCTCGTGTTGATGAGCATTTGCCCGTTACGGGCGCTGGCGCAAACTGGTCATGCGCATGCCACGATTACAGCGGAACAGAAGAGCCAGCGTGGTGCGCTGGTCCGGGCGGTGCGGGAAGCGACCGCGCGCTTCCAGGACGTGAGGGCTGCCGAAAACGCCGGATACCGGCTGGAATTCGGCTGCGTGAGCGGAGACGACTTCGGCGCGATGGGTCTCCATTATGTAAACGACACGTTGGTGGGCAACGGCATCATCGACGTCAACCGTCCGCAGATCGTGCTCTACGAGGCTCAGCCCGATGGCAGCGTGAAGCTGACTGGCGCCGACTACCTGGTGATCGCCAGCAGTTGGGACGCGGCGCATCCGGGCGTTTCGCCGCAGCTCATGGGACAGATCTTTCATTACTTCGAGGCGCCCAACCGCTTTGGACTCCCGGCCTTTTACACGCTGCATGTCTGGGCATGGAAGGACAATCCCGATGGCGCATTCGTAAATTGGCACCCCAATGTTTCGTGCCAGTCTTTCGTCGGGGAGACGACACCGTAGTTGAGCCGTAGGGTCGCGAGGAAATTCGGGGACGACGGGTGGAGTGCACTCCATCGGCAGTCCCTGGATAATTCAGGATCCTTGGGTTCCGCTTGGGGCAGGAATGTTTGTGGTGCGTTGTGCGGCTCGCTTCGCTTCGCCGGGACAGCCCGAGGGGCTGTCCCTACGTGAGCCGCTTTCTACTTCGGCGGTTCCTTTACCGGCACTACCTGATCGCCGGCTACGTCCTTCATCGTCTGCACTGTGCCGGAAGGCCAGCGGATCTCCACCAGATCCGCCGAGGCGGTCGCTCCCAGGCCGAAATGCACTGGGCCCGCACTCGATGAGGCATAGCCGCAGCTGTAGGTGACGTGGTTGTACTGTGCCCCGGATTTCGTCACTACCTTAATTCGCGCGCCAATGCCATCGCGATTGCTCTTGGTGCCCTGCAGCTTGAACTCGATCCAGTGATCCTTGGCCGGACTCTGGTTCATCCAGATTTCCGCCGGAGCACTGAGCGCGCTTACCACCACATCCAGGCGGCCGTCGCCATTCAAATCGCCGAAGGCCGATCCGCGATGCCGCGCCGGAGACTGCGCCTCAAAGCCAGCCTCGCCGGTCAGAGCAGCAAACTTCATCCCACCCAGATTGCGGAATACCGTATTCGGCTGCTCAATTTTCAGATTGGTCGACGCCAGCGACTGGACATGCCCGCGGGAAACGAAGATGTCCTTCCACCCGTCATTATCGAAGTCGGCGATCATGGGAGAATATCCCGCCATGGGCAGGCTTAACTTTGTCATCCCGCTCTCGCGCGTGACTTCGGTGAAACTCCCTTTGCCGGTGTTCTTGAAAACAGGAAAGGTTTCGCCATCGAGCGCAACGATCACGATGTCGGGATAGCCATCGTTATCGATGTCTCGGAAATCCGTTCCCATGCCGGAGATGTACACGCCATCCTCGCGCAGCGCGAGATTTTCCTCGAAGGCAGATTCCTCAAACTTCCCGGCGCCTTTGTTCTTGTAAAACTGGTTCATCAGCTTATCGTTGGGAACGATCAGGTCCATGCGGCCGGTCAGGTCCGAATCGGCCGCGGCCACGCCCATCCCCTTGCCGGGATGCGCGCGGAAGCCCGCTTCCACCGAGGCATCGCGAAACGTCCCGTCGCCATTGTTGATGAAGAGTTGATTGTGCGTCGGCTTGTACATCTTGGGGTGGCAATAATCGTTGTGCCCATAGCCGGCGCACACGGGTTCATGGTTCACATCCCACTTCAGATAGTTGATGACGACCAGGTCCAGCAGTCCGTCGTTGTTCACATCGATCCAGGCACCTGCGACAGCCCACAGCGGCCCGTACTCAGGGTCAGGCTTGTTGAGCGCTGCCTTCGCAGTCACATCGGTAAACGTGCCGTCACCGTTATTGTGATAGAGCGTGTTGCGATGCACCCCGGCCAGAAAGATGTCATCGTAGCCGTCATTGTCGTAGTCACCGATGGCCACGCCGGTGTCGTAGCCTGTCCCGCTCAGCCCGGCCTTTTCGGTCACATCGGTGAAGTGTCCCTTGCCATCGTTCTCAAACAGGCGGTTGGAATATTTCGGAGAATCTTTCTTCAGCGTCTTGATGTCGGCGCCGTTGGTGAAAAAGATATCCAGCTTGCCGTCGTTGTTGTAATCGAAAACGGCAACGCCGCCAGCCATCGTCTCGGGTGCATGATGCTCGGGAGTTTCGTCGGAATCCAATTTGAAATCGATCGCCTGGTAAACAAAATGGACGGGGCTGGGGGCGGACTGTGAAGGCATCGTCAAAGGTGCGCTCGCCATGAGAAAGAACAGTCCGGCGAGCAGACAGGAGGGATTACGAGGATTCATGGATCAATCAGCCATTTATAGTGTCTCAGAAAACGTTGGCGGGGGACCGAAAATGACAGGTCTGGCGGGCGCACACACCCACGCAGGCGTTCTGAAAGGACGCGGCCTTCCAGTGCGTGAGAACTTTTCTTTCGCCCCGCTGGGGCTGGGGTTCTTTTGCGCTGTTGCACCCACGCCTTACGGCGTGGGCTGCGTTCTTTCGCCGCTTCGCGGCTCAAAGCCATCCTTCCGGCGGCTATAAGCCATTGCTCAAAGCCATCCTTCCGGCGGCTATAAGGCATTTTATTTCGGCCGCTATAAGCCACTTTTATTCCGGCGGCTACAAGCTATTCTATTCCGGCAGTTTCTCCTCGCCTTGAATGGTGAGATGGCCGTCCACATGGGCGGCTGATGTTCCGGGCTGACCGCCGCCCACGGTGATCAGATAATCTCCCGCCACGACCATCCGGTCGCCGGCATCGTTCACATAGCTCAGATCGCGCGGCGCAAGCGTCAGCTTCACCTGTCGAGATTCTCCGCTCTTCAGATGCACGCGCGTGAATCCACGCAGAGCCTTCAAGGGAGTCCCGGCCATTTTCGGGAAGCTGATGTAAAGCTGCACGACTTCATCGCCATCCCGCTTGCCGGTGTTCTTCACATCGAGGTTAACGTCGACTGGGCTCCCGGCTTGCAGCGTGGGATTGGAAAACTTCAGCCCGCTGTAGTCGAAGGTCGAATAGCTCAGGCCATAACCAAAGGGGTACAGTGGCTGGCCGGTGAAGTAGCGGTAGGTGCGGTTCTTCATGTTGTAGTCTTCGAAGTCGGGGAGCTGTTCCACTCCTTTATAGAAGGTAACCGGCAGGCGTCCGGCAGGATTGTATTCACCTGCCAAAGTTTGTGCGATCGCGGTGCCGCCCTCTTCTCCCGCATACCAGGCGTCCACAATCGCGTTGGAGTGATCGTTCGCCCAGTTCACCGCCAGCGCGCTGCCGTTCATCAGGACCACCACTAGAGGCTTGCCGGTGCTCTTCATCACGCCCAGCAGCACTTCTTCTTCGGAGGGCAAGTTGAGGCTGGTGCGATCTCCTCCGCGGAATCCCGGCAGATCCACTTTCATTTCCTCGCCTTCGAGCTTGGAAGTAATGCCCACGACCGCGACCACCACGTCGGCGTCCCGCGCTGCCGAGGCGGCCTCGGCCAGCGGATTCCTGCTGACCGGCAGCCACACCAGCTTCGTGCCGAATCCGCCGCGCAGGAATTCGATCTTCACCGCGTAGCGATGTCCCTTGCTCAATTCCATCTCAACTGTCTGCGAGTTGGGATCGTGCAGCACCGCATCATCCACGATCAGCTTGTCATCGAGCCACATGCGATTCATCGATCCAATCAACCCGATGCGATACAGCCCCGATTCCGCCGGAGTGATGAATCCAGTCCATCGCGCAGAAAATTCCTTCATCCCGTTCGGCAAAGGCAACGCCTGCGGCTCGGCATGATGCGACAGGTTCACATTGACGTCAGGGTCTGTCCTTACAAGCTGCGGAGTGCCCGACAAGTCTCCCGAGAAGTACTCGCCTTTCAATCCCGGCTTGCCGTCCTCCGTCGACAGAGCAGAGGTGGGAATCACAACCTCCTGGCGCAGAAAATTCGTCCCGGGCACATAAGAAACTTTGGCCGCGCCAAACTGCTTGCGAATGCCTTCGAGGGCCGTCACCGCATGCGAAGCCGTGCCCGCATAGTTGCCATGCAAAACCTGGGTTTGTTCTGCCAGCGGCCCGACTACCAGGATTTTCTTCACGTTCGATCCCAGCGGCAGCACGCCATCATTCTTCAGCAGCACCATCGATTCCTGAGCCGTCTTCAGCGCCAGCTGCCGATGAGCCGCACTGTCGATTTCTGAAGCCGGAGTATTCGCGTAGGGCACCATATTGGGAGGATCGAACATGCCCAGCCTCATTCGAGCGGTAAACAGGCGCTTGAGCGAGCGGTCAAGGTCGGCCTCGCTCATCAGGCCCTGATGCACGGCGTCGACAAAAGGACGGTAATCATGATCGTCCTTCGCGATCGTAAAGAAGTCCGCGCACTCGTTGTCCATTCCATGCTTCATGGCGGCCGCGGCGGCCTCCGCCTGGCTCTTGGTGTAGTGATGCCCTTCATAAATGTCGACGACGGCGTCGCAGTCGGACACCACGTAGCCGTTGAACTTCCATGCGCCGCGCAGCGTGTCCACGAGCAAGAAGTCACTGGCGCAGGCCGGCTGCCCGTTTACCCGGTTGTACGCGCACATCACCGACTCCGCTTTGCCTTCTGTGACTGCCGCGCGAAATGCGGGCAGGTAGGTGTCTTCCATGTCATGTTTCGACACCTGCACATCGATGGAATGCCGGGAAGGCTCGGGCCCGCTGTGCACCGCGTAATGTTTGGGCGTTGAAATGACACGGTAATATTTCGGATCGTCCCCCTGCAGGCCCGTCACAAACGCCACACCCATGCGTCCGGTTAGAAAAGGATCTTCCCCGTAAGTCTCCTGGCCGCGTCCCCAGCGCGGATCGCGAAAGATATTGATATTGGGAGACCAGAAATCCAGGCCCTCCATGATGTCGCGCCGGCCGGCTTTCACGGCCAGTTCGTGCTTGGCGCGCGCCTCGGTCCCAATCACAATTGCCATTTGATGAATGAGCGGATCATCGAAGGTCGCCGCCAGCCCAATCGGCTCCGGAAAGACAGTTGCTGTGCCGGCATTCGCCACGCCATGCAGGGCCTCGCTCCACCAGTCATAACCCGGAATCTGTAACTCCGGAACCGCGCGAGCCTGGTTCACTACCTGGGATGCCTTCTGTTCCAGCGTCATCCGCTTGATCAGGTCGTCGACCCGCGCGTCGATGGGTTGCGATGGATCGAGGTAAAGAGGTTTGCTCTGCGCCGCACAAGCCGCAAGCAGAAGTATGAAGACCATTGCATACTGCAAGATGTTGCGAATGTTTCTTTCCACGGGATTCTCCTCCGTCGACCAGAGAGGTCGGGTAGCTGCGAAGGCTAATTAGATGAGTTCCGTAAACGATTACGGTCCGACCGTCGCTTGTAGCACAGCGCACCCGCCAGGTCAAGGACTGCCAGCATCCCAGTTCCATCGGGCCGCACTTACGGTCGCTTGCAAAGCATTGTCGTGTCGGCAGTATCGCCTTGCTTAAGAACCAAGTCGATCACCCGCCATGCATGCTTCAGAGCCCTTGTTGCGCCGCTGGGTGGATCCTGTCAAAGCACTGAAAATAACGGGAAATCACCAGATCTGTTCAATTGAGAACCTCTTCGGGCTGGCAAAGGGGTGTGTCCAGCAGAGGAAAAGATAACAATATCGATTTTGTTCTTGACAACAGTTATCGGTCAGATGTAACACCGTAAACGTTCTCGGACCAGTCGGGAGTTCTGTCCCTGTAACCCTAACCCCGACCCACAAGAAGCTTGGAGGCTGGCACATGAAATTCCTCTCGCCCACGAATGCCGGGAGTCTCGGCCAATACCTGCGGCGCTGCGAGCTGCGGCTGGCATTGCTGCTCACAACTCTCGTCCTGATCTTCTCGATGCAAGCTTTGGCGCAAGAAGCGACCATGGTCGGTACCGTCACCGATCCCTCCGGCGCCGCCGTCGCTAACGCCACTATCACTGTCACTAATCTCGATACTGGCCTCTCCCGCACTCTGACCACCAGCGGAGACGGACAATACGTTGCCCCCGACCTCCACATCGGGCGCTACACGGTCCGTGCTGCTGCCGCGGGATTCAAAACCACCGAGCAGCAGAACCTTACCCTGCAGGTTGGTGATCGTGCTCGTGTCGATCTTAAGTTGACGGTCGGCAGCGCTCAGGAACAGGTTACGGTCGAGGCAGCCGCCATCGCCGTGCAGGCCGATACCGGCGAAATCAGCAGCGTCATCACCGGACAACAGCTCAGCCAGCTGGCAACGAACGGCCGCAGCATGTACTCGCTCATCTCGCTGACCCCCGGCGCATCCAGCGGCCAGGGAGACTTCCAGATCCCAACCCCAGTTGGCGGCGATGCCAATGTGAGCTTCAACGGCATGCGCCAGAGCCACAATTTGTACTTGCTGGACGGCAGCGAGAGCAGCGACCGAGGCGGCGCCGGCGGCTCTGATGTCATGCCCTCCCTGGACGCCATCGCCGAATTCCGGCAAATGACCTCGAACTACAGCGCGGAATACGGCCTGTCTTCGGCAGCGACCATGACGGCTGTGATCAAGGGTGGCACGAAGCAGTTCCACGCTAGCGGGTGGGAGTTCCTGCGCAACGACGCGCTCGATGCCCGCAATTACTTCAACCCAGCCCCGCAGAAAGTCGCTGAGCTCCGCTTCCACACTTTCGGCTTCAACGTTGGGGGCCCAGTGGATTTCTGGGCGAAAGAGCACAAGACGTTCTTCTTCTACAACATGGAATGGCGTCGGCTGATTCAGGGTCAGACTCTGAACCAGACTGTGCCAAGCACAGATTGGTACACGGGTCAGTTGCCAGCGAGTATTCCAATTTCCGTTCCCAGCGCCACCAACGTTAGTCCAGCCTATTTGTTCAGGAACTGTCCCGGTGGCCTGGCCTATGGGGTAGCAAATGGAATTACGCCGGGTAGCCCGTTCCCCGGGAATGCAATCCCGGCCTGTATGATCGATCCAAACGCAACCGCTTTGCTGGGTAAGGGGATCTTTCCCGCCGATAACGGGGTGAACAGTGATGGAAAGCCGGTTTTCCTCGGCGGCAACAACGTACCCACGAATGTAAAGGAAGAGATCGTCCGCATCGACCACCAGTTCAGCAGCAAGTTCTCGGTCTTCGGTCACTATCTTGCCGAGCAGATCGCGCAGAACTTCGGCACATCCATGTGGAGCGGTGACAACGTACCGACAGCCAGCAATACCTTCGGCAACCCGTCGTACAGCGCCGTAATTCACACGACGTATGTGATCAGCCCGACGTTGTTGAACGAAGTTGCTTTCAACTACAACGGGAATCGCATCAGCATTCTGCCTACTGGCGTCTTGGGCATTCCCAGCGGATTTAATTCGGCCCGCATCTTTACTGGTCCGAACAATGACGACCGTATCCCTGAAATCCACCTTGCCGGTTACAACAACACGGATTTCACAAATGCAAGCTGGCCTTGGAGGAACAAAGCGGACGACTACCAGATTCGCGACGACATATCCTGGACGAAGGGCGCGCACCAGATCAAGATGGGCGGTAGCTGGGCCATCTACAAGAAGGTCCAGGACCTGTTCGGCAACACGCAAGGCTCCTTCACCTTCAACAACAACTTCACCGGGAATGACTTCGCTGATTTCCTACTGGGATCCGCTTCCGGCTACAACGAGTTGGCGGTTCAAGACAAGGGCTACTGGAACAATGTTTCGTGGGCCGCTTATGTTCAGGACAACTGGCGCGTCAACAACCGGCTGACCTTGAATCTTGGTATTCGTTGGGACGGTGTACCTCACACGTATGAAGCGAACAACCGCATGGGCAACTTCTATCCCAACCTCTACAATCCGGCGGACGCTCCCATCTTCGCGGACGCAGCGGGGAACAATATTGCTCCCAACAGTCCAGGCTTGGGCACCAGTCCGAATCCCATCCTGGCCGGTACCCAGTTCTACTTGAATGGTATTGGCATCCCGGGCAAGACGCCGGGAGTTCCGAAGGGCTTGGTCGACAATCACTGGGCAGCCTTTGGTCCTCGCGTTGGCTTTGCCTATGACCTGACTGGATCGGGCAAAACCATCGTACGCGGTGGATTTGGCACCATGTACGAGCGCATTCAGGGCAACGATATGTATAACGCTGGCCCCAACGTGCCCTTCAGCACCAACATTAACTTCAGCAATGTAGAACTGGGAAATCCCGGCACACAGTTGAGCGACGAGCAACCCCTGGTTGCACCGATTACGGTGGCTACCCTCACCGGCCTCGACAAAGTGAACAACCATCTGCCAGTGAGTTACCAGTACAGCTTCGGTGTTCAGCGGGCGCTATCATCACGCACAGTGCTGGCTCTGCAATACGTCGGCAACCAGAACCGGCACCAGAATGCATACCTCGAAACCAACTTGCCGGATCTAACCACCCAAATCCCCGCGCTGTTCGCGAACAACAACGCAGACTACAACAAGCGCGTTCAGTACCCGGGATTCCATTCCATCCGACAGACGTGGAACCAGCAGAAGTCACATTACAATGGCTTCCAGGCTGATTTGCACAGTCAGATCCGTCAGGACCTTCAGATTCAGGCCGCTTACACCCTATCTCGGGCAATCGACCCTGCGACAGGCAATAACGGCGTGGGCGACTTGAACAATTATGACAACCCTTACAACTTGAACTACGATAGCGGCCCGTCGGGCTTGGATCGCAAGCACATCGCGTTCGTCAACTTCATTTACGACATCCCGTTACTGAGAAACAGCTCTAACAAGCTGTTGAAGTCCACCGTGGGTGGATGGCAGGTATCGGGCATCGTCACGTTAACCTCGGGCGCGCCGATCCACATCTCGGAAGGCGGTATTACGAACTGCGCTCAGACCGTCAATCCGTCCACTTGCACCCCTGACCTGATTGGCACCGGAAATATCACCAGCATCATTCCCAATGCCGATAACCGGCCCAACGTCAGCGGCAGCGTCAGCTACCCGAAGACCGTGAAGAGCTGGTTCGACAAGTCTGCATTCTCGCCAACAGTGGCTGGAACTTTTGGCAACCTGCCATTCAATAGCATTCGTGGTCCTGGCCGCCAGAACTGGAACCTCGCGCTGTTCAAGGCGTTCGTGTTCAGCGAGAGTCGTGGCAGCAAGCTGGAATTCCGTGCGGAGTTCTTCAATGCCTTCAATCACACGGAGTTCAATAACGTCAGCAACACCTTTACCAATGGTGACTTCGGTGCGGTCACTTCGGCTCACGACCCGCGCGAAATTCAGCTTGGGTTGAAACTGTACTTCTGATCGATGTCATCAGCATTCAGGCCCCGCTCGCGGAAAAGAAGCTGCGAGCGGGGTTTTTCTTGCGTCCCAACTTGCTATGCTGAGGTCAAGGGACTTCACTTACCCTGAGCCTGTGGAAGCGAGCGATGCTCTTGGCAGCCACGCTCGCAAGTGCCTGCAGAGCAAAACTGCGCCGCATGCGCCCATTCCTCCCCCAATTCGCATGTTTGTTACTTTGCTGCTCGTGGGCACTGGCGCAGGCGCCTACCCCTGCCGACGCCCTCGCTCTGGAGCAGCAGCAAAAGTGGAGTCAAGCCGCCCAGGTCTGGAAACAACTCACCGAACGCAATCCCAACGATGCTGCAGGCTTCGCCAGCCTCGGCCTTGATCTGGCGCGACAACAGAAATATGTCGAAGCCGCGTCCGCCTACCGTAAGGCTCTGCAACTCAATCCCAAGCTTCCGGGCCTGCAACTGAATCTGGGCCTCGCCGAATTCAAGCAGGGACATTTTTCTGCAGCAGCGGCGGCGCTGCGCTCCGCGCTCAAGGCCGATCCCTCGAGTACTCAGGCTCGCACTCTGCTGGGCATGAGCTACTACGGGAACAAGAAATTCGACCTCGCCTCTGAATATCTCGAACCCGTGGCGAATGCCGATCCCAACAACGCTGAACTCCACCAGATGCTGGCGCAAAGCTGCCTGTGGGCAAAGAAGCTCACCTGTGCCCAGGAGCAGTTCCGCCTGTTGCTGCAGCAGCATCCCGATTCCGCTCCCACCCACATCCTCATGGGCGAAGCGTACGACGGGCTGGGCAAGACTCCCGAGGCCATTTCCGAATTTCAGGCTGCCGAAAAGATTTCACCCAACGAGCCGAATCTCCATTTTGGCCTCGGATATCTCTATTGGAAATCGCAGCAGTACGATCAAGCCCGTCAGCAATTCGAACGCGAGTTGGCACTTGATCCCAATCACGCGCAATCCCTTGCCTATCTCGGCGACATAGCTTGGAAGAATAATCAGCCCGATGACGCCATCCCCTTTCTGCAGCGCGCCATCAAGGGCAAGAAGGATCTCCGCATCGCCTACCTCGATTTGGGTGCGATTTACCTTCAGAAAAAAAAATACAGGGAAGCTCAATCTGCGCTCTCCCAAGCCGTCGCGCTCGATCCAAACCAACCCGATGCTCACTACCAGTTAGGCCGTCTCTATCAGGCGCAGGGCAACTCGACAGCGGCAGAAAAAGAACTAAGCAAAGTGCGAGAGCTTCACGCCAAAGCTGAGGAATCACTCGCCGGCAAAATGTCGCACACGCCGCCCGAGGTGAACACAACCCAAACGAAATAACACCACTTCCCAGGAAGGACGCAATGAGTAAAAAGAACGGAAAGAATGGAAACCAGGCAAACTACGAACCCAAGCCGGAACACAAGTTCTCCTTCGGGCTGTGGACGCTCGCCAACCGCGGCCGTGATCCTTTTGGGGACGCGGTCCGCCCTACGTTTCCTCCGAATGACATCGTCCACGTACTGGGAGAGATTGGCGCCTGGGGCGTGAATCTGCATGACAACGATCTGGTTCCGATCGATGCCACGGCCAAAGAGCGCGACAAGATCGTGCGCGAATTCCGCGCTGCCTGCAATGAAAGCGGAGTCGTGGTCCCCATGGCCACGGTTTCTCTGTTCTTCCATCCCGTATTCCGGGATGGAGCGTTCACTGCCAACGATCCCGAAGTGCGCGCCTACGCTCTACAGAAGACCATGCGCGCCATGGACCTGGGCGCCGAACTGGGCGCGAAGATTTTTGTGTTGTGGGGAGGCCGCGAAGGCGTTGAGACGGATGCGTGCCGCCGCGCCGATGATGCCGTAAGACGTCTGAGGGAAGCGGTCAACTATCTCTGCGAATACAACATCGCGCAGAAATTTGGATATCGCTTTGCCATGGAAGCCAAGCCCAACGAGCCTCGCGGCGACATCTATATGGCCACTACGGGTCATTACCTGGGATTCATTCCTACCCTGGACCATCCTGAGATGGTGGGAGTTAATCCAGAATTCGCGCACGAAACGATGGCTGGGCTGAATTTCATGCACGGCGTCGCGCAAGCCTGGGAAGCAGGCAAGCTCTTTCACATCGATCTCAATGATCAATATCCGGGCCGCTACGACCAGGATCTGCGCTTCGGCTCGGCCAATCCCAAGTCCGCATTCTGGCTGGTGAAGTTCCTGGAAGACGTAGGTTACGACGGGCCGCGACACTTCGATGCCCACGCGTATCGCACGGAGAATTGCGAAGGTGTAAAGGATTTCGCGCGGGGGTGCATGCGTACCTACCTGATCCTGAAAGAAAAGGCAGAGCGTTGGAATGAAGATCGCGAAATTCAGGCAATCCTGAGAGAGATCTCGGCGCCGTCGCCCAACGTGCCGAAGAATGGCCGCTATTCAGAGAAGGGGGCACAGGGCCTGCTCTCTCACGGCTTCGACAAAGAAGCCATGATGCGGAAACGCCTCCCTTACGAATTATTAGATCAGCTGACGGTGGACGTACTGCTGGGCGTGAGATAACGGGGATACAGGCTTAGGCCAGCTTCGCTGGCCTGGACAGCCGATGGCGGCTGTCCCTACATGGGGTTGCTAGGCGCGGCCCTTTTTCGCTGCCACTGCTTTCTTCCCGGCCAGTTCCCAAGGCCGCTTCGGCCGGTCTATGGTTGGCTTATCCCGATCCTCTACTCGATCGTACTGATAAGCCTCGCTGACCGTCCCCAGCGACTCGTTATACAAGCTCGGCAGGTTCAAGGCCACCTTCAATTCCTCGGAGAACAACTGCAGGTTCTTCAACTGCTCGGCGGTAGCCGGGACCTCATTCTTGGAGGTTTTTAAGAACTGCTGATATCCGCGGTTCACCAGCTTCGAGATCTCGCTTCCGACCAGGCATCCAGGGTAGGCAAAGATTTTGACTCCGTCCTCCCGGGTCTTCTCGATGGCGGCCGAGACGTTATACTTGCGCAGGAAAACGCGGGCGGCGGTGCCTGGGGCGTCGGTGGTATCGAACCCGTTGTCGCGCAGCCAGGCCAGCGACTCTTCGTAAGTTCGTGCTTCTGATGCCTTTGACATTGGGTTTCCGTTGACCTTTCTATGCCGGATGACGTCCATCTGTTGGATGCATATTTATAAAGGACCGGGCGTAACTTTACAGGACGTGCATCGCCGGGCGATGCTGATTCATCTAAACAAAGTACTACATACCGCGTTTCGGACTACATAGCACATTACGTTGGTCACGGTGATCCAGTTCAACCATGGCACATGCTTCAGGCAAAATCGCGGCCAGCTCAGATACCGAACTGTATTTGGAATCTCAGGAACACCCGACAAGTCTAGGAGAAACACTCGGTCACAGCCTCATCGAGCGCATCGGGAACACTCCGCTACTGCGTCTGGATCAACTCACTCGGGAGCTTCCGGGCGTAGCACTTTTGGGCAAGGCAGAATGGTATAACCCCGGCGGTTCGGTCAAGGATCGTGCCGCGTGCAACATCGTGGCCGAAGGCCGACGCGCCGGCCTGCTTCGTCCCGGCAAGATTCTGCTCGATGCGACCAGCGGTAACACCGGCATCGCCTATGCCATGCTGGGCTCGGCCGAAGGGTTCCCGGTCACGCTCTGCATGCCCGAAAATGTTTCCCGGGAGCGCAAGCAGATCTTGCAAGGCTACGGGGCTAACATCCTCTATACCGATCCCGGTGACGGATCGGATGGCGCTATCCGCATGGCTCGCGAACTTGCGTCCAAGCATCCGGACCAATATTTCTATGCCGACCAGTATTCCAACGATGCGAACTGGAAAGCACACTACTGCCACACGGCGAGCGAAATCTGGCAGCAGACCCAGGGCCGAGTCACGCACTTCGTTTCCATGCTGGGGACCAGCGGTACCTTCGTAGGCACGACCCGGCGCCTGAAAGAGCTCAATCCGTCCATCCAGTGCATTGCGCTCCAGCCGGACGCTCCGTTCCACGGAATCGAAGGCGCCAAACACATGGCCAGCGCGATTGTGCCGAAGATTTACGATCCGACTCTGGCCGATCAAAATCTGGAAATTTCCACCGAAGACTCCTACGCCATGGCGCGCCATCTCTCGCGAAATGCGGGTTTGCTGGTGGGAATCTCCGCGGCAGCGGCGATTGTGGGGTGCCTGAAGATTGCTCGCGATCTACATCTGCGGAGAAATCAGGAAGCGGTGATCGTCACCGTTCTCTGCGATTCAGGAGACAAGTATCTGAGCGAGCGCTTCTGGACCGAAGGCTAGATATTCAGAACTTGTTTTTGTACGGAAAATGAGCACGCTGAAACTTTCCCATAAAGACTACGACGCGATCCGCGCCCACGGAGAAGAGACCTATCCGCACGAATGCTGTGGCGTGATGTTGGGCCGTTTCGAGGACGATGGGACAAAGGTCGTGACCTCGAGCGCGCGCTGCGGCAACACCCGTACAGACTCCGCCCACAATCGCTATAACATCGATCCACGCGAACTGGTGCGAATCCAGCGCGAAGGCCGCGAGCGCGGGGAAGATATCGTCGGCTTTTATCATTCGCATCCCGACCACCCCGCGCAATGGTCAAAAACGGATCATGAAGAAGCCCATTGGATCGGTTGTTCGTATGTGATCACGAGCGTAGAGAAGGGCAAAGCGACCGTGACCAATTCGTTCGAGCTCTCCGGCACCGACGAATCGGACAAACGGCTGGTAGACGAAAGAGTTGAGATCGCCTGAACCTGGCATCAGTCCCACCGGCATCGCTTCTTTCGCCCCTTCGGGGCTGGTCCGGTTATGGCTTCGCAATCCCACGGCTTACGCCGTGGGCTGCATTCTTTCGCCGCTTCGCGGCTAATGCTTCCGCTTCGCGGCTAATGCTTCCGCTTTTGCGGCTAATGCTTCCGCTTTGCGGCTACTCATCACGGGCTACTCCTCGTGCCACTCCGCTTGCTGGCAATTCCTTTTCGCGGCTACTCCTTGCATTAAGTGCGATTCCGCGCGGGTTGCGGAATGTGCGCGATTTTCACAGGGGCGCTGCACAGCGGCGACTCCTTGAGAAGATTCATTTATGGGAATGAAGTCTGCGGAAACCCGCGTCAGGCACGGGTTCTCGCGAAAGTTAATTCTGTCGCTGCACCATTTCCGGTCAGGGGCTTGTGGATGGCGTGCACTCCGTTGAAAACACGCGTACTTACAAAGGCGTATTTTTCGTTGACTGAAAAAATAGAAGGAGTACAACAAGATCGTTCTTTGACAGCTTCTTAAGTTTTTCCGGTTGGTGCGGCGTCCGGGGCTCAAGCGAAGTCACCTTTCTGATCGCAAGGTTGGGAAGGAGGGCAAGCAAGGGTCTATAGCCAAGCGCTGGTCGAGGAGAACAGAGAAGAAATGTTGAAGGCAGGATAGAGTTCCGAGGCGTAAGGTAGGTTTATCCGGTTGGCGGTGAGCCCGGAGCCCAAGCTGACGATCGCGCGTTGCGCCCCGCAAGGGAGGCAGCGCAAGCAGGTCGAGCGAGGGTCAAACGCGAGCTACTGGCCGAGACGAATGGACCTTACATCACCTCGGAACTCTCTTTGTTTGAGAGGTGAGCAGTGAGCTTCTGGCTTCTAGCTCTGAGGCTCTTAGCTTCTGGCTCTTCCCTCTCAAGTCCTAGCTCTCAGTCAATTTTCCGGCCCATCATCCGCCTTGGAAGAGCTGTTCGTCAGGATTGCAATAAGGCATTCTCAAAAACCAGCGGGCGGCGCGCCCATTGGACCGGATCCATCCTCATCACTCCTGCTGCTGACGAATAGCAATACAACTCTGCCCGTTCCGCCAGGAGCGCTCGCACGGGATTCATCCGGATATACTTACGATGATTCTCGTAATCATCAAAATCGCGCACGCGGTGATTGGTAAAACTCTCTTGCCAACCGGGCCGCGAAATCTTAGCCGACACGAAAATCCGCCTTTAAGAAAGTGCATAACTCGCTCCAGCGAAATGTGGGGAGCTGGCGTCAGCAACGCGTGCACATGATCGGGCATGATCACGAACTCGTGCAGAAGGAACCTCCCCTGTTCCCGATAATGCGCCAGCGTGAGAAGAAAGAGTCTGGAGGTCGAGTCCCGACGAAAAATTGGAAAGCGTCCAGCCGTGATCGTGGTGACAAAGAAGATTTGATGGCAGTCCATACCCCCATGGTCGTCCGGCCCCAGCAGGATCGTCTGTGAGATATGTCACAGTCAGCCTGTGGAGAATTCCAAAGTGGTACACAGGGCCTAAAGGCCGAAGGTTTAGGACAGACGCAACGCGGCGCTAAAGCGCCGCTCTTCCACGGCGGCAAAACATCGCTCTTCCACGGCGCTAAAGCGCCGCTCTTCCACGGCGACAAAACATCGCTCTTCCACGGCGCTAAAGCGCGGCTCGTCTATCGCCGACTGCTTTCATGGTTGGATTGCCTTCTTTGTATCTGGATATGGCCTTTACTGAAAACGCCGCTAAAGTGCGTGCCGCTCACTTCCCTGCATTCCCGGGCCCGCCCACCGGATAAAGGCGCGGAATCCTCTGCTCGAGCGCAGGCAGAGCCGGGAAGCTCGCGTGCGGCTCGGTTTGATACCAGTACGCGACAGAAAAATAGTTGTCCGACCGCACATTGGCGTGCCCATGCTCAATGGTCGCGCGCAGCGATTTCGTAAACGGAATCGGTGAATCCAAATGGAACCGATATACCGATGACCGACCACCCGCGACCTCTTTTCCTACCACGGGCGCCCCAAACAGCGCGTAAGAAAACGGATGCCCGCCAAAATCCCACGCGCCGAGAAAATAATCTTCCGAGCCGGTGCCGTTGATCGAAGGCGTCTTCTCCCCATCGACGAAGAACATGTCATCCCCTTCTCCCCACCATCCATCCTGATTCTGCAGCACCGACATGGTCACGCCTACAAAATGCCCGCGCCCGGTCGCCTCCATCCACACATAATTGCCTTTGCCATTCAGATTCTTTTTGTCATTGACCATCGCCTCGCCGTTCGACTTCCACTGATTGCTCCACCCTTTCGCCGGGGCCTCCTGCCGGTACTGCGCGTGAAAGTAAAGCTGGTCCGCGGGCAGTGCCTTGCTGTAAGCGCGGTAATCGATGTTGAAATAGAAGGCGTCCGTCTTGATCGAACCTTCGTTGGTCACAGTAATGCGCGCGTGCTTCTGAAACGGCATGGGCAAGAAGCAATTCAGAGCCTTGTCGGAACTTACGGACAATGCCAGCGACTGATAAAGGTGATACTCGCCCAGTCCCAGCCCGAAGAAATCGCCAATGGGCGCCTCGACGCTCGGGGCCGACTCTCCATCCCAATACATCCGCAACACCAGCGCCTTGAGATGATTCAGATCATCGCTGGCAATCGTCACCCAGACATGCGTGATGAGCCCCGGCCCGGCTTCGTCCAGCAGAGTCAAAGTCTCACCCGGGGCCACAGGCCTCGCATCCGCATTCGCGCCGCTGCGGTCATAGCTGGAAGCGCGGTGCTGAACGTAATCCTTGGATTGAGGCAGAGCCGCAATCCAGTTCGCAGCGTCTTGCGCAAACACAGGGGAAGCCAGAGAACAAACAATCGCGATCACAACCGCCTTCTTCATGCAGTCTCCTTCTCAGCGTAGAGACGTAGCTCCGCTACGTCTCCGCCAGTGCCAGCGAGCCCTAATGCCGAATTCGCAACCGAGACGTTGCAAGCAACGTCTCTACAGCGGTATATTGCCGTGCTTTTTGGGCGGATTTTTATCTCGCTTCGTTTCCAGCATGGCCAGTGCCTGGATCAGCTTCTTGCGCGTTTCACGCGGCTGGATCACTGCATCCACGAATCCTCGATCCGCCACCACGTATGGATTGGCAAAGCGCTCGCGAAATTCTTCTACCTTCTCCCGGCGTACCTGCTCGCGATTTGCGCCCGCCGCGTCCAACTCGCGCTTGTAAACAATGTCCACGGCCCCTTCCGGTCCCATGACCGCAATCTCCGCTGTAGGCCACGCGTAATTTACGTCAGTCCGAATGTGCTTGGACGCCATCACGCAGTAAGCCCCGCCATAGGCCTTACGCGTAATCACTGTCACCTTCGGCACGGTGGCTTCGGCAAAGGCAAAGAGCAGCTTCGCCCCATGCTTGATAATCCCGCCATACTCCTGGGCTGTTCCCGGCAAGAATCCCGGAACATCTTCAAACGTGACCAGCGGAATATTGAAGCAATCGCAGAAGCGCACGAAGCGCGCGCCCTTGACTGACGCATTGATGTCCAGGGTTCCCGCGAGAACCGACGGCTGATTCGCAACAATGCCTACCGGACGCCCGTCCAGGCGCGCAAATCCCACAACGATGTTTCTCGCGTAATGCTCCTGGACCTCGAAGAAATATCCGTCGTCGACCACGGAATGAATCACATCTTTGATGTCGTAGGGCTGGTTCGACTGTGCCGGGACCATCGTATCCAGCGCGGCATCGGCGCGATCCACGGGATCGCTGCAAGTCCTTCTCGGAGGCTCATCCAGGTTATTGGAGGGGATAAAGCTCAGCAGCTCGCGCACCATCGACAAGCACTCGGCGTCATCGTGCGCCACAAAGTGCGCCACGCCGGAAGTCTCGTTATGCGTCATGGCACCGCCGAGCTGCTCCTTGGTGACTTCTTCGTGCGTGACTGTCTTAATCACATCCGGGCCGGTGATGAACATATAGGAGGTCTTGTCGACCATGAGCACAAAATCAGTGATCGCCGGAGAATAAACCGCTCCGCCCGCGCATGGGCCCATGATGGCCGAAATCTGCGGCACCACGCCGCTGTACAAAGTGTTACGCAGAAAAATATCTGCGTACCCCGCAAGGGACATCACGCCTTCCTGAATCCGGGCTCCTCCTGAGTCATTCAGCCCGATTACGGGCGCGCCCATCTTCGCGGCTAGATCCAGGATTTTGACGATCTTGCCGGCATTAGCTTCTGACAACGATCCGCCGAAGACGGTGAAGTCCTGCGCGAACACATAGACCAGCCGTCCCTCGATTCGACCGTAGCCGGTCACGAAGCCATCGCCATAGATCTTCTGTTCCGCCATGCCGAAATCGGTGCAGCGATGCGTGACCAGCTTGTCGGTTTCTTCGAAGGTGCCTTCGTCGAGCAGAAACTCAATGCGCTCGCGCGCTGACATCTTCCCGGCTTTGTGCTGCCGCTCGCGCCGGGGCGCTCCGCCTCCATCTTCGGCAAGCTGGTTCCGTTTCTTCAGCTCTTCTACTTTGTGCTCGAGATTCATGGGGAAGAATTATAGTCCGTGCGTATTCGCTAAGCGGCGCTAAGGGATCCTGCCGGCCTGTACTGGGCTCACACAGCCGCCGAGCGCGCTCGGCCGGACAGCCGATGGCGGCTGTCCCTACATTTATTTATTTCCTCCAATCGTTGGCTTGCGGACCTCTGATTGCGATCACACCTCTGGCGGCGCTAAGGGATACTGCCTGCCTGCAGGGGCAAGCAGCCGCCGAGCTGCGCTCGGCCGGACAGCCGATGGCGGCTGTCCCTACACGTATTTATTTCCTCCAATCGTTGGCTTGCAAACCTCTGATTGCGATCACATCTCGCGACGGTGACCTCCCGTAATCTAGTGGCGTGGCTGGCGTTCTTTTAACCTGAGGCTACAGCTATTCAGAGGAGGAAATCCATGTCCCCGAAGCTCTGGTTCCGTACGGGTGCGGTAGTAGTCGTCTCGCTCGCGCTCTCCATGACCGCGGCGGTGGCGCAAGGCAATGGCCACGGCCACGACAAACACGATCGGGATAAGGGCGACCGCTGGCAGGATCGCGAGGAAGGTCACGGTCATGGCCATGAAGCCCGCGAACACGGCAATGGGCACGGCCGCGGCCACTACAAAGATCGCGACCGCGATATTCACGATTGGTATCGCGCCCACTACTCGAATCTGCCTCGCGGCCTGGCCAAGCGGGATCGTCTGCCTCCCGGGCTGGAGCGGCAGTTGATCGTGAACGGGACACTCCCTCCTGGCCTTCGTAGCAGAATGGAGCCCTGCCCGCGAGAGTTGGAGGTCATGCTTCCTCCTCCGGATCCGGGCTACCGGCACGTATTCATCGGCGGAAACCTGGTGCTCGTGAACCGAGTCAGTTTTCAGGTAGCCGACGTCTTCCGCTTCGACGCAGCTTTCTAGAAGAAAGACAGAACGACACGGTGCCCCGCCCTACGCGTTTTTTCGTAAGGTGGGGCTTTGCCTTTGTGATTTCCCCTGTGGTCCCGCATGTGCGCTCTGTGGTGAGCCTTGGGATAAACTGCGAGAGTGTCCTCCCTCTCCGACCAGCTGGGGTTCAACTTCCGTGGCCCGGAGCGCCGGGTCTGGAAAGTCCGCGACCTGGTCGCTGCCGTGCGCACGCACATCGAGCGCGAATATTCCGACGCCTGGGTGGAAGGTGAAATCTCGAACTTCCGCGCTCCCGAGTCGGGACATCTTTACTTCACGCTCAAAGACGGCAACGCCCAGATCCGGGTCGTGATGTTCCGCTCCTCGGCGCGGCTTCTGCGTTTTCGTCCAGCCGACGGCCTACAGGTAGTGGTACGCGGCCGCGTCACGGTCTACGAAGATCGGGGAGAATTGCAGATCTCCGCCGAATACATCGAACCCAAAGGCGCGGGATCGCTGCAACTCGCGTTCGAGCAACTGAAAGCGAAGCTCGAGGCAGAAGGGCTATTCGCGGCCGGGCGCAAGAAGGCGATACCGTCGCTTCCCTCGCGCATCGGGATTGTCACCTCGGCGAATGCCGCCGCACTGCGCGACATCCTCAACATTCTCCAGCGCCGCCATCACTCCGTGAATGTCGTCATCTTTCCCGCGCAGGTCCAGGGAGACGCCGCGTCCTACGAAGTGGCCGAAGGAATCCGCTATTTCAACAAGCAGGACAATGTCGACGTGCTCATCGTGGCCCGCGGCGGAGGCTCCGCCGAAGACCTTGCCTCCTTCAACAACGAAGCCTTAGCGCGCACCATTGTTGCATCCAAAATTCCGGTCATTTCGGCCGTAGGTCACGAGACGGATTTCACCATCACCGATTTTGTCGCTGATCTTCGCGCACCTACACCTTCGGCGGCAGCCGAACTTGTAATCCGCTCGCGCCAGGAGATCGAAGAACAAACGTCCGCCTTGCACGAGCGCCTGAACCGCGCCATGCGCTACCGGCTCCTGATGGGTCGTCAGGCCCTGACGGAACTCGCCCAGCACGGCGCCTTCGGCAGCATCATGGAAGTGATCCGCCAGCGCCAGCAAAAGCTGGACGATCTCAGCCATCGCATGGAACTTGCCGAGCGCAACCTGCTTCAACAACTGCACCGCCGCTGGGAAACGGTTTCCGCAGCGGTGCGCCATTACGATCTGCGCCTGGTGCTGTCGGGGGTGCGCAAAGAACTGGAAAGCAAGACGTCGGCCCTGGTCGCGGTGACCCGGAACGTGCTGCTGCAGCACAGGGTGCGCAGCGAGCGCTTGGACACCGCCCTTCAGTCCCTTTCCCCGCTGGCAATCCTGGACCGCGGCTACGCTCTTGTTTTCGATGCCCAAGGCAAGCTGGTCAAGGATTCTGCGGCGGTCCAAGTGGGCGACGAAATCTCGGCGCGCCTCGCCCGTGGGCAAATTCAGGCGCAGGTGACGAAGAAACAGGATCAATAGCCAGAGACCCTCTTCACCACAGGGGACGCAGAGGACCACAGGGGAAACGGCAGTATGCCGGTGTTGCCTGGAGCTCAGGGCCCCCCCAAATTCTCTGTGCATTACAATGGAACCCAAATGCCCCCGGCCATCACACCCTGGACGCAAGGCGCATGGATTGCACTCGACATCATCCTGGTGGCCCTGCTCATCTATCAGGTGCTGGTGATGATCCGCGGCACCCGAGCCGTGCCCATGCTGGTCGGGCTCACGGTGCTGGCAATCCTGTTCTACTTCGCCCAAATCGGCGAACTCACGACGCTGAACTGGGTGGTGAGCCGCGTCCTGCCGTACGTCGTGTTTGCCCTGATCGTAGTCTTCCAGTCGGAAATACGGCACGTTCTCGCCGATCTTGGCCGGCGCTTGACGTTCCTCGGCGGCTCCGCCAACGAAGGTGATTCCTACGACGACATCGTGCTGGCCGCCAACTTGTTTTCCCAGCATCAAACCGGCGCTCTCATCGTGATTGAGCGCGAGATCGGACTTCGCACCCACATCGAAAGCGGAGTCCCGCTCGATGCCCGCCTCTCCTACGATCTGCTCGCCACCATTTTTCGTCCCAGCGCTCCTCTTCACGATGGCGCCGTGATTGTGCAGAAGGACCGGATCGCGGCCGCAGCCTGCTTTCTTCCGCTGTCGATGAATCCCCTGCTCTCCACCCAATTGGGCACGCGCCACCGCGCCGGGATTGGCATCACGGAGGAAACCGACGCCATCGCCGTCATCTGCTCCGAAGAAACTGGCGCCATCAGCGTGGCCGTTGGCGGCCGTATCGAGCGCGATCTCACCGTCGAACAATTGCGCGATCGCCTTGGGGCGGAACTTCGCCGCCACATGACTCCCTCTGCTCTACCGACGTCGATTGCACAAAATATTGACGACGAATCCGATGCCCCCCTGCACTCTCCTTTCACGGAGCCTGCTCCCAATCGCAAATCTGAGCAGGGCTCACAATCGGAGTCCTTATGATCGGATTCTTCAAGCGTCATGTGTTCCACAACTTCGGCCTGAAGCTGATGTCGTTGATCTTGGCGACGGCGTTGTGGTTCATGATCTCGCGCAATGACCGGCCAGCCGAAGTGGCGGTCCGGGCTCCGATCGTCTTCCAGAATGTTCCCGCCGAGCTAGAAATCAGCGCCGAGTCCGTTCCCGAAGCTTTCATCCGCGTGCGCGGCCCCGAGCGCGTCATTCGGCAACTCCGCGCCAACGACGTGCAGGCTGTACTCGACCTGGCTGGCTCCAAGGCCCAGGAGCGCACCTTTGACCTTACGGCGCAGCAAGTCGATCATCCCCGCGACGTCAGCATCGTTCAAGTCGTGCCCAGCCAGCTACGGCTGTCCTTCGATACGCGGCTGACCCGGGAAGTGGAAGTTCATCCGCGAGTGACGGGCAACTTCGCCACCGGAGCCCAGATCGTTCGCATAGACGCCGATCCTGCCCGCATCACCATTACCGGCCCCCGCCATCACGTGGAGAAAATCGATGCCGCCATTACCGACCCGATCGATGCCAGCGGGACTCTGGGCAGCGCGGTCTTCACCACCAATGCTTATGTCGCTGATCCATTGGTCCAAGTTACCCAAGGCACATCCATCCGGGTCACCGTCGTCGTAGAAAGAGTCGGGACTCCCACAACGCACTGAAACCGACCCGCTTGTCGTATATGATCTCTCGTTGACTCTCGCATCCGTACGGGCAGCCCCTTGGGCTGTCCCGAGAAGCGAAGCGAGCGCAAGAGCGTGTTTCTATGACCCAACGTCAATTATTCGGAACCGATGGCATTCGCGGCGTCGCAGGCGAATTTCCGCTGACCAAGCAAAGCACGTACCTGATCGGCCGGGCCCTGGGACACGACTTGCTCCGCAATCAATCGAGAGCCCAGGCCGTTATCGGACAGGACACGCGCGAGTCCAGCCGCTGGATCGCCGATCGCGTAGCCGAAGGATTAGCCGCTGTGGGAGTCGATGTGCACAGCGCCGGCGTGATTACCACACCGGGCGTAGCCTATTTGGCCCGTTCGCGCGGGATGGCAGCAGGCG
The DNA here is from genome assembly GCA_963801615.1 of uncultured Acidobacteriota bacterium. Taxonomy (GTDB): domain Bacteria; phylum Acidobacteriota; class Terriglobia; order Terriglobales; family Acidobacteriaceae; genus Sulfotelmatobacter. The sequence continues at coordinate 1,054,296 of CAWDFM010000008.1, read as the reverse complement.
TTGTCATCTCCGCGTCGCATAATCCCTGGACCGACAACGGCATTAAGGTCTTCTCCGGCGACGGATTCAAACTCACCGACGAACGCGAACTGGCCATTGAGAGAGAAATCTTCGCCTTACTGCAGAATCCCGCGGCGGCGGACGATACTGCACTCAAAGTTCCTCGCCCTTCGCTCCCCGGCGAAGGGGAACTGCGCCACGCTTACATCAAGGAACTCGCTGCCAGCGTCAAATCCGACCTGAGTAAACAGCGGGTGCTGGTTGACTGCGCGAATGGCGCCGCCACTGCAGAAGCGCCGGAATTATTTCGGATTCTCGGGATTCAAGCGACATTCATCCACGTTTCTCCTGATGGCAAGAACATCAACGAACAATGCGGCGCGCTGCATCCCGAAACGCTGGGCAAGCAGGTAGCCGAAGCGCGCGGCCAATTCGATCTGGGAGTCACGTTCGACGGGGATGCCGACCGGGCTCTGTTCTGTGATGCCCAGGGACGGGTCGTCAATGGCGATGCCGTGCTGCTGGCGACCGCCCGCGACATGCATGCTGGAGGAACGTTAAAGGCCGATACCGTCGTCTCCACAACCATGTCCAACATGGGTCTGGAAATCGCGCTCAAGAACTCCGGCATTCGCATGCTGCGCGCCAACGTCGGCGACAAGTATGTTCTGGAAGAGATGCTGAAGACGGGGGCCACGCTGGGAGGGGAACAGTCCGGCCATATCATCTTTCGCGATGGGGACTCTACGACAGGAGACGGCCTGCTCACGGCCCTGCGCCTGATGGACATCATCGTCCGTTCCAAAAAGCCTTTGGCCGAATTGGTCGCCGACCTGAAAGTTTTCCCGCAAAAAATACAGAACGTTCGTGTCCGCGAGAAAGTTCCGTTCGCGCAGGTCCCCGCGATCCAGGGCGCAATTCAATCCGCCGAGCGCGAACTGAATGGCACGGGCAGGGTAGTGGTGCGCTATTCCGGAACCGAAGCGCTGGCGAGAGTGATGGTCGAGGCCGACTCCGAAGCGAAGATGCAGTCCATCACCGCTGCCATTGCGGGCGAAATCCAAAAAGCGCTGGGCGTGTAGCCGGCGTTTCCGGTGGTCGAAATCCAACGGTGGCCGCCATCGCATGAATTTCAGCGCCACCACTTTGACCCCTTTACAGTGCAAAATACGTCTTCTTATGCAACCAACTGTTCTCATCTCCAATGAGAACGCGATCCGGCCACGCCGGGATGGTCTGAATCAACAAGCGTAGGCCGCTGGCATCCTTCGGTATGCGGAAGTCAATCTCGGTGTTGTACGATTCTCCCGGGCGAAGCGGCGTCATCAGGGATGCCCCGGCCGTCGACGCCGGCTCGTAAGCGCGTCCTGAACTGTCAATCACGCGCACCTCTCGCGGGGATGGCACGAGAGGCGCATCCTTGGGGCGCTGTGCCGAGGTCGTAGTCTCGTCAAAGCGGGTTCGCAACGTAACGACATAATCTTTCGACTCGCCGCGGAGCTGGCTCTTCACATCGACAACTGCGTAAGCCAGATGGCAATCAATTTCGCAGAAGTACTTCTCCTGTCCGAGAGCCAGCGCCCGATCATGACTGCTGGCTGAGAATCCGAGCAGCAGCCCAAAATACAGCACGCCTCCAATGCCAACCGCGGTACCAGCGACGCGCGCGAACTTCGGCTTGCGCGCAAACCAGAAAATCACCACCGCGGCAGCAGCCACAAACAATCCACCGCATGCGGCGAGAAACCCGACCACGGCCAAAGGCGCCGGAAAATTCAGGTTGCTCCCATGTCCGCCAGGACGGGTTATCACTGCCGAGAGCGCGGTGCTTCGGGAAAAATCGGGATAGATCTCATCGGCAATCCAATAGTTGGTTACAACGATAGCCAGCAGCATGCCCGCCCCCCACACCGCATAGCGCGCGCGCCGCCAGAACTTCGCCGGCAGCGCTCCCTGGATAAAGAACTCGGCCACATACGCGGCGCAGTAGCAAACATTGGCCAACAGCCCGAGGATCGTCATCCTGCCCAGATCCGCCCAATTCAGCGCGGGGCGAAAATGTGGCCAGGTCAGCACGACCCACAACAGCACAATCGCGAAAAGTATCGCGTTATACCAGAGCCGGCGAGGCTCCCAAAAGCGCGTCGCCTCTCGAATGCCGCCCTGAAGATTGGTGTGCTCAATTTCGGAATTGGACATGAACTCACTCCCAGCAGTGAACTTTGTGATGCAAAGTAGCAAGTGCAAAAAAAAAGGCCCCTACTCCTTCCGCGTCACCCGGATCCACTCTTCCATCTGGTCCAGATACTCGGCCAGCGCCTTCCGACCTGTCGCGGTCAACCGGTATTCGGTTCGCGGCACCCGCCCCTCGAAAAATTTGACGCAGGAGATGTACTGCGCCTCCTCCAGCTTCCGCGCATGCACGCTGAGGTTCCCGTCGGTGGTTTTGAGCACGCGCTTGAGATCGTTGAAGCTCAGCGAATCGTTGGTGGCCAGTGCGCTGACGATTCCCAGCCGAATGCGCTCATGGATCAGCCGGTCCAGTTCAGGAAGTTCCGGGGTGCGCGCGGCAGAGTGCTGGTGGTTCTTTTCCGCCGAGGTGGGATGAACCCGATGCTCCGATTTCGCGTGCTTGCCGCGCAATGACAACGCCCTACCCACCGTGCCTCCTCGCAATCAGAAATCCGAACACAATGTGCAGTCCGCCGAATCCCGCTGCCAGGAACCAGTTTCCCCAGGCCGCCGGACCCAGCACCGCCAACGAGCCCACGAGCATGAAACACAATCCCATGACTGGAACGATGGAAACGGAGTACGCCCCACCCGTCATGATTCCCGCGCCATAGAGCAAAAGCCACGCTGCGGGTAATGCCGCCTGCAACCCCGCGCGAAACAGCACAAAGGTGAGGAATGCTCCCGCGACCAGAGGCGGAGCCAGTCCCAGCGCCACTTTCCGCGCCGGGCCGGAGAACAGCGGCAAGCCGCGCCGGTTCGCCTTCCAGGTGCATGCCAGCAGCCCGATCACGACCGCGACGATTCCCTCCGCCAGCCAAACGCGGAGCCAGCCGAAGGGAGAACTCTGCCGCGCTGCGACTGCGGCCGCGCCCAGCGCGGTCCCACCGGAAATAACCTGTCCCCACCCGGAAACCGCGGTGAATGCCGAAGCGCGCTCCATGGTGTCACGAATGAATCGCAAATCTTCGGCGAGGTTGGAAGGGGTGTCCAACTCGGGCCGCGAGCCTGCTGACGAGCGGTGGAAGCGTCGAACCCGATGCGGGCGCGAATCCAGCATGGGCATAGAGTAAAGTTGCCGCGCGCTTGTGTCAAGTACTTTTCGTCGCAAAGTTAACCGTGGCCTTTCACGCCTGACTCGCACTAGCGTTTTTGCGCTACCCTTTCAATAGCGCGGGATTCACCACTGGGAAATTCGTAATGACAGATTTCGGAAAACTGTTGATTGTCTTTGGGGGCATCCTGCTGGTCACAGGAGTCGTACTCGTTCTGCTGGGCCGCACCAACCTGCCGATCGGGCGCCTTCCCGGCGACATTCTCTACCGCGGCAAGAACACGACTTTCTACTTTCCCCTGGCTACCTCGATCGTGTTGAGCGTTTTGCTGTCGCTCATCCTGTACGTGATCGGCCGCTGGAGGCACTAGTTCCTGGGCAGAACAAAATTCAGCCTGGAATTCGCCGCGCTCCGGGGCGCGACTGTATTCTGCGGTTTGACATCGCGAGACTGCTGCCAGTAAATTCAGAAGCCACAGTCGTTTCAGCTCTTTGAAGTTCTGCGGAATGCGCGTCTTCGCGAAATCGAAGACAGGGAAGCGGGTGCAAATCCCGCGCTGCCGCGCAACTGTAAGCGAGGAAACCGCCTCCGGCCACTGGGACCGAACCCTGGGAAGGCCGCAGGTTATTTCCGGATCTCACCATCCTTACTCGCAAGCCAGGAGACCGGCGCTTTCCGTACTCCTTAACCTCTTTCGCGTGCCAAGGAGGCCAGAATGCGCATTCGTGCTCTCTATTTTCTTCTTCTCTCAGTCGCGGCGTCAGCCAGCGAACTCAGCGTAAAAGTTGTCGACCCCAGCTCCGCGGCGGTTCCGGGAGCTCGCGTTTCGCTGATCCGGTCGAGCGATTCGAAGATCCTCAAGACTGCCGTGACATCGGCCGAGGGGACTGCGCAAATGCGCCTGCCGGATTCCGGATCATTCCGGGTCAGAGTTCTCGCCCCAGGCTTTGCTGCAGAAACCGTCGATTTTTCCACAGAGCGCGAAGTCACCATCAAGCTCCGTCTCGCGCCCGCCTCCGAAACCGTAGTCGTAACCGCCACGCGCACCGCCGTGACGGGTGAAGCCGCCGGGGCTGACGTCGACACGCTGAATGGCGAGCAACTCACTACGATGAACCCGCCTGCGGCTGCCGACGCGGTGCGCTTTCTGCCCGGTGCGGTGGTGAATGCCGCGGGACAGCGCGGCTCGCTCACCTCCTTGTTCGTCCGCGGGGGCGAGTCCCGATATAACAAGGTCATCGTCGATGGGGTGACGGTCAACGAGCCCGGTGGGACTTTCGATTTCGGCACACTTCCGCTGAACGAGGCTGGACGCCTGGAGTTCGTCCGCGGCGCGCAAAGCACTCTGTATGGTTCCGATGCCATGACGAGCGTCGTTCAGGTCTGGACCCGGACCGGCAACACTCCCCTTCCCGAACTGCGCTTCGGCGCAAGTGGAGGGAATTTTTCTACTGCGACGGGTTATGCGTCACTCGCGGGCGCCCACGACCGCTTCGATTACAACCTGTTCGCGGATCAGTTCAACACGGCAGGAGCGTGGATCAACAATGCCTACTCCGATTCATTGGAGGGCGCCAACATGGGCGCGGCACTGAACGATCGCACCTCACTGCGCGTTCGTTTCCGGCATTCCAACTCGCACACAGGCGTGCCCGGCGAATGGAATTTCAATGGCACTCCTCTTCAGCCGCCCAATCCCAGCGACTGGTCGCAGCTCAACAACATTCTCGGCAGCGCAGAACTCGCGGTGCGGGCTCCCTCAGGCTGGGAGCATCACCTCACCGGCTTCGACTATCTGTATCGCTACTACGAACTCAATCCCAACGGAGATCCGGCGCGCGTGTTCGATTTCCCCTCGAATGAGGTTGACCGCATCAACCGTGCCGGAGTCGAGTACCAGGGAGACTATTCCGAACGAACGTGGTCGCACACGACGTTTGGCTATCGCGTGGAAAACGAAAACGGTTTCGTGGGAAACCTTGATTATCCGCCTCAGACCCACGGACAGCGCCTGAACCATGAGGCCTACGCGCAACAGCAGATTATTGTGGACCGCTTCGATTTCATTGCCGGAGCGCGCTTCATTCACAACAGCGCCTTCGGCAACACAGGCGTTCCGCGCGTGGCAGTTGCCTGGCAGGCGTTAAGAGGCGGGGAAACGTTCTCCGGAACCCGCCTCCGCTTCGCCTATGCCACCGGATTTAAAGAACCGCGGCTGGAAGAGACCTTCGCCGGGCCTCCGTACACGCAAGCCAATACCGCGCTCAAGCCGGAGCGCTCGCGATCGTTCGAAGCCGCGCTGCAGCAGAATTTCTTGCAAGGCCGGTACGTGTTCACCACTACCTATTTCAACAATCTTTTTCACGACCAGATCAACTATGTGACTGTCGATCCCGTGAACTTCATTGGAGAATATAGGAATGTGAACCAGGCGCTGGCTCACGGCGTCGAAGCGGACCTGCAATCGAAAATGCGCTCGCGGCTGCTGCTGAACACGGCATACACCTACACTTCAACCCAAATTCTGGTGAACCCCGCGCCCATCAACTCTCTCTACAATCCGGGCCAACCGTTGCTCCGGCGCCCCAAGCATTCCGCGACCGTTCTGTTGTCCTATCTCGGGTCGCGATGGGGAGGAAATGTCTCCGGAAGTTTCGTGGGACGCCGTCCCGACTCCGATTTTCTGGGTTTCAACATCGATCACGCCGCGGGATATGTTCGCGCCGATCTAGGCGGATGGTACGCCGTACATCCCCGCCTCACGGTGCACGTCAATGTGGAGAATGCCCTGGATCGCCGCTATAACGAAGTCGTAGGCTACCCCGCGCTGCCCATCAACTTCCGTGCCGGCTTCCGCATCCGCCTGGGAGGGGACTAAGTGAACTGGAAACTGGCAACTGTCTAACTCACCTCTTCGGGGATCCGAGGCAGCGGCAAGGGCATCGATGCGGCGTTCTTCGCTCCAAAATATTTGGTGCGGGCCAGCAAGAGTTTCTCGATCTCCCGCTCCTGCAAAGGCTGCTGGCGGCCGAGCAAATGCGTGACCAGAGAGATCTCCGCAAAATGCTCCACGGTTTCCATTTTCATGTAAGCGTGCTCGATGGTGTCGCCGTAGGCCACAACCCCGTGATTCGACATCAGAATCGCATCGTACTTGGGAACGTACGGCTCCAGGCTCTGCGCCAGTTCGGCTGTTCCCGGGGTTCCATAGCGAGCCAGCGGAATGCATCCCAAGCCCATCACAACTTCGCAAACCAGAGGCTCCGTCAGGGCAATGCCCGCTGCGGCGAACCCGGTCGCGGTCGGCGGGTGCGCATGCACAATGGCCTTCACGTCGGCCCGCGTACGGTAAATCATCAAGTGCATCCCGATCTCGCTGGTGACATTGCGGCGTCCAGCAACCTGCTTGCCATCGAGATCCACGATCACCAGGTCCGCGGGGCGCATCGATCCCTTGCTCAGGCCAGTGGGCGTCACTAGAATCCGGTCCTGCTTCAGCCTTACGGAGAGATTTCCGTCCATGGCCGCGACGAATCCTTTTTCGTGCAGCATTCGTCCGTAGTGAACGATTTCTTCCCTGTGTTTGCGTTCCGTAGGCATTCCTTACCTTTAGGGGAGATGACAAAAAGCGAACCGCAGGCGGCAACCGCATACTATCAGCCCTCTCCGCCTCATACAATCCATTTTCAACGAAAATTGCCCGTAATTCCACTCGGAAGTGCGCGGCAATCCAGCTTCTCTCCCTATAATCGAATGGCGTGCTGGTTTCAGATTTTGATTACAAACTTCCGGAAGAATTGATCGCCCAGCAACCCCTGCCGGATCGAGCCTCCTCACGCCTGCTTCACCTCTCAAAGTCGACCGGTTCCTTCGAGGATCGCCGGTTTCGTGATTTCCCGAGCCTGCTGCACCCGGGAGATCTCTTCGTCTTCAACAACACTAAAGTCTTCCCCGCGCGCCTCTATGCTCGCCGTCAGGGTCTTAAGTCCCAAGCCCTGAGTCCCGCCAACCCAGCTTCGCGCGATTTCCTACGCGGCCGCGTCGAGGTCCTCCTCACCCGGCAGTTGCAGCACGATCCCAACGATTGGGAGTGCCTGGTCCGTCCCGGACGCAAGATCGCAGTCGGCGAGCATCTCTTCTTCGGCGAGCAGGACGAACTTCAGGCCGAAGTCATCTCCCGAGGAGAATTCGGCGAGCGACACATTCGTTTCGCGCCGGCAGCTGATTTCTTTGCCACAGTCGAGAAGATCGGGCACATCCCGCTTCCGCCCTACATTGCACGTCCGGATTCGGCTGCGGATCACGGTCGATATCAAACCGTGTACGCCCGTGAACGAGGATCGGTAGCCGCTCCCACAGCCGGCCTTCACTTCACTCCGGAGATCCTCGCCCAACTCGCTCAGCGCGGGATTGAGCAAACAGAAATCACCCTCCACGTCGGATTGGGAACCTTCCAACCCATTCGTACAGAGGAGGTCGAAGCGCATCACCTGCACTCGGAGAAATATTCCATCTCGCCAGAAGCCGCTGCCGCGATCCAAAAAGCACGGGCCGAGTTCCGCCGCATCATCGCCATTGGAACTACAACCGTTCGCACCCTGGAATACGTCGCCCAGCAGAACTCAGGCGAAGTGCTCGCCGGCTGCGGAGAAGCCAATCTCTTCATTTACCCAGGATTCAGATTTCAGGTCGTCCAGGGACTACTTACGAATTTCCACTTGCCGCAATCGACGCTGCTCATGCTGGTGTGCGCCGTTGGTGGAAAAGAGAACGTGACGCGAGCTTACGAGCACGCAGTAGCAGCGCGTTACCGTTTCTACTCCTATGGGGATTGTATGTTCCTGGAGTGAGCGGACGCTGTACTCGTTGAGTTGGAAACCAGTGGTTTGCGGTATGTCCTACAGTCTTTCCCATCTGCCACACTGCGGCAGCGTGGCACGGCAGCTGGAGGAACGCATCCAGCAACTTTGTTCGCAGGTGGCGGCAACTCATATTGTCGAGGAACTACATCGACTATGCGTGAGTTGCGGAATGCACTAAACGATCACATTCGTCTGCTTTCGACAGCAAGTGGAAGACTACCGCGACTCCCTCAATCCAGTTCCAAAGAAGGGAGAACATGGGGATGTTGGATGAACAGGAGAAGCATCACGTCAAGGAACTTTGCGAACGCATTGCAAAAGAACAGGACCACAACCAGTTTTCGATCCTCATCGCACAGCTTAATCAGTTATTGGAACAATCCGAACTCCGGACCGACGCAGCTCATAGAAAGTTGTTTCCTTCCCCCAAGAAGTCGTCTCGGCCCAATGCCTGAGTAGTTCCCGCCCAAAAGGGCACCCCGGCGAGGTGCCCTGCGCAGTGCCCAACTTATCTTCTTACGAAATTTCCGTGAAGGGACTCCCGCGTTTGCGCGCGCACAGCGGCATTTCCTGGAAAAGAAAAACGGACACCCGTAGGGGTGCCCGCTCTTGCCCATTTGAGAGAGCGAAAGCCTTACGCGCGCGCGCCCACGGCTGCGGTCGACTCGCTCGCAACGGCCTTCTCTTCGCCGTTGGCCTTCGGTTGCTGTTGCTGCGGCTGTCCGCCCTTGCGGATGTCGATGCCGCCCTTGAAGAACGCGCCATCTTCAATGGAGATGCGCGCCGCGATCACGTCTCCGGTCAGCGAGCCGTCGCTGCGAATGTCCACCCGGTCGCTGGCGGTTAGGTTCCCGCGAACCTTGCCCAGCACCACGATCTCTCGCGCGTTGATGTTCGCCGACACCACCCCATTGCGGCCGACGGTCACGCGGTTACCCGACAGATTGATCGACCCTTCTACGCGGCCATCAATGTACAGAGATTCGGAACCTGTCACCTCACCCTTGATCACCAGCGACTTACCGATGGTCGCCTGATCCGCAGTGGTCGTGGTGACCGGACGCGGGGCGCTGGCCGGCTCACTGGCCGACATTGCTGGCGCACTCGGGGTAGACGTGGTTGGGCGCTCCGGCTCGCCGGGCCGGGCAGGGCTCTGAGGTTGATTTGTGGGCTTCCACATGGGACTTATGGTTCCTTTCCTTGTTGGGATTAGAGCTCTCTGGCCGCACTTTCGTGACCAAAGCGAATTGTACTCCGGAGTCTCATTTTGAGCGCTGTGGAAAACCCTTTATTTCCAACGAAAGTTCATAGCGGGGTACGTACCACAGGTTTGCAGCCCCCGTCCCACTCGCGCTGGGGAGCGGCCCTTTTGTACCCTGTTGCGTGTAACGATTCCCGGAATTAATTTTCGCTCCATACCCTTTTGCCATTTTGGGCGTTATTCTGGGCAGCGAGCTATGAGCCATTAGCCGGGCCGTGCGTAGCGCAGCCACGAAGTGGCGAAAGTGTGCAGCCCACGGCGTAAGCCGTGGGACAGGCGTGGAAAGATATGTCCAGCCCCGTCAGGGGCGAAAGAAAGCTAATCTGCATCCCTTTTCATAGTTCGGCTCATAGTTCGGCCTAAATGAGGAGCAATCATCATGTCTGAAGCCGTCCTGTCTTCCATCTCCATTGCCCGCCCCGAACGTGGCGAATACGATTCTTATTACGAACGCTACATCTCGCTCGTCCCCGGCACCGATATCTTGGGCACGCTGGAATCGCAACGCCGCCAGATGCTACTCCTTCTGTCGGGCTGCGACGAAGCTGATGCGGATTTCCGCTATGCACCCGACAAATGGTCGGCAAGGGAACTGCTCGGGCACGTCTGCGACACCGAACGCATCTTCGCCTACCGTGCCTTGCGCATCTGTCGCGGGGATCGCACGCCCATCGAAGGCTTCGAGCAGGATGACTACGTCCGCAACGGGCCCCGGGCGCCGCTTGCCGAAATCATCGAAGACTACATCGCCGTCCGTCGCGCGACACTAACCCTGCTGCGCAACCTCGACGAGCAAGCCTGGACCCGCCGCGGCATCACTAACAACAATGAAGTGACCGTCCGCGCCCTCGCCTACATCACCGCCGGCCACGAACTCCACCACCGCCGAATCCTGGAAGAAAAGTACTTCGCAGCCAAATGATCTTGTGTAGGGGCGGACTCCTCGTCCGCCCCGCGAACCCAGCGAGCGTCTCGTCCCCGACCACCCCGGTCGCCCGTGTGGTCCTTCTCCCAAGTCACGCACCTTGGCAGTAGTTTATGCTGATAGCTGATTGAAAGCTGCCTCATGCTCTCCGACAGCGCCATCCTGAAACACATCGCCCGCCAGTCCAAACGCCAGGCTGGATACAAGCAGCTAGTCCGCGAGCTGGGACTGCACGGAGAGGAGCGCCACGGGCTCAACGATCATCTTCATAAGCTGGTGAAAAGCGGCGCCCTGATCGCGGTGGATTCCGACCGCTATGCTCTGCCTCAGGTTGCCGCGGACAAGAACCTCATCGCCGGACGTCTCACCATGCACCGCGACGGCTTCGGGTTTGTGATCCCGGATGCAAAGTCGCTCACTCCCGCCCTGAAATCGAAATTAGCGGGAGACGTCTTCATCCCTCCGCACCAGATTGGCAACGCCATGCACGGGGACCTGGTGCTGGTGGACGTGCAAAACGTCCGGCCAGACGGCCGCGCCGAAGGGCGCATCGTCCGTCCCGTGAACCGCGCCCACCCGACAGTGGTAGGAATCTTCCACTACGGCGATCGAAGAAACTATGTCACTCCCATAGACAGCAAGATCACGCAGGAAATCGTAATCCCCGAGGGCCAGGAATCCCCTGTAGTGAAAGATGTTGCCGGTTCAACAGAGGCAACGCCGAGGTCTCGGGGGAAAAAGAAGTCCGCGCATCGAGTGCTTGGCGAAGAAGCTGCCCGCCACGCCGACTGGTCGGACCTGGAAGGCGTAGTAGTCGATGTGGAAATCACCGAGTGGCCGAGCGCCACTCAGAATCCGCGGGGCCGAGTCATTGAAGTCCTGGGCCGCGAGGATGACTTCGGCGTGGACGTAGAAATTACCATCCGTAAATTCCACCTCCCACATCATTTTCCGTCGGCAGTGCTGGAGGAAGCCCAGAACGTTCCCGCGATCATCCCGTCCAGCGAGCTTCACCGCCGCCGGGACTTCCGCGAGTTCGCCATTGTCACCATCGACGGAGAGACCGCCCGCGACTTTGACGACGCCGTCCTGGTCCGCCAACTGGCCAATCATAATTACGAACTGCAGGTTCACATCGCCGACGTCGCGCACTACGTCACCCCGGACAGCGCGCTAGATCAGGAGGCCCGCCTCCGCGGAACCAGCGTTTACTTTCCCGACCGCGCCGTCCCCATGCTGCCCCTGGAACTCTCGACCGACATCTGCAGCCTCCGGCCGCAGGTCGAGCGTCTTGTCCTGTCCTGCATCATGGAGATCGATCACCGTGGCGAGATCGTGGCATACGACCTGGGCGAAGGCGTAATTCGCTCCGCCGAGCGCATGACCTACACCGACGTGAACGCGATCCTGGAAGGCGACCAGCCGCTGCGCAAGCGCTACGCTCCGCTGGTCTCGACTTTTGAACTGATGCGCGACCTGGCGCAAATCCTGAACCGCAAGCGCGAGCGCCGAGGATCCATCGATTTCGATCTTCCCGAGCCGGTGATTGAATTCGATGAATTCGGCCTGATGAAGTCCATCACGCGCTCCGAACGCAACATCGCGCATCGCCTGATTGAAGAGTTCATGCTCTCGGCCAACGAAACTGTTGCGCACCACCTGGAGTCGCACCGCATCGCCAGCCTGTACCGCATCCACGAGAAGCCCGATGCCAAGCGCGTTTACGACTTCGAAACCATTGCCGCAACCTTCGGATATTCCTTAGGGGTAGGCGCTCTCCCCATCCAGCGCGTGCAAATGAAGGCCGATCGTCGCGCCGCCTACGGCAGCGGCAAGCGCGTCCGCGACCTGGAGATCCCCAAAGAAGTTCACATCACCCCGAGGATGTATCAGAAGCTCACGGAAAAGATTGCGGGGAAGCCAGAAGAGCGAATCCTGAGCTACCTGATGTTGCGCTCGCTGAAGCAAGCGCGGTACTCGGAAGAAAACCTGGGCCACTTTGCGCTAGCAGCACCGACCTACACCCACTTCACTAGCCCCATCCGCCGCTATCCGGATTTGATCGTTCACCGCATCCTGAAAGAAGTTCTTCGCGGGAACCCACTTCTCGCAAAACCGGCGAGAAGTGGGGCACCCGGTTCCGTATTGGTTGAACTTGGGACCCAAGAGGAAGCTTCTCCGTCGCCCTGGTCCAAGCGCCGCGACCACGCCGCTCACCGCGAGTCGCATGCCCCGCTGGGCGGCCCGATCGCCGTTGAGGAACTCCATGAGATCGCCGAAGAATCGAGCCAGTCCGAACGCCGCGCTGATGACGCCGAACGCGAGCTGATGGAATGGAAGAAAGTGAAATTTATGGAGGACCGGGTCGGCGAAGACTTCGACGGCCTGATCACCAGCGTTACCAAGTTTGGGTTTTTCGTAGAACTCACCGAGCTTTTCGTCGAAGGGCTGGTCCCGCTCAACACTCTGATCGACGACCGCTATACCTACCACGAAAACACGCGCGAAATCATCGGCCAGCACTCCCGCAAAACTTACCGCATAGGAGATCGCCTGCGAGTTCTGGTCGACCGGATCGATCCCGTAGAAAAGAAAATCAACTTCGCAGTCCTGGAAGAAGAGCCGAAGCCACGCCGGGGAAAGCGCCGCAAGAAATAGTTGCGAGCCGTTCGTGCTAGCTCGCTATCGCAATCCCACCTGCCCGCGCGTCGATTCGATCAGTTTCGCCGAATCGTAGCCGATCCCGTCCTTGAACACTGTCTCAACATTCTCGATGTCCTCAATTTTCGTGGATGGATCACCTTTGATCACCACGAGATCGGCCTGTTTGCCAGGGGCAATCGTCCCAATGCGATCCAGTTCTCCCAGATACCGCGCGCCATTGTATGTCGCAATATGGATGGCCTCTACTGGCGTGAATCCGGCTTCCACCAGCAACTCCAATTCGCGTTGATCCCCAAAACCAGCAATCACGCCGCCCATGCCGGTCGGATCCAACCCGGCGAGCAATAGCCCACCGGCTTTTGCGAAGGCAAATTCAAATTCCTCTTCTTTCCTGAAAGCCGCCGGCCAGGGAGACACGTCAGTTCCGTAACGGCTGCGAATCGCAGCGGCATCGCTGGACCGCACCCGCCGTTGCAGCAGGAGCATGCGGGCATCCGGCGAGAGCACGTCCAGAACCCGCGACTGCAGAGTAGGCCGTCCCGGGAAGCTGCCCATTTCAAATACCGGCAGGGTAGAAGTCATGGCGACGTGCCGCGCCACCAGATCGAGAATCATCTCGTGCACCGGCCCCGCGTTCATGTCGAGCTTGCTCATGAGCACCGGATCTTCTTCCCCCTTGCACTCGCCAGGCATCCTGCCGGGAAGAAATTCGGAATCCACCATCAAGCCGTGCTCCAGGTCATCAATCCCAAGCGCGGCCGCCTCGCGAAATCCAATCGTGCACAGATGCCCGGTAACTTTCGCGCCGCGTTTGTGAGCCGCCGCAATCGCAGCGGCCAGTTCATCGTGCGTGATGAACATGTAGGCTTTGAAGTTATCGACGCCCTCGTCCAGCCAGTAATTTACCGTCCGAGTGGCGTCTTCAGGGCCGGACAACTGATGCAACTGCAGGGCCCACGATCCCGTGCCTTCCAGGTACGGCCCGGTGACGTGCAGGTGCGGGCCGGGCATTTTGCCGGCGTCGATCTCCTTCTTGATTTCCAGGTCGGTGTAGGGCTCGATCGAACCGGTGGTGCGAATGGTGGTCACGCCCCCCGCCAGATAGAGCCGCGGAAAACTGTATGCCATATCGCCGAAGGAACCCGGCCCAACCGGATAGAAAAGATGGTCGTGCATTCCGACCAGCCCGGGGATCACGCTGTAGCCATGGAGATCGAGCACCTGCGCGTCTTTGGGAAGATTTGCCGAAGAAGCATCGCTCACCGACTCAATTTTTCCCCGGCTGAGGACAATCGTCTGATCTTCTCGCGGGGCCGTGCCCGTTCCGTCGATAACCCTGACGTGAGTCAGCGCAATGACCGGCGCGTCGGTCTTCACGAAGCTCCGGACTTCTGGCGAAAGCGTTTGTCCCGCTGTACAGCCAAGCATCAGCAACATCGTGAGAACTGTTCGCATGTCCTCTCCTATGTAACGCTAGCGGTGCCATCCCGCAGGGGGCCTCGGGGCGTCCTCGCGTCAGCAAATCTCTTATGCGAGTCCGAGAGCCTCCGCCAATAGCTTCCGCGCTATGTTTCGTTCAGAACCAAGTCTTTGCGCGGTAGCTGCGGTACTCGTCCCCAAAGGCCGAATCCAGCACCGAGCACTCCTTCGACGCGCGCCAAATTTGCAGAGGAATAATCGCGAGAAAAATCAGCAACCATACCGGTCGGCCCAACGTGAGAATCAAGCCGACCAGCGTGCACGATCCAAACACATAAATCGGATTGCGAATCTTTGCATAGAGCCCCCTGGTGACCAGTTTCCTCGCCTGCGCCGATACCGTAAGCGATGCCCCCAGCTGAAACCGCGCCACGCTCCACAAAACAAATCCGACGCACAGCAGGCCTGCCCCCACCCATTGCATTGCATTCCATGCGGCGGGAGGATGGCTATGAATCAGCCATGTGATCACTGCCCCTACCACTAGCGTCAAAAGAATGTTGACGGAAAATTTCCCTCCAGGCATGCGTCCTCCGCTCGATGAAAATAAACCACTCCCAACCTGCTGGCAAGAAAGTGCGGGTTGTGAAAGCCGAGGGCCCGAAGGCCCGAAGGCCGTTCTCCACCCCCTGTTAGAATCTCTATTAGGCCCGAATTCATGGACGCCGCTAAAATCCGCAATTTCGCGATCATCGCGCACATCGACCACGGCAAATCCACGCTGGCGGACCGCCTGCTGGAGCTTACCGGATCCCTGACCGCGCGCGAGATGCAGGCCCAGGTCCTCGATTCCATGGATCTGGAGCGCGAACGCGGCATCACCATCAAAGCCCATGCGGTCCGCATGATGTACACGGCGCAGGACGGCGAGACTTACCAGCTCAACCTGATCGACACCCCTGGACACGTCGATTTCTCGTACGAGGTTTCGCGCTCGCTCGCTTCTTGCGAAGGTGCACTGCTGGTGGTCGACGCTTCGCAGGGCGTCGAAGCCCAGACGCTGGCGAACTCCTACTTGGCGATTAATCACGGGCTGGAAATCATTCCCGTCATTAATAAGATCGATCTGCAGAGCGCCGACATTCCCCGTACCAAAGAAATGATCGAAAGTGCCGTCGGCCTGGACGCGACCGACGCCGTTCTCATCAGCGCCAAGACCGGCCAGGGTGTTCCCGACGTGCTCGAAGCCATTGTGCGGCGCGTCCCGCCGCCCAAGGGCAATCCCGAAAATCGGCTTCAGGCGCTGGTTTTCGATTCCTGGTTCGATGCCTACCGGGGCGTGGTCGTTCTCGCCCGCGTCTTTCAGGGAACGCTCCGCAAGGGCCAGAGAATCCGCCTGATGTGGAATGGCACCACGTTCGACGCAGAAACCCTTGGCGTCCTCACCCCCAAGCCGGTCGAGATCGACCAATTGCAGGCGGGCGAAGTGGGGTTCCTGATTGCCAATATCAAGAACGTCGCCGATACCAAGATTGGCGACACCATCACCGATGACGGCAATCCCGCCATTGAGCCCCTGCCCGGTTTCGAAGAGATCAAGCCCATGGTCTTCGCCGGCCTTTATACGGTGGACGCTCACGAGCACACGCAATTGCGCGAGGCGCTCGAGAAACTGCGGCTGAATGACTCGTCGTTTTTCTTCGAGCCGGAAAGTTCGGTGGCTCTTGGGTTCGGATTCCGCTGCGGCTTTCTCGGCCTGCTTCACATGGAGATCATCCAGGAACGCCTGGAGCGTGAATTCAATCTCGACCTGATCACCACCGCGCCCGGCGTGCGCTACAAGATCACCAAGACCGACGGCGAGATCGTCGAGATTGACAATCCCTCGCGCTGGCTCAATCCCAGCGAGATCGCCAAGGTGGAAGAGCCGGTCATCCTGGCCACCATCCTCTCCGGGGAAGAATACGTCGGCGGAATTTTGGCCCTGGTCGAGGAAAAGCGCGGCAAGCAGAAGACTTTCGAGTACATCGGCCCCCGGGTGATGTTGCACTATGAGTTGCCGCTGAACGAAATCGTGCTCGACTTCTACGACCGCCTCAAATCCGTCTCCCGCGGTTATGCCTCGCTGGATTACCACCTCGCCGGATATTGGGATTCGCCCATGGTCAAGCTGGACATTCTTGTAGCGGGTGAGCCGGTCGACGCCCTCTCCATCATCGTTCACCGCGATGTTGCCTACGAACGCGGCAAGGCCCTGGTTTCCAAGATGCGTGAGCTTATTCCTCGGCAGATGTTCGAAGTCCCTATCCAGGCATCCATCGGCGCCAAAATCATCGCCCGCGAGACTGTGGCAGCCATGCGCAAGAACGTGCTGGCCAAGTGCTACGGCGGCGACATTAGCCGTAAACGCAAGCTCCTCGAAAAGCAGAAAGAGGGCAAGAAACGCATGAAGCGGATCGGGCGCGTCGATATCCCGCAGGAAGCGTTCCTCGCCGTCCTAAAAGTAGGCGAAGGCAACTAACGTCCGTGTAGCCCCGGACGCCCTCTGTCCGGGGTTGCGCGCGAAGGGGCGCAATTTAGGGCGCCGGTCAGGCGGTCATACAACTTGTACTGCCGTACACTCGCAGCCCATCCCATCACAAAAACCGATTCTCCCTATTCACATGAGCCGTCTCAATTGCCCGTACAGAGCTGTCAACCATCATGGCAATCGCGGCGAAAAACGAAAGTGCTAGAACCTCGAAATGTGCAAATCTCAATTTCGTAAGTTATAACGCCAGCTGCCGTACATCCTTGTATTAACAGCAGATGAATTGCATAACTGGTTACTATTCAGGGCTTTAAGGGCATGAAAAAGGCGGGACCGGAATCGGCCACCGGGTCGTTCTGCTCCCGGGTCGAAACTGTGGCTTTTCGATCCACAAGCTTTTCCACAGGCTGCCGGTGTCCGCGAGGAAGCTTTGCAAGCCTAAGTTCCTACAGTACTTACCCGAGACTGCTATTACAGGATTCACCCTAACCCTGCTTATTCTTCAGGCGCATTTCCGCCTTCGGCCAATGACTCGAATCTGGTGCAATGTTTCAGGAAAGCCATTTTGACCCGGCCGATGGGACCGTTGCGCTGTTTGGAAATAATGATTTCTGCCCGCCCCTGCAGTTCGGGGTCGTCCTGCTTGTAAACCTCTTCGCGGAAGATGAACATGACGAGGTCGGCGTCCTGCTCGATCGAGCCCGACTCGCGCAGGTCGGCCAGTTGCGGGCGATGATCTCCGCCCCGGCTTTCCGGAGCACGGCTCAACTGCGACAGTGCGATTACGGGAACACTTAACTCTTTCGCCAACGCTTTCAGCCCGCGCGAAATCGCCGATACTTCCTGCGTGCGATTCTCAAAGCGCTTCCCGCCGCCGGACATCAACTGCAGGTAGTCCACGATGATGAGGTCCAGCCGCCCCTGCGCCTGTTTCAGCCGCCGCGCTTTCGCGCGCATCTCGCTCAACGAAATTCCGGGGGTATCATCGATGAAAATCGGGGCATGCGCCAATTGCTCCATCGCCCGCACGACCTTCTTGGTATCGTCCTGCCACAGCGATCCGGTACGCATCTTGTGCGCGTCCACCCGCGCCTGCGAACAGAGCAAGCGCATCAGCAGCGCCTCACGCGACATTTCCAGCGAAAACACTCCCACTACCTGCTGATCTTCAATCGCGGCATTCTCGGCAATGTTCATCACAAACGCCGTTTTCCCCATCGAAGGGCGCGCCGCAATGATCACCAGGTCCGATCTCTGAAGTCCGGAGGTCATTTCGTCGAGATCGGTGTAATGCGTCGCCAGCCCGGTGATTCGCTGCCCGCGCTGCAGTAGCGCGTCGACCGATCCGAAAGTCTCGCGCACGATCTCCTGCACGCCCATGAAGCCGCGCCCAATGCGCTTCTCGGAAAGCTGGAAGATCGCCGCCTCGGTATCGCTCAACACGTCTTCGGCAGAATCCGACTGGTCGCTGGCGCGGGCAATGGCGGTGCTCGAAACTGAAATCACGCCCCGCAGCAGCGCCTTGTCGCGCACAATCTTGACGTAGTGCTCGATGCTGGGACGCTCCGGCACGCCCT
Organism: uncultured Acidobacteriota bacterium; assembly: GCA_963801615.1. Lineage (GTDB taxonomy): Bacteria > Acidobacteriota > Terriglobia > Terriglobales > Acidobacteriaceae > Sulfotelmatobacter. Next base: position 1,035,771 of record CAWDFM010000008.1, on the reverse strand, counting down.
CCACCAGGCTCGACACATACGCCACGTCCCCAATGGGCTGCAGATCCTTGTGCCTTTCGAGCTCCTCGATCAGCGTGATCATGTCGATAGGTCGGGAGGACTCCGACAGATCCACCATCCGCGAATAAATCCGGCGATGCGAATCCAGCGAGAAATCCTCGACCCGCAAATGCTCGGCCGCCTGGTTGTAAGCAAAGTTGTCCAGCAGGATCGCTCCAAGGATGGAGCGCTCCGCTTCTACATTCGCGGGAAGCGTGCTGATGGTGTAATCAGAAATGGCCAAGGATTCTTCTCTCAGGAATTTTCGATCGCGGAGACCTGAACATACTCTCGCGTTGCTTGTGAATGCGAGTGCGCAATCTTGGAAAACTCAGCCGAATAAAAATATTTTCAAACTTGACTTAGGTCAGTGTAGGCGAATAAAAGACGAATATCAAGGAAAGCTATCGGGCAATGAAGGCAAACGCTGATTACAACGGTTGGGATCAGAACTGGACACTGACAACTGACAACCGAGAACTGGCAACTGTCTCCAAACTAGAATGCGGTCCAGGGCCAGCCACCCCGGACCGCACCAGACGTGGGTTCCTGCGCCTTGCCTGAGTCACCGCGGAAGCGGCGCCGTGACTGCTTCAGCCTGACAGCCCTCAAAGCGAGTGCCGCATGTTTGCCGAAGCCAGCTGCCGCTTCGTGCTCTTGCGATCACGAATCCGCAACTGCTGCGTGGCCAGCGGCCCTTCCTGCTTCGTAAAGCAAGTGGGGGAGGAGGCCGCAACGCCCGGGCAACCAGTTTCGCGCTCGCGCGCAGTATCTGGAAGTTTTCCCCCGGCAATTCGCTTTCGAGAATCACCGGCTGCCACCGGCCTGCCGCAATCATCCAGCAGGCTCAGGAACTCTCACGTTTCGCTGCAGTCACTCTCATCCAGATTGTCGCTGCGGGCAACTCAAAAAAATCGCTCGCTTGTGAAGAACCTGTGCAGGATGAGACTTCCCTGTGGAATGTTGAGGAAAACTAAGCATCAATTCTGAACGGCACATTTCACCTCGCCAATGGTGTCCCGGCGATAGGCTGTCTCTACGTCTGCAATCGTTCGCGCTAACCACGTAGGGACAGCCCCTTGGGCTGTCCCAGCGAAGGCTAAGCCGAGCGCGATACGAAAAACACTCGATCAAACGAGCTGCCCAATGACGCGGTGTGGCGGGAGTATCCTGGGCTAGGAAAAAGGTGTTTGTAAGCTCTTTTCCACGGTGTGGCGCTGCGCATTTTCGGTTCTTGCGGACGTATGGATTCCAGATTGGGAATCGGCGCCAAACCCCCGGGCGAGCTACGCGCGCCCGGACAGCCGATGGCGGCTGTCCCTACAGGTAATCCCACGCGGAAACGCGACGCCCGCCATGATGTCCGATTCCGCACACTCTAGTCCGCAGGTGGTCACAAGGTCCAGCTTTGCTGGCGTTGTGAAACTTCTCCTTCTTTGCCGCCAGGGGTTTATGACACTCAGAATGTGGTACGGGGTATGCTGTGGATCTTTCTTCAGGGAGTGCAAACCCCAATGGAAACGATGCTTCACGATCTGCGTCATGCCCTGCGGCTGTTGCGCAGAAGCCCGGGATTAACCTCGGTTTCAGTACTTACGCTGGCGCTTGCCATTGGGGCGACGACCGCCGGCCTGCTGGGCCGCAGCTTGAGGAAGTGCCTGGAAGTGAATCCGGGTTTCCGCGTCGCCCAGATTGTGGCCATGGACGTTTCGCTGCCCTGGGTAGATTGGACCGATGCGAAATCTAAATCCGCGCAGGGAATCTTCTTCGCCCATCTGATGAACGCCTGCAGCAAATTCCCGGCGTCCGCAAAGTCGGGACCACCAGCGGTCTCCCCATGGACCACGGGCTTCCCGACGGACTCTTTCTGCTGATGACGGCGGACGAACTTCCCAGGCATTCCCAAAATCTCGAGGAACTCTCGCGCGAGTTCGATGTGCTGTTTCAGCATAACGCGAATCGAAGAGGAAGAGGGAGTGGATGGCCGGGTCCCATCCTAAACGTCGCGCTGCCTGCGACGTTTCATGCGGTTTTGATCTCCACAAATTAACACCCGCTGCTCAAACTGCTGTGCGTCTGCGAATCAGATGGTAGATGCCGAGCAGGATGATGGCTCCCACCAGCGACATGATGAATCCCGCCGACTGTCCTTCCTGATACAGTCCAAGCACGCGGCCCAGCCAGGTTCCTACCAGAGATCCGGCGATGCCGAGGAGGATAGTTACGATGAACCCGCCCGGATCTTTGCCGGGCATGATCAACTTTGCGAGAACTCCAACAATGAGTCCAATCAGAATCACCCATAGCCAGTGCATGAGAGTCTCCGATCTGCACGAGGTGCGGAAAACGCGGACCCGAAATACGGCGACAGTATATACCCGACCGCCACAGTGGGAGCCCGTGGTGGCGTGAACTACCAGTAGGATCGGTGCTCAATCGCAGGTCTCACCCCGGGTGAGGGTGCGAGCAAGGGAACTCCGTGTTTTCGTCGTACCTGCTCCGCCTCGCGTTCCGGATCGCCGGGAAGGAGCGGGGCGGGGCGCCGGCCGAGTGGCGCGGAACACGCGTACTTATTCGTCCACTTGCGACTTGGACTCGTCCGGGCAGTTAAGCGCTGGCGGCTTCCTGCCCGCCGAGCGGCAGGAAGTATTGCGTACCTTTGATGGGCTCACTGACCTTGCGCAGGAGTTCCTGCAGGTCCTCGTTGCGCTCCACGAAATCGATCTCTGACGTATTTACGATCAGCAGGTCGGACGAAGTGTAGTGAAAAAAGAAGTGCTCGTAGGCCTTCACCACTTCCTCCAGATATTCTTCGCTCAGAGCACGCTCGCCAGCTGCATTTTTCTTTTTTAGACGCTTCTTCAAAATCTCAGGCGTGGCTTGCAGGTAGATGACCAGGTCTGGAGTGGGCAACTGCTCGCGAAAGTGGTTGTAGTAGCGGTTGTAGGTATCGAGCTCCTGGTCGTTCAGGTTGAGATAGGCGAACAGCTTATCTTTTTCGAAGATGAAGTCAGCAACCACGGTGCGCTGTGAACTCGGACCCAGATCGAGCGCCCGCAATTGCTCGAACCTGCGCGCCAGAAACGTGAACTGCGCCTGAAATGCGGCGCCGCGCTCGCCTTCGTAGAAGGGCTGCAGAAAAGGGTTCGACTCGGGTTCCATCACCCGTTGCGCATTCAACCGCTCAGCCAGGATGCGCGCCAGAGTGCTCTTGCCGACCCGGATTGGACCTTCCACAGCGATGTAGCGGGGCAGTTCAAAAAGATTGGCCATGGGCTAGAACTTGTACTCGGAAGTGGCAGGATATCTCGGATGAGGCTGAGTGACAATTGCGGGATGAGTTAACAGGGATTGAGGAATTTTGTAATTGGGAAATTTGGTAATTTGGTAATTGAAAATCAAGTTTGCGTACGCTTTTTAATCACCAGATTACCAATTTCTCAATCCGGTACAATTCCTGCCATGCTCGGAAGTGTGCTGGCGGGAACGGCGGTCGCGGCCGCGGCCGGCGCGGCAGGATACCAGTCCATAGCACCCACCGGGCAGTGGTACGGGCGCACATTTACCGGAGTCCCTGCGGCCACAAAGCAAATCGCGCTCACCTATGACGACGGCCCCAACGATCCGCACACGCTGCGCTTGCTGGAGGTGCTGGCCAAGCATGACGTTCGTGCGACTTTCTTCCTGATCGGGCGGTACGTGCAGCAGCGGCCCGATATTGCTCGTGAAGTGATCCGCGCCGGACACATTGTGGGGAATCACACCTTCACGCACCCGTTGCTGATATTCAAAAGCGACGCGGAAGCCCGCGAAGAGTTGAAGCAGTGTCAGCAAGCGCTGGCGGACACGATCGGCGAACACTCCAATCTTTTTCGCCCTCCCTTTGGCGGGCGTCGTCCCGGCACTCTGCGCGTGGCGCGCGACTTGGGACTGGAACCAATCATGTGGAATGTGACCGGGTATGACTGGAATGCTCCGCCAGCCGCGGTCATCGAACGCAGAATCTCGAACCGGATGCGCGGAGGGGATGTCATTCTCCTGCACGATGGAGGGCACAAGCAGATGGGGGCCGACCGGTCCCAGACGGTGCTGGCCACCGATCATCTAATTTCCCGCTACAAGGGAGAAGGCTATGAATTTGTCACTATCCCAAAGATGATGGAAAGAACCCCAGCATACTGAATCCATGTGCCCAGGCAATCTGGAGTATCTGAATGCCGCCGTGGAGAGCATCTGGTTTCACTTCTGTGCCACCAATTCTTTGGCATGACTGAGTTCTGGGCGGGTCGAACTCCCACCCGCGCACGACTTCAGCAGCGTGGCGTAGTACTCATTCGCCTCTGGCTGCTTTCCCGCCTCTTCCGCCGCGCGGGCCGCCCCATACAGCCCGTTAAAGCGTTTGGGGCGTAGTTTCAGATCGGCTTGATATTCGACCAATGCTTCCTGGGGGCGCTTCAGTTCCAGCAGCAAATCTGCCAGCATTTCCCGCGCCGAAATGATTTCCGGATTATTGTCATTCTTGTCGGTCTCGTCTGCCAGCTTGCGCAGTCCAGCTAAGGCTTCCTCATCCTTGCCTTCGCCATGCTGCACCCAGGCGGAAGCTTCCTGATAGTCTCGCGCGATCACCTCGGCGACATCCGTCTTATGCTCACCCACAGCTTTTTGGCGGATCTTTTCGATCTCGGCGAGATCCCTTTTGGACTGCTCTACTTTCCCGCTGCGTGCCGTTCCGATGGCGCGGGCCCAATACGTGACTGAAGAATCCGCAGCACCCGTGTTGTCCGGCTCTGGCAGGGCCGCAGCTTCGCTCCAATGGTGGAGCTCCATAGCGTAGTTCGCCGGGAATTCAATCAACGCGTTGGTGCGGGGATCGGTTCCCATGCCGTACATGTCGTGCATTGGGGGCATGGCTTTCACTTCTTCAATCAACGTCCGCGCTTCGGCTTCCCGTCCGCTTTGCAGGTAGGCATACACCAGGAAATCCATGGCGTGGAACTGGTGCCCTTCACCGCCCATGCCCATGGCCGCCGTCTTCCGCGTGGCGGCGACCGAAGCAAGATTGGAATTGATGTCGTCCTGCCACAGGCCCACCCGCGCGAAAATATGCGAAGGCATATGCAGTGCGTGCGGCGCGGCAGGCGCGATCTGCGCATAGCGTCGCGCCGCGGGAATCCCGAGTTCAGCCATCTCTGGCGTGTCGTACGTATGGATCAGATAATGCGCCACGCCCGGATGATCCGGCTCGATGGCAAAAAGCTTTTCCAGAATGGCTGCGGCTTCTTTGCGATGCTCCATAGTCTCTTGGGACGCGAGCAGCGACAGCGCGTAAAAGGCCGCCGCCTCGTGGTCGTCAGGATAGGCTTCGTGCGCCTTTTTCATGGCTCCCGAGTAGGCCGCTGCACGTGCTTTGTAGTCTCGCTTGCTGGAACCGGAGTAGAAGGCCTTTGCAGCGCCGAGATATGCCTTCTCACGCGCAGTGGCTGTTTTCTGCAGCTTCTGCCCGGCTTTGATTTCCTTGGCGCCTCTGGCGATCACTTTCGCGTCCGGCTGATTCCATAGCTGGTGCCACAAGCTCAGCGCCACTCCCCAATGCGCCATGGCGCACTTCGGATCATCTTTGGCGATGTCCAGAAATTCCTTCTCCGCCTCCTCGTACCAGAACGAATGCAGCAAGGCGACTCCGCGCTGGAAAGGCTGCTGCACCGACACCGCACAGGAGACTGGAAAATGAACCGTGCCCAGTTGGGCCTGGGTGAGGTCTTCGTGATGGTGATGATCCTTATCCTTCTCGTCGTCGGCGAAGGCGGCAAGGTTGCACAGGCTAAGCAGCAGGAAAAAGCTTGCGATTCTCTTCATCGGGATCCCCCCACGTGCGGCGACCCGAATTCTAGTGGCGCCACAAAGCGGGGTCAAACGGCCGGTCATCCGGGAGCAGGTGAGCTCAGACCGGCTTAGATTCCCTATGCGATACTGAATATATGCAGTCGCCGCTCCATCTGCCCACCGCCGCGACGGATCCCAAGTCCGTCAAGGTAAACATCACATCCGGCACCGGGGTGGACATTGAATGGAACGATGGCCACGTTTCCCATTACAGCTTCGTCTACCTGCGCGACGCCTGCCCTTGCGCCATGTGCGAAGACGAGCGAGGTAAAGCCGGACGCCGTCCCGGCGACCCTGCCAGCACTCCTCCTGGCCAGTTGGTCATTTTTAAGCCTGCAGCGAAACCGCTTTCCGCCGAAGGCGTCGGCAAATATGCCATCAAGTTCTCCTGGAACGACAACCATGACCTGGGGATCTACTCGTGGAAGTTCCTGCGCGAGGTCTGCCCCTGTGAGGAATGTAAGAAATCCCGTGCCGCGCAGTAATCAAGGCTTCGGTAGGGAACCGGAGAGACGAACTTCGCGTCCAACACAGTGGGCCTCAGCCCGGATATTGAACCGCGCTGCAAAAACTGGATAATCCTTAATACCGATGAGCTCGCATACCCCAAGCTCGGTCCTCCAGTCGGTTGTCAGCGAACTGCTGTCAGAGTTGCATGCGAAGGCTTCGTGTGACCAGATCGGACTCACGCCCCAATCTTTCTCGGAAATCTTGCTGGAGGTGGGCACGAAGCATTCGGCTTCCGCATCGGCCGGTGAACTCCGCACTTTCTTCCTGTCCCTCCGAGTCGACGAACTCGCCTTGGCGCGCGCCTGTGCGGGCGGCAACAACTCCGCATGGGAAATCTTCCTGACCCGCTTCCGCGAAAAGCTCTATCTGGCCGCGCTCCGTATTGCGCGTGAGGATTCTGCCGCCCGCGATCTCGCCGACACCCTTTACGCCGACCTCTACGGCACCAGTACCCGTCACGGCGAGCGCGTTTCCAAACTTGCCTCCTATACCGGACGCGGCTCTCTGGAAGGCTGGCTTCGGACCGTGTTAGCGCAGGAATATGTCAACCGCTACCGCCGTACTAAACGCCTGGTCAGTCTCGAAGAAGAATCCGAGGAGGGCATACAGTTCGCAGCCCCGGAAGCCGAACCCTCTCCAACCGCGGACACTCGTCTTGCGCAGGCGACCGACGAAGTCCTGGCCCAGCTCCCCGCCGAGGACCGCGCCGTCCTCAGTGCCTATTACCTGGACGGACGCACTCTAGCCGAGATCGCCCGCATGCTGGGGGTCCATGAATCTACCATCAGCCGGAAGCTGGATAAGCTTGCCAAGTCCTTGCGGAAACAGATCCTTGCGGGCCTGACCCGCCGCGGGATGTCCCGCCGCCAAGCCGAAGAAGCGCTTGCGGCGGATGTTCGTGACCTGAAGGTCGATATTCGCCGTAGTCTCGCGCAAGATTCGCCTCCTGGCTCGTTCTCTAAGAAGACGGTGGAGGCCAGAGTCCGGGAAGGCGAAGGTTAGTAGGACCAGTGTCGTTTGAACGCAGGAACTGAAATGTCCGAGATTCCAAAAATCGTGCGCCAGCGCCTGCATCAGCCAGACAGCGCCTCGCCCACACATCCGGATGCGAACGTGCTCACGGCCTTCGCCGAGCGGTCTTTAACCGGGATCGAGCGCAGTGCCGTGCTCGATCATCTCTCTTACTGCGCCGAATGCCGCGAGGTCCTGGCCTTAGCGCTCCCTGCTTCGGAATCGTTGCAGCCTGCATTGCAATTCTCTCCTGGACCCAAACGAACGTGGTCCATCCTCCGTTGGGGCTTGTCCTCTGCCGGGGTGCTTGCGCTCCTCGTGTTTGGCTTCATTGAATATGGACACCGCGCCGAGTTGGTGAGGATGGCGAAAAATGCGCCCCCGGCTGCGGCCATGCAGCGCGATGAATTCGCGCCCGCTCCGCCCGCCCAGAATCAATTCAAGGCAAAGGAAGCACCTCAGGCGTCGGCTGCCGACACCGACAGCGCGGGGGCAATTCCGCAAAAAGACCAGCAAGAGCCTGCATCCCCTCCGAAAGCCGAGCTGAGCAGGAATCTCCGTAGCGGAACTCTGGCCCATGGCCCGCGGCAAACCAATCAATGGCAGCAGCAGAATGCCAATGCCTTTCGGATACCCGCCCGAGTGCAGAATGCGCCGGAAGCAAAGCAGCCGATTCCACCGCCGAATGCGACTGCTATGTCCGGGAAAAGCGAGATGGTTGAGGTTCAATCCGCGTCCACCCAACTGGATGTGCAATCTCGGGTGGTTGATTCCGTAGTCGCCGCAAATAAGCCCACGTCACAGCCGTTACCCTCCAGCCCCTCGGACGCTGAGGTCAGCCGGGCCAAATCCGCTCCAGCCCCGGTACCTTCTCAGGCTGGTGCGTCTACGTTGGAGAGCCAAGGAAGAACATTCCAGGCTCTGCAGTTGATAACTCCCGCATGGACGGTTAACTCCGGCCGCCTCCAGCGCTCTCTGGATCGGGGACAAACCTGGCAGGATGTGAACGTAACGGCGAGCCCCGACAATGCGGCCAGCATGCAACTTGCTGTCGCATCCCGCAAGGTTGCAAAGGAATCGGCCAAGAAAGATGCCAAGGTGCTGTCCCCCGCACCAATGTTCCGAGCCGTTGCCGCTAATGGACCCGACGTGTGGGCCGGAGGGGCGAGGGCAGCTCTCTATCATTCCTCCGATGCCGGCGCTCACTGGGCGCAAGTCATCCCCTCTTCCGAATCTGCAATCCTGAGTGGCGATGTTTTGACTTTGGAATTCCCGGATGCCCAGAACGGCAGGATTTCCACCTCCACCGGCGAGGTTTGGATTACGGCCGACAACGGACAGTCCTGGAAAAAACAATAAGCTGAGTAGTAGACGCCTCGTACGGTCCTGATTTCGCGGCTAACTCCGTTACCAAAGTGACGTTTACACAAATAGGGCGGAACCCTACTATCCAGATCGTAGTTTGGCAGTTCCGGGGGAGGGCTGCCGAGGCGTCCTGGACTGAAAAGTCGAGGGCGCTTTCTTCTTTTCCAGCGGATGCCCATCCGTTGTGCCCTGCTTCCGTTCAATCCCTGTTTTCACCCGCCCTCTGGCGGAAGTTGGACAAACCCTCTGGATGTCCGGCACGCTACTTCTCATCCTGTGGAGGGGCGTGAATCCTGATATGAGACGTTTTCGCTTCCGGGCGGTGTGCCGGATCGCAATGCTGTCCTTCTATGCCGGCCTCGGCAGCGGGCCTGCCTTAACGCACGCTCAGGAGAATTACTTCGTCACCTACTCGCACGAACTTGAGGAACCGGGAAATCTGGAAATCGCTGCTAAGAGCATCACCGGCGCTCCCAAAGGAGGTAATCCCTTCGTCGCCACCGCTCTTGAACTCGAATACGGCATCAACGGCTGGTGGACCGCTGAACTGTACCTTGACGGGCAAACCACAATCCATGAAAGCACCGTCTTCACTGGCTTCCGTTTCGAGAATCGAATCCGCCCGCTACTTCGCGAACACTGGATCAATCCCGTCCTGTACTTCGAATTCGAGGATCTGAATGCGGCCGACAAAGCGTTGCTCGAGGTTGTCGGTCACGACACCAAGGAGGACTTCATTCCCCGCAACAGCCGTGCCGAAAAAGAGCACGAGGCCGAGCTGAAGCTGATCCTCTCCAGCAATTTCAAAGGCTGGAATGTCTCAGAGAACTTCATCGCCGAGAAAAATCTCGGCCCTTTCTCTTGGGAATTCGGCTACGCTCTAGGGACGAGTCGTCTGCTCGCCCTCAAGGCCAGTCCGAATGCCTGCAACTTCTGTCTTGAAAATTTCGCGCTCGGCGCAGAACTATACGGTGGTCTGGGCGAACGCCACAGCTTCGGCCTTTCCGATACCTCCCATTACCTCGCCCCTGTCCTGGCGTGGGACGTCCCGCGCGGTCCGTCCCTTCGCTTTTCCCCGACCTTTGGTTTGAATCACAACAGCAATGGCTTTCTATTCCGCTTCCTGTTGTCGTATGAGATCGACCAGTTCTTCTCGCGGCTGCGAGGCGAACCATGAAGCTCACCCGAGTCATCACTTGCCTGTTGCTGGTGGGAATGGCCTTTGCTGGAGCAGGGGACGGCAGTTGGTTGAGCAAAGTCCCCGAAAAACATCGTGGCCGTCTGAATCCTCTGGCCAATGACCCCGATGCTCCTGCAGCCGGCGCCAAGATCTATGCTGAACATTGCGCCTCATGCCACGGTGACAACGCCGAAGGCAAAATGCTGGGCAGGCACTACCGCCCGAATCTCCACTCCAAGCGCGTCAAAGAAGCCACTCCGGGAGAACTGTTCTGGCTGCTTACCAATGGCAGCCTTCGATATGGAATGCCTTCCTGGAGCCGCTTCCCTGAACCCGAGCGCTGGCAAGTAGTTACCTATTTGAAATCCTTGCATTGATCGATTTGGCGAAGGCCGGGAATGCCCGGGCTTGCGACTTTCCCTACCGCTCTGACATCTAACCCAGTGGTACGATAGTGAGTTGGGCTTCCCGTAGAGGATGCACTCATGGAGATCGCCAACCCCGGCAACGCCAGCTCGATGCAGCGCCGGCCGAAAGCGCGACGTTTACAACGAGGAGAAAGAAAATGGCAGGCAATGTCAAAGTGACCGATGCGAACAAGCAGATGGCTCATAACGGCATTATTGAGGTAACAGACGCGAATTTTGATCAGGACGTACTGAAATCGGATAAGCCGGTTTTGGTGGACTTCTGGGCAACCTGGTGCGGACCCTGCCGCGCTATCGCCCCTATCGTCGAAGAGCTCGCGACCGAGTTCCAAGGTAAGGTGAAGATTGGCAAGATGGACGTCGATTCCAATCAGGCTACCCCCATGCGCTACAAAGTCACCGGTATCCCAACTTTGCTGATTTTCAAGGGTGGCCAGGTCGTTGAGCAGCTAGTCGGCTATCGTCCCAAAGACGCCATCGCACAGGCGCTGAACCGACACGTCGGGTAATCACGACCCGAACATCGATACCGTTTCCGCTCAATGGCCATGACCGCTGGCCGTAAAACCTGCTAATACTTCCTAAGCACGCCAATCACTCTGCCCTGCACGTCCACGGAAACCGCCGGCACGATGATCGGTTTCATGTTCACATTCGAAGGCTGCAGGCGAATTTTGTCCCCTTCGCGATAGAAGCGCTTCAGGGTCGCGTCCGCGGAATCCACCAGCGCAACCACGATGTCACCATTGTGGGCAGTGCGCGCTTTCTCAACCAGAACGTAATCGCCATCGAGAATGGCCTCATCCTGCATCGAATCCCCGCGCACCTCGAGCACGAACACTTCTTTCGAGCGCACGAAGTCCGCCAGCGAAATGGTCTCCGGATTTTCGACCGCCTCAATGGGTTGACCCGCCGCAATCCGCCCCATCAACGGCAGTACAAGGCCAGTGTTCACGGACATAGACTGCTTCAATTTTCCCTTCGCGGGGAGAAGATCAATAGAGCGGCTCCGGTTGTAGTCGCGCGTGAGCAGCCCTTTCTTTTCCAGATTCGAGATGTGCTTGTGAACGGTGGCCAGCGAGTTCAACTGCAGTCCTTGCCCGATCTCTTCAAAGGACGGCGAGTAGCCGTGTTCGGTCACGAACCGCGAGATGAAGTCATACACTTCGTGCTGCCTGCGTGTGATCGCCATGACGTTCATTATTGGCGAACATAAAGCGAAAAAGCAAGAGAAATGCGAGGACTCACCACAGGGGGCACGGAGGAACACAGAGGAAAGCACGGGGAGGCGGAACTATCGCGGGTCTGCACGCGCTGAAACTTTTTCGTGCTTTGCAACTCCAATGTTGCAGCTCTGATTTTCAGAAGGAGAAGCGAAATGTCCGCATTCAGCAAGGCCGCTGTCGCTCTACTCGCATCTGTTCTCGGCGCGACTGGCTGCAACGCAAAAGCCAATCCAGCGGTGGCGATTCCTGCCCCGGCAGTGGATGCCCCGCGCGCTTCCATGGCCGCGAAGCAAACCGCTGTCATTTCCGGTGGATGCTTCTGGGGAGTGCAGGCAGTGTTCCAGCACGTGAAAGGCGTGATCAACGCAACCTCCGGCTACTCCGGCGGATCCGCCAAGACCGCCGAGTACGAAAGCGTCAGCACTGGAGAAACCGGCCACGCTGAATCCGTTGAGATTGTGTACGATCCTTCGCAGATCAGCTACGGAGAGCTCTTGCGCGTCTTCTTTTCGGTTGCGCACGATCCCACACAACTAAACCGCCAGGGACCCGACGAAGGCACGCAATACCGTTCCGCGATCTTCTACAACAGCGACGAACAGAAGCACATTGCGGAGGCGTACATTCAGCAACTCGAGGCCGGAAAGATTTTTACGCGCAAGATCGTGACCCAGGTTGTCCCGCTCCAGGCTTTCTATCCCGCGGAGGGGTATCACCAGAATTACGCAGCGCTGCACCCCAATCAGCCGTACATACGTTTCAACGACGCACCAAAAGTAGAGCATTTGAAAGTGCAATTTCCGAATCTTTACACTGGGAAGTGAAGCGCAACGAAATGCGCAGGGCTAGACCCCCCTGGGCGTCCCGCCGAGCCGAACTCGGCAGCTGCTCGTAACCGTGGAGATCATTTCGCAATTAAATGCGTCGGGCCGAGCGATCAGCGAATCCCATAAGCGAGATGAGCTCGAGCCTACCTGCGTTCCGCGAACCAACCTCCGTCGAAAAGGTCTTTAATCGTGCTCTCGGTGCTCTTATCGGATGGGGCATCGGACCGGCTCACATCTATCTGCTCGAGGTCCGCGGCAGAAAGAGTGGAAAGCTGTACGTGACCCCGGTCGATCCCCTCGAACTGAACGGCAAGCGCTACCTGGTTGCTCCGCGTGGATGCACGCAGTGGGTGCGCAATGCTGAAGCAGCAGGAGAAGTCGTGTTGCGCAGAGGCAGCGATCGCCGGGAACTTCGTGTTCGCGCAATCTCCGATGCCGAAAAACCCCCGGTCCTCAAAGCGTATCTGGATAATTACCGGCGCGAAGTGCAACGCTACTTTTCGATTCCCGCAGGATCTCCAGCCGACGCCTTTGCTGCAGTGGCCTCCAACTATCCCGCATTTGAACTTCTTGCAAAGTGATTACGACTTCACGAGTGCAGCTAGGCTTTCCGCGCTTTGGCTCGCTTCAAGTGTTGTTGCTCGGCAGTTGAAGGCGTCTCGAAGCCAATGCGGCGGTGGTTAGCCGGTAGCGGAGCAATCAATTCGCGAATGGCTTCGACCAGGTCCTGAATTTCATCATCGTGGTTGTCCAGGCGCTCTTCGAGCTCCGACAGCTTAGAAACGACATGCTGGTTGAAAACCAAAGCCTGGCGCATCTGCACGAACGCGCGCACGACAAAGATGCTCATTTGGATCGCGCGCTTCGAGTTCAAGACTGTTGCTGCCATGATGGCGCCGTGTTCGGTGAAGGCATGCGGCAGATAGCGCCTGCCGCCATGGGCCGAACTTGAGGTCGCATTTTGCGACCTCAAGTCTCGGTCTTCGGCGCGGGTCAGGGTGAACAGAAAGTCAGGCGGAAAGCGCTGGCGGTTGCGTTTGATCTGCTCGTTCAAACGCTTAACCGGCACCCCGTAAAGCTCTGCGAGGTCCGTGTCCAGGATGACTTTGTGGTTCCGCAAAACCAGGATTTTCGATCCAATTCTTTTGGCGAGAACGATTGCAGTTTTGTTCATGATCACCACTGCTTTTGAGGTCGCAATTTGCGACCTCAAGAATTCGAAGAGAAGAGAACAGTGCATCATAGCAAGCGCCACAGTGCTCGCCCACAAGAACATCGTTAATTGAAGCGATACCGTCCCAAAGCAGGAATCATGGGCAGGTAACCACAGCAGCGGGTAGAACGGCCGAAACGAACCATGGAGGGACAGCCGCCATCGGCTGTTCGGCCGCCCTGCAGTATCGGGCCGCAACGGTCAACAGCAGCCCCTCTTTTCCGCGCTCGTGGCGGCAAGGGTGCGGCCTCTCCGAAGGCCGCGAGCAAGAAGAGATCGTTTAACTATGCGAAAGCTCAGCCCGGGATGTTCCTCAAGAGGCGCCCGCACCGAAAGACTTCTCTTCCGGGCTGTCGCTGATCTCGTCGGATTCAGTGGACCCCGCAACGTCCTGCACGAATTCGCGGCGGCGTTCCGGGCCTTTGCGCTCGATCTGGCGGACGCGGCGGCTGGACATGGTGCTGGGCTCGAGGCTGACGATGCGGCCTTCGCGCACTACGATCTGCGCCCGGAACCAGTCGGTGCGGTACATGCGTCCCGCGGCATAGAAGGTGACCGAGGCGGCGAGAGGGCCTTCGAATTCGTATCCCGTGCAGCCCAGGATGCGCTTGCCCATCTGCTGCGACCACGTCATGCCGCCGACGAGGGGATCGTTCAGCCGGCAGCGCTCGAAGGGCATGGCGTGCGACAGCTTGCGCAGTTGCAGGAGTTGCAACAGGACGGAGGTTTTGGCCAGGTTGGTGACGATGACGCGCGCTTCCTCCGATGAGACGCGTTCCAGTTTGATGTGCAGGTCGGGATTCCATTCGCGCTCGAATTCTTCTCGCGCGAGAGCCAGGCCCTTGTCGGTAGCTTCCACCTGCCGGAGGGTGGCGCGGGCGAGAACCACACTGAAAAGTGTGGTCACGATGGTCGCGATCACGGGGATGTAACTCATCAGCGTGCCCCAAGGGACGCGGAACGAATTCACCATTTGCAGGGTGTGCATGAATCAGGGACTCCTGCGGCCGCGCTTGGGGAGGGGCGACCGACGCGGAGGAGTGTATCGAGGCTTGCGTCACCGCTCCAGATGCGGTTGGGGATGGGTCAGAGCGGTGCAGAGTGCTGGCACTTTGGTAATGGTGCAAGGACCTTAAGAGAGGTGCCACAGATAACTGCTCCATGGAACCCGATAGCCTCTGTGGCGAGTGACTTTTTTGAATTATTCCAGCACGCTGTCGTCGAGTTTCTTTTTGCCCCAGTCGGCGGCGGCTTGCACGAAGGCCAGAACGACGGGATGCGGATCTTTCTCGGTGGACGAGAGTTGGGGCTGGAACAGGGTCGCCACGTAAAAGCGGTGCATCGGAGATTCGATGGCGCGGATTTCGCCTTGCGGTCCGCGGGCGACGACTGGGAATCCGGCTTCCATGGTGGTCCATTCGAAATCCGGATTGATTTCGAAGTTGCAGAAAAATTCTTCGGTGACCGTCTCTACCTCTTTTCCGTAGAAGGATTGCAGGTACGAGCCAGGACGGAGGCGGATTTGGGGAACGGCTCCAGAGAGCTTGGGTGCGTTGCCTTTGCCATCGGGAACGGCACAGGCGACGGGATAAATAATCACGTTCTTCGATCCGGAGTTGTTTTCAGCTGTGTCGGCGTCAGCGATGTTGAGGACGTTGCGGGCGAATTCGATGAAAGCGTACTGGAATCCGCCGCAGGTGCCGAGGAACGGCCAGTCGCGCACGCGAGCGAACTGGATGCCCTTCAGCATGCCTTCGAAGCTCTTATAGGGACTGCCTGGGGAGGCCCAGAGTCCGTCGAAAGATTCCAACCTCTTTTCGGAAGCCGGCTGCGTGAGGGAAGGAGTCGAGATCCACTCGGATTGAACTGCGATGCCCAGCTTGCGGGCGGCATGCTGCAGCGCGTCGTTGGTGGCGTGATGCGAGCGGAATTCAGTGTTGAAATCGCCCAGAATCCCGATGCGCACGGCGTCGCTCACGGGTTGATTGTACTAGAGCGTAGGCGAAGCACTTGGGGGCCAAATGCTTACCCCCGGTTTAGCACCGTGGTGCATTGGGAGTAGCCTGCACAAGGTGACGAAAAATGGGGCGGCTGTTGCGAGAACCGTTAGTGAATAACTCTGGTCATGCTCAGAAGTACATAGAGACTAAGCAGGGCGAGCGCCGGGCCTCCCCAGATCATGAGCGTGCATTTCCATCCCAAGGCGCGGGCGATTTCCTGCTGGCTGCGCCATGAGATCAGGAAGGTCTTGTTGTTCTCGCCTTTCTTCAGCACGACGGGGGGATGCGGATCAAATCCGTTTGAGCCTCCACCGTCTCTCGACGAAGCCAAAGCAGGGTCGCTCAGGACTTGTACGGCGGATGCTGATTCCGATGGAAGACCGGCAGCGGACCAGGCTGCTGGGCTGCTGATACCAGCCTGGATGAGCGCGGCGGCGATTTTCTGCTGCTGCGTCATCTCAGAACTCTTCATGGGAGTCGTATCCGACGGCAGGCGGACGACCTCGTGCGACAACACGTCAGCTCGACTGGCCACGGGTTCGGCGAATACAGCGATATCGTTATCACCCCCGATTGACGTGAATCCGGTGGGACTAAGCGAGAGCGAGAACTTGCCGATGCTCACCGAACCGATCTCTTCGCTTTCGCGAATCGGCTGAGCAGTGACTTCAAGCCCGGTATTTTCGGCCACCGTTCCCAGCGTGAACAGCGCGTTCTTGGGCTTGATGCAGAACTCTTCCACCTTGATCTTGTTGTTGGTGATGACCCCGTGACGGGCCAGAAAGGTGCGGACGCTTTCCGGCGCAGGATCTTTGGTGGTAAAAAAGGAATCGCAGAATTCTTCTTGGAAATCGCGGTGCAGGTCGAGATCGGCGCCACGCGGATCGATGAGCATGCGTCCGGTGTTGTCATCGAGGAAGAAGGGGACGTGCATGCATTCGCCCGCGATTTTGACCCACTCCTTGTTCTTGCCATGCTGCTTCCACTCCCACACCAGGGTTCGGAAGTAGTAGCAGGGTCCCCCGGTGATAGGTGCCAGCATGGTGTAAGGTCCGGTGGCGAGTCCGCTGATTTCGACCATGCCCAGGGACGCGCTGCGAATCTTCGAAAACGGGGTGTCGAGAATCAAGCGGCGGCGCTGAAGCAGGCCAAATCCATAAAAGAAAAGAACGATCCCGGCGCAGAAGCCGATTACACACCAGACGAGCAGTCCGCTCGCGTCGGAACTTCGGTAGATGATGAATGAGGCCAGCACGGAAGAGACTTCGTCCTGTGGTCAGGCTAGCGAAGCAAGGCTTACATCGCAGCTTACGTTGGTAACGATCTCGCGGGACAGGGTTGTCGCGCGTCTTTTTTCGAAGATCAGGGCAGGGATGAAGGGGCTACGGGATGAGCTTACTCTGCCGTCTCATGCCTTCATAACTTTCTGGAAGGCGGTCTGAAATTTGGACATCTCCTCCTGCGTGCCAACCGTGATTCGAACCCAGGTGGGCATGATGGGCCAAATTCGTCCGATCATGACATTCTCCTTGGCCATGGCGTCGCGTACTTCCTGGCCCGGACGCTTCACATCGACCATGAAGCAGTTCGATTCCGAGGGGATATAAGAGAAGCCGTTGCGATCGAGCCATTGAAATGTCTGCTGCCGCACGGTCGCGTTGATGCGGCGGCGCTCGGCAACCAATGAGGAATCTCGCAGGCTGGCGGTTGCGGCAACCACGGCGGTGATGGGCATGAAGTTGAAGCCGCCGCGCTGCAGCACCCTTTTGGCCAGGTCGGGGCGGGCGATGAGAAATCCGCAGCGGATGCCGGCCATGCCGTAGACTTTCGAGAACGTGCGCAGAACGATGACGTCTTTGCCCGCTTTGACGAGGTCGATCGCCGAGGGTGCGGCCTCGGTGAAGTGGATGTAGGCTTCGTCGACCACCACCACCGAGTCCTTCGCTTTGTTGGCAATGAGGTATTCGATGTCCGACCTCGGAGTGAGGGTCCCGGTGGGATTGTTGGGATTGCAGATGTAGAAGAGCCCGCCATCAGGAGCGGCGGCGAGCATCGCTTTGACGTCGTGGGCGTGCGTTTTTGTAAGCGGGACCTTGATCACGCGCGCGCCATTATTTTCGGCAGTCATCATGCCGAGTTCGAATCCGGGATCGCCAGTGACATAGCTTTTTTGCGGATTGGTGAAAGCCATCACGCTGAGCGCCAATGGCGGGGTGGAGCCGACGGTGGCAGTCACGAACTCGGGATTAAGGCCTTCCATCTGCGCAAAGGTCTGGACCAGGTCGTCAGTAAGATTGTCGGAGTAACGCCCGCCTTGGGGAATGATGCTGGCCATGGCGTCGCGAGCCGATTGCGACGGTCCCAACGGATTCTCGTTGGAATCGATCATGACAGCGTCGGGGGCGTGCGGCTTGCGGCGCGAGGCTGCGGCCAACATGGGTTCGGTCGCGAGACGGAAGGTGGCGGCCGCCGATGCAGCCGCGGACAAGTGCAGAAACGAACGGCGGGAGAAGCGTGGCATGCGGATCCTCCGTCGGGGAGTTTGAATCAGGCGGGGAGGAAAGTCAAAGGGGCAGTGGAGTCTGGGCTGACATGCGCCACGTAGGGCAGCAGAACTGAAAAGCCTTACTGGCGTTTATCGTCGTTTACAGCCGCGAGGTCGTCCGCGCTCAGTCCTGTTCCTTCCCGGCGTAGTATCCGGCGCGGGCTTGTATCTTGTAACTCTGCTTGCTCTTGATTTCGACCTTGCGGTAGGTTCCGTCTTTCTTTTCGTTGGTGGGCGTGTAGCCGATGTTGTACTGGCTGCGGAGTTCGGCGGCGATCTGGTCAAAGGCCTCACGTAACTTGTCGAACTTGTTGCCGACATTGATGACGCGGCCGCCGGTCTGTTCCGTGAGCTTGCGCATGTCGCCTTCGCCGGAGTAGCCAAAACCGCCGTAGAATCCGCGATCGGCGCAGAGCAAGACGTAGACGATGGCGTCGGCTTTTTGCGCGGCTTCGATGGCGTCTTGAAGTTTAAGGCGACTGCCTTCATCCTGCCCGTCGGTCAGGATGATCATGGCTTTGCGGCCGACTTCTTTGGCGAGCATGTCATGGGAGGAGAGATAGACCGCGTCATAAAGCAGAGTGCCGGGAGAATTTCCGCGTTGTGGCACGGGTCCTCCGCCCATCCCGGGGATGCCGCCGCTGCTGTAATCCACGTTGACCTTGGCTTTATTGAGGGCGGCCTGCAGACGGTGGGTGTCGCGGGTGAAGTCCTGCAGCAGATCGATGGTGATGTCGAAGCTGATGACGTAGGCTTCGTCTTTGTCGGTGAGGATCTGGCGGAGGAAGGCGCCGCCGACTTCCTTCTCCATGTCGATGACGTTGCGCTGGCTGCCGCTGGCATCGATCATCATGCCCAGGGTCAGGGGCAGATTGGACTCTGCGGTGAAGTACTTGATGGTCTGCGGCTTGCCGTCTTCGTTGATCTCGAAGTCATTCTTGGTGAGGTTGGGAACCAGCCCGCCGTGCTTCTCCTTTACGTTGAAGAACAGCTGGACCACGTTGACGTTGACCTTGAGCGTGGTTGTGGGTTCCTGGGAATCCTGCGATTTCTCGCTGCCGGAGGCTGGCTGCTGGTTCTGGGCGGGCGGCTGCGCAGCGTTTTGCTGAGCCAGGGAAAATGGCGCTGCCGCTATCAGCGCAGACGCTACCAGAGACACAAATCGCAACTGGGACGGGAAAGGATTTAGCATCCGGGACTCTCAGGCCTTCTTTTGTTAGTCTAACCCTGAAGGATTAGATGCACCAAATGGGCTTGGATTGGCATCCCACAGTCAGGTGGGAGCTTTTTTTTCAGGTGAGGGACGCTATGGGCGGGAGCGACACCAGAAAATCGGCAAAACGAGTGACGTGTGGGCTCGCGGCGCTTGTCATGGCGGTGAGCCTGGCGGTTCCCGCATCCCAGGCACAGTCCAGCGCGGGACAGAACCCCGCTTCGCAGCCTTCTAATACGCAAGCGGCGCCGGACATTCCCGATGCGCCTTCGACGGTTCAGCCACCTCCGGCGAAGGTCGCCCCGCCGCCGGACCTTCCTCAAAATGAAAATGGGCAGTCCTCAAGCCAGACACCCGCTCAGCAGAATCCTGCTCCTCCGCCCATGCCGCCGGTGGAAACGATTGCCCCGGGAACGAAGGTGGAGAGCGGCCCGCAGCAGCAAACTGGGCCAAGAAATCAGCTCAATCCAAACGAAGGCCTCTACACCATTCGAACTCCCGTGAACTTCGTACTGCTGCCGGTGATGGTGAAAGATAAAGACGGGCGGCGGGTGGACGGACTCCTGCCTAGCGACTTTGTGGTCCTGGAAAATGGGAAACAGCAGAAGTTGAGCTACTTCACCAGCGATCCGTTCCTGCTTTCGGTCGCGGTTGTGCTCGATGTGGGTATGGCCGACGTCGCCCTGCAGAAGGTGAACCAGACTTATTCGGCCCTCGTCGGGGCGTTCAGCCCGTATGACGAGTTTGCTCTGTACACGTACAGCAGCACCGTCACCCGGGTGACGGACTTCACCGGGCATCCGGAGAAACTGACGGCGGCGCTGGATGCCATGAAACTGGTGCGGGGAGGCAGTTACGGGCCGCCGGTTCTAGGAGGTCCGCTCTCCAATCAGCCGCCGATGATCAATGGCATCCCGGTTGGGACCCAGGGGCCACCTCCGGTGATGACTCCTCCCAAAGAAGGGCACGTGCTGAACGATGCAATTCTGAAGGCGGCATTGGACCTGAGCAAGCGGGATCGCACCCGGCGCAAGATCATTTTCGTCATCAGCGACGGCCGCGAGCGCGGAAGCCAGGCAAGCTACAAGGACGTGCTGAAACTGCTCCAGACCCACGGCATTCAGGTCAAGGCCGTGGTGCTGGATCAGGGCGCGCTGCCGGGTTACAAACAGGTGGAGAAACTGCATCACGTCTTCCGGCAGGGATATGCGGACATTCTGCCGAAGTACACGAATGCGACCGGGGGCGGCGACGTCTTCGCCGAACTGACCCGCAACGCGATTGAAGAAGCGTATGCCCAGATCACCTCGGAAGCGAGGAACCAGTACACCTTGGGATACAGCCCCAAGGCGGTGGGTGGCAGCTCGGCGTACCGCGGCATCGAGGTGCTGGTGAATAAGCGAGGGCTCAACATCTACACCAAAGTCGGGTATTATCCCGTGCCCAGCGCGCGCTGAGATCTCATGTAATCAAAATCCAGCCTGGTCCCGTCAAAAGAGGGCGGGCCTGAATGGCAGATGGTCTTGACTCGGTCTGCCGCATTGTCCGTGTCAAGTCAATGGGCCGTGGGGCTCACCTGAGTAACCTGCGGCTCATACCCTCCATATGATATAAAGACCGCGAGCCTGCAAAAGAGAGTGGTGCGGCGGCGGACCCGGGAGGGTGCGCCCGCATTTTCGAGGAAAGCCTTGAGTTTCATCAACTTCGCAGCCCGCGAGATCAATTGCAAAATCGTGTACTACGGCGCCGGATTGGGCGGCAAGACCACCAATCTTCAGGTGATCTATCAGAAAACCGCCGACCAGCAGAAGGGAAAGATGATCTCGCTGGCGACTGAGACCGAGCGAACCTTGTTCTTCGATTTTCTTCCGCTCGATTTGGGCTCGGTGCGCGGCTTCAAGACTCGAATCCACCTCTACACCGTGCCCGGACAGGTCTTCTACGATGCCAGCCGTAAGCTGATCTTGCGCGGCGTGGATGGGATTGTCTTCGTCGCGGATTCGCAGGAACAGCGCATGGACGCCAACGTCGAGGCGCTCGAGAATCTCATGTCGAACCTGAAGGAGCACGGGTACGACTTCAACAAGATTCCCTACGTGTTGCAGTTGAACAAGCGCGACCTGCCGAACATCCTTCCAGTCGATATGCTCGCCACCGAACTGCGCAAGAAGAATGAGCCTATCGTCGAAGCTGTCGCCTTCCAAGGCGTCGGCGTGTTCGAAACCTTGAAAGAAATTGCCAAGCAGGTTCTGACCGAACTCAAAGCCGGCGGATAGAGTCGGCCTCAGGCCTCCCACTTCCAACCCATCTCCTTACATTCATCATCCGCAATGGATCGTAACGGCTGCTTTCAACGAACCGTTTTAACCAACGCGGCAACGGCATGAGCGGGAGCGAGGCGAACCGCAAACTGGTCCTCGTGACCGCAACTGATCACGGTGGTTTGATTGGGATATTCTCTGACCCAAATTACCCGTTCGGGGTTTACAAAGACTTCCATGCCGTCCACGTCTTCAAACACTACGAAATCCACGTTGCTTCGTTCAGCTGATTCCTGATCACCAATTAAGGGAAAAATGAACGAGCAGCGCGGCAGATTGTAGCGCATGCCGCATAGGAAGGACTCTGGAGAAAAGGTTAGGAAAGCGAACATGCGACCTCGTGCGAGGGAGTTTCGTCGGTTGCGTCCCTGAAATTTACCGCCAACCGCAAGCGCCGGAGAAATTCGATCTTATCGAGTCTTACCGGCGCCCGCCGCGGAGAATCAGTGTCCGCAAGTTTCTTTGCCGCAGTTGCGCACGTTCTGCACGCACTGCTGCTGCAGTTGACCGGTGTAGGCGTCAGTGCAACGCGGCCCTCGCGCCCACACGTTGAGAGCGTAGGCGGAGCCTGTGATGTTGCTGTACGTGCTCACCACAAGAGGAAATACCGGAGGTTCCGGTATGAAGCCTGAGCATGACGTATCCGCCCAGTTGATGCGGATGTTATCGCCATTCCACTCCGGATCCCATGTCCCGAAAGTTTCCCTGTAGGTGACAACTCCAAGACAGCCGGGAGGCTTGTCGAAGGGCAACACCTGGAAAGAGTCCGTGTTCCAACCGGCAGCCAATTTGTCGAAAAAGAAAAGATCAGAAACCGGTTTAAATTTGGAGCCTGCATCCCAGCGCGACACGTACACTGTCGTTCCCTGAGCCGACGGCGGAGCATCGGAGGTCACCGGCGATAAATACACAGTAACCTCGTTCTGCGCTTCAACCTTGTCGAGCACGTTGCCCCCTTCCATCGAGAGCCATGCCCACTCCTGGGGAATGGATCGCAGCAGCACTGCCGGATCGGAACGCACGGCATAGAACTTGAACCCACCGACCTTGATCTGTTGACCATTGGGAGGGGCGACGACCAGCGAGACGTTGTCCTGGTCCGGTTCGCCGGCTACATTGGGGTCGAGACGCGCATCGATTTCGTTGTCAGTCCAGAAGGTTGTCAGCAGGTTAATTTTCAGAGCATTGAATTTTCCTACCAGATAGATTTGACCTGTGTTTATCCCGAAAAAACAGCCTTTGATGACATAAGAGTTGTACTCCGGTTGCGGCGTGAACACCGCCCGGTTGCCTTGGCCGTTTACATCGGTGATCAGGGGCGACTGGCAGATGGGTGTGATGGTTCGCAGCGGCTGAGGCGCGAGCAAACGTGGGTCGGTGGTTGTGGTTGCCGTTTTGCCGGTTGCAGGCTGAGCGCTGTTGCTGGAGTTAGGGCGTCCAGAACTCATGACCGTGGCTATCTCCGGCTTTACCTGGTTCTGGGAGGCTACCTTGGACAGCGTTCGCGGCTGAGCCGCCGACACTCGAGAATTACTGCTTGTTTTTGTACCCGTCGTGGGCAGAGCGGTGTTGCCGGGATTTGGATGTCCAGAGTTCATCGGCGTGCCTGCTGCAGGCGCCGCCTGGCCCTGCAGCATCGGTCTGGCAAGGGTTGTTTGTGCTTGAGGCGCCAGCAATGGCGTGCTGCGGCTCAACATGCCGCTGGTCGCGGATTGAGCGCTGTTGCCTGGAGTTCCAGAGTTCATCGCCGTGCCGGCGGCAGGCGGCGTCTGCGTTGCTAACAAGGCATTGGGATGTGTCTGTGCTGAGGTTGTAGCCGGGGCTCGACTGCTCACAAAAGCCTTCTGTTGCTGAAGAATCGTGAGCACCTCCGGCCGGAGCCGCTTTGACGCCACAGCTGGATTTCGGATTAAGCGGCCGGGGGTAGCTTTCGATTGGCGCAGAGATTCCCTTTGGCTCTTTTTCAGTTCGTCGGCGGTCAAAACATGAGTCTTGACGTTGGGCGGAATCTTCTGTGCTGTCGCGGCCGGAGCTTCCTTCTGTGCCTTTGCTTGTAGGGTGGTCAATGCCAGTATCGCCATGGATGCCAACCTGAGGACCCACATGGGGCGTATTGCCGCTATTGAGCTAAGACTTGGCCGTTTCATTGGCTCCTCCTCGCCAGATCTGTCCTGCAGACTCAACGGATGTCCGTTGCCGGGACAGAGTGCAATAGAGAGAGCATGCGGTCAAAGGAACCGCGTCTGATTCCGTGCTGACTCCACAAGTAATTGAATAACCTGGATTTATGGGAACTGCTGACCGTTGTGCCGCAGCGTACGAAACTTCGCGCCAGCCGCAATGAACCGCTAGCTCACCTCTTCATTCCACTGCACCACCCGTTTTTCGCGGCTGCTTTTGTGGGCCAGCAATAGCGCACGTTCGGTGCGGAGCGCCTGTTCCGGGGGGACATCAAGGGGAGCACCGCTTTCGATCGCATCTTTCATGTTCGCGTAGAAGCCGCGATAATCGCCGCGCTCGGTTTTGATCTTCTTCGTTTCGCCGTTCGTCAGGCTGAGCGTTCCCCACTGCGATTCCGGGTCCTCGCCCCAGTGCTCGCCCCAATCGAGGCCGTCGGGGCAGTTAGGGCTGCGCAAGATTTCTTCCTGCGGATCCATGCCATATTTCACAAACGATCCGGAAGTTCCGTGGACCAGAAGGTGATGGCTGGGCTTAAAGGCGATGATGCGGGCGTGCAGCAGGACGCGGGTGCGGGGATATTCCATGTAGACGTCAAAGGCGTCGTCCACGGTGGAGTCCTCGCGCTGCCAAAAGGCGGTGGCCCAGATCGATTTTGGCTCGCCAAAAAGGACGAGCGCGCCATCAATGAGGTGAGGGCCGAGATCCCATAAGACGCCGGCAGCGGGAAAATCCGGCTGTTCGCGCCAGGCATTCGGCTTGGCGCCCAGCCGGAAGCGGTCGAAGCGGGCTTCATACTCCATGACTGTGCCTAGGACGCCGGATTTAATCAGCTTCTTGACCGTGATGAACGCACCGTCCCAACGGCGATCCTGGTAAACCGAAAAGAGCTTCTTGCGTTGCGCAGCCAGACGCACGAGTTCTTCGGCTTCTTTCATCGTCGGCGTGAGCGGCTTGTCGACGACTACGTGCCGGTCGGCTTCGAGGATAGCTTTGGCGTACGAGTAATGGGAGTCGTTGGGAGTGGCCACAACCACCAGTTTGATGGTTTTATCCGAAAGCAGTTCGTCGAGGCTGCGCGCAATGCGGACGTCGGGATAGCGCTGCTTCGCGTGGTTGGTATGGCGTTCCAGGACGCAGGCGAGTTCCATGCCTTTCACACCGCGAATCATCGGGGCATGAAAAGCTTGTCCTGCCAGGCCGAATCCGATTAAGCCGACTCTTACCATTGTCTTCCTCTGTGTTCGTATTTCAGCGGTCTTTGAGACGACGCACAAATTTTAGTCCAGACCAGATGTCCGTGACCGCGCAGACTTTTACGTCCACGAGACCGGCCGCAAGCCCGATGTTGCGGACTTTATTCTCGTCCAGGTCGGTGGAGACGCCAGAGCTCTTCTTCGGCCAACTGATCCACAGCATGCCGCCGGGGGCTAGTCGCTTCGCGAGCGCCGCGAATGTGTTCGAAAGTTCGCTGCTGGATTTCGTGAACAGCATTATGAAATCCAGAGGCCCTTTGTCACCCTTCACCTCTTCGCAATGAGCCAACGAAATCGTCAACCCTTTCCGCACGTCGGCGGGAGCTTCGATCAGAGCGAAGGTGAAGCCGTCTTTGATTCCCAATTTTTTCGGGAGAGGAGTACCGGAATATCCAGTCATCAATTTCTCCAGAAGCCACACGCTTAAAGGACATCAAGGTACACGACTGCGGAGGATTTTACTTTGTGAAACATGGTCTGGCGTGTGGCCAGTTGGCCGTAGCCTCTACTGCACCACAGGAGCGTAATAGCCACGCCGGGCACGGACCTTGAAGTTCTTGCGATCGTTGGCCACGATTTCGATGGTGCGATAGTGGCCGTCAGATTTGAAGTCGGCCGGCTTGTAGGAAACCGCGTACTGGCTGCGAAGTTCATCCGCAATTTCGGCGAAGTCGTTGGATACATCGCGAAGCTGGAAGGGGAAGAAGGCACGTCCGCCGGTCGCGTCAGCAATGCGCTCGAGGACTTTGTCTCCGGCGCCCTTGGTGCCGCTCACGTTCGTGGAGATGGTGTATACGATCGCTTCGGCGCGCTGAGCCATTTCGATGGCTTCCTCACGGGTGACATGGCTCTGGTTATCATCGCCATCGCTCAGCAGGATGATGGCGCGGCGTACCGGAGTGCTTTTGGGAGCTTTGAGCAATTTGTCGCGGCAGGCGAAGTACAGCGCGTCATACATCGCGGTGCCGCCGCCAGGACGGAGTTCGTGAACGCCGTGAGCCAAAGCCTCCGTGTTGTCGGTGAAGTCCTGGGTGACCTCAGGGGTCACATCGAAGCCGACCACGAAAGCACGGTCCTTACTGGGATGAATCGTCTGGTTGAGGAACTCGATGGCAGATTCCTGCTCGAACTTAAAGCGGTCGCGGACGGAATTGCTGGCGTCGATCAGCAAGCCGACTTGCAGCGGAAGGTTGGTCTCCGCGGAGAAACTGCGGATCTCCGCCGGCGCCTTGTTGTCGTCCACGATGGTGAAATCTTTTTTCTTCAGGTCGGTCACGCGATGACCGCGCTTGTCGGTGACCGTAAAGACAACGTTGACTTCGTTTGTGGTGGTGCGCAGAGTGGTGAGTGGGTCGTCGCTGCCGGCCGAAGTTCCATCTGTGGTCGTCCCATTGTCGGCCGGAGTGTCGGTGGCTTGCGCTGCCGGCTGCTGCTGGGTCGCGGGTGGCGCGGGGGCGGTCGCCGGAGAAGACTGTGCCGGCGCATTCGCGGCCAGTACTGCCAGCAGAACCCCGGTGCCGAGGGCCAGTTTGATCCCCAAGGTTTGCATCTGCCCCCCCATTATAGCGGTTCTCCTGCGGCTTCGCGGTTTCGTCCCCCACCTTTGCAGCCCGTGCATCACGCTCAAAGTCGCCGGTAAAACCAGGCCGTCAAGCGCGTCGGTCATCGGAACCTGCGTTTGCAGGTTCACGTTCCAGGGTGGCCAGAAAGGCCTCGAGGGTTTGCGGGAGAGGCGCCTTTAGACTCAACTGCCCACCCGTTCGCGGATGCGAGAGCGTCAACTGCGCGGCATGGAGGAAGTTGCGCGACAGGCTGATCGCTCCTGCCTTGCTCACCCGGATTTCGCGTGGCGCTCCGTAGAGTGTGTCGCCGACCACGGGATGTCCGAGAGACCCCAGGTGCACGCGGATCTGGTGTGTCCTTCCCGTGTCGATTCTCACCTCCAGCAGACTGAACTTACCTTGCGGGGTATCGTAGCGGCGAAGCACGCTGTAGTGTGAAACCGCTTCCCGCCCACCAGAACCGCGGGTAGTCATGCGGGTGCGCCGGATGCGGTCCCGGCTGATACTGGCCGAGATCGTGCCGGAATCCTTCTTCAGCCATCCGTGAACCAGTGCGATGTACGTCTTTTTGACCTCACGGCGGGCGAACTGCGAAGCTAACTTGCGATGCGCCAGGTCGTTTTTTGCCACGACGATTAATCCGCTGGTCTCTTTATCGAGGCGGTGAACGATGCCCGGCCGCATCTCTCCCCCCACGCGGGAAAGCTGCTGGAAATGGTGCAGGAGCGCGTTGACCAGGGTTCCACGATTGCGCTGATCCTCGGTTGCCCCCGCGCCCGCGTGCACCATCATGCCTGCGGGCTTGTTGACGATGGCGAGATCGTCGTCTTCATAGACGATGTCGAGGGGAATGTCCTCCGCCATTGCGCGCAAAGGAGGACGCTCGGCGGTGCCGAATACGGTCACTCGTTCCCCACCACGCAACTTGAGCGACGCTTTTGTGGGCGTGCCGTCGAGCAGAACTTTATGTTCCAGGATAAGTTCCTGCACACGGGCGCGGCTCACGTTTTCGAGATAGCCGGCAAGGAATTGATCCAGCCGCTTGCCTGCGTGCTCGGCGGGAACAGTTATCATCGTGGAAGCGAGTTCCGTCATCGGTGCTGTCGAGAGCAGGATACCGCGAATTGGGAACGCGCATAAAACCAATGACATAATGGATTGTGCGCCCGTATCCGTCCTGAGAGGCACTTGCGCGAAGGAAATCTCATACGGACGTCCGCGAACGTGCATCTAACTTACTCCCATGGACCAGACCAGAAATTTGTGTGCCCTCTTTGTTATTTACGGGGCCGTTGCTCTTTACCCGCAGCAAGCCCTAGCGCAAGTTCAAGATCTGCCCGATAGCCCGTCGCAGGCTCAATTAGAACGGCATCGTGACGATCCGGGGGTGCACCGCGAGGTATCGTGGCGGTCCCTGCCCAAAGATTTTCTGCACGATCAGAAAGACATCTGGACTTTTCCCGTTCAGTTGGCCAAGGGACGGCACTTGGTCCCGACGCTGGCCATCAGCGCAATCACAGGCGGGCTTATTGTTGCCGACCCGCATGCGATGCCCTATTTCGAATCGCACGCCCGAAATCTGGACGATATTAACGACGTGTTTGATCCCCTCATTACGACCGGAGAAGTCGTTGCCTTGCCGTTATCACTCGCGATTGCCGGCTATGCGCGTCACGATACCTACCAGGTGAGTACGGCGCTTCTGGCCATGGAGGCCTATGCGGACTCAGCCGTGGTGGATCTCGGCATGAAGGCGGTGACGCGCAGAAAGCGGCCGAGTGACGTGCTGCCCGGCGGATCGTACAATGACACGTTTTTCTCAGGAGGAAAGTCGCCCTTCAAGGGCAGTTCGTTTCCTTCGGGGCACGCAGCCGCTGTGTTTTCAGTCGCGACGGTGGTGGCCAGCCGCTATCAGCATCACAAGTGGGTGCCGTGGCTAACCTACGGGTTCGCCACCGCCATCACTTTGTCCCGCGTTAGCACCAGAGCTCATTTTCCTTCGGACGTATTTGTAGGAGCCGCTCTGGGCTACACGATTGCGAGGTTTGAAGTATTGAGGCCGCGGTCACACGATACTCAGCCGTAGCGTCATCGGGCGGCGCCGACCGTCTGGGCGGCTACATGTTTCGCACCCGGACGCAGCCACCAGATGAAGCCTCCGGCCAGCACCAGGCCAATCGCGATCAACTGCGTGCCAGACATCACGCCGCCGAAGACAGTTCCACGGCCGGGATCGTCGCGGATGAATTCCAGGAAGAATCGCGCCACACCGTAGATGAACAGAAAAGCGCCGAAGACCTGGCCGTCGAACTTCCTGCGCTTCAGCAACCACATCAGAATCACAAAATTGGCGAACTCTACCGCTGATTCGAACAGCTGCGTAGGCTCGAGCGGAATATTCAGTGGCGTGCCCGTGATGGAATTGGCGAGAGGGTTGTGGAAGACCACGCCCCACCAGTGATGGGTAGGCTTGCCATAGCAGCATCCCGCGGCGAAACAGCCGAGACGGCCGATCGCGTGACCTAGCGCAAGGCCCGGCGCGAATGCGTCACATGTGCCGAGCGCGGGCATGCGATGTTTCCAGACATACCAGGCCGCAGCCACAAAGGCCGCGAGCAGGCCTCCGGAAAATACTCCTCCCGCCTGCAGCGTGTTGAGGCTGAAGATCTCCGAAGGGTGAGACGAGTAGTATCCCCACTCGTTGATCACGTAAAGAATCTTCGCCCCCAGAATGCCGCAGAGGACGACGAGAATCCCGAGATTCCAGGCGTGTTCACCGTTGTATCCGAGGCGCTCCGAATTGCGGACGCTGATCCACAGGCCCAGCAGGACGCCTAGCGAAACCAGGAATCCGTAGGTGGGGAGAAAGAACTTTCCAATATGAAAGAGTTGTGGGAACACTGAGTTATTCGATGCGAGAAGGAAGCTGCTCGCTACTTGAACCAGTTTAGCAGGAAGAGCGCTGTCGAGCTTCGCTCGACTGGACAGCCCGAGGGGCTGTCCACGTGATTTCCGGAACAGTTAAAAGGAAGCCGACCCACGCAGCCGTGTGACGGGGCCGAGAATGAACCCGTCGGTAGACGTTGGGTGCCCGCCGAGACCCTTTAGGCATCTGCGCATGGCGCAGCGTCGCTCACCGGATCCTAGTTCGAGTCGAGCTCCCGTTCATTCTGCATTGGTTCAAATATCGGTTACCCGCCATCACCAACCTGGCAGGCCGGCTCACTCATTGGATGCTAGGGAAGTTCGCCGGACTTGGCAAGTACCGGAAGGTAAAAAGATGGCAGACGGGTTGCTCTAAGGCAGCGATTCCTGGAGGGATGTGGAGTGGGGGAAACACAAAATTCGTAGGATCGGATGGCGGAAGTACTTGATTCTGCGCTACGGGTGTGCGTTCAGACTTGCACCCATCGGGGGAAGTCTGGACTCAGCCGCGGAACCCTCGGCTGCGGCCACCTAGCGGGATTTCGTCTCTCCAGCCCAGTAGCTCGTTCGCGAGAGCACCACGGCATCTTTGCCGTCTTTTATCCGCACGCGGAGCAGGTGCAGGCCGGGGTGCGGTTCCTTCGGAGCAAAACTCAGCAGATAACGGCTGTGCAGGTGATTGGTGAAGTCGTTCATGCGCACTTCGAATTTCTTGCGCGTGGCGAAAAGCTCGTATTCGCCACCCGTCATATGGGTCACTGTTTCCGGAACGTTCTTCCGCATGGCCTGCGCGGTGCGGTACGCGAGGTCGAGAAAGTTGACGCCTTCGTGCATCTCATTTTTGTTGTTGCCGCGGGCGGTGTCGAGGATGTTCGACAGGCCGGGTGAGAACGCAAGTGCATACATCAGAGTGTTGGATTGCCCGATGGCAGCGACGGAGTCCTCGACCTTGGTATGGCTGCCGTGGTCGCGGGTTTCGCTGATCAGCAGCAAAACGCGAAGGCGGTCATCGGGCTCTTTCTGCAGCAGGCCAACGGAGTAGCGAATCGCATCGAGGATGCCGGCGCCGGCGTCGCCGGGCTGCAGGTTCATGAGATCGGCATCGATGAGGCTCTCGTCGCTGGAGAAATCTCTCGTCAGGTTTACCTGACTATCGAACTCGACGATAGCCACCCGCGCGGTGCCCAGGGCGAATAAGGGATCGAGCATCGTCTTCAGCCCCTGCATGCGGGGAAATTCGTAGGAAGCCCGCCGCCCCTTCTGAATGGCGAGCACCAGCGAGACCGGTTGCCCTTCGGGAGTTTCGTCGAGATGTGTGGATTGTTCGACTCCATCATCTTCGACGATGAAGTCCTTGGCTTCGAGACCGTAGATCAGCTGGCCCTGCGAGTCTTTGACCAGGGTCGGAAGCAGGACGAGGTTAGTTTGCGAGCGGAGAGTGGTTTCCTGGGAAGATGCACTGGCAGAAAACAGGGCGATGAAGAAGAAGAAAAGCGTGCCGCCCCGCAAGCTATCCCGCTTTACGCTTATCCTGCAGGACCTCGTCGAGAGCACAGGCCAATAGATGCGCGCGCTTCTGGTAGTCGGTTGCCCCGGGGTCCTGTTTTTTCTTCAGGAGATGGTATTCGTCGGCAATGTTGAGCGCGGCCAGCACCGCCAGGCGGACGGTGTCAATGGTATTGGTGGCTTCGGCGACGGCGCGAATTTTCGCGTCCACGTATTCGGCGAGCTTCAGGATGTATTCCGGGTCGGAGCCGCGCAGATTGTAGCCCTGATCGAAAATTTCAACCCGCACGCTGGAGTTCTGTGGATCTTTTACCAGTTGATCTTTTGTCGCTGTAGCCATTCCCTGATCTCCGATGCTGGCGTGCCGTAGTTTTGTCACATGCTAGCTGGCTTGCGCCAAGGACTCGATCTGCGCCAGCATTTTCTCCACCCGGCTGCGGATGTCCTCGCGTTCTTTCTTTAACTGAACGGCTTCACGGCGGAGCCGGACCAGTTCCTCCTCGCGGTCCTCGAGTTGCTGCCGCAGCCGTTGGGCGTCGCGTTCAGCGTTGGCCTGTCCCTCGCGGGCCGCCTTGAACATCTCTATAGTGCGATAAACTTTCTCTTCCAGTGCCTGGAAATCGTCGGCGGGAACCTGCTCCGATACCTGTTCCACTGCATTCAAAGGCATAACTCCACATTCCCCGAAGAAGAATAAAAACTTTCTCGCAGTATACTCCACATTCCGGCGCAGAAATCACCACCCGTAAGTTCATTTGTGCCGGCCCCGGTTGCGTATAATCCGCAGGTGAATGTGGAAGAGGAGGTCGAGGCAATGAATATGAATAGGATTGGCTGCGTGATTGTGTTGCTGGCACTGGTTTCCATGAGTGCCGCCAAGACCAAAGTGGAACTTAAAGATGCTCAAGGCAAGGACGTGGGTTCGGTGGTGATATCGGATAGGGGCCCAGGTGTCGCCCTCGAACTCAACCTGCATGACCTTCCGCCGGGAGCGCATGCCATCCACTTCCATCAGGTGCCGAAGTGTGAAGGTCCTGACTTCAAATCAGCGGGCGGGCACTTCAATCCCGAAGGCAAGAAGCACGGGTTCGAAAACCCGGACGGGCACCACGCCGGTGACATGAAGAATTTCACGGTGGGCGCAGATGGAAAAGCGAAGACGCGAGTCGAAAATGCGGATGCGACGTTAAAACACGGGCCGCATTCGCTATCGGCCAACGGCGCGGCGGTTGTGATTCACGCCAAGGGGGATGACTACAAGACCGATCCCGCGGGGAACGCGGGCGACCGGATCGCGTGCGGAGTGATTGAGAAGAAGTAATTATTTGCGCGCGTGCAGCTTACACAACCGGCGTGAAGCCTCGTCCAACGTCTCTGGTTTTTTACAGAATGCGAAACGCACTTGTTCGGCGCCATCTTTCGGATCGCGATAGAAGCTGGAGCCCGGGACAGTGGCCACACCGACCTCCTGTACTAAGTACTTGGCAAAAGAAACGTCGTCCTGAAACCCGAACCCCGAGATGTCGGTCATCACGTAGTAGGCGCCACGAGGACGGAAGCATTTGAATCCGGCGGCGGTCAGGGCTGGCATGAGATGATCCCGCCGGACGCGGTATCCCTCCGCCAGCTTCTCGTAGTAAGCAGGAGGCAGGCTCAGGGCGGTGGCTCCAGCTTCCTGCAACGGGGCAGGTGCGCCCACGGTCAAAAAATCGTGAACTTTGCGGATGGCGTTCGTAAGCTTTTCCGCGGCGACGGCCCATCCCACGCGCCATCCCGTCACGCTGTACGTTTTCGACATGCCGTTGATAGTCACGGTGCGATCGCGCATGCCTTCCAGTGAGGCTATCGAGATATGCTCGGTTCCGTCGTAGAGGATGTGCTCGTAGATCTCGTCGGTGATGGCGAGGACGTCGAATTCAAGGCACAGATCCCGGATCAATTCCAGTTCGGCGCGGGTGAAGACCTTTCCGGTGGGATTGTTGGGAGTGTTGAGGATGATGGCTTTCGTGTGTTTGGCGAAGGCTCGGCGGAGTTCTTTCTCGTCAAAAGTCCATTCAGCGCCGTCCTCTCGGGGCGGGCGAAGTTTCACGAACTTTGGGTTCGCTCCGCTGAGGACTGAGTCTGGACCGTAATTTTCATAGAACGGCTCGAAGATCACCACTTCATCTCCCGCGTTACACACGGCGAGCAGGGTTGAGATCATTGCCTCGGTCGAGCCGCAGCAGACGGTGATCTCTTTTTCCGGATCCACATCGATGTTCTGCCAAACCTTCATCTGCCGGGCGATTGCGTTGCGCAGACTCTTAGCGCCCCAGGTGATGGCATATTGATTCACGTCCGAAGCGACGGCTTCCTGGGCAGCTCGTTTGATTTCCGCGGGAGCGGGAAAATCGGGGAAGCCCTGGGCCAGATTCACGGCGCCATGGACCATGGCCTGGCGGGTCATCTCGCGGATTACCGATTCCGTGAAGTGTTGGACTTTGTCGCTGAGGAAGTGCTTCCGCGTGGTTTTCTCGGGAATCGGGCTGCGACTCGACATAGAACGCAGACTAGCATAACGGATGAAGGCAGCAAGCGGCGTTGGCTCATCGATTTGAGCTTCTGCACGGCAGGCTTGAGCGGTTTTCTTTCGCCCCTTCGGGCTTGTGCATTTTGCGTGAAGAGCCCACGGCTTACGCCGTGGGCTGCATTCTTGCGCCGCTTCGCGGCTGGCAGCGGCGGCACCAGCCTCAAGCGTGGAGAGATCAGCGCCCAGTCAATTGCATGGTGTGTTTCTGGGACTCAAGAGGGATTCGCTATTGGGCGTTAGGTCGGGGCGGTTCGTCTAGCCTGTTTCGCCGATCCTGCTTATCGGCATCGTTGCCTTGTAACAACTTGTTCGTCGCAATAATCCGCACTCGTTCCACCTTCTGGTGGATGGCTTGCAGCAGCTTTTGAAGCAGGATTTCGACTTCTTCATCCGTGCTGCGCGCGTCGCCTCCGACAGCCGATATCTGAGCGCAAATCTCTCGAATCCGATCATCGAGCCGGCGTGAAGGCATAGGGGAGGGGGCGCGTATTAATGATGCTGGATTGCCCTTAATTGTTGGATACCATGCAAACTGTAGAATGGGAACATCGTTACCCTTTAGAGGCAGTTGCGCTTGCGTGGATCAGAAGTACCGGACGTTCTAGGTTCCAAAGCGCTGGGCGGCGCGGGCTCTGGCTTTCGCGGCCTCTTCTTCCCGGTTCTTCGGCGGTGCGATTGTCTCCAAAGAACGGAGGAGACGTTTGGAAATTCCGGCGACCTCGTCCACGGCTGCAAGGAACGCAGCCTCATTGGACTTGGACGGCTTGTTGAATCCGGTAATCTTCCGCACGAACTGCAGGGATGCAGCTTGTACTTCATCATCCGTCACCGGAGGATCGAAGTTGAAGAGCGTTTTGATGTTTTTGCACATTTCAGTGAGCCTCAGAATGGGTACGGACACGCAGCGAGCCTGGCTACTATACGGTTGCACGCATATCCGCGGGGGATAATCGGCACCATCGAGTGCCGGTTTCTTCGTTGGAATCCATTTTAACCGGAGCCCGCAGCCGCGTTCAGGCTGAGTTCTGGTTTCTCATTTTCATCCTGCGTCCAACGATCTCAAAATTACCGCCCAGCACGATGTTGATGGCTTCCGGATATGCCAGGTGTTCCTGTTCCAGAATGCGGGCTGCAACTGTGTGCTCATTGTCGTCGTCCCGCACCTGGACTGCTTTCTGCACGACGATCGCGCCGTGATCCAGTTCCTCGTCGACAAAGTGCACCGTGCATCCGGAAATTTTTACCCCGTACGCGAATGCCTGCTCCTGCGCCTCCAGTCCCGGAAAGGCCGGCAGCAGGGATGGGTGGATATTCAGAATGCGCCGGGGAAATTGCTGGACGAACCACGGTGACAGCAGCCGCATGTATCCCGCAAGGCAGACCAGTCCCACTCCATGCTGGCGCAATGCTGCAACGACTTCGCGGTCATGTTCTTCGCGCGATTTACCCTTGGAGGGAATGACGAGAGCTTCCAGCCCACGCTGGCGTGCAGTGGCAATTCCCGGCGCGTCGGGCCGGTTGGAGATCACGACCGCAATCTGCGCGTTGGGAATGCGTCCGGCCTCAATGCTGTTGGCGATGGCAACGAAATTCGAGCCCCGCCCGGAGAGAAGAATGCCTAAAGAATGCATTGTTGATGGTTGATTTCTAACTGATGTATGCACTCGCCCCAGCCGACAACGCAAAAATCACCATCAGCCATTGCCTAGCTGTAGGTGACTTTGCGCTCGCCTTTGACGATGCGTCCAACGGTGTAGCACTTCTCGCCCACGCGCTCCAGAACGGATTGTGTTTTTTTAAACTTGGCGGAAGGCACCACCAGCAGCATGCCCAGTCCCATGTTGAAGGTGCGCAGCATCTCCTCCGGAGGCACGTTTCCCAGTTGCTGCAGGTGCTCAAAGATGGGCAGCCCGGGCCACGATCCCAATTCGATGACCGCGGCTGTTCCCTTGGGAAGCACCCGCGGCAAGTTCTCCGTAATTCCGCCCCCGGTAATGTGCGCCATCGCCGCTACGCACTGGCCATCCACTAATTTGCGAAGAACAGGCCAGTAACTTTTGTGGGTGCGCATCAACTCGTTGCCAACTTTGTTCTTGATCTCGTTGACGTACGTTTCCGCAGAATAGTGCCCCACCTCGAACAGCAGCTTGCGAGCCAGCGAATATCCATTCGTATGCAGCCCATTCGAAGGCAGGCCCAGGATGATATCCCCGATCTGAACGTCTTTGCCGGTGACGATCTTCTCGCGATCGACAACCCCCACGATGAAGCCCGCGAGATCATATTCGCCGTCGGGATAGAATCCGGGCATCTCCGCCGTTTCACCGCCAATCAACGCGCAGCCATTGTGCTTGCAGGCGTCAGCGATCCCCTCCACAACCTTCTCCACGATGGTCGGATCCAGCTTCCCCGTCGCCAGATAATCCATGAAGAACATGGGAGCCGCGCCTTGCACCGCGATGTCGTTCACGCAATGGTTCACCAGGTCCGCGCCTACGGTTGAGTGCAGGTCCATCTCAAACGCAACCTTCAGCTTGGTCCCGACGCCGTCCACACTCGAGACCAGCACAGGGTCGGCGTACTTGGTCTTATCCACCGAGAACAGGCCGCCAAAGCCGCCGATCTCGCTCAACACTCCCTTGGTGAACGTCTTGTGCGCCAGATACTTGATCCGCTGCTTGGTGCGGTTGGCGCGGTTGATGTCCACGCCGGCATCGGCGTAGGTAACCGGTGTCGGGCTGGATGTGGGAGTCTTGGGCACAGATTCCTTCTGTGTTTTTATTTCCTTGCGTGGGGTTCAGTGCTGAGTGCAGCTGCTGCGAGAACCTAAGGCCGCCAATTGTAGCACGTTCTCACTTCCCGACTTTTGGGCCCGGGAAACGGAGACAGCAAAGCATTTTTGGGACAACACTTATCGCACGTCCACGGGCGCGCACGCCCGTTCGCCACTGCCGTCCCGGGAGTTAGTGAGCGATGAAGTCCGAGAAGAAGTAGGCTAATACTCCAAACAGCGCCAAGCCGGAAATGCCGTAGGCCGTCAACACCCACGCGCCGCGGCCTTCGTGCTGGTGCTTCAGATTCGTGGTAGAGGACTGCTCGGTAGGGGAAACGACAGCAGGGGCCCGATCTTCCATGAAAACCTCCGTACGGAAAGATCGTGGCGCAAAGATACGGTATGCGTCACGCCTGCCCGGCAACATGGCCTTGCAGGACCATTTGCGGATTGTAGCGCTGGTATTCTGGCGTACCAACAGAAAAATGTGATTCAAATCACAAGTATTGTAATGAAAAGCAATTGTCATAATATGAAATCGGGTGCATCTTTTCTCCTCGCGCCTCTCGCAACGCTCCTGTCCCGGAGCATGGGATAATACAGACAAGTTCCCCCTTAAACTATGCGTCATTTCCTGGTTACCCTTGCCGTTCTCTGTGGGCTGGTTCTTGCCACGAGAGCCCAGCAGTCCGCCCCTCCCAGCCCTGGGCAGACCCAATCGCAGACGCCCGACGCGGAAAAACACGCGGCTGGCCCCGAAGCGCCCAAGCCGGAAAGCAAAGGGCACGATTACTCCCGCGAATCGTTTGTCATCGAGAAGATGCACTCGACCTATCGCTTTGAAGCGGACGGCACCGGACGGAAAGAAACCGTCGCCCGCATCCGAGTGCAAAGCGAAGCCGGCGTGCAGCAGTGGGGACAGTTGCAGGAGGGCTACAACTCCGCCAGCGAACGCGTCGAGATTCCTTACGTTCGCGTGTTAAAGCAGGACGGCTCGGTGGTGAAGGCGGGTGAGGACGCCGTCCAGGATCTGAGCGCGCCTATCGAACGCGAAGCTCCGGTCTATACCGATTATCGCCAGAAGCACATCACGGTTCCGGGCCTGCGTCCCGGAGAAGTTCTCGAGTATGACATGGTGACCGTGATTCACACGCCCCTGGCCGCGGGGCAATTCTGGGCGGATTACGAGTTCGATAAGACAAACATCGATCTGGATGAAACTCTGGATGTGGATGTTCCCTCCGGGCGCACGCTGAAGCTGAAGTGCAAGCCCGGCATGGATCCCAAAATTACGGAAGCGAATGGCCGCCGCGTCTATCACTGGGAAGGCAAGCACCTGGAACGCGACGACGAGCAGCAGGCGAAAGACAAGAAGAAGAAAAAGCGCCGTCGTGACCAGGAACGTCCCGACATTCAACTGACCACCTTCGAAAGCTGGGAGCAACTGGGCCGCTGGTACGCCAGTCTGGAAAAAGATCGCCGCATGCCCACGCCCGAAGTGCGCACCAAGGCCGAGGAACTCACCAAGGGCCTCAACAGCGATCTGGAAAAGACCGAGGCCTTGTACGACTACGTTGCCAAGAATTTTCGCTACGTGAGTCTCTCGCTGGGATTGGGGCGATACCAGCCGCACTCGGCGGCAGACGTTCTGAAAGATCAGTATGGCGACTGCAAAGACAAGCACACTCTGCTGGCATCGCTGTTACAAGCCGAAGGTCTGCACGCCAACTCCGTCCTGATCAATTCCACGCGCAAGCTGGATCCTGATGTTCCTTCGCCGTCGCAGTTCGATCATGTGATCACGATGCTGCCACTGGCTGGCCAGGAAGTCTGGATGGATACCACTGCCGAGGTCGCTCCATTTCGCTTGCTCGCCTATACTCTGCGGAAAAAGCAGGCACTGGTGATTCCTCCTGCCAGTTCTGGAGCCCCTCCGCATCTGGAAGACACTCCCGCGGACACTCCCATGCCCGACAGCGAGCGTTCCGAAGTTACCGGCAAGATCAACGACATCGGGAAGCTTGAGGCGCACGTACAATATGAATTCCGCGGCGATGAAGAACTGCTGCTGCGCTCGATCTTCCGGCGCGTGCCGCAGTCGAACTGGCAGCGCGTCGCGGAAAACATCAACGTGGGGTTGGGCGGCGACGTTACGCACTTAATTGTCAGCGATCCCGCCGCTACCAAAGAGCCGTTCACGCTTTCCTATGACGTCTCCAAGCCGAACTTTTTGGACTGGTCCAAGAAGAAGACGCAGATCGTTTTGCCCCTGGTGCAGTTCAGCCTGCCGGACGCCACGGACGACGACAGCGATGCCGATGCGGAGCCTCTGAAGCTGGGACCCAAGGGGGAGTACGCGTACCGTGTCCAATTGGAGCTTCCTGCGAAGTACAGCGCCCGGGCGCCGCTCGCCTTTTCCCTGAAGCGCGATTACGCCGAGTACCAGGCTACCTATCAGGTGCAGAACGGCGTTTTCACCGCCGGGCGCACGCTTACCTTGCGCCAGGATGAGCTTCCGATGGCGCGCGTCGCCGATTATCAATCCTTCCGCCGCGCCGTGGCCTCCGATCTTGCCCAGCAGCTTGCCGTGGAGAATGCCAGTGCCGGTGGAATGGTTCCCCCGGCGGATATGAAAGCTGACGATCTCATTGAGAGTGCGCGCGCGGCGGCCGATAGCGGAAATCTGGCACTCGCCGAAGTCCTGCTTAAGCGCGCCACCGAAGTGGATGCCAAAAACAAGTTTGCCTGGAACAATCTCGGGTTGGTGTATTTGCAGACGCGCCAGAATGACCAGGCCATCGCCGCCTTTCAGAAGCAGATCGAGGTCAATCCCTACGACGAGTATGCCTTCAACAATCTCGGCCGGGTGTATTGGCAGGAACGTAAGTACGACGATGCGGTGAAGTCATTTAATAAGCAGCTCGAAAACAATCCGCTCGACAAGTTCGCCCACGCCAATCTAGGCGCCATGTATGCCGAGTGGCACAAATACGACCTGGCGGTGCCGGAGTTGGAAAAAGCCGCCTCGTTGACTCCCGAAAGTCCGGAGCTCCAGGTCAGCCTGGGGGATGCCTATCTGAATCTCGGGCAAGATGACAAAGCGCTGGCCGCCTTTGACCATGCGGTGGAGATCAGCGCTACTCCGCCGGTCTGGAACAATATCGCGTATCAGCTATCACTGAAGAAGACGCATCTCGATCGCGCCCAGCAGTATGCTGAATCGGCGGTGTCAGCAACGGCTGCCGCGCTGCGCAACGTCTCGCTCGATCGCCTGACCAAGAATGATCTGCCGCTGGTTTCCTCTCTGGTCGCCTACTGGGACACGCTCGGCTGGGTTCATGTCGACGAGGGCAATCTCGACAAGGCTGAAAAATACGTGGCCGCTGCCTGGGCGCTCGGACATCACGGCGAAGTCGGCGACCATCTCGGCCAGATCTATGAGAAGCGCGGGCAGAAGGATCTCGCGGAGCGCACGTACGCGCTTTCCATGAACGGACTCCGTCCGACTCCGGAAACGCGAACTCGCCTGGCCAAGCTGCTTGGAGGTGAGCCGAAGGCCGATGCTGCCATCGCGAAATCCAAACCTGAACTGGAGCGGCTCAATACCATCGATCTGGGCAAGGCCACGGAAATTGGCAATGCGGATTTCTTCGTGCTGCTCAGTGGCGGGGCCGGCGATGTCGCCAGAGTGGACGCTGTGAAGTTCGTCAGCGGAGACGAAAAGCTCAGAGCCTTCAGCGGCGCGCTGCGAACGGCAGACTATCACCTGACTTTCCCGGATGACACGCCGGTGAAAATCCTGCGCCGCGGCACGCTGTCCTGTTCCACCGCAGGCGGTTGCAAGTTCGTCATGATGCTGCCGGATGACGTGAGAACGGTGGACTAATACGAAGGACGAGAATTTGTAGGGACAGCCGCCTCGGCTGTCCGCGCCGGGCGAAGCCCGGCCTACTCCTTGGGGGCCACGTACTCCTTCGGCCGGGCCGAACCTTCCCCGAAAAAGAACATCTCCAGTTGCTTCACGATGACTTCCTGGTCCTCGCGCCGGGCCGGATTCAGACGATACTCATTCAGCAGCATCTTGCAGTGTTCCATCCATTGCCGCCAGGCTTCCTGCGACACGTTGTCGTAAATCTTCTGCCCCAGTTCGTTATCGAATGGCGGCTCGTCCAAGCCGGGCATCTCTCTCTTAAACTTCACGCAAAAAACGTTATGCGCCATAACTCCCTCAAATGTTTGATGTCAGAGATTATCTTACAGGACCAGCACAGCCCACGTAGGGACAGCCCCTTGGACTGTCCGCCGAAGCGAAGGCGAGGCGAAACGTGTTCCGGCACGAGGTGTTCAACTACCGTCCGCTTCGCTCCGCCGGACAGCTCGAGGGGCTGTCGCTACATGACAAGGGTTGGCCCCACGCAGGTCTATGCGAGCGAAAGAGTCGGCCCCACATCACTCCCGCAGTTCCCCAGACCGCAAGCAACGGGATTAAGCTCGCCAGCCCATGCAGCCCCAGTAGCTGGCCAAGATTGAACGCGCCGTATCCGCCCGCAGCCTCTGCCGCGGTCAGCATCGAGTCCCGATTCATGGCCATCTGCCCCGACAAAAAAGCCGGCCACGACGAATGCACGATCGGGCAGCTATCCTGCATCGCCAATTGCGACGTGGTGGAAACCACCATGAGTGCCACGAAAATGCTGACCAAGCCGAGCAAGATCAGCACCCGCCTCCACGTTTTGCTCGCATCTTGCCAAGCCACGGCAATTCC
Organism: uncultured Acidobacteriota bacterium; assembly: GCA_963801615.1. Lineage (GTDB taxonomy): Bacteria > Acidobacteriota > Terriglobia > Terriglobales > Acidobacteriaceae > Sulfotelmatobacter. Next base: position 994,476 of record CAWDFM010000008.1, on the reverse strand, counting down.
GACGCACAGGATCGGGATGGCGGCCCCCGCGTAACGTGGACCAAACGTCAAGCCTGCCTTCCACCAGTAGAACGATGCATTGAACAGGAAGTAATAAAGGGCAATACCCGCGGCCACGAGCGCGCCCCCGGAGCGCTGCTTCTTCCACAATGCCCAGAGTCCAACCGGAGCCGCCAACATGACGGGCGATGCGAAGAACAGCCCGCGCGCACAGCCAAACAGCAGCTTCAGCAGCCGGTCCGGATGCGGATAGGTCAACCCCATGTATCCCCGCTGCTGCATAAAGGAAAACGAATTCGGATCGTAATACGAATAGCTCGGGCGGAACGATCCGAACGCCGCGTGCAGGTAGCTGAAGAGCACCACGGCGCAAGCCGCAGCTCCGATTCCAACCCCCGCGGCCACACGCCACCGCGCCGCCGTTCCACGTCGCCAGACCTGCGAGACCGCGAATAGCGCCAACAATGCCGAAGCCGGCACGGCAGGATATTCCGTCACCGTCGCCCATCCCGCAGCCAGCCCCAGCGCCAGCGCCCACCAGAAAATCGCTCGCGGGCTGGCGCTATCTTTCAATTTCAATCCCGCCGCGAAGCCAAACAGCAAGCACGCTCCCACCAGAGCATGCGCCCAAAACAGGCTGGCGTAGGCCCACATTGGAGTGCCCAAACTCATCACCATGGCTGCGAACGCCGCCGTTGTGGAACTGCAGCCAAGCCGCATTGCGACGAAAAACAAGCAAATCACGGCCAGAGCCGTGGGCAGCGCGACAGCCCACGCGGTTACCAGATACGAGAGCACAAATTCACCCCGCGCTGAATCCGGATCAACTCCCGCCGCGTTCATGCCCGCGCGCGCGACCACCGCAAACGGCACCGCCAGAAACACCAGTCCCGGAGCTTTGTCCGAATAATAGTGTCCGCGAAAGTGAGCTTTGTCCTGAGTATTTTCGGCGTAAGCATCAATCTGCAGCGTTTGTCGCTCGACGATTGCGCGCAGCAGGTCGAAGCGCGAGTTCTGGTTCCACCCGCCACCCTCGTAGAAATACAGGAATGACACGAAGCTCACCGCGCCCAGCAAACACGCAGCTTTCCAGTGGGAAGAAGAACTCATCGCGGGGTGGCTCATGCGATTCTTCCCGCAGAGCCTGAAACAGAGTTGCAATGACAAAGCCGCGTGCTGGCGCACGCGGCTGCGGCTTTCGAAGTAGGGTTACTGCCGTCCCGCTGCCAGCAGAGATTCCGCCACAATCTTTTTTGCTTCCTCCACCGCGGCCGCCGGGTTCTGGGCAGAATTAGCCGCAGCCATCTTGTTCTTCAATCCGACATACACGGCATCGTACGAAGTGTTGCCCAGGTTCTCGACCCGGTGTTTGAATGGAGGATACCATCGCGCCTCGCCGGGCTTGGAAAATATCTCGCGCACTTTTCCGTTCTCGTCGGTGAAGCGCAGATGCGCCTCTGTGAGAATGACGACCACGCCTCCGGGGTGCTCGTGCAACGCCGATTTCTCATGCGGTCCGTAGTGCACCGAGACAACCTGCACCCGATCGTTTTCAAAATCCAGCTTGTAATGCTTGGGTTCGACCTTGGTTGGATCCTGCCCCCATGCCAAACTTGTCAGGCAAAGCACTGCCCCAAATAGGTAAGCACGCATACCCGCCTCCCGCCCCAGCTTTTTGTGAATGGAATGTGAAATCCTGTCGCGACTCTACGGTCCGCCATCCCGCAAAGTCAACTGCAGGCCCGGCGCAGTGTCCACGAAGGTAACGCCCCTGATGGAAGAAGGAATTTCAGGGTCCATCTGGACACTGCACCAATTAGCTGGTTTACTAGGACGCCTGCATCAGGCAGCAGCCGAAAACGGGGGCCGATATGTCTAGAATCCTACTAGGCATCATCTGTGGTTTGGTGTTCGGTGCTATAGATGTCGGAATCATGTTGCCGATGAGCTTTCCCGATAAGAAAGCCGCAATCACGGCGGCTTTCATTGCCCGCTTTGGGATAGGGTTCGCGATAGGCGCGGCCCGTTTGCCATGGCCCGGCTGGGCGGTCGGCCTATGCTTTGGTCTGCTGCTGAGCATCCCCGATGCGATCATCACTAAAGCTTATGGGCCGATCATCGGTATGGGAGCACTCGGTGGAATGATGATAGGCGTAATCATCGGGCGATTTGGGCATTGCTGACCTGAAGCAGTGCGGGTTTTCCCTGGATCATTCGAGAGCTTTTTCCTTTTCAGTCGAAGGCTTGCGGCCAGGATTCTTAGCCTTGCCCTCCGCCCCAAGTTTCGCCCGACTCTTTCACCCCACAAGCCCATCCTTACCGATGCGCACGTGAAACGGTTTCACAGGTTCGGAAAAGTGCAAACTGTATGGCACTTGGTGGGCCCACCAGGATTTGAACCTGGAACCAACAGATTATGAGTCTGCTGCTCTAACCGTTGAGCTATGGGCCCGCGAAACCCAATCTAGCATATTCGCGGAACCATGATCGTTCTGAACAGAGCATACTGAGCGCTTTCCAGTGGAACAGCCCATCGCTCACAGCTCATTGCTCATAGCTCACAGCTACACTCCCGCAGCCCGCCCCAATTTCTTCCCCGCAGCCGCCAACTCCGCCAGGGGTGGCACGGATTGGGGTGCGGTCACTCGGTTCTCCGGCAGCGTGGTGCCGTTCTTGAAGGCCTCGACCAACATCTCAATGGCCAAGTCTGTATTGGGAGGAATGAAGATCGTCGCCGCCAGCGTGCCATTCTTGACCCACGTCTGTCCCGTCCTCGGCATGCCGTCGCAACCGGTCACCGGAATCCTGAGCCAGCGCGCGCGATCGCCTTCCCCCAGTTCCTGAAATGCTTTTCGCGCACCCATAGCCATGCTGTCATCCTGCGCGGCCACCACATCGATGTGACTCTCGAGCGAGGTCCGCAGGCGAAGCCACGAACTCACGGTGCGATAAGCGCTTGCTTCGGTCCAGTTGGCGCGCATTGACTTGATCTGAACGTTGGCGGGTTTATTCTTCATCATGCCAGTGGTACGCTCTTTGGCTGCCGAGCTATTCGCCGGGCCCTCGATGTATAGCACCGTGCCGCCATTGGGCAGCAGCGATGCAAATTGCTGTCCTTGAATCTTGCCGACCTCTTGGTGATCGGAGCTGATGGCGAATACTGGAACCTTATAGGTCTGGCGCAACTCGTGGACGTAGTCAACATCGTGGTTCAGCACCACCCAGCCGATTCCCGCGGCCGCGGCCGCTCGCGCCACCTGCGGAAATGCCGTCCCGCCGGATGGCTCGAACATGATGGCGTCCGGCCGCACCACCGACGAGTCCTGCACGTAGTGCAGCAACTGCTGGCTTTGCGCCAGCGCGTCATTGTTGGCGTGAATGATCTTTACGTCTACGCCCCATCGTCGCGCCGCTTTCTCCGCCGCGGCCGCCTGTTCCAGCTGATAGTCGTTGTCGTTGTTGGTGAGCGAAACCACAAAGCTAAGGCGTTTCATAGAATGATCCTTTTTGGGATCATAGGCCGATCGCGTACCGTCACCAATGTAACCGGAGTAACCAGGAAACCCTCGTGGGGCTTGCGATGCCGAGAGGTCCTGCTGAGCGGAGGCGAAGGCTGTCCATGCACACGGCTCGGGAAAAGAGAGTTTCGGGAAGAGAGGAGAGAAGTCTTACGCGCCGCTACCCGCGGCCTTGGCCTCTGCGCCAATAAACGCTTTCAAGCTCGCGTCCAGCAGTTCGCGACTGGCGTCGGGCAAATCGACGAAGCGAAACGGTTGCATCCAGCCTTGAGTGGCCCACATGGGAAACAGCATCTGAGCCTTGCTGTGAATGGTTTTTTCACGCAGGTGAAAGATCAACTCTACTTCCAGCTTCTCATCCAGCGGTTTTTCCAGATGAATGACTCCGCCGCTGATCGATAGCTGGTGAAATGCCCCGCGCAGCGAGCGCTTGTTCGGCAAGCGCAACAGGACCAGCACTGATCCGCGCAGCTTTACGCGAAAGGGGCGCTGTACCAAATGCTCTTTGCGGTCGGGCTGAACCGGCGACGGTGACTCTGGCTGCTCGGGCATATCTTCGCCAAGTATCGCAGTGCTTCGCGACTGCCAGAAGTTACGAAAGAACAACGATGCCGAATGGTTCTTTGATTTTGTTAAGGAGAGTCTATTTGCGGCCCAGCGGAGCTTCGGCGCCTTCGGAGAAAAGGTTGTAGGGCCAGCTTTTCTTTTGAGCGCCGGTCTTTGCCGATGCGCTCTCCTGCGCGATTGGAGCGCCGGCCGCTGGCTTCGCGGCAGGATCATCTTTCGCTGCCAGGGCCCAGTCTGGCGGAGCATTGGCAATGCCCCAAACATTTCCATGAGTGTACAGCGACGCACCCACGAGGAAATACTTGCCGTCGCTGCCCATGGCGACACAGTTGGCCACGCGAGCCGTTACGCTGCCCCCGCCCGGCAGGTCGCTGATCATGATAGGAGTGCCCGGGAGCAACTCCTCGGAAGCGCGAAACCCGCATCCCTGTGCGCTTACCACCAGCACCAGGCAGCGGTCGCCAAAAGGCCGTTGGCGATCGAGACTGATCACGCTCACCGGAATCTCCACCCGGATCCGCGTGCTGCGCCGTGTCGCTTTGGTGGTCAGGATTTCCATGCTTCGCCTTCCACTTACTCGGGAGGACTCCAGGCTCATTCTCACAGATTCGATCTGGCTTGGAACCATGACCAAGGTAATGCTGCGTGTGACGAAGGCGTCCTGATCTGCGGTGGACGAGGGAGCTAAGTCGATTTCCGGGTTGCCTTGCGCGTCTTCTGAGAAGCAGCGTTGCGCCGCGCCTGAGTGACACCAGCCTGTATTCCCTTCTGCACTGCCTGTCGGTACCCGGCTTTGTCCATCGCTGCCATACTCGCGGCCGCGATTCCGCCGGGAGTGACCGCCTCATGCAGCAGCGTATCGACGCTCAAAGCACCTTCTCTCCAGTAATGGATGCCGTCTGCCAGCGCATGCGCTGCGGCGGTCAGCGCCGTTTTTCGATCCAGACCGGCGCGCTGCGCAGCGGAAGCCAGCGTTGCCAGCGCGTGATATCCATGGCTGGATGAGTAGGTTGCGGTAAAAGCATCGAAGCTGCGCTCAGGAACCTCAACCACCTGCCCAACCATCCCGAACAATTCGTAGACTCGGGCACGTTCTGTCGTCGACACCGCAGGTGCGAAGCTGACGGCGGTCAGTCCTCGGCAAATGCGAGAGACCGGACTTGGCATCGCGCGCACCCACCGCGCAGGAGTGGCAAGAAACTTTCGTAAGGTCGCCAGCGGAATGCCGGCCGCCAGGCTCACGCACAATCCTGGAGAAGTTCCACTGTCGGCGATCTCCTGCAACACTTTCGGCACCGATGCAGGCCGCACCGCCACAATCAAAATCTCCGCGTGCGGCAGCGCCTCCTTGAGATCATGCGCCATGGTCACGCAAGATTCCGACCGCAAAGCGCGCAGCTTGTCAGGATTGCGATCGTAGACAACGATCTCGCGCGAATATTGGGCCCGCCGCAATCCCGCGCACAGCGCACTAGTGATACGCCCGCCACCGACGAACACGATAGCTCTGTTGCTCGTCACCTAGTCGGCAGTCCCCCCGCCATCCACCACCAGCGCCGCTCCGGTCATGAACGACGAATCGTCCGAAGCCAGAAATAACACCGCCTTGGCAATCTCCTCCGCCGTGCCCACGCGCCCCAGCGGACGATTCGCGCAGCCCGCGATGTAGTCCTCCCACTTCAAGCCGCGCATCTTCGCATCCGCCGGAAGCATGGGCGTCTCCACATCGCCCGGACAAATACAGTTCACCCGAATGCCCTGCGCGCCATGATCGATGGCCATGGCCTTGGTCATCAGAACCACGCCGCCTTTGGAGGCGCAGTACGCCACCGCGTGATCTCCGCCCACAATGCCCCAGCCGGAAGCGTTGTTGATGATGACGCCGTTCTTGCGCGCAATCATGCCCGGCAGCACACATTTTGACATCAGAAACGTGCCTTTGAGGTTGACATCAATCTGCTCGTCCCACTCGCGCTCGGAACATTCCAGAGCGGTTTGCGGATAGTACACGCCAGCGTTATTGAAGAGGATGTCGATACGGCCGAACGCCCGGACGGTCTCATCGATCACGCGCTGACAATCGGCCGGTGAACTCACGTCTGCACGCACGAACAACGCTTCGCTGCCAGATTCCTTAATGCGGGCTACCACCGCAGCACCGCGCTCGCTGCTGCGCCCGGTAATGGCCACGCGTGCTCCTTCGCGCGCGAAGAGCAAAGCCGTAGCCTCGCCAATGCCGGACGTCCCGCCGGTGATGATCGCAACTCTATCCTTCAATCTCATCGGATTTTTTCCAGGTGATGCTATGTGCTGCAGAGTTCCCCAGTTCGCCCTGATGTCGCATCACCGGCTTGCTAATCCGCCCGCCGTCTCGCCACCGTCCATCGTGAACACGTGCCCGGTCGCAAACGCCGCGTCATCCGAGGCGAGATACGCAAATAACCCGGCAATTTCCTCGGGCGTAGCGTGCCGGCCCAGCGGAATCTTGTTGTTCACCTCCGCCAACATGGCATCGGAATATTCCGCGCGCTGCATGGGCGTCAAAACGTATCCCGGAGCCACCGCGCACACCCGCACCCTGGGCGCGAGTTCCAGCGCCATGGACCGCGTCAGTTCGATCACTCCCGCCTTGGTCGCGTTGTAGTCCGCGTAATACGGATATCCCATGACTCCATTCGTCGACGCGGTCTGCAGGATCACTCCACTCCCGCGCTCCCACATGTGCCGTGCGGCGGTCTGCGCTACATAGAAGACTCCAGTCAGATTGACCGCAATCACTCGATCCCACTCCTCCGGCGAGATTTCGAGAAATTTGTGGCGAATGCTGATGCCTGCATTGTTCACCAGTACATCGACTCCATCCATCAGGCGGATAGCCTCGGCGAACGCGGCCTCAACCTGCATAAGATCGGTGACGTCCGCGATAATGGCCTCGCCCAGTGCGGGCAGTTCATGCTTGATATGCTCGCAAGCCTGCGCATCGCGATCGAGCACGCACACGCGCGATCCCTCTTCCAGAAACCGCGCCGCCGTGGCCGCGCCGATTCCGCTGGCGCCCCCGGTGATAAGTACGCGTTTGTCCTTCAACCCTCGCATGCAAGTTCGTGTAGCGGCAGACGCCTCGTCCGCCGTCCTCGCGCAGCGAAGCGAGGTAGAGCCTCGCCCCTTTTCCACCAGGAAAGGATGAGGCACGGCGTCCGCACTCACTCGCTTTCGCTCGGGACGGACGAGGCGTCCGTCCCTACGCACATCTCAACACCCCTTCGCCCGCACTGTGATCGTGTGCGGCACCGCCTTTAACTGCGTCATCAACTCAGCATCGCAGGAGTCGATTGATATCGTAGATCGCGTAACCCAGCGTGCCGCGTGTATTTAGCGCCTGGCGCTCGATGTTGATCTCGCGATCGGCCAGGATGTCGTTGATCGCCCGCAGAATTCCCGGTACGTTCTGATGGATATGCATCAGGCGGTACGATCCCTCTTCATACTCAAGATGACATTGCGGCAGATTTACGCTCAGCAGGGAATCGCCGGTGCGCACATAGTCGAGCAGCTTGGCCGACACGAATGATCCGATATTCGCCTGCGCCTCCTCAGTCGATCCGCCGACGTGCGGAGTGAGGATGACATTGGGCAGGGCGCGAAGGGGGCTCTCGAATCCCGCGCCCGATTCGGGCTCTTTGGGAAACACGTCGATAGCCGCGCCGGAAAGCTTGCCGGTTTTCAAGTGAGCCGCGAGCGCGTCGTGATCGACCACAAACCCGCGGCTCAGGTTGAGGAAGCACGCGCCATCCTTCATCGCGCGGAACTCCTGGTCGCCGAACAGGTCCTGGTTCTCCTTCTTGCCATCGACGTGCAGCGTGACCACGTCGGAGATCTGCAGCAGCTCGCGGAAGCTTACAGGACGCGCATTGCCGCGCGCCAGAACGTGCGACGTATCGTAGAATACGACGCGCATGCCCATGGCCTCGGCCAGATCGGATAACTGCGAGCCGATCTTGCCGTATCCCACAATGCCAAGCGTGAGCCCGCGTACCTCGTGCGCGCCCGCGGCCGACTTGTTCCACACGCCGCGATGCATCTCCGAGGATGCTTGAAACGTGCGCCGCAGCAGCATGATGATCTCTCCCATCACCAGCTCCGCCACGGAGCGCGAGTTGGAGTGGGGGTCGTTGAACACGGCAATGCCGCGCTCGCTCGCCGTCTTCTGATCAATCTTGTCGACGCCTATGCAGAACGCTCCCACCGCCACCAACTTGGGGGCAGCTTGCAGCATAGCCGAGGTGACCCGCGTCTTGGAGCGCACGCCGAGGACCGAGACGTCCTTCATCTTGTCAACCAGCTCGCGCTCCTCCAGCGCTGTCTTATGTGACTCCACTTCATAGCCGGCGTCGCGAAAACCTTCGACAGCGACCGCACTGATGTTCTCCAGGAGCAGAACTCTCAAGAGCCCTCCAGCATTCAATCCAGGGATAAACCAAGAATTATCTCAGAGACTCCGCAGTCTGAGCGGAGCACGCCGGCTCGTGCCCGCCGACCAGGAATGTAGTCCAAACGGCAGATTCGCTGCTCGTCTTTTTTCAGTACCTTTCTCGCAAAGTACTGAGTTTAAATGCCTTGCGCTCTGACGATCCATGCGTGAGCCGGTAAAGTATTGGATCCAGAGGACTTAAATCTAAAGTATTCAAAACATGCAACTTAGCATGGGGCTTGCTTCGCGGAAGATAGCCACGCGGCGCTCGGCTGGACAGCCGGAGGGCTGTCGCCGGCGTGGTTCTTAAATTTTGCCTTTGAAGAAGTAGACCAGCTCGATGATCAGGATGACTACCACCATCAGCTCCAGGACGAAGGCGCGGCTCTGGTTGAATTGCTCGACCATGAAACGGTAGAGGTCTTCGGCGGTGTGGAGCTTTTCCTGGACGAGGTCTTTGTAATCTGGAACTCCAACTTTCAGGGCGCAGAGCTTGTAAAGTCGCGCGGAGAACATATCGCTGAGGAACTTGATCGCGTTGTCGGCGCGCTCCGTGAGTTCGTTCACGTCTAACAGCACGGTGTGCAACTTGGAAGCGGCATTGGCCGTGCGCCAGCGCGACCACCATCCGGTGCCTCCGGCTTCCAGGAAGTCGTAAACGTTCTCCAACTCCTTGGTGAGCAGCTCGTCGTAGTGACGGAACTCCAGCAGCTGCGAGTTGGCGTATTGCAACAGCTGGATCGCCGTCTCAGCGCCGGATTGCGTGTCGTAGATGAAGGCGGCGTTCCAGCCAATGACGGCGAGATCGCTGGGATAGTACGACATGCGCGAGGTGAGAATCTCGGAACATTCGCCTTCGGAGAGTATGGCGGTTTCTCCGCGGACCACCTGTGCGATCTGGTTGCGATACGTGGTCAGAAGATTCTCAGCGCTGGGGGAACCGTCGATTTCGCGGACGTGAAAGATGAAGTAGTCCTCTTGCAGCCACTCCTCGTCTTTGTAGGGCTTGATCAGCGCGGGGGCGGCGCGCTCCAGCTTCTGGCGAACGATGCGCGAGGCTAGCTTCTCGAAGTTGGTATCCGAGGCCCAGCGGGCAGAGAGCTGGACCAGGTTGTCCCAGTCTCCGGCGAAAGACAGCTCGAAGACCATGCTGACGACGCCGTAATCGTAGTACTTGATTTCGCCGGAAAGGCGCTCGCCGGATTGGAGGATTACGGGTTCGAGCGGCTCAGCGATCGGAGTGCGCTGGTAGCGCACGTATCCCGGTGCCTGGCTCTTGAACGTGGCTTGGGCATTGCGGGCAGGGAAGAGGCCGCGGAGGACGTCGAGACGGATTTCTTCGCAGACGTCGTACTGGATTAAAACCAGTACCGATCCGCGCAGGGGAGTTTTGAACGCAGGCGTGGTGGTTGCTTGAACGTTAGCGGTGAGGTCGTGCGCCACATCGGCGCTAACCATGGTTGTGACTTCGCGATCCATGAGAGTGTTCCTTACCAGGGCGCGCCGGAGCAGGCGCGGAACGAAGCGGCAGAAGCTACTTACCTATTGTCGCAGGTTCGAGGAGAGGTGGCTAGGTGGTGTAAGTTGCTGTAAATAAATGATTACGGCGGGCCTTCGGCTCCCCGGACGAGGGCGTCCGGGGCTACACAGGCGGGGCACACCGGCTGGTTACACGGGCAGACTCCGTAACCGCTCAACGGGTGCGGGTGGTGGCCCATAGGAGAAGGCTGGTTGCGGCAAGGGCGCCTGCTGCGATTCCGGCGCGCTTCATTGAGGCGGTCACCTCGGCTTGGCGCTCGCGGACCAGGCGGGACTCGGGATAGGGATCATCTTTGTCCAGTGCAGAGGGTTGGAGGGCCAGCTGGAGTACTTCGGCCAGGTGGAGGGCGTGGCGCCCGGTACCCTGCGCGATCTGCTCCCGGCAACTGAAACCGTCGGCGATGATCAGCCAGTCTGGCGGGGCGTTGCGAACTGCGGGGAGAAGTTCGAGTTCCCCGATCGCGGCGGAGACTTCGTATTTGTCGCGCTCGAAGCCGAAGGATCCGGCCATGCCGCAGCATCCCGGAGCGGGAGACTGGAACTGCACACCCAGGCGGCTTAGCAGGGATTCCTCTGCGGTCATCTTCATGATGGATTTGTGATGGCAGTGTCCGTGGAGCAGGGCGTTGCGCGGGAGTTGCGGAAGTTGGGCGTTGGGACCGAGATTCTGCTCCAGGAACTCGCTGAGCAGGAACGTCTGCTTGCTCAGGGCTTGTGCGCGTTCATCGTGGGGGAAGAGGTTGACCAGTTCGTCGCGGAATACGGCGACACAACTGGGCTCAAGGCCCACTATGGGGATTCCAGCCGCGATCTCGGGCTCGAGCTGGTCGAGGATTTCGAGAAGAAGACGTTCGGCGCGGTCGAGCATGCCGAAATCATAGAGGGGACGTCCGCAGCAGAGATTGGCGCGGGGGACCCGGACGCGGAATCCCGCGGTTTCCAAGACCTCGACGGCGGCTTTCGCCGTGGAGGGGAGGAAGTAGTTGTTGAAAGTGTCCGCCCAGAGGAGGACCTCGGGGGCTGAAGCCCCCTCGTATTCGGCCGTCTGACGCGGCCCTGAAGGGCCGCTCTTCCACTCACTTGTTGCAGGCGGCCCTGAGGGGCCGCTCTTCCACTCACTCATTGCAGGTGGCCCTGAGGGGCCGCTCTTCCACTCACTTGTTGCAGGTGGCCCTGAAGGGCCCCTCGTCCACTCACTCATTGCGGGCGACGCCGAATCGGCGATTTTCCACTCACCTGTTGTGCGTGGGGTTGACGCGCCGCGGGACGGACGAGGGCGTCCGCCCCTCCATGGGCTTGTTCTTGAGAACCATTGTTTGAAGGTCTCCGGGGCGAAGGCGGGGATTTTGCGCTGCGGCGGAATCCCGGCGACCAGTTTCGCTATGTCTCGCAGGAATGGGAGTTGGGTTGTCAGGTTGACCAGGCCGGGAGCATTCGATGCCAGGCTTGCCCAGAGGTCGATATTGCCGAAGGCATAAGCGTTCAAGGGACGGAGACGGCCTTCGTAGTAGTGCGAGAGGAATTCTGCTTTGTAGGTGGCCAGATCGACCGTGACCGGACAATCACTCTTGCATCCCTTGCACGCCAGGCAGAGGTCGAGCGAGTGCTTGACTTCTTCGCTCTGCCAGCCGTCGCGGATGACTTCTCCCTGGGTCATCTCCCACAGGAGGTGGGCGCGGCCGCGGGTGGAGTGCTCTTCTTCATGCGTGGCGCGCCAGCTCGGGCACATCACGCCGCCTTCTTCGCGGCGGCATTTGCCCACTCCTACGCAGCGCAGGGCGGCATGCGAGAGACTGCCGTGATCTTCGGGGAACCGGAAATGTGTCTTCGGCTCCCAGGGCGCGTAATTTGGGCCCAGGCGCAGGTTTTCGTCGAGTTTGTTAGGCTCAAGTACTTTCCCGGGATTCATCTTCCAGTCGGGATCCCATGCCATCTTGAATTTGCGGAAGGCCTCCATCAGTTCCGGGCCAAACATTTTAGGCAGGAGTTCGGCGCGGGATTGCCCATCGCCGTGCTCGCCCGAGAGAGAGCCGCCGTAGCTGACGACGAGGTCTGCGGCTTCTTCGACGAACTTACGATACTTGGCGATCCCCTCTTTCGACTGCAGATCGAAGTTGAGGCGGGTGTGCACGCAGGCGTGGCCGAAGTGGCCGTAGAGGGAGCCTTTGTATCCGAACTCGGCCATCATTTTGCGGAGATCGCGGAGATATCCGCCCAGTTTTTCGGGACTGACCGCGGCATCTTCCCAGCCTTCCCAGTTGAGGGGCTCGCCGGGCACGTGCGAGGTAGCGCCGAGGCTGGATTCGCGCACTTCCCAGACTCGCTTGGCCTGTGCGCCAGAATAGAGTCTTACGTTCGGCGGATTGGGACGGCGACGAAGAGCATCGATCAGGCGTTGGGCTTGAAGTTCTGCGCCGGGGAGCGACTCGGCGCCGAATTCAACCAGGAGCCATCCGCCTCCTTCGGGAAGCAGCGTGAGGCCTTCGGGATTAATGCCCTTGGTGCGCTCGTAGTAGACGAGGAGATCGTCGAAGCCCTCGAGTCCGATGGGCTTGTACTCGAGAATTTCCGGGATGTGATCGGCGCATTGGTAGATGTCGGGATAGCCCACGACCAGGAGAACTCGTTGCGGTGGGCTTTCGATGAGGCGGCAGGTGGCTTCGAGAGTGGTGGCGCAGGTTCCTTCTGAGCCGACTAGAGCGCGGGCAATGTGGAATCCGTTTTCCGGGAGGAGGTAGTTCAGGTTGTAGCCGGAAACTCGGCGGGGGATGTTGGGGAATTTCTGGCGAATCAGGTCGGCGTATTGGTCGGCGATTTGTTTCAGTGCGGCGCGGATTTGGTTCGCGCGATCCGCGCTGCGGCCCGATACTTCCCGGCCGCTGGACAGCCGATGGCGGCTGTCCCTACATGTTCCCTCCGGTCCTACACTCAGCTGCGCGCCGTCGTAGGTGACTACTTCGAGGGCTTCGATGTTGTCATCCGTCTTGCCTCCCATGATGGAGTGGACGCCGCAGGAGTTGTTGCCGATCATGCCGCCAATAGTGCAGCGGTCGTGGCTGGCAGGATCAGGGGCGAAGGTCAGGTGATGTTTCTCGGCGGCGTTGCGCAGATGATCGAGGACTACTCCGGGCTGGACGCGCGCGATGCGGCGGGCGGGATCGATCTCCAGAATGTTTCCCATGTGCCGGGTGAAATCGAGTATCACCGCGACGTTGCAGCATTGGCCGGCGAGGGAAGTGCCCCCACCGCGGCAGAGGAGGGGAGCGCCGAATTCGCGGCAGGTGGCGACAGCAGCGAGGACATCGTCCGCGTCGCAGGGAAGAACCACACCGATGGGGACCTGGCGGTAGTTGGATCCGTCGGTGGCGTAGAGTGCGCGAGCGCCGTTGTCGAAGCGGACCTCCCCGCGAAGCCGAGCGCGTAGCGCCTCGGCAAGTCCCGCAGCATCTTTCAGCGAAGGGGTGGCGGGCGCAATGGAGTCAACCAGGTTTTCTGACATGGGCCCTTACTTCGATTTGGTGGAAACGCTAGCGATCTGAAATTTGGAGCCGTCGCCGCTGGGTTCGACATTGATGGTGATCATGTTCGGCGGACTGTTGGAGACGATGGTGCAACGATTCTGATCCGAGGTGCTGACCGTCGCGTTGGGAAACTTGGAGCGGTAGAAGGCGCAGACTTTTTCGACCGGATCATCGCTCTGGAAGGCCGCGGAGACGGTACGAACTTTCCCGAACGTGGCGGTGGAGGCGCCTTCCTTCTGGGCCTCGGCTCCGGGATAGACGTCAACGCCCAAGTCCTTCGCGGCTTCTTCCGGATCCTTGGAGGTTTCGGCGGTGCCGAAGGGAGTTTCTACCTTGACGTGATCGCCTTCCTGCATGACGCGAGTGTGGCGGGCGACACGGATTCCGATGAAGGCGAGCGTGGCGATCCCGACCACTCCGATCAACACGATCGCCCCGACAATGATGAGAACTGTTTTGAGGGCGCTGCTCGGAGCGGTGCCCGGCGCTATGGGGGCCGGGGCCGTGGATGAGGCTGAAGTGCCGGATGCTCCGGCGATCAGGGCGCCACATTTGCTGCAAAATTTCGTTCCTTCCGTCAGTTGGGCGCCGCAGGAATTGCAGAATGCCATAGAAAGCCTCGCGAAGCGGATGATATCTGCCTGACGGGCGAGTATAGCGCGAACCACGAGGAGCCGACCACAGGGGCGGCCACGTTCTGTTCTTCGAACGTCAGAAAAGGAGTGCTCTATACTCGTGCAGCGGAGATGTGGTTCAGCGTCCTTGCGGCATGGTTATCTTTACAGCAGCGAGGCGTGAGTTGGATGGGCTGTTCCGGATGTTACGAAGAGTTGTGTTCGGATTGAATGACGGGGGAGGGGAAATGTCGAACGTCACCAGAAATGCTTGGCGGGTTGCGCTGATTGTGCCGTTCATTTTAGTTGGCGTGACGTTTGAGGCGGCCGCGCAGGGGCGGCCTTCGCCTGGTCCGCAGGCTCAAGCAAGGATGACTCGGGCGGTCAGCATAACCTTCCGACAAGGCGTACATGCGCACTTGCCGCCCCATATCTCAACTCTGCTGGGCCTTTCTATGGAACAAGAGTGTCCGGTTATGCAAAGCGTCGTGCGGACCGGGCAGACTGTGCAAGGGTTTGACGTGTCGACAGCGAACAAGAATGACGTTGTCATTTTCGTGGTGGATGAGACGAGCAACGACCAAACTTTATATTTGAGCTCGGCGAATGGCCGGCTCCGCAGAGTCGTAGTGATCCAGGGAGGCGTAGGCAAGGTTCGCTCGGTTTCCGAGCAAGAAAGAAAAGCGTTCGCGGAACAAAAACAATTCTGGCTGGATCGGCTGGCTCCCGTCCAAGCGTCGAAGTAACCTGCGGATTGAAGCCGGCCTTCTGGGGTGGGGCATTAGCTATACCAGCGGGTGGCGTAGTCGGCCATGGAGAGCGCCATCAGGATGAACAAGAAGAATATCGTCGAGATTACGACCAGCTTCAGCAGTCTCTCGTGGGCACCTTTCAGGTGCATAAAGAAGAGCGCGACGAGCAGCGCTTTCGTGGTGGCGATGATGAGCGCGACGGCGGCGTTGAATGGGCCGAGTTCGATGTAGGCGGCTTTGTAAGTCAGGAACGTGCCTACGAGCAGCGCGACCCACACGCTGATGTACGTCTTTACAGGCGACGATTTTGCATGATCATGCATGGATAACTGGCCTCACGGGTGCCGGTCGATCAGGTAGAGCAAGGGAAAAAGATAGATCCAGACGATGTCAACGAAGTGCCAGTACAGTCCTCCGACTTCCAAGGGCGTGTGGTATTCGGGGGTGAAGCGGCCTTTCCAGGCCATGGTCAAGAGCCAAGCAAAGATGCCCAGTCCCACGATCATGTGCAAAGCGTGCAAGCCGGTCATGATGAAGTAAAGAGCAAAGAAAATCTGGGCATGACGCGGATTCGCGTATTGGTCGGGATGGCCCGGAATCGGCACATTTTCAAAGCTGAAGGACGCGCCGGGGACGTGGTGTTCGTCGAATTTGTCTTTATATTCCTTACCTTTGATACCCAGGAAGGCGAGCCCAAAAAGCATGGTCAGGATCAAACTCCCGATCATGAGCTTGCGATTGCCAATCTGGGCCCCCCAGATGGCAAGCACGACAGTCAAGCTGCTGCAGATCAGGACAGCGGTATTGGTGGCGCCGAGAGTGGCGTCGATAGATTTGCTGGCGGCACCGAAATCTCCGAAATACCAAAGCCGGTAGATCAGATAGGAGACGAAAAGGCCCCCGAAGAACATGACTTCCGTGCCGAGAAAGATCCACATGCCGAGGTTGGAGGCATCGCGCTGCTGCTCTTCGGTGGCGAAGTGATGCAGCAGGGCGGGGCTGTGGACGTCCTCGTGAGGTGAGGTCGGTACCGCTGCTTGGCTATCCGGCAACTTTGACCTCCTCTTTGTGTCCCCTGTCGATCTCGTCGTAGTTGTAGGCTTCCCAGGTCACGACCGGTTCCTCCTCAAAGTTGAAGGTGGTGGGCGGAGATTGAGTCTGCCACTCCAGGCCTGCGGCCTGCCAGGGATTGTCGGGCGCGGGCTTGCCATAACGCATCGACCACAGAAAATAGATCATGGGCAGTAAGTAGCCAACGCCCAGGACGGTTGCGCCAGCGGTAGAAAGCACGTTCAGCACCTGAAACTCTGCGGGGTACTGGAAGTAGCGGCGCGGCATACCCAAATATCCGAGGATGAATTGCGGGAAGAATGTCAGGTTAAATCCGAGGAAGACGATCAGGGCCGCCAGACGTGCCCAGCCTTCGGGATAAAGCTTGCCGGAAATCTTGGGCCACCAGAAATGCAAGCCGCCGAGATATCCCATAAGGGCGCCGCCGACCATGATGTAGTGGAAGTGGGCAATCACGAAGTAGGTGTCGGTGACGTGAACATCGATACCCAGGGCGGCAAGGAATAGTCCAGTCAGGCCGCCCATGGTGAACAGGCCGAGAAATCCAAAGGCGTAGAGCATGGGGGCGTCGTAGTGGATGGAGCCTTTGTAGAGAGTCGCAGTCCAGTTGAAGACCTTGACCGCTGACGGCACAGCGACCGAGTAGCTGAGAAGCGAGAACACGAGCGCGGCGTAAACGGAAATTCCGGCGACGAACATGTGGTGAGCCCAGACGAGGAATCCGAAGACCGCAATGGCGAGCGAGGAGAGGGCAACGAAGTGGTACCCAAAGACGCGCTTTCGCGAGAAGCAGGGAATGATCTCGCTGACCACGCCCATGGAGGGCAGAATCATGATGTAAACGGCGGGGTGCGAGTAGAACCAGAACAGGTGCTGGAAGAGCAGGGGGTCGCCGCCGAGTTTGGGGTCGAAGATGCCGAGGTGCAAGGCGCGCTCAGCAACCACCAGCACGAGGGTGATGGCGATGACGGGGGTTCCGAGAATCTGAATGATGCTGGTGGCGTAGTGCGACCAGACGAACAGGGGCAATCGCGACCAGGTCATGCCGGGAGCGCGCATGCGGTGAATGGTCACGACGAAGTTCAACCCGGTGAGGATGGAAGAAAAACCGGAGATAAAGATCGCCAGCCCGGCTTCGATCACCTTGGTATTACTGAACGCGGTACTGAAGGGAGTGTAGAAGGTCCAGCCGGTGTCGACGCCCCCGGTCAGCATGCAGTGCAGCATCAGAGCGCCGGCAACGATAAAGATGTACCAGCTCAGCAGGTTGATGCGCGGGAAGGCGAGATCTTTTGCCCCAATCATCATGGGGATGAGAAAGTTGCCCAGTACGGCTGGGATGGACGGGATCAGGAAAAAGAAGACCATCACCTGGCCGTGCATGGTGAAGAGCTTGTTATAGGTATCGGCCTGCACCAGGTCCCCGGCGGGAGTCAGCAACTCGAGGCGGATGAGCAAGGCGAAGAAGCCGCCGATGAAAAAGAAGAACGTGATCGAGATCAGATAGAGCAGGGCGATGCGCTTGTGATCGGTGGTCAGAAGCCACGAAGCGACGCCGTACTCCTTATTCAAATAATCTTCCCGCTCGACGGGAGTGACGATGGGGGTAGCCATACTCATTGCACCTGATTTCCCTTGGGCGGCGCGGTGGGCTGCGCCATGGCGGTGTTCGCCTTAACTGCGGAAGCACCGCTGAGTGATTTCACGTACGCGACCAGTGCGTTGACTTGCTCCTCGCTGACCAGGCCCTGGAACGTGGGCATCACCGGCTTGAATCCGTTGACGATTTTGGAGCCGGGATCAAGAATCGATTCGCGAAGGTAGTTTTCATCAGCCACCACGGTGCGGCCGTCCTGCAGCAGCACAGGCTTGCCAAAGACGCCCTGCAGACTGGGCCCGCGCCCCTGGGTGTCGGTGCGATGACAGGTGGCACATCCGAGTTCGGCAAAAATTTTTTCGCCGGTGGCCGACAGCGGGCCAGTGTTGCCGCCGCTCATCCAGGCCTCGTACTGCGCCGGTTCCATTACCACGATGTCACCGATCATTCCGGAGTGCTGGGTGCCGCAATATTCAGCGCAGAACAGATGATATGTACCCGCTTTGGTGGCATGGAACCAAGCCGTCGTGTAGCGGCCGGGGAGCACGTCCTGCTTCATGCGGAAGGCAGGAACGAAGAAGCTGTGGATCACATCCTGCGACGTCATAATCAGGCGGACATCGCGGTCTACGGGGATGTGAAGTGAGTTGATCTCGCGCTGTCCTTCGGCATGTTGCAGCTTCCACATCCATTGCTTGGCGACGACGTAGACGTCGGTGGCGTCGCGGGGAGGGGTACGGCTGTGGAAGTAGACGACCGCTCCCCAGACAAAGATGACCATGAAAACGCCGAGCGGAATGATCGACCAGGTGACTTCGAGAGGGATGGAACCCTCGATTTGTTCAGCCAGAACGCCTCGGCGGTGGCGATAGCGGGCGGCGAAGATGACGATGGCGGTGAACACCAGCAGCGTCATCATTCCCGACACGATGATCAGGAAAATGTAGAGGGCATCAACGTTGCCCGCATTGGTAGAGGCCCGTGCGGGCCATAATGGAAAATTAGCGAACATATCCGGTTTGCTTCAGTCCTGAGTGACCCGATTTCGTGTCGTCCCACGCTCTGCGCGGCGCGATGCGTTCCAGGCGGAAGAGAATGAAAAGAAATCCGCCGAGAAGTACGATGGTGAGCCCGCCCCCGAGCTTCAACATGTTGCTCACGACCGCACCGTATTTCCCGGTAGCGGGATCATAGTGGTAGCAGTACAAGAGAACCTGATCAACGGCGTTGCCGATTTTTTCGTGCGAAGCTTCGACCAGTCCCATGCGCAGGTCCTTGGGTGGAAAGTCCACACCGTAGAAGTAGCGCGAGATGTGGCCCTGGGGAGTGAGGACCATGATCGCGGTGGCGTGGGCGTACTGGTTGCGCGCGGCGTCATATTGATACTGGAAGCCGACTGCTTTGGTCAGCGCGTTGATCGATTCGGGGGAGCCGGTCAGGAAGTGCCAGCCGCCTGCGGCGCCAGGGCGTCCATAGCGCTTGATGAATTCCGCTTTCTTGGCGTCGGCGTCGGCGGTGGTCTCTTTGGGATTGAAGCTGACGGTGACGACTTCGAACTCCTTGCCGACGTCGAACTTGATCATCTTCATGGATGCGCTCAGGCCCGCGAGCGCTTCGCCGCAGAGCATGGGGCACTTGTAGTAGACGAGGTTCAGGATCAGCGGCTTTTTGCCGAAGTAGTCGCCCAGCTTTACGGCCCTTCCCACGTCATCGGTGAACGCCAGATCCGGCGGGACTTGGGCGTCCAAACGCTGCTCGATCCCTACGTTTTCCAGATACGGAGGACGCACGTTGGCCGGAGGCGACATGATGCCTTTGGACATTGCCTGCGACCAGGCGGCGGTGGCGAGCGTGAGGAAGATTGCCAGCGTGTGGGCGGAGCGCTTCCAGTCTGCTAGAGTCGCCTCGCTTCGCTTTGGCGGGACAGCCCAAGGGGCTGTCGCTACGCGGTTTGCCGCTGTCGAGCTTTGCTCGACCGGACAGCCGATGGCGGCTGTCCCTACATGGTTCATGGCTGATCTCGAATTGTGATTCGACTGCTTCACTGTTTGGGGCCCTTTTTCTTTGGCTGAGCTGCGCTGGCTGGTTGGCCTGATTGGCGAACCGGGAGGCCTTGTTGGGCCAGGAGGTCCATGGCACGGTCGATCGGGATATGGACGGTGCCGGCGTTCTGGTCAACCCAGCCGTAGGTGCTCAGGATGTCTTCTTCGCGCTTGCGGATGTCATTCAACTCCGTGCGCTCGTTGATTTCCAACTGGGGAGCAGGAAATTGATCCTGCAGGTATTTCTGATAATCGCCGTTGTATTGCGGCGGAATGCGGCGGGTATCTGAAGGAATGTTTTTTATGAGGGGGCTGACCGGCGGCTGTCTGGTCTCGTAACGGTTATCGAGATAGTGATAGACGCCCTGCACGATGAAGTGGGCGATGCCTCCTGCGACGAGGAGACCCAGTAGAAAATACAGCACTCCGGCGACGCCGATGTCGCGGCGCTCGTAATCGCCGTGTCCGGGCACTTTCGCGTGTTTGAGATCGTGGTTCATGCGTTTTCAGGAATGCCCCGCGAATGAGTTGGATCGATTTCCAGAACTTCTCCGGCTGACGGATCATAAGCCGGCAGCAAGGGCAGCGAACCCAGATTGCGGAAGAAGTACGCCAGCCAGAAGCCGCCGATGGCGATGGGCACGACGATGTCGGCGATGGTTATGCCGAGTCCCTGCATGAAATTGGGTTCGATGATCCAGAACAGATCGACCCAGCGCATCAGCATCAGCCAGATTGCGAGCCAGACGAGTTTTCGGATATTCCGCTTGAATGGCCGTGAGAGCAGAATGGCGAATGGCACGGCGAAGTGGAACAAAGCCAGGAAGAGGCCGATCTTGCCCCATCCGAAGCTCAGGCGCTTGGTGTAGAACGTGATCTCGCTGGGAAGATTGCCGGCCCAGATGATCAGCCACTGCGAGAAGCTGAAGTAGGCCCAGACCATGATGAAGGTCATCATCCATTTCCCGTGATCGTGGACGAAGTCGGGCTTGAGCATCTCCGACATGGGCTTGTAGTTGAAAAGAATGCGCTCGACCACGACCGCGAAGCACATAGCGGAGAGCACTTCGCCGATGAGGATGATCAGACCGAAGATGGTCGAAATCCAGCTGGGGTCGAGCGACATGACCCAGTCGATGGCGGCGAAGGAGATGGTGAAGGCGTAGAGGATGAGGCCGGGTCCGGCGACGGCTTTGAATTTTTGCGTGTTGTCGGGCGCCGCGGGGCGATCGGTCTGCCGCGACCACATGGAGAGCAGGAACGAGAGCACATTCCAGATCACGAAGTAGATGATGGCGCGGATGATGAAACCCGAAGAGCTCAAGTAGCTATCCAGGATGAACTTGTTTTTTGCAAGATGTTCGTGGATGTACGGGTCCTGAACGGCAGCGGGCGACTTCGTCCAGATCGCCCAGGGATACATGCGGTGCTGGACGACGGCGATGATGATCGGAATAAACAGGATCGCGAGCAGCGGCAGGGTGCGCATGGCGGCACCGAGAATGCGGCGGATTACCATGCCCCATCCACCACCGGTCAGGTGACGAATCATGACAATCGCCATGGAACCAAGCGACACGCCCAGCCAGCACATGAAGCCGAGCAGGTAGCCGCGGTAGAACTGGTCGGGGTTCATGATCGCGAGGATGACGGATCCTATGGCGAAGACGACACCGACGATCAGAGACCGCTGATAGATCTTCTTTACGACCGGCGGAGCCGTCAGATCGAGTTGGTTGGCGGGCACCGGGCTCATTTCTCTACCTTCTCTTGTCCTTCAGTTCTATTTTCCGGGATGATCATCGGTGGCGTGGCGCCCGAACCGGGTTCGGCGAACTTCGGCGGTTCTGAGGGGACCTTCTGGCCCGCAGGCACATCTTTCGTGGTCGCGCTCTGGCTGAGTTGCAGGGCGCGAATGTAGGCCACGATCTTCCAGCGATCTTCAGGCGAAACCTGCGAGGCGTAGTCAGGCATGATGCCGAAGCCGTTGGTCATCACGTCGAAGAAGTAGCCCAGAGGCGCCTTTTGCAGACGAGGGATGTGATACGACGGCGGCATGCGCGTGAATCCTCGCGAGGGGATATAGCCATTGCCATCGCCTACGCGCGAGTGGCATGGGGCGCAGTAGATGTTGAAGCGCTCGCGGCCGCGCTCCAGAACTTCCCTGGTTACCGGGAAGGGCATGACGTCGCCGGGATTGTCACCCATCCTGCCGGTGTAGAAATATGTGTCTTCATGTAACTGGCCGCGAGCGACTGTGCCTTCGACCAGCGGACGGGCGGAACGCTTGTCGGAATAGAAGTCGCTGGGCGAGAGCGGGTTCTGCTTGGGCTGCACGTGCATGTCGATGCGGCAGCCGGACCAGAGGGCGAGGGCTGTCATGATTGCCAGCGCGGACAATGCTCTGTCGAGCTGCGCTCGACTGGACAGCCGAAGGCGGCTGTCCCTACATGAGCGGGCCAGGCGGCGGTCCCTACATGCGTTCAATCGGAGGTGCGGCATCTAGCTGGGGACCTCCGAAACGGAACGTGGATTCAGCGTGCGCATGAACTTCAGGGTTTCGTCGGGATCGTATTTCTTGTCGGAGGAGAACACGATCAGGAAGAAACGATCTTTCGACGCAAAAGCGAACCTGGGCACGTTGAAGACGGGGTGATACGGCATGGGCAATCCGTTCAGGGCCAGCATGCCTAACACGGCAGCAATTCCGGCGAACAGAATCGTCATCTCAAACGTGATCACGATGAACGCGGGCCAGGAATGCGGAGGCTTGCCGCCGATGTTCAAGGGATAGTCGACCGCATTCATCCAGTACTGCATGAGATATCCCGTGGCGCCGCCGATGATACCGCCGATCAGCACCACCAGCGGGACTTCGTCATGATGGAAACCAATTTCTTCCGCGAGGCCTTCGATGGGGAATGGGCTATAAGCGTCGATCTTCTTGTAACCTGCGGCATGGGTCGTGTGGGCTGCGTCGACCAGCGCCTGAGCCGAATCGAATTCGGCCATGATGCCGTAGATGGGATCGCGCTTCATGGCTTTACTCTTTCACCTCCGCCTCGGGCAGAAGGGTGCGCATTTCGAAGATCGAGATGGCGGGCAGCAAGCGCAGGAACAGGAACATCGCGGCCAGGAACATGCCGATGGTGCCGATAAAGGTCATCCAATCCCAGCGCGTGGGGTAGTACATGCCCCAGGAAGAAGTCAAGAAATCGCGGTGCAAGCTGACCACGACGATGATGAAGCGCTCCAGCCACATTCCCACCAGAATGACTCCAGAGATAAAGAAGAGAGCGAGGGGGCTGTTGCGCAGCCTGCGAATCCAGAGCACCTGCGGAATAAAAATATTGCAGGCGAGCAGCGATAGATACCAGGGCGCGTAGGGGCCATGGAGGCGGTTCCACAGTGTGAACGCGTCGTAGCGGTCGCCGCTGTACCAACCCATGAACGCCTCAATGCCGTATCCGTAGGCGACAATCAGTCCCGTCGCGAGCATGACTTTTGCCGAGTTCTGCAGGTGGCGAAGAGTGATGAAATCTTCCAGGCCGTAGATCTTGCGGATCGGAATGGCCAGCATCAGCACCATGGCGAAGCCGGAGTAGATTGCGCCAGCGACAAAGTACGGCGGGAAGATCGTGGTGTGCCAGCCGGGGACGATGCCGATGGCGAAGTCGAAGCTCACGACGGTGTGAACGGAAAGCACCAGCGGCGTGGCGAGTCCGGCCAGCAGCAGGTACATCGTCTCGTAGCGATGCCAGTGCCGGGCCGAGCCGCGCCAGCCGAATGAGAGCATGCCGTAGACCATTTTCACCCAGCGTCGTTCTGAGCGGTCGCGGAGGGTCGCGAAGTCGGGAATGAGTCCGGCAAACCAGAACAGGGCTGAGATGGTCGCGTACGTGGACACGGCGAAGACGTCCCACATCAGCGGGCTGCGGAATTGTGGCCATACCTTCATCGTATTTGGGTACGGGAACAGCCAGTACGCGAGCCAGGGGCGCCCGACGTGGATGGCGGGGAAAATTCCTGCGGCAGCCACAGCGAACAGCGTCATGGCTTCGGCGAAGCGGTTAATCGAGTTGCGCCAGGATTGCCGGAGTAGAAGAAGGATGGCGGAGATCAGGGTTCCGGCGTGGCCGATACCGATCCACCAGACGAAGTTGACGATGGCGAAGCCCCAGCCGATGGGGATGGTCACGCCCCAGATGCCGATGCCTTTGACGAACAGGTATCCGATGGCGAACAGCATCATCATGGTCAGCATGAAGCAGATGCCGAAGCCGATGAACCAGCCGTTGGAGGCAGGGCGGGTCAGGACAATGGCGCTGATTTTTTCCGTGACCGTGCCGAAGGTGTGGCCCGGCGCGATTACGGGGGTCCGCTGCACTTCGGTGGTCGATTTGTATTGCTCTGGCATCTGTCTAGCTAAATCCCTCGGGGCTAAAGCCCCGGATTATTTTGGGCGCCTTACGCGGCCGTCAAGGGCCGCTCTCCTACTCATCCGCCTCGCTTCGCTTCGGCGGGACAGCCCAAGGGGCTGTCCCTACGGGTTTATCCTTCTAGTTCGGGGTTTGGGTTGCGAACTTCGGCCAAGTACGTTGTGCGGGGCCTGGTGTTTAGTTCGCCCAGAAGGCTGTAATTGCGCGCCTTCGCTTTCCACTGCGAAATTTTGCTGTTCGGGTTATTGATGTTGCCGAACATGATCGCTTCGGCCGGACATGACTGCTGGCACGCGGTCTGCAGTTCATCGCCGATTGCGATTTCTTTGCCTTCGCGCACCGACGCAGTTTCGGCGTCGATTCGATGTTCGCTGATGCGCTGCACGCAGTACGTGCACTTCTCCATCACGCCGCGGCTGCGCACGCTTACGTCGGGATTGCGCATCATCTTCAGTTGCGGCGTATCCCAGTCCTGGAACAGCAGGAAGTTAAAGCGCCGAACCTTGTAGGGACAGTTGTTCGAACAGTAGCGCGTGCCCACGCATCGGTTGTAGATCATGTCGTTGAGGCCTTCGCTGCTGTGGTTGGTGGCGCCGACCGGGCAGACTACCTCGCAGGGCGCGTTCTCGCATTGCATGCAGGGCACGGGCTGGAAGAACGCTTTCGGATTGTCGCGGTCACCCTGGTAGTAGGCGTCCACGCGCAGCCAGTGCATGTGGCGGCCGAGCAGGGTCTGTTCTTTTCCGACGACGGCAATATTGTTTTCGGACTGGCAAGCAAGGATGCAGTTGTTGCATCCGGTGCAGCGGTTGAGATCGATCGCCATGCCCCAGGCGTACTTCTCTTTTTCGTACTCGTAGCGCGGGTAGAGTGTCAGGCCTTGGGGGACTTCTTCTTCCTTGGCGAATCCGGGGTCTTTCTTGTATTCATCCAGGCTGGTCTCGCGCACTAGCGGGCGGTGGCCGCCGTCGGGCGTATCCATCGACTGCATGCCTTGGGTGGAGGCCAGTTGGTAGATCGCACCAGTCTTGCGAATCTGGACTCCGCTGGCGATCCACGGAGCGGCGCTGGTGCGGAACTGGTAAGCGTCGTAGCCTTGTCCGGTGCCGACGCGGCCAGCGCGCTTCCGGCCGTAGCCTAGCGTGATGCTGATGGAGTTGTCGGGATGTCCGGCTTGAATCCAGACGGCGCCCTGGATTTTCTTGCCGTTCAGCTCGAGTTCGACGACGTCTTTGGACGCGAGATGCAGGCGCTCGGCCATTGTGGGACCGACTTGCACGGAGTTATCCCAGGTGAGCTTGGACATCGGCTTGGGCAGTTCCTGCAGCCAGCCGTTGTTGGAGAATTGTCCGTCCCAGATGGTGGGATCGCGGCGGATGTTGAGCTCGATAGGATCTTCGTTGGCGTCAGTGGACTTTGCTTCGGATGGTGTGGCGGCCGCCTTCGCGCTCACTGATTTCGGTTGGAAAGTTGTGCCATCGATCCAGCCGTCGTGCAGTGAGCTGCGCCAGAATTGCTCGAAGTCCGCGCCGGTGTGCTGCTTCTGCCAGTAGGCGCGGACGAGATCGTAACCGCCGCGTCGCCTTGGCCCGAAAGCATGGCAACGAATTCGATCGGACTCTTCGCGTTGTAAAGAGGAGCAATCAGAGGCTGAATAATGCTGACCGTGCCATCGAAGGCGCGGGCATCGCCCCACGATTCCAGTTCGTGCGTGGCATTGACGTGCCACTGGCAAAGTTCGGAAGTTTCATCCTGATACAGACCGTAGTGGACGCGGAGTTGCACTTTGCCGCTCTTGAGTGCATCGGCGAAATTCAGATCGGCGGGGGCGTCGTAAACCGGGTTGCCGCCGAGGATGATCAGCAGATCGACTTTGCCGCCCTGGATGTCAGCGACAAGTTCTTTCAGTGAATCGATCTGATTTACGGGATTGGCATCGACTGGATCGGTGTAGAAAGACAGTTTTGCCGACATTGCCGAGGACTCATTCAGAGAGTGAGCTAATGCGTGAACCACAGGCGGTTGATGATCGCCAACAATCACATGCTCGAGCCACGGTGCTGCTGCAGGTCGCGAGCCGCTAGCAGTGATGAATTTCCGCTCTTCGCCGGTCTGCGATTTACCGCCTGACGCCTGCCAGCTCGGCGAGCACATACTCTCGAATCTCTGGCCCTGCACCGGCAAGCGATGATCCGCCTTCGCTCCCGTTGCGCTGGGCGTGCTCTCGATGACGTACAGGCGATTCATCTGCCCGATATCGGGATCGCGGCGCAGGGCGAAATCGCGGATGTAGCGCACGTTTCCGGGCCATCCGGCGTAGAGGAAGTCGGCGTCGAGTGAGACTACGACGTCCGCTTTGGAGAAATCATAGCGGGTCTCGACGGGCTGGCCGAAGGCCATCTTCGCGCCTTCCAGCACATTGTCGCGATTCAATGGCTCGTAGACGTGCCACTTCGCCTGCGGATAAACCTTCAACGCATTGCGGATCTGGTCGGCGAGCGTGGGCGAGGAAATCGTTGTCGTGAGAATGCGGACGCCCGCGCCTTGCAGCGCTTTCTGCGCGCTGAGCGGTCCGCGAATGGCGCTCAGGAACGCAGCGTAGGAGCGCTGATCGCCCATTGAAACCACGCTCTGCGAGCGATCGGGATCGTACATGGTGAGCAGCGAAGCTTGCGCGAAGATGTCGGTGCCGCCGAGCGACGCATAGTGCTTGTCGTTGCCTTCGATCTTGGTCGGGCGGCCGAGGTGACTTTCGACCAGAATCGGATTGGCATAGCCGCCGAGCGTGTGCGCGCTGGCGTAGTACATGGCGCGGCCGGGAATCACATTTTCCGGCTGGCGAACATAGGGAACGATGACTTCGTTGGGGAGCTTCACGCAGCCGGTCATGCCGGCGAGTCCGAGCGAAGCACCCATCACTTTCAGGAAGCCGCGGCGGGATACGGTATCCAGCCACTCGGAGGCGCCTTTGGGAAACTCGCGCTTGAGGGCTTCCTGGAAGTCTGGATTGCCCGCGAGTTCTTCGAGGCTGCGCCAATATTCCGGACCGGTCTTGGCCGCCTTGTCGATTTCGGCGCGAGCGGTGTTCAGGTCCATCGTGCCCCGCTTGCTGGGGCAAACGTCTTCGCGCTTCGTGATCTGAATGAGGTCGCCGTTATGTTTTTCGTCGTTCGCCATTCGTCCGTCGAATTTCTTTCGTCCCTACGGGACTAAATCTGCTAATTGCTCCTACCCAGGACTTACGTCCTGGGCTGCACTATATCGCCCCTGCGGGGCTGGCTCTTCTCTAGCTATGGCATGTGCTGCTCAGCGATGGCATGTGCTGCAATTGGTGATATCGCCAACGCTGGTCTGGCCGTCGCTAGTTCTTAACCTGCCGACGCGCACTCTGTACTTCTTGATCAAGTAATCACCGAGCGAAGCCTGGTCAGTGAAAGTTTTGTTGTCCACCTCGACAGGACTGATGTCGGACGGCGGCCGATAGCGCATGTTAAAAACCTGATCGCGCGGCCGCAAATTCTTGCCCGGATCGCGATGGCAGTCGAGGCACCACGACATCTGCAGCGTGGCTTGCTGATACATGAACGGCATGGTGTCCACGGGGCCGTGGCACACGTTGCAGCCGACTCCCTTGGTGACGTGAATGCTGTGATTGAAAAACACGAAGTCGGGGAGCGTGTTCACGCGCGTCCATTGCAGCGATTCCCCGGAGCGATAGCTGGCGCGCACTGGCTCGAGCAAGGCGGCATTGGTCCAGATCTGCGAGTGGCAGTTCATGCACGTCTTGGTCGGAGGAATTCCGGCGAAGCTTGAGGTCTCAACCGAGGTGTGACAATAGCGGCAGTCGATGCCGAGTCCAGTGACGTGGTGCTGATGGCTGAAGGGCACGGGCTGGGGCTTGCGCACACCTTCGTAGGTGACGTACGGAGAACCCTGTATGGCGTACCCTACCCAAACCAGAGCTGCCACGACGAAGATGGCGCCGAAAATAGTGGCGCGGGACAGCGTATTGGTGCTGCGATGAAAGATCTGCGACATTCTCTTATGAGATCTGGCTGAAGAGACCCGGCGGATCGTCCGCTAATTATGGCCGCTTATTGTTCCGAGTAAGAAAACCACCCACTGAGGTTTTCGAGTTGTCCGCGAAACTGGAAATTATAAATAGTCCACGCAGCTTTGTCAGGAGTTTTTGAAATTTCGAGAAGAAAATTTTTTGGCAGCAAACCTTACTGGAAAAATGTTGAGTTTTTCAACGAGAGCGAGCGAGAGGCCATACATACTTCAGAGTAGTAGTTCACCTGAGATTCATCACGAGCAGTTTGGGTTGGGTCATTTCTTCAATGGCGTAGCGTAAACCTTCACGGCCAAGACCCGAGTCTTTTACACCGCCATAGGGCATGTGATCGATGCGGAAGGAAGGAACGTCTCCAGCGATGACGCCTCCAACCTCGAGTTCCTCGTACGCCTGGAAAAGGAGTTTCGCGTCACGGGTGAATACGCCCGCTTGCATACCGTAGGCGGAGTTGTTCACCTGGCGCAAGGCCTGATCGAAATTCTGGTAAGGCTCGACCGTGACCACGGGGCCGAAAATCTCCTGGCAGTTTACCTTCATGTCGGGCTTGGTCCCGGTGAGAATGGTGGGTTCAACGATGTTGTTGGTGCGGCGGCCTCCACAGAGCAGGCGCGCTCCGGCACGAACGGCTTCGTCGATCCAAGCGGCGGTGCGAATGGCATCGCTTTCGCGGATGAGGGGCCCGACGTCGGTGGCTTCATCCATAGGATCGCCAATCTTCAGCTGCTTGACGGCTTCGATCAACAGGTCGGTGAATTTTCCATACACGGATTGCTCGACCAGAATGCGCTGCACGGAAATGCAGGTTTGGCCAGCGTAGGCGAAGCCGCCCACCACGCAGCGTTCGGCGGCATAGGCTACGTCGCAATCGCTATGCACGATGACGGCGGCATTGCCTCCGAGTTCGAGAACGACTTTCTTTTTTCCCGCGCGGCGCTTGATGTCCCACCCTACTGGTACGCTGCCGGTGAAACTGATGAGCTTGATGCGGTCATCGGTGACTAACAGGCCGGCGTCCTCATTGGAGAGCGGGAGCACGCTGAAGCCGCCGTCGGGCCATCCGGCCTGCTGCACGCATTCGGCGAGAAGCAGCGAGCAGAGGGGCGTCTGCGGCGCGGGCTTGAGCACGATGGGACATCCGGCGGCAATCGCCGGAGCAACTTTGTGCGCGACCAGGTTGATGGGGAAATTGAATGGAGTGATGCCGGCAATCGGGCCGATGGGAAAGCGGCGCACGATGCCCCAGCGTCCGGCGGTGAATTCCTGCCAGTCCAGCGGCAGATACTCGCCATGAATGCGAGTGCTCTCTTCGGCGGCGACGGTGAAGGTGAAGATGGAGCGCTCGACTTCCGTGCGGGAGGCTCGGATGGGCTTGCCGGCTTCCTGGGCGAGGGTGCGGGCAAACTCCTCTTTGCGTTCTGTCATGAACGCGACAATCTGACGCAGGATTCGTTGGCGCTCGAAGGCGGGCAAGCGGCGCGTGGTACCGAAGGCTTTCACCGCGGCGGCGATGGCCGCTTCGGCGTGCTGCTTGCGTCCCTGGCTGACGCGGGCGACGAGGCTGCCGTCGTAGGGCGAGCGGATCTCGACGATATCGCCCTCCTGTTGCCAACGGCCATCCACAAAAAAGCCATGCGTCGCAACCGGCGCGATCGTCATTTCTGCCATGATGTTTCGGAGCCCCCAGGGAAACGACCTCCCCAATTATAGGACTATTTGGATGCGGGCGATGGACTGGTAGGTGTGCAAAAATTGATATAGCCGCAGGATAGGGAAGAGCGCGGGCAGGAAAGTCTCCTGGCTTACAATGTCTCGCGTTGGCATGACGGCGATCTCGACAATTTCCGAACTCGCACCGCGCTTGCGGAGCCGGCAAATCTCTCCCGTGGAACTCACTAGCGAGTGCCTGGAGCGAATAAACAAGCTGAATCCTGCGCTGAATGCGTTTATCACGGTGACGGCGGAATCTGCTTTGGCGGAGGCACGGGCGGCGGAAGCAGAGATCGCCCGCGGCCAATGGCGCGGGCCCTTGCACGGGATTCCTATTGGCTTGAAAGATCTGATTGACACGGCTGGAGTGCGCACGACCTCGGGGAGCAAGCTGCACGCGACCCGAGTTCCCGGCGAGGATGCCGAGGTGGTCCGACGATTGCGCAATGCCGGGGCAGTGATCCTCGGGAAAAATAATCTGCACGAGTTCGCTTACGGCGGAAGTTCGCTGATCAGTCACTTTGGAGAAGTTCACAACCCGTGGGATCGCGGGCGTATTGTCGGTGGGTCTTCCGGAGGGTCGGCAGCGGCGGTGGTGGCGGGTATGGGATACGCGGCGATCGGGACGGACACCGCGGGCTCCATTCGCGAACCGGCAGCGTTGTGCGGGTGCGTGGGGCTGAAGGCGACTTATGGACGGGTGCCAGGCCGCGGTGTGATTCCGCTTTCGTTATCGCTCGACCATGTTGGACCGCTTGCAAGAAGTGTTGCCGATGTGGCCATTGTGCTCCAGGCGATTACGGGATTCGATGCGGCAGACATCACGACCGCGGAGGTTCCGGTCGCGGATTATCTTTCCGGCATGAAGGAGAGCCCGGCGCGTTTGCGCGTGGGTGTTCCGCGCGATTATTTCTTTGATGACCTTGACGTGGAAGTTGCCTCAGCCATGAAGCACGCTCTCGACGCAATCCGGACGATCGCCGCCGAGGTCAAAGAAGTGCGACTGGATGTGCCTACCGACCGCACCCTGCAGAAAGCGGAGTCCTACGCAAATCATGCGCAATCGGTCGCACAAAATCCGGAGTTGTACGATCCGGAAACGGTGCGGCGGATTCGCAGCGGCGAAAACGTCTCGGTTGTGGAATACATCGAGCAGCGTCGCGAATTGGAAGCGGCAAGGCGGAGGATCAGGTCAATCTTTTCCGATGTGGATGTGCTCGTAACTCCGACAACTCCGATGCCGGCTCCCGCGATTGCAGAACTCAAAGCGAGTCCGGACGCGCTGCGTCCGGCAGAACTCAAGCTGCTCAGAAATACGCGCCCGTTCAACGTGTGGGGGCTGCCGGCGATCTCGGTTCCGTGCGGATTCACACAGAGCGGTTTGCCCATCGGATTGCAGATTGCGGCCCCACCTTGGCGCGAAGACATGGTTCTGCAGTTGGCGTATGCGTATGAGCAGGCTACGGCATGGCACAAGCGCGAGTGTGATGTTCCCTCCATCCGCCGGGGGTGAGCCCCGAGACTTACCTGAGCATGTACGCGGCGCTAAGCGCCGTTCTTCCACCAAGAACCCCGCTGTTCGCCTCGAACGTCGAGTTGCCAATTGCATTGTCACCTTTCGGCTGTGAGACTCCCGGCGCAGGTACGATATGCGCTGTTTTCAGAAACGGAGTTGTCTTTACTGGCGGCGCGAGGATTTTCGCATTTTTGTTGGGTCGAAATCAGGGGTTAGGGTATAGGGGGGAGTTATCAGGGCTATTACTTCATGCACCAATTTTCATGCAGTGTTCATGCTGCCGTAACAATCGGCTGCTAGAACGGGAGCATGGATCTGCACGATTACAACACGCTGATCCTCTCCGATCTGCACCTTGGGGCAGAGACGAGCCGCGCGCGCGAGGCCACTCGCGTCCTGAAAGAGAAGCGGTTTCAGCGGTTGATTCTGCTGGGCGATATTTTCGCCGATCTGAACTTTGCCCGGCTCACGAAAGAACACTGGAAGTTTCTTGGCTACATCCGGAAGTTGTCGAACCCGAAACGGAATGTCGAAGTGGTCTGGGTGGAAGGAAACCATGATCACGGCCTGGCGAACATTATGTCGCACCTGGTGGGTGTGCGGGTTTATGTCAACTACGTTTGGGAATACGGCGGGCTGCGGCACATCGCCATTCATGGGCACCAGTTCGACGGGTTCCAGGTGAACCGTGTACGCCTGAGCCGCTGGGGAACGTCAGTTTATCTGCAGCTCCAGAAACTGGATTTCAAAAGTAAGCCCATCGCGCGGATGATTGACCGACTCAATACGCGATGGCTGCGCATGTCACCCAAAGTAGCGAGGGGAGCGCTCGCCTATGCGCGGCATCATCAGGCGGAGCGGGTTTTCTGCGGGCATACGCATGAGGCCCTGCAGGTGGAGCAGGACGGGATCACTTACTACAACTGCGGCGCGTGGGTGGGTTCCCGGCTGACGTATCTGACGATCGATGAGAGAGGAGTACAGGTCCATGACTACAACGAGCACGAATGCGGCGAGCGAATTGACCATCGTGATTCCAGCGAAGAACGAGGTGAAGCTGATTCCCCGGTTGCTGACTTCGCTGATGAATCAGGATTACTCGAGGATGTCGAGTACGAGAGTGTTGGTCGCTGATGCGAACTCGACGGACGGCACTCCGGACGCGGCGCTGTTTTTCCGCAACCATCTGAACGTCAGCGTGATTCCTGGTGGCATGCCTTCCGTGGGGCGAAATCAGGGGGCGGCGGTTGCGTGCACGCCTTACGTCTTGTTTCTGGATGCCGACATAGAATTGGCCGACCGGTCGTTGATCCGGCATTGCATGGAACGGGCCAAGGCCAGACAGTTGCACTGCGTGACCACGAACATCATCTGCCGCGACGGAAGCTGGATGGACAAACTGTTCTACACCGCTAATGATGTCTGTCAGTATGCCTCGTATTTACATCGTCCATTTGCGACGGGAATGTTCATGCTTTGGGATCGGCAGAAGTTTTGGGAACTAGGCGGTTTTCACGAGCAGATTTTGTTCGCGGAAGACTATCGCTTGAGCCAGCAGGTCAAGCGCAAACGATTTGGGATCGTGCGCGGCGGAGTGTACACGACGAACCGGCGGTTCAAGCGTATGGGGCATCTGCGGGTAGGATGGCTGTTCTTGAAGACCGCGCTGAATTATTGGAACGAAAAGTATTTCTTGCGCGATCACAATTATTGGGCGGAGCCGGAACCGCACGCGTAGATCACCGACGAGTCACAACGCTCCAGGTTTGCAGTAGGTAACCGCGGAAGAACAGGATTCAGCCAACCAGCTGAATCCTGTTCTTGTTCTGCCGGATAGCCTAGAAGCGGAGTACTACTCCGGTGGTGAAGCGGGCATTGTGCTGCGTGGTGTTGAAAAGAGAAGTGCGGATGAAGTCTCCCTCCAAGCGCCAGGCGAGCAGATGGAAGATACGGTAATCGAGCCCGCCGCCAATGGCGGTGGCAAAGGATGTGTCCGAGCCGAATCCGTTTGTATTGATGTGAGCGGTGCCGAACATGGCTTCGGCAAAAGGGCGCACCGGCCCGACAGAAACGGACACGCGTGGGCCGAACAGCAAATTATCCACGTGGGAGTTTGCGCTGACCGGAGAGCACACAACTCCAACGGCACAAGTGCCAGCCGGACTGGGAAATTTGAGGTCGCCGTAATTGGCGCTGAAATCAGCCACGATTCCAACGAAGGGAAAGAACTTGCCTTCTAAAGATCCTTCCCAGCCGTTCAAGCCCTGGCGATCCGTTCCGACCATATTGGTATTGAAATACGAGTAGCCGACGTAAATATTCCCCGCGGTGGGAATTTGAGCGGAAGTCAGAGCGGCGAACGAAACCAGTATGAAGGCAAGGGCCCAACACGTGCGCATAACTATCCTCCTTCTGCATGGCTGACCCGCAGAGATACAGAAAGTTGTTGGATGCGCGAGCGGCGTATTGGGTAGCGATCAAATGCCGCAACGGTTCCCAGGTCTCGCAAAGGCGGCGAGACCTGGGGCACCCCCAGACTTGGCGCATTCCGGGCTTAAAATCTCCAGACGATGCCGGTGGAGGCGCGGTAATCGTTTTGCGTGTTGCTGGCGTAATGGGTGTGCATGTAGTCGCCTTGAACGCGCCAGGAGAAATTTTTGAAGAACAGTTTGTAGTCGAGGCCGCCGCCCACATCGATCACCATAGGGTTATAGACAAAAGTGTTGGTGGAGCGAACGTGACGAATGCCGGCCATGGCATGAACGAAGGGTCGGATCTTACCCATGTTGGCGGAGAGCCGGGGGCCGCCGACAATGTTGTATTGCCGCAGGCCGTTGGAGCGATAAAAACCACTACCATCCACGACCACGCCCAGGTGAGGAAAGCGCGTGAAAGGGATATCCTCAAAAGAGGCATTCCAGCCGCGATAACTCTGCTGGTTGATCACGTCGGTCAGTTGTCCGTAGGAGACGCCCCCGTAAACATTGCCGCTGGGCAGAAGGCCGTTGAATTGTGCCGCCATTGGAATCGAGCATAAAAGCAGGCCCACGAATGCCAGCACTGCGGCAGCAGTTTTCGACACGCAATATCCCTCCCCGGCGATCGCGCCGGCTAAAAAGGCTTTTTTAAGTAACGAAGTCCGTTAGATGCAGTGTACCGGATGGCCAAGATGTCCCGGCCCACAAAATTCGTATGTGCTGCTTCTCTAGCGCTTTACAAAAATTTAACAGATATTCATGGTGCCAAAACGGAGCGCGGAGCGTCTATCTACTAACATCGAGACTATGCAAAGCAATTGGCAAACTTGGGAGTCGGCGGCGCCGGTTACGGCGGGAATACCGAAGGAGTCGAAGTTGAAACTCAGTCTGGAAATGCGCAATCGTGGGGACGTTATCGTGGTGCACTGCCAAGGCCGCATTGTGTATCGCGATGAAGCAGCGGCATTGTCCCGAGTCGTGGGTGAGATTCTGAAGAGTGGGAGTAAGTTGGTGCTGGAGCTGAGTGGCGTGACCGCAATGGACAGCGCCGGCATCGGCGAGTTGGCTCTGCTGCAAACGTGGGCGCAGGAGAGGAGTGCGGAGTTTAAATGTGCGGGAGCGAATCCCGTGGTACGCACGTTACTCGATCTGACCAATCTGGATTCGGTGCTGCAAGTGCATCCCAGTCTGGATTCGGCGCTGGAATCGTTTCGCGAAGAGCAGATCTGCGCGGATTGCTAGGTCCCACGGAGTAGAGAGCTTCCAATGTCAGTTCATAGAGACGTAGCTTGCTACGTCTTGCCAACAAAATCAATCCATGGGAGCAAAGGTGATCTTTGCTCCCTTTTGTTTCAGCAGCAGGTAGGGACAGCCGCCTCGGCTGTCCGGCCCTGGCAAAGCCGGGCCGGGTTGCTGGTGCCAGAACAGTCGAGTCCCGCTCGACATGGACAGCCGAGGAGGCGGTCCCTACTTAGCTCTCGCGCTGGAAGCGGTAGCGGCCTTTGCGCTCAAGGGCGAGCGCTTCCACAACTTTGAGAAATGCGCGGGCAGCGTGCGAGAGGTTGGCGTCTTTGCGATAGATGAGGCGCAACTTGCGCTTCAATTGCAGTTCGCGCACAGGAATGCGGACGAGTTCGCCACGGGCGATTTCCGTCTCTACGCTGATTTCCGGTAAAAACGCGACCCCGTTTCCCATAGCGACGTATTGCTTAATGGCCTGCAGGGTGGGAAGTTCGAGGTCCATGTGTAGCGGTGTCTTGTGGCTTTTGAACAACTGGATCACTTTCTCGCGATAAGGGGAAGAGACAATGTGGGCGACGAAGGATTCTGCGCCGAGTTGGCGGATACTGATTTCCGGTGCGGATGCCAGGGGGTGCCTGGGGGGAACTACGAAAACCAACTCGTCCAGAAAAATGACGACCGAATGCAGGTTCGGCTCCTGGGGCTCGTAAGAGAGAACCCCAAATTCGACACTGTAGCGCAGGACCTCGTCGGGGATGTGACTGCCCAGGGCGCGTTCCACTTTAATCTTGATCATGGGGTGCAGGCGGCGGAACTCGGCCAGGACCGTCAGAAGGTAGAGCACCGTGAATTCATTGGCGGCAACCACCAGCCGGCCTTTCTGCAGCTCGCGGAGTTCCCCCAGCGATTCGGTGGCTTCGCTGCGCAGGTTAATCAGCTTCTCGGCGTATTCGTAAAGAACCTTGCCCGCGTCGGTCAGAACTCCTTCGCGCGAGGAGCGATCAAACAAGGCTTCCCCGAGTTCGTCCTCAAGCTTGCGAATCGTCTGGCTGACCGCAGATTGGGTGCGAAAGAGTTTGTCGGCAGCGCGCGAAAAGCGGTGCTCGCGGGCGACTGCCAGGAAGACCTCGAGCTGGGAAAGCTCCATGGAAAGCCTCTTAAGAATTCCCAAACAGTATTAGAGAAACTTATTATAATACTATTACTTATGGAGAGTGGAGAAATATAAGTTTTGCTTCTCGCGCATTGGGGCTTACCATGAAGGATCATCTTCCCAAGAGGTAGGCATGAGTAGCGATCGAGCCAGGATCACGATTTTCGACACCACCCTGCGGGACGGCGAGCAATCGCCTGGTTGCAGCATGAACCGGCAGGAGAAGTTGCGGCTGGCGCACCAGCTCGACCGCCTGGGTGTGGACGTGATCGAGGCCGGGTTCCCGATCGCTTCTGAGGGCGACTTCGAGTCGGTGAAGGCGATCGCCGAAGTGGTACGGCGTCCCATCATCGCCGGCTTGGCCCGTGCTTGCCGCCCCGACATTGAGCGGGCGTGGGAAGCCTTGCGGGAGGCGGAGCGCCCGCGCATTCACGTGTTTCTGGCAACGTCGGACATTCATCTGCAGTACAAATTGCGCATCACGCCCGAGCAATGCCTGGCGCAGGCGCGGGAGGCGATTGAACTGGCGAAGTCGTTGTGTGAGGACGTGGAATTTTCTCCCGAGGACGCGACCCGGACCGACCCCGACTTCCTCTGCCGTGTGCTGAATTCCGTGGTTGAGGCGGGCGCCACTACGTTGAATATTCCGGACACGGTTGGATACACGGTGCCGACCGAGTTCGCAGAGTTGATTGCCAGGATCAGGCGGCATGTGAACGGAATCGAGAACGTAACCATCTCGGCGCACTGCCACAATGATCTCGGGATGGCCGTGGCGAACGCGTTGGCGGCGGTTTCGGCGGGAGCGCGGCAGGTGGAGTGCACAATCAACGGCATCGGGGAACGCGCGGGCAACGCGTCTCTGGAGGAGTTCGTGATGGCGATGCGTGTGCGGCCGGATCGCTACCCCTACGAGACCGGCATTGCCAGCGAGCAGATTTTTGCCGCCAGCCAGATGCTCAGCGAAATCACCGGCGTTCCGGTGCAGCCAAACAAGGCCATCACAGGACGCAATGCTTTCGCGCACGAAGCCGGCATTCACCAGGATGGGGTGCTGAAAAATCCTTTGACGTAC
The DNA here is from genome assembly GCA_963801615.1 of uncultured Acidobacteriota bacterium. Classification (GTDB taxonomy): domain Bacteria; phylum Acidobacteriota; class Terriglobia; order Terriglobales; family Acidobacteriaceae; genus Sulfotelmatobacter. Next base: position 957,100 of record CAWDFM010000008.1, on the reverse strand, counting down.
GAGATCATGACGCCGAAGTCGGTGGGCGTTCCGGATTCGAAGCTGGTGCTGGGCAAACACTCCGGGCGGCACGCGCTGAGCATGCGCTGCGAGCATCTGGGTTACCAGTTCGACCGGCACGTGCTGGACGACGTGTACCGCCGCTTTGTGCGGCTGGCGGACAAGATCAAGCACGTGGAAGATCATCACCTGCTGGAGTTGATCCGCGATACGCATAAGCCTTCGATGTCAGCCACGCCGCTGATCGAGCCCATTGTGCCCGGACATGAGGCGGTAGTGAATGCGCCGGCTCATGAGCCGGAAAAGCCGGTTGCGCTGCCCAATACCAACGCATTCGGCGTGCCGTTGCCAGTTCACTCCGAATCGCACCACGAGCAGACGCAGCAGGAAGATTATCTGTGGGGAGTCTAGGGGATTTTGTAATTTTGTAATTGAGTAATTTTGTAATTTAAAAGCTTAGAAGCCGCCCGAACTGGCGGCTTTCGTATTTCATGCTTAAAATTACTCAATTACAAAATTAAAAATTACCAAATTACAAAATTACTCAATTAAGAAAATGCTCCTAAATCTCACGGTTGTGGCGGGCGACGGGATTGGACCGGAAGTGACCGAACAGGCCATTCTGGTTCTGCACGCGGTAGCGGATGGCTTTGATCATGAGGTGCAACTTCAGCGCAAGCCGATTGGCGGGGCCGCGCTGACCATCGCGAACGATCCGTTACCGCCGGACACTTTACAGGCGTGCCTCGCTTCTTCCGCAGTGTTGCTGGGAGCCGTAGGCAGTCCGGCATTCGATCACAACCCGCCACATCTGCGGCCTGAAGCTGGCTTGCTGCGTCTACGGCGGGAGTTGGGGGCATATGCCAACCTGCGACCGGCGGTGTTCTTTCCTGCATTGGAGGATTGTTCTCCGCTGCGGGCCGAGGTCGTCCGCGGCACCGACATGATGATCGTCCGCGAGTTGTTGGGCGGCGCCTACTTTGGGCAACCGCGTTCCATTGAAGGCAATCCCGGCGCGCGGGTGGCGATCAACACTATGCGTTACGGGGAGGACGAGATCGAGCGCATCGCACGCGTGGCCTTCGAACTGGCGATGACGCGCCAACGCAAGGTGCTTTCTGTCGATAAGGCGAATGTGTTGGAGTGCTCGCGTCTGTGGCGCGAGGTGGTGACGCGCGTGGGGAAAGATTATCCGGATGTGAAGCTTGGGCACCAGTACGTCGATTCGGCCGCGATGCTGCTGGTTCAGAGGCCCGCGGATTTCGATGTGCTCCTCACCGAAAACATGTTTGGGGATATCTTGTCGGATCAGGCGGGTGGAGTTGTGGGATCGCTCGGGTTGCTGGCCTCGGCGAGCATTGGCGGCCGCATCGGATTGTACGAGCCGGTGCACGGATCAGCTCCCGACATTGCCGGAAAGGGAATTGCGAATCCGCTGGGGGCGATTCTTTCCGCGGCGATGATGCTGCGGCATTCGTTCCAGCTGGAGCCGGAGGCGCGATGCATTGAGCGAGCCGTCTCGGCAGTGTTGTCCGATGGCGCGCGAACCGCGGACCTTGCCGGCAAGACCCATCTGGCGATTTCGACGACGGAGATGGGTCGGCGAGTGGTGGAAGCGGTCGCCGCGCAGCAGGCGGAGAGAACGGCCTAGGTTTTGGCGTGCTGCGCTGCCGGAGCGGGGGCTTCGTTGTACTTTCCGGTCACAGAATACCAGCGCACTCGAAGCATCTCGGTGAACATGCGGAAGCCGTCCACCAGCGGATTGATGCGGGTGCCTCCGCTGTGACCCCAGAATACGGGAACTTCCTTCACCTTAAAACCCAGCTTGCGGGCAAGGAAGAGAATCTCGGGGTCGAACCCCCAGCGCTCGATTCTCTGGAGCGGAAAGATTGCCTGGGCGGCGGTCCTGTTGAAAGCTTTGAATCCGCACTGCGTGTCTTTGAAGTGCAAGCCGAGGGTGAGGCGCATCAGCAGGTTGAAAATGCGGCCGAAGATCTGGCGGTACAGGGGCTGGCGCCGGATTTGAGTTTCAGTGCGCAGCCAGCGAGAGCCGATTGCGATATCGGCGCCTTCCTGCAGTGCCTCGAGGAGTTTCGCGGATTCCTCAATGGGCGAGGACAAGTCGGCATCACTGAAGATGAGGACTTCTCCTTGCGCGCTCAACATGCCGTTGCGCACGCTGTATCCCTTGCCATGATTGCCAGGATTCTGAACTAAACGCACGATCGGATCCTTCGCCGCGAAGCTGAGGACAATTTCCGCCGTGTTGTCACGAGAACCGTCGTCGACCACGACTACTTCCGCATTCCAACCCTGACTGTGAACATACGTCAGGACTTTTTCCAGGCTTGTGCCCAAGCGTGCGCCTTCGTTGTAGGCCGGGATGACGACGCTATATTTGGATGGCAAGACAGTTCTCAGTTGTAAGTTCTCAGTCGTCAGTTCTCAGTGCGGACTTGGAGACTGAAAGACCGGCCTAGATTACGACTGCCATTGTATTTTGCTTTATGAATTTCGAGAAATCGCCTGAAGCCCTGATTTCGCCAAAAGAGTAGATCGAAACTTGGCCATAGGGGTAAATGGCAGCCAGAGCGACTGAGAACTGCCTATGCTACCTGACGCTTGGCTTCCAGCAGGGAGAAATATTCCGCGACCAACTCGGCGTCCCAGAGGCCACGGCGGGCTTCTTCGCGCATGGTTTGAGCGGCTTGTTCGTGGGTGAGCGCGGCTTTGTAAGATCTCGCCGTGCGCAGCGCATCGTACACATCGACGACCTGCAGGACTCTGGGGAGCACGGGAATGTCGGCGGCCAGCAGGCCGTCGGGATACCCGGAGCCGTCAGAGTGCTCGTGATGGTAGCGAATAATGGGCAGTACCGGACGCAAGGAGTGGAGAGGTTTGCAGATGTTCTCGCCGGTAATGGGATGGAGCTTCATGACGTCCCACTCGGCAGGGGTAAGATCGCTGCCTTTTTTCAGGATCTCATCGGGGACAGCAATTTTTCCCAGATCGTGCAGGTAGCCGCCCCGCTTGAGGGCGAGAATGGAATCTTCGTCCATTCCGAGGTGCCGTCCCAGATCAGAGGCATGACTAGAAAGGCGTTCGCAGTGGCCCTCGGTATAGGGATCGCGGCCTTCCACGATCAGCCCGAGCGTGCAAAGAACAGAGTCGGCAGTTTCGAGTTCGTCGGTGAACTCCTTGAGACGGAGCAGGGATTTGACGCGGGCAATGAGTTCTTCGGCGAGGACAGGCTTGTTGAGAAAGTCGTCGGCGCCAGCTTCAATGCCGCGCACTTTGTCGCTGCTATCGCTGAGCCCCGTGATGAGAACGAAAGGAATCAGGCGCGTAGCCGGATTTTCTTTCATGGTGCGGCAGAAGTCATACCCTGATTTGCCGGGCATCATCACGTCAGAAAGGATCAGATCGGGTGTACGGCGGCGAACTTCTTCTTCGGCCTGATCGGCACTGTTAGCGGTGACCACGTCATAGCCGCGAATGGTCAGGAGCTGGCTCATCAGGCCGGCAATGCTGGCCTGATCGTCAACCACAAGGATGAGCGGAGCCCGACGCCTTGGTAGAAGGTCCCCCATGTCTTTGTAAGAAGCGACTTCCCCCACTGAAGTTGTCCAGTCTTTCGAGCGAGGAGTGCGGGAGGGAAGCGCGATCTTCATAGAAAAATCGTTCTTTTACCCACCGATTCTACGCCCAATCTGATTGTCTCGTTCGAGCCGGCCAAATTTCTTGACAAGGTATCACTGGCTCTCGAAAGTTTCCATTCCCAATTTGGCACCACGAATTGAAATTGTGATGTCAGCCCTTGCGACCCACCTCATTGGATGCCTAGCTTCAGCAGTATGAAGCAAAAGCGGAAAGTGAGCGGGACAGGGATTCTCGTGGCCGTGCTGCTTTTGTCCAGTTTTTCGGCGGCGGCGACCAAGGCTCACGTCATCGCCTTTGGTAGATGGATCCCGGTGCAATGGTTGGCAGCCTCCGATTCGCCCCCCATTACCAGGAAGGTTCGGCCGTTGCTGGTGGATGGGCGTGTCCAAGAGTACGTGGTCGGCTCGCCTCATGAGATCACCGACCGGCTGTTCGTGGTGCGGCGCGCGTTTCGGATGAATGAGGCCTTGCCGGAGGAGTTCGTGCCACGCTGGCAATGGCAGCTTGGAGGATGGCTGCTGGTCGATCGCGTTACCGGGCGAGTCTCTGCCGCAAGCCTGCCGTTGTTTGATCCTGATGTTTCAGCGGCCAGTTGGTACCGGGACTACGTAGCGTATTGCGGGCTGGGAGACGACGGGAAGAAAACCTATGCGGTGGTCGCGCAACTGAGCCGGCGCAAGCCCGTGCTGAAGAAACTGCTCCCGAACGTGCTGAAGGACGATTCTCCCCCGGAGTCGATCTGTCCTGCACCGCAGTGGCAACGCAGTCCGGTACGAGTCAGTTTTACCCCGAATGCCGGGGACAAGCAGACCTTCGCAGTTCGAGGCACAGCCGCGGATCTGGTCAGCGATGCGGAAGAGGAAGATTAATCCCGGGCAGGACGGGGGCTGGGCGGTCAGTCTCCGGCGGTTTCCACCGCGGGTAGCTCTTCGGCGACAGTCTTTTCTCTCACTTTTGCGCTTGTCACCAGGATTACCGAAAGCACCACGATGGCGCTGCCTGCGAGGATGAATCGGTCCACGCGCTCGTGAAGGATGAGCCAGCCCAAAAAGACCGCCACAACTGGATTGACATAGGCATAAGTGGAAACCTTGGATGTGGGGACATGCTCCAGCAGCCAAATGTACGCCGTATAGCCGATCCAGGAACCGCAGACGACGAGATAGGCCACGGCTGCCAGGCTGCGGGTACCCCACGTGACGTGGTTCAGGTCGCCGTTCAACAAAGCAAAAACGAAATTTCCGGCTCCGGCGGCCAGCACTTGCCATCCGGTGGCGCTGAATACATCCATGCCGGACTGCCAGCGTTTCGAAAGAACGGAGCCCAAAGCCCAGCTGAATGAGCCGCCGATCAGGCTGATGGAGGCCCAGAACTCGCGCCGTCCCATCGACCCGGCTGCCAGTTCCGGCCACACCAGCACGACGAGCCCGAGAATTCCCAGCAATAACCCCGCTTTACCCCGTTTCGAGATGTGATGATCGCCGAGAAGCAGGGAATCCAGAACTAGAAACCAGAGTGGCGTAATGGCGATTATCAGCGCCGCGAGGCCTGAACTCACTGCGAGTTCCGCATACGAGAGAGTGAGATTTCCTCCCATGAGCAGGAGCAAGCCGACCACGGCGGCGAGCGCAATCTGGCGAGGAGAATAGAGGATTCGCCGCCCTGTAGCGGCGCAGACCGCCAGCATCACCAATCCTGCAACGGCGAAGCGCAGCGCACACATGAGCGCCGGCGGGATGGTCTGCACAGCAATGTCGATGGCGAGATAGGTGGAGCCCCAGAACAGGTACACGAGCCCGAAGGCGAGAATCACCATCCACCGGCTTGGGCGCTGAGCGGAGTGCATTGTGGTCACGAACGGGGGAAAGCTAAAGATATCAGACGAGAGGGAGCACTGTTTCGATTCTGAATAGCGAAGAATTCGTCAGTTCAGCTTTGCGTACTCGGCTTTCGCCGTCTTGAGGATGGGGATATCAGGATCAGCGTCCTTCCAAGCCGCAAAGAAATCCTGGTAGGTAGTTCTGGCTTTGGCGTTCTCACCCTGTAATGCGTAGGCGCGCCCCAGATTCAAACGCGCCAATGGGTACACAAGGTCCCAAGCGCCTACCCCCTGATGATCGAGAATACGTTGGAATTCTGTTGCTGCTTTCGCTCCGTCACGCAGCTTGAGGTACGCCGTTCCCCGCAAGTAGTTCGGCATGAACCCGCCTGAACGCGGCCCAGCACCTAATTCATAGGGCCTCGCCGGCTCCAGTGCGGCAATCGCTTTGTCGGGCTGATTCTTTTGCAAATACTCTTCCGCCTGCACTATGGGAGCTAATACCTGACTTAAAAACTGGTAATCGGGAAAGACGCGAGTTGCATCGGCAAGAAGGGAGGCGGATTTTCCTATATCTCCGGCAAACGCGAATGCTTCCGCGCTCAAGCCGCGAACGTCGCGATCGCTTGAGAGTTCAAGTGCTCGCGAAGCCTTTTGCCGCGCATCGGCCGGGTACCCCAGTTGAGCGTCGTTGAGCGCCTCCAGCGTCAAGAGTGCGCCGGCGAAATCTTTGAGCCCGGCGTTCGTCAGTGCTGATTGTGTCTGCTGCCACGCCTGATGCGAGGCGTTTACCTTGCCCTTCGCGGCCAGGCCGGCGGCCTTCCAGAACAGCATGAATGGCTCGTCCTGAGTCCCGCGTGCCCACTCGATCTGGCGGTCATAGGCGGTCGAGTCGCCGCGAATGTAGGCGACATCGGCCAGGATGGTGTGCACTCCACTGCCATCCAGCTTTTGCGCGACGGCTTGTTCAGCAACGCTTTTGGCCTCGTCGAAGCGGTTCGACGCCAGGTATGCGGAACCAAGATTCTGATAGGCAAACGCATCCTTGGGATCCAAGCGCATGGCCTGGCTGGCGAGATCGACCGCTTTTTCATGTTGTCCCAGCATGGAGTACGTCAGCGCAGCATTGTCGTATGGAAGGGTGTCCCGGGGATACGTTTGCCTCCAGTCCGCATATACGGACAAAGTTTTTTCCGTGTCCCAAGTGACTTCGTCGTAGTAGTGGGCCTGAATGTAGAGTTTCTCGCGCTCGCTGGCCCGGTCGCGCAACTCATAGGCTTTCTTGAGAGCCTGAGCAGCCTCGGTAAGTCGGGTTGTGTTGGTGCACGCCACTCCCAATGTGGCGTATGCCATGGCGAAATTGGGATCCAATTCTACCGCCCGCTTCAGGTGCGGGATGGCGGCCTCGTCCTTTGTCTTCAGGTGTTCGGCTTGACCCAGACTGAAGGCCTGCAAGGCCTCCAGGGATGAAGTCGTAGCCTGTTCGAGCGGCTTGGCGAATTGCTGGACTGAGGCCAGGGACTCGCCCATTTTCTGGCGAATGCTGGACGCGGCTTTGTCGAGAGACTTGAGGACCTGCTCTTTACTCTCGACTTCGACCTGCTCCCGGGCGAGTGCATCGCCGGTTGACCCATTCAGTGCGGTCAGGGTCACGACATAATGATTGCCGAGGCTCGCAATGGTGCCCGTCAGCATGGCTTTTATGCCCTGCCGCTCACAAATTTCGCGCGCAACGTCGTTGGTCAGCCGTTCGTCCGCCGACTTGCCCATCAGACGCAAGGCTTCCCGGATTTTGGATTCGGGAACGATATTCAGGTAGGGCGACTGTTCCAGTTGGACGGCCAAAGCCTGTTTGAGGGTGCCGTCGAAAACCCCGTCGCCAGTTGTATTGACGAAGTCGGCGAGCAGGACGCTGTCTTTCTCCGTCAGCTTGGTGGAGCTTTTGGACCGCCAATACAATCCCACCGCGACGAGCGCTATCAGAATGGCCGCGGCTACCGGGAGTAGAAATTTCCGCGACTTCCGCCGCGCCAGCGGCGAGGCAGAGGGTGCTGGACTTGTGATTGCCGACGACGTAACTAGCGGCTGCGACGGACTTGATTGCACTGCTGGCACGGATCGCGAGGAGGATGCCTTCCCTGCAGGCTGAGGAGCCGTGTCGGGAGCGGCGGCTATGGAGCCGGAAATGGCAGCCACGGCGCGGCCGCTTTCCGTATCGCGCTTCAGTCGCTGCAAGTCCGCCCGCATGTCCGCCGCGCTTTGGTACCGCAGATTGCGATCTTTCTCCAACGCTTTGTTGACGATGTCTTCCAGCTTGGCAGGCAAGTCCGGATTCAGACGGATGGGCGAGAGTGGAGCGCGGTTGAGAATCGCTTCGAAGATCAAGGCAGATGTCTCGCCCCGGAACGGCAAGACCCCTGTCACCATCTCATAAAGAACCACTCCGAAGGAAAACAGATCTGTGCGGGGGTCGAGCTCTTTGCCTTTCGCCTGCTCGGGAGACATATACGCAACCGTGCCCAGGGTTGAGCCGGGGCTGGTCAGGTGTTCTTCCAGCGCTACTGCGGTCGGGGCGGTGACGTCAGGAATCGACGAAGCAGAGCGTGGGTCGGATTTCACTTTCGCCAAGCCAAAATCGAGAATCTTTGCGTGCTCGCGTTTGGTGATGAAGATGTTTGCGGGCTTGATGTCGCGGTGGACAATGCCCCCGGCGTGCGCCGCATCGAGCGCGTCGGCGATTTCGATGCCCAGCGACAGCGTCATCTCCAGTTCCAACGGGCGCCCGGTAATCTTGTGCTTGAGCGTGACGCCGTCCAGGAACTCCATGACCAGGAAGGTGCGGCCGTTGTCCTCGCCGATGTCATAGATGGTGCAGATGTTGGGATGGTTCAGGGCGGAGGCGGCCTTGGCTTCCCGGCGGAAGCGTTCCAGAGCTTGATGATCCTGGGCAAGATCTTCGGGAAGGAACTTGAGCGCAACGAAGCGCCCGAGCCGGGTGTCCTCGGCCTTGTAGACGACGCCCATGCCACCACCGCCGAGCTTCTCGACGATTCGGTAATGAGAGATGGTTTGGTCTAGCAAGAGGCGCCCCTGAGCCGTGGTCAGCCATGCTAAGGCGCGACAGGGGGGAAGTCAAAATAATCGTGGCCGTGAAAGCGTGTCGAGCTTCGCTCGACTGGACAGCCGAGGCGGCTGTCCCTACATGATTACCATCGAACTCGAGTTACCGAAGGGGGTTACGCTGCCTCAGGGATTGTAGATGCATTTGAGATACACCTCCCTGAACTGCAGCACCTTCGGGATGGCCGTTGGAACAACCCTCGCGGTGTCCTTCCGTGATGCCGCGCTTCGCCAGGAAGTTCGTATCCTGTTGAGAACCTTTTCGCGCGGCCGCAAGGAAATCTATGGAATGTCCCCACTGCTACCGGCAAATCAAGGCGGACGCGAAAAATTGCCCCGCGTGCGGCGGATATGTTCCCCCCGGACAGCACTTGCTGGACGCCGCAGGGCTAACCGAGACCGAGACGCCGCAAGCCGTGCCGCCGGCCGCAAGTTCCCGCAGCGGATGCTACTCTCCCCGGCTCGCGAAGCTGAGCGATCGCTTCAACGCTTTCCTGCTGGACGCCGTGGTCCTCTCTGGCGTCTTTGCGGCGGCGGATGCCTGGATTCTGATGCGCTGGAGTTCGTTCGACAAAGCGGAATTAGGCCTCACCACGGCTGCGCTGCTGGCAGTCACGGGAATTAATGCCCTCCTCTTCTTTCTCTATGCGTGGCTCTTCGAAGCCAGTTGTGGGGCTACTCTGGGGAAAGTGATCGTAGGCATTCGAGTGGTTCGCACCGGACGACGCAATGCGCTGGCCGCTGCGGCCATCCGGAATCTTTTGCGCTTCGTCGATGGCCTGGGCTTCTACGTCATCGGCATGATTGTCGCAGGCTGCTCGCCCTGGCGGCAACGGCTGGGAGATCTTTCGGCGGGAACCACTGTGGTGGACGAGGAATTTGGTACCGTCTCAAAACTTCTCGCGATGGTAGCGGCAGTTGCAATCCTCTGCGGCGCAGGCTGGGCCGTGCCCAGAATCTGCTCGCAACAGAATGCGACTCGCCAGGCTCCCTACCTGAATCAGGTAGTCGTGCGATTGGGCCGCACCGAACATGCCGCTTATTTCCGGGTGGCCCGCATGCAGTTCGACGTACAGCTTGATCCCAAGTCGCCGCCGCCCGCGGTTCGATGAGTTGTGTAGCCCCCCAAGTGGTCGCCAGACTGCCACCTTCTATGAGCAGTTGCGACCGGAAGACTATGTCTCCAGAAGTGCGCTGAGCTTGATGAGTGCTATCGCGATTTTTCAACAGTTGACCCTCAAGCCTTACCAAAGTCTCGCTTGTGTGCCGCAATTGCGGCTTCGAGGGTGTCGTGTTGTCCAGAACGTTTAGCAGGGTCTTGTTCTGTCAAAAGTTCGACGAACTGGTCGTCCAATTCACGTGACTTCTTGCCATTTAGGCACAAACACCTGGCAGAAATGGAACTTCTGGGTGTGGAGTCTCGCCGTTAGAGCAGTTTTCGCCCGAGATTAACCATTTAGGTACTGTGTGCAATTGTGTATGACCTATATTGACCAGCCGAGCCAGATTCCCAGCCATATGATTTAGCCTCTTTCTGTATTAGGAGAACGGCACTCACGTGAATTGATCGTGCCAGGAAGACAGATGGCGAAACAAACTCTCGGTTTCAGTTCCACAGTTTTCCGCAAAAAGTTCCGGGATGGGATGACTGCGCGGACCTACCGAGACAATGAGATCATTTTTGCGCAAGGGGACAGCGCCGATGCTGTGTTCTACATCCAGAGCGGCACGGTGAAGCTCACGATGGCCGCTACGCGCCGCAAAAAAGCGATAATCGCCGTCCTGCTGCGGGATAGCTTTTTTGGCGAAGGCTGTCTTGGAGGTCAATCGCTGCGGATGTACACGGCGAGATCAATTGGACCCTCCAATATCACTCGCTTGCAGAAGGAGAGGTCGCTTCGCACGCTCAAGCGCGACCCGCAGTTTGCTGCATTGCTTAATGCATATCTACTTTCCAGAGTTATTCGAGTCGAGGAAGACCTGGCAGATCAATTCTTCAATTTTAGCGAAAAGCGACTGGCACGGGTTTTGTTGTTGTTTGGGCAAATAACCAAGGAATCAAAGCCGGAGAACCCCCTGAAGGTGAGCCAAGCAACTCTCGCGGAGATGGTTGGTACCACCCGCGCAAGGGTAAGTAAATTTATGAATGCGTTCAAGAAGAAGGGCTTCGTCTCCTACAACGGCGGTTTGCAAATAAATAGCGCACTTATCAGCGCCTTTCTGCAAAATCGGCCCATGTCCATTGTCAGAAGGGCGTAAACCGTCTAGATGGGGTTCGCGCAACTGGTCTAGTTGACCATGGTACATGGGGGATTGCCATGAAAAAGGAACTCAGCCTAAAACAGGTACTCGCCGTGCGCTGTCCGACTTGCGGAGCCGCTCCGGGGGAGAAGTGTGAACTTAGCACTGGCCAACCTCGCAAAAATCCGCACCTAGACCGCCGACTGATCGCAAAAGATTGAACGCGCCTCGGCGGACCTCACCCCGTATGACGTGGTATCCATCATTTGCCGCTCGAACGATGGCTATCGCATGCCCCGTTTGGTTATCGACAGCGGTAGCCTGCCAATTCGGCAAGCCTTTGAGACTCTGCAATTTTCATAAAGCGGCCCTGGGCAAGTCGGACGGTCAATTGTTGAAACCAGGCGTTATCACAAGCTTGCGCTTTTACTTCGCCTTTTACGGCCTCAACGAGTGGAATGGGGTGTTTCACCAACCAAAATCATGATCGGAACGTCTGGTCTGTTCTTTTAATCTGTTCGCGGACGCTGTCGAGAAAGAGGCCGTTCTCGTTAAGCAAGCGTGCAACGTAAGAACCATTGGATTGGATCTGGGAGATCGCAACAGTCGGTACTGCGTGGTGGATGAAGCAGGCCAGATGCTGGGTGCAGGGAGCGCAGCATATTCTGGGACTCTTCGGTGTGGACTGCGTCTAAGGCGCTGGGGCCTGAAACTGACGGAGCGTGGCGGAAGGAACGGCAAGAAGCGAGCCATCGTGGCCACGGCAAGAAAACTGCCGGTGCTGCTGCATCATCTGCGGGTGAGCGGGGAAGTGTAGGAAGCCCTACACATCAGCAGCCGAACGGCTACTACCATCATTGAACCCTGTCTAACCTATCTTCGAGTTGAAACACTACTTGGTTTGCAGAGTACGAAAACTTTCCCAAGGAACGACTAAGTCATCCTGCAGGGTCAGCATTTTAATTCGCAGAGTTTTCCCCGTGGGCGGTACCCACTTCAGGTTTTCGTAAAGCACTAGACTGCCATTCGGAGTGGAGAGGTCGTTTCCTCCTATCGGAAATCGGCCTAGCTCTTTGTAGGAAGAGGTCTTCAAGAGATCGCGTAACATTTTCTGCGATTCAAAATCGAGACGAAAATGATCTGAGACAACGATGAATCGTACTCCATTCTCACGAAACTGATCCTCAATTTCCCCTGCGCTGTGAACCAACTCCACGCTACCGCCGCTCATCTTGATCCGGTATGCGTACAAAACCTTTCGCAGAACAATGAATTGCCGACTCGGATCTTCGGCGCGCATGAAGAAGATAAAATTTCCGGGCAGTGGTCCGTCAAACAGTATGACGCCGGAACTGCTTTCCTGCAGAATCCTTTTCGGAACCGCGGCATAGCCGGTCACGTAAGGTCGGCGGAACGACCACGCCGATGCCATGACTCCTCCCAGCACGATCACCGCGAGGGCCACCCCAGCTACTTTGAGCGGCGGTTTGCGAAAAAAGCAAAACAATGGTCCGAAAGCGAAATATAAAAGCGGCGGGATCCAGACGAGGACGTATCGAGCCTCCTTGTGTCCGATGAGCGTCATACTCACATAGCAAGCCGCAATCCAAACCAACATGATTCCGGATGCCCGAGCCGGGGCCCACGCCCGACTGGTCAGAACGCCCAGGAATGCCAGCCCCAGCAAGATCCAGCCCAATTGTCCGGGCAGCGCTGCGGGATAGAAGAGCCAGCCTCCACTGTTTCTTTCACTCAGATCCATCGCAACGGTATTCCAATGCACGGCATAGACTACCGAATAGAAGGGCACAATTAGCAGAAAACAAATGGCCACAGCGCACAGTACTTCTTTGCGAAGAAACAGCTTCCAACCTCCACACAGAAGGCCCGATAGTAGACAAAACGGAATCAGATAGACTCCATTTTGTTTTGTCAAAAGGGCCGCGCTTGCCAACAAGGCAAACCAGTAGATATTCGATTTCTTGCCTTTGAGTAGGTACAAGATCCAAAAGTAACTGGCGCCAATACAGCATGCAAGTAATGGAATCTCCAGCATCACCGTTTTTTCAAACAGGAGCACCGAAGGCACTAATGCGAGACCTAGCGCAGAAAATGCCGCCACCCACTCATTCGAAAGCTCTTTTGCTAGGAGGAACCAGAAAACCAAGGCTATTAGTGCAAAAAACAAAATCGTCAACCGCGCCGCAACCACTGAGGCGCCTAAGACCAGGAACGACAGGCCTTCGAAGCAATAAAAAAGTGGCGGCCAGTGAATGATCCCTCCGAGTGCGGGCTATTGCGCATAGTACCGGTAGGTGTAGATCAGCGGGTGCTCAAAGGGATGGTCTCGGACAAGGTCCGCAACGTAGAGTCCCGTGACAGCATGCTGGGTTTCATCTACGTTGAAACTGAACTCGCCGAATCGGACATCCCGCAATATCGCCACTGTCGCTATCACAAACACGCCGAGCACAAGACCAGTGGAACGGAGAAATCCGTTTTCCATTCTCATGCACCTGCGAGAGCGTTACTGCGCGCGGACAGCGGGATCACAACAACAAAGAGTAGGCCAAGAAGCGAGAAAGCAGGAGGGCAAAGACCGACTGCGCGCATGACAAACTCCCAAGAGTGGCCCCATTTAGTTAGGAGGGGTTATTGTTCGATTTCTTCGTTGATAGGCTCCGCCGTCGTTTCCAAGTGAGTGCCATTCCACTCAGGCCAGTGCCAAAGAGAAGCAGCGAGGTTGGTTCTGGAACCGTAGTCAGGGTTCCGTGTATGTTATTGAACTCCACGTGCGCGGACTGAATCAAGGAAAGCCCCCCAGTTTGCATCGACAAGCTGTAACGGGGCAGTCCCTTTTCCGCCAAACTGCAATGAGGCCATCAGCCCCAAAAAACCCAAGACAAGTCATGGGACTCCAACTGTACCGAATCCGAGGTTTGATGGTCCTAAATCGTCCGGCACGGTGACGTAAGCGGAAGGAATACCAGCTCTTACAGCGAGGTCTTCGTTAAGGTTTCCCATGTCAGCGGTTCCGCTGACCGCCACACTGTCGCCGTTCGCGGAAAGGGAAATCGTGAAGACAAGGGGATCAGCAATCAGCGGGAAAAGACAGCGGCGAAGAAGGGTCCGCATACAGGGGCTCCTTTTAGACAGAGAATAGGGCCGCTTTCAGGTCGGAATGTCCCCCACTGAGCAATTCGCACGCCATTGCCGGCTGATATGCTTCGAAACCTTAACGCGCTACGCCTCTTAGTTATAGAGCTGGGATCACGCGGCATAAAGCCAGAAACTTCGGTTCGATGTGCAGGAACTTGCAACCTGCACGCCAATGCCTTACATAGCGGGAGAGCTAGCCCAACCTGGGCAGTTGGCGAAAAATCCCCTTTGCACTCAAAACCCCGGACGCGGGGTCAAACGTGTAATCGCCCTTTGCGCTCAAAATCCTTGACCCGGCATCTTGAGCGAAATCAGGATGTAGATCAATTGACTACCCAATCCTGTGGCCACATTGTCAGAAGATGACCAGCATCCTGAAACAACTCAATCCAATGGCGCTTGCTGCATTTTGTGAAAGAGATCTGGGGGATTCTGGGCCGGCGATCCCAAAGAATGCCATTGGACCCTCCGATCGAAAACCGGTTGCGCCCAGAAAACTCTGAAGGCTTAACTCTGCCCAGTTCGGGGACTGACTACGCGCTGCAATTGTCCTATCTGCGGGGAATCCTAACCCTTTCGTAATCTCGGCCCGGCGGCCCTTGTGCGCTACCGTAAGGACTCTTCTTCGCATTCATCTATGTTTCCCAGACTTACTTTCAGGCAGGACCGCCGCCAGCGAAAACGCCAGTTGCTGAACACCTCCGTGCGTGTGATCACGAAGCTGGCCTCCATGGACGCACTGGGCATCAACATCAGCCAGGGAGGCATGGGACTGTTTACCATCGCAAATCTGCCATTAGGCTCCCGCATCGAAGTTGAGTTCCGTACACCCGAGGGCCCGGCATCCTTTACGCGAGTCGCCGCGACGGTTCGCCATCGCGCTCTCTATCTCTACGGGATCGAATTTAGTCCCGAATCAGGTGCAACTCGCTTGGGCGCGGAAGATAGCGCTGCGAGCGATAGCCCCAGTTCGGCTCTCCGCAGTTAGGCTCTGTCTTTCGAATTTCCATAAGCACGATACGACATCTGCCTTGACCACAAAACCCGAAGAGCAGAACATCCGTCTTTTCCGCCAGCTATGGCGTTTCAGTCGAATGATATGGAACTGCAAAACCGGAACTGGGAATGACGCCGGGCAGCCTATTTGATTCCGGACGCGGGTGCGAGTAGATTGGTCTGTCCTATGACATCCACCCAGGACATTCCAGGAGATTTTCCAATGCTGAAACGATTTACTGTAGGTATTTTTCTGCTCGTGGGTCTAGTCACGCTCGCTTATGCGGCGGACGAAAATCAGAATGCCTGCAAGGGCGATCCGAACCAGTGGCACCAACTATTCGACGGCAAAGACTTGAATGGCTGGAAACATGTCGGTCCCGGCGGGGATACGGTGGAAGACGGATTGATTCGCACGCACGGCGGAATGGGGCTGCTCTACTGGACGGGCGGCAAAATCGGCAACTGCATGATTCACGTCGTATACAAGATGCGCGACGAGAACGATAATTCCGGCGTCTTCATCCGCATTCCGGTGGAGCCTCGCGAAGAGTGGATGCCGGTACACTACGGCTACGAAGTGCAGATTGACAATCATCCCGAGAAGTCGAACGAGGACGAATATCACGAGACGGGGATGATTTACTCGCTGACCAAGCCGCTGGTGAAGAACGCGTGGAAGCCGGGGCCGGAGTGGAACACGATGGAGATCACCCTGGATGGGCCGCGCACGATTGTGACGGTGAATGGGCAGAAGGTGACGGACTATAAAGAGGGTGATCCGGTACCGGAGAAAAAGTTCGATTTCGAGCCGCAGCACGGTACCCGGCCAAACCTCGGGTGGTTCGGGCTGCAGAATCACAGCGACAACGACATCGTGTTCTTTAAAGAAGTGGCCATCAAACCTTTGAAAAAGTAGCTGGGCAAGAGCAGGTCGCAGTCAACTCAACCGGAGGGATTGGAATGAAACGCATTTTTTCGCGACGTGCGTTCTTGAAAGGCAGTGCGGCGGCGGCCGGCGGAGTAGCGCTTTCGAAGACGGTCCTACTCGAGGCAAAAGCATTTCCGCGGGCGGTTGCACCGAGCGACCGCGTTCGGTTTGGGATGGTAGGGATCGGGATGCAGGGATCGGGGCTACTGGGCATGGCAATTACGATTCCTGGAGTCGAGTGCGTGGGAGCGGCTGATTTATATGACGGGCGGCACACGCTGGCCAAGGAAATCACCGGCAATCCGAATTTGCCCACGAGCCGGGAATACAAGCAATTGCTGGATCGCAAGGACATCGACTGCATCGTGGCGGCGGTGCCGGATCACTGGCACCGGCGAGTGGTGGTGGACTCCTGCAATGCGGGCAAGGATATCTATTGCGAGAAGCCGATGTCGCACAACGTCGCGGATGGACTAGCGATGGTGGAGGCGTCGCACAAGAACAATCGCACCGTGCAGATCGGATCGCAGCGCGTGAGTTCGGTGCTGTGCGAAACGGCGCGCGATCTGTATCAGAAGGGTACGATTGGGGATGTGGAGATGGTGGAACTCACGTTGGGGCGCAATGATCCGACGGGAGCCTGGCAGTATCCGCCGCCTCCTGATTTGTCGCCGCAAACCTTGGATTGGGATAACTGGCTGAACGATGCTCCGAAGGTTCCGTTCAATCCCTTGCATTTTGCCCGCTGGCGCTGCTGGAAGGCTTACGGGACGGGAGTCGCCGGCGATCTGATGGTGCACCTGCTGAGCGGCATGATGGTAACCCTGGGATGGAACGAGATTCCGCGATCGGCGGTGGCGACGGGCGGAATTTTCCGCTTTAAAGATGGGCGCGATATGCCGGACTTCCATACGGTGCTGTTCGATTATCACGGGATTCCGGTGTATGTGCGGCTGGACCTGGGCTGCGAAACGCCAGAACTGGCGCGGTTTATGGGACCGAAGGGAATTCTCGACGCAGGGGAGTTCGAACTGCGGCATTCATTCCAACCGGGCACCGATCTGGCGCCGAGCTATTACGCCAACAGCTTCCCGGCGAAGCTGCGGGATCAATATTTCAAGGAATGGCATGCCGAGCATGATCCTCAACTGGGCAAGGAACCGACGTACGAGGACACACTCTACAAGGGGCATGACTGGGACGATATGAAACCCCACCTGAATGTGTTCTTCCAGGCAGTGAAGTCGCGCAAGGACGTCACCGAGAATGCGGTCTTCGGAAACAATGCAGCCGTCGCGTGCCACATGGCGAACGAGGCATACTTCCGTCAGAAGCCGGTGACGTGGGACGCGGGATCGAAGACCATCAAGTCGTAGCTTATGGAGGCAAGCATGCGCTCGAGAGCTTTCGCCGAGCAGAACCGAATTACGGTTTTGCTCGGCTTTTTTCTTTTCAGTGTGGTTGCGTTTGCGCAGGAGTTGCCGGCTGCCAAGCCGGAATCGGTGGGATTGTCTTCGGAGCGCCTGGAGCGCATCAGCAGCGTGGTACAGCACGGAATTGACGACAAGCGGATTGCGGGCGCGGTCACTCTGGTGGTCCGTCGTGGCAAGGTGGCGTGGTTCAAGTCGCAAGGCATGGCGGACCGCGAGTCTGGAAAGACCATGCCCACAGACGCTATGTTCCGCATCTGCTCGAT
This sequence comes from uncultured Acidobacteriota bacterium, assembly GCA_963801615.1. GTDB lineage: Bacteria > Acidobacteriota > Terriglobia > Terriglobales > Acidobacteriaceae > Sulfotelmatobacter. The sequence continues at coordinate 939,478 of CAWDFM010000008.1, read as the reverse complement.
GACGAAGCCGATCACGAGCGTGGCTGTGATGATGCTGTATGAGGAAGGCAAGTTCCTGCTGGAAGATCCGGTGTCGAAATATCTGCCGGAGTTTAAGAATGCGAAGGTGCTGATGAAGCCCGCGCAGGGGGAGCCTTACACGATTCCAGCGAACCGGGAGATCACGATTCGAGATTTGCTGCGGCACACTTCGGGAATTACTTACCAGTGGAACGAAGATCTTGGGCCGATGTACGAAAAGGCGAACGTCGCCAGCGGGCTGCTGCCGTACGACGGAACCATTGGCGACAGCGTCAAGAATTTGGCGGCGTTGCCTTTGCTGTTCAGTCCCGGAGATCGTTTCGAATACAGCCTCGGCGTGGATGTGCTGGGGCGACTGGTGGAAGTGGTATCGGGGAAACCGCTGGATGAATTCTTTCGCATGCGGATTCTTGAACCGCTGGGAATGAAGGATACGTACTTCTACCTTCCGGAGAACAAAGTTGGACGGCTGGCGACCGCGTACACCTACTATGCAGATAAAGGATTGAACCGGTTCCCGGATACTCCGATTCGCGAGGGGTCGTTCGTGTATTCGGCGGATTACCCGGTGCGCGGGCCGAAGAAGCTGTTTTCCGGCGGAGCCGGCCTGGTCTCTACCGCGATGGACTATGCGCGCTTCTGCCAAATGATGCTCGACGAGGGTAAGGTGGGGAACACGCGACTGCTGAGCCGGAAGTCCGTGGAACTGATGACGCACGATGAGTTAGGAAAGATTGGGCCCGATCAGGGTTTTGGATTGGGCTTTGGAATCGAGGGAATCAAGACTCCGTTAACTGAGCTGGGTACGCCCGGCGCATACAGCTGGGGTGGGTTCTTCTACACCGCGTTCTCGATCGATCCTAAGGAGCAGATGATTGTCGTGTTCATGGCGCAGTTGCATCCCACCGGCGATCTGACCCTGGATCGCCAGGTGCATGAACTGGCTTATCAGGCGATCAACGACTGAAGAAATTGATGATTTTCGATTGTTGATTGTCGATTGAAAAACCTCCGGCGCCTGGTGACTTTGCTCTTCAATCAATAATCCTGCGAAGGTATATCATTTTTGAGAGGCAAGTCTTAGCAGACCACAGAACGGTTTCCTCTTCTGGAGTTCGGAATGGCAACGATTCGGCTTGCGATTAATCAGAAATCTTATTCGGTGGACGTGGATCCCCAGACCAGCCTGCTTTCCGTGTTGCGGGAGAATCTCGACCTGACGGGAAGCAAGTACGGGTGCGGCGAAGGGCAATGCGGCGCCTGCACGGTGCTGATCGAGGGCAAGGCCCAGCGCTCCTGCGTAACCAGGGTTGGCAGCGTGGGACAAAAACAGATCACCACGATTGAAGGCCTGGCGGAGGGTGATCAGCTGCATGCCGTGCAACGTGCGTTTCTCGATGTGGGCGCGCTGCAGTGCGGGTACTGCACTTCGGGGATGATCATGTCGGCGGTGGCCTTGCTGAGAAAGAATCCTTCGCCTTCGGAGAGTGACATCGTCGATTACATGGATGGAAACATTTGCCGCTGCGGGACGTATGCGCGGATTGTGAGTGCGATTCAGAAAGCTGCCAAGAGCGGGAGCGCCGCCGCTGTGGCGAAAGGAGGAGGCCGATGAGCGCGAAATCAGGCGCGGAAATTCCGCTTGAGCCGGAGCGGTATGAATTGCGGGCGGCGGCCCCGTATCGCTTTGATCTGGACCGGCGGGAGTTTTTCAAGTTTTTGGGAGCGGGACTTGTTGTGGTCTCGGTTCTCAAGACGGCCGTGGTTGCGCAGGAATCAGGCGGCAACCGGCAGCGGCGCGGCGAATCCCTTCCCAACGATATTGACGCGTGGCTTCACATTGGGGAGAACGGGAAGATAACCGTGTACACGGGGAAGGTTGAGGTTGGCCAGAATATTCGAACCTCGCTGAGCCAGGCAGTGTCAGAAGAGTTGCACGTGCCCATTGAGAAAATCGAGATGGTCATGGGCGACACGCAACTCACGCCCTTTGATATGGGCACGTTCGGCAGCCGCACCACTCCCACGATGAATCTGCAACTACGCAAGGTGGCTTCGGCTGCCCGCGATGTATTGATCGGATTGGCTGCCAGGCAGTGGAACATCAAACCGCAGGAGTTGATCGCGGTCGATGGCACGGTGAAAGATCACGGGGGCGACCGATCCATCGAATATGCGGCGCTGGTAAAGGGGCAGCAACTGACGCAGGCGCTTCCCGCGGAGGATCCGCTGATTCCCGCCTCCGAATGGAAAGTGGCAGGACGTCCGGCGGCGAAGGTGGACGGAATTGATTTCGTGACTGGACGCCACCTGTATCCCTCCGATCAGAAATTGCCCGACATGCTGTACGGGAAAGTTGTGCGGCCGAGCGCTTTTGAAGCGACGCTGGTCTCGGTTGATACGCAAAAGGCGGAGCAGATGGGGGTGACCGTTGTGCATGACGGCAACTTCATCGGGGTTGCCGCTCCAAACTCGCAGCTTGCTTCGGCCGCGGCGGCAGCCATTCAGGCGGAGTGGAAAGCGGATCCGCAGCCTTCCAATAAAGAACTGTTCGATAATCTCCGGAAGAACGTCATGGAGGGGAAAGACGTCACCGGGGATGGCGACCGGTTTGATACCGGGTCGGTGGACGAGGCGATGAAGTCTGCCGATCACCGCTTGCAGCAGACGTACACGGTGCAGTACATCGCGCACGTTCCGCTGGAGCCGCGGGCGGCGGTGGCGAAATGGGATGGGGATCGGGTGACCGTGTGGACTGGAACGCAGCGGCCGTTTGGCGTGCGAGGCCAGCTGGCGGAGGCGTTCCATATTCCGGAAGAAAACGTCCGCGTGTTCATGCCCGACATGGGATCGGGATATGGCGGGAAGCACACCGGGGAGACGGCGATTGAGGCGGCGCGGCTGGCGCGGGCGGCGAAGCGTCCGGTGAAGTTGGTTTGGACGCGAGAAGAAGAATTCACGTGGGCCTACTTCCGTCCGGCGGGCGTGATTGATGTGACAAGTGGGGTGCGGAGCGACGGGACTATCACGGCCTGGGAGTTTCACAACTACAACTCCGGGTCGGCGGGGATTCGGACGTACTATGAAGTTCCGAACCAGCGTATCGTCTTTCATGAGGTGAAGTCCCCGCTGCGGCAGGGGTCATACCGGGCGCTCGCGTCGACCGCAAACCACTTTGCGCGCGAGTCGCACATGGACGAACTGGCGCATACGGTGAGGATGGATCCGCTGGAATTTCGGCTGAAGAATTTGAAGAATGAAAGGCTGCGCGCGGTGTTCGAGGCGGCAGCCAAACAGTTCGGCTGGGGCAAGAGCAAGAGCGCCGGGCAGGGATTCGGCATGGGCGGGGGATACGAGAAACTGGGAAATATCGCTACCTTCGCTGAAGTTCACGTGGATCGAAAATCCGGCGAGGTGAAGGTGGCTCGTGTGGTGTCGGCATTTGAGTGTGGCGCGATTGTGAATCCGGACGGGTTACGGAATCAGATTGAAGGATCGAACGTGCAAGGGCTGGGGGGAGCGCTGTTCGAAGCCATCGAGTTCTCGAACGGAAAGATTCTGAACGGCAGGCTATCGCAATATCGGGTACCGCGGTTCAGCGATCTTCCTGTGATCGAGACGGTGCTGCTGGATCGCACGGATATTCCCTCGGTAGGAGCGGGCGAGTGCCCGATGATTGGACTGGCACCGGCCATTGCGAATGCGATCTTTGATGCAACCGGCACGCGGCTGCGGGCTTTGCCGTTGGTGCCGAATGGACTGAAGAGCAGCTAGCCATTAGTGATTGCGGATTGAAAAAACCTGGCGGACAGCCCGGGGGGCTGTCGCTACGTGGTTTATTCTCGATCGTGTTTTATTTTTCATCGGAGAGAACATGACTGATTCGTCTGGGATGAACCGGCGCGATTTCATTGGGAAGTCTGCTGCGGCGATTGCGGGAACAATGGTCGTGCCCGGCACGGCGTTGTCTTATTCCAAGATCATTGGAGCGAACGATCGCATTTCGCTTGGACACATTGGGAACGGGAGCCGTGGCCACGATCTGGATCTGATCGCGTCGAAGCTGAAGTCCAGCCACAACGTGGAGATGGTTGCGGTGTGCGATTTGTGGACGGTGAACCGTCAAAAAGCTGCCGCCACGAATGCGGGATATTACGGGCGGACTCCGCGCGCGGTGCAGCATCCGCAGGAATTGCTGGACATGAAAGATGTCGACGGGGTGCTCATTTCGACGCCGGAACATTCCCATTCTCCGATTTTGAAAATGGCGGCCGAGGTGCGCAAGGATGCGTACGTCGAAAAACCGATGGGAAACGTGCTGTCGGAGGTGAAAACCGCGCGGGACACGGTGTTGCAGGCCAATACGATTGTGCAGGTGGGAACACAACATCGCAGCGAGCCTTATCCCCAGGAGGCGTACAAGGTGGTGCGCAGCGGTGCTCTGGGGGATATTTCCAAGATTGAAATTGAGTGGAATTATCATGGGCCGCGCTGGCGCGGGCGTCCTGAGGTGAAAGAAATTCGCGAGCAGGATACGGATTGGAATGCATGGCTGATGAACAAGCCGGCGCGGCCGTTCGATCCGCAGAGGTACTTCGAATTCCGGTTATACAAGGAATTCTCCAGCGGTATCCCGGATCAATGGATGAGTCATGGCATCGATCTAGTGCACTGGATGATGGACGATCACTTCCCTGTTTCCGTGGTCTCTCACGGCGGCGTCTTTGCATGGCGCGACGGGCGCGAGAATGCGGACACCTTTGAGACGCTGCTGGAATATCCCAAGGGCTTTCTGGTCAGCTACTCGACAAGCTTCGGCAACGATGCGCCCAGTTTCACGCGTTTCATGGGGAAGAAGGCCACGCTGTTCAACATTGGCGGCGAAGGGAGTCCGCGCTATCAAGTAGTGGAGGAGAAGGGCACTCACGAAGATGATGCGGACGTGGATCGAAAGAGGGCATCGAAATACCTACTGCTGCCGGGAGAGAAAGGCCTGCCGCCTATGGGCATTGACGACTTGACTCTGGAACACATGGGGAACTGGTTCGACTGCATGCGTTCGCGGCAGCAGCCGCACGCTACGGTGCATGATGGGTTCGCGCATTCGGTGGCCTGCATGATGGCGACGGAGGCTTATTGGTCGGGGAAGAAGCTTTATTGGGATGGAAAGACGGAAACTTTTTCCGATGAGCGGCCGCAGGCTGCCGGGCTTCACCCGGGCGGACAGCCGGGGGCGGGTGTCCCTACAGTGTCTTAGAGCTGATTAAAAACCTGGACAGCCTGAGGGGCTGTGCCTACGCCGGCAGAGTCAGATGCCACACGTTCTTGCGTTGCCCAGGCATTGGCCTACCACTTTCGCATAGTCAGCGATGGCGATTTCGGGGTCTTGCAGATCTGGGTGCCAGACCTTTTCCCATTCGAAACAATAGAAACCTTTGTAGCCGATTCCTTGCAGGGCTTTGATCTGGCGCGCAATGGGGACGGTGCCACGGCCGGTTAGTACGTATTTGCGATCTTCGCCCTCTCCGACTGAATCTTTGAGATGGGTGTGTCGAATCCATTGCCCGAGTTGCTTGACGGTAAATTCCGGATCCTCGTTGGAGGTGGCGAAGGTGTGATGCGCATCCCAGAGGAGGTCGACATGGGGCGAGTCGGCCGCGTGCATAACATCTTTCAACGTGGCGGACGAGGTGAAGTGGTCGTGCGATTCGAGAATGACGGTCACATTCCGTGGTCCCGCATACTCGCCCAGTTCACGTAATGCTGCGGCTACACGCTTTTTGGTTGCATCGTCGGGGGCAGGAGCATTGTCGTTCGCTGCTTTGCCGCCAAAGACGCGCACGTAAGGCGCTCCCAGACTGGACGCGAGTTCGATGAAGCGGCGGGCATCGGACAAATCCTTGGCGCGTTTTTCGGGATCGTCCCAGTACAGGTTCGCGGAACTGCTCACGCAGGCGATCTTCAGCTTCGCGGCTTTGATGTCGCTTTTAGTTTGAGCGATGCGATCTGGGGAGAAGAGCGGGTTCGAGGGCAGGTCCATGTTGCCCTGCAGCCCGCGTAACTCGATCGCGGGGAATCCGTGCTGGTTCGCGAAATCCAATATCTTCTTCCAATCCCAGCCCGGGCAGCCGAGGGTCGAAAACGCAATTGGGATGCGCGGGGCGGGAGCATTCGCGAACAGGAGCGGTGTGCATGCGACCGCTGCCAGCGCGGCAGATGAGGATTTCAAAAATTCCCGGCGACTGGTCATTACAGTTCACCTCGCTTCATTTGCTGGACGGCGTAATCACAGGCGCGCGCGGTCAAAGCCATGTAAGTGAGTGACGGATTCACGCAGGAAGAAGATGCCATGGCGCCGCCGTCGGTGATGAACAGATTTTTCACGTCGTGCGATTGATTAAAGCCATTGAGCACGGAAGTTTTAGGATCGCGTCCCATGCGGGCGGTACCCATCTCGTGGATGGCGAATCCGGGCGGTTCGTTCTCGGCATAGGGCCGGATGTCGCGGGCACCGACGGCGGCCAGCATTTCCGCGGCGCTGATGGACATATCTCGACGGAGGGCCAGTTCATTTTCTCCCCACGACGAATGAATCCTGAGCACTGGGATTCCCCAGGCGTCACGCTTTTCCTTATCGAGTTCGACGAAGTTGTTGTGATTGGGCAGGCACTCGCCATAGCCGTAGAAGCTGAATTGCCATGGGCCAGGCTGGCTTAGGGACTTCTTGAATTCGGGGCCGAAGCCAACCTGTCCGATTCCGCGGGCCCATCCTTCGCGGTAACCCTGGCCCTGAAATCCGTAACCGCGCAAGAACTCGGGATGGCGAGTCTTCACGTTACGAAAGCGCGGCACATAAATTCCGTTGGGTCGGCGGCCGATGATATGGCGATCTTCCATACCGGGGAGGGTAGCATCGGCTCCGCCGGTTTTCACGTGGTCCATCAGGTTGTGGCCGAGCTCGCCGCTGGAGTTTGCGAAGCCATTGGGGAACTCGGTCGTCGATGAGTTCAAAAGGATGCGAACCGATTCCAGGGTGGAGGCACAGAGAAAAACCACCCTGGCGCGAAACTCGAGAGCATTGCGATTGCGGGAATCGAGCACCCGCACACCCGCGGCTTTGCGAGTTGTGGAATCGAAGATGAGGCTGTGAACCACGCTGAACGGACGCAGGGTCATGCGTCCTGTCTTGGCAGCGGCGGGAAGGGTCGCGTTAATGCTGTTGAAATAAGAAAGGGTGATGCATCCGCGCTCACAGGGACCGCAGTAGTGGCACGCGGCCCGTCCTTTGTGAGCCTGGGTAAGGATGGCGGAGCGGCCGATGGTGAGCACGCGCTGGCCGTCGAAATGCTTCGCGAGTTCGCCGCGCACGAACTTCTCCGCGCAATTCAATTCCATCGGTGGAAGGAAGTGGCTGTCGGGTAATTGTGCAAGGCCGAGCGCCTCGCCCGAGATGCCTGCAAAATCCTCCACGTAGTCATACCAGGGGGCGATGTCCGCATAGCGGATCGGCCAATCGATGGCGATGCCGTCGTGCAGGTTAGCTTCGAAGTCGAGATCGCTCCAGCGGTAGCTTTGGCGTCCCCACGTGATCGAGCGGCCACCAACCTGTCGTCCGCGAATCCAGCGGAAAGGCTTGTCGGGCGCGGTGGTGTAAGGATGCTCCTTGTCGCTCACGAAGAACTTTGACGACCACTCATCGCAGGCATAGCAAGTGCTCTGGATGGGTTGATCTTCGCGCAAGCGGCGGCGGTCTCCCATGCCGCGGAATTTCATCTCCCAACTGGGAACGTGCTCCACGTAATCTTCTTCCGGAACGATGGGGCGGCCTGCTTCAAGCACGAGCGTTTTCAGTCCCTTTTCCGTCAGTTCCTTGGCTGCCCAGCCGCCGGTGATGCCGGAGCCGACAACGATGGCGTCGTAAGTAGATTGATCGCTCACGGCTGCTTCGGTTCCTTCGCAGGAGAGATGTTGCAGCCCTGGTATTGCTCCGGTATCACCTCGAAATGCAATTCCTGGGTGGCCCCGGCCTCAGAGGTGTAATAGGCGGTCAGCGCAAGGCGGCGAAAGTCGGCATAGAAGTTCGCTTTTGGCGGAGCAGGGCGTGTCGAAGACCGGTGCCGGCCGCGGGGCACTGTGCCCTCAAGCATTTTCGCGCCGAGTTCGGTCAGCAATTGCCCTTTTTGTTCCGTCGAGCAGTCAATGAAATTCTTGTCGAACAGAGTTCGCGACTGAGCATCCACAGCAGTCAGTCCATCCAAAAAGTGCGTGCGTTCGGGCGCATCGTACCCTTCGGTCAGGATGAGGTCGATGAATTCGCTCACCCCGGCGTCGCTTGCTGCTGGGGTATCGGTCCGTGGAATGATCATATCGGCCAAGGCTTTCAGGGTAGCGTCCTGGTGTGGAGTCAGAGTACGGAGAGACTGGCTTTCCGCCAGTAACGAGCGCACCTCGCATGAAAAAACCAGCCACTTGCTCGGAGCAAGTTGCAAGGCAGTCCCGGTGGCGAGCAAGCGAAGGAGTTCGCGCCTCTGCATCAAAGCATCTCCAGGATGACGAAACTTCTATGTTACCGAATTTGATCGGAGTGCGGGGGTATGTAATGCGACCGCGTTCCGCCCAGTTCGCTACTGCAGAGTTTCAGTGGCGCTGCCACGCTCGCTTGCGCTCGCGGGGCGGACGAGGGCGTCCGCCCCTCCATGGTCTGATACTGTCCGGCAATGGACAGCTAAATCCCCTGCCGAACATTTCGGCGCTGGAAACGATCGTGCTCTGAAGGAGCGGCCATTTCATTTCAATCACTTGCCTGATAACAGGATTGGCCGACCAGTTGCCCTTCTTATGTTCGATGGATATCGCCCGCCCAGAGTTTAAGGAACGCAAACGCCGCCGTCAGATCGTGATGGTGGCAATCATCGTCGTTGTTGTTGTCGCCGTCAGCGCTTTCGTGTACCGCCTGAAACCCGCTGCCCCGAGTGTGGAACGCGGGACGGTATGGACGGACACGGTGAAACGCGGATCGATGCTGCGCCAGGTGCGTGGCATTGGCACTTTGGTCCCGTCGCAGGAGTCCGTGCTGCAAATTCCCGCCGAAACCGAAGCGACCGTAGTCCGCATTCGCGTACTGCCCGGAACCATCGTCAAACCGGACACGATCATTCTGGAGATGAGTAATTCGCAGGTCGAGCAGGCAGCGGTGGACGCGCACCTGCAATGGAAGGCTGCCGAGGCCGAGTTTCAGAGCCAGCGCATGAAACTGGAGAGCGATCTGATGAACCAGAAGGCAGGCGCGGCCACAGTCAAGGCCGATTATGCGCAGGCCAAGATGCAAGCCGATACCGATAAAGCGCTGTACGAACTCGGCGTTATTTCCGGTATGGCTTACAAGAATTCCAAGGGCAAGGCGGACGAATTCACAATTCGCAATGATTTGGAAGACCTGCGACTGGCGAGCAACCAGAAAGCGATCGATGCGCAATTAGCCGAACAGCAGGCAAAAGTGGATCAGATGCGGGCGTTGGCAGAGTTGAAGCAACAGCAGCTCGATGCTTTGAAAGTACGCGCCAAAATCGATGGCGTTCTTGTGGAAATGCCCTTGCATGTTGGAGAGCACGTGGCTCCGGGGACGATGCTCGCCAAAGTCGTTCAGCCCAACCACCTCATGGCCGAGTTGAAGGTAGCCGAGACGCAGGCCCGGGACGTCCAGAGCGGGGAATCCGTCTCCGTGGACACACATAACGGTCTGATCGCCGGCAGTGTTATGCGGGTTGATCCTGCCGTACAAAACGGAACGGTCACAGTCGACGTCAAACTAACAGGCGAGTTGCCGCGAGGCGCCAGCCCGAACCTGAGCGTTGACGGCACCATCGACCTGGAAAAGCTGGATAACGTTCTGTATGTGGGGCGTCCGGCTTTCGGACAGGAAAACAGCACGATCTCTCTTTTCAAACTCGACCCCAACGGCCACGATGCGGTGCGAGTGCCTGTGAAGGTCGGGAGGGCTTCGGTAAATTCGATCCAGATTCTGGATGGACTGCACGAAGGCGACACGGTGGTACTCTCCGACATGTCGCGCTGGGACAACACGGACCGGATTCGTCTGCAAGACTGAGCGGCAAAAATCTTAAGAAAACGAGGCAAACGTTTCATGTCAGACAATGGCCAACCGCTTATCCAAATCACGGAATTGACCAAGGTCTTCTACACCGACGAAATCGAAACCCACGCGCTCTCGGGCGTGCACCTCACCGTTAATAAGGGTGAGTACGTCGCGATGTCAGGCCCCTCGGGCTGCGGCAAGTCGACGCTGCTATCGATCATCGGGCTGCTCGATACTCCCACCGGAGGCCGCTACATGCTGAACAACAAGCCGGTGGAGAACCTGGATTTTGCCGAACGGGCTCGCATCCGGAACCAGGAGATCGGATTCATCTTCCAGAGTTTCAACCTGATTGGGGATCTCACGGTTTACGAGAACGTGGAATTGCCGCTGACGTACCGGCAGAGGATGCCATCGGCCGAGCGCAAGCAGCGGGTGATGGAAGCGCTGGAGCGCGTGGGCATGGCACATCGGGTCCGGCACTATCCGTCGCAACTCTCCGGCGGTCAGCAGCAACGTGTAGCCGTGGCGCGCGCGCTCGCGGGTAAACCATCCATCCTGCTTGCTGATGAGCCTACCGGAAACTTGGACTCGCGAAATGGTGAGGCAGTGATGGAGTTGCTACAGAACCTGCATCGCGAAGGCGCGACCATCTGCATGGTGACGCACGATCCGCGTTTCGCCAAGCATGCGCAGCGGGAAGTCCACCTGTTTGACGGCAAAGTCGTCGCGGAAGAAGAACTGAAGAAGCTCATGGCGGATGTTCACGCATGAGTGGTCTGCTCCAGGACGTGCGCTACGCCAGGCGACAGTTGCGCAGGAGCCCGCGGTTCGCCATCGGGGCGATTCTGGTGCTTGCCCTGGGCATCGGCGCCACCACCGGCATGCTCGCCATTGGATTGGGGATTCCCTCACGTATGCGCTCGTCGCAGTTCTAAGCGTGTTGGCTAGTTCGTCGCCATCCTCGTGCCGGCCATGCAACGCCGGGTTGCCAAGGTCACCATGATGGCTCTGCGGTGCGAGTGACAAGTATGAGCGGAATATTGCAAGACCTTCGCTACGCAATCCGACAGCTTCGCAACAGCCCGGGCTTCACGACGGTTGCGGTGATCACGCTGGCGCTGGGGATTGGCGCGACCACGGCGATGTTCAGCCTGGTGGATCGCATGCTCTTTCACAGCTTGCCCTATGCGCACGAGAATGAATTGGTCTCCGTCGGGGTTGCAGCTCCGATCATTGACGGAGAATTTCTCTTCGCGGCGAACTACCTGGACTGGCGAGAGCACCAGATTGCGTTTTCCAGTTTCACCTCGTCGACCGGAGTGGGCGACTGCGATGTGACCGAGAGTGATCCTGTGCGGACGACATGCGCGTCCGTGGCATCAACCTTCCTGCCAACCTTCGGAATTCAGCCCGCGCTTGGGCGAAACTTCACCCGCGAGGAGGATCAGCCCAATTCACCGAAGGTTGCTTTGCTCAGCTATGGCTTGTGGAAGGACCGCTTCGCTGGAGATCGCGGCGTGCTGGATCGAACCATCTCCCTGGATGGTGTACCGACGCGCATCGTCGGAGTTCTGCCGCACAATTTTGAATTTCCTACTCTGGCGCACGTGGGCCTCGTGGTGCCCGAGGCGCTCGATGAATCCCTGGTGCAGCGGCATTTGATGGGGCCGGTAGTGCGTGTTTTCGGACGGGTGAAACCCGGGAGCACTCTGGAGCAAGCGCGAGCGGAACTTCAGCCCTTGTTTCGGGACTTCGTCGAATCGGCGCCCCCGCCGTTCCGCAAGACTTTGCGTCTCGAGGTTCGCAGCATTCGAGATTTGCAGATCCACGACTCGCGCCGCGCTGCGTGGTTGCTGCTCATTTCTTCCATAGCGGTGTTGCTCATTGCGTGCGCGAACGCAGCGAACCTTGTATTGGCGCGCAGTGCGGCCCGACGACAAGAACTGGCCGTTCGATCAGCATTGGGAGCAGGGCGCGCGCGACTGTTCCGGCAGCGGTTTACGGAGAGCTTGGTGCTGGCGGCTTTTGGCGGCGCTGCAGGTCTGGTCCTCGCCTACGCGATCGTCCACCTGTTTGCGCGAGTTGCACCCGCCGGCATCCCACATCTCGCAGATGCGGCGGTGGACGGCAGAGTAGCAGTGGCGGTCATCGCGGCGGCGCTGTTGTCCGGAGTCATTTTCGGAACTGCCCCTGCCCTGGAGAAACCAAGCGCGCAGCTGCTAGGAGTCGTGGCGAGAGCGGGCTTTCGGAGAGCCCGATTGTGCCGGGCCCTGCTGGTAGGGCAGGTTTGGATGGCTCTTGTGCTGCTGGCTGGTGCCTTGTTGTTCGTGCGCAGCCTCCTTAATCTGCAGTCCGAACCGCTCGGGATCAATGTCGACAACGTCGTCACCGCGGAATTCACTCTGGGGCAGCAAAAGTACTCGCAGGCAGCGCAACGTCTTGCATTCTTTGAAGGAGTTGAACGAAAGATCGAAGAACTTCCGGGAGTCAGCTCCGCCGCGTTAAGCGATTCGCTTCCTCCTGCCGTGCCGGTGCGCACAATGCCGTACATCGCGTTGCACGCCCAGGGAGAGCCCGAACTCGCGCCCGATCAGGGAATCGGAGGCGTTATCGGATGGCGAGCAGTGACTCCGGAGTATTTCACCTTGCTTCGAATTCCCGTCATCCGCGGGCGTGCATTCAATGAGTTCGACCGCTCTCCCGCGGCGCATTCGATCATCGTGAATCAGGCCTTGGCGCAACGCCTGTTCCCGAATGGCGACGCTATGGGAAAAAACGTGGAGTTCCGAACCGACAGAGACGTCCTAAGTGCGCCATTCACTGTGGTCGGCATCACCGCCAATACGCAGAACCAAGGACTCGGTGGGCAGGTGGCACCGGAGTACTACATGGTGCGCCGGCATACGGATAAAGATGTTGTATTCAACTATCCCGATTCGCAGCGGGTGAGCATCCTTGTCCGAAGCGCTCTTTCACCGCAATCGGTGGCGCAGGAGCTACGCGCTTCAGTCGCGTCGCTGGATCCCACGGTTCCTGTAGACGTGAACACATTACAGCAAAGGGTCGCGAGACTGGCGGAGCGGCCGCGCTTCAGCGCCGCTCTGCTTTCGCTGTTCGCCATTGTAGGTGTTCTGTTGACCGCAATCGGAATCTACGGGGTAGTGGCACTGCTGGTCAGTCAGCGCACGCAAGAAATTGGAATTCGCATGGCTCTGGGCGCAAGTCGCGGCAATGTCATTGCGGCCATTATGTGGCAAACATCTTTGTGGATTGCGGCGGGAACTGGCGTCGGGATTTTGAGTTCCCTCATGGTCTCGCGCTGGACTCGCTCTCTTCTGTTCGACATACGGCCGAATGATCCCGTAACCCTGGGTCTAGCAGCGACGTTGCTGTTCGGACTTGCAATATTGGGCGCATGGATTCCGGCGCGGCGCGCGGCCAAGATCGATCCCATGGCGGCTCTGCACTATGAATAAGGACTGCTGACGATGCATACAACCTTTCAAGATATTCGCTACGCCCTGCGGCAAATGAGCAGCAACCGCGGGTTTGCCGTGGTCGCAGTCCTCACGCTAGCTCTTGGGATAGGGGCCAATACCGTTATTTTCAGCGTGGTCAACGGAGTACTGCTGAGCCCGCTACCCTTTTTCAAACCGGATGAACTCGTAACCCTGCATGAAAACAAGCCAAACTTCGAAGGCGGCTCGATCTCTTATCCAAATTTCCGCGATTGGCAGAAGGACAATCACACATTTTCCTCGATTGCGATCGGGCGCGGATATGCTTTCAGCCTTACTGGAATCGGCGAAGCCGAGCAGGTCAAGGGCGAGTTTGTCTCTTCCCAATTCTTCTCACAATTAGGAGTCAATCCTGTTATTGGGCGCACGTTTTCTACGGGCGAAGATGATGTCGGCGCGGGTGCGGTTGCCCTGATCAGCGCAGGACTGTGGCAACGAAAATTCAGCGCGGCGCGGGACATTCTCGGAAAGAGCATCACGCTGGACTCGAAGGCGTACACGGTCGTCGGAGTGATCCCCGCGAACTTTCATTTGACTGTTCCGGGATTTCGCGAGTGTGACGTGTATGCACCGATTGGTCAGTGGAGCAATCCCCTGCTTCTCAAGCGAGGGGCGGGACTGGGCATCCACGGCATTGGACGCCTGAAGCCCGGAGTTACGCTCGAACAAGCTCGCGCTGATATGGAAGCTGTCACCAGAAATCTGGCGAAAGCGTTTCCCGACGTCGATGAGGGGATCACTGCCAACATCGTACCGCTCAAGCAGCAAATGGTTGGCTCGGTTCGGCCAATTCTTACTGTTCTGCTGGCGGCGGTCGGATTTGTGCTGCTGATTGCGTGCGCGAATGTGGGCAACCTGCTACTGGCACGTTCTTCCGGACGCACGCGGGAACTGGCGGTGAGGACGGCGCTGGGGGCAACCCGGGCGCGCGTGGTCCGTCAATTACTGACCGAGAGTATTTTGCTGGCGCTGGCGGGTGGCAGTGTCGGGCTAGTTCTGGCGATTTGGGGAACACGCGCCGCCCTCGGCATCTTGCCGGCAGCTCTGCCGCGCGCCGAGCATATCGGGCTTGATCTGCACGTCCTGCTCTTCACAGCGGGCGTTTCGGTACTTGCCGGAGTTTTTTTTGGGATGATCCCGGCTTGGAAGATTTCCCGACCCAATCTGAATGAGGCTCTGAAGGAAGGCCGCCGCTCAACCGGGCTGCGCCACCATGCACAGGCCGCGTTCGTCGTGGTGGAGATGGCATTGGCGGTCATGTTGCTTATCGGGGCGGGATTGTCCATACGCAGCCTGGTTCGGGTGTGGAGCGTGGATCCAGGATTCAATCCCCACAACGTCCTGACATTTGGAGTCTCGCTTCCGCCATCCATGATGAATGCGAAGCCAGAGGCGATCCGGGCGGCTTTCCGCGACTTCGATTCACGAGTGGCCGCGCTGCCCGGCGTTCAGGCGGTTTCACAAACCTGGGGCGCGATTCCCTTTGAGGGCGATGACGAGCAGCTATTTCTGCTGGAAGGCCAGCCGAAACCCGCAAACGAAAATGACATGAACTGGGCCATCGATTACATCGTCGAGCCCGGCTACTTGCAGGCCATGGGTATCACGCTGCAGCGCGGACGTTTTTTTGACACGGGTGATAACGAACGCTCGCCGCTGGTGGTTGTAATTGACGATGTATTCGCGAAGAAATACTTCCCTCAACAAGATCCGATTGGAAAACGCATCCAGATCAACCGCTTTCCGCAATTATCGGAAATTGTCGGAATTGTCGGGCATGTGAAGCAGTGGGGACTCGACAGTGACGACACTCAGTCACTTCGATCGGGCCTCTACATACCGTGCAGCCAGATGCCGGACGACTTTGTAGCCATGACGCCCTCGGGCTCGGAGGTCGTGCTGCGAGCGAACAATGCCGCCGCTGGACTTTCCTCTGCACTGCGAAGCATCAGCCGCGAAATGAGCAGCGAGCAGGTGATCTTTGGCGAGCAAACGATGGATTCTTTGATTTCTCAATCTCTGGCTCGCCGACAGTTCTCGATGATTTTGCTGCTGGTATTTGCGGGCTTGGCGCTGCTGCTGGCCAGCGTTGGCGTCTATGGAGTGATCTCCTACGTTGTGGCGCAACGCTCCGCCGAGATTGGCCTGCGCATCGCTCTCGGCGCACGGCCGCTCGACATTTTGAATTTGATTCTGGGAGGCGGCGGAGAGCTCGCGGCGATCGGCATATCCGCGGGAGTCGCCGGTGCGTTAGCTCTCACCCGCCTGATGTCCAGTGTGCTTTATGGAATCAGCGCTACGGATCCAGCAACTTTTTTGGTCGTGGCCCTGGTTTTCATGCTGGTCGCGCTGACCGCCTGTTATATACCCGCGCGACGCGCCAGCAAGGTCGACCCGGCAACGGCATTGCGATACGAGTAAGAGATTGAGGAGTTATGGAAACCATATTTCATGATATTCGTTACGCGCTGCGCCAAATGATCAAGAGCCCGGGCTTCGCACTGATCGCTGTGCTCACGCTGGGGCTTGGCATTGGCGCGAATACAGCCATCTTCAGCGTAGTGAATGCAGTGCTGTTACGGCCACTTGGGTTCAAAGATCCGGCGCGACTGGTCAGAGTGTGGCATGTTCCACCCGCACAAAGCTTTCCGGGAATCGACCGCTTTGCTGTTTCGCCCGCCAACTATATCGACTGGGAAAGACAGAGCCATGCTTTCGAGCGGATGGCCATTTACTCCTATCGCGGATTCACACTGACCAACGTAGCGAAGCCACTGCAGGTGGACGCCTCCGCGGTCTCACCCCAGTTCTTCCAGATTTTGGGCGTGCAGCCCTTCTTGGGCCGAACGCTTCTGCCGGACGAGGACGACCCGGGACGCTCTCATGTCGTTGTCCTCAGTTATCGGTTCTGGCAAGAGCACTTCGGATCCAATCGCGACATTGTGGGGCACGACGTCACGATTGACGGGCGTAATTACCTGGTTGCGGGCGTGATGCCGCCATCGTTTCGCTATCCCGATTACGCGCAAATGTGGACGCCCATGGCATGGAGCGATGCGGATCGCGGGGTCCGCGGAGAACACCACTACGTCGTCATCGCGCGCCTGAAAGCTGGAGTCGACGTGAAGGCTGCGCAGGCCGAGATGAACACTATCTCCTCCCGGCTCGCGCAACTTTATCCCGCGGATGACAAAGGATGGGGCGCCGTGGTGGTACCGCTTCATCAGGACCTGGTCAGTGATGTTCGTCCCGCCATGCTGGTTCTGCTCGGGGCAGTGGCGTGCGTTCTGCTGATCGCGTGCGTCAACGTCGCGAATCTGATTTTAGCGAGAGCCTTCGGCCGGCAGAAAGAGATTGCGATTCGGACGGCGCTGGGCGCCAGTTCAGGGCGCGTACTGCGTCAGGTGTTGACCGAGTCGGTGTTCCTTTCGTTTGTGGGCGGAGCGCTCGGCCTGGCGCTCGCGCCACTGGGAATTCGCCTGATCATGGCGTTCCTGGCGGACAAGGTGCCCGCCTCGGTTCAGGTCGGCCTCGATTTGGATGTACTCGCGTTCACCGCCGCGATTTCCTTCCTGACCGGTATCTTGTCCGGACTTCTTCCCGGCCTGAGGCTGGCCAGGAAGAATGTAAGCCAGACACTGAAAGAAGGCTTGGGGCGTACGGACACTGACACTGGCGCGCATGGAACGCGAAGTTTCCTGGTAGTGGCTGAGGTCGCGCTCTCGCTCGTGCTCCTCGTCGCTGCGGGACTGATGATCCGCAGCTTCCAACGGCTGCACAGTGTGAAGGCCGGATTCGAATCCAGCGGCGTTCTGACCGCCAATATCGCAGTCTCAGGGAAACAGTTCGAGACGTCCGCCCAGGAAATAAGATTTTTCGACCAGGTGCTGGAACAGGTGCGGGCATTACCTGCGGTCCAATCCGCTGGAGTGGTCGACGACATTCCGCTGTCGGGCGGTTCGCATCAGCCCATCGCCATCGACGGCAGGCCTGTGGTCGCGATGTCGGAGCAGCCCGAAGTAGATGTTCGGATGATCAGTCCGGGATACATGCAAGCGATGCGGATTCCCATCTTGCGTGGACGCGACGTGAACGAAACCGACGGGGCGGGGAGGCCTGGAGTCGTCCTCATCAGTCAATCCATGGCGCAACAGTTCTGGCCCGGGGAGGATGCGATTGGAAAGCGTCTGAGGTTGAGTTTCTTTCCCACGGAATCGCGGGAAGTGGTCGGAATCGTCGCAGACGTGAAGCTTGATGGCCTGGATCAGACGCGGCCCGCAGTGGCGCTCTACTGGCCCATAGCGCAGATATCAGCATCCGCGGTTGGAGCGTGGCATTCCTTCGGCATGATGCTGGTCGTACGTACCGCCAACAATCCTGCCGGCATGGCCTCGGCAATGGAAGGTGCGGTACACCGCGTGAATGCGGAGATTCCCGTGCGCGACATCTTGCCGATGCAGGACGTGGTTGCCGGTTCCCTGTCGCAACAGCGCTTCAGCACGTTGCTGCTGGGGACATTTGCGGGACTGGCCCTGCTGTTAGCAGCGGTTGGAATTTACAGCGTGTTGTCCTACCGCGTGAAACGGCGGGTGAACGAAATTGGCATCCGCATGGCGCTGGGAGCGCGCCTGGGCGATGTGCTGCGAATGATCGTTTGCGAAGGAATGAAACTCGTGCTCCTGGGCGTTGTGATCGGCGCGGTGGTGGCCCTGACGTTGGGAAAAGTAATGTCGTCGCTGATCTATGAGGTGAGGCCAAGCGATCCGCTCACCTTCATCGCAGTCGCAGCATTGCTCGGAGCGGTAGCCTTTTTCGCCAGCGTAATTCCCGCATACCGGGCGGCAAGAATCGATCCCATGAAGGCCCTGCGTTACGAGTGAGGACATTTATGGACACCCTCATCATGAATCTGAATCAGGACATCCGCTACGCGGTGCGCCAGTTTCGCAAAAACCCAGGCTTCACTCTGGTGGCCGTCCTCACATTGGCGCTGGGCAATGGCGCGAACACGTCGGTGTTCACTGTTTTGAATGGATTGCTGCTGAAGATGCTGCCGGTGAAAGAACCGCAGCAACTGGTTGTCGTGGGCGACCCGACGCAAGCCAGCAGCCGTTCCAATGGCACTCCCAGCACGGCTATTTTGTCTTACCCTCTTTATAAAGAGTTGCGGGATCACAATGCTGTCTTCAGCGGATTATGTGCGGGCGCCACCGATCATCACATCGAGATGGATCCTGGTAATTCCCAGTTCCCCGACCAGAAAATCAACGGACGGATGGTGAGCGGAAATTACTTCAGTGTTTTAGGAATGCAGCCTGCTGCTGGACGCCTCCTCTCGGATGCTGACGACACCGCCGAGAACGCGAATCCTGTCGTCGTCCTTGGTTATGAATACTGGCAGCGGAAATTCGCTGGGTCTCTGTCGATCATCAACCAGGACATCCGGCTCAATGGGTTTCCGTTCACCGTGATCGGCGTGGCTCCCGCCGGATTCGACGGCGACGTTGTGGGCGAACGGATGGCGGTTTTTGTTCCTTTGAGCATGCAACCGGAGATCGTTCGCGGGCGTCACTGGCGCAAGAACGGAAACGTTTCGTGGCTTTCAGTAATCGGACGATTGCAGCCGGGCACTTCATTGGCTCAAGCGGAAGCGAATGTGAATGTGGTTTTTAAGCAGTCCTTAAGGAGCGATTACGGCGCTGCGTTGTCGTCCGACGATCGCAAAGCCATCGGCGATGCGCACATCAAGGTGGAACAGGGCTCAGGCGGCGTTTCCGATGTGCGGGGCAATTACACGGTCCCATTGCTGCTCCTGATGGGGATTGTCGGCCTGGTGCTGCTGATCGCTTGCGTGAACGTCGCCAACCTGCTGCTGGCGCGCGCCTCTTCCCGTACCCGCGAGATCACAATTCGACTTGCCATCGGTGCGAATCGCCGGCGCCTCTTGCAACAATTGCTCACTGAGAGCTGTTTGCTCGGTCTGTTGGGCGGCGCAATCGGTGCGCTCCTGGCGGTTGGAGGTGTTCGCGTGCTGGTCGGCATGCTTCAGTCGAAGACAATTCTTCCTTTGTCCCCGGACTGGCGAGTGTTCACGTTCAGTATCGGCATCTCTCTGCTGACCGGAGTAGTTTTCGGCCTGATTCCAGCGGTGCAGACACTGAAGGGACGATTCTCGGTGAGTTTGAAAGACCCAATTCAAGCCACCGCTGAACCGAGCACCAAATTCGTATGGGGAAAAGGATTAATCGCCGGCCAGGTGGCGCTCTCGTTGCTGGTTCTGTTCGCGGCACTGCTATTGGTGCGCAGCTTGCAAAAACTGATGACGCAAGATTTCGGCTACTCTCGCGATCACCTGGTTGTTGCACGTCTCGACCCGGCCGCAGCTGGCTACGATCCACCTCACATGAAGCTGTTGGCGGAGCAACTGGTCACGCGAATCTCCAGTACGCCCGGTGTGCGCTCGGTGACCTATTCCACCAACGGTCTCTTTTCCGGCAGCGAATCCGGAGATGGGATTGTTGTGCCCGGGTTTAGCGGCACGGACCGCGATCGTGTCGCGCTCGAAGACTACGTGGGCCCCGATTACTTCGATGTGATCGGCATTCCGGTTCTCGCCGGTCGCGGAATTGAAAAGCAGGACACGCCTACGTCGACTCGTGTCGCTGTAGTCAATGAAGCCATGGTGAAGCACTTCTATGGCGGCAATGACCCGATCGGGCGCCAATTCATGATCGACGATGCTGCGGAACTCAGCAGGCCCATCACGATCATCGGCATCTCTCGCAATGCCAAAGATCATGGCAGCGGGATCCGGGAAGACGTTCGTCCGCGTTTTTATCTCGCATTTCAACAAGTGACCGATCCCGCGCAGATCATGCTGGAAGCACAAGCTGGCGGCGCTCCTTCCGCGGCCGTCAGTAATCTCCAGAGCGAAATCAAGGCTGCTGACCCGCATTTGCCGATCGGGTTCGTCGAAACACTGGACAGTTTGGTGACGGGCAGCGCCGGCGAACAGATTGCTCTGGCGAAGCTTTCCGCGTTTTTTGGCGCCTTGGCATTGTTGCTGGCCTGCATCGGACTCTACGGGGTGATGTCGTACACGGTTGCTGGCCGTACCCGGGAAATTGGAGTGCGCATGGCGCTCGGTGCGCAACGCCTCGACGTGCTGCGTCTGGTGCTGCGCGAAGCCATGTTGCTGGTCGTTATTGGTCTGGCAATCGGGATTCCGCTATCGCTGGCCAGCACGCGATTCCTGCACAGCTATCTGTTCGGTCTTAAAGGCACAGATCCAGCCTCTTTGATCGCAGTTGTTGTCGTACTGGGGATCGTGGCCGCGAGTGCTGCATCGATACCAGCCCGGCGCGCCGCCAGCGTCGATCCTATGACAGCTCTGCGTTACGAGTAAACGGGGGATAAAGCAATGACTCGTTGATGCACGACATTGCTCGACATTCACGGTTGCTCTTATGACTAAGCCAAGGGAGAAATAATGATTGAGTTGAAGAACCTGGAACGGAGTTACAAAACACCGGCCGGCCAGACCTGGGTGCTGCGCCGGATCAATCTCGAAATTCGCGAAGGCGAATTCATCACCGTCATGGGACCGTCGGGAGCGGGGAAATCTTCGCTGCTGAACGTTCTGGCACTGCTCGATGACGCCTGGGAAGGCGAGTACTGGTTCCGCGAGGAGGCAGTCCATCAGAGGAAACGAAAGCAACGCGCCGAGATAGCCAAGCGAAATATCGGCATGGTGTTTCAGAGCTACCACCTGTTGGACGATCTGACGGTGCAGGAAAACATCGATCTTCCACTCTCTTACAAGGACATTCCCAGGAAAGAGAGGCAGAGCCTGGTAGCCGACACGCTAGACCGTTTTCAAATCGTCGCAAAGAAGGATTTATATCCCAGTCAACTTTCCGGAGGACAACAGCAGCTCGTGGGCGTCGCCCGTGCGGTGATTCACAAGCCGGCGCTCCTGCTGGCTGACGAACCCACGGGAAATCTTCACTCCGGACAGGCCAAGGAGATCATGGAACTATTTCGCGAACTGAACCAGCAAGGAACCACGATAGTGCAAGTCACGCACTCGGACGCTAACGCTGCATATGGAAGCCGCACCATTCAACTGCGAGACGGCTGGATGGTCGGCGACACGGCCAATCCGTCGCTGTCGCAACCGGCGGAGGTCAGCGCATCGTGACCTTCCACGCCAGAAGAATCCTACGATCGTTGATGGCCGGATGCGCATTGCTTGCGGCGGCGTGCTCAGCGCAAACCATGCCGCAGACCGATTCTGGGGAGAAAGCCTCCACCCGGCAGGGTGCCACGCGGCTGCAGTTTGAAATGCCGAAGTCACGCAATCCACTGCACGCCTATGAGCCGGACACTGTTCCTGAACCGGCACTGGCGAACTCCGCCCGACTGGATCGGCTGATTAAGGATGGAACGTTGTATCTCACTCTGAAAGATGCGATTGACCTGGCACTCGAGGACAATCTCGACCTGGCAATTGCCCGCTACAATCTCCCGATTGCTAACACCGATATCCTGCGAACCAAAGCCGGCGGATTTTTTCGCGGCGTTAACACGGGCGTGGTGCAAGGCACTCCCGGCGGCGGCGTCGGAGGCTTTGGCACGGGTGCGCCGGGGGCGGGTGCTGGCGGCACAACCAGCGGCGCGGGGGGTGCTGGCGCCGGAGCGTCGGGCCTGGTGCAATCCACGTTGGGCGCGGGAACCGCGGTGTCGTCGTTCGATCCGCTATTGAACGTGAATGGTGGCGTCGAGCATCAGACGACTCCGCTGGCCAACCGCCAGATTTATGGCGTACCGCTGCTGCAGTTAAATACAAGTCAGGTCGTCGCCAACTTTTCGCAATCCTTTCCAACGGGGACGAATGTCAGTTTCCAATTCGTCAACTCGCGTCAGACGACGAATAGCCCGTTTTTCAATCTTTCTCCCACCCTGAATTCCACCTTCCGCTTTCAGATTCAACAGGAACTGCTGGCCGGTTTTGGCTTTGGCCCGAACCTGCGCTACCTGCGCATAGCCCGGAACAATAAGAAGATCTCCGACATTGGTTTCAAAGACCAGGTCATCGCGACCGTCACGCAGATCGAGAACATTTATTGGGATCTGGTCAGCGCGTACGAGCAGACCCAAGTCAACGAGCAATCTTATTCATTCGCGCAACAGACGCTGGAGAACGCCCGAAAGCAATTGCAACTGCAAAGTATTCCCGAGATGGACGTGCTGCGCGCAGAAGCTGAGGTCTCAAAACGCGATCAGGAATTGACGGTCGCGCGCACCAGCCTGCAACTGCAGCAGACGCTCATGAAGAATGCGATTACCAAGAGCCTCGATGATCCCACGCTGGAGGCAATGCCGGTTGTTCCGACCGATCGCATCCAGACGGTTGCGATTGAGGCCATTGAACCCGTGCAGGATCTGATTAAGGAAGCTCAGCACAGTCGTCCGGAGCTTGCTGAGACGGACATCGATCTTGTGAACCGCCAGATCAGCCGTCGGGCTGCCAGAAACGCGTTATTACCTTCCCTGTCGCTGGTGGCTTTTTATAGCGGATCCGGACTCGCGGGCCCATTGAATCCCATCTATGACACCAGCCATCTCGGGCCCAATTCGTCCAACGTCCCCACGGATTTCAATGGTGCTCTGCTGAATGCCTTCAATAACACTGCGCCCGATTACTACGTCGGTCTGAACCTGAACATCCCGATCAGGAATCGCGTTGCCAAAGCGGATCAGTATCGTTCCGAGTTGGAGTATCGCCAGGCCGAGTTACGCATGGAGCAACTCAAGAAGCAGGTGCGCATCGAGGTGCGCAATGCGCAGTTCGCGCTCGATCAGACAGGCGCACGAGTCGAAGCCGCGCGGAAAGCACGAGATTTGGCCCAGCGGACATTCGACATCACAAAAAAGGAACAGGATCTGGGAGCAGGATCGAGCTACCAGACGCTGTCCGCGCAGCGTGATCTGGCACTGGCGCAGCTGGATCTGGTGAACGCGATGACGATTTATGCCAAGGCCAAAGTTGAACTGGATCGCGCCACGGGCACAACTTTGGAACATAATGGCATACTGATTCAGGACGCAATCGCCGGCGCAGTTTCGCAGCGTATTCCTTAATTAACATGCCGATCACAGCCAAATCCGGAGAAGTTGAGCTCTCAGCGTTTCGCCGGGAGTCCTCGGCTCCCGCTCGTATTCTCGCCGCTGACGACCAGGAGCATATCCTTGAGGCCGTCGATTTTCTGTTGCGTCCGGAAGGCTATCGCGTAGACAAGGTCCGCTCTCCCGAGAAAGTCGCCGAAGCCGTGGCCAGCAACTCGTATGACGCGGTGCTCATCGATCTGAATTACACGCGCGACACGACTTCCGGCCAGGAAGGGCTGGATCTCCTGTCGCAAATCGTTTCGCTCGACGCGACCGTCCCGGTGATCGTGATGACCGCCTGGGCCAACGTAGAACTGGCGGTGGAGGCGATGCGCCGGGGGGCTCGCGACTTTATCCAGAAACCTTGGGAAAACGAGCGCCTCATCTCCATCATTCGGACGCAGGTGGAACTGCATCGTGCCTTGCAGCGTGCCGCGCGCCTCGAAGCCGAGAATCGCCTCTTGCGGGCCGAAGGCAGGCCGGATTTCATCGCCAGTGCTCCCTCCATGCAAGCCGTCATGGATACGATCGCGCGCGTGGGCCCATCGGACGCGAATGTCCTCATCACGGGCGAGCATGGTACGGGCAAGGAAGTGGTGGCGCAGACGTTGCACGCGCTCTCCCCTCGAGCCTCCCGAGCCTTGGTCGCGGTAAACACCGGGGCGATTCCGGACGGCGTTTTCGAGAGCGAACTGTTTGGCCATGTGAAAGGCGCATTCACGGACGCGCGTACCGACAGGATCGGGCGTTTCGAACTGGCAGATGGGGGAACGATATTCCTCGACGAGATCGGCAACGTTCCTCTTCGCCAGCAGGCCAAACTGCTCCGCGTTTTGGAGTCGGGTGAAATCGAGCGTGTCGGCTCCTCGCGCCCCCGCAGGGTCAACGTCCGCGTTCTTTCTGCGACGAACACAGATCTGACGGCAGCTTGCGCCTCGGGACAGTTCCGCGAAGACTTGTTGTTTCGCCTGAATACGGTCGAGATCCACGTGCCCCCGCTGCGCGAGCGGCGGGAGGACATTCCTGTGTTGGCAGCTCATTTCCTGGGACGCTATGCTGCGCGATACCGCCGGCCAGTGCAGAGTTTTGATCCCGCCGCGCTGCTTGCCCTCAAGCAATATTCCTGGCCGGGAAACGTCCGCGAACTGGAGCACACCATCGAACGCGCAGTGCTGATGTGCCGAACCGGAGAAATTCAGCCCGCGGATCTCTCCTTGAATTCGCCGCGCGCCCAATCGCAGAACCTGGAAGAACTCAGCCTGGAAGCTGTCGAAGCCGTGCTGGTCCGCAAGGCGCTGCAGCGCTTTCAGGGCAACGTCAGCCAGGCAGCCGAAGCGCTGGGCTTGAGTCGCGGAGCGCTGTACCGGCGAATGGAGAAGTATGGTGTCTAGCTCCGGCGGCCAGACCTCACGCCCGCGGAGAAAAGCCCGGCTCCTCTACGAACATCGAATCAGCCTCTACTCTTTTCTGGTCGCGCTGCCAGCACTGCTCGCAAGCGCGGTACTGGTTTGGCTCTTACCCTGGAGCCTTGAGGCCCGGTTGTCGCTCATCGGCGGCGAACTGTTTGTCTGGTGGCTTCTGGCGTTAGGCCTGCAGGAGCAGACGACCCGGCCTTTACAAACGCTCTCCAACGTTATTTCCTCGCTGCGTGAGGAGGACTACTCCTTCCGCGCTCGGAACGCCTGTCCTGACGACGTTCTCGGAGAATTGTCCCTGGAAGTCAATGCCCTGGCGGATATGCTCTCGGCTCAGAAACTCCGCTCCGTAGAAGCGACGGCGCTCTTACAGCGCGTGGTCGACGAAATTGATGCTCCTCTATTTACCTTCGATCCGGCATCCACGCTGCGGCTGGTAAATCCCGCCGGAGAACGGCTGCTGCGGCAAACGAAAACGCGTCTGCTGGGAAGGAGCGCTGACGAACTCGGCCTGCAGCCATGCCTGGCAGCGGACAACGAAAGCCTTGTGGAACTCAGCGTGAACGGGTCTCAGGCGCGATGGCTGCTGCGCCGCAGCTCTTTCCGGCAGAGCGGCGTGCCGCACACTCTCGTCGTTCTTTCGGACGTGAGCCGCGCGTTGCGCGAGGAGGAGCGGCGCACGTGGCAGCGCCTCATCCGCGTCCTCGGGCATGAATTGAGTAATTCTCTGGCTCCCATCAAATCGATTGCCGGTAGTCTCAGTTCGAGGGTATCGAACACGCCGATGGACACGGAGGTGCGCAGCGATCTTCAACGCGGCTTGGAGATCATAGAGGCGCGCTCCGCTTCGTTGCATCGCTTCCTGGAAGCGTACCGCCGCCTGGCGCAGATGCCTGCCCCGGCGCTTCGTGAAATCACGCTGGGTCCGCTGGTAGCGCGCGCCGCGGGACTTGAGACTCGACTCAAAGTCTGCGTGCAGCCCGGTCCCGACCTGGCCTTCCAGGCTGATCCCGATCAACTGGAGCAGATGCTCATCAACCTGATTCGGAATGCCGCGGACGCAGTTCTGGAGACCAGGCCGACCGAAGAGCAAGCAGCCAAAGCGGCATCCCCAAAGAATGGAGTCGTCGTTCGTTGGGACGCAAACCCGGAGGAAGTCACGCTGGCCATCGAAGATGAAGGTCCCGGCCTTCTGAATCCGGCAAACGTATTCACCCCCTTTTACACCACAAAACCCAGCGGAAGCGGCGTCGGACTCGTGCTGTCGCGCCAGATCGCCGAGGCACACGGCGGCAGCATTGACATCGCCAACCGGCCCAGCGGCCGCGGTTGCGTGGTGAAAGTGATTTTGCCCCGATCCCCTGGACAATCGACTGTCGCGGTCTCGTAGAATTGCCGACAGATTGCGGAAAAAATTGAGTTGAAATGGTAGGCCCGAATGGACTCGAACCATCGACCTCTTCCGTGTCAAGGAAGCGCTCTAACCAGACTGAGCTACGGGCCTACATGAGGATGGCTCTTTCAATTCTAATGGGCGATCTGGATTACGGCAATGCTTCCACTCTAGCTCTGCTTACAGACTCCGCGGAATATGCGGGGTTTGCGAGAGTCTGGGGTTAGCGAACCGAGAGTGCAATCGACATTTCTGCCTTGGCGCGACGCAACAGGTCCGGAGCTCTCAGGCGCTCAGTTACTCGCTCGAACTCCGGACGAGGGCCTTTCCACAAAAGATCATCCACCGAATTGAATACCGGCACGTCGAGTCGCAACGTGGCGAGCTTACGGAACAATAGGGCGTCGTCCCACGATGCAAACAGCGACTCGGCGAGCCGATTAGCACGGCGGATCGAGGCATCCCAATGGCGCCAGTCCTTTGGGATGTCTTCGAGGTGCGGATATTTCGAAAAAACAAGGGCAGCGGCTTTGGGCCCCCAGCCGGAGATGCCGGGAAAGCCATCGGCAGAATCGCCAACCACGGCCAGGTAATCTGGAATGGACTGCGGATTGACTCCGAACTTAGACACGACACCCGCTTGGTCGCGCAATGTCTCGCGGCGGCGATCGAGTTGCACGACGCGAGTACCTACGACGCACTGACCAAGGTCTTTGTCCGGCGTACAGATAATCACTTGAGCGACGCGCTCATCCAAAGCTGCCTTGGCGGCGGCGGAAGCCAGCGCATCATCCGCCTCGAACTCGATCATGGGCCAGACCAAAACGCCCATGGCTTGCAGCGTTTCCTCAAGAATAGGGAATTGCGAAAGTAGTTCGGGATCTACGCCCTCGCTGGTCTTGTACCCGAAGTAGAGGTCGTTGCGAAAAGACTCGACCACGTGGTCCGTGGCGACGCCAAGGTGCGTCGCTCCGGCCTCGATCATCGACAGCACGGAGCCCAGAACACCGCGAACGGCACCGATCTCCTGCCCGTCGGCGTCCTTTGCAGACGGAACGGCGAAGAAGTAGCGGAACAACTCGTAGGTGCCGTCGATCAGATGAACATCCATCCAAGTCAACTCCAGAGTGATACTAAATGGACTCGCATGACTCCGGGGAGCAGGTCAGGAAGATGAAACGCCGGACACCGGCAACCAGACTTGAAAGCAGGTATCACCCGGTTTGGATCGAACCTGGATTGTGCCATGATGTCTCTTAATGATCCTTTTCACGGTATCCAGTCCGAGTCCCGTTCCCTCGCCTACTCCCTTGGTTGTAAAGAATGGTTCGTAAATGTGGGGCATAACTTCGGGCGAGATGCCGGGACCATTGTCGGCGATCTCGACAACCACGCAGTTGTCGTCGCGATACGCGCGCACCTGCAACTCTCCTTGGCCGCCCATGGCATCGATGGCGTTGTCGATCAGGTTGGTCCAGACCTGGCTCAATTCACTGCCGAACGAATTCACGGATAGAGAAGTGTCCCGGTAATCGCGCTTGACCGTCACCCCGTGCTTCAGCTTGTGATTGAGAATGGTGAGGGTATTTTCCAGTGTCTTGACCACATCGACGTTCTGGAGCGGTGCCTGGTCCATGAACGTGTATTCCTTGATGGCACGCACGAGATCGGAAATTCTGGAAGCGCTGCTCTCGATCTCATTCAGTAATCCGGAAATCTCCAGCGACGTTGAAATCCGCACGAGCGCGGCTCGTGCCGTATCAGGGTCGAGGCTCAGGAAGAGCTGCTCTAACGCTTCCGGCCTGAAATTTCTGCGCGCAAGGTCGGCGGCGAGCTGCCACATATCGTTCTGGCCATGGCTGCGGAGCAGAGAGTCAAGCTGATCTTCGAGATCACTGGCGGTCAGCGGATCGGGTGGCGGAGCGCTGGTCTGCGTCAGCGATGCCTCCATTCTTTCAATCTCGGCTTTTTGCGTTGGGGTCAGATCGAGCTTGCCCAGTTCGTGACTTGCGTCTCGCACGCGCTTCAACAAGTCGCGAAGCTGGCTGCTGGCTCGCTTTGCCGCCGACGCGGGATTGTTCAACTCGTGCGCCAGGCCCGCCGACAACTTACCCAAAGCTGCCAGCCGATCACGTTGTTGTTCGAAACGCGTGGTCTCGCGGATCCTGTCCGACATGAGGCCGACAAGGCGCGTAGCCAGTTCCGGAGATTTCTGCACAAGTTCGGGGAAAAGCGACGCGGGAAAGCGCAACAGATGAACGTCAGTCACGGCACGCCCGCCCAGCGTAAACGTCTTCATGCGGGAGAACGGAAGGATACCCGTAACCGATCCGGCCAGGATGGGGAGGATCACGGTGTCGCCGGCCAGTTCTCCTCGACCTTGCACTTCCCCTTCAAGGACAACAAACATTGCATCCGCGGGAGCGCCATGGCGGGCATAGGTTTCTCCCGGCTTCATCTGCAATTCCTGCGAACGGCTCAGGAACCATTCCAGCTGATCTTCCGGTAGACCTTCGAAGGCAGGCACCTTCCGCAACAGCTGCAGGGTTTCGGACATTTATACCTTGCTCAAGTAGTTATGAATGAACTGCACTGCTACAGAGCCCTCGCCGACGCCGGATGCGACTCGCTTCACGGAACCGTGCCTCACGTCGCCCACGGCAAATACTCCCGGCACACTTGTTTCCAGCAAAAAGGGATCGCGCTCGAGCGTCCATCCTTTGGGTCTCTGCCCGCTTTTCATGAGGTCGGGCCCGGTAAGGATAAATCCTCGGTCATCGCGCTGAATCGGGTCGCCCAGCCAATCCGTTCGGGGCAGAGCGCCGATGAAAATAAACATCGAACTCGCGGGCACGCGCTCCACTTTGTTGGTGTCGGAGCAGAGCACGGAAATTTCTTCCAGATGTGTGCCCCCGTGAACCTCGGCCACGCTGGCGCGCGTCCAAAGCTGAATGTTAGCCGTCTCCTGGATTTGGTCGATCAAATATTGCGACATGGTGCTGGCAAGCGACTCACCCCGAACCAGAATCACCACCCGTTCTGCGTACTTTGAGAAATTCATCGCCGCCTGGCCGGCAGAATTGGCCCCTCCCACCACATACACAGTTTCACCTTTGCAGGAAAGAGCCTCGGTAGTTCCGCCGCCATAATAGACCCCTGCCCCTTGCAAACGATGAATGCCCGGAGCGTCCAGTCGTCGCCACTGGACTCCAGTCGCGATCATTAGAGCGTGACAGGAAATTTCATTGCCGTCTGCCACCTTAAGGATGCGATACGAACTCTCGGTTCGCAGGGCGACGGCCGATTGTGGCGCAAGAATCTCTACTCCAAAACGTTTGGCCTGTACCACTGCACGTCGAGCCAGGTCTCCGCCGCTGAGGCCGCTCGGAAATCCTAGATAATTTTCGATCCGCGAGCTCATGCCGGCCTGCCCGCCCGGTGCTTCGCGCTCGACGATCACGGTGTGCAGCCCTTCTGAGGCCCCGTACACAGCAGCCGCCAACCCAGCCGGACCACCTCCGACAATGGCGAGATCGTAGAAGCTGGTTTCTGCGCGAGTGCGCAATCCGACTTTCTGCGCGAGGTCTGCGGGAACGCTGTTCAGCATCCTGGCGCCATCCGGGAAAAGGACTACCGGCAACTCATTCTTATCTGGGCCCAGTGCATCCAGCAGTGTTTTAGTCTCAGCATCATTGGCAGCCCCCTCCACGTCGATCCACTGGTAAGGCACGTGGCTGCGCGCGAGAAAGTCTCTCAATTCGTAGCAGCGCGGCGACCAGCGAGTCCCCAGTACCCGGATGCCCTGAAAGGCGGGTCGATACGACGCGTTCCAGTCCTCCAGCAGATCGTCGAGCTGGGGATAGAGGTGTTCGCCCGGTGGATCCCACGGCTTCATGAAGAAGTAATCAATGTTTGCCTGGTTGATGGCACTGATGGCGGCGTTCGTGTCGGCGTACGCGGTCAGTAAGGCTCGTTTGGCGTCGGGATAGATCTCACGCGCGGCCTGCAGAAACCCGACTCCATCCATGCGGGGCATGCGCTGATCTGCCAGCAGGAGGGCGACCCCGTCATTTCGGACCTTCAGCCCCTTCAGCAGATCGAGCGCACCTTGCGGTGACTCGCTGCTGATCACGCGATACTCGGCGCCGTAGTGAGAGCGCAGGTCGCGTTCGATCGCGCGCAGAACATCTGCGTCATCGTCCACCGTTAGCAACACCGGTTTTGCCATAATGCTCTCTGATCCGGTTAATAGCGAATGCGAATAGCTCGATTAGATACCGACGGGTGCGTTTGGTCGCAGCGACGGGCTACCCTTTCCGTTGTGGGCGCCGCGTCCCTGTCGGAGCTACAGTTCCCCGGCTTGCATCTGGTCCACATAGCACCAGACCCAGGACTCGCCAGGTTCGATGGAACGAATCAGCGGATGTTTTGCCGAATGGAAATGCTTGGTCGCATGCTTGTTCTTGGAAGAATCACAGCAGCCTACATTTCCGCAGGAAAGACATAGACGAAGATGGACCCAGGAATCTCCAGTCTTCACGCATTCTTCGCAAACATGTTTGCTGGTTTCTCTGACCTTGATTTGATCCAGGTGCTGGCATTGATTTCGCATATCTTTCTCCGAACTGGGCTGTTTACCGTCAAGTGACCTCAGTCATATAACGAAAGGCCACAATCACTGCCAAAGCTGGAAATCCATGCCCACAATGATTCTCGGAGGCATTCATTCGTGTGGCGGCTTGATTATCTTTCCTGCATTCTGACCATTTCGTCGACCATCTTGCTCGGACGCCGTTGCTGGGAAGGCTGGGCTCTATGCGCGGTTAACAGTGTGATCATCTGTGTTATCGGATTGCGGACCGAGCAGACCGGATTCATCCCCGCAAATCTTTTTTGCCTGGTGGTGAGTGCAATGAACTTGTACTCCTGGCGACGCGCCCGAACTTAAAGGACAGTCTACTCGGCCACCAGCAGGTTCTCTGCAAACAGCCATTGCTGATCGATCCACTGCATGTCGCAGCGGAAACCACATCGCCGCGCGGTATCCACAATCTCTTCTGCGGAGTACTTGTGACTGCTTTCCGTCCAGATGGTCTCGCCCTGATGAAACTCCGCAACCACTTCCGCGGCTGGGATTCTCACACTCTGGCGGCGCTTTGATCTCAGGTGCATCTCTACGCTTCGCTCGTCGGGGTTGATCTTGGCGACGTGCTCAAACTGAGTCAAATCAAAATTGGCTTCCAATTCCCGATTGACGCGCACCAGCAAGTTCAAATTAAATGCTGCCGTCACACCCAGTTCGTCATCATACGCCGCGAGCAGTTGAGCGCTCGTTTTCTCTAGGTCCGTTCCCAGCAAAAGACCGTCTCCCGGTTGCAGCAGGCAGCGAACTTCGGAAAGGAAATCCAGCGCCGCAGGCCGGTCGAAATTGCCGATTGTGCTTCCCAGGAAAAGCACCAGCAGCCGTTGCCCCGGCTTGCGATACGCGGCCACCTCCAGCAAGCCGTCCAGATATTCCCGCTCGAATCCTAGAATGCTGATGGAATCGATATCACGCAGTTCCTTCTCGCACATCACCAGCGCCGACTGGGAAATCTCGATGGGGTAATACGAAATCCGTTGCCGGCGCGCAAATGCCTCCAGCAGCCAACGCGTCTTGCGGCCGCTGCCGCTGCCCAGTTCTGCGACTGCTACCGGACCACCCACGCGATCTGCGATTTCACTCGCGTGCCGCCGCAGCAGCCGCTCATCCGCTCTGGTGAGGCCATACTCGGGCAGGTGGCAGATGACCTCGAACAAAGCCGAGCCCACATCGTCGTAGAGATATTTCGAGGGGAGTTCCTTCTGACCGGGGCGGGTCAGTCCAGCGCGAACATCGGCGGCGAACTCGTAAGAGGCATTCGCGGGAATGGCACGGACCAACATTAGCATGTTCACTCCTCCAATCAGGAATTTACGCAGCGAAATCCCGCGTACACATACTGATAATGGGGCTGAAACCAGTTGCGGAAGCTGGATCGCAGCATGCAAGCGGCGGTGCGCGGCGATCCGCCCTTCATGACGAAATGTTTGCCATCAAAAAAGTCGGCCGAGTAACCACGATAGAAAGGAAATGGCTGGAATCCGGGGAAGGGACGAAAGATCGTGGACGTCCACTCCCAACCATTGCCTAGAAGGCCCTGCACTCCGAAAGCGCTCTGACCCAGAGAATGCGCATTCACCGGCGTCGGATCCCAATGTGCGAAGTCGAAATTCCCCAGGCTCGAATCGGGAGCGTAACGCCCCCATGGATAGCTTCTCTCTGCGCTGTCCGGAGTTCCATACGCCGCGCGATGCCACTGCTCCTCGGTAGGAAGTCTCTTGCCCGCCCACTTCGCGTAGGCGCTCGCTTCCGCGTGACTGACGTAAACCGGCCAATTCGGGCGAAGTGGAATTTCGTCAAACATCGTCCGGTAGAACCAGGCGTCATTCCGTTTGTTCCAGAACACTGGTTGCGTAATGCCGGATTCCGTTCTCCAGTTCCAGTCGTCATCGTTCCAGAGACTCCGTGTCGCGTATCCCCCAGCGTTCACGAAATCGAGAAACTGCGCGTTTGTAACCATGTATTTGTCGATCTCAAACGAAGGCACGTCGACCGTGTGGCGTTCGAATTCATTGTCCCACCCGAATTCGTCTGAATTGCGGCGCAAACCGAGGGTCGCGGTTCCGGCAGGAATCGAAATCATTTGCAATTCCGGCGGAGGGGTGAGCAAGGGCGCCGAAGACGTTTCCCGGGTCTTGCGATCGAGGGGCAATTGATGAAACATGTACGCCAAGGTTTCCAGGTGCATCAACCGGTGCTCGATGGCGACATTCAGCAGAGTTGCCAGAGAAAAACCGTCACGCGACGCACCATCTCCGGCCGGCGCGGCTCGAGAGTCTCTCGTCCAGCGCGGTCCTGATCTGGCGTACATACTCGCGCACGATTTCGAGGGAAGGCCAGTCGGACGGTTGATCGCTGGGCAGCCCGCCTCCGACTGGATCGATGCCAAAGGCAAACAGCCGGTCCAACTCTGGGTGGAAGGCATTGATCCCGAGCGCACGTTCATGCAGGAGATTCCAGTCGAAGGCCTCGAGATGGCCGACATAAAAAATGATGCGATGCCGCTCGGGAATAGGACGGTCGTGGATTGCATCTGTCTTTACGAGGGCGAATAGCGCGTCACTCCTGCGGCGGGCCTCGAGCATTCTCTGCTGCAAGTGCTGCCCGACGGCAATATCCTTCTCAATGGTCGGCACGGTACCTCCTGAATGGCGACTGAGAGTATCGAGAGCAGATTCGCTGTGTTGCGGAACGGCAGAACCCCAGCCCGAGTAAAATTCGAGGCTGCCGTGAATGCAGCCTATAGCACCAATTGCTGCCGCGTAGAATCAAGGCGATGCGCATTCCCGTGTTTCACGTTGATGCATTCACGGACCGCGCCTTCCGCGGCAATCCGGCGGCAGTCTGTTTTTTAGACTTTTGGTTAGATGACGCCTTGTTGCGCAAAGTCGCTAGAGAAAATAATCTTCCGGCCACAGCATTTCTCGTGCCCTCCGCCACCGGGTACTCATTGCGGTGGTTTTCGCCAGTTTGCGAGTTGAAGCTCTGCGGGCATGCCACTCTGGCGGCCGCCTTTGTTTTGTTTCACTTCGTCAGCCCGCACCTCGATGAAGTCCTCTTTTCTACAAAGTTTCGCGGCGATTTGAGGGTACAAAACGGCGGCGACCTGCTCGCCATGGAGTTCCCTGCGCTAGGTGCAACAAGTTGCGCACCCACGCCCGAGTTGCTGTCCGCCCTTGGACCGAGCCTGCAGGCGAGGGACATCCTGGAAGCATTCGCCGGGAACCAGACCTACGTCGCGCTACTGGCATCGCAGGCTCAGGTTCAAAATCTTCAGCCGGATGTTGACCGTCTGGAAGCCCTGCATCCGGAGGTCGTCGTGATCACTGCGCCGGGAGATGAAGTGGACTTCGTTTCGCGCTACTTCGCGCCCGGATACGGCCTTCCCGAGGATTGGGTCACCGGCTCATCGCACTGCCTTCTCACTCCAATTTGGGCAGAGCGGCTGGGAAAATCCAGACTGCAAGCCCGACAACTTTCCGCCCGAGGAGGGGAATTAAGCTGCGAGGTGAGGGGCGATCGAGTGATTTTGCAAGGGAAAGCCGTAGCTACCCTGAAAGGTTCGTTGATCTTGTAGCTAATGTAGCTAGCGGGAGAGGTTTTTCTTGCGCAGAAACTCCCTTACCACTTCCTCTGGCTCCCGATGCTGCCCGTCGACGGCATAGTTCATCTGCTGCATCTCGGAATCCGAGATGGTGTCGGCCAGTGCATCGAGAACCGGAAGGAGTTCCGGATGCGCTTTGAGCAGTTGCTCGCGAACGACAGGCACGGCCTCGTATGGCGGAAAATAGTGTCGATCATCCGCCAGGACGAATAAATCCAGAGCCGGAATCAATCCATCGGTCGCATTACCTCCGGCAAAATCAATCTGGCGCTCCTTCAACGCACGTGCGAGCAGGCCGAGATCCATGATTCGTGGCGGCTGGGCAAAATGCAGTCCATAGGTCTCGACCAAACCGCGAAAACCATCCGGGCGCTCCATGAATTCGTATCCAAAACCGGCGCGCCAATGCGGAGTGTACGCCGCAGCTTGGGAGAGCGTCTTCAACCCTAACCGGCGCGCATCCTCGCCTCGGATTTCCATGGCGAACGTGTCATTGAAGCCGAACTCAGGGCCGAGTGTCAGCCCGAAGCGGCGTTCGTACTCGCCCTTGACCCGCTGGTAAACATCTGTACGATCCGCGCTCGCCCTTTGCTTAAGCACCGCCGTCAGTGCAGTCCCGGTATATTCGGGATATAAATCGATCCGCCCCGACAGGATTGCCTGCTGGCAGATGTAGGTTCCCGCCAGATAAAAGCGGCGTTCCACTTTCAGATTAGTGTGCTGTTCGATTTGCTGCGCGATCAGTTCGCCCAGAATGAAGGACTCGGTGAAGTTCTTCGATCCGACTACAACGCGGTTAGAATGCGAGGGCGCGCAGGACACTGCCAAGACGAGCAGGAGTGACAATGCGCCATGGATGGCTCCGGGCCGCATCATCTTGCTCGCAACCGCTTCTCCAGCCATCCCACACCCACGTCGGCCAACAACGCGAGGATAGCTGCCGGAACTGCGCCGGCCAGAATCACCCGGTTATCGACCATCGCCAGCCCGCGAAAAATAAATTCTCCCAGGCCGCCGGCTCCAATTGCGGCTGCAATCGTGGCCAGCCCTACCGCGACCACAATCGCGATACGAACTCCAGACAAAATCACGCTCACAGCCAGCGGTAATTCGACTTGAAATAGAAGCTGCGAATCCGTGAGGCCCATGCCGCGCCCTGCCTCCAGCACTGCGGAATCGACCCCGGTGATTCCCGTGTAGGTATTGCGAATAATCGGCAACAGAGCATAAAGCGTCAGGGCGAGAATCGCCAATCGATCGGATCGGTCGCCCAGCCATGGCACCGGAAGCAAGAATCCAAACAAGGCAAGGCTCGGGATCGTCTGGATAATATTGGCGGCCGCGAGCACCGGCTTGTTCAGGCGCTGGCGATGTGCGATCAGGACTCCGAGCGGTATTCCGATCAGCATCGCAAACACAGTGGATACGCCGACCAGCCAGAGATGTTCGAGCGTAAGTTCGAGCACCTGACCGCGGTTGTGGAAAATGAAACGAATAACGTTCACGATGCGCCTCGATTGGCCGCCGACTCCAGCCCAGTTCCAAACGCCCGGACATAAGCCGCTACCCAGGGATCGCTAGACTTTAAAAATTCCTGCGGGGTCAGAACCGTCACCAGTTTCCCTGCTTCCATCAGCGCGATGCGAGATGCCAGTCGCAATGCTTCCCGAAGATCGTGAGTGACGAAGACCACTGTCTTATGAAGCCTCTGCTGCAGCAGCAGGAATTCCCGCTGCAGATCGTCGCGGGTGAGCGGATCCAGCGCAGCAAAAGGCTCGTCCATGAGGAGAATCTCCGGATCGGCGGCCAAGGCTCGCGCAACTCCCACGCGCTGCCGCTGCCCACCCGACAGCTGATGGGGATAACGTTGCGCGATCTGGGGTGAAAGTCCCACCAGCTGCATTAATTCTTGCGTTTTTGTGCGGATGCGTTCCTTCGGCCAGCCTTCAATGCTTGGAACAAGCCCGATGTTTCGCTCCACGGTAAAATGCGGAAACAGCCCAGCGTCCTGGATGACGTAACCGATCCCGCGCCGCAACCGGGTGACGCTCACGTCCGTGTTCGGCCGCCCATTCACATGGATTTCTCCAGCGGTAGGCGAGACCAGCCGGTTGACGAGCTTCAAGGTAGTCGTCTTGCCCGAGCCGCTGCGGCCCAGCAATACCAGGGTCTCTCCCTTGAAAACCTGAAGGCTGAAACTGCTGAGCACCTGCGTGTCGCCGACGCGAAACGAGACATCTCGGAACTCTATGACCGGTGTCGCCGCGGGGTCTGGCATGTTCCGCCAAGGATACCGGAGTTCAGGGCGCAGTCCCAAGGGACGTCATTTCCCCACCGCACGAATTTGCAATGAACGCTGCTCCCAGCGACAATCAGTTCGTATGAGTAAGACACCTGCAGGCGATCACACTCCCCCAAGCGAAGGATTCGTGCCGGGAGCCATGGTGATCGCGACTTTGTCCAATCCGCGCGAAAAGTTCTGGGGAATGATCCTGGCGCTCGCCGCCGAAGGGCTAAGCTTGAGCGGAGCGGAATTAGCCTCGTTCGAGGACTTGACCGTAATGGTAAGAGATGGCGAGCCCTTCACCCCCGCGGTAGTGTTCTTCCCCATGCACCGCATCGAGCGGGTAGAACTCGATCTGCCGGACGGCAATTTGCCCTCGTTGTCACAACGTTTTCTCAACAAAACTGGACGAGAACCTTCCGCAGTGCTCGCGCCTCAAAATCCTCCGCCTACAGAGCAGAACCCGGCCAAATCACGTGCGTCTCAGGAGCGTGCGTGAAGCTTTCGCAGATCTTCACCGCCCCTAACCAGCTCACTTTGCTGCGGATGATCTTCGTCCCTTTCATCGTGATTCACCTGGTCGAGGGCCACTACGGCTGGGCTCTCGCAATATTCATCATTGCTGGTTTCAGTGACGGCCTGGATGGACTGCTGGCGCGCACACTTCACCAGCAGACGCTCCTGGGGCAGTACCTCGATCCCATAGCGGATAAGCTTTTGCTGAGCACGGTCTTCCTCGTGCTCTCGATTCTGCACAAGATTGCATGGAAGTACACGATCCTGGTGTTCAGCCGAGACATTTCCATTCTTGCAGCCAGCGCCGTGCTGTTCGCGATTGCCGGACTGCGGGATTTCCGCCCCAGCATTTTTGGGAAAGCGAATACGTTGTGTCAGATCACCGCAGTTTTCTTCGTGATGTTGCTGGAAATTCACCCGGAACGCTGGGTTCGGATTACCCGCATAACATTCCTGCACGCGACGGCCTGGTTTACTGTCATTTCCGCATTGCATTACTTGTACCTGGTTCAGAGACGACTGCGGGAACACACGCATGCGCTGCCTCCCGCGCGGCATTCCTCGCCCTGACCTGATTTGACCGCGCTTTTCTCTGACCCCTAGAATCTTAGGTTCCTTTGTCAGCTTCGCACTGAGCCATGCCGCTTCGCCTCTACAACACGATGTCGAACCAGGTGGAGGAATTCCGCCCTCTGCGCGACAACGAAGTGCGCATGTACGCGTGCGGGCCCACGGTTTACGACTACGGCCACATCGGCAACTTCCGGACTTTTGTCGCGGTGGATCTCCTGCGCAGGTTCTTGCTGCAGAGCGGATACAAAGTACATCACGTGATGAATATCACCGACGTCGACGACAAGATCATCCGCAATTCTGCGCGCGACGGTGTAACCGTACAGCAGTACACGGCGAAGTTCGAAAAAGCATTTCTGGAAGATGCGGCGATGATCGGCATCGAGCAGCCAAACCTGGTGCGCGCCACCGAGCACATCACGGCCATGGCCGACTTTGTGGCCAAGTTGCTGGAAAAAGGTATTGCCTATCGGACGGAAGATGGATCGTACTATTTCCGGATCGCCAAATTTCCGGAATACGGCAAGCTCTCGAAAAAGGATTTCTCGGGAATGCTCGATGGCGCCCGCGTCGACGTGGATGAATACGACAAGGACAGCGCCCGCGATTTCGCAGTGTGGAAAGGCCCCCGGGAAGGCGAAGCTTCCTGGGATACCAAGATCGGACCGGGGCGGCCCGGCTGGCATCTGGAATGCTCGGTCATGTCGATGGAGGAACTGGGGGAGAGCTTCGATCTGCATGCCGGCGGCGAGGACCTGGTTTTCCCGCACCACGAAAATGAAATTGCCCAATCAGAATCCTTGACCGGCAAGCCTTTCTCCCACTTCTGGTTTCATGCACGGTTTCTGCTGGTCGAAGGCGAGAAGATGTCGAAGAGCCTGGGAAATTTCTTCACGCTTCGCGATCTCGTGCTCAAAGGTCACAAGCCTTCATCGCTGCGCTATCTGCTCGCCTCCGTGCCCTATCGCAACCAGCTCAATTTCACATTCGATGGCTTGCAACAGGCCGCCGTTTCAGTGGAACGTCTGCGGAACTTCCGCTTGCGCCTGACCGCAGGCAGCTTCGAGGCGGGATCCAATCCGCAGATGCAGACCCTCGCTTCCGAAACTATCTCAAAAATGCGGGCGGCTCTGGATGACGATCTCAACACCGCTCAAGCGCAGGCGGCCATCTTCGAAATGGTGCGCCAGGCCAACACCGCACTGGACAGCGGATTGGTAAAAAAGGATGATGTCGCGGCCTTGCTCGAGGTTTTGCAGAAGTTCGACGAAATCTTTGCCGTCCTCGAGGATGAAGACGTTCCCAAGATGAAAAGAGTTCTCGAGTGGTCCATAGCAGAAGGCCGCGACAAAGATGTTACCGATGCGTTGCGTGAGGTGGTGCAATCGGGCCAACTCTCGGACAGCGATATTGAATCCAAGATTAACGAGATGAAGGCTGCACGCAGCGCACGCGATTTCAAGAAGTCGGACGCAATCCGGGCCCAACTCACCGAAGCGGGGATTTTGATAGAGATCACGAAAGATGGGATCCGCTGGAGGAGAAAGTAGTTCTCCGAGCCTCGCCTATGTAGGGACAGTCGTTCTGGGGGTCTGGTTTTGCGCTTCCATTAGAAATCGCTGCCCGGCTTCGCCGGGCTGGACAGCCCGAGGGGCTGTCCTAACGTGTGCATGTGTGAAGCTGGAGAGTGTTTCCTTGAAATCGTTCAATGATTTCCTGCACGAAGCTGAAATCGCTCACGGCCACCTCTGCGCCGGACAAGTACTCGGCGTGCGCCTGGCCATGCTCGGCTTGAAGAACCTCGGCATCGACGATCCGCAGGGAAGGGACCGCAAGCGCCTGGTCACTTTTGTCGAGATTGACCGCTGTGCTACGGATGCCGTTGCGGTAGTGACCGGCTGTCGGCTGGGAAAACGCGCGCTGAAATTTCGCGACTGGGGCAAGATGGCAGCCACGTTTGTGGACGTTAGCACCGGGAAAGCCATCCGCGTTGCCGCGAAGGAATCTTCCAAAGCCCTCGCCCGCCAGATGCATCCGGAAATCGAAAACAAGAACCGGCAGCAGATGGCCGCCTATCGTGAGATGTCCGACGACGATCTCTTCGCGACGCAGTGGGTAAAGGTCGATCTGTCTCCTGAAGAGTTCCCCGGATACAAAGGCGAGCGGATCGTGTGCGAGCTCTGTGGCGAAGGGATCAATTTCCGGAGGGAAGTGCGGCGCGAGGGCAAGGTTCTCTGCCGCAGTTGCGCCGGCGAAAGCTACTACACTTCGGCGAGCTGAGAACTAGGCCTTTGCCTGCTCATACGCGTGAGCAATCCTGAGGATTGTGGCCTCATCGAAGTGCTTGCCAAGTATCTGTAATCCGATCGGCAATTTCTCCCGCGTTTGCCCGCACGGAACCGAAATGCCGGGAATTCCGGCCAGATCTGCGGTTACGGTGTAGATGTCGGCAAGATACATCGACAGCGGATCATTCGATTTCTCACCCAGCCTGAATGCCGCTGTCGGACTGGTGGGCGTTACGATCGCGTCTACCTTCTGAAAAGCTTGGTCGAAATCACCCGTGAGCAGCGTGCGAACCTTCTGCGCCTTTAAGTAATACGCGTCATAGTAACCCGCGCTGAGGGCATAGGTCCCGAGCATGATCCGCCGCTTCACTTCCGCCCCGAATCCCTCATCGCGGCTGCGGCGGTACATCTCAGATAACGTCTTCACCCCGCGCGCGCGGAGGCTGTACCGCACGCCGTCATAACGCGCCAGATTCGACGAAGCTTCCGCGGTGGCGATCAGATAGTAGGCGGGAATCGCATAAGGAGTATGGGGCAGCGACACCGGGACAACCTCGCAACCCAGGCTCTTCAACTTGTCAATCGCGCCTTCCACCGCCTGGCGCACCTCGTCATCCAAGCCGTCACCAAAATATTCTTTTGCGACACCCAGTTTCAGACCACGGACGGGCTTCTCCAGTTCGGAAACGTAATCGGGAACCGGCACCTCAGCCGAAGTCGAATCCATGGGATCTCGCCCGGCAATGTTGCCCAGGACGATGGCTGCATCCTTCACCGTCCTGGTCAGAGGTCCAATGTGATCGAGCGATGAGGCAAATGCGATCAGACCGTAGCGCGAGACCCGTCCGTAGGTGGGCATCAGGCCCACAACGCCGCAGAAGGAAGCGGGCTGCCGGATCGACCCTCCGGTATCCGATCCCAGCGTAGCAACCGCCATGCCCGCGGCCACCGCTGCTGCAGAGCCTCCCGACGATCCTCCCGGGACGCGGCTGAGATCCCGCGGATTGCGCACCGGATGAAAGCCAGAGTTCTCGTTTGACGAGCCCATGGCAAACTCATCGCAATTCATCTTGCCCAGGATCACCGCGCCTGCAGCTTCCATCTTCGCCACGGCGGTGCAGTCATAGGGTGGAATATAGTTTTCGAGAATCTTCGAGCCCGCAGTGGTGCGCACGCCGCGGGTACTCATCACGTCTTTGATGCCGACGGGCACGCCCCCAAGCGCCGGCAATGCCTTGCCTGCTGCGGCCATCGCGTCAATCCGCTCGGCCTGCTCGAGAGCGCGCTCTCGCGACAGCGTCAAAAACGCGCCGATCTGCCCATCCTCTTTCTGGACGCGAGCGTAATGCGCCTCAGCCAGGGCGACCGCGGTGGTTTTGCGCTCTTGCACTGCGCTGCGTGCAGCATCGATTGTCAGTGAAGTCAGTTCCATGCTGGTGCTATCGCTCGATCACTTTAGGCACGCGGAAGAATTTCTCATCCGCATCCGGAGCATTCGCCAGCGCCTCATCATGCGGCAGGGACTTGCGCAGTCCTTCGAGCACATCTTCCCGGCTGGCATAAGCAAACCGCTCGCTCCCTTGTTTCGATTGGTCCACTCCGTAGCGATCGGAAACCTGCGCCATCGGTGGCACTTGCGATGTGTCGAGTTCGTTCAGCCGATCGATATACTCCAGAATAGAGTTCAGGTCGCGCAACATTCCTTTGCGCTCCTCCTCAGTCAGTTCTAAATTGGCGAGTTCTGCGACGTAGGAAACGTCCTTGTCAGTGACTTTCATGGGCTCGGGTAGATAGAGGGATTATGACGGCGTATTCTCCGCCCGGAATATCACAAATTCAATCCGGCGGACGGCCTGGAGCGTGTATTTGTTTATGACCGCAAGATAGCGTGGGGCGAGTCCTTGCAATTCCGATTTCCATCCCGCATCGGGCACGGCTACACGGAGCACCCCATCGACAAAAGTCAGTGCACGCGTTCTCTCCGCGACTGCCGAACCGCAGACCACGGGCCAAGCCATCAATGGCGCCTCCATCGGGGGCGCCTGCCTCAATGACTGCGCGACAATTCTCTCCAGGTCCGATCCAGCCTGTTCCAAGCACGACTCCAGTGCTGTAACGCAAAGACTAAACTTGATTTTAACATTGCGAACCGCAGGCATGGCCGAACGTTCAGGCGGGAAATTCGCGGCGCACAAACTCCAAAGCCGCGTCGCGCGACGGCAAGCGGCCTTCCAGCTGCGCGTCTTCGACCGCGCTTAGGATCTCTTTGAATTTCGGCCCCGGCACGTGTCCGGCTGCAATCAGGTCGTTTCCGGTTACGAGGGGCGCCGGCCGCATTGTTTCCGGCGGAATTTCGGCGCGCTTCTCGCGAATGAATTCATAAGTGGTGAGATTTCGATGGCTCGCCAGGCAGTCCGCGCGATGGAGTGCCATGTGTTCATCGAAATCCCGCAGGCGTATGAACTTTTTCAGTGTCGATTCCTTCATCTTCATCGCATCGCCGAAGCGCATGTGATTGTCGACCAGCGCCAGAATCTGTTCCGTGTCATCGTTCGAGAAACGCAGCCGGCGGCAGATACCTTGCGCGATCTTCACCCCCACATCCACATGCCCGTCAAAG
Organism: uncultured Acidobacteriota bacterium; assembly: GCA_963801615.1. Lineage (GTDB taxonomy): Bacteria > Acidobacteriota > Terriglobia > Terriglobales > Acidobacteriaceae > Sulfotelmatobacter. The sequence continues at coordinate 896,335 of CAWDFM010000008.1, read as the reverse complement.
CGGATTCGATCCGGTGCAATGCGAAATGTTGCGGGCTTGCCAACATCGTGCAGCAACGCGCCCCAGGCCAGAGTGGGCGAGCAGGGCTGAGGCAAGTTGTCGAGCAGCAAAAGCGTGTGCACAAAGACATCGCCTTCGGGATGAAACTCCGGCGGCTGCTCCACCCCATGCATGTCCGAGATTTCCGGCAGCACATGTTGCAGAAGCCCGCTTTCATCCAGCAGCAGGAATGCCCGGCGTGCATGACCCTCAGTTAGCATGCGAGTCAGTTCATCGCGCACGCGTTCCCTCGAGACGACGGCAATCTGATCTACCAGCTCTTGCATGGCACCGAATGTCGCCGGTTCGATCCTGTACTCGAAACGCGCTGCAAATCGCACCCCGCGCAGCATGCGCAGCTTGTCTTCGTCGAAGCGGTGCCGCGGATCCCCGATCGTCCGGATAATTCCGGCCTCCAAATCCTTCCGCCCGCCGACGTAATCGAGCACCTCGCCGCTCACCGGATCCAGCAACATGCCGTTGATCGTGAAGTCACGGCGAGCGACGTCCTCTCGCGGATCTTTGCTGAAACGCACTTCATCAGGATGGCGGCCGTCGGTGTACCCGATATCACTGCGGAACGTCGCCACCTCAACACACTGGGACTTCGTCGTCGATTGAGGGTCACACGGGGCGCCAGAATGCTCCGGCAGCGGCACGAGGACGACGCCAAATTGCTCGCCGACGGCATAGGTCTCAGGGAAAAGAGCCATGACCTGCCTGGGCGTAGCATTCGTAGCCACGTCGTAATCCTTGGGCTCTCGTCCCAGCACAAGATCGCGGACGCATCCGCCGACTAGCAATGCTTGAAAGCCGTTCTGGCGCAGCGTCTCGACGATTGAGGTAGGGAAATCTCTCAGCATGACTGTCGGCCAGTTTTCATCATAGCGCTGCCGATTCCTGAAGCGCATCCGCACGTAGCCTTAGCGAGAGCATGTAGGGACAGCCGCCGTCGGCTGTCCACGAGGGCCATTCTGGAAGCCAGCGGAGCTCCGCTCCGCCGGACAGCCGATGGCGGCTGTCCCTACATGACCAGGCGCGACCCTGCATTAATATGGAACTGTGCCCGACGCTTACATCCTCGGCATCGAAAGCTCCTGTGATGAAACCGCGGCTGCCGTGGTGCGTTCGGGCGAGCAGTTAATCTCCAACGTTGTCGCATCCCAGATCGCGACTCATCAACCGTATGGAGGAGTGGTCCCCGAACTGGCGTCGCGCGAACACTTGCGCGCGATTGTGCCAGTGGTTCGCCAGGCGCTCGCCGAAGCCAGCCATACCTACCATTCTGTCGACGCAATCGCTGTAACTCAGGGTCCCGGCCTGGCAGGAGCTTTGCTGGTGGGAATCAGTTACGCAAAAGCTCTCGCCTTTGCCCTCGATAAGCCGCTGATCGCGGTCAACCATCTGGAAGGCCACATCCATGCCGTCCTGCTCGAAGAGCGGCAAAAGGGAAATCATGAGGTGCGGTTCCCCGTGCTGGCCTTGGTGGTTTCCGGCGGACACACGCATTTGTATTTAGCTGCTCAGAGCGGCAGTTCCTGGACCTACGAGAACATCGGACACACGCGCGACGACGCTGCTGGTGAGGCTTTCGATAAAGTCGCCAAGCTTCTCGGCCTGGGATATCCGGGTGGCCCAGTGATCGACCGGCTTTCGACGTACGGCGATCCGAGAGCAGTGAAGTTCCCGCCGGCTCAGATCAAACACCGCGACCGCCGAGACCGCCGCGATGGCAAACAGATCGCGCCCGACGATACCCGCCCCCGCTTTGATTTCTCCTACAGTGGCATCAAGACCGCGATTTTGCGCTACGTGGAGGCGCACCAGATGCGTGACTCGGTCGAAGAACGCCGCCGAGCCTTAGCCGAAATCGCCAAACCGAAGCTCGAGGACATTCGAGCCCATTGCGACAAGCCGACGCTCGACTTGGTGGCCTCTTTCCAGCGAGCACTCATCGAAGACCTCGTGGGAAAAACGCTGGCAGCCGCCGAGGCCTATAACGTTGCCACTCTGTTTGTTACCGGAGGCGTCGCAGCAAACCAGGAACTGCGACAAACCTTCGAGCGGGAAAGCGCCAAGCAAGGGCTGCCTGTGTACTTCCCCTCGCGTCCCCTTTCCACCGACAACGCGGCGATGATCGCCGCCGCCGCGTACCCTAAATTCCTCGCACAGGAATTCGCCGCCATGGATTTTTCCGCGGAAGCAGGCCTGCTCTTACGTTAGCGCAGGCAAACTCGGGGACAATTCAGACGTCAGCATCCTTCGTCTGCTCTTCGATGTTCATGTCCTTGAACTCACTGGAGTCGAAGATTTCGCCGCACTCCTTGCACTCGACGAACTCCGACTCTTCATCGCGGCTCACGATTTGCACACGCGGGTGCTTACAGGGCTGCTTCATAGTTACGTTCTCAGGAGAGGCCGTCGGCTTTGAGGTCATAAATCCGGAAGGGTCCCCAAGCTGAGGGGCAGGTTTTCGCGGAATTTCCGGTATTTTAGACCCGGTTTGCGCCTTGTCAAGCCCTGTCCGGTTACTCTGTCGAGAATTTTTAACGAATGGCGCCCGAGGCCGTCCTTCTGCCATCCGCAGAATACGACTGTTTTAATCGCCTACTCGTAAGCCATTCCCTCGGCGACACTTACCATTCACTGCAGGGTTTGCCCGTTAGCTGACTCCGCTTGCCCCAGGGCACCTCAGTAACGTAGAATGAAATCCGACAGAAAAGGTCGGATTTATATGCGACTGCTTTTGTCGGGCTTGTAGAAGGTACTCCTTTGCTGAAGTTGACAAAAAAAGCCGACTACGCGCTCATGGCGATGAAGCATCTCGCTGAGCGGTCAAGCCAAGGCTCCCTTAGTGCGAAGGATGTCGCTGACGCGTACGGCATTCCGCCAGAGGCCCTGGCCAAGATTCTGCAGAAACTGGTGAAGGCAGGCCTTCTGCAGTCGCAACACGGCACCAATGGCGGCTACATGCTGGCGCGGCCGGCACACACGATTTCGGCCTTTGAGGTGATTCAAGCCATTGACGGCCCATTATTCATCACCTCGTGCATCACGGTGCGCGGCGAATGTGGCCAGAGTGATCGCTGCAACATCCGCGAACCGCTGCGAAAAGTGAATGAGAGCATCGAGGCGGTGTTGAAGCGGATCAAGATTTCGCATATGCGGGAAGAACCTGATCAGGTGGAAGTAAGCGCGCCGAAGGCCGCCGATTTGGTCACGATCAGTTGACGGAATAAAAGAATTTAGGACAACACGAGTTTCATCAAACAGCAGGAGAGGCAATCAATGAGCACGGATGTGAAAATCCCCCAGGCAGCCCCCGAGACGCAGCGTCCCAGCGCGAAGGGAATCAAGCTCCCCATCTACATGGATAACCATGCCACCACCCCCATGGACCCGCGGGTGCTGGAAGAGATGCTGCCCTACTTCATGGAGAAGTTCGGCAACTCCGCCAGCCGTAATCACTCGTTCGGATGGGCGGCGGAAGAAGGTGTGGAAACGGCGCGCGAGCGCATCGCGAAGCTGATCGGCGCGACCACGAAAGAAGTCATTTTCACCTCTGGCGCGACCGAGAGCGACAATCTGGCGATCAAGGGTGTTGCCGAGATGTACCGCGAGAAGGGCAACCACATCATCACGGCCGTGACCGAGCACAAGGCTGTGCTGGACACCTGTAAGCGCCTTGAGAAGTACGGCTACCGCGTGACCTACATGCCCGTTCAGAAAGATGGCCTGGTGGATCTCGACGACCTGAAGCGCGCCATGGACGACAAGACGATCCTGGTCACGATCATGTACGCCAACAATGAAATCGGTGTGCTGCAGCCGGTCGCCGAAATCGGGAAGCTCTGCCACGAGAAGGGCGTGATTTTCCACACCGACGCGACGCAGGCGGTGGGAAAGGTCCCGGTGGACGTGATCAGGCAGAACATCGATCTCGCCTCCATTTCAGGCCACAAGATGTACGGCCCGAAGGGAGTAGGAGCCTTGTACGTTCGCCGTAAGAATCCGCGCGTGCAGATTTCGGCGATTATCGACGGCGGGGGCCACGAGCGTGGCATGCGTTCCGGTACGCTAAATGTCCCCGGCATTGTCGGTCTGGGCAAGGCCTGTGCTATCGCTTCGGAAGAAATGGCCAAGGAGTCCTGCCATCTCGCCGGTCTGCGTAATCGTCTGCGGGACCGCATCATGGGCAAGCTGGATGAGGTCTACATCAACGGCTCCATGGAGCACCGCCTGCCTGGGAACCTGAACATCAGCTTTGCCTACGTGGAAGGTGAATCGTTGCTGATGGGTATCAACGACATCGCAGTGTCGAGCGGTTCGGCGTGCACCTCTGCCACGCTGGAGCCATCTTATGTTCTGAAGGCTTTGGGGACTGGCGATGACCTGGCCCACAGTTCGATCCGCTTCGGCATTGGCCGCTTCAACACCGAAGCCGAGGTTGACTACGTGGCCGATCGCGTTATTGAAACGGTGGAGCGCCTCCGCGAGCTTTCTCCGTTGTACGAAATGGCTAAAGAAGGCATCAACCTGAAGGATGTGAAGTGGGCTGGAGAGTAACGAAACAGCGGGGTTCAAGGTCTCAACGTTTCAAGTTGAACGAGATCATTGAAGCCTTGAAACTCTGAAATTTTGAAACCTGAGGTGAGGTTAAGACATGGCATATAGCGACAAAGTCATCGATCATTACAACAATCCGCGCAACGTCGGTTCGCTCGACAAAAGCAGCACTGACGTAGGCACCGGCCTGGTCGGCGCCCCCGAGTGTGGCGACGTGATGAAGCTCCAGATCAAGGTCAATCGCGATACCAACGTCATTGAAGAAGCCAAGTTCAAGACGTTCGGCTGCGGTTCGGCCATCGCGTCCTCCTCGCTCGCGACCGAGTGGGTGAAGGGCAAGACGGTGGACGAAGCTCTCTCCATCAAGAACATGGATATCGTGAAGGAGCTCTCTCTGCCTCCGGTGAAGATTCACTGTTCGGTGTTGGCAGAGGACGCCATCCGCGCTGCCATTGGTGACTGGAAGAAGAAGCAGGGCGTGGCGAAGCCGGTCGCGGCAGAAGCGAAATAGACGAAGCGGCAGCGATGAGCCTAAGAGCTTTTGCTCATCGCTCGCAGCTCAAACCTCATAGCTTGCAATGACGACCGCAATCGAAAACACGACAACGCAGTCGCCGGCCAAAGGCATTCAGGTGACCGAAAAGGCTATCGCGAAGATCCGTACGGCGATGGTGAAAGAAGGCATCTCGCCGGAGCAGGGTGGCTTGCGTCTTGGAGTACAGGGCGGTGGATGCTCCGGTTTGAGTTACAACATCCGCTTCGACTCCCAGCCGCGCGAGCGCGACCGTATTTTCCAGTTCAGTGATGTGCGGGTGTTTGTCGACCCGAAGTCCTTCATTTATCTGCACGGCATGACCCTGGACTATCAGGAAACTCTGATGCAGCAGGGATTCGTCTTTGTAAATCCACAGGCTACGAAGTCGTGCGGCTGCGGGACTTCGTTCTCCGCCTGAGCCTGTGCGGCAGCCCACTTGAGTCGTGTGGCGCGGGGCGCCCTTGCACCGCGGACTGCCGGTGTCTCCGGATAATTCGGGCTTGATCGAGGGCTCTTGCCCCTGCATGTAAGGAATGCGAGTGACGAAACCTATCTTCACCGAAATCGGCGCCAAGCCGTTGCCACAGGAAACCAACAGCTGCTGGTCCTGCGGCTCCATGCGCGCCGCGCATTTCTGCGAATCCTGCGGCAAGGTACAGCCCCCCGCTCCTGTAGATTATTTCTCCTTCTTCGGCCTGCCTGCGAAGCTCACCATCGACGTTCCCGCTCTGGAACGAGAGTTCTACCAGTTGAGCCGTAAGCTTCACCCGGATCTTAACGCGCGAGCCGGAAGCCAGGAACAGCAATGGAGCCTGGAACAGAGCTCATTGCTCAACGATGCCTACCGCACTCTGCGTGATCCCATCAAGCGCACGCAATATCTGCTGAAGCTTGAGGGCGTGGAACTCGAAGAGCAATCGAAGAGCGCGACCGAACAGGCTCGAGCAACCGGCGGGCTTAAAAAGCAAATCGTACCGCCCGACCTGCTGGAGGAAGTTTTTGAGCTGAACATGCAGCTCGAAGAACTGAAAATGAACAAGCAGATGGAAGAGGACGATGCTGTTTTGACCGCGGAAATCGCAAAACACAAGGTTGTCCTGGAAGAGAAATACGAATCGCTGCTGCAGGAGCTGCAGTCGTATTGGAAAGAATGGGATGCTCTGATGGAGCGCAATTCCCGTGCCGAGTCTCCCGAGCGAAAAGCGATTACCGGCAAAATGGTCGATGTTCTGAATCGCCGCAGTTACATACGCAACCTGGTACGCGATGTAAATACCGCATTGGAAAGCTGATGAAGGAAGCCTGATGCATTTGAACGAATACACAACGTTAGGACGGTCAGGGTTGCGCGTCAGCCCGCTCTGTCTTGGCACCATGACCTTCGGCACGAAATGGGGCAGGGGCGCCGAGGAGAGTGTCTCGCGCAGCCTGTTCGACCGCGTGCTTCCGGCAGAGCAACCCGCACAACAGGTCGAAGCCACAGGAGCCGAGAAGATCGCATGACCGCAGATCGCATCGTCGGGATCGACCTGGGCACGACGAACTCGCTCGTGGCCTTCATGCAAGGCGACACGCCTGTCGTGATCCCCGGAGATGATGGCTCGAATCTCCTGCCTTCCGTGGTGGCGCTGGACGAAAACAATCAGCCCGTAATCGGAAACTCTGCGCGTCGTTTTCTGATCGAAACGCCGGAGCGCGCCGTCTACTCCATCAAGCGACTCATGGGCCGCGGCATGGAAGATATTCAGGAAGAACTGAAACTTTTCCCATTCCGCCTTGCCGAAGACCTGGAGCCCGGCGAAGTCCTGCGTATCAAGCTTGACCGGAAGACCTTTACTCCACCAGAGATTTCCGCGCTGATCCTGCGCCAGCTGAAGCGCAACGCCGAGCGCTATTTTGCCGGACCGGTCACGAAAGCGGTAATCACCGTTCCCGCCTATTTCAACGACGCGCAACGCCAGGCCACGAAAGATGCGGGCCGTATCGCAGGGTTGGAAGTGCTGCGACTGGTCAATGAACCGACCGCGGCGGCTCTCGCCTACGGCCTCGATAAAAAGCAGAACGGCATTGTGGCCGTCTACGATCTAGGCGGCGGAACTTTTGATATTTCCATTCTCAAGCTGCATGACGGAATTTTCGAGGTGATCGCCACCAACGGCGACACGCATCTCGGCGGGGATGACATCGACAACCTGCTGATCACCATCGCGCTCGACGACATTCGCGGCGATCTCGGGCTCGACCTGCGCCGCAACGCCGAGGCAGTGCAGGCGATTCGCAAGTCGGTCATCGAAGCCAAGATTGCGCTCTCCTCACAGCCGTCCGTAAAGCTCGATATCGAATTACCCGCCAGCAATCGTTACCGGCGCGAAATTACCCGCGAGCAGTTCGAGCAACTGATCCAGCCCATCATTGACCGCACTGTTGGCCCCTGCAAGCAGGCCTTGAAAGACGCAAACCTCAAGCCCGAGCAGATCGACGAAGTCGTGCTGGTCGGGGGATCGACGCGAATCCCGAAAGTCCGTGCGCTGGTCAGGGATCTGTTCCGCCGCGAACCGCATACGGACTTGAACCCTGATGAGGTCGTAGCGTTGGGTGCCGCAGTACAAGCCAACATTCTCGGTGGGCGTTCGGAAGCCACGCAGGACATGCTGCTGCTCGACGTTACTCCTCTCTCGCTCGGCATCGAAGTCGCCGGTGGTGTCACGGACAAGATCATCCTGCGCAATTCAACCATCCCCGCTTCAGCCACCCAGTTCTACACCACGCAGATCGATGGTCAGGCGAACGTAGCGATCCACGTGCTGCAGGGTGAGCGCGAGTTGGCCAAAGATTGCCGCTCCCTTGCCCGTTTCGATCTGAAGGGCATTCCTCCCATGGCAGCCGGCATCCCCCGGGTCGAGGTGAAATTTCTCATCGACGCTAACGGTATCCTGCACGTCTCCGCGCGTGAACAGCGCAGCGGCAAGGAAGCTGAAATTCAGGTTCAGCCGAGTTATGGCCTGACCGACGAGCAGGTCGAAGGCATGATTCTCGATTCCTTTGACAACGCCGAGGAGGATTTTCGCCGGCGTCAGTTGATCGAGGCCCGCAACGAAACGGCGACCATCCTCACCGCGCTCGAAAAGGCGAAAAGGAGTCCCGCTTGGGGACAACTCACGAGCGACGAGAAGAAGCAGATTGCAAAACTGGAAAAGGCGCTAACCGCAGTGAATGCTGAAGCGGATTACCAGGCAATCCGAAAAGCAATCGACACCTTGAACCACGCGACGACACGGTTGGCAGAGCTGATGATGGACAGCGCGGTATCCACAGCCCTTAAAGGCAAGAACATGGAAGAAACCGACTTGGGAGAAGGCCCGACAGCCCCGCATCCCATGGCGAAAGCAGAGTTCGAATAGCCCCTGTGATCCTCCGTGTCCCCTGGTCGAGAGAGGTTCAAGGCCAGAAGGACAGGAGAATAAAGAGGGCATAGAGGAGCAGTGATGGCAGACGAAAAAACTCAAGGTGCCGGAACCGCCACCGAAGAAGCTCCGGGCGAGAACACGGTGCAAGTGACGTTCCTGCCCGAAGGCAAGACGGTCCAATTCGAGCACGGCAAACTGCCGTACGAAGACCACGGCAAAGAGGAATCCATCCTCGACATAGCCCTGAACTTCGGTATTACTCTCGACCACGCCTGCGGCGGCAATTGCGCGTGCACCACCTGCCACGTCTGGGTAAAGGAGGGCGCCGAAAATATGTCCGAAATGGACGACGACGAGGCCGACCGCCTGGACATGGCTGCCGATCTGCAACTGAATTCGCGCCTCGGCTGTCAGGCCCAGATCACCAAAGGGGGCAAAGTTGTTGTAGAAATCCCCGCGTGGAATCGCAACTACATTTCCGAGGAGCACTGAGATGGCAAAGAAACTGACCTGGGATGATGCCGAAGATATCGGCATCGAGCTCTCCGAAAAGCATCCCGAAATGGACCCGCTGTCGGTGCGCTTTACGGATCTGCACCGCTACGTGACCGAGCTGGCGGATTTCGCCGGCGATCCCCAGGGCTCGAATGAAGGCAAGTTGGAAGCCATTCAGATGGCGTGGCACGAAGAGTACCAGGACCGCACCCAGGCGTAGACGAAATGCGTAGAGACAGCCCCTTGGGCTGTCCCGAGAAGCGAAGCGACCGGTGCTGCACGAATCTCCGGTTTAGCGCGCAACGGCGGTGGGCCGGACCAATGGGTCCGGCGCTACGTGGCCTGGCCTTAGTGGCTGGTTCTTTCTGATGCGGCCATTTTTCTGTAGAACTCCTGCAAGGTGTAGAAAGCCAGCTTGCGCTGTCCTCGATCGGAGATCAGCCCTTTGCGATTGTGATAGTCCTGAATTCCAGGGAGCATTCGCGCCGGAGACCGGAAATCCATCAGCGCCCACGGTGTCATTCCCGCCAGATTAGGAATTGCCTGGACCATCTTTAACTGGTGCTGATACAGATTCTGCTGATACTCCTCAGTCCAGCGCTCGTCGGCATCGCCATGCAAGCCGAAGGGCGCCCCTCCGCCAAATTCGCTGACGATGATGGGCTTGTTCCAGATTGACTTCCACTCGATCTTGTCTGCGTCCTCGGGGCGACCCTCATACCATCCGATATACTCATTGATCCCGAGAACGTCCAGCACCTCTGCCAGCGGATCCGACAATGTCCTTAGCTCAGGAGTCGTTTTGTCGACATGATTCATGGCGGACGTGATCAGGCGCGTCGAATCCAGTTCGCGTGCTTCTTGCGCCAGTTGTTTGAGAAACGTAACCCGCTCAGGCTTCACCGGAGTCTCATTCGACAAGGACCAGAGCGCGATCGCCGCGCGGTTATGATCGCGCGCGATCATGTCCCGGAGCTGCGCCTCCGCGTTGGCGAGCGTTGACGGATTCGACCAGTCGATATCCCAATACACCGGAATCTCAGACCAAACCAGCAATCCGATGCGATCCGCCAGCCGGATCTCATTCTCGTTGTGCGGGTAATGGGCGAAGCGGACGAAGTTGCAGCCCAGATCCTTCACCCAGCCAAGCAGAGTCTGCGCGTCCTCCGGGCTAAACGCGCGCCCTCCGCGAAAAGGCGCTTCCTCGTGCATCGAAATACCCCGCAGGAAAATCGGTTTCCCATTCAGGAGGATCTTTCCCCCTTGCACTTCGATGGTCCGGAACCCAATCTGATCATGAATCTTCTCTTCTCCCACGCCAAGCATCACGTCATACAGCTTCGGGTGTTCGGGAGACCACAGCTCCAGCTTCGCGGTTACGTGTATCGCGGCGCGCCCCGCTGCGTCGGCGGTCAGTGCCTGGCGAACACCAGCTTCGGGAATTTGGACATTCACTTTCTGTCCTGCTTGTGCGCCGTTTAACTGCACCCACCCGGAGATTTCATTCTGCGAACCCCGTGCCAGCTGAATCCAATAATCCTGGACGAAAACACTGGGCTCTTCGACCAGCATCACGTCGCGCGTAATTCCGCCGTAGTTCCACCAGTCGAACTTCATCGCCGGCACTCCGTCGGAGCGCCGGGTATTGTTCACCTCCACGATCAGCGAATTCTCACCCTCCCGCAACAGTGAAGTCACTTCGAAGTTGAACGCAGTCAATCCTCCCTCGTGCTCGCCGGCCTTCTGGCCATTCAGGTAAACCGAAGCGCGATAATTGACCGCGCCAAAATAGAGGAACGCACGAGTGCCACTGCGTTTCTGATACTTGAACAGCCGCCGGTACCAAGCCGTGCCCTCATAAAACAGCAACTGGTCGCGTTGTGTATTCCAGTCGCCAGGAACATTCATGACTGGCGATGCGTCGAAGCTGTACTCAATGCGATCGCTCTTCGAGCGTGGCTTCTCGTCGCGAAAAATGCCCGCAGACTCCCCGTTCGAGAATGGATCCACAAGGAAGCGCCACGATCCGTTGAGGTTCACCGAGGTCCGGCCGGGGAGGTTGGCAATCAGCGTGGATTCAACCGGAGCAGCAAAACAGGAGGCAGCCAGGATAAGTAAGAGCAGAAATCGCCGCATGGAAGACCTCGGAATTCCGTGTCAGGAACCGCAATTGCGAGTAAACCGGGCTTCGTTTTTCCCCAACTTTTACAAACTGATGACAACCAGCCTTTCCAGTCCTTTTATCTTCACCTGCATTGGGGCTGCAGGCCTCTCTCTCCGGCACAACTGCAAAAGGGCACGGTCACTGTACCGTGCCCTCCTTTTTGCATGAAAAGCGTTCTTCAGCCGACCGCAACCGGCGCCGGTTCCTCCACATTCGCCTCGCGCAGAAACTTCGCCGCTTCTTCGGGGGGCGTCGGATTGATATAGAACCCCGTTCCCCACTCGAATCCCGCCGTCTTGGTGAGCTTGGGCATGAACTCGATGTGCCAGTGATAGTGGTCGTTCGTCGGATCCTGCACCGGCGACGTATGAAACACCAGATTGTACGGAGGGTTATCGAGCACGCGATCAGCCCGGCCGAGCAGATCTTTCAAGGCGCGCGCCAGGTTTTCAAACATGTGGGAGGAAGAGTTCTCAAATGCCGACTCATGGGTCTTGGGCATGATCCACGTTTCAAACGGGAACCGGGGAGCATAGGGCGCCAGGGTCAGGAAATTTTCGTTCTCTGCCACGACCCGAGTCCCGCTGTCCATCTCCTGCCGGATAATGTCGCAGAACACGCAACGCTCTTTATACAGAAAATACTGCTTGGCTCCTTCGAGTTCCTGCACCACGTTGATCGGCAGAATTGGCAACGCAATCAACTGCGAGTGCGAGTGCTCCAGCGAGGCTCCGGCGGCTTCGCCGTGGTTCTTGAAGATCAAGATGTACTTGAACCGTCGATCCTTTTTCAGATCGAGAATGCGGTCCCGGAATGTCCACAGGACATCTTCAATACGCTTCGGGGGCAAGGTGGCGAGATTGGCGGTGTGATCGGGCGTTTCGATAATGACCTCATGCGCCCCAATCCCGTTCATGCGGTCAAACATTCCTTCCGCTTGCCGGTTCAGATTGCCTTCAATGCCCAACGCTGGGAACTTATTCGGCACTACCCGCACGGTCCATCCGGGAGTATTTCGCTGCGGTGGAGGCCCGCCATTCGGGTTGGGACGGTAAGCCTGAATTTCCGGAGGGGTCTTGCTCTCATTGCCATAGCAGAAAGGGCAAAATCCGCCCTTAATCTTCATATTTTCGCGTACAAAATCGGTTGGGCGCTTGGCCCGGTCGGTCGAAATAATCACCCAGCGACCGACGATTGGATCTTTTCTAAGCTCAGGCACTGCTACGAATCCTTTCCAGAGGGACGAAAACTTTATAGTCTACCCCGCCAGTGAGGCATTCCGAAATAACTCAAACTGTGGGCGGCAGTTATGGCCGTCACAGTATACGCTTACTATGTCGAACCTCCATTGGCACGACTCTGGCATGCTCCTCAAGTACTCCCGCGCTGCCAGCGCCACTTCTCGTCTCTTGTGATAATCGACCGCAGCCTCGGGAGGCTTGATGTCACGCGAGGTCCGGGTCTTAACCTCTACAAAACAGAGGATACCTCGATCCCACCCGATTAAGTCAATCTCGCCCCGGCAGCGCGGAGAGCGGTAATTCCGGGCTACGATGATGTAGCCCAGGCTTCTTAAGTAGAAGTAAGCGTGCTCTTCTCCGCGACGGCCGGTCCGCTGCCGCAGAGGGCCTTGCGGAGCGGGAAGCACGTGCGCCGCAAGCCAGTCGAGACCTCTGACCAGTTCGCGGGTGAAAACGGCGGGAAACATGGGCACCCGCACTCGACGGTAGCCGAATGCATCTCGCGTGGATGTGAGCCAAAGCACAACCCTTTGACTCTACAAGAACAAGCTTCCCAGAACGGGAACTGACCGAAAAAGGGGTCCTGCCGACATTCGGCAGGACCCTCTTTCATCCCCGCTCCTTTATGCGCCCTTGCCAACTGCCCGGATGCATTCTTCGAGTACATCCACGGCAACGTCAGCCTCGTCCTTTGTGACCACCAGCGGAGGACATATCCGAACCGTGCTCGGCCCGCAACCCAGGAACAGGACACCACGCTCGAACGCCATTTCTACAATGCGGTCACGCTCGGCGGCTCCGTACTCCTTGGTGGCTTTGTCCTTGACGATCTCAACGCCGATCATCAGCCCGCGTCCGCGCACATCGCCCACCAGCTTCAGTTTCGATGGCCACTCCGCCATGCGCTTCAGCATGTGAGCGCCCACCCGCGCCGAGTTCTCGATCAAGTGTTCTTTCTCGATCACGTCGAGGGTGGCAAGCGCCGCCGCAACGCATACCGGATTTCCCCCGAAGGTGGACGCATGCGATCCGGGAATCCAGTCCATTACCTCGGCTTTCGTCATAGTGACGCCCAGCGGCATTCCGGACGCGATCCCCTTCGCCATGCACACCATATCCGGCTCAACTCCGGTGTGCTCCACCGCAAACCATTTCCCGGTGCGTCCAATGCCACTCTGCACCTCATCGACGACCAGCATAATGCCGTGACGATCGCAAATCTTCCGCAGTTCCTGCATGAAGATGTTCGGAGCAATGACGTAACCACCTTCGCCTTGTACCGGCTCGACAAAGATGGCCGCGACTTCTTCCGGAGCCAGAGTGGTCTTGAACAACTTCTCCTCGATGAACCGGGCACAGCCCAGGGCGAATTTTTCGGCATCCTGCGCTCCGCCCACGCACCCGCGATAGACATCGGGATAGCGGATGTGGGTAACTCCCGGGACCAGCGGAGAGAAGCGCCGGCGCTGCTGCGGCTTGGATGCGGTCAGCGATAGTGCGCCCATGGTGCGTCCGTGGAACGCGCCGAAAAACGCAATCACGTTCTGCCGCTTGGTGTGATAGCGCGCCAGCTTCAACGCGCACTCGACCGCCTCCGCCCCCGAGTTGCCGTAGTAAATACGGTGCGGGCCTTTCATGGGTGCGATCTTCGACAGGCGCTCGGCCAATTGCACCATATTCTCGTAATAAAAATCGGTGCCTGACATGTGAATCAGTTCGCCCGCCTGTTTCTGAATGGCGGCGACGACATCGGGATGGCAATGTCCGGTCGAGGTCACAGCGATACCGGCGGAGAAGTCGAAAAACTCGTTTCCGTCGACGTCGGTCACGACGATTCCACGTCCGCTCTTGGCCACCATGGGATAAGAACGGGTGTAGGACGGCGAAATAAATTTCTCGTCGCCCTGAAGCACACGTTTCGCGTTCGGCCCGGGCAGGGCGGTCTTGATCTTGGGACCGGCAGTTGCGGTCATAGTCTTGGTAGTCATTGGAGTTCCTCCGTTGTACGGAACCGCACGCTCTTTCTCGTGCAGTTCCTTCGTCTTCTCGGGAAGGCACGTATTTTTTCGTGCCGTCCATTGGTCTCTTCGGCGAGGGCACGACTTTTTCTCGTACCGTCCGTCGCCTTGTATCGGGAAGGGCACGACTTTAGTCGTGCCGCCTTCGGCCACTATTGTCAGGGGGCTTTAGCCCCTGAGGGCCGAGGCAATCAGCAAACAGAAGAGGAACTAGTCACTACCGAAGAGATTGGGACGCAGGCGCGAAGGCAGATTCGCGCGATACCGCCGCGGACACACCAGGCAGTGCAGCCAGCACTCGGCCGAGTTTGTCAGAGGAAGACGCGAATTGGGATTTTTCTGCGGCATCGCGATCGTGCAACATCGTCGCTTAATTATATCTGCAATCCCTGACGCAGCGTAACCCCCCTTTCGTCACACAAAAACCACGTAGGGACAGCCCCTTGGGCTGTCCAGTCGAGCGAAGCTCGACCCGCTTTTTCACCACCACGATTGTTTTGACTTCCCCCTGTCGCGCCTTAGCATGGCTGACCGCGTTTAGCGCGCCTCTGCTAGACCAAACCATCTCCCATTACCGAATCGTAGAAAAGCTCGGCGGTGGGCAGTAAGTCGCAAGCTCATAAGCAGCTAATGCGGTTAATTGCGGTCGCCGAAGCCGTGGAACTTTTTGCACTTGGAACAGAAGGTAGGCGGCTCGGTATTGTCCACCCAGTGCTGCACCGCAGGAACAGCGCCAGAAGGCAATCTTACAAGCTGGAAGACGCGTTGCGAGCCTTGGAGTTCAGAGATACTCAGGTCCGTGTCCCACGTGCTCTCACGGTTGCGGGGTGAAGGAAATATTCAGCCCCGTGGTCAGCAGCATGTCGTTCTTCTTCGCGCCGACCGGCGGATTGGAAATGTAGATATCGCCAAACTGGTTCTGCCAGCCGAACCACTTGCTGATCTTGGTCACTGTGCCGAGCGTGAAGGTAAAACGGTAATCGCTCGTATTCTGGATGTCGGGATAGAAATCCACACTCTGCGTCAGCACGGTGCTCTCGCCCAGCTTCTTGTTGAGTTCCTCGCCCAAGGTGAGAGCGACGAAGCGATTGGTCAATCCGTAAGAGACGAATGCCCCGGTCCCGGGAATGGCCGCGCCGTTGGAGTAGGTTTCGTGGGTGTAGTTCACGCCGCCCAGGAAATCAAGGGTCGTATTGTCGTTCTTGATGGCGTGAAAACCGAGTCCACCGGTGTACACCTGGCGCAGGTCGAGATACTGCAGGGCATTGCTCATAAAGTCTCCGGCGCCGAAGACGAACAGTTTGGGCCTCAGGTCGTGGTCGTAGCGGATTCCGGCCGTGGTCAAGTTCGCCACAATCCCGGGACTGGCGAGATCGTTACGGGTATAGATGGAGCTCTCATAAATTGTGATTTTGTCGTGTTCCGTGGGATGGACCGCGTTTAAGGCGAGGGCCAGGTTTTCTGTCTGGCTATTCCCACGCGCCACCGAAAAGCCTACGTTTGTGCCTCCCTGCCAGCCGTGCATGAGGCCGGGGTGCAGGGATTTGTCGTAGGCGGCCTGTTCGGCATCGTTGCGGATCAGGGTCACATCGCTGGTGGGAGCTTCGACCGTGCCTTGGGATCTTGTGGCAACGGCAATCTTTCCGTCCGTGCTCGTGACCGGGCCTACGGCAGTCTTGCCGTCTTTGAGGGTGACATGCAGTTCCGCGTCGGTCTTGATGTCCTGGATGGCGTCCATTTTCAAGGTGACGTCGTCGGCAGCATCGGTGTGCAGCACCAGCGTCTTGCCGTCCGATTTGACGACGGTCCCGGTGAGGCGATCGCCATTTTTCAACGTGACCTGGTCAGCAAAGAGAAAGGAAGAAAACGCAATCAGGGAAGTAACAAGGAGAAGTTCAATGTGGCGCAACACGACTCCCTCCGCTTGCAGAAGAGATTAGTAACAACTTCGGAGCCCAGAGTTGCTATGGACGTAAAAAGAGAGGCAGCGGGGCGGCAGGTGCCGCCCACACAAATCTTAAACGAGGATGTCGACTAGCTCTTGGTCTCGGTCTTCTTGGTCTGGTCTGTGGAAGCCTGCGCCGGGGGATTGTCTTTCATCCCGTCCTTCAGCGCGCGGATCCCCTCACCCAGACCTTTGCCGAGCTCAGGCAGCTTTTTGGGACCGAACACCAGCAGCGCGACAGCGAAAATCACCAGCAGGTGCATCGGTTGAAATAAACCTTCAAACATCGGAGCCTCCGAGGGATATAAGCAAGTTAGATCATACGCTATTCTAAGGTCACGGGGGAAGAACGGGCCGGTCCCCAGATAGCGAACGCTAGCGTTTCTACATCCTGCCCGGGGGCGGGCAGGGTAGCGGTGAAGCCTGGTACGGCAAGCTGTGATCGGAATCACACGTGCCCACGGGATGCCGCGTGGGAACAGGCCGCGTAGGGACAGCCCCTTGGGATGTCCAGGTTTTGCGTCGTCTAGGGACAGCCCTTAGCTGTCCAGGTTACCTCCGTGACCTTACCTCAGAGTTCGCTCAGGGGCTATGTTGCAGAAGGGCTTTCGGTGGGCGTTTGCGGTCGCATTCTCCTCCAAAACCTCTGTTGGCTAGGCATTCCACGTCTCGGGGAACCCGGTGAGAGTCAAAGCGTTATTATCACTATTTTTATCTCTATCTCTTTTGGTTCTGGCGGTGCCTGCGTTTTGCCAGAGCGCCCCGATTCAGCCGCTGACCACGACTGAACTGGTTGCCTGGCTTACCGCGGGGGTTTCCGGTACGCGGCTGGCGCGCATGGTCGGAGAGCGTGGTTTAGCTACTCTGCCCACCAACCGCGAGCTTCGCCAAGTCGAGTCAGCGGGCGCCGGCAAGGACCTGATGCGAGTTCTCAGCTCCGGAAATGTTCGGTCCGCCCAGATTGGCCCGTCGATTCCTGCTGCGCTCCTGAGAGCCACGGCTGAGGCCCGCGCGCAGAAATTCCACGAAGCTGAAACCGAACTTCGCACCCTGGTGGCCGCGGATCCGAATGACTCCGCCTTGCATTTCGCCCTGGGAACCATGCTCCGCCAGCAGGAGCAATACGACGACGCCTACGATGAACTCGTCGCTGCTCTCAAGCTGATGCCCGATCTCCCTGAGAACCATAGCGCCCTCTCCTATCTTTTCTATCGCCTGGACGACGGGCCCAATGCGATCGCCGAGGCTCGTACGGCGCTCAGCATCGATCCAAAAAATTCGGAAGCTTACCAATTTCTAGGGCTGGGTCACTACTCGCTGGGTCAGTATCTGGCCGCCATCCACGCTTATATGGAATCGCTCGGGCGCGACCCGGACAATCCCGATACCTACTACGACTTGGGTATCGCTCTGCACGCAGCGGGGAATCTTCCGGCAGCGGCCACCGCTTACCAGCGCGCCATTCAACTCCGGCCTGCCTTCTGGGAAGCGCACTCCAATCTCGGCCTGATCCGCCACGAGCAAGGCGACCTTGCTCTCGCGGTCGAGGAATACCGGGTAGCGAAGAAACTCGCTCCTGGCGAGGCTTCCGTCCGCAATAATCTTGGAAATACCTACTGCGATGAGGGCAATTTCGACGCCGCCATTGCGGAGCTAAAAGAACTCTATCGCGAGCATCCCGAGTGGCAGCAGGGGCACTCCTGCATGGCGAGCGCCTACATGGCGAAAAACAACTATGACGCCGCCGTGGAGCAGCTCAAGATCGCCGTGCATCAGAATCCCGGCGGGGCCAACGAGCACAGAGTTCTCGGCCAAGTCCTCATGCTGGACAACAAGCCCGAAGAGGCGCTGCACGAGCTGGAAATTGCGGTTTCGCTTAACCCTGATTCCGACGTTGCTCATCACCTGCTGGGCACAGTCCTGTTTCAGCAACAGGATCTCAAGGGGGCGGAGAAGGAGTTTCGCGAAGCCCTGCGCGTGAATGCTTCCGCCGACAATCATTTTTCGCTGGCTGCCTGCTTGATGAGCATGGATCGTTACCAGGAGGCGCTCGCCGAGATCGAGACCGCGACCCGGCTCGACCCTGATCGCCAGCTCTATCGCGCGCGTCGGGAAGAACTAATCAAACTGATGCAGACCAACTCGCGGTAACTCGTGGTTGGTTGGCCGGCTGGACAGCCGAGCCGCTGTACTGATGGAACATGGCAAGGGCAGCGCGCGGCCGTTAAATTCGGATCGCAGCACTCTACACGGGGGATTTTCCATGGCGAATATTTCGGGAACCCAAGCGGGAAGCGCAGCGGCAGTGAAACCCGCGCTGACCAGCGATGCAGCGCACCGGAAAGATGAATCTGCGCACAAGTCCTCGGGATATGGCCTGCCCTGCGCCAAGTGCCACTTGTACTATCCCGCCGATCTCGATTTCTGTCCTACGTGCCACCACACCGAGCGGGTTTCGGCAACGGTTCCTAAAATTCGCCCGAAACCGGTGCAAGCGGAAGCAGAACAGCTTCCGGATGCGACCATGCTGGAGCAGGAACGCGAAGAGTTCCTGCGGCAATTCAAGTCGCATCTTATGGAAGCGCATGCCGGAGTCATGGACGCTCCGGAATCAATCTGCAAATTGGGGGAGCATCATCCCGGAGAGCAAGCCCCGGCCGACGTTTGCACCAGTTGCTATGAGCGCCTGCAGGAGCGCGTCGATGTCCTGGATGCCGCGCTGCACATGGATCTCAAAGAAGCGGCACAAATCGTCTACGATGCCGTGTGGTCCGATCCTTCCGACCCCGGACAGACGTATCAGAACGCGGCTAGCGCCTTGCTGAATGAATTACGGAAGCGCGCCGGGATCACCGCTGTTCTGGGTCCATTTCAGCCGCTGACTCATTAAGTGAGCCAACTCGTAGGGACAACCCCTTGGGCCGTCCCGCGAAGCGAAGCGAGCCGTTTCGGCACAATCCTTCCAAGCCGAGCGAAACAACCTTATTACCGCTCTGATGGGACTGCCAGCTACTCCGGCTTGATCCCCACCCACTTCTTCCCCGCATAAAGTTTGTATCCGGCGCCATCTTCCACGAGTTTCAAAGGAACGGCATGCTGGAGCGCCGAATCCGTCTGCGACGAGGTGCTCAGCACATTGTCATTTCCCACGTCCATCACCATAAACTTCCCGTCGGAAGTGAAGCCGAATCCGTACTGTCCTGGCGAAAGGGTCGATTCACCAAGGCTGAGCTTGACCTCGGTAATGAGCATTCCCTGGTATTTCTGCTGAATGGCGGTGGAGTATCCGGAGGCGTCCACCAAAGCGGCCAGCATCATCTTGCCGTCTGCCGCCTGGAATCCGACTGCATTGCGCAGTTGTACGGGAGCCTTCTGTCCGCGGAAAAAGAATTCCGAAGGCACCGCCTTCTTCAGTTCATCATTGCCAAGGACATGCTTCGGTCCCTGCTGGCAGAGACTCACCCCTGCCAAAGCGAATAGCACCAATGACGCTGCCATGCCGCGATACACATTCATCGAAGCCCCCCGCACTGAGAATGAACACCGTGGGAAACTGTATCCGTTAAGAGCACGGCGCGCAATCTCCATACGGCCCCACGGAGGGACAGCCCTCGGGCTGTCCAGGCGCAGCGAAGCTGCGCTGATTGTAGCGCTGCATCGTGTGACGATGATCTGCGTAAGCGCAATGAACTTCGTTTGCCCGCAAGATTCGGATAGCCCATCTCCTCCAGCAGCCGTATCCTTTCCTTGTTATGACAACCAATGCCATACTCGCAGAGGAAATGCAGATGATGCCGCTCCAACCCCAGTCGTACCGCCCAGAGGACGAGGCGCGCTGGCAAGCCGTTCTGGCGCGCGACCCCGCCCGCGACGGTGAATTCGTTTTTGCCGTGGCATCGACGGGAATTTATTGCCGGCCGTCCTGCGCTGCCCGCCGCCCCAGGCGCGAGAATGTGCAATTCTTTCCCATTCCCGAGGCGGCCGAGCGCGCGGGATACCGCGCCTGCCTGCGCTGCCGTCCGCGTTCCTTGAACGGCAACGCGGAACTGAAAATGATGCGCGCCATTTGCCGCTACATCGAGCAGCATCTGGACGAACCCGTCACTCTGGATCGTCTGGGCAAGGAGTTCAAGCAAAGCCCGTTTCATCTTCAGCGGAAATTCAAAGCGGTCCTGGGGATCACGCCGCGCGAGTACGCAGACTCCTCCCGCCTCAAGACGCTGAAGCGTAACCTGCAGGCTGGAGACTCGGTCACGCGCGCGATGTATGACGCCGGATACGGGTCCAGCAGCCGCCTGTACGAGCGCACCGCATCGCAGTTGGGCATGACTCCGGATAAGTATCGACGCGGGGCGATTGCGGCAACAATCCGCTACGCCTGCGCCGACTCTCCCTTAGGTCGAATGCTGATCGCCGCCACCGACAAAGGCGTTTGCTCGATCCAGTTCGGCCGGTCCGACGGCGAGCTGCTCGAAGGTTTGAAGCGGGAGTTCCCCTTCGCGGTTCGCAAAGAAGATGAAGGTGGCCTCCACTCCTGGGCGAGCGCGTTGCTGAAACACATGGCGGGTAGGAATCTGGACGCCTCGCTGCCGCTCGACATCCGCGCCACAGCCTTTCAGCGCCAGGTGTGGACGTATTTGCAGTCCATCCCGTTCGGGGAGACGAAGTCGTACAGCGAAGTCGCGCAAGCGATCGGGCGTCCAAGCGCCTGCCGCGCCGTAGCTCGCGCCTGCGCAACCAATCCCGTCGCAGTAGAAATCCCCTGTCACCGCGTAGTGCGCGAGGACGGTACCATGGGCGGCTATCGGTGGGGACTCGAGCGCAAGAAAGCCCTCCTGCACATGGAAAAAGGCTCATGAATGAGCGGCTTGCTCCAACAAGTGAAGCCATGCTCATCGTCGCGCGGAATCAGTGTGGCAGCGCAAAACTGAAAACGTCACTCCCCGCGGAGATCGCGACATACTGAGCTCCGTCGACCGCATACGTCATGGGAGATGCGAAGAACGATTGTCCGGTATTGAAGTACCACAGAGCATGCCCGTTCTCGGCGTCCACTGCTTCCAGCGAGTTGGCATCGTCGCAAAAAAAGACGAGTCCGCCAGCGGTGGTTAACGTTCCGCCCCAGGAGTTCCCGCGACCCACCTGCGGATATTGCCAAACTTTCTTTCCGTCCGCTGGGGAGAGTGCCAACAGAATTTTCTGAGAATGTCCGTCCGGGGAACGCTTTGTACCCGTACTGTAGAAAGTTTCACCCAGGGTGAACGGCTTCGTTTGGGAGAAGTAGAGATCGCAATTCTCCAGCGCCATCACATAAAACAACCCTGTGTCCGGATTGTAAGAGGGAGAAAACCAATTGGTCGCGCCCACGATTCCGGGACAGATCGTCGTGCCTTCTTTTGTCGGAACGCGCCCAGACATCATGGGACGGCCGGAAGGATCGATGCCGTTTGCCCACGTCAACTTCTCAAGAAAGGGCGTCGCCCGCAGAAACTTGCCATTGCTTCGGTCCAGAACGTAAAAGAAACCATTGCGGTTGGCCTGCAGGAGCAAGTGACGTGTGGTTCCATTTTCTTCGACGTCCACCAGCACGGGTGTCTCATTGGCATCGTAGTCATAGACATCGTGGGGAGTGAACTGGAAATACCATTTCAACTTCCCGGTGCTGGCATCGATGGCGAGAACGCATGCCGCATAAAGATTGTCGCCGGGCCGCACGGTCCCATCGAAGTCGGGTGCGGCGTTACTCGTCGTCCAGTACAAGGTGTCGAGTTCGGGATCATAGGTGCCGGGCATCCAGGTGGTGGCGCCGCCGTGCAGGTACAAGTCTCCCGGCCAACTGTCGGAACCAAACTCTCCCGGCGCAGGGATGGTCCATAGACGCCATCTGAACTTGCCGGTCCTGGCATCGTAGGCGGCGAGAAATCCGCGCACTCCCGAATCGCCGCCCGACGTGCCCACAACCACTTCATCCTTAACAACCAGGGGCGCGCTGGTGCCTCCGTATTGCTTCACCTTGTCGGCGTACTGGACATCCCAGAGCAGATTCCCCGAGCGCGCGTCCAGGCAGAGCAGATGCGCGTCGTCGGTTTCGGAGTAGACAAAGTTGTCCCACACAGCCACACCGCGGCTTTTGTGGGCAGCGGCATCGTCGAGCAATCCCGAACTGATGGGCCGAGAGTAATGCCAGAGACTGCGTCCGGTGCGGGCATCTAAAGCGAACACATCGTTCGCGGAAGTCACGTACATCACGCCGCGCACCACGACCGGAGTCGCCTCGAGTCGCTGAGAATTGCCCGGGTGGAAGACCCAGGCGGCACGCAGTTGCGAGACATTGGACTTATTGATTTCGTGCAGGCTGCTGTAGCGGCGTCCAGTGTAGTCGCCGTTATAAGAAGGCCAGTTCTCGCCTACCGGCCGTGCCAGCAAGTCTTCTGACGTTACATGAAGCGCCGGCTGCGTCGAGGGCGATTGTTGCGCCCCGAGTTGTCCGGTGAAACTTGCGAGCACGAGAAGGAGAATTGCAGCAGCATGAAATTTCATTTCAATGTTTGTCCTGGGTCACTTGCACTTCCTGAAGCGCTCCGCGGTCGCTTCCGGTTTCGTCAATAAGGTGGAGGGAAACCCGCGCGGATTTTTCCGGCGGAGTGATCTCGCTCTGCAGTGATACCGCGTCGGTCGGATTCACCTCGGCAATTTGCATGACTCCGAGCGGGCGTCCATGATCATCGTAAAAATGGGCCATGAGCCGCCCGGAATAAAAAACTCCAAATGCGCCGGACAGCGTGATGCGGCCATTTTCCAGACCCGTCGCTCGCAGCGGGGTTACCACAATTCCCGCATCGGTTACTCCATGGAACTCGTTTCCCGATCGAGTCGGGAACCACTCCGTGTCAAAGCTGCAACTCTCGCCGGGACGCAAGCGGCACATGGGGCTGTTGAGTTCGGCTTCGAGATAATAAGGGCTGGCATCGGGATCGGCGCTTAGAGAAGGAACTCCATCACTGTTCAGACGAACCTCGGGACCGTTCGTCCAGAAGATCACGGAAGCCTTTCCGGGATACTCCTTGCTCTTGTCGTATTCAAAACGCTCGACCATGGCGTACTGGCTCTTGCCATCAACCACCGCCAGCCAGCCCTCGGTGGAGTCGAGCCACAGTTCGGCGGCCATATGAATGTAGTGGACGGAAAAAAGATCGTCATTTCTCACCGAGACTGCCGGGTTCTGCGCGGGACCGAAGCGGACGTGATAGCGATTCAAGTAGCCGCTGTCCCGGTTCGCGGGCGTAAATGTCCAGAAGTCGGAATTGATCTGGCCTGATCCTTGGCCCCCGGCACCCGAAGTGTCGTATTGCGATACGGACTGCATGGACCACTCGAGCGTGTGGCCGGTGATGTTCTTCATCGCAACGTGAAACGCAATGCGCGGGGAGTCCGGCTCTAGCCGAATGGTCCGAATAAATTGAACCCCGGTCTGCGGATCGGCTGGGCCGGTCAGCTCGATTTCACAGTGCTGTCCTTCCGAAACTTTGCGAAACGTGAATGGCCCATCATCCAGCACGTCAGAATTACCCCGCCAATGTTGCTCGTCCTCGGTGCCTTCCGGCAGGAGCCAGATCTTGTCGCCACCGTAGTTGAACCACTCGTTGGAACTTGGAGGGAAGTACTTGCCGGCGAATTTAGGATTGACAAACAGATAGGCGTGCCCGCCAAACGTGACTTGTATGAGCCGCCCGCCATTTTGCGGGATGACAACCAGTTGCACCCAGCGGTTCGAGACTTGCTGCGCCTTCCATCCCTTGTAATCGACAGCCTCGACGCGGCATGAGCCGCTCTTGCGCGCGTTTGATTGAGCCCATGCGGAAGAGAAGCCCAGACTTGTGGCTACAGTGAGAATGAGAAATCCTGAACACAGCTTCCCCAATCCATTCCAAAGCCCGGAACCCAGTCTCGACATTGCTCTCCAGCCCTCGTGCTGCGCGATGAGGGTAACACGCACGAAAATTACGTACGATTGTATGAACGATAAACGAAATGAATCCTAATAAAACGAAAGATTTCGATTGGCGTCAAGAACATTCTGTGATATACCACCGTCTCATCGGTAAAACTGTGGGCACCCTTCTCTTGGCAAACAGGTTCTGGATTTTCCCGTTGCTGTTGCTGGTTTCGGCGAATCTCTCGGCTCAGGATCGCGAAGTGGACCCCACCTGGCTGCGGCGTTCCGTGCCCGAGGTGAAGGAAGTCAAAACCGATTTATCCTCCCCCACTTGCCATTACAAACCAATTTTCGGGACAGGCGATGCGGACGCTCGAATTTTGAGAAGTATTTCTCGTTTTGCGGAAGTTTCGATTGACGCCGGCGGCAATTGCCAAAGTGTAGTCCGCGACCGTGAAGAAGAACTTGATTTTGTTATCGAGGGCACTGGCACTTTGGCATACGCGGACGAAACGCATCCCCTGCGGGCCAGGGATTTCACGTACGTGGCTCCGGGCGTGAAGCATGGGATTGCGAATAATTCCAGCAAGGCTTTGCGCGTTTTGATCATGGATTTCAAGATCCCCGCCAAGAAGGTGATCAGCGCTGCGCCCCAGCATGCCCGAGTCATCAACCTGGACGATCTGAAGGAAGAGACCGTGTCCGGCCACCCGGACTCGGTGTTGTACAAGTTGCTGGTCGGCCCACGGGGCGCGACTCGCGATGCCGTCGACGACGCGTACGTGGTTACCAGCCTCTTCTGGATGGATTTCGCGCCCGGGGGGACGAACTTTCCGCATCACCATGAAACCGCAGAGGAGATTTATCTGGTGATTGAGGGAGAAGGCGAAATGGTCGCAGGGGGCGGGATGGACGGAGTCGAAGGCCGGCATCCCGCGAAGCCGGGCGATGCTTACTACTTTCGTCCGAACTGCACAGTAGGGTTCTACAACCAGAACAAGCCAGGCGCGAAGGCTTACATTCTTGCGGTACGATCGCTGATTCCTTTGAGCCACGAGGAAGATTAGAGCGATCGGTTCCGCAGTTGACTCAGTTTGAACGTGCACCACAGACAGTTTTACCAGGAGGGATTTGATGCCGATCCGGAACTCTAGCCGGAGATCGTTCGTGAAGCTGCTCGCCGCCACACCGCTGCTCACCCAAATTGCTGCCCGTGACCTGTATGCGCAAGCGGCTACCGCCGTGGGCCGGGATCCGCGCCAGAACGTGTACACACGTCTCGGGGTGAAAACCGTGATCAACTGTCGCGGCACATGGACCTATCTGAGCGGCTCGCTGGAATTCCCGGAGGTGCGTCAGGCGCAGGTGGAGGCGGCGCAGCATTTTGTCAATGTCATCGACCTGCAGCGCGCGGTTGGGCGTCGCTTGTCAGAACTGACCGGCGCGGAATCGGGGATCGTTACCTCCGGCGCGGCTGGCGCCATGGCCGCTGCCACTGCAGGATGCATGGCGGGCACCAACGACAAGAATATCTGGCAACTTCCAGATACCACCGGCCTGAAACATGAAGTGGTGATGGTCGGCGGACGCAGCGCATTCGACAGCGCCATCCGCCTGACTGGAGCCAAACTGGTTCTCGTGTATTCGCCCGAAGAACTGGCCAACGCCCTCGGCGAAAACACGGCAATGATTTACACCACGGACCTGGGCGACAAACTGCAAAAGGAATTGTCCATCGCCAAGGACCGCAAAGTACCCATGCTGCTGGACGACGCAGCGGGAATCCCGCCGGCGGACAATGCCAAGCTTTACGCCCGCATGGGCCTCGATATGTATTGCTTCTCCGGCGGCAAGGGCCTGTCCGGGCCGCAGTGCAGTGGTCTGCTCCTGGGGCGCAAAGACTTGATTGAGGCGGCCCTGATGAATTGCAACCCGCGCGAAGGCGCGGTTTGCCGCCCGATGAAGGTGGGCAAAGAAGAAATCATTGGATGCCTGACAGCACTCGAGACCTGGTTGAAGATCGACGAAAAGAAGATCTATGCAGAATGGAACGACCGTATCAACCGCATTCGGAAGCTGGTGGATACGGTGCCAGGCGTAAAAACGGAGACGTATGTTCCGGATGACGGCAATCGCTATCCAACACTGAAGGTCTCGTGGGATCAGCAGGCGTGGCGCTACAGCATCGCCGACTTGGTGCAAGACTTGCGATCAGGTGATCCAGTGATCGAAGTGCTGGGTACGGACAATCCCAGCCTGGTCACCGCCGTGCGCGAGGGCAATCCCAATCCCACTCGCAAGGAGCGCAAAGCCCCTGACCACATTGAGCTGGTCTCGATGACCATCAAGCCGGGAGAGGTAATGATCGTGGGGCAACGATTGCGCGCCGTACTCGGCGCCGCCCAGAAGAAGGCCGCCTGACACAAGAGGATCCCTTGCAAACGATTCGTGCTACCCGCTTCATGCGGCCCTTTCTCTTGGGGGTGCTGCTGTCGTGCGCTGCCTTCGCGCAGGATCAGGTCCGAGCGGTCGCTCCCCAGGGCGGCTCCGGGAACCGCCTGTGTTCGCCCGGGGTGGATGCCGGAGACTACGTCTACATCAGCGGCCAGGGGCCGCGCCGGCCGGATGGCAGTTCGCCGGCGGGCTTCACTGCGCAAGTGAAACAAGCATTGGACAATGTTAAGTCCGTCGTCGAAGCTGCGGGCCTGACCTTGGATCACGTGGTCTACACCCAGGTTTATCTCGACAACATCTCCAACTACGACGAGATGAACAAAGTGTTTGCCGAGTATTTCGGGAAGACTCCTCCGGCGCGCGCCGTGCTGGGAGTTGCGCGTCTGCCTGAATCGCTCATTCAGATCAGCGCGGTTGCAGTGCGCAGTATGGCCGACAAGAAGCCGGTGTTTCCGCCAAATTACCAATCGTCTGATCCTGCTCCACCGGGAATGCTGACACACGACCGGCTGTTTGTGTCCAGCATGCCGGGCAGTGATCCTGCCAATGGAAAAGTTCCAGAAGACCCGGGAGCGCAGGTGGATCTGGCGCTCGACCGTGTAGAAGCAGTGCTGAAGGCAGCCGGCCTTGAAATGCGCAATATGGTTTTTGTAAATCCGTACCTGACCCTCGATCTTCCCACGCGGGTGATGAACGAGCATTATGCGCGCCGCTTTGAGTTCGGAAACACTCCGGCGCGAGCCACGATCGAAGTGGCGAGCCTTCCCGGCGGTGCCCACATCGAGTACACGGGCGTGGCGGTGCGGGATCTGGCGCAGCGAAAAGCGGTGCGTCCGAAAAACATGCCTCCCAGCCCGACGGCCAGCCCTTGCGTGTTTGCGGGAGACACTTTGTATTGTTCTGCTAAGGATGGGTTCATTCCGGGGCCGCACGGCGGGGTCTATGCCACCACCACTCCGCATCAACTGCGCCAGACCATGCGCAATCAACTCGATAATCTCGAAGAAGCTGAGATGAAATTCGATCAGGTCGTAGCTACCACCGTCTACCTCGACGACCTTTCGGATCTAGCCGCATTCGACGAAGTGTACGCCCAATATTTTGGATCCGTGCCGCCGGCGCGAACCGTTGTCCAACAAATTGCTCCCACCGAGCGAAAAGCTGACAAGGACGATCACTTTCCTGGGTTGGAGCAGGTTTCGCTGATAGCTGTACGCAGCGCTAAATGGCGCACGGCTGTCGAGCATGCGAGTTTTTACTACACGCATTTTCACCGTGTGAGAGCCAGTGATGCAATGAAGACCAGCATCCGGCATTCTCCTTGACAGCGTTCCACGCAGTGGAATATGTTTTCGCGCCATGGGAGTGGAGTGGGTGTAGTTCCAGTCGTGAAGCGGGTCTGTGCGGACCTGCCAACGGTTCACAAAAACAAGATCGACAAAAACAAGATCAATGGTGCGCAGTTGAGCCTGACTGTCGCCCCCGGGAGATGGGTCCATGAGAAATGCTCAGAGGTTGTTCGCTCCGGTTTTCGTCATTCTGGCGTTGTTTCTCGCCCCAAGCTTTCTGTTTGCCGACGTCACCGGCTCGGTCGTTGGAGTCGTGCGTGATCCGTCGCAGGCCGTGGTCAAGGGCGTCAGCGTGACGATTACGAACACGCAGACCAATCTTTCCCAACAAACCGTCACAGGTGACGACGGCTCCTTCCACTTCCTGGCGTTACCCGCCGGGACCTACAGACTGAACGCCACAGCGGCCGGCTTCCAGCAATTCCAGACAACCGACATCGTCCTGAAAGTGAATGATCAACTGCGCGTCGATGTGGCGATGAAGGTCGGGAATGTGAAAGAAGAAGTGAGCATTGCCGCCAACGCGGTGCAGGTCCAGACTGAGAGCACCCAACTCGGCGACGTCATCGATTCGAAAAAGATGCTCGCCCTACCCTTGAACGGACGCAGCTACCTTGACCTGCTCGGATTGCAGGCCGGCGTCGCTCCCGAGACAGCCGGCACCATCGGTGGAGACCGGCCCGTGTCCGGTTACATCCAAAATGCGGGCAATGTCTCAGTAAACGGCCAGCGCGAAACCGCGAATGCTTTTCTGGTGAACGGCGGCGATGTCAGCGAGGGCCGAAACTTGGGTGCTGGCCTGGTGCCCAATCTGGATTCCGTCGAGGAGTTTCGCCTGATCACCAACAGCTTCGACGCGGAATACGGAAAGTTCAGCGGCGCGGTGATGAACGCGATCACCAAGTCCGGTACGAACAGCATCCATGGCGACGTGTTCGAGTTCTGGCGCAACGACAAACTCGATGCCGTCAGTTACTTCTTCACCAACAAATCCGAACTGCGGCGCAATCAGTTCGGGGGCGTGGCAGGAGGGCCCTTCTGGAAGGACAAGCTCTTCTGGTTCACAGATTATCAGGGCACAAGGGAAGTTCGGGGCGCCGAGACGGGCATCGTGAACCTGCCAAGCGCTGCCGAGCGTCAGGGCAACTTCGGTCCTGGGGTATTGACAGGCGCCGTCGATGGCGGTCCCTGCCGCGAATTGTCCCCTCGGCGTCGCCCCCTGCGTCGATTGGCCGACGAGACTTTCACAGCGGTTGGGTTACACGGTCACCAGCGGAGAGCCGTATGATTTCGGACCCAAACAGGTTGTCTCGAACGGCTGTACCTCTACGGCGGCATTGCGTCTTTCCCGGTGGCATGATCCCGCAGTCTGCGTTGGTCCCCGGCGGCTGTTGGAATTCTCCCCTATATCCCGGCACCGAACGTTGATCCCGCTACCGGAATCTACTCGGATAACAGCCAAAGGAACAGAGTTGTTGATAACAAGATCGGAGAGCGGGTTGATTTCAACAACCGAAAGACAGGCAACTGGTCGTTCTATTACCACTTCGACGATTCGACCGTCAACAGCGCCCTGCCCCAGGACGGAGCAAGCGTTCCTGGCTTTCCCTCGATGACGCCAACCCGGGCGCAACAGTTCGTGATCAGTAACACCAAGAGTATCGGAACAACGGCTGTAAATGAGGCGCGGGCGACCTTTTTCCGAACGGCTACCCACCTGAACAAGCCGACCGGTGGCCAAGCCTCGCTTGCCTCTCTCGGTTTCGTCACCGGGGCCGGGACCCAGGGAATTATCCCCGATGCACTTCCGGGATTCCCGGAATATGTGCCCCAACTCTACTTCAACAACTTCGCTATCGGTACGCCCTCTCTGATCACGTTCCAGCCAAACAATACCTATACGGTATCGGACGGATTTTCCAAGGTGGTGGGCAAGCATACGCTTAAGTTCGGGGGCGAATTCCGCTATCTGCAGGTCAACGAACGCAATCTGGCCAGCCAGGACGGAGCCTTTGTCTTCGATGGCACAGTGACTGGCAATGATTTCGCCGACTATCTCGTTGGAGCTCCCACCGGGGCGGGAGGCGGCTTCACTCAGGCCGCCTTACAACTCCTGGATTCCCGCACTCGCTATGGCGGCGCCTATGCGCAAGACACATGGAAGGTGAAGCCGAACCTTACGCTCAACCTCGGCCTGCGCTGGGAAGTGAGCATGCCCTGGTATGACACGCAGGGTAAGATCCAGACGTGGGTTCCGGGAAAACAGTCAGTGGTCTTCCCAGGTTCCCCCAAAGGCCTGGTATTTCCCGGCGATCCAGGCATTCCCAAGACGCTTGCCCCCACGCGGTACAACAATTTCGGTCCACGGGTTGGCCTTGCCTATTCCCCTGGTTTTCACGACGGCGTTTTGGGCAAAATCTTCGGCGGCCCGGGTAAAACCAGCATCCGCGCAGCCTATGGCCTCTACTACACCTCAGTGGAAGATCTGAACCTGTTTTACGAGGTCGCCGATGCTCCGTTTGGCTTGTACTGGACCAGTCCCGGTCCCGTTTTGTTTGAGGAACCTTACCGAAATCGGCAAGACGGATCCACCAAGGACGAGGGACAGCGCTTTCCTTTCACCATTCCGACTCCGGGAAGCCCGGCAAATAAGACGCTCAGTTTCGCGGTCTATGAGCCGATGTCTTACTTCCCCGGATACGACATTCACAACAGGCTTCCCTATGCTGAGCATTTCAATCTTTCGATTCAGCGTGAGCTGAGCAGATCAACCGTGCTGACGCTGGCGTACGTGGGTACTGAGGGTCATAGGCTCATTTCGCAACAGGAAATCAACCCCGGCGATGCGGCACTCTGCATGTCCCTTGCCGCGCAAGGGGCCGGCTGCGGTCCTAATGGGGAGCAGGACACCTACACTGTTGGTGCTCAGACCATTTATGGCACCAGGGACAAGCTACTAAACCCGAATTATTGTCCTGAAGCGGAGAGCTTGTGCTATGGCTTCGGCAACACCCTCACGACGCTAACTGCAAACTCGAGTTATCACGCGGGAGAGGTCACTGTCGAACGAAAGGCCGCAGACCTCACGCTACTGGCAGCCTACACACTAGCCAAGGGTCTGGATAATTCATCCGGATTTGGCGATCTGGTCAACTTCTCAAACCCAAGGCTGAGCCGTGGGCTATCGTCGACCGACGTTCACCATAATTTCGTGGTTAGCTACATTTGGGCACTTCCCTTTGATAAGGCCTTCCGCGGCTTGCCGAGGAGGCTGACGCAAGGCTGGCAGCTTCAGGGCATTACTCGGTTCTCCACGGGATTTCCGATCCAGATGGGAGATTCGAATCCCGTATCTCAGGGCCCGCTGTGTCCGTCGGGGCTGTGCGAGGGAGATGCCTCGCTTACCGGCAGCCCCTCCACCGATATGCCCAATCTCGTGGGTCCAGTTCACAAATATAATCCCCGTGCGACTCCCGGCACGTTCACATATTTCAACCAGAGCGCGTTTCACGGCAACCGCCTGCGCTCTAGATTCGTCGGGGGTTTTGACCGGTCCCGATTGCGGTAGTTTCGGCACGGCCAACCGGCGGTTCTTCCACGGCCCGGGCATCAACAACACTGATTTAGGGATCCAAAAGGTAATCCCGGTCACGGAAGCGAAGTCTTTCGAGATTCGGGGTGAATTCTTCAATATATTCAACCACGCGCAATTCGCTAACCCGAGCGGTGACATTAGCAGTGACAGCTTCGGAAACATCACCAGCGCCCGTGCCATGCGCATCGGGCAGCTCAGCGCGAAGTTCATCTGGTAGGAGCAACGCGTCGAGCAGTAATGGGAAGGCCCGAATACTGACAACCGAGAGAGTGGGGCTCCATACCGCTCTCTTTTTCTATTTCAGCTAAAGTGTAGGCATGCGGGGCAGCGCACCCAGTCTCAGATTTAAGGCGTTGGTTCAGGGCCTGACCACGTCTTCACTCTTGGCCGCTTGCCTCCTCCTACTGCACTCTTCCATAAGCACAGCCCAAACTGCGGCCGAGTATCGCAAACGCGCGACCCAACTGGCACAATCCAAATCGTGGGACGACGCAATCGCGAATTACCGCCGCGCCCTGACACTGGATCCGAAAGACGCAGTCACTCACTATGACCTCGCGTTGGCGCTGAAATACAAAGGAGAGAATAGGGAAGCCCTGAAGGAGTTTCAGGCAGCCGCGGAACTCCGGCCAAAATGGGCCGAGGCGCACTACGGACTGGGCGCCGTTTGGTACGAACTGCAGAATCAGGCGGCAGCTCTCGACGAGCTGCACACTGCGGACACCCTCGCTCCCGCCAATGCGGCCGTGCATCGGCTGTTAGGACGCATCCTTTCCCAGCAGCAAAATCTCGTCGATGCCGAGCACGAATTGAGGCTGGCGCTGAAGCTGAAACCTTCGGCAGAGGTCCACTTGGAACTTGGCGTGGTGGAAGGACAACGCGGCAAGCTGCAGGAGGCGAGCGCAGAGTTTCGTCAGGCCATACGATCGGATCCTCGCCTGGCCGCTGCTCACCACATGCTGGGCATCGCGTTGCGCCGGCAATCGGACCACAAGGCTGCGCTCGCTGAGTTTCAAAAAGCAGTGGCGTTGAATCCCAACGACCCCGAGGCTCAGTACGACCTTGGCCGGGAACTGAAGGCGGACGGCGATAACGCGGGTGCGATTGCCGCATACCGCCGCGCTATCGAATTGAAGCCGGACTTCGAGCAGGCGCACTACAATCTCGGCCTCGCTTTGCGCAGCCAAGGCGACGCTTCGAGCGCCAAGAAAGAACTGGACGAGCTCTCGGGTTTGCACGAGTTGCGTACCCGCCTGGCGCAATCGAAACTTCTGATCGTGCAAGGCGTGGATGCCTTGAAGCAGCAAAAACTCGACCAGGCTCTAAGCCTGTTCGAGAAATCCGCAGACCTGACCCCCGAGCTGCCCACTAGCCATTATTATCTGGGGCTCGCATGGGAAGGAAAAAACGAACCAGCGCGCGCGAAAGCCGCCTATGAAAAAGCCATTGAACTGAAACCAGATTACGCGCAGGCGCATGCCAGCTTTGGATTGTTTCTCTGGAAGTCAGGGGATCAAGCCCGCGGGCTGGAGGAATTGCAGCAGGCGGTCATGTCCGATCCAGATCTGGCGGAGGCGCATTACAACTTGGGACTGGCGTTCGCTCAACTGCAGCGATTCCCGGAAGCCGTGCGCGAGTTGACAGACGCAGTCAGCCTGGATCCTCACTCGGCGGATGCGCGCGTACAACTGGGCCTGGCTCTGAGCCAAAATAACGATCCCGCCGCCGCAGCCAACATTTTCCGCGATCTGCTACGGCGCGATCCCAATTTTGCCGAGGGCCACAATAATCTCGGACTGGTACTGCTGCAGTCCGGAGATGTTCGCAAAGCACAGGCGGAGTTCGCCGAAGCAGCGCGCCTGAAGCCGGCATACGCCGAAGCGCATTACAACCTTGCCCTGGCATTTCGACAGGAAGGCAAGAAGAACGAGGCTCAGCACGAATTCGAAAGAGCCTACCAGCTTGCGCCGGAGTTGAAGAGCGTCCCACTACCGTGAGACAGCAAGGGGAAAGATTGGTCGGCCATCCAGTGCCAGTTTGAACCGGATTGTACAGTTGCGCAGGGTGCTGCTTCGGCCCTCTTTTTGACAGGGGTGACAACTCGGAGACAATCGGACCCGCCAAAAATAGGCTATTCGGACGGCTTAGGAGAGGTTCGGAGCTACATCGGCCGGCAAATGGCGGACAAACTCTCGGCGCCTCACGACGTCACCTGTATGGTCCGTAATGCCGCGTCGGCCCGCCAACTTCACTGCGCGCAAATTAAGTTCGTCGCGGCGGATGCGTTGCAAGGCGAGACACTTCAGCTGCGCTAAAGGGAATCGATGTACGTCATTTCCGGGTTCGCTCGGTCCAGCCTGAAGGGGCAAATGCCTCAAGCCAATGGATTGTTTTTCGAGTAGCCCTGATCTGGAAACACTCGCGAAGATGTTACCAAACTGGTCACAATTGAACTGTTTGGACACGGGTTTTTGAGCATGCTAGAGGATACAGTCGCACCACCAGTTTGTATTCTAGAGTCGCTATGACCATCCGTCGAATGACGCGGAGATGCTTGTTGGATTGAGGCGTCTCCCAATAGCCGGGCAACCGGAGTGAATGAGAAGCCTTAGGGGGCGCCCCGACTTACTCGGTTTCTTTCAACAATCGGGGCTACATATGGCAGGCAGCAGGCGCGAAACGACAACCCTGAGACGCGATTTGGTGTTTGCGTCAGGCAAGCAAGGCGTCTGGCTCACGATTAAACGATCGCTGCTCATCATCTACCACGATATTTACGACGAACACCTCTTCGTATTCGCCGCCGGGCTCTCGTACTATTTCGTGCTTTCGCTTTTTCCGCTGCTGGTTTCCATGGCAGCGCTGCTCGGGTATGTACCCATCCCACACTTGTTTGAGGGCCTGCTAGGTCTGATGGCTAGGCTCGTACCCGGAGATGGAATGAGCTTGGTGCGCAGCATCGTGTCTGATGTCGGTCGCAAACACACGCACTTCCTTACCCTTGGGTTGATTTTCACAATTTGGACAGTTTCCAGCGGATTTGCTGCAATCATCGACGGCCTTGATCTGGTTTACCGGGTCCGCGAAACCCGTTCGGTGTGGAAGACTCGACCCATTGCGCTGGGACTAACGTTGTTCGCCGGATCTCTCTTACTAGTGGCCGTCGGATTGATGGTTGAGGGGACGCTCCTTGGCACATGGCTAACAAGCAGATTTGATCTCAATCCAGCCCTTATTGTCGTTTGGCATTATCTCCGGTGGGGCATAGCTTTAGCCTCTGCAGTGCTCGCCGTAGAACTGCTGTATCACTATGGGCCCGATGTGAAGCAGCGCTTTCGGTCTAGCCTGCCCGGAGCCCTTGTGGCGGTCATGACCTGGATTAGTTTGTCATACCTGTTGGGAATTTATTTCCGACATTTCGAAAGCCTGGATAAAACGTACGGACCGCTGGGTGCCGCCATTGGCTTGTATGTATGGTTCTATTTGTCCGGTTTTGCCATTCTGCTCGGCGGAGAAATCAATTTTCTGCGAGGCGAACTAAGACACTACAGACCCGGACATCCGTCCAACCCGCGCAGCCTGAGATCCAATCTGAATACCGCGGCGTGAGTCCATGCAAACCAGACTGACACATCAAGCTGGTATACACCCGAGGACTCACTTTACAAAAACCGAATTTCTTTCTAAGTGTCCGGGGGGAACCCTGTTGTTCCTTGGGTTGAGGTCACGACCACCGGCTGGAAAGTACTGAGGGAGGAGCAGATCACCGAGGCACACGCCTACGCTTATCGAGGCGCGGTCATCCAGGATCTCGGGTTGTACCCCTTCGGCAGCAGAGAATTCAGCGATCTCGTGCTCACTGATTTGGACCAGTTAAAGGCCGCTGTGCCGGTGCAGATTGTCGCGGGCAGCCCCGCTCAGTGATCCCCTTGCGGTTACTCCACTTCAAGAACGCGGCGGTCAATGTGGTTCGCGATATGGAGAAGCACCACACCATGGCATTTGCTGTTCTACTAGCGTACAGGGAGTGGCGGTCGCCTTCAGCATTTGGCTCTACTGGACCGGCTTCCTGGTCTTGACCGGGGCCCAATTCAATGCAGAGCTCTTGCAGAAGCCAGGGGGAAGATCCGCCCCTGAAGCTAAACGACCCGCGAAGCCTGACTTGGCCGCGTAAGGGAGGAAATATGGCAGCCCAAGAGTGGACAGTGAAACAACTAATAAAGGCGCTGAAGAAGTTCCCATTAGACGCGAAGGCTTTCTTCGAGATGGGGACAAACGGCGCAGGAACAATTGGAAAAGCACAATACGTGAAGGCTCGAGGCGAGGACGATCAGTTAGGGGTGCCACTGGACCGATTGTCCGATTGCTTTCGGATCGGCAAAGCGACCGGTAATTGCAGAGTGGCAGTTCGGGAAAGAGAAGCCACTCATTCGCCGGGATATAGCGCTTGCGCAAAGGAAGGCTGCCTGGGCTACCGGTCGCTATGGCTTGCCTGATTTTGCTTCCACAGCCTCGGCTGCGGAGAGCTTCCGGTCTCGGTGGGGCTCGGTGCGCGCGGCGCCGGTCTGCAGTTCGCAGGCTTCGCCGGCCGCAGCACCACAAGTGCTACAAGGCACGGACAGTATCTGTTTCGGGGTGAGTTCTTTCGCCTTCACGACCACATCATACATTTTCCGATCCGCGAGACTGATCAATATTGACCATTCTGAACACGTTCAGCAAGGCGGTAAACCGTAGAAATTGGGTCCGCACTATTTCTCTCAATTCCGATCAAAAGTGACCATCTTTGGTCATTCAGCTTCGGAGAGAATACTGAGGAGTGCAGCTCTACGCAGGAGATGCCATTGATGCCGCCCGCTCTAGCCAAGAAAAAGTTCGATTTTGACCCACGGAAATTCCTGGCCACTATCGGTGAGGGTAGGAAAGCCGTGGCCTTTCCCAAGAAAAAAACAGTCTTTGCGCAAGGCGACGCGGCAGACGCCGTCTTCTACATTCAGGCGGGTAAGGTCAGACTCAGTGTCGTATCCAAGACTGGCAAGGAAGCGACGCTAGGCATCTTGAACGAGGGGCAGTTTTTCGGAGAAGGTAGCCTCGCCGGACAGTCCAAGCGCATGGGATCAGCAACCGCAATGACCGATTGCGAGCTTCTGCGCATCGACAAGAAAGCCATGATGCTTGCGCTTCGCCGAGAACACACTTTCTCCGACCTCTTCGTAGCTTATCTGCTGGCACGAAACATCAGATACGAAGAAGATCTGGTTGATCAGCTTTTCAATTCCAGTGAAAAGAGGCTAGCGCGGCTTCTGTTGTTGCTAGCCCGCTTCGGTAAGGACGGAGTACCGGAGGCGGTGATTCCCAAGATCAGCCAGGAGACGCTGGCCGAGATGGTAGGCACGACCCGCTCGCGGGTCAGCTTTTTCATGAACCGGTTCCGAGAGTTAGGCTTCCTCGATTACGGGGAGAACGGCCTGCAAGTGCACAGTTCACTTCTGAACATCGTTCTGCACGACTAGTTCCGCAGCATCCCATAATAAGGCTTCACCGGAGTGATGAGCCGATCAGGCATTCGCGGGATCTGGTAATTCGAGCAGCCCCATTCTGGTCGCCACCAGCACTTCCAAAAGAGTTGCTGTATTGCGAACGCTGCCCGAGATGGTAACTAGTGCTTCTGACACGACGGGATGTTCTTCTGCCAGCGAGCCAAGACGGTCGCTCACGTTGTGGAGTTGTTGAGCTTCGTGCAGAATCGCATTCGAATGCATAGGGTACGTGGCTTTCTAGCGAGCCTAAGGAGAGAGAACTTCAGATGGGCTGACTTAGCTCAGAAAACCTGAACGAGGAGAAGGTGGTGACCACCTCAATTACGTTCTATCACGTATAAGTCCCCTGGAAGGGCTCCGCACTCTCGGCCGAATTAGCCGAGTGCCTTGCAACTCGTCACGAGTGTCAACTGCCGATCAAGAACAGGCTGTTGGTCCGAACGTGCTGAGGAATTGAAATTCATGCGGCACCCCGGGATAGTATCCCAGTCGGTAGATGTTTTCGGTGGTGATTTCCTCCGTAGGGCGGAACGGAGATATCCCGTACTCGCCAGGAACAGACCCACAGTCACAGCAACAGCCACCAGCGCGAGCAAAGCTAGCACTGTGGGCAGAGCGGCGACCCGGTACAACTCTTTCGTGCGGATCGATGTCCCTTTCAATTTTGCGTCTTCCTCTCGTACCTAACATCAGTCAGCGGATGCGCACGAAGATCCCAGTGTGCAATCCCTTGGCTGAATCAATAGACCTGCTGCTGATTGAGGAACTGTCGCGCGGACGATCGTTCCACGACGGTTGGAGCGCAACTCAAACTTGCCGTTCAGTTCGTTCATTCGCTCGCGCATCCCGGCCAGGCCGACGCCTGCTTCTGCACCAATTTCGCGAAGCCGGGCCAACCGCTCCGCGGGTATACCGTGTCCGGAATCTTGGATTTCGAGGATTGTGCACTCGGGTCGGCGCAGAAGGCGGACGGTAACCCGCGCGGCGCCGGAGTGGCGATGCACATTCGTCAAGCTCTCTTGCAACACCCGGAAAAGTGCAATCTCTGTCGTGATGGGCAGGCGCTCACGATTATCCGCCAAGTCCAGTGTCACGGCGATCCCGCTCCGTTTGGCGAAACCCTCGGCGTACCATTCTGCGGCGCAGGCAAGGCCTACCTCATCCAACAGCGGCGGATGCAGGAGATAGGACATGGTCCGAATTTCATCCGCCGCCTGATCAGCGAGTGCCACGACTTCAGACAAAAATCTGAGCGTTGACGGATATTGCTTGCAGCTGTCCTGAAGCAACGAAGCACTTATTTTGAGCGCCGCCAGCGTTTGTCCAGTGCTGTCGTGCAAGTTACGAGCCAACTTGCGTCTTTCTTCATCCTGCGTTTGAAGAAGACGTTGGGTTAGGTTCTGTAGTGCGGCCGTGCGTTGCAGGAGCGCCGATTCCAGTTGGGCATGCGATAGAGCCATCTGCCTCGAGTGCTTTGAAAGTGTGCCCATAAGGTCCTCCTGAGCGGTAGGGAGATCTTTTGTTCTGAAGTTGGATTCTCCCATAAGGACTGACTAATGATCTGGTCAAAATTGCACAGCCTGAACAAATCGCCCCCGTCAAATCGCGGCCCTGCTTCAAGAGTGGCGTGCCAAATCTATCTGCTGACTGGTTCTCCAGTATCAATGGCTTAGGTTTATTTCGGAAAATGTATAAAAGTGAACAGTTTCAGAATCGGTCAAGAAGTAATTTCTCTCTAGTCAGAAAAGTTAAAGACGCGCGGTCATGGGTTAGCGGCGGGAAACCGACCATTCAGATCCTCACGACCGCGGTGATTATTTCGAGATTTTCGCACGTTTCAGGCCGGGCTCCCGAGCCTGGCTTTTTTGTTGGCGCGCAACCTGTGCCAGTAGCTTGCCCGACCGACTTATCAGCGTAAGACTCCTGGCCTCGCATTCTCGTCTTTCGATGAGCCAGCTTCGCGATACCCACTTTCAGGACCGGGAATGATGGAAGTTCCTGAACTGAGCTTTCTTGCTCAGACTTAAACATCTTCGCGGTGAGAGAGTACTCATCAGACCACCTCCGACGATACGGTATTTCCTCCGGAGATCGCGCCGTTCAATCCACGCAACCCGCAGCAGCAGAGCATTACCGGGCACGCGAAGGATCATCGGGCAAGAGGCAGAACAATGCGCATCAGATCCTCCATTCGTTCCGCGTTGTTTGCAGCAGTACTGCTGGCCATGGCGGCGGCAGCTTACGCGCAAATCAGCATATCGGTTTCATTCGCTCCGCCAGAGCTTCCCGTCTACGAGCAGCCTCTTTGCCCTGGCGAGGGCTATCTCTGGACACCCGGGTACTGGGCTTACGCTAACGATTACGACGATTACTACTGGGTGCCTGGTACGTGGGTGATGGCTCCCGAGCCCGGGTATCTCTGGACTCCGGCCTATTGGGGCTGGGGTGGCAATAGCTATGTTTTC
Source organism: uncultured Acidobacteriota bacterium (assembly GCA_963801615.1). Classification (GTDB taxonomy): domain Bacteria; phylum Acidobacteriota; class Terriglobia; order Terriglobales; family Acidobacteriaceae; genus Sulfotelmatobacter. The sequence goes on along the minus strand of CAWDFM010000008.1, from coordinate 856,586 downwards.
TATCAGGGCTACTGGGGGCTGCAGGTCGGTTTCTATGGCGGAATCAGTTACGGCTACGGATACTTCGGCGAGGGTTATCAAGGTGGCCGATGGCAGAACGGACAGTTCTACTACAACCGTTCGGTAAGCAACGTGAACGTCACGAACATTCACAACGTGTACAACACAACCGTGATCAACAACACCACCACAGTGAACCGGGTCAGCTACAACGGAGGCAATGGTGGGATCAATGCGCGCCCGAGGCCGGAAGAAGAGGCTGCGGCACGTGAGAGACATATTCCCCCGGTGCCTGTTCAAGCGCAACATGTGCAGGCTGCACGCGCGCAACCCGAGCTGCGAGCTTCGGTGAACCATGGAACGCCGACAGTCGCTGCTACCCCTAGGCCGGGAGCGTTTAATGACCGTGCTGTCATACCGGCCAAGGCGGCAGGGGCTCCTTACAATCCTCCACGGAATCGAGCCGCCGCTCAGCCCTTGGCGAATACCCCGGCCGCGCATCCAGAAAACAGCGCGCGTCCCGACCAGCCAGCGCCGAATAATCGGCCGGACTCGAACCGAGCGGAACCGAATCGACCGACGTCAGCCCAACCGAATAACCGGCCTGAGCCCAATCGTGCGGAACCGAGCCGGCCCGAATCGAATCGTCCGTCCACAGCACAGCCCAACGATCGGCCCGAATCGAATCGTCCGCCCACAGCACAGCCCAACGATCGGCCGGAGCCCAATCGTCCGCCGTCAGCTCAACCGAACAATCGGCCTGAGCCCAATCGGAATGAGCCTGCTCAGCGGTCGCAAACTCTTCCGCCGACCGAGCGCGCGCACCCACAGAGTACTGCTCCCCCGGCTGAGACGCGGTCTGCACAGCCGCAGCGCCAGCAAGCTGCGCCTGTGAAAGCTGAAGAGAAACAACAGCACGAACAGCGGGTTGAGAAGCCGCAATAATGGCCGGGCCTCAAACTGGGCTGGTTCCATTTCGCTCTCAAACTACGAAGGAGGGGACCATGGCCCAAACAGTATTGAACAGAACCGCTGAACCCATCGGTGAATCGGCTCGCCAGGCTCCCCGCGCAACCAGTGCGGTCGTCGATGCAATTACAGAAGATGGCGTCGGAGTCGTGCGGCGCGCCGCAAGACACAGCGGCGATGCCGCTGAAGAATTTCTGAATGACACAAGTCAACGCATCCGGCGACAGCCTGCACTAATGGAGGGGCCACATCTGTGGTGGGCTTCAGCGCGGGCCGTGGGTCGGCTGCATGAGCAAACGAAAATAGCGCACACTCAGCAAAGCCGCATGGCAGGGATCATCTTCATAATATTGCTGACGACGGCGATCTCCGGACTTCGCCCGGTGCCGGTCGCTTCGGGGACCCATCCTGAGGAAGGAACTGCCAGCGGTCGAGCATTCGCGGATTTGAGAGGCACAGTATTGCAAGTCAGGGGCAGTTCGATACCCAGGCGGCCGGACGACTCGGAGTCACACCAGAGAGTCACGAAGGACGGGCTCCAAATTACTCAAGGCAAGCCCTCGGCAGGCACAAGATACACGGGGCGAAGAAGCAAGTCACTACATAAGGCTGTCAAGAGAGTCGCCTCTCTTGACAGCGGCCGCGCAGACCCCGAGAAGGCACTTCAGGGTGAGAACGACAAAAACCCACAATAGTTTGAGTTCTTTATGGTGTGGCGTTCAACTCTGTGGTTCATTTCCCGAATTGCCTATCCGTTTCTCTTTAACTTTGCCAGCTGTCCTTTCAACTTCGCGACGGATTCTTTGGCGTCGCCCATCCGCTGTTGAACCCTGCCCGCCTTCTTCTCGGCTTTCCCTTCAGTTCTCAAACCGCGGGCACTTGTAGCCCTTCCGATCTCCTCCTTGATTGATCCCTTCACTTCGTGGAAGCTCCCCTTGATCTTATCGTTCGTGCTGGTTTTCATACTCCTCCTTTGCCCTCGCGAAATGCGTTGGCGACTCTTCTGAACCTCTGTGAGGGCTGCCACTTTTGTAATCTCGTTACGTTCCGAGGTCTGAGCAGAATTGAACATCTCTGGGCTAGGGCTTCCTTCCGAAATGGACAAGCAGCATGCAGGGTTGCCGTGCCAATGATGTGAGCTCTCACATGAGTTCACGCAAGAGGATGGACTTCCTCGACGAGTTTGCCGCCACGTCTGCCTCCGCGGTATGAGCATTTTTGCTCAGACCTCTCGAGGCCTGATTTGCTACGGTTGAAATTGTCCTGGTGCGCCCAGCCATCTATGCGGATTTGTGTGCGAGTGTCAACACAGCACGAACCGAAAAGCTGGCGCCTTGGCAACAGAAATGAGGCTGTCCCATGAGAAAAGTGATTTTCGTACTTGCAATGTTGAGCCTCGGCACGCTGTGCTGGGCAGGATCGGGGCGAGAAGACGCAACCGAGCGACTGGACAACTCCAAGCAGGTGTTACATGAAATTATGGGAATGCCTGATAAGGGAATCCCGGAAGAAGTGCTGGAGCACGCGAAGTGCATCGCCGTTGTGCCGCATATGGTCAAAGGCGGCTTTGTGTTCGGAGGTAAGGGAGGCAAAGGCGTAGCCACCTGCCGCACGGCGAACGGCTGGAGTGCGCCGGCGTTCATCACGATTTCGGGTGGAAGCTGGGGACTGCAGATCGGCGTACAAGCTGTGGACCTGGTCATGATCATTCAGAATGAGCAAGGGATGCAGAAGCTGCTCGAGAGTAATTTTCACGTTGGAGCGGACGCTTCGGCAGCAGCGGGTCCAGTTGGACGGCATGCCGAGGCCGGTACGGATTGGAAAATGGATACAGAGATACTGACCTACTCCCGTGCCAAGGGCGTATTCGCTGGGCTCACACTGGAAGGCGCATCGATCCGCCAAGACAATGATTCCCGGCGCGCGATTTATGGACGCAAGGTCACCACTCGGGCATTGCTGTTGGGCAAAGTGTCGCCCCCAGCCGTAGTTGAGCCGTTCCTCGCGGAAGTTCGCGGAGCAAAGGCCCAAGCGGTAGCTGAAGGCAAAGCTGAAGCGAAAGAGGAAGCTAGGGAAAAAGACAAGAAGTAATGCTTTTCGGATCGGGGTGCCGCTGCTAACGAATCAACCGATTAGGATGTTCGAGCAGCGGCACAGTACCGCCATTTAAGCATCTTGTTCCCGTTCGCGCGAAGCCGTTTCTCTCGCGGACGGTATGACATCTTCACATAGGTGCTCGTGGTTGAGCACTGGAGGTCAATATGCTCTGGACCATCTTCATCGTTCTCCTGGTTTTATGGCTTCTGGGCTTCACTCTTCATTTTGGTGGCGCCCTGATTCACTTGCTTCTGGTTGTGGGATTGGTGGTGCTGGCCATCAACCTGCTGAGCGGACGACGAACTGCGATTTGAAGGGGAGCAGTAAGATTGCAGCACCCGTGTGTCCCGGTAGATGGCCACTGTTCTGACGGTCACATATCGTGCTTGACGTCATCTTGGCGGGTCCTGGGCTTCCAGTCCCTTCGCCAGGCGAAGATGGTAGCGAACCCAGTAGCGCAGATCTCTCGAAGGAGAACCGTATGTCAAAGACTTGGGAGCATTACCATCACGCTGCCCGTCATCATGAGCAGGCAGCCTACCATTATAAAGAAGCAGCAAAATACGACGAGGCGGAGGAGCACGAAAAGGCTGCGCACCATGCATACCTGGCTCACGGCCACAATCAACACGCGATTCATCATGACGTCGAGGCCGCGAAACGGCACGCCGAGTAGTGCGACAAACTGGCAACGCCTGCTTCAGAGCCTGGAGCCAAAAAGAAGTGTGCCGCTTAAGAGAGGCCTCATTCGGTTATTCACACCCTGCGTGCTGGGATGGCCGTATGCGCCCCTGGCATGCCAGCGGTTGAGTTGTGAACGCTCCGCCTTTTGACGTCAGGGAGACCATTTTTATGAAAATTAGAGACAAAAAGGAGACCACGAGTATGAATGAATACGTGGGAGCAATCGAGAAGCAGACTCTCGAGAACACGTATTTCCGACAAGTTTTGTTCACCGCTACGCATGCCCAGCTGGTTTTAATGTGCTTGCGGCCCGGGGAAGACATTGGTGATGAAGTGCATCCAGATGTCGACCAGTTCTTTCGGATCGAGCGCGGTGAGGCTAAATTCGTTCTCAACGAGAAAGTGGAGCACCATGTGCGGGACGGAGATGCGGTCGTGGTTCCCGCGGGCACTTACCACAACGTTGTGAATACATCGAAGACCGCGATGCTGAAGCTATATACCATCTACTCTCCACCGAATCATCCGGACGGAACAGTACATAAAACCAAAGCTGAGGCCACGTCTGCAGAATTGGTCGAGCAGCGCTAACAAATGGTCTTCTCCACGGTTGAACTTTGTTCCTGGCTGGCGAGGTGCGCATGAATCATCCGATTCGGACCCTGTTGCGCGAGTTGTTTGTTGACCCGATCCTACGCCTATTGCGGATCCGGCGACGGGAGCAGCAAGAAGCATTGACCAAGGGGAGCCCGCAATGGCGCGCGTCCGAGATTCCGACGGTCCCGACTAAATTCCCATGATCTGTTGCATAGAATCTGCTTGCATAGGGGCGCAAAGATAAATGAAGGCTTTACTCATATATCCCGAATGGCCCGACACGTATTGGAGTTTCAAGCATGCTCTGCCGTTTCAGGGCAAGCGTTCTTCATATCCGCCTTTGGGGCTACTGACGATTGCAGCCCTGCTGCCCGCCCACTGGGCGAAGCGCCTCGTCGACACGAACGTGCGCGCACTGACGGATTCCGATCTTGCGTGGGCCGACGTTGCGCTAGTCAGCGGCATGCTGGTGCAGAAGGACAATCTACTCATCATCCTGGCTCGGTGCCGTGCTTGCGGAATACGTACAGTCGTTGGTGGACCGATAGCCAGCGGTTTCGCCGAACTGCATCGCCACGCCGATCACGTCGTGATTGGGGAGGCTGAGGAACTGATCGCGCCACTTGCCGAAGACCTGGAACGGGGCACAGCAAGGCCGCAATACAAGGCTAGCTCGATGCCGTCCCTGGATCGCAGTCCGTTGCCCGACCTGAGCTTGATCAACACCCGCCACTACTGTTCGATGGCCATCCAATATTCACGCGGGTGCCCGTTCAACTGCGAGTTCTGCGACATCATTGAGATATACGGGCGCAAACCCAGGACGAAGTCCGTGCCTCAAGTCATTGCTGAACTGGAGCAACTGTATCGCCTCAAATGGAGAGGAGCGGTGTTTCTTGTGGACGACAACTTCATCGGAAACAAGAAGAACGTCAAGCAACTGCTGCCCGCACTGGCCGAGTGGAACAATCGACATCGGCGGCCATTTACATTCTTCACAGAGGCGTCCATGAACTTAGCAGATGATGCTGAGATTCTGGCGTTGATGAAAGCCGCTGGTTTCATCCGTGTGTTCCTTGGCATTGAAACTCCGGTGGAAGCGAGCCTGAAAGAAGCGCACAAGCTACAGAACACCCAGCGAAGCTTACTCGATAGCGTACGCTGCATTCAGCAACACGGTATCGAGGTTATGGCCGGCTTTATCGTAGGCTTCGATAGTGATCCGGATGATGTGTTCGACAGGCAGGTTGAGTTCATCGAGGAGAGCGCCATCCCCATCGCAATGGTAGGGCTTCTCCAGGCACTTCCCGGCACGCAGCTCTACCGGCGCCTGGAGCGCGAAGGACGCCTTGTCAGCGACGCAAATGGAAACAACATCGATTGCAATCTGAGTTTCATTCCAACAATGTCCGCACAATGCCTACTGGACGGGTATCGTTCGATCTTGAAACGAATCTACGCCCCGGACGCATACTACGAACGTGTTCGGCGGTTTCTGGAGCGGTATCGGCCCACCCGTACGCGCCGCTCCCCCTCGGAGTACCTTGCATTGTGCCGTTCCGTGGTGAAGCAAGGCATCCTCGGCGACGCACGTGCAAGTTACTGGAAGTTGCTCATTATTGCCGCCACCCGGTACCGCCATGCCTTCGGCACGGCAGTGACCTTGGCAATCCTGGGTTATCACTTCAATGCGGTGACCGAGGAAGCCTGCCGGACTGACTACTAGAGACCACGGTTTCACTTTGCCGTCTGGACATCAAACAACGCATCAGCGATATCCATTGGGCAGGAATCCTTGTTTCCCCCTGGAAAAACATCCGGATGATGATGACAAGGACCGCCACTAACTCGGCCTCGCATAAACTGCCATCTAGAGGTTTCGAATCATCCGCAACGGATGGTCCTCCGGTACTCGTTTGTCGGGTGGAAATATAGCTGAACATCCCTTCTTGCTGCTGATCGTCTCCTCGCATGCTGCCACTACTAACACGTCATCCTGTGGATTGGGAGTCGTTTTTCAGCATCCTGCTAGGCGGGTGCCATACGCACGAGCGGACGAGCATTCTTGAATCTCTAACTAGTTGTGGGCGGCATAAGATCGTTCTCGATGGGAGACGAACGTGAATGAGTATATTCCTTGCTCCTAGCGATCATCACATCCGTCTCGAAGACGAAAACGGTGGTGGGCCTAACACGCCGTCCGAGTTATCGGCACGTTAGGAACGCTGTCTGATATCGCAGGGTAAGCCTTCGGCGTCTATTGCCTCCAGTTTGTAGCCCAGTAGAACGGCGGTCACCGACGTGTTGTTCAACATCTTTTGTGCGTTTTTAGCGGCTCGACGCGCTCTTCACGGTATAACCATGAGAGTCTAGAGGCGCTTTGCGAAGCTCCAACACGTGTGGACAGTCATATGTACAACACAACAGGTCGAGACAGCATTGGCGACGGTGGATTTATGCCGGCAGCACGGTCGAGGACTGCTGCTGGAAATTGGCCCTGCCGCTCCGCCGGCCGATTCCAACTCGGAAGATGCCGGATTGCTCATGGATATTATGTTGGTCAGCTCGGGTGGAGAGATGGCGCAGCGGGAGATGGTGGTCACTTACGGTACAACAATCCGGCTGCGCCATCAGAGGAAACACACAGGCGAATAGGCCCGTATTAGTTCCTTCACATCTTTTCTAGAGAAAAGGATTACACCCTTGGCATATTTGCTGTCTGTTCAAAACTGCTCAGTTCTTGAAACAGTTGGCGCACCATCTTTGCGGCCTGTCTTCGAAAGCAGGGACCGCGGAGGCGCTCAAGTCGTGCAGAACTACGGCTACGCTGTTTCGCATCGCTCTTGTCTCGCTGCAGTGTGACAACAACAATCCCACGGTTCGGGACAGGTCTGTGCCCATCGTGAACCTCGCCGCGCTATGCGTACCGTAGCTTAGGTTCCCATTCGTCTACAGGGAAAGCCCTCTAGCCAATCACCCCCACAAGCCGGGCTCTCCTGGAAGGTTTTGATTTGCTGCGCTCACGACGCGGTCTCCGGTTACCCATTACTCGAACACCTTGCGGCGTTCTCTGAGTTCTGCCAGATTTTGCTCGTTGTGTACCTGCCCACACTGCACGCAGCGAATTGAGTCGGCGGGCAGGATAGTCCCGCAGGCTTGGCAGCATACCGGAAGTGGTCTATCGTCTGACTGGCTAATAATCTGCGTCGTTGGATGGCGGAGCTTCGTCGTAGCCATGATGGATAAGGTGCGGTCCACATCAAAATCCGATTCGAGTCGTATGTCAAAACACACTCACGATGGCTCTTAGACACGGACCGACTCTGCGCATACCTCAGAAATAAAGGATTGTAGAGAACAGGCGTGGGCTGTTGAAAACCTTCTTCGCCGAAATTCGAAAACATAAATCACGCTAGGAGTGTTCAGATTGCGGCGATCCGGTACCAGTCAGAAGGTTCTTTCACGCTCTGCGATTGTCGGCCTAGGGCCGCCAGGAACTGCCTGCGCTCGTCCAGACCCTGAATATCGTCATTAGCACTATCAAAGTCAAGACAGCGACCAAAGCGACGAGCATGAATATCGCAGCGTCCTTCGCTTTTTTCCTGCCATGAATCCATGTCCAATTGAAATGTTTCTCATTTCTCTTGTCTCGGGTTTCGCAGTTCCGGAGAGGGACCCAACGGTCAACGTGTCGCGCCAAAGAGTTTGTCTCGCAGGACTGCGCTAGACATCATGGCAAACCAACACGCTGACAGTAGGCAACGCGTCGAACCGCAAAATAGTTGACAGTATCCGGCCTTAGCGCAAGTTTACGCCGTCTATTCGCCTCTGCGTGTTCCGGACCACGACCGGAGACGCCCGTCGTGTGTATTTCACGATCCGTGTCAGGCTATGCCTTCAGGCATGGCATCAATGCTGGCTCACTACTCCCGCCTTCAGGCGTGCATCGCGGATCGAATCCCCTTCACGACCTTGGTTATCTCGCATGTTAGGTGCAGTCGTCCTGCCCCATCCGGTCGAATCGGTTCTTGTTGGATTCTCCCCTAAAGGCGTCTTTAAGGTTGCGTGAGCAATTTTGATCAGATTCCTGAAACGGGAAGATGGAACAATTTGACTAGCTCTGTACTCTGAACTTTGAGACTAGAGAATCGATCGTATCTCCCCCAAACGCTCTGTGGAGGATATATGTGGGTTCTTTCAAAGCATTCCAGACAAATAGCACTCGAGCCTTCCCAGCTTCAATTGGTAATTCTGCAACGCACAGCCGAACTGCAGAATCTTTCGCAGCGGCTTCTCGAAGTGCAGGGTGAGGAGAGACGCAAGTTATCTCGTGACCTGCGCGGCTATGCGTTCTGGGCCAAGGGGAAGCATTCCGACGAGTGTATGAGCCGACCTGAACGAAATACCCTAACACACCGCACTCTTTCATCAAGCAAGTGTGATCAAGGTCCGGAATTGTTCCAGTCCGAAAGGAATCCCCATGCAGTCGTTCATAAAGAATTTATTTGTACCAATCATTTCTCTGTTAGTCCTGCTCACCGGTTGCGGCGGTAGACATCCCCAGGCGCTTCCGCCCGAAAGTCCGTCTGCACCGCTTGTCAGCTTCAACGCGAGTTCCGTGTCAATCATATCGGGGGACTTCGTGACACTGACGTGGAAGGTGACGAACGCAACATCTGTTTCCATTCTGCCAAACGTCAATGAAGCGGATGATGGGAAGTACCTCGCGCTCGTTGGGGCGTGCACGCTCGTTCTCCAGAACACAACGACGTACGTGCTGACAGCTCAAGGTGAGGGTGGGACGACGACGAAGCAATTGACGGTGGAGGTCCGTCCGGCTGCTCCTACGATTTCGCTGGTGGCGGAACCGGGAACGATACTTCCGGGGACAAGTGCAACAGTTCGCTGGAGCACGACGGGGATCACCGAACTCGCGATCGATCACGAAATCGGGAAGGTCACGGCGGGAGTAGGCTCGGTACAGGTCAGCCCAACCGCAACGACCACCTACACTGCCACAGGGTCAGGTCAGGGCGGCGTGGTTACCGCGACTGCGACAGTAACGGTTACGTCGAATACCGAACTCGCCATCACACTCGCTGCAAGCAAGACCACAGTCCAGAATGGGGAGAAGGCGACGCTGCAGTGGAGTTCTCAAAACGCGGCGAGTGTCGTGATCACTCCAGCACCAGGCCCGGTTGGTCTTTCGGGTACGGCAGATGTCACACCGGCGATCACCACAACTTACACGGCAACGGCAACGTCCACGGTTGGGAAGATCCAGACCGCGAGCGTCACGATCACGGTCGTGAATGGCGCTGCCGGACTGCAAAACATCCAGCACGTGATCTTCTTTATCCAGGAGAACCGCTCGTTCGATAACTATTTTGGAAGCCTCGGAAGCTATCGTGAATTGAAAGGCCTGACAAACGATATAGACGGTCTTGATGTCACGCTTCAGTTGAAGACGCACAGTGGAAAAACCGTAACGCCCTTCCATCAGCGTACGGTCGTAACCGACGTGATGAGCCCGTCCTGGAATGAGAGCCACTTTTACGTTGATCGGCAGGACAGCGGCGAATTCAAGTTGGACAACTGGATGATGCAGCAGCAATGCTCGATCCTCGTAGCCACGGATCCGGAATGCACGCGCACCATGGGGTATTACGACCAGACGGACATTCCTTACTATTACGAACTTGCCACGCAGTTCGCCACAAGCGACAGTTTCCATTCGTCGGCAATGTCTGGAACGATCGTCAACCGCTCCTACTTGCTCTCCGCGACCTCAGGAGGCATGAACAATCCCGACGATCCATTCCCGGTACATGCGCCCACGATCTTCCGCAGGTTGTCGGAAGCTGGAATCTCATGGAAATACTACTACCAGGATGACAGCGTGTTCCTCGGCTACTACGTCTGCGGAGGAGCGTGTGACTGGGACATGTACATGAACAATGTCGTTCCGATCAACAGCTATTATGATGTTCTGGCGCGGCCGACGGCCGATCGCGATCTGCCGCAAGTCGTATTCATCGAGCACGCGGCGAAACTGCGCCTCGACGAGCACACAGGGAACAACATTCAGCTTGGTGTGGCTGATGCGAGAAAGATCATTAACAGCCTTATTCAGAGCGCTGCCTGGCCTTCGTCGGTATTCTTCCTGAGTCATGACGAGGGCGGCGGCATGTATGATCACGTGCCGCCGTACTTGGTATCGAATCCGGACGGCAAGCCACCGCTGTTTGCCGCCGGCGATATCGGAAGCTGGGACAACTTCACCTACAGCGGATTCCGTGTACCGCTGCTTGTAGTGTCGCCGTGGGTAAGGCCGCATTTCGTGTCGCACAGGAACCGAGAATTCACGTCGATCCTGAAATTCATCGAGACTCGGTATTCGTTGGCGCCGCTCACAAATCGCGATGCTGAAGCCGACGACATGCTCGAATTCTTCGACTTCTCAGCGCCGGCGTGGCTTACTCCACCAGTTCTGCCGGTTCAGCCGACGAACGGAGTCGTGGATCGCAGCCTACAAAAGTATCCAGGTTGACCGGTGGACACGCTAAGTTCACACCGCGGCTTGCACGCTCATCTCTCTAGACGCCAGCGCCGAACCGGCACCCAAACAACGGCGGCGGCAACGTCGTGCTCACCATCACATGCGATGCCTTGGGCGTCTCGGTTTCTCGGTGGACATCAGGCTGAGTGCCGAGTCCACCCCGCCCCACAGAATCAGCCGGTAAGTGTTTTCGGAACAACCGGCATGCAGGAGCGGATGAAACAGCCTTACAAGAAAGGAGTAGCGATCCACTTGGCCTCGAGCCTTGCGCTGCTACCGTGAGGGATACAGCGAAGCGTAGATAGAGGAAAGGCGGGGTGGGACATTGAGCCGCGAAAACATACAATCCGGACGCCGACGCTGCTCGCGATCCTCAACGACTAGCTGCCGGAGACGGCCTTCCTTGCCGTACCCGGCGGGCTCACGGTGCTGCCAGCAGCGCCACCTTCATCATCCATTCGGAACACGGCTTCTTCGTCCAAGTGCCGCTGAGTGGATGAAAAGGAGTCTGAAGCGTCACTCTTCTGTCTTCGCCAAGAGATGGTCAGCAATAAGGCACGCTCCTCCACCGCTTCGACGTCATGTAGTACACCACAGTCCAGCACCAACAAATGGCCGGTCGACAAGGTCACCTTTCGATCGGCCAAATGAATACGGACGTGTCCTTTCAATTGCTGAATGGAGACCGCGATGGCGCGGCTAAAGTGGATGTTGGATTTCACTCGTGTAGATCTTGCGCTGCAAAACGTTGATAATAAAACCCACAATCTGGACCTTGTTCGAATTGCGCCGCCCCAAATTGACCCAAGTTCCAGTTTCTTGGGGAGATGGAAGTCCGCTAATTCAATGACGGGATTGAAGTAAATGGTCGGGGAGAGAGGATTTGAACCTCCGACCCCCTGGTCCCGAACCAGGTGCTCTACCAGGCTGAGCCACTCCCCGACTTAAGCAATGGGCGCTGGAGAAGCGCCTCGAAACTTGCTCGCTCCAGATTATAACATTCGGTGCGCGCCCGCCCAGTCACTCAAGGTGTCTTGCCGGCAGTCGCACCGGGATTTCCCCTGAGGTATTTGCTGCGGACGATCTCTTCTTACAGGTTGCGATTCTGCGAAACGCCCTGGGGCGGTTGTGCGAATGCGCTGGGGGCGGATACGATACTGTTTCGCGGCTAACCTCATGAAGACTGTATTCATTGCGCGACGGTTGTTTACGCCTGTCGAAGAGATTCAGGACGCTCTGGTTGTGGTTGAAGACGGGAAGATTTCTGAGGTGGGCTCGCGTTCGCGGGCACAGGTGCCGCCCGCGGCTAAAGTGGTTGATTTCGGCGAGAGCGTGTTGACGCCGGGCTTCTTCGACATTCACATGCATGGCGGCGCTGGAGTCGATGTGATGCGTGCTTCCGCATCTGAATTTCCCCGACTCGGAAAATTTCTGATTCAGCATGGGGTCACTGGATACTTCCCGACTACGGTTGCCGCTCCGCTGGATGCAACTTACAAGGCGCTGGGGCGCCTGGCCGATGCGATCGAAGAGGCCGGCGGCGGAGGGGGCGGGAATCCGGTGCAGGCGCGCCCGCTCGGAATCCATCTGGAAGGGCCGTTTCTCAGCCACAAACGGCGCGGAGTTCATCCTCCGGAGTATCTGGTCGAACCGACTTTGAAAATCTTCGAGGAACTCTGGCAGGCGGCGCGCGGCCACGTGCGCATGATGACGATTGCGCCGGAGATTCCGGGCGCGATGGAAGTGATTGCGGAAGCGGCGCGGCGTGGAGTGTGCGTGAGCATCGGACACTCAGACGCCGATATGCCGGTCGCCAGGAAAGCTGTCGCTAGCGGTGCGCGCCACGCTACCCATACGTTCAATGCCATGCGTCCGCTCGATCATCGCGAGCCGGGGATCATTGGCGAAGTGCTTAGCGACGATGGCATCACCGCCGACGTGATCGCGGATGGAATTCACGTCTCTCCGGCGGTAGTGAAAGTGTTCCTGCAAGCCAAGGGGAACGAGCGCGCGGTGTTGATTACGGATGCGATCTCCGCGACCGGGATGCCCGACGGCAAATACCAGTTGGGGCCGATCGAAGTGGACGTGAAGGACGGAAAGTGCACTGCCAATAACAGCCTGGCGGGAAGCGTGCTCACGATGGATCGTGCAGTTCGCAACGTCACGCAGTTCTCGAATTGGAGTCTGCGGGATGCGGTGCGCGCGGCGACCTTCAATCCGGCGAGCGCAGTGAGGATGAACGGTCTTTACGGGACTCTCAAACCCGGTGCCCGCGCTGACTTTGCCGTGCTCTCGCCTGAGGGCAATGTTCTCAAGACCATTGTGGGCGGACAGGGGTACTGAGAAGCGGGCAACTCACCATAGGGGCCAGGCGCTGAAGCCTGTTTGGTTCTTGCGATGGATCGAATTACAGATCGGGAATGGCGTCAATCAACCCAGGCGAGCTGCGCTCGTCCGGACTGCCGATGGCGGCTGTCCCTACATGGCTTCGGCATTACCAATTGATCACAGCGATGCGCAACTGCGTAACGAAATGCTGCTTGAAGTCGCACTGCAGGTGAGGAAGGATGCGTCGATGGAAAGCCTGCGGCCTAAACGAACCATGTAGGGACAGCCGCCTCGGCTGTCCGGCGGAGCGAAGCTCCACTGGGCTTTATGCTAGGGCCAGAAACGTGGGGAAACCGCAGAGCACCACTGCTGCGACGGTCAGTTCGGTTTGCGGCGGTTGGCGTCGGCGAGATGATGCAGCAGCATCAATTCATCGGCGCGCGAGAGCTTGTCTAGAAATGTGCTCTCTGCTTTCGCCTTTTCATCAGTGGAAGGGTTCGCCGGCGCGGACTGTCTTAACCTGTCTCCCAACTCCGGCTCACTGCTCATCACCTGCGCATAGAACCAGAGGAAATGGCGCATCTGGTCGAGCGCGATGCGGAGCGTCTCGATGGGCTCGGTCTCGGAGAGCGAGTTGAGAGCTTCCATGAGTTCGGGATCGCTGGGGGCCTGCATGGCGGCGCAATTCAGTTCCTGCTGAATGGTTCGCAGGTCTTCGGTGACGCGCGCAATTCGGAGATGGAGATCGTTCGTGTCTTCGAAAGCCATGTCGTTCGCAAGTTAACCATCTCATCGGCCCAAGGCAGGGAATAGATGTCCCACGGGCATGCGCTTTCGTAATTCGGGCATTACTTTCGTCCGCAAAAGGTGACGAAAGCCTTGCAGCACGGGGCTTTCGGCGTGCGCCGTCGTGCGCGCAGGTGCCGGACCATCCGCGTTTGTGATACAAACTCGCGATGCCGCAAAGGAATCAGCCCGTCACAACCGGCGAAGGATTGGTTCGTGCTATTGGGCGCTGGAGCCTGGTGGCACTGACGGTGAATTCGATTTTGGGCAGCGGCATTTTCGGGTTGCCTTCGCAGGTGGCGGACAAAGTGGGGCGGCTGAGTCCGTGGGCAGTGTTGCTGGCGGGCGCTGCCATGGGCGTGATCATCGCGTGCTACGGCGAGGTGGCGTCGCAATTCAGCGGAACTGGCGGAACCTACATTTATTGCCGCGCGGCGTTCGGTCAGTTTACCGGGTTGCAGGTGGGCTGGATGATGATGCTGAGCCGGCTCACGGCTTGCGCGGCCAATGCCAACCTGCTGGTCATTTACCTGGGCACGTTCTGGCCGCAGGCGGTGCAGCCTGCGGCGCGGTTCGCGATCGTGACACTGCTTCTGGGAATTCTGCTGCTGGTGAATTACACCGGGGTGCGAAGTGGAACTCTGGTCAGCAACGTTTTCGTGATCGGGAAACTGGTGCCGCTCGGGATTGTGTGTCTGGCCGGCGGATACTTTCTCTCGACCCACGCGGCGGTGCCGTGGCCTGCCGCACATGCGGGCGCCCGCACCTGGCGGGACGCGCTGCTGTTGCTGTTCTTCGCTTACGGCGGGTACGAGGCGGCGATGAATCCGCTGGGAGAAGCGCGGAATCCCAAGCGGGACGCGCCGTTTGCGCTGTTCGTGGCACTGGGGATCGTCACGCTGATTTACACGGCAATGCAGTGGGTGGTGGTGGGCGTGCTGCCCGCGACGGTCCACACGGATCGTCCGCTGGCGGAGGTGGCGCGGCTGATCATGGGAAGCGGCGGGGCGGCGCTGGTGGCTGTGGGCGCGCTGGTTTCGGTCTATGGATACCTCAGCGCGAATTTTCTGACTGGGCCGCGCATGACCTTCGCTTTCGCGGAGCAGGGAGACTTTCCGCGCGTGTTTGGCGCGGTTCATCCCCGGTTCAAGACGCCGCATGTGTCGATCGTCGCGTTCGCCTTCTTGTGCTGGGTGCTGGCGCTGGTGGGTAGTTTTACCTGGAACGTCACATTGTCGGCGGTGGCCCGGCTGGTTTACTACGGGGCGGTGTGCGCGGCTGTGCCGGCGCTGCGCCGGAAGCAACCGGGTGCGGCGTGGCTGCGACTGCCGGCAGGACCGGTGTTTGCCGGTGCCGGTGTGCTGATCTGCGTCGGGCTGCTCACCGGGGTGGACTTCAGCGGGAGCGTCATCCTGCTCGTCACCATTATTCTTGCGTTTCTGAACTGGCTTGCCGTTCGAAAATGAGGAGATACCCCCAGAATTTTTTTTAGACCTGATTCAGTAAAGTATTGAATATAGGGTGGTTACATTGTTCGGATCCCTGGTTGGTCTCGCAAAGTATTAGACACAAAGGAGTTAGACGTAAAGTATTCAAAACAAAGGACTTGTCGACGAGAATGGGTTCCGCCGCGGCGCGTCGCTAGATTCGCGCGCCGGGCTGGGTGGGCTTTGCCCATGTCATTGCGTTCCAGCGTGCCGCGGGTCCACAGGGAGGGTTCCTCATGGAGCCTGATGTTGCCCGCTGCGGGGCTGATGGCTAGAATTTCGATTGACGTCGTGCCCGTCCCTTCCATTTCGTTCCTGACCACGCTTTTCACTGGGCGGTTGTATCGACTGCGGCGGTGCGTGGCCGCCGTCTTTCTGATCGCGACGCTGTCCGCGTTCGCCTGGGCGCAGGGCGGGGATTCCGCTTCGATCAAAGGCACGGTGCGCGATGCGCAGGGAAGAGCCGTGTCGCAGGCTCAAGTGCAACTCCAGGCGAAAGACTCCAAACAGGTGTTCACCGCTGCGTCCGACACGCACGGGAGTTACAAACTCGAGCGATCTGCGGCCCGGAGTCTATGGCTTGCGGGTTGTGAGCGGAAGCGGGACTGCGGAAATTTCGACGATTGCGCTTGGGGCGAAAGAAATCAAGACAGTCGACGTGATGTTGGGCGTGGCTGCGAGTTCCGCGCAAAGTGCTCCGCAGTTTTATGACGAGCCTCAGTTCACCGTGTCCGGGGTTACCGATACGACCAATCTTGGGGGACATGGGTCGGACACGGTGGTGCGCACCCGAGAATCCCTGGCCAAGCAGACGGCTACTCTGGCGCATCCCGAAAAAGGTGAAGGCGCAGACGCGGCTGCGACCGAGAAATCCCTGCGAGAGGCGCTGGATCACGAACCGGCCAGCGCCGAAGCGAATCACCATTTGGGGACGCTGCTTCTCGCTACCGGCAGGGCAGAGGAGGCCGTCGCATACCTGCGGCGGGCGGCGGAGATTCAGCCTGAGGATGCGGAAATCCATCACGCGCTGGGGGATGCGGAGGAGAAGCGGGGCGATCCGTTGGAAGCGGTTCGACAATACCAGCGTGCGGCGGAACTTGATGCGAGGGAGCCCTATTTATTCGATTGGGGCGCCGAACTTCTGCTCCATCATGCGCCGGAACCTGCAGTTCAGGTTTTTACGAAAGGGAATTCGCTGTATCCAAAGTCGGCTCGGATGCTGATTGGGCTGGGTGCGGCCTGGTTTGCGCGCGGTGCG
This sequence comes from uncultured Acidobacteriota bacterium, assembly GCA_963801615.1. Taxonomy (GTDB): domain Bacteria; phylum Acidobacteriota; class Terriglobia; order Terriglobales; family Acidobacteriaceae; genus Sulfotelmatobacter. The sequence goes on along the minus strand of CAWDFM010000008.1, from coordinate 839,818 downwards.
AACGAACAGGCGGTGCAAAGGATCTGCGAGGCATCGGATCTGAATCCGGGGGATTCATCGGCATATATCTTTCTGGGGAAGATGTTGCGGGCGGAGAGCAAGCCTTCGCCGGCGGAATTGGAGAGGCTGCAGCGATTTGCGACTATGGAGCCGCGGAATGCCGAGGCCAATTACTACTACGCGCTGGCGCTGTGGAAGACGCGCAGGGACGCGAAGGATCCTGCGATTGGACATGCCGAAGCACTGCTGAAATCTGCGATTCGGGGGAATCCGAAGTTTGCGGCGGCGCATCTGCAGTTGGGAATTCTGCGCGCGGAGGAGCGGGACTATGCGAACGCGATCGCAGAGTATCAACGGGCGATTCAGATCGATCCACAACTGGAGGAAGCGCATTTCCGTTTAGGGCAGGCGTACCGGCAGGCGGGAGAACCGGAGAAGTCGAAAGAGGAATTGCGAATTCAGCAGCAACTGGCGAAGCAGTCGGAGCAACAGGTCAAACGTGAGCGTCACGAAATTCGGCAGTTTGTGTACACATTGCGCGATCAGCCGGCGCAGACTCAATAAATGCCTCGCCACGGGGACATCGTGGCTTTCGATCTCGAACACGATGGGGTTCAGGCGAAACAAAGTCACAAAACTCTTCGAAAGTGGATAAGCGCTAAGGCCTGTTAAGAACAGTGAGTCCGGCACCTCATCCGATCAGGGGCGTTCGAATATTGGTGTTGCCCTTGCAGCAGCCATCAGTGAAGCCTACTTGGCGTGATTACGCACTTAGGAAATTGTGCCACAACCCTTGCTGGAAGCCGGGTTGCCTGCTACCCTATTGGGGTTTTCTGGTACGGCTGACGACTTCGGGTAGCCTTCTCGGGCTGCTAAAACAGCACGGCGACAATCCAGACCGTTCGAGGTCACAGATGTCTGCACCGCTACCCCGCTCCAGGGATTTCGCCGGCATAATAGATCGTTCCAAATACAAAAAGGAGTAAATTTATGATGCGATTGCATCGGCAAATCGGGCCTGTCTTGGTCGTGCTCTGCGTGGCCGCAACACTATGCGCGCAGAATCGCTCAACTCGGCAGATCAAGGTAGCTGGAACCAGCAACCTATCCGCTCAGCCCGGCTCGGCGCCCACAGAAATAGGCAACGAGGTCTTCATTGGGCCGGAGGTGGATGAGCAATTTACCAAACCCCAAATCACAGGAACGATTTCACCGGCACGCGTATCTTCGGCGCACGTGCCTACTCCAGCCGGCAGTGCACTCACCACGACAGCAGGGGACGTTTTTTCCGGCTTCAACGCGCTGTCGCATCTCGACCAGCGGCTCGCGAACAATGGCAATCAATTCAGTCTGGAGCCCCCCGACCAGGGACTGGCAGTGGGAAATACTTTCGTGGTCGAGGCGGTGAACGACGCCGTGCGGGTTTTCAACACCTCCGGAACACCTCTGACGGGAACGGTCGCTTTGAGCAGTTTCTTCGGGCTGCCGCCAGCAATCGATCGCAGCAAAAACCCAGTTGTCTATGGACCCGAACCCACAGACCCGCGGGTCTACTACGACGCATCTACACAGCGATTCTTCTTGACCAGCTTGGTGCTCAGCCGAAAGTCAGATACAGGCGCACTGATCGCGCCAGTGAATATCTATATCGCTGTGAGCCAGACGTCCGATCCCACTAGCAACTGGACCATTCTGACCCTGGATGTGACCAACGATGGTGGTGCTTTTGCCGCGTGCCCGTGTTTCGGTGACCAACCGTTGATCGGTGCCGATGCAAACGGCTTCTACATCAGCACCAACGCATTTGGGCTAGCGACCTTCAGCTTTAGCGGGGCGAATTTGTATGCCTTGTCCAAGTCGGCGCTGGAGTCAGCTAGTGCGGGCGCGATCACCGGGATCCATTTTGGTAATTTGACCGAAGCGGGCATGCCGTTCGCGTTCTCCGTTCAGCCGGCCACGGTCCCGCCGGGTGGTACTTTCGCCAACAATACGGAGTATTTTGTTAGCGCCCTCGATTTCACCAACTCAGTGGACAATCGCTTGGTGATCTGGGCCCTGACTGGCACCGACACCCTGAACTCTGCGTCGCCAAGCGTCTCGCTGGTCAATGCAGTGGTGAATACGCAATCCTATGGCGCTCCGCCACAGGCACAGCAAAAACCCGGGCCCTTCCCACTCGGCATGTCTCTTAAGGATCATGAGGAACTGGTCTCTGCGAATGATGACCGCGCGCAGCAGGTCGTTTTTGCGGCAGGCAAGCTGTGGACGGCGGTCCCCACCTCAGCAAAGACCCAAAACGGCCCAGTGCGTGCAGCAGCAGCCTGGTTCATCTTGTCACCTGCGCTCAGTGGGGGCGCGGTTTCGGCTTCGGTGGTCAACCAGGGCTACATCGCGATTGACGGTTCCAACCAACAAAACGTGCTGTTTCCGTCGGTGGCGGTCAACAGCCAAGGCAAGGGCGTGGTGGCGTTCAGCGTGGTCGGACTGAACTTCTATCCCAGCGCAGGGTACGCCCCGATTGACGTCAATGGCACGGGTGCAATTCGGATTTCTGCCCTCGGCGCCCTGCCCGACGACGGCTTCACCGGATACGCGCAATTCGGCGCCAGCAGCCGCGTAGGACGTTGGGGCGACTACTCCGCTGCGGTATCCGATGAGAACGGCACGATTTGGATGGGGAACGAATACATTCCGAATGCGCCGCGGACCGTGAATGCGAACTGGGGTACGTTCATCGGCGGCTTCACGCCGCAATAGTGGAACTGTATTGGTTGGGAGCAGGGGCACTGAGTGCCCCTGCTTTTTTTTTCGCGGCATACTCAGGCGGGTAGCTCACCCTTACGTAAGGGGTTCTTTGCTGAGACTATTCCCGCGGGGAGCCACGTCCTTTCGCATTTTGGCGAAAGGGTGGGCGGAGCGCGGCGGAGGTTCCATTGAGGTACATGCTACTGGGGTGTGCATTCATTTTACGAGTACGTTGGTGGGTGGCGAAACATCACCACATCACTTAGCAAGGCAAATCAAAACGGTTTTCAGCGTGCTCACCTGTCTCTGCGCTGTGTTACACTTTTGTATTCATTACAAATAGCAACGCCAAGCGGAAGACGCGACCCATCCATGCTTTTTTCCAAAGAATATGTGGGCTACTTGGCCCGCGAAGTCACTAAAAGATTGATTGCCGGCAAGTTCATCGAAACCGAAAAGGTTCCGCCGGTGACCGAGCGCGTGAACGCGGCGCTGGTGGACGAGCTTTCGCTGGAAGATCGCATCAACGACGAAGTGCGGGTCATCCTGGAAGCCTACTCCGACGAAATGAACAAGACCGGAGCCAATTACCAGGAGATGTTCCGCAAGGTGAAGAACGAACTGGTGCGCAAGTACAAGGCGGTGCTGTGAGACTGAGCCGCGACAAAGTGAACGTGCTGGCCCGGGCGGTTGCGGATGTGCTCAAGCTGATGGACGAGGTGGAGTTCATCGAAGATCCAAATACCATCCGGCAGGAAACGCGGAAGATTCTGGAAGATCTGCTGAACCAGGAAGCGAAGATCGACCAGGCGGCGCGACAGAAGATCGATACCCAGAAGCGGACCATCCTCGAAGGTTCGCAGGAGTGGGATATCCTGTACCGTAAGTATTACGGTGAAGAAGTGAAGAAGCTTGGTGTGTAGCTGGTCCTCCCCAAACATCATTAGCCACGGATTTTCACGGATCAGAATGAAAGAGAATTGATCTGTGAAAATCAGTGAAATCCGTGGCCCTTACGCCACCTCGCAACGAAAATCTGCGGTGAACTCCATGCCGGACCTTACGTCCATTGTGAAGCGGGCCGCCCTTGAGGCGGGATTCGAGCTTTCGGGAGTGGCTCCTGCGGCGGATGCGCGCGAACTGGAGCATTTTCGCCGGTGGATTGCGGCGGGCCGCGCGGGCGAGATGAAGTACATGGAGGCGCGGGATGAGCAAGGTGAACTGAAACGCGCATCACTGGCGCGGGTGGCGCCCTGGACTCGAAGCGTGGTTGTGTGCGCGATCAACTACAACACCGGCCATCCTTACTCGACGGAAGTGAAGGACCCGGAACGCGGATGGATTTCGCGGTATGCGTGGAGCCGCGAGGATTATCACGATGCGGTGCTGCGCCGGCTGAAGCAGGTGGAAGCTGCGTTGCACGAGGCGGTCGAAGGAGTGGTGACGCGCAGCTACGTGGATACCGGGCCGATCGTGGAGCGGGTATTTGCGAAGTATGCGGGAGTGGGATGGATCGGGAAGAACACGTGCGTCATCAATCAGCAGAAGGGTTCGTGGCTGTTTCTGGGAGTAATTCTCACCTCGGTGGAATTGACGGCGGATGTGCCTGCGCCGGACCGATGCGGAAGCTGCACGCGTTGTATTGAGGCCTGTCCGACGGATGCGCTCTTGCAACCGTATGAACTTGATTCGAACCGCTGCATTGCGTATCTCACGATCGAGAAGCGCGGATCGATTCCCGAGGAATTGCGGGCGGGCATCGGACAGCAAGTGTTTGGCTGCGACATTTGCCAGGATGTGTGTCCGTGGAACCGGAAAGCGCCGCATTCGACGGTGCCCGAGTTCGCGCCTCGAGAAGGATTGGTGAATCCGGCACTGGAGTGGCTGGCGGAGATGTCGGCGGAGGAGTTTCGCGAGAAGTTTCGAGGCTCGCCGATTCGCCGCGCCAAGCCCGCAGGGCTGCGCCGGAACGTGGCGATTGCGATGGGGAATAGCGGACGGCGGGAATTCGTTCCCGAGTTGGAGAAGATGAGCCGTGATCCGGAGGAGTCTGTGGCCAAAAGTGCGAGTTGGGCGATCAAGCGGTTGACGGGGGACAATGCAGGCTGATTGGGGTAGGTTCGCCGGCTGTTCGCCGTTGAGAAGCGCTAAGTCACTCACACTTTAGTAATTAGCGTTTTTGGGTACCAGCAACTAATCTCTTCGTAAGGGGTTCTTAATAAGGAGTTTAGATTCGGAAGTAGGGATCATGAAGTTCACACGCCACATCCAGTTCATGCGGCGCGCGTTGGGGACAGCAGTCATCGCGTTCGGGCTTTTCTCCGCTTTTGCGCATGCTTCGGCAACACTCTTCCTAGAAGAACCTTACGGCAAGCTGGGTTTCTTCACGGCGACGGGTCACGCTGCGGTTTATCTTTCCGGCGTGTGCGCAGAGACTCCGGTCAAGCTTCGTCCTTGTGCTCCCGGCGAAACCGGCATTGTGATCAGCCGCTATGACGGAGTCGGGGGATACGACTGGGTTGCCATTCCGCTGATTCCTTACCTGTATGCGGTGGAGCGGGCGCAGGACGTGCCGCTGTTCGCAGACGCGAAGACGACGCTATTTTTGCGCGACCAGTATCGCCGGAAGTATCTGGGAGAAATCGCTCCGGACGGTCGGAATGGCGAGATCCCGAAGGGGAACTGGTACGAACTCGTGGGGTCTTCCTACGACCGTACGATCTACGGTTTCGAGATCGAAACCACGCCCGAACAGGATGCGGCGCTGATTCGAAAGCTCAACTCCTCGCGGAACGAGTCTCATTTTCATTTGAGCTACAGGAATTGCGCGGACTTTTCCAAAGACCTCCTCAACTTTTATTTTCCCAAGTCATTTCACCGCAGCATCGTGGCTGATTTGGGGATGACCAGCCCGAAGCAGCTGGCAAAGATGATGACGAAGCACGCGGCTCATCATCCCGAGCTGCAGTTCTCCAGAATCGTGATTGCGCAAGTGCCAGGTACGATGCCGCGGAGTACGGCGGTGCACGGGGTGATGGAGTCGTTTGTGAAAGCCAAGAAGTACATTGTGCCCAGCGTGGTTGTGAATCCTCTATTCGCGGGCTGCGTGGCGGCGGTGTACGTGGGTACGGGCACCGGACGCTTTGATCCGGGACGCGGGGCGAAAGTGTTTGTTGTGGGTAGTGACCCGGAGGCCCCGCTGGATCCCGAGGATCTGCGCGCGTACCGGCAACAGTTGAAGCATTTCCTGGCCGGAGCGTATCCGGATAAATCACGCGGGAAGCTGGAGAGGTCATGGGGAAAGCTGCAGGCGAAATCCAAGATTTCCATGGACGAGAACGGTCAGCCGGTTCTTCAGATGAGAGCTGACGAAATTCCGGTGGAAGTCGGTCTGACGCCAGGAAACATATTGCAGAGCGATGCTCCGCCTCAGTTAGTGCGGCAACTGCTGGAGGCCCGTTTGCAGGCGGTATTGAGCCGGCGGGCTTCGCACGGAATCTCAGAAACTGAAGTGGCGCGGGACTGGGAACTGTTGCAGAAGAGTATTGCCGCGAGCGAGGCGCGAGTTGCAGCGGGCGGGATGATTCGTTCGGAAGGATCCCGGGGTTCGCAGCCGTAAGAATGGGGCCGGAGCGGACAGCCTGAGAGGCCGTCGCTACGTGCGTGAACCGGACAGCCTGAGAGGCTGTCCCTACGTGCGTCCAGATATACTCTTTACGATTCCGCCTATTGTTCCTGCGGGGGATGTGGGGGCATGCCTGAGCCTTGGGGCGGCTGGCCTGGTTGTTGCTGCATCTGCAGCTGCATTTGCCGCTGCTGCATCTCCTGCAACATCTGCTGCGGCGTTTTTACCTGCGGCTGATCGGGATTTTGCTGCTCGGCGCCGTCCGGCGGGGGCTGCTGCTCGGCATTTTCATCAACGACGTTGTTGCTATCGTCCGCCATGGCTGGGTCATTGACGTCAGGTGGAACGTTTTCCTGCGGAGGCTGCAGACCTGGGTTTGCCTGAGCCATCCCCGGCTGAGGCGCTGCCGGCACAGGTTGATTGGGAGTGGGAGTTACGCCTTCGGTTTTTGCCACCAGAACCACGCGGGTGAGGGCACTCTCGTCGCCAGCAGCACCGAGCAGGACATAGTTGAAGCGCGATCCATTGAGCAAATCCGCCAGCACATCGCGGGCGGGCCCCGGCCCGAGGTGGGTCACAACCCGCTCGGGAGCAGCAGGGACGTCGATTTCGGCTCCGGTAGTTTTGCGCACGGCCCGCAAAACGTCGGCCAAGGTGGAATTAGGGGCCACAATCGTTAGCTGATTGTTTTCGTAGGTCACCTGAGGGGCCATGGCAGCGATAGCATCCAGCGGCATGGGCTGCACGGGGCCGGTGGGACCAGAGGGCAGCGGAGGAAGCTCGGCCTTCTTGGCCTTAGCCTTGATGGCTCTGCGCTGAGCGCTGGCCGGAGCTTGCGCCGAACTGAAAACCGCGGGGCACAGGATGGCCAAGCTGAGTCCGACAGCGAAGCCAATGTTCCTGAATCTAGATCCCGTGCTCATCACTGCTCCTCTCGGCTGAACGGTTGGTGGGGGATGCGGCAGACCACCTTTAATAAATTCTAGCACTGGAGGGTGCGCGCTGCCCCGCGACCATCCCCACGGATTCAGAACGCGGGTAATATTGGTTCTTGCAGGATTTTTGCATGTCGCCGAATCGGGCGAAAGAGGGGCAAGTCGATTACAGTCAACCATTTCCGGGGAGTTGAAATCTAATCAAGCGCATGGCTTGGCGGGGGTACACTGAGCCAAGGCTTCCATGTTTTAGAAAGCAAAGGTGGGACGACCTATGAAACTGACCGCTCGCGGTTCTCAGGTTTTGGTGTACTGGAGTGCCGTTTGGCTGCTGGTATTGGTGTCGTGGAAGGCGCACGGGCAAAGTTGCCAAACCACGAGCGACCTCGACGCGGCGAGTAAGACGGCTATTCAGACCACCGCGCAGCGGTATTTCGACATGACGAGCAAGGGGGATGTGGCGTCGCTGCGGCAGAATGCGATCCCGAGCCTGGCCTCGGATTTTTCCGGCATCGAGGGTACGATCAAAGAGAACCAGGCGAATCTCACGGGGGCGCAGGCGACTCTTAAGTCCTACTTTCTCCTGGATGCTTCCGGACCAGCGCCGATTCCCAACGCCGAGTTTTATTGTGGAGTGTTCGGCAAGACCGGCCAGACTGCGAACAGCGCGGCATTTTACCTGAATAGTCTGCCGCCGGCGAAGTATGCGGTGGCACTGCTGGACGCGACTTCGTCGGCCGGACGAATCATGTTCTCGGAAGTGCTGCAGCAGGTGGGCACGGATTGGAAGCTGGGCGGCCTGTACATCAAACCGGCGCAGGTGGCAGGACACGACAGCGAGTGGTTCCTGGCGCGGGCGCGGGAGTACAAGACAAAAGGGCAACTGCACAATGCATGGTTTTACTACGAGGAAGCGCGCAGCCTGATTTCGCCGCTCCCGTTTATGAGCACGCTGGCCACGGACAAGCTGTTCGACGAATCGCAGAACCTGCAACCAACCGACCTTCCGGGTGGCGGCAAGACGGTTGATCTTCCGGCGGGCGCGGTCACTTACAAAATGCTGTCCGTGTTTCCGCAGGTTGTGGGCAAAGACCTGGACCTGATCGTGCGGTACCAGACGGCGAGTATCGCCAACACCAACCAGGCATATCAGGATAACGTCAGCGTGATGAAAGCCGCGCTGCAGAAGTGGCCGGAACTGCGCGATGCATTCGCGGGCATTGTGGCACGGGGGGTGGACGCCAGCGGCCAGGATTACGGGACGTTGCTGGCGATGAAGGATATCAAGTAGAAGGGGTGCGCCGTAGAGACATAGCTAGCTATGTCTCTACAAAACGGGCTGTCCCTACGTGTTCGGTTCCGTGATCTGAGTTAATTTGCAGTCGCTCGGGTTCTTGTCGTCGCGCAGGCCAAGGAAGACGGGAGCACGGAGCTTTGGAGCGCCGCCCGGGCCGGTGCCGTGGGTCCATTCGGCGTATTCGATTTCCGCGACGAGTTCTGGCTTGACCCAGGCGGCGACGCGGCGCAGGGCCTCGACTTCGCCGAAGAATGGATTCTGCCGGGTCTCAAGTTTCTTCAGTGTCTTCCAGATTTCTGCAAGGGACTTGTGATTGAAGCCGCTTCCGGCTTGGCCGACGTGAATCAGGCGGCCTTGCTTGTCGTAGAGTCCCAAGACCAGAGAGCCGAAGTGGGCGCGGCTGCCTTCGGGTTCGGTGAAGCCTCCGACGACGCATTCGATGGTGTGCCGGATTTTAATTTTCAGCCATTCACGGCTGCGGCGCTCTTCGTAGCAACTGGCGCGGCGCTTGGCGACGATGCCTTCGAGGCCCTTCTGTTTCACCATGTCAAACAGGGCTTTGCCGTTCTTCTCGTAATGATCGGAGAACCGCAGCGAATCGCCGGGCGTGATCAGCGAGAGCAGCTTGCGCTTGCGATCTTCGAGGGGGATCTTGCGCCAGTCTTCGCCGTCGGCGTAGATGAGATCGAAAGCATAATAGAGAACGGGGACATCGGCGTTCGTGGGGCCGCGTTTTCCGCCGGGGCGGAATCCGGTGCGCTGCTGCATGAGACTGAAGGAGGGCTTGCCATGCTCATCGATAGCGACCACTTCTCCGTCGATGATGGCATTTTTGGCCTTGAGGAAGCGGGCCATATCTTTCAGTTCGGGATAGCGGGCGGTGAGTTCGTTCTGATTGCGCGAGACGAGACGTACTTTGCCATTCTCAAGAAAGGCTACGGCACGATAGCCGTCCCACTTGATCTCGAAGAGCCAGTCCGGGCTGTCGAATGGCTCGGTGATGGATTCGGCCAGCATGGGATAGATGCTCTGCGGCATTGGCCTTCTCTGCGGCTTTAAAACCATCACCACAGGGGACGCTGAGGACGCGGAGGATTTTGGGGGACTTAGATCTACCGGGATCTCTGCTGCTTGTTTTGTCCCCTTGGGGGCGCTTTTGAGGGGTGGGGGTGAGGGTGTCGGTGAAGGCGGAGTCTTTACCGCCGTTTTCTCAGTTTTTGCGTTTGCGTGCTCTGTGGTTTTGGTCTTTTTTTTTTCTCCACGCGCGCGATGGCGTCGGCGAGCCAGGCGGCTTTTAACTTGCCGCGGGCTGCAGGGCGGTCGCTCTTCCATTCGCGGGAGCGGGCGTCGCCGGCAATGTCATCCATGCTGCGCTTGCTGAGGACCGACTCGTCAATGTCGCCGGCATCGTATCCCTCGACGACATGGTCGTCGTGCTTCTTGATCATCAACCACTCGTTGCCTTTGCTGCCCGGCCGGCGACCTTTCATCTTGATCAGAGCGAAGTCGCCCTGGAGACGTTTGCCGTTCAAGCGAAATTTCAGGTCGCCCTTCGCCAGCATGGAAGCAGCCTCGGCTTCCGTGCCGGGAACATATTTTCCATCTACCGGCACGGGCGAAAGCGGCTGCCAGGTTCCTACATCCCAAACCATCACGCTGCCCGCACCGTAATTTCCCTCGGGGATGTTCCCTTCGAAATCGAAGTAAGAGACGGGATGATCTTCCACCTGCATGGCGAGGCGCTTGTCAGCAGGATCGAGCGACGGCCCCTTGGGAACGGCCCAGGACTTGAGAACGCCTTCCATCTCGAGGCGGAAGTCATAATGCAAGCGTGTGGCTTCGTGCTTCTGCACAACGAAGCGATTGCCCTTTTTCCTTTCGACTTTCGGCGGAGGCTCCGGCGTTTCTTCGAACCGCCGCTTGCGCTTGTATTCTTCGAGGGCCATGTCTAACAGCGATATTCTAGCAAGCGGAGCGGGGAGAGGATGTACATCCTGCACCGTAGGAGCTATGAGCTGCGAGCTATGAGCGAAACAACATGAGACGTGAATACCCGGGATTGAGCCGCAGTTTGCGTTTCTTCGGCAGTTCTCATTGTGCGCTTCGCGCGCAACCCCGGACGAGGGCGTCCAGGGCTACACGTTCGGTGGAGCAGCGCTCAACGCTATAATCCAGCTTCGGCATGGTTATCAGGCGTGAATTCCCAGAACTTCCGCTTGTTGGAGTGGGCGCAATCATCATTGAAGGAGATCGCGTCTTGCTGGTGAAGCGCGCGCATCCGCCGATTCAAGGGAAATGGTCGATTCCCGGGGGCGTTCTGGAAGTTGGGGAGATGGTACGGGAAGCGGCTGTGCGCGAGGCGCGAGAGGAAACGGGATTGATGGTCGAGCCGGGAGAACTGTTGGGGGTATACGACCGAATCCTGCGTGATCCCGAGCAGCGGGTGCAGTACCACTATGTGCTGATCGATTTCTTGTGCCGGCCGCTTGGAGGGGAACTTCTCGCCGCGAGCGATGCCGCCGAGGTGCAGTGGTTCAGGCGCGAAAAGTTGTCATCCTTGAAATTGGCCGACGATACCTCAGAGGTAATTCTGAAAGGTTTCTTTAAGCTGGGTCGCTAGGCGGATTCTCTTCGCCATCCCACTCCGCATGGCAGGAATGGCAGCGCCATCCCTTGCGCTGAATCGGCATGGGGACTCGCAGGAAGGCGCTCAGGTACGCTACGGGGCGATCGAGTTCCTGAAAGTTCACATCGAGGGATTGGCACTTGGGGCAGCGCGGCTGCTCGTAGAGTCCCACGCCGTGTACGTACATGCCTTCGAGGATGGGCTCGTCCAGCAAACGGGTGGCGTTTTCGGCGTCCTCGGGATTGACGCAGAGTTTCACTCCACCGACGAAGTTGGAGATGAACCAGTCGAGGCGCACCAGGTTGTCGTCGCGCAGGAAGCATTGAATCCCCATGGACTCGAGGCTGCCCTTGGCTAAGAGGGCTTCGGGAAGGTCGCGGAACTGGCGGATGGTGACCAGCCTGCGGAAATCGATGTGAGCAGGGGTCTCCGCGGGCTCGGGTGGAAGTTCCAGATGACGGCGATCGAGTTCATCTTCCAGCGTTTCCCATGCCGTTTCGGTCAGCGCTTCGGGATTGGAGGCAAGCTTCAGCAGTTCGCCGTCTGTCATGGCGGCGTAAGTTTCAGCGAGGCGCTGGCGCTCTTTGAGATCGTCGGAGTTCAACACTGGGCAGAGTGACTGGGTATGCCGGCTAACTGCTGTTTGCATCGATTTTACTACGGCAGCGGGAACGGGCATGGTTCCCAAATTCGGGAGCGCGAAATGGGATTCGCGAGACTTACATCGCCACCAACTCTAGACACGCTATTGAACCCAGCCGCCGGGCTTCGCCCGGCCTGGACAGCCTGAGAGGCTGTCCCTACGTGACTCGACGCGGGAAGGGAAGTACAGCGGCCCGGTCACGCCCGTTCGTGATGCCCATCACAGCCCCGGCAGAGGGACGGTCTTAGATTCGGGCGGGAGAAGCCCCGTGGGATCCAGGCTCAGATTGAGTCGGCGCGCCTTTTTGCAAGCGGCAGTTGCCGCTGCGGCCGCGAGCGGTGTCGGGGTGGCTTGCGGAAGGAACGGAACTCCGTGGCGATTCCTGAAGATTGAGGAGGCGCGGACGCTGGCGGCGATCAGCGATCAGATCGTCCCTTCCGATCAGGATCCCGGCGCTTCGTGGGCCGGGGTGGTGAACTTCATCGACCGTCAACTTTGCGGGCCTTACAAGAACCTGCAGGCGACCTACCGCCGAGGGCTGGCGGGGGTGGACCAGAGCAGCCGGGCACAATACGGGAAGCTGTTTGCGGACCTTGGCTCAGAGCAGCAGATCATCGTGCTGCGCCAGGTTGAAGAGGGCAAGGCTCCGGGAGCGATCTGGAAACAGGCGTCCTCTTCCGAGTTCTTCGGGTACCTGATCGATCACACCATGCAGGGATTTTATGGCGATCCGCGGCATGGCGGGAATCGCGATGGCGTGAGTTGGACGATGCTGGGCCTGCCTTATCCCCCGATTCTTGGCCGCCAGCAGAACGCGCCCAAGAAACAGAACGGGTAAGCGAGTTGTGCCATGGCTTTGAAGCATGTCAACGCGGTGGTGGTCGGAAGCGGAGCCGGGGGCGGCATCGTTGCCAAAGAACTCGCCGAAGCTGGGCTGAGTGTCGTGCTTCTGGAGCGAGGCAAATGGTTCACTCCGTTTGATGATCGTAAAGACGATCTGCGCAACCAGCGCACCAGTGTGCTGGGCGCTTCTTTCGGCCCCGATGAACGCAATCCCCGGGTGTATGCCGACAACTCGGGCGGCGAACAGGTGGTGCCTTCGAATCACTGGGCCTACAGCAACAATGCCGCGTGCGTTGGCGGCGGTACTCTCAGCTACGGAGCGATGGCTTGGCGCTTCATGGAACAGGATTTTCGGCTGCGATCGACATATGGGGCCGTCGAAGGCAGCACGCTGGATGATTGGCCGATCAGCTACGCAGACCTTGAGCCCTTTTACGAAAAAGCGGAATGGGAGATTGGAGTTTCGGGGGATGATTCGGGCAATGTGTTTCGCGCGCCGCGCCGGCGGGCGTTGCCCATGCCACCGCTTCCCGCCAACCGTGGCTTCCAGATTCTGGAACCGGCGGCGAAGCGCTTAGGACTTCATCCCTTTCCCATTCCGATGCTGCGGAACACGGTCCCGTACAACGGGCGCGGAGCATGCATCCGCTGCCGCTGGTGCGTGGGCTATGCCTGTGAGGTGAGCGCCAAGTGCGGCACGCAAAACACGGTCATCCCGCGAGCGATCGAGACCGGAAACTGCGAATTGCGAGCCGAGTGCATCGCGAAAGAGGTGATGACGAACGACCGTGGACGCGTGACCGGCGTCGCCTACTTCGATCCTAAAGGCCGCTTGCAGGAGCAAACTTCGGACCTCGTCGTAGTTTCCTGTTCGGCGGTGGAATCGCCGCGCCTGTTGCTGAATTCAAAGAGCCGCATGTTCCCCAACGGATTGGGAAACCGATACAACTGGGTGGGCCGCAACCTGCAAGGCCATTCCTACACCGGCGCGTCTGGATTGTTCGAGCAGGAGATTTACGACGACCTCGGGCCCGGCGCTTCGATTGCAATCTGCGACTTCAACCATGGGAATCCCGGCTTCGTCGCCGGCGGACTTCTCGCCAACGAATTCCTTCGGTCCCCTTACCAGGTCGCGAGTGGCGCAGCAGAGGTGGGAATTCCACGCTGGGGCGCAGCCCACAAGGACTTCATGCGCCGCTATTTCAAGCGAAACATGACTGTCATGGGCCCTATGCAAGAGATGCCGGTGTTCGAGTCGCGAGTGCAGGTGGATCCAAAGGTGAAAGACGCATGGGGAATTCCAGTGGCGCGCATCTCGGGCCGGCACCATCCCAATGACTTGCTGGGCGCAGAGTTCATGGCCGGCAAGGCCGAGGCGTGGCTAAAGGAGGCTGGCGCCAGCAAGACTTTCAGATTGCACTGGACGTTTCTGGATATCCCGAGCGGCGGTCAGCACCAGGCGGGGACTTGCCGCATGGGGAACGATGCGAGGACTTCCGTAGTGGACAAATACTGCCGGGTGCACGACATGGACAACCTGTACGTGATCGATGGCAGCGTGCATGTCAACAACGGCGGCTTCAACCCCGTGCTGACGATTATGGCGATCGCATACCTCGCCTCGGACAACCTGGTAAAGACGTGGAAGGGGACGCATGGCCGGGGCTGAGAAACTGTCGGGCGGGGCGAAACGAAAGTTTCTGCGGGCTCGCGTGCTCGGACCGCTGGCAGCGGTATTGTTCGCCATCCTGCTCCTGCCCGGCGCGAGCGTGTACTACAGCTATTCGCAAGGCCGCTCCTGCACGAAGTGCCACGAAATCTGGCAGCCCTACCGGGATTGGCATGAGTCGGCGCATCGGAATGTTGCCTGCTCGGAATGCCACGGAGACGTGCTGACGCTGGATGCTGGTTTTCACTTGAAGAACCTGGGGCAATTGGCAAAACACCTGCGCGGGGAGATCCCTGAGCAGGTGCGCTTGAAGACCGACGACGTGCTGCGAATCGAGAAGCGGTGTGCCAAGTGTCATCGCCAGGAGTATGCGGACTGGTCAGCGGGGCCACATGGGGCGAGTTATTCAAAGATTTTTCTCAATACCGACCACAATCAGCGGACGCTCTTGATCGACGATTGCCTGCGCTGTCACTCGATGCACTACCAGGGCGGAATCAGGGATCTGGTCACGCCCGTGAACACTAAGGGGCCGTGGCAACTTCGGGAAGGGCGACTCGCTAGCCAACCCGCGATGCCTTGTCTCACGTGCCACCAGATGCATCGCTATGGGACGCCGCTATCGCCATCTCCTGCAGTGAAACCGGACGATGCCAGTTCGAAGGAGGATGTCAGTCGCCCATCGCTGGCCTTATTTGACCGCCGCGAGCAGGAGTATGTAGCGGTCAGCCGGTTGCCACTGCCTCAGATGTACGAGGGAGCGCGGCTGGTGAAGATCAGCCCGGATCAGAGGCAGGCTCTTTGCTACCAGTGCCACGCTCCAACGGCAAGCGCTCAAGTGCAGTCGGCCGATGATCGCACGCCGGTTGGCGTTCACGAGGGCCTGAGTTGCCTGGCATGTCACGAACAGCATGGGCAGAAAACTCGCGCTTCCTGCACGACCTGCCATCCGCAGCTCTCGAATTGCGGATTAGACGTGGAGAAGATGGATACCACGTTCAAAAACCTGAAGAGTCCGCACAACATCCACACTGTCAAATGCGCTGACTGCCATAGCAAAGGCGTACCCCGGAAGAAAACACGGAGAGAGGTGGCAACATCCCGCGGTTTCCTGGTGACTAATACTGGGCTTCGCTAGCTGGCGCGGCCCCGACTATGGCCACGCGCGAGTCCAAAGGCGTTATCTACGCGGCGATTTTCGCCAACATTGCGATCGCAGTCTGCAAATTTGTCGCAGCGGCGGTCACGGGCAGTTCTGCCATGCTGGCGGAGGCTTTTCATTCCACGGCAGATTCAGGAAACGAACTGCTGTTATTGCTGGGGATCAAGCGCAGTGCGCGTCCGCCGGACGCGCTACACCCGTACGGGCATGGCAAGGCGCTGTATTTCTATTCTCTGCTGGTGGCCGTCTATATTTTCGGAGTCGGCGGCGGGCTGGCAGTCTACGAGGGAATCTCGCATCTGAAGCATCCGGAAATCCCGACCCACCCGGGCTGGAGCTACGCTGTGCTTGCCCTGGCAGCCGTATTCGACTTCTACTCGTGGCGCATTTCGTATCGGGAGTTGCGGTCGCGAAAGGATCCGAACGAGAGCACCTGGGACGAAATCATCGGGGGCAAAGACCCAACCGTGTTCACCGTTTTTCTCGAGGACTCGGCGGGGTTGCTGGGTGTAGTGCTGGCGTTCCTCGCGATTTTTCTTGGGCGCCAGTTTAATAATCCGTATTTGGATCCGATTGCGTCGATTGTGATCGGCCTGGTGCTTGCGGTGATTGCGGTATTTTTAGGCCGGGAGAGCGGCGCGCTGCTAGTGGGCGAAAGAACCAACCTGCGCCGTATCGAACGCTTGAACCAAATTATCCGCGCAGATCCCGCGGTGGTCGAAGTAGGGGATCTGCTGACTATGCAACTGGGGCCCGAGCAGGTGCTGCTTACGGTCAATATTCAGTTTCGCCGGAAGCTCACGCTCGAGCAGTTGGAATCAGCCATCGAGCGAATTGAGGCCAACATTCGCCGGGAACAACCCAGCGTGCAACGTATCTTTATCGAAGCGGAATCGTTCAAGCTTGAGAAGCCCTCTTTGAAAGCAGCCTAGAGAGCCTAGGGCAAAAAGAAACGTCCCGCAAGTTGCAAGAACCTGCGGGACGTCCCGGTGTACTGTTTGGGATTGACCAAGAGGTGGTCACTCTACGTGGCCTCTACGGCAACTCCGGGATCCTGACCGACCTGCGCCAGGCGGAAGCAATCCTTATTCACCGGTAGTGTGCGGGCTGTAGCTCGTGACGGAGTGCTTACAAATTCTCACGCCCAGAGCCCCGCTTAGAGCGACCGCTCTAAGTCTCAGCCACCTCACCTGGTCTATTGGTCTTTCTACAACTGCCTTCAGAACTTGTCATCAGACCACCTCCTTTCCGGTGTAATCGCAGATTAATACGAAGCTAGATTCCGCGTCAACCGGGGAAACGCGAGTACCGGGTAAGACAATGAAGCTTCTAGCTCCTAGCTAGAAGCTAGTAGCTCGATATGCAGCTCTAAGGCAGGCCAAAGGCGTAGAGTGCGCTGCCCGCTGCGATGGTTACGTATTCCTTTCCGTCAATGGAGAATGCGATGGGGGGAGCGTAGACGGCTGCGCCCATCTGGAAATGCCACAGCGGTTTGAGATTGGAGGCGTCGAAGGCGATGAAGTTTCCCTCGGCGTCTCCGGTGAAGACCAGGCCTCCGGCGGTGGAGAGAACTCCGGACCAGGTGGGAGAAGTGTGCTGAAATTTTCCCTTAATGTCACCGGTTGTCGGGTCGATGGCCTTTAGGAATCCGAGATAAGGCTGCGCATCTTCGGAGGGGAAGTAGGCGCTGCCGTAGAAGGCGTGTCCAGGTTCGTAGGATTGGGGAGCGGTGCTGAAGATGTCGCACTGATCGCGCGCGGTTAAGTAAAACGTGCGGGTCTGCGGACTGTACGAGGGGGCCAGGAAGTTGGTTGCGCCCAGCGCGCCAGGACAGACGGTATGGCCCTGGAGAGTGGGCGAGGCTTCTTTTTTGGCGATGGGGCGTCCTTCGTTGTCTTTAGTGTCGCTCCAGGTCTGCTTGCCATAGACAGTGGCGGAGATCAGTTTGCCGGTCGTGCGATCCAGAACGTAGAAGAAGCCATTGCGATTGGCTTGCACGATCAGGTGCTTGTCTCCGGCGTCGAGCATGACCGGCACCTGAGTGGCATCCCAGTCATGCTCGTCATGTTTGGTGAACTGGAAATACCATTTCAGCGTGCCGGAATCGGCGTCGAGAGCCAGAAGGGAATTGCTGTAGAGGTTGTCGCCCGCGCGTCCGGCGCCGCGATTGGAAGGCGCGGGATTGCCTGTGGGCCAGAAGAGCAGGTTTGTGCCGGGATCGTATGTGCCCGTATTCCACGCGGGAGCGCCACCGACTTTCCACGATTCCCCTTCCCAGGTGTCATGCCCCGGCTCGCCCGGACCCGGAACCGTGTAGAAGCGCCATTTGCGCTGGCCGCTGGTGGCGTCATAGGCATCGATGAAGCCGCGAACGCCATATTCGCCGCCCGAGACTCCAATGATGATCAGGTTCTTCACCGCGAGTGGCGCGACCGTGAAACTGTGGCCGGTGCGATAGTCAGCGGCCTTCACATCCCATAGCACTGATCCTGTTTTCGCATCGAGGGCCATGACGTGCGCATCGAGTGTGCCCAGAAAAACCTTGCCGCCCAGAATGGCGAGACCGCGGTTTACGCGGCCGCAGCAGGGACGGATGTCGCTCGGGAGTTGACGCTGGTAGATCCAGAGGGGCCTTCCGGTGCGGGCGTCCAGGGCAAAGGCGCGGTCGTCGGGACCGGTGGCGTAAAGGACGCCGTCCACTTCGAGCGGGGAAGTTTCCATCTTGCCGGTGGAGCCGAGTTGATACACCCACTGGGCCACGAGGGATGGCACGTTTGCCGTGTTGATTTGATCGAGAGCGCTGAAGCGTTTGCCGGAGTAGTCGCCGGAGTAGGTCATCCAATTCTGCGGCTCTTTGGCTGAGTTGACCAGGCGTTCGGAGGTGACCTGGGCCGAGGCGGTACACACAAGGCAGAAGAAGACAGCCATAGCGATTCGCGATTTGCCGCGGCGATTCATTTCGCCTCCAGGCTGGAGAGGAAGACCACCACGTCCTGCAGGTCTTTGTCACTCAGCACGTCGCTGGTGTACTTCGGCATGGCGGACTCGCGCGTCTTCTGAAACGAGCGGAGCTTGTCTTTCTCGAGCAGATGGAGGTTCTCGCTCATATCCATCATCTGGAGGGTGAAGCTGTCCTCGTTGAGAGTGACTCCTTTGATTTGCTTGCCGTCGGCGGTCACGACGGTCACGGTCTCATAATCTTGCGGGAACTCTTTGGTGGCTTCGGTGAGTCCCCATGCAAGGCGGCGGCTCGGATTGCGTACGGAGTCGATGATCGCCTCGGGAGTGCGGGATCCGGCCACGCCCGTCAGGTCGGGCCCGAGCCGGCCACCTTTGCCTTGCACCACGTGGCACATCGAGCAGTTGGCGTCGCCATAAAACAGTTCCTTGCCGTGGGCGGTATTGCCGAGTGACGCTGGCGAGGCTTTCACCTCCTGGCTGCGAAGATAGGCGATGATTTGCCAGATCTCGCGCTCGGTCATCCCGACGCCTTGCCCGTTGGTCCCGTTGGCGGGCATCGCCGTCCCGGGAATTCCATTGCTGATCACCTGAAACATGTCGGCGTCCGTGTGGGTGTGCTTCTTCACGGCGCGGGTGAGATCGGGACCGCGACCACCTCCCTTTGCTCCCAGTCCGTGACACAGGGCGCAGTTGATGCGGAACTCGGATTCGCCGGCTTTGGCCGCTTTGGGGTCACCTGCCAAAGGATTTCTTTGAGCGACGGCTTGGAGGGAGAACGCCAAAGCGAACAATGCTGCTTGCCAGCATCTGAACATGAGTTGGACCTTCCCGTAGGGTGGTCGCATTCTACGCCATTGAGGTTAGGTTGCGGTTTTGGAAATGCTTGCGGGTGGCTGGCAGGGCCGAGGCGCGGGGAGGGTCATTTCGCTTCTTCAGCGCGTTTCTTCATTGCGCTTCGCGCAACCCCGGACGAGGGCGTCCGGGGCTACACTCGGCGTCCGGGGCTACACGCACACAGCGGTAACTACCTTATTCCGTGGGGGAGGGGCATAATGTGAAAATGGCGCGTGCTTTCCTGAATGAAAATTGGCTTCCGAAGTCCGTCCTGTGCCTGCGAACGTATGACCGTCACAAATTTGTCCTTGATCTGATTGCTGGAATCACGGTGGGCCTGGTCGCGTTGCCGCTGGCCATGGCATTTTCTATTGCTTCAGGCCTCACGCCGCAGGCTGGAATTTACTGCGCAATCGTGACGGGCTTCTTGATTTCTGTTTTCGGAGGATCGAAGACGCAGATCGGTGGTCCCACAGGCGCGTTTGTGGTGGTGGTGGCCGGGATCGTCGCCGTGCATGGCGTGGATGGGCTATTCATGTGCACGGTGATGGCGGGCGTGCTGCTGGTCATTATGGGCGTCACGGGCCTGGGCACGGCAGTGAAGTTTATCCCGCGGCCGGTCGTGATCGGCTTCACCAATGGCATCGCGGTGCTCATTGCCAGCACGCAGATGAAAGACTTTTTTGGGCTGCACCTGGACAAAGTTCCCGGCGTGTTTTCGTTACGCATGCAGGCGCTGGCCGCGAACTTTCACACGCTCTCGTTCGAGGCTACCGCGCTCGCGGTTTTTACCCTGCTAACCCTGATTGTCTGCCGCAGTGTTTCGGCCCGCATCCCGGGTCCCATCGTTGCGCTGCTGTTGTCAACCTGCGCCGTGTACTTTTTCAAATTGCCCGTGGAGACCATCGGAACGAAGTTCGGTGGAATTCCGGGCGGTCTCCCTCACCTGCAAATTCCAAGATTCCGCGTGGACCTGATCCATGGCTTGCTGGGACCGGCATTCACGGTGGCGATGCTGGGCGCGATCGAATCGTTGATGTCCGCCGTAGTCTCCGATCGCATGAGCAACGACCGGCACAATCCTAATGTTGAATTGTTCGGGCAGGGGATCGCCAACATTTTCTCGCCTATGTTCGGCGGGTTGCCGGCGACGGGAGCGATTGCACGAACCGCCACCAACATTCGAGCGGGGGCCCAGTCGCCGGTTGCGGGAATCATTCATGCGCTGACGCTGCTCTGCATTCTGCTGTTTGCGGCGCCCCTAGTCAGCTACGTGCCCATGGCGGCGCTCGCGGGAATCCTGATGGTCGTGGCCTACAACATGGGCGAGTGGCGCGAGATTCCACAGCTACTGAAGCTCACGAAAACGGACATCAGCATATGGCTGGTTACATTCGCTTTGACGGTGTTCGCAGATCTGACGGTGGCGGTGGAAGCGGGAATGATTCTCGCGGCCTTGCTGTTCATCAGCCGGGTGGCGTCGACCACCACGGTATCGCAGGTGACTGATGATTACGTGGAAGATGGGCGCGTTCATATCCTGCAGGATAAAGACATTCCTTATTACGCGACCATTTTCCGGATTCACGGGCCGTTCCTGTTCGGGGCGACCGACAAGATTGCTGCCGTAACCGAACATCTGCATAAGTTGCCCCCGGTGGTGATTCTGCGCCTGCGGAACATGACCGCGCTGGATGCCACAGGTCTATTCGCGATCGAGGAAGTCGCGACAAAACTGCACGCGAGCAGGCGCACGCTGATTCTATGCGGGGCGAGGGAGCAGCCTTCCCAACTGATTCATGAGGCGGAATTCGCGGAATTGATCGGGGAAGAGAACATCTGCGAGAACGTGCAAGAGGCGCTAAGACGCGCGGAGGAAGTTTACGAAGGGCTGGAGGTCCAGAGCGCGGCTGTGGCCAAGTAGAAGTGCAGCTGCCATTGCGCGCTGTGCGCGCAACCCCGGACGAGCGCGTCCGGGGCTCCATTCGGGCGTCGGGGCTGCATTCATTTCTAAAATCTGAAGAGGTACGATGCTTTCACGAAAAATTGGCGGCCATCGTTGATATAGCCGTGGGGGCCCGTCATTATGAATCCCGTAACCGGATCTACCGCCAAGGCGCGGTTGAGATTCGCCAGGTCACTGTTGTAGCCGGCGTAGATGGCGGTTCCGGGGTGAACCAGATAGGTGATCAGGAAATCCGCATTGAAGTTTTTGGTGCGCGGTAAGGTACTGATCTCCGGATTGGACAGCACCGAGGTGTACTGCAGAATCACCCTGGCCGAGAGTGCGCGCGTGAACTGGTAATTCCACTTGCTGCGAAAAATGTGGTTCGTGACAGCGGTGAGGCTTGGCTGGTTCTGGCGTACGTGCTCCAGCAGGTAAGCGTTATCGATTCGCAGGCGTCCACGGGCATGAAAGGTCACAGAGAAATTTCCCTGGTCTTCATGGCCCATACTCGGGGCCTGACCCGCCGCCGGATTGTAATTTACTCCCTTGCCTGAAACGAAAAAGGCGGTGAAGTCCAGTTCTTTCAGCCAACTGGTGCCCGCCTCAACACCCCAAAAGGGTTGAGGAAAGGCCGTCACCCGCGACAGCGTGGCATAGTCGAGAGGACGCAGCCGGACATCGTCGTAGCCGAAGGGATGGACATTGATGTAGGTGCCGCGCGCCATATCCGCGCGGAAGCCGGGGTAGAAGAAGTAATCGAGTGCGGTGCCGTGATGGTCCCAGATGTTGAATTGCTGCAGGGTGGGGCCGTAGGAGATCAGGAATTTTCCCTCCGGGCGAAAATAGTAGCTGGCGTTGGTCATCTGCTCGCGAATATCCACGCGATTGACAAAGCCGGTTTCGGTAACGAAGCCGGGGCTGTAATCCGCATAGAGGGACTGCAGGTTGAAGTTGCGTCCTATGCGTTCGAGATCGGCCTTGTAGCCCGGTCCGGCTGAGCGCGTTCCCGAGATTACGTCAAGGGTGGAACTGGTCACGGCCTGGCCTTGCAGGCGCCAATTCTGCGTGAGCTTCAGATTTGCGTCCACACCTCCGACGCGGTTGTATCCGCCAGCGAACTCCCGGTCGGTATAGGTCGCACCGATGTTCGATTGCTCGAAGATATCGCGGCTGACCCGGGCAATGGTAAAGGTGGCGCGCTCTCCCGCGTGGGGATCGGCCGGCGGCAGCACCTCGCCGGGGGCGCGATCATCGGTGGCCATCAATCCCAAGGCCCAAGGTCCGCTCTTCCCCGTCAGGCGCAGGCCAAATTCCGGGTGGGCAATACGGCGCGTGAAGACCAAATTGATGGGGGTGGTGAAGTAGTTGCTGTTCTCCAGGAAGAAGGGTCGCTTTTCCGGAAAGTACACTTCAAACCGCTGATTGACAGTGATCTGAGGCTGGTCGGATTCAATCTGGCTGAAGTCGGGATTCACCGTCGCATCCAGCACGAAGCTGTCGTGCAGAATGAACTTGGCGTCCAGCCCGATTTCCGGCTGCAGGGTCCGGTTTTCAAAAAAAGGGTTGGCGGGATCGCGCTGGTCGATGTCGCGGAAGCCGCGAAGCAGTCCATACGGAATCAGCTGAATATTGCGGACACGCGACATTTCGAGTCCGGTTGCGGTGGCCGCTTGATTGAAGCGTCCCTGAACGCGATTGGTGATTCGCGGCCAGAACACGTTTTCGTTGGTGCGGGGAATGCTGCGGTTGAGAATAATCCTCCACTGCTGCGGGTCGGTGTTCGGAAAGCGCAGGCTCTTGAAGGGAATCGACATCAGCAGGAGATATCCCTGTCCGGTGAGGCGGCCTTCGGAGTTCCACACGGTATCGAAGGACTGGTCAAAGCCGCTGTAGTCAAGCGGCAGCCCGTTGCCGATGGAGCCCTCAGTCCAGAGCGCGTCCCACTGGATGCCCAGCGGATTGGCGGCGAAGGCATAACCTCGGCGGGCATCGTTGAAGGTGTCGATCATGATCTCGGCGGAATCGTCGGAGAAGATATCTTCCCGCCGGGTCATGCGGGCGCGGATCTTGTCAGGCTCTTTATCCCAGCAGACGAAAACGGCGTACAGATTATGCGCGTCGTAACCGAGGTAAACGTCCGTGTTCTGGGTTGGCTCCGCGCCGTCGGCGGGTTCGCGGGCGATGAAGCCGGTGATCTTAAGCATATTCCCGGCGAGTCGGGACGACGGACGCATTCCTTCGAAGTCGGCCAAAGTGGGTGCGATTTCGACCCGAGGGATGTGAATGACAGGAGGCGCCGCAAAAAGCAGCTGGCTGAGCAACAACGTGGCAGCGATTGCCGCGGGTATGAACCTGGATTTCCGTGAAATCACGAAGGCAAACAGCATTTTACACGGCGCGAAACATGCCAGACGGCTCCGGAATGCGTGCTGATGCGATCGTCCAAAATCCACCTTGCTTTAGACGGATGAAAACGTGGCAGGATATCCCGTCTTCGTGGCAGGTCAGCTTAGTAGCCTCTGGGCTCTATTCGCTTTATAGTCTCTATCTGAGGCCCGTCCTCTTTCGATGATCATCAACTTCTCCGAACGCGCGCATAACCACAACTGGGAACTCGACCCGGTGATCCGGTCTCTGCTGGACACCGACTTTTACAAACTGCTCATGCTGCAGTTCATCTGGAAGCACTTTCCCAAGACGCGCGTGACCTTCTCGTTGTTCAACCGACACCCTGCCGTACGCATGGCGGACCTGATCCACATCGATGAACTGAAAATGCAATTGCAGCATGTGCGGGGGCTCAGTTTCCGCAAGTCCGAGTTGGTATGGCTGGCGGGCAATACGTTCTATGGACACCGTGGAATTTTCGAGCCGGCATTCCTGGAGTGGCTGGAGCGGGATTTCCGGCTCTCGGATTACGATCTGCGGGTGCGGAACGGGCAAATTCACCTGAGTTTCGAGGGCACATGGCTCGAGACCACCATGTGGGAGCTCTATTCGCTGGCGATTCTCGACGAGCTGAAAACCAGGGCGCAGCTGAAGACTCTCAGCGAATTTGGTCTCGACATTCTTTATGCGCGCGCCAAGACAAAGTTGTGGAGCAAGATTGTGCGGCTGCGCGGTGTTCCGGAGTTGAGTGTGGGTGATTTCGGAACCCGCCGCCGGCATAGTTTTCTTTGGCAGGAATATGTGGTGGAAGCGATGGCCGCCAACCTGGGAAGTAACTTCGTGGGAACCTCGAACACGTTCCTGGCATACAAGCACGACCTGGAGGCGATCGGAACCAACGCACATGAAATTCCGATGGTGATGGCGGCGCTGGCAAGTGACGATGAAGAGCTGAAAGCCTCGCAGTATCGCGTGCTGGAACTGTGGCAACAGACCTATGAGGGGGCGTTGCTGGTTATGCTCCCCGACAGTTTTGGAACGACGCAGTTCCTGGCAGGGGCTCCCGACTGGGTCGCTGACTGGACCGGCCAGCGCGTGGACAGCAAGGATCCGTATGTCGCGGGGGATGAATACATCGAGTGGCTGAGCGAACGGGGAAGAGATCCTCGCGAAAAGCTCTTAATCGCCTCTGACACGCTGGATGTGGACATCATTCTCGGCCTGCACGCGTACTTTGGCGGAAAACTCGGAAAAGGCGTGCGCCCAAGCGACTTTCGCAGCGCCACGGATTTCTACGATTCGAGTAAGTGGACTGCCGGACGGCGGATTCGCGTCAGCGCAGGCTGGGGAACGCTGCTCACCAATGATTTCCGCGGCTGCAATCCCAACGATGGGGGCGGCTTCGATCCCATCAGCCTGATCTGCAAAGTGTCCAGCGTTGAGGGCAAGCCGGCGGTGAAGCTTTCGGATAACTTCGCAAAAGCGCTGGGTCCGGAAGAGGAAATCGAGCGCTACCGCCGGATCTTTGGGACGGTCGGCGTCGCAAATGCTCCGGTGCTTGCCTAGGGAGTTTCGCGGGGCACTTACCCCTGCACACAATTTCGAGTTTCTATGTCACATTAGCTCATGCCCGCCAATGACGACGCCAGGGCCGGACGCGCCGCCTTTACTCATCCCGGATTCGTGCTGTTCCAGGTCGCCCGGTTCCTCATCGTCTCCGCTGTCGAAATGCAAGCTGTAGCCGTGGGCTGGCAGGTTTACGAAATCACCAAACGCCCCCTCGACCTGGGATACGTCGGCTTAGCGCAATTTCTGCCAGGAATTCTGCTCTTCCCCATCTCGGGGCATGCCTCGGATCGCTTTGAACGCAGCAAGGTCCTGTCGGCCTGTTATGCGGGCTACGCGGTTTGCTTCGCTCTCCTCCTGGGGCTTACAGAGCGAGGGGTATCATCCATTCGATCGATCTATGTAGTTCTGGTGCTGATTGGAATCGTTCGGTCGTTTAATGCGACCGCCAGCCGCTCGATTCTGCCGCAGCTAGTTCCGCAAGAACACTTTCCCAACGCGGTGGCATGGAATGCCAGTATTTTCCAGGCAGCTACGATTCTTGGCCCATCCTTCGGCGGCATCGTTTATGCCGCTTTCCACGGGCCATCCGCTGTTTATCTGATCGCAATGATTACCGGAATCGGGGCGACGATCTCGTCTTTCCGGATCAAGCCGGAGGTGAAGGCACGGCCGCGCGAGCCCATGACTGCGAAGACGGTCTTCGCGGGGCTGCACTACATCTGGAACAAGAAGTTGATTCTGGGCGCGATCTCGCTGGATCTTTTTGCCGTGCTGCTGGGCGGGGCAGTGGCGCTGCTTCCGGTTTACGCGAGAGAGATCCTGCACACGGGGCCGTGGGGACTGGGGTTGCTGCGCACTGCGCCCGGCGTGGGTGCGGCGGTCATGGCAGTGTTATTGGCGCACCGGCCGCTGCGGGGAAAATCAGGCCCGATCCTGCTCTGGGCGGTTGCCGGTTTCGGAGTTTTCACGATTGTCTTCGGGATCTCGCGCAGCCTCATTCTTTCGCTGGTCGCTCTTTTTCTGCTCGGAGCCAGCGACATGATCAGCGTGATCATCCGGGCCACGCTTACCCAGTTGGCGACCCCTGACGAAATGCGCGGCCGCGTCACTGCTGTGGACATGATCTTCATCGGGACATCCAATGAATTCGGCCAGTTCGAATCCGGAATCACGGCGCAGTGGCTTGGCACGGTGCCGGCAGTCATTCTCGGCGGAGTTGGGACCCTGGTGGTCATTGCTCTGTGGGCCTGGTGGTTCCCGGAACTGCGGCATGCTGGAGAATTGCATGCGATTACGGCCGAAACGCTGCAAAGCGCCACGGACGCAGAGGCCGCCCGCGAGAGTCTCCCTACCTGATTCCGGACTCCGAACGATCGAGGAATTCCATTCCATGGCGCCTAGCCTGATGCCGTAGAATGTTCGATCTCGCGCAGACAAGGATTCCTTTGATCGAAGGCATCTTCCGGCTAAAAGAAAATCAAACCAGCATCCGCAGCGAACTTCTGGGCGGGTTGACCACTTTTGTCACGATGGCCTACATCGTGGTGGTGAACCCGCAAATTCTTTCGAAGGCGGGAGTCCCGATTGATGGCGTGGTGTTCGCGACCTGCATCTCGGCGGCGGTGGCAACGCTGGTCATGGGGTTGTACGCGAACTATCCCATCGCGCTCGCTCCCGGCATGTCGCTGAACGCGTACTTCACGTACGTCGTATGCCTGCAAATGCATGTGCCCTGGCGCACCGCATTGGGAGTTATTTTTCTTTCCGGAGTAGTGTTCCTGATTCTTACGGTAACCCGGGTGCGCGAGCAGATCGTCAACGGGATTCCCGATTGCCTGAAGCACTCCACCGCAGGCGGGATTGGGATGTTCATCGCATTCGTAGGA
The DNA here is from genome assembly GCA_963801615.1 of uncultured Acidobacteriota bacterium. Taxonomy (GTDB): domain Bacteria; phylum Acidobacteriota; class Terriglobia; order Terriglobales; family Acidobacteriaceae; genus Sulfotelmatobacter. The sequence goes on along the minus strand of CAWDFM010000008.1, from coordinate 812,687 downwards.
CTGCGCAATGCAAACCTGGTCGTGGCCAATCCCGCAACTTTTGTGAGCCTCGGCTCTTTGCGGAATCACGAAGCACAGCTGGCCTGTGTGGGATTGGCGATCATGCTGATCCTGATGACGCGCAAAATAACCGGAGCGATCCTGATCGGAGTTCTAGGTACAACGCTGTTGGGGATTTTTCGCGGCATGTCGAGTTGGCCGGCAGCGATTTTCTCCTGGCCCCATCCCGCTGCGACATGGCTGCAGTTGGATATACGCGGTGCGTTGCACCTCGGCCTGGCCGAGATCGTGTTCGTCTTCCTGTTTGTCGATTTGTTCGACAACGTGGGGACGCTGGTCGGAGTCTGCGAACAGGGCGGGTTCGTGAAGGACGGCAAGATTCCGCGCGTGGGGCGAGCGCTGATTTCCGATGCCGTGGGCTCGATCTTTGGCGCACTCACGGGCACGTCGACGGTGACGAGCTACATCGAGAGTGCGGCGGGAGTGGCAGCCGGCGCGAGAACGGGGCTGAGCAATATGGTGGTTGCTGCTCTATTTCTTGTGGCAGCATTTTTTGCGCCACTGGCGGCAGCGATTCCCGGTTACGCAACGGCGCCCGCCTTGATCGTGGTGGGTGCGCTCATGACGGAATCCATCGGCCGCGTCGAATGGGCGGAGTTCACCGAAGCAATCCCGGCATTCGTGACCCTTCTCGCGACACCTCTGACCTTCAGCATCGCCACCGGACTCAGCCTGGGATTGATCTCGTACACGCTGGTAAAAGTGAGCGCAGGCAAGTTTCGCGAAGTGAGTCCGATCATCTGGATTCTGACGGTGCTGTTTATCTTCCGTTACATCTATCTGGCGGCGGAGTAGGACAGTAATTCGTAGGAACTTAGTCGTTCCCCAGTGGTGTGTGTAGCCGCGGATGCCTCGTCCGCAGGCCGAGCTTCGCTCGGCAGGACAGCCGAGGCGGCTGTCCCTACATAGTCGTACCGCGCATGAGACGTAGCAAGCTAGGTCTCTACACGCATCTGCGCATTAGGAGTAACGGGCTTCACTTCTTTGCTGCTCCGCCCAATACGGTTTTTGCGGTGCCCATGTTGTCGTACTTGTCATAGGCTCGAACCACGACGACATGCTCGGAACCAGCATCCTTGGGGGGGTCCACGGCAGCCTTGAAGTCATAGCTTTCCATTCTCGCATCGGAGATCTGACCAACCGGCTCGATGTACTTCCACTCGCCGGCATCCACGGAGTATTCGGCGTGTTTTATCGGGGAGAATCCGTCCTCAGCGCGGAAACGCACGTGAATCTGCCCACTTTCCAGAGAGGCAGCCAGGTTTTCGATGCGAGGCTGGGTGGTATCCACTTCGAACCGGCGGCTCTCGCGCGAAGCGGTTAAGGCCTCCCCGGGAGAGTGCGACGGGGCGTCAGAGGCGACGATTTTGATGGTGTAACCGCCGTCGGGAAGCAGGCTGGCGTCGAAGGAATAGGCCTTATCGGGCAGGTTATCTTTCAGCAGGAGCCATTGTGCCTCACCATCCCCGCGGTAGTAGACGGAATAGACCAGTTGATCGTCATTGTCGTCATGCGCGCTCCATTTCACGCCGATGGAGTCACGATCATGCGTGCTTGGAACCGGCGAATCGAAATGCGCGCCGGAAGATCCGCTGAGATCGGTTCCGAGATTCGATCCCGTTGACTTCGGAAGCGGCTGATAACGAAGTCCGGGCTGCACGGAGACATCATCAATGTCGGGCGCGACGTTCTTGGGAAGATAGTTGAGAACGACCGTATCCACCGCAGGGCGCGTGCTTCCAGCATGCAGAACGGCCTTCCACTGCGCGTAACGTGCCGGGGGGACTCCCATCTCGGCATCCTTGGCCAGGTCCACTTCTTTCCATGGACTCCAATTGCGATCGGGGTTATCCACGTTGCCGCTCCGAACCAGAACCTGGACATTTCCTATACCGCGAAAATCGATGCGCCCCCAGCGCGAGAAAATCTTTGCATCGAAGACATCGCTCTCATACGAACCTTCATTCTCAGGCCCGGGGCCGAGAACGAATACCTTCCCCAGATTGCTGCTGGCGGCGTATAGCGCGCCATTCGGAGACTTGGCAAATCCGGTAATCTGCGACGCGGGAGCCTTCAACAGATCGGAAAATTGATCGTCCCCGTCGATGGCAAAAATGTGGCCGCGGTTTCCCGTGCCCGCCAGCAGCTTGTCGTGCGAATCGAAGGCCAGCGCATAGACAATGTCCTCACGAGAAGTCCAGATGCGCAACGGCGAACCATCGATGGCAATCCGGTAAACGTCGGACCCTCCGCTGGATCCACCTCCGGGTGCAGGGAAAGCTCCGAGGTTGATAGTGCTTGGCGTGGTTGGCGCCGGTCCCCCCGGCAGTTGGGCCCCTGGCAGTGCAGTATTGGGTCCCATGGTGATCAGCATCGAAGGCCCTGCAGGCGATGGCGTACCCGAAGCCGCACGCTTTTCCCCGACTCCCGCGGCATAAATATTTCCTTCGCGATCCAGTGCCAGTGCCGTGATCTCTTTTTTGGCCGCGCTATACAGGACGAATCCTTCGCCTTCGGGAGAAATGCGATACACCAGGCCGCTGCCATCGGTACCGGCGAGTAGATTGCCTTTGGCATCGAATGCCAGCACGCGAATGTGGGTCTCATCGCTTTTGAAGAAGACCGAGTGATCGCCTTTGGGCGTGACTTTGTAGATCTCCCCGTGATCCCCGGTGGCGATGTAGAGATTCCCCGACTTATCGAGGGCGAGATCCCAGATGTACTTGGTCCCGGGCGCGAAATAAACGGAGCTGCTCCAGGACGGATCCAGTGCGGGTTTGGCCGCGTCCTTTGATCCATTGCTCGCGGATTTGGGTTCAGCTTTCTGGGCTTCGCTTTTGTCTGACTTCTGTCCCGGTTTGTGTTCAATCTTGTAAACCTTACCGTCGGGAGCGGTCGCGGCGTAGATCACTCCCTCGGGACCGACCTTTAGCGTCTGCACCTGGAGCTCTTGCGGCTGGAAAATGATCGTCGATTTTCCATCGGGAGTGATGCGATAGACGCGGGCGGGAGAGCCTGTGGCCGCATACACATTACCGGCGTCATCGGCAGCAAGCGCCCAGATGTAAGTGGAGGGGGTGGCGTAGAGCGGCTTGAAGGAAGGCGCTAATGCGAGACCTCCAGTGCTGCGAATGGCGACTCCGGTTGACGTGCCCTTTACCAGTTCGTCGAACCTCGATTGCTCCCAGGTGCGCGTTCCTTCCGCGTGGCCATAGCTCAGAGCGAAAGTGATGGTGAATGCAAATAAAAGAAATGTCCGTGAAAGCCTAAGCACACTGTGCAATTTCATACCTCGGTTGAAGTCCCGGAAAGCCCGGAAAACTTGGCTGCTGGGGATTAGCTGGAAACTTCAGGTTAACATGCAGCCCGGCCTGTTGGCGCGTGCGGGGGCCGCAAAAATGGGGGCCGATTGTTACAGGAGTGCCACGAAGAGCAGGCGAATCCAGCCGACTGTCGGAGGCATGTTATCGTAGATTTTCATGGACTCAGCGCGGCAAAAGCTGCTCAGCACCCTGGCTCACAAATCGTTCCGGCTCGGCGAATTTAAACTCTCCTCGGGTGGAACCAGCGACTACTACATCGACTGCCGAACGACCACGCTCGACGCCAAGGGATCAAAGCTTACCGGCGAAGTATTCACCGACGAAATCCGCCGGCAGGGATGGAAGCCGCGTGCCATCGGCGGACTGACCATGGGGGCAGACCCGATCGTGGTGGCCGTCTCGGTGGTCAGCGGTGAGTTGGATGGCTTCCTGGTCCGCAAGGCCGAGAAGCAACACGGCACCGGACAACGTATTGAGGGCTTCCGCGAAAAGGGTGCTCGCGTGGTGATTGTGGACGACGTCTGCACGACCGGCTCCTCCACGGTCCAGGCTATCGAAGCAGCCCGCGAATTCGGATTTGAAGTTGCAGGGGTGATGTGCCTGGTGGAGCGGGAAGAGGCGAAGGGGCGGCCCAACGTAGAAAAGGCCGCGGCGCCAGCACCTTTCGTTGCCCTCTTCACTGCGACGGATGTACGCAGCGAGCATCTGCGGCAGAACGACGACACCCAGCCGGTTTTTGCGGTCGCAGCTGCATGCGAAATTTGCGGAAGCCCGGCAGTAACCAATAATCCCAGGAGTCGGTGCGCAGCCCACAAAGTGTAGAGACGCGACTTGCCGGTCTTGCTGGCGGCAATGAGACGTTGCGAGCCACGTCTCTACGAAAAGTTATGATTCAGACTCTCGAATGGACCGACAAGGGCGTACGCTTCATTGATCAGACGAAGCTGCCTACCGAAGAAGTATATGTAACCTGCACGACGCATGAGCAGGTGGCCGATGTCATCCGCAATATGGTGGTCCGGGGCGCGCCGGCCATTGGCGTTGCGGCGGCCATGGGCATTGCGCTCGGCGTTCAAAACTCGCAGGCAGAATCAGCGGGCAATCTCAAGCGCGAGTTCGATGCGATTTGCGAGGTGATAGCCAAGACCCGTCCCACGGCTGTCAACCTCTTCTGGGCAATTAAAAGGATGCAGGAGAAGTTCGAGCGCATCCGCATCCATCCCATTCCTCAGATCAAGCAGAGCCTGGTGGAAGAAGCACGGCGGATGCACGCGGAAGATATCGCCGCCAATCGAGCGATGGGCCGTCACGGTGCCACGCTGATGCCCAGCACAGGGGGCGTGTTGACGCATTGCAATGCGGGAGCATTGGCGACCGCCGGCTACGGCACCGCGCTGGGAGTGATCCGCGCGGCCGTGGAGCAGGGAAAGAAGATTCACGTGTATGCCGACGAGACGCGGCCGTTTCTTCAGGGCTCACGATTGACGGCATGGGAACTGATGAAGGATGGCATTCCAACCACGGTGATTTCCGACAATATGGCCGGAGCCATGATGAAGCAGGGCAAGATCGGAGCGATCGTAGTGGGCGCGGACCGCATCGCCGCCAACGGAGATGTCGCCAACAAGATCGGCACATACACGGTTGCCGTCCTGGCGAAAGAACACGATATACCTTTTTACGTGGCCGCTCCGCTCTCGACGGTTGATTTGGCATGTCCAGACGGAAGCAAAATTCCCATCGAACAGAGGAATGGGAAAGAAATAACCCACATTGCCGGTAAGCAGATGGTCCCGGATGGTGTAGGCGTAGAAAACCCTGCTTTTGACGTCACCCCTGCCAAGTACGTGACGGCCATCATCACCGAGCGAGGGATCGCCAAGGCTCCGTATGCCGACTCACTGCGCGAACTCGCAGCCCTTGAAGAGGTGCATTGAACTGCATAATGCCCGATAAGCTAGGGACTTCCGCAACTTCGTCAAGCTTCGTAAAAGTGCAAAAACTGCGCCTGCGTAGCGCTACTTCTGAGCCCGGTTAGGGTTGAATCAAGCGTCGACTTTCACGTGCTACCGAGCGCAACCCTCTGGATCGCGCTCATCTCATTCGGGGGATCTCATGTCGTTCAGCAGTCGCTTCGTTCTCGCTGTTGCGTCTTCGGCACTTGTGCTGTTGGCAGGCTGCGGTGGGGGCAGCGGGACCGCAAGACCTACGCCGCCACCCACAGGTGCTTTCACGAACTCATCTTTGAATGGCACCTACACCTTTTCGGTGGCGGGCGCAGACAGCGCGGGAATCTTCACCATGGCTGGATCTTTTGTCGCCTGCGGTTGCAGTCAGGGGACGATTTCCTCTGGCACGGTTGACATCATGAATCCTTCTGGTCCAATCACCGGGTCCAGCCTCGCCAGCAAGAGCAATTACAGCATCACCCCGGATGGACGCGGAGTGGCTCGCCTGTTCGTCGCGAACGGCACGAGTGTCATCCTCTCTGAAATTGACATCGCCTTCGTTTTAACTTCCAGTTCGCATGGCACGGTCATTCGCTTCGATGCCAACGGCACCGGCAGCGGAAGCATCGATTTGCAATCTGGCGCACTCACGCAGACGGCACTGACCGCGTCACCGTACGTGTTCTTACTCTCCGGTGGAGACCGCAACAATGCAGCTTTGTCGATGGCCGGAGCCTTCACCCTCGACGCCTCAGGAACAATTACCTCCGGCGTCGCGGACTTTAATGCCGATGGTGTCTCCTCAGCCCAGTTGACGCTTTCAGGTTCGGTGACGGCCGGGACAGGAAGCGCCCCCGGCCAGGCGATTTTGACCACGGCTGCGGGCACTTTCACGTTCAGTGTTTATGCCATCGATGCCACTCATCTGAAGTTCATTGAGATCGACGGGCAGGACATTCTCGTGGGCGATGCCTTCGACCAGTCCAGCACCACAATGCCCGCGGGGACCCTTGTGTTTACGATGACGGGACTGGACAACAGCGCCAACCTGATGGCGATTGGCGGACTCATGGACTCCGATGGCAGCAGCCTCATCACAAATGGTTCCGAGGATGTCAATGATGGCGGAGTGGTCGACAACGGCACGAATCCGGCACAGCCCTTCGCTTTCACGGGTACGTTTGCCTCGACGGGTGGAGGACGCTACCAGGTCACGCTGAGCAACTACGTCGGCGGTTCGGTGTTTGCGGCTTATCCTTCGAGCGCGGGAGTGCTGATGCTGGAAATGGATAATGTTTCCGGTGCAGTCACGGCTGGCGTGGCCGTCCCTCAACAGTCGGGCGCCACCGTGAGCGCTTCCAAAGGCTACGGCCTCAATCTGACGGGCGAGGATCTGAGTGGATTCAGCGCCGTTGAGCTCGATGAGGTTGCCGAGTTCAAAACCACCACCACCGACATGACTGGGCTTGCGGACCAGAATGACGGCGGCAACTCGATCGGGACGGTGAATCTTCATGGCAGCTACAACCTGTCCAATGGATTGGGATCGGCCACTTTCACTTCCGGCGTGCCGGACCTGTTCTTCTATCCCGTGGACAGTTCCACTGCGTTCTTCATTACCACAGACCCGACTATCGCCGCGGTGGGCTCATTCACGATGCAAAGCGCGCCTGGCAGCGCCGCTGCTCAGGGCTCAATCCGTCGGGTTTCCTTGATTCCGGTGCAGCACGTTCTTCCCCGCGTGCTTCGCAAGAGCGCTGGGACAAACTAGCGCGATGCGGGATGTGTAGGAACAGCCGCCCCGGCTGTCCAGCCCGGCGAAGCCGGGCTTTCTCCTGCTTAACGAATGAAACAGTCGAGCTGCGCTCGACCGGACAGCCGATGGCGGCTGTCCCTACACGAAACAGCAAACAGCTGCTGAACTTCAGACTTGCGAGAGTTCACGCTTCTCGATGGTGCCGAACTTCGTTTTCGCCCACAGCAGTGCGCGGATCAACAGCAGCAGCGCCAGTACAGATCCGTACTCCAGGGGTCTTTTCAGGTCAGCTTTGACGAGCCAGATGTAGTGGATCACGCCCGCTGCAGCACTGAAATAAATCAGTCGATGCAGTGCCTGCCATCGCTTTCCGCCCAGCTTGCGAATCGACCACTTCGTCGAGGTCAGGGCCAACGGAATCATGAGCGCGAATGCGGTCATGCCGGCAGTAATGAACCTGCGCTTGGCAATGTCGGCGAGCATTTCATGCACGTCGAAGAATTTGTCCAGCCAAACGTATGTCATCAGGTGCAGGCAACCATAAAAAAATGCGAACAGGCCCAGCATGCGACGCAAGCCGATCATCCAGTACTGTCGCGTGAGTTTTCGGAATGGCGTGATGGAAAGAGTTAGTAAGAGAAAGGTCAGCGTCCAATCGCCGGTGCCGTGCGTGATGGCCTCAATCGGATTCGCGCCGAGCCCGGCGTGCAGGCCTCGCCAGACCAGCCGGGCAAGCGGCGCAAGGCAGGCCAGAAAGATCACAGGTTTGATATAGCGCAGCATGGAAAAAACGGCGTCCGTAGGCTCGAAGTCCGCTGTTAAAAGTTCTTCTTCAAATCCATCCCGCCGTACAGGCTCGCGACCTGATCATATCCGTTGAACATCAAGGTGGGACGTTTGAGGAATTCGCCCAGACGGCGTTCTTTGGCCTGACTCCAGCGCGGATGGTCCACGTTGGGATTTACATTGGCATAGAAGCCGTACTCCCGGGGAGCGGAGATGTTCCAGGTATTCATGGGCTGCTTTTCGGTGAACCGAATGCGCACGATGGCTTTGGCGCTTTTGAACCCGTATTTCCACGGCAACACAATCCGCAGCGGTGCCCCATCCTGGTTCGGGAGTTCTTCGCCATACATGCCAAAGCAAAGCAGGGCCAAAGGATGCATGGCCTCGTCCATGCGCAATCCTTCCACGTAGGGCCATTCCAGCACATCCCGCTGCTGCCCAGGCATCTGGCTCTTGTCGAGAATCGTGGTGAACTCGACGAACTTCGCTTTGCTGGTGGGATTGACCCGTTTGATCAGGTCGCTGAGCGAAAATCCCACCCAGGGGACCACGATCGACCAACCTTCCACACAACGATGGCGGTAGATGCGCTCTTCCGGGGGCGCCATCTTCAGAACGGTATCGATGTCGAGTTCCTGCTTTTTTTCCACCAGGCCGTCGATCTTTACCTTCCAGGGGCGCGTGCGGAAATTCTTGGCGAGGTCGGCGGGTTCATCTTTCGAGGTTCCGAACTCGTAATAATTGTTGTAATGCGTTACGTCTTTGTAGGGAGTGACGGTCTCGGTTGTGCTCAGCGGGCTTTTCTTGATGCCATCGATCTTATTTCCCGCCAAAGCGGTCAGCGAAGGAGCGATAGTCTCTCGCAAGCCCACGCCTAGAAGACCAGCCGCTCCCGCAAGGCCGGCAGCCGCCAGAAATTTGCGGCGGTTCAAGTAAACGCTTTTGGGCGTGATCTCCGAGGAACGGATGTCTGCTGCCTTCTTGATAAGCATAGGAAATCCCGAGCCGGCTACGAAGCGGGCCTCTTCATATTATCTTCAACCATAGGACGCGCGGGTGGCAGAAAAGTTTCAGTGCGCAATGCAACTCACCCTGGGATGTAGGGATAGCCGCCATCGGCTGTTCGGTCGAGCGCAGCTCGACTGCTTTGAGATGCGGGAGGGGGCCTATCCGAGCACTTCTCTTACTTTTCGGGACAAGCTCTGCAGGCTAAAGGGCTTTTGCAGAAACGCGGTACCTTTCTCAATCGAGCCGTCACTCACAATGGCATCTTCCGTGTAACCGGAAAGGTAAAGGACCTTGGCGGTGGGACGAGTCTTGGCGAGTTGCTCCACCAGTTCGCGACCGCTGATGCCAGGCATAACCACGTCAGTGATTACCAGATCAATGTTGCCGTCAAAACCATCAGCTACCGCCAATCCTGCTTCTCCGCTCTCGGCCTCGAATACCCGGTAGCCCTTGGCCTCGAGGGTATCGCGCACGAGTTGGCGAACCGATTCTTCATCTTCGACCAACAAGATTGTTTCGGTTCCACCCAGGGATGCGTCGGGCACGGGCGCGGACGGCTTCTCCGCAGCTCCGTACACCTGGGGCAGATAAATGTCGAAGGTGGTGCCCTGTCCGGGCTCGCTCTGCACCATCACATAACCTCCGGTTTGCTTGACGATGCCGTATACGGTGGACAGGCCCAGCCCAGTGCCTTTGCCTTTCTCCTTGGTGGTAAAGAAGGGCTCGAAAATTCGCGACTGGGTTTCTTTGTCCATGCCCATGCCGGTGTCGCTGACTGAAAGCTGGACGTATTTGCCGGGCCGGATGAATTGCTGCTCGCCGCGATGATGTCCATCCACAGCACTCATTTGCGTTTGGATGGTCAGCTTGCCGCCAGCGGGCATGGCATCTTTCGCGTTCACCACGAGGTTCATTAGCACTTGCTCGAGCTGGCCCGCGTCGGCACGCGTATGCACGGCTTGCGGCGAAAGGACGGTGATGAGTTCCACATTTTCGCCGATGAGCGGGCGCAGCAGGCGTTCCATGTCCTGGACGATGGCATTCACATCGACGACTTTTAACTCCAGGAGCTGCTTGCGGCTGAAAGCCAACAACTGTCGCGTCAGTGTAGTGGCGCGGTCGGCGGCCTGCTGGATCGCCTTTCCTTTCTCATGCAGCGGATTGTCCGGCGACAGCTTGGCCAGCAGTACTTCCGCATATCCGCTGATCACCATCAGGAGATTATTGAAGTCGTGGGCGACCCCGCCGGCGAGACGGCCGACGGCCTCCATCTTCTGTGCCTGCCGGAACTGCTCTTCGAGCGCGCGCCGGTCGGTCACGTCCTCGGCAATTGCCTCCAGCACATCCGCGGGTTCATCGGCGCTGCTGACGGCTCGCCCGCTGATTCGTACCGTGATGATGGCTTTATCTTTCCGCTTCCACTTCACTTCCATGCCATCCAGGCGCCCGGTGCGGCGGAATTCCTGAATCAGGTGGGCATGTTCCGCGGGATTCGCGAACACATCTTTTTCCGGATCGAGCAACAACACGTCTTCCGCCGAGCCATAGCCCAGGATGGTGATCAGCGCCGGATTGACATTCAGAAAACGGCCTTCCAGGCTGGAGCGGTAAATTCCGTACACCGAACTTTGCACGAGGGAGCGGTAGCGGGCCTCGGAACGGCGCAGCGCCTGCTCATTGCGCTTGATCTCGACCGCGCTCGCCAGCTGCCTCGCCACAAAGGTCAGAATCTCCTTGTCACGCTCGCCGTAGCGGATGTTCTTCGAATACGTCTGTACCACGAGAGCGCCGAAGGTGTGACTGTTTACCTTCAGCGGTACTCCCATCCAGTCGAGAGATCGCGCGCCATTGCGCTCGACTTCTCCCCGGGCTTCCATTGCCTGCAGCACTTCCGGGGTGGCCAGCAGCGGCTCGCCGGTGCGGATCAAGTAATCCGTCAGGCCACGGCCCAGTTTCTTCGTTGCGGGGGCACCATCCCGCTCGTCGACGAAATAGGGGAAGGACAACAGTTCCGTCACGGGGTCGTATAACGCGATGTAGAAATTGCGCGCGTACATCAACTCGTCGATGATGCTGTGTACCGCCGCAAAGAACTGCTGCAGGTCGTGCGCGCTGCTGCTCTTTTCGGCGACGCGGTAGAGCGCGGAACTGAGTGCCTCCACCCGCTTGCGGTCGGAAATATTTCGATACCCCGCATAGAAACCGGCCACCTTGCCTTCGAGCAAAAGCGGGGCACAGGAAAGCGAAACATCCAGTAGCGTGCCGTCTTTCTTTCTTCGCTTTGTCTCCAGGGTGAGGCGTTCTCCGCGGGCGAGCACCTCATGCACCCACTTCGATTCCGCCAGCCGGTCCGACGGCACAACCAGGTTTTCCAAGGAATGTCCGATTACATCCGCCAACGTGTAACCAAAGATGCTCAGGAATGTTTCGTTGGCCCAGAGCACGTGATGCGCGCAATCCGCAATGCTGAGTGCATCCGGCGAGGCCTGGAACATTTGCTCGAGAAAATGCAGCCTCGAGGGAGAGTTGCTGCCGGGGGGGAAGGAAACGGGAATCGAACAGGAAATTTCCGAACAGGGAACGCTGCCGGAGGAAAGCTGGGAGGGGACAAAGGACGGCGGGGCTCCCGCTTGCAGAGCCTTTTGCAGCTTTTCCGCACGAGCCAAATTGGCCCGGGCGGGCTGGCGGACACGATCGCCCACGCGAAGCCCCCTCTAGATCGCAGGTTTGAGCGTAGAACGCGGAGTACCGCCGGGAAAGTTACGAGGGTAATCCTGAAATGGATTGAGGCGAAACGACTCGCCCGCGGTCTTACCTAGGTTGCTCGTGGTGGCTTTTTTGCTTGCTGGACACGCCGCTTTCCGACAAAACGCACGGGCGTGCGCACTCACGCCGGATCGTGGCGCCAAGTCTCCGGCACCCTCTTTCTGTTAACCCTATTCCTGAACAGAAGTTGCGCGCAACACAAGCGGCGCTGGCGCACGACCCGCCGCATGCATCTTCCGCAAAGGTCGAGGCATCGAATCAATTAACCAAGCAGTTAATTCGTAAAGATTCGTCAATGGGTCAGGAGGTGACCTATGGCAGTAAAGAAAAGCATGAAAAACATGGCAGGAGCGCTGGTGGCGGTGGCCCTGCTGAGCGTCGCGCTGTTGGCCGATACGGGTGCCGCGGCGCGCTATGACAGTCAAGTGCAGAATGCGGTTACCCAAAAGCTGGGCTCGAAGAAGCAGTTCCGCGATGTGAAGGCGAGTGTCGAAGACGGCATCGTAACCCTGACCGGCAGCGTCGATCTGTACCAGCGCAAGCTGGATGCAGCCAAACTGGCGCGCAAGGCAGGACACGTGCAAGGCGTCCGCAACCTCGTCACGGTCGAGGGCCCGGATGTTCCGGACACGCAACTCGAGCAGAAGCTGGCGACCAAGCTCCGCTACGTGCGCGTTGGATATGACAACACGTTTGATTACTTCGCACTGGGAGTGAAAGACGGCGTTGTTACCGTGGAAGGGCAAGACCGAACGGGTGTGGGACGCGAGGAAGCGCTTGCCGAGATCGCGAACATGCCTGGAGTGAAAGACGTGATCGACAATGTCTCGGTCGCCCCGGCTTCAATGTTCGATGACGGGATCAGGATCCGGGCGATGCAGGCGATCTATCGCGATCCGGTGTTGAGCAAGTACGCGATGGATCCGGCGCATCCGATTCGCATCATCGTGGCCAATGGGCATGTAACGCTCTATGGCGCGGTGGACAGCGCGATGGACAAGAACGTTGCCGGAATCCGCGCCGGGCAAGTCTTCGGTGCTTTCTCGGTTGACAACAAACTGGTCGTAGACAAGTCGTAACTTGAAGCAGTCATGAGAGAGGCGCGGCGAGAGCCGCGCCTTTCATTTTGCGGGCGGTGTGTGTTCGAACGGCAGCTTGGTATAGCGCACCTTCTCGAGTTCAATGATCAGTGCCACGCGTCCTTCGGGACTGCGCAAAGGATCTGCCCGGCGTTTCACCACGTGACCCCAAAATCTGAACTCGATCGTTGGCGATTACGATCATCTTCGATCAATTCCAAGGGTTTCCGATGTGAAAGCAATCTAAACAAGTCGAAATTTGAGTGAAATCGCCTTCCATGAGAAGGCCGGTCGGAGTCAAGTCGGTTCTTTTGTTTTTTCATAGGACAAGCTGTTTCTCCCGCCGAGTAGCGATCTCCCAGATCCAATCCAATGGTCAGTTTTTGCTGTGAAATATTCCCGCTCGGCATCGTCACTGCGGTACTAACCTTCTCCATTGCCAGTCTCCTTTTTATCTGTGCTTCGAGCACGTCGATAACTTGGGAGCGTACACCGCATCCCGTCCCGAGACCGGCCTTCTCATCCCATCTGTTAACGTCAGCTATCCCGTTGCCGCGCCGAAGAAGTGAGTTGCAGGATGCGCTGTACCGAACTAGAATTCGCGCGGTAAATCATCCACACAATTTGTTCGCAATGGAGGCGCGGTATGAAAGCAAGAACTGTGTTATTGACTCTGGTCCTGTGTTTTCTGGCAGGGGCAGTGTGCTTCGCCAGCGATACACAAATGGGCACCTGGAAGTTGAACGAGGCGAAATCGAAAATCGCTGCTGGGACACCCAAGAACAGCACGGTTGTCTATGAAGCTGCCGGTGACAGCATGAAAGTCACTATTGATGGCAACGCGCCGGACGGGACGGCTACGCACAGTGAGTGGACGGGTAAGTTCGACGGTAAAGACTATCCCTCTACCGGGAATCCGAACGAAGACATGCGCTCAGTTAAACAAATTGACGACCACACCCTTCACGTAACGTCAAAAAAAGGCGGTAAGGTTGTTCTTACGGCCCACGTTGTGGTCGCGGCCGACGGCAAGAGCCGCACGGTCACAGTCAATGGAACCGATGCAGAGGGCAAGAAATACAAGAGCACCACAGTGTACGACAAGCAGTAAAGGGATCATCTCCTCGAATGCTGCCATCGGAGTGATGCCCTTCCGCTCGCTTCTGAACGGGAGGGCATTTGTAGTCTGCTGGCATTCTGAGTGTAATGGCCTTCCATGAGAAGGCCGGTCGGAGTCAAGTCGGTTCTTTTGTTTTTTCATAGGACAAGCTTTTTCTCCGCCGAGTAGCCACTGACGCCATGCTTCCATTCGCACTCTCGAGGAGCGACTGTTATCGCTCGGTGCATGTTGGGCGTTCTCATTTCAGCCGGTGCTGCCATCTGTTTGGCGCCCTGTGATTCTGCTCTTTGCGAGTCGAACCTGGGCCAGGCGATTAACGCAGTCACCGGAACTCGGCTTTGGCTTTTGTCTTTTCTCCTCTTGGAGCGGTTTTGATTTTTACGCGGCTGCCGCTACTGTCCTTCGGCTGCTGTTGTGTAACGCTTCGTACACTTCTCCGCTCACCCACAGATGATGCAGCAACACCGCCAGTTTTCTTGCCGTGGCCACGATGGCTCGCTTCTTGCCGTTCCTTCCGCCACGCTCCGCCAGCTTCAGGCCCCAGCGCCTGAGATCGCAGTCCACACCGAACGGTCCCAGAATGTGCTGCGCTCCCTGCACCCAGCATCTGGCCTGCTTCATCCACCACGCAGTACCGACTGTTGCGATCTCCCAGATCCAATCCAATGGTCAGTTTCTGCTGTGAAATATTCCTGCTCGGCATCGTCACTGCGGTGCTAACCTTCTTCATTGCCGGTCTCCTTTTTATCTGTGCTTCGAGCACGTCGATAACTTGGGAGCGTACACCGCATCCCCTCCGGAGACCGGCCTTCTCATCCCATCTGATTGCAGCAAGTATCCTTTGAGGAAAGCCAACCTCCCGAATCCGTGTCAGAATTGTAGCCATGTTTGACGGGTATTCGATTCGCGCTAAGCAAGTGCTCTTTTTGGCACGTTTGGAATCGGGTGCCCGAGGCGCAGAAATGCTAGACCTCGACGATCTGCTTACCGGATTGATAATCGAAGATCAGAATGTGATTCCTTCCGCACTTGTGAGGCTCGGTATGGAAGGCCAGTTTATGGGCTCGCCGGAGCATCACGCATTCTTGCCGCCTGACACCGCAAACAGCGTGCTTGAAACCATCCACCAGTCACATACTCGCTCTCAGCCGATTCCCCACTCTACAGATATGCCCATCTCTTCCGACCTTGGAGAGATATTGGCTGCTGCAAGCGAGTTAAGAAAGGAACTGCAAAGCAAGGAGGTCACGCCCTTGCACCTCTTGGCAGTAACGATGCGCAGATCGCACAGCGGACTACAGGCGCTTCGCGATATGGGTATCACGGAAGAGGAAGTCCTAAGGGCGATCCGAAAAGAAGATCTGGGATAACATCAAAACCCCGGCGGGCAGGGGTTTTGAGTGCAATAACCTGATTTCGTCAGAGTTGCGCGGGGTTCGGAGTTCGGGAGGCGTCCGATACGTCAGACTTGGGCATGCGCCGTCCGCGTCGGGGTCGTACGAAATCCCGCACGTATGCCCCAAGTAATCACGCAGAGAGCAAAAACAACCGATGCTATGACTTCAGCTACGTGCGCCCTATTTGAAGCTCTTAGCAGGGAAAAGTGTTGCACGTCGTATGAGATTATCCAGACTCCGTACAAGATTCTTCCCCAACCCAGTTTCGGGGGAGCGTTCTCTGGGTAGAAGAACTCGACAACCGGACGTGTATTCAACCAGTAAAAAAGAAAACCGCCAAGAATAGCGCTCGCTGCTATCCGTATGTGGGTTGGTGTGGTGAGAAACAAGGGAGATATTCTGTTCCACGTGAAAAGATCACTAATTCGGGTACAAGAGTAAAGCAGAATGCCAATTCTGGCCCAGTTTCTGCCATTCCAGTAAAACCAAATTACAACGTATCCGATGCAAATCAAGAGGGTGAAACTCACCAAAGTCTTCAGAACTTGGGGTTTCGTGTAGTCGATGGTGGCCCAACCCATGCCGTGGAAAACGGCCATCAAGACGGCTGTCAGAGTCAGACCTTTGGGCCGATTCATGCTGGTGCATTGTCAGACATTACTGGGGCGAATGCAAACCCGCCGAAGCGTTCTTGCTTGTTCGCTGACCAGCGCTGCGTGACAAGTGGCGTAATATCGCCATTTCACTCATCGAGGAGCTCGACTGCCGTTGTTGGCTCCTCCAGTTCAGGGCAGGCGATTGATCAGCGACGCCACGTAGCCTGCCCCGAACCCATTATCGATATTAACTACGCTGACGTTGGAAGCGCAGGAATTCAGCATTCCAAGCAGCGCCGCGATGCCTTTGAATGAAGCTCCGTAGCCCACGCTGGTGGGCACCGCGATGACAGGAACTCCGACCAGCCCGCCGACCACGCTGGGCAATGCACCTTCCATGCCGGCGCAAACAATGACGACGCGAGCTTTGGTCAGACTCTCGCGATTGGCCAGCAGACGGTGAATACCCGCGACTCCCACATCGTACAAATGCTGAACTTCGTTTCCCATTAGTTCGGCGGTGATAACCGCCTCTTCGGCGACGGGAATATCACTGGTTCCCGCCGAAACGACCGCAATCACTCCTTTGCCATATTTCGTGGGATCCTTCTGCAGCACGATCGCCCGCGCCAGTTCCCGGTACTCGACGCCGCGAACTTTCTTCTTTACCGCCTGGAACTGCTTTTCGCTGGTCCGGGTCGCGAGCACATTTCCGCCATGCCGGGCAAGCCGCGAGAATATGCCCGCAACCTGTGCGGGCGACTTTCCTTCTCCAAGAATAATTTCAGGCATGCCGTTTCGCAGCGCACGATGATGGTCCACCTTGGCAAAGCCGAGGTCTTCAAAAGGCAAATGACGCAGCCGGTCCACGGCGTCGTCAGGAGTGAGTTCGCCCTGGCGTACCTGTTGAAAGAGTTTGCGAATGGACTCGGCGTTCACGCGGCACGTAGCAGTCAGCATTCAGCCGACGCGAACACTAGCTTAGCATCAGGCAATCTACACGTGCGCCGCGCGGGTGAGTGAGCGCGAGAAGGAGCGCAGCCTGCGGATTACGGTAGCGCAGACTTTGCGAGAGACTCCCGGCTCAGACAAATGGGCCAGGAACAGGCGGCGGAGCCCCGCAGGCGCCATTTTGCCGGCGAGGTAAGCTTCGTAAATCTGGCTGCCGATGCGGAAGCCCCAATCCTGCGCAGCCGATTCGTACTTAGTGGCATCGCATTTCAGCGCGGACTGTGCAGCCTTGCTCAAGGCAGCGAAAGAAATCAGCCCTGAACTTGGGTCAGCCGGAGAGGGGCGCGAAGGATAAAGCACACGCGAGCCAAAGTAGGCGATGGCGTGCTCCACCACGCGAGCGTAAAACCGATCCAGCGCGCGGAGACGGTCGCCATTGTCGAGCGGGTCGTCGTGAGTGCTGTTATCGGCACTGTGGCCCTGCGGCAGGCCCTGGCACGCGTGATGCAAGAAACGGGCAGCATCCTCCGCGGCGTGCATCATCTGGAATTCACGAATATAGAACGCATTCTGCTCTGCCACATAGGCGCTCCCGCACTGCTCCAAACGCGACAGCGCGGCTTCCCGTTCCGCTTCGCCGATTCGCTTGCGGAAGAGCAGGCGGCGCAGCATCGCATCGCTGGTGCCCCCGCATATCTCGGGCAGCATATCCACCAGAAATTTCGGCTGCGTGCCATTGTGCGGCGAATAACGGTTGATCTCCAGAAAACTCGCCAAACTATCCACCAGGTTATAGATCGTGGGAGCGAAATCAGGAGCATTGTCGCAGCGGCTCCATTGGTCAAGGCACAAGCGGTAGCTCTCGTATTTCTCCAGTGGCGTGGCGTTAAACACACAAACCACGTCATCATTTACCCGCACGGCCTGCACCGAGTCAGTGCGTTCTCCCGCCGCGCGCCAATAAAGAGCATCGATATTCTGGAGCACGGTGAGAATCTTTGCCTGCGGGCATCAGCGCATGCAGTTCGGCGGGCAAGTGCGAGGGCGCCAAATGCGATTCACCAAAGAGAACGAAGATGGCAGCCTCGGGATGACGCTGCCGAATCTCGGCCAGCTTCAGGGCGGCGTGGCGATCGCGTGCTCCGATTTTCCGCAAGTCGTCGCGCGGCATGCAATCCAAGCCATACAGAGCTTCGGCGTGATCGCGCGCGCTCAACAGCAGTTCATAGAACGGCGCCCAGTCGTAGCCCCAATCCAGGTCGAAGCGAATGCGTTGCCGGAATTCCGCCTCTTCAATGTCTCGGCGCCACCACTCATCCACGATGTGCTGGTCGCGAGCAAAGATGGTTTCCACCCCGAGGACCACGGGCCGATCACCGGTTAACGCGCGCTGTTCCAGCAGCGAAGCAGCAAATTTTTGCGAAGCGGGCAGCGCGTGGTAGTCACCAATCAGAACGATGTCTGCGCCGCGGACGACCTGCTGCAACTGTTGATCGTCCAGCAGCGACTCGTAGTCCTGGAAGGAATGATTGAACTCCTTGAGATATTTCCGCCGATTGTGGGAATCCCGCGCGCGAATTTCGCGCTCCACTCCCGCCAGCGCTGTCAGCTGCGCAGCGCTGCGTCGCAATCGAAGATTGGCAGTGGATGCCATAACCCAGTTCTCGTTCCCTTGACTTCCCCTTCTCCAGTCCATATGCTCCGTTGTTCGACGGAGCCAATCGCTTCCTGCCGGAGGTTCGTTGCCCAGCATCCCTCCCAAAAATCTGACCGTCGCCACGACAGGCGCCAGCGGAGCAATCTTTCTTCGGCATCTGCTTCGCTGCGTCGCCGGTGATGAGCGGGTCGAAACCGTGAACTTCATCGCCTCCGACAGCGCTCTTCGTGTCCTGGCCGAGGAGTTGGACCTCAAAGGCCGGTCCGACCTCGTCAGCCAGATACTCGGCAGCTCAGCCGCCGCCAAATTTCAAATTCAGTCCAACGCTGACATCGGGGCGAACGTGGCCAGCGGTTCCTATCCCGCGGACGCCATGGTCGTCATCCCTTGCAGCGTGGGCACTCTGGCCCGTATCGCCAATGGCGTCGCGGCCCAACTTATCGAACGGGCAGCTGACGTCACTCTCAAAGAGAAGCGCCCGCTGGTTCTGTGTGTCCGAGAAACGCCCCTTAACAAAATTCATATTCGCAACATGTACCGGGCGGCTGATGCCGGAGCGACCATCTTTCCGCTGATCCCGGCCTTCTATTACCGTCCTGCTTCTTTAGATGAGATGGCGCGCGAGTTTGCTTACCGGGTGCTGGCTCATCTAGGCCTGCCGCAGGCCAACGCCTTCCGGTGGAAGGCATGAAGCTTCAACAACTTAGCTGCCTAGGGAAAAGACTTGCCCTACTCGGGAATATCGGTTCTCTGGAGGCAGGATTTTAGTGTAGAGAGCCAAAAGTTCAGCCGTCAGATGCCCGGCGGTCATGTCCGCCCGGTTGCGCCGGTTACGGGTGTACATCCAGCGGCCCTGCACGGGTGGTGCTCGCTCGGGCTTGTAGAATCTTTGCATGGGTCTTTTGCAGACGCTGGGATGGCTGGCATGCGTGGTCTACTCGACCATTCCTTCGTTCTGGCTGATAGTGCATCCGCGCGCGCACCGCTGGCGGGCCCGCGAGGGTTCGCCCTTCCGGGTGCTGCTTCCGGCTTGGATCACCATGTGGATCGGCATGGGCTGCCTCAGCGGACCGTGGCGGCGCGTTCAGATCTATTCGACGGCCTGGAGTTGGCTTCCTGCCGCTGCTTTGTTCGCGATGGGAATCCTTCTCTATTCTCGGGCGGGCGCGCACTTCAGTTGGAGGCAACTCGGAGGCTTGCCCGAAGTATTGCCGAATCAGCGCGAGCAACGGCTGGTCACGACCGGGATTCGCTCGCGTGTACGACATCCGGTGTACCTGGGACATTTGTGCGAAATGGTGGCGTGGAGCCTCGGGACGGGGCTGCTGGTTTGTTGGCTGATGAGTGGTTTCGCGATCGTAACTGGCGCAGTCATGATCCGCATGGAAGACGCTGAGCTGGAGACGCGATTCGGAGAGGCATTTACAGAATATCGTCGAAGCGTCGGGGCTGTGCTTCCCAAGGCGCATCGCTAAATTTCAACCGATTGTCTCTTTTCAGTCGTCGTTGGCTCAAAGCCGCAATGATTCTCCCCTGTCTGAGGCTCCAGTAGAAATGGCGCTTTTTCCGCTCTCTGCAGAACCGCAGTTTTTCAGGAGCCCGCCAACCGCATCCCATGCGAGGGATAGCTTCTCGGTATAATCCGACTTGGCTGAAAGCTTCTCTTCATGCGCTTCGAACTGTTCATTGCATCCCGGTATCTACGCGCCAAGCGGCGTCAGGCGTTCATCGGGATCATTACAGGGATTTCGATTATTGGAGTGGCGGCGGGGGTGGCTTCTCTGGTGGTTGCGCTCGCCATCAATAACGGCTTTCGCCAGGATTTGCAGCAACGGCTGCTCGGTTCCACTTCGCACATCAGCCTGCAGCGGGTTGCCGACGACGGAATTAGAGACTGGCCTGCACTTATGGACCGGCTATCCAAGCAGCCGCATGTGGTTGCGGCAGCTCCGGCGATTTTTGAGCAGGTTTTAATCTCGCGTGGACCGCGAGCTCGGGGGGCGGTTCTCAAGGGGATGATCCCCAGGTATGAGCGGCAAGTTGGGGATCTGCTGAACTCTGTGAAGGAGGGATCCGCCGCTCCGCTGGAGGAAGTCTCATCGCCTTCGGCGAGGGCGGACGAGGCGTCCGCCCCTCCACAAGCGCGCGACCAGTCTCCCGATTCCCTTGAAGCCGTGAACCAGCGGGTGGCCGCGATGCCTCCGATTGTGCTTGGCAAGGAGATGGCCGATAATCTCGGCGCGAAAGTTGGGTCTGTGGTCATGGTGACCAGCCCACAGGGCGAACTCACCCCCTTCGGGACCGTGCCCAAATACACTCGATTCCGCGTGGTCGGGATCTTCAACTCTGGGTTCTTCGACTACGATTCCGGCTGGGCGTTCGCCCGGCTTTCCGACGCCCAGCGGCTCTTCGGGCTGGGCAATCTGATCTCGGTGCTCGAGTTTAGAGTCGATGACATCTACAGAGCCGACGCCATTGCCCGCCAGCTCGAAGACGCCGCCGGGCAGGGCTTCATGGCGACCAACTGGATGGAGCAGAACAAAGCCCTGTTCCACGCCCTGCGCCTGGAGCGCCTGGTCACGTTCATAACCATCGGGCTCATCGTCTTTGTGGCCGCGCTCAACATCCTGATCAGCCTGATCATGATGGTCATGGAGAAGACCAAGGACATCGCGGTGCTCATGTCGATGGGGACGCGCAAGGCGCAAGTTCGTAACGTTTTCATTGCCCAGGGAGTCCTTATTGGTGTGATCGGGACGGCCATTGGCCTGGTGCTGGGATATGCGATCTCCTATGCCGGGGGCCAGTACCATATGATCTCGCTGTCCCCGGAGGTGTACTCGATCGATTACGTGCCCTTCGCACCGCGGGTTGCCGATGGGGCCTGGGTCGCTCTGTTCACCGTTCTCGTATCATTCGTAGCCACGCTCTACCCGTCGTGGTCAGCCGCCCGCATCCTTCCGGCCGAGGCCCTGCGCTATGAATAGAGCCGCTTCTAACTAATAGAGCCGCTTCTAACTGTGGTGATTCTAATCACATGAGGGTTCCGGGCCCGAATGTAGAGTTCTTACGAGTCCGAATTTGTACAAGGTGTGGCGGTTGTTTTGCGTACTGCCGCAACGGTATCTTCCGATCTGCGATTCTGGAGCCAAGTACCGCGTTGGAACGAAAGACCGGCACTATGCATCTAAGGAACGAGGACTTAATGCTTCGCGTGGAAGGCCTGAAGAAGGTATTCCGGTCCGGCGAATCGGATCTCGTGCTGTTTGAGAATCTGTCGTTTGAGGTGAAGCGAGGAGAAATGCTTGCCATTGTGGGTGAGTCGGGGGCGGGAAAAAGTACCTTGTTGCACATCCTGAGCGCTCTTGATCAGGCTTCCGCGGGTGACGTATACTGCGCCAACTTGCGAGTGAACTCGTTGTCCCACGACGATGCCGCAGACTTTCGCAACCGGGAGACGGGCTTCGTATGGCAGTTCCACTATCTGTTGCCGGAGTTCACGGCCGCGGAGAATGTAGCCATGCCGCTGCTGATGAGAGGGCAAACCTGGCAACAAGTTGAGCCCGAGGCTATGCGCTGGTTGCGAGAGGTCGGATTAGAGAAGCGGGCGCACCATCGTTCCGGGGAACTTTCCGGCGGTGAGCAGCAAAGAGTAGCGCTGGCGCGTGCACTCATCACTGGGCCCAAGCTGTTGCTCGCCGATGAGCCGACGGGGGACTTGGACGGTCAGACGGCGGAAGCGGTTTTCGCTCTCATTGCGCGACTTCATCGCGAGCATCAACTCACCTCCCTCATTGCCACGCATAATTTGTCCTTCGCCCGGCGCTGCCAGCGCGTCATGAGGCTGCAGCGGGGCAAGATGGAGGAGATCGAGCCGGAGTCGCTGCCGGTATGAACGTGCGCAGGAGCAAGGAGTGGCAGGAGCAAGACTGGTATAGAAGGAAGGGTTTGGTTCGGGAGGTGGGACCGTGGGAATGGATGGGATTCCTTCGGTAACGTGATTAAAGGGTGGAATATCGTTTCTGTTGTTGGGTTTCCTGGCCCTTTGATTGCATAATGGAATAAGGAATTGAGGCCGAGTAGGTTCTTAACGGGTCGGTGGATGAAGGGTTCCGACCAGGAAGGTTCAGAGGGACGGGCACTATGTTTGAACGCTATACGGAGAAAGCCAGGCGCGTTATCTTTTTCGCACGCTACGAAGCCAGCCAGTTCGGCTCTCCTTATATTGAGACCGAACACCTCCTGCTCGGTCTGCTACGCGAAGACAAGGCCCTGACTAATCGTTTCCTGCGTTCGCACGCCTCGGTGGAATCGATCCGCAAGCAGATCGAGGGGCACACCACCATCCGCGAGAAGGTTTCCACATCCGTGGATCTTCCGCTAAGTAACGAATGCAAAAGAGTTCTCGCCTATGCGGCGGAAGAAGCCGAGCGCCTGTCTCACCGTCACATCGGGACGGAACATCTGCTGTTGGGGTTGTTGAGAGAAGAGAAGTGCTTTGCCGCCGAGATCCTGCACGAGCGTGGTCTGCGGCTCTCCACCATCCGCGAAGAACTGGCCCGCACCACGCAGGAAAAGGCGCAGCCGCAGCGGCAGCGGGAAAGCTCGCTTTTGGCGGAATTTTCGCGCGATTTGACGCAGGCCGCCATGGACAGCCAGCTCGATCCATTGGTCGGACGTGAACCGGAAGTGGACCGCGTAATTCAGATTCTGTGCCGCCGGACGAAAAATAATCCAGTTCTAATCGGCGAGCCCGGTGTCGGGAAGACTGCTATCGTCGAAGGCCTCGCGCAGCGCATCGCGGATGGAGAAGTCCCTTCGTTCCTCGCGGACAAGCGGATTCTTGCTCTGGACCTTTCGTTGATCGTGGCCGGAACAAAATACCGCGGCCAGTTTGAAGAGCGCCTGAAGACCATCATGAAGGAGTTGATGGAGTCGCAGAATTCCATCATCTTCATCGACGAACTTCACACCCTGGTTGGAGCGGGGTCAGCGGAAGGTTCGCTCGACGCTGCCAACATCCTTAAGCCCGCGCTATCGCGGGGCGAGATTCAGTGCATCGGCGCCACCACGCCGGGCGAATACCGCAAATCGATCGAGAAAGATCGCTCGCTCGAACGCCGCTTCCAGGCTGTGAAGGTTCCACCACCGAACGAAGTGGACGCAATCAAGATCCTGTTCGGGATCAAGGACCGTTACGAGAAGTTCCACGCGGTCACTTACACCGACGAAGCCATCAACTTCGCGGTCTCGCATTCGAACCGTTACATTCCGGACCGCTTCCTGCCGGACAAAGCCATCGACCTGGTGGATGAAGCCGGAGCGCGCGTGAAGCTGCGCCAGACTTCGCTGCCGGAAGAGTTGACGGAAGTCCAGAAACGCATCAAGTTCATCGTGCATCGCATGGAAAACGCCATCGCGAATCACGAGTTCGAGAAGGCACGTTTTTACTCCGACGAAGAACGCAAGGAGCGCGAGAACCTGCGCGCCCTGCGCGAGAAGTATCATCTCGATGAGTCTTCGACCGGAGTGGTCAACCGCGAGGACATTGAAGATGTCGTCTCGCGGTGGACCGGCGTGCCCATTACCTCGATCAAGGAAGAAGAGACGCAGAAGCTGCTCCGGATTGAAGAGGAGCTGCACAAGCGGATCATCTCGCAAGACAAGTCGATCAGCGCGCTGGCTCGGGCGATCCGTCGCTCCCGTGCCGGCCTGAAGAACCCGAACCGGCCTATTGGCTCGTTCCTGTTCCTCGGACCTACGGGCGTCGGCAAGACCGAAGTTGCGCGCACCTTGGCGCAGTTTATGTTCGGCACCGAAAAGGCTCTGGTCCGCTTCGATATGTCCGAGTTCATGGAAAAACATTCGGTCTCGAAGCTGATCGGCTCGCCTCCGGGATACGTTGGCTACGAAGAGGGCGGACAGCTCACCGAACGCGTGAAGCGCGCTCCTTACTCAGTCGTCCTGCTCGACGAAATCGAGAAAGCGCATCCGGATGTCTTCAACATCCTGCTGCAGGTGTTTGAAGACGGTCAGTTGACCGATGGTCTCGGCAACACGGTCGACTTCAAGAACACGATCATCATCATGACGTCGAACATCGGTGCCCGCCACTTGCAGCGCCGCGAAGGCCTGGGCTTCGCTTCGACCAAGGAAGACGCGATTGCCGATAAGGTTGAAGAACTCGTAAAGAATGAAGTCAAGCGTACTTTCAATCCAGAGTTCCTCAACCGGCTGGATGAGATCATCATCTTCATGGCGTTGAATGAGACGGACCTGATCCAGATTCTGGAACTCATGGTCACGCAGCTCAACGCGAACCTGGCGCAGAAGTCGATCACGGTCACGGTTGCGGATGAAGCCAAGCGCTGGATCCTCAACCAGACGTTGACCGACCGCAGCTATGGCGCGCGTCCGCTGCGCAGAGCGCTGCAGAAGTACATCGAAGACCCGCTGTCCGAGGCGCTGATCCAGGGCACAATCACCACGCGCCCCGCGTTCATCGAAGTCTTCCTGGAAGACAACAAACTGTTCTATCGTCCAGTAGACTCCGAGAAAGCCGAAGGCGTCCTGCTGTACGAGAAGTAGACAAAGTAGGGACAGCAGCCTCGGCTGTCCGGCCGAGCGCAGCTCGGCAGATTTCAGCCGCCAGCCAAAACTGGCGGCTGATGTTTTGTGAGTGAGCGCGACGAAGTTCTGGGAATTACACAGATCGAAGAGAGCTCTGGCGCGGGAGGCACACAGGTTCAAATTCTCTCTAGGCGCGTTTACGCGGTCTTCCCCCCATCTTTCCATTCGCCCGGGAAGCTTTCTTCTTTGCCAGGCTTGTTGCGAGTCCCCCGCGCCGTCCAATCTTTGCCATCCACTGCCGGTTGCCATAGATGCCTTCCAGCAGACTGGGGACATAGAGATCAACATCCAGCGACGGCCAGTGCAGGCCAGTGCCGCCGCCGAGGATTTCTATTTTTGAGATCTGCTCCTTTGTCCCCGATTGCAGTCCCTGCAGGTCTTCGCGTGGGATTACGCATCGTCGCCCGTCGGACAATTTAAGGATGAGCAGATCGAGACCGGGGGCGGATCTATATTCGGCTTCTGTGACGAGCGGTTCGTCGCGCCGGTGCTTAGCATGAAAAATGGCGCGATCAATTTCGGAGTCAGTGGTCAGGACCCTCGCCCTTCTCACCTTACGTGCGATCGCTCGTTTCGCCATGAATGCCCTCCCATAATGCTGCCAGAGCGTTAAAGCGCTTCGCCGCGGCCTTCAGAATCTTCTTCACGTCCGACCGCTTCGCATTTGCCCGACGCACTGCATCGCTCCGTTTCGCCAAAGCAACGCTCTGGTCCCGACGGAGGTCCACTATGACTTCCGTCTCGCCGTGGAATCCGTGAACATGCCGCGGCGGGTGATCGTTCGAATAGACCACAAAGCGGATGCCGCCAAACCTTCAGCGAGACCATGTTTGCAAGTATAGCCTAAGCAGCTTGGGTTATACAGGGCACGACGGCCGGGAATCTCACAGCAAAATCCAGACTTAACTCGACTAAATCCCTCATTGCGCGCTCCGCGCGCAACCCCGGACGAAGGCGTCCGGGGCTACACAGGCACTGCCACCGAACAAATCCTTATTGACCCCTACATACAACCTGTAGTTAAATTCGCAAATCACATGAGAGCGGTCACGTCAGAAGGACCGCCAATTCTGAGGCAAGCGACCGAGGTGAAGTATGAAGTCTTCTTTCCAGCACGCGGCCTTAGCTGTCTCTCTGCTAGGTCTGGTATTTTTCACCCTCAACCAGGACGCCAGCGCTCGTGAGATCGTCCTGCCCGCCGGAACTCTATTGCAGTGCACCCTCAACGAACCGAACCTGTCCACCAACACCATGGATGTCGGCGACCCCGTGCTATGTCATTTGCGCGGCATCACCGAGTTCGGTCAACAAGCTTTCCCCCGTGGCAGCTATCTCGTGGGCCATTTGGAAGGCTCCAAAGATCCCGGCCACTTCTGGGGCAAGGGATATCTCAAGCTGCAGTTCGACCGTATCGGCCTGCCCACAGGCGATCTCCCGCTCGAAGCCAAGGTGATCTCCACCAAAGGGTACAAGGTCGACAAGCAAGGGAAGATCGACGGCAAAGGTCATCCGCGACGCGACGTCGTCGAATGGCTGCTTCCGCCGCTCTGGCCCTGGAAGGTTGTCATGCTGCCGGCGCGCGGCCCGCGGCCCAAGCTGAAGGGGGAAACTGTTCTCAGCCTGCGGCTGATGGACGATGTTTCCATTCCTCAGGTGGCGCAGACCTACGGACCGGGCTGGCACTTCTTCAACCGCATGAGCGAAACGTACCAGGACGCCAAGGCGGCGTTCTCTCGTCCACAGCTCACGGGTAGGCCGGTTCCCGATGGGCAGCTCTCCTACGCCAACTACGTCACGACTGATGCTTCAGCCGCCAATGTTGCGTCTCCTGGCATGCCGGTTTTCGTACTGAACTCCGGCACGGTCCTGACGGTATCGGGGTACGGCTACCAGGACAGTCGCATCACCTACACACTCGCGGGAGGCGGCAGTGGAGTAATCAGCACGGATGATGTCGACTGGTCCACGACCACCCGCGTCAACAATAAACGGGGAGTTCACCTCAGACTGCACGCCGGACATCCGGCGAGCGGGACGCCCGGAATGTAAGTGATCGTGTAGGGGCGGACGCCTCGTCCGCCCCGAGCGAAGCGAGTGTGAGGTCGCAAACTTCTACCCGAACGCCGGTACATTACTACTCCCCCATTGCGCGCTTTGCGCGCAACCCCGGACGAGGGCGTCCGGGGCTACATTCGTCGGGGGCTACATGCGTCCGCCTTGCCAGGTCCGCTCATTGACCACGCTCGAACGCGTGTAGAGGAGTTTCGTTTACCGCGGCAGCTTGAATTTGATGGTGACCTGCGTCTGAATCTCCACCGGTTCGCCATTGAGCAGGTATGGCTTGTACTTCCACTGCTTCACCGCATCGACTGCTGCTTTGGTGAGCTGGGCCTCTCCACTTATAACTTTGATGTTGCCGATATTTCCTTCTTTGGAAATGGTAGCCATCAACTCTACGTTGCCCTCGACCTGCATCCGCAAAGCATTGGCTGGATACGAGGGTGAGACTTTCTTAATCAGCAGGCCGGTGGAAACACCCTGGGACACATTCAGCGTGGAGAGCGTCGGCCGCAGCGAAGGCGATGCGCTCGGTACCAGGTTGGCCGGTGGCGCGCTTGCATCCGGCGTAGACATCCCGATCATGCTCGGGGCCGGAGCATCGGCGGCCTTGGTCTGTTTGGCGAGCTTGCCGCCCTTTACCATAATCGGCGCAGGCTCAGGTGTGCTCTCGGACTCGTCCTCGGCTGCGGACTTGCTGGAATGAGGGCCAGCAGTCTCGTCAATGATGCTTTGGACCTTGTTCGGCTCCGGCACTTTGGGTTGCGAGCCCGGCGCCACAGTGGCTGAAGGTTTTTCCGCAGGAGTTGTTTTTCGCGTGCTCGCGACCGGTTGCGCAACGCTAGCCGCAGTTCCGGCGGGAGCGATATCCGTAGTCGTCGGCTGGCTTGCGGTGCCGCGGAAGTGCGTTAGGCCGACGTAGAGCCCGGCGGCAACGACTACCGCTGCTGCAATACCAATGATGACTTTTTTGCTACTGCCGCTTGATTCTTCGCTATCGGCGTTCATCCCGCCAAAAGTGAAGGATGGTGCAGAACCGACTACGCTGCTGGCCGCAGCCTCGAGCGGTGGTGCGGGTTTCTCTGCAGCGACGATCGGCGACGTAGCTGGTTTCTTCTCGACTCCGGCGGGCTCCATCTGTTCGCGGGCTGGGGCAGCCGCACTTGCTGCTCCTCCTCCCGCGGCCGGGCCCGCGCTCTTAGTCGAAAACAAGCTCATGGCCGGATGCGACTCTGGCGGTGCGACAGTCTTCTTGGGTTCCTCAGCGTCTACATCGAGCAAGTCATCGTCCTGTGCGGACGACGCAGTGCTCGCTACCGCAGCCACGGCGGGCCATGCTGGCGTCGGCTTTACCACAGGTACGGACGTCGGTTCTACCGTAAGTGGCGGCGCAACGGGAGCCGCTGTCTTCATCTCTGGAGTTGTGGACGCAACCGGTTTCGCTGGACTGGCCGCGGCTGGTGTCGCAGGGGAAGCTGTTGGTTTGGCAGGTTCGCCTTTGCGCAACAGGCCCCGAGCTACACGCAGCGTGCCTTTGGACTGTTCGATGTTTATGGGTTTGGTCAGGACGAGGTTGGCGCCGATGCGAAACGCCTTTGCTACCCCCGCCTGACCTTCCACTACGGCTACGGCAAGCGACGTCTGGTTGGAAGTCGAGTTGCGCGCGCTTTTGAACAACAGGGTGGCATTCTGCTCGTTATCGCAGTCCACCACAACAGCGTCGAAGTGTTGGCCCATCAGCTTCTTGACTGCAGCAAATGGTTCGCTGCAGGCCTCGACGGTGAACTCGAGCTCGCTCAGGACTTGCGTCACGGTGCGAGCGGTTTTTTCCTCGGGGCAGAAGAGAAGAGCTGAGTAACCCATAGAGTCATCCTAGGAACAGTGGTAAGACCCGGCAAGTTACGCAGGTAATTTCGCATACAATGGCGGCCATGCGGCTGCCCTTGTGGCTCAAGATTGGCTGGACCGTTTGGCTTCTGGTGTGGGCGCCGCTGTACTGGCGGCAGTACGGAGCGCAAAATTTCCTTTATTTCTGCGATATCGGAAACATTCTGATCGGAGTTGGGCTGTGGCTGGAGAGCGCCTTGATCTTCTCGTGGGTGGCTTGTGGCGTGCTCCTGTTTCAAACGCTGTACGTCATCGATCTATTGGGCAGGGTGCTGACTGGACATCACCTGATTGGCGGCACGGAATACATGTTCGACCCGCACTTGAACCTGGCTGTGCGCTTGTTGAGCTTATTTCACGTCGTCACTCCGCCTCTGTTGTTGTGGCTCATCTACCGTTTGGGATATGACCCACGGGGATGGAAAATACAGGCGCTAATGACGTGGATGGTTGTGCCGGTGAACTATTTTTGGCGTCCCGAGCAGAATGTGAACTGGGCGCGAGGTCTTTTCTACCGGGAGCAGCATTTCGTCCCGGGTTTCGTTTATCTTGTCGCGTATCTCCTCGTAATCACTATTTTGGTCTACTGGCCGACGCACTTTTTGCTCACTCGATGGGCGAAGCGCGGGCATGACGTTGTGTAGCCCCGGACGCCTCGTCCGGGGTTGCGCGCGAAGCGCGCAATTGGGAGTAAGTGCTTGAGGGCCCTTGAGAAGAATTACGCCTTCTCACGCTCGCTTCGCGAGCGGGGCGGACGGAGGCGTCCGCCCCTACACAAGCTGTCTAGCGGCTCTTGTTGCCGTCTGCTTGTTGGCTGCGCAGCGTAGATTCGCTCGGCGGATATTCGATCGAGCCTTTGAAGGATGAAATTTCATCCGGATGAAAGTCGGGGAAGGGCAACTGCTTTCCATCGCGCAACTCGGCAATCTTTTTTGCCGCGTTGTCTGCTTTCTGCTTCTCCACTCCCGCATCGCGGCTGAGATAAAGAGTTTGCGAGGGCAGGGCCAGGGTGCCGCCAGAATCCTCGACCACATCGAGGATGCGCAGGAGCAAGTCTTCGCGGATGGCCGCGTACTCGTTGTACTCCCGCGTCAGAATGTAGGCGAACACTTCGATGCTCAATGCACTGCCGGCAACATCGGTCAGCCGCACCCGCACGCTGGCGGTTTCAATTTTGGGATGGCTGTAGAGTAGCTTGCGGACCTCGGAAAGCACGAAGCGCACGTGATCCGGCTTGGAATCTACCCGCAAGCTGAGATTTGTTTTAAAAAGAATTTTGTCCCGGCGGCTTAAATTCTCCAGGTTGATTGTGGCCACGGTGCCGTTCGGGATCGCCACCAACGTGCGCTCGTCAGTGCGAATGCGCGTGGAGCGCAAGCCGATATCTTCCACCGTTCCGGTGCGGTCGCCGAAGCGGCAGACATCTCCCACGCGAAAGACTTCGTCGCCCAGAACGGAAACGCCACCGAACAGGTTCTCGATCGTCTTCTGCGCGCCAAACCCAATCGCGAGACCCCCGATCCCGAGGCCGGCGAGGGCTGTGCTCATGTTGAAGCCCAGATTGCCCAGCACAGCGAGCACGCCGAGGACGAAGATGACGGGTTTCAGGATGCGCTCGCCCATGAGCACCAGTGATCCGGCGCCGGCGTGTCCACGGACGAGGGCGCGGGTGCGCACGCGGTGCAGGGACCAGCGCACAAAGCGCCATACAATCCAGGTGGCACTAAGAATGAGGGCGATGGACGTGACTTCGAAGTAGTAATGGCGCGGCAGCAGCGGCATCCGCAAATAGACGATAAAAGCCTGATGAATGAATGTTCCCGCGAGCAACCATGCGGGCCCAGAGACCGACCGCCAGTTCGCTACTTCCAATTGCCCGCGGCGGCGCGCCCACCAGCGCAGGGGAACCTCGAGCAATGCCAGAATCAACCATCCGAGCGCTGCAGCCACCGGAACCGCAAGCAGCATCGCCGCCCATTGCCATAAGGGCATGCCCGCGAACTGGTGCTTCACGAGGAAGCTTGGAAGTTTGTGCTCTACCTGCCGTGCTTCAGCCTGATCGGAGAGTTCGGGTAGTTTGGCGAGCGTGTCAGCGGAGATGAGCCAGATTTTGCCGGCGCTCGGATCAGAGACTCGCACCAGATCGAGATCGACTTCAACATCGCCAGCGGTCATCGTGCCCAGTTTTTGGCGCCCAAGAGGGACCCCTTCCTGCGGTGTACCTTCGGGTTGGTTGTAGCGGCTCAGATTCCCGCTGAAGGCATGATCCAAAACGAACTTCAGCTTGGAAGCGGTCTGCTCACCTTCCGCCTGCCGCCGGGCTGCGCTCATCTGCAGGTATTGTGCGGCGATGCTGTAATCGCCGTCCTGCGCTGCTTTCAGGAAACCCAGAATGGCATTCGAGGGAGTGTTGCGCCCGAGCGGGTCTGTCGTCGCATTCGTGTTCGCTGCCTGATTCGCGGGTTGCAGCGCCTGTGTGAGCGCACCCTGCGCACGCACCGGCACGACCGCGCTCGAACACAGGGCAATCAGCAGAATCGCTTTATGTAGACGCAACATATCACTGCCTTAATCGCGGTCGGGTAAAAAGTGTTGGGGAAGCAGGCCACTATTGTATCGGAGTCGCGATCCCATGCTACTCAACAAGCCGCATGGTCATCCTCGCTTGGGTCGGTAAATGTGCGTACTGGTGCCGAAGAATACTTCGGCTGCCTCCATCACGGTTTCCGAGAGCGTTGGGTGTGGGTGGATGGTCAAAGCGACATCGCTGGCGAGTGCGGCCATCTCGATCGCGAGCACGCCTTCCGCGATCATCTCTCCCGCTCCTGCGCCCACGATGCCAACTCCGAGTACACGCTCGGTCTGGGGATCGAGGATCAGCTTCGTCATTCCTTCCGGACGGTCGAGAGTGATGGCGCGGCCCGATGCCGCCCAGGGAAACTTCGCGACCTTAATCTCCCGATTTTCTTTTTGTGCCTGAATTTCGGTCAGACCGCACCACGCCACTTCGGGATCAGTGAAGACGACCGCAGGAATGGCATTGGGTTCGAACGCGACCTTGTGTCCCGCAATCGCTTCGACCGCCACCCGGCCTTCATGGGACGCCTTATGGGCGAGCATCGGTTCACCGACTACATCCCCGATGGCGTAGATGGAAGGGTCATCGGTTTGCAGTTGCTTGTTCACCTGAATAAAGCCACGCTGACCTATTTGTACGCGGGTTTTCTCCAACCCGGGAATTTCGGAATTGGGCTTACGGCCGACGGAAACAAGCACGCGATCAAAAACTTTCTCCTGCTCGCTGCCATCCTGCGCTTTGAGCTTCGCGCGGATTCCGTTGCCCTCGTCCTTCACCGAGGCGACCGTCGTGTTCAGCAGGATGGAATCAAACATCTTTTCCAGCCGCTTATGTAGCGGAAGAACCAGATCACGATCGGCGCCGGGAAGAAGTCCGGGCAGCATTTCTACCACGGTCACGCGCGTGCCCAGAGCGGCATACACGGATCCGAGTTCCAGCCCGATGTATCCGCCTCCGACCACCAGAAGCGTTGCGGGAATGTCTTCCAGATTGAGGCCGCCGGTGGAATCCATCATCCGTAGAGTGTCAAGTTTCAACGTGGGCACGACCGCAGGCCGCGAACCAGTCGCAATCACAATGCGATCGAATTGGAGGCTTTCTTCGGAACCATCCGCCTTCGTAACACGCAGCGTGGTGGAGTTCTCAAAGGCCGCGCGCCCCTGCACATACTTGACCTTGCGCTGCTTCGACAACACACCCAGGCCGCCAGTCAGTTTCTTGACGACGCCCTCTTTCCAGGAACGCAAGCGCGCAAGATCGATCTTCGGCGCGGCGAATTCGATTCCCCAATCCTTCGCCTGATGCGATTCCTCCAGCAGTTTGGCGACGTGCAGAAGCGCCTTGGAAGGAATGCACCCGCGATAAAGGCAAACTCCCCCGGGATTCACTTCGGGGTCGATGAGCGTCACGCTCATGCCAAGATCAGCGGCGAGAAATGCGGCCGCGTATCCCCCGGGACCGCCACCAATGACTGCTATGTTCAAGTTTGGATTTTCGGGCATGAGAATCTTGCACCACAGAGGCCACAGAGGTCCACGGGGGGAACCAAGCAGATCGTCTCAGTTATCTTCCTGCGTGCTCCTTCGTGGTTTCGATTTACTTATCCCTGTACCGAGAGTAAGAATGGCTGCTCGAAGGCTTCCGCGATCCAGCGCAGGAAGCGGGCCGCGTCGGCCCCGTCAATCAATCGATGATCGTACGAGAGCGAGAGCGGCAGAATCAGGCGCGGCTCAAATTTCCCGTTGATCCACTCGGGTTCGATGCGGGAGCGCGACAAGCCCAGAATCGCAACTTCGGGATAATTCACGATCGGGGTGAAACCGATGCCCCCGATTCCTCCAAGATTGGTAATCGTGAAGGTTCCGCCTTCCATGTCGGCAGGGGCGAGTTTCTTCTCCCTGGCTTTCTTCGAAAGCTGTGACAACTCAACCGCAAGCTCGACTATGTTCTTCTTGTCCACATCGCGAATGACGGGAACGAGCAAGCCGCGATCCGTGTCGGCTGCCACGCCGATGCTGATGTACTGCTTGTAGACGATTTCTTCCTTCTCGATATCGATGCTGGCATTAAATTGCGGGAAGACTTTGAGGGCCGCGGCGCATACCTTGAGCGCAATCGCGGTGACGGTCATCTTTCCGCCGGCTTCCTCAGCCTTGGGAGCAAAGCGGGCACGCAACTGCTCAAGCTCTGTGATGTCGGCGCGATCGTGCTGCGTGACGTGGGGGACAGTGTTCCACGCCTCGGCCAGGTGCTCGGCGGTCTTACGACGAACTCCGCGCATGGACACGCGTTCAATGTTTCCCCACTTGCCGAAATCCGGAAGCTGCGGTTGAGCGAAGTGTCCCGCTCGCGGAGTGGCATGCGCCGCACTCGTGGCCGCTGAAAGCAGAGATTTGGCGTATCCCTTCACATCCTCTTCACTGATGCGGCCACCAGGTCCGGAACCTTTCACTTCATAAATGTCAACGCCGAGCTCGCGTGCGAGCCGCCGGACGTGCGGCGCCGCGGGTATTGCCTGGCGATGCTCGGTGCCAGCGACTTTCCCCAACTGGGCGGGCATGCTGAACTGGGCAGGGACTTGGTGCGGCTGATCGGGAGGCAGTGCTTGTTCTTCTGTTTTCCCCTCAGCCCGGATTGCCGCCTGGAAGGCGAGACGGGCTCCGTGTTGTCCGGAAACGTGCTCCACCGGCGCATTACGGGAACGGGCAGGAGCAGCGGCAGCCGCGCCCCCCTCCAAGGTGAAGATCACTTGCCCGACCTTGATCTTCTCGCCCTCTTTGACTTTGACATCCTTAACCACTCCAGTGACCGAAGAGGGCACTTCGACGACCGCTTTGTCGGTCTCCAGTTCCATCACGGGCTGGCCTTCTGAAACCTTTGTGCCCGGCGAAATCATCAGACGGACCAGATCACCTTGCGAGATGTTCTCGCCGAGTTCGGGAAGCTTGAATTCCCCGGGTCCGGATGCCGCTCCCTCGGACGGCGCCACGGGGGCCGCATTTGGCTGCGGGGCAGTCTCTTTCTGCGCCGGCGCGGGAGCCGGTTTTTGTTCGGCGGGCGCGGGTGCTGGAGCAGGCGCATCCGCTGTGGCAGTTGCGGCCGGAGCTTTGGCCTCCTCGCCGTCCACCGTGAAGATCACCTGGCCGACCTTGATCTTGTCGCCTTCTTTTACGCGAATTTCTTGCACGGTTCCGCTGACCGAGGACGGGACTTCGACCACCGCCTTATCGGTTTCCAACTCCATCACGGACTGGCCCGTATTCACCGTTGCGCCCGGCGCCACCATCAGGCGCACAAGGTCGCCCTGTTCAATGTTTTCTCCCAGTTCTGGAAGCTTGAATTCAATCACCGGTCTGTCCTTGTAATTAGTCTCGCTCGTAGAGACATTGCTAGCAATGTCTCTACCATCAGCGTTAGCTGACCGCCGGATTTGCTTTCTCCGGCTTGATCCCCAATTCCTGCACGGCGCGCTTGACCACATCCGTACTGATCTTCTTTTCGCGGGCGAGAGCTCCCAGGGTGGCAAGCACGATGTGCTTGGCATCCACTTCGAAGAAGTCCCGCAGCGCGGCCCGATTTTCGCTGCGCCCGAAGCCGTCCGTCCCCAGCGAGACCAGTTGTCCCGGCACCCACTTGCTGAGGCTCTCGGGCAACACCTTCATGTAGTCGGATGCCGCGACGAACGGTCCTTGCGCATCCTTCAGAGTCTGGGTAACGTACGGCACCTTCGCAGCTTCGCCGGGATGCAGCATGTTCCAGCGCTCGCAGTCATTGGCGTCGCGGTAAAGCTCTTTGTAGCTGGTGACGCTCCAGACATCGCAGGCGACTCCGTATTTCTCTTCCAGAACCTGGGCAGCCTTCAACACCTCGAACATGATAGTGCCGCTGCCCAGCAGTTGTGCCCGTAATTTCGCGTCGGACTTCGTCGAAGCCTTGAAGCGATACAGGCCTTTCAGGACACCTTCGCGGATGTTGCCTTCCGGAGGCATCGCGGGCATCGGAAGCGGCTCGTTCGTGACGGTCAGATAGTAGAAGATCGACTCGCCATCCACGTACATGCGCTTGATGCCGTCCTGGATAATTAATGCGATTTCGTACGCGAAGGCGGGGTCGTAGGCACGCAGGTTCGGAACCGGCAGGGCCAACACGTGACTGTGCCCGTCCTGATGCTGCAGGCCTTCGCCGGCCAGGGTCGTACGGCCGGCAGTTCCTCCGATCAGGAACCCGCGGCATCGCATGTCCGCTGCCGCCCAGATCAGATCCCCGATACGTTGGAATCCGAACATGGAGTAGTAGATGAAGAAGGGAATTGTGTTGATGCCGTGATTCGCATACGCGGTTCCGGCTGCGATGAACGAACACATGGAGCCCGCTTCCGTGATGCCTTCTTCCAGAATCTGTCCGTTCTTGGCTTCCTTGTAATAAAGAAGCGTGTCCATGTCGACGGGTTCGTAGTTCTGGCCGACGCTGGAATAAATACCGACCTGCCGGAAGAGAGCTTCCATCCCGAACGTGCGCGCCTCATCCGGCACAATGGGAACGACGAGCTTGCCCTGTTCCGGGTCGCGCAGCAGCTTGGCCAGCAGCCGCACAAAGACCATCGTGGTCGAAACCTCGCGGCCATCGGTGCCCTTGTGGAACTCCTCAAAATGAGAGTCCGGGAAAGGCTTCAGCGGAGTGGCGCGTTTTTTGCGCTGCGGCATGTATCCGCCAAGTTGCTGGCGGCGCGCCTGCATGTACTTAATCTCCGGGCTGTCGTCGGCAGGCCGGTAGAAAGGCGCCTCATGAAGTTCGTCATCGGGGATGGGAATGCCAAAGCGCGAGCGGAACATCTCCAGCTCGTCTTCGTTGAGCTTTTTCTGCTGATGGGTGATGTTCTTGCCTTCGCCCGCTTCGCCCAGGCCGTAACCCTTGATCGTCTTGGCCAGAATGATCGTCGGCGTGCCGGTGTGATCGAATGCCGCGCGGTAAGCGGCATGGACCTTGATGGGATCATGTCCGCCGAGCCTCATGCGAGCCAGTTGCTCGTCTGACAAATGCTCGACCATCTTGAGTAGCCGTGGATCGCTGCCAAACAGGTTCTGGCGGAAGTAGGCTCCGCTCTCCACGAAATATTTCTGATACTGTCCGTCGCTAATCTCGCCCAACCGCCGCACCAGCAGGCCATCGCGGTCGTTCTGAATGAGCGAGTCCCAATCCGTGCCCCAAACCACCTTGATCACGTTCCAGCCGGCTCCGCGGAAAATCGCTTCCAGTTCCTGAATGATTTTGCCGTTGCCGCGCACTGGGCCGTCGAGCCGCTGCAGGTTGCAGTTGACGACAAAGATCAGGTTGTCGAGTCGCTCGCGGGACGCCAGCGTGATGGAGCCCAGCGACTCCGGTTCATCCATTTCGCCGTCGCCGAGAAAGGCCCAGACCTTGCCTCCAGTAGACTGCTTCAATCCGCGATTCTCGAGATACTTGATGAAGCGCGCATGATAGATGGCCTGGATCGGCCCCAGTCCCATCGAGACGGTAGGGAACTCCCAGAAATCGGGCATGAGCCAGGGATGCGGGTAAGAGCTGAGTCCTCCACCCGGTTTCAGCTCGCGGCGGAAGTTCTGCAACTTCTCCTTCGAGATGCGCCCTTCGAGATAGGCCCGGGAGTACATTCCGGGCGCGGCGTGGCCCTGGAAATAGACAATATCGCGGTCGCCATTTTCCGTCTGCGCACGGAAGAAATGGTTAAACGCAACCTCATAGAGCGTCGCGGCGGAGGCGAAGGTGGAGATATGGCCCCCAATGCCTTCCTGAATCTTATTGGCTCGGACCACCATGGCCAGGGCATTCCAGCGCACCAGGCTCTTGATCCGGCGCTCCATCTCCTGACTTCCAGGGAAGGGAGCCTGCTGTCTGGCCGGAATGGTGTTCTGGTACGGGGTGGTCGCGGTAAAAGGCAGATTGATGCCGGCTTCGCGGCGGGCGTGCAACGCCAGTTGCTGCAGCAAACGGCCAGCGCGATTGGGGCCGCCATGCGAAAGAACATAGTCCAGGGAGTCGACCCACTCCCGGGTTTCCAACACTTCCAGGCCGTCAGTTTCGGTTTGAGCCACTTCTGATTTTCCCCCAGAGGAATGCGTAACATTCCATCATATTCAATTACGCGATTTTTTGCTGCAGCTGCCTACGGGGAGAGTTTTCGGTGATTTAGAATGGCTTCCGGGTCGTTTTGCGGCGGAGGACTCTATGCTACGCATCGTCCTGATACTGCTGGTGGTGATCGTAGTGGTGCTGCTGGTTCCGCGATTGCTCTCGCACTCGGTAACGCCATCGGTGGGCAGCGAGGCTCCTCAGTTCACGCTGCCTTCGCAGGAAGGCACGCCGGTCAGCCCGGGCGATTTCCGCGGCAAGTGGGTGGTGCTCTATTTCTACCCGAAGGACCAGACACCCGGCTGTTCCAGGGAAGCTCACAATTTCCAGGCCGATCAGCCCAAATATGCCGAGCACAATGCGGTGGTTTTGGGCGTGAGTGTGGATAGTGTCGATTCTCACAAGAAGTTCTGCGCTAAGGAAGGTCTGAACTTCAAGCTGCTGGCTGACACCGGACATACGGTTACGAAGGCCTACGGGTCACTCACCAATCTGGGGGTCGCGAAATTCGCCTCGCGACACACGTTCCTCATCGATCCTAACGGGAAGATCGCGAAGGTCTACACCAGCGTTGATCCCGCCCGGCACAGCGCCGAGGTCTTGGACCAACTCCATCAACTCCAGACGAGTGGCGCGGGCGCCCTCGCCCGATAACAGCGCTGAACACTGCCGTGGCGAAGAAGAAGACTCCCAAACTACCCTATACAAACAACTCACTGCAGACTGCTGTGCCAGAGAGGCTCCCATGACCAATGACTTTCCTCGTTTTGATCTAACCGGTCAGGTAGCATTAGTCACGGGCGCTGCTCGCGGACTCGGCCGTGCTATTTCGCTCGCCCTGGCGCATGCTGGAGCCGATGTGGCCCTCGGCTTGCGAGACATAGACACCGGAGGGGAACTGGCAAGAAAGATTGAAGCCCTGGGCCGGCGAGCATTGCCGTTGCAGATGGATATGACACAACTGGATCAGGTCTCCCGTGCGGTTGAATACACGGCTGCCCAATTCCGTAGTCTCGACATCCTCGTAAACAACGCCGGGGTGGCGCCCGAAAACCCCGCGGAAAATGTGCGAGAGCAAGATTTCGATTTGACACTGGCCGTCAATCTGAAAGGGACATTTTTTGCCAGCCAGGCGGCTGGGCGGTTGATGATTCGGCAAAACCGCGGATGCATAGTCAATATGAGTTCGCAAGCCGGCTTCGTTGCTCTCCCAACGGAATCAGTTTACTGCATGACTAAGGCTGCCCTTGCGCACCTGACGAAGTGTCTCGCGGTCGAATGGGGTAAATACAACATCCGAGTCAACGCGGTTGCACCTACATTCATCCGCACTCCCGGTACGGAGTCCGCGCTGGCAGACCCGGCGTTCCGGAACGACGTGACCGAGCGCATTGCGGCACTTCATCGTATTGGGGAGCCAATGGACGTAGCCGGGTGCGTAGTGTTCCTCTCGTCCCCCGCCGCATCATTGATCACCGGCCATACCCTACTCATCGATGGAGGCTGGACCGCTAGGTAAGTCGGCTTCCTGGGACAGAGTCGTACACTAGCTTCATGGTTTCCGCGGCACAGAATCAACTCGAGGAACCCACCGGTCGCTACCGATTTCCTCCCGGCTTTCAGCGCAATCTTTTGTGGCTTGTGCTGCGCCGCTTGCGGCCTGCCAATCCCATCCACCTGTTCCAGCACCTGGCCGGAGAATACGGCGACATCGCCCACTACAAGATCGCCTGGAATCACATCGTCTTTCTCAATCACCCGGACTACATTCGCGAAATCCTTGTAATGCAGAACGATAATTTCGTAAAAGAGCGCACAGTTCGGCGGTCGAAGATGCTGTTGGGCGAAGGCATGATCACGGCGGAAGGTGCGCAGCATCGGGCTCAGAGGCAAGTGGCGCAACCGGCGTTCCATCGCCAGCGCATCCCCGAGTATGCCAGCACCATGGTTCAGGAAGGCGTGGGAATGCGGGACCGCTGGCGCGACGGCGAGCGGAGGGACATCGCCATCGACATGATGCACCTCACGCTCAACGTGGTCGCCAAGACGCTATTTGCCACCGACCTGGGCGATGAAGTCGATGAATTGGCCGACGCGATCAATCGCATCATGGGCCTTTACAACTTCCTGATTATGCTTCCGGCGGCGGAGTGGCTGGTGCAAGTGCGGCCTCCAGGGCTGGCGGCCTTCGTCGGCGCTCGCCAGCGGATCGATGCCGTTGTTTATCGCATGATCGAAGCTCACCGGCGTGAGCATTCGGATAGCGGCAGCTTGCTGGATCTCATGCTGGCCGCATCGCCCGACCACAGCCCCGCGTCGGAACAGTATTTGCGCGATCAGGTCATCACGATCTTTCTGGCGGGATATGAAACTGTCGCTAACGCGCTGTCCTGGACCTGGTACTTGCTTTCGCAGAACCCCGAATGCGAACGACGTTTTCACGAGGAAATTGATGGAGAACTCGCGGGCCGCCAACCGGTGTATGACGACCTGCCCCGTTTGCGCTATGTGGGCATGGTGATGGCTGAATCCATGCGCCTGTATCCTCCCGCCTGGGCCATGGGCCGCTATGCGCGAAACGATTTTCAGTTAGGGGACTTCTTTCTGCCCGCGAAGACGACGGTACTGATGAGCCAGTTCATCATGCATCGCGACCCCCGCTTCTTTCCAGATCCGCTGCGATTCGATCCCGAGAGGTTTAGCCCTGAGGCTAAGACCAGACTCGCGAAGTTTACTTACTTCCCGTTCGGAGCGGGAGTTCGCCAGTGCATCGGAGAGTCTTTCGCCTTGATGGAAGGCGCGCTATTGCTCGCCACCCTCGGTCAAAAATGGAAGTTAACGTTGGTGCCCGGACACCCTGTGGAACCGGAACCTTTGATCACCCTTAGACCGAAATATGGGATGCGAATGCTTGTACAAGCTCGCAGAACGATCTCACATTGAACTTGCGCGCTGGGGCTAAAGCCCGCGTTCGTTCGGGGCGTCAGCGGCACGGCTGAAGCCGTGCCCTTCCAAAACTAAATCGCGAATCGAATTTTCCGCCGGGATGATTGGCGGTATTTGGCTGTAATCGCAGGGCTGGCCTCAGCGGCTAAAGCCGTATCAGTTGGCCGTATTCACGGCACGACTGAAAGTCGTGCCTTCCCAGAATCTGCCCGAGCTGGAGTTTTTCCGCAAGCTCTGAAGCCATGCCCTTCCCAAATCCATTTACTCTGCCAGAGCGAGTTGTGAGCTTGATTTCTCGATTCCTACTTGTTTTGCAGATACATTTCCGCCACGTGTTTCGTGATCTCGCCGGGTTTGGCGCCCGCCAGATTCGTGAGCGCGATAACGCTCAGGTGGTCATCAACGTAGCGATCGACGGCGGTCTCGAATCCCTGCCAT
Source organism: uncultured Acidobacteriota bacterium (assembly GCA_963801615.1). Classification (GTDB taxonomy): domain Bacteria; phylum Acidobacteriota; class Terriglobia; order Terriglobales; family Acidobacteriaceae; genus Sulfotelmatobacter. The sequence continues at coordinate 771,573 of CAWDFM010000008.1, read as the reverse complement.
GATCCGTCGTGATGGATGCAGCGGTGCCCGTTGCGCTGTTCAATGAACCACCCAAATCCGTACCCAGCCTTGTTCGGCTGCCCATTCTTCAGCTTCACCGGCGTCCACATCAGATCGAAACTCGAGGGCTTTAACAGGTTGCCTTCGTAGAGCGCCGAATCCCACTTGGACAAATCTACGATCGAGAAGTACAAGCTGCCATCGGCGGTCGTGTTCATCGCGGATGCCACCCATTCCTGGTTTTTCAATTCACCTTTGACCAGGCGGTATCCGGCGGCGCGATTGGGAATGATATCGGCCTCGCTGATGATTCGAGTTGTCTGCATTCCCAGCGGCTGAAAAATTCGTTTCTGCAAGAAGTCGCCATAAAATTCTCCGGTCACGCGGTGAATGAGAATTCCCAGGGTCAGATAGCCCAGATTGCTATACTCCCATTTCGTGCCCGGCGGATACGCAAGCGGAATACTCTCCACGAGTTTGATTAGCTGAGGTTCGGTCCAATCCTTGCGGAAGTTGAAGTTCTTGGGATAATCGCCAAAACCGCCCGTGTGGCTGAGCAGTTCGCGTATGGTCACGTTTTTCCAGCTCGGGGGCGCCTCGGGGAAGTACTTGGTCAGCGGGTCGTTGAGGCCGATCTTACCTTCCTCGACCAGCATCATGACTGCGGTCGCCGTGAATTGCTTGCCCACGGATCCCGACTGAAAGATCGTCTCCGGCTCTACCGGCACTTGCAATTCGATGTTGGCCAGTCCGAATCCTTCGGAGCGGACTATCTTGCCGTCGCGGGTCACCAGCAGAGCGAGGCCAGGAATATGCTGGCGCTCCATTTCAGTTTTCACGTAGGCGGCGACGGCGGAATCGAGCGAACTCTGCGCCATTCCCAGAGTGGCGCATGTGAGAAGAGAACAGACGAACAGAAAGGTGCGGGTTCGGGGAAAGGTCATGGGATATTGGTATAGAGGCCCTCGAGGTCCAGAGTCTACCGACGCTACCCTTTCGCCGCAACCGTGCGGTGCTTTCAGCGGGTCACGCTCATCTGCTTGCCCGAGTACTGCACAACCTTGTCGGGCTCATCTGACGCATTCACGCCAACGCCATGGGTCTCGCGCACTAGAACCACCCGGAAGGTGCGGTTCTCCAGCATGCCAGGAAACTGTCCCTTACGTTCGCCGATTGTCAGTGTCTGGGCTTTATCGTCCCAATGCAGGGGAATGGTCGCGTAGACGCCCTTTTCGTAGTTGTAGTTGTCGTTCTCATCTTCGTAGAGGGTGAAGTCTCCGTCTGCGCCCGCATAGATTCGCAATTCGATGGGATCTGCCGGCTTCTGGGTAGACCATTCTTCGTCAGGCCCCAACGGAACGATCGATCCTGCCTTTACATAAACAGGCAGCTTATCCAATGGAGTGATCGCATTGATGAAGCGGCCGCCTTCGCTCACGGTTCCCGTCCAGAAGTCGTACCAACGCGTTTTTGGAAGATAGAGAGCGCGCGTTGAGATCGCTGGCTCGGTGACTGGATCCACCAGGAACGCCGGACCATACATGAACTGATCGCCGATGTTCTCCGCGCGTTCATCGCCGCGGAAATCCATGACCAGCGGCCGCATGGGCGTGTAGCCTTCGCTGGTTGTCTTCCAGGCCAGGGAGTAGATGTAGGGGAGCATGCGATAGCGCAGGCGGTCGTAGTTCACGAGAATTGTTTGCGCCTCTGGGCCATACGACCACAACTCGTTCTCGTCGGGAGTGCGAGTCCCGTGTACGCGCAGGATTGGATTGAACGTGCCGTATTGAAACCAGCGAATGAATAACTCTCGAAATGCTGGATTCGCGGGGCTGGCGGCCACAAAGCCGCCGATGTCGGTAGTCCAATAGGGACCACCGGAAAGCGAGAAATTCAAGCCGGCTGGAATCTGCCTCCGGAAGCTCAGCCAGTCGGACACGATGTCGCCCGACCAGGCGGTGACGGCATTCCGCTGAGATCCCGCGAACGCGGAGCGCGACAAGATGAATACCCGTTTCTGGCCGGAGACGCTGCGCTGGCCTTGATAGACAGCCTCAGTATCGAATAGTGGATATGCGTTTACGTACCGGTTGCCGCTGCCGACAGCGAGTTTGTGATCGAGCAGAATGTTGCGTTCCTGCCCTTCGGTTTCCGGCTCGGTTGTATCCATCCACCAGGCATCGGCGCCAATGCTGAACAAACCTTTGTTCACTTGATCCCAGTAGTACTTCCTTGCTTCAGGGTTCGTGGCGTCGTAAACGGCCATTGCATTGGTGTGGTAAGGCGGCTTGGCGAACTTGAACTTGTCCACAAACCAGCCCTTCTTCTCCATGTAGTCGTAATTCGCCGACCCGGGCTCGAAGAAGGGCCATATGGAAATCATGAGATGGAAATTCTCCTGGTGCAGTTGATCGATCATGCCCTTGGGGTCGGGATAATTTTTGTTGAAGACGAACTCTCCCTTGCGATTCCACCAGAACCAGTCCTGCACGATGTTGTCCACGGGAATGTGCAGTTCGCGATACTTTCTGGCCACCCCTAGAATTTCTTCCTGCGATTTGTAGCGGTTCTTGCACTGCCAGAATCCGTACGCCCACTTGCCGAACATGGGCGCTTGCCCGGTCAACTCGCGATAGCTGCCGATGATCTTGTCGAACTCGGGACCGTAAAGAAAGTAGTAATCAATAACGTCCGCAACTTCGGAGCTGATGTACAGGTAGTTGGGGAAACGGTTATTGAAACGGCTGCGGGCCGTGCTGTTCCAGAAAATGCCGTAGCCCTTGCTGGAGAGCATCAGCGGCACGGAAATGTTGGTATTGTCCTGGGAGATGTCGACCGATTCGCCGCGGTAATTCCACACTCCAGCCTGGTGCTGCCCCAGTCCGTACAAGCCTTCATGCGATCCGTAAACATTGACGAACGATTCGGCGCGATACGCATCCTCCCCATTCACTTTCTCGGGAGTCAAGCTGCGCGAGGCTTCCTGCACCAGCGGAGTACCAGTGGCTTCCGCGTACGCTATCGCTCCATCTTTCCGTGTGATCGTAAGCTTCAGCAGGGAAGTGCTAAGGATCACCGCGTCATCTGTGGGCTGCATCGTCCATTTGGCAGCCGGCCAATTCTGTTTGATGACCACATAGTCAGTCCGCTGGGGAAAGGTGGCAGTGGGCGAGTAAAGCACGCGAACGACGGAATCGGAGCAGACCTGGATCTTCAACGTCCCCGTTCCCATGGTAAAGACGGCGCCGTCTGCCTGCTGTTGCACATTTCGCACGGGATTCATCGGAGTCCACTGCGCGTGCAAGAGCGTGGAAGACAAGCACCAACTGACAGCCATGAACAACATGAGCAATGAATGCGATCCTCGAGTTCTCATAAAAGTCCAATCTCCCTACGAAGTGGCTATTCCTTGCTCACTTCCAGTGCAACGCTGGAAGTTTCTGCAGAACTTGGTCCGACCATGATGTCGAACGTCCCGGGTTCGACTACGCGGTTCATATTCACGTCAATGAGTGACAGGTCCGCGGGCGAGAGGGGAAACTCGATCGTCATTTTCTGCCCCGGTTCCAGGCTGACGCGCTTGAACCCGCGCAATTGCTTCACCGCACGAGTGCGGGAAGCGACGCGCTGGTGAATGTAAAGCTGAGCTACTTCATCTCCAGCGCGATTTCCGCTATTGGTGATATCGACCGATACCTTTGCATTCCCGCCGGGCGAAATCGTTTTTGGCTCAATGCGAAGGTTGTCGAAACGGAATTGGGTGTAACTCAGGCCGAAGCCGAACGGATATATCGGGTCGCGCCCGGCAAAAAGATAGCTGCGGTTCCGCGAGGGCTTGTGATCGTAGTAGTCCGGAAGCTGGCCTACGGATCGGGGGAAGCTGATGGGAAGTTTTGCGCCGGGATTTACATCGCCGAAGATTACGTTGGCGGCTGCGGTTCCCCCCTGCTCGCCCAAGTACCAACCCTCGAGGATCGCAGGGACATGCTCCTTGATGTAGTTGATGGAGAGCGGCCGGCCGTTAATCAACAACACGACTGTCGGAGTGCCAGTCTCCACGACGGCGCGGACTAATGCCTCCTGCGACCCCAGCAGATCGAGAGAGTCGCGATCTCCTAGGTGCTGCTCCGACCAGGCTTCGCGGTTGGTGCTCTCGTTTTCGCCGACGACCACGATGGCGATGTCAGATTTCTTCGCCACAGCGGCCGCGGCTCGGATTCCCTCGGCATCCGTCTTGGCATCTGGCTGCTCAACTTTGTTTTCGTACCATCCCGCCCAGCCTTGCTTTCCGGTCGTGATCTTGCAGCCTTCCGCATACAGAATTTTGGCTTTGTCCCCGACGCGCTTTCGGATCCCGTCAAGAATGCTGATCTGATTTCCCTGTCCTGGATCACGGCTGTAGCCGCCCAGATGAACATCGGCGGCATTGGGCCCGATTACCGTAATGGTTTTGAGTTTCTGAAGGTCGAGGGGAAGCAGGTTCTTATCATTTTTCAGCAGGACGATCGCCTTCTGGGCGACTCTCAAAGCCAGTTGCTGATGCTCCGCGCTGTTCGTGATTTTTTGTGCGTAGTCAGGATCGACGTAAGGATTCTCAAACAACCCCAATCGGAACTTCACTTCCAAGACGTCTCTTACGGCGCGATCCAGCTCGGCTTCCGGAATCTTGCCCGCACGAACCTGATCGAAGATGGTGGCGTAAACGGAACCGTCGGAAAGGTCGTACTCGATGCCCGCTGCCAGCGCCTTGCGAGCCGCCTCGGCGAAATCAGCCGCCACATGATGCGTGTTGACCAGCATCTGCAATCCATCGCCGTCGGAGGTAACATATCCTCGAAAGCCCCACTCCTGCCGCAGAACCTTCTCCAGCAGCCAGGGATTCACATGCGAAGGAATGCCATCGATTTCGTTGTAAGAAGCCATCGCGCTGCCCACGTGCGCTTCTTTGACCGCGGCCTCGAAGGGAACCAAAAAGGTCTCGCGCAGCTCGCGTTCCGAAACATTCACCGGCGCAGTATTGGTTCCGCTCTCCGGTTGACCATGTGCCGCAAAGTGCTTCATCGTTGCCAGCACGTGATGACGATCAATCATCCACGAAGGGCCTTGCAGCCCATTGATGGCCGCCACTCCCATGCGCGACACGAGATAAGGATCTTCACCGTAGGTTTCTTCGGTCCGTCCCCACCGCGGATCGCGCCCCAGATCAAGCACGGGAGTGAACGCCTGATTGGTTCCGGAGGAAGCCATCTCGTCAGCAGCAACAGTGAAGACCTGCTGGACGAGTTCAGGGTCCCATGTGCTTGCCAAGCCCAACACTTGAGGGAAACTCGTGCTGCCGGATGCCATGTATCCGTGCAGGGCTTCTCCTTGGAAGAGTGCCGGGATCCCCAATCGGGTCTTTTCCACCAGAAAGTGCTGAGCCTTGTTGCGGATTTCAGCGGCAGCGTGAGGGCTCAGCTGGGAGTCTTCGCGCCAAAGCTTGCTCAATTCGTCGAATAACTGCTTCTCTTCCGGGTTCGAAGCTTGCGCGCGGCGTCTCGCAAATGTTAACTGATCGACCTTTTCTTCGAGCGTCATGCGCTGCAGCAGATCCGCCGCCCGCTCCTCGACCGTGAGCTTCGGGTTGCGATAAGCAGGCTGCATTTCTTGCGCGGAACCTATCAATCCGGGCATCAATGGCAGAGTGAGCAGAAGCAGGATAGGGCGAAAGCGCATTCAGCCTCCTCCTAATTTGGGGTGCATGATGCGTAAGCTTACGCAAATCGTACCGCGAAGGATATCACCTAGAAAATCGATTTGGTAAGTGCTTTTTAGAAGAGGGACAACTGGCTGGGCGACTTCGGCGAGGCTTTCCGCGAGGCGCGACCCACCATGCGTCCGCCTAAAGAAGCAGAGATGGCGCGCTCGTGAGCAACGGCGGCATCGAAGTCGCCCTGCGGCGTGCCGGTATTTTCGACGAGCCGCGCAAAGCGGTCGAGGCGGCGCATTCCATCCACTTTCTCGGTATACCCCAGTTTCGCCGAATCCAATGATCGCCTCACGAAAGCGATCGTCTCATCGTAAGTCTTCAGAGGGACCGGAAAGGGATGGCCGTCCTTGCCGCCATGCGCAAACGAGAATCGCGCGGGATCGGAGAACCGCGTGGGAGCGCCGTGGACGACTTCGGCGACCAGAGCCAGCGACTGGAGCGCGCGGGGGCCAAGTTTTTCCAGCAGCAACAACGAAGCGAAATCGGAGAATTCCCGTTCATGGGCAACCGCCAACACCGCCCCGAGCCGCTTCAGATCGACATTGGTTGACCGTACGTCGTGGTGAGCCGGCAGGACGAGCCTGCGGATCGTCTCGACATTCTTATCGGGGTTCTCTCGCGTGGTTTCGAGCATGGCCTGCTGCGCGGCCTTCGATCGCGCATCCACCAGGTTCATGATCGTGCCCTGGTGCTCGCCGACAATGGCGGTGTGCGGTTCGCTCGTGAAGTCGCGTATAGAAGCAGAATGCCAGTGGTAACGCCGAGCCATGGCGCTATCAGCATTCATACCCTGCTGAACGACACTCCATTCACCGTCCGTGGTGACGACGAAGCCGTGAAGGTAAAGCTGGAATCCGTCCTGGATCGCGTTATTGTCTACGCGTGCCGCCAAACGGCTGCTGCGCACCAGAGAATGGCCGTCGAGGCCGGTCTTCTCCGCATAGTGCTGCAGTTCCTGCGGAGTCTTTCGCGAGTGCCGTCCTCGGCCGCCGCAAACGAATAGGCCCAGTTCACCTGAACGGGGATTCAGTCCACGTTTCAGAGCACCCAGGACAGACGTCGTAATGCCGGAGGAGTGCCAATCCATCCCCATCACGGTTCCGAAAGCTTGGAACCAGAAGGGATCAGAAAGCCTGCTGAGGAACGCACTCCGGCCGTAATGATGAATGACGCTTTCGGCTATCGCCGTGCCCAGCCGAGTCATTCGCTGCGCCAACCAGGGAGGCACGCTCCCGCCATGCAGTGGAAGGTCGGCAGAACCAGAACGCTTCATTTCTAAATTGTAGCTTCCAGCAAACTTCTGCGCTGCTCTGGGTCATTAGCCCCAGCGAGGCTGCTCGTCCAGGCTAATGCCGAGCGCTGTTTTTCCGACCACTTCGTGCGTGAGAAAGGAATTAGCGGGGTGAATCCTGCCCAGTCGGGCGTCGCGCAACAAGCGCTCGTATCCTGCCGAGCGGAAAATCCCGTGGCCCCCTACGATGTCGAGCCCGGTATCGACAACCCGCCAGGACGCCTCGACGGCCCTATACTTCGCCGCGAAGATCTTCAACGGCCATTCGGCGCCATGATCCACTCCCTTGGACCAGTCATCGGCAATCCGCTCGATGTGTGGGCCGACGGACTCAAGATCGATCACCATCTGCGCAATTGCGTGCTGCACCTCGGGGTGGTAAGCCATTGTGCGAGAGAGCGCTAACGAACCCTTGCTCTTGGCAGAAGCAATGCTCTTGTCCAAGGCTCGCTTGGCTAGGCCGTAATAAATGTTGGCGAAGCCCATCAGTGCCCAGGCAAATATCGAGAGTACAAACGCGTCAATTCCCGCGCCCCCGGCGGGCACCACCCTCGCCACATACCGGTCCGGAATGAATGCGTTTTCGAGGACAGTGTCATCACTGCGGGTGGCGCGCATGCCGAGAACGTCCCAGGTCTCCTTGATGATGTAGCCGCTGTTATCGCGCGGCATAAACGCATGGACGATTTTCGGATGCTCGGGGTCGCTGGTGTCCATTCCATGCAGGCCGAATCGCGTCCAGACCGGTGTCAGGCTGCCAAACTGCTTACGCCCGGTGAAGCGATAGCCGCCCTCGACGCGCTCTGCCTTGGAGGTGGAGAGCAGCACTGGAATGTCGTTGCCGCTCTCGGCGTGGCCCGCGGCGAAGATCTCGCCGGCGGCGGCCTCCCGCAGCATCCATTCGAGGGATGTATCTCCCCGGCGCCAGAGATCGGCGGCAATTCCGATCCAATACAAGTGCATATTCACCGCCAGGGCGGTCGCCGGAGCATAGTAGGCGAGTCGCCGCTGCTGGCGGCACATCTCGGCGAGATTCAGGCCGGCTCCACCAAACTCCTGCGGAACGGGCAGGACGAGATACTTCGCCGCGCGAAGTTCTTCGAAGTCCTGATCGAAGAAACGATTTTCCCGGTCGTAGGTCGCGACTCGGGACTCGAAGCGAGAAAGCATCTCGTCCGTCAGAACGTGTGCCGGCGACAGATGCTTCGCAGGCTGTCCTGTTTCGGTGGACTCGCCACCGTTGCACGATAACTTGGGAAGGGTCGCTTCCGGTATGGTCGCCATACGTTTCTCCCCTGATGGATTCAGATTCGGGCTATTCTACAGCGCAAAAGCAACTGAGCAGCCCGTGTATTTGGCCGCCCAGTCGCCTGTTTCAGGTTAGGGCCGTGCTTCATAGACTATGTTGAAGGGAGTCTCAGTCGCTCGTCGAAAGCGATTGAAACCGGCCGAAGTGACAACCTCCCGAATGCGTTTCTCCCCAGCTTGTGCGCCCAGGCAGAGGGCCACTTCCTGCGATCTGGAGCAAGGAGTGCACAGCAGGGTGGAGAACGAGTAGTAGACCCGTCCCACGGGATTCAGGTTGTCTTTCAATTGATCGTTGGCAAAGGGCTCGACGATCATCCACGTCCCGTCTTTTGTTAAGGAGCGTCGAACGTGCGCGGCCGCGCCCACGGGGTCACCCATATCGTGGAGACAGTCGAACACCGCCACGAAATCGTAGTCTTTGCCGGGGAAGTCCTTGGCTTTCGCCACCTCAAAGGTGACGCGCTCGGCAACTCCTTGCCGCTTGGCGGATTCGCGCGCGCCCTCGATGGACTTGTCGTGGTAGTCGAACCCGAAAAATTGTGACTTAGGAAAGGCCTTTGCCATGAGCAGGGTGGACGCCCCTTTCCCGCATCCCACGTCGGCCACGCGGGCTCCCGCTTCGAGCTTCTGTTTTACGTCGCTCAGCGAAGGGATCCACGAACTGACCAGATTGGCAGCGTATCCCGGACGGAAAAACTTTTCGCAGCCGTGAAAAACGCCGTCAGCGTGCTCGTGCCAGCCCATTCCAGCGCCTGTGCGGAACGATTCTGCGATGCGTGGCACAGCGGCCAGAGAACCAAGCGCCAGCTCAAACGCACCGGGCAGGTACGCGGGGCTGTCGTCCTGCGCGAGGGTGAACGACTGTTCTTCGGTCAAGCTGAATTTGTTGGTCAACGCGTCGTACGTGATATAACCACCGGCCGCCTGCGAGGCAAGCCATTCACGCAGGTAGCGCTCATCGGTGCCGGTCTTGGCCGCTAGCTCGCCCGGACTCATGGGGCCTGCAGCCAGCGCCTTATAGAGACCGAGCTTCTCGCCGATCACGACCATCCCGGCGTGAACCGAGGCGCCGAGGTCGGTGACAAATTGTCCGATGAAAGCGTTCAGCTTGTTCATATCCAGAGCAGGAACTTGTGCTGTACTCATTGGGAATGTCTCCTTATTCGCGGAGCGGTTGTCCGTTCCAGCGCTTGTTTCCGGCTTCTTCTTGCCGCGGCAGCTTTGCTAGAATCCACACTACCCGGTCTTTTCCGGCGCGTGTGGGGCTGCCGGGGGACCTTGGAACCGAAGAATCTCGCGCTGCCACAGTCAAATTAGCAACGGTGGGTAGACGGCGTAACGAAGCAATCACGAAGAAACGCCGAAAAAGAATCGAGTCGTCACTTTGCGGGAACCTGGGAGCACCTTGGATACAATCCCCTCAGCGTATTACTTCGGCGAGTTCACGCTGGACGTGGGGAAGGGCTGTGTTCTCAAGGCGGGAGAGGAAATCAAGCTCCGCCCCAAGGTTTTCGAGGCGCTTCAATACTTTGTCCAGAACTCCGGGCGCCTCATTGGGAAACAGGAGCTGATCCAGGCAATCTGGCCCGACAGCTTCGTGACGGACGATTCGCTGGTCCAGTGTACGGTCGAACTGCGGCGAGCCCTCGATGACCGTGAGCAACAACTGCTCAAGACGGTGCCGCGCCGCGGATATGTCTTCACCGCCGAGGTCACTCAATCCAAGGCGAAGTCGGCGGTCCCCCCTGGTACTGACCTTCTCGAGGCAACACGGGAAAGGGAATCCGGTGTCGGGAAGCATGCCAGAAGGCTCATTGACCTCCCCACCCCGCGGACTTCGCTGATCGGCCGCGAAGAGGAGGTACGGAAGGCCGCTGAGTTCTTGCTCGATCCCAACATCCGTCTTGTGACCCTTACCGGCCCTGGAGGCGCCGGCAAGACCCGGCTAGCCATCGCCGCAGCGGCGACGATCGCGTCCGAATTCCCCGGCGGAGTTCGTTTTGTTGGACTTGCTTCCGTGTCCCACCCGGATCTCGTGGCGAGCGCGCTTACAAAGTCGCTCGATATCCAGCAGGTTGCGAACCGCTCGGTTCCGCAGCTCATTGCTGACTACCTGCAGGAATCGGGGCCATTCCTGTTCGTGCTCGACAACTTCGAGCAGGTGCTGCCTGCCGGGAGAGTAGTGGCTGAAATTTTGGCCTCCTGCCCGACCCTCAAGGTCCTGGTAACCAGCCGCGAGTGTCTGCGGATCTACGGAGAGCAGGAATTTCCAGTGGCGCCGCTGGAGGAGGATTCTGCTGTCCAGTTGTTTATCCAGCGGGCTACTGCGGTGCGCCCGAACTTCGCGGTCAACGTGGACAATTCAGATGCGATTCGGGAAATCTGCCGCCGTCTCGACGGGTTGCCGCTGGCGATCGAACTGGCTGCGGCCCGAACCAAGCTGCTGTCGGCGAGCGCCATCCTGGAGCGGCTCCAAAGCCGGCTGCAGTTGCTGACCGGTGGCCCCCTCGATTTGCCCAAAAGGCAACAAACACTCCGTAACACCATCGACTGGAGCCACGGCCTCCTGAATGAGGAGGAGCAGAAACTTTTCCGGCGCTTTGCCGTATTTATTGGCGGGTGCACGCTGGAAGCCGCCGAAGCCATTTGCAATACAGGTCGCGATCTTGGCATCGATCTGTTCGATGGCCTTTCATCTCTGGTGGATAAAAACCTGGTTCAGCATATTGAGCGGCCTGGTTCCGACGCGCGCTTCACGATGCTGGAAACCATACGGGAGTACGCGCTCGAACGCCTGGTGACCAGCAGGGAAGAGGCAGCAACTCGTCGTGCTCATGCCGCTTATTGCCTGGTGCTCGCCGAAGAGGGCAATCCCGAACTTAGCTCCGCCGAACGCACCCTGTGGCTGTCGCGGTGTGATTTCGAAATCGATAACTTTCGTTCCGCTCTGGATTGGCTATTCGCCAATCAGGATCTCGACTGGGGGCTGCGCCTGTGCATGGCTCTCTTTCGATTCTGGGATATGCGCGAACATCTTATCGAGGGCCGCGCCTGGCTGGAGACGATGCTAGGGCTTGCGGGTGTGGGATATTCGAAAGAGCGTGCCAAGCTGTGCATCTTTCTCGGCGCTTTAACCACCACGCAGGGCGACTTTCCGGCTGCGGAACGCTTTCTGCAACAGAGCCTGCAACTCTATGAACAGTTGCAGGATCAGTGGGGAATCGCGGCCTCTTTGAATGCTCTGGGAGTTTCGGGGCGAGATCGCGGTGACTATGTCACGGCACAGAATCATCTCGAGCGCAGCTTGGCCTGCTGGCGTACTTTGCCGGATCGATTGGCCACTGCCCGGTGCCTGCACAACCTCGCGAATGTGGCAAAGATACGTGGCGACTATCCCCGGGCTCAGATTGCCTTGCGCGAAGCCACGGAAATTTTCCAGGAAGTCGGAGACCCCAGCGGCGCCGCCTGGTCCATGAATCAGCAGGGCGACATAGAACGGGAACAGGGAAATCTGGACCTTGCCCGGGATTTCTACCAACGCGCGCTAAAGGCCTTTCGAGTAGCCACAGACCGATGGGGCTCGGCACGCTCACTGGCGGACTTGGGTTACGTTTGCTGCGAACAAAAGGACTATGCAACTGCACACGCTGCCTACCGGGAAGCTCTCGCAGTATTTTCGCAGTTGGGGCACAAGCGTGGCATGGCACGTTCGCTGGAAGGTTTCGCCTGTTTGGCTGCGGCGCGAGGCAACCTGGTCCGCGCCCTGACATTGGCCGCAGCGGCCACTCACCTGCGGCAACTGATCAGCGCTCCCCTGCCTCAGGCCGAGCAATCCAAACTCGATCAGACCCTGGCGTTGGCGTGGGAATCCCTTGGCGAGGGCCAAGGGAGAGCCGCCTGGGCAGAAGGATCCGCGATGAGCATCGAGAGCGCGATCGAGTACTCTCTGCACGAAAATTAGCGGGCTATTTCAGGTTGACCGGATCAATCAATCGGCGCACGGCCGAAACGCGATCGGCCGGAATGCCAGTGCGGCGAGCGTGTTCCCGTATGCTGTCCTCGTCGGGCGCCAGGTACACGCAATACACCTTATCCTCGGTCACATAACTGTGAAGCCACTGGATCTGGGGACCCATTCCTTCGAGAGCTTCCAGAGAGCGCAATGATACTTCCCGAAGCTGCGCGTCCGACAGCGATCCAGCGCCCTGAATTTCGCGTTCGATGACAAACTGCGGCATGATTTTGAAAAGTTTACCACGAGGCGACGCGGCTTCGTATCCGCCAATCGCCCAATGAAACTGGGATCTCCGCGGGTAATGTATTGCCAAAATAGCGTAGGAAAATTTTACTTGACTACTTCACAATTTGTGAAGTATCCTGGTTTGTGTATATCGTTACGCGAAAGCATCTGAAACAGGCGGCAGAGAGCTATTCAGATGCAGCCGACGAGATAGCAACTTGGACGACTATTGTTGAGGCAGTGCGATGGCACAATTTTCCGGAGGTTCGCGGTACGTTTTCGGATGCTGATAGTGTTGACGGGTACGTAGTTTTTGACTTTCGGCACAACCGATATAGGCTAATTACCGTCATTCACTATGCGAAAACGACGCAACAAAAGCGCACCGATGGGCACGTATACATACGGTCTTTTTTGACGCACAAGGAATACCTGAACCGGAGCAACTGGGACAGGAGGTACGGAACGAAATGAGCGTAGCTCTCGCAAACCCAGCGGAAATGATCGCACTAGGCGCCCCTCGCGTTATTCATAGCGAGGAAGAACTTGAACTGTACACTGATGCGCTTTTCCAGCTAACAGCTCTGGACAATCCGACTTCCCACCAGGAAGAAGCCATAGAACTTCTCACGTTGCTCATAGAACGCTACGAGCGTGAGCATTACTCACTGCCTGCCGCGGATCCCGTCGCTCTAGTACGCTACCTTCTGAAGAAACAAAATCTCCCGCAGCGCGCCCTAGTCCCTGAGTTCGGATCCGAGAGTGCCGTTTCCATGTTTATGACAGGAGATAGAAACCTCACTCTTGAGCAGGTACGGAAACTAAGCGAGCGGTTCAGGCTTCCGGCCGACATTTTCCTTCCCAAGAAAAAGCCCGCCATCACGGTGCGTGCGGCGAAAGCAGCTCGCTCCCGATAAGCTGCCGCCGGGAACGACTGCGAAACCAGTGTTTATGCGGAGAAAATTGCTTCGGGAACTTGGAGGCGCGGGTCGGAATCGAACACCTCATCATGTTGAAAACAAAGCAAATAGCTTTCGAATCAATCGTTCTTCCCCGATGAAATTCTTAACATCCGCCGGGGTCTAGCACAGAATTAGCACAAATTCCGACTTTCGCCGCCGTCTCTCTACAACGACGCCTTCCGTAGGACGGACTCGCGCTCACTCGCCCAGCACCATGCTCGCCCTCGCACTTCTTCGGGATGCTTGCAGAATCGAGTTGTAATCGAAACGCAGCCAAAGTCCTTCTGTCTACCCAATGTGACCATACTGCGTGGCCTTAACCGTTGTTCGGCCTGTGGAGACTTGACCCGCCCCCCCGTGTACAAAAAACTTGCTCCTCTTTGCGGGAGAGCAAAGACAGCCTCTTTGCGGAAGAGCAATCTTTTGCAGTTGGCCGGGGGTGCCGTGATGTTCAGACCTCGGATTTGTAACCTATTAGCCCTTCTGAGAATACACAGCCCAGACTGTAAGCACTGTATGGCTCGCCTCACTTGTGGGACTGAATTACGAAAGCGCCTAGAAGAACTGAACAGGCCCGAAAAACAGCCACAAACTATCCTCTCTAAGGCGGCTTAAAAAAAACCAAGGGTATCGCCCCCCGGTGCCCCATGTGAGAGTACGTGTGGCAGTGCGGTGGGATAATCTTGACGCAACTAAGAACTGTGGATTATGCGGGTTTGAGAGGTTTAAGTTTTGGAGGCGCGGGTCGGAATCGAACCGACGCATAAAGGTTTTGCAGACCTCTCCCTTACCACTTGGGTACCGCGCCCCTGCTCAATTCACCAGCGTTCCGAAAATATCGCGGAGCACGAGCAACTTGGCAACAAAATTCTGGAGCGGGAGACGGGATTTGAACCCGCGACTTCGACCTTGGCAAGGTCGCACTCTACCACTGAGTTACTCCCGCTCGACTTTTTGATTTTACAGCACCCGCGCACGCCTGCCAATCTCAACCGTCGGCATGAGATCTGGAGGTGTGCTCCGGCAACCGGCACCTTCGTGCCGAATCCCGTCCATGATGCCCACCCATCGTTAACCTTGAATCTACTCCTGCCGGAGGGCGTTCATGGGGTCGACGCGAGTTGCACGGAGTGCAGGAATATAGGTCGCGAAGGCCGTGACCAGAAGTATTACAGCCGGCACAATGAAATAGAGTCGCGGCTCATTCACGTGAAGGTCGAAAAAAAGAGCGCTGAACAATCGGGGGAGCGGCATGGCCAGCGCCAGGCCAATCGCTCCGCCAATCGCAGCCATTTTCAGTCCTTGCCGCATGATCATCCGCAAAATGTCCTGGTTCTTCGCTCCCACCGCCATGCGGATACCAATCTCATGCGAACGCTGGGCCACGGTAAATGCCATGAGCCCATAAATGCCGATGGCTGCCAATAGGAGCGCCATGATCGCGAAAGAAGCCAACACCCTGGAAAAGAACGTATCCCCGGCATTCTGGCGATCCAGCACAGCGGACATGCTCATCACATTAGAAAGCGGCAACTCGTTATCGATCTGTGTTACTGCGCCGCGCAAGGCGGATGCCAAGCCGCCGGGTGCGATCGTGGTCCGCACCAACACCGAGAAACCAAGCACCGGCCTTTGTAGAAAAGGCTCGTACATCTGAGGAGAGTCCTGGGTAACCTGGGAAAAAGGTTTCACGTTGCCAACCACGCCAACGATCTGCCTCCAATCACTCGCGCCTCCGTTTACTTCCAGTCGAACCCGCCTGCCCAAAGCTTCCCCACCATTCAGAAAACGTTCCACAAACTTTTGGTTTACCACAATCACAGGCGGAGCACCGGCAGTGTCACTGTCGGTAAAGGTTCGTCCGCGCAGCAATTCGATTCGCGCCGCGTGGAAATATTCCGAACTCACGACAAAATCAAAAGCCGAGAGACTCTCGTTGGGCGCGGCCTCGGGCTGGCCCTCGATATGAAGTGTCACTCTGCCGGCACCCGAGGCCGGCAAGTCGGACGTCACAGCGGCAGCTTCACTTCCCGGAATCTGATCCAACTTCGAAACCAGAGCACGAACGAATTCGACACGGTGTTCAGTGCCTCTGTAGCGTGCCTCGTCCAGGGTGATCCCCGCAGTGAGGAGATGGTCGGACTGGAAGCCCAGATTCTGATGTTCAATGCGGAATATTCCGACGAAGAGCAGACCCGTCCCGATGAGAAGACTCAGCGCCGCGGCAATCTCTCCCGTGACCATCACCGTGCGCAGTCGAGCCTGCGACCTTCCGGAAGAGGCGGTCCGGCCTTCATCCTTCAAACTCGTGGTCACGTCAGCGCGCGAAGCACGAAGCGCGGGTGCCAGGCTGCAAAGCACAGCGCACAGCATCGACACCCCCATGGAAAAGAGCAGAACGTTGGTATCTAAGTGCAACTCAAGATCGGCCATGGATTCATTGCTGCTCACGCTGTAGCGGACGAAGTGGATCCCCCAGTAAGAAATGGCGACCCCCGCGGCTCCTCCGAGCAGCGCGATGACCAGGCCCTCGGTCAGCAACTGCCGGATGATTCGCAGCCGCCCTGCGCCCATCGAAGCGCGAATCGCCAGCTCTTTCCGTCGGGCAGTCGCGCGTGAAAGCAGCAAGCCGGAAACATTGGCGCAGGCGATCAGCAGCACAAAACCAACCGTGGTCATGATCACTGCCAAACCGCTGCGAATGCCGAAAGTGTAAACCAGGAAGTTGGGCAGGGTTCGCGCGGTGGCGCCCCAGCCTTTTTCTGCGTCAGGAAATCCCTGTTGTGCTCGTTGCGCCAGGGTGGCGAACTCAGCTCTCGCCTGTTCCACTGTCGCCCCGGGCTTCATCCGCCCGAACAAGTACAACGATCGATCGCGGTGAGCGGCAGCGCCCTGATCCGCCGGACCAAACACCAGCGGCAACCAGAGTTTTGAGCCGTATCCCAGAAGGCGAAAGTTGCTAGGCATAATGCCTACGACGGTATAGTTCTCGCGATTGATCCGAATCGTGCGCCCCACGATCGAATCGTCGGAGGCAAAGCTGTTTTCCCAGAGCTGGTGACTCAGAAGCACGACATGGTCTTTACCGGGCTGATCCTCCCCGGCGCTGAACGTGCGTCCCCGTTCTGCGGTCACCCCGAGCACTTGAAAGAAGTTCGCTGATACCGCCGCAGCGCGGACTGCCTGTGACTCGCGCTGCGAGGTCAAACTAGCCGTGCGGTAAACATCGGCTGCGGCCATCCCTGAAAAGACATGATTCGACTCGCGCCACGCGAGAAAGTTCGGCGCTGAGACTTGGCTCGCATCGGCCTGGAATGCTGGAGCCGGATCGACGGAGGTCACCACCGCAATTCGATCGGGTTCAACTCCTGGCGGACGCCGCAGCAGAATGCCGCTGACCAGACTGAACATCGTCGCGTTAATCCCAATGCCCAGAGATAGCGTGACCACCGCGATGGTGGTAAAGCCTGGGCTTTTCACTAGCTGCCGCAGCCCGTATCGCAGGTCTTGAATGATGGTTCCCATGCACTTGTCCTCCGATGTTTCGAAGCTTGTACGGGACCGGGAGAGAGTCTAAGGCATGCTGGCACTCGCAACTGCCGGGCCAAACTGGGATGGCGCGGCGGATTGAGAATGAAGCGCTAGCGCGGAAAGTGGTCTATTCCTGCAAGGGTCTGCGTCCGATGATGGACTGGCGTGCCCGTGAATGGACAGGCGGTTTTGTTATGTCAGTTCCACCATGATCTTCTTTGCGGCTTGATCGAGCTGTGTGATACGGAAACTGCGAATCTGGCCGGCGCGGGGTGGCTCGGCTTTGGCGGCTCCCCCGCCTCCGGTTTTCCATTTCGCCTGCAGCATGGAAGTGAGTGATGAAAGATCGTCCTTCGCCGGCTTGGCTGCTTCGGGAGCGGCTGCAGCCGTGGCTTTCATCTTGCACGCCGCATAAATCCCCTGACCTAGTTCCACTCGCCCCTGTCCTCCGGATTCCTCCATCAGGCGTCCCGTGACCAGATCACCTTCCTTGTGCTCGGCGATGTATTCGTCCAAGCCCGTGGGCACAAGCTGTTTCAGGCTGAGCTTCATCTGGCGTTCTTCCGGATCAAGCCCGATCACCAAAGCGTTGACCACTTGCCCCACGCGCAGGACATCCGCCGGATGCTGGATCCGCTTTTCGGGACTGATTTCGCTTACATGGATCATTCCCTCGACCCCCTCGGACAGCTGCACGAAAGCGCCAAACTTTGTCAGGCTCGTTACCGGTCCTTCCACCGTCGATCCAATGGGAAAGCGCTGAGGCACGTCGACCCACGGGTCTCCCAAGGCCTGCTTTAATCCCAAGGAGAGCCGCCGTTGGGCCGCATCGACGCCGAGTATGACCACTTCGACTGTCTCTCCTTCTTTCACCACATCGCTCGCCTTGCGGATTTTGCCCTTCGACCACGACATCTCGGAAATGTGAATCAGGCCCTCAATCCCGGGCTCCAACTCGACGAAGGCTCCGAAGTCGGCCAGTCGCGTGACCGTTCCGCGGACGCGGTCTCCAGCCTTGTATTTCTCCGCGATGGCATCCCATGGGTGCGCCTGCAGCTGCTTCATGCCTACTGAAATTCTTTTCTTCTCACCCTCGTTCGCCAGCTTCAGGACTTTCACTTCAACCTGCTGCCCGACCGAGAGCACATCTGCCGGTTTGTTCACTCGCCCCCATGCGATATCGCTTACATGCAGCAGTGCATCGACGCCTCCGACATCGACGAACGCACCGTAGTCCGTCAGAGTGCGCACCGTTCCGCTGATCGTGTCGCCTTCTTTAATCTGCCCGTAAAGGCGATCCTTAACCGCTCGCTCTTCATCCTCGGCCACCGCTCGTCGATCGACAACCACGTCTTCATCTGTGACGTCGAGCTTGATGATCCGGCAGCGGATTTCCTGTCCGACCAGCTTCTCCATCTCAGCGGCATCGCGCACCCCGCTGCGCGATGCGGGCATAAACGCGCGCACGCCCACATCCACGCTGAACCCACCCTTCACCACCGCGGTGACCGTGCCCAACACCGCCGATTTTTCAGCGAACGCCTTCTCCAGTGCGCTCCAATCCATTGGGCGTTCAACTTTGAATCGGGAAAGCTCGTAATAGCCGTCCAGGTCGCGCCCTTTGACGGTGACCAGCGCCTTGTCTCCGGGTTTGAGCACCTCGCCTTGCAGGGCGGAGAGCGGCAAAATCCCTTCCGACTTGAAGCCGATATCAAAAAAGACAGACTCGTCGGTCACCGCAATGACCGTCGCTTCGAGCTGCCTTTTGTCCTCAGTTTTATGCGAGTGGCTTTTCTGGAATTGGGACAAAATTTCGCCGAAAGATTCGTTGCCTTCGGCGGCGGGATGTTCAGGAATGCTGGTTTTGGAGGTGACCGGATCAGCCATGGAAGAAGACAGCCCTTTATGAATGTGGTGGTCTATTCAGGATACCATCGCGACGGCACGCCACTCCGGCGGTTCTAGTGCGCCTTCCACTGAGGATCATCTTCCGGCCTCACAATCTCTCCATCGCGCATATGAATAATGCGGTCGCCGAAGGACGCTGCCTCGGGATTGTGGGTGATCATCAGCACCGTCTGCCCCAGTTCCTGGTTGGACCGGCGCAACATTTGCAGTACGACGTCTGAATTCTTGGAGTCCAGATTGCCGGTGGGTTCGTCTGCCAGGACCACGGCTGGTTTGTTGATCAGCGCTCTGGCCAGCGCAACTCGCTGCTGCTCTCCTCCGGACAATTCCGAGGGACGATGCGCGAGCCGTTTGCTCAACCCGAGAAGTTCGGTGATGCGATCGAAATGGGCGGAATCGAAATGCCCGTTGCCTGCGATTTCTCGCGCGATAATTATGTTAGAGCGGGCGTCAAGCGTGGGAAGCAAATTGAACTTCTGAAATACAAATCCGATCTTCCGCTTGCGCATGCGCGTGCGCTCGGCGTCGGAAAGTTTCGCCAGGTCATCCCCGTCCAGCACCACACTTCCGCCATCAGCCCGTGTCAGGCCGCCCAGCAAGTAAAACAGGGTTGATTTGCCGCTTCCGGAGGGGCCTACGACGCTGACGAACTCGCCCTTCTGCACGCTGAAGGAGATGCCGCGCAATGCTTGCACCTCGATCTTGCCCACGTGGTAGGTCTTGCGCAGGTCTCTAGCTTCGATGAATGCGGCCATGCCTGAAAGGAATCTTACACGAACACCACGCGAGCACGGGCATGTCGCACTTATGCCAGGTGAGAATGGCCGGCCTCCTCAGGCCACGCCGATGTGGTGAGGCAGGACAGAAGATCGGTGCTGCAATCGCTTTGGGCCGCGCTTGCGCACCAGCAACACGCGAACACGCTCCAGCAGGTCGGCGGGAGCGTACATGCCTTTGGTGAGGAACACATCCGCTTTGGAATCGTGATCGTAAATGCGGACCTTGCTGGAAATAAGAATGGCGGGAGTGTGCGGCGACACTTCTTTAATTTTCGCGATGAGCTGCGGTCCGTCCAGGCCGGGCATGGCCATATCGGCAATCACGAGATCAATTCCGCCTTGCGAGAATCTCGCCATGGCGTCTTCTCCCCGGTTGAAATTGGCTACGCGATAGCCGCGCGTCTCCAGCATGATTTTCCGGTGGGAAAGCGATTGCTCGTTGTCATCTACACACAGGATAGTGCGCTTCGGTTTCATCAGCCTTCGTAATCCGTTGGGGGAACTGACGGCGTGCGTCACGATCCAACAGAAGCTTTCTCAATATGAAGAGTGGCAGAGCGAGATGAATCCTAACCAGAAGCGCGCTCGCTGTAAAGTGGCGCCGAAGCTAATGCAACTTTCTGGCTATTGCTTTTGTGAGCAGCGAGTCCCATGCAGTGTTTCCGGCAGCGCGCATCATGTGGATCAGAAACAAACTTCGCCGCGGATAACCTCCACTGCATTGCCTCCCACGCGAACGTTAACTATCCGGTTATCGCGCTTCGCTGCCCGCACGAAAATTCTGCTGGGCCGCTGCATCTCGATGCCTTGCTCGATCAGTACTCGGCGATCCGGTTCGGCCACTCCGTGCGCCACTATCCAGGCCGCCGTGCAGCCCGCGGCCGAGCCCGTGGCGGGGTCTTCACCGTTATAAAAAATCATGCGCGCGTGCAATGTGGCGGACGGGTCGACGGTTTCGCGACACACAAAATACAGGAACTTGCCGCCGCTTTTGTGCAGGTACTCGTCGGCCTTGCGCACGTCCACGTGCAAATTCTGAATGACCGCCAGCGACTTCAGTGGTGCAACCGTGAACGGAATTCCTGTGGAGACGGTTTCGATCGGCAAAGAGGCATCGAAGTCCTCCCTGCTCAGGCCGGTGGCTTTGGCGACTGCCTCGCGGTCATGCTGCATGACAAATACCGGATCAACTTGCGTCATCTCTCCGAATGTGGGCTGGCCGGGGATCTCCTCAAACTTCACTGGAACTTTTCCCACGTTCAGGTCGAGCGTGATCACTTCCGCGCCGCTCTCGCCGCGCAGCGCAAAGGCAGTGCCCAAGGTCGGGTGCCCGGCAAACGGCAGTTCCTCCTGCACCGTGAAAATGCGCACGCGCACTCCTCGTTCACGTTCGATGGCAGAATCGCGGGGAAAAACGAAGGTCGTCTCCGAGAGATTCATCTCTTTCGCCAGCGCCTGCATCTCGGCGTCACTGAGCCCGCGCGCATCGGAAAATACCGCCAGTGAGTTGCCTTCCAGTGGATTCGACGAGAATACGTCCCACTGTGTCATTGCCAGCGTGCGTGGTTTCTTTGTCATGGGCGTGCCTGACCTATCCGTGAAATAAGCGATGAAAAGGGCGGCTACGACGATGCAGAAAAAGATCGTTTCCCGCCCGAGTGCAGGTTTGACAGGCCTCAGCGCACGTCCTATGCTAATCGATATGTTCCACCCATCCAGCGTCTGCAGCCTGTGTTGTTGTTGCATGATGCCGGTGTGTGGGTAGGAACTCAACGAGATTCTTCCCACCCACCCGGCGCGAGCGGGTGGGTTTCATGTTTCATCCGCCAACGCGTCCGGGAGCCGGATCAGGCCGACTTTCGGAATCTTAAAAAGCGAAATCGAGAAGGAGAATTTACCCATGACCACCGCGACAGCTAACGAAACCTATAGTGTTCCCAGAATCAACGATGTTGCCCCAGATTTCACCGCCGAGACTACCCAGGGGACCATCCATTTCCACGACTGGATTGGAGATTCCTGGGCAGTGCTGTTTTCCCATCCCAAAGACTTCACCCCGGTCTGCACCACCGAACTCGGTTACATGGCCAAACTGCAGCCGGAATTCGCCAAGCGCAATGTGAAGATTCTTGGCCTCAGCATTGACCCGGTCTCCAGCCACCAGAAGTGGGAAAAGGATATTGAAGAGACGCAAGGCGCCAAAGTGAACTACCCCATGATCGGCGATCCTCAACTCAAGGTGGCCAAACTCTACGGGATGTTGCCCGGAGACGCGGGCGAAACCTGCGAAGGCCGCACCCCTGCCGACAACGCTACCGTGCGCACCGTATTTGTGATTGGGCCGGACAAGAAGATCAAACTGCAACTGAGCTATCCCATGAGCACAGGTCGCAATTTCGACGAGATCCTGCGTGTCATTGATTCCATGCAGCTCACGAGCAGGCACAAAGTCGCAACCCCGGTGAACTGGAAGCCGGGAGAGGATGTGATCATCAGCGGCGCGGTCTCAAACGAAGAAGCGCAGCAGAAGTTTCCCGGCTTCAAGACGGTGAAGCCCTATCTGCGAACTACGGCGCAGCCGAAGTAGACTGGTCGCGACGCAAGAATTTGCCACGGATTACACGGATATTGAACTGATCTGATTTGGAGTTGTTCCTCCGGCCAGGCCAGCGCAGATTCCGTCCCTCCGTGGCATTTGTTTGAAGGGGAAGCGCATGCGGTCCGGTGATCGTCCCGGTCTTCAAAACCGGCGGGTGGCAGGTAATCCTGTCACCGGTGGGTTCGACTCCCACTCGCTTCCGCCATTTGTTTCCAATGATTACTTGGCGAGCGACAAGAAAATAGCCTCATGTGCAAACACCACCTGCCGGAAGCTCTTTTCGCTCCGAAAAATAGAGATTCCTTCCACGTTAGAAAACCCTTCCGAAATTCCGTCTGTGAAATGCGCATAAACGTTGCATTTTTTGATCCACGGGGTGCGTGTTAGAAAGGTGTAGATTTCTAACAATCCTGATCTATTCTGGCTCTGGAAAAAGCTGTCCGTTGCCCACGACGAAACCCCGTGTTTCTGGGCCAATTGCCTAAACGGCGTTTTTCTGCGAATGCGGTCTTACGCAGCTTCCAGAAAAGCCATTGAAAATACTGCGAAATTAAGTTACCTTTTTCGGTCCACGCAGGCTGGGGACGCTCGAGAAATTCGAGTCCCAGTCTTCCCCCTTCGGTTGCCCGCGTGTAGGGCGTTTCATCCAGCATTAAGGTCGTGCAAGTTTATGCCAACAGTGCACGTGTTGAGTTCTCGCTCGTCTCGCTGTTGTTTTCTTTCTATCTTGATTGCAGGATTCGTTATGCTGCCCGTAGCGTTGCGAGCGCAGGCACTTCCGCCGCAGGCGGCAGCACCTGTGCGCCGGCAGTTGATTACGCGACCTATAGACGAATCTCAGCGAACTAGGCTCAAGGGCAACACGCATCCGCTGGCCAGGCCGATTTACGATGTGGGCTCAGGCCCGGATACGCTGGCCATGAAACGCATGTTGTTGGTGCTAAAGCGCAGTCGGGATCAGGAGGCTGCCCTTGGCCAATTCCTTGAGGACCAACAGACACGCTACTCTCCCAATTATCACCAATGGCTGACGCCTGAGCAGTTCGGCAGCCAGTTCGGGCCCTCAGAGACGGACGTCCATATTGTGACCTCGTGGCTGCAATCGCATGGGTTTGAGATCGCAAATCGATCGAAGGGAAGCACGGTCATTGAATTTTCCGGGTCCGCCGGCCAGGTAAAAGAAGCTTTTCACACGGAAATCCACAAGTATGTCGTAAATGAAGAGCAACATTGGGCGAACGCAAAAGATCCTGAAATACCCTCGGCCCTTACTCCGGTCATCGCTGGAGTTGTGAGCCTGCACGATTTCGGGCGCAAGGCGCTGCACCGGGTGGTGGGGGCCTTTGCGTCAGACCGCGAGGGACAAAATTCCTTACCTGCGTTGCTTGCGAGCCAAAGCCCGTTGATTGCGACCGGCGGCACTTGTCCTCCGTTCAACATCCCTTGCAATGCCATCGGACCAGCCGATTTCGCCACAATTTACGATGTGCATCCCCTTTGGAACGCAACGTCACCAATCGATGGAGCCGGCCAAATCATTGCGATCGTCGGGCAGAGCGATATCTATCCGCAGGATTTCAGTAATTTCCGCCGGTATTTCGGATTGCCGCCCGGCACGCTGAATATTATTTATAACGGCTCGCCTCCAGCGAAGTTAGCTTCACAAGGCGATGAGCTTGAGTCGGACCTAGACGTCGAATGGTCGGGCGCAGTCGCCAAGGGTGCGACTATCGACTTGGTCGCTTCAACGACGACCAACTCAACAGCGGGCGTGGACCTGTCCGCTCTTTATATCGTGGAAAACAATCTGGCACCTGTAATGAGCGAGAGTTACGGGGCCTGCGAACTGGAAATGGGCTCGGCCGCGAATCTGTTCTATTCCCAGCTCTGGCAACAAGCCGCCGCGCAGGGGATCACAGTCTTCGTCTCGACGGGGGACAGTGGCTCGGCCGTATGTGATTGGGGTGCCGCAATGGCCGTGCATGGCCTGTCGGTGAATGGAATTTCGTCCACTCCGTACAACGTCGCCGTTGGCGGCACGGACTTCTACGATGCGCAGAATAATTCGCAGTATTGGAATACGAACAGTTCGGTGACAGCAGGCTCAGCGAAGGGCTATGTCCCGGAGATGACGTGGAATGATACCTGTACGAACAGCGAGTTTTTCGCGATAACCGGCAAGACAGACGCAGAGAGTGATTGCAACGCTTATAACAGCCCTTATTGGCCGAATTTTGTTCCACCCGTCGGTGGAAGTGGCGGTGCCAGCAATTGCATCGCGTCTGATGGTCAAACCCTTTCCAGTTGCTCCGGCGCCTACCCAAAGCCCTCCTGGCAAAGCGGGCCAGGCGTACCAAACGACGGAGTGCGTGATCTTCCGGATGTTTCCCTTTTTGCCGGAGATGGCCTCAACGGCAGCGCTTATCTTGTCTGCGAGACCGACATCTACGGGGGATGCCCAAACCAGGGAGGCCAGCTGGTTCGCGTCGGCGGCACCTCTGCCGCCGCACCGACACTCGCAGCCATCATGGCTATGGTCGTTCAGGCCACCCAATCCCGGCAGGGCAATGCCAATTATGTTTTCTATCCTTTTGCCGCGCAATCAGGGGCGAGCTGCAATTCCACCGGAAGTGTCACGAATTCGTGCGTATTCCACGACGTTACGGTCGGCACGATCGCTCAGGGCTGTATGCCTGGAAGCGCGAATTGCTTGACCAAAGTGGTGGGAGATCAGGTCGGGGTGCTCACCGGCTACGACACGACGACAGGATTTGATCTAGCCACCGGATTGGGAAGCGTAGATGCGGCCAACCTGGCCAGCAACTGGGCCTCGGTGAGTTTTCAGCGGACGACTTCCAGTCTCACCCTAAGCCCAGCGAATCAGATCACGCACGGCTCGCCAGTAAATGTAAGTGTCAGCGTCACGCCCACAACGGGAAGCGGAGTACCCACTGGACAGGTCTCTTTGATTACCAGCCACGGGCTTCCCGCAGGCAGCTTCACCTTGGCAAATGGTTCTGTTGCTGCGAATACTACTCTGTTGCCCGGAGGCAGCTACACGGTGAGTGCGCATTACGCCGGCGATGGAACCTATGCAGCCAGCAATTCTTCTCCAGGCATTCCTGTCACTGTAAGCGCCGAGCCCAGTACAACCACGGTGCAAGCGTCCTCGCTTGACCAGAATGGCAATCAAGTTCCATTCATCACCGGCCCGTACGGCGGTGACGTTGTTTACCTGACTGTCAATGTAGCGGGGAAATCGGGCCAAGGCGTACCCACCGGTAGCGTGAATCTTACGCAGACCCTTAACGGCAAGACCACCCTGTTTTCGGGCAATCCGTATCGGCTCAACAGCCAAGGACTCACAATGGTTCCGATGCCGGGTTATAACTACTGGGCCTATGCTCCCGGAACCTACACGATGGCTGCTACCTACTCGGGGGATAACAGCTTCAAGGCCAGCAGCACGCCCGGAGTCACTTTCACCATTACACCAGCTCAGACTAATGTCTCGACAAATATCCTGAATTGCACCCCCAGCGGCACCCCGTGTCAGTTTGGAGCGAATAACATGATCCTGATTTCTGCGACTGTGAACTACAGCGGGGCGGCATTTAACATGGGCGGGGTATTCATTAATCAGCCCACGGGAACGATCACTTTCTATTCCAACGGCACACCGTTGGCAGCACCTGTTGCGGTCGACTCCAGCGTCGCTCCTCCTGGCGCCGGTATCAACGTGCAGATGCCGCTGGGACTCGACAGCATCACAGCCCAGTACAGCGGGGACGCAGACTTTAGCGGGTCCACGTCCCCAGCCACATTGATCGATATAGGGGGAACTTTTAGCATCGCAGCTAATCCCACGACGATCAACATCGCAAGTCCAGGGCAGTCGGGATCTACAACACTCACCTTTACCGCGCAGAACGGGTTAACCGGAAGCTTCCAGCTTTCGCCTTCCATATGTTTAGGTTTGCCGGCGCACAGCACCTGCAGCTTCACGCCTTCGATGTTGAATTTCAACTCATCTACGACAATAATTCCGGTGACTCTGACCATCGCCACCACGGGCTCGAGTTCCAAGGCCTTATCAAGGCATGTTGCTTCGACAACCGGGCGAGCGACGTGGGAGATGGCCGGCTTTGCTGCCCTAGGTATTTTTGTACTTCCCTTGGCTCTACGCCGAAGTCATTGGCAAACATTCGCCATTTTTATCGCGCTTGTCGCGATCGCGACTGCCGTCGCCTGTGGCGGAGGGGGATCGAGCGGTGCGGGCGCTGGAGCAGGAGGAGGTGGTGGCGGTGGCGCAGCGGGAGGAACTTTACCCGGAACCTACAATCTGGCGCTGGAGTTTGATATCGGTGGTCCGGTGCAGATCATCTACGTGAACGTAGTTGTGCAGTAGAGACAGTTGTTCGGCGAGTACAAATGTCGCATGTTGACATGAGCAGTAGAGAATCTCGGAGCTTCCGGAGGCAGAGCCGGTTCAGAGCTTGCCTAGCCGCGGTCTGCGGCAGCGCTTGCGTTCTGGCTAGTTGTGGGGGCGGCACTAGTAGCGGCGCTGGGGGGGGTGTCGCAGGCGGAGGTGGAGCAGGTGGTGGTGGAGGGAGTGGGAGTGCGCCTCAGATCCAGCGCGTCGAACCCTCGAAGGTCATGTTAGGTGTTGCTATCGGAGGGGGTACGCTCATGGGAGCGAATTTCACCTCGAACAGCACCGTTTTGTTCGACGGGGCATCGGTTCAAACGACCTACGAGAATCCCACACTGCAGTTCACAATGCCAGATAGCGTCTGGAGCGTTGCACAATCTCACACGGTACAAGTCATGGACCCGACAAATGGAAAATCGAATATTGCAAATTTCGAGGTTTATGCGCCCCAGCCCGGTCCACTACTGTTCAATGGCCAGCTCACTCAGTATATGAGCGAGTCTTTGATCGAGAACTCACTTGTTCCTGATCTGAATGGAGATGGCCGTGCCGAGCTGGTACTCATGGCACAAGTTGCAAATTCGAATCCACCCCAATACGCGCCAGTCGTCCGTTATGGACAAGCGGACGGTACATTCTCACCGACAAGCGCGCTTGTCTCATTTCAACTCAATATCTCCCCAAGCATGGTCCTGGGCGGAGACTTCAATAGCGACGGGCATACGGACCTGATTTTGTTTGGATCGCAAGGAAATAATTCATCTTTTTCTTATCAAGTCCTCTTGAATGAAGGAACTGGATATTTCACCCTCGGAGGGAGCGGGGCGCTCCCAGGGGTCTCTCCCGCATCGCCCGCGATGATGGGGGATTTTAACCACGATGGCAAGTTGGATTTCGTGTATGCAGGCTCCGGAAGCGGGCAGCCCTTCTCCTTCTGCATTGGCAACGGCGACGGCACCTTTGCCTCGCCTGTCCCTGTCGGTGTTGCGACGGGAGGCGGCGCGGTGTTGGCAAGCGCTGCAGATCTCAACGGGGATGGTTACACCGATATTGTGTATTTCGAGTCGCTTTACAACGCTCCTAGTCAGATTCGGACGCTTCTTTCCGGCAGTGGAGGAAACTATACCGATAACCAAATCGCCGGATTGCCAACTGGAGGGCAGGGATTTGTAGTTGGTGATTTCGATAATGACGGCATTCCAGATATCTTTGCGATCGCGGCTAACGGTAACGGTCAGGCTTATCTCGGTGCGGGGAATGGTACGTTCAGTGCACTCGGCACTCCAATTCCTGCGTTCGATGGCTATCTAGTTACATTTCCCTTCGTGGCAGGAGATTTCGATCACGATGGGAATATGGACGTTGCCATCAGGGATGTCCTCTCAGGCCCCGATGAAATTGTATTTCTTTGGGGGGACGGCAAAGGCAACTTCACCAGTCAGGCGATCGTCAGTGATCATTCATTTACTCTCCAGGTTGGAGACGTCAACGGTGACGGCATTGCAGATATATTTGCTAGCGGCGATTCAGGTCACACGTATCCGTCAGTTGTCCTGGGGCAGGCCGACCGCCTCTTTCCATCGGCCCAGATCCTATCACCCAACTCCTCAGGGATTTTGTCGACCGGTGATGTCTTCGGTGACGGGTTTACCGATCTCCTCGTAGGAGGAAACTATACGGGTGGGCCTTTTAATATTCCGGGCACAATCTATCAGTATCAATCGAATGCAACATTCGCGACGGAGGGCGGAGTTCCTACGTACCCGACAGTGCTAGTCGACTTAAGCGGCGACGGTATTGCAGACATGGTTGGTTTTAATGCTCAGGAGATATTGATCTGGAAGGGTGACGCCACCGGCGTTTTCGGGGCTCCGATTAACACAATATCCACGCCCCGCGGTTTCACTCAGTACTATTTTCGGGACATGGACAAAGATGGGCACATGGATATCGTTTTGCCCGGCATCATCCTATATGGAGATGGCAATTTCAATTTCACTGCCGTGACTTGGGACTTTTACGAGAATTTCGTCGTCGGCGATTTTGATGGGGATGGTATTCCTGATATCGCAACTGGCTCCGGCATCCTGTTTGGGCAAGGCAACCGTACATTCACATCGCCCATTGGTTTGTCTCCATTGCCTAATAGCGCTCCACCGTTTCCTACCCAGGTTGCGGCAGACATAAATGCCGACGGTAAGGACGATTTAGTCCTGGGCGACTACGGCCCTGCGATTTACCTCAGCACGGGACGGCAAGGGTTTGCGCTAGATCAAGACTTGATCGTTCAAGGATACTATCCGACCATAAGTTCTGTGGCGCTCGCCGACTTTAACGATGACGGATTGTTGGACATCGCCGTTGGCCTATTGTCCCCTGAGGACGCTTTGATTTTCACTAATGATGGCACCGGAAAATACAAACTGACCTCTTACGCGATCGGCGTGGGCTCGCTCCAATCAATTGGAGCCGACCTCAGCCATGACGGGAAACCAGACCTAGCCACCCTCGACTATTACACATACAGCCCTCCCACACTAACGGTATTGCTGCACAAATGACGATCTCCTTCAACACATCACCACGACTGCCATTCCAGTGGACTCATCGAGCTGTTGGTCAGATGACACACTCAAGTTCGGGAAAGTGTTGTCGCATGTGCCGCAATGGCACTTTTCGGTATGAATATGGTGTGCGCCGCATTGAAAGCCGCTGAATCGCAACTATCGTTTGGCAGGTCGACACGAAAACTTGGATTATTCACATGTGGCCACATACCGCTCAGTCGCAATGCTGCGCCGGATCCACCAGCAGTTTGGCGCAGCATCGGCACAGTCCAGTGTTAGAAAATTAAACCTTTCTAACACAGAGAGGACATCGAAAAAGCCAACACTTGTGCGGGTTCTCAGCCCCGGTTTTTGGAGACATTTTCTAACGCCCGGCTTCGGGAGTGGAACCACGATAAGGGCCCCGCGTGTCCGTGCTTATTCTCGAATTCCGCATCACCGTGCGCTCGTTAAGGGGTTTTGAGCGTACTTTACTCCTCCACAGTCGTGGGACAGTCTGGGCTTTGTCTTCAGGATCTGCATATCCCGTCACAAACAATACTCCATCAGCCTGCTCTACGATCATCGGCTCTCGAGGGGCGCTGGACTCACGCGTGCCGAGGTAATCCAGCTTCTTCACGACAAGTTGACCAGGAGTAGCCTCAAACTGTGCCAAGGCTCCAATCGATACTGTGAATACGAAACAAACCAACCCAACGCGCACACGTACCATAATGCCTCCGGATCAGCTGGAACCATTACATTTCATTTACAGTAGGGGTGATTGGATCTGCAATGAAGGAACGTTACCGAAATCTCGCTTCTCTTATCGCGTCGATTCGTCATCCTTTCAGTCCTACTTGCGGCGAGAGTGCGGCAAGATTCCTATCCTCTTTCGACCCACCTTGCATCAAATCAACGATCATCGCAAACAGATGATTCCGGGTCTCAACTCTCACTCCGGCGCGAGTGATATAGCGAATGATGATGTCGACGCCGGCTCCCGCGGGCCTAAGATTCACCGACGGCATGGCGCTAAACTGTGGCGACCCCTCTTCGTGCGTCACCCTCTTCCATTCCGTTTCCGCCATTTTCGCATCCGCTTCCGTTGTCTTCACCGTCGCTTCGTAAATCCCCTTGAGAAGGGGATGAATACTCGTTCCCGGAGGAACGCTTACCTTAATCTCATCCCACATCCACTGTCCCACAGTTGAGAAATTGAAATACTTGCCGCGTATGGCATAGCCGTTCAAAAACGAAACTCTTCTCCCCGTAGGATGGCCATGGGCAGTCCAGTTTCCCGTCTCCAGCAGCCAGGTGCGGAACAGCCCGAGCTGTACTACCTCGCCGCCGACACCATCAATCTCCACCCAGTCTCTAACCCTCACTCCGTTTGGTCCCATCAAAACAAACCAACCGCAGAATGCCAGGATGAAATCCTGAAAGACCACGGTCAGTCCTGCTGTCACCAGACCCAGGATCGTTGGCATTTGCCGTGGTACACCGAAAATGATCAGCAGAATTAGTAAGAGGCCGACCAGTTGCGTTCCCAGATTTAGAACTGTTTTCAACATCTGCCTTTGGCGAGGATCGCGAACTATCCTCTCCGATGCCAGTTGGAGAGCCCAGCCCGCCAGGATCACCAAGATGCAGATCGCCGCAAACCATGCCAGAGACTGTAATATCAGGTGAATTACGATCTTTTGCTCTAACTCGACTTGCTGTCCCCATCGCCCGTAGAGGGTCACCAGCTGCTGCTGCGCTCCGAGACGATCATTAAGGATGCTCAGGATGCTTTGCTGAGCGCTTATCTGTTGCAGACGGTCAATTCGTTCGGAACTCGACTCTCCAACTCCTTTACTACCAAGGCCAACGACTTCGGTCCTCAACTTTTCCTGATCGGCTGTGAGCGAGGCCACGTCGGCTCTGGCCAATTGCTCAGCCTGCGCAATCAATTCCTTCCTGTTGCGCAGGGAGCGCCACGTTGATAGCTGTTGGGCTAACGTCTTGTACTGCTCGGCTGAGGCCACAGCAGTCTGCCCGTCATCCTTGGAGGCGTTATCTCTGTACTGCTTCATGGCGGCTTGGCGCGCCGCTAGTTCCTGCTGAAGCTTGACCCTCTGATCTCCGCTTTCGCGGGCGAGGTCCTCGATCGAATCGGCCAGCTCGGCTTGGTCGAGGCTAAGTTGCGCTTTGGCAATCTCCAAGTCGCTGGCCTTGGAAATTGCACCTGCTGATTTCGTGCCCGCGCCTGCACTGAGTGCCCCGATCCGGGCCTCATCCTTCTTGAGGGTTTCCTGAAGCTCGGTGACCCTTTGCTGCAATTCCAACGCCTTACCGGTTAGGTTTGGCTTTGCAAGGCTTGCCTGCCTGAGTGACTGCGAGAACGCCTGGTCGACTTCGTGATCCGCAAGACGCTCGGCGTCCCTGGCGATCTTCCTCTCCTCCGCCGACTGTGCCAGGGCTGCCAGAGTCGCCGCCGTCTGCCAAGGCCGTTGATCCACAACTCCTAGTGGCACATAGGCTCCCGTCCAGTTCCCCTTCCTGGCTTGCAAGAACGGAAGATAGGCCATCACCCCGCGAGTCATAAACGCCCCTGCCAGCGTGGCGGCAAGCACAACGAGCATGATTAGGACAATCACCCTGCGGGACCGATTCATATGCACACCTTTCGATTAGATATATGGTTGACTGTATCGCAAACGGAGGACCAATTGAGTGTTCAATGCGGATGCTAGGTCCATCGAACACTGGCGCAGGCTTATATCCTTGTGGCTCCGCGCGGTGGTAATGTGCGAGGGCAACATCTTGAACCGCCAAGCTCCTCAAAATTGACAAGGCAACCGTTTATAGAAAGCTCATGCAATGGGGATATTCTGTTCAAAATCGAGTGTTGATAGAGCAACCCTCGGCGCTATCCGGAACCAACGAAGCACAGACGCAGGATCTTCATAAGAGCGGATGATGCGTCGTATGCAGCACCTGAAACAACGGCCCACGCAACCGCGACCGAATCAGAGCTGCGCGTGGTCCGACTGGGCACCATCGGGTGTTCCGTTTTGGGACGATCTGGATCACCTCGGTAACCGCTGGACCCCCGCCCATCTTGTTGCTGACACAAATCGAGAGATAAGTTGAGGAGGAATGGCAGAACAGGTCACGAGCGCAACGAGCGCGACTGCAGGGCCGTCGGTCCCGGCAGCAGCCAGCGCTACAGCCCCGGCACAAGCGCCTGCAGCGGCACCACTTTCGACGACGGCACTATTGGCGGCAATGCTGAGGAGTGCTCCCAAAGCAAGCGATCTTTTCTTTTCTCCAGGGAAGCCGCCCATGGTCGAGATCAATGGGCGTCTTTCGGCAGTCGGAGCACGAGCGCTCGCGCCAGACCAAACACGCCAGATTGCTACTGAACTGATCGGTAACAACAAGCACGCGCTCGGCAACCTTCGCGAGCACGGCTCATGTGATATTTCCTACAGCTTAGCTGGAACATCTCGATTTCGAGTGAACATTTTCATGCAGCGCGGCAGCTGCGTTGTTGTCATGCGAGTTATTCCCTGTAAGGTTCCTGACCTCGCAGAGCTGAATCTACCGGCCGAACTGAGCAACATTGTTGGTCTGCGCAATGGCATTGTTCTAGTCACCGGACCGACAGGCTCCGGAAAGTCTTCCACTCTGGCAGCAATCATCGATCGCATCAATAAGCAACACGCATATCACATTTTGACGATTGAGGATCCCATAGAGTTTCTTCATCCCCATCAAAAGTGTCTGGTTCACCAACGGGAGTTGCACAGCGACACCACGAGTTTTGCGTCGGCGCTGCGGGCGGCACTACGCCAGGCGCCAAAGGTGATCATGGTGGGCGAGATGCGCGATCGTGAAACCATCGAGATTGCATTGGAGGCGGCAGAGACGGGACACTTGGTGATGTCAACCCTGCACACGATTGATGCCTCGAAGACGGTGGAACGGATCGCTGGGGTGTTTCCGCTTGCCGAGCAGCCCATAATTCGCAATCGCCTGGCAAAGAGTTTCCGCTACATTATCTCGCAGCGGCTGGTCCCGCTAAAGAGCGGAGCCGGACGAGTGGCGGCGCTCGAGATTCTGAAGTCCACGCTGCGCACGCGAGAATACGTTGAAAAGGGCGAAGCTGAAGGTAAAACCCTGCTCGATGCTATGCGCGTCGGCACGACTGAGGGGATGCAGCACTTCGATGGTGAGATTGAAAAGCTCATCCGCGCTGGAACGATTGACTTCGAAACTGGGATGGCCTATGCGACAAATGCGGGAAACTTACGCTTGGAGTTGGCGGACTTTGCAGAATCGCCGCCGGCAGATGGAACGCCCAGCGCTTGATGGGGGAGGCCCGGCATGTTGCGAGGCTATGCCGTCCGCTTTGTAATCTCCAATAGCTGTCCGGTGGACAAGAGCAAAATTGATGTTAGTTAAAAAACACGAACGTAGGTTGATTTATGTCTGCTCTGGCATCGGCGTGCTCATTTTAGTCGCCGTGGCACTTACGTTGCATCCGCCTCATGAAGCTCAGAAAAGTCGCAGGTCCCCAGCAAGTAACGAGAGCCAGTTAAAGACTTCAGGTCCTCGGACCCCTGTCCTGAATGTCGAGTCGATTACGCCGTATGGTCACATTGTAGAGATCCAGGCCGAAACTGATCCGGGAGCAACGGTTATGGTCAATGGCGAAAGGGCAGCTGTGATTTTTGCCGGCTCGCGGATCAGACACTTTGTGGGTCCCTTACCCGACGGAATCACTGTGGTAACGATCACGGCGCAAAACGATGAGGGAGGCGTGATCACCAAAAGATTGGCGGTAGTATTACCGTAAGTGGCTGTTCTCGACAGTTATCTGGTTAGAGCCGATTCCGTCATCCTTGACCGACGGCTCCGGGACCCGCGTACTGTTCTAGTACCTCCGTCACTTTCGAACCCGCGCGGCATACCGCTAGCATTCTCTTTGAGAGCTTGGGGCGTTAGGGAGGCCGCCGACATGAGAGCGAAATGAGGCGGGAGGTTCCGCAACTGGGAGTGGCCTGCGAGAATCCTTCGCTCGACCGGAAATAGCCCATTCACTTTCTGAGTACGCAGAATGGCGCAAATCGCGGTGACCTTTATGAAAAAGTCGCTACTGTTTTTTATAATATCGATCATTTGCGTAGTCACCCTGCGTTATTTTCGCCCCGATTTCTCCTGGTTCGTAGACGCTTTCGCGGACGATTCCAGCAATATCGCCGACATGAATCAGCCCATGCCACATGTCGTCTTGCCAGCAGTCGATGAAGGCTGGGTGGACATGGAAAGTTACAAGGGAAAAGTCGTTCTCGTCAGCTTCTGGACTACGTGGTGCCCGGGATGCCGCGACGAGATGCCGGAACTCATCAAGCTGCAACAGAAGTTCGGATCAAAAGGTTTCACGGTCGTCGCCGTCTCGGTGGACGATAAAGGCGAGGAATCCGTCGAGAATTTCGTTCAAACAGAGCATTTTCCCGTTGATGGCTCCTCCGCGACCATCAACTTCCCCGTCCTACTAGGCAATGAGGAGATCGTGCAAAAATTGGGCTTTGAAGGCGGACTTCCGGCGAGTGTCCTCGTAACCCGCGACGCCAAAGAAGTGACAATCATTCGCGGGCCTTTGAAGGCCCAAGAAGTTTCAAAGGCCATCAAGCATTTGCTCTAATAATTTCCATTTTCGCTTATCCCGTGCTCCTGGCAGCCTCAAAAGGATCGTGGGTGAAATATCTCCATTACGCTCATTTGCCTCCGCCGTGTGTCACTGTCTCCGTGGCATAGTAGGGGCGTTGCCGGACGGTGGTGAAAGCTGTGAATGAGATTGTAATGATTGCTCGAACAAAACGAATCATCACCGAGCAGAACGGATCAAGTCGACTGATTGGGGCCTAAGCTGCACATTTCGCTTGGCGCAACCGCGCTGCCGCTTCGGCGAAGGTAAGGATCTCGACAGCACCGGAATCCCTGAATTTGGCCAGTTGAGCCATCTGGGCAGCGAATTGCTCCACAGAGATCGGCTCCCATCCATCTCGCTCTTCTCCGACAGCATGGAACGTCAACACGTGCCAGCACGCGGGACGTAGCCATCCGCCAACGTCTTCGTTGCTTGAGATTTGCCGGCAATCGATGTTGAACGGATCAAAACCACCAGCATCAGAAATGGGATAGTACGAAGCGCTGGGTTCATACAGTGGCGGCGTTCCACCACCGCGGGCTTGCTCATAACCCGCATCCTTCACTGCATCAGCAAGAAAGGCATGAGAACAGTAGAAGGGATAGCAAAAGGACGACACTCTCGTGCCCAGCCAGCCTTCAATGAACGTTTTCGATTCACGTGCTTCGCGATCCGGCTGCTTTTGCATGTCTGTGGGATGATGAGTGACGCTATGACTGCCTATCTCGTGTCCGTCTTGGACCAATCCTCGCAACATGGCAATGTCGCCCACACTCCATTCGATTTTCCACCAATCCTCCGTATGACCCGACCAAAGGTCGTGGGTCGGGTTTCGATTGGCGATTAAGAAGAATGTCGCCCGCATGCCATGGCTGTTGAGAATCGGAAGTGCCGACTGAAACTGGCAGCGAAGGCCATCATCGAAGGTGAGAGAAACTGTCGATTGCATGGTCTACCATCCTACGCTCTCGCAGGCTATCGAGCACCCGTTTACCTCGGCAGGTGTGCTGTTACCTTCGGCTCGAAATCCTAGCTCCACATCCTGATGGCTGGTTGCTCGCCCATCCGGAAGCCGGGTTTGTGAAAGCCGTCAATGGATTCGATGCGCCCGAAAGAGTGAAAGTGCAGACCTTCGATAGACATTCCACTTCCAACGGCCGCACGCGCTTTGAAGTGCCGGCGTGCTCCTGCGCGGTGATGCCGTTGGGCCTGTAACAGCTACAGGCAGCGCTGCCGAACGACCAGCTTGCTTTCACACCGGCAACTGCAAATAATGATGGGCGTTTCGGTAGCAGATATCTTCAATCAACCGGCGCAGAACTGTTTCATCCTGGGGCAGTTCACCGCCAGAGACATCCCGGCCCACCAGATCACATAGAACCCGGCGGAAGTATTCGTGGCGCGGGTACGACATGAAAGAACGGGAATCGGTCACCATGCCGATGAAGCGCGAGAGCAGCCCAACGTTGGAGAGCGCGTTAATCTGCGCCGAAATTCCTTCCTTCTGATCGAGGAACCACCACGCGCTCCCGTACTGGATTTTTCCCGGCTGATCGCCGTCCTGGTAGCAGCCCGTCAAGGTGGCGAAGGAGAACGTGTCGGCGGGATTCACGTTGTAGAGGATCATGCGCGGCAGCGCATTCTCGCGCGCGAGAAGGTCGAGGTAGGCAGTCAGTGGCCTGATTTGTGGAAAATCTCCGACGGTGTCGTAGCCCGAATCTGGCCCGATACGCTGGCGAGCGGCACTGTTGACGTTGCGAAGAGCGCCGAGATGGAGTTGTTTCGTCCAGCCCTTTTCGGCATCGAGTTGGGCGAAAAACAGCATCATGAAGGAAACGAACTTCGTCCTCTGTTCATCAGTGATGCTTTGCCCAACGCGTGCTTTGTCGAAAAGCTCCGCACACTCGTTTTGCGAGTCGGGAGTGGCGAAACAATGGTCCAGGCCATGATCCGACAGCCTACACCCAAGAGCATGGAAGTCCTCATGGCGCTTCCGCAGTGCATCGAGAAATCCCTTGAGGTTGCGGATATCAATGTTCGCGGCCCGGCCCAGTTTCTGAATCCAGCTCTCGAACCCGGGTTCGCCGATTGCCAGAGCTTGGTCGGGACGGAATGCGGGAAACACCCGCGTCTTCAGATTGGATTTTGCAATCGCGCGATGAAACTGAAGATCGTCGGTCGGGTCGTCAGTCGTGCAGACAATCTGGACCCGAAATTTCTCCAGAATGCCATGTGTGCTTAGATCGGCCAGGACCGCATTGGCCCGCTCCCAAATCTTCGGTGCGGAGCTTTCATCCAGCAACTCGTGAATGCCGAAATAGCGTTGCAGCTCGAGATGGGTCCACTGGTATAGAGGATTACGCAGCGTGTAGGGCACGGTTCGCGCCCACGCCAGGAACTTGTCGTAGGGGCTGGCATCGCCAGTGACGTATTTTTCCGGGATGCCGTTGGCGCGCATGGCCCGCCATTTATAGTGGTCCCCTTCGAGCCAGATTTCGAACAGATTGGCGAACCGGCGGTTTTCGGCAATGTCTTTGGGTGGAAGGTGGCAATGATAATCGAAGATCGGCTGCGGGTGCGCGTACTCGTGATAGAGTCGTCGCGCGATCTCGTTCGAGAGCAGAAAATTGTCGTCGAGGAAGGGCATCAGAAATTCGCAACAATGACTGGAAACCTACCCAAAAAATATATCAGTTTGGGCGAGAGGTGCAGGCTGCTTTGAACTCCCAGCCATCCATATCGAATTCGACAAAAGAGCCGGCCGCCCGCTCCCAAAGCAACGGGCATGTGCGCTGGATGATCTGCGGACTGCTATTTTTCGCGGCTTCGGTCAATTACATGGACCGGCAGGTGATCGGTCTTCTCAAACCGACTCTGCAGGCCCAGTTCGGTTGGACGGAGATAGGGTACAGCAACATCGTATTAGCATTTACGTTCGCCTATGGCGCGAGCCTGGTGGTAGTCGGCAAGCTGATTGACCGTATCGGCACTCGCAAGGGATTTTCCTTCGCCGTTCTGTTCTGGAGCATTTCTGCGATGGCCCACGCGGCCGCGGGCTCCGTATTTCAGTTTGCGCTTGCGCGACTGAGCCTGGGAATCGGGGAATCGGGCAGCTTTCCGGCTTCCATCAAAGCGGTTGCGGAATGGTTTCCGAAGAAAGAACGTGCGCTCGCCACCGGCATTTTCAATTCAGGGACAAACGTCGGGGCAATCGTGACCCCCTTAATCGTCCCCTGGATCACCTTTCGCTTTGGATGGCGAGCGGCTTTCCTGGGGACTGGCGCACTGGGACTGCTGTGGATCGTCGCTTGGCTGAGTTTGTACCGCAGGCCCGAGGAGAGTTCGCTACTGTCACCCGGGGAATTGGCCTACATTCAGAGCGATCGCGAGGAAATCGCGCCCCCCGTGCCCTGGCGCGTTTTGCTGCGATTTCGCCAGACATGGGCCGTTGGGCTGGGAAAGTTTTTTACTGACCCAATCTGGTCCGTCTACCTCTTCTGGATGCCTGACTTCCTCAGCCGCAATTTGAAGTTGGATTTGAGAGGCATGGCGCTTCCTCTGTTTGTGATTTACAGCGGCGCCAGTGTGGGAAGCGTGGCGGGAGGATGGCTTTCGTCCCACCTTATCAAGGAAGGATGGAGCGTGAATGCCAGCCGGAAAATTGCGATGTTGATCTGCGCGCTGGCCGTCACCCCCATCGTTCTGGCCGGTCGCACGTCGAATGCCTGGACGGCAGTGCTGTTGGTGGCGCTAGCCGCGGGCGCGCATCAAGGCTGGTCGGCGAACATTTATACTCTGACCTCCGATATGTTTCCCCGCAGCGCCGTCGCATCGGTGGTGGGATTTGCCACTCTACTAGGCTCGGTGGGCCTCATGTTGCTTTCCAAGGCCGTGGGCTACATCCTGCAAAGAACCGGTTCGTATGTGCCCATCTTTGTGGTCGCGGGATCGGCGTATCTCATTGCATTGATTTTCGTACAGGCACTGGCGCCGAAGTTGAAGCGGGCAGAAATTTGAACTTCCCCGATCCGCCGATGCAGAGAGTTCGCAAACCAATTTCGAATTTGCGCTGGTGGATTGGCGGCCTCCTGTTCGCTTCAACCGTCATCAACTACATCGACCGGCAGACGCTCTCGCTGCTCGCTCCTTATCTGAAGCTTCAGTACCACTGGACCAATTCCGATTACGCGAATCTGGCGATTGCATTTCGGGTGGCGTACTCCATCGGGCAGAGCGTGTTCGGACGCCTCATGGACCGCGTGGGCACACGTCGCGGGCTGACCATCACCGTGATTTGCTATTCGGTGATTTCGATGCTGACCTCGTTCGCCCGGGGCTTCTACAGCTTCGCGGTTTTCCGGTTTTTACTGGGCGCGGGAGAGTCAGCGAACTGGCCGGCTGCGACCAAGGCTGTCTCTGAGTGGTTTCCAAAACGAGAGCGGGCTTTGGCCACCGCGCTGTTCGATAGTGGATCGTCCATTGGCGGAGCGATTGCTCCTTTCCTCGTTTTGTGGATTTATTTCCGCTGGGGCTGGCGGCCTGCCGTGGCCGTTCCGGGCACATTGGGACTTCTGTGGCTGATTGCCTGGCGCTGGCTGTATTACCCGC
Source organism: uncultured Acidobacteriota bacterium (assembly GCA_963801615.1). Taxonomy (GTDB): domain Bacteria; phylum Acidobacteriota; class Terriglobia; order Terriglobales; family Acidobacteriaceae; genus Sulfotelmatobacter. The sequence goes on along the minus strand of CAWDFM010000008.1, from coordinate 731,919 downwards.
CCGAGGTGCATAGCCGGATCAGCCAGTCCGAGCGCGAGATGATCGCGGCGGACAAGCATGAGGCCGAGACTGCTCAGGGGGCAAGCGCGCGCCCCCGCTGGCGCGATCTGCTCAAAATTCCCCAGACCTGGGGAACCATTATCGCCAAAACCTTTACCGATCCCGTCTTCTTCTTTGTTACCGAATGGTTCCCCATTTACCTGGTGGCAAAAGGCATCGAACTGAAAACGGGACTGACAGCCGTTTGGATTCCGTTCATCGCTGCCGACCTGGGCAGTTTCTTCGCCGGGTGGCTCTCCGGGTACTTAGTACGGCGCGGAATGTCGTTAGGCTGGGCCCGCAAGGTGCCTATCATCTATGGCGGAATCGGGATGACCTTGCTGATCCCCACCATATTCACGACCAATGAGTATGCCATCGCCGGTCTATTCGCTTTTGTGACCTTCACCTATGCTGGTTTCACGATCATGGCAAATACCCTGCCTTCGGACCTGTTCCACAGCGAATCGGTGGCGTCCGTAAGCGGGCTGGGGGGAACGGGCACCGGCATCGGCACCATCATTGCTTTCAAACTCATCGGATATGTATCCGACGCGCGCCAGGCCACAGGGACGCACGCCTTCGATCCAATTCTGATTCTGGCCGGCATCATTCCTTTTGTAGGCATGATCCTGACTCTACTGCTCGTCCGGAACAACGAGGCCACCGACCGCGGCCTGGTGCGCCGAATTTGAGCTTTGGTTACACTCGTTGTTCATGATGAGGAGAACGGTTTGAAGATCACCGACGCCAAAGTATTCGTCTCCTGCCCGGGACGGAACTTCATCACCTTGAAGATTTATACCGACGCAGGGGTTTACGGCCTGGGTGATGCCACGCTGAACGGGCGCGAACTGGCCGTCGCCTCTTATTTGCAGGATCACCTCGTCCCATGCATCCTCGGTCGCGATCCATTTCAGACGGAAGACTTGTGGCAGTACCTTTATCGCGGCGCGTACTGGCGTCGCGGCCCGGTGACCATGACCGCGATCGCGGCCATCGATATGGCCCTGTGGGATATTAAGGGCAAGGCGCTGAACACTCCGGTTTACAACTTGCTTGGCGGCGTGAGCCGTACCGGCGTGCTGGTTTATGGTCATGCAAACGGGCGCGATATCCAGGAAACCATGGATGAGGTCGCAAAATACCAGGAGTTGGGATATCTCGCCGTGCGTGCCCAAACCGGCATCCCTGGCCTGCCTTCGACCTACGGAGTAGCGACAGACAAGCTGTTTTACGAACCCGCCGAAAAAGGACTGCCTCCCGAGAATTCGTGGTCATCCGAAAAATACCTGATACACGTACCCAAGTTGTTTGAGGCTCTGCGCCTGAAGTTTGGAGACGACCTGCATCTGCTCCATGACGTGCACCACCGGCTCACCCCAATCGAGGCCGCGCGTTTGGGAAAGAGCCTTGAGCCATATCATCTCTTTTGGCTCGAGGACGCGGTCGCGGCAGAGTTGCAGGAAGGATTCCGGCTCATTCGTAAGCATACGACCACGCCTCTGGCCGTGGGAGAAGTTTTCAATGCCATCTGGGATACGCACATTCTCATCACCGAGCAGCTGATCGATTACCTGCGTATGACTGTGGTCCACAGCGGAGGTCTGACGCATTTGAAAAAGATCGCGGCCCTGGCCGAGATTTATCACGTGCGCACCGGCTCTCATGGCGCCACCGATCTTTCTCCTGTAGCCATGGCAGCGGCGCTGCACTTCGATATTTCCATTAACAATTTTGGTATCCAGGAATACATGCGGCACACCCGCGAGACCGATGACGTCTTCCCGCACACGTATTCGTTTAACAAGGGCTATCTCCATCCGGGCGATTCGCCGGGGCTCGGAGTCGATTACGACGAGAAACTCGCGGAGAAGTTTCCCTACGAGCGTGCTTATTTGCCCGTCAACCGCAAACTCGATGGCACAATGTTCAACTGGTAATTTTCTATCTACCCTGAGGGACCATGTACAAGCAGCTTGATTTAGCGGGGAAGGTCGCGGTTGTTGTGGGCGGAAGTTCGGGGATTGGAAAAGTGCTGGCGCTGGGACTCGCCAATGGCGGCGCCGACGTGGTTTCGAGCGCCCGGCGGAAGGACTTGGTGGACGCACTCGCCGGCGAGATTGAAGCTCTCGGCAAGCGCTCCCTCCGCGTTACCTGCGACGTCTCTGATCGGGGGTCGCTGGAGCGACTGCTCCAAGCGTGCCTCGACGCCTTTGGCAAAGTAGACATCCTGGTGAATGCCGCCGGCGTCACCAAGCGGGCTCCTACCCTCGACTACAAGGAAGAGGACTGGAACCGCATCCTCGAGACAAACCTGACTGGCGCATTGCGCGCCTGCCAGGTCTTCGGCCGTCATATGATCCAACGGCACTACGGCCGCATCATCAATATCGCGTCGATGGGATCATTTCTCGCGCTGTTCGAAGTGGCGGCATACAGCGCCAGCAAATCAGGATTGGCATCGCTCACCAAGTCGCTCGCCATTGAATGGGCCAAGCACGGGATTTGCGTGAACGCCATCGCGCCGGGATACTTTCGCACTCCGTTGAGCGAGAAACTCCTGGTAGGTACGGGCCGCGGGAATGAGGTTCTGATGCGCACCCCCATGGGCCGGTTCGGCGAGCTCGAAGAGCTGGTGGGAGCGGCTGTCTTCCTCGCCTCGGACGCAGCTAGCTTTGTGACTGGGACCATTCTCCCGGTCGATGGCGGCGTTCTGGCTAGCGGCGTGAACCAGTAAGACTCACCCAAAGGACATACGGCACATACAGGGAAGCCATCGAGTCTCAGGATGGCTTCTTGCTATTGAGCGCTGCTCGGGCCGAGGATACCGCGTTGACGAGTTCCCGCGCGGCTTTCGTGATCTTGTCCAGATTGCCTTCTCGCAGCGCTGCGGCGTCGACCAGGTCTGCCCCTACTCCCAGCGCGAAGGCACCTGCCGCGATGAAATCCGCTGCATTCGCGGCATTCACGCCTCCCGTAGGGATCAGCATGGCTTGCGGAAACGGTGCTTTCAGCGATTTCAGATATTTTGCTCCACCCACATTTCCGCAAGGGAAGATCTTGACTAGGGTCGCACCGTGTTCTTGAGCGGTCATTAATTCCGTTGGCGTGAGCGCGCCCGGGATCGCCAGGATCGAGTGATTTTTCGCCTCCGCCAGCACGGCACTGGAGAATCCCGGGCTGACCAGAAATTGAGCTCCGGCGAGTATGCACGCCTCGGCCTGGGCAGCGTTGGTCACCGTGCCGGCGCCGATGAGCACATCTTTTCCGCGCTGCTGCACTATTTCGCGGATCACCGACACGGCATTCGGCACAGTCATGGTAATTTCGACAGCCGGAATGCCCCCGGCGCAGATTGCCTCCACCGCACGGTTCGCTTCCTCGACCGAGGACGCGCGCACAACCGGAACAATTCCAATCTCTCCAATGCGGCGGACTACCTCATCGATGCTCAGTTTGCTGACAGGCATAATTTAATGGGAGCTCAGCGCTCAATTCTAGCGGTTCGCGATGTCATCGCTTGCTGTACTTCGGCCATGGTAGCCATGGTCGTATCGCCCGGGGTGGTCATCGCGAGGGCGCCGTGTGCTGCGCCGCACTCGACCGACCATTGCGGATCCTTCCCGGACATCAGACCATAGATTAATCCTGAAGCGAAAGAGTCACCCCCACCCACTCGGTCATAGATCTCGAGATTCTCGCGCACCGCAGCCTCGTAGAAGCGGCCATCGTGATAGCAAAGCGCTCCCCAGTCGTTGCGGCTGGCTGTTTTCGCCGTACGAAGCGTAGTCGCAATGACCGCCATGGACGGGTATTCCTTCACCACGGATTCGATCATCTTCTTAAAACCTGCGGCCTCGAGCTTGGCATGGTGCTCGTCCAGTCCTGAAACTGAGAATCCCAAGGCGGCAGTGAAGTCTTCTTCGTTGCCGAGCATGACATCGACGAGGGGCGCCAGGCGCCGGTTGACTTCCTGCGCTTTTGCCTTTCCCCCGATGGATTTCCACAACGATGCGCGATAGTTCAGGTCATAGGAGACGATCACGCCAGATTTCTTGGCCGCTTCCATGGCCTCTTGTGCAACCAGCGGGGTGGTTTCCGACAGTGCGCAGAAGATTCCCCCGGTGTGGAACCAGCGCGCGCCATCTGCCGCGAAAATTTTCTGCCAGTCGACTATCCCCAGGCTTCAGTTGCGAAACGGCGGTGTGGCCGCGATCCGAACATCCCACAGCCGCGCGTGCTCCGAATCCGCGCTCGGTGAAGTTCAGTCCATTGCGAACCGTGCGGCCAACCCCGTCATACGGAACCCATCGCAGGTATCTCTGCGAGACTCCGCCCTGCAACATCAAGTCTTCTATCAGCCTGCCCACAGGATTGTCGGCCAGTGCGGTGACGATTGCAGTCTCCATTCCAAAACAGCGCCGCAGAGCCGCGAGCCACGTTGTACTCGCCGCCGCCCTCCCACGCGCGGAACTCGCGGGTGGTGGAAATGCGCCCATCTCCCGGATCGAGGCGCAACATGACTTCTCCCAGGCTGACCAGATCCCACATGCAGTCGCGCTTTGGTCTTATATGGAGGTTCGACATGATCGAGATTTGCAGTCCGCCAGCGGCGCACGAACGGCAGTGATTCTAAACGATCCTGCAAATGCACGCTCTCAATGTCACGAGCGATTTTCACTGTGCGAATCGGCAACCAGAGACGGCATGGGAGGCCTGCGCCCGATCACAAGCCACAACCCCGCGCATGTCATAGCGACGGCTGCACCCGAACCCAGCGCCGTCAGCCATCCGAAATACTTCACGATAACTGGTGTGAGAGAGGTGGACACGATACCGCCCACGATGCCAGCAGTATTCATAATGCCCGAGACCGCGCCCGCATTTTCTTTGGAGAGATGAACCGCGGTGGCCCAGAATGCGGGCTCGGCAAAATAAAGTGCCCCCACGCTCACGCACAGGGCCGCGATCACGGCGACGCGCCCGTTGAATTTGGCGGCTGCGAACAGCAACGCGCCTGAGAATCCGTACCCCAGAATAATGACGGTCCGGGCACCGGCAAAGCGCCCGCGAGCCTCGCTAAGCCGGTCGCAAACAAGTCCTCCGATGGGAGTGAATACCAGCGCAGTCAGCCACGGGAAGACTGGCGACCAGCCCGCCATTCAACATGCTGAAACCCCGCACCTCTACCAGATAGATGTAGAGCCAGAACACAAATATGAAGAGCACATATCCCTCGCATGTGTAACTAAGCGAAAGAAAAAGAATGTCGCGATCCCGCAGCACTTCGAACAAAGATGCACGTTGAATCTTGGCTGCGGGTCGGTCGGGATTGATCCACCGCAATTCTTTTGGGCTGACCCAAGGGTGATCTCGAGGATCGTCGCGAACGGAGACATACCAGACTGCTGCGATGGCGAATGCCAATAAAGAAGTGAGGTAAAACGCCCAACGCCAGCCAAAATGCACCATCAGCCAGGACACTAACGGTCCAGACGCTGCCGCTGCCGAGGCACTGCCCGTCATCATGAAAGCATTGCCGAAGGCACGTTCGCTGGGTGGAGTCCAATTGCGAATCGCGCGGCTTCCCACCGGAAACGTAGCCGCTTCCGATGCTCCCAGCACGAAGCGCACGCCCACCAGGCACACCAGCATCACGACGCTTCCGGCGATAAACATTTTCGGCAGCAGTCCAGTGAGAACCGTGCTGATCCCCCACAGCAGGGCGGCCAGGGCGAGCGTGATGCGCGGTCCAACAGCATCTCCGAGTCGCCCCGTCGGCAGCTGAAAAATCGCATATCCCCATAGAAAACTGCTGAAAATTTGGCCCATCTCGGTCTTGGTGAGACCCAGATCAGGCATCATCAACTCCGCGGCCACCGAAATGTTCATCCTCTGGACGTAGCTGACGAACGCGAATGCGCCCGCCAGAGAGGCGATGAGCCATCGCACCGAACTGCTGCTCTCAATCGCAACCGGGGTTCCAGCCTCTCTTCTTCGCCATCGGGAAGTCCACAACTCTAACACGAGGCGAGGGAAGGGAAAGCGCGTGCCGGTCGCGTAGAGACGTAACTAGTTACGTCTCTACACCGTCTACGCTGCCGGCAAGCTGAGGATGGTTCTAATCCCGCTTCGCATTCGTACAACAGCAAAATTTTGTGCTGTTGAGACCCGGCCAGTGCCGTCGCCAGCTGCGAGTGAAATCGCAGGATAACGTAAGCATTCGCAAGATTCGTCTTGACCACGGCCATGCGCTGGCACGAAAATTCTCAGTCCATCGTGCATGTGGGTGCGGTGGTGTGCCTCCTTTATTTTCAATCCGGCCGATTCAAGGGCCCAAGGACCTACTATGAGACGTATTACCTTTTCGGTAATCATCGCGACTAGCCTTCCCTATTCCTGTTCTGCCAGTTGTCCATGGGGCAGGCGGTGTACGGCAATATCCTCGGAACCGTCACGGATAAAAGCGGCGCTGCTGTGCCCAATGTCGATGTGAAGATCACCGACTTGGACCGCGGCACGACCTCCCAGGTCAAGACCAATGAGAGCGGCAACTACGAGCAGACCCACCTGCTCGCGGGCCGCTACAAGGTGACGTGACCGCGCTCGGATTTGCCCCGTTCGAAGCCACTGCCGAGGTCCAGATCGACTCTTCCACTCGACTCGATATCCCGCTGGGAGTGCAGGGCGAAACCACTCAAGTGACCGTGACTGGCGAGACTCCGCTGCTGAAGGTGGACCGAGCTGACGTGAGCACCACGCTGACCACAACGGAATTGGGCAGCCTGCCAATCCTGAACCGCAACCTGACCCAAATGCTTCTAGTCACGCCCGGCACGCAGGTCAATGATTGGCAACACGCGTCCTCGGAAAATCCGCAAGGCGGTTACCAGATCGACGCCAATGGCCAGCAGTTTACCTCCAACGGGTTTCTGCTGGATGGTACCGAGAACAACAGTTCCATTCTTGGGATCGCGGTGATCAATCCCAACATCGATTCTCTGCAGGAATTCAAAATCACCACCAGTAACTACGACGCGGAGTTCGGATCGGTAGCTGGCGCGCTGATGCAGGCGACAACCAAGTCCGGCACAAACAATTTTCACGGCTCCGCGTTCGAATACCTTCGGAACGATTACTTCAATGCCAGGGATTGGATTTCGGGAGAATCCCTGCCGCTTCGCTGGAACCAGTTCGGAGCATCAATCGGCGGCCCGATCAAAAAGAATAAGGTCTTTTTCTTCGCCGACTACCAAGGCATGCGTCGCCGACGCTCCGCATCGGTCCAGACCACGGTTCCGACTTCGGCGGAACGCGCGGGCGATTTCAGAGCTCTGCTTGGCGACTACATCTGCAGCGATAAGACCAGCCAATCCACCCCGTGCGCGAGTCCCTTCACCGTCGTAACGACAGAAGGTCGCCACCACCGCGGCCCGCGTAGGAATGGTTTTTGATCCGACGACCGGAACTATCGACCCCGCTACCGGAGTGCCGACAGGCCGGCGGGCGATCTCGAAGAACGGACAAGTCAACGTGATGCCATCCGTTCGGCCTGAGATCACCCAACTGTTGTCGTTCCTGCCAATGCCCCAGGATGACACCTCAATCTCGGGCAACTACATCGCGACCGGTAGCGAGAAATTCGACAGCAATCAGTTCGACACCCGCGTGGACTACACCTTTTCCGAGCGAATGCATTTCTTCGGTCGATACACGCTCGCGAACTTCAGTCATTTCGCGCCGGGTGCGTACGGGGTCGAAGCCGGAGGTCCGGGCCTCAACGGTGTGTTCTTTGCCGGCAATGCTCCGGCCCGCAACCAGAGCATTGCGCTTAGGAGCTACCTACACCGTCAGTCCGACCATCGTGACGGACTTCCGCTTCGGCTTTTACCGCTACCGCATCCGTGTGTATCCCAATGGCGTTGGGACGACCCCAGCCACTGACGCCGGGATACCCGGATTGAACCTCGGCACTACCGAGACCAGTGGCATGCCAGCGTTCTATGTCAACGGAAATGGAGGGTTCAACCTCGGCTACGCACTCAATATCAATCAGTGCAATTGCCCACTGAAGGAAACCGAGAACCACTTCCAGTGGGTCAACAACTGGACCATGACGCACGAGCAATCACGCCTTCTCATGGGGTGCTGATCTTCGTCGTGCGCAGCAACAGCGCATCCCCAGCGACTCGCATCGCTCCGGCGAGATCAACTTTTATGAAGGCACCACCGGAAGTCCCGACGTCGATAAAGCCGATCCTGGAACCGGTAATGTCCCCAGTGGGCCGACGGGCGCTGGAATCGCCTCGCTGTTCTTTGGCGTTCCCGGCGGTTTTGGCCGCTACTTCACAGGAGGAGGCTATCACCCAGGCCTGCGCCAGACTCGGCTCTTTTTCTATGGCCAGGATTCCTGGCGGGCCACCCGTAAGCTGACTCTGAATATCGGGCTGCGCTACGAAAACTATCTTCCGCAAACAGCTGCCAGCCGCGGCGGAGCCGGCAGTTTCGATCCCAATACCGGAGAAATACTAGCGGCAGGCATCGGCTCCGTTCCTGCGAACATGGGCGTCAAGCCCTATAACCTCGGGTTTGCGCCGCGGGTTGGACTTGCTTACCAGATGATGACGCACACTGTGCTGCGTGCTGGATACGGACGCAGCTTTACTCCCGCCGGATTGGGCGCGGTGTTCGGGCAGGCTCCGGACTACGATCCCCCAGTGACCATTCCCCAACAGCTTAACCAGAATAACCAGTATGAATCCGTATTCGATCTTTTCACAGGTCCGCCGCTTCCATCGAATCCTCCTGTTGGCGCGAACGGCCGTTATCCCTTGCCGGGTGATTTGAATGTGTATTACTTCTTTAATCCGCCGAGCGCCTATCGTGTACCGCTGGCGGACTCGTGGAACTTAACCGTTCAGCATGAATTCACGCCAACCCTGGTTGCTGAAGTTGGATACGTTGGCAACGTGGGACGGCATTTGTTTATTAATCCCAACGTCAACCAGGCCGCACCGCCAGATCCGAACAGCGATCCCGCTACATGGAACGACTACGACTCCCGCCGTCTCTTCTTCCAGAAATTCGGGCTGTCGCAGGGAATCTACGAAACCTGCAACTGCGACAATTCCAGCTACCACGCCCTGCAGGCCAAGTTGCAGAAACGCATGTCGGCGGGTTTGGATTTCCTGATTAGCTATACCTACGGAAAAGCTATGGCGAACAGCGAAACCGGCGGCGCTTTCTCGAACAACCTGAATTGGTGGCAAGATCACGGTCCGGCGAACTATGATCGCACCCACACCCTGACCATTTCTCATACCTGGCAATTGCCCTTCGGGCGCGGCCGCCATTGGGGAACCGGGATGGGTCGCGGTTTGGATGCTCTGCTGGGAGGCTGGAACTTTGGCGGAATCAGCCGCTTCGAATCCGGTCTGCCGTTCACCGTCTACAGCGACGCTCCGAACCTTTATGCCGATTTCAACTCGACCCGCCCGGATCAGATCGGAAATCCCAGCGTCTCAAATCCCAGTGCGGCGCAGTGGTTCAATCCGGATGCCTTCGTCGTGCCCCAAGGGATCGGTCGTCAGGGCGACGTGCGGCACAATTCGTTGCGCGGTCCACGTTTCAACCAGTTGGACCTTTCTCTCGGCAAGGTTTTCCGGATCACCGAAACCAAGACCGTGGAATTCAAATGGGAGAATTACAACGCTCTGAACCATGTGAATCTGGCGAATCCAAATAGCTATATCGGCGATCCGCAAAATGTGGGAAAGATCTTTGCTGCTGCTGATATGCGTCAGATGCAGTTCGGTCTGCATTTCCGCTTCTAGTGCTTGCGCCAGCCGAGCCTTCGCGCCCGGCTGGCGTTGTCTTTTTCTGTGGCTGTTCATAGAAATTTGGAAAGGACTCATCCCCTGATGAAACTGCACGTGTGTCTCATTATCGCAATAGTAATGGCGATTGCCTCGCGTTCGCAGGCGCAGCAGGCGCCGCCCTATCCGCCACCCGATGACCGCTACAAGGTAGACATCCTCGAAGTGAACGGGCATCCCGACGACGACATCCAGTTCGCCGCGTATGTTGCCAAACTAGTGGAGCAACAGCACAAAAAAGTGGCGGTAATTTACGCCACGCGCGGAAACTCTGGCGGGAACGCGGCCGGGCCCGAGCAATCGAAGGCGCTGGCTGATATTCGCGAGATGGAAGCCCGCCATTCCCTCGCTTCCTACGGAATTACCCATGCCTGGTTTCTCCACGGGTCCGATACGCCGGGAGGCGATATTCTCCATTCACTGGAAGCTTGGGGACACGGGCAGGCCCTCGAAGAAGTCGTGCGACTGGTTCGCATCACCCGCCCGGAAGTGATCCTCACCTGGATGCCAAACTATGTGGTCGGCGAAAACCATGAGGACCATCAGGGTGCCGGAGTGCTTGCCACCGAAGCCTTCGACCTCGCGGCCAATCCGCTGGCTTTTCCAGAGCAGCTCGAAGCTCCCCGCAATCGCCTGAGCATCAGCAATTACGGCGAAGGACTTCGCCCCTGGCAGCCGAAGAAAATCTATTACGTCTCCGATGCCATTCATTTCGAGTTCTTCAAAGGCAACGGTCCCGAATACGCCACCAGTGACCCGTCTCCTGCCCGCAAAGAGCCCTACTCCCGCGTTGCTGCCGAGGCGTGGGGACATTACAAAACACAGAACGATTTTTCGGATGCCCAGCTGAAAGAATTCTCCGAGATGCCGGTGCGCTTCATTTTCGGCAAGTCCCTGGTAGGCGGAAATGCGACCAGCGACATCTTCGACGGTGATCACTTCAACCCCAATTCCATATTCGCGGCCCCGTGGTTATGAACCCCAAGCTTCAGGACTCGCGCTCGAACTCGGCGGCCCTTGGGCTTTCTATCGCACATTCTGGCCGGCGCATGGCCTTGGAGCATCTCGCGAAGCTGTTCTCGCCCGAAGCACAGGTCACTCCGGGAGAATCGCTCTGGGTACCGCTGATCATCCGAAACGATACCGATAGCGAAAAGCAGGTCACGCTGCATGCCACCCTACCCGCGGGCTGGAGCCAGAATCCGCAGGCCACGGTGTACCCAGTGGCGGCCCATGATTCGTATGCCATCCAACTCACCATCAATAGTTCGGCCACTCAGAAGGAAACCTGGCAAACCTTAACTTGGACGGCGGACAGTGCTGGCCAAAGCCTGGGGACGGTTACGCTCAGAGTGGACGTAGTATCGAACGGATTGCCGCAGTAAAAAACGGAGCTTGACTTAGAGAGGGAACCGCAGAGGCCAGCTTCGCTCGGGGACAGCCCAAGGGGCTGTCCCTACGCAGTTCTGGCTCGACGCTAGTGCAGCGTCTTCTTGAGCCAATCGACAAGCGCTTTCTTGTACCACAGCCATTCCGGATGGGACTCCCAATGATCCATCCCATGCGGCGCTCCCTCAATCGTAATCAGGTCGCAGTGAGCGCCGGCCGTTTTCATCTTGTCGCACATCTCGATCGACTGTTCATAAGGAACGTCCTCATCCTTTGAGCCGTGCATCAGCAGAAACGGCGGCATCTCCTTTGAGATGTAAACGACCGGGGAGGCCTTAATAAGGAGCGGCACAGTTTCAGCGTTGACTTCCTGGATTCCAAATAGGTCGAGAAGTTCGTGAGGCAGCGGTTTCCACGCCACCGCTGCCGCAACGAAGTCATGGATGCCATACATCGAGACCACAGCCGCAACCCGCGACTCCTTCTGATTGCGTGCTCCTATGTAAGAAACAAGATGACCGCCCGCAGACTCACCAATCAGCGCGATTCGCCTGACGTCCACCTTATACTTCGCGGCATTCGCTTTCACGAACCGGATCGCGGACTCCACATCGTCACTGTCGGCGGGAAATTTGAATTGCGGCGCGAGGCGATAGTTGATGCTGAACCAGGCAAATCCGGCATCACTCAACGGCTGAAAGATGTACGTAATGTACTGCTGCTTATCACCGGCTACCCACCCGCCACCGTGCACCAGAATGGCGGTGGGGAATGGTCCTGTGCCGTCGGGAACATGGGCATCGAGTGTCAGCCGAACGCTACCCGCGTGAGCAAACTCGATGTCTTTGAAGTCAGCAGCAGATGAGCTGAAGCAGGTCGTGAGCAGAAAAAAACTACAAACGGAAATTTGCGCAAGGACTCTCATAGGGAGATGCCTGGAATTGTAATGATTGAGGTGCCGAAGAACGAACGTCAGTCGGCGGAAGACGGCCCATTGTTTCTTCTAAGCCTTTTTGTCTTCTAAACTTACCGAATTTTCTTTGTCGTAGGTGTCGTTCGGCGCAGTTTTGATGAGTACAAGTTTGGCCACTGCTTGCCCTCTTGGCTGCATCGTATCAGAGGATATCTGGTACGTTCGCCACCAGGGAAGGCCTCTTTTACCCTTCCGCTCGTTGCCATCCGCGAGCCTGCTGCCTTAGGCAGTGGGTTCCTGTACTTCCTGCCTCTTGAGTTTTCCGCAGCAGGGACCCTATCTTGCGTTGAACGAAAGCAGATCAGTCCACAGTTTTCCCGAGGAGTGCATGAAGAACGCTTACGCAGTTTTGGAGCAGAAGGAAAAAGAACTTGCACGGGTGCGCCAGGAAGTCGAGAGCTTGCGCATCGTAGCCCCTCTACTTTCGGAAGAAGCTACTTCCGATACCCCCGTCCAATGGCATTCGGATGAACCGAATCGACAACGCGCGAGCTTATCCGAAAAAAGAAAATCATAAGGAGGCGGCGGGAGCACTAGAATGCCGTTCCCAGACGGGATCACACCCCGACAGGGGGGATTACAACCAGGATTCCAGTCCGCACCTGTGGGAATTAAATAATTGTCGAGGTCTTCTGTCCGCTCTGGAGTTATCGTTTTTTGAGTTGCATTCAGATTCTGGCCTGATACATGATCGACTCGCGAACGTCAGTGCAACTTTTGGGACAGGCTGAAATGTTTGGCGGAGGTCTGGTCATGGCACGACCCACGATCGCAAGCGGTGAACTTAGGACACTCAGGGATAACCAGAAGAAATTGATCACAGCCTTGCAGATGGTGTTTGATCTATTGGAAGATTATGCACCGCGCTGGTACACCCGGAAAGACCGAGATCTGCTGTCTACAACGCTTGCGCATGTAGAGGTGCGCGCACCTCGTGCTCCTGCCAAGTTCGACAAAAGCTTTTCCAACAAACGAAAGCGCTACACGCATTCCGCGAATCATGGGTGAATGGGTCACTGACCCTGCCGAATTGCGGGGTTTCACCGCAGACACTAGCGACCTGTTCTGTGGAACCCAAGGTCAGTAGAGCCTCCGTCTGCTCCCCAATGCCTTGACTGTTCGCGCAAATTGAGTCCATAATCCCGCTAACTCCCCTCGATCGCGAATCCAATTGTAGTGAGGTGCCGAATGTGGAAAAAGCTTGGCAGCTCGGCAAGCATCCCGGTTGACTCTTCCCCAAATTCGATCTCGTCGGAATCCGTGACCGAGATGTTGATGGACGCAATCCGTGACTCTAGCGTCGCGAAAGAGCAGCTGATACGCCACCCAAAGGACGAGTCGGCGCAGGACCGTGAGCAGACCTTGCATCCCTTGCTTCAGGAGTACGCAGAGACCGTGGATAAATGCACGAGAAGCGCTAGTGAATTTATACGATGTGCTTCCCTCTTATCTGAGGCTCGAGATACATATGAGAAGCTTCGTACGTTAGGAAGCGAGATCCGGAGAGTACTGGCGTCCGACGAGGAGAAGCTTAGCGCTCTCATGGATCAGGTTCAAAAAACAGCAGACAGGCAGTTGCCGGATGAATCGGCACAGTCCAGTTCCGAACGGAAAGCTCCGGAGTCTTCCAAACTTGCCACTATATCCGCAGCAAATGGCGAGAGAAGCAAAATGATTAAGTTCCCGTGAACAGCACCAGGAATCTCATAAGAAGAAGCTTGAAAAATCTAACCGACGCATTGTTTTAGCGGTAATTGGGACAATCTATTTAATCCCGGGGATCACTGCGCCGGGATTTGAACGTTGGAAACGATATTGGAATAGCCACTCTCCACATTGCTGGAACTCACCGTTGTGGCTGCATAGCAATAAGACGTGCCGTTCACAACTGCGGAATCCGTGTAGAGGGTCCCGGTGTTTAGAAGAGAGTTGATCTTATTGAACGATCCGCAGGATCCCGAATAGGAAGCGCGGTAGATGTTATAGCCAGAAATGCTTGACGAAGTGCTTCCCGTCCAGGATAGGTTCACTGAATGCGTCGATGCCTCTGTGCCGGTTCCACTCAGTGCTTCGGCAATTGTGGATGGCACCGCATTGCTGGTGAAGCTCAGCGTAGCACTGGCGCTACCCGCAATCTGCGGACTGAAGGTGACAGTAAACGGAACGATCTGGCCTGCCGCAATAGTAGTGGGCAGCGATAGTCCACCAACCGTGAATGTCGTGCTATTGGAAGTGGCTCCCGTGAGAGTGACGCTTCCACCGCTAGCGGTCAGCGTGCCTGAAGCCGTTGCACTGGATCCAGCGACAACGGTCCCGAGTCCCAAAGTGGCCGGAGTGACACTAAGCTGCGGACCTGAGCTTCCCGATGGCCCGGTGCTGACTCCTTGACAGCCGACTAGAACGATAAACCGCACAGCAGAAACAGGAATCCGACGATTGAGGCATCAGAACGCCTGTCTCGAGGCACGGAAAAGGCCTCAACAAGTCGGAACGTACTTCGATTCTGGGGGTAAAGATTCATACCTACCCACCAGTATTAAGCCCTCGCCTCAAATAAGGCAGATACCCAAAGTACATGCGACCGGCGGACGGCAAATCCGAACGTAACAACGTCTTCGGTGTGGAGAGCTCGACCTACTAGTTACCGGGCTAGCGCCAAAACAACGGTGGCTTTTAGCTCATCTTCGAACAGAGCGCCTAAATATTCCTTGGGACCGGAAATTCCACACCGTCACTTTGGGTTCTCAGATTTCTAGACGCCGCGAACTCCGGCAGAATCGTTTCCGCACGCGGAGGAAGAGGACGCGCAGAGGCTAGCGGGCGAGTTTGTCGCACGTCATTTGGCTGAAAGCAAATGGCTCGAAAAACCGCGCACGTGGGCGCATTGGCTCATGCCTAGACGCTTTCTATAGATAGGATGGGGTTTCCGGAGAGTGGTAACCAAATGGGACATATTCTTGCCGCTAAGAGAAGCGTTAGTTAAGAGCAGCCCGTTGCGCCAATGATCATTGGTTTCATGAGCAATCTCGGCAATTACTCGAAGATCTCGGCATCGCGCAAACAAACACCACGCTGATCCTTTGCGGAAACGATCGGATCGCCCTGCATTTCCCACTTAACATTCAGATCGGGATCATTCCATGCGATCGTGCGCTCGCATTGCGGAGCGTAGTAACCAGTCGATTTGTAGAGTACGTGTGCGGTGTCCGACAATACCGCGAAGCCGTGCGCGCAACCAGCGGGAATCCACAACATGCGCTTGTTTTCTCCAGATAGACGTACGCTGTGCCACTTGCCGAAGGTTGGAGAACTCCGCCGAAGATCGATGGCCACATCGATAATCTCCCCGTAGGGTACTCGCACCAGTTTCGCCTGCAGCTCTGGCTGTACCTGGTAATGCAATCCCCGGAGCACGTTACGGGTCGAGAACGAATGATTATCCTGGACGAAGTGCTCCGCAATACCAAGGTCGGCAAACAATCGTTGGTTGTAACTTTCCAGAAAGAACCCGCGCTCGTCCTGGAACACTCGCGGTTCCAGCACGAACACATCAGGAATCGAGGTTGGGACCTTCCTTACAGCATCCATGGTGTGATGGGTCAGGCTCATTCAAAATACGTGCTCGCGCAGCAACTGCAGCAAGTAGCTTCCATAGCTGCTATTCTTCATCGCCCCGGCAATCTTCTCCAGTTCGCCCGCGACGATATATCCGTAACGAAAAGCAATCTCTTCCGGACAAGCCACCATCAATCCCTGCCGCTTCTCGATGGCTTGAATGTACAGTGACGCATCCATCAGCGATTCGTGCGTGCCCGTGTCCAGCCAGGCCATACCGCGCCCCATCACGCAGACCTCCAATTGGCCGCGCTTCAAATATTCCTTTTCACGTCGGTGATCTCGAGTTCTCCGCGCGCGCTGGGCTTCAGTGATTTCGCAATCTGAACCACCTGATTGTCATAGAAATACAAGCCCGGTCACAGCGTACCTGGATTTCGGCTGCTTCGGCTTCTCTTCAATGCTCAGCGCGCGCCCCTGCTCATCGAATTCCACGACTCCATAACGCTCAGCATCGTGCACCGGATAGGCAAACACGCGCGCGCCCTTAGATTTTTTCACGGAGTTCAGCAAGTCTTTTGCCAGATCGTGGCCATAAAAAATGTTGTCACCCAGCACCAGCGCACACGGACTTCCCTGAAGAAATTCCTCGGCCAGCAGGAATGCCTGCGCGATTCCTTCTGGTTTTTTCTGAAGTTGATATTGCAGGTGAATTCCGAACTGGCTTCCATCTCCCAGCAGCGCCTCGAATTTGGGTAGATCCTCCGGCGTGGAGATAATCAGAATGTCCCGGATTCCCGCCAACATCAGCGTGCACAGCGGGTAGTAGATCATCGGCTTGTTGTAAACCGGAAGCAGGCTCTTTCCCATCGCCCTCGTTACCGGGTACAGCCGAGTCCCCGATCCGCCCGCCAGAATGATGCCTTTGTATGTTTGACCGTCGTTCATGGTTTAGTCCGTTAGCCCGTAGTAATGCGTTCGCAATCCACTCTCGATAGCTGCCGCTGGTCACATCGCGAACCCACCCGTCATTCTCCAGGTACCAGCGAACCGTTTTGCGGAGCCCTGTATCGAACGTCTCCCTGGGCTTCCACTGCAGTTCGCGTTCGATTTTGCGTGCATCGATCGCGTAACGCCGGTCGTGCCCGGGCCGGTCTTTCACAAACGTGATCAGTTCGCGCCGAGATGCGCCCTTTGCCGGACAAACCTCATCCAGCAGGTCGCAGATTCTATGCACGATTTCGATATTCGGCTTTTCATTCCACCCCCCGATGTTGTAGGTCTCGCCTGGCTTGCCCCGCGCCAGCACGGCCGCAATCGCTTCGCAATGATCTTCCACATAAAGCCAATCGCGCACATTCTTGCCCATCTCCGTACACCGGCAGCGGCTTGCCTTGCTGTGCATTGAGAATCAGCAAAGGGATCAGCTTTTCGGGAAACTGGAAGGGCCCGTAATTATTGGAGCAATTCGTGGTCAGCGTCGGAAGCCCATAGGTGTGGTGATACGCGCGCACCAGGTGATCCGACGCCGCTTTGGACGCCGCATATGGACTATTGGGAGCGTACGCTGTTGTCTCGGAAAACGGCGGATCATTGGGCCCTAGCGATCCATACACCTCATCGGTGGAGACATGAAGAAAGCGAAAACGCACGCGGTCCTCCTCGCCCAGACCTGACCAGTAGGCCCGAACCTCTTCCAGCAGGGCGAAGGTTCCGTTGACATTGGTGTGGATGAAATCGTCGGGCCCGCGGATGGATCGGTCGACATGGCTTTCGGCGGCAAAGTGCACGATTGCCCGCGGCTGATGCCGTGCCAGTGTCTTCCGCACCAGCTCGCGATCCACAATGTCGCCCTGCACGAAATGGTAGCGTGGGTCGCCCGCGATGCTTTCCAGGTTGTGGGGATTCCCGGCGTAGGTGAGTTTGTCGAAATTTACAATGGCCGCCGACTCATCTCGCAGGCGCTGCAAAATGAAGTTCGATCCGATAAAGCCCGCACCACCGGTGACCACAATCAAATCGCGCATTCCATCTCAAGCACGCTTTGGGTCTGGCCATCGACACTGCCCGCAGCGCGAAACGATTGATTGTAATAAAAAAGGACGGGTTTCGCCCGTCCTTTCCCCATCCTGGGTCGCGACCGGTTACGCCATCACCGGTGCAGGTAATGCGGCTTTCTCCGCCTCCAGTACGCTCGCCAGAATTGTGAATGACGGCCGCAATGCGCACCGCCGCCAGAATCGAATCCTCGCGCACACCTTTCTCCCGCAGCTCTTCTCGTGCGAATCCACGCATGCGCCGCAATCGTTGATCGCCGACCGCGCGATTGGAACTCGGCCCTTTGGACCCAAATGCAAGCCAAAGGGAGCACAGTCTGCTTCTTCGGGACGGTTAGCGTTTCAAACGCCTCAAGCATTGCGGACTGACTTCAACCGAAGCACCTTCAGGATGGCCGATGGACGGAGGGTTGTGCTTCGTTTCAGCTAGCCACAGCCTGGCTTCTCTTGTGGGGAGCAGGTTCCATGAGAATACTCCAGCAAGGCAGAAGAGCTGCCAAGGCGTGCGACCGCGGAGACGATCCCGAACCTCGTCGGAGACCCTTGAAGATGGCGCAGAATTTCAGGGGGAAGACTGCGGGTCTCGTACTTCGGCAACGCAGCGCGATTCATTTCTGAGTTCGCGCCCAACTTCGCAAGATCTTCGTGGCATTAAACCCTCAACAAACGGTACTTTACCCGCAAAACTGGGGCGCTGTGCACGACTTGTCACATGGGTTGCAACCTCCTGCAACTTCCTTGCATAGGAGCACGGATAAGAATCCACCGCTTTCGTAACTCCCTTTCGTGTTGGCCAAGTGCGCCAGATGGCACGGAGGAGCCATTCTCCAAACCGCGGCACTCCATTAGTACTAGTACGAGTGGCAACTGAAGCCCTCACTAACGTTATGCCGGCAATTTGGATTGGCGCGATTCTCAAACCTAAAAAAGCTCTCTTACTCACCTTTTTGTGTGTTGGCGCACCGGCGCTTGCGCAGCACGCTTCTCTAGCGTTGCGGCAGCCCACGGCAACAATAGAACCCGCCTCTTTCGTGAGACCCGCGGAACCGATAACTCTGCCCGAGGCTCCCAGCCATAGATTTTGGGATCGTAAGAATAGCTTTCTGTTTGCGACCAGTGCAGCCCTCAGTACAGCCGACTTCGTCGCAACTCGAAATAACTTGCGCAATGGAGGGCAGGAGTTGAACCCTGTGACGCGTGTCTTCGCGGGCAGCACAGCTGGTTTGGCGGCCAACTTTGCCGGAGAAACCGTGGGCGTGATCGGACTCAGCTATCTGTTGCACAGATCCGGCCATCACAAGCTAGAGCGCGCAGTCACCATCCTGAACCTCGGTAGCTCAGCGACCGCTGTATCCTTTGACCTGTTACATCACTGAAATCTTGGAGCGGGTGACGGCAGTTTCTCCGCCGTACAAGCCCCTGGCCTGAGTCTGTCTGGCGCTTTGGGCTAGTCGCGCCGATATGTCTGCGACTCATTAGTCTTTACGACAAAGGATCGGTACAGCAAACGGGAGCACTTCAGATTCGATCGCCCGCTGCCTGCGTATGACATGTGCGTTGGTTTGAATAGGGCGCGCCAACATTGCAGCTATCTCGGGGTCTCGGCTTTGTCCTGGGCAGGACGCGAGTTGCTGACACAGCAATGGCATTCGTTCGTCGAGTGGGGCAACGACCGACATCTATGTGGCCACGCTAACGCGCCATCCCATCGTGCTATCCGGCAGAATCTGTAATTTGATTCCGGATTTTGTAAAAACGTAATGAGACGAGCCGCCATATGCTAAACGGCGGTGCACTGTGTCTTTTGGGGCGGCCATGAGCGAGCGTCTGCCTGTGCAGTATTCCATTGTGGCATGCTGGCGCGGCACGCTCCTCCGCTAGCCGCCCCTTATTACTGCGGTCGTAATTCGTTCTCATGTTCGCAGATGGGCAGAGGGAAGAACCGCTGCTGCAGATCTGGAGTGAAGAAGTGGGAGGTTTTAGCCTGACTCACTCGCGCACAAGCGGCTCTGCGTCGCGGGCCACTCGCTATGCGAGTCGGGAGGTTCGAATATCATGCTACTTTTATGTTGGTAGTCTCTTCGCGTCTCTTTGCAGACTCCATTTGAGAGCGAGGTCTCATTTTCAAACGCGTGTGGATCTTGCTTAGTTCCCAGAAGATCAGAATGAGCAGAATTGCCATTACGAACAGCAAGAATTGGGTCATCTTGTTCTTCCCTTAGGAATCTTTATGCTAAAAAAGATTGAGGATGATCGTGCGTTGTATTACCTTCGGCTCCCTTTTAAGGTCCAATTTCACCTGAGTTTTTCATCGAGCGGCATTCATGGTCATCTTAGGCGGAGCCTGCGACTGAAATGAAATGAACGCGTAGGGCCAGAGTTCGCTGGCACGTCTCAGGAGCGCAAGCGCGGGCTCTGTTGGTGAGTACATCTCCGTCATTGACCGTGGGGCGACCAGAAGCGATTCAGAAAAATACAACGGAACTTTGCCTAAAGATCATAAAACCCCGTTTGTTCGGAATTCGTAACAGCGATTTGGGGGCCGCGTTTATCGAAACTGGTGAATTGGGCGACTCTGCCTGGCTTCTCAGTCGCAATATAGGTCACAGCGTTGCGGCCGCATCCTTCAGTCGGCAATGCAGAGTACAGCCGCGCGATTTCAGACAGAAGCGTGCAAGTCCGTCAAGGCAGATTCAGAATGGTGCTCCGGGTGGCACGCCATAAGGGATTCCGTGGCGCTCATAAGCACGGTGTCGAGCGACGTTAGCAACGGTCGGCAAGGCGATGCCCGGGCCCGATAGCGGGCAGAGGGACAAGTCCCCGGCAAGAAGGTGGCACAAGAGGAGACTCACACGCTGAGGTCTGCCGCGAACCGTTTCGATCAGCTGTTGAAGGAATTTGCCGCGATATGACGGATATGCGCCGAACCGGTCGCATGGTTAACGACAAGCAATAAGCATGGTGATTCCGCGTCCGTTTGTATCGATCTGGCGTTGGCGCCGATTCCCGAGTTGACTACTCCCTAGGACAAACCTAACATGCCCGAGAGTGGGGCTCCTCTGATGCTGGTTGGCCAGACGATCTCGCATTACCGCATATTGGAGCAAATCGGCGCGGGCGGAATGGGAGTCGTCTATCGGGCCCGGGATGAGCGCCTGGATCGGGATGTTGCGGTCAAGGTGCTGCCTCCGCGCTCGCTCGCCGATCCGGCCACGCGACAGCAGTTGAGGAAAGAGGCGCTGACTCTCTCTAAGCTGAATCATCCCAATATCGCAATTGTCTTCGACTTCGATACTGAGAATCAGACAGATTTTCTGGTG
This sequence comes from uncultured Acidobacteriota bacterium, assembly GCA_963801615.1. Lineage (GTDB taxonomy): Bacteria > Acidobacteriota > Terriglobia > Terriglobales > Acidobacteriaceae > Sulfotelmatobacter. The sequence goes on along the minus strand of CAWDFM010000008.1, from coordinate 710,708 downwards.
ACAGAATATGTACCCGGCATCACCCTTGATGCGAAACTCGCCGGCTCCAGCATGCTCGAGCCAGAGGTTTTGCGCCTTGGGGTGCAATTTGCCGCTGGACTGGAGGCGGCGCACCATGAAGGCATCGTTCATCGCGATCTCAAGCCAGGTAACTTGCGAATTACGCCGGACGGACGAGTCAAAATCCTTGACTTCGGACTCGCGCGGCTTGTGCCTCATCCCAGCGAAGCCGGCGCAACCGAAACCATAAGCAAGGCCCACGAAATCACCGGTACTTTGCCTTACATGGCGCCAGAGCAAGTGCGCGGGGAACCGCCTGACGTCCGTAGTGACATCTGGGCTAGTGGTGCCGTGCTGTACGAAATGGCGACTGGAGCGCGGCCTTTTCGGGAAAGTCAGCCCGCAGCTCTGTTGAATGCAATTCTGAACTCGCCCCCCCGTGCTGCCCGTGAGCTGAATCGGCAACTGTCCTCAGGTTTCGAGGCCATCGTAACCAAAGCACTCGAAAAGAATCCTTCCAGGCGTTACCAAACTGCGCGCGAACTGAGCAGCGATCTGGAACGCCTGATCGCAGGCGCACGACCGGAAGGCATCAAGGCCCGGAGATCACTGCTGCTGTGGGCGGGAATCTTCGTGATGATGATTGCTCTCGTCATAGGTGCCGTTCTGAAACGAAGATCCCTAGGCAGAGCCGGGTTCAAGCAGCGCCGAACCGTCGCGGTCTTGGGCTTCAAGAATCTGAACGGGAACCCCGCAGATGCATGGATCTCCCTGGCGCTGTCGGAAATGCTAACCACTGAATTGGGAGCCACCGGCCAGCTCCGAACAATCTCGGAAGAGAACGTGGCCCGGATGAAAGCCGATCTCTCACTGCCCGAAAGCGAGAGCCTCGCACGCGAGACTTTAACTAAAGTGGAACGCGTGCTCGGCACGGATATGGTGGTTCTGGGCTCGTACCTCAACATGGGTGGGCAGATTCGAGTAGACCTTCGCGTGCAAGACACAGCCTCTGGCGAAATTGTAGCCATGACTCCGGCGCAAGGTTCAGCAACGCAGTTTCTGGAATTGGTCAAGCAAGCAGGTGAGTCCTTACGGCAAAACTGCGGCGCTGGACCATTGAGCGCCGATGAGCGCGCCGCTGCTGAAGCCTTGCATCCGGCAAGCCCTGACGCAGTGCGCTTCTACTCTGAAGGTCTAGCGAGGATGCGCGACTTTGATTTTCTTGGCGCTCGCGATCTGCTGCAGCGAGCCATTGCCGCCGACCCCAACTATCCTTTGGCTCATTCTGCATTAGCGTCGGTGTGGTCTCAGCTCGGGTACGACGAGAATGCAAATGAGGAGGTCAAAAAAGCCTTTGAGATGTCTGCCAGTATTCCGCGCAAAGACAAACTCTCGATTGCAGCGGTTTACCGAAAGCAGAATCACGAGTGGGAAAAAGCGCTGGAGCTATATCACTCGCTGTGGACGTTCTTCCCAGACGAACTGGATTATGGGCTCGAGTTGGTGGATGCGCAGATTTCAGCGGGAAAGGGGGTTGAGGGATTTGCCACAATTGAAACCTTACGTAGTCCTGCTGCGCGTTTCCGTGATGACCCCCGGATTGATATGGCTGAGGCTGCCGCGGCAGAGGCCGTGTCCGATTACAAGAAGGAGCAAACCGCGCTTGTGCGCGTTATCGCGAAGGCTGAGCGGCAAGGTTCACGTCTTCTCGCCGCACAAGCTGTACTCCGACAGTGCTGGGCGCTGCGCAACATGGGAGAGCTCGAGCCTGCAAAATCTGCGGGTCTCCGCGCCAAGGACGTGCTTGCCGCGATCGGTGATTTGCGCGGGGAGGCCAGAAGTTTAACCTGTGTGGCCGATGTCATAGGGGATCAAGGCGATCTCGCGCAAGCCAAGACGATGCACGAGAATGCCCTGGCGCTCGCCCACAAGATTGGGAGTCAGAAAGATATTGCCGGCGCATTGATTAATATCGGAAATGTGCTAGCTCTTCAGCAGGATTTAGAAGGATCCACCAACCGCTACAAACAAGCCCTAGCAGTAACGCTTCAGATTGGCGACAAACAAGACGCGCTGTTGGCCCGAAACAACATTGGCGCAAATTTGATCGAGGAGTGTGATTTTAAGCAGGCGCGCACGATCTTAAATGACGCGCTGAACAATGCGCGGGAGATCGGGGACGAGTCCGGGGTCGTTAACGCCCTCACGAATCTCGGCGTCGTTTTTTTGAACCTGGGCGATTTTGATCATGCAATCAAGAATTTGCGGGAGGCGATGAACAAGGCACGCCAACTCGAGCTCAAGAGCAGCGTTGCTGCCATCATGGGTTCGCTTGGGGATGCCAAACTAGCGCAGGACGAACTGGTCGAGGCGGAAAAGAATTATCGGGAATCGTTGGCCATCCGTTCTGCACTTGGCCAGCGCGGAGACATTGCAAGCAGTGAGTTGTCGCTGGCGAATCTCAAACTCGAACTCAATAAACCGGAGGAGGTGGACCAGTTAGCCGGGAAAGCGGCGGAAGAGTTTCGGGCCGAGAAGATGGGAGATCAAGAGGCTCTTGCCCGCATCGTCGATGCTGAAGCCCTTCTGATCCAAGAGCGAATTCCGGAAGCGGCGATACAACTGGAAGGAGCGCGGAGACTCTCGATCCAAGACAGGACCGTGATGCTGGCTTTGGAAATTGCGTCTGCCCGACTCGCGAGTTCCAGGGCGAAAATCGGATGAGGCGATCCGCCAGTTGAGAAATGTCATCTCACGAGCTAAACAGATGTCGCTCCCTGGTTATGAGTTCCGGGCGCGCTTTGTGATGGCGGAAACACAAATGTCATCCGGTTCTCGCGAGCAGGCATTCGAAACGTTACAGCGACTCAAACGAGATGCGACGCAAGGCGGGTTCAAACTCATTGCAAGAAAGGCAAGTGAAGCTGAGAACAGGTTTCAAACGAGGGATAAGAAATGAAGGACTGACCATGCAGGCCAGTCCTTCTGGAAATCACCATTTTAAGCCAGGCGCATTCCGCTAACGCTCTCTAAAAAGCAATTTTCGGGACCGCTACTGGGATGGCTATGGCGTGCCTTGTTCCGTGACAACGACGAGCGTCAACCCTTGCCCTTGATATCCCACTCCTGCAGGAAAGGCGGGGACGCTGGGCACGGTAAATGTGATTTTCTTGTTGGCTTTATTCACCGTAGCGTTGATGTTGGAGATATCCAATCCTGCCACTTGCGTGCACAGTTGAAGGGTATTCGATGTATCTGGATTAGCTGGATCGTTGTCGCATACCGCAATCCCGTAGGTACTGCTCGGGTCGGCGACAACGGGAGTGAATCCCACCAAATTGCTGAGTGTGATCGTCAGATTCGTAGCGGTGGTCTGAATCTGAAACAAGAACGTATAGCCGCCGCTGACGCAACCCTCCGGCATTAGTGCTGTTGGCTCGGTGTTATCTACAGCCGCGGCTACGTCCTGATGCGTGCACACAATTTGTGTTTTGACCGTCATGGTTCCTTTTCGACGGGGCAGCGGACTGGTTGGACCAGCCAGATTCCAAAACGGGGCTATGCTGTCCACTCCATTTGATGAGGACCCTCGAATGCCGCGTTGACGCGAAGCTCGGGGCCTGAAACAGCACAAAGACGAGCGAAATAGAAGCAAGATTCAGAAACGGTTTCATAGAATTCTCCTAAAGATTTCGAAGGCCAGGTGTTCTAGTTGCTTTTCCGTTAGCTACTTTGGGTAGGCACTGCTGAAAACTCTTTGGGTTCGACCCGAGTGGCGCTACTTTATACGCAAACGTACTGAGTGTCAACGAATTGTAGTAGTCCGGGAGACTGTCGAGAAGCCATTCCTCTTTGCTGAATGGATGACGCCGCTGTTGTGTCCGCTCTGATGACGGGCAATGCGGCCTTCTTTTTCGAGAACGAGAAGGCGCTGGCGCGTGATTTCCAGCGCAACACCAAGTCCCACGATGCCAGCGCCGATAACGATCACATCAAAACGCGAATCGGTCATGCGCGTATTTCTGCGAGAACGTCTGGTCCGTGCCACGAGCTCGCTCAAAGCCCTTAAAGGATCCGAAAGTTTTTTGGCGCGAAAATTGTACAGTTTGATAACGCTCATGAATGCATTTCATTCAAATTGCACATTTTATCCGCATCAGAAAGCTTGGGATTGATTTGTAACGTACGCTGCAAGTCTTTCCTTGCCGCCCTCGTGTTCTTCTGCTTTTGATACACCACTCGGATATGGTACTAGTAGGTCGTATTGTCAGGCATTCTCTGAAGAGCGTCCTGCAGTTGCGCGGCGATCACGCCGTAGAAGCCCCTGGTGGTAATAGATCCACGCTAAGGTGTCCGCCACACTCACAGTAGCGGGCATCTTCAGGCGGGCGGTTCGCGCCAGCGAGAGCGCCTCGTCGATTACGCCAGGACTGTATTGGTTGAATCGCCTCTGGCGAACCTGGCACGCCTTTCTCAATTTGAGCGCTTTTGATGGCGCGGAACCCATGCAATTTACTCAGCTAGATCACGGGCACTCTTCTCGTTCCTGGAGAGCTTCGCACTTGCAATGCTGTTTGCCTCAGCGATCTGGTCGGGCGTCAGGATCTTGGCCACGAGATCTTTGGCCTCCGACACCGTTTTGAGCGCGATGAGGTACCACGCGTACGCCAGCACAGCGCTTTTGGAGTCGCCCCTGGGACCGAGGTAAGCTCGGGCCAGGGCTAATTGAGCTGCTGGCACGCCGCCCTCTGCCGCCTTCTGAAGGTCCTCTAAGTCATCATGAAATCCAGAAATTTTCGAGATGTCCGTCGAATTACCGGGAAGCAGCGCTCCAGAGGTGCCCTGGCTCAGCGTCATATGAACGACCTCAATCCGACTTGAGACCCCTAGCTTATCGAAAATCCGAAACAAGTGATTCTTGACGGTGTGCTGGCTCAGCTCTAACTGCCGCGCAATCTCACTGTTGCTAAGACCCTGGACTAGCAAGTGAACTACTTGCAGTTCCCGCTTGGACAGCAAGTCTAGACCCGCGGCACTGACCGCTCGAATGGTCGGTGCATTGGCCAATGCCTCTACGGCCAGCGACATCTCGCGAGTGTTTGCCCAAATTTGGCCCTGTTGAACGCAGTGGATGCATTTGCGAAGCTCTTCCATTGGCTGGCTCCTGCCAATGATGCCCCGGGCACCAGCGCGAAATGCCGTTAATATTAGTTCATCGCTCAAAGTCTGCATCAAGACAATGGCACGGACCTTCGGGCTAATCGCCTGCAACTGGTGCAAAGCCTTGAATCCAAGCGAAGCTTGCCCATCGAGATTGGCGCTAACAACGAGCACATCCACGTCGAGGCTTGCCGCAGCAGACGCCAAGAGACCCGAATCTGAGTGATATGGGACTACTTCAAAGTCAGAGTCCCGCTTTAATGTGTCGGCTAACAACTGCGTGTGAATTCGGGAACTATCCGCAACTAGCACTCGGATTTTGCTGTTTGTGGGAATGCTGGTCATCCGGTTTCCTCTGGTTGCGGGGGCTTAACCTGCTTCTCAATGCCACGCCTTTCAAGCCCCACGTTGCAAACGTTCAACACGCCCTGGTGTGCATCGTCTTGCACCACGTTCAGCCAACCGACCTAAAATGGTGCTCCATCACTTTGCGATGCAAACATCCGCAAATCAACCACTTAGAACTATAAAGCAATTCCAAAAGCGAGCCGCTGCACGCAGAAAGGCCTGTGATGCGCGATCTTTGACCAGCATGATGAGTACAAATTACCATGATGGATTGAGAAATGTAACCCAGAGTGATATTAGCTATTGCAACACTCTGCAGTCGTGCTATCTTTCCTCGTCAGCAAATATTATTTCAGGCGAAGTCGTAGTACTCCCCCCTGCTTCTCCTCCTGTGAATCGCACTAATATCAATAAATCGAGTGGTTTTGCGCGACGAATCCCAGAACACAGAAGTGCTATACGATGGCACTTCGGTGCACTATGAAATTGAATCTTCGTCGAGTAGATTGTGTGGTGACCCGTTGAAAAAGAATTGAACAAGCTTAAGTAGCGGCTAGCCACTTCCCCCGGCAGGCCGATCACTGGATCCTCCCCCTCCAAGCGGAATCTCGTAATTGAGATTTCAACAAGACTGGCTATTTGTGTCTGAATTTGGGGTCACCTGAAAAGTGTGACTTAGAGGGCGAAGCTATGAGCGTTAGCAGCGTTGCATTCGATATTTCGCAGCCGGTTCCTTCGTTGCAGGGCGAGGCGGAGAACTGGTATGCCCTGCACACTCGTCCACGGCACGAGAAGATCGTAACGCAGCGGCTCGAGGAGCGAGGGGTGACCACCTTTCTGCCGTTGGTTACCGAGATCCACCGCTGGAGTGATCGCAAGAAGAAAGTAGAAGCGCCGCTATTCAGTTGTTACGTCTTCGCGAGATTTGCACCAAATAGGGCTGAACGATTACGGGTGCTTCGCGTCGAAGGAGTATTCAGCATGGTCGGTGCGCAAGGCGAAGGCGCGCCGATACCGGATGACCAAATCGACGCCATTCGCAGTCTGGTGGAAGCAGGTCTTCCGTGGGCTTCTCACCCGTACCTGAAGATTGGTCAGCGGGTGCGAATTCGGAGCGGTGCCTTAGCGGGAATCGAGGGTGTGCTCGTCTCGCGCGCCGGTGAAAGCACGTTAGTGATCTCGGTGGATGCAATCCAGCGATCAATGGCTGTTCGCATCGATGGATATGATGTTGAAGCAGCCTGACTCTTCCAGTCCTTCCTGAAACTCAAAACCATCTTTCCCATGCAGGTTCCCCCTGAAACCATGGCCGAAAATGCGATCGAAACTACGCGTGTATTGGTTGTGAGCCGCGAATCAGCGCTGTTGCGCGTGCTCTGGTCAATCGGAGACGCCAACTCCTGGCAACTTGAGAATGTCGTGAGTGGCTGGGACGCAATGGAGCGGGTGCAATCCGATGTTTCGCCTCATGCGCTTGTGCTCGATCTTCCGCGTGGCGACGGGGACAGTCTGCACATTCTGCGCTGGCTGCGCCGGCTTCGTCCCGATCTTCCTGTGTTCGTGATTTGCCAAGCTGACGAGGGAATGCGACAGAAAGAAGCAGCTCGGCTCGGCGCTGAAGCCGTCGTGGTGAGGCCTTTTGATCAACAACAGTTGGAGTTTGTCCTTCGCAAGCATCTGGAGGCGCAGAACAGGGAAATGGACTTTGCCAGCAAGCACGTCGAGCCAGTCGGCGATGAAGACTCGTTTGTCAGCATTAGCCCGGTTATGCAGAAGCTGCGCGCACAGGCCGAGTTGCTGGCTCAGGCGGATGTGCCTGTGCTGATTCTTGGGCAAAGTGGAACCGGCAAGAGCACGATTGCTCGCCTGATTCACAACCTCTCCGTGCGATCCGGTTTCAGCTTCCAAGCAGTGAATTGCGCGGCGCTGCCCTCCGCCATCCTGGAAATGGAGTTGTTTGGTCGGTCCAATGATTCTTCTCGAGGAGCGGAGATCTGCAGAATCAGCCCGGGCAAGCTGGAGTTGGCGCACAAGGGCGCCCTTCTATTGCGAGAGATCACGGAGATGCCTCCCGATTTGCAAGCGAAGCTGCTGCATGTCCTGCAGGAGGGAGAATTTGTTCGTTCCGGGGAATCACGAGCCATTCAGACCGATGTACGCGTCTTCGCTACGAGCAGTGCAAATCTCGATCAAGCCCTAGCCGAGAAGAGGTTGCGTCAAGATCTTTACTACCGGCTGAGCGCGTTCACGGTGCACGTGCCGCCTTTGCGCCAACGAAAGGAAGAGAGCGAAATTCTCCTCCAGTTCTTGATGCACAAGCTGGCGCACTACTACGGGCTTCCTCCCAGAGAATTTACGCCGAGCGTGCTCCAATATTGTACGAACTATGCTTGGCCCGGAAATTTGACGGAGCTGGAAAGCTTTGTGAAGCGCTACCTGTTCGCCGGCGAGCAGGAATTGTTCACGGGCGCGGTGGAGTTTGATTCTAGAGTTGATCGGAATGGATTGCGGTCATTCGTAACAACTGCAGAAGTTTCGCGCCGGAACGGTGAAAACGTTGGATTCAATCCGGAAACAAAATCCCTCAAATCCTTAATCCACAGCATCAAGGCAGAGGCGGAGAAAAACGCGATCGCGGCCGCGCTGGACAAAACTCGTTGGAACCGAAAGGCGGCCGCACGACTACTGAAGGTCAGTTATCGCAGTCTTCTGTACAAAATCGATCAGTACCACATGATCCCGGCCCAAGCCGCTGACCCGCGCGCTCATAACTCCGCGCAGTAAAACGATGAGGGCTCTTTGATCTCCGCCTATAGGCAAAAAGACGAAGAGAATCCCGTATGAGAATGAACGACGAAAAACAATTCAGAGCACTCTCATTTCCAATTTTGGACTAATTATGAACTCATCTATAGCAGTTACGAATGCTCAAATACCCATGCTCGACTTGGGGCTCCAGCACAGTTCGATCCGCCTGGAGATCAAAGCGGCCATTGACGAAGTGTTGGATTCTCAGCATTTCATTTTAGGTCCAAATGTCAAAGCCCTGGAAGAAGAGGTCGCCGGATACTGCGAAAGGCGATTTGGCGTGGGTGTCGCATCGGGTACGGATGCACTCATCCTGGCATTACGTGCGGCCGAAATTGGCCCGGGAGATGAGGTGATCGTTCCATCGTTCACTTTCATTGCGACCGCTGATTCCGTCAGCCTGCTTGGCGCGAAACCGGTGTTCGTCGACATCGATCCAAGTACTTTTTGCATGGATCCGTCGCAACTAAACGGCAAACTCAGCCGCCGAACAAAAGCTGTCATCCCTGTCCATCTCTATGGACAATCAGCAGATATGGAATCAATTCTCGATTTCGCGCGTGAACACAATTTAAAGGTCATCGAAGACAATGCTCAGGCTATCGGCGCCACCCATCGTGGCAAGAGAACCGGTTCTATGGGGGACATCGCCTGCCTCAGCTTTTTCCCGAGCAAGAATCTCGGAGCCTATGGCGATGGTGGTATGGTGCTAACCGACTCGGAAGAGACTGCCCGCCGCTTGCAGTCTCTGCGGGCGCATGGAACTACGAAAAAGTACTTCAGTACTGAGCAGGGCTGGAACAGCCGTCTCGATGAGATTCAGGCAGCAATCCTTCGGGTGAAGCTACGCCATTTAGATGCGTGGAATCAGTTGCGACGCTCGCGCGCAGCTTATTACGAGCGTCTCCTAAAGCATGTTTCTGAAGTCGTGTGCCCCAAGACCGCAGATGGTAACGAGCATGTCTTCCATCAGTACACGATTCGTGTGGCCAACAGAGATGTAGTTCAAAAGAGGCTATCCGCACGGGGCGTCGCCAGTACCGTTTACTATCCAGTCCCGATACACCTCCAACCCATTTTTCAGTCGTTGGGTTATACAGAAGCAAGCTTGCCGAATTCGGAGCTCGCCGCCAAGGAAGCATTGTCCCTCCCCATATATCCAGAACTCACGGATGAGCAGATCGAATACGTCGTCGAGGTCCTCACCGCCGCGCTAAAGCAGTAGTCAACACTCGCGTGTTCCGACAATCCAATGGCTCAGACCCAAAGTAAAGCACTCGTCTCAGTTGTAGTCCCGGTGTTCAACGAGGAAAAGGGGATTGAACAACTGCACGATCGTCTCTCTACTCTCCGGCGATCATGGAGCGCTGTCGAGCTCGAGTTCGTCTTTGTTGACGATGGGAGTACCGACGGAACAGTTACCGCACTGCAACGCACGTTTCCAGCAAGTGGGCGGACCCATATAGCTGTTCATGCAGGGAACCGAGGGGTGGGCGCAGCCTTTCGTACGGGCTTCCAACACTGTAACGGATCCATTGTCTGCACAATTGATGCCGATTGCACCTATGGGCCAGAAAACCTCGAACGAATGGCAACCGCGCTGATTGAACACTGCGCCGACATCGCAGTCGCATCTCCTTACCATCCCGAAGGATCTGTCGAAGGCGTTCCTGGTTGGAGGCTGGCGCTCAGTAGAGCTTGCTCGGCCTTTTATTGGATCGTGGCGCCGGTTCGCCTTTACACCTACACCAGCATATTTCGTGCATATAGGAAACGAGTTATTGATTCGCTCAGGTTCGAGGAAAACGGCTTCGTTTTTGCTGCGGAGACCCTGATCCGAGCTGCCGAGCAGGGCTATCGAATCGTGGAAGTGCCGATGACCCTGCGTAGTCGGGTGATAGGTCACACCAAAATGAGAGTTCTGCGAACCATCCGCGGACATTTACGGTTGATCGCCAGAACAGCAGTGCGCCGGGTCCGCGTTAACCGCGAGCGTGCACTCGAACGCAAGAGAGAGCCAATTAAAGACCCGCAAATTCCGTGAACCAATCTCAGCACAGTAATTTTTGAGGAGGCGCTATGGTGAAGGTAGGAGTGGTTGGGTTAGGGGCTTGGGGCTGGAACGTGGCCCGCAATTTTGGCGAGGCGAAGGACTGCCAGCTCGTGACGTGCTGCGACTCTGACACAAAGAGGATTGCTGCGGCAAAAAAAGCGTGGCCATCCGTCAATGTTGTCAGCTCGTTCGATGAGATGTTGCAGCAGGACTCGTTGGAAGCCGTCGTGATTTCTTCCCCAGCAGTCACCCACTTCGAATTGGCTCGGAAAGCTCTGATGGCCGATAAAGATGTTTTTGTTGAGAAGCCGTTTACCCTCCGTGTTAGCCACGCCGAGGAACTCCTGGAACTTGCCGAATCGCGAAACAAGATCCTCATGGTGGGCCACCTTCTTGAATACCATCCGGTGGTGCGCCGCCTCAAATCGATGATTCTGAGTCGGGAATTTGGGGACATCTTCTACATCTATACGCAGCGCGTTAATCTGGGGAGAATTCGCGGTGATGAGAATGCCCTGTGGAGCTTTGCACCACATGACATCTCTTTGATCCTCTATCTGCTAGAGATGGAGCCAATCGACGTCAGCGTCCGCGGGCAGAGCTTTATTCAAGATGGTATCGAAGATGTAGTGTTCTTAAGCCTCTATTTCGAAAATCGGATTATGGCTCATATCCACTTGAGCTGGCTTGACCCCCACAAAGTCAGAAAAACGACAATTGTTGGGGCGAATAAGATGGCGGTCTTTGACGATACTGAAGCCAGTGAAAAGCTGAGAATCTACAATAATCACGCAGAGCTGCCTTCCATTCGCAGCTACGGGGACTCGATCCAAGTGCGGTTCGGAGACATACTGATCCCCCGCGTAGACATGACCGAACCCTTAAAGCTGGAATGCCAGCATTTCGTCGAGTGTGTGAAAAGTCGTACGACTCCGTTGAGTGACGGCCAAGATGGCTTGCGGGTAGTCAGAATTCTTGAGGCAGCACAAAAATCAATGGAGCACGACGGCGAACCGGTGCGCATAGAGGGAGTGCAAAGAACAAATGGGAAACCACATTCATCCGTCCAGCCAGATCGGCGTTGGCACGCGCTACGGGCATAACACCATCATTTGTGAAAACGTCCGTATTGGGAATAATTGTCAGATTGGTCATGGAGTTGTCATCCACTGTGACACGGTGATCGGCGACGATGTGCGAATCGACGACAATACCGTCATAGGCAAACTGCCGATGAAGGCTGCGTTAAGCGCGATTACAAGGGATCAGCAGCTCCCCCCGTGTGAGGTGGGGGACTCATGCCTGATTGGAGCGCTAGCGGTCATTTACCGGGGCTGCAAGTTAGGGGCAAAGGTGATGGTGGCGGATTTGGCATCGATTCGGGAGGATGCCGAAATCGGTGAGTACACCATCATCGGACGGGGTGTGACAGTTGAGAACAAAGTAAAGATCGGAAAGAGATGTAAGCTGGAGACCGAGTCGTACATAACGGCGTTGTCGGAAATCGGAGATGGCTGCTTCATCGCTCCTGAGGTCACGTTTACGAACGACAACTTCTTAGGGCGCACGAAAGAACGCTTCAAGTACCACAAGGGAGTGACGCTGGAAAGAGGAGCCCGCATTGGGGCTAACGTGACGGTGCTGCCGGGCGTCAATATTGGCGCGGATGCACTGGTGGCCGCAGGGTCGGTGGTCACCAAAAATGTACCGCCAAAGAAAATTGTGCTGGGCGCTCCAGCGAAAGTCTGGCGCGAAGTTCCCGCTGAGCAACTCCTAGACAATCAATAACGTGTCGGTTCACCTTCTATCTATTGTTGGAGCACGTCCGCAGTTTGTAAAAGCTGCCATGGTTGTCGAAGCAATTCGCGAGTACAGCAATCACCGTGGCAATGGCATGCTTCGCCATACTTTGGTCCACACCGGCCAGCATTATGACCACAGTCTTTCCGACGTATTTTTTCAGCAACTTCCTCTACCAAAGCCCGACTACAACCTGGGAGTGGGTTCAGGAACACACGGAAAGCAGACCGGAGCCCTTCTTGCAGCTATTGAGGACGTTCTGATTAAGGAAGACCCCGACGTGGTTCTTGTTTATGGTGATACGAACTCGACAGTCGCAGGTGCAATCGCTGCCGCCAAACTCAATGTACCTGTCGGCCACATTGAGGCTGGTTTGCGAAGCTTTAACCGCAAGATGCCAGAGGAGATTAACCGTGTTGTGACAGATCACGTTTCTTCATGGTTATTTTGTCCGACTAAAACTGCAGTTAAGCATTTGGCGTCCGAGGGAATCACTAGCGGGGTTTATCAGAGTGGCGATGTGATGCTCGATGCGGTCCTCAATTTCCAGGAGACCGCAATGAATCGGTCTCATATCTTGAATCAACTGGAGGTCGAGCCCTCGCAGTATGCACTCTTCACCATGCACCGAGCAGAGAATACTGACTCTGCCGTCCAAATAATCAACAACCTCGAATTGTTGATTCGCTGGAGTAGACCGGTGGTGTTTCCTGTGCACCCCCGCACCTGGCATCGACTGACCGAGGTGGCCACTCTCAAGCCGTTAGCAGACAAGTTGCAAGCTGCCGAACACGTAAAGCTCATCGATCCGGTCTCATATCTGGACATGTTGGTACTTGAGCGCAATGCACGTGTGGTTCTCACAGATTCCGGAGGCGTGCAGAAGGAAGCGTATTTTTTCGGCGTCCCCTGCATGACGTTTCGTACAGAGACGGAATGGACAGAAACCCTAGTAGGCGGATGGAATCGATTGTCAGGTGGTGACGATGCTAAGCGAAGTCTCGAGACGTTGGAGAGCCTCTGGGCAGGCAATGGCATGAGGCCAGTGGGGTTACCAAATCTCGACGAATTTGGCCGAGGAAGCGCAGCCAAGACGATCGTTCTTCAATTACTGGGAGCATTAGACGAGAGACGAAACTGAATATGTCAAAACAACGAGTAATGATAACTGGTGCTGCGGGGTTTTTAGGATCGCACCTGACGGATGCGATGCTCCAGCGAGGATATGCAGTTGTTGGAGTTGACAACTTGTCACATGGCACTCTGGAGAACTTGAGACATGCGTTGTCACAGCCCCATTTTGAATTCCACAAATTGGATGTCCGCGATCTCGACGCTGTCCGACGCGTGTCGTCCGGGGTGTCGATGATTGCGCATCTGGCTGCTTTCAAGATCCCTCGCTATGGCAAAGCCATCGACACTCTGCTTATAAATTCGCAGGGCTGTCAGAATGCATTGCAGTTGGCGACGGAACTGAGAGCCAAGTTTCTCCTGGCGTCTACTTCTGACGTGTATGGGAAAAATCCCCATTTACCGTTTTCTGAAGAGAGCGATTCCATCATTGGCTCATCAACTATCCCTCGGTGGGCGTATGCCTGTTCAAAACTCTACGACGAGCATCTTGCACTCGCATTCGCCGATGCATACGGCATTCAGGCTAGTATCGTGCGGATATTCGGCTCTTATGGACCGCGGCAGAATCTGACATGGTGGGGCGGACCACAATCGGTATTTATCGGAGCCATTCTGCGCGGCGACGAAATTCCAATTCACGGTGATGGCTTGCAGACGCGCAGCTTTACCTACGTGTCCGACACTGTTGCAGGGCTGCTGGCAGTGCTCGAGAGGGGCCCTTCGGGCGACATCTTTAATATAGGAAACACAGAAGAAATCGCGATTGTCGATTTGGCCCGACTCATTCATCGCCTCTGCCAAACGTCAAATCCGCTAAATCTGAAATTCATTCCGTACGATGAAATCGGAGGCCGGAAATATGAGGATGTGCGCCGGCGCATTCCAGATGTGAGTAAAGCCAACCGGCTGCTGGGTTTTGAGGCGAGGGTGAAGCTTGAAGACGGGTTGCGTGCGACAATTGCATGGCAAAGGAAGCAGGGCGAATCTGAAGTCGTCGCTGAACATACTGAAGTAGTCCCACAACTGTTCCCTGGTTTCGCCGATTGAAAAGTATGGATACGCGCAACGGCGACGCCACAGCCGCGGTATTACAGCCGGCGCTCCGGCCCAGCAGGTCCAGCGCTGATCGCGATGGAGGTTATCTTCGCCTCTTGAGCCGCTGGTGGGTCGCGTTTACTGCGTCGGCCGCTTTCGTGGTTAGCGGACACCTGCTCATTAAAGCGGGGCTGAACGCAGCTGCCCGACAGCCTGTTGGGTCTGGATTGTTTGCGCTGATTCACACTCTAATGCAGCCTGAGGTATTGGCTGGACTAATTGTTTACCTCTTTGGATCGCTTTGCTGGATCATAGCCGTCGCTCAACAGGAAATCAGCTTTCTATATCCTCTGTCCAGTCTGAATTATGTGCTGGTTGTCGTTGCGAGCTCCGTTTTTTTCCAGGAAACCGTTTCAGCGCGCCGCGGGTCCGGTGTCGTTCTGATTGTGGTCGGAATGATTTTGATGAACCGTACGAGGAATATTTCCCAGTGAATCCAAAGTTGATGATTTGGGGTAGCGTTTGTTTGAGTGCATTGGCACAGATCTGCCTCAAGCACGGTCTGAACGGGATGCGGAGGTCTTACACGACACCTCAACGTCCCGCAGAAATGGCCCTAAGCGTAGCCCGCCAGCCTTTCGTTTGGGCGTGGGGCATCTGCTTTGTTGCTGCAACAGGTCTTTGGCTCCTCGGACTTCAGAAACTCGACCTCTCTTACGCGTATCCGCTGGTTAGCTTCGGATACGTTCTGGTCAACCTTTTGTCGGCATTCTTCTTTCATGAACGGGTCGATCGAAACCGCTGGGCAGCCGTTGCCGTGATTTGTCTGGGTGTTGCCTTGATCGCCGGCAGCTAAAGAATAAGCATGTCACTGAAAGGTATGCGGGTCGGGATTCTGGGCGGGGGCATCACCGGTCTTACCTCAGCTTTTTATCTCCTTCGGGCCGGTGCGGACGTGACGGTCATCGAGTCACGCCCGCAGCTCGGTGGGTTAGCGACGTATTTCAACTTTGGGCCCTTCTGTTGGGACAAGTTTTATCACTGCATCCTCACTTCTGATCAACCTCTACTGAAGCTCATCGACGACTTAGGACTGACACCCGAGCTTCGCTGGACCGAGACAAAAGTAGGATTCTTTGCCGATAACGTTCTGCATCCAATGACTAGCAGCCTTGACTTCCTGCGCTTTCCCCCACTGAACCTGTGGCAAAAGCTAAGACTGGGGCTCGGCGTGCTGCGCGTCACCCGAATCAAGGACGGACGTCCACTCGAGAAATATTTGGCCTCCGATTGGTTGACTAGCGTGTTCGGCCAAGCGAATTACCAGAAGATGTGGGGTCCGCTATTGAAGTGCAAGCTGGGAGCTTGCCGCGAAGAGGCATCGGCCGCATTCATATGGGCTACAATCTCGCGGCTATACTCCACACGCGAGAAAGACACTAGTAAGAAAGAGAAATTAGGCTACGTTTGTGGAGGTTATCGCACCGTCATTAAGCGACTGATCGAGGAAATCGAGAATCATGGTGGCAGGATTTTAACCGGCCATCCCGTCAAGCGTATCGTCAAGCTGCCGAATTCGACGATAGAAATCAATACCGGATTGCAGGATGTGCACTGCGAGGCGGCGATCGCGACCGTCCCTAGTCCAGTGTTAGCAGGGATTACGCCGCAACTTGCTCCCGAGTACGTCACGAATCTGATGCGCATCAAGTACCTGGGAATTGTGTGTTATGCATTGGTGTTAAAGCGTCGCCTTAGCCCTTATTATGTCACCAACCTTACAGACGAAGGTCTACCGTTCACGGGCATCATTGAGATGAGCAATCTGATTTCGAGTAACGAAACGAACGGATACCACCTTGTGTATCTTCCGAAGTACACTTCTCCTAATGATCCGCTATTCGAGGCCCTTGAAAGCGACATCTGGACGGTGTTCTGGAAAGCGCTGAAGCAAGTCTTTCCGGATCTTAAGGAAGAAGAGATCGCGCAGAAACACCTTTTCCGTGAACGCTTCGTCCAGCCGGTGCCCGTTCTCAACTATTCAGATATTGTTCCAGCCATGAAGACCAACGTGGAAGGCCTTCTCCTGGCCAACACTACTCAAATCATCAATTCAACACTGAATAATAATGCAATGGTGAAGATCGCAAATAGGGCAGTGGAACTTACAACGGATAATTGGCACGTCGAAGAAACTGTAGGCAAAGGACTTTCGGCCTCGAAGGCCCCCACATCCCGCCGAGAGTTTCCGTCTTCTGATTTAGCCCAGTTGCCCAGGGCATAGGCCTGTCGTCCCTGCTTCGGTCGTCTACACGCAAATCATGATCGTCAAGAGAAGAAAGAATATTATGTCAACACTACAGCGGTCTGTGGTTGTAATTGCGCTTATGGTGTTATTTGGGTCCGGAGCCAATGTGTTCGGTCAAAGCTGTCCTTGCAGCATTTGGGGACCGAGTGTTGCTCCCGGTACCGTCGACAGTGGAGATGCCAATAGCATCGAAGTGGGGGTCAAGTTCAGGGCTGACGTAGATGGGGTTATCACAGGAGTACGCTTTTATAAGAGTGCGAACAACGCTGGACCTCATGTGGGCAATTTATGGACGAATACAGGCACGTTGCTAACATCCGCAGCGTTTACAGGAGAGACTCTGTCCGGCTGGCAACAAGTGAATTTCAGCACACCTATTCCCATAACAGCTGGTACGACCTATATAGCGTCGTACTTCGCGCCGACTGGCCATTATTCATACAATACTGGGTTCTTTACCAAAGCTGTGGATAACTCTCCGCTGCATGCACTGGCAAATGGAGTTGACGGTTCGAACGGATTGTTCTCGTATGCAAGTGCCAGCACCTTTCCGAGCTCTACCTTCAATGCGTCAAACTACTGGGTTGATGTTGTCTTTAGTACGAGCATAGCTCCGCAGGCACCGACCGTTACCTCGGTCACGCCGAACAACGGAGCCGGCCTAGTCAGCACCAACACGACAGTCGCTGCCACGTTCAGCAAGGCACTAGATCCAACCTCGGTAAATAGCAATACATTTCAACTCGCAGACTCGTTTGGCAGCCAAGTCAGCGCGACAGTTACCTACAACAGCGCGACCTTAACTGCGACGCTCCAGCCGACATCACCGCTGCTCACCGCCACCAATTATGTCGTCACATTTCACGGCGGTACTACGGATCCCACAATTAAAGACACGTCTGGGAATTCGATGGCTGCAGATGTCACGTCTTCCTTCGGAACGGCAAACCCGCCCGGAATCTGTCCATGCACGGTTTGGCCCTCCACGACTAAGCCGGGCTCGATCGATGGAGGCGATTCGAAATCGGGAGAGTTTGGAGTTCGGTTCAGATCGGACCAGAGCGGATACATCTTGGGCATCCGCTACTACAAGAGCACGACAAACTCGGGTACACACATAGGCAATGTGTGGAGCAACAACGGAACACTGCTTGCCCGAGCTACATTCACCGGCGAATCGAGTTCAGGCTGGCAGCAAGTCAACTTCGCTGCACCCGTGGCGATTGTTGCCGGTACAACGTATGTGGCGTCGTACTTCGCGCCCGCAGGCCACTATTCATACAATGCAGGCTTCTTCACAAGTGCCGGAGTTGACAATCCACCTCTGCATGCCCTGGCCAATGGAGTCGACGGCAACAATGGTATTTTCTTATACAGTGCCACGACAACTTTCCCAACTGGCACATTCAATTCCGGCAATTACTGGGTGGACGTGGTATTCAGTACGACCATTCCAGGACAGCCGCCGACGGTGACGTCGTTTACGCCATCCAACGGTGCCGCGGGAGTCGGTACAGCGGTACCCGTGACAGTCACGTTTAGCAAAGCAGTTGACCCGACCACAATTACGTCAAGCACGTTTCAGTTGCTAGATTCCTCCGGCACACCTGTCAGTGCTGCCGTCAGCTATAGCAGTTCGACCTTCACTGCAACTCTTCAGCCGACCGCCGCCCTGTCAACTTCTACCACCTACACGGCCGTGGTTCGCGGGGGATCTACTGATCCTCGGATCAAAGACACCGCTGGCACTGCCCTTGCGGCGAATTTCGCGTGGTCGTTCGCTACTGTTAGTACGACGCAGGTGCCGATAGTGCTATCGGTTGCACCCGCCAATGGCGAAACCGGGGTGAGCTCCACCGCACTTGTCTCCGCAACCTTTAGCAAAGCGATCGACCCAACAACCGTTACCGCGACAACATTCCAACTATTCGACTCTTCCAATAACATCGTAGCTGCGTCGCTCAGTTATAACAGCAGTACCTTCACAGCTACTTTGCAGCCTTCATCTGCTTTGGCGCCACTGACAAGATATACCGCCGTAGTAAGAGGCGGGAGCACTGATCCTCGAGTGAAAGATTTGTCAGGTGTTCCTCTGCCGGGAACCGTAAGCTGGATTTTCACGACCTCGCCGGCACCACCTCCGCCATCGGCCTGTCCTTGCTCGATATGGCGACTCACGAGTGGTCCGACCGTAACGGATTCTGGAGAGAACAAATCTATAGAAGTCGGAGTCAAATTCCAGGCTGATGCCGATGGTTTGATCACGGGCCTGCGCTTTTACAAAAGTGCCGCAAATACCGGAATACATATCGGAAATCTATGGACTGTTGGCGGGACGCTGCTCGCGTCGGCAACCTTCACCGGTGAAACTACTTCCGGGTGGCAACAAGTAACATTCAATTCTCCGGTTCCGGTTACTGCGAATACTACCTACGTAGCGTCCTATTTCACCTCCGGGCACTACGCGTTTGATCAAAAGTATTTCGCAACGACAGGAGTTGACACGCCCCCGCTGCATGCACTCGTTACCGGATTCAACGGTCCCAACGGAGTTTACAAGTACAACGCTACGAGCACATTCCCCAACCAATCATTCAATGCGAGCAACTACTGGATTGATGTAGTTTACGTTTTGAATAACTCGACCGGTGCGCCGTCCGTCATCGCCACGTCCCCCGCGGCGGGTGCGATAGGCCTGACCATAGGCTCCAACGTGAGTGCGACTTTTAACGAGCCGATGGACACGACGACGATAAGCTCGCAGGCGTTTCAGTTAGTAGACTCAGTTGGAAACGTCGTCGGGGGCACGGTCAGCTACATCGCGGCATCATCAAGCCTCGTGTTTACTCCTACTACGGACCTGCAGTCGCAGACGACGTACACGGCAACTGTGCGGGGAACGGTTCGAGACATTTTTGGAAATGCATTGGGTAGTGATGTGACCTGGTCCTTTACGACTGCGGCACCTCCACCGAACACGGGTCCTGGGGGGCCAGTACTAATCGTGTCCTCCGCACAGAATCCTTTTACGCGGTATTTAGGGGAGATTTTACTCAACGAAGGGATGAATGAATTTACGGTGCAAGATATCGCCACCGTAACAGACTCAACTCTTTCCTCTTACGATATTGTGATTTTGGGTGACATGAAGCTGACGGCGACTCAAGCTTCCATGTTCACAAGTTGGGTGAATGGTGGTGGACGACTGATCGCTATGCATCCCGACCCGCAGTTAGATAGCCTTTTCGGCCTTAGCGCCGGAGGGGGAACTCTGTCAGATGCTTATTTGCTCGTGGATGCTACGACAAATCCGGGGATGGGCATTGTCGGCCAAAGCATGCAATTTCATGGTTCTGCGGATCTCTACGGCCTCGCAGGAGCGACTGCAGTCGCGACATTGTACTCTGACGGCTCTACTGCGACATCCCATCCAGCTGTGACGTGGTTCAACCCTGGTGCCGGTCAAGCAGCCGCTTTTACATACGATCTCGCGCGATCCGTCGTCTATACCAGGCAGGGAAATCCGGCGTGGTCTGGTCAAGATCGAGACGGCTACATCGACCCAGCCGTCGGATCAGGACAGATCCGATCGGATGATCTCTATTACGGAGCAGCATCCTTCGATCCACAACCGGACTGGGTCGACTTCAATAAAATAGTCATTCCTCAGGCCGACGAGCAGCAGAGACTCCTGGTCAATCTCATCGAGCAGATGAACATGACCAAGAAGCCTTTACCACGCTTTTGGTATTTCCCCAGCGGCTTTAAGGCCGTCGTGATCATGACGGGAGATGACCATGGGGCAGGGGGCACATCTGGGCGTTTTGATCAATATCTCGCTGATAGCCCAGCAAATTGCTCCGTCGCTGACTGGACGTGCGTGAGAGCAACGTCATACATATTTAAACCGTCCATACCCAACTACTTGAATTATGTTTCACAGGGATTTGAGATCGCGAATCACGCGGACAACAATCCTACATGTACCAATTTCACGCCAACGTCTTTAGATCAAGCCATCACAGCACAACTAAACCAATTCGCCCAGCTTTATCCGGGTATCCCCGCATCCCGTACCAACCGGACGCATTGCGTGCTGTGGTCAGATTATGACTCGGAGCCACAGATCCTTCTAAATCACGGCATCCGATTTGACACGAGCTATTACTACTGGCCTGGTCCATGGGTCAACGGCCGTTCTGGCCTGTTCACCGGTTCAGGCATGCCGATGAGGTACACCGATCGCTCCGGAAACATATTTGACGTCTACCAGGCTACGACTCAAATGCCAGACGAGGATCCATGGGACTACACTCCCGCGATCGATACTCTGCTGGACAATGCGCTGGGACCACAGGGATTTTACGGTGCATTTACGATGAACATGCACACCGATCAAGCGCAATCGACTGGATCGAATATCATCGTCGCCGAAGCTCAATCCAGAAATGTTCCAATTATTTCCTCTCTCCAGATGCTGACCTGGCTGGATGGACGGAATTCTTCCTCATTTGGCTCGCTGTCCTGGAATGGTAGCGCTCTCACGTTCACGGTGACAGCCGGGACGGGTGCACGAAATCTACAAGGCATGCTGCCCCTGGATTCAACAGGTGGATCGCTAACCAACTTGACATTGAATGGAGCTGCGGTTGGTTTCACGGTACAGACCGTTAAGGGCTTACGATATGCGATTTTCTCTGCCGCGGGCGGCTCATATCAAGCGACGTATGGAGCCGGCGGCACCCTCTCTATTTCTGGTGCGATCACGGGAACTGTGTCCTCCGGGATCACGGTTGTCCTAAGCGGTGCGGCAAACGCGACCGTAACCACCGACCCTGCTGGCAACTATACATTGTCTGGTTTACCGAATGGGCAGTACACCATTACGCCAAACAAAACGGGATATCTCTTCAACCCGTCTTCTCGGAGTGTGACGCTCAGCGGCAACAATGTGACGTCAGTCAACTTCACATCCAGTGTCAGTCCTACGTTTACTATATCGGGAGTTATCAGCGGGGGGGGCGGCAGCAATGCTACCGTTACTTTAGCGGGAGCAGCTTCGGCTAGGACAATTGCTAATGCGTCCGGGAACTACACTTTCAACGGCTTGTACAATGGGACCTACAGCGTAACGCCTGCAAATGCAGGTTTCAACTTCACGCCATCCAGCCAGACGGTTTCCATAAACGCTGGAAATGTTACCGCCAATTTTTCCTCGGTGGGAGTAACGCCGACCGGTTTGGCAACCGACGTCGTAGTATCGAAAGACAATACGGCAGGGAGTAGCATTGCGAGTACAGCGTTTTCTACCGCCGCAGGAAATGAACTACTGCTGGCCTTTATTGGGGGCGACAACTCCGGTTCCGGACCGAACACGACAGTGACCAGTGTCAGTGGTGGAGGATTGACGTGGGTACTGGTGCAGCGAACAAATGTGCAATTTGGTACGGCGGAAATATGGCGAGCTTTTGCACCGATTAAGCTCACGAATGTGTCGATTACAGCAGCCTTCTCCACGTCGGTTCCTGCCTCAACGATTACCGTTGCTTAGTTTTACCGGAGCAGACTACACCGGTACAAATGGATCGGGCGCAATCGGAGCAATCGGAACAGGAAATAGTACCAGCGGGGCCCCAACCGCAAGCCTTACTACGACACGCAACAATTCCTGGGTTTTTGGAATAGGCAATGACTGGGATCTTGCAGTTGCACGTACTCCCGGAGCAAGCCAAAATATTGTCCACCAATATCTAGCCCCCAACAATGACACGTATTGGGTGCAGGCACTAACCACAACCACGCCTTTGAGTGGGACCACTGTCACCCTTAACGACACCGCGCCGACAGTCGACCGTTACAACCTAAGTATAGTAGAAGTATTGCCTATAGCCGGGTCTGCTCCTGCGACCTCGGCTCTTACTGGTAACATCAGCGGAGCAGGTGGGAACGGAGCTACTGTCACCCTCAGCGGAGCGGCTGCTGCCAGCATAGCAGCCGATGCATCGGGTAACTTCAGCTTTCAGGGATTAACAAACGGTTCGTACACAGTTACTCCGACACAATCCGGATTCACTTTTGCTCCGACCAGCCAAAATGTTAACGTAAGCGGAAATGATGTTTCGGGAGTGAACTTCACTTCGACTGCGACTGCGATTGCAGTTTCAGCGCTCACGCTGAATCCGTCAGCAGTCACAGGCGGCAGTCCTTCGACCGGGACAGTTACTTTGGCCGCGCCGGCGCCTACAGGCGGGGCAGTGGTGGCGCTCTCCTCCAACAGTGGTTCGGCACAGGTACCGGCGAGCGTGACTGTGGCAGCGGGCACCACCACTGCGACATTTACGGTAACGACCACGGCAGTGGGCGCCACTGCATCGGTTACAATATCGGCCGTTTACAACGGTACACAAACCGCTGGGCTTACGATTAATCCCCCTTCAGCCAGTTCCTTGGGCTTAAGTCCGATTACCTTAGTGGGTGGGAGCAGTTCTACCGGAACGGTGACTCTAAATGGGCCTGCACCTGCAGGTGGTGCGGCAGTCGCACTGTCCTCCAACAGCGGTTCGGCACAGGTACCGGCGAGCGTGACCGTGGCAGCGCGTGCTACTACCGCGACATTTACTGTGACTACAACGGCGGTAGGGAGCAGCACCTCTGTCACAATATCCGCTACGTACAATGGTACGAAAACGGCAGCCTTAACCATTAACCCACCGTCTCTTACGACTGTGAGCTTAGCTCCCACATCAGTGATAGGCGGTAATTCGTCGACTGGAACAGTGCGGCTGAACGGCCCCGCGCCAGCAACTGGCATCATCATTGCACTATCTGACAACAGCAGCGCAGCCCAGGTACCTGCAAGCGTGACCGTCACCTCCGGTGCCACTACGGCAACCTTTACAGTGACGACAACGCCGGTCGCGAGTGCTACCCCCGTTACGGTGTCGGCCGTATACAATGTGACGAGAACCGCTGGCTTAACAATCAATCCACCTTCCGTGAGCGGCTTAAGCTTGAGTCCAAGTAGCGTTATCGGAGGCAGCTCTTCGACGGGAACGGTTTCCCTGAATGGTGCCGCACCTTCGGCCGGGATAACAGTATCCCTATCGGACAACAGCTCTGCCGCCGCGGTACCAGCAAATGTTACGGTAGCAGCAGGAAGGACAACTGCGACGTTTACGATCACTACCACAGCAGTTGCCAGCTCGACATCGGCGACCGTATCTGCGACCTACAACGCGACGCGGTCCGCGACCCTCACCATCAATCCAGCCACACTATCGACCTTAACCCTTAACCCGAGTACCATCATCGGAGGCAGTTCGTCCACTGCAAATGTTAGGCTTACCGGGCCAGCTCCTTCTGCAGGCGCAAGAGTTACCCTCAGCAGTAGTAAAACGATTGCACAGGTGCCGGCGTCAGTAACGATACCTGCAAATACAACCAGTGCAGCGTTCATGGTAACTACGAGTCCTGTTCACAACACAACAGTACGAATTTCTGGAACCTACTTGGGGACCAAGTCAGCGACTCTCACGCTGCAATAGTCATGCACAACATCATCATGCTCATTTGCACTATACGTTTTGTATCTCCGACGGGGGTGGAATGACACCGAGATTTTACTGTTGCATCTTGACACTGATGCTGGGGCTCTTCAGAATCGATGTTGCAGCGCAAGCCAATGACCAAGGCGTTGCCAGGGCAGGGTCACCCAGCTCCGTAACCAGTTCCGCAACGGGAAGCTCGCCAGATGATTTTGTGATCGGCTCTGAAGACATGCTGGCTGTAAATGTTTGGAAGGAGCCGGAGGTTTCCCGCGCGGTGCAAGTTCGTCCCGATGGAAAAATCTCCCTTCCTCTAGTGGGTGAGCTGCAAGCCGGTGGGCAAACACCTCGACAACTGGAGAAAGATATCGCAAGTAAACTCCAGAGCTATATCTCGGAACCCGAAGTTACTGTGATCGTTCAAGAAATCAAGAGCAAGCGGTTCAATATCCTCGGCATGGTTGTGCGTCCTGGCTCCTATCCGCTCGCGAGTTCGGCTACGGTACTCGACGCGATTGCGTTGGCGGGTGGTTTCCGCGATTTCGCAAAACAAAAATCCATTTATGTTTTGCGACACAATCCTCAAGGGGGAGAATCCCGCCTACCGTTTAATTACAAAGAAGTGATCAAAGGAAAAAATAGCAATCAAAACGTAGCCCTGAAAGCAGGGGACACAGTGGTGGTCCCGTGAATTGGTTGAGGTTCTGCTTTTTCGCAGGGGGCTTGATGTTGCCAGCATCGTTGTATGCGCAACTTGATGGATCCGGTGTGCAGGGTGGAGCAGAGCCAGGACCCATGAGGGCTCAAAACCCAGCGATGGGGCAATCCTACTCACTTGGATTTGCCTCGGAGGTGCCTCGAACCAATTACCTTTTGGGCGGGGTTACAGTTGGAAGTGCATATGACACCAATGTGACCTCGAGTGGCACGGAAGCCGTGAGCTCGGCAAGCTATTACATCACGCCGAGAATATCTCTAATGCAGACTCGAGGTCGCATCGGATGGGATCTGTCGTATAGACCAGGTTTTACCATGTATCAACGGCTGAGTGCCAAGAATCAAGCCGATCAAGTTTTTGATGGGAGCGTGCAATATCGGCTTACACCTCACGTAACGATGAGCGCCTCGGATCGATTCAGCCGCACCTCGAATTTTTTCAACCAGGCTCCTCAAGATCCGGCAAGTGGGATTACACCGGCGCCCTTCGATGTTTCTATCGTGACTCCCGTGGCGGATCGCATAGCGAATGCAGGGAATGCCGGGTTCACTTACCAGTTCAGACCTGACGCTATGTTCGGTGCCAGTGGCACGATTGCACAACTGCATTACCCGAATCTGTCCGAAGTACCGGGTCTTTACAACTCAGATGAGTACATGAGCCAGGGGTTCTATACGCATCGATTCGTCGGACGCCATTACTTCGGAGTCAGTTACGAGTTCCAAAAGTTGATGGCTCACCCGATTGACACGGAAACGACAGCCAATACCGGTCTGCTTTTTTACACGTTGATGCAATCGGCAGTTTCTGTTTCCGTTTTCGGCGGCGCGCAACATTCAAACAGCTCGGGCGGAACCCTGCTTCCGGTGCGGGTTTGGACACCCGTTATAGGAGGGAGCGTCAATTGGCACGGAGGCCACACAAGCTTTGGATTGACGGCCAGCCAGCAAGTTCACGCAGGTTATGGATTCTCAGGTGCTACTAAGTACTCGGTTGCGAGCGCTGCTATTCGCCGTCAACTTTCTGCGCATCTCACGGCGGGGATTTCCGCACAATATTCGACCAGCCGAGTGCTAAATCCAGTTCCAGGATCGAGTACTGGAGGACACGGAATTTCGGGAACGGCCTCGTTCAGTATGCCCCTCGGCGAACATGTGGGCATGGGATTAGGCTATACGCGATTGCACCAAAGCTATAGCCATATCCCGATTCTAGTGAACGCGCCAGATCGCGACCGTGTGTGGATTGCACTGTCATATCAGTTTCAAAGGCCGCTTGGCCGCTAAGTTTTCGGGAGCTTCGACGATGCGGGAAAATTTGGAAGAAGAGCGAACAGAAAGCTTTGATGTAAGAAAGTACGTAGTGATCGCCAAGAGGCGCCTTCTCTACTTCTTTGTTCCGATGTTTGTGGGGTGGGCGTTGGTATGGGGTGCAAGCTGGATACTGCCTTCTGTGTACCGCTCCGGAACCCTTATATTGGTCGAGCAGCCATCGGTCCCGTCACAGTTCGTGGTTCCTAATATAGCGGGTAACTTGCAAGACCGTTTGCAGACCATGACAGAACAGATCCTGAGTCGGACACGACTGGTGCACATCATTGAAAGTCTCAATTTGTACGCCAATAAACGTCAGCAGATGACTAAGGACGAGATCGTCGAGCGGATGCGAAAGGACATCGAGATTGAATTGGTACGTTCTCCCGGTCGAGATGCGGTCACTTCATTCAATATCTACTATTCGGCGAGCGATCCAGTTCTCGCGCAACGGGTTACGAGCGAACTCACAAACCTGTTCATTAACGAAAACCTGGAAGCACGTCAGGAACAGTCAGAGAGCACCACGAAGTTCCTGGAACGACAATTGGAAGATGCGCGGCTCAGTCTTGCTGAGCAGGAAGATAAGGTTCGTCGATATAAAGATCAGCACCTAGGCGAACTCCCCGGCCAGCTGCAGAGCAACCTCCAAGTTCTGGCCGGTCTGCAAAGTCAGCTCCAGTCGGAAAGTGACGCTCTAAATCGTGCCAAGCAACAAAATGTGTATTTGCAGTCTCTCTTGGCGCAGTATCGGGCCGTTCAGAACTCGGTAAAGGCCGGCACGGATATCCCCGTTGGTCTACCCGCACTCGAGCAAGAACTGGATCGGCTCAGGGGACAACTTGCTGATCTTACTTCCCACTATACGGATCGTTATCCCGACGTTCGAAAGGTGAAGGAGCAGATTGCCAGAGCTGAGCAGCTGAAGCTCAAAATCGACTCCGATCTTAAAGCCAGGGCGACTGCTGCTCAGTCGAGTGATGCGACGAATGATGGTGCATCCAGTTCAGGAGACATACGGGAGACGACGCCCAGCCTGGAGCTCAGAAGCCAGCTAAAAGTTAACGAACTGGAGATTCAGAACCGCGAGCGTGCGATCCTGGTACTACAAGCGAGAATTAATGAGTATCAGGCTCGGCTCAACCAGGAGCCTATGAGAGAGCAAGAACTTACTGAGCTAACACGCGGCTATGATCAATCTAAGGCCAATTACGACTCGCTGCTTGCGAAAAAGAACAGTTCTGAACTCGCTACGAACCTCGAGATGGAGCAGAAAAGCGAACATTTTCGAATTCTCGATCCTCCAAGTTTGCCTCAGAAGCCTTTTTCACCAAACCGCATAAAGTTGAGCGGTATTGGCTTGGCCCTCGGATTGCTGCTGGGCGCGGTCGGGGTGGCCGGTTCCGAGGTGCTGGATGATGGCATCTATTCTGATGAGGAGTTGAAGAAATTGCTGCCTACGGTCATTTTGTCTGACATTCCCGAAATCTCGACCGCTCGGGAACAGCGGAATTTACAACGCAAGCAGCGGCTAGCGTGGCTGGCCGCTGGAATCTTATTCATCTTGATGCTTGCAGGTTCCACAATCAGTGTCCTCCGCGGCTAGTCTAAACGGCGCAAATGTATAAGGCATTTTACAATCTTCACCGTAATCCTTTCGAGATTACACCGGATCCCTCTTTCTTGTTTCCTACCAGGAAGCACAACGAGGCATTGGCTTCCTTGTACTATGGAGTCCGGCGACGCAAAGGTTTTGTGGTGATGACCGGAGAAGTGGGTACAGGCAAGACTCTATTGGTTCGGGTTCTTCTAAAGTTACTTAATTCGCAGCAGTTTGCCCATGCGTACGTATTCAATAGCCGTCTTGCACCTGGCGATTTCTTACGGTATATCGCTCGGGATTTTGGGCTAACAACAACGGGTAAGGCGATAGCAGATCTTTGGATGGACGTGAGTGCGTTCCTGGTAACTCGCCACCAAAAGAATTTAACGACGATTCTGGTCGTTGATGAAGCGCACCATTTGTCAGCGGATGTTCTGGAGGAGATCAGGCTGCTTACGAACCTTGAAACTACCGAGGGAAAGCTCCTGCAGATTCTGCTGGTAGGACAGCCAGAACTCGACGGAAAACTTGATTCATTCGAGCTGAGACAATTGAAGCAGCGGATTGCTCTCCGTTCTCACCTAGAGCCTCTTACGGAAGCCGAGACTCGCGAATATGTAATCCGCAGATTGTATTTAGCAGGTGCAGGCTCAGCTGCGCCCCTGATTTTCTCAGCGGAAGCTAACTCCGTGATTTATCATTTCTCGCGAGGTTTTCCACGTCTTATCAACACGATTTGCGAGAATGCATTAATCAATGGCTACGCGCGTCGAACACAGTCGATCAGCGCTGCCATCGTAGAAGAAGTAGCCGACGAGTTACGATTGGGGGTGTGCACTCGACCTCAGCAGCCGAAGCGAGGGCCCGACCTCAACGAGGTTAAGGCTGCGGCCCAGACAATGCTGGCATTTAGTCGTTACTTGAGCCGCATGCGCAAAGGTTCTGAGAACTCTGAGTCTGTGGTAGCAGGAGTAGAAGAAAGATGAGCAAGCTCTTTGAAGCACTGCAGAGATCAGAATCGGAGCGGTCGGGTGTACCCTTTCTGGAAGCGAATCCACTTGCGAGCGAAGTTTTGCAAGCTATTCAGGGGGAAGAGGTCGTTGATGAGTTCCGGAGTCTTATTCCGGCACCTGCGCCCGACAGCCGAGTGGTATGCATAACCGATCCCAAGGGATTACCGGCTGAGAAGTTTCGAGTGCTCAGTGTTCGCTTGAGACAGTTGAAGCAAAGCTCAGGGATCAAAAAGATTCTCATCACAAGTGCAGTTCCGGAAGAGGGCAAAACGACGTGCGCGGTCAATCTGGCCGCATGTCTCGCGCCCACGAAAGAGCAGAAGACACTTTTGATCGAGGGTGATTTGCGACGCCCCAGAATCCGTGAAATGCTCGGGTTGCCACCACTTGCTGGCTTGACGGATTGGTTCCGGGGCAATGCTAGGTTAAATGACATCATCTACCGCATTGACCCACCCGGCTGTTGGTTTCTGCCAGCAGGCGCTCCCGTCGAAAACCCGATTGAGTTGATGGAAACAGAGAACATGTCCGAGCTTTCGAGCTACATTTCGAGTTCGTTTGACTGGGCAGTTATAGATTCGACCCCAGTGGTTCCGATGGCTGATGCAAGTGTGTGGGCTGCCCACTCCGATGCAGTTGTACTGGTTGCTCGCGAAGGCAAGACACAGAAGCGTCCCTTACAGAGAGCACTGGAAATTGTTTCGCGTCACAACCTCATCGGGGTTGTGCTGAACGGATCCAAGGCTACTATCGACAATCGTTATTATCAGTTATATCGGCAGGCCCGAAAAAGGCAGTTAGCGGGACCGTTCCACAGTGTTTAGTTGAGTTCTCTCCCCCGTTAGTAGTAATCCAAAAGACTAAAAAACTTTAGCCCGCCGAGAGGCTGGCACGAGGAGAGTTCTACCTTGAGTATCTCAAAATATCTCAGCGATCTTGACGCTCAACCGGCGAAGGCAGCGTTGCCGACTGACGTCCTTTTGGATGAGCAAACGTTCGAACGAATGATCCTTTGCGAGCGGAAAAGGTCTGAACGGTCAGGTAAGCCGTTTTTATTGATGTTGATTGAGAGCGGCTTGACCAATAAATCCGGCCGGCAAGAAAGAATGTTGCTCGACATCGTATCCGCTTTAGAGACCGCTACTCGGGACACAGATGTAAAGGGATGGCAGAAGACAGGCCATAGTGTGGGAGTCATTTTCACAGAAATCGCGGATGCTGATAAACCGACGATAGTAGCCACTATGTTGACTCGCGTCAGCGATGCTCTTCGTAATGTTCTCTCAGCCGAGCAGTTCAGCCGGATCGGCATATCCTTCCATGCATTTCCAACTCACAATGACGTCGAGCTTCCAAGCACTCCGGCCGACCCCACTCTTTACCCTGACATTGCCAGACGAGAGAATGGGAGGAAGTCGTTCCGCGTCATCAAACGTGTAATCGATGTCGCGGGAAGCGTATTCGCCCTGTTGCTGTTCGCCCCCGTTTTCGTGCTAATCATACTGGCGGTCAAGTTGAGCTCAAAAGGCCCAGTTTTGTTTCGGCAAACGCGAATCGGGCAAAATGGAATCCCGTTTACGTTTGTGAAATTTAGATCCATGTACGTGAACAATGACCCAGCCATTCACAAGCAATATGTGCATCGACTGATCGCAGGAGACGTTCGCCAGCCGGGAAGTAATAGCGATGGGAACGGGAGTGGTTGCGTGTACAAGCTGACCTCAGATTCTCGAATAACTCCGGTAGGAAACCTGTTACGGCGGACGAGCTTGGACGAACTGCCGCAACTTATCAATGTTCTTCGTGGGGAGATGTCCCTCGTCGGCCCGCGTCCTCCGATTGCGTACGAAGTAGAAGCATATGATGTTTGGCACCGATCAAGATTGCTCGAGATGAAGCCTGGCATAACGGGGCTATGGCAGGTTAATGGGCGAAGCCGCGTAACGTTTGATGAAATGGTCAGGCTTGACCTGCGGTATGCGAGACACTGGTCTCCCTGGCTGGATATAAAAATACTTCTTCGCACCCCTCGTGCGGTCCTTAGCGGCGCATACTGAATCCGGACTTTTTGGAATCAGCCCTCCCCCCCAATTGTTTCTATTCCATACACCTATAGGAAAGAGTAGGCGAAGTTATGATTAAGTTCGGTGTCATTGGATATGGGTACTGGGGACCCAACGTTGTCAGAAATCTTGCTAGTTTGGATGGTTCGCAGGTCGCGGCAATTGCGGACAAGAGTTCTGCAGCGCGGCAAAGAGCCCAAAAAGCACACCCCGATATCCCGACCACTTCGGATGCGGCTGAAGTGCTGGCCGGCACTGACATCGATGCTATTGCGGTGGTAACGCCGGTGTGGACGCATTATGAGTTGGCCAAGCGCGCACTGGAGAATGGAAAACACGTATTTGTCGAAAAGCCATTCACCAGCAACATTGCCCAGGCAGAAGAACTGATCAACCTGGCTGAGAGTAGAAACCTGAAGATCATGGTAGACCACACGTTCTTGTTCACGGGAGCAGTGCGCAAGATTCGCTGCCTGCTCGAGCAGGGAACATTAGGCAAGCTCTACTACTATGACTCCACGCGGGTGAACCTGGGGCTTTTCCAGCACGATGTCAACGTGATATGGGATCTTGCTCCGCACGATCTTTCAATTATGGACTTCCTGATCAAAGAGGAGCCCGAAGCTGTAGTTGCCACCGGACAGACCCATCTGAATGGCGTCGAAGATATTGCCTTCATAACGGTCTACTTTCCTGACAAAGTTATTGCCCATATCAATGTCAACTGGTTGTCGCCGGTCAAAGTGCGAACCACCCTGATTGGTGGGGAGAAGAAGATGTTGGTATGGAATGATCTTGTGGCTGACGAGAAGCTAAAGGTATACGACAAAGGCGTACACATTGGGGATCGACAAGGTGTATACGAACTACTGGTCAGCTACCGATCAGGTGACATGTGGGCTCCGCAGATCGAACAAGGCGAAGCATTGCGCACCGAATTGTCGTATTTTCTCGACTGCATCTCCAACGATGAAACTCCCTTCAACGATGGAGTCGCCGGGTTGCGCGTCGTGAGAATGCTGGAAGCAGCTAGCGAGTCGTTGCATAAGAGAGGAGCGTTTGTCCAATTATGACGTACGTGTGTATCGCCCCGGATGTCAAACTCGGCAAAGACGTCAAATTGTCCGAGTTCATCAACCTTTACGGATGTGAAATCGGCGATGCCACCAGAATTGGGGCATTCGTAGAGATTCAGAAGAACGCCACAGTGGGGCGCCACTGCAAGATATCCAGCCATACATTTATCTGTGAAGGCGTAACCATAGAAGATGATGTGTTCGTGGGTCACGGTGTGACTTTTACCAATGATAGTTATCCACGAGCTACAAATCGGGACGGCTTGCCACAAACCGAAGCGGACTGGAAGGTGGAGCCGACCACCGTGAAGAAGGGTGCCTCAATAGGTTCGGGAGCAACCATATTGCCAAACGTAACTATTGGAGAGAGCGCCATCGTAGGTGCTGGGGCAGTAGTTGTGAAGAGCGTTCCTGCCAATGCCATTGTTGCCGGAAATCCTGCACGTTTGCTTCGCTATATGCATGCTGAATCAGGAGTGACACGATGAGGGAAATACAGGGGGGTAATGGATTTGAGTCGGTTCCTTTTCTGGATTTGGTTACAGCGCACCGCGAGTTGCAGAAGGAACTGACGAGCGTTTTTCAGAGCGTTCTCTCCACGGCCAGCTTCATTGGCGGGCCGATGGTCGACGAATTCGAGCGGCTGTTCGCTGCATTCTGCCAAACTGAACACTGTATTGGCGTTGGTAGCGGAACCGATGCATTGCGTTTTGCTTTGATGGCAGCCGGCGTCTGTCCCGGTGACTCGGTCATAACGGTCGCGAACACCTTCATAGCGACGACGGAAGCGATCTCTCAAGCTGGCGCTGTCCCGGAGTTTGTGGATGTAGAGGAGTCAAGTTGCAGCCTAGACCCTGTGAAGCTGCGTGAATTTCTTGATACACAATGTTTCACGGATGAGCTGACGGGTCGCCTGATATCGCAAAGAACTCGTCGCCCAGTGTCTGCGATTGTCCCCGTCCACCTGTACGGGCAAATGGCGGACATGGACGAAATTCTGGCGATCGCCAAGGCCAACAATTTGCTCGTGATTGAAGATGCATGCCAGGCTCACGGCGCTGAATATTTTTCGAAACAGAAAAACGCCTGGAAAAAAGCCGGGTCCATTGGACACGCAGCGGCCTTTAGTTTCTATCCAGGTAAGAATTTGGGGGCTTGCGGCGAGGCAGGCGCAGTCACTACCCACGCCCAGCACATAGCCCATAAAGTCAAGATGCTTCGCGATCATGGCCAGAACAGAAAGTACTACCACCAGATGGAAGGTTACAACGGTCGTCTAGATGCGCTGCAGGCTGGACTAATGACGGTTAAGCTGAAGCATCTTGAGCACTGGAACCAGATGCGCAGAGCAAGAGCGGTTCGATACTCCGAACTCTTGGCTCCCTACGTCGGGAATATCGACATTCCCCAGAGCATCTCTAACACGCGGCCGGTATACCACCTGTATGTGATACGTGCGAATGACAGGGAAGCGTTGCGCACACATCTGAACGAATACGGGATTGGCACTGGAATACACTATCCGATCCCGTTGCACTTGCAGCATGCGTACCGGTTCTTAGGATATCGACAATACGACTTCCCGGTCACAGAGCGTTTAGCTAAACAAATACTCTCATTGCCTATGTTTCCGCAGCTTACAGAAGAACAGCAGGTGCGTGTTGCCGGTGCAATCGGCGACTTTGTAGCGGCACGCGTGCTTACTGCAGAAGCCGCCAAAGCTGCAACGGAACCCGTTGTCGCCTAATGTATCGTTTTACCCCACTGAATCCAATGCAGATTGCGACCATCGGAGCTGGTTACGTTGGCCTAACGACCGCAGCTTGCCTCGCTGAGCTCGGCCATGCTGTCTTCTGTGCCGAGAGCGACACCAGCAAGCTTTCGGCTCTCCAGGCCGGTCAATTGCCCTTTTGTGAACCCTATCTTGAGGACATCTTCCTTAGAAACCGCAGGGCCGGGCGTCTGGTGTTTGGAAGCACGGAGGAGGCAGTCGAGAAAGCGGAATGTATCTTCATTTGTGTCGGCACTCCGCCATCAGAAAACGGCGAAGCGGACCTTTCTGGAATTGAGTGTGTGGCCCGCACCATAGCGAAGTCAGCGAAGGGTTACCGGCTCATTGTTGAAAAGAGTACTGTTCCGGTACGTACTGCCTGCCAACTAAAGCGCCACCTCTCGGCTCACCGCAACCACCTGCTGCAGTATGACGTGGCGTCGAATCCAGAATTTCTGAGTGAGGGGTCGGCAGTTCAGAATTTCTTTCACCCTGACCGGATCGTGGTTGGAGCGGATCGAACTTGCGCTGCGGAGCAACTCAGGAAGCTTTACGAACCCATTCTCACCGGCAAGTTTTCATGTCCTATTCACCGAAGCTGCAAAGCCGACCGCCAGGTCCCATTCGTGGTCACCGACACGAATAGTGCTGAACTAATCAAGCATGCTGCTAATTCGTTCCTGGCAACGAAAATTTCATTTATCAACATGGTCTCCGACTTGTGCGAGGCGGCAGGAGGAGATATCACCAAGGTCGCGGAAGGCATCGGCCTTGATCCGCGTGTCGGACCAAGCTTTCTTCGTCCGGGCATTGGTTTCGGCGGGTATTGCTTCCCCAAAGATCTGCAGGCCTTTGTAAAAATTGCCGAGAAATTCGGTTGCGATTTCTCCCTCTTAAAAGAGGTTGAAAAGATCAACAATAGTCGCACGCATAAGTTTGTCGAGAAGATTAAGAAAGAGCTCTGGGTGGTGAAGGGAAAACGGATCGGCGTCTGGGGCCTTGCGTTCAAACCGGATACGGATGACACCCGATTTGCACCAGCTTTGGCCATCGTTAAAGAACTCGTAAACGAAGGTGCGTTGGTGCAAGCCTACGACCCGTGTGCAATGCCAAACGCTCGTAAGGAAGTACCCAGCATTCGGTACTGCAATGATGCTTACGAGGCCGCAGAAGGAGTTGAAGCTATCCTTCTTCTGACCGAGTGGAATGCATTCCGCAGTCTAGATTTTTCACGTATCGCGAGATTGGTGGAGCGCCCGTTGATAATTGATGGCCGTAACTGCCTTAATCCTGAGATACTTAGCAACGAAGGATTTGAGTACGTCGGAGTTGGCGGTGAACGGCGCGTCCGTTCCAAGCCTCCGCTTGACAGCAACGCGGATGGAAGTCAATTTTCAGTTCTCCCTGAAGAAAACCTGCCGCTGTCCGGATGATCATGTCTCCCCAGCATAATCAATGCTGGTTCTTTTCTTCTGATCCATTGGCTGCTTTCGAAAATGCATTCCTCAACAAACTCTCAAGCTAGAGAAGCATCTGTGGACATCTCCATAGTTATTGTTAACTGGAATTCAGTCGAGTTCGCAAAGAACTGCATCGCCTCAATAGAGGCGACAATCGCCCCGCTGGATTATGAAATAATCGTAGTGGACAACGCGTCGGAGCCTGCCGCGTGCCTCGAGTTGAGCCGACAATTCGCGCACACGCGAGTCATATGTGGCCAAAGTAATATCGGCTTTGCCAGAGCAAGCAACCTAGGAGCAAGGCATTCGTCTGGTAAAAATATCTTATTTCTAAACCCAGACACTATTATCTTGGGAAAAGCAATACAGAAGATGGTTTCTAAGTTGGAGGGCCATTCCGCCATTGGTGCAGTTGGCGCTAAGCTTCTCAATAAAGATCGAACAGTACAATCAAGCTGTGTGCGACCGTTCCCGACGATATTCAACCAGCTGTTTGCTATCGACTACTTAAAGCGTCGCGCACCAAGGCTGACGGTTTGGGGTACAAAAGCGCTGCTGCCCGAAAATATCGACGGGTGTCATGAAGTTGAGGCCCTATCGGGAGCATGTATTATGGTACGGAGCTCTGTCTTTGAAGCAGTGGCTGGCTTTAGTACCGACTTCTTTATGTATGCGGAAGATACTGATCTCTGCTACAAGATTCGCCGTGATGGCTGGACAGTTCTATACGTCGGCGAAGCTGAGATCGTTCATTTGGGGGGGCAGAGCAGCGAAAAGAGGGACGACGGCTTTTCAGACGTTGTCATGCGCGAGTCTGTTTTCACTTTTTTGCTAAAGTACCGAGGGCCCTGGTATGCCCGTCTTTACCGTGGGGCTCTTTTTGTTAGTGCTTCGCTGCGACTTGCGATTCTGTGTTGCATCGTAGCAATCTCAGATAACAATCGAAGCAAAACTCGCCGGGCATTTACAAAATGGCTGAAAATCGCAACTTGGAGTATGGGTCGAGAAACTTGGGTGAGGTCGCTATCTGACAACCAAGTGCAGCCAAGCTCGTAAGTCTAGTGAACCAGATGCTTGAACCAGTGAAATACATCATTATAACGCCTGTTAAGAACGAAGAAACATTCATACGTGGTGCAATCGAGGCGGTACTGCAACAAACACTGCTGCCGAACGAATGGGTGATTGTAAATGATGGATCGACAGATAACAGCCCAAGGATTGTGACTGAATACGCGCAGCGGTTTCCATGGCTACGGCTTATCAATCTCCCGAGCAGCACGCGCTCGAGAGGCGGCCACGTAGTCAAGTTGTTTTTGGAAGGTTTGTGCGCTGTCAAGAACACCGAGTATGACTTCTTGGTGAAGCTGGACGCCGACCTCACTTTTCAACCGCAATTCTTCGAGCGAGCGTTCGAGTACTTCCTGGAAACACCGAAGTTGGGTATTACCAGCGGCATCAGCTATACACCGGAGGGAAATGATCTTCGACAAGAAAAGGGTGCGGAGGGACATACGCTCGGTGCGTGCAAGATCTACAAGCGACAGTGCTACGAAGAGATCGGCGGATTGATTCCAAATATGGGCTGGGATGGACTCGACGAGATTAAGGCCAGGATGATGGGGTGGATTGCAGAACCCGTCCCAGAACTCATGGTAGTACATCATCGCCCGGAGGGCCACGCGCAAGGGCTTTACAAGTCCGGCCTTGAGCGGGGTGCGGGATCATACTACATGGGTTATCACCCATTGTTCTTTGTTGCTCGTTCGGTTCGCTACATGCTGCGCCCGCGGTCGTTCCTTGATGGGCTTGGAATGCTCGTCGGTTATTTAAGAAGTGTACTCAAACGGGAGCAGCGGATAGCTGATGAAAAGCTCGTGCACTACATACGAAAAAACCAGATACGAAAGCTGCTGATGCAACGGAGCGAACTCTGATGTGTGGTATTGCTGGAAAATACTTTTTTGGCTGCGACAAGCGCGTTGACCCCTCGACCATCCGTGCGATGACTGATGTGGTTGCGCATCGCGGACCAGACGACTACGGATATTACCTTTCTGGCCAAGTTGGGCTGGGCCATAGAAGGCTAAGCATTCTGGACTTGTCCCCAGCTGGCCATCAGCCGATGACAAATGAAGATGGCTCTCTGTGGCTCGTATTCAACGGCGAGATCTATAACTACAAGCTCTTGCGTGCGGAGTTAGAGTCAAAAGGGCATCAGTTCGGGTCAAGCACAGACACGGAGGTGATTCTTCATGCTTACGAGCAATACGGACTCGATTGTGTAACAAAGTTTCGGGGAATGTTCGCATTTTCTCTCTGGGATGAAAGACGTAAACGACTGGTGCTTGCGCGTGACCATTTCGGCATTAAACCTCTTTACTACTATCAGGGCAAGGACTTCATTAGCTTTTGTTCTGAGATTAAGTCTCTTTTAGAAGATCCTGAAGTCCCTAACACTGTTGATACGCAAGCATTGAGCAACTTCATTACCTTGCACTATGTTCCCGGGCCGCGAACTATGTTTGATGGCATTCGCAAGCTATTGCCTGGATGCATACTAATAGCCGAACAAGGAAATGTTCGACTCAGAAAGTACTGGGAATTGAAAAAGCAGGGTACCTTTTCACTCTCTGAACCAGATGCGACCGAGCTTGTCTATCAAGAACTTCGCTCGTCGGTGAGGGACCGGCTGCAGAGCGATGTGCCTGTGGGAGCTTTGGTGAGTGGAGGTCTTGATTCAAGCGGCGTTCTGGCATTAATGACGGATATTCTGCAGAAACCGGTGCCCGCCTTCACGGTTGGCTACAGCCAGGATGCGAGCGACGGCTTTTCGGAATTCAAGTATTCCAGGGCAGTAGCTAAACATTTGAAGAGCGATTACCACGAAGTGATAGTCACCTCGGAGATGTTTAAAGACTTTCTCCCGAAAGCCATTTGGCATCAGGACGAACCAATTGGTGAACCGCCCGCTGTTCCTCTGTACTTCGTCTGCAGGCTTGCAAAGGAACATGGTGTTACGGTTTTGCTTAGCGGTGAAGGAGCCGATGAACTGTTTGCCGGTTACAATCGCCACAATGGAGAGACGTTCTCGAGGTACTACCAGCTGCTTCCTGACGCAATAAATCGTAGTATTGTTAATCGATTTGTGAACTGCATACCAAAGGCACCTTTGCTGAAAAAGGGCCATCGCACGATGATGATACGCGATTGGTGGGCACGTTATCAATCCTGGCACACCGTCTTCTCACCAGAGCTAAAAGCAGAATTGCTCAAGGCGAACGACTTCATTTTTGCCGAGACGTTTGGAGATGTGTTCGGAAAATATCAAGATACTGTTCTTCCTCTCGACAACTTGGATCGGATTCTGTGGTTAGACTTACAATCGTGGCTGCCAGATGACCTTTTGATGAAAAAGGACAAAATGGGAATGGCAACGTCTCTGGAAGCACGTGTGCCGTTTCTGGATCACCTTTTTGCCGAGATGACGTTTCAGATTCCATCGCGTTTGAAAGTACGGCGGCTGACCACAAAATATATTCTTAAGAAGAGCCTCGAGCGCTTACTACCGCGCGAGATTATTTACCGCAAAAAACAAGGCTTTCCGACCCCAATTTCTCGGTGGATCGGCCACGAACTTCGGGGCTATGTTCAGGATTGGGTGTGCGGTTCGGGAGCACGAAATCACAGCTTCTTTGATCACGGAGTCGTTCGTCGCTTACTGCAGGAGCACGTCTCTGGGCAGCAGGATCATGAGCGGTTGCTATTTCCGATATTGAATTTTGAACTCTGGTACGACCTGTTTATGCGGGGAAGCCGCGGCTCTGCATCGCAGAAGTGCACACCCGACCCATCATCTGTAGTGCCGGCCGTTGCAGCACGTGGCTGAAACGCGGCCCGCACTTGCGGGCATGTACGCCCGCTCTCTGGGGCCTGACCTTCCGAGTATTTCGCCGTCGCGAGTGGGGTGGTATGTTTGGTTTGCGAGGCGAATCCCCCATGCGAAAGTTCTTCATAGCGTTTACCTGTGCAGTTGCCTTGATTACCACTGCGAAAGCGCAAGATGTCGGTAATTTGTGGGTCGATACGAGCGGGGGCACCTGTTCTCGCGCGGCTACGCCGGTCACCTACAACAGCGCCACAGCCTGTTCTACGGTAGCGTCGGCATGGGCTGCTGCTCAAGGCGGGGACATAATCATCATCAAGGGTGGAACCTATTCTTCCTCTTTTTCAGCGTCAGGCGCAAAATCGTCGACGGTAACGATCAAGTCCGCGACCGGTGAGGACGCCTGGTTCACCGGTGACGGAACCCTCTCCGGCGTGACGAACATGACAGCTACGGACGAGCGTGGGGTGGACGTTTCTACCGAAGCAGGGATTGGACAGGGTTTAACACTTGGTTTCACGGTAATCAGCGGTAGTTCTGCAAACATCAACTTCGAGAACATAGATGTGTGGTGCAAAACACAATCTCCTTGGCACGTTGTTAGTGGTCTTGGTGGGAACCAGTGTTCTGCTCCGTTACTGATTGCCGGGGTCAATGGCTTCCGTATGTCGAACGGATCGCAAGGCCCCATGGCTGATTGCCAGCTATCACCGTGTTCCAACCGGACAGACATCAGCAAAGTGACTGCCTGTTCCTCGAATGCCGCCTGCAACAACATCGTTTTTGATCATGTCCTCTTCCATGACAATGTGAACTTGGACGGAAATAACTCGGGACATGTCCACAATGAAATGTGGAAGATCGATCAGGGGCAGAACGTTACTTTTCAAGGCAGCCGGTTTGTGCGCTGTAATGGGCCAGGGGCGTGTGATTCTGCGATCATCTTCTTAGGACAGAGTGGATCGAAACCTACCGCTAACTTCCTGAACTTCATTG
Organism: uncultured Acidobacteriota bacterium; assembly: GCA_963801615.1. Taxonomy (GTDB): domain Bacteria; phylum Acidobacteriota; class Terriglobia; order Terriglobales; family Acidobacteriaceae; genus Sulfotelmatobacter. The sequence goes on along the minus strand of CAWDFM010000008.1, from coordinate 670,619 downwards.
GTAATGTGTTTGGGCCCGCCGGTAATGCTTCAGTGGCTCAGGGCTACTGTTCGCCGAGCCCATGCTCGCCAACTCTAAAATTCGAATACAACAGCTCCGTCAACTCGTTCAGCGTATTATCCGGCGTTAGTTCCTATGCGAACTACTCGTTCATCGGCAATGCTGGGTACAAAGCGAATTATAGTTGCTCAGTTTCACCGGGAGCGACTTTCAGTAAGAACAAGTGGTATACGACGGACCCAACAACCCCAGCCGCTCAATGCAGCTCCAATGACAATCCAGGCAGCACTGGGCTCAATATGTCAGAATGGTGGGTCAACGGAAATAGCGGAAATTTTGCTGAAGCGAGTAACTCGCCGCTGATAGACGCCGCGGGAACCGGATGTTCAGGGTTGACCGACATTGCTGGAACAGCGCGTCCCCAGGGCGGAGTATGCGATGCAGGAGCGTACGAGTTTTCTAGCGGTAGTAGCGGTTCCGTGCAACCGCCTAGTAATCTGGCCGCACTCGTAAACTGACAAGGCCCTCCTCCGGAAACTCTCGAGTTCTGTAATGTTGCAGGTCTGAAGAAATCCTACCCTGTCATGTTCCCAGAGCAAGTCTCTTCTATAAATACCCTAGGGGGTATTTTCGTTGCCTGCATGGCCATACTTATACTGCTGCTGCCGCGGCGCTTTGCACTTTTTCCGATCGCCGCGGCAACATGCTACATGACCTTCGGACAGCAGATTCTACTCGCGGGCCTGCATTTCACAATTTTGCGGGTACTTGTACTTCTCGCTTTCGCGAAATTTGTGCTCACCAATCGCGGTCACTTCCAATGGCTTCGAATTGACAAGGTATTCTTATGCTGGGTCGCATCGAGCGTCGTGACCTATACACTTCTATGGCACACCTCCGAGGCTCTGATCAATCGCTTGGGATTGGCGTACGATGCAATGGGATTCTACTTCGTCTTTCGATATCTGATTCGCGATTTAGAAGACATCAGGAGATGCTGCACGGTGTTTGCTGTGATACTGGCCCCACTAGCCATTTGCATGTTGTTGGAAAAGAGCACCGGACGAAACCCTTTCTATGTGCTCGGCGGAGTGCCGGAATTCACGCAGATTCGAGAAGGTGTTCTGCGGTGCCAGGGTCCTTTCGGTCACCCGATCCTGGCGGGAACGTTTGGCGCAGTATGGCTTCCGCTGTTCATAGGATTGTTCGCCCAGGGAAGAGGACATCGGGCCGTTGCAACGCTGGGCATCATGTGCTCGACAATCATAACGCTAATGTCCGGTTCCAGCGGCCCAGTTGCTGCGTATATCGCAGGCGTAATTGGCATATGCTTTTGGCCGATGCGCCGACATATGCGTCGAGTGCGTTGGGGCTTAGTCATCTCAATGTTGCTCCTTCAAATCATGATGAACGCACCTATTTGGTTCATCTTTGCTCACGTCAACATGTTTTCAGGGTCAACCGGCTGGCACCGGGCAAATCTTATTGATCAAACCGTCCGACATTTCTTCGACTGGTGTCTTGTTGGAACCCGGGCCACAATTGGATGGGGAGTTTGGGCTGGCGACATAACCAACTTCTTTATCAGCCAGGCGGTTCGGGGTGGTTTGAGCACCTTCGTTCTTTTTATATATATCATTGTCTTGGCTTACTCTGGACTCGGCTTTGCTCTGAGCCGGGCAAGGGTGGATTCGAAGCGTCGTCAATTCATGCTTTGGGCAATGGGAGCCTCTTTGCTGGCGCATATCGGAAGCTTCCTCAGCGTTTCATATTTCGACCAAAACATAGTTAACTGGTACCTGTTGCTGGCCGCTCTTGCAATAGTCGTCATTGTGTATCCACGCAGAAATCAACTCTCATCGAATCACCCAACGGTGCCTCCGATTGCGTTGCGTAGTGAAGAATTACAAGTAGAAACCCCGAGGGCTTTACTGACGTAGCTATGCTGCCACAACATTCTCGCTTGTCATGAAAATTCTTGGAACTCTCAGTTTATTCCTCTACCGGCTGGGGATAAGGGTAAGATCCAAGTTGTTCTCTGTATTAGTCTCCGGCGCGTTTGCTGGGTTCGGAAGGCAGAGCACGATCATCTACCCGCTGCGAGTCTCCGGTGAGCGGCGAATACGGATTGGCGACCGCGTGTTTATCGGAGCCGGATCCTGGCTGCAGACGCTGCCGGATCCCGGCAATAGTAGCGTGGCACTTTCGATCGGGAACGGCACCAGTATTGCCGGAAATTGTGTTATTTCTGCGGTACGAAGCATAAAGCTCGGTGAAGAGGTTTTGCTGGCGAGAAACGTGTATATATCCGATCATATTCACAAGTACACCGGACGGAATACATCTATACTCGACCAGGGTCTCGACAAGATTCGACCTGTCGTGATTGAGCGAGGAGCATGGCTGGGTCAAAACGTCGTCGTTTGTCCCGGTGTAAGGATCGGTGAAGGCGCGGTAATTGGTGCAAATTCAGTAGTAACGAAAGATGTCCCAGATCGCTGCATTGCCGCAGGTTCTCCGGCGCGGGTTGTGAAGATGATTGAGGAGGAGGTCAGTTACACGTGAAGAGAGTCCTCTTTCTCGCATATTTCTTCCCGCCTGCGGGAGGCGCAGGCGTCCAGAGGGCAGAGAAGTTTGTCAAATATCTTCCTTCACAAGGTATTCTCCCGGTCGTAATAACCGGCCCCACGTCGAAAGAGTATCGCTGGACACCTCAGGATCGGAGCTTGATGAAATCCATTCCTGCGGAAGTTCCTGTTCACAGGATAGAGGGAGCGAGGCCGGCTGAGGCGGGTAGAATCCGAGGGCGTTTGCAGCGTTGGCTGAGGCTGCCGAACCGATTCTCCAAGTGGTGGATTGAGTCTGCTACCGAGCTCGCTCTGCAAGTCGCAGCTGGCGAAGAACTGATCTTTGCCACGATGTCGCCATTCGAAAGCGGCGTGGTTGCTCAACAATTGTCGCAAAAGCTGGGAATACCCTGGGTAGCAGACCTTCGCGATCCCTGGGCTCTCGATGAAATGCAGATATACCCAACGTTCCTACACCGTCGCTTGGAAATGTGCAAGATGAAGGAATTGTTGTCGACTGCCGCGATAATCGTCATGAACACGCCACAGGCATCGGCTGCTCTGAAGCAGGCATTCCCAAAACTTCGAAACAAGACTATCCTGTCGATTCCTAACGGATTTGATGCAGAAGATTTCGCCCAGCCTGTTTCTCCCCGCACCGATCGCAAGTTTCGGATCGTACACACCGGGTACCTTCATACTGATAATGGCCTTGAGCTGCGGAAGAGGCGCTTTTCGCGCCTTCTCGGGGGGGCTTATGCCGGGGTTGATATTCTGACACGCTCTCATACGGTTCTGCTGGAAGCGCTTGAGCGCTGGTGCGCAGAGCGGCCGGATATCAAGCACGATCTAGAAGTTGTATTCGCGGGTAAAACCTCAACAGAGGATCGAGCCGTGGCCGACGCTTCTGGAATTAAATCACTGCTACGCTTCCCCGGTTATCTGTCTCACAAGGAGAGTGTGGAGCTGGTAAGAACTGCAGATCTCTTGTTCCTGCCTATGCATAATCTCCCTACGAGATGGCGTTGCCGCATTGTTCCGGGCAAGACCTACGAATACATGGCGAGCGGACGAGCGATTCTGGCGGCTGTTCCTGACGGAGACGCACGTGACTTTCTCAATGCTTGCGGAACTGCATTGCTCTGCAGACCGGATGATGTCGCCGGAATGGTGCAATTGCTGGAACATGCCTACTTAGACTGGAGGACTGGAATACTACCTAAGCGCAACGACAATTTTGTTCAGCAGTTCGAACGCCAAAACCTAACATCGTCTTTAGCGGGTGCTTTTACCTCCCTGCTTGCCACGAACAATGCCCCCATGTCCGCTATCAAACCCGTTCTGAGTCACTAATCCAGGACAACGTCCATCGAGTCTGAAAGGAATACGGTTTGAGCGACAGAGCTTCGGAGACTGTTTTGGATAATGCAGTGGCTGTAAGTGTTCCATCCGACGCAACTCCAATTGATGTTAGTGCGAGCGGCGTTTGGGCGCGTGCCTTAGCATGGTCACGCGGCGGGGGGAGGGGCGCCGCCATTCGCGCTGGAGGGTGGAGCATTGCCGGATACGCCGCTACTCAGGGGCTGCGTACACTGGCGACGTTGGTGCTCGCTCGGCACTTTTTGGGACCTGAGCCGTTCGGAATTGTTGGACTCGTCGCTGTTTTCGTGGCTGGTCTGAGCATGTTCTCCGAGTTGGGAATTCTCGCCAACGTGGTGCAGCACTCGCGCGGAGATGATCCTCATTTCCTTAATACGGCATTCTCGATCCAGGCCGGACGTGGCCTGTGCATTTGGATTGTTGCGCTCATAGCGAGCTACCCGTTCTCGATCTTCTACAAGCAGCCCATCCTCTTTCCGCTACTCGCCGTCGCTGGATTGTCGGAATTGATGCGAGGCTTGACCAGCACTGCTGCGTTCACCCTGAACCGGCGCCTGCAACTGCGAGAGATAACACTTCTGCTGATTGGGTCGGAGGTCGCAGGCTCGGGCGTTGCGATTCTCTGGGCTGTGCTTTCACCGTCTGCCTGGGCACTGGTTGCGCGAACCATCACCTGCGCAGCGGTTTATGCTCTCGGCGCTCATTTTATTGCTACACCTCGGGTGCGCTTCGGGTGGGATTCCTCCGCGGCCAAAGACATTCTGCATTTTGGTGGATGGATCTCGGTGTCGACGGCTGCATACTTTCTTGGCGGCCAAGGCGAGCGCTTGATTCTTGGAAAATTCATATCAGCAGCAGAGCTGGGGTGCTTTTCCCTCGCCCTCATGATTTGTACCTTGCCCGGTGCTGGCGTAACGCAACTAATCAATCAGATTTTCTTGCCAATGATTTCCGAGAAGGTGAGAACGACGCGTACGGGCACGGCGGAACAATTTAGAAAAGCACGACTCATCTGCTTCGGGGTTGCCTTGATCGCCGGTTTGGGTTTTGTCTTAGCTGGCAAGCCAGTGGTGGCGCTGCTGCTGAATTCGAAATACGCCATGACCGGGTGGATGTTGCAATTACTTGGAATTCGCGTCGCGTTCGATGTCTTCGCCGCGCCTGCCTCAAACCTTGTATTGGCCTACGGGAAGACCAAATACTCGGCCGCCGGCAATGGCACGCGCTTGCTTATAATGGTCACGGGCGTATCGCTCGCGTTCCACATGTTCGGGCTGAAGCAAGCGATCATTGCTTTGATTGTGGCCCAAGCACTCTCATACTTTCCTCTTTTAGTTGGAGTGCGAAAGCTGTTGCCAGAAGTTGCCGAAATGGAACTTCGTTGGTACGTCGGGCTCTTAGCGGTACTGGCTGTAGCTGCTGCCTTAACCCGAGCCGGAGCCTGACGGCGACTTCCGATGATTGCGATGGGGCTCTGATTATGGCGGTATACGAATTCAATCCACTTGACGACCCCCGATGGGAGGATCTCTTGCGACGAGATTCCCGTGCGTCAGTTTTTCACACACGAGGGTGGCTTCGGGCATTGCAGAGGACGTACGCATATGAGCCGATCGCGTTCACGACCTCCGCTCCACGACAAGAGCTCCAAAACGGGATCGTGTTTTGCGAAGTAAGCAGTTGGCTAACTGGGCGACGTCTCGTATCACTTCCGTTTTCCGATCATTGTGAGCCTCTCATCGATCGCTTCGATGAACTTGCCGATATTATGTGGCACCTGAATGGGGAGCTCAAAACGAGAAAACTGAAGTACATCGAAGTGCGACCGTTAACCTGGGCGGGATCAAATATCAATTTCGGTTGTACGTCTGAGGAATACATGTTCCACGGTTTAGACATGGACCGGCCTCTGGAAGAGTTGTTCCGTAGATGCCATCGTACGTCAATAAGGCAACCTGTACAGCGTGCTAAACGAGAAGGCCTGAGCTATGAAGTAGGGAACAGTCAAGCATTGCTTAAGGGATTCTACGACCTTTTTGTTGCAAGTCGGCGCAAGCACGGTGCTCCTCCCTCACCATTCAAGTGGTTTAGCAATTTAGTTAATTGTCTGGGTGATGCAGTACAAGTCCGCATCGCATCAGCAGGCAACCGGCAAATAGCGGGAATATTGACAATTCAGCATGGAAGTACTCTTGTGTACAAATACAGTGGTTCTGACCATAGTATGAATAAGCTCGGCGCAACGCCTGCTCTGTTATGGTCAGCAATTACGGATGCAAAGAACGTCGGGATCACCAAGCTTGATATGGGACGGTCCGATTTGAAAAACAACGGCCTTATCAATTTTAAGGATAACTTCGGTGCCCTCAGATCGAAGTTGACATACTGGCGGGCTCCGAAAGCCTCCGGCAAATCGCTTCGCGAAGGCTCCGGCGTCGTCGGCAAACTGTTTACTTTAATGCCTGACATTGTTCGCGTTGGAGCAGGCAAGCTTCTGTACAAGCATGTCGGATAACTCAAGACGGCATGCGGGTTAGGGTCATGAAAGTATCCACATTAATTCCAACGTTTAATCGACGGCGCTATGTTCGCCGCGCAATTGACAGCATTCTGGCTCAGACTGTACCTGTGGATGAAATCATTGTCATCGACGACGAGAAGTCGACCGACAATATTGCTGAGGGAATCGCCGCCTGGTACGGATCCAAGGTGCGAGTCATAACTGGGCAGGGTGATGGATTATCGGGCGCGCGTCGGCGTGGCATTCAGGAAGCTAAAGGCGAGTGGGTTGCTTTTCTTGATAGCGACGACGACTGGCCGGTCCAGAGGAACAGTGAATTCCTGGATGCGGCAGCCCGAGTCCCGTCGGATGTGGCATGGATTTTTGGCGATACCCGCGTTATCCGAGACGGCGGACAATGTTCCACGTTTTTCGAGGAGTTCGGGCTCTCAATTAAAGAAAATCCGCACGTTTTCTCCGACTCATTCACAGTGCAATTTCCCTTTCAATTCGGAGTCTTGTCGTCGAGCTTTATTCGTCGCGAAGCGCTCCTTGCGTGTGACTGCTTCAAGGAACCCTTGCAGCATTCCGAAGATGTCTTGGCCGGTTTTCAGGTGGCCTGCCGGTACCGCTTTGCTGGTGTCCCGTCCGTTGTTGGTAGCTACTATCGCACTTCGGATTTGGCTGCCAATTCTGCTTTACTAAAAGGCTTGTGGGGCCCCGATTACTTTCGGGCACGCCTACTTGCCTTCGCGGCTGCTATTGAATCAGGTCGCAGCGACCCCTGGAAGGCGCTGTATGAAGCCGAGGTCCGAGGCTACTGCAAAATGCTTGCGAAGGCTGGTCGAGTTCCAATGAGTTTGGTGCTCCAGCAGTTTCGATACGGTCGCATTTCGAACAAAGGTCTTGTATTCCTGTGTGCGGCTCTCCTAGGTCGAAAAGGAATTCAAGCGTGGACTGCATTCTCCGACCATCGAGTACGACGATCGGAAACATCCGGTGAAGTTAAAAAAAAGCGCGGAGCAGGTTTTCAGGCATACGTCCACTCCGTTCATGACAAACGTTAACTTTGTAAGCTAAATCAAGAATGAGGAGATACTGCAGAGATGCCTGTCCTCGAAATGAAAATGTCCTCTGAAGGGGTGACGATCAGCCGCGCTTTGATGGAGACATATCGCGTTCCCGAAGAATTCTCGACGTTCGCGATTTCCCCGACGTTATCGAAGACTCCTGGTTATTTCCGATTCGGCAGCGAGGTCTGCTATGGCAGAAGTGCCACCGCTCTTCGGGACAGTGTCAGTGGTTCGCTCAGTGATGCACGTTGCGATATAAAGTCTCAACAGTCAAAGTTCGTGCTGCCTTTTGATCCGGACGAGATCGTTGACAACCTTAGATTTGAAAGATATTTCAATCAGTCCTGCGATAGAAAACAGCAGACGCTCTACTCTGCATATTACCTTGTGCGGCCGCTGCTGCCAGTCGCTGTTCGCAAACACCTGCAAAAGGCGCGCTTGCGAAAATCGCGGAATGTGCTCTTTCCTAAGTGGCCTCTGGATACAAGTGCGGACCAGATACTCGAACGGCTTTTATCGTTGGCAATCGAAACTCACCCATCGCAAAGCATTCCATTTATCTGGTTCTGGCCCCATAACTCACTAAGCTGCACGACTATCACGCACGATGTCGAAACCTCTGCGGGCCTGGAGCTCTGTCCTCAATTGATGGACATCGATGATTCATTTGGGATTAAGTCGTCATTCCAACTGGTTCCGGAAAAGCGATACAAAGTTACAGACAAAGTCTTGCATTCAATCCGGGATCGGGGGTTTGAGGTCAACGTGCACGACCTTAACCACGACGGCCACCTGTATTCAGATCGGAGGGAGTTCTTAGCTCGAGCTACGAGAATAAACGAATATGCGCGTCAGTTTAGAGCAGTTGGTTTTCGTTCGGCTGCGATGTATAGGAACCTAGATTGGTACGATGCATTGGAGTTTTCCTACGACATGTCGGTGCCGACTGTAGGTCATTTGGAAGCCCAGGCGGGCGGCTGCTGTACCGTCAGGCCATATTTCGTCGGTAATCTTGTTGAACTTCCTCTCACCACCACTCAGGATTATTCTCTTTTCCATATTTTGGGTGATTACTCAATCGACTTGTGGAAAGAGCAAGTAGAGAAGGTCTTGGCAAATTATGGGTTGGCAAGTTTCATTGTTCATCCGGATTACGTGATGACCAAAGCAGCACAGGCGGTCTACCGGTCTTTGCTGCGGTTCTTATCAGACTTGCGCGATCAGAAGAAGACTTGGATGGCTTTGCCCGGCGATGCTGCTCAATGGTGGCGACAAAGGAGCCATATGAACTTGAAATACACCGGGCTCGGGTGGAACATTGAGAACGATAGTGAGCGGAAAGCTCACGTCGCATATGCCGAAGTTGGAAACGCAGGCCTGACATACAAGCGCAATCCATCCAGCCGAGGGAGTTGTGCGGTAATTCCGATATGAGAACATGCATGCTGACATTTTCCTTCTATGAAGGCGATACCCGGGTAATGCGTTACGCTGAGGCCCTTGCGGAACGAGGAGATGACGTCGAGGTTATCGCTTTAGGGCAGGAGCCTCAAACCACCACTGACGATACCGCTGGTGTCCACGTCTTTCGGATTCAAGAGAGAAAGGTAAACACCGGCGGAAAATTAGCATATGCGGTTCGAGTACTACTCTTCTTCTTCCGGGCGATGTTCCTAATCTCTAGACAGCATTTAAAACGTCCCTATCAGCTAATCCATGTCCATTCGGTACCCGATTTCTTGGTGTTTGCCTGTTGGCTACCTAAGTTGTGTGGTGCAAAGATTATTTTAGATATTCATGATCTCTTACCCGAGTTCTATGCCAGCAAATACCACGTCAAGCTGAACTCCTTGGCTTTCCGAGTCCTAACAGGTGTCGAACGTGCGTCTGGGGTATTCGCTGATCATGTCATAGCTGCGAACGATCTCTGGCATGAGAGATTGATAACGCGCTCGGTGCCTAGTGAGAAGTGCAGCACCTTAGTCAACGTGCCGGATCGCAGATTGTTTACGCGCCAGGGGCGAACGCGCAGCGACAAGCGATTTATCATTCTGTATCCCGGAACATTGAACTGGCATCAAGGGGTAGACATCGCCATCCGAGCGTTCGATCTGATCAAGGGCGAGCTCCCAGCAGCGGAGTTCCACATATATGGGGAAGGACCGTGCCAGGAGTCCTTAGTGCGCCTTATTCTGCAGCTTAGTCTTCAAGAACGCGTCTTCATGCATGGTTTTGTCGCCACTCGCGAAATAGCGAGGGTAATGGAAAATGCTGATCTCGCGGTCGTACCGAAGCGGAAGGACGGTTTCGGAGACGAAGCGTTTAGCACTAAGACAATGGAGTTCATGGCCCTAGGCGTTCCCGTGATTGTTTCCGACACCAAAGTAGATCGCCATTATTTCACCGAGGCTGTTGTTAACTTTTTCCAATCTGGCGATGAGCACGACTTGGCGAGCAAGATTTTGGAGCTTGCCAGAAATCCCGAGGAACGCAGCCAATTGATTGCGCGGGCATTGACGTTTGTGGAGCGCAATGACTGGGAAGCAAAGAAATCTGAGTATTTGCAATTGGCTGATCGCCTCGTTTATGGCCCCCAGAAACTGAGCGTAGAACCTCAGAGGTGTTGATGAACCCCAAGTCAGATCTAGTAGAACAACGCTACACTGGGTGGCTGTTTTCGTTTAAGGCTTTTGAAGCCGAGGTCCTCGTCCTTGCTGGAATTGTCGCTTTGTTTTTTGTTCTGCAAACCGTGCGTTTCCTGCCTGTCAGATCGGATAACATGTACCCGGAAGCTGCTGGCGTATTGTCGGGCTTAAGATGGGCGCAGGGGCATTCTCTTTATCAGGATTATCGCCAGGCTCCCTACCTGATCACGCCGTTTCCGCCAGTGTGGTATGGGATTCTAAGGGCCGGAGGTAGGCTGGGCTTCTCTGACCTGACCCGGCTGACTCTCTTCGCTCGTATTCTGAGCCTAGTGGGTCTTCTTGGTATGCTGTGCACCGGCTACCTGTATAACCGCCGACTGGGCTTTCCGCGTCTTCTTTGCTTGCTGACACCCCTTTTGTATTTGGCGTTTCCGCTGCTGCTACCCTGGGCAGTTACCGCCCGACCGGACTTGCTTGCGCTTTGGTTCGGTGTCATTAGTCTGTTTTTGGTTGGGTTTCGTATGGATTCATGTTCGATTGCTGCTGCGGGAGTGATCGCGGCTCTGGCCTTCCTCACCCGGCATAATGCTGTGTCGGTGCCCGTCGCAGTCGTCCTTTGGCTTATCTGGCGCCGCCGATGGAAGCATGCCATCGCTTTTTCCTCGGCTTGGTGGCTAACGGTCGCGGCTACGGTAGTCGCATTCCAGATAACCACTCACGGTGCGTTTCTCCTCAATCTTTCTGGAGCTACCTTCGGAGCATTCGAGGTCAGTTATGTACGCGATGTAATTGGGCGGGTGTTATCGACGCCGGGAAATGGCTTTGCCGTGGTGCTCTTTGCTTTTGGTCTTTTTGGCTTTGTCCAGTCCTGGAACGAGGAGGATCAACGCGTCCGGCTTATTAGCCTATATTTGATTATTTCTTTAGGTATGGCTATTTGGGGGTCCGCAGCCCGCGGCGCTGCAGTAAATCACTACATGGAGCCTGCGCTTGCAATGGCCATGCTCGTTCCTTTGGGCATCTTTCAGCTCCAACGCGTGTGGACGAAAGACTCTCCCCTGGCCGTATTTGCAATGGTATTGGTTTTAGTATTCTTGCTGCCCTCGGTTGACATGCAGCGGTCATACTTCAGCCACAACAAACCCGATAATTTGGAGGCGCTCACGCAGCTAGTAAAAAACCGACGCGTGTTCACTGACGTTCCATATCTAGCAGCGAGAACTTCGAACCTTGAGCTCCTGGAACCTGCGTCCCTGCTCAACACCGAAATGGCGCGCGGGCGAACTGCGTGGTCCTCGTCAGCTATAGCCGATGGTCTCGAGCACAAACAATACGAATTGGTTGTTCTCGGCTTTCCTGCCGATGCACCTTTCGACCCGGCTGCTCTCTACCCCAGATATGTGCACCTCGATTCTTCTGTGCGCAGCGCCATCGTTCGGAATTACCGGCTCTGCTTTCAAGTGGATACTAGCGATGTCAATGGAAGAGTTGAAACTCGTTATGTGTACGGTCCAGTTTCAACCGACCTGAGCAACAGCTCCGGCTGCCCAGCTGTGGAGGATCATCCTTCTTCAGAGCGCCGCACTCGAACTATTTCGTCGACGCGGTAACTCCCTTTGTAGTGTTACGGATCCGCATTAACTCACGTCACTTCGGTGTCACAACCAAGCGCAACAACGGAGCAATTCATGACTGAACAGAATTCCCACCCTGTCGGCTCACTGTGTGGTGAGCATTGGTGGATGCTGATTGCTGTGCTGACCTTCCTCGCAACTCTGGCGTCGAGTGTTTCCGCCCAGACAGTCTTGCTAGGTGATCAGACGATTGAAGCAACGATAGACTCCAACACAGCGGGTTCAGCAGAGGCGTTTCAAACGACTGCGTCCGCATCTGGGACAATCGGCACCTTGAGCGTTTACCTGGATTCAACGTCGACGGCGCAGAATGTCTTTTTGGGCTTGTATGCCGATAACAGCGGGCATCCTGGAACTCTGTTAACTCAAGCGAGCACGACGATTCCTGTTCGAGGCGCCTGGAACAATTTCCCGGTTAATCAGACGAGTATCACAGCTGGCGTGCGGTATTGGATCGCTATTCTGGGGACGGGTAGTGGAAAACCCATATTTCGTGATCGCTCAGCTGGCAACTGTAAGAGCGAAACCGGCTCGCAGTTAGCGCTGAGCTCATTGCCAAGTACTTGGTCTACTGGGACGGTCTACGCCGACTGCCCGCTCTCGGCTTACGGTGTAGCGGCAACCTCTTCCAACCCAGTACTCTCGGTTACCCCTCTCTCAATGGCTTTCACCGCGGTGCCTGGTGGCAGTGATCCTGCCCCAGAGATGGCGAATGTGACCAATACCGGTGGTGGCACCCTTACCTTCACGGCGGCAAGCGATAGTAGCTGGCTTACGGTGTCACCCACGAGCGCTACAGCGCCACAAACGCTTCAGATCTCGGTTTCCGCAGCAGGTCTCGCACTGGGCACCTACACTGGGCACGTGACTGTGACTGCCGCTGGAGCATCAGGCTCGCCTGCTGTCATTAACGTCAACTTCACCATTGCTAAACCGGCCGACTGGTTGACGGTGGATCATGATCCCAGCAGGACTGGCAATGCCGTTGACGAGAACACAATCACAACTTCAAATGTGGGAACCTTGAAAATGACTTGGTCGGTTCCCGTGGATGGTCCTGTCACGGCGCAACCCTTGTTCGTAGGAGCGGCACCCATTGGAAGCGTTTCACGGGATGCCTTGATTGTGGCAACCGCTGGCAATTCCATTTACGCCCTTGATGCAAGCACCGGCGCAACCCTTTGGAAGAGAAACTTTGGGGCACAAGGGCCAAACTGCCAGATACCCGGCGGATTTGGGGTGACTGCAGCACCGCTGGTCGATCGCACGACAAATCGGATCTACACCGTTTCTGATGATGGACAATTTCATACGATATCCGTCGCTAATGGAACGGATGCATTCCCCGCGTTTAGCCTCATCTCAGGCCCGACGACGAATAAGGTTTGGGGTGGAATCAACAAAGTTGGTAATAATGTATATGTAGCCGGTGCTAGCGACGGTTGTGACACAGCGCCCTGGCGTGGGCAGATCTATCGAATCGACGTTTCGGCAACACCCACCCTTGTAGGCACGTTCGTAGTCGTTCCGGGAATTCCGGCTCCCAACGGAGGAGGAGGGATTTGGGGTTATGGCGGCGTCGCAGCAGATCCAGCAAGTGGGCAAGTGTATGCCGCGTCCGGCGCGGATTCTCATATGCCGGAAGGGTATACCCCATTCGCAGATCGTGCACTCGTTTTAGACAGCAAACTCAACCTATTGGGTTCCTACGGTCCGCCAGAGCCCAGCACCTATCCATGCGATGGAGCTCCATGCGATCTCGATTTCGGTGCCACACCCGTCGTGTTCCAACCCCCGAGCTGTCCCACTATGCTCGCAGTTGGCAACAAAAACGGAAACCTTTACGTTTTCAAGTCAACTGACTTAGCGGCCAGCCTTCCCCCGTTCCAAGTTCTTCCTCTTAATGTCGATCACGATTCACTCGGCAGCGGCGGAGTGGGCGGTGTTCCCGCGTATTGGGCGGCCGGCAACATGGTCTTTCTTACTGATGCCGGACCTGGACTGAATGGCGTCTCCGCGGGTGTCATTGGACTAACTGTCACACCGAGTTGCAGCTTACAGGTGGCTTGGAGTGATGCTCTCGGCGGCAGTGACCAGCCGAACTCGACTCCTACGGTTGCGAACGGGGTGGTATTTGTGGGCGAAGGATTAACGGGACAAGTACATGCCTACGATGCCACGAATGGCACAGAGCTGTGGAACAGCGCTAATACCGCCTACTCGGCGGCAGCCACGTTCGGCGCACCTATCGTTGCACAAGGGAATGTTTATGTGGGGTCCTGGAGTAACTTTAGTGGTGGTGGTGAAGTCGGTGCGTTTTCGTTGAGCAGCAGTACACCAGTACTATCTGTGACTTCCAACAGCTTGTCGTTTGATGCCACCCAGGGCGGCGGCAATCCTCCACCCTCCTCTCTAAGTGTCGCAAATACGGGCGGCGGGACACTGAATTTCACAGCCGCGAGTGACAACCCATCGTGGTTGAGTGCCTCCCCTATTGCCGGTACAGCACCACAAACACTGCAGATTTCCGTGAATATCACCGGTTTGGCACAGGGAACATACAACGGAAATATCACGGTTACTGCAACAGGAGCATCCGGCTCACCAGCAAAGATCCCTGTAACGCTGACAGTTGCGCCACCAGCCGCTCCTGTACTGACAGTGGCACCGACGACACTCTCGTTCAGCGGTACGCAGGGAGGTAGCAATCCCAATGCAGCTACGGTGAACGTGACGAATACGGGTGGCGGAACTCTGAGCCTCACAGCGGCGAGTGACAGCAGTTGGCTAAGCGTGAATCCGACCTCGGGAACTGCTCCTCAAAGCCTACAGGTATCCGTGAATATAGCTGGATTGGCGCAGGGCGGTTATTCAGGCCACATAACGGTTACAGCCACTGGAGCCCAGAACTCGCCGCAAACAGTTATGGTAAATCTTACGGTCTCAGCAGCCGGCACGTTGTTGTTTGGTGATCAAACGATCGAAACACAACGTGATTCGAACGCTAAAGGCATTGCCGAAGCGTTTCAGACGACAGCCAATGTAAGCGGTACAGTGAGTTCGCTCTCAGTTTACCTAGACAGTTCGTCTACGGCTGCAAGTGTCAACGTCGGACTCTACTCCGACAACGGCGGCCACCCTGGGACGTTGCTGACGCAGGGCAGCAAGACATCACCGACAGCAGGCACGTGGAACACAATTGCCGTTCCGAGTGCCCCAATCATTGGAGGTACGAAGTACTGGCTCGCCATTTTGGGTACCACGTCTGGAACACCCTATTTCCGAGATCGCGCACATGGCCCATGTAAAGGCGAGGTAAGCAGCCAGACGAATCTCACTTCTCTCCCAACCACTTGGACAAGCGGTGCCGTTTATTCCGATTGTCCTCTCTCGGGTTATGGGCAGTAGTGCCAACCCAAAAAGCTCCAATCCGGTCGGTTTTGTTCAGGACCATCAATGCTTAACCTCCCCCCAATTTCGGAGGAAAAAATGGCTTTATTAACGAATGCAGTTGCACTCGAAACCAGTTCGCCATTAATGGAAAAGATCGCAAACCGCACGGCGCGAGTCGGAATTGTGGGCTTGGGCTACGTCGGCCTTCCATTAGCTCTACTCTTCAACGAGCAGCATTTCCCGGTTATCGGCTTCGATATCGACGTTGCAAAAATCCGGACCTTAAGTGCTGGCGGATCGTACATTTTCCGCATCTCGCCCAGTGAGATACAGCTAGCTGCAAGCCGGGGATTCTCAGCGACGGCCGACTACTCCGTTATCGAACAGATGGACGCAGTCATCATTTGCGTGCCCACACCTTTGAACGACCATCGCGAGCCAGATATGTCGTTCATAGTCTCGACGCTAGAATCTCTTGCGCCTCACTTGCAACCTGGACAACTCATCGTCCTCGAAAGCACGACGTATCCCGGCACGACTTTGGAGGTGATGGTTCCGCTTCTTGAGAACAAGAACCAGCTCGGCCTCAATGCCGAGCGTGATGGCTTGCAAGCGGAAAACACCTTCTATATTGCATTCTCTCCCGAACGCGAAGATCCGGGGAACGACACCGTAGCGCGACGCGACATTCCCAAAGTGGTCGGTGGTCTCAGTCCAACGGCCACGCAGCTAGCGGCCTCCCTCTACGGCTCCATTTTCAATCGTACAGTTCCCGTTTCGAGCCCTGCCGTCGCAGAAATGACGAAGCTCCTGGAGAACATTTATCGTTGTGTAAACATTGCTTTGGTCAACGAGTTGAAGCTCCTCTGTCTGCGTATGGGCATTGATATCTGGGAGGTCATCGCCGCAGCTTCTACAAAGCCCTTCGGTTTTCAACCATTCTTTCCTGGTCCGGGATTGGGCGGACACTGCATACCAGTAGATCCGTTCTACCTTTCGTGGAAAGCAAAAGAATATGATTTCCATACCCGTTTCATTGAACTTGCCGGTGAGATCAATATGTCGATGCCATATCATGTTGTCGACTCAGTGGCTTCAGCGCTGAGCAGGGCAGGGAAGGCAGTGAATGGTTCTCGCGTGTTGGTGTTGGGAGTCGCTTACAAAAAAGACATTGACGATCTCCGAGAATCACCGTCTTTAACTATCATCGAACTGTTGCAGAACCGAGGTGCAAAGGTTGATTACAATGACCCATATTTTGCCCACATTGGCAGGGGACGTAAGTACAACCTTGATATGCAATCTGCTTCGCTCGATGAAGTCGGCAATTATGATTGCGTGCTGATTGTGACCGATCACTCGAATTATGATTATCCAACAATTGTGGGCGAGGCGCAGCTTGTTGTTGACACTCGCAACGCTACGCGTGGGCTCTCGAGCGAGAAGATTGTCCGTTGCTGAAACCAAACTCGCCAAGAGCCGTAGGGCACAGTCTTGTTGCTTGGGATGCTGTAAGACGTCTTTGGCTTCTGTTCCGTTCGTTACAGTCGGCACGGGTTCCGCACTGCTCTCCTCCGTCTTTCTCACCTAATCAGATTGTTCGTCTACCTTCTCATGCTGTTCCTCATAGTGCACCTCTATATCGGGCAACGGGAGTCGCTCCCGATGGACCTGACGTAGTAGTTGGATCACTGCTGCTGGTTGTGTCCTTAGTGGTTAGCCACTTGTCCAAACGGCAGTGGGCATAAGCCTATCGCTTGAGGCGTGTAGCATTACTATTGCGCTCGGCTGGGGAGCGTTTGCTTTATCGTTCGGGAGGCGCGCCATGATCGCGTTGCTTGCCATTGTCGCTGACCGCATTCCTCGGCCCAATTCCAAGCACTTCGTTGTCAGACACGATTGCCTTCCTGCGGCTTGGAACTACTTGCACCACCCATTGGCTATTTCGCTTCTTCGGCATCTCTGCGGTTCGGGAGGGGGGTATCCTCGGTGCCGACAGCACGTCTGGCTTGTATGCTTGTGCTCAGCGGTTTGCGCCACGTCCGCCAGTTTGCCAGGGGTTGCGTCAGCTGCCGAAATGTAGACAACGCTGTTAGTCAGCAACTCACTCGTGCCGACCCGACGTGATTGTCACCGGTGCTGATACAAATTCAGGTACAGCGTGGCCAAGGGGCCAAGGCTGACCAACTGGTATTGAACTCTTGAGGCAAGCGACATCCTCATGTTCTGTTTGCGAGGTCGGCTTGAGTTGCCATAAACGGCGATCAGGTCTATGGGACCAGATTTGCTATTGCGGCAGCTAATCTTGCCCGGCACTGCGCCTCGGCTTCGTTGTCAGAACCGATTATTGAACTAGAGCTGTGAGGCCAGTGGGTGGTGATGGAATTGTACCGCCAGTGACAAACTCATATGTCCCGATATCGAATGCAGACCCTTGAGGACGGGAAGCCCCCAATTTGTCCACCGCCCAAGAGGTACCCAGAGTAGTGCCCGCATCAATGCCCAGAGAGCCGGCTGTCAGTTGAAAATTGGAGTCCAGACTTGGAGCGGCGGTCGGACCCAAACTGTGAGTGTCAAACCCCGTTCCCGTGCGCCACTCGGATAGTGTGTAGGGACTGTCCTGATTGACAAGGCAGGTACCAAGATTACCCGTGCAATTTATCAAATTGTAATCACTGGAACTGATAGGCCCTCCGCCAGAAGGTATGTAGATTGCTGCCAACATATTCGAGATTAAGTTGTTCTTAATGTCGGGCCCGACTGCAACATTTTTGACCCAGATACCACGGCAACTTCCTGCTCCTGGCGGCCCCACGAGAGTGTTTTCATAGAGTTTCGCCTCACTGGTTTGCCAAATAAATATATACCCATTTGTAGCACAAGAGGTACTTGACTCTAGAAGATTGTCAAACACTTGCAGTCCCGTGCTACTACCTACAGTGCCTACGGCTGAGGCATATACAAAGCCGGATGTGTGGCCACCCATATTGCCGTGAATGTGGTTGTTAAAAATCCGCATACCGTTCGTTACGGCTCCCGAGTTCGTCGCCCAGGTGTGAATACCGTCGCAATGAAAGATGTCAGTTGGGCTGTCCCAGTAATAATCGTCGTAAATATCGTTATCGTTTATGTCCACACTAGTGACGGATGCTCCGGCTTGGCCATCGCCTACGACTACTCCAGTTGCGGTGTGGTAAATCGTATTGTGATGAATTCGTGCTGACGATACATTGCTAGAGTCATATCGATAATAGACACCGTATTCAGCGTCATGAATCACATTATTGTGAACATTGTAGTTGCTGGCGTCAATGGAACGAATAGCGAATCCGCAGTCACACGCGTCGGAGCTATTGGCTGTGCGTACATACATGTTCGCAATGGTCAGGTTTCTAATCTCAACATTGCGACAACCGCTGGTAAAGATCCCATTGCTTCCTTTCTGTGATGCCTGTGCCGTGCCATTGCTGGTCGCGCGAATTAAGCCGTTGCTTCCTCCGTCAATGGTAATGTAGCTTTTATTGACACATGCAATGGCACCACCGGGATCGGTGGCCCAATAGGGTGCTTGCAATATGGCTCCAGGTTCGAACTGCACGAGGACGGGGTTTGCAGCTGTACCGCTACTCTGGAAGGTGAGGCCCGATGCACCTGCGGGGAAGGTGAGCGTGCCGCACACATGCACTGTTGTTCCCGGACCAATCTTTCCAGCCGTACTGCCCCAATTAGTTGGGTTATTGAAGTAGGTGTACGTGACCGCGGATGAGCAACTCGACCCATTACCACTGCCAGTCTGTGCGATATAAAGATCAGCGACTTGTGCAAAGCCGCAAGAAGAAAGGAGTAACAGGCCGAATAAGAGATATAGTTTCATTGGTCCGCCATGACAAGTTAGCTTAATGCAGCAATTCTGTAAATCTCCAGCGCGCAACAAATTCCGTTCTCGCGGAAGGTCCGCTCCGCAGTCTGCGTTGGTCAAAGAGCACGTAGCGTTTTTTGGCCTCTACAACAAAGGTCAAGGTGTTGGGATTAGCGCCTGGACTTCACCGGAATAACTACTCTGGGTTCCAGAGGAATTCACCGCCGTAGTCACGTAAAAGTAGGTCGCTCCAGATTGCACATTGGTGTCCGTGTACGCTGTTGAGGTCACTCCAGCCTTAATCAGCGTGTATGGCCCACCACTTACGGTTCCGCGGTATACGTTGTAGTAGCTTACGTTCGAAGATGACGATGGTACCCAGGTGAGGCTCACTGAGTGTGGTGCCGTAACGGTGACTGTAGCGCTTGCAGATTTGGTCGGATCAGCCTGACTTGTGACGGTCACAATGCCGGTTCCGGGGGCTTGTGGGGCAGTGTATAAACCGGACTGAGTAATTGTCCCGCTCCCCTGGACAACTGCCCATGTCACGGCGGTGTTACTCGTGCCCGATACTGTCGCCGCAAACTGCTGCTGCCATTTCTCTGGCATCGCCGATGAAGTTGGAGATATTGTCACTGAAACACTTGTTGCGGTTACTACAACGGATGCTGATGCAGATTTGGTCGGATCGGCCACGCTGACCGCCTGCACTGTATATGTCCCTGTCGCAGATGGAGCAGTGTACAAACCTGTCGTGGAAATTGTGCCTGCCGAGGCTGACCAGGTCACAGCCGTTTTGCTAGTGCCGGACACGTACGCACTGAATTGTTGCTGTCCGCCACTTTGAAGGCTCGTTGCGGTTGGGGATAGGGAGACTGAAACTGGAGTTGAGACAGTCACTGTGGCGGCGGCAGACTTCGTTGTATCCGCAACGCTCGTAGCCGTTACTGCATACGTGCCCGCGGACGGTGGCGCGGTGTAGAGGCCCGTCGTAGTGACGGTACCGCCGGATGTGGTCCAGGTTACAGCCGTGTTGCTACTTCCGGACACGGTGGCGCTGAATTGTTGTTGGCCTCCGCTTGGCAGAGTAGGCGAGTTGGGGGATACGGTGATCGAAATTTGGCTCGGCTGAATAACGGACACGCGAGCCGACCCGGATTTGCTCAAATCTGCAACGCTGGTGGCGGTCACTATGTAATTACCCGCTGCTGGTGGCGCAGTGTACAAGCCGCTAGCAGAGATTGTTCCTCCGGAAGCGCTCCAGTTCACGTTGGTATTCGTCGCGCCATAAACCGTGGCAGTAAATTGAGCTTGCCCATTTTCCTGCAAAGATGAGGTGCTAGGGGACACAGATACAGATACACTGCTCGATGTGCTACCGGAACCAAACATCGAGATCACGCATGAGGACCATCGGGATCCTGTCCACCAGGACGCAGGTAATGATGTGAGACTCGTCTGCTTACTTGTTTCGGAATAGCAGGAGCGGTAGCCGCCCACATCCCGGAATTTAACCTTACCATTCAAGCCAAGTAGAGCGATCCAATATTGGTTACCTTTGGAGACCTGGAGCGGAGGCACTGCTACTGAATTCCATTGTCCTGGAGCAGGTGCCTGGATCGCGGCTTGTGTCATAAGCGCACTAGGATGTCCATAATAATTTGCGTATACCCCAACCTGGATGGTGGGCGCGTTATTAGAGCTATCCACAAACAAAGAGAGCGAATTGACCTGCCCTGAGAAGGTCGCGACGACTGGAAATGCTTCAGCCGTTCCGGCGCCATTGCTGTCGAGACCATTCTCCAAAGCTGTTGTGCCGAGCAGTGTTTGTTGCTGTTGTGCGAATACCGCAGGGGACAGCAAAGCTATAAACACATAGCACAAAACCGATCTGGCGTAACGGTTAGGGAGAACGACGGAACTGACCATGGGGGAAGTGGTCCTTTTCTCTCTCAGAATTAGCTCGTGACGCGAAGATCGCATTACAGTTTTGGCACGAAAATTCTCCCACGACAAGACACGCAAGTACCTATCGACCGCCGCGAATGGACATGTGACATACCACAAGTACACGTACTTTTGAGCATGCGCAACTGGAATGTCATAAAGCCTGGCCCCGGTTACCCAAAATGACATCGGCAATATCGAAACACCCACGTAAAGGGCGTCTCAACGCACACGATACAGCTTGGAAAGCGAGATGCGCTGGAATAAATATATGTGACCCAGCCGCAACAAGCGAAGCAGTTGCGCGACGAGAACACGAAGCGGCAAGGGCATTCAGGAAGAATCTTTTCCATTTCGTGTGTAGAAACAATGGCGTATATTAGCTATTTGCAGCACAATACGCAATACGGGAGATTTCAAGCTTTTTAGGGCTGCATTCTGAATAGCTTCACTGCCATGCGGGGTCATACGGAGCGAACTTAAATGCGTGCTAGTGCTGGTTCGGGCATTACGTTATTTCTCACATGCTGCTGCCTATTCGTCACAAACATGTTTTCGGTTGTTAATCCGACTCCCATTCCTGCCGCGACTGCTAATGGCATTACCGTGGGTAGCGGATTCGTTGAGTCGTATGCGCGCGAGATCGTTCGAACCAGCAACGATATAGTTTACGTCGTAACTGCGGATGACAATCCATGTCAAATTGGCGGTAGTGGCGTCATCCGGGCCTGGAAGGGTACAGGGGCGCAGGCTAGCAATCCTGCAGTACCGGCAAGTTTTACTGAACAAGACGTTGCTCATCATCCAGTGTCTGCGGGCGGTGGAAGTTGCGTTTATCAATCCGGAGTCGTTAATGCTCTGCTTGGGCCCGACATACGACTCGATGCCAAAGGCGTTATACATCTCACGTACATTGACGGCAACAACGGAAATCTCTATTACCAAACGTTCTACACTTCGACGGATACTTGGGGGAGTCGAGTAGTGATCGCAACTGGGGCTGAGACTGATTCAGGAACTGGATGGCCTCGAACCGGGCAGGTTGCTTTGACGTTAGACACCCGTGATGTGCCCCATATAATGTTTGCGACTTCAGGGACATCGAATGAAATACGATATGTGAATAAGGTGGCGGGCGGTTGGAGTTCTCCGATTGTTGTTTTTTCTGGTCCAGACGAGATGCATCCTGGCATGGTGACTTCGGTGGACGGAACAATTCACGCGGCATGGCTAGACAACGCGCTAGCAAGTCATGCAACGATAAAATACTCGAAGTATTCGGGCGGGATATGGAGCGCAGCGGAGACAGTAGCAAGCGGAACGGTATTGGGGAATGGTGATGATGATCAAGGTCCGAGTATCACGACTGATCTAAACAGTGTCCCGCATGTGCTGTACATGGATGGTACGGTCAATGGGGCAGATAACTACGTACGAATGCGCTACCGCGCCCCTGGCGGAGTATGGATGGACAATACTCCTCCAGGATACGTCGGGCCAAGCAGCGCCAGTGGGACATGGTACGCCCATACGCCTCAAAATTACATATCCAACGCTGGCGATCATTACGTGTTTCTCGGGCACGATGTCAACATATCTCCTGGAGGATATCAGTACCAAGTGGGCGGGGCCGGGAACAACTGGTCCGCATATCAGACCATTGATCCACGTAATGAGAACAATACCAGGGCAGGAGCGCCTGGGCTGGATGGCTCAGCGTCAATAAGGTTTGATCCTCTACGCGACAACAATCCCGGCATCATTGATGTGATCTACTACGATGAGAACGACGGAACCGCAGGCTATCCACATCATGCGACGGTATATTACAAGGCCGTCGCTATTAAGGACTCAAGCGCTCCAGCGCCACCTACAGGTCTCAAGGCTACCGTCAACTAAGACTGGTCTCATAACTCAAGTCTGAGGCGGGCTGGATCCCGTTGAGAGCTTTAATGCGTTGAAGAAGCTGGTGGTGTGACCTGCCCACGAACCCGTCAGACGCGAGTGGAGAAGACGGACAATCATGGCGATCACGGGCAAGGATGCAGAGCGGTTCACCTTGGCATTCGCGGCGGATGCGGACGCGAAAGTGAAATATGAATTCTAAAATTCACCTGGATGAGGAAGTATGCGCTCCATCCTAAGGGCGCAGCCCTCAAGATACACTTCGAAATTAGCTGAGCCAGACGCTTTCTTTCATCGCAATGTGTGTTTTGTTGCCACCCTGCTGGGATCGTCCGTACTATTTGCGTCTGCTTTAGGGAGCTTGTTTCAATTCGCGCTAACGCATAGCGTAGGGTCTCACACTCTGCTCGCTATTCCCGTGAGTGCGCACCTCCTCTACCGAAACCGGCGTGAGATCTTCTCGCATCCGCGCCTCGGGTTCATCTCTGCTTCCTGTTCGCTGATCACATTCATATGGGTGCTATCGTTTCATGAGCTCTCAAAACAGAGTTCCGCTGTTTCGCTGCAAATCTTTGAGCTCGTCACAATGTGGGTATGCGCATTTGTCTTCTTCTATGGAGTGTACGCGCTGTGGATGGCTCGATCCGCAATGCTGTTTCTATTTCTGTTAATCCCCATTCCGGATGTCCTGGCTGAACCAATTGTCCGGTTCCTACAAGAGCGCTCAGCAGATTTCGCCTTATGGCTTTTTAGGATTTGCACCGTACCTGTTTTCCGGGAAGGACTCGTTTTGCACATTCCAACGCTGGATCTCGTCGTTGCTGAGCAGTGCAGCGGGATCCGATCGAGCATGGTGTTGCTCATCACTATGTTCATTGTAGGCGAGCACGTGTTGCACTCGTTTTGGAGCAAATTGCTCTTAATCGTTTCCGTGGTACCGATAGTCATTTTCAAGAATGGCATGCGTATCGGGACTGTCTCTTTGCTGACCGTTTATGTAAATCGCGGATTCCTGCACGGTTGGCTACACCAATTTGGCGGAATCGTGTTCTATCTCATGGGTTTGGCTATTCTCCTGGTTGTGACGAAGTTGTTGAAAACTGCGGAAAGCAGCTGGGCCCGGTTCAGAGCAAGCGATTGATACGCCTTGCACTTGCGCCGTCGAGCGGAGTCCTGAAGCAGGATTTGCTCCGTAGTTGCACGCGCTTGCAACTATGTCGCAAGAATTATCAATCTTGACAGAATCAAATGCCGCGCTACACTAAGCATGGCTTGTTAGCCCTCCCCGATCGAAAGGCGGCTATCGTATGCAGTTCCGGCCCGTTGTGATCTTCTTTCTCTGGTTCATTCTAGTAGGAGTTTTCACGATTTCGGCGTACGCTGATAGTCAGTCAGTATCGAATTGCACCAACTGTAATGGATACACGTTTCAGGCCGACCTGAATCCCGTCAGTGGTAGTCCGGGCGCATACTCGCTCTCCTACAAAATCAGCAATACAAGCGGGAAAGCTGCGCAGCCATACAACTGGTCCCTGACATTGTTTAAGCGTGGAAGCTCGATTTCACCGGCAGGACCTCTTAAAATGTCAAACGGTGACCAAGCGGCCTACCTGTTATTGGGTGGCAAGTCGAACAACGGGAATGCCAAGTGTAATGGTAAGGTGGGCAACGCAATCTGCGTGAAACCGAGTGGCAAGGGTACCCTGACAACCCTACTCCCCGGGCAATCCGTAACGTTTACTTTCGATATTTTGTGTGCGCATTGCACGCAACTGGCCGACTGGATTTTTCTTTCGCAAGGAAATTGCGTAGGCAAACGGGGAAACTGTTACGCGATTAGCACAACGGGAAAACCCGTCTCGGTGCCGGTGCCGGTGCCGGTGCCGGAGCCATCCATTATTGCGCTCTACGTTTGCACCTTTGCTGTTCTGGGTGGGTTTGCGCTTTGGCGACGACGTTTACTCCGCTCTCAAATAATGGCCTCGTCGGGCCGTTGGTCTGGATGCTCGACAGGCTCCGGGGCAAAGTTGGCGCCGGCTTAGACTAAGGCTGCATTCAAGAAATCCCCCCAGCATTTTCTCCGTGTCGCGCTTGAAGACAACGTCAGTTGGTTACCTATCTGCGAACCGCCGGAGCTTGGGTTACATTGCGTGCTCCGACTGCCGCCGTTTGCTCTCCGCTAGTCTTGCCGTTTTGTTGGGCCTTTTGCTGAGCTGCGAAAGAAATCCGAACCTTCAGAAGCAAAAATTCTTTGAGAGCGGCAACCGCTTTTTCGAGAGCGGCAAGCTTACGGAAGCGGTCCTGGAGTTCTCCAATGCCGTGCAGGTCGATCCACGTTTTGCGCTGGCGCACTTCAAATTGGGCGAGTGCTACCTAAGATTGCAACGATTTCCGGATGCGTATCGTGAATTGCAGCGCACGATTGAACTGGACCCATCAAATGGCAAGGCCTCCCTGGATCTCGGCCTACTACTCGTAGCAGGCCATTCGTACGAAGAAGCTAAGAGGACGGCCGACGAGCTGCTGAAGCACGATCCCACGAGTACAGACGCCCACCTGCTGTTGTCCGAGATTTATCGCGTACAAGAAAAGCTTCATCCGGCACTGCAGGAAATTCGGGAAGCAATCCATCTTGATCCTAAACGGGCCCAGCTGTACGTGCAATTAGGGACTCTTCAACGCGCGTTGGCTGATAATCGAGAGGCCGAATTGAGCTTCAAGGAAGCTCTGGAGATTGATCCCAAATTCATCCCGGCCGTGCAGTCATTGGCCACGTTGTACGAGGATTCAGGACAAATCTCAGATGCGGAGATGCAGCTTCGTAAGGGAATCGAACTGGATCCCAACCGAATCGAGCTTCGGAAGTCCTTGGCGCAGCTCTACCATTCGGAACAGCGAGATAGGGAAGCTGAGCAAGTCATCTTCGACGCCAAGCGGGAGCTGGGCAGCAAAGCTGATCACTATCGAATTCTTGGCGAGTATTACAACAACATTGGAGAGGCAGATAAAGCGCTTGCAGAGTTCGCTGCGATTTCGAACGAACATCCTGCCGACCTGAAGACCAGGGAAGACTATATTCGGCTTTTGATATCTCACGATGAAACCGAAAAAGCGCGCAAGCTCAATGACGCGATTCTGAAAGACAACCCCAAGGAAACAGGAGCACTGGTCATTCGAGGCACGATCCTGAATGCCGAAAGCCGCTACGGCGAAGCGATCGGAATTTTGGAAGACGCGCTGCACGATGCTTCCGAAAATGCCTACGGACACTATCAATTGGGCATTGCATTCAGTAAGACGGGCAACCGGGAACGGGCGAAGCAGGAATGGTTCGAAGCGGCCAAGCTTGCTCCTCACATGACCGAAGTGCAACTGGCTTTGGCCGAAGTTGCTCGTCAGGACGGAGATACTGGGCTGCTCCGCGACACATTCAGAAAAGCTGGTTCAGGACAGTCCTTTTGATCCTCGTGGGTACCTGTTGCGGGCCGAAAGTGAAAGCAAGAACAAGCAAACGGACGCGGCTGCTCGTGACCTGAAGAAGGCAATCGACATTTCGCCACAAAATGCTTCGCCGTACGTCGCGATGGGGAATTTGCTGCGGCAGGAAGCCAACAATAAAGGCGCGCAAAGATACTACGAAGAAGCGCTGGACCGAGATCCGCCAAACATCGAAGCTCTCGCCGGAATCGTAAGCATTCTCGACTGAGCAGAGAAGAAGTGCGGAGGCCATTGAGCGTGTAGAGCAGCAGCTAACAAAAGCACCTGACAGCGACAGAGCATACCTGTTGCTCGGGGGACTAAAGACGGGGCGCAAAGATTTGCCAGGAGCCCAAGGTTCACTGCTGAACGGCCATTAGGATAAATCCGCATAACGTAGATGCATTGATATTGCTTTCTAAGGTCCAAATGGCGCGAGGGGAGCGAGATTCTGCCATCGCAACAGCCCACCAGCTCGTGGCCAGCAGTCCGCAGGACGTGCACTCCTACTTCTTTGCGGGGACGATGGAAGAACTCGTCGGAAGAACACAGAAAGCTGAAGAGCTGTATCGGAAGGCTCTGCAGATCGAGCCGAATTATGCTCCAGCAGCGAACAACCTTGCCTATCTGATGGTTCAACGCGGCGAGGATCTAGATTCAGCTCTTTCTCTGGCCCAAATAGCTCGGCAGAAAATGCCTGATTCCGCCAGCGCTGCCGATACTCTAGCTTGGGTCTATTACCACCAGGGACTGTATGGATTTGCCGCTGATTTGTTGCGAGAAGCGTTGAAAGACGGCTCCCACGAACGCAACGTACCATTACCACCTGGGAATGGTTTATGAGAAACAGAACAAGAGGGCGGCTGCCAAGAGTCAGCTTGAGCTCGCCTTGCAAATCAATCCCGATTACGCGGATGCTCTTCATAGTCGAGCCACTCTGAGATAGACGACAGCTGCAGGTGCATGAGAGGTATCAAAATCGGCAGCGATCCGTAGGTAGTCGAGGGCTCCGGATGTGCTTTTCAGGCGTTTCGGCCGTGCACTCTACCGTGGCATGCGGAAC
The DNA here is from genome assembly GCA_963801615.1 of uncultured Acidobacteriota bacterium. Classification (GTDB taxonomy): domain Bacteria; phylum Acidobacteriota; class Terriglobia; order Terriglobales; family Acidobacteriaceae; genus Sulfotelmatobacter. The sequence goes on along the minus strand of CAWDFM010000008.1, from coordinate 643,176 downwards.
AAAGCGTGATCAAGTTTTCCTCAGAGTCGGCACCCGAGTGGCTCCGGAATTCTTGGTGGTGTACTTCCAGATTGGACATGGCACCACACGATTGGCACCTCCAATCGTCCCGACGCAGCACTTCCTGCCGCAGTGCCTCATAACAAGCGGGATCCAACCGCAACCTGCTGCCGCTCACGCTGCTACCTCGCCGATGCTCTTCAGAAACTCCTGCTTCTGACCATTCGATAGAAATCGAAAAAATCGCTTCATGGAAAAGAGCAGCATCTCTGGATCTCCGTTGTCCAGATTCGCCCCGGCGAGGAAATCCGCACAGATCATCTCCAGACAATATCCTCGCGATCGATCGGAACCCAGCATCCGAGCGGCAGTCTCGATCGCTTGCTCGATCACTGGTATTTGGCTCTTGTACACCTTGAAATAGATTAGTTCCGACGCCTCCTCTTGTCTCCCCGTTAGCTCCCTCTCTACCTCTCGCCTGAAATCCTCTCTCCGCATTTCCCGGGCTTTGTGCACCCAGGGTGCACAATCGAAGCTCTGACCATCCCTCCGCGCTACCTTGGCCAACTCGCGGCCTTTCGTCCAGCCTATTTCCTTCAGTTCTTTCCGCGCCTGCGGCGGCAGATGCTCGTGAATGGACATCAAGTAATATGCCTTCCTTCGTGACTCCGGAAATCTCCTCGCCAGAAACTCGTCAAACGACTTAAGTTTCTCCAGCCGCCAGTACTGCCCTTCCCGAACCTCGCACAGATAGCGACCGAGTTCCACGAACTTGGTATCCCGCTCTGTGTCCTTCCTTTGCTCCCACGCCAGAATCTCGTCGATCTTGCCCAGCACGAACAGGGCACGCTCACGATTGAGTTTTGGTGGCATGGGTGGTTCCTTAGAAATTAAGCTCGTCAATCCAATCAAGATCTTCTGCTCCTGGACGCCGTATCAGGGCGGCATCCGCTATGTCTCCTCGTCCGAGACAAAGGCCGATGTAGGGACAACTGCTGCACGGATTCTGGGGAAACCGGACGCCGCTGTGCGGCAGGAATAGGGCAGATTCAATCTGGCTAATTGTGTTTTCGACGAGCCGGCCGAACTCGTGGCGCTGCTCTTCGCTAATGGTTGTCCGAAGGTACTGCACTTCCACGAGGCGCTTGCGAACGAAGACCACCTGGGCGACTTCGGAAATGCCGGTGATCCAGGAATAGCAGACCATCTGCGGGTCGAGAGCCAACACTCCAGCGGGTTCCTCCGCATAGCGGCAAGAGGAGGTCTTCCACTCCAACAAGCACTGCTTCCCATCCAGCCTTCCTAGCGCATCGACAAAAGCTACAAAGTCATTTTTGCCGATCCGGCGCGTGAACTTGATTTGCATGTTCTGCCGCGGTTGTGGAATCTCCACGCGATTTTCTTGGCAGAAGCGGGTGAGCAGCATAATGGCCTGCTCGAGCATGCGGTCCCAGTTGTCACGATTCGAGAATTGCAAGCCTTGACCCTTGCAGGCGGACCATTCCCGAAAGAATGCATCTCCAGGATCCTCCCTCCGAAAGTAGGCTCCCAGAGCCAACTCAAACGCTCGGCCGAATAGCATCGCGGCTCGTGTGTCTTTCTCCTTCCAGCCATCGAGATAACGGTGACGATAGCCCCGAGGACACGCCAAGTACTGGCTGATCTGGGTGTAGCTGTAGATCATCAGGCCACCTGCGGGTTGTCCAGGTTTGCCGGTGAGAGTTCTTCCCAGCGGCCAGCGGGGGCGAATCCGTCAAACCGGAGCAGGGAAGTGCCGTTAAAGACGACGTGACTGATTTTGACCACACCCTTCAGCCCTACAAGCTGCGTCTCATCCACTTCGTCGCGCCCGAGCAGGTCGGTGTCGTAGCCGAAGTCGCGCAAGAACCAGTTCAGCTTCCACAGGGCCTTCGGGTTGCAGTAGAGCCGGCTTGAGAGAGTACGGCCCGAAAATCGGCTCGGCTCGAGGATTGCCAGAGCCAGGGTGTAATAGGGCTTTGGCGGCTGCTGACGAAACTGGACTCGTTGCACCCGAACCAGAAAAACTCCGTCGGGGATCTGGTCGCCAGCAGCGCGATCAGCGGCGTGCAAGCCCGTGATCTGACGTTTCATGCGGCACCTTCCTTGTGGCCGAGATAGCTGTTGAGCTGGCAGAGCAAGGCATTCCGGTCCTTCTCAGCCCAGTCGGCAAGGTGCTGGACAAAGTTTTCGACCTGTTCACGCGTGGCTTCCCGAAGCGTTTTTACCCCACAGAAATCAGTCGCATAGGACTTGACCAGGTTCGGATCCAGCTCTCGCTGGCGGATGACCTGGCAGAGTCGATCACGCACTGTACGACCGCCACCATAATCGTTGGCAGGTTGTGGCGGCAGTTTCTTTTGCTCTTGAGACAGCTGAGGTGGATCAGCAAGGGCCCCGATCTCCTCAACCGAGCAGATGCCAATGCCGTAGGCCTTGCGCAGCGCGCGGTTGACGGCCCTGGTTTCGGCTACCCGCATCTCCGCACCATGGACGAGAAACGAGACGTTCGTGGGATCTGCATCGCCGAAACCCTCAAATCCGGAGGACTGACGAGATATGTAAACCGTGGCCTTAAATGTGTATCGACGGCTGAGTGCATCCGAAAACTCAGGAATAGGTTGAACCTGAATTCCTCTACATCGTCGGCGAGACGCTAAACGAATTAAACCCGTGTGGGTGACGTACCACCCATTTTCGAGTAGAAGCAAGTCCCCAGCAGAAACGGAAAACCGATAGGTTCGAGTCAGTACCCGAAGAAGTTCGATTTCGCGTCGGTTTATTCGGGATGGCCACTTTTCCTTGGCCGCTAGAGAATTTTGCGAAAATAGATCGCTGTCACGGCGCAGACGCATTGCAAGCCCTCTTTGCTAGCATCCGAACGGATGCCATATGGATGACATAAGGATGACATAGGTTACCTCCTACGTCAATGGGTATATGAAGATTTCCAAAGGGGGGGGTGCTAAGATTGCGCCGATGAAGAAGGATACTCGCCTGACCTTTAGAGTGACGTCAAACCTGAAGCGAGATATTGAAGCAATAGCAACTCGCGAAGGCCAAAGCGCTGCTCGCATATGCGAGGCCTTTATTGTGGCCGGTTCCGACGCCTATAGAAAACAAGGCACAAAATTCCTTCAACCGCTCCTTGGCCGATTAGGCACCAAGTCAGTCGACTGAAAGTCTTGTTTTTGAAACTAGAAACGTGAGCGATTACCGAGCTCTCGCTTAGTGCCAAGGAGGGCGTCACAGAGCGATCGCGAGGGGTCCCTGAATTGTGCAGGAAGGCACGGTAAGGGGAATTCCTACCAGTCGAGTCTTACGATTCCGGAGACAGCGTCGAAATGGCGGTCGCGACTCAGCAGAGGTAAAGAATGTTGGCGGCATAAGGCCGCAATCCAAACGTCGTTCGAAGGAATGGGAGTTCCACGCCTTCTTTAGCTGCCTGCGAACAGCACTATAGGAGATCGTCGTCCGTTCATCGATGTCCAGAATTCGAAAGCTCGGCAGGTACTCGGCGAGCCACTGCTCGTAGTGGATGTGGTTACGAGACTGTGAAATCCCATATCGGTATTCGCCTAGAACGATGACAGGAATGGCAACTTGCGCGGCCCTGCGCAGAACCGGTTCCAGCGCGGGTTCGCCGTCGGCCAGAGCCGAGAGTCCATTCGTGTCCAGAATCACAACTGGTCCTCAGCCTCAACGTGCTCGAATTCTTCTTCGATAATGCGACTGATCTTGGCTGTTTCCTTGCGCAGACGTCGGAGTTTGCCGAAAGCAGCCATCCAGGGTTGCTCCGAGGGAGCTTGCGTCTGGGCCAGTTTCTCCTTGACCGCTTCCGTCACCAACTCCCTGAGCGGAATCCCGCGCTGGGCAGCGATAGACTTGGCGCGGCGAAAGATGGCATCGGGAATTTCTAGCGTGGTCTTCATATTTGTCATGCTCCCATATTTATGGGGGCTGGTCAACCTACTTACGATTGATCGTCTGAAGTGGTAAAACCACTTACCCCACCGCGAGCAGGATCCCTGATATGCTCTTGGACTGCTCGTCTGATCGCCGACCGCGTTCGCGTGTGTATACGGACCACAGCAGTAGCGTTATCCCTCTCACGCTGCTTAGCTAATTCTTGCCCCTGGAATACCAGGCGTCCGAGCCGGAATGAGATCAGAGGACTTTGTCGTCCGGTCTTCAACCGCCACCAAAGTGGAGAAGGCCGAGAATTGATGCCTCGGCCTCCTATCCCGCGAACTTCTTCGTGAACCTCTAGCTAGCTAGGGTGTTGGAATCATGACGGTAAACTTAGAGTTGGCACTTGCCAACACTATTCCCGCACTGTTCTTCACGAACACGGTGACAGTGTAGGTCCCTGAACACGTCGATGCCGGAATATCCAGCGAGAGATCCGCAAAACGAGTCTCATTGGGTCGCAAACCGAAGGCGAAAGCACCTGCTTGCGTTGGCAGATGGCCGGTGACGCAGGTTCCAGGGTTGGTGATGTTCGCTGACACCGTAACAGCCTCATTGGTCACAGCAAGATTGCTCACTGTTGTGTGAAGAAATACTTTGCTGCCAGCCACTGTGATGGATGGAGTGACCGCTGCAGTCGCCCTCGTAGCAGCGAAGCCCCTTGAAACGAAGAGGCTACCCAAAGTGGCAGCAATCAGCACGAGTTTTAATATTCTAGCGTTCATCAAGTACTCCTTTTGGGATTGATATTACCGACAAAACAAGAGCTCGACCGAGCGGCGTCTGGTGTGTGCCAGTCGGCGCGAGCGGACGCAAACCTAGTACATGTTGAAACTATTTTTGTGATTTGAAACGTCTATGTCAAACACAGAAGTTTGCGAACTGCATTGAGATGACACGGAGTTCAGTGCTCCAATGTCCAGAATTGTCCCACAAGGTTTTTCGATTGATTACGGAAACGGGATCACAGCCTGCACTTGGCTCGAGAAGGAGCTCTCGACGCCGGACGAATCGACGGCTGTGGTCACGTAATAGTAAGTTTGACCCGACTGGACTGTACTGTCGCTGTAGTTCAAGGAAAAGTCGAGTGCAGAAGTGATTTTCGTGTACGGCCCTCCGCTCACAGTTCCCCGATACACGTTGTATCCGGAAATCGAGGTGGACGTGCTCGCATTCCACGACAGATCAACAGTGTGCTGGATGGTAGCACCTGAGCCGCTCGCGGCTTCTGAAGCTGACGTTGAATTGCTGGTGAAGAAGGAAATATTCGCTGAAGCCGTCCCTGTCGCGGTGGGTGCAAATGTAATTGTGAACGGCACGCTCTGACCTGCTGCCAGGGTCACGGGCAGAGTGAATCCTCCGAGAGCGAACGCTGAGTTGCTGGAGCTGCTCGAAGACACAGTCACACTCCCGCCGCTCGCAGTTAAGCTGCCGGTCTGAGTCTGTGTGGTCCCGATCGTTACGCTACCAAAGCTCATGGAACCTGGTGTCACGCCCAATGTGCCGCTCGATGTAGTTCCGCTGCCGGTCAGAGACACACCGACAGTCGGATCGGATGCATTGGAGGTGAGGGACAGGGCGGCATTGTCCGTCCCGGTTGTGGAGGGGGTGAAAATCACAGACAGGCTCGCGCTGCCCCCAGCAGCTAGGGTGTAGGGAAACGTTAAGCCGCTCACGCTGAAACCGGTGCCAGTCACAGTTGCGCCAGAAATGGTCAGGCTTGATCCACCTGAGTTGGATAGCGTGAGCGCTTGAGTTTGGCTGCTGCCCACTGCCACGCTCCCGAGACTCAAGCTCGCAGGTGCGCTCAGATAGCCTGCTGTCGGCGTAGTGCCTGTGAGAGATACCGCGACCGTCGAATCAGACGCATTGGAACTGATGGAGAGTACGGCATTGTCGGTCCCTGTCGTGAACGGTGTAAAAGTCACAGACAGGCTCGCGCTACCACCAGCAGGTAGAATGTAAGGAAAAGTCAAACCACTCACACTAAACCCGCTGCCACTCACGGTTGCTCCGGAAATGGTGAGACTTGATCCGCCCGAGTTAGAGATGGTGAGTGCTTGCGTTTGGCTGCTGCCGATCGTGACACTTCCTAGATTCATGCTGGAAGGCACGGCTAAATAAGCGGCCGCCTGGCCAGTTCCGGAGAGGGCAACTGTGACGCTGCTCGAGTGCAGCGTGTTCTTGCCGCCCCAGGAAGCCCAATACGCAATGCTGAGATTCCCGCTGATGCTTCCTGCTGTTTGCGGAGCAAAGGAGACTGACAGACTCACGCTTTGCTGTGGAGCTACAGTGATGGGGAGATTGGGACCAGCGAAACTGAACCCGGTCCCGGAAACCGTGGCTTGCGAAATCGTGATGATTTGCTTGCCTGTATTCGTCACAACAACAGGCATGATTACGCTGCTTCCGACCTGCACGCTGCCAAACGCGATGTTCGACGCCGAGAGTGACATCTGCGCAGTGGCTGCAACGGAAATCAATAACAGTGAAAAAAGGATGAGAATCCAGAAGGCAGGTCTCTGGGGGGAACCAAGACACCTCATGTCGTTCGCTCTCTTTTGCACGTGCTTGTTTAGCACGGCAGGGGGATTTGTAGAGCTTTGCTTGCCGCGGCAGAAAAGCTAAGACCGCAGTGTTTTTATTTTTACCCGCGACAATAATTCCCGGTAGGTCACGAAGGAACTAGAACATGTGAGATTCGTGGAACACTCCGAATCGGCCAGACGGACGATGGCACGGGCAGTCTCTGTGGTCTTCACCCTTCTCTCGAATGAAGCTGTGCTGAGTTGTCAATGAAGAACGGCTGCTGCAGCGTATCAAGGGGCTTCGGCGCGACGTGGAATCGGCGCTTCCGAGCCGACACATCATGCCCTGCTCTTGCCTGCCTTAGTGAGTAATACTCCTGCTCCCTTTGAATCCCGCCGAATACTGTCCAGTCTTCGACGCAGAGCCCTTCCGTTAGGGAATAGCAACTTTGATTGGCGTTGTCTTGCTACTTTCATGTCCGTAAATATCAACTGCTGTCGCCGCGTAGTAATATGTGCTGCCATTGGCCACGGTGGAGTCCGCATACAAGGTTGATGCGATCAGGCTTGCATTGATCTTTTTCCACGTTGCTCCATCCGGACTACGATAAAGGTTGTAGCCAGTAACGTCGCTCGACGTAGAAGCCTTCCAACTCAGGTCCACGACATGGTTGGCGGTCGCCTGGATGACAACTTTGTACGCCATCTGCGAAGTGCCTCCACCGCACCCGGTGACCTTCACGGTGAAGGAGTAGGTAGCGGCGGTCGTCGGCGTTCCAGTGAGGTTCAGCGAAGTCGTAGTGCTGGACGCTTTCGCGGTGACACCGGCGGGCAGCGCTCCGGATGCAATCGCCCATTTGTAGGGAGTGCAGCCGCCGCTCGCCTTGACGACTGCCGAATATGCTGTACCGACGGTGCCATTGGGCAGTGAAGTGGTCGTGACGGCAAGGCCGCCGGATGTCGCCACCTGGATGACGACTTTGTACGCGCATCTGCGAAGTGCCTCCACCGCACCCGGTGACCTTCACGGTGAAGGAGTAGGTAGCGGCGGTCGTCGGCGTTCCAGCGAGGTTCAGCGAAGTCGTAGTGCTGGACGCTTTCGCGGTGACACCGGAGGGCAGCGCTCCGGAAGCAATCGCCCATTTGTAGGGAGTGCAGCCGCCGCTCGCCTTGACGACTGCCGAATATGCTGTACCGACGGTGCCATTGGGCAGTGAAGTGGTCGTGACGGCAAGGCCGCCGGAGGTCGCCGCCTGGATGACGACTTTGTACGCCCTCTGCGAAGTGCCTCCACCGCACCCGGTGACCTTCACGGTGAACGAGTAGGTGGCTGCGGTTGTTGGCGTTCCAGCGAGGTTCAGCGAAGTCGTAGCGCTGGACGCCTTCGCGGTAACTCCGGCGGGCAGCGCTCCGGATGCAATCGCCCATTTGTAGGGAGTGCACCCGCCGCTCCCTTTTACGACTGCCGAATATGCTGTACCGACGGTGCCATTGGGCAGTGAAGTGGTCGTGACGGCAACAGTGCCGAAGCATCGCGTGCCGAGCAGGAGCAGGAGGAGGGAGAATAGGGAAAGCTTCACAACCCCATGCTGCCGAGCTTATGGAGATTCCCGACAGTCACAGAAGTTCGCAGCCTTCCGCTGCGTTCTTCCTAACTGTAACGAAATCGGCAACATCCGCCGAAAGACACAGAGGTTTCCGCACTACTAATTCGTTCCCTTGATTGTCGTAAGATCCCAAACCGCGGCCACAGAACACCTCGTGCGCTCTTCACGCCTGCGCACAATCACATTACAAACGTAATGACAAAGGAGTATTCCGGGTTCGAAATGGCAATCGGGAGTTGCAAAATGGAGCGTCGCCGGCACTAGAACGTGGGGACAAAAGGAAACGTCTGCTCCCAGCGGGAAGAAATGCAAGTAGACGAGGTGCAACTGAATGTCTGACTACTTGGCGGAACGGCTTAAGGCCCACGCCGCAGAGCAGCAGCGACAAAAGCAACTAGAAACCGAACCCCGACCCCTTGAGCAACAAAGCCTGCAGAAGAGAGGCGAGGCGTTCGTCGCTGCGAATGCACGCTCAGAGTATGAAAATCTGAAGCGTCTGCTGAAAGAGCGCGCGGAGGCAATCAGGTCTGAAATCGGCAACTTGCGTGAGATCGTCATAACAGAATCTCACATTCAGATCGGGCACTTCGCGCTCTATCATCACTTCGACCAACTGATCCCGAACGAGCCCAAAAACGAGCTAGTTCTTTCAGTAGGCTTGGCGCCGCACAAATCGTTCATGTTTGGAAACCCCCCGCAACCTGTCATACACAAACTGATAGCCGCAGCGGCCCCAGACTGCAACAGAATCGTGTGGGTAGGGGTCGTAGGTAGGCTGGGACAATTCGATAGCGATACGCTGGCAGTAGATGCGCTTGACATGCTTGTTAGGTACTACATCAACCACACGAGGCGATAAAGGAACTTCAGCTTCCTCAGAGCGCCCACGAATCTCATTACAATCGTAACGAGACGAGCGAGTTCGCCTGCTTGAATTGCGAAAGGAGTGTTGCAAAATTACATAGCCCCGGCAAGTACAGAAGGACAATACAAGCCATTGCCGCGGACCGGAGGTTTGGATGGTGGACGACACTCAACCTGACACCGACTTGCCGCCTCAGTCAGAATCAGACCAGCCCCCATCCGAAACGAACCTCTCCAAGTCGGTCGTTCCCGTAGCGGCCACCGTCGAGTCAGCGCCGATGCAGGCTCTGCCGACGAACGGATCGTCGCCGCGCAAAATCGCGGCCAACCGGGCGAACGCGCAGAGATCCACCGGTCCGAAGACATCGCAGGGCAAGACCATGAGTTCCTGGAACAGTACACGGCATGGTTTGCTTTCGAATAGGCTTCCTCTTCTTTACGGCCGGAGCAAGAAACAGTTCACCCGTCTCTTGCGCAGCTTGCAACAGGACTTGGAACCGGTCGGCACGCTGGAAGAAGTTCTGGTCGAGAAGATTGCGCACGAATACTGGCGGATTGGGGTAGCGGCTCACCATGAAGCGGCGGATCTGTCACGAGAAAATCCGTTTAAGCACAGCTCGATGGATCGACTCGTGCGCTATCAGACAACGATCAATCGCCAGCTCTTTCAAGCCATGAACCAACTGGAGAGATTACAGCGGCTCCGGAAGGGGGACAGTGTTCCCGCGCCACTGACCCTCGAGGTGTCGCACGATACCGCGTCGGTTCCGGTCCCGACCAGCCGAAATGATGAGTGGGATCCGCTGGTCGTCCTTATGAACCAGGATATGACGGATGAGGAATGAACAACCGTCTTGTAGCTCGATACGCGATGCGACGCGAGCATCGGATTTTTCGAAACGAAGCCAAGAACTCCCGCGTTTTCAACGAGATGGATTTTAATAAAGTGCACATTGTGACGCATTTCGTTCACGTGCTTTTCGAAGAGGGGCAAATCTTGGAACGATCTCGATCAAAGAGGTGATCATCGGAGCCTGATCGTTGCCACGCGGAACGTGCTGGAAGAGAATTGGCAGCACAGTGACGAATAGCGTCACGATGGGCTGTTGGTGATCAGAAGGCGTCGAGCCATACGGCAACGAAATCAACTCGATCGTTTGAATCAGGAACGTCTCAAGCGTTCATGGTTCCACTGATAAGATCTTCGCAAAATGCACATCCGCGCCACTGTGAGATCACGCCTCAAGATCCCGGGGGATGAGCAGTCCCGTTTACGGTCTGCGCCGCTACCGGAGAAGCCTCAATCTGCGCCTGACCCCGTCTGACCGGCTGGGATCGTAGATCCACTGGTCGCCTTATTCTGTTGAGTTTCGCAACATGACCTTCTGGGTGGTGGCCCTATTACACCTTCGGAACCTACCCTGACCGTGCTTTCCCAGTAGAAACTGTCCTCAGTCCATCCGAACCTGATCGTGTCCAACCGACAGGCTGAGGCCCGAACACAAGTGAAAGCACACTCCCCCGAGTTGCTAGACGTAGCAATTGCCGCCCTGACAATTTGCTCACTCGCTCTGCTTACCAGCTGCATGGGTATCAGTACCAGTAGCTCGAGCACGCAGCCACAAGTCGGAGCGCTGTCACTCTCAAGTTCAGTGCTCAATTTTGGAAGCGTGAACGCTGGCAGCAGCAAAGCGCTGGCGATTTCTGCAACGAATACCGGAAGCACCTCGATCACAATCAGCAGCGACTCCGTATCGACGAAATATTTTGCGGTAACGAGTCCCACCCTTCCGGTTTCTATTGCGGCGGGTCAAAATACGACCATCACGTTCTCCTTCACACCAAATGCGGCTGCAGCTTTCAACGCCACGAGTACCATCACAAGCGATGCAACGAATAGCGCTGCAACAATCTCACTCACAGGAAGCGGTATAGCCGCAGGTTCCCTCGGCTCGAATCCGACCAGTTTGAACTTCGGAAGCGTGACTGTGGGCAGCACGCAATCGCTCTCCGAAACCGTAACTAACTCAAGCCCATCGAGCATCACGATTTCGCAAGTGTCCGTCAGCGGATCAGGTTTCACGCTCGGCGGAGTCAGCACGCCCATCACTCTCAGCGCTGGACAGAGCATAAGCTTTACCTTGACGTTTGCTCCGATGGCCTCCGGGTCCGTGAGCGGCGACATAACCATAACGTCGGATGCATCCAACCCAAGCCTTACCATTCCGTTGTCTGGCACCGGTGCGACCGCAGGAGCGATCACGTCCAACCCGAGCAGTTTGGCGTTCGGTACCGTCACCCTAGGAGGCACGCAGTCCTTGTCGGGGACATTGACGAACTCCGGCGGATCGAGCGTCACGATTTCCAAGGCGGCTGTGAACGGATCGGGTTTCACTCTGAGCGGAATCTCCACCCCCCTTACCTTAAATGCCGGTCAGAGTACAACCTTTAGCGTGAAATTCGCTCCCACGGTTTCCGGATCGGCGGGCGGCAACATAACCATAACCTCAAATGCCTCCAACCCAAGCCTGACTGTTCCGTTGTCCGGAATCGGAGCGGCGACAGGCACGATCACTTCGAACCCGACCACTCTGGCCTTCGGTACCGTGAGTGTCGGAGGTACGCAATTGCTATCCGGAACATTAACGAATTCCGGGGGCTCAAGCCTCACGATCTCGCAGGCGGCGGTAAGCGGATCAGGCTTCACCCTGAGTGGAATCACGGCGCCCTTCATCTTGAACGCTGGGCAGAGCACAACCTTCGCCGTTAAATTCGCTCCGACAGTGTCTGGATCCGCGACTGGGAACGTGACCATAACATCGAGTGCCTCGAATCCAAGCCTGAGCATTCCCTTGTCGGGAATCGGCGCGACGGCAGGCGCGATCACGTCGAACCCGACCAGTCTGGTTTTCGGGACTGTCGCCGTAGGAGGGACGCAATCTTTGTCGGGGACACTGATGAATTCGGGAGGCTCGAGCGTTACGGTCTCTCAAATAGCTGTCAGCGGCTCAGGTTTCACTCTGAGCGGAGTCACCGCTCCTTTTACCTTGAATGCTGGGCAGAGCACAACCTTCACCGTTAGATTTGCTCCCACAATTTCCGGATCCGCGACCGGAAACGTGACCATAACGTCAAACGCCTCGAATCCAAGCCTGACGATTCCGTTGTCCGGAACCGCTGTAACGGCAGGCGCCCTCGCTGCAAACCCCACCAGTTTAGGTTTCGGTACGGTCACGGTTGGAGGGACGCAATCCCTGTCTGCGACATTGACGAATTCAGGCGGATCGAGCGTCACGATTTCTCAGGCCGCCGTAAGCGGACCAGACTTTACTGCGAGTGGACTCACCGCGCCTCTTACGTTGACTGCTGGGCAGAGCACAACCTTGACTGTTAAGTTTGCTCCCACAGTTTCCGGATCCGCGACCGGCAACGTAACTATAACGTCGAATGCCTCGAATCCAAGCCTGAGCATTCCGTTGTCGGGAACCGCTGTAACGCCAGGCGCCCTCGCTGCAAACCCCACCAGTTTAGGTTTCGGTACTGTCACGGTTGGAGGCGCGCAATCGCTATCCGGGACATTGACGAATTCAGGAGGATCGAGCGTCACGGTTTCCCAAGCAAGTGTGAGTGGATCAGGCTTTACTCTGACTGGGATCACTCCGCCAATCACTCTGAATGCCGGTCAGAGCAAGAGCTTCAGCGTATCTTTCGCTCCAACCTCGTCGGGAGCAGCGAGCGGGAACGTGACCATCACGTCAACGGCGGCCAATCCGACATTAACGATTCCTCTTTCAGGATCCGGTGCGGTTGCTGCTGGACAGCTCGCTGTTACACCAACAGGTTTCAACTTGGGCAGCGTTGTCGTCGGGAGCAGCACTTCAGCTACGGGAACTCTGACGGCGAGCGGCGCTAACGTCACCGTCAGCGGCGCGAGCACAAATAATTCCAACTTCACGATCACCGGTCTTACTCTGCCGACAACGATAGCGGCGGGAAACAGCACCTCGTTTACAGTGACGTTTGGTCCCACGGCCTCAGGAACAGCCAGCGGCACTCTCACCTTCACCAGCAATGCGCAGCCTTCAACCACAGCCGCATCATTGACGGGATCCGGCACGCCCGCGCCCACTCATAGCGTAAGCCTCTCGTGGAATGCGAGCACGTCTTCGAATATCTTGGGCTACAACATCTATCGCGCTGTTTACGCGAGCGCGTGTGGAAGCTTCAGCAAGATCAACTCAACGCTGGATACGAGCACGCTCTACACCGACTCGAGCGTCGTGAATGGCACTTCCTACTGCTATGCCACCACTGCGGCGGACACCAGCAATCAGGAGAGCGGATACTCGAACGTCGTCAGCAATGTTCAGATTCCTGCCCAATAACGTACTTCTTCGACCGGCACGTTGACACTCAATGGCGCGGTACCTCCCATACTGAGAACCCCAGTTCTCTCGCTCTGAACGTCTCGACAGTGATCCCATCATTGTCCAGGGGAGCTCCAAATTTCCTGAGCGCGTCAATAAGCCCGAGGGAGTTCGGCGCTGTACTATGCACCCACAGATCGACATCTTTCGTGTAACGCGGTTCGCGGTATTTCATGACAGCAAAACCGCCGACAATCAAGTGCTCAACCTCAAACTCGTTTAAGAGTTGTAGCAGTTCTTTGTAGTCTGGGCTTTCTGCCATGGTTGGTTTCCTCAGCTAATACAACCATTTCCCATGCTGCAGAGAAGATGGCTTCATCCCCCTGCTCCTGCCAAAACTCGATGTCGAATGAACGATCCGGGAAACCATGCTGTACCAGCCGCGTTTTCCATTTTAATTTTTGAGGAACACTCATCACTCCTCCGAATCCCGCCTCTGACCTCATCAGCATATCAGCTTTATATAGCCATATTTGTGGGTCCTGTGAGCAGCATTTGCTGCACGCGGACTGGAATTTCAGCTGCAGCCAGGTATCGGGCGCCTCTGGTGGATAGTGACGAGAAGCGTCAAGCAAGGGTACTCGCCCACTAGAAGGAGTTGAGCCATCCGACTCCGTTCCTCGCTTGATCGCACGTGGATCGTACCTTCGCGTCGCTTTAGCCGTCATGGGCCGGAAACAGAACTGGGTCGAGCAAGATCCTCCCGATCTCGTGCAGCCAGTTATACGACGGCCGTGAACCAACTTGAGACATTGGGGCGGTTCTGCACAGGCGAGAATGTGCCAATGCCGCTGAACGTTGCCTCGCACTATAATCCTGCCTAATCGAGACAGTGGACACGGTGAAGCATGATTCGCTACGGGATTATTGGTTTCGGACTTCATGCAGTGCGGCGGCTAATGCCAGGCTTCGCAATCGCTACGAATAGCCAGGTGACTGCGCTGTCCCGCCGTAACCTTGCGAAAGCGCAGCAATCGGCCGCTGAGTACAAAATCCTTCACGCCTTTGACTCTCCGGCGAGCCTTTGCCACTGCCACGACGTCGACGCGGTCTTCGTCGCAACAGCAAACTCATCTCACTTGAATGATGTCATGGTGGCAATCGAAAGTGGAAAACCAGTGCTTTGCGAAAAACCAATGGGCCTAAATAGTGACGAGTGCAGCCGGATGGTTGCGGCTGCACACAATGGCAACGTCGTACTCGGAGTAGCGCAGATTTTTCGTTTCGCGCGGAGCATCACGTCCTTGCGGGAGCGGGTTGCTGCAGGCCAAATCGGGATGCCTGTTCTAGTTCGATCCGAGTTCTCCTTTCCTGGGCGCACTCACGCTCGACGATGGATAGCCGACGCGGCCATTGCGGGTGGCGGTCCCATTATTGATACAGGCGTACATTGTGTCGACGCCTTGCGTTTCGTTCTGGGCGACGAAATCGTTAGGGTTGCTGCAAGTACGACTTCAGACAAATTCTCGGGAGACGTGGAAGCTGCGGCTGTACTTTCTCTCAGCTTTGCTCGGGGAGCGCTCGGGTCCGTCTTGGTCTCGAACCGTGCCGAATATCGCACACCCATAGAAATTGTGGGGGAAGAAGGAGTGTTGCGTGCGGATAATGCGTTCAGCGTGTCAGATCCGCTAGAAATTGAGTTACGGAGAGGAGGGAAGGTTGTTGAAAGGGAAGTGGTATCGAACACTGACGCATATGCACGCCAGGTCGACGCTTTTTCTGCAGCCCTCGAAGCTGGCATCGAGTTTCGGGTTTCAGGAGAAGAAGGCTGGCAAAATCAGGAAGTTGTGGACGCTGCATATCGCAGCGCGAGCACTGGGAGAACCGAAACAGTGCGAATAGTCGATCGGACAAAGTAGGGCACCACAATTCTGCTTGCACGTAGTAACGAAGTAGTCGACGAGTTTCCATGCTCGCTTACTGTCACGCAGGGTTCCGAGGAAGGGAGTCGTCTCGTCTCTCGGGGAAGGGGGCGGTCTTCCTTTCTCGCCCTCCCCGATGCGAGCGCCTGCGTTCGATGGGGTGTAGGCCCTCCTTTTTCCAGGCTCAGTTTCGGAAAACCGTCCCTTCAAAATCCAAAATGGCCCTGGTGACTCTCCTGTGTGCCTCTATCGTAACCACCATCATATTGACAACTGCCTCTTCTGCTCCGACAATGTCCCGTTCTTCTTAATGAGCAGTTCCCCCCTGCTTAGACCGTCGGCCCAAACACAGTAGTCCCTTCCTTTCAGGAGGATCGAATGTCTATGCAAGCAAAGAAGTCTCACGCCCTGTTGTTATTTGTGTTGTGCTTCAGTACAGCGGCGGCTGTGGCGCAACGATACACCGTGACGGATTTAGGACCGCTCGCACCAACAGGGATAAACGGTTGGGCGCAGGTGGTCGGCAACTACCACGGGCATGCTTATTTCTGGACGAAATGGGGCGGCATGCGAGATTTGGGTCTAATGCCGGGCGGTACCTTCAGCAGCGCTGCCGATGTCAACGATCTTGGAGTGGTCACGGGTACTGCCGATGGGCCAGGTACTATTTACGACCTGTCCGGCGAGGGTGGGAATGTTGCCTGCACTACTCTTACTCAACCCTTTCTTTGGAGGTGGGGGCGAGGTATGCAAGGTCTGGGCGCATACGGTGTGTACGAACCCGAACGACCATTTTGGTGCGAGCCCGGACTCCTTTATTTTTACGCTACGGGTATAAACGTCAAGGGCGTCGTCATTGGAAATCATCGCGACGTGCAAACGTACATAGACCCGTTTCTCTGGACGAAGGCCACCGGGATTGCATTCGTTCCTTCACAATCAATTGTTGGCGAACCTGCTTGGTTTTGGGGATACCAAACAATCGCAAATGGTATTAACAACAAGGGACAGATTGCTGAAGAAACCGGGTACTTGGGATTTCAACAGCAGGCAGAAGTGAACGATAACGGCACAGTTTATCCGCTCGGCGGTCTGGCCGGACCTGATCCGCAGGGACTCTACTGTAGCGGCGCTAAGGGCATCAATGACTTGCGACAGGTCGTCGGGTTTTCATCCACGCACCCATACGGATTCGATGGCTGCCTCGAAATGGAGTACTACAAAGACACCCATGCGGTACTTTGGAACTCGAACGGGTTTGCGGTCGATCTAGGTACGCTGCCAGGTGATACGGCGAGCATTGCACATAAGATTAACTACTTCGGTCAGGTTATCGGCGCATCAGGTAATACTTACAACAACGATTTTCTGGGGCGCGGAATTGACGTGACTGGCCGTCCATTCATTTGGACCGAGCGCACAGGAATGCGAGATTTGAATACTTTAATTCCCCCCAATTGCGGATGGGTGCTCACGTCCGCAAGCGATATCAACGCTTGGGGCCAGATCGTAGGATCAGGAATAAGGAATGGCCAGCAGCACGGTTATCTGTTGACCCCGGTGAATCCATTTCAGGTTTTCTGATAGGGAGAAGAATGAAAGTAAAGTCGGCCAAGATTGACCGGGCATATTTCGCGGACAACGAATCTCAGTCAGCGTACCAACATTGCAGCCACACGCTTTGCAACTACCGTCATCTTGACAGTTGACCAGAACGCTCGACGGAAACAAAGTATGCCGCGGTCTTTCACTCACCTTTGCTGGAGCTGCATCTCGGGCCAATGACCAAGTTGTCGCAAGTGTGGCTCATCGCATTTCGCATTCCGTCCAGATCATCTCGCAGCAACCGCAGTCTGGTGCGGGATATTCTTGGCCCTCGGCTCCGTTGAACGGGAGTGCGCGATCTGTTCATGTGAGCGCTTGCCCCGGTTGTGTAGGCGTTCCGGCGCCGACGACGACTGGACTGCTCACGGTAACTTGCAATTCGCTCAGCAACAATCAATTTGTAAGCTGGACGTTTGCTCCCAATATGACGCCCCGTAGCGCCAATCCTCGAACCGTTGCTAACCTCTACTATTACGCAAAAGGTGGCAAGCTGATTTTCTTTGGCCAATATTACATGGCGTTCCGCATTGTGAACCCATAACGGGTAACGGAGACTTTAACGAGTATTACGAATTCGCAGCGCTTCCTGCCGGGTGGCGATCCTGGCATTTGAAGGTGCCCCATCCAAGCTCTGCTTGGGCAGGGAGCTTGATTTCACATCCGTATCTGTTGATGTCCAGACATCACAGATTCGAGCTCTCGGTCCGGCGGGAAGCGCGACAGCGCCCAAAATCGTCGACAGAGATGGACTTTCCCGTTCCAGAGGCGATGGGCCCCGAACTCATTGTGCGACTTCTCAAAGAGACATGGACATCCAGAAGTTCTGATCTGGCCGCTTGATCGCAGTTCTCCGGGGTGGGGAGCACGTCGGTGTCAGCTTAGCTTCAGTCTTTCCGGTCGTTTTCACGGACGCGTCTACCTGGCCTAATCCGTCGCCACACTCCCAGCACCGCCCCAAACTTGCGGACGACTCGCCACGCACCCGGCCTGCGTCGGTCCGCTGACCTAGCGAAGACCTCGCGAAGTCGGTCTACTTCATCCTTCTCCACAAAGAACTCCATTCGGACGGAGAGGCGCGATCGGAGAACGTCACACCATTCGCACCCTGCCATGGGCATTCCCGTTGCGGGGGGTGTTTGCTTAGATCAAATCTGGCCCTCGCGGGTTTGCAGCATTCCCGAGCAAGGGCGATTGATTTCGCTACGCGACGGAAGAGTGCTGGTCTGAAAAGCCAGCGGATACGGTTCAATGCCGTGCCGAGCCACAAGATCCGGGTGTAGGGTAGCGGCCACCTGTACTAACGTGACTTTGCGATCAAACTTC
This sequence comes from uncultured Acidobacteriota bacterium, assembly GCA_963801615.1. GTDB lineage: Bacteria > Acidobacteriota > Terriglobia > Terriglobales > Acidobacteriaceae > Sulfotelmatobacter. The sequence continues at coordinate 624,973 of CAWDFM010000008.1, read as the reverse complement.
CTTGTGAGATACAAGAACAAACCGAAGAAAGCTCTGCAAGTATCGCGGAGAAAGGGCCCAATTCCCCCATGAAAGCTCTTGTCGCTCCCCCTCGTCGGCTGTCAGACCGCTTTGTTTGGCACATCCTCACACTTGCTGTGCTTTCAATACCTGCTCTTGCTCAAACCCAACAAGTCTTAGGCAATTCGCAGGTCCTGAATTTGCTCGATACCAACAACATTGGGATGGCAGAAGCATTTCCGGTCACGGCGAGTTCCTCCGGGCAGGTGAATTATCTTTCCCTGTATCTCGACGGCTCCAATACTGCCACCACGATATCGGTGGGGCTGTATACGAGCTACTACCACCATCCGAGCACACTTCTGCGCCAAGCGGTGATAGCGCAGCCCGTTGCCGGACGTTGGAACTCAGTGCAGATACCCGGGGTGCAAGTGACGCAAGGGAAACGATACTGGGTCGCTGTGCTCGGATTGAATGGCCGAATTGAGTTTAGGGATAGCAACAGCGGCTGGTGTCATTCTGAGACCAGCTATCAAACTGCTCTCACTTCCTTGCCTGCGAGGTGGTGGACGGGTTCCCGGTACTCAAGTTGTCTTATATCGATGTTTGGTTCCGGTGGTGTATCAAGCACCGTGTCTGTGTCGGTGTCTCCACAAATATCGTCTTTGCAGCCTACGCAGCAAACTCAGTTTACGGCGTCCGTCAATGGAACGACCAATACGGTCGTGACTTGGAAAACGTCGGGCGGGACCGTAACCAGCAGTGGCCTATATACGGCGCCCTCATCGAACGGGACCTACACCGTAACTGCCACGAGTGCAGCGGATTCGACCAAATCGGCTTCCGCGACTATCACGGTCTCGCAACCCACTCAGGTGTCGGTTTCCGTTTCTCCCGGGGCGGCGAATATTCAGACCGGAGGGCAGCAGCAATTCACCGCTTCCGTGTTTGGGACGAGCAACACAGGCGTGGCTTGGAAGGCCACCAGTGGAACGGTCACGACGACTGGCTTGTACACTGCTCCTTCCACGGCAGGCACTTACACGGTAACTGCCGCGAGTGCAGCGGATCCAACCAAATCGGCTTCAGCGACTATTACGGTCTCGCAACCCACTCAGGTGTCGATTTCCGTTTCTCCCGGGGCGGCGAATGTTCAAACCGGAGGGCAGCAACAATTCACCGCTTCCGTGTTTGGAACGAGCAACACAGGCGTGGCGTGGAAAGCTAACGGTGGAACGGTCACCACGACTGGCCTGTACACTGCTCCCGCCACGGCAGGCACTTACACCGTAGCTGCGACCAGTGCAGCGGATTCAACCAAATCGGCTTCTGCGACTATCACGGTCTCGCAACCCACTCAGGTGTCGGTTTCCGTTTCTCCCGGGGCGGCGAATATTCAAACCGGAGGGCAGCAACAATTCACCGCTTCCGTGTTTGGAACGAGCAACACGGGCGTGGCGTGGAAAGCTAACGGTGGAACGGTCACCACGACTGGCCTGTACACTGCTCCCGCCACGGCAGGCACTTACACGGTAACTGCCACGAGTGCAGCGGATTCAACCAAATCGGCTTCTGCGTCTATCACGGTCGCGCAACCCACTCAGGTGTCGATTTCCGTTTCTCCGGGCACGGCGAGTGTCCAGGCCGGGGGGCAGCAACAGTTCACCGCGATGATTTCAGGGACGAGCAACACAGCGGTGTCGTGGACGGCATCTGGTGGCACAATCACGACGAGCGGACTGTACACAGCGCCTACAGCCGCGGGTACTTACACAGTCAGGGCCGTAAGCGCAGCAAACAGCTCTACGTCCGCTTCTGCTACGGTCAGCGTGTCGGCACCACAGGCGGTTTCGATAAGCATATCGCCTACGTCGCTTGCTATGCCGGAAAAGTGGCAACAGCAATTTTCTGCCACAGTTTCAGGGTCCACCAGCACTGGCGTAACTTGGACGGTCTCGAAGGGCACTGGGACGATCACTCAATCGGGACTGTACACCGCACCGCAAGCTGTCGAAACTGACGTTGTCACAGCAACGAGTCAGGCTGACAGTACGAAGTCTGCCAGTGCCACGATCACGGTTGCTGCACCCCACACAGTTGCTCTCACGTGGAACCCATCGGCTTCTACCGGTGTAACCTACGCCGTCTACCGTGGAACGGTCCCAGGAGGGCCTTATATCCTCTTAGTAAGCGGTATGATTGGCAACTCGTATACGGACAAGAATGTGCAGTCGGGAAGCACATATTATTACGTAACGACCGCAGCGGCGTCAGGTGGACAGAGTTCGTACTCGAACGAAGTTCAAGCGGTGATTCCAATGCCGTAGACAATCACTGTCTCGGGTTGCGGAAGATCGCTGCCCCCTCGGGCGATTCATCGATCAACTTTGAATTCTGATAATAGACTTGCCTACAAACGAGAAGGCAGTAAAACGATGTAGGAGCATTCGATGCCAAGACGCACCTGAACTCTTTTGCGGGGCGGTCGGAACACCACGCGGCAGTTGCCGGGCGAGGTGCTAGGGACGCAGTTTGGACGCATGTGTCAGAAGCTGGGCTCCGCTCCAGGCCGCAGGGCAACCGAATCACAGCAACAACAAAGGGTGACTTCTAGTGATTTAGCTGTGGGAGCATTTCTAACGAGCTTTGACACACACCGCAATCTCCAGTGTTCTTAGCAAGTTAAAATGTCCGGTTTTTGTAGCAAGTAAAATGTCCGGTTTTAAGTTAAGTCAGCAGCCCGTCGCGCCGGCGTGTTGCTGGTGCTTTGCCGTGCACCTTCCGCCGTATAACGTCCCAGCAGGTGCGGGCCATGAGTGATGCTCAGAGTTCCATTCCGATGCTGATGCACCGTCACCTGGCAACCGGCCAGCGTGGCGCGCCAGCCCACCCGTTCCAGTTGCAAGCCGAGATTCTGAAAACTCACCCTGTTGTCGCGGTTCACCACACGCTCCCACTGCAGCGAGAACACCAGATCCAGATCGCGCCTGCGGCAAGCCACAAAGGCGCTTCCCGGCTGCGCTGCCGCCAACTGAAAACGGCGGTTGAACTCAGCCATGTAGCGCTCGCGCAGAAACCGATTGGCGGCCTCCACGCTGCCGATGCCGGCCAGCCGCAGCTCCTGCGGCAAGCGCCCTTGCCAAGTTCCAAAGTTGCGCTCGCTCCGGCCCCGCGCTTGGGGGGAGTAGGCCGGAATCATCTGGATACCCAACTCGCGCAGTGCCCGTCCCACCTGCGTCAGACGATGCGGATCCACCTTGCCGCCCACCTTCGGCGTCAGCCAGAAATGGCTGCCCCGGTCGCTATACAAGGCGCAGAACACGCCTTTGCGCTCGATCACTTCCACTTCTCCTGCAATCCCGCCATCACCGTCGCCGTCGATTCCTCCTCCACCAGTTGCGCGTAGTAGATCTCGCTGGTGGCATCGTCCAGAATCACGATCAGGTCGTACCAGCGTTCGTCCTGAAACCACTGGTGGCGGCTGTGCCGTCGATATGCAACTGCATAAACGGCAACGGCCGCCGCTCGCGCCGCTTGCGATGCGCCCCGCGCTTGCGTCCGCGCGCCACCAGGCCCGCTCCCTGCAGCGCCTGTTTCACCCAGGTGTAGCTCAGATCGATCCCGTGCTCGGCCTGCAACTTCTCGTGAAAGTGCTGCACGTTCAGATCGAAATACTTTTCCCGGTACAGCGCGAACACTTTCTCCACCGTTGCCACCGGCACCCGGCGACGCGAGGGCTGGCCCCGCCGCCGGTCCAGCAATCCGTTGTAGCCCTCTTCCACGTAGCGCTCCCGCCACCGCCGCATGTGCCGGTCGCTGATGCCCAGGATCTCCGCCGCCTGCCACCACGTGATCCTCTTCGCCATTGCCTGCAACATCACGTCCTGTACTTTCATCGCCCGCTCCATCGCGGCCCTCGGATAAGCTTCCATGCTTCGCATGGTCTCTTATCCTCACCGCCCGCAAAGCGGACATTTCATCTGCTATCTCAACCGGACATATCATGTGCTACCGACAACACCGCAATCTCCAGTTGACAGCCACATCTTCCGGGCGCAAACTTCCTAAAGAGTTGGGGTGCCGCAGTACTTTTCCTTTCACGTTCACCTAGCGACACGCTCAAAAAATGAGATAGTGGCGGTCAGTCAGTACGACCGCGAGAAGACGACCGCGAGAAGGAGCTTGTTCCCATGCTCAATCTAGCAAACACGCTTTGGTCTGACGAGGGCCAAGACATCGCGGAATACGCCGTCATGTTGGCGGTGATTCTGGTGTTAGTAGTTGGAACGATTCGACTAGTCGGCTCGAATGCCAACAATGCATTTTCCAGCGTTGCGAGTTCTCTTCAATGATGTTTTTGTCGTTGCAGGATAGCTTTGAAGCGGCGGATGGTGGTGACGTCCCCCAGGAGGTCTTGAGAACGTAATTCTGAGCCGTGAGCCATAGCTGAAAGGTCTTCAGCATCTCGGTGTTCTCTTCTTTTGGGCCGAACCTGGACCGAGGCTGCGCCTCCAAGATTCCTGTGCGCCAGTCTAGCCGCACAACGTAGGTCGAGGCGTGATCCGCAGCACAGGAAAGCGGCAGAGCGCACAGACGCCTCTGCCAGAATGAGGAAATGCCTGGGACTCAGGGGTGCACCCGCAGAGCTGCCAGAGCCTTTTTGTGATGCTCTTCTGTATACCACGAAGGTGCGTAAGCTTCGAGAAGATCAAAAAGTAGCCGCAGCGCGCTCAAGAGTTGTTTCTGACTGTTCCTAAGTTCGGCTACTTCATGCTCGAGACTTTCAGGTCGATATTGGTGCGCCATTTGCAGGCCTCTTTTTTTGGCCTAACATCCAGAGTCGAGGGTACCTTACTCGAAGCGGCGCGTAAAAAGCAGACCTCGGTACGAGGATTATAAACCCATTCCGCTGCACTTGCGACCACACCTCCACGGCGTATGGCTCGCTGATTTCAGGCAACGGCAGTTGCCGCGATGGAAAGCGCATTGCCGGGCAAAACGTCTCCAGCGAAACGTTGGTGTTTGATCTTGAGGGCCAGAAAGTGCAACCCGTCCCGGCAATCGAGCCCGAGGAACGAGTTGTCCAATGGACAGAGTACAGGAAAGCATATTGTTGTATTCGGGAACTCAATGGCCTTAGAACCGCTGTCCCGCCTCGCGAGCTTGGCCAGCTCGATTCCCTTCGCCCATCCCACTTCCTGACGTGAGTTTCAGGACATTCCGCCGTTTTTGGCAGCCCAGGACAACTTCAAAGTTAGTGTGCGACTTCTCAAAGAGACAGGGACATCCAGAAGTTCTGATCTGGCCGCTTGATCGCAGTTCTCCGGAATGGGGAGCACGTCGGGGTCGGCTTAGCTTCAGTCTTTCCGGTCCTTTTCACGGACGCGTCTACCTGGCCTAATCCGTCGCCACACTCCCAGCACCGCCCCAAACTTGCGGACGACTCGCCACGCACCCGGCCTGCGTCGTTCCGCTGATCTAGCGAAGACCTCGCGAAGTCGGTCTACTTCATCCTTCTCCACACAGAACTCCATTCGGACGGAGAGGCGCGATCGGAAAACGTCACAGCATTCGCACCCTGCCATGGGCACCCCGTTGCGGGGGTGTTTGCTTAGATCAGATCTGGCCCTCGCGGTGCAGCATTCCCGAGCAAGGACGATTGGTTTCGCTACGCGAACAAGAATGCTTTCTGCAGGCCTCGCACATCGCGCCTGTCAAGCTGCTGTTTTCAGCATGTCCAGCGCTCTCCCAATCTTCTGTTCGGTTCGGGCCAGCATTTCGCGGATATCGTGTTCCGAAATCACCCAGAAATTGTCGCAAGTGTCACTCATCGTGTTTCGCATTCCGTCCAGATCATCTCGCAGCAGCCGCAGTCTGGCGCGGGATATTCTTGGCACTTGACTCTTCTGTTGAACGTGAGTGCGCGATCTGTTCAGGTGAGCGCGCTTTACCCGCAAGTTTCTGCGCGATGTCCTTGAAGTATGGGTGGTTTCTGCGACGGATCGCTCTCCCTCGGTTTGATGCTTTGATGGGTCGTACTGCCATCGTTACTCCTTTTTCCTTGAGCAACAACTCTTCAGGGACTTCAAAGAGGCTGCGCAAATGTGAGATGGCACTAAGATGGCTCTCACGTGCATCAGGTTGTTGAACTCCGGGCGACGGAACCGGATCTTTAGCGGATAGTTGAATATTTAAACAGACAGAATATTGAGATGCTCTATCGCCGTTTGTTGTGCCGCCCTTCGGCGAAGCTCGGCTTCGCAACCCAGAAGTTGTTCGTGGATTTATCGTGCGTCAGGAACGCCGCGATGCCCCACATGTGAGTGGCGGGAGTTTACGAGATATTCGCATGCAGGCCGAGTACGGTGCGCAGGAAAATACCGGCCGCCTACAGACACAAACAGCGAGCACCAAGGCGAACATGCAACGTGACAGAGGGGCGGCCATCGGGGGAGGGTGCCGCGTAGTATGCACACTTGGCAAACTGCGGAGCAGCCGCACACTCATAGCCGCCCTGAAAACGACAATACAACCGAGACTTGCAGAATGCCGAGCTTACCAATTTTATTTACAAAATCCGGAACCGGGATACAGCAAGAACCGCGATTACCGGTGTGGGACGCTTAGAAGGTCGCGTTCGTAAATTGTGCGCCCAGTTGGGATGTTTTTATATCGACTTCACGAGAGCGGATATATTTACGGAGGCAAAGCGAAATCCGTTCGGCTCAGCGCATCGGCTTCATGAGCAACAGCGGAAGAATGTAGCGCTCCATTAATGTGCGAGGACGCGATCGAAACCCCTCTTTTCCCGCACAGACACGACACCGATATGGTTTGGCAACTGAGAACCCGGTCATGAGGCATCCGCCGAAAGCCATTTCTGTAATTCCTGAATTGCCGCTTGCAGAGCGCGTTTCTTACTCTCGTAAGTCTTGTCTCCCTGCGACAAGCGTGCCATCTCACGCCGCAGTCTTTGAAGGCCAGATAACGCTTCGACAAGGCGGATACGCGTGGCTGGAGCAACGCGGGGCATATCATGCATCCGGGAAACTACAACTTTGTGGGGAATTGCAGCTCAGCTTAGGATGCGAGCCTTGCGATCGTCAAGTGCTATTTGGCGCTACGGCTCCATTTGACTACGCACCGGACGGAACATGATCGGCGATTTATAGACCCGCGAACTGTTGCGAATTTTAACAATCCGCGTAGATCCTGGCTGGTGATTCAAAGCTGATGTGTAGCGCACCTTTAGAAACATTGCTTATTAGTAGATTGACCCAACCGAGGTTGTTTGAGCATAAAAGGCCTGATTACAAAAGCTTTTCTTTCTCCTCAGGTCTCGGTTGCTGCACGTTGTAATGACGTTGAACAATGCCGTCCGGAAATTCTTCCACAGATACCAGTCGGAACGGCACCTCACGATGCGGCGGTGAAATGAGGGGAATGCCTTCTCCGATGAAGGTCGGCACGATGGTGATGCCGAACCGGTCAATCGCGTGCTCGTCAAGGAAGGACCCCATGATCTCACCTCCACCCATCATCCAGATGTTCTTGCCAGTTTGCTTGCGGAGGCGTTCGGCAAAGCCCCTGATCGGCCCAGTCACCAATTGGACACCGGCAGGTAGGGATACTGCGGCTGGCGAGAGAAAGCATAATGCACGTCATCTGCGTTGAAGCTCGCGCCCATTTTCATACTCACGTCAAACGTCTTGCGACCGAGAATCTTCGCATCAATCGAGCGCGAGAACTTCAGTAGACCGTATAAACCTGAGCGACGTAGCCGTCCGCACTGCTTGCAATATTGACGATGATTTTTCGCTTTGGGATGACGTCACTTGCACAACAAATCGCCCGACCAGTCGGTGACCCGATACTGAAGGGCGACAGGCGTCATTCGAGTCTCAGATGGTACGCTGCGTGGCGAACTGTTGCAAAATCGCCCTCACGTTCATTGACCCTAGCCTCAGGATGACCGAGCCGAAGCCTCAGGATGACCGAGCCGAAACGATTCGCAAACCTTCTCGGAGATATCTCATCTCCACACTACCTTCGTCAATTAAATGGTGTCATCTGAGGTGACCCTGTCTGGTGGACCGGCTGTCATCCGGCTATTATAGGGTATGCGTCGGGGGCGAGGACTGGCCGCTGCGAACCAACCAGCTCAAGAACGCCGCCGCTGGGAGCGACTTTCTCTCGCCATACCCGTGTTCGTGCGCGGAATTATCGGGCCAGGCAAAGAATTCGTAGAATTTTGCACCCTACTCAACGAAAGTGCCGGAGGAGCACTGCTCTTAATACGGAGATCCTTGCGACATCGCTCTCGGGTATCGCTAGAAATTCCGTTGGCGCCCACCCTAAGTAATATGAAGTTTCGGCGAAGGACACGTATTCTCAAGGCGCGCGTGGTGCGAATCACCCTAGTAAATGGGTGGAGCCTGTGCGGATTGCAATTTGCGAGACCGCTTGCGCGATAATCCGAAAACATTTCTCTCGACCGCAAGCTCTACAGGTGTAATTCAAGTCGTGTCTCGGGTGAAACAATTCGAGCTTCGGATTGCCAAGCGCTCAGGAGTGCCAAGCGAAATCGCTTCCGCTCTTTGGCAGAGGGGCGTGCGCATTCAAGCGTTTTCAGGGGAAATTCGAGAAGAACAGGAGATATTTCACGTAGCCGTCGACAAAGCGGCACTCGCCAAGCAAACGTTTATCGAGAATGGCTGGCAAGCCATCGAGGAACGACCGCATCACCTTCACACCTAAAAAGCCCTGCCTTCCGCGCAGGCGCTCCGAGTGGAAAAAACAACAAGGAAATGGCCGGCTGAAGCTGAGCTGGCACCAAAGAAGACGTGTCGTGGTCCGCCCCACTTTGAGTATCGTTGGGTTTGAAGAGTCTGAACATGCGCTCGATCTATTGAAAAACAGAACGACTGTGCCGTCCTCTCGCGGCGGCGCACATGGACGGAGCGCTATATTCTTCGTCTATTTCTGATGCGGCCCTGTGCGCTGCGTGTTTCCGGCGAGACTACTGGTCAATTTCACGCCAGTGCGCGAGCGCTCACATCTCGCGATGATAGTGGTCACATCCATCGGAATGCGGCTTAGGAACCCCGCGACGAGTCGGAGAACTCCAATCACGGAAAATGCTCCGACAGGGACGGCAGGAGCAGCAATAGTCCGGAAAGCCAGGCCGCACGGTATGGGCGCAGTCTCGACATACGAATCGCCCATCTTTGTACGCAACCATCGGCCTGAACTCGATCCCGATCTGGCAGTGAGGACAGCGAAGTATCAGCGTCGTGTCTGTCGAGGCAAAGGAACTCATACCACGGTATGAGCACGCACGCTTCCCTGCCCGGGGTCGGCCAATTCCTTTGACTTCAAACCATATAGACCTATGCTGCGAGGTCTTGCCGATATTTCGGCAGGGCTGCCACTTCCCGTTATCGAAGGCCGAATTGGCCGAATACTGAGCTAAAAAGAGCGCCTGGGTGATTGCCGTCACGGCGCAATCGGGCGAGTTGATATGTGATCTTCCCACCTGTTCGCGGAGATGTAGCTCATGTCCGACAATTTCGCTGCATCAACCACTCGGCTGAAGTGCCTGATAAAGCTGATCATGGAAGAAGACGACCCTGTGAAGTATGACGAACTAGGCGCCGCAATTTGGCAGGTTCTCGAGGAACGCGAACATCTCACAGAACCAGTGCCTGCGCCGATAGAAGCAGAGAAGATGTGAATCGAATTGCTCCGCTCGAGAAGATTCGCAACGAATAAGATCAACGCCTGTTTCGGCGACGAGAGTCTCGTTGTTCGCACTGAGCCAGATTCGGTAGCGCGACTCAACGCAGCAGCAAAGATTCAGTGATACCGCGAGTTCGCGGACGGCTTCATCCAATTCCACAACTAACGCTTGATGGGGCAGGGAAAATTTGGGAGACGCGAGAACGCCCTTCGATCTTTCGTTCTTTCTATGATGGCGACCGAGCACAGATGAGACTGAATGTTTCCTCCCCAAGGCACATTCGGGACAGCGGCTCGGTTGAGAACGACGCATCGTATTCTGGCAATGTAAGGACAGTCAAGCAAATTCCAAATTGCACTATCAGTAGCACCTTCAGGTGGGATTTGTAGTGAAGCCAAATCATTCGCGCGCCGTTCGGGGCCAGAAAGGGTAAGCGGGGACAGCATGAGGGTGGAACTCTTGACCAGTTCGTGAACGACAGGCCATATGTACTTTCTTCTTTCCTCGGCGTCGCTTTGGGCCGGGCTTTTGGGACAGCCATGACGGGTCGTAGCAAAGGAAGGTAAGAACTGGCGGACCTGCCGATTCCGTTGACCTTACAGTTGTGGCGTGCAGAGCAGGTGAAGGGCTGATCCGAGACGACTAAGCGCTGCAACGACTGAATACTAATGACTTGCTCCTCTGCGTCCAAACCAGGGTTATGACAAATCCGAGATCGTCCCTTCAGAGAGAGCCCCGTATGCACCTAGTACCACCGCTCTGTGATTGAAACTCGGGAAAAAGGGGGTAGCTTACCCCATTACTGACGCTTTGCTGTTTGATCTCCCTCGGTGAGTAAATGGCGCATGCAAGAGAAGTCCAGTTAAAGATTTGGAATAGGATGTAGCATCGCCTGCTCATTACCCACGTAACCTGAATTTTAAACAGTACTCTTGACCATCCTAATTGATCCTGATTTCTAATCAAAAGAACACCCACAGGCGGGTGGAATATGCGAGCGGTCGACCAAGCTCTTCGTAATAAAACCAGTTGATAGCGAGCAAAGTCTGACCCCGCTAACACAGCTCGTTGTGAAAATCAAACTATGGCTGAAGCGTGCTGACCTGAGGAAGAGGAACAAATGGACGAAAAGCCGGGGCACGAAACGAACGACAAAGCGACCTCGCCTTGTGAACAACGGGAGATGGGCGAGCCCCAGGAGCAGGAGCAGAAGGCCCCGAAGAAGGGGCGGTTACCTAGTGAAATAACTTATGAAAAACTCAGGTTAGCTGGTCTTCGTCAGGACCCAGCGGGTGCCCAGTTAGCGCTCCAGTTCGCGCAGGAGAAGGCTGCTGAACGGGAAGCTGAAAAATTAGCGCAGGAACGTGCAGCTGAAGCAGCAATGTTTGAGGATTCAGCTGATGAGGAATATGAGGAGGAAGGTGCGGAGGAAGAACCAGTTGAGGTACAACCAGACCAAACCGTTACAATAAAGATTGGCGAAAGTCCCGTAAAGACGGCGGGGCTTGACATGCTCGACTTAATTCGCCGCGAGGGCGTAATCGAAGAGGTCCACTCTATTAGTACTGAGGACGGTGAGATCAAACAATACTGTGCAAAGTTCAATCTGCGCTGGGATCTTAGGTCTTTCTCCAAACCTTTATACGAATCCCTGATTTTGCCAACCGGAATCCCAGACCTCCGAAGAGCCCGACAACTTTTCGATGACATATCAGCGGTTTTGCACAAAAACGTCATGCTTCCCAGGAAGGATTGTTCGTTACTTGCTTACTGGGCGATTGCTACATGGTTCACAGACTACCTTCCTTTTCTTCCTAGCGTCGTCATCACAGGGCCGGCGTCGACAGGTGATTTGCTGCTCCGCACCCTAATGGCTGTTTGCCGGAGACCCGTGTTGCTCGGTGAGCTAAGTCCTGCGATTCTCCGTAAGCTTCCCATCAATGAACTAGCGCCGACGCTGTTGATTCGCGAACCCCAATTGGATCGATACATGTCAGCGTTGCTCAACGCATCGAACCAGCCCGGCTATTTGTTCTTTAGCGGCAAAACGTTCCAACAGCTTTACTGCCCGAAGTGCATCTACGTGGGCGAGTGCTTCAAAGATGCTCCCGCGATGAGCAACAGTGTTCACATAAATCTTAGTGGGAGTGCGTTGAGACCACGTCATTCTCTCCCGACAGACGAGGAGATAACCTCTTTTCAAAATCGACTTTTTTGGTATCGCTTACTGAATCACGACAAAGTCGCAGCTGCCAATTTTCGCGTTTCTGAATTTCGGCCAGAGATCAGCGTTGTGGCAGACGTGCTTGCAGCCGCCATGGTCGATGATGTGGAGCTGCAACGTGGAGTCATTGAGGTGTTGAAAGACCGCGATGAGCAGTCACGAGTTGATCATGCTACTGGAGTGAACGCACTGGTGTTGCGGGCAGTTCTTTTCCACTGCCATCAAAAGGACCAGAGAAAATTTGTTCGGGAAATTGCGGCCACGACGAACCGGCTTTACGCTGAAGATGGAGAGTCGCTGAAGCTCAGCAGTGAATCAGTAGGCCACGTACTAAAGAACCTGGGTCTTTATACGCGTCGCCTCGGCAATGCCGGCCGCGGACTTATGTTTGACAAAGCTACTCAGTCTCATGCCCATAGCTTGGCCCACGAGTACGATGTGCTCACCTCTGAGCCGACTTGCGAATACTGTCACCAGCTCCAAACACCACAATCGCAGGAGGTTGTGCAGGATGTGTAGGTAGTGAAGCATTTCGGCGTTTTTTAGAAAACGATATTCTTTCGGCCGATGGTGCGAACGACGATCCCCGGGGGCGTCGTCGTCGGCAGACGTTTCCTTGTCCCCACGCTCTCGGGCCGGTTTCTGCACCGATATCTGCTCGTGTGGTGGTAAGATTGTCTTACTATGCAGACCAAAGTTTCCACCAAGGGGCAAGTAGTTCTTCCCGGGCCACTGCGCCGTCGTCTCAATATCCAGGCCGGGGATCCGCTGGACGCCAATATCGAAGATGGTCGAATCGTCCTTACTCCGCGACGGAAGCGACCGCATCCAGTCAAACTCGTGACCGACCCCGTTACCGGATTCCCTGCGCTCAGCGCTGGCCCGAGTGCACCGCAATTGAGCAGCAAGGAAGTTGAAGAAATACTGGCAAACTTTCCATGACGTATTTACTTGACGTGAATGCGCTGGTCGCACTTGGGTTCATCAATCATGAATTCCACGTCCGCGTCGCTCGTTGGGTTCAATCGAGTTCACCGCAATTGGCCAGTTGTTCGATTACTGAAATCGGATTCGTGCGTGTTCTAGCGCAAGCCCCAGCTTATGGATTTACCGTCGCTCAGGCACGCACACTATTGCTGCGTCTCAAAGAAGTTCGTACCTCTCGCCTCGCATTCATCCCGGACGGACAGGATGTCTCGCATCTTCCTACTTGGGTCAAAATGCCAAAACAGATCAGGGATGGTCATTTGACCAAACTCGCCAGCACGAACGGTGGAATCCTCGCAACGTTGGACGAGAATATTCCCGGGTCTTACGTAATTCCGAAATAGTATTCGCCTGGGGAGCTAGAGAACGAGTTGGACTCACAACGTTGTTCTGATACACCAGATTTGCGAAAACTGGTGTATGATAATTCCATGAGCAGGACCAACATCGACATCGATGAAGAGTTGATTCGCAAGGCCCGCAAATTGACCCGCCTTAAGACGAAGCGTGAAATCGTGGACAGGGCTTTGGATTTACTGGTTCGCTCCGAGAGCCGAAAGGGAATACTGCGGTACTACGCAGCAGGGATCTGGAACGGCGATCTTAAGTCGTCCCGGAGAAACCGCGGTTGATTCTCATCGACAGCTCAGTCTGGGTAGACTTCTTCAGTTCCTCGCCCGGCCCTGCGGGTAGCGAACTGCGGCGGATGATTGCGGACAGCGAGCCGTTTGCGCTGGCTGGAGTGGTGGTCGCGGAGGTACTGCAGGGCCTGACTCGAGATGCCGTTCAAATCGAGCGTTACCTGGAGCAGTGGGACATGCTCGAGCCGAGGGGATTTGCGACCTACCGCCAAGCAGCCGCGATTGACCGGGCAGCTCGTGCCAGAGGCATTTCGCTCACGACCAGCGATACCCTGATTGCAGCGATTGCTCTAGACCATTCCGCCAACGTTTTCACACTCGATCAGGATTTCTCAAGAATCGCGCGCATCACCCGATTAACGCTCTACCGCTTCTGACCGAGCCTTCAGTTCTTCTCCGCACCTGCGGCAGATGCTCGTGGTGGACCATTGCCTTTTTGCAGCTCCTTGTACAGACTAAACTAGATAGACTTAGTTCAACTTCGATGAAAATAGTGAATATTCACCAAGCCAAAACTCATCTGTCGAAACTTGTAGAAGAGGCGGCGAGGGGCGAGCCTTTTGTTATTGCTAAGGCTGGCAAACCAGTGGCAAAGGTGACCGCCCTTTCCGCTCCAACCGGTGCGCAAGTAAAGCGGCTCGGGTTCCTGCAGGGCCAGGTTTCTGTCCCGGATGATTTTGACCGAATGGGCCAGGAGGAGATTGAGCGAATGTTCGGCGGTCGCGCATGAAATTTCTGCTGGACACTCACCTACTCCTCTGGGTCTGCCGATGAACCCCGGCGCCTCTCAAAGCCGGCTCGAACCCTGATCGGCAATCCGGATAACGAGCTCCTGTCAGGCGGCTAGTTTATGGGAAGTGATGATTAAACGGGGCTTGGGCCGCGAGGATTTTAGGCCGAGTAAGTCAGTCTGCTGCTCGCGCGCGGAACCACTGCAGTTTTGCGAAACGAACCCACCGGATGCAGCCCAGCACTGAGTGATGTTAAATGGGTCAAGGAACCCGCGTTGGGAAAGCTCAATACCCCAGCCGCTTATCGACAACGTTCTTCAACGCTTCACCTTTTTGAAACTTCTGATACTGCTCCAGAAAGAAGTGCATCGCCTGATCCTGCCAGTCGGCGGTATGATCGGCGCAATGCGGCGACAGCAGCACGTTTTCCAGCTTGTACAGTGGATGGCCTGCGGGCAGCGGTTCGTGCTCAAACACATCCAGGGCGGCGCCTTTGATCCGCTTTGCCGATAATGCGCGGACGAGAGCCGCCTCATCGATCACGGGACCCCGCCCCACATTGATCACGACTGCTGACCGTTTCATAACCGCGAACTCCGCTTCTCCGATCATGTGCCGCGTTTCCGCCGTCAAGGGTGCCGTCGCTACAATGTAATCGCAGGTCGCCATCATCTCGCGCCGCTCTTCCGGCCTGTAGAAATGCTCCACCAGCGGATCCGGGGATTTGGGGGGATGCCGCTTCGTGGCGAACACGCGCATGCCCAGTGGCTTTAGTCGGCTGGCGACCGCGCGCCCAATATCCCCGTATCCGACGATCCCCACCGTCTGTCCGTCAATCTCTTGCACGTCAAAAGGCTCCCAGCGCTCCGCCATCTGGTTGCGAACCATGCGGCGGAGATCCTTTGCGAAATACAGAATCGCTGCCAGCACAAACTCCCCCAGTGACGCGCTGAAGACGCCGCTGCCGTTGGTCAGCAGGATTTCGCTATTCACGAGTTCAGGAAACAGCAGGTTGTCGACGCCTGCGGCTCGCGAGTGGATCCAGTGCACCTCCCGGCAACTCGCAAGCGCCGCCCGCAGCAACTCCGGCGTACCAGACCATTGCAGTATGACGGCTGCATCCCTACCCGCCTGGGTGCAACATCCCATCTCGCTGCACACCGTGTGCCGCACTTCGCGTAGCATCGCGAATTGCGGATCGTCTCCCGATGCCAGCACCAACACTGGGTTTTCTGTCGCCATACCCAATTCGAATCGTGACATCAGGAGTTCACAGCCAGGACAGAACGAGCAGGATTCCAGGGATAGAACTTCTGTTACGCTTCGAAAACTATTCGGTTCACCCGGGCATTCGCGAGATATTACTGCAGGGCACTCGAGGCACTCGAGAACACGTTGTTCGCGTTCGACCCGACCAGCCGCATCGTCCCCACCACCAGTACCAGGATCACGGCGAGCATCACCGCGTATTCGGCAATGTCCTGCCCCTCTTCTTCCGTCCACAATCTTCGAAGTATGTTCATAATCTCCTCCATTGAAAGGCCCTGCGATTATCACCTGTCGCGGTCACCCGAACAACTACCTTCCACTATCGTCCTCCCAGTCATCCGGTGGAAGCGAAACTCCCCAGATATTACTCGGCTTCTCCAGCCCGATGCCGCACAGTCTGGGCCGGTCGGGATCAAGATAGACTACTTGAGCCGTTGCGCGTTTGTCAGTCAGAATGACATGAATCTCGATTCTCATTCCTACTCTCAGAGGAATGGCGGTCGACATTAGCGCTCCGTGCAGGTTCACAATCACGGTCTCGCCTTCGCAGCTCACAGGTTCGTTGACTCCTTGCGCCTTGACTTCAACTTTCATCCGGACGCGCGTGCTTCTGCGCTGTTCGCGAACACCGGGTTCTGGACACATCCGTCACCTCACTGAGATTGGCTCCAACCGGCAGCTTGGAACGACCAAGAAATGGCTGGCTGAGGTAGCCGGACCGCCGCCCGCCACTTCATGCTGCGCTGATCAAGCGCTCACGTCAAGCGAGCAGGTCAGCCTGTGTGGTCACATTCAGCGAGGCTTTCTTGACGAAGGAAAGCATACGTTCAGGTTTGTGGCCCTCCACGCTGAAATAAAAAGCCAGGTGGGCCTTGCCCCACCTGGCTAATTTTCTAACTAGACGTACTCTTATTTTGTCGCCGTCGTACCGGTGCTCGTCGAGTTCACCGGTTTCTTCGCTGGAGTGGCCGGCTTGGTTGCGGCCGGGGCTGGAATCGCCTTGGCTTGCCGCACCGCTGGTGCAGCTGACGGTTTTGCTGGGGTGACCGGAGTTTTCATTGCCGCATTATTCAAGACCGGGGCTGCCGTCGTCTGCACAGGAGTTCCCACGGGCCTGCCGTTAACCACCCGCTGCTGCGGCGCCACGCCCACATTTCGTTGTCCCTGCACCACCTGGCCGTTACGTTGCGGGACTGCCCCAGCAGAGCCGGTTGCATTCCCGACTGCCGCGGCCTTGCCCGCAGGCGCTGCGTTCGAGGCGAATGCCGCGTTGCTCGTTCCCGGCGCAAGGCTGGGGAAGTTCAGGTTATACGTCCGCACCGGAATCGCCATCGCGCCGTTCTGTGCCTGTAGCTCGTCAATCGTCAAATTGTAGGTATAACCCGTTCCCACCGGGCTGTTGGCAGCGCGGCCACGCGCAACCGAGAACAACGCGTTCCCGGTTTGGCCGGGCCCGAGCACGAATTGCGAGTCAGTCTGGTTTCCCCGGTCGATTCCCATACCCTGCAACTCGCCCGGATTGCCGCCCGCTGGCACATACGTGTTTCCGTTGTTGTCGACCATCACCATGGACCCGTCGTGATACGCGATGATCAGCGGCTGATTGCTCGCGTTGTGGAACTGGATGTTCATGCGGACGACATGCCACCCACCCTCCTGGCTCATCGTCATCTGCGACACGTTGGCCTGGAACGGTCCTGCATCGAAGCAACTCGGCCCGCAAGCACCCGCCCCGCCTCCTCCGCCGCTGAATGCTCCGCTCTCCTGGTTCGACTGTAAGCCCCCGCCTTGCGGCTGCACGCCCTGCATTCCCTGTTGCATGCCTTGCTGCGCGCCGTTCTGCACCTGCTGCATTCCGTTTTGCACCTGCTGCCCGTTCTGCTGCACCGTACCGGTACCTTGCTGAGCGGTGTTCGTGCCCTGCTGCATCGTGTTCTGGCCTTTCTGTGCGGCGTCTTGAACTTTTTGCCAAAAACTCTTCTTCTGCTTCGGTTGAGCCTGCTGGTTCTGAGGCTGATTTGCGTTCTGGTTGGGCTGCGCCTGGTTCTGAGTTTGATTCGTCTGCGCCTGGTTCTGATTTTGATTGGTTTGGTTCTGCTGCGCCGCAGCCGCGGCTACCAAAACCGCCACGCTGGCCAACAGAATCATGATCCGCGTCCAATGCTGTATCTTCATTTTCTCTCCTCCGAGATTAAATTTCGTGCTCACTCCCCCAAAAGCGATTTATGCCGATACTTCCTGAGACCTGCCGATTCCGTTTTCTCTAGCGGCTCTTGCCGCTATGAATTGCTTTACGCTCAGCACCGCCATGTAGATTGCGAGCGACACAAACACATACGTTCCGAAGCCAATCGAGATGGCACTGAAAATCTCGTGTGGAACGCCTGTCTGCACCTGCCCGTAAGTGCTTCCTCGAAGGTTGCTATACGCCCTGTACGCGATGCACAAAATGAAACCCAGAGGCAGGAATCCTCCCAGCGCCGCACGTCGATCCGCGCAAAAGAAATGAAGAAGAGGTCCTGCCAGGACCAGGAGTGCGGCAAAACCGAAGACGCCTGCATCCGGAGTCGCAGCCATTTCCGAAATCTGCCGCAGCCCGCCTGCATTCAGATAACCCAGCACCTGCCAAAACGTAAGCTCCACGTTTCCCGAAAACGGCAGATGAATCGACATTGCGGTCAGCGAACACCACGAAACCAGCAGCAACACGGCCCCTGATAACTGGACGAACAGTGCGGTTCCGAGCGTCGCGTCTTCCGTCGCCCGCGTGCCAATCCCAAACGCGCGCGATGCAGAGTCCCCATTCACATGGGGTTCCGGCACAGCGGTGATACTCCTGAGATTCCCCTGGCGATCGAAATCGACATTCACGGCCAGTCCGGGTTTCGCCGGCACCTCCGACCTCCACAGTTCTTCGATCAGGGGATACTGTCTGCCCTCCACCATCATCAGACCCGGCCCCGCGTATGGCTCGCGCAGAACCCTGCCTCTTTTCGCCATGGGTCGCTTCCTCCCCCGACGTGGCAGCGAATGCCGCAGCGTCCGGCGTACTTGCTCTCACCACGCATTGCGCAGGAACCTGTCAAAAAACGTCATCGGCCATAAAAAAAGGCGGCGCTCGACCCCGCCTCGCGCGAGCCTTGCCGCCCGGCCTGGGGCTGGTTTCGCAGAAAACGGCCTTGCTTGGTCCGGTCCTCGGTGGTACATTCCTCGCTGTCCCAGGGGGAGTGCGGCTGGGACTTGGGGCTCCCGCGTCATTCGCGCCAATGCCGGGGAAGATGATGTCGCTGGAACGTTTCCACCCACCGAATAGTTCTGCAACCGATCAGGACGTCGCCGTTGCTTCGCAGCGACGGGCGCTCAATGATCTGTTCAGCCTCACCTACGAAGAACTGCGCCGCCTTGCGTCCGCGGTAAAGCGAGGCGATCCCAGCGCCACGCTCAATCCCACCGCCCTGGTGAACGAGGCCTGGATAAAGTTGGCAAACTCGCCGGAACTGCCTTCTTCTTCGCGGTTGCATTTCAAACGCATTGCGGCCCGCGCCATGCGCCAGCTTCTGGTCGAAGCCGCCCGCCGTCGCACCGCAGACAAGCGTGGCGGCAGCGACGCCGTCCAGGTGATTACCTTTGACGAATCGATCATGGCGGCCACCGCCTGCGGCAAGGAGTTGATCGCGCTCGATTCAGCTCTGCAGGAATTGGCTCGCATTCAGCCGCGCCAGGCCCTGATGGTGGAGAGCCGCTTCTTCGGCGGCTGCGATATTTCCGAGACGGCGGCGCTGCTCGGCGTGTCCGAAGCTACGATCCTGCGAGATTGGCGGGCAGCCAAAGCTTGGCTGGCGCAGGCGCTGCAACAGGTTCATTGATCCCGCACCTTCGTATTCCGGGAATTTAATATGGATCACAGCCGGTGGGAACGCATTCAAAGCCTTTTCCACCAAACCGCCGACCTGCCCAAAGCCGAACAGGACGTTTTTCTTCAGGCAGCATGCGCCCATGACGCTGCCCTGATCGGCGAAGTGAGCGCGATGCTGAAAGAAGATGCTCGCCCGGCCTCGCTCCTCGACCGCGGTGTTGCAGGCGTGGCTCACACGCTTCTGAACAATTCCGATCCTGCGCAATTCCCCCAGCACCAGTTCGGGCCGTATCACCTCATCCGTCTGCTGGGCGAAGGAGGCATGGGCCTGGTATACCTCGCAGAGCGCAAAGATCTCGGCAATCTCGTCGCCATCAAAATTCTGCGTGATGCCTGGCTTTCCCCGGCTCGCCGCGAGCGTTTCGCCAGCGAACAGCGAACCCTGGCGCAACTGAATCATGCCTCCATCGCGCGCCTCTACGATGCCGATGCCCTGGCCGACGGCACTCCCTGGTTTGCCATGGAATACGTGGAAGGAGTGCCGCTCACCGACTACTGCAAGCTGCACGCGTGCCCCCTCGACACCCGCATCCACCTGTTTCGCGCGGTGTGCGAAGCGGTCCAGTACGCGCACAGCCAAGCGGTCGTTCACCGCGACCTCAAGCCTTCCAACATCCTCGTCAAACAGGACACCAGCATCCGCCTGCTCGATTTCGGAATCGCCAAACAATTGGAAAGCCTCGACACCCCCGTCAACCAGACCATGACGGGGCTGCGCCTCATGACCCCGGCCTATGCGGCTCCTGAGCAAATTCGCGGCGAACGGGTCGGCATCCACACCGACGCGTATTCCCTCGGTGTCATCCTCTTCGAGTTGCTCACCGGACAACTTCCCTTTGATCTCTCCAATCTCACGCCCGCCGAGGCCGCCAGCATTGTCGCCGAGCATGAGCCCGGCAAGCCATCCTCCATCCTGAAAACCGGAAATCCGCCGCCCGATGTCGCGAGCGTACACAAATCTGCATGGAGTGAATTGGATGTCTTGTGTCTTACCGCCATGCACAAGGATCCGGCTCGCCGCTACCGCTCGGTGGAAGCGCTGATTCGAGACATCGATCACTACCGGCGCGCGGAGCCGCTGGAAGCGCGTGCCGACACCTTTTCTTACCGGATAGGAAAATTTGCGCAGCGCCATCAACGCATGGTCGTCTCCGGCGTGGCGGCCATTGTGCTCGTGCTCGCAATGCTGTCCTTCTTTACTGTGCGCCTGGCGAAAGCCAGCAATGCCGCCTTGGCCGAGGCGGCGCGTACCCAGCGCATCCAGAAATTCATGCTGAACTTGTTTGAGGGTGGAGATCAGGCGGTCGGCCCCTCCGACTCCATGCGCGTCATCACTCTGGTCGATCGCGGAGCCCTTGAAGCCAAGACCCTCAACAGTGATCCCAAGATTCAGGCGGAGCTCTACCAGAACCTCGGCGACATCTATGAAAAGCTCGGAAAGTTCGAGCAGGCGGATGCGCTCCTGCAAACCGCCCTCGCGCAGCATCAGTCCATTTACGGCACCGGCAGTCCGGAAACCGCTGAGGCCCTGCTGGAACTTGGTCTGCTGCGCGATGCCCAAGGGAAATTCGACGACGCGGAACGCTATGTGCGCCAGGGTTTAGCCATCGACCGGCAGAAACTGTCGCCGACTCATCCCGCCATTGCTCGCGCGACCAGTGCGTTGGGAAAAGTGCTGGAAGATCGTGGCTCCTATGATGCTGCCATCCAGGTCCTCCAGGAAGCAGTGCGCCTGCAGTCAGCCCGGGGCGGAACAACTACCGATCTCTCCGAAACCCTGAGCGAATTGGCCAACTCGCATTTTTACTCCGGTCATTACGATGCGTCCGAATCCCTGAACCAGAGGGTCCTGGCCATGGACCGCCAGCTTTACGGTGAGCGGCACCCGCACATCGCCGACGATCTCATCAACCTCGGCGCCATCAAGTATGATCTCGGCCACTATCCCGAGGCGGAACGCTACGATCGCCAGGCACTCGATATCACCCAGTCCTTCTATGGCCTGAATCATCCCGCCACCGCGTCGGCCCTCACAATTTTGGGCCGCACTCTGGTTTCTTCGGGCAAAAGCGAGGAAGCTGCCGGCATGTTGCAGCAGGCTCTCCAGGTTGAAGAGCAGGTCTACGGAAAAGTTCATCCCCGCGTGGCCGGTACCCTGAATGAACTGGGCAAGATCTCGCAGCAGCAAGGCAAGCTGGCCGACGCGGAAGCCGACTTCCGGCGCATGGCCGATATCTATCGCGCCGTTTATTCTGGCAAGCACTACTACATTGGTGTCGCCTTGTGTAACCTCGGAGGCGTCCTGGTCGACCGCAAAGACTACTCTGGCGCAGAGAAGTCATTTCACGAGGCCCTGCAGATCTATTCCCAGACCCTCCCGGCGGATCATCTCAATGTAGGAATCGCGCGCGTTCGCCTGGGACGCGCCCTCCTTCTCGACAAGCACTATCCGGAGGCCGAGGCCGAGAGCCGCGCCGGGTACGAAATCCTGACCAAACAATCCAGCGCCCCCGAGCGCTGGATCAACAACGCCCGAACCGACTTGGCGCGCGAGTACGAAGTCCTCCGCCAGCCCGACAAAGCAGATAAATTTCGTGCTGCCTCCGTCGAAGCAACCAACGCCCACTCCCCCCACTGAAGAAGTGATCCTCACGATCCGCAGCCTGCGACCGCAACAAACGCCCCAGCGGGCACAGCTACGAGCAGACGACGACTGGGACTGAGCACGCGTTCAGGGCGTGCCGTGGGAAGGGCACACTGGGGACTTGCGCAAAAGAATTACCCGTAACGGGCTCGCGCGAGCGCCCGGAAGATCGCCCCATGGAAGATCGTATCGTGGAAGGGTGCACCGTGGAAGAGCTCACCGCGGAAGATCGTACCGTGAAAGATCGTACGTGGAAGATCGCCCCGTGGAAGATCGTATCCTGCAATCGCTCCGTGGAAGAGCGGCCTTTAGGGCCGCGTACAGGAAGCGAATCAACCGGGCTTCAGCCCCCGTGGTCGCTCTTCGATCAGCAGACCGTTTTTTCTGGGCAACATGGCAGCCGCGCCGCTGGAACCACCGCTGTGGGGATAGCACGACTTCAGAGCTTGCAGAAAAACTCCAGCTCCAGCAGATTTTTGAAAGGGAACGACTTCAGTCGTGCCGTACTGCCGCAGAACAATGTGCGGCTTTAGCCGCTGAGGGACTCTTTATGGCGCCGGGATCTGCACGTTGGAGGCGATATTCGAGTACCCGCTCTCCTGGCTGCTCGAATTCACTGCCGTTGCCGCGTAGCAATACGACCTGCCGTCGACCACGCTGCTGTCCGTGTACAGAGTTGTCGTGGCGAGCACAGAGTTAATTTTAGAGAACGATCCGCAGGCCGCGTTCGCAAACAACGCACGGTATACGTTGTAGCCCGAAATGCCCGACGACGTACTCCCGTTCCACGACAGGTTCACGGTGTGGGTGGGCGCCGGCGTGCCCGATCCCGTCAGGCCCTCAGTGGTAGTGGAGGGCTGGCCATTGCTTGCCACCGTCAGACTCGCGTTTGCTGTGCCCGACGTCAGCGGGCTGAATGTGATGGAGAACGAGGTACTCTGGCCCGCGGGAATCGTCACCGGCAAGCTCAATCCCCCAATCGTGAACACCGAATTGTTTGTGCTTGCTGCCGTAACCGTCACGTTCGCCCCGCTTGCAGTCAATGTGCCCGATGCACTCTTGCTCGCGCCCACGACCACGCTGCCCAGGTTGAGCGTGCCCGGGCTCACCGCAAGCTGCCCCACTGAAGTCGTGCCTGTGCCCGACAGGGAAAGGCTCAAACTGGGGTTTGTTGCGTCGGAGGTAATGGTTACGTTTCCAGACGCGCTTCCGGCAGCCTGAGGTGCAAACGCCACCGTGAAGATTGCACTTTGCGCAGCATTCAGGGTCAGCGGCGTACTGAGGCCGCTCAATTGAAATCCGGTACCGCTCACCGACGCATTCGAAACCGTGACGGTGGTTCCTCCCGTATTCGTCAGTGTTACGCTTTGCGATTGCTTGCTTCCTACGGTGACGCTGCCGAAACCTTCGCTACCGGGATTCACGGCCAGCTGTCCATCGCTGATGCCTGTGCCCGACAAAGTAATGTTTGTCGGCGCGGTCGAGGCGTCGCTGCCGATCGCCGCCGTCGCGCTGAAACTTCCAGCGGCATTGGGACTAAACGCCAGAGTCAGCGATGAGCTTTGCCCTGCGGCGATGGTGACTGGAAGACTGGGCGCAGTCAGCGAGAAGTATTTCGTCGACACTGAGGCGCTGCTGATGCTCACCGAACTCTTGCCCGTATTGCTCACCGAAAGCGTCAGCGACTTGCTGCTCCCCGCCGCCGCGCTGCCGAAATTCAAGGATTGTGCTCCAAATGACAAACTGCCCGTCGTCGGAGTCGGGCTCGTCGAAGGCGACGAACTGGAACTGACGCCCTGACATCCAACCAGCAGCAGCAAGGTTCCAACCAGCACGATCAAGCCGGCTGCCTTCTTTCGGCATCCTGAGCGAGAACCTCTAACGCAGCGCATGGGCTTCATTCCATTACTTTCGGAGTGCTCAAATGTTTTGTGTGGAAAAAGGAGTGACTGTTCACAGTTTCCGTCAACACAATCTTGTGCGATAGATTTCGCAAGTACATGACACTGATTGGCGGAAGGACAATGCGTAAATTCGCAACAATCACCAGCGCTGTGTTGCGAAATTCAGCAGCTTCGCGCTGCCGCTGATCTGCCGTCGCTCTCAGCCTTTTGCGGATCACCTTCCGTGCATTCCCAAATGTCCATGGACGAGGGAAATGAGGATTGATACGCACGACCCGTGTAGCCCCCGGACGCTTCGTCCGGGGTTGCACGCGAAGCGCGCAATTTTCCGCCGCAAGTCTTTTGGAAAGGGTTTACGCCTTCTTTTTCGCACTCACGTCCCGTGCATTCCCCAGGTGTCCAGGGCGACCAAAATTTAATTTCGCAGCGGTGAACTTCTAAGCAATGATCCAAGTGAGGACTGCTTGGCCTCGCCGCTCATAGCTCATTGCTCATCGCCCCATTTCCGCCGCCGGTACCTGTCCTCAAGGCATTGTCCTTCTTACTACTTAGGCCTTCGACGCGCATACCCCATCAGTTAAGATATTGGGACAGCCGAATCAACAGTAACCATCCCAACCTGGAGAGGGAATCAGTGCGCTTAGCTGAACTCATAGAGCTGTTCCGCCGCCATAAAGTGGTTGCGCCTGTATGTTGTTTCTTCCTGGTTTTGCTCTCCGTCTACTCCGCAACTGCGCAGAATGCTGCCTTCGACCTGATTGGCCCCAAGGTCGAGGTGCGCGTCCAGCGCGCCGGCGTGACTTTGCCGATTGCCGAGGTCCCGAATCTCCAGGGCGGAGATCGTGTTTGGGTTCATCCCGATCTCCCAGACAGCCAGTCGGTGCGCTACCTCATGGTCATTGCATTCCTGCGAGGCGCTACCAATCCTCCGCCCGAATCCTGGTTTACGCGCGTCGAAACCTGGAACAAGTCGGTCCACGAAGAAGGCGTATTCGTCACGGTTCCCGAAGAGGCCGAGGAAGCATTAGTGTTTCTTGCGCCAGAAACCGGGGGCGCCTTTAGCACTCTTCGCGCCGCAGTCCGCGGCAAACCGGGGGCATTTGTGCGTGCCGCGCAGGATCTGCAGCAGGCCAGCCTCGACCGGCTGCGCCTGGAAAAATATATGGAAGCGGTGCGCGAAACCTATACCGCCGATCCGGACCAGTTGAAAGTACACACCACCATGCTGGCACGTAGCCTCGGGATGAAGCTTGACCAGCAATGTTTCGACAAGCCCAGCGCGCAGCAGGTCCCGTGCCTTACGCAGAACACGGATCAGTTGGTCCTCGACGATGCCCACAGTCAAACCATGGTCGCAACCTTGACATCCGGGCCTTCCACGGACCTCTTGACGCAGATCAGTTCCACGCCGACCGCGCGGGGCGGTTACTACAGCCCATACATTGGCGCCGTGGTGGATGTGGCCCGCATCTTGAGTACTGCCCACACCGCGCAGTATCAATACATTCCCGCGCTTGCCTTGCCCCACAAAGATGAACTGAATCTCCGCCTCAACAATCCTCCCTCATTCCGCAATCCCAAATCGGTGCTGGTCATCGGTTTGCCTCCGGTCCGCGTCGCGCCGCCTCCGCCCTTGCGCGCGGTCGACGGCTCTCAAATCTTCTGCGCTGGCAAGCCCTCCGTGGTCGTCGCGGCCGATGGCGCCCCCCTCGTGTTCGCCTCCGAACTGGCCCACAACTTTGTCCTCCACGTGGACATCAAGGGCGCACCGGCAGTCGATCTTCCCGCCACTCCTGATCCCATCCGCGGCGGATTCATCGTCGAAACTCATGCCCTCCAATCCGCTGACCTCACTGGCGAGGTCTCCGGAACCTTGCGCGGATCCTGGGGCTTCCGCACTTTCGATGGCCCCCATTACCACTTCCGGACTTCCCGGCCCTCCCAGTGGATGGTCGCCTCCAAGGACGCCAGCGCGTTAATCGTAGGACGCGAAGACACCCTGCATCTCCAGTCCGACGATGCTTGCTGCGTCAGCGAAGTCTCGTTGAAAGATCAGCAGGGAAAAACTCACGCGGCGGAATGGAAGAGCTCGAAACCCGACGAACTCGAAATCAAAGTTCCCCTGCAGAACGCCACTGCCGGATGGCTCACTCTGCAGGTGAAGAAGTTCGGCCTGCGCGAGGTTGACGAGGTTCCTCTCCACACCTACGCCGAAGCCGGACGCCTCGACAGCTTCAGCATTCACGCTGGAGATGCCGATGCCCTCCTCAAAGGCACGCGTCTCGACCAGGTCGAAAGCCTCGACGTGAATGGCATCCGCTTTACCCCGGGCTCGTTGACCCGCGCCAATCAGCAGGATGAACTGAAACTGACTACGGCGGATGCCGATGCTAAGACGAAACTTCATCCCGGCGATTCGCTGACCATCCACGCCACTCTCAAAGACGCCCGCGTTCTCGACCTTAAGTCCGAAGCCGAAGCTCAGCGCCCCGCAGTCACCCTGCTGAGCAAGAGCATCCAGGCGGAGCAAACTTCCTCGCCCTCCGCCGTTCGCCTGGGCAGCCAGGAAGAACTCCCGCAGAATGGCCGCCTCAATTTCTTCCTGAAGACGCAAGCCCCGGAAAGCTTCTCCCCCGGGGAGAAAATCGAGGTTGCCACGGCGGACGAATCCTTCCGCGTGACGCTTAGCTTCAAGGACGGCAGTCTCACCCCGCAGGATTCCAAAACCGTTCTCGCCGCCCTCGATCCCATGAAGCTGCTGGGTCCCTCGGCCTTCGGCCCCTTGAAATTTCGCCCCGTCTCCGGCGATGGCACCAACGGAGACTGGCAGCCCCTGGTGAATCTCGTTCGCGTCCCTCTTCTCACCGGGGTCCGCTGCCCCTCCGATCCAGAAAAGCAGTGCACCCTGAGCGGCGACAAACTCTTCCTGCTCGATTCGGTCAGCACTGACGCAGACTTCGCCAACCCCGTCAGAGTCCCCGAAGGCTTCGTGGAAGATGCTCTGGCCATCCCGCCGCCCAAAGGCAAGATGCTGTACATCAAGCTGCGCGACGACCCGCAAACCATCGACACAGTAGCTCTGCCGCTCCCCGAACCGGAACCGTAACGGATTCCGCACTCAGAAAAATAGTCAGCCGCCGAGTGTTGCAGCTAGTGAGCAGCCGCGAAGCGGCGGAAGAATGCAGCCCACGGCGTGAGCCGTGGGTCATGGGCAAGCACGCCAATCAGCCCCGCAGGGGCGAAAGATCATCCGGGGCCGCGCTCTGGCGTAAACTCTGTTATGGCCAACATCCTGTACGGCGTGAACGGTGAAGGCGCCGGCCACTCCACACGTGCTAAAGAAGTCCTAACATATTTGGTAGCCCGCGGCCACCGGGTTCACGTCGCGTCCTTTGATCGGGGACTCCAAAACCTGAAAGACAAGTTCGAAGTCACGGAAATCTACGGCTTCCGCTTTGCCTACGTGAACAATCGCGTCCGCTATAAGCGCACGATCGCCAAGAACCTGATCACAGTCCCGCAAGCTTCCAGGAGCCTTTCTCGCCTGAACCATCTCGTCGATGAGGCGCAAATCGATCTGGTGATCACCGACTTCGAGCCACTGGCCTGCCACATCGGCCACAAGCGCCGCCTGCCCATCATTTCCATCGATAACCAGCATTGCCTAACGAACACGGTCGTCTCCTATCCCAGGCAATACCGCCGCGACGCCGCTGCCACAAAAGTCGTTACCCAGCTGATGACCCCGCGCGCAAACGCCTATCTGGTGATCTCTTTCTTCACTGCTCCCATCCGCAAGCGCAACACCTTCCTGTTCCCTCCGCTGCTGCGCCAGCAGATCCTCGACGCAACTCCCACCGAACGCGATCACATCCTCGTCTACGTCACCTCACCTGCACCTGAGTTGGCTGCATTGCTAGGCTCCGTGCGGGCAAGCTTCATCGCCTACGGCTTCGGCCGTGAAGGCACTGAGAAAAACATCACGTTCAAAAAGCCCTCGCTCGACGGCTTCTTCGCCGATCTGGTCAGCGCACGCGCAGTCATCGCAAACTCGGGCTTTTCGCTTGTCACCGAGGCCCTGCATTTAGCCAAGCCTTACCTGGCAGTCCCGGTCAGCCATCAATTCGAGCAGATCTTTAATGCCTACTGGCTGGAAAAATCCGGCTATGGCGCCTACTGGGAAGCCTTGAATAAGGAGCGGGTCGAGTCCTTCCTCTACAATGTGCCCCACTATCGCGAGTCCCTGGCGCGCTATCCGCGCCAGGGCAACGCCGCGCTCCTCC
Organism: uncultured Acidobacteriota bacterium; assembly: GCA_963801615.1. Taxonomy (GTDB): domain Bacteria; phylum Acidobacteriota; class Terriglobia; order Terriglobales; family Acidobacteriaceae; genus Sulfotelmatobacter. The sequence continues at coordinate 596,635 of CAWDFM010000008.1, read as the reverse complement.
AGAAACTTGACAGCCTGATCGCCTCATATACGGATCAGTAGCCTATCAATCGCTGGCAAGATCAGGTCGAAGAACTGCAGGAAGCCACCGATTTCGCTCGCATCATTTTCCCTCTCCCCAAATTCTCGTTCCCGTGCGAAATTAGTTCATGACCTTGGTCGTCCGCCCGTCACCCATTCACTCTGTCGGCGTTTACACCAACACCCCCGTCCGCAAGGGAACCCGCATCGTGGAATACGCCGGAGAGCGCATTACTCCGGAAGAAGCCGACCGCCGCTATGACGGCGTCTCTCGTACCTACTTATATGGTCTGGAAGATGGCAAAACAGTCATCGACGGCGAAGGCCTGGGCGCCTATCTAAATCATTCCTGCGATCCCAACTGTGAAGTGGACGAAGTGAAAGGCCGGGTATGGCTCTATGCCATCCGCGACATCGCCGCCGGCGAGGAACTAGTCTGGGATTACAACCTCTACGATGACGATGACCCCGCCCCGTGTCACTGCGGTTCTCCCAAATGCCGCGGCACCATGTACTCCCGCGAGTGGATGGCCAAAATGCGCCGCAAGGAAGCCCGCAAGAAAAAACCCCAGCTGCGGAATGCCGATAACAAACGCGCTAGAGCCCGGTCAAAACCGAGCCGCGAACAAGCAGCGTAATGGTTCCGTGCGCACTTCAGAACTTGAGGGGCGAGAAATCGGGAAGGGCACGACTTCGAGTCGTGCCAATTCGGCACCCGATAGTCGCCGGCTTCAGCCGCTGAGGGCCTTCGGCTGACCGCTCAAGCTCTGCCTCACGCGTTCAAAGAGGTCTTCTCCAAAGTTGGTCCTTCCTACCGATGCTCCGGCGCCTTCCCGTGCTCCCGCCACCCTTCAATAATCAGATACAGCACAGGAATAAAGAACAGATTCAGCACCGTCGACATGATCATCCCGCCGAACACGGTAGTTCCCACCGAATGCCGTCCATTCTCTCCCGCCCCGCTTGCGAACACCAGCGGCACCACGCCCAGAATGAACGCCATCGAAGTCATCAGGATGGGCCGCAGGCGAATGGTTGCCGCCTGTACCGCCGCTTCCACCAGCGGCACGCCGCGCTCGCGCAGTTGTTCCGCAAATTCGACAATCAGAATTGCGTTTTTGCTCGAGAGTCCGACCAGCATCACCAGCCCGACCTGGCAGTACACATCATTTTGCAGTCCGCGCAGCCACTGCGCGCCTAGCGCCCCGAGCAGCGCCATCGGCACTGCCAGCAGCACGATAAACGGCAGCACAAAACTTTCATACTGCGCCGACAAAGTCAGGTACACCACCAGCGTTCCCAGTCCGAACAGAATCAGCGACGTCCCCCCGGACTGCAGTTCCTCCAGGGATAATCCTGTCCAGCTATAAGAAAACCCCTTCGGCATCTTGCTAGCTAACTGTTCCATCGCTGCAATCGCCTGCCCCGAGCTGTACCCTGGCGCGGGCGACCCATCGATTTCCGCCGACCGGAAAAGGTTGTAATGGCTGATCACCTGCGGCGTGGTGGTCTGCGTCACCGTGATCAGGTTATCCAGCGGCACCATCGCTCCACTATCCGAGCGAACGTAGAAGCGTTTCATATCCTCGGAGGTTGCCCGGAATTGCCGGTCCGCCTGCACGTAAACCCGGTACGAACGATTGTTGAAATCGAAATCATTCACGTACGCCGATCCCATGTACACGCCTAGCGTGTCGGTAATTTGCGAGAGCTGGACGTGCAGGCTCTTGGCTTTCTCGCGATCGATCGTGACCACGTACTGCGGATCGTTCGCCGTGAAAGGTGTGTACAGTTGGGACAGTTCCTTGCGCTGCCGTGCCTGCTGGATTATTCCTCCCGCCGCACCTGCCAGTTCCTCGAGCGGATGTGCGGTCTGGTCTTGCACCTCGAACTGAAATCCGCCAAATTGCCCTAATCCCTGGACCGCCGGCGGCAACGTAGCGAATACGATTGCGCCCTGCACGCCAAACAGCATCGGGCGTACGCGGTGCACGATCGCCGGGGCCGAGTGCTGTTCGCCCTTACGCTGCGAATATGGCTTGAGCGGAACGAAAATGAGACCCTGGTTCGACGCTGCTCCCGCGAAGCTGAACCCGGCCACCGAAAAAGTGCCCTCTGCCTCCGGCACATGCGCCAGCATGCCCGCTATTTGCGTTCCAATCGACTTCGTGTATTCCAGCGAAGCTCCCGAGGGTGCCTGAATGACAATAATGAAGTATCCCTGGTCTTCATCCGGCACAAACCCGGTCGGAACTCTCGTGAACACGAAATACGTAAGTCCCAGTCCAATGAAGAACAGAACTGCCATGGCGAACTTGTAGTCCAGAAGATGATGCAAGAGAGATTGGTAACCCCTCGTCATCGACGCAACGCCCTGGTCGAACTTCCGCAGCCACCACCACTTCCCTCCGTGGGGGCCCGCAAGAAAGATCGCCGCCAGCGCCGGCGCCAGTGTCAAGGCATTGAAGGCGGAGATGGCGATCGAAAATGCGATCGTCAGCGCAAACTGGCGAAACATGATGCCCGTTGTTCCCGGAAAGAAAGCAACCGGAACGAATACCGCAACCAGCACCAGCGAGGTGGCAATGACCGCGCTGGTAATCTCCGCCGTCGCGGCCGAGGCGGCTTTGCGGGAGTCGCGCTCTCCCGCGGAAATATGGCGCTCGATGTTTTCGATGACCACAATTGCGTCATCCACCACCAGTCCGGTCGCCAGCGTTATGCCAAACAGTGTCAGCGTGTTGATCGAGAAGCCCAATAACTTGACGAAGGCAAAAGTGCCAATCAGCGAAACTGGCGTGGCGATGAAGTGAATCATCGTGGTGCGCCAGTCCCCGAGAAAGATGAAGATCACCAGAATGACCAGCAGGATTGCTCCACCGACCGTAAAGAGCACGTCCTTGATCGACTCGCTGACCGCATCCGTGGTATCGAATGCCAACTGGTAGTGCATCCCCGGTGGAAAGCTCTTCGACAGGCGATCCAGTTCCGCAATCGCCCGACGGTCCACATCCAGCGCGTTCGCCGTTGAGAGTTGCTCTACCGCGATTCCCACCGCATCCTGCCCGTTGAATTGCAGGTCGGAAGCGTAGTTTTCCGCCCCGAGTTCGGCGCGGCCCACATCCTTCAACCGCACCAGCGTGCCATCCGCATTCGTTTTCAAAATGATGTTGTCGAACTGCGCCGCCTCGCTCAATCGCCCCACCGCACGCACGCTTACCTGGTAGGATTGCCCCGGAACCGACGGCTGCTGCCCGACCTGTCCGGCGGCTACTTCCACGTTCTGTTCGCCCAGCGCAGCTACCACGTCGGGAGCCGTCAGTCCACGTCCCGCCATCCGCACCGGGTCCAGCCACAGCCGCATCGAGTACTTGCGCTCGCCGAAGATGACGACGTCCGCTACTCCGGGAATTCTCTTCAAAGCGTCTCGGACGTACACGTCGAGGTAGTTGCTCATGAACAGCGGTGGGTATTTGTTATTGTCCGAGGTGACAGCCGCGCCAAAAACGAAGTTCTGCGAGGTCTTTTGCGTGGTAATGCCAACCGCTTTCACCGCCCCGGGCAGCCTGCCCTGCGCCGTATTGACTCGATTCTGAATATCGACCGTCGCCAGATCCGGGTCCCGGCTCAGGTCAAACGTCACGCTGATCTGGCTGGTCCCGTCGTTCCCGCTGGTCGACGTCATGTACTTCATCCCCTCAGCGCCGTTGATCTGCTGTTCCAGGGGAATGGTGACCGCGCTTTCCACCGTTTGCGCGCTCGCTCCGATGTAGAAGCTCGACACCCCTACTCGGGGCGGCGCCAGGTTGGGAAACTGCGCCACCGGCAACGTAGGAATGACGGCTGCGCCTGCCAGGATGATCAGCAGCGCACAAACGCTGGCAAAGACAGGACGACGTACGAAGAAATCAACGAACATGAATATTCCTGTACGCTGCTATGGAGCTTTCTGCAGCTTAAGTAAGAAAATATGAAAGTACACTCGACCCGCGCTCTGAACCGTTAGCGGTTTCGCTCATAGCTCATGGCTCACAGCTCATAGCTTCCGCTAACTCTGCGGAACCACCGGCATCCCATCCAACAGAAACTGCGTTCCTGAGACGATCACCTTGTCCCCCGGCTTGATGCCTGCCAACACTTCGTAATTATTGCCCACTGTTTGTCCGATCTGCAGCGGCTTCTGCCGCGCGACAAACGAATTGCCATTTTGTGGCTCGGCAACAAAGGCGAAATACTGGCCGGCCAGGCGCGACACTGCCAGAATGGGCACTTCGGGATTCTGATGTGTGCCCCACACGATGCGTGCCCGGATGAATTGGGACTGCCGCAGGACATCCTTGCCGTTGGCGATCCGGGCTTTGACCAGGACCGTCTGCGTGGTGTTATCCACCTGCGGAGAGATAAAGCTCACGCGCGACTCCGCCGTCACTTTCCCGTTGCTGTCCAGAATTTGCACCGGCGAATTCATCTTCAACTGGGACGATCGCTCCACCGGGACGTACACATACGCCTCCAGGCTGCCGGGTTGGTCCACCGTGGTGAGTTGGCTTTGCGTGGTTATCCGATCGCCCACGCGCACCGGAATATCTCCCACAATCCCGCCTCGTGGGGCCACAACTTTGTAGTAGTGGAGCTGCACTTCCTGCTCCCGCACCTGCGCGTTCAGCGAATCGATCTGCGCCTGGGCCGCGTCCAGCGTCGCTTTTGCCTGATCTAGATCCTGCTTGCTCACCACCCCCGCCGAAGCCAGTCCCTGCGCCCGTTGATATTGCTGTCGGGCCAAATTCAGTTGCGCTTCCTGCGCCGCCCGTGCACTCTCCAGGCTCTTCACCGTCGCTTGCTGCTTCAGCGGATCGATCTCCATCAGCGGCGCCCCGCCACCCACCTTGTCCCCCGAATGCACATAAATTTGCGTGATGATGCCTTCCACCTGCGGCATAACTACGGCGGAATCCCGCGATTTCAGCGCCGCCACGTATTCGGAAGTGTCATGCACCGGCACCGCCTTGGCGTCGATCACCTTCACCGGCATGGCCTGCGGGCCCCCACCCGGCGGCGTCTGTGCCGAATTTTTCGTGCACGCCAGCCCTACGCTGATCCCTGACAAAACCGCAACCAGCAAGCTTTTTAAAAGATAGTGACAAATATTTTGTGCCATATATTAAAGATCAATTGTACGCAGCATGAAGTCCTTACGCCCGCCGATTGTACCGCGAAATATCGATTTTCTCCGTGATCCTGTCTCTCCCCTGGGTCGCAGGAATTCGCGACGCCGGTGCTCACCTCGCAATCATCTTCCCCAGAATTTCCTTCAAAATCTTGGCCGCCACCATAGCCGTCATCCCCGAAACATCCCGCACAGGGTTATATTCCACCACATCCGCGCCCACAATTTGTCCTTCAATGGCATGCAGGTGCGCGATCGCCTCGCGCACCGACATCCCTCCCGGTTCGCGATGCGAAATCCCCGGCGCATATGCCGGATCGAGCACGTCCATATCAAAGGAGATGTACACCGGCCCTGCAGCCTTCAACCGCGCGTAGGCCGGAAGCTGCCTCATCTCGATCACCTCCACTCCAAATCTCTTCGCCTGTTTCCGCTGATGGCCATTGAACGTCCGAATCCCGACTTGCACCAGCCGCTTCGCCAGCCCGCTCTCCATAATGCGCGCAAACGGACAGGCATGCGACCACCGGTTGCCCTCGAACTCGTCGTACAAATCCGGATGCGCATCAAAATGAAAAATCGTGAGATCCGTAGATTGCCGCGCCACCGCCTTCACGATCGGATACGTAATCGAATGATCCCCACCCAGTGACACCGGGCGTTTGCCCTGCTCGATCAGCGCACTGACTCCAGCCTCAATGGCCGCGAACGCATCTTTGCCTGCGAAAGCGTCCGCGAAAGCCACGTCCCCAGCATCTCCATAAATTCCCCTGCCCCCCAGATCCACCCCCGTTTCCGTCCACTGGTTCGAAGCATCGCAACCGAGAGCCTCGCGAATTTTTGCCGGAGCCTCCGCCGCTCCCCGCAAATACGAGGATTGCCCGTCGTACGGAATCCCCAGCAGGGTCGGAACGCGAGCGCGCCCCACCCCACCCGCGCTGCTGGATTCCATCGCGCTCTTCTTCTCCACAGCCCGCCGCTTCTGAATTTCTTTTGATCCTCTATTCATCCCCGAGCCACCTTTCTGTAACCCCGTCTACCTCTTCCCTGAAACCTTTTCCCGAACCTCGAATCTCGCGCTCCCCTCCCTGCATCCTTTATTCTAGAAGCTGCATTCCTATGACCCCGAAATCCAAGAATTCCAACGGAGGCTCTGCCGCCGTAATCGAAACCCCGGCCTCCAACCCCGAGCGCGACCGCGTCTTTGCCGCCTACCGCCAGTACGGATACCTCGAAGGCGACCTCGACCCCCTCGGATTCCTGCGCCCGCGCCTCACCCCGGAACTCGAAAGGGAAGGGGAGTACGCCCGCGAGGCCCGCGCCATCTACTCCAGCACCATCGGCGTCGAGATCAATCACATCTACTCGCCAGTGCGCCGCCAGTGGATCTACGAGCGCATGGAGTCGCCCGCTCCCAAGGAAGACCAGCAGCGCATCCTCGATCTTCTGACTCGTGCCGACATCTTCGAGCAGGTCATGCAGCAGCGTTATCTGGGAAGCAAGCGTTTCTCTCTGGAAGGGGAAACCGCACTCATCCCGCTAGTGGATGAAGTGCTCGATACCGGCTCTCGCCTGGGCGCCATCGAGTTGGTCATGGGCATGAGCCATCGCGGACGCCTCAACGTAATCGCCCACGTAGCCCAGCGCCCGCCCCAGGAGATTTTCGCAGGCTTTGAAGATGTCGATCCCCGTAGCGTCCTCGGCTCGGGAGACGTGAAATATCACATGGGAGCGACTGGCGAATACGTCACCCGCAGCGGTGGCAAGGTCCACATCCATCTCGTCTCTAATCCCAGTCACCTCGAGGCCGTGGATCCCGTCACGGTCGGCCGCACTCGCGCCAAGCAAGATCGCACTGGTGAAGGCGGACGCGAGAAGTATCTGCCGCTATTGGTGCATGGCGACGCAGCCTTCGCCGGGCAGGGAGTTCTCGCCGAGACCATGAACTATGCCGATCTCCCCGGATACACCGTCGGCGGCACCATTCACGTGGTGGTCAACAATCTGCTGGGATTCACCACCAACTACACCGAAGAGCACTCCACGCGCTTTGCCGCCTGCATCGCGCGCCGCCAGTCCATCCCCATTTTTCACGTCAACGCCGAGGATGTTGATGCAGTAGTCCGCGTGGCTCGCCTGGCCACCGAATTCCGCTACAAGTTTGGCAGCGATGTTGTCATCGATCTCATCGGCTATCGCCGTCACGGCCATAGTGAGGTCGACGATCCCACCATCACCCAGCCGCTGCTCTACAGAAAGATCAAAGAGCATCCGCCGCTCTGGCAGATCTACGCCGAAGACATTGGTGCAACCGACGCCCAGGCGCGCGCCGATGCCATCAAAGCCGAATTCGAGACTGCCCAGAAAAAAGCCGGCGGCATCAAGCACAAGCCCCTGCTGCGCGAGCTGCCCAAATACTGGAACAGCTACTTCGGAGGCCTTTATCGCCCGGAATACGACGTGGAAACCGGATTATCCTCCGAAGAACTTGCCGAACTCACCACGCGTTTGACCACCTATCCCGCGGACTTCCACATCCATCCCAAGGTGAAGAAGCTGTTGGACCAGCGCGCCGAGATGGGCGCCGGCAAGCGCCCGGTCGACTACGGCATGGCCGAGGCTCTGGCCTTCGCCAGCCTGGTCAAAGCAGGAACCCACGTTCGCATGTCCGGCCAGGATTCCCGCCGTGGCACCTTCAACCAGCGTCACTCCGCTCTCATCGACATCGAGAACGAAAATGAATACGTGCCGCTGGAAAATATCGCCCCCGGCCAGGCCCGCTGCGAGATCTACAACTCCACCCTCTCCGAAGCCGGAGTTTTAGGCTTTGAATACGGATACAGCCGCGACTATCCCGAATCGCTCGTCCTGTGGGAAGCCCAGTTCGGCGACTTCGTCAACGTCGCGCAGGCCATCATCGATCAGTTCATCAGCGCCGGAGAAGCCAAGTGGAACCTCCTCTCCGGACTCGTGATGCTCTTGCCCCACGGCTACGAAGGTCAGGGCCCGGAGCACTCCAGCGCCAGAATCGAGCGCTTCATCCAGCTGGCGGCGAAACACAATATTCAAATCGCGCAGCCTTCCAATGCCGCCCAGTATTTCCATCTCCTGCGCCGCCAGGCTCTGCGCCACTGGCGCAAGCCGCTAGTCGTCTTCACCCCCAAGAGCATGCTGCGTCATCCCGATGCCAGCTCTCCCATCGAGGATTTCACCCACAATAACTTCCTCAACGTTCTTCCAGACACGCAAGTCGCCCAAGCCGAACGCATCCTGATCTGCACTGGGAAAATTGGCCACGAACTGCAGGCCGAGAGAAACAGGAGAAAAGATGCCAGCACCGCGATCGTCTTCCTCGAACAGCTCTATCCCTTCCCGGAGGAAGAAGTCGCCGCCGAATTCGACCGCCACGGCAAGCACGCCGACATCGTCTGGGTGCAGGAAGAGCCCGCCAATATGGGAGCGATGTTCAACATGCTCCCGCGCCTGAAACGCCTGGTAGGAGATCGCCCGGTGCTAAGCGTGAAACGCAGCTCCGGCGCCAGCCCCGCCACAGGCAGCTCCAAAGCCCACGAAGTAGAGCAAAAAACCCTCCTGACCCTAGCCTTTACCATTAAGTAACCCAGCTCCCGTAGGGACAGCCCCTTGGACTGTCCAGGTTTTTGCAATAAGTCTTCCACGTAGGGACAGCCCCTTGGGCTGTCCAAGGTCTTGTTCACTGTCTACCGCCCACCCCGCTCCGTAACCGCCCGCGATCCCGCCCCCGGCAACTCCGTCTTCGGCTTTTCCGCCAGCAACTCCTCCAGACTGGAATACGCGTAAATCGTTGGCGCATGCTTCGCCATCAGCCCGCCAGTATCCGCAGTCGGCCCGTAATTGCTGTGCACCTCGCGCGCCAGCATCCGCAACATCGCCATCAACTGTCCGCGATGATGCGAGGTGTGCGTCATGCGGCGAACCATCACCCAAGCCCGCGATCGCGGCACATCAAAGAACGTCGTCTCTGCTTCCCACCAGCCCTCATCCTTCGCTCCCAAAACCGCCAGTCGCTTCCCGCTATCCTCCGCATAGCGCCGGATGAATTCGATCCTCGTCTCGCGCTCCGGCAGCGGCGGCGCTGACACATCAATCCCCAGCATCTTGCGGAACCACAAATCCTCGCTCACACACTGATGCACCATCTGCTCCAGCACGCTGCGCCCTCGCGGATCGCTCTCATTCGGCCTTATCCGCAAGTCCTCCTCGCGAAACTCGCTCCACACACTGAGCACCTTGATCCGTTCCGTCGCGTAACTCTCCACCAGGAATTCGTATCTCATAGTCACACCAACTGGGTTTGCCCCAAAAATAAAACTGGGGCGCCCCATGTCTCGCCGATTTTGCGAGACATGGGTTTCGCTGATGTTACCCTAATCCGCACTCAACACCATGCCGGCCCCCTCCCAGCCATTACGCATCGCCATCGACACCGGCGGCACCTTCACCGACTGCGTCTGGATCGAGGCCGGCCATCTCCGCATGTTCAAGGTTTTCTCCACTCCAGGAGATCCTTCGCAGGCCATTATTGAAGCAATCCAAAAAATCACGCCCTCAGCTCATTTCATTCTTCTGCACGGCACCACCGTGGGAACCAACACGTTGCTGGAACGCAAAGGCGCGCGTACCGCTCTCGTGACCACCATCGGTTTTGAAGATGCCATCGAAATCGGACGCCAGGCTCGCCCCAAACTGTACGATTTCTTCTTCGATCGCACCGAGCCCCTGGTTCCGAAAGAGCTCCGCTTCGGCATCAACGAACGCACCACCGCAGACGGAGAAATCCTGACCACGCCCAGCCGCGAAGAACTCGACTCGCTTCTCACGAAAATAGCCCAGGCGAAACCGCAGGCCATCGCCATCTCCCTTCTGTTCTCATTCGCGAATACGAAAAATGAACAGGCAGTCGCTGAAGCCCTGAAGTCTCTCGCGCTACCGCTCTCCATCTCGTACCAGATCATCCCCGAGTTCCGCGAATACGAGCGCACTTCGACAGTAGTCATCAACGCCTACCTGCAGCCCATAATGCGAAACTATCTCCGCAATCTTGAACAATCCTGCCGTAGAGACGTTGCTTGCAACGTCTTTCTCACCACGAGCAAGAAGTCGCAAATCAGCGATGACCAGAACCTGCAACAGCCACCCTTGACGTCTGCGAGAATAGGCCGCACGAACGCCGCTTCAAAGTCCGGTCCCCGCATCTTCGTCATGCAATCCAGCGGAGGAATCACCGCCCTCGCCACCGCCGCTCGCGAGCCGGTGCGCACCGTTCTCTCCGGTCCCGCCGGCGGCGTAGTCGGCGCTCTCGCCACCGCCCGCGCCAGCGGCTTCGAAAACATCATCGCCTTCGACATGGGAGGCACCTCCACTGACGTCTCCCTGGTCGAAGGCGCGATCAAGACCGCCAATGACGCTCAAATCGCCGGACTTCCCATCAGCGTTCCCATGCTCGACATTCACACCGTTGGCGCCGGCGGAGGCTCGCTCGCCCGCTTCGACGCCGCCGGAGTCCTCCGCGTCGGCCCAGAATCCGCCGGCGCCGATCCCGGTCCCATCTGCTACGGGCGCGGTACTCAGCCCACCGTAACCGACGCCAATCTTCTCTTAGGACGCCTGCAGCCCACCCGCTTTCTGGGCGGAGACTTCACCCTCGACCTCGATCGCACCCGCCGCCTCACGGAGGAATGGCTGAAGAAGCAAAGCTCGAATCTCTCCTTGCAAAAGTTTGCCGCCGGAGTGATCCAGGTGGTGAATGCGACGATGGAGAAAGCGATCCGCGTGGTATCCATCGAGCGCGGCCGCGATCCCCGCAACTTTGCTCTCGTAGCTTTTGGTGGTGCGGGAGGACTGCACGCCTGCGCTCTCGCCCAAGCCCTTCGCATCCCCAACGTGATTGTCCCAGCTTTTCCGGGCGCACTCTCCGCGCTGGGCATTCTTGCCAGCGACGTAGTGAAAGATTATTCGCGCACAATCCTGTGGCGAGTTTCCGGCAAAATTCCGCTGCCCAGGCTGGCGCGCGAATTCGCGACCATGGAAAACACCGCTGCCAGAGATTTCCGCAACGAGTCCTGGCACGGTGCTCCGCATTTCCACCGCAGCGTGGATCTCCGCTACCGAGGCCAGGGATACGAACTCAACATCCCGTTAACCCCAAATTTGCTGAAGGACTTTGAACGCGAGCACCACCGCCGCTACGGCTATACCCATCCAAACAGAGAAGTTGAATTAGTAACTCTCCGCCTCCGTGCAACCCTCAAAAACAAACCGGCCCACGTAGGGACAGCCCCTCGGGCTGTCCCAGCCGGGCGAAGCCCGGCAGCTGTCCCACAAGCCGAAGTCCTCTTCGATGGTAAGAAACTGAAAACCAGAATCCACGCCCGCGAAGCCCTCGACCCCCGCAAGAAATATTCCGGCCCAGCCATCATCACGGAGTACAGCGCCACTACGGTGATCCCCCCGAATGCAATCTTTCATCTCGACAACTCTGCGAATCTGATCATTTCCCATAATCAGTAACTCAAGCCTTTGACTCTCCGTCTCACAACTCTTGAAAAGAAACCCAAACATGTAGGGACAGCCCCTCGGGCTGTCCCAGCCGAGCGCAGCCCGGCAGGCTTTCAAACCATGTAGGGACGGCCGCCTCGGCCGTCCGTGCCGAGTGAAACTTGGCAGGCTTTCCCCTCCACAATCCGAAATCCTGTTCGATGGCAAGAACTCAAAACGAAGGTTTACGCGAGAAAAGAACTTGAGCTCGGCAGGACGTATTCAGGGTGCGCACTGATACAGATCCGCCGCAGCCTGTACGAATTGTTAAAATCCCATGAAAATTGCTCCCTGCGCGGCATAACCCGTCACTCGGTATTAGGTACTCGGTCTTTGCTCCGCTAAAATGAACTCGTGAACCCCATCATCTTCGTGCTCGAAGACGATCCCGACATTTCCCGCCTTGTCCGCCATCATCTCGAAAACGAAGGTTTCAGCGTGCGCGTCTACCCGGCCGGCGCTACCATCCTCGCCGATGCCGAACGCCAGCGCCCGGCGCTTTTCCTCCTCGATATCATGGTTCCCGGCAAAGATGGCCTGGAAATCTGCCGCACCATTCGCCAGACCGCAGGCCTTTCCTCGGTCCCGGTAATTTTCCTGACCGCCAAAAGCAGCGAAGCCGACCGCATCCTGGGCCTCGAACTCGGCGCCGACGATTACATTCCCAAGCCCTTCAGCCCCCGCGAACTCGTGGCCCGCGTCAAAGCCGTGCTCCGTCGCTTCGAGCGCCCGCTTCCGCCTAGTCCCATCACGATCGGCGACATCGAGATCGATCCCTCGGCCATGACCTTGACCGTCCGCGGCAGTACCGTTCCCACCACTGCCACAGAGTTTCGCCTGCTGGATTACTTCGCGCGCCACAAAGGCCGCGTCTTCAGCCGCGACCATCTTCTGGACTCTGTCTGGCGCGATACGGCATACGTCACCCCGCGGTCGGTGGACGTCTACGTTCGCCGCATCCGCGAAAAAATCGAGCCCGACCCGGAGAATCCCCGCTATCTGAAAACCGTGCGCGGTGCCGGCTATCGCTTCGAGGTCCCAAAGTAAAATGGACACGCGTCAGCCGAGGAAACATTGAAGAACCGCATCTTCTTCAAGCTGCTCGCCGTTTTTCTCATCGTCATTGCCGCCACCGCCGCGGTCCTCTACGTCGTCATCGGCAACGCTTGGGAAGCCTCGCTGCGGTCGGAGATCCAGCGCAACCTCACCCAGAAGACTCTCCTGTTCGCGCACCGCGTGGAGACGGACAAAGCTCATCCTCTATCGGAGATCGCCGCCCAGGAAGGCCAGGCCGCCGGAGCTCGCGCCACTATCATCGACGCTTCCGGCAAAGTGCTCGCCGATTCCCAATCCAACCCCGACACCATGGAGAACCACGCCCACAGAAAAGAATTCGTGGCTGCCCTCGCCGGACGAACTGGCGAGAGCGAGCGCCGCAGCGCCACGGTCGGCATACCGTTCCTCTATGTCGCCGCTCCCATCGCCGGCGGAGCCGTCCGCCTCGCCTATCCACTCTCCGACGTTGAAGCCGTGCAGGCCCAGGTTCGCCACCATCTTCTCTGGGGATCGCTCTTCGCCTCCTTCATCGCCCTGCTGATCGCGGCCGCCGCCTCGGTCTGGACCTCGCGCCGCCTGCAGCACATTGTCGATGTGGCGGCTCGCATCGAGGGCGGCGATCTGCGCGCCCGTGTCAACGATCACGCCGTGGATGAAATCGGTCGCGTCGCTGCGGCCATTGATAAAACCGCACGCCAGATCGAGCTCAGCTTTGCCGCCGTCCGTTCCAGCCAGCATCAACTCGAAACCCTGCTCAACAGCATGCAGGACGCTGTCATCGCCGTCAGCGCCGACGGTCTCGTCCGCTGGGCAAACCATCCCATGGATCAGCTTGTCCCCCAGCACACGCGCCTCAATGCCCCGGTTGTCGAAACCATCCGCGACCCCGATTTCCTCGCCGCCGTGCAAGCCGCTACCATCACCAAGGAAGTGAAAAACGGCCGCGCCACTTCCATCGTTCCCGGTCGCGCCTTCGATGTAACCGCCGCTCCTTTGCCGGATGGCGGCGTGGTTGCCGTTTTACGCGATCTCACCGAAACCGAACGCGTCGAAAAAACTCGCCGTGATTTCATCGCCAACGTCTCCCACGAACTTCGTACCCCGCTCACTTCCATTCAGGGATACACCGAAACGCTGCTCGACACCATTTCTGAAAATCCCAATTCCAGCCGCGAATTCTTGGAAGTCATTCGCAAGAACTCACTGCGCATGTCTCGCCTCACCGAGGACCTCCTCACCCTCGCCCGCGTCGAATCCGGTGAGACTCGCTTCGAGACCGGGCCCGTCCCCCCACTCGAGCTGCTGCATGACGCCGAAGAAAGTTTTCGGGAGATTGCCCGCACCCAGGGAGTGGAGTTGAAGATTGTCGACGCGCAAGGCCCCACCCTGGAGTCGCTGCCCCCAGTCCTTGCCGACCGCGAAGCCATCCACCAGGTCTTTGCCAATCTGATCGACAACGCCATGAAGTACGGCCGTTCCGGTGCACGCATCGAATTAGGCGCGCGTGCCGCCCAACACGGCATCGAATTTTATGTTCGCGATTTCGGCGCCGGCATCTCCTCCGAGCATCTCTCCCGCCTGTTTGAACGCTTCTACCGTGTCGATAAGGCCCGCTCTCGTGAATCGGGGGGCACGGGTCTGGGACTGGCCATCGCCAAGCACATCATGCGCGCCCACTCCGGCTCGATCCGCGCCGAAAGCGAAATTGCTCGCGGCAGCACTTTCCTGTTCACCCTGCCCACCGCATAAGGCGACACACCAACTCTCCATCTCAAAAAAATCCGCAAAAATTTACAGCGCATTAACCACATTTCCCGCAAAACAGCTTACCCTGAGGCGTTGCTGCTTCGGGAGAAGTCTATGACCACTGCTGTCAGAGTCCCAGAGCCTGTTCACCGCTACCTCGTGCGGCGCACCGTCGAGGCTTGCCACATGGCCAAAGAAGCCGCTGCTGCCGCCGCCGAAGGAATCGCCACCGGTTCCAGCGCGCTGCTCAATTCCGTACGCCAGCGCGAACGCGAACTCGATACCCTCGACTTGGAAATCGACAATGGCGTGACCACCGCCATTACCGCAGTCGAGCCCGCCCACGCCCGGGAACTACTCGCCTGCATGAAGTTCATGATCGGCCTCGAGCGTATTGGCGATCATCTGCTCAACTTCGCCAACAGCGCCCACTCGGTCAGGGGACGCATCGATCCCGAGGACACTCGCGAGCTCACCCAGATGGCAACTCTGTTGGAAAAAATGCTCACCGACTGCGCTTGCGCATTCTCGGAAAGGAATGTTACCCAGGCCATTGAAGTTCTCCGCGCCGACGCTGACCTCGACCGTCTGCGCAATCTGATTTTCCTGCGCCACATCGAGAACCCGGAAAATGTTTGCCGCCAGGCCAGCCTGCAGGTCATCTTCATGACCCAATCGCTTGAGCGCGCTGGTGATCACGCCAAGAATCTCGCCGAAGAGGTCTGTCACCTGGTCAGCGGACATCCCGCGCGCCATGTCCTGATCGCCTACGACAAGCCCACGGAACAGATGTTCATCGAACACCTCCGCCGTCGTGATCGCAACCGCTAGCCCCCCGGCACGTCGCACGCGCGTCGTCATGCCGCACGCGTGTCGTAGAGACGTAGCTTGCTACGTCTCAGGTGCTACCTCTCAGCTGCTAACCAGTTAGTAACATCTCTTTCGCTGCATCCCTTCCGGAATCCTGACACTTTCTCCACGAACCCTTACTTTGAAGCTATGGCCGCAGTGTCATTGGCCCGACTATGCATATCCGAGGGGTCGTCTATGGCAACGTTGAAACACAAGCTTCTTACCAAGACTTCGCGGCAGGATGGTACGGCACGTATCCTTCCCCTGCTGGCAATTCTGCTGGTGATTGCGATGGGAGCGCTGGCCGCTCCCCAGCAGCAGCAGTATCGTCCATCGCAGGATCGTGACGGCTATCGCGATCGGGATCGTGACGGCTTCCGCGATCGAGGTCACGATGGCGATCGCGGACGCTCCGGCGGCGACCGCGACGTCATCCTGATTTTGGGCTACGAGCGCGTCGCCAGCGACTTTGGCGGCGGCAACGGCGGCCGTCCCGCCCCGGACGCACTCTGCGATCCCGGTTTCGTGGCCGTCGGCTTCCACGTGCAGACTGGCGAATTCTTCAATCAGGCTTGGCTCGATTGTGCGCCCATGCGCTCTGACGGTTCGCTCGGACAGGAGCGCCGCATGACCGCACGCACCGGAAGTCCCGGTGGCCGTCCCGTATCCGATGCCTCCTGTACCCCGGGCCTCGCTTTGCGCGGCCTGCGTGGACGCAGTGGCGCTTCCATCGATGAAGCCGCCGGCGAGTGCAGTTCTGTGCGCGAGATCGCGCAACGCTTCGCAAATCCCAGAAGCGAGCTGACGCAATCCGTCGTGCGCCCCCGTGCTGGAGGCCATCCCTCGGGCGCCCAATGTCCCGGTGGATTCGTAGTCACCGGCTTCCGCTCCACGAGCGGCGAGTATATGGACCACCTCTGGCTAGTGTGCTCCGAACTGCGGCGCACGTACTAAACAGCCCTCGTAGGGACAGCCCCTTGGGCTGTCCCAGCCGGGCGAAGCCCCGGCCCCGCCACAACCCACGTAGGAACCCGCGATTCGCGCTTTGCCCGTTTAGCTTCTGACGTTGGAGTCGGTAAGCCTGACGCAGAAATGCTGCGTTGGATTAATCGCGAACAAGGCACACCCCCGTGGGCTGTCCAACGGGCGAAGCCCGCCAGCCTTCCGCCACCGCTCCCGAACCAACAACCGCCGCGTAGCCGCGAGTTGCAGCCGCGAAGCGGCGAAAGAATGCAGCCCACGACGTAAGTCGTGGGTTCCAAGAAATCCCACCCCAACCAGCCCCGGAGGGGCGAAAGAACGAATCCCAATCCTTCACCGCACCCCCACGTTATCCGTTGACCAACTCTTAACGAATTCCCCAAGCCGTTCCAGCGCCTCGGGAAATTTGTCCGTAATCGCCGCGAAGCCAAGCCGGAAATGCGACGAACACGCCTCGTCGAAGCAATCCCCAGGCGCGAGCAGGATGCCCTGTTCTGCAGCCGCCTGACAAAAGGCGCGGCTGTTCTCTCCACTTCTCAGCCAGGGAAACGCGGTCATCCCGCCGCCCGGACGAATCCAGCCAAGGGTCTCGCCATGCTCGACCATAAAGGCCTCAAGCAGCCGAAGGTTTTGCGTTGCGGTTTTCTGCGTTTTCCCGAGAATGATATCGCGGTGACGCATTGCGATTTCTGCAAGCATTTCTCCGGCGGTGTTGTTTGAGATCGAAAAATAGGTGCGCGCATTCCAGTAGCGCTCGCGCAACTTGGGATCGTGTTCGATCATCCAGCCAATGCGGATTCCGGACAAAGGAAAAGCTTTCGAGAAATCATGGATGACCGTAGCCTGCGGCAGAAGAGCCGCCGACCTGGTCGCGCGTCCATGATAAACAGGGTGATAGACCTCGTCGCTGACAAGTTGAATTCCCCGTGATGAAGTGAACTCATGCAAGCTGTCGAATTCCGCATCACTGATCGTGGCCCCGGTCGGGTTATGCGGGCTGTTCACCAGGAACAGTTTGGTGTTCCCATCCGCAAGCTTCTTGATCTCCTCAACATCGATGCGAAAGTCGTTCTCCTTCCGAAGCGTGTAATAGCGGGTCTCAAGACGGAGCGATTCAGGCAGGGCAGAAAATGGCGGATAGCCCGGTCGCGGCAGAATCACGTTGGCTCCAGGCTCCGCCGCCAGCCACATGAGAACCACCAGCGCCTCAGACGCCCCGGTTACAACCTGCACAGCGTCGGCCTTCACCCCTTGCATGTCTGCGATCGCTGCGCGTAACCCCTCCGCTCCTGCAGGACGGCTGTAACCCAGCGTGTGGTTCAAGAAGCGCTCCCGCTCTTCTTCAGCCACCAGGCTAAGGATCTCATTGAGCTTCCAGCGCGGCCCCTCGCTTGCCGCTAGGTTGAATTCAATGTCGTGCTCGTGGCTGTCCAGCCACATGTCCAGCAGGAACGGTTTCAATTGCATGTCGCACCTCGAAAATTTGGTAATTCCGGAATGTAGGGACGGACGCCTCGTCCGTCCCGCGGGCAAGGCCCGCGTTTGATTGCAGAATTGAAAGCCACGGCGATTCCAATGCTCGCTCCAGCGTCCAACAACTGTGGTAGAGCCGCTTTCAGGACCCGCATCCCGTGTCCGTACGAACCGTGGAAGAGCGGCCCTTTAGGGCCGCGTTCAGCGCCGAACAAGCATCGGGGCTTTAGCCCCTGCCGTATTTTCACGCGCACTCCTCAACGGATCTGATTTCATCCGGGTGCTCGACAGGAACGCGCCTTGCCGTCCTCTGCTCGCCGCGGCGAATCAGCACAATCGCTCCCAGAATTGCAATCGAAGCAAACACCACCCGCAGCGTCAACCCCTCGGAGGCCAGCAGCCAGCCCAGCAGCACCGCGACCACTGGATTCGCATAAGTATGCGTCGCCACCAGCGCAGGAGCGCAACGCTGCAGCAACCACGTGTAAGAAGTGAAAGCCACGATCGAGCCGAACACAATCAGATAGGCGAGCCCAAGAATGGACTTCAGCGAAATCGCGGACCAGTGCAGCCCATGAAACTCGCCCGTAATTCCGGCGCTTGCCAGCAGCATGACTGCCCCGCAGACCAGCGGGACCGCGGTGCGCGCCAGGGCGTCGCTCGGCAATTTCACCTTGGGCGAGATCACCACGCCTGCCGCCCACGACGCCGAGCCAATCAGAACAGCAATCATCCCCAGCAAGCTCGTGTCTTTCGCGGATACTTCCATGCCAGTCAGGATCGTTACTCCGATAACCCCTAACGCCAGACCGAGCGCGCTCGCACGGCTGATCTTCTGCTGCCCGCTTGCCCACGCCAGCATCAGAATGAACATCGGCTCAGTGGCAATCAACAGCGCGGCCAGTCCTGAAGCAACATGTTGCTCGGCCCAATGCAGTGTTCCATGTCCGATCAGGAAGAAGAATGCGCCCACCACCGCGCCCGCAATCCAGTGCTCGCGTTTCGCGCGGTAGCCGCGTGCGTACGCCCAAGCCAGCAGAATTCCTCCCGCCACCGTGTGCCGGATTCCGGCCGTTACCAGCGGCGGAATGGTTTCCACTGCATAGCGGATCGCCAGGTAAGTCGATCCCCACACCAGGTAGATCGCGGCGAAGGCGAGCGCCAACTTCACGGAATCGAGTCGCAACTTGCGCGGCGAGATGGTTTTTGGAACGAGCACGGGGCGACCTCCTATATTAACCAGTCGCGCTGGAAGTAATTGCTGGGAGCGGATCAGGGCCAGAATTTGGGCGGGCATCTCGAAGAACATGTCTAACCCTCAAAAGCATATTCAATGGTTACAGCCTACGAGCGCACTTCTAACTTGTCAAGATGATTTTGATGGTTACATAATAGACAGTAGTTCCGGGAGGAGAAGATTCACACTCAGAAGAAGACGGCGCGCAGACGGCCTCCGCAATTTGAGTTGATCGCGGGAGCGGTGTGCCTGGACTTCATCAACACGCTGGACGATCGTTTCAGTGATCACCCCAAGGAACTGCTGGGGAGCTATCGCGACCTGGCGCGTTTTGCCGAGGACGCGGGAATTTTGTCGCACCCGCAGGTGGACCATTTGTGCGCGCAGAGCGAGAAGTCGCCCCAGCCCGCGCAGCGAGCCTTGAAGTCGGCGATCCACATGCGCGAGGCCATGAGTGAAGTCTTCTACGCGCGCGCCAACGAACGTCCCGTGCCCAAAGCGGCGCTGGCGGTGCTGAATGGATACGTGCAAGAGGCGGCACAGCACGCGGCCTTGGTGCCGCACAACGGACACTTTGACTGGCAGTTCGATCCCGCGCAGGACAACCTGGAATCCCCGCTCTGGCCGATCGCCCGCTCGGCCGCGGAGTTGCTCGCTTCCGACCAGTTGCAATATGTGCGCGCCTGCGCCTCCCCCACCTGCGAATGGCTCTTTCTGGACGAGAGCAAGAATCATCGCCGCCGCTGGTGCGACATGACCAAATGCGGCAACCGCGCCAAAGTGCAAAGCTTTTATAAGCGGCAAAGAAAGGCCTCGCACTGAGGCGCCCTTCCGGCGATGGTTGAGCGCTACGCGCGCACTGCAGATTTTCCTAAGACACGGGTGGATGTAGACCCCCATCACCCATGCAGGCACCGCCCCAGTAAGCACAGCCCATGTAGGGACAGCCGCCACCGGCTGTCCAGTCGAGCGAAGCTCGACCGGGGAGTCCCTGCGGCGGTGCTCAGCGCCCGACTTTATCAATTCTTCACGGCGACACAAGCTATGGGTGCCCCTCGATAAGAGCGAAGGCTCTGTCAAGGGTGCAGATATCCTGGGCGGTGCGTAAGCACCGCCTGCTTTGTCACACCAGAGAAGGTTGAGGACCAAGACTCTGGAAACTCACGCTGAATCACTCTGCGGTGGATCGTTCCACCAACCATCGATTCGGCCTAAACCTCGACCATGATTCTTCTATGCGAACATCCCACCTCGTGCGGGATGCGAGAGCGCCCAATCAATCCTGCGGTCTAGCTTGCGCCGACCAGGGGCACCCGCGGGCTGCTCTCGATGCGAACGATCTCTGGATAGGCCACATTCGTGCGTAACATCCAGTAGAGTCGTACCGCTAACTTGCGCGCCGCTGCCACCTTGGCCACCCCTTTCGGCTTCTGGTGACAGCGATGCAAATACTGTTTGCGAAATCCGGGATCGAAGCGCACCGCAATCTGCGCCGCTTCCACCAGCAACGAGCGCAGCATGCGGTTGCCCTGCTTGCTGATCGCTCCCAGCTTCTGTCTTCCGCCCGAACTTTCCTCGCGCGGAATCAATCCCAGATAACTGGCGATCTGCTTGCCCCGCTGAAACCGGCTCACGTCGCCGATGGTCAGCACATACGCCAGCGCCGTGTTCGGACCCACACCCGGTTGCGTCATCAGCAGCTGGGCGCTCGGATTCTCCTCCGCTGCTTTCTGCACCGCGGCGTCCAGTTGCCCGATCTGCTGATTCAACATCCCCAGCAGTCCCAGCAAATCTTCTCGCCGGCAACAAGCCCAGGGTTTTAACGGAAGCTCGCGCAACATCTTCTGTCCGGCCTGGCTCCATAGCGTCCGCTTCTTCTGCATTCCCTTATTCAAGGCAAGGTGTTGCAGTTCGTTTTTCACCCGGCTGCGGATCTCCACCAGCTTGTGCCGATGCAGCACAAGCTGCCGTAAATCCCGTTGCTCGCGGTCCGGCGTCCACAAGCGTGGAAACCGTCCTTCCACCACCAGCTTCAGAATATGTTCCGCGTCCCGCTTGTCCGTCTTCTGCTTGCGCACGTAACTGGCGCGGATCTGGGCCGCATCCCCAATCCAGATCTCGTGTCCCAGATCTTCGACCAGTTCGATGACCACTGACTGTTCCCCGTGGCCTCCATGCCGATCAGCACCGGCGGTGCGAGTGCCTGATAAAACCTCTTGGCATCCCCACTCGCATGCACCAGTTTCTGTCCGCCCGCTTCCCCAGTTTCGCTGTCCAGCCAACTCACTTGTTGCCAGCTGGGATGGAAATCACATCCTATAATCATCATCTGCGAAGGCTCCTTTCTTCCCAGCGTCTTTGTCCTCAAACCAAGACTACCGGGTTCAATCGAGCCTTCGCTCTTATCCAATCAATCCTTTCGCGTTCTGTGCGAAAGGGTGGGCTTTTCAGGAATGCCGACGCCAGGACTTTTTGATTTTGCTCCGGAGCATTCTCAGCGGCCGCGTTCGCGTGTCTTCGGCGCAAAAGATCAAAGTCAAAAGCTCAGCACTCGGCATCTCGCGTCGGCTTTAGCCGCTGCGGGCTGTGCCTACGTGGGGGGTGCAGATCGAGAGGAATTGTCCGGGGTATTTGGCCACGAAAAAAAAGGGCGCGATTGCTCGCGCCCATCCAAGGAGACAACCCGTGAAAAAAGCAAAACTCTATCTGCCGCCGAATCCCGCCGACTGCATGGACTGCCGCGAAATGTCCGAGCTCGAGGCGATGCCTTGCATGCGCAGCTTGAAGTCGTCGGCGTTGGAGGCGTTCTCCAGAGCGGTTTCGTAGTTGACCAGCCCGGCCTGGAACAGGTCCCAGAGCGACTGGTCGAAGGTCTGCATGCCGTATTGCGAAGTGCCCGCCGCAATGGCGTCGCGAATGGAGCGGGTCTTTTCCGGGACCAGCACGCACTCGCGGATGTAGGCGGTGTTGATCATGACCTCGACCGCCGGTACGCGTCCTTCGGAATCGCAGCGCCGCACCAGGCGCTGGCTGACGATGGCCCGCAGCACGGCCGCCAGCTGCATGCGAATCTGCTTCTGCTCGGGCGGAGGGAAAATCGAAATGACGCGGTTGATGGTTTCTACGGCATCCAGCGTGTGCAGAGTCGAGAACACCATGTGGCCGGTTTCGGCCGCATGCAGCGCGGTCGAGATGGTTTCCAGGTCACGCATTTCGCCCACCAGGATCACGTCCGGATCCTGACGGAGAGAAGCGCGCAACGCGGCCCCGAACGAAGGCGTGTCCACGCCCACTTCGCGCTGGTTCACGTATCCCTTTTTGTCGCGATGCAGGAATTCGATGGGATCTTCGATGGTGACGATATGTTCTGCGCGCGACGAGTTGATGCGATCGACCATGGCCGCCAGCGTCGTGGACTTACCGGAACCGGTGACGCCGGTGACCAGCACCAGCCCGCGAGGCATGTCGCAAATCTGCTCCACCACTTTGGGCAGGAACAGCTCATCCAAGGCGCGAATCTTGGTGGGAATGACACGAAGCACCAGTCCCACGTTGCCGCGCTGCTGGAATATGTTGACACGGAAGCGGCCCAGCCCGGCGACGCCGTAGGCCATGTCGATTTCCGTGGTCTCTTTGAACTTTTGTTTCTGCCGCGCCGACATCATGCTGAAGGCCATGTTCAGCATGTCTTCCGCGGTGATGCGAGGCTGGTCCGTCAGAGGCGCGAGATCGCCGTCGACGCGCAGGTGAGGATAGTTGCCCACCTTCAAATGCAAGTCCGAAGCCTTGCGTTCGGTCGCGATACGAAGCAGGTCATCAATATTCATGCGGAATGTGTCCCAGGAAGCCCAAGCGGGCTTCAAAGCTCTTCCAGCATGATGCTCCGAAACGTCACCTTCCCCAAGATGACCTAGGTAATGGACGGAAGTTGGCAATCGGGCACGGGCCAAAGTTCACGCGAAGGGGGTTAGAATCCCCACCCCGTCCCTCCAGAAAACGGAGGGACGAGAGTGGGCATTTTGTTTCGGGATGGAAAGAGGTTACGCTGCGGTTTCGGCCGGAGTTGCGGGGACGAAGGGCTCGTCGTAGCTGCCGCCGTAGATCGAAGGGACCTTCGATCCCATGGGACGCAGGTAGGTGGCGAGCTCGCCGCGGTGATGGATACTGTGGTTGTTGAGAAAGCCGAGATAGGCGACCGCAGGCAGATTGAACACGCCGAAGAACTCGACGGGAGTGAGCAACTGCTCGGGCGACATCCCCTGTACGCGAGTGAGGCCGCGCTTCATGTTTTCGTCGTACCACTTCACGAGTTCGGCCGAGGTCTGGGGCTTGTGCTCGGGACTTTCCATGCTGAAGTTCAGGTCAGCGATACCGTCGAGGAACTGAACGTCGGTATTGGCAATGTGCCATGCGAGTTCGCGGGCGGTGCGGGCGTTGGGGTCGGGACGATAGTCAGACTTGTTGTCGGGGACAGCGGCCAGCACCCGCTTGGTGCATTCGGTTTCGCGCTGGATACCGTCGAGCATCATGGCGCGGAGGCCGGCGGCAAATTCGGGAGTCATTCCTTGGGACATGTTTTCTCCTTCTTGTAAGAATCTGTTTTGTTTCTTTCCGGGCTAAAAGCCGAAAGGGGCGCACGCGGCGCCCCTGGCTCGAATTGACGGAATGAATTATACGCCGACCGGCTGCTTGCTGCGCACGGGAACTGGAGTGAACCAGCCGTGGCGGTCGTTCTTTTCGCCGCGGACGATGGCGTAGAACTCCTTCTGCAGCGCCTTGGTGACCGGTCCCGTGGAGCCGTTACCGACCTTAATCTTATCGACCGAGCGGATGGCGGTAACCTCGGCGGCGGTGCCGGTGAAGAAGGCTTCGTCGGCAATGTAGAGCATCTCGCGCGGGATCATCTGCTCGACGATGGGGATGTTCAGATCACGGGCGATCTGCAGGACGGAATCACGGGTGATGCCCGGCAGCACAGAATTCCCCAGCGGCGCAGTGATCAGCTTATCGTGATGAACGAGGAAGAGATTCTCGCCCGAGCCTTCGCTGACGAATCCACTCTTGTCGAGCGCAATGCCTTCCACGTAGCCGTTGGCAATGGCCTCCATCTTGATGAGCTGCGAGTTCATGTAGTTGGCGCCGGCCTTGGCCATGGCGGGCAGGGTGTTGGGAGCGAGGCGCGTCCAGGAGGAGACGCAGACATCCACGCCGTCGTCGGTGCCGCTCAGATACTTGCCCCAGGGATAATTCACGATGTAGGTCTCGACCGGGCAGTGCAGCGGGTTGACGCCGGCATCGCCGTATCCGCGGAAGGCGATGGGGCGGATGTAGCAGGGCCAGGCGCCGTTGTGCCCGACGGTCTCGAGCATGCCCTTGATCAGTTCGTCGCGGGTGAAAGGGATCTCCATGCGGTAGACCTTGGCAGAGTCAACCAGGCGCTGCATGTGCTCGACCGCGCGGAAGATGGACGGGCCGCTGGGCAGATCGTAGCAGCGAATGCCTTCGAAGACCGAAGAGCCGTAGTGCAGGACGTGGGACATTACGTGGACGGTCGCGTCGTCCCAGTTGATGAGTTTGCCGTTGTGCCAGATTTTGTCCGTCTTCTGAATCGCCATTCGATCTCCTTCGCTCAGTCATTATAACGGAGGTGCGGGAGGGCGGGCGGGGTGTGGGGCGCGAGTACGATCGATCTGAGACCTGCTGACTTTCCCATGTCTCGCAAAAGAAGCGAGACATGGGGCACCCCCAATCAGGCGGGTTGAGCGCTGCAACTTAGGCGGGGGGTGTGCTACCTACACCATGTCGAGGATGGGGATGGTCGCATGGACTAGGGTTCCGGGCTCAGCGCGGGATATTCGCAACTCGCCGTTGAGTTGCTTGACGCGTTCTTTCATGCCGCTGATGCCAACGCCGGGAGCGATGCCAGTACCGAACTTCAGATCGGGAATGCCTTTGCCGAAGTCGCGCACGCGAAGGGTGACGGAGTCGGTTTCCTGGATGAGTTCGATGCGGGCGTCCTGAGTTTCGGCATGCCGGTAAATGTTGGTCAGAGACTCCTGAATCACGCGGAAAATGGCGGTCTCGATTTCACGCGGAAGGCGGGGAAAGAGGGTGGGACGGTATTCGAAGGTGATGCGCAATTGTCCGCGGCTTTGCAGGCCTTCGACGTACCAATGCAGAGCGGGCAGCAGGCCGGACTCATCCAGCAGAGGCGGATGCAGAAGGTAGGACATATTGCGTACTTTCTGCAAGGCGCTGGAAGCGAGTTCGGTGGCGTGGATCACATTTCGGTTTGCTTTGAGTTCTGAGTTGCTTACCGAGTCGAGCTCAAGCTTGAGGGCGACCAGTTCCTGCCCCAATTCGTCGTGGAGGGTGCGAGCCATCCGGCGCCGTTCCTCGTCCTGGACGCGGAGTAACTCCCCGGAGAGCTTCTGGAGTTCGAGGGTGCGCAATTCGACCAGACGTTGAGATTCGAGAAGTTCGCTGACGCGGCTGCGCAGTTCCCGGTTGAGCTGGCGAGTGCGCTCTTCCAGCGCGCGCCGTTCCGTGAGGTCGCGGGTGACCTTGGAGAAACCCCGCAGCTCTCCCTGCTTATCACGCAGAGCGGTGATGACAACATAGGCCCAGAAGGACGAGCCGTCTTTGCGAATGCGCAAGCCTTCATCGACGAAGCGTCCCTCTTTGGAGGCAAACTCGAGTTCGCGCTGTGGCCACCGGCTCTCGCGGGCCTCTGCAGGATAGAAACGGGAAAAATGCTGGCCAATGATCTCTTTGGCGGAGTAGCCCTTGATTCTCTGGGCGCCCTGATTCCAAGTAGCGACGTTGCCGTTCGGATCGAGGAGGAAGATGGCGTAATCTTTGACGCTGTCGACCAGCAGCCGGAAGACCTCGTCGCTCTGCTGCAGGCGATGCTCCGCGGGTTGTTTCGCCTGAACGTCGGTTGAAAGCAAAGTTAAGCCTTTATTTGGCTGCTGCACAGTGAAAGCTCACGAGGCAGTTCTTGCGCTCGGGACCTAAAAGACTTTCAAAGCTTAGCGGCTCTGGAAATCGGCAGACATAGGGGAATCCCTGTATCTGGCGAGCCTGGGCTGCGAATCTCTGAATGGCATGGCCTATTCACTCGGGAAAATCCCCGCTTGTGGTCGAGGACTGTGAGAGTTCATTGGAGTGGCTCGAATAACCGCATGTCGGGAGGAATCCTTACACACTGGCGCGGATGTCCACGTAAAGTTGAGTGCTATTAAATTCGTGGTGTTTCGACGAATCGAGCTGGCTGCCATGACAAACAGAGGAATGGTGAGCAAAGGCAGGCGACAGAAGTCCCAGCGAGGTCAGTGGGTGACGCCTCATGATCTATGCTTCGCTGCGGGCATCCGGAAGACCATGGAGGCAATCCGTTCCGGCCTGGAGTGCGTGGAAACGAGCGGGAAGCTTCTGGGTTGGACGCATGCGTCGGTGGTTCCATCCGCTGCGAGCATAGAATCCGCCAATGATGGGGTTGGGCGGTCAAAACAGCGAGCGATGAGCGATGAGCCATGAGTGATGAGCAATGAGCGATGAAGTATGAGCGGCTCAGGGATCGAAAAGCAAATGAGAGGGAGGAAAACCGGACAGCCCGAGGGGCTGTCCCTACATGGGCTGTGCCGTCACCCCGCATGGGCGCCACATGGCAGCAAGTAAGCTTCGTTTAAAGGGTGCTGGCTGGAGATAACTTGCTCACGGTGTCCTTGGGGTCCGCCTCGATGGTGACATCGATGTGGGCGCCTGGCTTCAGGGCCACAGCGTCGCCGTTGGGAGAGGTCAGGGAGTTCTCGATGCGAATCTCGCGGAAGAGATAGTCGGCCGGACTAATGGAGATTTCGGCCTTTTCCGGCTGGCGGGCGACGCCGGTCTTAATGACTTTGTTGACTACCGCAGGTACGGTCGTCCAGGGACGATTTCTGTGCCAGATGAGCTGGGGGTGATTCGTGAATCGACGTTGCTGTTTGCGGACAAGCAGGTCGGTCAGCTCACGCAGTTGGGTGGCAAATTGGTCGTAGTTTTTTTCTTCCTGGATCTGCACGCACAATTCGTTCATGCGCTCGCGTTCCTCGGGCGTCATGGATGTCTCCCCTGGGGGGTTTGGATTGGGACTCTTGGCAGAACGTGGGGGGATAGTAATGGAAGCGGGGGAGGAAAACAAGCTCTGGGGCCTTGATCGGCGGGCAGAGTTTGGGGGCGTGGATGTGTTGGGGAAAACCGGACAGCCCGAGGGGCTGTCCCTACGTCATTATGGGCTACTTTTGGGGGAGGAGGGTGGCTTGGACTGTGGTGGACGGGAGTTCGTCGCCCCGGAAATATTTTGGGTTGTCTTTTGAGCCTGGTTTGTAGTTGGCCGCCTTCATTTCGGGCATGGCGACAAAGGGCTTGGAGTAATCGTTGGCGGCGTTCCAGAACAAGAATCCAATGCCACCCTTGGCGCGGGCGGTTTCCACCTGAATCTTTATGTATTCGGGGGAATAGGTTTTGGTACGCCAGTGGAAAGCCTGGAGCCAGGGACGGATGACAACTCCGCTGCCTTTGGTGATCAATTCAAAACGGTCCATGGACTCGCCAATGAAGTGCGCCGGTTCGTCGCCGGGGTGGGCGATCTTGTCCATTCCGAAGAAGTGTGAGGGGTAGATCATGGGGCTGAGGACGTCACAGTAACGGGCCATCTGCACGATATCTTGTCCGGTATGGGAGAGATCGACCGGGCGTTGCCAGGCCATGACACCGAAGACGTCGAGCGAGAGCAGGACCCCGGTGGGGTGGAGCTCGGAGTAGGCCTTCTTGAGAAAGCCGGCGATAACATCGGAACGTTGCGGGCCACGCGGCGTGGGCTTGGCTGCCACCGGGCAGGGGCCCTTCTGCATCTGTGGAGCGGGGCCGGTTTCTCTTTTTCTGCGGTGGCGCCGGGGAACCGGAACCAGGCAGGTGGAATCCGGGCTCACGGCCGGTGCGGCCTGAGCTACCGGAGCTTCCGGCAGGCCGGTTTGGAAGACGAAGGCCGCATCTTTCTGGTCGCCTTCGGCGGGGAAGCGGACGTAGTCGAATTGGACCTCATCCACTCCCAGCTGGGCTACGTGCCTGGCGAGGGCGATGTTGTAATCCTGAACTTTGGGGTTCGAGGGGTCGGTCCAGACGAGCTTGCCGTTCTCGCGCCATGCCGTGTGATTCTTGCGGGACTGAACTGCGAGTTCGGGGTGCTGCGTCACGAGGCGTTCGTCGCGGAAGATGGCAATGCGGGCAATGGCGTGCATGTTCTGCTGGTGCAGGAAGCGGACCAGCTTGGGGACATTATGGATGTAAACCTTATGTTCTCCGAGGAGCGGGTGCTCGAAGGGAATGGCCACGCTGCCGTCGGAATCCTTGATATCGAAAACGACGGCGTTGCCGCCGACTTCACGCCAGTGGCGGACGATGTTAACTCCTCTGTCACTGGCCGCCATCACTCCAGTCAGATAGACGGCGCGGACTTCGAAGTCCTTGGGAACCGGTACGGTTTTTTCGGTGACGGGGGCGGAGAGGATTCCAGGGATGATGACGGTCTCGTTGGCTTTGAGAATGTTGCTGGCGTCCGATTTGTGATTGACGGAGCGGATGGCGGCGGCCAGTTGGGAGGAGGTCAAGTATGAGGTGCGTCCGAGATAGTGGCGGGCGATGGTGGGGATGGCTTCTCCGCGCTTGGCCGTATAAAGTTCGCTCCCGGCAGGGGCCAGGGGCCGGGGATCAGGGTTCAGGGGCTTGCGGGTGATGCTGGCGGGCTGCAGCTGTGCCGCCTGAGAGCTTACGAAGGGTTTGGCCTGCAAGCTTTGAGCTTGCGCCGTGAATCCGCTGTTGGAATGTGATACGAGCAGCCAGGCAGCAATGGCGAATGAGAGACAGAGAATTCCCAGAATCGTGCGATATGACGAGTGACGCACAACTTGCCTCCGCGCAATTTCGTTTCTCAACGCGATAGTAGTTGGGGGTATTTGCGGGAGCTAGTTACGGAGGGGAGTACTACGTCGGTTCTGAGGGCAGGTTGAGCGTATCAAGAGGAGCCGCTCGGCTGCGCCTTCGGGGGACAGCCCAAGGGGCTGTCGTTACGTGGATGAGATTACTGGTTACTAGTAGGTTCGTTCCACGGTAGTGAAAAGCTTTTCCGTTATTGTGGTGGCGGGTGCGGGCGGGCGGATCGGGAATTATAGGAAAAGCGCGCTAAATGCCTTGGGGTGGGGTACTTGCATCTAAGGTGAGAGGAAACTTAGGCGTGGTCCGATGCTTGCTCAAATGGAAGCAGTCGGATGTAGCGCGGTTGGAGTAGAATCTGGCCACTCCCAGAAAACAGGTTAGAAAGACGGTAGGGGCCTGAGTCGTCCGGCAAAACCAGAGAAGAGCTGCTCAAAAGCGGCCGAAAGGGAAAGTCCGGAGCCCCGGCAACATTCATATGAGAACGAATCTGGCAACAGTGCTCGATCCGAACCGCCGAAGCAACGACGCCGGAGAGTTTGAAACTGCCCTGCGGCGGCGCATTGTGGGACAGGATCAGGCGGTCGAGAAGGTGGTAGAGATCTATCAGATGTTCCTGGCGGGACTGAACGCGCCGGGACGTCCGGTGGGGAACCTGCTGTTCCTGGGACCGACCGGTTCGGGGAAAACGCGTGTGGTCGAGGCCATGGCAGAGGCGCTGTTTGGGGACGCCCGGGCCTGCATCAAGATTGATTGCGCCGAGTTCCAGCACTCGCATGAGATTGCGAAGCTGATCGGCTCGCCTCCGGGGTACTTGGGACACCGCGAGACCCATCCGCTGCTGACGCAGGAAGCGCTCAACCAGTGGTTCTCGGAGAAGTTGAAGCTGTCGATCCTGCTGTTTGACGAGATCGAGAAGGCTTCCGACTCACTGTGGCAGTTGCTGCTGGGCATTCTGGACAAGGCTACGTTGACGCTGGGCGATAACCGCCGGGTGGATTTATCGCAGTGCATCATCATCATGACCTCGAACCTGGGGGCGGTGGAGATGATGAACCTGGTGGACGGCGGGTTCGGATTCGCGCCGAAGGTGGTCGAGGTCGATGAGTCATTCGACGACAAGATTCAGCGGACGGCGGTGGAAGCGGCACGGCGGAAGTTTACGCCGGAGTTCATGAACCGCATCGACAAGACGGTGGTCTTCAAGACGCTGCGGGATGAGCATCTGTCGCAGATTCTGGAAATTGAATTGGGGATGGTGCAGCAACGCGTGCTGATGGCCGCGGGCACGAACCAGTTTGTGTTCAGCTGTACCCCGGCGGTAAAGGAATATCTGCTGAAAGAAGGCACCGATCCGCGGTATGGAGCGCGGCATCTGAAAAGGGCGATTGAGCGGAACCTGGTGTTCCCGCTGGCCAATCTGGTTGCGACCGGGCAGGTGAAGCTGGGCGATTTTGTGCGCATCGATATGGCTTGTGAGAACAAGATGATGTTTGTGAAAGAAGCCGAGAACGCGATGGCGCCAATCATGCTGGAGCGGTATGGAGCCGCAGCCAGCAACCAGCAGTCGTCGCGCGCGGCTCGAACGGCGGCTGGGAATCGCCGTGACTTTGGAGCGAGCCCGTCGGTGGCGGAGAGCAAGTAAGAGTTTTGATGTTGGCTAAGTTTTGTCTTCTCGCTTGACCGCATCTCGCGAGTCGTATCTCATGGGCGCCGGGTCTTCCGGCGCCTTTTTTATTCCCCAGGCGTTTTCCAATGTCTACTATCCGGCTGCGAGTCGGAATGGCAGTGCCATGCTGATGCATTTTCTGGACCGACGTGGCGGATAATGGCTTCGTGAATCTGGCGCCGGAGTTCTGGCCGGACTTCAAACGGAGAGTGTTTGGGCATTGGATGAGACGGCGGGAGAGGCGCGGGCCATAGTCGAGAATGGGGTGGGGTGTGCAGATTTCATGAGTCGGGCAGCGCGGAAGGGGAGTTTTGGGCGGCCCGCCGCTCGCTTCGCTTCGCGGGACAGCCCAAGGGGCTGTCGCTACGTGTGTAAGGACGGCGGGTTAGTGAATTTGCGGGGCGTCGTTCACGAACGAACTATTCACGACTCGCTCTCGAACTGAGACCAGGCTGGAGGGCGGAATCACGTCATCGTTTTCGGGATGGCGGCGCAGCACCGGGCCGTTGTTGCCCTCATCTTCATTTGCGTGATGGTGCAGGACTGGAGCCTGGGAGGCGAGCAGGCGTGCCTTCACTTCCTGAAATTCGTCGGTGTCGAGGATGTAGTCTTTGCGATTGGGGAGGAATTCGGCGATCTCGGATTCGAGGCGTCCGATGCGCTCCTCGGTCAGGGGGTAATTGGCAAGACTTTTCGCAATCTTCGAGTGGAATGGAATTTTCGATCCCAGGTGATAGCCCGGGATCTTCGCCATTTCCGCTTTCTTGTGCTCCTCGATGGCATGCAGCTTTTCGAGAGCGTTCAGCAGAGCTTGGGGATCGTAACCGGCCGCGTAGGCATACTCGATGCCCAGAAGATCGGCTTCATATTCGGCATCGCGGCTGAACTTCTTGACTGAGAGTGGTCCAGCGAGGCCGCCGATATCGGCAGCTCCCGCGCCAGCGGGTCCGGCGACGTAAGCAACCGAGTCGATGATGCGGCACACGTCGCGTCGAGTCATGGCGCGGGTGGCGTGCCGGGCGGCAACATGGGCAATCTCATGCGCCATGACTGCGGCGAGTTCAGCTTCGTCATCGGCGGAGAGAATCAACGCGCTATCCACATAGAGAAAGCCGCCGGGCAGGCCATAGGCGCGCGGAATATCGCCGGAGTCGATGACCTTTACCGTGAAGGGAATTTCCGCGTCGGAATAGCGGACGATCTTCTGCGCGAGGCGGTTGACGTAGGCGTTTACGGCGTCGTCGTGGATGATCTTGGTGGAGCGGTCGAAACCCGCCGCTATATTGCGGCCGAGTTCGAACTCGCGCTTCACCGAATACAGATTGAAGCCATGGCCGATGCCGCGCTGGCCGATGTGGTCGATGTCGTATTTCTGCGGCTTCCCTTTCGGAGTTTCTTTGTTGGGCGCTTCGACCGTGGGGAGCGCCGGCGGATCAGCGGGCTGAGATGCCGGTCTGGCCATCACCATCGCGGGGGCGAGAACGAAGGCAAGCGCGCAGGTCAGGCACCGCGCAGCAGAGTTAATTTTTTCCTGGGTTTCATCGAGGCGGGATGAAGAAGGCATTTGGGCCCCCTACCGAAGTGTGGAGAATCTTACAACGGAATGGACGCTGCGCGGCAGAAAAAAGTTGGTGACATAAATTGTCATTGGAAGGGTCAAAACCCGCGTGGGACGCCACCTTTGGGCCATTGTGGATTAGCTCGCTGTTCCCGCTGGAGCTGGGATGAGTTTGGCCAGTCGAGTTCGGGGGATCAATCTTTCAGGGGATAGGGCCTAGGGGATAGGGGATAGGTTCCGCCTTGCTTCGCTTCGGCGGGACAGCCCAGGGGGCCGTCGCTACATGGGGCAACCGACTCATTTGCCGCGGTAGACCGTTTTTCCGGCGACCATGGTCCATACCACCTTGGTTTCGCGCATGTCTTCGGGGGAGTCGGTCAGGACATCGCGATCCAGAAGGACTAAATCCGCGCGTTTGCCGGGGGCGATTACGCCAATGGAGTCGAGATTCATGGCTTTGGCGGAGTTGCGGGTGTAGGCGTAGAACATGGCCTGGCGCGGCATTGCCTGGGACGCATCGAGGATGCCTTCTTTGCCCTTGCGGGTTTCGGCCTGATAGATGGCGCGGAAGACGTTGGCGGTGGAGACGGGCCAGTCACTGGCGCCGGAGATGATTCCGCCATTGTCGAGGATGGAGCGGGCCGGGTATTGCCACTGGTAGATGCCGGGGTCGACGTAAGGCTTGAGAATCTCGATGGTGTCGTTCGCGGCTTCGGCCCAGTAAAGCTGGAGCGCGCTGATGACGCCAAGTTCGCGAAAACGGGGGAAGTCCTCAGGCTGGATGAATTGCTCGTGAGTCAGCGTGTGAGGCAGATGGGAGTCGCCGTTGGCTTTGCGAGCGGCGGCAATGCCGTCGAGAGCGGCGGTTACAGCCCCGTCTCCGATGGCATGGACGTGGATGATGAGTCCTTGTTTGTCGGCGCTGATGCAGAGTTCGGCGAACTTGCCGGGATCGAAAAGGAGGTCGCCGTTGTGGCCGGTGTTCTTGTAGGGCTTGCTGAGGTGCGCCGTTTGCGACGGAAATTCGGCGACGCCGTCGGCGAAAATCTTGATTCCCGTGACGTGCAGGTGAGGGACATCCTTATATTGCGCTCTTGTTTTCTGGACCGCGGCTAATTCGGCGGCGGGGTCTTTGGCGAGTACCTGCGGGAAGGCGACGATCTCCGAGTTGAGCTCTCCGTGATCGGCGAGGGCTTTATATGCAGAGAGGACCTGATCGGAGGCGAGGGGATCGAGCCAGGCGGTGATTCCCAGGCTGTAGTTGTAGTTGAGGGCGGCGCGGGCGGCCTCGAGCAACTTCTCGGGGGTCGGCTTGGGGAGAAGCGGCTCGATCCTGGAGAGTCCGGCGTCAACTAAGAAACCAGTGGGCTGTCCTTTGTTGTCAATGCCGTAGTAGGCGCGCTCATCGCGAGTAAGAGTCTTCAGAAATTCAGCAGTGATGCCGGCGCGCTGCAGCAGCGCGTGGTTGGCCCATGCGGTGTGGCCGTCCATGCCGCGGAGGAGCACGCTCTGGTTCTGGTACGCGCCTGTGCTGAAGTCCTGATTGAGGACGTCGGGGTGCGACCAGAAGGCGAGAGGAAGTCCCTGGATTTCGACGATGTCGCCGCGCAGGCCGCGTCCGGACTTTTTGGCGTCGTCGACAAAGGGAGGGAGTTGATCGAGGGTGGAAACTTTGTCGGTCGCGTCGGCGGCGATCAGGCTGAGTCCGCCGTCGATGGAGTGGCTGTGGGAATCGATGAAGCCGGGAAAGAGGCTCTTACCCTGAAGGTCGATGCGCTCGGCGCCAGGGGAGACCGACTTCAGGACCTCTGGCAGATTTCCGACGGCAACAATTTTTCCGGCGCGAATGGCTACCGCTTCGGCGTAGGGATTTTGCGGGTCGGCGGTAAAAATCTGGGCGTGGTAGAGGACGCGTTCCTCTTGCGCGAAGGCTGCTGTCAGAAGAAAAAATGTTGCGGCGAACAGAAGGAGGCGGCACAGCCCGGAGACTCGTCCCATGATCGGTCCTTCCGAATAGGCGGTAACTGATTGCAGCGGACGGAAGAGACACTATACACAATTTGGGTCTTATTCGATCCGGCTAGGGGGCAGACCAACGCATGGATAGAGAGTCGCTATTGCTTTTGCGATCGCAATTGGGGCGGGGGTTCCGGCTCGGCGGAACCGTCGGTTCGGGCGTCGGAGGCTGCGAAGTTCAAACCTGATTTCGTGTTGTGGTCGATGGCTTGGCCGCGCCCCATATACATGGAGTAATCGCCGCGTACCTCCAGTTGATGGCCCCTGTTGGTGAGTTGCTGGCGGGTGTCGGCTGGGACGCGGTCTTCGATGAGAATCTGGCAGCCTAGATCGAAATTGCCGTGGACCGTGAAACGCGCGGTTTCCATGGCAGCCTGAAGATTCATGCCGTAGTCCACAACGTTGGAGACGAATTGCGCGTGGGCCAGCGGTTGGTTGGCGCCGCCCATGATGCCGAACCCGATGTGGTCGTCACCGTGCTCCATGAACGCGGGGATGATGGTGTGAAAGGGACGCTTGCGGGGGGCGAGGGCGTCGGGCTGGGCGGGGTCGAGCATGAAAAGAGCGCCGCGATTTTGCAGGATGAAGCCCATGCCGCGAACGGTTATGCCGGAACCGAAACTGGAAAAATTGCTCTGGATCAGGGAGACGATGTTGCCTTGCCGGTCGACAGCGGTGAGATAAGTGGTGTCGCTGCGGGGAGGCATGCCTCCCTGGGGATTGCAGGTGGCTTTATGGGGATCGATGAGTTGAGCGCGCGATTTCGCGTAGTCCTTGGAGATCAGGCCTTGGACGGGGATCTTGGCGAAGCGTGGATCGGCGTTGTAGCGGGCCAGATCCGCATACGCCAGTTTCATGGCTTCGATTCGTGTGTGAATTTCTTCTGAGCTGAGCGGGCCGGATTTCGCAGGCTGGAATTGCTCCATGATATTGAGCATTTCCAGTGCGGCCATTCCTTGACCGTTGGGGGGAAGTTCGTAGACGGTCCATCCGCGATAGGTGGTGGAGATGGGATCGACCCACTCGGCGGTGAATTCTTTGAGATCGTCGGGGGACATGGTGCCGCCGAGTTCATGCTCGGTGGCGAGCACGGCTTGCGCGATCTCGCCGGAGTAGAAAGCTTGGGGGCCTGACGTGGCGATCAGGCGGAGGGCCTTAGCCAAATCAGGGTTCTTGAACATCTGGCCCATGTGCGGCGCGTCGTCGTTGACCAGGAAGACGCGGCGGGATTCAGGATCCTGCTTCAGCTTAGGGGCCGAGCCCTGCCAATCGGTGCCGATCAGTTCCTGCACGGCGAATCCGTTTTCAGCATAGAAAATGGCGGGAGTGAACAAGTCTTTCCAGGGAAGGACGCCGAAGCGCTCCTGCAGCTTGTGCCATCCTTCGACGGCGCCGGGTACGGTCACGGTATCGATGCCGGTGGGAGGCATCTTCGTGGCGCCTTTCTTTTTCAGGTAATCGATGGTGAGAGCTTTAGGGGCCCATCCGCTGGCGTTGATGCCGTAAAGCTTGCCCGACTTGGCGTCCCAGAAGATGGCGAAGAGATCGCCGCCGATGCCGTTCATGTCGGGTTCCATGACGCCGAGGGTGGCATTGGCGGCGATGGCGGCGTCGACCGCGGAGCCGCCGCGGGCCAGGATTTCGGCTCCGGCCTGGGAAGCCTGTACTTGGCTGGTGGCGACGATGCCGTATGGGCTGATCACCATGCTGCGGGCGTTGGTACGGTCCTGGCCGAAGGCTGCCGTCGAGATAAATAGAAGAAGAGCGAAGAGGGTGTGACGAGTCATGGTGGTTCCCGGTGGAAAGGCATTGTCGGGCGCGGAGCGCGAGCGTGTCAATGCGGATTTGGGAAAGGGCGACGTAGGATCCGTACGTCCATTTGCCCCGTACAACGGTGCGCTCTATGGTGCCTTCAATTGGCTCGGGCTCAGGCGGCTTTTCCCGAATGGTCTGAGTCTGAAACAGGTTTCGGGTGTTTTTCTTCGGACTTGACCCTGGCGTCTACGCGCTTCAGGAGCCTGTCGAGGATTTTCTGCAGTCTGGAGCGGGGGCGTTGTTGTTGCGAGGCCTGGACGAGACGCTCCCGGAGTTTTTGCAGTTCTTCGTGGGTCATTTCACTTCGACTAATTGGAATAAGGATAACGCTGCGCTGTCTTTTTTGTCATGGGGCGCAGGGAGAAAAAAACTTTTCTGGATTGCACCGTAGACGTAGCTAGCTACGTCTCTGCGACACAGTGGGGAAGCGGGTTGCAAACCGATGGACGGCGTTCGGCTTGCGGAATTTCACGCATTACGGGGATGACACTGGCGGAATTCGACGCACTGCTTCGGCCTGAAACGGCCGACAGACGCGAGGTTTCAGTACTTCTGATATCTGGGCCGACAGTTGTCGTTTCGGTACTGTGATTGCAGATCCCAGACAGACCCGGCCCATCAGGAAATCCCAGCGCGGAAGTTGCGTTCCTGATGCGGCCAAGACCGAAGCAAGATCCCAGCTTACTTCTCTCTTAGAGGACTGATGCGTCGTACAAAATTTGTGTCCATTCTGCTGCTATGTGCGGCAGCGGTGGGGTGTGGTGCCGGCCCGGCAGCGCAAAGCAAGCTTTTTCCCGCCTCCACTCCGAGTTCTAATTCCAATACCAACACCAACATTGCGTCTTTAACGGGTAACAATACCAGTGCCGCAGATAGTTTCCTGAACCAGTCGAACGGGAACCTGGGCGCAAACAATGTGAGCAAGGTCAATGTGCACTCGCTGCTTTATTCCGGGGCGACGACTAAGATCTTTGCGCACCTGCTGCTGTGGTTCGGAAAATCGAATCACATGAGTGTGGGCTACAACTCCGCAGATGCGGCGCAAGTAAAGCGGCAGATTGCGGACATGATCAGCCGCGGGATCGATGGAGTGGTGATTGACTGGTACGGTCCCAACAATGTGGTTGACCAGGCCACGAAAGCGGTCATGCACGAGGCGGAAAAGCATGCGGGGTTCACCTTCGCGATCATGATTGATGCGGGCGCGATGGGAAATGTCTGCTCGGGCTGCTCATCCCAGGATGCGTTGACGCAGTTGCTGCAGTACGTGGAAAAGACCTATTTCCGGTCTCCCGCGTACTTCACGATTCAGGGGCAACCGGTGGTGACGAACTTCAATGTGGACGGGGCTTCGGTGGACTGGCAAAAAGCAAACGGCGCTTTGAAAATTCCTCCGCGATTTCTGTTCCAGGATCAGGGTGGGTTTACTCACGCCATGAGCGACGGCAGCTATTCATGGGTGATGCCCACAACCCCCAACTACGGGTTGGAGTATCTGTCGAGCTTTTACCAGACGGGAATGTCGTTCCCTCGAACCGAGACCGTGGGAGCCACCTACAAAGGATTCAATGACGCTTTGGCGGGGTGGGGTTCCGGACGTGCGATCGAGCAGCAGTGCGGGCAGACATGGCTGCAGACTTTCGCGCAGATTAACAGCACGTACAACTCGGGAAGACAGCTGCCCTATCTGCAACTGGTCACATGGAATGACTACGAGGAAGGTACAGAGCTCGAATCCGGGATCGATAGCTGCTTCTCGCTGGAGGCGTCTGTCTCCGGGAACACGCTGGAGTGGAGCACCAGCGGGAACGAGAACACGGTCGATCATTACCTCGTGTACAGCAGCCCGGATGGGCAGAATATGACGGCGCTGACCCAGACGCAACCAGGGACGCATTCGGTCGACCTGTGCAGTTTGTCACTGCCACCGGGAAAAACCTCGCTGTATGTGCAGGCCGTGGGCAAGCCGATGCTAGCGAATCGCATGCGGGAGCCGGTGAGCTATACGCCGGCTTGCGGCGGGTCGCACTGACAGCGGAGAGAGCTACAAGAACAGGGGCAAGGGGTAGGGATCAGGGGATACAGATCCTTATTGCCTTGCCCCTTCTTCTTTGGTGCGCGTCATACGGGGAAGCAGGATCAGGATGAGTCCGTAGAATACAAATGAAACCACCAGGGATGCGGGATTGCCGAAGCGGAGATCTTCCAACATGAGTTTGAGCGTGCCCAGGGCGACAGCGGCGTAGGCGATCCAGCGAAGTTCGAGATGGCGTCGCCGCGAGGCTAGACCGAGAGCGAGGGCCAGCATACAAATCACCACGGTGCGGATCATCGATAAATGGGAAGCGGCCAAGTCGAGATGGCCTTCGGTGAGACGGACCGTTGCGGCTACCCCCCAGCCTGCGATGGTGAATGCCGCGATGCCGGCAGGAACGAGCCAGAGCAGACGCCGGCGGCCTTCATCCACTTCCTTGCGTGACTCCACTGCGTAGCAGAGTCCGGCAGACAGCGCTACGGTCCAAGCTTGCCAATCCGGAGAGGCGGGGATGCTTCCGGCGAGCGAGTTCCAGACGTAAAGGGGCAGCGAAGATACAGCCGCGGCGCTGGCCAGATAAAAGGATGCATGCAGTCCGAGGCTTAGTTTGGCGGTGCGGGTATACAGGACAGCGGTGAGCAGGGCAGCCGTGCAGAGGAAGGGAATCTGAAAGTTGTCGGGGAGAAGCAGGAAGGTTCCAGCGACGAGAAGCGCGGCGGCCCAACTCGCAGAGACTCGGCGGTTGCGGGTATATGTGAGGGCGGCGAATCGCCACAGGGTTGCCCAGTAGCAGACGGCGGCGAGCAGCAGAAAAATAAGTCCGAGCGCCGGTGCGGCGGCGTTGTGGGATGCGCGCATCATGCCGAAGGCAGCCAGCCCGAATGATGCTGCGAGCTGGGCGATCTCGAAAACCGAGATGGGCTGGCGTTGAACGAAGACGCGGAAGCCGATGGCGATGCCATAGATCGCGGGCAGTACAGCGCACAAGGCTATTAAGGTTGCGGGCGCAACGGCGCGATATCCCTCCGGCACATCGTTCGATCCCAAAATGTACACGCATAACCAGAGGGTGAAATCGGCCACTATGGCGGGGATGATACGAAACGTGAGCTCATGCCCGAGGCAGACGCTGGTTTCGCAAGCGGCGGCAATGGCCAGCAGAGCCAGCGTTAAAGGCATGAGTTCGCGGGTTCCGATGATGAGCGCAATGGCGGTGCTCGCGGCCGCCAGAGTTGCGATCCAGGGAATCACTTGCAGTTCGTGGCGGGAGGCGAGAACGAGCGTCAGGATCATGAATGCGACGAGGGTAGATGCGCTGGCCGAAGCCGGCATGGAGTGAAAGCGCACCGTCGCTTCCCAGAGCATGGGCGAGAGGATGAGAGTGGAGGTGAGGGCGTAGGTCACGCTCGCGAAGCGATTGGTGATGCGAGCGCTCCAGATCATCCAGAAGCAAGCGTAGAGGATGGCGATGATCAGGACGGGGAGCTTGGGAACGGAGCCGGATTCTGCCAGAGCGCGGAGCAGGAAGGCTCCGGCAAAGCCGAGGACAGCTTTCCCGATGGTGGGGAATGCGCGGGCGGAGGATTCGAGGACGGGTAAGCCGTGCCGCGTCGGGCGTGCGAGAACAGGTGTGGGTGCAGGCTGCGGCCGGGGCGACTCTCGCTGAGGCACCTGGGGAGTGAGTGAGGTATTGGCTCCGCTCAGGATGAAGGATTCCAGGCTGGCGATGCGCGATTCGAGGTCGCGCAGGCGCTGGCTGAGTTGTTCGACCACTAAGGTAACGCTGTCGACAGCTTGCGGCATGTGGAACTCCGCACCTGCCTCGTAGAGAGGCTAGCTAGCTGCGTGCACCGGAGTTGCTTTGGAGGCGGAGATGGACTCCGCGTCCGTCCAGGGCGGCAGAAGTTTGACCAGGATCCAGAGAATTATGAAGGGAAGAATCATCAGTATGATTGCGGTAAGCAGGCCTTCTCTGGTGGCAAAACCCATCTTGTAACTGGTGTATCCCAGGAAGCTCTTGGAGAAGAGCTGTCCACCGATCACAACGTTCCAGCGCATGGCAAAAATTCCAATCACCGTAAGGGATCCGGCGAGCGCGTAGATGCGCTTGCGTGCGGGCTCGGTGAATGAGAAGAGTTGAGTGAGCCCGAGCAGGGCGATGGGAGTCACCGTGCCGAGCAGGATCTGAACGATGACCTGGGATGTCCAGAGGCGGGTATGAACCATGAAATCGAGGCTGCGGAAGGATTCGTCGGCTTCATAAATGCGCTGCAACAAATCGAGCATCTCGAGGCTGAAGTCGATGATGAAGGTGTACATCAAGTATTGAGCGATTTTGTCGAGGCAGCGGATGTCGATTTCTTTTCCGCGCAGACGGCTGGACAGCATGTACAGCAACATCACGGCAGCTATGCCCGAGACCATCGCGGAGAAGATGAAGACGATCGGCATCAGCGGCGAAGACCACCAGGGATTGGCTTTTACGGAACCGAAGATGAAGCCGACGTAACCGTGCAGAAGAAAAGCCGACGGAATACCGATAAGCGTGATGAAGTACCCGAGGCGCTCGTCGATGCGGAGAGAGCGATCGGTGAGCACATCAGATCCGAGCGTAAGAATCCTGTAGACGAGACGGGTCAGACCTTTTTCGGTCTGCGATTTCAGCACGATGTCCCGGCGGTAGTCGAGCCAGATTTCCAGCAGCAACACGGCCATCAGATACCAGAGATAGACAAAGCCGAACATGGCCATGGCGGAGGAGCGATGCGGGGTGAGGTACATCTCCAGCGAACGCTCGGGGTGGCCCAAATGCAATTGCAGCGGCAACGGCGCGACG
Source organism: uncultured Acidobacteriota bacterium (assembly GCA_963801615.1). Lineage (GTDB taxonomy): Bacteria > Acidobacteriota > Terriglobia > Terriglobales > Acidobacteriaceae > Sulfotelmatobacter. The sequence continues at coordinate 555,626 of CAWDFM010000008.1, read as the reverse complement.
AGCAGGAACGAAAGCGCGGTGAGTAGGGCCAGACGGTATGTGGGTTTGACGGCCTGCACACGAAAGACGCGTTCCAGGGAGGCGAGAATGAAGGCGCCGGCGACCAGTCCCGTAATGAAGGGATAGAGAACGATGAGGACGCTCCATTGGAGTTCGACCTCGTTGGGATACATGAAGCCTTCGACCGGGATTTGCAACGGGGCCTCCTCGCGCGCCTTGCAACCGCTTTCCAATAACTGCCAATAGCACTTTCAACGCCACAGTCGCTTTCGCGACTGCCCCGGACGAGGGCGTCCGGGGCTACATTCAACAACACCCCTGACGAGGGCGTCCGGGGCTCCATTCAACAGCTACATCTCCTAACGGACTGAACCATCCATGCCGTTGTAAAAAACTTTTGCGCCGGTCGCCATGTGCGGTTTCAGCACCTGCACGGAATGGGTGCGCAGATACTCGTGAATCGGATCCTGGGGATTCTTCAGGTCCGCTAACTGGCGCGCGCCGGTTGGACAGACTTCCGCACATGCCGTGGTCAATCCCTTGGTGATGCGGTGATAACAGAGCGAGCATTTGTCTGCCGTATTGGTTTTGGGGTTGATGAAGCGGCATCCGTAGGGGCAGGCCTGCACGCAATAGCGGCAGCCCAAACAATAATTCTTGTCTACGAGAACGACTCCATCGGGACTCACAAAGGTTGCGCCCACGGGGCAGACTTGAGTGCAGGGGGAATCGGCGCAGTGGTTGCACAGTTTGGGGACGAAGAAATTCTTGCCACTGGGATCGTGACTCAGCGGGAAGCCTTCTTTTCCACCGTTGGGAGATTCGACCTGGGGGCGCTCGATGGCGTAATCGGTGACGTGGTAGCGCTCGATCCAGGTGCGGTAGTAGCCATCGGGCACATCGTTTTCCTGGGTGCAGGCGCGGACGCAACTGCCGCAACCGATGCACTCGGTGATGTCGATCAGCATTCCCCACCAATGCTCGGACATCTTGTAATTGGGAGCGATCTCGGGCGTGCCGGCGCGAACAAATTCCCAGGCGACGGCAGCGGCAGGGAGAAGAACGAGGAGTCGACGGCGAGTGATGTCCATTATCTTTTCGCTCCCGTCGCCGGTTTGGCTTGCTCCTCGATTTTGGGGCGGTGCGGCTGATGGCAGGTATTGCAGGCCAGACCGCCGGAATGGTCGGCGGTGGCCACCTGCGGGAAGGAGTGGGGTTTGGCCGAGTTGGCCTCGTGGCAACGAGCGCAAATCACGGCGGTGTCGGGTCTGGGCGGCTGCACGGAAGCGGGATCTTCGGCGTGCCTGGCTTGCGGGCCGTGGCAAACCTCGCAGTGCAGGCCGGCATGCCTGCCTAACTTTTTCTGATCGACTACATCGGTATGACAGCCCTCGCACACTTCGTGACCGGCATGGGCAACGGGGCGGCCTGCCAGTTCAGCGATGGCGTCTCCACGATAGTGCCCGTACTGGCCGAAGGACTTGGGAACGACAGCGGCGCGCAAGACCGCGAACGCGACGAGCGCGATAACCATGACGGCTGCGAGCCGAAGAAGGTGTTCGATGTCCTTGAACAAAATCTCACCTTTGGCGTGCGAAAGGCACGTCCGTACAGCGAGCGCTGCGAAAGCGCCATGATCTTCGATACCGGGAATCCAGCCGGGGAACGATGATTGAGGTCACAGGGGGTGGTGATGCGGGTCACGCCATGGGTCAAAGGTTGGGAGGAACAGCGATGGCGAAGGGTCCCTGAGGGGCAGGATTGGCGCGGCCGCGGCTCGGCTTCCCCATCGCGGGACGGAGTAGGGGGATTCTGGTTTTCAGCTTCTTGGGGCCGGAGAGAACTTCGGCGTGTGCGACGGGAACCCTGCCGAGTTTCACTCGGCCAGGACGGCCGATGGCGGCCGTCCCTACATGGTTCCGTCTCTACATGTTCCGTCCCCACATCTCAGGGACGAGGGAGTGGGTGCTGCTCCGCGGGAGGGCCTCTGCATTTAATATGTGAGCGCCATATATTGATGGGGAAGCGTTGAGTGGTAGTAGAATGCCGGGGGAGTTTCCATCTCCGCTGGCTGAGGGGGCTAAACAATGGCGGTCCAATTCTTGTTGTATCTAATGACCATCCTGCTGTTTTTGATTTTCTGGGAGCTGAGCAAGATCCACAGCCGCATCAAGAAAGCAATGGCGAACCCCGCGGGCGAGCCGGTAATAAAGGTGAAGGAAGCAGTGAAGGTGTGACGCTGACGCGGGTTGCGGAGGGTTAGTCCCGTTCTCGAGTAGTCCCCGCTGAATTATTCAGCGCCCTCTGTTGTCACGGGTGGGTTGTAAGCCCCGGACCTTTTCCTCCAAAGAGACATAGAACCCGAGCAAGAACACGAAGCATGTAGAAGGGCTTCGTGTGTCTGGCATTTGGAGGAGTGCAGCGGGCGGGCTGCAGTCAAAGGGTTTGCACAAGCATCATGACCTTCGTAATCGGGGCTGGGTGTTACCGCATTGCTGGGGTAGGAGGCGGCTCCTAGAATCGGAGCAGGGTTCACTCCGCCCGAAAATCGCATGCCTGAGATTACACGACGACTGGATCGAGCCGAAATCGGGAAGCGCGTGGAACGCGCGGAGAAACTCCTGCAAAAGGGGAAGACCGCTGACGCGCTGGAAGAGTACCTGCTGGTCTTGCGCGATGATCCGGACAATGATGTCGTGCGCCAACTCTCGGCCGACCTTTGCCTATCGCTGAACCGGAATGCCGAAGCGGTAAAACTGCTGGGGGATCTCTTTGAGCGGCAGGTGACGGCGGGAGACGCGACGCGGGCCAGCCTGAGCTATAAGAAGCTGGCGCGGCATGGGAATCCTACTTGGCAGCAGAAATATCGCTTTGGGCAACTGCTCGAAGGTAACAACAAGAAGCTGGCGGTGGGAACGTATGAATCGGCGCTGACCGACCTGAGCAAACTGGGTAAGAAGCAAGAATCAGCGGAGATTCTGGATCGCATCGTCGCCATCGAACCTACCCAGGCGAATTTCGTGCGGGTGGCCGAACTGGCATCGGAACTTGGGAACCGCAAGTCGGCGGCAGCGGCATTTCAGAAAGTTGCGCAAACCGTCCTCGGAGAGGGCGGAGACGCGGCGCCGTGGTACGAGAAGGCATATCAGGAAGACTCCTCGAATCCGGAGATCGCGCTGGCGTACGGGCAGAGCCTGCTGGCGCAGGGGCAGGTAGGGGCGGCGATTTTCATCCTGGAAGCACAGCAGAATGCGGGAATGGCGACGCCGGAATTCCGCGGGACGTACGCGGATGCGCTGGTTGCCGCCGGGCGGTTTACCGAAGCCGAGCCGCTTGTATGGCAGCTGTTTGAGGCGAATCCGGGGCGGGTGCAACAAGTGATCGGGCTCATTGGGAGCCTGCTCGATGGTAAAGAGGAGGACGGAGCGGTCGCGTTGGCGCGGAAGCTGGAGCAATTCCAGCGCCGGCGGGGAGAGCGGCGGCAATTCATCGCGATCATGGAAGACATCACCGCGTCGCGAGGGGCTTCGTCGCAGATGCTGGAATTCCTGAGCGAACTCTATAACGCCTCCAATCGGGAGAACGACTACTGCACGACGCTGCTAAAGCTTTTTGATCTGTATGCCGGCACCGGGGAATTCATGAAATCGGCGGAGTGCCTGGACCGGGCGGCGGAAGTTGATCCTTATGAACCGGGCCATTTGAAACGTCTGGAAATGCTGAAAGGGAAGATCGACGAGGCTCGCTACAAAGCGATCGCGTCACGCTTCAGCAACGTTTCCAAGCCGGCGGAAGAGCCGGCGCAGTCCGAGGAGCGCACGCTTGGCGCTTCGACGTTGCAGGATTTGATGTTGCAGGCGGAAATCCTGGTGCAGTACGGGATGCGCAACAAGGCAGTGGAGCGGTTGCAGAGAATCCAGGAGCTGTTTCCGCGCGAAGAGGAACGCAACGAGGACCTGCAGAGGTTGTATATGTCGGCGGGAGTGACGCCGAGATATGCGGTGCCCGCGCCGGTCACGGCAGCATCGTCCGCCTCCCCGCCGGTGCCCCCCCCGGTTGCTCCGGTGGCGATGGCGTCTGCGCCTGCTCCGGATCCAACCGCCGATGTGCGCAGCTTTACACGGGTGGCAGAGATCACGAGAAAGCTCTACAGCCAGGGAACGGCTGCGGCCGTGCTGAGCACGGCTGTCCGGGAGATCGGTTCGCACTGGGAGGCAACGCGATGCGTGGCGGCCATGGCGAAACCGGGCTTGCCGCCGACCGCGATGGATGAGTTCTGCGCCGAGGGCTACAAGAAACTTGCGGCGACAGCCTGGGGAGAGTTGGTTGCGTGCCTACAACATGTGGTGAAAGGGCATGAGCCGCTGGCGATTCAGGACGCTGCGCGGGCGAGTGAGCTGCAGGCGGCGAGAAAAGTTGTGGGGGAGATAGGAGCTTCGACAGTGCTGGCCGTTCCGCTCAGCGATGGGGAAGAGACAGTTGGCATTCTCATGCTGCTGCACAATCGGGGACGGGTGTGGCAACAGGCCGACATGGTCGTGCTGAAGACGGTGGCGGATCAGATGGTCATCGCGCTGAATAATGCGGGATTAAGGCGGCTGGTAAAGAATTTGTCAGTCACGGATGAGAAATCCGGGCTGCTGAAGCGGGCTTCGTATATCGATTTACTGCTGGCGGAGAGCAAGAGGGCGATTCAGAACGCGTCCTCACTCTCGGTCGCATTGATGCAGTTTGGCAAGCGCGCGGAGCTGATCAAAGAATACGGCGACGCCGGGGTGCAGGCTGTCATGGAACGGGCTGGACAGCTGATTGCGGCGAATATCCGTTCCAACGATTTGGCGTTCCGCTACGACACCTCGAGCATTGCAATTCTGCTGGGGGAGACGGGTGAGAAAGAGGCGATGCTGGCGATCGAGAAGTTGCGAAAGATTGTTGCGGAGGTTCGTTTTCCGACTAAAGATGGAGCGCCCCAGCGAGCGGCGGCACAGTTCTCCGCAGGGGTAGCAGAAGCGGTGATTCGAGCGGAGTACGATCCCATCGATGTGGTGACCGAGATTATCAATCGGGTCGAGCACGCGCTGTCGCAAGCGGTGGCCAATGGGCCAGCCAAAGTTGTGGCGCTGGGGCCGGCGGCTTTGGCAGCGGGTGCGGTGGCCTAGGTCCGCTGCGGAACGGCCTTTTCCGATGCGTCGCGGGTTTCTTCAATTCGGTGTCTTCGCGGGGTTGTGCAATTTTCTAGCGTTCTGGGTCGCCGCTGTGTACCTGGGCGGTGACGCAGTCAACGGGAAAGCCGTGGAGGGGCATTACTTTCTCTCCAGCCATGGCCATCTCACAGAGGTAGGTCGCAACGTATTCACGTACAGTAGATGGCATGTTTTCAGTATCTTCATCACCCATCCGCTTGCGATGCTATGCGCGTGGTTGCTAAACCGACACTGCAGTAAATGATTTGCGGCGTTCCCCTTTCGCAATCGCTTTATCCGCTGCTACACTAAAAAGTTTGCCAATGACTCTGGCCCGTTCGGGTGGAGTTCTGCGAGATCATCATGTTAAAAGCCGGGGATATTGCAATTGTCAGCGGGGCGCGCACGCCTTTTGGCCGGTATTGCGGCAAGTTGAAGGACTACACGGCCCAGGAACTGGGGGCGGTTGCAGCCAAGGGTGCCATGGAGCGCTCGGGGGTCGATCCCAAGGAAGTGGATCACGTTGTGTTCGGAAACGCGCAGCAGACATCGGGTGATGCGCTGTACGGGGCGCGGCACGTCGGACTGCGGGCGGGGATTCCGATTGAGGTTCCGGCGCTGACGGTGAACCGGCTGTGCGGGTCGGGGATGCAGTCGATCGTGAGCGCGGCGCAGATGATCCAGACCGATGAGGCGAAGGTTGTGCTGGCCGGCGGGATGGAGGCGATGTCGCAGGCTCCATTTGTGATTCGCGGGCGCGACGGTTTCACTCTCGCGCCGGGCGGGAAGCTGGAAGACTCGCTCATGGTGGCGCTGCTGGATTCCTATTGCGGATCGTACATGGCGAATACCGCCGAGTTGTACGGGTCGCAGCAGGGGATCACGCGCGAAATGCAGGATGAGTTTGCGTTGCGTTCGCAAAAGTGCGCGGACGATGCGTACAAAGCGGGTCGTCTGCAGGAGGAGATAGTGGCTGTGCCGCTGCGGAATCACAAGGGCGAGCCCACGGGGGAGTCGCTGAGTGAGGATGATCACCGGCGTCCGCAGACTACGATGGAAGGCCTGGCGAAATTGAAACCGGCATTTGGGAAGAACGGGACAGTGACTGCGGGGAACGCCAGCGGGATTGTCGATGGAGCGGCGGCGGTGGTGATGATGTCGCTGGACGAAGCCCGCAAGCGCAATGTGGTGCCGCTGGGGCGCATCGTCAGCTGGGGTTATGCCGGAGTCGAGCCCAAGCTGATGGGGCGCGGGCCGGTGCCGGCATCACAGATCGCGCTGCAGAAGGCGGGAATGTCGCTGGACTATATGGATCTGATTGAAGTGAATGAGGCGTTCGCGGCCCAGTATCTGGGGGTGGAAAAGGAATTGGGATTGGATCGCGAGAAGGTGAACGTGAACGGTGGGGCGATCGCGCTCGGGCATCCGCTGGGTGCGACTGGCACGCGGCTGGTGCTGACTTTGCTCTATGAGTTACGTCGGCGGAAAAAGAAGTATGGACTGGCCACGGCGTGCATCGGCGGCGGGCAGGGGATCGCGATGGTGGTGGAGAGTTTGATTAATTTCTAGCCACGGATTCACTTTTAGCCACGGATTCACACGGATTTGCACGGATAAAGAAGCAATGCTGAACCTGGGTTGAATGGAAGTCTCGTCGCGTCGGATGCTTTTGCTGTGGACGACGGGGTAGTCGTGGAAGGAAGCAATCATGGAGATTAAGAAAGTTGGAGTTCTCGGTTGCGGGTTGATGGGATCTGGCATTGCGCAGGTTTCTGCAATGGCCGGGTTCGACGTCACCGTGCTTGAGGTGGAGCAGAAGTTTCTCGACAAGGGGTTTGCCGGGATTGACAAATCTTTGGCCAAATTCGCAGAACGTCCAGTTGAGAAGGGCGGGATTACCGCTGAGCAGAAGAAGCAGATCCGGGCTCGGCTCAAGGGCACGACGAGCAAGGCCGATCTGGCGGATTGCGATATTGTGATCGAAGCGATCATCGAGAACCTGGAAGAGAAGAAGAAGATGTACACGTCGCTGGAGGGCGTTATGAAGACTGACGCGATCCTTGCCTCCAACACATCTTCGATTTCGATTACAGAGTTGCTGACTGCGACCAAGCGTCCGGACAGGTTTATCGGGCTGCACTTCTTCAACCCCGTCCCGCTCATGAAACTGGTGGAGGTCGTACGCACGATCGCTACCGCCGATGACGTTTATGAATCGGCATATGCGTTTGCGAAGAAGCTGGGCAAGGTTCCGGTACGAACGTCGGACAAGACGGGATTCATTGTCAACCGGCTGCTGGTGCCGTATCTGCTGGATGCGATCCGGGCGTATGAAGAAGGCGTCGGGTCGATCGAGGATATTGATCAGGCCATGAAACTGGGCTGCGGATACCCGATGGGGCCATTCACGTTGCTGGATTTCGTGGGGCTGGATACGACTTACTACATCACGCACGTGATGTATGACGAGTTCAAGGAGCGGCGGTTTGCGTCACCTCCGCTGCTGAAGCGGTTGGTGATGGCGGGTTGGTACGGGCGGAAGTCGGGGCGTGGGTTTTATGATTATGCCGACCCGGAGAAGCCTCGGGCGCAGAAGCTTTAACTGCCACGGATTTGCACGGATCTACACGGATTGCAATTTGTCGCTCAGACTTTGATCCGTATTAGATGTGCGTGAATCCGCGGCCAGGAAATTCAATTTATGAACTTCGAAAACATTCTTCTCGAAAAGAAAAAATCGATTGCGTACGTTACTGTGAACCGGCCGAAGGTGCTCAACGCGCTGAATATGGCGACGATGGAGGAACTGCGGGCGGCGTGTCATGACATCAAGACCGATAAGAGCATGCGGGTGGTGATCTTCACGGGCGCGGGCGAGAAGGCGTTTATCGCCGGGGCGGATATCAGCGAATTGGCCAAGCACGATGCGGTGTCGGGAAAGGAATATACACACCGCGGGCAGAACGTTCTCAGTCTGATTGAAAATCTGGGGAAGCCGGTTATCGCATGCATCCACGGATTTGCGCTGGGCGGCGGCTGCGAGATTGCCATGGCTTGCACGATGCGGCTGGCCAGCGAGAATGCAAAGTTGGGGCAGCCTGAGGTGAAGCTGGGGATTATCCCGGGATATGGCGGTACGCAGCGCCTGCCGCGACTGGTGGGCAAAGGGATCGCGATGCAGATGGTGCTGGCGGGCGAGATGATCACGGCGCAAGAGGCGCATCGCATTGGGCTGGTGAATGAAGTGCTTCCGCCAGCGGAGTTGATCCCGCGGGCGGAGGCAATTGCGGCGAAGATTATCGCTAATGCACCGTTGGCCGTGCAGTACGCGATGGAGGCGGTCAATAGAGGGATGGAAATGACGTTGGCCGAGGGACTCTACCTCGAGGCCACTTTGTTTGGCGTGTGCTGCGCGACGGAGGATAAGACCGAGGGGACTACGGCGTTCCTGGAGAAGCGGGCGGCCCAATTCAAGGGGAAGTAAATACTCGCCACGATTTCACGGATTTTCACGGATTAGAAATTTCAAGACAGAGGCCACTGAGATCACTAGGGCGCAAAACAAGTTCAAGATTGAGTCTGTGCCCGAGGCGGAGGTTTCGGCGCTTGAGGGAGATCTCGACGCTGCCGGAAAACGCTTTGCGCTCGTTGTGGCCCGCTTTAATTCGTTTATTACTGAACGGCTCCTGCTGAGTGCATGCGAGGGATTGTTGCGGACAGGGGCGCAAAAAAAAGATATCGACGTTGTCCGAGTGCCGGGGGCATTTGAGATTCCTTCCGCGGCTCGGACGCTAGCTTCGACTGGAAAGTACGATGCGATCGTCTGCATCGGCTGCCTGCTACGCGGGGATACCGCGCATTACGATGTGATCGTCAACGAAGTGACGCGAGGCATCGGGCAATCGGCGCAGGAAACTGGCGTGCCGCATGCTTTCGGCGTTTTGACGTGCGACACTTTGGAGCAGGCAATCGATAGAGCCGGGCTGAAGATGGGGAATAAGGGATTCGAGGCGGCGCTGGCGGCGGTGGAGATGGCGTCGTTAAAGGCAGCGATCAGATCTCAGGCATCGGCTGGCATCGAGAATCAAGCACGAAGCACTTCGCGGGCCACGCGGAAGAAACCACTCAAGAGACGTTCCCGATAGTTCCCCTTATTTCACCTGCAGCAAAATAGGTCGAGCAACTCCTATTTGGAAAATTGTTGCTGTAGACTGATCCAACCGCACCCTCGTCGGCTGAGGGCTGATGGCTGAATGGGCACACGACGCAAATCCCGGGAACTGGCTCTGCAGATGCTTTTTCAGGCTGACATGGGTAAGCAGGATGCGGAGCAGGTGCGCAACACATTTTGGGCAGAGCATGGGACGGCGAGCGCTGAGGTGCGCGGCTTTGCCGACGACTTGTTTCGAGTCGCCACCGATCGTGTGCACGACATCGATCCTCTGATCGAGAAACATGCGGAGCATTGGCGGATGGAGCGCATGGCCGCGGTCGACCGCAATCTGCTGCGAGTTGCGGTCGCGGAACTGTTGTCTTATCCCGAGACACCCCGGGCTGTAGTCATCAACGAAGCCCTGGAGATTGCGCGCAAGTTCTCTTCCCCCGAGTCGGTGCATTTTGTGAATGGGGTGCTGGATAGCGTGGGGAAAGAGTTAGAGGTCAGTAGCCAGTAGCCAGCTGCCAGTTGCCAGTAACGCGGTAACTCCGCCGACACTTTAGCCCGCAGCTTCGTTTGTTTACGGCCTGACAAGAACCGAGTTCAGGATGCATGGGGTGCCTGAAGCCGGGACCGCGCTGCAGAAGCCATTGAAGAAATTCGGCAAGTTGGGGAAAGAAAGTTGAACCAGATCACTGCCGCCGATTGAGGTGCTGACTTCGTGGAGCATGCCGTCGCTGCCGGCCACCGCGATGGTACCGCCATCCACACTCATATCCGCACTCAGGGGCGTAACGCCTCCGGCCAACTCGATCCCGCCGATCACAGATCCTGAAATAAAGCTGTAGATCACGATGGACGAACTGTTGGCGTTCACGATGTAAAGCTGCGTGCCGTCGGGCGAAGCAAAGAAGTTCACGGGATTCAGAGTGCCCTGACCGAGTTCGATCCGCTGTATGTTGGGTTGCTTTGTGTAATCCGTGAAAGCCAACTGCTGCGGGCAGAGGCTTCCGGTTGGAGGTGCAGAGATGGTCGAGGTGATGATGTCGAAGCCAGTGGAATCCAGCACAAGAACATGGATTCCGTCAGGAATGGGGTGGCCCTGAGAATCGCTGCCATCGATGTGCAGGTTGGGAAGCACTCTCATTAGAATGGGGTCGGCGGGCAGCGCGATATTGGCGGCGAAGCTGTTCAAATCCGTAGCACAAGTGGCGTAGGCGGTGAGGTTCGCCCCAGCGCCGGCGCTGGCTTGTGCCACGAACGCAAATGCTCCGTTCGGAGCGAATGCGATTGCCTTGCCAGGGCCCGCGAGCGGGAATGGTCCCTTCAGAGCCTGCAGAGAAGAGTAGGCGTAGAGGGAGGTTCCAGCACTTCCGCCGACGATATAGGCCTTCAGGGAATCGGGCGAGAAGGCGGCCACAGTGGCGTTGCTGATATTCAGTGCCGTGTCGGAAACAGAGCCGGCGTTGCCGGTATTCACGACGAAAACCTGGTTCGGCGTGTGGAGCGTATCGGAGAACAGTGAGAGCACGCCGGTGTTAGAGGTGGCCAGGGCCCTGCCTGTAATCGCTCCCAAAGAGGTGAAGGCGCTGGAAGAGCCCCCAAAATTTCCGGGGACAATAATTTGGGCGCCGAAGTCGCTGCCCATGATGATCTTGTCGCCGGCGAGATCGAACAGCAGAGAGTTGGGGGAAACCGGGGTTGGATTCTCGTTGCCGACGGAAGCTTTGGCTGAGGAGAGATAGTAAACGGCGGAAGCGCATGAGTTGGGTGGCTGATGAGCACATCCCGTGCTTGCAGCGAAGATGGCCGCAGCAGCCGGGGTTCCACTCACTACGCCGGAAACGGCGCCGCTCGGAGAAAGCTGGATGGGCGCACTGGGCGGATTGGTAAATACATTGGAGGAATACACGGGAACAGGGATCAGTTCTTGACATCCTCCAAATTGGGCGTACTGCGCCTGGAAGAAAGTGTTACACGCGTCGATTTGGCTAGAAGATGACAGCGACTGGGGCACGCTGGGAAAGCCGATATTGCAAGTAGGGGGAGAGCAGGCAGCAGTGATGCTGGCTGCTCCAGGGGAATTCAAGGTCAGCTGGCAGGACTCGGTGCATCCGCTTGCCACAGAAATCGCTCCCGGCTGAGAGGACAACCATGTCAAGGGGATCTTACTCAGGACAATCTTGCCAGTGTTGTTCGCCAGAGTTGAATTGCCCATGACGTCGGTGATGGTGGCGACCACGGTCTGGGAAGCTACACCGCTACCCTTGGTCACGGAGAAGTTGGTCTGTTGCGACCCGACAGCGCCAACTTCCAGAGCAATATTCTGGATGGGGCAGGTGGAGAAGAAGTCCAGGATCGGCGAGGGTACCGTGGTTCCACCGTTTATCTGGTTGTAGGCGGGTTGCTGAAACGAGGTGCTGCTGACTCCGGAGGCCGACGCGAATATCTGAGTGATGCCGGGAACGGCTGCCGTTGCGGTGACCCGATTGGTGGGGAACGTGTAGGTGTTATTAACGACGGGCGTCAAGGTGGCGACGCCGGGATTGCTTTGGGACCACGTGAAGGGACCGACGGAGGCGGTCACATCTATGCCCCGGCTGAAGGCATGCGCCTCCAAGGTCATGGACTGGGATTGGGAGAGGCAGGGCTCCTGCACAGGAACTCCGTCAAGCAGGATTCCGGTGACGGTGATCGAATCGATTGGCGGATGGACGAAAACGTAAGTAGGGATACTGGCGGACCCCAAAGCAGTGGCGGTGATCTGGACAACGCCGGTTGCTCCCGGGCTGCAGGTGCTGAATGTCTGATCCCAATGGCCGGCGCAGGCTACACCATTGGAGGCGATATTTAAGATCGAAGTATCGCTGGAGGAGTACGTGACGGGCGTGTTCAGGGTAGTGCCGGAGGCCGTCTGAATGGTGGAGAAGAAGACCAGGGTTCCGCCCAAGACCAGGGACGTGTTGCTGGAGGGGGTAAGGAGAACCTTTCCCGCAAATAGGGGCGGGCCAGCCTTGCGGCCGCCTCCGCAGGCCGAAAAGCTCCAAAAAGAAAGGATTGCAACAGCCCAGAACAGACCACCAGAGCGAAACCTACCCATGCACTCCTCGTCGAACCTCGCCGTCATCCTGCGTCACGGGAGCAGGACAAAGTGTTCAATGATTTGGAAAACTTGTAGTTTAGAGGGTAGAACCGGAATCAGGCAAGCACGCGTACGAATCTAATCAGGAACTGGCCGATTCTGAGTATCCGGAAGTGGGATGCAAAAAGACGAGTTGACGATGTTTCTGCGCAGTTGTTATAGTAGTCAGGTTCCGCGAGTTCATCCAAGCTTGCTGTGTGCTGCGGGTTTTCTGCGGCGGTGTGCGTGGAAGACCGGCAGTTGAGCTGTAGAGAAGCGCGTTTCCGAGTAGAAGATTGACCGGAAACTTTCCTCGCTGAAACGTTCCTGCGGCGCCTTTCGCCCTTATGCGGAAGGATATGCAGGGCAAGGCTGACGAAACGGAGTGCCCCCGCGAATGGGCCGGGCGCCACCGTCGGCAGCGATAGCCTGAACGGGAATCCAGAATCTCTCTCGGCGCTGGCTTGCGCGTAAACAAGCTGCGCGGTGAGAAGTAATGGCCGGCGATGTTGGCCATGCCACGGATACGCGTCTAGCAGAGTTATTGTCCGCTGCCTGCGCGATAAGCAGGCGAGTGTGCGGCTAAGGAGTGGCAAGAGTGCCTACGTTTAATCAGTTGGTGGCTCAAGGCCGGAAGCGGCCTCGTTACAAGACGGCGAGCCCTGCGTTGCAGGGATGTCCGCAAAAGCGCGGTGTTTGCACGCGCGTGTACACGCAGACCCCGAAGAAGCCGAACTCGGCTTTGCGCAAGGTGGCGCGTGTGCGGCTGACGAACGGCATTGAGGTCACGACGTACATCCCCGGAGTCGGGCACAACCTGCAGGAACACTCGATTGTGCTGATCCGCGGAGGCCGCGTGAAGGACCTGCCGGGCGTGCGCTATCACGTGATCCGCGGGACGCTGGACGCGGTCGGGGTCGCCGGACGGCAACAAGGGCGTTCCAAGTACGGAGCCAAGCGGGCGAAGAAGGGATAAGCCGTAGAGACGCAGCTTGCTGCGTCTGAGACGTTGCCGAGCAACGTCTCTACAGGGAGTGCAATGCCGAGAAAAGGACATATCGCAAAGCGGACGGTACCGGCTGACGCAGTGTACGCGTCGGACCTAGTGACCAAGTTCATCAACTCGATGATGTGGCAGGGTAAGCGGTCGACGGCCGAGGGCATCTTCTATGAGGCGCTCACGAAGCTGGAGTCCAAGGGCGGCGATGAAGCCCTGAAGCTGTTCAAGAAGGCTGTCGAGAACACGAAGCCGCTGCTCGAAGTGAAGACCCGCCGCGTGGGCGGTGCGAACTACCAGGTGCCGGTCGAGGTGAATGCCGACCGCCGCACCTCGCTGGCCATCCGCTGGATCATCAGTTATGCGCGCGGACGCGGCGAAAAGGGAATGGTTGACAAGTTGAGCAATGAGTTGCTGGACGCCGCCAACAGCCGCGGCGCCGCCATCAAGAAGAAAGAAGACGTGCATCGCATGGCGGAAGCGAATAAGGCGTTTGCGCACTATCGCTGGTGAAATTTTGTAATTTGGTAATCGGGTAATTTTGTAATCTGCCCGTCGCAAGTGGTTTTCAAATTACCAAATTACCCGGTTACGAAATTACGAAATCAGATGTTGGAGCCCTGGAAAGAGCATAAGAGTCGTGCCTAGAACAGTCCCATTAGAGCGTTGCAGGAATATCGGCATCATGGCCCACATTGATGCCGGGAAGACCACTACGACGGAGCGCATCCTGTTTTATACGGGACGGACGCACCGCATCGGAGAGGTGCACGAAGGCACTGCCACCATGGACTGGATGGAGCAGGAGCAGGAGCGCGGCATCACGATTACGTCTGCGGCGACGACCTGTACCTGGCGGGACATTCGCATCAACATTATTGATACGCCCGGGCACGTGGACTTTACGGCTGAGGTGGAGCGGTCGCTGCGCGTGCTGGACGGCGCAGTGGCAGTGTTTGACGCAGTGCATGGCGTACAGCCGCAGTCGGAAAAAGTGTGGCGCCAGGCCGACAAGTACGGTGTCCCGCGTATTTGCTTCATCAACAAGATTGACAAGATGGGTGCTGATTTCGAGCATGCCGTCGATACCATCCGCAAGCGCCTCAGTGCCAAGCCCGTCGCCATTCAGATTCCCGTCGGACAAGAAGCGAAGTTTCTTGGAGTCATCGATCTGATTGCGATGAAGGCGATCATCTGGAAAGACGAGACGATGGGTGCGGAGTATGAGACGGAAGAAATCCCCGCCGATCTGAAAAAGAAGGCCGAGGCGTTCCACGCGCAGCTGGTGGAGAGCATCGCTGAGAATGACGACGAAATTCTGCACAAGTTTTTGGAAGGTGAAGAGATCAGCGCCGACGAACTGCGTTCGTCGCTGCGCAAATCGACGATTGCGCTGAAAGTTTTTCCGGTTGTGGTGGGAACGGCATTCAAGAACAAAGGTGTGCAGCCGCTGCTGGATGCGGTTGTCGATTACCTGCCTTCGCCGCTCGATGTAGTCGAGACCCACGGTACGAATCCTGATAATGGGCAGCCGATCACGCGCAAGGCGGACGACAAAGAAGCGTTTTCCGCGCTGGCGTTCAAGATCATGGCTGATCCCTTTGTCGGACAGCTCACATTTATTCGCGTTTATTCCGGACAACTGAAGACTGGCGACAGCGTATTGAATGTGCGCACGGGCAAGACTGAGCGCATCGGGCGTCTGCTGAAAATGCACGCCAACAAGCGGGAAGAGATCAGCGAAATTCTCGCGGGCGATATTTGCGCCGCTGTTGGTCTGAAAAACGTTTCTACCGGCGACACGATTTGTAACGCAGATCATCCCATCGCGCTCGAGACGATTACGTTTGCGACGCCAGTAATTTCGGTTGCGGTCGAGCCCAAGACCAAGGCCGACCAGGAAAAAATGGGCATGGCGCTTGGACGGCTAGCCCAGGAAGATCCCACGTTTAAGGTTCACACCGATCCCGATAGCGGACAGACCATCATCAGCGGCATGGGCGAATTGCATCTGGAAATCATCGTCGACCGCATGATGCGCGAGTACAAAGTTGAGGCGAACGTCGGCAAGCCGCAGGTGGCGTATCGCGAGACCATCCGCAGGCATGCTGAGGCCGAAGGCAAATACATTCGCCAGACCGGCGGGCGCGGGCAGTATGGGCACGCCAAGATTTATCTCGATCCCCAACCACCGGGAACGGGCTACGAGTTTGTCAATGACATCGTGGGCGGCTCGGTACCGAAGGAATTCATCAAGCCGATCGATCAGGGCATTCAGGAAGCACTCGAAGGCGGCGTGCTGGCGGGATATCCGATGGTGGATGTCAAGGCAACGCTGTACGACGGTAGCTACCACGATGTTGACTCGAACGAAATGGCGTTCAAGATTGCCGGGTCGATGGCGTTCAAAGAGGCGGCGCGCAAGGCTTCTCCGGTATTGCTGGAGCCGGTGATGGCAGTCGAAGTTGTGACGCCGGAAGATTACGCCGGAACGATCATGGGCGATCTGAGCTCGCGGCGCGGACGCATTGAAGGCATGGAGCACCGCGCGGGATCGCAGGTGATTAAAGCGATCGTTCCGCTGGCTGAAATGTTTGGCTACGCGACGCATATGCGTTCGTCTACGCAGGGGCGCGCGGAATACTCGATGCACTTTGCGCGTTATGAGGAGGCTCCGCGGTCAGTCGCGGAGGAAATCATCGCCAAGGTGCAAGGCACCGCGAAATAGCTTCTGTAGAGGCGTAGCTTGCTACGTCTCCAGCCGGCGCAGATGGGCCGGACACAAGGTAAAAAGAGACGTTGCCAGCAACGTCTCTACGGAGAAAAGTAGAAATGGCGAAAGAGAAATTTGATCGGACAAAGCCGCACTGCAACGTCGGGACGATTGGGCACATCGATCATGGCAAGACCACGTTGACGGCGGCCATCACCAAGGTTCTGTCGAAGCACAATCCGAACATCAAGTTTCGGTCGTTTGACTCGATCGACAACGCGCCGGAAGAGAAGGCTCGTGGTATCACCATCGCGACGGCGCACGTGGAATACGAGACGGCGAACCGGCACTACGCGCACGTGGATTGCCCGGGCCACGCCGACTACATTAAGAACATGATCACGGGCGCGGCGCAGATGGATGGCGCGATCCTGGTGGTGGCGGCGACCGACGGTCCGATGCCGCAGACGCGCGAGCACGTGCTGCTGGCGCGCCAGGTAGGTGTGCCCTACATCGTGGTGGCGCTGAACAAGTGCGATGCGGTGGATGATCCCGAGTTGCTGGATCTGGTCGAGCTCGAAGTGCGCGAGTTGCTGAAGAGCTACAAGTTTCCCGGCGACGATGTGCCGGTGATCCGGTTGTCGGCGCTGGGCGCATTGAACGGCGAAGAGAAGTGGGAAAAGCAGATTGACGCGCTGATGGAGGCGGTGGACAAGAGCGTGCCGCAGCCGGCGCGCGAATTGGACAAGCCGTTCCTGATGCCGATCGAAGACATCTTCTCGATCTCGGGCCGCGGCACGGTAGTGACGGGCCGCATCGAGCGCGGCAAGGTCAAGGTCAGCGAGGAAGTGGAAATCGTCGGCTTCCGCGACACCCGCAAGACGGTAGTCACGGGCGTCGAGATGTTCAAGAAGCAGCTCGACGAAGGCATGGCGGGTGATAATGCCGGACTGCTGTTGCGCGGCATTGGCAAGGACGACGTGGAGCGCGGCATGGTGCTGGCGAAGCCGGGATCGATTACGCCGCACACCAAGTTCAAGGCTGAGGTCTACATTCTGACGAAGGAAGAGGGCGGACGTCATACGCCGTTCTTCAAGGGATATCGTCCGCAGTTTTACCTGCGCACGACGGACGTGACGGGCGTGGCGGAGATGCCGGCGGGCACGGAGATGGTGATGCCGGGAGACAACGTCAGCCTGGTGATCGAACTGATCACGCCGGTGGCGATGGAAAAGGGCTTGCGCTTCGCCATCCGTGAAGGCGGCCACACGGTGGGAGCAGGCACGATCGCGGAGATTATTCAGTAAATGCAGCTACTAGCTACTAGCTACTAGCTTCTAGCTACGGCGCCAGACGACAGTTTTTTAAGCTAGAAGCTAAGAGCTAGTAGCTAGAAGCTCATAACGCGGCTTGCAGCTTGCCGCAAGTTCTTTCTTTCCGGAGAAGCCGGGAGGGGTTAGAGAGATGAAATAGTGATTGGAAACGAGAAAATTCGGATACGGCTGAAAGCGTACGACTACCGCATTCTGGATCAGTCGACGAGCGAGATCGTGGAAACGGCGAAGAGGACGGGCGCACGCCTGGCCGGTCCGATTCCACTGCCCACGATGAAGAACAAGTACACGGTGCTGCGTTCGCCGCACGTGGACAAGAAATCGCGGGAGCAGTTCGAGATCCGCACACACAAGCGGTTGCTCGATATTCTCGATCCGACCTCGCAGACGGTGGATGCGCTGATGAAGTTGGATCTGCCGGCCGGGGTGGACGTCGAGATTAAGGCGTTCGGGAAAGAGCACAAATAGAACACACGCGGGCTTTGCCCGCGGGACGGACGACGGCGTCCGTCCCTACATGAGCAGATTTGCTCCCCAGCCTATAGCTACGGGCCACGCTGGGAATGGAGAAGGAAATGGCAACGAAGGTCGCGGGAATTTTGGGGAAGAAAGTCGGGATGACGCAACTGTTTGACTCGCGAGGCGACGTCCGCCCGGTCACAGTGTTGCAGGCTGGTCCTTGCGTGGTGACGCAGCACAAGACAGCTACCAAGGATGGATACGAGGCGGCACAGATCGGGCTGGTTGAGTTTGTGAAAGAGTCGCGGCTGACGAAACCCGCGAAGGGACATCTCGCGAAGAACAATTTGCCGCCGGTGAAATTCATGCGCGAGGTTCCGCTGGAGATCGAACCGTCCGCGGATGGAAATGGAGCGGTCAAGGTTGGCGATCGCGTTTTGGTCGAGATTTTCGATGGCGAGAAGTTTGTCGACATCGTGGGAATCAGCAAGGGACGGGGCTTTCAGGGCGTGGTGAAGCGGCATCACTTTGCCGGTGGTCCGAAGTCGCACGGTTCGATGTTCCAGATCACGGGTTCGATCGGATCGTCAGCCTTTCCGTCGCGTGTGTTCAAAGGCATGCGGATGTCGGGACACATGGGAAACGAGCAGGTCACGGCGCGCAATTTGCGCGTGATCGGGGTAGATAAGGACGAGAATTTGCTGGTGGTCGAAGGCAGCGTGCCTGGGCCGCAGGGCGGGTACATTGTGATTACCAAGGCGAAGAAACCGCCGCGAGAGCGTCGTGGATTTGCGGGTGCGGCTACGGTCGATCCGTTGAAGGCTGCCAAGAGGGCGGCGAAGAAGGGCTAAGAGACGTTGCAAGCAAGAGACGTTGCAAGCAACGTCTCTACACGGGATCAGTGGCCAGGGGCCAGTGGTCGGAAAAGCTAAAGCTAAAGACAATGGCAACCATTGATATTCACAATTTGAGCGGCGAGAAGGTGGGGACATTCGATCTCGCCGATGAGATCTTCGGTGCGGTGAATGAAGATCTGCTCTGGGAAGCGGTGAAGCACTACCGCGCGGGGCAGCGCGCCGGAACGCACAAGACGAAAGCGCGCCGGGAAGTGTCCGGTTCCGGCAAGAAACTGTGGAAGCAGAAGGGCACAGGCCGGGCGCGAATTGGATCGATCCGGTCGCCCCTGTGGCGGCATGGCTATACGGTGCATGGTCCGCAGCCGCGCTCTTACGACTACACTTTCCCGAAGAAAAAGCTGCTGGGCGCGCTGCGCTCGGCGCTGGCTTCGAAGTTCGCGGACGGCAAATTGATCGTGGTCAATGCATTCGACGTGAAGGAACCGAAAACCAAAGAGTTCCGCAAGGCGCTGGATTCGCTGCAGGTGAAGTCAACGGTCCTGATAGTGGAAGCGTCGCAGCACGAGAATCGCAACCTGGAGTTGAGCGCGCGCAATATAGAGGGACTCGAACTGGTGCGGGGGAATGAAGTGCACCCCTATCACCTGCTGCGTTACGATTGTGTGATCTTTTCGCATCCGGCGATTGAAAAGCTGCAGGCTTCGCTGCAGAACTCGGTGTCGAAAAAAATGCGCAAGTCCGGCGCAGACGAAGGCGCGAAGAAGCCGGTGAAGGAACGCCGTCGCCGGGCCCGCACTGAAAAAGCGGCGGAGGTGGCCTGATGAAGAGCGCATACCAGATCATTCGCCGTCCGGTGATTACCGAGAAGGGCCTGGCCATCAAGGAAAACCAGAACACGCTGGTGTTCCAGGTATCTCCGAAGGCGACCAAGACGGAAATCAAAGAAGCGGTGCAGATGATTTTCAAAGTGAAGGTGCTTTCGGTGCGTACGGCGACGTATCCGGGAAAAGAGCGGCGGCGCGGCAAGTTTGCCGGGTACCGTCCGGATTGGAAGAAAGCGTATGTGCGCTTGCGCAGCGGCGAGAAGATGCCGGAGTACGCGCAGAATCTATAGGCAGTGTAGAGACGTGCGTGCCACGTCGCCTGGCGGAAGCGGCAGTGAGAAGAGCGAGACGTTGCAAGCAACGTCTCTACGAGAAGAGTGATTATGCCGATTAAGACATACAGACCGACGACGCAGACGTTGCGATATCGCACGACGCTGGTCAACGACGATATTACGACGAGGCATCCGCATAAGCCGCTGGTGGAACCGAAGCCGCGCACCGGCGGACGTCGCAATTCGGGCGACACGACGATGCGGTTTATCGGTGGGGGCCACAAGCGCAAGCTGCGCATCATCGACTTCAAGCGCGACAAGGCCGGGATTCCAGCGACCGTCGCGACCATCGAATACGATCCGAACCGGTCCTCGCGCATTGCGCTCCTGGCGTATGCCGATGGCGAGAAGCGGTACATCCTGCAGCCTGAGGGATTAAAGGTCGGCCAGAAAGTTGTGAGCGGTCCCGACGCGGACATTCTTGTCGGCAACGCGTTACCCCTGCGCAACATTCCGCCTGGCACGCAGATTCATAATCTGGAACTGAAGCCGGGTAAGGGCGGACAGATGGTACGTTCGGCGGGCGGCTCGGCGCAGCTGGTGGCCAAGGAAGCGGAGTACGCGCTGGTGAAACTGCCCTCGGGCGAGACGCGCAAGATTTCGCAGGACTGCATGGCGACGATCGGACAGGTCGGCAACATCGATCATGAGAACGTTACGATCGGCAAGGCAGGACGGTCGAGGTGGCTGGGCAAGCGTCCGCACAACCGCGGCGTTTCGATGAACCCGGTGGACCATCCGCATGGCGGTGGTGAAGGTAAGACTTCGGGTGGACGGCATCCGGTGACCCCGTGGGGGCAGCCGACGCGCGGATACAAGACGCGCAATAACAAGCGGACGGATAAGTTCATTGTGAACCGGCGCAGCAAGTAGGCGATTTCGTAGAGACGTAGCTGGCTACGTCTCCTGCCGGAAGCGGCAGTTCAGGAACAGAGAAAAGAGAGACGTTGCAAGCAACGTCTCTACGAGGAGATATGGCGCGTTCAACGAAAAAAGGCGCATTCGTGGATGGATACCTTCTGACGAGGGTGGAAGGCATGAATTCGCGCAACGAGAAGAAGGTGCTGCGCACGTGGTCGCGGCGGTCGACGGTGGTTCCGGAGATGGTGGGACACACGATCGCGGTACACAACGGGAAGAAATTCATCCCGGTATATGTGACCGAGAACATGGTGGGACACAAGCTGGGCGAGTTCAGCTTCACGCGCACCTTCAAGGGACACTCGATGAGGGCGGCGACGGAAGTTGCGGCGAAGCCCGCCGGCATCCCCGGCGGTCCTGGAGCCCCGGCACCAGCGGCTCCGAGTGGCGGTGCTGCGGCGCCGAAGGCATAAGAAGCTTCTAGCTACTAGCGTCTAGCTGCTAGCTAGTACTTCAAGACACGTTTAAGGATTGAATGCGTCATACAGTTTCTAGCTTCTGGTTTAGCTAGGAGCTAGCAGCTAGGAGCTAGTAGCTATTATGGAATTTCGAGCGGAAATGCGTTACCTGCGTGTCTCGCCACAGAAGGCGCGGCTGGTGCTGGATCTTATCAAGGGACGGCGCGTGGAAGATGCGCGCAATACTTTGATGTTCACCAAGAAGCGCGTGGCGGCGCCGGTGGGCAAGCTGCTGCAGTCGGCGCTCGACAACGCGAACTTTCTCGCGAGCGAGAAGGGGATCGATGTCGATCTCGACAATCTGTACGTGAAGCGGGCGGTTGCGAATGAGGGGCCGCGGATGAAGAGGATTCGTCCGGCGCCCCAAGGTCGCGCATACCGCTATCAGCGGCGCATTGCTCATATCGAGCTGGTGCTGGCGGAACGTGGGAAGAACGGCGAAGTCTCGACTGTGGTTGGCAGCGAAGCTGCGGCTCCCGCTCCGGCCAAGGCACGGCGGCGGGCTCCGGCAAAGAAGAAAAAGGCTGCGGGCAAGAAGAAAGCGGCTGCGAAATAGGCCGCCCCCCCGGACGAGGGCGTCCGGGGCTACACGAGCAACAGAGTTCGAGTTAGGAGAAGCAATGGGACAAAAAGTCCATCCGTATGGGTTCCGGCTTGGGTTTACGAAGCCGTGGAAGTCGCGCTGGTTTGCCGAGCGGGATTACGACAAACAGTTGCACGAAGATGTGAAGCTGAAGACCGAGCTGAAGGAGAAACTCAAGTCGGCGGGTGTCAGTTCGATTGAGATTGAGCGTCCCGGCAACAAGCTGCGCATCATTATCAAGACGGCGCGGCCTGGGATCATCATCGGGCGCAAAGGCGCGGAAATTGACAAGCTCAAGGGTGAGTTGCAGAAGCGCACCGCGGGCAAAGATATTTTCGTCGATATCCAGGAAGTGCATAAGCCCGAACTGGATGCACAACTGGTATCGGAGTCGATCGCGCTGCAGTTGGAAAAGCGGGTGGGGTTCCGGCGGGCGATGCGCAAGGCGGTGGATTCGGCGCTGCGCTTCGGGTGCAAAGGGATCAAGGTGCGCGTCAGCGGACGCCTGAACGGTAATGAAATCGCGCGCTCCGAATGGTATCTGCAGGGGCGGCTGCCTTTGCACACGCTGCGCGCGGACATCGATTTTGGCTTCACCGAGGCGCGGACAACTTACGGGGTCATTGGCGTGAAGTGCTGGGTGTACAAAGGCGAGATCCTGCAGCAGAAGAAACGTGAAGCGCAGCAGCCGGTGGCTGCGGGCGGATTCTAGATAGGAATCGTAGAGACGTTGCTTACAACGTCTGCGGTACGCGAGGAAGACGTTGCAAGCAACGTCTCTACAGGAAAAGTTTTATGTTGATGCCAAAGAAAGTGAAGTATCGGAAGCAGCAGCGTGGGCGCATGACCGGCAAGGCGTGGCGCGGATCAACGCTGTCGTTCGGCGACTACGGGCTGAAGGTGCTTGAGCCGGGGTGGATCACCGATCGCCAGATCGAGGCGAGCCGGGTCGCCATGACACGCTTCGTCAAGCGCGGGGGGAAGATTTGGATTCGCGTGTTCCCGGACAAGCCGGTTACGAAGAAGCCGGCTGAAACCCGTATGGGGAAGGGCAAGGGAGCGCCGGATCATTGGGTGGCGGTGGTGCGTCCCGGGAAGATTCTGTTCGAGATGGAAGGCGTATCGCAACAGGACGCGACCGAGGCAATGCGTCTGGCATCGCACAAACTGGCGCTGCGGACGACTTTGGTCAAGCGCGAAGGAGTAAGGCACTAGCGAGCGACGAGCCAGGAGCAGGGGCTGGGCTCAGGGATGACAGGGAATTATGAACGCAGACAAAATGCGAAATTTGACCGACGTGGAGCTTGGGAACCAGGAACGCGAGTTGGCGGACCAGTTGTTCAAGCTGAAGTTTCAGCTGAATATGGGACAGACGGAATCGCTGAAGAAGATGCGCGGATTGCGCAAAGACATTGCGCGGGTGAAGACGATCGCGGGCGAGCGCAAGCGCGCGGGCGCAACGGAGAAAAAATAATGGCGGAAACAACGCAGAAGGCGCAGGGCCGCCGTAAGGAAGTAGTTGGAGAAGTCGTCGCGAGCCGCATGCAGAAGACCATCGTGGTGCTGGTTACGCGCAAGAAGGCGCATCCTTTCTACGGCCGCGTGATTGCGCGGCACAAGAAGTTTTACGCGCACGATGAAACCAACCAGGCGCACGTGGGCGACGTGGTGCGGATCGAGGAGACTCGTCCATTGTCAAAGCTGAAGCGCTGGAAGTTGAAAGACATTGTTCGCAAGGCGGCACTGGTGCCGGAGACCACCGAAGCGGCGGCCAGCTAAGCGGCCAAGATTCAGGATAGGGAGATTCGCCATGGCTGTGATGATGAGGTCGATGCTGGAGGTCGCCGACAATTCCGGCGCTCGCAAGTTGCAGATGATTCTGCCGCTGGGCGGGTCGACGGGATTGAACGCCGGACTGGGCGACGTGATCACCGCGGCCGTGAAAGAATCGGCGCCCGAAGGCCAGGTACAGAAAGGCAAAGTGGTGAAGGCGGTGATCGTGCGCACGCGCAAGGAGCATCGGCGGCGCGATGGAACTTATATCCGCTTCGATCAGAATGCGGCAGTGCTGATCAATGACGCGGGCGAGCCGGTAGGCACGCGCGTGTTCGGGCCGGTGGCTCGCGAATTGCGTGAGAAGAAGTTTTTGAAGATCGTGTCATTGGCGCCGGAAGTTATTTAGGAATTTTGTAATTTGGTAATCGGGTAATTTTGTAATTTCAGCCCGAGATCCGAAACTGGATTCAGATTACAAGACTTCGAAATTACCAAATTACGAGATTGGGATTGGAAAATGGAAACGGTAAGTACAGCACACAAGAGAGTGGACATCCGCCGGAATGACACCGTGAAGGTGATCACCGGACGGGACAAGGGCAAGGAAGGGCGCGTGCTGCGCGTTTTCCCGAATGATGCGAAGGTTCTGGTGGAGCACGTGATGATGGTGAAGAAGCACGTGCGTCCAAATCCGCAGCGGAACATTAAGGGCGGTATCGCTGAGCAGGAGAGCCGGATTGCGATTTCGAACGTGCAACTGGTTTGTCCGACTTGCGGCCCGGTCCGGATTGGACACGACATGCGCGGGGACCGGAAAGTACGCGTGTGCAAGAAGTGCGGAACGACGCTCGATAAATGATTTGGTAATTGGGTAATCGGGTAATTTTGTAATTTGAAAACAAGAGCCCTTAAATTTCCCGATTACAAAATTACAAATTCTCACGAACCGGTACACGTCACATCAGTGCTGACAACCCGAAACCGTGAGAGGAAGAAGTAGAACAGGAAATGGCCAAAGACAAAAAGGGACAGAAGGAAGCGCCGGCACAGGAACAGAAGAAGGGGCCTGACCAGCAGCGGCACAGCGCGAAAGAGCGTCCGCGGTTGCGGGCGAGGTTCGAAAAGGAAGTGGCTCCTGCGCTGCTGAAGGAACTGGAACTGAAGAACGTGATGGCGGTTCCGCGGCTGCACAAGATTATCGTCAACATGGGCGTAGGCGAGGCGACGCAGAACGCGAAAGTTCTCGATCCAGCGGTGAACGAATTGGGCCAGATCACCGGACAGAAACCGGTTGTGACGCGCGCCAAAAAGTCGATTGCAGCCTTCAAGGTTCGCCAGGGACAGTCGATTGGAGCGATGGTTACGCTGCGCGGGGACCGCATGTACGAATTTTTCGACCGACTGGTCAACATCGTCCTGCCGCGAGTGCGCGACTTTCGGGGAGTATCGAGCAAATCGTTCGACGGGCGTGGAAACTACACCATCGGCCTGCATGATCAGTTGATCTTCCCGGAGATTTCGTATGAGAAAGTCGACAAGCTGAAGGGCATGAACGTCACGATTGTGACGACTGCGGCGAATGATAACCAGGCGCGGTCGTTACTGAAGCACATGGGAATGCCGTTTAGAGCTTAGGTTCAAAGTTTCAGAGTTTCAGGTTTCAAGAAGGATTGAATGGCTACTACAGCGAAACGAGTTAAAGACGGAGTTGGGCTGCACCAGCGCGCGGAAGACGTGAAGAGGCCAGATAAACCGTGCCCTGTCTGTCGAGGTAAAGGTGTCATCGACGGCAAGGCATGCGTTTGCAAGAACGGCAGGATCTTTACTACGCGCAGGCACCACCGCTGCAAGTTCTGCGGACGTCCGCGGGGCTTCCTGCGGAAGTTCGGAATATGCCGGCTGTGCTTCCGGCAACTGGCATTACGCGGAGAGATTCCAGGAGTTTCGAAGTCGTCATGGTAAAGGGGCCAGCTCGCCCAGGCGAGCTGCATCGATCCTTAAGCGCCAATCGGCGCGGAAGGATGTCGGCCTTGAGAGCAAGAGAAAGTTGAAGTAGCGAGCTGCTGCAGGTTCTCCGCTGAACGCGGAGCGAACGGGCGGCTGGAGGAGAAGCAAACGATGAGGTTGACCGATCCGGTCGCAGATATGCTGACGCGAGTGCGAAATGCACTCCAGGCCCGGCACCAGAAGGTGGACGTTCCGGCTTCGCGATTGAAGGTGGAGATTGCCCGAATCCTGAAAGAGGAAGGCTACATCTCCAATTTCAAGGCGACGGAAGAAGAAGGCCACAAGATTATCCGGATTTACCTGAAATATGGCGCGAACAACGAGGCTGCCATCTCGAAGGTGGAGCGCGTGTCGCGGCCGGGATGCCGTGTCTACGTGCGCCGCAGTGAGATTCCACGCGTGTTGGGCGGCATGGGGATCAACATCCTCACTACCCCGCGAGGCGTGATGACCGGCCGCCAGGCTCGTCGAGAGGGCGTGGGCGGCGAGTTGCTGTGCGAGATTTACTAGTGCGGTAGAGACGCAGCTGGCTGCGTCTCGCCGATGGTGCCGACAACGTGGAGAGCGTGAGAGACGTTGCAAGCAACGTCTCTACGAATAGAGCTTATGTCACGAATTGGAAAAAAACCGATCGCGGTTCCCAAGGGAGTCACGATCAACATTGCGGGAAACACGGTCCTGGTGCAGGGGCCGAAGGGGAAGCTGGATACACCGCTTCCGCGAGGAATCAAGTTTGAGCAGCGGGACGGCCACCTCGTGGCGCTGCGCGAGAACGATTCGCAGTCAGCGGTGCACGGGTTGGCTCGCGCTTTGGTCAACAATGCGGTCGAAGGCGTGACCAAAGGGTGGACGCGGGAATTGGAAATCGTGGGCATCGGGTATCGCGCCGAGATGAAGGGCAAGGGTATGGTGGTTTTCAGCCTTGGCTACTCGCATCCGATTGAGTATCCCCTGCCGACTGGAGTCGATGCGGCGGTCGACCCAAAGCAGACTCGCGTCACGTTGTCCGGCATTGACCGGCAGAAGGTCGGACAGGTGGCGGCGGAGATGCGGTCGCTGCGTCCGCCTGATCCCTACAAGAACAAGGGCGTGCGCTACGTTGGCGAGCGCCTGAAGAAGAAGGTCGGAAAGACCGGAGCGAAATAGAAGCTGAGAGTGTAATCATGCTTACAAGGATCACGAAGAACCAGAAGCGCGGGCACATACACGAGCGCATTCGCAAGAAGCTGCAGGGCACGGCGGAACGTCCGCGGCTCAATGTGTACCGCTCGCTGAATCATATCTACGTCCAGGTGGTTGACGATCTGAGCGGGAAGACGCTGGTTTCCGCCAGCACTGCCGAAGGAAAGAAAAAAGAAGATCGGCGGACGGGCGGCAACGTGGCTTCCGCAAAATCGGTCGGCAAAGTCATTGCCGAGCGCGCTAAAGCAAAAGGCGTGACCAAGGTCGTGTTCGATCGCGGCGGATACATTTATCACGGGCGCGTGAAGGCGCTGGCCGATGCGGCCCGCGAAGCGGGACTTCAATTTTAAGTTCAGCTTCTAGCTTTTAGCTTCTAGCCAAGGCATTTTGGCAGCTAGAGGCTAGGAGCTGGTAGCTAGAAGCTAGGTTAATCAATGCCAACAGTGATCAAGAAACTCGATGCAGGGTCGTACCAGCTGAAGGATCAGGTGGTGGCCATCAATCGCGTGACCAAGGTGGTCAAGGGCGGAAAGAATCTTTCCTTTGCGGCGCTTGTGGTGGTAGGGGATCCGTCGGCGGGAGTGGTCGGCTACGGATCCGGCAAGGCAAAGGAAGTGCCGCAGGCCATCCGTAAGGGGATCGAGTCGGCGAAGAAGAACCTGATGAAGGTGAATCTTACGCAGACCAGCATTGCGCACCTGGTGCTGGGGCGCTACGGATCGGGCAGAGTGTTGCTCAAGCCGGCTCCGGAAGGCACGGGCGTGATTGCCGGCGGCGCGGTACGTGCCGTGATGACTTCGGCGGGCGTGCAGAACGTTCTGACGAAGTCGATTGGGACGACCAATCCGCATAATGTGATCAAGGCGACGTTCGATGCTCTGAAGCAGTTGAAGAACCGGGAGAGCGTGGCGGCTCTGCGGGGGAAGGTCGCGCAAGAGTTATAGCCCGCGGGGGCTGAAACCCGGTTCGTTCTTGGGAGATCGGGATGGCACGGCTGAAGCCGTGACCTTCCACAAAAGAGGTTCGAGATGACGGCGAAGAAGACGAATGCGGGCGGCGGGAAGGTGCACCTGAAGTGGGTGCGCTCCGCGATTTGTTCCCCGGTGAAACATAAGCAGGTAATCAGAGGGTTGGGATTTACCCGGCTGAACCAGGTCATTGAGCGGCCCGACACGCAAGCCATCCGGGGGATGGTGGCAAAGGTGCCGCACCTGGTGGAGTTTGTAGAGTAACGCTGTAGAGACGTAGCTTGCTACGTCTGGTGGCAGACGCTGGGTTCGAGACGTAGCAAGCTACGTCTCTACGAGAAGAGATTATGAATTTATCGAATATTCACGCACCGAAGAAGGCGTCGGAAAAGCGCAAGCGCGTGGGACGCGGTATGGGGTCCGGGATGGGAAAGACTTCGACCCGTGGGCACAAAGGACAGCGTTCGCGCTCGGGGTCGCGCATGATTCGCGGCTTTGA
Source organism: uncultured Acidobacteriota bacterium (assembly GCA_963801615.1). Taxonomy (GTDB): domain Bacteria; phylum Acidobacteriota; class Terriglobia; order Terriglobales; family Acidobacteriaceae; genus Sulfotelmatobacter. Next base: position 527,253 of record CAWDFM010000008.1, on the reverse strand, counting down.
AGGCGGCCAGATGCCGCTGCACCGCCGCATGCCCAAGCGCGGGTTCACCAACATTTTCCGCAAGGAATACAGCATCGTAAGCCTGGAGCGGCTGGCGGAGCTGGGCGAAACCACCATCAATCCCGAGGTGCTGCGCAAGGCCGGCGTGATCAAGACCAAGCATCCGGTGAAGATATTGGGCGATGGCGAATTGAAGGTTGCGCTGAACGTGAGCGCGCACAAGTTTTCCAAGTCCGCGCAGGAAAAGATCACCAAGGCAGGCGGCAAGGTCGAGGTCTTGCAGTAATGTTTGAGAAGCTGGCGAACATTTTTCGGATTCCGGATCTGCGCAAGCGGATCCTGTTTACGCTGGGGATGCTGTTTGTCTACCGCCTTGGCGGACACCTTCCTACCCCGGGAATCGACACCTTAAAGCTCGAACAGTTTTTTACGCAGGGAAGCACCAGCGGTTCGCTGCTTGGATTTGTGGATCTGTTCTCCGGCGGGCAGTTGCGCCGCATGACGATTTTTGCGCTAGGTATCATGCCGTACATCACGGCATCGATCATTCTGCAGTTGCTGACGGTGGTGTATGAACCGCTGGCGAAGCTGCAGAAGGAAGGTGAACTCGGGCGCAAGAAGATTACGCAGTGGACGCGCTACATCACGGTCATTCTGAGCGCGGTGCAGTCGTTCGGCATCGCGATCGGGCTTGAGAAGGGCGGCTTTGCGCTGAGTCCGGGCTGGGGATTCCGGCTGATGACGATGCTGACGCTGACCACGGGCAGCGCCTTCATCATGTGGCTGGGCGAGCAGATCACCGAGCGTGGCGTGGGCAATGGCATGTCGCTGCTGATCTTTGCCGGCATCGTCGTTGGACTGCCGCGCGGAGTCGTGGACCTGGTAGAGAAGGCAAAGAACGCGTCCTGGGGAGCGATCACGTTCCCGTTGATGGTGTTCCTGCTGATCTTCATGATCGCAGTCGTGGGCTTCATTGTGTTCGTGGAGCGCAGCGAGCGGCGAATTCCGGTGCAGTACGCCAAGCGCGTGGTCGGACGCAAAGTGATGGGCGGGCAGTCAACCCACCTGCCGCTACGGGTGAATGCAGGCGGCGTTATGCCGGTCATCTTCGCGTCATCGATCTTGACCCTGCCCCAGACGATCGGCTACGGGATGCGGAACAATCGCTATTTCGCGGACCTGTTCCGGATGCTGGGATGGGGCGAGCCGCTCTACACCTTGCTTTATGCAGTCGGTATCATTTTCTTCGCCTACTTCTACGTGTCGATCGTGTTCAACCCGAGCGAAGTTGCCGACAACATGCGGAAGTACGGCGGGTTTATCCCGGGTATTCGTCCGGGCAAGCGGACGGCGGACTTCATCAACGAGGTGCTGACCCGGATCACCCTGGTCGGCGCCCTGTATCTGATCGTCATTTCATTCATTCCGGAATGGATGATTACGGGTATCCACCTCAACCATTTGCCCGGAGCCATGGGGCGGTTTTTCGAAGGATTACCGAACTGGGTCACGAATGGCTTGGGCGTGAGCTTTTATTTTGGTGGAACGTCGCTGCTGATTGTGGTCGGCGTCGCCATGGATACGGTGACGCAGATCGAAGCGCAGCTGATCATGCGCCACTATGACGGATTCACACCGCGCAGCGGCCGCATTCGCGGACGCCGCTGGTAAGAGCGGGTGTCGTAGAGACGTAGCTGGCTACGTCTCAATCGTCGATGCTTCGGGCATGAGACGTTGCAAGCAACGTCTCTACGGAGTGTTTGTGGGGTTGCTGCACCTCGGCAGTGCTTGGCGCCGGGGAGACTGAGCTCGGGAGGCTTTGGCCAAGCCGATGGCGCAGGATACCTCATGTGCGGTCGGTCCCATTGTGCTGCTTGGACCGCCGGGTGCCGGGAAGGGCACTCAGTCCAAGAGAATCATGGAGCACTACGGGGTCCCGCAGATTTCGACGGGAGATCTGCTCAGGGAAAACGTTGTCCAGGGCAGCGAACTGGGCAAGGCGGCCAAAGCGGTCATGGCGCGGGGCCAGCTGGTTTCCGACGACCTGGTCTGCAACATGGTCAGGCAACGTCTGCTGCTGCCGGACACGCAGCGTGGATATATTTTGGACGGTTTTCCCCGGACTGCCGCCCAGGCCGGGTGGCTCGACGCATTACTCGAGCATGAGCTCTTTGACAAACGGTGTCCGACGCGAAGCTGGCCGATTGTGATCCGCCTCGAGGTCGACTATAATCAGTTATTGCTCCGGATTACTGGACGACGCTCTTGTCCCACCTGTGGACGGATTTATAACGTCCACTTCCAGCCGCCCCGATTGGATGAAGTTTGCGATGAAGCGCACGGGACCAAGCTGGTTGCCCGCAATGATGACCGGTTGGAAATCATTCAGCCACGACTCACGGCGTTTCAGGAGCAGACCAGGCCGGTGGCGGATTACTACCAGCAAACGGGCAGGCTGATCTCGGTCAATGGCGATCTTCCGGTGGACGATGTGACCGAGCAGATTTACCGGATTCTGGAAGATCATCACGCGTAAGAACGAATGGCAATTGTCTGCAAGTCGGCAAACGAGATCGAAAAAATGCGGCGCAGCGGCCACATCGTGCGCCAGCTTCTCGATTACCTGAAGACGATGGTAGCGCCGGGCGTGACCACGATGGATCTGGAGCGAGCCGCCGAGACGAAGATAAAAGAACTCGGAGCCAAACCGGCGTTTAAGGGCTATTACGATTATCCCTGTGTGCTGTGCACGTCGGTGAACGAAGAGATCGTTCACGGGATTCCCTCTGAGAAGCGGATGCTGAACGAGGGCGACATAGTCTCCATCGACTGCGGCGTGGTGCTCGACGGCTACTACGGAGATGCGGCGATCACAGTCCCGGTGGGAAATGGACTGAAGCCGGAGATCAAGAAGTTGCTGGAAGTGACCGAGGCTTCCCTGTATCGAGGAATTGAGCAAGCTCGGATCGGGAACTCCGTGGGAGATGTTGGCGCGGCGGTACAGGAGCACGTTGAGGCCGCGGGATTCAGCGTAGTCCGCGAGTTCGTTGGACACGGGATCGGGACGCGGTTGCATGAAGAGCCGCAGGTTCCGAACTTCGGCGCACGTGGTCACGGGGCCCGGTTGCGAGAGGGAATGGTTATCGCCATCGAGCCGATGGTGAATTTCGGCAAACCCGAAACCAGAGTTTTGGGCGACAAGTGGACGGCAGTCACCGCGGACGGCAGTTTTAGCGCGCATTTTGAGCATTGCGTCGCGGTGACCAAGGATGGGCCGGTGATTTTGACGCAGTAGCAGCTTCTAGCTGCTAGCTCCTAGCTTTTAGCTAGTCGGGTTAGCCGTTGGCTGGAAGCTCATAGCTTAGGAGCGAATGAGCAAAGAAGACGCGATTGAAGTCATGGCGGTGGTTCTGGAACCGCTGCCCAATGCGATGTTCCGGGTCGAACTAGAAAACAAGCATCAGGTGCTGGCTCACGTTTCCGGCAAGATGCGCAAGAATTTCATTCGCATTCTGCCGGGAGACAAGGTCGCGGTGGAGCTTTCGCCCTACGATCTGAATCGCGGAAGAATCGTTTATCGGTACAAATAGTTTTGCTGAAGGCTGAGAGCCGACGGCTGAAGGCTGGGTTATGAAGGTACGGGCATCAGTAAAGAAGATTTGTGACAAGTGCAAGATCATCCACCGCAAGGGTGTGGTGCGGGTGATCTGCGTGAACTCGAAACACAAGCAGCGCCAGGGCTAGAAAGCTTCTAGCTTCCAGCTTATAGCAAAAACTGAGAGGTAGAGTGATTTGCTAGAAGCTGGAAGCTAGTAGCCGACGAAACGAAAAGCTGTGGAGGCTTAGGACTCATGGCACGTATTGCAGGCGTGGATCTTCCCCGCCAGAAGCACATTAATATCGCGCTGACCTACATCTATGGAATCGGCAATCCGCGCGCGGTACGGATTCTCGACGAAGCGAAGGTCGATCCCATGAAGAAGGTCCAGGACCTCAGCGAAGAAGAGGTCAACCGGATTCGTACGGTCATCGAGGGCGAGGGGTTGGTGGAAGGCGATCTGCGCAAGGAAGTTTCGATGAACATCAAGCGTCTCATCGAAATCGGCTCCTATCGCGGATTCCGTCACCGCCGGAACCTGCCGGTGCGCGGGCAGCGCACGCACACGAACGCCCGGACGCGCAAAGGTCCGCGCAAGGGAACCGTAGCGCAGAAGAAGAAGTCGGCGGCAAAGACATAAGAACAGCTTCTGTCTTTTAGCGTTTAGCTAGAAGCTAGCAGCTAGGAGCTAACAGCTACTATGGCAAAACCAGCAGCAGCGGGCGGCACTGGAGCCGCCCCGGAAAAAAAAGGCAAGAAGAAGACCTTCAAAAAGAAGGAGCGCAAGCACGTGCCGCATGGGTTGGCTTACGTGCAGGCATCCTTCAATAACACGATCGTGACGATTTCCGACATGAACGGGAACGTTCTGTCGTGGAAGAGTTCGGGATCGCTGGGCTTCCGGGGATCGCGCAAAGGAACGCCATTCGCCGCGCAACAGGCGGCCTCGAATGCCGCGAACCTGGCGCGTGATCATGGAGTGCGCAGCGTGGACGTGCGGGTGAGCGGCCCAGGATCGGGCCGCGAGTCGGCCGTGCGCGCGCTGGCGGCCTCCGGCATTGAAGTGCGCTCGATTCGTGATGTCACGCCGATTCCGCACAACGGATGCCGGCCGCCGAAAAGAAGGCGCGTGTAAGCTGTAGAGACGTAGCTTGCTACGTCTTGCAGGCGCAAGAGAGACGTTGCGAGCAACGCCTCTACATTCGACTTAGAAATGCAAGAACGAGACGTTGCGAGCAACGTCTCTACATTCAACCGGGAGGAAGGGAAGCCAGTCCCGTAAACCGGTTGATCAAGGAGAAACATGGCACGTTATACCGCTGCAGTATGCCGTCTATGCCGCCGCGAGGGCATGAAGCTGTTCCTCAAAGGCGCGAAATGTTTTAGCGATAAATGTCCCATCGAGAAGCGCAACTTCGCTCCCGGACAACATGGGAAAGACCGCAAGGCCAAGATTGTTGGTTACGGCCTGCAGTTGCGGGAGAAGCAGAAAGCGAAGCGCATCTACTTCACGCAGGAAGGGCAGTTCCGTAACTACTTCGAGAAGGCTGCGCGCTCCAAGGGCGTGACCGGCGAAAAGCTGCTGCAGCAACTGGAGCGGCGTCTGGACAACGTTGTCTTCCGGCTTGGATTTGCGCAGTCGCGCCGCCAGGCTCGGCAGTTAGTGCGTCACGGGCATGTTGCCGTCGACAATCGCAAGGTCAATATCCCTTCCTACGAAGTGAGCGCGGGCGAGGAAATTTCCATTCGCGAAAACAGCAAGAAGCTCACTGTGCTCGAGTTGGCGAAGGAATTCGCCAGCCACGGTACCTTGCCAAGTTGGCTGGAAGTTGATCGCGACAATTACAAGGCGCGGATTCTTTCATTGCCCAAGCGCGAAGATATTCAGCTGCCGGTGAATGAGCAGTTGATTGTTGAGTTGTACAGCAAGTAAGGGAATTGAGTAATTTTGTAATTGAGTAATCGGGTAATTGAAAAGCACTGGGAGTGACAATTGGGTTTCAAATTACCCGATTACCAAATTTCCCAATTGCTTAGTCGGTCCACTTTTCGTGCCAGATCAGCCTGCGTAGGCGCCTGACCTGAACCCGGACCGGTTCAGGGAGCCGACGCTGAGCCAAACGGCCGAAGGAGAAACACATGCTTTGGAAAGGTTTTCAGAAACCGAAACGTCTCGCAGTTGACCAGTCCACCCTCACCGATAAGTACGGCATCTTTTGGGCGCAGCCGTTCGAGCGCGGATTCGGCACCACCGTGGGCAATGCCCTGCGCCGCGTGCTGCTGAGTTCGATTGAAGGCGCAGCCGTCACCGCGGTAAAGATGGAGGGCGTGCTGCACGAATTCCAGTCCATCCCGGGCGTGGTGGAGGATGCGACCGACATCATTCTCAACCTGAAGCAGATTCCGTTCAAGCTTGCTGGCGATGCTCCGAAGGCAATCTACCTTCGCGCGGATCAGCCCGGAGTTGTGACCAGCGGCATGATCGAGGCGGATGGCGATGTCGAAGTGCTCGACAAAGACGTTTACATTGCGACGGTCAGTGAAGGCGGCAAACTCGACATGGAGATGCGCCTGAAGCGCGGCCGCGGCTACGTTTCCGCCGACAAGAACTTCGACGAGGATCTTGGCATCGGATTCATTCCGATCGATTCCGTGCACTCGCCGGTGCGCAAGTGCAACTACACGGTCGAGGCGGCACGTCTGGGACAGATTACCGATTACGACAAGCTCACACTCGAAGTGTGGACCAACGGCTCCATCACGCCGGCCGATTCCATTGGCCTCGCGGCGAAGTTGCTGAAGGACCACATGAACATCTTCATCAACTTCGAGGAAGAGATCGAAACCGGTACTTCGTCTTCGGATGATCGCAAGCCCGAGATTCACAACGAGAACCTGAACCGCTCGGTGGAAGAACTCGAGCTTTCGGTGCGCAGCTACAACTGCCTGAAGAATGCAAATATTCAGACGATCGGCGAGCTCGTGCAGAAGACTGAAGCTGAGATGCTGAAGACGAAGAATTTCGGCCGCAAGTCGCTGAACGAGATCAAAGAGATTCTGTCGTCGATGGGATTGAGTCTCGGAATGAAGATTGATGAGCACGGAAACGCCGTGCCCGGACCAACCTCGAACGTGCCGTTGCCCGCGTCCGCGTACGGACCGGACGACCAGCTGTAGGAACTAGTTTCAGGTTTCGAGTTTCAGGTTTCGGACGATTGGCGAAAGCGAATCGCATCCCTGAACACTCGAAACCTGAAACCTGAAACTAGAAACTAGAAACTGGGGTACTCCCATGCGTCACAAAGTTGCAGGCTATAAACTCGGACGGAACACAGCGCACCGGCGCTCGCTGCTGCGCAACCTGGTCACCTCGGTGATCGTGGACGAGCGCGTCGAGACGACCGTTCCCAAGGCCAAGGCCGCGCGTCCGCTTGTCGAAAAAATGATCACGCTGGGCAAGCGCGGCGACCTCTCGGCTCGCCGCCTGGCTGCCGGGTATCTTATGACCGACGAAGCCGTGGTGAAGCTGTTCGATACGGTAGGACCGCGTTTCGGCGATCGCAACGGCGGCTACACGCGGATCATTCGGACGGGGTGGAACAAGGGCGATGGCGCTGACAAGGCATTCCTCGAACTTCTCGGCAGCGAGAAGGTGCTTGACGAGAAGCGCGAGAAACGTGCTGAAGCCCGGTCCAAGAAGGCGGCCGAAGCCAAAAAGGCGATGGAAGAGGCCGAGGCACAGGCAGCGCACGATGGCGGGGTCGAGCCGGCTAAGGACGAAGAAGACAAGAAAGAGTAGTCCCGATAAGAGGTTCACGAAGGCACGGCATTGCGCCCGTGCCTTTTCTTTTTGCCTGAGGTACTTACGCGGCTGGACATGTACACATGGATTGCCGCTGGTAATCTTGTTGCCCTCCGGTCTGTGTTCCACACTGAACCCCGATGGCCGTCACTAAGACCCAGATTGGCATTGCGGTCGGCGCTGGAGTGTTGCTGGTACTGGTGTTTGTAGGCTATCTCTGGTGGCTGAGCAATCAAGGGCCTGTGCTGGCACGGTCGGAGGATCACGATCCGCTCACGGGATTGCCCGTGAGCATTCGCATGAACCCGCTGCGGGACCGGTCAACTGAGAAGGCCGCCAACAAATTTCTTCGGGAGTTGCGTGACGGGCGTTGCGACGATGTGCTCCAAAAATGGGAGCATGATTACCACAGAAAATACGCCAAGTACATCTGCAGTTCAGAGGCGCAGCATCCGCTACTGTCGTGGCAACTGGTGGAGTGGGAAGAAGCGCCGCCCCTGATCATCCTGCATTTTCGCGGCATGCGGCAGGGAAGTTCTGGGAGCGAGCAAAGCCTCCTCACGGTCACGACCGAGCACAAAGGAACTGAGTGGGCTGTGACGAAGTACGACGCAATGTACTGAAGAGGATCAGTTTCCGGTTTCCAGTTGCCAGTTGTGCCATGCCTCGCCTCCCTTCCAATGTTCTTTTTCCTGTTCTGCCGCGTTTTTGTGTTCTCTCCGTGCCTCTGTGCCTTCGTGGTAAAACTTCTCTATGGCCGCAAGTTCGCCTCCTGCCCAGCGTTCGGCTGCGCGCAACCTTTATTCGTTTGGAATCACGTCATTTTTTAATGACACGGCCAGCGAGATGGCGTACTGGGTGCTGCCTGCATTCTTGATTTCTCTCGGCGCTGGGCCGGAGCAGTTGGGGCTGATCGAAGGCGTTGCGGAGAGTGTGGCTTCGTTCGCCAAATTATTTTCTGGATATCTCACAGATCGCATTGATCGCCGCAAGCCTCTTGTGGTGGCTGGCTACTTCGTTGCGAATGCGGTGAAGCCCCTCCTCGCGATCGTGACCTCGTGGGTCCACATTCTGCTAATCCGGTTCACGGACCGGCTGGCCAAGGGAGTGCGTGGGGCGCCGCGAGATGTCATGGTCGCGGAGTCGGTCGGGAAAGAGCGGTTGGGATCGGCGTACGGGCTCATTCAATCCATGGACTCGGCGGGAGCGATTGCGGGGCCGCTCACCGCACTGGTGCTGCTCTCGCGCTTTCACATTCGCACGGTGTTTCTGGCCGCAGCGGTTCCTGGAGCACTCGCCGTACTGGTTGCAGTGCTGGGAATTCGTGAGACTAAGAGGGGGGCGAAGGGAGAGGAATCTCAAGGGGCAGTTAACAGGGAGGGCATTGCCAAAACCCAGACAGCCCAAGGGGCTGTCCCTACGCGAGTTTCGTTGCCTTCGGCGTTTTACATGGTTATTACCGCGGTGACGCTTTTCTCGCTGGGGAATTCCAGCGATATGTTTTTGGTGATGCGGGCGCAGAATGTGGGTATCAGCGTTTCGTTGGCGCCGTTGCTGGGCCTTGTCTTCAATATCACGTACACGCTGGGTTCGTGGCCGGCGGGGTGGTTCAGCGATCGCTTCTCACGGCGGTGGATCGCCGCTGCAGGGTACTTCATCTTCGCCGGAGTTTATTTCGTCTTCGGGCGTGCACCATCGACGTTTGCGATCTGGATCGTAATGGCCGTCTACGGGATTTATTACGCATTGACTCAGCCAGTGTTGAAGGCGCTTGTGGTGGACACAGTGACGGCTGACACGCGTGGGCGTGCGTTGGGAATCTATTTTTTCGCCACCAGTGTGGCGACGCTCGCGGCCAGTCTCATCACCGGAGAATTGTGGAAACGCTACGGAGCGCCTGTTCCGTTTTATCTTTCAGCGGCGCTGGCCGTTGTATCGGCCCTGCTCTTGCTGGGCACATCACTGCTCCGATTCGAACGGGCCAAGAGCGTTTGAGCAGCTCACGATCTACGTCTTGCTGTATGTGGATCACGCGAATCAGAGCGAGCCTGTTTCGCCCATTTCAGGCTCCGGTTGTGCTTTTCCGTTTTTGATGGCCTCGTCGAGAATCTGTTTCATTTCCTTCGCCGCTTTTTCTGCCAGTTCGCCCTGCTGCCGGCCGAGTTCTCCCTGCTGCTCTCCGAGCTTGCCTTGCTTCTCTCCCAAGGCGCCCATCTCTTCCCCCAGCTTGCCCTGCTGGTCGCCGGCATGGGATTGCAGTTCGCCAATCTTGCTTTGCAGTTCTCCAATCTCCGATTGCAGCTCGCCGACTTGCTCCATGGTGGCCGTGGGACCGAGCTTCTGCAGTTTCGCTTTCAGACGGTCGATCGCGGCCGTCATGTCGGGCACGTTAACCTTCACTTGCTCCATTTTCGCGCCGAGCTCTTCCTGCTGTTTGCCCAAAACTTCTTGCTGCCGCCCGAGTTCCTCTTGCTTCTTGCCTAGCTCCTCCTGCGGAGCCCAGAGCTTGTGGGCGCGATCGATCGTCGCCTGGTCGCGGATGATGTAGGACTTCTCATCGCGTTGAAACCAGATGAAGTCTCCGGAAATCTGCTTACGCAGTTTTTCCACGTGGTGAGCGTCTTGAGAGCTGCCAGACATGTTGAATGAATCGCTCTTGCCCGTGACAATCACGAAGCGCTCGTCGTCGTCGAAACCATAGGAATACCAGGAGCCGTGGTTGTGGCCCGTTGCGAAACTGGAAGTTTGAGCGGGAGCAGGAGGCGCGGACATAGCCGGAACGGCGGCGACTCCGCGGAGTGGCGGTACAGGGGGAGCCGGTACGCCAGCGATGGGACCATGACCGGGAACTCCAGCGATTGGGGCGACGGCGTTGACTCCTCCGGTCGGGGGCGGAGCTGGTTGCGCCGGGACTGCCGCCGCGGCGGGCTGCGGCGGTTGCTGAGCTGCGACGCTGGCCGGGGAAGAGGTAGTCGGACGCACCGACGCAGCCAGGTACACAACGGGAATGGCCAGCGTGGTGATCAGGATAATGGCAGATTTCTTCAGATGCATGGCAACAGATCCTTTCCATCCCAGAATTTTTTCCAGTCGCTTCTCCGCCTGACCTGCATGGGCCATCGAAACGCCCTGCCACCAGACGCGTTGCGGGGCAGCATGGAGGGTTTCGAAAAATCCGAGCAGGGTACGAGCGTAGTGGTTGCGGTCGGCTCCGCTTGATAAAGCTGCTTCATCACTGGCTTGCTCGGCGAGTTCCGCAATGTGGGCATGGAGCCACCAGGCCAGGGGACTGAACCAGAAAATCGCGCGATACAGCAACGCGATGCAATGCGTAAGGGGATCGTGACGGGAGACGTGCGATAGCTCATGCGTCATCACAGCCTCGAGCCTTTCATCGTCCCATTCATGCCAGTTCGAAGGCAGCAGGATAGTGGATCGAATCGGGCCGACAGTGATGGGCACAGCGATGGCCAGCGATTCACAGACGCGGGGAAGAGAAGAATCACTCCATTGAGCGCGGGAGGATAGGATTGATCGCAACCGCTCATCGGTCAGTTGCTGCGATGTCTTGACCAGCCGCTGGGTGACCGCGAGGCCAATCAGGAAGCGCAATAACAGAATTAACGCGACCGCAAGATAGATCGTCGTTGCTGCGGACGTCCACGAGAGTGAGCGGGTCCATACCGTCGACTTCATTGCTGGCTTATGACCGGCAACAACGGGAATCCCTGCCACGAATTCAGGCGAGAGTTTTCCCCGGCCTACGAGCGTTTGCTTCTCCGGTTGTCGGTTAACTGCGGGATGAGTGACGTTTGCGGTCGCGATGGCAGATGGGGCAGGCAAGACGCCAGTTTGCGGCAGAATAGGCAGCGGAACCTGTATTGACGGCAACAGCCATAACAGAAGGGGAAGCGCCAAGGCGGCGTAAAGAACCGCGGTCCAGGTGAGCAGGCGGGCGGAGGTGGCCTTTACGCGAAAGACTGCAAGCACCAGCCTTGCGACAGCAGCCAAGGCCAGAGTCCGGACGGCAGCAGTTACCAGCAGGAGCAGCATCCCGGATGCATCGACAGTCTGGGTGGGCATCATAGGCGTTTTCCTTCTCGCGAGAGATCTTTGCGGGTACTTTTGCTCTCGGCTTTGGCCTCGTTGTCGGCAATTCTTCGGGCGAGACGTTCGAGTTGCTTGCGATCGAGCACCGCGTTATCCACCATGCCAAGCACGAGTTCTTCGGCGGAGCCGCCGCAGAAGCGATCAATAATGCTCTTTACGGCGCGCACGGCCACATTCTGGCGTTCGGCGGAAGCGCGGTAAACGAACGTGCGACCCTCGATGGCGTGAGTCAGGTAACCTTTCTGCTCCAGCCGGCGCAGGACGGTACGAATCGTGGAGTCCTTCATGGGGCGGGAGGAGGCCAGCGCTTCGCGGCAGCTTTCGGCCGTGACCTGCTCCTGGGTCCAGATATAGTCCATGACCGCTTGTTCGACCTCTCCCAGGTTCTTTAGACGTGGCAGCTTTGTGTTAGTCATTGTAGCGTTACAATATGTAACACTTAGGCGTCGCACGTGTCAAGGCAAAGTTATGGAGCCAGCGAACACGCTATGCGGATTTTCGGAAAAAGACGGAGAGCAGGACCTGGGCTGCGATTCCGGCGGAGGTATCAAGGACTACGTCCTGCCAGCGTCCGGTACGGGAGGGCAGGAAAGTCTGGTGCCATTCGTCCAGGCTGGCGACTACTAAAGTCCCGAGCACCGCGAGGCTTGCCCAACGAAAGGTCCACTTGCGAGGTTCCGCAGGCAGGGTTTCTCTCCAGGCGCGGAACAGGAAGAAACTCAGCAGGGCATAACCAACGACGTGACCGGTCTTGCGCAGGAGGTGATGCCAGGGTTCGAAATGGGCTTGGTCTATGCCAAAGAGGAAATGAAAAATCGGGTACAGGATGTGGCTGGTGTTCTGCCCGGAGAGGTAGGTCGTCGACTCAATGGTGATAACGATCAGCCAGAGGATGGCGGCGATCCATGCCTTAAGAAGGTCTTGCCGGTGGGAGTTCAAGATAGTTGAAAGTTACATTCCCCGCCCTTCGGAAAAAGCGCGAAGGACGGGGCACCTGGGATCAGGTTATTCGATGGCATAGTTGGGAGCCTCGCGGGTGATCATGACATCGTGCACATGGCTCTCGCGCAGGCCAGCACCGCTGATGCGGACGAAACGCGTCTTCTGCAGCAGTTCTGCGATCGTAGAGCAACCGCAGTAGCCCATGCCGGATTTCAGGCCGCCCACCATTTGATAAATGATCATCGATACGGAGCCGCGATACGGGACGCGGCCTTCAATGCCTTCGGGGACAAGTTTGGCGAGGCGGTTGGACTCGCCGTCGGAGGCCGAAACTGAGGCGCTGGAATCGCTGTCGGTGCTCTGGAAGTAGCGTTCGCTGGATCCCTGGGCCATCGCGCCGAGAGATCCCATGCCGCGATAGGATTTGAAGGATCGGCCCTGGTACAGGATTAACTCGCCGGGGCTTTCGTCGGTGCCGGCGAAGAGCGATCCGATCATTACGGCGCTGGCGCCTGCGGCCAGGGCCTTGGTGACATCTCCGGAATACTTGATGCCGCCATCGGCGATGATGGGAACGCCGGAATCTTTCGTGGCGCGGTAGGCTTCGGCAATGGCGGTGATTTGCGGGACGCCCGCGCCGGTCACGACCCGCGTGGTGCAGATGGATCCGGGGCCGATGCCGACTTTAATGCCATCCGCGCCGGCGCGAGCCAACTCGCAGGCTCCATCGAACGTGGCCACGTTGCCGGCGAGAAGCTGCACGTGCGGGAGTTTCGACTTGACCTGTTTTACCGCTTCCAGAACTTTGCTGGAGTGCCCGTGCGCGCTGTCGATGGCGAGGATATCGACCTTGGCTTCAGAGAGTTCCTGAGCTCGCTCCAGGAAATCTCCGGTGGCTCCGATCGCAGCCCCGACGCGCAGACGGCCTTGAGAATCTTTCGCGGCGTTGGGGTACTTCAGCTTTTTCTGGATGTCTTTGACCGTGATCAGGCCCTTGAGGTTGTACTTGTCATCGACGACCAGAAGTTTTTCCACGCGGTGCTGGTGAAGGATTTTTTCCGCTTCTTCGAGCGTGGTACCGACGGCAACCGTGATGAGATTTTTCTTGGTCATCACCTTGTCGATGGGAATGTCGAAGCGGGTTTCAAAGCGCAGGTCCCGGTTGGTGAGGATGCCGACCAGCTTGCCGTGGTCCGTGATGGGCACTCCGGAAATTTTGTACTTGCGCATGACCTCGAGCGCGTCGCTCACCTTGTCGGTGGCATGCATGGTGACCGGATCGACGATCATGCCGCTCTCCGAGCGCTTCACTTTGTCAACTTCGTTGGCCTGCTGATCGATGGTGAGATTGCGATGGATGATGCCGATCCCGCCCTGCTGCGCCAGCGCAATCGCCATGTGCGATTCAGTGACGGTGTCCATGGCGGCGCTCACGATGGGAATGTTCAGGCTGATCTCGCGCGTAAGCTGCGTCTGCGTGCTGGCGGTCGCAGGGACGACGTCGGAGCGGGCGGGCAGAAGAAGGACGTCGTCGAAGGTGAGAGCCTCAGGAACGGGAAAATGAATCATAGATGTTTCCACGGGAGCGTGGGTAAACCTTTATTCTAGAGAGGCGGGGGGATTGAGGCAAATGGCGCTTGGTGGATGGTGAGTGCTATGGGGGATTTATCGCTAACTGACCAAAGCTTCCATATCATTCTCCGGAACCACGCACACACAACGCTCGATTGATGTTGCTGGGGCCGAATTTACTCGAGCCTCGGCTGCCATTGTAAAAGCTGAAGGCCCATTTTTCTTCGGAATCGTTCCCTTGTGTGCTGCTCCAAACTCCCGGCCAGCTAAGGCGAATCCCGCCCTTAGGGTGAAGGCCTTGCTGCCCCGCCTTCGTTTGGTCGAAGATGCCCGAAAGCTCTTCAATCGTGGGCAGGCGCCAACCGGACCTCCCGCCCAATCGTAGATTTCGACAGTACTCGTTCGCCTGGCTCCAGGTTGCGTCGCTGCCATTGTCTTTCTTCGCCCAAGTCAGCCCTGTGGCTGGGTCGGACCAGAACGGAAGCTTGTCAGAGAGGGGAATCTTCACTGTCTTTTGCGCCAATGAGTCAACCGTGACGGCACCCTGCCACTTCGCCTGCCCGTCGAGCGAGGTTGCCTCTATAAGGTGCTCGCCGACGATCGTCTTGATCACGTTGGCGTCATCGGCACTCAGCCTAGCCTGTTCGACGCCGTCCAATTTCCAGTTGCAATCAATGTCGCTAATCACAACCAGCGAGGCCGGGACCTGTCCCCAGGATCGCGAGCAAATGGCCATGACCCCTAATAGCAAGAACAAGCCAACTAGATCACGCATAGCGTGTTTCATACCTTTTCTCTCCATCGCGACATTACTTGATTCCACGGCCCGGAGCTAAACCACAGCAAACCAGACAACCGACCCCACACCATGGGCCGACGCTAGATGCAACTGCCCTAACCTCTGATCGGAATCTGCAGAGTTTCTTGCGGTTGAAATTATTGTGATGTTAGTTGTCGCTAACAGCGTTTGCGCTCATTGATCTTATAGAGCAGCGAGGTAGCCATCCCGACCTTGTGCGCCCGCGTCCAAATGCCAAATTTTCACGTTTGCCAAAGGAGGAGCCATGATCGAAGGAACCTTACTTTGCCTGAAATGATTCTTTGGACCGGGACGCGTGTCGCGCTTGGCGCGGGCATTGGCATGTTGATTTCAAGGCGACTTAGCAAGGACGCCATGAAGGCGGCTGGATTAGCTCTGACGGTCGTAGCAGGGTTTACGATGATTCCACTGGCGATTTCCATCATGGGCAAGAAAAAATTGACCGGGCCTGAAATCCGGTCAGCCGCTTAGCCTCGCATGCTCGTCTATAGGTTCCCCGGAGACATTTCGCAGCGAGGCTCCCGAACCTAGTTGACGGCACGGCCCTTGAAAGCAGCTATTACACTCTTGAGGTGGTGCCATGTATCTGTACCCTTCGGCGCCCGTGAAATGCCCTCTGCTGCTGTTTGTCTTTTCCCCCCGGACGGGCGTATATTAAGAGACTGAGAACTGCTGTGTACCGGCTTTTGGCGAAGCACACCAGTGGGCGCAAGCCCACTTTTTCGTTGCACGTCCTTCGGGTGTGACTGCCATCCGCCAGTAAGTTACTGGATTCATGGCGCTTGACGTTGAACGTGTGCGGGAAATTGCGGACCGGGTGGCCGCCTCGAGCGGGCTCGAAATTGTTGATGTCGAGTTCCTGGGCGGAGGCAAGGCCCGCATGCTGCGGGTGTTTCTGGATAAGTCCGCGGCAGGGACTGATCCGCTGGCCGGGGTGACGCACGAGGATTGTGCGCGTTTCAGCCGCGAGTTTGGCACCATCCTGGACGTGGAAGACGTGATGCCCGGCGCGTACACGCTGGAAGTTTCGTCGCCGGGACTGGATCGGAAACTGGTCAAGGCGGCGGATTTCACGCGCTTCACTGGAAGCCGCGTGAAGCTGACGACGCGCCAGCCAGTGAACAACAATCGTCACTTTGAAGGACGGCTGGAAAACTTCGAAGACGGCCGCTTGATGCTGGATCTGAGTGTGGCCAGCCACAAGTCGCGCAAGAAGATGGGCGAGGCAGCCGGACAGAAGATTGAGATTGAATTCGCCAATGTCGAGAAGGCGAACTTAGTGCCGGAAATCTAGTGATTTTGTAATTTGGTAATCGGGTAATTTTGTAATTTAGAACCTCGAAACCGCAGTTCAGATTACAAAATTACTCGATTACAAAATTACCAAATTGTTTTCTTATGGCTAGCGAGCTCTACAACACGATCGACGCACTGAGCCGGGAAAAAGGGATTGATCCGCAGATTGTGGTCAGCGCGGTGGAAGACGCCATCGTCATGGCGACGCGCAAGTACTACAAGTCGCAGGAAAATCTGCGTGCCAAGCTGGACAAGGACACCGGCAAGATCAACGCCTTTGCGGTGAAGACCGTCGTCGAGACACCGGAACAGGTCGAAGATCCCAACCTGCAGATTACGGTGGAAGATGCGCGCAAGGTCGATCCTTCGCTCGAAGTTGGCGGCGAATTGCAGATTCCCAAGGTCACCGAAGGAATTCTGGGACGTATTGCCGCGCAACTGGCGAAGCAGGTGATCTTCCAGAAGGTGCGCGAGGCCGAGCGGGACACGGTTTACAACGAGTACATCGGACGCGTGGCCGAGATCGTCAATGCGACCGTGAAACGCGTCGAAGGGCCAGATGTCATTTTCGATATCGGCAAGGCGGAAGCGCGGATGCCGCGCAAGGAGCAGTCGCGCCTGGAATCGTTCGCAGTCGGGGAGCGCGTGCGGGTGGTGATTGCGCGTGTGGAGCGCGCCTCCAAAGGTCCGGGAGTGGTGGTGTCGCGTGCGGCGCCGGAACTGGTGCAGCATCTGTTCCAGACGGAAGTTCCAGAAATTTACGACGGTACGGTCGTGATTCGTGCGATCGCCCGCGAAGCCGGCGAGCGTACGAAGATCGCCGTCATGTCCAAAGACAAGGACGTGGACGCGGTTGGCGCGTGCGTGGGGATGAAGGGCATGCGGGTGCAGTCGATCATCCGCGAGCTACGCGGCGAGAAGATCGACATCATCGAATTCCACGAAGATGCAGTGACATTCGCCGAGAAGGCGCTGCAGCCCGCAAAAGTCAGCCGCGTGACAGTCGTGGATAGCGGGGATAAGCATCTCGAAGTTGTGGTCGACGACAGCCAGCTCTCGCTCGCCATCGGCAAGAAGGGGCAGAACGTACGTCTCGCGGCCAAGCTGTTGGGCTGGAAGATCGATATCAAGAGCGAGGAAGAAAAGCGTCAGGAAGTCGAGCAGCAGATGGCTGCTATGGCTCCGCAAGCGTCAACTCCTCTGGAGAATGTGCCGGGACTGGGCGAAGGCCTGGTCGAGAAGCTGAACGCCGCAGGCATCACTACCGTCGAAGCGCTGGCTGATATGACCCCGGAACAGCTGGAAGCTATTGAAGGAATTGGGCCAAAGACGGTGGAAAAAATCAGTCTGGCGGTGAATAATTATTTTGCCAGCCTCGAGGGTGTCTCTGAGGAAGGCGTGATTGCAGCCGAAGAAGCTCCCGCTGAAGTCGAAGCGGGGACGGAAGAAGCTGCCGTTGAAGCGACGGCGGAAGAAGACGCAACAGCCCCTGGTGAACCTGCGGGCGCTGAAGCTGCGTCAGAAGAACAAGAGCATGAGCCGGAAGGTTCTGCTCCCGAAACAACCGAATAACCATGGCACGCGCAGACAACTTCGAAAGTGTGCGGGTGCATAAAGCTGACTCCGTGAGGTCGCGATGAAGACCTAACGCGGGGAAAAGAAAGGCCGGATGAGTAAGGTTCGAATCAACGATCTCGCGAGAGAACTGGAAGTCAAGAGCAGGGCCATTCTCGACGCGCTGCCGATTGTCGGAGTGACGGAGAAGAAGACGCATTCCAGTTCAATCGAGGACCATGAAGCAGAAAAAGTGCGAGCCCACATCCGCGGCTCGGCTGAAGCGCAATCGTCTTCTGCGCGCAACGCCCGTCTCTTGCGCGGCGAAGAAGAAATCAAAACCAAAATTGATTTGTCTCACATCTCTCGCCCGGGAGATGTGCTGAAAGCGATCACGCAGAAGAAGGAAGCGGCCGCGGCTCCGCCGCCACCCCGCCCGGCAGCGCCGCCGGTTGCGGCGAAACCTGCCGTTGCGCCGCCTGCGAAGCCAGCTGCACCCGCTCCAGTTGCTCCTCCAGCGCCTGCGGCTGCACCAGCGCCGCCTGCGCCCGCAGCTCGATTCGTGGTGGCGCCCGCACCGGTCGAGAGACCTGTTCCTGTTGCGGCAGCGCCTGCGCCTCCTGTTGCGCCGTCGCGTCCGGCAACACCGCCACCGCCGCCTACGGCCGTGGTTGCTCCGCCCGCTCCTGCTGCAGCATCACCGGTTGCGTCTGCGGCACCGCGTCAGGCAGCTCCGGCTCCTAGCGCTCCGCCACAGCCGCCGGCACCGCGAATGATTGTTCCGCAGACTGGGCCGCGTCCTGTTTACAAAGCGCCGCCACCACGTCCGGTTGCGCCTGCGCCACAGGCATCGGCCGGGGCTGCGCGTCCAATTGCAGGCCGTCCGGCTCCAGGCCGTCCAGTTCCAGGACAGCCGATTTTCCAGCGCCCACGTCCGCAAGGTGCCGGGGTTGGTGCCCCGCGGCCTGCGCTGCGTCCTGGGGAGCGCCGTCCGATGCATCCGACCCGCTCGGCATCCACTGGTCCGCGCCCGCTTGGCGTGGGTCCAGGGCTGCCGCCTCCCGGCGCGGCGCGTCCGGGTAGCCGTCCGGGTGGGCCAGCGCGCCGGCCTGGGCAGCGCTATGTGCCGCGCGGGGTAAAAGAGGGGCCGATGAAAGGCTACGTTCCGCCACCACGCATGGTGGTGTCGAACGAGCCGATGCCGATCACCCGTAACATCACGATCACCGAAGGCATCAGCGTAAAAGACCTTGCCGAAAAGCTGGACGTTCGCGCGAAGGATCTGATTTCGCGCCTCCTGGCTCGGGGAGTGTTCGCGAGCATCAACCAGAGTCTCGATGCCGAACTCGCCAGCGAAGTGGCGCGTTTCTTCGGCGCCGATACCAACGTGATCACGTTCGAAGAACAGGCGGCGAAAGACATCGATGCTGCCTCCGGCGCTGCTGGAGAAGAAGGGGCTGCGGGAGCCGTACCGCGTCCGCCCGTGGTTACGATCATGGGCCATGTGGACCACGGAAAGACCACACTGCTCGACTCCATTCGTTCTACCAGCGTGGCCGAAGGCGAAGCGGGTGGTATTACGCAGCACATTGGCGCTTACAAGGTACGCATCACCGACAACGATTCTCCGGCATACGGGCGCGAGATCGTGTTCCTGGATACGCCAGGCCATGAAGCATTTACCCGAATGCGTTCGCGAGGCGCGAAGGCTACGGATATCGTGGTGCTGGTCGTCGCTGCCGATGATGGAGTCATGCCGCAGACGGTCGAAGCTATCGATCACGCGCACGCGGCCGAAGTTCCGATCATCGTCGCTGTCAATAAAATCGATAAACCGGATGCCATGCCCGACCGCGTCAAGAAACAGTTGGGCGATCGCGGACTCGTTCCCGAAGATTGGGGCGGGAAGACGGTGTTCGTCGATGTTTCGGCGAAGAAGAAGACGAATCTCAATCTCCTGATGGAAATGATCTGCCTGGTTGCGGACCTGGCCGAACTCAAGGCGAGTCCGGAGCGCGCTGCCACCGGCGTGGTCCTCGAAGCCAAGTTGGACCGCGGACGCGGACCGGTCGCGACCGTGCTGGTGCAGAACGGTACGCTCAACGCCGGCGACAATTTTGTGGTGGGCAACGTGTTCGGCAAAGTTCGAGCTATGTTCGACGATCGTGGCGCAGCTCTGGAGTCTGCTCCTCCTTCGACTCCGGTGGAAATTCTCGGGCTGGAGGCTCTGCCGCAGGCTGGCGATCAGTTTGTGGTCGTTGCCGATCGCGATAAGGCGCGCGGCATCTCCGAGTACCGCGAGCATAAGGCGCGAGAAGCAACGCTGGCCAAGAGTTCGCGCGTGTCGCTCGAAGGCCTGGCGGAGCAAATCAAGGCTGCCGGGACGAAGGAACTCAACGTCATCCTTAAGGGCGATGTGCAGGGTTCGGTGGAAGTGCTCAGCGATCTGTTGTCGAAGCTCTCGAACGATAAGGTCCGTCTGAAGCTGCTGCGGTCCGGAGTCGGTGCGATTACCGAAACCGATGTGCTGCTGGCTTCGGCATCCAACGCGATCATCATCGGCTTCAACGTTCGTCCGGAGCGCAAGGCGCAGGAACTGGCCGAGCAAGAAGGCGTCGATATCCGGCTGCACTCGATCATTTACGAACTGCAGGATGAGATCAAGCGCGCCATGAGCGGCCTGCTCGAGCCCACGATCAAGGAAACTTATCAGGGCCGCGCTGAAGTGCTCGAAACCTTCCGCATCCCGAAGGTGGGCACGGTCGCCGGATGCCGTGTGATCGACGGCACAATCAAGCGCGATTCCGAGGTGCGTCTGCTGCGGGACAATGTGGTCGTGTTCAAAGGCAAAGTTGGATCTCTGCGGCGCTTCAAGGACGATGCCAAGGAAGTCACAAACGGCATGGAATGCGGCATCTCGATCGCGAACTATGGCGACATCAAGGCGCGCGATGTGATCGAGGCATTCGCGACGCAGCGGATTGCCGCCGAAGTGATCGCATAAACTTTCGAGTTTCAGGTTTCAAGTTTCGAGCATGCAGGGAAGCAATCGCATTACAGCTCACTCGAAGCTTGAAACTCGAAACTGATGCCCATCGCTTTTCTTACTCTCGAACTCCACATCGAGGCTGCCCAATCGGTAAAGGACAGACGGCAGGTTGTGCGCAGTTTGAAAGACCGGTTGCGCACCAGCTTTAACGTCTCTGTCGCTGAACTGGACGCGGCGGAATTGTGGAACCGCGCGACCATTGGCGTGGTGAGTATTTCGCCCTCCCGCGATTATCTTGACGGATTGATGAAGAACGTTGAACGCGCGGCGGCACGCGTTGCCAATAATCATGGGGCGGAGATCGCGGATTCCTACCTGGAACTGATGTGAAAGAGCTTTCGACGAGATTGGTCGTTGGCCAGAGGGATTTGATACTGCCGGCCCGACCTCCGTTGCATTTCTCTACATTTCTAACACGTTGCTGCCGATGTACTTACCGTTGTGGCGTTTCATGGCGCGGCGGGGGCCACGTCTGTAACCACATTTGCATCAGATTTTCTGATATTCTCATGCGTTTTACCTGAGGTGCATCTGTGGAAAGGCGGGCGCTAAAACATCATCGCGGGCGAGTGGGCGAGGCTTTGCGCGAGGAGATCGAAACGCTTGTGGAAGGTGAACTGGCGGACCCGCGCATCGGCCTGGTGAGCGTGACCGCGGTGCAAGTGGCCGACGATGGGCGCTCTGCGGAAGTCTGGGTCAATGTTGAAGGCGATGACGAGGAAGCGGATCGCAGCCTGGAAGGCTTGGAAGCAGCGCGTGAATATATCCGTCACGAACTGGTGGAACGGCTGCGCATAAGGCGCGCACCGGAGTTGTATTTCCGGCTGGACCGTGCCGAGCTGGCAAAGGCCCGAGTCGAAGAGTTACTGCAACGATCCAGGAAGCGAGCCAAGATGCGTAAAGAACGCGGCGGGGAAAAGGCCTAGGGACATGCTCGACGACGTATTGCGGCACATCGAACAACACGAGCGCTTCGTGCTCACCTCGCATGCGCGTCCTGATGGCGATGCGGTGGGTTCGGCTCTCGCGTGTTGCCAGGTGCTGCGGAGCATGGGGAAGCATGCCGATGTAGTGCTGCACGATGGTGTGCCGCGAATCTATCGTTCGCTTCCGTTCGCCGACGAAGTCCTCCAGGCAGACCGGGTTAGCGGCAGCTATGAGGCTGCGATTATTCTGGAATGCGACAGCATCCATCGCACTCGCCTGGAAGGATTGGAAAAGCATTTCCTGATCAGCATCGATCATCACGTGAGCGGGCGTCCGTTCGCGAATGTGAATTGGATCGATCCCCACGCAGTGGCCACAGCGGAAATGGTGTTCCGGCTGGGGCGCGAGGCGGGAGTGAAATTCTCGCCTGAGATCGCAACCTGTCTCTACATCGCGCTGATGACGGACACGGGTTCGTTTATGTTTCAGGGTACGAACGAGAGCACATTTGCACTCGCACGCGAACTGGTGCTGGCAGGAGCGGATCCGGCCCACTGCGCGCGAGGCATCTATTTCGCGCACTCCCAAGCTAAGATCCGGCTGCTGGGAGAAGCGCTGCGCAATCTGAATGTTGAGGGGCAGATCGGCTATTTCTGGGTGACGCAGAAACAAATGGAGCGGGTGGGCGCGATCGAAGAAGATTGCGAAGGACTGGTCAATTACGTACTGTCCGTCGGCGGTGTCGAAGTGGCTGCATTCTTCCGCGAGTTAGCTGATGGGCGCTATCGTGTAAGCCTTCGTAGCAAGGGTAAGATCGATGTCGCACACGTGGCGGAAAACTTCGGCGGTGGTGGCC
Source organism: uncultured Acidobacteriota bacterium (assembly GCA_963801615.1). Taxonomy (GTDB): domain Bacteria; phylum Acidobacteriota; class Terriglobia; order Terriglobales; family Acidobacteriaceae; genus Sulfotelmatobacter. The sequence goes on along the minus strand of CAWDFM010000008.1, from coordinate 504,727 downwards.
ACGAGTGTGCCAGCGGCTGCTCGCTTGAGGGTCCTTTGGCCGACGCCGTGCGGCAGGTGATTCTGCAGATTAAATGTGGGCCTTCCGTACAATGAAGGGGATTGTTGATTCTTGATGTCCTGAATTGCTGTCGCTCGCACGTCAGCACGACGGGCCCTTTCGATCTTCAATCATCAGTCAACAATCCTCAATCAACAATTCTAATGACCGCTCGCACGCGTACTGACATCGTCCTGCTCGCCGGATTCTGCGCGTTTCTTTTTTTCTATGGGTTGGGGCAATTTGGTCTGATCGGCGCCGATGAGCCCCGGTATGCGCAGGTCGCGCGCGAGATGATGGAGCGCGGCGACTGGGTTACGCCCACACTTGGCGGTCATCCCTGGCTGGAAAAGCCTCCGCTGTATTACTGGGAAGCCGGCCTTGTATACCGGGCAATCGGTGTGAGCGATGTGGCAGCGCGCATTCCCTCTGCTTTCGATGCCACCTTGTTAGTAGTCGCGATATATCTATTTTTTCGAAAGTTCCGCCGCGGGGTGGAGGTGGATGCGGCCCTGATCACGGCTTCATGCGCTGGGATGATTGGCTACGCCCGCGCCGCTTCGCCCGACATGCCACTCGCTTCAGCGTTCTGCATCGGTATGCTGGTGTGGTGGGCCTGGCGGGAGAGCGGCAAGCGAAAGTACTTGCTCGCTTTCTACGCTCTGATGGCGTTGGGGATGCTTGCGAAAGGTCCGGTCGCGCCTTTTTTGGCCGGGCTTGTGGTGGTGCTGTTTTCGCTAATCGTTGGTGAACCACGACTCATTCTGAGGACTCTCTGGATTCCCGGCATCCTGCTGTTCTGCCTTATCGGACTGCCGTGGTACGTGGCGGTCCAGATGCAGAATCCCATTTTCTTTCGCGAATTCATTCTGGAGCATAATCTCGCGCGTTTTTCGAGCAATGTTTACCATCATCCGCAACCGTTCTGGTACTACCTTCCAGTCGCGGCGCTTGCCGTTTTGCCATGGACCGTGTTCGCAGCCGTAGCGCTGGTTGAATCGCTTCGGGTGTGGTGGACAGAAAGAAAATCCGCGGCGGGTGATATGGAACTGCAGTTCAGGATCTTCGCCGTGACCTGGGCACTGGTTCCCATAGGTTTCTTCTCCTTGTCGCAATCGAAGCTGCCGGGCTACATTCTTCCCGCAGTTCCGGCGGCCGCAATCTTATTGGGCGACTATCTTCTCCGACATTCCGAGAAAGCGGAAGCACTTCCGAAGTGGTTGATTGTGCTTCATGCCTTGCTCGCTTCAGCTCCAATCGTGCCCGCCGTATTGATTGCCTACGCTGTCACTCAGCATCGGTTACCGGGAGGACGGCCCATGTTTATTGCGGTTGCGATCGCGTTCCTGCTCTGTGTGGCAATCGCCCTGACACTGGCGCGCCGGCATTTACGCATGCTTCGATTTGTGACGCTGGTCCCGGTCGTATTGAGTGTCGCGGCGGTTCTCAAACTCGGCACCACGTCCATAGACTTGAAACTCTCGGCGCGCCCGCTGGCCATGGAATTGGCCAGCGTAGAAACCAAACAGTTGCCCATCGCGGTGTATGGAGTGCAGCGAGAACTGGAATACGGCCTGGCGTTTTATCGTAATCAGCCGGTAGAGCATTACGAGTTCGGCAACATTCCGGCGGGCGAACATCTGCTCGTCGCACCGACTACGTGGATGGACAACGTAGCGAAAGAGACGGCAGGGCGCCACGTTACTCTGCTAGGGCACTACGCTCCGCAAGGCGTGGACTACTACTACATCGCGGCCGCCGGGACCAACCGCTAGTCCCCTGCGCTGGCAAACCGCAATACTCAGAATTCTCAAGTCCGCTACTCTTTCGAGTACGTCAATTCTTCTAACTCCGGCCGAAGCGGCGCTCCCAACGAAGTGCCGTATGCAAGTCCTTTTTCAAACGCCTTAAGATTCAAGTCGCGGAAGGCTGGAGGCACCGAATCGGCTACGGCCTTGCGCACTGCATCGGGAGTGAGCAGTTGGGTCACAGCGGTAAAGAATCCCACCATGACTGAGTTCAGCACCATGCGTTTGCCAAGTTCTTCGGCGAAGCGCGTCGCGGGTACGCTATAAACCTTGGGATCGCCTTTCAGATCGGAGACGTGTACCAGATCCTCTTCGAGAATGAGGATGCCCCCGGGTTTGAGTTCGGGTGCAAAACGGTGATAGGCCTCTTGCGACAGGATGACCATGATGTCCGGCCGGGTCACATAGGGATACAGCACGGGAGAATCAGAGACGACCAACTGCGCGCTGCACGCGCCGCCGCGGGCTTCGGGGCCGAAATTTTGTGTCATGGTGGCGAAGCCGTTCTCGTAAATCGATGCCGCCTTGCCCAGCACCACGGCCGAGAGGATGACTCCCTGGCCTCCAAATCCTGCAATGCGAATCTCGGTTAGCCGCATACGCACTCCACTTCGGGTTCTTCGATGTAGCGCTCGCCCAGGGACTCCACGTACTGGGCCCGCATCATGGATTGATAGTCAGGGCGATCGCGATCCACGAATTTTCCAACCGCGATCTCTCCGTTCAACGTGAGCCCCACTTCGCTGGTGGGAGCGCCGTGCTTCACCTTGCTCTTTTCTTTGTAGTACTTCATGGTGTCGAGACCGTCGCCCATCTTGTTGCGGCGCTGGTACAGCGTAGGACAAGGTGAAATGACTTCGATGAACGAGAATCCTTTTTTCTGAAATGCCTCACTGATGGAGCGCGCCAGTTGGCGCACGTGGAACGTAGTCCATCGCGCAACGTAAACGGCACCGGCCGCTTCAACCAAATGCGGCAGATTGAACGCAGGCTCAAAGGTACCGTAAGGATTCGTTGATGTAGTCGCATGCCCTGGCGTGGTCGGAGCTGTCTGACCGCCTGTCATCGCGTAGATCAGGTTGTTTACGCAGATGACTTTAAGGTCGATATTGCGGCGTGCGGCGTGGATGAGGTGGTTGCCGCCAATGGCAGAAAGATCGCCATCGCCCGAATAAACCACGACATTGAGTTTGGGATTAGCGAGTTTTAGTCCTGTGGCGAATGGAATCGCACGACCGTGGGTAGTGTGAAAAGAATCGAGCTTTACGTAGCCGGCCACGCGCCCGGTGCAACCAATGCCGGATACCAACGCCAGCGATTCCAAATCGATTTTTGAGTCAATAAGAGCGCGGGCGAACGAGTTCACCGTGGTGCCAATGCCGCATCCCGGACACCAGATGTGGGGCATCCGGTCGCTGCGCAGAAACGGTTCAACGGGGTTCACAGTGTCGTCCAGAATATTCAGCATCGGCTTGCCTCCACGATGGCCTTGAGAATTTCGTCAGGGTTGTGGACTCCGCCGCCCGCGTGGGAGATCGCGAGCGTCTTGGCTTTGCCCTGTGCGGCGCGTTCCACTTCGCGCACCATCTGGCCGAGATTGAGTTCGGGGACCACGAAGGCTTTTACTCTCGCCGCGATTTCGGCGATTTTCTTCTCCGGGAAGGGCCATGCCGTGATCAGGCGGAGCTTGCCGACTTTCAGGCCACGTTCGCGAGCCATTTGCACCGCGCGCTGCGCCACACGCGAAGTGATGCCGTAGGAGACGACAACCACGTCGGCGCCATCCATTCCATCTTCCTCAAACAGGCAGATGCGGTCGGCCGCTGCCCGGATTTTGTTTTGCAAGCGGCGCACCAGCTTGTCCTGCGTCTGAGGCGTCATATTGGGATAGCCGCGCTCATCATGGGTCAGGCCGGTCACGTGAAATTTGTAACCTTCGCCCGCATGGGCCATCTCCGGAACCATGTCACCGTTGCTGGCATAGGGGAGGTAGTCTTCCACCGACTTGCGCGTGTGCTTTCGCGGCACTACTTCAATCTGATCCGCCGGTGGAATTACCACTTTCTCCGTCATGTGCCCCACCACTTCGTCCATCATGAACATCACCGGGACGCGGTATTCTTCGGCCAGATTGAACGCCGTGATGGTCAGATCGAAACATTCCTGCGGAGAATTGGGGCAGAGCGCGATGATCTCGTAATCGCCATGCGATCCCCAGCGGGCCTGCATCATGTCGGCTTGCGCGGGAAGCGTGGGCAGACCCGTGGAAGGGCCGCCGCGTTGAACGTCGACAAATACGCAGGGCGTCTCGGTCATGGCGGCATAGCCAATGTGCTCCATCATCAACGAGAAGCCTGGACCAGAGGTGACCGTGAATGCTTTGGCGCCGCCCCAAACCGCGCCCTGAAGCGTGATGGAGGCTGCGAGCTCGTCCTCCATCTGGATGAATGTTCCGCCGACGGTGGGCACCCGGGCAGCGAAACGCTCCACCACTTCTGTGGAAGGTGTGATCGGATATCCCGCCGCAAACCTGGCGCCGGCGGCGAGAGCGCCCTCACAGCAGGCATGATCGCCGTCGATAAAATGTGTCCCGGTCAAGACGCCATGAGGATCGGCCTTCATTTCTCACCTCCGGCGGCCTTCTCGACCTTGGATTCGGCGACTTTGGTGCCGTAAATCGCGAAATCCGGACAATACATGCCGCAGAGATCGCAGCCGCTGCATTTTTCCGGGTGTACCACATGCGGCGGGTGGTATCCCTTGGAATTGAAGGCGGAAGAGAGCGCCAGCACGTGCGTGGGACAGAACTCCACACAAAAACCGCATGCCTTACATCGCTCCACGACGATCGAAACGCGTCCTTTTGCCACCAGAGCCCCCAGCTGAGTGAAACTTACTGCAGGTGTTGATATGCAGGATTCGATTATCGGGGAGGAGACTCCCGAAACGGTGTGATGGCGATCACAGATCAGGGTGAGGAAAAGCACCATGAGTGCACGCGTGAAATTGCGCTAACTGTAGAGCCAGCTATGACTTGCGAGAAGGATAGAGTCTTCGCCGTGTTTGGAAGCACAGGTCGTCTGGCCGTGGCTAGGTGAGGGGAATCACTGGGCAGGCACGAACTGTTCCCAGGCTCTCGCGCCCAGCAAACCAATGTTGCCGGGCCGTGTTCCTGTGGTTTGCTTCAGCACGGCGGAACCATCTACACTCGGATTTTTGCCGCGACGTTTGCTGCCCGTCTGCCGCAGGAGCCCAGTTGGAGATTCTCGACCTCAGGCATTTCTCTTCCGTAGATCTACGTTCGCTGCTGGAGGACGAAACCTCCGTCTGGTCGCGCTTGCTGTCCTGGGACTATTCCGGTTCGGCGGAAATGATCTTGCGGTATGTGGATGCCAAGATTCTTCCCGGATATGCGGCGGTGGATCGGGGCCGGGTGTTTGGCTACTCGTTTTTTGTGTACGAGGGCAGCAAGGGCGTGATTGGCGACCTGTATGTTACCAACGGCAATCGCCTTCCTGACGCCCGGCAGGTTGAGATCCGGTTGTTGACGCATGTGATTGAGACGCTGCAGCAATCTCCGGGCATCCACCGGGTGGAGGCGCAACTGCTCGCGCATGATGCGAACGTGGTCTCGCGGCCGTTTCTGGAAACGGGGTTCCAGCGGCATCCGCGCCTGTTCATGGTGCTGACACTGGGGAAAGCAGGCCCGGCGCAAAATACGATTCATCCTGAAGTGGAGATTCGGGGTTGGAATGAGGCTGACTATCAGCCCTCCGCTGCGGTGATCACCGCAGCGTATCGCGGGCACGTGGATGCGCTGATCAATGATCAATACCACACGCTCAGCGGGTCGCTGCGCTTTCTCAACAACATCGTGCGTTTTCCAGGCTGCGGAGTCTTCGATGGAGAAGCTTCTTTCGTCGCGCTCGACCGCAAGTCGAAGAGCATCGTTGGTTTGATCTTGTGCTCGCGGGTTCGCAGCGATGTGGGACACGTGACGCAAGTTTGCGTGCTGCCGGAATATCGTGGAAAGAGAATTGGGGAGTTGTTACTGGCGGCTACGCAAGCCAACTTGCGGAAGAGGAATTTTGCCGCGCTCTCGCTTACGGTTACTGAGGCCAATCACAAAGCAGTGGCGCTCTACCGGCGGCTGAATTTCGATTCGAAAAGGATTTTCGACGCTTTCGTGTGGGAAGGGTAACTCTTCGTAGAGACGTTGCTTGCAACGTCTCACGGAAGTCTCTCGGCAGAGACGTAGCAAGCTACGTCTCTACGGTCTATCTTCGCAGGTCTATCTTCGCAATATCCACATCGCCCAGCCGGCCACGAGGACTCCACCCAGGAACATCGCGAAGCAATAGAGGCCGTAGCGCACCATTTCGCGCGTGGTATCACGGTGCGTGATGCCGAACACGACGGATGCGAACAGCGAGAAGACCAGCGCCGCGCTGAAATGGTTGAGAGTAATAGTCACTGCTTGAGTCTCCCCAAAGGACGGAGTTCTTCACCACAGAGGACACACAGGCACACAGGGTCCAAGATCCGCGTCATCGTTTTTTCCCAATCGCGATGTGGTACGCGTCGGCAACCGCGATGAAGTTGAGCAATCCCGCAACAATCATGAACTTGGTGCCATAATCCGCGGTGGCATAAGCGATCGCACCTTGGCCCCAGTCATTGGCCAAGGTCAGAATGTAGAGCCCACCCGCACCCACGTCGCCGATGAAACCGAGCATATCGAGGATGTCTCCGCCATTTGCCTTGTAGATGCGGCCCTGCATAGCCAAGCCAAGCAGGAACAAGGTCACGATGGAGACGAACAGCAGCATGCCGCGAATCCAGCGTTTCTGGATCATGTGTCCCGCACCCGGAACCAGCCATCCGATCGCAGGTGCGAGCACTGACATCAGGGTCAGCGTTTCAGCCGGTGCAATTTTCGCTCTATCTGTTGTGGAATTTGCCATTCAGATGGTCACAATCTCGCGTTGAATTTTTCCCGTTACTTCCGCCGATTTTGCCCGGACAAGCACGTTCACCTCGCTGCGGACTCCAAATTCCGGCAGGTAAATGCCCGGTTCGATGGAGAAGCAGGAGTTAGGAAGGATCTGCCGCTCGTCATGGATCTCAAGATCGTCCATGTTGGCGCCGTTGGAATGGACGTCGGTGCCGATGGAATGTCCGGTGCGATGAATGAAATAGTCTCCGTAGCCTGCCTTTTGGATGTGGCCGCGGGTGGCGCGATCGACCTCCCAGCCAGCGATGCGGCGTCCCGAATTGATGGCATCAACAACAGTCTTTACGCCGGCATCGCGAGCATCACGCACAATGTGGAAGATCTCCTGCATCCGGGCGGAAGGTGAGGTTCCTACAAACCCCATCCACGTCACATCGTAGTACGTTGCCCCGGAAGTATTCTTCTTTCCCCAGACGTCAAGCAGCACCAGATCGCCCTCGCGAATCGGTACGGGGCGGCTGGCATGCGGTTCGTAATGAGGATTGCCCGCATTGGCATTGACCGCCACAATGGGGGGATCGTCAGTCAGGATATTCTCGCGCCCGAAGGCTTGCATGAACCACTGCTGAATCTCGTGTTCCGTGGTGCCACCATCGCGGACGCGTCGCCCGATTTCTTTGAATGATTCGGCAACGATCGCATCGATGCTGTCGCGGGCCGCGAAATGCGAATGAATCTGCTCGTCGCTCCAGGTGGATTCGAATTGGGCAACCAGATCAGCTGCGCTCACAATGTTTTTGCCCAGGCCGCGCAGCAGGTCCACTGTACCAGCATCCACCAGCGAGATTGTGAAAACACTGTTGTTCGGAGAATACTGCATGGCCAAATCCCGCTGATTGACCAGCATCGTCTTTAATTTCTCAAACAACTCCTGCCATCCCGAATATTGGCTCTTCTTGCCGGGAAGGGAATCGAGGTGCCCAGCCTCAATTTTGTGCACCAGTTTCAGCGGCTCGCCTTCCGCGGGGATCAAATAGAACCATCGCCTCGTGACCATGAGGTTTTGCGGGAGCCCAAGTACGCGATATGCAATGGGATCGCGGTGGTGGTGGTCACAGAATAGCCACGCGTCAATGTTGCGTTCGCGCAGCGCAGACTGAATGGCAGCAAGGTTCATGGGCAAACTTCTATTGTAAACAAGGGAAGGAGTTTGGGCGAATTCAGGCCTGCGGCATTGTCCCTGGAACCGCGCTCAGGTTCTCTGGTCAGCCGGCACCCGCAGCACGCGGTCGTAAATCCACAGCAGCAAGGTGGTCAGCAGTCCGACCGCGATTACACCCCACCAGACCATTTTGGGTTGATGAAGTTCTTCTCCAAAATGGTGCATCAGCCAGCCGCTGAACTTGCCGGCCACGAACGATCCGATACCCAGAGGAAGGAATGCGAACCCCATGTAGGTTCCCTGCTGATCGGCGGGCGCGAGACGCGAGATGTAATCATAATACCGCGGTTGCTGCACGATTTCGCCAATAGCCACGACAACCAGTGTGGCCACTGCCATCCACACCGAAGGATGCACGATCAGCAGAATCCAAGCCAGGCTCGAAATTAGAGTGCCCAGCACGATGGCATGGAATGCGTGCATGCGCTTGGTCAGAAAACCAATCAGCATGGTGAAGGAGATCACTACGATGGGGTCGGTGGCCAGAATTCTTGCAGTATTTGCATTGGGATCGATGTAGGCCGTGATGTAAAGCGGCAAAGCGATGAACTCCTGCCAGAAGACGATCCAGTAGCCGGTAAAGATGAGGAGAAAAAGCATGAATCGCGGGTTGGAAAGCACGGCGAGGAAATTATGGCCAACCTGCGCGAGACTGGCCGTCTGACCATTGCCGGCGCGGCTTGGCTCCTTGAAGAAGAGCAGCACGACGAAGAGCATCAGGAACACGCTGAGTGCCGCGATGCGAAACAGGATCTCCGGGCTGCCGTGATCCTGCTCCCAGCCCGCAATCAAAGGACCGAGCGTGCTTCCGACGTTTACCAGCGTGTAATAGATGGAATAACCGACCGAGCGAACATTCTCTTGCGATGCTCTGGCTGTGGTGCCAACAACGCTCGGTTTCACGAGCGCGACGCCGAGCGCTGGCAAAATCAACACGAATGCAACCAGTGTGACCAGCGGAACGGCATTGCGGACAGGCGCGAACCACGACGCGCTCAGAGATCCCAGCAGGAAATAAGCAGTACTCAGGATGAGATAAGCGACCGAAAGTGCGCGGCGAAAGCCGAGTCGATCCGCCACCGCCCCGCCAACGACAGCAAGAAACCAGACCCAGCCGCCGAACATTCCGGTAAGGCTGCTGGCTTGCTCCACGTTGAAGTGCAAGTTCTCGTGCAGGTAGCGCGCGAGCACGGCGAATACCGCATAGTAGGAAAGCCGCTCGAAAAGTTCGCTGATATTGGCGACCCAGAAGGGGCGCTCGAATCCTGTGCGAATCTCGTGGAATCGTTCCGAGAAGGTCAAAATGGCTCCTGAATTCCGGTGCGCAGCGTCATAGGTGCAGACGGTCGCGCACATACTGAGCAGTTACACCCGTCACACGAATGACTTTGTTTCGACCGCCCGCGCCGGACGCAATGGTAATGGAAGACCTCGGGACCTTCAAAGCTTTCGCGAAGAACTCGATACAGGCGTCATTGGCCCGGCCCTCAACGGGAGGGGCCGTCAATGAGACCTTCAGCGCATCCCCGAGTTCCCCCGTGATTCCAGCTTTCTTGGCTCGAGGATGAACCTTGATGGCAAAACTGACGCCAGTATCGTTCTCGCTGATCGGAATCATCCTGCGGAGTGCAGTGTAATGCGTGCAGCGTGGCGCGGACGTGGAACCGGCGCGCCCTGAAATCATAATGGCTTCGGGCGCTCCCCGAAGATGGCTGTTCCCACCCGTATGCACGTCGAGCCTTCTTCGATGGCCACTTCAAAGTCATGCGACATGCCCATCGACAACACGTCCATGCTAATGCCGGGAAGCTTCCTTCTAGCGATTGTGTCGCGGACTTCGCGCAGGCTGCGGAAATATGGCCGGGCATGTTCGGCATCGTCGCTGAACGGAGGCACGGTCATCAGTCCGCGAAATTCCAGCGCGCCGAAGCGCGGTGCGGCCAGCAATAGATCTTCAAGGTCGCGCGACTCTGGTGCGAGTCCGCTTTTTGACTTCTCGCCTCCGACGTTCATTTCGATCAGGGCAGGGATTCTCTTGCTCTCCTCTTCCGCCGCGGCGTTCAGGCGATCTGCCAATTTCACCGAATCAATGGAGTCCACCGCGGCAAACAGTTCCGCAGCCTTGCTGGCCTTGTTGGATTGCAAGTGTCCAATCATGTGCCACTCCGCGTCTGCTAAGTCGAGTAAGGACTCCGCCTTTCCCGCAAACTCTTGCACCCGGTTTTCGCCGAAAACCCGGATGCCATCGGCGTAGGCTGCCCTAATTCGCTCGGCGGGATGGGTTTTGGACACGGCCATCAGCACGATGTCTTGCGGCTGGCGACCGACACGCCGAGTTGCAGTTGCGATGCGGTCCAGGACCTCGGCAATATTGAGCGAAATCGACATAAAAAATGAACTACGAAGACACGAAGTCACACGCAGGAACTGCCAATCCTTCGTGTGGCTTTGTATCCTCGTGTTTCAGAGCTACATAATAGCGGTCGGCGGCGCGGGTTCATCCGGGCTGCCCGCATTGGCCAGGGGAACGCGGACCATGACTAGAATGAGCACCACGAGAGCAGCGATGGCGGTCCAGATCGAAGGTGTCCAATGCAGCAGCGTGACGTCCTTGCCGGAGCCCACGAGACCGGCGATCACCAGGCCGCATAACGCTTCACCGGCGATCAGGCCTGAAGCGGTGAGCACGCCGGCGTTATCTACGCGTGCCTTTTGCGCATCATTCAGACCACGCCGATCACGCAATTTGTCAGTCGCCCAGCGGATGATGCCACCGACGAAGATAGCGAAGGTGGTGCCCAGCGGCAGGTACATCCCCACGGAAAACAGCATCACACTCTTCACTTCAATCATGATCATCGAGAGGCCGAGCAGAATTCCGACCACGACCAGGGGCCAGGCCATATCGCCACCCACAATTCCTTTCGAAAGCATGGCCATGAGCCCAGCCTGGGGGGCAGGCAACGCATTGCTGCCGAAGTGATAAGCCTTGTCGAGATAAGCGAGCGGAACGAAGAGCACGAGAGACGCGACCACAATTCCAAACAGATCGCCAATCTGCATCTTGGCGGGAGTGCCGCCAAGGATGTGGCCCACTTTCAAATCCTGCAACATCTCCCCGGCAACAGCGGAGGAAACGCAAACCACGGCGGCCACTCCGAGCACAGCCGCCACACCTCCTTTTCCGGAAACTCCCAGCGCTACCATTAAGAGCGCGGCGATCACCAGGGTGCAGAGTGTAAGGCCCGATACTGGATTGTTGGATGAGCCGATCATCCCCACGAGATTTCCGGAAACGGCGGCAAAGAAGAATCCGACGATGACCATCACTAAGGCCGCAACCAGTGCGCCCGACAATATTTTGGAGTTGGAAAGGCCCCCGGCGCCGCTCAAGAAGTAGTAATAGAGAACAATCATGGCGATAAAGACCAGGCCAATGCCCGCGAATACCGCTTTCGAAGGGAGATCGCGTTCCGTTCGAGTTGTGGCTGTATGGGCCGCAGCCGACTTCCTCAAATCTGAAATGGCGCGCCCCATTCCCACACCAAGCTGCTTCCGCATCTTGAAGAGTGTGTAGGTAGCGCCCACGAGCATGCCGCCGACCGCGATCGGACGAACCACGGAGTAATAAATAGCTCCAGCCAGCAGTGACCAGGGAATGGGCTGGCCGTCCGGCTGTGCGGCCTGAATGTACGGCCCAAGGGTGAATGTCAGGAGCGGAACCAGCAAGCCCCACGCCAGCACTCCGCCCGCAAAATTCAGCGCTGCCAGCCGTGGTCCGATAATGTATCCCACGCCAAGATAGGCGGGACTCACGTCGGGTCCATTGAACAGCGTACTGCCGCCCGTCAAAGTCGTTGTCACATTCGGATTGGTGCCGGTGCGCAGCAGCAGTTTTTTGCCCAGCGCGCTGATGTTGACGGGAAACGTGTTGCTCGCAGAGAACACATTCACTGCGCCGAGCAGGTACATCAACCCGCCAAAGCCCATGTTGGCGAAGAGAATCTTGGCAGCTTTCGCGCCCTGCTGCCCTGCCTTGTGAATTTCGGAGGCAGCGACCGACTCCGGATAGGGAAGTTCGGGATCTTCTACCATGACCCGGCGGAGCAGCGTCACAAACAGAATTCCGAGCGTGCCGCCGATGATCATCAACGCAACCGACTTCCAATACTGTTGGGCAGTCAGTCCCGGCCACAAATCGGCCATGACGAAGGCCGGGATGGTGAATACCGCTCCCGCGGCAACCGATTCGCCGATCGAACCCACAGTTCGGGCGATGTTCTCTTCGAGCAGCGAGCCTTTCATCAAGCGCAACAACGCCATCCCGATCACCGCGGCGGGATACGTGGCAGCAATCGTCATGCCCGCCTTAAGTCCCAGATAAGCATTGGCAGAGCCGAGAATCGCGGTCATCACCAATCCGATCAGCAGCGCACGGAAGGTGAATTCCTTCATCTCCATGGTCTCGGGCACGTAGGGAGTGTGTTTTTTGCGGGGCACGGAGATTACCGGGGTGCTCATAAATGAATCCTTTGCGACCTGGGATGGACAGCGCTGGTATCGGAGTTGCCATACCGACACCGCATAAAAGACCGGAACGGCGCACGTTAGCACGCGAGAAGGCCGCAACACAAGTATGCTGCGCACGCCAGGCAGGCGGACTCCGTGGCGCTGGCCAGGAGCTCCCGCCAGGAGGTAATTGCGCGTATGTCAGCGGTGTCAGCCGCGGTTGCTCTGGATTCTCGGGGCGGGCCGCTCGCTGTGCTTCGCGGGACAGCCCAAGGGGCTGTCGCTACGTGGGCAGTGCACGGACGAGGCGTTCCCTGCAGGAGTCGATGGCAGCGTCGGCTAGTAAGCCCTTTTCCATATCCGGCTGGTCATACGGACATGCTACAAAGCGTCAGTTTTGTTGTATGCTGGATGAAAGTAGAAGGCGCGCCTGGCTGAGGTTGGCGCAACCCGCTTGAGCGGGTCCTGAGGTAAGATGTCGCCAGTGGGTTCTGCCGCCTCTTCGCCTGGAGTTCTGCTGAGGTCTGGAGTTCTTCTGAGGTGCACGCCTATGACTGATTCCTCCGATTCTCGCTTCGCCCAGTCTTATCGCTGCCGGGATTGCGGTAGCGAAGTAGGCTTCCGATCACGGCGCCGAACTTTTACCGAACGTTACATCCTGCCGCTGCTCCTGATGCAGCCCGTGCGCTGCGGCGAATGTTTCCGCCGCGATTACCGCTTTATCTTTATCCCGGTGCACGAGCGCTCGACGGAGATTGCGCGCATTACGCCTATCAAGGCAGCGGCGGCTCCCGCTTCCAAACAGCACGTTGCCTAGAGGTGCGGGCCACCGCTATACTGCAGTAGCAAAGAAGTCTGGGCCGTGGCGTGGTTTCTGGCCGCGGGCCGCGAGGAGGCAGTCTTCAGCAGTAGCGAGGACCGAATCCGGGCTGGCAGGGTTCCCGTCGAAGTACGCAGGCCTTCTATTGCTCCACGGGACTCTTCGTCCCATCTCGCTGGATGGGCCTATCGTGGCGCCGCAAGCTTGTTCTCCATCTTCTTTCCATCCGATTGCCACCTCTGTGGTTTGCCTCTGCTGAACATTTCCCGGCTGCCGGTCTGCCCGGAGTGCCTGGACAGTATTCACCCAATACAAGGGAAGGTATGCTCGATTTGTGGCGAGCGCGTGCTCTCCTCTTACCTCGAGTGCGATGAAGATGGCTTGCGCCGATGCCCGATTTGCCGGCGCATTGATCATCCATTTCACCGGGCCATCGCTTACGGTAGCTATGACGACGGGTTGCGCGAGCTCATCCATCTTCTGAAGTACAACGGTGTGCGCCCTGCCGCAAGCGTGCTGGGCCGAATGCTGGGTGAGACCTTGATTGCGGTGGGGCCCGCATTGGAGCAGCCGGTTGTTCTACTCGTTCCGGTACCGCTGTACCGAAGCAAGCGGCGACAACGAGGATTCAATCAGGCAGAACTGATTGCCCACGCGGCACTGAAAGCGCATATTTCAATGGAGCGCTTTCAGTTGGCCCCGGACACCCTGGCGCGCGTTCGCGACACCCATTCCCAAATCGGCTTGACCAGCCATCAGCGTCGCGAAAACGTGCGTGGCGCTTTCGCGGTAACGCGTCCCCAGCAAGTTACCGGGCGCGAAGTAGTTCTGGTGGATGATGTGTATACAACCGGAACCACAGCCTCGGAATGCGCGCGAGTCTTGCGTCGGGCGGGGGCGTCGAGGGTCTGGGTGGCCACGGTGGCGCGGACGCTGAAAATCGCATCAAAGTACGAAGAAAAACAAGGCTTCGGCCCTTCAGAAGTTCAAGGTTTCAGCCGGGAGGACGATGCCTTGGATGCCGAGCGCCACGTTGAGAGTTTGAAAGTTTGAAGATTATGTCTTTACGCATGGAACACGACTCAGGATCCCGGCACGCCGCCGGCCGGTTCTCGCCGGCGGCAGCGCCTCATCGCGCCGGAGACGGGCATGCCCTGCTCGCGCCCGTGCTCGTGCTCAACGCCTCCTACGAACCCATCAACGTCTGCGCAGCCCGGCGCGCCCTGGTGCTGGTGCTGAAGGGCGTCGCCATGACTGAGGAGGAGAACGGCCACTTTCTGCACTCAGCTCGGGTGGCGATGAGACTGCCGTCAGTGATTCGCCTGCTGGAGTATCGGCGGATTCCGCATCAGAGCCGCGCACTGTCGCGGAAGAACATTCTGCTGCGCGACCGGAACACGTGCCAATATTGCGCGACGGTGTTGCCGTCAAGCGAACTGACGCTGGATCACGTGATCCCGCGCTCGCGCGGAGGCTCGTCTAGCTGGGAAAACCTGGTCGCCTGCTGCCATCCGTGCAACCGCCGCAAGGGGAATCAGTCTCCAGTGGAAGCGGGTATGAAGCTGATGCGAGAGCCACGAGCATTCAATCTCCACACCAGCCGCCACATCATGCGGCTGATGGGCCGGTCTGACGATAAGTGGAGAAAGTATCTCTTCTACTGAAGTTTCAGAGCTTCGAGTTGCAAGTAACGAGCCCGCCGACAACGGCGGGCTTTTCTTTGAAACTTCGAAACTCGAAACTTGAAACTGTCTATTGCGGCTTCCTCTGATCCGGGGGCGGATTCTGCGGCTTTTGATCGCCCTTCGGAAGCTCTTTGCCCTCGTACAGAATCTTCACGTTGGATCCGAATCGCTTGTAGTCCTCATACTTCACGATTTCCTTGATGTGCACGTCTTCCATTTTGAAGTGCAGCTCATCGTCAGCTTTGGTGTACACCGGAAACCAATATTGACCATCGATCTGTTGGCGCCACGTAGTGAATTTGGGGAACAGATTTTCCTGGTCGCCGCGCTTGCCGCGAATGTCGGGGACAGTTTTACCGTAGGTTTTTACGATCTGGAAATCATGATCGTCGACCCAAACGCGACCCTGGAAGTAACGTTTCTTGCCTTCGATTTTTTTCGGAGCTATGTCGAAGACATAGCAGTGCAGTTCGTCTTCCTGTTGCTGGCCGACGTAAAGGATGTTGTATTCGGGCAAATCCTCGCTCGTAAGGACAAACGGCAATTTGTGCCGGATATCCTCCATGTCTTCCCGCGACATATAAATCTTCTGCAGGCTGGATTGAGGCGCAAAGACCACGTTTTCAATGCGGTGACCTTTATCGTCGAACAGGACGTCGAAAACCTCGTGGTATTCGCCATCCACGCTGCTGCCGTCAAGCGTTTGTACCTTTACGTCCTGACGATAGGTATATTGCTCGCGCGCCTTGGCGAACTCGGTTTCTTTCTCGGCGAAACGCTTGATGATCTCTTCCGGGGTGATGTCTTTGGGCTGCGCATTGTCGAGCGGGCCTTCCTGGGCAAGTACGGGGACGGGCGCGACTGCGCAGGCCAGCAAAGTCAGGCAGAACAGCAAACGGCAGAATGACTTCATGTATTTAGTGTATCGAATTCTCAACCGGTGTACGCACCGACGAACAAGACGGAACCCTGGGAACGTCCTTACACGGAAAGGGGCAGACACCGCGGCGACCCCGCCCTCCGGCCCCTCTCCGCTCAGTGAGGTCGGAGGGAAGGGTGCTGCAGTTCTGCCGCATACTTGGATGCCTCGATGGATAAGAGGTTGCCGTCGGAAGGAAGGTTTCGAAGTGGCGAGGTTTAACATTTTTCAAGACTCACGGTTGCAAAATAACCTTGAATAACAACATTGCTGTGACGAATCTAGGATGCGGTGCACCATTTGTGGTGCATGCATAACCGTCGCGTGCCGGGGGGCCAAGCCTGAACTTGGAGAGACTGAAAGCCCCGCCGTTTTGCTACACTCATCCGTTTGCCAAGGAGTACCCCTCATGCGCCGTATCCTCGTCGCTTTTCTTCTTTTCCTTTTTGCGCTTCCCGCATTCACGCAGACCAAGCATCCTTTCACCTTTGAAGACATGATGAAGCTGAAGCGGGTAGGCGAGCCTGAAATTTCGCCGGATGGGAAGTGGGTAATCTTCAGCGTCGTCGATGTCGATCTTGAAGCCAACTCCAAGACGCCGCATATCTGGAGCGTGCCGGCAACGGGAGGTCAGGAGCGGGAGATCATTGCCGATCAGGGCGCGGATCGTCCGCGCTGGGCGCCGGATGGGAAGAGGTTTGCGTTTCTATCGACGAAAGACGGCGGATCGCAGGTTTGGATCGCGGATTTCGACAACGGCCCTGGCGCCGTGACTGGAGTTCACAAGCTCACTTCAATCGCCACCGAAGCGAGCGGAGAATTGTGGTCTCCGGACGGCAAGACGATTCTGTTTACGTCTGACGTGTATCCCGAATGCGATGGCGGGCCTGCAGCCGAGGCGGCATGTAACGCAAAGACACTCGAAGAGCGGAAGAACAGCGAAGTCAAAGCGCAGATCTTTACGCACCTGCTTTATCGCCACTGGAATGCTTACAAAGAAGGGACGCGCACGCATATCTTTGTGGCTCGCGTCGATGCTTGTGTAGGGACAGCCGCCTCGGCTGTCCGGCCCGGCGAAGCCGGGCAGGGTGTTTCAGGCGAAGGCAAAAGCAGTCGAGCTGCGCTCGACCGGACAGCCGATGGCGGCTGTCCCTACATCGACCTCACTCCGGGCGACTACGATGCCCCTGTGTTCTCTTTGGGCGGGCAGGATAATTACGCGTTTTCTCCCGACGGCAAGGAGATTTGCTACGCCTCGAATCACGACAAAAATCCGGCGGCTTCCACCAACAACGATCTGTGGATCGTCCCGGTTAATGTAGGGGCGGACGCCTCGTCCGCCCAGGTGTTGGCGAAGACGAAGAACATTACCGCCGACAATCCGGCCAGCGATTCGACGCCGCTGTATTCGCCCGATGGACGCTACATCGCCTACCGCGCACAGCAGCGGCCGGGATACGAGAGCGACCGCTTCCGCCTCATGCTCTATGACCGCAAGACGGGCGAGAAGAAGAGTCTGATGCCGGACTTTGATCACTGGGTCGGAACCTACACGTGGGCGGGTGATTCCGAAACGATCTACTTCAGCGCCGAGCACCTTCGTCATTCGCTGATCTACGCGGTAGGCCCGATCTCTGCAGGGCACCCTCAAGCTCGTGCGCTGGTTGGCGGGTATAACGATGACGTAATTGTGGTGCCCGATAGAAAGAAACTGATCTTTACTCGCATGTCGCTGAAAGCTCCCAATGAGATTTACACGGCGGATGCAACCGCCGAAGGCTGCCCGGCGAGAACCGGGAGCGTCGATAAAGGCCACGAAAACTGTTCCTTAAGCAAAGATGCGGCGCTCACTCACGTAAATGATCCATGGCTGTCGCAAATCAGCTTCTCAGACGGTGAGGCCTTCTCGTTCACTGGCGCGCACGGCGACTGGGTGGAAGGCACCCTCGTCAAACCGCCGGACTTCGACGCTGCCAAAAAATATCCCGTGAAGTTCCTCATTCACGGCGGGCCGCAGGGGGCTTGGGGCGACGACTGGAGTTTTCGCTGGAATCCCGAGCTGTTCGCGGCTAACGGATATGTCGCCATCATGATCAACTTCCATGGCTCGACTGGATATGGGCAGAAGTTTATTGATGCGATCAATGGCGATTGGGGCGGCGCTGCTTATGAAGACCTGATGAAGGGACTCGATTACGCCGAGGAGCATTATCCGTTTATCGATAAAAACCGCGAGTGCGCGCTGGGTGCGAGCTACGGCGGATACATGATTAACTGGATCCTCGGCCACACGGATCGCTTCAAGTGCCTGGTGTCGCATGATGGCATGTTCAACGCCGAGTCGACCTGGGGATCGACTGAAGAACTCTGGTTCAACAACTGGGAGTTCAAAGGCACTCCTTATGACAACCGCGCTCTCTATCAGAAATGGTCGCCGCATCAGTATGCGAAAAACTTCAGGACTCCTACGCTCGTGGTTCACGGACAGAAGGATTATCGGCTGGATGTGAGCGAGGGGCTCCAGCTATTCACCACGCTGCAGATGGAGGGGGTGCCGTCGAAGATGCTCTACTTCCCGGACGAGGGCCATTGGGTGCTCAAGCCGCAGAATTCCCAGCTCTGGTATAAGACCGTGAATGATTGGGTGGATCAGTGGGTAGGGAAGTGAATCTCACCCGCGAAGTCGGAATGTAGAACTCCACTCTCGTCCCGCTTCGCGGGTCTCGCGCTGGGGACAGCCCAAGGGGCTGTCCTTACGTGCACTGTGCCCGGGCGAGACCTATCGGTTCTCAACTCCTCGCCAGCGAGGATGTCGCACCGGGGCAACCATCGGCGCTGAGGTCGTGTCCGATGGAGAACTGCCGGCGTTTAGAGTGGGCAGGACTTGCAGTGGGAAATCGAGCAGGGCAGTGGTTCCTGCGGCGACGGAGACGTCTACCTGCAGGGGAGGACTGAAACTGCTACGCGAAGGCACGATGTTGGCGAAGCCATTCACGTCTGTCATGGCGGTGCTCTGTACGACTTGCAGGATCACCGGCAACGAGGGATTCACCGGATTCGTTTCGCCATCTCCGTCGGCGGGAGAAGTACCGCCGGGTCTGAGGACAGTCGTCTGAAATAAGACCGGGGAGGCGATGACCGAATTGGCGGGCGTAGCGGAATCTGTTACGCGTACGATTATCGGTTGGAACGCCTGTCCGGTTGATACCTGGCCCGCTCCCGAGACCGGCTGCAGCTTTTGTTGCGCGAGCGGGACTGGATCGGCGTAGAAAATCGCGCAGGGCGCGTTGTTGGGAGCAACGCAAGCGCTGACCTTCGTTTCAGCAGTAATCTGGTTGACGGTTAAGTTGACACCGGCGTACCCGCTGGAATTTGTGGCCGCGCTGCCGGCGCCCAGCGTTCCGGAGCCGGTCATGACCGCGTAGTTGATCTGGACACCGGTACGGGGCGCGCCATTGCTTACCGCACGCACCATCAACGGGAGTGTGACCGTGGCACCTTGCGAAATCCGGAGATTTGGAGTCACGGCGGCTATGTCAGAGGAAGACTGGGTGGCATTCAGGGTCGCGGTCACTGATTTCGCTGGAGAGTACACACCGGGAGCAAGCACCGCGGTGACGGTTGCGGAACCCAAAGCCGCAGGTGTCAGCCAAGTTGTCGCGCTGCCACTCTGATCCGTTGTCACTGAACAGGACGTTGCGCCGCCACATGCGGAAAGCTGCAGGCTGTTTGTCGTCGCCCAGCCTACCGTCGCGCCGGGGATGGCGGTCACTCCGTCTGCAGCAAGCACGCGCACGGTTACCGATTTGGCCGCTTGCGTTCCCACTGGGGTCTGCGAATTCCCGGCATAGATCAGAGTGATATTGTCGCCAGGCGCCGCTCCGTACGTGAGCGCGTTCGTCATGGTCGTCGATGCGCCAGTTATGGGGTCGCTGATCGTGATAGTTTGCGTTCCGTCGGAGCGGCCGGTTACGGAAAGCATGATCTCTGTCGCAGTGACCCTCAGTTGACTGAGAGTTGTTCCGCCCATACTGGCCGTCAATCCGCGGGCAAAGCCGGTACCCCGTACGGTGATGGTTCCACCATTCACGGCAACGCGAGCGGGGGAGACACTATCGGCATATAGAACGTGGCCGTGGTAGCGGAAATCAGGACGCCCATCGCCGCGCAGATCCGAGATCCCAATCAGAAAGTTGCCGGCCTGAAGCACCTGTGCGTCCAGGCGAGTCGTGGCCAATACGAGCGAGTTGAACGGCGATGGTGTGAAAGCGGGGGAAGGCGTGCCTTCGGGATCCGCGGTTGCCCACATGCCAATCACCGGTCGTGCCTTGAGCAAAGTCGCGCGGTTTGATTCATCGAGAGCGGTTGCCGTGATCGACAACGTCCGGTTCGCCTGGATCGGAAGGTGGAAGTAGTGGACGCCCTCATAGCGAAAAGACGAAACCCAGTCGCCCCCTCGAGGCAGTGATGCCGGAGCAACCCACGAGGACGGACTCTGCGGCAAAGACTGCGCGGTCCCGGTCATGAGTATGTCTTGCAGCACATCGCTGCCGGGCGAAACTGTGACGGTGACCGGCAGGAACGATCCGGACGGGGAGACTAGTTCCGGTGCATATGGCCCAACACCGTACGACCACTGAGGGTCGAGAGCTTCCACGGAGATTTGGTATTGTGCGCTGCCGCCATTCGGCACCTGGAGACCGGACAGGTCAAACGCACCCTCCAGTTCCGGGTTTTCCGATCCCCATTGCGACAGCGGCTCTCCCAGCGCATCGTCGGTGCCAGTGATGGGGTTGCCTTCATTGCCGGTGAAAAGAAATCCTGAGACTGAGCTGGCCGCGTAACGCCGGGAGGGCTGTCTGGTAGCAGGATCAATCCACCGGGCGACCACGTTCACGCCCTGCATGGGTTGCGTGCGTACGCCGTGAGTGTCGGTAAACCACACGGATCCGTGGATTCGCCCCGTGTTCACAGAGAAAATCTGCTTGCCGGGAAATGCGGACTGATTTTGTACGGTGACTGGATAGAGGCGCGACACTGCAGCGATGTCATCCATCGAGAGCTGGGTGGGATGTGGGTAGCACAGCGTGATTGGTACGCAGTTCCACAGATCAAGAAAATGCATCACCGGAAAGCCGTCATAATCGTCAGCGCTTGCAGGCGGCGAGCCAGTCTGTACATTGACGTTCAATTGTGACCAGCCTACGCCGAGCACGTTGCCAATGGCGCGGACGAGGCGGTATTGAATCTCCGTCACTTGGGCGGACTGCTGCGCACACTGCCCGTTGATGACAATGAGCGCGTGCTCGTAAGTGGCAAAGGAGCCATATCTGTCATTTCCGCCGGAGACTGCATTGTAGAAACACTGCGTTGGGTCGGCTGCTCCGGCGCCCAGAAGGGCGTTGGTCACGGCTCCATCGTAATCGTAGACAATTCCTAGGGGAGTGCCGGTTGCGGTCGGTTGAATGTCCGGCGGCATTGAGATCGTGCCATCCGAGTTGCGGGTGACGTTGGCCCCGCTCACATCTTCGGCCAAGCTGCCTGCTGCAGTAACGGATAATGCCGCGGTGGGAACGGAACTCCATTGCGAGAAGGCGCTCGCAACCAGCGAATTGACGGAGGAATTCGGTAACACTGGGCTGAGATTGCCCTGATCGACGTAGTACGCGATCCTGCCTTGCGGCCAGGTGAGGGACTGCCCATTGACGGTGGGATCGAAGTAGGCCGACCCGGCGACCCGGTCCGGACCTCCCGCGCGAGATGTCAGTGCACAGAGAAAGAGAATGGTTCCGCCAAAAGCCAGCCTGAGGAGGAACAGTCGCAGCGTAGATGCCATCATGGTCTGCATGGTCGCCTCTGTCTCATTCCTCCTCATGGGCCTGTCTCACCGCCAGGGCGAAATCGCTGAAACTTACACGCGACTTCCCACCGAGGACGGGATGTCGTCGGAAGACCGAAATGTGTTGGGGCGACAGCAACACCGTTCCGCGGGTATCCAGCGCGAACCGGCCGATCGGACCGGCGACAGAACTGGTCAGCCCGAGTTTGCTCCGTGGGTAAAGAAACGCGAAAACGCGTTCCCCTACCCGGTAGCGCTGGCCACTGGACCACAGGCCAGCCCATTCGTAAATTGTGAGTTCTCGCCCGGAGGAGCTTCCCAGTACTGCATTCTCGACGTGGAATGTGATGGCCACAGTGGAGAGGGTTTGTCCGTTCGCCCGGTTGCGCGGTTCTACTCGAATCACGGTGCCGGAAAAGATAATGCCCGCCGCGCGAACCAGTCCTGAAAGTCCGGATGAGTTTCCCGGATAAACGGAAACAGGCGGACTCACCTGCTCGGGCTGGCGTACCGGCGGCTTGGGTGGGAAAGCTCGCGGCAGCAGGTAATTCGAGCGCGAGCGGTGAACAGGACTACGAGGAACGGAATCCTGTGCCGCGGAGAGGAGCGGGGCAAGAACAATGGATAATCCTGCGAGCAGGTAGAGAATAGTTCTCCGCACCATGGAGAGACCTCGGACAACAAACCTCTGCTCGGAGGGATTTGCCGGGAACGTGACAGCGTAGTCCTGAGCTGGAATCGAACGCAGTGACGGATGTCACAATGGGCTGTGGAAATCGGCGAAAGTTTCGATTCGTTGGTATTCGCCAGCGGACGCACTTTCGACTCGTGTCCTGGCTCTGGTAGCGGACTAACTACGCTCCAACCAACTCCTGGGCGTGGATGGGGAACTTGGTCAATGTTTCCACTCGGGGACCGTATTTGCCGAGTGTGTTCTCAACCACGCAAAAATCGAATCCCGGGATGATGACGTCGTGCCAGCGATCGCCAATTCCGCGCAGGGCGACGTCCAGCATCGTTACGATCTGATTGCCAAGCGGTTCGTGGCTGTCGAGCGTGATGGCGCCGAAAAACTCCTGGCATTCCGTGTAGCCGGAGTTGTGGGTGCCCGTATAGGGCTTCTGCTGCGCCAGATCGACCTTCTTGCCGATGCGTCGGGAGATTTCTTCGGAGTGGCCGGCAAAGAAGTCAACTAAAGCTTGTTCCTGCAAACGAGCCGGAAGATGTTGGGCGGATACCTCGCGGTACCAGCGCTCGCCAACGGCGTATCCTTCTTCGACCAAGTCGAACCAGTATTTCTGGTCGGCGGTTACTCTTTTTGGCGAATCCACGGCGATGACCGAGCGGCGCAGGCATGCCGTGAGGCCGTCCCGCTTGGGGGCAACGCCCAGGTGCACCCAGTCGCCTTCGTTGATGCGGCGGTTGAGGGCGGGGCCGATCAGCGTGCGATTGGCGGTGTTGGCGCCGACCATAATCTGGAAGCCGTCGCGCTCGGAGCCGAGCATGCGTCCGACCCATGCGCCCCAGGCAGCAACTTCGGTTTCGAGACGTCCGGGACGGAGGACGGCAAACATGGCGCGCATCATAGCATCGGCGATGACGCAGGCGTCGGCGATCAGGCGCATTTCGATCGCGCTTTTTTCGTATTTCACGCGGTAATAGAGTCCCTGGGCGTCAACTACCCCGTTCGCGCCATAGAGATTTTGCAGGTATTCGACCAGACCGGCGGGGATGACCTGGCGAGGAGTGAGGAGGGCGATGTGGTCCACTTCTTTTCCGGCAGCGGCACGGATTACGTCTTCGAGGCGCTCGGCGCGGATGGGGTATTTCTCGTCGGCTAGCTGCAGGAGTTCAACTTTGTGGACTTTGGCGCCGGCGCGCTCCGCTAACTGCTCTGCGACGTAACCTCCTTCAAGGCCCGCCACCACGTGAAATCCGTTTGGGCCGATAACGCCCGCGACTTGCTCGATGGAAATATTCGTGTTGCCGCCGAGGTAGGGTACGTCGCCGGCGTAGTGCTCGTCGGAGAAAACGAGTCCCACCGTGTGGCCGTGTTTTTGCAATACGTCGTTGGTGCGGCGCACGCGTCCCTGGAACTCTTCGATGGGGGCGAAGTACTCACGATCGA
Source organism: uncultured Acidobacteriota bacterium (assembly GCA_963801615.1). Lineage (GTDB taxonomy): Bacteria > Acidobacteriota > Terriglobia > Terriglobales > Acidobacteriaceae > Sulfotelmatobacter. Next base: position 480,804 of record CAWDFM010000008.1, on the reverse strand, counting down.
TTGTGGGCGTGTCCTGTAAAACGCGCAGAACTTTATCGAAGTCTTGGCGCTGTCCTTCCATCCCTGCAGAATTCATAAAATAAAGCCCTTTTTAAGAATTATTTTGATCTTTCGCGATGACTTACTGTTGCAATTGTGCGACTGTGTGATTCACGTTCCAACCTTCGACTTCAACGATCGGGGTCGTATTGCTTTTGGGATCCGCCGCATACGTCGCCTTGACCTGGCGGCTTTCCCCAGGCAACAAAGCGAAATAATTGTCCTCCCAGAGTACAGGCAAGATTTCCGCGTCTTCTTTGCCCTCGCGGCTCACGCGGTTATTCACCGAGCGGTCCACCTTTAAACGTACCGCAAAGGCGAGGGTGGAACTCGGGTTGTGGACAGTGACAGTCGTCGTGCCCTGGTTGCCCTGTTTAGTGGACTGAGCCGTGGCTTCCAAAGTAATCCGGGGTAGCGTGTTCAAAGCTGTATAGTCGGCGAAATCTTTAGTGGGGGTCCAGGTCGAAATGTCGTACTGACCACTGGTGTCCTCCTCCTCGCGTCCCCAATCGAGGGTTTCTTCGTGGGTGGAGAGCCAATAAAAGTTTCTGCTCTCAACCTGACCTGATGACCCGAGTGTGAGGCTCACGAAGTACGTTGTGCTCAGGCCTGACAGCGGCGGCAATGTAAACACTTTCGTGCTGCTGTCCGCGTCGACACTCAGGTCGACATCTTTGGAGAACTTCTCTGTCATGTCCAGGTTGTAAACCTTGGCCGTGAGTTTCAAATTCTGGAATCCGTGATAATACGAATTCACGACAACGACGGAATGGTCATCATACGAGTACTGCACGTGCAGCGGTTCACAGGCGTGCTTCACGCCGAAGTACGATCCGCCCGGGCGCAGATACCAGTCATACATGTGCCAGATCATGCTGGGCCAGGCATTGTTCAGCATCCATTGAATGATGCCGGTAGAGGTGTACTTGTTGCGTCCGTAGGCCTCCATCATGGCCCGATGGGCTTCGTAGGCCTGCACCTGCGATCTGGAGGAGAACTCCTCCACGGATTTCGATTCGCCATAGCGCTTCTCTAGCGCCTGGGTGAAAACATCGAGGGTGTGCGACATGCCGCCCGCGTGGTACTCCCAGACGGAATCAATGGGCCACAAGTGATCTGCCGGAAGCATGCGTCGCAAGCTCTCGACGGGAGGAATCGCCGGCCCAGGGCTGGTTTCCGTGTTGAAGCCGAATGCCCCGCCGTGGCGCGTGTCGATATACCAGAATATGGGCGCGACATATTCATAGGGTCCGGTCATTTTTACGCCGCTTGGCCCAACTGTCGTGTTGCGCGCCCCCGCCGAGGAGATGGACGGGTTCGGCCAATCCACCTCCTTCATGATCTGCAGATACAGATTCTCGATTCTGGGCGGAGGGGCGAAGTCGCTCCCATAGAGCCAGGCGATCACCGAGGGATGCCGCTCCAGCCGGCGAAGTTGATCGCGCAGGGAGTCGCCGGCGATGCGCTCGTTCTCCTTGTCCCAGGCGGGCCAATTCTCCCACTGATCACAGCAGCACCAGCCGGGCAGGACGAGAATACCCATCCGGTCAGCCAGGTCGAAGAAGTGGTCGTTCTCAATCTTGCCCTCAAGGCGAACAGCATTCAGATTCAAGTCGCGAACGTAATTCAATTCGGCCTGCTGCCGCTCCGGTGAGGAGCGCAGCATCAGATCAAAGCTGTAGCCGGCGCCGCGAATGAGAATGTTTTTGCCGTTAATCTGAAATAGCCGATGGTTCTTCTCGTCCAGCTTCGATGTGACCTCCCGAATCCCGAACTCAATGTGCGCCGAATCGGAGACCTGTCCTCCGGCTTCCAGGGACAAATCCAGCGGATAAAGCTCTTGTTTGCCGATCTGCGCTGGCCACCACAAGCGCGGATTTGCCAGCTTAAGTTGTGAAAACTTATCCGGCGTGAACCGGATGACTTGAGTTTGTCTGGGCCCGAGGCGAACCGGCTGCTCGAATGCGATGTCCTCAATGTGGCCCTTGAGCACCCCTTCCACAGGGTGCTCTGTGGCATTGCTCAGCTCTGCGCGAACCGTTAACTGCGCTTCATTCCCGGACGGCAAGGTGAGTTTGGTCAGAACCGCGGGGTAGCGAAGTGTGATTGGGCCGGTAGCGGTGATGTGAACATCGCGCCAAATGCCCATTTCTTTATCCGGAGGCATCGGAGCCCAGTCCACCAGCGTGATCGCCAAGTCCCGCGGCTGTGGAGGAAACACCTCGACAGCCAGGGAATTCATTTCCCCAATTTTCGCGGCGGCTGCGACATCGAACTGGAACACCCGCCACGTACCGGCCAGCTGATCTGAAGAGGCTATCCGAACGCCGTTCATCCACACATTCGCTTTGTAATTGATGCCATCGAACCCTAGCGACAGAGTTTTGCCCTTGTACTGCGAGGGGATGTTGAATTCCGTCCGATACCACCAGGAGTGCCGGAACGGACTAGCGGGCGGCATCATGAGGTTGGAAAAATCTTCAAAGATCGGGTAGGTCGTACCCGGAATCGAGCGCAGGTTCATGCCGACATAGGGATCGGGGTAAACCTTGTCTTCGACCAGCGCGTTTAGAACGGTGGAAGGAAGCGTTGCCGGATACCAGTCTTTGGACGAAAACCCGGTTCTCGAAATGGCCGCCCCGTCGGCGTGCAAGTTATCCGACGACTGGATGAACCAGTTCTGGCGAAGAAGCAGAATCGCTTCGGGATTGGCGTCCGCGGCAAATGCCATTGCAGAAAGCAGATGAACAAGGCTGAAAACGAAGAAGCAGCGAACCCTTGGCATGAACGAGTCTCCCCGAGAGCAAACGGAACCAGACATTCTATTCCTTCACAACACGTAGCGCCGTGGTCTGAGCGCGAATGTGAGCTATAATCGCGCGCACAATGCCACTCACTTCGGGAACGAAACTGGGACCTTACGTTGTTCAGTCGCCCATTGGCGCGGGCGGCATGGGCGAGGTATACCGGGCACGAGACACGCGCTTGAATCGTGACGTGGCCATCAAGATTCTGCCCGCGTCATTCTCCGCCGATCCCGACCGGTTGCAACGCTTCGCGCAGGAATCGCGAGCAGCCGCCGCCCTGAATCACCCCAACATTCTTTCTATCTATGACATTGGCGAAGATCGCGGAGCGCCTTACGTGGTCTCCGAACTACTGGAAGGCGAGTCGTTGCGCGACCGTTTGCGGCCGGGGGCGCTCTCGTCTCGCAAGGCGATCGACTATGCCCAGCAGATTGCGAAAGGGCTGGCCGCGGCACATGAGAAGGGAATCGTTCACCGGGATCTGAAACCTGAGAATCTGTTCATCACCAGCGACGGTCGCGCCAAGATTCTGGATTTCGGTTTGGCGAAATTCACCCACCCGGAAACCAATATTTCCGACGAAGCGCCCACCATGCAGGTCGCCACCGAAGCCGGAACCGTTATGGGCACTGCTGGGTACATGTCTCCCGAGCAGGTGCGCGGTAAGCCCACGGATGCGCGTTCCGACATCTTCTCCTTTGGCGCAATTCTGTACGAGATGCTCTCGGGCAAAAGGGCGTTTCACGGCGATTCCGCAGCAGATACGATGAGCGCCATCCTGAAGGAAGAGCCCGCCGACCTGAGCGAGACTAACCGCAATGTCTCGCCCGCGCTGGAACGTATTGTGCGGCACTGTCTGGAAAAGAATCCGGCAGAGCGTTTTCAGTCGGCGCGCGATGTGGCGTTCAATCTGGAAGCCCTGACTGACATCTCGATTTCCAGCCGCGCCGGCATCCAAGTCTTGCCGGAAAAGAAATCCCGCCGGTGGGCGATCCCTGTACTTGCGACTGTCTTAATTCTGGCGTCGTGGGCGGGAATCTATCGCTTTGCGCAGCGCGGCGCGGTTCGGGCGAATCCGACCTTCCACGAAGTGACTTTCCGCAATGGCATCATTTGGGACGCCCGCTTTGCGCCCGATGGCCAAACTATCGTTTACGGCGCCGCTTGGGACGGGGCTCCTCAGGAAATCTTTTCCTCGCGCTTCGACAGCACGGACTCGCGAAGCATCGGGCTGCCCAATTCGCAGATCCTGTCCATTTCCTCGAAAGGAGAAATGGCGGTGTCGTTGCATCCGGTCAATGCCGGTCCCTTTGCACAAGCTGGCACGCTGGCCCGCGTTCCTTTAGCTGGAGGCGCACCGCGCGAGGTCGTGGACAACGTCTTCTGGGCAGACTGGACGCCGGACGGGCAGTCGCTCGCGGTAATCCGTCCAGGTCCAAGCGGAGGCGGGCAACTCGAGTTTCCCTCAGGCAATGTGATTTATTCGCCGAAGGGCTGGGTCAGCCATGTAAGGTTTTCGCCCAACGGCGCGTTGCTTGCGATCAGTGATCATGTTCCCGGCGGCGACGACGGGCGGGTCGTAATTATCGATGCCCAGGGCAACTCCAAGGCTAGTTCTTCCTTTTACTCCAGCGTGGAAGGTCTGGCCTGGGCCCCCAGCGGAAAGGAAGTTTGGTTTTCCGCAGTGCCGGCTGGCTCGGCACGGTCCATTTATGCCCTCGACCTAGCAGGCAAGGAGCGTCTCATTTATCGAGCGCCGGGAGGCCTGACGATCCACGACATCAGCCGTACGGGCCTTGTACTTCTGACATTCGACAAGGCTCGTGTAAGCATCTCTGCCCTGCCCCCCGGAGAAACGCGCGAACGCAGTTTGTCCTGGTTCGACTGGTCTCTGCTGCTAGACATGTCTCCGGATGGCAAGACCATACTTTTTTCTGAAACGGGCGAGGCTATGGGGGCCAACTACAGCATCTTCGTGCGGAAGATGGACGGGTCGCCTGCTGTGCGGTTGGGCGATGGAGGGTTCGGCGCGCTTTCTCCGGATGGCAATTGGGTTGTCACATCCGTGGGCTCTCCGGCAAAGCTGGTCCTGCTTCCCACCGGAGTGGGCGAGCCTAAACAGCTCACGGATGACAAGACCGACCACTTCAATTTTTCCTGGTTGCCCGACAGCAAATCGATCATCTACGCTGCTGCCGAGTCCGGCCACGGGGCGCGCTCCTACTTGCTCGACACACAGGGCGGGACGCCGCACCCACTCACGCCCGAAGGCACGATTGGTGGTTTGCCTACTCCGGATGGCAAGTTCGTTCTGGCCGTCGATGCGAAACGCGCGCGCTGGCTGTACCCGATCGCCGGCGGAGAGCCGGTAAAGCTCAACTTCGTTCCCAATCCGGACGAGCGCATCATGGGATTTTTCGATGGCGGGAAGAGCCTGCTGGTACGCACCGCTAGTGTCCCTGTGAAGGTCACGCGCGTCGACATTGCAACTGGACGGCGCGAACCTTTCAAGGAAATCATGCCTGCGGATCCGGCAGGGGTGCAGGCCATTCCAACAATACGTTTCAGTACGGACGGAAAGTCGTATGCCTATTCCATCGGACGGATTCTGTCTGACCTTTTTGTAGTCGACGGCCTCAAGTGATCGGCGTGATTCGTTGAGGTCCTAACTGGAGTGCTGATGCCGCCAATCTTGCCCATCCCGATAAGACATGTCACCGTCCCGTGACAAATATCTAACAACCTCTTTACACTCTCGCCGCGTTCTCGTCGCTCTATCCCTCAGACACTTCGCCAGTCTTTGGGATAGGAGCCTCTATGTCGCAACGCAGAATCCATATGCATGCAATCGCCGCGGCCGCCGCACTTTTGTTGATTTGCCTGGTCGCATTGAGTCGCTCAACCCCGGTTCGCGCGGACAATTCGCACCACGACGCGGACATTCACAAAAACCCGGTGGTTGAAAACGCCACGCAAAAAGTGCTCATGGGAGAGCAGGTCTTCCGCTTCGATACCTTCGGTGATGAGGCGTTCTGGGGAGATACGCTCAAGCTCCACCAGGCGATCGAAGGCGCCAAACTGGGCGGAGTCGGTCCGGGAGTGAGTCCGAAGACCGCTCTTGCCGTCGGTCTCAAGGTCGACATCGACGCACTCCCTCGAAACCTGGTCGAGCAGATCGAGAAGGGCCGGGTCAATCTTGACGATCCCGCCGTCACTCTCTTGCTGCTGAAATTGAATGCCGTGGTCGGTCTTACTGGGAACTTCAACTCGTCGGGAACGCTGAAATCCGTGGGAATCCAGTGCGCCCTCTGCCACTCCACGGTAGACAACTCCAAGCCGGCAGTTGTGTGCCGGACAGATTTCGCCGAATCCAGGGACAGGCTGTATCGGACGTAGGTTGGATGGTTGGGCGAATCGGGACCTGAACGTTGGAGCAATCGTGGCTCTCGCCCCCGACCTCAGCGTGGTAGCGAACCTGTTGCAAACAGACCAGGCGACGGTAAGAAAGGTTTTGAACAGCTGGGGTCCCGGAAAATTCGACGCCGAGTTGTTCATGGACGGAAAGGCCTTCAATCCCCAGCAAGTCACTGATGGTGTGGTTACGGGTACGAACGTTCCGGGTGCGACGTTGATTCCACCCGCATTCGGGTTAGGAGGAGTTAACCTGCACACGTGGCTTGGCTGGGGCTCGATCCCGCACTGGAACGCCTTTGTAGCCACCCTGGAGATGCACGGCAAGGGACGGTTCTTCGATCCCCGGCTGAACAATGCGTCGCAATTCCCGATTGCTGCCGCAAACGGTTTTGCGGATCTGCCTCACATCAATCCGGATGACGATCAGGTCACCCCAAAACTCGCGGCTTTGCAGCTTTACCAACTCTCACTGCCCGCGCCAAATCCCACAGTGCGTTTCGACAAAGCGGCGGCCGCCCGTGGCGACGAACTCTTCAGCGGCAAGGCAGGATGCAACAATTGCCACGTGGAGCCACTCTGGACTGAACCCGGATGGAATCTGCACACGGCATCCGATGTTTGCGTCGACAGCTTCGAGGCCGACCGCGGCCCGGATATGCGCTATCGCACCTCTCCCATTGGCGCGCTCACCACTCACCTGAAAGGCGGCTTCTACCACGATGGACGCTTCGCGGATCTGAACGCCGTCGTCAACCACTACAACAAATGCATGAATCTTGGGCTCTCCGACAGTGAGAAGAGCGACCTGATTCAGTACTTGATCAGCCTGAAGTTCTGAACACCTGAAAGAAGTGCCTGCAACGTCGGCACTCGCAACACTGAGTGCCGACGAACGCAGCAGCTGCTAGCTAAATGACTTAAACGTTTTATTCAATGGTTTGCATTTGCGTAGACCAAAACAGCGACAAACCAGAGCCGTATTCGGGGCATCGGAATAGGCAGGAGAAAATGCATATTCAAAGCAAAGCGAAATTGTTGGGACATCCGATTCATCCAATGCTGATCGTATTTCCGCTCGGCCTGCTGGCCACCGCTGTCGCTTTCGACGTCGTCGGCTTGGTGCAAACCAATGCTTCGTGGTTCGGAATTTCATATTGGATGATTGCAGCCGGGATCATTGGTGGTCTGCTTGCCGCTGTTTTTTGTCTGATCGACTGGTGGGCCATTCCTTCGGGCACACGGGCGAAGAAGATTGGGCTCATGCACGGCGGCGTGAATGTCCTTGTAGTGCTTCTATTCATTGGAAGCTCGCTGCTGCGAAACTCAGCGCCACAAAACCCGGGCTCGACCGCATTGGCTCTTTCATTCATTGCGCTGGCTTTGGCCTTAGTTGGCGGCTGGCTTGTAGGCGAACTGGTTGATCGACTCGGAGTTGGAGTGGACAACGGAGCACATTTGGATGCCCGCAGTTCATTGTCTGGCAGACCGGCCAGGGAAGCGACTCAGGGTAGAGCCACCGATTTCCGGCGAGCCGCATAGACGAATGGCCGCAGACTAGTGGCCGCAGTCTAGTGGATGGGGCGCTGCTTCGTTCAAAAGTCAGGGACTCACTATTCGTTTCTTCTCGTTCCGAGCAGGAAACGGAATTCCTTTCGCTGACTCAGGCGCTCCTGCCCCTTGCTGCCGTTGACTTGGTTCCCGCGCCTACCTAAGATGTGTTCCACTTGGGCGTACCCTCATATTGGGCGTACCCTCGTAATCGAGATGATCGGTCAAACTATCTCGCATTACCGGATCGTCGAGAAACTCGGCGGCGGAGGGATGGGTATCGTCTATAAGGCGGAAGACACGGAGCTCGGACGCTTTGTGGCGCTGAAGTTTCTGCCCGATGATGTCTCGCGAGATCCTCAATCGCTTGAACGCTTCCGTCGTGAAGCACGGGCCGCGTCGGGACTGAATCATCCGAACATCTGCACGATTTTTGAGATCGGGCAGCACCAGGGCCAGCCGTTCATCGTGATGGAGTTTCTGGATGGCATGACCCTGAAACACCGAATCATGGGCCGCCCCATGGGAACGGAGGCGCTGCTCGATCTCGCGATTCAGATCGCCGATGGCCTGGACGCGGCGCACGTCAAGGGTATTGTGCATCGGGACATTAAGCCAGCCAACATCTTTATCACGGAACGCGGCCAAGCGAAAATTCTCGATTTCGGTCTGGCCAAGGTCACGCCCGTACACACCGACCGAGCTTCGATTGCGGCTGCCGCGCCCACGGCCCTGAACGACCAGCACCTTACGAGTCCGGGTAGCACGCTGGGCACGGTGGCATACATGTCTCCTGAGCAGGTTAAGGGGCAGGACTTGGATGCGCGCAGCGATCTGTTCTCATTCGGAGTCGTCCTGTACGAGATGGCGACCGGGTTGCTGCCATTTCGCGGCGATACGTCGGGCCTCATTTTCAATGCGATCCTGGAACGCGCTCCGGTATCGCCGGTTCGCGTCAATCCTGATGTGCCGCCGAGGCTGGAAGAAATCGTCAACAAGGCGCTGGAAAAAGATCGGGAGATGCGTTACCAGCACGCTTCCGACATGCGAGCCGACCTGCGGCGGTTGAAGCGCGAGACTGAGTCCGGACACTCAGTCCAGGCTATGGAGCCGGCGAAGCCATCGAACAGGAAATTCATTGCCAGCGTCGGGCTGGGTGTTCTTGTGATCGCCGCCTCCATTGCAGCTTTCGTCCACTATCGTTCCGCGCCGCCGCTGGCGAGTACACCCATACCACCCGCAACACCAGTGCAGTCCTCGGTGCGAACGCTTGCAGTGCTGCCATTCCGCGATCTCTCCGGCCAGAGCGGAGGCGAAGTATGGGGGATCGGAGTTGCCGACGCCATCATCAGCCGTTTGGCCGCTCTGCAGAATCTGGCAGTGCGTCCCACTAACTCCGTTCTGAAATATGCCAGGACGACAGACGATCCAGTGCAAGTAGCGAAGGAACTCGAAGTCAGTTCGGTGCTGGCCGGAACTTATCAGCGGGTCGGAGACACCATGCGTGTGTCGGTGCAATTGATCGACCACGGTGCCGCGCGCTGGGCAGGCCGATATGACCTGCAGGGACACGACATGCTGCGCTTTGAAGATGATGTTGCGCAACAAGTCGTGGGTGGACTGAGCGTTCAGCTTACCGGACTAGAGGAGCAATCGCTCAAAACCGCGACTACGAACTCGAGTGAGGCTTACGATCTGCTGCTGCAGGGGCGTGCTTACTGGACCGATTATTTTGTGAATTCCCAGCGAGAGTCTCTTCGCAATTGTCAGCAAAGATGTTTGCGAGCCATCGACAAAGACCCAGGCTTTGTTGATGCTTATGCGCTGCTAGCCCAGGCGTATTCCCTAGAGGCCACGAATTTCCAGGAGAATGGCGCGCGCAACCTCGCGCTGGCGGAGCAGGCTGCCCGAAAGGGCATGGCTCTGAATCCGCATTCGTTCGAGGCGAACCTCGCGCTCGGAGTTGTGCTCGGGGAACAAGGTAAAAACGCGGAGTCGCTTCCCATGCTGCGCGAAGCCTCGATGCTGGCTCCCAACTCAGCTCTAGTATGGAAGCATTTGGGATACGTCTACCACTATGCTGGCCTCACCGACCTTGCCGAAGCCGCGTTTCACCGCGGCCGTGACCTCGACCCCGTTTTACCTCAGGCTTATTGGATGCACGGGCGCATGCTGCTTTATCAGGGCAAAGCGCATGAGGCCGAACAGGAAATGCGGCGGGCGTTGGAGCGCTTTCCCAACCAATTCAAGCTTTTGATGTTTCTCGGCTACTTTCTGTACCAGCAGGGAAAGACGGATGAGGGTATGCAAGCGCTGGACCGCTCATTGGAAGTCAGCCGTGGGTCGTCGGATGAAGAACCCATCATCATTGCGGCCATCCTGCATGCCTCCCGTGGTGAACGGGACAAGATCGATCCTCGGATACTCAAGTTGAAGCCGGAGGAGATAGTTGATGGCGACCTCGCGGAGTGGATTGGCGCCATGTATGCACAACTTGGCGATAAGGAGCGGGCGCTAGCCTGTCTTAAGCAGGCGGTACGACGGGGAAATCACAACTATCCCTGGTTCCAGCGGGACAAGGGCTGGGACAAACTTCGTAGCGACCCGGAGTTCCAACGCATCATGTCCGAAGTAAAAGGCTACTGGATGCACTACACCGACATTTTCGGACAAGTCTCGTCTTCGTGACTCCGCGAAATTCCTTTCGTGGACTTTTACTCGCGGCTCCTAAGATGGCTATTCTTCCTCCAGGGAGTTACTAGTGAGATAGCGGTCGTTTGCCCAGCCGCGTCTACGATGGGACAATACTGGAATATGCAAAAAATGTTGACCGCAGGCATGGTTTCAATCCTTGCGGCTGGGATGTTGTTGACTGCCGCCGCGCAGGATACTCCCGCCGCTCACACCTCTAAGCCAGCTTCTCCTTCGAAATCCGCAAGTCAGACGCCGAAGACGGCTGCCAAAAAGCCAGGCACGACGACGTCGAAAGCTGCGCCGGGATACACGCTCAAGACTGACAAAGACAAGGCCAGCTACGCGCTGGGCATGAGTATCGGGACGGGGTTGCATCGGCAGGGAATTCCTGTGGATCCGACAGTTGTGGCTCGTGGCCTGCGCGATGCTATGTCGGGCAACAAGATGCTGATGACGGAAGATCAGATGAAATCCACCCTGCAGCAACTGAGGGCGGAGGTGGGCAAAGAGCAAGCCGCCAAGGCTCACGTCGCCGGAGAGGGGAATCGGAAAGAAGGCGAGGCCTTCTTAAGCGCTAACAAAGCCAAGCAAGGCGTTACCGCTCTGCCCGATGGCTTGCAGTACAAGGTCGTCAAAGAAGGCACCGGGCCCAAGCCAACGGCCAGCGACACTGTAACCGTCAACTACCGCGGCACACTGGTGAATGGGAAAGAATTCGACAGTTCCTACAAGCGTGGCCAGCCTGCCTCTTTCCCGGTGAGCGGCGTGATCAAGGGCTGGACCGAGGCATTGCAGTTGATGCCGGTTGGATCCAAGTGGGAGTTGTATATCCCCGCGGATCTGGCCTATGGCGACAATCCACCCGACCCAAGCATCGGACCCGGCGACACATTAATCTTTGAAGTCGAGTTGCTCTCGATCGGCGAGCAGAAAAAGTAGGTTCGTCAGGTCAGGTTTCCGGCCGTCTGCCAGGCAGACGGCTTTTTTGTCGTTACAGGGTGTTTCGCAGATGCTCTTCTGCGGAAAGGTGTGCGCCTGCCAACAATAGCAGGCCCGATAAAAAAGCCCAGAACATCATCGTTGCGGAGAGCGCAAACGGACCGTAAACCTCCTGAAAATTCAGCCAGGGAAGGGCGAGAATGTAGGCGTACTTCAAAGCCTCGGAGAGTAATCCCATAATGACTGCGGTGGGCAGCACGATACGCGCGGGAACCTTCCCGTTGGGAAGCACCCAATAAATGAGGAAGAAGATCGCGATGCTGGCGGCAATAGCGAACACCTTCATCATGAGAAATCCGACCATACGGATGAAAGTTGTGCCATAGCCGCGGAGCAAGAACTCCATGAACGAGACCGGACCGGCCGTCAGCGCAATCGAAGTCAGCGCGAGAGCGCCACAAGCGAACGCGAGCGCCAGCGAAATCAACTGATTGCCGAGGTAGGAACGGTTTTTCTCGAAGCGCCAGATGCGGTTGAGGGCGACTTCGAGGGGCAGAAAAATGCCGGACGAGGTGACTAGAAGGATGAGCAGGGAAACGATCTGCACGCGCTGCCGCGAGTTGACCATGGAATTGAGATTACGGATGACAAAATCCTGCCCCGCGGGAAGGTAGTCGCGCAGCAGCTGCAACACAACTTCGTACATGACGCGGGAGTGGAAGACTCGCCGGATCACTGTCATCATCAGCACCACGAACGGGAAAAAAGACAAAATCGCATTCGCGGCCACCGAGAACGCGAAGGTGTGAACATCGGTGCGACTTAAGTACTTGACGGTCGAGAGCACCAGTCCCTGAGATCGGCGGGCTCGCACGCGTGGTGACGACGATGTCTTCAGCGGCGAGGGTAACGTCGAAATGGGAGGAGTGGCCACAAGAAAAGCTAATCGTAGCAGAGGGGATTGCCATTTCTACCGCGGCGGGCGAGAACGAAAGGGCAGGAGCCGGTTACCACCTATTCCTTTATCTTTGTTAAAGTTATCTCTGTTCTGTCGAATGACCTTCGGTCATGTTTCGATTCCTTTCTAATTTTTGTTGCGAAACGTTTTAATACTGCTTATGATCTGTTGCTCATTACCGGACGATTGGTCCGGTGGTGAGACCAGTAGTGGTTGACGTTTGTTGGGTGTAGTGGAAATGAAGCGCCAAATTGTCGGACTCCGAGAATTCCCGCGGCCGCTGCTTATCGCTGCCGGGAACTGAGGAGTCTTTTCTTTTTTGGAATTAACTTCCCTCTGCACATCCTACACGCAACCGAAAATTCTGCGGCCTCTCTGAGGGGGGCTTCGGGCAACCGAAGCAGAATCCGGGAATCCGCGGAACATTCTTCGCGATTGTGAAAGGAGTTTTAGCCGTGAGAGAGAAAGGAACAGTGAAGTGGTTCAACGGGGCGAAGGGATATGGATTCATCCAACGCTCCACGGGGGAAGATGTGTTCGTGCACTTCTCCGCGATCCAGGAGAACGGCTACCGCACGCTGAATGAAGGTGAGACCGTGGAGTTCGATTTGCTCAAGGGCCCCAAAGGCTTTCAGGCGGCAAACGTCGTCCGGGGATAAAAAACCTGCGAACCAGTTCCAGGAACCCTCCCCTCCCAAGGGAGGGTTTTTTGCTGTCCGGCAGAAGGCTCCAAGAATAATCGGTTCGGGTTCTAGTCCCACTAAGAGAAGGCCAGGGGCGGCAACTTGAGACTACCTTTGTTGAAGAAGCCGCATCCAAAACGCACTCCATGTGTAGTCCCCGAGGTGAGGCCGCTTTGTTCCGTTTCTTCGTTTCGCTTCCGTTCACTATTGCCATCGTTTCTTTAGCGAGTTGCGGCGGAGGCGCGAAGGCGATGTCTGGGCCGCCCGCAGGTCAGAATTACCAGCTGAGCGTCACACCGCCTGCCTCCGGCACTGGCAGCGTGACAAGCACGCCGCCCGGGATCAACTGCCCAACCACGTGCTCAGCGACATTTCCCCAAAGCACTCAGGTGCAGCTCAGCGCTGCTCCGGCGAATAGCTACTTTCTTGAGGGCTGGAGTGGCGCGTGTTCGGGAACAGGGTCTTGTACGGTATCGATGGCGGGAACTGAAAAGGTAGGCGCTGACTTCGCCGCGGGCGAAGTATTGACAGTATCCATTGCTGGAAGCGGCACTGGGACGGTGACCAGTAGCCCAGCCGGAATTAATTGTCCGACCACTTGCAGCTTCACCTTTCCCCCGAATACTCCGGTGACACTGAGTGAAACCCCAGGTAGCAACGACGCTTTTACCTCCTGGGCAGGTGCCTGCAGTGGAAGCGCGAACTGCAGCGTGACCTTGGACGCCAGCACGTTGATCGAGGCAAACTTCAGCAGTGGGAGTGGGGGCGGCGGAGGTTCTCAGTCCGGGCCGGCTTTCGTGTACGTTGCGAGCAGCAAGAGCGCCAACAGCAACGAGATTGCCGCTTACGAGGCCGATTCGAGTGGTCAACTGACGCCTGTCACAGGATCTCCGTTTGCTGTCAATGCCACCTACATGACGGCGAGCGACAAGTACCTGTTTACGACCGATGGGGCAAACATCTATTCGTATTCCGTAGCCTCCGACGGTGGCATTACTCAAAGTTCATCGACCAATGCGAATGAGAGCAATCCAAATCATTGTGGCTCGCCGATCAGCCTCTTTGCCGATCGGACGGGGAGTACTCTTTACGACTTGGATTATGTGAGCGACTGCGCGAACAATCAGTACGAATCCTTCAGCATTGATGGCTCTACGGGAGCATTGACGTTTAACGCTCTTTCCAGCGCGGCCAGCCCCGTGTTTAACAGGCCACTCAGCTTTCTGGGAAATGATACGTATGCCTACTCCGCGAGTTGCTGGCATTACATCCAGGAGATTTACGGGTTCCAGCGAAATAGCGACGGGTCGCTGACTCTCGTCAGCAATCTGGGTTCTGCTCCAGTTATGCCGACTCCTCCACCGGGAGACACTTACTGCCCCTGGTTAGCGGCCGCCGATACGAGCAATCATGTGGCAATAACGCTTAGCGCAATGAATGTTTATAGCTTTCAGGCGGATGGTCCTACGCAACTTGCAGTGTACAGCGCGGATGCCACAGGTAACCTCTCGACCAGCAGCACCGCCGCCGACATGCCACCAGTAGCGGTTGGGAATGTCAGCGATCTGCAGATGTCGCCTGCCGGGAACTATCTAGCTGTGGCGGGAACTGGTCTGCAGGTTTTCAATTTCAATGGAGCCAATCCGGTGACGCAGCTTACAGGATTGCTGACGAACACTCCCATCGACCAGATCGCGTGGGACCATAGCGATCATCTTTATGCGATCAGCAATTCTGCCGGCCAGTTGTTCGTGTTTACGGTAACTTCGGCTGGGGCGAGTCAGGCGCCGGGATCACCCTACAACGTGACTGCGCCTGTCAACATGGCCATCTGGTCCTCGCAGTAGCTCCGCAACAAAGACCACGGGACGCATTGCGATCAGGTTATCAACGCATCTCCAGAGAAACCAAATCGCCTTCCGTGCCGAGACCTGGCTTGTAATTTACTGTGACCTCGAGATTGCGCCAGTCGCAGGAGAAATTGTCGGCACCGATCAGCACGATAGCGCGGTAATCGGCCGCGCGCAGCTTCAGCTGACCCGTTCCAGAACTGACGGTCAAAACAGCGGCAGGAGACTTTGAGCAGTCGACAGCTAAGAGGCGGCCGCTAACAAACTTGGTGACACGATTGTCTCCGGGCAGGTCCGTCTGGCTATTTTTTCCCGCGGCTTCGCGCTTGGCTTCCTCCTCCTCGAGAACATCAAAAGGCGACTTCTGGGGGGCGTATTTGGGTTTGGCAGTGCCATCCGCCGCGACCGGAATCCCGTACTTGCGTTCAGTGCCGGCTTGTTCGCCCAGTTCGCTCGCCTGCGCAACAATTTTCGGGTCACTGCTGGTCTTCAAGCGAGCGAGCAATGCGTTCGCCGCGTCCCACTTCTTGCTCGCCACATAAATCTCGGCAAGATGGTAGATGTAAAGTTCATTTCTGGGACTCAGGCCAATGGCCGCGCGCTCGGTTTGCATGGCCGTCGATGGCGTGCCTCCGGTATTTCGCGCAAACGCCAGAAGGTCGTAGGCGCCTGCCATCTCCGGATACCATTCGAGTACGCCTTTGAGATCAATCATCATGTTAGCCAAGCCCATCATTTCGGTGTGCTTGGCTTGGGCCATGCGGTATTTAGCAATGCACAGGTAGTAGCGAATCCACATGTCGTGCGGATTGAGGGAAGCGGCATCGCCCAGTTCGGAAAACGCTTCCTGGAATTCGCCGTGCTCGATGTGATCCCAGGCAAGAATCCGGTGCGCAAGGGGAAGCCCGATGGCATTGTCCGGAAGCTGTTCCGCATCCTCCCCCATCCGCTTGACCTGCTGCTTCTGCTCGGCTTTCTGGTCGGCAGAGGTCGGTGTCGTGGCCAGAGCGTTTAAGGCCTTCAGCCCCGTTTCCCGGCGTTCGGGAATGCGGACTTGAATTCCCGCATATAGAGCGCGCGCTTCCGGTTCCGGGATTGGCTTTACCGAGATCGACGAATCTCCGGGCGTGATGGGACTGGGAAACCTCGAGCCCTGATCCATCGCGGATGCATTCGGCGGCGAGTTACTTTTCCGAGTAGGGCCCTCGGACGCGAGCAGCTTCTTTTCCGTGACGAAGTAGTCCCTTACCGCCTGCTCCAGCTGCGCCGACGACATGCCATAGGCTTTCTGGATGGCCTCTTCCACCGGCACGTGCTGGTTCAGCACCAGATCGAAGTAGGAGCCAGTCTCGGGAAGCTTCTTCTCGTGCAGGAGGTAATGCAGCATGATCCATGACTCGGCGTAGTAGAGCGTCTGATGCGGGCCTTCATTGCGGGCGTAGGCGTCGTGCTTCATCGAGAAGAGGTCGGGAACAGAGATCCACGTTGCAACGCCAAGCAGGTCCGTGAGCGATTTGGCTGCGCGGGTGTCGCGCTGACTACCAAGCAAGTCTCGGGTTTCGGAGGCAGCGAGAGTGGGATCACCGCCGATCTCGATCTGCTTATCATCGAGCCGGATTGAACCGAAGTATTCTGCCAGTCCCTCGTCAAACCAGCCTTGGGCCGGGGGATAGTTGAACTGGAGAAGCATGAGAGCGAAGTCATGCGCCACCGCCTGCCATGATTCCTCTTCGGAGAGATTCAGAACGATGAAATCCTGGTCGTCGCCACGCACGAGAAATCCGGACGCGTCGATGGGTTGGCCCTGCCGCAAGGGAGCGGCCTGGTAATAAGCTTTATCACTTGCCAAGGCGAGAATGGTGAGCGGCACGGACTGGTTCAGCCGATCTTTTCCAAGAAGAGTGGCAAACACGGCGCGCATTTGCTCGAAGCGGAAGGCGATCTCGCGGCCCTTCTTCTCGCCGGCATCGGTGATCACGGTGAAATGAGTGGAATTGATCTGCTGCCACGCAGGCTGGTTCGCGGCCCTCGAATTCGCGCAAAGCATCACTACGAGACACGCAAGATAGGACGGAATGGAACGGGCGCGAAACATGGTGCACCGGGGGGGGAAGAACGTCTGAAGAAATGCTACCACGGAGTTGCGTACGAGCGTTCCGAATTAACCGGAAGCCCCGCCGGAAGCGCGGCTCGAATCACCTCAGTGCCCAGTACCCAGCGACATGGCTCCGGCTCGCTTCCCTTCGCCGGGACAGCCCAAGGGGCTGTCCCTACGTGAGCGTCGCCCTGATCGGACTGCTTCCCGAAGTCAACTGAGGGGACATTTTGCCGGGGAGTCTCCGGGAACGCGAAAGTCGGTGTGCTGCCTTTATAATTCCCGGTTCATGTGTTCGATGCTGCAAAATCGATTTACCTGGCTTTGCCTGCTTGCGCTTCTAATCGCTGTTCCCAGCGCGAATGCCGGCTCGGGTGCTTCCTGGAGCGGAGTACTTACGGACATCGCCGGTAAATCCGTTAACGGTGCGATCGTCGAGATGCACTCCTCCTCGGGAGCACACGAGTACAGTGCGCGCACTTCCGCCGATGGAAGATTCTTCTTTACGTCTGTAGCTCCGGCGTCTTACCGGGTTTCCGTTACGATCGGAGACAAGATGTACAAGGCGGCGCTTCCTTTCGAAGTGCCTGCGAATGCCGCCTCGCTTATGAGTTCGTTGCAGATCTCTTCTGGCGAACTCTTGCGGGTGAGTCCGCCACCTCCGGAACTCACCAATGCGACTCCTCAAGCGTCAACCCAGGCTAGCGGGGGCGAGCGCCTTTCGAGTTCGGAGGTGTCCAGCCTCCCGCTGAATGCACGCGATTTCAGCAAACTGCTCCTGCTGGCGGCCGGCACCATGACTGACACCAACGGCGCTGCCAACTTCACGCAGCAGTTTGCGGTGAATGGGCAGCGCGGAGTAACCACTATCTTCGCGATGGATGGCTTTGATACGACCGATCCCGAGATGGGAGGCGCTACCTTCTCCAATTTCAACGTGGACGCCATCCAGGAAGTCGAGTCCAATTCCGGCGTGCTGCCTGCCGAGGTTGGCCACGGCGCAGCCAGTTATACGAATGTGATTTCGAAATCAGGAATCAATCTCATCCACGGCAGCGTCTTTGAGTTCTTGCGCAATGCCTCGCTGGATGCACGCAATTACTTCGACTACAAGGATCCTGCCGGACACCGTCGAATTCCTCCGTTTCAGCGAAATGAGTTTGGGTTCACCATTGGCGGCCCGGTTGTGCTCCCTCAAATCTATGACGGCCGCAACCGCACCTTCTACTTCGGCGAGTATCAAGGCTTTCGACAAGTGCTGGGGACGACTCAGGTGATTCCGGTTCCCACCGCGGCGGAGCGGCAGGGAATCGATACGGCGACATTTCCCGGGGATACACTCACCGTGCCGGTGAGCGCGGCAATCCTACCCGTGCTCAACGGATATCCTCTGCCCAATGAGCCTGAAGGACCCTTCGGAGATCGGACATATGCTACCTCATCGAAGGTCGTAACCCGCACGAATCAGTTCTCCATTCGGGTGGATCACAAAATTTCTGAAAAGTCCTCGCTGATGACGCGCTTTAGCCTGAACCAGGTTTCGGGGCCTCTTACGAATCCTGATCAGACCGCCATCAATCCCACTTTCGGGGTGCTGTTCTTCGATCACCAGCGGAACGTTGGCGTGCACTACACGCGGACCCTCTCGACGCACATGACGTCCGATACTTCGATCAGCTACATTCGCAGTACGCCATTCTTCCCCGCGGCGAATCATACTCAGCCAGCAATTACGTACGCCGACGGGCTATACCAGCCATACGACCAGCCCGCTGGCTCTATCTTCGGTTCGTATAGCAATCTTTATCAGCTCAAACAGGACATCACCTGGATACACCATTCGCATTCCTTCAAAGGCGGAGTCGAGATCCGGGTGAATCGGGACTCCACCATCTTCGGCACGAATCCGAACGGGCTCTACGAATTCGGCGGCGGTACTGCCTATTCTCCGGTGAAGATCACGTCGGCGAGCGGTACTCACGATATTGAGATTGGCGAGCCCCTGCCGGATGCTCTCACCGGATTACTGACTGGCACGCCGTATTCCTACAACACCATGGCAGCGGCCAGCGTCACGCCCGTCGGCGGCAAGTTTAATGAGGCAGGAGTTCGCCGCGAAGCGTACAACTTCTATTTTCAGGACGCGTGGAAAGCCACTTCGCACCTCAGTGTCACCTACGGATTGCGCTACGAAGTGAACAGCCGCATTCACGAGGCGACAAAGCGTACCTCTCTTCCAATTTTTACCAATGCACAAGGCAAGCCGACCGGGTATTGGGATCGCGCCGCGAAACAGACCATGCTGATTAATCCGGAGCCTCCTTATAACCAGGATTGGAACGGCTGGGGGCCGCGCCTTGAATTGGATTATGGCGCGAGCAAGCACACGGTCCTACACGCGGGCGGGGCGATTACGACGCTCATTCCGAATTTGTGGCAGGACAATTTTCTTACGGCTGCGATTCCCTACGTTTTTGCTCCGTCGATCTTCGCGCAACCGGGAGAGCCCATCGCATTTCAGAACACGTTCGTTCCGCTGAGTCTGCCGACAGCTTATGACATTCAGGGGCAGCCGATCTTCCGTACCGGACGCACCGAAGACGTCGCACCCAACACCGTGATGGACCTGGTGCGATTCCAGAGCGATCTGAACGCGCTGGCGCCGGGGAACGTGCAATTGCTCAACATTACTGGAATCGCGAAGAACTTCGGGAATGGCTACATCGGGAGCTGGACGGCCGGAGTGGATCATGATTTCGGCGACTTTAAGTTCAGCGCGTCGTATGTTGCTACGGCCGGAATCCACTTGCCGCGAGCCTATAACGCAAATGGATACGGTGGGGCTTGTCAGGGATTTGCGCCCTTTACGCAATTCAGTTCTCCCTGCCACGCGACTGCGGGATTCGGGCCGGAGATCATCATGACCAGTGGCTCGCATTCCACCTATCACGCGCTGCAAACCAGCCTGACAAAAAATTCCGCGCGTTTTGGTCTGGGATTGCAGGCGAGCTACACCTACTCCAAGTCTCTGGACGACACCAGCGCGGTGCTGGCCGGCCTATTGGGAAGCTCCGGCACTATATTGCAGACTGCGCCCCAGAATCCCTGGGATCCGTCGGCCGAAAAGGGACCATCCACGTTCGACGTGACGCACGTCTTCGCCGCGAGTGTGATTCAGTTGCTGCCGCTCGATCGCATCGGCTTCCTGCGGCCGCTGGGTCGAACCTTCACCCGAGGCTGGCAGGTCCTCAACATCACGACCCTGACGACTGGCTCTCCTTTCACCGCTTTCTCTGGAGTACAGCAGACCGGTGCTGGGCTGGGCGGCGGCGATCGGCCCGACTTGGTCTCGATGCCACATCTCTCGACCAGTCGCGCGGTTCGAGCAGATTATTTTGGTCTTGGCGCCACCGGTAATCGGTCGTTCTTCTACATTCCGATCAATATTCCGGGGGGGACCGGTCCCAACCAGGGCCGCTTTGGAACCCTGGGACGTAACACGTTCCGTGGTCCCGCCTATCACGATTTCGATTTCGCAGTCATCAAAGACACGCCGTTTGGACATCGCGGCAACGCTGAATTGGGCACGCTGGAATTCCGCGCCGAGTTCTTCAACATCTTCAATATCGTGAACTTCGGCCTGCCCTCCAACATCGTCAACGGCAGCGGATTCGGTCTTATCAGTAAGACGGCGGGGACGTCCCGGCAAATTCAGTTCTCGCTCAAGGTGATCTATTAGCGCTTACATCCGTCTTCTTGCGGTTCGCGAATGGTCTACCCGAAAACGCAATCGCCAGACAGGAGCCGACAATGGCTGGGCGCCGACAATGACTGGCGCTGGGGCGAGCACTGGCCGCCACATTCAGCCCGGTACCTGCTCGCCCTTGCCAGCGGGGGCGAGGTGAAACACTGAGGTTTGTCGGCTACCGGTTCGCCGATTGTGGCAGTTCCACAATCGAAGGCGATAACTGGGCGCCGATCACGTCACCCGTCACAACCATATCCACACGCCGGTTCAGCTTGCGTCCTGACGCCGTGCTGTTGTCCGCGACTGGATCCGCTTTGCCGAAGCCTTGCGCACTGACATTGTCGGGCTGGACGCCGTTGGAGACCAGGTAAGCACGCACGCTGCCGGCGCGCTTCTCCGACAATTGCACGTTGTATTCATCACTTCCAATGCTGTCGGTGTGCCCCTCGACCTGAAGCTTGAGGCCGGGATATGCTTCCACGATTCCCGAGATCTTGGCCAGGCGTTCGCGGGCCTCCGGCTTCAACGTGTATTTATTGAAGTCGAAAAGCACATCGGGCATGCTGACGATCAAACCACGCGCGGTGTCACGGGTCTGCAGCACCTGGTTGAGCTGTTCCCGCAGGCGGGCGCGCATCTGTTCTTTTTCCTGGATAGCCTGCTGGGTTTGCCGCTGCGCTTCCTGACTCTGCGTCTCCGCTTGCTGGCGCTGTAGTTCCGCTTGCGCCAGTTGGTTCTGAGCCTCCTGCGTTTTGCGCTCGGCATCCTCGGCAGCCTGGCGGGCGGCTTCAGCCTGAGCCTGGGCTTGCTGCTGCTGAGCCTGCAGCGCGGCCTGTTGCTGCTCCGCCTGAGCCCGAGCCTGCTCGGCCTCGGCTCTCCTGCGGGCATCTTCGTTGGACTGTGCTTGAGCTTGTTCGGCGTCGCGTTTCGCAGCTTCGGCGTCGTCCTCAGCCTTGGCCTGCGCTTCGGCGGCGGCGCGTCGGGCGGCTTCCTCGCGTTCTGCTTCCTTCCTACGCAGGGTCAGCACACGCGCATCTTCGGCCATTTGCGTCGCACCCCTGGCGGCCGTTCCGATGGGCGTGCGCCCTTGCTTGCGCTGGTAATAGTCCTCGGCGCGTTGCAGCATATCCTCGGCTTTCTGCACGCTGTCGCTGGCATATTGCTGGGCACCTGCAGCCTTGGCGATGGCCACGGCATTGCGCGCCTCCAGCAGATCGAGCGGAACATTGGGCTGCGCCTGGGCCGAAGGAAGCTGCTCGGCGGGAACGTCGATGCTGTACTCCCGGCCTTCCAATACGTCAAATTTGGCATCAATCGGCTCCTCGAAGCCCTTGACCCCCGTCGGGATCACATTTTCTGCAACCACTTTGTCGCTGGGATGAGTGACTGCAAAGTAAGGCTCCGCGGTGACAATCAGTCCGAAAGCTTGCAGGTCGGTCGTAACGCTTAGTTTGTCCCTGCCGTTTCCGTTGGGTAGGACTTCTCCCAGGTTTACGGCTCGTCCCTCAGGCGTGACTGCCCACAACACGTAGGTGAGGTACTGTGGGCCTATGGCTGAAGGCGGACCCACGTGGTCGATGTCGGCGTCGATGGCCAGGCGTCCAGCTTTGCCATCGATCTTGGCATGTCCTGTGATCGAAGGCATCAAGTCAGTTCCCTTGAAGTCGACCGAGGTAGAACCCCCTCGGTTGCGGTAATTCACTGCCCTTGCCGTGCGGGCATACACGTTTACCCTGAACACGGGAGTCTGTGAATTTTCCTGGTTGGCGAGATTTTGCTGGCCTTGCTGCTCAGCCGGGTTCCCCGGTGCAGGATACAGCGGCGGCGCCTCATTCTGTTGCGCTATAGCCAGGGCGGGGAACAAAACTGCAACTGCTAAGGATAAGTTCATCAACTTCATGGCACGCCTCGAAATCTCCGACATAACATTCGTTTGCTTTGGATGAAGCCCAGCGGAATGAGGATGGCGGGCTTCGCAACAGGGACTGTCTGGAATTTCCACAAGAAAATACAGGCCCATGGCCGAGATCAAGAAAAATCGTAGCGAAAAAATGGCGAAAGAATAAAGTTCATTAACGCAATTGCTTGTGGTCGCTGAGTCAGTAAACCACAAGGCATCGTGCTTTCTCGAAGCGGTGCACTGAGGGGGCAGTGACCCGCAAGTTTCTGCTTGACAATAAACGACTTACGGCTAAGATGTGGTAGAAAGTGGTTGAAAGTGGTAAGAGCGACAGGGTTCGTGGGATTCAAGAGCTGAAATCGAGGAGCCGGTGGAAATCCGACCCAGTAACACGACAGACAGCCCGAAAAATCCGAGTTTGACCGAACTTTGCGCCGTTTTTACCTCCGTTGTTGCTGTCGTAATGGCAAGCCAGAAAGCGCCGAGTAGGGGCGCTAGTCCCCGTAGGGCCCTGAGTCATGTTTCGCGGCAATCATCCAACCCGGGTCGACGAGAAAGGCCGTCTCAAGATCCCGGCGGAGTTCAAGCGGGTGATCGACGAGAAGTATGGCCAGCAATTCTACATCACCAGCCTGGACGGCAAGGTTGCACAAGTTTATCCCTTCGAGGAATGGGAGCGGATCGAGCAGAAGCTGGCCGGGCTCTCCAATTTCAATCCTACGAAGAAGAAGTTTCTCGACCGGACCAACTATTACGGGCAGCAGGTCGAGATGGATGCGCAAGGGCGGTTGCTGCTACCACAGCTGTTGCGGGAATCGGGACAGATCAAGGGTGAGGTAGCGGTTCTGGGCAATCTGACCTACTTGGTCGTGAGAAACCTGGAGCTGTTCAAGAGAGAGATCGAAGAAGAAAAGTTTACGCCTGAGGATGAGAAGACGCTCGACGAACTGGGCATCTAGTGGGCGAGGGATCAACAGACACCCCTCAGGGGGTTGGGCATGGCGGTGGAAGGGAAGCGAGCCATGTTCCGGTTCTTTTAAAAGAAGCGATCGACTTTTTAGCCGTGCAGCGTGGCGGGACTTATATCGACGCCACGGTGGGCCTTGGCGGGCACAGTTACGAAATCGCAAAACGCCTCGGCGCACCGGGACATTTGATTGGGCTCGATAAGGACCCAGAAGCGCTGGAAATCGCGCGCAAAAGGCTGACCCGGGAGAGTCAGGACTGGCCGAAGATTACGCTCCTGCAACGTTCCTTCGCGGAGATCGCGAAGGGGCAAAAGCCGTCAAGCATTGACGGAATCCTGGCCGACATCGGGGTCAGCAGCCTGCAGTTGGACAATCCGGCGCGCGGATTCAGTTTTCAGGCGGAAGGACCGCTCGACATGCGGATGGACCCGCAGTCGGAGCGTACCGCCGAACAAGTGGTAAACCACCTCGACGAGCGACAGCTTGCCGATGTGATTTACGAATTCGGAGAGGAAAGGAGGTCGCGGAGAATCGCCAGAGCCATTTGCCGGTCGCGGCCGATACGATCTACTGCCCATCTGGCAGAGGTCATATCAGCCGCGGCCCGGCCAATGAACCAGGCGGAGAGAAGAATTCATCCCGCGACGCGTACCTTTCAGGCTCTTCGAATCTTCGTAAACCGCGAACTGGACGATCTGACGGCGCTGCTCGAAGCGGCGCCGGCGATTCTGAAGCCAGGTGGGCGCGTGGTGGTGATCAGTTTTCATTCGCTGGAAGACCGCATCGTGAAAGATGGCTTCCGCGAAGGGGCTCAGAAGGGTTACTTCAGTTTGCTAACCAAGAAGCCGGTGATGGCAACTGAAGAAGAGAGCGATCGCAACCCGCGAGCCCGCAGCGCGAAATTGCGGGCAGCGGAAAAAGTTTAGCTCCGGAAAACCTGCCGGGGCACCCGGCATGGCTGTAACGGTTGTGCCGGGGAAGAGTTTAGTCGACGAGCGGACGAAGATCCGCATAGCTGGTAGCTGGGTTCAACGGGTTCCGTGGTAGGAATCCAATTCGAGGTAGCGGGACATGTATACGGGAACATTGATCAGCGAATTGATGAGCACGGTAGAGCGGGCCAACCAGAATTTGCAGCAGCAGCGCATGAATGAGGAACTGCACGAAATTTTCATCATGCAGATTCCAGTCGTAGACAGTGAAACGGCTTACACGGGAGCGGCATAATGGCGGCAGCAGCGGCAACATTTCAAGGTGCGGTTTCGGTCGTCGAGCATCGTTCGCTTTGGACAGGTACCCCTGAGATCTATTTCTCCAAGTCCATCGACAACTCTCGGCTCGTCAAAGTAGAGGATCCTCGCCGCAGCCGCGAGATGAAGCACTTCGGCTTCGCCCTGGGTTGCCTGTTCCTGCTGGTGTTCACCTATGCATGGCAACACTTCAAGGCCATCGAATACGGGTATCAAATCGAGTCGGCAAAACGCGAACTCGCCGGCGCCACTGAAATGAACCGCGCGCTCCGTCTGGAAGATGCGTCCCTGCGCGATCCCGAGCGCATTGATGTGCTGGCGCGCCGCATGGGCCTGGTTCCGCCCGCGCCGGGGCAAGTAGTCCACCTTGATGGCTCGGCCGGCGATTTGCAAGGTCCGGTCGTGGCGAGCGCCAGTCCCGTGATGGTGATCCTGGGTCAGTAAGACATTGGCGTAGGACAGCCCCTCGGCCTGTCCGTCGAGCAAACGCTCGGCTGTGTGTGGTGGCGGCCTGTCTCAAAGTAGGCTGCCAAATCCGTCTAGAGAGTACTCCATGGCAGCCACCAGTTCTGATCCTGGCAAAAACTCTCGGCTGTATCTCCTGGGGGCCATACTCCTTCTGTGGTTCGTCGCAATCTGCGGACGTCTTGTCTACCTTCAGATCTTCAGCTACGGGAAATTCGTAAAGCAGGCGGGGCATCAGCAGCAGCGCGCGATTCCCCTTGCGGCCAAGCGCGGGATCATCTACGACCGCGCCGGCCGTGAACTCGCCATGTCGGTGATGGTGGATTCTGCTTTCGCAGTGCCTTCGGAGGTGAAAGATCTCCCGACGGCGATCTCTTTGATCACCCGAATTACGGGCGATGACTACAACGTGGTGCTCGCGGATTGCCGCGCTCACAAGACCTTTTGCTGGGTAGCCCGCAAGGCGGACGACCAAACGATCGGGCGCATCAGTTCCCTAAGGTTGCAAGGCATTCACCTTCAAAAGGAACCGAAACGCTTTTACCCCGCGCGGGACCTGGCGGCGCAGGTGCTTGGATCCGTGGGTATGGAGGACACCGGACTAAGCGGCATCGAGCATGAGTACGATGACCAGCTTCGCGGGCGAGCCGGAAAGATGTTTATCTCGGTCGACGCGCGCAAACGGTGGTTCTCCGATGTCGAGACCCAGCCCGATCCGGGCGATAACGTCGTCCTCACGATCGACAAGAATATCCAGTACATTGCCGAAAAGGAACTCGAGCAAGCCATTCACGATACGCAGGCGATTGCGGGCACGGTAATCGTGGAGAACCCGCACACCGGGGAGATTCTGGCGCTGGCGAATCGGCCCACCTTCAATCCGAACCTGCGCAAACAGGTTACCCCCGCCTCGCTCACCAACCGCGCTGTCAGTTACGTCTACGAACCGGGCTCGGCGTTCAAGGTGGTTACGATTTCCGCGGCGCTCGAAGAGAAGCTCACCAATCCTAACGAGATCTTCGACTGCCAGATGGGATCGATCGTCTTCAACGGGATGCGTATCCGAGACGCGGAGCCGCACGGTTTATTGCCGGTCTCCGGCGTACTCGCGCATTCGAGTAACGTAGGAGCGATTAAAATCGCCCTCCGCCTGGGAGAAGACCGCTACTACAAGTACATTCGGGCTTTCGGATTCGGACAGCAGACGGGCATCGAATTGCCTGGTGAGACGCGCGGCATCACAAAGCCTCCGAGCCGCTGGTCGAAGGTTTCCATCGCCGCGATCTCGATCGGGCAGGAGATTGGTGTCTCACCCATCCAACTTGCAGGGCTAATCTCAACCATGGCGAACGACGGGATCTATGTGGCGCCGCGGATTGTCGCGGGAACAGTGCCCCCGAAAGCTGGAGCGCAGACCGTCGCTTTCCATCCCGCCGAATCGCATCGCGTAATCTCGGCATTCACCGCGGCCGAGATGCGTGCCATGATGCAAAAGGTCGTGCTCGAGGGAACCGGTCGCAAGGCGACTTTGGAAGGCTATTCATCAGCGGGAAAGACGGGCACGGGCCAGAAGGTCGATCCCGCGACCGGAGCGTACTCCAAAACGAAATATGTTGCCACCTTTGCTGGATTTGCTCCGGTCAATAATCCCCAGATCGTGGTCGCCGTGATTCTGGACTCAGCTGTTGGTCCACACCAAGGCGGACAGGTTTCCGCTCCAGTCTTTCATCGCATTTCCCAGCAAATCCTCGAATACCTCCACGTGCCGCACGACCTGCCGTTGGTTCCGGAGCGACAGTTGCTGCTGGCGCAAGGCAAAGTCAAAGATAAGGATCTGGATGATGACACTCCCGACCACCCGGGCGAGCCGCTGGAAACGGCAGAGGTGAATACAGGAATCTCAGATGCTCCGAAGCCGCCGAATGTGGCGCGGGCGCCCTCGACCCTTAGGGTGGGCAACAGCGGCAGTGTGGTGCAAGCGGCAGTGCGGGAACCGCTGCCTGCGCCGCCCGCCCATAATTTCGTCCAATCGAACGCTGCCGAGACATCGTCCAAGCTCCCGGCCAGCGGAACAGTCGTTCTGGACGTGGAGCAAGGTGGGATCGAAGTGCCCTCTTTCGTCGGCAAGACTTTTCGCGGCGCGATTGAGACTGCCCAGGATGCCGGTCTACAACTTGACGCGGTAGGCAGCGGCCTTGCGCGGCAGCAATCCCCGTCGGCCGGAACCCACGTCCCCGCCGGATCGCGAGTCACGGTGCAGTTCGGGCGATAGTCTTACGTTTTCCAATCTCCGCGCCAATTCACGGCCGTTTGACCCGCCGAAAAACTGCGTGATACCGTAAACAGTCACACCATCCCGGCAGCCAGCCACTGCTCCTTCGAGGTTGATCTTGTCTGCGGTTGAGGCGCCCACCGTTCGAAAAACTGCGCTCAATGCTGTCCATCGCCAGATGGGGGCGAAGATGGTGGAATTCAATGGCTGGGATATGCCAGTCGAATATCCCGCTTCTCTGGGCGGCGGCATCATCAACGAACACATGGCGGTGCGGACTGGCGTCGGCATCTTCGATGTCAGCCACATGGGCGACATCCGCCTGGCGGGGCGACAGGCCCTCGCCGCCGTTCAGCATATCTCCATGAACGATGCCTCCCGACTGGCGATCGGGCAGGCGCAGTATTCGGCTTTGCTCTATCCACAGGGTACGTTTGTGGATGATGTCATCGTGCATCGCTTAGGCGAGGGTGAGTATCTGCTGGTGATCAACGCGGGCACGAGGGAGAAGGATTTTAACTGGGTGCGCGATAACACGCGCCAGTTCGATTGCGCGGTGGAGAACTTGTCAGATGACTTCACTCAGATCGCGATTCAAGGTTCCAAAGCGGCAAATCTGCTGCAAAAGCTCACCGACGTAGACCTTAGTGCGGTGAAGTTCTACTGGATAACGCGCGGCACGGTATGCGGTCTTAAAAACACTCTCATGGGCCGTACGGGTTACACCGCCGAGGATGGCTTCGAAATCTACGTTCCGGCCGACGAAGGTACCAGCGCATTCGTCTGGAACGAGATTCTCATTGCCGGTAAGGAATTCGGGGTCGTACCGTGCGGCTTGGGCGCCCGTAATACGCTTCGGCTCGAGGGTAAGCTCCCGCTCTACGGCCACGAGATTTCCGATACGATTAGTGTTTGGGAAGCTGGGCTGGATCGCTTCTGCAAAATGGGTAAGCCGGAATTCATCGGTCGCGACGCCTTGCAAAAAGCAAACGCCGCCGGCGTAAAGCGCACCTTGGTGGGGTTGGAGATGACTGAACGCGGCATTGCACGTGACGGTTATAAGGTACTGGACACCGCAGGGAAAGAGATTGGTTACGTCACGAGCGGATCGCCCGCGCCGTATTTGAAAAAGAACATTGCACTTGCCTATGTGCCCAAGGGATTCGAAGCAGTAGGCACGCCGTTGAAAGTGGAAATTCGTGGTCAAGGAGTAGGAGCGGTGGTCGTCCCAACACCGTTCTACAGACGTCCCAAAAAATAGCGCGAGATTTCCTAGAACCAGCAGCCAGGAGCTAGAAGCTTTTATGCCCTACCCAACCGATCGTAAATACACCCGCGAACATGAGTGGATTCAGGTGAACGGCAACTCGGCAGCGGTCGGCATAACCGATTATGCCCAACAATCACTGGGTGACATCGTGTTCGTGGAAACGCCGAAGGTGGGCGCGGAACTCACGGCTGGCAAAACTTTCGGCACCGTCGAATCGGTCAAAGCCGTATCCGATTTATTCGCGCCCGCGTCAGGAACGGTGACCGAGGTGAATGGCGAGCTGGCGACCGCTCCCGAGAAGGTGAATAGCGACGCCCATGGGTCCTGGATGGTAAGGATTACGCTTAAGAATCCCAGCGAGCTGAATGCTTTGCTCTCGGCTGCAGATTATGAGAAGTACGTGGCAGAAGAGGCTGGACACTGAAATCCGGACCTCAGCCGCGTTCAAACCGCTCCAGCGATACGACAATCCGAATGGCCCTGAGCCACATCTATATAAGGGTTTATGCGCTATTTACCTAAATCTCCTGACGACCGCGAAGCCATGCTCAAGAGCATCGGAGCACGCTCGGTTGATGATCTGTTCGCGTCTATCCCCGCCGAATACCGGCTTC
Source organism: uncultured Acidobacteriota bacterium (assembly GCA_963801615.1). Taxonomy (GTDB): domain Bacteria; phylum Acidobacteriota; class Terriglobia; order Terriglobales; family Acidobacteriaceae; genus Sulfotelmatobacter. The sequence continues at coordinate 451,290 of CAWDFM010000008.1, read as the reverse complement.
GCCGAGACCTGAAAATTCCCCGGCAAATGGCGGAGTCCGAGATCGTGGATTTCTTTCGCCAGCGCTCGCGCGAAAACGGCGACGGTTATACCAGTTTTCTCGGTGCCGGCGCTTATTTCCACTACCGCCCCGTGATCATTGACTCGCTGATCTCGCGCGGCGAGTTCCTGACCGCCTACACCCCATATCAGGCGGAGATATCTCAAGGCACGCTGCAGTCAATCTTCGAATTTCAGACGATGATCTGCGAATTGACGGGCATGGAAGTGGCGAATGCTTCCATGTATGACGGATCGACCGCTGCGGCAGAAGCGGTGATGATGGCGGTGCGCCTCACGGGCCGGCGATCGGTGGTGGTGGCGAGCACGCTACATCCGGAATATCGTGAGGTGCTGGCGACGTATGCCACGCACCAAGGCATGCCGCTTTCCATCGCGAATTATGGGCCAGACGGCCGTCTCAATCTGCAGGAACTGGAAAGGTCCGTCACTCCCGAAACTGCCTGCGTTCTAGTGCAGTCACCGAACTTCTTCGGAACTGTCGAGGATGTCGAGGCCATCGCTCAGATCGCTCACAAGCACGGAGCGATGCTGGTGGTCTCGATCGCCGAAGCGGTTTCGCTGGGAATCGTTGAACCCCCGCGCCAGGCCGATATCATCGCCATGGAAGCGCAGTCGTTCGGGGTTCCGCTCGGATTTGGCGGACCGTATTGTGGAGTGATCGCAACCCGCGAGAAGAATGTCCGGCAAATGCCCGGGCGCCTCGTGGGACAGACTGCCGATAAGCAGGGAAAGCGTGGATTCGTTCTGACGCTGGCCACGCGCGAACAGCACATACGCCGCGAAAAAGCCACGTCGAACATCTGCACGAATCAGGCTCTGGTGGCGCTCATGGTCAACATCTTCATGACCATATACGGCAAAGTCGGATTGAAAGAACTGGCGAAGCAGAATCTTGCAAAGACGGCCTACGCTGCCGCCCAGTTTGCCAGGCACGGCAAAGTTCTATTCGGAGCTTCCCCTCGGTTCAACGAGTTCGTAGTCGAGACCAGCGAAGATCCCTACGCCATTAACAGCCGGCTATTGGGACACAAGATGATCGGCGGCTTGCCTCTGAAGAAGTTTTATCCGGAGCTGGGAAATTCTTCTTTGTGGTGCTGCACGGAACTGACTACCCGCTCGGCCATCGATACCGCTGTAGGACTCGTGGCAGAGAGCGAGCGCTCGGTTCGCTCGGCCAAAGAAGAAGTCGAAGAGGTGACGCGATGAAGCACAGGACTCGGAAAGCGACGCGTCACGTGAATCAGAACGAGGGGCTGATCTTCGAAAAGTCCTCGCCCGGAAAGGCTGCATGGAAGTTGCCTCCGCTCGACGTCCCGGAGGTAGACCCCGCCAAGCTGCTCGGCAAAGCGGAAAGAAAAGATCTCGGCAATATGCCGGAGGTGAGCGAGATTGAAATCATCCGCCACTTCACGCGCCTGTCCACGTGGAACTATGCCATCGATCTCGGGATGTATCCTCTCGGTTCCTGCACGATGAAGTACAACCCGCGCGTCAACGAAGCGGTGGCGCGGGTGGATGGGATCGCGAACGGGCACCCCTATCAGCCGGAAAAAATCTCGCAAGGCGCGCTCCAGATCATGAAAACCCTGAGCGAGTGCCTGATCGAGATTACCGGGATGGACGCGATCACGCTGCAGCCGGCTGCCGGCGCGCATGGTGAAATGACGGGGTTGCTGATGGTGCGCGCCTATCACCAGTCGAAAGGGAATCCGCGAAAGAAGGTGTTGATTCCCGACTCCGCGCACGGCACCAATCCGGCAACCGCCGCCATGGTCAATTATGCGGTCGAAAATCTCAAATCAGATGTTCGCGGCATGGTCGATCTGGCCTCGCTGAAGCAGCAGATGAATGAAGATGTCGCTGCGTTGATGTTGACCAATCCCAATACGCTCGGCGTTTTCGAACAGCAGATTCATGAAATCGCCGACATCCTGCATGCCAAGGGCGGCTTGCTCTATATGGATGGCGCCAATATGAATGCCCTCGTGGGCAAGGTGCGCCCCGGAGACTTCGGTGTGGACGTGATGCACCTGAATCTGCACAAGACCTTCTCCACGCCCCATGGCGGCGGAGGACCAGGATCGGGACCGGTGGCAGTAAAAAGGCCCTTAGAGCCCTTCTTGCCAGCGCCCGTTGTGGTTGCAAAACCCGATGGGACGCTCGGTTTCGAATACAACCGTCCTCACTCTGTGGGGCGGGTGCGTTCCTTCTATGGGAACTTTGGCATGTTTGTCCGAGCCCTTGCCTACATCCAGGCGAATGGTCCTGACGGGCTGCGCCAGACTACCGAAGACGCGGTGCTTAACGCCAACTACATCCGCAAAGGCCTCGAGGGCATTTACGATCTGCCGTACTCCACTCCCAGCATGCATGAAGTTGTATTCAGCGACAAACTGCAGGCGAAGAAGGGCGTCCGCACCATGGACATTGCCAAGCGCCTGATCGACTATGGCTTCCATCCCTATACCACCGCCTTTCCGCTGATTGTGCCCGGCGCGCTGATGATTGAGCCGACGGAGAGCGAATCCAAGGAAGAAATGGATCTGTTCATCGAGGCCATGAAGTCGATTGCCGAAGAAGTGGAGGAAGATCCCCAAACGGTGCTGGACGCCCCACATTCCACCCGCGTATCTCGCCTGGATGAGACTGCCGCCGCCCGCAAGCCCGTGTTGCGCTGGAAACCCGTGAGCTAGCGGCAAAGTACAATTCAGCAGGCGCAAAATCCGCAGACGCGCCGCGGCATGCAGCCCGCGGAGCACTTCTGTTCTGGTCGTCTGAACTAACTAACTCTTTTTGGAGGTCACCGCGAAAAACGCGGCCGCCTCCTGCTCTACATTCTTACTACCGCAATGAGGACACTTCGGATTTTGCTCCTCGTGCTGGTGCAGGGAAAGAACTGTTTCGAAGGGCTTATGACACTCGAGGCAAACATAATCGTAGACGGGCATGATGACCTCCCGCGGGGAATTCTGATGAGAGAATTGTACGCCCCCGAGATTGTCGATTGTTGAATGAAAATCGCCGCGGCAAGAATGAGTCGCGGGATCTTCATTCAACAATCTGCAATTAGAAAGTTCGATCTTGTTACATGTAGGGACGGCCGCCTCGGCTGTCCGGTCGAGCGAAGCTCGACTATTGTGCTCGGTGGCGCCTCTGCCCGGCTTCGCCGGGCCGGACAGCCGAGGGCGGCTGGGCCCTACACGGGTTTCGCTATTTTGCCGTAATATCCACCGAAGCGCGGGTGGTCTCCCACTCCATGTTCATGGTGCATCCGTTCCCGCTCTTCTCATAAGAGATCGTGAAATTCTCGACCGGGGATTCTACTTTTGAGACCTTCATGTCGACGCGTGCCAGTTCGTCGCTTTCATACTTGTAGGGAATGCCCCACTCAGCAGTTTTCTTGTTGATAATCAAAGTCCATTTATCCGCGTTGGGAATGGTGAAGATGGTGTACTTGCCGGCGGGAATGTTCTTACCGCCAACCATGACGTCGGTGCTGGGGACGAAGGTTGTCGCATCATTTGCCCCGGTGCGCCAGACCTTGCCGTAAGGAACCAGTTCGCCGAAAATCTTGCGGCCCTTCATGCGGGGACTGGAATAATCCGTCTTGATAGTTTTGCCCCCACCCAGATCGCAGGTGGCCGACTCGGCTGGGCTGGGGCGATTCCCACCCATCTGGGCAAAACCGGCTGCGGTAATTACAAAAAGGAAAAGCGTAAGGCCAGCGATTCTCTTCTGCATATTTCCTCCAAGAATAGGTTCAGTGCCAAATGCTTTGGACGTTGTCGAGTAAATATTGTCAGCGCACAAATTATGCTCCTCACGCCCTCGCAGTTACAATCGAACCCATGCCGGTATTCGACGAGAAACAGGAAGAATTGGAACATTACGAGACGATGATGGGCATCCCGCGGGGCCGACTTGCAGTCACCATGGACATGATCACCGACGCCATGGCCCTCGTCGGCCAGCACGGCGTCTATTGTCAGAGCCAGCGCTGGCCGGGCAAGCCGGTGATGGACATTCAGATCATCATGAAGAACCTGACTGACGCGAAAGAGCTGATTCAGAGCGTGATGGAAGCGCTGAAGAAATCAGCGTGAAGTTGAGTATTTGCGAGCCTCCCCGGTTCCTTACGGTTTTACGCTGATCATAACCACACCATGCGAAACCACGCGTGCTGAGAATCTGCCGGTGAATTTTCCGAGATCCTTGTGCTCCCAAAGATCGCGAACCGAGGCATTGAAGGTTGCCGGATAACCCAAGTCAGTCCAGTTGACGGAAATCTCCTGTTCGGCACTGCCGCGATTCAGCAGCACTACGGCGCGGCTGCCGTCTTTGAGTTGCTTGGCCCAGACTTCGGCATCTCCATTCTTGGCTGCGCGCTCGCCTTCGCGTCCCAGCGCGTCCTGATCCACCGCGATCACTTCTTTGTTGGTCAGAATGTCATGGATCGCAGGAGTCATGGTCCGCAGATCGTTACCCGCAATCAGCGGTGCGGCCAAGATTGCCCACAGGCTGAAGTGCGAAAGGTATTCAGTGTTACTCATCCCGCCGTTCCCCACTTCGAGCATATCCGGGTCGTTCCAGTGTCCCGGCCCTGCATAAGATTGCAATCCGACCTGCTCATCCAAAATTGCCAGCACACCATTGGAACAGCAACTTCCGTCCGGCCACTTTTCTTTGCCACCCCAGCGATCACTGATGTCCCCCGTGGTACGCCATAGATTTCCGCCGACTTCTTTCCCCCAGAGCCAGGGCTTCGCGGTCCCCCACTCACAGATGCTCAGCACGATGGGGCGGCCTGCGGTGTCGAGTGCCGCGCGAATATTCGCGTAAGAAGCTTTTGCATCCTGGGTCGTCGTGTGGCACCAATCGTACTTCAGATAGTCCACTCCCCAAGCCGCATACTGGATGGCATCCTGGTACTCGTGGCCGAGTCCGCCTGGCCGTCCTGCGCAAGTCATCGAGCCCGCGTCGGAGTAGACGCCAAACTTCAGCCCGAGTGAATGGATGTAGTCCCCGAGAGCTTTCATGCCGTGCGGAAAGCGCTGCGGGTCGACTACGATATTGCCTTTTTCGTCGCGGCTCACTTGCCAGCAGTCGTCGATGTTGACGTATACGTACCCGGCATCTTTCATCCCTGACTTGACTACTGTGTCGGCCATCCCCTTGATCATGTCTTCGTTGACGTTGCACTGGAACTTGTTCCAGGAATTCCAGCCCATCGGGGGAGTGAGCGCGAGATTCGCCGATGGCGAAGCGCCACCTTGAGCGGAAGATGCGAGAACGGCCAGGACGCACACGAAGAATATGGCAGAGAAGGATCCATTCATTTTCATGGGCAATGTTTTACCAGAACCGGTCGCAGATTGGTACCCAGCCATTTACAATGCCGGGTTATTCCTCGTGGGCAGGGAATTCTCCGGAGGCACTTCATGCAAAGACGTCTGTTGTTGCCGTCAGTCATAGTTTTAGCTTGCAGCATTGGATTTGCTGGGCCGCGAGTGGAGGCGGAAACTGCAAAAACAGCCCTGGGAAGCTTTGAGGGCCACAATGACGTGGGAACAGTGCTCCACGCCGGCTCTGTGATCTATGAGCCTGATAAGCATACGTATACGCTGAGCGGCAGCGGCGAAAACATGTGGTTCGCTGCCGATGCTTTTCAATTTGCCTGGAAGAAGGTGTCCGGCGACGTGACGCTCACGGCGGACATCAGTTTCCTGACGAAAACCGGTAACGAGCACAAGAAGGCAGTTCTCATGCTTCGCCAGAGTCTCGACGCAGACTCCGTCTATGCCGACGTGGCTCTGCATGCCAGTGGTCTTACTTCGTTGCAGTTCCGAGACGAAAAGGGCGTACTCACGCGAGAGGTTCAGTCGAATGTCTCCGCTCCAAGACGCCTGCGCATATCCAAGCGCAGAGATTACGTGTACATGGCCCTCGCGAGTGATGGCGAAGTCCAGCCGGGCGGCGGATGGCTGCGCATTCCACTGCACGGGACCTTCTATGTGGGGCTGGGCGTCTGCTCGCATGACAAAGATGTCTTGGAGCAAGCAGTGTTTTCAAACGTTCGACTGACGCAACCGCCGGCCGCCTCCGGGGAACCTGTTCTTTACAGTACCTTGGAAACGGTGGCCATCGACTCTGCTGATCGCCGTGTGGCCTACTTGTCCCAAGGACGATTCGAAGCTCCCAACTGGACGCGCGATGGCAGTGCCTTTCTGTTCAATCGCGATGGACGCATCGAGCGGCTGCCTGTTAACGGCGACAAAGCGGTAGCGATCGACACGGGTTTCGCCAATCGCTGCAACAACGACCACGGTATTTCCCCAGACGGAACGCAGCTGGCGATCAGCGACAACTCGCAAGCCGATCAGGAGTCTCTCGTCTACACCCTCCCGATCACGGGTGGGACGCCGCACCGCGTCACGCAGACATCCCCTTCGTACTGGCACGGTTGGTCCCCTGATGGCAAGACTTTGGCCTTCGTAGGCGAGCGCAAGGGCGACTTCGATATCTATGCAATTCCGGTCGAAGGCGGGGAAGAGATTCGCCTGACAAACGCAAAAGGCCTGGACGATGGTCCGGAGTATTCGCCCGATGGAAAGTACTTCTACTTCAATTCCGAGCGTACCGGCCACATGCAGATCTGGCGCATGAGGCCCGACGGCAGCGAGCAGGAACAAGTCTTTTCCGATGATCTCAACAACTGGTTTCCTCACATCTCGCCCGACGGGCAGTGGATGGTCTTTCTCACCTACCAACGAGATGTGACCGGCCATCCCGAAAACAAGGATGTGATGCTGCGCCTGATGTCGCTAGCCGACCACAAGATCACGGTGCTGGCAAACCTGTTCGGAGGGCAGGGAACGATCAATGTGCCATCCTGGTCGCCGGATAGCAAGAGCTTGGCATTCGTAAGTTACATGTTGGTGCCAGCGGAAGACTCGGGAAGAACCAAATAATCCAGCAACTGCTCTATACGCTCAGCTCGCTATCGGCCAACCTTTTCGTCGAGAAATTTCGCCATCAACTCCACAGCCTCTCTGGTTTCGGGAAGTTGAAAGTGGTACCAGAATGCGTGCGGAAGCGCTTCGAACACGACCAACTGCGCGTCATTGCCCGCACGCAATAAAGCACGATGAAACAGTGCGGTATCGCTGAGCAGCAGATCTCGCGTGCTGGTCACCAGCAGGCTGGGTGGCATGCCGTGCAGATCGGCATAGACTGGTGAAAGCACGGAATCCTTTCGATCCGTCTTGCCCACGTACTGATCGTCCGGCAAATGATTGGAATCGGTTGGCTGCAACTGTCCCGGGAATCCATTCAGCGTGAACAATTGGCGCGCATCTCCAACCTGGCTGAAGTCGGCCAGTGCGGAAAATATCCCCAATGCTCCCGGAAGTGGCAGGCGCAACTGCTTCAGCCGTACCGTGACTTCCGCCGTCAGAATGGCTCCGGCCGAAGTTCCAAAGATCCCAATATTGTGCGGCTTGTAAGTCTTGAGAAGCTCTTTGTACACTGCGACCACATCGTCTACAGCCGCCGGAAACGGGTTCTCCGGCGCGAGCCGGTAATAGACGGACACGACCTTGATCTTCGAAAGATTCGCGATCGGTACACCTTCAATTAGCGATCCCGAGTCGGAGTTGAATCCTCCGCCGTGCAGATTGATAAGCACGCGCTTGCGATTTGCCTCCGGCATGGAGAGAGGAGTAATGATGTCCGTGCGGACTCCCCCCGTGGTTGCTTCTTCCACATTGACGGGATAAAGCCGGCGCGCCTCAGCTGAATCCTTGGCGCGCCACTCATCCGTGCGCGCGCGCCGCTCGGCCAGCGTCTCCGGACCGGGCGTGCTTTGGGTCAGAGATGCCAGCCAACTCTGCGCCTCCCTGCTGATGGCCGAGGGCATCGGCACCACGCGAGTGATATGGGCGGTTCCATCTACGTCGAAAGTTGCGGAATCCTTCTGCGCCGGAGGAATAGACTGGCCCAACAGTGTGGCAGAAAGCGGAACCACCACCAGGCATATCGTGCGTAGTTTCATCGCAACCCCAGAGTAGGATGGACTCGCGGAGAGACTGAGGGGTCCTGTGTGATCCCCTGCGCCCACCGCGGTGAAGATTCTAAGCCAAGGTGAACTTGCCGCGCTCAATCATCTTCTGTGCGATCTGTTGCCGCAGTTCCACGGTGTTGAAAGGCTCATATTTCGCCAGGCGGCGGAGAATCGCCAACTGGGTCCGCAGCATGTCGCCATCTGCGACCGCGGCAATAATCTTGCGCGCCGCAGACTCGACTTTTTCCATGGCCTGCGCCAGGTATACGCGCGTCATGGCAATCGGCAACGCCGCCGCTGCTTCTCCTCTAGAGGCCGCAATCTTCTGCGCCCGCAGCACTGCTGTTTCCATCGCATAACCTTCAATCGTCATGTCGGCGATCGCGCCCATGATCTCCTGCTGCTCCTGGATCGCCTGCATGTATTTCTGCGTGGCGGCCCCCGCGGCGAACAATCCGAGTTTCTTCGCCTGGGCAACAAGCTTGCGCTCTTCGGCCAGAGGCCCTTCGAGTTCTTCCGTTGCGGATGGTCCTGCGAGCACCTCGTCCATCAGTTGCTTAATTGCGGGCATCAGTGGCAACTGGCCGCTCATCGCGCGTTTCAGCAAAAAACCGGTGATGATGAGCCGGTTGATCTCGTTCGTGCCTTCGAAAATTCGATTGATGCGGGCGTCGCGGTAGGCGCGTTCGGCGGGGTACTCCTCGACAAATCCATAGCCACCATAGATCTGGACTGTCTCATCGACGATATAATCGATCATCTCTGAACCCCAGACCTTTATGATTGAGCACTCGACCGCGTATTCCTCGATCGCCTTCAAAGTGAGTTTCGCTGCCTCTGGCGCCGCTTTATCGACCTCTATCAGAGCCGCATCCATCAGCGCGACAGTGCGGTACACCAGCGACTCGCCCACGTAGATGAGAGTGGCCATATTGGCGATCTTCTCGCGCACGAGGCCGAAATCCGCAATCACTTTGTTGAAAGCTTTGCGCTGCTTGGCGTAGCTGATGGCGTTCTCCAGCGACAGGCGCCCGCCCCCCACGCACATCGCACCCAGCTTGAAGCGCCCGATGTTAAGGATGTTGAAGGCGATCAGATGGCCTTTGCCAATCTCTCCCAGTAGATTCTCAACGGGAACTTTGCAATCGTTCAGGATGATCGGGCAGGTCGACGACCCGCGAATGCCCATCTTGTGCTCTTCCGCCCCTACAGCGAAGCCTGGAAAATTCTTCTCCACCAGGAATGCGGTGAATTTCTCGCCATCCACTTTTGCGAAAACGGTAAACAGATCGGCGAAGCCTGCGTTGGTAATCCACATCTTCTCGCCGTTCAGAATGTAGTGTTTGCCGTCAGAGGACAACGTCGCGCGCGTGCGGCAGTTCATGGCGTCGGAGCCCGAGGTCGATTCCGACAAAGCGTAGGCGCCTACAATTTCTCCGGCAGCGAGTCGCGGCAGGTACTTCTTTTTCTGCTCTTCGGTCCCGAAATAAACAATGGGCAGAGTGCCGATCCCAGTGTGGCCACCCCAAGTGGTAGCGAATCCGGCGTACTTCGCGATGTGATCGGCAATCACGGCGGCCGTGACTTTATCCATCTCCAGCCCGCCATACGCCTCCGGGATCTCCACCGAACTCAGGCCGAGTTCGCCCGCCTTCTTCAGCAGATCGCGGGTGACCGAGAAATCCTTGTGTTCCATCTTCTCAACATTGGGCACGATCTCGTTCAGGGCGAACTCCTCCGCCGTTTGCCCGATGAGCAGATGCTGTTCGCTGAAGTCTTCCGGAGTGAATACTTCTTCGGGCCGTCTGGTCTCGAGCAAGAAGCTACCGCCAGAAATCTTGCTCTTCGGAACCGCCGTGGTTGCCATGTCTTTCCCCCAGAAAAGAAACCGCCGCGCCACGAAGGCCAGCGGGAACACTAGCGCAATTCTAAATGCTGAAGAGTAGGGAAGGATAGCGGCGCGCAAACTCCAGGCAAGAGCCACGGTAACCGAGAGATGATTACCAGATCACCTGGTCAGACTGACTGTCTCCCTTGCATCTGCCGTTTTAAGGCTGAACCGTTTTGCGGGTACGCAGGTCGAATATCCAGCCGGATGCACGGAATCGGAATTCTTGCTATCCCGCTTCACCACATAACTTCGAATTGAAAGGCACGTGAAATCGCTGGCCAAAGGACCGTCAGGCGTTACGCCTTTGAGATCCATCTCCGGCGTGATCAGGAAAGTTCTGTCTTTATCGGATTTGGGAATAATTCTCCAGGGCTCATCTGGCTTAGCCGCCGGAGCAGTGCGGAATTCGGGTGCCTGCAGCGCCTTGGCGCCTGGATTCTCGCTGATTAACGGCGAATCCTGGGAGAGAGCGGGCAGACAGCAGAGAGCAACAGTAGCGAGGAGAAGGTGACCGGTAAGCATAATAGGAGCCCTCCTTGCTTCACATTATAGCGCTGAGGGGAACCTCTCTGGGTCCGAAAAACCTACTCACCAGAGGCACGGATGACCAGTCTTTCATCGTCACCCTTCGTGCCCTTCGGCACCTGCTTTACACATTCTCGAAGATGCCCGCCGCTCCCATACCGCCGCCGACGCACATGGTCACCATGCCATAGCGCCCATTACGACGCTTCAGTTCGCGAATCACGGTTGCGGTTAGCTTGGCTCCTGTGCATCCCAAAGGATGGCCCAATGCGATAGCACCCCCGTTGGGATTCACTTTGCCGGGATCAAGTCCGCCTTCTTTGATCACGGCCAACGATTGTGTGGCGAAGGCTTCGTTCAACTCGATCACATCGATATCCGAGAGCTTCAGGCCTGCGATTTTGAGGGTTTTTGGAATGGCGTACACCGGCCCGAGTCCCATCTCTTCGGGCTTGTATCCCGCAGTGGCGAAGGCCACATAGCGCGCCAGGGGCTTGATGCCTAGTGCTTTGGCGCGTTCGGCTGACATCACTACGGCCGCCGCTGCGCCGTCCGACATCTGTGAAGAATTGCCCGCCGTTACCGTGCCTTTCATGTGAAACGCCGGCTTGAGCGCGTGAAGCGCCTCGAGTGAAGTATCGGCGCGTGGTCCTTCATCCACCTTGAAAACGATTTCCTGCTTCTTCGGTTTCGAGCCGTTGGGGGTGGTGAAGCTCACCGGCACGGAAACAATCTCGTCCTCGAATCTGCCGCCTTGAATCGCTGCCATGGCTTTCTGATGGCTGCGCAGCGAGAATTCATCCGCCATTTCACGGGTGATTCCAAACCGCTGTGCCAGGCGTTCTGCCGTCAATCCCATAGAGAGATAAGCGTCGGGATAATGATCCACGAGCCACGGATTGGGAGAGATCTTGTGCCCTCCCATGGGAATCATGGTCATGGATTCGGTCCCGCCGGCGACGATCACCTCGGCGCCGCCGGCCATGATGCGCTCGGCGGCCATTGCAATCGCCTGCAGGCCCGAAGAGCAGAAGCGATTGATGGTCATGGCCGAAACTTCCACCGGCAGACCCGCTCGCAACGATGCGATACGAGCCACGTTCATACCCTGCTCAGCCTCCGGCATGGCGCAGCCGAGGATGACGTCTTCAATTTCTTTGTTGTCGAGCTGCGGCACACGGTCGAGTGCCCCTTTAATCGCCACTGCCGCCAATTCATCCGGACGAGTTGCGCGGAGCGTGCCTTTATAGGCTCGTCCCACAGGGGTGCGAACAGAGGAAGCAATGATGACTTCACGCATAGGAATTCTCCAAGAAGGCCTTATATCCGTTAGATGCCCAGACTCCGGCGCCAGCATCTGGCGTTACTTTGCCGGGGCAAAAAAGTAATAATCCGCGGTGTACTCACTCTTGGTTTCGGCGTCTTTGTGTGCCTCGTCGCAAACATCCTTGCCGGCCTTGCCGCCATGCGTGTGCACGCGTTGAATCATCGTGACATTCGCCAGCGCGCCTTTCCCTGAGTTGTTTAGGACGTCGATCCGCAGCCAGGGAATGGATTCCGAATCCAGCGAATCCACCTGCGCCGCAGGCTTTCCCGTCACCTCACTGCCGTCTTTCAATTTCCAGGTCGGCCCCGCCGTATGCTGACCGATGACTTTATCTTTGCGGTCCTTCAGTTCCCCTTCCGGACCCTTCAGCGTCCATTCAAAGTGCTTGCTTGCGCCCTGCTGGCAGGTGTAGATCTGGGATCCCTTGGCGCGCGCGAATAGAACCGGTTCCACGCCTGCCGGCACGGCGATAGCGTCCGGAACATCGGGCGCGGACTCCTTTGCCGGTGGACCTTCCTTCTGAGCCAAAGTCACGACCGGGCTGAATAGCAGGATTGCGAATGTAACCAGTGCTGCAGATTTGCGCATGCGTCGATTATTTCACTCCAGTTGCCCGAAACGCTCTCAACGGACTCTAGTTTCTCAGCGTCTTACCGGTTTTTAACGTGTACTGAATTCTCTCCTGGGTCTTCTTCTCACCGCAAAGCGATTTGAATCCTTCGCGCTCGAGATCGAGAATGTACTGCTCGCTGACCGGAGTGCCAGGAGTGACTTGACCGCCACAGAGCACTTCGGCGATCTTCCCGCCCAGCTTCACTTCGTAGTCGGTGATGTACTCCCCTTGCCGCATGAGATGAACGCCCATTCGTAGCGCGGCCAGCAGATTTTCCCCAGGCGCAGGAATATCCGTTCGCGGCACCGGCGGTTCGTATCCGGCGCGCACCAATTCCAGCGCCCGATTCTTCGCGTCGGTAAGCACGCGCTCGCGATTCATGCTGATGCGATCTGAGTCACGCAGGAACCCCAAGCCGCGCGCTTCGTGAGCCGAGGTTGCGACTTTCGCCGTGGCAATGGTCTCGAACGCTCTCTTCATGGCTTCCATCATCTCGACCGAGCCGGCGAGAGCCTCCGGGGATGCCTTGCCCCGCGCCGCTGCTGCACTGTCGACTGCGCGCAACAGCATTTCTTTGCAGCCACCACCGCCCGGAAGCAATCCAACCCCGATCTCCACCAGTCCGGTGTAGAGTTCGGCATGAGGTTGGCGTGCCGCAGCATGCAGTGAGATTTCCGTACCGCCGCCCAGGCATAGGCCAAACGGCGCAGAGACGACTGGCTTGGGTGAGAACTTGATGGCCTGGGTCATGCCCTGGAACTGCTTGATCGCCAGATCCACCTCGTCCCATTCTTCTTCCTGCACGCTCATCAGCAACAACATCAGATTTGCGCCAACCGAGAAATTGCCGGCGTCGTTCGTAATCACGAATGCGTCGAATCCGTCTCCGGGGCCGCCCGGCTTCAGAGACTGCGTGATCAGGCTGATGATGTCCGCACCCAGCGAGTTCATCTTGCTGTGAAACTCGAGGCAGGCTACGCCGTCACCCAAATCCACCAGCGACGCGCCGGAATTTTTCTTTACGACCCCGTTCGACTTTTTCGCGACCGTAACCGACCACACGCCTGCTGGGACCTGTAGCGGTTCCCAGCTCTCGGTCCCAATCTCCCAATACTTCTTTCCCGCGGGAAATTTTGGATCGTCGATGTACCAGGATTTCTGGCCGGATGCCAGAAGTCGCTCCACATTGGGCGGGACAGTTTTGCCTTCCTTCTTCATGCGGGCCACGCTGGACTCAACTCCGGCCGCATCCCACAACTCGAACGGTCCAAGTTCCCAGTTGAATCCCATCTTCATGGCGCGATCGATTTCGACGACAGAGTCGGAAATCTCCGGCACGCGGTTTGCGGCGTAAGTCCAGAGATCGGTGAGGGCTGACCACAGGAACGGCCCCGCTTTGTCGCCCTTTTGCGGTCCGCTGCCATTCAGGCCCAGTAACGTGCGAATTCGCGTTCCGGTATCCTCGATGTTCTTGGCCATATCGAGCGCCGCGAACTTCGGTTTCTGACGCGGATGATATTGCAGCGTCTTCCAATCCAGCGCCAGACGTTCTTCCTCTTTCCCGTCGGACTTCGACTTCTTGTAGAAGCCTCCCTTGGTCTTATCTCCCAGCCACTTGTGCTCGAGCATCTGGTTGAAAAAATCCGGCAGCTTCAGGTCGCTGCGCTCGTCGCGCACATTCTTGGTCATGTTTCCAACCACGTGGCCGAGAATATCGAGGCCGACCAGATCGATGGTCCGGAATGTGGCGGATTTCGGCCATCCCAGCGCCTGTCCTGTCAGTGCGTCCACCTCTTCGATGTTCAGGTCCATCTCCTGCATGAGCCGCATCACATTCAACACAGAAAATGTCCCGATGCGATTGCCGATGAAGTTCGGAGTGTCTTTCGCGATGACAACGCCCTTGCCTAGCCGAATGTCACAAAAATGAGCGATGGCATCGATCGCCGCCTTATCCGCTTCCGGTGTCGGAATGATTTCCAGCAGGCGCATGTAGCGCGGGGGATTGAAGAAGTGCGTGCCGAACCAGGCCCAGCGGAAGTCGTCCGAGAATCCTTCCGCGATTTTGTGCACTGGCAAGCCGCTGGTATTCGTAGTCACGATGGTTCCCGGCTTGCGTACGGCCTCCACCTTCTTCAGTAAGGCGCGCTTGATCTCCAGGTTCTCGACCACGGCTTCGATAATCCAGTCCACGTCGGCAAGCTTATTGATGTCATCTTCGAAATTGCCCACCGTAACGAATCGCGCGAGCGAGGGCTCCATGAAGGCCGCAGGCTTGGATTTTTTTGCGGCTTCCAAACCAGCGGCGGCGATCTTGTTCCGCGCCGGTCCGTCTGCGTCTGGAGGCACAATGTCGAACAGGTAGCTGGGTACGCCGGCATTGGCGAAATGCGCGGCGATGCGGGCGCCCATCGTTCCGGCGCCCAGGACGGCGACTTTATTAATGCGCTTCATAATCAGGCCTCGCGATCGATCGGTTCAAAGCACCCAGGAGATTCGAGAACGCACGGGATTTTGAATGATGGAAGATGGCAATCGGGGCATAGTTCCCGACCAGACTCTTGACTGGCAATGGTAATCGCTTTTGCGGCAATTTATCTAGGCCTGGAATCACAGCACGCGGAGCTCTTGTGTGCTGCGCCGACAGATGTGATCACGCGCACGGGGCCTTACTTTTTCGTGTCAGCCTGTCAGCACTCAGGAGGTACTCCAGAACGATAGCAACTGTGCACGCGAAATTTTGAACACTGAAACTCTGAACCATAGACATGTAGGGACAGCCGCCATAGGCTGTGCAGCCGAGCGTGGCTCGGCAGTGTTGACGTACTCGAGGACTGCAGGGCTCCGCCCTGCGGGACAGCCGATGGCGGCTGTCCCTACACGTACAACTCCGGGTGCGCCTTCAAATACTCCAGAGCTTTGCGAGCCATTTGCTTCTCGCCACTGTAGGCCAGCAACTTGGGTGCGTCGTCCAGCGGAATCCATTTTGCTCGAGCGACCTCGATTCGCATGTCTTCGGAGATGTCGTCGATCGTTCCCGATGCGTACCGCAGCAGATAGAAGCTGACGATCTTGAACACTCGCTCCTTGTCTCCCCAGGAGCGCACATACACGTATTTGATATCGGCCAGCTTCGTAACGGGCTCGGCTACAACGCCAGTCTCTTCCCGCACTTCGCGAAGTGCTGCGTCCAGAGCCTTCTCTCCCGGATCGACCAGCCCTTTGGGTAGGCATGTGACGGGCTTGGCCTTTGCTCCAGACCCGCGCTTTTTAGGGGCAGAGTTGGGTTTGGAATTGGAAGGCAGTTCGATTACCGCCATGGACCAGACCCCGTCCGCTTTTCGGACAACGACTCCCCCGGCTGAAATTTCTCGGATCATACTGTCCGCAAGTTAGCAGGAATACAGGGAATTCGTCATCTCCGTGCAGCCCGCATGGTAACGGTTACCTGCGGGTTGCAGGTTCTTGCACCTGGCCCATTAGTGCTCTGCAGCCTTGCTCGAAAATATGGCATCTTAATGTTCAAGTAAGAATTCAGCAGACCCAGCATAACAAGCTGGAGATGTGGGGTTCGCAAGTGGGCGGTCTGGGGAAGATTATTCGGTCCGTGCAGGCATTCGGGCGAGAGTTCTCCCGCAAACCCGTATTTCCCGCCGCAGTTTCCATCCCTTCCATTGGCGTTGCTCTGGGCGGAGGCTTTGCCCGCGGCATTGCGCATATCGGTGTTCTCAAGGTTCTGGAGGAGGAAGGCATTCCTGTTCGTGTCATCGCGGGGACCAGCGTTGGAGCGCTCATCGGCGCCTGCTACTGCAGTGGACTCACGCTGGCTGAGATGCACGAACTCGCGCACAACACTCGTTTCACCTCCTTCGCCCGATGGACTCTTTCGCGCTGCGGATTCGCCTCCAACGATCGCATGATTGCATTTCTGACCCGCACCTTGAAGTGCAAAACTTTCGAAGAGTTGCGGATCCCCCTCGGTGTTACCGCCACCGACTTCAACTCAGGCGAAGCGGTAGTGTTCCACTCGGGCTCGGTGATCGATCCCGTACGAGCCAGCTGCGCTTATCCTGGAATGTTCCTGCCGGTGGAGATACGTGGACGATATTTCGTCGACGGGATGTTGTCGCATCCAGTACCTTCGCATCCGGTCCGCGAAATGGGCGCCGATCGCGTCATCGCGGTGCACCTGAGGGGAACGTGGACGCAGAAGGGAGCGCCGCGGAACCTGTTGGAAGTCGTCGGGCAGTCTTTCGCGATCGCTCAGGACACCATGTCGAGCATTTGGCGGAGCGGGGCTGACCTAGTCATCGAACCTGATGTCGCGGGATACGCCTATGACGACTTCAAACGGGCCGACGATCTGATCCGCGTGGGTGAAGCCGCCATGCGTGCCGCGATGCCTGAGGTCCGGAAGTGGCTACAGCCAGTTTCCCAGCCCGAAGTGGCGATTGCTCCGGCGCAGACAGCTATGGGCAGTGCCCCGATGCCCGCCGACTAGAGCAGCATCGCCCAGTTATTGTTCGACGGCTTCTGCTTCCTGCCGGATCCGCTTCCATGCCCTCTCAACGTGGCTTGCTTGCGTATTGGTCTGTCCCACGCAAAACCGCAGGGTAAGCCTGCCGTTGAGCTTCGTGTGCGTCAGAAACAGATCCCCACTCTGATTCAGCCGGTCCATGATCGCCTGATTGGCCGCGTCACCCCCCTTGTGTCGAAAACAAACCAGGTTTAACGGCACAGGCGC
The DNA here is from genome assembly GCA_963801615.1 of uncultured Acidobacteriota bacterium. GTDB lineage: Bacteria > Acidobacteriota > Terriglobia > Terriglobales > Acidobacteriaceae > Sulfotelmatobacter. The sequence goes on along the minus strand of CAWDFM010000008.1, from coordinate 434,069 downwards.
CGCCAATTCAAAGCGGACGTCCTGTCTTATCCATTTTGCGAACTCCTGTGCGAGGTGGACATGCTCGCGAACGTGATGTTGCAGGCCCTCCACCCCGTAATACCGGATCACAAACCACAGCTTCAACGAGCGGAAGCGACGGCCAAGTTGAATGTGCCAGTCGCGATAATCGATCACCGCTCCCGATTCCGTCGCTTGGTTGCGCAAGTATTCCGGCAGAATGCTTAAGGTCTGGATCAGATCCTTTCGATCCGCCACCCAAAAACAACTGCAGTCAAAATTCGTGAACATCCACTTGTGGGGATTGAAGTTGTAACTGTGGGCGAACTCCAAGCCGTTCTGAAAATGCCGAAACTCCGGACACAACATTGCAGTACCCGCCATGGCGGCATCGACATGAAGCCAGAGATTATTCTGCTCACAAAGCTTCCCGATCGGGTTCAGCGGGTCCATCGCATTGGATGACGTTGTTCCAATGGTTGCGCAAACGAAGAAGGGAGTGAGTCCGGCGTTCCGATCAGCTTCTATCTGCCGGGCCAGCGCATCCGGCTTCATCGCGAACGTTTCATCCACCTCGATGGCCCGCAAATTATCAACTCCAATGCCCGCAATCATCGCTGCTTTCTGAAGAGACGAATGCGTTTGAGTAGAGACATACGCGACCAATCGGCCATCGCATCCTTTTTTGTTGCTGGCGTACTGCGTCGCCCGCTCGCGACCCGCCAGCAGCGCGCATAGAGCGGCGCTCGAAGCCGTGTCTTGAATGACGCCGCCACCTGTATTCGAAGAGAGAAATTTCTCGGGCAGCCCGAGCATGCCCACCAGCCAATCCATGACATGGGTTTCCAGTTCTGTGCACGCAGGACTCGTCGACCACAGCATGCCCTGCACGCCCAAGCCGGAGGACAACAGATCGCCCAGAATTCCGGGCCCAGAGGCATTGCAAGGAAAATATCCGAACCAGTTCGGAGACTGCCAGTGTGTGATGCCGGGCAGAATCACACGATCCATATCTTTGAGCAACGCCTCGAAGGGCTCGCCTTGCGTCGGGGGATCCTCCGGCAGCAAAGCGCGGATGTCGCCCGGCCGGACACGCGACATAACAGGCAGCGACTCAACTCGGGACTGGTAATCAGCGATCCAGTCGACCACCGCATGGCCGTAGCGGCGGAATTCCTCGGGCGTCATGTGAAATGATTTTTGCTGAGACACGTGGACCTCGATACCAGTTTCCTTCGTCATGGACTTCCTGATTGAACCTCTTAGTGGCTTGCGGTGCTACTTCATTCTTCCAAAGTAAATGCGAGTTGTGTACTCGAACACAACGCACCCCCCGGAAGAGTTCTCGTCGAAGATGCGGCGCAGTTCCCGCAACATGGGCGCATGCTTTGGATGCCCCGGCGCTGGCGCATACGAGGACGAAAGCAGCCGCCCTTCCAGGCCTGCATAATCGAATTCCTGCCGCATCGCGAAGCTCCGCTCCCGGTAGGGTGCGGGATCAAAGAATTCATTCACCGCATCCGTGGTGCGCTCATGACGGACCTCTTCGTAGTCCGTTCCATGAGTCAGGAGCAATTCTTCATAGGCGCGCAGAAAAGGTGTGCGATCGATCAGTCGCTCATTCCACAACAGCACCAGCCATCCGCCAGGCTTGAGAATTCTGACGAACTCTTGCCGGGCGGCACCCCGCTCGAACCAGTGTGCGGCCTGCGCCGCGGTTACGAAATCCACGCTGGCGTCCGGAAGCGTCGTTGCTTCAGCGTTTCCGGCTGTACTGATCAGATTCGGAAAAACGGACAGCAATCGCTCTCCTGCCCTTCGCATCTCCTGGTTGGGTTCGACCGCAAAGACCCGGTTGCCATTTTCCAGGAGCATGCGCGTCCAGATACCAGTGCCCGAAGCGACGTCCGCAATGGTGTGCCGCGGCGTGAGTCCGCACTCCGTTTCCAGCGCCCGCAAAGCCTCGGCGGGATAGCCGGGACGATAACGGACGTAGTTCTCAACTCGATCGGAGAATCGGCTGGTGGCGTTGGAAGCGGGCATAAGCGTGGTTTTCAACTTGCCAGTAAGCCATTCTAACGGCAGGCCAGGCCCCGATGTTTTTGACAGCGAATAAATGGCTTAAAAATCAAAAGTCGAAAATTCCCATTGCACTCAAAATCCGCTGCAGCTCAAAACGTTTCATCAATAACACTCATTACGCCTTGTCTTCTCGGGAGCGAACCGTTTCGCTGCCGCCTACGCCCATTCAGTTCGTCCTGCGCCTGAAAGTAACCACACAAAGGTGGGGTAGTAATGACGCGTCCTGGCAATAGGAGCAAGGGGCCGATCAGGTTAGATTGTCTGCAAGTGAGGGGACTGGAAATGAAAGGATTGCTGGTTCTCGTTTCGGTTATTGCTCTGGGAGCGCTAAGCGCCTCGGAAACCGTGAAGTCGGCGAGCACTCGTCATCGCCCAGCAGATGATCCGCATTGTTCCCATCTTAAATTTCAATCGACGAGTGCGCTGCCTTCGTACGATGGGCCGGGTTTCAGTACAGTCGAGTATTCAAGCCCCGACGAACCGTTTATCGTGCCTGCCGGATGTTTTCAGTTTTCCTGTCCCCGAAAGGAAGAGACGTACCGAATACTGAGCTGCCCCAATCTGAAGGTGAAGAGCTTTTCGCGCACAATGGATAGCAATGGATCTCAAGCCTCTACGTCGACGGAAAACTCCGTTCCAGCTTCGAAATAATGATCATTGTTCGGCTCCTTTCTCCCGAGCCTGTTGGTTGGCTTCAGGAACCACCAACTTTACTCGGGGCCGGGGAACAATCATGGTTACGGATTAAACAGCGCCAGGAGCACATGTACGCGATAAACTCTGTTCCTCCCCTTTTTGCTACCCCTGAGGTTTTCTATGCGCTACGATCCTTGGAGTATTCTCCGCCGTCTAACACATTCATTCGTCCGTACATATTGCATTTTCGAGGTGGACTTGTCGCGCCCGCGCCCGACGATTCCCCACAATCCAGACTTGGTCGTGCGGCTCTTTCGCGGAACCGACGACTTGCAGGCCGCGACCGGAGCTTTAGTTCCCGCTGGTCTCAGGCCGGAAGACATCTCAGCTCGCATCCGCAGAGGAGATCTGGTTTCAGTCGGTTTTCTGAATGGAACACCGGCCGGATATACCTGGACGCGGTTCGGCGACCTGTCGGCCAAAGAATTCGGGCTAACCATCCGTCCGCGGACCCGCGAAGTCATTCAATACGATTCGCTTGTGCTCAAAGGCTTCCGCCGGCAGGGACTTCAATTTGCGATTGCTGCTCCCGTTCTCGACTACCTGCAACAGAACGGATACGCCACCGGCCTGGCATGGGTTAACCTGCTCAATCGGCCGTCGTACAAGAACCAGCGCAAATGGGGCAAGAAACTGATCATGATCATCGTCTCGATCAAGCTTCCCGGGATGGAGCAGCGCCGGAACGTCTCCCTCGGTGCGCCGCTTGATTGCCTATTCACAAAACCTTCCGCGGATAGTGATGATGCTGTTCGCGAACGTGCTGCCCTACATCAGTAGAGGAAACACCAGGAGTGCCCGACCGGAGCCGGCATTGCTATGGAATCATCTCATTCAAAATGCCCGGTCAGGGTTTTGGGTATAAAGGGCTGATTAGGTCAACAAGCCTCATTCTGCACACCCAGTGAGTGGGATTCTCCACCGTCTAAACCATGCATACATCGCTGTTTGATCTTCGATTGCCGGAGGATTGTGTCAGGCGAAGGCGTCCATCCAAGAGTTGCTCCAGAGCGAGCCCAGAGAGGCATGGCTTCTGATTACGTTCTAGGCAATCGGAGTTAATCGCTTCTTCCAGAGAGATTCTCTTCGGTTCGACTTTCGTCTTCTTGTTCGCTACTCTTAGCTCCAGGGAAAAGACTGGAAGAAATATGACCACCTGGCTACTGGCCTTTGTTAATCTTTTAGCCAGACTTTAGCCACTGATTTTGACGCTAAGTGCGGTGAAGTCGTTTATTTCAGCGGACATTAAGCTAACGGCAGGATAGAACTGTTGTCCCTTCCGGGCTGCATTCTCCCCATGGGGGATTCGCGGCAGCGCGAAATCGCAAGAACCAGGAAAACATGCGAGTAGTGATCAAAGTCGGCACCAGTCTCATTGCTCCCGGCGGGCAGATCGATATCAATCTGCTGCGCGGCATGGTGGACCAGTTTGATTTGTCGAAGAACGAGTACCTGATTGTCACCTCGGGAGCGATTGCCGCGGGCATGTCGGGCCTGAATTTACGAAAGCGGCCAACTGGCGTCCCCCGCATGCAGGCCTGTGCCGCGGTAGGGCAGAGCAAACTGATGCACACCTACGAGCGCCTGTTTTTCGGAAAGAAAATCGTTGCTCAACTGCTGCTCTCGAGCGACGACTTCACTTCTTCGATTCGGTATCGCAACCTGCAGAACACTTTGGCAGAGTTGCTGTCACTGGGCGTGGTACCGATCGTGAATGAGAACGACAGCGTTTCTGTGCGGGAGTTGGAAGGCGCGTTCGGTGACAACGACGAACTGAGTTCGCTGCTCGCCACTGCCGTGAAGGCCGATTGGCTTTTGCTGCTGACCAATGTTGACGGATTCATGATTCCCAACGGCCAAAAAAAACCCCGTCTCCAGCGCGTGATTCGGAAACTAACCCCCGCGCTTGAAGCCCAATGCAATGGCAAGAGCTCCCTGGGGCGGGGCGGTATGCTTTCCAAGTTGCGAGCCGCCAAGCTCGCCAGCGAGGCCGGCGTCCACGTGGCTATCGTGAACGGGCGGCATCCGCAGGCCATCACCTTGGGGATTTCCCGCAAGATTGGAACCTATTTCCCAGGGCAGAGGTTGAGTTGATGGCCAGTGCCTCCATCTCTGCTTCCACTGAGGAAAAACTTCTGCGTTCGCGTTGTGCGTCGGCGAAAGTTGCCCTGCTGTCGACCGCGGACAAAAATTCTCTCCTGCTCGCCATTGCCGACTCGCTGGAAGCATGTGAGAAAGGCATTCTCGAAGCGAATGCCGCGGACATTGAGAACTCCGGCATGCAAGGCGCCATGCGTGACCGTCTTCTTCTGACATCGGCACGGATCAAAGAGATGGCTGCCGGTGTGCGCGAGGTCGCGGCCTTGCCGGATCCAATCGGCGACATTCTTGCGGAATGGACGAAGTCCAACGGCCTGCATATCCGCAAGGTCCGTGTGCCGCTGGGAGTGATCGGCATCGTGTATGAGTCTCGCCCCAATGTCACGGTTGATACTGCGGTGCTTGCACTCAAGACGGGTAACGCGATCGTCCTGCGTGGCGGGAAGGAAGCTGCCCGCACCAATCAAGCGCTGGTGGAGATCATGACGCACGTTGCTGGCATGCCCAAAGGCGCAATCGAGTTGCTGGATTGCAGCACACGCCAGTCTGTTCAGGAACTGATTACGGCTCGCGGGTTGATCGATGTCGTTATCCCCCGGGGCGGCGAGGGGCTCATCAAGTACGTGACCGAAAACTCCACCGTCCCCGTTATTGAGACTGGAGCGGGTAACTGCCATGTCTTCGTCGATGCATCCGCTGATTTCGACATGGCAGACGAAATTGTAATCAATGCGAAAACACAGCGCCCCTCGGTGTGTAATGCCGCCGAAAAGTTGCTGGTGCATGAGCGCATCGCGGCAGAGTACGTTCCGCGCATTCTGCGAAAGCTGATTGACGCCGGGGTTGAGGTCCGCGGCGACGCCCGGGTTCGCGTCATGGCACCCGATTTACCGATATCCCCCGCTAACGATCAGGATTGGTACGAAGAGTATCTGCGCCTGTGCATCGGGACCGCCGTCGTGGCGGATGTCGGGCAGGCGATCGCCCATATCAACAAGTACTCCACGAAACATTCCGACGCGATCGTGACCAATGACGAAGCGAATGCCCGAAAATTCTTGCGCGAAGTGGATTCCGCCGCCGTCTACTGGAACGCCTCGACGCGCTTCACCGATGGCGGGGAATTCGGCTTCGGGGCAGAAATGGGCATCAGCACGCAGAAACTCCACTGCCGCGGTCCTTTCGCCCTGGCGGAACTCACATCGTCGAAGTACGAGATCGTCGGCTCCGGCCAGATCCGCTCCTGATGCCGTCGCAGCTCTAAATTCGGGGCTGTGCTACTCTTAATACCCTTCGGTCCAGGAGCCCGATGAAATCCCTTTCGCTGGTCACGCTTCTGTTCGCCCTGATCATTTCCGGTTCGGCAAGAACTCCAAACAAAAATTCATCCGCACCTGCTGTTCCGGGCGGTGGGTTCCTCGGCTTCCGTGATACTGCTTCGGAGTCGGCCATCGAAGCGCGCTTCCTCGCGGTGCCCGACCCTAAACTCGCAGAGCAGCATCTTCGAACCCTGACCCAAGCTCCGCATATGGCGGGCACAATCGAGGACAAAGCAACCGCCGACTACGTAGCGCAAAAATTCCGCGAAGCCGGTCTGGACACAGACATCGTCGAATACAAAGCCTGGATCAACTACCCGTCAGAGATTAGCGTCGACCTAACCGCCCCGGCCGGGGTCGAACTGCACGGCCCTACTCGCGAGCATGTCGATGGCGACCCCTTTCAGGACGACCCCCGCGTGGTCATCCCATTCAGTGGCATGTCACCTTCCGGCGATATCGAAGCCGACGTCGTCTACGCCAATTACGGAACCCCGGACGACTTCGAAAAGCTGGACAAAATGAAAATTGATGTACGAGGAAAAATCCTCCTCGTACGCTATGGTCAGAACTTCCGCGGAGTCAAAGTTTTCGTGGCCCAGGAACGTGGCGCAGCGGGAGTCATCATCTACTCCGATCCGGCTGACGACGGCTGGCGACGGGGAGACAAATACCCCGAAGGACCCTGGCGCCCCGATACCGGCGTCCAGCGTGGCTCCGTGGGCTACATGTTCGAGTTTCCCGGCGATCCCACCACTCCCGGCATCGCCTCTGTTGCCTCGCTCTCACCGGCTGAACGCATTGCTCCGCAACTCTCGGCACAGGTGCCGAAAATTCCGGTTACGCCCCTCTCTTATCACGATGCCTGGCCCATCCTGCAGCACCTCGACGGACCTGAATCACCTCGCGAATGGCAAGGCTCGCTACCGTTCACCTATCACGTGGGTCCAGGCCCGGCGCGCGTGAAGATGCACCTCAAGCAGGACTATGAATTCCGCACGCTGTGGGATGTGATTGGAAAAGTGCAAGGCGGTGAATTGCCCGACGAATGGGTGGTCGCCGGAAATCATCGAGACGCCTGGGTCTACGGCGCCGTGGATCCGAACAGCGGTACCGCGGCCATGCTGGAAGCAGTACACGGAATCGGGGAACTGCTCCGGTCAGGCTGGAAGCCTAAGCGCACAGTGGTCTTCGGTAGCTGGGATGGCGAAGAAGAGGGCCTGATGGGCTCGACCGAGTGGGTCGAACAAAACGAGGCGGGACTCCGCAGATCTCCCGCGTATTTCAACATGGATGTGGCCGTATCAGGCCAGAAATTCGGCGCCTCGGCTGTGCCTTGCCTCAAGCAGTTTGTGCGCGACGTTACCAAGGCGGTGCCCAGCCCGAAGGGCGGAACTGTCTACGAGAACTGGGACAAGGCTGCCCACGCTTCGGCCTCGCAGTCGCCTGCTGAAGCAGCCCTGGAGAACCATCGCGCTCCCGCCGCGCAGGCCAAGACTGATGTCCCCGTAGGGGATCTCGGGAGCGGTTCCGATTACACCGCCTTTCTCCAGCACCTGGGAGTGCCCGCAACCGATATCAGTTCGAGTGGATCCTACGGCGTTTATCACTCGGTCTTCGACAATTTCGCCTGGTTCAAGAAATTCGGCGATCCCGACTTTCTCTATGACCAGCAGATGGCACGCGTCTTTGGCCTGCAGATGGTCCGAATGGCCGGCGCGGATGTGATCCCGTACGACTACGAGGAATATGCCAAGGAGATCAACTCCTATCTGGATGCGGCAGAGAAGAGGGCCCACGACAAATTTGGCGAAAAGGGGCTCGACTTCGCACCCGTCAATGCGGCTGCCCATCATTTTGAGACTGCTGGGGCAAAGATGCTGTCCAGGGAGAAGAATCCTCCTCACGACGTTTCGCGCCTGAATCAGGCCTTATTGGCCACGGAGCGCGCGTTGCTTGTGCCCCAGGGCTTGCCTCACCGCAATTGGTACCGGCATGCTATCTACGCGCCGGGCGAATACACCGGCTATGCTGCCGTGGTGATTCCCGGGGTCAATGAAGCTCTGGACAAAGGAGATAAGGAGCGAGCGCAACAGCAACTTGCCGTGCTCGCCGCCGCCCTGGAGCGCGCCGCCAAAACACTGGACGGATACCGCTAGAGCATCGAAAGCCTTTTGGGGGAACCTTTGCTCGCTTCCACTCGTATCAGGGAGCAGGCGTCTTTGTGCCTGAGAGGTGTCCGATGGTCGAAAGGCGTGCGTCGTTTCCACTGAACAAAACACTTCTGATCTGTCTCGCGTTGATCGCATTCGCCGTGCCCTCCCTTTGCGCAGCCGACGACTGGAAATATGAGGAGACTCGTCGCGACGCGCGCGATTTCGTGACTGGCGGGATGATCCATGTCCGGATGACTGTCGGGGACCTCCACATCAAACGCGGCGACTCCAACCAAATCCGGCTCGAGTACACGGTGAAATCCAAGCACGAATCGAGTGTTAAGAAGGCCACCGTAGAGTTTGACGTTCACGGCAAAGATGCCAATATCGAATTCCACGCGTCCTCTGGCGGGAACACCAACTTCGATGTCGAGCTCGAAGTCCCGGAGAACAGCAACCTCGACGTGCACGAGAAAGTCGGCGACCTGACTGTGGAGAACATCGAAGGCGACAAGGATCTGAGTCTCGGTGTAGGCGACATTCGGATCGCCACCGGCCACTCCGGTTACCGCTTCGTTCACGCCAGTGCCGGCATTGGTGATGTCAATGGCGACGGCTATGGCGAAACCAGCGGGTGGTTAGGCAAGACGCTGAAATACCACGGCGACGGCAAGTACGAGCTCCGTGCTCACGTGAGCGTCGGCGACATCAACCTTGAAGGCAAGTAGCGCCGGCCTGCCGTTTGTGGAGGGGCGGACGCCTCGTCCGCCCCGAGCGAAGCGAGTGTTAGAGGTCTGATGCCGCGGTTCTACCAAACATGGCAAGCATTCTCGGCAACCATGGGCTGCCCAGCCTTGCATCCCCACGCCTTCTGGAATTCCGGCATATTCTGCACGACCCCGTTGACCCGATACTTGCCCGGCGAGTGCGGATTGGTGCTGACCTGCATGCGCAGATATTCCGGTCTCTGCTTCTCGCACCACACCCTTCCGAAGCCCAGGAAGAACCGCTGCTCGGGCGTGTAGCCGTCAATCTTCTGCCCTTCTTTTCCGGTTTTATCTTCCGCGATCATGTGCTCCAAGGCTGCTAAGGCAACCCGCGCTCCGCCGTTGTCGGCAGTGTTCTCGCCCAGCGTCAGGCGCCCGTTGAGCTTCATGTTGTCGACTGCAACAAAGTTGGAGTATTCATCGGCCACACAGCTGACTCGTTTCTCGAACTCTTTTCCATCCTGCTCGGTCCACCAATCGCGCAAGTTCCCGTGCGGATCAAATTTGCGCCCTTGATCGTCGAAGCCGTGCGTGAGCTCGTGACCAATGACCAGCCCAATGCCTCCGAAGTTGACCGCGTCATCCATGTTCTTGTCGAAGAAGGGAGGCTGCAGAATCCCCGCCGGAAACACGATTTCGTTGTAGGAGCCGCTATAGTAGGCATTGACCTCCGGCGGATTCATGCCCCACTCATCGCGGTCCAGCTGCTTATCGATTTTTGCGATCTGCCGTTTCGATTCGAACTCGGTGGCACGCTCGACGTTGCCCAGCAGGTCGTTTGGCTTGATCGCGACCGAACTGTAGTCTCGCCATTTGTCGGGATAGCCGATCTTATTTCGGATCGCCTGCAACTTGACCTTGGCCTGCTTCTTGGTTTCGGGGCTCATCCACTCGAGGCCCTGTATGTCATTGTCCAACGACTGCTCCAGCGCATCGACCATCTTCAACATGCGTTGCTTACCCTCAGCGCCGAAGGTCACTTCCACGTAGCGCTGCCCCAGTGCCTCGCCCAAAGATTCGTCTACGAGATTGACACAGCGCTTCCACCTGTCCTGAATCTGTTTCTGTCCGGTGAGCGCCTGCCGCATCTTGAAATTCGCTTCGACGAACGGCTGAGAAAGCCACGGAGCGGCATCGCGCAGCACGTGCCACGACACGTAAGTCTTGAGGGAATCCAAAGGCAGGGCGGCCAGCACCCCGTTCACCTGCTTGAAGAAATCCGGATTGGTGACGTTCAGTTCCTTGAATTTGGGGGCGCCCATATCGTCAAAGTAGCGATCCAGGTAAAAGTTCGGAGCCAATGCGGCGGCTTCTTCCCGCGTCATCTTGTGGTCGCGATTTTTCGGATCGCGCCGCTTGGTTCGATCCATGGACGCGGCTGCCAGCAGCGTCTCCACGGCAAGAACCGTATCCGCGGAAGTCGCTGCCTGCTCCGGACTCTGACCGGCCAGCGTGAACACGCTGGTCACGTAATCCGCGAGGTGCTTGCGCATTTCCACTTTGTCCGGGTCGTCTTTCACATAGTAGTCACGGTCGGGCAGCGACAAGCCTCCCTGATCGATATACGCGATTACCTGGTCGGCATTGTGCAGGTCGGAATTCGAATAGAAATTGAATAGCGGATTGGGACCGATCAGCTGAATATGCGCGATCTCGTCAATCATTCCGGCCTTGTCCTTCACCGCAGCGATCCGGTCCAATTCCGGTTTGACCGGTGCGAGCCCTTTGCTGTCGGCCGCCTTCTCGTCCACGCAGGATCCGTAAAGATCGCCAATTTTCTGATCAATGGCGCTGCGGCCAGCTCCGCCGGCAGCTGCCTTCTCCAGAATCTTGTGCTCGATCTCGAGGTTGCTTTCGTTCAATTCCGAAAAGCTCTGCCAGGATGGCCGGTCGGCGGGAATCTCTGAGCTCTTAATCCAGTTCCCGCATGCGAATTGGTAAAAGTCGACGCAGGGATCGACGCTCTTATCAATGTTGTCGATGCTGAATCCCGGTCCCGGCTTGCTGGGGGAAGTTGACTGTGCGAAGGCGGAGACGGTCGGGAGTAAAACCAACACGAGCGCGAGACGGAATGCACGCATTTTCAGGTTCTCCTTGGCTTCCTTGAGAGCGCAAAGCAGCGATTTTAAGCCTGCACGGATGAGATCACCAAATAGACGCATAACTCCTGCCTTTGTGATCGCTCGTGTGGCTTTGTGGTTTTGCCCTTCGACCTCAGTTCGCCAGCGGCTGATTCTGGGACGCGTCTATAATTACAATTCAGAGAGATTTTCGAAAGCTGGGGTTCTCATGACTTCCACCAACGGCTCGAAAGGCAATGGCTACAGTGTTCCTAAACCCCGCGCGGAGTGGCTCTCCCGGCGCAAACAAGAGAATCGCGATGGTAACTTCTCCCAGATGCATTACGCGCGTCAGGGCGTCATCACCGAGGAAATGTCGTTCATTGCCCATAAAGAGAAGCTCGCGCCCGTACTGGTGCGCGACGAAGTCGCCCGCGGCCGAATGATCATCCCCGCCAATATCAACCATCCCGAACTCGAGCCCATGGCCATCGGCGTTGCCTCGCTATGCAAAATCAACGCCAATATTGGTAACTCGGCAGTCACCTCCGAGATCCATGAGGAATTGAAAAAGCTGCACACCGCGGTCCACTACGGCGCCGATACCGTGATGGATCTCTCGACGGGTGGCAACATTCACGAGATCCGCGAAGCCATCCTGCGACACTCGCCAGTTCCAATTGGAACTGTGCCCATTTACGAAGCCATCGCCCGCGTGAAACGAGTCGAGGACCTTAACGCCGAAGTCATGCTGGAAGTTATCGAAGAGCAAGCCGCGCAGGGTGTGGACTACATGACCATCCACGCCGGAGTGCTCATCCAGTATCTTCCGCTTATTTCCAAGCGCATCACCGGAATCGTTAGCCGCGGGGGAGCGATCCTGGCGCAATGGATGGCTTACAACCACAAACAAAACTTTCTCTACGAGCGTTTCGACGACATCGTCAAAATCTTCAAAAAATACGACGTCAGCTTTTCTTTAGGTGATGGTCTGCGCCCCGGTTGCGTCGCCGATGCCAGCGACGAAGCGCAATTCGCGGAACTCAAAACTCTCGGCGAGCTGACTAAGAAAGCCTGGGAAGAAGATGTCCAAGTCATGATCGAAGGCCCCGGCCACGTCTCCATGGACAAGATCAAGGAGCAGGTCGAAAAGGAAGTCGAATATTGCTACGAGGCCCCGTTCTACACGCTCGGCCCGCTGGTGACTGATATCGCTCCCGGCTACGATCACATCACCTCCGCCATCGGCGCGGCCATGATCGGCTGGTACGGTGCGGCCATGCTGTGCTACGTGACCCCGAAGGAGCACCTGGGGCTGCCGAACGAAAAAGATGTAAAAGATGGCATCATCGCGTACAAGATTTCCGCCCATGCCGCCGACATCGCCCGTGGACGCCCCGGCGCCCGCGACCGCGATGATGCCCTAAGCTACGCTCGCTACAAGTTCGATTGGGAAAAGCAATTCGCCCTATCGCTCGATCCTGAAACGGCGCGCTCCATGCATGACGAGACTTTGCCCGACGACTTCTACAAGGAAGCGGCATTCTGCTCCATGTGCGGTCCCAAGTTCTGCTCGATGAATTACTCGTCCAAAGTGGACGAATACAACAAACAAGTTCACGGCATCGAGAAAAAAGACTATTCGGAGTTGGTAGACAAACTAGTCACCCTGAAGTAGCAACCCTCATGTCGGGACATCCCATGTCGGGACATCTCATGTAGGGACAGCCGCCTCGGCTGTCCATCCGAGCGAAGCTCGGAGGTTCTGTGCTCGACCTCGTGTCAGGCCAGTTATGCTGGCACGACCTGGCGCACTCCATGGCGGCAACCCGTTTCCCGCCGCTACGCCTCGAACTGGAAAGGATTCAAGACTGGGACTTGAAACTGCCGAAAGTCCCGTTCATTTCGAGTTGCGACTACGAGCCCGTGGACACGCCCAGTAGCGGCAATCATCGCATCTTCCGAGTACGCCCCCGATCTACCAACCATCAGTCTCGCCCACTCGCGAAAACTCCTGCTGTCCATTGCAAGTGCGGCGAACGACGCCTCCATTTGATTCAGCCAGTTCTCGATTTCGTGAGCCTTCGCAGGATCGTTCTTGCGCGTCAACTCTACGCCCGTCTGTAGCTCTCCGAGCGTCACTGCCGAGACGAAAATCTGCTCCGCGCGAAGCGTCTTCATCCAGGCTACAACGGCCCCGTGAGGCTTGACCTTGCGTAGTTCAGAAACGATATTGGTGTCCAACAGGTATCGAGTCACCGGCGATCGAGTTTTACTTGAATTCCGGGCCGGTGAAGTCGACACCGGTCCGGTGTTTCCATGCGCCGCGCCTGGGCACGATGTCCTCGAATCTCGCTGTATCGCTGAGCAGCAAGTCCTTGATGTTGGGACGACTCTCCATCTGGAGTCGCCGCCACTCTTCCATAGGGACGAGAACAGCCTCTTCCACGCCACGCCGGGTAACGATTTGAGGCCCTTTCCTCAGCGCGGCATCCAGAAATTCGCTGAAACGGGCCTTAGCCTCCTGCAGTTGCCACCTACTCATACTAGCATTATATAACTAGTCATCTGACTAGTCAATGAGACCCGGTCCGACAAGGTCTGCCATCCCGAATCACAGAATTCCCATCCAAGACGCGGTTGAGCGATTGAGGGAGTTCCACCGACTGGCAGACGTATGGAAAAGCAAGATTCGCCAGCAGTCCACATCGGTACCTCTGGCTGGCACTACAAGCATTGGAAGGGGCCGTTTTATCCCGACAAGCTTCCGGCCTCCAAGATGCTCCAGTGGTATGTGGAACGATTCGACACTGTAGAGATCAACAACAGTTTCTACCGGCTGCCGCAACTATCCGCGCTGGAATTGTGGTGTCGCCAAACTCCGCCGGGCTTTTGCTTCGCGGTCAAAGCCAGCCGCTACATCACGCATAACCGCAAGCTCAACGATCCGCAAAATGCCGTCGACAAGTTCCTGGTCGTGATCGACAAACTCGAGCGGCGGCTAGGGCCGATTCTGTTTCAACTGCCGCCGAGCTGGAAGGTGAACGTGGAAAGGCTTGAGCAGTTCCTCGCCGGGCTGCCTCCTGCGCATCGTTACGTATTCGAGTTTCGCAATGAGACCTGGAACGTGCCGCAAGTTTACGAAGTATTGCGGCGATACAACGCGGCGTTCTGCATTTACGAACTTGCGGGATTTCAGTCGCCCATCGAAATCACCGCCGACTTCACCTATGCGAGGCTCCACGGCCCAGGCAACAAATATCAGGGCGATTACAGCGCTGAAACTCTTGGCGGATGGGCTGAACGCATTCAGCTGTGGCGCAAAAAGCTGAAACATGTCTTCGTGTACTTCGACAACGACCAGGCAGGATTTGCAGCCAAGAATGCACTGGAACTGAAAGCGATGGTCGAGTACTAAGTGCTGACAACTGACAACTGAGCCTCACCCCTGCAGGATGCGGTGCACGATTTCCGCGTTCTCCCGCACTTCGTCTTTGGCTCGCGGAAACATCCCCACAAAAATGCCGTCGTTGGGCTTGATGCTGCTGAATGCCGTGCGGAATGCCTGCTCGATGCCGCCGTCGGCGATTCTTCCCGCCCCCAGTACCTTGAACGCGAAGCAAGGTTTCGTGGTCTGCCGCATGACGCTGTACATGCGTGGCGGATCACTCTGAACGTATATTTCGTTCTCCATCTCCATGATCTCCCCGTTCAGAACCTTCTTCCATTCTTCCCTAGTGCGCGTGCGGTTGTAGACGCATCCCGCATAGAAGTCCACATCCCATCCTTCTTCTTCCACCTGCGCGATCACCTCCGATTTGTGCGTGCCGACTCCCACGATAACGCCCATGTCGCGGACCTTCTTGCACCACTCGCGGACGGTGTTCATTGCGCCATTGCGATAGGCAATATCGGTGACCTCGCCTTGCCGGAACATAGCCAGTGGCTTCAGGGTCTTTGCGAGTCGGGCTGTATCCTCGTCATCACTCAAGACCTGCATGATCAAGTGCATCTTGCCGCCCTCGGCGATGAAACGGAGCCAATCCTGCGGCAGGCGTTCCAAAGCCACATAATTGAAGGCATTGATGCCATAGCGCGCAGACTCGTGCATCACGGCGCAAACGCGTTCGGGAGTGTACCAATCCTTCATCGCGCCGGAGAAGTTGTTGTTGTAATGCGCGTAGCCGCAGAACGGATTCACGCCCAAAACCATGCGGCTGATTTCGGTATCGAAAAACTTCATCCTCGGTACTTGCACTGGCGCTGTCGGCCGGGCGGAGGCGGGTTCGGTCAGGATTCCGCCGCTCGCGCGCGACAGAGCTTGCGCCTCTAGCGCGGACGCCCCGGACAGGGCAGCGGCCATGGCGGCGGTGGATTGCAGGAAGCTTCTTCGGGTCGGCATATGCGGGACCTCCCGGCAATGCCCTCGATCCGGTCTTGCCGGCTGTTCCCATACAATCCTGTGCGCGAGAGAGTGTCTGTGATTGGCATCACGCGGCAGTGATGACTCGGCGCTTTCAGTCGAGGAAAATTGCTGGTGTTAGCCGTCGTGGTTGCGACTTTCCGAATGCCGTGCGGCGCCCATGCTGCGCGCTTTGCGCCGCACGGATTGAATCGCCGATCTACATCTCCGCCGCGGGAAGCACGGCTGTGGCTCCCACCGAACGTGTCGCATCGATGACGTGCACAACCTCTGCAAAAGGCAGCTGCGGATCTGCATGCACGACCACAAGCCTTTGGCTTCGGTTCTGCAGTGCCTGATTGAGCGCCGCTTGCAGGTTTGCCACTGAGACAGCAGTATTGTTGACCTTCAGTTCGGGCGCTCTTTGTCCAGAACTGGAGACTTGCACCACGACAGCCTCCGAGGGCGAAGTAAGCAGTACGTCGAACCCCTTCGGTGGCACCATCATTCCCAGTGCGGGAGCCTCTGGCTGTTTCGTCAGCAGGACGGCGTTATCAAACATCAATTCCTTCGCCGCCTGAAGTGTCTTCTTCACACCCGCGTAGGGCGCCCGGGCATCGGCCTTGATGTACAGCTTGGCATTGCGGTTACGAGGGTGCGTCTTCATTTCCTCGGATAGCTGTTCGGCAGTCACAGCTTGGGTGCCAAAATATATCTGCCCTGGAGTAGTCACTGCAACAATCCAGGCACCTTGGCTGTCTGCCTCCGGCATTGGAGTAGCGTTATTGGTGACTGCCATTTGCACGCTCACTCCTTTTTGCAGGGGCGGAATTTGTGCGACGGCTTGGGGAGCAATTGCTCCCGCCGCGATTCCGGCTATCAAAGACATATGTCTTAAGCACTTCATAAGTTCACTCCTTCTGATCTGGTTCAGATCCCTTTGTTTATGGTTTTGCTCCGCCCAGCGACGCTGTGGCCAACATGCCCCCGAGACCCATGGTTTCTACAACCGACGAGGGCACGATGACCATCGAGCCGCGTTCTTTGATGGCTTCGTACAGCATGTTCATGGCGCGCAGATGCAGTGCCGTTGGGTCGTTCCGGTAGATGGCTGCCGCTTGCGCAAACTTATCCGCAATCTCGGTTTCGGCCTGACCAAGAATGTTTCGTGCCTGCCGTTCGCGTTCGGCTTGCGCCTGGCGCGACATGGCGTCCTCGAGAGCCTGCGGGATTTTTACATCTCGAATTTCCACGGACTGAACCGTAATCCCCCAGGGATTCGTCTTCTCATCCAGAATGCGCTGCAACTCGCGGCCCAGGATTTCGCGCTCGGTGATCATCTGCGCCAGTTCGTGGCGGCCAATGGATTCGCGCAGGGCCGTCTGTGCGCTCATGTTGATCGCATCGACGAAATTCTCGACTTCCAGAATGCATTTCTCCGCATTCCACACCATCCAGAAAACAATCGCGTCCACGTTGACCGGAACCGTGTCGCGAGTCAGCGTGGACTCTGCCGAGACGCTGGCTACACGCACCCGCTGGTCCACGTACGGGCTCACCGTCTCAAAAATCGGCACGATGTGGCACAGTCCGGGACCGCGCAGGCCAACGTAGCGGCCCAGGCGCAGCACGGCCACCTTCTCCCACTGGCGGACAACTTTGATGGCGAAAAGGAAGTAGAGCCCCACTAGTACTCCGGAGAACACCGGCCACGGCTGATGTACGGCTTGCGATGCTGCGAGCCCCGCCAGCAGGCAAACGATGAACAGCAATACTGCGACTCCGTTCATTCCCTGAATTTGATGTGTCGCCATAACTACCTCCTGGACGTGTTGGGCAGCAAATCGCGCAAGCGTGCGATCAGATCTTCTAGCGCAAGTCCGGCGGCTCCGACCTTGGACGCAAACTCTCCCGCCAGTTGCGTCAGTTGACGGTCCCGTTCCGCCGAGCTTCGTTCAATTTTTTTGTTTGCGATAAATGTTCCGGTACCTTGATGCGTTTCCAGCAGGCCTCCCAGGTCAAGCTCCCGGTAGGCGCGCATCACCGTATTGGGATTGATCTGCAGGTCGACTGCTAGTTGCCGTACCGTGGGCAACTGGTCGCCTGGGGTCAGGGAGCCGGCAGCGATTCCGCCGCGCACCTGGTCGATGAGTTGGCGGTAAACCGGCACTCCAGTGTGCAGATCGATCGCGAGCTGGAATCGAGATCGCCCGTTCCTTCCCATGTGCATCAGTGTACTATAGAACTAGTACATTATGTCAAGCAAAAAAATGAAAGAGCGCGATTCATTCTCGAAAAGAAATTACGTCGAAGTGACCTCGAGCAGACGCGCCCTTGACAAGCGCGAATCGTGTCATCGGTATTGTCGTGCTGTGGACGGATTCAATCGCTGACCCTATGCACGTGGGCAAGAAACGGCATTGGACATAGTTTTTACAATTCCTTTGTCCGGCCACAAACATTGGTATACGGAAGCTGATAAGTTTGCGGCGACCGTAAGCAGTTCCGCGCGGCGAAGTGGGTACCACCGCCGCCGGTTCCCAGGGACATAGGCCAAGAAAGCGCGTTTGCAGGAACTCGGAAAGACTTTCTTTTTCGGGCGCAGGCTGAGGTGTGCGCGATAAACCAGCACTCCCGGCTTGCAAGCCAGAAGTGTGCCTGGGCTGAAGAAGGGGTCCGTCATGGGCCAAATTTTCGTGCGAACGGCGGAGCAGCGCCGTCCGCGATGAAGGAGAACAACTATGGAAAAAATTATGGCATGCGTTCTGGTACTGGGATTCGCGGGAACCGGCAGTCTCGTGTTTAAAGACATGAGAAGTAAACCGCAGATTCAAACCGTTAGCGTTCAGATGGCGGGCGATGCCGCCTACCGCGACGGCCTATTCCTCGGCAAGCTGAACCGTGAAGGAAATCCACACTTGCTTGCGCCGGTTGGACGTTGGTCCACCGAAAAAGACCGGGCTGCCTTCGTGCAGGGCTATCGTCAGGGGCTCGAGAACAAAGAATGATTCATCATGCGCGTCTGGCACAGAGTTCGTGCCGGAGAAGTGATTGAGAGCAATTCAAAATTTTAGTGAGGTTCCTGGTATGAAACCGAAAGTGTTGTTCTTCAGTTTGTTGTTAATCGCACTCTGCCTGTCGGCTCCGTATGGCGTACGAGCCGGAGGCCCCGCGCCCACCACGACCGGTTCGACCCTGCGCGGAAAGGTGCATTTCGAAGGCAAAGCACCCGCGCCAAAGCCGATCAATATGGCATCTGATCCCAGCTGCGCAAAGCCGCACTCCGCGCCGGTGATGTCGCAAGAAGTCATGGTCAACGGGGAAGGTGGGCTGCAGAACGTGATTGTGTTCGTCTCCGAAGGGTTAGGCGACCGGACCTTCGATCCGCCCACGGAGCCGGCGGTGATTGAGCAGAAGGGCTGTCTTTACCAGCCACACGTCATGGCCATTCGCGCCAATCAGAAACTGGAACTGGTGAACGAAGACTCCACGGCGCACAATATTCATCCGCAGCCCATCAACAATCGCGAGTGGAACAAGGCAGAGCCCCCGGGAACGAAAATGGAAGAGGCCTTCGCGCGCGAGGAAGTTGCGATTCCCGTGAAGTGCAACGTGCATCCCTGGATGAAAAGTTACATCGCGGTGTTCAAGCACCCTTATTTCGCGGTAACCGGAAAAGACGGAAGCTTCGACCTTAGCAATTTGCCGCCGGGAACTTATACGCTTAAAGCCTGGCACGAGAAGCTGGGTACGTCCGCGCAGACGGTGACGATCGGGGCGAACGAAACCAAAGAACTCAGCTTCACCTTCAAATAGAGCGAGGGTTTATTTTGCCGGAATGAAGCCTTTGCGCCGTTGTTCGCTGTAGCGATGGAGCGCATCCAGGATGATGGGGTGCGCTTGCTCCGCCGGAAGGATATCGTCGACTTCGACCGCCTTGCCTTCCAGTAGCTTGTAATCCTGGAAGAAGCGGCGGAGCATGATCAGCCGGTGCGGCGGCATTTCCTGAGCTTCGTGGTACGAGTTGAACTCCGGATCTTCGGTCGCGATGGCGATGATCTTGTGATCTTTTTTGCCGACGTCGATCATCGTCATCAAACCGATCGTGCGCGCGTGAATGATGGTCAATGGGACCACAGTTTCCTGGCAAAGGACCAGGACATCCAGAGGGTCGTCGTCTTCTGCCAGAGTCTGCGGAATGAACCCGTAATTCGCTGGGTAATAAACCGCGGAGTAGAGGATGCGATCCAGGCGAATCAGGCCGCTGGATTTATCCAGCTCATACTTCACGCTCGATCCAAAGGGAATTTCGATCACGCAGTCGAATTCCTGCGGAAGCTTGCCACCGGGAGTCACGTCGTGCCAGGGATGGATCATATGAGTTCGCTACTCATTCTAGCGGACGCAGCATGATCCGACCGAAAGCCTCAGGAATTTACCTAAGCGGCCCGTTTCAGCAGGGAAGGAAAGTGCCGCCTCAGGGCTGCGTGCAGCCGCCGATTTTCGCGGCGCATGCGCGCCCGATCGCGGTCGTCGACGTTGTATAGCTGCATCGAAACTTCCACCACCATGCGGTCCAGCGCGAACAAAACCTCGAGCGGGGGCTTGCCGGCTTTCGCCTGCACGTTGCTGCTGACATTACGACGACTTCGACGATTCTGCCGGACGATGGAATTCATGGAGCACCCCGATGCTGGAAGGAAGATTGATGTTAGATATAGCGCAGGCATGGGCCAGCGCAAACGCAAACAATGGATGGCACGCATCGGTAGGACTAAGTCCTGCTCCGACCGCGTGAAAGCAATGACTTGGAGCAGGATCGAACGCGTCTTGTTGATTCGAGGAATCGATTTTTCGAATGTCCAAGGAGCAGAGGGCTTGCAGAAGAACCTAAGCTCGCGCCATCCACTATCGGATCAAGTGGAATTCGCTATGAAGCTTGGCGGCAGAATCCGCTCCTACCCAGATATCGAATTGCTCCGGCTCGATGACCCACTCTTTCTTTACCGGTCTCCAGAATTGAAGTTCATCCGGACCTAGCTTGAAGTGAAGTGTCTGCGTGGCGCCAGGGATAACTGTGATCCGCTGAAAACCTTTCAGTTGGCGGACTGGTCGAGACGCACTTCCGGCTCGCTGATGAATGTAGAGTTGTGCGACCGCGTCGCCGGGGCGATTGCCCGTGTTGGTTACGTCCACAGAAACGTCCAGGGTGGACCCAACTTTCGCTTCTGCCCGATCCACCGCGAGATTGCTGTACGAAAAGCTCGTATAGCTCAGTCCATAACCGAACGGGTACAGGGGAGTGCTTTTGCTGTCCCAGTAACGTGACTTGAAGTCGGGGGCGTCCTCGGGGGCTTGGGTGCGGTTGTGGTTGTAGTAGAGAGGCTCTTGGCCGGAATTTCGGGGCCAACTTACCGGCAGATGTCCGGCCGGATCAGCATCGCCGAAAAGAATGTCCGCGATTCCGTTCCCGGCCTGACTTCCCGAATACCAAGTCTCCAGAATCGCGGGGACATGTTCCGCGGCCCAGGAGATATCAAGCGGACGGCCATTGACCAACACCAGGACGACAGGCTTGCCAGTCGCTACGAGGGCTTCCAGCAATTCCTCCTGTCCTCCAGAGAGTCTTAGCGAAGAACGGGAGGCCGCCTCTCCACTCATGAGCGCGATCTCGCCCAGCACAAGCACGACCACATCGTTCCGCTTAGCGGTTGCAACTGCGTCATCCAAGGCTTTGCGGGCTTGCGCGGGTGCTTGCTGCGGTTGCTCTTTGATGGTGACCATCGGGACATTTTCGAAGAAGGAGGGAATGTCTCGACGGATATTGGGCCCGTGAGCAAACTCAACGTGCACCGCACTCCCAACTTTGTTCCTAATTCCTTGCAGGATGCTGACGGTAGGGCCCGGTTTCGTCATGGCGCCCCACATGTCCAGCAGGTCCAGTTCGGCGTCGGCCAGCGGACCGATCACGGAGATGGATCGGATCTGGCGCTTGTCGAGCGGCAGCAGAGCTTGCTCGTTGCGGAGCAAAACTACAGAACGCTGCACTGCCGCGCGGGCCAGTTCGAGGCTTTCGGGCGCATTCAGCACCTGAGGAATTCGGGTTTCATCCACGAACGGATGCTCGAACAGGCCGAGACGAATTTTGGCTTCCAGTATCGGCAGCACCGCGTCGTCAATCTGCTGCATTGATACCCGTCCTTGTTTCACTTCGTCGGCCAGATACTTCAAATACGTGCCGCTGGCCATGTCCATATCCAGGCCCGCCGAAAATGCCTTCATGGCGGCATCCTGGCCGTCGCGCGCATATCCATGGGTAATCAGGCTATGCACAGCATTGGCATCACTGACCACGAACCCGCCGTAATGCCAGGCATCGCGCAGAACATCGTGCAGCAGCCAGCGATTTCCTGTGGCGGGCACATCGTTCAAATCCATGTAGGCGCTCATGAACGTGCCCACGCCGGCATCGAGTGCCGCTTTAAACGGCACAAGATACGTATTCCACATTTGCTCTTCGGGGATGTAAGAAGAATCGTAATCGCGGCCGCCATCGGCCGCGCCATACCCGGCAAAGTGCTTCGCGCAGGCCAGCACGCGATCGAGTGAGCTAGTTTGCGTCCCTTGAAATCCCGCAACCTGCGCTCGCGCCATCGCGGCTCCGAGATAAGGATCTTCTCCTGCGCCCTCCACCATGCGCCCCCAACGCGCGTCCCGGGCAATATCCAGCATGGGCGCGAAAGTCCACGCTATGCCGGCGGCACGGGCTTCACGGGCTGCTATTGTCTGCGCGGACTCGACCAGCTTGGGATCCCACGAGGAGGCCATCGCGATCGGCGCCGGGAAAACTGTGTGATAGCCATGGATCACATCCAGTCCGAAGAGAATGGGAATGTGCAGCCGTGATTCATCGACCGCAATGTGCTGCAGGCGGTTAATCTCTTTCGGATCGGAGACCCACAAGACCGAGCCCGCGCCGTACTTGCGAATCACGTCTTCCATGCTCCCCACCTGCTCCTTGAATTCTGGAATGGGGAACCCTGGGACTTGCGAGAGCTGGGCGATTTTTTCCGGCAGCGTCATCTGGCGGAGGAGGTTCTGTGCATCAGGATGGGCCTGAGCCCCCGCGTTTGCTATGGTGCAGAGACAGCAAAAAAAGACGGCGGCAGCCTGCGTCGACCGCTTCGATCGAACACGTTTCATGGCATCCTCATTCCATATCAAGAGCATCTGCGCAACCATTTACAAGAGACCTAGAAGTCTAAACTGCCAGGTGCGAGGTACACGATCAATTTCCTGAAACGAGCCAGTTCGGATGGTGGAGAAGGTATGGGCCTTCCGGTAACCTTGATTCGTGCTCCCGGGATGAGTAGATTGTAAGTACGGGGTTTTCCCTCTAAGGCTTTCCATGTCCAGTCAAGGCAAGACGTATCTCAAGTTCGGCGCAGCGAGTGCGGTGATCCTGGTGTTGCTCAGCTATTTGGCCTACACCGGCGTGCAAGACAGCAAGAGCTACTACGTCACGATTAAAGAGCTGCACACGATGGGCGATGGGGCGTATTCCAAGCGTTTGCGCGTCGCTGGAAATGTGCAGCCGGGCTCGATCCATCGGACTGGGACGCATGTGCAGTTCGTGCTTGTCGAGCAAGACCAGAATCTCGCCGTAGATTACACCGGCGTGGAAGCCCCTCCGGATACTTTCAAGGATGACTCGCAAGCCCTCGCCGATGGCAACTTCGGCCGGGATGGCGTCTTTCACGCCAAGCAACTGCAGGCGAAGTGCGCCTCCAAATACGCACCTCAGCAGCCGGGTGCACCGGGTGCAGCGCCGCCAGGAGCCCCCGTCAAAAGCATGAGCCAGGTGCAGAGCCCAACCCCGAGCAGGGCAGACTGATTTCGACTCCGACGGAACCTTCTGAGAATCTTCGCAAAGCGGTACAGATGCGCTATCGTACCGAGTGTGAAATTCTGTTTGCGCCCGTCCCTCGCCCGTGACTGAAACTCCTGCCCAAAGTGCCGTCATCGTATCCGGTGTCGTCAAACAGTTTGGTCCCTTTGCTGCGCTTCGGGGAGTGATCGCCGAATTTGACGCGGGGAAATTTCACGCCATTCTGGGCGACAACGGGGCAGGGAAGACCACGCTGCTGCGCGCTCTGGCAGGATTGGCTTACCCCACGCAGGGCACCATCAGCATGTTCGGGAAAGCTCCGCAGGACAGTTCCCGCGAAATTGGCTACATGGCGCATCCCTCGCTGCTCTACGACGAAATGAGCGGGATGGAGAATCTGCGCTATTTCGCGCGCCTGTATGGAATCACTGGCGATGAACGCTGTGCGGAAGTGATTCGAGCAGTTGGTCTCGATCCGCAATTACCGAGACCCGTCGGCCAATATTCGCAGGGTATGCGGCAGCGAATGTCGCTGGCGCGGGCCATTCTGCACGATCCAAAGATATTGCTTCTGGATGAGCCCTTCTCCAATGTCGACGTGCACTCCGCGCGCGCAATGGTCACCTTGCTTAAGCACATGCGGAATTCCGGCAAGACGATCTTCGTGGTAACCCATCAGGCGTTGCTGCTCGACGGCGTCGCCGACGAGTTTGTCTGGATGCAGGACGGCCGCATCGTGGACCGGACCGCGGGCCCAGTCCGTGCCGGGGAGGTATTGTGAACTCCCTCTGGGCGGTTACGGCGGCAACACTGGTCAAAGACATCCGCCTGGAGTGGCGCTCCAAAGACGCATTGAACTCCATGCTGTTCTTCTCGTTGCTGGTGGTGGTGATCTTCGTTTTCTCGTTCGACCCATTGGCTGAGGAGTCCCGCCATATCGTGGGCGGTCTGGTCTGGATCGCATTCCTGTTTGCCGCGGTAGTGGCGCTGAATCAGACTTGGGCGCGGGAATTACGCAACCAGGTGCTGGATGCCTATCGAGTGTCGCCTGCGCCAGCCAACGGGTTGTTTCTCGCAAAAACCCTGGGCAACTTTATCTTCGTTTGCGTGCTGGAAGCGCTCATGACGCCTTTGTTCGTAATTTTTTACAACCTGCATGTGCTGGGTCCAGCGTGGCAATTGATTCCAATCGCATTGCTGGGAACCTGGGCACTGGTGGTGAACGGGACTTTTTTCGCAGCCATGTCTCTCAGGACCCGCAATCGCGAGCTCATGCTGCCGCTGCTACTTTTCCCGGTGTCGATTCCAGCGGTGATCGGCATGGTTGCCGGCACCACGGCCATTCTCACGGGTGAGAACTCCGCTCACTTTTACATCGTGTTGCTTCTCACCTACGATGTGGTGTTTACTACAGCTAGTCTGGCGTTATTCAAGACAATTCTCCACGCTGAATGAAGAAGCTTTTCGCCATCCTCGCGAGCCTCACAGCGCTTTTCCTGGTCTACGCCACGTATTTGGCGCTGAAAGTTGCGCCCACCGATGCCCTGCAGGGGGACGTGTACCGCATCATCTACTACCACGTGCCGTCGGCGTGGACGGCCTTTCTGCTGTTCTTCATCAACTTCATTGCCTCGGTCCAATACCTGGCGAGGACCAAGGCTTCGCTGCAGAAGGCTGTTCAGTGGGTGGTGATTGCTATTGGCGTCATCGGCGTGATCGCGGCCTTTCTTCCTCAGGTCCAGGCGTTGCTTCCCACGGGCATGCGCCCGAGCGCCGTCGCCACGACTGTGCTCGCCATCCCGGCGTTCTATTTCTTGCTGGGCTGGAAGTTCCCCGGCGATCGCATGGACATGCTGGCGTTGACTGCGGCTGAGGTCGGGGTCGTGTTCTGCACCATCGTGCTGGTGACGGGGCCCATCTGGGCGCGACCGGTATGGGGCATCTGGTGGGCGCCGGGGGACATCCGCCTGACCTCCACGCTCGTGCTCTGGCTGATTTATGTGAGCTACCTGGTCCTCCGAAGATTCTCGAGCAGTGCCCAGACGCAAATTATTGCTGCCGCACTGGCGGTATTTGGCGCGCTGGATGTCCCGCTGGTTTACTTCTCGATCTGGTTTTTTCGGACGCAGCATCCCCAGCCCGTGATCGGCGGGGGCGGTTCCATGGATCCGCGGATGCTCCATACTCTCTTGATCAGTTGGATGGCCTTCCTCTGCTTTGCCTTTCTGGTTTGCTGGTCTCGATTCCGGCTGGAGTTGCTGAAGCGAGAGGCCGAGCAAGCGGAAGCCATGGAATCCATGGTGGGAGCCGGCACCGCGGCGAAGGCAAGCCTCCCGCTCAGCAGGAGTTCGCGATGAACGCATTCAAATTTCTGGTTGCGGCGTATGTAGCGACTTGGCTGATTCACACCTTCTACATCGGCACTTTGTTCTCGCGCTATCGCCGCTTGCGCCAGTCTCTCAGGGAACTCGGAAAGCGGAAGTAGGATCTCCCGGGTGGGAATCCGCGTAGAGACGTAACTTGTTACGTCTCTGCTCCCGGCAAGCTAGGAATTTTCAGCTAGCATGGTTGCGTGCTGCTGCCGTTCCTTGATCCCGTACTTCGCCAGGCACCACAGTGCGCGGAAGCCGTCTTTCCATCCGATCTTTTTGCCCTCCGCGTAGGTACGGCCCGAATAGCTGATTCCAACTTCATAAACCCGGAGTTTGCGCTTGGCGATCTTCACCGTCACTTCCGGTTCGAACCCGAAGCGGTCTTCTTCCAGCGGAATGGATTGAATGACCTCGCGCCGGAAGGCCTTGTAGCAGGTCTCCATATCCGTCATGTTGAGGTTGGTGATCATATTGGACACCAGGGTCAGAAGCCGGTTGCCAACCGAGTGCCAGAAGTAGAGCACCCGGTGCGGCCCTGAACCCACAAAGCGGGACCCGTACACTACGTCGGCCTGACCACTCTCAAGAGGAGCCAGTAGCAGGTGATAATCGCTGGGGTCGTATTCCAGGTCCGCATCCTGGATGATGACGTAGTCGCCGGTGGCTTCGCGGATCCCGCGCCGCAGAGCCGCTCCCTTTCCCATGTTGCGCGGCTGCAGGAAGACCTTCACTTGTGCGTGTTGCTGGTCGACTTCGGCCAGAATCTCTCGTGAGCCGTCGCTGGAGCCGTCGTCCACGCACAGAAGTTCGACGGCGGGGCTCACCGCAAGAACACGAGCGATTACAGCTCGCAACGTGGCCTGCTCGTTATAAACGGGCATCACTACGGAAAGTTTCACGCTGCTGCCAGCTCAGATCAGGATTTTACCCGCACACCGCAGAGTATAACGGCTGCTGAAGCTCGACGGGCAGGTTGTCTAATTGGGGTTCTGCGACTCACGTTGCAGGACTGACTGAAAATCTGTCGTTCCGTTGGAGCGGACAAATTCGTAGTCTTCAATGAGAGCTGCCACGCCAATACGTGCGGAAGGAAGCGGGCTTTCCACGCGGATTACACTAGCCTTGAAGCGGACCCTGACCGCGTCGGTCAAGGTAACATGGGGCGGAAAAGTGAGGGTGACCTCGAGCTTCGTGCCGGCAGAGATGGGACGATCGACGTAGAAGAAAACTCCCCGAGCGCTCACATTTTGGGTTTCGGTCTGGAACTCGCCAGCAGTTTCCAGTCGGATAATTGCCGGCAGGCGCATATCGAAGCGCCGCATGGTCCGTCGTTCCTGTGAGTTCGCTTGCATAGTCCAACGATACGACCGGAAACAGGCATATACTGAATACCCACTCTTCACACTGAGGGGAAGCTTAAGCCCTCAATGTATAGAAAAGGCAGCAGTTTGCAACAGCAAAGTGCGTTCTGAACAGAGTCGGTTAATCTGTCCGGATCTTTGAACGGGCTCCGGAGCCCAAGGGGAGCAAATTGGGGTGGGACTTTAAAGCTTTGAGCAATATTACTGCCATTGAGACCGGGACGGTCGCGCGAAATTGATGCACAAATTCAGTGCGTCGAAAACGCGGCGACCTGAAACCGGTGTCCCTGGCCGCAACTCTTTGCAGAAGTTTGCCGGTTGGTGCGCTGCTGACGTGGTGGCAGCAGGGGAATTCTCCACAATTTTGCTTCCCGCCGCGGCATCTTTCCTCAACCCGCATCGCATCTACGGAACTTGGAGCCGGGCCTGGGCGGACCCGGCTTGACTTGCCTATCCGTCGGATGTTTAAGTATTTATTTAATTTTTCCGCCAGTTCCAGTCGCTAGCAAGCAGGGCAAAACGCGCAAAACGCAGGCAGAAGCGCGAAGTCCAGCTGACTCGTGCGCCATCTCTCACCTCACTACCGATCGAGTGACAGTGATTTGCGCGGGAAAAAGGACGTGAATAAGTGATCAGACTGTATTGGAGGGGAACGCGTGAACGTTGATCGCCGAGGGTGGGGAACTTCCGCAGTACGAGGTCGCATTCTGGCCGCAGCCGTAGTCTTGATAGGGGCCGCATGCGTACTTCTAGGGGTTGGCTCCCGCTCTGGCCAGACTGGAACCGCAACTGTCGCTCCCGTGCCTACACTGGCTGCGTCACTGAGCGTTCCCAATCCTGTTTCGTTGCAGGACATCAGCTCGCGGCAGGGGGATGCACAAGTTCGCGCCCATTCCCTGCTTTCGGGACTGCCTTTGCGCTTTGAACCCAATCAGGGCCAGGGCAATCTGGATTCTGCAGATTCCCGCGCCAAATTTGTAGCTCGGGGTTCAGGGTTTGGGCTGTTTCTCGGCTCCGAGGGTGCCACATTGACCCTGCTGTCGCGAGACCACTCCACGCCGAATTCCGATGCGCGAATCGACGCAGTCCAAATGAGGTTGTCCGGGGCCAATCAGGCTGCCAGCCTCACGGCTCTCGATCGACTTCCAGGCAAGAGCAACTACCTGCTGGGCAATGATCCGCGGAAGTGGAGGACTGGCGTGCCCCAGTATGCCGGGGTTCGCTACGAGAGTGTCTATCCCGGCATCAACCTGGTCTTCTACGGCAATCAGGGCCAACTCGAATACGATTTTCAGGTCGCACCGGGCGCCGATCCCGCGCAAGCCGAACTGGAATTCCGCGGGGCAGAAGAGGTGCAGCTCAAAGACGGCGCGCTCGTGATCCGTACCGGGCAGGGGAGTGTGGAATTACAAGCTCCTCGCGTCTACCAGCAGATTGCCGGCGAAATGCGTCCGGTGGCCGGCAAATTCGTCCTTCGAGGGACGAATCGCGCCGGGTTCGCCGTCGGCTCGTATGACCGCTCTCGCGAACTGATCATCGATCCCATCCTGACATTTTCGACTTATTTTGGCGGCAGCGGCGATGAAGGCGCCACCTCGGTTGCCGTGGACGGAACGGGCGATATCTATCTAGCAGGTTCCACCACTTCCAGCGATCTACCCACTACTCTGGGAACGACGCTGAAGGGAACCGGTCCGAACGTTTACATTGCCAAGATCATTCCGCCTTTGGGCTCGAGCGTGGCTACCCTCGAGTACGTCACGTACCTCGGAGGCAGCGGCCAGGACATCCCGGCGGGGATCAAAGTCGATGGCGCAGGCCAGCCTTACGTAGCTGGAACCACATCTTCGAGCGACTTTCCAACTACGACCCAGGCTTATCAGCCGTCGCTGGCTCCGGCGAATGTAGGCAAGCAGCACGTATTTGTGACGCAACTCCGCGCTGATGCGACCGCCCCGCTCTATTCGACGTACTTGTCTGGAAACGGGGTTGACCTGGCTACTGGCATGGCGATCAATGCCGGGGGAAACGTGTTCGTGACCGGCACCACGACTTCCGCTGAAAGCTCGACTTCGGATCAATTCCCGGCGACAAACCTTCCGCAAGCGGTACCCTATCAGGCCGCCTCCAAGGCGCCAGGTAAGCCTCAGTTTTTTGTCACTGAAATCGATCCCACTGCTTTTGGCACGGGCAGTATCCCTTATTCCACATATTTTGGCGGCGGAACTTTCAGTGGAACTGCCCCCATAGCAGTCGGCGGCGGAATCGCAGTCGATACCAGCAACAACGTGTACTTCACTGGTGCGACCAGTTACATCTTTGCGGGGTGCGCCGGTTGCAGCACGACGGATTTTCCCATCCTGAACGCGTTCCAGCCTTGCCTGGACACAGCACCGCCATCGTCCATCGTCACTTCTCCAAGCTGCTCGAACACCAGTGCGTCAGCATCGGATGCGTTCGTCGCAAAACTTAACCTGAATCCCAATGTTCCTCAAGGCTCGCAGTTGGTCTGGTCAACCTATCTGGGCGGCACAGGCGACGACTCGAGTACTGGAGTCGCAGTGGATTCCGGAGCAGCAAATGTTTACGTCGTGGGGACCACCAACTCCAGCGATATTGCGAGCAACATCACCAGCCTCACCACGTCAGCATCATTTCAGAGGTGTCTCGATACGCCGCTGAATCCGACGGCGGGGACGGCGTGTACTCCACCTGCGAGCCCGTTCCCCGATGACGCCTTCGTGGCTCGGCTCTCCAACCCGGCAGCGAGCACAACTGGTTCAGCGACGAATGTCACCCTGACCTATTTCTCGTACCTTGGGGGAAGCGGCGCCGATTCCGGAGCCGCGATCACGGTCGACAATGGCAGCGGCGCGTTGGTCACGGGTTCGACCCAATCGTCCGACTTTCCTGTTGTGCCTCCGTCGAACTCCATCCAGTCCACTTTTGGTGGCGTGCAAGACGCCTTTATTGCGCGTATCTACACGGCAGCGGCAGTCGGTCAAACCGCGGGTTCCTGGTCCACTTATTTCGGGGGCGCGGCCACGGACGCAGGTACCGGGATCGCGTTGGACGTGAATCAGAATACTTATGTCGCGGGGGAGACTAACTCGCCGTCGCCAACTCTGCAGACCGCCAAGCCTCTCAGTTCCGCGCAAGGTGGAGGCTACGCGGGCGGGTATGACGCTTTCGTAACTCAACTGGGCTCGGCGATGAGCCTGTCGGTTCAAGGCACTCTGAGCCAGGGTACAAATCAGCAGAACTTTGTCAGTGCAGGCAATCAAGCTACATTTACTTACATCGTCCAAAACAGCGGGCCAGACCTGGCGAACAACATCACGCTCATTGACAACTTGAACTCCAGCGTTACGGGAGTGCCCCTGACGTTCGTCTCCGCCAGTGTGAGTTCCGGGACCTGCGGCGGAGTTTCGACGAATGCCATTGTTAGCTGCACCTTGCCGTCGCTCCAGGCCGGGTCAACAGCCACCGTGACGATAGTGGTCACTCCCAACGGAACCGCGACTGGAGCTTCCCAGGTCTTTAATGGCGGCGCAGTTCAGGTGATGGCACCGGGCAACATCGTGTTGGCGCACACATCGGTATGGGCGACGATGGCGGACTTCAACATGACGGTCAGCCCGCTAAGCCAGTCCGTTCCCCAAGCCGGACTCACCGCAAATTACACCGTTACGTTAGCACCGAGGCCCCTTTACGCGTCCAGCATAACGGTATCGTGCTCCAACCTGCCCACGGGCGCGAGTTGCCGCGCCACACCGAGCAGTTCGATCACACTGCAAGGCGCCAGTGCCAGTTCAGTCGGCCTGGCGGTTACAACTACGGCGCGTCCTGTCACCACGGGTGCAGCGAGTTTCTTGCGGAGAAGCTTTTACGCGCTCTGGCTGGCGTTTCCCGGTTTACTGTTGCTCGGCATTGGCGGCAATTCCCGCCGGCGCCGCGTTGCCGGAATTCTGACGCTCTGCGCAATATCTAGCATGCTTCTGTTGATTCCAGCGTGCAGCAAAAGTACAACGCAGGCGCCGGTCAGCGGAACCCCGGCTGGCAATTACACCATCACCATCACGGCGTCGTCCGGAAGCAACTCAAAGACCGCTACTGCGACACTTTCCGTCCCGTAACAGAGCATGTAGCGGCGGACCCATCGGTCCGCCTGCGATGGCAGCGAGGGCACCCGCGAAAGCACACGTCAAACCTGCCCCGGACCCATGCTTTTGGGGCAACGGGGTTTTGGAAAAGATTGAGAGTGGGTCTAGGCCCCGGCGGAAAGCTTGTGGTGTCCCTTCGCCTCGGCTATTCCGTACTGGCGGATTTTGTAGAGCAGGGCCTTGTAGCTGATCTGGAGAATCGCTGCCGCTTGCTTGCGGTTCCAGTTCGTTTGTTCGAGAGCCTTGGTAATGGCCTGCGCTTCGGCTTCATCCTTGGCAGAGCGGGCGAGGGATTTCAGCCCACCCGAGTCAGTCCTCTGGTTTGAAGAGCCGCCCGGAGATCCTGCGGTTCCGTCGTTACGCGGCAGCAATTCGGTGACGGCAAGATTTTCGTCGCCGAGAATCAGATATCGTTTCAGGAAGTTGTTCAGTTCACGCAAATTGCCGGGCCAGGAGTGATTCTGGCAGGCCTGCAACAGATTGGGGGAAAGCGGCAGTGGGGCCCGCGCGTAACGTTCTGCCATGCGAGACATCGAGTGCTTCAGCAGAATCGGAATCTCTTCCTTGCGATCGCGCAGCGGTGGCAGGCTCAACGTGAATGCATTAAGCCGGTAGTAGAGATCTTCGCGCAGGCGCTTGGTCGCCAGGGCTTCGGGAATGTTGATGTTGGTCGCCGCAAGGATTCGCACGTCCACTTTGATGACCGAGCGACTGCCTAACCTGGAGAACTGCTGGTCCTGCAAGACATGTAGCAATTTGGCTTGCAGGAGCGGTGGCATTTCGCCGATTTCATCGAGCAAGATGGTTCCCTTGTTGCACAGCTCGAACTTGCCCGGTTTCGCGTGTGTTGCCCCGGTGAAAGCTCCCGGCTCGTATCCAAACAGTTCGCTCTCGAGCAGTTCGCCCGGCACCGCAGCGCAGTTGACCTTGAGAAACGTGCGATGGGCGCGCGGGGAAAGCTTGTGAATCAGCCGGGCCAAGACTTCCTTGCCCGTGCCACTTTCGCCGAGTAGAAGTACCGGGATATCGACGTTCGCGACTAGCGCAGCCTGCGAACGAATCTTCTTCATGGCGGGGCTGGCCGCGATGAAAAATACGTCGTCGGCAAGTTCTTCGACTTCACCCGAGACTTGCTTGCCCTGTCCCAGGCTCAGATCGATGACGGCATCCAGTTCCGCCTTTTGAAAAGGCTTCGTGAGGTAGTCTTGCGCGCCAAGCTTCATCGCCTGGACGACTTTACGCGTGTCGGCAACGCAGGAGAGCATGACCACTTTCATGCCCGGCTGTTTCTGGCGAAGTTGTTCCAGGGTTTGCAAGCCGTCGATGCCCGGCATGAGCACGTCGAGCAAAACGAGATCGGGTTGCAGGCCCTTGTCGACCTTCTGCAAGGCCTCCTCGCCGGTAGTGGCGGTCTCAACTTTGTAGTCGTCGACCTCGAGCAACGTCTTGATGTAGCGCAGCATGCCCGGTTCGTCGTCAACCAGCAGGATTTTGGCGGTTTGCTTCATCGACTCTTCCCCTTGCTTGCCGCCGCAACAGCGGGTTTGTACGGGACTAGAAAAGAAAACTTGCAGCCTGCGCCGGGTTCACTTTCCACCCAGATTTTACCTCCCATGCCTTGTACCAGGCGGCGCGCAATCGCCAGACCCAGGCCCATTCCTTCCTGGCTCTCGGTTCCTGGAAGACGGAAAAAATCATCAAAGACTTCCAAATGAAACTCCGCAGGAATGCCCGGGCCCGTGTCCGACACGCTCACCTTGACGGAGTTTGGATGCGTTACGTTCTGCCGGCGACGCTCAGAAGTTGAAGGTACAGACGCGGAACGGCGCTCCCACATGTAGGGCTCGGCGTGCAACCACACGGTTCCGCCCGGCGGCGTGAACTTGAAGGAATTTTCCAGCAGGTTTGAGATCACTCGTTCCAGCTTTGGAGTGTCGAAAGGAAAAACCGGCAGCTTATCATTGGCAAGAAAATAGAGCGCGATCCCCTTTTCTTGGAACCGGTTTGACCATAGGTGGCAGACGCCCGAGAGGCATTCGTTGATGTTGCCCTGCTCGAACTGCATGCGCAGTCCGCCGGTCTCGAGAGCACTGTAAGTCAGAAAGTCCTGAATGAACTGCTGCAGGCGCTTGCCACTATCGCGCATGTCCTGCAATACTTCGCGCTGGCGCTCGCTGAGCGGACCTAACTTCTCGCTGTGCAGCAGTTCCACGTATCCGTTGAGGATGGAAAGCGGTGTTTTCAGGTCGTGGGCCGCCGATGCTAAAGCGTTGGTCGTTCGCTGAAACCGTTCGCGCAGGTCTTTGTATTCCTGCAGCAGATTTTCCGGGCTGGGAAGGTCCCCAGCCGCAGGCATAGTGCCTTCTGCCGCTGGGCCGACGGCTACCCGCGCGTCAGAAGCACACGAGTTCTTGTGAGCAGAAGCCATTCGGATATACCACAGGTTGACCCAGGGAGGAGGGAACCGCACTCTGCCAGTTCAATGGAGTGTCGGTAATCAAAATCGTAAGATACGTACCCCGCCTTGTCAACGAAAAATGAAACGGAATTACCCAAGTGTAGCAAAAGTCTGCACTTCTGAGCAGTTCGCGTCTCGGAAGTCATAACCTGCAGGATCGAACAGACAGCGAACAAACGTCCGCGCAATAGGGGTGGGTCCGGTGCTTTGGTGGGGATAACAGCCGAATGCACCGCGATTCCTACCCGTTTTCACCGGTATTCGTCCGAGTTTTGGCAGTGTATGTGCTCCTAAGTACCGGACAACGTGTACGGAGAGGTGCGCATGAACGATTCGAACCGGGGCACTGAGCGGCGAAAGTGGGCTCGACTGCCGCTCGCTATCCCCGTTTTCGTGCGCGGCCGAGACGCAAAAGGCAAAGAATTCCTGGAATTCGCCACCGCGCTGAATGTGAGTGCGGGGGGCATGCTAATCGCGATTCGCAGGGTTCTACCGCCTATTGCCCAATTGCGCTTGGAGATTCCCAGCGCACCCATCACCGCTATGGCACCCCTCCCACAAGCCGCACGTACCCTGCACGCAAAAACCCTGCGCACTTCCTCAAGCGAAGGCTATTATCTGCTGGGAATTAAGTTTTCTCGTCCGTTGACTCTCGCCAGTCGCCCACGGGCCAGACAGCGGAAGTTGCTTTCCCGGATGTGAAAAGATTTGCGCACCCGCCTTCGGAAAATGGTACTCTTGTCACCACTGCGGAGTTACTGGCGGCTCCCTTTGCGGCTCTTTCGTAAGTTGCTAGTGCTCAACCACATAAGGTAGGTTCAGATATCTCCTCCAGCCACAGGGCCGATTGGCTTCCTGAATGCTGTAGAGAGGTTCTCCCCTAGTTGGTGAACCAGCCATGACGACCAGCAGTGTCACTACTCTCGTACAGCCTTTAGGTGAGATGCCCCCCGAAGCAATCGTATTCGGTCGAACCGAGGCGATGACCGCGGTGCGTGATCGCCTCCTGAAACTGGCTGGCGCCAATGTTCCGGTGCTGATCCAAGGGGAAAGCGGCACAGGCAAGGACATTATCGCGCGCATGGTTCACGCCAATTCACCTTGGCGCACTGGCCCTTGGGTCAAAGTGAACTGCCCTGCGATCCCGGGAACCCTTCTGGAGAGCGAGTTATTTGGATATGAAAAAGGCGCCTTCACCGGAGCCTATGGAGTGAAGCCCGGCCGGGTCGAGATGGCCCATCGGGGCACCCTTTTCCTCGATGAAATTTCTGAACTGGATATGGCCCTGCAATCCAAGCTGCTGCAGGTATTGCAGGATGGGCAGTTCTGCCGCATTGGCTCGCAGGAAGACAAGAAAGTGGAAGTACGCGTGGTTTGCGCAACCAATCGCAAACTGGAGCAGGAGATTGAGAACGGAACGTTCCGCTCCGACTTGTTCTACCGAATCAATGTCGTAAGTTTGCACTTGTCTCCGCTTCGCGAACGGGCCGGCGACATACCGGAACTGGTGTCCTATTTTCTCGAGTATCACAACCGCAAATACAACTGTCGCGCCAAGCCTCTGTCGAACGAAATGATGGCGGTGTTGCGCAAATATCATTGGCCGGGAAACATCCGAGAGCTGGAGAATCTGGTCAAGCGTTACGTCATCCTGGGTACCGAGGATGTGATTTCGGCTGATCTGGCTCCGCCCCGGGCGGATTTTTTTAGTACGGATATTCCCGTGGACGGCCAGATTTCGCTCAAGAAACTCACCCGCCAAGCGGTCCGTGAACTCGAGCGCAAGGTGATTTTGAAAGTCCTCCAGAATCATCACTGGAACCGCAAGCAAGCGGCAAAGGCGCTGAGCATCAGTTATCGCGCGTTGTTATATAAAATTCGGGATGCTGGGCTTCCCTCAAACCGTATGACCAAGCGTCCAGACGCGCAGCTCCCCAAGCAGGAAATTGCCGCCGACTGACCTATATACTCACAAGGTCACAGCCCCTCAACTGCGTATATTTTTCTGCTGCTTGCGCAGATATTTTCATCTAGACTCTCTCCATAGCTTCTCAGCTTCACTAAGTGCTTGCTGTAGCTTCCTTGGGCAGCGGGCAGTTTGGAACTGAGTGTGCTTCAGTGTTAGAGCGCCTTGCGACTCTCCCTCAGTAAGGTGCAGCCACGCGTCGTTCGATTGACCCGGGCAGTACGATCCTAGGAGACGAGTAGATGAAGAAGCTAGTATTGCTGGCTGTCTTGGCACTGGCCCTGCCAATCGCAGCTTTTGCTGATGGTGGGGTTGATTACACCAACAGCGGTGGCACTTTGGCTGGTTCGAACAGCGGTCTTACGCTGAGCGGATCGACCTTGATCGCTGTTAATGGGCTGAACGGAGGCGGTTTGATCACCGGCTCCAATCTCGGCAGTGTCAGCTTTGCTACGGGCGCGCTAAGCGGCGGCTCATTGCAGGCGGGCGGTACCTTTGCGGCTGGCGGCTGGTTCACGATCACCGGCAACGGCACCAATGGCGTTCCCAATGGCACCCTGTTTACCGGAACCTTCAGCGGGCCGGTGACCTGGACGCTGGTGACATTGACCAATGGCACCCATAATTACACCCTGACGGGAGCGCTCTCGGGCACGACCAACACAGGGTTCTCCACCGTCGGTGTTACCGTGCAGTTGACGATCAACACCGGCAAGGGCTATTTCAACGACAGCACGCGCATCTCGAGCGGCGACACCAACGTCGTAGTGCCTGAGCCGGGTTCCTTGACCCTGCTTGGTACTGGACTGGTCGGTGTGGCGGGAGCCATCCGTCGCAAGCTGAAAGCGTAGGATCCGTTCACCCGTTCACGGAAAGTGCAAAGACCCCGCCCATGCGGGGTCTTTTCATTTGTGCTGCAATTGGGCGCGAGAGAGAAGGTGGGCGGACTTCTGTTTATCCGCGCAGCTCTGACAAAGCTTTGCGAGCGTCTGCGTACTGCGGTTTGAGCTTCACCGCCTTTTCCAGATGCTCGCGCGCGAGCGTATTCTGGTTCACCTTCTGGTACGCGAGGCCAAGGTGGTAGTGGACGGTAGCGCTGTCCGGGCCGCCGTTCTTCTGATTGAGACGCAGAGCCTCCAGGAATTGATCGATGGCTGAGTGATAGATCCCTTTCTGGTAATAGGCCCAACCCAGAGTATCAGCGGCATTGGGAGAATTCGGCATTCCGCGGCGCGCCGTCTGCGCCATGTTCATGGCCACATCGATGTTGCCGCCTTGCTCCAGCAGCACGTACGCCAGATTATTGGCTGCGAGCGGATTATCCGGAGAAACGCTCAGGGCCTGCTGGTACATCGCTTTCGCCTGATCCCAATTTTGTTTTGTGTCGTAAAGTTCTCCGGCAAGAATGTAGAAGAGGGCATTCTTCGGGTTGTCCTTGATCCCCTGCTGGTAAAGTGCGAGAGCCTGGTCCATGTTGCCCTGCTGAATCTGCACCTTGCCCAGCTTTTCCAGGGCATCGCTATTGTTTTTGTCCAGATCCACGGCTTTGCGCAGGGCAGCTTCCGCGCCGGCATAGTCCTTCTTGCCATCGAACAGGGCAGTTCCGAGCAGATCATAGAAATTGCTGTTGTTGGGCGATTTGGCGATCTGCGCATGGGCTGCGGCAATCGCCTTATCGTATTGCTTCTGCTCAACGTAGCTCGTCATCAGGCCCCGAAGCCCATCGGACGAGGCGGGATCTTTTTCGAGTGCCTGCTGATAGAACTTCTCCGCTTCGCCGTAATGTTTCTGGGCAAGCTGCACATGGCCAAGCTGCACGTAGGGAGCGGGACTATCTGGTGCCCGGTTTCTCGCCTCTTCGTCATCTCTTTGCGCGTCCGCGAACTTGCGCAGGCCTAATTCAGCAATGCCCTTGAGAATGAACCCGTCACCCGACAGCGGTTGCGCATTGATCATCTGCTGCGCGGTCTGCAAAGCGCTGTCATATTCGCCGCGGCTGATTTGCAGAGTCGCCAAAGCTCGCTGCGCATCCGCCAGTTCCGGACGGATTCGGACGGACTGGCGCCATTCTGATTCTGCCCGGCTCAGGTCGCTTTGTTGCGCATAGGCCAGTCCCAGTTGGTAGTGGCCCACGGCGTTATCGGGTTCATTGTGCAGCGCCGCCTGCAACGATTCCACCGCACCGGAGGGATCGTTTTTCAGCCGCTGCAGTTCGCCTTTGAAAATCAGCCCATCCACGTCATTGGGGCGGCCCTTCAGAATCTCATTATTGAGTTTTGCCGCTTGATCAAGTTGGTTTTTCAGGATGAGAATCTGAATGTAGTTCTTCTTGACTTGCGTATCCTTGGGATGGTCATCGTAGAGGGAAGAGTATTCTGCCATCGCCTTGTCCAGATCACCGGTTGCGAAATAGTAATCACCTAACATGGTGTATCCCTGGTGATTGTTGGGAAGGTCCCTCTTGGTTTGCTGCAGGAAAGCTACGATCTCGCCCCTTTTCCTTTCTTGCATCAACAAACGAACCAGAGCCGCGCGCGGCACCCCATTGGAGGGGTCAATTTGGATCGCCTGCTTGAACTGCTGTTCGGCGTCCGAGAAGCGATTGTGCGATTGATAAAAGCCACCCAGCGCGAGCACGGCGTTCAACGACTTTGGATCGACCGCGATTGCCTTTTTGAAACTTGCCTCAGCCTGATCCGATTGATTGGCCCGGAGCTGTAGAAGTGCGAGCAGCAGATACGATTCCGAGCGATTTGGATTGAGCGAAATGGCCTGCTGCGCTTCCTGCATGGCTTCGCCGAGCTTGTTCTGTGCGCCGTAATAATTGGCCCAGGCCTCATGCGTTTCTGGATTGTTCGGTTGTTTGTCCCGCAGGAAATCCAGGTGAGACTTCGCCTGGCTTATATATTCCGGAAACGGGGTGCCATCGGGGCGCCTGGTCCCAGTCAGGAGATTGGCCAGATCCGTGTGCGCGCGATAATCGTCGGGCGTGAGTTCCAGCGTGCGCGACAGCTCATTGTAAGCACGCTGCGTATCCCCCAACTTCAAGTACACCTGCGCCAACTGGGCGTGCCCTTGGGCAAACCGGGGATCAACCTGTACCGAGTTGGAGAACTGAATGACCGCTTCGCGATACTTGCCCTCGGCAAAATACTTTTCGCCGCTCTCGAAGTACTTCTGCTTGCGCGCATTGGGATCGCGGGAACATCCCGTCAACAGAGTTGCAAGCAGGCAACAAGGCACGAGCAGGCGCACGAAAACTGAGCGGGTCATTTGAAATCCTCCAACCGGAATTGCAGAAGGGCGACGAGTGTCTTCGTCCACGCAAAAATTAATCATAATTGACGGTAACCCGTCACAACAGTTACCGCAGTCACACTCTGGTATAGGCTCCCATACATCTCCTTCTCAGCGCGGGATGTAATCGTCGAGGAGGGGCAAAACGCTGTTGACGAACGGTGAAATCCGCTGCTGCGCGGCATCCGCAGTTTCTCCCGGCTTAATGGGGCTCGTGATTCGGATCAAGGCGCCATCGCTGCGGTTCATCTTGATGGAATCGGCAACTAGATAATACTTATTCCAATACTCGCTCGCTACTCCGCGATTGTGCGCCCAGAACCAGTACAGCACGATTTGTCGCGCATCCTCCTTGGAGATCACGTAGCGGTTTACGGGAAAGGGTTCATGCCCTGCCATCGAGAGCCTGATCCGGGTGTTTTCGATCGGCGCCCACCCTGCGCCCGGCAGACAGTGCTGCGGAGAGTGCGGGGTTTCGCCGGTCCGTTGGCTGCGGTAGTAGGCAATGAACAAGTCAACAAAAGGCTGGGCTTGCTTGTGATTTTGATAGACCCGAAGCAGAAATTCGCCTTTCCCCAGGACCTCGAGCGCGTCCTGGTCGATCGGGGTATCCGTCCCGAGCCAAGGCCCCAAGGTGGCGGGAAACGCTCGCAAATCCTGGCGAGCCGGGAAGCCCTCCTGACGATTATGGGCTTGCATGAAAATCGCGGTGGACGCGATGAGCAGCCCAGCCGCCACAAAACGCGCCGTCATCATCTTCTTCATGCTTCCCCCTCTAGCTGAGACGCGATCCTGCGAATCACGGCGTGCACGGCATAGAGCATGAGCAATGAGGTCACAAACACGATCCAGCCCCAGGAAGTATGAAAATAGCCCTCGGCCTTGTCGGGGTCCCAGTATTCCACCATCAGCCCGGTGCTGATGATGCGGAAACTATTCGCCGCCACCGCCACCGGCACTGAAGCCAAAGCCAGAACGTACCGGATCCACAGACGTCGCTCCATCAGATACCCGTAGATGATGGCGAGGGTCAAAAGCGACATCAGGGATCGGATGCCGCTACAGGCCTCCGCCACCTGCAGAACCTGCGAAGCCAACGTCATCACGTTCCCCTGGCGCAACACGGGAACCCCAAACAGGGGAAGCGTTGCAGCTGCGACTTTCGAAGCGAGGATCTGCAAAGGGAACGTGATCTGGTTGAAGATGATCGCCGGAATCGGGATCATGAGGAAGAGGAACGCCCAGGGAAACAAAAGCGCGCGGAGAAGATTCCACCCCCCGAACAGAATCACGAAACCGGCCAAGACGATCAGAAGAGAAGACCGGGACACGAAGAGTTCCGCACCGAGTTGCCCCACAACCAGAAGAGCCAAACCGGCTCCGAGCAGCCCCAGGCCAGTCCAACTTGGGCGTCTGCTTATGCGTCCCAAGCGCGCCCTATCCTGCCAGATTACGAATGCCGAGAACAGCGGAACGAAGTATCCGTGAGAGAAATTCTGATCACTTCCCCATTGCTGTACCAAGCGCACCAGCGTAGGCCAGTAGAGCCAGAGCGTTAAAATAGTGAGGACCAGGATCTGCCAGTATCGGAGCAAGTAGGCCAGTCCGGGCTCCCGGCGGGCAGTCATGGCCTCGATTTGAACAGGTGGATTCACAAGTTCAGCAACAGCCCCGGGGAAAACTCAAGCATAGCGAATCGGCGACAAGCAGGCAACCGAGGAGCAGACAGGAGACTTGTTTTGCAAGGTAGTTCCGGGGAAGGAACCCCGGGTTGGGCCGGGGAACACTTTGGTCCCCAAAAGGGGTCTTACCTGGGTAATATTGGGAAAGTTGTTTCACACAGTATGGTGGGAGGAGGGTTTCGGCCTCCTGTTCGTCTTACGCGCTAGGGAACACGTGGATTACTGCCTTCTGAGTGCCATTGGTAGCGAATCATGTGGGAAAAACATTTCCCATATTACCCATTCCGGTGAAGTGGAACCAGCGAGACGATGCGGCATCAGCAGAGCCGAAACGAAAGCCAAGTTGTTGAAAGTAAGAGTGATATTCACCTGGGCGCGATATTGAATGCCGTCACTGCCATTTCGGCAGTTCTCGTGCAGCTAAGTCAGCGACAGCAATTATCTGGGGAAGATTTGGCCTAAGGATGAACCGGCGGAATGGGGAAACAGTTGCCTGACAGCGTGCGTGAGGCCGGCGAAATCGCTTCCGGGGCGCCGAATGGCGCTTTCGTCGAAAGCGTGAGCGCAAGCATGCGGCCGGTGGAAGCCGTTATCAGCGAGCTTTCCCAGAGCGACGTGCCCGTCCTGCTGCTTGCTGAAGCCGGGGCGGGTAAGCATGCGACTGCTCGGCGCATTCACGAGATGTCCCGGCGGAATACTCAGTCATTCCGCCAACTGCAGTGCTCGACTTTAAAACCGGAGGACTTGGCTATTCCGCACAATGGAGGACAGGGCCCCGCCGGGACGATATTTCTGGAGGAACTGGCAGACTTGAGTCCAGCATCTCAAGCCCACCTCCGAGAGGCTTTGCTGCGGGTCACCGGTCGGAATGGGTCTGCTGAGCCAGCCGCGAGATTTATTTGTGGCAGTGCACGTGATTTGGAGGTGGAGGTCAAAGCGGGCCGACTTCGCGAAGATCTCTACTACAGGATCAGCGGAGTGTGCCTGCGACTCCCCCCCCTACGGCAGCGCAGGGAAGACATACCCCGGCTGATGGCGCATTTTCTGAGCAAGTACGCAGAGGAGTTTCGGCGCCCTATACCCCAAATAAGCACGGACATGGCGCGCCTGTTCCAGGACTATTCCTGGCCGGGCAACTTGCGTGAACTGGAGAGCGCAGCCCGAGTGCTGGTCGCGCTGGGAGACGAGCGTCTGGCTATGGGAGGCCTGCGAGCCTTATTGCGCCAGCCGTCGGAGGCCGGAAATGGGAACCGGCTGTCGCTTAAGGCAGCAGCGAAGGCCGCATCCCATCAGGCGGAAAGGGAACTGATTCTCAGAGTCCTTACCCGCACTCGCTGGAATCGTCGCAGGGCTGCGGCGGAGTTGCAGATCAGCTATAAAGCCCTGCTTTACAAGCTGAAACAGATTGGATACGAGGGCTATGGAACGTCCTAA
Organism: uncultured Acidobacteriota bacterium; assembly: GCA_963801615.1. Classification (GTDB taxonomy): domain Bacteria; phylum Acidobacteriota; class Terriglobia; order Terriglobales; family Acidobacteriaceae; genus Sulfotelmatobacter. The sequence continues at coordinate 391,866 of CAWDFM010000008.1, read as the reverse complement.
CTCATTCGGAGAATGTATGCAGAAAAGCATGAAAGTGGCGTTGCTGCTGTGCATTTTCTTGTTCGCAGCGGGAATCGTAGCGCAGTCGGCGGAAGGACCCAAGCCGGGCGATAATCCCAGCCGACCCGCAGAAGGTACGCAGGACTCCGCGACTCCTTCCGATTATGTAATCGGCGCCGATGACGTGCTCAGGATATCGGTATGGAAAGAGCCGGACCTGTCGGAGACGCTCCCGGTGCGCCCCGATGGCAAGATCTCAATGCCGTTGCTGAACGACATTCCGGCTGCGGGGCTGACTCCCCTGCAGTTGAAGGACTCGATTACCGAGAAACTGAAGAAGTACATTGCCGATCCTCGCGTGACCGTGGTGGTGACGGCGATGAACAGTCGCCGCGTTTTTGTCACGGGAGAAGTCGTGCATAGCGGGCCGATGGTACTGTTGCCGCACATGACTATGCTGCAGGCATTGTCGCAGGCCGGCTTTAGTCAATTCGCGAACCCCAAAGCAATTTATCTGCTGCGCACCGAAAACGGCAAGCAAGTGAAGTTGCCGTTCAATTACAAGGAAGTCGTGAAAGGGAATCACCAGGAACAAAACATTCAACTGAAACCGGGTGACACACTGGTGGTTCCGTAAGGACGAAATGAGCAGACGAAGAATCATTTGGGTGGTGGGGATGTTGGCCTTGGCGCTTGGTCTGGCAAACGCGCAGGATAGTTCGGCGCCTGCGGCCAGCGCTTCTGGACAGGCGGACCAGCCCCCGGGACCCGTGCCAGCGTATGGCCAGGAGAATACGCCTCTCACCACAAGTGAGAATCCCCCGCTTTCCGGCATCGACCTGCCGTCGCTGGAACCCAATGCCGCGCCGCTGAGTTTTTTGCAGCCTGGCGCGACGGTCAGCGAAACGGTGGATTCCAATGCTTTGAACGTCGTCGGCGGCGGCACGAATTTCAGTTCCATCACCCGCGCGCTGGGGAGCGTGACGCTGCGGCGACTGTGGAGCCATTACGATCTGGCGCTCGATTATGTCGGCGGTGCGGCCATTTACAGGTCGCACGGACACAGCACGAAATTGCTCCAGCAGATGGATGTGGACCAGAAAATTACATGGAGGCGAGGCGCACTCTCGCTACGCGATAGTTTCAGCTATATGCCAGAGGGAAACTTTGGGTCCTCATACGGTTCTGCGGGATCGATGGGCACCGGTGCGATGGGGAATGCGTCATTTGGGGCTTTTTTTGGCGGCAACACGCTGGGCTCATTCGGCCTTGCCCCGCGAATCGTAAATGTCAGCCTGGCTGACGTTAAGGAGAGCCTTACCCCCAGATCGTCGGTCACGGCGGTGGGGGCATATGCCTTTACTCATTTTTATGGCAGCGACGTTTCAAGCGGCACACCTTTTCTTGGAGTCAAGCAGATTTCAGCGCAAGCCGGCTACAACCACCTGCTAAGCGCCCACAGCCAATTCGCGTTGGAATATGGGTACCAAGCCTTTGCTTATTCGGTTGCGGGAGTGGCATTCCATTCCCACGTTGTCCAAGCCATGTACGGACATCGGATTACGGGCAGGATGGATTTCCTGATTGCAGCCGGGCCTCAATTGACTGTGATTGATAGCCAGAGCGCAATCTGCGCCGACCCAAATCTGCCGGCGAACTTGGTTTGCGAGTTATTCGGCAACGCCCTGATTCCCGTCACGAACCACCAGACGAAGCTGGGCGTCGCCGGTCAATTTCATTTGCGCTACAAGTTTCCGAGAACCTCGTACGATCTGAGCTACCAGCGCTTTGAGACGGGTGGCTCGGGTCTGTTTGCCGGGGCGCAAAGCGATATCGCTCGTCTGGGCATGACTCGCTCCTTATCGCGAGTGTGGAACATGTTTGCCGATATCGGTTATTCGCGAAATCAGAGGCTGCAGTCATTGAGCGCTCAACAGCTGGCGACCTGTGTCTATTCGGGTCAACAGAATCCCACCGGTCTGCCGCTGTGCCCGGGAGTGAATGCCAAAACGTACCAATACGGTTTCATCGGCGCTGGCTTGCATCGCCAGTTTGGCCATGATTTTCACGGGTATGCGTCCTATCAGTTCAATCGGCTGGCGTTCGACAACACGTATTGCGCGGGCTTGGCGAGCTGCAGCAACACCTCGAACCGCCATACGATCACGTTTGGGCTGGACTGGACCCCACGGCCGATGCGGCTGGATTGATTTTCAAGGCCTCGGCTCTGGGGAGCGAGGCCGGAATGGATACAAAAAAGATGATTCAGAATCGCGAATTAAGCATGGACGATTATCTGGCGATGTTTCGCCGGCGGGCACGATCGATCCTGATTCCGGCGCTTATCGGCCCGCTGCTGGGATACCTGGCGTTCCTGCCGGTCAAGAAGTTCTATGGCAAGTACACCTCGCAATCCATCGTCCTGATTGAGAGCCAGAAAGTACCCCAGAACATGGTCCAACCAGTGGTTTCCGATGACCTCACCGCGCGTATTGGAATGCTTCGCGCTCTGGCCACCAGCGACTCGGAGATGCGCCCAGTTCTGCAGAACCTGTTCCCAGGGAAGAGCAGCCAGGAGATCGATTTTATCCTGGAAGATATGCGCTCTCAGCCGCAGTTGCTCAGCGCACCATTCTCTGATCTGTCCCAGATTACTGGCAGCTCCATAAGACGACGCCCCGGCCAAACAGAGTCGCCCGGCTTCATGGTGTCGTACATGTCGTCGAACCCGAGAGACGCACAGCGGGTTTGCGAGGCAGTTACTTCCAAGATCGTTCAGAAGAATCTGGAGTTCATCCAGGCCAGTGCAAAGGGCACCGTGGATGTACTGACGCAGGGGCTGGACGACGCCAAACGCACATTGGACGACATGGACGCCAAACTGGCAGAGTTCAAAAGGCAGCACTCAGGACAGCTTCCTACCGACCAGGATGCCAACCTGAAGATGCTGATGACCCTGACCCAGCAGCAGGACGCTTTCACCCAGAAGGAGAATATCGCGCAACAGGATAAGTCGTATAACCAAACGCAGTTGGCACAACAACTGGCGGCCTGGAAGTCGACCCAGTTATCCACGAATCCCGAGACAGTGCAGAAGCAATTGTCCGAGATGCAATCGCAGTTGATTTCGCTGCGCGCGCGTTACACCGATGACCACCCGGACGTGGTCAAGACGAGAGCGGACATCGCACAACTCAAGGCCAAGTTGGCCGAGATCAATAAAGCATCGGCGAGTGCGACCGATTCGGACAGCGACAGGGGTTCTGTAATGGAGCCCATTGAGATCCGGCAACTCCGGCTGCAGATTCATCGGGACGACGAAAACATTGCGCTGGCGAACCGGGAAATCAAGAGACTGCAAAGCGCTGTTGGCCAGTACCAGTCGCACCTGTCGCTGAGTCCGGCGGTGGAAGAACAGTACAAGGCTTTGACGCGGGATTACGAAAATGCGGCCAAGACGTATCAGGATTTGCTGACCAAGAAAGCCACGGCTGACCTGACCGCGCACATGACGAATCAGGCGCAAGGTGAGCGTATGTCGGAGATCCAGCCTGCCAGTTTTCCCGACGCGCCGAGCTTCCCGAATCTCCTAATGTTCATTGGTGGAGGTCTAGCTGCGGGTCTGGTGCTCGGAGTCGGCGTTGCGATGTGGTTGGAATTGCGGGATAGCTCAATCCGCACCGAGGCCGACGCCGAGGCTGCGCTGGAGTTGCCGATGCTGGTCGCCGTGCCCTGGGTCGGGCCTGCTTCGGAGAACAAAGAAGGCAAGTTCTGGCACAGAAAAAAGAAGGACGTGGATCTAGAGAAAGACCCGCTTTCCGTTTAGGCGGAACTGGCTGCGGAAAAGACTATGTATAAAGAGTTCTACGGACTACGAGCGAATCCGTTCAATGTGAATCCGGACCCGCGTTATTTGTTCCTGACGCGGCATACGGAGGAAGCTTTGGCTTGCCTGACCTACGGTATCCAGAGCCGCAAAGGCTTTGTCCTGCTTACGGGCGAGGTCGGAACGGGAAAGACTACGCTCATCAACAAGTTGCTGGAGTGGTTGCGGCTGCAGCAAGTCGCCACCGCATTCATCTTCAACTCCCGTCTGAATGTTCCTCAGTTCCTGGATTACATGATGGCGGACTTCGGCATTCCCTGCGACTCGCGCGCCAAGAGCCAGATCCTGCTGCGCCTCTATAACTGGTTGCTTGATCGCTACCGCGCTGGTGAAACCGCCGTGCTAATCGTCGATGAGGCCCAGAACCTTTCCGATGAAGTGCTCGAAGAAATTCGTATGCTTACGAACCTTGAGACCTTCACGGAGAAACTGCTGCAGATCGTGCTGGTCGGCCAGCCCGAACTGGAACAGAAGCTGAAGCAGCCGCAACTACGGCAATTGAAACAGCGTCTCACCCTGCGCGCCAAGACCCATCCGTTGACGCTGGAGGAAACCAGGGCGTACATCCAGCAACGTTTGCGGATCGCGGGTTCTAATGGAACGCAGATTTTTGAGCCGGAAGCCATGCTTGCCATCCATCGTTACTCTTCCGGCATTCCGCGCGTTATCAATCTCATTTGCGAGCACTGCCTGGTGAGTGCTTTTGTCGATCAACAGAAGGTGATAGTTCCGGCGGTGGTGGATAACGTAGCGCGAGACTTCGATTTGGGAGACAACACTTCGGCGGGCGCGATGAAGGTGCCTCCGCCGTTGTCAGCGGTAGACAAATTTGATGTGGTCGAGGCCATCCGTTCGATCGCAACCCTGGCCGATCGCATACGCCAGGAAGAAAAAGATGTACCCGAGGAAAGGAAAATATGAGCCGAATTCACGAAGCGCTGAAAAAAGCTGAACAAGAGCGGGCTGCGAGCCAGAGCGGCGGGCAACTGGACCCAATTCCCGTTGCCGCCGTGGAGTCGCCTGTCATGCCGGAAATGGCGGCGCACAGAGTCCCGGATCCTGTGGCAGCGGCTGCGATGATGCCGGCTTTTGCCACATTCAGCGTGGACACCATGCTTGCTCGCTGCGCCCAGATGGAATGGAAGCCCGATCTCGGCACCATGTTGTTCATGAATGGCGACGACAGCAAGCGGGGCACGGAAGAGTTCCGCACCTTGCGTTCGCGCCTGTATCACATGCGCGAGAAAATGTCGCTGAAAAAACTGCTGGTGACCAGCGCCCTGCCCAAAGAAGGCAAGTCATTTACCTCCTCGAATCTGGCGCAGGTACTGGTGCGGCAGCACGGCCGCCGCGTGCTCCTCATCGATGGCGACCTTCGTGGTCCGCGTTTGCACCTCATGCTGGGCACCACGGCGGGTCCGGGCTTATCCGACTATCTGCAGGGCAAAAGCGACGAGTTTGCGATCATGCAGCGCGGCCCCATGGAAAATTTATTTTTCATTCCCAGCGGCACTGGAATTGAGGATCCGGCGGAACTGGTGGGCAATGGCAAGTTGAAGACTTTGTTGCAGAGAGTGGAGCCTTTGTTCGACTGGATTATCATCGATTCTCCGCCAGCCATTCCTGTCTCCGATGCCAGTGTGCTCGCGAAAGTCTGCGATGGAGTTTTGATGGTGGTGCGCTCCAACTCGACTCCATCCGGCATCGCTCGCAAGGCGCGCGAAGAGTTTGCCGACCAGACATTAGTCGGAGTCGTGCTCAATGGGACAAGCGACGAAGCCGCCCCGTATGCCCGGTACTACTACGAGGCCTATGAGAAGCGCGAGACGACAACGACAACGGTTTAGTCTCAGGGAGGAGACAAGTGATTCGGCTCTTCAACGTGTACTACCCAGTCCGGACGTTGGTGCTTTTGCTTGGAGAAGCGCTGGTGGTCGGGTCCTCCTTTGTGCTGGGGACGGTGTTCACGGTGGAAAGCATGTTGCGGCTCAACAACGAGTTGTTTATTGAGCGCGGATATCTGAGAATTCTCGCCCTGACCGGAGTAGTACTGCTGGTATCGCACGGTTTCGATCTTTACGATTCCTCGAAGATTGAGCAGAAACTCGATCAGGCGTTCCGGATGTTATTTGTCCTAGGCTTCGTAGCGCTGGCCCTGGGCGCGATTATCTACAAGTTCCCTGATTTTCTGCCGGGCAGCAATTCCGCGATTTTTGGCGTGATCATTCTCGCGATTTCGCTGTTCTGCTGGCGCTCGGCTTACAGATGGCTGGTTTGCCACCCTTTTTTCCGCGAGCGAGTCTACGTCCTTGGAACCGGCGAACGCGCCCAGCGGCTCGTAAACGGATTGGCTCGCCCTGGCTTAGGGATTGAAGTCGTGGGATGGACCGGCAATATCGACGGCGAGCCCCGCCTGGAAGCAGTGGCGGCGCATCTGGCGGGCTTGGCCAAGGACAGAGGCGTCCATCGAGTGATCGTGGCCATGCCCAACCGCCGCGGAACCATTCCCGTCGAGGAGTTACTTACTCTGCGGCTGGCGGGAGTGAAGGTGGAGGAAGCTACATCCTGGCTGGAGAAGATCTCAGGACGCATCGAAGTTGAACAGTTGTATCCCAGCTGGTTTATTTTCGCGGAAGGATTCCGTTTTAGCGCCATCAACCGGATTCTCCGGCGCATCGTGAACTTCATTGCCGCATTTTGCGGCCTCGTGCTTGCCCTGCCTGTCATTCCCTTCGTGGCTTTGGCTGTGAGGATGAGTTCGAAAGGGCCGGTTTTCTACCGGCAGGAACGGGTGGGGCGCGGAAGCGAGATTTTTTATTGCTACAAGTTTCGCACGATGCGGCAGGACGCTGAGGCGGATACCGGTGCCACCTGGGCCGCTGATGACGATCCACGTATCACTCAGGTGGGCAAGTATCTGCGACTTCTGCGCCTGGATGAGATTCCGCAACTGTGGTGTGTGCTGAAGGGCGACATGCATTTTGTCGGGCCCCGTCCTGAACGCCCGGAGTTCGTGAAGTGGTTAAGCCGCGAGATTCCTTACTACAACTTGCGCCACATGGTCCGGCCGGGCATCACGGGATGGGCGCAAGTTCAGTACAAGTACGGCAATACCCTTGAGGACGCGCGCGAGAAGCTGCAATACGACCTGTTCTACATCAAGAATGCTTCGATAGGTCTCGATCTGCTGATCATGTTCCACACCGTGAAAATCGTCCTGCTGGGGCGGGGCGCAAAATGAAAGTGCTCTTCTGGGGAGCCGCCGCGCTCATCTTCTACACCTACGCCGGCTATGTCGGATGGTTATGGCTGCGGACGCGCCTGCGCCCCCGACCTGTGCTCCATGGAAATTTCGAGCCGAGCGTCTCCATCGTGATGGTCGTCCGCAACGAAGAGAGTGTGATCGAGAAGAAACTGGCCAATCTGCTCGCGCTCGACTACCCCCCCGAACGTTTTGACATTGTTGTGGTTTCGGACGGCTCCAGCGATGGTACCGAGCAAATCCTGCGCGAACAGGCGCGCAACCCCAGAGTGCAGATTGTCCTCAAACAATTTTCGTCGGGTAAGGCATCCGGACTGAACGACGCCATAAGCCTCGCAAGCGGAGAGGTGATTCTGTTCGTTGATGCGCGCCAGTTGATTGACTCGGCCGCTCTGCGCCTGTTGCTGCAGGACTTTGCAGATCCCGATGTGGGTTGCGTTAGCGGTGCCTTGATCCTGGGCGATCCCGCGTCGGGGGACGCCGGCCGAGGCATGGCCCTGTATTGGAAGATCGAAAAACAGATAAGGGAACTGGAGTCGGCTTCTGGGTCAGTAGTGGGGGCCACCGGGGCCATCTACGCGGTGCGACGCGAATTACTCTCGCCCGTGCCGGACGGAACCATCCTCGATGACGTCTACATCCCGCTGGAGGTCGTGCGGCAGGGAAGGCGGGTCATCTTCGAACCTCGAGCACATGCCTGGGATAGCGCAAATTTGGGCGACGAGCGGGAGTTCTCCCGGAAAGTCCGTACGCTGACTGGAAACTACCAGCTCGTGCAGTTGGCGCCCTGGGTATTAAGCGGCAAAAATCCAGTGCGGTTTGAATTCATCAGTCACAAACTGCTGCGGCTGGTCGTGCCGTTTGCCTTGGCGGCCGTGCTGATCGCCTCGATCGCATTGCCGGGTCCTATGTACCGAGCGGCATTGCTGCTGCAGGTGTTGTTTTACGGGTTGAGTGCCCTGGCTGGATTCCGGCTAGGCCGTGGGCCTTTGGCCCGGATTTCGGATGCGGCGCTGACGTTCGTGGTTCTGAACAGCGCGGCGGCCTTGGCTTTGGTGAATTTCGTAACGGGACGCAAAACAGTCTGGGCAACCCGGTAAACTGCTCTGCCATTTCGTGAGGATCTTGATGACGGTTCTTGAGAAAGAGATCGGGAGCGCGACAACTCCTAGAATGCCCGCCTTCCAGCGCGAACCGCTAAGCGGAGCGTTTTTCTGGTTGTGCGCGTTTTACGTTATCTATTGTGCTCGTCCGGAGGATTGGATTCCTGGCCTCTCGTACATTCCTCTGGTGAAGATCTCCGGCATTTGCGCCCTGCTGGCGCTCGTGATGAGCGCGGGGAAAAGTAAGAGGGGCCTGCTACATTTGCCCATCGAGGCCAAGGTTCTGTTCGGAATGGTGGCGCTGCTCTTCGTCTCCGCACTGCTATCGCCGGTATGGAGAGGGGGGGCATTTTTCAAGACGCTGGACTTCGCCAAAGTACCGGTGGCATGGGTCCTGACGTTCCTGGCGATCACGAATTTCGAGAGGCTGCGCCGAATCATGTTTATTCAATCGGCGTCGGTTGCGCTGATCACGGTGGTTTCTGTGGTGAAGGGGCGTTCTCATCCCAGGCTGGAGGGTGTGGTTGGGGGAATTTATTCCAATCCCAACGATCTGGCGTTTGCCATCGTGCTCTCGTTGCCCTTCTGTTTCGCGTTCATGCTGAGTACGCGCAGCATTCCGCGGAAAATCGCATGGGCAGGCGCAATGCTGGTGATGTGTCTAGCCTTGTTCATGACTGCGTCCCGCGCGGGATTTATCGATCTGGTGGTTACCGGTGCCGTGTGCTTGTGGTATTTCGGGATAAAAGGAAAGCGGTTTCACCTCGTAGCAGCCGGGCTGCTGGTATCCCTGGTGGTTGGGGTGGCGGTTGGTGGAAAGCTGAAAGATCGTTTTTTCGCCATCTCCGAGCAGAATGTTCACAGCCGCATGGGCGTCAGTGCGCATGGCTCGTATGAACAACGTCAGCTTCTCATGATTGAGAGTGTGAAAGCAGTTTTGCATTACCCACTTGGTCTCGGCGTAGGCAACTTCGTGAGCTACAACGGTACATGGCGGGAAGTCCACGTCGCATATCTGCAGATTGCTGCGGAAGGGGGCGTGGGGTGTTTCGTACTCTATCTGTTGTTTTTCGGCTATGGCTTTGCCAATCTCCGACGATTGCAGCAAATGAACCTCCAAAATCCTCAGGTTGTCTTATTCTTGGGAGCCCTGTATGCAACGCTCGTCGGATTCGTTGTGGGAGCCTTATTCGCGCCCGAGGCATACCAGTATTTTCCATATTTCGCGGTAGCGTACACTTCAGTCCTATTGGCCATCGCCCGGGAAAAACACTGGTCGGAAAGTTCTGAAACACCCTCGACGAGAGCATTTGACCCGCGCCGCAGGATGTCGGCCCGGCTGGATCGATTCGCTCCGAGCTCTCGTGCTCTGCGAAATCCCTCCAAAACATCGCAGCTCTCTTCCGACCAGCGATGAATAATGTGAAACAAACTTCGGGCGCTGCGGTAGCCCGCAGAAAAGCGGCACTCACGAGGCGACGCCAAAAGCTGTCTTATATGAGTCGCTGGCTGCCCAGCTATTTCTGGCAGAGGCTCACGCGGCCTAACCCCGCGCAGCGGACGCATCTGATCCTGGTCTTGGCAGATCATTTTGCACCGGCGATTGTTCCGGAAAATGGCGCTGCCCGCAGCCTTTACGGGGCAGCTCATCCAAACTTCGCGGGGAATCTCCTGCAGCAGTGCTGAGAGGCTAATCATGTGTGGCATTGCCGGAATGGTGCAGACTCGTCCCGATGGCACGCTGGATAGCGCGGCCATCCACCGCATGTGCCAAGCGATCGTGCACCGTGGACCGGATGACGAAGGAATCTTAGTAAAGGGCGGCGTGGGATTCGGTATGCGCCGGCTCAGCATTATCGATCTCGGGGGCGGCCACCAGCCCATCTTCAACGAAGACAAATCAATCTGGATTGTCTACAACGGAGAAATTTATAACTTCCAGGAGCTTCGTCCAGAGCTGGAAGCCCGCGGGCACCGCTTCTCCACGCACACCGATACAGAAGTCATTATTCATTTGTATGAGGAGTACGGGGCAGATTGCGTGCAGAAGCTGCGCGGCATGTTTGCCTTCGCGCTTTATGACGAACGGGCCGGGCGCCTGCTGCTGGCGCGCGATCGGCTGGGCAAGAAGCCACTGCATTACGCACTGGATGAGGGCACGCTGCTGTTTGCTTCGGAGATGAAATCAATTCTCGCGGTCAGGCCCGATTTGGCGGCTGAGCTCAATCGCGCCGCTCTCCTGCAGTACATGTATTTCGGGTACATTCCCGACCCGGCTACGGCTTTCGAGGCCATTCACAAATTGCCTCCGGGTCATGTATTGGAGTTTGAAAAAGGCAAACTGCGTATTCGCCAGTATTGGGATTTTCCCCGGTACGGCACGTATGAGCCGAACAGTGAAGAGGAACTGCTGGAAGAACTCGAAGCCCGCTTAGCTGAAGCGGTTCGCATCCGGCTCATCGCAGATGTCCCGCTGGGGGCAATGCTGAGTGGGGGGACAGACTCGTCCACGGTGGTCGCGCTGATGGCGCGCAGCATGTCGCAGCCGGTCAAGACCTTCTCTGTCGGATTTCGTTATAGCGATTTTGACGAGGCTCCTTATGCCCGCATGGTCGCTCAAAGATTTGGCACGGATCACCAGGAATTGATCGTTGATCCCGATCTGGTTGGAACCGTGGAGAAGCTGACTAGCGACCTGGAAGAGCCCTTTGGCGACTCCTCCATGCTTCCAACTTACTTTATCTCGTGCCTGGCGCGCAAACACGTGAAAGTTGCTCTATCGGGCGATGGCGGTGACGAAGGTTTCGCCGGCTATGAACGATACCGCATTCATCTGCAGGACCGCTCCTTCAAATGGATTCCGCCGTGGGCAGGAGATTTCTATCGTGGCTACCTCCACCCGCTCGTGCCCTATGGGGTCCCCGGACGCAATCTGATGTACAGCATCTCGCTGCCATGGCAAGAGAGATACATCGAGGGAGTTTCGTTAGAGTCGTTTCAACGCGAGATGGCCGTGCTCTCGAATGAGTTTGTGCGGTCGAGCGAGTCCCCGCTGCGCGGCTTTGAAGATGTGCTGAACAAGGCTCCGGCAGACGATCCGCTGAGCCGCGTGCTTTATCTCGATAGTAAAACCTATCTCCCGGGCGATATCCTGACAAAAGTGGATCGGATGAGCATGGCAACGTCGCTCGAAGCCCGGGTTCCGCTTTTGGACCACGTGTTTCTCGAGTGGGTGACGTCGTTGACGCCGAAGTGGAAGATGCGGAACGGATCGCAGAAGTTCATCCTCCGAAAGCTGGCGGAGCGCGTCGGCGTGCCCAAGGAAGTTCTGGACCGTCCCAAACAAGGATTCGCGCTGCCGCTGGGCCACTGGATGCGGGGAGAGCTGAAGGAGTTAGTGCGCACAATCCTGCTTGATCCGCAGACTCTGCAGCGGGGATATTTTGATCCCGCCGGACTGCGGCGAATGCTCGATGAGCATCTGCAGAGCCGCCGGGATCATTCTGCACGCCTGTGGCGCTTTTTGGTATTCGAACTATGGCACCGGAACTTCCTGGCCAGAATCGGCGACCGTCACGAGGCATCGATTGCGTCCGTCGGCTCGAGAGAGCTAGGATGAACGGCCCCGCAGCGCCAGACGAAGCGGCGCTCCAGCCTGCGCCTGTTCCCAGTAAGCGGATGAAAGTGAGTATTGTCGCTGCTTCGCTGCGATATGTCGGGGGCCAATCGGTGCAAGCCGACTTGCTCGTACGGCACTGGCGAAATGACGGGGCAGCGGACGTGGAATTCATTCCCATCGATCCCGAACTGCCTTCGTCCCTGCGCTGGGTCGAGCGGGTGCCGTTGTTACGTACTTTGGTCCGCCAGCCGTTTTATCTTGCCTCGTTGTGGGGAGCCATGGCGCAGACCGAGATGGCCCACATTTTTTCGGCGAGCTACTGGTCGTTTCTGATCGCGCCCGCGCCGGCTCTGTGGATAGCCCGCTTGCGGGGCAAGAAGGCAATCATTCACTATCACAGCGGAGAGGCTCGTGATCACTTGCGGCGCTTTGCCAGCGCGCGAGCGATTCTGCCCAAGGCCGATCGTTTGGTCGTCCCCTCCGAATATCTCGTGGACGTGTTCCGGGAATTCGGGATTGAGGCGCAGGCTGTACCCAATATTGTGGACGCAAGTCAATTTTCGTTTCGCGAACGGCGGCCCGTGCATCCGCATCTCATCTGTACTCGGGGATTTCATCCCTACTATTGCGTGGATATCGTGGTCCGGGCGTTTGCCGAAGTCAAAAAGCAGTTTCCCGATGCGCGCCTGGATTTGCTCGGCCATGGTCCCAGCGAGAAGGAAATCCGGGCGCTAGTGCGAAGCCTCAACCTTTCAGGAGTTCATTTTCTGGGAGCCATCGCGAGAGAGCAGATTGGTCGCTATTACGACCAGGCGGACATCTTCATCAACGCTTCCCGGCTGGACAACATGCCGGTCTCGATCATGGAGGCCTTTGCCTGCGGCACGCCAGTCGTCAGCACCGCTGCCGAGAGCATCCCCTACCTGGTGGAGCACGAGCGGACTGGATTGCTATCCGAGGTGGGAAATGCTCCGGCTCTGGGCGAGAACGTCATCCGCTTATTGCGCGACCCAGAACTGTCCGCGGGCCTGGCCGCGGCTGCCTACGAGAAATCGAAAGCGTTTCGTTGGCCCGCGGTCCGGCAACGGTGGTTGGACATATACCACTCCGTTTAGAGCCGCCCTTTCCTAGCGAAGCTCCACAATGAAGACGTCTGTCCGGTACTTGTCGGCCGGCGTTTTGCCGAGCTGGTCCTCCCAATCGGAGGTGAACATGTAAAAACGTCCATCCTGGGAGACGTTTCCTCGAGGCGTGGACCAGAACCCATTCCGGGCAGTACTGTAGGTATGGGCAAAGCGCCAAATCTTCGAACCCTTCCCATCCATTTTCGCACAGTCAATTTCATTCTCCCAGGGGCCGGTCACGAGAGGCGCGGTTCCGGGCGTATCGGGGTTGTTTGGCCGGTAGGTAGAAAAGCAAACGGGAGCCGAGTCGTTGGGATCCACATTGTTCCAGGAAAAGTGCGAATCAAACCAGAAGCCCTTAGCGGGCTGCAAGCCGGGTACGATTGGTTTTGTCGCTAGCAGATCGTTCAGAGGCCTCACCAAGGTATCCAGAGGATGCACGTCGCCAGATGGCCCAACGATGTGCGAATATCCCAGCACGTGATGGGCGGCGCACGCCTTATTGCAGACGTAGAGCTTCATGGTATCGATCTCCCACACGACCCAGCCGTGGCCAATACCGCGGCCACCCCGGACCATGTAAAGGAACTTCCCGGACTTTGCCATGCGGGCATTGTGCAGCCCGAAGCGGTCGGGAATGGAAATCGTGCCTTTGGGTCCCCACTTGCCGCCGATCTCGCCGGTTTGCGTGTTGTACCAGCGGCAACCCTGCGCTCGATCGTAAACATAAGCGACGTAGTTAGCGTCTTGCCGCGGGCCCAGGATGGCAAGGAAACGGTTGTCGTCGCCGCTGATGCTGGTTAGATGTCCACTATCGGCGGGTTGAAGTTTCACACATTGAGAAGCGTCATCGAAATCGCTCAATCGCCCCGTGGACGTGTCATATTGCTCCAGTATCCGTCGCTTGCGATTCATGCCATAAAGAAGATTCGGATGCTGAAAGCTGAACACGGGCTCACTGCCCAAGTCTCCGTGAGGCATGCCCGCGGGCTTGGCCTTCATGACCGCCGGATCGAAATCGTAGAGAAGGAACGATCCTCCCGCGGTATTCACGTAGAACATGGTGGAATTTGTGTTCCAGCTGTTTTGTTCCGCGGAAGAGGGCGTAAGCAGGGGCCGCCCCGGACGAACTGGATCCGAATTGCCATCGGTGACCCGTAGAATCCGCGACCCGAACGTTGGATCACGCACAATGGAGCCGGCAGGCCCGAGGGCAGGTGGTTTGTCTGGATATGCTCTAACTTCACGATCACTGGGCGCGCAATATTCCGGCGGGCCGCAGGCGCCTGATGGACGCGCTTCCATCTTTCCACCAGAGGGAGTTTGTGCAGAACTCGAGCCCAAGCTGAAGAGCAAAACGAACCACCACTGGAGGCACGGGATTTTCATATCGATATGTTTTCCTCAAAAGGCGTTGAGACTATTGTATCGACTGTAGATTTATGGCCAAAATAGGCAATCCGGACGCAGCTGCCGACGGCCGAGAGCCCATTCAATCGGGTTCCGCATTGGTGTTCTCGATTTCGAGCGCAGAGAGGTTGGACAGCCGACCTACCGGTGTGCTTGTTTTAAGCCATTGTTTGCTTTCCAAGAGAAGCGGATAGACCGAGCCGAGACATCTCGTTCGAAAATTCTTTTGCCGCTGCTCGGGAGCCAAGCTGAGGGAATATCCGAATTCTTCCAGTGCTGGCCCAATCACGGTCTCGAGTTCCGCGATTTCGTTCGCCGAGAGTCTTTCCTTCCAGCGCTGCACTGGACGCTGCGCTTCTTGTGCATCTGCGAGGAATGAGGAATTCGACTCACGAAGCCGCCCCAGTCCCGCACGTTGGATGCGATCGTAGTTCAAATCATGGTCGAGAAACTTTCCCAGGCGATCCAGCACGGCAGGCGTTTCTCTCACCAGTTCTTCATAGTGAACTTCGAGGTAGTTGTCGTGGACACGGCTACCGTATTGTCGGCCTTTGCGCACCATCCACTCCCAGTAGAGCGCGGTTTCCAGCAAGCCTCGGGCTTGGCGGCTCCACGGAAATGGCCGGAATCCCTCCATTTTCATCAGGGACAGAGCAATGTCGCGTCCATCGCGAATGATGTGCAGGAAGAGAGCGCCCGGAATCTCGTGGCTGATCTGCGGAACGTGAAGCAGGTTGTCGGGATCGTAAACCGCCCAGCGTTGCGCGTTCTGCTTTTCTGCGATGGCGTCCATCACAATGCGGATGAAATCTCCACCGCTGCGCGCTTCGGCCAATAATCTGGCACGCAGAGGCTTGGCATCAACTCCCGCGCGGCGAAAACCCTTGCTTCGCATCCAGGCAGTTACGATCTTCTCGCGATTGCCGGGATTGTCGAGGGAACCGAACCGCGGCAGCAGCGATTCGTACAGCGGGAGATAGCCTCGGTACACGGCGAATCCGCCTGCTGACAGCAACATGTCATAGAGAAGATTCGTTCCCGAGCGATGGCAGCCCATGACGAACACTGGACATCGCTTCCGCTCAACATTCACGGGACTATCCTTGGAAGAGGCTGGCCTGTGGGGGCGCTTGCAGTCATGTTCGCAGCGAATTCTACCATTCAGATCTTATGTGGATGCATCACGCACCGGGTTCCTCTAGCTCTCGATCAAAATAGCGGTAGATCGCGATTTTGATCCCCGCTCCCAGGAGATTGTGGCTTAGGACAAACCAGAGAACTCCGGCTCCGTAGGCTGCCAAGCCTGCCGTCAAGTTCAAAAGCAATTGAGGATACCGGTGCGCATAGAAGTAGCGCTGCATAATCACTAAAACAAAAATCATCGGAAGCGAAAGAATCGTCGGATAAAGATAGGCTTCCACCAGGAATTTGCGAAGGGGCACTCCTAACAGCCGGCACATGTGCCGGGGCAGGAAGAATAGCGCAGTGCACAACATCGGAATGGCCGTCCCAATTGCGTCGCCCACGATTCCCAGTGGCCGTACCAGCGTAACGCTGAGAATCACGTTCGCGATTCCTTCCATGAGCACGATGTAAGCCAGAGCTTTGTGCTTGCTCATGCCAAACATGATGCGGTTCGACGTAGATTGCATCTGGTAAAGCGTGGATGGGATCAACAGCACCAAGAGCACGGTATAGCTTGAGGTATAACGCGCTCCTACCCAGGCTTCGATCACTGACTTGCCCATGATGATCAGAGCCGCAGTCATGGGAAACATGACCAGGGCGCAAGCGCGATTTCCCGAAATGAAGATTCTGCGGATCTGATTGTAGTCGCCGGTTGCGTGGAAGTGGCTCGACATCGGCGTAAAGATCTGTGCCAGGCTGTTGACGACCTCGCCGGCATAGTCAACCAAACGCGCGCCAATGGAAAAGAACGTGATCGCAGTTGCCGAGAGAAATGTTGCGATGATCACAGCGTCTGACTTGAAGCGCAGCCGCGCCGCCACAATGATGATGAACGTCACCCCGCCGTAGTTCGCAACCTGGCGCAAGGAGGCGCGGTCCACGTATTTCCAGCCGTAAGGAATCGCGAGCAAATTCTGCGCGATCACCCCGCGAACGGCTGCAGTAATCAGCGGGAGAGAAACCGTGATCAGAGCCACGGCGAGGAGTCCAAAGCCATGCCTCAGGACATAGACGATCAGGACCGCCCGCATGAGGGTGGAGACGATGTTCGTCCAGTTCATCAAGTAGAACTTCTGCAGGCCTTCCAGAATCCCTCCCGAGATTCCCAGGGGGAAGCCGAGAGCCAGTGCGGCTCCGACCATCAAAAATAAAATGCGAGCGTCCCGCGTAAATTCCGGGGCGATGTGGAATAGCCGGTTCACGTAAACGCTGCCCACAAACGTGAGCAACATCAGGAACACGCCCAGGCAGGTGTAGGTGAACAGGCTAGTGTTGACCAGCCTTGCGAGTTGATCCTTGTCGCCCGTGGCCTCGAACTTCGAAACGTAGCGCACCAGGGAAGAGCGGATTCCAAAATCGAAGATGCCGTAGTACCCGGTGAGAGAAAAAATCAGGACCCACAATCCAAAAGCTTCGTCACCAAGATGATGGAGGATGAAAGGAGACAAGAAGAAGCCCACGGCGATATTGATCGTCAGGCCTCCCCAGCTCGAGATGACGTTCTTTATTGCCCGGTGGGTCAGACTCATTGCCGGCGGGTCCCATCGACAGAAAGAAACTCGAAGAGGAGTTGACCTCTCAGCGTTGGGTTTGCAAAACGCATCATCTCAGAGTGGCACAAAGGGTAAAGAAATGTCCAGATAACGACTAGTCGCGCGATTTCCTAATCACGGCGTTCTGCTGCAGCCATACGGGGCGCCAAACCGAGATTTTTGTGCGTGCTAAAATCAGGCGCCTCTTAGCAACGCACTCGGCACAAGGCTCCAGTTGATCGGGATGACGATGCCAGGCGGATGCTTCTGCCCATGAAAGTTTTCAGACGCACATTGTTGTCGGTGTCCATCGTCATCATCGTGGTTGGCTGTTTGCTGGTTTGGGGAGACAGTCTACTGATCGTAACCGAACCTCTGCCGCAGCGCGTGGATGTGGTCATCGCGCTGCAAGGCTCGGTACGCGCCGAGAGAGTTCGTATTTCAGGGGGCATGGATTTGATGCGTCGCGGAGTGGCCGCCCACGCCCTGCTGAGCGTTCCGCAGGAATCCTTCTGGGGCGAATCTCTGCCACCCATTGCGCGGGCTTATCTGCAAAGAAACTATGGCGCTGATCTTGCCGCGCGCGTCGATTTCTGCGAGACGAGTGCCAATGTCAATTCAACCGTGCAGGAAGCGCAAGAGAGCCTCTCTTGCATGCGGCAGCACCAGTGGAAATCGATGGTGGTGGTTACCTCCGAATATCACACCCGACGGGCTCGATTGCTTTGGAGAAGAGTGACCAAGTCTGATCCTGACATTCACGTCTGGATACAAGGAGTGGCAGATCCCGAATTTGAACATCCGTGGTGGCGCCACCGGGAATCGGCCAAGATTTGGATACTGGAGTTCGCCAAATTGATTTGGGCGATCTTCGGGGGATGACGCTATTGCAGCCTGCAAATTTTAGATTTGCAGATGCGCATCAACATTCCGCCTAATTCCACTCAGGAATAATTGATGTCAAGTTCGTGAATCTCGAATTTCCGATCAGGCGTTTCTTTCGGCGCTCACCAAAGTAGTGACGTCTCTTTCAGCCTTGATCGCTTTTCTGCCCCTCACGCCCACCGGCATATTGCCGACGCTCAGTTCTCGCAGTCCGCAACTTTCAAACCACCGGAATACCTGCTCGTAAGTGTGTTTGGATTGATACTGGGGTGAATACCAGTCCAGCGTGTCCAAGACGCGGATTTCCGGGTTGCGATTGCGATTCACCGGGAAAACATGATGCACTACGCCAGCTACTGGTTTCCCGACAAGCGGGATGAGGCGAAGTCCGCGGTCCAGCCAATAAAAGAACGGGACGGCTACGCGAAAGAAAGCGTGCAATGCGCGGGGCGACATCCGGTATGTGATCTTGCGGTACTGATCGCTGAACCGATACCACTTGTTATATCCGCTATATAACCAGACGGCGAGCGCCCCCCCCGGTTTCAGGTATTGCGGCAGAGCTTTAACGGCCTTTTCGCAGTCGGGAGTATGGTGCAGCACGCCGATGCTGTAAATGAGGTCGAAACTCTCCGGCGCGAAGGGAAGCGCGAAGACATCCGCCTGAAAAGCGACAAACTCGCGCTCGGCAAGATTCTTGGCCGCGACCTCGCACGCCGCGCTCAAGTCGATGCCAACCACGCGCGCCCCCCATCGCGTCGCCACTTCCGCAAACCTCCCCATACCGCAGCCTACGTCCAGCACCAATTTTCCCCTCAGGTCTTGGGGTGTGAGGCCAGTTCTGTTGATGAAATCCCTTTCCGAGCGTGTGCCTGCGGAGTCCAATTGAGTGCGCTGGAACCGCTTCCATTGATATCCAAAGCTGTCGGCGTAGTTGCCTTCATCCACAAACCTGAGGACACCCCGGATTTCCGGGAATCGGCGGCCGCAACCGGCACAGCGGAGGCCCTCGTCGGCAACCTGCAGGAAGTTATTGCAGCTTGGGCAGCGGAGCAGCGCGAGCAGTTCCGGGTCGACTGGCAATTGCTTCAATTCTTGTTTTCCGGACAAGGACATCTCCCTCGGAGGGATTTATAACGTAGCAACATGATGCCACATCGTTAGGGTACCGCAAAAGAAGCCCAGGCATGGGATGACGTAGTTACCCATGGCCTTGTCCCGACGTCCGGATTGCGCCTGCCCGGCTGTTCCAGCGATCTGAGCGTCTGATATCATCGGTCCAATGTTTCAGCACCTGCAGGGGTCTCCTGAGATGATGCAATGGCCCCTTCTGACAATTCAGTGCTCGCTTTCAATTCAGCAGCCTGCGGGTGAAAGATGAGCAATTTCGCCCTGCGTGCTTTGCAAAGCCTGGGCGTTTTCTCGCTGACCCGCGTCCTGTCGGCCAGCATGCCTCGCATTCTGATGTACCACGACTTTTGCGGCCCGAATGAGGCGGACGACGATGCTATTAACGTCGAGGACTTGCGGCGACAATTCGCCTATCTTCGCCGCAACTTTCGAGTCGTGCCGCTAGGGCAACTTGCGGAAGAACTCGGTTCCGGACGCAACCTGCAGAAGCATACCGTAGCCCTCACCATAGATGACGGCCGCCGAAATTGTTATGAGTTCCTTTTCCCCCTGCTAAAGGAATTCGAGTTGCCCGCTACGTTCTTTGTGGTGAGTGCGTTTATCCGGGGTGAGGATTGGATCTGGACGGACAAGGTGCTATGGCTGAGCAGGCAGGCGGATTGTCCAGAAGCATTGATGCCGGACAGTCTGCCTGCTGCTTTTGGCGCTCTCAATGAGATGAGACCAAAAAATCGAAATGCCTGGATCGAACATACGGCGCAGAGTATGGGGGTGAGTGTCCCCAAGACACCGCCGCCAAGGTTTGCCCCGTGCTCCTGGGGCGAGTTGCGGGAGATGGCGGATTCTGGTCTGGTGGATATGGGGTCGCACACCGTTACTCATCCCATTCTCTCGAGCATTTCGGACGAGGAGTCTTGGGTTGAGTTGATCAACTCACGAGCACAAATTTCAGCCGGCATCGGCCGCGATGTGAACTGCTTCTGTTATCCCAATGGAAAAGCCAACGATTACCGCTCCAGCCAGGTGAAACAGATTGCGGATGCGGGGTACGCTTGTGCCGTGATCGCAGAATTTGGCATGGTGCAAGCGGGCACTGACCCATACCTCATGCCGCGCATTGGCATGACGCGCAAACGCACGCAAGAGCAGATTTCGAAGTACCTGGAAGGATTTGCCTATTACCAGCACAGGTTCCAACCAGGACGAGGCGACGCCTGATTGAAGCACCTGTGACGTGACCTTATTCCCCCGCCTTCGAAACTCGGGCCTGTAGGTCACGCGCGATGGCGGCGGTAAAAACCACGGCGCCCTTTTCGTTTAGATGGTTTCCGTCGGCACGGAAATACTCCGGACCCAAGCTTCCAGTCTGCAAGGGATAGTAAAAAGATATGTGCTCGGCGTCCGCCGCAGATGCTAGTAGATCATTGCCACGACCGAGAGACGGGGGTATCAGGAGAACGAACTGGACCCCGTAGCCAGCGCAAAGCCGCTGCATTGCGCTCAGGTGGAGACGAGCTTTGGCCACGAGTTCCTCATCAGCGGGAACGGATCTTTTGGTAGTGTCTGCGAGCTGGTGGAGGGCTGTTGCATAAGGTGGATCGGTCTTGTTCAGAATAAAATTCCTTATCGTCGCCCGGCTGGCGTAGAACGCGCTCCAGTGGGCGAGAACTAATCCACTAATCTGTGTGGGGCTCATTCCTGCGTCATGGGCGACCGGCAGGAGTTCAGAAACGCCGAAAAGATGGCGGGCGCTGTAATCGCCCAGTGTTATTGAACTCACGGTGTGGCTGAGATTGAGACACAACACCACCGTGGAGGGGCGCACTCCGGATTCGAATAGATGATGCAGGCCGTAATACCAGTCCAAGTATTCGGTGTTTTCTATCACGTACCGGAGTACCCGGGCATGGGGCGCCATGTCTTGCCTGATCCTGGGATAGTCGAGACCACGCAAGAGCAGCGAATTTCCAGCCAACAATATTGTCGGAACCGAATCGGTATTAGCGGGATGTATTGACCTTACTTCCCGTTCATCGCTGATGATCCTGCTTTCAATCTGGCTAATTCGAGGGAAGGCATAGCGTGAGAGCGCCTCTGCAGCCAGCAGTATCAGCGCCGCAGATGCAATCGCGATGATGGTAGCGCGGCGTAGCCCAGGATGTGCCGTGTGGGCCGACACAAGTGGACCGGGCCGCTCAGAACTGGAAATAGATAAAGGCATTGGTTTCGCTCGCCGCGAAAGCGATCATCAAAACTGCCATCAAAACACCGGCACAGACTGGGGCGGCAAAGTGCGCTTTTTCGAACACGTACTCCTCCCCATAGGTTTCAAGCCGATAATCGACCAGAAGCATAATCCCAGAAGCCACTGCCAGGAAAACCAATTCCGGACCATATTGTGGTTCCCACTGGAGGTGGGTAGTACTACGAAGCATTTCCAAGGCGGCGGCCAACGATTTTGCACGAAAGAAGATCCAACTCACGCCGACCATGCCGAGAGTCAACACGCGGCCGTACCAAGCCGAGTTTTCTCCCTTTGGCCAGACAAGGCGTTCCACCGAAAGCCATGCTCCATGGATCCCGCCCCAGATCACGAAAGTCCAGTTCGCGCCGTGCCATAAACCTCCGAGCAGCATCGTCAGCATCAGATTGACGTAAGTCCGTGCCGGGCCCTTTCGACTTCCGCCCAGGGGAATATACAGATAATCGCGAAGCCAGGTACTCAGGCTGATGTGCCAACGCCGCCAAAAATCCTGTAGAGATCGCGCAAGATACGGCTGGCGGAAGTTCAGCATGAAGTGAAAGCCGAGTAGTTGCGCGGCGCCTCGAGCCATATCACTGTACCCGCTGAAGTCGCCATAGATCTGCCATGCGAAGGCGTAAACGCCGATCAGGGTGGAAAAGAAATTGGAGCCCAGCCGGCCGTCAAAAGCAGCATTAGCCAGGTTGGCACAACTGTCCGCAATCACGGTTTTTCGAAACAACCCGGAGAGGAGCAGCATACAGCCATCGAAGAAGGCCCTGTCGTTGAAAGTACGTGGTCGTTGTACTTGCGGAAGAAGATGCGAGGGACGCTGGATGGGCCCGGCAATCAAATGCGGAAAGAGGGTGATGAATAAACCGTAGTCGACAAATGATCTGGAGGGTTGAAGCTCTCCTTTGTATACATCTACCACGTAGGCAATTTCCTGAAACGTGTAGAAGGAGATCCCGGGCGGCAAAATAATTTTCAGGAAGAACATGGGCACATTGTGGACGCCCATGGTGTGCAACATAGTGTCGAAGGAGCCAATGAAGAAGTTGCAGTATTTAAAAAATCCCAGCAGTCCGAAATTGATGCACAGGGAAACGATCAGCAAGGTGCGACGCCGGTCGACGCGAGTCTCTTCCGCGATCCGCTGCGCGATCAGGTAATCGATCACGGTGGAAAAAATCATCAGCAGCAAAAATCGCCAATCCCACCACCCATAAAAAAAATAACTGGCAAGCAGAAGAAAGACGTTTTGACGGCGCCAACTCAGACGCCAATACGAGAAGACGACCAGCGACAAAAAGAGGAAGTAGATGGGCGTATCGAATAGCAAAGAGCACAGCCAAACGAGGAATGATCAAAATTCAGTGGACTGTAGCAGTCTTCTCCACAGGCTGTCAAGGCGCGTTGTAGATCGCGTTGTAGATCTCTACTGACGTCCCACAAACGAAACCAGTACAGGCGCCCAGAAAGAAGAAAGCGGGGTCATTCCTGACAGGCCAGCTTAGGGCGCCTGATTTCAGACGGCGATCGATCTTTCCGATGTTGCTGAAGCCCAAGGTGCCTGGCGTGTAACTTGGATTAGTAAGGATAGCCCTAGACAGCAGATCTCATTTCAATTCGACCACGAATACGTCTCCGCGGCAGTTCGTACCAGTCGTGCAGCTTCCGGCTCCCGACTCAGAACCAAGGTTGCCCATCCAATCCGAGGAGAAGATGAAGAACCTGCCATCCTGGGATACGGTCCCAATAGCGTACTTGGTACTGAATCTTTGCGAGTTGGCAGTGATGAAGCTGTGAGCAAAACGCCAGGTCTTGCCGCTGCCGTCGGCGGCGACGCCGATAATTTCATTGTACCAAGGCGCGGGGAACGGCTTGAGCGTGCTCCAAGTGGTGGAGAAGAAGGGAACAGAGTCCATCGGGTCGACATTGTTCCATGATTGGTGTTGATCCAAGGGGGCCACAACACTGGATGGCAAATTATTACTGATACTCCTCGCCGATGCAGCCTCGGAGAATGAGCGGATCACCTGGTTTGCCATTGGGGAATTATTGCAGTTCACCCAATGGCTGTAGCCTTCCGTCCAGTGTCCACTGCAGAGGCCTCCCTGACCGCAGGAAGTGACATTGGTCGTTCCAATCTGCCAGTAATACGGCCCCGTTGAGCACGAGGCTGAAGTGCAGTGAGTGGGAGTAATGATCAGCCAGTTTCCATCCTTCGATAGCTTCAGGTTGTGGATGGTCCAACGGTCAGGGATGTTGATGGTTCCGCTTGTTCCCCAATCGCCCGTAACCTGCCCCGTCTGCGTATTCAGCATGGTGCAACCGCTGCCAACTTTGTAAGCCACAGCGTAAATGCCGCTGCCCTGGGAGCCTGAGTTGGAGAATGCCGCCCCGAAAGCCTTGTCACCGGCGCTGACGCCGCCATCTGTGCTCCAAGTTGCCGTGAATCGCGACGGCAGACAGTTCGCGCTGCTGGTGAACTGATAAACCGGCTCCGGAGAGGGCGGGTTTGTACGATCGCTGAAGTCGTATTTGGTGATGGAAGTTCCTGAGAAGGAGTAGAGCAGGTTGGGGTTCACGCGGCTCCAGACTCCAGTGTTTACCATTAGCCCGTTTGTCGAGGGAAACTTCGAGACATACATGCGTGACGCTTGCATCGTGGATGGGTTGAAGCTGAAGGGATAGCCGTTCGCGCCGCTGTCGGCCACAATAAACAGAGTCGAATCCAGGTTCCATACGTTATCGTCGGCACTTCCAGTAACGGAAGACACGAAGGTGCGGTTCACGAAGACGGGGTCCGGATTCGTTCGCGCATCCGTAATTCTCACGATGCGATTGTGGAAGTCGGGGTCTGTAACGATGGTATTAGCGCCTATCAAGTTGCCCACGCTGGGCGGTTTCTGCGGGAATTGCACAATGCTGAGATCTGTGCGGGAACAGTTGTAGGAAGGCGGTCCGCAACTGCCCTGAGTTTGCCATACGGCTAGAGAGAAGGTCCGCTGAGTTGTATCTGCCGCCGTATCCGAGCCTCGCACCGTAAAAGCAAAGGTCCCTGTCCGGGTCGGCAATCCCGATAGCATTCCCGTACTTCTGTTGAGCGTTACGCCTGTAGGGAGTGAGCCGGAGCCAATACTCCAGGTGTAAGGCGGCTGGCCGCCAGTCGCGATCAACACAGCTGAATAGGGTTCGTTGCCAACCGCAGGCGGAATACTAGCCGTTTGGATTGCCAGTGCGGTCTTGCCCGAGATGCTGACCGAAGTGTCGCCTTGCACACCCTGGTGCGCGATGCTGGTTGCCTTCACAAGAACGGGGTTGCTCGTGCTGTTCGTGGGTGCCGTAAATAGACCGGTGCTCGAGATCGTTCCGGCGCTCGCGGACCAGTTGACCGCTGTATTGCCCGTATTGGTGACCATAGCGGAGAACTGTATGTGCCCGCCTGGGGCCACGGATGGGCTGCTCGGCGTGATGTGAACTGTGACGCACTTGTCGCAGGGCCTAACTGTCACCTTGTATCCGTGCTCCCGGAATGCGCGCGCTGGTTCGCTCTCAAAGGCTATCTTGAAGCTGAAACTGCCCGCCTGAGTCGGCGTTCCGGAAATTTGTCCCGTTTGCGAATTAAGTGCCAATCCGGTCGGCAATTCGCCCTGCGCCACCGAGAAACGATAGGGAGAGACTCCGCCCATGGTGGACAGTGCTGAGTGGTAACTGGCGCCCACAATGCCATCTGGCAGGCTGGTTTGAATGATTCGTGAGGTCGGCGAAGACGTCGAAGAGCTTAGATTGTTCGGTAGGCTACTGCATCCGACTGTGAAAAGGGTGCACAGAATGGCGCTGGCCAGGAATGAAACCAGCGTTGACGTTGTCTTTCGGTGCTTAGCTTCGACGAAGATTGCCGATTTGGCGCGCAGCATCGATTTTCCCTCGGAGAACGGATTTGGGGGACCAAGGGCTTAAGTCCGCAATTGCGACTTTAGGAAAATCGGTGCGAGGCTCACAGATAACCGAAGACCGTGTCCCGATACGACACAGAAGTGCAAAGTGGGCAAGGACCGAAGGCGCACTCGTGTGATGGACGCTTCAACAGCGCAAAACGCAGCTTTCGAGCGCCTTTCGGAGGGATTTACAGCAGAACTTGAGGTAGTGGACGGGAGTTGGCGGAGTTTAGTATGCCGAGTCTTGCATCAGGCGCGAAGTACCTTCGTAACTATGAGGCCGTGAGGCACGACAACGGAGCGACCGCGCATTTCGGCGATCTAGTGCAAAATTACGGCTCAAGCCCAATACAGGGAGGGGGTTTCTAGTGCAGTGTTCTACTCGAGCTTCACGATGAAAACATCGGAGCGCGGCCACTCGTCAGGGCCCAGTCCTAGCTGCGCGTCCCAGTCAGAAGTGAACAGGTAGAAACGGCCGTCTCGCGAAACTGTGCCCAAGGGCTGCGTCTGAAAATAGGGAGAAATATACTTAGCCCGGTTATGAGCGAAACGCCAGATCGTGGATGCTTTGCCATCGGTCTCGATACAAAAGATCTCACCCGCGTACGGCTGGTCGATGGCCGGATCGCCATCATAACTGTAAGTTGATCCACAAATCGGAGCGCTGTCATTCACGTTGATATTGTTCCAGGTGAAATGCAGCGGCTGGCCCCAATTGCTGGGCGATGGTATTGGGTAATAGAGCTGGGTAATGTTCGCCAGGTTGTTCAAAGGTCGTTTTACTACTTGCATATCATCGAGTACACCGGGGCCATTGATTTTGGTGTGATAGCCCAGCGCGCCGTATCCGTCGCACTGCAAGTGCGAGCTTTCCGGGCAAGCAGTTACATGTAACGTGGACAGGTCCCAGACATACCATCCAAACCGGCTCACTGCAATCACAACGTAATTGCCGTCTCGGGACAGGTGTGCATGCCGAATCAAGTAGGGGGAAGAGACACTCGCATACCCACTTGTGCCCCACTGTCCTCCGATCTGGGCGGTTTGCGTGTTGTACCAGCGGCAGCCCAATTTCTTGTCGTACACGACCACGAACATGTGGCTGCCGAACTGAGGTCCGCCTTCAGAGATCGAAACCCGATTCTCGCCAAGCGACAGGTTCACGTCATCATCGCTGACGACTGACGGTCCTGAGCCCAGTGGTGGCTGCACCCCACAGTTCCTCGTATTGATGATTGGCGTCGATACTCCTGTTGAGAATCGATAACTCTTGATGGTCAAGGGGTCTTTACTGGTCGTTCCATAGAACAAGTCCGGATCCACGAAGCTGAAAGTACCCTGCCTGAGCGGAAGCAGCAGACCCTTGCCGCCCGCATTCGGCAAGGCACTGATGGCCATGGTGGAGGGGTTGAATGCGAACGCGAGCAGCTGGCCACCCTTACCAAGTACATAAAACTTTCTCGAATCAGAGCTCCACTCGTTTCCCGAACTGTCGCCTGCGGTTCGCAAATAGGTCCCCGGGAGCCGGAAATCTGTCGTGGCATCGGTCGCTCGCACCATTCTGGAATGGAAGTCAGGATCCCTGAACACCACGTTTACAGGTGGCGGCAGCTTTGGAGTCTCGGGGTGAATCAATCGATCCGTGATTGCGTTGGGATACGGACTGATCCCTTGGCCGAAGAGACTGGGGAGCAGAATGGAACTTGAGAACAGAGCCAGAAACACGAGGCAGGAAGCTCTCGTTGTCATGGTCTTTCCTCCTAACTGATCGGCAGAGAAAAGCCGTTTCGAAGGGAGCTAGATGGTATGACAATCCGAACGGCTTTCCATAGAGTATTCACCGTACCTCGCAGCTCTTAAATAGCTCGAATAGCTCGGCGCCGGCTATTTCAACATCAGCGCACGTAGGCGATCATAAACGGTGTTCCCCAGTGTGCGCTTGGCGGCGTCTCGCGCACACTCAGATGCGCGCCTTCGCCACAGTGCCTGCCCCGTGCAGATACGCTGAAACCTGGTCAGATCGGTTCCGCGCAAAACGGCGACTCGCCCAAGCTTGTACAGATCGCCCCCGGAAGAATTGGCGTGAGTTCGGCTGCTTGCAAACGAGCGGTAGCCAGCTTCGCGAGCCAGCTTCAGGCTTCTCTCATCGAACCTGCCTCCCGGACAGGAGAAGTGCAGCACCTTCTCGCCGATCATCTGCTCCAGCTTTTTCCCGGCATCCACAATCTCTCTACGCAGAGCGGCAGCGTCAAGATCATCAAGATAGGCATGAGTCATGGAATGGCAGCCGATTTCAAAACCGTTATCCTGCAACTCGCGCAATTGTGCTGGCGACAGGTAGCCACGCTTGCCGACAAACCCGGCGGTCACATAGAAAGTCGCGCGAAATCCGCTTTCCTTCAGAATGGGTGCGGCGGAGATCATGTCCGTTTCGCAGCCGTCGTCGAAAGTGATGGCCACAGACTTCGCGGATGGAAATTCCAGTGCTTCGCTGACACTGAGCCCCCGCCAACGCTCCTGGGCGAGCCACGTCATTTGGGAACGGAACGCTTCATCTGGAAGGATGTAACGGACGTAGCCCGGCTCGGACTGGCACAACGGGCGGCCGGGCAGCTCCAACTCGTGGTACATCAGGAAAACGATGCCGGGCTCTGCCATCAAAAAATCCTGCGCAGCTGTGCTTTGACAGATTCTGGTACGCGAATGCCAAGACGATCGAGCTGCTGCTTGCCAGTCTTGAAAAACCGCCACACGGAACGGGAGCGGGCCTGAACGCGGGCAAACTCTTCTAAGAGCGACTCCGATACCACACCATCCGACGGGAGTTGCAACTCAACTTTTTGTGCGCGGTAATTGCCTTCTGCCAGAGCACTTCGGATTGCGTGCGGATGGAGGGAACCGCAATCGAGCAAGACATGCAATCCTCGGTATTGGTGCTTCCAGTGCAGGTCCAGTCCGTAAAACGCACGCATCTGGGGAACCCGTCTTTTCAGCCGCTGAAGCAGTTGGAAAGTGCCGGGACGCGGTGCATAGCGACCGTCGTACTTCGAGTTCCAGGTTTCGATTGCATGGGGCAACGTCTGGAAACTCTCAATCCATTCAAAAAACTCGTCCTTGGGATGAGCAATGACCGAGATTGCGCGTTGCGAATCAATGTGCCGGATGACTTCCTGCGGATCAGTCGCTTGGGTCAGCTTGGTGGCGGTATAGCCCAGGATGTGCATCTCTCGCTCGCATCGATATTCGAGGCCCGGAACGAGGCAGAATTTTTCGTCGGAGAGCGACTCGCATTCCCGCCTGTACCGTTCGACGGAAGCTTCGTCGAAATACTCCGCATGATCGGTCATGCAGAGGAACGAGCAGCCGTCTGCGATAAAAATTTCGCGAAGCTCCGGCAACGTGAACTCGCCGTCGGAGTAGGTGCTATGAGCGTGTAGTGCGCCTTTGAACATGTTTGTACGCGCCTCAGTTGTTGCCTAACAAACGCAACCCTGTGTTCACCCAATCGCCGAGTTCAGGCAGCGGATCGCGCCACTGAAACAGATCATGATAGGTCCCCGGCACTGGCCTCAGAACCTGCAGCACGGTTCGCAAACGCCCGGGGAATGTGCCTGGATAACCAGCCGGCGGACCCTTCCAGACACCAACGAGGTGACGTAGATCGCCTAGCAGCCAGCGACAGCGAACACCCGGCCGGTAGCTGGTCTGCGGCTCGATGTCTCCCTGCTCCGCCATGCGTGCCAGCAACGCAGGAAAATCCACTCCTGCATAGCAGGCCAATGGAAGCGAATGCCAGAAACGACCGTTCACCTCCATAAATACTGGGGAAGAGCCAGCCTTTCTACGGTATTCGATCATGGCTACTCCATGCCAGTGTAAGGCAGCCAGGATCAAGAGCGAACAACGGCGAATCTCGGTATCAACGGAGACGCTCTCCCTTACCGCGCTTCCCGATCCCGTAGGATGAACATCTCGAATCCGGCGATGGGCAAACTCGGCGCGCAACTCGCCATGGTGCATCAGCGCAAAATATCCGGTTCCTTCTCCTTCCACGAATTCCTGAATTAGCACCGAAGACGAGCGCGTGCTGATATCCCGGAAAGCCCCTTCGCACTGATCCAGACTGGTCGCATAGCGGGGCCGGCCTCCGGTCCGGATCTTGCCATCAGAGGAGAGTTCTTCGGAGGCAAATGGCTTCAATACCAAAGGGAATCGCAGCAGATTTACGGTATCCAGCAACTGCTCGGAACTGGTGACCAGAGCGCTTTTTGGCACAGCGATCCCCAGGGACGCCGCGAGTTTTGTAGTCTCATCTTTGTTGAAGGCGTGCACGAGATCGCTCTGATCAGGGAATACAAATCGCGCCCCAACCGAGGCCAACAACTCGCGATGTGCCGCTAAGGGAAGCATGGTGGCTTCCGTCATGGGCAAAATCAAGCTTGCGGGATTGGCGCGAACGAAAGCAACGATTGCCTGCACGAACTGGTCCACAGATTGGTGCGGGGAGGGATAACAAAATCGGCCGGATGAAGTTTTCGACCAGCTCGCTTTCGACCACGATGCCGCTTCACCGGAAATTACCGTATAGCCCGCCCGGGCAAGCGAGCGGACGCTGGCCACTGCCTGATTCTGGTTCCCATCCAGTACCAAAACTTTCATGATTGCGCTCGAGCCCGAGTTTCCCGCGAGGTTACACGTGGCACCTGTCCGCTACTGACGTCGCTCAAGATCTTGGAAAAGAGGCGCTCGATGTTCGACCAGTCATACCGCGCAGCCAGTTTCGCCGCAGACTGCTCATAACCGCGACGACACTGAGGGTCCCGCAGTAAGAGACAGACTGCTTCCGCGAAGCTCTTGGCGTCGTCCGCCAGGATGAGGTCACGCCCGCTCTGTACATCAAGTCCTTCCGCACCGATTGAGGTCGAAATCACGGCTTTCCCGACAGCCATTGCCTCAAAAATCTTCAGCCGGGTGCCGCCTCCCATTCGCAACGGGACCACTATGACGCTCGCCTCATTCAGGTACTTGCTCACAGAGGGGACGGTGCCGGTCACTTCTACGAAGGTGGAGGCCACTTGCTTGACGCTGGGGTGCGGGTTTCGTCCCACGATTTGAAAAACGACCTGCGGAAATTCCGCCCGGATATTGGGAAAGATCTCGGAACAGAAATAAGCGACGGCGTCAATGTTCGGCTCCCAATCCATGGAACCGGTAAACACGATGCGAGGCGGATCCGCCGAGGCGGGCGGGGCGGGAGTGTATTTCTGGGTATCCACCCCCGTGGGCACCACAGTGACGGAAGAGCCGGGGTCCATCGCCAGAAATTGCCGTCGATCGTGCTCGGAGACGGCGATGACGTGATCAAATTTGCTGAGTGCGCTGCGCTCGTAGCTTAGCATTTTCTTCGCTTCGAGTTGATAGACGAGACGCTTGGCCGGATTCGATTCTGCCTCCGCCATGCGCCTCCACAGAGCCGACTCCACATTGTGCTGGAAGAGAACTGTGGGCGTCAGAAGCTTTTCGGGGAAGTTTCGCGATGCGGAGAGAAAATCGCACACGGCTACATCGAGCTTTTGTCCTTGCAGCCAGCCGGAGACGGCGCGTTGCACTTTAGGATGGGTGAACTTGCTCACCGCGAAGGGCGCGGGCTGAAACACTGCACCCACATAGTCCAGTGCCTGTGCTGCGAAATGCCCATCCGGTGCGGCCGTATAAATGGTTTCTCCTCCTGGAAACTCGCGCTGGATCGCAATCTCGTACTCAGAGTCCCGCGGGCCACCGTAATAGGAAAGCAGCGTTACCTGGTGATTTCGCGCAAGGTGCCGAAGGATATTGTAGGAACGGATCTTTCCCCCGGTATCGACCGGCAACAGCTTTCCCGCTTTGACCCAGAGAATATGCACATGCTCACCAGCAAATCCCTTCGTACTTGGCCGCCGCCGGGCGACGGTCTTTTTCCAGGTTTACGAGATCAAGCACGACGTGATCAGGACGAAGATAGGGCTGCAGTTGGTCGCGAGAGATTCCGCGCGTGCCCACAACTACGACCTCGGCATCGCTCAGGATCTTTGCAAGATCGTTCTCGAGCAATGATCCGATATGCGGAATCGTCTGCTCAATGTAGTCGCGATTCGAGCCAATAAGCCGACCGAGCGACACGTTATCGTCCCAAATCTTGATCGTGCAGCCCTCGCCCAGCAGACGCTTGATGAGTTGGACCTGCGGACTCTCTCGCAGATCGTCGGTGGCCGCTTTGAAACTCAAACCGAGCATGCCAATTTTCTTTTTCCCGGTCGCCAGAACCATCTCCACAGCACGATCAAGGTGCTCCTCATTGCTGGCAAGAACCGATTGCAGCAGGGGCAGAGTCAGGTCCAGCTCTTTCGCTCGATAATTCAGCGCGCGCACATCCTTCGGAAGACACGACCCTCCAAAGGCGAAACCGGGCTTCAGGTAAGTGGGAGAAATGTTGAGTTTCGTGTCAGCCGTGAAAATATCCACGACGGCGCCGGCATCAACCCCAAGTTCCTTGGCCAGCGTGCCCACCTCGTTGGCAAACGAGACTTTAACCGCATGCCATGCGTTGCAGACGTACTTGACCATTTCGGCGGAACGAAACGAAGTCTCAAAAATCCGTCCCGGGACCCATTCATAGATCTCGCGCAACTGGGCGCTGTGTTGCGGCTGCGCTGCGCCGATCACAGTCACAACCGGTTCCAGGAAATCCGCGACCGCCGTTCCTTCCCGCATAAACTCCGGATTGACGCACACCCCGAAACCCTGGCCGAGTTTTTTACCCGAGGCCTTTTCCAGAGCGGGGACGACGATGGTTTCGGCGGTCCCGGGTAAAACCGTACTGCGCAACACGACTAGATGGAATGTCTTTTTGCTCTGCAGGATCGTGCCTATTTCGCGGCACACAGGCTCGATATGGCCCAAATCCAGTTTCCCATTGCGCAAACTGGGAGTTCCCACGCACAGGAAAGATATATCGCTGTTGAGGACAGCGGATTTCGATTCCGAAGTGGCGCTAAGGCGGCCGTCCGCGTGGCCCTTGCTAATCAGATCGGTGACGCCGAGTTCCACGATAGGACTGCGGCCGGACTGCATGGCTTCAATCTTCGTCCGGTTTAAATCGACTCCCACGACGTTGTGTCCCTTGTGTGCCAGGCAAGCTGCGGTTACGGTGCCGACATAACCCAACCCAAATACGCTGATCGACCGGTTCATCTGCTTACGCTAGTCCCTTTCTCGGATTCACACCTATCGAATTGGCTCCAAGACGTCGCAATGGTGAGTGTCGCAATGGTGAGTATAGAGGCGCTCGATTGGCGGATCGTCATGTTACGGGCATCATGCCCGGAAATTATTTATTTCCAATGATATACAGAGAAGTCGGAGATCTTGAAGCCGATCTGCGGTTGATCAGGCGGACTTTCAGCCAGCCAATTTCGTCCTTGCGAATAAGATACTATTAAAACACGCGCACGGAGTTGCAACAGACACGCCAGTAACCGAGTCTAAAGGCACTGCATGGCATTATTCTAGATGGGCGTGAGTCTCAGCAACCAAGACCTGTCCGAGGTAGCCACACCCCTGAAGCGAGCCGGGGTGGTCCCCTCCCATTCGCAGCGCAAGGTATTTTATTTACTGGACTCCCTGAACGTCGGGGGGACTGAAACGCAAGCCGTCGAACTTGCTCGCCGCATGCCAGCGGCCGGCTACCAAGTCACGCTCGGCTGCCTGCGTGCGCAGGGTCCGCTGTTGCAAAGGCTTGCTGAAACTCCGGTGGTCCTGCGGGAGTTTCACCCCAACGGAGGCATCGACAGCCCGGCCGGGATTTACCAGTTGCTCCGTTTAAGTCGGTTCTTGCGAAAACAGAAATTCGATATCGTGCACACCCACGACCTATGGTCGAACCTCATGGGCGTACCCGCGGCCCGGCTGGCAGGAGTGCCGGCCATTGTCTCCAGTCGCCGCGATCTGGCTCATTTTGATTGGTACTTGGGAAAACGCCGCGCCTGGTTACGACGAATCCAAAACTTGTCCGGTGCGGTGCTGGCGAATGCTTCTCCGATCCGCGATGCGCTGATCGCGGAAGACCGATTCGCGCCCGCCAAAGTGCACGTCATCCACAACGGAGTCGATATCGAGAAGTTTCGCAAAGGGCGAGAGCTCCGCGAGGTTTTATTTCCAAATGTAGGTGACGCCAAACTGGTGGTGCTGGTCGGGAACATGCACAGCGATGTCAAAGGCCATCCCTGGCTGATTGAATGCGCTCCCAGCGTGACCCGCGAATTTCCCAATGTGAGATTCGTTCTGGTGGGCGATGGCGCGCTACGAGCTCAGTTTGAGCAGCAAGTTGCCAGCCTTGGGCTTGCGGAAAACTTTATCTTTCTGGGCAGCCGTGCGGATATTCCCGACATCCTGGGCGCTTGTGATATTGCTGTGCTCCCCTCCCGGGCGGAAGGCCTGTCTAACGCCCTGCTGGAATACCTGGCTGCGGGGCTGCCGACCATCGCGAGCCGGGTTGGCGGCAATCCGGAATTGGTGGAGGACGGCGTCAGCGGGTTCCTTGTGCCGCCTGATTTAGACGCCCTGAGCGTGGCGTTGCTGAAAATGCTTCGCGACCCGGGCTTGATGAGGCGGTTCGGTGAACGAGGACACGAATTTGTTGTGCAGAACTTCAGTTTCGAGCGGCTGGTTCGCGAGGTTGATGCCCTGTATACCGATCTTCTGCGGGAGCACGGAGGAAATCACTAGCGATGCCCACTGCTGGTTCCCTCCGTCGTGGCGTTGCACGCGTATTCTCGATGCCTCCACGCGAGATTCTGGACAGAGTCCGGCAATACGCAGCTGCTCGCGCCGATCTGCACCGGTATCGAACAGGGCACAGCTTTGCGCGCCCAGAATCCCAACCGGAGTCACCTGGGCGCTTCTTCTTCACTCCCGCCGAGACCCCTGCACTGCTTACTGAACTGAAGCGTGTTGTTCCTCGGCAAACCAATGAGATTGTGGTCCGGGCGGAGAGGATTTGCCGGCACCATTTCGATCTGCTTGGGTATGAAGATCTGGACTACGGAGCGGAGATCGATTGGCATCTGGACGCCGTACACGGCCGACGCGCACCTCTCAAACCATGGTTCAAGGTGAAGTATCTCGATTTCGACGAAGTTGGAGATTCCAAGGTCATCTGGGAACTGAACCGCCACCAGCACCTGGTGACCCTTGCAAAAGCCTATCGCATTACAGGTGAGGAAAAGTTTGTTCGCGAGATATTGGCGCAGTGGACCTCATGGCACAAAAGCAATCCGTACCCAATGGGAGTGAATTGGGCGAGCAGCCTTGAGGTTGCGTTCCGAAGCCTGTCCTGGATCTGGACCTTTTTTTTGCTGTTGGACTCTCCCCTTTTCACGGCTGAGTTGCGCCGGAACTGGCGGGATGCGCTGAGTGTCAGCGGCCGTCACGTTGAGACCTATTTGTCTACCTACTTCTCTCCTAACACGCATCTTTTGGGGGAGGCACTCGCCTTGTTCTTTCTCGGGACTCTTTTTCCCGAACTCCGGCTGGCAAAACGCTGGCAACGCCGCGGATGGGAGATCCTCAATCGTGAGGCTGCGAGGCAGGTGCGGGCAGACGGATTCTACTTCGAACAATCCACGTACTATCACGTTTATGCGCTCGATATGTTCATGCATGCCCGGATCCTGGCAGGGCTCAACGGAATGTCGATCGCGCCGGAGTTTGATCGTACCCTCGAACGCATGCTGGAAGTTCTACTGTTGCTCAGCAGAGCCGGCATTCCGCTGAGCATTGGCGATGATGACGGCGGCAGATTATTCGATCCTCGCCGCAACCACGCAGAGCAGATGCTGGATCCTCTCGCTACGGGGGCCGTTCTGTACGGCCGTGGCGATTTCAAGTTCCTGGCCGGCGCCCCACGCGAGGAGACGCTTTGGCTATTGGGCCTGCAGGGTCTGGCTGATTTCGATTCGCTGCCCGAGTCAGAGCCGACTCCAGACTCGACCGCGCTGCCTGACAGCGGCATCTACCTGATGCATGAAACCTCGGGGCAACAGCTGCAGATTGATGCAGGACCACTAGGCGCTGGAAGCGGCGGGCACGGCCATGCCGATGCCCTCAGCATCGGGCTTGTACGACAAGGTCATCCTTTGCTGGTGGATCCGGGAACGTTCGAGTACGTCGGCGACAGTGGCGAACGCGCTCGCCTGCGCGGCACTCGTGCTCATAACAGCCTTGAAGTGGACGGGCATGGTCAATCCAATCCCGCAGGCCCCTTCTCCTGGAGCAGTTTCCCCGACGTCAAAGTGGAGAAATGGATTGTCGGGCGGGAATTCGATTTCTTTCACGGAACTCAGGATGGCTATTCGCGGTTAGCTTCTCCCGTGCTGCACCAGCGCTGGGTATTTCATGCCAGAGATTCGTTTTGGGTGGTGCGCGACGTGGCACAAGGAAGCGGATCTCACCAGCTGGACATTTCCTGGCACATCGGCCCGACGCTGCGTCCCGAAAACTCGAGCCCGTTTGTATTCAGCAATGGACGCAGTGATCTGGCCTTGCTGACCCCTGAGGGCCATACATGGTCGCAATCTGTGGGCCGGGAATATTGCTCTCCAGTTTATGGCAGGAGAACAGGCGGAAGCGTGATCAGCTTTGGCGCGCACACTCAGCTCCCAATGGATTTTGTCACGTTGGTGATGGCTGTTGAGCAGGGTCAGTTGGATCTCGGGCAGCTCACCAGAATTAACGATGCCGCTCCCGCCAAGACATGCGGCTATCGTTACCGCAATTCGCGCCAGGAGCACGCTTTCTTCTTCGCCGCCCATCAAGGTTCGTGGAAATTGGATGCTTGGGGCAGCGACGCCGAATTTCTATGGTGGCGACTTGATCGCAGAAAAGATCAGTACACGCTGGTTTTGTGCAATGGTTCTTACGTGGATGGGCCCGGGCATCGAGTGCTCACCTGTGGGAAGACGGTGAGCTATGCTGAGGTAGTGAGTTCGGCCGGGAAGGTTGAACTCTTCTCCTCGGACCCTGAAGGCGTTGTGCTGGAGGAGTCTCTCGAGCGGGTGTGGGCCGCGCGAGAGTTGACCGCGCCGGATGGCGATCGCAAGCGGATGGGTATCTAGGCATGTGCGGAATCTGCGGTATCTTCTACTCGGACCGGACGCAACACGTGAATCGCGAAACCCTGGCGGCGATGAACCGCCAGATTGTGCACCGCGGTCCCGACGATGACGGCTTTCTTGTCGAAGACAACGTCGGCCTGGCCATGCGCCGCCTCAGTATCATCGATGTTCAAGCCGGTCACCAGCCGCTCAGTAATGAATGTGGCAGCATCTGGATCGTCTACAACGGTGAAATCTATAACCATCAGGACTTGCGCAAGCAACTTGAAGTGCGCGGTCACCGCTATCGTACCCACAGCGACACCGAAAGCATCGTCCACCTGTACGAGGAGTATGGGACGAAGTGTGTCGAGCATCTGCGTGGAATGTTCGCGTTCGCCATCTGGGATGGACCCAAAAAAACTCTATTCATCGCGCGTGACCGGCTGGGCATTAAGCCGCTGTACTATCGCTACGACGGTCGCACATTGCTCTTCGGCTCTGAAATTAAGACAATCCTGGCATATCCGGGAGTGCATCCCGACTTCGACAGCAGCACGTTAGCTGAATACCTTGCCTTCGGTTACATCAGCGGCGAACAGACAATGTATGCGGGCATTCGCAAATTGATGCCTGGGCACACTCTCACCGTCGACGAGAGTGGGCAACTGCAAATTAGCCAATACTGGGATCTGACCATCAGTGCCGATGACGGCAGCCGGTCCGCCGCGTGGTACGTCAATCAGTATCGCGAGCGACTGGAACAATGCGTTGCCAGTCACTTGATGAGCGATGTCCCCCTCGGCGTATTTCTAAGCGGTGGTCTGGACTCCAGCGCGATCGCAGCGCTCACTACAAAAATCCGCAAAGAACCCATTGAAACTTTCTCGGTCGGTTACGGCGAGGAAGCTTTCAGCGAATTGCCGTATGC
The DNA here is from genome assembly GCA_963801615.1 of uncultured Acidobacteriota bacterium. GTDB lineage: Bacteria > Acidobacteriota > Terriglobia > Terriglobales > Acidobacteriaceae > Sulfotelmatobacter. Next base: position 354,480 of record CAWDFM010000008.1, on the reverse strand, counting down.
GAGGTCGGTCGCGGAGCATTTGCAATCGAAACATCATGAGGTCCATCTCAGCCGGGATGAATTCTTCCAAACCTTGCCGCGGCTGATCTGGCATGAAGACGAACCTGTGGCTTGGCCGTCCAGCGTATCGCTTTACTTCGTCGCCCGGCTGGCAAGAGAACGCGTCACAGTCGTCCTGACGGGCGAGGGCAGTGACGAGACTTTGGGCGGCTACACCCGTTACGCCTGGACCCTGCTGAACACGCGCATGGACCGCGTCTACCGCAGTATGACCCCCGCGGCGCTGCGTCGTATGCTGCGAGAACGCCTCGTTGCTTCTCCCTTATCTGGGGCCCTGAAAAGGAAGCTGGAGCACACTTTCTTAGGCCGAGACGGTGCTTCCTGGCCCTCTTTTTACTTTGATAACTTCTATTCCGCCTTCTCCGCCGCGGAACAGGAGAAACTACTGACTCCAGAGGCCGCCACAGCCGCGAATGACGCTTATGCGGGGTCGATGTATCACTGGGAGAAGTCCTCGGGAGATCTTCTGCATAGATTGCTGTATACCGACATTAAGACATATCTGGTAGAGCTTCTGATGAAGCAGGACCAAATGAGCATGGCAGCGTCGGTCGAAAGCCGCGTGCCTTTTCTGGATCATGAACTGGTTGAGTTCACAGCCAGGATACCTGCAAGATACTCGATTGATGGCATGGCGGGGAAGTCCATCCTGAAAGCCGCGGTCAAAGATTTGCTGCCCAATTCGATCGTGTACCGTAAAAAAATGGGATTCCCGACTCCGTGGGCCTACTGGCTGCAAGGAGCAACCATCGATCATTTACAAGAACAATTGACTGAGCCTCGAACTTTGGAACGCGGTCTCTTCCGGCCCGAGGCGATCCACCGGATTATTGCTGAACACCGGGCAGGGTACCGCGACCACGGCAATCGCATCTGGCGCTTGCTTAACCTGGAGTTATGGTTCAGGGTTTGCCTGGAACAGGGATCGCTCGATGATCTGGTACAACCAGGACACGCGATAGCATATTGATGATTGCGGCGTGGGCAGTTCCGTGCGTTATCAAGAATCGATAAGGCCGCATTCGGGACAACCGGTGACCTACTTGACAGAAGCTTCTAATGGCAGGACTGAAAAAGTTGCGAAACCAGAAACGGCAGCCGGTAAACATGCCCGCACCTTTCTAACGACTATAGCTGCGCGAATCTTACCGGGTACTTTGCTGAAAGGCTTGCGGAGTTATCGAAATGTCGAAGCAGCCCAGCGTCGAATTTATCTCAAACTGAGGCTGCTTGGTGTTATCCGCAGAGGAAACAGCAAGAGGAAAGCTCCGAGCTCGGCCCGCCATATTCTGTTCGTTTGCTTTGGAAACCGCATGCGGAGTCCCATGTGCGAAGCATTGATGAAAAGGGAAGTGGGTGCGAAGTTGCGGTACCTCACCGTCAGTTCCGCTGGGGTACATGCGGTTCCCGGCACTGCCGCGCATGCCTGGGCCCTGGCAGCCGCGCGCAACTTCGGGCTTTCTTTGGATGATCACCGCGCGCGATTGCTGACCGCCGAAATGGTCCAGGAAGCTGACGCAATCTTCGCCATGGATTACAAAAACGAGGTGGAATTGATCTCTGCTCATCCGGCCGCCCGACGGAAAATTTTCATGCTGGGAGCCTATGTGGGATCTGAGCATCGCGATTTGGAAATTGCCGATCCATATTATGGAACTCCGGAGCAAACCCGGAATTGCTATCAGGTCCTGGAGCGATGTATCCGCGAACTTGCTGCTGACGTTTTGCAGGATTTGAAGGACAAGGCGGCAGACGACCCCGTGCGTGTTCCCTGCAATGCGAATCGTGACTCCTAACTGTTCATGAAAAAGCCCGTCCTCATTCTGGGAATGGTTCCGCGAATCACGACCCCGGTCGCACGATCGCTTGCCCGGCATGGTATCCCCGTCGATGTCGCGACGTTCTCCACAATCGAACGTCAAGTTGGATCCCGGGCGATCCGTAATTTGTGGCGGGTACCCGACCCAGACATTTCCTCCTCCGGTTTTGTGGACGCAATCCGCACCTTGATTCGAGAGAATCACCATGACATGGTCATACCCGTCAATGATCACGCGCTCTCTGCAATCGTCGAGCATTACGATTCCTTTAAGGATTTAGTCCATATCGCATGTCCCCCGCCGGAGATCACCCGCCGCGTTCTCGATAAGAATCAAACTCTGGAGGCCGCGCGACGATGCGGAATGCGAATACCCCGAACTTTTCTCGTGTCCAGTTCGGCGGAGTTGTTAGAGCTTCCTCACAATCTCAGTTTTCCAATCGTGCTGAAGCCGAGCGAAAAGAAACCGACAGATGATTTCAAGGCCCTTGTGATCGATGATCTGCAAGCTCTTCAGCAACGGTTCCATACCTCACGCCGGTTCACTCCACCCATGCTCGTGCAGGAGTTTTGTGCAGGCGAAGGTGTCGGCATTGAAGTACTGATGCACAGAGGAGAGCCGGTCGTGGCCTTTCAGCATCGCCGGCTCAAGGAACTCCCTCCGGGAGGTGGAGTCGCGGTCGTCGCCATCGCTGAAGCACTTAATACTGAGTTGTTGCACTCCTCTGTGCTCTTGCTGCGCGCCTTGGAATGGGAAGGTGTTGCGATGGTCGAGTTTAAGGTCGATGCCATCACGGGCACTGCCACGTTGATGGAGGTGAATGGGCGATATTGGGGAAGCATTTCGTTACCGCTTTTGGCGGGACTCAATTTTCCGCTCTACCACTGGGCTCTGGTTCACGGTGAAGTTCCGAATATCCCAGAGACTTACCGGATTGCGACCAAATGGCGTTGGAGTGCTGGCTGGATCTCCCGCTGGCACGACCTGCTACTCGATACACTGCGCCGACCTGTTGAGCGCCGGCGTGTGCTGGAGGAATTGAAAGGTATCCCGAGCGATTTCACTTCGTCGATTTGCGACGCGCTTTTTTCGCCCGAGGATCCCATGCCGGGCATTGTCGAATGTCTCCGGACCATCAAGGATCTGGCCGTGTCTGATCTCCGGAGAGTTTTCGGAATTAGACGAGGTTCACGTCCCGCCAGCAAAAACAACACGGTATCGACAACACTCAGCACGAACTTGCGGGAGGCTCGCGATGCCAAGATTGATTCACGCAGTTAAGGTCGGAAGTGATGAATTGACTTTGACGTGTGAATTGAAAGGCGTCCCCTCATGAGCATCGCTGAACAAACGATGAATGCAAGCACGCAATCCCCATCGATGGTTGTCATGGCGGATTGCGGTGGCTTGGAAGTCATCGATCGTTGGGCCGACAAATGGCGAGAACTATGCCTTGATGCGGTAAACGACCAGCCCTTCTACCGCCCGGAATGGATCCGCGCGCATATTCGGGCGTTCACTCCCAACTCAAAGATTTTTCTCCTGACGGTTACGTGTGAGGGGCAGTTGCTCCTGGTTCTGCCTCTTTTACAAGAATGGACCGTATTCGATGGCGTGCCCTTACGAACCTTGCGTGCGCCAGTAAACAGCCATGCGCTGCGATTTGACGCGGTTCGGTGTGCGGGCGCTGAAGGCGAAGCAGCCGTTTTAGCGGCGTGGAATCATCTGCGGCAGCGTCGCGACTGGCAGCTGCTGTCTTTTCCGCAAGTGCCGGAAGGAGCGGTGCTCTCAGATCTAGTTCGGGGGGCCAGCCAGAGCGGATTTCTCGTAGGCGAGGTGCCAATGGAGCAGAATCCGTATGTGCCAGTTCCGTTAGATCTTGCCGGCCTTAACAAGCTTCCCATTAATGCGCGCTTAAGAAGCAAGCTGCGCCATATACGCCGTGAACTCGAGTCGCAAGGTCGTGAGCTGAAACTCTCGCGAATCGAGAAGGCAGACCCGTCTCTCTTGCAGCGCTTCTATGAACTGGAAGCATCTGGTTGGAAAGGAGAGGAAAAGAGTGCGATCGCCTGCAATCCAGATACTCGCCAGTTCTACGACGAGATCGCAGCAGAAGCCGGACGCTTTGGTTATCTTTGCATCTACTCACTGGAACTGAATGGCGAGTTGCTGGCATCGCATTTTGGTCTTTCTCTGAAGGGGCGTTATTATTCGCCGAAAATTGCTCACAACGAGAACTTCCCGCAATATGCCCCCGGCCATCTCATCGTGAGCGAGATTCTGCAGGATTGCGCCGCTCGGCAAATTCCGGAATACGACATCACTGGCGTTGTCGATGATTGGAAGTCGAAGTGGACTTCGCAAAGCAGAACGAAGTTGAAATACTTCATCTTCCGTCCCGGATTTTCCGCAGGCTTGGCCTATGCGATTCGATTTCGGATGAGGCCGTTGTTAAAGAAGCTTATTCGACGTACCTAGCATGAGCGTGCTTTACGGCTGATTTCCCGAGTGCTTTGTTCCGTTCCGGTCTTGTCCCTGAGTCGATTTGTCCTTGGGTTTGCGAGCAACGTTGATTTTGTGAAGTACGCTCCAAACGCCTGCGGGAAGGTTTTCTCGGAGCCACGATTTTGCCCGACGGGCATGGTCCAGGCTTCTGAGGCAAGCTGCTCCTTTGCTGCGCGGCCTGGCAAAGCTGAGATTCACATAATCACATGGCTCCGCTCCCCATCGCTTCTTGAATTCGTCGGTTCCTCCAAGAAAATCGTAGCGACGAATACCCTGGCTGATAAGATCCCGGATCACCTGGCTGCGTAAAACAAATCCCACACTATCGCTGGCATATTCTGCATCGAAACCTTCCTGCAGGCAGAACACCGTTGTCCCATGCCGAAATCCGAACTGCGCGGCGACCACTTTCCCATTCAACTCCAGTACCCAAAATTCCAAGAGGTTCTTTTGCAAGAGAGACCGCGCCAAGTCAGCGTAGAACTGACGGCGGGCAGGCACATGCAGCGTCCCGGGCAGGCCTCTCGCCTGCCAGCTTTTGCGATGCAGCTCGTAAAGAATTTGCAGGAGCGTCTCCAGTTCTTGCTGGTCTTCGCACCTGCGAATGCGCACTGAATATTTTTTTTCCAATCGCCGCGAGCGCGGACCGACCTTAGCTCGTTCGTTCGACGAAAGCTGTTTCAAATACCGCTCCCAGGTGTCCGGCAGTGGGATTGCCGACGCGGGACTATTGGTCACAAAAGTCAACCACCCCTTCCGCTCGAGGACCTGCCGAAAGGCCGCAACTCCGGGGGATTGCGCCGGCATGAGATTGAAATAGCCAATATCCCATCGCTGTTTCTGTTTCTCAAGAACGTCGACCAGAGCTTCTGCGAAATCGGATTCGAAGCCAGGTCGCACTGGTAAATCAAGGTTGTCCGAATCCTGGCTCCCATCGCCCATCAAGCGCAAGATGCGCAACGGAATAGCTCCCGAAGATGCTAGTGCCAAAGATAGACCGGCAAAACCTACCAGGGATGAGTCCACGAAGGCGCCAATAGCTAGAATATCCTGCTGCTGCCCAAAACTTCGCCACCAGGATAGAAGCCACTCCGGCGTGGAGAACGTCGTCGCCAATGGATAGTTAGCCAGCAGATCTTCCCACTGGCTGCGCAGGTTTTCCAGCTGTTCCAAGGCATTGTAAGTTTGGGTAGACAGTTTGCCGGTCGTCATCGCTCAGGGCCGATTCTCTTGGTTAGCAGCGTCGTAAATGCCGAAAATAACGTTCATGCCGTGCGACTCAAGATCAATTTCTTGCAGGCACTTTTGCTCAGTAATGTCGTAAAGCCCAAGGTGGGTTGGTTTGCTCTTATCCTGGAAGCCCTTTTTGATCCACAAAACATTTTCCATGAACATGGTTTTCCGTACGCGCGAGAATCCGACCCAGACTCTGCGTTCGTCCATTGGCAGAATGCCTCGGCACCAGCCCAGCAAAGTATCTTCATGCTGCGAGCATCTGTGGATTTCATGCAGATCGACGATTCGTTCAACTTGCAGCGATTGCGGATTTGCGATCACGATGCGTCCATCCACGGTAGTGAAATAAAGTTGTCCGTTCCAAAGCAGGCCGTCATGCGGCCTTTGTACTTCGATATTGATGCGCAATCCGGGACGAGTCAGGCAAATGGCATCTCTTTGTTGGAGACGCGTCACCCATATGTCCTCACCCAACTCAAACGCAGTATTCGGATGCGAGTCGTGAGGTTTCGTGCTCTCCACTTTGCGGTAATCGACGTCAGGAGAAAAGCGCGACCACGGATCTTTGCCCAGTACATTCCAATAGTTGAGGACCTTCCCCTCAGGCGTGAACTTCACGACCATGTCCAAGCCCGTAGCTGCCACCAGGAGGTTGCCATCGCGCGTCGGAGTGACGTGATGTAGATCGTTGAAGCAGGGTAGCGAAACGTAGCCGATTCGCCTGAATTCGGGCATTTCGTAGACCAGCACTTCGGTTGAAGTACAGGTGTAAAACTTGTTCCCGGCGATTGTCGAAGACTTGAAGACGTCGGACGTTTCCTCACTGCCTCGTGCTTCGGGCGGACTCTTGTATTCGACTTTCAACTCCGATGTCTCGCTCGTGGTGTCCAGGCGTAAGATAAGAGCGGCGTCATACAGACGCTGTTCTTCTTCGTTCCTGAACAACAGCTTGCGCTGTCGACCTCCAGTCAAATAGAGAGAACTCATGCTTCGAGTGGCCGTCCAATGGCCGATTGCCTGGAATTCTTAAAGATCGCCGCATGATCCGGCCGGGGATTGGATTGCGTTTCGATCAGGGCACCTTTTATAGCGCGTCGTCTCAATACAGCATCGGCAAATGGTGAAGACAAGGACCGAGAATATCGGAGTGTCTTGGTTGTGACTAGATACGACCGGGATACTCTGCGCGTGAAGTTCAGGGACATTTCAATTGGTTCGACGGGTCTTCATCAAGAAAAATGAAAAGCATCTGCACCGCATCCGGCAATCGCGAGTTCCCGCCTTGGTCCGCATTCGCAGCATCTGGTTATGACTTCGAGACCCTATTTAGCCGGCTCAAAGTGCGGTTCCAGTATGGCGAGCAATTCATCTTTGAGAAAAGGCCCGCACGCCAGCAAGCCAGAAAGAAGTGGATTGCGCCGATTGGCCACCAGCCTGGTCTTCTCGAGAGTCGAGACAAAGCCGCCGGCACTTTCTACCAACGCCACACCGGCGGCAACATCCCATTCATTTTTCGGCGTCAATGTGAACGTGATGTCCGCCCGGCCGGCGGCCACAAGCCCCAATTTGTAGGCAACGGAGCCCATGGGCTGAATGCGGTAGTCTCCGCCCTGAAACTGTTCCCACTCGCCTCGTTTCATCTCGCTGCGGCTGGCCAGGATCAGAGACCCGCGCAAGGTGGTCCGTACACTCGGCCGCGCAGGAATGCCGTTATAAGTGATTCCACAATCGAGTGCGCCGAGGATGGTTTCATTGGTGGCAGGATTCCAAATGCCGCCGGCCACCGCGCGCCCGTTCTCCACGAAAGCGATGGATACGCAGAATTCGGGGATGCCCTGCACGAATTCGCGTGTCCCGTCGAGGGGATCGACTACCCAGACACGGCTCCTCTCCAGGCGTGAAATGTCGTCCACGCTCTCTTCCGAAAGCCAACCCTCGCCTTCGCGCAACAGATGCTTGCGAAGAACGGTGTCCAAGGCGCGATCGGCTTCGGTGACTGGATCGTGTCCGGCCTTAAATTCTGCTTGGATGGCGCCCGGAGTGAACTGCGCGAATACGCTGCGTGCGGCCTCGATTGCGCCCGCGATACGGGTGAGAATCTCGGAATAGCAAGAAGTCATGCAGGGGTTGGAGTTCATTTATACGGGCCAGAGCATGCGGGCTCCGGTAATCAGCAGAAGAGCGCAAAGAATCCGCCGTAACCAGAGCATCGGAATGCGGGTGGACAGATGCGAGCCAACGAGCCCACCCGGAATGGAGCCGATCAGTAAGGTCAAAACCAGACTCGGATCCACATTTCCGAAGCGGAAATGAAGAAAACCCGTGACTCCGGTCAGTATAACAGCGTGGACGATGTCAGTTCCCACATTCACCTTGGGCGGGAAGCTATAGAAGAGCAGCAACAACATCATGATGATGCTGCCTGAGCCGACAGATGTCATTCCCACCAGCACACCGGCGACAGCGCCGATCCCCACCATACCGGCAAATCCGCGCATCGTCGGTGGACGATTTGCCACCCGCTCCTCAATGCGCCGCTGGAACAGCAACAGGAGGGGAATAATGATGAGCAACACGCCCACGGCAGTCTTGATGAAGTTATTGACGCCTGCCCCATAGACATGGCGGATATACATCAAGGCATTGACTCCGCAGATGGAGCCAGGGACGCTGCCGGCAGCCAGCGCCAGCACTACTTTCCGCCTGACAGTTTCTTTCTTCAGGTGCATCAGGCTGGCCGGCACTTTGGTAAAGAAATTGAAGAGGGCGTCAGAGCCCACGGCTACCAGCGCCGGCACCTTCAATCCGAAGATCAGCACGGGAAGCAGCAGCACACCGCCTCCCACGCCGCTCATCCCGATGAGAATGCCGACGATGAACCCAACCAGGACTTTGAGTACTAACAATTCCATGGCTGATCAGCCGCCTGCGCTCAGGCGGTGGCTCCGTTTACACCGATGAAGCCCTCCCGCTCCAGATGCAGAATAATCTCCTGAGCAGCTTCCTCCGGAGACAACTCTCCGGTGTTGATTGTTACCTCCGCGTCCGCCGGGATTTCGTAAGGATCGGATATCCCAGTGAACTCCTTGAGGATTCCGGCCCGCGCCTTGGCATACAGGCCCTTGCGGTCACGCTGTTCGCAGATTTCTAGGGGAGTAGCAACGTGCACGAGGATGAATCCACCGTAGGGCTCAATCATCTGCCGGACGTGCTTGCGGGTGGCATCGTAAGGAGCGATGGGTGCACAGATCGCGATCCCGCCGTTTTTTGTGATCTCCGAAGCCACGTATCCGATTCGCCTAATGTTGATATCGCGATGCTCCTTGGAGAACCCCAGTTCGGATGACAGGTGCTTGCGCACGAGGTCACCGTCAAGCAGGGTTACCGGACGTCCGCCAACTTCCAGGAACTTGGTCATCAGCACGTTGGCGATGGTCGATTTTCCCGAGCCGGAAAGCCCAGTAAAGAAAATTGTGACGCCCTGCTTACCGCGAGGCGGGAAGCTGCGCCGCAGTTCATGCACCACCTCCGGATAGGTGAACCATCCCGGAATCTCTCGTCCTTCGTTCAACCTACGCCGCAGTTCCGTGCCGGAGATGTTGAGAACACGGTCGGTCGGCTTTACCTCGTCATCCGGCACGTAGCGATCTTCGGTCTCGAGGTACACCATCATGTTAAAGGGGACCATGGTTACGCCGATGTCCGCCTCGTGCTTCTTGAACAATTGCTGCGCTTCGTAGGGCCCGTAGAACGGCTTTCCATCGGTGTCCTTGCCCGGTCCAGCATGGTCGCGTCCCACAACGAAGTGTGTGCAGCCATGATTCTTGCGGATCAGCGCGTGCCACATCGCTTCCCGCGGCCCGCCCATGCGCATGGCCAGAGGCAACAGCGATAGCTTCTGCGTGCCTTGCGGATACTTTGAACTGAGCAACTGATAACAGCGCACCCGGGTGTAATAGTCGACGTCGCCGGGCTTGGTCATTCCGACGACAGGATGGATCAGGAGGTTAGCTTCAACCTGCTTGGCGGCGCGAAAGGTCAATTCCACGTGCGCCCGGTGCATGGGGTTGCGGGTCTGGAAGGCAACCACACGCCGCCATCCCAGCCGGGCAAACTCTCCACGCAACTCCGCCGGAGTGAACCGCAAGCTGCGGAAATCGTAATGGGAAGGGGCTTGCAGACCTTCCACTCGTCCCCCGATGTACCAGGGGTTCGATTTATTCATGGTGTAGTCGGCGCCCGGATGTGCCTTGCTGGTGCTGTTGAACACAGCTTTGGCCTCAGCCGCGCGATCTGGCTGCCAGACTTCCTGCACCTTCAGAACCGCCAGCATGACGCCCTCGGCGTCACGCAGCGCCACTTTGCTGCTGCCGGCGGTCAGTTTCCTGGCGAATTCTTCGGTGACATCCAGCGTGATCGGCATGGGCCAGATCAGACCGCTGGTCAGGCGTATGTTGTGGCAGACACCTTCGTAGTCAGTTTTGGTCATGAACCCGCGCAGAGGGGAAAAGCCTCCGCTCATCAACAACTCGAGATCGCAGATCTGACGCGGGGTGAGATCCCATGACGGCCACTCCCGAGAGTGGGCTTTTAGTTCAGCAGCTCGTTCCGGAGCCACCATTAAATTCACGAGTTCGCCGCCGTGCGGCGCGATCAAATGACTAGTCGATGCAGACAAGTGCGTGAACCTCCCAGGTTCGGTAAGTGCAATGGAATGCACTGAATTTAATTTCCAGCAAGAATCGGGTGATGACTTCTGAACTGCTAATTGGGGGACAACAATCGAACTGCAAAAACCACTGTGGATCAAACACCCAAGTTGATCTTAGTCTATAGCAATGGATCAGATATCCGAATACACGCAAATACCGTGCCGTCAGGTATTTCCGTCATTGTACTGTAAGTTTATAGAGATGAATGGTTACAGGGGATGCGGTCGACTCGGGGAGTGCCGGCGCCATTCTCAATGTGCAAAATCTTGCGCAAAGGGGAAAACCTTTATCTTCTTGCACTTTCGCTGAAATCTTCCGCACACGGCGACTTCACGATCCAGTCACGTCCCTCCCCGCACAAAGCAGCCTCATATCCCTCGCCTGCTTCAACAGCGCGGATTGACCAGAGAGCGGCTTCGCTTGCGTCAGGCCGAGTCGCAAGTAGCACGTTCTCTTCTGCTGGAGAGATGGATACATCGAAGGCATGCAGCGCTAGAGCAAGACCCGCTCCGCGAGCTTTAATGTAGGACTCCTTCCGAGTCCAGCAACGAAAGAAAGCCGTGCATCGTTCCGAACCTTGCAATGCGGAAAGCGCAGCTTGTTCACAGTGTGAGAAATAACGCCGGGCTAGTGATTCGCAATTGATATTTTCACGGATTTGCTCAATATCCACTCCTAGCGGGCGTCCTCGCGCAATCGCAATCAGCGCTCTGGTTCCGGAATGGGAAACATTGAAATGCACCTCTCCTGGACCGTGGCTCTGGCCAAGAGATGGCTTTTCGTTTCGGCCATAGAGGAAGCTCAATTCTTTGGGATTCCGTGCCAGATAGCTGCCCAAAAGAATTCGTAACAATGCCCGGGTGGCGGTGAAATTCTGGCGATCGCTCGCGAACTTGAAGCGATCTGCGCGGGTGATTTCATCCTGCGAAAGCACTGTGCGCCAGCGTGATTCGGCGACGGCTACCTTGTTGAGATCGAGGCGCCACAGATGTACTTCGTCTTGCCGCAGGATCATTTCGGAGCTGGGTTCGAAGTTCGCATCCGAGATGTGCATCGTAGGGCTCATCCTGCGCAGATTAATTCCAATTCGGGCAACATGCAATTACCGGCGGTCTTGGTGCTTTTCTATTCCGCCGATCATCAGTATCCTTGTGGTAGGCATCGCGCGTGTATTCTGATCAAACCATGCCGCAGCTAAGGGAAGAACGGGCGAGAGATGGCCGGCCTGCATTGCTGTCCGTAATCGTGCCCGTGTACAACGAAGAAGGACATCTGGACGACTTGCTGCGTGCCGTTCTGGCCTCCCCGGTGAATAAAGAAATCATCATCGTGGACGATGGCTCGACCGATGGCGGTCGCGAAAGGCTTCAGGCTCTGCCGCGCATTGAAAACGTCACGATCGTCTTTCATGAAAAGAACTACGGCAAAGGCGCATCCATCCGCACCGCGCTGAATTATGCTCGCGGTGAGTACGTATTGATTCAGGATTCCGACCTGGAATACGATCCCGCTGACTATCCGGCATTGCTAGCTCCACTGGAAAGGGGTGAAGCCAACGTAGTGTATGGCGTGCGTCCGGATCGTCCGGAGCGCGGGCTTCGCTTTTTTTGGGGCGCCAAGTTCCTCACCCATGTCACCAATCTACTGTATGGCGCCAATATTCATGACGAGGCCACGTGCTACAAGGTGTTGCGCCGATCAGTGCTCATGCAGATGCGACTGGAGTGCCGCCGTTTCGAATTTTGTCCTGAGGTGACGGCCAAGCTTTGTCGCATGGGTGAATCGATTGCTGAGGTGCCAATCTCGTATCACCCGCGATCCGCAGGGGAAGGAAAGAAAATCCGCCATGCCGATGGTTGGCTGGCAATCTGGACGCTGATACGTTACCGCTTTTTGCCCCGGGGCCGCTGGCTGCGGACGAGTTCAGAAAATTCCCCGGCCCCATTCAGTGCGCGGCCTTTGCTTCCTCCGGCAGACTAGCCGCCACGGTGCAAGCGGTCTCGCCACTGAGTTTCAATATCCCGGAAGGGCCTGCATGTACTTCCTGGTCGGAGAACACATAAGTGCATATCCACACTCACAGGTGCCTTCGCGCATTGACTCATTTCCGCTTCTGAAATAACTTCTCCGCAGATTGATTCGATTGTAGACCGAGATAGTCACGCGCACCGTTCTTAGCGGGCGTCCCAGCACCTCTTCCCGCGCGGACGGCGCCAAACGCCAATTCGCAAGACTTGCATGGACCGTGCGTGGCAACTTCTACGCCACGCAAACGATCCGCGTGTGCCTGATGGATGTGCCCGATAGCTGTACTCAATCAAACCAGGAGGATTTCATGCACTCATTGCGTAATTACTTGTTGGTAGTACCATTGCTGGCGTTGTCATCCTTTGCAGTCGCACAAACTTGCGCTCCGCCAACCTATGGCTGCGCTCGCAGTGATCTGATTAAGACAAATAACCTGAACCCGCCACCCGTCGTCAGCAAAAAGAATGCGATTGTCACCCCATCAGATTTCAGGTTGCCCATCGTGCGCGCGACGGACGGCACTATGTGGGGCAATAGGACGTTGACCACCACCGAAACTGGTTCCAATGGCGACAACATTTTCAACCTCGACGACACCTACGTTCTGGTTGTTGGTGGCGGATGGACTTACCCACTGGCGTTCAGTCCGTCCACATTGCACACCCTTAACACAAGCGCCTGGAAGATCGGCACAAACCAGGTACGGTGGGCTGGAACATCTTCCTTCAGTCGAGTGAACCGGAGCGCCCTGTATACCGTTCCGTCAGGAAACACCCCGATCAAGGGCGTCAGTCCGAATGGCAGCACCTTGTACAAAATCACGCTTGCGGGAACCAGTTCGATTACCGCAAGCGGTGCCCCAGTTTTTGATTTTGCCAAATGCCAGGGTATGCGCAATCCATATGGGATCGGGAATGGGATATGGCATTCCGTGCTGACCGTTAGCAAGGGCGACACTCGCTTTGCCGTTGCGCTATCCAACCAAGGCGGGCAGGGAACCGGGACCGATATCGTCGTTTATGACGCGCCGTCAGGGCACTGCTACCGCTATGACACAGCTCACGCCAGACTGTGTATTTCCACGGGATGCATGCCCATGAGTTTGGCGGACGAATACAAAATCCACGAAGTCTATATGTCGCTGGATGGGAAGTACATGCGCATCGTCATTGCCAGTTGCATCACGGCAGCCTGCAAAGAGACATCGGGTTCGGTACCTTACATTTGGCAGATCGGAACGACCAACGTGACTCGATGCATGAATTCGTCGGGAAACACGGCGTGTACGGGGCATATGGTCGAGGGCTACACTCATCTTTATAACGCCCTCTACTGGCCAATCGTGGGGAAGCGGCTTATGTCCGATCCACTCTCCTACGGGCTGATGAACACGAGTCCGACTCTCTCGCCTCGATCTGACACACACTACTCGAACAATGCGGCGGACAATAATGACACCAATCCCGTCTGGGTAACCAATGTTCAGAACGTCCGCACTAAGTTTGGCGGCGCGGGCTGCAACAAGACTGGGAACCTTTACTTAGGTTGTACTTTTGCGGGGCCGCTCTATGGAGAGGTATTCGGGATTACGAGTCATGGAGGTTACATCCGCGCAGCGCACACCTATAACAGCGGATCCTCCGCCTATTTCAACTGTTCCAACACGATAGGCGCGGTGTCGCAGACCGGCAGGTTCTTCGCCTGGTCATCCGACTGGCTCAATACATTAGGCACAGACAACATGGGTCGTCATCGCTGCGACGTGTTCATCGTGGACCTGGCGGCGGCGCGAGGTGCAACACATTAAAAGAACGAACTCCTGTTTCCAGAAACCTCGCCCTTCTCCGCTCAGAAGAAGAAGGGTGAGGGTTTCAGCCGCGAACCCTCTCTGGGTGGGGAAGCTTAGACTACTGCGTCGGTCCAGCCTCCTTGCTTCGGTCGCAGATTCCCGACGAAGTTTGCTGATTCAGGAACTGCGTCCACGCTCCCCCTCCGGGCGCGGTTAACAGCGCAGGGGTAGTGAAATCGAAAAACTCATTCATGTCACGCGAGGAACCCTGCCAATACGCATCTCGGTTGCTAAGAGCAGGTACACCGAACATTTCTTCTATGTAAGCCAGAATCGCAGTGTAATCGCGGGGAACATGCGACACGAAGTTCGGTTTGGCATAGGGTGAAATGACAATCAGGGGCACGCGAAAGCCGGTCAGGTTAAACGTTCCGCCCAAGCTGCCGGTGCTGCAGTAAGCGGCGGAACCGTTGTTAGGATCAGGACACTGTCCGGGTCCGTATGAATCTGGCTCCGGAACTAAAAAGGGAGGCACGTGATCGTAGAATTCGCCACCCTCGTCGTAAGTCAGAATGAATATTGAGTCCTTCCATGCATCGCTGTTCATGAGCGCCGAAATGATCGATTCCACATAAGCGGCGCCGTGCTGAATATTAACAGTGGGATGCTCATCCGTGCCGCTCGGCCCGTCTCCACTATCAATAAAAATAACTTGTGGCAGTACTAGATCGGGATCGCAAGGCCCTGTGCTGCAGGTTTCGGCCAGCCGATTCATCAAATCGCTCACCGGGAAAGTCTTTGGCTGGATCGTGGGATCCTGGAAATCCGCGAAGTTGGAAAGGAAAATCCCATCTTTGTAGTAATAGATCCAGCTCACGTTCGCGGTATTCATGGCGCGGAAAATAGTAGGTGCCGCATATAACGGATGGCCTGTCGTATCGGGGTATTCATGTCCGAAGGACGTTCCCGCCATCAAATACATCCGGTTCGGGAGAGTGTTGGCAAGAACGGGTGAATGCCAGGCATCGCTAGTGGCAAAGAAGGTCGCAAGATCGTAGTAATAAGGGAGATCCTGCTCATTGTAATAGCCCATTGCTCTGGTGCCGTTGGGATCGTTCTTGTCGCTGAACGCTGTTGCGCTGTCCAAGAACCCAGACATACCGAAAGAATTCGAATCGTAAGTCGTTGTCGTAGCCCACGCTGTATCGCCGCCGACAAGGGCCACGTCATGATGGCTTTGATCCCATGTCATCCTGACATTTCCTGTGCAAACACTGGCCTCATGGAATGGTCGAACCTTTGCGCCCGTACTCGCGTTGGTTAGTGTCACGTTTGGATCGAAACCATCAACCGTCTCATTATCGCTGATGCCGAATTGCGCGAGACGGCCCGCTCGGTAAGCTCCCAGTTTTCCAAAGTAATTGTCGAACGAGCGGTTCTCCTGTACCAGGAAAAAGACGTGCTTGATGACCCCTGCCTTGGCGGCACTTACAGTGACGGTTGTTGATTGTGTGATTGAGTCGTTGGCCGAGGTCGCGGCTGTGGCAGTGTAAGTGTCCGTAGCAGCCGGAGTTACTTTGGCCGTACCGCCTGGCAGAGTACAGGGATTACACACTGTCGTTCCGGAAACGTCCGTGATACTGAGAGAAGTTGGACTTCCGTTTGTAACTTGCCAGGAGAGGATGGAACTTTGTCCCGGCACGATGGTGTTCGGACTGGCGTTCAACGCCAGGGTTACAGGAACCGAAACGGCGACCGTTTGCGGCCCTGTACTTCCACCCGGACCAGTCGCCGTGATCGAGAATGTCGTGCTTGTGCTAACCGGAATGACTGCGGATGCCGATGTAGGGAGCGCTCCCGAATCCTCGGCCACCGAAATGGCGGGAGTAATTGTGACCGACGTGGCATTCTCTGTGGTCCAGGTCAGGGTGGTGGTCTGGCCGCTGTTCACGGTGCTTGGGTTGACGCTGAATTGGGTGATAGTCGGAGGCACAGGTTGTGCGACCTGAACCGTCGCGGATTGAGCCGGGCTGTTCCCACCGGCCCCTGACGCGACCGCGGAGTACGTAGTCGTCTGGCTCGGAGAGTCTGTGACAGAACCCGCAACCTGCGAACTGGACGTCAACGTCCGCGTGGAGGATCCGGCCGTGGCAGTAATCGTGACCGATGTGGCGTTGTCAGCCTGCCAATTCAGGGTAACGCTTTGCCCCGAACTGATGGAGTTCGTATTCGCCGAGAAAACTAGAGTTGGTGGACTCGAGCCTTTGCTGGGGCTTGTGGTTTTGCTGCTGGAACAGGAACACAAGCACAACGCTGTCTCGATCAACCCGAGGGCAATCCCGCGAACCCAATTTTTTGTCATTTCGTCGTGTGCGCGTTAACGGAAGTCGCTATCGACGTGCGGCAAGATAGATGCCAAATTGGCTGCGTTTAGTTGCCGCATTGAGTTAAAAATACGAGGCTTAAGCCCCTGTTGCTAGGAGAGAAAGCGGTCGTTTTCAGCTATTTCAATGGTACTCCTGCAGTTTCGAGTTCCACAGTCTCCCAATACATGCGGTGTTCGGGATGGCGAGTCGCGCATGCCTCGGATAACAACGTTTGTTTCGCGCGTTATGGTGACGATTTCGCTCAGGGCTTTGTGCGGGCGACGGAATTTGTTGCGGAGTTTTATGACGGCATTCGCTACTGGGGACTGGGGGAGGCGGGATGCTTTGCGGAGTTCACCGCAGAGTTGGTCTCGTTCCTCGTAGAGCAGGGAGATGATGAGATTTCTTTCGATCATTACGTTGCTTGTTTTTCGACTTCGTAAACCATAATGAGGCAGGTCAAATATCTCCTTTGGGAATGATTCAAGTTTCCGAAAAGGTGACTTCGCGGAATATGGCCCTCTTCGGCTTGACCTCGGCGTCAGCTGCTACGATCATGGAATCGTCTATGAAGATAGGAAATTTCGCTGCCCTCTGCTCCGAGCAGGCGAGAAGCTTGTCTATGCCCCGAAGGCAGTCGTCTACCTTCCTGTTGATTTTCAATGCACCTAAAGGTTATCTTCTCAGCTGTTTCTCGCTCCCTTGGCAGGCCGATCGTGATAGATTCTGGCGATTAGATTCCGTGACAAACTCAAACATTTAGGGAACCTGCGGGACTATAGAATTCCATCGAAGGCCTGCTTGAAACCAGGTTGGTATCGCAGAAATCATGGCTAAACTTTACATCTTGGGAGGTAGGGAACAAAGACTGTCTCTAACCGAAAATCGACCCCACTGGGCCTGGTACGAGGCGGCTCTAATCCTGCAAGTCGACACTGACTCGCGCGAAGTTCGCACTTGTGTAGAGTATGTCACCCCCTCGGAAGCACGCGCGAACTCGAAAAGTTCCGTAAACTTCCACAGTGGGACATTGGTTGCCAACACTCTTTATGCTTGTACGACCACTGAAGTCCTGATCTTCGAGTTGCCTCAATTTAAACAGGTTGGCTATATTTCACTGCCCTGCTTCAACGATGTTCATCACGTTATGCCTACCTCGGATGGCAACCTACTTGTCGTCAGTACGGGGCTAGACATGGTCGTCAAGATCACACGTAAAGGTGAACTTGTGGCCGAGTGGAGCGTCTGCGACGAAGCTCCATGGACCCGCTTCAATCGGAGTATTGATTACCGGAAGGTTGAGAGCACCAAGCCCCATAGGTCCCATCCCAATTTCGTTTTTGAGTTGGAGGGCGAAATCTGGGTCACGCGCTTCAATCAACGCGATGCAATTGCTTTAAATGGCTCGGGAAAGAGCATTGCAATCGCGGTCGAAAAACCCCACGATGGGCTTGTCCGCGGTGATCGAATCTACTTCTCTGTGGTAGATGGGAAAATTGTGATCGTTAATCGTCACTCGTTGAGAGTTGATGAAGTCATCGACTTGAGGAGAATCGAGGGCGAACCCGATCGAGTTTTGCCGGCGTGGTGTCGAGGGTTACTTCCAATCGATGAGCAAAGGATTTGGGTCGGATTTACCCGCATCCGCCAAACCCAGTTCCACGAAAATATTCGATGGGTTAAAACTGTTCTGCACAAGAACGCCCTCGCACCTACCCATATTGCGCTCTATGACATTGTCGAAAACCGCCGTTTGAAGCAGTTTGATCTGGAGCAACATGGCATGAATACCGTGTTCAGTATTCTTCCGGCGGACGAATGATCGATCATTCGTGCTAGTCAGGGCGTTCGTCCCTGGCGGCGGTATTGGCGATGAGATTCCACGATCCTGCCGGCATCGCGATAGGTGCGAAGCTGGTAATGAAGTCGGCGGTTGGAATTTAAGGTCAAAGTCCATTTTAAAAAGTTTACAACCACGCCGCGCAGCGCCCAGCGAGGGATGCCGAAGTAGCGAACAATGTTGGTCGCGGGGGCAAAGGCTCTCGCCACGGAGCGGCCGTCGTTGTAATACCATTTGCGGAAGTAGGCCTTGGTTGCCCGCCTGGGGTCGACAGGGTGGTAAATGATAGCACCGGGCGCGTACACGATTTTTTCTCCGGCCCGAAGAAGGCGGGTGGCGAATTCGGTATCCTCGCAGGTAATGCCACGATTCTCGCCACTGACACCGAGATCGAGGCGAAAAGTTCCATACTTCACAAACTCCTCTTTGCGATAGGCGCAGTTTGCGCCCAGCGGCGGATGATCCTTGAGCACCACTGGTTGATCTCCGTGCTCGTAGTGGACGATGGCTTGTTGCTCCTCCATCTCCAGCCAGTCCGGTTTAGGCTGCTGCCATACAGGGATGATGCGTCCGCCGACACCAGCGCACTGAAATGCGTCAAAGGTGCGCTTCAGAGTTATCAGCCATTCGGAATGGAGGATCACGTCATCATCGGTAAAGGCGATGATCTTGCCACTGGCGGCGGCAATTCCGGCGTTCAGAGCCGGGGACCGGCCTTGCCGGCGCTCGAAGATATAGCGCACGCGGAAAGGCGCAGCGCCGGCGAAGTCCCGGACGACCTGAGGCGTTTTGTCGGTGGAGTTGTTGTCGACAACGATGAGTTCCCAGTTGAGATCGGGAGGGAGCGTAAGGCGGGAGATGCTGTCGAGGGTGGTTTTGAGGGACTCGCCACGATTGAAGGTAGGAAGAACGACGGTGATGTCCACCACCTGCAATTGTTCGCCGGATTGGATCAAGCGATGCGTGCCCCTGTAGAAGACACAACTATAAATTATTCCTCCGTGCGAGGTAGGGGCTCAGGCGCAACTTGCAGCCGACGCTACTTGCTTCCCGCCGCAGATCGGCGGAGCTATCGCGAGTCTGGCTGGCCGCGGGTTTGCGTGTTGCCGGTTTGGTCAGCGAATTGGGCGCATTCACATCTGCTCCTCATGCACCCCGATACCTAGCTGATCCACCAGTTCTCCTCCCAGCCACTCTGTGCCTAATGCGAGGGCTGCCCCAGTCCCCAACAGGATCAGGGCAGCGCGATTCGTCCGCTGCGGACGTCCTCGCCGCGTCGCCCAGCTTGCCGCGAACAGGCCAGCGACCATCAGGTTTCCGATTCCGTGCAGCAGCCGGATCGTTTTTGCCCGCGCGTGTGGAGGAATGCTGAAGTAGTCCCCTGCGGAACAGGGCGTCCTACGCTACGTTGAATGACTTAGAAACACGTGTGTACGGTTTCGGTTCGGACGGCATCTTAACGGTGAAGCTTGAGGCTACGGATCGCAACGGACGAGGGAATCCGGCCATGAGGCGGCGCCTGCATGAGACGACTGGTAGCTTTCGTCAGCTGTGTGGTGTTGAGTTGTACTGGAGCGGTGTGCTGCCTGGCACAAGAGTCGACCGACATCGAAAGCCCGAAGCACAAAGCTTGGGACTTGCTGCAGACGGCGGCGTTTTCGCCAAAAACAGTGGACAGGACAAACGGCATCCGGGCCCTCGGCTTGCTGCGCGACAACACACACGCGCGCGGGCTGGCTGAGAGTGCCTTGAAGGATAAAAATCCCGATGTTCGAGTGGCCGGGGCGACTGCCTTGGGGCAGATGCACGCAACGGAATCGATACAGAAACTGGAGCAGGCGCTTGCGGATAAGAAAGTCGCGGTGGTGATGGCGGCGGCGCATGCGTTGCGCGAACTGAAAGATAATAAGACCGCGTACGCGATCTACTACGACCTGCTCACCGGAGAACGCAAGGCCGGGGACGGATTGGTTGCGCAGCAAATCGACACGCTGAAGAATCCGAAGGAACTGGCGAAGATCGGGATTTCGGAGGGAATTGGCTACATCCCATTTGCGGGCATTCCATGGGATGCGTATCGCACGCTGCACAAGAAAGACCCAAATCCGGTACGGGCCGTAGCGGCGACTTTCCTGGCGCATGATCCAGATCCAGCAACGGCCAAGGCATTGGTGCAGGCAACGGATGACAAAGATTGGATCGTGCGAGCAGCCGCCGTGGAAGCCATCGCACAGCGCGGAGATCCCTCGTTGCTGCCGAAAGTCGAGCTCAAACTGGCGGACAAGAATCCCAAGGTGCGGTACAGCGCGGCCGCAGCGGTGATCCGGCTAAGCGCCCGGGACCAGAGCAAGACGGCAAAGAACAATTCCAAGTGACGGGTCAGTTCGGGTTGACGGTTTGGCGACGCCGCCTAGCCGATGCTGCGATTCCTGTTCCGGTGTACAGTGGAGCGAGGCCGGCCTCTATGAATCGTCTTCTTGCATTGGCTGCGTTTCTCTCTATCGCAATATTTGCTCCTTGGTCTAAAGTGGCCACCGCGCAGGACAGTTCCCGAGATAAGTCGTGGAGCAGCACGAGCCAGCACTCAGACCCCAACGGGATTGTCAATCCCACTCGCACCACGCAGACGCACAGCGAGAGTAACGGACGCACTGTGGACACCACGGTTGTACAAGCTGTGGGTCCGGACGGGCGCTACATTCCTTATTCACAAAAGGAAAAGGAGTCCGTTCGCGTGGACGCGAACACGGTGCGAACCATTGAGCGCACCTACGGGACTGGGCCCGACGGGCAGAGAATCTTGATTCAGCAGACGCAGGAGGAATCGCGGAGTCTTCCCGGTGGCGGGCAGAAGGTGGCGCGAACGACTTCAAGTCCGGACGCGAATGGTGGATTGCAGGTGATCCGCCGGGAATTGGTGGATTCGAAGCAGGTGGGTACCGGAGTTCGGGAAACAAATACGACGATCTATTCCGCGGACGGAAGCGGCGGGATGTCAGCCGCGGTGCAGGTACACGAACGAGAAGCTCAAGCTTCGGATGGAAGCGTGCAATTCACCAAGTCCACTCAGTTGTCGGATGGAACGGGACATTGGAATCTGAGCGAGGTCCGGCAGGGCACGATTAAACCAGACGGTGGGCAGGCAAGCAGGAGAGAAGAGAATATTCTGCGGCCGAATGCGGATGGAAAGTTGGCGGTAGTGGAGCGGACCGTCAGCAAACAAAGCAGCGCGGCAGGAGAAACGCGAGCCATCAGTGAGACCTATTCTACGAACGTGCCGGGGCAGGCTGGCAATGAAGGGTTGCAGTTGGTTCAGCGCGAGAGCACAGTGCAGCGAAGTGCCAGTGGGCGTGAAAGCACGGTTCGACAGGTGGAGGGGGCGAATCCTGGGAATCCCGGGGATGGACTGCGCATGACGCAGCAGGCCATTGATATTGTGCGTCCGGATGGCCGGGGGAGCGCCGAGCAGAAGAGCACGGTTGTGACCTTCGGGCCTGATGGTCAGGGGAATACCGGGTTCGTGGATATCGGGAAGACAAGTAATCCTGGTGTGGTCCGGGTGGATACTCAGAGCGCGGCGAAGGCGAAGTAGGTCGCTGGCTGGTTGCTTCGTGCAAAAAAACCTGTCGAGCTTCGCTCGACTGGACAGCCTGAGAGGCTGTCCCTACGCTCGGCTCCTACATCGTCGTGGTTAGTACGATGACTCGGTCGGGTTCGGATTCTTTTGGGGGTGGGAGTTTCAGGATTACGCCTTCTGGCTTTTGCGTGAATTCTATGGGGGAACTTTCTACAAGGGTACGGGCCGCCGTGATCTTTCTCGTCAGCGGTGCGAGCGCCAGCATGGGGGCGTTCCAGTTCAGGACGTGCACATAGATTTTGTTTTCCCTCTGAGTGGTGACTCCCCAATCGGCGGGCGGGATTGGGCCGCCACGCGTGTTGTAGATTGAATCTCCGTACTTGGACATCCATTCCCCAACTGCTTGCAAGCGGCTGACGAACTGCGGATCGATCTCGCCATTGGGATAAGGTCCGATATTCATCAGCAGATTCGAATTGTTGCCGGCCGCGCGGACCAGGCGGCGCTCCAGTTCCGCGGCGCTCTTGTAATTGCTGTCGCCAATGTTGAATCCCCAGTTTTCGTTCAGGGTGTCAGAACTTTCCAAAGGTAGCTGGCTGCTCACATATTTCGTATTAAACCCGGCAGTGTTCTGGCCAGGAAGGTCGCGTTCGAACGTCTGCACGTCTTCGCCCGGGCGCGGCGTTTGATGATGGTTGGGGATGATGAGGGCCGCAGGCTGGAGTTTGTGGATGAGAGCGTAGGTTTTATCCAGATGCCAGTCGGCATTGGGCTTGTCCCACATGCCGTCGAACCAGATGCCGCCAATCGGTCCATAGTTCGTGAGCAGTTCGGTGAGCTGGCCGTCCATGTAGTTATCGAGGTAGGCATTCCAGTCACCGTGGTCGGGACGGCCGTTGTCCCAATTGGTGACACCGCGGGGATAGTAGTCGGGATTGTGCCAGTCGAGTTGCGAGTAATAGAAGAAGAGCTTGATGCCTTGGCGGTGGCATTCGTCGGCCAGCATCTTCAGTGGATCTTTCTTGTAGGGGGTGCGCTGAACGATGTTCCAATCAGAGACCTTGGAATCGAACATGGCGAATCCATCGTGATGGCGCGAGGTAATGGTGATGTACTTCATTCCGGCGGATTTTGCCAGTGAGACCCAGGCGCGCGCGTCGAATTTTTCGGGATCGAAGAACATGGGGAGGCGGTTATATTCGTCCACCTTCAGCTTGCGATTGTGGAAGACCCATTCGCCGTCGCCGAGTACGCTGTATACGCCCCAGTGGATGAACATGCCGAATTTCATGTCCTGGAATTCGCGGCGGGCCTCGAGGTTTTCGGAGGAAGGTTGGTAGCTCGATTGAGCGATGCCGATTTCGGGAATGAAGATTGTAAGGGTGAGAATCAAAGCAAATTTCGCGAACATGCATGGGCGCGCGTTTGGCATTTGCATTTCCTCGCGAGTAGTCTACCTCGAACGGGGACAACATCAGCGGC
Organism: uncultured Acidobacteriota bacterium; assembly: GCA_963801615.1. Taxonomy (GTDB): domain Bacteria; phylum Acidobacteriota; class Terriglobia; order Terriglobales; family Acidobacteriaceae; genus Sulfotelmatobacter. Next base: position 331,065 of record CAWDFM010000008.1, on the reverse strand, counting down.
TCGCATGATTTTACAGTCGACTCCGCTTCGTAGAGACGTAGCCAGCTACCTCTCTACGGACTAGACATTTGAATTCCAAGGCTGTGGAATAATGTCGAGCGGCAGGGGGGATGTGGCGGAAGAACTCAATCCCAATCGGGCGCGGGACCATCTGGCGAACGAGCGCACCTTTCTTGCCTGGGTGCGAACGGCGATCGCGATTGTGGTTTTCGGATTTGCGATTGGTCGTTTTTCCATAGCCATTCGACAGTTGACGGCGTTTCAGGGGCATCCGCTGCATCGGAGCGGGCTTTCGGTGTGGATGGGCGCGTTCTCCATCGTTGCGGGAGTGGTGCTCGTGGTGGCGGGGCTGGCGAGGTATCGCAAGACACGTGCCCTTCTGGAAGCAGGAAAGTTTCAGCCGGCGGGATTCGTATTGGATCTCGTTACTGTTCTGACGGTTATGTTTGGATTGGCATTGGCGGCGTATTTGATTTATATCGAGAAAAGTATCGGGTGAACGCAGGGGCTGAAGCCTGGTTACTCGAGCGGGCTTTGATGGGGGCTCAAGCGCCGGCTCGGAGTCAGAAGTTCCTGCAGAGATCCGAAAAGGAACATCGGGAAGAATGGCAAACGATCAGGAAAAAGAAGCAGCGGCCCGGGCTAGCCTGCGGTTTATTGAAGACGGGCAGGTCGTGGGGTTGGGGACGGGTTCAACTGCGGATTACTTTATCAAGCTGCTGGGGGAGGAAGTGAAGAAGGGAATGCGCATTCGCGGAATCCCGACGTCGGATCGTTCGCGCCAACTGGCCATGAGCCTGGGAATTCCTCTGACTACTCTGGATGAGTGTCAGGAGATTGCTGTTACGGTGGATGGAGCGGACGAAGTCGATCCGCAGTTGCGGTTGATCAAGGGCGGCGGGGGAGCGATGTTGCGCGAGAAGATTGTCGCTTCTGCGACGAAGCAGATGATCGTGGTGGCGGATGCGTCGAAGCGGGTGGGGCGGCTGGGGAAATTCCCCTTGCCGGTGGAGGTCATCAAATTCGCGCAGGCGCTGATCGCAAAACGGATTTCCGCGCTAGGGGCCCAGGTCAACTTGCGAACGAATGCCGATGGAAATCCTTACGTCACGGACGAAAACAATCATATTCTGGATTGCAGATTTGGAGAGATTCGCGATGCGGATGGATTGGCGCGACAACTGAGTGAAATGCCGGGGGTCGTGGAGCACGGGCTATTTATTGGGATGGCCAGCGTCGCGTTGTTGGCGCGCGGGAGTGAGATTGTTGAGTTGAGGCGGTAAGAGCGGAGCTGGGCTTCACCGGACAGCCGAGGGCGGCCGTCCTTACACAAACATGGCAGCGCGCACACAACCCGGAGCATGGTTGGGACCGTCGCGGAGACGTGTGCCGCGGTTTCGGATGCTCGTGCCACTGGATGTGACGGTGCTGCGTTCGGGGATTCCGGATACGGTGCCGGGGCGCGCGCTGAATGTGTGCGAACGCGGCATGGGGGCGATCGTAGCGGGCGAGTTGGTCACCGGCGAGTCGGTAGGCGTGGAGATTCGGCTCTCGGCCACAGACGAGCCGTTGCGAACGCGCGCGACTGTTCGGTATCAGGACAAGTTGCAGTATGGACTGGAGTTCACCGCGATCTCGAACGAGCAGCGGAACACGATTCGCGACTGGGCCAAAGGACTTAAGCCCACCGTCGAAGACACGAGCAGTACGGGCGTGTTGCTGAAACAGAAAGCGGAACCCGCAAGTGAAAGACGCAGGCAGCAAACTTCCCAGGGTGGCGGAGGGCGCGGAGGCCGGCGAGTCGTCAAGCGAAAAGGGCACGGGAAACTAGTGTTGGTTGCGGTTGTTCTGGCGCTGATCGCGGGCACGGGATTCTGGTGGCGCTGGAGCCGGTCCTGGGCAGACCTCGAGTCGGGCGCCCAGAATACACAATCAGCCTCGTTGGAAAAACCGAAGGCGCAAGTTCCGCCAGAAGTCATGCAGAAATTGCTGGTTCACCGCGTCGAGCCCGTGTATCCGGCAGAAGCTCGCAAGCAACGCTTGCAGGGCGTTATCGCGTTGAATGTTGTTGTGGGGAGAGACGGCTCGGTCACCAGCATGCGGCCGTTGAATGGCCCCGACATTCTGGCCCAGGCTGCGATGGATGCGCTGCGCTGGTGGAAGTTTGAGCCTTATCGCTTGAACGGGGAACCTGCGGTTGTAGAGACCACGTTGGCAGTGGAGTTCCGGCGCTAGAGCCCGGCTCGGGCGAAACACCCTTAGGCTTCCACCGCTTGAACGAACCCCTTCCGCCGGACGAATAGATCAGCTACGTAAGCATTACCGTTTCCGCAACGCCCGCAGCACCACGATTCCGTTAATCGCAAAACAGATAACCGCTGCCAGAGCGGATACGAGCATCCACGCCGGGCCGAGATGCAGAACATCGGTGACGAGCGCAGCGGCGGCAAACAGCAGCGCCAGCAGATTAAGCCAGAGCGGAGCATGAGCGTGGGGCAGCGAATCCTTTCGCAGCCGGAGTTGCAAAAGCAGCGCGGCAAATCCGATCGCTCCCACCACTACCAGGGCCAGAGGACTGTAAAACGCCGCGCGGCTGGTATAGAGCACGACGAGCGCAAGCGCCAGCAGCAGCAATCCGGCGGCAATGACGCTCCAACGGCGGGGTTTGAGCGGTGACACGGGATGGGGACTCTGTTGCGACAAGGAGATCGCCCCAAGTTATACAGGGGCGCGGCGGGACTTGTCATTATCAACCAAGCGAAAAGCATGAACGTCTAGCAGGTGTAGGGCGGTGTTCCCGGCGCGCGGTTGACCCGCAAAGAGCTATCCCCCCGGCAGTGCGGCCACGGGAGCCAGCCACTTGGCCGTGCGAGGTTGTCCATTGTGGACGGCATAAAGGACCAGTTCGACGCGAGTGGAGATACCGAGTTTTTCGAAGATGCGGAAGAGATATTTTTTGATGGTGTGTTCGCTAAGATTGAGTTCGACGGCGATCTGGCGATTGCTCAGTCCCTCGGCCACAAGTGCAACAACTTGCTCCTCGCGTGGGGTGAGAAGCGACTTGCCAGCGGCATTGAGCACGCGCAGGGAAGGTGTTTCGCAGATCAGTTCGATGAGGTAGTTCAGTTGCTCGGTGTTAAGCCAAATCTGCCCCGCCGCCACCCGAAGAATACATTTCCAGAGCACGCGAAGATTGCAGTCAGTGACGGACAGAATACCTCTTGCCCCGGAGCGGAACCCCTGGATTACCAGATCGCGCCTGCTGGAATCTGCCAGGATAATTTTTCCGATGCCAGGATGGCTGAGGTGAAAACGGCCCAGGGTGCCAATCTCGTCGACAAAATTGACGGGAGCGCTGAAAGACAACAAAGCGACCTGCGGGTAACGTACAGCTACCGATTCAAGAATGGAGGCAGGAGTCATTTGGCAGGAACAGATGTGCAAGTCAGGATGGCGGCGCAGGGCTGCAGCTAGCAATTGCGCTTGCATCCGACTGGAGTCGGCGACAAGGACATTCAACGCCATCGAAGTGGCAACGGCTAGCATCGAAAAATGCCTTCACGAGCAGCTTCCATGCGCATGAGAGCTGCAACATTGCGATTGTAGGAACCCGCCGACGCCATTCACAAGGGAAGATGTCACAAACTTGATGTGATTCTTTCAAAATGGGAATTCGTGTTTGCGTGCGGAAACGCTGCAGAAATCAGGATCTTCCTGTGGAAACCGGTTACCGTTTTGGTTCCGTGCCGCCGTGCAACGAGCACTGAAGGCCTCAAGACATCAGCCCTCGGTAGCTTATGCATGGGATTGTTTCGATGAATCGATGTAGTCGACTCGCGTACGTCTGCTTATTCCTTCTTCCATCTGTGACCTCGTGAATTTGCAAGTCCACTTTCGTGGGTAGTCCTGCAAGGGATAGGCGCTCCGGCCCTCCTGCTTCCATGAGTGTCCACGCGAAGAATTGAATGGATTGATTCCTCTCGAAGTTTCGTGGCATGACGCCGCACTTCCCACAGATGGAAGCGGTCCCCCATTGGTGGACAGTACTTCTCATGTCTTGTGGCGTGTGGCCGCGGAGCACTAAGGTGCGGAGTGGCGCAAAAGCAACAGGGACGCGTGGAGTCAAGGCACGATGCGGACGCGACAGCATGCGTCTGTATTCGGTGGATCGGCGTGGCATTGCTGTTGGTCGGATGTGGTTCGGCCGCGTTCGCGCAGGGGACGGCAGATCCAGGCGCGGAGAGGAGCCCCCGTTCCGGCTTAACCGGAGCCGAAGCGGAAGGCAAGACTGTAACGGCCGCAAACCCCGGAGGAGCGGATGTCCTGGGAAACCCTTTACTCGGAGGGGTGCGTCATCCGCTCTACCGGTTACGTCCCAGCGACGTGGTGGAAGTGACCTTCACCGTTGCCCCTGAATTCAATCAAGTGCTCACCGTGCAGCCGGACGGCTACGTGATGTTGAAGGATGCTGGCCTGGTGACGGCGCAGGGCTTGAACTTGCAGGAGTTCAGCGACGCCGTCCACAGAGCGTACTCGGGTTATCTGCACGATCCGCAGGCTGCCGTGGCATTGAAGGAATTTGAGCGTCCTTACTTCATTGTGGGAGGGGAAGTCGGCAAGCCGGGAAAGTACGAGTTGCGCTCGGATACGACGGTCGCGGAAGCGGTTCAGATCGCGGGCGGCTTGACGCACGAAGCCAAGCATTCGCAGGTCGTTTTGTTCCGAAGAGTGAATGAGGATCTGCTGGAGAGCCGGCTCCTGAATTTGAAGAAGATGCTCAAAGAGAGCCGGCTAACGGAGGATGCCCATCTTCAGTCCGGCGACATGGTATTTGTCCCGCAAAATGCACTATCCAAGATCTCACGTTTCCTGAGCAGACCCGCCGTAGGCCTGTACATGAACGGTTCTCAATTCTAGTTTGCTCTCCTGACGCCATGCCAGATAGAGACCCAACGCGCAATGCCAACCAGTCAATTCCCACCCTGCGGGATTTGCTGATGGTGCTTTTCCGAAGGCGGCGGACGTTCGTCTGGGTCGCGGGGTTGGTCTTTGCTGCCTCTCTCTGGTACGCCGTCGCGGGAACAAAATACCAGGCCAACATGAAGATTCTGGTACGGCGCGGGAGAGCTGAGGCTCCCGTGAGTGCGGCGGTGAACGCTCCGCTGGACTTGACCCGCGTGGGCATCACGGAAGAGGAACTCAATTCCGAGGTGGAACTGCTGCGCGACCACGAGGTTCTGAAGAAAGTGGTCGAACGGAATGGCTCCGGCGGCCGGGACTGGTTTCACGTTCTGCACTTGGGGGAAGGACGTGTGCAGCGCGTCGAAAGAACAACGCGCAGGCTGGCCCAACAATTAAGCATTCAGCCGGTCAAAAAGACCAACCTGATTGCTATCAGTTACCGGGCCGCGGATGCGGAGTCGGCAGCCAAGCTTCTGCGGTGTCTGGCGGCGGCATATATGGAGAAGCATACCGCGGTCCATCGACCAGCAGGAGAGCTGAGCTTTTTCGAGAAGCAGACAGAAGAGTCCAGAAAGCAAGTTGAGGAATCCAGCCAGGCGTTGCTGCTGTTTACGAAAGGCCACGAAATTATCTCTGCGGCCCAGCAGCGAGACATGGCAATACAGAAACTCAGCGAACTGGAAGCGGGTCAGAGACAGACTCGGATCGAGATGGCGGAAACCCGGCAGCGCATCATGGAACTCGAGGAGTTGCTTACAAGGCTTCCCGAGCGAACCATCACGCAGGTTCGTACCAGTGAAAACGCGGAACTGCTGAGATCCCTGAAAGCCACTTTGCTCGATTTGCAACTCAAGCGCACTCAACTCCTGACAAAGTTTGAACCCAATCATCGCCTGGTGCAGGAATTGGATCAGCAGATTGGGGAGACGGAAGCAGCCATTCACGCTGAAAGCGCGTCGCCGCTGCGTGACGAGACTAGCGACAAGAACGTCAATTACGAATGGGCAAGCTCTGGACTGCAAAGCGCGCAGGTGCAATGGAAAGCGTTGCAAGCACGCCTGGAGGCGACATCGGAGCAGGCTGCCGCATGGCGGAGAATCGCGGCAAGACTCGGGGAGGACGCGATTACGCAGGATGATCTGCTCAGCACGCGGAACGCCGCTCAGGAGAACTATCTGTTGTATGTCAAGAAACGGGAAGAAGCACGCATGAACGACGCGCTCGATGAGCGCGGCATCGTGAATGTCGCCGTCGCCGAGCAACCGGTCGCTCCCGCATTGCCGCTATCGTCGGCGTGGACCGTCCTCGCGATGGGATTGACTGGGTCGGCACTGGCCGGAGGTGCAACTGCATTTGCGGTGGACTATCTCCATCCCGCATTCCGCGATCCGGACGATGTCGTGAACTGTTTGAACCTGCCAGTGTTGGCATCGTTGCCAAGGAGCGAGAGCTCGAAGCTGGCCGCATGAGGGAGGATTGATGTCCGCGGGCCTGGTACCGGGCGTGAGTGATTTAGGCGCGAGCATTGGCGAGAGCGCGTCCGCCAAAATGAAGGCCTCCCGGCCGACTCGGGAGTGGAACTCGCAGAAGTTTGCCCGCGATCAAATCCGCGGATTAGTACGCCGAATTTTCATGCAGAACGTGCCGCAACCGATACGGCAGGTGGCGTTCAGTGCCGCGGGACGAGAGATCGAGATCGACCACATCTGCCGGCTGGTTGGAAAGGCACTGACCGAAGAGCGCGAGGGTGACGTCGCGATCGTACGGGTAGAACCGGGAGTACAGCGATGCCAGGAATCGTTGAAAGCGATTGCGATCCCGCTCGAGCAAAAGCTGTGGTTCCTGCACGGAAAACAGGGCTCCGGGAATCTCGCCGGAGCGGGGGAATTGTGTTCCTACCTGGGTGCCGTCAGGGCGGAGTTTGAATACTCCTTGGTCGTGGGATCGCCTGCGGATTCCAACGTCATCGTGGAAGCGGCACAATTTTGCGATGGGCTCGTGCTGGTTTTGTCGGCGCTGCATACGCGGCACGCAACAGCGCTCTATGCAAAGAGCGCGCTGGAGGAGGCCGGAGTACGGCTCTTGGGTACGGTGCTGGCCGACCGCGAATTCCCGATACCGCAGAACCTGTATAGGCATTTGTGAGTTCTTGGCGGTGTCACGAATCGAAAGGTGAATCAGTTGTCGCTCGTTGCTATTGATCGTCAACAGCGAGATGAGGAGCGGGTCGATTGGGCTCGCCTGATTCCGGGCGAGGCACCGGTTTCCGGGCCCGGTAATAAGAAAAGGCCGCAGTCGGTTCGGCTGTGCACATCGAAAGACCAGAGGCGAAATGCTGGCCAAAGCGAGATGCCGCGGAGCAGGCTGGCAGCCCTGGAACCGCGCCCACTGCGGTCCCGTATGGCATGGAAATGGCTCCGGTTCATGGCCGCAGACTGGGTCCTGGTTGCGCTGAATTGGCTGATCGTGGGCGCTGCTCTGGTCCCTTTGCGCGAACTCTTTCCGGGCGTCTGGTCATTCGGGTATGCGGCGGGAGCACCGCTTTCCCTGGTAGGGGTAGCGATTTTGCACGCGGCTCTAATCACGCTCATTGCATACAGCGAGGGCTTGCACAGCAGTGGCTTCGGGATCCGCAAGCAAGGAGAGATTCTGGCGAAATCGATCGTGTGGGCGACCGCGCTGTTATGCGCGGCTTACACCCTGCAGGGATATCCGTGGACGATCAGCGGATTGATTTGTGGCGCGGGAATGCTGCACTTTGCCACCTTGTGGGGGTGGAGATCGCGGGTTGGAGCGAACGTGAGCCCCGCGTGCATCGACACACGGAATGTGCTGATCGTGGGTGCTGGTGGTTCGGGGCGGCGCGTAGCGGCTTGCCTATCCCGGCAGCAGGGTTCGGGGCGGCGCGTTTGCGGCATGCTCGATGATGTGCGGTGTATGGGCGATGGCGTAATTGGGCGAGTGGCGGACTTGCCCCGAATTGCGCGACAGCAATTCGTGGACGAGATCATTCTTGCAGGAGCACGCGACAACAATCTCACACGCCAGGTGCTCAGGGAAGCACAACGGCTGCACCTGGACGTCCAGATCGTTCCTGAATTATTCGGATGCAATCCGGCCGAGGAGGAGATCGAGCGGGTTGGAGATCTAGCGCTCATTTGCCTCAGTGCGGAGCGGTTGCCCGCCATTGCACTGTTCATGAAGCGGCTGCTGGATGTAATTATCGCGGGTGCGGCTTTGGCGAGCTTGCTGCCGGTGCTGGCCGTCATTGCCGCATTCATAAAGCTTGATTCCTTTGGTCCGGTGCTTTATTGCGCGCCTCGAGCCGGACGAAAAGGGCGGCGGTTCCGCTGCTTCAAGTTCAGGACGATGCTTAACGATGCGGACCGCTTGAAATTGCAGTTGCGGCGAAACAACGAACGGGCTGGGCCCTTTTTCAAGATCTGGGATGACCCAAGAATAACCCGCGCCGGCAGATTGCTTCGCCGTTACAGCCTCGATGAATTACCGCAGCTTTGGAATGTGGTCAGGGGGGAGATGAGCCTGGTGGGGCCCCGGCCACATCCGGTGGACGACGTTGCCGGTTACGAACTTGAACATCTCGCCCGGCTCGACGTTACGCCGGGCATCACTGGGCTTTGGCAGGTCACGGCGCGGCGAGATCCCTCGTTTGATCGAGGAATGGAGCTGGACCGCGAATATATCCGCACGTGGAGCCTGGGGCTGGATGCGCGCATTCTGCTAAAAACGGTGCGAGCGGTAGTCCAGGGAAGCGGGGACTAATGCCGGCATTGGAAGGCGAGGCACTAGGGCACCCCCGGGACTTGTGGGTTGGCGCGTGGCTGGCCAAAGCCGTGTTGCTCCCGGTGCAGTTTCTGTTCTCCGCGCCGTCTTTTCTGTTCTTGGGTGCACTCACCGCGATGTTGTTGCGGCACCCCGATGTGCGGTTCTATGCCATCGATCGCGTTGCCTTCGTGCTGTTACTGATTGCGGTTGCGGGCAGGGCGGCCCTGCTGCGGCAGAACCTCTTTGTGTTCGAGCGAGCAACCTGGCCGATGCTTGGGCTGACGGTGTTCGCGCTGGCCAGCGCAGCGGGACAGGCTTTTGATCAGGAGGCATGGAGCCTTCTTGCGTCAAAATTCGTCGTACCGTTCGCGATGTTCCACATCGGTGGACTCATCTTCACGAACGAAGCACGGCTGCGACACTTCGAAATCTTTTGCCTCGTCGTCCTCGCCTATCTGACGTTCACGGCCATCGCATTCCTGTCGGGGGCGAACGTTCTGATCTTCCCTCGATTCATCCTGAATTCTGATTTTGGAATTCATGCGGACCGGGCGCGCGGTCCGTTGTTGCAGGCGGTCGCAAACGGGGTCTCGCTTAACGTGCTGGGTCTGGTTGCGCTGCACAGCTACATGCGAGCAAAGATGCGCAGAACGGCGTTAGCCGTGCTGCTGGCCGGGGTTCCCATCGCAATTCTGGCAACGTTGACGCGCGCGGTGTGGCTCTCATTTGCGGGCGCACTGTTGGCCATCGTATTCCTATCGTGGCAGCCGCGCTCCCGGCGGATATTCCTGGCGATCTCGATCGTCGCAGCCGCAGGATTAGCGCTGCTGTTCAGTTCGGAGCAAATGCGATCGACACTGGATGATCGCCTGAATGAAAGAGGTCCCGTCGAATTTCGACAGGCAGTGTACGCCGGGGCCTGGGAGATGTTTCTCGAACGGCCGTTAACGGGCTGGGGATTCCATCGAATGCCGGACGAACTCCCGCGGCACGTCACCGGGTACCACGAAAAAATCTTTCACCCACACAACACCTATCTGGAGTTGCTGGCGGAGCAGGGGATGGTGGGCTTTGCCCTGTATGTCTGGCTCATGTGGGAATTGTGGAGCCTGCGCCGGGCTGTGCTGCCGGCGCACGAGCAGGATGGATTTCTTAACCGGGAGTTCCATAGCTTGTGGCCGATCATGTTGGGCGTGTACTGGCTGAATGCGGCGGTCGTGGTCATGAGCTATCAGTTTGTGAATGCGCTGATATTCAGTATGGCGGGGATGCTCGCGGCACAGCGTCGCCGGATAGCACTGGAGTCCCGATGCTGACAGTCGCGTATCTTGCCAACCAGTTTCCCTCCGAGCTGGAACCGTACGTCGGAGATGAAATCGCGGAATTGCGGCGTGGAGGAGCGGCCGTCATAGCCGGCAGCGTACGCAGACCGAAAGGCGGAGCGGAGCTGCCGGACATTGTTCTGCAGGACGCCGCATTGCCTGGGCTCCGGCAAGCGATGTGGCTGTTGATGATGAAATGGAAATGCGTTCTGCCGCTGCTCATAAGAATCGTGTCGGGCAGGGAACCCATCGCGAGGCGGATCAGAGCTCTGCTTCACACATTGCTGGGGGCGTTTTACGCGGTGCTACTACGCGGCCGGAATGTGGATCGCATCCACGTGCATCATGGATATTTCGGGTCATGGATTGGGATGACGGCAGCACGCCTGCTGAACGTGGGTTTCAGCATGACGCTGCACGGCTCGGATCTGCTGCAGAGTGGAAGCTATCTCGATCTCAAGCTCGCAAACTGCGATTTTTGCATCACCATTTCTGAATACAACCGCGATTACATTCTGGAGCGATTTCCAGATGTCGATCCGCGGAAGATCGTTGTCTCCCGGTTGGGAGTTGACGCGGTGGAACGCACCACGCCGGCGAACCCGGAAACGAAACAAGATTCACTCCACTTGCTGGCGGTAGGACGGTTGCATGCGGTCAAAGACCACGCCTTCCTGCTGCGTGCTTGCGCGGAGTTGATGGCTGGCCGAGTTCCATTCTTCTGCCACATCGCAGGGGACGGTCCGGAGCGCCGCAGGCTGGAGTCGTTGATCAAGAAATGGGGCTTGCAGGAGCGGGTCACGCTTCTGGGGCACATTGCAAGAACGCGTCTCGCGACACTCTACGAGGCTGCCGATGTGGTCGTCCTCACGAGCCGCAGCGAAGGAATTCCAGTTGTGCTCATGGAGGCCATGGCGCGAGGCAAGATCGTTCTTGCGCCCGCGATTACCGGAATTCCTGAACTGGTCAGAGCGGGCGAGACTGGGTTCTTGTACGAGCCCGGCTCGCTCGAGGATTGTGTAGGCCACCTCCACTTTATTTATTCACACATGACCGGTCATCGGCACCCAGCACGGGGCGCTGAGGCACTTGGTGATGTATCCGCTGGGTTGCTGGAACAGATGAGGCGCAACGCGGTCGCGCATATCGAGCAAAACTTCAACCGCACCAGGAATCTGCAGAGGTTCGGAGACTTGTTTCTTCAGCGAAGTGCGGCTCCAGGCGAAAACAGGGCACATGCGAATTTTATTCTGCAACAAATATAACTTTGCTTTCAGCGGGACTGAGATGTACCTGTTTGAAGTCATGGAACTGATGCGCGCCCACGGACAGAAGGTGGCGCTTTTTTCCATGTCCGACGCGCGAGGCCAGCCCACGCCATACGATGCGCACTTTGTTCCGCATGTGGATTTCAAAGCCCAGCCGGGATGGCGCCGCGCAAGGCAGCTACCGCGAGTGATCTATTCGTCGGAAGCCAGGCTGAAGATTCGCGGCATGATCCGGGAGTTTCGGCCCGATGTCGCGCATGTGCGAAATATCTATCACCACCTCACCCCATCGATCCTGTGGGAATTAAAGGCGCATGGAATTCCGGTCTTGTATCACCTGAATGATTTCAAGCTGCTGTGTCCCAGCTACAACATGGTGGCGAACGGTGAGGCGTGCGAACGGTGCAAAGGCGGCGCTTTCTGGCACGCCCTGTCGTCGAGCTGCTACCCGGGAATAGGCGCGCGCATCGCGCTTACGGTCGAGGCGTACGCCCATCGATGGATCAAGAGCTATCAGAAATGCGTCGATCTGTTTTTGGCGCCGAGCCGGTTTGTCCGTGACAAGTTCGTCGAACATGGGTGGGATGGCTGCCGTTTTCGAGAGTTGCCACATTTTCAGCGCGCCCATGAGCTGGTACAGCCTGCGCCGAGCGCGGATGCCAGAATAGGGAGACGTAGCAAGCTACGTCTATACGGGGGTGCGGATGCGCCTCTTCTTTACTGTGGCCGCCTTTCGCCAGAAAAAGGTGTGGATGATCTGCTCAGAGCGATGCAGTACGCTCCCGAGCTTCGTTTGGTTATTGCAGGAGACGGGCCTCAGAAATATGAGCTCCAGAGATTACAAGCGGATCTGCGTTTGTCCAACGTGGAGTTCGTGGGAAACGTGAGCGCAGAGGAGCGCGACCGGTTGATCCGGCGCTCCTGCTTTACCGTGCTTCCTTCGCACGCCTATGAGACGCTGGGTAAGACGATTCTGGAATCCTACGCGGAAGGGCGGGCGGTCATAGCGACCGACTTGGGTTCCCGGCGCGAATTCGTGCGGGATGGCGAGACCGGACTCCTCTACCGCTGCGGAGATGTGAATCAACTTGTGCAGTCGATCCGGATGCTGGCGGAAAATCCGGAAATCAGCGAGCGCATGGGACGCGCTGGATGGGAATTCGTTCGGGAGCGCCACACTCCCGAAGGACACTATTCCACGCTAAACGGTCTCTATGAAGAACTGATTTCGCATAAGGCGTCTAGACAGATTTCTCAAATCCGAGTGTCGCCATGGAAAGGAAAGCCGTTCAAGCCTGCAAGCCCCAGCGTCCGCGTGGCATTCATTGGTGGACGAGGCGTGATTTCAAAATACAGCGGAATCGAGTCGTTTTACGAAGAGACCGGAAAGCGCCTGGTCGGCATGGGACACGAGATCACGGTGTACTGCCGCAACTACTTCACGCCCGGACTGCGCGAGTACAACGGCATGCGCCTGGTTCGGCTGCCGACGCTTCGATCCAAGCATTTTGAAACAGTGATCCACACTTTCTTGAGCACGATGCATGCCCTGACTCAGCATTATGATGTGGTTCACTACCATGCACTGGGGCCGGCGTTGTTCTCCTGCATTCCACGCCTATGCGGGACGAAGACGGCGGTTACTGTGCAAGGCCTGGACTGGCAGAGGAAAAAATGGGGAAGGGTGGCGTCGACAGTACTGCGGATCGGAGAGGAGGCCTCGGCGCATCTTCCCAACCAGACGATAGTAGTGTCGCGAACTCTGCAGCGACACTATCGTGAGGTCCACGGAATTGAGGCGGTTTACATACCCAACGGCGGCGTGCTTCGCGAGCCAGCCGAGCCGAGGAGAATCCTGGAATGGGGGCTGGAGCCGGGGCGCTACCTGCTGTTCTTAGGGAGATTCTCGCCGGAGAAAGGCTGTCATTTACTGGTGCAAGCCTTCGAGCGTATGGAGAGTGACGTGAAGCTCGTAATGGCGGGCGGGACGAGTTACTGCGATGACTATCAGAGAGAACTGCTGAAACACGCAAACGACAGAATCCGCATGCTGGGCTGGGTCTCGGGCGAAGATCTCGACGAGTTGTTGACCAATGCCATGATCTTCGTCCTTCCATCCGACATGGAGGGTCTCTCGCTGGCGCTGCTGGACGCGATGGGAGCAGGACTGTGCGTTCTGGCCAGCGATGTGCCCGAGAATCGCGAGGCAGTGGAAGGTGCCGGGTTTACGTTTCATTGCGGCGACGTGGACGATCTGAGCGGTCGTCTTCGCTTCCTGATCGCCAATCCCTCAATTCGAGAGGCAGCGGGAAAGGCGGCACGCAAGCGGGTGGAAGAAGAATATCAGTGGGACAGGATCAGCCGTGAGATAGGGCAGACTTACTTCGAGGTGCTCGGGCTGAACTCGCATGATATGACGAAGCCGAGTGCCCGGAAACCCCCCGGGCCTGAAGTCGGATCAGAGCGCATTGCCGGGTAATGTGTAATCCGCATAGCCTGGAGTTCTCCGCTCTTGCACATCTGTCCTGCTGCCGGTCACGCTGATCCACGAACCGCTCCCAACTATGTTCGGGCGCGACGTTTGTAAAGCGGATAGACAAGCTACTACGCTGTGCAGTGAAATCAGCACTTGTTCCGTTGATGGCCTGACCGTTTGCGACGCATATGGCGGAAAGGACGGGCGAAACCCGTCCTTTTTTATTACAATCAATCGTTTCGCGCTGCGGGCAGTGTCGATGGCCAGACCCAAGGCGTCCCTGAGATGGAATGCGCGATTTGATTGTGGTCACCGGTGGTGCGGGCTTTATCGGATCGAACTTCATTTTGCAGCGCCTGCGAGATGAGTCGGCGGCCATTGTAAATTTCGACAAACTCACCTACGCCGGGAATCCCCACAACCTGGATAGCATCGCGGGCGACCCACGCTACCATTTCGTGCAGGGCGACATTGTGGATCGCGCGCTGGTGCGGAAGACACTGGCACGGCATCAGCCGCGGACAATCGTGCACTTTGCCGCCGAAAGCCATGTCGACCGATCCATCCGCGGGCCCGACGATTTCATCCACACCAATGTCAACGGAACCTTCGCCCTGCTAGAAGAGGTTCGGGCCTACTGGTCAGGTCTGGGCGAGGGGGACCGCATGCGTTTTCGCTTTCTTCATGTCTCCACCGATGAGGTGTATGGATCGCTAGGGCCCAATGATCCGCCGTTTTCCGAGACCACAGCGTACGCTCCCAATAGTCCATATGCAGCGTCCAAAGCTGCGTCGGATCACCTGGTGCGCGCGTATCACCACACCTACGGGCTTCCGACGCTGACCACGAATTGCTCCAACAATTACGGGCCCTTCCAGTTTCCCGAAAAGCTGATCCCTTTGCTGATTCTCAATGCACAGCAGGGCAGGCCGCTGCCGGTGTACGGAGATGGCAAGAATGTGCGCGATTGGCTTTATGTGGAAGATCATTGCGAAGCGATCGCGGCCGTGCTGGCGCGGGGCAAGCCAGGCGAGACGTACAACATCGGGGGGTGGAATGAAAAGCCGAATATCGAAATCGTGCATAGAATCTGCGACCTGCTGGATGAGGTTTCTCCGGCAAAGGGCGCATCCCGGCGCGAACTGATCACGTTTGTGAAAGACCGGCCCGGGCACGACCGGCGTTACGCGATCGATGCACGCAAAATCGAACGCGAACTGCAGTGGAAGCCAAGGGAGACGTTCGATACAGGGCTCCGCAAAACGGTTCGCTGGTACCTGGAGAATGACGGGTGGGTTCGCGATGTGACCAGCGGCAGCTATCGAGAGTGGATTGCAACGCATTACTCGGGCTAACGGCTAAACCATGAACGACGGTCAAACATACAAAGGCATCATTCTGGCGGGCGGATCGGGGACTCGGCTGTACCCGGTAACGAGGGCGATGGGAAAGAGCCTGCTTCCGGTTTACAACAAGCCGATGATCTACTACCCGCTGTGCACGCTGATGTTGGCGGGAATCCGGGACATTCTGATTATCTCCACGCCGGAGGATCTACCCAAATTCGAGGCGCTGCTGGGAGATGGAAGCCAGTTCGGAATTCACCTGCAATTTCAACTTCAGAAAAAACCAGAAGGAATCGCGCAGGCATTCCTGCTGGCCGAAAAATTTCTTCAGGGAAGTCCGTGTGCGCTGGTGCTGGGTGACAACATTTTTTATGGCCACGATCTGGCAAAAGACTTGCTGAACTCCGTGAAAAAATCTAAGGGCGCGCGCGTGTTTGCCTACCCGGTGCACGACGCCGAGCGTTATGGAGTCGTGGAATTCGATGAGCAGGGGCGCGCGCTGAGCATTGAAGAGAAGCCGAAGCAGCCGAAATCCAGGTACGCTGTGACCGGGCTGTATTTCTATGACAATCAGGTGGTTCAGATTGCGAAATCACTGAAGCCCAGCGCGCGCGGAGAACTCGAGATCACCGATGTGAATAGGGAATATTTGAAGCGCGGCCAATTGGAAGTGTGCGTCATGGGACGCGGTATGGCCTGGCTGGATACAGGCACGCATGAATCGCTGATGGATGCGTCACTGTACATTCAAGCCATCGAGAAGCGGCAGGGACTGATGGTGGCTTGTCCGGAAGAGATCGCTTTTCGTTACGGATATATCGGCGCGGGTGAACTGGAGAAGATTGCCGGGGCGATGAAAAATAGCAGCTACGGAAGCTACTTGCTTCAGTTGTTGCGCGAGCGCGTATTTTGAATGACCCTGACCCACCACACCATGCATGCTGTAAGGAAGGTCCCAACCTCGATTCCTGATGTGTTTGTGCTGGAACCGCGAGTGTTCCAGGACGAGCGCGGGTTCTTTCTGGAAAGTTACAACCAACGATTGTTTGCCGAACTTGGTATTGCGGAGCACTTCGTACAGGATAATCATTCGTTCTCGACCCGCAACGTGCTTCGGGGATTGCATTACCAAGTGCAGCCAGAGATGCAGGCGAAACTGGTGCGAGTGCCCTACGGCGAGATTCTCGATGTGGCGGTCGATCTTCGGCGGAGTTCTCCAACCTTCGGCAAGTGGCACAGCGTACGTCTATCTGGAGAAAACAAGCGCATGTTGTGGATTCCCGCCAGTTGCGCGCACGGCTTCGCTGTATTGTCGGACACCGCACACGTACTCTACAAATCGACTGGTTACTACGCTCCGCAATGCGAGCGCACGATCGCATGGAATGATCCCGATCTGAATATTAATTGGGAAATGCAGGGCGATCCGATCGTTTCCGCAAAAGATCAGCGTGGCGTTTGTTTGCGCGATGCCGAGATTTTCGACTAAGCCCCGAGATCGTTCATGAAAGTAATGATCATTGGCGCCACCGGGTTGCTCGGCAAGCCCCTGATGCGCCAGTGGACCGGCGCCGAGGTGATTGGTACGGGATCCCGTGATCTGGACATCCGTGACGCTGCGCGGGTTCGCGAAGCTATCAAAGAAAACAGTCCCGACTGGATCTTACTGGCCGCCGCGTACACAAATGTGGATGGCTGCGAGAAAAATCCCGTTTTAGCGTTCGCGGTAAATCGGGATGGCGCCGTCACCGTCGCTAACGCTGCCAAGTTGGTTCGCGCAAAACTGCTGTTTCTCAGTTCGGATTATGTATTCGACGGCACCAAGACTACCCCTTACGAGATCAACGAGGCCCGGAATCCGCAGAGTATGTACGGACGCTCCAAGGCTGAGGCGGAACTGCGCCTGCTCGAAATTTCGCCCGATACCTGCATTCTGCGCACATCCTGGCTGTTCGGCGCCGGCGGGAAATGCTTTCCGGATACGATTCTGAAACTGGCTGCAACGCGCCCGCAACTGGACGTGGTCAACGATCAGCGAGGATGCCCGACTTATACAGTCGATCTGGCGACAGCGATCATCGCACTGTGTGGCAAGAATGCTCGTGGGCTGGTACACGCATCCAATGCGGGAGAATGTACCTGGTTCGATTTCGCCCGCGAGATCGTGAGGAGCGCAGGCCTGAATACCGAGGTCCGACCGGTGAGCAGCGCGCAGATGGCGCGTCCGGCGCCGCGTCCGGCGTACTCCGTACTTTCGGCAACGAGCCTGCACAGGTACGGCATCGAAATGCCGGACTGGAAAGATGCGTTGCGCCGGTATTTGGACGAGAGGCAGAGCTTCTCGGGGAATTCATTGCTCGCTTAAATCATTGTCAGAAAGCCGCGGGGTTCAGGCAAGGTGAAGATCATTCAGAACTACATCGACGGGAAGTTCGTCGAGGGAAAATCTTGCTTTGCCGATGTGAATCCAGCAACCGGCGCGGTAATTGCCGAGGTCGCGGATACCGGAAAGCCGATCGACAGTCGCTTCCCGGCTCGACGTCCCACGAGCGGCGGATTAAATGGCATCGACGAGTTGGACTGGCGAAAGGCTGACGAACCGATCAGTGCTGCAGTAACCCCATTGGAGATAGCTTGAGCACGCCCGCGTATCAAGTGGGGGAGGAATTCGCCCGGCAGACCGATGCAGAGGACTCTCTCGCTCAGGTGCGGCATCGTTTCCATATTCCGAAGACGAAGGGTGGGACGGAGTGTATTTATCTGTGTGGGCATTCGCTGGGACTTCAACCGAAGAGCGCTGGTCAGCATGTGGAGCAGGAACTTCGGGCCTGGGCCGACCTGGGAGTCGGGGGACATTTCGCGGGTAAGAATCCATGGTTCACGTATCACCGCTTATTGACGCAGCAAACCGCGGAGTTGGTGGGGGCTGAACCGTCGGAAGTCGTCCTGATGAATTCGCTCACGGCAAATCTGCACCTGATGATGGTTTCGTTTTATCGACCGACGGCAGATCGCCACAAGATCTTGGTGGAGGGCGGCGCGTTCCCCTCCGACCAGTATGCAGTCAAGTCCCAGATTCGGTTTCACGGCTTCGATGCGTCGTCATCGCTGTTAGAACTGCGGCCGCGCGCAGAAGAGGCTTGCCTGCGCGAGGAAGATATCCATGCGGTGATTGAGCGGGATGGAGACTCGATAGCCCTCATTTTGCTGGGAGGCGTGAACTACGTTACGGGTCAAGCTTTGGATCTGGCGGCCGTGGCCCAAGCCGGGCACAAGAAAGGATGCATCGTAGGCTTCGATCTGGCGCACGCCGCGGGGAATGTTCCGCTGCGCCTGCACGATTGGGGTCCTGACTTCGCAGTCTGGTGCAACTACAAATACCTGAACGGCGGCCCTGGGTGCGTCGGCGGATGTTTCGTGCATGAGCGGCATGCTCGCGCCTGGAAGGTTCCGCGCTTTGCGGGGTGGTGGGGGCACGACGAGAAGACAAGGTTTCGTATGGGACCGGAGTTTGATCCCATGGAAGGAGCGGAAGGTTGGCAACTGAGTAACCCGCCGATCCTGGCGCTTGCCGCATTGCGCGCCTCGCTGGACATCTTCTCCGAAGTCGGGATGGAACGGTTGAGAGCGAAAAGCGTGTCGCTCACCGGCTATGCAGAATTTCTTCTGCGAGAGAGGAGATCGTCCAAATTCTCAATTATTACGCCAGCAGAGCCGGGCCGAAGGGGCGCACAACTTTCGCTTCGAGTTCCGCGGCAGGGGCGCAACATTTGCGATAAGTTGGCGCAGCAGGGAATGATTGGGGACTGGCGCGAGCCGAATATTTTCCGGGTCGCTCCAGTGCCGCTATATAACTCATACCTCGACGTTTTTCGTTTCGTAGAGCATTTCTCATTCGCATTCGACTAATCGGCGGCTACGCGTACTCAGCACCTTTTGCATTACCTCAGTAACTCTGCCCCCGTTGGACGAGAACCTACAATCCTTTTGTGGGTAGACTTGCGTTCAGGAACGGACGCGGCTGGGCGATCGGGATTGGGGCGGTAGTGTGCGGCCACATCGCCGTTTCTGTTCTGGCGAGACGCAGCTTCGCGCTGACCGCGTTTGGCGATATTCTTCAGAACCTGATCCTTGCCGCGGCTACTGTTGTTTTTTTCAGTAACTTCAGGCATGCATCTCCCAAAAACCGACTTTTCTGGGCGCTAATGACCATGGGACTAGGCATGTGGCTTGCCTCCCAGCTGATGTGGACGTATTTCGAAGTCTACTTGCGCCAGGAAGCTCCCAACCCGTTCATGGGCGATGTAATTCTTTTCCTACATATCGTGCCCATGATGGCCGCGCTGGCAATCTTGCCGCATGTGCAGCACGATGACCGTGCAATCCGGGTGGATACGCTCGATTTCACCCTGCTGCTGACGGGGTGGCTGTTTCTTTACTTGTTTGTGGTGATCCCGTGGCAATACGTGCATCCGGTGGAAACGACGTACGGCCGCAGTTTCGATCTGCTGTACGTGAGCGAAGAGCTCGCACTGGCCGCGGGCTTACTGCTAGTGTGGCGGCGGAGCCGCGGCCGATGGAGAACCATCTATTTTCATTTTTTTGCGGCAAGCGTGACCTACTGCGTTGCTTCGTTGAGCGCCAGTGAAGCCATCGATCTGCACCTCTACTACACGGGGAGTGTATTTGACGTGCCGCTGATCGCGGCCATGGCGTGGTTCGTGCGCATCGGTTTTCTGGCGCGCGATATGGAAGCAGAAACAGGGGCAGAAGGACCGGCGACCCGTGGATTCGGAATCTGGAAAGCGCGGCTCGCCATGCTCGCAGTTTTCATTACGCCACTGATGATTGCGTGGGCGGAATTCGGAGGGGATGCTCCGCAAGCAGTTCGCACCTACCGGGTGCTGCTGACCGTGGCGGTCATGGTGGTGATGGGCGCACTGGTGTTCGTGAAGCAGCATTTGCTCGATCAGGAACTGCTCAGCCTGCTGCGATTGTCGCGTCAAAATCTGGACGAGACCTGCCGTTTGAAAGACGAACTGGAAAACAAGGAACAATCGCTGCGCTGGCACAGTCTCGAACTGCAGCGCAAGAATCTTGAGCTGCAGGAGATTTCCTTTACCGATGTGCTGACGGGAGTGTGGAACCGGCGCTACCTGGAGGAGATACTCACGGCCGAAGCCGGGCAGGTGCTGCGAAATTACCAGCGCGCAAGCGGTTCCGAGATTCGCAAAATGGACCATCGCGATCTGGTGTTCATCATGGTGGATGTGGACTTCTTCAAGCAGGTCAACGATCTCTACGGGCATCCCGCCGGCGATCGATTACTGCAATTGGTCGCACAGCGGCTTTCTACGGTTGTTCGCAAGTCCGATGTGCTGGTGCGTTGGGGCGGCGAAGAATTTCTGATCATGAGCCGCTCGACCGATCCGTCCGGTACACCTGCGTTCTGCAGTCGCGTGCTGGAGGTGATGGGTTCTGAACCGTTTGATATTGGCCATGGAATATCGTTGAGGAAAACCTGCTCGGTGGGCTGGGCCGCATATCCATGGTGCCGCCCTGCATTCGAGGCGATTTGTCCGGAAGAATCCATTGCACTTGCGGATGCCGCGCTTTATATGGCGAAGGGCATGGGAAGAAATCAGGGAATTGGCATCGTTCCGGGAGAAAGCACCCATGCTTCTCCGGACGGAATCACTCTGATCGCGGCACGCGAGGGCAAACCGCCTCTTTGCCGACTGGTGAAAACACCTTGTCCCGGAGTGGCATCGCAGCGTATGGTCGGCCTTGACCAGGCGGAAGTCATTCCGGAGAAGTCTTAATCCATCTCTGCGCGGCCGCACGAATTGGCTATTCTCACCTTGCCTACCTTGACCGATTGAAGCCGGGTTGCATACAGTGAGTTGCCGGGTTCCGGCGATGAGGCATACCTGTTAATGAATGCAAAAACTCCTGTGAAGAAGACTGGACTTCATCAGAAAGCGCAGCTGATGTCCGCATCGGAAATTGAACGTACGCTGGTGCGGCTCGCGTACGAAATTGTGGAAAAGAACGGCGGAGTAACCGGACTCGGCCTGGTGGGGATTCGCCGCCGCGGCGTACCGCTGGCCGAACGGCTGGGCAAGATCATCACCCGGATCGAGAATGCCAAGGTGCCGGTAGGAACACTGGACATCACTTTCTATCGCGACGACCTCTCCACCCTGGGCCCCAAGCCTGTGGTGCAGGAAAAAGAGATTGGATTCGACATTGAAGACAAAAACATTGTCCTGGTGGACGATGTCCTGTTCACCGGCCGAACAACACGCGCGGCGCTGGATGCATTGTTCTCGCATGGGCGGCCGCGGCAGGTGCAACTGTGCGTGTTGATTGACCGCGGGCATCGGGAAATTCCCGTCGAGGCAACATTCGTGGGTCGCAACGTACAAACGAGCATGAATGAAGTAATCGAAGTGAAGTTGACGGAAGTTGACGATGCGGAAAAGGTTCTACTGATGGAACGATAAGAAAGCCGCGAATGCAAAAACAAAAGGCCGGTGGTCCGAAACCCCCGGCCTTCTGCTGTTTGCGAAGCTAGGCGATTCTGGCGCAAATCGCTTTTGTCTGCGTGTACAGGTTGAGAACGTCGTGGCCCATTTCGCGGCCCCAGCCGGATTGCTTGTAGCCTCCGAACGGCAGCCCCGCATCGAAGATGTTGTAGCAATTGATCCAGACGGTGCCCGCGCGAAGATGCTCGGCCACACGGTGCGCCTTGCCGATATCGCGAGTCCAAACAGCTGCCGCAAGGCCGTAGTCACTGTCATTGGCGCGCGGAATCAACTCCTCGGGATCGGTGAACGGCATGGCCGTTACGACGGGACCAAAGATTTCCTCCTGCACCACTTTCATGTCCTCGTTGGTGTTTACCAGCACAGTGGGCTCAACGAAATACCCGCGATCGCCAGCTTTGTGGCCACCGGCCAGAGCCTTTGCTCCTTCGGAGAATCCCGACTCGAGATAGCCGCAGACTCGATTCAGCTGCTCTTGCGAAACGAGCGGGCCCATTTGCGTGTCGGGTTCGAGCCCGGAGCCAACCTTGATTTTCTTGGCGTGTTGGGCCACGCCCTCCACCACCTGATCGTAGACGGCTTTCTCTACGTATAACCGGGAACCGGCACAGCAGCACTGCCCGTGGTTGAAGAAGATGGCGCTGGCTGCTCCGGCAATGGCCGTTTCAAGATCGGAGTCTTTGAAGACCACGTTGGGAGACTTCCCGCCTAGTTCCAGGGATACTTTCTTCAAGTTGCCTGTTGCCGCATGTACGATCAGCTTTCCGACTTCCGTCGATCCGGTGAAGGCGACCTTATCTACGTCGGGATGGGCCGCGAGCGCCGCTCCGGCGGTTTCGCCGTATCCGGGAACCACATTCACCACGCCCTCGGGGAATCCGGCTTCCAGGATGAGTTCGCCCAGGCGTAATGCGGAGAGCGGAGTCTGCTCCGCAGGCTTCAACACGACAGTGCAGCCCGTTGCCAACGCTGGCCCAAGCTTCCAGGCCGCCATTAGTAGCGGGAAATTCCACGGAATGATCTGTCCAACTACACCCACCGGTTCTCGCAGCGTGTAGGCGAGATACTTCGCTCCCGGAGTGTAGGGAACTGACAATGGAATCGTGTTGCCCTCAAGTTTGGTGGTCCAGCCAGCCATGTAGCGGAACAGATCTACGGCGAGCGGGACATCCGCGGCTTTGGCAACGTTGAGCGGCTTGCCATTGTCGAGGCTTTCGATGTACGCGAACTCCTCGGTGTGCTGCTCGAGAAGATCGGCGAGCTTCCATATCAGACGGCCGCGTTCGGACGCTGTCAGGCGACGCCATGGGCCGTGGTCGAAAGCGTTACGCGCAGCTTTCACAGCAAGATCGATGTCGGCGCGATCTCCTTCGGCGACTTGAGCCAGCACTTCGCCGGTGGCAGGATTGTAGCTGGGGAAAGTTTTTTCGGACGCAGCATTGACCCACTGTCCGTTGATTAACATCTTTCGCGGCTTGTCGATGAACTCCGCCACTTGCGGATGGATGTGCGGGGAAACTGCAATGCCCATAAGGTCCTCCTCGATCGAATAGATTTGCAAGGCAGAATGAAGCCGGGCGATATGAAAGATTGGGGCTATCGTAGTCCGGCTGGTGGGCAAAGTAAATGCCGGGCAGGCAAAAACTTTTTTGCAACAAGTTTGGTGCAATTTGGGTATAACGGCCCTACTCGCCGTACGGAACCCAGATATTTTTTACTTGGGTGGCGTGCTCCAGGAACCAGCGTTCTTCCGCGATTTTGGGGTCGAACCAGTCGATCATCCGACCCTCGTTGGTCCAGACCTGCTTCAGGTTGCCGACGGACATAGCTTTGGCGGAGGCGACGAGCGTGTCGTCGCCGTAACACCAGATCGCGTCAACGTCGTCGTGTTCGGCGAGAGTTTTCAACAATTGCGAAACATAGCCGGTAACGATGTTGATTGCGCCTGCGGGCATGTCGCTGGTATCGAATAGCTGGTAAAGATCACCGGTGATGAGGGGATATTTTTCAGAAGGTATTGCCACGACCGTATTGCCGACCGCAAGTAGCGGCATGACGAGAGACAGGAATCCAAGCAGGGGCGCGTCGGCGGGACAGATTACGCCGACGGTCCCAATGGCTTCGTTCATGGCGATGGCAATATTGCGGAACGGAGGATTGTGGACTGCGCCATCGAACTTGTCGGTCCATGCGGCATAGGAGAAGATGCGCTCGATGCCGAGATCGACCTCCTGGGCAGCCTGCTTTGCACCAACCTTAGCTGCCAGGCGCTGGATAATTTCCGCACGCCTCAGGCCGAGATTCTCTGCGCAGTAATACAGCACCTGAGCCCGGTTGTGCGCGGTGGCCTTCGCCCATCCTGCAGCTTTGCGCGCCGCTTCCACCGCGTTGCGAATGTCTTTTCGGTTTCCCAGCGGGGCTTCGCCGAGCAATCGCCCATCCCCCGAGCGTACTTCCATGCTATAGCCGGAATCCGGACGAGCCTGCTTGCCGCCGATATAAAGCTTGACGGTGCGGTCGATAGCCGGCGTGCTGGTCTGGGGCTGAGATGGTTCAGGTGGAGCAGGAGCGGCGCTGGTACTCAGCTTAGGGGCATGCTTAAACCATTTCGGTTCCAGATACTCGAGCAGGCCTTCTCGTCCGCCCTCGCGACCGTAGCCGCTCTCGCGGTATCCACCGAAGCCGCAGGAGGCATCGAACATGTTGGTGCAGTTCACCCAAACCACTCCCGCTTTTAGCTGTGCCGCCACATGAAGCGCCACGTTGATGCTCTCACTCCAGACGCAAGAGGCGAGTCCGTAGACGGTATTGTTGGCCAGTTCGACAGCTTCGTTCGGGGTGCGGAATGTCATGGCTGCGAGAACGGGACCAAAGATTTCCTGCTGCGCCACGATGGAGGTGGGATGCACATTGCTAAGCAGGGTCGGAGGGTAGTAAAGCCCGCGAGAGGGCAGTGCGACTTGCGGTTGCCAGCAGTGGGCGCCTTCTGCAATCCCCTGCGCGACCATCCTCTGAATGCGATCGAGCTGGACCTGGGCGACAATAGCCCCAATATCAATGGCCTTGTCGAGCGGCGGACCGATGCGCAGAGTGCTCATGCGATCGCGAATCTTGGACAGCAGAGCATCGGCGATGCTCTCCTGCATCAGCAGTCGCGAGCCGGCACAACATACTTGCCCCTGATTGAACCAGATCCCGTCCACCAGCCCCTCAACTGCGCTGTCGAGGTCAGCATCCTCGAAGATGATGAAGGGAGATTTTCCTCCCAGTTCGAGCGAAAGCCGCTTGTGAGTCGCTGCAGTCGCACCGCGGATCGCACGGCCAACTTCGGTTGAGCCGGTGAACGCTATCTTATCGACATCAGAATGTTCGACGAGCGCTTCCCCGGTGGAGCCATCGCCAGTGACGATATTCACAACGCCGCTGGGGAGTCCCGCTTCCTGGCAAAGTTCGGCGAAAGCGAGCGCGGTAAGCGGAGTGAACTCGGCGGGTTTTAAGACGACAGTGTTGCCGGTAGCCAGCGCGGGAGCAATCTTCCATGCCAGCATCAGCAGCGGAAAGTTCCACGGAATCACCTGGCCGACAACTCCACACGGCTCATGATCGCGGAATTCCTGATCCAGCAATTGAGCCCATCCGGCATGATAGTAAAAATGCCGGGCGACCAGCGGGATATCGATGTCGCGGCTTTCGCGGATGGGCTTGCCGTTGTCCATAGTCTCGAGGACCGCGAGCAGCCGCGAATGTTTTTGAACAAGTCGCGCCAACGCATAGAGGTATCGCGCACGCACGTGGGGAGTAAGTGCCCGCCACTTTGAAGCGGCATGGCGCGCGGCTTTCACAGCGGCGTCAATGTCCGCCGGCCCGCCCTGCGCTACCGTAGCCAGCTTCTCACCGGTGGAGGGATCAAAAGTGTCGAAGTATTCTGCCGCCGCAGGTTCCCGCCACGCGCCATCGATGAAGAGCCCAAAACGGCGCTGGTGACGATCGAGCCAGGTTAACGCTTCCTTGGGATCTTCAGGGGCGGGGCCGTACTCCATGCTGGCGAATTTTTCGGCGATGCTCATTTCAGTCGTCTTTACGCGATGGGATGCCGATACTCCGCGGAGTATCGTCCTGTGACATGATGCTCCAATTGTCGTTCGATGTCGCCCAGTAATCCGCTGACGCCGAAGCGAAACATCTCCGCGCGAAGCCATGAATCCCCCAGTTCTTCCTTCATCATCGCGAGCCAGTCGATGGATTGCTTCGCGGTTCGAATGCCTCCTGCAGGCTTGAACCCAACGCCCATTCCCGTCTTCTGAGCGTATTCGCGAATCGCGCGAACCATCACCAGGCTGACGGGCAAAGTAGCATTGACCGATTCTTTTCCGGTCGAGGTCTTAATGAAATCAGCGCCCGCCATCATGGCTACGAAACTGGCACGAGCGACATTACGCAAGGTGACTAAATCCCCGGTTCCCAGAATTACCTTCATGTGAGCAGGTCCGCAGGCCTGTTTGAAAGCCGCAATCTCGTCATACAACGCCTGCCAGCGGCCACCGAAGACATGCGAGCGCGTGATTACGACATCGATTTCGTGGGCGCCGGCTTCGACGGATCGGCGGATCTCGGCGACTCGTTCCGCTAGCGGCGATAAGCCTGCGGGGAACCCAGTGGAAACTGCAGCGACATGAATGGCGCTGCCCTCCAGGGCCTGGAGCGCAGTCTCCACAAACGTGTGATACACGCAAATGGCGGCGACCTGGATTCCAAGCTGCTGAATGCCGAGTCTCTCTACGATTTCCTGCTGAATGGGATGCCGTCCCTTGGCACATAAACGGCGCACTCGCTCTTCAGTATCGTTCCCGGAGAGAGTCGTGAGATCCAGGCACGTGATGGCTCGCAACAGCCATGCTGCCTGCCATTCTTTTTTCACCGTACGGCGAGAAACCTGGGAGTGCGCGCGCCTTTCGACGGCGCTGGTATTCACGCGAATTTCCTGCACCCAGTTCAAATCCAACGGAACACCGGAGTTGCGAATCAGAGCTTGTCCGTTAAGGGATGCGAGGGCATTTGCAGATTGTCGAGGAGGAGTCTCGACCCGGTTCTCCGAGCCGCGAGCGAGCCTGGAATTGACTTGATCACCCGACATCGTGATTGTGCCTGCGATGGTTCTGCGCCTGGTCAGGAGCGGACCCGCGCTGGGTTGCAATTGTACGGCAGGGCAAGTACACAACGCGAGATCCTGCCTTTAAGCGTGAGATGCAAACGCAATTGCAAGAAGAATCCAAAAAACGATGATGCCAAGGTTTACAATGGCGCACGACTCTCGTCCCAGTTGCCATACACCGGATATGCCCAAAGGAAAGCTTGCGCCGGACGTGCGGAAAAAGCTCGAAGCAGCCGCAGCCAAGGTAATGAAGAACGCCCACGCGCCGTATTCGAAATTCCATGTGGGATCCGCCGTCTTACTCACCAACGGGAAGATTTATACGGGTTGTAACGTGGAGAACGCGTCGTACGGCATGACGAACTGCGCCGAACGGACGGCGATTTTCTCGGCGGTGGCTGAACTCGGTCCCAAAATTGAAATCCAGGCTGTTGCGGTGACCAACGATAAGGGAGTGGCGTGCGCCCCGTGCGGTGCCTGCCGGCAGGTGATCTATGAGTTCGGACCGGATGCCACCATTTTCTTTCAGGGAGCCAGCGGCCCCAAAGAGGCTCACATTACAGAACTCCTTCCGGAAGGATTCCGCCTCCAGTGAGCGAGTTGAAATCCGCGAAATCGGAATTCCGCGCCGTCGACGTCATTCGCAAAAAACGGGATGGGATCGAACTTTCCCAGGGTGACATTGAGAGCCTGGTGAACGGCTATACGCGGGACGACATCCCGGATTATCAAGTTGCGGCGTGGTTGATGGCCGTGGTCCTGCGCGGGATGACGCGCGCGGAAACGGCCGCCCTCACCGACTCGATGCTTCGCTCCGGCGAGGTTCTGGATCTGACTTCGCTACCCGCACGAAAAGTGGACAAGCATTCTACCGGCGGTGTGGGTGACAAGACCTCTCTTGTGCTTGCGCCTTTGGTAGCCGCGGCGGGAATCGCTGTTCCGATGATCAGCGGTCGTGGACTGGGCCACACCGGGGGCACGCTCGATAAACTCGAGTCCATTCCGGGCTTTAACGTGAATTTGCCGGTCGCTGATTTCCGGCGAGTGCTCGAAGTCTGCGGCTGCGCCATGATCGGCCAGACTCCCGAGATTGCCCCCGCCGATCGCAAGCTCTATGCCCTGCGCGACGTGACCGGCACGGTGGAGAGTCCTTACCTGATCTGCGCTTCGATCATGAGCAAGAAGTTGGCGGGGGGAATCGACGCGCTGGTGCTCGATGTTAAGACGGGATCGGGCGCATTCATGAAGAGCGAAAAGGATGCAGTCTTCCTGGCGGAACTCATGGTTGAAACCGGCGAGCGGATGGGCAAGCACGTGATCGCGCTGATCACGGACATGGATCAGCCCCTGGGAAACAACATCGGGAACGCACTCGAGGTGGTTGAAGTTTTGGAGGTGTTGCGCGGTGGCGGGCCTGACGATCTGAGAGAGCTGTGTCTCCACACCGCCGGTTGGATGTTGCATCTGGGAGGAGTCTCGAAGACCGTCGCCGAAGGAAAGCTGCAGAGTGAGCAGTTGATTACTTCAGGGAAGGCGCTGGAGAAATTCCGTCAGATGGTGCAATTGCAAGGAGGCGATCCCCGAGTCATTGATGATCCCAAGCGCCTCCCGCAGGCGCAACGCAGCGTGCCAGTGGTTAGCGCGAATAAGGGCTTCATTTCGGGCATGCAGTGCGAACAGATTGGAACCGCGTGCGTGATTCTCGGTGGTGGGCGCGAGCGTAAGGAAGATTCCGTTGATCCGGCGGTGGGGATCGTACTGCACAAGAAAGTTGGAGATGCCGTCGCTGCCGGTGAGCTGCTTGCCACGATCTACTACAACAGCGACGCGCGTCTCGAGCGGGCACGCCAGATGATGCTTGGAGCTTGCCACATTGCCGATGAGGCACCCTCGACGAAACGGCCGCTGATCCACAGGGTCATCCAAAAATCGGGAGAGAAACACTGAATGGGACGGTTCACGGGCATTCTCGGGATTCTCTCGATGTTGGCGCTGGCCTTCACTTTCTCCACCAATCGCCGCGCCATTCGGCTGAAAACTGTGGCGTGGGGACTCGGGTTGCAATTCGTGTTCGCAGTTTTCGTGCTGAGGATTGAGGCCGGGCGCATCGCGTTTCAGAAAGCTGGCAACGCTGTTACTACACTGCTGGGCTATGCGTACGCGGGATCGCACTTCGTGTTCGGCGATCTGGCGAAGCCTGGTTCGCAATTGGGCTACTTCGCCTTTGGCGTGCTGCCGACTGTCATCTTTATCGCCGCATTTTTTGCTGTGCTGTATCACTTCGGCATCATGCAAATCATCATCCGCGTGTTTGCCTGGGTGATGACTCGCGTCATGGGGGCGAGCGGTGCCGAATCTCTGAACGTCGCCGCCAGCATATTCATGGGACAAACGGAAGCGCCACTGACGATCCGCCCGTTCCTGCCCGATCTGACCCGGTCTGAGTTGATGACCGTGATGACCAGCGGCATGGCGCATGTTTCGGGCGGCATTATGGCTGCGTATATCGCATTTGGCATCGATCCCAAACATTTGCTCAGCGCCGTCATCATGACTGCTCCGGGCACGTTGCTAATGGCGAAGATGCTCGTGCCCGAAACCGAGCAGGCTAAAACCGCAGGCAAAGTCGTGATGAGCGCCGAGGAGGAAAAAACCGAGAAGGAAGAAAATCTTCTGGGCGCCATTGCGCGGGGCACGACAGACGGCCTGCACCTGGCGCTCAATATTGCCGCCATGTTGATTTCCTTTCTCGCCCTAATCGCGCTGACTAATGGGATCATGGGCGGAATTCACAATCACATCCGATATTTCCCGCAGAGTTTGGAGCAGGTGTTTGGTTATCTCTTCTGGCCGATTGCGTGGGTGATTGGGATCCCCACACACGACTGTGCGTCGGTGGGGAATCTGCTCGGCATACGCATGGTCTTGAATGAGCTGGTCGCTTTTTCCCAACTGGGAGATCAGAAGGCGCTGCTTGATCCGCGTACCGTCACCATTGCCACGTTCGCGTTGTGCGGATTCGCTAACCTCAGTTCGATTGGAATTCAGATTGGCGGTATCGGCGCGCTGGCTCCGAACAAGAGAGGCGAACTGGCGCGTCTTGGCTTTCGTGCCATGATTGCGGGAACGATGGCAAATTTGATGTCGGCCTCGATTGCCGGCATGCTGCTCTGATCCAGTATTGCCGAGAATCAAATATAGGACTTGATCGCGAGCAACGACACCCTGTGCTGTCCGCTGTGCTCCTGGCAATTCTCTCGTTTCACGTGTTTGCCTCGCCTCGGATGCGGATCGCTTTTTAAAAACTGTTCATCAGTCGAATCAAGGGAAAATAGACCGCTCAACCGTTGGCACGGGCAATCAGCAGAATGGCCAGTCCGTAGAACACGAACATGAGCGCCAGGTAGATTTTGGCGCGAGATCCAGAGCCCGCAAACTCCTTCCAGGCAAAGACTCCCCACAAGGCGGCGACCATCGGCGCCGACTGCCCGATTGCGTAGGAGATGGCCTGCCCCGTAAGTTTCCCGGCGGTGAGGCTGAAGACGGTGCCCGTCCCCCAGATCGCGCCGCCCAGAAGCCCCAGCAGGTGGCCCGAAGGCGAGCCACGGAAAAATCCTCCAAGGCTTACCGGCTCTCCCACCAATGGATGCTTCATGAAGTACAGATTCCAGATGAAACAGGAAAGCAAAGCGCCCAAGGTGAGAAACACCGCCGCGCTGTACGGGCTAAGCGAGTTGCCGCGCGTCATCGCGTAAGTCATGAACGGGTTCCACAAGCCCATGAGAACTCCTGACACTACGCAAGTGACCAAACTCTTTCTGGAAAAATTGCGCCCTGTGCTTGCCAGGCTGCCGTAAGCTTTTCCGTCGAGAATGACCGCGACCAGGGCACAGACCACGCCAATGCCCAGGAATATCGGATTGCCTTTCTGCTCCAGCGAATAGCTCAACAAGACACCCACCACGAGAGCGATTCCAATGGAGACGGGGAAGGCAATCGCCAGTCCCGCCATGTCGATGGCGGCGACCAGGAGCAGGTTGGCAAGGTTGAAAATTGCGCCGCCGATCAGCGTCGAAATAATGTTCGACCGATCCGCAGATTGCAGGTTGTTCAGGAAGCTCGCAGCGTCGTGTCCGCTGCTGCCCATGGTGAGGGCGAGAATGAGCGAGATCAGAAAAATGCCGACGGCGTAATCCCAGTAGAAGAGCTCGAAACGATAATTCTTCACGCCTTTGAAGGTGTTGGCCCACGAACCCCAACAGACCGCGGCGGTAATCATCATCACCAACGCCACAGCGAAAGTTTGCGGTGTATACATGCACTTTCCCCTGGAAAACGTGTAACTCTACACTGCTTTCGGTTGAGTCACAATAGCGGTGGAATCTCTGCGTCAGCATTGACACGCTCCAGGCACGCTGAATAAACTCGCACTTCCTTTCCGGAGACGAGTCATCATGTCGAAGCGTCCTCGCATCGCGGTAGTGGGCAGCGCGAATATCGATTTAACGACCTTTGCGGAGCGCTTTCCCAAGCCGGGAGAAACCATTTTCGGTCAAAGTTTCAATCTCGGTTTCGGGGGGAAGGGAGCCAACCAGGCCGTGGCCGCTCGTCTGTGTGGCGCCGACGTTTTTATGGTGGCCCGGGTGGGCAGCGATCTGTTCGGCCCCGCCACGATCGCAAACTTCCGGCAGCAGGGAATCGATACCACCTATGTGAAGCAAGTCGAGGGAGTATCCAGCGGGGTAGCGCCGATTTTTGTGGAGCCCAGCGGGCAAAATCGAATTCTTGTCGTCAAAGGAGCAAACGACGCCATCAAGCCGGCGGATGTCGATGCCGCCGGAGCCATGCTCAAATCGGTGGATTGCATCGTGCTGCAGTTCGAAATTCCCATCGAGACGGTGTATTACACCGTTGCGTTTGCCCGCGAACACGGGATCCGTTGCATTCTCAATCCGGCGCCCGCTCAAGCAGTCGATATGGCAGCGCTCAATGAACTCGACTACTTCGTTCCCAACGAACATGAAGCGGAGACAATTATTGGCGCTCCGGTGAAGACTGGCGACGATGCAAAGAGCTGTGCCGGGAAATTGGTAGCGGGCGGCGTCCGCCGGGTGATCATCACCTTGGGCGCGAATGGAGCGCTTCTTGCCGGCCGGGATGGCAGCGAGCACGTCGCGGCGTTTCCGGTCCATTGCATTGACAGCACGGGCGCCGGCGACGCTTTCATTGGGAGCTTCGCAGTTTTTTTGGGCGAGGGCATCGCAGAAAAGGAAGCGGTTCGCCGCGCCAACCTCTACGCTGCCTTGTCAACGACCGGAGTTGGCACCCAGAAATCGTTTTATGATCGGGCGCGCTTCGATGCCGAGTGGGCAAAACGCAGCTAGCTCCTCCGCTACGATCGGTTGCGCTCGCATTTCCATCAACGCTCCCGAATGCAGGAACATTGCACTCTGCCCTGTTAGTTCACATCGATCATTTCTCTTCATTTTTCTTGATGCGTGAGGGTCAGAAAATCACTGGTTGATTCCTCGTACACGACAGAAAATTCTTGACTTACGCCCAACCGAGAATTTATAAGGCCTGTCTGCGGTCGAGTAGACCTCCGCCTTGGGGAAGGGGAGCGTCTTTACTTCTTTTGGGGCAGACCGACGAAAGGGGTTCACGCATGTCGAGTAAGAGGACACTCCTCGCGGTGTACTGTTGTGCGCTGCTGAGCCTGTTGAGCCCGCTTCTCTATGGTCAGGCGACCGGCAGTTTCTCGGGAACAATCTCGGACAATGCCGGCGCCGTGATTTCCGGGGCGAGTGTGAGGATCACCTCTGAGGGCACTGGCCTCACGCGCGAAACAAAGACGGATGACTCCGGGCACTATCTCATTCCCTTGCTGCCGGTTTCGTTCTATACGATCCAGGTGCAAGCCGAGGGCTTCGGCTCGGTAGAACAAAAACAGATTCGCCTGCAAGTCGATGAGCAGCGCGAACTGAATTTCAATCTCAAGCCCGCCGCAGTAAGCACCAGCGTCGAAGTGAACGCCACTGAGGTCGCTGTCGAGACCTCGAACGCCAGTTTAGGACAGGTCATTACTTCCGAACAGGTTGCGGAACTCCCCTTGAATGGCCGCAACTTCGTGCAGTTGGCGACGCTTACGCCGGGGACGACGCAGTCCACGAATCCGAACAGTTTCTTTACGAGGGGCGCCAGCAGTGAAGCGGCCACTCGGGGGGCGTTCTCGCTGTCCGTTGGTGGTTCGCGCGAGCAGAGCACGGACTGGCTGCTCGATGGCAACGACAACAACCAGCTGGATGAAGGCGGAATAGCAATTTTCTCGGATATCGATGCTATCCAGGAATTCAAGGTCCTGACCTACAACTACTCCGCCGAATATGGCGAGCGCGCAGGGCCAACGGTTCTGGTGACGACCAAGTCCGGCACGAACAAATTCCACGGCTCGCTTTTTGAGTTCTTCCGCAACACCAAGCTGGACGCGCGCAGCTACTTCGCTACCTCGACGGAGAAGTTCAACCTGAATCAATTTGGCGGGTCTTTCGGTGGGCCGATCAAAAAAGATAAGACGTTTTTCTTCCTGGATTATCAGGCGAAGATGCAGCGCTCGGGAGTGCCATTCACTGGCTTTGTTCCGACGACCGGGATGACGACGCCAGATGCGAACGGCAACTATGATTTCAGCGGCGCGCCGACCCTTGCAGGCGGCGGTTTCCTTACCAATCCTTTCTCAGGATCTCCTTTCCAGTGCCAACCGGGTACGTCGACGCCGGAGCCGGTTGCTTCGGATGGAAGTCAGACCCCCGGCCAGGATTGCAACATCATTCCAGCCGGTGTCGTGAATCCCATCGGCGCGAAGGTGCTGCAGCTTTACCCCACTCCGAATGCGAATGGCGTCGGCTATAACTACATCAACGAGCCGGTGCGGAAACTGAATCAGGGCACGTGGGACATCCGCCTGGACCACAACCTTTCCGGCAAAGATTCCATCTTCGCCCGGTTCAGCTACGATCAGGCCACCAACTTTGTCCCAGGCGGATCACCGACATGGTCTGAACAAAACGCCTTCGGCAGCAACCAGTACATCGATAACCACGGGCGCAACGCCGCCATTTCCGAAACTCACGTGATCTCCCCCACCACCATCAACCAGGTGATGGTTGGGTACAACCGCATCTTCAACCACATCCTTTCTTTTGGAACTGGCAGCTGTTTAGCCGCTATCATCGGCATTCCCGGCGCCGATCTCGGAGCCAAGTGCGATTCGATCACGGGGTATCCCGCGAGCCTGAACCAGTCCAACAAGGACTGCATCAGCTGCGGTATGACATCCTTTCTGATGTCGAACTACTTCTCGGTGGGGGATCGCGGCTATGCGCCCTACCAGGGCGGTACCAACGTCTATTCGGTTTCTGACACGCTGGACCTGATTCGCGGGAAGCACAATATCCGCTTCGGCGGCACCTTCCGGGCGAGCCAGATGAATGTGAGAAACAACGCGTTTCAGGACGGGTTCGTCGTGGAGAACGCGGGGCTGACGGGGGATGACGCGGCGGACCTGCTGCTGGGCGGGACGGGCATCTTCGCCGCCCACGATCAGACATTCTTAGGGGGCACCACCGGACGCCGCTGGAAGTTGTTTCGTCCCTTCGTACAGGATGACTGGAGGGTGACCAATAGTCTGACGGTTAATATCGGTGTGGCGTGGGCCTTAGTAACGCCGACTACTGAGGTTCAAAACCGGCAGGCGAACTACGATATCCAGACCCTGAAGTGGTACGTGCCAAAAGGAAGCCCCACACTGGCGAGTTGCAGCATCTGCGTTGCAACCGACGGCCGCGCAGGCATTCAATTCGACAAAACAGCCATCGAACCCCGGATTGGACTGGCGTGGAAACCTATGGCCAGCGACAAAACCGTAATCCGCGCGGGTTACGGAATTCTCCACGACTCCTCCTGGAACCAGGGCGGCCAAGGATTGTGGCAGAACCCGCCCTACTATGCCGAGGTGGATCCTTGCCCAAGTGATTTCTGTCTGGGATACCAGAGCGCGTTCGGTTCGCTCTCGGGAGGGTTTCTGGTTGACGCATCCACTCCTTCGAGCGTTCTCTCCGCGCCGGTAAACCCCGCCAATTACACCGGAACTATTCAGTCGATGAATCGCAATTTCCGGCAGGGCATGGTTCAGCAATACAACCTGAACGTTGAGCGGCAGTTGCCCGGCAATGTCGTGCTGACGGCAGGCTATGCTGGAACTACCAGCACCCACATTCTATTGGGGCAGTCGAACATGAACCTCAGCGATCCCAGCGCGTGCCCGGGCGGCAGCAACCCTGTCGCCGGCTACACGCTCGGTTGCGGTTTTGGAGTCTTCCCTTACGCTGTCAACCAGCCTTTTGGGGGGGCCTTCCAGAGTGTCGCCGCGAACAACAGCGTGGGTAGAGCTCGCTATGACTCTCTTCAGGTCAAGGCGGAGACCAAGAGCACCCGCCATGGTCTCTACGCCTTGCTTGGCTATACCTGGTCACGCACCTTCGACTCGGGAATGCCTGACGGGCTGGGCACCAATCCCGGGGCAATTTACTATCCGCTACCCGGGAGTGCAAAGCTGGACTGGGGATTGTCGCAGCTGAACCTGAACGATAACTTCACCGCCAGCATTCTTTATGATTTGCCATTTGGCAAAGGCAAGGCGTTCGGCAGCAATTGGAATGGCGCCACGAATGCCATATTTGGAAACTGGCAACTGGACACGATCGTGCACGCCACATCCGGGTTCCCTCTGTTCGTCGTGGATAGTGCTGACGAGTCTGGAGTGTTCTTCTCCTACAACGGAAGCACTTACCAGCGGCCAAATCAAGTCGGAGATCCCAACAAGGCGGGTCCAGTTGCGGGAAATCCCGGTTGTGTAGCTCCGTCTCGGATCCACACCATCGAGAATTGGTTCAATCCCTGCGCTTTCGCGCAAGCGCCCCCGGGTGAACTTGGCACCGCTGCGCGTGCCCCCGTCTACGGTCCACGTTTTGTGAACGTGGACTTTTCCATCATTAAGGAGATCCCCCTGAGGTTCCGCGAGGGTACCGATCTGCAGTTCCGAGCTGAGTTCTTCAACCTGTTCAATCATCCCCAGTTCTACCTGGGCGGCGCGGGAGGTAGTGGAGAGCAGGACATCAATGCCCCATCTAGCTTCGGAGTCATCAATAACACGGTAAATAACGCGCGCCTGGTTCAGTTCGCCTTGAAGCTCAGGTTTTAGAGGCAGTGCGACACAAGGTTCTGGGGGCAGGCCCGGGAATCTGGTCTGCCCTGATTTTTTGGTCCAATCCGGAGAGCAATGCATAAGAGCAAGCTTGTACTGATTGCGTGGGTTCTATTTACCACCGCAACCCTCGCGTTGGGCCAGCCTCGTCGCAAGATCATCATCAATGAAGATTGCGCCGGCCCGGGCGGCAGCAACATGCAGACCTTGCTGATGCTGATCCAATCTCCGCAAGTGGAAGTTCTGGGAATTACGGTCGTGAGCGGGGATCAGTGGCGCGACGAGGAGGTCGCGCACACGCTGCGTCTGCTCGAAATTATTGGGCGCAGCGATATTCCGGTTGTACCCGGGGCGGAGTTTCCGCTGCTTCGCACTCGAGAAGAGGCGCAATTCTGGCAGCAGCGCTATGGCAAAGTCGCGTATGCCGGAGCGTGGGACGAGCGCTGGTGGCACGAAGCATCGGTTGTTCCGCCTCTACCGGAAGGCCAACCTACCACCAAGCCAGCGGACGAAGATGCCGCGCATTTTCTGATTCGGATGGTGCGCAAGTATCCGCACGAGGTGACGATTTACGAGGGTGGCCCGATGACCAACCTCGCGCTCGCCATTTCGCTGGACCCGCATTTTCCTGAACTGGCGCAAGAACTGGTGTTCATGGGAGGAGGACTCGCGCCGCAAAGCGACAGTCCTGAGTTCCTGAATAATCCCCGCCATGAATTCAACTTCTGGTTCGATCCGGAAGCGGCAAAGATCGTCTTGCGCGCGCCTTGGAAGAAGATCGTGTGCACGCCTACGGACGTTTCCGTCAAAGCCAAAATGACGGCGGCGCTGGTGAAACAGATGGAAGCTGCAGGGACTCCTCTGGCTCGGTACGTAGCCAAGTTCGCCGTGCTCACTCCCGGGGCGGACATCATGTGGGACGAAATCGCCGCTGCGGCCTGGATCGATCCCAGCATCATCACCCGGAGCCAGACTCGCTACATGAGCGTGGATGTTGATCATGGAGCAGCCTACGGCAACACGCTTACGTGGGACGTTAACGATTCCTCCCATCCCAAAGCTCGGAAAGTGGAAATCCAGTTCGATTTGGATGCGGAGAAGTTCTACCGCATGTTCGTGGGGCTCATGACAACCCCCACGCCGCACTAGTGCATGCGCCTTGGCGCTGCGCTCCCGGAGGGCATACAATATTGGTTGCGGTAATTCCCGACATGTCTCCCATCGCGGACGATCTCACCACAGTAAAAGACGACATGGTTGCCTTCATCGAAGGCCATGGCATGCGCCGGTTCCACGGCTATGTGGACTATGAAGAAGTCCAATGCATCATGTGGGAGATGGGAGACAATCCCGATGGCTGGAAGGATTTCGTCGAACTGGCCAAAGCCGCAGGGGCTCCCTTCCTCACCATGCACTCCTGGACTCTGACTCTGGAGGAATTGGATGACGTGGTCCAGCGCCTGACCGACTCTGAGTTTACCGACAGCGATGACGTAGATGATGCTCGCTGGCTGCGCGCTCACCTGGGCAAAGTCGGATACCTGCAGCTGGGCTGGGCTTATCAGGGATCGATGTTTCTCTGCGAAGTGAGCACCGAATGGTACGAGCGCTACCAGCACCTGCTGGAAGTCTCCGATGAGTTCGGCGGCCTCACCATGGATGAGCCCGATCAGGACGAAGAGAATTGATTCTGCTCGTCGTGGCTGCCGAGCTTCGCTCGGCGGGACAGCCGAGGCGGCCGTCCCTACATTCTGTGTTACTACTTAGAACGGACCGTGTAGGGACAGCCGCCTCGGCTGTCCGGCCGAACGAAGTTCGGCAGCGACCCAACTCTCCACGTAAGCACATCCCCGTCGAGTAGTACACTGCAAGATCATCCATGCAGTGGATTCCAAGAACAGCTGACCAGGCATCGGTCGATTCCCTAGTCGACTGTCTGCGCCACGATCAGGCCTTTCGCGGCACGCGACTGCCAGCACAGCCCCAATCCTCGCTCCGTTGCTGGTACGTCGCGGTATCCACGACGGAGACGCGGCGCAGCGGTTTCCTCTACCCCTCACTCACGCATCTTCACTCGCCACTCTTGATGACCGGCCTGCAAACCGCCGTGGATCGCATTGACGCCGCCATCGACCGCAAAGAACCAATTCTCATCTATGGCGATTACGACGTGGATGGCACCATGGCCGTGATCATTCTGAAGACGGCGATTGAGCTCTGCGGGGGTGCATGTGATTTCCATGTGCCGCATCGGATTCGCGAAGGTTACGACATGCGCGGCGACGTGATTGAGCGCGCCGCGGCAGCCGGGATTCGACTCATTATCAGCGTGGATATGGGCATTCGCGCCTTTGGACCGGCGGAGACGGCCCACAAATTGGGAGTGGACCTGATCGTCACCGACCATCACCTTCCCGGCGCCGATGGAGTTCCAAGGGCTCTCGCCGTAGTCAATCCTAATCAGAAGGGATGTGATTATCCGTGCAAGCAAATCTGCGGAGCGGGAGTAGCGTTTAAAGTGGCGCAAGGATTGATGCAGCGTCGCCTCGATTCCAAAGATCAGACGAAGCTGCTGTTGTCGTTCATGAAAGTGGTCGCAATTGCGACTATTGCCGATGCCGTGCCGCTCACGGCTGAAAATCGGGTCTTCGCGTCCTTGGGTCTGGATGCCTTGCGGAGAGCCGTGAACCCCGGACTGAAGGCTTTGCTCGAAGCAGCGCAGGTTTCAGCAAACCGTCCGCCGACTTCCGGCGAAGTTGGATTCCGCATCGCCCCCCGCATCAACGCGGCCGGGCGCATGGACGTGGCGCGCGATGTCATCGAGCTTTTCACGGTCAAGGATCAGGTGCGCGCCCGAGAAATCGCGGCCAAACTGGACAAGTTGAATACGGATCGCCAGGAAGAAGAGAAAAGGATCCTGCGCGCAGTCGAAGAGCGCTTCGCCTCCGATCCGGCCCTTTCGCAAAGTTATTGCATCGTTATGGATGGCGATGGCTGGCATCGCGGTGTCATCGGCATTACCGCGACGAGAATTGTCGAACGCTACAACCGGCCTACCCTTGTCATCTCACGAGACGGAGAGGAAGCGCACGGGTCGGGCCGCTCCATCCGCGCCTTTCATCTGTTGGAAGCAGTGGAATCCTGCGGCGGCCTGTTCTCGCGCTATGGCGGCCACTCTCATGCATGCGGTTTTGCCATGCCTGCTGCGAATATTCCGGAGCTGCGTGCCCGGCTGGATCAGTTTGCCCGCACCAAACTTACTCTCGCAGACTTCGAACCTGTGCTGGATCTTGATGGGGAATTGCGTTTAAGCGACGTCAGCCCTGAACTCTTCCAGGCTCTTGCGCTGCTGGAACCTTACGGCATGGGGAACCCCGAGCCTGTATTTGCCACACGCGGCGTGCAGATGGTTGCACCGCCGAGAATCCTCAAAGACAAGCACGCAAAGCTGAAGCTCAGGGCTGGCCAGACCGCGGTAGCAGCGGATGCGGAGGAACTTTCTCCCGCCGCCATCATGGCGACTCCTCGTTGTCATCCCGACAGTGCCGCGATTCGCCGCAGCGAGCGCGAAGCGGCGGTCGCCTCGTTGAGCGGGAACGGCGAATCGAAACCTGACTTCCGATCGAGAATTAGCTTCGACGCCCTCGGCTGGAACATGGCGGAACGAGTGCAGAAGCATCAGCTTCTTGCAGGCGATTCCATCGATATCGCTTTCACCATTGGCAACAACGATCACCCCGAATACGGCGGCTTGGAGCTTACCCTGCGGGACTTCAAGACTCCGGCTACCAGAGGTGGTAATGGCCATCCCGCCAGGCCATCTCCGCGGTGACCCCAAACAGCTCCTTCAATCTCTCGACTTGCAGGATGTCTTCTTTAGGGCCGTCCGCGACAATTCGGCCGCGGCTCATCAGCACGACACGCTGAATTTCCGGAACGATGTCGGCCAGTTCGTGCGTGACCAGGATGATGGCCGTGCCTGCCCGCGCCAGTGAACTCATGGTATGCCGCACGTTGTGCTGCGCGCCCAAGTCGAGCGAGTTGCAGGGCTCATCGAATACCAACGCCCCCGGTTTGTGGACCAGGGCTCGGGCGATCAGCACGCGGCGCGCTTCGCCGGACGACATCTCGGAAACCGGACGATCCGCCAGATGTGGAATCCCTAGTTCAGCCAGGGCCGCGTTTGCCACATCCATGTGCTCAGGCTGGACCAGGTGATTCGGATAAATCGCTGTACTGCTGAAAAAGCCTGAGAGCACAACATCGAGACCGCTAGCCTCCCCGGTGCACGAAAGCATCAGATCGTTGGAAACAATCCCCAAGTGCGCCCGAAGCTTGAACACATCCCACGTTTCCTCACCAAGAATGGCGATGGAAGAGCCATCCCGGGCCACCGGATAACACTCGCGCGTAATGGTCTTGATAAGGGTTGATTTCCCACACCCGTTAGGACCGAGTATGGCAACGTGCTCGTCTGCGCCGATCCGCAGGCTGAAGTCGTCGAGAGCGATCTTTTCTCCCCGCATCACGCGCAGGTTGCGAAATTCGAGCAGAGGTGGTTTGAAATGGGTGTCCACGCATCCAAAGTGTAGATGAGCCCGGTGCTCGAAAGTAAATATGTACCCCGATTATGTAGCCCCGGACGCCTCGTCCGGGGTTGCGCGCGAAGCGCGCAATGGGTGCGCGCTAAATAAATGAATTGCCTTTGTTTGTTTCTCGCACTCCCTCTGCTCGCTTACGCTCGCGGGGCGGACGAGGCGTCCGCCCCTACACCAAGCCCTTGCAGTACACTGAACCCAGATGCCCCTCAAGATCTATCGTTTGCGCCGCTTGCTGGCCGCGACCGCGGTGCTGCTTATAGCTGTGGTCGTGGGGATGTACTTCTACGCGCGTTCGAAAGCCACCAACGTGTTGAAGTCCATACCGAACAAAATGGGTGTAGACATCAAGCAGACCGCCAACGGGTTCCAGATCTCCAAATCCGACGGCAAACGGACGCTATTCACGGTACAGGCAAGCAGCGTCAAGCAGTTCAAGCTGAACGGCAATGCCGAGTTGCACAATGTCAACATCATCCTCTACGGAACCGATTCCTCGCGATTCGATCAGATTTATGGCGAAAATTTTGCTTATAACCAGAAAACCGGCGAGGTAACCGCAAACGGGGAAGTCCAGATCGATCTGGTTGCCAATCCTGCCGGGATAATCAGCCCAGACCAAACCACGCCGAAGGAAATCAAGAATCCTATCCACCTGAAGACACGCGATCTGGTGTTCAACAAAGATACTGGCAACGCATTCACCAATTCACGGGT
Organism: uncultured Acidobacteriota bacterium; assembly: GCA_963801615.1. Lineage (GTDB taxonomy): Bacteria > Acidobacteriota > Terriglobia > Terriglobales > Acidobacteriaceae > Sulfotelmatobacter. Next base: position 289,628 of record CAWDFM010000008.1, on the reverse strand, counting down.
GGAAGTTGTGACTCCACAGGCCAGTGGCTGGGCGATGGGGGTGAAATATGCGTCCAAGAGCCATACTCTGACGCTCGGCTCCCAAGTCCACTTAACGCTTACAGGTCCGGAATCTGCGACCATCGAGGCGCAGAGCGGCATCATTACCAACGAGCCCCGCGAGATTGTGCTGGAGCATCCCCGGGCGGTGCGTCACGGGGGATCGGTCTCGGCCGATAGGGCCACGTTTCATCTAAGCCACGACAATCATGTGGAGACGGCCCTGGCCCGGGGAAACGTCAGGGCCGCCACCCTCGTGCTCAGGACTCACCCAGGTTCTCGGAGCAAAACGGTCACCGACTCGCCTGCCGAGATCCACGGAAACGCGGAAGAAGCCGAGTTCCTGTTCGTTCCGGATCAAGATGTCCTTCGCACCGCAACCCTCCGCGGCGGAGTCCATATCGCGCAGACCGGGGATCAGCCCATGGTCGCGGATGCCGGGCGCGTTGTTCTCGGCTTCGGACGCAACAACCAGTTGCAGACTATTCAAGCTCTGGATAAGGCACACCTTAGGCAGACTGGGAGCTCTATTCGCTCCAAGGCTAGCGGCTCGGCGCAGGATTTCGACCTCACCGCCCCAGTGATTAATTTCAGAGTGGAAGAAGGTCACATCCTGCGGCACGCCAATACGTCCGGGCCGGCACAAATCATCATCGCGCAGGCGAATGCATCGCCTCCCACTTCGTCTCCTCAGCAGACGGTAGTTACGGCCGGAAGATTCGACGCCGAGTTCACGATGGAGGACGGGCGCAATCACCTGTCTCGCGTGCATGGGGCTCCCAATGCGCAAATTGTGAACTCAAGTCCCGACCAGCCGGACAGAGTCAGTACCAGTGATGCCGTCGATGCCACGTTTCTGTCCCACGGGCTCGACGTCCTGACGCAGACAGGACACCTTCATTACACCGAGAGTCAGACGCAAGGCAGCCAAGTTCAAGCTTGGGCTAATTCAGCCCGTTATACTCCCGCCGACCAGGTCCTCATGTTGAACGAAAGCCCCCGAGTCGAGCAGGGGGGGATGGCGACCACTGCAGATCGCATGCGAATCAATCGCCTGACGGGCGAAGCCCTGGCCGAAGGCACAGTCAAGAGTACGTACAGCGAGCTAATCGAACAGCCATCAGGTGCGCTGTTGGCTTCATCTTCTCCGATCCATGTGACTGCTTCGAAGATGACGACGCGCAGTAATCCGGCGGGAATTGCGGTCTATTCAGGAGAAGTCAGGCTGTGGCAGGACGCGAACATGATCGAGGCCCCTACCGTCCAGTTTGATCGCAATCAGAGGGCAGTCGTGGCTCAGGGAGCCGCTCAGCACCCGGTGAAAACCACCCTGGGGGAGTCGGAAAAGACCAATCGCGCGGAAAATGGAAGCAAATCAGGCCAGAAAGGGACTGGACCCTCCCCCTCCACACCGATCACCATCACCGGGCTCAAGCTCACGTATACGGATTCTGAGCGGAAGATCCACTACCAGGGAGGCGTAATCGCGAAAGCTGCCGAGTTCACCGCCTCGGCAGACACCCTGAACGCCGTTCTCCTTCCCCGAAGCCAAACTCCTTCGAATCAGAGCATTGCCGGGCCCGGGCAACTCGACCGGATCGTGGCCCAAGGCCACGTAGTTATCCAGCAGCCGAATCGCCGAGCGGAAGGTCAAAAGCTCATTTACACGGTGGCAGAGGACAAGTTCGTCCTGAGCGGCGGACCTCCTAGCATTTTTGATGCCGAACAGGGCAAGATTACCGGGGTTTCGTTGACTTTCTTTAGACGCGATGATAGGGTGCTCGTAGAAGGCGAAGCAAGCAATCCTGTGGTAACACAGACGCGGGTGGCCCGTTAATTGGCAACATAAATGCGTACCCTGGCCACAGAAGAAATCGGCAAATCGTATAGAGGCCGGAGCGTTGTAAACGGGGTAAGCCTCGAGGTTCGGCAGGGCGAAGTTGTTGGATTATTAGGCCCTAATGGCGCAGGCAAGACCACCACGTTTTATGCCATCGTTGGACTCATCCCCCCTGATACTGGCCGCGTTTTATATGACGGCCAGGACATCACAGACGTTCCCATGTATCTCCGGGCCCGTCAGTACGGCATCAGCTATCTCCCACAAGAAGCGTCGGTCTTTCGCAAGCTGACGGTAGAAGAAAACATCCTCGCAGTGCTGGAGGCTCAGCCGATTTCGTGGCACGAGCGCCGCGAGAAGATGGAAAAGTTCATTGATGAACTGGGATTGGAGCACATCCGCCAGAACCGCGGATACGCTCTTTCAGGAGGCGAACGACGGCGAGTGGAAATTGCCCGCTGCCTCTGCATCAACCCCACGTTCATTTTGCTAGACGAGCCGTTTTCGGGGATCGATCCCATCGCCGTGCTGGATTTGCAGAAAATCATCAGTGGCTTGCGGTCGAGTGGTATCGGAGTGCTGATCACGGATCACAATGTTCGCGAAACGCTTTCTGTCACCGACCGGGCCTACATCATCGACGACGGCAGGATTTTCCGTCAGGGACAGCCCGGCCAGTTGGCCAACGATCCAGAAGTAAGAAGAGTTTATCTGGGCGAGAGTTTCTCGCTGGTGTAAGTAAAAGTTTCGCGTTTCGAGTTTCAAGTTTCAGAAAACTCGGATTCGAAACCTCAACTCGAAACCTGAAACTATGGTTTTGCTACAGCACAAATTAAGCGTAAAGCTCTCGCAGCGCCAGATCCTCACCCCGGGCCTGGTGCAGATGGTCTCTGTCCTCGCGCTCAATAAACTTGAGTTGAAGGACATGATCAACACGGAGATGGTCGAGAATCCCGTGCTCGAAGAGCTCGAAGATTCCGTGCCGTTGCTGGATGAGGTCGGTAAGAAGGAAGAAGACCGCGAGCGCGCTGCTGCTGCCACCAACGAAGAAAATCCCGTCACCGCGGCCGAAAAGAAGGATCCTTTCGAAGAGATTGACTTCGGCTCCTTCTTCCAGGACTATCTCGATCCCGGCTACCGCACCCACAGCGAGATGGAGGAGATCGAGCGCCCGTCGTTCGAGAATTTTCTTTCCAAGCCCTCGAACCTGACTGACCATCTGGTGTGGCAGCTGGGATCGCTGAGCCTGAGCCGCGAGGTACGCGAAGCTGCTGAGCTGATCATCGGAAATTTGAATGAAGACGGATACCTGATCGCCAGCGATGATGAGCTGCTTGGAGTCGCACCTCCGGCGCCGCCTGAGGCGGATGTGGAGACGGCGAAAAATATCGTGAGTGCAGCTCAGGCTCTGGGCATTGCCGACGCTGTTGCCGAAATCGCTGCCGAAAGCTCCGAAGTGCCCGATGTAATTGCCGACAGCCCTGATTCCGACACCGGCCAGGGTCAGGCATCCACGATGGCGGACGGACACGGCAATTCTGGATCAGCGGCCTCGCATGCTGTCGAAGCGATTTCGTCGAACTCGGGAAACGGAGCTGCCGCTGTCGCTCCGGCGCCGGATCCGGCCTTTCGCGCAGCCCCGATTTACAAGGCGAATTTCACGGCCGCGGATCTGCAGGAGGCCTTGCAAGTCGTCCAGCAGCTAGATCCTCCCGGAGTTGCAGCGCGTGATCTGAGGGAATGCCTTCTGAGCCAGCTTCGCTTTCATCAGGTGCAGTTGGCACAGCACAAGAACGGCAATGGCACGACAGCTCAGGTCCTGCAGGACGCTATTGCGCTGGTCGACCAGCACCTGCGCGGGCTGCAGAACAAGCAGCATAAGGAAATCGCCAAAGCCATTGCACGCCCAATCGAAGCGGTGCAGCAGGCACTGGACTACATCCGCACTCTCGATCCACGGCCTGGACTTCGCTACAACATAGTCCAACCGCGACTGATCGAGCCTGACGTCGCATTCGTCAAGCATGGCGACGAGTGGCTGGTCATCATGAATGACGAGGACCTGCCCCAGCTGCGCCTCAATCCCGCCTACAAGAAGCTGGTCACGCGCGACGGTACGAACGATAAGAACACGCGCGATTACGTCAAAGAGCGCTACAAGAGCGCCATCCAGCTTATTAAGAATATTGAGCAACGGAAGCAGACCATCACCAAGGTCTGCTACTCGATCGTCGCCCGCCAGGAAGACTTTCTTGAAAGAGGTATCGATTACCTGAAACCGATGATGATCAAGGAGGTGGCCGAAGAAATCGGCGTGCATCCTTCGACGGTAAGCCGTGCTGTGGCCAATAAGTACGCCCACACGCCGCAGGGCGTTTTCGAGTTGCGGTACTTCTTCAGCGAGAGCGTGCAGGGACCGGAAGGCGGCGGAACGTCGCTGCTGATCCTGAAGCGCCGCGTCAAAAAACTCATCGAGGAAGAAGATGCCAGCCGCCCCCTGACCGACGAGCAGATCACTCGCATCCTGCAATCGCAAGGGATCCAGGTGACCCGACGCACGGTTGCCAAATACCGCGAAGACATGCGCATCCCAAGCACGCACCAGCGCCGGGTCAAAAAATAGATTTGGTAATTGGGTAATCGGGTAATTTGGTAATTTAAATCTCGATTGCCCGAGCACTTGATGTTTCAATTACCAATTACAAAATTACTCAATTACAAAATTGTTCCAATGCGGTGCCCGTTTTACCTGAATCAGAATTTCTCCGAAGGGGGCGCTCATGAACGTGGAGTACACCGGAAGACACTACGAGGTCACTACCACCATCCGCAAAGAAGTAGAAACCGGCCTTACAAAAATCCGCAAAATTCTTGGTGATAGGTTCGAAACCAAAGTTATCCTCGCTGTCGAAAAACACCGCCATAAAGCCGAAATCACCATCAATCCGCGGAATGGCCCGCTGGTCGGCCTGGCCCAAGCGAAAGACATGAGCATCGCGGTAAACGAAGCGATCGATCATCTGGAAAAACAGGCGATCAAATACAAGACCCGCTGGCAGTCCAAAAAGCGTTCCGCCCGCAAGAGCCAAGAAGTGAATAAATGGAACGGGCATTCCGATCAGGAGGAAATCCAACCTGCTGTTGGCCTGAGCGAGAAAACCTCCGTCCCGGTGATGGTCCACAAATATCCGTCGGTCGCCAAGACCACCGAGGTTCACCTTGTCCGCTCGGACGACTCAGTGGCCATGCGCCCAATGACACTGGAAGAGGCGATTAAAGAAGCACACTTCAAGGACCGCGATGTCTTCGTCTTCCGCGATCCCAAAGGCAAAGTCATGGTCCTGCACCGCGCCAAAGACGGCAAAATGCAATTGATCGAAGTCCCATAGCAAGTAAGACAATGTAGGGACAGCCGCCATCGGCTGTCCGGCGGCCCGGTATCGGGCCGCCTTTTCCACGTAAGTGATTCTCTCCGCGGCAGGAGCGCTTGGCTTTGCGCAGCCTGCATCGCCTGCTACCGCGCCCTCCGTGAATAGAACCCTGGTGTGACAGCAGATTGCCCCGGCAACGATCAGCAGTATTGATACGTTTTAATAGGCCGATTCACGTGTTAAAATTCGCCGCCGGAGGTCAATTCCATCATGCTGCCGCGCTTGGCTCGTAACTTGTCTTATGTCCTGTTGCTCGTAATTCCGTTTGTTGGTTTGGTATCTCGATTTTCCCAGGCGCAAACGCCCGCTCCAACTGGAAAGCTGTCCGTGCACTGGGAAGAACTCACAGCCGCTGATTTCCGCGAAGGTATCCAGCGCTCGCAGGGAACCTGTCTGCTCCCATTCGGAATCATCGAGAAACATGGACCTCACCTGCCGCTGGGAACCGACCTGCTCGACGTGCGCTACGCCGCGCTGCACGCCGCGGAACAGGAATATGTGGTAGTTTTTCCCGAATACTACTTCGGACAAATCGCGGAAGCGAAGCACGAGCCCGGCACCATGTCGTATAGCCGCGGCATTCAACTGGCGTTACTGCAGGAGACCACCGACGAAATGGCGCGCAATGGCTGCAAGAAGGTCCTGATCGTCAATGGTCACGGCGGGAACAACAGCCTGCTGCCATATTTCGCGCAGACGCAACTGGAAAAGCCCCACGATTACGTGGTGTACGTTTTCAACGAGTTGGAGCCCTCGGGTAAAGGCGGTCCGCCCATGAAGACCAGCATGGATATGCACGGCGGCGAGCGGGAGAGCTCGAATATGCTGATTTCTCACCCGGATCTTGTGCACATGGATCGCGCGAGCAGCGAATCCGGCGCCGACCAGGCACGGCAGAAACTTCCCGAGAACGTCTACACCGCCATCTGGTGGTACACGCGATTCCCCAATCACTATGCAGGGGAGGGCGCTGCCGCGAATAAAGAACTGGGCCAGTACCAAATGAATTGGTGGATCGATTCCATCAAGAAAGCAATCCAGGCGGTCAAGGCCGATGACGTCAGCCCGAAGCTCCAGAAAGAGTACTACGAAAAGAGCACGCACCCGCTGGATACGCAGCAGTAAGAAATTGATTGCGTGATGGTGGATGGAAAAGGCGAGATCTGAGTTTCTCAATTAGCAACCATCAATCATCAAGGCTATTATGAGCTGCCAATCAGCACGCCGGTGACAAACACCAGCACGCCGCCCAGTCCCACCTGCAGAGCGGCCGTGACCCAGGGAGTGTCCATGTAGGTGCGGCGAATCCAGGTAATGACGCCCAGTTCGGCGACCACAACCGCGCCAGCAGCCCAAAGGGCCAGGTGAAAGTCTTTGATTAAGAAGGGCAGAGTGTGTCCAATTCCGCCCAACGCGGTCATCAACCCGCAGATTAATCCCCGCACCCACGGATGCCCGCGCCCAGTCAAGCTGCCGTCATCGGACAGCGCTTCGGCGAATCCCATGCTGATGCCGGCGCCAGCCGAGGCCGCGAGCCCAACCAGGAAAGCATCCGAGCTTTTCTGGGTCGCAAGCGCTGCGGCGAACACGGGCGCCAGGGTGGATACTGAGCCATCCATCAATCCGGCCAGCCCGGGCTGCACGATCTGCAGCACGAACAGCCGCCGCTGTGCGACTTCCTCGTCGGCCTTAACGTTATCCGGCAGCTTCTGCTTGTCGAGTTCCTGGGCGCGTTCCTCGTGCTCGCGCTCTTCCGAAGCCAGATCATCGAGTAACTGCCGGATGCTGGCATCCTGGGTGCGCGCTGCCGATTTCTCGTAGAAGCGCCGCGTTTCCACCTCCATAGTGGACGCCTCTTTGCGCACCGCCTCAATGCGTAATGGACGCACCAGCCAAAGCGCCGGACGCTCCACAAATCCTCGTACATCCTGCCGCCGGATGAGCGGAATGTGCTCTCCGAATTTTTTCTTATAAAGCTCCAGCAGCCGGCGCCGATGGCCGGATTCCTCTTCCCGCATACCGTCAAACATGGAAGCGGTCGCGGGATAATCCTGCCGCAGGCCTTCGGCAAAATCGGCATAAACGCGTTCGTCTTCTTCTTCCAAGGCGATGGCTAAGGCCAGCACTTCCCGTTCCGTGAGTTCTTCGAACTTTTTCATGACGCCATAGATTAAACGTGCAGACGCTTCAGACACAATGCGGATGTGGACAAACTCAGCCCAGTGCCCGACCCTGCGCGCCAGGGCGATCAAGAGAGAACGTGTTGTGCCCAGGCACCCGGCCAGTATCACCCTGAGCACTTGCCGGCGAAGTCGAGCCTGCCGCTTCGATGCTACTATCCAGTGCATGCAGCCACGGCGTCTCTCGCCACGAGCGAAATCCAAGCCCGCGGGCCTGAAAAAGGATCGCCGCCGCCAGCGCCCGCCTGAACTCGTGCTGATTACCGGCATGAGCGGCTCGGGGAAGGCTTCAGTCCTGAAAGCCTTTGAAGACTTGGGCTACTACTGTGTCGACAATCTTCCCGTAGAACTGATCCCGCAGTTTGCCGAACTGGCCGTGCAGTCGAGCGAGATCCGCCGTACGGCCCTGGTCGTAGACGTTCGAGAGGGCGCGAAATTCGAGCAACTGCCGGCCATTTTGAAGTCTGTCCGGAGGATGATTCCAACCAAGGTTGTGTTTCTGGAAGCCTCGGATGCAGTACTTTTGCGCCGCTTCAGTGAAACTCGGAGGCCGCATCCGCTGGGAGCCGATTCGCCAGTGAAGTCAGCGCTAAAAACCGAGCGTCGCCACCTGGGTTCGATTCGCCGGTTGGCCGACTTTGTCATCGATACCTCGAAATTCAATGTTCACGAGTTGCGTTCCCTGATCACACAGCGCTTCGAGCAACAGTCCTCGCAGAAAGGGCTCCTGATTTCCTGCGTCAGCTTCGGGTTCCGGCATGGCGTTCCCGAAGATGCCGATCTCGTCTTCGATGTGCGGTTCCTCCCCAATCCGCACTTTGTTCCCGAATTCCGGCCCCTTACAGGGCGCGACAAGCGCGTGGCGAAATACATCCGTTCATTCCCGCAGACGCGAGAATTTATCGCCCGCATCTCCGATTTGCTGATCTACCTGATCCCTCATTACATTCACGAAGGAAAAAGTTACCTCACGATTGCATTCGGCTGTACCGGGGGCCAGCACAGGTCGGTGATGATTGCTGAGGATGTCGCCAAGCGCCTCCGAGGCTCCGACTACCGGGTGAAAGTCGTGCATCGCGACAGTCCCGGATAGCTCGAAAGCCGCATTTGGGCACCGCAAACGTCATTCTCCTGGCGTCGGAGTCAAGTAAAATAGGGTCTTGCGCGTGCTATCCCCTCTACCGGCAGCAAGCAAATGCGGCTTTCGCCGCCGTGCGGGAGTCCCATGCGGCAAGTAATCCGGCTTGTCCGCTACGTGTTGCCGTTCCTGTTGCAACTCCTTCCCGGAATCTTCCTGCTGGCGGCCGTCGGCTTCCTCGAAGCCTTTCGGCTGGTGCTGCTTAAGCCCGTTCTCGATCGTGTGCTGGTTCCGTCAACGGGTTCTGAGAACATCATCCTGTTCACGATGCCCCAGTCCGGGCATCCCATTTATCTGCAGAGCTTCGTTCCCACGCACTTTCACAATGCGTGGACCATCGTTGCGTACGCCCTGGTCGCCTCGACCGTGCTGAAGGGGTGCTTCGATTATGTGGGGACATATCTCGTGAACCATGCCGGGTTCGGAATGATCACGAACCTCCGCAACGATCTCTATGACTCGGTTCTGAGGCGCTCAGCGGCGTTCTTCCAGAAGCACACTACCGGAACACTGATCTCGACCATCATTAACGACATCGAGCGCGTGCAGTATGCCATGTCGAGCATCCTGGCTGAATTCCTGCAGCAGTTCTTTAGCTTCCTGTTCACGGCGGCTCTAGTCGTCATGCTGGGCAAGCAACTGGCATGGGTTCTGCTCCTGTTCATTCCCGTAATCATTTTCTCCGCAGTGCGGATTGGCCGCAGGGTGCGTTCGACCACGCGCACCGGGCAGGACCAGCTGGCGGACGTGCAGAACATTCTCCAGGAAACCATTGCCGGGAACCGGATCGTGAAGGCGTTCGGAATGGAATCGTGGGAGATTGCCCGATTCCGCACGGCGGCGCAGCGCTTGTTCCGTGCGAATCTCCGCTCGGTAGCTGCCGCTGCCATCAGCTCTCCGTTAATGGACATCTTCGGAGCGATCGCGATCGCCTTACTGCTGCTCCTCGGCCGGGGACAGATCGCCCACAATCAACTCACGCTCGGCGCCTTCATCGCGTTCGTGGCCGCCGTCTTGAGCATGTACAACCCCGTGCGGAAGTTTGCCGTCTTCAACAACAGTTTCCAGCAGGCTCTGGGGGCCTCCTCGCAGTTGTTCAAGTTCATGGACACTGAGGACCTCGTCCGCGAGAGGCCCGGAGCCAAAGCTCTGCCGCGCTTCTCGCATGCGATCCAGTTCGAAAATGTCTCTTTCTCGTACCAATCGGATGGCGAGGGCTCGCGCGAAATTCTGCACAACATCAATCTGGAAGTGCGGCGTGGAGAGATTCTCGCGATAGTCGGGTCCAGCGGCGCCGGCAAGAGCACCCTGGTTCACCTGCTGCCGCGCTTCTTCGATGTGTCAGGGGGGCGCATTCTTGTGGACAGCCACGATGTGCGAGAGGTTACGGTATCCTCGTTGCGTTCGCAGATCGGCATTGTCACGCAGGATACGGTGCTGTTCAACGACACGGTGCGAAACAATATTGCGTATGGCCAGCCGCACGTCGCCATGAAAGAGGTGGAAGCTGCGGCCCGGGCTGCACTCGCTCATGATTTCATTCAAGCCCTTCCGGCGGGTTACGATACTGTGATCGGCGAACGCGGCGTGCGGCTCTCTGGCGGTGAGCGGCAGCGGCTGGCGATTGCGCGGGCCCTCCTGAAGAACGCCCCGGTGCTGATTTTGGACGAAGCCACTTCGGCACTCGACAGCGAGTCTGAAGCTCTGGTGCAATCGGCGCTGCACAATCTGATGAGCGGACGCACGGTCCTGGTCATAGCCCACCGCTTGTCTACGGTCCGCCGGGCAGATCGAATCGTAGTCATTGAAAATGGCACCATCGCCGACATCGGAACGCACGAGGACTTGATGACCAAGCTCGGCACTTACCGCCGGCTGTACGAGCTACAGTTTGCCAGCTCAGACTTGACCAAAGTGGTGGCAGAGACGTGATCATCCGGCCCCATATGCCCATACGATCGATGACTGGTTTCGCTCAGGTCAGAGGCGAAGTGCAAGACACTGGCGGAACCGCCGCGGCTTCCAACGGGAGGGTTGCGTTTTCGCTCTCGCTGAAGTCGGTCAATCATCGCTTTCTCGACCTGCACTTTCGTCTACCCTCCGGCACTGACTCTCTGGAGATGCAACTCCGCCGGTTGCTGAAGGAAAAGATTGCACGCGGACACATTGAAGTGTCGTTGAGCCTGGAGCGGTCGTCGAGCGAGACGTTTTCGCTCAACCGTGAACTGGTCGGCGGATACATAGCCGCATTTCGGGCTGCGGCCGCCGAGTTTTCGCTCGCCGCCGTGCCTGACCTGAATGCGATCTTACGCATTCCCGGCGCGCTCGATTCCGCCAACGACGCCAAAGACCAGGAAATCGAGCCGGCTGTGATGGAAAAAGTTGGCGAGGTGCTGGATCGTCTCAATCAAATGCGCGAAGAGGAAGGCCGCGGTATTGTTCGCGAACTCCGCGAGCGCATGGCGCATCTCGCCGAGGCCGCTAAAAGCGTGCAACAGCATCGCCGCACTGTCTTGCACAACTACACGGAGAGATTGCACTCGCGGTTGCAGGAACTGATCGGGTCCAGCATGGATAAGGAACGCGTTTTGCAGGAGGCCGCGCTGCTGGTGGATCGCAGCGACATTCAGGAAGAAATCGTCCGCCTGGAGACCCACATCCAGCACTTTTTGGGATTGCTGGACGAAGGCGGCGAGATCGGCAAGAAACTCGATTTTTTGTTGCAGGAGATGAATCGCGAAGCTAACACCCTGCTGTCGAAAATCTCCGGCCTGGCGGGCGAAGCGCTGAAGATCACCGAGGCCGGACTGGCCATGAAATCGGAAATTGAAAAATCGCGGGAGCAGGTGCAGAACCTGGAATGACACAGAAGCCGCTCGTCTTCATCATCTCGGCTCCGTCGGGCTCGGGAAAATCGACCCTGACCAGCGACCTTTTGAAACTCGTTCCCAATCTTGAGTTTTCAATTTCCTATACCACGCGCTCGCCCCGCGGTAGCGAGCAAGATGGGAAGCAGTATCACTTTATTTCCATCGAAGAGTTCGACAGCATGGCGCACAACGGCGAATTTCTGGAATACGCCAACGTGCACGGGAATTGTTATGGGACTGCCCGCCGCTATCTCCGTGAGGCGGGCAAGAATGGCCATGACCTTTTACTGGACATCGATGTGCAGGGAGCAGCGCACATCAAGCAGACGCTCACGGACGCCATCAGCATTTTCGTTCTGCCTCCCGACCGGCAGACGTTGGAATGGCGTCTGCGCAATCGCAGCGAGGACCGCGAAGAGGTGATCCAGCGCCGCCTGGTGAATGCCAGCCGTGAAATCTCCGAATACGACAAATACGATTACGTACTGATCAACGACAAGCTGGAAATTGCGTGCGAGAAATTGCGGGCGATCGTCCTGTCGGAGCGATTACGAAGGACGCATCTGCCACACTCAGAAGACGACAAGAAGAAAATCGAACTGGCCGAGTGTTGCCGCCTGGTAAACGTGCGCGAAAAGGTACAGCCCATTCTGGCGTCCTTTCGGGGCGAGGGGCCGCCAGCACACTTGTAATTTTCGCGGTATGATTAATGCGCGCCCCAAAGTCACTTTATAGGCGGGACAAGCCTGATCTCCGGCCCTGTCTTGCGGCACGCAAAGTTCGAACGCTCGGCACTGATTGCAGTGAATAATCAGGTTTCAAGGGGGACGTTCCAATGAAGTTGATCGAAGGCTTCGACAGCAACTATCGGTACATCTTGGTCGCAGCGCGGCGTGCGCGGCAACTCCAGTCCGGCGCCCCACCGGTGGTCGATACCAATTCTCGCAAGCCCTGCCGCATTGCCCAAGACGAGATCCGCGCAGGCAAAGTGAAATGGGAGATTCCGGAAACTCGCAGCGCTGCCGAGCAGGCTGCCGAGACTCTCGATAAGGCCCTGGGGCAGGATTAAACCTTCTCGATTGACGATCTTCGATTGTGGATTCCGGCAGCCAGCAAGCGGAGTTTAAATCGAAAGTCCTTATGAAGATTGCGCTCGGCATCACTGGCGGGATCGCGGCATACAAGGCTGCGGAGATCGTACGCCTCGTGCAGGATCGCGGCATCCGCGTGCAAGTTGTCATGACCCGCGCCGCCCAGGAATTCGTAAGACCTCTTACCTTCGCCGCACTCTCCGGAGAAAAAGTCATTACCAGCATGTTCGCTCCGGGTGAGGAGCATGAAGCCAACATCGATTCCGCCATCGAACACATCGCTGTGGCGCAGTCGATTGACGCGCTGCTTGTCGTCCCTGCTACGGCGGACGCTCTGGCGCACTTCGCGCAGGGCATCGCAACCGACTTTCTCACCACTCTATATCTGGCCACAACGGCTCCGGTCGTAGTCGCCCCTGCAATGAACGTGAACATGTGGAATCATCCCGCCACGCAGGCCAACCTGGAGATCCTTCGCAAGCGCGGTGTGCGGATCGTGGAGCCTGGTTCGGGATATCTGGCCTGCGGAATGACTGGACCAGGCCGGCTGGCAGAAAACGACGCCATCGTTTCTGCGCTGCTGGAAGTTCTCGGCTCGGCGCGGGACCTGGATGGCGAGACCGTGCTCATCACTGCCGGTCCTACGCGCGAGAAGATTGATCCCGTTCGTTATCTGACGAACCGCTCCAGCGGGCGCATGGGATACGCGCTGGCCGAAGCCGCGTTGCGGCGTGGTGCGCGGGTTCTGTTGGTAAGCGGGCCGACCGCGCTCACTGCGCCAGCCTCTGCCGAACTCACTCGCGTGGAATCGACTGAGCAGATGCGGGACGCAGTGCTCAATCTGCTTCCGCAAGCCAGTATTGTGATCAAGACCGCCGCTGTTTGCGATTACCGGCCCAAGTCAACCGCGGGCCAGAAGATGAAGCGGAAAGGTCCGATGACGCTGGAACTGGAGCCGACCCCCGACATCCTGAAGGACATCTCGCTGAAAAAGGGAGCGCAGATATTGGTCGGCTTCGCTGCCGAAACCGAGAACGTGCTCGAAAACGCCCGCCAGAAGCTGGTTTCAAAGAACCTCGATGCCATCGTGGTAAACGACGTTTCCCGCGAAGGGGTCGGCTTCGATTCGGAGCGAAACGCAGTCACCATCATCACCAGAGATGAAGTGGTCGAAGTCCCAGAGACCACCAAGTGGGAAGTAGCCCAGCGGGTGCTGGATCAGGTAGTCCGGCTACGCCAGCCCCGGAATTCTTCAGTAAAGGCCTAAGTGCACTCAGGCGCCAGGCGCTATGTCCTGAGCGCAGTCGAACGATCCCTGTTTCCACTGCGCGCGCCGAAGTATAATCGCCACTGACTTCTCCCGTGCCAATCATCCAGGATCCCGAACTGCGTCGCGCGTTAGCCGAGCGAGTTCGCTACTACCGCGAACTCGGCATTTACGACTTCTACAAACGCGAACCACTCCACGCGAGTGCCACCCGACTGTTGGAAGAAGCGCCGCCAGCCGCGGAATCCGCAAACGAAACCCGAGAGGAAATGCCAAGAAAATCTGCCGTTCTCGCCAAGCCTGCCGAACTAGACCCGCTGCCGGGGTTGACTGTTAATCCCGAGCAGAACGTTTTCGATCCGGTTGCTGCGCTCAGTCTGATCCGCGAGGACCTAGGCGACTGCACGCGTTGCAAGCTCCACCAGCAAGGGCGCAAACAGATCGTATTCGGCGTGGGAAACCCGAATGCAGCTCTGATGTTCGTGGGCGAAGGCCCCGGCGCGGACGAAGATGCCCAGGGCGAACCGTTCGTAGGCCGCGCCGGACAACTCCTCAACAACATGATCAAAGCGATGGGACTGCGCCGCGAGGAAATTTACATTGCCAATGTGGTGAAATGCCGTCCCCCGGGAAATCGAACGCCAGAGCGCGATGAGTGCGAGACCTGCTCGCCCTTCCTGATGCGCCAGATCGCCGCAATCAAGCCGAAGGTGATCGTTGCCCTGGGCGCCGTGTCCGCCAAAAACTTGCTCGCGATCAACGCGCCTATGTCGGAATTGCGCGGCCGCTTCTACGATTTCATGCCTACAGGAGCCCGCAGCAGCGATCCCGAATGGCAAGGCGCAAAGCTGGCCGTCACCTATCATCCCGCATTTCTCCTCCGCGATCCTCGCCAGAAAGGCGAAGCCTGGAAAGATCTGCAGATGGTGATGAAGTATCTAGGCCTGAAACCCGCAACGCCTGTGTAGGGACGGACGCCCTCGTCCGTCCCGCGTGCGCAGCACGCGTCCGCAAGTGACGAGCCCCGTAGTTTATCCTTCCCCCAATGCCCGAATTCTGCGACGTAGCCCTTCCCGTCCCCCTGGACATGGTCTTCACCTACCGTGTCCCGGCAGACGCCGCCCCCATCGTGGGCGGACGTGTGCTGGTGTCTTTTCGCCAGCAACGCATGACGGGCATCGTCGTCGAACTGCACGACCGCAAGCCGACGGTCGCAACCAAGACCATCATCAGCGTGCTCGACGCCGCGCCGGTTCTCGATGAATTGCTTCTTCGCCTAGCTCGCTGGATCGCCGACTACTATCTCGCGCCGCCCGGGGAAGTCTGCCGCACCATGCTGCCTTTGATGGCTGAATTCAAGCGCACCATCGGATATCGCATCACCGACCACGGCCAGAGCGCGTTGCACCTGGCAGGCATGTCCGGATCCTCCGCTCGCTCCCAGCGCACTCCGGAAGAGCAGATGCTGGAATTTCAAGTGCTCGACTACATGGCGGGCTCGGACGGCGATCTGGTGCGGGACCAGACTCTAAGATCTGCAACGAAAGTTCCCCGCAGAATTCTCGATGGTATGGTCCGCAAGAAGTGGCTGAGCCGCGAGGATATCTCAGCCCCGCAAGATGCGAAGCGGACGATCAAGGTCGCGCTGCTGAAATCCGCCGAAGGTAAATTCAACGAGAATCAACGCACCTTGATCGAAGCTCTGACCGCCTCGGGCAGCAAGCTTCCGGTCGAAGCGTTGCAAGCGCTGGAGGTGCCACGCACCACGCTGGGAACGCTCGTCAGGCGCGGCTTGGTTGAAATTGCCGAAGAGGCAGCGGAGTTCACCGTTTCGCGCGCCAAGGCGCGTCCTTCTCCATTCGACTTTGATTTCACTGAGGCCCAAAAGCACGCGCTGAAACGTTTGCGCGAAGCCGTGGAAGCGCGCAAATTCTCAGGCATGCTGCTGCATGGCGTCACTGGGTCCGGAAAAACGGCGGTTTATCTGGCAGTCATGCGTGCCGTGCTGGATGCAGGCCGCTCCGCCATTCTGCTGGTCCCCGAGATTGGCCTGACTCCGGCAGTAGCGGCCGACCTGCACCAGATCTTCGGCGACGAAGTGGCGATCCTGCATTCCGCGCTAAGCGATCGCGAGCGTGCCCAGCAATGGCACCGTATCAAGCGCCGTGACGCCCGAATCGTGGTCGGAACGCGTTCCGCCGTGTTCGCCCCTGTGGACGATCTGGCCCTGCTCATCGTCGATGAAGAGCACGACTCCTCCTACAAGCAGGAAGAAACGCCGCGCTATCACGCCCGCGACATCGCGGTCATGCGAGCCAAGATGTCCAATGCTGTCGTGGTCCTTGGCTCCGCGACCCCGTCGCTTGAGTCCTACTTCAACGCGAAAAAGCACAAATACGCGCTGATCGAGATTCCCGATCGGGTAGAAAAACGACCGCTGCCCGAGGTAGAGATTGTCGACATGCGGCTGGAGTTCCAGGAAACGGGACATGAACAGGTAATCTCGCGCAAACTGGCTGCGGAGATCACGGCCCGTCTCGAGCGCCACGAACAAGTGATGGTGTTGCTCAACCGGCGCGGATACTCCCCGGTCGTGCTCTGCCGCACCTGCGGCAGGAAACTTGAATGCAACAACTGCGCGATCGCGCTCACTCACCACAAGCGCGAGCACAAAATGGTCTGTCATTATTGCGGGTACACGGCGGCAGTGCCGCAGGCCTGCGTACACTGCGGCAGCGAGTACGTTTATTTCCTGGGCACCGGATCAGAAAAGCTCGAGGAACTCCTGCACGGCATGTTTCCGCAAGCCCGCATCGCCCGCCTGGATCGCGATACGGTGCGCGGCCACCAGGATTTCGAACGCACGCTCAGCGCCCTGAATGAGGGGGAACTCGATCTTCTCGTCGGAACTCAAATGATTGCGAAAGGTCACGATATCCACGGCGTGACGCTGGTCGGTGTTGTGGGCGCTGATGTAGCTCTCGGCCTCCCCGATTTCCGCGCCGCTGAGCGGACTTTCCAGCTTCTGACCCAGGTTGCCGGAAGAGCCGGGCGCGGCCAGTCTCCCGGCAAAGTCATTCTGCAAACTTATTTTCAGGATCACTATGCAGTGCAGTACGCCGCGCAGCACGACTTCGTCGGCTTCTACGAGAAGGAACTCCAGTTTCGCAGCTGGATGCACTACCCGCCCTACTCCGCCTTGGCGAACGTGCTAGTCCGCGGCGATCAACTCGATGAAGTTCTCGAATGGTCCGGACTACTGGGCAAATGGTTCAATCAGACGCGGCATGAAACCGTGCGAGTCCTGGGCCCGGCTGCCGCGCCTATCATGCGGCTGAAGCGGGATTATCGTTACCACTTCGTTCTGAAATCCCCCAGCCGGGAAAAGCTCAATACCACATTGCGTGCGATGCTTACCTATGCCTCTCAGCAGAAGATTCCGCGCACGCAGGTCATCGTCGATATGGACGCGCTCTGGTTGATGTAATTTTCGAGTTCGAGCTCTGCCCACGAGATCTAAGTTTTAGCGACTCCCGAGTCCCGTTACTTCCAGATCATTTCGAAGGGGGCAACCGTGAAGGTCAGGCCCAGCATGACGGCGGCGAGCAGCGCCCATGGCCATCTACTAGCCGGCAGATCAGGGAAACTTGGAGCCTGACGCTGACGTTGCGTAAACACGTTCATCACGAACAGAAGCCCCGCCCAGACCCACCAGTTGGCATACATTCTGCCGAGTAGCACAAGTGCGAATACGGTGAGCCAGGAAATCAGTCGATGGATGCGCGGCGCCAGCGCGTAAACAATGTGCCCACCATCGAGTTGCCCGCTTGGCAGTAGATTCAGTGCAGTTGCGAACATCCCGACCCATGCCGCAATGGCCGTGGGATGCAGATATACCTTGCTGAGTGGCAGGCTCGCGATGCCATGGGCAGGGGAAACCATTCTCAGCGCATGCTGCACCAGGTAGAAAATCCCTGGGTACCCTAAGCGAATGTCGGATGCCGCAGCGCCCGCGACCAGAGGCTTTGACACAGTCAGGGCGAGCGCCAGCGTTATCACTGCGACCACGAATCCCGCGATGGGCCCTGCAATCCCGATATCAAACAGGGCAGCGCGTGAGCGGATGGGGGCTTTAATCCGAATCACCGCTCCCAAGGTCCCAATCAGTGTCGGTGCAGGAATGAAAAAGGGAAGCGTGGCGCGTACTCCATAGTAGCGGCACAGTAGATAGTGCCCCATCTCGTGGGCCAGTAAAATGATCAGCAACGTCGCCGAGAAGGGAATCCCCAACAGCAGCCGCGAGGGCCGCTGCAGGATCCATCCAATTTTGAAGAACGGGATAGTGTCCACGTTGTCAAAGACAAACGGCGGCAGGTTGTTGAGAAAATTGAACTCCAAACGCGCTCCCACCACCAGGGTAGTGAAGCAGGTCGCCAGCAACAACAGGACGTGCAGCCAGTAGCGTTGCCGCACCGGCCTCTCCTGGGAAGCGGCTAAAGCTTGGTAGTACTCCAGGGTTGAACTGGAAATGGGAGGGTTAAGCTCCGACATGGAAAATGTTTGGTCCGCGAGGAATCAACTCTGTTCTTTGATGCTACTACGTCGAGGCGGAATGCAGCGAAAGTGCATCAAGGGCGCCCGCGTCGACAGGAACTGGGGCTGTGATCGAGGCAAACGAATCTCAGTCGATGGACTGCAGTTCTTTGCCCGGCTTGAAACGCACGGCACGTCCGGGTGGAATGGAAACTTCCGCGCCGGTGCGGGGGTTGCGGCCAATGCCAGTTTTCCGCGGCCGCACGTTAAATACCCCGAAGCCCCGCAGTTCGATGCGATTGCCGGCAGCCAGCGCCTTCTTCATACTCTCGAAGACCGTTTCCACTGCCAGTTCAGCCTTAGTCTTGGTGATGCCGGTCTTGCCCACCACTTCGTTGATGATGTCGAGCTTGATCACAGAACGCTCCCACGTTGCAGGACTTCAGGCGCTGCCTCAAGTCATTGATGCTAAGGAAGATAAGGGAGATTGTCAACCGGAGCATCTATCCCGTAAACTGGCAGGCACCCAGCCAAAGCATTTCGTAATTTTGTAATCGGGTAATGTCGTAATCTGCGACGGTTCAGCCAGTCGGGCCGGTTGCCTTTCAATTACCCAATTACAAAATTAACCAATTACCAAATTTCTCAAGGAGTTCCATGCTCAAGAGCGACCGCTGGATCCGCAAGATGTCCAAAGAACACGACATGATCAACCCCTTCTCCGAGAAGCAGGTGCGCGAGGGCGTGATCTCCTACGGCCTGTCTTCTTATGGCTACGACCTGCGGGTGGCCGATGAGTTCAAGATCTTCACCAACGTGAATAATGCCCTGGTCGATCCCAAGCGCTTCGACGAAAAGTCCTTCGTCACCGTGCAAACCGATGTCTGCATCGTGCCGCCGAACTCGTTTGCGCTGGCGCGCTCCGTGGAATACTTCAAGATTCCCCGCAGCGTACTGACCATCTGCGTAGGCAAGAGCACTTATGCGCGTTGCGGGATCATCGTCAACGTGACACCCTTTGAGCCTGAGTGGGAAGGCTTCGTTACCCTGGAAATCTCGAACTCCACCCCTCTGCCGGCGCGTATCTACGCCAACGAAGGTCTCTGTCAGATCATTTTCTTCGAGTCTGACGAAGTCTGCGAGACCAGCTATGCCGACCGTAAAGGAAAATACCAGGCACAAAAAGGAATCGTACTGCCCAAATTGTAGAAGTCGCACGGGAGACTGCCGTGCTGGTCCGCTCTTCCACGGGTGAATTGCCTCCGGCAGATGACCTCCTGCCTCCTAAACCGCTGATGTACAGGGTTTTCCTGATTGGTCCGCAAACCCGGGGTCCGTATCTTAACGTGAGGAGGAGCCACCCAGGTACGGCAGCGTCGCTATGATGAAGTCCTCCACCAGCGCCACACCAGGAATTGCGGAATCGCCATCCTCTTTGGGCCATGGCTCGTCCTGCTGCCACAGTGTTCAGTTTTATTACGATGACTCGTTCCTGATCCGCTCCCTCTGTGACTTTCTGGAAGCTGCCCTGACTTCGGGACGATCAGCGATGGTGGTCGCCACCCGCGAACATCGCTTTGACTGTGCGGAGTGTCTCCGGGAAAAAGGAATCGATCTCAGCCGTGCCATTGAAGAAGGCCGCTACCTCGCCTTGGATGCCTCTGAGACTCTCGACCAGTTCATGGTTGATGGCACTCCCGACCCCAAGCGATTTGAGCAGGTGATCGGCGACATCATCGCTGTCTCCTCGAGCTGCGCGGCTTGCGAAAGCAAGAGCGGAGACGCGAAAGTAGCCATTTTTGGTGAGATGGTCGCTCTCTTGCTCCAACGTGGTGAAATCCAGGCTGCTTTGCAACTCGAGCGCTTGTGGAACGGGATCTCGGCCCGTTTCTCATTCGACCTTCTGTGCGGGTATCGCATCTCGAGCTTCGATCATCCAGCTCACCGCGAGTTCTTCCACCGCATCTGCGCCGAACACGACGTGGTGATTCCGGCAGAGGGCTATCCCGAGCAGGGCGGTGAGAGTGACCGTATGCGGACCATCGCGCTATTGCAGCAAACCGAGCAGGTTCTCAAGAAACAGGTGGTGGAACGCGAACTGGCCCAGGCGCAAAATCGCGAGGCGGAACATCAGAAACAGCAACTACTTAAGGAAGTTCGCAAACACGAGGCGGTGGAGGAGGAGCTAAGGAAATTCACTCGTCGCCTGTTGACCGCGCGCGATGAGGAGCAGCGTCGCATTGCCGCCGAACTCCACGAGAACATGGCTCAGCTGGTCGCTGCTCTCTCCGTTTACTTTGGGGTACTCCATCAGGAAAAAGCGTCTCTGAATCCCAGGCTGGCGCGAGCCGTGGCGAGCAGTCGCTCGGTCTCCGACAGCCTGCTCAGCGAAATTCGAAAATTGTCGCGGCTGCTGCATCCCCCGACTCTGGACGACATGGGGATCGGCACGGCACTCAAGGACTACGTCGACCACATCAATCGTCAGGGTACCCGAGTCCAGTTGGAAATCTCTCCGCACCTGGGCAGATTCAATCGGGAACTCGAAATTACTGTTTACCGCATCGTCGAAGAAGCGCTGGACAACGCGAGCCAGCGTTCCGCAAATAGTGCGACCACGGTTCGACTGATGCGCTCGGACTCGTCCTTGCTTTTGGAGATCGAGAGTTCCCGAGGGCCCAACAAGAATCCGGACGGGTCGCATCGCCCAGAAACCCGGCTTACCGGAATTCACGAACGTGTGATGGAGCACCGGGGCAGCGTGCATTTTACTTCGACGCCGTCAGGAACCCTCATCTCAGTGACGTTGCCGCTGGAGGCGGAAACACCAGGTTCGCGTCCTGCAACTCTATCCCCCTTACTGCAGAAGACCGCTAGCTGAGGCAAAGATACGTAGCACGTTCCTGCCACAGAGCAGCCCGACCCTACCTACGCCAATACGAACTGAGAGTGCCGCCTTTCGAGTTTGGGACGAGAATGCTAGCGCATCCTACGACGCCGGCCTAAAGGAACTTTCTGCGGGGAAAAGATAAGCCAGGGAGCCATGACTCCTCCGCCACGTAAGTTCTGAGCGTTCCTGCTGACGCTCTACGCGACTAAGAAGAAAGGGAAGGATCAATACATGGCAGCTATCCCTGGTTTTCGCCTTCTTTGAACATGTACTTGATGGCGGGTTTGTAAATCATCAAGTTCGGCTCGCCATTCTCCCGGTTGACCTTGATGCAGTTACGGTCATACCACTCGATAATGCCGTGGATTTCTTCGCCGTCACGCAGCACGATGACCATGGGCGTCCGCGACTGCATCTGCTTCTGATAGTAGAAATTTTCGGCGTTGGTCTGCTCGGGAGGTGCTGCTTTTTTGGCGGCGCCACCAATGCTCCCGCGATCACTGCGATGATCCATGCGTTCCCCGCGATCGTGCCGCTCCATGCGTTCGCGCCGTTCCGGCAGGGCGACAGGCACGCTGTGACTGCCATGGTTACCATGGTTCTCGCCGCGCGGCAGTGTGGGCCGGATCAGCTTACGATTTGCGTAATTCTCTTTGTCAACCGATGTTCCGGCTGGAGCGGAGTCCATCATAATCTCTTTCATAGTGGGCGCAACCTCAGATACACGCGTTCGCGCGAAACCACAACGAGCCGGACCCTATGAGTGCGATCGACGAAGGCGTAGAATTTACCTAGAAAGTACCATAGGACCTCGCGCCTGACAATCACTCGTTTGTGCCATGCGCGATTCGCAATTTTGTGCATTGGCCCTAGAATATCGTTTCACCTCGAATTCGTATTGGAGAGGTCTGCGCCCCTTTGCTCGTGTCCGCTGGCCGTAACCATGGCCACCAGAGCCGCAATTAGAAGTACCGTCCACGCTAGAACGGGCGGAAAACTGCCCCCATATTTTCGTTCCACCAATCGCGCCTGGATCACGGCATTCCAGGAGGCCAGCAGGTTGCCCAGTTGGTATGCCAGTCCGGGAAACGTGCCCCGTACCGCGGGCGGGGACAATTCATTCAAGTGAGCGGGGATGACACCCCAAGCCCCCTGCACCATGAACTGCATCAGAAAGCCTCCCAATGCCAGCATGGGCAGACTGTGCGAGTAGGCCCAGAGCGGGATCATTGGAATCGCCAACAAAGCCGCCATGACGATTGCGCGGCGCCGTCCCATTCTTTCCGACAACGTACCAAAGATAATGCCGCCCAGAAGCGCCCCGAGGCTGGCAATCACGGACACAGTTCTGACTTGCGCCGGCGAGAAGTGATGATTCTTCTCCAGGAATGTGGGATACAGATCTTGCGTCCCGTGGCTGAAAGAATTGAATCCGAACATCAGAATTACAAGGAATAGAAAGTTGCTCCAGTAAGTGGCGATACCTTGGCCTACTCGAGTTTGAGATTCTTCGGTAACTTGGCCTTGCAGCCATGCCGGCGATTCTTCCACGTTCCTGCGGATGTAAATGACCAGGAACGCCGGCAGTGCTCCCAGCACAAACATGCCGCGCCACCCGACAATCGGAAACAGCGTGCCATACAGCAGGGCTGCGAAAAAATATCCGGCTACGTACCCTTCCTGCAGCAGTCCGGAGAAGAAGCCGCGCCCTTCGGCGGGCAGAGTTTCGAAGGTGAGCGCTGCGCCCACGCCCCACTCTCCGCCCATGGCAACCCCGAACAGGGCGCGCGTAACGAAAAAGAATGTCAGGTTGGGCGAGAACGCCGAGGCCAGCTCAAACACCGAATACGCGATGATGTCGAGCATCAGGGTGGGACGACGCCCGAACCGGTCCGCCATCCTCCCGAACAGGTACGCTCCCACGGGCCGCATCGCCAGGGTTAGAAAAATTGCTTCGCTGATGGTCGAAACTTTGGCGTGGAACTGGCTGGCCAGCGCATTCAGGCAGAACACCAGAATGAAGAAATCGAAGGCATCGAGCGACCAGCCCAGAAAGCAGGCGATGAATGTGTTTCGTTGTGTCGCATTCAGCCGTCGAAAATGTCCGATGAATTCCATTAATTGGGATGTCTCAGGGATCGCCCATGCTCTGTGTGCTGATCGCTTTCTGCGTCAGCCCATGCGGATGCTAGCATAGGCTCTTGTTTCGACAATCAACAAACCGCAATCAACAATTTCGCCATGCCTGAACTTGACCTTCCACAACGCCAGGCGACCGATGCGCTCATGCTCACCGGCTTCTGGTATCGCGCTCTCCCAGCAGATCGAGTGCACCGCAATCTGCTGCATAAGGCAACTCTGCTGGAGATCCCGCTGGTGATTGGACGTGATCGAATGGGAAAACCATTCGCTCTGCGCGATGCCTGCCCGCACCGGGGCATGCCGCTCCACTGCGGCCGTTTCGATGGAGAAAACCTGGAGTGCGGATATCACGGCTGGCAGTTCGACGTGCACAACGGTCAATGCGAGCTGATTCCGTCCTTAACGTCGGATCAGAAGCTCAAAGTCGATCGCATTTACGCCGGCAGTTATCACTGTGAGGAGCAGGACCACTTCATCTGGGTATACATCCCGGATCCCGGGCCGCCAGGTGCTGGTTTCGGACCGCCGGCCGAAGCCCCCGATCCTTCGCCGGAAATCGAGAAGTTCTCGAGCCAGTACAAGCTGGCTTACCTGCAAGCTGGGATGCCGGTCAGCATTGATCACGGCATCATTGGGCTGATGGATCCGGCGCACGGGCCATTCGTTCACCAGGCGTGGTGGTGGCGAACACGTCACAGCATCCACGAAAAGCAGAAGCACTTCGAGCCGATACCCAACGGCTTCCGTATGAGCGCGCACACGCCTAGTTCAAACTCCGCGCCCTACAAGCTCTTGCAACTTTACGCGGACGCCGACTCGATTACGACTACCATCGACTTCCGCCTGCCAAACATCCGCACCGAGACGATACGCGCCGGGAAATACTGGTTTTCCAGCCTGACTACAGTCACTCCGATTACACGCAATCACTGCCGCATCGACGTGGTCGCGGCCTGGAACCTGTTCCGCTGGGTGCCATTCGTGCCAGAATTGCTGAAATATGTTTTTGCGAAATTCGTGGAGCAAGACCGGCGCACCATGGAACTGCAGGCCGAAGGCCTGAAGCACAATCCACACCTCATGCTGATCGATGATGCCGATCGCCCCGCAAAGTGGTACTTCCAGTTGAAGTCGGCTTACCTGGAATCCAAGCGAACCGGGCAGCCGATGAACCATCCCATGGCCGGCCCGGTCACGCTCAAGTGGAGAAGTTGAGGCTTCGACCCTTCGTAGAGACGTTGCTTGCAACGTCTTTTCTTGGTGGTGATCAGCTTCAAAGCAGCCTTCGTGCTGCTCCCGTCATCGAAGCGGCATGACCTCGCAACGCAGAAAATCATTTCTGCACCGGCACTCTCTCAGCCTGGTCAGCGGAACTATTCTGCTTTCCTGGATCGTCCTGTATAGCCGCTCGAATCCCAGCACGCATTGGGGATCCTTCTTCGGCAACGCCATCGCGGATTGGACCGGCCTCCTCGTCACCGTGATCGCCACGAAGTACTTCTATGAGGTTGGTTCTGCCGAGAGCCGCATGCCCCCGCATCACTGGCTCAGGCCCGTGCTTCGTTTCCTGCAGGATCACTCTCTGACCATCTTTCTGGTGCTAACCGGCGCAGGATGGGTCTGGTTGTTTGCAGCGTCGAGCCCCAATTCAAAATGGGGACAGGTGGTAGGAAATATCGTCTCCGAGTGGACGCAGATCTTCGGAATGGTCCTGCTGACGAAACGCTTGCTGGAAGCTCACTCGAAGGAAAGCCGGCAGAAATGAACTGAGTGCCGGAACGTTGCCTGTTACTCGGTTATCAGCCAGTCCATGGCCTCTTCTCGCGTTTTGAAGGTGGGGATCTCGCGCTGGGAGAAGCTCTTGATGTTCTCGTAGAACACGTGCGGCACGCTCTCGGCGTGCACCCATGCCGAACGCTTCACATAAGGACGATCCAGGGTGAGCACTTCCTTCATCCGTGTGGCCACTTTCTTGTCGATTTCTGCGCCATTGAAGTCGGCCAGCGTCAGCATCGAATCGTGGGGGTGCCGGGCCACAATGATGCGGATTTGCTCGATCAATAATATGATCTCCGCCGCCGAGCAGTTGCTGAAGTCGACGAGAAAGATCTCGTGCCCCTTATGCTTGATAAACCTCAGCCGCTCCTCTGAAAGATCGGTTGCGGTATCGTCCAGGTTCATGCCAGCAGTGCCTCAACAACGCTGTAGGCCCCGTCCAGCGCGGCATCCAGGGCGGACGCATCTTTCCCGCCAGCCTCCGCCAGGTCCGGACGCCCTCCGCCCTTGCCGCCAACTTTCTGCGCGACAGGCCCGATCACCTTACCCGCCTGCACGCGACCCGTCAAATCTTTGGTGACGCCCACAATCAGTGCCACATTGCCATTCGACGCTGAGCCCAACACGACAACTCCGGACCCGATCTTGTCCCGAAGTTGATCGACCAACGTTCGTAGCTGCGCGCGCTCGAGATTGTCGACGCGATGCGCCAGAACCTTCACACCTTTGATTTCTTTGACGTTCTGGGCCAGGTTTGCGGTTGAGGATGAGGCCGACTTCATGCGCGCCTGATCAAGTTCGCGCGCCAGGCGCCTGATCTCGGCGTCCTTCTTGTCCAACTCGGCCTTGAGTGCATCGGCTGGGGACGCAGTCTCAGAATGTGTGGCCAAAGAAGCTACCACGTTCTCCAGCTGATGATCTTTGCGGAAGTGTTGCACGGAGCCTTCGCCGGTGATCGCTTCGACGCGCCGGACCCCCGAGGACACGCTGCCTTCTTTCAGAATCTTGATCAGGCCGATCTCGCCGGTTGCGCCGGTGTGCGTTCCGCCGCAAAGTTCAGTCGAAAAATCGCCGATCTTGATTACCCGCACTTTGTCGCCGTACTTCTCTCCGAATAACGCCATCGCGTGATACTCGTTGATGGCGACATCAATGGGGACATCGGCAATCGTGTCGACCTTGCGATTGCGGAGTACTTGCTTGTTGATGATGTCCTCAATATCCTGCAGCTCTTCGTCCGCCACCGCAGTGAAATGCGAGAAATCAAAGCGCAGATGATTGGGCGCGACCAGGGATCCTGCCTGCTTCACGTGCTTGCCGAGCACCTCGCGTAAGCCGGCATGAAGCAGGTGCGTGGCCGTATGATTCCGCATGGTGGCTTCGCGAATGTCGGTATTAACGACGGCATCGACGCGATCTCCGACTTTGATTGCTTGTTTCGCGATCACCTGATGTGCGCGTACGCCCTGAATGGGGTAATAGCATCCCTTCACGTCGGCAACGATCGTGTTGTGATCGTCGGAATACATCCATCCGCGATCGCCAACCTGGCCTCCCGCTTCGGCGTAGAACGGCGTGTGATCGAGGATGATTCCGCCCTCTTCACCGGCCTTCAGTTCGCGCACGCCCTGCCCCTTGTGAATGATCGCCAGCACTTCGCAGTTGTCAGACCGAGTCTGCCGGTATCCTTCAAACTCGGATTTGGGCAACTGCTGGTACGCGGGATTCGCTGTCTGCTTTGCCGCGCCTTTCCAGGAAGCCCGAGCCCGGGCCTTCTGCTCGTCCATGGCCCGATCGAAACCCGCGCGATCGAATTCGATTCCTTGATCCCGTGCCGCATCCTGCATGAAATCGAGCGGCATACCGAACGTGTCGTACAGCTTGAAAGTAGCTTCGCCGGCGAGTCGCTCGGATGAACTTTTGAGCAGAGCCTCCAGCTTTTCGAGGCCCACGTCCATCGTGTGCGCGAACCGCGTCTCTTCCACCTGCACCGCCTTCGAGACGCGATCCGCTGTTTCGTTCAGTTCGGGATACGCGTCCTTCATCAGATCGCGCACCGCAAAGACCATCTGATACAGGAATGGCTTGGTCTGACCCAGCAGGCGTCCATGCGTGATGGCGCGGCGGATAATCTTGCGCAGCACGTAGCCGCGTCCTTCATTGGACGGCAGTACGCCGTCGGAAATCAGGAAAGTAGCTGCGCGGGAGTGATCGGCAATCACTCGTAGGGATGCAGCCGCTTTGTGACTGGAGGCTGCCGAGCTTTGCTCGGCATGGACGGGCGAGGCGCCCGTCCCTACATGGCTCGTGGAGGGGCGGACGCCCTCGTCCGCCCCGCGGCGCGAAGCGCCGCGTCCCGAAGCGCCAGTCAGTTCTGCCGCCCGCTTGATCAGCGGCGTAAACAAATCCGTCTCATAATTCGAAATCACGCCCTGCAGCACCGCCGTTACCCGCTCCAGTCCCATGCCCGTATCAATAGATGGTTTCGGAAGTGGCGTCAGCTTGCCGGAGGAATCCCGGTCAAACTGCATGAACACCAGATTCCAGATCTCGACGTAGCGGCCGCACTCGCAGCCGAATTGGCAATCCGTATGGCCCTGATCCGACGCGATCGCCCCCATGTCGTAGTGAATCTCGCTGCAAGGTCCGCACGGCCCCGCATCGCCCATTTGCCAGAAGTTATCCTTCAGGCCCATCTCATAAATGCGCTCTTTGGGGACGCCTGTCCCGAGCCAAAGGTCATACGCTTCGGCGTCCCGCGCGATCCCGTTTTCGCCTTTGAAAATCGTGACGAAAAGCTTGTCTTTAGCAATGCCGTACCATGCCGCTGCTGTGATCAGTTCCCATGCGTAGGCAATCGCATCCTTTTTGAAATAATCGCCAAAGGAGAAGTTCCCCAGCATCTCGAAAAACGTGTGGTGCCGGTTGGTGAAGCCGACGTTCTCTAGATCATTGTGCTTGCCGCCGGCGCGCACGCACTTCTGCGAAGTCGTAGCCCGCGAATAGTCGCGCTTCTCCAGGCCGAGAAAGACGTCTTTGAACTGGTTCATCCCAGCATTGGTGAACAGCAGGGTGGGATCATTGGCCGGGACCAGCGACGACGAGTGCACCTCCTTGTGTCCCTTTTGCACAAAGAAGTCCAGGAATTTTCGGCGTATTTCAGAGCCAGTTAGCATGGATAAGCCATTCTAAATTAATACCGCAGAGGGCGCGGAGCGCACCGGGGAGATGCGGGTTGCGGATGTCGTGTCCTCAAAAGGTTGGCAATCTCAGACCGCTGGGCGGTTCATTGTTCTGATGTCTCTTCCTCGAGCGCGCTCAGCACCTCATCCTCGACATCCCACTTTTTGAGAATCCCGAAGATAGTCTTGCTGGCGAAGCCGGCGCGCATCAACTGGCGAAAGATTCGCGCCGCTTCCTTCCGATCCTTTGGTTTTTCCATGCGCTTTTTGCGAAGATATTCGCGCGCCTGCTTTTCATCGCTGACTCCGTCGTAAGCAGCGTCTACCGCTTTGTCGATCACGGTTCCGTGCACCCCGCGCGTTTTCAACTCGGTGATCACGCGCCGGCGCCCAACTTTCTGGTTATCGCGGCGCATGGAGGAGTAGTAGGCGGCGTATTGCGAATCATTCAGGTATCCCTGATCCTTGAGGCGGCGAATCACCAGTTCGACCAGCGTTTCGCTGTATTCCGATTCCGGATCTTCCAGACGCGCCCGCATCAGCCTCTTCAATTCCGCCACCGTCCGCATTCGGCGGGCGAGCGCAGCTACCGCGTATTCATAGAGTTCGTCCTCGGAGTAGGTTCTTCGCTTTGGACGGGAGAAGGGCATCACTAACGATAGCGCAAATGTCTGCGCTGAGTACCCGATATCCAGTATCCATTGAGCGGTACTTAGCCTTCGTTCTCAGTTGGCTCTTGCTCCGTGGCGCGGTGGGGGGGAGTGCAGCGTTAATTCCTTCACCGTCGTGGATCTCACCGGGAGAGTTGTGGGCATAAATGCACTTCACCGCGGACCGATACTCTTGGTCCGCGGTGAAGGCAATTCAAACCGCGTTTCTCGAACATCGCGAGGCACACTCACCCCCGTAGATCAGGGGAACGGGACTGCGGCCGTCGCCTGGTTGGAGTAGGAACTCTCTACTCCAGAGGCATCGACGGCGGTTGTTACGTAGTAGTACGTCGTGCCGGATTGCACCGCGTTGTCGCTGTAGCTCATCGCGCTGTTCAGTGCCGGATTGATTCTGGAGAAGGGGCCACTGGGGGATGCACCGCGATACACGTTGTATCCGCTGATCGAGGCCGAAGTACTCGCATTCCACCAGAGATTAACGGTGTGTTGAATTGTAGCCCCGGAGCCGCTGGCGGTTTCCGAGGCTGAGTTGGAATTACTGGTGAAGAACGAGATGTTGGCCGAGGCCGTGCCGGAGGTTGTGGGAGCAAAGGTGACGGTGTAGGGCACACTCTGGCCGGCAGCCAGGGTCATGGGTAGAGTCAGTCCGCCCAGCGTGAAAGCCGAGTTGCTGGAACTCGTCGACGACAAGGTCACGCTGCCGCCGCTGGCACTGATGCTGCCGCTCTGGCTCTGCGTGCTTCCGATGTTGACGCTGCCGAAACTGATCGAGGCGGGTGCGACGCTGAGCGTCCCACTCGCGCTGGTTCCGCTGCCCGTGAGAGATACGGCAAGGGCAGGATCGGAAGCGTTCGAAGCGAAGCTGAGGTTGGCATTGACAATGCCAGTGGCGGTAGGCGCAAACACGACTGACAAGCTCGCATTGCTGCCTGCGGGCAATGTGTAGGGAAAGGACAAGCCGCTGACTGTGTATGCGTTATTGCTCAGCGTTGCGCCGGAGATGGTCAGGCCGGCTCCTCCGGTATTCGATAAAGTGAGCAATTGCGTCTGGCTGCTGCCGATGGTGACGCTTCCCAGATTCAGGCTGGGAGGGGCAGTGAGATATCCCGGATTCGTGCTGTAGCCGCTTCCGGAAAGGCTGACCGTGACGCTGCCGTAACGAGTCCTATACTTGCCGCCCCAGGTGACGTAGCCCGATGCGGTAGCGTTGCCGGTGAAACTTCCTGCGGACTGAGGCAAGAACGAAAGAGAGAAGGCCACGCTCTTGTGCGAACCGAGAATGATGGGGAGATTGGGCCCGACGAGAGTGAAACCTGTGCCCGAAACCGTTACTCGATAAATCGTCACCGCCGATCTGCCGGTGTTGGTCAGAACGACGGGCTTGATGAGATTGGTTCCGAGTTGCACGCTGCCGAAGCTGACGGGAGTGCCAGTGAGGGAAACCTGGCTCAACGCTGAGGTTGAGATGACGAGGAGTGAAGCAAGGACGAAGATCCAGCAAGCTGGTCTCCGGGGGGATCCGAGACAACTCATGTCGTACGCTCTCTTTTTCCCGGGCTTCTGCGCCCGGGCGGGGGATATGGAGCTTTGAGTTTTTGCCCCAATTAGTCTGGGGCAGGACTGATATCACGTTGCATACATATTCCCGGCAAGGTCGCTTCAAGGGTAGGTCTCGAAAGGTCAAAGGAGCTTGCGTATTGGGACGAGAGGAAAGTTAGACAGACGCTGCACTGCGTAGAACCTGCGTTCGTCAGAGTTAGAAATTACAAACCCCGGGGATCAATGCGTCCGGCTGCATGGTCCCGGCCACGCGCCGGAATGCTGGTAATATCGAGGCCGAATGGAGGGCTTGTGCGTTTCTTATCGCTGGCTTTGCTTTTGTTTGGTTCGTACGGTTCGGCTCAGAACGTCGTGCACTACACCACCACCAACGCTAATGTGAAATACCTGTTTGCGACGGCGGAACCAGTGGCTCATTTGGAATCGGGGGACATTCTCGATACCAACACGCTGGACTGCTTTGGCAATGGCCTGAAGAAGCCCGGGGACACGCTCGACATGGCGAAGGGGGACAATCCGCTGGCTGGTCCTTTTTACGTCGAAGGCGCAGAGCCGGGGGACACGCTGGCTGTGAAGATCCTGGATCTGCAGGTGGACGGCGAGATGGGTGTGGGCGCGTTTTCGCCAGGATTCGGATCGATCAATTCGTCCAAATACACGCCGATGCTGGAGAAATCGCCATGGAAGGAGCGCGTTTGGTTTTATCCCATCAATCACGCGGACAACACAGCGACTTTCAAAGCCCTGGATTCGGATTTCTCGGTGAAGATTCCCATGCACCCGTTCTTCGGGTGCCTGGGCGTGGCTCCGGCCAACGGGGAGGCGCGCAGTTCGATTGTTCCGGCGGAGTTCGGCGGAAACATGGACTCGCCTGAGGCCTCGGTTGGCAACACGGTGTACTTTCCGGTGAATGTGAAAGGAGGATTGCTGTATTTAGGCGACGGCCATGCCGCTATGGGAGATGGGGAAGCGGCGGGATCAGCGATTGAGGTGCCGCTGAAGGCGCGAGTGCAGGTGAGTGTTATCAAAGGACGCCACATCGAGTGGCCGCAGTTTGAGAATGAGGACGCGATCATGACCGTGGGCGCGTATCGTCCCGCCGAGGACGCGGTGCGGATCGCGCTCACCGAACTGGTGTACTGGATCCATCGCGACTACGGATTATCGGAGATGGACGCGTACGAGTTGCTCTCGAAAGTGGGAAGGATCCATTTCAACGAGATGGTGGATCCTAACTACGTTGTGGTTGCTTCGATTGACAAGAAGTATCTGCCGAAGAAAAAGCAGCTATGAGCCAGCCCTGCGCTTAGGGATGTGCAGCCTTTACGAGGGGCCCTTCTTCCGGCGAGAAAATCAAAAGCCCCATCCTGATTTCGCAAGGTGCGCGAGATCAGGATGGGGCACGATTATAGCTTCTTCCATTACGCGCTTTTGGCGCGCAACCCCGGACGAGGCGTCCGGGGCTACCCACTCTATGCCTTTACGATCTTCTTGCTGCTGGGATCCCAGACGGCTACGCACTTGTTGAAGTACGAGTAGTTCGCCAGGTGGCATCCGATGGCGGCGTAGTTGCCAAACACTTCGTTTTCGACAACCGGCTTCCGGGTGCGGACGGCGTTATAGAAGTTGGCCTGGTGATCGACTGTGTCGCTGTAGCCGTGCGGCACGGTGTAGCTTTCGCCCTCATCTTCCGTCTTCCAGTTGAGTGCTTTCGGTTCGGGATGCTCTTCGTGCCATTTCTCCAGATACTGGTCCCGAAGATTCTTCGGCCAACCGAAGATCGAGTAATCCTCCGGCTCGGGTTGGATGTTCTGCGGCTGATAGGTTAGGGTCGAGTCTTTGATGATCATCGTTCCCTTCGTGCCATAGAACCCGATGAATTCTCCGCCGGCATTGTTCAGGTTACAGCGCAGGGTCATGCGGAAGTTGGGATAGTCGTACAGAGTCTCGATGAGGTCGGGGAACTCGCGGCCATCCTTGAAGTGGAACAGGCCTCCGCTGGATTGCGCACGCTGGGCGGGTTCGTTAGTGCCGGTGATGAAGTGGATACCCGAGATCAGATGAACGAAGAGGTCTCCGCCGAGGCCCTCGCCATAATCGGTGTAGCAGCGCCAGCGGAAGAAGCGCACGGGATCGAAGGGGTGCTTGGGAGCGCCGCCAATAAAGGCGTTCCAGTCGATGGTCTGCGGGCTGGCATCGGGCGGAATGGGATAGACCCAAGCGCCGCTTGGAGTGTTCCGGTCCCAGTAGGCATTGATGGAAAAGACTTCCCCGAGCTTGCCGGAATCGTAAATCTCCTTCGCCTTGGCGTAGAGGATTGAGCTGACGCGCTGGCTGCCGACCGCAACCATGCGATTGTGCTTGTGTGCCGCGTCGACCATGGCGAACCCATCTTCGACGGTGTGCGACATGGGTTTCTCGCAATAAACATCTTTGCCGGCCGCCACGGCGTCCTCGAAGATGTGGCGATGCTGATGGTCCATCGTAGCGATCAGGACCGAGTCGACGTCCTTGCGGTCGAGAATCTTACGGTAGTCGCGCACGGCTTCGACGTTGGGATTCTTAACCGCTTCCCGAGCGGCGGTGTGGCGGCTGTCATAAAGATCGCAGACCGCGACGCACTGAATGCCGGGCACATCGAGAGAAGCCTGCAGATGTTCGCATCCGCGGATGCCGGTGCCAATGGAGGCGAAGCGGACGGTGTCGCTGGGCGCAACCCGGCGCGGGGCAGCGTAGAGCGGATGAGGTTGCAGGATGTTCTTGGCGACGGTAGTAGCCGCCACGGCGCCAGTGCCGAGCTGTATGAAGCGACGGCGGGACAGGGGATTCTTAGCCATGAGTTTCCGTCCTCACAATTGCAGCAAGTGATTTCCGCAGAGGCGAGTTCGCCCGCGGAGATGATGCGGAGGAATTATTGCACAGAGGAGGCGAAGTTAGTAAAACGATTTTCTATTGAGGACGAGCTGTCCCAAACGATTGATAAGCGAACGGTAGATACGGTTGCGGGACAATCCCCAGCGCATTTGAATGTCCCTTCGATGCTTGAG
This sequence comes from uncultured Acidobacteriota bacterium, assembly GCA_963801615.1. GTDB lineage: Bacteria > Acidobacteriota > Terriglobia > Terriglobales > Acidobacteriaceae > Sulfotelmatobacter. The sequence continues at coordinate 255,971 of CAWDFM010000008.1, read as the reverse complement.
GAACTCACCATTGCGGCATGGCTGCACGCCTTCAGCGCAGGGCGACGTTGGCACTGGGTTGGCGCGGGTCGTACAGACACACCCGGATTGAACGTTCGCTGGTCCGGCGGTATAGTTCTTGCAGTCGCCATGAGCCGCCAGATCGTCTACGAGACGAGTTTGTTGGTAGCGTTATGCGTTCTGTCCCTGTTTCTTTTTCCTGCTAGTGCTGGACCCTATCCGGCGGTTCATGGGCCCGCGACGACCCTCCAGGCAGCGCAATCGTCCACCCAGCTCCAGGTGGCTATGGCAGGGGCGCCGAGAACTTTCACTTCAGCTCTGTTTGGGAATATTGTTGCGTCCTCCCTGAGCCTGACTTGGGATCATGATTTGGCCTTTCTCACCTCATTGCCCACAAGCGTCCTTCGCTGCTGATCTCTTCTTGTTCGAACCCAGCAACTCCAAGCTATTTTGCAGTGCGATTTCGAGTACGCCATTAGTTCGTATTCGATGCCATGGTTCCCGACTACCCGGAGCGAGCTTCGCACTGCGGTACAGGAATGGGAGATCAACGAAGTGCAGCCTTCATGGGGCTGAGGAGGAGAACAAAATGAAACGTCATCTGGCAGTTTCGGCATTGTTATTGAGCGGCCTGTTGATTCCGGCCGCCGCCCAGCAAGGCAGAACGGATTCCACGGCTACTTGCACTTTTCAGGATGGCAAGCAGATGAGCATCCAATATGACAATAGTGCGACGGTGAAAAACGCAAACCTGACATCGGGGAAAATGTGGACTCCGGGCGATAAACCCATGGTTCTGTTTACCCAGACGGATCTCACGATCGCGAACACGCAAATTCCCGTGGGTGCTTACAGCGTGTATCTGATTCCGGCGAAGGATCGCTGGACCCTGGTCATCAACAAGAACGTCAAGGCGGGGGAATACAACCCGCAACAGGACCTGGTGCGTGCGCCGATGGACCTGGCGCAAATCAGCGAGGCGCAGCCCTTCAGCCTGGTTTTTGGACACATGGCGCCGAAGCAATGCAATATACGCATCTACGAAGGCAAGACGGGGACATGGGCGGAGTTTCATGAGAAGTGATGAATGGGGGCGCTGATTGTTTCGCATGGTCCTTGCTCACTCACGCTGGCGTGCGCTAGCGGGGCGGACGAGGCGTCCGCCCCTACACGTACAATGTTTGCCTCGACATTCTTATGAGCTGCAGACAACAACCTGCATTGAGCCTCTTTGCCATCGGGCTGCTAGGGCTGGGTGGATTGGCTCTCGGGTACGGCGATTTCGCGCTGGTGTGGCAACCCGTTCCCGCGTGGCTGCCGGCACGGACGGCGGTGGCGTATGCGTCCGGAGTTCTTATGATCCTTCTGGGATTGGGACTCCTGATTGCGCGACTCCGGAGGTGGGCGGTACGGGTTCTTCTTCCGTATCTATTCCTGTGGGCTTTGCTTAAAGTGCCGGACGTTGTTAGCAAGCCGGGTACGGAAGGTTCCTGGCTCGGTCTGGGTGAACTGACGCTTCTGCTGGCAGGAGGATGGACGCTGTTTGCGGTGTTTGGTGACGTTCCGAGTGAATCACCTTTTGGCTTCCTTGCGGGCGGACGAGGAGTCCAGGCTGCCAGCTATCTGTTTGCGGTTTCGATCGTGCCGATCGGGCTATCGCATATCGTCTATGTGGACGCGACGGCTGGATTCGTGCCGCACTGGCTGCCAGCCCCCCGCATTTGGGCGTACCTCACCGGAGCCGGACAAATTGCCAGCGGGCTGGGAGTGTTTTTCAACGTGCTGCCGCGAATTGCCGCCTGGGCGGAAGCCGGGCAAATCACTGTTTACACTTTGCTGGTGTGGCTGCCTGCGCTGCTGACGGCTGCGACGCGACTCAACCGAACTGCGTTCGCCATCTCCTGGATATTCGGCGCGGCAGCTTGGGTGGTGGCGCAAAACATGGCGGGTGAGCACAGAGCAGAGTCGCTAGCGAAATCTGCTGCCAAGGCCGACGCTATCAGTAGTAGGTTAAGGTGCGTTTGATGGTGGAAGGGGACTGAAAGTTTTCGTCGGGCGTTGAGCGATAGGCTGTGGTCTTCTCGGTCCAGTTCCCGTGCTCATCGTATTGATACGAGTATTGGATTTCTGAGTACGGCGGCTGGCCCGGACTGGGACTTCCGTCTGCAGGTATTTCCGTGCTGCGAGTGATTTCGGATTCTATGTCGCCGTGCTCGTTGTAGGTGGTGTCAATTTCGTCTTGCTGATTGAAAATCCGACGGGTGGTGTGCGAGACGCGGCCGTGGATGTCGTAGGCGTAACTGATCGTGTACGCTTCCGTATGCCCGCCCATTAGTTTTGGCAACTCGGCTTGCACGAGTGTCGCAAGCTGTTCGGAGGAGAGGCCGGACTCCTGCAGGATCTTTTCGTGAGCCTCGGGAGCAAACATGGGCGCGAAGTTGTCATGGAATTGCTTTTCGGCCGTAACTCTCCCTTGTGAGTCATAGGCGCGAGTGGCGTGCATCACCAACTCGCCTTTGGCATCACGCACCTCGACTTCGGTAGGGCGATCATGTTCGTCGTAGATGGTGGTCGCGGTTCCGCCGCCGGAAGGTTGGGGGGCAGGTCCAACGCTTCGAATGGTCCGAGGGCGCTGGCCGTGTTCGGACGGTAATCCGCAGCGGTCGAACTGACGGTGCTAGTCTTTCTTCCCTGCTGGTCGTAGTGGAACGAGATTGGCTGAGGCAAGATCGGGACCTCGCCCTGGCTGTCCGGGACAATTTTCTGAAGGCGGCCCTGATCGTCATAGATGTAAGCAGTTGTGCTTACCGCTTTTCCCTCGATACCAGAAACGATTTTAAGGAGTTGCCCAGAGGGCGAGTACTCAGAACGCGTGATCCACGATGCGCCATCCGATTGAAGAATGCGAGTGCTGGTCTCGCGGCCTTCCCGGTCGAATTCAGTTGTGGATTCGGAGCGAATCTGGGGGTGAACGTCTGCGACAGCGGGAAGCGTCGTCTCCTCTTTGCAAGACCTCACTGGGCCTCGCAGGCCTTGGTGAGCACGGTCGCGGGACATGGGATACTCCTGGGGCGATGGGGTCTGCGCTGAAATCCCACCTGTGAATATCAAAAACGCCAGAGTGGCGCATTAAGCCGCAATCCGGATACGCATGACGGCACCGCGAAGATGAATTGTTAGGGAAAGAGTAAAACTTAGGGGAAAAAATTGAAAGGGCCGTGACATTGGTTATGCTCTAGCTGCCAGCTCCTGCGAGGGAGCTAACAACGTGGAAGCATGTACCGTCACGACCCCTTGATGCGATCACTGCTTTCGCAGTCCCTGACCCCAACTGAACCTCGCAGATCCGTCGGTTTTTTCAGGTCCGGTAGCCTTGCGGGTCGCCCCGCCCGGCTGATCACTCAGTCTACTTCGGACTGGCTCGTTTTATTGTGCCAACCCTTTCGACCGTCGACGCAAGCAAAGTTACCAGAGTAATGAAAAAAGTCAACGCAAACTATTGGTGCAGTCGTCAGCCGGAGTACTGTGAAAATTGCAAAATGCAAATGGTTGTAAAGCAGAACCTTAGATTTACCCAGAATTAATACGGACGGCTTTTGCACAATAAATTCCACAGTCTTGGCAACAACTACAAAGCGCTGAAAGCGAACCAAATAATCGTCTTGACGGTGAAGTAAGCATGGCGCATCTTGCAGATATCGCAGTTCCCACTCTTTCTCTCCCAAACAGTGGCGAGACAGGGTGGGTTAGGCAGCAGAGTGAAACGAGAAAGCCCGAATTGACGGAACTGGTGGCCTATGTGGACGGCGGATGCCTGGGAAACCCGGGGCCGTCGGGCATTGGCGTAGTGATCAGCGGGTTGGCCGGGGGGCCGGTTCGCATCGCCAAGTGGATCGGCAACCAGGACAACAATGTCGCGGAATACGCGGCGTTGATGGAAGCTCTCCAGTACGCCGTCGCGCTCAAGGCGCGGAAACTGCACGTCTATTCTGATTCCCAGGTCGTGGTGCGGCAGATGACTGGGGAGTACGAGTGCCGCAGCCCGCGGCTGTATTCGCTGCATTGGACTTGCCGAAAACTGGCGCGATCCTTGAAGTTCTCCATTTCTCATGTGCGGCGCGAGTTCAACGTGGAGGCGAACCGGTTGGCGCAGTCCGCCCTGAAGCGGCGGAAGAAGACGTAGGGACAACGTCGGAGTTCAAATTTCAAGCTTCATATTTGAAGCTGAAACACGTCCCGCCGGAATCATTAGGTCCGGTGCCGGTTTTGTGGCCTGTACTTACGTGAGCGTTGCGTGCGCAGGCGCGGGGCTGAGTTCCCGCACTTTTTGATTCGACCTTCTGCGCGGCCGGAATCTTGACAGCTTCGTAGATGGGAGCGAGACTCCAGACACGTATTCCTCTTACATCTTGAGTCGCCGAATTTTTTGGGCCCGGAGTTCAAACATTGCAGCAGAATTCTCAAACACCGAACCCACAGTCGATTTCAGCAGCCTTGTCGCTGGCACGGGCAGGAGCTTCGGTGCCGGCATGGCCTAGTATTCGCGGCGAAGATGTCGGGCGTTCTCTGGCGGAAATGGCGCAGCGCGATCTTGATGCGGCGCTGCAACTGTTAGCGGATCGCGCGCAATTCATTACCGGTGCCAGCGGGGCAGCCATCGCCCTGCGGCGCCAGGGAATGAAAGACATGTTATGCCGCGCCAGCACTGGCTCGAATGCTCCGGAACTGGGCGCGCTGCTTTCTACCGAATTTGGGCTGTCGGGCGAGAGCGTGCGCACCAAGCAACTCCTCCGCTGTGACGATGCTGAGCGCGATGCGCGCGTGAATCGCGAAGTCTGCCGCCAACTGGGAATCGCTTCGGTCGTGGTCATGCCGGTGGTCCACGATGAAGAAGTGTTAGGAGTATTCGAGCTTTTCTCAGGCAAGACCAACGCTTTTGGGGAGCGCGATCTCTCAGCCGTGCAGCGCCTGGGCCAGATGGTGGAGACCGCTGTCCAGCTTGCGCACGTGACCGAAACACTACCTGAGAAGCTGAGGGGCGAGGAGACTACCGGCAGTGGTCCGCAAAGTTCGGTTCTGGACAACCCGACTCTCGATGATGACATTCTTGAAGTTGAGGCCGACGAGCCTGTGGCTGCAGCGAAGCATGAAGCAGCCGTTCCGCAGCCAACCGCTGCGTTAGCAGCAGCACCAATCGAATCTGGCAAGCCGGTCGAGCAGACTGTGACCGCGCCGCTCTCCTCGACGGCGCAGGAGCCTGGCGGGGAAGCATCGCGGAATCAGCAGCCTGTTATGGCGAAGTCGTCCAGCGAGGAATCTCTCCTCGAAGAGCCGACTTTTTCTGCTCAGCCGCAGGACCACGTGTCAAAGCCTGCAAAGCCATTGTTGTGGTCGGCAGCCGAAACGGTCGCTGCCGCAGAAAATTCAGGGGAGAGCGATCAGAGCCACGTTCCCCCGGTGCTGCGCGGGCTACGGAAGTGCGAGGCTTGCGGGTTCCCGATTTCGGGTGGGCGGGTGCTGTGTGTGGAATGCGAAGAAAAGAAATGGCGCGGACAGTTGAAGCGTCCGCAACCCATGCCGACCGGGGCCATTGCGGAGAGTTCGCCAGCCAAGGGGGCGGCGGAGAGATCCGCCGCAGGGCGCTCGGCTGGAACTTCATCTTCCCCGACAGCGGGGGCTCCGGCTGCCAAGCCGGCTTCCTCCCCAGCTGTGCCTCAACCAGCGGAATCGAACAACAAAGTTGCTGCGCCCGAAAGACGGGCGGCGGTACCCGAAGCGGCCGCGTCGACCCTTGTACAGAATGCCGCTCCAAGTTTCGTTTTTAGCGGTGGTCTTGAGGATTCGTCGTCGTGGTTTTCAATGAACAAGTACGTGATTGGGGCGCTTGTTCTCGTGGTCGCGTTGATCGCGGCGTTCCTTCTGTTTCGATAGGCACTCTTCCGCCCCGCATATTCTCAAACAGGGACGATCCCCAGGTTGGGTCGGAGGATGGCAAACTTGATGTGTCAATACAGGGGAACCCTTGGAAAGCCTTGACAATAAGGGCAACTCTGCTAAAGTGCCAAAGAGGTTTTTCATCCCGACTGACTTCGCAGGTGCCCAGGATATGAAAAATGTTTACGAAGTTTTGCGGCAGAAAGAGATGGAGTTGACCCGTCTGGAGAAAGAGGTGGAGGCACTACGGCTGGTGGCTCCGCTCCTGTCGGAAGAAAAAGAGAATGCTTCAGAAGCGGCCAAGAGCGCTCTACCCACCGCCGTGAATGGACCGCAGGCGCCAAGGATTTCTGTTCCTGCGCCTCCGTCTATGCCGGCACCACAACCCGTGCGCGCAGCCGGTTGGGAAGATACGGCGAAGCGGTGGCCATAGCCATACAGATCATTTGCCAGATGTGACGTGGAGCCACGCTGGCGTGTCGTGTCGAAATTCTTGCAGCCCGGGATCATTCCCGGGCTGTTGTGTTTCCAGAGGCGAGGCGAAGGACTATCGTCCTGCAATTTCGCGTAACGCCGAAAGTAGGCGATCGACTTCCTCCGCGGTGTTGTAGTGCACGAGGCCGATGCGCAGGAAGCCTCCGGATTTTTCCACGTCGAAGTGCTCTGTGACGTTGATGGCGTAGTAGTTGCCGTCCCAGGTGAAGAAGCCGCGCTCGCCCAGTTGGGTGGCGAGTTCAAGCGGGGTGAACCCATCGACGCGAACGGCAAACGTGGCGCAGCGCTCGTCGAATCGGGCCGGGTCCGCGATGCCGTAGAGTTTCAGACCCGGGATTTGCTTGAGGCCGCTCGCCATTCGTTCCAGCAGGGCGCGCTCGTGCTCGTGGATGGCGGCATAGGCGGACTCGATCGCGGCGCGGCGTCCGGAATTGCCAGCCTTTGCAACGCCCGAATCTTGCGGCACGCTGCTGCCTAATGAAGCAATGTATTCCACACATGCTGCGATCCCTGCAATGCATTCGTGATTGAGCGTGCCCCATTCCCAGCAATTCGGAATTGCGTTGGTGTTGGGACGAACCTTGTAGGGACGAATGCGTTTCAGGTGCTCGCGTTTTCCGTAGAGGACCCCCATATGCGGGCCGAAGAACTTGTAGGTGGAGCACGCGAGGAAATCGCAGTCTAACGCGGCCACATCGATCAGCCCGTGCGGCCCGTAGTGAACCGCATCGATATAGGCGAGGGCTCCGGCGCGATGGGCGAGGCGGACGATTTCTTTGACTGGATTGATGGTGCCGACTGCATTCGAGGCGTATCCGACCGCGACCAGTTTTGTGTTCTTGTTCAGCTTGCTGGCCAGATCCTGCATGTCGAGGGTGCAGTCTTCGTCGCGGAAGTCCACCCAGCGCACCGTCAGTCCGCGATCTTCGGCCATGAGCAGCCACGGGGAGACGTTGGCATCGTGATCGAGGCGGGTGAGGACGATTTCATCTCCGGGCTTCAGTTCGCGGCCGATGGCGCGCGACATGGCGAACGTGAGCGTCGTCATATTGGGGCCAAAGATGATTTCGTCGGAGCCACAATGCAGGAAGTCGGCCATGGCCGCGCGGGCTTCGGCGATCATCGCGTCAGTACGGCGACTCGTGGCGTAGGCTCCGCCCGTGTTCGCATTGTCATGGCGCAGGTAGTTGGAGATGGCGTCGATGACGCGCTGCGGAACCTGCGTTCCCCCGGGGCCATCCAGGAAGACGGCGGGATGGCCGTTCACCGTCTGCGACAGGGACGGAAATTGGGAGCGGATGCGGGTGAGGTCGAGGGCGGCGGCAGCGAGTTGTTCGGAGGTCGGCATATGATCCTTTTATTTTTATCACTGTTCCACGACAAGGGCGAGACTCGCTCGCTGCAGCTGGCGGGACCCCCGCATTACAGGACAGCCCCATTGCGCGCTTCGCGCGCAACCGCGGACGAGGGCGTCCGGGGCTACACAACCGCTCGCACGAAATCTGCTAACAGGCCATAGGCGGTCGCATACAGCCCTGGGTTTTCTTCTGTGATCGCCAGGCCCGGGAAGATGTCGGTTTCGAAATAGATGTAGGACGACGTTCCCGTGATTCGTGCCATCGGCTGCGTGCTCATCACCTTCTCTGGTTTCACGCTGGCTCTTACTCCGTCGGGCGTGCGTCGAGCGCGGCAGATCAGCTTGAAGGGCCAGCCATCCCGGCGGGCATTCCGCAGAGCTTGCGGCGTCAGATCGCGAATGCCTTCGCGCTCGATCTGATCCAAACGGATCGGAACGTCCATCAGAACTGTGACGAGCGCTGCAGTTTTTACCGCCGCATCCCAGCCGTCGATATCGTGCGTGGCGTCAGTCTCCGCGATTCCCAGTTGCTGCGCTTTCTTCAAAGCGTCTTCGAAGCTCAGACCTTGCTCCATCTCGCTGAGGATTACATTGGTCGTGGAATTCAGGATCCCGTGAAAGCCCTGCAGGTGGATCGCCGGCAGTTGGTCGAAGAAGGAGAAGATGGGAACGCCGTCCAGCACTGTGGATTCGAACAGGAAGCGCTTGCCTTGCTTGGCAGCCAAGTCGCGGAGTTCGCGATAGGCGTGAACGATTGGGCCTTTGTTGGCACTGATGGCGTGGGCTCCATGGTCGAGAGCGGCGCGGATGTGATCGATGGCGGGCTGCCCATTCTCCACCTTCAGAGATGTGGATTCGAAGAGGACGTCTGCTTTGGCCGCTTGCAGCCAGTCGCGGACATCTTTGATGTTCGAATTCGGTTTCAGCGTGTCAGCAGCGGCAGCGCCCGCGCCGCATAGCTGCGAGATCTCGAACCCGTCAGGATTCGCGTTCCATCCCAGGCGACGGGAGGCTACGCCGGTGATGCGGAATGCGATTCCGTAACGATCGCGCAGTTCGGCGGCGCGCTCGGCCAGCAGTTGCACCAGCGTGCGATTCACGTTGCCGAAACCTAGAAAGCAGAGATTGTGGGAGCGGATGGCGGAGTCCTTAGGGTTCAAGTTTCGGGTTTCAAGTTTCCAGTTTCCAGTTTCAAGATGCAAACTGTGAGGCCCGCAAGATGAACGTCTGTAAGGAGCAAAAATCTACGGATCCTCGCAACACTCAACCATGTAGGGACAGCCGCCTCGGCTGTCCGGCCGGGCGAAGCCCGCCGGCTCTCCCTGGGGAACGTGCAGGCTCTTAAACTCGAAACTCGAAACTCGAAACTCAAACTTCGAAACTGAAACTCGAAACTGAAAACTAACCTATCCCATCACCGTGGTGTGTTCGGGCTTAATTTTGTAGAGGACTCTGACTTCGCCGGGCTGGCCATAGGGGTATTTGTCCACCCCTAGATATTTCTTGGCCATTTTGTGGATGTGTTCGCCGGCGCCTTCTTCGGTGATCTCCACTACGCGGCCGCGGATTTCCAGATAACGATACGGATTTTCAGGATCGATGATGGCCAGCGACACGCGCGGATCGCGCCTTACATTTTTGTCTTTTTGCCGTCCCCGGGCGGAGTTGAAGATGACGTGCTCGCCGTCGAAATCGCACCAGACCGGAGTGACTTGCGGGCGCCCATCCGGCATGAGAGTGCCTAGGCTGGCGAAGGCGCGCTTCTGGAAAAGATCTTTGTACTTCTCGGGGATGGCTTGCGACATGAATTCCTCCAAGAATTGAACTGCTCGGGAAATTATAGAACGTGGCAGTGACCACGCGGCTGTTACGTTGCTTTTGGTGGGTGCAGGGTTTGTTTAGATCGCAGAATCCCAGCTAAAGGAAAATGAATGCTTCCAAGCGACAGCAGACGGATTAGCTACAGGTTCTCGGCCTGATGGCTCGCCTTCGGCTTCGCGGGACAGCCCAAGGGGCTGTCCCTACGTGGGTGCGGGTCTCTCGTTATGTCAGCTGGGCGATTCTTGGCAGCACTGCTTTCAGTAGCGATTCGAATATTGATCTAACTCGTTCGCCGGTTTCCATCACTTCGGCGTGCGAGAGCGGTTGATCCAGGATTCCTGCTGCCATGTTTGTGACGCACGAGATCGCGAGCACGTTCAATCCCATGTGCCGGGCGGCGATTACCTCGGCCACTGTGGACATGCCTACCAAATCCGCACCGATGCGGCGGAGATGCTCGATTTCCGCGGGCGTTTCGTAGCTGGGCCCCAGCAGCGCGGCGTAGATTCCTTCATGCAACATGATTCCCAGCTTCGCGGCTTCTTCGCGAGTGATCTCGCGACATGCGCGCGAGTACGTGTGCGTCATATCGGGGAAGCGCACGCCAAAGCGCTCATCGTTGGGGCCGACCAGCGGATTGGTTCCCTGCAGATTGATGTGATCGCGGATGAGCACCAGCGCTCCTTGCGAGTAGCCCAGGTTGATGCCTCCGGCGGCGTTGGTGAGGATCACGGATTTGATTCCCATGCGGGCAAAGACCCGGATTGGGAGCGCGACTTGCTGCGCGGAGTATCCCTCGTACTGGTGGACGCGGCCTTGCATGGCGGCGACTGCCACCGCGCCTGCGTTGCCGATCACGAGGCAGCCGGCGTGTCCGATAGCGGTGGATTGTGGAAAGGACGGAATTTCGGAATAGGGAATCTTTGTTGCGTCGCTGAGAGAGTCGGCGAAGGCGCCAAGGCCGGAGCCCAGGACAAGGCCGACCTTCGGACGTAGCGGAGCACGTTGGAGAATGAATTGTGCCGCGGTGTCGGCGAGCGTGAAAATGTCGATCATGTGTCGGTTCGCATTCATCGTAGAGACGTTGCTTGCAACGTCTCGCGGGAAAGCATCTGGGGAGTTAGCGCTCACCAGCGCTGCCGGCACAGACGTAGCAAGCTACGCCTCGGCGAGAAACGGTTAGAGATCACCGTCGGCCAACTGGCGGCCGTGGCCGTTTTTGTCCAGCCAATCATACAGAAACGTCTGGTAGAGGTAGGAGGCGACGATTTCTTCTCCCAGTTCGTGCGTGTCGCTGCAGATGAACGGCAGGCGCAGCCCCGTGAGCACGGCGAGCAGAGATTGCGTGATGCGGTTGGGATTGGCCGCGCGGTACGGATATTCCGATTTGATTTCGGTCAGTGACGACGTGACTACGAGCAGGCTGTGCGGGAGTTCGGCCATGCGGCGCAGGCGCTTGATGAAGACGGCGCGATTCGTGGTGAACGAACAGATGAGGTCCGCAAGGTCCTTGCGCTCGACCGTGCAACTGTGTTCCATGCCTTGGATGGAATAATCGCCAAGAGGTAGAGCGCGGTATTCGATTTTGGAGAACCATCCTTTGAAGCGGCGGAACGAGAACGGATTCTGCTCGCGCGTATCGATGATCGCGGTAGGGAGCGGAGTGCGCAGTTGCGTGCCTCCACGCTCGGGAATCACCGGGAGCGGCGGGTGCGGCACGGGGGCCAGTTGCGGGTTCCAGGCTAGAGGAGGCGAAATCAGCGTGCGTTTGCGGGGCATGGGAGTAAAAGTCGAGGGCACTCAGATTACCACGTATAAAATCCCACTTCTCGCAAAAGATGCGAGAAGTGGGGCACCCAGCTGAGTCTGCGAACCCTTAACGCAAGGTCGACTGAGGTCTTGCTTCGTTGTCGCGACGCGGAATTTTCGCTCGGGATGACAGGGAAGAAGACTCGCTGCTCTGCTACAGTGTTGCGATATGGCGCAGCTTTTGACCAAGGCCAGTCGCGGTTTTGCCAGCGACAATAATGCCGGAGTTCATCCGGAAATTCTTCAGGCGATCCTGCGAGCCAATAGCGGGCATGTTCGGGCTTATGGAGACGACGATTACACCCGCGCGGCGCTCGTGAAGTTTGAGGAGCATTTCGGTTCGGGCATCGAGGTGTTCTTCACCTTCAATGGGACGGGCGCGAATGTGTTGGGCTTGCAGGCGCTAACCCGTCCTTACCACGCCGTACTGTGCAGCGATTACGCGCATATCTACACCGATGAATGTGGCGCTCCGGAAAAGCATACGGGATGCAAGCTGATCCCACTGGCGCATCAGGACGGAAAGATCACCGTGGAACAAGTGCGGCACGCCTTTCACGGGATTGGCGACCAGCATCACGTCCAACCGCGGGTTGTCTCCATCACACAATCGACAGAGATGGGTACCATTTATCGGCCTGAGGAGATTCGTGCGCTGGCGAACTTTGCCCACGAGCACGACATGTTTCTGCACCTGGACGGCGCGCGCATTGCGAACGCGGCGGTTTCGTTACGCCAGAGTCTGCGCGAGGCGACTCGCGATCTGGGCGTGGATGTGCTCACCTTTGGCGGCACGAAGAATGGAATGATGGGTGGGGAATCGGTGGTGTTCTTCCGGCCGGATCTGAGCAAAGATTTTCTGTTCTTGCGCAAGCAGGGCATGCAACTGAATTCCAAGATGCGGTTTGTGGCGGTGCAGTTTGAGACGCTGCTGACCCATGACTTGTGGCGCCGCGGCGCCGAGCACGCCAATCGCATGGCGCGGCTTCTGCAACAGGAGTTGAGAAAATCTCCCCAGGTCCGCATTGTGTGGCCGGTTGAGGCGAATGGAGTCTTCGCGCAGATCCCCCGTGCGGCGATTGCGAAAATCATGGAGCGCTATTTCTATTATCCGTGGATTGAAGACGACTGCATCGTGCGCTGGATGTGCTCATTCGACACCACGGAGGAGGATGTAGGGGAATTCGCTTCCTTTGTGGCAGAGGCGGTAAAAGCATGAAGCGAGCCCTGGATCCGGCTATTGCTTTTTGCGCTGCTATTGAATAAAGTGACGCCATTCCCGCCGTAGTGTGCATCCCCAGCCGCTCGGTCCCAGGAGCTAGCGATGATTCGGAAGTGGTTTGGTCTTGCCGCCCTGATGCTCACAGCGAGTATTCTGCTAAGCCTGGCGAGTTGCGCGCGCAGTCAGAAGCTTGTGGGTATCTCGGTCACGCCGGCGACCGCTACTTTCGGAGGTGTGGGAGCGCAGTTGCAGTTCAAGGCCATCGGCACGTACATCCATCCTCCGGAAAATAAGGACGTCACGCAGCAGGCGAAATGGTCGATTGACTCGCAGCATCTGGTGACCATCGATGCTCCGGGACTGGTCACTGCCATCAGCGATTGCGGCACCGGCAATGTGATGGCGAGTATCCAGGAGGGAGGCAACTACGTTTTCGGTACGGCCTTCGTCTCGGCTGCGGGCGTGGGAACCGGCACCTGTACGCAGGCCAGCCTGACCGTCGTGGTCTCGGGGAGTGGTAGCGTCACCAGTTCGCCTGCAGGCATTACGTGTCCGGGCACATGTACGGCCGCATTTCCTTTGGATTCCACTGTGGTGCTGACCGGCGTCCCCGGGGCCGGAGCCAGCGGCGTGACATGGTTCTGGGATCCAGGAAGCATCGGATGTTCCAACCCCCCTGCAACCACCTGCAGCGTCGCGCTTGATGCCAACGCCAGCATTACGGCAACATTTCAGTAAGCTGCTTACTCAGGGTCGCTGAGCAACTTGCCCAACGTGGGCTTGTGCTTTTCAGGCTTCTTCTTTTTCTCGACCACTACCTTCTCTGCGGGAGGCGAGCCGACACGCTCGCGGGCCAGTTCCTTGACCGCGGTTACGGCGCGAAACGGCTTTCTTTTCTTCTTTCTGGTCTTCTTTCTGGGCATACCCCAGCCTGCACTGAGCCAGTTAAATCGCTATCTGCGCAGAAAAGCTACTGTTTATCGCGGTCCCGCCTCGCTGAGTGTGCAATAATTTGTAACATGGAAGAGAGAGATTTTTTCGATGAGAAGCAGGAAAAGAAGCCGGCGTCGCTGAATTGCCCGCACTGCCATGAATCGGCGGAGTATGAAGTCACCTGGATCGTGCGCACAAAAAAGCGGCAGCTTTCGGGACGTGCGGACGAGCGCGACCGGGCGCGCTTCGCCAAGTTCCGGTCTTACATGGTGCGGAAAGACGACATGATGGCCTGCAAGAATATGCGCTGCCGTAAGCGGTTTGAAATCTCAGGCCAGTCAACGGTGCTCACGGAATAGCAACGCCGAGCTAAAGCCCAGATTTATCTCCGCCCAACGCGGGCCCGAAAGGGCCACTCTTCGTCACTTCAGAGCCAGGCACTTCCGTAGAGCCGTAGCTAGCTACGGCTCTACACGTCAATGTGAACCCAAGGCCTCTCTTGCCACTGCGTCGTCCGGACGGAAGATTCCCGGGATGCCTTGCAGTCCCGATTTTTGTGCTTCTCGTGCGGCGAAGGCAATCATTTCATCTTCAACTTCCGGCGCGAGAGCGTGGCGTTCGTACGTGGAGAGCAGTTCTTCAACCCGTTGGCTAGCGCGCTCGAGGATGCCTGCAGTCGAGCCGTTCATATCAGCGACACCACGATCAACGACTGACGAAGGGAAGTGCTGCTCCTGGCGGAAGAGAGCGCGGGTTTCTTTGAGTTTCAGGAAATCGCCCGCCAATCCGGTTTGCGCGAACATGGTTGTCGCCAGAGAATCTCCGCGGGCTTCAATGCCTTCGATTAAGCGCTGCGCCGAGGCGATCGCCTCCGCATCGATGACCAGCTTTTCGATGCTGTGACACGCGAGAAAATCCAGCATGCCGGCTCCGGAGATCATGTTGATGCCGGCCAGCGCGCCCAGCACTGCCGAGATACCGCTTTCCATCTCTACTTGGGCGTCAACCACCCGGCCATCGCCGGCCACCATGTAGGCATGCGTGGGCAGCCCGAGATGTTTCCCCACCTCTGCGCAAGCTACATCGAGCATGGCGGTTTCAATCGCACCCATGGGAGTTTTGCCGCTGCGCATATCGAAAATCGCCGGCGCGGCTCCCCAGACGATGGGAGCACCCGCTTGCGCCAGTTGATGGATCACAATTCCGCTAATACATTCGGCCGCGTGCTGCACCACCGAACCTGCCAGTGTGACTGGAGCCGTGGCGCCCGCCAGAGGCATGCTCACGATTTCCGCGGGAATACCAGCGCGCGCCAGATCAACCAGATTTTGCGATGCGAATTCCGACCAGTTCAGGGGCGGGGACGGGCACACATCGAAAATGGCGTGGGGGTGCTGGCGCAACGCTTCGCGGCCACCACTCTCAATCGCGAGCAGTTCGATAAGCAAGTGCAGGCTGTGGGCTGAAAATGCTCCGGTGACGACGGGCTTCTCCGAATACCACAGCACCAGCAGAAGGCGGTACCAATCCCCGATCTCTGGCGGCACATCGTTGCACACCATCGCCGTCGATTGGGCTGCGAACTCCGGAAGCATCTCTGCTACTTGGATCAGTCGCACCAGGTCGGCTGACAAAGCCGGCCGGGCCTCTTGCGTTTGTGGGTCGAGTATGTTGAGGCAGGAAGAGCCGGGATCGAAGTGGACGTCGTTTCCGCCATAGTGCACCGCCGGGCGGCCCTTGCGATCGTAGAGAAAAAATTCGCGGGGAACGAAATCGAGCAAGCCCCGGGCGAGTGATTCTGGGATATGTGCGACGCCTTCCTTGACCGGGACCCCGGCTCCACGCAACAAATCCTCAGCGTATGGCGCCACGCGGACGCCGGGTTCATCTATGAGCTGGAAGGCTTCCCCGAGGATGCGTTCGATCAGTGGATTGTCGAGTAGTGCCAATTTCGGTCTCATAAGATCTTTCCGGGTCAGCACGTCTCACGTAGGGACGGACCCATTGGTCCGTCCCGCGAAGCGAAGCGAGCCCCTGGGCAAGCCCTTGGACGAGGGCTACCAAAACCTTCCCCGGACCAATAGGTCCGGGGCTACACAAGACCTTACCCGGGAGCAATGGGTCCGGGGCTACACAAGACCTTACCCGGGAGCAATGGGTCCGGGGCTACATTACTGTTTTCTGTTGCATTAGCTCGCGAGCCAGCGCTACCGCGCTCATTGCGTCCTTGGCGTAACCATCCGCGCCGATCTCATCGGCCCAGCGGCGCGTCACGGGAGCGCCTCCCACCATCACCTTGACTCGACCACGCACGCCAGCCCGCTCCAATGCTTCGATTACGGTCCTCTGATTCCGCATGGTCGTGGTCAGGAGCGCTGAAACCCCGACGATATCCGCGCTGAGTTCTTTCGCTTTGGCGGCAAATTTTTCTCCGGAGATGTCCGGTCCGAGATCATGGACCTGAAACCCGTGAGCCGTCAGCAGCGTGCCGACCAGGATTTTCCCGATCTCGTGAATGTCCCCCTTCGTGGTTCCCAGCACGACGACTCCGGCCATGGGACGCTCGGCCCCCAGCTTCTTGAGTTCCGGATCGAGCACGCCCATCGCGGCTCGCATCGCTTCGGCGGAGGCCATCATGTCGGGAAGGAACATCTGGCCGCGGGCGAACTGCTCTCCCACATCGTGCATGCCCGGGACGTATCCGTTATTGATGGCTTCGAGTGGCGCAGTGCCGGCAGCGATCGCCTGCTGGGCGAGGTAGGCCGCCGTGTCAGGAGCGCCGGCAATAATGCTCTGGCGCATGAGCGAGAAAGGATCGTCTGCCATGGAAAGTCTCCCCGCCATGCTGACGTGACGGGTCCACCCAGTCTGTGATCAGGATCACAGCGCCGGATTTGCTTTCGCACAGCGAACAGGTCTACAAGGGTCTCAGCAACTCAGCAAATCGATTATCAGCCACAGCAGCCGCGTACCTGATTCCGGGTATTTCCACGCGTGCGGATGTGTCATTTATACTGACCAGTTTCGCCGTGCCGCCATGGCATGTATGGAGAGACTCTCTTGAAAATCCTGGTTTGCATGAAGCAGGTGCCGCAGAAAGATGCGCCGCTGAAGCTGAACGAGTCGGGGACATGGATCCGCGAGGACGTTTCTTACGAAGTCAATGAACCCGACGCCTACGCATTGGAAGAAGCGCTGCGCCAGCGGGAGAAGCATAAAGGCGAAGTAGTGGTGATCACCAGCGGTCCGGCGCGGGCGCAGCAGGTGTTGCGCGAGGCGCTCGCCAAGGGCGCCGATCGGGCAATTCATCTGGAGGACGATAAGTTCGTCGGGCTGGATGCATTCAACACCGCCAAGGCAATCGCGGCGGCAATCAAAGACGAGCAGTTCGATCTTATTTTTACCGGCTTGCAGTCGGACGATTACGGATACGCGCAGACAGGGGTAATCCTGGCGGAGTTGTTAGGCTGGCCGCACGCGACCATCATCATGCAGATTGAAAAGACCGACAGCGGAATTCGCGTGAAGCGCGAGCTCGAGGCGGGATACTTCCAGTTTGTCGACATGCCCACGCCCGCGGTGCTGACGATTCAGTCGGGAATTAACAAACTGCGGTATGCGACTTTGATCGGGATCAAACAGGCGAAGAACAAGCCTCTGCGTAAGGTCCCGCTGGGCGAGGTGCAGGCCGCGATCGGGAATAATCTGCAGAAGATCGAGAAGCTGTATGTCCCGCAGAAGACCAAGAAAACGGAGCATATTGACGGTTCTCCGGGGGAGATCGCGAAGAAGTTGGTGGATAAGCTGAGGAACGAATTGAGGGTGTTGTAAGTGTAGCCGCGGACGCCTTCGTCCGCGGGGCCGAGCTTCGCTCGGCTGGACAGCCCGAGACGGCTGTCCCTACGTGGCTTGAGCTAGAAGCTAGGAGCTAGCAGCTGATTATGGCCGATACGATTCTTGTAGTCGTTGAGCAGCGCGAGGGGAAGTTAAACCGGGTTTCGTGGGAAACCATCACTGCCGGACAGGCGATCGCCGCGGCCACTGGGTGGCCTCTTGAAGCTGCGGTGGTGGGCAGCGGGGCGGCATCAATCGCATCCGAAGTTGCCGGAAAAAAGCTGGCGAAGGTTTACGACGTCGAGTCGCCGAAACTGGAACCATACACGCCCGATGCCTTTGCGGCAGGGCTCAAGCAGTTCCTTGAATCGAAGCAGCCGAAGCTCGTCTTGATGCCGCACACGTATCAAGTGCGTGACTTTGTGCCCAAGCTGGCAACGGCAATGGGACGCACGGTCATCAGCGACTGCATCGGATTCAAGCACGACGGCGGCAAGCTGATATTCACCCGGCAGATGTTCCAAGGTAAGCTGGCCGCCGATGTGAGCTTCACCAGCGATGCACCGTGGTTCGTGACATTTCAGAACGGGGCGTTCCGAGCGGACAAGGCTGAGGCCGGCGCGGCCGCGGCTGCGGTTGAGACTGTGAATGTTGAAATCGCCGACGGGGTCATCCGCAACAAGCCTCAAGAGGTCTTCAAAGAAGCGAAGCAAGCCGTGGATCTCACGCAGGCGGAGATCATCGTTGCCGTGGGGCGGGGAATTAAAGAGCAGAAGAACATCGAGATCGCGAAGAATCTGGCCGATGCTTTGGGCGGCGATCTGGCAGCGTCGCGTCCCATCTGCGATTCGGGATGGCTGCCGATGGATCGCCAGATTGGATCCTCGGGGCAGACCGTCGCTCCAAAGTTGTATCTCGCACTCGGCATTAGCGGCGCGATTCAGCATATTGTGGGCATGAAAGGGTCGCGCGCGATCATCGCTGTAAACAAAGATTCGGAAGCGCCAATCTTCGAGATCGCAGATTACGCGGTGGTGGGAAACCTGTTCGACATCGTGCCGCCCTTGATTGAGGAGATCAAAAAAGCGAAAGGATAGTTTCAGGTTTCGGGTTTCAAGTTTCGTTCGCTGCCGGTGTGAGGTGCGTCATAGGCTACAGGTATCAAGATCTGATCGCGTGGCAAAAAAGCAAAACACGAAACTCGAAACTAGAAACTGAAATGATCGTCTTCCGAAAACCTATCGAAGGTGTAGAACGTCCGCAGATGCCGGCTGATGTGGTCATTGTCGGGGGCGGGCCCGCGGGAATGGCTTGCGCGCTGCGGCTCTCGCAACTGATCGACGCGCACAATTCCGCCCATCCCGACGCGCAGCTTAGCAAAGAGAACATCTATGTTTTGGAAAAGGCGCGCGAGGTTGGGCAGCACTGCTTATCTGGAGCGCTTCTCGATCCGCGCTCCATGCGCGAGTTGCTCCCCGGATTTGAGAAAGAAGCGCCGCTCGATGCTGAGGTGAGCAAAGAAGGCGTTTATTTCCTCACAGAAAAATCCAAGTTCAAATTACCCATCACCCCGCCGTTTCTCCGCGATCACGGCAACTACGTCATCTCGCTCAACAAGTTCGTGAAGTGGCTGGGAAGCAAGGTCGAGGAGACAGGCATCACTATTTTCACCGGCTTTGCCGGTTCGGAACTTCTTTATGACGGCGACCGCGTGAGTGGCGTGCGTACCGATGACAAGGGCGTAGATAAAGAAGGGCAGCCGAAATCGAACTTCGAGCCGGGATATGATCTGCAGGCCAAAATCGTGATCCTCGCCGAAGGGCCGCGCGGATCGCTTACCAAACAGCTCATCCAGAAATTTGATGTGGCGAAGAATGCTAACCCGCAGACCTATGGCGTGGGAGTGAAAGAACTGTGGGAAGTGCCGTCCGGCCGCATCGCCAAAGGTGAAGTCATCTACACTATGGGTTGGCCGCTCACGACCAAGGAATATGGCGGGGCGTGGATTTACGGATCGAAAGATAATGTTGTCTCACTCGGATTCGTTACTGGCCTCGACTACGTGGACCCGCGGCTCGATCCGCAGCGCGTGCTGCAGGAGTTCAAGCGGCATCCCTGGGTCGCGAAGCTGCTCGAGGGCGGCAAGATGATCCGCTACGGCGCGAAGTCCATGCCCTATGGTGGATGGTGGGCCATTCCTCCCGTCGCCGGCAATGGTTGGATGCTATTGGGAGACACTGCCGGATTCCTCAATTCCGCCCGGCTGAAGGGAATTCACCTGGCGATCAAGAGCGGCATGCTGGCGGCCGAGACTGCATTTGAGGCTCTGAAAAAAGACGATTTCTCCACAGCGATGCTCGCCAACTATCAGAAGAAAATCGACTCCAGCTGGATCAAGGAAGAGCTCTGGAAAGTGCGCAACCTGCACCAGGGCTTCGAGCACGGCATGTTCGCGGGAATGTTCCACACCGGCCTGCAAATGGTGACCGGCGGACGCGGCCTGCGCAATCGCTACACCGCGGTATCTGGCTACGAGCGCATGAAGCCGCTGGCCAACTTACCTGCCGATGGCGGAGCGGAAGCGCACCTGATCGGTCCTGCCAAGGGGGATGGCAAGCTGACATTCGACAAGCTCACCGACCTGTATCATTCGGGAACCAAGCATGAGGAAGATCAGCCCGCGCATCTCATCATTCACGACACCAACATCTGCAATGCCCGGTGCGTGAAGGAATTCGGCAGTCCCTGCCAGAATTTCTGTCCGGCAAACGTCTACGAACTGATGGATGATGCGAGCCAGCCCAACGGCAAGCGAATCAGCCTCAATCCCTCAAATTGCGTGCACTGCAAAACCTGCGACATCCAGGATCCGTACCAGATTATTACGTGGGTACCACCGGAAGGCGGAGGCGGGCCGAACTACGACGGGATGTAGCTTGTTTCATGTAGGGACAGTCGCCTCGGCTGTTCAGTCGAGCGAAGCTCGACTTCATTGGCCGAGACTTCTTTGTCGCGGATTTGCGCGCATCTCGCGGATGGAAGCGTGGGTTGCGCTTACATTCGTCGTCTTCAGGGCGCATGCGCAAACCGTTGCGCTCTGCTGTTGCTCCAACACTGAGTTATTCTTTATTCCCGAGGATCTATGCAACGGAATTTGATTTGCCACACTCTCTTCGTCTCGATGGTTCTATCCATTGGCGCTCTGGCCCAGCAAGCCCCTCCCGCCATCCCCACCACCGGTTTTGCCGGGCTCGATCAGTACCGGGCTTCCCGGATCGCGGTGTTCACCGATGACTTCGGGCAGCTGGCCCGCTATCGCGAGGCGGATGCCCAACTCGGTGCTCCCGAGCCGGGAGAGAATCGTGTCGTCTTCTTTGGCGATTCCATCACCGACATCTGGAAGCTCGCGGATTATTTCCCGGGCAAGCCTTACATCAACCGCGGAATCGGCGGCCAGACTACGCCGCAGATGCTGGTCCGCTATCGTCAGGACGTGATCGATCTGCAGCCCAAAGTGGTCGTCATTCTCGCAGGCACGAATGACATTGCAGGCAACACCGGCCCCATGCGCAATGAGGACATTGAGGCCAACCTCGCCTCCTTTGCCGAACTGGCGCGAGTACACGGGGTCCGCGTGGTGTATGCGTCCATCCTCCCGGTGCACAACTACACCGAGCGTGCCAAGGATTTCTTCGCGCAGCGTCCGCAGGCTAGAATTCTCGCATTAAATGATTGGCTGAAAGTTTACTGCGCGAAGAACAACATCACTTATCTCGACTACTTTTCGGCCCTCGTCGATGAGAAGGGAATGCTGAAGAAGGATCTGGCCGATGACGGCCTGCATCCGAATGCGGCGGGTTTCAAGATCATGGCGCCGCTGGCCGAGGCGGCCATTCAGAAAGACTTGAAATAGCGGATATCGCCGGCCGCGATTATTCGCGAGCCAGCATAAAACCTGTCTCCTTCTCGCTTCGATCGCATCTATAATGGTGGAAGTTTCCGACTGCCTTGGTCTGTAGGCATAACCTTGACCATGACAGCGAGGGAGAAGTCGCGGGGGTGCCCGCGAAGCTACATCCCAAGGGTGCCGGGGGAAACGCCGGCGCCTCCCGCGCTGCTGAACGAGCGCATTGGAAAGGAAACGAGCCTGCTGGAGTTTTCCTGCGCGTTCGTCTCCTCTAAACAGCTCTTATCCGTTGGCTCTTCGCCGAGGCGACCGCCTCTGCTAAGACCTGCGAACTGGAAGCGAATGGCTACCCTTCACGACAAATTCGGACGCGCCATCACCGACCTGCGAATTTCCATCACCGATCGCTGCAATTACAAGTGTGTCTATTGCCGGACAGGAAACGAGGGTGCGCTCTACGGCGATTTGCCCTTTGCGGATTATCTCCGCATGGCGCGCGTGCTCGTGGGCATGGGCATCACGAAAATTCGGCTGACGGGTGGCGAACCGCTGCTGCGGAACGGCGTTGTCGAATTTGTGCGAGAGTTGGCGAAGCTGCGGCCTCAGGGGCTAAGGCCCACGTCCCCTGTGAGCGCTAACGGCACGGCTGAAGGCGTGCCCTTCCACGCCACTCCATCGCCCGAGATCGCGCTCACGACTAATGGACATCTGCTCGCCGATCTGGCGCAGCCGCTGAGGGATGCGGGACTGCATCGGGTGACGGTTTCGATGGATGCAGTCGATCCAGACCGCTTTACGCGTATCACGCGCGTCCCCAATGGATACGATCATGTGCTGGCCGGAATCCGGGCAGCGCGGCGGGCGGGACTTGGGCCTGTCAAAGTGAATTGCGTGCTCATGCGCGGCTTCAACGAGGACCAGATCATTCCTTTTGGCATGTTCGCGCGCGAGGAGAACGTCATCGTGCGCTTCATCGAGTTCATGCCGCTCGAAGAGGGTCGCGTGTGGGCGCCTTCGACCGTCGTCACACTGGAAGAGGTTCTAGCCCGCATGTCCGAGTACCTGCCTGTGGCTGAGATTCCGCATGGGCGCTCGGAGACGGCCCGCCGCTATCGTTTCGAAGATGGCATCGGAGAATTCGGCATCATTGCTCCCGTGACGCATCCCTTTTGTGGCCATTGCAGCCGGATTCGCATTACCTCGGACGGCAAGGTTCGCACCTGCCTGTTTTCCGCGTGGGATCACGATCTGCATGCCCAGATGCGCCGCGGAGCAAGCGACGAGGATTTGGCGGAATTTATTCGCGGCGTGGTGATGAAGAAAGAAGAACGCCATCACATCGGCGAAGTGGATTTCGTGCCCGCATCGCGCACCATGGTGCACATCGGCGGATGATGGTGGAGTCCCGGACGCCCTCGTCCGGGAGAGACCTTGCAAGCAACGTCTCTACGGTAAGATTTGTTTGGATGCGTGAACCTCTTTTCATCGTCCTTCTGTTGAGCGCGCTGACAGCGCAGGGCCAGAACAACACGTCTACCTATCTCGGCTTCGATCGCAACGAGTACCCCGGTGACGCCAACCTCAAGACTCTGCGGCAGACGTTTTCCTACACCGGCTATTGGCTGAATAATCCTCCCGGCACAACATCGAATAGCTGGCGCGGCCATCGGGCCGCCGTTGAATCCGCAAGATTCGGTTTCCTGGTGCTGTTCAATGGCCGTCTCTATGCTCAGCTGAAAAGCGTTGCCAATGCGAAGCGCCTGGGCCGCTCGGATGCGGCCACCGCTGCCGCTGCCGCGCGGCGGGAGGGATTCCGGCCGGGCACCCTGATCTTTCTGGATCAGGAGCAGGGAGGCCGCATGCTGCCCGAGCAGAAGGCCTATATCTTTACCTGGGTGGATGGGATTGTCGCCGCGGGGTTCCGCGCGGGAATCTATTGTTCCGGCATGATTTCGCCGGACGAGGAAAAGGTGGTCACCGCCGAAGACATCCGCCAGAGCGCAGGCTCTCGCACAATTGTGTATTGGGCGATCAATGACGCGTGCCCTCCTTCGCCCGGATGTGTATTCCCCCAGCGCCCTCCGAATCCCACGGGTAGCGGAGTGACGTTTGCCGAAGTATGGCAGTTTGCGCAGTCTCCTCGTCGCAAAGACGTCGCCGCGCACTGCACCAACTATGATCCTGATGGAAGCTGCTATCCGCCCGGGACCAGCGTAAGACAGGGGCTGCACCTCGACGTGAGCACAGCCACCTCTGCCGACCCTTCTCATGGACGATCGCACTGAAATCGGCAGCGTTGGGTAACAGCGTTGAGTAACGTCGGTATCAACGCCGAGATCACCTGCCTGACCGCTTGCTGCGTCCAGAGCCCCGTCCTGAGTCATGCAAGGCATTAATCTGCAATGATTTAGTAGCGCAGAGCCGCTTCTCCCCAAGCCACACACTCTCCCCTTCTGGAAATGGCCCGATACCTCAGTAAGTTTCGTCGGCCTGAGTTTTTTGCTAATAATCAGTTCAGTTCATGTCCTTCCGGATGCGGTGACAGGCGGACCTGGGACGGGCGGAACTAGTCTTCGGCAACATGAAGACAAAAGGGGAAAAATGAACACTCCGAAAGTGGGTCGCATCACAGCAGTCGCGCTCGGGTTAGCCCTGGCCACCTCGATGGCCGCGGCGCAGGTGTTGGACTCCAATGCGCAAACCATCGCACTGAATGCCACCTTGGCGGAGTCATTCACGGTGAGCCTTTCCGCCAGTGCGGTGAACTTCACGCTGGCAGCGGGTACGGCCGCCAATCCCGGCAGCACCAACATCACTGCGACCACCACGTGGGTTTTGGGGCCGGGACGCACTTCGGTAGGCGTCAATGCCTATTTCGCGAACGCGGCAGCGGCGTTGACCGACGGCGCGGGCCACAACATTCCTTCATCCGCTTTCTTTATTGCTAACAACGCGGGCGCCTCCACGGCCCTGACCAATACCGTTGCTTTCGGCGCCGCCAATGGTGGTTTGCAGCTGACCAACGTGGCGATCACGGGCGCGAATCAGAGCGCCAGTCAGAGCGATGTAATGGCCTTCAATATCAACCTGACGGGCGGCACGTTGCCGCAGCTTCCGGCCGCGACTTACACCGGAACGCTCAACATTCAGGCGCAGGCGACTCCTTAGTTCTTACGTCGACAAGGGCGTGGGGCGGGGAGCTTGGGGCTCCCGCACTTTCGCCAGTTTGAAGTGTGGATCGGCAATGGACTGACGCGATGAGCTCGCGGCGACAGATCGGGCGGATGGGAGCGGTGTTGGTGCTGGCTTTCGCCGTACTGGCGGCGCGCTCTCAGGCGCAGGTGCTCAATGCAGGCGCCAGTACGATCACGTTGCAGGAGGTTCTGAGCGATTCGCTCTCGGTATCGTTGTCCGGCAACGCAGTGAGGTTCAGCTTGACGCCGGGCAGCGCCAGCAATCCAGGAAGTCTCGGCATTACGGCCACGACCACCTGGGCTCTGAAGCCGAGTGTGGGCAGTGTGAAGGTGTATGCGTTCTTTGCCAGTTCGGCGATTGCTCTGGCGGATGGAGCCGGAGACAACATTCCCTCGGCTGACTTCCAGATCTCCAACAATGCCGGGCCTTTTACCGCGCTAACCACCACGGTGCCGTTGGGCGGAGCGAATGCCGGACTGATGCTGTCGAATACCAGGATTCTCGGGAACAACCGCTCGGGCTCGCACGCGGATTTGATGAATTTCAACATCAATCTCACTACGCTACCCAGCCTCCCCGCAGCAACGTACACGGGGACTCTGACGATTCGAGCTCAGGCGCTTTGATTTCGTAAAACGAGACGATACGATGACCAGAACTTTTCACACAGCGATCCGGCTGATGGCCGGAGCCTTCTGCATTTTTGCCATCGCAGCCGCCGCGCAAACCGTGCGGCCGCTCATCAACGAGCTCGGCAATCCTTCCAAGGGACGCGTGGAATACGTCAACGACGGCTTGACGCCGCTCAACGTGGTACTCGAAGCCAAGAGCTTCACCGTCACGGAGACCGGTGAGATGAACTACCGTCCACTGGATTCTGACATTCACCTCAAATTATCGGCGACCAGCTTTCGCATTCAGCCGCAACAGACCTACTACGTCTTTTACGAGGCTAGCTCGCTAAAGAGCCCGCAGTGGTTCGTGATATACGCGGCATTCACCGGATTTAACTTTCGCACAACACAGGGGATGAACGTGCGCCTGCAGTTGCCGCACACCGTCTACCTCTTGCCAAAAGCCGGCATAGAGAGACCCGACATCATCATCGATCGCGCCGAACTTGACCCGGGCGCCAACAAGGTGACGCTCGAGGTCGAAAATCATGGGGACAACTTCGGGCGCGTGATGGAGACGCAGCTTCTCTACAGCAAGAAGAAGCAGGAAGCCCCCGGCTTCCCGG
Organism: uncultured Acidobacteriota bacterium; assembly: GCA_963801615.1. GTDB lineage: Bacteria > Acidobacteriota > Terriglobia > Terriglobales > Acidobacteriaceae > Sulfotelmatobacter. Next base: position 230,224 of record CAWDFM010000008.1, on the reverse strand, counting down.
TGTTTCCGCACAGCAAACGCATTCTGGAAATTCCTCTGACCGACAAGCGGGAAGCCGAGGACGTCCCGGTCAAAGTCTCGATGCAGTTTCGGAAATTCAAGATCGAGCAGAAACTGGAACGCGCGCGGACAGGAGAACCCGTGACCGCCGCGGTCGCAACGCCTGCTCCTTCTTCAACGGCGAACTTGCCGGCCGCGCCGAACGACAGAATCCCGTAACATGTGCCGAACAATCCAGTGGCCGCTCGTCCTCTCCATGCTGCTATGGGCAGGGGGCGGGCACGCGCAAATTTTCCGCGTGCGGGGCGGCCAGTCCACTCTGCTGAACGCCGAAGGCGCGTCGGTCGAGTTCAAGGCTCCCGATTACGACGGCAGCATAGGCTTGGGTTACTACAACGACAGAATCCAGTTCGGTGGCAATACCCGCTATCAATTTCACGGCTACACATTGCTCGGAGGCGACGAAAATATTCCTTTCACGCTTCCCACCGACGTCTTCGATGCGAGCCACTATTTTTCTGCCCGGGGAGCAGGTGTAACTCGCAAATTTGAACACAGCCGCTTCTACGCCTTCGCGGGAACGACTTCAACCTGGCTGGGAACGGGATTCTTCAACGCCGCCAGCAGCGATCGAGCAGCGGGAATATTCTTCTACGAGCGAAAACTGAACAGCGACCTGACGCTTTTTTCCCGCGAGATCGTCTCCAACACGCAGACCGCTCTAGAGGGATTGGAGTGGAAACCAACAAAGTGGCTGAAGACGGGAATCACCGGCGGGTTGGGATCCAATCAGGGATATTTTGCCTCCAGCTTCGACGTTGAAACTCAGAAGCTCGCCTTGAAAGCCAGCTACGTGCTTACCGGGGATCGTTTCGAGAGGGTTACGGTGATCAGCCCCTTCTCTTCGGAAGTGAATAAAGGCAACGTGCAGATGCTCTACAAACCCAATCCTTACGTGAGCATCACCGCTGGTCACCAGAACATCTTGCAACCGGTCACCGCCGGTGGGCCCATGGAGCAGGCCTCGGTGAACCAGTTGTCGAACGACTTTCACGTGAGCCGGTTTTATTTCGGCAGCGGATTGTTCTGGTCCGACGGCGCGGGAAGAAAAACCCGCGGCGAGAATCTGTACGTTGGCCGGCGCATCGGGCAGAGAATTGAGGTGAACGGCAACTACTTTTCCAGCAAGCCCAGCGCGCAGGGAAGCACCGCCGCCGAGAGGACGACAGTTTTCTCGGGTACGGTCCGGGAGAATTTCTCGTCGCGCTTCAGCCTGCTGCAGCTGATTTCGCGCACTGCGGGCCAGACCACGTACGCGTTTGGCGGTGACTTTACCAGCAACCGCTTCCAGTTGCGCGCCGATTACCAGAACGTTTACCTGCCTTTCCGCCCGGACCGCCCGTTTGAGCAGGCTCTGGCTCTCAACGTCACGATTCGGGTCAAGGGTCCGCTGCAGGTCATGGCAGTTTCCAACGTCGCCCCGGATGGGCATCTCCGGTATTCCTTTGGCGCGAGCACGTATCTTTACCGGCTCAGCGGGATGGCCGGCAGCGCGCTTCCGCAAGAGACATTCTCCATGGCCAAATACGTGGTCAAGGGCGTGGTGCGGGATGAGTCGGGCAATCCGATCGAAGGCGCGGCGCTGCACATTGGAAAGCACGTCGCCTACAGCGACAGCGCAGGCCATTTCCAGGTGCGTGCGTCGAAGCACGGGCCCTATGCCCTGACTGTAGTGCCCGACGAGTTTCTTACAAACCTCATCTATGAACCAGTAAGCGCTCCTGCCCAGGTGCGCGCTGACTCCGATGACGCCGCGCAGGAGATCGAAATAATTGTGCGGCAGAAAATTGGGATCAGGGCAAAACCGGGAGCGAATCAATAGCTCGCTAGTGATTCACAACTGACTCCTGACCGCTGGGTTAAAATGGAGTTGCCACAATGTCTGACCGCACTTTTACCCTTGACGAAGCCCAAGCTTTGCTGCCGGTTCTAGAGTCCTTGCTGCGCGCCGCCATCCAGGCCAAGAAGTTGATGGATGAGGTCGATGCCGAGATGCAGGCTCTTCATCATCGCATTTTCCTGAATGGCGGAATGTTTTTCGAGGTTCTCCCCCTGGCCCGGCGGAAAGCTGAACGCACCCGCGCCGAGCAGCGTGCCAAAGATGCCATCGCCGAGATCGACTCCATCGGAGTGCAAGTGAAGGATCTCAGTATTGGGTTGCTCGATTTCCCCTGTGAGGTTGAAGGACAGAAAATTCTCCTGTGCTGGAAGGTGGGGGAGAAAGCCATCGCCCACTGGCATGGAGTGGAAGAAGGATTCGCCGGACGCAAGCCGATTGATGCGCGTATCGCCCGTGCCAAGCGGGTGAATTAAATCGGCTCTCACGTCTAGTGTTGTCTTCAGCGGTGCTGCACCTGGACCCAGCTACACAATTGGCTTAATCCCTAAGCGCCCAAAGCGCGCCTGTGGGCACTCCTAACCTCCTCATTTTCAGCGTCTTTCGACCGCAACATACGCGGAAGTCCAGGGTTAGTACAGGAGGAACGTAACCACGCTGTTTCAGGAGATTTGCGGCACAATGAAGCATCGCACGCAAATCATCTGTTCGGCCTTGGGACGAAGTCCAGGAAGGTCCATCGTATGAATCGATCCATCGTTCGCTGGGTATTGTTTAGCATTCTTTTGTTGTCATTTTCGGCGGCATCGTTTGGACAGGTTGCGGTGGGCATTTCGGTACGCATCGGCCCGCCTCCACTGCCCGTATATGCGCAACCCATGTGCCCCGGCCCTGGATACATCTGGACGCCCGGATATTGGGCCTGGGACGATGACGAAGGCTACTACTGGGTGCCCGGAACCTGGGTCATGGCGCCTGTCGGAATGCTTTGGACTCCGGGATGGTGGGGCTGGGGTGGAGGGCTTTACGCCTGGCATGCAGGCTACTGGGGGCCGCATGTCGGATTCTATGGCGGCATTAACTACGGCTACGGCTACACCGGTGCAGGTTTCTATGGCGGCGAATGGCGCGGCGACCGCTTCTACTACAATCGCTCCGTCAACAACGTCAGCGTGACCAATGTCACCAACGTTTACAACCGTACTGTGATCGTCAATGACAACCGGGTTGCCTATAACGGCGGCAACGGCGGTGTGAGGATGCGGCCAACCCCGCAGCAGGAATCGTATATGCGTCAGTCCCATACTTCCGAGCTGCCGATGCAGAGACAGCATGAGCACCTTGCCATGCAGAACCGCGAGAACTTTGCCCGGCAGAATCATGGGCGTCCGGCCATCGCGGCCACAGCACGGCCCGGTGATTTCAGCCGTCGTGCCGTGGTTCCGGCCCGAGCCGCAGGTGGTGAGTGGCATGCGCCAGCGATGTCTCCCCGCGAAGCGCGGGTGAATCCCGGCGCGGCAAATCGCGGGAATGCAGGTAATCGAGGCAATGACGGATACCGCTCCGTCAATCCTCCGTCGCGAGGCGGACCTGCTGCCAATAATCGGGGCGGGAACAATGCGCGAGTGAATGACAATCGGCCGGCTCCCAACCGGATGAACGATCGCCCGGCAGAGAATCGCGGCAACGCGAACCGCCCGGATGCCTACCGTCCGAGCGACAATCGCGCGCCTGGCCGGATGAACGATCGTCCCAACCAGAATCGTCCGCCGGACACGCGCATGAACGATCGCCCGAACCAGAACCGTCCGCCGGACACGCGCATGAATGACCGGCCGAACCAGAATCGTCAGCCGGACACGCGCATGAATGATCGGCCGAAGCAAAATCGTCCGCCAGACAGACGGATGAACGAAAGCCGTCCTCAGAATCAGCCGCGCGAGATGTCTCGTCCGCCGCAGAGTGCGCCACGCGAAGCACCCAGAGCGGCGCCAGCTCCGCGGCATGACAGTGCCCCGCCCAGGGGAGATCATCGCGGGCGGTAGCACGGTTCGAATTGGCTGAAAGTTTGATAGGCGGGGGCGAATGCCCCCGCCTTCCTTTTACCTGCTCCAGCGCGCACCACGTAGGTCCGACCCCATGGCTTTCCGCGGTGGTTCGGCAGCGACCCGAAAGGACGTCGCTGCGCAGCCGCTCGTTATGTTACCGCGCTATAGGCGGGCTCCCTAACGGTCGGCGTCGGCCGCATCCACTTTCTTTGCAAGCTGATCCCCGGCATTCGTTCTAGAGCAAAGACCGGGAGGTCAGTGGCTGGTATGGTTCAGGGGCGGGCCAGGGTGCCGAGGTGTGCTCCCCAGTAATCCTTGTCTGCTACAATTTTTTATTCGAAACACTACCGAGTGCCCGAGCGCCGGCGCATGCGCCCCCAAGGAGTTGCAACCAGAATGCCTTCCAAGACGCAGACAGTTCGACTGACCGGCGCTTTTGCCGTGCTCGTTGTATTGGCTCTAGCCGCGAGTTGCCGTGGGTTTTTCGTGAAGCCAACGTTGTCCTCGATTTCCGTCGGGCCGGCATCCCCCAGCATTCAGACAGGCAGTTCCAATAATACGGTTCAGATGTTTACCACCGGTACTTACAACGATGGCAGCACGGGACATCCCTCGGTGACTTGGAGCATCAGTCCGACCACCACGGCCACCATCAGCGCGAGTGGCCTGGTGACTTCCGTAGCGACGGGTTCCGCGACGGTCACTGCGACTTCCAACGATAACCCGTCCATTACGGGGACTCAGAGCGTAACCGTGACTGTCGGGTGCATCACAAAGATCTCGGTTTCTCCGACCAGCGCGACCATCTCAGTGTCAGGCACCCCCAATACCACTACCTTCAGGGCGCTGGCGGATACCTGCACTCAGACGGGAGTTGATATCACCAGCAGTTCCACTTGGACCTCGAGCAATACACAGGTGGCGACGGTTGCGGGTGGTACGGTGACCGCGCAAGCGCAAGGGACCGTTACCATCAGTGCTAGCTCTGGAGGCTTGACTAGCTCGGTCAATGCCACGGTCACCGTCAACCCTTAAGCCGGCAGACTAATTTTAATGTTTCCTGTGGTTGTGTAGGGGCGGACGCCTCGTCCCCCCGCGAGCGTTGGCGAGCAAAGTTCCTGGGAAGAACAATCAGCGCTCATTCGTTGCGCTTCGCGCGCAACCCCGGACGACGCGTCCGGGGCTCCATATTCAGTATTGAATGAAGTTCGTTATTGAATCCAACTACTCTTTCATCATCGCGTCAATCGTCGAGTAAAGCTGGTTGTTGTCCTTGACCTCGACGTAGGGCTTACTGGGATTGCGGCTGCTCACGATGTAGACCGTGGGAGTGTGGTCCAGCTTGATGGCCTTGCCCAGATCGCGGTCGGCGTTCACTTCCGCGGCCAGCTTGCCGCTGGGGTCGATGATGAAAGGCAAGTCCACCTTGTGCGCGGTGGCGAATTTCTCCGCATATCCGCGCAGGGTCTGCGGAGAGATGTCCAGCTGGTTTTCGAAAATGTAATCGCGGAATTCGTTGCCCAATTGCTTGGAATGTGTATCGAAATAGCGCGCCATCACGGCCGCCTGATACGACCAGTTGTGCATCGGCAACGGGAAGTCATGGCGGATAACCGGGATCTTGTACGTTTTGGAAGCCTGCTCCACCAGCGGTGCGGTACGGCGGCACATGGGGCACTGCAAGTCCTCAAACACCACGATCGCCATCTGTGCGCCTTTGGGCGGACGCAGCACCGAATCCACCGTTTCCTGCGCCGCGGCGCGAGATCCTGCAGCCATGGCGATCAGAGCCAAACACGAAACCAACGCGAGCCTATGAGCAAAGGTCTTCTTCATTTGTCCTCGAAACAAAGCTGTGAAAATTTCCCCAAAGTGTTAGACGCACAAAGAGCAGTTTGAGCCGCCTGCGCAACTTTCGAAGCCCTATGACCATAGTAACCGAACCACGATGCTGGGGTAAGGACTTGCGCAACCTTGCCCAGAGTACGCCCCGGCAGTTTGAACCTGGGCGGACCTTCCTGCCCGAGCTTCAATTTCTGCCCTCTGCCCAGCAGGGTTGAATAACCTGAATGCATCTGGTGTCATGTTGGGATGAGTTGGCTCCTGCCTACGTTCGTTGTGGCACCCAGCCCGGAACAACTCAGTCTTCCGCTGGCCATGCTGGTAATTTTCGGTTCGGCGAAGCTGCTGGATGAGATCTTCGAGCGTCTGCATCTACCGGGTATCGTGGGGCAGATTCTGGCCGGGATCCTGATTGGCCCCAGCGTTCTCGGCTGGATGCACCCCACCAACTTTCTTTCCAGGCTGGCTGAATTGGGGGTGATGTTCCTCCTGTTTCGGGTGGGCTTGGAGGTGAAGTCATCGGACTTGATCAAGGCAGGGCCCCGGGCGAGCGCGGTTGCCGTATCGGGTGTCATCATTCCGTTCTTTGCCGGTTGGGGGCTGTTATCGATCTGGGGCGAGTCGCGGATTGAATCCACATTTGTGGGTGCCGCTCTGGTGGCCACCAGCGTCGGTATAACCGCGCAAGTGCTGGCCGCGAAAGATTTGCTTCATGACGAGGCAAGCAAGATCATCCTTGGAGCGGCGGTCATCGACGACATTCTCGGATTGCTGGTGCTGGCAATCGTAAGCGGCGTTGCCAAAGGATCTGTGAACGTTCTGGAGTTGGGCCTCACCGCGGCTTTTGCCATTGGCTTCACGCTGGTGGTAGTGAAATGGGGTACGGCCGCCATGGGAAGAGTTCTCCCCAGGCTGAATCAGCAGTTGCGTGCTGGGGAAGCACAGTTCAACGCGGCGGTGGTACTCATGTTCGCGTTATCGGTGCTGTCGGTTTATGCCGGTGTAGCTGCTATCATCGGCGCCTTTTTTGCCGGCATGATGCTCTCGGAAAGCGTCGAACACCGGGTGCACGATCTTACCCAAGGAGTGACAGAATTCCTGCTTCCGTTTTTTCTCGCCGGAATCGGGCTGCATTTTAATGTGGGCACATTCCGCAACGGTCGCACTCTAGTTCTGACACTGCTCATTGTGGTTGTGGCCGTTCTCTCGAAGTTCATAGCCTGCGGATTGGCATCGCTACGGCTCGGTCCACGGACCGCTTTGAGAGTCGGTGTGGGGATGATTCCTCGGGGAGAAGTCGGTATGGTTGTGGCACAGATCGGACTCTCGTTGGGAGTGATCGCCCAAGGCATTTACGACGCAGTGGTGTTCATGTCGATTGCCACCACGCTGATCGCGCCACCATTGCTCAGCTTGACCTACCGGGAACTCGCAGACCGGAAACCCGCACCCGTGGAAGATAAGCCCAGCATAATTTAACCGCGGCAGCTGCCTGCCAGTCTCCAAGGCGTAAACCTTCGTGCCGCGAAGCGCGAGCAGCAAAGCGTTATAGTAATCGGTTCACCCCTTCTCCATCATGAAACGGTTGTTCTCATTGCCCGCCAGACGGCTGATCCTCGCAGCATTTGCCTGCGCGCTTCTGTTGCTTGCAGGCTGCAATCGCGGACGTCATCGCGTGCTGGAAGTCGCTTACGTGTCGGCGCCGCAGGCCACGCTGCGCGACCAGGTTGCCGCCATCTACAATCGCGTGGGCAACGTCAAAAATGGCGAGCGCGTCGAGATCATCGACCGTGATCGTCGCTTCGCTCGTGTACGCACCGGCAGCGGCATTGAGGGCTGGATCGAGCAGCGCTACCTCGTCGATCAGAAAACCTACGATGCTCTGCAAAAGCTCACCCAGGAACATCAAAACGATCCCGTGCAAGCTCCCGGTGTTCTGCGCAACGACACCAACATGCACGTCACTCCGGGACGCGAAAGCGAACACCTGTACCAGCTTGCCTCCGGAGCGAAGGTCGCAATCCTGCGGCGCGGGACTGCCGAGAAGCAGTTGCTGGGCGGAACTCCCGCCGTGAAGCCGGCGCTGGCCAAGCCGGGAAAAGCTTCTGCCGGTCCGATGCTCGAAGACTGGTCGCTGGTGCGCGATGCCCAGGGGCGTGCCGGATGGGTGTTGTCCCGCATGGTGGATGTGGATGTGCCGCTGGATATTGCTCAGTACGCGGAAGGGAAGCGCTTCGTCGCGTTCTTCGTACTGAACGAGGTGCAGGACGCCGATAAGAAAGTTCCGCAATACCTGTGTGTGCTCACCGATCCTCACGACGGCTTACCGTTCGACTTCGACCAGGTGCGTGTCTTCACCTGGAATCTCCGCAAGCATCGCTATGAGACCGCGTATCGCGAGCACGGGCTGAGCGGAGTTTTGCCCGTGACGGTCACCCACGAAGACTTCGATAAAGAAGGAAATCTCCCCGTGTTCCTCCTCCGCGTGCGCGATGATGCCGGAAACATCAGCCAGCGAAGATACAAGCTCAACACGCCGATCGTGAGAAGAGTACTCGCGCCGGGAGAAGTGGTCACGCACGCCAGCAGGAAACGGCGCTGATATAAACGTGACCGCGCTCACATTTCCCCTCTAAATATTCTGTGATTTCCGTCACAGACCGCGTTGCCTAAATACCATATTTTTCAAGAGCTTTCTTACATGTTTCAGTATGGAAATGGGAATCGATTTCGGCAATTGTTGCGGTAACAAAGCGGTTGCAGCAATTCCTGATTTGGATCGAAATTTGCATACAGGTAAGGTCCCGTCTGTTTCTCGCGAAAACAGTCTGGACGCAGGTCTCAGACCTGAGAAATCCCAGGAAAGCCCCAGCTCTTGCTGAACAAATTGGCCGTGATCGGAGCGCGCTGACGTTCGCTGTGATGCCTGTGCCCGCGCCAGCCGAGTTGTGCGTGAGATTTTTAAGGAGGCGAAATGCGAGTCCGAACTCTTAATTTTTTGTTAGCGATTCTGACCTTGTCCGCCCTGAGCGCAGTTTTTGCTGCTGGACAAGCGATAGACGGCAATGTGCTCGGTACGGTTGTGGATGGCAGTGGGGCAGCCATCGTGGGCGCTGATATGACGTTAACCAACGTCGAAACCAGCGTGACCGTTTCCGCGAAAACCGGCGCCACAGGTGAATACCGTTTCGATCACCTGCTGGCTGGTACCTACCGGATTACGGCCAAGATGACCGGATTCAAAACGATATCCGAACAAGTGCAGGTGGAGCTGAACAAGACGGCCACGCGCAATGTGACGCTGCTGCCGGGCGCAGCGAGCGAGACCGTTGAAGTTTCTGGAGTTCCCCCGAGCCTCGATACGACGACAGCACAGCTGCAAAACACGTATCAGAGCAAGCAACTGGAAGATCTGCCGATCGCATCGGTGGGAAGCGGAGTGATCAATCTGTCTCTGCTCGATGCTGGTGTCGCTACCAGCGGCGGCGTTGGAGCCGGATCCGGACCTTCAGTTTCCGGGCAGCGGCCGCGCAATAACAACTTCACCGTGGAAGGCGTGGACAACAACGACAAGAGCGTAACCGGGCCGCTGCTTCAGCTTCCCAATGACGCAGTCGATCAGTTCACTGTGCTGCAGAATCAGTTCTCGCCAGAGTTCGGGCACTCCTCGGGTGGCCAGTTCAACCAGACGATCAAGTCGGGCACCAACGCTTTTCATGGCCGCTTGTACGAGTATTTCCAGAACCGCAATTTGAACGCCATGGATTCCCAAGTTGCATTATCGCAGCGCAGCCAAGGGCTCAAGCCCTTCAACACGCGCTACGACAATAATCGCTTCGGCGGCCAAATTGGCGGACCAATCGTGAAGAACAAGTTGTTCTTCTTCACAAATTGGGAATATAACCCGATCGGGAATGTCGTCTCCTCGACGGCCTGTGGTCCAACCGCAGCAGGATATGCGCTTTTGGCTGCGGACCCAGCGGTCAATCAGACCAATTTAACTCAGTTTCAGAAGTACGTTGGCACTGCAACGACGCGGTCCGCAATCGATGGCAGTGACCCGAACTGCTTTGGGTTGTCAGCCATCGGCCAGAATGCCGATCCTGGCGTTCCTATCGGCGCCATAGGTTATTCCGGGGCTTTGTGGAGCAACTTCTTGACCGGAGTTACGTCGCTGGACTACAGCATCTCCGACAAGGATCAATTACGCGGCCGGTATGCGTACGAGAAGAACAATTTCATCGACACCAGCGCTCAGATCCCAGCTTTCTATACCACCGTTCCTTACCGTTATCACATCTTCACTCTGAGCGAGTACCACACCTTCAACCCGAACCTCACGAACGAACTGCGGATCGGGTTTAACCGTAGCGTGAACGATTGGCCAGGGGGGAAGTTCGCCTTTCCGGGCCTGGCTGCGTTTCCTAACCTTGCGGTGGGTATCGGCGAGGGAAATGGAGTACAACTTGGAGTCGATCCCAATGCTCCTCAATTCGGTAGCCAGAACTTCTATCAGGTGGTAGACAACATCGGTTGGGTAAAGGGCCGCCATAATTTTAAGTTTGGCGGGGAATTCCGCGAGTACATTTCGCCCCAAGGATTCACCCAGCGCCAACGCGGTGATTACGAGTACCTCAGCTTCGACGGGTATTTCACGGATCAGGTTCCCGACTATCTGGCGGAGAGGTCCATTGGCAACCTCACTTACTATGGCAACCAAAAAATGTTTTACGGGTGGGCTGGAGATGATTGGCGCATTAGCAAGAACTTCTCCCTGAACCTTGGATTGCGGTATGAGTTCACCCAGGTGCCGCTCTCGCAGCGCCTGTGGCAACCGCTGAATGCAATTTCCAGCGTTCCAGGGTTGATCTCTTTCAAAGCGCCTGAGTCGCAGAAAAAGAATTTCCTGCCGCGCATTGGATTCGCGTGGTCTCCCGGGAACAGTGGGACGACCTCCATCCGCGGTGGATTTTCTATGGCTACCGACGTATTGTACGACAATCTCGGCTTGCTTTCCGCTCCTCCGCAAGTTTCGCAGACTTGCGATGCTTATCCCGAGGATCAGAGCGGACTGACCGCTGGCTGCTTCTGGAAGGATCCCCTGCTTGGCCAAGCAGGATTTTTGGCTAGTGGTGGTTTGCCCTACTCGGCGAGCATACCAACTATTACCGATGCCGCGTACGCTCGTTCGGTAACCGCAAGCTACATTCCCGACCAGAAGTTGCCCTATTCGGAAACGTGGAGTCTTGGCGTTCAACACATTTTCGCGAGCAAGTACACCCTTGAAGTTCGTTACGTAGGGACCCGGGGAATCCACCTTCCCGTGCAGCAGCGCCTAAACCGGCAAGTGAAGAGCACAGCGTCTGAATACCTGCCGGTGTTCTTTAGCGCTCCCTCTCAGTCCGCGGTTGATGCTCTGACCACCAACTACGATCAGATCAACTCCAAATCGAGTTATTTCCCTGCCTGGGCTGATGCGGGTTTTGGAGGGGCCAGCGTCGTCGGCTTCATGCAGTGGGGCGCCTCCAGGTACCATGGGCTGCAGACGCAGTTCTCTCGCAGCATGAGCAACGGTCTCCAGTTCCAGGTTGCCTGGACGTGGAGCCATGCCATGGACAATTCGACGGCAGATGTGTTCTCTACTTATCTGACGCCGCGGCGCTCGCAAGACTTCGCCTGCTTTGCCTGCGACTGGAGCGATTCGGCCCTGGATCGCCGCCATCGCCTCACGTTCCAGGTTCTATATGACATGCCGTTCCTCAAGCACGACAACAACTGGGTGAAAAAGAACGTGCTCGGTAACTGGGAGTTTGGCCCGATCTACACGTTCCAATCCCCCGAATATGCGACCGTACAGGCGGGAGTCGATGTCAATGGAAACGGCGACTCGGCTGGCGACCGCGTGGTGATCAATCCGGCGGGAGTCCGCGGTACCGGCACGGGCGTAACGCCGCTTTGCACCAGTGCTCTCCCTAGCGGACTTAGCTGTGATCCTGTGGCGGAGTCGGACAGCCGGCCTTACGTTGTCGGATACGTTGCCAACAATTCCAACGCTTATTATATTGGCGGCGACACCAACAATGGCTACGGCAAATACATGAAGCCAAACGCCCGGCGTAACACTCTGGCCATGCCACACATTAACAACTTTGACTTCACCATTGTGAAGCGCATCAACTTCACCGACCGTCACTCATTGGAGTTCCAGGCGCAGGCGCTGAACCTGTTCAATCATGCTCAGTATGTGCCGGGATACATCAGTGACGTCGCCTCCCTCGGTTATATCGGGAGCAACGTCTTATCCATGCTCGAGCCGGATACCAGCTCCTTCAATAAGCCCAAGGCGATTTTCTCGAACTCGCCGCGGGGCATGCTGCTGGCGCTGAAGTTCAACTTCTAGCCTGATCTAAACAAAACAAATGGGGAGCCTTCACGGGCTCCCCTTTTTTTGTGCTCGGCGCCACTTTCCCTTTGACCTCCCTCAGTCCTGACGCTAACGTATGTCTCAACGCTCGGGTTCTGAGGGATGAGTATGATTCGGCACTTTCTCTCCTGTGGAATCGTTTGTATCGTGACTACCCTTTGCACTGCGACCGCGCCTTGCCGCGGCAACGAATCTATCCATCAGCCATTCAAGAGCGACACCGAACTGCTGCGACTCTTGCGCGGCGCGCGAGATGGGGATCGAGAAGCTCAATTCCGCGCAGGTGTGAATTATGAAAACGGCTGCGGGGTTGCTCAGGACTTCTCGCAGGCTGCTGATTGGTATCGCAAGGCTGCCGACAACGGACATCCTGCGGCGCAGAACAGTTTGGGCAGCCTGTACGTGCAAGGACACGGAGTGGCGCAGAGTGATGAGGAGGCGATGAAATGGTTTCTGCGGGCCGCCTCTGAGGGATTTGCTCCCGCGCAGAACAATGTCGGGTATATGTACGAAACCGGCCGGGTGCCGACAAGTGCTTCAGGTTCATCGAGCAGCGGCAATGAAGCGGTAAAGTGGTACCGAAAGGCGGCGCAATCTGGCTCCGCTGCTGGGGAACTCAATATCGGATTGGCATACCTCAAAGGTGCCAGCGTCCGCCAGGATTTGGGCGAGGCCGTGAAATGGTTTCGCAAGGCTGCGGCACACGGATCGGCCGCGGCATGCGATCAACTAGGCCGTGCGTATGAGTACGGCGAGGGCGTGGCGCGCGACGAGAGCATCGCCGACAGCTGGTACCGATTAGCCATTAAAACTGGGTATCGACAGGCGGAGCAGGATCTCTCGGCCCTCCACAAAATCGCACGACGGCCCGCCAGCGATGCAGCCAAACGGGCCGTCGGCCGTTCTCCACAGGCGGATTTTACCTTCTGACTCGCCTGCAGCCGAGAGTCGAGCGGCTCCTTACTTCCCGAAAATCACCGTGCTCCCGAAGTGCGATGCGGCCGCCATATAGAAGAGCATGGGGACGGACAGAAAGAAATTCGTTCGCGAGGCCAGGAAGGCCTGGCGGGCTAGCTTGGCTGCGTCTTCGCGCGGGGCTCCGGCCAAGGCTGCGCGGATGATCTTCTTGTTATTTGGCCAGATGATTCCCCAGACGTTGAACAGCATCACGATGCCTAATCCGCCGCCCACTCCAATGCAGAGTACGTGGTTGTCGTCTCCGCCGACCGGGGTGCGGTTCACGAATAGCCATCCCGCGGCGTATACCAGAATCGCGGTGATCACGCCCAGCACGTAGCCATTCGGAACTTTCTTGATCACGAAATAGAGAATCCAAAACACCACGATCCAGATGAGCAGGAACAATCCAACCGTGCTGCCTCCGCCGCGGCCTTCACGCTCCGCAGCTGGAGCCACCAGGAACTGTCCCCAGTACCAGAACCCGATGAATACCGTGGCCAGCGCGCTCCAGCGGAACCAGTTCAGAGCGGGCAGGGTCAGGTTCTGCAAGATATTCGGCTTCGCCGGGGCGTCCACGGTTTTCATAAAAGGCACATTCACCAGATTGAAAAAGTACAGCAGCCCGACCCAGGTAATGCCGGCAATGAAATGGAACCATCGCAGGATCAGCATGGCGGCTTCCTTGCCGGTGATGGTAGGCATTACCACTGCGGTTGCCACGGCCACAAGAGAGTGCATCGCTTCTCCTTCGCAGATTTCGGTTTATAAGCCCCGGAAGCACCGAAGCACCAGAGACTCCGGTGCTCGGCATTGCAGGACAGTTCCTCCTGCCGGAAAAGGAAACGCAACAAGCTTCGGGAAGTGCCCTCGTCCGCCGAATCGAGGAAAGTCTGCGCTTCAGCTCTGCTGCCTGTCAATCGTGAGTAGCTCAGAAGGTAACTTGAGAGTTGAAAACCAACTCGGTTCGCCGTATGGTACTCACATCTATCCGGCGGGAGCGAAGATTAGGGCTTCTGACGGCGTGTCCCCCCTTGTTCCTTGAGCGCGGGAAGGCTCGGGAACCTGCTGTGGTTTGGAGCTGGCTCGAAGCGCCTTGGGCTGGCAGTTGGAGGTTGGCAGTTCAATTGAAGGAGATCGGCTATGGACAGCAATAAGCCGGCACAAAATATCCAGGATTCCTTCCTTAACACGGCCCGAAAAGAGCGAGTGAGTATCACGATATATCTGCTCAGCGGAGTGAAGCTGACGGGCCGAATCCGCTCCTTTGACAAGTACTCGGTGGTGCTCGAGGCGAACGGTCAGGAGCAACTCATCTTCAAGCACGCCATCTCCACGGTGGTGATGGGGCGCGGGGCCGTGACGCACACCGCACACGCACCTCATCAGGAGAGGACGGCCAATGGGCCAGTCCCCACCGCCACTGCAGCGACGGCTTCGGGCACTGAAGGATAGGCTTTTTCCGCTTGAGAAGTTCTCAGCGCAACACATCCCGCGACAGTACGCGCGCCGGCCAACGTGTGCCCTTGGGCGCCAGCGCTGCGGACCAGGGCTCGCAGACTGAGAGAGCTTTCCTGGTGGGGTTGGAAGTACGCTCCAAGCGCGGCAAGGGATCGGTTCCGGCTCACGCCGCGGCGGCCCGGGACGCGGCCGCGATGCGCCCTGAATCCTCTAGCCCAACCCGAAAAGATGGCCCGGTAAAGACCCGGCCCATGATCCCCGAATTTGATGCGGAAGAATCTCTGGCGGAGCTGCAGGCGCTCGCCGAAAGCGCAGGAGCGACGGTGACGGGCCAAATCTTGCAGCGCCGCGACCGGCCCGATCCAGCCACCCTGATCGGTGGCGGTAAGCTTGAGGAGATCGCGGGCGCGGCTGCCTCGGTCCATGCCGACGTTCTTCTCTTCGATCACGACTTGAGCCCTTCGCAGCAGCGCAACATAGAAAAGATTGTTGGCCGGCGGGTGATCGATCGCACCCAGCTCATCCTCGACATCTTTGCCCGGCATGCGCGAACCCGCGAAGGCCAGTTGCAGGTCGAACTTGCGCAACTGAAGTACATGATGCCTCGCCTGGCCGGTCACGGCGTGGAGATGTCACAACTCGGGGGCGGCATCGGTACCCGCGGTCCGGGTGAAACTCAGCTCGAAACCGATCGGCGAAAGATTGCGCGCCGGGTCCGTCACCTCGAGCAGCAGCTGGAAAATGTGCGTCGTGTTCGCGCTCAGCAGCGGCAGCGGCGCGAGTCTGCCCCGCTTGCCACTGTGGCTTTAGTCGGCTACACCAATGCCGGCAAATCGACGTTATTTAACGCTCTGACCCAAGCGGGGGTTTTGTCGTCTCCCAAGATGTTCGCGACGCTGGACCCTACGATTCGCAGCATCGATCTCCCGTCCAAGCGCAAGGTCTTGCTGTCTGACACCGTCGGATTTATCCGAAATCTGCCGCACACGCTGGTTTCCGCCTTTCGGGCTACTCTGGAGGAAGTGCAACGCGCCTCGCTGATTCTGCACGTTTCCGACGCGAGCAGCCGACTCTCCGCCGAGCAGGATGCACAGGTGGAAATTGTCCTCAAGGAATTGGAAGCGGAGAAGAGGCCGCGCCTGCGCGTGATGAATAAAGTCGATCTGCTGGACGAGGAGGTCTCGCAGTCTTTGCTGGCCGAGGCTGCGCGCCCGGATTCCCGCAGCGTTTACGTTTCCGCTCTCGAAGGGACCGGGCTCGACACGTTGCGCGAGCGCATCGACCAGATGATCGAGGAAGACCGCGTCAGCCGCGTGCACCTGCGCGTTCCGCAAAAGGAAGGCAAGACGCTGGCCATGCTGGAGGCGCGTGCGCGAATTTATTCAAGGAAGTATCAGGATGGCGCGGTTGAATTCGAAGCTGACGCCCCGGAATCGCTGCTGCGCAGGGTCCGACAATTCGTGGTGAACCACTAGGCCCGGCAAAAAAGCCCTTAGATCAATTTCACCAGTGCGCACGCTTTACAGTGGGTTTGCTGATTTCTGTACGTCTGATTCTGGTCCAAATTTAAATGGGCCGGCAACCAAGAAGCGGTGACATTCCTTGGCTATCGGCCCACTCGATCCTGAATTGGATCGGAGGTGATGTATCTATGCTAATCCTCTCGCGCCCGAAGTCAAGTGTTATATGCAGAAATGTCCAGTGCCTACGCCAGACCTTCCAGCGGTTGTAAGCCTTTGTTGTCAAGGGCTTTACATCCGCGTTTTTTGGAATCCGTCGGCGCCGAGATATGCTCCTTAACTATTGTCTGCTGAACTATGGTCTGCTCTGGAACCGGATATCTCCCTTAGTAGGGAGTGCTACACAGTTTTATGTATGGAAGCAGTACTGCCCCAGGCAGTACAAACTCCCAAACCTTGCAACCTCACAATCGTTTAGAAGACCGCATCCGTACCTTGTCCGAAAAGCTGTTGCGAACCGACGGCGACGAATTCCAACGTTTAGCCGTCGAACTCCGGGCTGCCATAACCGAGCACATCGAATGCATTCGAGCCAGACTGGCTCAGTATCCGCTTGCCGAGGAGCGGCGCTCCCCGAAGTGATCCTCCAAGCCCATCCTACTGAAATGCGGCTCCACGCTAATTCAGACACGACTCTTCTTACGTTGACATTAAACTTATCCCGACGTTAGACTTAACAGTTTCTAGAGCCCTCATTTTCCGGTCTAAAGACAACGCACCCCATGGATCAGACGCTGCAACAACTAGGCGAATTACTGCTCGGAGCCGTTCCGACAGTCATTTTGCTGGCATTGCTGTACGTCATTTATAAGACGGTTGTGCACCAGCCTCTGCAACGGGTGCTCGCCGAGCGGCGGAGCAAGACCGAGGGCGCGATCGAGAAATCGAAAGCCGACATTGCAGCCGCCGATGCCCGCACCACTGAGTACGAACAGAGGCTACGCGAGGCCCGCGCAGCGGTATTCCGCGCGCAGGAGGCCCGCAGGCAAGCCGCCATCCAGGCTCGCGCCGGTGCCATCAACGAGGCCCGCGGTAAGGCTCAGGCGCAGGTGCAAGCTGCCAAGGCGAACATCGAGCAGGACCGGCTCGCGGCCGAACAGGGTCTGAAAGGTCAAGCGGCGGCACTCGCGCAGGAAATCGTACGGCGCGTTCTGCAGCCGGCGGGGGTGGCGCGGTGAGGGGCTTCGCCAAAACCTACTTTCGAACTTTCGCCGCAGTGTTGCTGTTGTTCGGTTCTGCCGGCCTGCTCCTGGCTCACTCTCGCCAGGTTACCCACGCAGCGCTGACGCAAGTGAGCAACGATTCGCCGACTCCGGCAACACCAGGCCGCCAACTTGCCCACGAGAGCCGGGAAGCCGCCGGGGAAGAGAAAGACGAGATGGAGGAGTTTAAACACTCGGCCTCGGTGCAGCTCATTTCCCGCATTACCGGACTCAACCTGCAGCAATCGTACTGGCTGAGCATCGTTCTGAACTTCGCGGTCATTGCAGCCCTCCTGGTCTGGGCTGGACGGAAGTATCTGCCGGGAATGTTCCGCGACCGTACCGCGGCGATTCAGAGAGCAATGCAGGAGGCCCAAAAGGCAAGCGAAGAGGCTCGACGCAAGCTCGCCGAGATTGAGACCCGCTTGCAGAAGTTGGACGTCGAGATCGGTATGATGCGCAACCAGGCTGAGAAAGAAGGAGCCGCCGAAGAAGCTCGCATTCAGGCGACAGCCCAGGAGGACGCACGAAAGATTGTCGCTTCTGCTGAGCAGGAGATCGCCGCCGCAGCCAAGGCTGCCCGCCGCCAATTGACGGCGCATGCCGCCGACCTGGCGGTCGGGATTGCCGCCAAACAGATTCGCGTTGATGCCGCCACCGATCAGGCTCTGGTGCGGGATTTCGCCGCCCAGTTGGCGACTTCAGATAAATCCGGAAAGGACGGAAACTAGAATATGGCTTCCGTCCCCAGCACGTATGCTCGAGCTTTCGCGGATGTTGTCTTTAGCGCGCATCTGGACGCTGCACGCGCGGTGGGCGGACTGCGCCAGATTGCGGCGTTGGTCGAGCAGAGCGCGGATCTGCGCCGGGTCTGGGAAAATCCCGCGGTTCCTGCCGAGCAGAAACGAAAGCTGCTCGACGTCATCGTTCTGCGCGACGGAATCGATCGGCCCGTGCGGAATCTCATCGCAGTGTTGATCGATCACCGGCGACTAGCCTTCCTGCCAAGAATCGTGGAGCAATTCGAAAGAGAATTGGACAGGCGCATGGGATTGGCCGATGCGCAGATTTCCAGCGCCCGTGAACTGGGCGACACCGAAAAGCACACCTTGGAAGCGGAGATCGCCAAATTGACCGGAAAGAAGGTCCGCGCACAATACGGCTTAGACCCTTCTTTACTCGGAGGCGCAGTAGTGCGCATTGGCAGCACGATCTATGATGGCTCCGTCAAGGGCCAGTTGGAGAGAATTAAGGAAGCGATAAGCTCTTAGCTATTAGCTATTAGCTATTAGCCCTTAGCTTGAATCTGTAGGGGCAGAGCAACAAAGCGAAGAGCTAACAGCTAAAGGCTAAGAGCTGATTTATGGCACAAATCAAAGCAGACGAAATTACCAAGCTGATTCGCGAGCAAATCGAGAACTACGAATCCTCGATTTCCGTGGACGAGACCGGCACCGTCATCACGCTGGGCGACGGCATTGCCCGCGTGTACGGGCTCGACAAGGTCATGGCCGGCGAACTCTTGTCGTTCCCGCACGGCGTCGCCGGAATCGCCATGAATCTGGAGGAAGACCAGGTCGGCACGGTGCTGCTCGGCGAATACACCGAAATCAAGGAAGGTGACGAGGTCAAGCGCACCGGGCGCATCATGAGCGTGCCCGTCGGTGACGGCATGATCGGACGCGTCGTCAACTCCCTGGGTCAGCCCATCGACGATAAAGGACCAATCTCCACCGACAAGTTCATCGCGCTGGAACGCCTGGCTCCCGGCGTGGTTGACCGCCAGCCCGTGCGCGAGCCGATGGCGACTGGACTCAAGGCTATCGACAGCATGATTCCGATTGGCCGTGGCCAGCGCGAACTGATCATTGGCGATCGCCAGACCGGGAAGACTGCCGTTGCACTCGACACAATTATCAACAGCAAGGGCAACGATCTCGTTTGTATTTACAACGCCATCGGGCAAAAGCGATCGTCCATCGCTCAGGTCGTTAAAGTTCTCGAAGACGCCGGCGCCATGGAGTACACCATCGTGGTTGCGGCTTCGGCATCCGAGCCCGCGCCCATGCAATACATTTCGCCCTATGCCGCCTGCGCCATGGGCGAATACTTCCGCGACACCAAGCGCCACGCGCTGGTCATCTTTGACGATCTCTCGAAGCACGCGGCTTCGTACCGCGAGATTTCGCTCCTGCTCCGCCGTCCCCCGGGTCGCGAAGCGTACCCCGGAGACGTTTTTTATCTCCATTCTCGATTGCTGGAGCGCGCAGCCAAGCTGAGCGACAAGAACGGCGGAGGCTCTTTGACCGCACTGCCCGTCATTGAGACGCAGGCCGGCGACGTGTCAGCCTACATTCCGACGAACGTCATTTCGATTACCGACGGCCAGATTTATCTGGAAACCGACTTGTTCAACCAGGGCGTACGTCCGGCTGTGAACGTGGGTTTGTCGGTCAGTCGGGTCGGCGGCAGTGCGCAGATCAAGGCCATGCGGCAGGTTGCTGGCACGCTGAAGCTGGAGCTCGCCCAGTATCGCGAACTGGCAGCGTTTGCGCAGTTTGGTAGCGATCTCGACAAAGCCACACAGGCTCAATTGAATCGTGGACAGCGCCTGGTCGAATTGCTGAAGCAGAAGCAGTTCTCGCCTCTGCCGTTCTCCAAGCAGATTCTTATCATTATGGCCGGTACCGGCGGATTCCTGGACGACATGCCTGTGGATCAAGTGCGCGACTTCGAGGCCGAGCTTTACAAGTACGTAGAGTCGACGAATCCCGGTATTCTCCGCGCCATCATGGAGAAGAAGATTCTCGACGATCAGCTGAAATCGCAGTTGCAGAACGTAATTAAAGAAGCAAAGCAGCAATTCGCGTCACAAAGGGAAGCGGTAGCAAAGTAATTGGTAGAGACGTAGCTTGCTACGTCTCTTCTGTCCACATGGTGAGCGCGAGACGCAACAAGTTATGCCCAACATTCTCGACATCCGTCGCCGTATCCGCAGCGTGATCAACACGCGGCAGATCACCAAGGCCATGAAGATGGTCTCGGCGGCGAAGCTGCGCCGCGCACAAGAGCGCGCACTGGCCGCGCGTCCGTATGCGCAGATGTTGACGAATGTCTTGAAATCCCTGGTCGCGCGCGCTGAGATCTACGACCCGGAGACGGGCGAGCCGAAGCATCCACTTCTGGCGCAACGCCCGGAGAACAACATTCTCCTGATCGTTGTGACCGGCGACAAGGGCCTGGCTGGCGCTTTCAACGCGAATATCACCAAAGCCGCTGCCCGGTTCCTGGATTCCAAAGCCGGGAAGAACATCGATATCGAGGCGGTCGGACGCAAGGGGCGCGATTTCCTGCGGCGCCGTTTTCCCGCGGCCAAGGTGCAGACGCGAAGTCTGGCCGATCTGGAGGAATCGATTGAAGTAGAGCCGGAACTGGGGGAACGAGTCGGAGAGTTTCAGATTACGGGTGAGCACGTTGGCATTCTAGGCAAAGTTGAATTCGCGCAGGCCTCCGCCTTGGCCAGAAACGTGATTGCCCGTTACAAGCGCGAAGAAATCGATGCCGTGTACGTCGTGTTCAACGAGTTCAAGTCGGTGATCGCGCAGCGGCTGATTGTCGAGCAGATCCTGCCCATCGAGCAGATTGGCGAGCAGGCCGTCCGGCTGGCCGAAGAGCCGACGGAAGAAGAGAAGAAGAAGGCGAAAGAAGCGGCGGTGAGCGCCGGGGTCGGAATGCGCGCCACAGAAGGCGAGGGCGAAGCCGAAGCTGGAATGCAGTTCGGCACATCGCAGGTGGATTACATTTACGAGCAACCGCCAGAGGATTTGTTCCGCTCCCTGCTGCCCAAGTATGTAAGCATTCAGATTTTCCGCGCGTTGCTGGAGTCCGTAGCCGCCGAACACGCCGCTCGTATGACCGCGATGGATTCGGCCACCAACAACGCGAACGACATGATCGATTCGCTTACGCTCACCATGAACCGCGTGCGGCAGGCGAAGATCACCAAAGAGATCATTGAGATCGTCAGCGGTGCCGCGGCGATGTAAAAAAGCTACTAGCTACTAGCTACTAGCTACTAGCTAGAACAATTGCCGACGAAGTTGTTAAATTCGAGGTTGGTAGGCGAGTACGAAGCGTTGCGCGTCTGCAGACAAGCTAGGAGCTAGCAGCTAGTAGCTAGAAGCTAATATGGCCCAAAACGTAGGACACGTAATCCAAATCGCCGGCCCCGCAGTCGACGTGCAGTTTGAAGAGGGGCATCTTCCGCCAATTTATGAGGCTCTCCAGGTAGTCAGCGACGGCTTCAATGTCCCCGCTCCTATCAAGGTCATTCTCGAAGTGCAGCAGCACTTGGGCGAAGGCCGCGTCCGCTGCATCGCCATGGAAGCCACCGAAGGCATGGTGCGGGGGATGAAAGCTATCGACCAGGGTGGCCCGATTTCCGTGCCCGTGGGCCGCGGCACCCTCGGGCGCGTGATGAATGTCATCGGCGAACCGGTCGATCAGTTGGGACCGATCGAATACAAAGAAAGAAATCCGATTCACCGTCTGGCTCCCGCCTTCGACGAGCAGGCCACCAGCGCCGAGATGTTCGAGACCGGCGTGAAGGTTATCGATCTGATCCAGCCATTTTTGAAGGGCGGCAAGATCGGATTGTTCGGTGGCGCCGGCGTGGGCAAGACCGTCGTCATCATGGAGCTGATCAATAACGTCGCCAAGCAGCACGGCGGCTACTCCGTGTTCGCGGGCGTGGGCGAGCGCACGCGGGAGGGCAATGACCTGTGGCTGGAAATGAGCGAGTCAGGCGTGATCAAGCCCGGCAAGCCGGCCGAATCCAAAGCCGCTCTGATCTATGGGCAGATGACCGAGCCTCCAGGCGCGCGCCTCCGGGTCGCTCTCACGGGACTCACGGTTGCGGAATATTTCCGCGATGCCGAGGGCGCCGACACGCTGCTGTTCATCGACAACATCTTCCGTTTCACGCAGGCCGGATCGGAAGTTTCCGCCCTGCTGGGCCGCATGCCCAGCGCCGTAGGCTATCAGCCGAACCTGGCGACGGAGATGGGCGAATTGCAGGAGCGCATCACCTCGACCAAGAAAGGTTCAGTCACCTCGGTGCAGGCGATTTACGTGCCTGCTGACGACTTGACTGATCCTGCTCCGGCCACCACCTTCGCGCACCTCGACGCTACCACCGTGCTTTCGCGTGCGTTGACGGAAATCGGAATTTATCCCGCCGTCGATCCTCTGTCTTCGACCTCGCGCATTCTCGACCCCCGCATCGTCGGCCAGGAGCACTACGACGTCGCACAGTCGGTGAAAAAGACGCTGCAGACCTACAAAGACCTGCAGGACATCATCGCCATTCTCGGCATTGACGAACTCAGCGAGGATCAGAAGCTAACCGTGGCCCGCGCCCGCAAGATTCAACGCTTCTTATCGCAACCGTTCCACGTGGCCGAGCAGTTCACCGGCGCGCAGGGACGCTATGTCAAGATCGCCGACACCGTGAAGGGCTTCAAGGCCATCGTGGAAGGCAAGTACGACGACATACCCGAGCAGGCTTTCTACATGAAAGGCCCCATCGAGGAAGTGCTGGAAGCCGCCGAGAAGATGAAAGCAGCAGCGTAGAGACGTTGCTTGCAACGTCTCTATTCTTTGCCGCGCGACTTGAAATAGCTGAGACGTAGCGAGCTACGTCTCTACGACAAAGCGGATGGCAGATACTTTCCAACTCGAGATCGTCACCCCGGAAAAGAAGGTCGTCGACACGGCGGCCGAGGAAGTCCAGATTCCCGGCAAGAACGGTTATCTCGGCGTCCTGCCCGGCCACGCTCCACTCATCACCGAGCTTGCCGTGGGAGAAATTACCTACCGCGAGAATGCGACCGAGCAGAAATTAGCGGTCGCCTGGGGATTTGCGGAGGTCCTTCCGAATAAGGTCACGATCCTCGCCGAAACCGCAGAACGTCCGTCTGAAATTGATGTGGAACGCGCACGCAAAGCCAAAGAACGCGCCGAACAGCGCCTCACCAGCGGCGACACCTCCGTCGACGTGGATCGCGCTCTCGACGCTCTCCACCGCGCCGAAGCCCGCCTCGACGTGGCCGCCGGCAAGTAGTTCCGGCAGTTTCTGTGATTCTCTGCGCCCTTTGGCCATTTCGCACGCCATTCAAGCACCAAGGCATCCGATGCTTGTACAATCGCCGTTTACCAATTGAGGAGACGGCCTGATGAATATTCCCTCCGCGCTCATTCTTTCCGCTCTTTGCTCTTGCTCGCTGTTCGCGCAAGAGACCAAGCCCGCAGCTCCGGCGCCGCCACCGCCGCCACCGCCGCTCGCCACCCCTGAAGTTCACTCCGACAACAGCGTGACCTTCCGCTTTCGCGCGATCCATGCGCAGGAGGTCAAGCTCGAACGCGAGGGAACGGATCCGATGGCTATGCAAAAAGACGAATCCGGCGTTTGGACCGTTACCACTCCACCGCTTTCTCCCGACTACTATGGCTATTCGATCCTGGTCGACGGCCAGCGGAATATCGATCCCTACAATCACCTGCTCAAGCCCAATCTCTTGAGCACGGAAAACGCGGTGCACGTCCCCGGGCCGCCATCGTTACCCTGGGAATTGAATAGCGTGCCGCATGGGGAAGTTCATCATCATTTCTATCGCTCCGCCGTGGCCAACGACGATCGCGATTACTACGTCTACACGCCACCGAATTACGATCCCAAATCAAAAACCACCTACCCTGTTCTGTATCTTCTGCACGGCTACAGCGACGATGCCAGCGGCTGGACGGCCGTGGGACGCGCCAATGTGATTCTCGACAACTTGATTGCGCAGGGCAAAGCCAAACCGATGATCGTAGTGATGCCTCTCGGTTACGGCACCATGCAGATGATTACGGCTGGTTGGGGAGTCTGGAACCGGCAGGATATTCGCGACGAGAATTTTTCCAAGTTCCGCGAAGCGCTGCTGACCGAGGTCATGCCGAAAGTCGAAAGCGAGTACCACATCGCGAAAGACCGCAGCTCGCGCGCCATCGCCGGACTTTCTATGGGCGGCTCCGAATCACTGCTCACCGGCCTCAATAACCTGGACAAGTTCGCCTGGATCGGAGCCTTCAGTTCCGGAGGTCTTCCCGAGCCATTCGAGAAGGATTTTCCCGGCCTCGACGGAAAAGCGAATCCCCCCCTCCGGCTGCTCTGGATTGCCTGCGGCACCGAGGATCGCCTCATCACCCTGAACCGCAGCTTCCGCCAGTGGCTGCAGTCCAAAAACATCCAGCACACGGATATCGAAACCCCAGGGATGCACACGTGGATGGTCTGGCGCCGGAATCTAGCCGACTTCGCCCCACTGCTCTTCCGCTGAGTGGTAGCCCAGCCTGTGTAGCCCCGGACGCCTCCGTCCGGGGTTGCGCGAACGCGCAATGCCAGCGTCGATAGCGCGACGCGGACGACGCGTCCGCCCCCACATGAGCCTTACGGGACATTGACGTGCTTATGGTTCTCTGTCGGCACGTACTTCACCGCGGCCGTCCGCTCCAACTTATCCCAGGCGAACCTACGTCCTTCGAGCGCTCGCTTCAGAGTCTTGAACAGCACAATCGAAAATAGCTGTCGATAAGCGAACCGCTGTAGCCAAACCTGGCTGAGCAGCAGGACATCTTCCTTGTCGTCATCCCGGCGCCGCTCCAGCGCGAACGCAATCGCCGACGCGATGAAATCAATCACCAGGAACGCAAAGAAGAATGCCACCAGCTTGTGAAAGCTCGCCGGGTCCGTCGAATCAGGATGGAAATGTTTCTGGATGAGATACCAGATCGTGCCGACCGCGAACATAATGTCGATCAGCGGCGAAACCAGCGGCAGCAGAATCTGAAAAATCACGATGTTCGGCAGCGCCACCCACCCCAGAACCCCCTTGCGCGCCACCACTCCACGGTGTTTGTAGACCGCCTGCAGAATCCCGAAAGACCAGCGGAAACGCTGCCGCATCAGGCCATTCGCATTGGTGGGCGCTTCCGTGTAGGCAAGCGCCAGATCTTCATACTCCACGCGGTATCCCCGGCGCAGCAGGGCCATCGTCAGATCGGCATCTTCAGCGACGGTGTCGATGTGATAACCTCCAGCCTCGCGCACCGCCGATACGCGCCAGCAACCGATCGCCCCCGGCACCACGCTGACCGCGCCCAGTACATCGAGGGCGCGCCGTTCGAAGTTCTGGCTGGTGATATATTCCAGCGCCTGCCACCGCGTCCAGAGATTCACGCGGTTGCCGACCTTGGCATTGCCCGCGATCGCTCCGACTTTCGGATTGATGAAGTGCGGCACCAGTCGCGAGATTGCATCGGCGGCGATGACCGTATCCGCGTCAATGCCCACGAAAAGCTCGGCGTCACCAATGTGCCCGATTCCGTAATTGAGAGCCTCAGCCTTTCCTGAGTTCTTCTTCCCCAGGATAAGGACCTTGCCCGAGGCGCTTTCTGCACGAAATGCATTACGGGCTACTTTGAGCGTGCGGTCCTTGGACCCGTCATCAATAACGATGACGCGCAGATTTGGATAATCCGAATTCAACGCTGCCCGCACCGTCCGCTCAATGACTTTCTCTTCGTTGTACGCGGGAATCAGCACCGCCACCTTGGGCTTATAAGACGCAACCTCTGCCGCCTTGCCGAATATCTTCTCGTGCAGTCGGTCGTAGATCGCGGCCGTCCCAATGAAGATCAGACGTCCCGTCATCAGTAAGTCGCCGACCAGGAAAATCCAGGTGATCCCGATAATCACCGCATCGAACATCCAGAAGCCAAAGCGATCCAGTCGCGCTGCCCACAATTCGGCGCGCGGCAGGGGAGCCATCACGTTCGCCCTCTGCATCCCCAGCAATTCGTACACTGGTGCGATCTCGTATCCTTTCGCCCGGATCCCATCAATGATCATGGGCAGCGCGCGCACCGTTTCCGCGCGATTCCCGCCCCCATCATGTAGCAGAATGATGTTCCCGCAGCGCAGGTTCTCCAGCTTGCAGGGCGGCAGATGCGACAGCACGTACGAGCTGATCTGTTCCGCCGACCGCCGCGGATTGTCACTCCAGTCGTTCGGGTCGATGCGGTTCCCCACCGTGATGTATCCCATCTCCTGCGGTATTTCCAGCGGCCGAACTTGATCTGACGTGTCCGGTTCCTCATCGATCGCATACGGCGGCCGCATCAGCGTGGCCCGAATCCCCATCATGCTGGCAAAGAGCCGCTCGGTCAGGTTCAACTCCACCTTCATATAACCGGTGGAGATGCCGCTCACGTCCGGGTGCGTGAACGTGTGATTCCCAATCGTGTGTCCTTCCGCGTAAATCCGCTTCGCCAGCCCGGAAAATTTATCCGTTTGAATGCCAATCAGGAAGAAAGTTGCGGTCGCGTGTTTCTGCTTCAGCACGTCGAGAATCTTCGGAGTCCACTGCGGATCAGGCCCATCATCAAACGTGATGGCCACTTTATTCAGACTGTAACCGTAACGGCCCACCCGGTAGGGCTCCGGCAGGTTCTGGAAAACCTCGTCCGTGATCAGCTTGCTGTCAGCATCGATGGTAAGGTCCCGCGTCCCATGAGCCGGCTTATCTTCGATTCGGAGAATTTCTCCCTGCCCTTCCATATCGACATCCGCGCCCGGCGGTACATCGCGAAGCTTGTCCGCCGCTCCGGCGTCTCCCGGCATGTCCCAAACCCGCCACAGCGAGCGATCTTCGCTCCCCAGGCGCCACAGAGCGAACGTCTGAATCCCCAGGCTCTGCGCCACGCGCATGTGATTCAGCGCCGTGACTGCATCGACGAACCAGATATCGTGCCGCAGGTTGCGTTCATCGAGGTAGCTGAAATGAGGATTCATCGCATCGTCGTCGAAGTTGACGTCCTCATCAGAATCTCGGGCCGCAAGCCACGCCTCTTGCACGCTGACGCCGGCGTCATGCACCCCGGGCGGAAGTTTCCCGTCTTTCGGCTTCAGCACCCAGTCATAGCCATAATTGGCGATGGCGCAGATGATCTTGTCGTGCGGGATGACTGTGCGCGCGTATTTCAGATTGTCCAGGAACCAGTCCTGCGACGCGACTGGCCCCGACTTGCCGCCAGGATAGTGCTCGTCATAATCCATAAGCACAACCCCGTCTACGGCAGCCGCAAGCGCCGGATAATCGAACTCGTCGTTATGCGGAGGCACCGCAACGTACAGCTTCATGCCCCGCGCATGCAGGTCCCCCGAGAGTTCCCGGAGAAGAGCGATGTAGCCGGGCTGCCCCTTTGCGGGAAAGGCCTCGAAGTCGACCATCAGCCCGCGATAGCGACCGGAAGACAAGAACTGTCCTGCTTCACGCCGAAACCGCGCTCGCGCATCCGGATCGTTCAGAAAGCTGGAAACGTCCACCCAATCCCTGCCGTTGTTGTTGTTGACCATGGGGAAGACTTCCATCGCCGGATTCTCATTCTTCAGAAACGGCATCACGCGGTCGTCTACCGGCAAAACATTCTTTCCCTGGATCACGTCGAAGTACTTGTCGGTCTGGTCTTCCACGCCCTGCAGACGCCCATCCGCCGTGAGCACGTGCAGCCAGTCGGGATAGAGCATGTCCATCTGGTGGGCGAACGAGCGCAAGGAGGAAAAGCTGGCCGCATCCCATGGCACATAGAAGCCGGCGCGAATGCCTTCGGATTGATTGAGCGTCACTTGCGAGGCTGCGAGCTTCGATTTGCGACGAGAGCGTGCGGCGGCCTTCCTGGTACGTTCGTGAGCCTTCGCCCGCTCGCTCTCCTTTAAGGCTTTGAACGCTCGTTTTTGTGGGGAAAACAGCAATTCCGGCAGGGGTTCATCGCGAAGAGCCGTAAAAACGAAGAAAATGATCAGCGCCGAGACTACGACCGCCGTAATGTCGAAAGCGCGCCGCAGCCGTTTCCAGCGGGCTCGCCTTGGGTCATAAAATACTGGCTCGGCCATGAGGGACGATATTCATCGTATGCTGTTGACAGCACACGGTCAATTTGTGGCGTGGCAGGGGTGAGAGTGTCCTTTATGTAGGATGCTAATTCGTCACTCCGGGATTTCTGCAGACGCGCTATGATTCGCAGCGTGCGGGAACTGCTGCGCAGCAAAGCGCGATTCTTTCTCCTGGCCACCCTGGCGGCTTTAGCCCTGCGCCTGTTCCTGGTTTGGCGCTTTCCCGCTGTGGTGGACGACTCCCGTCTCTACGCCGACATCGCCAAAAACTGGCTCCAGCACGGGATCTATGGCGTCACCAACTCCGGGCAAATCGTGCCCACCCTTTCGCGCCTTCCTGGCTATCCCGCATTTCTCGCGGCCATCTTTGCGGTTTTCGGACTCGATAATTTCAAAGCAGTTTTGCTGATCCAAGTACTTTTCGACCTCGGCACGGGTTTTCTGATCGCCGACATGGCGCGCCGATTGTTCTCCGCACGCGCCGCCCAGGCCGCCTTTCTCCTCGCCGGCTTGTGCCCCTTTCTGGCGAACTATGCCGCCGCCGCGCTGACCGAGACCCTGGAGATCTTTTTCACCACCCTCGCACTCGACTTGGCATTGCGTGGGCTGCGTCTCGGTGAAATCTCGAGACCGAGCCGTCTGAATTGGCTTGCTTGTGGTCTGTCGGTCGGAGCAGCCATCTTGCTTCGACCCGACGGAGGAATTCTGCTGGCCGCCATCGGCGGATACCTGTTCTGGTTGCTGCTGAAGAGTTCGAAACGAAATCTGTCCGCCGCGGATTCTGTGCCGCACCTCGCACCACGGGAACTGATCTTTGCAGGAATCCTGGTCGCGGTTGCCGCTCTCGCTCCCCTGATCCCCTGGACCCTACGCAACCTCCACACGCTCCACCGCTTTCAGCCGCTCGCTCCGCGCTATGCAACAGACTCCGACGAGTTCGTCATGCCCGGCTTCAATCGTTGGGTCAAAACCTGGATCGTCGACTACGTTTCCGTGCAGGAGATTTACTGGCCGGTTCCCGGATCGGACATCGATTTCTCCCGCCTGCCCGATCGTGCCTTCGATTCTGCAGATCAGCGCTCAGAGACCTCTCAGCTCTTTTCGCAATACAACGAGGATCACGATATGAGCCCAGAACTGGATGCCCGTTTCGGCGCCCTCGCCGCCCAGCGGATTCAGGCAGCCCCGCTGCGGTACTACATCTGGCTGCCCGCTTTGCGAATCGCGGATATGTGGCTGCGCCCACGTACCGAACTGTTTCCCTCCGATCCGCGCTGGTGGGAGTTCAACGACGATCGCCGCTGGCTCACGGTCAGCCTGGTTTTTGGCGCGATCAATCTTTTGTATGTAGTTATGTTTCTCGCGGGCGGGGTTCGCAGCCGTGCAGTTTTTGGTGTCGGCCTATTCGTTTTCTTTGTATTGTTGCGCTCCGCTTTTCTCGGCAGCCTGGAAAATCCCGAGCCTCGCTACGCGCTGGAGTGTTATCCCGCAGTGTTATTGTTGGCCTCCAGCCTCTTCCATCGCGGTGAATAATTTTCCATTTCTTGGAGAACGCCTGTGTTGTTCCGTATTCAAACGTTTTACAAGCAGCTAACCCCTGCAGATTCCGCTTGAACATTGTGGTCTCGAAGTTGCACAATAGCGCTCCATCAGACTCTAGACTCTCCTGGGGAATTGTGTCGTTGCAGTGCCCGGGCAAAACACTTGGGGAAAACGAACCCCTTTGCGGCAAGGGAGCTTCCTATGCGTTCACGATTGCGCAGCATAGCAGTCATTCTCGTTGGTCTACTCACCCTCGGAACCTTCGGATTCGCACAGTCCGCGACGACGTCTCTGCGCGGCACCATCACCGACGCCAAAGGCGCGGTCGTCACTGGCGCCACGGTCACACTCGCGAATCCCGAAACTGGATTTTCTCGCACGGTGAAATCCGCCAATGACGGTGTGTATCAGTTTCTCGAAGTCCCGCCCGCCAACTACCAGCTGACAGTGGCGGTATCCGGCTTCGCCACCATCAAGCAAGACCACGTGATCTTACAGGTGAGCCAGCCGGCCACCTTGGATATCACGTTGCGCGTTGCCGGCACCACCGAAGTCGTTGAGGTTTCCGGCGAAGCTCCGCTGGTGAACACCACCGATGCCAGCCAGGGCAACGTCTTCAACAGTACCCAGCTCACCAGTCTCCCTTCCGAAGGCCGCGACCCGGTCAGCATTCTGAGCCTCCAGGCGGGCGTAACTTATCTCGGCAATACGAACCAGGACAACAGTAAACCGAATCAGACCGAAGACAGCCGCGCGGGAGCCGTAGCAGGGGCGCGCAGCGATCAAACCAACGTCACTGTCGACGGACTCGATAACAACGATCAATTGCAGGGCCTCGCTTTTCTGGGCGCCCTCCGAGTTCCGCTGGATTCCATCCAGGAATTCCGCGTCACTACGACGAACTCCAACGCTGATTCTGGCCGCTCTTCCGGCGCTCAGGTCAACATGGTGACCAAGAGTGGCACGAACAGCCTTCATGGAACCCTGTACGAGTACAACCGGTCCAACATTGGGCAAGCCAATGATTGGTTCAATGAGCAAGCTCAGGTTAAGGCGGGTGAGCCTAACAAACCCGGTGTTTTGCACCGTAACACTTTCGGCGCATGGGTCGGCGGTCCGATCATAAAGGACCGATTCTTCTTCTTCGGCGGTTATGAAGGACAACGGACCAACGAAGCCGTCCAGACTACCCGCATTGTTCCCAGCGCCGCGCTGCGGCAGGGCATCATCCAGTATCCCTGCGGATCAGATCCTCTCTGCGTTCCGGGCTTTGTGGATCCAAACGGCAATTACAGTGTGGACGCGAACGGAATCGCCTCGGTGACCCCAAAGGGTCTTTCCGCTATCGACCAGGGGTGCGCCACGGCAACACCAGCTACCTGCAATTGGACTGCTGCTGGCTACCAGTTGAATGGCGGAGCAAACCCCTATGTCGCCAATGTCAACGGTACAAATCCCGACGCGATCTTCATGAAATATCCCCTGCCGAACACGGATAGCGTGGGCGATGGACTTGATTACCGTGGTTTCACCTTCGCAGCGCCCACTCCGACCAAACACGATACGTACATTCTTAAGCTCGACTACAACCTGACCCGGAGCGGCAATCACAAACTCTTCGCCAAGGGTCATCTGCAGAACTGGCATAACAGCGGAATTCCTCAATTCCCCGGTCAGCCAGCCAATGACTTTTTCACCAACAATAGCAAGGGCCTGTTTGCGGGCTACACTGCCCTGTTTACGAACAACTTCATCAACAACCTGCGTTACGGGTATGTCCGGCAGGGCATGGGCGACACCGGTCTTGGCATCTCGGACTTCAACTACTTCCGCGGTATGGACAACTTCCAGGGCGGAGGTTTTTCGCCCACAACCTTGACCAATGTCCCAGTGCACAACATTGTTGATGACGTCAGCTGGACAAAGGGTAAGCACACCATCCAGTTCGGAGGCAATCTCCGCATTATCACTAACAATCGGAACGGCAACGCGTCGAACTACTCCTACGCGTTCACGAATGTGTATTGGTTGGATAACGCCGGCATTGCTAACTCGGGCAGCAGTTTGGACCCGGCGAGTGCTGTTGATCCCGTGACTGGTGACCCATTGTACCCGGCAGTGGATTCCTCTTTCGGAACAAACTATGACTTCGCCATGGCCGCAATGGCCGGTCTGCTCACGGCAACCAACAAGGTGTACAACCAGGACAAGAACGGTCACTTCTACGCTCCTGGAGAAATGATCAAACGGAATTTCAAGAACCATGAAGCCGAGTTTTACCTACAGGATGCCTGGCGCGTTACTCCCAACCTTGTTCTCACCGGGGGCGTGCGCTACTCGCTCCTCCAACCTCCCTATGAGGTGAATGGAAACCAGGTGTCTCCCACTGTCAGCATGAGCGACTGGTTCAAGCGTCGCCAACAGGCCATGTTAGCGGGCCAGACGCTTTACTCCGGAACGCCGGGAGGAGAGATTCAGATGGCGCTGTCCGGACAAGCGAACGGCAAAAAGCCGTTCTGGGGCTGGGACTATAAGGACATCGCTCCTCGTGTGGCCTTTGCCTACTCGCCTCACGCCGACGAAGGCTTTCTGCACAAGCTCTTTGGCAGCGCGGGAAGGAGTTCCATCCGCGGCGGATATGGAATTTACTATGACCATTTCGGCGAGGGCATTGTTAATAGCTTCGACCGGCAGGGTGCATTCGGCTTGACCACGGCGCTGGTCAACCCGGCCGGCAGCCAGGACGTGGATTGCACGCCCCGGCTCACTAGTCTCTACACCTTGCCTTCGGCCAGCGCGTCTTTCTGTGGCCAACAGGTAGTTGGGGCGCCACCGGCCACTTTTCCAAACGCGGTTACGCCCCCAACCCTATTCAATCCTGGTTCCTTTTCAATCTACTGGGGCATGGATGACAAGCTGAGGACGCCCTACTCGCACGTATTCGATCTGTCGATCACCCGGGACCTGGGTCACAACTTCGTTGTAGAAGCCACTTACATCGGTCGGCTTGGCCGCCGCTTGCTGCAGGAAGAGGACATGGCCATGCCGCTGGATCTAGTCGATCCTAAATCAAAGACGGATTACTTTACCGCCGCAACCATGCTCACGAAGGCCGCCAATGCCGGCACGGATATCAGCCAACTAGCCCCAATCCCATACTGGGAGAATCTCTTCCCGGCCGCTGCCGGCCAGATCGGGTTTGGTGCTCCAAACATCGGGACGCCCGACAGCAACAACTCAGGCTGCGCACCCGGCGTGAATTGGCAAAACGCCGGTTACACGGCAACACAGGCGATGTATGACATGTTCTCCTGCTTTGCAGGCAACGAAACTACAGCTCTCTTCGTCGCCGATCTTGACTGCTTGCCGGCCTGCGCACAACTGCCGGGACAGTCTGCTCCCCAGCCATTCAATTACTGGGATGATCAGTTCTCTTCTCTCTATGCCTGGCGCAGCATTGGTAATAGCAGTTATAACGGTCTCCAACTCACGCTGCGTCACGCCATGAGCCGTGGACTGCAGTTCGATTTCAACTACACCTACTCCAAATCCATTGACGTCGGTTCCAATGCGGAGCGCGTCAGTCTGTTTGAAGGCTACGGATTCGCAAGTCAAGTTATCAACTCTTGGGTTCCGAATCAGCTCAAGGGCGTTTCTGACTTCGACATGAAGCATCAGATCAATTCCAACTGGGTTTACGAACTTCCCTTTGGCCGCGGCCGCAGCTTCGGTAGCACCTCGAACAAGTTTGTGGAGGCTGTCTTTGGCGGCTGGGGCGTCTCCGGCATCTTCCACTGGACCAGTGGTTTGCCGTTCAGTATGGGTAGCGGCGCTGGCTGGTCGACAAACTGGGAGTTGGAAGGGCAGTCGGTTCAGACCAGGCCTACTCCAAAGGTCGGTGTCTACCGGGATGCGAATGGCAATCCGAACATGTTCAAGGACCCAGCATCAGTGGGGACGCCCGGAAGTTACTTCCGCTTTCCCTATCCGGGAGAATCGGGACAACGCAATAACCTTCGAGGACCGGGTTACCTTGAGCTAGATGGCGGCCTTTTCAAGAGCTGGAAGGTTACCGAACAGCAGAACGTGAAGTTTGCATGGGAGGTGTTTAATGCGACCAACACGCCTCGTTTCGATGCAGGTCAGTCTTCCTACCAGTTCGGCCTGACGTTTGGCGAGTTCGGAGCATACACCAATACGATGAGCACCCCGCGGGTCATGCAATTCTCGCTGCGGTACGAGTTCTAGCAACGCGGGAAGTGCACTTCGGGGCGGAGCAATCCGCCCCGATTATTTTGTCCGGTAGTACAACAACTGCCCACCAGAGACACTGCGAGACGCAGCGAAATGCGTCTCCTTAGATTCCCTGCATTTAGAGTTCCGGGATTTTCTTCTGCCTTTGTGATTCGGTGGAAAGTCCGGTACGGCAAATAGGTATCTGCGAACTCCAGAAGATTTGGCAGACCTACGCCAGCGGGGAGTCGCTCATCCGAAACCGCGTTCTCACGTGTTCCGAGATGAACTCAATCGCCGGACGATGCCGGATCGGATCGTCCTGCGCCAGGTATTTCATCGCGTCCACGAGCAGTTTTTGCCCGTCTACGTAGCGTGGATCAGCAGTGCGTTCGCGGCGTTTATTGCCCAGCTTAGGAGGGACTGTAATCGTAAAAACTTTGGCCATGAAGGAACCCAACTGAAAGTTTTGTCAGTATAGCGTCTGTGTCCTAAATCTCCGAGCTATTTTCTTCCACCGATCTTTTTCTTTGCATTCAACAACTTAGCCTCGCGGCGTGACCGTCTGCGTCTTGCTCGTGGTCTTCAGCTTGAACACGTCGTCCGAAATCTTTTCGTGCAGCTTGATCTGCGAATACTTGGCCAGCCGGTAATCACCCTGGGGCTGAAACAGTTGCTGCTGCACCGAAACTCCACGATCGGGATCGATCCAGAGAAAAATCTGGCTATAAGTGTTCTTCACTTTCTGCGATTTCGGAATCAGTTGAAGCTTTGCAGTTTTCATGCCTTCGATCGTCTCCGGACCCACGTACGTCACGTCAAAACTCTTTTGCAGATCCTGCCCGCTGGCCCCGAACCCAAGCACAATGTAGGTTTCGAAATCCGACTGATTCTTTCCCAGATCGTATTCCGTGACCTGGTCCAGCTTGGGCTGGTACAGGCGAATCTTGCCACCGCTCAGCAGAACGAACTTCGGCTCCGGTTTGATTGACCCCGCGCTGGCGCCCGCCTCCTTCACTTCCGCCATCATTTCCACCTGCTTGTTCGACTTGCGGTAGTAGATCACGCCTTTGTCAAAGCCGATGGTTTCATCAATCACTTTCTGGTACGTTTCCCACTCGAAATTCGCTTGCGCCGTTGTGAAGTTCGCGGCCACCGCATCCATCTTCTTCAACACGGCGTCCAGAGCGCCCGCATCCGCCGCCTTCGAAGTTTGCGTCCACGCTACGCCCGAATACATCGCCATTGCGATCATCAACAGCAGCGAAAGACGTTTCATTCGAACTTCCTGCTTTCTTGCAACCGCGGCTACTCCCGCTGGGCCTGCACTTTGTAGCTCTGGACCTGGCCCTTGCGGTCTACCACCGCTTCGTAACTCTCAATCGAGACCGCACCGGCAATCGGTTCGATGATGTGCAGCAACTGGTCCCGCACCGCCACGTCGTCCCCCGGCGTGACCGCGTTGGCGGCCACCTGAAACGACAAATGACCGTCGGCTTCGGCGGTCACCACTACTTCGGTCGGATGCGGATTCCGGGAGATGGGTTTGTCATTGAAATTGATCACCAGCGGCGAAAACAGGACAAAGATGATGATCAGCGTGACCATGATGTCGTAGTGGAGGGTGCCGCGTTCATGCTGCCACAGAATGTAGCTGCGGATTGTTCGCCAGATGGCGTTCATGGGCACGGGCGCGCCGGCTGCGGTGGTCGTCAGTTCTGCTTTATGCAAGTCTAGTGCCCCCCTGTGCTCTTGGCAAATCGAGCGGTGAGCAATGAGCTATGAGCTATGAGCTGTGAGCAAGGACATCGGTTTGCTACCGAAGTCTTTTCTTGGTGCACTGGTCAGTGCTCAGAAGCAACCTCATAAATGATTTTGGGAAGGGCACGGCTTCAGCCGTGCCGTCGGCCCAGAAGAGCACGGGCTTTTAGCCCCTGAGTCCTGTCCCGTTTGGTTCTGTGCTAAGTCGTCCATCTTTTGCGCTTCCAAGCTCAAACCTTATAGCTCACTGCTCAGGACTCAGGACTCAGGACTTCCTCGTAATCCTTTCCGCTCCAATGTACGGCCGCAGCGCCTCGGGAATCAGCACACTTCCATCCGCCTGCTGGTAATTTTCAACGATTGCCACCCACGTGCGCCCCACGGCCAATGCGCTGCCGTTCAGCGTATGTACAAATTCGGTCTTGTTCTTGCCCTCCGGACGATAGCGGATATTCGCCCGCCGCGCCTGGTAGGCCTCGAAATTCGAGCACGACGAAATCTCACGATACAGTTGCTGTCCCGGCAGCCACACCTCGATGTCATAAGTCTTCGCCGAAGATGCTCCCATGTCGCCTGTGCTCAACGTCACGGTCCGGTAGTGCAGCCCAAGCTTCTGCAGGACTTCCTCCGCATTCCGCGTGAGTTTTTCGTGCTCCTCATACGACTGTTCCGGGCGCGCAAACTTGACCAGTTCTACTTTCTGAAACTGGTGCTGGCGAATGATTCCGCGCACGTCCTTGCCATACGACCCAGCTTCGCTGCGGAAGCACGGAGTGTACGCCGTCAGCGAAATTGGCAGCTTCGCCGCGTCGAGAATCTCGTCGCGATAGAGATTCGTCACCGGAACTTCCGCCGTCGGAATCAGCCACAGATCCTTGTTTCCATGCGGCACCCGAAACGAGTCGGCAGCGAACTTCGGCAACTGCCCCGTCCCGTACATCGATTCCGAATTCACCAGATAAGGCGGCAGCACCTCGGTGTATCCGTGTTCGCGGGTGTGCAGATCGAGCATGAAATTCGCGAGCGCGCGCTCCAGCTTTGCGCCCAAGTCCCAATACACGGCAAAGCGGGCGCCGGTGAGCTTTACCGCCCGTTCCATGTCCAGAATGCCGAGTTGCGCCCCCAGATCCCAGTGCGCCTTGGGCGTGAAATCAAATTTCGGAGGAGTGCCCCAGCGCCGCACTTCGACATTGTCGTCAGCGCTTTTGCCGACCGGCACAGTCGCATGGGGAAGATTAGGGATGCCGGCCAGAATGTCCCGCAGCCGCGCGTCAAGATCGCTGGCCGTCTTCTCCAGTTCGGAAATCTTCTCGCGCAAGTCTTTGGTCTGCGCCACGGCCGCGCTCGCGTCCTGTCCGCTCTTCTTGAGCTTGCCAATCTCTTCGGTAGCTTTATTTCGTTGCGCCTTGCTGGTTTCCGCCTCGGTAATGGCTTGCCGCCGCTTCGTATCCACTTCGCGGAAGTCCTTCAGCACGGCAGAAGGATCCATGCCGCGCTGCCGCAGCTTTTCTTCCACCAGGGACAGGTTTTCTCGGACAAAGTTCAGATCGAGCATGGGAACTCAATACTGTATCGGAAAACAGGTGGGAAATGCACTCTGGCGGCTCCGCCGTGGCGCGCAAGACGCAACCCGGAGTGCACTATGCTGCACGAAGGAATCCCGCGTGGCCTTCCTTCGTGCAGCTTGCTGATGATTGATTTTTATTTCGCCGGTGCCAGCGATTTCAGGTAGGCCACGATCGCTTCCGCATCCTGCCGGCTGTAGCGGTACTGCGGCATGGGAGGCCGCGCCGGTAGCCCGTTATACGCCAGTCCAGTCATGAAGAACTTCACCGCCGCATCATGCTCCCAGCCGGGAAGCCCCGCAATGTTGACCGACTTGTCCGCCCAGGGCATCGGAACCGTTGCCTTGAAGGGAAGTTCCGTCCCCTTCAGCCACTGCTCTTTGATCGGCTCGCCCTTCTCGTTGTGCGGAGTATGGCAATCGCCGCACATGCCGATGTTTTCCACCAGATACTTACCGCGCTCCACTTTTGTCGATGAACCTGCATCTCGCGTTTTCGACTCGCCCGCGAGAATCGAAACCAATCCGAGCGCAACCACCATAACAGTAAGAATTTTCGCTTTCACAGGAACCCCTTTGTTGGATTGTGGGGGAGTTGCCGGCAATATAACACGCTCGGGACTGTGAAGAATGGCGCTGTGAAGAATGACTTGAATCGCAAGCCAATGCAGAGCATCATAAGATGAGGAAGCGAGGTGCGCCATGGCTGAAAAATGGCATTCCGGTATTACCATGCACAAGCTTTCGTTCGGCAGCGGATTTATCGGACTCCTCTTCGCTGGCGGCAGCGCCCTCATCTTCGTTCTCGGATTTCCCACCCTGTGGTACTTCGTCGCGCTGGCGTTTGCCTTGGGACTCGCCGTTGCCGGCTTCCTCCGGTTCGCGAATAATTGGCGGACCAGGCGCAACCAGCCGCTTTCGATCATGACGGCGAGCGATGAAGTGCGTCATGGCTCGGTTGAGCGGGGCAACGACCAGCATCTACTGCAAGCCATTCCGAAACCTGCCGCTGCCTAGATTCTCCCGCCCTCTGACTTTGGGCTTATCGCGCCAGCCGTGTAAACTACCGTCGCGATGCCATCTCCCCATAGCTCTGCCCGCCGCTGCACCGCGATTCTGCTGGCTTCGTTGGCGATCGTGCTCAGTATTCCGCTGCCCGGTTCCGCCTCGGCTTACAACGCTCATCCTAAATTGATCGTCATCATCGTCATTGACCAGTTCCGAGGCGACTACCTCGAACGCTATCGCGACCAGTTCGGCGAAGGCGGATTCCGTCTCTTTCTCGATCACGGCGCATACTTCTCTAATTGCTTTTACAATTACGCGAACACTCGTACCGCGCCCGGGCACGCCACTCTGTTCACCGGCGCTTACAGCAATGGACACGGCATCGCCGACAACGAGTGGTGGGATCCGCAAAAGAAAAAGATGGTCAGCTCCGTCCAGGATGACTCCACTAAACTGCTGGGCGTCGCCAGCGACCAGCCCGGAGCCTCGCCTCACAATCTTCTGGCCGACACTCTGGGCGACGAACTCCGCCTCGCCACTCAAGGGAAGTCGCGCGTCTTCGGCATCTCGCTAAAAGACCGCGCGGCCATCATTCCTGCCGGCTTCGCCGCCAACGGTGCCTACTGGATCGAACCTCGCAGCGGCGCTTTTATTACCTCTACCTACTACCGCGACAACCTTCCGCAGTGGGTGCAGGAGTTCAACTCCAGCACGCCCGCGAAATACTGGGATCGCGAGTGGAAGGACGATCAGGGCACAGTGCTGCGTTCTACCACTCATCGCCAGGGGCGCAACGGAGCCGATGCCGGGTTCTACGACGTCATCGGTGGCACCGGCTTTGCCAACGAGTACGAACTTGAGTTCGCCAAGCAGTTGGTGAGTAATGAGAACATTGGAGCCGGTCCCGCCACAGATCTGCTCTCTGTGAGTCTCTCCGCGAACGACATTCTCGGCCACTCCGTCGGTCCCGATACTCCCGAGATGCGGCAGATGGCCTTGGACCTCGATCATCAGTTAGCCGCATTCTTCAACTTCATCGGGCAGCGGATTGGCCTGGCCAATGTCTGGATCGCGCTTTCCGCTGACCACGGCGTTTCCTCTCTTCCCGATGCAGCCCAGAAGTTGCATATCCCTGCCGCGAATCTCGGGAAAGCCAACCTGGACCAGCAGATCAATGCCGCGCTCACGGCAAAGTTTTCGGCCGGGCATCCCGCCACCTATGTGCGTTTCGATTACCCTCTCGCCTGGCTTGATAACAACGCCTTTGCCGCCGTCCACGTAAGCGAGCAGGACGCGGAAAAAGCCGCTGGCGAAGCAATCAAGCAGGCCGGCCTGCGAGGCTATTACACCAAATCGCAACTCGCCGCAGGAGAAGTCCCCGACACTGAGCTAGGCCACAAATTTCTGAACAGCTACTCGCCGCTCGGAAGCTGGTTCGTGATGGGCATTCCCAACTTCTACAACGTGGGATCGTCCTCCGGCACCGATCACGCATCGCCCTACAACTACGACACGCATGTGCCGCTGGCGTTTTACGGCGTGCCTTTCCAGCCCGGACCTTACCGCGAGCGCGCCGAGCCCGTGGATATGGCTCCCACCCTGGCCTCTCTGCTCGGGATCAATCCCCCGACGCATTCCATAGGCCGTGTTCTGACCGATGCTCTCACTCCTGCTCAAAGCGCCGGCACAGGAGAACGCAAGCCATGACCGCCTCCGTCAACCCCGATCTCAGCGTCAATGTTGCCGGCGTCGCATTGAAGAATCCCATCATCGCCGCCAGCGGAACATTCGGTTATGGAGTCGAGTTCGCCGATGTCGTGCATCTGGCAAAGCTCGGCGGCTTCGTGGTCAAGGGACTCTCGCGCGAACCGATGATCGGCAATCCTCCGCCGCGCCTGTGGGAAACTGCCGCCGGTATGCTGAACGCAATCGGTCTGCAAAATATCGGCGCCCCCGCATTCCTGCAGGAAAAACTACCGCTCCTGCGCCAACTGAAAGATGCCGTGGTCATCACCAACGTCTTCGGCTACACCCGCGAAGACTACGAACGTACCATCGAGATTCTCAACGAAGGCGAGGGAATTGCCGCTTACGAATTGAACGTTTCCTGCCCCAACACCCAGCACGGCGGACTGCAATTTGGAAGCGATCCCCGTTCGCTCGATGAAGTCGTGACCACGGTTCGGCGCGTGGCGCGTCGTCCTCTGATCGTAAAGCTTTCGCCCAATGTCACCAGCATTGCGCAAATGGCCTATGTAGCGCAGGAAGCGGGCGCCGACGCCCTCTCCCTGATCAATACCTTCACCGCCATGGCCATCGATCCTGAGACGCGCAAGCCGCGCATCGCCAACGTTACCGCCGGACTCTCCGGTCCCGCCATCAAGCCCATTGCTGTTCGCATGGTTTACGACGCCGCCCATGCCGTCAGGATCCCGGTGATTGGGATGGGAGGAATTTCAACCCCGGCAGATGTCATTGAATTCATGCTGGCCGGCGCAGCCGCCGTCGAGATCGGAACAGCCAGCTATTGGGATCCGTGCGCCACCGAAAAGATTGTGGACGGCCTCCACCAGTGGTGCCGCGATCACCACGTCGCCCGCATCGCCGACTTTGTAGGTGGAATGCTGCTGGAGTAATTCACCGCGGAAGCAGAACGTCTTCCTCTGTGATCCGCTGTGCCCCCTGTGGTGAGCCGTTTCTACGACAGCGGACACAAGGGATCACAGCGCAATTCTTCAGTCTCTACTTGTGAGATGGGGGCTACCGTCCCCGCGTGTACCAGATCGATCCCGGAGATTTGTAGTCGCGCCCCTCGCCCCAGACGGCATGGGTCGCGCCATCGCTATCGATGGCCAGCCCGAAGTAGTCTCCGAACGGGAAGCGGAAGCCGCCGGCAAGAATGTAATCGTAACCCCGGACGCCGCTGGACAGTTGCGTTTCCGCGCCCCAGGTCGCTCCACCGTTCGTCGAACCGCGGTAAAAAGTGTTCCAAAGAACGAACTGCGGGCGAGTCGCCGATGTTTTCCGGGTATCCATCCACCCGATTCGGATATCGCCGGAAACGCCGGCAACGAGCGTAGGAAAGGCGTGCTCGACCCCACTGCCTCCGCTGGATACGTCCATCCGCGCCGACCACGTTGCGCCCGCGCTAGTTGACGATGAAAAATAAATGCGTTCCGCTCCGCCGTTCACCACCCCCGCATTCCACAATGCATAGAGCGCCCCGGCCGCATCCGATGCCAGCGCAATCTGCGGGCCCAGATACCCGGTCTGGCAGCCTTCCCCTGCGCAGCCCGGAGGAGCGCTCGATCGGTCCAGCAAGGCCGTTGTCCACGTACGCCCGCCATCAGCGGAACGGCTGACGTTGATGTTTACCGAGCTGTTCTCCATGTCGTGCCGGGCATAGGCCGTCCATCCGAAGTAGACATTGCCCGCGGGATCAACAGTAGCCCCGCCCGCGAGCGACGAGCCCCGCTCCGCATTCGGATTCACCGCCACCCGGCTGAACGTTTGTCCGCCATCGTGCGAGGACGCCACAAACAGCTTCTCCTCATGATTGAACCCAACATAGACGTCGGGGCCACGCACAGCCAGGGTGGGCTTATCGGCATCCTCGCGTCCGCGTTCCGCCCACGAGAACGACCAGGTACGCCCGAAATCCAGTGAGCGCGCCACCACAATGTCCCGCTTATTGTTCTGCAGCCAGGACGCATACACCGTTTGATGATCCACGGGATCGACCGCAATCTGCGCATCAAATTGCCCGGTAGCGAGTCCCAGAATAGGCCGTGACGGCTGCCAGCTAAGCCCGTTATCCTCGCTCACCAGCAGCGTCATAGTCGGGGCTTTGCAACTCGAACAACCCGGCACAGGCCCGTATTGCGGATATAGAACGTAGATATGCCCACGGCTGTCGGCCGCGATTGCCGGCTCCCATTGATCCCCCGTCCGATATCCGAGGCGTGTCTGCGGAGGAAACGCAGACGCAGCCAGCGCGGCCGCCGACAGCGCCCACACCACCAGCAATGCCAGCGTTATCCGGTGCGCAGTTCTGGACCTGGGAAGAGCCTGAGATGAGAAACGCACGAAACCTTCCTACCCTAAACCTTCTCGGAATTTACCCTGATTACAGGCATGCGTCAATCGCCCGTTTGCGCCATTTGCCCCCTCCAAACAGTTCTTCATGCCACTTTTCTCGCCTTTCGCCATCCAATTAGGCGACAATTGCCACATATCCAGGGAGCGACCATGCAGAAGGCCACATTCGCAGCAGGATGTTTCTGGGGAGTGGAAGCTACCTTCCGCCAGATACCGGGAGTTAACTCCACGCGCGTGGGGTATATCGGCGGCCACACCGAGAACCCCACCTATAAAGAAGTTTGCACCGACCGCACCGGCCACGCCGAAGCCGTCGAAGTGGAATTCGATCCCTCCAAGGTTGCCTACAACGATCTCTTGCACGTTTTCTGGGAGAATCACGATCCTACGCAGGTCAACCGTCAGGGGCCAGACTGGGGAGCTCAGTACCGCACTGCCATCTTCTATCATTCCCCGGAACAGCAGGCACAGGCGGAGGCTTCGAAACAGGCGCTCGAAAAATCCCATCGCTACGCCAAACCGATCGCAACCCAAATCGTCCCCGCAGTGACCTTCTATCCCGCCGAGGACTATCACCAGCAGTATCTGGAGAAGCGCGGCCTGGCCAGCTGTCACATAAAGTAGCACGGCCCATGTAGGGACAGCCGCCTCGGCTGTCCTGCCGGGCGTAGCCCGGCTTAGGCTGCGAAAAAATCCCGGCTGCTGGTGATGGTTGGGAAGAGCACGACCCAGAGGTTGCGGAAGAACCCTGATTGGCACGCCTCTTGCGGGGAAGGGCACGACTTCAGTCCTGCGAGGTTAGGGAAGGGCACGACTTCAGTCGTGCCGTAAGCGCCCCTATCGACGCGGCTTTAGCCGCTGGGGGCCACTCTGAGACGAACTACGTCCCCGTAATCTTCATCCGCAGCTCTTCGGGCAAACGTTGCCGAATCTCTTCCGGTAAGCGGTCGTGTACGCGCCGCGCCCCCTGTCTCGCGGCATCCAGCATCGTGACGGGCGCCGGGGTGGCCACCGCCACTCCCATCCAGATCAAAGCCGACAAGGCGAATCCGGCCAGCGCGGCAATCTCCATGATCAGAGCATGGCGCGGTCCCAGATAACGAATCACCACGAAGGCCAGGAGAAAAACTCCCGCAGACACCGAGGCCAGCGCGATCAGCCCAACATCAATCATGCGATGGATTTTCTGGCGGCTGCGGCAGTATTCGCAGCTGGTGAAGTGGTCCTCGTAGTCGCCGCGCATTTCCGGCGCCAGGCCAGAAATATCGTACCGCCAGCCCGCCAGGATCTTGCCTACGATTGGATCAATGCACTGCTGACTCATTTGGGCGTTCCGAAATCGGCCAACCACGTTGAGCCCCCCGCTACAGCCGAATCGGCTCCAATGCTTCTGTCTGGGACGCCAGTAGCACGCGGTTCATAAACAGCCCGCCTCGCGTGGCCAGCGCTCGTTCTGCCTCTTTCCGGGCGATTTCCGGATGGTTGTTCTGCTCAGACAGATGCGCCAGCACTACAAACGTTGCACTATTATCATAGTCGCTGGTAAAGAAATCCGCGAGGGCCACGTTGGACAGGTGCCCTACCCGGCTCATCACCCGCTGTTTCACTGACCACGGATACGGCCCCACCCGCAACATCTCCAGGTCGTGATTCGATTCCATCACCAGCACATCGCAGCCGCGCAGATGATCGCGCACGCTGACCGGAATGTACCCCAGATCAGTCGCAATCCCAACCTTGATTCCTTCGGCGCGAAACGTGAATCCCACCGGATCAGCCGCATCGTGAGGGATCGTGAACGGCTTCACCGCGATGTCGCCCACTTGAAAACTGTGCCCGGATTCGAAGCGCTCAAACTTTTCCAGCTTCGCGCGCTGCCCATTTTCATCGCGCAGCGCGCGCGACCACGCCTGGTGCGTCGCCCCCGTCATGAAAATTGGGATGCGCAGCTTCTTCGACAGCGTTGCCAGCCCGTAAATGTGATCGCAATGCTCGTGCGTGATCAACACGGCGGACAGCGCATGCGGATCCTCTCCCAGCGTCTTGAGCCGTTTGAAAGTCTCGCGGCAGGAGATGCCGGCGTCCACCAGTATCCGCGTCGAGGAACTGGCCACGAGCGCACAATTGCCGCGGCTGCCCGATGCCAGCATAGAGACACTTACACCCATGGCCTGCAAGCATATCCTTAGTTCCTGTGGAACCGCGAGTAACTTTTGTGGCTAGCCATTTCGCCGAATCCACCCGGAACACGTAGGGGCGGACCCATTGGTCCGCC
Source organism: uncultured Acidobacteriota bacterium (assembly GCA_963801615.1). Lineage (GTDB taxonomy): Bacteria > Acidobacteriota > Terriglobia > Terriglobales > Acidobacteriaceae > Sulfotelmatobacter. The sequence goes on along the minus strand of CAWDFM010000008.1, from coordinate 185,400 downwards.
CGCGATGCGAAGCGAGCGGTCTGCTCGACACACTCGCCTCATGGCCCAGACGCAGCAGCCAGATCTTCACCATCACTTCCCCGCCCGCAGATTATCGAATACCTTCCGCATCACCGAGCCGCCATAGGCCCCGGCGATTCCCGGAAGAAACGCCAGAAATGATCCGTACACCTGCGCCCGCGAAGGTTTCACGGTGAGTACAACATAAGCCGCGAGTTCGGTCAGCGGCACAAAAATGCCAACCGTAAGCACCCATCGCCAAGGCCAGCGCGGCCGCAAAAGCCCTAGCAACATGCAGGCGGACACCACCAGCAGGGCTGTAAACAGCAAATCGTCGACCATGACATCGGCCCACCCCGTCCCGATTCCGCTTAAGGCCGCCAGGACGTAATAAGGGGCATCTGCCCGCGCGGTCGATCTCTGTTGTGTCCTCATGTCAGCGATAAAGCGATGAGCAACCACGCTGTAGCTCATTGCTCACAGTTCATAGCTCACGGCTCAATACTTGTAAAACCCTCTCCCGCTCTTCCGCCCCAGCCACCCCGCATCCACCATCTTGATCAGCAGCGGACAAGGCCGGTATTTCGGATCTCCCAACCCCGCCTGCATCACCCGCATGATATCCAGGCAAACATCGAGCCCGATGAAATCCGCCAGCGTCAGCGGCCCCATGGGATGCGCCATCCCCAGCTTGAACACTTCATCCACCGCCTCAGGCGTGGCCACGCCTTCCATCACTGCGTACATGGCTTCATTCAACAGCGGCATCAGCACGCGATTGGAAACGAATCCCGGGGCATCATTGACTTCCACGGGAGTTTTTTCCAGTTTCACCGACAAGTCCCGAACCGTCTCGAACGTCTCCTGCGAAGTGGCCAGCCCGCGAATCACTTCCACCAGTCTCATGACGGGCACAGGATTGAAGAAGTGCATGCCGATTACTTTCTCCGGCCGCTTCGTTGCCGCTGCCAACCTGGTGATCGAGATAGAAGATGTGTTTGAGGCCAGGATTATCTCCGGCCGCACCAGCCGGTCGAGGTCGCGGAAAATTTCCGTTTTGGTTTCAAATTTCTCGGTCGCTGCCTCAATCACGAAATCGCAGTCCGCCAGCTGGCTGCGCTCCGTCACTGGCTGAATGCGAGCCAGCGCCGCGTCCTTGTCCGCCGCCGTGATTTTGTTTTTTGCGACTTCGCGATCGAGATTTTTCGTGATCGCTCCCAGCGCGCGCTCCAGGAAACTTTGTTGGACATCGCACAAAACCACCTCGTATCCACTGCGCGCGAACACATGCGCGATGCCGTTTCCCATCGTGCCCGCGCCTACAACTCCGATCCGCCGTATGTCCATAGGAATGCCTCGTCTGTCCGAGCAATGAGCAATGAGCAACGAGCATTGAGCAAGAAGCGAGCAAATTTGCTCATTGCTCACTGCTCAGCCTCGAAAACGTTCGAGTCTACCACTCCGCCTCTTCCCCGCGAACCGCCGCGCAGAAACGACACACTCTGAGTAAAACTTGCGCCCTTCTGAATGCGCCAGAGTACAGGCCCCGCCCTCAGCCCAAATCCCGCGCCCAGCGCAGGCATCGGCCCAGCCTTCGTTCCGCATCCGATTTCATGCAGGAACTAAATTGCCCGTTTCGGGTTGTGGTATTTGGAGGTACCTATGTTGCGACAGAGTATGGTGCGCTGGCTGCGAATGGCGGCTTTGGGCGCAGCCGTTTCCCTCGCCTTCAGCACGATGGCTTGGGGCCAATCGTGGGGTTACGGTGACGATCATTCCTACGATCGTCACGAAGCCCGCGAGCACGGTTATAGAAATGGGTATCGCGATGGCCAACGTGCCGGACAGTACGACTCCGACCGCGGCCGCCGCTTCCGGTTCAAGAACGATGACTGGGAAGACTCCCGCGGCTACGAGCACTGGATGGGAAACCACGGCCAGTACAAGCACGCGTATCGCGAGGGCTACGAGCGCGGATATCGCGAAGCCTACAACAGCTATGGTTACCGCCGTCACGATCGCGATGACCATCGTTGGCGCGATCGGAACGACTGGAGATAGTCCCGAGTAGAGAGCAACTAACAGGGTGCCCCACGTCTCGCCGCCTTTGCGAGACGTGGGCCTCCTGTGATCCCGATCAAAGCAGCCATTTCCGCCGCAGTTGGGATGGGTTTAGAATCCCATGTGGCTAAAACCATTATCGAACCCTTCCGTATCAAGAGCGTCGAACCCATCCACTGGACCACCCGCCCGCAACGCCAGCAACTGCTCCAAGCCGCCTTCTACAATCTTTTCCTGCTTCCTGCCGAAGATGTCCTGATCGATCTGCTCACCGATTCCGGCACCGGCGCGATGTCCACTCATCAGTGGGCCGGCATCATGGAAGGTGACGAGAGCTATGCCGGGAGCAAAAGCTTTGACCACTTCAAACAATCCATTCAGGAAATCTTCGGCTACAAGCACGTCATCCCCACTCATCAAGGACGCGCCGCCGAGCGCATCTTGTTCGGCGTTGCCTGCAAGAAGGGTGACGTGGTGCCCAACAACACCCATTTCGACACCACGCGCGCCAACGTGGAATTCGTAGGCGCTGAAGCTGTCGATCTGGTGATTGAAGAAGGCCACCATCCTTCCGTGCAGCATCCCTTCAAAGGCAACATGGATGTACCCGCGCTCGAAGCTCTGATCCAGCGTGTTGGCCGCGCCCCCATTCCCCTCGTCATGCTCACGGTCACCAACAATTCCGGCGGCGGCCAGCCGGTTTCCATGGAGAACGTCCGCCAGGTCAGCGCCATCTGCAAGCGCCACGGCATCCCGCTCTACTTCGACGCCTGCCGCTTCGCCGAGAATGCCTGGTTCATCAAGCTGCGCGAAGAGGGATACCAATCGAAAACTCCCAAGCAGATTGCGCAGGAAATGTTCCGCTACGGCGATGGTTGCACCATGTCCGCAAAAAAAGACGGCATGGCCAACATCGGCGGCTTTCTCTGCACCAATGACGATTTGCTGGCACAGCAGGAAAAAGATCTGCTGATTCTCACCGAGGGATATCCCACGTACGGCGGACTGGCTGGGCGCGATCTCGAAGCCATTGCCATTGGGGTACAAGAGGCGCTAGAAGAAGACTACCTGCATTACCGCATCGCCTCGACCGCATACTTAGGCAATCACATTGCGTCTCAGGGTGTCCCCATCGTTCAGCCTCCCGGCGGACACGCTATCTATCTCGACGCCCGCTCCTTCCTGCCGCATATTCCCCCCGAGCAGTTTCCTGGGGTAGCGCTCGCTGCCGAACTCTATCTCGAAGGAGGAATCCGCTCGGTAGAAATCGGCACGCTCATGTTCGGTCATGCCGCTCAGATGGATCTCGTGCGCCTCGCCATCCCCCGCCGCGTCTACACCCAAAGCCACATCGACTATGTAGTGGAGGTGATTCTGGAAGTCTGGAAACATCGCGAGCGGATTCCAGGAATGCGACTCACCTATGAGGCTCCGTTCTTGCGACATTTCACCGCGCACCTGGAGCCGTCGCCGGTGGCAGTGGCGCGGAATTCTGAATCCCCCATCACTGCGAGGTGACGCCCGTCACGGTCTTCCCTCCGTCGGCGATGTACAAATGTTCTGCCGAATCATTGCTCCACAATACTAAGGAGCCGTCATGCGAAACTTCTTTGTCTCTGCCGTCATTCTCTTCCTGCTAGTGGCTGCGGCTGTGAATCTTCGCGCCGGAACTCTGGCGGGCGTGACTTTGCCAGACACGGCGCAAGCCGGCAGCACATCCCTCCAACTCAACGGTGTTGGCCTTCGCACAAAATTCATGGTGAAGGTCTACGTCGCCGGCCTTTATCTGGCGCAAAAATCTTCTGACCCAAATGCCATTCTGAAACCCGATACACCCAAGCGGATCGTCATGCATTTCGTCCGCGATGTAAGTAAAACCCAGCTCACCGATGGATTTGCCGAGTCCTTCCACAACAACACGCCGGACGCCGAGAAGGCGCTGAAGTCTGACATCGATCGCCTGTTCGCCGCCCTCGGACCGGTGAAAGATGGCGAGGAAATCACCTTCACCTACCTGCCGGAGAAGGGAACATCTGTGCAACTTGCCGGCAAAGAAACCCTCACCATCGAGGACGCGGCCTTCGCCGACATGCTGTTTTCCGTCTGGCTCGGCCCCAAGCCACCAAACGCCGCTCTGAAGAAGGGATTGCTCGGTCAACTTTGACCCTCAGCGCATCCAGCTTCGTGAGATCCCGCGCTTTCTAAAAACCTATACGGAGAAGGCCGCCTTCTCCAACTGCTTCAACCTGTTCGCCAGCAATTCCTGTTCCCGCAGGTTCTTGGTCATTGCGATGGCGCGTTGGATTTCTTCACGTGCCTCAGAGAGCCTGCCCATCTTCATCAGCAGGTCTCCGCGAACGCTGGGAAAGAGATGGTAGCCGGCTAGCGCAGAGTCATCGGCGAGGGTGGCGGCGGCGTCGAGTGCGTCGAGTCCTGCGGCTGGGCCTTGGGCCATGCCGACCGCAACCGCGCGATTGAGTGCCACGATTGGAGATGGATTGATTTGCAGCAAGGCGTCGTAGAGAAGAACGATGCCGTCCCAGTCTGTCTCTTCGGCGGTGCGGGCGCGCATGTGACATGCGGCAATGGCTGCCTGCAACCCGTAGGGTTTCGCGCCACCGCCTAGTCTTTGCGCTTGTTCGAGCGCGGTCATTCCTCGCTGGATCTGCGCGTAGTCCCACAAGGAGCGGTCCTGATCCGGCAATAAGACCGCCTCGCCGTTTTTGCCCCGGCGCGCTGCGTTGCGCGATGCCTGCAACTCCATCAATGCCACAAGGGCATGAACTTCCGATTCGCCGGGAAGAAGTTGCCCTAGCATGCGCCCTAGGCGCAGCGCCTCTTCCGAGAGCGACGCCCGCATCCATTCATCGCCCGAGGTCGCGGTGTAGCCCTCATTGAAAATCAGGTAGACCACCATGAGTACGGACTCAACCCTGCGACGCAACTCGTCCCCACTCGGCGTCTCAAAGGGAACGTGTGCCTCCGAGAGGGTCTTCTTGGCGCGAGAGATCCGCTGCCCCAGCGTCTTTTCCGGCACAAGAAACGCACGCGCGATCTCCGCCGTGGTGAGGCCGCCGATCAGGCGCAATGTGAGCGCGATGCGTCCTTCCACCGCAAGCACGGGATGGCACGCGGTGAAGATGAGCCGCAGCACGTCATCATCGATCACCTGATCCAGCGCGTGCTCCAAAGCGTCTCCAAGCCGCTGCTGTTGCCACTCCAGCTCGCGGGCAACCTCTTCATGCTTTTGCAGGAGCATGCGGCCGCGGCGCAAGGAATCGATGGCGCGCCGCTTTGCTGCCGTCATCAACCATGCGCCGGGGTTTTCGGGGATGCCTTCCCTGGGCCACACTTCGAGAGCAGTCACCAGCGCATCCTGCGCCAGCTCCTCGGCAATGCCGATATCGTGGGTGACGCGAGCAATCGCGGCGATCAGCCGTGTGGACTCAATCTTCCACACGGCCTCAATTGTCTTAGCTACGTCGCTCATGCAACCTAGGATACGACGTTCCGGTGCTCGAACCCTTCCGCCGCCTTCTGCACGTCTTCGGGAAAGTCAGACATCTCGTGAATCTGGCGAACTTCGATCACCTCGTTGTTGGACATGGGTGCCCGCTTTGCCCATTCAATGGCCTCTTCCCGCGAGCGGACCTGGATGATCCAGTAGCCGCCGATGACTTCTTTCGACTCCGCAAACGGCCCGTCGGTCACCGTCGGCTTGCCGTCCGCGTACGAAACACGTGCTCCGGTCGAAGGAGGAAACAAGCCATCCAGTGCGAGCAGGACTCCCGCCTTCTGCAGCGCCTTGTTGTACTCCATCATCTTCGCTACCGCTTCCGCCGTGGGAACGGCATCCCGCGCGGCCGACGCGTAGCCTTTCGGTATCACTATCATCATGAATCGCATGAAACTGCTCCTTATGGTTGGTTCTTCAAAGGCCCCGCGGCCTTGTAGGCATTAATAACGATGCCTGAGGGCAAAGCTTTCGTGCTGGCGAGCTCGAAGGCGCGCGGCGGAGTTCCCTCTGCAAAGAAGCGCTTTCCTTTGCCCAGCAGGACTGGATAGGCGAGCAGCAGGACCTCATCCGCAAGGCCGTGTTCGAGCAGCGTCGATGTCAGCGTTGAACTGCCACACAGAATCAGGTCCGGGCCGCCGCTCGCCTTGATGCGACGAACGTCCTCGACGATCTCCGATCCAACGCCCGGCCCAAGGCCCTCGAACGGCCCCCATTCAAGGCTTTCCGGCCGGTGAGTCGCGATGTATTTCGTCGCGGCGTTGATGCGGTCAGACATAGGACTGCTCGGCGTCTTCGGCCAGAAGCCCGACCAGAGATCGTAGGTGCGCCGGCCAAGCAGCAGATCGAAGCTCTCGCCATACAACCCGAGGACTACATCTCTGCCAGCGGGGGTGCGATAGGGCGCGGTCCAGTCACTGTAGGGGAAATCGTCTTCGCCGGAGGACTGGATCACGCCGTCCAGCGAGATGTGTTCGAAAATTTTGAGCTTTCTCATTGCGAGTCTCCGTGGCTCAGTGATTTTCTATTCGGCCGGATTCTGAGGAACGCTCGCACCTCGACAGGAACCCGGCAGGCGACGACGGCTTTGCGTCCCCAGGCCAGCGCTTCGTCCATGTCGGCGCACTCGAGGATCCAGAAGCCGCCAATGTGTTCCTTGGCTTCGAGGTAGGGACCGTCGGTGATGGAGACGTTGCCGTCGGGCCGCTTGCGCAGCGATTTAGCGTGGCTTGCCGATTCCAGACCGCCTGCGAAAAACCGGGCGCCTGCGGCATCCATCTCTTGGTTGAGTGCGCCGATGTCGCGAATCATCGCTTCCCCTTCCAGCGATGCGTCGTAGTTTCCAGGGTGTTGAATAGCAACCAGATATTGCGGCATGTCTTCTCCTGTAATGGTCCGTAGAGACGTTGCTTGCAACGTCTCGCTTTTCCCGCCGGGATGGTTAATCCGGCCTTCACTACAACGACGAACGGCCAGACCGGAATTCTACAAGCCGTCGGGAAGATTTCATTTTGGGAGTTCTCAGTTCTGGTCGCATGGAGAAAATCGACTGCGGAGGCAAACTATGTTTGAAATTCGGGTGAGAAGCAGGACGAAAGCAAGAAAGCGCAGTTCTGAATCGGGAAATTGGATTGGGTTGAGGGTATCCCCCCTCCCCCCTCGATCTCTGGAATCATGAACTTAGCGAAAAATTGAGAAGTAATCTATGGCGCTCAGTAACTTGCGCGTAAAATCCTGAGCCGCAATGACTTAGCTTTTACCATCTCTTTGCCGCAATTACCGCTTTCGCTTTGGCTATGATCTGCTTTTTGGATTGTGGATCGCTAGTACTGGGATCATATGAGGCTGTGATTGTACGCAGGCGGCTGAAGAACTGGGGAATGTCCCGTCTTGTCCCTCCATATCCTGTGACAAGTTTCCTGTCCCTCAAGGGGGCTGGCCCACACTTTCAGAAATTCCCAAAATGGGGGTTGCCCCACCCTTCCCGCGCTTTTTGCGGGAGGGTGGGCCTTCCCCGCGGACTACAATCTGCATGAATGCACGTCAAGCCAGTTCGGTACCAGAGCCAGGGGGCTGGCCCACACTTTCATAAATTCCCAAAATGGGGGTTGCCCCACCCTTCCCGCGCTTTTTGCGGGAGGGTGGGCCTTCCCCGCGGACTACAATCTGCATGAATGCACGTCAAACCAGTTCGATACCAGAGCCAGGGCTGCCTGCACTTCATCACGTTTAGCTGCTACCAGCGCATGAAGCTGCTGGACTCCGTCGCCGCCCGGGATAGGTTCGAGCAGGAACTGGAGCGCGTTCGCCGCTGGTATGGCTCGTTTGTGACCGGTTACGTTGTCATGCCGGAGCACGTCCACCTCCTTCTCAGCGAACCCGAGCGGGGCAAACTTTCGCTGTTCATCCAGATGCTGAAGCAGATCACGTCGCGAAAGTTGAAGCCGCACGATCAGCCGCGATTCTGGCAGGTTCGTTATTACGATTTCCCCGTTTGGAGCGAGGCGAAACGGATCGAGAAGCTGCGCTACATCCACCGCATTCCTGTGAAGCGTGGACTGGCGCAGTGCCCCGAGAATTGGAAGTGGAGCAGCTTCGCACACTACGCCACAGGAGTGGAAGGCGCAGTGGAGATCGAGTCGCAGTGGACGGCGCGGAGACGAGAACAAATGGGTGTCGTGCTCCTGGAGAGCCCACCCTCCCGCACAGAACGCGGGAAGGGTGGGGCAACCCCATGTTGAGAACCTATGAAAGGCTGGGCCAGTCCCCGATACCGGAGAGGCTCAGTTGCTAGTCGGGTGCCGGTTGGAAGAATATCTCGCGCACCTCGACCTGCCCCCGAGTGGCGGCGACGCCTTTGCGCGCCCACGCCACTGCCTCGTCCATGTCGGCGCATTCCAATATCCAAAAACCGCCGATGTGTTCCTTGGTCTCAAGGTACGGCCCGTCGGTGATGAGGACTTTGCCATCGGTCTGCGCTCGCAGCGACTTCGCGGACCCAAGGCCGCAAGCGAATTTCCTGACGCCGGCAGCAATCATCTCTTTGTTGAGGGCGTGGATCTCGCGGCCCGTCGCTTCGTCCACTTGGGACGGGTCGAAGTCGTCGGGGAGGTAACCAGCAACCAAATATTGCGGCATTGTCTTCTCCTGGAGTGGTCTTCAGGCGGGATTCTCTGCCCGGCCTTCACTACAACGACGAACGGCCAGACCGGAATTCTACAAGCCGTCGGGAAAATTTTATTTCTAGGAAGTCTTAGTTCTGGCCGCGGCTTCAGGCAGTTCGTAGGATGCGCGCCCTGTGCCGCGCGCACCAGATCATCGTCCTCCGCCATTTCGCTCGCGGACTTCTCCCCGCTCACCGCAATCCGCCTCTCCAGAATACTTTGCGGATAGTCCACTGGGGTATGCCACTTGCAACTACTGTCGATTGAATACTTTACGAACCGAGGGGTCAAAGAAAATTCGTGGCATGCCCGACCGTGTTCGCCAAGCGTTTAGCCCGCGCGACCATCCCAACCTCGCCCAGTCTGCGTCTTTTCGAGGTGTAAAATAATCGAAGTCTTATACCCGCATTTATCTGTCGCGAAAGGATTTCTCCCATGGCAACCTTAGAAGCCCCGGTCCGGCCTGCGCGCACAAACCTGCATTCTGGACCATTTGTCAGCGAACCATTTTTTGATTTCCGCAACGAAGAGAACGCGCGCCGCATGCGCGCGGCCGTTGCCAAAGTCCGCGGCCAGCTTGGCCATGAGTACGACCTCATCATCGGCGGCAAGCGTGTCCGCACGACCGACAAGATCAAATCCCTGAATCCCGCCAAGCCCTCCGAAATCGTTGGAATCCACCAGAAGGCGGGCCGCGAGCACGTTGAGCCCGCGATGAACGCTGCCCTCAAAGCCTTCGAATCCTGGAAGAACACTTCCATCGAAGAGCGCGCCAGCCTGCTGTTCCGCGTCGGCGACCTGCTCCGCCAGCGCAAGATGGAATACATGGCCTGGCTCGTCTTCGAAGTCAGCAAGAATTGGGTCGAGGCCGACGCCGACATCTCCGAGACTATCGACTTCTGCGAGTTTTACGCCCGCGAGGCGCTGCGCCTCTCGAAGTCGCAGCCACCCATTCAGCTACCCGGCGAGCGCGGCACTCTGTTCTACATCCCGCTGGGCGTAGGCGCGGTGATTCCGCCGTGGAATTTTCCCTGCGCCATCATGGCCGGAATGACGCTGGCCTCGATCGTGAGCGGCAATACCGTGATCCTCAAGCCCTCCAGCGATTCGCCCACGATCGCCGCGAAGTTCATGGACCTTCTTGAAGAGGCCGGCATGCCCGAGGGCGTGGTGAATTTCTGCCCCGGTTCCGGAGCCACGTTCGGCGACGCTGTGGTCGCGCATCCAAAAACGCGTTTTATCGCGTTCACCGGATCGCGAGAAGTTGGTCTCAACATCAATAAAGTCGCCGCGAACCAGGCGCCCGGCCAGCTCTGGATCAAGCGCACCATCCTGGAAATGGGTGGCAAAGACGCCATCATCGTCGATGCCGACGCTGACATCGACTCCGCCGTCGAGGGCGTGGCGCAAGCCGCATTCGGATTCCAAGGCCAGAAGTGCTCAGCGTGCTCGCGTGCCATCGTTGACGAGCGCGTCTACGACAAGTTCCTGCAACAACTGAAGGCCCGAGTCGAAAAAATTCAGGTTGGCGATCCCGCCGAAAATGCGAATATCGGCGCAGTCATCAACGAAGGTTCCATGAAGACGATCCTCGGCTACATCGAGCAGGGCAAGAAAGATGGACGCCTGCTCACCGGCGGCGAACGTGCCACCGCAGCCGGAGAAGGTTACTTCATCAAGCCCACAGTCTTCGCCGACATCCCGCCCAAGTCCAAACTCGAGCAGGAAGAGATCTTCGGCCCCGTGCTCGCCGTGATCAAAGCCCGCGGCTTCGATCACGCGCTCGAAATTGCCAACGACACTGAATTTGGACTCACCGGCGCGGTCTACACCAGCTCGCGCGACAAGATCGAGCGCGCCATCCGCGAATTCCACGTCGGCAACCTGTACATCAATCGCAAGTGCACCGGCGCGATGGTGGGAGCGCATCCGTTTGGCGGTTTCAACATGTCGGGCACCGACTCCAAGTCCGGCGGACCCGACTATCTGTATCTGTTTACCCAAGCCAAGTCGGTTGGGGAAAAGATCGTTTAGCGACGTATCACGGGAGGCGCGGCGCACGCTGCGCCTTCGTCTGTTCGTGACAAATTGCATTGACGCTCGTCCAAACTGATACAGTTCACGCCAGGGGACTAACAATGAAACTTCGTCTGGGGATGCTGGTTGCGGTTCTCTGCTGTTTTGCGTTCAGTCTTGCCGCTCAGAACTCTTCCGATCGCGCGGCCATCGACGTTGCCACCAAGGCAATTCGTCCCGAGCAGATTCGCGCCCACATCCGCTTCCTTTCTGACACCCTGCTGCAAGGACGCGCGCCCGGAACTCCCGGCTACGACGTCGCGGCGCGCTATGTCGCGACTGAACTCGAAGGCATGGGGCTGCACCCCGCGGTAAAAGGAAACTGGTATCAGCCAGTGCCGCTGGAGAAAGCTGTCACCGACGCAGCCGCAAGCTCGTTCGCGCTGATCGTGAACGGTAAACAGCAGCACCTCACTGATGCCAAGGATTACATCCTGTCCACGTGGTTCGCGACCCCCGCAGGCAAGGACACGAAAGCCGAGAGTGACGTCGATGCCCCAGTTGTGTTCGTCGGCTTTGGAGTGACCGCTCCTGATCAGAAGTACGACGACTACGCCGGAGTCGATGTACACGGCAAGATTATCGCCACGATCTACGGCGCCCCCTCGTCGTTTCCCTCGACTGAGCGCGCCTACTACTCCGACGGTGTAATTAAGGCAAAGAACGCGGTTGGGCACGGAGCCGTTGGCGTCATCTCCATCATGCTTCCAGAGGATTGGAAGCGTTATCCGTGGGAGTGGCTCGTTCCGCAGGTTCAGATGGGGGAGATGCACTGGCTCAACAAAGACGGCGTGCCGCACGATTTCTTTCCGCAACTGAAGGGGAATGTTCTGTTAAATGAGAAGACGGCGGAGACGCTGTCTGCGGGCGCTCCCAAAACTCTCGACCAGGTCTTTGCCGATGCCAAAGCGGGCAAGCCCCAGGCCTTTGCATTGCCAGCAACCGCGCGCATCCACATCGTTGCGAACACGACCGTGATCGAAAGTCCCAACATCGTTGCCGAACTGAAAGGCTCCGACCCCGCGCTGCGTGACCAGTATGTGGTTTACACGGCACACGTGGATCATCTTGGAATCTGTCCCGCAGTTGAGGGTGACAACGTCTGCCATGGCGCCCTTGACAACGCCTCCGGCACGGCCTCATTGCTCGAGATCGCGCGCGCTTACGCCAGTCTGCCAAAGCCGCCCCGCCGCTCCGTGCTCTTCGTCTTCGTCACCGGAGAAGAGATGGGCCTGCTCGGCTCCGACTACTTCGCGCATTATCCAACCGTCCCGCTGAAATCAATCGTAGCGAACGTCAACATCGACGGCGCTCCTGGCACATTCTTCGCGATGAAAGATGTGGTTGTGCTGGGAAGCGAGCACTCCAGCATGTCGAATGAAGTGAATTCCGCAGCCAAGGCTCTCGGCTACGATCTCAGCCCCGACCCGATGCCCGAAGAAGTTATGTTCATCCGCAGCGACCAGTATTCGTTCGTTCTGCAAGGCGTTCCCGCCGTCGACATCACCGATGGCATCAAGTCCACCGACCCGAAGGTCAACGGACTCGACGTGATCAAGAAATGGCTGGTCACGCGCTACCACACGCCGCTCGACAACATGGATCAGCCGATCGACTTCGACTCTGCCGCCAAGGGCTCGGTCATGAACTTTTTGGTCGGATACGAAGTGGCACAACGTCCCGGTGTTCCCGAGTGGAACAAGGGCGACTTCTTCGGCACCACCTTCGGACCCAGACACGCCGCCAATGCTACCGGAGAGTAGCGCGAGGTATTAGGCCCTCCGGTTAGTCTAGAAACTTTCGCGACCTGTCGAGATTTCTTCTCTGACGAGAGCATAGAGGCATGAGGGTTCCCCTGCTCTGCCTTGTTCTCACCCTTGCCTCCGGGTGCTTCGCATCCGTGGGCATCACCACCACCAGCCTGCCTAATGGCACTTACAACAGTGCGTATTCCGCCAAGGTGTACGCCACGGGTGGCTGTACGCCTTACAAATGGAGCGTTGTGTCCGGAGCGCTACCCCCCGGGATCACGTCCAAAGTGTCGAGCACGACTTCGCTGCTTCTCAGCGGTGTGCCGAAATCCGCGGCGACTTACACACCCACGATCCAGGTGACGGCTTGCGGAGGCTCGACCTACAAGGTCGCCTACAAGATCGTCATAAAGCCGCCATCCGCCGTCGCGATCAGCACCAGCAGCCTTCCCAACGGAATTGTTGGCCATGCCTATTCAGCGGCGGTCAACGCCATTGGCGGATGTGCTCCCTACAAATGGACCATGGTTTCGGGAACGCTGCCGGCTGGGGTCACCACCAAGGTGTCCAGCACCACCACCTCGCTGCTCCTCAGCGGGACTCCGAGCAGAGCAAGCACGTACGCACCCACAGTGCAGGTGACCGGTTGCGGCGGAGCCATATACAAACATTCATACTCGATCGCGATCCAGGGCACGACGAACCACGTCGTGGATGTGAGTTGGAAAGCCTCGACTACGTCCGACGTCACTGGATACAACCTGTACAGGAGTCCGGACGGCGTGAACTGGAAGAAGGCGAACGTGAGCCTGATTGCTTCGACCCTGTACAACGATGCCACCGTGGCCAACGGAAGTATCTACTATTACGCGGCCACGGCAGTTGATATCTATGGTCACGAAAGCAGCAAGTCCGGTTCCATCAAAGTGGCGGTGCCGTAGCCGAGCTTGGTCTTGAAAATGTTAAGGCCGCCAGAACTGGCGGCCTTTGTTGAATGCCTCGAAGCTTGATCTACGGTGCGACTCCCGCCGGGGGTTGCGGAGCAGCCCCGGCCGTTGTGGCCGCCGCTGCTTCGTTCAGGATCCGGTGGTGGATGGTGAACAGCGCCAGTTCCAGACGGTCGGACACACCGATCTTGTCGTAGACGTTGCGCAGATAATTCTTGATGACCTGCTCGGTGGTTCCCAGTTGGGACGCGATTTCTTTGTTCTTGTACCCCTGCACGATCAGAGCGACGATGCGCAGTTCTTTTGCGGTCAAGCGATCGCGCACGCGCAGTCCGACCATATCGTTTTCCGTGAGCTCGCTGGGGATGGCGACGTCCTGAACCCAGGTCTCTCCCCGCGCTACTTTGCGAACACAGTCGACCAGAGCCGCGCTGGTTACGTTGCGATAGACCACGCCATGCGCACCGTTAGACATGTGCTTCTGTGCGCTCTCGCCGGTGTCCGCCAGGACAATGACGCGGGTCTTCGCTTTGTTCGCGGCTTGCACGATGGCGGCAAAGTCGTTATGGAATCCTGCCGCTACCACCAGCACGGCGGCGCGAAACTTATCCAGCGCCATGAACATCTGTTCCGGATTCTGCGCCTGAGCCACGATGCGCATCTCGTCTTCCACGGCCAGCACTTTCGCGATGCCCGCCCGGAAGATCGCCTGGTTATCTGCCAGAATCAATTTGAGCATTTTCAGCGCTCCCCAAAAATCTATGAGTTCCTGATGAACTCGTAAGTGTCGATCACGCAGGCCACGCCACGGCCTTCGCCACCTTCGCCCGTTTCATCCGCGCGGACCACGCGTCCTTTGCACTGGATGGTGACGTTTTCCTGTCCGCCTGTCATCTCCGGCGGCAGCGTGATTTCAAACTCCACGGGCGAACCAATTTCCATGGACGCGTCGGCGCGGATATAGACACCCGCCGCGCTCAAATTTCCGGTCACACCTTTCGCGTCCGGGGCATCGCCCTTATGTATCTTGATCGGCAGTTCCAGCGGGAATCTTTTCCCGGTCCGTGCTTCTTCCCCCACGGTACCTCCTCCAAGTTGGCCGGTTATCATTTCGTTGTTCGCGTATGAGGCCAACGCCAAAGCAAGCTCCTGGCAGGCAAAGGCCCGCTTTAGGCTCACCGGCGGTTATATCACGGAAACTTATCTCTGTAAAAGCCTGATGGCCCGTTAGTTACCGGTAACATCTAGGTTCCCCCCGGCGCTTGAAAGCTCCCTGGGGCGGATTTCTGACTGGGACCCGGTCCTATTGCCTCCCATGGGGACAACAACATACACGTTCATCTCTGAGTGAAAGGGATCGGCTCTATTTGGAGCCGGCTGCGGCACCGTTCACTTTGTGCATCGTCAATGTCTCGAGTGCCGGCCCAATACGTTCTGCGAGCGCCTCAAGGATTCTAAGATCATCCGCGGTAAACGCGTCCTGGCCCGCGCGATATAGCGCCAGCACTGCCGTAAGGCCCGAGGTGCCTTCCAAGGGCACCGCGAGCGCCGAGCGCAGTGTGCTGGACTTCTTGGTGTCGTTCAAATATCCGGGTTCGACCGAAGGATTGCCGTTCAGAATGGCTTTGTGATTCTCTGCCACCCAGCCCGATAGCCCTTCGCCCAAAGGTATTTGCAAGCCCGAGAAAAGCTGGAAATTCTCTCCACTCACGAAAGCGGGAACGAGTACCTCTCCTCGCAAACAGTAAGCTGCTAGCGCGTCGTAAGGCACGAACTGTTTCAGTCGAATGGCAGCCAGGGAAAACACGTCTTCGAGCCGAAGGAAGGGACTTTGCTTCTTGAGTTCGATGACTTCGGTGGCGGCATTCCGCGCGGCTGAGATCATTGTGCTCAGATCAGAGCCCTGGGTCGCCGTCAGCGTTTCAGGTTCTGCCGATTGAGCAAATCCAGCGGCCGGCGCCGAACCTCGTTCCACCTTGATATCGGTGGACAATTTAGCGGGCGCATCCGGCGTTTGCTCGGTCGCCAATTTCTCCAGTTCAAGGTAGCGGCGCTGCAGAATCTCAACCACTTGGGGGTCGAAGGCCTTGCCGGCATCGGCGACTACCTTTGCCATGGCTTCATTCAGAGGGAGAGCCTTGCGATATTGTCGGTCGGAGGCGAGGGCATCGAAGCAATCCACCGCTGCCAGAATCCTTGCGCCAACGGGAATTGCCTCTCCTGCCAGGCCGTAGGGATATCCAGTTCCGTCCCATTTCTCGTGATGGGCACGCACAATCGGCACCACGGGATAGGGAAAGTTGACGCGCTCCAGAATCTCTGCGCCCACGATCGGATGGATCTTCATCTTTTCGAATTCTTCCGGAGTCAGCCTGCCGGGCTTGGAGATGATGTGCTCCGGCACCGCCAGCTTGCCAATATCGTGCAGCACGGAAGCCGCTTGCAGGGCTTCGGTTTCATCCTCGGTGAGGCCCAGTTCTTTCGCCAGTTCCATCGAGTACACGCGCACCCGCTGCAGGTGCTCCGCGGTATTTTCATCTTTCGCTTCAATTGCCAACGCAAGCGCTTCGATGGTTCGCAAATGCAGCTTGGAAACCTGTTCCGCGTGGCGCTTCTCCGTTTCCAGCTTTCCGAGATACAAGCGATAGGAGCGGTACATCAGATAAATTGGCGGCAGGACCAGCAGTGACGACTGCCATCCGATGTGAGCGTTCAGGAAGTGGATCAGCCCCGCGGTGGCCGCTCCCACCATGTAGTAAGGGAACGACCAGAGATAACTGTCGTTCCAGACCTTGCGAATTGGCTTGCTCTCGGTCAATCCGATGATGGTCGACATCGCGCCGGTATTGCAGGCGAAGTGGGTGATCGCCGCCACAAGGAGCGCGAGATGTCCCGGCCCATGCAGGACTTTGAGCACCATGAGTCTGTAAGCGCCATAAGCAAAGGCGCTAGAGACTGTGACCTGCGAGAGGTTGAACAGAAGTTGCACTGGCTTGGGGCGGCGCGCCGGCTTCCAGTAAAACTGCGCCAGCGTACTGGCGAGCCCGATGCTCAGAGTCTCCGGCAGGCTTAATTCCAGGACGCCAAGAAGAGTGAACAGGAAGTTCACAGAGAGCGTCCCTTCGATGCCCGGCAAGGTTACCTTCAGCGACGAGGCAAACAGGGCGGCCAGCAGGTAAGCCCCGAACTTCACCGCATCGCTCGAGTGCCAGTGTGAAAAGCCGTAAATGAGGCTGAGACTAGCCGCCAGAGACATTGCGGCGATGAACGCGCGAACGGCCGTCGTGCGAACCTCAGTCATAGGAAGTGCTTAAATTTTCAACGATATAGGGGTGAATTGTCCGCAGCAAAAAACGCGCAGGGATTACCTTGGTGTGCCGAGTCGAATCAACTACTTACGATCGAATTCTGCGGAATTTCCGGGGTGGCGCTCCCAGTTTGCGTGCGACAACCTGTCCCGCGCCCGCGAGGGCGGGACAAAGTGCCCGCGGTGTTCCGCAACAGTCGCTCACAAGTCATTGATTCTTGGAGGTAATCGCAGCCACCCTTTGGAGGGGGAACTGCACTGGTAGAGGTCACTTGGGGAACGATCGCGCGCTTGATCGCGCTTAGTGGGGGACCAATGAAGAAGTTTTCGCTCCTGATGCTGATCGTCGCCGTGACCCTATGCCACGCCGACGATTCGAAGATATCGCCCGACCTGCGCAACTATCCCTCGACGCAGAAGGCGCAGGTAGTGGTGCAGTATGCTCCGGGAACGCAGCTGAATTGCAGCGGCTTGCTGGGTTTGGTGGGCTGTACGCTGAACAGCATCCTGCAGCTCGGAGGCACGATCTTAGGACAGCTGCCGCTTGTGAACGGTGTCGTTGCACTGCTCGACGGCAATGGGATTGTCAGCTTATCGAACCAGTCCAACGTGGTGTACATCAGCGCGGACCGTCCGCTGGCATCGACTCTGAGCAACGCTGCGCCGGCCGTGAACGCCGAGTTTGCATGGCAATCGAACTATACCGGGCAGGGAGTGGCGATCGCTTTGATCGATAGCGGAGTCGCGAGCCATCCGGATCTCAACCAGGGAATCTTCCCCGTCTCGAGAGTCGTATACCAGCAGTCGTTTGTTCCGGGAAATTCCAGCGCTGCCGACCAGTATGGACACGGCACCCACATCGCCGGCTTGATCGCCGGAGACGGTATCAGTTCCACCGGTCTCGTGTACAACAAGACGTTCAAGGGAATCGCGCCGGGCGCTAAGATCGTGAACCTGCGCGTGCTGGACGCGAACGGTTCTGCGACTGACAGCGTGGTCATCTCAGCGATCAGTAAAGCGATCTCGCTCAAGTCGACCTACAACATCCGCGTCATCAACCTATCGATGGGACGGGCCGTTTACGAAAGCTATAAATTGGATCCGCTCTGCCAGGCAGTTGAGAAAGCCTGGAAGAGTGGAATCGTGGTGGTGGTCGCAGCCGGAAATAACGGCAGGTACCAGGCCACCAACGGTTATGGCACAGTGACCTCGCCTGGGAACGATCCCTATGTACTTACGGTCGGCGCAATGAAGACGATGGGAACTCCGCAGCGCGAGGACGACCTGATCGCGAGCTACAGTTCCAAGGGGCCGACCCTGATTGATGCGGTGGTGAAGCCGGATGTGGTCGCGCCCGGCAATCTGCTGGTGTCGCTCGGAGTTCCGAACTCGACCTTGTATAACGAATTTCCGGCCAACCGCGTGCCTTACAACTTCTACGTCAAGGGAGGCAGCACGGCATCGTCTTCGAGTTACTTCTCGCTGAGCGGAACCAGCATGGCCGCTGGCGTGGTAAGCGGAGTGGTTGCGGACCTTCTCCAGGCGAGACCCAGCCTCAATCCCGACCAGGTGAAGGCGCGGCTGATGAAGACTGCCTGGAAGTCTTTTCCTGCCTTCAGCAGCACGACTGATCCCAGCACCGGCATCACCTACACCGATCAATACGATGTGTTCACGATTGGCGCAGGATACGTGGACATCGAAGCCGCGCTCGGCAGCACTGACACGGCCACCAAAACGGCGATGTCGCCGATCGCAACGTACAACTCGAATTCGGGGAATGTTTATTTAACCGACAACTCCTCGTCGGTTTGGAATACCTCGGCCACGTTGGTCGAACGCTGCGGTCTGGGGTTCGTCGCAATTTCTCGTAGGAACTTCCGCCACAACGACTAGCTCGAGCACCTTATCGGGCAGCAATGCTCTCTGGGGCTCGAATGCGCTGTGGGGCTCCAACGCGCTCTGGGGCACCAACGCGTTGTGGGGAACGAATGCGCTTTGGGGCAGTAACGCCCTTTGGGGTAGCAACGCTCTGTGGGGCAGTAATGCCTCCGCTGGTGAAAAATAAAACCACTCAACCTGAGGCGCCAAAGAGCCGCGGTTCGCCGCGGCTCTTGGTATTTTGAAGGTAAGTTCCGAGTTTCAGGTTTCAGGTTTCGAGTTTCAAGATTGAGAGTTTGAAGATGTCCTGCGTGCGAATCCGACATGAAACTCGAAACTCGAAATTTGAAACTCGGGAAGCGCACCCCCGGCCGTCCGCTGGATTGAAGTCCCTACTTCGCGGGAGCAAGCTTCTGAAGCGCGGTGCGCAACTCTTCCGGTTTGAACCCAAACGGTCCGGGCTTGCTCTTGTAAGCCACCTTGCCGCTGCGGTCGATCAAATACATTCGGTCGGGCCATGCGCTGTAGGCGCTCTCGGTTGAATTCCCAAATTCATCCAGCACGGCGGGAATCTCGATGCCCAGCTTGCGCACGCAGGTTCCCGCGACGGAGGCTCGTTCGTCTTCATTCCTCGGGCTCGCAAAGACTACCTTGTCTTTCAGGTTGTTCTGCGATTGCCATAGATCGCTGGGGTGCGCTTCGGTGATGTAGACCACCAGGAATTTCACTTCATTCCCATACTGCTGATAGAGCTTGTTCAGGGCGGGAACCTCCCGCCGAAAGGGCGGTCAGGTATAGCTGCCGAAGATCAGTACGACTGGTTGGCCTGCCGCGGTCAAGGAAGAGAGTTGAACCTGCGCGGTCTTGTCGAGTTTCGGCAGATCGAAATCGGGAGCCGCGTCGCCGACCTGCACCGTGCCGGCACGCGCCCGCATCCACATGGTTTCGAATGGGAAAATCAGAAAAGGAAGTTCGCCGGGCAGCTTCGACATGGCTCGCCCGAACTGCTCCGGGGGCCGGCGCATGGTGCTGTAGATCAAACCGCAGCCGAGGACCCAGAGCGCAGCAATGGCGCAGGCGATACCGACGGCTGTCCTCTTCAAACCCGCGGAATTCGCATTCACTCTTTGAACCCCAGAAAGAAGTCCGCCGATTATAAGTGCGCAGCAGGCGAGATCAATAATCAGAAAGTAGTACGCTGAGCCGCGCGGTGAGGACACGACGGTCAACTTCTGGCCTGCCTTGCTTAGGTCAGCGCTATTAGAGGAGGGGCCCGGCAGTAGCGGGACGAATGGCCGCTACTTGGGACACGCTAGAACGCCCTTCCTCCTCCACCGCCAAATCCGCCCCCGGAGAATCCACCTCCGCCTCCACCGAAGCCGCCACTGCGGAAACCTGATCCGGTAGAACTTGCGCGCGGCGCTGACACGAACGCCTGGTGCATATCGCTGGCCATGCTGTGCATGGAACTGGAAAAGAAGATGGGATTGAATGCGCCGGGATAGCTTCCGCCCGGCCCGGTGTACCACTGTGGCGGATCTCTTACGATGCCGGCGAATGCCTGTGCCCAGTGATGCTCTACGCCCAACGCCATCGCGTAGGGCAGGTACTTCTCGAAGGTGGTCGGGGGCATGCGTTTCAGCCGCTCCGCGTCCACGCGGTTCATGAACTCCTGGAAGCCCAGCACAGCGATGCGCGTGCGCGCACCTTTGACGGTCTTTGCGGTCATCTGTCGCGTGAAGAGAAACCAGATCACGACAGAAATAAGAATGCAGCCGATGAGCAGGGGAATGGAATTCAAGAAGTTCGCCCAGCCCATAAACTGAAGAATCGCGAACGGGATCAAAATGCCGATTGCAGCAACCACGCTGTATCCGTTGGCAGAATCCGGATCGAGCAGATAAAGCCCCTTATTCTTGAGCCCCGCCATAATGTCCTGGCGGATCACGGGCACGGCGCTATAGAAGCGATTCTTCAGGCCTGAAAGGCGGGTCTCGGCTCCGCCGGCGAAGACGTTCTCCAGCATCACGCGCTCGTGCGGAGCCAGTTCCGCGCCCCACTGCTCCCGCGGCTTCAGCAGATGGAAGATGTAATCCTTGTGGGTGAAGAGCAGAACCTTCTCGGCGGTCTCTTCGATCTTGATGTATCCCCGAACCGCCAGATCAATCATGGTCGAGGTGATGTCACGCGGATGAATCGCGTCATCGAGCAGCGTCCCAGCCTCGGCCGGAGAAATGCCTGGCGGTGGTTCGTACATCGGCGCTACCGACATGCCTGCCTCCGGATCGCGCCCCTTATACCGCCATAGGACAAACATGCCGGCGAGCGTGACTAGCGGGAGAAACAGGATCGGATTTCCTCCCAGGAACCAGAAGAATTTTGTCAGCGCGCTCGGCTCTTGCAGAATGCCTTTCGCGATGTAGACATCGATGGTCAGCCCGCCGCGCATGGGAAGCGGGTTGTTGCTCTCGAACTGGGCCTCGGCTCCTTCGGTTGTGGCCGTCGCATCCCGCTGCGTGGAACCGTACACTCCCGTGAAAGCCTGCACCCGCAACGAGCCGGCCGCTGCCTCGGGGAATTGCACCGTGGCCGAGACGTGATCAATCGGTACCGGCCAGTCATTTCCGGTGACGTTCCAATAAAACTCATCGTGATCCGGAAAGAATCGGGTTCCGTTCCGTACCCGGTACGCGATCTCAATGATCTTGCTGACGTCGGTCGCGCCGGGGATGTAGATTTTCAGGTCGCGATTGCCCCTGGAGCGCGCCGATTCGTACTTAAGATTGCTGCCCTCGGCGTCGGTGACGCTCTGAACGTCTACGAACAGTTCATAGTTCGTGCCATCGGGCCCGGGATATTCGATCGGAATCGTACGGTGGATTCCGTGCCACTCGCCCACGAAGACCAGCGAAATGCGCTCGCGCACGAGCGCACTGCCATCTTTGTCCACCGTGATATTGTCCTGAAAATCGGCAATGCGCCAGGACTTGGCGGACGCATTTGCCGGGAAGGTGCAGAACAGAATTGCGAGAACCGCGATTGTCTTGGCGCTTTTCAATCAGAATTTCACCTGCACCGGCTCGCGATCCGCCGCCGTGGTCTCAAAGAACTGCCGCTGCGTGAAGCCAAACATTCCCGCAATCAGGTTCGTGGGGAACGACTGGATTTTGGTATTGAGGTCGCGCACCACGGCGTTGTAATAGCGGCGCGCGTTCTGAATGGAATCTTCGGTCTGGCTGAGCGATCCCTGCAGCTGGGTAAATTCCTCGGATGCCTTCAGCTCGGGATAGTTCTCGGCAACGGCAAACAGGCTCTTCAAGGCCCCGGTAAGCTGATTCTCCGCCTCGGCCTTGTCGGCCGGCGTGACTGCCTGCATCGCCTGCGAACGGAATTTCGCAATGTTCTCGAACGTCCCTTTCTCGTGTGCGGCATATCCCTTCACGGTTTCGACCAGGTTGGGGATCAGGTCGTGCCGCCGCTTCAGTTGCACATCAATATCGGACCAGGCTGAATCGCAGCGCACCCTCAGCTGCACCAGGCTGTTGTACATCCCCATCAAGACGACGGCAATGACCGCCAAAATGACAAGAAAGATGATCGCAATCATGAGACCTCCTTAACCCCGCTGATATGCGCAGCAACCAGCTCTACGAATTCACTGGGACGGTAGCACACGCGACAGTAAAGGTGCAAAACGCAGAATTCACCGTGCGTTCACATTCTGCAATATGAGAATGAACTAAGACAATGGCCTCAAGAGTTCATTTTGATACAGCGCCGAAACGGAACCAGCAGCCGGCCGCTTTTCATGCTTGTGTGCCTCTCCGCACAGTCGGGGCGCATGGGATGAGGTATCTTCAAGCTTGCTTGCTTTCTTCGTGCCCTGCAGTCCTGAGTGACCTCTTCATGCAGCCCAGTCCAGCGGAAATGTTCGAGTGGCACATCTTTGAGACCGCAACGCGACGGTTGCTGAGTTCGGCGTCGGCCATCCACATGGGACCCTTCTCCAGCGAGCAGGAGTGCCGCATGGTGCTGGCCAGCCTGAGCAGACTTCCCGGCTTCGACCATCGCAGCCTTGAAGTGCGACAGCAGACGCGCCGCCGCGAAAAGCGCATCGGCATCAAACTGCCCATCCGGCTTTGCCGCCTGGACGCTCCGCACCAGGACTGGGCTACGCACACACTCGACATCTCAGCCTGTGGAGCAAGACTCAGCGCCTCCACCCATGCCCTGCGCCCCGGTGAATTGGTCGTGATTAGTTATGGGCAACGCGAATCGGTGTTCCGGGTGGCGTGGATCAGACCGCCCGCCTCTGCTGGCAGCGGCCAGGCTGGCGTGGAGTGCCTGAGCCCCGAAGTAAATCTGTGGAATCTGGATCTGTCTGATCACCCTGAGGAAGAGCCGCTACTTCATCAGATGGCGGTGGCGCAGGCCGTGCAGCGCAAGCTCTTTCCCCGCGAAAAGCTGCCCTTGCGCACTCTCGAGTACTGCGGCAAATGCGTCCAGGCGCAAACCGTGGGCGGCGACTATTACGATTTTCTCCAGATGGGTTCCGGGCGGGTTGGTTTTGTCATGGCCGATGTCGCCGGCAAGGGAGTCGCTGCCGCGCTTCTCATGGCCAATCTGCAGGGCAGCATTCACAACCGTCCTGATATCAGCATCGCAGATTTGCCCGCGCTGCTCTCCTCTTTGAACCTTCACCTCTACAAGCACACAGAATCCGACCGCTACGCCACGCTATTCTTTGGCTGCTACAACGATGATTCCCGCAGCCTCGCCTATGTGAACTGCGGTCACAGCCCGGCTTTGCTGGTTCGCCCGCATGGCGAGGTGGCACGGCTGGAGGCCACCGCCACCGTCCTGGGCCTGTTCGCAAGGTGGGAGTGCTCAGTGCAGCAGGTGCAACTGCGTCCCGGGGATGTATTGAGCATCTTCACCGACGGCCTCACCGAGACAACTTCCGCTAGCGGCGACGAATTCGGCGAAGCTCGTTTGGTCCAGCTTCTGCAACGCTGCGTCGCACTTTCCCCACCCGAGATTCTCCAGAACATTGAGCTGGCACTTCAGGGTTTTCGCCAGAGCGACCAAGTTCAGGACGACCTCACGTTGGTAGTCGCCCGATCGGTCTAGCGGCCTTGAAAAAACTGAAGCTCGCTGCATCCGGATGCAATCCAAAATCAAGAGGAGGGAATCATGCAACGTTTTGATTATGGGAAAGTCGCGCCTGGCGCCTATCACGCCATGATTGGCCTGGAACGCTATCTTCACGAGTGCGGCCTGGAAGAATCTCTGCTTCATCTCATCAAGCTGCGCGCCTCACAACTCAACGGGTGTGCGTACTGTCTCGACATGCACTGGAAAGATCTGAAATCAATCGGCGAGCAGGACCAGCGCCTGTACGAGCTGGATGCCTGGGAGGAGGGCCCCTTCTACTCGGAGCGTGAGCGGGCAGCGCTGGCCTGGTCCGAAGCCGTGACCCGGGTCGCAGAGAGCCGCGTGCCAGACCCTGTTTATGGCGAGGTGCGGAAACACTTCACGGAGAAGGAAATTGCGGATCTCACGCTAGCCATTGCGACCATCAATGCTTGGAATCGTCTTGCTATCGCGGCGAGGACTGTTCCGGGAACCTATGAGCCTGCCAAGGTGCGGGTGAAGCAGCCGGCTTGATGTCTAGCCTTTGAGCTCAGACTGCGGACTTCGACCAAGTCCTTCTTTTCTCTTGGAAGTGATGGGGGCGAAAGCTTGGCTCAGGGCCGAGTTCGCTTCTACTGTTGTGGCGCGAAGTATCCCTTGCGCGCTCGCACCTGCAGATCCTTCTTCAACGAGGAGATTTCGATGGAACGGTAACGGCCATCCGCATCGAAATTGGCGGGTTTGTAGGAGACCACGTACTGGCTGCGCAATTCGTCTTCGATCGACGCAAACGAGTGCGTGATGTCCTTCATCTTGAAAGGAAAGAACGCGCGCCCGCCGGTGGCCTCGGCAAGCTGCTCCAGCACCTTGTCGCCACGCATGACCAGGCCGCTATCGTCGGTGGAGATGGCGTAAATGATGACTTCGGCGCGCTGGGCCATTTCGATGGCCTGGGCCTTGGAAAATTCACTCTGATTGTCTTCCCCATCGCTCACGATGACAATTGCCTTGCGCACAGGGCGATCCGGCCGGTCCTTCAGGAACTTCTCTTTGCAAGCGCGATACACAGCGTCGTAGAGGGCGGTTCCTCCGCCGTTTCGCAGCTTGTGCACACCGGTCGAAAGCAGCGTCACGTTATCGGTGAAATCCTGTGCGACTTGGCTGTGAGTATTGAAGCCGGTCACGAAAGCCCGGTCGTACCCTTTGCGCAACGTGTGTTGCAGGAACGCGGTCGCGGCAGTCTGTTCGAACTCGAAGCGGCTGCCCACCGATCCGCTCGTATCCACCAGCAACCCCATATGCAGGGGCAGATCGGTTTCGCGCCGGAAATTCAGGATGGCTTGCGGCGGCTTGTGGTCGTCCAAAATGGAGAAGTCGTTCTGATTCAGGTCCCGTACGAACTTGCCGTGCTTGTTAGTAGCGATAAAAAGTACGTTCACTTCATTCACCCGGGAGTGAATGGTGATGATTGCGTTCTGCGGCTCATCGGCGCTCTCGGTGGAGGGCGCGGGGGTGGCTCCGTTAAGAGTAGGCGCACCGGAAACGTATGCAGATTGAGCGCGTAATTGGCCCAGCCCCAAGAGGGTTGCCGCCGAAAGACCTAAAACTCGAATTTTCCAGTTCGTGTACTTCATGCCCGGAGAATCCAATTTTTTCACTCTGAAAGCCTTCTAACCTGTGTCCCAGCAAACTTCCTCATTCTTTAGATGCACTTGGCGTGCCGAAGTAGGAACCCTGCCGAACCGCTATGTGCTTGACTTTAGGAGGGTGGCGCCGATGTGCCAAGTTACAAAAGGAGCACGCACCAGGCCATGGCACAAAACATGCAATCCAAACCACTTGCGCTGTCCCAAGCCGCTGCCACGTTACCCCTCAGATGCAGGGGCAACTTAGTCTCACAGCGGTTTAGATTTTTTCTCTAAAATCTTCTGCAGGGGGTTTTGATGAATAAGCTCATCGTGTGTCTGCTGACCGTTCTCTTCTCTTTTTCAGCTTCAGCCTTTGCTGCCGATAGCGAGCACGAGCAGGAGCGCGTGAAAGATGCTGGCGAGGTCTTGAAAGAGATTCTCAATATCCCAGACGATATTCCGCAGGACTTGCTCGACAAGGCCGAGTGTGTCGTGGTTCTGCCTTCGGTCAAGAAGGGCGCGTTCGGCATCGGCGGCAGCTACGGGCGTGGTGTGATGATCTGCCGCGGCGGCCAGCACTATACCGGCAGGTGGGGAGCTCCCGCGCTGTATGCGCTGGAGGGGATCAGCATCGGCTTCCAATTGGGCGGGCAGGCTACTGATTTCGTCCTGCTAGTGATGAATCCCAAAGGCGCCACATCTTTGCTCACCAGCAAAGTGAAGCTCGGCGCGGATGCCTCCGCGGCGGCCGGCCCCAAAGGCCGAACCGCCGAGGGCGCGACCGATATCGTGATGAACGCAGAAATCCTTTCCTACTCTCGAAACAAAGGATTATTTGCCGGCGTCTCGCTCGAAGGTTCGACTCTGCGCTCCGATGGCAGCGCCAACGAGAAGCTCTATGGACGTAAACTGACGGCCAAAGAAATCATCCGCGGCGGCAAGGTCGGCATTCCCGCGAGCGCACAGCAGTTGGTGTCGCTACTGGAAAAGAAGTCTCCCACAAACAAGTCCGACCCGAAGTCGCTGCAGTAGGCTGTGGAGCCCCGGACGCCTCGTCCGGGGTGCTCTCTTTTCGCCGCCGGGCATGCCAACAATCTCATCCACTGATCGTCGCATCCGGTGCTCGTGGGCGAAAGGCGAGAGCTACATACGCTACCACGACGAAGAATGGGGAGTTCCCGTTCACGATGATCGGACCTTATTTGAATTCCTCATCCTGGAAGGCGCGCAGGCGGGGCTGAGTTGGAGCACCATCCTGAACAAGCGCGACAACTACCGGCAAGCGTTCCACAATTTCGATGCCGCCCGCGTGGCGCGATACGACAGCCGGAAGGTAAAAGCGCTGCTTGCGGATTCGGGCATCGTTCGCAACCAGCTCAAGATCACCTCGGCGATCCAGAACGCGAAAGCGTTTCTCCGCGTGCAGCAGGAATTCGGCAGCTTCGATCGTTATATCTGGCAGTTCGTGGACGGCAAGACCAAGGTGAATCCCTGGAAAGTGCGGAAGGTGCCTGCGACCAGCGCAGAATCCGACGCCATGAGCAAAGACCTGAAGCGCCGCGGCTTCAACTTCGTCGGATCGACCATCTGCTATGCCTTCATGCAGGCGGTTGGACTGGTGAATGACCACGCGCCGGATTGTTTTCGCTATCCCCAACTAGGCTGAGGGGCTCCGCCTGGCGGCCAGGGAGTAAGCGTCCGAGTCCTCGGAGGTTTTAGAACCAGCCTTATTTCGTCCGTACAGTTTCCCAAAACACGATATCCTTGAGTTACACTCTCACAGTTTCGAGGCGGGGATTCCGGCTGCTCGCCTCAGAGAACGACAGCTTCGGTCGCCTGATCTCTTAGTTTCAAGGGGATCGATGTTGAGGATCCGCAGCATTGGGATTCGCGGTCAAGAGACTTAGCCGGACTGAGAAGCACATGTTACAGCGCCTGCCCGTCGCAAAGAGACTGCTGATAATCGTCGGCGTGTTCGTCGCCATCGTGGTCTGCGTGTTCGCGCTGGGCGTGCTCCGGTCGGAGGTTCTCAGTGGCGTTCGAGCGTACGTCGGGGGAGAGGGTCTGTGGTCCAAGGCCGAAAAACGGGCCGTCCTGAGCCTTACAGAATATGGGGAGACCCGCAACGAGGCGGACTTCCAGCAGTATCTGCGTGAGATCGCGGTGCCGGTCGGCGATAAGCAGGCTCGGCTGCAGTTGCTGCTTCCCAACCCCGACATGAAGCTCGTCCGTGAGGGGTTAATTCAGGGCCGCAACAGTGCCGAGGATGTGCAAAGCCTGGCCACACTATTCCGCCATTTCCGGCGGGTTGGCTACATGGCGCGGGCGATTGAGATCTGGACCGAGGGCGATCGCTATATCGACCAGATTCGTGCCAAGGCGGACGAACTCCATCGCGAGGTACAGTCCGGCCATGCTGACCCTGACAAGGTTCTGGAAATTAGCGAGCAGATTGGCGCCATCGATGCCCGCCTGACGCCTTTGGAGGACGAGTTCTCGTCCACCCTGAACGAGGGAGCTCGTTGGATGGATCGGGTGCTCTCCAGCGCCATTTTGCTCGCCACCGCGGTGTTGCTCCTGGTCGGCATTGGGCTGTCGGTTCTCGTGCTCCGGCAGATGCGCAACTCGGAAGAGAAATACCGCAACCTCATCAACACGGCCAACGATGCCATCCTGGTGATCGACCCGGACACTCGCCGAATTGTGGAAGCCAATCACAGGGCCAGCGAGATGCTCGGCCTCTCGGAACGCGAACTCATCGGAATGGCGGAAGCTGATCTCTATCCCAGACCAGGCGGCGACTCGCCGTCATTGCTCTCCATTCAGGCGGATGGCAAACACCGCTGCGAACTGGAATTACAGCGTGCCGATGGAACGCGCCTTCCCGTCGAAGTAAACGCGAGTGTTACGGAGTTCAAGGGAATGCCGGCGATCGTGGGCATCTTTCGCGACATCCGCGAGCGGGTCGAGAGCCAGGCCATTCTGCGCCGGAGCGAGGAGCGCTTCGGATACCTCATGCAGAATCTTTCGGACGTGATTACGGTGGTAGCTGTGGACGGAACCATGCTTTACCACAGCCCGTCCATCGAACGCGTGGCCGGATACAAGCCTTCGGAACTGTTGGGCCAGAACTTTCTCTCGTTTGTTCATCCCGATGATCGGCTTGCGGTAAGGGCTGCCCTGGAGAGGGTCACGCTGAAGGTGGGAAGCGCGGCTCCTCCTGAGTATCGCTTCTGCCGCAAAGATCACAGCTGGGTCTGGCTGGAATCGGTGGGAAACAATCTGCTCAATGATGTTGCGGTGGGGGGAATTGTGGTGACCTCGCGAGATGTCACCACGCGGCGCGGGTTAGAAGAGCAGGTCCGGCAATCGCAGAAGATGGAAGCCGTCGGGCGGCTGGCGGGCGGCATCGCTCACGACTTCAATAACTTGCTCATGGTCATTCAGGGATACGCCGAGATTGTGCGCCACGAAGAGAGTGCGAGTCCCGAGGTCCGCAAGAACGTTGACACCATCGTGCGGGCCTCCACCAGTGCGGCCAGCCTCACACGGCAGTTGCTTTCGTTCAGCCGCAAGCACCAGTTCACGCCACAGGTGCTCGATCTGAATTCGCTGGTCGACCAAATGAGCGAGATGCTGTTGGGCGTTCTGCGCGAGGAGATGGACTTTGTCGTGAATCTCGATCCCCATGCGGGCTGCATCAGCGCCGATCCCGGGCAGATTGAGCAGGTCATCATGAACCTGGTGGTGAATGCGCGCGATGCCATGCCGAAAGGTGGCAAGTTGACGCTTGAAACGGCGCACATTGGCAGGGAGAAGGCTCGTTTGGGTCGCTCCTCCACACTGCCCGCCGGCGATTACGTCATGCTGGCGGTCAGCGACACCGGAATCGGCATGGATCCTGAGACTCAAAACAAGATCTTCGAGCCCTTCTTTACCACCAAGAGCAAAGAAGAGGGGACTGGTCTCGGCCTGTCCGTGTTGTACAACATCGTGCGAGCGTCCGGCGGCCACGTTCGCGTGACCAGCGAGTTGGGGCGCGGTTCGACGTTCCGCATCTATTTTCCGCGCGTTTCTGCGCCCGCGAAGCTCGGCCTGCCCGAACTTTCGCTGGAACCGGCGCATCCTGGCAAGGAAACGATTGTCGTGGCAGAAGACCAGCCTGACTTGCGCTGGATGATATGCCAGTTCCTGCAGGGGCTCGGCTATTCGGTGCTGGAAGCGACCGATGGCCGCGACGCGGTCGCGCTCGCCGAACACTACACCGGCAGAATCGATCTGCTGCTTACCGACGTGGTGATGCCGCATATTCGAGGGTCGGAAGTTGCGCGGCGAATGCTGGCGCGCCGTCCAGAGATGCAGGTCCTCTTCATGTCGGGTTACACCGAGGGAGAAATCGGTTCGCTATCGGACGATGGCGCCGAAGTGCAAGTCCTGCAAAAACCCTTCGAATTGCATGTGCTGGCCACCAGGATCAGGGAAGTATTCGAAGCGCGCAGCCGGCGCTGAACCACGTAGAGCGCTTTACAATCACGGTTCGGGAACTACCGCGGGCGAATGCGTCCGCGCCTGCGTGGCTCACTTCTTCCCAAAAAAACTGGCTGTCATGTAGACCGCAACCAGGCCCAGCAGCAACACTGCTCCTTCCACGCGCGTGGACCACACGTGCAGAGCGTCGAATTGCACGCGCGCCGGATCGTTCAGCGGCACTGCCGCAAAATCGCTGACGCTCGCGCGCAGCGTGTCCATGTGGGGAATGATCCAGTACTGCGAGACGAGCGTTAGCGCCAGCATGATGACGATGAGCACATGCCTGGCGGCAAAGACGTGCGCCGAGCCCTGTGTGACGCGGCTGTAGAGCAGGGAAGAGATCAGGAAGACGATTCCGGAGATGATGGCGAGCCAGTGCAGTTTGCCCAGCGCTCTGCCAACCACGTTGCCCGCGAGATGCGTATTCGGCAGAACCTGGAACGCAGTCGGCGCGAGCACGAAAGCGAAGAAGATCAGTCCGCCAATCCAGACCACCAACGACAGCAGCATGAGAAAGCGCAGGAAGGACATGGCGGAGAATTATAGACTGGCGACAAGGATCACCACAGGCGATCAGCCGCTCACGGAAACTTAAATGGGAACCGCGACGTTCTCGATGATGTCCTTCAACACCTGATCCGATTGCTCGGACTTCTTCAGCGTCGAGGCATAAAGGCCGTTCACGACGATTCGGTGCGCGAACACCGGAACCACTAACGGCTTGATGTCTTCGGGGGTGCAGAAAGTTCGGCCTTCTAGGAATGCCATGGCTTGTGCGGCGCGATAGAGAGCCTGCGAGCCCCGCGGGGAAACGCCCAGCGACAGGAATTCGGATTCGCGGGTGCGGCGCACGATTTCGAGTGCATAGTTCACCAGCGAATCATCCACTCGCACTTTCTTTACCGCTTGCTGCATTTCTAGAACCTCCGCGCCGGTGAGGATGGGGCGCAGTTCGTCCAGATGTGCGACACCTGCTTCGGAGCGCAGAATCTGGCGCTCGGCCTGGGCATCGGGATATCCCATGCGGACGCGCATGAGGAAGCGGTCAAGTTGCGATTCGGGCAGAGGATAAGTCCCGTGATGTTCGACCGGATTCTGGGTTGCGATTACCAGGAAAGGTTGAGGCAGTTCATAGGAGTGCGCATCCACGGTGACCTGGCCTTCGTTCATGGCCTCCAGCAGCGCAGACTGGGTTTTCGGAGTTGTGCGATTGATTTCATCCGCCAGAAGAACGTTGGTGAATACTGGACCGCGCTTGAACTCAAACTCCTGCTCGGCAGCTGAATAGATGGAAATCCCAAGAACATCGGAGGGCAACATGTCGCTGGTGAACTGCACACGCTGAAACGTGCAGTCGATGGCGCGGGCGAGAGCTTGTCCGAGAGTGGTCTTGCCGACGCCGGGAACGCCTTCGATGAGCAGGTGTCCGCGGCCGAAGATGCTGACTAGCGCGAGGCGGACCACATCGTCTTTGCCGCGAATCACGCGGCGGAGAGCCTTTTCCAGTTCAGCGGCTTTGTGGGATACGGCAATGGCGGTTTCGGGAGACATCCTTTCGATTCTACTAGGGAGCTGCGAGTTGGATGGAGTTACGGGAGTCATGCGGCTTTTAAGCTCTTAGCTCCTAGCCCTTAGCTTTTAGCTGTCGCACAGCCATTTCGGCGCGCTTCCAGTGAAGAACGAGTGGCTCTCTCCAGTTCTCGCATGCAAACGGAGCAGGTGACTACGTACGAGCAGGAAGTGCCAGCTCAGAGCTATTGGACTAGAAGCTAAAAAGCTAAAAAGCATAAGAGCTAAAAGCTAAGAGCTTAAGAGCTAAAAGCTTGTTTTATTGCAAAAACTCCGCTGGCCTTCCCGTGAGGCGCTCGATTCTTTTCGCGATCGGCGGGTGCGTGGAGAACAGGTTGGCAAACATGCCTGCGCTTACTCCCAGGAACGGTTGAATGATGAACAGATGCGCCGTCGAGGGGGTGGCCTGCAACGGCACGCGGCGCGAGTAGGTGTCGAGCTTCTGCAAGGCGCTGGCCAACGCGTAGGGATTGCCGGTAAAATGCGCGCCTGTCGCATCGGCCTGATATTCGCGGGAGCGCGAGACCGCCAACTGGATCAGGCTGGCCGCAATGGGAGCGACGATCAGCATGAACAGCGCGGCTAGTCCTCCTCCGCGATTGTCGCGATCATTGCGTTCGTAGCCGCCGAAGATCATGGCCCAGCGTCCCATGCTGGCGAGCATGGTGATTGCGCCGGCAATGGTTGCCGCTACCGAGCTGATCAGGATGTCGCGGTTGTTGACGTGCCCTAGTTCGTGGGCCAGGACGCCTTCGAGCTCTTCGTCGGTGAGCAACTGCAAAATGCCATGCGTGACTGCGACCGAGGCGTGACTCGGGTTGCGTCCGGTGGCGAACGCGTTGGGCGACTCCGTCGGGATCACGTACATCTTCGGCATGGGAATGCCGATTTTCTGGGTCAAGCGTTCGACGGCTGCGTAGGCACGCGGAAGTTCTTCGCGGCTTACAGGCTTGGCGCGATACATGGCCAGCGCGATCTTGTCGGAATAGAAGTAAGAGACGAAGTTCATGACGGCGGCAAAAGCCAGCGCCAGGAACATTCCATTCTGGCCGCCAAAATAGCGTCCGAAAAACATCAGTAGCAGCGTGAGGGCGGTCAGCAGGAACGCGGTCTTGAAAGTGTTTCCCATAATTTTGGTCGAGCTACCTCATTGGATGTTACGCGGAAGGAGTTGATGCAGGTTCCCAATTTTGGGAATTCGAGGCTGCCGAGCGGGTACCCCTCCCCCTCCCGGTATAACGGAATCTTAGGGTTAGAGCGAAATCTCGAAATAATCTATGGCGCTCAGCTACTTACGGTCAAAATCTTCAAAAATAAGAAGTTAGTGCCGTGGCCGGAGTTGGAAGCGGCCGTATCCTTCCCGTCATCCTTTCTTTAAAGGGCTGTGGACGTCAAGGACGGTGGTCACAGGTGAACGTGCTCTGAGTGCGGTCGAGGAGTCGGAGGCAGTCGAGCTTCGCTCGACCTGGACAGCCCGAGGGGCTGTCCCTACGTGAGCTGTTACGCTTTTTGGCTTTCGCGTTTCAGGGCGCGCTGGAGGGTTTGGTCCAGAGCCGCTTTAGTTGTTTCGTATTCCTGTTGGCTGATTCGGCCTTGTTTGTGTTCGACTTCCAACTCGAAGAGTTCTTCTTTCAAGCCTTCCAGCAGCATGGTGCGCGGACGCGAAGGTTCCACTGCGACCTGCGTCGCCGGTTGCGGCGCGGGACGACTCAAGCGGGATTCGCGCGCGGCTGTTACCGGGGCTGGCTCGTAGATCTCGTCGTCTTCTTCGACGGTCGCCAGGGGCTTGCCCTTGGCGCGAGCGGCGGCACGGTTGGCGGATTGTTGCCGCGAGGCAATGAAGAATCCGCCGACCAGAAGAACGGCGGCAATGCCTCCGAGAATCCACCACTGATACTGGCGGAGTGGCGGAGGAGCGTCGATGGGCGGTCCCAGGCCGCCACCGGGGCGATTCGCGCCCGCTTGTGGTTGCGCACCTTGGCCATTTTCATCGGAGGGCGCGGTCAGCGTTCCTTCACCCGAGAGCTTAAAGGCCAGGGGCTGCCCGAGGCCCGCGTTGGAGGCGACCTCTACGTTGGCATCGGGCTGTCCGGGAAAGTTCGTCAGGTTGTAGCCAGCGCCCTGAGCCGGTTCGAAGTTCATCGATTTGGGCGCGATGGCCACGAAGTGTTGCAGCGGATAAACGCTTTTGGGATCGATGTTCATGCTGCCCGTATAGGGCACGCTGTAGACAACATTGAAGCGCGTCTCCCCGGGGCGTAGCGGGAACAGGAACGAATATTTGTTCTTGGCCTTCTGACCTTCGGGAACGGGAGCCGACTTTACGGGCTGGCCTCCGGCGGTCATGGCCTGACCTTCGTTGACGGTGGCGCCCTCGGGCACGTAGAACTCGAGGTTGTGCTCATTCATCTGGGTGCGCGGAGGCTTGGAATTGTTCTGGACTGCGAAGGTACGTTCAATCTGCAAGCTGTCCCTGCTGGGCCTGGAATCGCATGATGTCGGCCACGACCTCGATGCCCTCAACGCTCTTGCCGACGTCGTAGACTTCAACTTCGACCGAAGTGGTTCCCGGAGGAGCCATGCGGTGATAGGTGACTTCCTGGTGGATGACGCGAACCAGGTGCGGGCCCTGCTGCTCGAGCTTGAAGGAGAAGTTGCCTTTGGAGTCGGCCTTGGTTCGTCCGGCTTCTTCCATTCCGTTCCCCAGAGTGATGAGCACAACTTCGTCTCCGGCGCCGGGCTTGCCGGTGGTGGCGTTCTTTACGACTCCGGTGAGGGTCTGAGCAGAGGCTGCCGCGGCGAGGAGCAGGACGGCAAACAAGGGAGCGAT
The DNA here is from genome assembly GCA_963801615.1 of uncultured Acidobacteriota bacterium. GTDB lineage: Bacteria > Acidobacteriota > Terriglobia > Terriglobales > Acidobacteriaceae > Sulfotelmatobacter. The sequence continues at coordinate 151,009 of CAWDFM010000008.1, read as the reverse complement.
ACGGGCGCTGCGGGAGGCCTTCGACTGCGCAAGTGCTTGCGTGCGTGAAGCACTTGTTCCGCTCAGGATGACACGACGTTGAGAGTGATTCATGATCTCGCTTTTCTTGGCGCGGGAATGGCGCCGGATTCCAATCGCGCGATTTCGGCCAAAAGCCCGGCGGCTTCGTCCTGCAAGTTGGCTTTGAGCGACTGGTAATCGGCGTCCGGGACTTTGCCAGCGCGGTATTCAAAGTTCAGGTCGCGCAAGTTTTCGTAGACCACATCTTTGCGCTCGCGGAGATAGGAGGCGCGCGTCTTTTCGGGGCCGAGATACAGCTCGCCGGGCAGATAGAAAATATAGAAGAGTGAAGCGGCCGTGATCAGGGCCGCGCAGACTATTGCAAGAATCATAAATCGGTCTCCTCGTCGGCTTGCCTGCGGAACCTGTCGAAATCCGGGTTTGCCATAGGTGGTCCTCCGATTAGCGCGGGAGAAGGGCGATTTTTCCAGGCGCGCACTACGAAGATCACCAACACGGTTCCGACGGCGAACGCGATGAAGGGGAAAATCCAGGCGGCGCGGTCGAAGCCTTTGGTGGTCGGAGCCGCCAGGACCGTAGGTCCGTATTTTTGCACGAACGCCTGCTGGACCAGGCTGTCGCTGTCTCCGCGAGAGACGGCGGCCATGAGTTCATTGCGCATGCCGTCAGAGTCGGGGCATCCCACGTGATTGCATTCGAGCAGGATCTGGCTACAGGAGCAGATGCACATCAGCTGGTGGCCGATTTCGTTGAAGCGCGTGGAAGGATCCGAAGCGCCGGAGAACACGAAGATAGCCAGCGAGAGCAGGACGGCTTGGAGCGCGCGGCGGGGGATGGTTTTCGAGATCGTCATTTTGGCTTCATGTTCAACGAGGGCCTCAGCGCCCTAAAGAATGCGGAGCTTTTGCTCCGCCGGGACAGCCTGAGAGGCTGTCCCTACGTGATTCGCATTAATCTCCTGCGACCGGTGCTGCGTGTTCCAGCATTCTTGGGACTCGAACGGTTACTGGTACTGGAGCGTTTTCTACCAGGGCCAATCCCGTGCCAATGATCATGACCCAGGCGCCGATCCAGATCCAGATGACCATGGGATTCAGGTGTGCCTTGATGACCGGCTGCCCTTTGTCGTTCTGGCCTTCGTACACCAGGTAGAGATCTTCTTTAAAGCCCTGATCGATATCCGGCTTGGTCGAGGCCTGCTGGCTTGCCTTATAAAAGATGCGCTGCGGGGTCATGGTGCGAACCAGTTGTCCGTTCTGGTAGACATCCATGAGCGCCCACTCAGTTTGCTGATTTGGGTTGTCGTCCTGGGTATAGGAGCGGCACACCAGATCGTAGCTGCCGATCTGCATGTGGTCGCCGTAGCCGAGTTCGGCTTCTTTGTCCTGGTTGAGGGCTGAGCCGGAGAATCCAATCATCACCAGCACGACGCCGAAGTGCACGATGTATCCGCCGTAGCGACGCGTGTTGCGATGCGTGAGCTGGACCATGGAGGCGAACATGCCCTGGCCAGTCTTCTCGGCGATGACGCGGCCGCCGCGGTAGAACTCGCTACCCACGGTGAAAGCAACGAGAACAGACAGGACAATGGTCATCAGCGAATAGAAGTAGCTGACGTCATGCCACGGCTTGAGGCCGAAGATCGATCCCCAGCTTGTGGGGGTGAGCATCACAAACAAGCCGACGATGAGGGCTGCTACGCAGGGCCAGGTGAAATTTCGCTTGAGGCTCTCGAAAGAAGTCTTACGCCAGGCCAGCAGCGGGCCGAGGGCCGTCAACAGCAGGAGGATCAACGCGACTGGAATCGCGACCCGGTTATAGAACGGCGCGCCGACGGTGACTTTGTTGCCCTGCACGAGTTCGGAAATTTTCGGGAACCAGGTTCCCCAGAGAACGTCGAGCGTCAGCAGCAAAAACAGAAGATTGTTGAACAGGAAACTGGACTCGCGCGAGATCATGCCTTCGAGCTTGTTCTCGCTGCGCAGGTGCTTGTGGTTCAGGATGAAGAAGAAAACGAAGACCGCGAAGGTGATGCCGAGGAACCAGGCGAACCAACTTCCGATGGAAGATTGCGCGAAGGCGTGCACCGAACTGATGATGCCGCTGCGGGTAAGGAATGTGCCCAGGATCGCCAGCCAGAAGCAGGCGAAGACGAGCCACATGTTCCAGACCTTCAGCATGCCGCGCTTTTCCTGCATCATGACCGAATGCAGGAAGGCCGTGCCCACAAGCCAGGGCATCAGCGAGGCGTTCTCGACGGGATCCCAGCCCCAGTAGCCACCCCAGCCGAGGACCGAGTAGGCCCAGTGCGATCCGAGAAAGATGCCGCAGGTAAGGAATCCCCAGGTGACCATGGTCCAACGGCGGGTGATGTGAATCCATTTTTCGCCGGGGTACTTCATGATCAGCGCGCCCAGCGCGAACGCGAATGGGACGGTGAAGCCGACATATCCCAGATAGAGCATCGGCGGATGGATGACCATCTCGGGATATTGCAGGAGCGGGTTAAGGCCGCTGCCGTCGGGGCGCAGCGGTCCTTCGAGCAGGCCGAAGGGATTGGCCGCGAAGTTTACCAGGGCAAGAAAGAAGATCTGGACGCCGGCGACAACCACCGAGGCGTAGGCGAATAGACGGGGATCTGTCTTATAGCGGAGGCGGAGCACGAAGGCGTAGGCGGAGAGCAGCAGGCACCAGAACAGAATCGAGCCTTCTTGTCCGGACCAGAGTGTGGCGAACTTGTAGGGAGTGGGCAGATCGCGGTTGCTGTGATGAAAGATGTAGGCGATGGTGAAATCGTCACGAAAAGCGGCGACCACCAACGCAACTGCCGCGAGGAAGACTGCCCCAAAAAGGACGATGCCGGCGCGGCGCGCAGTTTCCGACAGGCGCTGCGAACTGGGTTCGTCAGGAGAGAGAAGCGCCAACAGCCCTGCGCCAAAGCAGTAAACGCTCAACGCAAAAGCGAGGAGCAAGGCAAAGTTACCTATGAATGCCATGTTTGGGGATCCCCAACCTATTTTTTCAGAAACCGAGTAGGACGGCAACCCAAAGTGGGCATGAGGTTTGTATCGGGAGTACAACGTCAGGAATTTCGACAAGCGAAGCGGAGGGTGGCCGAACAGACCAGGTGCGTAAACGTTTCCGCCGCAAGACGGCGGCCGGGGCTCGGCCGCCAGGCGGATAAGGATGGGTTAGGCGCTCTGCTGGTGATAGCGCTGGCGAACTTCGCGTTCGGCAGCAAGCCAGTCTTCGCTTTCGTGGCCAGGTTCAAATCCACGGTGTTCGGCCATCTCGTAGGCCAGACGGCGAACCTCGTCTTCTAAATTGATGGGAAGCACATTGGAGCGGCTATCGCTCTTGAAGAGGGAAGGTTTACGCAGCGATTTCTGCGGCTCCGCTGCGACAGTTTCGGTGACATCGGTGGCGACAGAAGCCGGAGCTGCCTGCACAGCGGCAACTGTAGCTTCGCCATTTTGCTTTCTGGGACCTCTGGGTTTTGCCATGGTGGTGTACTCCTTACAAACTCCTAAATTTAGGAAAGATTGGATTGGGTTATGAAGGAACAACATCGCACGTCGCCCCTTGCGGGTTATGAGTTACAAACAAATGGAGATTTAAGGTTAACTGTCACTATATCGCCATTCGCCCTGTGAATGGGTGACATGGCTATAAAAAATTTCGATGAACAGGCGCGGAATTCCGGAATGGAATCAGGAATCGGAGGTGGAGATGGCGGAGGATTCAGGCATTTTCTTCCTTCGTGTCTGCATGCGGGCGAGGTCTAATGGGCGGAAGTCCTTTGTTATAATTGAACCTTCGCGCGATGGCGCTATCGTCTAGGGGTTAGGACGGAAGATTCTCAATCTTCAAACCCGGGTTCGATTCCCGGTAGCGCTACCAGTATTCATGCGTCTTTAACGCATTTTGCTGTTTTCCTCCCTTGTCTGTGTCACCCCTGTGTAACCAACAATTTGTGAAGCTCAGCTAATTATGTTGATGCTGCTCTCTGTCGGCCCAACTGATTGAATATCGCTTGTATGACAAACGAGCCGACTACAACACCTGCTTCGAAAGCGCTGGGGTTGATGACTCCCGAACAGTTGGCAGTTCTGGTGGGCGTGACCGTACGCACTTTGCAGCGATGGGCACTAGAACGCACTGGACCGCCTGTTACCAAAATCGGAAAACAAAGCTGGTACAGAGCGCAGAGCGTTCAAGCATGGCTGGAGCAAATCGAGCAGCGACCGCGCACACGGTAAAGCAATCGCCCAAAGCGATAGCCATCGTCTTTACTGCTGGTCTGTGATCCTTTACCTCTGGCTGCTCACCAGAGAGCTCGTATTCGGATTCTTCCTGTCGGCTTCACGACAGCCCCACTTCTCCACAGCCCCTGCACACGTTTGCAGCAAATCGTTTAGTCCCGAAAATCCGCAACAACGCAGCAATGAGGTTGACTTTTCCGCACGATTTCCACAGCAGCACGCAAAATCCATAGGTCTTGGTTGCGCTAACATCAGCCCGTAAATTGAAAAGCCGCCCAAGGCTTCGTCGGCGCTGAGCGGCTTCTCAGTTGGGGCTGTAGCTCAACCTGGATAGAGTCCGGTTTCGTAAACCGGGGATACCAGTTCGAGTCTGGTCAGCTCCCCCAATCGGCCGCTGGTCTTTCGACTGGCGGCCAATCTCTTTGATGACAGAGAGAATCGTGCGACATCTTGACACCGATGTCAAGTTGACAAACACGACTAGCGGCCCGCACTGCTACAATCCCGTGTTCACAGCGCTGAGGTGACGCACATGCGACTGCTTAGGTTCCCACTTCGATTCGCCGTGATACTTTCAATTTGCGTTTTGTCCATGGCAGCATTTCGTGGACAAACAACGAGCAAAGCCAACTCACGGCCAGGAGATGAACCATACACTCCCACTAGGCTTGAGTGGGCAGCTGTCGAGTTACAAGCAGACTACGGTAATCCGAATTGGGCGAGTGAGTCGCCGGTGACAATTACGTATTTTGCAACAGACGATGGGACGACCGTCTTGTGTTTGTTGCAATATACGGCGGACACAATCGCACCACTGGTCAAACTCAATCGAGACACGGCACAAAGCGTCTTCGACAAGTACGCTCAGTCTCGCGGATGGACGTGGCTTCGCCTGAAATTCGAAGAGCGAGTAATTCCGCACCCACATTAAAACGGAGCCAAACTTTATTGCTCTATCATAACTCTGAGTCCATTATCTGTGAGGATCCGGGTCAATTGTTTCTAAATCTTCAAACCCGGGTTCGATTCCCGGTAGCGCTACCAACACTCTCTCTTCCTCGCTGTTTACGACCGTAATCGTCCCAGTTCCCCACTGGGGCTAGAGTGCGATGTTTCTCTCGATGCGGCGGTCGGGAATCAGCCACATCACGACGACGATCACGTAGCAGGCGCCAGCGATCCACGTCTTCACGAATGCCAAGGGAATAGCTGCGGCATACACAGCCATCGAGACTTTACCCTTCCTGTCGCTTCCGATTGATTTGGCCAAGGTTGAGTCTCGTCCATGGATGTGAAGGAGAGTCTGGGTGAGGATGAAATATGCGAGGCCCGCCATCAGCAAATCCATCCCGTACACGGCAACGGGCCAGGACTGGAAATGATTCTGGTCCATCCATGCGGTGGTGAAGGGAACGACGGAGAGCCAGAACAACAGGTGCAGGTTCGCCCACAGAGTCGCGCCATTGACGCGCTGCGTAGCGTGGAGCAGATGATGATGGTTATTCCAGTAAATGGCAATGTAAACGAAACTCAGCGTGTAACTCAGGAAGACTGGGACAACGGGACGTAATGCCTGGACGCTTGCTCCATGGGGAGGCTTCATTTCGAGCACCATGATGGTAATGATGACCGCAAGAACTCCGTCGCTGAAAGCCTCGAGGCGGCTCTTATTCATACTGGACCGTGCGGGAATTGCGGGCCAAGCGATTGGCAGATCGCGTCGAACAAACCTATACCGGAACGACAACTCTTGTGCAAGTAAGGCTGGTTGAGCGGATGAAGCTTGCCTCTAAGAGACGTGCTTGATCGATGCCCCGGCCTCATTGAGCGCACGTCAGTAACCGCGGGTAACTCCCCTACAGTGGTGTTCGCGAATCGGAAAGTAGTCATATCGAATATAGACGAGGGTAACGTGGACTGATGACCGACGCTTGCCTAACATCGATCGATACACGGTTCTGCGCAGGCGAATCGGATCGCTCCGGGGCGCAGAAAGCGAACAGTTTGGAGTGGCTCGAGAAAGCTCCTGCAGGCTGGGTTCAGACAAGACGGTCTTATGAAGTTGGGGAAGAATCGGGGATTTTCGCTGCTCGAGTTGATGATCACGCTGGCCATCGGTTTGGTGATGGCAGGGGTGACCGTTTTGGCGTTGATGCCGCTGTTCAAACAGAACAAGGTGGATGCGGCGTATGACACGACGCTGTCGGTGATCCGAACTTATCGCAGCCAAGCCATCACGCAAAGCAAGCGCTACATCATTACGTTCACGGTTCCGGGAACCATCGAAGTGCAGTACTGGGGAGTGGGCGTTCCGGTTTCACCGGCGCCGGTCACCGTCGCGACCTACCAGTTACCCACTGACATTCAGTTTGCGGTGCAGGCGGGATTTCCAGCCAGCGCGCCGGATGGATTTGGCGGGGGAACAGCCATTGATTTCGATCAGGGCATGGGACTGGGCAGCCAGAGCTACATCATGTTCATGCCCGATGGGTCTTCGCAGGACACGCTGGGCAACTACAACAGCGGCGTGGTGTACCTGACGCGGCCGGGCGATCTCTACAGTTCGCGGGCCGTCTCGGTATTTGGGACCACAGGGCGGATTCGCGGCTGGCGGCTTTACGACCAGGCGGGGCCGAAATGGGTGCAGCAATGATGCCTGCCCGAAAAGGCGGAACAGAACGCGGCTTCACGGTGGTTGAAGTGATGATCGCGATCGTGATTTTGAGCGTCGGGATTCTCACCGTGGTGGCGGCGTTTGCCACGGCGGTGGCGAGCACGCAGAACGCGCAGCAGAACCTGATCGCTAGACAGAAGGCGCTGGAGGCTTTGGAGAGCATCTTCACGGCGCGCAACACGCAGCAAATCACATTTCCGCAAATTGCGAACCTGGGCGGCGGCGGGATCTTCGCCAGCGGAGCGCTCCCACTGTGGAGCGCGGGCAACGACGGCCTGATCAATACGGTTGACGATCTTCCTTTTCCGGCGCAAGGAGTATGCCCGGCAGGCCCAGAGTGCATCACGCTGCCCGGTCCAGACGGAATCCTGGGCACCCCCGACGATGCTCCGATGAGCCTGGGAAACTTCACGCGCCAGATCCAAATCAATCCGGTGCTGCAGGCTGACGGATCGGTGAACCCGAATTTGAAACAAGTGATCGTGACCGTCAGCTACATCACCACGTCCCCTGTTCCCCGCAGTTACAGTGTGACCGCGTTGATCTCGGCGTATCGCTAAAGGGACGGCAGGAATTATGGAAAGAGCGGCAAGAAATCGGGGAAGAGGATTCAGCCTGATCGAGTTGCTGGTGGCCATGGCGCTTGGGTTGCTGGTCATGGCAGCGATGGCAAGCCTGTTTAAAACCGGCTTGAACGCGATGATGCTGGTGACGCAGCGCACCGAGACGCAGCAGAACATGCGGGCTGCCGTAAACCTGATGGTGAAAGACATCAGCATGGCGGGAGCGGGGCTGCCATCCGGAGGAATTCAGTTGCCGAACGGCGGCGGGGCGATCGCGTCGAAATTCGGATGTGATCAGGGAGGCACGTGTCACGTTCCCGCTTTCAATTACCCGAACAATAACTACATGTACGGAATTATTCCCGGCTTCAACAACGGGGTGGAGAACAACGCCGTGGTGGCGGCGGCGCCGCCACCGGTTCTCAATGACAGCATCACGGTAGTTTATGCGGACTACAACTTCCCCTTGTGGGAGTACGACGTCACCTTTCCCACTCCGGGGAACGGGGGGCTGATCAATTTGGCGCCCAACGCGGCATTCGTGCCCGCACCACCGCTGGTCACGGCGGCCGGCGGCATTCAGGCGGGCGATCTGGTGATGCTGAGCAATAGCCTGGGGACGGCCGTAGGAGAGGTCACGAACCTGACCCCTGGCAGCATTACGTTTGCCGATGCCGACGCGTTGAATATCAATCAGAATGGCGCGGCGCAGAACAATATCAAGGCGATCTCAGGCGGGGCGAATACGGTGGCGTACCGGTTATTTGCGGTGACCTATTATCTGACGGTTCCAGGCGGCGGCGAGACACCGCGTTTGATGCGGCAGGTGAACGGCTTGAATCCGGTTCCAGTGGCAGACAACATCATTAACCTGCAATTTGCCTATGACACCTACAACCAGGGAAGCGGCGCGCTGGATGCGAATCAGGCGGATCCGATCGGGGCGGGAGAATCGCCCAATCTGATCCAGAAGATCAACATCGTGCTGATGGGCCAAAGCCTGATCAACAACGGGAATAAGTCGCAGAACATGTACCTGGCCACGGCGGTCAGCGCGCGCAACATGGCGTTTCGAAATCGATACCAGTGAGCGGCGGGCAGGAGACAGAGGGATGAGACAGGTGAAAAACAAGCGGCGAGGCTTTACGCTGATTGCGGCACTGATCATTCTGGTGCTGCTGTCGGGTGCGGCGGCGGGGCTGCTGTTCATGGTCACGAACGAATCCCGCATGGGCGGCAACGACCTGGAAAACAACCTCGCTTATTACGGGGCTGAGTCGGGCATGGAGAAGCTCACCGCCGATCTGTCGCAGCTTTATACACAGTATCAAAGCCCGAGCAGCGCCCAGATTCAGAACCTGATCAACTTCCCGCCGGACGCATCCATGGTCAGCGGAATGGGCTACAACGAGACGATCACCTATCCGTTCGATGCCAATGGAAATCCATCGAGCAGCTGGAACACCATCAGTTCCGGCGCGAACCAGGGACTGGGCGCGCAGATTATCCCTATGTCGATGCAGGTCATTGCCACTAGACCTTCCGGTGCGTCGGTGAACATTACGCGCAAAGTGGAAGTGGCGTTGATTCCGGTATTTCAGTTTGGAGTGTTCTGCGGTTATGACTGCAGCTACTTTCCGGGGCCGAATTTCGGGTTCGGCGGCCGGGTGCACACCAATGGGAATCTGTTTCTGGCAGCGGGTGGGGATTTGGTTTTCAACGATAAAATCGCGGCCTTCAAACAGGTAGTGCTGGATCGCCTGGAGAACGGGTGGCTGACGTCGGGGGGGTATGGAGGATCGATTTATGTTCCCAAGGCGAGCGGCGGCTGTGCGCTGGTGTTTCCGCCACCGGGAGCGAATTGCCCGACGCTGACCGCAGGGGAGGCAAGCTGGACTGGCGGTTTTCCCAACATCTCTGGATCAGTGAACAACAATTTCGCAATCAACACCGCAACGCTGAACGGGTTTCTGATCAACTCTACGACGGGCGCCACGAATATGCAGCTGCCGTTTGTGCAGAACAGTTGCACCAGCAACCCGCCGCCCTGTACAGATCCGATCGCCATTGTGCGCAAGCCGCAACCGGGAGAGTCGGCGACGAGTGTGCTGGGAAGTTCGCGGCTGTATAACAAAGCCCAGATTCGAGTCCTGCTCGCGGATACGGTGGCAGATCTTCATCCCGAGCGTGGGGTGGGAGCTCTGGACGCCGATGACGTGCAGTTTGTGCCGGGGGCGGGTTATCCGATTCCGGCAGTTGCCGGGCTAAGGACCACAGCCGGCGCGGCCATCAATGGGAACGAATTTTACGGGCTCGCGCAATTGGCTCCGCCGGTTAACAACTGGGTGGCGCCGCTCGGATATCCGGGATGGACTTCGTATCCGCTGCTGGGTGAACTGACCACTCCGGGCATTCCCAACAATGGCCAGGGCGCCTGGTTGCGAGTTGAATATATGGACGCCGCCGGCGCGTGGCATGGAATCACGCGGGATTGGCTGGGCTGGAGCTTCAGCCGGCAATACAATGTGGCGCCGAATGGCCCGGGCACAGATCCTTACAATCCCAATGCGATCATGATGCTGCAGCAGATGAATCCCGCGGCGACGTCGGCCATTGGCAACCCCAACGCGTTTTATCCCATTAATTTTTATGACGCGCGCGAAGGCGAAATGCGCGACGCCAACAACGGCTGCGCGGTGAACGGAATCATGAATGCAGTTGAGATCAACGTGGGCAACCTGGCGAAATGGCTGTCGGGCCAGGCGCCATATACCCAGGCCAATGATGCTGGGCTTCTGGTGAACTATGCGAACCAGAACGGCTACATTCTTTATTATTCCGATCATCGTGGAATGCTGCGCGACCCGAACCCCTCGAATGGAGGCAATACTCCCGCCAATGTGATCAGTGGAGAATCGGGGCTGGAGGACGTGGTCAACTCGGGCCAGAATCTGGCTTCGACTTCTCCCGATGGGGCTCAGGAAGCGGCCACTTATTACACCTACTCGCCGGAAGACGCGGACCAGAATGGACGGCTGGATAACTGGGGAGCGGCGAACATCGGCAGCGGCTTTGGGGTGAATACAGGTGCGCCGCTGAATCCGTACAGGACTACGACGTGCGGCACGATCGGGCTGAGCAATGCGGTCTCCGGCGCGCGGCACGTGCTGAAGCTGGTCGGGGGCGGGATGAATGCCGGTGTGAGCTATCTGCCGCGGCGTCCGGACAACGGTCAGGGCGGGTTTACGGTCGCATCGGAGAATCCGGTTTACGTGCAGGGCAATTACAACAGCGGCCCTTCGGATCCGCAGTGGGGAGGCGGAAGCAATACGACTCCACACGCGGCCGCCGCGATCATCGCGGACACCGTGACCGTACTCTCCAACAACTGGAGCGATGCCAACAGCCTGGCGAACGCCACGAACCTGGGGGGACGCCCGGCAACCACGTCGTACTACCGCATGGCAGTGGCGGCAGGAAAGAATGTGCCTTTCCCCCAACCCGGCTGGGCGGCGAAGGACTTTGGAACTGACGGAGGGTTACACAACTTTCTACGTTATCTGGAGAACTGGGGCGGCCAGCAACTGTTTTACAACGGCTCGCTGGTGAGCATGTATTACTCCGAGTACGACACGGGAACGTTCAAGTGCTGCACGGTGGTCTACAGTCCGCCGACGCGTAATTACTCGTTCGACACGCTATTCCTGAATCCGGCGAACCTGCCTCCTGGGACGCCAACCTTCCAGGATGTGGTGAACCTGAGCTACCACCAGAACTTCACGCCGCAGTAAGAGAACGGAAGGGGCGGCCAGGACCATATCCGTTGGTAACTTGGAGCGAGCCTAAGCGGTGATTATGCTGTGAATTGCGGTAGCAGAGTGCCACGAAGGTGTTGGAGGAAGGCTTGTCCCCAGTTGTACAGCACAAACGAACGAATCCTCCCGGTCGACGCGCCAGCGGGATCACGCGCGGCAGCATGCTTTTTTTTGCCAGCTTCTCCAGCGGGCTGGCAGCGCTGATGCTTGCTTTTATTGTGGTCATCACCGGCGTGGGACTCTATTCTCTGCTGATCTGGCCGCTCACTTTCTGGGACCTCGCCAATGTGGGATTGGAGAAATACGCCAATTGGACGGGGATCATCACGGCCTCGGTATTTGCGGGCGGCGCCTTTGCCGGATACTGGGTCTTCAGCGGCGAGCCCTCCAGAGGCATGCCGAAAGTCCGCCAGCAGCGGGTGCTTACGCGTTCTCCCCGATAAACAGGTGCACCCTAGCAGGAGACTTAGGTTACGCATTCGTAATGGGAGGACTAGCTCCCACGTAACTTGATAGCCCCCTGGTGCGAGGCTAGATTCTGATCTACGCCGGTGTAGCGGCAGAATTGTGGAAGTGCGCATGGCCAACTGGAACTCGGTGAAATGGCTGGTTTGGATCGCGCTATACCTGATTCCCGTATTCGTATTGCCGTGGGCAGTTTCGCGTTCCTGGGTGCATCAGCGCGGCGGCACCGTACGCTACAGCCCGAAACAGCTTTTTGAGCGGGGAGAGCTCGGGTTGCTTAGCCTGGTTCTAGCTAGTGGCGTCATCTGGGATGTGCTTCGTTCTCAATTTTCTCCACAAACGATCGCAGCGGGATCGGTGTTGCTGGCGACGGGCGGAATTATGGCGGTGACGGTGTGGGTTGAGACGTACTGCCGGCAGCATAGCGGGACGGATTGGCACCCGCAGCGCGCGTGGCGGGATTCGCGGAGCCTGGCCCTGTTTGTCTTCAGCATGGCGGCAGTGGTCGAGATTCTTCTGGATCGCCTCAGCAGGCTGGGGGCCTTATGAGCGCTCCAGCGATAGCACTGGCAGGCACGAAACGCCGGATCGTTGTAGTCCGGTTGGCGGATTCTGCCGAAGCCATCGGGGCTCTGTCGCTGATCTACGCGGCGCTGCTCGCCATCTTCCCGGTATCGTTTCCCAACATTGTTGTGAGGAGCTGGGAGCACGGCGAGTTGTTGCCGCTAATGATGGTGTTTACCTTCCTTTTGGATACTGGTTTGTACCTGCGGGTCGCGCAGCGGCTCTCGGCCAAGCCGGGCAAGGTAGCGGCGGCGTGCCTGGGTTCGCTTCCTCTGCTGGTCGTGGGGGGCGCCAGCTTCATTCTGCAAAGAGCGGTGAAGTATACGTTGACCAGCGACTTGCCCAATCTGCACGCACGCGTGGGAGAAGAGATTCTCGCGCACACTTACCTGGCATTGGTCGCGGCTGTGTTTCTGCCGTTCTTAGCAATCCGGCTCTTGCAACAGTTTAAAAACACCGTTTAGCGTTATCCTCAAGCTGAAAGCCTCCGAGCAGCCCAGGCAGTCTTCCCGGCAGCTCACACCCGATTTGTTCTGCAGTGTTCCCGATCGACCGCTGCCAAATTCTTAAATCCGATCCAACGCGGACGAAAACATGCCATGTCTTGGACAGCGGCAATGGCGCATTGCGGGCAAGATTGGATACTCTAAGAGGACAAACTACCTAGCGAGGACACCTATGGCTTGGAAAGACCGAATCTGTGGTTTCGTGGTTGTGGGGCTTCTTCTTCCTGTCGCGATGATGCAAGCGCAGCAGAATCCGTTTAAAGATGCGCCAGCTTCAGCGAAGGCGATGAAGAACCCGGTTGCGGGACAGCAGAGCGCCATCGATGCGGGCAAGACTCTTTACGCACGCAATTGCCTTTCGTGTCATGGCAAGACGTTGCAGGGGACCGGCAATGTTCCTTCCCTGGCGGATGGGAAGCTGAAGGGAGTCACGGCAGGCGAGATTTTCTGGTTCGTCACCAAGGGCAGCCCGGATAACGGCATGCCGGCCTGGGGGTTCATGCCGGAAGACAAGCGTTGGCAAATTGTGAGCTATGTAGAGGCGGTGGTATCGGGGAAGACGACAGCATCGGCGGCGAGCGCTCCTGCACCGGAATCGGGCAAAGGAAAGATTACCACCGCGGCTCCGAAGCCGCCTTTCACCGACTTCCGCTATGAGAAGCCTGGAACAGTCCGCAAAATCACGGTCAATGATTTGCCCAAGCCGTTCGAGACCAAGTCGGCGGAGAATGGGGCGGAGGTGGTGCCGCGTCCGGAGAATGCATGGCCGGTGGCGCTGCCCGGTTTCAAAGTCGAGTTGTATGCCACGGGACTGGACAATCCGCGATTGCTGCGCACCGCGCCTAACGGCGACATTTTCCTGGCCGAAATGCATGCGGGACAGATTCGCATCTTTCGCGGCGTAACTTCGGATGGGAAGGCGGAGCAGTCGGCCATCTTCGCAACTGGGTTGCACAATCCATATGGAATTGCGTTCTATCCGCCGGGGCCGAATCCGGAGTGGGTTTATATCGGCAGCGAGACGGAACTGGTGCGCTTCCCGTATCACAACGGAGATTTGAAGGCGAGTGGACCGGTGCAGCACATTGCCGATCTGCCGGGGCCGGGTGGTCACAACACGCGCGCGGTGGCGGTTTCGCAGGACGGGAAGAAATTGTTTGTGGCTGTGGGATCCGGTTCCAACGTGGATGATCCTGATACACATCCCGAAGAGAAGAATCGCGCCGACATTCTATGGTGCGATCCCAATAACTGCCAGTTGCAGGTGTATGCCTACGGGATTCGCAATGCTGGCGGGGCGATCGAGATCAATCCCAAGACGGGAGAGTTGTGGTGCTCGGTGAATGAGCGCGACGCTTTAGGCGATAACCTCGTGCCTGACTACATCACGCATGTGCAGGAAGGGGGGTTTTATGGATGGCCGTGGTGGTATCTGGGGCCGCATCAGGATCCGCGGCATCAGGGCAAGCATCCGGAGTTGAAGGACAAAGCGATCGTGCCCGATGTATTGCTGCAAGCCCACAATGCTTCGCTGCAGTTCACGTTCTATCAGGGCGATAAATTCCCGGCGGAGTACAAGGGAGATATTTTTGCGTCGGAGCATGGGTCATGGAACAAATCCGTGCGCGTGGGGTACGAGGTTATTCGCATTCCTCTGCATGGAACCGGACATGCTACGGGCGAGTATGAAGACTTTGTGACTGGGTTCGTGCTGCCCAATGGAGATGTGTGGGGGCGTCCGGTGGGGATGACGGAAGCGCCCGATGGCTCGCTGCTGGTCAGCGATGATGGGTCGAACTCGATCTGGAGGATCAGCTACACGGGAAAATGACACGCAAAAAATCCGCCACGGATTTACGCGGATTCGCACGGATTTTACAATTTGGTTGTGCGGGTCTTCGTGATTCCGTGGTGAATTAGTGGAAGTCGTGCGAGACGGTTTCGGCTTGGGTGACGAATAGCGGTTGCACGCGTTCGGCGCGGACTGAAATTACGTTGTCTTGATTTTGCAGGATTCCTTCTACGGCTAAGAATCGTTCGCTGGTGAGCAGCAGGCGGTTCTCGTGAAACATATCCGGGCGGACAATCGCGTTCGCCACTCCCGTTTCATCTTCCAGAGTTAAAAATACAAATCCTTTGGCGGTGCCGGGGCGCTGGCGGGTGATGACGCAGCCTCCGATGCGGATGCGCTTGCCTGTGGGCAGATCGCGCAATTCGCAGGCGCGGCGGATGCCCATGGCGTTGAGCCATTCGCGGCGGTAGGCCATGGGGTGCGGGCCCACGGTGAGTCCGGTACCGTGGAAGTCGGCGACCAGGCGCTCTTCGTGGTTCATGGGAGCGAGCGGGGAGCGTTCGTCGGGCTCGGGTTGATTTTCGAGAAGAGGGCCGGAGGTGCGGACGACCCGTTCGACTTGCCAGAGGGCGTCGCGGCGGTGGAGGGAGAGTTTCGAGTCGATGGGCTTTCTCGAAACTGGAAACTGGAAACTGGACATTGCATTCAGCGCTCCGATTTCAGCGAGCGTGGTGAGTTCGTCTTTGCGCAGTTCGGGGACGCGGCGTGTCAGGTCGTGGATGGATTGGAACGGAGATTTCGCGCGTTCGTGCAGGAGGGCGTTGGCAGCGTGTTCATGCAGTCCGCGGACGTAGCGGAGGCCCATACGGAGGGCAATGGTTTGCCCGGGGTGCAGACTCTTTCGCCCCTCCGGGGCTCGGCTCTCTATTTCTTCTTCTGTCCCACGGCTTACGCCGTGGGCTGCATTGTTTCGCCGCTCCGCGGCTGAGTTTTTGGGTACTTGGTGCAGGGTACCGGCAACCTCTGTGGTGCTCAGGACTCGGTACTCGCTGGTGCCCAGGATTCGGGACTCGCGACTCGGGACTCGCTCCAGCGTGCAATTCCATTCCGACTTTGTCACATCCACCGGCAGCAGTTTCAGGCCGTGGCGCTGGGCATCTTTGACGAGGGTGGCGGGCGCATAGAAGCCCATGGGCTGATTGTTCAGCAACGCTGCGGTGAAAGCGGCCAGGTAGTGGCATTTCAAATAGGCGCTGGCATAGGCGATCAAGGCGAAGCTGGCGGCGTGGGATTCGGGGAAACCGTAGAGCGCGAATGACGTGATCGACAGGATGATTTCTTCCTGCGCTTTGGGCGAGATCCCGTTCGCGGTCATGCCGGCGCGGAGTTTGGCTTCGATCTCGTGCATGCGGGCTTGCGAGCGTTTGAATCCCATGGCGCGGCGTAGATCCTCGGCTTCGCCCCCGGTAAAGTTGGCGGCAATCATGGCGATGCGCAGCAATTGTTCCTGAAAGAGCGGAACGCCGAGGGTGCGCTTGAGCACGGGTTCGAGCGAGGGATGCGCATACGTGACTTCTTCTTTTCCCTGGCGGCGTTGCAAGAATGGATTCACCATTTGCCCGACGATGGGGCCGGGACGAATGATGGCGACTTGCACGACCACATCGTAGAAGCACACGGGGCGCAGGCGCGGCAGACAGGACATCTGCGCGCGGCTTTCTACCTGGAACATCCCCACGGTGTCGGCCTGCTGCAGGGTGGAATAGACCTGCGGATCGTCGGGTGGAAGATGCGCGAGGTCGACTTCTTCGTGGTAGTGATCGCGAATGAGTTCAATGGAATCTTTGAGCACGGCCATCATGCCGAGTCCGAGCAGATCGACTTTGATGATGCCCATGTCGGCGCAATCTTCTTTATCCCACTGCACGACGACGCGGCCGGGCATGGAGGCGGGCTCGAGCGGAACGACGGAGTCGAGTTGTCCCTGGCAGATGACCATGCCGCCGGAGTGCTGGCCGAGATGGCGCGGGAGGTCCTGCACGGCGAGACAGAGTTCGTAATATTTGCGCAGGCGAGGATGGGAGAGGTCGAGTCCGGCATCGCGGAAGCGGCGGTCCAGGGCATCGTTCTCGTCGCGGAATTCCCAGGTAGCAACTGCAGCGGCAATCTTGGCGAGCGTCTCGGGATCGAATCCCAGCGCCTTGCCCATTTCGCGGGCGGCCATGCGATTGCGGTAGGTGATGACGTTGGCGGTCATGGCGGCGCCGCGTTCGCCGTATCGCTTGTAGACGTACTGAATGACTTTCTCGCGCTCGTCGCCGCTGGGAAGATCGAGATCGATGTCGGGCCATTCGCCGCGTTCTTCCGAGAGGAAGCGCTCGAAGAGAAGTTCCATGCCGACGGCATCGACGGCGGTGATGCCCAGCGAGTAGCAGACGGCGCTGTTGGCGGCGGAACCGCGTCCCTGAACCAGGATGTTTTCCTGGCGGCAGTAGCGGACCAGGTCCCAGACGATCAGGAAATATCCGGCGAGTTTGAGTTTCTCGATGAGCGCCAGTTCTTTTTCGATCTGGCGGCGGGCTTTAACCTGCATGTCGGGCGAGGTGCGGCCGTAGCGGTTTCGGAATCCTTCCCAGGCGCGCTCCCGCAGGAAGGAATTCATGGTTTCGCCTTCGGGGACGGGATAGCGCGGGAATTCGTAGCCGAGATCGTTGAGCGTGAACTCAAGGCGATGGGAAAGCTCGACGGTATTGCGGATGGCTTCGGGCAGGTCGGCGAAGAGTTGCTGCATCTCCGCGGGAGATTTCAAGTGACGCTCGGAGTTACGGGAGAGCAGGCGTCCTGCGGTTGAGAGCGTGCGGTGATGGCGGATGGCGGTGAAGGTGTCGGCGAGTTCGCGGGCTTTGGGGATGGCATAGCTCACGCCATTAGTAGAGAGCAGAGGGAGATTGAATGAGCGTGCCAGATCGATGGCAACGCGGTTGCGGGATTCTTCTTCGCGATGAAAGTGGCGTTGTAGTTCGACGTAGACGTTTTTGCGTCCGAAGATGCCGATGAGCCGGTCGAGTTCGCGGCAGGCTTGTTCAGCACCGCCCTGCGCGAGCGCGGCGGCGAGCGGGCCTTCCTCGCCGCCAGTGAGGCAGATGAGTCCTTCGGCGTGTTCTTCCAATTCTTGCGTGGTTACAGCCCCTTCGCCTTTCCTGGCGCGCAGCTTCATTTTGGTGATCAGGCGGCAGACGTTCTGGTAGCCGGTGCGATTTGCGACCAGCAGAGGAAGGCGAGATTCACCACAGAGACATTCTTCGGCTACGCTCTGCGCAGGCTTCGGCGCAGAGGAATGCCGTGGTGAATTTAAGGTTGCGGTGACCTCTGCGCCGATGTGCGCCTTGATCCCTATTTTGTTTGCGGCCAAATGAAATCGGGGAGCACCGTAGAGTCCGTCCCTGTCTAGCAGGGCCATAGCGGGCATGCCGAAGTGCTGGCACACGCCGACCAGTTCTTCGGGCAGGGAAGCGCCTTCGAGGAAGCTGAAAGCGGAACGGGCGTGAAGTTCGATGTACATCAAAGGGCCACAGATCTTCACGGATTTTCACAGATAAACCTTTGATTGATATCCGTGGTAATCCGTGAGTATCCGTGGCAAAAGTCAGTCATAGCTTCCTTCAAGAAACCATTCCCCGCCGAGCACGTCATGCACTAAGCGGTAGAAGGAAACCGCTTCGCCATTGGTGAGCGCGAGATCCCATTCGTTGCGGGACCAGGCTTCGCGGTCCCACCAATCGCCGGAGAAGCGCCAGGGGCCGGCTTTCCAGAGCACTTCGCCCTGGACTTCCTTTTTCCTGGCACAACTCACACGCGCGGGTTGGCCATTTTCCAAAGATACGTTGGCGCGCAACGGCGGCCGGAATCGACGCAAGGCGGTTACGACGGATTGTGCTTCTTCGGTATCGGGAGTTTTTTTCTGCGGCACCTTGCGCGCGACTTCGGCGACGAAACGGCGCATACGGAATCCTTCGGGATGATGCGTGTCCAGCAATTCGAGCGCTCCTACTTTTTGCTCGCCTACCATCCCCGCGATGCGGGCAAGTGTCAGTTCCAGCTTTTCGGGTTCGGGCGAAGGAGGCAGGAACAGGCCTCCTTGGGCCGAGCGCGGACGGGCGGGCTCAGCCGAGAGATGAATTTTTATGATGGGTGCTCCGGGAGGATGTGCGCTGAGATCCAACTGCAAGAGCTTCAGGAAGACTTTGGGATCGAGCATGGGCACAGGAAAGTGCAGGGTGCGCATAAATTTTATTTGCCGGCCGGAACGGAGCGGAGCTGCGCTCCGCCGGACAGCCGAGGGCGGCTGTCCCCACATGACTTTCTCTTCATCAGCAATGCCAATATCAGTCGAGAGAGCTAACGTCAGGCGAAGCTCTTGCGTGGCCAGCGCACGGGAGCCCAGCCGGGCACAGAGTTGCTCGAGGAGGCGATTCAGAAGAAACGCCAATGGCTCCAGCAGGAGGATCGGGTGCTCGAGTTCAACGGCCTCTTCGAAGCGCAGCGGCGCTTCGATGGGAACCAGCGTGCGTGAAGCCTCGCCGCGCGCCAGTTGCTGCAGGTGGAGGCCTTGCTGCCCGAGACGTTCACTGAGCGCGATTTCCGGCAATGCCGCGAGTGCACGCAGGTTGCGAATGCCCCAGCGATGCAAAGTTTCCAGGAGTGAATCGGCGGATTGCTTTTCTTCTCCTTCGAGGCGATCGCTGAAAAGAACTTCTACCGGCAACAAGCCTAATTGCTCTGCCTCTTTGCCCGCGGGAATTACGGTAATCCCGCGAAAGCCTCGAACCGCCAGTAAAGCTGCGTCGGGATTCGACGCGATCGCTACATTCGCTTGCAGGCCAAGTGCAATGGCACGTTCGGAGAGGGCACGAGAAATGTTATGAATCGATCCGAACAGGGAGGCCATGCCACGAAGATCGAGTAGAGCAGTGTCGCATGCGGAATCTTCTACGCAGGGCGAGAACGATTGAGCACAATCGAGCAGGGCAGCGTGGGTCGAGCCTTCCTGTAACGAAGATCGAGGGCGCAGCGCGAGTTCGGAGCAGAGTTCGGCTTGGGCCTTGGTGATACCCGGCGCGATCCCGAGTTTCACGGAGTGTTCATTTGCCGCGATGATTTTTTCCAGCGGAGGCTTGCCTTCGAAGATCGCGAGTGGGCGTGCCTGCAGTTCGGGCTCGGCGCGGAGCGCAGCGGCCACGGAAAAATTCGGGATGTAGATGCAGGCAAACATGGGTCATTTTGTAATTGGGTAATTTTGTAATTTTGTATTTTTTTTCATTTTCATCCGGCCCATGCGGTTTTCGTTTTGAATGTCACGGATTGCGCGGGTTTATGGTTTAGGCGCGAACAGATCATTTCGATGTGGATTTTCAGACCAGAAAGCAGGTGCGCGTGGGTGGGAGGGGGGTCGGCATCATCCATCAGAGTGTTATCTGTAGGGGGGGTGGGACCTTCTGAGCGCAGAGGGATTTTCTTTCGCCCCTCCGGGGCTTGCCTGGGTTCGATCTGTACCTCCCCATGGCTTGCGCCATGGGCTGCACTCTTACGCCGCTCCGCGGCTCCGAGGGCTGGACTCTTACGCCGCTCCGGGGCTCCAAGGGCTGCGCTGTTACGTCGCTCCGCGGCTCCGAGTTGCAGTAACAGCGAGGAGCAGCTTCCGGCGATTGGTTGTTGTTCGATGGCGAGCAGGATCGTGGGCTTGTGCTCGACGGCGCGGCGGAAGCGGAACCATGTCGTCAGCGGGATGCGGCGGGCAGATTGCGGGGGAAGATCGGCGAGATCGAGCACGATCAATCCGAATCCTCCGCTTTCCAGCAGCAGGTCGGTGGCGCGCAGGAGTTGCTCCAGGCGTTGTTCGGATTCACTGCGGGCGTTAAGGCGAAATTCTGTGTTTTTATTCTTGGAATTTGTTTTCTCGCTGTGGCTGGGTCTCCGCGGGGAATCCTCTCCGCATCGCACCCAGAGAAAGCGATTGAGATCAATGCCTGCTGACGCGGCAGATTTGGGATCGAGGGAGTCGTTGGCGTCGAGGAGGGCGCAAAACTCTCCGCGGCGGGTCGCGGCTGCCAATGTGGCGAGCATCACGCTGGTCCGGCCGGAAGAAGTGGGACCACAGATTTCGGTAAGGCATCCGCGAGGCAGGCCGCCGGTCAGGCTGTCGAGCGCGGCAATGCCACTGGGCACCATTTCGGGGGCGGGGCGGATTTGGAGGCGAGAGGCGGGAACGATGCTTGCCGGAAGAATTGTTGATTTTTGATTGGTGATTGTTGATCGAACAAAGTCGGTTCGGGCAGATTGGTTACCGGATGGCTTTTTGGCATCTTCTAGCGCTGCAGCCAATTTCCCACTTCTCGCAAAAGCGGCGAGAAGTGGGGCACCCTCGAGAAGTGGAGCACCCCCGGAATCGGGATCGTCGTCAAAAAGAAAAGGGCGGCCCAGGGCCGCCGAAGTGGAAACCACTGCGGAAGACATAGAATCCTCAAGAATTTCAGGGAACGCCGGGCGGAGCTCCCGGAGGCAAATAGTTATTTTCGCTTTTTATTCGCCTACGGGTATTGTCCTCGTCGCGGCAGGGGTTGTCAAGGGCACTCCAATCTTTCCAACAGGGGGGAAGAGAGACGTTGCAAGCAACGTCTCTACACAGAGCAGATAGCTATGTGCCTTCCGACACTCCCCTCAGGCCGGTGACCGAGGCAATTTTTACGCGGAAGAATACGGGCCGGATGTCCTGGTCGCGTTGCTGGGTGCGGCGTTCTGCCAATGCGTTCAGCCACCAGTTATGCCGATTCTCCAGTAACTTGCGGGCATGGTTGCGCTCGTCGGTGTAGCGTGGTTCCTCCAGTTCCTGGTATTCGCCATTGGCGATCACGCTCACCCACTCCGACTGCCCGCCGATGCTATCCACCTGCACACATACGCGGGGATTGGCGCGCATCCACTTTATTTTTTGTCCCAGTGTCGAAAAAAAATAAATGTAGTCCGCCTCGTAGGTCATCACCACCGGAACAACATAGGGTTGATTATCGAGAGAACAGCCAAGCCTCGCGACGGTAGCGTTGGCCAAAAGATCGCGACATTCTTTTTCTGAAATTTCGTTGATGAGCATACGTTCACTTTCGGGAGACTACAGAGTTGCCCAATCCGTCTGCACGATTAATTCTAGTGGATGCCTGGGCTTGCGGCCTGGTTGGCGAGAAATGATCGGGAACACTGCCCGTTAGACACCCCTTCCTTCATTCCCATTGAGCACCGTGTGACCGACTTCACAGCGCCACGTGACTGCCGTCGCTGAGGTTTTCAGGCGTTCCAGATATGACAAAGGCACGCACACGTATCTAATTTCGATTCTCCCGGAGCCTTTATGAAGATCCTCAGCTCGCCTCGAATCCAATGGTTTGCTCTACTGTTCGCAGTTCTGATTGTTTCGGTTACATATATGCTCTCCGCCTCCGGCAAGGTGCAGGTGAATGCGGACGCCTTGAAGATGTTTGCGCCGCTGCCCGCGGTGATGACTTCGCCCGATAATCCGGTAAGCGACGCCAAGGTAAGCCTGGGCAGGATTCTCTATTACGATCCTCGTCTCTCGGCGAACCAGAAGATTTCCTGCAATACCTGCCATCCCCTCGACGCCTACGGCGCTGAACCCAAAGCCGTATCCACCGGCTTCAAGAACCAGCAGGGGAAGCGTAACGGACAAACCGTGTACAACGCCGCCGGGCACTTCGTGCAGTTCTGGGATGGCCGGGCTCCGACTGTCGAGGAACAGGCGAAAGGCCCGATTACGAATCCAGTTGAGATGGGCATGTCCTCCAGCAGTGCGGCGGTGCAGGTGATCAAGTCTATGCCGGAGTACGTGGCGATGTTCCAGAAGGCGTTTCCTCAAGAGTCCGATCCCATTACCTACAACAACATGGCCCTGGCGATCGGAGCCTTCGAGCGCGGGTTAGTGACTCCGTCGAAATGGGATGCATATTTGAAAGGTGACCAGTCCGCTCTGACCGATGCGCAAAAAGAGGGCTTCAATACCTTTGCGGGAACAGGGTGCCAATGGTGCCACTCCGGCGCGTATGTCGGCGGTGCGTCCTATCAGAAGCTCGGGGTGGTGAAACCGTGGCCCAACCAGTCGGACCAGGGTGTGTACCAGTTGTCCAAAGACGATACGGACCGGATGGTGTTCAAGGTTCCCTCGCTGCGGAATATCAAGAAGACCGGACCCTACTTCCATGACGGATCGGTTGCGACCGTCGAAGAGGCGATCCGCAATATGGCAGTGCACCAGCGTGGGGTCACTCTCACCGACGCTCAGGTGAAGTCGATCGGGGCGTGGATGGATTCACTCACGGGTGAGATTCCGACGAGCTACATCCAAACTCCAGAACTGCCGAAGAGTACGGCGCAAACTCCGCAGCCAATGGGCGAGTGACATTGCATCGGGGCTCGACGGCAACGCAGCCCCCTCTTTCTTGCATCTCTGAAGGTGCCGCTCCCCATACCTGGCTCTCGAATTGCATCCGCTTACGTCTGTTCGGCACGCCCGTCTAAGGCAAGCAGCATCGCAGCTCTGAGGCTGCATCTGCGACTTCCACTAGATTTCTGAGATCACGTCCTAAATTGCCGCTGCCTGGTGCGGGCAGCGTGGAGGGTTGTTCATGTTCAAGAGCCGTCTACTTCCGTTGTTGAGTGTTGTGTTATTCGCGAGCTTCAGTCAGGCTCAGACCGCCACCGGCGAGACCTTGATGCTCGACCTGCCGCGCGCCAGCCAGCATGCCGTGGTGTCGCAGCGCATCGGGATCACTGACATTACGATCAACTACCATCGCCCTTTGGCCAATGGACGCCAGGTTTGGGGCAAGCTTGTTCCCTACGGGCAAGTCTGGCGCGCTGGGGCGAATGAGAATACGACTGTCACTTTCGCCGATCCGGTCACCATTGAAGGGCAGCCGCTCGAAAAGGGTACCTACGGTCTGCACATGATTCCGGGGCAGGACCAGTGGACCGTGATCTTCTCCAAAAACGCCAGCGCGTGGGGCAGCTTCACTTACAAGCAGGATGAGGACGCGCTGCGTGTGAACGTGAAGCCGCAAGCGGCGGAGGTGCACGATGCGCTGACGTACGATTTCGACGACGTGAAGCCCGATTCAGCCGTGATCACAATGCGGTGGGAAAAGGTTGCGGTGCCCTTCAAAGTTCACGTCAACGTGAACGACATTGTGACGGCCAGCATTCACCGCCAGATGCACGGGCTCAACCAGTATTACTGGGAAGGGTGGGACGATGCAGCGCAGTATTTCCTGGTGAACAAGATCAATCTGGACGAAGCGCTGAAGGATGAAGATCTGTCGATTCAGGCGGAAGAGCGCTACGACAACCTCATGAATAAATCGAAGATCCTCGAGGCCATGGGACGCACGCAGGATGCGGAAACCTTCCGGACCCAGGCGATCGACAAAGCGAACGCGCTGCAACTCTACGTATATGGGCGGCAGTTGCAGGGAGAGAAAAAGCAGGAGCAGGCGCTGGCGATCTATAAATCCAACGCGAAGAAGTTCCCGGATTATTGGACTTCTCACCTGGGGCTGGCGCGGGTGTACAGCGCACAGGGGGATTTCGACAATGCCGTGAAGGAATTGAAGATGTCGATGACGGGAGCGCCGGAGGCGAATAAGACCGCGTTGGACGGATATGTGAAGCGGTTGCAAGCTAAGGAGGACATCAACCGATAGGCCGGGACGGGGGCGCTCGGCTTCGCCTTTGCTTGGACAGCCCGAGGGGCTGTCGCTACGTGAGTATCGGGGGCGCTCGGCTTCGCCTTCGCTTGGACAGCCCAAGGGGCTGTCCCTACGTGAGTATTGCTAGCCCGTGTTGTGCAGGCCGGCGGCGATTCCGTTGATGGTTGCTCCGAGCGGGTACTCCAGTTCAGAGGACTCGTCGCCTTGCTGCTTGCGGCGTAGAAGCTCTACCTGGATCAGGCTCATGGGATCGACGTAAGGGTTGCGCAGGCGGATAGAGCGGGCCAGAACCCGGTTTTTCGCCAGCAACTCCCGTTGGCCGAGGACGCGAAGAAGCATGCGGCGTGAGCGGAAGAATTCGTCTTCGAGCATGGAGAAGACGCGTTTCCGCAACGCCGCATTTTTCACCAGTCCCGAATAAGTGCGTGCGATCCCGAGGTCAGCCTTTGCCATCCCCAGCTCGACGTTGCGCAGCAGGTCGGAGAAAATCGGGAATCCTCGCGCGATCTGCCGCAGGAGTTGCTCGTTACCGGGAGCGCGCTTTGCGAAATGTTCCAGAGCGTGACCGATGCCGAACCAGGCGGGAACGGCGTGCCGGCTCTGCATCCAGCCGAAGACCCAGGGAATGGCGCGGAGGTCTTCCAGCTTGCGTCCTTTACTGCGGCGGGCGGGACGCGAGCCGATGCGCGCCGTATCGAGTTCATTGACTGGCGTGGCCTGCTCGAAATATTCCAGCACATCCGGGTTTTCCGCGATGTGCTTACGATAGAGCTCGTACGCTTCCTGCGAGATCTCTTCGATGGCTTCTTCCCACTGAGCGTTTGCGGGTGGAGAGGGGCGGGTTAAGGCTTCGAGGCTCGCGGCGATCATCAGTTCCAGGTTCCATTCCGCGAGAACCGGGTCGGCATATTTCCAGTTGAGGACTTCGCCCTGCTCCGTCACGCGAATCTGCCCGGAGAAGCAGCCCGGAGGCTGCGCCAGGATTGCGGAGTGAGTGGGGCCGCCTCCACGCCCTACCGTGCCCCCGCGGCCGTGAAAGAGGCGGAGCTTTACGTGATGCTCGTCGGCGGCCCGGTGCAATTCGCGATGGGCCTTGTACAGTTCCCAGGTGCTGGTGAGCATGCCGCCGTCTTTATTCGAGTCGGAATAGCCGAGCATCACTTCCTGCCAGCGTCCCCAGGAATCAAGCAGGGGACTATATTCAGGATCAGCCCAGAGGCGGCGCATTACGTTGGCCGCGGCGCGCAGCGACTCAATCGATTCGAACAGGGGCACAGGCATTAAGCCCGGATCATCCGCAGAGCCCGCCACCTGCACTCCGCTCCTGCTGGCGAGACGGACGACATTGATGACGTCCTGCTCCGATTCCGCTCCGCTGATCACATACTGCCGGATGGACTCCGCCGGATAGGAGCGCTTCAGTTCCGCGATCATCCGAAAAGTGTCCAGTAGTTCCTTGCTCTCCGGGGACGTCGCTTCGCCATCAAGGGCAGGCCCGAGTTGGTGAACCACCTGCGTATGTATGCGGGCATGTTGACGCACATCCAGGGTGTAGAGATGAAAGCCAAACTTGCGAAGCTTGCGCAGCAGGGAAGCGAGGTACACGTGCGCCAGGCGTTCGCCCCGATTTGACATCAGACTTCTCTGCAGTAATAGCAGATCGTGCTCGAATTCCGCGGCGTTGCTGTAGGCAGCGGCCTTATCGACGGAGTCGCGCGTCTTCTGCAGTTTATGAAATATGTACGAGAGGAACCGGCGGTAGCTCTCAACGCGATTGTCCGGTCCCCATGCGAGATGCACTCCAGGAATGGTGTGCTCGTAGTGCTTGAGGCGATGCAGGAGGTCCTCGGAGATTCCAGCCTGGCGGAGGGAAGAACTGAGGCGGCTGCTCAGTGCCTCCACGTCATGCAGGTATTCGTTGAGGATAACGGCGCGCGCCATGTTGAGCGCATCGCGGATGCAGCCGGGCTTCACCAGGGGATTGCCGTCCCGGTCGCCGCCGATCCACGAGCCGAAATGGATCACGTTGGGGACAGTGAATTCGTCAACCGTGATTCCGTAAACGTCGCGAAATGATTCGACAATCTCGGTGTAAATCCTGGGCAGGGAATCGAACAGAGAAAGCCGGAAGTAGCGCAGGCCCATGCGGATTTCGTCGCTGACGGTTGGCTTGGCCAGACGAACTTCGTCGGTCTGCCAGAGAGATGTGACTTCCGCTTGGATCTGGTTTTCAGATTCTTCGGCATCTTCGTCCGTCAAGGGAAGGTGATCGAGACGCTCGAGTTGTTGGGCGATACGGCGCCGTTTCAACAGAACCGTCTGCCGCGCCACTTCGGTGGGATGTGCCGTGAACACGGGAGTGATCTGGATGTGCTCGAGGGCGGAGAGGGCGCTCTGGGCAGAGAGGCCGGCGTTTTTCATGCGGAGCAGCGTCCCGCGAAGAGATCCGGGCAGCGCCGCGTTCTCGCCGTCCAATTTGCCCGCGCGACGGCGGCGCTTGCGGTGGTTGGTCTCCGCGAGATTCGTGAGTTCAAAATAGATGGCGAAAGCTTTGGTCACGCGGTAGGCGGTGGGCAAATCCATCTTGGCGACGATCTGCTGCGCTTGTTGCATCTGCTCCGAAGAACCGGCTTGCTCCGGGCTGCGGCGCACCGTATCCCGATGTTCAATGAGCAAGCGGCGTAGTTCTTCGACGGATTCGAACAATTCCTGTCCGGCCTGCTCGACCAGGGTTTGCCCCAGGATGGCTCCCAACGAGCGCACATCGCGCCGCAAAGGATGATCTTTGGCCGCCTCGTCGGATCGCGCCGTGAGTTCGGCCAACCGGGCTTGCTGATCGTCGGCTTTCCACAGCGGTTTGGGTTTGCTGGTCATTTGTAGAGAGAAGGACAGAATAAATGACGGGGCGGGGAATCTGGCAAATGAGCGACGAGGCATCGCTGAACTCGCCGCTCATTACGATTTGTTCGGAAGTGAAGCTCAGATCTTCAGGAAGAGCTTCCGGCGGTACATCCAGAAGAGAATCCACCAAAAGATCAGCATAATCAAGAGACCGTGCAGCACAGGTTGGAAGGTGGGTCCGGCCAGGAATGCGATTGCATGTCCAAAGTGGCGAGTCAAAGCATTGCCGAAGAAATCGCTCATGGTCCAGCTCATGACGTATATCGCAATGGAATTCATTCCGACGACGACCAGAGGAAAGGCCCAGCGCTGCCAACCCTTCCACTCCATGAGCGCGTAAAATCCGGCCACGATCAGCAGTATCCATCCTCCGCTATAGAGGGTGTAGGACGAGGTCCACACGCGTTTCACGATGGGACAAATTCCTGCCCACTGAAACGCGAGGCCAACGAACAACAAAGCTACCCCCGCAATGGTGAGCCCTCGCAATTTTTGTTCTTTTGAGCCTGGCGCCTTGAGCCATTCTCCCGTGAGAAGCCCGAGAACCATCGTCGCGAGGGTTGGAATGAAACTCAGCGTGGACCATCCGCCTGCGTTGAAGACGAAGGGATGTTCTCGAGGAAACAGATTCAGAAACCAGACATCGAATGCCCAGGAGAGATTGGAATTCTTGTTCCAATGAGAGAGAAAGCCGGTGTAGTTGTGATCCCAGTTTTGCGGAACGCCGACCGCCGCGTAATCGAAGTGGGGTCCCGGGGCGGGATAGAGAACGAAGGCCGCCCAGAATGCAATCAGGATCAGCACGAACGCGATCACCTGCGTTCGCACCCGCGTAAAGCCAAGGAGGAAGAGGAAGACGTAGCCTAACCCGATCTGGGTGAGCGTGTCCTCGAAGGTGAAATAGGTCTGGCGCGACCAGAGCGATCGAAGGAAGATGCCCAGGAAGATCAAGATGAAGGCGCGGCGGATCGCGTGTCCAAGCATCTGTCCGAAGGTTTCACCCTTCATCTTTCGGGCTGCGATCGAAAAGGGCAATGCCGCACCGACCAGGAAGGAAAAGGCGGGCTGGATCAGGTCGTGCAGCGAGCAGCCTTGCCATTCCACGTGTTCGGTGTTGTAGGCGATGAGCGCCCAGATGGCGCTGTGCGGGAAGGAGCGCGCTACTTCGGGCAGACGCGTGCGTTCGTTCAGCATCAACACCATGACCAGCCCGCGAAACGCATCGAGGGAGACGAGTCGGGTCATGCGCTTCGCTGCAGGTGCAGTTTGTGCGACGGGTGCTTCGGTTACGGTGCTGTCAAGGTCTACGCTTTGCGCCATGGAAACTCCTGAAGTGCGGGCTAGACCTGAACTGCGAAGCCGGAAGAATTTGAGCGCGCGTTCCACTTCCCCCGGGTGAAGTCGGGAAATTTCTGAGGAGCGCCGTTCTGAGCCACAGAAGCTTCACTCAATGGAGTTGGCGCACTCCAAGCGGCCGCATCATAGACGTCAATGTCAGGTGGGAGACCCCGTTTGAGGCAGTCCATAAGGCGGTAATTCATAATGTAGTCCATTCCGCCGTGGCCGCCCATTTTACGCGCCATTTCTCCCGTAGTCTTCCAGAGAGTATGCTGATACTTTTCGCGAAAAGCATCTACGCTTTGCCACTCCTCTTTTTCCTGACCATCCACAAAAATACGGGCGGGATAGTCAGCGAACGCGCCCTTGGTCCCGACAATCGAGTTCAGACGGCTGTAAGGCCGCGGGCTGACAACATCGTGCTGAACGAGAATGGTGCGGCCCTTCACGGTCTTGATGATGCTGGTATTCATGTCCCCGCAGACATACTTTTCCGAGCGTTTGGAATCGCCCTCGGGAAAGTTGGCTTTGACGTATTCCGTCAGAGAAGCCTCGGGTGAACTCACCGAGACCATGTAATCAAACCTGTCGCCGCGATGAATGTCCATATAGTGCGCGACTGGGCCCAATCCGTGCGTGGGATAGAGATTGCCGTTGCGTTTCATATGCGGCACCCGGCGCCACAGGCCTTCTCCCTCGCTGGAGGTCAGAATCTTTCGCAGGTCGTGAAGGTAGGCGCCCTCGGCATGCGTGATAGTGCCGAACACTCCATCGCGGATCATGTTCAGGACCATCATTTCGGTCTCACCATAACAGCAGTTCTCCAGGATGATGCAGTGCTTGCGAGTGGCTTCCGAAGTATCTACAACCTGCCAGCACTCCTGCAAAGTGGTGAAGGCGGGCACTTCGACGGCGGCGTGCTTGCCATTCTTCAAGGCATCGAGAGCCATGGGCGCATGCCAATTCCATGGTGTGGCGATGTAAACAATGTCGAGATCGAGTTGATTCAGGTTTTTGAAATCCGAATCGCCCTTGCTGAAGCCAGCGGGTTCTGGTTGTCCTGTACTGGTCACCGCCTTCTGTGCCCGCGCCACTTTTTCTGGAACCAAGTCGCAGATTGCTTTGATCTCGACTTTTTCTACGGCCAGCAGGTCCTTCAGCAGGCTGGTTCCGCGTCCGCCAACCCCGATGATCCCAAGACGTACCCGCTCTTTGGGTTCGAAGGGGACGCCGATCATGGTTGCGCTCGCATTTTTCGAGGTGCCTGCAAGCAGGTCGGCTGACAGAATCTCATTCGCGATTACCAGGCCGGAGCCGGCGAGCGCGCTCCGCTTCATGAACGTTCGGCGTGTGATTTCTGCAGATTTCTCTTCTGTGGACATGGGAAGACCTCGCACCGGAATGGGCCAGTTGGCCATTCTACAGAAAACTGGGCTTGAGCAGCCGAACTCTGAGCAACAAATATGGGTCGTATCGCGCGGGCGGGTAGGGGAGGAAATATTCAGGTACTTCGAAACCGTAGCGATGCCGCAGAGTGCAGATCCACGGGCCGTGGGGTGGCATGCAGTATGGCGCTCCTGTTAGCGAAAGGTGAATTTCTCGCGTGCTACGGAGCTGCTTTTCTCTTGGGCACGTGCCGCAAGCTGCGGCCTTCGATGAGGCTGTACAGATCTTCGGCGAGGTTGGTAGCGTGGTCGCCGGCGCGCTCCAGAGCCTGGGCCATCAGCAGGATCTCGAAGCCGGAGGTGTCCCCCTGAGGCACAGTCTCGGCCAGATGTTTCTGAAACAATTCGTGGCAGATGCGATCAATGTCCTTGTCCATCTGCAGAACCTTGCGGGCGCAGTTGAGATCGAGGGTGGAAAAGCCTTGATGGATCAGATCCAGCATCTCCCGCAGAATGGACGACATCTCGACCAGTTGGCGAGTATCGGACGCGGGAATCCTGGCGGTTCGCGCCTGAAAACGAAGAGCGACGCTCATCATCAAGTCTCCGATGCGCTCCAGATCCGTGGCTGATTTGAGGCTCGAAAGCAACTGGCGGGCGCGAGCTTCGTTGACCCGGGTGATAGCTTCCGGCATGCGTTCGTCGATCTGGCGCTCAAGCAGGTCGAGTTCCTTCTCGCAATCCCTGATGGCGAGGAACGCCATGCGCGACGAGGTAGTCAGTAGGTCGCGAATGTTGAAGGCAGCATCGCGCGCAATCAGGCAAGCCTTCAGCGCAAGACGCACCAGATCGTCGGGGGCCAAGCTGGCCCGGCGCGAGGCCCGAGCCGGGCGCGTGTTGATTTGCTCCTCTTCCGATTCGCTGTTCTGAGGCGCGGGTGCTTTGCGAGGCATAGGTGTTTTCGGTTCGCCAGCCGCAGCAGACCAGGAATGAGTCTATCTCTGGAATGTAAAAGGACGGTTACAACATTGTCATGCCAGGACGCCGCTCGCTACCATGGATTCCAAGTACTCTGTGGGATGGAGATGGACTCGTGAATGTTGCTGATTATCTTCGGCGGCAGTTTGTGTATGACGGGTGGGCAAACCGGGAAGTGCTGAAGGCGATTCGGGCCGCGGGGGACGAAGACAAGCGCTCTTTGCAGCTGATGGCGCACATCCTGGCCGCAGGGCGGGTCTGGCTGGAACGGCTGAAGCAGGTCCCGCAGAGTGTTCCCGTTTGGCCCGAGTCGGACTTGGCGCACTGTGAGGCGGAGGCGGAGCAGCTGGAAAGGCAATGGCTGGAGTACCTGAGAACTGTCGCGGACCTCTCGCAAACCTCCGCCTACAAGAACACCAAAGGGGAGGCGTGGAGCAGCAGCATCGGGGATGTTCTGACGCATGTCCTGATGCACTCTGCCTACCATCGCGGACAGATTGCTAGTCATATGCGGGAACAAGGAAACACGCCGGCTTACACGGATTTCATTCACGCGGTTCGGCAGGGGCACGTTGCATGACTGCCGAGGTCTACCATAGTTCCCGCGGACGACGTAATATCTCAGCAATGAAGAAACTGCTTTTTGCTTGCCTCCCGCTGTGCTGCGCCCTGGCCCTGTTGGCCGCCGAACCGAAAATTCCTGCCATGCCCGACGCCGTTACCGGCAATGCGGTTGCCTCGCTGAGGAACGGGCTTGAGGTTTACTCCATGATGGGCCTCGGCACGAAAAAAACCTGGGACGCCGTCACCAACCGGATGTTCACGATGAAGCTCTCTTCGGGCAAGTGGATGGAAGGGAAGCCGGTGCCGGGGGTCGCGGGACGTCTTGGAGCCGCCGCAGTGGGCGCAAGGGGGCAGATTTTCGTTTTTGGCGGATATGTGGTGGACGGAGAGGGGAATGAAATCACCGTGGGGGATGTGAACTCTTATGTTCCGGAAGATCACCGCTGGTACCGCGCAGCGGACATCCCAATCCCGGTGGATAGCGCGGTGATCGGTCTGACTCATGATCGCTATGTTTACATTATCGGCGGACGAGCGAAGAACGGCCCGGTGAACAATGTTCAGGTATACGACGCGGAGAAAAATACCTGGAGCCAGGCCACGGCTCTTCCGGGTACCCCGGTGTATGGGCATGCCGGCGGAATCGCGGACGAGACTATTGTGTACGTGGATGGGGCGAAGAAGGAGGGTACGGGCTACGTCGTTTCCGACGAGTGCTGGATGGGAAAGATCGACAAAAAAGATCCCAACAAGATCGAATGGAGCAAACTGCCGCCGCATCCCGGCCCGGGCCGCTTCGATATTGTCGCCAGCGGCTGGGAGCGGGAACACAAAGTTTTTTTTTCGGGAGGAACGCTCGTTCCCCACAATTTCAAAGGCCTCGATGCGGATGGTAAGCCGGCACAACTTTCGCCCGTGACGTTCGCTTACGAACTGCATGGCAATCGCTGGGAAACCATTACGCAAGACACATTCGACGTGCGCGCAGACACCAGGGGAATTCTGTTTACGCCATTGGGACCATTCGTGTTGGGGGGAACGCTGAGCAACTCAGCGGTTTCGGCGCGCGTCTTGGTGCTTCCTAAGAAATAAGTGACGTGAAATGCCGTTCGGGGATGCGTGTCATTCTGGAACTTCCTCCGCCCAATCGGCTGTAGAGACGTAGCTTGCTACGTCTTCGCGGGACTGAAGACGCAGCAAGCTGCGTCTCTACGAGAGTGCAGCGCGCAGAAAGTACCTTGGTGATCTGTCGTTTCTTCCCCTGTCGGGCATAACATCAAATTGTTGTTGTACCTGTTGTTGTACGAGCGAACATCACTCACCTCCTGAGGAAGCGGCGGATGGACAGGCCATCCGCCGCTTTTCTGTCTTGGAAATCTACATTCCCCTGCGGTAGAATCCGCTTAGCAATCAACCTCCTGGGGACCAGCGGTACACGATCCGTGTAAAGGATCCACATGTTCATCCCTCGTTAATTCGCCCCGCCTGATTTAGCTCTGAATGGAGCTTTCGATTGATTCTGTCTCGCGGCCGGGTTTGCCGGCACGTTCATGAAAGGTTTGTATGGAAGCGGAAGCGATTGTCATACCGTCCGGGGAGCAGCGCTCGCTGTGGTCGTCGTTGGTGGAAGCCGTGCGTGGGTCGCACCAGGACTACACCAGCGTCAATCTGAACCGGGCCATTCTCCTGCTTGCCGTTCCCATGGTTCTGGAGATGGTGCTCGAGTCTCTGTTTGCCGTGGTGGACGTGGCGTGGGTAGGAAGGCTTGGAGCCGATGCCGTTGCCACGGTCGGACTCACCGAGTCGATGCTCAGCCTGGTGTTTTCGGTAGGAATGGGGCTGAGCCTGTCGACTACGGCGATGGTGGCGCGACGCATTGGAGAGAAGGATCCCGAGGGCGCCGCGGTTGCTGCCGTGCAGGCGATTATCCTGGGACTTGGTATTTCGCTGGCCATTGGTGTGCCGTGCCTGATTTACGCGCCGCAGCTGTTGCGGCTGATGGGAGCAACGCCGGCCATCGTTGCCGTTGGCAGCGGCTATACCAGGATTTGTCTGGGTGGCAGTTGTGCTGTGCTCCTGCTGTTTCTGAATAACGCAATCTTTCGTGGGGCTGGGGATGCAGCCATTGCCATGCGGCTGCTTTGGATTTCCAACATCATCAATCTCATCCTCGATCCCTGCCTCATTTTCGGTTGGGGTCCATTTCCGCGGCTGGGCGTCACCGGAGCTGCTCTGGCAACCTTCACCGGGCGCAGCATTGGTGTGATGTACCAGTTCTACCGCCTGCTGAAAGGAACGGAGCGCATTCGAGTGCTCGCCCGTCAGATTCGCGTCCGCTTTGACGTCCTGTGGCGCCTGGTGCGGGTTTCATTCACCGGGATTCTGCAGTTCGCGATTGCGCACACGAGCTGGATTGGCCTGGTGCGCATCGTGAGCACGTTTGGCGCGGCAGCGTTGGCGGGATACACCATCGCGATTCGCATCGTGATCTTCGTGATCCTGCCTTCGTGGGGAATGAGCAATGCGGCCGCCACCCTGGTCGGCCAGAATCTGGGAGCGGGTAAGCCGGATCGCGCCGAGAGCGCGGTGTGGCGCACAGGTTTGTACAACGTACTTTTCCTCGGATCCGTCGGGGTGTTCTTTGCAGTTTTCTCCGAGCCGGTCGTGAGGTTGTTTATCAGCGATCCGGCCGTGGTGCCCCTGGGAGCGGCGTGCCTCCGGATTGTGAGCTACGGGAATATCGGTTACGCGTATTTCATGGTGATGATGCAGGCCTTCAACGGAGCTGGGGACACGATCACTCCGACTATCGTGAATTTCTTCGGATTCTGGTTACTTGAGATTCCGCTGGCTTACGTGCTGGCGATGCCGCTCGGCATGAAATCGAACGGAGTCTTCTTCTCCATCGCAATCGCGGAGTCAGCGATGGCAGCAGCCAGCGCGATCCTGTTCAGCCGCGGGAAGTGGAAAGTGCAGAAGATTTAAGCGCTATCGTGCGCGCGCGAGAACCAGGGTCACATCGTCAGGCTGCTCGTTGTCGCCGATCCAGTCATCGACGGCCATGGTCACGATCTGGCTGATCTGCGGCAAGGGCAGGTGGCGGTTGCTGCGCACGAGTTCGATCAGGCGGTGCTCGCCGAATTCGCCAAAGTCGTTTTCCGGTTCGGTGACACCGTCGCTGTAGGCCACGAAGATCTCGCCGGGATGCAATTGCACCGAGCCTTCGTCGTACGACATATTGTCGAAGAGTCCAACCACGGTGCCGCCAGCCTCGAGGCGTCGCACGCCGCCGTCTTTGCCGATCAGGATCGGGGGCAGATGGCCGCCATTGCTATAGGTAAGGCGGTGCAAGTGGCCGTCGTAAATTCCCAGGAACAGGGTGGCGTACTTCTCCGGCGGAGTACTGTCATAGAGTTGATGATTGAGCAGGCCAAGCAATGCCCCGGGTGAGACTTCGATCCCCTCAGGCCAAGTAGCCATGACCCTCCCGGCGCCTCCCACTGCGCCGACGGCGAGGGGTTCGCGCATCTGCGGCAGGCTCTCGACGCTGTAAGCGCGGACGGCAGAGTGAATGGTAGCCATCAGCAATGCGGCCGAAATGCCTTTTCCGCTGATGTCGCCCACCGCAAGGATCAGCTTGTGTGAACTGGCGGTCAGAAAATCGTAGTAATCGCCGCTGACCGTGCGCGCCGGCCGGCAGAATCCGTGGACTTCAAGCGACTCAAGCTGCGAGATGTGGCGGGGGAAGAGCTGAGCCTGGACTTCCTGCGCAATGGTAAGTTCGTTCTCCAGGCGCTGCTTCTCCTTTTGCTCCAGGATCAGTTTCTCAATGGAAGCGGTCATGGAGTTGAAGGAGAGAGCGAGATCCGAGAGTTGGTCGTTGGACCGGATCGGGATACGGTGGCTGAAGTCGCCGCGGTCGACGTGCCGGGTCGCGTTGTGTAGCTCCGCTACGGCAGCGGTAACGGTGCGCGTCATGCGCGTGCCGATAATCAGGGCGATGAGTTCAATGACTGCGAAAACGATTCCAATTCCGAGCAGAATGTAAATCACGCCACGAACGAATTCCCCGAGTGCTGCAAAAAGATGGGCGTAGAGGACGGCAGGGCGAGTGGTGACCTGCAGTACCGCCAAGACCTGCTGGGGCCTACCCGTCTTCCAGTCCGTGACCGGGAGCGGGGTCCCAAAAGTAATTTCGCGGTCGAAACTGCCGGTTGATTCGGGCACGGCGCCGACCGTAAAGCGAGCCGGCAGTTCCTCGCGATCGTTCGGGTTGCCCTTGGTGATGACCAGCTTGTCGTGGTTCTGATCCGGAGCAGCGGAAAGAGAAGATCCTGCCGAGGACGAAGCCTGGACGGGCTGCTTGGATCCGGCGTCGTTTTTTATGGCCGGAGTGTACAGAGTGATTTCGCCGAGATCCGACGCAATTTTGCTGACCAGTTCCTTATCGAAAGGTTCCCCGGTAACCACGGTGAGTTTGTTGCCTGCAACCTGCAGGGAGGATCCAACTCGCAAGTAAAGCTGGCCGCCGTCTTGAACAATATCCTGGAAGCTGCCCTTCATGAACTCGGGCATCGTGAGAGAAGCTCCTCCGAAATCGTTGCAGAGAGGCAGCGGCTTGTTGCCATACCAGGCGCACACGTGACGGCGTTGCCATGCCGGATCACGCTTACGCAAGCCGGCGAGCGATTCCGCGGCAGGGGTCTCACCGCGCTCCAAACGCGAGGCCAGGGCGTTGCTCACGGCATCGTTCACGCCTGCCATGCTTCGGAGCTGAGAGTGAATCTCGGAGGTCACCAGGAACACGGCAAACTGTCCGCCCAATCCGTAAAGCGTAATCAATCCCATGGCGACCAGCAGCACGGCGGGAATGACGCCGATGAACATGTAGGTCACGATCAGGCGGTTGCGCAGCCGCCACAGGATCCGCCGCTTGACCCAGCGGAATCCGAGGATAAAGAACAGGACTGCCGCGACAAAGGCGAGGAATCCAACCCAGCCTCCCAAATGCGCGCCCCAGGAGGGAGCGAATAATCCGAGAAGCCTTCGCAGGAAATAGAGGACCAGCGCCGACCCAGCCAGATAGCACGCCAGCCGCGCCATACGGCCTTGTGGCCACAGTTCGGCCTCGATCAACTTCCGCCGTAACTCGGGGTAAGACCATTGCATGCGTTTTGCCGGCACGTCAGACGATTAGGAATTATAAGGCGAGGGAAGAGGCATTCCTTGGACAGAAAATTCGCGGGTCAAGCATCCGGGATGCCCGCTAGTCAGATCTCCGGATAGAGCTCAAAGAATGCTTCCAGGCTAGTGCGCAGTTGTTTCTCGATCTCTTCCTTGCTGCCTTCCAGCACATGCATGGCTACGTGTGCCTCGCGGCCGTTAGACAGCTTAATGGACGCCTGGCCCACTTCAGTGACTTCTTCCGAAGGCAGCAGCCTCATGCCATAAACTAACGTCAAGTTCGCCATACCTCGATTCTACGACTTTGGCCGGGCTTCCCGCGAACCGGGCATATTTGAAATTTAGATTTATGCGCCCTGTCATTTAGAATTCCGGCGTGCCCAGAATCCCCTATTTGATCCTCTGGAGTTTCCTTGCAGCCGCGTGGTGGGGTGTGCCCCTTGCTGCGCAGCAGCAACCGGCGGAGTCAGGCAGTTCGCAGCAACCGCAGGTAAAGGTCAACATGCTGAACGTGTGCGCACCGTCGGCGGAAGAGCAGAAGGAAATCGCGTCGGCGCTGACGCGCGTGCCGAAGCAGCCCTTATTCGGCAGCGATTTCGAAGTCTCCCGCGGACGCTCGACTTTGACCGACATGCCCGCCATGCTGCAGGCGGGGGCGCCCGGGCATGTGGCCGGCGAACCATCGGTTGCGAACTATGTGCGGATTCGGCGCGAGTTTTCCGTGCAGGCGCTGTTTTCGCTGGTGCAATACTCCTTCAGCAATGACGGTCAGACTATGGTGGAGACTCTGGTGCTGCACGTGCGCGATCCCAAGGATCTGATCCAGGTGTCTCTCGAGGACAGTGCGTCCTCGGTAACGAGTTCTGACGCCATGTTGACTTCGAATACGCCGGTCAACCGCATCCGCCTCGAGCGATTTGGAAAACCATCGGTGGCGCTGGCGCGTTGCCAAGCTGCTGATGGCGGACCCGCGCCGGATCAGAGTGCGTACGAACCTCTATTCCGCAGCGCCTCGGACGTTTTGGCACACTATCGCGAATTGCTTGGCGTGAAGTCCGTGGTACCCGAGGAACTGGCGAAAATTGAGGGAGTATCGAAAACGCAACCGGCAAGGAAAACTGCAACGGGCACTTCGAAGATGCGAAAAACTGTGCCGCCACCCAAGTGATCTGGCGTAAAGAGCGGTTCGAATCAAAATCGCAAGTCGGCCATCTAATTTGCATAACCTGATAATCCATGAGCGAAACTCGCAACGTTGTCATCATTGGCTCCGGGTGCTCCGGACACACTGCCGCTTTATATACTGCGCGCGCTAACCTGAAACCGCTGGTCATCGAAGGCCACGAACCTGGCGGGCAGCTTTCGATGACTACGCTGGTGGAGAATTTCCCCGGCTTTCCGGAAGGAATCATGGGGCCGCAACTGGTCGAGAACATGCGCAAGCAGGCGGAACGCTTTGGCGCGGAGTATCGGATGGCGCATCTCACCAGCGCGGATCTGAGCCAGCGTCCTTTCTCATTGCACATTGGACATCACGTGGTGCACGCGCAGACTCTGATCATTGCCAGCGGCGCATCGGCACGCTGGCTGGGCTTGCCGCACGAGCAGCAACTGATCGGGCACGGCGTGTCTTCTTGCGCGACTTGTGATGGTTTCTTCTTCTCCGGAAAAGAGATCGTCGTGGTAGGCGGCGGAGATTCCGCGATGGAAGAGGCGCTGTTTCTCACTCGCTTCGCAACCAAGGTGACTGTGATTCATCGGCGCGATAGTTTTCGCGCTTCGAAAATCATGCTGGAGCGCGCGCAGAAGCACGAGAAGGTCCAGTTTCTGCTCGACACCGTCGTGGAAGATGTTTACGACGCCCACAAGCAGGAAGTGACCGGACTGAAGCTGCGCAACCTGAAGACGGGCAAGGTTTGGGATTTTCCCACCAGCGCCCTGTTCCTCGGCATCGGTCACGAGCCCAACGCGAAAATGTTTGAGGGGCAGCTCGATACCGATTCCGACGGCTATCTGAAGACTCACAATTATGTCTTCACGCGGGTGCATGGTGTGTATGCCTGCGGAGACGTGCAGGATCGCCGCTACCGGCAGGCCATCACAGCGGCGGGCACGGGTTGCATGGCTGCCATCGAAGTGGAAAAGTTCCTGGAAGAACACGGCAAATAACAATCGTGTAGGGGCGGACGCCTCGTCCGCCCCGAGCGAAGCGAGCAGCGCGCGCATCGACAAGCAGCGATTTGTTAATAGAAGTACAGCTCGGATGGCCGATGAGCGCATGAGTTCATCCAGCGGTGACTTTGGTCATACGCGCTCGATTACCGTTTTCTGCCAGCGATTCTCCTCTCGCCCCGCAAGAGTCACTCCCTTCTTCGTTCCTCTAACGGGTAGAGTTTGCTTGAGAACCCAGGTACTCTCAGGCGCATTCGGGGAGGATCATGTCGATGTCCGCTCGCTTCGTGTGTTTCTGGTTGTTATGCAGCAGCCTTTTCGCCCAGCAGTCCCAGCCGTCGCTCACGATTTACAACCAGGATTTTGCGGTGATAAGGCAGGACCTGGCACTGGATCTAAAGTCCGGCGAGAACCAGTTCAACATGAACGACATCACCATGCATGTGGAGCCGGATTCGGTGATCCTGCGCGATCCCAGCGGCAAACATTCTTTGCAGGTACTGGAGCAGAATTACCGCGCCGATCCAGTCTCGCAGATGTCTCTGCTCTCCTTGTATGAAGGACGAACCATCGATTTTGAGTTGCCCGATCACAGCACGATCAAGGGCAAGGTGATTCGTAGCGGCTATGTGCGCCCGGATTATTTCAATCCCAACAATTACGGGGTGGGAGCGGAAGAGCCGATCATCGAAGTCGGGGGGCAATTGCGCTTCGGACTTCCCGGAACGCCGATTTTCCCCGACCTGACAGCAGAGACCATTCTGAAGCCGCGGCTGGAATGGCTGATCGCGACCGACAAGGCGGGCAAATTTCCCGCTGAGTTCTCCTACATCACTGGCGGCATGAATTGGCAGGCGGATTACAACATCGTTGCGCCCGAGAAGGGCGACGTAGTCGACATCGTGGGCTGGGTCACGATTGATAACAGGACGGGCAAGGTGTTCGAAAATGCTCACATCAAACTCATGGCGGGCGATGTGAACAAGATTCAGACGAATGCGTTGAACGGTGTTCTCGCGCGGAAAGCGGCGATGGAACTATCTGCTCCGATGGCCCCGGCTGTCACAGAAAAGGCGTTCGATGAATATCACCTCTACACCCTGGAGCGCGCCACAACCCTGCGTGATCGGGAAACCAAGCAGGTCGAGTTCATACACGCATCGGGCGTGGCCAGCAAACAGCTGTACGTTTACGATGGCGCCAAGATCGACTTCAACCGTTACGGCGGATGGAACCGGGAGAACATACGCAACGATCATTCCTACGGCACCGAATCGAATGCGAAGATCTGGGTGATGCGCGAGTTCGTCAACTCGCAGGCCAATCACATGGGAATGCCGCTGCCCAAGGGGCGGGTCCGTTTCTATCGCCGCAACGATGACGGGCAGATGGAATTCACGGGCGAGAACATGATCGACCACACTCCCAAAGACGAAACCGTGCGCATTTATACCGGCAACTCTTTCGATCTCACGGGAGAGCGCCGCCGCACCAACTACACGGTCGATAACAAGCAAGACGCCGCCACGGAAACCTTCGAGGTCAAGGTTCGAAATCACAAGAAAGGCCCCGTCGAGATCCGGGTCGTCGAGCATCTCTATCGCGGCAAGAACTGGACCGTGGGGGCGAACTCCGACAAATACGTCAAGAAAGACAGCCAAACGATCGAATTCCCGGTCACGGTGCCGCCGGATGGCGAGAAGGTAATCACCTACACTGCGCACTATACCTGGTGAGATTTATGAACTGTTCGTAGAAAAACGCCAGCTGAGGCGGGAGATGTTTAGGTGGAGTGGAACGACTGCTCTAGCGTTCCACTTCCGGTGCTCCGAGCGAGGGCGGCTCGGAACGGCAGCAGAGACCATAACTTTTCCAAAGCCGAAACCAGGGGCTATGCGCCAGCCGCGTATCATGCCTTTGATTGGCAGCCGCGATATCCGTTTCGCTGAGCGGTCGGGTATCCGGGGCAGCGAAGATTCGCTCCAGTCGCTCGATCTCCCCGATTACCTGTTCCAGGTCCATTCGCACCAGTATAGCGAACGACCTGGCAAAAATCTCCCCTGAATCAGGTACAGACGTAACGTGCCGCACTTCGTTACGTCAGGCTGCGTCACGAATCTGGGGAAGCGCCCACGATCCCAAAAACGCGCGCAGATCACAGCAAAAAGGGGTGGCTTGCGCCACCCCAAAACCGAACGAACGTACGAAAATTGAGTACTATCTAAGTTCCTTCGCTCCAGCCCGCCAGATATTCTTCCTGCTCGGGCGTGAGCCGATCGATTTTGATTCCCATCGACTCAAGCTTCAGCTTCGCCACCCGCTTGTCGAGTTCCTCGGGAACTTTGTAGACCGTCTTTTCCAGCTTCTTCGCGTTCCTCACCATGTACTCGACCGAGAGCGCCTGGTCGGCAAAGCTCATATCCATCACGCTGGCGGGATGGCCTTCGGCAGCGGCGAGATTGATCAGGCGGCCTTCGCCCAGCAGGTTGATCTTGCGGCCGTCTTTCAGCGAGTACTCGTCCACAAAATTGCGCGTAGTGCGCTTGGACGACGACATCGCTTCCAGCGCCGGTATGTCGATCTCCACATTGAAGTGGCCGGAGTTGGAGATGATCGCGCCATCCTTCATCAGCGCGAAATGTTCTTTCGTCAACACGCTCTTGTTGCCGGTGACGGTGCAGAACACGTCGCCGATCTTGGCGGCTTCGGCCATTGACATCACCCGGAAGCCGTCCATCACAGCTTCGAGCGCCTTGGTTGGATCAATTTCGGTGATGATGACTTCAGCGCCATTGCCGCGCGCTCGGCTAGCAAGACCGCGGCCGCACCATCCGTAGCCGGCCACCACGAACTTCGATCCCGCCAGGAGGAAATTGGTCGCCCGGATGATGCCATCGATCGTGGATTGCCCGGTGCCGTACCGGTTATCGAACAAGTGCTTGGTATCGGCATCGTTCACCGCGACGATGGGAAATCTCAACACGCCTTCCTTCGCCATGGCGCGCAGGCGAATCACGCCGGTGGTCGTCTCTTCCGTTCCCCCGATCACGCCTTCGATCGCGTCCGTGCGCTTGGTGTGCAGGATCGAGACCAGGTCGGCGCCATCATCCATGGTGATCTGCGGCTTGTGATCAATTGCCGCCAGGATGTGGCTGTAATACGTCTCGTTGTCTTCGCCCTTGATCGCGAACACGGGAATGTTGTGATCGCGCACCAGCGAGGCGGCAATGTCGTCCTGCGTGGACAGAGGATTCGAGGCGCACAATACCACTTCGGCTCCGCCATCACGCAGGCAAATGGCCAGATTCGCAGTCTCGGCAGTGACGTGCAGGCAGGCGGAAACCCGAATGCCCGTCAGCGGCTGGTTCTTGATGAATTCCTTGCGGATAATCTGCAGCACCTTCATGGACTGGTTGGCCCACTCGATGCGTTTCTTCCCCAGATCCGCCAGTTCAATGTTCTTGATGTCGCAATTCACTGCTGTGGTTGACATGCCTTCCCCTTCAATGGCGCGCTATGTCGCAGAAATTTAATTTGAAGACTGGTAGTTGGAACCGCCGGCACCCCGAGGGCGTCTCGGCCCTCAGCCCCAGCGATCTATTTTCTCAGATTACGCGGGTTTCGGTAACCAATTAACAATACCCGGATTCCCGCTTCGGAATGCGTCCTTTGGACGAGATCGGGGTGGCCCTTCGGTTCCCAAAAGCCCAACCCCGATGAGCAAGATCACGGGGGAAAATCTGAGCATTTCCCTGTGGTGCCCCGTAATCCCCGTGTTGAATGACTTACTTACGAACGGCTGCCGGTTCGCGCAAGCCGGCATCGCTGGCCAGTTTGGCAGCTTTGTCCGTTGTTTCCCAAGTGAAGTCCGAGTCCGCCCGGCCAAAGTGTCCGTAAGCCGCAGTCTTGCGGTAAATCGGTCGGCGCAGGTTAAGGGACTCGATAATTCCGCGGGGAGTCAGCTTGAAATGCGAACGAATGATATCGGGAATGATCGCGGGATCGACTTTCTCCGTCCCGAAAGTTTCCACCAGAACGCTGACCGGTTCAGCCACGCCAATCGCGTAAGCCAGCTGCACTTCGCAACGATGCGCCAGCCCGCCCGCAACCACGTTCTTGGCAATG
The DNA here is from genome assembly GCA_963801615.1 of uncultured Acidobacteriota bacterium. Taxonomy (GTDB): domain Bacteria; phylum Acidobacteriota; class Terriglobia; order Terriglobales; family Acidobacteriaceae; genus Sulfotelmatobacter. Next base: position 107,930 of record CAWDFM010000008.1, on the reverse strand, counting down.
TGACGCGCCATGTAAGCCGCCGAACGATCCACTTTGGTCGGATCTTTTCCGCTGAACGCCCCACCGCCATGACGTCCCATGCCGCCGTAAGTGTCGACGATGATTTTTCGGCCCGTGAGACCCGTGTCTCCCATAGGCCCGCCGATCACAAAGCGCCCGGTCGGATTGATGTGGTACTTCGTGTCCTCATCCAGCAAATGCGCCGGAATCACAGCCTGGATCACGTTCTTCAGAATTCCCGAGCGCAACTCGTCATTGCTCACGGTCTCCGCATGCTGCGTAGAAATCACCACCGCGTCCACGCGAAGTACCCTACCGTTCGCGTCGTATTCCACCGTGACTTGGGATTTGCCATCGGGCCGGAGAAAGGGAAGCGTCCCGTTCTTGCGCACCATCGAGAGCCGCTGCGTCAGCTTGTGGGCCAGTGAAATGGGGGTAGGCATCAAATCCGCATTCTCGTTCACCGCATACCCAAACATCATTCCCTGGTCGCCAGCGCCGCCGGTGTCCACGCCCATGGCGATGTCACCGGACTGCTTGTTGATACTGGAGATCACGGCGCAGGTGTTGGCGTCGAAGCCGTAGAGCGCGTTGTCGTAGCCGATGGAGGCGACGGTGCCGCGGACGACGGTCTGAAAATCGACATAGGCTTTGGTAGTGATTTCTCCGGCGATAACGACCAAGCCGGTAGCGGTGAGGGTTTCGCAGGCTACGCGGCTGGTGGTGTCTTCGGCAAGGCAGGCATCGAGAATTGCGTCGGAGATCTGGTCGGCGATCTTATCGGGATGGCCTTCGGTGACGGATTCCGAGGTGAACAGGTAACGCGTCTTGGATGACAAGTTTTGTTTCTCCTTAAATGGCACGTGGACGCTGGTTGATTGCGCCAGGCGCGCGATCGTGCAGAGGCCGGGACTTTTGAACGGGGATCAACCCGCGGAAACCCACGCGGCCGCGGTGAGGCGAACTGCGATAAGGAAGTCCAGCTAAAAGGCTAACAGAGGATCTTCCCGGCGCGCAATGGTTTTGGCCTTAAGTGGCGCAGGTTGAATCGAGTAGCCGAATTTCTCAGGTGAATGGATTCAGGGCAATGGCAGGAATCCAAATCAGAAAGCCTGCATTTCGTCGGCGACATCTTCTGCGATAAGCGCCGCGCGCGATTGCTAGCTGCTCCTGATTCGGCCCCCTCACTGTGGGTCTGCGATTCGGATGGCGTGAACAAAAGAGTTGTCCATGACGGCGTAGAGCGTGCCGTCGCCTGACAGTGCAAGGAAACCGCGATGACGTGGCTCTCCGGGAAGCTGCAACTCTGAAAGCATCTTGCCTTGCGGACTTATGACGAGCAGGCGGTCTTCGAGCAGTTGATAAATGGTGCCGTCGGGCGCGAGCGCCGGTGCCGTGTAGCCCATGACACTGGTGCTCGGCGGCAAGGGAAATTTCCACTTGAGCCCGGGTCGCGGATCGATGGCATACAGGGGCCCCTGAGGGGCAATCACGTACAGTGTGCCGTCGGGAGCGCGGACCGGACTCTCGTTGAACCCACCTACGCCTTCCAACTTCCACTTGATGGTTCCAGTGAAATACAAGGCCAGCAGTTCGCCCGAGAATTTCCTCGCGTAGATGACGTCATCGGGGCCGGAGCCGAGATAGTAGGCCGTGCCCTGCGTCCCCGAAGGGAACGTCCACCGGATGTTGCCGCGCATGTCGCTGGCGACGATGTGCTGGTCCCGGCTGAAGACGAGTTCGTGATTGCGCAACAGCAGGGGCGCGAAAGGAATGGCCGTTGGAGCTTGTACTTCCAATTCGCGCAGGCGCCAGGTCTCGTGTCCGTCGAATTTGCTGAGCGCAACCAGATGGGTATCGCAAGTGGTGTAGATGGCATCGGCATCGAACGCATGCCCTCCGGCATTTCGCGCGAGTGCGGCTCTTGGGCAGTCCGCCTGCCAGCGCTTCAGGCCTGAGGAGGAGAGCGAATAGACACTGTGCAAAGTGGCGAAGTAGAGATTCCCGGTGTCGTCCTGGGACAAAGAGCCGCTGAGGACAGGGTCGGATTCGCTAGTACGGTACACCCATCTCTCGACGCTGGAAGCATTCAAGGCGTGAACGCCGCCGGCACTGGCAACGTAAAGAGTTCCATCTTTAGCGATGAGGGGCGGAGTGAAGGTGAGGTAAAGAGGATCTACGGCTCGTGTCCATTCCAGGCGAGGAATTTTGCGGGTGTAGGGAGGAGGACGCCTCGCTACGCGGTACCAAAGGAGAATGTCTGCCGCGAGCACGGCAATGAGGCCGCAAACAAGCAACACTGTCAGTCTCACTGTTTTCATGAGCGGACCATGGCGGCTCGGGTGAGTGCACCGAAGTAATGGAAGTTGCCGGCTTCGTGCTCTTGCTCGCGCGCACTGGAAGTTAGGATGCGCGCAGAAATTATCTAAGCCGATCGACGGCATACCACCAAGTTACGTAAGTGCCGACAGCAGCTATGCAGGTGTACGAATTTGCAAAGAAAGGATTAGAGTCTGCGTGCTGCTGATCATGCTCATCATCATCCTTGGGACTCGTTCCATGGCGCAAGTAACCTTGCTGCGGTGACCCTGATGCTCGAGAGGGGTACGCACGCGGGCGCACAGCGGCTTGCACGCGGTGACTCGATGAAAAGAAAGAGGTTTACTACTGGGAACTTGCAGGGGTGGGGCGGAGTCTATCCTACTGTAAGGTCTTGCGCATTCGCGACGAGCGGGCCGGACTGGGGCGGGAGAGAAATTTAAGGGCGCGCGAGGGTGGAAAATCCTATAATCAGGGGATCGCCATTATGGCGGGAGCAACCACCTTGGGTGACTTAGCGAGTGCTATCGGAATCCGGTCGCAGGAAGAGGCGGCGATCGTGGCGGAGTTGAAGGCCGGTTCGGAAGCGGCCTACGCCTGGTTAATTGGAGAGTTCCAACAACCAGTGTATGGATTGGTGTACCGGGTGGTGAACGATCCAGCGGATGCGGCGGATACCACGCAGGAAGTGTTCCTGAAGGTGTTTCGGGGAATGAAGCACTTTCACGGCGAATCCAGCCTGAAGACCTGGATTTACCGCATCGCTCTGCATGAGGCGGCGAACCGGCGCAGATGGTGGTTCCGGCATAAGGCGAAGGAAACTTCCATTGAGCCGACGGAGCCCGAAACGCCTGGGACTAGCGAGCACGAGATGCAAATGGCTCTGACGGATCACGGGGATTCCCCCTTCGATAACGTGGCCCATCGCGAAGTCCAGGCCCGGGTGGACGAAGAGTTGAGGAAAGTTCCAGAGCCGTATCGCACGACGTTGATCCTGCGCGATCTGGAAGAAATGTCATATGAAGAGATTGCCGAGGTGCTGGAGATTTCGCTGGGAACGGTGAAATCCCGGCTGACCCGCGGCAGACAAGCACTGCGGCAAAGACTGGCGCCGTACGTGCGCGAAGTAGGCCACGAACTAGGGTTGGCTGCTTCAGGTTCAGCAGAAGAGCGGGCACAGGTAGCTGGAGGGGGTAGAAGGGCCGAGGTGATGCCATGATTGGCACTGGGAATACGCGCAACCGGAAGACAGCAGAACTGAAGTGCTCCCAGGTGAAGCAGTTGTTTTCGCCATATCTGGATGGAGCGGTAACGGGCACGGAGATGCTCGCGCTGCAGAACCATTTGTCAGGCTGCCCGGGATGTCATCGCGAGTATCAGGCGCTGCGGCGGACTCAGCAGTTGCTGGTCAGTGTCGGGCGTCCGAAGGCTCCGGCGGATCTCGGATTGAAGCTTCGGCTGGCGATCTCACGCGAAGCAGCAGGGGCGCGGCGCGGCCGGTTTGAAGGGGTGCGGCTACGGCTGGAGAATGCCTTCGAGGCTTTCATGGTTCCCGCGACAGCCGGGTTTTTGACGGCCTTCGTTCTGTTCGGCATTGCGATGATGTATTTCGTGGCGCCATCGAAATTGCACGCGGATAACGATGTTCCACTGGTGATGGTGAATTCCGGCCCGGAGCTTCAACCGAGTTCGTTCGGGATGGCGATGAATACGATCGACGATGACTCCCTGGTGATTGAGGCTTATGTCGATACCAATGGACGCGTGCAGGACTATCGGATCCTGTCTGATTCCGAATCGTCGAAGCAGGTGCTTCCCGAGGTAAAGCGGATGCTGATCTTTACGACATTCCGTCCGGCGCTTTCCATGGGACGTCCGACGCCGAGCAGAGCGGTGCTGTCCTTTTCGAAGATCAGCGTGAAGGGGTAGGAAGCTTCTAGCTCAGAAAACAAGAAAGGCGGAACGCTTGCGTTCCGCCTTTTCATTTCACCTTGTCTCCGTAATTCGTGCTACTGGTTACAGCTGCCGCTTACCTTGTGAACTTCGGTGACAGTGAGGTGGCCGTGTTCGCCACGGGCCTTGGTCGCGCCGGTGTCATGGGCCATCTCTTTTGAGTCTTCCTTCATGTTGTGCGTCTTGGAGTGGCTGACGACGCCGCGAACTTCCACCGTCTGGTTGGCGTGAGCGGCCAGGTCGCTGGAACTGTTTTTGTCGCGGATCTCCCACGTACTTCCGTCGGTTCCGGTGAGCAGGTATTCATCGCCGCCGCCGGCTTTCGTCAGGCATCCGGTAATGTTGCGGACCTCACCTTTTGAATTGGTGTTGGTGTCCTCCTGGGCAACTGCCCACGCCGTAGTTAAACCTGCAAAAAGCACGCACAGCAGCAAACGACCCAACTTATTTTTCATGTAAAGTTGCTCCTTTTGATTGGCCCCGAGCACGACCGCGGGCCGGACTACAAGTTTGTTCCGAAATAAGGTGCGGATTCGGAGGGGGGTGTTGCCGCTCTTAAACCCTAGAGAGGCAATAAGAAACGGGCTCAGGAACGGTTTAGCCGGGGTGGATGAAGTTGATGAGCATGAAAGTAGCGCCCGCGACTAGAGCGGAGGCAGGAATCGTCAGCATCCACGCCCAGACTATGCGTCCGGCAACACCCCAGCGGACGGCGGAGAGGCGATGAACTGCGCCGACGCCAACGATCGCTCCCGTAATGGTGTGGGTGGTGCTGACCGGGATACCCGCGAGCGCGGTGCCGAACAGAGTAATGGCTCCGGCGCTTTCGGCACAAAATCCGCCTAAGGGTTTCAACTTGGTGATCTTCTGCCCCATGGTATGAACGATGCGCCATCCGCCGAAGTAGGTGCCTGCAGCGATGGCGGCGTGGGCGGCCAGGATGATGGGCCAATGAAACTTCCCCCAGTTGCCCAGCATGTCAGACTTCGACATGATTCCAGCCGTGTAGAGGGCGCCGGCGACGATCCCCATGGTTTTCTGAGCGTCGTTGCCGCCGTGGCCCAGGCTGTAGGCGGCGGCGGAGAGCAACTGCAGTTTGCGGAACCAGCGATCGACCGTCTGCGGCGGTTTGTTCTGCAAGATCCAGTGCGCGGCCACCAGAAAAAGAAGCCCTAGAAACATGCCCATGACGGGGGCGACCACGATGAAGATAAGAGTTTTGTACCAGCCCTCGGGGATAATGACGGAAAGCATGCTGCCGGCCCCGGTGTGCACGGCGGCGTGCATCATGGCGGCACCGGCATATCCGCCGATCAGCGCGTGAGATGAGGATGTAGGCAGCCCCCACCACCAGGTCAGCAAGTCCCAGACGATGGCGCCGAAGAGTCCCGCCATGACGACATATTGATCAACGTGATCCAGACGGATCATGCCTTTGCCAATGGTCTTGGCGACGGCGGTGCCCAGGAAAAATGCGGCCAGAAAATTGAAAGCGGCGGCCCAGGCCACGGCAAATCTCGGAGATAGAACGCGGGTAGAAACGACGGTGGCGATGCTGTTCGCGGAGTCGTGGAACCCATTTAGGAAATCAAAGATCAGGGCGACCAGGACGGTGATGAGGACCAGGAGCAGGTCTTTATTCATGGGTCAAGGTGCAGAGTTTCAAAGTTGTCATACGAGGCTTGGGCAATCAGTGTCGGTGAAACCTTGAAACGTTTTTCTAGGTGCTCTTGAGGACGATGGCTTCGATGACATTGGCGGCGTCTTCGGCTTTGTCGGTCGCGTACTCGAGGACTTCGTACAGTTCTTTCAGCTTGATGAGTTGAATGGGGTCTTTCTCATGTTCGAACAGGTCGGCAATGGCTCTGCGGCTGACGTTGTCAGCCATGTCTTCCAGGCGGTTCACCTCTTCGCAGTGCTTCATCACCTGACCGTTCTTCTCCAGCAACGAAACGCCCTTGGCCAACTCTTCGCATTGCAGGACGATGATTCCGGCGAGTTCGGCCGAGACTGGCGGCGGGGTGTGAATCTTGTACATGACCAGGCGAAGGGCGGCGGAGTTCACGAAATCGAGCACGTCATCGAGCGAGGAGGCCAGGCGGTGAATGTCCTCGCGATCAAAGGGAGTGATGAAGGTCTGATTCAGCTTGGTGATGATGGCGTGGGTAGCTTTGTCCCCGCGATGCTCAATGGCCTGCACCTGGTTGACACGCATAGTGAGATCTCTAGGATCGGCGAGGATGGAACGAAGCAGTTTGGCTCCATCGGTGAGATTGGTAGAAAGTTCGGCAAACAGCTCGAAAAATTTGGTATCGCGGGGGATGAGGCGCATTGTTGATTTGTTTGGGCACGCGGGCCCTTGGCAGTACGGATTATCGAGCAGAGTAATATCTCACGCGCAGTGTAGTGGAAGCAAACCAACGGAAGGTTCGTACGAGCGCATCAACCGGCAGGAATCACTACCGCGACGATTTGTTGGGAATCAATGCGGGCGAGCGGCGCGCGCTGCGCAGGCGAACCACGCCTAGCAGAGCGAAAACGGTCACCGATCCCAAGGCTACAGTCTGGAAGAATTCGAGAAACAGGTGGGCTAAATCCATCCATGGATTATGAAGTTGAACGTGGGGACACGCGATATTACGAAAGGCCAGCAGGGGCATTACCAGGGTGACTTAGCGTGGTTACCTTTTTGCAGGCACTCCGCTCAGAGCGGCGCGAATCTAAGCTAATTATTTCTTATACGGCCACTGGGCTTTGGTGAAAAGGGCGCCATCGATCCAGATCGTCTGGCCGCTGATGAAGGAAGCGCCGGGGCTAGCGAGGAAGACCACGGTGGGGGCAATATCCGCGGCGGTGCCTACTCGTCCCAGGGGAGTGAGTTTCGACCAAGTTCCGGCATAGTCGGGATCTTCCTGGCGGGTGCGTTCGGATTCAATTGAGCCGGGCGCGATGCAGTTTACCCGGATTCCGTATTGGCCCAGCTCGACGGCGGCTTCTTTGGTGAACATTTCAATTCCGCCTTTGCTCGCCGTGTAAGCGACAAGGGAGGGGAAAGCGAGTTTGTTGCAGCCGGAACCTAGGTTCACAATCGATCCTCCGCCGTGCTGCTTCATGGAGCGAGCGGCTTGCTGGGTACAGAGGAAGCAGCCCTTCAGATTGGTGTCGATGACGAGGTCCCATTCTTCTTCGGTTACGTCCAGGAGAGGTTTCCAGGTTTGCACGCCGGCGTTGTTGACGAGCAGGTCGAGGTGGCCAAATTCGGAGATCACTTTTTCGAACATGGCTGTGACTTGAGCGCTGGAGCGGATGTCGGCCTGAATGCCAATTGAGGCCGGTTGCAGGGCGCGGATTTCCGCCAGGGCGGCGTCGACGATGGGCGCGGGATCGTTGAAGTAGTTGACGGCGACGCGAAATTCATTGCGAGCTAGCTCGAGAGCGATTTCTTTTCCGATACCGCGGCTGGCTCCGGTCACGAGAGCGGTCTTGCCTGATTGCATAGATCACCTGAAGGTGGCAAGCAGTTACTGCTGGGAATGATAGCGGAAGTGAAGCGAAGAGAAAAAAAAGGAAGGCTAGAAACTAACAGGAACTTGTCTTTACTTCCTCGGCAGGAGAAGAAAAATCGAGCAGCACTTCTAATTGCAGAATAAGATCCGGGAATGTGTCGTGGTTATGTTCGCTGATGATGCGCTCACAAAGAGGCAGCAGGTAGAGGCGCTCTTGGGCTTTCATATCGCTATCTCATCCTCGTTCTTTCTTCCCGACTGAAGCGGCAATATAGAGCGGAGAAACTAACTGGATCTCATTCTCGGCGAGGAACGGGGGGCCTCTCTCGCGGAAAATTGTTTTTCATCGCGCCTCAAATGCGAGCAGATTTTGTCGACATAGCATTCTTCGTGAGTAGCTTGACCCCGCTCATCGGTTTTGCAGGTTTCCAGCAACACCGGCTCGTTGCAGAGCGGGCAGATACGCTGTCCAGAGTTACGGAGGGTACGGCGAAGCGGAGTCATTTACAGGTCCAAAATTTGATCGGTAGTTTGACCATATGCTGCAGGCAGAGTGGCCACAAGCGCCAATGCGCGCCAGTGGGGACTGTGCCCGACAGCTTGGATGGAAAATCGATCAGGTAAAACGCTTCACTTGCTGTGAGGCCTCTTCGAGGAACTTTCCCACGCGGCGGGCTCCCACGCGGGAGGAGTTCTTCTCTTCCGCGACTTCCGTTTTTGGCGCGATGACTTTCGCGCGGGCTGCAGATTTCTTTCTGGAAGTGGGCACGGGGGCTACTCGAATAACCAATGCTCAGGACTGTGGGCTATTGGCGGTCAATTCTAGTCCACGAACACATGGAAGTAAAAACGGGGCCTTGACCTTGGCCAGATCCGAGAGGACTGAGTGAGAGAGAGGGCGGGAGACCCGGCCAGCTTATCGGCAGAAGAAGTTCTTGCTGGTCCGGGTCCGCTGGCGGCTAGCCGCTTGGCGGGAGGAAGTTCGGAGCTAGCTGTCGATCTTTCTGAGCCGCGTACGCTTGTCGTTGGCGGAGGCGAGCATTTCGTCTCCGATATTACGGAATACATCATCTCCCAGGGCGTCGGCCGCCGCCTGGATGCGGTCGCTCTGCCGCTTGGCTTCATTCACCAACAAGGCTAGCTTGTCGATTTCATCATGAAGCTGTTGCAGGTGAGCGCCTTTGGCCGGGCCGTTCGCAGATCTCACTTTCATTTCGGTCACGTCTGATATCCCTTTATGCTGAAGCATTGTCAAATCCCCTTTAAATTTGACCCTAACTGCATGAATCAAGGGAAACAAGCGCCAAAGTACGCCACGAAATTTCACATTGGAGATACGCTTCAGAATGTCTACTGCAAGTCATGTAGATGGAAAGGGCGCGCCGGAATGGTGGCAGCGGAGATACGCGCGAAGTCGCTACTGAAACGGATTTCAGAGAATGGTGCTAGGCAGTGGGGAAGGAGATTCCCCAAAATTGCAGCGCTTTCTCATCCTGCTCAACAAATTCAATTCCGTAGGTGCGGAGTCCCTCCACCGCACTGATCTGCGAGACCACCCGTGCGGGCACTTGAATACCCTGCTTATTCTTCAGCGTTACGTTGGAGCCGACTGGCAATTCGCGCGGAAGTTGGACGGCAGCGCCGTGCCTGTTCAAGTTGGTCGCCTTGGCATTGATCGTGAACGAGGCCTTATGGCGGTCCTCACCGGTCAATCCCACGGCGGCATGCAACGACATTCGAGTACTGCGCCGTTTTCCCAGACTACTGCGAACCAGATGAGAACTGTGAGCGGCAGATCGGGAGTGGTGCTTGGGCATACGGGTGACCTGAACGACATTAGGACAGCAAGATAGGCGTCGCAACGTACGGCGGTCACCTTGGAATGGTGACTTTTGGTAGGGCGTCTAAGCTGCTCATTCAAGGGCGTTTTAGGGTGGCACTCGACGATTGATCGGCAGTTCCGCCGAACTCGTGGCAATTTTTGCCCCAGCGGCAGTGCACTCCGTTTTGGAACTCGTTCCGAACGAGGAACTTGCGTGCGCGCCATTCAGGCCCGTTTTGGAATCTCGGTTGCACTACGCAATAAGTTTGATCTGCCTCTGGCCGGCGTTCCCCTCCAGCCTCGCAGAATATTCCCAGAACGCCTTGCCCTATCCCGGGCGGCGCAGGAAGTTGAAGAAGCTGCTCCAAGCAAATCACAGTCAGGCACTCCGACAAACGATGTCAATCGCAAGTGTTCAAAGTAGCAGTGCGCTGAGCATGGCGTGGCATTACCCTGCCGAACCGATCGCCCCAGTTCAGAGTGAATCGGCGCTGAATTCCACGGGAATCTTGCAACAGCACGGTCAGGCTCCTGCGGATTGCGCGCTTCCTGAGACCTTCTTGCAACCCGGGGAGACGGATCCGTTGTACCTGTTTGCTTGCCACATCGAATGGGAACGGCGGGAAGATCCCAGCGCCGCATGGGAACTGCTGTCGGCGGCGCAAAGTTCGAATCAGAATACGCGGGCCCACGCCCGCGCGCTGCTGAACGGTTCCCATCATTTCGGCGGCGCAGGATTGAGTACAACGAGCGAGTTCAGCAGATTCAGAAGACGCCCTCCCTCCCAGGAGAATGAGATGAAAGCACCGTATGGTTTGGAAATTGTCGACAACTGCACCGAGTGCCCGCACATGAATCCTTCGTATTTTTGCGCCGTGTCCAAGGCAGCGTTGCATTCCATCGATGGCATCAGCCACAAAAGCATTCTGCCGGCGGGAGCGATCCTGTTTGTAGAAGGGCAGGCGCCGCGCGGGCTGTTCATCGTTTGCTCGGGTAAGGTGAACCTCTCCAGTACCTCGCGGGAGGGCAAGATCCTGATTTTGAAAACGGTGCAGCCCGGAGAAACCGTAGGGCTCAGCGCCACGATTTCGGGAATGCCGTACGAAGTCACCGCCGAGACGGCGACCCCGTGCCAGCTCGGCTTTGTGGATCGGAAACACTTTGCCGAACTGATGGAGGCGCACAGTGAGATCGGCGTACACACGTCGCACTGCCTGAGTCGCGAGTATCAAAGCGCCTATCGCGATATCCACCATTTGGTTCTCACTCGATCCTCAGCGGGAAAATTGGCTCGCCTTCTATTGTCCCAGGCGCCTTCCCAGGAGAGCGCAGAGGAAACTCGCATTTCAACCCTCATGACGCATGAAGAAATGGCACAACGCATCGGGGCTTCGCGGGAAACAGTTACGCGGCTTCTGAGCCACCTGCGAAAGAAGCGCCTGATCCGGCTCGATGGCGCAAACCTGGTGATCCGCGACCGGAGTGGACTGGAAGCTTTGACGACTTGACCCTCCCCCACGCAGTCGGAGGACGGTGTCAGTCAACCGTCACTGTCCTCCGATGAAAACACTTCAGTTAAGGAGCAAAGGCCGAGCGAAGGATGTACACCGGGACGCTCATTCAAGATCTGCTGATCGCTGCTGAACGGGTACGCGATTCTCTGAGAGCTCAGGGGACAAGGTCGTTTTGTGAGATCGCTTCAGACTCGTTGGCGCTCGAGCTATGTTCAGAGCCCGAACAGTTCGCGCAGGCGCTTGGTTTGGGCACGGCTGACGGGAATCTCCGTCTGTTTCTTATCGTCCATCCGGAGCTGGTAGGAACTCTTGAACCAGGGAACGACTTCGCGGATGCGATTGGTGTTGACGAGGTAGGATCGGTGCGCGCGCCAAAATAGCTTGCTGTCGAGGCTCTCGAGCAGTTCCTCTAAGGTACGGCAGTTTGACTGGCCTTCCATACTTGCCGCGCCCGCGGTCACGACGGTAATCACACCATCTTCAATCCAGGCATAGCAGATATCTTTCTGGTCGACCAGGAACATTCGCCCCAGCGATTTCAACAAAATCTTGGAGGCAGGCTGTTTCTGGGATTCCAGCATGCGCACCAGAGTCTCGAACTTCTCGGCAGGAGCTTCATCGGCGTCCTGCTGGGCACGCGCTTTCTGGATGGCTTGGGTAACCCGCTTCTTGTCGAAGGGCTTCAGCAAGTAATCCACGGCGTTCACTTCGAAGGCCTTTACTGCATACTGGTCGAAGGCGGTGGCGAAGACGATTTTCGGCAAGCGGATTTTCTTGTCCAGCAGCTTCTTGATGACGCCGAAGCCATCCAGGCCGGGCATCTGGACGTCGAGAAAGACCAGATCGGGATTGTGCTCTTTGATCAGATTGACCGCTTCGAGGCCATTCTTGCCCTGCGCGACGACGTTTACGTCATCAGCTGACTTGAGCAGATAGGCGAGTTCGTCGCGAGCTAATTGCTCGTCATCGACGATCACCGTGGATAGGGACATCGTGGCTCCGAAGCGCTAGAAATCCTGAAGAAAGTATAGTGGCGGGATTTCCCCGGCGCAATCGGAGCAACGTGTGGCGTGGGATGTTTATTCGTTATGGCTCAGTGTACGTTTTCCAGCGCGAGAGCCATTCCCATTCCGCCGCTAACGCAAAGAGTGGCCACCCCGCGCTTGGTGTTCCGCTTCAGCATTTCGTGCAGCAGAGTGACCGTGATGCGTGTCCCCGTACATCCGATGGGGTGACCGAGGGCAATGGCACCGCCGTTGACATTGAGGCGGTCACGATTGAAGTTCAGCGCCCGGTCACAAGCGAGCACCTGGGCGGCGAAAGCCTCGTTCAATTCGATGAGCCCGAAATCGTGCAGCCGCAGGTTGTGCTTGTCTGCCAGTTTTTGCAGGGCCGGTACAGGACCGATGCCCATGGTTCGCGGATCCACGCCCGCCGAAGTGACCGCTTCAATTCGGGCTAGAGGCTTCAAGTTACTTTGCTTGACGAAGTGTTCGCTGGCCACAACCATGGCAGCGGCGCCGTCGGTGATCCCGGAGGAATTTCCCGCGGTGATGGTTCCTGTCGCCGAGAAGACGGGTTGCAGTTTTGCCAGCTTTTCCATGCTGGAGTCGGGGAATGGATGCTCGTCTCGGCTAAATACGGTCGTTCCCTTTTTGCCTTGAATCGCTACCGGAGCGATCTCCGCATCCAGGCGTCCAGCGGCGATCGCCCGGGCAGCTCGCGCCTGCGAGGTCAAGGCGAATTCATCCTGCTCATCGCGGGAGATCTTGTACTGGCCGGCGAGAACCTCGGCGGTTTCGCCCATCACCATCTGCGCCAGGGGGCAGAAAAAACCGTCGCGGTACATGCCATCGACCAGTTCCTGATTGCCCAGGCGGTATCCCCAGCGCGCGCCATCGAGGTAATAAGGAAGGCGCGACATCGACTCGGTGCCGCCGGCAAGAATGCAACTGGAGTCCCCCAGCGTGATCGCCTGGTAGGCGAGCGCGATGGACTTCATGCCTGAGGCGCAAGCTTTGTTCACGGTAAACGCGGGAACCTCTTGTGGAACCCCGCTGCGGACGGAAATCTGGCGGGCGGGATTCGGACCACCTCCTGCCTGACGGGCGTTCCCAAAGATGGTCTCTTCGATCTGCTCCGGCCGTACTCCGGCACGCTCCATGGCCGCCTTGGCCGCGACGACACCCATGTCGGCAGCGGTAGAAGATGCCAACGCGCCGCCGAATTTGCCGATAGGCGTTCGCACCGCGGACAGAATGTAAACCCCCTGCACGTTCGAACCTCCAAAATGTCAGTCTAGCAGGCCGTCCTTTCTTCGTGACCAGCTGTCCGCAATGAGCTTCTCGCAGGCAGGAATGTACGCCTACGGGCCGTGGAAGGTTCGTGCGTCGAAACATGCATCCTCTGCGCCAGCTCAACCATCTACAGACAATCAGCTCTGAACCTTCTCACCAACGTTTTTCTCACCAAGTATCAGGAGGCTTGAATGTCCTACATCGATATCGGAAAAGAAAACTCCACTTCGCTTCACCTTTACTATGAAGACCACGGTTCCGGTCAGCCGGTTGTGCTGATTCATGGATATCCGCTGAGCAGCGCATCCTGGGAAAAACAAATCCCCGCGCTTCTGGGTGCCGGGTATCGCGTCATCGCATACGACCGGCGCGGCTTTGGAAAATCCAGCCAACCCACGGCCGGGTACAATTACGACACTTTCGCCGAGGATCTGCACAAAGTCATCAGCCATCTCAAATTGAAGGATTTCGTTCTCGTAGGGTTCTCGATGGGTGGCGGGGAAGTCGCGCGTTACATCGGGAAGTACGGGTCCAAAGATGTCGCCAAAGCGGTGATCATCGGAGGCGTCCCTCCTTATCTGCTCAAGACCAAGGACAATCCCGAAGGCGTGGACAGCAGCGTGTTCGAGGGAATCCAGAAGGCCGTTGCCGCAGACCGGTATGCCTTCTTCACCCAGTTTTTCAAAAACTTCTATAACACCGACGTCCTGATGGGAAAGCGTGTCAGCGAGCAGGCCGTACAGGCAAGTTGGAACGTGGCGTGTATCTCGTCAGCAACAGCCAGCGTCGCCTGCGTGCCGACATGGCATGAAGATTTTCGCGGAGACCTGACGAAGATGGATGTGCCCACACTTGTCATTCACGGCGACTCCGATCGCATCGTGCCCTTTTCCGCCGCGGGCCAACGCACGGCCAAACTGGTCAAAGGCGCCGAACTGGTTAGCATTCAGGGCGGGCCTCACAACGTCGCCTGGACCCATTCCGAAGAAGTCAACCGCGCGCTGTTGCAGTTCCTGGCGAAATCTGCGTCAGGAAAGCAGATAGGATCCAAGGAAGAAGCGGTCGCGTAAGGGCGCCTACTCCGAAGGGCGCTGTTACATGGCGGCGCCCTTCACCCCGACACCCCGCGGCGCTTGCCTTTGCGCCTAAGCTCCTGCATAATAATAGTTTGTCTTGATCTCGCCGGACTCTTCCGGAACAAGGATATACGTCTCGTGTTAATGATTCGTCTGGCGCGCAGGGGTGCGCGCAAACAACCGCATTATCGCATTGTGGTCATTGAGAAGGCGCGCGCGCGCAACGGCCGTCCCGTCGAAGTGGTGGGGACCTACAACCCCCGCACCAATCCCGCCTCGGTCGAAATGAAGCGCGAGCGCGTGGAATACTGGGTGTCCAAGGGCGCGCAGATGTCGGACCGTGTGAACAAATTGTTCTCGAAGGCTCCGGCGCCGGCAACCGCCGGTTCGGCTGCCTAGAACGCCGTAGCGGTTCCTCGATTCCACTCTCGTCCACAGTGAGAAATGTATGCCTGAGTCCACCGGAGATGTGCGCGCGCTTGTCGAGCTGGTTGCGAAGGAACTGGTCGACGCCCCCGATGAGGTCTTCGTCGAGAAGTTCGACGACGGCGTGATCGAGCTTGAGGTCGCCGAAAGCGACGTCGGCAAAGTCATCGGGCGGCAGGGACGAACCGCGCGCGCGTTGCGCACGCTGCTTGGCGCTGCCGGGTATCGCGCGCGCCAGCGCTATACGCTCGAGATCATCGAGTAGAGAAGGCGAAACGGTGAGGCATCATCGTTGAGTCCTGAACCCAACGACGAATTTATTACGCTGGCCCGCGTGGTGAAAACCCAAGGGCGCCACGGGGAAGTCGCGGTGGAAGTGCACAGCGATGTTCCGGACCGGTTCACCGAGAGAATGAAACTGCAGGTCCTGGATAAATCTGAGGGCCGGCGCGAATTGCAGGTTGAAAGTTTATGGCCGCACAAGGGACTGTTAGTTCTCAAGTTTCGCGGCATTGATTCAATTTCCGATGCCGAGGGGTTGATCGGGTCGGAGTTGCAGGTACCCCGAGTGGAACGGGCAGCCCTCGAGCAGGGCTGGACGTACGTGAGCGATTTAGCAGGTTGCACGGTCGTGGATAACGGCCAGGAACTTGGCACCATCGAGGATGTGCAGTTTGGAGCCGGCGAGGCACCGCTGTTGATCGTTGCCGATAAGATGGGCAAGAAGTTTGATGTGCCCTTTGCCGAAGCGTATCTGGAGGCGGTCGACACCACGCGCAAACAGGTGCGCATGAAACTTCCCGAGGGTCTGCTGGAAATTAATGCACCGATGACCACAGAAGAGAAGCAGCAGCAAAAGCAGGAACGGATGAAGCAAAATCAGAGTTAGCGTTCCACTGGGCGCTCTGGAGTGAATGGTTTTTGGTTCCCGCAAAATGAAGGCCGACATCGTAACGATTTTTCCGGACTTCTTTCGCGGACCGCTGGATCACGGGATTACCCGCCGGGCCACGGAGATGGGCCTGGTGAAAATTGAAGCTCCACGACTTGCGGCAGTTCACGCACGATCGTCACCGCACCGTGGATGACCGCCCCTTCGGCGGCGGCGAAGGCATGGTCCTGAAGCCGGAACCGCTCTTTGAATGTTTGGAGTCGCTGCAATTGCCAAAGCGTGAAGAACGCCTGACCGGCGCGCCGAAGCAGAGCGTCATTGTGCTCTCGGCGCAGGGCCAGAGGCTCACGCAGAAAATGGCAACTGAATTGGCGGCGCTGGACCGGATCGTGCTGATCTGCGGGCGCTATGAAGGCGTGGATGAACGGGTGATTGATTTTCTTGCCGATCGTGAGATTTCGATTGGCGACTATGTATTGAGCGGTGGCGAACTCGGCGCAGCCGTCATTGTCGAGGCGGTGACGCGATTACTTCCCGGTGCACTGGGCAACGAAGCATCCAGCCGGCAGGAATCGTTTACCGCGCACCTGCAGGCGGAGGAAACAGGCCCCGATTCGACCTGCGGCTCGGGCGGATTGCTGGATTATCCGCATTACACGCGTCCGGCAGAGTTTCGGGGAATGGCGGTACCGGAAGTGCTGGTCAACGGCAATCATTTGGAGATCCGGCGCTGGCGACGGGAACAGGCTTTGAGAAAAACCTTACGCAACCGCCCCGATCTACTCGATACGGTGGAACTGAGCAAGGAAGACAAAAAGATCTTGGCCCGAATCAGCGGTGCCGGAAACATTCAGAATTGAGGAAAAGAACATGTCAAACCTGATCATTGAGAAACTACTGGCGAAAACGCAGCGCACCGACATCCCCACGTTCCGTCCGGGCGATACAGTTCGCGTTCACGTGAAGATCAAAGAAGGTGACAAAGAGCGCGTGCAAGCCTTTGAGGGCGTAGTGATCAAACGCGACAACGGCCCGCAGGCCAGTTTCACGGTGCGCAAGATCAGCTTCGGCCAGGGAGTAGAGCGCATTTTCCCCATCCATTCCAAGGTGATCGATAAGATCGACCTGGTGCGCTCGTCCAAGGTGCGCCGGGCGCGCCTGTTCTATCTTCGCGGGCTTCGCGGCAAAGCCGCACGTCTGCGTGATGTCGAGAAGACCACACATCAGTAAAGGATTCCCGAGCGGCAGTCCCACGATTGCCGCTCGGTTCCCCTCACGGAATTGACGTCAAGCTGCCGCGGCTGCGGCCATACGCTACACGATTCTCCCGATTCCCTCAGCTTTCATTTCTTATGTAGCGTTTAGGGGTCAGATGATCACTGAAAGCAAGTCCCATCTACTTTCAACCTATTTCTCTCCCAAGTCACACCTCGCAGCATTTTTTCTGATCATTGCCGGCGTCGGCCTGACCCTGCTTCCTTTGAATGCCCAGCAGCCGCCACGACCGCAGAGGAAGGGTGACAAGAAAGCGGGACCGTCCCTGCCGGCCACTCAGGCAGAAACCGCTCGCGGCAAATATATCGTCGAGAACGTCGCCATGTGCCCGCAATGCCACACTCCGCGCAACGCGGATGGCACGCTCGATCATGCCCACGAACTGGAGGGAACGGCAGAATTTTTTCAGCCGCCGCATCCCGACGATAATTGGCCATTGAAGGCCCCGAGAATTGGCGGAGATCCTCCGGCTAACGATCAGGACATGGTTAAGCTGCTCACGACGGGAATATGGACTGACGGCAAGCCTCTGCGATTACCCATGATGCCGTTCCGCATGAGTGAAGCTGACGCGAAGGCCGTGCTGGCTTACCTGAAGTCGGTCAAGCAACAACATTGACGCGCTCCACTGACTGCAGAATCTCTCTAGCTGCACGATAGCCGGTCGCGATGGCGGCATGCACCGTGCCATTGTGTCCAGCGGTGTCGGTGGCTTCGCCGGCGAAAAAGACAGTGTTCTCCAGTGGCGCCGCGATCGCCTGCTGCGCCCCGTCCGCTCCAACTTTTCCGTAGCTGTACGCTCCCAGCGAAAACGGATCGCTCTGCCAGTCATGAAGGTAGGAATGTTCGAGAAGGGCCTGCAACTCTTGCACACGGGGTCCCAACAAATCACTCAACGTCTGCAGCGCGCGCTCAGTCACAAATTGTTCGCTCTGACCAGAGAGCCTCTCAGCGGAGCGAAACGGAGCCCATGCCGTAATCACAGGTTTTTTCTCCGGCATGGTTGTCCACCACGTTGGGAACCATTCGCTCTGCGAAAAAAGGAATGCCATGCCGGATAAATTCTTTCGCGAGCGGGAAGACGGTTTAATCGATTCCCAGAAACGCTCACGGAATCGCAGCACCACGCGAATGACCTTCCCCATATCCAGTTTGTCCAACGCTTCGAGTTTCTGTGCCGGCAGCAGAGGCGTGAATTGGATCGCGCCACTCTGTCCCGCGCTTGCCTTCAACACCGACAGGGGGACGGTGACTAAAACCTTTGACGCCTCCAGCATGACAGAACCGCGGTCATTGTGTGCCGTGACTTTCACGTTCTGGTCACGCCAATTCACGGATTCCACGATAGTTTCTGTGCGCAGATCGGCGCCAAATTTCGAAACCTGCTCTTTAAAAAGATCAAGCAGAGCCGTGTATCCGTTTTGTGCGCGAAAGGCGCGATCTCCCTGAATCCTCTCTTCCGCCCGCATTCCCTGTACCAGCCAGTGAACTCCGACGAGCGCGGGATCGGCAGCATTGAATCCAGAAACATAGCCTGTAGCGCGACGCTGCGCTTCCCTCTGCCCATGCGTTTTGGGCTCACCGAAGCGCCGGTGCAAAAATGCGGAGAAAGACTCGTCAGGAACAGAATCGTCCATTTTGTCGAGAATGGAATCGACCTCTTCAAAGAAATCACAGGACGAGAGCCGGCCGTCAGAAATGCACCAGGAATCTCCGTCGACTTCGCTGACTTTGACGTTGGCCTTCTCCAGCGGGTCCCATATCTCCCGGGCACGGCCATGGATAAACTCCGCTCCCAGTTCAATCGGCACCGCGCAGGCAGGATCGTGAACGGTGAACACGCGCCCGCCAACCCGGTCACGGGCTTCCAGAATGCAGACGGAAAGACCGGCGCGGCCTAACTCGCGGGCTGCCGCCAGTCCTGCCATTCCCGCTCCAATGATGATTACATCCGGATCTCGTGCCATTCTCGCTTGCTCTTTCAGAACGGCTAAGCTGCCAGCGCCCCGCCCATCAGGGGTTCGGCGCGCGATGGAAAGGCTGTTCTGCGTCTACGCGGCGTTCTTTTTGGGAACTTTCGCGCCCTTCTTGCGGGCTTCGGAAAGCCCAATCGCAATCGCCTGCTTGCGGCTTTTCACTTTGCCGCCTTTGCCGCCGGGACCCGATTTCAGAGTGCCGTGTTTCTTTCGCCGCATCGCGCTTTCAACGGTTTTGCCCGCTGACTTGCTATACCGGCGACCCGATGACTTTTTATTGCCCGACGACGTTTTAGTTCTTGGCATGAGAGCCCTCCTGAAACTTAGAGCAAAATCTTTTGCGCGAGGTTGTGAGTTTTCGATGCAGGAAAGTGTTCGCCCGGGTGGCTATGCAGCACGCGAAAGATTCTTTTTAGTAAGCAGATCGGCGACTTTCTTCAGATCGCGAACGAACTCAGCACGCTGTTGTGCACGCTGCTGAGTATCCGGTGCACGCAGGATGGAAGATGGATGCGCCGTCGCCATCACGTGGGGCGCGAGGTCGGACGGAATCAGTTTGCCTCGGTCCCGGCTTACGCGGAAATCCTTGCCGAGCAATCCCTGCGCCGCACTGGCACCAAGGCAGACGAGAACTTGCGGCTGTACCACTTTCAACTCCGCATCCAGCCAGGGGCGGCACGCTTCAATTTCCGAATGGCGAGGTTTCTTGTGAATGCGCCGCTTGCCGCGTTGCGCAGCTTCCCACTTGAAATGCTTCACGACATTCGTGACGTATACCTTGGAGCGGTCGATCCCCACCTCGACCAGAACTTCATCGAGAAGCCGCCCCGCGGGCCCGACAAACGGATGCCCCTGCCGGTCTTCATAATCTCCGGGCTGCTCCCCCACAAACATGACCAGAGCCTTGGAAGGCCCCTCTCCAAAGACGGTTTGCGTCGCGTTCTCCCATAAATCGCAGCCTCGACATCCGGCAGCCGCCCGTTGCAGGCTCGGAAGGGTAAGGCGCTCGGGCAGAAACGGCGCGGCGGTTGGGAATCCGTCTTGCGAGTTTCTCCGTCCCATCGAGTGCTCTCCGAAACTAACTGAATGTGATCAGCCTTAAAACCGGAACCTGATCGATCCCGCGGTTCCGAATGCAATCCAGTAGTTTGGTTGCGCAGAGGGATATTCGAGTTGCGTGACCCCGTGGTGGCCACGAGTTTTTCGTTGGTGAGAACTCCAGAGTTCTGGTGTGCCGGCTATTGCCGCGCCAGTTCGACGCGGCGATTGCGAGCGCGACCTTCGAGGGTGTCATTGGTGTCCACTGGCCGCGACGCGCCGAATCCGGTAGCAGCGGTAAAGCGGTTCTCCGAGATGTAGTAACCGTGCACCAACTCGTGAACGACCGCCTCTGAACGCCGCTTGGACAAGTCGAGATTGGA
Organism: uncultured Acidobacteriota bacterium; assembly: GCA_963801615.1. Taxonomy (GTDB): domain Bacteria; phylum Acidobacteriota; class Terriglobia; order Terriglobales; family Acidobacteriaceae; genus Sulfotelmatobacter. Next base: position 87,453 of record CAWDFM010000008.1, on the reverse strand, counting down.
CGTATTTCCTCCGATGTTGTCGGTGTGGCCTTCGACGGTGAGTTTCCAGTCGGGATGGGCGCGCATGACTTGCGCGATTTCTTTCAGAACCTTGCTTGATTCCGGCCGCAGGGTGGCGCTGGCGAAATCGAAGTAAAGATCGTAGACCTTCGCCCGGCCATTCTTTTCCAGGTCCTGCTCGAGCTGGCTCGATGGCTGCTCGGCATCCCAATAAATTTTTATGATCTGCTGGTGGCCGCCCTCGGTGGAACCCGCGGCGAGCACCAGTGGATTATCAGGATCGTCCAACACATAAAGATGTCCCTCTTTATCGGGAAGCTTCACGACCACATCCATGACTGGCAGCTCAGTGTTGCGATCATTGATGAGCACGGGGAAAGCGACGTCGCCCGTGCCGTTTCTACGGAGAGTGCATTTCAGCGCAGGTGTGTCCATGGCGGAGTCATCGGCGAGCACTCCGCCGGGGGCAAAATTCATCATCTTCTTGACCAGATCCTGGCTGGCTGCATCGCCACTTTTGTCGTCCGATGCCATGGCGTGCTTGAACGACTTCAAGACCGCTTTGAGCGGATCTTCGTGGTAGGTGAACTCCGATTGGCCGGTGGTTTTCAACTCGTTCAGAGTTTTTTTCGAGAGACTCATGGCCGTAGTTCCAGGATGCTTTTCATCTCGCCCGTCACGGCACAAGTATCCGTCTGTTTCAACCGAGTTCTCCATGTCAGTCCGGAAAATCGTTCGTCCACACTCGATCTTGCGAGGCTTGTCGGAATGACTCGCGCCGCTGCTAAGAAAACGCTCAAAACCCTGACCGGGAGGGTATTGCTGTGAGGCACGGATGTGGACGAACTCGTCCGTGGCCTTGTCGACGATGTAGATCGACTCGAAGTCTCCGCGCAGTACGTCGTTTCCGGCGTCAATTAATCTCAAAGACTTCCTCAAAGGTATCTTGCTCGTTGGGGAAGACACGAGTTCGGGCGGAGCTGGCTTCCAGTTCGGAAGCGGCTGGGGCTTGCTGGTTTGCCCCGTGGCCGCAGCCACCATTCCAGCGAAATCGTCTTTCTTGTATGCCTGCTGAACCTTGTCGATGCGCTGCTTCGCGCGGTATGCGACGTAGGCGCAGCTTCCCATGCCAGCGATTACGAAGAGGACCAGGAATGCCGCCGCGATCATGATGACTTTGAAAAGTTTGCCGCCAGATTGCGTGGGCGCTGGCAAGCTTGGAGCCGCTACACTACGCACCGTTTCCATCGTTGGGAGTGCGTTGGCGCTGCTGCCGGGCTGCTGTGATGAAACTGCAGTGCCACATTTTTCACAGAACCTGGCCGCAGCAGCCAGTGGAGCACCGCACCCGGTACAGGACGACGCTGCATTGATTCGGGATGACTCCGGCCTGCGGGCGCCGCACTTGGTGCAGAAAGCTTGCCCTTCGGCCAGCGGTGATCCACAGTTCACACAGGCGATGCTCATTTCCAACTCCTTATCCGAACTTTCGCTGGAGGATGTGCTGCACTATGCTGCGAAACTATTTCTTCGTGACCGTGCCCTCGTAGTGGGTCTTGCTGGCCTTGCCGTCTTTGGATTCTTCTGCGTAATCCAGGCTGTATTGCAAGACACAGTTGGCATCTTTGAGGACCCACGCGGTTCCCGTGATGTCGTAGCCCTTTAGCCTGGAAAACATCATGAGAGCGGCTTTGTCACTCTGGCTAGCGTGGGTGGTGTCGACCGAGTATTTAACGGTGTCGTAGCCATTCAGGTTCTCATTGCCAACGCGACTCACGCCGGGTCGGCTGACGAATAAATTCCATGGCGTCCCGCCTTGCGCCAGACTGGTGGCGGCCATTCTCCATTGCGACGCGTCAGAACGGGTGTAATGGTTGATGAAGGTAATTTCCGCGTAGCCGTCCTTAATTTCGCGAATGACGCTTTTCGGATCATCGAATTTGCGGCTGTCATTGATGAGTGCGCGGTCGTCGTCCGAGGCGAGCCAGCGTTCGTGGTAGATGACATCGAGGGTGTCAGAAGCCAGGTCTGCCTCGTAGTCTTTAGTTTTTAATGAGGGATCACTCTCGACGACCTTGTACGAGAAGTGCAGCGGCTGCGCGGGCGGAGGCCCCTGCAAGAAGGTCTGGACGCAGTAAGTGCCCCCATCGAAATGATCCTGCGCGGCAGTTTCTTTCAGCGGCGGTTTCGTTCTTTCCGTGCTTTTTGGCTTGGGGGAGCATGCAACCAACGTCAGCAGCATAGTTGCTGCCAGTACCGCGGCCGTGTTGATCTTTCGAACGCTTTGATTCCCAGTATTGCGCATAAGCCCCGCGCTCCTTTTGAAGGCTACTTCTTGGTCACAGTGCCTTCGAAATGTGTGCCGTCCAGTTTGCCGTCGGCAAAGGTGTAGATATTGTCGAAGCGGAACTTGACCATTCGGCCATCCTCTTTGGCGATCCACGCCGATCCCTTCACGTTGTAGTCCTTGGTCTGCCGCAGGCCGGCGGCATTGCCCAGGCTCATTGCCTTCTTGATGTCTGCATCCACTCCCGTCAAATCGAAATCGTAGCGACGCGTGTCATAGCCACCCGTCTGCTCGTCGCCGGTGTACTTGACTCCGGGCTGCGCATCGCGAATGTGGCCGTTCAAAAAAGTCATGCTGATGCCGCCGTAAACCGTGTACCAGTTCTGGCTGTGCAAGGGCGTGCCGTTCAGCTGGCGGGTTCGCGTGTTAGCGGGGAACACATCACTGCCCACTTGTGTGGCGGGGCTGAAGTCAGTCTGCTGCCCCGAGATGCCGTCCGCAGAAACGTCTGCTTCGCACTGGTTCGAGAACCCGTCGACTCCCGACTTCTTAAATGACGCATGAAACGGCGCCGCAGGCTTTTCCAGCGAAGCCTGCAACTTGTCCATGGCCGCCTGCAGGTCATCGGGATCGCTGGGTTGGGCGACTGATGACTTCGCCTTGCCTGAGTCAGGTCGGCGCTTCGCGGGACTCGAAGTGCACGAGAGCGACAGCATGACGCTGCACACGGCAATGACTAGTAACACTCTTTTCTGCTTTCTCATGATGGTGGTTCCGCTTTCAGCTAGCGATTCGAGCTCAAGCCGGATCGACTGACTCAGACCGCCAAGGCGCTGGATTTGCCGACCTGCTTGGCCGCCAGAGCGCCGATAAATGGAATGCGATACTCGCGGCCGTTGTGGGCCTGGTACATCACAAAAAGCCACAGCCCAAAGAAACCGAGAGCAATCAGCAGCCGGATGGGAAACGTAGCCAAAGCCAACCAGGGATTGATGTCGCTTAAGAAGCTGACCATGATCCGCCAAGCGATGCTGAAGATGAGGCATGCCGCGCTGTACAGGACGGACTGCATGGCATGAAAGCGCACGAATGGATCTCGCTTGTAGGGCTCCAGGACGAGGAAGAGAACGCCTGTAATCAGGCCGAGAATGTACGCCAGAGCGCCGGCCAGATTCCGTGTCAATCCCGATGCAGCGGGGGTGGAAATTACAACCGGGGCCGCCGCAACGGAGCCCTGAGATACAGCCCCAACCGGTTTTCCGCAGCTTGCGCAGAATCCTGAGCCTTGAGTGATTGCCGAACCACAGCCCGCACAGAACGTCATGGGAATTTCTCCTTTTTGGATTTAGCTTTTTCCGATGTCTTCGCAGAGCTTCATGCCCGGCGGATCCACCTTGGTCATGGATTTCTTGAATATTTCTTTGCTGATGGTGCCTACCGATGCACCCCAAGCCTCTGCCGACGCGCCGACCGTTCCTACCAGACTTAAGTCGTAGCGCGCGCAAGGCGTGATAGCCGAGAATCCGGTGAAGCTCGAAGCCGAAGTGCCGATCATCTCGAAATAGGCAGCGCCTTCCGTTGAGAGTGCGTTTTTGAATATCTTCCCCAGGTGTATTCCGTTCTTCTGGTAGTCCTGGTATTTGTCTGGGCTGAGCAGGTGCTTGGCCACCTGATCGGCGAGTTGGTCAACATACTCGGCGGCTTTCTTGATGTCACTTTTCTCGTAAATCTTGTTCAGTCCCAGCGTGAGTTCGATGCGCGGAGCGGCAAACGCCACCAGCATTCCCAGCGGCGCGGTGGGGGAGATCTCCTGGTGATCGACCAGTTGAATCTCTCCCGTAACATTTCCATTTGCGTCGAGGTTGCCGGGCTTGACTTTGAAATGCTGAGAGCCGTCGTAGGAGATACGGAACTGCCCTTTCGTGATTTCCTTACCTCCGGTGATCGCGGGATGAATCATGAGCGCGGCGCTGACTTCAAGGTAGAGAGGCAGCCCGTCGAGGAATTCCGCCAGCGGTACCTCGATGGCGCCGGGTAACTTGATCCGGCTTTCTTCCGCCATGACTCCGCCGGTGTCTTTCGCGACCTGCCATTGAAAATTCATTTGTCCGTTCAGGTTATTGAAGGAGGTATCCATGTTTTGCAAGGAGCTCTGGCTCATGTCGATAGTGGAATCGAAATCGAAGTCCGACATGTAGCCCTGCCCCGTGATGAGGGCCTCGAAACCGCCGACACTCTTCTTGAGAATGATGTTGAGATCGGTCTTGCCTTCGCCGGGAGTGGCCTCGAAGGTGGTATCCCAGCCTTCGACCACTGACTTAAAAGCGCCCTTGGCCATGTTCTTGTAGGCGTCCGCAGTACCCTTGGCCTCAGACTTGCTCATGGCATTCGACTCGGGGCTCTGTGCGTACGCGGGCTCGGCAAACAGCGAAGTCCAAGATGCGGAGAAGCTCTGCGGGGCATGGGGAGCCGCGGAGCGCGCGACTCCGAAACGAACCGGGGCCTGAATTCGAATTTGGCCTTCCTGGATCACGTCAACGAGGCGCGCACGCTGGGTCAGGACAACGACGCCGTCGGGCGTCAACTCTGTGCCGAGAACGTTTCTAGCAACAAGTTGCTTTATGAGCAGAACGTCTCCCGCGCGCAGGGAGCGAGCCGTGGGATTGGAGCTGTCCAGCAGCAGCGTCGCCTCGTTCGAACTCAGGCCGATCAACGCCTTTCTCCCTTCTTCCGCCTCCATAACGCGAACGTTCGGGCGAAACGTAACGTGCGCGTAACCCGAGCCACGAGTCAGTACCGCAGCTCGAGGAGTTGCCGAGGCGGCGGGACGTTCGCCAGAAGGCGCAGTTGGGGACGCTTTTTTGCTGCATGCACTCAGCAGGAGCGGTGCCAGGAGGCAGAGCGCACCCCGATGAAAACTTTTTCTTATCAGCCGCCGCATAAAACCTCCTCGCCGTAACGCTACTGCGCTTCCTCAGAAATCTGGAAGGTCCAGATCGCGTCGAACATCAAGCCGTCCCCCTGAGCGCGGGCGACGTCTCCGCCAGAAAACTTCTTGTCCTTGGACACCGGGCGGAGGACCAGGCCGTATTCGCCGGGCATCAGCTCGGTATTGGCGGTTATCTTGTATTTCCCCGGGCCAAGCTTTTGTGGTGTGGCCGCAACTCGCTCTTCCAGGAAGTGCGAGTAGACTTGCCAATCGGCCGCTGGGCTGGAGCGGACATCCGCCTTCCCCTGCGTGGCACCGATAATGCGGCAGGTGTTCTGGGCAGGTGTGAGCTTCACGATGGCCGGCTGGTAGTCATCCGCGTTGACGCCCGGGGTTCGGGAGAAATCGACGGTAAAGACAGGCTTGCTGGTCTGAAGCACGTTGCTCGATGCCGGCGTCGGAACTCCCCAAACGTACGTCACTGTGGGCGTGCGGTGCGACATCACGCTGGTGAAAATGCCTCCCGCTTCCTGCACCGTCGAGCTGCCGACACCCGAATTCATGTGACTGGCCATGCCGTATGTGGCCGTGTTGAGGCCGGAATTCATCGCTTGAGTCACAACGGAGTCTCCGGCCAGGCTTTTCATCGAAGATGGTTTGGTCTTCGTCTCCGCAAGCTGCGTCTTCTCAAGTTTCAAGTCTTGAGACGAGTTCCCTTGAGTCACAGTCGCGTGTGGCATGCGCGACTTGGAGACAGGAGCGTCGCTGGCTTCCGCATTGCCGCCAGAATCCTTAGCAGCCTTTGCGGTTCCATTACCCGAGGCCATGATTGCGTTCAACTCCTTCTCCGTTACCCCAGCAGCATTGAGCCGGATCAGCTCGTTGGTAGAGGTGTCGAACCTGGCAGGCCCGGTTTGAATCGCCGAAACGATCACGGACTCCGGCAGCTTTTTCTTCACCATCGCGATTACGTCGTCATTGGTAAGCGGCTTTCCTGTTTTTTGCGCAACGGCCGCTGTAAACGCCAGTGCGATCGCCAGAACTGTCGCGAAACACCGATTTGATTTCGTCATTGCAGGTTCCTCAATTTCCTTCCATTCGCTATTGCAGGCTGCCGGGCCAGGGATCCAGAAGATCTCCTTTTGGTCCAGTCACGGAGAGTTGCAGGCCGTAGTACGCGTAGATGAACTTGCCGGAGTTGTCGCACTCCGCAGGCTGCACGCCGACGAGCAGGTTGCTGCCCTGCATGTTGGCGCTGACGACCACGTCCATGTACTTGCAGCTGCCACTATCGAGGCCAACACCTGACAGGTCGGGGTAGTATTTTCCGACAATAGTTTGCAGGTTTGGATCCAGCGTGAATCCTGACCTAAGCTGGCTGAAGTCGATCGAGTCGCTGTAAGACAACCGGTTGGGCGGGTAGCCGTCACCCACATTGCTGGTCCAGATCGCGTCGTAAAGCCAGAAAACCGCACTGGCTGGCTGGGTCGGCGGAGAGAGGAACCACTGCTGCAGGGCCTGACCCGTCACCGGGCTCACGTAGGCGTTGACGTCGAAGTGCGTTGTCGGGACCTTCACCAGCGATTGCGGTATCCGCGTCAGTGAACGCGAGAGCCGCGTCGCATAGAACGAAACGCCAGGCATCTTCGCGTTATGTCCGTCCGTCCTGACCACGGCCAGAGTGAGGTTGCTTTTCAGGTCGTATTCGTTCTGGAACGTCGGCTTGAAGGTCACCAGAATCTGGTTGTCATCCCAGGAGTCAATGCCGAGTTGCACCGGACTGGGGTTGTTGATAAATGGACCGTAGATCTGCACCTTGCCCTGAACCGATCCGAAATTGCAGCCTCGAATTGTGTACTGGTTGGCGGGATATTGTCCGCTTCCGGGATCGGGAGTAAGCACAACGTCGTGCTGACGGCCGCTCACGGTCTCGACGACGGGATCCGTCGTAAAGCGACACATGCTGATGGGTTGGGGCGCGTGCGTGGCTCGCTCCATGAGCGACAATGAATTTTGCCCCGAGGAACCGGGCTGCGTCGGAGGGTTGCCGGCTTGCTGCAACGGCGTTCCGCCGTCTGGCGTGCCGCCAGGCTGCGATCCTCCAGGCGTGCCGGCAGGATCAGAAGATCCCGTCGTGGGATCCGTTCCAGAGCCGCCAGTCGCGGGGTCCGTACCAGATCCCATCGTGTGCGTCGGACCAATTTGAGTCGCACTCGGCGTGCTGATGAGCTGGTTCGTTCTCGTGTTCGTGGCCAGAGCGCGCTGGGCGGGCGTTCCTCCATTGGTGGCCTGAATCTTTGCGGGAGGAGCTAACTTTTCCTTGTGTGCTGCTGCGCTCTGAGCCTTGAGCGTCTCCAACACCGCGGGATCAACTCCGCCAGCAACCCCGGCGAGTTTGAGGTTGGATCCGGACTTCATCTGAAGTGCCTTCGCCAACTTCTTGGCACGGTCGCCGGAAGCAACACCTCCCGCACAGGGCCGAACACTTCCATCGCCCATTGCGTTCATGACTTGTTCGCTGACGTGCGCCTGCCGCAGCGCGCTGCAACCGGAAGGGGACAGATCGAAGTTGCCCCGCGAAGAGCGAACCGAGGACAGAATCACCGACTCCGGCACGCGGCCATTCGCCATTTTGATCACGTCGGCGTTGCTGAGCCTTTGACCTGGAGGCAGCGGCTGCGGATTCAAAGCGACCTTGCCTCCCGGATTCTGCATTCCTCCACCCTGCGCTGGGGTGGCTTGCATCCCACCAGCTCCCGACGGTGCCATGCCCCCATTCAGCATTCCTCGTGGGGCGGAATTCGATAACATTCCCTGCTGCGCGTTGGGAGAAGGTGAGGTCTTGCTCGTGCCGCGGTTGCTCATAATGTGTGCGGAAGGACGCATAGCGAAATTCACGTTGTACGCGTAGTTTCCGCACGTCCACCAATTCGAACTGAGCACGGAAGGCGTCGGAGCAGAGGGCAGATTGTTGCACTTCCCATTGACGATTTTGATTGGGGTAATCGCAATGGCCGGCGCTGATACGGGAGAGAATGCTGTCGGTGTGCTCACATCGAGCTTGACCTGGAGATCCTGCCCAACCGGCATTTGGTGCACGGCGAAGGCGCACACACCGTCGGTCCCGATGTTCGGAATATAGGTGAAGTTGTTATTGGTGTAGGTGCCGATCGGGGTGAATTGTTCGAGGGTTGGAGTGGATTGGCTGGGGCTTCCCGCGCTAACGGTAATCGAGAGCCCGCTGCAATTCTTGGCAGGGATGTGGTCGGTGGTATTGGCGTCCCACCAGACATAGCCCTCGATGACTCCATCGCCACTACGTTTCAAGATGGGCTGCGGAGCTTTCGCCCCAGGAAGTGGATTGGCACGCTGCGACGGCGGTGTCTGACGCTGTGGTGCAGGAGCAGTGATGTTGCGATTCGGCGGAGGCATGGTCGGCGAAACCGACTGCGCTGCGATGTCTCCACAATAAAGAACAGCCGCTCCGCTCAGAGCCGCTGCAGCTAAAATCCATTTGCCAGTGCGCCCCATTTTTATCCTCGCTTGTCTCTAGAAATGCTGCCGGTTTTTCCCGTCCGCAGGGGTTAGCTGTCCCCCGGCATTGCTAACCCCTGGACGCCTCGCGGCGTGTCGGACGGTTCAGGCTGTTTGCAACGGCGAGCCGTGCTAAGCGTCCCCCGCGCCCCGTCGCTCCCAAGCTCATGTGGCTGAAATACACTGCGACTGTGAAATGGTCAAAGGAAGCGGGGCTGAAACGCGGGTGACTTGCTAACTGTAAGAAGCTAAGCAGTTTCTGCGTACAGATGACCAGCCACAAGGAGCGGGGAAGAGGCCAGAAACCTGCGATCAGGTGGGGAGGCGGGGTCTATTTGCCAGGTTTTTGCAAGCCGGCGAGAGTACTTGGGGCGGAAAGATTGGCTTCCGCACGATGGGCCAGGAGTTCGAAGCCGTGGGCCCGAGCATCGGATGCAAGTGCGGTGAGCAGGGCTCGACCGGCGGAAGCATTACTTCGCAGAACCAGCCGCCCGAGTTCCAGTCGAGCTTCGCACTCCAGGTTGTAATAGCCGAGTTTCTTTGCCTCGGTTGCAAGGGAGCGCAACTCATTCATCGCGCTGTCGATTTCGCGAACATTGGCAACCGCTACCCGCACTTTCTGAATGGAGGCCGGTATCTTCAGCGCTGGGCCGGCAGGGGCCGGGCTCAGCTGAATCGCTCGTTCCACGGCGTTGCGAGCTTCGTCCACTTTGCCCTGCAACAGCAAGGCCCGGCTCAGATGTGTGTACGCCGAGGCGGCATCGGGATCACCCTTCTCTTTCTCGAATTCCGCAATGGCGCCTTTGAGGAGAGTTTCAGCCTGCTCAGGATGGCCTTCCTCTATGGAGAGAACGGCGAGTTCGACCTGGCTCTCGGCGACTAGATCGGCCGCTCCGACCTGCTGCCTCAAAGCCAGGCTTTGCTGAAATTGCGTCCTCGCCCCTGCCAGATCGCCTTCTTGCTCCAACACCTCTCCCAGCTCGATGATGGCGCCACTCAGATATTGATAACCCCCCTGGGACGGGCGCATGGACTCGATCGCCTGCTGGGCATGCAATTTGGCATCTTTCAACTTTCCTTCCGTGAGCTCGAGATCGGCCATCCTCGACAACTCGTAGCCGGGTTCTCCTCTATCTGAGGCAACGATCAGCTCCAGCGATTGCTGATACACCTTTTCAGCTGCGGGGAGATTACCCTGAAGGAAGAAGATGTCTGCGATGTTGGTGAGCGCCGTGGAGGTATTGTTCTTATCGCCCGATTGTTCGAAGTGGGCTTTCGCCTCGCGATAGAGTTGCGCAGCACGATCCAGTTTGCCTTCGTTGGCGTAAGCGATCGCCATATTATTCAGAATCGCACCCGTCTTGGCGTGTTCTCCAAGCCCATTGAGCATGGCGAGAGCGCGTTCGTAGGTGGCAATCGATTCTTCATAATGGCCTTCTGTGCCGCGGCGATCAGCGATGAGCCGGATGGCGTCGGCTGCGCCCGCCCGATTGCCTTCGGAAAGGAAAAGATTGTATGCGTCTTCGCAGACCGGAATGGCGCGCTGCGGCTCATCGCCGTACAGGATGCTCATACATTCGTCTCTTCTGGCCAGGGCGTAGACCGGGACATTGGATTGAGCCGACGCTTTCCTGACCGCGTTGCGTACCAGCAGCAGTGATGCAGGTTTGTTCACCTTGATGGCACGCGATTCCGCGATGTCGATTCGCGGATCGTTCGAAGCCGGCGGTGGGAGCGCTCGCAGCCGAGTGATGACCTCGAGGGCCTGGCTGAAGTTACCACTCAGCATCGCTGCCTGCGCGAATCGCAGGCCGTACTCAACGTTGTCGGGAAACAGCTCAAAAAGCGCGTGGTAAACCGAGGCCGCCTGATCCTGCTTGCCGAGGCTCTCGTAGTACTCGCCTTCGACCAGCATGTGCTCCGCCCGGGGCAGATCAGTGGCCAGGTCCAACGCTCTCTTAGCCTCTTCTCGATGTTTCTGTTCGTATCCGAGTTGCGCCCAGGCACGAGCCAGCATGGCGTGTCCCAGCGAAAATTTAGGATCCGCCTGCGTCGCTTCTATCAGCAGGTCCTTTGCGGCAAGCGCATCAAAGTGACGCAGTTTTGACAGTCCAAGCGCATAGAACCGGGCGGCATCGGGATTCAAAGGGAGCGAAGCAATGATTCCTGCTTCTTCCGTACCTTCTACATGGGGTACGCCCATCCGGTCTCGGAGCCTCGTTCCTACCTGCGAGACCAGTCGGAAAAGATCTTGCGTGTTACCGGTCTCCGCCACTTCGGTTAATATCTCGCCGGTCCGGGCATCCTGTAGCCGGACGTCCACTCGCAATTGTCCGCGGTCGGGCTTGCCGAGGTTCATATACGAACCTAAGAGCAACAGATCACTGCTTAGTGCGGTCCCGATGCGGGCGGTGGTCGCTTGATCCAAAGTGTCGGTTTGCGACCAGGGATTGGCGATGCGAAGATTGGCCACGTCTTCGCCGGATACGAGACGCAACTGTTCGCCGCCGGCAAGTTCGGTGCTGAGCATCTCGGCGAGCGCCGTCGCCAGCCAGGCATCTTCCGTTCGGCCGGAGAGGCTGTGAAAGCCAAGCACAGCCACCGACTTGCGCATCCGAACGGATGACGTTGTGCTCGGGTTTCTCACCGCGGAACTGCTCGGCTTTCGCTCCAGTAGCAGAGCGGCCAAGCCCAGCACCACGACGAGCAGTGCGGCTGATACGGCATATAAATAGCGATGGGCACGCGGAGTTCTGAGTCTCTCTTGCGCTGCCGTCTCAACCACGTGAACGGGAACTTCGCCGATGATTTTCTGTGTTGAAGCAGGGGACGTTTCGGCGCCCTTGGCGACGGCCGCGTGTGCGAGCGAGACTGGCGCAATGAACCGGTAGCCCCGGCGGGGAACGGTCTCGATGAAGCGTGGATTATCCGAATCGTCTTCGATGGCGGCGCGAAGTTTTTTCAGGATTACGTTCAGGCTGCCATCAAAGTCGACGTATGTCCCCTCTGGCCAGAGTTTCTGACGCAGTTCCTCGCGACTGACGATCTCTCCCGGGCGGTCCAGCAATACCAGGAGCACACGGAAAGGCTGGTCTTGAACCTTGACGCGCAGTCCGCTGCGGGTCAGCGTGCCACGAGCAGCATCGGCCTCAAAAAGCCCAAAACGGAAGATGTTGGTTGAGGCCAGAACGGGTTCCATGGATGGCCCAAACGAATGTGGCGGCATCATAGCACGGCCCCCTCGCACGCGTCAGCAACTCTTGTAAACGACTTAGATTCTGGAGCTTGAATGGACAGCTACGAATAATCACCAGTTCCTTTGACCACTCCCTAGACCCGGTGCAATCTGCGAGTGATCAGCAGCGGTGTACATGCTGGGATCTTCATGCGCTTCAAGAAGTCAAGGCTAGGGAGGTTAAGGTGAAAAAGCTTGCACTTGCGACCATTCTTATCACCGCCACACTCTGGGCGGTGGACAAGTTTCAACCCCTGAATGTAAGAACAGGCCTCTGGGAATCAACCATGACCACCACGGCCACCGGACAAACCCGTGTCCCTGATGACCTGCTTTCCAGGCTCAGCCCCGAGCAACGGGCCCGCTACGAGGCGCGGGTCAGGGCCAACTCCGGCCAGAGGTCGCGCACATTCACCAACAAGAGCTGCCTCACGAAAGAGAAACTGCAGAGCGGCACGCTGTTCGAAGGCGAACAACACTGCACTGAAACCGTTCTCAGCTCGACTGCGAGCAAGCTGCAATTGCGGGTTGAATGCGAGTCTCAAGGAATGAAGAGGCAAGGGACTCTTCTCCTCGAGGCGATTGGGACAGAGAACGTGAAAGGCTCCGGTTCCATGGCACTCACCTCCAGCGGACACACCATGAACTCAAATACCAGTCTTAGCGCAAAGTGGCTGGGTGCTTCCTGTGGCGACGTCAAATAGTCCAGGAGATCGTTTCCAGTGAGCGAGCGGAGCGCCGTCTCGTTCTGACGAGTCGTGCGAAGACCCAAGCCTGCCAAGCTCATCATGGAAGCCTTGAACCTCTCTCCTGATTTCCGCAAGGTGCACCAAAAGAGATAACGTCCCTATCCCATGAAGTCGGCCTAATATCCGAAGAGCACACGCACGTGGAGACATGCAAATGGCCAATCGGGTAGTCCTCTATTTCGAGAACCAGGAAGATGCTCTCCTTTTCATTCTGGCTTCCAGTTCGGTGATGTCAGGGGAAGCGCCAGGCCATCGCAACGATGCTGCGGGCATAGTTGCAGCGGAAATTTGCAAAGCAAGCAGAATCACGGCTGAAGGTGTTTTGAACACCATCTGAAGGGGATGCGTGCAGATGATGAAGAAAATTGTGCTGCCGGTATTGACTGTCACGTTGCTTCTTTTTGCGGCCTTGAATGCGTATCTCGCGCTCAAGGATGTGGTGCACACGCAGAAGATTACGGCGCAAACGACGGGAAGCTCCATGCTCCGCGCGGCTATTTCCAGCGTTCAGAAAGACCTCACGGATATGGAAACAGGGCAGCGGGGATACCTGCTGACGGGCGACGATTCGTACTTGCAGCCCTATACCGAGGCGAACGCCAATATCCCAACGGACTTGGCCAAGCTTCGCATGGGATTGGCTCAGCGGCCCGAGCGGGAGCGGTCGTTCGAGTCGGAAATTGAGTCCTTGGCAAAGTCAAAGCAAGCTGAGATGGAGCGCTCCATCAGCTTGCGGCGGCGAGGCTACCGGCATCGCGCCTTCAAGCTGGTGAATTCAAACGAAGGACAGGAGTACATGGCGAAGGCCCGCGGTCTTCTAAGTTCGCTTTCGGCGACGGAGAACAGCAACTTCGAGAGATACGAAAGAGAAAGGAAAGTGGGTGCAAGACAGGCACTGACCGAAACCATTGCTGCCAGTTCCTGCCTTATCATTGTCACGGGATGCCTGGTTGCGTTCATTCGCCGGCAGTCTCAAACGCGTGAGCGGGAAGTGGCGGAGATCAGAGAAGAACTTGCCCGCCGCGATTTGCAGTTGGCAAAACTTACATCCATTCTTTCCAACCAGGCCCGGTCCAACACTTCTGCCATGGAGGAGAACGCCCGTTTGCTGCTGCAGGAGTACGGGGGCTTTCTACCACGACAGGGTCACGAATGCGCTGAACAGATCATGGAAGCGTCGCTGCAAATGGAGCGACTCCGCCTAGACCTGGTGGGCGGCTCAAGTTCCATGAACCATGAACCGGAACCCGTAGAATGCGCCGCTTGAATCGATGATGAACTTCAAACGCTCCTGATTCCGGCTCCCCGGCAATCACCTGAGCGGGCTCGACAGCCGCTGTCCCTTCCTCGTGCCATCTGCATCCAAATGATGGATATGCGATGGCAACAAGTCAAAAGTGCCCTCGGACGTACTTACGAAGGCGTCCAGCGGAAGCACACGACGCAGATGGCAGCGGGGCTGTCGTACTACTTCGTGATGTCGCTGTTTCCGCTGCTGATTGTCTTTGCCGCAACCGTGGCCTACCTGCCTGTACCCAATCTGTTTGACCAAGCCTTGGCGCTTGCATCTCGATTTATGCCGCATGACAGCATTGGTCTGGTCAAAGCCGTGCTCCGGCAAGTGATTACGCCTCACCGGGGCAAATTCATGTCCTTCGGCATCGTAGGTACGATCTGGGCGGCTTCGGGAGGCTTTTCCAGCATGATGGAAGCCTTAAACGTCGCCTATGACGTGCGCGAGAGCCGGCCGTTTTGGAAGACGCGCCCCCTCGCCATCGGTCTGACCTTCCTGATTGGAATCCTACTCGTGATTGCCCTGGCGCTCATGCTGGTGGGGCCGAATTTCGGTGGCTGGCTGGCGGCGAAGGTGGGCTTAGGGCCTGTATTCGTTGCGGTATGGCCGTATCTGCGCTGGTCGATCGCGGTTGCATTCGCGGTGCTCGCTATCGAACTCATTTACTTTCTCGCCCCTAACGTGCGACAGCGATTCCGAAAGACCCTTCCGGGCGCAGCCTTCGCGGTCGTCGGCTGGCTTCTCCTTTCGTGGGCCTTGGGCATTTATTTTCAGCATTTCACCAACCTCAACAAGACTTACGGAACGCTGGCGGCAGCTATCGCCTTGATGGTCTGGCTGTACTGGACGGCATTTGCCATCTTATTAGGGGGCGAGATTAACGCTGATCTCCTTCACGAAGAGGGCAGACAGTTAGCCCTCAAAGAAGCCGCTGAACAGACGGACACGGCAGGGTCATCTTTCAATAAGGCGGCCTAGCTTCTGCGCCTTTTCGGTCATTGAGGCCGAGGGCTGATCCCGGCTCAACGCCGCTCTGTCCACCGGTATCGGATCGGACACCCAAAAGCCGTTCGCCATCGTAATCGTGGCGGGGCTGATCTCACGACTGTTCATCGGCTTCTTCGTGAATCCCGTGTTGTACGAGATGGTGGCTCGGCCCGGAGATGTATTGCAGATCTGAATCGCGCAAGCGCAGAACCAGTGGTCTTCAGTGCAGAGGATCGGAATCGAGATACCAGTTCAGCGGGAAGCCGCTATTGCCTGGCGTCCGACAATTGTCAGAGGCGGTTGCCGAATAGCGTCTTTATTGTGCGCAACCACTTGCCCTGCGCTACTGCACGACCTGCTGGAGAACTGCTGAGCTGCTGGGGGCGTAGCTCGCGCCTCCAACAAACGTGGCAGTGACGTTGTGCGTCCCCACCGGCAATGTGGAGATGACAAATGTAACCTGATGCGAAGTCGAGCTCAACACTACTGATCCGATAGTGGTGGTCCCATCCTTGAATGTCACAGTGTTGCTAGGAGTCCCGCCGTAGGCCCCAAGGATGGTGGCGGTGAACGTCACCGCTGTTCCGCTAGTGGATGGATTCGGAGTTGAAGCAAGCGTCGTTGTCGTCGTCGCCCTATTGACGATTTGATTTACCGCCGCCGACGTGCTGGCGCTAAAGTTCGCGTCGCCAGCGTAGACTGCGGTGATCGAGTGCGAGCGGACGGTCAGGTTCGAGACCGATAGGCTGGCTGCACCCGAGGTGAGGACGACCGTTCCAATATTGTTGAGTCCTTCCTTGAACGTAACTTTTCCAGTGGGTATGGCGCCGGTCGCGGACCCTACCGTCGCTCTGAGGACAATGGTCTGGTTGTACTGGGAGGGATTTGGCGTCGAAGTCAAGTTTGTGCTGCTGGCGGCTTTGCTGACCGTTTGCACGAACAGCGGCGAGGCGCTGGCGACGAAGTTCGCGTCACCGCTATATACCGCCGTGATGGAGTGAGTTCCCGTACTTAACGTTGCAATCGTGAGGTTAGCGCTCCCACCACTCAGCGTCGCCGTGCCCAGGGTCGTCGTGCCCTCTTGAAATGTCACCGTTCCCGTCGGCGTCCCTGTCGTCTTGGATTTCACGGTCGCGTTAAACGTCACGGACCCAAAATAGGTCGATGGGTTCAGGGTCGATGTCACTGCGGTATTCGTGACGATTCCTGTCAAGCCGAAAATTTCCAGCTGATTGTGACTCGCCACCAATACTTGCCCGTTCGCGACGACGGGCACCAGATTGGCGTTCCCCTCTAAATTCGGCCACGTGCCAGCCGGTCCTCTGAAGAGAGTCTTCATTGTCGTACCCGAGTCAGGATTGAACGCATAAAGGTAGATGGACAGATCGGTACTCGTAGGTCGCGATAACGCCCAGATGATCGGATTGCTACTGCCATTGGAAGAAATGCTGGTGAAAAACCCAGGGTCCTGCCCACCTCCAATCGAAACCGAGGAGGCCGCCAGGCTCAGCGAAGTGGTTGGCGATGACTTAACCTTCCAGACGTACACCACTCTTCCACCGCCGCTTACCACTCGAGCACCCGAATCCACCGGATCTACAAAATAGGACGGGACACACCAACAGCGACCGACCCAATACTTCCCCAGCACATTATTCGTCGTACTGGAGTACCCCCCCAGGTTGTCTTCATTCATTAAGAACATCGTTCCCGACTTGCCCGCAGCCACCGCGAGATGCGAGTAAGAACCCGCCTGATCGGGCAGAACGAGCACTCCTCCGGAGCCCAAGTCCGCGTCCGTCTGGTCCAACGTCGCCCAATTCCATGGAGTGAATAAGTCGAGCACCGTCGACAAATCGGGCGAAACCTTAATCACACTTTCCTGAAGGCTGGTTACGCCATCGTAAGTGGTTCCCGATGGATCAGAATTTCCTGTTACCACCAAAATATTTCCTAAATCGTCGCTTGATGGCCCGGCACCGGACATCCAGATCGATGACAGGAAGTAGTTATGCGGCGAAGTGGCCTGCGAATTGAAAACGTGGTTGGCCGCGAGCGGTGCCAGCGTTCCCGCCTGCCATCCCAACAGCCACCCGCGGGAGAGGCTAGGTGCGTAGTCGCAGAAGCTGCCGAAAGCTGCATATACATTGGAATTTGCCAACAATAAGGCGGGACGCTGCCGCTGGTATGTCGCATTGAAATCAAATGTCGAGTCATCGCTCAGCTCCTGAGAAGCTGTCACCAGCCGGGGCGCAACCTTGTCCATCAGGCTCCCCAGATCCAGGGCATGAAGCACATAAGCCGGCCCCGTGCTTTGCTGCGTGTACACCATGACGTATAAAGTGTTCGACGCCGGGTCGATGACCGGCGTGGAAGTGATTCCAACGTTCGGACCATTGTTGTTACAGCCAAGCGGCTGGTGAACCGGCGCTCCAAAATTTGGCTTTAACAGCACCGCCCCGCTTTCCGCATCGATTGC
This sequence comes from uncultured Acidobacteriota bacterium, assembly GCA_963801615.1. Taxonomy (GTDB): domain Bacteria; phylum Acidobacteriota; class Terriglobia; order Terriglobales; family Acidobacteriaceae; genus Sulfotelmatobacter. The sequence continues at coordinate 69,959 of CAWDFM010000008.1, read as the reverse complement.
ATAAACGGTGTTGTTCTCCGTGGCGACGTACACCACGTCGTGCGTGCCCAGGAACTGCCCGCTGGTTATATTCACCGCCGGCATGTAGAGCGGCTGGCTGTCGACCTGATCATCCAGCGATACCGTTCGGAGCAGCCCAAAATACGAACTCCCCACATTCGCTGGACTGAGATTTGCCTCGTTCGAATTCCAGCCCGTTCGATTGTTGTCGTAGTGATAGGTCGTAACTGACTGCGGCCATGCCTGGATTGCGGTAGCTCCTGAGAAGCACAACAGCACGAGAGAACCCAGTACACGAGGTAGGGACGTCATAGAATCCTCTGCAAGTTGGACGATTGCGCCTGGGGGGAGAATGCTTAGGGGGAGGATACCGAGCAGATCAAGATGTACTCTAGCATGCCAAAAACCCGTTTCGAACGAAAAATAGCTCCAAGTCGTGCGTTGACGCGAAACTGCTAGGAAGACCGTGCAAGACTTACCTGACCAGCCTTAACCGGCGAGCCGGGGCTGTGTCGCCCGGATGTTCAATGTCTCCTAATCAGCAGGGTCAAGGGTCAAGAGTCGTGCGGATGGTCATCGCTCAGGAAGGCAAAAAAACCGACTGGACATTTTTGGACGTGCGCCCAACGCTAATTCGTCTTTCCAGTTGGTGAATGGTGGGCGCTATAGGATTCGAACCTATGACTTCCACCGTGTGAAGATGGCACTCTACCGCTGAGTTAAGCGCCCACAATTTCGCGGTAAAGCCATGTTAACACACCAGTTCTCAAGTGTACGTCACGCGAGACGGAGAGATTCACGCGCTCCGACGGTGCGTTGCTGGTCGTTGTCTCCTGGTTCGCGATGCTTCCGGCTGGCGTTTTTCTATCGATTGCACGGCTGAGTTGAATGCCGCATTTGTGCCTTGTCGAAAGTCTCTGGAGACTAGGTGCGGCGCGCCAGTCGGACTGTAGTAGCGAGTCAGCCACAGGCTCGAGCCGTCCAGCCCTGGAAACAGGATGCGCTCGTTGATATTGGCCTGGTCCAGTTTGTCGCGAATTTCCTGCTTGAGCTTTGCGGGGATCACGATTCTTTGAAACACTTCCTTATGCTCGTAGAGCCAGCGGCTGACGCTCAGATCGGCGCGGGAACTGACCGACAGAAGGGCAGCCTGGTTGATGATGCGGTCGTCCAGAGAAAGCGGCTCGAAAAATGCCAGAAACGGCTTCTTCGATAACGCTTCGAGCGCTGCCAGCGTGGGGCCAATTCATCCAGCATCTCGACCGTCAACACATCGGAATCTTCGCGCTTCAACAAGCGCTGCAATTTCGTGGGCAAGTCGTTCTTGATCTTCACGCAGTCCACGCACCAGATCATGGCGTCGCTGTTCCATTCCGCCCGGTTTACGGTGGTGAAATGCAGGGCCACGAAGGGCGAGAAACTCCAGTCCAGCAGCCTGGTGGGCAGCCCGTGGTGTTGAGCCAGTGCGATCCAGTTCCAAAGAGAATCCCGCGGCGTGGCATTGCGGTGCGCGTATTTGCGGAAATTCCGCAACAGCGACTTCTCCCGCCGGCCATACTCGCCTCCCATCCGCGTCAATGTGCCTTCGGGGATGTAAGCGGCATTCGACAGTCCTCGGAAAGCAAATGGAGAGCGGAATCTTTTCAGGTTGGGCTGCCAGGAATCCTCGTAAAGTCTGGACTGGAGTTCGGACCAGGTCGATACGCGGACGCCGCTGCGAAGAGAAGGCATCGTGCCCGTTGTACGATGGCGTAAAATGGGCCGGTTTTGCCGGGGAGTTTGGTTTTTTCGCAGCGGGCCTGCGTGTTAGCCTATTTGGGATCGAACAAGCTTAAGGCTCCAAACTCGCCGTTACTCCTCGATGGCATTCGAATCCAAGCCGAACAGAGCCAACCCAGGCTACTCAAACGAAAGTACTTCCAATTACCCAGGGGATGCAGATCCGGCGCAACTTTCGCCTTCCCCTGGGGTTGAAACAGATGTGAGCACTGCCGCACTGCAGCGAGACATGCTGATGGGCGCGGGCGCATCGTCGGCCCCGGGGGTCTTCTCGCCGATGCTGGCGGATGGCTCTGTCTCCGATGCCGACATCATGCTCCGCGTCAAGACCGGGGATCAGTCGGCTTTTGAGTACCTGGTGCAAAAGTACCGGCGTCCCATGATCAGCTTCATGTACCGAATGGCGCGCAATGCGGCGGCGGCGGAGGACCTGGCACAAGAAGTCTTTCTGCGGGTGTATCGCTCGCGCGAGACTTACGAGGCCAGCGCGAAGTTTACGACCTGGCTCTACCGGATCGCGACCAACCTGGCAGTCAATCACGCGCGCGATACGCGTCATGAACGCCCCGAAGTCCAGGTGAGTTTAGACGAACCGGATGAGGACACGGGTACGACGCTTGAGCTTCCGGACGGGAGTCTGAACGTCGAGCAGGCCATGGTTCGGCGCGAGCGGATGATGGCCATCCGCCAGAAGGTCGAGGCGCTGCCGGAACAGCAGAGGCTGGCCGTCATCATGCACAAGTACCAGCAGATGGATTACAAGCAGATTGCCGAGGTTTTGAAGAAGAGCGAGTCGGCTACCAAGTCGCTGCTCTTCCGGGCTTATGAGACTTTGCGGGACCAGTTAAAAGAATTTGTATAGCGTCACTTTTGGAAGCGGCATTGGCGAAGAGAGTTGAGGGTAAGCGGTATGAAATGCGAAGAAGTTCGTGAGCGGATGCCGGATGTGGCAGCTGGGTTCAGCGACCCCACCACGGCAGAAAGCAATCATCTGGCCAGTTGCACCAGCTGTGCTGAACAATTCAAGGCGATGCAGCAGACCATGTCCCTGCTGGACGAGTGGCAGGTTCCGGAACCATCGCCGTACTTTGATATACGCCTGCAAGCTCGCCTGCGCGAGGAAATGGCGAAACCGCAGACGAGTTGGGTGCTGCGATGGTTCCGTCAACCAGTCATAGCGGCCGCCCTGACCGTGATCATGGGAATCGGTGTGGGAATGTTCTTCAGCCAGGGGGGCCGGATTCACAATCCGCAGCCGATATTAGCCGAGAACGCAGCCCCGGGCAGCGCGGTCAGTGATCTGCAGACTCTGGACAAGAATCACGACCTGTATGCCAATTTCGACTTGCTGGACGACCTCGACTTGCAGCAAGATGTGACGGAAACTCCCTAAGTCTGTTGGTTGCTTGCAGGACGATTCAGGCGAAGTCACCGGACACGTGCAGCAATGAAACGGGGAAATCACATATCGGTGTATCTGCGGAGTGCGGGTCTGGCGATTGCACTCGCGGTTCCGGGTGCATCTTTCGCGCAAAAGCATGAGCCCCCGCCGCCTCCCGCACCACACGCTGAGGCATCGCGTCCGCAGCCGAATCATATTCAGGAGCGGGGTCACGCGGGGGATTGGCTGCGGCGTTATGCGGACCTGTCGTCCGATGAGCAGGAGAGCGCGCTCCAAAACGATCCGGCATTCCGCCGCTTGCCCGCGGAGCGCCAGCAAAGGCTGCGCGAGCGCCTGCAGCATTTTTCCACTCTGACTCCGCAGCAGCAACTGCGCGTTCTGAATCGCATGGAAACCTGGGAGCACCTGACCCCCGCACAGAAGCAAGAGGCACGCCAATTGTTCGGGCAGTTCCGCCAGTTGCCTCCCGACCGTCAGCGGGTGGTCACGACCGCCATAGAAGACCTCCGTGCCATGCCGCCAGACCAGCGCGAGCAGGTCATCAATTCTGAACGATACAAGGGAACGTTCTCGGATGAGGAGCGGGAGTTGATGCGTGGCGCGGCGCGCTTGCCACTGTCCCCGCCAAGCAGCGAAGGCGGACCGCAGGAGTAAGCTCTTCTCAGTTTCTCAATGCCATCATCCGCCGGATCGAGAGCGACATCTGCTTGATCTCCTCCGCGTCGGAAGCATTGGGCGACATCTTCAGATATTGGTCCAAGTCCTCCCCGGCCAGTGTCTGCAATCCCATGCTGTAGCGCAGCAGGGCCCGCTGCTTCAAATCTTCGGCGGAACGCGGGTAGATGACCAGAACCAGGTCGGCGAGCGGAAGCGCTTTGCGGAAGTTGCGCGTGGAAAGGTACACCGTCTTCAAATTGTTCAGCATGCGCGTGAGAATCTGGCGCCGGCTGATGGTATGTAGAAATTCGGGGCGCAACTTCATCTCCCCCGAATAGATTTCGTCGAGGCGCATCTGGCAATCCTGCCGGCTCACGATGTCGCCACGGTTGAAGCAGTCAATCAGCCTCTCCTGGCCGTCCTCTGCATAATGCTTGAGCAAGAAGTGCCCCGGCATGCCGACCCCTGACAGTGGCAGGCCAGCCCGCTTTGCCACTTCCATATAAATAATGGAAAGAGTGATGGGAATTCCCAGCCCGCGGTCGAGAACATCGTTCAGAAAGGAATTGCGCGGATCGTAATAGTCTTCACGATTCCCCTTGAGATTCGCCTGCTCGAAGACAACTTTATTCACCGCAGTCAGCATGCCCTGCGTATCGAGATCGGGAGACAGCGAAGCTGCGTGCGACGCCATGGTGTCGATGCGGGCCGCGTATTCTTCAATCTCCAGGTGCGGATACTCCGTGCGAGCGATGGTCAGTGCGCCTCGTACCAGATCGATTTGTTCGTCTGGCAAATCAGCGGATACGAACAGAGAGAACGTTTCGACCAGTTCGGCGGGAGCGGTGTTATGCATAGCTCGATGCTAGCAATCATCGGAGCCTCTGCGATTGGCCCGGACGTGCCAGAGCATGGCACCTTCGCCTTAGAACCAGAGTGATCGTGAAATCTACGACCGGATCAGATTGCGGGCGATAAAGAACACGTTCGCCGGGCGCTCCCCCAGTCGCCGCATAAAGTAGGGATACCATTCGGTGCCGAAGGGAATATACACACGCATGCGCCAGCCGTCTTTGACTAATTGCTGCTGCAGATCGCGGCGGATGCCATGGAGCATCTGGAACTCGAAAGAATCGCGCGCGATCTTTTCACGGGTCGCAAAGGCCTGCGCTTCGCGAATGATGTTTTCATCGTGAGTCGCGAGCCCGTGATAAGTGTCACTCTTCAGCAGCATCTTCATCAGCTTGATGTAATTCGCGTCCACGTCGGCCTTGCTCTCGTAGGCGATGCTGGGTGGCTCTTTATAGGCTCCCTTGCACAGGCGGATGCGGATCTTTTCTGACAGCAGATCCTCTACATCTTTTTCCGAGCGTTTCAGATAAGACTGAATCACCGTGCCAACTTTGTTGCCGTGACCGGGCCGGCGATGCAGTTCGTGAACGAAATCCAGCGTGCGCTGGGTGTAGGGAGATCCTTCCATATCCACGCGTACGAAGCCGGGCGGATTCATGGAGGCAGCTTTTGCCACCAGACTGCTGACCAGATCGCGCGCCATGGCTTCGTCCACGTCTAAGCCCATGTGCGTCAGCTTCAGGCTGATGTTGGCCTTCAATTGATTGGCGACGATCGCGTCCAGAATCTGGTGGTAAAGCTGGGCGCTGTGCCGGGCCTCGTCCGGGTTGGTAACGTTCTCTCCCAGGTTGTCAATGCTGACGCTCATGCCAGCGCGGTTGACGGTCTGGGTTGCGCGAACGGCGTCCGCAATTTCTGTGCCGGCGACGAAGCGGCCGGAGACACGGCGTCCAATGGAAGAGTTTTCAGCAAATTTGCGCAGGGAACGATTTTCAGAAAGATGGACGAAGAACGCCCTTAGCATGCAGTACCCGCCGAGTCCCGAAACAAAGGAAGATCCGTGCCGGACACCTGTATCAAAGCCACTGAATTTTGTATCACAAGTGCACTGCGGCGGGGGTGACTGGCCACACACCGTAAGAGACGCTGCCCAACAGTGCGCGTCTCGGCACGGCCACCCGCGAGATGCTCTCGATGCGAACGATCTCGGGGTACCCCACTTGCACGGCACCATCGAGTGAAGTCGTACCGCTAAAGGCAGTTTGCAGCTCTATTCCGGCGACGATGATAAAAACATCTTGACTTATTCGCTGTTATAGTTAAGTATAACAGTATGACGGTAGGCAGGCCCGGATCAGTTCTACCGCTCGATCGAAGGAGAATAGTCATGAAATCAATGCTGGTAATTGCTCTGCTGTTCCTAAGTTCGCTGGTATCCGCGCAGTCCGAGGCCAAGCCGGCCACGGCCTCGGAGGCGGACAAATCTTTTGACACGATGAAGAGCCTGGCTGGCAAGTGGCTCGGCCAGGTGACGGTAGCTCCACCGCAGCACGAGATGGGGGACGCGAGTATGGAGGTCACGTTACGGGTAACGTCGAGGGGAAACGCGCTGGTGCATGAGATGAAGGGAGCGTCAGATCCCGACGATCCCACGCGTTACGACCACCCGGTCACCATGATGTACCGGGACAACGATCAGTTGCTGCTGACGCACTATTGCGACGCGGGGAACCGGCCACGCATGGCGGGCAAAGTTTCGCCGGACGGAAAGAAAGTGGAGTTCGAATTTCTGGACCTTTCCGGCAGCAATCAGCACGGCCATATGAATCACGCGGTGTTCACGCTGATTGATGCCAACCATCACACCGAGGACTGGACTTACATGACGCCAGGGGATAAGCCGATTCACGCGCACTTCGATCTGCAGCGCGCGAGATGAGGATGTATCCTTCGCAAGGGCAATCTGGATATCAGGATGGACCGTGAGTGGAACGACAAGCAGCCGATTTACCGCCAGCTTCGCGATCGCGTGGTCGCGATGATTCTGGAGGGCGTGCTCAAGGAAGGCGATCCTCTGCCCTCAGTGAGGAATGTGGCGGCGGAATATCGGGTCAACCCGCTCACGGTTCTCAAGGGCTATCAACAACTGGTCGACGAAGATTTTGTCGAGAGCAGGCGAGGCTTGGGAATGTTCGTGAAGACGGGGGCGCGCAATCTGCTGCTGCAGGGGGAACGGCAGAAGTTCCTGGCGGAAGAATGGCCACGAATTCAGGCCGACATTCAGCGCCTGGGATTGACGGCAGAGGAGCTGCTGAACGGTGCGGGGAAACGGCGGGGATCGAAGTCCGGCAAGGAGGAGCGCTGAAACGATGGCATGCATAGAAGCTCGCGGGCTGCGTAAGGCGTTCGGGAAAACGGTGGCGCTGGACGGAATCGATATGCGCGTCGAGGAAGGGCGCATTCTGGGAATCATTGGCCCGAACGGCGCAGGCAAGACCACCGCGCTCAACGCGATTCTGGGACTCACTCCCTATGAGGGGGAATTGCGCGTTCTGGGGCGGGATCCGTGGCGAGAGCGGGACCGGTTGATGCGCGATGTTTCCTTCATTGCTGACGTGGCCGTGCTGCCGCGCTGGATACGGGTTTGGCAGGCGCTGGACTATGTTGCGGGCGTGCATCCGCGATTCGATCGGGCGAAAGCGGAAGGGTTTCTCGCGAAGACCACGATTCGCCAGAGCAGCAAAGTGCGCGAGTTATCCAAGGGCATGGTCGCGCAGCTGCATCTGGCGCTCATCCTGGCCATCGATGCCAGACTGCTGGTGCTGGATGAGCCAACCCTAGGCCTCGACATTCTCTACCGGAAGCAGTTCTACGATTCGCTGCTGAACGATTACTTCGAGCGCTCCTCCTCCGGCTCGCTTCGCGTTGCCGGGACAGCCCAAGGGGCTGTCCCTACGCGCACCATCGTGGTCACTACGCATCAGGTGGAAGAAATTGAGCACGTGCTCACGGATCTGATGTTCATGGACCGCGGCCGCATCGTGCTCCAGTGCAGTATGGAAGAGTTCGAGAGGCGCTACATGGAGGTGATGGTGCGTCCCGAGCAACTGGACGCGGCACGCGCGCTTAAGCCCATACAGGAGCGGCAAGGGCTGGGACGGAGCACCTTGCTATTCGAGGGAATCGATCGCGAGCGATTGAGCGCGCTGGGAGAGGTGCGCAATCCCAGTATTGCCGACTTGTTTGTTGCCGTGATCGGGAAACAGGCAGGCCAGGCGCAAGGAGCGGCATGATGAGCACTCAATCGAATGCGATACCTGAGTCGGCGCTAGCATCCGGGGCAGGCATCTGCCACGAGATCTCGAGCGCTCGTCGTTTCTACTGGTCGGTAAAACGCGAAGTGTGGGAGAGCCGTTCCATTTACATTGCGCCGCTGGCCGTTGCCGGAGTCATCCTCTTAGGCTTTTTCGTGAGTACGATCCATTTGCCCGCCAAGATACGTGCAACTCCGGAGATCACACCCTCGGTCCGGGGCGCTATGTTTGCGCAGACGTACGACTTTGCGGCGTTGGCCCTGATGGCGACGACGTTGGTGGTTGCAGCTTTTTACTGCCTCGATGCGCTGCATGGGGAAAGACGCGACCGCAGCATCCTTTTCTGGAAGTCGCTCCCGGTTTCCGATTTAATGGCGGTGCTCTCGAAGGCGACAATCCCGGTGCTGCTGCTGCCACTGGTCACGTTCCTGATTACGGTCGCCGTGCAGGTCAGCATGCTCCTGCTCAGTGCTGCGATCCTGCTGGTGAGTGGGCAGGGCCTGGCTATGCTTTCGCACTTATCGTTAGGCCTGAGATGGATGATGCTTTTAGAACACTTGGTAATTGGGCACGGGTTTTATTATGCGCCGTTCTATGGCTGGTTTTTGTTGGTCTCGGCCTGGGCGCGGCGCGGGGCGTTCCTGTGGGCGATTTTGCCGCCCCTGGCGATCGGTGTGTTGGAAAAAATTCTGTTCAACACCTCGCATTTTGGTGCGCTCATAGGCAACCGGTTCGATGCAGGCGGCGCAGCCAGTTCCAGCAAAGCGATGGGCACTTTCGCGATGATCGCCGACAGCCCTGGCCTGAGCAGCCTCGGGCTCTGGATCGGTCTGGTCCTTACCGCGCTATTCCTGTTCGCGGCGGTGCAGTTGCGTCGCCGTCAGGGACCGGTTTAGAGAGAAACGAAGCGGCGCGGTGCGAGTCCAGATTATGGGGCTGAAGGATTTTACGACGACCGGACCAGTCGCCTCTAGCGCGCTCAGGTAAATCCGCGGGAAGCGGAAGGGCCGCATCCTCCGGCTGCAAAGGTAGAAAATTCTCGCTCAATGTCGGTCGAGCGACACTTCGGGCATTCCACACCCGTGTCGGCATCCTTCATACGCCGCAGCATTTCAAAGGCATGGCCGCACTGGCGGCATTGGTATTCGTAGATGGGCATCGTCTGTCTCGCTCCTCCATTCTAGCCGTACGCCATCACAAAGCTGATGTTTTCGAGGCGGCGATTGGAACGGCAATATTGCGCTGTCCGTCTCCCTGCCTGGAATAAATGCAAAAGGGACGGAAGTGTTACAAGGCTTTTCAGGGGTGTACTCAACTGAAGCTGGGCTGGGTGGTAGCGAAAACCCGGACAGCCCGAGGGGCTGTCGCTACGTGGGTGCGTCTTTTACATGCTTCGCCCTATCGACAGCGCTGGGCGGCGATTGCTATCACGGATGTAAGGTGGATACCTTTTATGGCGAATAGGAAGAATCAAGAAGCGAACAGCACTTTGACTCAGGCAGCGGACTATGCCCGGGAGGCCGCAGACCGGGTCAGCGACATGGGATCGCGGGTTGCCGGAAACGTAAAAGAGATGGGCCGGCAGATGCAATCCCGGATCGAGGATATGGAGATTGATGAGACCACGATTCCGGACGCGTTCCGCCGAGCTCCGAAACTGATCTCCCCCCGGGTTCACGCCTGGCTCGATGTGGCGGTGACCACGTATTTCCTCGGCCTGGGCGTGTGGTTTGCGGTCCGCGGCAAGGGCCGTGCCGCGGCAGCCGCGTTTGTGAACGGATCGATGGTCGCGGGAGTTTCCATGCTGACCGACTACGATGGCGATGGCAAGAAGCCGATTGATTTCAAGATGCATGGCACTATGGATGCGGTGCAGATGACCATGGCCGGATTGGGACCGATCATGCACGGATTCGCGGGAGAGCCGGAAGCGAAGTACTTCTACGCGCAAGCCGCCAACGAATTGGGCGTGATTGCCACCACCGATTGGGATGCGGGTATGCCCGCAACAGGACGGCGTCGCCGAGCGGCATAACAGCAGCGCACCAGCAACATGAGAAGCACCCGGGTAACCCCACGCTTTGCCGAGCGCAAGGCGTGGGTTTCTTGTGTGCTTACTTCTGGGGCAGTTGCGCAGGAGGGAGTTCTCCGATGTGCTCGTCGATGGCAACCGCATCGCGCTTGGCCTTGCGCCAGACATTGACCACGGCGATCGTCCAGAAAGGTACGAGGTCCACTCCTGGAACCAGTTTCGCGAAGAAGGTAGGAAGAAATTCCCAGTGCCAGCCGAGAAGATTGGTCAGCAGAGCGGCCATGCCGAGGTCCAAGATATCGTCGGCGGGCGAAAGCGCGCCTCCGACGAACATGGGGAAAACCGCCAATTGCAGAATGTCGGCAGCAAGGGCCAGCAACATCGCAGTCTTAAACTGCGGGCCAGGCGAGATGGTGATGGAGTCGTCAGCCATGGAAAATCCGTCTGCTTCGATTTTAGATGAGGCGGGCGGGCGGCGCGCTGCTTATCGCTTTCCATTGTTTCTGCCCTGATCCCGCTCAAGTTCACGCCAACGTTGCCGATAAGAAATAAGAAAGTCCGCCCGCCGGCGCGGGTTTTGACGTGAGAGTTGTGCGATGACCAAGATTTTGCTGGTCGATGACAGCAAGTTCCTGAGGATGGCGACGGAACGGGCTTTGGCGCGCGCGGGCTATCAGGTGAGCACGGCCGAGGACGGAGCCAGCGTGCTGGAGCGAGCGAAGCGGGAGAAGCCGGATGTCATTCTTCTGGACATGCTTCTGCCGAAGATGACAGGTCCGGAGGTGCTGAAGGAACTGAAAAGCGATCCGCTGACGGCGGGGATTGCGGTGGTGGTGTTTACGGGTTTATCGAACAAGAATGCAGAGCGGTTGCGAAAGGATGGGGCGTGTGCATTTTTGGAAAAATCGGAACTGGCGCTGGACAAGGGAAGTGAAGCCTTCCTGGCGGCGCTGGCGAAGATCGTGCGAGCCTTAGGGCTGGCAGTGCCCGCTGCAGCTGGGCCCGCTGCACAATCGAATCGTGCGGGAGTGGGGACGTAGAAATCGGTTGGGATAACGGTATTGATGGCGAAAGGCGGGACACACCCATCATCGCCCATGTAGGGACAGCCGCCATCGGCTGTCCAGTCGAGCGAAGCTCGACAGGGGAATCCCGAGTTCATTGCCGAATGGAAGCCTGGATGTTGCGTCCGCTTGCCCCGAGAAAAAGAGCCCGCCCTAAGAAAGCGGCGCCCGATTCGCCCCAATTCCGCCTCACCGCAATTGCCTAGTCCCTTAAGATGGTTCGTCCGTCTGTCTCCGATTTTCGCAAGCAGTTAAAACTGCGCAGCTAGGGCGCCTGTGTAGGGGTGGACGCCTCGTCCGCCCCCAGCGAAGCGAGCGCCGCGAACTCCGGCGCCGTGTGCGCACCCCGCAAGCCGCCAATGCCTGTGAAGGAAACACTTGCAACCCGGAAAAGTGTGGGGGCAGGGCAGGTTTAGCGAGGCAACTTTATGTCACGGCACTGCTGTGAGGGCGGGAGTAGCGGAAGAGACATGCATGCCGCTGGAATCGAAAGTGTAGTTCTGCACCTCGGCTTCGGCGCCTTGGACCGAGATCTCCTGGCCGTTGAAGATAAACGAAACGCCTGCGGCATTGCCTACGCGGACGCTGATTTCACGGGCTGCGCGAATCGAGGTATGGGCGGGCGCAATGAGAGTTTCCTCACTTACGAGCTGGCCGTCGGCGGATGCGGAAATCCAGGAGTTCTCAGTCGCGCGGATGACGAGCGACAGAGCCAGCGCGGTCTTCTGGGACGGCTTGGAAGTGGATTTCGCGAGCTTCGTCACTGTCACGTCGGTCGAATCGGGTTCAGGCTGAGTTGGAGAAGGCTGCGGAGCAGGTTGCGCGGGAGAGTTTGCCACGGGTTGCGGCGCTGTTGGATTGACCTCCGCTTTGGAAGTTGAGGGCGCTGCCGCTGGCGGTGAAGTTGGACTCACGCTGGCGGAAGCAGCCGCGGGCACTACGGCCTGAGCTACTGTCGTGGTGGGTGCACTCGTGCTCGAGGTGGCAGCCGCATGGGTTCTGCTGGAGTGGCGCACCCAGAGGGCAATTCCCAAGCCGGCTACGAGGGCAGCAGCCAATACGATTCGCCACGGCGTGCCGCTGGAACTCTGGGGGGAAAATTGACTTCGTGCGGGGCGGACGTCCTCCGCGCGCGGGAGTTGCAGCTCGGGAAGCTCTTCGATCACGACCGGAGCAGGAGCTTGGCCGCTTGCCGCTTTCGCGGCGGGTTTGGATGCTTCTTTTGGCCGCGCCTTTCCGTTGCTACCTGCACGAGCCGGGGAAGGGGGCTGGGGATCCCAAACTTCCTGGGCATCGATTTGAGCCTGGCGAAGGGAAGCCAAATAATCGGTGATGGCCTCTTCGGAATCGAGGCCGAGGTGCTTGGCATAGGCGCGGATGAAGCCCTTATTGAAGACGCCGCCAGGAAGATCGTCGAAGTGTTCTTCCTCGATGGCTCGCAACATGCGAGAGCCGATCTTGGTGACGTTGGAAACGTCGTCGAGCGAGAGTTCTTTCTTCTCGCGAGCCTTGCGAAACTTGTCTCCGAATTCGCCCATGGGTCCGTCGCGGCCGGATGGGAACATCATAGGACAACCCGGGCCGAGTGGCTACAGCCAAGAGGTCAAGGACGGGGTAACCACACGCTGGCGCCCGGGGATAGCTGCAAATTCCTGGCCGCGCCGCCTTTACCGGGCGCAACTTTTCACAAGATAAGGCATCCCTAAGTGATAAGGAGCGGAGCAACGGCCAGTTCCGCATGGGTATGCCACTCCGCTGGTTCTGGAGTCGCCGGCAGGCTCATGCGCGCCACTCGCCGTAAACGACAAACATGGATAGCAATGGTAAAAGCTGGCTGGATTTGTATGTCGACGCCATGCTGGAGAAAGATCCGTACAAGCGTCTGGCATTGGTGCGCAAGCTGAGGAGTGTGCCCCGGCAAGGCGAATCGGAGGACGTGGTGTTGGACGAGGTCCCGCTGCGCCGGTCGTCGAAGACCGGGCGAACGGGTACGGGTTCCCGGCGGCGATAAGGCGCCAGGAGCGCATCAGCATGAAGACTTATTACTTGCGGCGACACGAAGTCGTCTCTGAGAGTGTGAAGGCTAACTCTAGCGAAGCGGAGGAGAAAAGTCGGCAAGAGCCATAAACGTGGAGTCGACTTTTTCGACGATCTTGCCGTTCGCCTCGGATTTGTCCCGCACGCTCTTCCAGTTTGGATCGTCTCCAAACGATTTCCAGTTGGCGGCGGCTGCTTCGCGGCTGGGATGTTCGAGGATGTAAATGAGCGTGTTGCTCTTTTCTGGTTCATCGGTGGGGATCCAGTAGGCGACGCTCTTCATTCCGTGTTGGTCAAAAATCTTGATGGTATGTTCGCGGAAGCGCGCCAGCAGGTCTGGCAATTTCCCGGGGGCTGTGTGATAGACCCGAAGTTCGTACACGCCGGTTGAGGCTTGGGCCGGCTGCGAGCTGGCTTCCCGTGCTTCTGTCCAAAGGGATGGCGCAAGCAAGGCGGCCGCAGGAATGGTCTTGAGCAGGGTTCGTCTTTTCACGCCGGGATTGTAGCAGAGGTCTGATGGCTTCCTGAAACTGGCAATCGGCCGAATTCTGCACTGCTTGTGTGAGTACATCGCGTCATTTGGCAAATCCTGCTTGCATTGTGAAACACTGAAACGCATTCACGGGAATCCACTGCTAACACGGAGTCCAGATGCGGAACATTCGGTACCTCGTCGCAACCAGTCTCGATGGCTGCATTGCTGGCCCGAACGGCGAAGCTGATTGGATTGGCATCGATCCGGAGGTCGATTTCGGAGCCATATGGGCGCAGTTCGATACTCTGCTTATGGGACGCCGAACGTACGAGGTGGGCAAAAAGCGGTTAGGGGAGAAGGCATTCGCAGGAATGAAGACCTTTGTCGTCTCCCGGACTATGCGGCAGAGCGATCATCCACTGGTAACGATCATCTCTGACTTGAGCGTGGGTTGGGTAGAAGGGCTAAAAAATCAGAGTGGGAAAGACGTTTGGTTGATGGGCGGGGGCAAACTTTTTCGCTCGCTCCTAGACTGCGGCTGCGTCGATACGGTCGAGGTGACGGTGATCCCGGTATTGCTCGGCAGCGGCGTTCCGCTGCTGCCTGCTCCTTACAAGCCTGCGAAGCTCAGATTGCTGAGCAACAAGATTTACCGCTCGGGAACAGTGTCGCTCGGCTATGAAGTGCAGCGCTAGGAGAGTAATTCCCACCGACAGAAAACATGCGATAGGACGCTCCTCATTACTCACTGCGTCTGTTGCACGGATTTTCGGAGCGTGACTGGGAACTGGGCTTTGCAGGTCTTCGAGGGATCATCAAAGGCGTTGCCGGTGCGGTCGCCTTCGGAGGCTTCGAAGAAGAGTCCCTTCTTGAGGCGGTCTGGCAGGCCGGTGAAGCGGGCTTTGCCATCGACGTTCGTCCCGACTTCGAGATCGAGCTTGTGGAAGCTACCGAATCCGTAAGCGATGTGAACCTTCACCTTGGCGGAATAGACCGGCTTGTTGTTGGTGTCGGTGATGGTGAAGTCGGCGGAGCAGGAGCCCAATCCGGCATCGACTACGGGAATCGAATGGGGATCGGGGGTCTGCGTTTGGGCGAAGGGGATCAGCAGGAGCAGAGATAAGAGAATCTTCATTTCGGGTTGATTATAGAACTCATCACCACGGGCAGTGGGCACAGACCTGAGTTTGAGATTGGCAGACCACGGGTGGGACAAGAGATCAGGGGATAGGGAGTCGGGGACAGGGTGCCGTCTGGAAACACTTGTGGACGTTGGCTTTAATGGTACGGTTACCAACGTTCATTGCTGGCTTACGAAAGCGCCACATATAATTTTTTGAAGGTCACCCATCCACGGAGAACAAACGGATTTCCATGCCTGAGGCCGGTACTCAATTGACCCGCCAGAGCCAGGAATTGACAATCTTTCACGACGTGGCCAAGGCGCTCACGTCGTCGCTGGACCTGGACTCGATCCTGCAAACCATCATGGACAAGATGGCGGAGTACTTCCGTCCGGATACGTGGTCGTTGCTGATGGTCGACGAGAAGCAGGACGATCTTTATTTTGCGATTGCGGTCGGCGACAAGGCTGAGGCGTTGAAGAATGTCCGTTTGAAGATGGGCGAGGGGATTGCCGGCTGGGTGGCCAAGCACGGAGATGCGCGCGTGGTGCCGGATGTGCGCAACGATCCATTCTTTGCCAGCCGCGTGGATGATACGACCAAGTGGGAGACACGGTCAGTGATTTGTGTCCCGCTGCGATCGAAGCTGCGAGTGCTGGGCGTCATTCAGTTGGTCAACGTGGACATGGAGCGGTTCAAGGAGCCGGAACTGTTCTTCCTGCAGGCTCTTTGCGATTACGCGGCCATCGCGATTGAGAATGCGCGTTGGGTGGAGAAGATCCAGGAGCTCACCATCACGGATGACTGCACCGGGCTATACAACGCCCGGCATTTGTACAAGACGCTGGAGACGGAAGTTTACCGGTCCTCCCGCTTCGGCTACGAATTCAGCGTGCTGTTCATCGACCTGGATCACTTCAAGGCGGTGAACGATACGTACGGACACTTGATCGGCAGCAAGCTGCTGGCCGAGATTGGATATCTGATCAAAGCGCAGTTGCGCTTGATCGACTTCGCCTTCCGTTATGGCGGCGACGAATTCGTCGTGCTGTTGCCCCAGACGGGCAAGGATCAGGCACTGGTGGTCGCCCGGCGATTGAGAGATGCTCTGCGCGCGAGCACTTTCTGCAAGGAAGAGGGCCTGAACCTGAATGTGCGGGCGTCGATTGGACTGTCCACGTTTCCGCATGATGCGCGCACGGCGCATGACGTTATCCGCCAAGCCGACGGGATGATGTACATGGTGAAGAATTCGACGCGGGATAACATCGGAGTGGCGCAGCGGGGGATGCTGCAAGAGTAGCTGCGTTGTTCGAGTCCTCAGTTTTCACCTCGGGTGAAGCGCGGCCCTACTGCTGAGCTTTCGCTTTACCGGGTTCAGCTGCGGGCTTCGTCTCTGGCTTCCAGGGATTCACATTGGCGGGGGCTTTGGGGTTGACGCCGAAATCCCAGACGTACAGGTTCATTCCTTCTTTTCCCATCATTTCTACGACGGCGTATTCTCCCGGCGGCAGCGGCTCGGTAGGGGTGATCTTGAGCCATCCACCTTGCAGGCGCGTGATCGTGGTCTTGACCAGGTGCTGCTCCTGGCTAACCTTTCCCGTGATCTGGCGCTTGATGTCGCCCAGAACACGCTTGTTGCGCTTGACCTCGGCTCGCAGAATGCGGAAGCGCTCGAATGGGACTGACGGTTGCTGGGGCTGCTCCGGCTGTTGCGGCATGGATTGATCGGGCCCGGTTTCCACGTTCATGTACAGCGACGGGATAGCCGCGTGGGATTGGATCTTGGCGTGTGCATCATCGAGTTCAATCGAGGCCTTCACCCCCGCCACCGGGTTGATCGCGCCGCGCAGGATGTTCCCCTTCGTGTCGCGATTGACGTCACTGACGTTTTGCTGAACTTCCACAAGCTGCGGCTCGCCCTGGAACGTGTCGAGCAGGAAGACTCCGTCCCGCATGGGGATGCGGAGCCCGGGGGCGACCTGGGGGAGTTGGGCCTCGGCAATTTCATTTTCGTGCTCGAGCTCTTTGTCGAGCTGGACGGCTTCAGGCGCCGCAGCTGAAGCGGCGCGATCTTTTTCGTATTTATCGGTAGCGGGCCAGTCGACGAGGGAATTGGGGAGTTCTTCCCATTCTTCGCGCTCGGAGCTGTAATAGCGGACGCGGTCGCCCTTGACTTCATACTTCGTGACCGACTGGTAGGAGCCATCTTTGAGGATCAGGCGCCGGGAGCCCTGCTGCGCGCAGGCGGGAACCAGCATAGCGGACAGGAATAGCATGCAGAGCAAACAATGACGGAGCCAAGGCATGTTCTTTGCGATGTCTCTCATTATGATGCGGATTGTCGCGGGAGTCGAATGGACGGCGCGTCAGCTTTGCCCGAAGCGGGCACAAGGGCAACAGATTTTTCGCGAACGTGCCGCCACTTGCCATGTCGGGGTAGGTGGGGGATTCACCTGATGCGCCGCGAGGGTATCCTTGTAGTATTCTGGTGCCGCGAAACCCAACCATCGAAATGAAATACAATCTTTTTCTCTCCTCGGCTTTATTCCTATTCACCGGCGTGGTAGCGCTGGCACAGTCAGGGCCATCATCCATGGCAGGTCCGAATGGCCAGGGCAGCTCGCCGGTGTCTTATGCATCAGTGACGCAGATTAATGGCATGCTGGCGCAAATCGAGGATACTTCCAAGAAAACCCAAAGCGATTTGCAGAAGCTCCGGATTGAGAAGTGGAAGACGGATGGATCGTACAAGAAGCAGGCGCTGGGAAACGTGGATTCGATTCAGCGCAATCTCGAGGGCGCGCTGCCGGAGATCATCGGGCAACTGCGTTCCACGCCAGAGAGCTTGCCGGCAACGTTCAAACTCTACCGCAATCTGGACGCTCTTTATGACGTGCTCGGAAGTGTGACCGAGGGAGCCGGGGCCTTTGGATCCAAGGATGATCTGCAGTCGCTCTCCAATGATCTGAGTACGTTCGAGAATACGCGGAAGGAGTTGGCAGACCGGCTGGTGAATCTATCCACGGCCAAAGAGGCGGAGATTAGCCGCTTGCGGACGGACTTGACCAAGGCGCAGGCCATGATTCCGGCGGAGCCTCCAAAGAAAACTATCGTCGACGATACCGAGCCGCCGAAGAAGCCCGTGACCAAGAAGAAGAGCACGCCGAAGAAGCCCGCCGATGGCACCAAGCCGGCAACAGGCCAGCAGCAGAACCCTCAGCAGCAGGGGACGGGTAAGCCTCAATAGCTGCAAATCCTAGCTGGAACTTCAGGCCAGGGACTTCGGCTTCCGCGTCAGACATCCAATCCTGTATCCCGAATCTGATAGTCTTCCTCGCGTATCTAAAGTTCATCTTCACCAGAAATAGCTGAGGTCTGAGGGCGGACGCCCGAGGTCTGATCTTGAATGTACAAGGCAGCATAGTCGGCGTGGTGCTGGGACTTGCCATCGTTTGGGTGGTGCTGCTGGATGCGTTCGAGACCGTGGTTTTGCCTCGCCGGGTGCTGCGCAATTTCAAGCTTACGGCTTACTTTTACCGGCGCACGTGGATGCCATGGCGGCGGCTTGCGGAGCTCATCAGGCCCACTTCTCGGCAGCAAAATTTCCTGGGGTATTTCGGGCCGCTTTCGCTGATCGTGCTGCTGGGGATTTGGGCGGCTGGCCTGATCCTGGGATTTGCCCTGATTCAGTACGGCATTGGCGGACATGAGCAACTGAGTCAGGAGCGCCTCACGTTCGGGCGCATTCTGTATCACAGCGGCGAGACTTTCTTCACTCTGGGATATGGCGACATCCTGCCCACATCAGGCGGAGCGCGCGCTCTTTCGGTGATCGAATCAGGGATGGGCTTTGCGTTTCTGGGCCTGGTGGTTGGATATATTCCCGTGATCTATTCCTCCTTCTCGCGGCGAGAGATTCAGATTTCCATGCTGGATGCGCGGGCGGGATCGCCACCTTCCGCAGTGGAGTTGCTGGTGCGGCTGGCGGGACGCACCGAAGATCCGGGGATGGATCAATCGGTGCTGGACGAAGTGTTGCGCGAGTGGGAACGGTGGGCGGCGGAGTTGCTGGAGGCGCAGATATCCTATCCAGTTCTGACTTTTTTTCGCTCGCAGCACAGCAATCAGTCCTGGTTGGGGGCACTGACGACGATGCTCGACGTGACCTCACTGTTGCTGACCGGCATTGAGGGAGTGCATCCTGGACAGGCGAAATTGACGTTCGCCATGGCGCGGCACGCGGCGGTGGATCTGGCGCAGGTAGTGAATGCGAAATACGATTCTGACTCTGCCGACCGGCTGCCGGATCCGGAGTTTGAGCAGATGCGCGATGCTTTGAGCCGCGCGGGCTTGCGGTTACGCAGCGACGAATATGGGCGGGAAAAACTGCGCAAGCTGCGATCGATGTACGAACCTTATGTGCATGCGACAGGCCGGAATTTGATGCTTACGCTGCCGGCTTGGTGGCGTGCCGAGAAGGCGCGGGATAACTGGCAGGCGGGACCCTGGGATCGGGTGATCCAGGCACGAGGGTTAGCGGGGGTAAGCGCGCGCTCGCAGTCAACGGCACAAGCTTTGCGGGCAGAGGATCATTTCTAGCAATTGAGCGTTGGCGCTTGGATTGAGATCCCGCTGCGTCGTTCCCGTCCCCTGCGGTCGTCTTTTTGGCGTGCTAACATCCTTCCTTCTGCGCACACTGATTTCATGAAACATACGGGCGAAAACGTGGTTCGCATCGAGGCTGAGGCGCTGCGGGCGCTGGCGGATCGCATCGCGGGTTCGATGGGGGCTGCTTTCGAGCGGGCTGTCGAATTGATGTTTTGCTGCGCGGGGCGCCTGGTGGTAACGGGCATGGGGAAGAGCGGCCTGATTGCGCGCAAGATTGCAGCGACTTTGAACTCTACCGGGAGTCCTGCGCTCTATCTGCATCCCGTGGAAGCGCTGCACGGGGATTTGGGGATGGTCGTGCGCGGGGATGTGGTGCTGGCGCTGTCGTCGAGCGGCGAGACGGAGGAGATGCTGGCATTATTGGCCACCATCAAAAGGCTGCAGGTGCCGCTGATTTCGATGACGGGAGACGAGATTAGTGCCGCGGTCGGGGGCGCCCGTTCCACCTTGGCGTCCGCCGCGGATGTGGCGCTGGATTGTTCAGTGGCGCAGGAGGCTTGTTCGTTGGGATTAGCGCCCACGGCTTCGACCACAACCATGCTTGCCCTGGGAGATGCGTTAGCTGTGACTTTGAGCGAGAGACGGGGATTCAAAGAAGAAGATTTCGCCAATCTGCATCCGGGCGGAAAGTTGGGGAAGCGATTGGCGCGAGTGGAGTCGTTGATGCATACGGGAGAAGCTCTCCCCTGCGTCGCGCCTTCGAGCCACATGTCCGAAGTGATTTACGAGATGTCGCGCAAGAAGTTGGGAGTGACCGCCGTCATTGAGGGAGATCGCCGCTTGGTGGGCGTCATCAGTGACGGGGATCTGCGGCGTTTGCTGGAGAAGCGCGGGAAAGATGTGATGGAGTTCACCGCAGCGGATGCAATGACGCGACGGCCAAGCACGATACGGAAGGAAGAATTCGCCGCGACGGCTTTGGGAATGATGGAAGAGAAAAAGATCACGTCTTTGATGGTGGTGGACCAGAGCGGAATTCTGCAAGGAATCGTGCATTTGCATGATTTGTGGACTACGCAACTAGTTTAGAGATTTTGTAATTTGGTAATTGGGTAATTTGGTAATTGAAAATCCACAGAGGTCTGATTTTTAAATTTCCAAATTACAAAATTACTAAATTACAAAATTTCCAAATTACGAAATTGAGGTTGGCCTATGTATCACTACGACCCGAATACCGCGCTGGAAGAGTTGAATGAAGACTCGACTTTGCCGAATCCCGTGCATGTGCGGGACATGATTCTGCGCAAGAAGCTTACTGCGGATAAATCGCTGGAATTGAACCGGCTGTTTGTGGAGTATCAGAAATTCTTCGGGGAGGCGCAAAAGCTGGGGAGAGAGATTTTGAAGCAGCTCTCGGCTTAAGATCACAATTTCGTCCAAATTATCGAGCCGTCACGCGCTGCAAAATGCTGCCGAGCTCCGCTCGGCTGGACAGCCGATGGCGGCTGTCCCTACATAATCCGTTACCTGCAATCATTTACAATCTAGCATTCTTCTTAACAGCGAGAGTCGACACACACTATGCGTCGTTGGTCACAAGTGTTCATTCCCACATTGCGCGAGGCGCCGGCGGATGCCGAGGTGGCCTCGCACAAATTCCTGGTCCGCGCCGGATACATACGGCAGTTGGCGGCCGGAATCTATTCCTATCTCTTTTTAGGCACGCGCTCGTTCAACAAGATCATGGCGATCGTCCGGCAGGAAATGGACCGTATTGGGCAGGAGTTTTACTTGCCGGCGCTGCATCCGCGGGAGGTTTGGGAAGCTTCGGGGCGCTGGGCGCTCATGGGCGAGAACCTGTTCCGGCTGAAGGATCGCAAAGGCGCCGACATGTGCCTGGGCATGACGGAAGAAGAGGTCATGACGTCGATCGCGCTGAAGGAGATGCGGAGCTACAAGCAACTGCCGCAGATCTGGTATCAGATTGCGCCGAAGTTTCGCGATGAGCCGCGGCCGAGGTCGGGGTTGCTGCGCGTGCGGCAGTTCATGATGAAAGATTCTTATTCCTTCGACATTGATGCCGCGGGACTGGATGTTTCCTATAAGAAGCATTACGAGGCTTACTGCAAGATCTTCGAACGCTGCGGGTTGAAGTACATGGTGGTGGAGGCGGACTCGGGGGCGATGGGAGGGAAGGAGTCGCACGAATTCATGGTGCGCACGCCCGCGGGGGAAGACCGGATTGTGAGCTGTGATGCCTGCAATTATGCGGCGAATATGGAGAAGGCGAGTTCGAAATTGGAAAGCGTGACGGATCTCGCCAGCGAGGGCGACGGGAAGCCGCTGCTGGTACAGACGCCAGGGCAGAAGACAATTGAGGATGTCGCGAAATTTCTGGGAGTGTCTCCGAAGAACAAGATCAAGACGCTGGCTCTTATGGCGGACGAGTTCGATGCCGCTGGGAAGAAGAAATCTTCGCGCCCCATTGTGGTGTTGATGCGTGGCGATCATCAACTGAATGAAGCGAAGCTGAACGGTACGGTTGCGACTGCGACCCGTCCCATGGAGGAATCCGAGATCGAGGCGTTGTTCAATTCCCCGGCGGGATATCTCGGGCCGGTTGGGATTGACTGGGCTCGGGATATGAAGAATCCCAACGGCAAGCCGGTGCTGCTGGTGGATAAAGCACTTGAGGGGCGCGTGAACCTGATTGCGGGCGCGAACAAGAAGGACTACCACTTGAAGAATCTCACGCCGGGCAAGGACTTTCATCCCACGGCGTACGCCGATTTGCGGGCGGTAACGGCGGGAGAAGTTTGCCCCAATTGCGGCAAGCCGCTGCGGATTGATACTGCCGTCGAGATTGGACACATCTTCAAACTCGGCTATCGCTACTCGGAGGCGATGGGCCTGCGTGTGCTCGACAAGAACGGCAAGGAAATCATGCCAATCATGGGCAGCTATGGAATCGGCATCGAGCGCATTCTGACGGCCGCGGTGGAGCAGGGAAATGATGAGAATGGATTCTGGTTACCTTCGAGTATTGCTCCGTTTGAAGTGGTGGTCGCGCCGGTGAATATGAAGGACGAGGCGGTGCGAAATGCGGCGGAGGACATTGCCCAGCGGCTGGAAACAGCCGGATTGGACGTGATCCTGGACGACCGCGATGAGCGTCCGGGCGTGAAATTCAAGGATGCCGATCTGGTGGGAATTCCGTTTCGGGTTACGGTAGGAAAGAAAGTTACCGAAGGTACGGTCGAGGTGGTTTTCCGTTCGACTCACGAAGTACGCGATGTTAGGATCAGCGCGGTTGTGGAGCATTTTCAGGAGTTGCTCGGGCGGACGGGATAACTGGAGTTTCCGGTCCCGCTGGGCGGAACGTGGGACATGGGATCGCTTAAAGCGCTATTCGGCATACTGGTCATTGGGGGGATGATCTACTGCGCCTGGCAGATCGTTCCGCCGGAACTGGCGAACTATTCGTTCCAAGATGATCTGCGTCAGGTGGCAATGGTTGGCGGTTCGAACCCGCGTCAGACAGACCAGGACTTGATGGATGCCATTGTGAAGAAGGCGCAGGAACACCAGATTACGCTGATGCCGGAGCAGATAACGGTGCAGCGGATCGGCACGCCGGGAGCTCCAGCGGTCTACGTGGCGGCCGACTACAGTGTCCGAGTGGCCCTGCCGGGATATTCTTTCACTCTGCATTTCACTCCCTCCAGCGGAAATCGCGGCTTTTAATCCAGTTCGGAATCTCGAATGTGATCCCTCCTCCGGCAAAAATTTCCGTTCCCATGTAGTACTCAGGTGTCAGTACCCAGTACGGAGTACTCACGACTCCTAAGTCACAAATCAGGAGATCAGAAACGGGAATTATCTGAATGAGAATGGAATCCCCGCTTCTTGCAGAACGGCGAGAAGTGGGGCCTCCCTGGACGGCTCGCGTTCCAGGCCGCACAGGAAAGGGCCGTGACATCGGTAACGTTGCCATACGGTTACCTTCGCCCTAACATCGGCAGTGGATTCGAACGTCTGAAGGCCCCCGAAACCGATCATCGAAAGTCGATTGGGTTCGAGATGCACGATGGAGGCTCGGAGTGATGTCGGCAAAAATTCTGGGGAAATTTTTTCTTGTATTGGCAACTTTAGTCGTTGGGATGGCTATGGCGGGATGCGGTAATAAGGGATGCGCCACGGCAACGCCGGGCGCGACAGGTGGGAGTTCTGGCGGGAGTTCTGGCGGTTCCACTCCGCCCGCCGCGACCTGCAACCTGCCCGGCGGCGGAATCGGCGGTGGCAGCCCCTCTGCCTTTGCTTACTACGCCAATAGTGGAAGCATCGGCGCAACCATGCTGGATACTTCAGGGAATTTCGGTCGGATCACGACGTTCGTCCCTCCGCCAGGGACGTTGAATCCAATTCCGGGAATGGTCGTCGTGCAAATGAAATGGCTTTATGAGGCGGTAGGCGTTCAGATCCAGGCGTACTCGATTAATGGCTCAACGGGAGCTTTGACGGCAATTACTGGAAGTCCATTCGCGTCCAGTAACACGGAGGTTTATTCCATCTCTGCCGATCCCGCGGGGAAGTTTTTGTTTCTGTTAGGGGCGAATAACGACCAGGTTGTGGTTTACTCGATCGATCAAACTACTGGTGGCTTAACCACATTGGGCACCTTTGCCACCGGATTCTTCGCAGCGCAGGCGGCGACGGACGGGAAGAGCAGATTTCTTTATGTCACGGCAGGCAACCTGGGGGGTGAGGTGGACGTATTTGCCCTCGGTTCCACCACGGTGACGCCTTCGCCGGGAAACCCATTTCCCATCAGCATCGCTGAACTCCAAAGCGAGCCCACTGGCAAGTTCATGCTGGGAGTTACCGGAAATGGGGCAAATAACGGCGTCGGCAGTGATAACCATGTCTATGTCTATTCCATTGATCAATCCACTGGAGCGCTGACTCCGGTGAGCGGTTCGCCGTTCGCGACTACTTACATTCCGGCGACCTTTGCCGTGCATCCGAACGGAACGCTGGTGTATACCTTCAACAAAAGCATCTCGGGTAGCTCACCCATGGAAGCGTTCCAGCTTGACACGTCGAGTGGAGCGTTGACCGCACTCTCGACTTCTCCGTTCATGACGATAACGGCGTTTTCGGGTAAGTTCGATCAGACTGGCGGGTATCTTTTCCTGCATTCCACCGACACTCTGGCAGTTGCCAGCGTCAACACCACGACGGGGGTTCTGACGAGCCTGGGATCGCCGGTCACGGGAGTTGGCTCGGCCCCAGCCTGGGCCGTAACGGACCCGCACTGAGAGAAGCAAGCGAGTGAGTTTCGGGTTGGAGGGCGCGCGCAGATTAGTTTACGAAAAAGAGACCCGCATGTACCGCGGGTCTCTTTCCGTTTGCGGCGTGGGCGGTACAATAGATGCAATGATCCCGCTAAGCCGGAGCTTCGGGCTTGCTCCGGAGAGCCAGATTCGTAGCATCGGCAAGGTATGGAGCGTCAAACCTTTTCGGCAGCAACATCGTCTGATCAAAGATCGGGCGTAGAGTCGACTTGTGGCCATCAAAATCAGAATTCCTAGAATGAACGTTGGAGGGGGAGTACGCGGGTTGCCGCGCGATCCAGTGCTACGTGCGGCCGTAGTGGCATTCCTGCTGCTGGCCGTTTCGTTTACGGTTGTCGTCTCCTACTTCTACATCAAATACGACCGCATCATTGAAAAGCGGTTTCGCACGCCCGTATTCGCGAACTCGGCAAAAATCTATGCTCTGCCACGCACGATCACCGACGGCGAGAAGATAACGGCTAAGGAGATTGCGGCGGAACTGCGGCGCGCTGGCTACGCGGATCAGGAGGGCGCGTCGAGGCTGGGAAGCTTTGAGCTCTTGAAGGGCGGGATTGACATTACGCCGGGGGACGAGTCATACCACTCGCCCGAGCCGGCACGCATTGAGATTGAGGACGGCCAGATTTCGCGGATCACCAGCAAGGGCAATGAGCTGTCCGCCTATGAACTCGAGCCGCAGCTGGTCACGGCCCTTTTCGACGCGGAACAGCGCTCGAAACGGCAGGTCGTCAAGTACAGCGATATCCCGCCAGTGATGTTGCAGGCGGTGCTGGCCATTGAGGACCGGCGTTTTTTCGAGCACAGCGGGGTGAATTTTGTCCGGACCTTTGAAGCGGTCTGGGAAGATGTGCTGCGGCAGCGGCGGGCGCAGGGCGGGTCGACGATTACGCAGCAGTTGGCGCGCGGATTTTTTCTGACTCCGGAGAAGTCGATCAAGCGCAAAGTGACGGAGATGCTGATCGCGGAGGAGTTGGAGCAGAAATTTTCGAAGCAGCAGATTTTCGAGTTCTACGCGAACTGGGTGGACCTGGGGCAACGCGGGTCGTTTGCGATCAGCGGATTCGGGGAGGCATCGAAGGCGTATTTCGGCAAGGACCTGAAGGACATCACATTGCCCGAGGCGGCATTGCTGGCCGGATTGATTCAGCGGCCCAGCTACCTGTCCCCTTACCGCCATCCGGAACGCGCGATGGATCGCCGCAATCTGGTGATGGAGACCATGGTGGACACGCACGCGATCACGCGCGAGCAGGCGGAAAAGGCGAAGGCGACTCCGTTGAAACTGGCTGCGCCGAATGTGGAGGCCAGCGACGCTCCCTATTTCGTGGACATGGTGCGCGACACGCTCATCGGTAAATACAGCGAGAACGAGTTGAACGACAGCTCTTACCGGGTTTACACGACGCTGGATCCAGACCTGCAGAAGGCAGCCGCGCTGGCAGTGGAGAGCGGCATTAAGCTAGTGGACGAGCAAGTGAAAAAGCTGCGAACCAAGCGCATCAAGGTGGGCAAGAAGTACGAGACCAAGGTGCTGGAAGGCCCGCAGGCACAAGTGGCACTGGTGGCGCTGGATCCGCATACGGGCGCGGTGCTCGCCCTGGTAGGCGGGCGCAACTACGCCTGGAGCCAGTTGAACCACGCAGTGGCCAAGCGTCCGACGGGGTCAATCTTCAAGCCGTTCGTGTATGCGGCCGCGATGAATACGGCCATCGACGGATCTCCGCAAGTGATTACGCCGGCGTCCACGGTGACGGATGCGCCTTCGAGCTTTGTTTACGGTGATCAGATTTATGAGCCGCGCAACTACAAAGAGGAATATCACGGGGACGTGAGCCTGCGGTATGCGCTGGCCATGTCGTTGAACAATGCTACGGTGAAAGTTGCGGAAGAAGTCGGATACGACAAAGTGGCGGATCTGGCGAAGTCGGCGGGGATCACGTCTGTGAAAGCGACTCCAGCGATGGCGCTGGGATCGTACGACGCGTCGCCGCTGGAAATGGCAGGCGCGTACACAGTTTTTGGGAATAGCGGAGTGCGACTGTCGCCCATTTTGCTGCGCTCCGTGCGGAATGCGAAAGGCGATGTCATCGCGAACTACAACACGGACCAGAAGCCGGTACTGGATCCGCGGATCGCCTACGTCATGACTAACATGATGGAAGGCGTGATCAACAATGGCTTGGGCTATACGGCGGTGCGGTTGCGCGGGTTCACGCTCCCCGCGGCGGGCAAGACTGGCAGTTCGCATGACGGATGGTTTGCCGGCTATACCTCGAATCTGTTGTGCATCGTGTGGGTCGGGTACGACGATTACAGCGACCTGCGGCTGAGCGGAGCGCAAACGGCAGCGCCGATCTGGGCGGAGTTCATGAAGAAGGCGGCGACGCTTCCGCAGTATTCGGCTATGAAGCCCTTCATGCAGCCTTCCGGCGTGGTGGATGTTCAGCTCGATAAAGCGACGAACCGGCTGGCCACCGCGTCGTGCCCGGATGATTACACTTCCGCCTTCGTGGCGGGCACCGAGCCGCACGATACCTGCGACGAACAGGCGGGAATGAAGGGATTCTTCTCGCGGCTGTTTGGAGGCGGGGAGAAGCCTGTCATGCCGCAGCCGCAAGCCGCGAATCAGCAGGATCCCAATTCGCAGCAGCAGGATCCCAAGAAGAAAAAAGGATTCTTTGGCAAGATCGCGGGCATATTCAAGGACGACAACAAGAGTTCGACGCCGCCCGCCAAGCCCGCCGAGCCACAGGAGGATCCTCCCCATTGAGACCGTTTTCGGGTGTCACTTTCTGCTCCACGCACAATGGGCGGGGCTTTACAAGCAAAACATAACATTGCGGGGATGACCGCAGTCGCCAATTGCACATCCTTCGGGCGCGTGAAAATCATCGCCGGACCGGCAAAACTGTGCCAGAATAAGCGCAGAAATTGGGGGGTGGCCTGTGACTCTCTTCCCGAAGATGTTAGTAGTTCCTTCCGCAGTCTGCCTGTTTGCCCTGGCGAGCACGACTTGGGCGCAGGTTTCACATTCCGAACAAGTGCAAGTGAAACCGCCGCTGCTTCGCACCATTGATCCGCCCGCTCCGGACGCGAGCGTCGCCGATCTGGATGCGCGTGGGGACCAATTGCGCGTGCAGAAACTCTACCTGGACGCGATGGATTACTATCGCGCGGCGCTGGCGAAGTCTCCTCATTCGGCGCCCTTGCTGAACAAGATCGGCATCACCGAGTTGATGATGCAGCGCTATCGCGAGGCCAAGAAATCGTTTGAACAATCGATCAAAGCGGATCGCAAGTTTGCCGATGCTTATAACAATCTCGGCGTGGTCTATTATGAGCAAAGGAAATACGGCGGAGCCGTGAAGCAGTACCGCAAAGCCATAGCGATCGACGACACAGCGGCTTCGTTCTACAGCAACCTGGGAGCGGCGCTGTTCTCGAAGAAGCAATTTGAACCCGCGGTACTGGCCTACCAGAAGGCGGTGGAACTCGATCCCGACGTTTTCGAGCGGACTTCGCGCGCCGGTGTCCAGGCGCAATTGCCCAGTCCCGGAGACCGGGCCCACTATGACTACACGGTGGCGAAGTTGTACGCCAAGATGGGCTTCTCAGATCGTTCACTGGAGTATCTGCGAAAAGCCATGGAAGAGGGCTATAAGGATCTGAACAACGTTTACAAGGACTCCGAATTTGCGCAGTTGAGGAAAGACAAGCGCTTTACGGAATTGATGGCATCGAAAACGCCGGCGTTGCCGGAATAGCCGCAAGTCGAACCTCAGACCTCACGCGCCCACCGCAATTTAGTCTCAGGTGTCGTCCTCTGCGAATTGGGAAATGCGTTTCTCCGCCATATTGATCAGGAAATTTCACCAGAGAAATTGCGGACCTGATTCGTTACACTCACGTTCTACGTTTCGAGGCGTCGAATCCAGGTGGCGAATCCATGCACAGGAAGCTTGTGTGTCTGAGTTTATTACTCATCTGCGGGAGTGCATTTGCTCAGGACGTATCGAC
The DNA here is from genome assembly GCA_963801615.1 of uncultured Acidobacteriota bacterium. GTDB lineage: Bacteria > Acidobacteriota > Terriglobia > Terriglobales > Acidobacteriaceae > Sulfotelmatobacter. The sequence goes on along the minus strand of CAWDFM010000008.1, from coordinate 41,235 downwards.
GTTTCGCGGCAATCTGCAGCACACGGGCGTGTACGCGTCCGGCGGAGTACCGAAATTCAATCGCGTGAAATGGCAATTCCACACCCGCGGGATGGTGATTGGATCGCCTGGATTCGCGGATGGTTTGGTGTACGTGGGAAGCACCGATGGTAACTTCTATGCAATCGATGCCCAATCGGGCGCGCAGCGGTGGAAGTTTGAGGTCAAGAGCAGGGTGCCGTCGACTCCCGCGATCGCAGGCGGCATGGTTTACTTCACGGCGTACGACGGGAACCTTTATGCGCTGGACGCGGCAAGCGGCCCCCTGAAGTGGAAATTTCAGACGGGAGGAGAGCGGCGGTTTGCGGGAAAGCATCTGCACGGCACGCAACCTGTGGCAGAGACCATGCCCGATCCGTTTGATTGTTATCTTTCATCTCCAGCGGTGTGGAATGGGGCAGTGTACTTCGGAAGCGGCGACGGCAATGTTTATGCCCTGGATGCGGCGTCGGGCGCGGTGAAATGGAAATTCAAAACCGGGGGTGTGGTGCACGCGTCGCCTGCCATCGCGGATGGAACCGTGTTCATCGGGAGTTGGGATACTTACTTTTACGCTATCGATGCCGCGAGCGGGCGGGAGAAATGGAAATTCAAAACCGGGGACGATCACGATACCTACAACCAGGTGGGCATTCAATCTTCAGCGGCTGTGGCGGACGGAATGGTTTACTTCGGGTGCCGGGACTCGCATTTGTACGCGCTCGATGCGGTGAGCGGAGAGAAGAAGTGGGCGTTTTCCGCGAACGGATCGTGGGTGGTGGGATCTCCAGCGGTGCGGAAAGGAAAAGTATATTTTCCGACCTCGGACTCGAGTCTACTTTACGAAGTGGACGCAAAGACGGGAAAGGTGCTCAGATCACTGGGATTCAACCACTGGTATCTGTATTCTTCGCCTGCGCTCGCGGGAGATGTCCTGTACATCGGCTCTACCCAGGGAAAAGTGGCTGCCGTCGGACTTGGCGATATGAAGGCTTTGTGGAGTTATGAGACCGACGCCTCGAAACAACATAGCGCGGAGTACGTGAAACCCGACGGCACCCCGAATGGGGAGGCGTTATTCCACGGAGATTTTTACGATGACATGGTGAATGGAGTGGAGCGGGTCATGAGCATGGGATCGATTCTGTCCTCTCCCATAGTGGGCGGAGATGTGGTGTATGTGGGGAGCGCCGACGGCAATGTTTATGCATTGATGTAGCGCAGACAAAATCACGGCGAGTCACAAGGCGGCGGTTTTACAAAGCTTTACAAAAATAGACGAACCGGGGAGAGCTTCGGGTGTTTAATTTCCCTACATACTCCTGAAAACAACAGGGTGAGTAAGGAGAAACGGTAGCCCACCGGATGCTGACCCGAGCACGCCCCAAGCAAGTGTCCGGTGGGTTTTTTCAGAGCTACTAGCTTCTAGCTAATAGCTTCTAGCCAAAACTAGACCAAAACCGCAAAGGCTCTACTGCACCGTTGGGCTGCGCTCGCCGATGTAGGCTTCTACGACCTTCTTCCACTTGCCTTGCGCTTTCAGGATGAACTCCACAGCGTCGCGCAGGGCGCCGTCGCCTCCGGCATGGGGTGTGATGTAGTGTGCCTCTTTCTTCACTTCGGCGCGGGCGTTTTTCACCGCGATGGCTAAGCCTCCCGTGCGCATGGCAGGGAGATCGATAACGTCATCGCCAACAAAGGCAGCTTCCTCCAGCTTGATTCCAGCCTCTTTAACAATTTCTTCGAACGCGGTCTGCTTGTCCTGAATGCCTTGGCGGACGAAGTCCAGCCTGAGATCGCGGGCGCGAAGGGCCACGGTTTCCGATACACGCTTGGTGATGAGTCCCGTTCTAATGCCCGCCAGACGTGCCAGCGAAATCGAAGCGCCATCGTGTGCGTGGAAACCTTTGGCTTCAATCATGGATTGGCTGTGAAAGCCGAATCCGCCCTCGCCCCTGTGTTCCGCGGATTGTTCCAAGACACTTTGTTGTGTCCCCGTGGGAGCGGGAAAAATGAAGAGCTTGCCGTCGGTGAGGACGCCGTCGACGTCGAAGAGCAGCAGTTTGATTCTGCGGGCGCGCGCCTGGGCGGAGAGTTTGGGCATCGGGGGGAAATTCTAGCAGTGTTGATCCATGTGTGCCGACGTGTGCCGGTAGAGGCATCCATGACAGCCAAGAGGCATACGTTTGCGGGCACAATCTTCCAAAAACCGTATTCGAAGTCGCCATTCCTACAAATTTTCGTAACTTCTCGTAACATAACTCGCGTTATATGATTAGAAACAAATGGTTTATAACTGAGACTGTTTTGGAGATAAGTTTGCAGATGTTAGACGTTACTCTTCTTTTAAACCTGGACGGGTCGGGTCCAGTTCTCGTTGAAGCAAATAAAGACTTTGTAGAGCGGCAGTCGTGGTCCCAGAAGGGTGCTATCTCAAAATGCCGCGTTTGAAATCTTCAGGAGGAAGCGTTATGCGGTTGAAAAACATTAATTTGCTGTTGGCATTGCTGGTGATGAGCATTTCATTACCGTTGGCCATGGCCCAGGAAACAACTGGCGGATTGCAAGGTACGGTGAAGGACGCCAGCGGCGCGCTGGTTTCGAAGGCGCACGTGGTAGTCAGGGGCACAACGCTGGTGGGCGATAAGTCGCTCGATACCGATGCGGCTGGGTATTACCGGTTTGCAAACCTGCCGCCTGGGACCTACACGATAGAGGTGTCGGCCCAGGGATTCAAAAGCGTTAAGCAGGGCGGTTTGGCATTGGAAGTCGGTCACCTGCCGACTCTCGATGTCACCCTGGAAATAGGTTCCGCGTCCGAAGTCGTGGAAGTGAGCGGGGCAGCGCCGATCATCGACGTGACCACTGAGACCACGCAGACTAACATCACCCACGATGTGGTGGACAACGTGCCGCACGGGCGTTCTTTTCAATCGGTGATTCAGTTTGCTCCTTCGGCCCGCAATGAACCTTTGATGGGCAGCACGGCGGCCAACGGCAGCGGCGGCATGATCCCCGGCAGTGCAACCAACGGGAATGCGTTTGGCTACTCGGTCGGCGGTGCATCGGACGCGGAAAATGCGTACCTGGTAGAAGGCCAGCAAACGGCGAACCTGATCGGCGGTTTTTCGCATACGAATGTGCCTTTTGACTTCATCCAGGAAGTGGCGGTAAAGAGCACCGGTCAGGAAGCACAATATGGCGGAGCCCTTGGTGGTGTCGTGAACGTCGTGATGAAAAAGGGCACAAACAGCTATCACGGATCGGTCTTCTCGCAGTACGAGACCTTGTCAATGGACGGTTCGCCGAATGCGTTTTCACGATATCAACCTGGTAAGCCCCTTGTCGGTCCGGGTGCGACTTTTCCAGATGGGTCGACAAACAACGCGAATGCCTTCTTTGACCCTCCGTATGAGAACTACCAGCCGGTCCGCCGGAAGGGGTTCGATGTAATGCCGGGATTCACGTTTGGAGGCCCGATCCTGAAGAATCGTATTTTTGCGTTTGTCGGATTCAATCCCGAACTGTACGGACAGACTCGCAGGGTCAACTATCCAGCGTGCGATCCAGTCACCGGCGACCCGCCTTGTGTCGACGGTGTTCCGCATAGCGGAGGAGTATTCAACTTTTCGCGCAACATTCAAACCTACTACACGAACGCGCGGGTGGACGCAGAGGTTAGCCAAAAGATCCGGCTGTTCGGGTCTTGGCTGTACCAGTATCAACGCGTTCATGGCGTCAATCTTCCGTATGACGACTCAACCCAAGGTTTGTTAAACGTCAGTTCAGCGACCACACCTTCGGTCTACGGCCATAACCTCGGCTACAAGGCGCCCAACGTGACGGTCAATGTGGGAGCCGACATCAGCATTACGCCGCGCCTCGTATCCACCACGCGGCTCGGTTACTACTTCGAAAACTATGGCGATAGCGGGTACCCTACGACTGGGACTCTGTTTCTCCAGGAGACGGATGGCACCAACGATACTGACAGTCTGGGGAATCCGTTGCCCCCGTCACTGGCGCAAGTAGCGGATGTCTACAGTGCAGCGCATAGCTCTGCCTATACCAGAAGGGACGCGAATAAGGCGATTCAGTTCGATCAGGATGTCGCATGGTTCAAGAGCGGATGGGGAGGCACGCACAATTTTAAGTTCGGTTATCAACTCAATCGCCTGCGGAACGATATTCTGCAGACTTATAACATGCCATTCGTTCAACTATGGGTGGGTGCAACTGGCGGCCTGTACAGTCCAGGAAGTGACACGGGCGTGAACAATTGCGCGGCCGCAGGTGCACTCGATGCGGACGGCAATTGCAACGGCCTTTACGGAACCGCCATCGTGTCCGATTTTGGAACTGGCGGAAATGTGACCAGCTTTAATCACGGCCTGTTCGCCCAAGACTCTTGGACCATCGGCCACGGCATCACGATCAATGCGGGTGTTCGCTTTGACAAGGAATACTTGCCCGCCAGCACCACCGCTGGTCTGAAGAGTAACCCGATTGAGTTCGGCTGGACTGATAAGGTTGCGCCACGTATTGGCGCGGCCTGGGATGTATTTAAGGATGGCAGAATGAAGATCTTCGGGAGCTATGGCAAGTTCTTCGACATTATGAAGTTGAACGTTGCCATCAGTTCCTTCGGCGGCCAGTATTGGAACGACTGCGCCTACCTCCTGAATACTTCTGACCTCAGCAGTATCGCTCCAGCTTTCGATTCCGGGAACCGATACTGCGGCCAGGGTTTCGACGCAAATGGCATTCCGGACAATACGATCCAGGCGAACTGGGCCGGCTCGGCTCCGCCGGGACTTACATTCATCGAAAACCTCAACTACCGTACCTTCCCGACCACGTGCTCGACGTGCAGCGTGACTTCGACAGGTGTCACCCCGGGGTTGAAGCCCTTCTCGCAGCATGAGTCGGTTTTCGGAGCAGACTATCAGGTTAGGAAGAACGTGGCTCTTGAAGTTCGCTGGGATCGTCGCCGCCTGGATCACGCGATCGAGGATTCCTCGCTCTATGCCGGCGGGGAGACATTCGTGATCGGCAATCCTGGTGAGGGGGTCCAGCGCAACTTCAGCAGCTTCTACAACTTCCTTTACCCGCAGACTCCTCTCGTCTGTGACAGCACTTCAAACCCCCCTCAACTGTGCCCGCCGGATAGGATGATCAAACCGGTGCGCAGTTACGATGCGGTGGAGTTCCGGCTCACCAAGGGCGCTGGTCACAACTGGTACGGAATGTTCTCTTATACGTACAGCAAACTGCGCGGCAACTACACCGGCCTGACCAGTTCAGACGTGTCGGACGGCCAACTCGGCGGACGCAGTTCACCCAACAACAGCCGTGCGTTTGATGAACCATACTTCCAGTACAACTCATTTGGTGGGTCTTCGAGCGGACCGTTGCCTACCGATCGTCCCAATACTTTCAAAGGATATGCCTACTACACCTTGCCTTGGCTTAGGAAGCTGAAAACCGACTTCGGCATCTTCCAATACCTGTATAGCGGGTCCCCGCAGACCAGCTATCTGGACGTTGGTGCTGGAAACGGCGGCTGGGCGGTGCAGGCTTGGAATCGCGGGAAATGGGTCGATGTGTCGCAGGACCCGACCACCGGCTTCGTTACGATCGGCGCCCCGCATACGCAACGTCTGCCCTGGTTCACGCAAACGGATTTCAACATTCAGCAGGCCTTTAAGATCAGGGAGTCGAAGGAGCTAAGCTTCTCTGCGACATTCACCAACCTGCTGAATCAGCGTGCAGTAACTGCGGTGAATCAGGACATCACCTCGCTCGCCGTTACGAATCAGTATATTGGAGTGCCCAACCTCAACTCGGTCCCCGGCTCTTGCGCGTTCCCATCGCAGCCGGACCCTGCGAACCCTACGATACCCTCGACACAATGCCGCATCGTAGATGGCCAGAACTTCTACGCTGCGGTAGAGTCGCCGTACAACGTCCAGGATATGCTTAACAATCAGAAGGCCACTACTGGACGGTCTGGGGCTCTGAACAGCCAATACGGGCACCCGCAGTACTACCAACTGTCCCGCAACATTCGCTTTGGCGTGAAGTTCACCTTCTAACTAGCACTGGATTCAAACTACAGGGAGCCGGTTTGCCGGCTCCCGTTCTTTTTGCCGTGCTTGGTTTATCAGTACGCCCTCAGAACCTCACAATCCGCGTCGGCGAAGACTTGGCGAAAGTCCAGTTTCGCACTAAAATAGCCGGATGCAGTCGGTTCCTTCCTCCCTGGCTTGGGCGCACCCTCTGGTGGCCGAGTGGTTTGTCTCGCGGTTCGGCACTCCTACGGAACCGCAGGAGCAGGGTTGGCCTCACATTCTGGCCGAGCGCACTACCCTGATTTCTGCTCCTACGGGGTCGGGGAAAACTCTCGCCGCATTCCTGGCTTGCATTGACCGATTGGTGCGCAAAGCGCTCGCCGGCGAGCTTTCTGATCGCACTGAAGTTCTCTACGTCTCCCCGCTGAAGGCGCTGGGGAACGATATTCAAAAAAATCTCGAAATCCCTTTGGGAGAAATTCTGGCCTTGGCCGGCGAACGTGGGCTACTGATGCCCGAGATTCGCACTGCGGTTCGCACCGGCGATACGCTGATGCCCGAACGGCGGGCTATGCTGAAGCGGCCTCCGCATATCTTGGTGACGACTCCGGAGTCGCTCTACATCCTGCTAACTGCGGAGAAGAGCCGGGCAATTTTGCGCGATGTGGAAACTGTGATCGTCGACGAAATTCATGCGGTGGCGGACGACAAGCGAGGGGCGCATCTGGTGCTGTCGCTGGAGAGGTTGGAGGCGCTGACTTACCGGCCTCCGGTGCGGATTGGGCTCTCGGCTACGCAGAAGCCGATTGAGGAGGTGGCGCATTTCCTGACCGGGACGGGGCGGCCGGATCCCGTGATCGTGAATGTGGGCCACAAGCGCAAGCTCGACCTCGGCATTGAGGTTCCGCCGATGCCGCTCGGACCCGTGGCTTCCAACGAACTGTGGGACTCGATTTATGACCGGCTGGCGCAGTTGGTCGCGCAGCATCGGTCGACTCTGGTGTTTACCAATACACGCCGCATGGCGGAGCGTCTGGCGCATCATCTGGGCGAGCGGATTGGGGAAGAGAACGTCGCAGCGCACCACGGAAGCTTGTCGCGGAAGCTTAGGCTCGCGGCGGAAAGAAAGCTAAAAGAAGGACAGGTCCGGGTGCTGGTGGCGACGGCGTCGCTCGAATTGGGAATTGATGTGGGCTTCGTGGATCTGGTGGTGCAGATCAATTCTCCGCGGTCGATCGCCGTCGCTCTGCAGCGCGTGGGGCGCTCGGGACACTGGCGCGGGGCGGTGCCGAAGGGCCGGTTCTTTGCAACTACTCGCGATGATTTGATGGAATGTGCCGCGCTGTCGCGGGCCATCAAGCTGGGCGATCTCGACCGCTTGATGATTCCGGAGGCTCCGCTCGATGTGCTGGCGCAGCAGATCGTGGCAACCTGCGCCGCGGCAGGCAACTCGGCAGGAGCGCTTCTCGCCGGCACGGGAGCAGGCGCACCGAACCCTGACTCGCAAGTGGATTCGGAGCCTGCGCGCGAGGGCTCGCCTGCGCCACATTTGGAGAGCGACGCTTGCGATGAGGGTGCGTTGTTTGCGATGGCTCGGCGGGCTTATCCGTATCGCAGCCTTGAACGCAAGACGTTTAACGAAATTCTGGAGATGCTCTCCGAAGGGATTGCGGCCCGGAGAGGGCGGTACGGGGCTTATCTGCATCGCGATCGCGTGAACAACAAATTGCGGGCGCGGCGCGGGGCACGGCTGGCTGCGATCACCAGCGGGGGAGCGATTCCCGACAATTCTCTTTACACCGTGGTGGCGCAACCTGATCAGGTTGTGGTGGGAACCGTCGATGAGGACTTCGCGGTCGAGAGTAATCGCGGCGACATCATGCTCCTGGGAAATACCTCCTGGATGATTCATCGCATTGAGACCAATGCCGGACGCATGCTGGTGCAGGATGCGCATGGAGCGCCGCCCAGCGTGCCGTTCTGGCGCGGCGAGGCTCCCGCGCGGACGCATGAACTCTCGCTGCACATCGGAGAGTTGCGGCAGAAGATCAGCGACATGCTGCCGCATACGTCTCCGGTCGGATTTTCGGCGACCCAGCCCGAGGTCGCTGCTTGTGTTTCCTGGCTGAAGGACGAGTGCGGGCTGGATGATTCGGGCGCGGAGCAGGCGATCGAATACATTCTGCAAGGCCGCGCGGTATTGGGCGCTGTCCCGACTCAGGACACTGTCATTGCCGAGAGATTCTTTGATGAAGGCGGGGGGATGCAGTTGGTGATCCACGCACCGTTTGGAGGCAGGATCAATAAGGCCTGGGGGCTCTCGCTGCGCAAGCGATTCTGCCGCGGATTCAATTTTGAGCTGCAGGCCGCGGCTACCGACGATGGATTGAACATCGCATTGGCGGAGCAACACAGCTTTCCGCTTGGCGATGTTTTCCATTTCTTGCAGGCCGATTCGGTGCAGCCGATTCTGGAGCAGGCCGCGCTGGATTCTCCTATCTTCGGCACGCGCTGGCGTTGGGATGCGAACCGCGCACTGGCGCTGTTGCGCTTTCAGAATGGCAAAAAGGTTCCACCGCAAATTCAACGCATGCGGTCTGACGATTTACTGGCGTCCGTGTTTCCCGAGGCGGCGGCCTGCTTTGAGAACATCGAGGGCGATCGGAAGATTCCGGATCATCCTCTCGTCAACGAAGTCATGAAAGATGTGCTCAGCGAGGCGATGGACCTGGAAGGGCTGCAGCGCGTGTTGCGTGGAATGGCTTCGGGGGCGATCCGGGTGCTCGCGGTCGACACTCCGGTGCCGTCGCAGTTTTCGCATGAGATTTTGAACGCGAATCCGTACGCCTACCTGGATGACGCTCCCCTGGAAGAGCGTCGCGCTCGCGCGGTCGAGATGCGGCGCATGTTGCCCGAGTCGGTGTTGGAAGAAGTTGGCAAACTCGATCCCGGGGCGATTGCGCAGGTCCGGGATGAGGCGTGGCCGGATGTGCGCGACGCCGATGAGTTGCACGATGTGCTGCACACGCTGGTGGGGCTGCCGGAGAGTGTGTGGGGACAGGCACCTTCGGGTGTCGAGACGAGCGAGGCTGGGCTGGATGGTCATTCAAGCGTAGCTTCTGACGTCGCGCAAACCCGTTCAGCTTCGCTGAACCGGACAGCCGATGGCGGCTGTCCCTACATAGGCGGCTGTCCCTACATAGATGGTGCATGGGACGGGTACTTCGAGAGATTAAAGAATGAAGGCAGGGCGTCGACTGCCATGGTTGATGGGCGACGGTATTGGGTGGCGGCGGAGAAGGCTCGGAGTTTCACCGCTTTGTTTCCTGCGGCTGTGTTTGATCAGAAATTGGCCGATGTGGAATCCGGGGACCTTTCCCGCGATGATGCTTTGCTGGCTCTGGTGACTGGGTGGATGTCGCACATTGGTCCTACTTCGGCTTCGCAATTGGGGGAGTGGCTGGGCCTGTCTGCGCCCGATGTGGAGAAGGCTTTGTTGCGGATGGAGGCGGCGGGGACGGTTCTGCGTGGCAAGTTCACCAGTTCCTCCGGGACGCGGGCGGGGGTTACCGCGATACAGAGTGCAGTCGAGCTTCGCTCGACCGGACAGCCGATGGCGGCTGTCCCTACATCGCCCGTGGCGGCTGTCCCTACATCGCGCGGGCAGGCTCTCGCTACACAGGCAAGGGAAAGTGAGACTGAGTGGTGCGAGCGGCGGTTGCTGGCTCGGATTCACCGGCTGACTGTGGGAATGCTGCGGAAGCAGATTGAGCCAGTCACGGCGGCGCAGTTCATGCGGTGGTTGATGCGCTGGCAGCATGTGGCGCCCGGGTCGCAGGTGTCCGGCGAGCGGGGTGTGCTGGAAGTCGTTCAGCAATTGCAAGGATTCGAAATCCCCGCGAATGCGTGGGAACGGCAAATCTTAGCGCGGCGGGTGGCTGATTACGATCCGAAGTGGCTGGATCAGCTCTGCTTGACGGGGGCAGTGGGATGGGGCAGGTTGTCGCCGCATCCGGCAACTCTGGATTCGGCGGTGATTCCCACCGACGGGACCCAGCCTACGCGGCAGCGCCGCGTGATTCCTACCAGCGTGGCTCCCATTACTTTTTTCGTGCGGGAAGACGCCGATTGGATGGCTTTGTCGAAAAATCCGCATTTCACCGAAACCCGGAGAGAAGCGGGGCACGACAATCTGGAAGAAGTGAAGAGCGGGTTGAGCCATGGGGCGCAACTGGTGCTGGAGTTCCTGCGGCAGCGTGGAGCATCTTTCTTTGCCGACATCGTGCGCGGCACAGGGAAATTGAAGGCCGAAATAGAGACCTCGCTGTGGGAACTCGTCGCGGCAGGAATGGTGACGGCAGATGGGTTCGATAATCTGCGCTCGCTGATTGATCCGAAGAGGAGAGCGGGGCAGGGCATGGGCAAGATGACGCGTCCGCGGCATAGTGCGGGGAGATGGGCCCTGCTGCGCGCCGATGTGGGCGCGGAGCGGGCGCGCGCCGTGGAGGCAGCCTGTTGGATGCTCCTGCGCCGATATGGCATCGTCATTCGGGATCTGCTGGCACGAGAATCGAACTTGCCTTCCTGGCGGGAACTGTTGATGGCGTTTCGACGTCTGGAGGATCGCGGCGAGATACGAGGCGGGCGATTTGTGGACGGGTTCCTGGGCGAGCAGTTCGCCCTGCCGATTGCTGTCGAATCCGTGCGGGCGATGAGGAGTTTGCCTTTGAGCGGCGAGATCCTAACGCTTTCATCAGCAGATCCGCTCAACCTCGTGGGAATTCTGGTTCCCGGCGAGAAGATCCCGGCGATTTCTGGCAAAACCGTACGCTACCGCGACGGCGTCGCGGTTGCTCCGGAAGTCACGCTAGCATCTGTTCCTGAGGTCGCGGCCGGGTAGGTGCACTCAAAAAAAGTCAGAAGCTCGATGAGGGGGTCCCCCGAGCTTCCGACCTTGGCGAAGTCAGCCAGAACTGCTTGAAAGCGCTTCCCCCATCGCTTTGCCGACAACGCTCACTTTTGTAATAAGCACTCCGCGTTCCAAATTGAAGCCGTTATCCCGCATTGGATGTTATACCTTGTAAATACCTGAAAGTACTAACGTTATAGGCATCAATTAGCGCGCGAGGACGGCCGTTTTTAGATGCTTGAGGACGCCGAGCTATCCTGTCGGATAGTGCGACTATCCGTTCGGATATCAGAAATGATTGCAAAGGGTCATGCATTTCCGTCCGCTCTGTGGTAAGAAATTCAGCACAGTCCGGAGACCATTGATTGCGGCCTAGACTCGTGGTTACAGCAGGACCCGCCAAAGATACAGTCGTTCCGCTGACCCAGGAAGAAGCCAGCATTGGCCGCGACCCGAACAATCTGGTCGCGATCTCGGATCCGTCCGTCTCGCGAAAGCATTGTCTGCTGCGCCGGGAAGTTGACGGGCGTTTTCAAATCACTGACTTGGAGAGCCGCAACGGCACGGTTGTGAATGGCGTGACCGTGAAAGAACATTGGCTGCGCCACGGCGATGAGATCGCAACCGGCGACTCGGTGTTCGTGTTCCTGGTGGAGGAAGATGACCGCGTTCTTCCGGCCAGCCGAGTTGAATTTGATGACCGCAAGCCGACGGCGGAAACCAGGGTCATCAATCCCAAAGATGTTGTCTATTTGCAGCCGGACCGCCTGCTGCGCGAGCTGCCTTCCAGTTCACCGCTGGCGCGCAATCTGAGCGCGCTCCTGAAAATCAGCCGCGTCGTGCATGCGATTCGCGATCTGGAAGAACTGCAGGCGCAATTGCTCGACCTGATTTTTGAAGTTGTGCCCGCCGGGCGTGGGGCAATCCTGCTGGGGGATGCAGCCAACTCGGAGTTCAGCTCCCTTTATGCGCGCACCAGGCAGGCAGGGCAGCATCAATTGGTGCGAGTGAGTCGAACCATCGCCCATCATGTCCTGAAGGAGAACGTCGCCATGCTGGGAGTGGACATAGCCGCCAGCGATGTGCTGCGCGAAGTCGAGAGCCTGGCAGTTTCCGAAGTGCGATCCTTGCTGTGCGTGCCACTCAGCGTCTTCGATCGGACGATTGGGTGCATTTACCTGGACAGCACCACCAGCGTGAACCGGTTTCATGAGGATCACCTGCAGCTGATGGCCGCCATTGCAGGCATCTCGGCAGTTGCGTTGGACAACGCGCGCCGGGCGCAGTGGCTGGAGCAGGAAAATCAGAGGCTCTCCCTGGAGATCCGGCAAGAGCAGAATCTGGTCGGAGAAGGCGCCCGGGTGAAAGAGATTTTTCAGTTCCTGGCGCGGGTTGGGCCGACCGATTCTACTGTATTGATTGAAGGCGAGAGTGGTACAGGCAAGGAGTTGGCGGCGCGGGCGCTTCATCGCAATAGTCACCGCAGCCAGAAGCCGTTTGTGGCGATCAACTGCGCGGCGATTCCCGAGACTCTGCTGGAATCGGAATTGTTCGGGCACGAGCGCGGAGCATTTACGGGAGCGGCCGCGCAGAAGAAAGGGAGGCTGGAAGTTGCCGAAGGCGGCGTGGTTTTTCTGGATGAAATCGGGGAACTAGCGCCGGCACTACAGGTGAAGTTACTGCGGGTTCTGCAGGAGCGCGAGTTTGAGCGGGTTGGCGGGACGCATCCCATCAAAATCGATGTGCGCGTCATTGCCGCAACCAATCGCGATCTGGATGAGGCTGCCCGCAAGCGCGAATTTCGGCAGGATCTTTATTACCGGCTTGCGGTAGTGAAGCTGACCATGCCTCCTCTCCGGGAGCATCGCGAGGATATTCCTATGCTGACGCGGCATTTTGTCCAAAAGAACGCGAAGCGCTGCAAAGTCAAGCCCAAGCCTGTGTCGCGGGAAGCCATGGCGGCGCTGGTGAGTTATGACTGGCCGGGAAATGTGCGCGAGCTAGAGAATGCGATTGAGAGAGCGCTGGTGATGGGCTCTTCCGATGCTATTCTGCTCGAGGACTTGCCGGAGTCGCTGGTCGAGCAGCAGCCGCTCGGCGGGATGCAGGAAGGCCGCTACCACGCCGGCGTCAAGGAACTCAAAAAGCATTTGATCATGAACGCCGTCGAGCACACGCGCGGGAATTACATCGAGGCGGCGGCAGTTCTTGGAGTGCATCCCAATTACCTGCACCGCCTGATCCGGAATCTCGGGTTGAAAGACGACTTGAATCGCGTGGTGCGGGGGGCGGGGAAGATTTCGGGCGGTGCGGCCTAGCGGCGGCTCGCCAGCAGGACGATCACGGCAGTGGCAATTGCAGCAGGCGGGCGGGGTCGAGATAAGTGCCTTGCCACCGGACGCGGACGTCGAGATGAGGACCTGTCGCGCGGCCGCTTCCTCCGCTTAGACCGATCTCCTGGCCACGCTTTACCGCCTCTCCTTCCTTCGCTTCCAGTTGTGAAAGGTGGAGATACATCGTCAGCAGGCCTTGGCCGTGGTCAATGACCACAAAATTTCCTTCGTAATACAGAAAGCGGGCCAGCAGAACGGTTCCGTCATTCATCGCTTTTACCGGAGTTCCCGAATGAACCCGGTAATCAAGGCCGTAATGCGGCCTTTGGGCAACTCCGTTGAAAATACGCTGCGAGCCATAAACATCCGATGTGGGCGCGTCCACCGGGGGAGCGAAGTCGCCGTTCCATTCGCGTTCTGGCGTGACCTGGTTGAGGTGCTCTTCTTTGATTTTGTTGGAATCGGCAATCTGCTTGACTTGTTCCGAATCGGGTGCGGTGAACTTCTTATCTACCGCGAGTTGAATCTTGATCTTGGGATAATTCGCAAGCCCGACCACGAACGTGCGCGCGAAAGTCACGAGCGTGTTTGCGGGGGTCGTTCCAGTCAGTTCGAGTTTGTACCTGCCGGGTTTGATATCGAAACCCACTCCTGCCAGCGCGAACCAGGTCTTGTTGGAAGGCTGGTAGCTGAAGGTGAGTGGATGTCCAAACCAGCTTCCGGAGAGCGATTCGAGTCGGGATGGGGATTTTACTCTGAATAGGAGTGGGGCACCGTTCACCAGCTTCGGAGGTTGGGCCTGGACGGTCCAGGAAGCGGCGAAGACGGGGAAGTTGAGAAAGCAAACCAAAGCGGCTGCCAGCGGCATTCGTGATCGAGGCCGCGTCGCTTCGCTTCGGCGGGACAGCGCCGTGGGCCGTCTCCACGTGAGCATAGACTTCATTTGATCAGCGTAGCATTTTTCCGGATTGTGGCAGCTATAATGCCCCGACATGCGCATCCGAATGCTTACGGGCGGCGATTTCGAGGGGCAACTCTGAGATGTCACTAGGAACATCCGAGCAGAGAGGGACGAGTGGTACGACCTCCGATAAGAGCAGGCCGGAGCTCGTGCGCGGCCTGAATGTGTGGCATGCCACTTCGATCGTCGCGGGGACCATTATCGGGAGCGGCATTTTTCTTGTACCGGCGGAGATGATGCAGGCCGTGGGTTCGGCGGGGCTGGTTTATCTGGCGTGGATTGTCGGGGGCCTGCTCTCCTTCTTTGGTGCGCTCACGTATGCGGAGTTGGGCGCGGTTCGCCCGTATTCGGGGGGAGAGTACGTCTACGTGCGGGACGCTTACGGACCCCTGTGGGGATTTCTTTATGGCTGGACCTGGTTTCTCATTGCTAAGCCCGCTTCCATTGCGAGCGTGACTGCGGGCCTGGTGCGTGTGTTAGGAACTTTTGCTGCTTTCAGCTTCTTGCCGCAGACGCTTGTGGCCTGGCACGTCACGCCTGGACGAGTGTTGGTCATCAATTACGGGCATCTGGCCGCCATTGCCGCTACGGTCTTCATCACGGCATTGAATTACATAGGGGTGCGGAAAGCCGGCAATTTTCAATTTGCGTTTACGGTATTGAAGGTTGCGATGATTGTGGGAATTGCGATCATCGCATTCACGGCATCCTCCGGGTCCTGGAGCAACTTCGGCACCAGCTTTCCCGGAGCGAAGGGCGGGATGGTGGGATTTATGGCCGCGCTGGTAGCGGCGCTCTGGGCTTACGATGGCTGGAATGATCTCAACATGGTCAGCGAAGAGATCGAGCAGCCGGAGCGGACGATTCCTATTGCTTTGATTGCGGGTGTGGCTCTGGTAGCGGTGCTGTACATCGGGATGAATGCCGGGATTCAGCGGGCGCTTCCGGCAACCATCATCGCACAGTCGGCAGTTCCGGCTTCCACTGCGAGTGAAGCAGCGCTGGGGCGCATCGGAATTTCGCTGGTCTCGATTGGCATGATCATCTCGATGCTTGCAGGCCTGAATGGAACCATCATGAGCGGAGGGCGCGTGCCATTCGCGGTCGCTCGCGACGGCTATCTGTTCAAGGCTTTGGGAGAGGTGCACCCGCGGTTTCACACTCCTGCTCTGGCACTCGTGATCCAGGGGATCCTGGCGATCCTGCTGGTGCTGGTGGGCGGGGCCTTCCGCGAACTATTTTCACTGGCCATATTTGCGGAGTGGCTCTTCTACATGGTGGCGGCGAGTACGATTTTCGTATTCCGTAAAAGAGAACCGAGCGTACACCGTCCGTATCGCACGGCGGGGTATCCAGTCGTGCCTATCGTGTTTATTGCCACTGCGGCGGTCTTGCTCTGCTACACGTTTGTCAGCAACTTGCGGGATTCGGTCGGCGGGGTGATCGTGATTCTGCTGGGGATTCCAGTTTACCTGTGGTTCGCGCGCCAGCGCAGGCGCAGATCAGCATGACGCGGAATCAGTTGCGATTCGCGTGTTCGATGGAACAGGCGAAAGGATTCATGGCGCGAAGATATTGCTGAAATTGCTGTTGCTGCTCGGTAGTCAGCCCCATGAACTCAATGCCCATGCCGACCTGCGGATCGCAACTGCGAACAAAGGTACGGGTGATCAGCTTCTGTGCTCCACAGAACCACTCTGCGGTGAGAGCAGTCCCAATCTGAAAGGGTGACAGCGTCTCCACATAGCATCCCCTTGCACTGACGTCGGTCGCGTTGACCCGCAGCGGGACGGAAGATCGCTCGTTACGCAGCGTGATTCCCAGGGAGATCTTATGCCGCTCCCACCTTCTCTGGGCTTTGGCAGCTACGGGCAACTGACCCTTCGTCTGTGGAAGCAACGCAGCCCAGGGGCATTCCTGCTCTTTGAGCAATTGCACTCCTACTTTGATCTTCTGTGCCGAGCGGGTATTGGTTAACCAGACAACTTTGCAGCGGGCCTTTTGCTCACCATTCTGAATGGCGATGGTATCGCCGATCTTGAGGTCACGCTCAATATTGCACAGCAACGCTCCCTCCTGGCTGATGTTTCGCGCGCGAGCATGCTGCGAAAACGGATGACCATCGGCACCCATGCCCCACACCCGGAGATCAAGGTCCACCGGTATGCGCGCAGGCGGCGGCGTCGGCGGGATAGGGGCAGAAATTCCAGTCATCGAAAAGCTCCGGACGGTCCATGATAGCGGTAGAGAACCCACACAAATGGTTACGGAAGTCCCGCTAGGCGCGTGTCGGCTTGGCCTAGTTCAGTGGGGGAATTCCTTTAAATCGTGCACGGCGGGCGCCGAAGCGGCGCGTGGGCGGATCGGGTTCCCCGACCGCACCGTTGCGCTCTCCAGCGCTCCTGGAACGGGCGATGGGCCGAATGGCAGGGTAACGCAAGTAGGCGAACAAAAAGCGACAATGATACACTGGTTGCGTTATGGCGCGGCGCCCGGAGCTCGGCGAGGAGAAGATCTGGACCCAGCAGGAATTGAAAGAGATTGCCCGCAATTTGGCGCTGCTCAGCGTGCAGGGAGTGCGGGAGTCTTATGAGAGGGCTTATCGCGAATGCCGGCTCTCGGGCAGGGACTTTCCTCCCGCCCGAGCAGTCCAGGAGTTAGTACAGGCTTGGAAGCAATTGCGGAAGTGGAGAGCGCGAGGATAGTACGCCCCGGAGCCCGGGAATTAGACACCACGGTCAGCAATTCGACCATCAGAGAAGGTTCAGCGCGGATTGGTTTTCGCGCTTAACCTGTTCCAGGGTGCACTGCTCAGGCGCCTTTTCCGGACGCCAGCGGATGAATTTCGTGCCGTGCCGGAACCGTCCTCCGGTGAAGTGATCGAATCCGACCTCCACTACCAACCGAGGGTCTAACGGCTCCCACTCTGTCGAGCGCTTCGTGCTCCAGCGACTGGGCCCTCCCGGCGCTTTGCCGGTGAATCCGGGTGACTTGATCAGGGCTTTGAGCTTTTTCGTTAATGCCGGGCGATCTTTCTGTTGGATCGAGCTGGTGAATCCGACGTGATCGAGTTTTCCCTCTTCGTTGTATAGACCCAGCAGCAGTGATCCCACCAGCGGCTTGCCTTCCAGATAACGGAATCCTCCCACCACGCAGTCCGCAGTGCGCTCTTTTTTTATCTTGCGCATGCCGGTGCGTTCGCCGGATTGATAAGGAAGGTCGCGCCGTTTCGCGACTACTCCGTCGAGAGCAACTCCCATGTGGAACCATTTGTGCGCTACGGCAAGATCAGTGGTCACAGGAGATAGACGGATGGACCCATTCTTGTGAAAATACTTTTTTGCGAACTGCTCGAGCTTCTTTCGACGCGTTTCGAGCGGGAGCTTAACCAGAGATTCCCCATCTTCATCGATGAGCAGATCGAACACAATGAAAGTCGAGGGCGTAGCTTCACTCAGCTTTTTGATCCGGCTCGCGGCTGGATGGATGCGCATTAGCAGCGCGTCGAATAACAGCTTGCCATCCTCGGCGATGACGATCTCGCCATCGAGCACAAACCGCTTCGCGTTGAGGCTGGAGAGATTGGCGGCTAATTCGGGGAAATATCGAGTGAGGGGCTTGGCCGCTTTCGACATCAACTCAACATGACTGCCATCGCGAAAAGCCAGGCACCGGAAGCCGTCCCACTTGGGTTCGTATTGCCAGTCGGATCCTGTTGGGAGCTCTGAGGCCGGTTGAGCTTCCATTGGCGCGTAGCTGGTCTTCAGCGGAAGTGACATTGATCCAGTACAGGATTCGGGGGGACTGCCCCGCAGGGCTCCCCTAGGTGAAGTGCTAGGCAGCTAGTTGGCGGGCAGCTTTGCGCACTTTGTCGGCCAAGGTTGGCTTGCTCAGACTCGCTTCCCAGGGCTCCTCAACGCCCAACAGTGCCAAAGCTCCTCCAGCCAGTGCGAGATTTTTCATGAACGAGGTCATGTTATTCATGCGCTCGTTCGGATCTTCGTTACGCCAGAAGTCATGCATGATGGGCGAGACCCCGGCGAGAAATCCTAGAATCGCGATTGCGCCCAACTTGGGCTTCAGGCCTAGCAGCACGCTTGTACCACCGACTATGAGGGGAACAGCAGAGGCGGTCACCGCAATTTCGGGTTTCGGCACGCCCTTTGTCGCAGTGTAGGCGGCCATGTTTTTGCGGTGCATCAGGTGATTGATGCCGCTATAGAGGAAGTAGCCGCCGAAAAGCATTCGACCGATCAGGAAGGGGGCTTTCATGAATGTTTCTCCTCAGAGTTTGGCCTTTTTGCAAGGTCAAGGTCACAGTTGAAAAAATTCAAGGTTTCAAAGGCTCGGTCGTTTGAAGCCTTCGAAACCCTGAAACATTAAGTCTTTGCTGTGGGGAAACTTCGAAGTGCAATCACTCGGCGTAGGTTCCCGTAGAGCGCCGACTCGCGGTTGAGGGGCCATGAGTTCCCCAGCCGGACATATTGCCGACCTTCTCTTTCATGTCCTGGGCCGTGTCGCGGATGGTGTTACGTGCCTGTTCTCCGGAAACCGGGGCGAAAAGCATACCCACCCCAACGCCGATCGCCACGCCGATAAACAGCGTGGATGCATGAGACCATCCCCGATTCGGACGCAGGTTCGAGGCGAGGTGTTCTCTGCGGATATCTGTGGCCTCGTCGCGTTCTGAGATCATGCGGCCGATCGAAGTCCACACTGCCGCGTCCGTGGCAAGAAGGCCCAGCTTCATGGCGAAGCGAACCCAGTTCTTAGTAGTGGGGCGTCTTCTGAGTGCATTCATTGCGAAATCCTTTGCGCAGAAGCGCTTCTTTAGCTATATGCGGGGAGGCCCCCTATCGCTATCGGTCTGGTCTGGTATGGAACGTCAGAAAGGGCTGTACCCTCGGTCGGAGTCTTCGGCCGTGTGAGCGGGGTCACACGCATGCATGATTGGGATCACCTGCCGCCTGTTCTTTTTACTACCACAAGCACTTAGGCAGGCCACGGAAGGGCTATTGTGAGTTGATTTGCAGGAACATAATTCATTCTGATTACTGATTGAACATCGATGGCTTGCATACAATGCAGCGACACGTGAGCGGGAACGAATACAGCCGTCGACTCTATGTCCTGATTATCTGCGTCGTGATTACCTGCGCTTTCGTGTGTGGAGCACCTGCGAGCTGGGCGGCGGAGCATCCGGGATTGGTGGACAAGGATTGCCCCGCGTGCCACGTACAGAAGATCACGGGGAAGTCGGTGCACTCAGCCATGGATTCGCCATGTACTGTTTGCCATCTGAGGACGACGCAAGGCGATATGACGACCGTGAGCTTATCGATGTCGAAAGCCAAAATCTGCTCGGCATGCCATGACGAATCAGCTGCGCTGCGGCAGCATATTCCTGCAGTCAAGGGACAATGCCTGGAATGTCACGACGCGCACAGCAGCCAACATCGGTTGCTGTTGCTGCGGGACGAACTTCAATTTCGGACTGCAGCGATCAAGAGGAAATAACGCCGCTTGATCTGCGGATTTCCATCCACTATCCGGCGCGAGATTTACACAGATAACCTCCCCGCCGGCAGACTCTCGCACGAGTAACACCCGGCCACTCGCGTGGGGAGTCATCATTTGCAGGAAATCACCTTTGCCCGCAGCGATCGTGTCCGCACGTTGCGACGGAACCAGTTTGCATGAAAGTACGAGTTGTGGGCGGGACAGGGGCGATAGAAGTTGCGTTTGTAATATGGCAATGGAGAACGAAACCACCAGAGGCTCATGATGGAATTAGGTTGCTCCCCGCGATGGCAGTGCTGGTAGCGGAAGCCAGGGGCGGAGGAACACATCGCGAGAATTCGATGCCAGCAGTTGGTGATGCGGGATACAGGCTTTTGTGGAGTTCCTTGCTTTTCAAAAAGCATGCACAAAAGTTGCACGCAAAAATCAGGGCGAAAGTTAACCTTTTTCTGGCCGCTGCATCCAACAGGGCGCTTCTAAGTTGTTAGCTCAACTACGGGAGAGATCCTTGTCCAAACCGCTTGCGGCCTTCTGTCGATTCCTCATGGTATTGATTGCGGGCGGTGCGGTAGGCAACTGCGCCCTTGCTCAAGCCGGCTCCGTCGAATCGTTACCCTCATTGCCAACCCCCCAGAAGGATGTGCCCACATTTACGTTAGTACGGTTTGACGTCTCGTCATTACCGGAAGGCACGTTCGACGCGGATGCAAGCGGCGGTCCCGGAACAATGCAGACTTCGGATCACCACGGACGGGTGAAAAGCGCGATCCGGAGGACCCTGGAAGATCAGAAGGAACTGTATCGCACGCCTTTCAAGGAATCGAATTTCAAGTGGGACGTCGTGGAATTGGTGGGAACCGGAAGCTTGATTGCCGCAGACCGGCACATCGAAAAACATATTGGGCATGCGCATTATCAGTTTTATCAGGACAGCTCCAATATCGCGATTGGCGGACTGTCGGCCGCTTTGGCTGGAGTATGGATTTATGGCCTGAAAACCGAGAATCATCGCCATGCGCGCGAGACAGGTTTTTTAACACTTGAGACGCTGGTCGATACGTTTCTGATCTACACGCCAATGCAGTTGATTGCCGCCAGGCAGAGGCCCGGCGAGGGAAACGGAAACGGAGATTTCTGGAAGCATCACGCGATCAACACTTCGTTTCCCGGCGGACACGCGATGTTCACCTACGCCATGGCAACGGTGTTGTCACACGAGTATTCGCAGAAGTGGGTCCAAGTCTTGGCCTACTCGGCGGCATCGATTGTGACGGTGAGCCGGTTCATGGCGCGAGATCACTGGTCATCGGACATGTTCATCGGAGCGGCGCTGGGAATCGGGATTGGCTCACACGTCTTCCACGCGCGCTGCGATCCGGAGCTCAGTGATTCTTGTAAGCATCACACACGGTTTATTTTTTAGCGATCGCGGAGTCTCCCTAGACAGGAAGGGCTGCTCTACCCCTCAGGTCCCGGAATAATCATCCGGTGTAGAACGCGCTCCGCCGCTGAGCGGACCCATGCCTCTGCCTCAACCTGGTCGTTATGCAACCCGGAGATGGTGCGGGTAATCAAAGCGGGCATGGCGGGCGTGAACCGGATTGTTTTCCGACAGACTGTGGGGACGATGTCGGGCCAGGAATTGGCCCGGCGCCTGCTCGGCGTGATCTCCAAAATCAGTTGTTTCGATCCGGGATCGGTTCTCGATGCGCTGGTTGTCTCGGGAGAGGCGGAGTGTGCTCTCAGTGATTGCGGCTGGGCATCGGCGGCGAAGGCGGCGGAGATCACGGATATTTTGAGTGCGGCATTTGTCGGAAGCGAATTCGACGAGGAAAGATTGCAAGCTTTGTCCCACGCCTTAGCCAGCGATCCGCCTAAGGCAGTGCGCATTTCGCATCCGGAAGGATTCGCTTACTATGCTTTGCATCCCGGAGATTTTGCAGATGCCATGGCGGATGCGGGTTGTCTAGATCCGGTCGCCGTGGTTGGCATTCGCAGTGTTGGAACTCCTCTGAGCGCGGTCGCGTGGGCGGCACTTAGAAAACGCGGTGTACGGGCAAGCCGCATTACGGTGCGCCCCGCAGGGCATCCTTACGATCGCACAACTGAGCTGAATGACGCGCAGAGGGAGTGGGTGCGAAAAGAGCGGCGTGACGGTTCAAGGTTTATGGTCGTGGATGAGGGGCCGGGGCTTAGCGGGTCATCGTTCCTGTGTGTCGCTGAATCTGTGACGCGCAAGGGCGTTGGGGCTGAAAGCATTACGTTGCTCGGGACTCGTGACGTCGATCCGGGACAGCTGTGCGCGGCGAATGCCGTTTCAAGGTGGAAGAGATTCGGCTGGCGCAGAGTATCATCGCGCATTTCGGAGCGGTTCAAGCATTCGACGTCCTTGTCTGGCGGAGTATGGCGACTCGGATAGGACGCGCATCAAGACCGGAAATCGTTTCATGAATACAGAAAACACCTGTAGACCTTGACTCCATCCGCAGCCTACGCGATGTACTTAGCTGGGGCAAGAGGACGGGTTGCGACTTTCCGCACGAAAGTTACCCGACTCGCCCGAGGACCTCACCGCACGATTCGCAGCAGAGGTCTGGCTCGAAGCGCGCCAGTTCTGCTACCGGGAAGATCCCAGTACCCACTGCAACTATTTGGGCATTCACCATGCGAGCAGCATGGATGTCGTCGGGGGTATCGCCGAAAAAGCAGACCGAAGCCGAATTTCCTAACCGGCCCTTCGCGGTTGAGACTGCATGGTCGAAGATCGCGGTGCGCAGTTCGAAGTTATCACCGAAGCTTCCGCAGGTGAAGAAATGGCGAATCTGGGCGGCCGTAAGCTTGTCCCAGCCAACGCTCTCCAGGTTCCCGGAGGCGACTCCAAGGAGCTTATCGAGTTCCCGAATCTCGGTTAACAACTTTGGGACCGATGTGCATACATTGGGTTTAAGCCCAGCCACATTGGCGGAAACTTCTCTGCGGACGACCGCCAGGGCCGCAGGCAGGTGCTCAGCGAAGGTGGAATCTGAGATCCCGCGGCGGGTTAGCGCCATGCGCAGGATGGCAACATCCGTTTTCCCGTGATAGGGGATGCCGTCGAAATTGGCATCCAGACCATACGCCTCGAGCATGGCCTGATGCATTGCGTGCCAGTGCACCAGATCACGGCTGACCATCAACGTGCCATCGATATCGAAGAAATAGGCATCAGCCTTGATTGTGAGGTTATCGGAGGGTTTCAGGATGGGTTCACTCAAGGCTATATTCCGGCAGCAGTTCACTCGGTTTCATGATAGAACATGCTGCGCAGTATGTAGCGTTCTTCGACGCATTTCAGAGTGCGCAATACGGAAAAATGCTGATTGAGGAAGATACCTGGAGCGGCAAGTATACGATCGGCGGTCCTTCCATCTTGTAGCGGAAGGAGCGTACGCTGCTGTTGAAAGGCTTACACGAGGACGGCCTGCCGCTCACGCGACAGGGCTGGTATCACGACTGAGAAGGTACATCCATGGCGAAGCGTGCTCGCTGTCGGGGATGATGCGGATCCTTGCCTGCTGTTGCTTCCTGCTCATTCTTCATGCAACTGTTGCAGCTCAGTCGCCGGAAATTTCGGCCAACGCTCTTGCCCGCCGCGTTCTCGAGAATGAAGTGCGCGTGGAGGATCAGGACAATAGCCATTGGATGTTTCGGCTCGAAACGCGCAAGCCGGATTCCGGCAGCGAAGTGGACGTCGTCATACAGACGCCCAAAGCCGAGTTGCAGCTTCCCGTTCTGATCAACGGCCATCCGCCCGCCAGGGCGGAAGAACAAAAAGCGGACAGCCGCATCCAGCAGCTCGTGAATAATCCGGCGGCCGCGCAGAAATCGCGGAAAGAAAAGAACGAAGACTACTCCCGAAGCCGGCGGATGCTGAAGATGCTCCCGGAGGCGTTTATCTATACCTATGGAGCGCGCCAGGGCGACCGGGTGCAGCTCAATTTTAAACCCAACCCTCGCTTTCGGTCGCGCGGTTTCGAGGAAGAGGTCTTTCATTCCATGGACGGTAGCCTATGGGTAGACGAGAAACAAAACCGGCTCGCGGAAATGAGCGGCCATTTGACCAATGGCGTGAAGTTCCTGGGGGGCTTGCTGGGGCATCTCGATAGAGGTGGCAGCTTCGAGGTCAAACAAGAAGAGGTGGCGCCTGGGTATTGGGAACTGACAGTACTCAACGTGCACATGACTGGCAGGGCACTTTTCTTCAAGACCATCAGCCAGCAGCAACAGTTCTATCGCAGTGACTTCAAGCGCGTACCGGATAATCTGAGTCTCGCTCAAGCCAATGAGATGTTAAAGAAAGAAGTAGCCTCGCATCGGAAACAGCTGCAGGAGAAGCAGGGGTTTTGAAGCGAGGCCCGCGTCATGCCGCCTTGCGGACCATGCGCTGAAGAGATCTTCTGTCCAGGTTACGTCCACTCCCTCTCAATCCCGCAAAAATTGCGCTGGCGGCTCCAAGGGTGAAACCTGCCGCCAGCCAGACGCGGTTCAAGCTCACACGGAGTTCCCAGCTTTTCTCTTTGGACCGCTGGTCAAACGCCCCGTGTGCGCCATGATCTCCAGGCAGCGGTTCCCATAGGTTATTGGGGCGGTCCGGGGATTCTGGTTCCGAGGTTTGCTGGGCAGCGTAGCCCGTTCGTCCTAAGTAGTGATCCAGCATTCCGGGCGCGATCTTGTTGCCCACGATCGCTTCGACCGTAGACATGCCCACGTATAGCTCGCGCCGGTTGTGATGCGCCGCCCAGTACACCGCCCGCGCGCCCACCTCTGGCTGGAAAATCGGCGGGACAGGTTGCGCCTTATGCTTCAACCGGCTCTTCACCCAGCCGAACTGCGGAGTGTTGAGCGCGGGCATGTGAACCATCGTGACACGAACCTTGCTTTTGTCGTGGAGCAATTCGCAGCGCAGCGAATCGGTGAATCCAGAGATCGCGTGCTTGGCGGCGCAATACGCGCTCTGCAGCGGGATGCTGCGGTAAGCCAGGGCCGATCCTACCTGAACAATGGTTCCGTGATCGCGCGGCAACATCCGTTTCAGTGCGGCCAGCGTGCCATAAACGAAACCCAAATACGTCACGTCGGTGACGCGTTTATATTCTTCGGGCAACATTTCTTTGACGGGCGAGAAAACCGAAACCATCGCATCGTTGACCCAGGTGTCGATCGGGCCCAGTTGATCTTCGACGGTAGCGGCCGCTTGTTCGACGGCTGTACTGTCGGCCACATCCAAAGGCAGGATAAGCGCGCGCCCGCCGAGGTCTTCGATTTCACGTTGCGCGGCTTTGAGACCATCGAGGCCACGCGCAACCAAAGCTACGTTCGCACCACGCTTAGCGAATTCTCTTGCGATCGCTCTGCCCAATCCGGCGGAAGCGCCGGTGACTACCACGGTTTCCTTTTTCACTGCCTGATCCTTTATCTATGGCGAATTTTCATCGCCATCGCTTTGCGTTAAATCGTCATCTGTAACTTGTAGAGTCGAACAACATGCCTGCGAGAGCAATACGGCTTTTGCTGCATCGCGAGAGACGATCATCATGACGGACGGATTCAGTTGCAAGGAGCAGATTGCCCAGGAGACGAATCGCCATGCTCTGCACGTTGCTGAAGTTTTGAAAATAGGCCTGGACGATGGCAGCGGGATGCTGGACGCCATGTATCCGGAGAAGCAGTTTGTGGAGCCTCGAAAGCGGGAACAGAAGAAGTCCATGATCCGCGCGGTGTGGTCACGTTGGCAGCGCTCGGTCTAGCGGCCGCGGGCTTGGCCTGGGCGAAGAGAAGAGCATGAAAATGAAATCCCAAAGATGAGTAAACCTGCACGTGCAGATCACTCCGAGGATATGAGTGAGCGCCATTACAGGTCGCTCGCCAAGATTGAGCCTCGGCCCAAGACAATTTATTGCAGCCAGGGGCGCGTCGTGCTTGCGACCGACCTCGATGGTTTAATCGGCACATACCCCAGACATGGATTATTTGCCTACGAGACGCGGGTGCTTTCGCGCTATCGCTACTATGTGGACGGGTGCGAGCCGCAAAGAGTTGTGGTCTCGAACGTGGAGCAACACTCGTGGCTGGGCTATTACATCAATCGTGCGCCCGGCCAGACGTGGAAGGAAGACACTGGGTCTGGAGAGATGGAGCCCCAGTCCGAAGAGACGCTCGAACTAAGGGTGTCCCGCACGGTGGGACTGGGCGTACACGAGGACATAGATTTCACGAACTTCACGCAGGCAGACATCAGCTTTCCGTTCGAAATCGAATTAGACGCCGACTTCTCGGATCAGGCTGAGACTTTCAAGAGGAAGCAGCAGGGCAAGTTGACGCAGCGTTGGCGGAAACTTTCGTCGCGGCGCGCCGAACTCAGTTACCACTACCGTGCGAGCCATCATTACTCCCACCAGGGAAACACCGGCACGGCTCGAATTCATCGCGGATTGGTTGTGAGCATCGAGAACGCGGATTCGCCTGTGCAATACCGCAAGTCGAAACTGAAGTTTCAGATTCGGCTCAAGCCGGGGAAGTCGTGGCATACCTGCGTGAAGTTCATTCCCATCATTGAAGAAAAGACGTTGCGGCCCCTCTATCAGTGCCGGCAATTCTTCGGGACCCGAAACGAACTCGATCGGAAACGTCAAATATTTCTGAACGAGAGCACTCACTTCCAGACCAAATCTGAGCCGAGGCTGGCTGTAGTAGTGGAGTCGGCGCTGCTTCAAGCCAAGCACGATCTCGCGGATTTGCGGCTGCCGGATATGGACCACGGCGACCGAGCGTGGGTCATGGCGGCAGGTCTGCCGATTTACGTTGCCTTGTTCGGGAGAGATACCCTCACCGCAGGGTGGCAGGCGGCGCTTACCTCGACGCAGCTGATGCGAGGTGCGTTGTGCGAACTGCCCAAATGGCAAGGGCGAGTCGAAAACGACTGGCGCGATGAGCAGCCGGGCCGCATGCTGCACGAGGCGCACACCGGACCGCTTGCTTCTCTCGGTTACAACCCTCGGACGCGGTATTACGGCGCGGCTACTACTTCATCGTTTTATCCCGTGGTGCTGTCTGAGTTGTGGCACTGGACCGGAGACAAGAACTCGATTCAACCTCTGCTGGAGCCCGCCTTGCGCGCTTTGAGGTGGAAAGATAAGTACACGGACCTGTTCGGGGATGGCTTCTACAGCTACAAATCGCGCAGCGAGCAAGGCAATGAGAATCAGGGCTGGAAGGATTCCCGCGACGCAATCGTTTACGAGAATGGGCAAATTGTGCACCCGCCAATTTCGACCTGCGAAGAGCAGGCCTTCGTCTATGTGGCAAAGCTGCGGATGTCAGAGCTGCTTTGGTTCATGGGAGATCGCGATCTCGCGCGGCGAATGTTCCAAGAAGCCGGAGAACTCAAGAAGCGTTTCAATGATCGGTTCTGGATGCCGGACAAGAATTTCTTTGCGCTGGGGCTTGATTCCAAGCGCCGGCAGATCAAGTCGATCGCGTCCAACCCGGGGCACCTGCTGGCGTGCGGCATCGTCCACAAGGATGCCGCGCTAAAGGTTGCGCGCAGGATTTTGCAGGATGATATGTTCAGCGGTTGGGGTGTGCGGACCCTGTCGGCGGATCATCCTGCTTACGATCCTTACAGCTATCATTGCGGGGCGGTCTGGCCTGTGGAGCACGGCAGTTTCGCTATGGGCATGATGCGGTTTGGATTGATCGAAGAGTTGCACACCATTGCGCGTGCCATGTTTGAGGTCAGCACGCTGTTCGACTACAACCGGCTGCCGGAGTGTTTCAGTGGACATCCGCGCGACCATGAGCATCCGTTCCCGGCGCTTTACCCCAAGACGAATTGGCCCCAGGCTTGGTCGGCTGCCAGTCTGTTCTCCATCGTGCAGGCAATGCTTGGGATTTATCCTTTTGCTCCGCTGAAGATGCTGCTGCTGGATCCGGAATTGCCGGACTGGCTTCCGCAGATCACTTTGCGGA
Source organism: uncultured Acidobacteriota bacterium (assembly GCA_963801615.1). Lineage (GTDB taxonomy): Bacteria > Acidobacteriota > Terriglobia > Terriglobales > Acidobacteriaceae > Sulfotelmatobacter. The sequence goes on along the minus strand of CAWDFM010000008.1, from coordinate 13,416 downwards.
ATCTCCATGTCGGCAAAGCCATCGTCAGTATTCATTTTTATCGGAAGGGCAACCGAACCCACTTTGATGTACTCGACAAGCGCGGGACCTTGCACGTTCTGCGGCAGCCTAGTCCATGGTCTTTGACCGCCAACTTTGCCGAACGTATCGAGGATGTGATGGAGAGCTTGATTGCTTAGAAAGCGGGTTTCATGGACGTCCTTGCGGTTTCCTGTTCACCAGGAGAACCCGGAGAACTGGACCGTGGCGAAAGGCCCGCAGTCCGGGCGCGATCCCAGCGTCCCGCTGGGGGCGAGCGTTGATAGCGCTCACAGAGGCGATGGCTCGTCTTCTTTCTCCATCCTTCTCTCGCGAAGAAAGCGGTTTTCCAGGAACTGCTGGGCCAGATCCTTGCCGCCGATTCCAAAGGCTATTGAAAGTCCCAACATGACGGCTCCGAACGCGATTCCAAACGCTAAAAGAACAGTTTGATCAGCTACTCCGAGTTCTTCGGAAACCATCGACAGGACGAAAATGATGATGATGGTGCGCGCTGAGATGCTGAGCAGGCGGGGCGAGGGAAGATTCGCGTTGACAGATGCCAGCAGGATCGCCCGCGCGAAAAAGCTGGCAATGAGCAGGCCAAAGAAGAGGATGATCAGGGCAACAAACAGCCGAGGGAGAAAGAAGAAGAATCTTTCTACATGTTCCTGCAATCCGCCAATTCCCAGGACGCTGATGCCGAGCATGATGAAACCGACCCAGGCGATCCAGAAAACGAAGCGGCTGACCAATTCGGTGGGAGTGGGTAGGGCCGCATGCGTGAGCAGTTGCGATGCGCCGGCACGCTCGGAGAGCCTGTCGAATTTTGCGAATTGCAGGATGCTGCGAAGAACCGCCCGGATGACATAGGCGATGACCCATCCCACGAACACGATGACCAGCATGACAATGAGCCGCGGAAGCAGGTGGGCAAAATCCCGGAAAATCTCCTGCGCCGCTTGCGTCAGTTCTCCTACAATGATGTCGCGCATCGTTGTCTCACTTTCTGCCATTCCACAGTTCGAGTAGATAAGGCTTGAGGCGCTCGAACTCCAGGCAAAGGCTTTCGATGTTGTTGCCCACCTCGGCTGCCGAAGCAGTGCGGTTTTCGACAAGGAAGGTGAACATTCGTCCGCGATAGAGTGGGACCAGAGCTTGCACAATGTGGTCACGGCTCATGACGGCGTTGTGGTATGAAGCGGCGAATTCGTAGACGGTCTTGACCCATAGTTCTGCATGGAAACGGAACTCGTCTTCGTCGGCTTTAGCGAGCTGCTGAAGTTCGCTGAGCGTCGCCGAACTGAGGATGGACTTGAAAACTGATTCCAATTCGATTACGCCGGCTGAAAACATTTCTTTGAGCTGCTTGCGGTTGATCCGCAGGGGATCGACGGAAAGCTCGAATTCAGGCCCGTTGGTGGGCACTGGTTGCGAGGCCGTCTTCGTGCTCCAGATCGGGAACGTCCCGTCCAGCGCTGAGAAAAGGACACCGACCGTCTGCCGCATCGCGTCCACCAGGTCGCGAGCTTGCCGCTTGGTTGGGCTGCGCGTACCCAGAAAAGTTTGGCAGACGCGGCAACCGTCGGAGAGCGCGGTGACGGTGAGTTCCAGTTCTGGGTCGTAATCATTGGACTCATCACTCCATTGATGCCGGTTCAGGAACTGGCTTGCCAAGCGGCCGGAAAAGGCGAATTCGGAAGCATAAGGTTCCCGCACTCGCTGACCGAACAGAGCCCGGGTCATGGGATAGAGCAGATTTGTCAGGAGGACGCCTTCGAATTTGTGCCGGCGGTACATGGGGGCCACGAAATCGAAGTGGTCGCGATAGATCGGGCGCAGCAGGCTCGCGACCCCCTCAGGCTCAATGTTGGCGGACTCCGGGCAGATCACGGTGCATGCTTTAGCGCGAAGCAATTCGGCGGCCGCCAGTATGGTGCGCAACGCCGCGGCGCTTGAAGGATTATTTCCATACCGCGTGCTGATGGCGTGCAGGGTGCGAAGGGTGTATCCATTGAAGCTGCGATGCAGTTCATCGATGGACGCTCCCATGATCACATCCGGAGTGCCATCATTCGATCCGCCGTCAGCATTAAGGATGACCGCTCGCTCCCGCGGGAAAGACTTTACGATGCCCTCCTGTATGGCGCGGATGGCGGGCTCGACGGTCTTGGCGTCGTTGTGCGTAGGCACCCCGACGAGGATGTCCACTTCGCCCACGTCAATCAATTGGCGGATGAAATCGTCGCTCAGTATGCTCTCGTCAGCCATCTGCTACGCAGCCATCCAATCAGATTCGCCGCAGTTTGAACCAGTAGAACTGGTAGGGACCCATGGTTAAAAGGTATGGCATGTCTCCGATCCGCGGGAAGAGATTGCCACCGAACATCTCAATCAGTATTTTGCCCTTGTAGCGTCGCAGATCTAGTTCTACCGCCTGCGCCGAACTGGAAAGGTTGTTGACCACCAGAATTGCCTGGTCCCCCTGCTGGCGAACGTAGGCGAGCACGCGGTGGTTCTTAGGATACAGAAATTCGATCGATCCTGAACCGAACAGCGGAGTTGAGCGGCGGAGGCTGATCATGTGCTGCATCCAGGAGAGCAGCGAGTGTTCACTGCGTTTCTGGGATAGGACGTTAACTGCCTGGTAGCCATAAACCGGATTTTGAATCAGAGGAGAGTAGAGGCTCTCCGGGTCAGCGTTGGAAAAGCCGCCATTCCAACCGCCATTCCACTGCATGGGCGTGCGCACGCCGTTGCGGTCGCCCAGATTCACGTTATCTCCCATGCCGATCTCGTCGCCGTAATAAATGATGGGGGTGCCGGGCAGCGACATCAGCATGCCGTTCATCAATTCGATGCGCCGGCGATCGTGCTCCAGCAGCGGTGCGAGGCGCCGGCGAATGCCGAGATTCAGGCGCATCGTCTTGTCGTGCGCATAAGAGTCGTACATATAATCGCGTTCCATGTCGGTGACCATTTCGAGGGTCAGTTCGTCATGGTTGCGCAGGAACAGCCCCCATTGGCAGGAGGCAGGAATCTCAGGAGTCTGCGTCAGGATTTCTGTGATGGGCTTACGGTCTTCCAGCTTCAGCCCCATGAACATGCGAGGCATGAGGGGGAAATGGAAGGCCATGTGGAACTCGTCGCCGGTGCCGAAGTAGGGCCGCAGGTCGGCGGGCCATTGATTGGCTTCGGCCAGCAGCATGCGACCGGGATACGCGCTGTCCAGTTTGGCGCGCAGTTCCTTAATAATGATGTGGGTTTCCGGCAGGTTTTCGCACGAGGTGCCTTCGCGCTCGATCAGATAGGGGACGGCGTCCAGGCGAAAGCCATCCACGCCCATATCCAACCAGAACTTCATCACATCCCACATCTCTTCTCGAACCGCCGGATTGTCGTAATTGAGATCCGGCTGGTGACTGAAAAAGCGATGCCAGTAGTACTCCTTGGAGATCGGATCCCATGCCCAATTGGACATCTCGGTATCGATAAAGATGATGCGCGCGGTGCGGTAGGGAGTGTCGGTCTCGCTCCAGACGTACCAATTTCGCCGCGGATTGTCGCGGGAACTGCGCGACTCCTGGAACCAGGCGTGCTGGTCGGAGGTGTGGTTCAGGACCATCTCCATGATCACACGAAGTTGGCGTTCGTGAGCGGCCGCAAGAAAGCTCTTGAAGTCCGGCAAAGTGCCGTAGAGTGGGTGGACCGAGCGGTAATCGGCAATATCGTAGCCATCGTCGCGCAGCGGGGAAGGGAAGAAAGGCATCAGCCAGATAGCATTGACTCCCAGATCCCGCAAGTAGTCGAGCTTTTGAGCCAGTCCCTGGAAGTCGCCGACGCCATCTCCATTGCTGTCGTAAAACGCGCGGACGTGCACCTGATAGAAAACGGCGTTCTTGTACCAAAGAGCGTCCTGCGTTTCCGGCAAAAGCGTCCTCCCCAAGGCGTCTGCATTAGAGTAATCGAACTCGTCACTTCCGTGGACAGGGAAATCGGAACGGCAGCGCTGGGAGGGTCACTACAATCGCAGCTACAACGGTTACCTTCTATGCGTCAGAAGAAGTGGCTCCTCAGGTAGGACTCGAACCTACAACCCTTCGGTTAACAGCCGAATGCTCTGCCATTGAGCTACTGAGGAGTGTGGTTGACTTCATCATCATAACATTGGGAGCGGCTCCTGAAAATACGGTACGCTGGTTTTGAGGTGGGTATGGGAGGGCGTTTGCTTCTCTTCTCTTTGTGTTCTTTTTTGCTGGTGGGGGCAGATTCCAAGTCTTCTTCGCGGGTGCCGGATTCGCCTCCCCTCGCGACACCTCGGCCGGTGGCGGATTACTTTCATGGCACACGGGTGATCGATAGTTATCGCTGGCTGGAAAAGGCGGATTCTCCCGAAGTGCAGAAGTGGGTGTCTGAGGAGAACGATTACACTCGCGCTCTGCTCGATCCTCTGCCGGGGCGGGCCGCAATTCAGAAGCGGCTCACCGAACTGCTCTCGATCGGCAACGTCAGTGCTCCGGTGCTTGCCGGGCACCATTATTTCTATACGCGGCGCGAGGGGTTGCAGAACCAGCCAGTGCTGTACGTACGCGATTCTGTGAACGGGGCCGATCGCGTTCTGGTCGACGCTAATTCTCTTGCGGCGGATGGCACGGTTGCTCTTGACTGGTTTCAGCCTTCCGAGAACGGCAGGTACGTAGCCTATGGGACGTCTCCCAGCGGGTCGGAGATGTCGACTCTGCATGTGATCGAAACTAAAACTGGAACGATTCTGCCCGACACCATCGAGCGCACGCGCGCAGCTTCGATTGCCTGGCTGCACGACAACTCTGGTTTTTACTACACGCGTTATCCGAAAAAGGGCGAGGTGCCGGCAGGGCAGGAGATGTACAACCGTCATATTTATTTCCATCTGCTGGGCAGCCCGGTTGAAACCGACAATGCAATCTTCGGGGAAGGGCGCGATCCCGAGGACTGGCCCGGCGTTTCGCTTTCCAACGATGGCCGCTGGCTGCTGATCAACGTCTCCGAGGGCTGGACCAAGTCCGAGCTTTTTTTGATGGACCTGAAAGGCGATAAGGCTCCCATTCGCCTGACCACTGGCAAGAACTTTCTTTATAGCGCGGACATTTATGACGGCAAGGTTTACATCAGCAGCAATGAAGATGCGCCGCGCTATCGGGTGTTCGTAACTGACGCCGGCAACTTCGATCGCGAAGCCTGGAAAGAAATCATTCCGCAATCGGAAGCGGTGTTGCAGGGCGCCGCGGTTTTCGGCGGCAAACTGGTCGCGCAATACGAGCAGGACGCCTCATCGCAGCTGAAGATTTTCGATCTCGAAGGGAAAAAGCTGAACGATCTCGCGTTGCCCGCCATTGGATCCGTTTATGCCACGGGCGGCAGGTGGAACCGCGACGAAGTTTTCTACGGATTCCAGTCCTTCACCTTCGCGCCCTCCATCTATCGCTACGACTTGAAAAACGGGTCCACGTCGCTGTGGACCAAGGTCGATGCGCCTTCGATCGAGGCTTCGGCGTATGACGTCCAACAGGAGTGGTTCAACTCGAAGGACGGCACCCGCGTCCCCATGTTCGTGGTGCACAAGAAAGGTCTGCCGAAGAACGGGAAAAATCCCACTTTGCTCACCGGGTATGGCGGGTTTAACGTCAGCCTGACGCCGAGCTTCAGCCGGACGGCGTATTTGTGGATGGAGCACGGCGGAATCTATGCGGTCGCAAACCTGCGCGGCGGGGCCGAATTCGGCGAGGACTGGCATCGCGCCGGCATGCTGGACAAGAAGCAGAACGTCTTTGATGACATGATCGCGGCGGCCCAGTATCTGATCTCCGAAAAATACACGGACAAGCATCATCTGGCCATTCAGGGCGGATCGAATGGCGGACTGCTGATGGGCGCGGTGATGACGCAGCGTCCGGACTTGTTTCGCGCGGTGGTATGCCAGGTGCCGCTGCTCGATATGCTGCACTACCAGGATTTCCAGATTGCCAAACTCTGGATTCCCGAGTACGGCACTTCGGAAAATCCTGAGCAGTTCAAGTGGCTGTATGCGTACTCGCCGTATCATCACGTGAAGGCCGGCGTGGAGTACCCCGCTGTGCTGTTCATGACCGCGGATACCGATACGCGCGTGGACCCGATGCACGCCAAAAAGATGACGGCGCTGATGCAGGCGGAGGCGCGGAATGGATCGAGTGTCGCCCGCCCGATTTTATTGCGCATTGAGAGTAAAGCTGGCCATGGTGCGGGCAAACCCGTGACCAAGCAAATCGAAGAATTTACCGACGTGTATTCGTTCCTGTTCTGGCAGCTTGGAGTGAAGGAGTAGTACTCGGGAGTACTCCGTACTCGAGTAATCGCAGAGGGGGTCTTTTGCTGCCTACATCAAAGGTTCTCATCATTGCTGCAGTTTCAATTGCGTCCATTCTCGCTACAGGGCAGGCTTCCAGAGAGCAAGAAGGCGACTGGCGCGCGCGCGTGCAGCAGGAGCTGCCCTTGATGGGGCATCGCAACTGGATTGCGGTGGTGGATTCGGCGTATCCGCTGCAGACCAGCAGCGGGATCGAGACGGTCGAGACCGGGGCCGATCAGCTCGATGTGGTCCAGATGGTACTCGACGCTATCGGCAAATCGCGGCATGTGCGGCCGGTCATCTTTACCGATGCGGAACTGAAGGCGGTGCCGGAAAGTGACGCGGCGGGGGTGACAGCTTATCGCAAGTCGTTGAGCAAGCTATTGGGCGGGATCAAGGGGGTGGAGGCGCAAGCGCTGCCGCACGAGGAAATCATCTCCAAGCTGGACGAGGCGGGCAAGACGTTCCACATCCTGGTGCTGAAAAGCACGATGACGATTCCCTACACCTCGGTGTTTATTCGGCTGGATTGCGGGTACTGGACGGAGGAGCAGGAGAAGAGCTTAAGGGAGAGGATGGGGAAGAAGTGAGGGAAGGCAGTAGCCGGTCGGCAGTACTCAGTACTCAGGTCGAGGGCTTCCGGGCTAGCTTTGTGACTGCGAAGGTGAGCGCCAACTTGCCCCAAACGGCGCTGCGGACCGATACTTCCGGTCCGCCTGGACAGCCCGAGGGGCTGTCCCTACATGGGCTGCCTGCATCCGGTGTGGCGGTTCTGGCAGCGTCGCGCAATTGGGGGCCAACCGTGGGGTGGGGGCGGCATCTAAGTGCTATCTGCCGCCGCAGGAAAATTACCGTTTAAGAGAGGCTGTGATGGAAACCAGAGTAAGTGGGCAAAGAGAAGATCGGGTGACCGGGGCGATCGAGAGCCAGACGTCGAAAGTTCCTTCATCCGCATTCTTAGGAATTGCGATTGGGTGCATGGCGACTTCGTTGGTGCTGAAGATCATGGGAAAAGATGATTGGGCACTGTTCGTAGGACAGTGGCCGGCGCCGCTGTTGATCATGGGCAACTACAACAAGATGGTGAAGCAGCATGGTTCCGATTCGCAATCGAACCTGGCAGCTTAGAGAATCGCAAAATTCGGGTTAGTCTCCTACCGGCACAGGACGTGCCGGTTTTTTATTGCAACTCGGCGAGCATGGCTTCCATCTCGGATTGGGCGTGCAGGTTGCCGGTCCGTCGTGCGGAGGCGATGCCATCCTGCAGCATCTGTTTCGCGTCGCCGGATCTTTCCGCGCGGACCAGGGTCTGGGCTGCCATGAAATAGCCGGCGGTGTAGTCGGGATGATTCTCCAGCAGGATGGCGAACTCGGCCAGGGCGCGGTCGAAGTCCCCCTGTCTGGAATATTCCATGGCGAGACCGTAGCGCGCAAACGCATCCTTGGGATGTTCGGTGAGCACCTGGTTGAGGGCGGCGATGCGGTCCATAGAAGCGAGCGTCTCTCGAACGAGATTACTACAAACCGTGCGGCCCGAAGTAACTGGTCAGAAGCGAGGAGGGTGAATACAATAGGCTTTCCGGAAATTTCGAGCGCCGAAGAGAAGAGCTTGGCTTGTCCTTATTTCATGCCGACGGAAAGACTGGAGAATGGCAACTGGCCACATCCGGCGAGACTTCCGCTGGGATGTGGCTGGACGGGGCAGTGCACGGCGCCGGGGCATCAGGGCGAATCCCCCAGCCGGGATAGTGTCGAGGCATTCTGCAATCTGGGATATGCGAGTAGTTGCGCGTGGGCTCCGCAGGAGCGCGCGTGGGATGCAGTGCGCTTCTCCGTGTCGACACCTGAGGAACGCAACGCCGACATGCCCGCGCGCGTACTTCGTTTGCTGTACGTCTGCGAGCGCGATCATCGGCCAGTCGCGCATGGCGATTTGCTGATGGATTTGGGAGCCGGAACGTGGCAGCGGGGGCATGACGATGCTCGCATTCAGAAAATGGCGGAATGTTTTCTCGAATCTTATTTGAAGAAGAAGGCCCGAAAGCAATTTTGAGTAAAGTCCCGCAATCAAGGAAAAACCATGCAAGATGACAATCTGGGCCCGCGGCCGGTGCACGACTCGCAATCTGAAATGGCGGAAATTGTTCTGCCCAATGATGCCAATCCGCTGGGCGCACTGCTGGGCGGACGATTGATGCACTGGATCGATCTTGCGGGAGCGATGGCGGCCCACCGGCATTCGCGCAATTACGTGGTGACTGCGTCGGTGGATCACATCGATTTCCTGGTTCCGGTGAAGGTTGGAGATCTGGTCATCCTGCGCTCGTCGGTGAACCGCGTGTTTCATACTTCGATGGAAGTTGGGGTGAAGGTGTTCGTGGAAAATTACATTGCCGATACCGCGCAGCACGTCGGCTCTGCCTATCTCACGTTCGTGGCGGTGGACGCGGCAGGGAAGCACCTCAAAGTTCCAGCGGTCATTCCGGAGACGGAGGAGCAACAACGCCGCTACACGGACGCGGGACGGCGCAGGGAGATCCGCCGCGAGCATCTGGAACGCCGGCGGAAGGCGGCCCGATAAGTTTGCAAGACCTGTGATTTGAATCACACCTCAGTGCCCAACTGAACATTTAAGCTCTCGTCCATAAGGATTTCTCATGGACAGCGCACTCCTGGTTCACCGCCTTCACTTTGCCTTCACGATCACGTTTCACTACCTTTTCCCTCAACTCACCATGGGACTTGCGCCGTTGATTGTAGTGCTGAAGACTCTGGGGCTCCGGCGGAAGGATGAGACGTACAACCAAGCCGCCCGATTCTGGGCGCGCATTTTCGGCATTAACTTCGTGCTGGGCGTGGTGACCGGCATTCCCATGGAGTTTCAGTTCGGAACCAACTGGTCGCATTTCTCGCGATTCGCGGGAGGAGTGATTGGGCAGACTCTGGGAATGGAAGGCATGTTCGCGTTCTTTCTGGAGTCGGCGTTTCTGGGGCTGTTTCTGTACGGCGAGAAGCGCTTGAGCCCTCGCGCACACTGGTGGTCAGCGGTTGCCGTATTCCTGGGCTCGTGGCTGTCGGGATTCTTTATCGTCGCGACTGATGCCTGGATGCAGCATCCGGTGGGCTATACCAAAGCGGCGGATGGATCGGTGCAGCTCTCCAGTTTCTGGGCGCTGGTGCTGAATCCATGGGCCTGGTGGCAGTATGCCCACAATATGAGCGGAGCGGTGATTACGGGCGCGTTCGTGATGGCGTCGGTCGGTGCTTTCTACCTCTTGTGGGGCAAGTTCGTGGAGTTTGGACGCATCTTCGTGCGCACGGGAGTGGCGGCCGGGTTGATCTTCAGCGTGCTTCAGCTCTTTCCCACCGGAGATGGGCAGGGACGGCTCATCGCGCAGAACCAGCCAGTGACGCTGGCCGCCATGGAGGCGTTGTTTGCCACGCAGCCGGGAGCGCCCCTCGTTCTGGTTGGTCAACCCAATGTGGATGAGAAAAAGATCGACAATCCCCTGATTATTCCGAACGCGCTCAGTTTTCTGACCTACCGGGCGTGGGAGGCGGAAGTTAAAGGCCTGAACGCATTTCCGCAGGACGAATGGCCGACCAATATCGCGCTGCTTTATTACAGCTACCACATCATGGTGGGATTGGGGACGCTGTTTATCGCAATCATGGTGGTGGCTGCTTTCCTGTTGTGGCGGGGAAAGCTGTTCGAGAGTCGCTGGATTTTATGGGTGCTGCTGCTGGCGCTGCCGTTTCCCTACATTGCGAACACGGCGGGATGGATAACGGCGGAGATCGGGCGGCAGCCATGGCTGGTGTACTCGCTGATGCGCACCGCAGATGGCTACTCGAAGACGGTTTCCGCGGGCAACGGCATGTTTACGCTGCTGGGATTCATGGGCATGTACACGGTGCTGGCGATCCTGTTTCTGTTTCTGGTGCGGCGCGAGATCGAGCACGGGCCAGAGGAAGGACAGTCTGCCGAACGCCCTCCGAAAGGCTCATTGACCAGGGCGGACCTGGAACCAGCGGCACAGGCGGGAGCGTTGCACAGGCGGGAGGACTGAAATGGAAACTGTTTGGTTCATGATTGTGGCGGTGATGGTGGCGGCGTATGTGGTGCTGGACGGGTTCGATCTGGGCGCGGGTGTGATCTACCTCGCCGCGACCAAAACCGCCGACGAGCGCCGCAGAATCATTCGGGCCATCGGCCCGGTGTGGGATGGGAACGAAGTGTGGCTTCTGGCGGCTGGCGGCACTCTCTATTTCGCATTCCCGCTGCTGTATGCGTCGAGTTTCAGCGGGTTCTACTTGCCGCTGATGATGGTGCTGTGGCTGCTGATGCTACGCGGCATCGGGATCGAGCTGCGCTCGCACATGCACAACCCGGTGTGGGTCGGCTTCTTCGACGTGATCTTCAGCGTGTCCAGCGTCCTGCTATGCATCTTCTTCGGAGCCGCATTGGGTAATGTGGTGCGCGGCGTCCCGCTCAGAGCTGACCAGTATTTCTTCGAGCCACTGTGGACGAACTTCCGGGTGGGTACGGAGAACGGGATTCTCGATTGGTATACGGTTCTGACCGGCGTGATCGCACTGGTGACTTTAACCGCTCACGGCTCGCTGTATGTGGCGGTGAAGACAGAAGACGAGTTGAACGGGCGGGCGCGAAGAGTCGCGAAATGGTTGTGGCCCGTGCAACTTCTGCTGACGGTTGCAGGTTTGATTGCGACGGTCGGGATCCGTCCTGGAGTGCTGGACAATTACAAGCATCACGCAGTTGGGTTTGCGATTCCGGTGCTTGTGTTTGGAGCGCTCGCGGTGATGATGCACGGCATGATCAAGCGGGCAGACAAGATGGCGTTCGTCGCGTCGGGCGTGTATATCGTGGGTATGCTGGTAGGAGCTGCCTTCGGGCTCTATCCTGTCGTGTTGCCAGCAAGCACGGATCCTGCGTTAAGCCTGACCATCTACAACACGGCCGCGGGCCAGCACGGGCTCAGTGTGGGGCTTGCCTGGTGGTCCGTGGGCATGGTTCTCGCACTGGGATACTTCTTCTTCCTGTTTCGCATGTTCCGAGGCAAGGTGCAGCTCGAAGGTGAGGGATACTGAGAGGTGCTCTGGCGGGACTGTGCCCCGCATCAACAGAGCAGTTTCTTCCCGACCTGCGATCGTTCAAGGGCGAGCGGCTTTGTCGGGAAAAAATGGAAAGAGCTTACGGATCTCTGCCTCGGTGGGCTGACGTCCATATTCCGTAATCTCGAAGGCCTCAACGTGCTGGATGTGAGCCGCTTCCGCGCCATAGCGCTTCTCGAGTGAATGCTGCCATCCGGGCGAGGCATTTCGGAGCGCCCTCGTCTGTGTAGCCAGCCATTTCTTTCGCGCAACGGCATCTTTAGGGACCTGGTCGAGAGTCCCGCTGGTCCATGGCAGCCACTCATAAAACTGCGAAACATGCGCATCTAACATGTCGATCTTCTTGTCGAACACGTCATCAATCGAAACCACGATGTCTGGCTGGAACGGTTGCGGCCTGGTGAAGCGGTCACTGTAGTACAGAAACACAGGATTGCGGGGCAGTGGCGGCGTATCTTTCACCAGGTTGGGGACGATGACCATGTAGGAAGCGTCCTGCACCAGGACGCCGGTATAGCGATGATCGGGATGGTAGTCGTTGGGCCGCGGCGCGATGACGATCTCGGCCTTCCATTGCCGGATCTCGCGAATCACTTGCTCGCGGACTTCCAAGGTGGGCAACAGTTTGCCGTCGTGGTTGTCGAGCACTTCGTATTCAATGCCGATGCGTCGGCCGGCTTCTAGGGCTTCCGCGCGGCGTCGATCGGCGAGTTCTTTTCCGCCTTGCGATTGATGGCCGGCATCCCCGTTCGTGAGAGATACGAACTTAACTTTATGGCCAAGTGCGGCGTATTTGGCGGCCGAAGCCTCCCGCGCCGAGATCGCAGTCGTCCGGATGCGCGCCGAACGCGATGACGCGCACGGGTTCATTCAGCGGATAGGGCGGGGACCAACACGATTGCCAGGAAGAGCGCGGGCCAGACCCTGCAATGAAGAAACGAGCACAGCGATGCGCGGAGCGGGTTTCGCATGAATAAAATACCTCGGGCCAGATGATAGCCGCGGAATGCCCCGCTCTCAAGCTGGTTCAGAAGAGAGTGAGTTTTTTTCCTTGCCCGGGGACGCGCCCGGGGAGGTTCGCGATTTTGACGATGTCGAGGCCGGTCGCGCCGCGGCCAAGGCGCAGAGGACGTAAAACATCGCGGCGTTCGCGGGGACATGCAGATTGAAGTCGACGAGACTATGCAAAAGAAGCGCCGTGCATCCCAGCAAAGCGGCGAGCGAGACGGCGGCGTCCCACTTGAATTCCCAACGACGTGAGGTAGGGAATCCATAACGATAAAGCCGAAAGACGAACCACAACATCAGACCGAAGCCCAGTATCCGGTTTCCACCAGAAGCTGCGCGTAATCGTTGTGCGCCTGGTTGACGAACAGGTTTGTATAGAAGCTGCGAAAGCTGGGATAGATAGTTGGAAATGTACCCAAGCCCCATCCGAGCAGCGGCTTTTGAGCAAAGATTTTCAGGCAATCTGTAGTGACCTTGAAGCGGATGTCAGGGCCGAGGTCTCCCAGCCGTCCCAGGACTTTTCCCTTTCCCAGGAAGTAGCAGAAAGCCGAGCACCGCGGTGCAGAGTGCGAACGTCCCTAGCGCGATCCTCGGATTCCGTTTCTGGTAGAGCGTCAAGGCGACAAAAGCAAAGACTTCGAAGGCGAACGAGATCATGCCCCCGCGGGATCCAGAGAGAACGATCGTGGTTGCCATGAGTACTGCGCAGAAAGCCACCAGCACGCGCTGCGCGCCGCGCAGCATGCGGCCCATGGCAATCACGAGCGGGAAAAGGAACCAGCATTTCCATCAATCCGGCATAGTGATCGTGATTGACATAGCTTCCGTAAATGGAGCCGTGAAACCTCGGCGTATAAGACCAAAAGAATCTGCCGGACGACGTC
>CAWDFM010000007.1:0-226569 GCA_963801615.1 uncultured Acidobacteriota bacterium | reverse complement strand
AAGGCGCGCTGTATTCAGGCCATTTGTACCGGGCATACTCACGTCGAGCAAAATCACACTAGGCCTTAATTCATCAGCTTTCCTAAGCGTTTCATTGGCATCCGACGCTTCTCCGCACACTTCCAACCCCTTCTCGCCGGCTAGTATGCCAGCAATGCCGCGTCGAACCAACTCATTGTCATCGGCAATGAGAACTCTTATGGACTCGGTCACCGTAGGCGTATTTTTCAGACAACAGTTTGCAAAGGCTCCGTCTTCCTCTGTTCTTCCGAGGGTTTGATTTTAGGAATTGGGATCGTAACGAATATATGCGTTCCAGAACTCCCGGACTCGATATTCATCGTGCCCTCGAACTGACGCAGCCTTTCTTGCATTCCTCTAATTCCGACTCCCGAGCGCCCCGATCGAATCTCAGCTAAACGTTCAGGCGAGATACCTTTGCCTTCGTCCCGGATGTCTAACGTGACTTGGCTCGACTCTCGTGCCATTCGGATCAAAGCCGTCTTGCTGTGGGAATGTCGATGGACGTTCGTCAAGCATTCCTGCACCAAACGGAAGATGACCAGTTCCATATCTCGCGGCAATCTCCCAAAATCATCCGTGATCTCTAAACGAATGTCCAAGTCGCTGCGTTCGCGAAGTCCGTCCAAGTACCAGTTAATGGCAGAAGACAGTCCATTTTCATCCAGCAGTGGGGGGTGCAACAAATACGAAGCAGTGCGTATTTCGCGATGGAGTTGTTGGACCGTCTCTTGAATGTTTTCGACGTCAGTCGCAATCTCGGGTACACGCCGGCCAGTCTTCTCGGCAAGCTGGGCCAGGCTCATGCCCAGCACCGTTAAGCTCTGGCCCGCGCTGTCGTGCAACTCGCGCGCAATATGACGACGCTCCTCGTCCTGTATTTTCATCAGCTGCAAGCTTACGTCCGCACTTCGAGCTTTCTCCGCCGCCTCTTTCTGATCGTGGATATCGAGGCATCCGCCCACATAACCTTCAAAAGTTCCATCTGTCGCGTAACGAGGCGTGCCGTGGTCAATAATCCAACGGTATTCGCCGGTGTGATGTCGCAGCCGGTACTCCATCTCAAATGGCTGACGAGCATCGAAGTTCTTGACATAGATCTGCAGACAGCGATCAAAGTCTTCGGGATGGACATTCTCTGCCCAGCCATTCCCGGCTTCCTGCTCCAGAGTGCGGCCGACAAAATCCAACCACCCTTTGTTGAAGTAATAGCAACGCTTGTCTAGTCCCGCCATCCAAACCATGATCGGCGAGGCATCCGTGACTGCGCGATAGCGCTGTTCGCTTTCGCGCAAAGCGAGCTCCGCCCGCTTGCGTTCCGTGACGTCGTGTGTGATGGCCAGTTGCACGATGCGGCCATCCGGATTGTGCAACGGCGCGGCATGTGTCTCCATGTGATGCCGCATGCCGTTCAGCCCGATCATGTCGAACTCCAATGCGCCTTTCTCACCACGGCAGATGCGTTCGTTGAAGGCTCGGAACTTCTCCCGGTCTTCAGGAGCAATCAAATCATAGATACTCTTGCCGACTACCATTTCCGCGAGCTCTGCCCCGACCATCGCCAGGCCTGCTGAGTTCATGTGCTGCAAGGTACCATCGGGAGCGACCACTTTTACACACTCGGGTGTGGTTTCGACTATTGCGCGGAAACGCTCCTCGCTGTCGCGCAAAGCCCGCTCGATTCGCTTCAGATGGGTGATATCGCGCGCCACATTGGAAGCGCCAATCACCCGCCCCGCGGAATCTTTGACGGGCGAGATGGTCAGGGAGAGATCGAACGTGCTGCCGTCTTTACGACGGCGGATCGTTTGAAAATGGTCGATTCTCTCTCCCTGTCGCAACCGTGCGAGAATGTTCTTTTCCTCGTCCCAACGATCCTCGGGAACGATGAGAGTAATGTGTTTTCCGGCTGCCTCCTTGGCTGTATAGCCGAACATGTGCTCGGCACTCTTATTCCAGCTTTGGATGACGCCATCGAGGTTCTTGCTGATGATGGCGTCGTCGGAGGACGCAACTATGGCGGCCAAGTGGGCCGTCGCCTCTTCCGCCTGTTTGCGTTCGGTAATATCCAGCAGCATGTTAATGCCGCCAATAATTCTGCCCTGGCTATCCCTGATCGGAGTGGGATATGGAATAAACCACCGGCGGGTTCCGTCAGGCCGTTCTGCAATGGCCTCGGCTCCTTTGATGATGCGGCCTTCCTTCAGGGCCATAGCCATCGGACATTCATCATGTGGCATTGGCCGGCCATCTGGGTAGTAAAGCTTCCAACTGACACACCACCGATCCGTTCCGAGTTCTGGCGTTCTGCCGGAAAATTCGACCGCCGCGGGATTGAAGTGAGTTAATCGCCCTTCCGCATCCGTGGTATAGATAGCCGCTGGTAGAGCATCAATCATCTCCCGGAATCGCCGTTCACTTTCGCGCACTGCCAATTCCGCTTTTCGCTGGGCCGTAACATCGGTATTGGTGCCAAACCAACGGGTTACGGCGCCACTCTCGTCCTTTACGGGATGGACCCTGGTTAAAAAATCCCGAAACACGCCATCGGCTCCTCTTAGAGGGAACACCATCTCAAAAGGCTCGCCCTTTGCGATCGAGTGCTTCCATCCGTCGAGAACTTTCGGCAGAGCGTCGGGGTCATGCACCGTTTGCCAGCCCCACCCTTCCATTTGTTCAGGTGTGGTGCCGGTGTATTCGTACCAGCGCTGGTTGTACCAAAAGATGTAGCCGTCGGCTTCTGCCATCCACACCAGTTGAGGGATTGACTCCGCCAGCGTGCGGAACTGCTGCTCACGCCTTTCGATCTCTTGCCTCGCCAGCACTTGCTGTGTGACGTCATTCGCGTGAATTAAAACTCCCTCGACCTGTCCGGCAGGATCCCGCATGGGCTGATATATGAAGTCGAAATAGGTGTCCTCGGCCTGGCCGTCGGCACCTCGATTCAGAATCACTTTTCTAGCCGTGCCAATGTAAGGAACCCCGGTCTTATAAACCCCATCGAGTAATTCAAATAGACCTTGTCCTTCGAGTTCGGGGAAGGCTTCGCGTACCGTTTTACCAACAAAATCTTCGGCCCGTTTGCGTCCCGCCAGCTTCACGTAGTCGAGATTGACAAACGTGAAGCGGTGCTCGGAACCACTGTGGAAGCCGATCGCGGCTGGCGCTTGCATAAACAGGTCATGCAAACGGCTCCGCTCGGACTCAGCTGCCGATCTGAGCTTGCGTTCCACCAACTCTGCTTCTGTTCGCAAGAGAGCTGCTTGCAGCGCCACTGCAGCTTGGTTCGCCGCTACAGATAGTAGTAAGGCCTCCCCTTCATTTGGGAACCCAGAGTTCGCACAGCCGACGACGATGAAACCATCGTCCCCCGAGATGCCGATTGGTTGCATTGCGACCCTTAACGCGCTCGGCCATGTGGAACCGGTAAGCGTGTCAATGTGCAGGCTAGCTGTCACAGGGTGCGGCCACAGGCGTCTGACCTCATCGCTAAATCCAGGATGCAGAGGACTACGAACCACCTCGATCGTTCTTGGTGACTGCAGACAGACGTATACCGCGTCAGCTCGTAAGGTATGCAGGAGGACATCGGCGGCACTTTCGACAATCTGCTCTCGGTCGCGTCCCACCCACCCCGCAGGCGTCGTGGCTAAGGCCACAAGGTCGCGAAGCAGGCGCCGCAGTTCCCGGATTTCTTTCTCACCGTTTTCCATCTCGTTTATGCTGCCGTCGGGCGCGAGCCGTAGGCTCCACGTTCCCGTAGTTCCGCCAGAAACTCTGCTGGGGGCACGAAGAATGGGTTCTTCTGAAGTACGCCTCCAAGGATCACCATGGGGTGCGTCCTTAAAATATCCATTGCAATGCCGGCGCCAAACTTGGCGCAGTCATACGTTCATATGACCGGGTCTTGGTACTTGGGCAAGATGAAATTCAGCCGTGTTTCGTATTCAACCAGATCATTAACGCCGGGGAAGTCTTCCAGCGCCCAGTCCATATGGGCAACAAGCCGAGTAAGCGGAAAGCCCTCCTTAGGCCCTCCAGACAGAACTTCTTCGATGAGGGACAACATACGGTCTTGATCAAAATGACCGTCGCGCAAATAAGCATCGTGCCAGCGTTTCACGACCAACTGTCCCCGCTGAACCGCCGCTTCAGTTTCGATTCCTGCCTCTCGCAAGCGGCGAAAATGGTCTTCCATGGTGCGCGGATCCACGATGTGAAAGGCCTTCTCCCCACGGTCGATTCCTTCGCGAATAAATGGGAGGAGTACCCGGTACTCTTCATCCGAGGAGTGAAAGAAAGCGCAAATGTGACGCTCGGTTCCGAGCGTCGCGTTAGCAAAATGGATCGTCTGCTCACTAATGGCCATCAGTTGTCTCCTATACAGCGCGTCCGTTCGTTACCGACAGAGATCAGTTCAATGATGCTGCCTACTGGTTTTGGTTCCAGACGTACAGGTACTTGTCGTCAGTAGCGGTCGCAACGTTACGACCCCCCTTGCGGGTTGCGCGATTCAACGCTGCACGAACCCTTTCCTTGCCTTCCGCCAGTTCAGCCAAGGGCACCTTGAGTGCAACGCCCTCTTTTAGTTGATCGAGATCAGTGAGAATTTTGGTAACGATCTGTTTGTGCTTTCCATTTCGACCTTGCGGGACATCCACTTGCGACATCGTTTTGAAATTCATGGCTCGCGGGCTCATGATCAACTCCTTGCGTTAGACCCACACGTTAACGTAACGTCTCGTAATCGTAATTTCAAGGTAGCAGTGCGTCAAGAGAAATTAAATGCAGCCAGGATAGGCTCACCGCTACGAGCGCTTGCCCTAAAACGGATCACGGTCCAAATCTCGTTATTTCAATGGCTTATCGGCGGCTGAATGAAACTCCGTTTCCCTAACAATATGACCCGTACCATTTCGCGCCTGCTACTGTTTAGGAAGATCAAAAGGGAGTAATCGCTATGCAGAACTCCAAGACACATTTCGAGCAGATTCCGGTAGAGCTTGTGAAGAAGATTGCCAAAAAGGACGTTACCGATGACAAGGACGGAAACGACGGTGCGGAAACAACAAGTCGAACCAGGGAGTTGAAGCCGTATCGCTTGCCTTCGTTGGGGAAAAACGGAAAGAGAGTCTAACCAAGCAACTCTCAAAGGAAACGAAAACGGACGAAGATAACTACAACCCTAGGCTTCGACGACACTATTGTCAATCGGTTGGAATCCCTGGGACCCATGGTCCAGGGTTGTCATGCGCTGGCCGAGTGCTGTGGCATGTCAACGTTACCCTCGCGTGTGTTGTGGAAAGTGGTCACAATCGCTCAGTCTTCTACGGCAGGCTTAGGCTAAGGTAAGGAGAGGTTATTTCAGGGGTTATTTCAGCGATGCCTGAAAATCCGAGTGTCACCCTGCCGGGTAAGGTTGAAAAGATCATTCCATCGTTATCCCCAGAGAAAGTGGATACGGTGCAGATTAGTTTGGAATCAGCCGACCATCTGTATCGAGAAGTGCGAATCGAGAACACGCTCACCAATCAAAGCGGGGGCAAGGTCAGCCTCAAGCTGGGATCGCCCGTAGAGATCACCGTCACCGCGGAGGCGGGATTCACAACCATCCAATCTCGTCTACCTTCTCACAAAAACCGTAGGCCGCCAGTGGTCTCTAGGCGTCCTGAGCAGACTTGTCGTGGCTAATGACATGGATGCCGAGGTCAAGCGTGCTTTCATTCTCCGCCCGCATCTTGTCGACGCTGCCGCAGGGTTTGTCCGAATGGATGTCCTCAGCCCAGAGGACATGCCGAATGAAATCTTGATGACATATTGGGCCGATATTGCCAGCTATCGGACATGGCATAAGAGCCACGCTTATTATGAATCGCATACGGGAATACCGAAGGGGTTGAAGCTTGTGCCAGGCAGCGCCGCCTTGCGTATATTCAATCTCATTGCTTCCTAAGAAAACAAGAACGATGGCCGGCACTGGCGTAAGAGTTCGGTCGGCTTCGCTGAGTGATTCAGCCTTCATCACCCGCACCGAGCGCAATCAGGAAAACGGCGATGGTAGCTGGCCCCGCTCCATGCAGTCAACAGCTTTTGGGTCGTGGAATCGATGTCGGAGCTACTCGAATCACGCGATTTGATTATCGAACGGCAAGAGGATCTCGCTCGCGCAATTGTTGAGCGCGACTGGATACTGAGGCCCGCTTTGGAACAACGATATGGAGACAAGGGGAGGGAGAGGTGTTTGGAAGATGCCCGTTACCACCTCCGATATCTCTCCGAAGCCGTAGGGGCGCGAGAGCCGGCTCTGTTCGTCCACTACGTCACATGGGCCAAAACAATGCTTCTAGCCCGCAATATCCCAATTGAAGACTTGGTGGCGAATCTCGAAGTAATGTTGGATGTCTTGGGAAAAGAACTCCCTACGTCGATGCAAATACCCGCGGTGGATTATGTGAAATCCGCCATTGGGAGTCTGGCGCTCGCAAACGATAACTCATCATTTCTCGACCCTGGACAACCCCTAGCCGAGCTTGCCCACCAATACCTAAGTGCGCTTCTTCGCTATGACCGACACTCAGCCGCGGCTTTCATTTTGCGAGCCGTAGAAAACAAAATCAGCATCCGGGAAATCTATTGCCACGTCTTTGAGCGTTGCCAGTACGAGATTGGCCGCCTTTGGCAATCGAACCTCGTGTGTATCGCTCAGGAGCACTATTGCACAGCTTCGACGCAGCTCATTATGTCGCAGCTTTATCCCTACATTTTTCGTTCGGATCGCCCCTTCAGAGGCACGATCGTAGCTGCCTGCGTGAATGGGGAACTGCATGAAATTGGTGCACGCATGCTTTGCGACCTGCTTGAACTGGAAGGCTGGAACACCATCTACCTTGGTGCCAATGTGCCGACAGTAGGCATTGTCGATGTGCTTCGCGACAACCATTCGAATATTCTCGCCGTCTCTGCGTCCATGACTTTCCACATCCCCGCCGTGCGGGAGGTAATTGCGGCGGTACGGTTGGCAAGTCCGGCAACGAGAATTCTCGTTGGCGGTTACACATTCAAAATCGCGCCCAGTCTCTGGCGCGATGTCGGGGCGGATGACTGGGCCAAGGATGCCTCCGACGCAATATCTCTGATAGGCGGGTTGGACCATCAGATGGCTGGTGCCCGGTAGCGTAATAAATTCGTAAGACGACGGCTCGCTGAAGCTGAAGCCTGATCGTAAGGGCTCGGAATGGATGCTATGAGCGCAAATTCTTTGGGTGATGTGGATAGCGACGATCGTCTTTATAGCGAGCTATCGCGCGTGAACAATGAGCTGATCAATGCCCAGAGACAGCTTGTCCAAAGAAACGTTCGACTTGAGCGTGCGGAGGAGGCACTGCGGAAGGCTCACGCCGACTTGGAGTGGCAGGTCCAGGAACGAACGAGAGAGCTAGAGAACACTTTGGCTGCGTTTCGGGAAGAAGTTGGCGTTCACCGCAAGACCGAAGAAAAGTTACGGGAGCTTTCGTTAAGCGTACTTCGCATTCAGGACGAAGAACGGCGGCGTGTTGCGCGGGACTTGCACGATACAGTCGGCCAAACGCTGACCGCGTTGAAAATCACCCTGAGTACGCTGGAAAATGCGGTCTCGCGATACCCTCAAACAGCCGACTTTTTTACCGAACTAAATGGGCTTGCCGATCAGGCCCTTCGGGAAATCCGGACCACGTCTTATCTCTTGCATCCTCCGCTTCTTGACGAGTCGGGATTTGCCGCCGCTGCTGCCTGGTACGTCGACGGATTTAATAAGCGCAGCCCTATCCAGGTAAAGCTCCAACTGCCCGAGGGCATTCGTCTTCCCGGCTCGGTTGAAATAGTTCTATTCAGGGTCTTGCAGGAGAGCCTGACGAACATCACCAAACATGCGGACTCTGCTACGGTCGATGTGCTTCTGCAATTGGAACAAAACGTAATATCCCTTTCAGTTAGGGATTATGGCAAGGGAATAGCAGCCGAGAGACTTGCGAGAATGAATGGCTCTGGGTCGGATGTCGGAGTCGGGATTGCTGGCATGCGAGAGAGGCTTAACGAATTGGGCGGAAGGCTGGAAATCGAGTCCGATTCCACAGGTACTCTGTTGAAAGCCTCCATACCCTTGCCTAACCCTGTTTAGTCGATCAACGCAAACTCTCCGTCGATGATAGCTCTTTCTATGGCTGTGACCAAAGCCTCGGCCGCTTTGCTCTTGGCGACGTAAGCTCGGGCACCAATTTTCTTGGCTTCCTCAACGAAATGTTAATCTGCGTTAGAAGACAGAATTACGATGGCTGTCTCCGGAAGTTCGCTCTTTATTTTGCGACCCGCGTCCAGGCCGTTAAGAATCGGCGTGCTCACGTTTAGTACCACAACGTCCGGTTTCAGCCGCTGCGCTTCTTCAATAGCTTCCACGCCGTCGTAGGCTTCGCCGCACACGCTGAAGGTGGGTTGCTCCTCCAAGATTCTCCGTACGTGTTTTCGGATAATTGGATGGTCGTCTGCAATCAAGATGCGCAGACTTCGAATGTTGGTTTCGATTTGGGCTACCAGCCGTAGACATATCTGACCGTAAGCCAACCATCTGGCCCGGGATATACAGCTATATAGGTATGGAGTGCACATGAATCACTGAAGGCGAGGCTTCGGGAGCCAGATCGTAAACTTCGCATTCACTGATCGGTAGCTCCAGTCGGCAGGCGGAGGAATCCAAGCCATATGGACGTTGAGCTCCAAGTGGAAAATTTGGCGGGAGCGACGGGACTCGAACCCGCGACCTCCTGCGTGACAGGGCAGCGTTGCGACAGGAAGTAGAATTTTCTCGTCAACAACTTCCTCAGCCCCGGCGTTTTTCTCCGCCGATTCAGACGCGAAAGACATCTGCAATCGCGTGAAATTTATCCAAACCTCTCACGCACACGCGAGCATTAACTTTTCCCCATACCTCATTATTTATTAAGGTGGTTAGAAGCTTAGAGCGCAAAATCGATGAAAGGCTGCGCTCTTCGACGCGTCGCATAGCAGCAAGTCGATGACACTCAATGAGATGAAGCCCAGGTGTCCATCCCCGACTGCGCTGTTTCCACCCACGATAACGGCCTTTTTCGCCGTGGATGGAGGTTTAAGAATTTCCTCTAAATTCTTGAAAACATGGTGGCCAGGGACGGAGTTGAACCGCCGACGCCAGCCTTTTCAGGGCTGCGCTCTACCACCTGAGCTACCTGGCCACATTCGGAACCCGCCATGGGGCGGGGTTACGAGGGGTTTGTTCACTTCACGCCGAGGTGCGGGATTGCAGACCGACTTCTTATCCGAATATCCAATGCGGAAGCGTGCGGAACGTTTTGATTATAGCAATGACAACTCGTTCCCTCAACGTTCGCATGCCGCAGAGGCATGACAGACCCCCAGCAGTGCGCATCGGCAAAGTTCCCAGTGCGGTTTCTCAGCCCGCGAAGCTCTTGACGAACTCCACCAGGCTGCGCAGCGCAATTCCAGAGGGGCCTTTGGCGATCCAGGGCTTCTGGTCTTCCATCCAGGCTGTGCCGGCGATATCGAGGTGAATCCAGGGGGTATCTTCTGCGAATTCCTTTAAGAACATCGCTGCCGTAATGGCGCCGCCCCAGCGTCCGCCGGTATTCATGATGTCGGCAATGGATGAGCGAATCTGCTCTTTATACTCATCGTCCAGCGGCATGCGCCACATCTTCTCGCCAGCTTTCGCATTGGCGCTATGAAAGCGCGTGTACATGTCGTCATCGTTGGCAAAGACTCCGGCGTTCGCGTAGCCGAGCGCAACGACTACGGCCCCGGTCAAAGTCGCGGCGTCTACCAGATGAGTGCAGCCGAGCTGGCGCGCGTAGTAGAGGCCGTCCGCCAGCACCAGCCTTCCTTCCGCATCGGTGTTGATGATCTCGATGGACTTGCCGGACATGGCAATCTGCACGTCTCCCGGCTTTTGCGCTTTTCCCGAGGGCATGTTTTCGGTCGCGCAGACGATGCCAATAACTTTCACTTTCGGCTTGAGGAGTGCAATGGCCCGCATCGCGCCTATCATGGTCGCGCCTCCGGCCATGTCGTATTTCATCTTCTCCATGCCGTCAGCGGGCTTGATTGATATGCCGCCTGTGTCGAAGGTAATTCCTTTTCCGACCAGGCCGAGTACAGGCTTGGACGGCGCGCCTGCTGGTTCGTAGGTCATGACGATCAGTGCAGGCGGCTCGTCGGAACCCTGGGCGACACTCCAGAATGCGCCCATCTTCATTTCTTTGATTTTGTCGGGCCCATACACTTCGCACTTCAGGCCAACCTCCGCACACATTTTCTTAGCGCGCTCGGCCAAAATGGTCGGCGTCATGCGATTGGAAGGTTCGTTGACCAGATCACGCGTGAAGTTCTGGGACTCTCCGATGATTTGCGCTTCGGTCGCGGCCTTTTCCAGCGCACTCTTGTCGCCGCTGGTGACCACGGTGAGGGCGTCAATCTTCTGATCTTTACGGTCGCTGCGGTAGTAGTCGGGATCGAAGTTGCCGACGTGCGCCCCTTCGACGATCGCGCGCACTGCTTCTTGCGCCCCGATGCCAGTGGGTGCGACAAAGGCGAGGCTGCGAATTCCGCGTGATTTCAGAGTGCGCACCGCGGCCCCGGCAATGCGGCGCAACTCGTAGGCTGAAAATGATCTGGCGCTTCCACCGGAAATCAGGAGCAGTCGCTTGCCCTTCAAACCTGCAGGCTTGTGCAGCAAATTCGTCTCAAACGCCTTTCCAGCAACTTCACCGCTAGCCAGCAGATCGGCCGCCGCGGACTGCAACGCGGGATCACTGACCGCGATTTTCAGCTCGGGCTTTTTGTTCTTGTCGCCGAAGGCCGGCGTTGCCTCGTCCAGGACAACGGCGACCAGCGATTCGGTTTCGACATCGGCGGGAGTGGAGAGAGAGATTGTGGTCTTCATAATTTAGAAATTCGAATGATCCTTTTAGTATCGTCGCCGTGACGGGAAAAGCGCAAGCGTGAGGGAACTCGATCTGGGTCCAGACCGCAGTCGATCATGGCCGGAGCACGCAGAATAGGGTGGTCGCTGAGGGCGACAGCCTTGATACGTCCCTTATCCGGCCAGTGCGCTGGGAAAGCGGGTTTCGAAATCGAGCAGTCCGACCCACTGCGGCGTAACCGTAATCCGCACCATCGACGTGACTGTTCCACGCAGTTGAGTCAGCCAGCCCTTCGCCATTTCGGAATCGAAATAGCGTCCGGCTGCAGCCTCATACTCGGGAACAATCCCGGATACATTTTCCAGCTTCGCCGTTCCGCGGATCAGCAGGACTTTGTGCGGAAAGGTATTGTCATCGATGGTAATTGCTACCTTGGGATTGCTGGCGAGCGCCTTCAGCTTGGGAGCTTTTGGAGGGGAGGCCATAACAATCTCGCGTCCGTTCCAATGAAACCAAATGGGCACGACGCGCGGACTTCCGTCGGTCCAGATGTAAGCAAGCCTCGCGGGAATCTTGGAACGGAGCAGTTCCTGGGACGCGGGATGCTGCAGAAGACTAATATCGCCTTGCCGAACAGGATTCATAAGCGCTCCTTGATGGCTGCCTGCAGCATCGGACCCGAAGCCAGGGATTTTTCGCGACGATTGTACTCCTGTTTGCTCGTTACAGGGGTGCCACAAATCCGCCGCAATCTCCCTATTTTCCCAGGAACGCAATCACTGGGCGGGTGACGAGCGTCCCGTGCTCAGCGTATGATTCAAGGCCGCAGTCCCTGTCAGGTGACCATTGCATGCTGATTGGATGGAAGACCACCGCTCTGACGATCACTCTCACCATAATTTTTGCTGCATCATTCACAAAGCGTGCCGTCAACGCCGCTGCGCAAAGTGCAACTGCCGGCAAAGCTCGTAGTGCTGCCGCTTCGTCGTCGGCTGGCTCGGTTGCAATTCCCGAGACAACGCTGGCCATCAACTCTTCCACTCCAATGTCCGAGCGCGTCGTGCATTATGAAATCGACGCGAGATACGATGCGGGCACGCATACCGTCAATGCCACAGAGGTTCTCACCTACCATAACCTGACTGGCCAGGCGCTCGATCACTTTCCTTTCCACCTGTACCAGAACTCCTTTCAGCCGAAAGCAACCTTCGTGCGCGACTCCAAACTTATGGGCAGCCGCGACACCGGGTACAAGGAGTGGGACCCCAAAGACTATGGCTCGGAGGACATCACGAGCATTGAAGTCGTAGGCCAGGGTGACCTGACGCAGAACCTGCAGTTCATCGCACCGGATGACGGTAATAAAGATGATAAGACGGTGGTCGATCTGCAGGTTACGAAACCGATCCCTGCGGGTGCCTACGTTCAGTTCAAGATCGCCTTCGTCACCAAATTTCCAGAAACCCAGGCGCGTTCCGGATGGAAGCGTGACTTCCTTCTAGGCGGACAATGGTTCCCCAAAGTAGGCGTGTGGTGGCATGGAGCGTGGAATTGTCACCAGTATCACAACACCACGGAATTCTTTGCCGACTTCGGCGTTTACGACGTAAAGCTGACCGTTCCAAAGTACGAAGTGATTGGCGCCAGCGGAGTCGAAGTCAGCAGCGTCGATAACGCCGATAACACCAAAACGGTCACCTATCACGGTGATGACATCCACGACTTCGCCTGGACTGTAAGCCCGCGCTTCAGAGTGCGCGAAGCCACTTACCAGGCGCAGATGGGCCCGATCAAACTCCGGTTCCTTATGCAACCGGCACACTGGAGTCAGGCCGAACGCCACGAGCGCATCATTCGCGACACCTTGGACCGCTTCGAAAAGTTCTACGGTCCTTATCCATACAAGACACTGACCGTCGTCGATCCTGAACCCGACTCCGCAGCAGGAGGAATGGAGTATCCCACGTTCATCACCGGTGGCACCAACTGGTTCGAGCCCAAAGGCGTCCACCTCCTGGAGCTTGTTGTCGAACACGAGTTCGGGCACCAGTACTGGTACGGCATGGTCGCCACCAACGAATTCGAAGACGCATGGATGGACGAAGGCATCAACAGCTACACCGAGGCAAAGGTCCTGGATTCAATCCTCGGCAGGAACACTTCCGTGCTTGACGTCTGGGGAGCCACGCTGGGCGAACGCGAGGGACAGCGCCTGAGTTACGAAAGCGTAGCCGATCGCGATGCCATGGCTCAGAAGGCATACGACTACGTCAACTCGAATTCTTACGGCGGCATCACCTACGGCAAGACCGCGACGGTCCTTCTGACCCTGGAAGGGATCATTGGTGAAGACACGATGGCCAAGGCGATGCACACGTATTTCATGAAGTATCGCTTCACGCATCCCACGAAAGAAGATTTTCTGAAGACCATCGAGGAAGTCTCGGGCAAGGATCTGCGCTGGTATTTCAATCAGGCCGTCTACGGCTCGCAAGTGCTCGATTATGAGATCCTCAGCGTCAACTCATTTCCCGCGAACTGGTACGAGGCGCACAAAGGGAAGAAGAACGCGAAAGCAGATAAAGGCAAAGACAACACTCTCTATCAATCGTATGTGACGCTGCATCGCAAGGAAGACTTCACCATGCCAATCCCAGTCGAGATCAAGTTCGACAACGGAGAAGCTATCCGCGAGCACTGGGATGGGCAAGGCCGATGGACTCGCTTTGGATATCTGAAAAAGGCGAAGGTCATATCCGCGGAGCTTGATCCCGACCACACCGTGCAACTGGATCGCAACAAGTTCAATAACAGCTTCGTGGTTAAGGGCAATCCCAGGCCCACCTACAAGCTCACAAACTACTGGCTGTTCCTGAACCAGTTGGTGAGTCAAATTCTTGCCTGGTGGGCAGTGTAACGACACCCAAAATGACACAAACCTTCAGAGTGGAAAATACCAGGCGCAACCTGATCAGCAGCGGACTTCGCGCGGTCCTCGCCAACAAGCGCTACATCGTCTGGTTCTGGTTGCTGAATCTTTTTCTGGCGATTCTGGGCACTTCTGCATTTCGACAAAGCGCGCACAAGATTCTCGATCACAGCTTGTACAGCGAAGGTGTCACTCAGGGATTTCGCCTCGCCGTATTGCTTGATCTGCTTGTGCGCCCGGAATTCGGTCCCATGATTACGGTCACCACGCCGGCGCTCTGGCTGGCTTGCGTATTCTTCCTGCTTACGGCGCTGTTCCTTCCTGGCGTCTTCGCTGGGTACGCATCCACTTACCGGCTTCCTCGAGAAGATTTTTTCCGCGCCTGTGGACGCAACCTGTGGCGTTTCATCCGCCTGATGATTGTTGCAGGCATTGTGATGGGAGTTATCGGGGGACTACTCTTCGCGGCCAATGGAGCAATCTCTGCCAAGGCGGAAGAAAGCACGAAAGAAGTTCTTCCTTTCGCGTTGCGAATGATTGGACTGCTCATCATCTTCCTGATTATGACCACGCTGCGCATCTGGTTCGACCTGGCGGAGACCGATGTGGTTTTGAATGACCAGAGGGCAGTGCGGAGATCCATTGCTGCCGGTTTCCGGCACACATTTCGCAGCCTGGGTCGCCTGCTGGCCAGCTACGTCGTAGCGACAGTAGTTGTGGCTATCATTTTGGTGGGAGGACTCTGGTGCTGGATGCAGCTCATTCCCGCAGATAGCGTGACGCGAGCGCTTCTCCTGATCCAGTTCATCATGCTGTTATTGCTCATCCCCCGTTTCTGGCAGCGCGGCATGGCAGTCTCGTACTGGCAACAGCGCATGCTGGTTCCCGTGGTCGAAGTACATTCGGTCGAGCCAACCATAGTTCCCCTGGCGCCCGCGCCCGACTCTGCTACAGCAATTCCCGCAGAACCGGCTCCAACTTCAGAGCTGCCAGAAAACACCTAGGTTGCGCGCGCAACAGTAACTCGCACAGAGATGCCCGTGAGTGGGCTTTTGTCTACACGCTCAGAATAAGCTCTTGATGCCGAGTTCTATCCTTATTACTCACAAGTTCAACCCCAGCGGCGAAATACCTTGGTTACCTTTGCTCCGCTACTGTTCTCTGCGATATTGGCTGCGGCGGGATGCATTTAGGTTTTCCAGGTTTCGAATTCTGGTGTCCCCTTCTGTTCCCCGCCTCAAGCGTTATTCGTCGTCCTTAGCGTAAGCAGGCTTCTCCGTGGAAGGAACGTAGCGTTCCGCGCAGCCCGTTATCACGGCCACAGGACAATTCCAATAAGGTGGAGACAAAAATGAATAGCAGACTCAGTTTTATATGGCTAAACCTTTTCGCGGTGTTTGTAGCCGCAATTCTCATGCCCATAGCTCATGCGGACCAGTGGGACAAACAAACCCTTGTGACCTTTAGCAATCCCGTTGAGGTGCCGGGCAGAGTGTTGCCAGCGGGCACCTATGTGTTCAAGATCGCAAACAGCCAGGACCGCCACGTTGTCCAGATCTTCACGCAAAACCAGAAGCAAGTTCTGGCGACAATTGAAGCGGCTCCCGATTACCGCGCCCTCACAACCGACAAACCAGTAATCTCTTTTGAAGAACGCCCTTCTGGCGAGCCGGAAGCATTGCGCAGCTGGTTCTATCCCGGTGAGAATTACGGCATCCACTTCGTATATCCCAAATCAGCCAAAGAGGCCGACACCGAAGCCGCAGCAAACCCGGAGCCACCAGCGATGGTGCCGCCAGTGACCGAATCCATTGCTCCAATGGTCTCGCAATTAAGCGCACCTCCTGTCGAGCCAGTTTTGGCCAAGCAGGAACCGGAGTATGAAGTACTCGCCGAGAACACCGCGCCTCAGCCGACTCACGCTGCGATGCTGCCGAAGACGGCCGGAAACTATCTGGTCCTGCCGTTGCTTGGGTTGCTCCTCCTGGTTAGCGGATCGGCAATCCTGGGCACGATGGGGCGCACAGTTTCCCAAACGAGCAAGTCATAGCATGTCTGTACTGCAAAAGATTTTGGGGCGCGTCCTCGTTCTGACGGGCGCGCTCGCTTTTGCATGCTGGGGATACTTGATGCTGCGCCAGGCGTGCTTTCAAAGAGCCGCGAGCCGAGTGCTGCAACAGCAGATTGCGAAGGCTAGCACGTCACCTCAGCACGAGGACCTACTAGCGCATGCAGCCGGCATCCCGCTTCGCCATGGAGAAATGATTGGACGTCTTGAGATTCCACGCGTCAATGTCTCAGTGATTGTCCTTGAGGGGGCAGACTCGAGTGTTCTCGACGTCGCAGCCGGGCATATTCCGGGTACGGCTCTTCCCGGGCTGAGCGGCAATGTCGGAATTGCCGCCCATCGGGACACTTTCTTCCGCTCACTTCGAGAGATTCGCGTTCAGGATCGGCTCAGCTTCAAAACGCCCGCCGGGATTTTTCAATATGCAGTGGAAAGCACCGAGGTGGTCGGGCCAAGCGATACGGGGGTGCTTCGGCAGAACGCTGGGGAGGAGCTGACGCTGGTCACCTGTTATCCCTTCAATTACATTGGATCCGCACCAAAGCGGTTCATTGTTCATGCTCGCCAACGGAATTGAAAGGTGAGACTGGCTGTCGACCTACAGCAGCACAATCGTGATTCCGCGGTTGCAGCGCCCTAGATCCGCATCGCTCTTCAACTCGGGCCGAGCCTGCAGCAGCTTCCATACTTCATCGCAGCTCTTCGACCAGTCTTCACCGAAAATGCAGCCACGAATCTGCTTGGCCTCGAGCATCTCTCGCAAACGCTTCTGGACCGCGATCCGAATATCCCCACCAACTCCCTTGGATCCATACCCATGAATGATCTTGAGCACAAGCTGATTGTGCTGGCGAGCTGATGGAAGCTCGTCTTCCAGCCGCTGTAATGCCTCTGCAACCGAAGGCATATTCGCTTTGAGATTGACGATCTTGATGGCGGGGCTCAATTACAAAACAGAGATATGAGTCTGCGCGTGGGCTGACGCGCCGCATTAACTCCGAGCTCTGCCACGGGCGACCGCTTCCCGCGCTTCTTTATCAGCGGTGCGCCGGCGTTCGGTCTCTCGCTTGTCCCAAAGCTGCTTGCCTTTAGCCAGCGCCAATTCAATTTTCACTTTACCGTTTTTGAAATACATCCGCGTCGGGATCAGGGTGAGTCCCTTCTGCTGCGTCTTGCCGATCAGCTTCCGGATCTCCTCCCGATGCATCAGCAGCTTGCGCGTGCGCAAAGAAGCATGGTTGGAATAGCTGCCATGTTCATACGGGCTGATATGGCAGTTCAGCAGCCAGAGTTCGCCATCTTTGATTAAGCCGTACGCGTCCTTCAGGTTAGCCCGCCCATTTCGGATGGACTTCACCTCGGTCCCGGTTAAAGCCACCCCGGCCTCAAATTTTTCCAGCAAGAAGTAGTTATGTGAAGCGATCCTATTAATGGATGCATCCCTATGCCCGCTCGCCGTGGGGTCACGCCGGGGAGATTTCTCCGGATTCGGCTTGGTCGGATGTGCGGATTGACGGGCCATGGCGGTGATCGCAAGTTCAATATTAACAGCAAGAAGCGGACCTCCAACGGCGGAGCGAGGTGTCTGACCGAGGCATTCGAGTGCAATTAAGGTGAGGGTCTAACTCTAGATTCGAGCTCTGAGGTGCCAAGTCCGATATCTACTCTAAAGTCGTAGGACCAAAGTGTGTAACCTCCGCGCATGCAAGCACATGGGAGGCCAGAATTCACGATGCTATAATCGGCGTACCGCGATTTTTTTCGTGCTTTGAGAAGATTTCCCGCGCCATTTTCGCTAACGGGACGGCGTTGGTACGTGGGAAAACTGCTGGTCCGCAGAAATTTCAATGAATGAGGTTCTTCCGTGAGGATCACCGAATGACACGCATGTCGCGTCCGGCGCTGGTTGTGTTGCTGGTCGCCCTCGCAGCCCTCCCCCTCCTTGCCGATAAGGCTAAAGATCTCTACGAGAAAGGACGGGATGCCGAGGCTCGCCAGCAATATGAAGCGGCCTTCGATTTCTTCCGCCAGGCCTACCAGTTAAAGCCTAAAGAGCTGCGCTACCGCGCGGCCTTCGAACACACCCGCTTCGATGCGGGCGCCGAAGGGGTGCACCGCGGCCAAAAATTGCGCGAGGAAGGCAAACTGCAAGAGGCGCTCGCCGAATTCCAGAAAGCCGCGGCCATCGATCCTTCGTCGTTTATTGCCAAGCAGGAAATCACGCGCACGTTGAAGATGATCAACGATCAGCAGAACCCGCAGCCCCAGGCTGCCGGCGTCCCGGGTTCTCTGGAACGCAAGATCCACGAAGCAGGCGGCCCGGTGGAACTCACTCCCATTTCCAACGTGCCGGTCACGCTGAAGATGCTTAACACCAAGTCGGATGTGGTGTACCGCACCGTGGGACAGTTGGCGGGAATCAACGTGCTCTTCGACCCTGATTACACCCCGCGACCCATCAACGTCGATCTGAATGGTGTGTCGCTGGAAGACGCGCTCGAGATCACTGCTCTGGAATCGAAGACCTTCTGGCGCCCTGTAACTCCCAATACGATTTTCATCGCGACCGACAATCCCGCCAAGCGCAAGGAGCTGGAACAGAGTGTTCTGAAGACTTTTTATCTCACAAATCTTTCCCTGCCCACCGAACTGCAGGACGTGGTGAATGCGATTCGGGCTGTGCTGGATGTGCAGCGAGTGCAGCAGTTACTTTCGCAAAACGCTCTCGTGGTGCGTGGCACTCCCGACCAGATCGCGCTGGCGCAGAAGCTCGTCGAAGATCTCGACAAGGCTCGCCCGGAAGTGATTGTCGATATCGCGGTGATGCAAGTCAGCAAAGATCGCTCGCGGACTTTGGGCCTGAGTCCGCCCACCAGCGCGACGGTAACGCTGCAGCCCAATATCAACCAGACCACCACGACCGGAAGCACGATAAATCCGCTCACCGGCCTTCCCAATCCGACAACGACTACGGGCACGTCGGGCAATGGCATCAGCCTGAACACGCTGGGCAACCTGAACGCCACCGATTTCCAAGTCACCATCCCGTCCGCCAATCTCTCCGCAGTACTAGGCCAGAGCGACACCAAGCTGATTCAGAATCCGCAGATTCGCGCGCTTGACGGGCAAAAAGCTTCGCTGAAGATTGGCGACCGCGTGCCGGTCGCGACTGGATCGTTCCAGCCCGGCATTGGCGGCGTCGGTATCAACCCGCTGGTCAACACCCAGTTCCAATATCTGGATGTCGGCGTCAATATCGACATCACGCCGCATGTGCATGCCAACGGTGAAGTCACTCTCAAGATCCTGATGGACGTTTCCGCCGTCACCGGCCAGCAAAACATCGGCGGCATCAGCCAGCCCATCATTGGCCAGCGCAAAATCGAACATGAGATCCGCCTTAAAGATGGCGAAGCTAACTTGCTGGGCGGAATCATGGAAGACCAGCAGACGAAGTCCCTGAGCGGAATTCCGGGGTTGGCGCAAATTCCGATTCTGAAGTACCTGTTCGGACAGACCACGCAGGATCATTCCGAGAACCAGATTGTTTTCGCCATCGTGCCGCATATCATTCGCGCCACCGATGTGCAGGAAATCAACCAGCGACCGATCGATATCGGCACGGCAACCACGATCGAGTTGCGCCACGTAGCCAGCAGGACACAGACGGCGCCCGCAGGTCAGTCTTTGCCGTCGATCACTCCGGCTCCAGGCAATCAGACAGTACCCGGCCAGCCGCAAACACGGACAAACGGTCCGGATCAGTCGTCCACTCCCGCGGCGAGCTTCCTGTTTGACCCGCCAACCGTGCAGGCGACTAAAGGGAACACATTTGCCGTCAACTTGCTGATCTCCGGCGCACAGAACGTTTATTCGGTGCCCGTGCAACTGAACTACGATCCCAAGGTCCTGCAGCTGGTGAACGTTTCCAATGGCGGATTCCTGTCGCAGGACGGGCAAGCCGTCGCGCTGGTCCACCGCGAAGACGAGTCCCTGGGACAATCGCAGATTACCGCCACTCGTCCCCCTGGGGCAGGAGGAGTTTCCGGCCAGGGCGCAGTAGTGACGATGACGTTTGAAGCTAAGGCAACCGGCCAGACTCCCCTGACGATCACAAGAGGAGGGGCCCGCGATCCGGGTCTGCAGGCGATCACCGTCAACGGGGCGCAAGCGGCAGTGACGGTGCAGTGACCGTTTTTGGGAAGAGCAGGACTCAGTGATGCGGCAAAACGAATGCGGCTCCGCCGCTGAGGTTTGTTAAGAAACGGGGCCGACTTGAGCTCGAATCACCGAGAAAGGTACAACGACCAACACTCTCTTCGCTCACCCGATGTTGCAGGCCAAACACATGATTTGTTCTAAACTCCACGACCGCACTCACGCCGGCTTCACGCTCATCGAACTGATGGTCGCCACCACCATTCTGGCGATCCTCACCATGATGGCGCTGCCGCTGGCGCGCGTGACGATTCAGCGTGAAAGGGAAAAGCAGCTTCGTGCAGCCCTTTGGGAGATGCGTGACGCGATTGACCGCTACAAGGACGCGGCCGACCGGCAGGTTTTTCAGATCAAGGTCGACAGCATGGGCTATCCCCCCGATTTGGACACCCTCGTCAAAGGTGTCGAGGGCCAAGCCGGCAAGAAATATCGTTTCCTGCGTTCTATTCCCACAGACCCCATGACGCACAGCAAGGAATGGGGGCTGCGTTCCATGCAGGACGACCCCGACTCCGACTCTTGGGGTGGCCAGAGCGTTTTCGACGTTTACACCAAGGCGGAAGGCACCGGGCTCGACGGCACCAAGTACAAGGACTGGTAAATGCAGGCGCTCGTGAACAAAAACCGGCTATGGTGCAGCCCGGGGAGGGCACGCGCCCTCGCGCGCGCAAAGCATAAAGACGCGCGCGGATTCACGCTCCTGGAGTTGATGATCGTGATCTTCATCATCATGATCCTGGCGTCAGTTGCCATGCCCGTCTACAACCAGACCATCATCCAAGCCCGCGAGTCGGTTTTGCGATCCAACTTGGCCACCATCCGCTCGGTGATTTCGCAATACACGCTGGACAAGCAGAAAGCTCCACAGTCCCTCGACGATCTGGTCACAGCTGGCTACCTGCGGCAAATTCCGCTAGATCCCTTGACCCGGCAGCCCAACTGGGAGGTCGTCCAGGAAGACGTCATGATGGCGGTGGACCAGCAGGAACCCGGTATCACCGACGTCCACTCCTCCTCCAGCCAGACCGCCGGCGACGGCACCGCCTACAGTACCTGGTAAAGCTTCCGGCAGAGCTACACTCGCGCCAACACTCCAGAGATAGCGTTCTGAACAACTCTCCAGGAAGGCGGGCCGACCCCGATCATGCGAAAACGACAGATTACGTGCGCAAGCTGATTTTATTTTGAGCTGGTCTGAAGGGAAACGGCCGTGCCCGGGCGCAACTCGTCAGTGCCTCTGCGCGGCAACGGTGTCCCCTTCATGCAGATCGCCAAATACTTCGGACATTTTGTCCACAGTCGCTCCGGTTTTGACGTCGACCCATTCCGCTTTTCCGTCGCGGATGCGCACCACGAAAACATGCTCCAGAGTGGTCGCGACGGCGGAAGTCGGAACAAAGAGCGTCGCGTAGTTGCGGCGCACCGGCCATCGCACATCCGAGAAGGTTCCGGGGGATAGCTCCGCGTGCGGATTTGCTGCTTCCAGCTCGACAGGCATGGTGCGAGTCTTTACATCGACTGCATGAGAGATGCGGGCGATGGTTCCATGAAAGATGCGTCCCGGGAAAGCCGGAACGGTGAAGTCGACCTTTGTGCCTTCCGGCACTCCTGCGGCGTAATTTTCAGGAACTGGCACTACCACGCGAAGGCGCGAGAGAGTCTCGATGCGGAGCATTGGATTGGAAGCTGCCGCGGCGCCAGCGGGACCGACGAGCGCTCCCGGATGCACATTTCGTTCGGTCACGATGCCATCAAAGGGCGCCTTTACTTGCAAGTACGCCTCGGTCTCAGTGATCGCTTGGAGAGCTTGCTGGGCTGCCTCCACGTTCTGCTGTTGGGATTGCAATTGGGCCCGGTCTGCTTCTGTAGTTTTCTGGGCGACAAACAAGTCGTTACCCGCAACTACTCCCGGGGTGGCGGCGGCGGCTTTCAGATGTTCGTAAGTGCTCTCATCGGAGGCGACTTTAGCCTCGGCGGCCGCTAATTGTGCTTTGGCACCCTGAAGCTTGGACTGCGCTTCGGAGCGCTGTGCCACCAATTCCGGTGCTTCCAGTTGCGCAATCAGTTGTCCGGCTTTCACATGCGAGCCGCGGTCCACGGCGATCGACTTCACGAACCCGTTTACCCGGGGGAAAATGGCAACAGCTTCGTACGGCTCAATTTCTCCCGGTAGATGAACGGTGATGGACAGTTTCTGAGAGACGACCTTTGCCACCTCGACTTTTGGAGTGGCTTCGGCATTCGCCGCTTTTGCGCTGGACTTGTCGCCTTGACCACAAGAGTTCAGAAGCAAGGCACAGGGAAGGATCAGCCATGGCAATCTCATCTTGTGCTCCCTGCCTCTGGAGAGCTTACTGCTTTGGCAAAACGACTGCCGGGATCTTCCGGGTCTAATGACGGTGATTCCGTGCCAGCGCTCTTCTGAACCAGGGAAAAGACCGAGGGCACGATGAGCAGACTGGTGACGGTCGCGGCGATCAGGCCGCCGATGACGGCACGGCCCAGGGGGGCGCTCTGCTCGGCGCCTGACCCGAACGCAATGGCCATGGGAATCATGCCCACAATCATGGCTGAACTGGTCATGAGAATGGGGCGCACTCGAATCTGAGCGCCATGAATGGCAGCTTCGATCGATGGTTTTCCGGCACGTCTCGTCTGCTCCGCAAACGTAACCAGCAGGATGGCGTTCGCGACGGCCACTCCGATCGCCATAATTGCGCCCATGAATGACTGAATGTTCAAGGTTGTGCCCGTGATGAGGAGCACCAAGATTACACCGGCGATGACGGCGGGAACCGTCGCGAGGACAATGAGAGCGAGGCGCATCGACTGAAAATTCGCGGATAGCAGAAGAAAGACGACCAGGATGGCAACTGCAAGCCCGACCGCCAAATTGCCTAAAGTGTCGCGCATAGGGGCAATCTGTCCACGAACGCGCACACTGACGCCGCGAGGAGGCGCACCTGCGTCGTGGAGAGCTTTATCTACTTTTTTCGCCACGCTGCCCAAATCTTCTTTCACCACGTTGGCCGAGATGGTAATCATTCTCGCGCCATTGAAACGGTCATACTCCCCCACCATGGTACTGTTCCTGACCTGGGCTACGTCGCCCAGCAAGGGATGGAGGGCCTCACCGCGGGTAACGGGAATACTTTCGACATCCTGGAGCGAAGCCAGTCTGGACTGAGGCAGCTGAATCTGCACCTGGTACGCGATGCCAGATTTCGGATCAGCCCAGTAGTTCGGAGCCACAAATCGGCTGGAAGATGTCGCGGCGACCAGCGATCGTCCTACTTGCTCGACGCTGACTCCCATCTGTCCTGCAAGCTCTCGATTGACGTTTACCTCGACGCTGGGATAATCCAAAGGCTGCTCGAATTGAAGGTCTCGTAGGGGAGAAATCCTGGCGAGTTCGGAACGAACCTTCTCGGCATATACACGATCGTCCTGAAGATTCGGCCCGGTTACTGCCACTTCAATCGGTGTGGGAGCGCCAAAGTTCATAATCTGGCTCACGATGTCGCCCGCTGTGAAAGAGAAGTGCGATCCCGGGAACATTGCGGGGAGAGTCTGGCGTAGATGTTCTTCGAGGTTGCCGAGCGATACTCGGGAACCAGGCTTGAGCGCGACTCGCAGCACGGCTTCCTGCGGACCGCTGGTCCACAGGAAAATGGTGTTGATCGGATAAGCGGGTGGTTGCGTGCCCACGTAGCCCAAGGTGATTGCGACCTGATCGGAGCCCGCGCTTTTCTGAATTTCGTCCAAAACTCGCAGCGCCATCACTTCCGTAGCTCCCACGCGGGTGCCCGTCGGCGCTCGGAAACGCAGCTGGAACTGTCCAGCATTCACGCTGGGGAATATTTCTCGGCCCAGTAGCGGGCCCAGCAGCAAGATGATGGCAAAGGTTACAGCCAGGTACACGAGCAATACGGTTTTGGGTCGTCGGGTTAATTTCTCTAAGGCGCGGCCCAGCCGATCCCGCCACTGAGTCAGCCACGATTCACCAGCGCCATCAGCATGCGCTTGCTCGCGGAGAATCCAGGTAGACATCACTGGAACGAGCGAACTGGAAAGGAAGTAGGACGCTGCCATCGCGAATCCGACTGCCAGAGACAGAGGAACAAACAAGCTGCGCGCAATCCCGGTCATAAAGAAGGAGGGCACGAAGACCGACAAGACACACAGCATCGCCAACAATCGGGGAACAGCCACCTCACGGCTCGCGTCCAAAACGGCTTTGGCATGCGGCACACCTTGAGCCAGATGAGTGTGGATGTTCTCGATGGCCACCGTAGCCTCATCAACCAGGATTCCTACCGCCAGTGCCAAGCCACCCAAAGTCATCGTGTTGATGGTCTGACCTGCACCCCAGAGCGCCACCACTGCCGCCAGTAACGCGAACGGAATGGTAGTCACAACAATGGCTGAACTGCGCAGATCGCGCAGAAAGAGCAGCACCATGAGTCCGGTAAGCAGGGCGCCGAGAATGCCTTCGCGCAGCAGGGAGTAGAGCGCGTTCTTTACGTACGCAGACTGATCAAATTCATAACTGATCTTGATGTCTTCGGGGATGAGGGAACGAAAGCGGGAAATGTTGTTTTTGACCTCCTTCACAACCGACACGGTGGAGGCATCTGCGCGTTTTGTGACGGACAGGTAAATCGCGCGACGTCCGTTGACCAGAGCGTATCCGGTCAGCACGTCGGTGGAGTCGGCCACATTGCCGATATCCTTTAGGAAGACCGTGGGACCGGCTCCCACACGAATGGGCAACTGTCCTAAGTCCTGAATGTTCGCGACGACGGAGTTGATGGGCACCATCGGCTGCAGATCGCCGATGCGAATGGTTCCAGCCGGCATGATGATGTTGCCGGAGTTGACGGCCCGGACCACCTCCTCCGGCGACATGTGATACGCGCGCAAGCGGTCAGGATCGACCGTGATCACAATCGTGCGCTGGCTACCCCCAAACGGAGGTGGCGCAGAGACACCCGGAAGAGTGGCAAAAATGGGCCTGACACGGTTCAGGGCCAGGTCCTGAATCTCCCCAAGGCCACGAGTCTGGCTGGAAAAAACGAGATAACCAACGGGCACGCTTCCGGCGTCGAAGCGCATCACAAATGGAGGGACCGTTCCGGCAGGCATGAAAGCTCGTGCGCGATCTACGTAGGAGATGGTCTGGGCGAGAGCCTGCGCCATGTCGGTGCCCGGATGGAACGTGAGCTTAAGAAGTCCGACATTTTGGATGGACTTCGACTCCACGCTTTCAATGCCTGTGATGTAGAGGAAGTGATACTCGTAGTAGTAAACGAGATAACCTTCCATCTGGGCGGGAGACATTCCGCCATAGGGCTGCGCCACGTAGATGACGGGCAGATTCAGATTGGGGAAAATGTCGACCGGCATTCGCATCAGTGCGAGCACTGCCAGCAATCCCACGGCAATCACCGCGACCAGAACTGCGAAAGGACGCCGAAGGGCCGCCCGGATCAGCCACATCTCAGTGACCTCCTCCGGGAGCCTTTCGTACCAAATCAAGAAAGGGCTGGAGATCGCCCTGCGCGAGGGCCTGACCGAGCATGGCCCGCCAGACTGTCAAGCGGGCCAGAGTGTCTTCGACTTCGGCTTGCAACAGGAGACGCTGCGCTTCCGCCACCTCCACAATGGGCGCCAGCCCGGCTTTGTACCGAACAGTGGCTTGCGTCTCGCCCAGTTTCGCTGCCTGTAGCTCAATGGGGGTGTTTTGACTGATCAATACGGCGCTGTCGTACGCCGCTTTGGCTTTTTCACTTTGCGCGGTTAGATTCTGCAGTGTGCGTTGGTATTCCGCTTCCTGAACCCGCTCGTTGGCCTTTTCAATCTCCTTCTTGAAGTGCAGCGCGGGAAAGTCAAGAACGGAAAATGTGGCAGTCAGACCAACCGCCCAGTTGCGTCGCATGAGATCGAGTCCATCGCTGCCGGTCCCAAAGGAGCCGTCAGGGTGGGCTCCGCTGCCGCGTCCTGAGAAGGAGCCCTGAAGGTTGAAACGCGGAAAGTAGGATTTGCTCAGGACATTTTCCCGTGCTCGAACCTCGAATAGATTGGAATTTGCAACCACCGCGGCGGGATGATTGGTCAGCGAGAAAGGCGCGATCTCAGGCGCCGGCGCATCCCGCAGCAGGGAAGTGGGATCAATTCCCACATGATTGCCTGCAATGCCCAGCAACTGCGCGAATGTGGCCTCGTTCTCGCGTTGAATTTGCTGGGCGCGGATCAATTGAATCTTGGCGGCGGAGAGTTCGGCGTCGGCACGCGACGCATCGGCACCGGGGCGCAGTTCCTGCTTGACCAAGGTATGAACCGACATCGTCAGCACCTGTCTGCGGTCCACGTCGGCTTGGGCAGCGTTTACCTGCTGTTGCGCTGCGGCCAGGGCCAGGAACGAATCGGCTACCGCGGCGGCAACGTCAAGTCTGGTCAGGGAAAGCTCGGCATTGGCGCGGTTTTGCGCAGCCTTGGCGACGTCTACGTTGGCACCCCGATAGCCGAAATCAAAGGGCTCCCAGGAGAGCAGTATTCCGCCTGCACTCCCCCACACACCGGTATCGGAGGTGCCGGGCAGAACCGGCCCGGAAATGGGAGGGACCACCGATTGCGGCAGCAGCAACCCGAAAATATTGTTTCGAGTGGCACGGTTAGATTGCCACAGCAGGTCCGTGCGCGGCAGATAGGCAGTGCGGGAGAGACTCACCGCTTCCCGCGATGCATTCGCACGTTGCATTGAGGCCCGCACTGCGGGATAGTTGGCAAGAGCGAAATCGATGGCCTGGTCGAGAGTGAGGGGCTTGTCGGGCAGTTTGCCCGATTGTTGAGCCACGCCGGCGATTGCGCCGCACGCTACGATGCTGAGGAACCACACCGAGAATTGCCGTAGACGAACCGATCTGATCGTCAACACTGTGCTTAGCTGTCCTCAATACGGGCGTTCGGGATTCGTGCAAGCCATCAGGGTGGCGGCGGTCCAGGATGGAACGAAGCTTGCCTGAAAACGATCCTGATCGCAGAGCTCGCGAAGGGAAAGCATACATCAGATTCCGCTAGGAACGCCGCTGATGCCGCCGTGCGAGGCCGGGGGCTGGTCTCGACGCGGGTAGGGTTGCGCGCGGAGCAAACTTGTTAATCAAGCAAGGCGGTTTTTCGCGCTGGACAGTGACATGGCCAAAGGCGTATAGAAGCGCTTTCGTGTACAAGTTGCTTTAATCGATCAATGAGCCCAGAGGGGGAAAACGCGATGTCGGAGCTTGCATTATTCGGCGGCAGCAAAGCGAAACGTAAGCCGTTTCCAGATTGGCCTCAATATGACGATAACGAGCGGCGAGCGTTGCAGGAGGTGCTGGAGAGCCGGGTCTGGTGGCGTACCCCTGGAACCAAGACGCTGGAATTCGAACAAGCTTTCGCCAAGTACCACGGAGCGCGGCATGGACTCGCGGTCACCAACGGTACGGCCGCGCTGGAAGTCACCATGGAAGCGCTGGGCATAGGACCGGGCGACGAGGTGATTGTTCCCAACTTTACCTTCGTTGCCACGGCCAGCGCGGTGCTTTTTGCGAATGCTCTGCCGGTTTTGGTGGAGGTAAATCCGAAAACGTATTGCCTCGATCCGGAATTGGCCGAAGCAGCCATCACCCCGAGGACGAAGGCAATCGTGGCGGTGCACATGGGAGGCCATCCCGCTGATCTGGACCGCCTGCAAGAACTGGCCCGCAAGCACGGAATCGCGCTCGTCGAAGACTCGGCCCATGCCCACGGCAGCGAGTGGCGAGGTAAAAAGATCGGCACGTTTGGTAGAGCGGCGACGTTCAGCTTCCAGGCCAGCAAGCTGATGACGGCGGGCGAAGGCGGGATCATCATTTCGAACGATGATGAATTCGAGCGCCAAGCGCGCGCCGTGCATGACTGCGGCCGCATGCCCGGGAAGTGGTTCTACAGCCATTTTATTTACGGTTCGAACTACCGGCTCAGCGAATGGCAGGGCGCGGTGCTGAACGTGCAATTGGGAAGGCTGGAGCCGCAAACTCTGCATCGCCATCAGAACGGCCGATTGCTGGACAAACTGCTGCGCGAGATCCCGGGAATTACTCCGCAAGAATGTGATCCACGCTGCACGCGGAACGGGCAGTATGCCTACATCTTCCACGTGGACGCGAAGGATTTCGGCGGCATTGCTACCGAAAGCTTCATTGCTGCCCTCAATGCCGAGGGGATCCCTACACAGGCGAGTTACCCTCCATTGCATGAACTGGACTGTTTCCGCAACGGCGAATATCGCAAGTGCCTGAGCGGTGCTCAGGCCAAGGAACGGCATGCTTTCCTGGAACAGCAATTCCCCCATACGCAGCGCGCAGCCTGGCAGGCTGTCTGGATTCCGCAGTTCGCATTGCTGGGAGATGAGGAAGACATGAATGAGATCGCTGCAGCCATCCGCAAGATCCAGCAAAATGCTTCCACCATTGCGGCGAACGCTTCGCGAGCTACGGTCGAGAGCATCGCACGCTAGCCGGCTTTGAGTCGTTTTGAACTTCATCCAGGAGACCGCCCATGGTCCGCAGGATCTGCCTTGGCCGTAAGTTGTCGTTGTGTAAGGTTACGGCTGCTGCTTTCTTCACACTGGTTCTGATGCTGAATGGGAAGTCGCTGGCTCAGGCGACGCCGCCTGTGCCGGAGAAAGTTCCGCCCAAGCGAAGTTCGCAGATTCAGGACGGCTTCGGTATCAACTCCGATCTGCCTCGGGATCCCTACCTTCCCTGGAATCGCTGGTGGTGGACGCGGATGTTCGATGCGGGCTTCAAGTGGATCCGCATCGGCCAGTATGAGAACAGTTCCGATCGCACCAGTTGGGACTGGATTGAGCACAAGCGAGGAGTGTACGCCTCATCTCCCGAGCTGGAAGATGCGGTAGATTCGCTCGTGGACAACGGCATGCAGGTGCAGGTGCAATTGCTTTACGGCAATAATATGTATACCGCACGTAGCGGCAAGCTGCCCGAGGTCAGCGTGCCGGAGCCGGGATCATTCCACAATGACGATCGCAGCGTGTACTCGGTCTATTGGCCACCTGTCACTCCGGAGCAGAGTGCCGCGTTCAACAAATACGTAGCCTGGATGGTGGATCATTTCAAGGATCGCATCCATTATTGGGCGCTGTGGAACGAGCAGGACATCGGGTACTGGAATCCGTGGGGTAATGCGGAAGAGTATGGAAAACTCCTCGGCTCGTTTGTTCAGACCTGTGCACAAAACAGATCGGCAAGCGAAAGTGATCTATGGAGCGCAGGCCGACCCTTCCCGCGAATTCACACAACGTGCTTTCGATACCTGCCAGTGCGCTTCGGGAATCGATGTATACGCCTACCACACGTATCCGGGATACGGCACCAACATGAATCCTGAAACGATGGATTCTGGGGCTTATTTAAATGAGTCGCCGCGTGAACTGCGGGAACTGGTCAATCATTATCCGGGCATCAAATCCGAGATTCCTTATTTCGATGACGAATTCAATTCCATCCCTTCCTGGACGGGCTCCGACGAGACGGTACAGGCGAAGTATGTTTCCCGAGGGCTAATCTACAATCACGCGGCTGGAGTGAAGACGTTTGTATGGCTGCTGGCTGCAGGCACGGACGGGAATGAGGCCGACGATTTCGGGATTATCCGCGGTCTCACCAATCATGAGTACGATTTCACGGCCCGTCCGGTG
Organism: uncultured Acidobacteriota bacterium; assembly: GCA_963801615.1. GTDB lineage: Bacteria > Acidobacteriota > Terriglobia > Terriglobales > Acidobacteriaceae > Sulfotelmatobacter. The sequence goes on along the minus strand of CAWDFM010000007.1, from coordinate 196,645 downwards.
TTCTATGCTCTGCAGAATACAAACGCGCTATTTTCTGACACCTCGCTTGATCCATCGATCGAGATCACGGGCGTGGATGCTTCTGTGCTGCGCCGCCAGAACGGGTTTCCCTTCCTGAGCTACGGTTTCCGCTCCACCAAGGGCAAAGCGATCATCGCGTACTGGCTCGCGGCTCACAGCGTCGCCGGCGGAAGATTCCCAACTTTCTATTCCAATTTCACTTTGAAAGGGAGCGGCATTCACAATCCTGTGCTGATTGACGTTGTTTCCGGAGACATTCGCCCGCTGCACTGGAAGAAAGAGTCGACCGACACCCTGGAGGCGCTCCCTATAAGCGACAGCATCATGGCCATTGCCGACGCCGATTACTTTGATTGGCCCGTGCTTCCCGAAGCGCCGAGCTCGCTCGAGGCGCGCGTTGCGGGCGGTTCAGTGAATCTGACCTGGGAAGTACATTCGGGGGATCCTCAGCATATTGTGGTTGAACAACGGGAAGATAGCGGGAGTGGCCGCTCCTCCTGGAGCCAGATCGCGGACCTGGCGTCATCCGCGACTCGGTACACGGATGCGCGAACCAGAAAAGGTCAGCAGATTTCCTATCGCGTGCGGGCGACCAATGAATCCGGGAAATCGGCGAGCTCTAATATCGTGCGCGTCAGCGTGCCCTGAGGAGAGCCCGACATTTGTGCGCCGGGTAGGGCTCAGAACGGGAAGCGGATGGTCCATATCCACCGGTGGTTGTACGTGTAGAACTGGCTGGTGGCGATTTGTACTCCGCCGCCAAACATCAAACGCAAGCGCTCCGCGAGCGGGAACGGGCCCACGATGAGGCCGGGAGTGATGAAATTCTGATAACTCCCGGAGTGCGGCCCGTCGGCATAGAAAGTTGTGTTGTTCTCCACCTCGGGCCAGAATTTCCGGGCCACATTGAACTGGAAGGTATTGTTGAACACGATCTGCCGCCCGAGAATCGATGTGCCGCTCTGGGGAAGATTTCCGGCCAAGTTCGTCTGCCAATCAAAAAACTTCCAGCGTTTGGCAGCGGCAATCATGGGTGACCACACCGTGTGTCCCAGCCCGTTTGGTGATTGTGCCGAGGGGAACGAGCCTCCGAGAAAGAATCCTAAGAAATAGCCGCCCTTACCCTCCGGGGCGGAAGCGAGCCGGAATTTGAGGAAAATGGAGACATCGCCAAATCCGTCGGGGGTGTTGGGCGCGTGACGAAAGAAATACGGTGGGATGCCGACCTGCACTTCCATCCGCGTGTTGGGAATGATTTCCAAACCTTTGCCGGAGGCGTACTCGTCAGTGGCGACGCCGTTGCGTGCTGTTTGGTAATACGTATCGAAGCGGAATTGTTGCACGAGTAAGGGGTGAGTAGTGATCAAAGGGGCGGCATAATGCGGCTGCTGAGAACGGGCTTGATCCACGTTGCGCAACCATCGATGAACCCAATCGTGGGGTCCGTTGGTGATGGAATTCGGATCTGCAGGGCTCTGCCCGTGAAGCGCGGCTGGACTGAGAAGCAGCAGAGCACAGGCTATACCAGCTATCCCACTTAAACGCATCGAGCAATGCTTCAACGTTGTCCCCATAACTTTCCCCGTTATCAGTTCAAAGCGATCCGCAGAAATTCGAGAATAGCAAAGATTCTCACCCCGAAAGCACGAGTGAAGTCCGCCGCGGTTGTCCCCGCCCCTCCGCCCCGAGCAGCCGGTCGCGGTTCTACTTCCTCGTCCAAGTTCAGGATGCACTCGTCTTACCACAACCTGCTTGTGGAAGAGGAGTAGTTTTCAGGTGGTCGGTCTGTTTGAGTTCTGGTGCCCTTGCACCCGACCTGCAATAATCCCTGACAGCGAATGATGTTTCCAGCTTGGAGAGCACCAATGATAGTCCGGACGATCAGCATGGCATCGTTGCTTCTGGCATTTCTCTTGGGCTTTGGCAAAGCGCAACAGCCCCAAACCGAGTCGAAGCCAATGGATGAATGGAAGGCACTGGAAATATCTTTGAAGGGGGCAAAGTCTATACATCCGAAGAAGGGCTTCGTACCAGATGAATCTACCGCGATCAAAATAGGGGAGGCGGCTGCAGTTGCGCAGTACAGTGAGAAGACGATTTCAGAAGAAAGACCGTTCCATGCTTGCCTGTCTGGCGACACGTGGATCGTGAAGGGAACTCTGCATCCTCAAGGGGCGCTTGGCGGAACTGCCGTGGTTAAGATCAGCAAGACAGACGGCAGAATCCTATTCATGACGCACCAAGAATAGAAACGGATTCAAGTTGCTGCGGTTTTTCAGCAACCTTCTAGGGCGCCGAGCCCGAGTCGATGGACTCCACATAACGATACGGGAGATACACCGGTTGCCAAATGTAGCTACGGAGGCGTGAATTCAGTGTGTGCTCGTCGACCGGGGCGGCAACTCCATCGTGCATAGCCCGGAGAGCGACGGCTCTTGCCACGGCGCACGAGACGGAATGAATCGCGGAAACCGGTGGGAGCAGCCGGTCACTCTTCTCGGAGCGCGCGGGAGAGAGCTGGGCAAGGCATTGTGCCGCGGCGGTGAACATGGAGTCGGTCACGCGGGTCGCTCTCACGGAAAGGATTCCCAACCCCAGGCCCGGAAAGATATACGCATTATTGATTTGATCAACCGGCACTTGCCGTTGCTGCCATGGAACCGATGCAAATGGGCTGCCGGTGCCGATGAGGGCGCGGCCTTCTGTCCAACGGATCAAGTCCGCCGGGATAGCTTCCGCGCGTGACGTGGGATTGGAGAGCGGAAAGATCACAGGTCTTTCCACGTGGGCGGCCATGGCGCGGATAATCTTTTCGGTGAATACGCCCGCCTGTCCCGAGACCCCGATGAGAGTGGTCGGCCGGGCATTGCTGACAACATCGAAAAGACCACTGTGGCCGGGCGACTCCAGGGTCCATTGATCAAGCCGCGAGCGTGGCTGAACAAAACGTTCTTGCGAAGGTCTGATTCCGGGCATGCCCTCAATCAAGAGTCCGGCCTTGTCAACGGCAAAGAAACGGCTACGTGCTTCCGACTCGCTGAGTCCCGCGCCCTTCATGGCTGCGAGGAGAAAAGATGCGATTCCCATGCCCGCTGAGCCTGCGCCAAACAGAACGATGCGCTGGTCCGTCAAGGCGGTGCCGGTCACATGGATGGCTGCCATCAGGGCGCCGACGGCGACGGCCGCGGTTCCTTGAATATCGTCATTGAAACTACAAAGCCGATCGCGGTAGCGGTCGAGCAAACGGCCGGCATTGACACCGGCAAAATCCTCCCATTGCAAAAGCACATGGGGCCAGCGATCCACGACAGCGCTGATGAAGTCATTGACAAAATCGTCATATGCGGAACCCCGCACTCGCTCGTGGCGCCATCCGACATAGACGGGATCGCGCAGGCGTTCCTGGTTGTCGGTTCCGACATCGAGTAGGACCGGGAGGCAGGACTGCGGGTGAATGCCGGCGCATGCTGTGTAGAGGGCGAGTTTGCCGATGGGAATGCCCATGCCTCCGGCACCTTGATCGCCGAGTCCAAGAATTCGTTCTCCGTCGCTGACCACAAGTACGCGAATGGCGTCATAGCGGTGGTGGGCGAGAATTTGGCGGATGCGGTGGCGGTTGGGATAGCTGAGAAATAAGCCTCTCGGCTTTCGCCAAATCTCGCTGAAACGCTGGCAGCCTTCGCCCACGGTGGGCGTATAGACCAGGGGCATCATTTCTTCGAGGTTGCGAACCAGCACGGCATAGAACAACGTTTCATTCGTATCCTGCAGATCACGCAGGTAGGCGTAGCGCTGGAAATCGGTTTCGAAGTTGCGCAGAGCCTTAAGGCGACGTTCTGCCTGATCCTCAAGGCACCCGATATGAGGCGGCAATAGTCCGTGCAGTGAGAAATCCGTGCGCTCTTCTTCGGTGAACGCGGTCCCCTTGTTCAACATAGGGAAATTCATCAGGTCGAAGCCGGAAAGCGAGGTTTCGAGAACCCCGTCCCTGGTGATCCGGTACCTCATCTCTCTTGGCCTCCTTGGTGCCGTCCGGGACTGCTGCGGTTGAGAGTTTAGAATACCGGGTTCTGGCTACATCAGGCTCACGTGCGTTGCAACCTGCCGCGGTGTGCTAAGGTGGTGCGCGCAACTGTGGGTTCATGCGTGTCTTGCACGCGACTTAAATTGCTTGCGGGGTGAATTCATGTCTCGAACAATAAAATCAGGTCAGACACTTCTCAGCGGCACCGTGCTGGTCTTTGTTCTTTCAGGAATTCTGGTTGCGCAAACCGGACCCTGGAGCGCCGACAAGGCGACCGCGTGGTACCAGCAAGAGGCTTGGCTGGTGGGCAGCAATTACGTTCCGGCCGACGCCATTAACGAGTTGGAGATGTGGCAGGCCCAGAGTTTCAATCCTGCGCAGATCGATAAGGAGCTTGGCTGGGCGGAAGGCATTGGGATGAATACCATGCGAGTCTTCCTGCACGACCTGGTGTGGCAAGAAAATCCCGACGGATTCAGGCAGCGCATCGATCAGTTCCTTGCGATCTCGGCGCGACACCACATCAAGCCGCTGTTTGTGCTATTCGATTCCTGCTGGGACCCGCGGCCGAAGCTCGGATTGCAGCACCCGCCGATCCCCGGCGTGCACAACTCGGGATGGGTGCAGTCTCCCGGGAGCGCGGCTCTCACAGATCCTTCGCAAGAACCGCGCTTGAAAGCTTACGTTACTGGAGTGGTGGGGGCGTTTGCCAATGATTCGCGCGTGCTGGGATGGGACGTATGGAACGAGCCATCGAACACCAACGAAGGCAGCTACGGTAAGCTCGAACCCGCACACAAAGCGCAGCTGGTGGAAGCATTATTGCCCAAGGTATTCCAGTGGGCGCGGGAGGCGCATCCCTCCCAGCCGCTGACCAGTGGGGTCTGGGACATCGATTTCAGGCATGGCGCAGCCCCGACGCACATGCAACAGATTCAATTGGACAACTCCGATGTGATCACGTTTCACAATTACAGCTGGCCGGAACTGTTTGAGAAGGAAATATTGTTTTTGCAGCGCTATCATCGTCCATTGATTTGCACCGAATACATGGCGCGGGGAGCGGGCAGCACCTTCGATACGAGTTTGCCGCTGGCCAAGAAGTACAAGGTGGGAGCGATTAACTGGGGCTTCGTGGCCGGCAAAACGCAAACTTATTATCCGTGGGACTCCTGGCGGCATCCCTACATTCTCGATGAGCCTACGGTGTGGTTTCACGAAGTGTTCTACCCCGATGGAAGGCCGTACCGCGAGGCCGAGGTCAGTCTGATTCACGAGCTAACTGGCAGAGGCAAAACGGCGGCTTCCACCGTAGAAGTGCATTAGCGGGTTTATTTGATAGGCGCAAAGAGCTGATGATCAATCTTAGTAGAGTGCTTCGGCATGGTTGGGCTGCGGTGGCGCTGGTCTTCGTTCTTGGATCGTGCTGCTATTCGCAGACGGTGAACATCTGGCCTGGGGTCGCGCCGGGCTCCGAGAAATGGACCCAGACCGAAACGACAGCTGAGAACAGCCCCATGGGCAAGGTGGTGTTCAGTGTGGTCACGCCGACTCTCACCCTTTATCTGCCGGAAAAGTCGAAGGCGACTGGGACAGGGATCATCGTGGCACCGGGCGGAGCCTGTGTCGCGCTGGCCATCGATCACGAAGGCACCGGGGTGGCGCGCTGGCTGCAAGAGAGAGGAATTGCGGCGTTCCTACTGAAGTACCGCATCCCGGAGAAGAAAGGGGAGGGGATTCCCAAAGGAATTAACTTCGATGAGGCCTGCAAGTACGGCATCGCTGATGGAATTCAGGCCATAAAGGTAGTTCGGCAGCACGCGGCCGAGTGGGGAATTTCCGCGGATCGAGTTGGATTCATCGGATTTTCGGCGGGGGCTATGGTCACCAGCGGCGCCCTGCTGCAGCCGGATGCTGCACCGCGGCCTAATTTTGCGGCTCCGATTTATGGAGGACCATTGGGCGTGATGCCGAAAATTCCGGCGAACCTGCCTCCCATCTTCATGGCGTGGGCGCAGGATGATGGACTCGTGCGGGAGCCGATCGCGAAGTTCTATGATGCGTTGACAGCGGCTGGCAACAAGCCCGAAGCTCACATCTACCGCGCCGGAGAACATGGCTTCGGCATGAAGAAGCAGGGGACGACCAGCGATCACTGGATTGAGGAGTTCTACTGGTGGCTGGAATCGCAAGGACTCACCAAGCCTGCTATGAAATGACTTCAGCGATGCATTCGAACGGGTTCATACGGACGATTCGCTGAAGTATCATAGATTCTGATCTGCACTGTGGGCGGATCACGGAGTCTCAAACCGTAGCCCTCTGAAGGAAGAATCCTGTCAACCAACATGGACAAGCAATTTCGTGTCTTCGCCACCTGCGATATCGGAGAGGCGATTGACGTTCTGCGCCGGCGCGGATACGAGGTCGAAGTATATCCACATCCGGAAGCGCCACCGAAAAGCGCCATCCTCAACAAAGTCAGATCGGGCATCGATGGACTGATTACCACCTTGCGCGACCAGATCGATGCGGAGGTGTTCGAGGCCGGGAAGGGTTCGCTGAAGGTTGTGGCCCAGATCGCGGTGGGGTTCGACAATATTAATCGCGCCGATGCCAACCGGTACAAGATTCCGTTTACACATACGGCCGACGTTCTCACCGAATCGACTGCGGAGTTTGCCTTCTTCCTGATGGGCGCACTGGCACGGAAAATGTGGACTGCGGAACACTTAACCCGCGACAACCAGTGGGGATTCTGGCATCCTTACCTGCCTTTTCTCGGGGACGAGGTCACAGGCAAGACGGTGGCAGTGATTGGCACCGGCCGCATTGGGCTGGCATTCATCAAAAAGTGTGTCGGATTCGACATGAACGTGTTGTGCTACGACCCCGCGTACCAGAACGATGCTTTCGTGAAAACAATTCAGGAAATACATGATCTGCGGCACGCGCGCGGGTTGGTGAAGGAACCAGCCTGGATCCGCTACGTGCCTTTCGAAGAGGCACTGCGGGGGGCGGATTTTGTCAGCGTGCATGTCCCGCTACTGCGAAAAGAAGAGAGTGCCACCCCCACCTATCACCTTTTTAGCGAGCGGACTTTGAGCCTAATGAAGTCCACCGCGTACCTGGTGAATACTTCCCGGGGGCCGGTTGTGGACGAGGCAGCATTGGCGCGTGCGCTGCGAGAAAACTGGATCGCGGGGGCGGCCCTCGATGTCTATGAAAAGGAGCCTCTCCCGGCGGATTCTCCTCTGCGCGACCCCGCCATTGCGGACCGTTGCCGGCTCTTGCCGCATTTCGCCAGCGCGGCTCGGATCACACGCCTTTCCGTCGATCCGAACAAGGGAATGGCCGGACGCTGCGTTCAGGGGCTAATCGATGTGCTGGAGGGCAACTATGGGGGAGACATCACAAAGATGCCCTATGTCGTGAACAAAGAAGGGTTTGCAGGTTAATCTACAAAGAACCGAGAGTAAATCGCCGGAACGGGGTTGAATCTGCATGGGCAACCTTGGGCGTGTGTGGAAGGGAATTCACGGGTACAATGGACCGATGTGGTCCGGTAAAGGATGCAAATGAAGAAGCGATTCTCGGGAATTTTGGCATTTGCGATGATGTGCACCCCGGCGCTGCTGGGCTTGGACTCGCCGCTCGGCAAGGGCGTCAGGCTGGAGCCTGCGCCCAAGGAAGTGCAACTCGGCAGCGGCGCGTTCCAGGTGGGTCCGCACACGAAGATTCTTGTGCAGTTAGGTCACCAATCCGAGGACCGCATCGCGGCCGAGACTTTGGCTGAGGAGGTTCTGGACCAATCGGGCCTCAGGCTCAATATCCACGGCATGAAGGCGGCGGCCAAGGCCGAAGACGGGGCCATCGTGCTGGCCCGGTTGCAGGATGAGCGGGTGCGAAGCTTCCTCGCGCGTAATGGCTTGAAAGCCGATGCCGAAGTTGGGGAAGACGGGTATTTGCTGTTCTCCGATAAGTCGCACCTGATCGTTGCGGCGAACTCTGGGCAAGGACTGTTTTACGGGGTGCAGACCCTCCGGCAGTTGCTCCGTCCAGCCGAGAAGGGGCTCATGTGCCCGGCCGTAGGTATTCGCGACTGGCCGAGCCTGCAGCAAACCACGCCGAGCATCAGCCGGGAACTGGCGCAAAGCGAAGTGCACAAGCCGCGAGAATAATGCGGATTGAGTAATTTTGTAATTTCGTAATTTCGTAATTTCGTAATTTGAAGGTTAAGGGCGTCCTTGTTGGACGCTTTTTCTTTTTCCTCTGCCTGCTGGTCACGTTGAGTCACATAAAATCCAAATCACATGTTTTCTGACCGAACCAATTGGCGTCTGGCACACAACCGGTTTACGCAAGCGGTAGAGGAAGTGCGTGCCAGGGGCGGAAGACTGCTGGACTTGAGTGCATCCAATCCGACGCGGATCGGTCTCGAGTTTGATTCGCGCGTCATTCTGCAATCGCTCGCTTCGGCTCAGGCGCTCGACTACGATCCGCAAGCCAAAGGCTTACGTTCCGCTAGGGAAGAAGTCGCCTCGTATTATCGGGTCGCGCATGGAATCCATTCTCTGAACCCGGAGCGCATTGTTCTAACCAGCAGCACGAGCGAGGGATATTCCTATGTTTTTCGGCTTCTCTGCAACGCCGGAGACGAGCTTTTGGTGCCCAAGCCGAGCTATCCATTGTTTGAGTTCCTGGCAGATTTGCAGGACGTCAAGCTGATCCCCTATCCCTTGATTTATGACCACGGGTGGCAGATGGACTTCCATTCTCTGCAGAAAGCAATTACCAGCCGAACCCGGGGGGTCGTCGTCGTGCACCCAAACAATCCGACAGGATCATTCGTTCATGAGAGTGAATTTGATCCTCTCAATAAATTCTGCGCGCAACATGGGCTCGCGCTGATCGTGGACGAAGTCTTCCTGGATTACCCGATCGACGATTACCGGCTGCAGGATTCGACGCACGCGAGCTTTGCCGGCAATCGTGATGTGCTGACCTTCACTTTGAGCGGTCTTTCCAAAATCTCAGCTTTGCCCCAGATGAAAGTGGCGTGGCTGGTCACCAGTGGTCCGGAAACTTGGGTGAATGCGGCAATGGAGCGGATGGAGGTCATTGCGGACACGTACTTGTCCATGAATGCGCCCGTGCAGTGGGCCATGCCTGTCTTGCTGGAGCAGAGACATGCAATTCAGCGGCAGCTTCGGGAGCGCGTGAAATCCAACCTGACTGAACTGGACCGGCAGCTTGAGTCCGCCAATGCTTATGAGAGGCTCTCGGTCGAGGGCGGATGGTACGCGGTGCTGCGCGTGCCGGTGACGCGCTCCGATGAGGAACTGGCGATTGAGCTGGTTCGGGAGAAATCGGTGGTTGTCCATCCTGGGCACTTCTATGATTTTCCCAGCGACGGCTTTCTGATCTTGAGCCTCATCACTCCTCCCCGGGATTTTTGTGATGGAGTCGCAAGGATCTTCCAGTCAATCGAGGCATAATCCCCGGCGTTTACAACTTCAACAATACGGGGTTTCCGATTCCAACCGGGAAGGAGATCGGTGCATCTATAGTCAGCCGCTTCTGGAGGACACATATGCGTCGTATGGATCAATGGATTGCATCAATGTTCTTATCGGCTGCGCTAGTTGTCCCGATTGGGGCGATGGCGATGCCGACTCCGCAGGATGATCGTGAACGGCATGAGCAGGACGAGCACCAGCGCAGGTACTACGACCAGCAGAATCGGGATTACCACAACTGGAACAATCAGGAAGACCGGATGTACCGGGAATGGCTAGCAGACCGGCATTACAACTACGTCGATTATGACCGGCTGGATCCTCGGGACCAGCAGGACTACTGGAGATGGCGCCACCAGCAGGATAAGCGCCAACGCCACGAAGAGCACGAGCATGACCGGCGATAGCTGGCCACTAAGCATTCGGGGCGGCGGAGCATCCTTGTTCCGCCGCTTCCGTTTTCGGCTATAATGCCCCAAATGCCTGCCGCGCCTGGAGCGACCAAAGCTGTCGGGATGGTACCTGACGAACTCAAGTTTGAACCGAAATCCAAAGGTCTTGCCACGCCGCGCAAGAAGAAACCCAAAGAACTAGCGGTTATCACCGAGTGCTGCACGGGCTGTGCCGGTTCGCCAGCATGCGTGGAATATTGTCCGGTGGAAGACTGCATGTTTTGGGTGCCGGATGACGACAATCCGCCGTTCGGGCGGATTCAGGTGGATCCCATCCTGTGTATAGGATGCAAGAAGTGCGTGAGCAAAGGCCCAGATGGCTGCTTCCTGGACGGATGTCCCTGGGACGCAATCGCGATGGTGGATACAGCCGAGGTGGAGAAGGAAGTCGGCGTGATGGCAATTTAGCCACTATTTCGCGCGCTGCTGGATCGCTTTTTCCGTTTCCATCGCTTGTCGGCGGACATCGTTCGAAATGTCCGGCAGGTCGCGTTCATACGGCTGGATTGACGCGATGTCCTCTGGCTGACCGATCACATAGAGAGCCCGAAGCGACTCCCAGACTTGCTCCGTCGCAGGGTCGATCACGGCGAGTTCGGCGCCCTCGGCCAGGTTCGCTCCAGTTTGTGCTACGGAGCGGATGCGGCCCGGCATTGGCGAGCGAATTTCGACGATCTGCGACGCGCCAGACGGCGCGAGCTTTGCAATCAAGCCTCCCTCGCGAATTGCGGTGCCGGGGCGGTCCGAGTCGGTGATGCGACCCGCCGCGGGTGCGGTGATGTGCGCGGGCTGGAGCAGCGCCACAATCTGAGGCCTGCCAGTAGCATCTCCGAAGCGGACTAGCGACAACGCGGCATTGCCGCGCACCATGGGCGACGGGTCGGCCAACATCTTCAGCAGAGTTTCATGGAATCCTGGGCCGGAGGTGTCTTGCCCCATCACCCAAGCGTCGGTATTACGGACCTCTTCCACCGGATTTGTTGCCAGCAGAATGAGATCGGGATACCAGCGCTTCGCATTAGCATCGGCATGCGACATGCGGTCGCCGAGTTGAACCAACGCGTGTTGGACATGCCGCGGTTTCTTCTCCTCATGCAGGTATTCGTTCAGTTGCTGGTCCGAGAGGTGGCGGCCAAACCACGTGTTCCACCAGAAGAGGAAGGGCATCAGGACGATCAGCCATCCGGTCACGAAAAACAGGATCTTCTGGTTGCGCGACATCCCGCGTTTGCTTCTCGGCGGACTGGCGAGCGGATCAGGAGTGGAAATGGAAGGCTCCGAAGCAAGAGACATGGGGTCCCGGCAAGGAACTATAGCAGAATGCGCGTCCGGAGCGGGAGAGGGCACATCTACTCCTCGCGCAAAACCAACCAGGAACTCAATGCGATGCAGAGCAGAGTTGCGGCCATGCCGATTACTGTGCTTCCGGACAAAGCATCCAGCCAATTCCTCTCCAGGAAGTAGATTGGTTTGAGCAAGGGAAATTCCCAGGGCAGTCTCATGAAATAGGCGACGAGCCATGGTGCGGACAGGATGCTGACAAAAACTGTGCAGGCCAGAGTGATTCGTATCGGCAATGTCGCGCGCGCCAGCGCTTCTTCTCGCGCGCGTTGCTGGGCCCGCCGAAAGATGAGCGCGGGATCCGGCGGGTTTAAGCTTTTCTCGAGTCTGGCAGCTTCTGGCCTGAGCCCCTCTACGGTCATAGCCATCTCATTGCAAAGCGGGCAGGTTTCGAGATGAACCCGAAGATCGCCGCTCAGGTTGCCGTTCTGCAAAGCTGCCAAAACCGTCTGCTCTTTCTCACAAATTTGTGGCGTCATTTCTCCACCTTGGTAGCGGGACGTACTCCTACGAGGTCCAGCAATTTTCGCCGGGCGCGAAATAATAACAACCGGATGCTGCCCGCTCGCAGACCAGTGTAGTCTGCGATCTCCTTATGGCTTGAGCCTTCCACATAAGCCAGCCAGAGGAGTTGCCGCTCTCGGGGTTTGAGGCGCTCGAATGCCTGGCGCACGTGAAGTTTGCGATCGAACTCGGGATCCGTCGGACTGATCTCTTCCGAGTTCTCGGGCAGAGGAAATTCCTTCCCACGACGCCAGCGATCGCGCACCAGGTTGGTCGCGATGCGAAACAGGTAGGAGCGCGCCTCCTGCTCGTTCATTTCATGGCGGCGTGCGGTCAGCAAGCGGCAGTAGGCTTCCTGGAGAATGTCCTCGGCGACATCCGGTTGGCGAGTGACGGCTAAAAGGTAGCGAAGCAGCGCTTTGGAAGTCTGCTTGTAGAAGATACCGAAGGCAGACTCATCCATCGAGAGCGCAGTGGCTTTCTCCCCCATCGCTGCTTTCGACCTCAAGGCCGCGAATTGCAGGTTCAAGACCCGAATCTGGAATTCCTCCAGCATTGCTGAAGGGCCTAGGCGCGGCTACCGTTGAGCAGCCCGAAAGATTTCGACAGATAGTACGAAGCTGCCGACGATAATCCAAAGCCGATGCCGAGCACCGTGATGATCGTACCGAAAACCACGAAGCCCTCCTCGGCACCGCTGACGCGGCCGCGGAGAAGCAACAGCGCTATACCCAGCGAGATCATGACGATCGCGGTCTGTAGTGCGCCGATAATCCGGGTGTGCGCCGACACGGTCTCCACACGCAGGGATTCGATCAATTGCTTGCCGGCAGCGGTCTGCGCATACGCCAGTAGTTCCTGGCCTGAGCTGATCTTCTCAAGCAGGCGATGCTGGAGTTCCACCTGCAATTTTGCCATTTTGTACCGGCGGATTGTGCTGAAGACCACCCAAACGAACCAGGCAAAAAAAGCAATGATGATGGGCATGATTACTATGTCGTCACTCACGGGATGCTCCTCGGGCGGACGGCTTGGGTTCGGAGAATGTCCGCGTCCACCTGTATAACGTGGGAGCGGTGGCCTTGGTTAACAGTGTGCAGGACGAATTTAAAAGTTCACGGAATCGCGACACTCGCTTACTCCACGTCGGCATCCAGGACGCGTTCCTGCTCCAGGTAGTGCGACATGGCGTATTGCGCCAAAAGAGGAGTCTGCAGGCGGATTTCAGCCCCGATCCATTCCCCTTTGGCGTGCGGCTTGTCAGGAGGATGGTTGCACCGTCCGCCGCTGCCAAATTGCGGACCGAAGTCGGCGCTTTGGATTTGATCGAAGTGACGGATTTCCCGCCAGGCTTGATCGCCGATGGTGCCGGAGACGTCAATTTTGAGCTTCAGAATGGACACTGGATCAGCTCAACACGGAAACACAGAGTCGTTGAGTAGCGACTAGTCTTTCATTTCACTCCGCACTAACTATGCGGAAACCACCGGTACAGCATGAAGTAGACGATCACGCCTGTAATGGAGACATACATCCACAGCGGCCAGGTCCAGCGGGCGATGGCTCGGTGCTTGTCATAACGCGCGCGTAAGCCGCGGTTCAGCGTGATGACTGCTAAAGGCACGATCACCATGGCGAGTACCACGTGCGTGCTCAGAATCGTGAAGTAAACCGGGCGCGACCAGCCCTGGCCTAAGAAAAGAATGTTTCCGACTTTGTAATGAAAAAAAACGTAGCAGGCCAGAAACAGAGAGGACGCAACCACGGCAGCGATCATGCACAGTCGATGCGCGGCTATACGACGCTTGGCGATCAGAACTCGTCCGGTGAGGAGCAGTACGGCGCTGGTGCCATTCAGGGTAGCGTTGAGAGCGGGGAAGTAGGCGTACTGCTCGGCAATCACGCGGCGGGCCTCGTGCTGCGGCGATTCGCCATCAGCAATGCAAATCCGAACATCACCAGCGAGAACAGAACCAGGGTAGCAACAGAAGAAGACAATGCGAACGAGGTTTCCACTCCGGGATAAAGCAGCCCGCGAAGCGCTTCCACACCGTACGTCAGCGGGTTCAGGCGCATGATGATGCGAATCCATCCGGAGGCTCCCGAGAGCGGGAACAGCGCACCGGACACCAGCCAGAGCGGAATCAGGAACAAGTTCACAATCGCGTGAAAGGCTTGCGAAGAATCCATCGGCCACGCAATGGCAAATCCCAGTGCCGTGAGCGAAAACGAGACCAGGAATACGACGACAGCGACCATGAGAACCTGCGCCGGTTCGATATGGACTCCCGCAAAAGGTGCGAACACGAGGAAGACCATCCCTTGAACCGCCGCCAGCGTAGTGCCGCCCAAAACTTTGCCCAAAACGATGGCCGTGCGCGGAACCGGAGCGACAAGGACAGACAGAAGGAACCCCTCTTTGCGATCTTCGATCACCGACATCATGGTGAAGATAGAAGTGAAGAGGACGATCAGGATCAGGATGCCCGGATACGAGTAGTCGAGATAATGCTGCTGGCCCGCCCCCCCGCCGGAACGGAACGACGTTCCAAAGCCTGACCCAAGCACTGCCCAGAAAACCAGGGGCGAAGCCAGCACCCCGATCACTCGTCCGGTCTGTCGATAGAAGCGGACGATCTCCCGCCACCACAGCGTGAAGGCCGGGAGCATAACACCCGTCGATGGTCGAGCCGCAGGACGCGCCAGGGTTGCGACCTGTGTGGCCATCAGGAACTCACCTTTTCGGCCGGAATCTTTGCCGCCGGCGCAGGGTTAGCCGCGGCCGCGGTAGCGCTCGTGGTTTTTGCCACAGATGAAGCACTTGCAGGCACCAGTGTTGCTTTTTTCTTCTGGGCGAAGGCCAGGAGTCCCTTGTCACGCGCTTCCCAGTAGCTGTTCAACAGAAAACAAGCCGAGACCGTGAGCAGAATCAGCGACATGAATAGACCATCCACGGTAGCCGAAGGTGGAACTACGCTGATCATGCCACTCGCAAACATCCAGGCGACGCCTGCCAAGGGGACCAGAGCTAGAACGAGAGAAAGCACGAGAATCAAGGCTGACCTCCTCTTTTCTTTTTCTTTTTGCCCTTCTTTTCGCTTGCAGTTGGGTCGGACTCGTTCGCTTCACTCCAAAACTTGTGGCCGGTGCGATGAATGAATACATCCTCGAGCGCGGGTTTGCTGACGGAGATCGCCTGAATTTCGCCGGGAAAGGCCTCCACCACGTCAGGAACAAAGCGGTGACCGGCTTCCTGCTCGATTCGCACCTGGTTGCCAAGCACCGTCGTGGTTACGTGAAACTGTGCACGGATATGCTCCGCCAACACTCCGGCGTCGCGGGCGGCATCAAGCAGGATGACGTCACCGCCGATTTCGCTTTTCAATTCTGCGGGGGTGCCGAGGGCCACAAGGTTTCCCTCATTCATGATGGCAAGGCGGTCGCAACGTTCGGCCTCTTCCATCAGGTGCGTCGTTACGAGAACGGAAACGTGCTCCTCGTCGCGCAAGATTTGCAGATACTGCCAAAGATCGCGCCGGGCACCGGGATCAAGACCAGTGGTCGGTTCGTCCAGCAGAAGAACGGCGGGGTGATGCAACAGGCCTTTGGCCAGCTCGATGCGGCGCTGCATGCCTCCGGAGAACGTTTCCACGCGCTCCTTGGCACGGTCTGCCAGGCCGACGCGGGTGAGAATTTCGTGTACGCGGGTTTTCAGGCCAGATCCGCGCAACCCGTACAGATGGCCTTGATGCCAGAGATTCTCATAAGCAGTCAGCTTGGGATCGACGCTTTGCGCCTGGAACACTACTCCGATCTGGCGCCGAAGGCTGGCGGGATCCTGCGCCGCGTCGTAGCCCATGACCAGAGCGCGGCCGCCGGTGGGAATCATCAGCGTCGAAAGAATGCGGAACAGCGTCGTCTTCCCGCTGCCGTTGGGCCCCAGGAGACCGAACAGTTCGGCAGGCCGCACGTCGAAGCTCACGCCGTTCAGGGCCGTGCGGCTTTCGTATCGGTGAACGACATTCTGAACCGAAATGACTGGCTGTGCGGAAGCATCAATCACTTCCGCGCCGGAATCGATGACTGGCGAGACTTTCGAGGCCAAAGCAAATCCCCAGGAACTAGAAACAGTTTACGACATTCGGCGTGGAATCAGGGCGCCTGCGGCTCAGAGAGATACCCGCTTGCTTGCTACCCCGAAAAGCTGATCGAGCTTCGCTCGACTGCACAGCCCGAGGGGCTGTCCCTACATGATCCTTTATGCCGCGGACGGATTCCGCTCTGCCTGCGGGACTCTTTCTTCAAATGCCACAGGAACGTGGCGCCAGACCTCAATTGCAAGTACGACCGTGGTGGCGAGCAGCAGCGCTCCTACGGCCACGTGCGTGACCGTCGAAATCACCATCGGGAGTTCGGGTTGCACCGCATCTTTCCCCCAGGACACGCGCGTCAGAAAGGCAGTGAAGCCGAGGCAGAGTTGGGCGATGAGCAGCGAGAGCAACAGGATCGCTGGGCGGCGGATCGCTTCGATCTGGGAATACACGCTCAGCGCGCGCACTGCGGTCCAGGCAAGGACGAAAGACACCACGGCGGCGTGAATTACGTGCGGCCACCAACTGAGGCCATGATGGCGAAACATCGCGCCAAGAATCAGTTGCACGTAAAGTACGAAAATCGAGAGCAGGGTAAGGGTGAACAGGCTGGGGCGCCTTTCGTCAAGTTCCACGCGCGGGACTTCTTCAATCCATCTGCGGCCGGTGAACACGGCCATGGCAACGGCAATGCAGAAGAAAGTCTGGGCCAAGGCAGCGTGGGCAGACGAAATGGGCGCCGGCAGGAAAAACAGGACCGTCAGTCCGCCGAGGATTCCCTGTGCGATTACAGTACCGACGGCAGCGATGGCGAGAATCCGCAACCAGCGACGCTTTTCAGTGCGCCACATCCAGACCGCCATGATGATGGTCAATAGCCCGGCGCCTTGCGCGATCATGCGGTGCGTGTGTTCAAACTTCACTCCGCCGACCAGTTTAGGGATCTTATAAATTGAGCCGAACGATGTCGGCCAATCAGGTACGGAAAGGCCTGCGTCGTTGCTGGTGACGAGTGCTCCGGCGATGATCAGCAGAAAGGTCCAGCAGGCTAGAATGACGGCAAATCGATGCAGGCCGCGATTATAGGTTGTAGCAATGCCTTTCAGAGTGGTGCCCCTTGGGTCTGGAAAATAGCTTTGTGTAGCGCCGGCATTTAGCGGGTTCCGGGCGAATGGGTTTGCCCGCGGCCCCTAAGGCGAGTTGCCTTCCGGACTCCGGCAGATGCCGACGCTACCAAACCAACTTCATATTCTAACAAAGTGAAGCGCTATTCACCGGCTGCCTTGAAGCTGGTATCAACCGTCTTGGTTTCCTTGGGAGCCACGGTGACCTTCTGATCCTGTTCTCCCAGTTTCTCGTGCACGAAGGCGATGGTGTAGTCGCCGGGAGGCAAGCCCTTGATCTCGTACTTGCCAGACTTGTCCGTGACGGCAAAGAAGGGACTCTTGACCACGTTGACGTACATCTTCATCCACGGGTGCTGGTTGCATTTGACCGGAAGCATGATCTCTTCTCGGGCGAAGTTCTTTTCCAGCGCGGGAGACGAGGGAGGTTGAGACTCGTTCCACTCGCGATTGTCTTTCGGAGTGGGATGGATGTTATGCGTGGTGGGATCGTCGTTCTTGATCTGAACCGTCTGTCCTGCCATCACGCCGAGAACGTGGGGATGGTATTGGCAGCCCTTCTGATCGAGCACCACCGGATCCTTGGGCAGTTCGAAGGTGCGATTGCCAAGGCCATCTTTCACGTACACGAAGACGTTGGCCAGGTCGCCGCCGCTGACAATGATGCTTTCGGCTTGATTGGTGCCCTTGCAGCCGGGATCCTGGCTCATATCGATCTTGGCGGGCTTGGGAGCGGTGCCATCGAACTTCACCGTGCCATTCACGGTGGCGACTGTGGCTGGATCGATGGGAGTGGCCGCGGGCTGGGCTTGCTGCTCGGTGGCTGTGTTAGTGGATTGCTCGGTATTTTCTTTCTTGCTGCATGCCGCCAAAACCAGCAAAGCGCAAATTGCGAGCATGCTGGCGATGATGGTCCAATGCTTTCGATTCATGATGTCGCCCTCTCTCTTGGTTGTGATCAGAAAATTCATCCGGCGCACGGCCGATGCGCGAGTACTTCCACTCGCGTCGTACATGACGATCTAATGCAGATTATCCAGACGGGCCAATTCTAGCGCGATCCTCCTGCGCCTGCACTGTGATGCGATTGCACGCCGGCCGGCCGGCTATCCCTGGGTTGTTGCAAGGCCGCCTTGGCGCGCGGCATTGACGAAGCAACCCGGCGCTGTTCTTCCGGGGTGAGTTGGAAGATGTAGTCGGTTAACAGCTTGCGATGATCTCCATCGTAGCCATTGAAAGTCGGCGGAGTCGGGCCGGAAAACACCCATTGATTATTCGCCTGTTTGAATAATCCGGAGGGCATCGACGTTCCCGGGCTGACGGCTTGGGGATCGGTGATCCAGCGCTCGACCCAGTCCGGCTTGAGACGTTCCTTTGCCAGCAAGAAATTCGGGGCGGTGGCGATCTTGTCGTGCACAGCATCGCCGGTAGCATGGCACTTCAGGCATGGAGCGGCGGTGCTCGAGAACAGACTGCGGGCCATGCCGTTCTCTTTCGCGGTGAGCGTCGGGACCTGCTCCGGAATATACGGCAACGGCTGCTGCGACAAGGCTTCGAAGAAGCGCACCAGCTTCCGCAATTCGTTATCCGAGAACGAGAACGTGGGCATGCGGACTTTTAAGTATGGACGCACGCCGTTACGGTTCGTATCCGTAGTGCTCAGGGCTGGGTTGGATAGAAATTTGCGCAACCACTCGGGATCGACGCGGGCGCCTTCGGTAAGCAACTTCGGCGGCAACTGTTCTTGCGCATCTTGATATTGCCTCAGCCCCATCAGGATGGTTTTCTGACCGGGGATGAATTGGTGGCATCCCATGCAGTTGTATTTCTTGACCACCCACCAGCCTTCCTGAATGTCATGACGATAGTCGCCCGGCTTGTATTGATAGCTGTCCGGCAGGGAAGTCTCCTGGCTTCCCATAAGAAAGGTAGTAAGCTCGAGCACCTGCTCTTTCGTCAGGTGGACGTTGGGCATGCGCAGAGCTTCGGTCTCACTCTTCACTTTGCCTTGATCGTAAACATTGGGCTCGGCGAGCTTGTGTTCGAAGAAACCCTTGTGGTCGAACCAGGGTTTCGTGGCCGGGCCATCCGGCAGGCGCGCTAGATCATCCTTGTCCTTGATCGGCTCAGAACCTTTCCCGCCGCGCTGCGCCGGTTCGGTGGACAAGGCAAAATCAAGGCGCTCGATCGGCTTGCTGCCTTCAAGCGTGAGTTCGGTGCCGATCCGACCTTCATCTTCCATACCGGCAACCTCGTGGCATCCGCCACAGCCATAGAACCGAACCCATTTTTTACCCTCTTCCTTCAGGCTGGGATCGTCCATGAACGCGGCGTTCGGATAAGCCGACGGATCCTGCTTCTTCTGCGTAATGAGATAGCTGGCGATATCTTCCGCATCCTCCGGGCTCAACCGCAGGCTGGGCATCACAGTCATGTTCTGGACTTGCAGTTCATGGCCATCGTTGGGACACTTGCTGTGCGCGAGATCCCACTGGTAGGGAAGGCCTTTCTTGGCGTAATCCTCCGGCCCGATATCTTTCTTCTCGTATGGGCAGTAGGGCCGCGTGCGCTCGCGAGCATTGTGAATCCAGCGCACAAGGTAATCGTAGTTCGCCTTCTCTCCCACGCGCGTCAGGTTCGCAGCGAAGGTTCCGCCTTGCATCTCATCGCCCTCGCCGATGGAGTGACAGGCCAGGCATCCGCGCGTCTCGAACAGTTCCTTGCCGTGCGCGGCATTACCCGGCTTGTGTTTTGGCAAAGCATCGGTGAAGGCCGACTGCCATATATACGCGGAGATCGCCTGGATCTGATGATCGCTCAAGCGAAAGTTCGGCATCTTCGTGGTCGGACGGAAGTCAGTAGGCTTCTTCAGCCAGACTGGAATCCAGTTCTTGTTCAGCTTGAGCCGCACGTCTTTCAGATTCGGCCCAATCTTTTTCATGTCCTGCATCAGGCTGTGCGACTGGAAATCGAGTTGTTGCAGCCGTGCCTCGAGCTTGCTGTTGGCGACCCTGAGGTCGACCGCCTGGGTATTAAACTTGTTGGCTTCGTCGTTGGATTCGGCGGCATCGGCTTGCTTCATCAGGTAAGCCGACTGCTTGAGATTGTCCTTCTTCTGAGTTTCGATTTGCTTAATCTGCTGGCCGACCGAGTTCAGATCTTCTGGTTCCTTATCGTAACCTTCATAGCGATGGCAGCCGTTGCAGCCACGCTGGCGGAAAAGATCCTTGCCGCCGTTGATGGTTTCAAACTGCATGTCGCCACTGGCCAGGACCATATCCGCCGAATGGCAGCTCTGGCATCCCGCCTGCGCATTTTCTTTGGGGTACAGCGGCCACAGCCAGTGCTCGTAATTACCATGAGCTTTTTCGACGCTGGTGGTTGCGCGGCCATTCCCCTGGTGACAGGGAGAGCACCCGAACTTGTCAGGATCGTGAATCTGCAGCAACGCGGGGTCTGTATGGCTGGCAAGAGCCCGCGCATACTCGTCGGGCTCCTTCGCTCCTTTCTTCGTCATCGCGGCAGCCGTAATCTTCAACGGCTCGCGCGCGTTCATGTGGCACGATTCGCAGCGATCCACGATGTTCGCTTCCGCTACATTGATCTGAACGATGGTGGGGTCCCACTCCGTGGCGCGCTTTTTAAGGCCATCGATCTGCTGGGGCGTGAGTTCAACCAGATGGTCCGTGATGTACTCGTCCATCTTGATTTTTGCCTCGGTCGCGGGCTTTCCCGCGTCGCCGAGTTCAAGGCTTAGCTTGGTTTTCTCATCCCGGATGTCGTTGTACGTCTTTTCGAGTTCCTCGAAGTTGAATTGCTTCCTGGTCCCGTCGGGGAACTCGACCGTGGCTTTCCTGTCCTTGTACTCCTTGATTTCCTTCGCCTTGCTGGCTTTCGAGGAGGGGCTGGTGCTGGTCTCGTATTCGTAGGTCAAAGCGTTGACGTAGGCGCGGCGATCCGTAAAGACACTCTGCACCGCCAGCAAGCGAGCGTTAGCGTCGTCCAGTTTCTTGCGTACCTCGCTCATTTGTGGCGCGGCATCCTGGCTCGCTTTCTTCCAGGACGCATTCAGCACGGTGTAGTCAGAATTGCTCTCGATGTCCTTTTCTGAAGCCTGCGAAGTGGAGCGGGCGGTATTCAGAAATGCGCTGTAACGCGTTTTCCACTCGCCCTGAAACGCCTTCCATGGGCGCTGGCCCCAAGCCTCATCCCACAAGGCCCAGAACAGCGTAATAATCAGGATCACCGTCGCGATGAGATAGTGCGCAGCATAGGACTTGCTGGTGATCGGGTCCTGCTCGGGGATCGGTTTGTCGGGCACTGAGTCTTCCCCCTGCAAAAGGCGATGTCAGATTTGAGATAGCTCGATCAAATGTTGAACCACGGCGTAATCCATACGTACTTGATGTGCCACAACAGCCGCAGGCCCATCTTGAGCGGCAACGCGACCATAGTGAGCAGCAGGAACTGCACGATGAAGAATTGCAGCAGGCTCATGCGCTTGAAATCTTTGGCCATCTTGCGACGGAAGAGCGAGTACACAAGTCCTCCGCCAACCAGGTAATACCCGATGACCACAATTGCGCCGAAGATTCCCCTGCCCATGTTCGACGCGATGCCGAAAATGTCGGGCAAGTCCCGGTTCACCTCGTAAATCAGGCGATTATGGTCCCAGGTCTGGCCCGGCCAGAACCATTGCCAACCGGGGCCGCGAATAAACGTGCCGATAATGATCATCGCGACCCAGAGAATGATGAAGCCGAAAAGAAACGTGGAGATTGAGAATTTGCGCTGCTTCCAGGTGTAGTAGCCACTTCCAAGCGGGTTGGTGTCGACATACGGAATGACCATCAGGCCGATGATGATCAACGTCGGCATGACCACGCCGGCAATCCAGGGATCGAAATAGACGAGCATCTCCTGCAGCCCGAGGAAGTACCACGGAGCTTTCGCAGGATTCATGGTCAGGTTGGGATTCGCGGGCTCTTCCAGCGGGGCATTCAGTGAGATCGACCAGACCATCAGGACGATGGTGATAATGATGGCAGCCAGAAATTCGATGCGCAGTAGAAATGGCCAGACGTGAACTTCTTTCTGCCATCCGGGCTTGAACGGCCAGGTTTTGCGGTGATGTGTTTTGGCGAGAGCGGGATCAGCTTCCAGTTGCGCAATGAGCTGATCGTTGGCGTGTGCCTGCTTCCACGCGAGATAGATGTAGAAGATGAGCAGTGGAATCAAGCCCACGATGGGGACGTTGTCGGGGGCGGAGCAGATTTCCCACAGTTGTCGCCAGTCCATATGTTCTCCCAATTCCCTGTAGGGACAGTCGCCATCGGCTGTCCGGCCGTGCGAAGCACGGCTTCTTCCCCGTGGCAGAAAAACCTGTCGAGCTGCGCTCGACTGGACAGCCGATGGCGGCTGTCTCTACATAAATCCTTCCTATTCTCCGGCCGCTTTCGGGCCTCTCCTCGGCTTGTCGGCTTCTTCGGTCAGCATGACGGGTGCTGGGCCCGAAATGCCGCCATCTTTTCTGACTCGCCAGAAGTGGACAATCATCAGCACCGACGCAACGATCGGAATTCCGATGCAGTGCCAAATGTACGAACGCAGCAGGGCATTGGCATCGACAATGGATCCGCCGAGCAGGCCGAAGCGTACGTCGTTGTAGGGTGTCATGCCGAGTTGCGCGCCGAACGGTCCTTCATGACCCAGCAGCGGAGTGGCGCGCGCCATGTTCGTGCCCACGGTGACTGCCCAGAATCCGAGCTGGTCGTCGGGCAGCAGATATCCGGTGAAGGACAGCAGCAGCGTAAACACCAACAGCAGCACGCCAATGTTCCAGTTGAATTCGCGCGGCTTTTTGTAAGAACCGGTGAGAAAGACACGGAACATGTGCAGCCAGACGCCGATGACCATCAAGTGCGCGGCCCAGCGGTGCATGTTGCGCAGAATTTTTCCGAAGGGAACGTCGTGCTCGAGATAAAGCACGTCCCGGAATGCCTGCACCTTGCTCGGGTGGTAGTAGAACATCAGCAGCACGCCGGTGTAGGTCAGGATGATGAACAGATAAAACGTGATTCCTCCCATGCCCCAGGTGTAGCTGTAGCGCACTGCATCCCGATTGATCTTGGCCGGGTGCAGGTGCAGAAACACGTTGGAGAGCACGCCGAGGGCGCGGTTGCGCGGCGTGTCATCATGCTTGTGGCGGAAGATCGAGGTGTAGACCTGAGTCTTCGTGGGATCTTTCAGGCCATCAATCTGCTCTTTGGCTTTGGTCGGAATATCGGTCTTCAGGGCCTGGATATCTTGTTTCACCCCGGCAGTTACTTTTTCGAGGATTCCGACTTTGCCATTTTTTCCGTTGCCGCTTGCGCCGTTGCCGCCGTTCGGGTTGTTTTCGTCAGCCATAGGAAGTCTCTAAGATTTCTTCGCGCCTGCTCTACGCGGGCGAGGTGCCCGCGCCACATTGCACTTACACTCCCGTCAAGAACGCGCCATTCGTGCCATCACCGTCATTGAAGTGGCTCAGCTGGCCCTTCGGCCATGAGTACAGTTTGGAGGTATCGACCAGAATCTGGCCGTCAGGCGCGAGTTGCACGTGGGCGCGATCCATAGGTCGCGGCGCCGGGCCTTCGAAGTTGATTCCTTCGCTGTCGTATCCGCTGCCGTGACAGGGGCACTTGAATTTGTTCTCGCTCGGTTTCCAGTCGGGAGTGCAACCCAGATGGGTGCAGCGCGCGTAGATCACAAAAAGGCGGTCAGGAGTTCGGTCTACCCAGATGCGGAATTTCTGCTGAAATTTCGTATCCACGCCGAGAGCAAATTCGGAGGGATAGCCGATTTTGAAGACGCTGTTGGGCTCGAAAAGAGTGCGGGGAAGAAAGAAGCGAAAGAAGGCGAGAAGCCATGCAGTCAGGAAACCCGCCACCATGGTCCAGACAAAGCGCCGGCGCCGCCGATCCATTTCGGTGGACGGAGCGGTTCCGGCGATACCGCCGGCAGCCGCTGCTTTTGAGGTGCCGACCGCCGGGCTGCCGACATATTTAGTCGCATCGGCCGCCGGCTTGGCTGCGGGTTTCGCCACTTCCGGATTCGGAGTGACCTTTGAGGTCTCCAACTCCGCCATGAGCTTCCTCCTCCTGCTTTGTCTGACTTGGCCCTGTTCTAATCCCCGGCAGCCGCTGCATACTGCGGGGCTGCCAACTTCCTCCCTGGAGTGCGAATCGGAACCGGCGCAGGGACTTCCTGCGTCAACGCTTCCTGAACGATTTCTGAAAGTGCCTGGATGAATTTCGGAGAATCATTCAATCCGGCGGTCATTTCAAACTGTGTGATGCCGAGTTCACCCGCCGAGTGGCGGGCTTCGTGATCGATCTCGCCCAGAGTTTCCACGTGGTCGGAAACAAAAGCGATGGGTACGACGCAGACTTCGCGAACGCATTCGGCGGAAAGCGCCTTCAAGGTCTGATGCAGGGACGGCTGCAGCCAGCGGCTCGCTCCAACTTTGCTCTGGTAGCAAAGGCGATGCGGGTTATTCCATCCGCCGCGCTCGATCAGCAGCCGGACCGTTTCTTCGATCTGACGCTGGTAAGGGTCGCCCTTTTCGATGACCGAGGTTGGCACGCTGTGAGCGCTGAAGACGATTTCTGCACGGTCCGGTGAGGGAAAGCGGGACAGTGCCTGGTTGACTCTTTCCGCCAGCGCATCGAGATACGTCGGATTGCGATAGAAGGTCTCGACACAATGCACCGGCAGATCGCCGTCAAAAAGCCGGTTCCACTCATTGAGGCTCGATCCCGTGGTGGTTGAGGAATACTGCGGATACATAGGGAGCAGAACCACTTCGTCGCACTGCGCCGCCCGCAATTGTGCAATGGCTTCCGCCGTGAATGGATGCCAGTAGCGCATGGCAACGAAGCAGTGTGCATCGACGCCCTGCGTTCGCAACTCGCGTTCCAGAGCGCTGGCCTGCCGCTCAGTGTTCGGACGAATGGGCGATCCGCCTCCAAGGATGGCATAGTGATGCTGAACCTTGCGGGAGCGCGTTGTCGAGATCAGTTTGGCCAGGGGCTTACGACCGATGCGGGCGAAAGGGAAGTCGATGATATCGGGATCGCAGAATAAGTTGTAGAGGAAAGGCTCAATTGCTTCCAGCGTGTCAGGCCCGCCTAGCTGAAAGAGAACTATCCCCACGCGCCGGTTTGTCCGCGTCATTTCCCCACAATCCCCAGAATGGGGAGCACTTTACTCCCAATCAAGCGCGCGAGTCAATGGCGGATCGCGTGGAAAAATTGCGCGAACCTCGACTTCGCTCGCGTACAGCCGGTTTGCAGCCCGATTTGCAAACCGCTGGTATTCGATGCAAGCTGATGCTCGTGCCAGAACTGCCGGACATCGCCGCTTACATTACTGCTCTCGAAGCTCGCGTCCAGGGCCAGAAACTGGAGCGTGTGCGCTTAGGCAATCCATTTCTGCTGCGCAGCGTCACTCCTCCGCTCTCGATGGTGGAAGGACGCACGGTAGAACAACTGCGCAGGATCGGGAAGCGAATCGCGTTTGGAGTTGAGGACGACCTCTGGCTGGTGCTGCACTTGATGATTGCCGGGCGCCTGCACTGGAAGAAACGCGACGTGAAGTTAGGCGGGCGGCAGAATCTGGCGGCATTCGATTTCCCCAACGGCTCTTTACTGCTCACCGAAGCGGGAAGCAAGCACCGCGCCTCCTTGCATGTAGTAAAAGGCGAACAGGAGCTGAGCGCATTCGACGCGGGTGGGATCGACGTGCTCGCTGCTGATCTCGACCAGTTCCAGACGGCGCTAACACAGGAGAATCACACCCTCAAGCGAGCGCTGACCGATCCACGTCTGCTCAGCGGAATCGGCAATGCTTACTCGGATGAAATCCTGCATGCTGCCCAGCTTTCTCCGATCGCGCTCACGCAGAAGATCAAGGACGAAGAATGGCAGCGGTTATTTGGCGCCACGCGGCAAACGCTGCAGCTGTGGGTCGGACGCTTGCGCGAGGAGGCAAAGGCCGAGTTCCCCGAGAAGGTCACCGCATTTCGCAAAGATATGGCCGTGCATGGCCGCTACCGCATGCCTTGTCCCAGATGCGGAGACAAGGTTCTCCGCATTCGTTATGCCGATAAGGAAACGAACTACTGCGCCCGCTGCCAGACAGGAGGGAAGGTATTGGCCGACCGAAGCCTGTCGCGCCTCCTGGGCTCAGACTGGCCGCGGACACTGGACGAACTTGAAGCCCTGAAGCGACGGTGACGCCCGCTGCTTAAGCCTGTACCGGTTCCGCTTTGGCTTTTTCCATCTCTTCGATCACTGCATCGGCGAATTCTGAGGTGCCCGCCTGGCCGCCAATATCCCGTGTGAGTTTCTCGCGCTGCCTGTATACCCGCTCGAGGGCGTTGCGGATTTGCCTTGAAGCGTCGTGTTCGCCCAAGTGGCGCACCATAAGAAGCGCGGAACGCAGCAACGCTGTCGGGTTGGCCACATTCTTGCCCGCGATGTCGGGTGCCGAACCGTGGACAGCTTCAAAAACGGCGCAGTGTTCCCCGAGGTTGGCGCTAGGCACAAATCCCAGGCCTCCTACAAAAGCCGCGCATAAATCGGACAGGATGTCACCATAGAGATTTTCCATCACCAGCATGTCGTACTGGTAGGGATTCATCACGAGCTGCATGCAGGTGTTATCGACGATGTGTTCGCCATAGGTGATTTCGGGATATTGCTTGGCCACATCACGCGCGCAACGCAGGAAAAGGCCGTCCGACATCTTCATGATGTTTGCCTTGTGAATGGCATGAATCTTCTTGCGATGATTGTTGCGCGCGTACTCGAAGGCGAACTTCGCGATGCGCGTGCAGGCTTTCTCAGTCATGATTTTCAGGCTTTCCACTACGCCCGGCACGACTTCATGTTCCAGGCCGGAATAGAGGCCCTCCGTGTTCTCGCGCACGATGATGAGGTCGACGTCGGGATAGCGGGTAGGTATGTGAGGCAAATTGCGAATCGGACGGAAATTGGCGTAAAGCTCAAATCTCTTCCTGAGGGCAACGTTGATGCTCGGGAATCCGCCACCAACGGGCGTTGTGACCGGCCCCTTCAATGCGACGTGGTTCCGTTCGATGGACTCGATCAGATCTTTGGGAATGTATTCGCCGGACTTTTCATAGGCTTCCGCCCCGACCGCGAAGGTTTCCCATTCAAACTTGACGCCGGTCGCTTCCAGAATGCGCACGGTAGCTTTAGTCACTTCCGGGCCGATGCCGTCGCCGGGAATCAGCGTTATCTTATGAGCCATAGAATGATTGCCCCAGGGAGTACTCAGTAGTCGGTACTCAGAACAGTGAGAGTGGATTAAACGGTTTTGGCCTTGACCAAGTCCTTCAACTCGTTCATGAATTCTTTAACATCTTTGAAGTCGAGATAGACCGAGGCGAAGCGGACGTAGGCAACTTTGTCGTAACGGCGGAGCCGGTTCATGATCAGTTCGCCGAGTTCACTGGTCTTGCGCTCGCGTTCAGCAGATTCGATGACGAACGACTCCGCCTCGTTGACGATCTGTTCGAGTTTGCTGATCGGAACCGGGCGTTTCTCGCAGGCACGCAGCAGGCCGTTGAGCACCTTCTGGCGATCGAATTTCTCGCGCCGCCCGTCTTTCTTGACCACCATGTAGGGAATTTCATCGATGCGCTCATAGGTGGTGAAGCGCTTCTCGCATTTCAAACACTCACGGCGGCGGCGAATGGAATCGGCTTCCTTGCTCTCGCGCGAATCCACCACCTTGTCATTCTCAAATCCGCAAAAAGGACATTTCATGGCGCTGCATGCTTGTCGACAGTACCTGACTCGACCCCGGCACCCGCGTGGAGACACGCCGGATGCGTAGAGGAAGCCAAGGAATCAGCCGCTCCGATAATATTGAAATTGTAACAGTTGCAGCGAGTTACAACGGGGAGCCAGTGGCGATTTGATCACCTGCCGGGCAGCGCTCCTGCAGTAAAGGGCGCTCGCACCCCCTGCGGTACGAGCGCCCTTTTTCTCCATGCCTTCCCGGTGATGGAAGGCCTGAAGTTTGCGATCCTGAGCAGGTGAAACAAGTTCACCGCATAGGCATCTGCAGCAGAGTTTGGACCAGATACAAACGCCTTTTGTCAGCGGCATGTCAGAAGATTGTAAAAAGCTCGAATCCAAGCCGGTCGCAGTGCCTCGACTAACCGAGATCTCGCACCTTCCACTGGTATCATGATGTTTCCCCGACAACGCCTGTGCGCCTGCTGGCCCATCTCGGAGTGTGTTTCCTGGCTCTGCCGCTAACGGCTCAAAGCACGATGGGGGAATTGCACCTGCGCGTCACCGATCCGCGCGGATCGGCGATGAAGGCTTCGGTGGAGATTATCAGTGAAGCGAACCAATACGACAGCACTTTTGCCACCGACGATTCCGGCGTGCTCGTCGCCAAACGATTGCCATTCGGTCTCTATGATGTTCGGGTCGAGCAAGCAGGTTTCGCGCCTGCTTCGGCGAGTATTGAAGTGCGTTCCGCAGTACCGGTCGAATACTCGATAAAGCTTAGCCTGCCATCCGTAACTACATCGGTCACCGTGCAGGCCACAGAGACCCTTATGGATCCGCATCGGTCAACTTCGGTCAACGAAATTGGCGAACAGACGATCCAGACGCGAACCACCTCGTTGCCCGGCCGCTCGCTGCAGGATCTGGTGAATTCGCAGCCGGGCTGGACCTATGAAGGCAACGCTGTGCTTCATCCGCGAGGCACGGAATATCAAACCCAGTTTGTGCTCGATGGAATTCCGCTCACGGACAACCGGGCGCCGGGCCTTGGTCCGGAGATCGAGGCCGACGACATCGATTCGGTGACCGTCTACACGGCCGGCATTCCCGCGGAGTTCGGGCGCAAGATGGGTGGAGTAGTCGAGGTCAACACGCTGAAGGAAGCGCAGCCAGGGATCCACGGGCAAGTCGTCTTAACCGGGGGCAGCTTCGATACGGCCGGCGCTTTCGCGCGAGTGCAGTACGCCTGGAAGGGAAGTCAGCTGGGAGGCAGTGCGTCCGGCGACATGACCAGCCGCTACTTGAACCCCGTGGTTCCGCAGAACTACTCCAATCGCGGGACTACCGGCGACTTTGCGGCCCACTACGAGCGCGACGTGAGCGCCCAAGACCGGATCGGGCTCATCGTGCGACATGATTTGTCGCGCTTCCAGATTCCCAACGAGCAGATTCAGCAGGCGGCTGGGCAGCGGCAGGATGGCGATAATTTTGAGACGATGGGGATCGCCTCGTACCAGCATGTGTTCTCACCCGACGTGCTGGGGAGTTTACGGGCCATGGTTCGCGATAACGCGAATGATCTGACATCGAATCCGGAATCCACTCCGGTCATCGCGTTCCTCCACAACCACTTTCGCGAAAGCTATTTCAACGGAGCGCTATCGTTACATCACGGAAGCCACGACTTCAAAGCCGGTGTCGAGTCAGACAATACGTTTTTGCAAGAGAGCTTCAATGATCACATTACTGATCCCAGCCGTTTTGATCCCGGCACGCCGCTGAGCTTCGTTTTTCCGGGGAGTATCCCGTCAGAAGGACGCCGTCCTGAACTGGATCAGGCGGTCTATATCCAGGATTTGATTCGTTACCGCAACTGGACATTCAGCGCCGGACTGCGTTGGGATCACTACCAATTGCTGGTGAATCAGAACGCGCTCAGCCCGCGCCTTTCGGCAGCGCGCTTCTTTCCAGCGGCGGGACTGGTGGTGCATGTGTCGTACGACCGCGTGTTCCAGACCCCTGAAGCCGAAAACATTCTGCTGGCGAGTTCACCCCAGGTCATCTCGCTGAATCCCAGCGTGCTGCGACTGCCGGTTGAGCCCTCCCGCGGCAACTACTACGAAATCGGCGCCACCAAAGCAGTGCTGCGGCAACTGCGCTTTGATGCGAACTACTACCGGCGGTACTCGACGAACTACGCTGACGATGACCAGCTTCTGAGCACCGCGATCGCCTTTCCGATCGCGTTCAGAAAAGCGATGATCTACGGAGCCGAGGGCAAGATTGAGATCCCTCACTGGGGGCGGTTCTCGGGGTTCGTGAGCTATTCCTACATGGTCGGGAGTGCGTGGTTCCCGGTTACAGGCGGGCTGTTTCTAGGACAGGACGCAATCAGTGCCGGAACTCAACTGACCGGACATTTTCCCGACACCCAGGATCAGCGCAACACGGTGCGCACCCGCTTTCGCTATCGGGTAGCATCTCGGGCCTGGGTAGCAGGCGGGGCGCAGTATGGAAGCGGAATGCCATTTGAGTTCACGGGAACATATGACCAGGCCCTGGCGCAGTACGGACAGGCAATGGTGGATCGCGTCGATTTTGCGCAGGGTAGGGTGCGGCCCTCGCTGGCGGTGGATGTTTCAGCAGGGGCCGAGCTGTACAGGCGGGATCAATGGCTGACAACGTTGCAGGCCGATATTCAGAATTTGAACGACCGGCTGAACGTGCTTGACTTCGGGGGCTTGTTCTCAGGGAATGCGATTGCGCCGCCGCGCAGTTATGCGCTGCGGCTGCAAACATCGTTCTAAAGTTCAGGATGAGGCGTTTGGGAAGTACTTAAACGACGAAGTACTTCGCTCCCGGATGATGCACCACGATTGCCGACGTGGACTGCTCCGGTTCGAGCAGGAATCCTGAGGTCAAACGCACTCCTACGTTTTCTTCCGGCTTGAGGAGTGCAAACAGCTTGGTTTGATCTTCCAGGTTCGGGCACGCGGGATAGCCGAACGAATATCGCGAGCCACGATACTTCTGATGAAAAAGATCGCGGATTTCCGGAGCATCTTCCCCAGCAATCCCGAGTTCTTCCCGCATTTTCTTGTGATGCAGTTCGGCCAAAGCCTCTGCCGTCTCCACACTGAGTCCGTGCAGGTATAGATACTTGGTGTACTCTCCACCTTCGAACAGGCGCTGGGTCTCAACGCTCGCCTTGGCTCCGATGGTGACCAGTGATAGACCGATAACGTCCATCTTGCCCGAAGTTTTCGGCGCAAAGAAATCCGCGATGCTGAGACGACGCCCTTCCTTCTGGCGTGGGAAGGTGAAGCGCAGCAGTTCCCTGGTGCTCGCCTCCCAGCGCTCGCTGCAGGGACGTGGCTTGGGATCAGGCGCTTCGTAAACGATAACGTCGTTTCCCTCAGCTTGCGCCGGGAAATATCCGTAGACAACGGCCGGGGCAAACAAGCCTGACGCTGCCACTTCATCCTCAAGATTTTTGAGAATGGGGCGAAACTTCTCATCAACGAGACGCAGGTAATCCGATTGGGAAGCGGTCTTCAATTGCCACTGATTCTTGAACAGTGCTGTTTCGTTGATGTAGCGGAAGAGTTCGCGCAAGTCGTAATCTTTCTTGACGCGCACACCCCAGAAAGGCGGAGCTGGAATGTTGGGCGCATCGGTCACTACCGGGCTGCGCTCCGCGAACACTGGGCCGGTTTCTTCATCCACAGCGGCGGCCTTGGCATACTCCTTGACCGTTTTGCCTTCCTGCAGCCGCTTTTCGCGTGCGCCATTCTCGATGATGAGATCCTCCATGATATGAAGTCCGGCAAAGGCATCATCGGCATAGAACACCGCGTTGGCGTATTCGCGGCGCAGATCGTCTTCCACATACTTGCGGGTGAGAGCCGCTCCTCCGCAGATGACCGGGAACTCAAGCTTCTGCCTCTCCAGATCCTGAATGACATACTTCATCTCGAGAGTGGATTTCACCAGCAGACCGCTCAGGCCGATCGCGTTGGCGCCGTGTTCCTGCGCGGCACGGATAATCGAATCCCCCGGCTGCTTGATGCCAAGATTGATGACCTTGAATCCGTTGTTCGAAAGGATGATGTCCACCAGGTTCTTCCCGATATCGTGGACGTCGCCTTTGACCGTCGCCAGAACGATCGTGCCCTTTTGCGATCCGGACTTCTTCTCCATCTTGGGCTCGAGATAAGCGACCGCGGCCTTCATGACTCCCGCTGAGTCCAGGACGGACGGAAGCTGCATCTTTCGCGCGCCAAACAGGTCGCCGACGGTCTTCATGCCGTCGAGCAGGACGGTGTTGATCAACTCAAGAGCGGAATAGCTTACGAGCGCATCTTCAAGTAATGCCTCAAGTGATTTCTTGTGCGCTCCCTCGCCTACGGATTTCTCGCCATTGATGATGGCGAACTTCAGCTTGTCTTCCACCGACAGAGTGTCCACGTGCGCGGTCGTCGAAGCCGCCGGCTTGCCCTTCATCCCGGCGAAATGCGCCATGTAGACCTGCAGCGGATCGCCCGCAGATTCGTCGCGGAAGATCAGCTTGCGCGCGAGATCTACTTCCTCCTGCGGAATCTTGTATAGCGGATAAATCTTTGTGTAGTTCACGATGGCCATGTCGAGACCATGATCGACAGCCTCGTGCATGAAAACGGAATTCAGCACCCGGCGCGGATAGGCGTCGAGACCGAAAGAGATGTTACTCACGCCCAGGATTGTTTTAACGTCTGGCAACTCCTTCTTAATCCGCTGGACGGCTTTGAGGGTTTCAATGCCCGCGGTGCGATATTCCTCCTGCCCCGTCGAAATCGGCAGCGTCAGCGCATCGAAAATCAGGTCTGTCGAATCCAGGCCGTACTTCTTGGTCGCGAGGTCGTGGATGCGATGCGCTATCGCGACCTTCTTGTCGGCCGTGAGCGCCATGCCATCTTCATCGATGGTCAATGCGATTACCGCTGCGCCGTAGCGCTTGGCCATGGGTAAAACTTGGGACGTACGTTTCTCACCATCCTCCAGGTTGATCGAGTTGATGATCGTGCGACCCGGGATGCGCTTCAGTGCTTCCTCGACCACATCCGCCTCGGTGGAGTCGACCAGAATAGGAGCGGGGACGCGGGTCGCGATCTTTTCCAGAATCGATGAGATATATCCCTTCTCGTCTTCGCCGACGATGGCGCAGCAGAGATCGAGCATGTGCGATCCCTCATTGACTAGTCTTTTTGCTAGCGCAAGAATGTCGTCGTATTTCCTGCCCTGCACCAGCTTGCGGAAATGCTCCACGCGCGTGGTCGTATTCATTTCCTCGGCGACGATCAGTGGTTTGGGCTCGAGATCGAGAGGAACGCTGGTATAAGCGCTGGAGGCCGCGCCCACGCGTTTCACATCGCGTTTCGCTGGCTCCACGCCGGAAACGGCATCCACCACGGCTTTGAGGTGCTCGGGTGTGGTGCCGCAGCAGCCTCCCACGATGCGTACGCCGTAATCCTGCACAAAGTGCTTGTGGTAGTCGGCCAGTTCCTGTGGCGATAGCTTGTAAACTGCGTGTCCCCCCACGTTCTGCGGTAATCCTGCATTGGGTAGCACTGACACTTGCTTGGTCGAATTCAATGCAAGATAGCGGACCGCATCGTTCATCTCTTTGGGGCCGGTGGCGCAGTTCAAGCCTATGGCATCAACCTCGAACGGCTCGAGGGCAGTCAGGGCGGCAGCGATCTCCGTGCCCAAAAGCATCGTGCCGGACTCCTGCAGCGTGACCTGTACGGTGACGGGCAGTCGCTTGCCCGACTTGCGCATCGCCTCCAGGACGCCGATGGTGGCCATTTTGGCTTGCAGAAGATCCTGGGCGGTCTCCACCAGAAGCACATCGACACCGCCCTCGATTAGAGCCGCAGCCTGCTCTTTGTAAGCCTCGACCATCGCCTCGAAGCCGATATGTCCCAGGGACGGCAGCTTGGTGGTTGGACCTAGCGATCCAGCGACAAAGCGCGGTTTGTCCTTGGTGGAGAATTGATCAGCCACTTCGCGAGCGAGTTGCGCTGCCTTGAGGTTGATCTCCCGCACCTTGTCGCGCAGTTCGAATTCGCCCAGGACAATCGAGCTTCCACCAAAGGTATCGGTCTCGACAATGTCGCAGCCCACCCGGAAAAAATCAGCGTGGATATCGCGAATTATGTCAGGACGACTCAGCACCAGCACTTCGCTGCAGTTTTCTTTACCCCAGTAATCATCCAGAGTAGGGTTTCGCTTCTGGATGTTGGTGCCCATGGCGCCGTCGTAGACGACGACCCGCTCTTTCACAGTCTGTAAGAAATCAGCCATGTTAGCTTCTAGCTTTTAGCTCCTAGCCTCTAGCTCCCAAATGCTTAAATCGGTGTGGATCCGCGTGAATCCGTGGCGATGACTTTTATTCCACATGCACGAAACGCCGGTCGCGATGGACCGGCGTCAGTGAATGGAAAAGTGACCTTGAAAGCTTAGCTCCCGGGCACCATTTCTGCCGGCGCCCCACCATTCACGTCGGCCTGGTTGAATACGATGTTCGCTCCCATGTGTGCCGGCTTGGCGGCCAGCATTTGCTCCTTGCGCATGATCAGATTGGTGGCGTTAAAGGTCGCCAGTTCAAAGCCGTGTCCGTGGGTGATGGCGTCCGTGGGACAGGCCTCGACACAATATCCGCAGAAAATACAGCGGTTGTAGTCGATGTTGTAAACCTTGGCGTAACGCTCGGCGCCGCTGACCCGATTTTCAGCCGTGTTCTCCGCCGCCTCAATATAAATACAGTTGGAAGGACAATTGGCCGCGCAGAGGAAACAGGCCACGCATTTTTCCAGGCCATCTTCGTCTCGCTGCAACACGTGGGCTCCACGGAAACGGGCTTCAATACGGGCTCCACGCAGAGGTCCCTTGCCATCGGGATAGTTCTCAACGATCGTTGGCTTGAACATCTCCGAGAAGGTGATGCTCATGCCTTTTGCGATCGCCGCGATATTTTTCAGCACTGACATATCTTTACTCAGTATACCGAAACCGATGCAGCGCCGTCGCTCACGCTATGGTGAATCATGTAGGGACAGCCGCCATCGGCTGTCCGGTCGAGCAAAGCTCGACTGTGTATTCTTGAGAAAGATGAACGACCAAGACCATCTACCCAAGAGCGGGCCTAAGAACCTCGGCCTGTGTGCCAACTGCTCACACATGCGTCCGATCGAGTCGGATCGAGGTTCACTCTTCTATATGTGCCAGCTCTCGGCGACGGATGAAAATTTCCCCAAATATCCGCGCCTGCCTGTGCTGCGGTGCTCCGGCTACCAGCCCTCAGATTCGAAGGCGGATAGAACAATCAGCTGATTTGAACTCCCGATGGTGATCCGTGTCACTGCACGTTCGCAGGTGGAATGGCAACCTCGATTCGAGGAGTCCACTCATGCTTTTGAAGAGCATCGCCGCACTGGCAATTATATTTTTCTTCATATGACTGGTTGCCGTGCTCCAGGCCTGGAGCAAGGGAACGACGACCGAGCACTTGCTAAATCTGTCATTCGTCGTACTGTTCGGCTGCGGCGCGCTCTGGGGCGTGCGCACGCTCTTGGGCCGTCGCGGTAAGGCGCCGGCCAAATTCAAAGCGGAAAACTGATACGCGTCATTCCAAACCAAGTTCCTTCGCGAGCGCCTTCCACTTGCCCTCGACCAATGTTTTCGTCTTGGAATCCATGACAATTTCATCCGGCCACGGACGCGAGAACCCCTCGCTGGCCCACTTCCGCGTGGCATCGATACCCATCTTGGAGCCAAAATTCGGTAACCGGCTCGCATGATCAAGCGAATCGACGGGTCCAAGCGTGAATTGAATATCACGTTCGGGATCGATGTGATTGAAGACCTTCAACGTCACGTCGGCCAAGTCCTGCACATCCACATCTTCATCGACCACAACAATGCATTTCGTGAACATCGCCTGCCCCAGCGACCAGATCGCGTTCATTACTTTGCGCGCTTGGCCCGGATATGACTTCTTGATGGAGACGATCATGAGATTGTGGAACACGCCTTCGGCAGGAAGGTTGATATCAACAAGTTCGGGGATGGTCAGCTTCATCAACGGCAGGAAAATGCGTTCGACTGCCTTACCCATGTAGGCGTCTTCTTGCGGAGGTTTGCCCACAATGGTCGTGGCGTAGATGGGATCCTTACGGTGCGTAATGCAAGTGACATGCAAGACGGGGTAAAGATCCTCGAGCGAGTAAAAGCCGGTGTGATCGCCAAACGGGCCCTCAGGTCGCAGTTCGTCCAGATTGACATATCCCTCGAGGACGATCTCGCTACTGGCGGGCACTTCAAGATCGACGGTCTCACACTTCACCAGTTCGACCGGAGCGCCGCGCAAGAAACCGGCGATCAGGTATTCCTCGATATCGGGAGGGGCCGGAACGATGGCTGAAAAAGTTACGGCCGGATCGGTTCCGATTGCGACCGCCACTTCCATCTTTCCCGAAGGCCGGGTGCCCTCGGCCAGGACACTCCCGCCTGAGCTGCGCGCCATGATGTCCACGGCCGCCGCCTTTCCTTCGACCGCGGCGCGCATGCGCTCGCGTGCGTGTTCGGCCGCGACCTTCTGCCTCTGCCAGTGCATCCCGGTGGTGCGCTCGTCGTACACCTGCATGCGGTACATGCCGAGATTGCGCTTTCCGGATCTCGGGTCGCGAGTGGTCACGCAGGGCAGGGTAATGAAGCGTCCGGCATCCTTCGGCCAGCACCGCAGGACAGGGAAGTAGAACAGGGAGAAATTCTCGCGCTTA
This sequence comes from uncultured Acidobacteriota bacterium, assembly GCA_963801615.1. Classification (GTDB taxonomy): domain Bacteria; phylum Acidobacteriota; class Terriglobia; order Terriglobales; family Acidobacteriaceae; genus Sulfotelmatobacter. The sequence goes on along the minus strand of CAWDFM010000007.1, from coordinate 159,942 downwards.
ATCACTTCCTTGCAGGGCCCGCTGTTCACCGTTCGAGGGAAGAACTTTCCGGCTTCAGTAAGCAGCGGCAGCATCTTGATCTTATCGAGCAAGCCCTGCGGAGATTTCACGTCCATAAACATCCGGATGCGGGCGGCAATTTCGTCGTACGAATTCACTCCCACTGCCAGCTTCATCCGCGCTTCCGAGCCGAACTGGTTAATCAGAAGCTGAGAACCGCGGTGGCCTTTCAGATTTTGAAATAGCAGAGCCGCGCCTCCCCTATTCCCTTTGGCATCGCGGCTCTTCGAGACCCGGTCGGTGATTTCGGCGACTTCGAGAATCGGATCGACTTCGGTCTGAATGCGTTTCAATTGGCCGGCGCGGTCAAGTGCGGCGATCCACTGGCGGAGGTCGTCGAAGGGCAAAGGTTCCTCTCTCCTGTGACCGACGATTATAAGGGATTCTCGCGGGGGAACTTCATTGCTTAAATTGACGCGGAAAGCGCTTACGCGGCCAACTGAATGACTGTGTGTTCCACCTGTTTCCAGGCGGCAGAGCGCGGGTCGATCAGATCGAGATGGTCAGCTTTGGCGATGTCGACCAGGTGCACATTTTCCTTCTTCATAAGCCTCTGTTTGGTTGCGACATAATCGCGGCTGAAGGCCGGAGGCACCGTGTCGTCGGCCTGCCCATGAATCAGCCACTGCTGCGCCTGGATTGGGAGTTGTAGGGGATCGGCTTCGCGGTAACGGTCAGGAACTTCGCTCGGCGTACCGTGTAGAAATTCGACGACCGCGTCGTTGCTCAGGTGAAGTTGGTAAGCTCGCTGCAGGTCAACGACTCCCGCCAGCGCTATCACTGCGTGCAACGCAAGTTCGTGAGCCGCCAGGCACAAGGCGAGTTGCCCTCCCGCCGAATGTCCCATGACCACAGACGGGCGCGGATCGACCCCGTACCTGTGTGCGTGCTGGAGCAGGAAATGATAGGCGGAGCGAATATCCGCAAACGTTCCCGGCCAGCCGCCTCCTTCGTTCCCGACCCGGCGGTATTCGAGATTTGCTGTTGCGATTCCCTTTGCTTTCAGGGCAGCGCAGAGATGTCCGGCATGACCAAGATCGTATTTAGCGCGCCAGAAGCCACCGTGAATATTAATCAGAAGCGGTGCCGGGCGGGTGTGCTTTTCCGAGGGAAAGCGCAGGTCTATGAACTGGTTGCGATCGGTTCCGTACGCGATGCGCTGGTCAGGCGGGGGCGGCGGCAGGTTCAGAATGTCGTCCGACATCGAGATGATTGTACGCGGACTATACCGGCGCCTATTCGTAGCGCAGAGCTTCGATGGGATCGAGATTAGCGGCGCGCATGGCTGGAATCATGCCGCTCACCACTCCCACGATTCCCAGAATAGTCGTGGCCACCACCAGGATCATGGGCGAAACGATCAATCGAATGTCTGCTGCTTCGGCGTGCTGGGCCAGGGCGCTGTAAAAGGTGATGCGTCCGGCGAGGATCGATACCGCATACGACATGAGGATTCCCAGCAATCCCCCGACTGCGGTGATGACCATGGCCTCAGCAAGGAACTGGATCAAGATGTCGTGACGGCGCGCACCCAGGGCTTTCTCTACCCCGATCTCGCGGGTTCGCTGGGTGACCGAGACGAGCATGATGTTCATCAACCCAACTCCGCCGATTCCCAGCGTGACCGTCCCGATAAATGCAAGCAAAACTTTCAATGCTGTGATAATGATGCCAAATTGCGAAAGCTGTTTTTGGGCGTCAAAAACGAAAATGGCGCGCTGATCATCCGGCTTGAAGTTATGGGCCGTGGCCAGCGTACCGCGAATCACTTTGTCCATTTTTGCGTGATCCAGGCCAAGGGAGTCGAGCCAGATTCCATCGAGGTAATGATTGTCCTTGATCACGTCGGCGGAAGTATACGGAATATAGATCACCCGGTTGTTGTCGTTGTCGCCTTCCTGCATCCGCGGCGCACCCACGCCAACTACCTCGAAGTTGACACCATCGATGCGGATCGACTCACCAACCGCCGGCATTCCCGAAAAGAGCTTGTCGCGGGCTTGCGACGCAATCACGGCAACAAGGCCATGTTGCATGTTGTCGGCATCATCCAGGAAACGTCCTTCAGAAATGTCGAGATTCCAAATTGCCTGGATTTGCGGATCGAGTCCCATCACGGGAAACGTGAAGGAGCGGTTGTTGTTCTGAACCGTGGAATCCTTCTGCAACATGCGCACGACGTGCTTGCAAAGCGGGAGATTGTTGCGCAGCAGTTCGATGTCGTCATTGGTGAAACGGATCTGCACGCCCGCTTTGTTACCTCCGGCCTGTTGCGATGTGCGCCCGGGGAACACGCCCACTGCGGTGGCGCCGAAGCTCTGGAAGATAACCTCGATTGCTTTCCCGAAACCGTTGCCGTAAGAGAGAAGAAGAACGACGGTGGCAATGCCCCATGCCATGCCGGCCATGGTGAGCACGGTCTTGCGCACGTCGTGGCGCATCGCGGAATAAGCCTGCTTGAAAAGGTCGCGGTACATGTCTATTCCTTGCGCAGGGCCTCCACGGGTTCAAGCAGTGCGGCACGGCGAGCGGGATACAAGCCAGCGGCAACGCCCGCGATTCCCAACGAGATGACAGCCAGCGCAGCGGTGGAAGCGACCAGTTTCGGCGGATCGAATCCGCCACCTAAATCCACGCCTGACAGCAAAGCCATCAGGCCTGCTGCTCCGGCGATCCCGATCCCGCCGCTCATCATCGTCAAGAATGCCCCCTCCACGAAGAACTGAAACATAATGCTGCTGTTGGTTGCGCCAATGGCTTTACGCAATCCGATTTCGCGCGTGCGGTCGGCCACGGCCACCAGCATGATGTTGATAATCCCGATTGCGCCCAACGCCAGCGTAACCAACCCCACGCTGCCGAGAAACATGTTCATGGCATCGAAAATCTTGCCGATCTGATCCACGGTCTTCACCGTGTCCCACTCGTCGAACGAATCGGGATTACCCGGGATCGAATCCGTGGTTGCGCGCGATGATCCTGTGGACTTCCTGCTTGGCCGCTTCGTGCACGGCGCGCGATCTCGGCTGGTAATTGATGAACGAGATGGTGTCGGTCGCAATCCCGGCATTAAGAGGCCGGAAGTAATTCTGCATCGCGCGAAACGGAACAAAGCTGCGCAGGTTCTGGTTCATGTTGTCGCCATGCCCAACCTTCTGCAGCGTCCCGATTACGGTAAAGCGAATACCATTCAGCAGGATGGTTGCGCCCACAGCGGGGCGTCCTGGAAAAAGCGTGCGGCGCACCTCATCGCCGATGACGATGACCGTGCGCTTCTGCAGGTCGTCCAGTTCATTGATCCACCGCCCCTCATTCAGTGGCAGATTGCGAATCTGGCTGAAGTTCGCGGGCACGCCCATGATCTGTCCGCTAGCCTGGTAGAAGTCGCTGACCGCGCGAATGTCGCCGCGCGAAATCGCAGGCGCGGCGGCCCCCACACTGGGGCACTCCGACTCAATGTCCTCAAGATCGCGATAAGTCAGATAGTACTGCCGCAAAGCAGTAAAACTGCCGTTCATCACGGGAGCGCGTCCCGACCAGATGAACATTACGTTTTCACCAATGGAGTCGAACTGCTTGCGGTTTCCGGACCGGAAGCCCTCCCCGAGCCCGACGAGCAGCAGCAGCGATCCAACACCCCATGCGATCCCAAACATCGTGAGGAAGGAGCGCAATTTATGCGCCCACAGAGTGCGGAGCGTTTGGCCGAAGATATCGAAAATGAGGCGCACGGCTGGTCTTTGTGATTATACGAGGTCGCCCGGGTTACAAGCCGGATGGAACCCAGCGCGTAGAAGGAGTACAGGGACATACACATTTCCCCTTTCCGAGGTCATCGAGACGTTCCCAGCAAGAACATCCATCAAGGAGTAGAACGACGGGCGCTGTTCCTTGCCGCTTCCCAACTTCCCGAAATCAGAAAAATTGTGCCTAGCCTCCACAAATTCATTTCGCCGAACCCAGGACTTCGCTATTCTCTAGCTGGATGACAACTCTTGCCCTGACCGAACTGTTGGGCGCCACGGTGTATGACCCCGCGGGCGCGGCGGGAAGGGTCCGCGAAGTGACGATTGCTCCGCAGGAGGATCGGTCAAGAGTGGCATCGCTGATTGTGAAAACGAGTTCGGGCAATCGCGTCCTACCCTTTTCCTCGGTCGCCGCAATTAATGGCGGAATTCGCGCCAAGACGGCCGTCGGCGAATGGGCCGCGATCAACGGCACTGAGGGTCTCTTCCTGTTGGAGCGCGACCTGCTCGATCAGCAGGTGATCGATGTCAATGGTCGCAAAGTCGTCCGGGTCAATGACGTCGATCTCGAGTTCGACACCCAGAAAGACAAGAGTGCCCGGCCCTCGCTCCGCGTTCATTCGGTCGATGTGGGCGCGCGTGGAGCCATACGTCGGCTGCTGCGCGGAGTGGCTCCCAAGGCGGCGCTGCAGATTCTGCTGGGAAAAATTCCCCCTCGCAGCATCCCCTGGGATTTCGTGGACGTGATCGAGACCGATCCTGCGCGGCGGGTGAAGTTGAAGATCTCCCACGAAGGATTGGCCAAACTGCATCCCGCCGACATTGCCGATATCGTCGAAGAGTTGGCTCCTGACGAACGCCAGGCGGTGTTCCAGACCTTGGATGAGGAAACCGCTGCTGAGGCCCTCGAGGAAGTCGAACCGAGAGTTCAGAAGGCGATTGTTGAGTCACTGGATTCCGGGAAGGCCGCGGGCATCGTGGAGGAGATGGACCCCGATGCCGCGGCTGACCTGCTGGCCGATCTTTCCCAAGATCGTACCGAGCAGATTCTGGTGCAGATGGAGCCAGAGGCGCAGCACGACGTCGTGGAACTGCTGGAGCATAAGGAAGAGACCGCTGCCGGGCGCATGACCACGGATTTCCTCGCGCTGCCGGTCCATGCCACGGTGCAGAATGCGATCGACTCGCTGCGGGAGTTCGAAGGCGGCGTAGAAGTGGTCAGCACCATTTATCTGGTCGACTCGAATGGAACTCTGGTCGGCGCGGTTCCGCTCGCCCGAATCGTGCTTGCCCCGCCTGACACTCCCATGCTTTCCCTTACTCAAGAGCCCCTCGTGTTTGCTCACGAGGGGGTAGAAGATAATGAAGTCGCCGAGCTTTTTGACAAGTACAATCTGCAGACCCTGCCTGTAGTCAATAAGCAGAACAAGTTGACCGGCGTCATTACCTCCGACGACGTCATCAGCATGTTGCGCGGAAAGCTCTAAGCGAATCTTTGGACCAGAAGACGCAGGAGGCACGCCGGAGTTAAACCCCTGTTACTGAAGAGAAACTACGGCCCCAAATGCCGCGTCTGAATCTGGTGCCCTCGTTTATAATCAAAAGACCGTGCCCAAGTACTCCATAGTCGTCCCTCTCCATAACGAGCAAGAGAACGTAACCGACCTCTACGACCGCTTGAAAGCGGTGATGGAGGCTCACGGCGAGAGCTTCGAAATCGTTTTAGTAGATGACGGCTCCGGCGACCAGACGTTCGCCATGCTGCGCGAGATCGCGGCCGTGGACAGCCGGGTCACTGTGGTGAAGCTGCGCCGCAATTTTGGGCAGACTGCGGGCTTGGCGGCAGGTTTCGACCATGCCCGGGGCGAGTACATCATTGCCATGGACGGCGATCTGCAGCACGATCCCAACGACATCCCTATCTTCCTGGAGAAGATTGCTGCGGGCTACGATATTGTCAGCGGGTGGCGCAAGGTCCGGGTCGACAATTTCTGGATGCGCCGGATTCCTTCGCGCATTGCCAACTGGATGATGGCCAAGATCAGCGGCGTCGACATCCACGACTTTGGAACGACCTTCAAGGCTTATCGCCGCGACATTCTCGAGCAAGTTCCGCTGTACGGCGAACTGCACCGGTTCATTCCAGCCCTGGCTTCCTGGCACGGGGCTACGATCTGCGAAGTTCCCATTCGCAACGTGAACCGCGAACGCGGGGTCTCCCATTACGGGATCACCCGAACCTTCCGGGTGTTCTTTGACCTGCTAACCATCCGCTTTCTGCTGAAGTATCTCTCTCGCCCCTTGCACTTCTTTGGAACCATCGGGATGCTGAGTATCTTCGGCGGCAGCGGCCTTGTACTCTGGCTGGGAGTCGAAAAATTCCTGCACAACGTGCACATCATGTCGACCCACGGTCCGCTGATGATGGCCGCCATGGGGCTTCTGCTCGGCGGGCTCAATCTGCTGGCCATCGGCCTTCTTGGGGAGATGCAGGTCCGCCACTATCACGAGCCTAGCCGGCGCGCTCCGTACTCCGTCGACCGCGTGCTGCGCTCGCAAAACGAAGAGCACAGCGTCTCCGACTAGCGTCCACCTCGGCAGCGTTCTTCAGATCCACGTAGTGACAGCCTCTCAGGCTGTCCGGTCGAGCGCATGCTCGCCGGGCATCTGAACCATTCCCCTAACTCCACTGTCCCTGTGGCTTGCCAGCCCGGAGCCACACAATGAAATCCGTCATCGGAGGAATCCCGCCCAGTTCTCTGAGCCGGGTTGCATTCTGCGCGCGATGATAATGGCTGTGCATCGCCACCTGCATGAAGGCGTGCCGGCGGCTGATCTTCACAGGCGGATTGAACCACGGGATCTCGATAATTTCCTCCATAGCATTCGGACTCACGGTCTTAAGGCGCTGGTCAAGATCCGCAAGGCCTTGCCGGGCATAACTCTTCAAAGCGGCGGGGCTGGGAATTTCCTCGATCTTCCGGTATTCGAATTGCGAGGTCGGCGGACCGGTGATCCAGAGAAATGCATGCTGCACCAGGTGAATGTGATGAAGCCGCTCGAATAGCGCTTTGTCAGTCAGCGCCGTGGAGTGAGCTTCGAAGGCACGCCAATGTTCAGCATCTGCCCATTCCTGGTGGGCAAATAGCTCGTCCAGATATGAATCCATGCCCGTCAGTTTACCGCTTTGGCAAGCCGTGCTCACCTCACTGGCAACCCGCTGCGACGGGGGTATAATGTGCCGTTTGCCGTTCTCAGGAGTTTTCCTGCCATGGAGAGAGCCACCGCCCACGAACTGCAACTTGCCCGCCGCATGTCCCGACTCGGCACCGAGACGGCGTTTGAGGTCCTGAACAAAGCCCGAGCGCTCGAACGCCAGGGACGCAGCATCATCCACCTGGAAATCGGTGAGCCTGATTTTGATACGCCCTCGAATGTGGTGGAGGCGGGGGTCACGGCCCTGCGCAAGGGCTGGACCCACTATGGTCCTTCCGCCGGTCAGCCGGAACTGCGGCAGGCCATCGCCGAGTACGTCAGCCGCACTCGAGCCGTGAAGGTGACCAGTGACCAGGTCGTGGTTGTTCCCGGTGGCAAGCCGGTCATCTTCTTCACCATCCTGTCTCTCATCGATGAGGGGGATGAAGTTATTTATCCCAACCCGGGATTTCCTATTTACGAGTCGATGATCAATTACGTGGGTGGGCGAGCGGTACCCATTCAATTGCGCGAAAATCGCGACTTCTCGCTGGACGTGGACGAACTCGCTGCCCTGATCAATGATCGCACCAGGCTGATCATCATCAATTCTCCGCAGAATCCCACGGGCGGAGTGCTCAGCCGCACCGATATCGAGCACATTGCACAGGCAATCGGGGACCGCAACATCATGGTCCTGTCCGATGAAATCTACAGTCGCCTGTTGTTTGATGGCGGCCAGCATTTCTCCATCATGTCGGTCCCGGGCATGCAGGAGCGGACCATCCTGCTGGATGGATTCTCGAAGACGTACGCGATGACGGGATGGCGCATGGGATACGGCGTCATGCGCCCCGATCTTGCCACGCACATGACTAGATTGATGACGAACTCAAATTCCTGCACCGCCAGCTTCACCCAGATCGCCGGAGTCGAGGCGATCAAGGGAGACCAGAGTTCTGTCGACCGCATGCGCGACGAGTTCCAGCGTCGTCGCGATGTTTTCGTGGCCGGTCTGAACCAGATCAAGGGATTCTCGTGTCGCATGCCGAAGGGGGCCTTCTACGTATTCCCCAACATCAAGCAAACGGGATGCAAATCGAAAATGCTGGCCGATGCTCTGCTGGAGCAGGCCGGAGTTGCCGCCCTGTCCGGCACTGCGTTCGGCGACTTCGGAGAAGGCTATCTCCGCTTTAGCGTCGCTAACTCCCTCGACAATCTCCAGCAGGCTCTCGAGCGCATCGACCACTGGACGCGCAAGAATTTGTAACGCGAGCAGAGCAGTCGGTTGCCGCTCTTCGGGAATTTCATGCCGAGAACCAAAACCAAACGTGTTTCCGCTACTCCCAAAACCAGCCACCTGCTGACACCCGGTTACGGCTTCCCGAAAGGCAGCAAGGGACTTGTGCCCTGGTCATGGGCCGAGCAGCGCCTGAAAAATTCTCATAACTACTGGATCACGACAGTCAAGCCTGACGGTTCCCCTCATACCATGGTCGTGTGGGGCTTGTGGCAGGACGGCAGATTCCTCTTCAGCACCGGCAGCACGTCGCGCAAGGCCCGAAACCTGAGCGGGAATCTGCGTTGCATAGTCTGCACGGAAGACGCCAGCGAAGCCATCGTCATTGAAGGGGTGGCGGAGATTGCTGATGTCGCTGCCCGGAGAAAATTTTTAGCTCCGTACGAACGCAAGTACAAGTGGGATATGTCCTCGATGGAAGAGGGCATTCTATCCATGAAGGAACCTGTGTTCGCCGTGCGGCCCCGGGTTGTGTTCGCGCTGTGGGAGAAGTATTTTCAAGACCGATCTACGCGTTGGCAATTCGAGTAGATCGGATGTCATTTGTATGTGGCGCAGGGCCGCCACATCGCTCACCCTCAAATGTGATCGGAATCACAGCCTATAATCTTTTTCCCCGATAGCCTCACTTGGGTACTTTCTCTGCCCACCTTTGTCGCAGCATGAAAGGGGGAGGCATATGGCCCTGACCGACTCCAGGAGCGGGAAGATTCTCCGCCACTATTCCATTCAAGAACTTAAGGATTCCGCAAACCTCATGCGTGGTTATGATCTGGTGGCCCTGCACGCCGCGGGATCGGGGCATGCAGGCGGAACCTTGTCGATCATGGATCTCACGGCGGCGTTGTACCTGGAGATCGCGAATCATGATCCGCGGAATCCAAACTGGCCCGACCGCGACCGCATTGTCTGGTCCACTGGGCATAAGGCTCCCAGCCTCTACCTGGGCTTGGCCGTCGCCGGATTTTGCCCCATCGAGGACGTCGTCACCCTGCGCAAGTTGGGTTCGCCATTTCAGGGGCATCCGCACTGGCTCAAACTGCCGGGCGTGGAAGTCTCGACGGGATCGCTCGGCCAAGGACTGAGCATCGCCGTCGGTATGGCATTGGCTGCCCGGCTCGACGAAAAGGAACACAAGATCTTCTGCATCATGGGGGATGGCGAGCAGCAGGAAGGACAAATCTGGGAGGCCGCCATGGAGGCTGGCCACTACCAAATCGACAACCTGATCGCCATCATTGACTGCAATCGCCTGCAGATTGATGGCGCGGTGAAAGATGTCATGGCCGTTGAGCCACTCGCCGCCAAATATGCAAGTTTCGGCTGGAACGTGCTGCGCATCAATGGCCACAATATGGACCAGATCGTCGACTCGCTGCAGCAGGCCAGAGGCGTTCGAGGACGCCCGGTCGTGCTTCTGGCTGACACCGTGAAAGGCAAAGGGGTCAGCTTCATGGAGGATCAGGCCGGCTGGCATGGTAAGGCGCCCAATCGCGACGAACTGATGAAAGGACTAGCCGAACTGGGTCTGGCTGACAAGATCTCGCTGCCGCCCTTGCTGGAGAAGGCTAACGAGTATCAAAAGGAAGTCGATCGAAAGCTGGCGGCGAAAATGCCGAAGTTCACCCGCGACTATTGGTGGAATGCGGGCGAGCAGATGAAGGTCAAAATGGAGCCGACGCGCAAGGGTTTCGGCCAGTCTCTCGCCGCCAATGGAGACGACGAGAGGATCGTTTGTCTCGGCCTGGATATTTCTGGTTCCATCACCATTAGCGATTTTTATGCCGGTAAGCCGGCGCGCAAGAAGCGTTGGATCAGCATGGGCATCGCGGAGCAATCCGCCACATCAGCCGCAGCGGGGCTGGCGCGGGAAGGGAAGTTGCCTGTCCTCGGCACCTATGCCACCTTTGCGGCAGCCCGCAACCTCGACCAGATTCGCACTTCGGTTTGCTACGGAAACTTCAACGTGATGATCGCAGGGGCGCATGGCGGAGTCTCGGTTGGACCGGACGGCGCGACCCACCAGGCTTTGGAAGATCTGTTTGCCATGCAAGGTCTGCCCAACATGTCCGTGGTTGTCCCCTGTGACGTCGTTGAGACCCGGAAAGCGACCGATTATCTCCTGCTCCAACACCAAGGGCCGAAGTACATACGCTTTGCGCGCGAGGCAACGCCCATCGTCAGCGACGAGAAGACTCCGTTTTTTTTCGGCAAGGCCAATGTCATCCGCCTGCGCAGTGAAAAAGCCAGTTTTCTGGATGCCTTCGAGACGGTACTCGCCAGTTCTTATAGGAACGAGGACGAAGACCTTTGCATCGTCGCCTGCGGGCCCATGGTTCCGGAAGCGATGCGGGCAGCCTACATCCTGAAAAAGGAATTCGGATACGAGACGCGTGTTCTCAATGTGCATACCCTCAAACCCATCGATGCCGAGGCGGTGGTTCGGGCCGCGCGCGACACCGGAGTGGTCGTGACCGCTGAAGAGCACCAGATCGGTGCCTTGGCCTGGCGTGTCAGCGGAATTCTGACAGAGAGCCCGAAACTCTATGGCACTCCGGTGATTACCGGCGCCATTGGGGTGAAGGACCGTTTCGGGGACTCGGGTGCGCCTTGGGAACTCATCAAGGAATTCGAGGTCAGCGCCGAACATATTGCGCAGAAGTCGGTCGAGTTGATGGCCATCAAGAAGAAGGCGCCCGAGCGGCGTAGCCGCGCCGAACTATCCAGCGCGCTCTAGGCCAGCGCGCTCTAGGTGTCAGGAAGCATTACTCCAGTCACAACCCCAGAGTTCCGGAGGTCACAATAGCGGCTTAACCCCAGAATCTATAATGCGGCTGAGAACACGTAGGGATAGCCCCTTGGGCTGTCCCGCGAAGCGAAGCGAGCGCCCCAGCAAAGCAGTCGGAGCGGGAGCGCCCAGGCATCGCCCTGGCGTAAAATTCGCATCTTATGTGCCAATTGACAGTCAGGTAACCCTGCTAAACAATTACATTATCCCTAGTGCAACAGTGCAATTCATTCGTTCCGCTTCCTGAAGGAGGAAGACTGTATGGCTGAAGAAGGCGAACATCTCCAGGTGGAACCGCAGTCGAATGCCGGCAAATGGATTCTGTTGTTGCTGGCCATCGTAGTCGTCGGTGCGTTCGGCTACTTCGCTTATCTGACGCATACGTCCATGAACGGCCTGAAGCAGGATCTCGCTGCCAGCCAGGCGCAAGTCAAGGAACTGCAGAACCGCATGCAGACGGCCGAGGCGCAGGAAGAAACGCTGGCACGTCAGGCGGGCATGACTAAGAAAGAGTTGGCTCAGCGTGCCGCTCAGTTGCAAGCGGAGCAGAGAGCGGCGGCCGTCCGACTGGAGAAACAGCAGCAGGAATCGATCCAGGCCGTTTCCGGTGACATCGCTGGCGTGAAAACGGACGTGGGTGGCGTCAAGACAGACGTCGCGTCGACCAGAGCGGACTTGGAAGCCACCAAGGCGAGGCTGCAGAGCACCGTGGGCGACCTCGGCGTCCAGAGCGGGCTTATCGCTAATACCCGGAGCGACCTCGAAGCACTGAAACACAGAGGCGACCGCAATTACTACGAGTTCACCCTGCTCAAGGGTGCGAAGCCACAGCCGGTCTCAACTGTCAGTTTGCAGTTGAGGAAGGCCGACGCCAAAAAAGGCAAGTTCACTTTGAACGTCACCTCCGACGACAAGACCATCGAAAAGAAGGATCGCAACGTCTCCGAGCCCATTCAGTTCTATTCCGGACGCGATCACATGCTGTTCGAACTTGTCATCTGGACGGTGGAGAAGAACAAGGCCACGGGATACCTCAGCACGCCCAAGAATGCGCCCGTGCCGGTGACGGCGGGAGGCGTGACAGGTAGCGGGAATTGAGCGGTGTGCTTTTCCCGGGCAGCCACGTTCTTCTGCAGATCGTGCTGCGCACCGGGATCATTTACCTGCTGGTCCTGCTCGGGGTTCGCTTAAGCGGCAAGCGTGAGGTCGGACAAATGACCCCGTTCGACCTTACGCTGCTGCTCCTGCTCTCCAATTCCGTGCAGAACGCAATGACGGGGCCCGATACCTCGCTGGCGGGCGGCGCCATTGCGGCTTGCACCCTGCTCGTCCTCAACTACTTCGTTGCCGAGCTTTCCGGGACGAACCGCCGTTTCCGCCGTCTGATCCAGGGACAGCCCACTTTGCTGATCCACGACGGCAAGACCATCGAGTCCCACATGGCGAAGGAACACGTGAGCGTGGATGAACTGCAACGGGCCCTGCGCGAGCATGGAATCAACGCCATCGATCAGACCGCGCTGGCCGTGCTCGAAGTGGATGGATCCATCTCCTGCCTTAAGTATGACGAGATCAAGCAGGATGCCGGCACGCACCTTGCGCGACGCAGGTTCATTCAGAAGAAATAATAGCGCTATAAGAATCAGCTCCGGCGCGCGATTCGGATCAGCCTCGGCAGGATTTCTCCGAAATCGTCGGGCGTGCCAGGGGATCCGAACGCGAAGTAGAGCTTGCGGTAGAAACCGTAAAGTTCCTGATACACGCCCTCGGTATCAGGTTGTGGCTCATAGACGGTGTGTGAGGGGCAAACCCGCTGCTGTGCTTCCTCAATCGAGGAAAAGATCCCTGCTGCCAGAAAGGCGAAAATTGCCGAACCCAAGCCTGTCACCTTGCTGCTCGGCACCAGCACGGGCCGCCGCAGCACGTCGGCATAAACCTGGTTCAGCACAGGATTATTTTGCGGTATGCCGCCCCCGTTAATAACGCGTTTAGTGGGCGCACCGTATTCGCTCATGCGATCCAGGATTACGCGCGTGTGAAAAGCCGTGCCCTCAATCGCTGCGAACAGTTCGTCCTGCGCTGTGTGTTGCAGGTTCCATCCAAGGGTCATTCCGCCGAGATTCGGATTTACCAGGACAGTCCGATCCCCGTTGTCCCACGTCAGCCGCAGCAGACCGGTTTGACCGGCTTTGTAGTTCTCCAGGCCTTTGCTCAGCGCTTCAACCGTGGTGTTTGCTCGGCGGGCAATCGCGCTGAAGATGTCTCCGGTTGCCGAGAGCCCGGCCTCAATCCCGGTGAACTGTGGATGCACGCTGCCGGGAACGACCCCGCATACACCCGGAATCAACTGAGCTTTGGAAGCGTACGCAATGATGCACGTCGACGTGCCCACCACGTTGACGACGTCACCTTCTCTTGCCCCCGCGCCGATCGCGTCCCAATGGGCGTCGAAGGCTCCGACCGGAATTGGAATTCCTGCACGCAATCCCAGTTTCTGCGCCCATTCCGGCGCTAGCTTCCCCGCGATTGCATTCGACGTTGCATAGTCTCCCTCCAACTTCGCCCGCACACCCTTGAGCAAGGGATCAACCTTCTCCAGGAAGTCTTCCGGAGGCAGCCCACCCAGGGCAGGGTTCCACATCCATTTGTGGCCCATCGCGCAGACACTTCGCTTCGCCTGTGCGGGATTTTTGATTCCGCAGAGCGTCGCCGCCACCATGTCACAGTGCTCGAACGCGCTGGCAAATTTCTCGCGCTTGTCAGGGTTGTGACGCAACCAGTGCAACAACTTCGAAAATCCCCATTCTGAGGAATAAATTCCGCCACACCATTCAATCGCCTCGAGTTTCTCGCGGTGCGCGAGCTCTGTGATCTCCGCCGCTTCCTGCTTGGCGCGATGGTCGCACCATAGGTAATACTCGTTCAGCGGTCGCATCTGATCGTCCACCGGGACAACGCTGGAGCCGGTGGTATCGAGCGCAATCGACTCAACCTCTTCGCCCGAAAGGCCTGCTGCGCCTAGCGCTTTGCGAGTGGCGTCGGCCAGCGCCCGCATGTGGTCTTCGTGCGATTGCGTCGCGAACTCAGGATCTTCGCGCTTGCGGTGCAGGGGATACTCGGAGATCGCAGATGCCAGGATTCCTCGTTCGCTGTCTACGATGGAGACTCGCACGCTGAGCGTGCCGAAATCCACTCCTGCGACAATTGCCATGGCTTAGGGCCTCACGTCCGCCAGTAGTCTGCTGCCGCGCAACTTGATCACTTCTTCACCTGCCCGTAATAAGCGTTCTGGCCGTGCTTGCGAAGGAAGTGTTTGTCGTGCAATTCGCGCATGAGCGGCTGGGACTCAGCGTTAATCAGCAGGGTGTGATACGCCATTCGCGCTACATACTCCAGAATTACGGCATTATGGGCAGCTTCGGTCGGACTCGGTCCCCAGCAGAACGGAGCATGTCCAGCCACCAGCACGGCCGGAATCCGGTCCGGATCGAGTGTGCGAAATCGTGCACAAATGGCTACCCCGGTTTCGCGTTCGTACTCGCTATTGATCTGAGACGAGCTCAGCCGACCCGTTACCGGCACCTCGCCGTGGAAGTAGTCGGCATGGGTAGTTCCAAAGCAGGGAATCGGCTTCTGCGCCTGTGCCCAGGCTGTCGCATATTCCGAGTGCGTGTGCGCGACCCCGCCGATGTGCGGAAAATTCCGGTAAAGTTCGAGGTGAGTGGGCAGATCCGAAGATGGCCGAAGCTTTCCCTCGACGATGTTTCCGTCCAGATCGGAGATGACCATGTGGTCGGACGTCAGCTCCTCATATGGAACGCCACTTGGCTTGATGGCAACCCGTCCACTCTCCCGGTCAATTCCGCTCGCATTGCCGAACGTATAAAGGACGAGCCCCCGCCGCACCAGCTCGAGATTCGCATCGAGTACTTCCTTTCGTAGTTTCTCCAGGAGCATGCGGCTGAATATTCTCCCTTTGGGCCGAAGTAAACGTTTGCTTTCTAGCGAGATGTCATTACATCGAACTAGCGTTTGTTTGTCAAAGCCAGCACGTGCGCGTGCCAGTAGGCGTCAAGGAAACCGCTTCTTGCGTTACGTCCGCAAACGGCGCTCCCGAGGAAACAGGCGCAGCGCATTGTATACACTAGTTCGAAATACCGGCTCGCCGAAACTGAATATGCGGCGCGATCGTCTCCGGAGTCAGGCAAACTGTGGGCAACGCGACTTACGACGTAGTGATTGTGGGTGCCGGAATTGTAGGCGCCGCGTGTGCGGACGAGTTCGCGCGCCGCGGCCTGCGAGTTGCCGTGGTCGACCGCGAGGTTGTGGGCAGCGGTGCGACTGCCGCCGGCATGGGCCACATCGTGGTGATGGATGACTCCGAGGCGCAGTTCGCCTTGACCCGGTACTCTCAGAGACTCTGGCAGGCTCTCAGGGAGGAATTGCCTACAGAGGTCGAATATGAGCAATGCGGCACCATTTGGGTCGCAGCCGACGAAGACGAAATGGCCGAGGTGCGGCGCAAGCACGATTTCTACGGAATTCGTGGAGTCCCCACCGAGAGTCCTGGATGCTCAGCGCCTGAGGCAAAGTGAACCGAATCTGCGCCACGGGATTGGAGGGCGGCCTATTTGTGCCCGAGGACGCAGTCCTCTATCCCCCCTGCGCCGCACGCTTTCTCATGCAGCGGGCACAGCAACGTGGCGCGAAGCTTGTTTTGGGAGCTTCGGTCTCAACTCTCGGCAAAGGTCGCGTGCTGCTCAGCGACGGGCTTCAACTCACGGGAGAAATCATCGTCAATGCCGCCGGAGCCTGGTCGGCAGAACTCACCCCCGGAATCGACGTGAAGAAGCGCAAAGGGCATCTCGTCATCACCGATCGTTATCCCGCTTTTCTTCGGCATCAACTGGTCGAGTTAGGGTATCTAAAGAGCGCGCATTCCGTCGCGAGCGATTCCGTAGCCTTCAACGTGCAGCCGCGTCGCACGGGACAGATCCTGATCGGTTCGTCGCGACAGTTCGGAGCGGAGCACAAGGAAGTTGACCAGGAAATGATCGTCCGAATGCTGCAGCGCGCGCAGGAATACATGCCACTTCTTGGACAGCTATCCGCGATCCGCGTGTGGACGGGGTTTCGCGCCGCCACGCCCGACAAGTTACCCCTCATTGGACCGTGGCCCGGGGACAAATCCGTGTTCCTCGCGACAGGACACGAAGGCCTGGGAATCACCACGTCGTTGGGAACAGCCAGAATTCTGGTCGATCAAATCACAGGAGCGAAACCTGAAATTCCAATCGACCCCTATCTGCCATCCCGCGCGAGCAAGGAGTACGCGCATGCCTGACCAGGTTTCATTGAAAGTAAACGGGGCGACGATCTCAGTCCCGTCAGGCACAAGCGTCGCTGTTGCCATGGTCCTCGCGGGTCAGCCGTGCAGAACTTCTGTCACAGGCGAACCTCGCGGCCCCTTGTGTGGGATGGGCATCTGCTTCGAATGCCGGGTGACGATCAACGGAATACCGCATTGTCGGAGCTGCCAGATTCCGTGCGAGCCGGCCATGGAAGTGAGCTCCGAGGTTTAGAAAATTGCCGCAAACGTTTGACATTCTCGTTATCGGCGGAGGTCCTGCAGGAATTGCGGCCGCGGTTCGGGCGGCAGAGTCAGGCGCCGCGACTGCGATTGTGGATGATAACGCGACCCTGGGCGGCCAAATTTGGAGGCCCACACGCGGTGAAAGCGCTGCGGCAAAGCAGGCTGCTGAATGGCACGAGCGTCTGCAAAAGAGGAATGTCACCGTGCTCTGCGGCACGCGTGTTTTCGACCAGCCTGAACCCGGTTTGCTTCTCGCCGAGGCGGACAGCGATATGCTCCAACTGTCATACCGGAAACTCGTGCTGGCGACGGGAGCGCGCGAAAGATTCCTGCCATTTCCTGGATGGACATTGCCCAACGTGATGGGATCGGGCGGGCTCCAGGCCATGGTCAAAGCTGGTCTGCCGATTCGCGGCAAGCGTGTGATCGTCGCGGGAACGGGTCCTCTGCTGCTCGCGGTCGCAGCCTATTTGCGCAGCCATGGAGCCGAGATCCCGATCATCTGCGAACAGGCCTCCTGGAGCAAACTCACGCGCTTCGGCCTGACGCTACTCGCGGATCGCCAGAAAGCTGCTCAGGCACTGCAACTCAAGCGGGACTTGGCGGGCGTTCCATTCGCAGCCAATAGCTGGCCGGTGGCTGCGCATGGGCAAACGTCTGTTGAACGCGTAACCGTCGTGCGCAACGGAAAGTCAGAGAAGATTGCCTGCGATTATCTGGCCTGCGGATTTCATCTCGTGCCGAACACAGAATTGGCTGCGCTCCTTGGCTGTCACATGCGCGGCGGTTTTGTGCAGGTCGATGATCTGCAGCGAACGACCCTGCCCAACGTATTTTGTGCCGGAGAGCCAACCAGCATCGGTGGCCTTGACTTGTCGCTCATCGAGGGCGAGATTGCCGGGCTTGCGGCCTCTGGTCGCGTCCCGGAAGCCCAGCGACTTTTCGCGGAGCGAAAAAAATGGGGCCGCTTCGCGCGCCGTCTGGAGCGCACATTTTCTTTGCGGGGTGAACTCCGGGACTTGGCCTCGCCGTATACCATAGTCTGCCGGTGCGAAGATGTTCCGCACTCCCGCCTTCGCGAGCATAGTTCCTGGCGCGCGGCTAAGCTGCACACCCGCTGCGGCATGGGTCCATGCCAAGGCAGAATCTGTGGACCGGCGACTCAGTTTTTGTTCAGATGGAATCCGGATTCGGTTCGCCCGCCGGTATTTCCTGTTCGCGTCAGTACTCTCGCGGCCGCCGCTCCGACCGAAGCCCGAGAGAAGTTGGAGGAGGCCTCTAAATGAACTGGAAGGGCGTGATGCCCGCGATCACAACTTGCTTCAACCAGGATCTCAGCGTCGATCACGGCCATATCGGCGAACATTGCCGCTGGTTGCTCGAGAACGACTGCACCGGCACTGTGGTGCTCGGCTCCTTAGGGGAGGGCGCCACTTTGTCGTACGAAGAGAAGTTGCAGATTCTCCGCACTTGCGTGCAGTCGATTGGTGGCCGTGCTCCTGTTGTAGCGGCGATCTCATCCCTCACAACGTCCGAGGCGGTATCTCTCGCCAAGGCTGCTTCCGACCTGGGTTGCGAAGGACTGATGGTTCTCCCTCCCTATGTGTACCAGGGAGACTGGCGCGAGATGAAAGCGCACGTCGCCGCGGTCTTCCAGGCTTCGCCGCTCTCCTGCATGCTGTACAACAATCCGGTTGCCTACGGAACCGATTTTCTTCCCGAGCAGATTGCAGAACTGGCGGCAGAATACGCCAACCTCGAGGCGGTAAAAGAATCCAGCACCGATGCGCGGCGAGTTTCTGCCATCCGCTCGTTGCTTGACGATCGCCTGAGTATTCTGGTGGGAGTAGATGACGCCGTGGTCGAAGCTATCGGTGTGGGCGCAACCGGGTGGATCGCAGGGCTGGCCAACGCCCTGCCGCGCGAGTCGGTGGAGTTATTTAAGTGCGCCACCAATGGCGAGCGGGATCGCGCATTCGAACTCTATCGTTGGTTCTTGCCGTTGCTCCGTATGGATACGGTTCCGAAATTCGTGCAGCTGATTAAACTCGTCCAGCGCGAGCTTGGGCGAGGCAATGCTCGCGTTCGCCCGCCCCGTCTTCAGGTAGCAGGCATCGAACTGGAGCAGACGTTGAAGGTCATTCGAACAGCGTTGCAGTCTCGGCCAGAAGTCGCGAGCGCAACCACATCAGCGAGGAAGTGAACAATGTTAGCGTCCACGGTAAAGCTTTCAGGAAAATCGCTCATCGGATTTCGCCAGGGAGTGGGCAGCGGAGAGCCGCACCATGCCACCGATCCAACCACCGGGCAATCTCTGGAGCCCGGCTTTCTTCCGCCCACGGCGGAGGAAATTGAACTGGCGGTTCAACTCGCATCCCAGGCATTCCCCACATACCGTCGCACCTCCGGGCGCGAACGCGCCGCATTCTTGCGCACAATCGCAGAAAACATCGAAGCCGTTGCACCGGACATTGTCGAACGCGCAGGAAAGGAAACAGCGCTACCCCAGGCTCGGCTTCAGGGTGAAACCGCGCGAACCTGTGCTCAACTCCGCCTCTTTGCGCAGGTTGCGGAAGAAGGATCCTGGGTCAATGCACGAATCGATGTTGCCGATCCCAATCGCAAGCCTCTTGCGAAGCCTGACATCCGGTCGATGCTCCACCCGCTGGGACCTGTGGTGGTGTTCGGAGCCAGCAACTTCCCGCTGGCGTTTTCAGTCGCTGGCGGAGATACCGCTTCAGCATTGGCCGCAGGCAATCCCGTGATCGTGAAGGCGCATGGCGCTCATCCCGGCACCAGCGAGCTGGTCGGCCGAGCCCTGCAGGACGCAGTGCGCCAGTGCGGCCTGCCGGAAGGCGTTTTCTCGCTTCTGTTCGGCAGCGGCAGCCAGGTGGGAACAACCCTGATGAAGCATCCGCTCGTGAAAGCAGGAGGCTTCACGGGATCCCGCATCGCTGGAAGAATCCTGATGGATGTGGCAGCATCCCGGCCCGAGCCGATTCCTTTCTATGCCGAGATGAGCAGCACCAACCCGGTCTTCATCCTGCCGGGCGCTCTTCGCGAGCGTGGAGACGCGATTGCTTCCGGGCTACACGGCTCATTCACGCTGGGCGCCGGGCAGTTCTGCACCAAGCCTGGAATGGTGTTTCTGCCGCAAGGTTCCGAGGCTACGAAGTTCGGCGAGAAGTTAGGGCAAATGGTAAGCGGTTCGGCGCCATTCCATCTTCTGACCCGAGTGATTCACGAGTCCTATGCATCAGCCGTTGCCAGGCGCAAGGAGCAGCAGGTCAAAGTTCTTGCCGAGGCCGCCTGTCCCCCAGCTGCTGGATTCGCAGCTGGCTCCCTGGTCTTCGAAACCGATGCTGAAACCTTTCTGAATTCCGATCTGGAGTCGGAAATTTTCGGTCCCACCACCCTTCTGGTGAGCCATTCCAGCCGCGAACAAGTTCTGGCCGTTGCCCGCGCTCTTGAAGGACACCTCACGGCCACGATTCACGGCACAGAAGGCGATCTGCGGGATTACGCCGATCTCGTTGCCATACTGGAAACCAAAGTCGGCCGGCTGATCTTCAACGGCTACCCCACCGGCGTCGAAGTCACGCACGCCATGGTTCATGGAGGGCCGTATCCCTCCACTTCGGATGGAAGGTCCACCTCGGTTGGTACGCAGGCGATCTTCCGCTTCACCCGGCTGGTCTGTTACCAGGGCTTTCCTGATTCCGCGCTGCAGGATGAGCTAAAAGACGCCAACCCCCTTGAGATCTGGAGAATGCTGGACGGGCAAATGTCGCGCGAGCCGATCGTGCGCGCTGCGTGATCGAGCAGACGACTCTGCTTGCGCGATAATCCACTTTTGCCCGCGAACCTCTGCGCCCCGGTTCGCATCAGAAATATATCGTGATGCGATAAGAATGGCGAGCGCTGCTGAAAACCACCCGACACCGCGAAATGTCTCCCGGGCCGTCGTGATCAAAGCCGGGGACCTGTTTGTCCTCTCTGATCACAGTGGCGCGATCCCGGCAGGAAATGAGGACGGCTTCGGCCTCTACTATCACGATTGCAGGTATCTGGACGGCTACAACATCCAGTTTTCCGGCACGACACCAAATATTCTCGTCACCACCGCCCATCGCGGCTCGATGTCGGAATTCGAACTCACCAATGAAGATCTCCACCTAGCTGAGCAAGCTAACGTTGCCTCGCAGACGTTCGGCGTTGCCTTGCGGCGAATCATCCACGGCGACCAACTCACGGTTCATGACGTATTCACCATCGCCAACTATGACGTACAAGACCACGACTTGCCCATGTCGCTAAGCTTCCACTCGAACTTCGAGGACATTTTTGAGATCCGCGGGCTCCACCCTAAGAAGACCGGCGAGGCGAATGCTCCAGAATGGCGCGACGGCGTGCTGGTCTTGAGCTACTCCGGCGCAGATGGAATCGAGCGCCGGGTGGAAGTGCATTTCGATCCCAAGCCGCAGAAGAATTCGGAATCCACCGGACATTTCCTCTTCCACTTGCAAGCGGGCGAACGCCAGCAACTTAAGTTATCCTTTTGCGTCATCGAAACCCGTGAACAATCGCAGGCCCCGGCTCGTTTGAAGTCGAATGCCGGGAAAGCTAGCAATGGGATTGAGCAAAAATCCAGCGACTGGTTATCCCGTTACGCAGACGTGATGACCGATCACCCTGGGCTGAATCGCGTGCTCAAGCGCAGCCTGATTGATCTTGGGATTCTGCAGAGTTCACTGCAGGGCCACAGATTCTTCTCCGCTGGGCTGCCTTGGTACGGCGCCCTGTTTGGCCGCGACAGCATCACCGCCGCGCTGCAAACCCTGGCCTATGAACCACAAATCGCCGAGGACACCATCCGCCTGCTCGCCCAATACCAGGGAACCAGGAATGACGATTGGCGCGACGAACAACCGGGGAAGATCCTGCACGAATTGCGCCAGGGAGAACTGGCGAACCTCAATGAGATTCCTCAAACGCCATACTACGGCTCCGTAGATTCAACTCCCTTATTTCTCATCCTCGTCGGTGAACACGCCAACTGGACCGGCGACCTGAGCCTTTTCAAAGATATCCGGCAGCACGTCCAACGTGCCTTGGAGTGGGTCGATCGCGGAGGCGCCGAGCCGAAAGGGAAGTACCTGTCCTATGCCAGCAAGTCGAGCAAGGGTCTGGGGAATCAGGGGTGGAAGGATTCCGGCGTTTCCATTATGAACGCAGACGGTTCGCTTGCCACGCCGCCCATCTCGCTCGTTGAAGTTCAGGGATACGTGTATCGAGCAAAACTTCTTATCGCCGACCTCTACGAACGAGCACAGGACAAGCCAACCGCAACCCGGTTGCGGCACGAAGCCGCTAGTCTCAAGGAAGACTTTAATCGCGACTTCTGGATCAATGACAAGCATTTCTACGCCATCGCCCTGCAGAAGGATGGTCGGCCCGCCGACGTCATTAGCTCGAATCCGGGCCAGGCACTCTGGAGCGGAATCGTCGATGACGAAAAGGCGCAGGCAGTAGTCGACCACCTGATGGCGGAAGACATGTTCAGCGGCTGGGGAATCCGCACGCTCTCCCACAATGAGCGACGCTACAATCCCATCGGCTACCACCTGGGAACGGTTTGGCCGCACGACAATTCCATCATCGCCGCAGGCTTTCGGCGGTACGGGTTCGACAAGCAAGCAGCCCGCGTTCTGCAATCGATCGAGAGTGCGGCTCAGTCGTTTGAACACGGCCGTCTGCCGGAGGTCTTTGGCGGTTTCTCACAGCACGAGTTCGCGGTTCCGGTTCGCTATCCGGTCGCCTGCCACCCGCAGGCATGGGCCGCGGGCGCGGTACCGTTCATGATCAGCAGCTTGCTGGGACTGACCGCCGACGCTTTTAACGGCCGATTGCGCGTCATTCGTCCTGCACTGCCGGATTCAGTCAATGAACTTGAATTCCGGCGGCTAAAGATTGGAGACACCGTCCTGGATTTGCGTTTCGAGCGCAGCAACAGCGGAGAGGTCAGGGTGAAGATGCGCAAGCATCGCGGCTCAATCGAGGTGGAAATCCAACCGCAGCAGCAACATCAAGTCGCAGCCTAGTTGATCGTAAGATCCCTCTTCTGCTTCTCGCGCATTGCACGGTCCAGCCTCTCTCTCCACGTACACGCCATTGAATTCTAGCGACGATTCCCGTTTACCCCCTGCCAAAGCGGGCATCTAAGCGATATCGAGGTGAAACGTGGGCACTGTTACCCCAGAAGTTCAGAGTCAAGCGAACGCATACAAATCACTGAAGGACAAAGTTGTGTTGATCACAGGAGCTGCCAGTGGAATCGGCCGCGCCATCGCACTCGAGATGGGCCTGCAGGGCGCGACTGTGGTCGTCAATTACATAGGAAAAGACGATGCCGCTCAGGAGGTGGTCCACAGCATCCAGAGCCAGCAGGGCACTGCAATCGCCATAGAAGCAGATGTCTCCAAGTCTGACCAGGTTCAGCGCATGATTTCCGAAACAGTGGCGCAACTGGGCCGCGTCGACGTGCTGGTCAACAATGCCGGCGTAGAGAAGGAGTCACCCTTCCTGGAAAAGCCCGAGAGCGAGTGGGACCTGGTCACGTCGGTCAATCTGAAAGGTCCGTTTCTTTGCTCGCAAGCGGCTGCCCGCGATATGGCCAAGCGCAAGAAGGGAACCATTATCAACATCTCTTCCGTTCACGAGGACCTGCCGTTCCCGGGATACTCGGCCTACTGTGCCTCCAAGGGCGGCTTGCGCATGCTCTGCCGCGATCTTGCGCTGGAGCTTGCACCACACGGGATCAACGTTATCAATGTTGCGCCCGGCGCCATCGATACGCCTATTAACAAACGCACGCTGTCCGACCCTGAAAAGAAGCTGGCATTAAAGCGGGAGATTCCTCTCGGTCGAGTCGGCGAACCCAGGGAAGTTGCAAAGCTGGTCTGCTATCTCGCTTCCGATGACGCATCGTACATCACGGGCACAACCGTCGTGATCGACGGCGGTCTCATGCACCAGACGCAATCGCTATAGGCGAGAAGAAGGGGACTGAGATGAAAGACCGTACTGTTCTGGCGCTCACTGCTGGTGGCAGCCCTCCGGCCGCTAGACCCGCACCGCTTCACGCCTGCCATGCATCATTTCGACCGCGGCCTCGTAGATCCGTTTGCGCGTTTCGTGCCGCTCGTACGCGCGCGTAATGTAGCGAACAGTCAATTCCACACCCGCGCCAGTCGGTCGAATATTGATGCCCGGTACCGCGGACAGAGTCTTCGCACGGTAGCGGGATGTGGTCTCTTTCCACTCTGCTTGGGCTATTTGCGCGGTGGCCGCCGTTTCTTGTTCTACCAGCTTTTGCATGCGATCAATGATCGGGTACGGGTCCTGGCTCGCCGGGATGAGTAATTGCAACTCATCCCACATCCACTGTCCCGAAGTCGTGAAGTTAAAGAAGTGCCCTTCGATTGCG
This sequence comes from uncultured Acidobacteriota bacterium, assembly GCA_963801615.1. Classification (GTDB taxonomy): domain Bacteria; phylum Acidobacteriota; class Terriglobia; order Terriglobales; family Acidobacteriaceae; genus Sulfotelmatobacter. Next base: position 135,774 of record CAWDFM010000007.1, on the reverse strand, counting down.
AAACTGTTTACGAAAGAGACGCGGCGCCCCGTGGGATGGCTGGAGTCGGTCCAGTTGCCGGTCTCGAGCAGCACCGTTTTCAGCAATCCTACCTCGACTACCTCACCCCCGACCCCGTTGATCTCAACCCAGTCGCCGACTCGGATTCCATTCCGTCCCATGAGGATGAACCACCCAAAGAACGCCACGATGAAGTCCTTCATGGCGACGGTAAGCCCGGCGCCCGCCAGACCGAGAACCGTCGTGGTTTGTGTCGGCATCCCGATAACGATGAAAAGAATCAGAAGCGCGCCGACCACCTGAGCCCCGAACTTCACCACTGCGCGCAAGGTGTCAATCCGCTTGTTCTCGGCTGTCATGCCCGTGAAGAGTCGATCGATCACGCGTGCTGCGACATACATCACGAAAAGAACCAGCAACACAGATAGGAGTGCCTCAACGATGTGGTGTAACGCGGCACGCTCCCGCACTTCCACCACTTCAATCCAGTTGCCGTAAATGTCGTTTAAATCCTGCTCGTCCTGGATACGCCGCCCGAGATCGGCCAGATTCTTCTGATCGAGCGTGTACTGTTTGAGAGTCGCCAAAGTTGTGGCAGCAACGGCTTTCGACGCATCTGGGTTCGCCGCAACGGCGGCGGCGAATCCTTTGGCCTGTTGCTTGGCGGCTTCGCGGCTTTCTCTTTCTTGCTCGACCTGCGCGGCCAGCTTGGCGTGGCGCTGCACCAGCCGTTGTTGCTTCTTCGCCGTTTCCTCTCTGGCTTGTTCCAACTGCAGTCGCTTGTCGCGCAGCGCCTTCCATGCCTGGGTGACGCTCAACAGCGTGTACGCCTGATAGTCCTGCTCGTGCGGGTTCACCGCGGATCCGGCAGGCGCAGCGTTGTGATCACCCGCCTCGTGATCTGCTTGCAGGCGCTTGATCTTCGATTCTTGATCGCCGCCGGCCTGCTCAAGGTCTTCGCTGGCGTCGTCGAATTCATCCTGATCGAGTTCGATCTGCGCATTGATGACGTCGATCTGGTCCTGCAAATTGTCTTTTTGCGTTTCTGGGGCAAGCGCGAGCTTACGCGTGAGTTCCGCGAACTTGTCCTGGTCCTCTTTAAGTGTCCGTTGCGCCTTATTTCTCCGGATCTCGATCTGCTTGGCTTCGGGAGAAAGCGCGGGAGGGTTTTCCTGCGCCGTACGGATCGCGTCGAAGAAGGCGAGATCGATCTCGTGGTCGCCGACCTTTTCCGCCTCATGGGCTAGCGCGACTTCTGCCGGAGTGCCGGCAAGAGTGGCCATCCGGCGAGCCGTCTCCAGCGGACGCAGATCCACAAGCCGGCGTCGCTGCGACGCCTTCGTCTTCGATGCTTTCCTGCCGGTGTTGGCAGCAGGGTCATCATTCGGCGCCGGCAGTTCTCGCGTCCAGTACAGACCGGCAACCGCTGCTCCTATCAGCAGCACCAGGACGATTGCCGTAATCCAGTGTCGACGCTGAACGCGGTTTTTCATACTGCCATCCGGCGGCCGCCTGCGCTGTGGCACTGCCTGCTTATGGAATCTGGACGAGAACACTGTAGCAAGAAATCACCGCCAGATCGATGTCGTTAGTACTTCTCAATCGAGGAGCTTGGGACACCCGCATGCCCAACGGGCAGGAACCATCAGTGCTGGAATACTGTAATGCGATGCCATGCAACAGAGGCACGGATGTGCGGGCCCGCATACTGGCTATCCTCCACATTCCATGGGAACAGCGCAAGTTACCAATGGAGCGCTCAGCGCGCTGGCTATGCTAACCTTGCCGTACCTTCCGCTAATCGTATGGAACTCAAGCCCAAAATCCGCATTGGCACGGCCGGTTGGTCCTATAAGGACTGGGAGGGATTCTTTTATCCCTCGGGGATGCAGCGGAAAAAGATCCATCCGCTGGAATATCTGGCGAGATTCTTCGACACGACGGAAATCAATACTTCCTTCTACGGGCCGCTCAAGCCGGAGTTGGTAAAGCTCTGGTGTAAGAAAGTGGCGGGCGTTAATCCGGACTTCCTGTTTACGGCGAAGCTGTATCGCGCCTTCACCCACTCACCACTTGCCGTAATGGAGCCGACCTCGGCCGCCAGCATTCGCCCGACTGACGAAGATGAAGTCAAGACCCGTGAGGGTCTCGATGCCTTGGCCAGCGAAGGACGATTAGGCGCGCTGCTGATCCAGTTTCCCGTCTCGTTCAAAAACACCTCGCTGAACCGGGAATACATCGAACGCCTGGTGCGCCAGTTCATCGAGTATCCCTGCGTGGTCGAGGTCAGAGACTCAAGCTGGGACAATCCCGAGACGCTGCAGGCTTTCGCACAAAGAAACGTTGCCTTCTGCAATATCGATCAGCCGCGGCTGGGGAAATCCCTTGGGCCGACGGAACACGTCACGTCACCGATCGCCTACGTGCGCCTGCACGGTCGCAACTACGATCAGTGGTTCGATTCCGATAATCGCAACGACCGCTACAACTACCTTTACAAAGAGCGCGAACTCGAAGGCTGGAAGGAACGAATCGAGAATGTCGCGCACAAGGCGCAAACCACGTACGTGATCACGAACAACCACTTCGAAAGCAAGGCTGGCGTGAACGCGATCGAGTTGAAGGCCATGATCACCGGCAAGCGGGTGGTGGCGCCTGCGACCCTTATTCAGAAATATCCGGAACTGAGAAAATTCGCCGATCCTGATGATGGCGCCGCAGGACCCGGTCGCGGGCGGGCAGCTCTCGCTGCTGGCTTAGACTCGGACCGAATGCGTACAAATGGGGGCTGGCCAAGCCCCGTATTTTCCGGTTTCTTCCTTCGCTCCAACTGAACGTCTTTGGCATCCAAGTCACAGCACTCAGTGTTTAGGAGAGCACATGACGAATGCCGCTATCACCCCAGCTCAGAACACCCCTGATCCTCTACCGCCTAAAGCAGAACAACCGCCCAGCCAACCGGTCGAGGAAAAGCTGCAGAAATTACTCGACAAGGCTCTCTATGCGAACGGACGACCGAGTGCACAAAAGATCAGGAACTTTTTGAATGGCACCTGGCTAGGCGAGCCGCTGCATGTTGTGCTGACGGACGTCCCCATCGGAGCGTGGACCGTCGCGATCATTTTCGACGCATTCGATTCGCTACGTGACCGTCGTGAGTTTTCGCAGGCCGCCGATACATCCGTTGCAATCGGGCTCATGGGGGCGGCGGGTGCAGCCGTAACGGGTATCACGGATTGGTCTAATGTTGATCCTCCAGCGCGCCGCGTGGGGCTGATCCACGGCCTGCTGAATGTCGGGGTGGCCGCGCTTTTTACAACTTCGCTGATCTTACGTAGGAAAAAGTTGCGCCCCGCTGGCCGCGTCTCTGCCGTACTGGGTTATACCCTGATGACCGTGGCAGCTCATCTGGGCGGAAAGCTGGTGTACGAGCATCGCGTAGGCGTCGATCGTACGGCAGGCCAAACGTTTCCGGAAGACTTTGTCGCGGTTCTGCCGGAATCACAATTGGCGGACAACACGCCCACACGCGCCATGCATGATGGTGTGCCGATTTTGCTGGTTCGTCGCGGACAGAAAATTTCCGCCCTGGCGGAAACGTGCTCTCATTTCAGCGGGCCGCTGGCTGAAGGCAAATTGGTCGGGGACAGTATCGAGTGTTCATATCACGCCTCTCGTTTTGCTCTCGACGATGGCCGTGTGCTTGCCGGGCCAGCCGTGCATCCACAGCCTTGCCTGGAAGTCCGGGTGCGCAACGGCCAGATCGAGGTGCGGAAACCCGGGAAGGCGAGGTAGCCTGTCTGGTTCGGTGCGCACCTTAGCGGGGCCTGGCCTCAAAGGGACAGGCGCATCCTTTCTGAATCAAGGGATCCTTACGGGGGGCTGGTCTCGTGGAGTGCACCCCAAAACTGAGACAGAGATAATGGTGACAGTTCTCGATCAGGAGAACTCATGTCACAAAGAATACGAATCAGCCGGAGTATGGAGCGGAGTTGAAATTAGCGGCGGTGGGGGGCAGTTCCGTCTGTCCACGATTTCCACGATCCATCCGCACTTTCGTTCACGAGTTCTCACTAATCTCCGAACTATTGGGCCGCAACCTGCCGATATCCCCTTCGGAAGGTTGGCCCAACCATGCGAAGTTACATTTTCCTAATTTTCTTCTTTGCCGCATCGGCTCTGCACGCTCAGAACTTCATCGACACAGCACTTAACTCCAAACCATTCATCCCGCGCCCATACCTATTCGGTGGACCTGTGCTAATGCCTGGAGGATATGCGCCGCTTGCACTCGAAGCAGGGGCTGGAATTCGGATCGATTCGGAGCACTTCCTGTTCGATGCGTATGCCATGTACGACAACGGACGGAAAGCAAATGACAATCACCAACCCAATCCGAAGGGGCATGACCGCGCCCTCGACGGTTCAATGTACTTCCGCTTCCCGTCGGGCTGGTCCTTCGGTGGCGGCGCCAGTTGGAGTCAACTCTCAACCACCGACTACACCAAGAGCTCTTGGCATCCAAAATTCGGAGGCAAGCGCGATTTCTTCGTGAAAAACTGCATAACAGAAAACTGCCAGGGTCAATACACCATGCGCATCGGCGCCGACTACTTTTTCGGCGGCAATAACCGAGACAACGGAACTCATGGCGTGATCTTGACTCTGTATATCCCGTCCCCATCGCTCAGGGGCCACTTCTTCTTCCGCGAAAAGGTCGCGATCTACCGATATCACGACACCGTCACCACCACGCCCGAGATCGATCGCAACGTTTTCAACCGGGAGATGAGCAACCACCACTTCGATTCGTACATGCAAGCCACCATCATGTACCGCTTTTGAATTCCCGAGATGGGGCAAGTTTCCTTCCGGGAACTAAATCGATTTATTTCAATGGGAAGTATCGCCAATCACATACGTTATAACTCGTAATACATACACTGTATTCACCTCTGGCCGAGGCTTCGAGGGGGACATGCCAGCCCCTCGGCCCTCTCCTTAGCTGTGCTAGCCTGAGGTACTTCAGGCTCGGGTCGCTTCCGGTTGGTGTCCCAACCTACCTGTCAACTGCGTCGGCACGAAAGTACTCACAACGCTAAGGCACTCTATTGCGTGCGCGTTGCAAGGTGCTGTTCTGGTTGTTCTGATGGAAGGAGACCCGAAGTGGCAGTCTATGCGGTAGAACACATTCGTAGGATGCGAGGCGGTTCGCAGTCGCATTTAATGCGATGCTCCGATAGCAACTTCTATATCGTAAAGTGCCAACACAACCCACAGGGTTCGCGAATCTTGGCAAATGACTTCCTCGGCACAAGATTAGCCGAACTCCTTGGATTGCCTGTTCCTGCTACCAGCATTGTTGAGTTGGATGGCTGGCTGATCGACCACGAACAGAAACTAAGCTTTCAACTTGCACACGGAACCGAGAAATGCGTCCCAGGATTTCAGTTCGGATCTCAATACATCGGCGATCCCCGACAAGACTATGCATTCGACCATCTGCCCACAAGACTGCCTCGACACCTTAGGAATCTCGAGGCTTTTGCAGGCGTGCTGGCATTTGATAAATGGACGGCTAATAGCGATGGGCGTCAAGTTGCATTTCTGAGAAAAGGGACGGAACTAGGATTCACCGCTTATTTCATCGACCAAGGCTACTGTTTCAACGGCAATAAATGGATTCTAGAGGATGAGAATTTCCTGGGTTTGTACGGTCTCAACGAAGCTTACGCAAACGTCGAGGGGTGGGAGTCTTTTGAGCCCTGGCTTTCCCGAATTGAGAACTTTCCGATTACCCAAATCTGGAGGGTGGCAACCGAAATCCCTCCAGAATGGTACGACAGACAATCTGGCGAACTCGAAAAGCTCGTGGAAGCACTTTATGCACGCAGAAGCATAGTCCGTGACCTAATCCCAGCGTTGAAGCTTCCCCCCAGGAGACTTTTTCCCATGTGGACTGAAAAGTCTGCTTGTGTGTTCTCGGTTAGTCCTAACATGCTTCATCCCTTAAGACCCGTTTAACGCAGATATCGGGAGACAAGGATGCGACAGCACCCGCGGCTCAAGAGTGACCGCTAGAGAACGAGATTTCTAGTGACTTGCAATGAACCAATCACAATAAAACTCGTACCAAAACTAGCACTGAACCGACTACCACCAAGACCAATGATAAGTCTGGAAGCTGAAACAACTATGCGAAAGTTAGCTCACGATCAATTAGCGATCATTTGCCGTGCAATCAGCATAAGTCTGGCACCTCCGTGACGGAAGTTCGAAAATCACATCAGCAACAATGCCAGCCGGTCCATTTCCGTAATCGCATCTTCCGCATAAAGGAGGTTGCGTTCGGTCACGCGGAGGAAATTCGAGAAGGAGTCAGGCCGTGGCTTTGGAACGATGGGTGAACGTCGCGTCTGCGGTCCTCAATTTCCCGGCTACATGAACGGCGAAAACAAATAAGGGGCTGTCCCCGATTTTCCAAGCGAGCAGCTTGGGCGCTGAAGTCGATCTCAGTGCGCGGCAAACTGAATGCGCGGTGACCGCGATTATCCCAGCCGACTTACTCTTGCCGAGATTAGACCGATGAACTTGCTATCTGCGTAATAGAGGAATTTTTTGAACAGGGTCACGAATCCATTTTCTCGTCCAGAGATTGCAGCTTCCCAGATGTGCGGGCGATACCGTGCAAGCGTGCTCATGTAGAACATGAGCACATACAACACTTCCAGCTCAGAAAAAACCAACTGCTCATTCCTTGACGCGCCTTGCTGCGGTCCTTCAATCGCGCACTCAATTTTTAGAGGTATGAATCTCGCATTCCCATTTAGCAAACCTGTGGAAAAGCCATTGAGAAGATCAACGAGTTCTTGGACATTAACAGTATTCAGCTTGGATTTGAGCAACTGCATTCCGGTAGGTTGGGGTTCGAAGAAAAAAGATTCTTCTAGCGCAACTGGCAACTTTGCTTTTACAGCGTCGTACACGCCTCGATTGATAAAGGTTTGCGCATAAAACTGCTGCGCGTACGCATTGAATTGCTGGTCGGGATTACCGAAATAGAAAGTGTTCATGTCATTGGCTTCAATATTGCCGAGTTTCATGTAATCCCAATACAGGTCAGGCAGAGCCTTGAAAATGTCTGAGATCTTTAGCACAGCCCTTTCATTCTGTCCGCAAATGGCAGGAAGATTCACAGCCTTTCTGCCAAAGCCGTAAATACCCTCCGGCAGGATAACGATTCTTTCTTCTTCAAACTTGAAGGTGTCTTTGCTCCCGTCGCGCGCACTGAGGCCGTGATGCAGATTATTTCTGATTTGGAAGAAGTCTGGGGCGTCCACCGCCATTAAGCCCTTGGCAAGGTTCAACATTCCGTAATAGGAGAGCAGCGGTTTCGTTACATCACTCGCGAGCTCTGCGGCCGTAAAAAGTTCCTTAGCCTGTCGCACCGACAGACAGATGAATGGCGTTGCTTGTTTGTCTAAGTATTCACGTTTTTCGTCATCTCCCTTTTTGCCGATTTCGGTCATCCAGTCCAGCCGGTCGTCAGCGAGCCCCTTAAGCAGAAGATCACGGACATGCCGTTCGTATTCATAGCTGAGGAGCGCAAACCAAAAGTTTTCCTTGACGGCATCCCTAAAGTCCATCTGGAGTGGAACTCCTTCTACCCCTCTAAACAACTAGGCATTCATGCGCAGCGGGCGCTGTGCCAGGAACATTCACGGGCAGGATTGTAGCACTCACTGCTTATAGGCATGGGGACGCACGGGAACTGCTGTGTGGCCCGGATCGCTCGCCGAACTGAGTCTCTTGCCATGTGAGGTGCCAGAATGCGTGCTCCGTATAGTAGTCTTGAAATGACCGAAGCTCTCGGAGTGAGAATACCTTGGCCAGGGAACGCTCCAAGCCTACATGCATCTATTGTGGCGAACGCGAAGGCACCACAAAGGACCACATTCCACCGAAAGGGCTATTTCCCATACCACGACCGGAGTTGATAACAGTTCCATGTTGCGAGACGTGCCGAAAAGGTCAGTCGTTGGATGATGAATATTTCGTGCGAACCATTGTACTGAGGAGAGATGTTGCGGACAGTCCGAATGCAGCATCTGCCTTGGCCGCTGTCCATCGTTCGTTCACGAAACCCGGAAAAGTGGGATTCACGCGCGCGCTCATTGATTCGAGGGGAGAACTTCCTGTCTACAGTCCGGCAGGTGTTTACCTTGGTAACACGACAACTTATCACGTGGACCTCAATCGTTTGTGCAGTGTGATTAAGAGGGTTACCCATGGCCTTTACTACCACGAATATCGGGTCCGATTGCCCGGTTCTTGCAAATGTGTAGCTTATGCTCTTGACGGCTTTGGATCGGCGGAGTCTGAGATCAAGGCTAAACTCAAACGAGTATTGAACATTGCACTGTCTGGGGAAAAGCGTAGCTTGGCGGGCAATGTCTTCACGTATTGGTTCCAGCGTCTTGCGCATCATGACACCACAACCCTGTGGGCCTTTCTCGTCTATGAGCGTGTTGAGTTCATGGCGTACACCATTCCATGAAGAAACAGACATCGCTCATTCGGGGGCTGGCCCGGGGAATGTGGGACAGACGGGACGTACCCCGTTTTTCAGCGTAAGAATGCACCACCGCACATGGGTCGTCGCGCACAGAGAAAAGCGAGAGCAACGGAGAACTTTTTATTCCAATTCCTCAATCCGTGTCGCGGGAAATGACGTCCGGTTCCTGACGCGCCACGGCGAGCGCCTTCTCGTACGAAGCAGCGGCCTCCGGAAGCTGCCCCAGTCGCTGATTCTTCGCAATCTCGCCATCAACTTGCAATCGCACAGATATCCACAGCCCTCCCGCCCAAACTTGTGACATCTGACCTTGCGCTCCAGAGATTGCAACTTTCATAATGGCCTCGCAATAGCCGTCGCAGGTGAGCCTGACAGACGAGGTAAGTTCTTTGAAATCAAGATTTTGATATCTAAGTCCCTATGTTTCCAAGATCTTGTGCGGCACAAATGGGATCCAATTCCGGCAGCTCTCATGCAATCAAGATTTTGCGAAAAAGAGGGGGGAGGGGGGTATACCCCACAAATGCTTCCCGGGTAGGCCTCAGTCGTCGCACAGAGAATCGACAGTCGAGGTGAATGATTTTTATTCCAATTCCTCGAGCCTTCTGGTGAGACTACGGGAGAATACGCGGACGAACGGGTGGAGCGGACCGAGGAGTGCACCCCTGCTGGGCCGGCCCAGCTTTACGCGCCCAACGCCGCATGATCTGCCATGCGTTTCTTGTTGTAGCGCAGCGCGACGTTCATGAAGACACTGCCAAGCGAAGTCTCAAACAAGATCATCAGCGCTTCAGTGTCTTCGCTGGTCTTATCGCCCTCTTGCGCGGTGAGCAGGAGCGGGGGATGCACGCGGAAGTGGAAGCCCTGATCGTTCAAAGCGGAGACGGCGTTGCCCACAACCTGGTTGGCCAACTCGAAGATGGTCTCCTTGATCAGTTCGTCGGACTCGGGGAGGTCGGTTCCGGCGTAATGACTGGCGACCTTCACCGCGGTCTGCGGTTCCAGGTCGAGAATGATCCGGCCTTCGATGTCGCCCGTCAGCGCGATCATCCCGGCCACACCTTTGCGGCGATAGGCATCCTCTTCCATGGTGAGATTGCCCACCTTGGTGGTGCCCTGCAAACCTTGCGACAACACGGCATCCGCCGCGTTGATGAAAGGCTGGATCAATTCCATCTTCATGAACTTATGCTCCCGCTCCTGCGGCGTTGGCAACTGATCCATCTTCACCCAGCACGTACTTGATCACTTCATACAGCACTTCCGGCTTCACCGGCTTCTGCACAAAATGCCGGGCGCCCCGCTGCAACGCGGCCACGATGTTCTCCTGGTATCCCACCGAGGAAACCATCACGATGCGTGCTTCGGGATGCTGTTGCACGATCCGTTCGGCGGCCTCGATCCCTTCCATCTGCGGCATGGTGATGTCCATGAGCACGATGTCCGGATGCGTGCGGTCGAACTCGCTGATCGCGGTCAAGCCGTCGCCGGCCTCCGCCGCAACCTGCCCGCCGAAACTTTCGATCATGCGGGCCAGATTCTTTCTGGCAAAAACGGAGTCGTCCACGATCAAATAACGGACTGCCTGCCCGTCTTTGCTGCGTTTTACTGGTGCAAACTGCTCCATACAGACCTCCCCTTTCTACTGCAATATCACGGTTACTTGGGCCGGAACCAGATCACGCTGGTCACCGGCTTTTCGTGCCCTGATCCCTTAGTTTCCCGCGCGAACTGCGCGCCCGCTGCCCATCTCGCCCGTGTTCCGGCCGCAGATGGCTTGCAAAGTTGACCCCATCACGTCCAAGCCTACGACGCGAATGGCGTAGCCGCGCTCGATGGCCGCTTTGGGCATGCCAAAAACCACGCAGGACTCCTCGCTCTGCGCCAATGTCATGCCGCCCTCTTTCTTAATCGCGCCCAAGCCCTCGGCACCGTCATCTCCCATCCCGGTCATGAGCACGCCGACGGCATTGTTTTTGAATTCCTCGGCCACGCTGCGCAACAGCACATCCGCACTGGGACGATGGCCGTTCACTCGCGGATCGTCACTGAGCACCACAATGTCCCCCAAGGGCAAGCGTTTCACCTTTATGTGACGGCTTCCGGGACACACTAAAACCCGGCCCGCCTGCAGCATGTCTCCCGATTGCGCTTCCTTCACGCGCAGCGGACAGACTTCATCAAGCCGCCGCGCGAACATGTCGGTAAATCCTTCCGGCATGTGCTGCACCACGACAACGGCCGATGGAAAGTCCCCCGGTAACTGCGACAGCACATACTCCAGTGCCTGTGGGCCTCCGGTCGAGACTCCTACTGCCACAATCTTGTTGGGAGCGGCCGAGGGCGCGGCTGATTTCTGCGGCTTCGCTGGCAGCCCGGTCAGCAGCCGCGGCTTCAGTTTGCAATCTGCAGCGGCCTTCACCTTGGCAATAAGTTCGCGCGCTACCTCCGCCAGATGTGCCGAGGGATCCTTAGGCTTGGGGACGAAGTCGAACGCTCCCAGGCCCAACGCCTTCATCGTCACAGTCGCGCCTTCCGTGCTATGCGAGCTGAACACAATGACCGGCACCGGTTCCCGCCGCATGATCTCCTTCAAGGTGTCAATCCCGTTCATGCCGGGCATTTCCAGATCCAGCGTCACCACATTCGGCTTCAACTCTTCAATCTTTTTCAGGCAGAAGGAGCCATCCATGGCCGTGCCCACAACCTCGATGGATTCATCGGCAGCCAGCATCTGCGGGATCAACTTGCGCATCAGCGCCGAATCGTCGGTGACCAGAACGCGCACCTTCTTCATGCCTGGCCTCCTGCGGACGGAGTCACGGCCAGCCGCATGCGATCCGTATGCGTGAGCAACAGTCCGGAAGTCGCGTGTCCCATCTCTTGCGGGCGCGCATGCGCGACGTGCTCGACCACCGCGGCCAGGTTCAGAATCAGCACCACTCGGCCGTCTCCCAGGATGGAGGCTCCCGACACCAGGTCGGTCGAGAATGTCTGGTCATCGAGCGCCTTGATCACCAGCTCCTCCTCGCCTTCCAGCGCGTCCACAATCAACCCGTACTTTCTTTCCCCAGCGGTAATCACCAGCACAAACAGCTTGGAACTGTGATCGGCCGCGTCGGCCGGGCGCCCGAGGCGCAGTACCGGTAACACTTGATTACGCAATTGCAATACCTCGTAATTGTCGACCTGATGCACTTCCGCTTCGAAGGTGCGCGCGATCTCCAGCACCGCATTCAGCGGAATGGCGTAGAGCCGTTGCTCCACCCAGAACAGCAGAGCCTTGATGATGGCCAGGGTGAGCGGCAATTTCAGCCGAAACGTCGTTCCCTGGCCGGGTCGCGTTTCCAGGCTTACCGAGGCCTTCAACCGGTACAACACGCTTTGCACGACATCCATGCCCACGCCGCGCCCGGACACTTCGGTGACCTGTTCCGCCGTGCTGAAGCCGGGCCGGAAGATGAGATTCAGAGTCTCGCTTTCACTCAGCTGGGCCGTTTCCTCGGGCGTCATCAGGCCAAGTTCAATGGCCTTGCTCCGTATTTTTTGAACGTCGATGCCCCGGCCGTCGTCGCTGATTTCCACCACCACCTGGTTTCCCTGGTGATAGGCGTTCAGGCGAACGGTTCCATGCGGCGATTTTCCCAGCTTGCGGCGCTCTTCGGGCGACTCGATGCCGTGGCTGATCGCGTTTCGTACCAGGTGCGTCAAAGGTTCAGCGATGGCGTCGAGGATTCCCTTGTCCAGATCCGTCTCCTGCCCGCTGAGGGCGAGATCCACTTCCCGTCCACACTGCCGGGCTACGTCGCGCACCATGCGCGGGAAACGCCGGAAGAGTTGATCGACGGGCACCATGCGGATCTTCATCACGGAACGCTGTAGATCGTTGAGCACCCGGGCCTGGAAAGCCATGGCGTCGGCAAACTTGCCGCGCAGCAGGTCTTTGGGATAGCGTTTGGCGAAATCGTTCAGCGCTTGCTGCAGCATCGACTTGCCAATAATCAGCTCCCCCACCAGGTTCAGGACGCTGTCGATCCGCGAGGCCTCGACCCGCAGGATGTTTTCCAGCGTGCTGGCGGCGAATTGAGATTCGGTCTGGGGCGCAGTCGGGGACATTCCCGCTTCGCTCCCAAGTTCCTGTTCCTTGCTGTCCCCCGTAGTGTCAGGAACCAGTTGCGCTCCAGGGCTGGTTCCCTGATACAGCAGATCGACCGTGACTTCTTCCGCGATGGTCGGGATTTTGCATTTGGCGATGATCTGCTGCGGAGTCTGCACGCTGGCCAGCACGAATTCCACATGCTTGCTAGCCGCCGCTGATTTGGCATCGGGGCGCACCGCCAGCACCGGACCCATGCCGGCAATGGCATTCTGAATGAGTTGCCGCCCGGCAATCGGCATGGCGCAGTGCGGATCGATCTTGACCGTTACGTGAAGTACGTCCTGACCGCTGGCTTGCGCCTGCATCATCGCCAGCTTTTCGTACTCCGTCCAATCGGCGGCGGGTTTTGGAAGGGATTTTTTCTTGCGCGACTTTTTCGCTGCCGGCGTCGAAGTCAGTTCTTCGATCCGTTTGCTGACCTTCCTGGTGGAAGGCAGCTTATGTCCCTTCCGGTAAGCTCCGATCATCTCGGCAAAAAGGTCTGCTGCCGCGAAAGCGATGTCCGCGACGGCCGTATGCGCCGGCGCTCCTTCCATCGAGAGCGCGTCTTCGAACTGATGCGCCAGTTCGCTCAGTTCGCGCAAGCCGCAGGCCGCGGAGTCGCCTTTCAAGGTGTGAACCGTGCGCCGAACGCTGCGCACAATCTCTTCGTCACCGGGACTCTTCTCCAGCTTCAAGGCTTCGTCATTCAGCGCCTGCAGCAGTTCCTGCGAGGTCTCATAGAACAGGTCCCGCAGTTCCGCGCCGCGCTCGTCGGGAGAATTCGTCACTCTCTCACCTCAAGCCGCTGATAAGCGGTGCCGCTGTCCTTGTGCACCATCTGGAACTTCTTGGTCAGGCCCAGCAAACTTTCGGCATGGCCGACGAATAAATAACCGTTGGCATTCAAGCAGCGGTAGAACTTCTCGATCAGCCGCTTCTGTTCGGCCTCGTCGAAATACATCATCACGTTCCGGCAGAAGATCACATCGTTGCGCTGGGGCAGGTACTCGGTTTTCAAGTTGTGAAAATCGAAGTGGACCATCTCCTTCAGCGCCTTCTTCACACCGTAGCGATCTGAGATCTTGTCGAAATAGCGCAAGCGAAACCCGTAATCTACCGTCGACATCTGGTGCTCGCTGTACGTCGCTTCCTGCCCGGCTCGTAATACCGAGTAGCTGATGTCGCTGGCCAGGATCTCCACCCGCCAGGGCGGTGGCACCAGAGGCTTGGGCAGTGGAAGGTCGATCGGAAGCGGATTTCGGAGGTAGTAGTAGGCCAGGGCATCGGTTACCAGCATTGCCAGCGTGTAAGGTTCCTGGCCGGTGGAGCACCCCGCGCTCCAGATGCGTATCGAGTATTCCCGGCGGGCGCTCTTATGCTTGAACAGCTCTTCCAGCACGGTTTTTTGAAATAGATCCAGCTGCGCCTTGTGCCGGAAGAAGCTGGTCTCATTGACCGTGAGATTCTCCAGCAGCTTGGCGAGTTCTTCCTTGCCCTGGCTGCTGATCAGCAAGCGGTAATAGGAATAGAACGAATCCACACGGCACTCCCTCAACCGGCGCAACAGCCGGTCCTGGAGGAAGTGTGTGCGGCGTTCATCGAAGTGCATGCCGCACTCCTGGTAGACGAGCGCCTGCAGCAACTTCAGTTCCGCCTCGGTCAATATGGGAGCTGGTGCCGCCCCGGATGTGCTCATTCGTGTTCTCGTTCCGCCCTAAATCGATTTCAGATCATGGCCGGGTTCAGCTCGCTCCCGCTCCACGCGCTTCCGTCTTCGCCTTCTTCTCGCCGTTTTCGCTCTTGGCCTGCAGGCTGGCGGGCGCGAGCAGCTTGCTCATATCGAGCAGCACCACCAGCCGTCCCCCGACCTTCCCCAGTCCGGTCACGCAGTTCAATCCGCCTTCCTGGAAAACTGCGGGCGGAGGCTCCACGGCGTCGGATGGAATTTTCAATACTTCGGTGGCTGAATCCACGATCAGTCCTGCCAGCCTCCCCGCGTGCTCGACTACCAGAATGCGGTTGTGCCTCTTTAACGCGGCTTCCTTCTCCCCGAAGCGCTTGCGCAGGTCCATGACCGACACGATCTTGCCCCGCAGGTTAATGACGCCTTCCAGATAGTCGGGAGCGTCGGGTACGGCAGTGATGTCTGGAACCCGCACGATCTCATGCAGGGAAGTGATGGGCACTCCATAGGTCTCGCGGCCTACGTGAAAACCCACAATGTGGAGTTCGCGGCTCATGGTTTTCGGGCCTCCTGCGGCCTTACTGCGCCCCCGCAGTTGCCCGGCGGGCAGTCCGGACGATGCCGTCCGCGTTCGTCTGCGAACGGGAAGCCTCCGCCAGAGCGAAGCGGTCGATGAATTCCAACAGGCTGCGCGACATCTTCGACATCTGTTCCGAAGAGGCTGCCAGCTCCGTGGAACTGGACGTGGACTGCTGCACCAGTTCGCGCATCCGCTCCATGGCTTTGACCACCGCCTGGGCTCCGGACGCCTGTTCCTCGACCGCGGAATTGATCTCATGGGTGATCTCGTTCAGACGTGTGGTCGCCCGCGCGATCTGTGATGAGCCATGAGACTGTTCGTTGGTGGCCGCGCCGATTTCCTGCGCGAACTTGTACACTTCCGTGACCACATTCGATATCTTCTTTAACGCCGAATTCAGTTCTGAACCCAGCTCCAGACCCTCATTGACAATCGTGGTGGAGCGGTCCATGTTCTCCACCGCCTTGCGGGCTTCCTTCTGAATGCTTTGGATCAGTTCAGAAATTTCTTTCGTGGACTGCGCCGATTTCTCCGCCAGCTTGCGCACTTCATCGGCGACCACGGCGAACCCCAAGCCGTGTTCACCCGCGCGGGCGGCTTCGATGGCGGCATTCAGGGCCAGCAGATTGGTTTGTTCCGCGAGATCATCGATGACTTCGATAATCTTCCCGATATCGTCGGCGCGTTGTCCCAGCGCTCCAATGATTTCCCCGGAAGAGTTGATGGTGGTGTTGATGCGGTTCAGGCCGTCGGTTGCCTTCTCCATGGTGCCGATGCCGTTGTGTACTTCTTCGCGAGAACGGTTGGAGATATCGAGCAGGACTTTCGCCGTGTCGGCGACACGCTGGATGGAAGCGACCATCTGATCGATGGAAGCAGAGGTCTCGCTCACGCTTGAGGCCTGCACCTGCGTGCTCTTCACCATATTCTGCACGTTGACGCTCATCTCGTGCATGGTGCTGGTCACTTCATCGATAGCCGAGGACGCCTGCAAGCCGATCTTGGCGGAATCATCCGAGGCCCCGGCCACTTGATTGGAAGCACTGGCAACCTGCGATGACGCGTCACGGACGCTTCGCACCAGGCCCGCCAGGCCCTCCACCATCTTGGCAAACGCATTGCCCAGGGTGTCATGGGACGAACGAGGCCTCACCTCCAGGGTCAAGTCCCCGCCGGCGATGGCCTCAGATACCGCGGCCATCTCCTTGAGGTAGGTGACCATTTTGTGGAAGGTGCGGGCCAGTTCGCCGATTTCATCGGTGCGGCTGGTATCGATGTTGTGCTCGAGGTCCCCTGTATTGCCGATTCCCCGCGCCACATTCATCAGGTTTGTCAGCGGCTCGGTGATCGACTTGGCCGAGCGGTAGGCAATGACTGCGCCCACCGACAGGGCTGCTATGGTAAACAGCAGAGAGATAAGAATGGTCCAGGTGGCGGCGGTCTGGTCCGAATTCTGACGCTCTTCCACCTGTTTGCGATTTTCCCCGTCGGCAATGTCCAGGGCGTCGGTCGAATTCTTAACCCAGGAAGAGGCGTCTTTCTGCAGGTAGTAAATCTGCAATTCGGCGACGGTGGCGTTGCCCGAATCCACGTCTTTGCGCTTGTCGATCAGAGGCTGGGAGAATTCCTTGGCCCAGGACTGCTCCAGTTGCTGGACCTTGGCCAGCGAGAGCTTCACCTGCTCGGAATTCGCCTGCGCCTTGGCCTCCTCCAGACGCTCATTCAGGGCGCGCAGCCCCTCGTTCATGCGCTCCACCTCGCGGGTGTCGCCGCTGAGCAGGTAATTGCTCAAGTACAGGCGGTTCTGCATCATCTGGAAGCGCACTGCGTTGGTGGTCTCCGCCAGCTTCAGCGACTTCGCCGCCGCTTCTTTGGCGCTGTGCTCGCGTTCCACGGCCAGGTAATTCACGAGGAACAGCAGCAGCACCATCCCCAGGATGAATCCGAAGTTCAAGTAAAGCTTTTTACCCAGTGTCATGCCTGTCTCCTGCGCGGTGGGGCGACTTACCGCGCTTCAAACTTGAAATCGATGACGCCTGTACTCTCCGCCGCCGCCGGCTCAAAACGCCACCTCTTGGCCGCATCCAGCGCCGATTGCGCCAGTACCGGATGTCCGCCAACTACACGAGCTTCCTTGACGGCGCCGTTAGCCGCGACCGTCACCTCAATCTTTACTGTCCCGGAAATGTTCATCCTGTGTGCCAATTCGGGATACGTGGGCTGAACCTTGGTCTTGGCGCGCCGCACGATTTCTTCGTTCTGAGCGCTCTGTGCGCTGCTGTAAATTGGTCCCACGGCGGTCCCCAACATGAGGGAGAGCACCACGGCCGCGATTCTCTGAGACACAGTTCCTCCTTGGGTGTACAAGAAGCTGGCCCTGCGAGTCGTGCACGGTCCGGGCCACCTTCACCCTCGGAAGAAAACCAAAGTAATGAGCCCTATCTCACTGATCCCTTAGCTCTTTCAACATCTTCCCGGCCCAGAGTTCATCCTCAGCTGGAGATAAAGGCTGTCTCATCGCGACAAATCGCCCTATACTTCTCAGCGTGAGACAGATTCTCAAAACGATCACGGGATTTCACACCAAGGCACCCCCCAGCCCATTTCCCTTGACTCAAATTGAGATGACAGATACTTTCCCACTTAGATTCAAGCACTTGTGAATCAACCTTACTCGTCAACCCGCGCTTTGGGAGTTGGAGTCTCTGGCGGCAGTCCCATTCTCCGCCAGGGCCATCCCCCTTTGGTTGCAGGATCAGACGAGGATTTCCAAAAGCTCCGGCTGCGTCTTTGTTCCACTGCGGCTGAACCCACTCAGGAAAGTGCTTTGATCGAGTTCTTCTGCCGAGCCGCATGTGAATTCTTTAACGCCTCCGGCGTTTACTTTTGGCGTTCCCAGTCAGCTGACGAACTGGTCGGAGAACAGGCCTACGGCAAGATGTCGGATCGCTTCCCCGGCTTGCGCATGCGGGCGGAGGAGAGTGCCGTCGCCGCTCAAGCCGTGCGCCAGCGTCGTACTGTGGTCATAAATCGCTTGAATGCAGCTGCCTTTCCCGCCGCCATGGAATTCGAAGCCCGCTCCATAATGGCTGCCCCTCTGGTGGTCTTAAATGACGTTATCGGCGCAGTGTCATTTCTTCATGATTCCGATGAGGATTTCTTTACTGAGGATATGGCCGCCAAGGCGACCATCCTCGCCGGACAACTCGGCAGCCTGCTCGAGGCCGCACGCTTGGGCGAGGTTTCCCGCGAAGAGCACCGTCGCGCCGAGATTCTGGCCGATGTGGCTCATGCCCTGCACGGCACCCCTGACGTTGCCGCTGTCATCGAGGCCTTGGCGGACCGGCTCCGCATGCTGCTGCGCACGCCGCTGGTATGCGTTTTGTTGCGCCGTGAGGGACCATTTGAGTTGAAGGCCGTCTCTGCCGAGACTCCGCAACTCGCGACGTCGGTCCGCGCCCGCCACGACCGGCACACTCTGCGCTTTGCGGCCGACCTGGCCCAACGTGCGGTGCTCGCCGGAGAACCCATCACACTCTCAATTGCCGCGGATGTGCATTCTCTGGGAACTCTGGTCGCTCCCGGCATGTTGATCGCAGCCCCTTTCCGAACGGCGCGAACCCAGGGAGCCATCCTCATTTATCCCCGCCGCAACGCCGTCTTTACCGCGGAAGAACGAGCCCTGGTGGGCGCGATCGCCGGCTTTGGCGCGGTCGCCATAGCGCACGCGGAACTTTACGCTACTTCGCACGGGCAGGCCCACGAGCTTCAGCAATTGCTGGAGATCTCGTCCGAGCTCGGTTCCAGCAAAGATCTGGAGCACTTCCTGCAGGGCTTCGTCGTGCGCGCCGCGGAGTTTCTCAGGTTTGGAAGATGTTTCATCGCTCTCCTCGAGAACAACGAGTTCCGCGTACGTTACGGGGTAGAACACGGTGAACCCCGCCGCTCGGAGCTTGTCTTTCCGGAAGGCATTGCGACCAAAGCTCTGCGCTGCGGGGAAGTCTTCTGGACCGACGAAGCCAGCCGGACTCCCGGAGCCAACCTCGAGGCTGTCGCCGCCTATGAGGTCCAGCAGTTTCTCGCCGTTCCGCTGCTCGGCACCGGGGGCAAGCTCCTGGGTATGTTCGGAGTCCTCGACCGCCACGACCGAGGCGGAATTTCAGAGGAAGATGTCCGCCGTGCCCGTGCCCTTTCCAATCACGCTGCGATCATTCTGGAAGCCGCCAGTAATCTGCATGCCTCCGAACAGCACCGCCGCCAAGCTGAGGCATTGGTCGAACTGGCCCGCCAGATCGACGGGATTTTGCGGCTCCCCGATTTTGCCCATCGTTTTGTGTGCCTCACAGCCGAGCTGATCGGTTCGCAATCCGGATTTCTCGCCGTTCCCCACGAAGGACATTGGCAGCTCGCCGCTTTCTGCCAACCGAAGATGCTCTCCTCGAGTCTGCTGCCTGGCGGCGTGAGCGAGCATCCGAACTCCGAGCCTTCAATTTCTCAGAGCAAGACCGGGTTGGAGTCAGCCGCACCCGCGGAATCGCACTCTGGTGAACTCGAACGTGCCCTGGGCACAACCCTTGCGGAATTCGCAGCCCATCAGTCCGAGCGCGTGATCACTCGCCCTGCAGATCAAGTTTTGGGGGCAGAAAATGCCTCTGCTCTGGGCTGGACCGATTGCACTGTCGTCCGGCTCTCGGGCGCGAACGAAGATCTGGCGGGACTTCTGTGTCTTTCCGGCGCCGTGACTTCAAGAGAAGATCGCGTTTTTCTCGAGAGCATGGCGGGGCACGCGGCGATGGCCCTGCAGAGTTCGCGCCTGTTCACGCGCATTGAACAGGCGAACCGCCATTCTAACGAGATCTTTGATGCCATTAGCGATTTCATCGTGGTGCATGATCAAGCCGATCGAGTAGTGCGTGTGAACCGCTCGCTAGCCGACATGATCGGAGTACCGCAGGCGGAATTGCTGGGCGTGAATATGCGCGCTCTGATGGCTTTGACCAGTGACGCCGCTTCTTACTCGTGTCCATTCTGCCGCTCCAACCCGGAAGAGTCCGACGAATTTGTACACCCGGTGTTTGATCGAACTTATCTGGTCTCTACGTCACGAGTGCATGGAGCCGCGGGAGAAGGGCTGCAGACGATTCACGTTCTGAAAGATATTTCCGACCGGCGCGAGGCCGAGCGGCGCTATCGCGAGCTCTTCGATAACATCCAGGAAGGGCTCTTCTTCAGTACTCCTGCCGGACGTTTTATCGAAGTCAACGACGCTATGGTCCGTATGCTCGGCTACAGCAGCCGTGAGGACCTGCTTCAGATTGACATCCCCACCCAGCTGTACATTTCGCCGGAGCAGCGCCTCGACCATACCCAGTTAGTGCAGGAACACGGGGCCTTGCGAAACTTCGAAGCCACCCTCCTGCGCAGAGATGGCACCCCCATCCACGTCCTGATCAATGCCTTCGGATTGCACGACAAGATGGGAAAACTTCTCCAGATCCGCGGTCTCATGCTCGATGTCACCGGGTTGCGCACCTACCAGTCTGAACTGCACCGGGAACGGGATTTCTCCGGCAAGATTCTCAGTAATACCCAGAGCTTCATCCTGGTAGCCGATACTGCCGGCCTGATCAGCTACGCCAATAAGCGCTGGTACGACTCCGGCTTCGATCACAAGGAATTGCTGGGACGTCCTCTGCTGGATCTGGCGGCGCCCGACTTCACAAACCCTCTGGCCGAGGCGGTGCGGTGCACGCTCAACAACCAGCAGATCGACAACTTTGAACTGGAGATCGTGCGGCGCAATGGCGTTGAAGGGAAATTCTCCGCCAATCTCAGCCCCATGCGCGATGAGCAGGGCACCGTCACCAGCATCATTGCCGTATTGACGGACATCACCGATTCCGCTGTATTGCGCGACAAGCTGGTTCACACCGAAAAAATGGCCGCGGTAGGCCAACTGGTTTCTGGCGTCGCCCACGAGGTCAACAATCCCCTCACGGCCATTCTGGGTTTTGCCGACTTACTCATGGAAAATCCCGAGGTATCTGACACGGCTCGGAAAGACTTGCGTGTGATCCTGCAAGAGGCGCAACGGACCAAGCAGATCGTACAGAACCTCCTCAGTTTCGCGCGACAGATGCCGCCACAACGCAATGCTCTGCAGTTGAACTCGATCCTGCGGCGCACCATCCAGTTGCGGTCCTACGATTTCAACAGTCATGGCATCGATATTATTGAGCATTTGGATGAGTCGTTGCCGGAAGTGATCGGCGATGCCCATCAACTGCAGCAGGTATTCCTGAATATTCTCAATAATGCCTACGATGCCGTCCACGAAGTCGGGCGGCCCGCACGCATCGAGATCACGTCTGTCAGCAGGGGCGATTTCGTGGAAGTGACTTTCTCCGACAACGGCAAGGGCATCACTCATTCCGACAAAATTTTCGATCCGTTCTTTACCACCAAGGAAGTTGGAAAGGGGACCGGACTCGGCCTCAGCATCTGTTACGGCATCGTCAAAGAGCATGGGGGCGAGATTTCCTGTCACAACAACATCGCGGGACAGGGGGCTACGTTTTTGGTCCGCCTGCCCGCTCCATCGCATACCGCATCTCTCGGTGTGGCTGCGGGAGTGACACAACCATGAGCCTGCCAGTTTTGAAATCTGAACCTTTGCCTGTCCTGCTGATCGAAGATGAACCCGCCGTCATGGCGTATGTGCAAGCTGCCTTAGAACGTAGCGGATACCCGGTGGTCTGCTGTGAATCCGGAGTCGATGCGCTTCGCCTTCTGGAAACGGGATCGTTCCTGGGGGTGGTCTCCGACATGCGAACTCCCGGGGGAGTGGATGGAGGGCAGGTGCACGCCTGGATCTCGCGCAACCGGCCGGATCTGGCCTCCCGCATTATTTTTATTACCGGCGACATCGCCAATGAAGAGACCGTCGCCACCTTGCGCGACACCGGAGCGCCTTGCGTGGAGAAACCGTTTCGCGTGGCCCAGTTTATTGACGTTGTATCTAGAACATTTGGGAAGGCCGAGTGAATAACAGTAAAGAAGATCAACGGATTCGGTTGCTCGTCGTAGACGATGAGCAAAGCATTCGCAAGCTCTGCTCGACCGTTGCCGAGGCTTTGGGCTTCGTCTGCCTGGAAGCCGAAAGCGGCGAGACCGCTCTTGC
The DNA here is from genome assembly GCA_963801615.1 of uncultured Acidobacteriota bacterium. Lineage (GTDB taxonomy): Bacteria > Acidobacteriota > Terriglobia > Terriglobales > Acidobacteriaceae > Sulfotelmatobacter. Next base: position 113,614 of record CAWDFM010000007.1, on the reverse strand, counting down.
CCTTTTGGAAGAACAATCGGTGCACATGGTTTTGAGCGACATGGTGATGCCGCGGATGTCGGGCTTGGAGTTTCTTGAGAGAGTGAAGAAGCTCTTGCCGCGCACCGAAGTCGCGCTCATGACCGGCCATGGCTCCATTGAAACCGCCGTGCAGGCCATGAAGTTAGGGGCCTACGACTACATCACCAAGCCGTTTTCTCCACTCGAGGAGTTGCGGTTGTTTCTGCGCCGCATGGCGGAGAAGGTCCGCCTGGTCGAAGAAAATGAGTTCCTGCGCCAGCGCACGGATTTGGAAACCGCGGTGCATGGCATCATCGGATCATCGGTTCGTATCCAGGAAGTGCTCCGCATGGTGGCACGCCTGAAAGACACGCGCACGCCCGTGCTCATCTATGGCGAAAGCGGCACGGGAAAAGAACTCGTCGCCCGCGCCATGCACTTCCGCGGAGCCTTCGCCTCACGACCGTTCGTAGCCGTCGACTGTGGTTCCCTGGTCCCTACGCTGATAGAAAGTGAGCTGTTTGGCTACGAAAAGGGAGCCTTCACCGGCGCCCTCAAATCGAAGCAGGGACTTTTTCAAGCCGCTGACGGGGGCACCATCTTTCTCGATGAAGTCGGCGAGCTTCCCCTGGAGTTGCAGGCAAAACTGCTGCGCGTGTTGCAGGAAAAGGAAGTGCGTCCGGTGGGGAGCAATCAGCGCGTCAAGGTCGATGTGCGCGTGATGGCCGCAACCAACCGGGATCTCGAGGCTGCTTACAAAAACGGCACTTTCCGCAAAGATCTCTACTTCCGCTTGAACGTCGTCACTTTGTTCGTGCCCGCTCTACGCGAGCGACGCAGTGATATACCCATGCTCGTCCACTGGTTTCTGGAGCGTTACGCCCCCGGCCAGGAGATGCACGTGACCAGTGCGGCCATGAAAGCGCTGATGCAATATGAGTGGCCCGGCAATGTCCGCGAACTGGAGAACTGCGTGGAACGCGCTGTGGCTCTGGGAAATGGACAGGGAATTGATCTCGGAGATCTCCCGCCAGGCATTGCATCCGGTGCTACAGCGGCGGAACCTGAAAGCAGGAGGACCGCAATACTCGATCCGGATCTGGGCGAAGCCTTTTCGGCCCGGGAAATGCCGCGTTCTTCAGTCTCTACGACCGATCTCGAAGACATCGAACGCGCCACCATTCAACGGGTATTCGAGCAGGTGAAAGGCGACAAAGCTCTTGCCGGACGCATGCTGGGCATCAGCCGCGCGACTTTATACCGCAAGCTGAAGCGCTACAACATCGGCATGACCTCTGCCGCGGCGGCAGCGCAAACGCTGCAGTAATTCAGTCTCGCGCAGCAGTCATAAGGCAGGTCGAGAGAGCACCACCCCCGCTGCCGATCTCACCCGCGTCGTCACCCGGCCGTCCCAAGCTCGGGGGCCTCTCGTCCTCGAACGGAAGTCCCTGACGTCAAGTGTGGATGAAGATTTTTGCGCCCTACCCGCGGTGCGAGAGTTGGTGTATAGTGGTCAAACTCTCTTAAGAATACCTGCCGTGAAGTGCGGCTCCTCAATCCAGTTTTAACCTAGACCGCCGATCCTTCGGGTGAAGGTGGCGCCGAATCTCCCAGGAGGAGAAAAATATGCATGTGTTCCATGTAGGACTCCGCGCGCGCTTGAGTTTGTGTGCGTGCACCGTTGTTCTTCTTGGCCTTTCGCAAGTGGCCAACGCAAAAACTCTCTGCGTCAATCCGTCCGGCAAGCATGGTTGCTATTCCACCATCTCCGATGCCCTGAGCCATGCCGCCGCCAACGATACCATCAATGTCGGTCCCGGCACCTACAGCGAAGAAGTGGACGTGGCTTTTCCTGTTTCCATCATTGGAGCAGGATCGAATTCCACGATCGTGGACGCAACCAACCTCGCCCACGGCTTCTTTGTTGATGGCTACGACAACCCAGGACTCAACGACGTGACCATCGCTGGATTCACGGTCCGTTATGCTTTGTATGAGGGCATTCTGGTTGTGAGCGCGTCCGATGTCACTATCCGGGACAACAAGGTCGAGAACAACGACCAGATTCCGGGAATTCAGTTCACCGGTGACCACACCGGATGTCCCAATCAGCCCGGCAACGGCACATATGAGACCGACGAGACTGGAGATTGCGGTGGCGGCATTCACCTCGTTGGAACTGCCAGTTCCATTGTGTCCCGCAACCTCGTCACTGGCAACTCGGACGGCATTCTCATCAGCGACGAGACCGCGGAAAGCCACGACAACCTGGTCACGCACAATATTTTCAAGGACAACCCTGCGGAGTGCGGAATCGTAATGGCTTCTCATCCGCCAGCCGGACACACCAATCCTCCCTTCGCGCCGCATTATGGGGTGGACGGCAACACTATTTCCTATAACCTCTCCGATCACAATGGCGTGGCCGTGGGCGGCGCCGGGTCAGGACTATTTACCGATGGCGCAGGCCAGGGGCGCGTTTCCGGAAATGTGATCATCGGGAACACTCTGACCAACAACGGCCTGGGCGGCGTCGCACTGCACACCCACGTCGGTCCGGCTTTCGGACTTCCGGCAGATGACATGTCGAACAACAAGATCCTCGACAACTTCATTGCCGGTAACCTTGCAGATGGAGACGACACGGCTACTCCGGGCCGGGTTGGCATCAACATCAACAGCGGGGGCGGCGGTTCGCCCGTGATCGGAACCGTCATCTCCGGAAACACCATTCGCGATGAGGATATCGATGTTGCCGTCAATACCCCGGCTGAGGTCGATATCCACCTGAACGATCTGCTCGGCCACAAAATCGGCGTGGGCGACGTTTGTGCTTTCGATGGCGCATCCATCTGCACCGGGACCATCGACGCTACCCAAAACTATTGGGGATGTCCCATGGGCCCCGGTGGCCCGGGATGCTCCACCATCAGCGGAACCGATGTGCGTTACATTCCCTGGTTGAGAACTCGGATCAGCCAGCGGGAGGACCACCGCGGTCACGACTAATCCGCAAGCGGCGCCCGGTTCTAGACACGGAATCGAGCGCCGCTTTCTTAGAAACTTTTGAGATTAGTCCCAATCCTGCGCGCTCAGTTTCTCTTCCAAACGATCATGGCGCACCCGTCTTGCGCGAGCTCCTCCGCATTCCCAGGCAGTCGTTCACGGCCGGGCGTCTTCTCTGAATCTGATTGCCCGCATCCATGCGGATGGAGTATGCGGCCAGTGCTTCAGGAGCGTTCAACTGGCGCGACATCCCCATAGCAATCAAAATCCCGGTCGCTGGGTCAAACCGCGTGATCCTGTTTGCAACAGTCACATACGGATTGTCGGTCACGCAACCACAATCCCCGGGGACGGCAGCTCCCCTGATGTACAATCGTTGCCGCTCTAAGGAGGACATAACACATTGACAACAAGAATCATTATTGCCATCAGTCTGCTCTGTTGTGTGGCTCTCTGCCTCAACCTTGACGCTCAGGCAGGCGGCGATGTCGCCGACCAGATCAAGCAACTGCAACAGGAGTCCAGAGATGCGCAGATGAAAAACGACGCTTCGTGGGCTCAGCAGCATCTGGCCGACGGATTCGTCGCGGGAAACAGCTGGGGAGATTGGGAAACCAAAGAGGACTTCATCAAGGATTTGCAGAGCAAGACAAACAAGTGGAAGAGCGGCAACCTCAGCGACGTGAAGGTGGCGACCTTCGGCCCGAACGCCGCCGTCTCGCATTACACGTTCACCTACGATGCCGAACTCCAGGGCAAGCACCGGGCGCGAACCGTTATCTGCAGCGACACCTGGGTCAATGATTCCGGCACATGGAAAACGGCTTCGACCCACTGCTCGATGGTAAAGGGCCAATAGCGGCGACAGCCACAATCCAAAGGCTGGCCGCGAGGTCGGCCTTTTTCTTTCGTAGTCGCTAAATGCGCACCCTGAATTTGTAGTTGACGAACATCACCGGGTGCCCCATGTCTCGCCGCAGTTGCGAGACATGGGATATCACGTCGATGGATTACCCCGCTCTGGCTCGCTGATCAGCAGGTGCACGTGTTCTGGCATTCCACATATCCGGCCACGACGAAACGGTATCGCCGCCGCACTTGCTCGAGCACTCGCAGGAACAGGTCGCGGTTCCGTGTACTTCCTAACAACGGCAGGCGCTGATAACCACTTGTGGTGATGAAGTGCGAGTATCCCGCGCCCTAATAGCGATGCATCCGGTTGGGCATGCAGTCGGTGTAGCATAGACGCCCAGGCATTGGCTGTGACGAATGAACATGCCATCGGGGTCGTGGTGCCCAGCTTTCGAAAACCACGAAAGCTGGGGCAACCGCTTCTATGGGTGAATTCCCCCCTGCAAAGCTGGGCCAGCCCCCCATCTATTCCCACAGCGAGCACAGTTCCGACATTGCTAAAGGTGTTAGTAGTATCTGGAAATCCATTCGTGATTGCCTGCACTAAAACTGGAGATGAGCTGACAACCAGGACTAAAGCGACTAACAGTGAGCTTAGTTTGTTTTTCTTTGGCGTCCATTGGAATTCCTTTCTGCATTGTTTCCTGAAGATTTTGGCGTTCCTCGCGCATGTCGCAACCAGCTATTTGCCTGTGTTAACGAACTGGATGCAATCGCCCTGGTTCTTAAAGCTATAGGGGAAGCCGAACCTCTTCCATTCGCCATCCTTGCAATCCGCCTTGCTCGTCGGCATTGGTGTGAAGGCGAGGTCGCCCACACCACCGACATTCGTCAGACCTAGAAATGTCTGTGTGCCGGAAGGCGAGAGGGTCCAGATTCGGCCTTCGTCACCACCGGAAGCAAAGATGACGCCATCGGTCAGACGGACGGCCAGACCGCCGACATGCTCTGTTGTGAACGGGTCGCTCGTAGTGAGAACGGCACCGGTGTCCGGGTCCAGGGTATTCAGATATCCCGCTACAAACCCAACGTCGTTGAAGATGGCGCTTGTCTGGTAAAGCGTACCGTCGGGCCCGAAAGCGATTGTGGCGCCGATGACCCCTGTGCGCCCGATAAGAGTAGCCATACCTGTGCCGGGATCAATGGTGTAGATGGAGTTAATAAAATCGTCTTCACTGAGGCTTGTGCCGTAGAGCGTGTTTGTGCCGGGTTGCAGGGCAAGGTCTGTGATTGAAATGGGCAGATCGTTCGCCTTGATGGTCACAGCCGGGCCGATCTGCTCTCCCGTGCGAGGGTCTATGCGGACGAGTTCGCTGAATCGCCCCGTACCGAGCATCCCGCTAATGGTTGTGCCATAGAGCGTGCCAGAGATGTCGAACACAAGGCCGGTCAAGCCGGACACGGAGTCTGGATGGCCCACGAGCGTACCGGCGCCCGTCTCCTGATTAATGGTAATCACCGCGCCCGGGTTCAGCGGTGAGCCTCTGCCGATGCCACCGTACAAGTATGTTTGTCCGACCGCGGCAACAGGTCGCACGGCTGAGACTGCCAACATCAGAGCACATAGAAGGGTTTTGTGTGTTCTCATCTTTTTAGCTCCTTTATTACGAAATTTCAGCACAGTCAGGTCTGGTGTCATTTGGCTATCGTGTGCCATAAAACTTTGTCTCCCATTCGGATAATGCGCTAGAACTGTTTCGGTCAAGCTGGTAGCCGGCGTCGGAACGAGCCGCGACCTGAGTCGGCGGAGTAGGGCTCGGGGATGCTGAGCTAGAAGCGCAAGGAGAGTGGCACAGAGGTGTCTAACACAGTCGGGCGCAATCCCGAGCCAGGATGTCGGGGGCTCGATGCGATTGCGCTGTGCGCGGCTTGATCAAAAGCGTTGGGGAGGCGTGAAGTGCCCCTGGCAGGAAAAGTGGAACGGTAAAACTGAACTGAACTGTTGCCCGGTGAGACTTTCCCAGAGTAGTCGGTTGTAGATCAAAATACGGCGACAACACTGCCGCAACTACAACGGCTAAAACAACGACGGCGACGAGCTTGATAATGCCCCGCCACATAGCGGACGCGTACTCCCTGTTGGCTTGAAAGGTTTGATTCTAGGAGAGCAGCGAGCCCAGTCAAGCGTGCAGTTAAAAAGATCTGTGCATATCGGGCTGGCTCGGTAGAATCTTCCTACAGGATTTAACCCATTCGCACTTTCCACGCGGAATTGCGCCAATAACTTTTGAAACCGCCCCGCGGCTTTAATCCCTACCGAGTTTTTGATTCGTTCTGTGACGAATAATCTACCGTTACGCGCAAAACAATCAATGCCCTATCGCCAAGATGAACGATTCCTCTTACCCAATGTTTTCCTTGAACGCGTCGAAATAGTGGTTTTCGCCTTCGTCCTCGTACTCCTCTGCGACCGATATACCGACGGCTTCGAGCAGCTTCCTATACTGCTCGGCCCCTAGGGAGAGTGATTCCAACCCTGTCATTGCATCGTTCCAAACGGCGGGTTTGGCGGTTGAGGTGAATAGCAGGCGGCCGCCCGGCATCAGGACCTCGGCGACTCGCTGAATTAGGCGATGCTGATCTTCAGCCTGGAGAAGGAACATCAGCCCCCATGCCAAGGCAGCATCGAAGGTTCGATTAAACAATCTCGACTCTTGAACGGCTTCGCAAATGATGGGTGTGTCGGGCAGGTTGCGTCGAAATGCCGTGACAAAGGATGGTGCTGCATCTACCCCAAAGACATGAAGTCCTTCGTCGACCAGTACCGCCGTGATGGGAAAGCCGGGCCCGCAGCCTAGATCAATGACGCTGCTGCCGCGCCGTAGTTTTCTCGCCCACTTCCGCACTTCCTTCACGCCGATTCCAGTAGACCGACTACTACTACTACTACCACGGCGCGCAAGAAACTCTTCCGAGACTGCTTCGTATCCGTTGGATCGATCCATTCGGATGGAGTATACGGCGAGTGCTTCCGCAGCATTCAATCGGCGCAAAATCCCGGTTGCACTCAAAATGCCTCCCACACCGGTTTTGAGTGAAATGGCCGATAACAGCAGTTAACCGCACAACTGCACGAGCGCTTGCCAGGGTCAAGTTGCCGTTTGTGCTCGTTTTCCGCCAAAGATGCACGATGGAACACGGCCTTTCGATGCCGGATCTGTTCTCTGACGTGTGGAAACAACAAGTTGCGGCGTCAAGGGGGAGGGCCACTCAACTGCTGACAGTGAGGGGGAGCGAGCATCCTTGCTCCTCTTTCAGGTTCCCTGAACTAAGTCAGCTCATCTGAAGTTCTCTCTTCTTAGCAGCTCACAACCTTTTAGGAGGTTTCTATGTTTGCACGCACGGTATCTATTCATCTGAAATCGAACATGCTTTCCGATTACATGCGCAGCTTTGAGAACGACACTCTTCCATTGCTCCGCAAGCAGAAGGGCTTCAAGGATGAAATTACATTGTCCAATCCCGGCAGCCTAGATGTTGTTGCCATCAGTTTGTGGGAGAACAAGGCCAATGCAGAAGCGTATAACAGCAACACGTACCCGCAAGTTTTGCGATCCGTCGAAAGATTCATCGATGGAACGCCCAAGGTTCAGACGTTTGAGGCGGTCACTTCGACCTTCCATAATGTCGCCGTAGCAGCGTAAGGACTCTAAGCTTCTTGGCCCGAGGAGGCGGAAGTTACGAGGCCTTCTCGGGACCACTTAGCGGCATGCACGCGAGTGGACATCTATGCACCTAGCACTTCAAAAGCCGAGATCATCAATCGTCTGGTAGAACAAGGCCGAACTGCTTCTGAAGACCTTCCATGCTGAGTACGAGAACCGCAGGAGTGGAGACCTCTTTCCGGTCATTGAAACAGGCCGAAGAACGCCATCGACCCAGAAGGATCATCTTAAATCTAAGGAGTACGCACAATGAAAAACCCCAGCACTACACCTATCGCCGATCAAACTCGAACACTGACGAAACGGACGCACGACGTTCAAGAGCAGATTCGCGTTCGCGCCTACGAACTGTACGAGCAACGCGGAAAAGAAGGGCGCGAAGTAGAGGATTGGCTGCAAGCTGAGTCGGAAATTACCCAACAGCAGGCAAGACCCTTAGCCGCATAGGGTTCCGTTATGCAGAACGACAGTGCCCCGGACTCGGTTCAGTCGCGGGGCGCTCGTTTTACTCCCGCAGAATTGCTCATCGTGCGCAACAAATCCGAATGCTCAGAGCTGTTTCTAGAGCAATGGTACTGGAAGCTGTCCAGAGCAAGGGACTTCCGATCCTATAGATCATGTAGCCGTGTTTCGGGACAAGATTGGGCGTCTCCGACTGGAAATCATTGACATACAGGTGTTGAATCAGCAATTTTGGCGAAGAAGGAGAGTTTAGCAAAGTGACATCAAAGTAAGGATCGTCAAGTACACAGGATACGGTATGGTACAAATGTTGGGCGGGTACGAAAATCTGGCTAACGGATTATTCAGGAATCGGTCTCATGTGAAGCAACACAACGAGGACTATCTTAAATGTTGCATATGCGGGAAACCGGTCCAATTGGGGGCTGACACGACGACAGACGGCGAGGGTGAATCGGTCCATGAAGACTGCCAAGTCCAGCGAATCCTCGAGGAGCAGCGCCGCGAGCCATCGATCTCAATCGGCCTCGCTTAATCTCCCCGACCTGCCTACTCTCCAACAAGGCCGAACTGGTTGTCTGTATCTGCGCTCATTCACCAGTTAATACGCAAACATGAACCAGCGGAAGCCGCTTCGTCAACTGGCGTAATATCGCCATTTCACTCATCATTCCCCAAAAAGGCGAACGAAAAGCGCACACTTGTGAAATCGCCTGTGGGTGTTGAAAAAGTCCGTGATCGGAATGAACCCTTCGCTGCGATTACCGCTGCAATCGAGTTCTTTCCTTCCACTTTAGTTAAGAGGCGGCTTCCATAGTAGGTGTTATCGGTCGGCTGAGGAATCGCACCAGTCGCTTGATGTTCTGGGCCACCGCTGCCAGGAAGAACTGCTCCCGCACGAACTTCAGTCTGCGTAGGCGCAAGCGGCGCAATCCGATCTGATTCTTGAGTTCCGCGAACAGGGCCTCCACCTTTTTTCTTTGCCGCTGTGCATTGGCGAATGCTGGCGTGTTCGCCAACTCTCGTGCGCGTTGCCGAGCTGGTTCATCCATGTGGATGGCAAGAAAGCGGAACACTCCGCTGGTGCATTGGGCTTTTAGCGCACACGCACCGCAACGTTTGCGGGTCCCGATGTAGGCATAGGTGCGGTTCCGCATGCTGCGGCCACCATAGTTCAGTTGCTGTCCCGCCGGACAGCGATAGCTGTTACTTTCGGGTTGATACGTGAACCGCTCGGGACCAAAGAACGGGCTATTCTTTCGGTGGATACTGTCTCGGGTCCGCATATAGGGCGTGATGCTCCGATCCGCCAACCATTGCAAAAACTTCCCGTTCCCGTAGGTGGTGTCGGCCGCTACCGATTCTGGCTCTCGTCCTTGCCATTGCCGGAAGCGAGTGAGCATGTCCTGCGCGGCCACCGTCTCCTGACTCATCCGGGCTGCCGTTGCTTGTACTCCCACGATTACGCAACTGTGGTTGTCGACCAGATAGTTGTCGTAGTACCCCAGTCGGGCCGGAGTCCCACCCTTAGTCGCATAGGTGGAATCTGGATCCGTGGTCGACACTTGCTCTTGCTGATGCACCGGCTCTTCGCTTGGGTTCTGCTGCTCCAGTTCGACCAAGTACTGGCGCACGCTTTGGTTCACCTGCGCCGCTTCCGCCAACTGCTCGCGCGGAATGCGGCTTTCCTTCGAAGCATTCGCCTCCACGAAACTGCCATCGACCGATAGGTGCTTGCCCTGCACCAATCCCACTTCCACGCACTGCTTCACGATCTGTTCGAACAACTCCTCGAACAGCTTCGATTCCTGGAACCGTCCATGCCGGTTCTTCGAGAACGTGGAGTGATGCGGGATCTCCTGATCGAAGCCCAGTCCCGTGAACCAGCGCCACGCCAGATGCATGCGCAGCTCCTCCACCAACTTGCGTTCACTGGTGACGCCATATAAGTAGCCGATCAAGAGGATGCGCAACAGAAGCTCAGGATCAATCGACGGACGGCCGGTCTCGCTGTAACTCTGCTTCAACCTCTCGCGCACAAAGGCAAAGCTGATGTGTTTTTCGATGAGTCGCAGCAGGTGGGTCTCAGGAACCTGATCTTCCAGGCGGAAGTAATAAAACAGCGCTTCGGAACGGTCGTGTTGTCCCATCATGATCAGCAGGCCTCCGAGGATCGGAATCAAACAGAGCATGGCGAATGCTTTCTTCTAACATGCTTCTGCTGAATCTCATCCTGCTAATCGACGTGACTTTTTCAACACCCACGCCTGATTGCGGCAATTGACTGCCCAGGTAGGCGGAACAACAGCTATACTCCGCTGTACTGGTTATGGATACCGCGCATCCTGCGATGTGTTCCCGCTCCATCGTCAGAGCAATTCTGTACGCGAACTTCTTTCTCTTTGCTTTATTCGTAATGCCAATGACGCATCATTGGGTAGACGAAGGGTTCTTGGCGCTGAGGTCTATCAATCTCAGGTCTATCAATATGGAAGATGTCGTTGGTCTATCCCTGCAAGCGTGGCTCGTGGCATCAACCATCATCGCTACTGCGTTATTCGGCCTAATCGGGTGGAAGAATCGAAGAGCTACGCTGCCCGCTACATCGCTCAAGTTTGAGGGAATCCTCTTGCTTAGCTGGTGGATGATTGTCCTTGGAGCGTGCCTCTACGGCTTCGCGCTTGGCATGGGTGGCTGAGCCAGTCGCACTTGGCGAAACATCCCCATTGCACTCAGAATCCCCGAATTTCGGCGAAGAAATAGCGCAAGCTTGTGCCAACGGCTGGTAACGTCAATTCACATTTGAAAGAGTGCGTGCCGCTCGTCTTGACCACTCTGCTCGCAGAGCATTGAGTAGCTGGGTTGGCGTAGCTGCAGTGCTCGGACAGTCGCGAGGAATAACCGTGGTTAGGCTCCTTGCCGATACCGGATGCGCGACCAGGGTCAATGGACGTACACCGCAATCCCGGCATGTTAGAGGTTAGTTGGATTGGCAAGGGCTGAGTGCCGCCCGCTGTCGTTACGGTCCGTAATCCCATGGACTCGACGCGACTAGGATTGCCGCTCCGGTCTGATCGCAGGTGCCGCCTGAGACAGTGTAGTTTCCGCTAATCACACCCTGGGCCATGTCCCACGTCCCGACGAAAACAATCATGCCATTGCCGGTATTAACTTGAAGGGCCACAGACGTGCCGATGATGAAACTGCCGGACGGAAACGTTCCGGCCGTGATGGTTCCTGAACCGAAGCACGACGTGTTGAGAGTTGCCGTTCCAGAGACACCGAAGCTACCCGCAGAACTGGCGCTGGCATCCTGAGCCACGTCACCACTCAAGCTGAACGTTCCTCCTCCGGAATTTGTAAAGGTGCCATTCAAGAGGTTAGCGACATAGGGTATCTTGACGCCAGTCACATTTCCCTGGTCTCCTGAAGCACAGCCACCGTTGATGGAGTACGTCCCGGTAAATTGCCCGGCCGAATACGTCACGCCAAGATTCGTGATAATGCCGGTAAGAGTGGTGACCTGTCCAGCGACGGACGTCGAGGTCAGGGATATGTTCCCCCCGGTCACGGTACCAGTCAGGGCGACGGTGGTGAGCTGATCAAAACAACTCGAACCGTTCACGTGCATTGCGCCAGTCACCGAACTCCTGGATAGATTGATGCTGCCCGCAATCGTCAAGGAAGGCATCCCCGGAACCGTGGACGTCGTGCTGAACTGCCAATTACTCACACTGTTCTGACCCCCCGGTGTCGGACTTGGACTTGGAGTCCGGCCGGATGTTGGATCTGGCGTTTTTCCTCCCCCGCACCCACCCAGCAGAACCACGAGCGAGAGCAAAGGTATGACTGTTGATAATTTCGTTCCAGGCTTCACTATCCTACCTCCGATCTTCTGGGACCGGGATATCTCCTTAATTTGTGTGTGAGTCCGCATGGCGATCTCCTCCTGAGCCCACGAAGATTGGGGGCACGAGCGTATTCGCGGACTGCGCGAAGAACAGGAAGGGCCGGCTCAGCCAGAATCGGCTTTCTGCGAAAGGCTCTGGTGAGGTGTGTCGCTCGACGTACCCGAGAACAATGCGCCCTCCCTAGGCGCTTGTCAAGAAGAGAGTCGGACGAAAATTGTACGCCTAGGCTGATAACTGGCGAAAAATCGCTATTACAGTGCGCCGGGCTAAACCGGCTTGAAGTAGAGGATGAAAGTTCCTTACGAGAAAGGAGTAGCGATCCGCTCGGCCTCGAGTCTTGCGCTGCTACCGCGAGGGACACAGTGAAGCGTAGACAGAGGATAGGTGGGGTGGGTATTCAGCTCCGAAAAGATGCAATCCGGACGCCGACGTCTTTGTAATGCGCGGAAGGCAACATGAACGGGAGCGATAGCGCGAGTTTCCGCTCAGTCCGGCGTAGTCGAAGACCCCAGACACGCCTAGAAGCTTCAAGCACGAGAACCGGGAGACCTCGGGGACACCTGCGGCTCAACCAGGCCGGAGGCCGGCGGGCGAAGGCTTAGGCCGCACGGCCCGCATGCACGTCACCGAGGAGTCACACAGCGGAATAATACCTATGAACCATTCGAACAAAGACGGAGCATCGCCGGCGGAGAGTGGGGAGGGAAGGCCGCTGATTAAGGAAAACGTTCGTCAACCTAACACGTCCCCGACACAGAGCGGGGAGCGCGTGTCACAGGGGCTGGCGGGCGTGCGGAAAGCAGCAGGGAACAATAAGGAGATGAAGTTTACCGCCTTGCTCCACCACCTGACCGTCGAACTGCTACGGGAAAGCTTTTACTCGCTCAAGAGAAAGGCCGCACCCGGAGTGGACGGGGTCACTTGGCAGGAGTATGAAGACGGACTGGAAGATCGGCTGACCGATCTTCATGGCCGGGTTCATCGCGGAGCCTATCGAGCGACGCCCTCGAGAAGAGTGTACATAGAGAAAGCAGATGGACGGCAACGTCCACTTGCGGTCCCGGTTATCGAGGACAAACTAGTCCAACATGCCGTGGTCACCATCCTCAACCAGATCTACGAGAAAGATTTTCTCGGCTTTTCCTATGGGTTTCGCCCGGGGCGCAGCCAGCATCAGGCGCTGGATGCGTTGTCGTATGCGCTCCTGAAGAAGAAGGTGAACTACGTGCTTGATGCCGACATCCGGGGGTTTTTCGATAACCTCGACAAGAGTTGGCTGATCAAGTTCGTGGAGCATCGCGTCGCTGACCCCCGCATCCTGCGGCTGATCCAGAAATGGCTCAACGCGGGAGTGATGGAGGAAGGCAAATGGTCGGACACGAAGACAGGCAGTCCGCAAGGCTCGGTGGTTTCACCGCTCCTCGCGAATATCTACCTGCACTACACTTTCGATCTCTGGGTGAACGTGTGGCGCGAGAAGTGGGCCCACGGCGAGGTGGTGGTCGTCCGCTACGCGGACGATATCATCTTAGGATTCCAACACCAAGCGGACGCGGATCGATTCCTGGAGAACTTACAGGAACGACTGGGAATGTTTGGATTGGAATTACATCCGGATAAGACGCGCCGGATCGAATTCGGCAGGTTTGCCGAAGAGAACCGGAGACGTAGAGGAGAAGGCAAGCCCGAGACGTTCGACTTTCTAGGCTTCACGCACATCAGCGGGAAGAATAGGTTAGGGCGATTTACGGTGAGGCGTAAGACGATCCGCAAACGCATGGGAGCGAAGCTGCGTGATATTAAACAGCAGCTCCGCGAGCGTATGCATGATCCGGTGCGCCAAACCGGCCAATGGCTCAAGTCGATCGTGCAGGGACACTTCAACTACTATGCGGTACCTGGAAATCTCGATAGCCTCGGCGCCTTCCGCCACCGGTTAATCGGGCAGTGGTGGCGTACACTTCGCCGCCGTAGCCAGAAAAACCCGATCAACTGGACGCGCACTCTCGCCTTAGCAGACCGATGGTTTCCCCAACCGCAGGTCCTCCATCCTTACCCCGCGGTTCGCTTTGCCGCCAGTCATCCGCGATAAGAACCGGATGCGCTAATGAGCGCCCGTCCGGGTCCGTCCGGGGGGTATCACGTGAGTGGTATCCCTACCGGGATCTCATCGTCAAAGTTTGCCCGTTTCCACGAGGGCTAGGGTTTTGTGGAGGGCTTTCAGAACTTTCTGGCGTTTCGGTTCTTCAAGCAAGTACATCGGCAGGCGCTCAAACCACCGTTCCACTTCCCACGACCGCAGTTCTCGCCAATCAGGACCAATGTCAGCAGCAATCGCCTTCGCGGACACTCTGCTGCTCGGATGCGTTTTTTGCTCGTAGTATTCGATACAGTCTCGTAACTGCTTCGTCGTCGTGAACCGGAAAGTGAATGACGCAACTCGGACCAAGACCACTTTGCGTGGGGAGAGATTCGCGGTTCCGAACGTCGTGAGTCGTTCCTTCCAGATGCGTGCCACGATGGATAGTTTAGCGCCAGCCGGGACAATGGTTGGCGTAATATCGCTATTGCACTCAAAATGTTCCAGCAAGATTTTGAGTGCTATCGCATCATTGCTTCCATCATCGAGGGCTAGTCACATTTTGCGAGAAAACGTCTTGAATGTGGCGTAGCCCACATGTTGTGAGTTCCCGCTCTGCTCTAGCTCTTTGGGGATTGCAGAATCTCTTCTGAGGGCTGGTCGGAGCCGACAATGGCCGCACATCTTCAAACTCCAGAAGTTCGAGATGGTAGCAGGAAAGCGCTCCGATCACCTTCGCCCGATACTCTGAGTCACTGCCCGCCAGCGTTAGGAAATTAACATAGGCTCCCTTGGTTCGGCTGTGAGGTTGCACAATCAGGAGCAGCTAACTACTGCCGATTTATGGAGGCGGATGGCGAGCGGGTTTATGCCGGGGAGCGGCTTGAGATGAGATTTCCATCTCACCTTGAGACGCACTCTTCGTGAAGCTCGTCTAATCATTGAATGGGTGCTGCTAAGCCGCTGAAAATCCGTTCGCTTAGGTGCTAGTCCTTCCGTTCTGCGAGATGGTTCTGCCCGTGCTCCATCTTTTTGTGAACCGCGGATATCCGGCTCCCCACAGCTCTTTCTAACCGGGAAGAGGGGGAGCCCGACCGCATTTCGCAGCCAGCAAGCGACTTGAATTAAAGGACTCTTACAGTGGCGCATTCAGCCGCAGCGACCGGACGAGCAGCCTGCCCAGCCAACAGCGTGGCCGAGCTTGCCCGTTTTTTTCCCGACGCCATGCCCGTGCGTTTTCCCATCCAGCTCACCCGCATCGTGGACGAGCACGCAGTGGCGGAGTTGAGCGAGAGCACCATCGTGGAATTTGCCACCTCACGCGAGCTGCTGTTTGTTTCCAAAGCGCCTTTGGAGTTCGGCGATCAACTGAGCGTTCGCAATTCGGACGGATCGTTAGAAGAGGCCGCTTCCGTGGTTGCGGTGCAGTATCAGCCGGGAAAGACTCTCGTGGCCGCGCGCTTCCGGCGTGATGTGCCGAACTGGATCGTGAAATTATGACCCCTTCTACCCCTGTGCAGGATCTTGCCGCGCAATGGATTTCCGCCCGCCGCCTTTATCCCATCTACTTTGAACTCGCGCGCGAGTTCGCCATTGAGGTCAAGCCCTGCGTCGACCTCGAGGCCGGCGTCGAGGCTCCCGGCAAAGAAGCGGTCGAGCAAGCCCGGCAATGGCTCGAGCAAATGGACAGCCAGGTCCAGGTCCATCAGTTGCGCCAGTTCTTGCAAACCAATGCCCTGGTCACCCAGGAAACCCTGCTGTACCTGCTACAGCATTTCCTGGCAAAGTCAGAAAAGTCTGACACGGTTCGTGACAAGGTCGATTTCCTGCTCGTGCAGTACTTCAGCCAGATTGCTCCCACCGGCATCAACGATGCGGAAGTCGACCTGGCCTACGTTGCCCGGACCATCGAACCAGTACTTGGAGAGGTCGAGCTCAAGCCTCCCGTGTGGTTGAACGCCCTAGAGCGCGTATTGGAGTCAGCTCGCAAGTGCCGTTCGCTCGACGAACTGCTCCACGGCGGCATCCTCGAGCAAGGGCGCAAGGCCAAAGGCCTCGCCGGCGAGCTGTTCTACCTGCCCGTTGCATTGGTGGCCTTCACCAGGTTTGGTTATCTCATGCGGCGTGTGTTCTTCCGCCTGATGCTGGGCGATCTCAACATCATTCTGGATGGCCTGACGGAACTGGAAGACAAAGGCGTGCTGATGATCGATTGCCGTCGCGCCCAGTTCTCCGCGCAAGAACCGATCCTGCGGCTGCGCATGATCTGCCAGTCCTGGAAAGTGATGTTCCAGGCCGAATATTCCTCTGGTTCTCCCTTGCGCATGCTGGTGGATTTGAAGGCATCGGTGGAGCACGCGCTGGGCCGCGGCAAAAGCGCCGACCCTGCGGTGAAGGCGAAGGCCGCCTCTGCAGCGAAATCAACAGCGGCTGTAAAGCCTCCGCTGGCGGCAAGAGCGGCAGCGGCTTCCGCTTCGGGAACCCTGGGAGCGAAGCTGGCGGGGGACTCTGCATCCAGCCAACCGCTTGCATCGAACCCGGGCGCCAAGCCGGCCAGTGGTGCTCCGGCAGCCCCCGAGTTTGAAGTTTCCACCGAGCCGGGTTGGGATCCAGAATCCGGGTCGCCCAAGAAATGACGATTCGTAGTTTGATTCGAGCAGCAACGTTTGCTAGCGGGAAGGGACATTGTCCGTGGAAATGCCGACCGTACTGATCATCTCCGATGAGGCCGATTTCTCTCGGCGCATTACCGCTCGCTGGCAGATGGAGCGTAATATCCCCACGTTCACCCTGCTGAGCGGGGAATTGTGGCCGCGTTTTTCAGTGGACGTCTTCGATGTGGCGATTATTGGGCAACTCCGGCGCGACCTGTTGTCCGTTGTGCTCGAACCGCTGCACTCGACCGGTCAACCGGTATTTTGTGTTTGCCACGATTCCGCCACCGCGCAGCTGATCCGCGATCGCTGGCCCCGTGTTTCTATCCTGCGTCCCAGCGAGCACTGGCTGGAGACTCTGGTCCTGGCGGCATCGGAAGCCGTTCACAGGGCCCGGGCCGAGGTCCGCGCCCGCGCCGCTGAGGCTGCCTGCTGCGCCCTCGAACGCCAGGCCATGCTGGGCCGGTACATGCTCGAGATGCGACACAACCTCAACAATGCGCTGACGTCAGTTCTGGGAAACTCGGATTTGCTTTTGCTGGAGCCGGGCAGTTTTTCCGCCCACACGCGAGCCCAGATTGAAACCATCCGCAATATGACGCTCCGCATTCATGAAATCATGCAGCGCTTTTCGTCCCTGGAAAAGGAAATGAACGTGGTAGCTCAGCAAGCGGTACAGGATTCCGGCAAGAGCTTTGCCGCCGCTGCGGCGGGAGACTGAGACAGCAGCACGGAGCATCAGCAACCAGAACGAGCACCACTGAGAAGTGAGAGTCCTCCTCCCCTGAAGCGACTCATCGCGATGAACGAAGCTGCAGGTGTGAGGATGAACATTTATGCATAAATTGTTGGCGGGCGTCACCATTCTCGAGCAAGAGCTCTCCGCGTTACGCCTCCTGGTGGAGCGCCAGACGGGCATCTTGCTCGATTGTCCGAACAGCGCATTAGCCGGTCACATTGCGGACTATCTCGAGCGCCACGATCTCGAGTCGCCGGCCGCGTTGCTGGCGCGCCTCCGCTCCGTCGAGCTGGATACTGGCGAAATGGCCGGGTTCCTGGACGGCATCATGAACGTGAGCACCGGCTTCTTCCG
The DNA here is from genome assembly GCA_963801615.1 of uncultured Acidobacteriota bacterium. Taxonomy (GTDB): domain Bacteria; phylum Acidobacteriota; class Terriglobia; order Terriglobales; family Acidobacteriaceae; genus Sulfotelmatobacter. The sequence continues at coordinate 95,831 of CAWDFM010000007.1, read as the reverse complement.
GCATCCGGGCGCGATGACCGCGCTGGGGCGCCAGGTCCTGCCGCAGATCCTCGCTCGTAAAGTGAACGAAGGACCCTCTACGCTGCGCATCTGGAGCGCCGGATGCGGCAGCGGCGAAGAACCATACTCCATCGCCATGGCAATTTGTGAGGCGCTGGGCAGCAGTAACGGCAACGGCGCAGGAAACGGCAACGGCAGCAGCGGAAGCAAAGACGCGAAAACTGCCGTCCGTAGTGGGGGCATTTGCGAAAGCTCTACGGTTCCAGCCACGAATGGCTTCAGCAAAGAATGGGCGATCCATATCGTAGGCACAGATCTGTTGCGCTCCGCTATTCAGTCCGCAGAGCGAGGGGTGTATCCGCAATCGGCATTGACTGGCCTGCCGCCGGCAACGATTCGAGCCTGCTTCTCGAAAATAGGTCCCAACGCATCCGATGGGACTCAGGATGGGAATGGCAACGGAACCAGTGGCGCAGGTGCGAACGGGAATGGAGGTGCGTATCTGCTGGTGAAGCCGCGTCTCCGCAGTCTGGTGACGTTCAATACCATGAACCTGACGAAGCCGGTTTATATCGGCCGCTTCGACTGCATCTTCTGCATGGACGTGCTCCCGCATCTATCGCGGACGCAGCGCTCGGCACTGATGGAGCGCTTGCACCTGTACCTGGAGCCCGGCGGTTATCTCTTCCTGAGCCAGACAGAAAAACTCTGCGCGCCCAACCTGAACTTCCGCTCGGAGACCTACGACGGATACACGTTCTACCGCAAACCATTGGCGGCGGCAGCGGCGTACGGGCGATGAGGTTAAAGTGTTCCTTTAGGAACACTTTTTCCACCCCTGTGTCATAGCTAAATAGCTTCAGTACAGTAACTTACAAAGCCTTGCTGCGCTTCAAGTACAGTTGTACGTTTTGTCTATTTTGTCTAATATAGACAGATATGAAAAGCGTCTCTGCAACCGAAGCCAAGCAGCGTTTTGCCGCCTTGATTGATGCGGCCCAGCGGCAGCCGATCGTCATTCGCCGGCAGAATCGAGACGTGGCGGTAGTCTTGTCGCCAGAAGAATATGACCGGCTGCGCGGCGTCGCCAATGATGAATTGGATCGTCTGTGTGAACGTGTCAGCACGCAGGCAGCCGAGCGAGGCCTGACTGACAAAATTCTTGCCGACCTTCTGAAAGACTGATGCGCCCAGGTGAGCGCGTCGTCGTGGACACAAATGTTTTCGTCAGTGGACTGCTGCGGGAATCTTCAATTCCCGGGCAGGCTTTGAGGCGTGCGAGGCACGAAGCCACTCTTCTGGTCTCCGAGGCAACAATGCAGGAACTAGCCGATGTGCTCTCGGAAGCGAAATTCGATTCCTACGTTACGGCCGAACAGCGAGTGCAGTTCATCCGTCTGATCGCGAATATCGCGGAGTTCGTTCCCATCATTCATCGTGTGCGCGAATGCCGAGATGCAAAGGATGACAAGTTCCTGGAGGTGGCGCTGAACGGGCGGGCAGACGTGATCATAACGGGGGATGACGACCTGCTGGCGATGAATCCATGGCGGGGAATTCCGATCGTGTCGCCAAAAGATTATCTGATTGTAGAAGTGTGAAGTGGCGTACCAATCGGCAAGGCGGCGCTGCGCGACACGGAGTGGTTATCTCGCTGCGACATTTTGAGTGATATGGCGATTTTGCAACAGGTGAAGCCTAGTGTCCGGAGATTGACTCCGAATAACTTAAGTTTTGCGGATCACTGGTCCAGAATCATTGGATCTCCCCATTCATCGCCACAGCACATCTAGCGTCCCCCCTGACTTCGATCAGTCATTCTGCGAAATGAGGCTTGGACCCAGGTTTTCGCTTTGAAGCCTCGTGCGCGTTCGCGCCTGTTCTCGCATCAGTTTTGATTGTTCACTGGTGAAAAGCAGAATGCCCTTCATGAGCTGCAGGATCTGATCCGGATACCAGCGAGGCTGCATAATTCCCGTGCGGGAGTGTTCATTCGTACCGAGTAGCAGATGTCCGAGTTCGTGCGCTATGACACCCCCGAGAATTGTTGGGGTCTGCGACTCGGCATGTTCACTCTTGGCACGACGCAACGCATGTTCGTAATAGACACTGGCGAAAGCCGGGTGAATCGTAAAGCCGAAAACAGTGGGCTGGAACCGATTCTCGATAGCTGCCGAAAGCACTCGCAGCCTGAGGTCAGTAGCTTCGAGCGGTTTTTTACACCGTCCCTTCGGGGGTATGGTGGATGGCCCCACCAGGCACTCTAACCAGACCGTGCGCAAGCCAGCCTCACCGAGAATTCGGCCGGCTTCACGTTCGGCCCGAGTGAGTAAGGCAGGGGATGCCTGCGAGTAGTTGTAAACCTGAATCGTGATTGTGGGGAAGGGATCGCTCTCAGCGGCAAAAGTAGCTCCTGGAAAATTGAATCCCAATATGGCGCCTAGGCCCGCTGCGGCGAAGGCCATGCCGGACAAAGGTCGCCTGCGCCACCGGGCTTTGCCGGCACTTGGATGCAAGGGCCTGATCGATGTTGTCATGTCGTCCCCACTCCGCGCGGGGTGCGCGGTGAGGGCGACATTGGCCTATGGGTACCGCTACCTCAATACATGGGCAATCTATTGCCTGTCAGAGGAAGGTCGAAAGAAAATCCAAGGCTAACTCGCTTGAACCAATGCGGTTGCACGGTCGGGTCAATCGAGGAAAGCAACGTGATGTCAACTTGTTTAATTACCGGTCGGTGCTAGACTGGTAAAACTTGAGGCGGATTCTGTGGAAGAAGGTGTCTATTCCACTCGCTTACTCCGGTTTGGACCCTTCGAGGTAGACCTTCTAGCGAGAGAGCTGCGCAAGGACGGCGTGAAGCTGAAACTCACGGGCCAGCCCTTTCAGGTCCTCACCATCCTGCTGGAGCACCCGGGCGAAATCGTGACTCGTGAGGAGTTGCAGAAGCGTCTGTGGCCGGACACCTTTGTCGATGTCGACCACAACCTGAATACAGCCATCAACAAGATTCGCGAGGTGCTCGGCGACTCGGCGGAAAGCCCGCGCTTTGTTGAGACACTGCCGCGGCGGGGGTATCGATATATTGGTAAGTTGGAGCGGCCAGTACCGCCGGTAAAAGTCCCGGCTGCCGAGCCAGTTGTCACGGTTGAACCGGATCGAGGCTGGCGCTCCCGTCAACAGTGGTGGAATATCCCCGCTGGTGCTCTCGCCATCGCGCTCGTTGCCCTTGCCACGGTAGTTGCATATCGATTGCATCGGCCGCAGAGTCCGGAGGGGCAGGAGTCTTTGACTGCCGTTCCGTTTACGGCTCTACCCGGACAGGAAACTGCCCCGGCTTTCTCTCCCGATGGCTCCCGAATCGCTTTCGCGTGGAACGGTGATTCCGGACCCAGAACCAAAGGCTTCGACCTGTACGTGAAGGCAATCGGGAGCGAAACCCTTCTCCGCCTGACGCATCATCCCTCGGAATGGATTAGTCCGGCATGGTCTCCCGACGGCACGCAGATCGCGTTTCACCGCCTGGCTGGCGCTGACACGGGAATCTATGTTGTGCCCGCGCTTGGCGGCCCTGAACGAAAATTATTTTCCACCCGAATGCCTGGGACTTGGGGTCTCTCTCTTATCAGCTGGTCGCCGGACGGCAAGTGGATCGCCTTCAGCAATGTGCCGGGAGATGAACATGCGATGATGTCTCTCCTCTCTACGGAAACATTGGAGACCAAGCGGATTCCGAACGGTGCTGGTTGCCTTGAACCAGGTCAGCCCGCGTTCTCCCACAGCGGCGACCACCTCGCATACTGGTGTCATCGAACCGAGTACGAGGGCGACGCCGGCCTATATTCCTTACGGCTTCCGGACGGAAAACCGAAGATGATTGGGCCATTCTGGGCTTATCCACACGGGTTGACGTGGTCGGCTGATGACGAGAAACTCATCTATTCCCTTTGGAATACGAGCTCATTCCAACTCGGCGAAGTTACTGTCGCGAATGGTTCGGTGAAGCGGCTAGGACTCGAAGGACGCAGAGCTGCCGACTGTTTCTCCCAAAGGCGACAAACTTGCCTATAGCTCTATTTCCGTGCGCTTCAACCTCTGGCGCAGGGACCTATCTCACCCGGAAGCTCCGCCGGCAGAACTCATCCCTTCTTCGCGGGCACAGTTCGACGCCCAATACTCTCCGGACGGAAAGCGCATTGCCTTCGCGTCCATACGATCGGGCCGGCAGGGTGTATGGATCAGCAGCGACGAGGGCAGCAACCTGGTCCAGATCTCAAACCCCCATGATGAGAGTGGCAGTCCGCAATGGTCGCCGGATGGAAAGAAGATAGCCTTTGACTCGCGCCCCCGGGACCGCTGGGAAATTTACGTAGCCGACGTGACCGAAGGGAAGCCCAGAAAACTGGTCACAAATATCTCCGGCGTAATTCAACCTTACTGGTCCCGCGATGGAAAGTGGATCTATTTCAGATCCAATGAGCCTGGCAGGATGGGAATCTATCGCTGTCCCGCGTCCGGCGGAGACGCCATTGCACTCTCTGAAAATATCGATGGAATCAGTCCGCAGGAGTCCTTTGATGGGAAGACAGTATATTTTGCAAGCCACGGAGATAATTCGACGCTGAAAAAAACGGCCCTGTCGGGGCAGCCCGGGACGCAATCAGAAGTGGATGGATTGCCTCAACTGCGCAATTCCAAAGTTTGGACCCTTTCTTCGGGTGGCATCTATTTTGTTCCAGCGGAGGCGCCCAGATCTGTCCGCTATTTCGATTTCGCCAGCAAGCAGATACGCCCACTCTTTGAAGTGGACAGGGATTTCGGTGACGGCCTATCCATATCTCCCGATGGCCGATGGATCATCTATTCACAAGTTGGCGATGTGAACAGCGACATCATGCTCGTCGATCACTTTCGATAGCACTCCTGCATTCTCACTGAGGTATATCTAGGCAAAGAGAACATCGGCTCGCAGATTGGGTTTGTCGTAGATGACCGGAAAGATGAAGGAGACTATTTTGATGGGGGCTGGCCCAGCTTTGCATGGGGTGAATTCACCCACAGAAGCGGCTGCCCCAGCTTTCGTGGTTTTCGAAAGCTGGGCACCACGGACCCCGATGGCATGTTCATTCGTCACAGCCAATGCGTGGGCGTCTATGCTACACCGACTGCATGCCCAACCGGCTGCATCGCTATTATGGCGCGGGGGATATTCGCACTTCATCACCACAAGTTGTTATCAGCGCCTGCCGTTGTTAGCGAGTGCACGGAACCGCGACCTGTTCCTGCGAGTGCTCGAGCAAGTGCGGCGGCGATATCGTTTCGTCGTGGCCGGATATGTGGTGATGCTAGAACATGTGCACCTGCTGATCAGCGAGCCAGAGCGGGGTAATCCATCGACATTGATATCCCATGTCTCGCAACTGCGGCGAGACATGGGGCACCCGGCATAAGGTCAACTAAGAATTTGGTTCATGCGGACATGCTTGAGCACGAGCAGCCCGAACTCAGCGTGTTTGTTTGGATCAACGCTTTGGCTTCCGATGTGAGCCGCGGTTTTGGCTGGGTATGCCCCAGTTCGGAAACAGTTGTTCAATGGGATAGGTAACGAAGGCAGGTCTTTGTCGCCGCCTCTGTCGGAGAGTGAACATAATAGCCAGTAAGAATCCTGTTAAAGCTCCGAGGAACGCTTCCGAAATTGAGAGGCTGTTGAAAGTTCGCAGGCCCTGGCCGGTCAGGAGGAATCCGGTGTAGGCCATAGCTAAGGTCCAGAAAATTGCGCGACCTTTCATGGCCTTCACACCTTGGAGGATTCCCATATTGTGGCCAACTGCTCGCGCCGCTGGAAGATGTCTGAAGGGCAGGGGAAACCGCCGGGCCCGAGAAGGCGATTGTCGCAGAACGTCACTGCTGAAACAAGTGGTTAGCACTCATGGGCAATTTTCGATGACAGTGGGAGAGCGCAAGGCAAGGCAGGCTGGCTTGAGCAAAGTAGTATTGCTTTTCTTTGCCCCAGCCCAGCACTCTTGCCTGGTATAGCACCCTGCGCTCGTTTACTTCTCTTTGGTTGACCCTCTTCCACTCCGGGATACCTGGCGTTCTGGTGCGATCCGTTCGACTGCGACGCGCCATTCGGTCTTGCAAAACTCTCGCGGGGTGGCTGAATAGGCGCTCATACTCTGCACGTTCTGCGCGGAGGTCAAAACGTATCTGCGGTTGATGAGTCGCGGAGTCCCAAGGGAACTATGGGGATGTGCTATGCATGAGAGTCTTCGGAGCGATTCGGCTACGATATGCCAATCGGGGGACGGCAAGCAAGGCTTGCTACGACGGTGTCGTGATCAAGTTTATCGGAGGTAGGTTCCGCTGACAGCCGATCTCCGTTTTAACTCGTCAATTACGGCTAAGAAGGCCATTGATGCAGCAGGCAGAAGTTATGGCCGGCTCGCTTCGCTTCGCCGGGACAGCCCAAGGGGCTGTCCCTACGCGAGCGTCGGCACGCGAGCGTGGCACGTTCTACGCGAACAGGAATTCCTTGGTGCGCAATTCTTTAATTGTGTCGCGCAGCTTGGCGGCTTTTTCAAATTCAAAGCGCTTGGCAGCTTCGCGCATATCGCTCTCGAGTTTTCCTATGTAGGCGTCCACTTCTTCCTGCGATCTGAATTCCGGTATGCCTTCCGTTTCGGAGGCGGTCAGGTCTGCATAATCGGCGGCGACGATGGCGGCCAGCGTCATGTCCAGCGGACGCACGATCGACTCCGGGGTGATCCCGTGCTCCTCGTTGTAAGCGGTCTGGATGGCTCGGCGGCGGGACGTCTCGTCAATGGCCCGCTTCATCGAGTCCGTCATTCGGTCGGCGTAAAGAAGTGCCCGGCCGTTCAGGTGACGGGCGCAACGTCCGATAGTTTGAATCAGCGACCCAGCAGAACGCAGGAAGCCTTCTTTATCGGCATCGAGAATCGCCACCAGAGATACTTCAGGAAGATCCAGGCCTTCCCGCAGAAGATTGATGCCGATCAATACATCGAATTCGCCTTTGCGCAGGTCGCGCAGGATCTTCACCCGCTCCAGCGTCTCGATCTCCGAGTGCATATAACGGCATTTCACTCCTACTTCCGCGTAATACTCGGCCAGGTCCTCCGCCATACGCTTGGTCAGCGTTGTTACCAGCACTCGCTCGCCTTTGGCAACGCGTTCCCGAATCTCATGCAGGAGGTCATCGATCTGGCCCTTCACCGGGCGAATCTCCACCGGAGGATCAATCAATCCCGTGGGCCGGATAATCTGCTCCACCACCACGCCGGCAGACTTTGTCAGTTCGTAGGGGCCGGGGGTGGCGGATACATAGACCAGTTGATTGGTTCGGTGCTCGAATTCCGGAAACGTCAAGGGGCGGTTGTCCAGCGCCGAAGGCATGCGAAAGCCGTATTCCACCAGCACTTCCTTGCGCGAGCGATCGCCGGCATACATGCCATGCAGTTGCGGAACGGTCTGATGCGACTCGTCGATGAACATCAGAAAATCGCGGGGGAAGTAATCCAGCAGCGTGGGTGGAGGCTCGCCCGGCAGGCGTCCGGTGAAATGCCGTGAGTAATTCTCAATGCCGTGGCAAAAGCCCATGGCCTTGATCATCTCCAAATCGAACATGGTGCGTTGGTGAATGCGCTGCGCCTCGACTAGCCGACCCTGTTTTTCCAGTTCCGGTTCCCACCATGCCAGCTCTTTCTTGATGGAGTCCACGGCCGAGGCTCGGGTCTCCTCTTTCATGACGTAGTGGGTCTTGGGATAGATCGGCAGGCGCACGTATTTCTGCTTCACCGTCCCAAACAGAGGATCGATCTGCGAAAGCGCCTCGACCTGATCGCCCCACAACTCGATGCGATACGCCATGTCATCGTAGGTAGGGAAGACCTCGATCACGTCCCCGCGCACGCGAAAAGTGCCACGCCGGAAGTCCCCGTTGGTCCGCTCGTAGAGGATGTCGACCAGCTTGCGGGTGATGTCCTCACGCTTGATCTTCTGGCCCTTTTCCAGAAATAGCATCATGCCGTAGTAGGCTTCGGGTGAGCCCAAGCCGTAAATGCAGCTTACGGACGCAACAATGAGCGCGTCGCGCCGCTCAAATAAAGATCGCGTGGCCGAAAGCCGCAGCTTGTCTAACTCATCGTTGATGGTCGCTTCTTTCTCGATGTAGAGATCGGCGGCGGGTACGTAAGCTTCCGGCTGGTAGTAGTCGTAATAGGAAACGAAATACTCGACTGCATTGTGGGGAAAGAAGCTTTTGAACTCGTGATAGAGCTGCGCCGCGAGCGTCTTGTTGTGGGCCATCACCAAGGTGGGCCGATTGAGCGCCTCAATCACCTTGGCCATGGTGAATGTCTTGCCCGACCCGGTGACGCCCAACAGAACCTGATGCTGTTCGCGATCGAATAACCCGCGAGTCAAAGCCTGAATGGCCGAAGGCTGGTCCCCCTGCGGCTTGTAACTGGAAACAAGTTTGAAATCCATAGAAAAGCTCTTGGCTGTTAGCTCTTAGCCTTTAGCTCACAACGGCTGAGATGTTCATGTAGAGACAGCCGTCTCGGCTGTCTGGCCGAGCAAAGCTCGGCATTGCTTGTTGCCGCAAGCTCTACAGAGCCGAATTTCGGCGACAGACAATCTTTCTATTATAGCTGCCGCTTAAGGGCTGGAATCACACTCGACGCCCTAAGGCGCGCGGGGCTTGGCAGTGAAGGGCGCGTTTTGCTCTGAATACCCCATCTTTAATGAGGACAGGAATCCTCCTCAAGCATAGGGCTTGCGGCAACGGCGGATGCCGAGCTTCGCTCGGCTAGACAGCCGAGGCGGCTGTCTCTACATGGGCAGTCACACCGCAACGTGGTCAGAATCCTGGGGGCCGTTCTGGCGCAACCGCGAACGCGCGCTCCAGCGCAATGCCCGCAGTCCCGAGCGTTCCCTCATCGAAAAGTCTCCCGATGAGGGTAACTCCGTGCGGCACTCGCCTTGGGGTGCTGAACGTCGGCAACGGATGCTCCGGGTCGGGAGCCCAGTCACTGCGCGCCTTGCGAACTTCCACAAACCCTGCCCGCAATGTGAGCGATGGGTGCCCCGTGAAGTTGGTGATGACCAGCATTTCGTCGCGCAGGGAAGGAACCAGTAGCAAATCAACCTCGGAGAATACGCGCGCCATTTCTTGTGCGACTCTGCGCCGCATCCGATCGGCCTGGACGAAATCCACTGCGGACAAGAACCGTGCCTGCCGGAACAAGTTCGGCCACGCGTCGGGCACCTGGGCTTTGAGTTCCCTCAGGCCGCCGCTGAGTGTGAGTTCCTCAAAGGCTGCGGCACCCTCGGCAAAAAGAATCAGGTTCAGCGAGTCGTAAGGCCAATTCGGAATCGCAACTTCTACCGGAACCATGCCCAGTTTCTTTACCGCCTCGAGTGCGGTTCGGTCCACCTCGGTGGCTGGAGGCTCCTTCATCCAGCCAGGGAAGTATCCGACCCGCAGGCCCTTCACGCTGGCGTTCGCGTCGAAATCCAGATGGCTGGGAACACTCGCCAGATCGCCAGCGTCCGGCCCTGAAATGGCGTGCAGCACCAGCAACGCGTCTTCCACGCCGCGCGTCATCGGGCCAAGCTTGTCGAGGGACCAGCACAGCGTCATCGCTCCGGTGCGCGGTACGCGGCCGTAGGTCGGTCGCAGTCCGGTAACCCCGCAGCGCATCGCGGGACTGACAATGCTCCCCCCGGTTTCGCTGCCAATGGAGAATCCGACCAGTCCCGCAGCTGTCGCCGAGCCCGGCCCCGCGCTCGATCCTGAAGCACCTTCCTCTGGCAGCCACGGATTCATCGTCTGCCCGCCAAACCAGATGTCGTTAAGAGCGAGAGCGCCCAGGCTCAGTTTTGCGAGCAGCACCGCCCCCGCGGCATGCAACCGCTTCACCACCTCAGCGTCTTCCCTTGGAATACGATTGCGGTAGGGCTCAGCGCCATAGGTCGTCGGAATTCCTGCCGTGTCCAGCAGATCTTTGCCGCCCCACGGAATGCCGTGCAGCGGTCCGCGATACGTGCCCCGCGCGATCTCCTCATCCGCCTGCTTTGCCTGTTGTAGAGCCAAGTCGCGCGTGATGGTGATGGCGCAGCGTAACTGTGGATTGAATTTTTCCAGGCGATCGAGATAAATGCGGGTCAGCCGTTCCGAACTAAGCTGCCGGTTTTGGATCCAGCGGGACAGGTGCGTGACCGGTGCGAACGCAATGTCTTCGTCTTTGGCGGGCAGGGAAGCGGACGCATTGCTCCGAAGGAAGCGATCCCGCTGCTCCGCAGCCTTGGCTCCCGGGATGAGGGGATTCCAAATAGTCGCTGGCGCTAGTGTCTCCTCCAAGGCGAATTTTCGCGGACCTATTCGGCGTTCATAGACCGCGGCCAGAGTCTTGCGCCAACTCGCAGCAGCCATGGCCCGCTCTCGCGCGGTGAGAGAAAACTGCACCAGCTTTTCAGCCTCGGCGAAAGTGGTCGTCGAAACCTCCGGACCAAATGCCGGCCCCGCGCCGAAGGCGGGCGGCGCTCCCGGCGGCAGATTGGAGGGATTCTGAGCCAGAATGCGCGAAGCGGCAGCTGTGCCCAGTATTCCAAGAGAAGTGATGGTCAGGAAATCTCGGCGCGATTTAGACATTCATTTGGACCTGTGACTACGACGCAAAGACAGACTTGAGGCTGGCATCTCTCGACGTCGGCGATCTATTCCACGGCAGGCCTGAGATCGACTTTCTTAGTCATGATCGTAACCTGAGTGGAAGGAAGCTTGGGCGGCGGCCAATCACCGGTGAATGCTTCGATGGTGATCTTTCCCGGAGTGCGATTCGCCTGCACGATCACCTGCACGAGCCCATTGAACAAACTTCTCATCGGTTCTTTATCCGATTCCTGGCAGTTGGGATCGCCATTTCCCACTCCGATCAACGCGCCGTCACCGGTGACTTTGAAATGAATGGGATAATCCGCGGTCGGAATTGCTCGTCCTTCTTTGTCAAGCGCCTCGACGGTGAGGACAGCCACGTCTTCACCGTCGGCGCTGATCTCGTTGCGATCCGGAGTTAGCCGAAGCGATGCCGGCTCGCCCGTGGTCTCACGTTTCTCGGTAAGCACGACTTTTCCGTCCTTGGTGCCGCGCGCTTCCAGCACACCCGGTTCGTATGGAATCTTCCATTCCAGGTGCGTCAACGGCTCGACCTTTTTTGAGCCCTGACTCTTACCGTTCAAAAACACCTCGACCGAGTCAAGATTGGAGTGCACCCACACGGAAATCGGTTCGCCATTGCGCTGATCCCAATTCCAGTGGGGAAACAAGTGCAGCACTGGTTCCGATCCCCACCAGGCTTTGTAGTAGTAGAAGTTGTCTTTGGGGAAGCCGCAGATATCGACAATGCCGAATTGCGAGCTGATGGAAGGCCACCCATACGGCGTAGGTTCACCGCGGTAATCGAAGCCCGTCCAGGCAAATCCTCCGGCCAGCCATTCGCGAGCGGCGTAGAACTTCCACCATTCCTCCGCGAGTTGCGACCAGGCAGTGTGGTTCAGGTCGTAGGCGCTGACCCAGTTGCGCAACTTGTCAGTGGAGTAAATGCCGCGGGTGGAAACCGTGCTCGCAGTCTCCGATCCAACGGAGGGCTTCCTGGGATGCGCCTTGTGCCACTCGTCGTGCGCCTTCAGGTTGTAGTTGAAGCCCATCACATCGAGTTGTTCGGGGAAGTGGGTCTCAAACGATGCGTTCACAGCGGCGCTGCACAGGCGCGTAGGATCGAGTTCGTGCGATCGGGCCATCATCTCGTCGATCACGCGCACTCCCTGCGGCTGCGGCATCATCGTCCATTCTTCATTGCCCATCGACCACAGAATGATGGAAGGAGAGTTACGGTAGCGCTTGATCATGGTTTCCAGTTGCGCCATGCCCTCCGGATTCGAGCTCATCTGCCGCGTCTCGCACATCATCATCATGCCCAGGCGATCACAGGCCTCGACCCACTCCGGCGTCGGCATATTGTGCGAGGTGCGAACCGCATTCCCTCCCATGTCCTTCAATACGGCCACGCGATACCACTGCAGGCGATCCGGGAGAGCTGCGCCGACACCGGCATGATCCTGATGGTTGCAGGTGCCTTTGATTGCCACCCGCTTGCCGTTCAGAAAGAATCCCTTGTCGGGATCCCAGGCGATGTTGCGCACGCCGAACGTGACGCGCTCCGCATCTCGCGTCTTCCCTGCCGCCTCAACCGTCGCTACGGCCGAATATAGGTTCGGAGTCTCTGGGGACCAAAGGGAGGGATTGGGAATACTGGCGCTCGCAGTGAATGTGACTGAAGCATCGGGTGGTACCGACTGCGCCGGTGAATCCGCCGTGGCCACCACCTTGCCGGAGTGATCGAAAATCTGCCAGCGCATGCGGCAACTCTCCGCCGCTGTGCCCTGGTTCTGTACGACGGTACCCATCGCGATCGTTGCGCCATTCGCCTTTATAGTGGGACGTATATAAGTTTCCCAGCGCGCCAGATGCAGGGGATCGGACTTAGTCAGCCAAACGTGGCGATAAATCCCTGCTCCCTCATAAAACCAGCCGTCGCCAAAGCTCGCGTCCATGCGCACGACAAGAAAGTTCTTTCCGCTGAAGTTGGCGAAATCGGTGATGTCAAAGCAGAAGGGAGCGTAGCCGTTGTCGTTCCGTCCAATGAAGTACCCGTTCAGAAACACGAGTGCGCTGCGAAAGGCTCCGTCGAATTCCACGCTGATTCGCCGCCCAGCGTCTTCTTTGCCAAGATCGAACGTCCGCCGATACCAGCCGATGCTGGTCTCCGGGTATCGGCGCCCGAGCGGTTTGTAGCCATGGCTCTGCTGCTCCTCATCCCGCACAAAAGGCAACTCCACCGCCCAGTCGTGCGGCAGACTCAACGAGCGCCACTTCGAGTCGTCGAACTTAGCCGTGGCAAATTCGAATTCACCGCTCTTGGCGAAGTCCCCCTGGCCCATGCCGAAGCCGAGATCGCGCCGCGGGTCCGCGCCATTGCCCTGGAAGAATTTCCAATCAAAGTCCAACAGGAGTCGCTCGCGGGGAGCCACGGCGCTGGACGCTTCCGCCGAAGGCACGGTGGCATAGCGGGCCAGCAGTGCGTGCGCACGCTTTACCGAATTGCCGACCAGGGAGGAAGCTGAAAGCACGAGCCCGGAAGAAATAAGATCACGGCGGGTAAGGGATGACATGTCGCCTCACGTAAAACAGAATGGATTGCGTCGGGCGCGCCGGCAAATTGCAGCGAGGGAAATGCCCAGCGAGCGGGACCTCGCATTATAAAGCGCAGTCGATGTAGGAGGAACTACTTGTGCAGTTCGATGGAGAGCAAGTGCGCTTTGACCGACTTGTCGGCGGATTCCTGGTATTCGATTTTTGCCGGCCTGCCCTGGAGATCGCTGCAGGGCTTCAGGTCGGAACTCGGCTGAAAGCCAAGGGCGGAAAATGAAATCTTGTAGTAGTTGTCAGAATGCAGGGATATTGTCTTGCCAGCCGCTTTTACTGCCAGATCCATGGTTTCTGAGTCGCAGTGTACGTCCTGAATCACGCCGGTCACGAAGCGGTGAGGACCAGTGGGCACAAACTCGCGGCGGACAAGTCGCGGCCTCGCTGTATCAGTGCTCGCTCCCGTAGAAGCACTGGTTGCGGGCTGGGCCTTATCCTGCTCATCCATGAGCTTCTGTTGCGTCTGCACTCGCTCCCGCTCCAATTGATACTCTTGCGCGTGCAGGAGTGCGTTATCGATCCACTGGCTCTCTTCCGGAGTCTTGGCCAGCTTAGCCGCTGCCTGCAAAACCATAACCGCGGCCTGTGGTCGCTCCATTGCCATGAGAACATTGGCGACATTCATGCGATATCCGACATTACCCGGGTCAAGAGTAACGGCGCTCAAGCCCATCATCTGTGCTTCCTCAAGACTGCGATGCCGGCTGCCAAGAAAGACTGCCAATCGGTCGTAGCTTGGAGCAAATGATGGATTGAGTTTGATAGCACGGCGCAGGCTGTCTTCCACGCGAGTCTCTTCGTCGGCAGTTAGGCGCCCTTGCATTGACATCGCCGCATAGTAATAATTCGCGAGATAACTCTGAGAGTCGAATTGCACTGCCTGGGCGTACCATTTCCTGGCTTCGTCGACATGTCCATCGCGGAATTCCAGATACCCCATGGTCTCGTGCGCGGATGTGTTATTGGGGTCCTCCTGCAATACGTGATTTAGAAGTAGTCGCGCATCCTTCGTTCGCCCGTTGTAGGCCAGGAAATCTGCGCGGAGGGCGTCCGCCTGGGACACAGTGAGCGGCTGGGCAGTGAACTTCGAATCGTCCACTTCGGTAGCACTCTTCATCAAAAAGGCTGCTATATCTCCGCGCACGTAGAACTCCAATTGCTGTTGCAGCTTGTTCAGGTCCCCGAACGCAGTCGTGGCAGCGATCATGGGGTCGGTTTTCTTGGCCAGCAGCTCCGCATAATCCGCGAGACGATTGGTTCTCGCCTTGTAGTCTGTTACTCGAAGATAGTGCACAAGTGCCCAGGACTCGGCATAGAAGATCGAACCCTTGTTCTCTTCGTGGTAGTAGGGAGAATTGTGGTCGACGGCGAACAAAGTGGGCAAGGGAAGCAACCGGTTTTGGCGCAGCCACATGATATTGTCGATGCTAGCCTGGCCGAGCAGCACGTCTTTTTCGTGAATGTCCGTGTTCTGATAGAACTCCGCCAGACCTTCATTCAGCCAGAGAGGAAGCCACTCCGCGCCTTTGGACATGAGCAGGTGAGTGTACTCGTGGTACACCACCGAATAGGGGTGCTCGCCTTCTGCATCGAGCCGCATCAGAATGTAGTTCTTTTCTTCGCTGGGTAGAAACAGTCCACCCAGTTTCAGCTGGCCCTTGGCGAGATAAACCTCCGGTTCCAGCGAGCGGAACTCTTTCTCGCCATTCACTGCCAGAACTATGATCGGCGCGGCGGGATCCAGTTGGGTCTTTGGAAGCAGCACATGAAAAACGGAGCGCATCCGTTCGAACTGGTCTGCCACGCGCCGCGCCTGTTTCTCATTGGAATTCGTAGCCACGGTGAAGTGCGGGCTGCGGACTTCGATCCAGTTCTCGGTTTTGTCTCGGGCCCGAGCCAAGGACGCGGTTACCAGGAACACTGAAAGCAGGAGAATTCCTCTACGCATAGTGGCGAGCCACTAGATACATCGGGAGTACATGGAAGTCAAACAAAATGCGCAAAGCCGTGCGGGACGGTCTTTATCTGGCTAATGTTGCTCCTGCACTTCGCCCATTCCCACGATCTTGGACGAGGTGCGGAACTTCTTGTAATCTCGGAATGTTTCTTCGCCGTCCATCTTGAAGCCCTTGAGCAGGGCTACTCTCGCGTCGACTTTGAAGGTCAGATAGCGTGGAAGCCACACTTCATCATTCACCCGCGTCTGCTCGATCATGAAGCGCGTCCCCTTATGGATGCGCGCCAAGATCCAGCCCACCGCCACATTGTCAATCGCCTCTACATCGATTTTGGCCATTTGCAGGTCGGACATGTCGATCCACACCCGCCCGTGAAACTTGGACAGGAACTTGGACTCCTTCATGTGCGGCTCAAATCCCGGCCGCGGTTCGCCCTGAAATACCCAGGTCTCGCGTCCGCCGACCAACTCTGTGCCCAGCAGAGTGAAGTCATAGGCGTCAGCGACCTCACGCACAAATTTCCGGCCGTCCTCCCGCTCCTTTTCCTGCTTCTGTTCCCGCTTTTGGCGGTCGTTTTCCGATTCATTCTTGCGCTTGTCGATGATCTTTTGAATTTTCTCTTCTTCTTTCGCTGCTTGCTTGGAATCGAGCGGCTTATCGTTCTTCGCGATCAGTCGCTCAACTGGTTCACCATAGATTTCTAGGACTTCGTAGGTTTTGATCTCCGTCGACTTCGTCTCGCCTTTGCCATCCAGCTTGTTTTGCACCTCGCGAGCGATGTAGGTGTAATCGCGCACCTGCTTCTGATTCTGGAGATCCTTATCGGCGACGACTTGGAATAGCCGATGCATCTGGTCAGCGGAGAGCTTGCCATCCGGCCCGGCCGTGAGATCCGGGCTACTGCTTGAGCCTGCCGTAGGACTGGCCTTCGAGGGCTCTTGCGCGTGCCCTGGAGCCTGGAACTCCCCGACCACCATTGCGAGTAGAAGGAGGGGAGCAAGCGTCCGAATCCTCATGAGCTAATTCTAAGGGACTGACAACCGGAGCGCCCCCGGGAAGGTGTGGCGCCTATTCGCTCCCGGTTATCACGCGCTTCATCGCCAGATCGCGGCAAGTGCGCCCGATGAGGTCCCGGGATGAACTGGATTCGAGGAATTGAAACCCGTAGCGGAATGCGCTCTTTTGCCGGACCACTGCATGGATCTCGATATCTCCAGAGGGCACCGAGAACTCCAGGCGAACCACCGCGCCTACGCGAACCTCGACCCGCATCATCGCCGCAATGCCAGATTGGCTGAGGTCCACGGTATCTCCTCGCACGACCTCGCAGTCGCGCGCGTAAACACGAAGCTCCGTCTGAAATTTGAACCGGGGATGGCGGCGAGCATCCACCATGTCTTGAGGCTGACTACCGCTGAGTTGGTTCTCGAGGTCCAATGGGTTGCCCGGGCAATTCGCTCAGTGCATGGGCGTACCTGAATACATCGGCAAAATAGAACTGGACTTCAGTCAGGGCCGTGACTTGTGCGCTTTGCCCAGGCACTCTGCCTGAAAGAGCCGCTCATCGACGCGATGCAGGCGTTTCTCTTGGGCTTTCGTCATTAGGGGATAGTGCTTGATATCGAACAGGTGATACACGATGAACCATATGGGCTGGTCGGTCGTCATCCAGTTCTGTGGGTCGAAGCGCTTCAGGTTTACCGGAAGCGAATAACGCCGCAGCGTGCGCTCGCGCCGCAGATTGAAATAGATATTGAAGTAGCTCAGCGCCAATTCCCGCAGCGTGCGGTATACCGGCTCGCGCCAGCGGCAACCGGTGTAGTTCGATTTCGCCACCGCTCCCCAGCAGCCGTCCTGGCGGTAGATCGCGATCACATGATCGGTATCCTGATCGGCCTCGAAATCCAACAGCAGGGGAGGATATCCATTCATCCGCAAGGCCGCCGCCGCGAAAATCGCGCCCTCCAGACAGTGCGCCGATCCTTCCGCCAGCACTTTGCGTGGCGACCAAGCCGTATCTTCCAGGTGATACGGCATATCGTCGAGAAGCTTCTGAATGCCGTAAGGATGTTTCAAGCTGCGCAGTTTGCGCCGCTCGGCCGGAGTAAACCCAAAGTTATCCGTATGCATGTCCATGTAGGGACAGCCGCCCCCGGCTGTCCGGTCGAGCGAAGCTCGACTTCTTTCTTACTGCGGAATCATCCCTGCAAAAACCGCGCCTATCTCCGCCGGTGTATCCACCAGCACATCCGGATGCGCATCCGTCAGCGTCTGCGGCGCGAACCCGTAGGTGACGCCCACGGTCCACAATCCTGCATTGTGCCCAGTCTCGATATCGGTGTGGGAGTCGCCGACCATAGCAGCCTGTTCGGGCCGAACGCCGCTCTCCGAAAGCAGTTTGAGCGCGCCCTCAGGATCCGGCTTCTTGGTGTCAAAGCTATTGCCGCCGTACACCTGAGAGAAATATGGTTTCAGTCCCAGCGCTTCCACGATTGCCCGCGACGGGTGTACGGGCTTGTTCGTCAGCACAGCCATGTTCCGGTGAGTGCCGTTTCCGGAGCCCCGAATCTGGGATAAAGCCGTTTCAATGCCTTCGTAGACGGTCGTGTGGTCAAGTTTGTGTTCCCGGTAGTAAGTGAGGAAGAACTCCAAGCCCTTGTGGATTAAGGCTTCATCAACAGTCTCGCCGCCCAGTGCACGCTGGATCAGGGCAGGCGCGCCATCTCCGACATAACTCGCGATGATGTGTTCAGGCAATTCGGGCTTTCCGATATGGCGGATGGCGGCATTCACCGAATGGACTAGATCCAGGCGCGAGTCAATCAGCGTTCCATCCAGATCGAAGATCACCAGTTTAATGGAGTGCGGGTCAAAGGCACGGAGAGTCCGAATCATGTGCTCTCAGGATAAATGATTGGACGGCAGCGGACGAGGCGTCCGCCGCTCCACAGGATTGCATGTAGGGACAGCCGCCAACGGCTGTCCGGCTGGGCGAAGCCCAGCGGCTCGCATAGCTACGAAAATCGAGTCGAGCTTACGCTCGACCTGGACAGCCGATGGCGGCTGTCCCTACAGGGTCGGTTAGTGGCAGCCTTATCGGGAAGAAAAATTTCCTTTTTAATGGAGTGCGGGTCACGAAGAGTCCGAATCATGTCCTTTCAGGATAAATGATTGCAGCGCAGCGGACGAGGCGTCCGCCGCTCCACAGGATTGTGTCTATGTAGGGACAGCCGCCAACGGCTGTCCAGCTGGGCGAAGCCCAGCGGCTCGCATGCCTGGGAAAATCTAGTCGAGCTTGCGCTCGACCTGGACAGCCGATGGCGGCTGTCCCTACAAGGGTCGGTTCGCGCGAGCCTTATCAGGAGAGAAAAGTTTCTTGACTGTTGACCTATATTTCCGGTATTATCGAAATATGCCAAGCACTCCGGCTGCCGAGCGCATTGCCACCTATGCCGATATGTTCTCGGCGATGGGAACTGAGGCTCGCCTGCGCATCATGCGCCTGCTGCTCTCGTCTCACCCCGAGGGACTGGTGGTCAGCGAGATCCAGGAAGAACTCGATATTCCCAACTCGACCCTGTCTCATCATTTGGAAAAGCTCAAGACCGAAGGCTTGGTCAGGGTTCAGCGCCAGAGTACTTTCCTGCGTTACACCGCCAATACCGAAGCCCTGCAAGAGTTGCTGCAGTTCCTGTATGCCGAATGCTGCACCCGCAACAAGGCTGTTAAGCCACAAGACATCGTGCAAATCTGCAAGTAGGAGTCATTCCATGAGCACTGCTGAAACCGCTGATATCAAAGAAGTCGTAAAACAGAAATACGGCGAAGCCGCTTTGCGCGTGACCACTGGCGGAAGTTCCTGCTGCGGCGCCGCGCCCGCGTCTAACTGCGGTGACCCTATCACGGCGAATCTTTATGATGCATCCCAGATCGGGCAACTTCCTCAAGAAGCTGTGCTCGCCTCCCTCGGCTGCGGCAATCCGACGGCTTTAGCCGAACTGAAACCCGGGGAAGTGGTGCTCGATCTTGGTTCCGGCGGTGGCATTGATGTCCTACTCTCGGCGCGTCGCGTTGGTCCGACGGGCAAAGCATACGGCCTCGACATGACTGACGAGATGCTTGCGCTCGCCCAGGAGAACAAGCGCAAGTCGGGCATTGAGAACGTGGAGTTCCTGAAAGGCGATATTGAAAATATTCCGCTGCCGGATAACTCCGTCGACGTCATTATCTCCAACTGCGTCATTAATCTCTCAGCAGACAAGGACAGAGTTCTTCGCGAGGCCTATCGTGTTTTGAAGCCGGGAGGCCGGTTCGCCGTTTCCGACGTGGTCACGCGCGGCGAGATCCTGCCCGAAGTTCGGCAAAATGTTCTGGCATGGGTAGGCTGCATAGCCGGCGCACTGGATGAGAACGATTACAAAAACAAATTGGTGGCGGCGGGATTCGAGCAAGTCGCTGTCGAGCCCACGCGCATCCACCGCGCGGAAGACGCCAAGGTGTTTCTCGCCGGGCAGGGAATTGACGTCGAGAAGATCGCGCCACAAGTGGATGGGAAAGTTCTGAGCGCCTTCATTCGGGGCGTAAAGCCCGCAGCAGAAAAGAGTCCGTGCTGCGGACCGAGCTGCTGCAACTGAGTTGTGCATCCATGCCGCAACGAAGCTACAACGTGCTGTTTCTGTGTACGGGCAATTCGGCGCGCTCCATCATGGCGGAGGCCATCATGAATCACAAGGGGGCGCCGAATTTCACCGCTTACAGTGCAGGCAGCCACCCCGCAGGGTCCGTGCGGGCGGAAGCTCTGTCGCAACTCGAAGCCTCGCACGTTCCGACGGCCGCGCTGCGTAGCAAGAGCTGGGACGAGTTCGCCCGGCCCGGAGCGCCGCGCATGGATTTCGTGTTTACGGTTTGCGACAACGCGGCCAACGAGGTCTGTCCTGTGTGGCCGGGCCAGCCCATGACCGCTCATTGGGGCATTCCCGATCCCGCTGCCGTGAAGGGAACCGAGGAGCAGGTGCGCAAGGCTTTCCGGGAGGCGTTCTTTCTTCTGGATCGCAGGATCAGCCTGTTCCTGAATCTGCCGCTCTCAACCATGGACCGGCTCGCCCTGAAAAAGGAACTTGACGACATCGGTCGTCATTAATCTGTAACCACGGCGCCGGTTGCCAGAGGCATTGAAATCGAATGAACTCGATTACATCGCGCCTAAGCTTTCTCGATCGCTTTCTTACCCTGTGGATTTTCGCTGCCATGCTCATCGGGGTTGGCGCCGGATGGGCGCTTCCCGGCATTGTGCCCTTCATCAATCGTTTTACCGTAGGCACAACCTCAATTCCCATTGCAGTAGGGCTGATCCTGATGATGTACCCGCCACTCGCCAAAGTTCGCTACGAGGAACTGGGGGAAGTTTTCCGCAACAAGAAAATCCTCGTTCTGTCCTTGGTGCAGAACTGGGTGATTGGCCCAATCCTGATGTTCGCGCTCGCGATCATCTTTCTCCGTGGATACCCGGAATACATGGCCGGCCTGATCATGATCGGTTTGGCGCGTTGCATTGCGATGGTGATCGTTTGGAACGAACTCGCAAAGGGGGACAACGACTACGCGGCCGGACTGGTGGCTTTCAATTCCATTTTCCAGGTCTTGTTCTACTCCGTTTATGCCTGGATCTTTGTCACCAAGCTTCCTCAACTGTTTGGACTTCACGGCGCCGTGGTGAATGTCTCGATTCGCGACATTGCGGAGAGCGTGTTCATTTATCTTGGGATTCCATTCCTGGCAGGCATGATCACCCGATTCCTGCTGCTGCGCGCCAAGGGAAAACAATGGTATGAGAATTCGTTTATCCCGCGAATCAGCCCCATCACGCTCATCGCGCTCCTGTTTACGATCGTGATCATGTTCTCGCTGAAGGGCGAATACATCGTTCGCCTTCCGCTGGATGTGGTTCGCATTGCCATTCCTCTGTTGATCTACTTCGTTGTGATGTTCCTGGTCTCGTTCTATATGGGATGGAAGCTGGGAGCCGACTACTCGAAGACGGCGACGTTGTCGTTCACCGCTGCCAGCAATAACTTCGAATTGGCGATCGCCGTAGCCGTTGCCGTGTTCGGAATCAATTCCGGCGCGGCATTTGCCGCGGTCATCGGACCTCTGGTTGAGGTTCCCGCGCTGATCGGATTGGTGAACGTCGCACTCTACTTTCAGCGGCGGTACTTCGTGCAGAAAGCTACGCAGGAGCTGCCCGTCCTGGCGTCCGCCGGGCGGGACTGACCGGCAATGGTTGCGGAACGTGGTCGGACCAGTTTGTTTGAATTTGCAAATCCTGGTAGCTTTTCCAACCCCTCTTTCCCATATACAATCCAACAGGTTCCACCCGGATTGGTGGAATCTCCGCACCGTTGATCAGAATCTAAACAGGCAGGGATCAGAACCGGATGGCGACTAGCAAAACCGACCCCAAGCTGGCCCTGGCGGCCAACGGCGCCAAGAAGTCCAAGTTCTACGAAGGCCTTACGCGTGAGCAGCTGATCCAGGCCTATCGCTTCATGTACACCTCCCGGCGCATCGACGACCGGGAGATCCTGCTGAAGCGCCAGCAAAAGATCTTCTTCCAGATGTCAGGCGCCGGACACGAAGCCGTCGGCGTGGCGGCCGGGCTAGCCCTGAAGACGGGATACGACTGGTTCTACCCTTATTATCGCGATCGCGCGCTCTGCCTGGCGTTGGGGGTCCAGCCCTACCAGATGTTTCTGCAGGGCGTGGGTGCTGCCGATGACCCCAGTTCGGGAGGCCGGCAGATGCCGTCGCACTGGAGCTATCCGGTCCTGCACATCGTGACCCAGTCCTCCCCGACCGGATCGCAGATTCTGCAGGCCGTTGGCTGCGCTGACGCTGGACGGTACCTGAGCCATCATCCCAATGCCGTGCAGGTTCCCACCTCGGGCTCGCCTGACTACCGCCAGTTCAAGACCGTCAGCTTCCAGAATGATGAAGTCACTTACGTGTCTCTCGGAGACGGCACGTCCAGCGAAGGAGAATTCTGGGAGGCGATGAACACCGCGGCTCTCGGCAAACTGCCTCTCATCTTCTGTGTGGAAGACAATGGCTACGCGATTTCCGTTCCAGTTGAAGTGCAGACGGCCGGCGGCAGTATCTCGCGCCTGGTTTCTGGATTCCCGCATTTTCATTTTGAAGAGGTGGACGGCACCGATCCCGTGGCCAGTTACGCCGCTTTCCGGCGTGCCGCCAAGTACTGCCGGGCGGGACACGGTCCCGCCTTTGTTCACGCCCACGTGATTCGTCCCTATTCGCACTCGCTGTCTGATGACGAGCGCCTCTACCGTCCGGAGAGCGAACGCGAACGCGATGCGCAGCGAGATCCGGTGACGCGAACCCAGATGTTTCTGTTACGGGAAGGCATTCTGGACGATAAAGGCATAAACCAGCTGGAGAAGGAGGTAGAAGCAGAACTGCAAGTGGCGGTGGATCGCGCTCTGGAAGCCTTGCCGCCCGCGCCAGAGTCGGTGACCCACTTCTTATACTCGCCCGATCTGGACGTCACATCCTCCGTCTTCGATACTCAGGCCGTGGTCACCGAATCAAACAGTGACGGCAAGAAGCCGGCCCCAAAAACCATGGCCGACCTCATTACCGGTACGCTGCGCGACGAAATGAAGCGCGACGAGCGCATTGTGATCTTTGGCGAAGACGTCGCGGACTGCAGCCGCGAGGAATATCTGAAGCAGAAGCTGGTCAAAGGCAAGGGCGGAGTTTTCAAACTCACCTTCGGTTTGCAGTGCGAGTTCGGCAATGACCGCGTTTTCAACTCGCCTCTAGCCGAAGCCGCGATCGTGGGCCGTGCAACTGGTATGGCGACTCGCGGACTCAAGCCCGTGGTTGAAATTCAATTCTTCGATTACATCTGGCCGGCGATGATGCAGCTCAAAGACGAGTTGCCCACCATCCGCTGGCGGTCTAATAATGGATTCTCCGCGCCTTGTGTGATCCGCGTTGCCATCGGCGGATATCTCACTGGCGGCGCCATTTACCACTCGCAATGCGGCGAGAGCATTTTCACGCACATCCCCGGCCTGCGTGTGGTCTTCCCCTCGAATGCGCAGGATGCAGCCGGCCTGCTACGGACGGCTGTACGCTGTGACGATCCCGTGCTGTTCCTGGAGCACAAGCGCCTGTATCGCGAAACGTATGGCCGTGCTTCCTATCCCGGCCCCGATTACATGATTCCTTTCGGTAAGGCGAAGGTAGTCCAGTCCGGCACGGACTTAAGCGTCATTACCTACGGAGCAGTCGTTCCGCGTGCACTGCAAGCCGCGCAAAAATTGGAACGCGAACAGGGTGTCAAGGTGGAGTTGATCGATCTGCGTAGCCTGAATCCTTTCGACTGGGACACCATCGCGGCTTCCGTAACGAAAACAAACCGTGTACTGGTCGCCTACGAAGACACGCTCAGCTGGGGATACGGCGCGGAGATCGCTGCCCGAATCGGCGACCAGCTCTTCGATCAACTGGACGCCCCGGTTCGCCGCGTAGCGGCGAAGGACACCTTTGTTGCCTACCAGCCGATCCTGGAAGACGCAATCCTCCCGCAACCCAACGATCTCTATCTGGCGATGAAAGATCTGACGGAGTACTAAGCCAATTCACCGCAGAGGACCACCGGCTTGCTCTGCCCTTTCTAGTCTCCGCTAAGCTGTAAAACCTCTTTTGCGATCGTAGCGTAGGGGGAAGGGCACTGAAAGCACCGCCCCCGAGCTACAGCCTACCGCTCTTCGGGGCAGGTTACGAAGGCTTTGTCCGCAAGCGTTGGGTGGTTGTCCGTTCTGTTCTTCGGATGCTAGGCTCCGAGTAGTGGGTTCTGTAGCCGCCAATCCGACGGAATCGGGCTCTCTGGGCAGCCGGCTGCTTCAGATGCTGCAGTCCGCGACGGCTGAGGTCTGGGTCAAGTTTTTGCTGGCCTTGGTCGGGCTGGGGTTGGCATTCGCCGCGGCCTTGTTTTCGACGATCTCACGGGATGCCGGAAACCTCTGGGCCACCGTCATTCTCGCTTCGACCTCGCTCGTGCTCGCAACTCTGGTCGGCCTGATCACCGTGCCCTATCTCGCTCGCCGCGTAGCGGTGGAGCGGTTTCGAGAACAGTTCGATTATGACGTCACGCGCGCCGGCATCGTGTATGCGCTGGTTACGCTCGTCATTGCCATCGCCGCGCTGAATACCGGGAATAATCTCCTTTACATCGTAGTTGCGGCCATGCTCGCGGCCATTCTGGTATCCGGGTACGTCTCTGCCGTGGTGCTGCGTTATCTCGAACTCGACATCCAGTTACCCGAACATGTCTTCGCGGGACGGGCCGTGCTTGGCCGCATCGTCCTGCACAATCCGCGCCGCTGGCTGCCGTCTTTTTCCGTACGGGTGGTCTCGTCCCGGAAGAAGCGGAAGAAGCCCGCCAAAGCATGGCGGTGGGAAGCGGCGACCTTTGCCTTTCCTCTAAATCGTCCGGCAGAGCAGCAATGGCTCAGGTTGCCCGATCGCCGCTTGCGCCGCATACTTGTCGTGCCTCCGCCTCCGGGGCTGTTTCAGGGCATGGCGTACTTTCCCTTTTTGCCGCCACAGGCCGACGGGGTGGCCGATCTGGAGTTGCGCTTCGATCAGCGCGGCTGTTATCGCGAGGACAGCTTCGGCCTGGCGACGGGTTTTCCCTTCGCCTTTCTCACCAAGACGCGCCACGTCTCGCTGCGGCGCGAGATTCTCGTCTACCCGCGAATCTCTACGACCGGCGAGATCCTCGAGGTGCTGCCCCTGGTGCGAGGGGAGTGGGAAAGCTTCGTTCGTGGCCGCGGCTCCGATCTCTACCGCATCCGCGAATATCTTCCCGACGATTCCGCGCGTCACGTGGACTGGAAAGCGACGGCGAAGTCGGGTTCACTAAAGGTCCGCGAATTCGCCCGCGAGGACGAACGCAAGCTTGCCATTGTCTTCGACAACCCCGCGGCAGGCACCATCTCCGACGAGAATTATGAAAATGCGGTGCAGATGGCGGCCTCGCTGGCCTGGCACTTCTGCGACCACGAAGCCGAAGTCTCGTTCCTGCTCCCGGGATCGCCCAGGATGCGCGACCTTCACGAATTCCTTGCCGCGCTCGCTGTGGTCAAGCCCTTGGGATCGGACTCGAAAGCTGCAGCAGGCACTGCGCCCGCGAAAGACCCACTTTGCGAAATGGACCTTGAATCGGGCGAGCAGTACAACATCGTCGTGACCTCCCGCCGGCGGGGAACCGTTCCGACCGCTTTATGGAACTCGTCCTATTTTGTGTTTGTGGCCGAATCCTCTGCAGCCAACAGAATTCCCTGAATTCCGCCTTCGGTTTTCGGACTCCAGCACTTACATCGAGAGGATCAATCCCCAGCGCAGGAGGCTCGCAGTCCCCGGTTTTCCGCAACCTTTTTCTCTTGGCTTACATCTTGTTTCCGGCATATACTCGCGCCCCGGTAGATGCTTTTGGGCCCGCTCGGACGTCCGTATCCCGGGAGGACAAAATGCTTGTCTGCGACCTGATCAAAGATCAGGATACCTATCAAGCCGAACTCGGCCACACGGTTCTGGAAACCGTTTGTGCCATGGTCGAGCGCAACATCGGCGCCGTTCCCGTTATTCACAATGGAAAGCTGGTCGGAATTTTCTCCGAACGAGACCTTATGCGCCGGGTTGTCGCCGAAGGCCGCGATCCCCGCGCCACCTGCATGGCCGAGGTCATGACCGATGACCCCATGACCATCAGCACCAATGAAGACTTGGAGAATTGCATGACCCTCATGCGCCGTCACGGCTTTCGCCATCTTCCGGTCTGTCATGACGGACAACTGGTGGGTATCGTCTCGCTGCGCGACATTCTCCTGCACGACCTGAACGAGAAGGATGACGAGGTTCGCATGATGCGCGCCTACATCCACTCCATGCCGGACGCGTAGGGGCAGACCCTTCCCCGGAGCCATTGCTGCTGCCGCCCCGCGCGCCGGCGCTCCGCCGCCCTCCTGGCCCCTGCCATGTTCCCTTTAGCACGAAGGTAACTTGCCCCCCCCACGCCTGAACGGGTAACGTTACCTGCGATTACCCCGGTACATTGAACGAAGGGGTACGAACCGATACCTTTGCTGCATCAGGCGAAGACTGCGCGCCCGCACGTTCCGGGTATTTTGGGGGAATGTTCAGGCGCATTGTGGCCTTAGCAACCAGGATGAGCGAGCAAATTAAGCCGTTCTTTTACGTGCTGTGGGTGATGCATCCCATCTTCCAGGTGGGCATCGCCGCGCTCATGTTCCGCCGCGGCCTTCTGCGCCAGTTCAAATTCTTTTTTGTCTATATCCTTGCGCAGTTGGTTGTCTTCGCAGTGCTCTTTCCGGCCTGGGTATGGAGAAGCTATAACGCCGCCTTTTACCTCTATTGGTGCCTGAACGCAGTTAGCGTCGCCTGCGGCTTTCTGGTCATTCATGAAGTTTTCGTAGACGTTTTCAAGTCCTTCCACACTCTCCGCGATCTCGGCACAGTCCTGTTTAAGTGGGCGGGGTTGGTGATGCTGCTGGTGGCCGGCGTGGTCTCGGTTTCGACCAATTCTTCGGAGATGCCGCCTTGGGAGCAGGCCATCTTAACCTCGCAGCGCTGCGTACGAATTATCCAGATCGGGATGGTGCTGTTCCTGCTTTTCTTTTCGCACTACGTGGGGGTCTCGCGCCGGCAGCACAGCTTCGGGATCGCCTTGGGATTTGGCTCCTTCTCCACGGTTGAGTTGGTGCTGATTTCATCCTGGATTGGAAATCACTTCAACGGGCCCACCATTAGCCTGTTGAACATGGCCGCGTACAATGCCACTCTTCTGTTGTGGTTTGTCTATGTTGCGGTCAACCGCCCAGCCCGCGACGGCACTCTCTCGCTGCTGCAACCGCAACGCTGGGAGCAGAGCCTCACGGACATTCATCACCCGCTCCCCGCCGACTCGCTGATCCCCATGTTTGAGAGCATGGTGGATCGCGCCTTGTCGCGTACCCCCGCTGCGGCAGATCTGTCCCTACCGGTTCCCGAGCCTGGGGCGGATGGATTGAAAGCGCAAGCCGCGGCTGCAACCGACAGCTTCGCGGGAATCATAAGGGCTGCCGGTAAAAGCTGATCCAATTACACAACTCTTCCATCCTCAAGGACCGCAAACCCTCTGTTCGGATTTCGTAAAATTACCGACGTAGTAACCGGCAGCTATTCCACTCCGGCGGTAACTTCCAGAGAAGCTTTCAGCTTTAATTGCAACATTATGTGAGGGAGGTTGATACGTCTGCGTTGCCCACCGAGGGGGGAGCAGGCCGATCAAGGAATGGCGGTGGCTAGCAAAAAATCTTGCCAGGGGGGTTGACACCTGCCCTATAATGCGGCACCGCGTGAATGGCAATCGGGTGAAGACCCTAAGCGTGGTATAGGAGAAAAACCCATGAAACGTACGATCAGGATCGCTGTCCTGATGGTAGGACTAGTGGGCACATTCATCGCAGCTGCCGTCCAACAGGTTCCCGCCGCGGACGGCGGCCCGCTGCTTCTGTGCCCACCCGGATCACGAAACTGCAAAACAACTCCTGCTCGGCCAGTAGAACCCAGACAGGACGCAACCACAAGGTAACCAAAGTAACCTGCCGTAACTGTCACTTCGGCCGATCACCAAGGGCTTTGCAATCTTCGGGCTGGCGGAACAAATCAATCCGCGCAGCCCTTATTTTTTGGAATGAGCGATGAGCAATGAGCCATGAGCAATGAGCTTTGAGCAATTGCTCGGAGCATTACCCAGAGGCTGAATTTGTCCTTGGCCACCGTTCATTGCTTCCTCATCGTGTACTGAAGTTCCGCGGGGGCAAATACCGGCGGCTGACAGGTGGAACCGGAGCAGAGTACCGCGCACGACCTGCCCGCCCGAAGTTCCGGCAGCTGCGGAATGGTCTCCGCCAAGGCTGGAGGGAGATTTTCGGCCACGGCCTGATTCTGTTTTAGCCGTATCACCGTCTTGCTGAAAGCGAACGGCGCTACCGCGGTTGCATACAGCTGATCCGCAGTCGCTTGGTCCTCTCCCTCGATGATCACCACCTGAATCGGGCTCTCCAGAAAGTGCAGCGCCGCAATCCCATACGTTGCCGCGAAAATCCCAAACTGTTCCGCCACTCCTGCAAAGGTCTCCAGCGTCTGCTCTGCCTTGGCCCGATAATCCGCCTGCCCGGTAAGATGATGCACTCTCAGTAAGGCAATGGCTGCCATCGGATTTCCGGCGGGAGTCGGTGAGTCCTGCAGCGGTTTGCGTCTGGTGGCCAGTACGCCCAGGCTCTTCCCGTTGGGTTCCGGTTCGGTGTCGAAAAATCCTCCTCCGGTGGCGTCAAAAAAACGCGTTACCATCGCGTCCACAATCGACCGCGCAAAGCGGAAGTAACTCAGATCGGAGGTCGTTTCGTACGCATCCAGGCAGGCCAAAGCTGTAAACGCATAATCATCCAGCATCCCGGGGACTTCTCGATGTTCCGCCTTGGGGTCCGAGTAAGCCACTACGTGCAGCAATGTGCCCGAACTTTCTTTGGCGCGGAAGGCTTGTCCGAGCACCCGATCGAGAGAGCGCAACCCAAAGCGCCGTGCCTCCGGCAGATTCAAAACTCTGGCGGCTTCCAGATAGGCCGAAACGCACAGGCTGTTCCATCCCACGTAGACGGTCTTGTCCACGTAAGGCGCCTGACGTTGCAGCCGGGCCGCGTACATCTTCCGTTTAGCCGAGTTCAGTAACCGCTGCACGTTCTCCGGCGCGAGGTTCATCCGGCGTGCAATCTCGTCGATCGGCGCACGCACGTAGAGCACATTCTTGGCGGGGTTGTGATGCATTTCCCCGACTTCATTGATGTCGTAGTGCAGGGCCGCGACCTCAGCTTCTTGTTCAGTAAGCACCGCTTTGGCCTCGTCCAGCGTCCAGGTGAAGTAGTCGCCATCATCTTCCATCGAAATGTCCGCGTCCTGCGAGGCGTAGAATCCGCCGCGCTCGCGATCACTCAGCCACTCGTCCATCCATCGAATGATGTCACGCGCGACATCCGCGAACAGGGGTTCGCCAGTTGCCTGGTACGCGTGCACGTAGTTTTTCAGCAATTCGGAGTTGTCGTAGCACATCTTCTCGAAGTGGGGCACGACCCAGCGCTCATCGACCGAATAGCGATGAAACCCTCCCGCCAGTTGGTCGTAAACTCCGCCCAGTGCCATGTGCTCGAGCGTCGTGACGATCAGTTCGCGTAGCCTGTTGGAATCTGTAGGGACAGCCGCCATCGGCTGTCCGGTGGAGCGAAGCTCCGCTGAATTTTGAGAGTGGGAATATCTCTCAATCAGCAAATCCAGCGCCGAGGGATGCGGAAATTTCGGTGCTTGCCCAAAGCCTCCGTGCTGCGGGTCAAACATCTTGAACGCAGATTCCTGAATCGCGGTAATCACGGCTGGCGAAATGCGCCCATCCCGGCCGGCAAACGATTCCGACTGCGCAATCGCGGTTTCGACCATGGCAGCCTGCTCGACCACATCGCCGTGCTTCTCCTTGTAAGCGTTGGCGATGCTGAGCAGCACGCGGCGAAAGCTGGGACGTCCATGACCGTCGTTGGGCGGAAAATAAGTGCCGCCATAGAAGGGTTTGCCATCTGGAGTCAGAAAAGCAGTGAGCGGCCAGCCTCCTTGCCCGCTGACTGCCTGGACCGCCGCCTGATAGCGGCTGTCGATATCGGGCCGCTCATCCCGATCCACCTTCACGGCCACGAAGTGCTCGTTGACGATCGCCGCGATGGCCGGATCGTCGTACGACTCCCGATCCATCACGTGGCACCAGTGGCACCACACGGCGCCGATGTCCAGCAGCATGGGCTTATTTTCCCGGCGTGCTTCAGTGAATGCCTCCAAGCCCCACTCATGCCATTGAACGGGCTGGTGCATGGCCGAGCGCAAATAAGAGGAGGAAGCCCGGGCGAGTGAATTTAAGGTCGCTGTGCTCATCCATTCAGTTTACCGCTATCAACCGATGCGGTGAGCCATGGCGGGAAGGCATGTTGGAAGACATGCCGGATCTCGTACGTTATGAGTTCAGTAACTGCTGCACGATCCGGCAATACAGATCCGTGGCCTCATGCAGTTGCCGCTTTGAGATGAACTCTCCCTCCGTGTGCGCTACGTGAATCGATCCGGGACCAATCAACAGAGGTTCACCCCAATTCGTGAGCTTTGGGATGTCGGTGGTGAAGGCTGCGATCATGGTCGGTAATCCGTGCACGGTGCGGAAACGCAAAAAGGGGAGTTCCAGCGGGAAGGTGACCTCCACCTGATCGCCGGCAGTGGCCACAATTTCCCTTCTCAGGGCGTCCGTGGGTCCTATGAGCCGGTAGAGCAAATCAGCATGCGCGTAATCGGGAATTACGTTCGGCGCGCGTCCGCCTTCAATCAGTCCAATATTCAGCGTGCAAGGCCCAACCTGTGGATCAGATGGCAGCGGCATTTGCCGCAACCTGCCGAGCACTGCAATCAGCTTGTCAATCGCCGACTCGCCCAATTCCGGATAGGCCGAATGCGCCATCTTCCCCCGCGCAGTCACCTCAACGCGCAGCGTTCCCTTGGAGGCCAGCGCAAGACGATTCTCGGTGGGTTCGCCATTGATCAAAAACCGGCATTGCGACGGGGCATACTCGTTGGCCACTTTCGCGCCCAGGCTGTCTCGCTCTTCGCCTACCACGAACAGTAATCCCGCATAGACTTCCTCCGCGCGCAGCCGTTCTGCTGCCGCTACCTGCGCCGCGATGATCCCTTTCGCATCGCAGGAACCGCGACCGTAGATATTCTCGTTATCTTCCGAGGATGGAATGAATGGAGGGACCGTGTCCATGTGCGTGGACAACACAACTGCTGGATCGGAGTGATCCGGCCAGGTGGCAAACACGTTAAATCGATCGCCCTCGACCGCAATCTTCCTGGTCTCATATCCCAGGCGGCAAAGCTCGCCGTAAAGATAATTCCCGACCGCAGATTCATTCCCCGAAATAGATTCGATATCGATGAGTTCTCGCGTCAGCGTGACTGCGTCCATGCTGGAGAGAATAGCAAAACCGGACCTCGGACTAGATCTCACTTGCACTGTCCCCCCATGAAGTCTCACCAATTCCTGCCTGCGTGTAAGCTATGCGTTGTGCTTTCGTCGAATGCGACAATCCGCTCGTTATTTCTGAACGGGCCGTCAGGCCGTCTGGAAGCTCTCCTGAATGCTGGCGCAAGCAATGCCACGCACGCAGCGGTGGTCTGTCACCCGCATCCTTTGTTCGGAGGAACGCTGCACAACAAGGTGGTCTTCCACACCATGAAGGCGCTCAACAGCTTCGGTTTTCCAGTGCTGCGCTTCAACTTCAGGGGAACAGGACTAAGCGAGGGCGAGCACGATTACGGAAAGGGCGAAGTCGAGGACGTTCGCACCGCCATTGACTGGATTGATGCGGAATATCACTTGCCCGTGATCTTCGCCGGCTTCTCCTTCGGCGCCGCCGTTGGCCTGCGCGCGGCTTGTGCAGATCCCCGGGTTACAGCCGCGATCGGCCTTGGAATTCCACTGGCTCCGGTAACTTCCGGCACAGAGGATCCACGGGTATACACGTTTGAGTTCCTGCAGGATTGCCTGAAGCCCAAGCTGTTCGTGAGTGGAGCTCGCGACCAGTTCGGCCCTCGATCAAAGTTGGAAGCACTGGCGGCCTCGCTACCGGAACCGAAGAAGCTGATCATCATCGAAGGCGCGGACCACTTTTTTGAGGGCCGCTTGCGCGAGTTGCGCGACGCCATCGAAGCCTGGATCAAAGAGGCAAAGCTCACATAAATCAGAAGCAATCCGTTGCTGAGAACTAAGCAACTGATCCCTGAGAACTGCCTCTTATAATCTCCCCATGCCTGATCCCTCCACCCAAGCGCGTTTCCGGGAAATGAGCGAGACCGCGCGTTCCATTTTTCGCTACACCATGGATCAGGCCTCGATCAGCAAGGCCTTTGAGTGTCATGTGAATTGCGAACGAGGAATCCTGCGCGTGCGCGAGGACCTTTACGACCTGCATTCCTACTCGCGGGTGCTCGTGATTTCGCTGGGAAAAGCTGCGCACAGCATGGCCGAAGCGTTGGCTGCGCAGGTGGGGACTTCGCTGGAAGGCATTGTTGCGGCTTCGGTCGAACCTGCAACCCAGTTGCGCGGCTTTCGCTATTTTCGCGGCGGGCATCCCACTCCGAACGAGGAATCGATTCTGGCCGCAACCGCGATATTGCGTGCCTTGGATGCGCAAATGGCAACGTCGCTGGTTCTGTTTTTGCTTAGCGGAGGAGGCTCATCCATCGTCGAGAAGCCCATCGACCAGGAGATTTTGCTGCCTGACATCGTTGCCACCTACCGCGCGCTGGTTCACTCCGGAGCTCCCATTGCCGATATCAATGCCATTCGCAAACATCTTTCTGCGGTGAAAGGCGGGAGGCTCGCCAAAGCTGCATTTCCGGCGCAACAGGTTTCGTTGCTGGTCTCGGACGTTCCCGACAACACTCCAGATGCTCTGGCCTCCGGGCCCACGATGCCGGACTCCACCAGCACGGAGGATTGTTATAGGCTCGCGCAGAAATATGAATTGCTTCCGCAGTTCCCGTCCGAGCGTGCGCGAACTGTTCGAGCGGCATTCTCTGGAAGAAACCCCCAAATCCGACGATCCGGCATTTCAGCGCGCGCGATGGTGGACCGTGCTCTCCAACCAAAGCGCGATCGAACAGGCAAGCCTGGCGGCCGAGCGCGCCGGTTTCTTCGTGCACGTCGATAACACCTGCGACGACTGGGAATATACCAAGGCCGCTGAGTATCTACTGCCGAGAGCGCGCGAACTGCGAAAGCAATTCTCGCCAGTGTGCCTGCTATCGGGAGGAGAACTAACAGTAAAAGTCGCCAATGCTGGAGTCGGCGGCAGGAACCAGCAGTTTGCGTTGGCGTGTGCGGAGAAGATTGCCGGTGAGCACATTACCGTGCTCAGCGCGGGAACGGACGGCGTGGATGGAAACAGTCCTGCTGCGGGAGCCATTGCCGACGGAAGCACCATGGAGCGCGCCAAGCAGCGCGGCCTGAACCCGCACACCGCACTGGAAGGATTCGATGCCTACCCGCTCTTCCACGCTCTCGGCGATACCATTGAGATTGGTCCCACCGGAAACAACCTGCGCGACCTCAGAATCATCCTGGCGTATTGATTGCGGTTCGGAGAAAAACAACCACAGAGCGCCACAAGGCTCCTCGGTCAAGCCCGGTGACGTCTGTGGTGAAGAGAGTGTCAGGCGGTCTTCTGCATCTTGGCCATGGCATCGTCCATGGCACGCTTCATCTCATCCGAGGACATGTCTTTCACGTGCGTCGCGATCGACCATTTATGCCCAAAGGGATCTTTAAGCTTGCCGTAGCGATCGCCCCAGAATTGGTCCATTACGGGCATCTCGACTTTCGCCCCAGCCTTCACCGCGCGAGCAAACGCCCCATCCACATCTGCGACATAGATGTGCAAGCCCATGCTCGAGCCGCCCACCGATTCAGGAGATAGCGCGCCGAAGTCGGGAAATTCGTCTGCCATCATGATGACGGAATCTCCGATCTTAATCTCCGCATGCATGACCTTGCCGCTCGGATCTTTGGCTATGCCACGCTCCTCGGCCCCGAACGCCTGCTTGTAGAATTCGATGGCTCGAGCACAATCTTTCACCGTCATGAACGGAGTGACGGTGTGATAGCCCTCAGGAATGGGTTTTACTGACATAAATGCCTCCTAGGCTGGATTTTCGGAGAGTTTACCATCAATTCCGAGTGGAAATCGTTCAGAACGGTATATTCCAGCCGAATAGAATCGAGTGACTTGGGTTAGAAGAAGCGGGTTACGCCTTCTTCCAGGACCACAACTTTGTCCTGGACGCCGGCCGCCCGGGCTTCCTGATCGAGCAGTTGCAACGGTTCGTCCACCGGTTCATGCGAAAGCCTAAAAGTCCCGTAGTGCATGGGCACCATCCAGCGCGCTTTGAGATCGAGAAAGGCCTGCATAGCATCGGCAGGACTGGCGTGCACGTTGCGGAACTGCGGCGGATTGTAAGCTCCAATTGGGAGCAGGGCGAGGTCGGGCGCGAGACGGCGTCCGATTTCGCTGAAGCCGGAAAAATAGGCAGTATCGCCAGCGTGATAAACCGAGTGCTTGCCCGACTTCAGCACGAAGCCGCCATACCCGCGATGCGAATCTTTCAGGATCCGGGCTCCCCAGTGCCGCGAAGGCACGTGCGTGATCAAGACATTGTTGTGCCGGGAACTTTTCCACCAGTCGAGTTCGATAATCTCCGAGAATCCGAGATCCGAAACCAGGTCGGAAACATGCGTAGGGACGATGATGGCGGGCGCCACGCCGCGCGTGTGCAGGTTATTTTGCACAATCGCCCGCAGAGATGGGCGATGGAGGTGGTCGAAGTGCGCGTGTGAAACCAGCACCAAGTCGATGGCCGGAAGATCGGCGATGCGTAATCCGGGTCTTCGCAAGCGCTTGAGCACAAACAGCCAGCGCGCAAAATTCGGATCGATGACGACACTCTTTCCGCCCATCTGAACGAAGAAACTGGCATGTCCGATGAAGGTGATGCCGAGTTCTCCGTTGGTGGCCAGGCGCGGCTTGTGAGTCTCGCCGCAGCGCCGGGTCACGGCGGAATGGCGCACCAGGCGCGAGAATTGCGTGGCTCGTTTCCGAAGCGCTGGGTTGCGCAGTGTCTGCTTGATCATCTAAAAGGGCCACGTCGCAGCTCTGCCGGACCGCCGCGATGGAGTGCTCAACATCTTAGATGATTCCGTGGCATTGCAGGCTGCTTTTTTACTTGGAGACGAAGTACGCTGGTAACCTGCTTCACACCTCTTGGGATGGTCATGGTTTTCGTCAACAATCACAGCGGCAGCGCAAACAGCTCCCAAGCACAAATCCGTCAACCGACACAAAGCTTGATTCTCATCGCAGTTTGCTTGACCTGCCTTACTCGCCTCATTTCTAATCCAAAAGCGCTTCCAGCGCTGGTTCTTCGCCGAAGGAGAGAGTTTCGTATGCGAGTGGCGTTTTTGGGATTAGGAATTATGGGACAGTCGATGGCCGCGAATCTCGTTAAAGCAGGACACGAAGTTACGGTGTGGAATCGCACCCCGGGGAAGCTGGTAGAAGGAGCGGCAGTGGCTCCCACGCCGGCTGCGGCTGCGCAGGGCGCTGAAGTCGTTTGGCTTTGCGTTTCGGACACCAACGCCGTCGAAGAGGTCATCTTCGGCAAAGAAGGGGCGGAATCGGCGCTCGCCACCGGCGCCATCATCGCAGACTCCAGCACGATCTCTCCCTCCGCCACGGTGAAGTTCGCCGAGCGGCTCGCGGCCAAAGGCGTGGCCTGGGTCGATGCTCCCATGACCGGCTCCAAGATCGGAGCTCGCGACGGCACCCTGGTCTTCATTGTCGGCGGCGCCGAAGAAGTTATTGAGCGCTTGAAACCTCTTTTTGCCGCCATGGGCAAGAAGATATTCCGCATGGGGGAGACCGGCAAAGGCCAGGCGACCAAGCTCGCCATGAACTTGCAAATAGCGCTCATCTTCGAAGGATTCGCCGAGGCTTTAACCCTGGCCACCAAACTGGGAGTGGACACGCAACAGTTACTTCATCTGATTGAAGCCACCATGGTGCGCTCCGGAGTTGTGGACTACAAGGGGCCATTCATCCTGCAACGTGACTTCACGCCAAATTTTCCCTTGCGCCTCATGCACAAAGATATCCGGCTCACGCTCGAGGCTGCCAAAGAAGCCCGGGTGAAATTGCCCGCCCTCGAAACCGTGGAGGAGATCTACCAAATGGCAACTGAGGATGGGAACCAGGATCTCGATTACGCCGCGACCCTCACCTTGCTGGAAAAGTGGGCGGGCGTGCAGGTGAAGGGCGAAGCGGCTTAGCACGCCTGTCACACTGAACTGCACCGCGTTACGGTCGGGTTACCTGCGTAATGCGCGAACGATCGGCGTATTACACAAGTATTACAGATTCCCCCTCATTCTCCTGATAAGTTAGCAAAAGTTTCTCATCTAATGCTCAGGGAACGGGGATCCTCCTACCAATGGAACTGCAAGATCTAGAACGAACACAGGCTCGCAAAGACCAGGTCAACTGGATCACCGCCGGCTTTATGGCGGCCTTTCACGTCGGGGCCGTCGCGGCTCTCTTCTTTTTCACCTGGAAAGCTTTGCTGGTCGCGATCTTTCTGTGGTGGGTGGCAGGCAGCCTTGGCATCGGCATGGCGTATCACCGGCTCCTCACGCATCGCGGATTCAAGACGCCGAAGTGGATGGAATATTTTCTGACCGTTTGCGCGACCTTGGCGCTGGAAGGCGGACCGATTTTTTGGGTGGCGACCCACCGCATCCATCACCAGTTCTCCGACCAGGAGGGCGATCCGCACTCACCCATTGACGGAAAGTGGTGGGCGCACATGGGCTGGATCCTCATGGGCAAGTCCATGCATCACGATGCCACGACCCTGGCGCGCTACGTTCCTGATCTCGCCAAAGACAAGTTCCACGTGTGGCTTACGAAATATCACTACGTTCCACAGGTCATTCTCGGCATCATCCTTTTTGCCGTCGGTGGCTTGCCGTGGCTCCTTTGGGGAACGTTTTTCCGCACCGTCTTCTTGCTGCATGCGACCTGGCTGGTGAATTCGGCCACCCATTCCTGGGGATCGCGGCGCTTTGCCACGCGGGACCTGTCCACCAACAGCTGGTGGGTGGCTTTGCTGACCTTCGGAGAAGGCTGGCATAACAATCACCACGCGCATCCGACCTCGGCCTCACACGGCTTCACCTGGTACGAGATCGACGTCAACTGGTACGGGATCTGGATCCTGAAAAAGCTTGGGCTGGCGTGGGACATCAAGCGCGTGACATTAGGCGATATCGAGGAGGGGCTCGTGGCGGCTCCCAACGGACGGCTGATTGCGCCCGAGTTGGCACCGTCGGGAGACTAGGCACTCCTGGAGTTATTTTCGGATCAGCCCCGGCTTCGGTCGGGGCTTTTTCCTGCAATCAGGGCGTTTCCATCACACCCGGATGATCATCACTTCCGTCGCCTTGATCAGCGCGGCCGCCGTCTGGCCCTTCTTCAGTTGCATTTCCCGCACCGCGCCTGACGTAATCAGCGAAGTAATGAGCTGACCGCCCACCGATAGTGTCACCTGCGCCACCAGGCCGCTGACGCGGACGTCCACCACGCGGCCCACCAGCTGGTTCCGTCCGCTGATGCGCTGGTAAGTCACGCGGCGCTCGCCTTCATTGTGGCCGCGCGTGCGATAGAGCAGACGATCGATTTCAGATTGCGCAATACGGTAGTGGCCGCCGGGCGTTTTTACCGCCTTCAGCTTGCGATGGTAGATCCACTGCTTGATCGTGGGATAGCTGATCTGCAGCTGTACGGCGGCGTCCCGCGGACGAAGCAAAGTCTCACCGTCGGGAGCTCGACTTTTCTTGTGTTCCGTCTTCATGCGGTACCACCCTGTTCTGCAAACATCAGAAAGGGAAGCGAATCGACAGCGTTTTCGCGTGATTGAACTGGTGGAAATGCGTGACCGCGATTTGTTCCCCTGCTCCGATGCTGAGTCCCAGACGTCCCCACAAATGAAATCGTCCCGCCACCAGTCCCGGAGAGAGAAACACCTGCTTGTCTCCGTCCAGCTTGCCATTGGGCCAGAAAGTGGCGTTCACCTCCACTTCCGGCCACAGCTTGCGTAAGACATGGTACTGGAATGCTGTGTTGTAGGCCACGGGAGTACCGGATTTCTGCCGGCCTCCGGTGGGAATCGTCCAACCCAGCGTGCTTTGGAAAGCAAACTGGTGGAATCCTTTGCCGAAGGCAATCGTTGGGGTGACGGAGGCATACTCCGACGCGAAGCGTCCATACGGAATGCTGCCTCCAAGAAACGCCGTGACAATGTAGTTTCCGTGCTCTTCATTCCCGGTCAAGAAACGATACTTCAGCAAGAGGGGAATATTTCCGAACCCGTCCGGTCCTTTGAGCGGGACTTGATAGGGCGGCAGGCCAAGGATGATTTCTGTTTGTTTGGTCGGGATCAGTTCCAGACCTTTGCCCGCCCCGTAGTTCATGCTGGTTCCGCCGGCGACCGGGGTCCAAACGATGTCGGAACGAAACTCCTCTTCGAGCCGCGGCGTCGTGGTGAACAGTGGGGTGATCCAGTGAGGTTGTTCAGCCTGCGTTTCCTTCACCCGGTTGAACCAGTTGGCGAAATAGCCCTCCTGCGCGGAGAGCCGAGGAACCGCGAAGAGACACAGGAAGAGTACGATTCGGCGAAAACCGAAATGCAAGAACATCCCCCCAAGAGAATCCGATAGCGCGCCGACAGAGCTATAGGAGCTGAACGGTTACATGAGCAATAAGTAGACGATTATATACGAATCTATCCACTCCGCCGCTGGGACGCGCTTCATTCCGGCGAACACAGCTGTGCAACAGACCTTTGTCTCGAAGCCTTGGTGGTACGCTGTAAAATCTCTCTGAAGCCATGCACATCACGAGTCGCCGCGGGACCATCGTGTTTTTCCTGTGTTTGGGCATTGGTCTGGTTGCCCTCGCCGTCGCGCTCAACGTTGGCTGGATCATCCTCAACTGGCGGGAGGGAGTGCTGCTGTTGTTCGGCATTATCTTCTTCGCCCTGCTGATTGCTGGAATGGTGGTGAACACCATTTTCCTGGTGCGGGAATTACGCCGCAGCGAGCAGCACGA
Organism: uncultured Acidobacteriota bacterium; assembly: GCA_963801615.1. GTDB lineage: Bacteria > Acidobacteriota > Terriglobia > Terriglobales > Acidobacteriaceae > Sulfotelmatobacter. The sequence goes on along the minus strand of CAWDFM010000007.1, from coordinate 56,697 downwards.
CAGCTTCATCAATGCCGTTACCCACGAATTAAAAACGCCCGTCGCCTCCATTCGGCTGCATCTGGAAACCTTGCAGCGGCGCGATTTGCCGGAAGCACGCAAGCAGGAGTTTTACAAGATCATGCTGAGCGATGCCGACCGGCTTACCGAAACCATCGAGCAGGTGCTGCGCGCCGGAAGGGCAGGCGACAAGCGAGCCGGGCGGGAAAAAGCCGAAGTCGATTTCGGCCAACTGGTGCAAGACTGCCTGGATGTGATTCGCACCCGCCACCATCTGCCGCCCCAGGCCATGCGCTACGAACAGGCGCTCAATAACGGCAACGGAGTGCGCGTGCTGGGCAGTCCCGAGGATCTGCGCACCGCAGTTTCCAATATCCTCGAAAATGCCGTCAAGTATTCCGGCGATAACGTCGATGTGGCCGTACGCCTGGAGACTCCCGACGACAAGCGCGTCCGCTTGGAAGTGAAAGACCAGGGTGTCGGCATCGCCCCCCAGGATCTCAAGCGAATGTTCAAGCGCTTTCAGCGGGTAGGGGGCCGCTCCCTGGCTCACATCAAGGGAACCGGGCTGGGCTTATTCATTGTGCGGTCAATCGCTAAGAAGCATGGGGGAAAAGCGTTCGCGCAGAGCGAGGGCGAGGGGCGAGGGACGACGGTGACGATTGAATTGCCACGCATGTCATCTTCCGCGAGGCCAGACGCGTGAGCCGGGTATTAGTAGTAGAGGACGAGGCGCACCTGGCGCAGGGGCTCCGCTTCAATCTGGAGGCGGAAGGCTACGAGGCTGAGGTGGTCGGCGATGGCGAAGCCGCGACTGAGCGTCTGCTGGCCCAGCAGGAAAAGTTCGACGCCGTGGTGCTCGACATCATGCTGCCGGGCAAAGATGGGTTCACGGTGGTCTCGGAACTGCGCTCGGCGCGGAATTATGTCCCTGTGCTGATGCTGACCGCGCGCGGTCGTCCTGAGGACGTGCTGAAAGGCTTCGCCTCCGGTGCCGACGATTACCTGCCCAAACCATTCGAGCTCTCGATCTTGTTGGCCCGCTTACAAGGCTTGTTGCGCCGCAGCCAGTGGATACGCGGTCAGCACGCTCCTGGACCGGCGGGAAACGAGCCCGGCAAGGATGACGATTTTGGAAGCTTTTCTTTTGCCGGCCGAACCATCGATTTCGGAGAGCTCGAACTCCGCTCCGAGCACAGCACCATCCGCCTGACGCTGATGGAATCTGAGTTGTTGCGCCACCTCGTCCGCAATGATGGCAAGGTGGTATCGCGCAAACAGATCCTGGAGGAGGTCTGGGGGCTGCATGAAGACACGGATACCCGCGCGATTGATAACTTCATCGTGCGCTTACGCCGATACATCGAAGACGATCCGGGAAACCCGCGGCACCTGCTCACCGTCCGCGGCGTGGGCTATCGCTTTCTTGCCCAACCGGAGAGGAAGTGAATTACCGGCTAAGCCCGGCACAGTTCGGTCAGCAGCGTTTCCCGGTGCTGCAGTGCGATGCGGTCCATGCTGCGTAGTACTGCGAGATAAATCGAGATTGAGATTGCCGCCAAGATCAGAAACAGCAGGACGGCGATCCAGAGATCGTTGTAGTACCGCGCAACTGCAAATACACCGATTCCACATCCCACGATGACAATTTGCATGCCGAAGCTCGCCAGGACGGTCGTCTGGGTGGCGTTCTGCCTTCCGAAGGCGGAGAAGTCCCGCTTCTTTGGCGAATAGAGTGACAGCAGGTTTCCCGCGCTGAAGTTCAAAGGCGCAGCAAACAAAAGTCCCGCAATGGTTGCCACCGTAACCGCGAGGTGAGGCGCGCCATAGAGATATCTGACCGCGATCCAGGCGAGAACCGTGTTTAGCACAACCACAGCGGCGTGAGTGAGATTCTTGCCCAGGATGATCTGACGAAAATGAACGGGAGAGGCATAGAAGAACTGAATGCCTCCGGTGTCGGCGCCGAAGGTGTTGTACACCAGGTTCGTGAGCACGAGCAGCGCGTACGCCGCGGCTCCCGGGAACGCCATATCAGGAGTGCGACTCAGGCCGCCCGAGCGGTGCATGGGATTCAGCGGTCCCATGCGAAACACCACCAGCATGAACACAGGCATGATCAGGGTCAGCAGCATGGGACCACTGCGCGCGAGATAACGCATCTCTTTCTCGAAGACGGCCGCGACTGCCTGCGAGAATCCAGGGAGATCCCACCCCACCTGCGAGACTTTGAGTTTGCGGCACCGCGGACCGCCCGGCAGTCTCGCTGAGACTTTCACCCGCGAACTGAGCCCGAATCCTCAGATGCAGCAGGTACCCGGCTGCCAGCCCGAACGCCGCCAGCAACAGCAGCGAAGTGAGTCCGACAACAATTTGGGCGTGCAATGCCTGGGAAATGGCGTCGGCCGCCAAGCCGGGGGGCAGTACCGCCTGAATCTGGCTGCCGACTTCGAAAGCACGCCGGAACTCCGGCCGGGCGGTCTTGTTCCAGTGCTCCACCATGGGCCCGATCAATTGCAGGCTGAGCATCAGCAGAATGAACACCACCCCGAAAATCTCCCGCGTTCGGCGCTGTGCCAGCCATCGCTCCAGCCAGGCAAAAACCGTCTGCATCAGCAGCAGATTGAACACGCCGAACGTGACCAGCACCACCGCGGTCCAAACGAACGATAGCGGTTGCGCGATGGTGACACCCAGCCAAACTCCCAGCAACCCCAGGCTACCGATCGCACACGCGGGATCGAACAGTCCAAACGCCATTCGCACCAGGAAATACGAACGGTAGGTCAGCGGAAATCGAAGAAGTTCTGTCGAATCGGGATTATTGGTGAACGCCGTGGCCATCACCGGGAAGAATTGCCAGAAGAAGAAGATGGGCCACAGGATGACCGCGAGATACTCCGGCTTACCTTGGGAGACCAGCAGGTATGAGAAAAACGAGGCTACCAGGAAGCCGCCCAGTCCGCCGAGCGCGAACACCGAACTTACCACCATGCGGGAGGCGAATTCAGTTTTGCCACGCCGGCTGCGCAGACCATTGACGAACGTCCGCCAGCGCAATTCGGCAATGGCCTCTAGTTGTGTGGATACCGGTCGGGCCAGGCTCATTTTGGGAAGCTTCCATTGTTGCACAATGCCCGGTCTGGCGGCCGCACTCCGCCGTAACCTGTTTCCTTGTAACGACGTCGTAGGCAATTGAATTTGTGCCGATAACCGAGTTACAGGTTGGATTCGCACTGTGAGCTTCATCACGAGCGAGTGTTAGATGGCTCACAGGGGAATTTCTATCCTGCGTGCAACACTGAAATGGACTGGGAGGTAGTGCGATGCCTGGGTCGGAAGAACCTCCGTTGTGGGACAGCTTCACGCATCCTTTGGCCAGCGTGCTTGAACTTGCTTTCGGCTGTCGCCACCGGAACCTGAGCCGGGTTTTCACCATCAACCGGCACAGTTATAAAGTGTGTTGTGACTGCGGCGCCACCTTCGATTATTCGCTACTCACCATGTCGGTGAAACCTCAAAGGAGATTGCTGTCTGCGCTGCGGCGCTTGCATGCGCAACGCAAACGGCGCAAGATCGTCGACCGCAGCCTGCAATCCTGAAGCGCCGCTAGCCCAGCCATGAGAGTTCCTGCTCGGCGCGCCGTGATCCGCCTACTACGCGCAGGAATATTTCTTCCAGCGTGAGCTTTTCGGCGGACGCCGCAACTCCGTCTCCGGTGCCCGCTTGCGCTTGCACGCCAGCCCGCAATTCTTCCAGCGATCCCTGTGCAACCAGCCGTCCCTGATGGATGATCGCGACGTGACTGCAAAGCCGTTCGACAATTTCCAAAACGTGGGACGTCAGGAAGATCGTCGCCCCGCGAGCGATCATGCGCTGCAGCATGGCTTTCAGAGTACCGGCAGCGATGGCATCCACGCCTTCGAAAGGCTCGTCGAGAAATAACACCTTGGGCCCGTGGATCACGGCGGCGGCCATTGCCAGCTTCTTTTGCATCCCGTGGGAATAATCCGTGACCAGTTTTCTGGGCTGATCGGCGAGTTGCATGAACTCGAGCAACTCGGAGGCGCGGTTGGCGGCAGTCTGGCGATCCAGGCCGTACATTCTTCCCGCAAAGCTCAGGAACTCGGCCCCAGTCAGGCGACCAAAAAGAGCCATCCCTTCGGGCACAACTCCGATCTGCCGCTTGACCTCGACCGGGTGACTTTGAAGGTCGAGGCCGAGGATTTCAATGCGCCCGGAACTCGCGGCTAACAGGCCCGTCAGCATCTTGATGGTGGTCGATTTGCCGGCCCCATTAGGCCCAAGGAATCCGAAGAACTGCCCGGGAGCGACGCGCAGATCCACCGCATCAACGGCGACAAGTTCTCCAAATCGGCGAGTCAGTGCCTGCGTGCAGATGGTCGGAGCAATTTCCATGAAAACTCTGAATCTAGCACAACGGGCGCACATGAGACGTCCCGTCTGAGGTATAACTCTGGCCAGCACTGCCGGTGACGACGAGTGCTTTATGATGTGGCGTGCAATTTAGATCGTAATTCGGGACAACTCGTATGCGACTTTCTCTTGGCAATTGCCATACCGCTTTACTGAGACTATCGGTTTCAACGTTGTTACTGCTCCCCTTGATCGGCCCGTCGAGTGTGGCGCAGAACAATGATTCGAATGCGCCGACTGCTTCTCTACCTCCTCAGGAGGTCGATCAGGTATGGCAAAAGGCGAGCGCGAAGTACGATGCAGCGCGTTCCGCCATCCTGCAGCACGTGGATCAAGTCAACGCAAAAGGCGCTTTTCGTCCCGACTGGGAATCATTGCAGCATTACCAAGTGCCGGAGTGGTACAAGGACGCCAAATTCGGAATTTTCATTCATTGGGGCGTGTACTCCGTGCCGGCATTTGGCAGCGAATGGTATCCCCGCCTCATGTACTCGCCTGGAACGCCGGAGTACAAGCACCACGTTGCCACTTACGGCCCGCAGAACAAATTCGGGTACAAGGATTTCATTCCCAGATTCAAAGCCGAGCACTTCGATCCGGCAGCATGGGCGCGCCTGTTCAAAGAGGCCGGCGCCAAGTATGTGGTGCCGGTGTTTGAACACCATGACGGCTTTGCCATGTACGACTGCGGCCTCTCCGATTGGACTGCCGCCAGGATGGGACCGCGCCGCGATCTGGTTGGGGATTTAGCCAAAGCCGTTCGCGCCGAAGGATTGCACTTGGGGGCTTCTTCGCATCGCGTGGAACACAACTTCTTTTTCGATCAAGGCCGTACCTTTGCTTCCGATGTGAATGATCCGCGCTACGCGGCCTTCTACGGCCCGGCGCATCACTGGATGGAGAATCGTCACGGCACCCCGCTGAGCAACGATTTTACCTTCGTTTCCGAAGCATGGACGCACGATTGGCTGGCTCGATCCGCAGAGATTGTTGAAAAGTACAAACCGGAGATTATGTACTTCGATTGGTGGGATGGACAACCCTCCGTGCGCGCCGACCTGACCCGCTTCGCTGCCTTCTACTACAACTCGGTGCAGGCCAATGGAAAGCCGGATGGAGTCATCAACTACAAAGATTTTGCGATGCAGGAGAATTCCGCTGTTCTCGATATTGAGCGTGGGCAGCTCTCCGGCATTCGCCAATTGTATTGGCAGACGGATACTTCGGTAAGCAATCGCTCCTGGGGATTCATCGAGAACGACACCTTTAAAACCGCGGAGTTCGTCATTCACCAGCTTGTCGACATCGTGAGCAAGAACGGTAACCTGCTCCTGAATATCGGCCCGCGCTCCGACGGCACTATCCCTGATGAGGTACAGCAGGTGCTGCGGGACGTGGGTGCCTGGCTGAAGGTGAATGGAGACGCGATCTACGGAACGCGGCCCTGGAAAATTTATGGCGAGGGTCCGACCAAAGTGCAGGAAGGATCCTTTCACGATACCGACACTCAGTCCTACACGCCCGAAGATATTCGCTTCACGACCAAGAACGGCATTCTCTACGCCATTGCGCTGGCATGGCCGGCGAATCGCGAAGTGGTTGTTCACTCATTGCCCAGCGGCGTTGCTGGACAGGAGAGGGTTGCGTCAGTGCAACTGGTCGGAGCGGATTCGGCCGTCTCCTTCCAGCAAACTGACCAGGGCTTGCGCATCACGGTGCCGGAACAAGCGCCGGGCAAGTTCGCTTATGTCTTCCGCATCGCCTTTGCCCAGGCTCAATAAAGCAGCAGGCAGGAAACTTGAGTGGACTACCTGCTTTGACAGCGGCTGAGATCTACGATCCCTACTGTTTCGACCCTGCTTTCTTCTCCGCCTGCTTCTTCTGCGCGTCTTCGGTCCATGGGGGGACGACGCCTGCCATTCTGGCGTACGCGATGGACTGCCCGAGATGTTCGGCACCGTGACGAACGATGAACAAGAGCGCCCCGCGTTCAGTGTTCTTGCCGCCAAACCAGTCCATGCTCTTCTCCAGATCGGCATCCGGCATGGCCTTGATCGCTTGTTTCGCGTGCGCGAAGGACTCTTTCATGATGGCGATGACTTTCGCCTTGTCGGTCGTGGACTTCTCGATATTTTTCAGGTCGAGTCCCGCGGGTGGCGCAGTGCCGACGAGGTTGTACAGGTTGTAGTTCGCCGCGCTGACATGCAGGAAGACTTCGGCAAAGGAGCGAACATCGGGCGCCGGCCGCCACGTGTATTTTTCCGCGGGGATGGCGTCCGCCAGCCGCGTGAACTTGTCTTCCTGCACCATCACCTCCGCCATTACCTCAGCGCGGTAGCCGGTGACGCCGGGTGTGCCTTCCTTGTACGGATTCACCTGGCCTGCGACTGGAAGCACTGCAAGCGAAAACACAATGAGACTAATAGCGCACAAAGCGCGTTTCATGAATCTCTCCTGTTGGTAATCTGTCCCACGCCTAGGAACAGCCCCTTGGGCTGTCCCCGCCGCCAATGCCGCCGGGCGTACCTAGGCCTTTTGAAGATGACCCAGCTTAGACGTAACCCACCAGTTTTCGTCACCGGAACCGGGTGGTTCGCCATAGGACGATTCCGCCCGCGGCGAGTAGTGCGAGCATTGCCACGCTGAGCGCCACACCCCAGCCGATGCTGATGTCCATTACGGGCAGGCGCGCCACGCTGGCGAGAAGAATGAATAGCGTAGTGGTGCCGAGAATGAGCAGCCAATCCAGAAGCGATCTGGAGTGCTGGGTGTTCCCGAAAGATCGTCCTTCCATGCCTGCCCGTACGTATTCGTGCTCCACTCCGTAGCGGTCGCCTTCCCGTGCTGCGGCGTTGCGCCACGACGAGTGTTCCTGTTCAGTGGCAGAGGACAGGGCGATCGCGACCGCGCCAGCCGCCATCAGCAGCGACCCTCCCGCAACCTGGGCATACACGCTATGAGTTGCACCCTGCAGCTCGTGGAATACGAGAATGCCCCACAGCAATCCCCAAAGCTGATTGGTGTTGGAAAGCGGAATCCCGCGGCTGATGCCAACATATTTCGTAGCGTACTGCTGGAAGAGATCGCCCAGGACCCAGACGAAGCCCCCCAGCATAAGCCAGAACAGCACCGGCTTGGCCGCGTTCAGTTCGCGCCAGAGAGGCGTTGCGCCACGGTATGCGACAGCAACCGCCAGCATTGTCAGCAGTTCTCCCACAGTGAAGAAAGTGATGAACGACAGCGGGTTCATGCCGGTTAGATACGCCTTGCGGTAAGGGATGTACATCGTGCCCCAGAGAATCCCGGCGCCCAGCGCGGCGGCGATGCCGAATGTGGCTCTTCCCGGAGCAGCCTGGTGCGAGGAGGCAATCGCCAGCAGTGCTGCTCCCGCGAACATGCAGACCGCTCCTCCCAGCACCCCGGCCCACCGCTTCCATCCGGCGAGACGCAATTCATGAAACAGCAGGAAGCCCCAGAAAATACCCAGCAAGCTGTTCGTATTCCAAAGCGGAAACGCAATGCTGAGCCCCACATTGCGGATGGCGTAGATGGTGAGGGTGTTGGCCACCGCCCACATGCATCCCGCCAGAATCGCCCATACCACCAGGTGCGGGGCCTGAAGGACGTCGGCGCGCACATGCGATGTTCCCCGAATCAGCGCGGGAACGCTCCAGCGCGCCAGAAAAACGCCACACACCATCACCAGGGAGACAGTAACGGGGGAAATGTCAGGATTCACCAGCTTGATGGGAGCTTCGGCGCCCCCCAGCCACGCTCCGGCGGCAAAGCCGCAGAAAATCCCCAGCGCCTGCAGGCTTCGCAGACGGCTGGTCTGCAAGGGCGTTTGCACTACCGATAACCTTGGAGACTGCAGGCTTTCGTGGCTGGCGCTCAACGGAGTTTATCCAGGAGCACGAGGCCGCCCAGAAGAACACTGAGGGGAATCCAGAAATGGACGTCAGTGGCAATGGCGCGAATGAGACTACTCAAGCGCGAAGCAGGCATTGCAGCCTCGAAGTGAAATTTGAATCCGGATAGTCATCTTAGGTAGGAAGCAAGGTTCGCGTCAACGGTTGGCGCGGGCCATTGCTTTGGTCAGGCATGGACGACTACCCCAGGCCTCTCGTGAATCTCGGGTCCGGCTGTATCAATACGGCCTGCGGGAGCTCCGGTCCAGGGTCACGCACTTGCTGCACGTGCAGTGAAAGATGGGGGATGAAGGCAGGGTGAGGTGGCCGCAGTTGACGCACATATACCAATCCCCGCCGCTTTGCGCCAGCATGGGTCTAAAATTGCCATGCTCCACACCATACGGGCAGCGAACTATCTTTGACGTCTGAGCAGTTCCAAAGTCCACTAGCCTTGCTGATACAGGGCAAGCCAGCGACGAGCAAGCGCCAAATTACGCCAAGACTCACGGCCTTCATCAGCACAAGGGAGTGGAAGCCTTGCACCACTTTCATTTGCCGTTCCAGATTCCGAGATCTAGAACAGATTCCACAGAAACTGGTTGTACACCTCGTGGTGGAACTGGACTTCCTGGGCCTTGACGAAAGTGCCCAGAGCACGCGGGCAGCGGTCAGCCGAGGCCTGCTTTAAATCCGCATAGCGGCCCTTCACATCGTCGCCGAATAACGTCGTGGTCCACTCCGCCTTGCGGAAGTTGTGCATGGCGTCGTAGATGTTGTCCGGCAGGTAACGCTCGGCTTGCCGCAAATTCTTGATCTTCGCCGTCTCGCCATTCAACCCGGTCTTGAAGATGGAGTACATGACCATGTAAGGATTGGCGTCCGGCGCCACCGAGCGAACTTCTACCCGCATGCTCTTTTCATTGCCGATGGGAATGCGGATCATGGAGCCGCGATCTACGGCAGAAGCCTTGATCTGGTTGGGCGCTTCGAAATGCGGATCGAGGCGCCGGTAGGCATTCACGCTGGGGTTCAGCAAAAGGCAGACGTCGTTGCCGTGGGTCAGAATGCGATCCACAAATGCCCATCCCATTTTGCTGAGCTTCTCTTCACCTTTCGGGTCCCAGAAGAGATTTTTCCCGTTCTCGCTGATGGAGACGTTGGTGTGCATTCCACTGCCATTCACGCCCACCACAGGCTTGGGCAGGAAGGAAGCGGTCAAGCCCATGTTGGTGGCGACTTGCCGGCAGATCAGCTTGTAGAGCTGGATCTGATCGGCGGCCGTTACCACTTCGCCGTATCCGTAGTTGATTTCGAACTGTGAGGGCGCAACTTCGGGGTGATCCTTCTCGTTCTGGAAGCCCATCGAGCGCTGCACTTCCGCCGTGGTATCGATAAAAGTTCGCAGGGGATCGCCCGGCAGGGAATGATAGTACCCGCCCGTGTTGACGTATTCGAACTTCAGCGTTTCGTGATAATGGCGCTCGGCGTCGGAGCCCTTGAAGAGGAACCCTTCGATCTCATTGGCAGCGTTAAGGGTGTATCCCTTCTTCTTGTGCAGATCCTCAGCGTAGTTCTTCAGTACGCCGCGGATGTCGCCGGAGTAGGAGGTCCCTCCCTTGTCGATGACCTCGCCGAATACCAGCACCTTGCCCGAGCCAAACACGTCGGCGGGTGCCCAATAAAAGGCGGACCAGTCGATGCCCAGGCGCAGATCGCTCTCCCGCTGTGCCGTGAATCCGCGAATCGACGAGCCATCGAAAGTCAGGTTGTCCCAGCTTTTCAGCAGGAACTTCTTGTCGTAGTCGAGCATGTGCAGCCGGCCCTCAAGGTCGCTGAAGAGCACGGTCACAGCCTTGATGCGCTTTTCGTCGGTCAGATATTTGAGACGGTCTTCCTGAACCTTGTGCGCCGCCGCCCGGTTCCTGCGCTGCTCCTTTGCCTTGAGGTTGAGTTCTTCCAGTTCGTCGTAGGTCAGTGCCAGGAAATTGCGCAGTTCGTTAGACATGGATGTGGTTCAGTCTCCTTCGCGATTCATGAGTTCAAGTAAAGCGTAAACGGGAAGTTGAAATGGCTGGTTTCAACAATGCGTTGGAAGTCGGAAGCATAGCGCGGGAGAAGGAGGTCAGCAAATTGAAAAAGCTGATGGGACAGATAAAAGGGATTTATTTACAGCCCGCCTTTGTTTCTGGGGGGCGGACGCCCCGTCCGCCGTAAACAGGGAAATCGCCCATGACACGAGATCATCGAATAGCGTGAGGCTGTCTCAGGCTAAAGACTTGGCGCAACCAGTGAAGCACCAGCCCATTCACTCAGAGGATGCAAGCGGCCGCAGTCGAGACATCGCGTGGTAGGGAACTGCGTTCTGCAGCTGGGACAGACTGCTCCCGTCTGAAAGGTATCGAATTCCTGGCCGCAATTGGCGCACTTCCAATAATTACCTACTGGCGGCGCAGTGTGACAGGCTGGACAGCTGAAGCCATGGCGACGAGGAAGCTTCGCCATTTTCAAAAGGTCTTGCGCATGTTTCAGGCCGCCCCAGCAGTTCATCAGCATATAAAAGGCGATGATCCCCAGCCAGGTGTCACGCACATAAATTGCCAGGCTAATGAATCCGACAAGCTGCCCACAGCAATCCGACGACGGTTGCGACGCTGAGGCTGCGCGCTCGCCCTAGTACAAACCAAAGCAGTGAGCGCAGGATCTGCCCTCCATCCAGCGGGTAAACCGGCAGAATATTGAAGATCAGCAGTGAAACATCGATGTCATAAAACGCGCGAACCGCTTGTAGAAATCTGGAAATCCTATGGCCCATCCTGAACGAGCGGCTTACCGCATGCAAAGCGAATTTCAGAACAGGTATCAAAGCCACGTTTACCAGTGGCCCAGCCGCAATGGCCCAGAGAGTGGCACCGGGACGCTGAGGAGGATCGACATAAGCGACTCCGCCCAGCGGCCACAGTACGATCTGGTCGGCTCTGCCTCCCACTTGACGGCAGGCCAGGGCGTGACCGAACTCATGCATGAGCACGATCAGGAATAGCGCCAGGTACTCCACGACGTTCCAGGTGACGGAGGAGTATCGCCCGGCGCGGCTCTGAATCTCATACACCGCGACCAGGAACCACCACCAGTGCAGGAATACGTCGACTCCGAAGAGCCGGAATAAATGGATCGAGCCTTTGCGAGTAGGCATGCGCGCATCCAGTTTACTTGACCGCGCAAGTGTAGCCGCGGACGCCTCGTCCGCGGGCCGAGCTTCGCTCGGCTGGCCAGCCGAGGCGGCTGTCCCTACATGGCAGAAGCTATTGTCGATGGGCAGACGCGCCTGCTGCCAGCTCGTGCAGCGTGCTAAGAAAACAGGAAGCGGTCTTGGGATCGTCCAGCGCATCCATGGCGATGGTCGCCGAGAACTGCGGAGACTCCGGCCGGAAACGCACTTGCAGCACATCCTGCTGCCGGACGGTCATGAGCGTATTCAGTTCCGGAGTGGAGTCCTGTTTCCAGTGCGTCCTGGTGGTCAGGATGATGGGGCCGGGTTCGTAGATGTCCCATTCCCGCTCGTCCCGTTTGCGGGCATCGACGCCGCGGCTGTGGGCGCACCAGCGATGCCGCACCACTTCTAAGTGAAAGCTGGGCGAGCCCCCCAGATCGGCCTCGAACGTGAGGGTCTCTTTTTGCTTGTGGATGCGGCTCAGCAGCCACTGTATTGGCAAGGGCCGCGGCCGGAACTTCACGGTCACGTGTGCGTTTTCGAAGCTGCGGGAAGGGAAATGCAAACGCGCGTGCAGCCGCGAGCTGTTGAGCCAGCGAAAATCCAGGATTCGTCCCTTACCGGCGCAGGCCGACTGCATCCACCGCAACGCTTCAGCGCCTCGGCGGCGATTGTAAGCGGCGAACAGAAAATACCAGGTTGCCAACGCCGCTACAGCACAGCTGACGTCAATGATGAGAAGACGACCCACGGCGTCCTTCGCTTTCGCTGATTCTCTGATGCTGATGGTACGTCTGAGGTTGCGACATGAGCAAGGGGACAAATTCCTCTATTTAAATCTTGCCTGGCGCAATCGCGGGAAAGGTTGTGGAAATCCGGGAATTCTGAATCCCGCACTCACCCTCTCCACGGTTCCGATCCGCCACTGGTTACAATGTCGCCAGCATGATCCGCGACTTCGAGCCCGAGGATTTCGAAACGCTATGGCGCATGGACCAGACGTGTTTCCCGGCAGGGATCGCCTATTCCAAGCCGGAACTGAAGGCCTACATTCGTCACCGCGGGGCGTTTACCCTGGTCGCCGCCGATGGCTCAGGCGGAAAAGCTCTGGGTTTCATCGTTGCCCATCGCGGGCCCACAGGTCACATCGTCACCATTGATGTGGATCCGGGCACGCGCCGCTCCGGCGTGGGTTCCGCTTTGCTGCAGGCCGCAGAAGAACGCTTGCACGCTGCCGGAAGTCGCGCCGTCGGTCTGGAAACCGCCGTGGACAACGTGGCCGCTCTGTCCTTTTATAAACGGCACGGCTACAACGTGATCCGGACCTGGCCACGGTACTACTCCAACGGTGTGGACGCGCTCGTGCTGAAGAAAGACCTGAGCGGCAATACCGTCCCGAAGAAATAATTTGCCCTGAGATCGCCTCTCCAGATACCTTGCCTTGCATATGAAAGTCGCGATCCAGGGGGAGTTAGGTTCTTTCAGTCACGAGGCGGCGGAACGGATGCTGCCTCGATGCACAGTGGTGCCATGTGCCCGATCGGCAGAGGTGTTCGATCGGGTGGAGCGAGGCTCGGTCGAGGGCGCGGTCATCCCCATTGAGAACACACTGGCGGGAACCGTCGCCGAGCATGCTGACCTGCTGGTGTCACGAAGCGTCTTTATCCAGGCCGAATACCTGCTTCGCATCATTCACAATGTGATTGCACCGCCGGGAGTGCAGATGCGCTCGCTGCGGCGCGTCCTCTCCCATCCTGTTGCGCTCGATCAGTGCAGGGATTTCTTCCACCAGCATCCCCAGATCGAAGCAGTTCCTTTCTATGACACCGCGGGAAGCGTGAAGCATGTCATCGAGAACCAGTTGAAAGATGCCGCGGGCATAGCCGGGCAGCAGGCGGCTCGGCAATACGGCGGGAAGATCCTCAAGGCCGGCATCGAGGATGAGAAGAGCAACTTCACTCGCTTTTTCCTGGTTCGCAAACTCGGCCAGACCAAGCGAAAAGCGCGGCGGGGGCAGGAGCTGCGCCATCTCACCCCTGAATTCGAATATCACCACCTCATCCCGCGCGGGGCCAACAAGACTTCCATCGCGTTTAAGGTTAAAAACCTGCCCGGAGCACTGTTCAAATCCCTAAGCGTCTTTGCGCTGCGCGACATCAGTCTGAGCAAAATTGAGTCGCGCCCCATGCGAGGCCGCCCTTGGGAGTACGTCTTCTACGTTGACTTTCTGCGCGGAGAGGATGAGCCGGCACAGAATGCCCTGCGGCACTTGGGCGAGGTGGCTGATTTCGTCAAAGTCCTGGGCGTTTACCCTGCGGCATAGAACCGTTCCCGCCCTGCGGCAATTTACCCCAAAATGAAACTTCACCCGTGCCATCACTAATACTAGTGACCGCACGCACATTGCTCTGGTCGCGAGGCTCCTACACTTCTCCTGATCTCTCATCGGGATCGCGAAATCCTACATTGGAGGCTTTATGCGACTTTTGCGCTTTTTGGGACTAGTTATATGCGTGTGCAGCGTGATGGCGGTGGCTGCGGACAACAACCTGGGAATCAAGGAAGTGAACCGGGTGAAGTTCGAGACAGCAGTCCGCATCGCAAGCGTCAACTTGCCCGCGGGCGAGTACGTGGTGCGCCACACGATGCAGGGCGACGAACATGTAATGGTGTTCCACCGCCAGATTGGCAACGATGAATTCAAAGTAAAGTGCACTCTTGTCCCGCTGGCCGAGAAAGCACAGCAGACGCAGACCGTGTACGAAGTTGCGGGCAATGAGAGAATCGTGCAGGAAATGGTGTTTCGCGGCGATAAAGCCAAGCACGTCTTCGAGAAGTAAATATTTTTATTAAGAAACCACCCCGCGCGCTCCTTTTCGCGTCGAACTCAGGCGCGCGGGATGGAGGTTTTTTTCGGCTGCGGAGTGTCGCTCAAAGCCAAGTTACGTTCCATCACAGCCATGCTCCCTTCTTAGAACTTGCCAGCCAGGGTACGCCGCGTTAGCCTCTGCACCTTAGGCACGTTCCGGTCCTGACGTAACGGAATAGAATTCGAGGGTTTGGGAATCGTTCCGGCCCGTCTGAAACCTTTCCCCCTAGCGCAACATCTAAACTTGAGCGAGTTACACTCAAGGAGAACTATGAGCCCGCAGACGCCAGCAGAGCGCACTCCTAAAACCAAGGAAACGAATGAACAAACGGCTCTCCCGGTGCTTCCAGTCCGGGACACGGTTCTGTTCCCCCATGCGGTTTTGCCACTTACCGTGGGGAGGGAAAGCTCAGTCCAACTGATCAATTCTCTTGGGGAAGATAAGACGATTATCGTTGTAGCCCAGCGCGAGGCGCGGGTGGACGCTCCTCAACCGGGCGATCTTTATACCGTGGGTACTTCCGCAGTCGTACACAAAGTCGTCAAGATGCCCAACCAAAGCCTGTTCGTCTTTGCCGAAGGCTTGGAACGCATACGGTTAGGTGAATTTACCCAATTAACTCCGTTTATGATGGCGCACTACTCCGTCATGCCGGAGGGAGCCGCGCCCATTGCAACTTCGCAAATCGAAGCCCTGCAACGCAATGTTTTAACCCTGTTCCAGCAGATCGTCGCCGGTTCGCCAACCCTTTCTGACGAACTCTCCACCGTAGCCATGAATATCGACGAACCCGGCCGGCTCGTGGACTTCATTGCTTCGTCCCTGCCATCGCTTTCAACGCCCGATAAGCAGGACACCCTCGAGACCCTCGACATCCACGTGCGGCTGGAGAAGATCAACCAGCACCTGGCGAAGGAACTCGAGGTCCAGCAACTGCGCAACAAAATCCAGAGCGAAGTGCAGGATCGCGTCCAGCAAACCCAGCGCGAGTACTACTTGCGCGAGCAGATGAAGGCCATTCAGAAAGAGCTCGGGGAGCAGGATGAAGGCCAGCGGGACGTCGAAGATCTGAAGAAGAAGATCGAAGAAGCGGGCATGCCCGAAGAAGTAAAGAAAGAGGCTCTGAAAGAACTGGGCCGCCTTTCCCGCATGTCTCCGATGGCTGCCGACTATTCGCTGACCCGCAACTACATCGAGTGGTTGGCTGTGCTGCCTTGGGCGAAAACCTCAGGGCAGGAGATCGAGATTCCGAAAGCCAAGGAAATTCTCGACGCCGATCACTACGATCTGGAAAAGGTCAAAGACCGCATTCTCGATTACCTGTCGGTTCGGCGCCTGAAGCCCAATATGAAAGGTCCGATCCTGTGCTTCGTGGGACCTCCCGGTGTGGGCAAGACTTCGCTCGGTAAGTCCATCGCGCGGGCGTTAGGACGCAAGTTCGTACGGCTGTCGCTTGGCGGCGTGCACGATGAAGCGGAAATCCGCGGTCACCGGCGCACCTACATCGGGGCTTTGCCGGGGCAGATCATTCAGGGCATTCGCCGCGCCGAAACCAAGGACCCGGTATTCATGCTCGACGAGATCGATAAAGTGGGACGCGATTTCCGCGGCGACCCGGCTTCCGCACTGCTCGAAGCCTTGGATCCCGAACAGAACTTCTCGTTCCGCGACAACTATCTCGACGTGACCTTCGATCTTTCGAAGGTGCTCTTCATCACCACGGCGAACATGCTCGACCCCATCGCCGAGCCGCTGCGCGATCGTATGGAGATCATCGAACTGCAAGGCTACACGGAAGAAGAGAAGGTACACATTGCCTTCAAGTACCTGATTCCGCGTCAGATCGACGAGAACGGTATTACGGGCGAGCAGATTGAATTTCCTGAAGAGGCGGTGCGCTACGTAATCCGGCACTACACGCGGGAAGCGGGTGTGCGCAGTCTGGAACGGACGATCGGAACGATCTGCCGCAAGCAGGCGCGCCGATTGGCCGAGGGTAAGACCGAGAAGCTGATCGTCAGCAAGGAGACCATTCAGGAATTTCTGGGTGGAATCAAGATCCGCAGCGAAGGCGAAATCGCCGAGCGCACGGAGCGTCCGGGAGTGGCTGTAGGCCTGGCGTGGACTCCATCGGGCGGCGACGTGCTGTTCGTCGAAGCCAACGCCATGAAAGGAAAAGGTGGATTCACCATGACCGGTCAGATCGGCCAGGTCATGCAGGAATCCATGCAAGCAGCCCTGACCTGGGTACGGTCCAATGCGGATCGTCTTGGTGTGACGGAGGATTTCTTCGCGAACCATGACCTCCACATCCACGTGCCCGCGGGAGCGATCCCGAAGGACGGGCCGTCAGCAGGCGTGACCATGGCAACAGCGCTGGTATCACTACTGACCAAGCAGCGCATTACGCCGTTGATGGCGATGACGGGTGAGATTACGCTGAGCGGAAACGTGCTGCCGGTGGGCGGAATCAAGGAAAAGGTCCTGGCCGCAAAACGCGCAGGCGTTCGCGATGTGATTCTGCCGGCGGAGAACAAGATGAACCTCCAGGAAGATCTCTCTGCCGAGCAACTGGAGAACCTTAAGGTTCATTTTGTGAAAACGATCGATGAAGCCTTAGCAGTCTCTCTGCCCTCCGTGGAGCAGAGCGCCGCTGCCCAGCTGATTCCTCCCGCTCCGCCCAAGGATCCGAAGCAGGATTGCCAGCCGACGCAGCCAGTCAAAGAGCCGCCGCCGGTGCATGATCGAGTCCTGACGCAGGCATAGAGAGCAAGGTTTCAAAGTTACAAAGGTTTCAAGGTTCAAAGTTCAGAAACGAAAGCTGAACATGGAGCCTTGAAACCTTTTCTTTTTCGAGATGCCCTGCACCCTGTCCCCTGAACCCTGCCGCATGACTGTTGAACCGCGAAACCGTTTCGCCATCCGAAGTCACGGGCGTGCGTCCAGTGGACCGGTCACAGCCGCGATGTCCCGTCGCGGTACACTGTTTCTGCCATGCAAGTGCGCGTGCTCTTTTTCGGCGTATTGCGAGACTTGGCGGGCAAGAGTAGCGACTCGCTGCAGTTGCCCGAAGGAGGCTCGGTGCGCGACGTCATCACCAGGTATGAACGCGAAATCCCCGCACTGAAGACGCATCTTTCCTCGATCGCACTCGCTGTCAATGAGCAGTACGCATCGCCTGACACCGAGTTGAAAGCCGATGACGAGGTCGCGCTCCTTCCTCCTGTCAGTGGGGGAGCCCAAAGCCAGACGCCTACCGCCACCTCCGGACGTGGCGCTGTCATTACTCGTGAGGCCATCCGAACGCAAGAAATTATCCATTTCCTCAAACTCGGAGAGGACGGCGCCGCGCTTGCGTTTGAAGGAATCGTGCGCAACCACACACGCGGGCGCAAGACGCTTTACCTCGATTACGAAGCATACGAGCCTATGGCGCTGCAGGAAATGGAGGCGCTGGCCAGCGAGGCGCTGGCGAAATTCCAGATTCGCGATGTCGCCATTGTCCACCGCCTGGGCCGCCTGCAGATCGGCGAAACCAGCGTGCTGATCGCGGTAGCTTCAGCGCACCGTGCGGCCGCGTTCGACGCGTGCCGCTGGCTGATCGATACCCTCAAGCGCAAAGTGCCCATCTGGAAGAAAGAATACTTTGAAGACGGTGCCGTCTGGGCCGATGGCGATCCCTTTCCGCCCGAAATTCCCCGCGCGAATTCGTAGCCTCAGGCAGCCCCGACCGACGCCCGGCATCTAACTGAACGCTTCGGCTCGGATCAGTTCCGCATGGTCGGGCTACTGGATCGCGCCATCGGCGGTAAGGCCGAATCGGGGCGCACGAATTCCGAAAGGTATAATCTCGCGTAGGGGCGGCCCCTAGGTCCGCCCCGGCGCGCAGCGCACAGCCCTCGATGAGAAAATTCATTCCGACTCTGCTCCTGGGCCTCCTGCCACTCTCGTTCTCCGGCTTACAGGGGCAGCAGCCGTCCAGCGCGCCAACGCAAAACCCATCGGCAAGCCAGTCCCAGTCGACCACGACTCTGAAAGTTGACGTCAACCTGGTCAATGTTTTTGTGACGGTCACAGACTCGCAAGGCTCGCCTGTCGGTGGTCTGAAGAAGGAGAATTTCGTTCTCGAAGAAGACGGGCACGAGCAGAAGATTGCTGTCTTCGATAAGGAATCCGCGGTTCCACTGTCCATCGCGCTTGCCATCGACACCAGCCTGAGCACGCGGCGCGACCTGCCCCTGGAGCAGGCCTCAGCCAAGCACTTCGTTCATACGATTCTGCGGCCGATCGACGCGATCTCGGTATACGCCTTCAGCGAAGTCGTGCAGGAGACCACGCATGGCTATGTTTCGGATCTCAAGCACGTGGATAATGGCATCGATCACCTCCGGGTCGGGGCTGCCACTGCGCTTTACGACGCCATTTACCTGGCCTCCCGCTCCCTCGACCACCGCAAGGGACGCAAGGTGATGGTGCTGATCACCGATGGTGGAGACACGATCAGCAAAGTCGATTACAAGGAAGCGCTGCGCGCCGCCGAAGAGGCCGAGGCCATCGTCTACTCCATCATCATTGTCCCCATCGAGAGCAGTGCAGGACGCGAAACCGGGGGAGAACACGCGCTGATTCAGCTTTCCGAAGATACGGGGGGAAAGTACTACTACGCGACCTCCATCGGACAACTTGACGAGGCGTTCCGTAAAGTAAGCGACGAACTGCGGACACAATATCTCCTCGCGTATTATCCATCGCAGCGCACCTCTTTCTCCGAATTCCGGCGCATAGAGGTGAAAGTGGCTGGCTTCCCCGAATCGGCGGGATACCGCGTGCGGCACCGCGCGGGATACTACAGCGTGAAGTCTGAATTCTGAGTACATCTCCCAAGCGACACTCCTCGAACTCCAAAGCTGACAAAACAACTGTTATTTACCATCAATACAATTGTCTGTGATGGAACCGTATCAAACCTGAACATAGCTGAGGTATACACATTCCTAAAAGGAAATACCGAATTCAGTATTCACCAGCCCCCTGCGAACACGCCGCGCTAAGGCAAACCCCTCGCAAACGACTGAACTGACGTCATCTAGATCAATTCGAAGCCGGTCTGGGCTTCGTGGCTAAACGATTGCTTTAAAGAGCACACAGAAGTGGACCAGATTTTTGGAATGTTTCCTAAGATTTTCACGTTGTTATGACGCTGGAAGAACAGCTCAAATCCCTGCTCGCGGTGCAAGAGCCTCTAGTTGGCGACTCGGCCGGTGATCCATTCATCTGGCAATAAGGATCTTGAATCCCGATTTATTTCGAAAGGTAAGGTGGAAGATGTTGACCCATAATTCTCGCAGCCAAAGCCACAAATTTCTGCTACTGCTGATCCTAGCGTTCGCCCTTGTTGCTTCCATGGCGGCCTTCGCCCAGACCACAATTTCTACTGGCAGTATTGTTGGTACGGTGACCGATGCGACAGGTGCTGTGCTGGAGGGCGCCAAAGTCACCATTACAAATCTTGGTACTAATCAGCAGCTGAATCTCACCTCCAATGCGTCGGGTGCCTTCAATTCGGGTGCTCTGGCGCCCGGGAACTATAAGGTGCAGGTGGCGGCCAAAGGATTCAGCACGACGAGTCAGAGCGTCTCCGTGCAGGTGGGCAATACGGCGACGGTCAATCCCAAGCTGGCAGTTGGACAAGAAAGCACAGTAGTGGAAGTGCAAGGGTCCGCGCTGGCTGTGAACACAGAGCAGGCTGAAGTGCAGGGTGTGCTGACCTCGAGCCAGATCGAGAATTTGCCTGTGAACGGGCGCAACTTCCTTGATCTCGCGCAGCTCGAGCCCGGTGTCCAAATCCAGGATGGCCAGAACTTCGATCCTACCAAGGCGGGCTATTCGTCGATTTCATTCGGCGGACGTTTCGGCCGCACGGCCCGCATCAACGTCGACGGGGTTGACATCTCCGACGAGACGGTGGGTACTACGACTCAAGATATTCCGGCCAGTGGAATTGATCAGTTCCAGTTGGCACAATCCTCGCTGGATCTTTCCAACGATCTAACCTCGTCTGGCGCTGTGAATGTGACCACAAAATCGGGAACGAATCAGTTCCACGGTCAAGCTTTTGGACTTTTCCGTGATCGCACGGTTGGTGGCGTCGCCACCCCGGGGGGAGGATCGTTGCCCTTCCAGCGGTCGCAATACGGAGCAAATCTCGGCGGACCCATCATCAAGGACAAGCTGTTCTTCTTTGGAGACGGCGAAAGGATCAAGCAAGACTCTCGAGCGCCGGTGCTCTTCGCCCCGCCTTTTCAGAGCCTGAACGGCGGCTTTGGTGTTCCCTTCCGCGATAACGAGTTGATGGGGAGGTTGGATTACACTCTGCCCCACAATGCTCGGCTCTTTTATCGCTTCAATTACTTCGCAAACTCGCTGCCCTCGGATTTCGGACTTGGCTATTCGGTATACAGCAACAAAGACATTGCACGCTCCCATGTTGTGGGCTGGGACTTCAGCAGCGGAACGTTCACGCATGCTGTCCGGTTTTCGTATTTGAAGTTTCAGAACCAGATCGTAGACACGACGCTCGGAAGTAATCTGCCCTTCGCAAACACCGGCGTCACTCTCGACGCTCTCGGGAATGGGCTCTATACGGGTCCGAGTCCGCTGGCGCCGCAAAGCACGCCCCAGCGCAACGTTCAAATCAAGTACGACGGCAGCAAAGCGATCCGGTCTCACATTCTGCGCTACGGAGTCTCTTTCAACAACATCCAGGGCGGCGGCTTCGCCAGCTTTTATGGCACAGCGCCTCGAATTTCTTGGAACCAGACCGACGCGAATTTAACCTTTGCCGCGACTGGACCTTATCCTGGCCTAAACGGCGGCGGACCAGAAACCAATCCCTTGAATTGGCCGGCAGAACGCGTTCGCTATGGAAATGGTCAGGGCTTCAGCACCCTTGAGCCCGCTCTGGGATTTCCGGCCGGCGGGCTTGGTCCGGATCATCGCTTCGCCTTCTACGTGGGCGATGGATGGAAGGTAAGGCCGAACTTCACTGTTTCTGTAGGCGTTCGCTACAACCGCGATACCGGTCGAACCGACAGCGATCTCCCGGCCGATCCTGCCATCAATGCTCAATTTCCCGGCTGGGGAAATCGTGTCAAGCAATCCAATACGAATTTTGCTCCCCAATTGGGCATCGCTTGGGATCCGACAAAAAACGGCAAGACCGTCGTGCGTGCCGGCATCGGGTTGTTCTACGAGAATGTCATCTTCAACAACGTGCTGTTCGATCGTCCCTACCGCCTGAAAACCGGGGCCTTTAACCAGGCTAATTACGGGTGCTTGAGCGGTGTACCGCAGCCGCTAACTGTAGCAGGCAACACCACTATTACTGCGCCGGCCAGTTCTTGCGGAACCGACGTTCACGCCGGAGATGCGATTGCTTCAATTCTGACATTCTGGGACCAGTACAAGGCGGGCAATCCGCTGGACTTGAAAGCCGACAATCCAAACTACATTGGGAATTATCTTGACGCCGGCTTAGGTGTTCCGCTCGGAGTCTTTGCCCCCAACTACAAGACCCCTCGTTCTGTACAGATGAACTTCGGAGTGCAGCGTGAAATCCACCGCGGGATGATCTTTAGCGCAGACTACCTGCGAAACGTTGAAACTCGCTCCCTGCTGGGTATCGACATCAACCACGTGGGCGATGTATCGCACTTTAATTTAAGCAATGCGCAAGCAGCGATCGCGGCCACCAACAACTCGTTTGGGGGGTGTGCATCTGTAGATTGCGCGATTGCTAATGGCGCTACCATGGTTGACTATGCCGACAACGGACTTGACCTCCGATGCCGACTTTGGTCAGGCTTGTACCCAGGCCTTGGGAGTTCCATGTGCTTTCGGTGGACTCAACCCGGCGCAGGCCACGGCAACGTTCCTGCAGCCCATTGGACGTTCCGTTTACAACGCTCTGCAAATGAAGCTGAGTCAGAACGTGACCACTCCATTTCGCGGCGTAAGAGGCATGAACTTCCAGATCTCGTACAGTCTGTCACGCTTCGAGAACTCGGGAGGGACAGCGGCCACCGGTACTTCGGGTGACAACGACCAGGACTTCGTTCTCGCCACCGCCGACAACAACAAGCCAAACCGGTATTTTGGGCCGTCTCTTCTGGACCGTACGCATCAGATCTCGTTTGGAGGCTATGCCGATCTGCCGGCTAAGTTCAGAGTCGGACTAGTGGGGCACTTCTCCAGTCCGCTTTCCACGGTATTGGCTGTTCCCAATACTGGTTCTGAGGGAGAAATTTTCCGCACCGACTTCACGGGAGACGGAACGTTTAGTGACCCGGTCCCGGGAACTCACTTCGGTCAGTTTGGGCGTAGCACGAATGCTTCTAACATCAACCGGCTCATTAGCAACTACAACACCAACATCGCGAACCAGCCTACGCCCGCAGGCCAGGTGCTGATCGCGAACAATCTCATGACGCTGGGGCAACTCGCAGGAGCTCGGCGGAGTGGCGCCTCTGCTCCCCACTGCGCCCGCAGATCAGGCGAACTTCCCGTGGATGCGATCTTTCGACATGAACATTGCCTGGAAGTTCACTATCAAGGAAAAAGTCTCGATTGAACCTAGCGTCTCCGCGTTCAACATTTTTAACTTCAGCAACTTCAACCTTCCGCCCTTCACCATGTCGGGTTTATTGACTGGTTCAGCAGGGTCGATCAATGGCACTGACACCCACTTTCAACCTAGTTGCGGCTGCGTACCCAATGACACGTTCCGCGTCGGAAACGGCACTGGCACGTATGCGGTGGGTGCCGGTCGCCAGATTGAATGGGGACTGAAAGTGACGTTCTAATCGCTGTGCAGTTTAGATCGGGGCCACCATACCGACTGGTGGCCCCATTTTTTCGTTGAAAATTAGCATGAACTCGTTCCGAAGTGGCGTCCGAAACTTCATTGGACGCGACGCCTTGATGCGATCATGGCGATTCATTCCTTACTGGGTTAATTCGCTGCGCAGGTGTTTGGAGAGCTTTTCGATCTGCTTTAATTTTTCGATCACGTCTTTGGGTAGCATACCTTCCCGGATCTTCGCCATGTCCGCAGGAATAGTCTGAGCCACGCGGGCCAGGTTGTCGGCCTCCCGCTGCGCTTGTTCCAGATCCGTGTGCCTGGCGGCTGTCGAAGAATGCTGCCCAGGCGCTTGCGCTTGCTTCTCCTGGTCGAGGGACGGCGGCGGAGTCGGAAAGCCGCGGCCGGGCGTTTGCGGCACCAAGCTGGATGCGAAGAACAGGAAAGCAGCGACTGACAGGATACAGCGGTGAACCACGATGTGCCTCCTGAGTGGCGGCGGGAAATTCAGCACGTATTTTACTCCTCCCTCGGGCGGCGCTTTCGTCCGTGGCCGGCGAAAAAGTTCGTAGAGACGTAGCTAGCTACGTCTCTACGCTGCGGTACATGCGAGTACCGAATGAGAAGAAGTTGAACAGCGCTACAGACCACATTGTGTACAATGCCTGCATGTCGTTTCATGGCCAGCAGCAGGGCAATAACCACCAAAAGCGCGGCCGAACGCCGCCTCCGGAGGACACCTTTGAGGAGACATTGTTCCTCAAGACCCTGGGAGAGAAGCAGAAGCCGGTATCCGTCAAACTGATGGACGGCCAGACCGTCCGCGGATGGATCGAATATTACGACAAAAACATGGTGAGACTGACCCGCGAGGGCGTGCCCAATCTTTTCATCTTCAAGCACGAGATTATGTACATCGCCGAGGAAGGCGGAAAGAAGAAGTGAGACGGGGTCTTGGGCCAAATAGCCCGCGTAGCGACAGCCCCTTGGGCTGTCCCGCGAAGCGTAAGCGAGCGGGATCGCCTGGAACATGTGCCTTGCACTGAGTTTTCAGACAATCCGATGACGTCAACGATCAACCCACGCCACCAAACGCCGAACCTCTAAGATCAAAGACGAAAAACGAATACCTGAAACCCGACGCCGAAGACCTATCCGGACAAAACGTGCCAGACTCTCCCCACAAAAGCTTCATCCCTGCCATGACCGCCATCGCTCGCGAGGCGGGTACCTTGCTCCTCAAATATTTTCATCAGGGACTCAAGATTGAGTACAAAGGTGACGCTGATCTGGTCACGGCCGCGGATCGCGCCTCCGAGGTGCTCATCCGGGAGCGCGTGGCGAAGCAGTTTCCATCCCACGATGTTTTAGGCGAAGAGCAGGGCCTTAACGATCGAGGCAATGAATACCGCTGGTATGTCGATCCGCTCGATGGCACCACCAACTTTGCTCATGGCTATCCGGTGTTCTGCGTTTCGCTGGCGATCGAGCGTCGAAGCGCGGATTCCCACACGCGGGTCGCGGCCGTTGTCTACGATCCCACTCGCAATGAGCTTTTCTGCGCCGAGCAAGGACAGGGAGCGCAGCTCAATGGTAAGCCCATTCACGTATCGAAGATCGGTCACTTGAAAGAATCGCTGCTCTCAACCGGATTTCCCAGCCACAAGCGGCATAAGAATCCCAACATTTTTTTCTATCATCAGATCACGCTGCGCACCCACGGTGTGCGCCGGGCAGGATCGGCTGCCCTCGATCTATGCGACGTGGCCTGCGGACGCTACGACGGTTTCTGGGAATTCAATCTCAATCCGTGGGACACGGCGGCGGGCGTGCTGATTGTCGAGGAAGCCGGAGGCAAGGTCAGCGCCTTCGACGGTTCTCCGTTTCAGCTGAACAGCCGCGAGACGCTCGCCTCCAACGGGTTGATTCATGATGCGCTGGTGCATGAGTTTCAGGAGATCTTCGCGGG
The DNA here is from genome assembly GCA_963801615.1 of uncultured Acidobacteriota bacterium. GTDB lineage: Bacteria > Acidobacteriota > Terriglobia > Terriglobales > Acidobacteriaceae > Sulfotelmatobacter. The sequence continues at coordinate 31,442 of CAWDFM010000007.1, read as the reverse complement.
CCGCGGGCTGGAGCCCTTACCGGATCCCCGCGAATATCGCAGATAAGAGCGAATCGTGTACGCGGCTCGGAAATAAACATGACCAAGAGGCGCACCGTTCCGGCTCTCGCAGTCTTGCTGCTCGCCACGTGTTCTGCCCGCGCGGCAGACTCAGCGAGTGCGCCAGACCCCGTACATCCAGTCCTTCGAAAAATGGAAGGCGGCCGAGACCGATGACCTCAAGGCAAACTGGTTGCCCCTTGTCGGTCTTTTCTGGCTGAAGCCGGGCGTGAATGCGTTTGGGAGCGATCCGTCGAACGCCATCGTTTTTCCCAAGGGACCGGCGCATGCCGGAGAGTTCGATCTCGACGGCAAAGACGCGACCTTGAAATTACGGCCCGAAACGCAGGCCTTAGTTGACGGCAAGCGCGTCATCAGCGCGAAACTCGAGCCCGACAGCTCGCAGCACCAAACGGAGGTGGAGTTGGGGACACTGCGCGTTCATATCATCGTTCGCGGACAGTGCGTTGGAATCCGACTGAAAGACTAGGGACAGTGAATACACGCGGATGTTTAAGGGCATGCAGTTTTTCCCGCTGAATATGGACTATCGCCTGACCGCAAAGTGGCTTCCCAGAGACGGAAAGAAAGTTGTCCCATTCACTTTTCGTTCTTAACTAAACATCTGTGACCCGCCTCACAGACAGACCTCCACGTCGGCAAGGATATTGTTTCTGTTCATTCTTGGCAGTGATCCCTCCGGCCGGTTTTCTGCGCAGTGAATCACTGAGTCGTAACCCTTACGCACGAGCTGCACGATTCGCTCTTGTTCTCGCCCCAGCACAAGGAGGTCCTCATGGCTCACAAACGCACTCCTAAGTTGGAATCAATACACAGTGTCTCCCTTCTGTGGCTCGCAATCGCCCTTAGTTCAATTATCTTGGGTAGCGCGTGCTGCGCAGGTCCAAACCTTCACCGTGATGTTCAGCTTTGACGGCAGCGACGGAGCAAATCGCATAGCGCCAGCCTGTGCATGGACAGTGCAGGGTAACATCTACGGCACGACCCAAGGCGGCGGTCACGTATGGTTACTGGCACCGTGTTCAAGCTCGACACTTCGGGCAACGAAACCGTGCTGTATAGCTTCGCCGGGGCAACCTTGACGGCCGAGTGACCCTCGTTGCAGGTCTGGTTCTGGACGCGAGCAGGCACCCTCTACGGCACCACCGCTGCCAGGCGCCACCCCCTCGGCGGGCGGCACGGTCTTTAAGGTGGATCACTCCGGCTATGAGACCGTCCTCCATAGCTTCGGTCGCCAAGGGAACGCGATGGCGGGAGATACCCCGCTTTTGCAGTCTGGTCGTGGACACGACGGGCAGCCTTTACGGTACGACCGTCGCTGGCGGCGCTTCCGAAGACGGGTACCGTGTTTAAGGTGGATGCGCTCCGGCAACGAGACTGTGCTCCACAGCTTCAGCGGCGGTGCCGTGACGGGCTATATGCCTTACGCGCGGTCTGATCATGGACGCGCCGGGCAATCTCTACGGTACTACCTTGTCCTCTGACGGCGCTAACTGCTCAGGGGAACAGCGTGGTTTTCAAACTCGACTCCGCCGGCAGCGAGACCGTTCTGCTATAGCTTCACGGGAGGTCGACGGAGGAAAGTGGCCCTCTGCAAGTTTGAGTCGCGGACGCGGCGGGCGACCTCTACGGCACTACCTGCATTGCTGCGCTTCTGGCTACGGAAACGGTGTTTAAAGTGGATCCGTCGGGCAACGCGACCGTGCTCCACACGTTTGCACGGTGGGCAGCGACGGGACAGAGTCGCCGGACTGGGAGCGTCTTGATCATGGACGCGGCAGGTCAACCTCTACGGTACGACCGTCTGATGGCGGCGCTCACGGCCGGGGCATCGGTGTTCAAGGCTGGACCCCTCCGGCAATGAGACCGTGCTCTACTCGCTTCACCGGCCTCGACCGACGATGGGGCCGGCAACCCTATTCGGAGGTCTGGTGATCGACGCCGCCGGGCAACCTCTACGGCACCACCTCCGCGGCGGCGCTTCCAACAACTGCTTCGGGAACGGGATGTGGAACTGTGTTTAAACTTGCCGCCCCAAGTTCAACGGCCGCTACAATCGCCTCCGGCTTGAACCCTTCAGTGTTCGGGCAGGCGGTTTCATTTGCGGTGGAAGTAACATCGGACAGCGGCACACCCACGGGAATGGTGCAGATCCTCAACGGATCGGCGCAAGTTGGAGCCGGAACTCTGGCGAACGGGGCGGTCTCGATTCGGGTTTCTACCTTGCCCGCCGGCGCCGACCGTGTGACCGCGTCTTATGTTGGAGGCGGCGGCTTCGCTTCCAGCAAGTCCGCGGCACTCACACAAACGGTAACGAAGGCCTCGACTTCCGCTTCGTTGTCTAGTTCACTCAATCCGGTAGCGAGCAACCGTTCACTGATGTTGACGGCGACAGTGATCGGCCAATACGGCGGTGCAGTCACGGGTACGGTGACATTCACCGCTGGATCACAGGCGCTCGGCAGTGCGGCGCTCAGCGGCAATGTGGCGAGTTTGGTTACGTCGTTTGCGAATGCGGGAACATACTCCATCTCGGCGCACTATAACGGCGACTCCAACAACACCGGCAGCACGTCCGTCGCCCTTAGCGAAAAGATCATTGCAGCGACCACAGCCACGCTCACCTCCTCACTGAATCCTTCGGTTGTGGGCCAGACCGTCACATTCACAGCCAGTATCACTTCCTCGGCAGGAACTCCTCCGAACGGCGAGACCATTACCTTTTACAGCGGAACTGCGGTGCTCGGCACGGCTCCGTTGAGTGGCGGCGTGGCCTCGCTGACATCTTCTGCATTACCGGCCGGAACTTTCACCATTACGGCTCGTTATCCCGGTGATTCCAACTTCGCGGCGAGCACGTCTGCAGGGCTCAGGCAGACCGTCAACTCCAGGACGAAGTCTCCAAGTGCGACCACACTCGCCTCCAGCCTGAATCCGTCGATTTATGGCCAGAAGGTGAGCTTCACGGCGCGGGTGACCACGTCTGGTCCGGTGCCGCCAACTGGCACAGTGGTGTTTATGTGGAAGTACTTCACAACAACGTACGCGATCGGAACCGCGACCTTGAACCTCGCTGGTGTGGCCACCCTAACGAAATCCAACCTCAACGCCGACCCGTATCCGATGATAGCTGTCTACCGGGGAGATACCAACAACCTCGGCAGCACGTCGGCGGTGCTGGACCAAACGGTGCTACAAACAACCAGTGCGGCCGCGCTATCGTCGTCAGTGAATCCGTCCACGGTCGGACAGGCAATTACGTTCACTGCAAAGCTCACGTCGCCGACAGTCATACCGAGCGGTCCCGTGACTTTCAAAGTGGGAACGACAATATTAGGGACGGCTCAGCTCAGCAGCGGCACAGCGAAATTCACGACCTCAACTCTGCCCGCTGGCTCGACTGTACTGAGAGTGACCTACAACGGAAACTCGAATATCAAGGGGAGTTCAGCGTCTATAACGCAAACAGTGCAACCGTAGATTTCGCGGCAGCATGATGCAGATCCTTCCCCCAAGATTCGGATCCAAACGTACTCGCAATGTGCTGCACGCGAGGAGCTGTTCAGGCGATCGGTGCGGCGTTGAAAAGTTCAACTCTGGAACGGTTGTGCGCTCGCGTGCGACATTGACGGTGGGGTTGCAGATTCCGAACGATCTCGGAGATGTGATTGCAGAGCCAGCACGGGAACGGCTGTGTTCACGCTTCATGGGTGGGATCTCCCCCGAGCGCGGTCGGCTTGAGCTCCTGGGCTGGATTTGAATCGCGCTTATAACCCTCCGTGTGCGGTGACCCCGTATGCGACTTGTCCGCTGGCTCCAAAGGAGAACCACTTGCCGGTAGCCATAACTGCGGGTGAGAAGTTCGATAAGTCCTTGCACGCGCACCATTGAACGATGCTCGGTGTAGGGGCGGACGCCTCGTCCGCCCCAGCGCTACAATACATTTGTGTGGGGACGCCGGCTCCGCTCCGGCGGCCAATCTCGAACTCCTCAGGTCAACCCGTGATCAGCTCACTCCTCGAACGCACAATCGAAAAGCGCCCGGATAAGGTTCGGCTACAAGGCCGCATTCTTTTTCTCACCGAAGATCCCGAACTGATAAAGCGGCAACTGGCGGGCGAAGATCTGCCCTGGGACAGCAAGAATCCCGCGAACAATCCCACACTGCGAGACGACATTTCCACCGACGAAATCACGCCCGCTCATTATTGCTTCTACTTCGACGAGACGCTGGGAGAGATTCCTTACCTGGGATTAAAGTGCGGCAATCGTGACTCCGATCGGGCGCGGGGACGTGAAGCGCGGCGGCTTTGTCTGCGCGGTGAGCGGCAAGCGGCGGGGAAAGGGATCAAGCAGGGAACAGTCGCCCTACGCGGAAATGTGCGCCGGCATCCGCCTAGTGATCGCGGAAAACATCGAGCGCATTTACAAGCAGAATTGCCAGAATCTGGGACTGCTGACATCCACGAATTTCTCTTTGATCGATCGCATCCGCAACGGAGAAGAAATTGCGCTGAGCGAATTCACCGCTGGCGAAGACGAGATCACCCGCCAGGTGATCGAATACGGCGGCCTATTTCCGTTTAACGTGGCACGCATGCAGGGGAGAGTCTTCCTGCCGCCGATTCAAGGGAGCCGCCGAGCGCCGCCCCATGACGGTCGTCTGAAAAGATTTTCGCGCGACACATGATCCATCCCACAGAGAAAGACCATGTAGGGACGGGCCCATTGGCCCGTCCAGCCGAGCGAAGCTCGGCAGTGCAGCAAGTCGGAGTCGATTCTGTCAAGCCCGGCGACACCGGCTTCGCCCGCGCCGACCTTCGCTTCAGCCACGAGTACGTCACGCCCATGGCCGCCATCTTCTTCGAGCGCTACGTCGGCAAAGATGCCAGGGTCAACGATCCCTCCAGCATCATCTTCTTCCGCGATCATCTGACGTTCCTTGATGAAGTCATCTCCGAAGAGAAGAAGAAACTAGGTCTGCTGGACCTGGCCACGCAACTCAAACTCAAACAGCAGGATTTCGCCAAGAAGCAGGCAATCAAGCTGCACGGCGAACTCACCGATCGCAAAGGCTCCGAAGGCATCTGCCACTCCATCGTTCTCGAGAGCTATGCCTTGCCGGGACAGTTGAACATCGGCTCTGACTCGCACACGCCTCACGTCGGCGCGATTGGCTGCGTCGCTTTCGGCATCGGCACCACCGATGTATTCAATTCCTGGATCACGAAAGACGTCCGGGTGAAGGTCCCGGAGTCGGTGAAGATCATTATCCGCGGCAAGAAACATCCCAATGTCACGGCCAAAGATTTCATCCTGAAAATTCTTAGCCTCGATTACGTGCGCAGCGGCAAGGCCCTCGCAAAAGTCATGGAGTACGCCGGCGAAGCCATCGAAGAACTCAGCGTGGACGAGCGCGCTACCATGACCAACATGGCCGCGGAGATCGGCGGATTCACCGGCATTGTTGCTCCGGACCAGAAAGCAGTCGCGTTCCTGGTCGAGCGTCGCGGCATGGATCGCAACCAAGCTGAAGCCCTCATCGAAGGCCTTTACAGCGATCCCGGCGCCCAGTACGCGCATGTGATTGAACTGGATGCCGCCGACATCACCCCCATGGTGGCCACTCCGGGAGATCCGGGAAACGGAAAGTATGTCCGCGAACTGAACACGCCCGTGCCCGTAGAGATTGCCTATGGCGGCACCTGCACCGCCGGCAAGAACGAAGACATGGACATGTACGCGCACGTTCTTGCCGACGCCTTGAAGCGGGGCAAGCGCGTGGCCGGTTCGGTGAAGTTCTACATCCAGTTCGGCTCGCAGGAGACGCGCGAGTACTGCCTGCGCCGCGGTTATCTCGACATTTTCCACAAAGCTGGAGCACAGGTAATCGAGCCCAGTTGCGGCGCTTGCATCAACGCCGGACCAGGAGTGTCGACACGCCCGGATCAGGTAGTCATCAGCGCCCAGAATCGTAACTTCCCCGGCCGCAGCGGCCCCGGACAGATGTATCTAGCATCTCCGCTGACGGTGGCGGCCAGTGCCGTCGCGGGATACATCGTGGAGTACGAACCAAGCGAGAGGAAAGAACTAGTGGACGCGTAACCTCGCCAAGCGCCACGTAGGGACAGCCCCTTGGGCTGTCCCCCGCCAAGCGAAGCGAGCGCATCCGAGAAGGCCGCCTCCGCCGCGACGTGGCCGTTGAACATCAGCGCACTCCAATGCCGTCCGCGCCCCACTACTTTCGTGAGAGCAGTCCGCTGCCGGGGATAACCACCTCTGCGCTGTACCACTTTCCCGATTTCTTGCTAGAATGTGCGGTTCTGTGGCTTGCCCGCGCACGCCGCCGTAGTAAGATAGAGGTAACCTCCCAGGAGAATAAACACCGATATGGCCTACGTCATCGCTGAACCGTGCATCGGCACCAAGGACACCGCATGTGTGGATGCGTGTCCGGTGGATTGCATTCATCCCAAGAAGGACGAGCCCGCGTACGCGACTGAGGAATTGCTGTACATCGATCCGGTGGAATGTATTGATTGCGGCGCTTGCGTTCCGGTGTGCCCGGTTTCGGCCATCTTCGCTCTCGACGATCTGCCGGAGAAGTGGAACGCCTTCACCGAGCGCAACGCGAAATACTTCGGCCGCTAAGAACGTGTAGCCCCGGACGCACTCGTCCGGGGATCTACTCAACCTGCCCGGAGCGCGCGACTCCGTCGTTGGCGCGTGCGCATGCCGATCTGTAATTCACGTTCATTCTTCGCCCCAACCTGAAAACCGATACTCAGGTCTGTCTCCGCACCCAGGACTCTGCATTTCGGTACAATCTCCCAATGCCCACAGCCATCGAATGCCGCGATCTGCGCAAGACTTACGACGGCAAAGTGGAAGCGGTTCGTGGGCTGAATCTCGAAATCCAGGCAGGCGAATGCTTCGGTTTGCTGGGCCCTAACGGAGCAGGGAAGACCACTACCATCGAAATCCTTGAAGGCCTGCTCGCGCCTACTTCCGGCATGGTCTCCATCCTGGGACATCGCTGGGACGACAACGAGCGCGAAATGCGCGAGTGGCTCGGAATTTCCCTGCAAGAGACACGCCTCTCGGAGAAACTGACCGTTCGCGAGACCATCGACCTGTTCGCCAGTTTCTACCGCGAGCCGCGATCCACAGACGAAGTTCTCGAACAGTTGCAGCTCACCGAAAAAGCAGACTCGTGGGTCGGTAAACTTTCCGGCGGCCAGCGGCAGCGCCTGGCAGTGGCGACTGCGCTGGTGTGCAATCCGAAGATTCTTTTTCTGGACGAGCCTACGACCGGGCTGGACCCGCAGAGCCGTCGCCAGTTGTGGGACATCATTCGCGTCTTCCAGCGCAATGGCGGCACCGTGCTGCTGACCACTCACTACATGGATGAAGCCGAGCGCCTCTGCGACCGCCTCGCCATTGTGGATCATGGCCAGACCATCGCCGAGGGATCGCCCGCTGATCTGATCACCCGTCTTGGCGGAAATCACGTGGTGGAATTTGTTGTCGACGGCAATTCCAACGCCAGCGGTCGGGATTCGTGGCGCAATTTGCCCAGCGTAGAGTCTGTTCGCGAGGATGACGGCCTGATTGCGTTAAACGTGAAACAACCGCATCTGACCATTCCCGCTCTGCTGGAAGCGATCGAGAGGCAAGGCGGCAAGCTGCAACATCTGACCACGCGCCAGGCCAGCCTGGAAGATGTATTCGTGCGCCTTACAGGCCGCCACCTGCGCGAAGATTAACTTCGACCGTGTAGCGCCGGACCGATTGGTCCGGCCTAGGCGTTTTACCCTTGAAGTTTTGCGAAGACCAAGAACGTGGAGCCCCGGACGCCTTCGTCCGGGGGAGCACGGCGGAGAACAAAACAGAGGTTCTGTATGAGCGTAGCTCAGGAAACTCCAGTCACAACGCAACCCGTCACTCCGCCCCCGCAGCGCCGCAACGGCCACTGGGCGGGCTACTCCCATCTCTTGATGGCCCGCATGCTGGAGCTGAAGCGCGAGCCCGAAGTCGTGTTTTGGGTTTTCATCTTTCCCCTGCTCCTGGCGTTGGGCTTGGGAATCGCTTTCCGCAACAAGCCTGAAGGTGCTGTCTCCGTTGCGATTGTGCAAGGCGCCGAAAGCGCGCAAACGCTGCTCAAGAAGTCTCCGCAAGCCAATCAGTTCAAAATGCAGGTCCTCGATGCTGAGGCTGCTCATCAGGGATTTCGGCTGGGCAAATTCGATGTGGCGATCGAACCCGGCCCCAACGGAACCTTCACCTATCGCTACGACCCCGCCCGTCCCGAAAGTGTCCTGGCCAGAGCGGAGGTGAATGATGCTCTGCAATCCGCCGCTGGCCGGAACGACCCCGTGGCGACCAAGACGGTAAGTTCCTCCGAGCCCGGCTCGCGCTACATCGACTTTCTCATTCCCGGACTGCTGGGCATGAACCTGATGAACTCGGGGATGTGGGGCATCGGCTTCGCGCTGGTCGATATGCGCCAGAGAAAATTACTCAAACGCTTTGTAGGCACACCCATGCGCCGCGGACATTTCCTGCTCGCCCTCGCCTCCAGCCGCCTGATCCTGATGATTATCGAAGTCGGCCTGCTGCTGGCCTTCGGCGCACTATTCTTCCACATGCGCGTCATGGGTTCGATCGCCGGCATCGCGCTCATCGCCGGCCTCGGCTCGCTCACCTTCGGCGGAGTCGGACTCCTCACCGCCAGCCGCGCGCAGAAGATCGAATCCGTCAGCGGCCTCATCAATCTGGTGATGATGCCGATGTGGATCTTCTCGGGCGTCTTCTTCTCCTACGAACGATTTCCCGCCATCATTCATCCGCTGATCAAAGCTCTGCCGCTCACCGCCCTGAATGACGCGCTGCGGGCCAGCATTCTGGAAGGCACACCGATCCTGCATCAATGGCCGCGCCTGCTGGTGATGATGCTCTGGGGTGGAATTTCGTTCGTGCTGGCGTTGAAATGGTTCCGATGGACTTAGGAAATATCACAAGACAGCATATCAACTGTCATCCAGGACAATGCATAGATCCTTCGCTGCGCTCAGGATGACAACGATGGAAGGTTGCTGGATTTCGGCGTCCGCTCAGGCCCCGTTCGCAACGGCAACGAACGAGGCCTTTCTGCGGCACTTGCGAATGACTGCGATTACGATTTGGCTAGCTTGGCTTTCCGCACTTTTGCCCAGCGTAGCCGTTGCGCTTCGGCGATTCTCCGGCGGGCGTCTTTGCTCAGGATGCGTTTTGCCCCAAGCCTGTTCCCTCCACCGGCGTGACCGAGAACGTTCAGCGCCTTCCCTACACGCTCCAGCTCCTTTTGGAGACGGGCGTACTCACTCCGTAGGGAGGTGACTACCTTGTTCAGGTTCGTCATTGGTACCCCCTCGTAAGTCAGGCTAACACGAGAGGACGACAAACCCGTAACCCTAACTGCTAAATTAGAGAGGAACCGTACTGCTACTATTGAGAAACGCTAAGAAGGAGCAAGCCTTCTACTTGATTCCAATCGTCCTTCTCGCGTGTGAAGGACACTTCTCTCCGGGAATCGGAGTAGCGCGGATCCAGCAAGAAGAACTTATTAATCGTCGCTGTGAGACTCCCATTTGTATACAGTGCTTCATCAAACAGTGCTCCATAGAGCACATAGAGGTGCGCGTTCCACATCAGGAGCATGGCACGTTTTTTAGTGAGCGCATTGACCACCGTGACTGGATTTCTCGTTGCCAGTGGCGCAAGATCGAGGACCGTGACCATAAGGGGCCGGCCATCACTCAACAGATGTCTTCCCTGGAGCTTGGTGATGATGTCTTTCATCGAAGCTGGATCTGCGGCCGCTGCACTGTCCCCCAGAGCTGAATCCGTGCCGCAACACATGCCATGGTCGTGAAAAATTATATCGAGAGCGGTCAGCAACACATCCGACGAATCGGAGGAGCGCGCTGCCAACCTGGGCAGATGGGCGACCCGTATTTCCTGATTGGGTTTCACAACCGGATACGGAGGGGGAGCGTCCTGACTGTAATTGAGCGAAGCGAGACACAACAGAGCGGTGAGCGAAACTTTCGACATAACTACCTTGCGCCTTACCTCAAATTCTAATCCAGACTGATTCGGGGCAAAAATCGGGGCGTCTGCCGTGCCTTGGTGGCCTGCTCGAAGGCATACGCGATCTTAATCAGAGTAGGTTCGCTCCAGGCTCGTCCAAAGAATGAGATACCTACAGGCAAGCCGAAAATGTTTCCCGCGGTCACATTGATGTTGGGATATCCCGCTACGGCCGCAGCGTTGGAGCTTCCTCCGCCGAAATGGTCGCCCGTAATCAGATCGGTAAGCCACGCCGGCCCCCCGGTAGGTGCAACCAGCGCGTCCAGCTTGTGCTTATCCATTACCGCATCAATCCCCTCTGTGCGGGCAAGCTGACGATTCTTTGCCACCGCGTCCAGATATTCTTTCTCGGTAAGTGGTCCTTTAGCTTCAGACTTGAGAAACAAGTCCTGGCCGAAGTAAGGCATCTCCTTCTGCCGATTGCGATCGTTGAATTCGATAATATCCTTGAGTGTCTTCACGGGAGCTGAGGGGCCCAGCCGTGACAGATAGGCGTTCAAATCCGCCTTGAGCTCATACATGAACACCATCATCTCGCTGTCGTCGAACTTGCCCAGGGTCGCTATGTCGGCAGGATCGACGATGATAGCTCCTTGCTTCCTCATCACGTCGATGGACTGCTCCATGAGCGCATCCACCGCATCGCTGAACCCGAAATACTTTCGCGCAACCCCTATGCGCGCCCCTTTCAATCCGCTCGCGTCGCAGTATTGCTCGTAGTTCGTCTGCGCTTTGCCAGCGCTGGCCGCAGTCGCCTGATCCTCCGGATCGGCTCCGGTCAACACACCTAGAAGTGTCGCCGCATCGCGAACCGTCCGGCACATCGGGCCGGCCGTATCCTGGCTGTGCGAGATCGGAATAATTCCTGCGCGGCTGACGAGTCCAACCGTGGGCTTGATTCCCGCCAGACCGTTCAACGACGACGGGCAGACAATCGAGCCATCCGTTTCCGTCCCAATCCCGGCGGCGGCCAGGTTCGCGGAAATTCCCGCTCCCGTGCCGGAACTCGATCCGCACGGGTTCCGATCCAAAGCATAAGGATTTTTAGTCAGTCCCCCTCGCCCGCTCCATCCGCTGGTCGAGTGACCGGAACGGATGTTGGCCCACTCACTCAAGTTGGTCTTGCCCAGAATCACCGCCCCGGCGGCGCGCAATTTCTGTGCGAGAAACGAATCCTTCGGCGGCTTGGAACCGACCAGCGCCAGCGATCCCGCCGTGGTCTCCATTCGGTCCGCCGTAGCGATGTTGTCTTTGATCAGCACCGGAATCCCGTGCAGCGGTCCTCTTGGCCCTTTAGCCTTGCGCTCGCGATCGAGGTCTTCGGCGATGGACATGGCGTCCGGATTCAACTGAATAATCGCGTTCACCGTGCGTTTGTCGATCTCTTCAATACGCGCCGTGTACTTCTCTACCAGAGACCGCGCCGTGAACTTGCCGGATTTCATCCCGTCCTGCAGTTCGGCAAGCGTGATCTCTTCCAATTCAAAGGGTTTGATTTCGATGGCCGGCGTTTGCGAAGCGCGCGAGATCTCTCGGGCGGCGCTCAGCGCGGGATGAACAGCCGACAACGCGGACGCAGCCAGAGTTTTCTGCAAGAATCTACGGCGCGAAGAACCGGAACTGGAGAGCATTCAGTATTCCAGGAATATAGATTGAACGCAGGCGGATTATTTAAACATGAATGCCCCCGAACTTTCACGGCGGGGACGAACCACGTAGCGACAGCCCCTTGGGCTGTCCGCCGGATCCGTGCTCCGCGCCCCCATGCGCCGTTGTTGGAGACGACTGCTCCGGAATGGTAAGCTAGAGTCCGTTCACACCTGAGCGGGAGTAGTTCAGCGGTAGAACGCCAGCTTCCCAAGCTGGATGTCACGGGTTCGATCCCCGTCTCCCGCTCCATTTCTCGCCCCCACTGGTTTTCGAACACCAATCAGGTGCCATTTCTCACTTTGATCCGCTTTAGTTACTTCCGTTTACCCGACATCGCGATTCCGTGATTTCGATCACCAAGAGCCGTGACGTGCGCCATTTGCCCTTTATAGCGGTTCGACGAAGATGAGCTTGCAGATGCGCGAGTTGTAAGCGCCAGTCCGCAATGCCAGTTTGCGGAGATTTCAGAAGGGGTAGGCACGGAGGTTCTGATGAGTACCGTTGATATCCATGAACCAGAGGTAAAGGGCGTAAAACCGGCAATACGCGGGAACGCGGCCGTAATGCCGCGTGCGGAGATTGTCCTCGGACCACCCCTGCCGCCCAAGCCCATGTTCGCCGACAGCGTGCTCGATTTCGGCGCGCAGAGCAAACGCAAGGCCATGGCGACCACGACCTCGTTTATTGTGAATTGCCTGGCGATTTGCATGATGTTATTGGTCCCTCTTTTGTTCACGGAGGACCTGCCCAAGGCGCAGTTGCTGACCATGCTGGTTGCGCCCCCGCCGCCGCCACCGCCACCTCCGCCGGCCGCCGAGGCGGTTCAGAGAGTTGTCCGACAGATCCAGACCGATATGCTCAGTACGGGACAGCTCCGCACGCCGACCCGCATTCCGCAGAAAGTGCAGCTCATTAAAGAAGAAGAGGCGCCACCGCCGATGGCCGCCACCGGTGGAGTAGTCGGTGGGGTTCCGGGTGGAATTCCGGGTGGACAACTCGGAGGCGTGATTGGCGGGATCGTAAATGCCACGTCCAACCTGGCCGTGCCGAAATTTGCTCCCGTACAGCCACAGCGCGTGCGCATCTCCCAGGGCGTTACCAAGGGCCTGCTGATCCGCCGCGTGGAACCAACCTACCCCCCTTTGGCGCGCTCTGCGCGTGTGCAGGGTGAGGTCGTTTTAACCGCCATCATCAGCGTCACCGGCGAGATTGAGAACCTGCAGTTAATAAGCGGCCACCCGATGTTGGTGCCGGCTGCACTCACCGCCGTAAAACAATGGCGTTACAAGCCATATTTGCTGAATGGGCAACCGACAGAGGTTGAGACCACCATTACCGTGATCTTCACGCTGTCGTCTTGATGGGGGGAAACGGCGCCCTCTGGGAGCGCCAGGAGTCTAAACAATGCCTGCTGAATATACCTATCGCGTAGCGGCTTGGTGGACGTCAGGCCGCACTGGACTGGCCAAGTGCGAGTCCTCCCCCAACACGATCCATTTCTCCGACGCCGCGGAACTGGGCGGCCTGCAAGGGCGCTGGACTCCGGAGCAACTGCTGCTTTGTGCCTTGGCGGGTTGCTTTACGACAACTTTTAACGATGTCGCACATGCCGCCAAGTTCGACTATATCGACCTCGAGGTTGAGATTGAGGGGTCGGTTCATCGCACCCGTGCGGCGGGATGCAATTTCACCGAAATCCTGATTCGTCCTCGCTTGACCGTGGCTTCCGAGCAACAGCGCGAAACCGGGCTTGCCCTTCTGCGACGCACCAAATCGACGTGCATGATTTCGCGCGCCATCACGGTGCCCCAGACGCTCGAGCCGGCCGTGGAAACCATTAAAGTTCCTGTCGAAGGCTGGGCCAACGAGGCCGCCATCGTAAAACTGGGAGTTTAACCCTTCAGAGGCAAGGAGGTGAGTATGATGTTCTCCTACAGGCTGGTGCGCTTAATCGAATCGCACGCCGATGCGCTCGCTTCCGGACTGGAAGAGAGGGTGCAGACGAGTCGCCAGATCGGGCACTTCCGCGAGATTCCGGCTCATGAGTTGAGAGAGCGCGTCTACGAGATTTACCGTCATCTGGGGGAATGGCTGCTGGGCAAAAACGAACTCGATATCGAGCACCGTTACAAAGAGATTGGCGCCCGGCGGGCTCGCCAGCACATTCCACTCAGCGAAGTGGTCCAGGCGATCGTCCTTACCAAGGAGAATCTTTGGGATTTCCTGAAGAGCGAAGCCGTGATGGACCGGGCCGTTGAAATCATGGGGGAATTGGAGTTGCTGCAGATGCTCGAGATGTTTTTCGATCGGGCGATTTATTATGCCGCTGTGGGGTATGAAGACGAAGTCGCTCAGGCGTCGCGATGTGGCGAACTGAGGGCGGTTTAGGGAGCGGAGCGGATGTCGATGTCATGGGAGATGGAATACAAAAAGCGTCTCAAGACCGCAGATCAGGCGCTGGCCTGCGTGCAGTCCGGGATGCGGGTTTACATTCAACCCGGCTGTGCCGAGCCTGAGACGCTGGTAGAGGCCTTGATCCGGCGCGCGCCGGATCTGTTCAACGTAGAGATCGTCCACATGATGACCATGGGCTGTGCGCCCTACGTGGCGCCGGAAATGGCCGGCCACTTTCGGCACAATGCCATGTTCATCGGCGCCAACGTGCGCGAGGCCATTAACGACGGCCGCGCCGATTACACGCCCATTTATCTGAGCGAGATCGAAGGGCTGTTCGAGAGCGGCGAGATGCCGATCGACGTCGCCCTGATTGAGGTTTCGCCGCCTGACTCTCACGGCTATTGCAGCTTCGGGGTCGGGGTTGACACCACGTTAACCGCGGCCAGGGTGGCGAAGTATGTGGTCGCGCAGATCAACGACAACATGCCCCGTACCTACGGCGACAGCTTCATTCACGTCAACGACATCGACGTTTTTGTCGAGTCCTCCCGGCCACTGTGTGCGCTGCAACGTCCGGTTGTGAGCGATCTGCAGGTCGCCATCGCCAAGAACGTTGCTGGGCTCATCGATGACGGAGCCGTCCTGCAAACCGGTATCGGCGGAATTCCAGATGCGGTTCTGCCCATGCTGATGGACCGCAAGGATCTCGGGGTGCACAGTGAATTAGTCTCCGACGGGGTCATTCCGCTCATCCAGGCTGGTGTTCTCACCGGCGCGCGCAAGAATTTCAAGCCCCGCAAGATTATTCTGGGCTTCTGTCTGGGTACTAAGAACCTGTTCGAGTTCGTGGATAACAATCCGATTTTCGAATTCCATCCCACCGCGTACACCAACGATCCCGGCCTGATCGCCCGCAATGACAACATGGTCGCCATCAACTCCGCATTGCAGGTCGACATGACGGGGCAGGTCTGTTCCGACTCCATCGGCAACCAGTTCTACAGCGGTATCGGGGGGCAGGTCGATTTCCTGCGTGGAGCATCGCGCTCCAAGCGCGGCAAGGCCATTATCGCCATGTCATCCACGGCGAAAAACGGCACGATCTCGCGCATCGTTCCCATGCTCGATCCTGGGGCCGGGGTCGTGACTTCGCGTGGCCTGGTGCGCTACGTCGTGACCGAATACGGCGTTGCCTACCTGCATGGAAAATCCATTCGCGAACGCGCCAAGGCGCTCATCAACATTGCGCATCCCCAGTTCCGCGAAGGACTTTACGAATACTGCGAGAAGACCAAGTGGTTGCAGCATCCCCAGGCGGCACAAACGGCGGTTACGAGGTGAAAGCATGCCAGGACCAGCGCGCGGCAATGTGGCCATTGATTTAGAGGAGTGCAAAGGTTGCGGGCTCTGCGTCGATTCCTGCCCGCCGAAGTGCCTCGAACTGGCTCCTGAGCTGAATCGCTACGGCGTGCATGCGGCGCGCTACACCGGCCACGATTGCACGGGATGCGGCATCTGCTTCTACTGCTGCCCAGAGCCGGGCGGCATCACCGTATACCGACTGGCCCCGCCGCCCAAAGCTGTTGTTGCAGCACAGCCAGGAGGCGAACATGCGCCAGCTCTGTAAAGGCAACGTTGCCGTCATCAAAGGCGCAGTGCTTGCCGGATGCCGCGCTTACTACGGATATCCCATCACTCCAGCCAGCGAAGTCGCCGAAGCAGCTGCCCTGTATCTGCCCGAAGTCGGCGGCACTTTCATTCAGGCGGAGAGCGAGACGGCTTCCATCAACATGGTTTACGGCGCCGCCTCTGCCGGGGTTCGCGTGATGACTGCCTCTTCCGGGCCCGGGCTGAGCCTCATGCAGGAGGGCATCTCATACCTGGCTGGAGCCGAACTCCCGTGCGTGATTGTCGACGTGATGCGCGGCGGCCCGGGACTTGGCAACATCGCTCCCGAACAGAGCGACTACTTTGCCATGGTCAAGGGTGGAGGTCACGGCAACTATCGCAATCTCGTGCTCGCCCCGGCCTCTGTCCAGGAGATGGCCGACCTCACGGTTCTGGCCTTCGAGCTAGCGGACAAATATCGCAATCCCGCAATCGTCCTGACCGATGGCTTTGTCGGGCAAATGATGGAGCCGCTCGACCTGCAATACCGCGACATCGTCGCTCCCGAGAAACCCTGGGCGGTGAAGGGAACTGCCGAGACTCGCAAGAACATGGTCACCTCGATCTATCTCGAGCCCGACGATCTCGAAGCCCACCAGCGCCGTATGGAAGCGAAGTACATGCGGGCGCAACAGGCCGAAACCCGTTGCGAACAATATTGCACTGATGACGCCGAACTGATCGTGGTGGGATACGGCATCGTCTCCCGCGTATTGCGCTCAGCCGTCGATGAAGCGCGGAAGCAGGGAATTAGAGTCGGATTGTTCCGTCCCATTACGCTGTGGCCGTTCCCCACGATGCAGTTGCAAGCCACCGCGGCGCATGCCGAAAAGATTCTTACGGTAGAGCTCAGCAACGGACAGATGGTGGAAGACGTGAAGCTGGCCGTCGCGGGCAAGCTTCCGGTCGAGTTCTACGGAAGAGTCGGCGGCAATGTTCCGACAGTGGAGGAATTGCTGGCGAAGATAGAGGAACACGTGGCGGCAGCGGTATAGAACGTGGAGCCCCGGACGCCTCGTCCGGGGACGGCGGACCAATGGGTCCGCCGCTCCACGAGCTGCGTAGCCCCGGACGCATTCGTCCGCCGCTACACGAGCAGGAGAGGACGACAACATGGAGACCGCAACTATGGCGAATCACGAGGTCACGGAAGAATCGAAACCCTCCTACGAGGTCGTCCACTCCAAGTCGCGGCTGTTCTATCCCGAATACGAACGTAAATCCGACCTCAAACACCAGACTCACTACTGCCCCGGATGCGGCCACGGTGTCGCCCACAAGCTCATCGCGGAAGCGCTCGAAGACTTGCATCTTCAAGACCAAACCATCCTGGTAAGTCCGGTAGGCTGCTCGGTTTTTGCTTACTACTACTTCGATGTGGGCAACGTGCAGGTGGCTCACGGCCGTGCGCCGGCCGCGGCCACGGCGCTGAAGCGAGCCTGTCCTGACAAGATCGTACTGGCGTATCAGGGTGACGGTGATCTGGCTGCCATCGGCACTGCGGAAATCGTGCACGCTGCCAATCGCGGCGAAAAGATTGCCGTATTCTTCGTGAACAATGCGATCTACGGCATGACCGGTGGGCAGATGGCGCCTACGACGCTCGTAGGCCAGCGCAGCACTACCTCCCCGTGGGGACGCCGCCCCGTCAACGAAGGTTTCCCGCTGCACATGGCCGAGATGTTGTCGACGCTGGAAGCCCCGGTTTACATCGAGCGGGTTGCGCTCTCGGATAACAAGAACATCATGAAAGCTCGGCAGGGCCGTTCGCAAGGCGCTCGAGCTGCAGCGCAATGGCGCCGGGTTCACCTTCGTTGAAATTCTTTCTCCCTGTCCCACCATTTGGGGCAAAGATCCGGTGGAAGCGCGCAAGTGGGTCGCGGAAAAGATGATTCCCAGCTTCCCTCTGAACGTTTTCCGCGACCGCAACGTGGAGATCCCCGACAGCAACCAGCCGCCGCACAAGACCGTGCAGGAAGTTGTGGAAGGCGAGCGCCAGGCGGCGCGCGCCGCTTTTGTGCCCGGACGCCATCACCAGTTCGACCATCTCGATATCAAGCTTGCCGGCTTCGGTGGCCAGGGTGTGCTGCTGCTGGGCCAGCTTCTCGCCGAGATGGGAATGCGGGAAGGCCTCGAAGTAAGCTGGCTGCCGTCCTACGGTCCCGAGATGCGCTCCGGCAGCGCCCATTGTCACGTGTGCCTCTCGAAACAGAGAATTGGATCGCCATTGCTTTCGCGTCCCAACGTGCTGGTTGCGATGAACGAGATCTCCCTGCGCAAATTCGCGTCCCAGGTCGCGCCCGGGGGCACCATCATTTACGGACGCGAGCGGTTGCCGGAAGATCTCTCGATTCCCCAAGCCCAAGTGGTCTGCATTCCCGCATCCGAGATCGCCGACAAACTGGGTTCGGCGAAGGTCGCCAACGTGGTCATGATGGGGGCCCTGCTGCAGGAGACCGAATGCCTGGCCTCGGAAACCGCCATCAAAGTTCTGGAGTTCAAGGTGAAGAACCCCGCCCTGCTGGAACTTGATCGCAAGGCCCTGGATGCCGGACGTCTGTACATCGATCACACCGTAGCCATGGGCGCGGTGACCCAGGCGGACGGCTTCGCGGAATAAATGGAGCGGCGGACGCCCTCGTCCGCCGTCACCCCGGACGAGGGCGTCCGGGGCTCCAGCGTCCCGGGCTCCACCAGCGGCCATTCTGTGATTTCAATCACAAATTCCGGTGACAACGGGCATACCCCCTAAGCTCCTCGCGTGTGATCCTGAGTAGGGTGCAGGAGGCAGACATGGCACCATACGAAGAAAAATCAGGGGTTTCCCCCAGCGCAGTGGCCGAACCCGAAGTTAAGGTTAAGCCGTTCGTATCGGTAAAGAACGTTCTGTTCGCCACCGATTTCTCCGCCACCTCAGACGCCGCTTTGCCTTACGCCGCCGCCATTTGCCGGCGCTTTGGCAGTACGCTGCACATCTTCCATGTTCTATCCGAGACGAGCCTTCTCATGATGACCGGCGGCGTCGACTACGTCAGTATGGGAACGATCTACGACGACGCGCAAAATGAGGCCAAGGAGCGGCTGGAGCAGATCTGCGCTCGTCTGGAGGGCATACCGCATCGCAGTTACATTCGCTACGGGCAGGTGTGGAACACGCTCGCCCCCATCCTTGCGAAAAACGAAATTGACCTGATTGTTCTGGGCACGCATGGAAGGACCGGGCTGGGCAAGCTTCTGCTCGGTTCGGTCGCAGAAGACATCCTGCGGCATGCCGCCTGCCCGGTCTTAACGGTAGGCCCGAAAGTTTCCGGACACGCGAAACTCCCGGCTGTTCCCGAGCATGGTCATGACGTTGCGCCCCCGGAACTCGAACTGCGCCAGGTGGTGTGCGCTACGAACTTCGGCAAAAATTCAAACGCGGTTGCACAGGCAGCCATCACATTAGCGGAAGAGTTTCGCTCCCGCTTCACCCTGCTTCATGTCATTGAAGATTACACGCAGCTGGGCCGTAAGCCCGAACCGATGGAAGAGGGCGTTCGGCGTCTCCAGGAATTGATTCCCCCGGATAGCACCTTGCAGTACGCTCCCGATGTCCTGCTTGAATTTGGCCCCGCGCCGGAAGGCATTCTGAAAATCGCCTCTGAGCGCGAAGCTGACATGATCGTGCTGGGGGCGCGTTCCTCCGCCGAAGTGGGTACAACGCATTTGCCCTGGTCGTCAGCCCACTACGTGATCGCGCAGGCGCATTGCCCGGTATTAACCATTCGGGAGTGAAGGAAAGGGAAGAGCTGGAACTTGGCGCTCAAATCCATTGTCGAATCATCTCAGCTCAAGCGATTTGCCCAGCGCCAGGAACTTTACATCGCGATCGCGGTCGCCATTTATGCCGGGCTCTGGGCTGCGGGCAGGTCGGCCAGTATCGGCGTCACTCTGATCTACACTCTTCCGCTTTGTAACTTTATCGCGTTCATTCAGGATCACCTGAACTTCCTCTATCGACGCCAGCGCCCTCTGGTCTCGTGGGTCATTTATCTCGGACTGCTATTGATCATCTCGCTGGTGGGGGTGGCGGTGGTCAATGTGATTCTTTATCCCACGGGCAAAGTCCCCGGTCAAACGCTGTGGGAATTCCTGAGCACCGGATGGAAGTTCCCCTTCATGGCGACGATGATCGTGGGGGTCAGCACCCAGCTCTACCGCAGGATGCGCGAGCGGCTCGAAATCAGGAATCGCGAGCTGGAACAAAAAGTCGAGCTGGTTGCGGCCGAGCGGGAACGGCATGAGCAGGAACTGGAGCAGGCCAGAGAAATTCAGCAGTCGCTGCTTCCTAAGCGGATTCCGCAACTGCCCGGATTCGAAATCGACGGCACCTGGGAACCGGCGCGGGTAGTCGGCGGCGATTATTTCGACGTCATCCAGCTCGGCGGGAGCAAGCTGGGCATCTGCATCGCAGACGTAGTCGGCAAGAGCGTCTCGGCCGCCCTGCTGATGGCCAACGTGCAGGCCAGCGTACGCGCGTTCGCCACCGGCTCAACCAGCCCCTCAGTCCTTTGCAGCCGGGTGAACTCCGTCCTGTGCGCCAGCATCAGCACTGGAAAATTCGTCACGTTTTTCTATGGCGTGCTGGATGCGGAACGCGGAATCTTCGAATACACCAACGCTGGACACCCGCCGCCGATTCTCCTTCGCGCCGCCGGTGACGTGCAGGAACTCAGCAACGGCGGCGCCGTGCTGGGTGTCTTTCCTGATTGGCAATATGGGAATTCACAGTTGCAGTTGCATCCCGGGGATCGCCTGTTGTTGTTTACCGACGGCATCACGGAGGCGGCGCGAGCGGAAGGCGAGGAGTTCGGAGAGCAACGTCTGATCGAGGGAGCACGAAGGTCTGTCGAGAAATCAACGGGCGAACTGAAAGTTTCGCTACTCGAACAGGTGAAGCAGTTTTGTTCGTATCAGTTGCAGGATGACGCCACCCTGATCGTGCTCTCGGCGCTGCCGGAACTGGATCAGGGGACGAACTCAGCTTTGGAGGTTAAGCATGCGGTTTCGGTTTGGGGAAGCTGAACCAAAACGAGACAGGCTCAGCAGAAATATCCTTTTGTGTTGTTTGTTCCCCGCGTATCGTGGATTAGAATCACCCGTTCCATACAGAAAAGTTTTGTCGTCTTCATACCTTTATGGCGCTTAGTCGCGAAAGAATCTTATGGTCTCTTACGTTGCGAAACCCGTTCCGCCCAATCAGGACAAGCGCTGGAAACTGGTGGATGCCACCATACGCCGCCAGGGTGCCCAGCCGCGCGGACTGATCGAAACCCTGCACACGGTGCAGGAAGCGTTTGGATATTTGGACGAACAGGCACTGCGTTATGTCGCGATGTCGCTGCGCGTGCCCCTGAGCCGTGCCTACGGCGTCGCCACCTTTTACCATTTCTTTACCCTGAAGCCCGCGGGTGAGCACACCTGCGTGATCTGCATGGGGACAGCCTGCTACATTAAAGGTGCGCTGCAACTGCTCGAAACCATGCGGAAAGACCTCGGCATCGCGCCGGGTGAAACCACTCCCGACAAAAAAGTTTCGCTGCTCACCGCCCGCTGTCTGGGCTCCTGCGGTCTTGCCCCGGCGGTGGTTTACGATCAGGAAGTAGCCGGGAAAGTGAGCACCGCCGCGGTTCGGGAACACCTGAAAAAGTGGACGGTCGCATGACACCAGAGGAACTCGACCAGATCGCCGAAGACGAACGAGCCGAACAAGGCAAATACACCCAGCGCGTCAATGTGTGTGTCGCGGCGGGCTGCCTGTCGTGCCAGTCCCAGTCGGTTAAGGACGGGCTCGACCAGGAAGTGGCGCGCCGCGGCACGAAAGATCATTGCCAGGTCAAAGGCGTTGGCTGTATGGGGCTGTGCTCCGAAGGTCCCTTGGTCTCGACCAGCAGTGGCGTTCTTTATAAAAAGGTCGGAGCTGCCGACTCCCCCGCCATACTTGACAGCCTCGCGGGTGAACCCGTATCGCGGCTGGTTTGTCCCACCGACGTCCCCTTCTTCCAGCGCCAGAAAAAAATCGTGCTGGAAAACTCAGGGGTAATCGATCCGGAGCGCATTGAGGACTACATCGCCGCCAATGGATATTGCGCTCTGATCAAAGCGCTGACGGAAATGTCGCAGAGGGAAGTGATCGACGAGGTTACCCGGAGTGGTCTGCGCGGCCGCGGCGGCGCTGGATATCCCACGGGCCTTAAGTGGAGCACGGTTTCAAAATCGGTGGGGGCGCAGAAATACGTGATCTGCAACGCCGATGAGGGCGATCCCGGCGCGTTCATGGATCGCAGCGTGCTGGAAAGCGATCCTCATCGCGTGCTCGAAGGCATGCTGATCGCGGGCTATGCGGTGGGCGCGTCGGAAGCCTACATCTATGTGCGTGCCGAATATCCGCTGGCCATCAAGCGCCTGCGCAATGCCATTCGCCAGGCAGAACGCGTGGGCCTGCTCGGCTCGAACATCTGCGGCACGCGCTTCAGCTTCCAGGTCGATCTCCGGCTCGGGGCGGGAGCGTTTGTCTGTGGCGAAGAAACCGCGCTCATCGCTTCGGTGGAGGGCAAGCGCGGCACGCCGCGTCCGCGCCCGCCCTATCCCGCCATGGAAGGCTTGTTTGGCAAGCCCACGCTGATCAACAACGTGGAAACCTATGCCAACATCGCGCCCATCATCCGCAATGGCGGCGAGTGGTATGCCCAGGTTGGCACCGAGAAAAGCAAAGGCACCAAAGTATTCGCGCTGGCGGGCCGCGTGGAAAACACTGGCCTGGTCGAGGTCCCCATGGGAATTTCCCTGCGCGAGATGGTGTTCGAAATTGGCGGAGGCATCCCCGAAGGCCGCAAGTTCAAAGCGGTTCAGACCGGCGGTCCCTCCGGAGGCTGCCTGCCCGCCGACTGCCTCGACATGCCGGTGGATTACGAATCGCTGGCCCGCGCCGGTTCTATCATGGGCTCCGGCGGCATGATCGTGATGGACGAAAGTTCCTGCATGGTCGATGTCGCCAGATATTTCATGGATTTCTGCATGACCGAGTCCTGCGGAAAGTGCATCCCCTGCCGTGTCGGCACCTATCAAATGCATCGCATTCTGACCGCGATCGGCAACATGACCGCCACCGAGCAGGACCTAAAAATGCTCGAGGAACTCTGCGATTTGCTGAAGCACACCAGCCTCTGCGGGCTGGGACAATCCGCGCCCAATCCTGTGCTTAGCACCTTGCGCTCGTTCGCGGAGGAGTACCGCGCCCACATTCAGGAACATAAATGTCCAGCGGGCGTTTGCGGCCAGCCCGCAGGAGAAACCCTATGAGCCCCGTGGCCACGGTCAAAACGCTCAAAATCGACGGTCGCGACGTCAGCGGGCGTCAGGAAGAAACCATCCTCGACGTTGCCCGCCAGAACGGCATTTTCATTCCCCGCCTCTGCGAGATGGACGGCCTCTCCGACGTGGGCGCTTGCCGCCTCTGCCTGGTCGAAATCACGGGACAGAACAAGCTGCTTCCCGCCTGCGTTACCGTGGTCGAAGAGGGCATGGAGGTCACGACCGGCTCCGAGCGCCTGAACAATTACCGCCGCATGATCCTGGAATTGCTTTTCACCGAGCGCAATCACGTCTGCTCGGTCTGCGTTTCCAACGGCCACTGTGAGATGCAGATGCTGGCCCAGCGCCTCGGGATCACCCACGTCCACTTTCCCTACCGTTATCCCAAGGAAGAAGTGGATGCCTCGCACGAGCGCTTCGTCATCGATCACAACCGCTGCATTCTATGTACGCGTTGCCTGCGGGTGTGCGACGAGATTGAGGGCGCGCACACCTGGGACATTATGGGCCGGGGCATTGATGCCAAGGTGATTACCGATTTGAACGAACCGTGGGGAACGTCGGAGACCTGCACCAGTTGCGGCAAGTGCGTGCAAGTCTGCCCCACAGGCGCGCTGTTTGAGAAAGGACGCTCGGTCGCCGAAATGATGAAGCGTCGCCAGTTCCTGCCGTATCTCACGATGATGCGGGAGGAAAACGAATGAAGAAGAAGCACGCAGCCCCGAACCATGTACCCCCTGGAGCCCCGGACGCCTCGTCCGGGGTTGCGCGCGGAGCGCGCAATGACACTCTCACGCGGCGATTCGCGCCGCGGGACGGACGAGGCGTCCGCCCCTCCACGGGAACACATGACTAAGAAGAAAATCGCGACTGTGTGGCTCGATGGCTGCTCCGGCTGCCACATGTCCTTTCTCGACATGGATGAGCGTGTGCTGGCCATTGCCGGAGCTGCCGATCTGGTGTACAGCCCGCTCGTGGACGCAAAGGAATTCCCCAAAGACGTCGACGTGACCCTGGTGGAAGGCGCAGTCAGCACCGAGGAGGACCTGCACAAGATCAAAATGATTCGCGAGCGCACCAAAATCCTGGTTTCGCTCGGCGACTGCGCGGTCACCGCCAACGTTCCCGGAATGCGCAATCCCTTCGGGACGAAAGCCGTCTATGATCGCGCCTATCGCGAGAACGTGACCTTCGATCCGGGTGTTCCCGACCAGGTTGTGCCCGCTCTGCTGCCGGCCTCGCGTCCAGTGCACGAGTTCGTCAAGGTGGACATCTATATTCCTGGATGCCCCCCGTCGGCGGACAACATCTACTATGCAGTAACGGAATTATTGGAAGGCCGCACTCCGGACCTGACCCTGAAAACCCGCTTTGGAGCATAGAAACCGAGGGCGAAGTAAGACCTGACAGCCAGACAATGAAGGTAGGAGCTAGAGATAAAAATAGAAAGCTAAAAGCTTAAGAGCTAAGAGCCAAGAGCTAGAAGCTAGAAGCTAGAAGCTAGAAGCTAGAAGCTAAGAGCTAGAAGCTAAGAGCTAAGAGCTAAGAGCTAAAAGCTAAGAGCTAGAAGCTAGGAGCTATTCCGTGAAGCAGGGCAACACCATCGTCATCGATCCGGTGACGCGCATCGAAGGGCACTCCAAGATCACGCTGCATCTCAACGAGGACGGCCGCGTCGAGGATGCCCGTTTCCACGTGACCCAGTTCCGCGGCTTCGAGAAGCTCTGCGAGGGGCGCCCGTTCTATGAGATGCCCTCGCTCATGGCGCGCATCTGTGGCATCTGCCCGGTGAGCCATCTCATCGCCTCGGCCAAAGCTTGCGATTCGCTGCTGGCGGTGAAGATTCCTCCTACCGCGGATAAACTGCGTCGCATCTTCGGACTCGCGCAAGTGACGCAATCGCACGCTCTCAGCCTGTTCTACCTGTCCTCCCCGGATTTGCTGCTGGGCATGGACGCCGATCCCGCCAAGAGCAACATCTTCGGCGTGGCCGAAAAAAATCCCGCGCTTGCTCTCGACGGCATCAAGCTGCGCCAGTTCGGCCAAAAGATTATTGAGCGCCTGGGCGGCAAGCGCATTCATCCTGCCTGGATCGTTCCTGGCGGAGTCAGCGCGCCGCTCACCGAGCTGGACCGCGATGCCATCCTTGAAGGTATCCCCGATGCTCTCGCCATCGCCGAACGCACTTTGGAGTGGTTCAAGGGCACCATGGAACGTTTCCGCGAGGAAATCTCCACCTTCGGCAACTTCCCCACCATGTTCATGGGCATCGTGAAAGACGATAACGGGCTTACGTTCTACGAGGGCAAGCTCCGGATCGTCGATGCCTCGGGCAAAGTTGTCGCCGAGGGTCTCGATCCCACGAAGTACTCCGACTACATTGGGGAAAAGGTCGAGCCGTGGAGTTATCTGAAGTCCACGTATTACAAGCCCAAGGGCTTTCCCGAAGGCGTGTACCGCGTGGGGCCGCTGGCCCGTTTGAATGTCGCCGACCGCTGCGGTACGCCGCGCGCAGATCAGGAGTTGGCAGAATTCCACGAACTGCAGCGCACCGCGGTCCTGAGCTCTTTTCACTATCATCATGCGCGCCTGATTGAAATTCTCTACTGCATCGAGCGCCTGGAGCAGTTGCTCAACGATCCAGAAATCCTCTCCAAGCACGTGCGCGCGATTGCACATCCCAATGCTCTGGAGGGGGTGGGCGCCTGTGAAGCGCCTCGGGGAACTCTGTTCCACCATTACAAAATTGACGAGCAGGGCCTGATCCGTTGGGCCAACCTCGTCATTGCGACCGGCCACAATAACCTGGCCATGAATCGCAGTGTGCTGCAGGTGGCAAAGCATTTTGTGCAAGGCAAGCGCCTGAGTCCGGGAATGCTCAACCGGGTCGAGGCGGTGATCCGTTGCTACGATCCCTGCCTGAGTTGCTCGACCCACGCCCTGGGCCAGATGGATCTGCAAATCCAGCTGATCAGCCCCCAAGGTGAAGTGTTAGACGAACTCACCCGTGCATAACATGTAGGGACAGCCGCCATCGCTGTCAAGCGGCCCGCAGGGCCGCAGCGGTTTTGCGCCGGCGTGAGACGTAACAAGTTACGTCTCTACGATCCGTCGGCCTGCACCCAGTGAGAACTGAAGATAAACTCAATCCATGCCCCCACTCCTCATCGTCGCCTACGGAAACCCTCTACGCACCGACGACGGAGTAGCCTGGCGAGCCGCAGAAGCGCTGCAGAACATATTCCGCCCCGACCAAGCGGAGATCCTCACCCTGCATCAACTCGGCCCCGAGCTGGCAGAGTACGCCAGCCGCAGCGAATGCGTGATCTTCGTGGACGCCGCCGGCGGCCCCGGCCGTCCCGGCGAAATCCAGGCAAAAGAACTATCCGTGAGCGACTCAGACAGCAAATCCTCTGCCTTCTGTCATGCCGTGTCGCCCGCGCATGTGCTCGCACTGGCCGCGCAGCTCTACAATTGCCGGCCGCGAGCATTCTCCACCACGATAGTCGGAGAGAACTTCAATCACGGTGAATCCTTGTCTCCGGTGGTCGAAGCGGCTCTACCCGCCCTGCTGGCCCGGATCGAAGAGCTTTCCGCCCTGCGCTGAAGTGGGAAAAACAAAGGAGTGGTGAAGGAGCCCAGGTTCCATCCACGCTCGTGCAGGCCTAAAATTATTGTGATGCCAGTCGCCTCCGAATCCGCCACGCAACGGCTGCGGATTACCTTGCACGGGGCCGTGCAGGGCGTGGGTTTCCGCCCGTTTGTGTATCGCCTCGCAACCGAAATGGCGCTCAGCGGCTGGGTACTGAATTCCTCCTCGGGACTGGTAGTCGAAGTAGAAGGCCCTCCCGCTCAGCTGACAACTTTCGAGCAACGGCTGGAACGAGAGCGCCCCAAAGCTTCTGTCGTTATGAATCCGACTCTGGCGTTGCTGGATAACCCGCCCGATCGCAGCGAAACGCATTGGGGCTTTTTGAACTGTAACGAACCAGCGGTGTGTCTCGCCTTCGTGCCGTTGAGAACGCCACGCTCTTCTCGTGGGCAATCCGGTTTTACCGGGCAGTATCGATCGAGCAATCCGCTTGGGCGACCCTGATACAATTTCGCCGTGTTCCCTCACAAAATTCTGATCCTAGCGCTTGACCGCGTCGCGGCTGGCTGCATGCTGCGCATGCCGGCCCAGCAGCCTCCGGTAAAAGTGAACGTCACTCAACGTGTGCACGCCGTCGGCCGACGAGCAGAAGGAATTGTCGTCGGCGCTGGCGAAAGTGCCCGGCAAGCCGGCTTTCAGCAAGGACTACGAAGTGGCGCGCGGACACTCCACGCTCGACCAGAGCACTCCGATTCCCGGCATGCGGCCGTTGCCGGCCGGGGCGGTCTCGGCGGCGGACTGGGTGCGTGTGCGCCGCGAATTTCCCGACGCCACCCTGTTCAGCAACGTGCAATATTCGTTCAGCGTCGACGCGAAGAACATGGTGGAGACGCTGGTGCTGCGGGTGCGCGATCCCAAAGATCTGATGCAGATTTCGATCGAAGACAGCGCTTCGGCGGTGGCTTCCGCGAGCGCGATGCTGTCGACGAAGCACTCCGGTCTCGCGGGTCAAACTGGAGCGCTTTGGAAAGTCGTCGGTGGTGCTGGCGCGATGTTCGGGAGGAGAAGGACTCCGGCGACCGATCAGACCGTGTACGAACCGATCTTTCAGCGCCGCCTGTTCGATCATGGACCGCTATCGCGATGCGCTGGGCGCGCGCAAGATGGTGCCGCAGGAACTGGCGCGCCTGGGTGTGGGAGCTGCGCACCAAGAGCACCGGCCAGCAGCAAGAAGAATCCGTAGAGCTGCGAACGCCTTGCACGGGCGAGTCCGGCGCTCACGGCGATGAAGCGAAATTGGTTTTGCGGAATCTATCTGAACGCTTTAGCACTCGTTTTCACACTATGGACATACGCAATGTTGTCATCATCGGCTCCGGATGCGCCGGCCACACCGCCGCGCTCTACAGGCGCGCGCCAACCTCAAACCGCTGGTGATCGAAGGCCATGAGCCGGGCGGACAGCTCTCCATGACCACGCTGGTGGAGAATTTTCCCGGCTTTCCCGAAGGCATCCAGGGACCGGAACTGATCGAGAACATGCGCAAGCAGGCGTCGCGCTTTGGCGCCGAGTACCACATGGGACACCTGGTCAAGGCCGATTTGAGCAAGCGTCCGTTCGAACTGACCGTCGGCAAAGAGACGATCCAGACGCGCACGCTGATCATCGCCAGCGGTGCTTCGGCGCGCTGGCTGGGCCTGCCGAACGAACACGCGCTGATCGGGCACGGCGTTTCCTCCTGCGCCACCTGCGACGGCTTCTTTTTTTCGGGCAAGGAAATCGCCGTGATCGGCGGCGGCGATTCGGCGATGGAAGAAGCGACTTTTCTGACGCGCTTCGCCAGCAAGGTGACGCTCATCCATCGCCGCGAACAGTTTCGCGCTTCGAAGATCATGCTGGACCGGGCGCGCGCGCAATCCGAAGATCGCGTTTCTTGACCGACACGGTGGTCGACGACGTGCTCGATGTCAGCAAGAAGGAAGTCACGGCGCTGCGTCTGCGCAATCTGAAAAGCGGCGAGAGCTGGGACTTTCCGACCAGCGCCATGTTTCTCGGGCATCGGCCACATCCCGAACGCCAAGATCTTCGAAGGCCAGCTCGACACCGACGCCGACGGCTACCTGATCACGCACAAGAACGTCTTTACCAAAGTGCCCGGAGTCTTTGCCTGCGGAGACGTGCAGGACCGCCGCTATCGCCAGGCCATCACCGCCGCCGGTTCCGGCTGCATGGCCGCGCTGGAAGTGGAGAAGTATCTGGAAGAAGAAGGGCACTGAAATCGACGCGCGATGAAGAGAATTACCCTGGGCTTCTAAAAGCGTTGTTCTTTCAGAACTTGCTTTCGCAATGAAGGAGCCAGCGTCTCACAAGCGGTGCGCAGCACCAGTCGCGGCGCATTCCTTCGAATCCTCATCAGGTACGGCACGGTCCGTTTGGGATCGGCCTTCGCCTGCTCGCGCAACAACCATCCCAATCCTTTCTGCACCATGTCATCTTCGTCGTGCAGCAGTTGATTGGAGAGTCGTACGATCTGGGCCCGGAAGCGCCGTTCGCGCGCTCCGCCGATGAGTGCCACGCAGGCGGCGCGACGCCGCCAGCGATTCGGGCGACTCCGCCCACGCAGAAAACCTCGCGGCAACGAGGCGGCTTCGCGACGACCATCGGCGCAAGCAAATAGTGCGACCAGTGCATCGTGATCGGCCCAACTGCTGACGCGGTCGATCCACGAGGCGAACAACTCGAAATTCGTTCCTGCCAAAATGTTCACGGTCTGTTTTTCGAGAAGAAACACGGCCATCACCTTTTCTTCGAGGACCTGCCCTGGAAAAGAGCTCGTCGGCAACTTGCACCAGGAAATCCATGCCGCGTTCGCGGGCAAGTGCTGCGCCGGAATCGAATTGCAAATTTTCTTAGTTCGGCGGTATACCAGCCCCGCGATCGCATCTCTTCTTTGAAAAAACGCTTGGACTTCGTCCGAGTGCGGCGCCGATCCGCCATCTTTGAGCACGCGCCGAATGTGGTCGGCGATGTAGACTGGAGTGATCTCGCGCATGGGCATCGTCTCCGCAAGCCGCGGCCATGGCCGCAGTGCCTTCGATTTGGTCGAGAAGTGGCGCTCATGATAGAAGGGAATTCCGGAGGAAAGCTGTGACCTTCGGTCACCGTATCGCTGTGACGCGAAAACGCTACTTCGCCGCGGACGCCGTGCTCGTACCGATTGTCTTGTCGTAAATCCATAGCAAGCCGCCGTCGCCACGCCGACGCCGGTCACCGCCCACCAGATGCGTTCCGGCTGGTGCGTGACCTCGCCGAAATGGTGGATGAGCATGCCGCCAAACTTGCCGCCGACAGCGAGCCGATCCCAATCGGCAGAAATGCAAAGCCCATGTAGGTGCCCTGCTGTCCCGGAGGCGCGAGGCGCGAAACATATTCGTAATAGCGCGGAGACTGCGTGATCTCGCCGAGCGCGACCGCGACCAGGGTCGCGATAAGCCATCGGGACGGTGGGATGCACGAATCAGAATGAGCCAAGGCCAGAGCCGACATCAGCGTGCCAGGTGATGGCGCGGAAGGCGGGCATCTTCTGCGGAGATCAGGCTGACGACCATCTGCAGCGAGATCACCGATCACGGGCCCGGTCACCAGCAGCAGTTCCGTGTCCGTATTCGGATTGATGTAATCGTGGACGTAGAGCGGCAGGATGATGAACTCCTGCCAGTAGACAATCCAGTAGCCGGAGAAGATCAGGAGAAACAGCATGAAGCGCGGGTTCGAGAGCACGGTGCCAAAGTTCTTTGCCGCTTGGGCCAGGCTGACCGTGCGGCTCGTCGGCGCGCTCGCGGTTCCTTGAAGAACAACAGCACCGCGAAGAACATGACGAACACGCTGAGGGCGGCCACGCGGAAGACGTTCTCCACGCTCATGTGCCGATGCACCCACGACGCGACGTACGGGCCGGCGGCGCCCACCGATGTTCACCAGCGTGTAGTAGATGGAGTAGCCGATGGAGCGGACGTTCTCCTTCGAAGCTCGCGCCGTCGTGCCGACGACGCAGGGCTTCACCAGCGCGATGCCCAGCGCCGGCAGCATCAGCATGAACGTGACCAGCCCCACCAGCGGCACCGTGCTGCGAACCGGAGCGAACCAGGGCGAGCCGATCGAACCGAGCAGGAAGTACGAGCAGCTGAGAATCAGGTAGGCGAGCGACAGGGCCCGCCGAAAGCCGAGGCGGTCCGCGAGCGTTCCACCGAAGGCGGCCAGGAACCACACCAGCCACCAAACAGTCCGGTCAAGCTGCTGGCCCGCTCGACGCCAAAGTTGAGAGTCTCATGCAGATAGCGAGCGAGGGACGCGAAGGCCGCGTAATAGGAGAGCCGCTCAAACAGTTCGCTGATGTTCGCAACCCAGAAGGGCCGTTCGAAGCCGGTCCGAATCTCGTGGAAACGTTCGGAAAGGGTCAATCGTTTCTCCTGAAAGGTACTGTCTGCGCGGTGGCCGCCAGGCGCTCCAGAGTCAATTAGTGCCGAGGTGTTCGCTTACCTGAGCAACCGACAATCCCGCCACGCAGATCACTTTATTCCGGCTAGTCTGG
>CAWDFM010000006.1:0-564757 GCA_963801615.1 uncultured Acidobacteriota bacterium | reverse complement strand
CTCTGGTCAGTGATGGTTCCGCTGGCTGAGCCGAAAAGCACCTGAGCGTTGGCGCTCTGCACCATTCCGAAAAGCGCGAAAGCGAGAACCACTGCAAGCAGAACTACAGATTTGTTTCGTAGCATCGCCCTGACCTCCTTCATGATGAACAAGCCGAGCAGCTTGCTTCGTCATTGATCTGGCACTCCGCGAAATAAATCGACCAGTGACAGGCCATATGTCGACGAAGGGCAGCAAAACATCACCTGCTGTAGACGTTGTGGAAAGGAACCCCAGTGCAAGTGCTGGAACGCTATCAATGTAAGGAAATGATTGTCAAGAACTTTCGATCCCTTTCGAGAGGTTTCGACACGACAAGTCAATCTCCGGAATTGCTCGGTTGATAGCTCGCGTCAGAGTAGATTGATTCCGCCGGAGAACCGGAGAATTCTGCGAAATCCCTCGGTTTTGAGCACTAGTCCCGGAGGACGCGGCCGGTACCTTGACGAATGTGGACGATTTTATCCGCTTTCAATGTATCCCATGCTTCTTTGTGCCCACTCGGCCAGTGGACGATCAGGCTTTCAATGTTGGCGTCTTCTCCCAACCCAAAATCAACCCTGACATCGTTCGCACTTAAATAGCTGGAGTCGGTGTGGGCACGCCGTAGGAGCATTCGTGTCCGTTGGCGAATTTCCACCTTGGCGCCCATAGCAAACCGATTGCCCTGTGTCGCCTGCAGGCTAACCAGGAGCCAGTGATTACGATTGATGGAATGATTTTGGTTCAACAGGAGGCGAACCGGTCCGTTGTTATTCGCAACTATAATGTCTAGGGCGCCATCATTGTCGATGTCGCCAAACGCTGCGCCGCGGCTCACTTCGGAGATGGCGAAAACAGGCCCAGCGGCAGCCGTCACGTCGCGGAACTTCTTTCCTGCGCCCTCGTTGTGAAACAGCAGATTGGGTCGCCCAAATGGGTATGGAGTACTCCTCAACGAGCCGATCCGGTTCACTGCGCCATTGGCAATAAACAGGTCTAAATGGCTATCGTTGTCATAGTCAAACCATTCGGTACCGAACCCGGTGTAAGGAAAGCTTGGCAAGAACAATCCAAGCTCCGTGGCAGCGTCATGAAAATTGCCAGCACCGTCGTTAACGTACAAATTGCTACCTTCGTTCGTCAGATTGGTCTTAAAGATATCCTCGTTGCCGTCGCCGTCGAAATCGCCAGCTGTGACGCCCATTCCCGCCTGAGGTAATCCATCTGGACTGAGAGCCGCGCCCGAAAGCGCACCGCGTTCCTTGAACGTGCCGTTTTTCTGATTAATCCAGAGATGAGCGGCAGCCCCGTCGTTAGCGACATAAATGTCAGGCCAGCCATCGCCATTGAAGTCGGCGCAAACGATACCCAGCCCGGGTCCCATCGCGGCGCCGATTCCCGCCGCGGCGGTGACATCCTCAAAGGTGCCATTGCCGCGGTTATGGAATAGGCGTGCGGGTACGGGTTGGTACATCTTCGGCGTGCAGTAATCCCGCTCCCCGGTGGAAGCGAAACACTGCCGATTGCCCTTCACGGTGAAATCCAGATAATTGGCAACAAAGAGATCGAGACGGCCGTCACCATCGTAATCGACCCAAGCCGCGCCCGTACTCCAGCGAGGATCGTCCACGCCCGCCTTTTCGGTTACGTCGGTGAAGGTTCCGTCTCCGTTGTTGTGGTAGAGCACGTTGTGTCCAAAATTCGTGACGTACAGATCCTGGAAGCCGTCATTATCGTAGTCACCAACGGCGACTCCCATTCCGTATCCGATGTGTCCTACGCCGGCTTCCGCGGTGACATCAACAAACTGCAGCTTCCCAGTTTCGCTGAGCAGGTTGCGGAAAAGGCGATTTCCAGGTTTCCAGCCCGGCGGTGGGGGAAATTTCGACTGATGTGGATCCTGCGCCGGATCGAAGGTCGAACCTTGAATCAGGTAC
The DNA here is from genome assembly GCA_963801615.1 of uncultured Acidobacteriota bacterium. GTDB lineage: Bacteria > Acidobacteriota > Terriglobia > Terriglobales > Acidobacteriaceae > Sulfotelmatobacter. The sequence goes on along the minus strand of CAWDFM010000006.1, from coordinate 562,799 downwards.
ACATCGAGGTCGCCATCGTTGTCGTAATCGAATAACGCGACACCCGAGCCCATAATTTCGGGCATGAAGTACTCGCCGGTTGCGCCTGTGAAATGGTGGAACGCCAGTCCAACATCCGCGGCAATGTCACGGAAGAGTGGAATCTCAGGATGTGCAAGAGGACTGGCGAAAATACTCTTTCCCCCAAGCAGTCCGATCCCCAGCAACTTCAAGAACTGACGGCGCGCAAAATTGGACGCTTGCAACGTGCTCGCCGGGTTCTTCTTCCGCCATTTCACTGCGCTACGCTCGACGCCTCTAAGGCGTGCAGATCGCGATCAATGCTGGCGAGCAGGTCTGATTGTCCTCGCGCCGCGGCACCTTCACGCGCCTGGCGAATGTAGCGCAAAGCATTTTGGCGATCTCCTGCGCGAGCGAACGCGGCGCCCAGCGCATATAGGTATCGAGGAGTTCTTTCGTCTTGCGGCTCAATCGTCTTCTCGAGTTCGCTGATTCCTTCCCGGTATCTTCGCTGATTTACCAATACCCGACCGAGATTGAAGTGCGCCTGGCGATCAGTGGGTTTATTGTCAATCGCCTTCTGATACTCAGTTGCCGCCTCGGAGAAGATCCCCTCGCTTTCAAGGAGATATCCCAGGTTGTTGTGAGCGTCCGCATAATAAGGATTGATCTCAATCGCTTTCCGAAAGGCATCTTGCGCGGGTTGATACTTTTCGGCACCCACCAGAAGCACTCCGTAATTGTAGTAGGCCTGCGCCGAACCGGGATCTAGTTGGATGGCGGCGCGATAGTGCTCCTCGGCTCTCTGCAAATCTCCCAATTCCGCATACAACTTGATCAAATTAATATGCGCTTGCACCAAATGATGGTCGATTTCCAGCGCCTTCTCATGCGCCGCAACAGATTCTTCTATTTTCCCCTGCCTCTCGAGATCAATGCCCATTTTCACCTGGAAGATCGCACTCCGGTTGAGGGTTTGAATATCCCGCAGTAATGGGTCATCAGCGGGAGGCACACCCGTTCTATTCTTCTCGAAAAGGCGCAGCTGTTCTTCAGCTTTTTCGGCCTCGCCGCCAGCGCGGTACGCTAATGCCAAGGCATAATGAGCTGCTCCGAAATCTGGAAACAACGCCACCGCTTTCCTGTAGGCTTCGGCCGCGCCCAAGTAATCGCGGCGACTGGCGCGAATCCGGCCCAGTCCGTAGTAAGCGTCAGCATTGTCGGCATCCTGCTTCAAAATCCGGTGATAAAGTTCCTGGCTGGCAGCCCACTCGGCAGAGGCAAGCAGGCAGTTGGCCAGTTTCAGTTTTGCGGGAACGTAGCTTTCATCTATGCGGAGCGCGAGGTGAAGATGCGACTTCGCCTGTTCACAGTGTCCCTGATCGGCTTCGACCACTCCCAGATAGTATGTCCAACGAAATTCGCTTGGCTCTAATTCTGCTGCATATTGATAGTATTTTTTTGCTTCCTCGGCCAAGCCGTACGTCTGCAAAGTCATACCCAGAGCGCCACTCGCTTGTGCCTCCTTCGGGTGGGCCATGGCATTGTTGTAAGCTTCCTGAATCTGATCTCGAATGCCACCCGAAACACCCTCGAGCGATAGCCGAGGGAAATCCGAGTCTTTCGCACTATCTTGAATTCCCCACAGAGAAGTAACGAGAGGAAGAAATAGTGAAACTAAGATCAACCGCACGCTTTTCTGCATCAAGCCGCTTCCTTCTTGAGTGCCCCGTCGCCCGATGGCCCCTGGACCAGTGACGAAATTATAATGCTGGCTGCGGAAAACTTGCCTAACCTGCATAGAGGGAGAAAACTATGGGCTCAATCTCGCGGCGACGCTTCCTGACGGTAGCTGGAGGGGTCGCGACCGCAATTCCCATGGGATCCGCTGGTAACGCAACGGGCGAACGGCTACGGTCACAAGAGCAGGCCACAACGCCCGCCAGTCACACTGATCGCATCGTCGATATGCACATCCACTTTGATGAGAAGAATTCCAATTTCATTCGCGATCTGGTGCCGCTGGCGCAGCGGATAAATCTTACAGCTTGCGTGCTCACGCCGTATTCTCATCGCGTACAGGTCGCCGAAGCAGCAAAGCAATACCCAAAGCAAATTGTTCCATTCGGCTTTGTTGACCTAGACGCCAGCGACGTGCTGTCGCAAGTGAAAGACTTTCACGCGCTCGGCTATCGTGGCTTGGGCGAACTCGAATTCGTAAGAAAGCCTTATGTCGATGCTTCCTATCTGCCAGTTTATGAACTCGCGAACCAGTATGGCTGGGTACTACTCTTTCATACGGGTATTGTCTTGCGCCGAAGCGTCGACCAACCGGAGAACGTTGCCTCCTACCGGATGCGCGCGTTTCACTTGGAGGAGATTGCACGCCGGTTTCCGAAGCTGACTGTGATCGGGGCTCACTGCGGCAATCCCGAATACGAGTGGGCCGCAGAAGTTGCACGTTGGAACCCAAACGTCTTCTTCGACCTAAGTGGTTCCACGTTAACGAAGATGAGCGCGCGGCTCGAGGAATTCAAGAAAATATTCTGGTGGTCCGGGCAAGGCGAATGGAAAACGGCAACGCCAGCTAACGACGAAACCGCGTTCATCAAATTAGTATTCGGATCCGATGCTGGGCTGGATGGAATTGAACACGTCGTCAGCCAATATCGATGGCTATTCAAATCCTGCGATGTGCCTGTGAGGACACAGCAGATGATCATGGGCGGCACGCTTGCGGGCATCCTTCGACTCTGAGGACTAGCACTCTCGTGAGCATTGTATGGCGGCAATACTGCAGGAAATCGCTTTTCAAAACAGCCAAACAGGTGACGATTCCTTTTCCCTCTGTTGGAGCGGGACAGCAGGGCTTTTTGCCATGGGCCGGGGAACTCGACTGTCCTTTAGCTGTCCAATAAGGATTCCTTAACGCTTCTTACAAGTCTTTTCGAGGGCCACCCGCGTCTTGTAAGTTGTTGAAATTACTAATAATTTTGGGCTCATAACCCAAAGGTCGGTGGTTCAAATCCACCCCCCGCAACCAATCAAATGTTAGAATTACGACGGTCGCGACCAGTGGCCGTTTTCCATTTGTGCGCGAAATGTGCGCATTCTCGGAACGAATTTAACTTGGGGCAGAATGACTTGGCCTCTTAATTCGGTCCCATGTTAAACAACACGTTTTGCCAGCTTCAGGCAAGGTCGTAACGATCAAGGTTCATCACCTTGTTCCATGCCGCCGCGAAGTCCTTCACAAACGACTCTTTCGAGTCGTCACACGCGTAGACCTCTGCGATGGCTCGCAGTTGTGAGTTCGAGCCAAACAGCAGATCGACGCGCGTGCCCGTCCACTTGAGCTTGTCGGTCGCCCGATCGCGGCCTTCAAACACCCCTTCGGATGTTGGCGACGCCTGCCACTTCGTGTTCATGTCGAGCAGGTTGACGAAGAAATCGTTGGTCAGCGTTTCGGGACGGTTGGTGAAGACGCCGTGTTTGGCTTGCGCGAAGTTCGCACTCAGGGCACGCATGCCGCCAACAAGGACCGTCATCTCTGGGGCAGTGAGCGTCAGCAACTGCGCCCGATCCAACAGCAACTCCTCAGCCGACAGTTGCTGTCCGCTTCTCAGATAGTTGCGGAACCCGTCCGCGACCGGCTCCATGACGACAAATGAGTGTACGTCGGTCTGCTCCTGCGAAGCATCCGTGCGTCCCGGCGAAAAAGGAATCTTCACCTCGTGCCCCGCTCTTTTCGCGGCTTCCTCGACCGCTGCGCAGCCGCCCAGCACGATCAAATCAGCAAGGGAGACCTTCTTCCCCCTGTTGCCGTTCGATTGCGAGCTATTGAAATCCTTTTGGATGTTCTCCAGCGTATCCAGCGTTTTCGCCAGGCCGGGCGACTGGTTCACTTCCCAATCCCTTTGCGGTGCAAGACGAATGCGCGCCCCGTTCGCTCCCCCACGCTTATCGGAGCCGCGGAACGACGCTGCCGATGCCCAGGCAGTCGTAACCAGTTGGGAGATCGACAGTCCGGATTTCAGGATCTTCGCCTTCAGAGCAGCAATATCCTGATCGCCGATCAGTGGATGATCCACTGCGGGAACAGGGTCTTGCCATACCAGGGGCTCCTTCGGAACGAGTGGTCCAAGGTAGCGTGCGATCGGCCCCATGTCGCGGTGCGTCAGCTTGAACCATGCCCGCGCAAATGCATCTGCGAACTGCTCCGGATGCTCGTAGAAGCGCCGCGAAATCTTTTCGTAAGCAGGGTCGAACCGCAAGGCGAGGTCTGTGGTCAGCATGGATGGCGCGTGGCGCGTTGAAGGATCGTGCGCATCCGGCACCGTGCCGCTGCCTGCGCCATTTTTCGGTGTCCACTGATGCGCACCCGCCGGACTCTTCGTCAGTTCCCATTCGTAGCTGAACAGGTTGGTGAAGAAGTTGTTGCTCCACTTTGTAGGCGTCGTGGTCCAAGTCACTTCCAGGCCGCTGCCGATGGTGTCAGCACCAAAACCTTTGCCGAATTTATTCTTCCACCCTAAGCCTTGATCCTCGATGTCGGCACCTTCTGGTTCGGCGCCTACATATTGAGCGGGAATCGCAGCGCCGTGGGTTTTGCCAAATGTATGTCCGCCGGCAACAAGCGCAACTGTTTCCTCGTCATTCATTGCCATGCGGCTGAACGTCTCCCGAATATCCCGTGCCGCAGCGATGGGATCGGGCTTCCCGTTGGGCCCTTCCGGATTCACGTAAATCAGGCCCATTTGCACTGCGCCGAGGGGATTCGCGAGGTCGCGATCCCCGGAGTAACGCTCGTCCGCCAGCCACGTGCCCTCAGGTCCCCAATAAATTTCCTCTTCAGGCTCCCAAACGTCCTCGCGGCCCCCGCCGAACCCGAACGTTTTGAAGCCCATCGACTCGAGGGCGACGTTGCCGGCGAGGATCATGAGGTCGGCCCATGAGATTTTCCGCCCATACTTCTGCTTGACCGGCCACAGCAGCCGCCGCGCCTTGTCAAGGTTCACGTTGTCCGGCCAGCTGTTGAGAGGCGCGAAGCGCTGCTGCCCGGCTCCGGCGCCGCCACGGCCGTCGCCTATGCGGTACGTACCCGCGCTGTGCCACGCCATACGAATGAAAAGTGGCCCGTAGTGACCGAAATCGGCCGGCCACCACTCCTGCGAGTCCGTCATCAAGGCATGCAGGTCTTTGATCACGGCATTCAAGTCGAGCGTCTTGAACTCTTCGGCGTAATTGAATTCCTTGCCCATCGGATCGGACAGCGGGGAATGCTGGTGCAGGACCCTCAGGTTCACCTGGTTCGGCCACCAGTCAACATTCGTGTGGGATTTGCGGGGGCCGTGCACTACTGGACACTTCGATTCGGTTAACGTGCTCTTATCCTTAGTTTCGGGGGAAACACTCCCCGATGAAGTCGCGAGTGTATTTTCCATATGCTTTCATCCTTCGGATCTTGATTGCGTACGACGTTCAAAAACTACTTTTTGGCGTTGCAGCTGCGGCAGAGGCCAAAGACCTCGATCAACGGCTGCGTCAGATCAAAGCCGGCCGGCAGTTGCCGGGATAGCCGATGGAAATCGATGAACTCTCCCTCGATGTCCTGCACAGATTTGCAGCGCGAGCAGACCAGGTGATGATGAGGTTTGAGATTGCCGTCTACGCGCAACGTGGATGCATGCGGAGTGACCTCCCGCAGCAACCCGCAGTCGATGAAAAGCCGCAGGTTGTTATACACCGTGGCCAGAGAAATCGATGGAATCTTACGCCGGACCGCCACGTAAATGGCTTCCGGCGAATGATGCCCGTCGGAAGCAATCACGGCCTCAAAGACCACCTGCCTCTGGTGCGTCACCGCCAAACCATGCTTCGACGCCAGTTCACGGAACTGTTCGTGGGAAAGACGCATAATTATCGAAGAAGAATAATTATAAAAGCGTCCATAGAACTGTCAACCGAAATCTTTCCTCGGCCGCTAATAGCTATATTCCCTGCTTGCTGGTATTCGGACGAAGCAATCTTGAACGCCCATTGTAAAGACTTGATGAGATCTGATGATCGAGTGGTGAAACAATGCGTAAACTGGCTAGACGCCCGGGCACAACACGCGTATATGGGTCAAGGAATTACTTTCAATGCTACTCAAGACGAGTAACAGCGCCTACACCAATTCCTCCGGGCTTGCCACCAGCTTGATTTCGGCTTCCTGCGTTCCCAGCGAGGGATGAATCGCCTTCAGCCGCACCGTGCCCGCGCTTTGCTGCGCCCGGATCCAGATTGCTCCCGTCCCGCCCACCAGGGGAAAAGGATTATCTCCAATAATCTCCGCCGGCCCTTCCAGTTGCAGCTTGATGGCGTCATTGGCAAACGGCTGGACAGCGCCAAACTCATCCGTCACCCGCAAAACCACGCGCGTCGAATCCGCACCGTCGGCCATCAACTCGGTGTCATCCGGAAGAAGCAGGAACTTCGTATCCACTCCCCTCCCCGACAGGCGCTTCGTAATTGCGAGCTTGCCTTGGATGTAGCCTTCGATCCGCAAGTCTCCCCATTTGTGAAACAACTCGCCCAAGTCAAAGACGAACGGTGCGTATTTCAAATGGGCAAACTGCTTTCGATCTGGATCGACGTCCGCCACCAGCTTGTCATCGATATAGAACTTGAGATGCTCGCAGTTGGAGCACACTACAGCTTTCGAAAATCCTATCGATGCATCCCCTCGCGCCCAGTGAAACGCGGGCTCCAGCACAACCTCCTCCGCCGGATCGCACTGCGACTTGTAGAACCCGGCCGCCGGCTTCGGTTCGCGAAAGATATCCGTCACCCCGTGATAACAAATGCGGTCTCCGGAGCCGAAATTGCCGTGCGTGTTGTAATCGAAGGCGCACCAGCCGATGCCTCCCGCGTATTGCGGATTCGACGCAAGCTGGTCATGAACCCGGGCATGTCGAATGGTGTGCTCCATCAACCTCTCGACCTGGTCGATCGTTTTCGTGGGATAGGTATGTCCCACAAATTCTGTATTCAGGTATCGCGGATGATTCGGCGGCTTCAGCGGCCATCCAAAGTCGTTCATCGTAAAAACGTCTTCCAGAAATTCCGATTCCTGGAAATACCGGATGCCCCCGGTTTGCCTCGTAGGATCAAGTTGATGGGCCAGCGCGTTCGTCCGCGTATAGAAATCGTGATTGTCGCGGGACTCGTTGATACGGACGCCCCACAGAATGATCGAGGGATGGTTCCAGTCGCGTCGGATCATTCGCCCCACATTGTCGACCGAGATGTCCTGCCAGGCCGCATCCCCGATATGCTGCCAGCCGGGAATCTCTTCCAGCACCAGCAATCCGATCTCATCGCAGGCATCCAGAAAGTGCCGCGATTGCGGATAGTGCGAGGTGCGCACGATATTGCACTTGAGTTTATTGCGCAGGATTTCGGCATCCCGCCGTTGCGCGCGTCCCGGCATCGCTTGCCCCACCCAGGGGAAAGTCTGATGTCGGTCCAGCCCCCGCAGCTTGATGACCTTGCCGTTCAATTCGAAACCGTGATCGGTAAATTGAGCCTCGCGAAACCCGAACCGGCGCGAATCTTCATCCATGACCTCGTTTCCCCGGCGCAGGCGCACACGAGCCGTATACAGCTTTCGTTTTTCCATGTCCCACAAACCGATTCCCTTCAGCCCATCCAGTCGCACGGAGTGGGCCATTGGTTCGCTTGCGGCGCCCACCGCCGGCAAGGACTGCGAAGCCTTCGCAAGCACCCGTTCGCCATCCAACAATTCAATATCCAGCGCGGCTCCGGCTCTCGAAGGCTCCCCGTGTTGGATGAAGCATACGATTTCAGCTCCGGGATTGGGCGTGAGTACGTCCTTCGTTCGCACCACCATATTTTCGATAAATGTGGCAGGCACGATGCGCAACCAAACCTCGCGATAGATTCCCCCGAACGTCAGGTAATCAATCTCGTATCCGAACGGAGGAATGTCGGCGCGCTCGCTGGAATCCACGTCCACTGCGAGTACATTCTCTCCCTCAAAGTCGATGTGCGGAGTCAGATCAAACGAAAATGGCGTGTATCCGCCCTTATATTCTCCCAACCGTGTTCCATTGATCCACACCGTGGATGCGGTCATTACGCCTTCGAAATCGACGAACACCCGCTTTCCGCGGGCTGCGGGCGGAACTTTGAACCGGCGGCGATAGAGCGAGACGAACTCATACGTCTTCTCATCGAAGCCATGGCAGGGCAGCGGAATATTCGTATGCGGAATCACCACCGCGTCGAATTTGGAATCGTCGAAATTCTTGTCGTGGCCGCCTTCCACAACACTCCGGCTGTAGCGCCATTTCCGATTCATGGGCAGGACGAGGCGTCCGCCAGAACTGGAATCGGATTGCTTGCCTTCTTTCGCAACCGCGTAAGGTGTTAGAGCGGCTCCAGCTAGGATGGTGCCGGATTGTTGCAAGAACGTGCGTCGATCCATTAAGTATGCCCCCTCAGGCCATTGCTGAAACGAAAACAGAACTCTCGCGTGGGCGCGCTCACGACATCCATCCCAACACTTGCTGCAGATCGGCGCCAGAGCTAGACTCGGTGCCCCGCGCAATGGTTGGTCCAATCGCCAGTGCCTGGCTGTGTCCCTCAAACCAGACCAGGAATGAGGACTGCTCGGCACCGACCAGCCGCTGCTGGTTGAGCCAGTTGTAATAGGCGGCGAAATCGCCATCCACCAAAGACCCGATCACGTCCACTTCCGCTGGAGCCTTGGCCGAAGCCGAAAGCAGTTCATTCATCGGCTTCTGTCTCTGCCGGGGCGCAAATCGCACCTGCAGCGTCACCGGCTGGGCGCGCCGCAAAGCTTCCCGCGCCGCCCACTGCGCAAAAACCGTGCTGAAGATTTGCGTTCCGGAGCCTTCCGTCAGAACACTGACCTCGAACCGCTGCAGCACTTCGTCAGCAGTTCGCCCAGCCTCCCGCTCCATTCCCAGATCGGCTGGGCGCAGTTGCGCGAGGAAACTGCGCAGAGCTTCCGGCCCCATCCCGGGCTGCTCGATCTGCTCCTGCATTCTTCGCAGCAGCGCCGCCCGTGTCCCGGACAGCCCTTCGTACGAAACGCAAGTGAGCCCCGGGTCGCACGCAGCCGCCTCACCGCCATCGATGTACCAATGCCCATAAGAAAGAGGATGGGCCTTGGCGCGAGCCGCCACGGCATCCAGCAACTGACGCAATCCATTCTCCGGGTTGATGCCGGTGAAGTAAGCTCCATGCCGGCGCAGTCTACGGAACAACGGTTCGTTGTAAGACGCGACGCCCTGGCCGATCACGCTGATCCCCAGTCGTGGAATAAGCGGCGGCTCGGGCGGTACCGCGGCGCGAAGCCGGTCAGCATAATCATTCGAAGCTTTGCGAAAGGCATCCAGCTGATGCGTACTCCACAGGTGGGCGGACAAGCGTTCCACAAATTGCCCGGGCAGCTTCACCCACTCGAACTCCCCCAACTGCCGTGAAAGCTTGATCTCGGAGAAATCTTGGAAACACTCTTTCAACTGAGCCTGGGAGAGAGAACCGAGATATGCCAGTTCCCTCTCGCGTGCTTTCCTCTCGGCGGGAAATTTGAAATCGAAGCTGATCAACTCCCGCAGCAAGCCAGTAACAAAGCTTAGGGGCAGTTGCTGCAACATTGCCAGATGCGCTGTGACGACCTTGCGCGCCTCCACCGCGTATCCGGCAAACATTTCGGGTTTGAGATCGCTCGGTAGCATGCAAGCTACAAAACTTCATCGATTGGTTTGCCCTGCGCGAGGGGAGCATGGAATCCCAGAATTGCTCCCAGCGTCGGCACCAGGTCCCTGGAATCCACTGCCCGATCGAAGACTACGTTCTCCCGGACACCGGGACCGCTTGCCAGCATCCACGTGGTGCGCGAGAGGACGTCGCCGGTACGGTGATGCTGGAAGCCGTTCCCTCCCGCATCCTCGTCCGAATCACGGCCAAAATCCGGCAGTATGAGTAAGGTCGTCCGCCCCGCGTATTCCGGCTCCTCTTGAATCGCCTTCCACAGCTCCGAACACAGTCGATCGGTGCGGCGGATTCCCTCGATGTACAGGGAGTACGCTCCCGCATGGGCTACATCGATGTCGTGCAGTGTGATCCACAGCAAACTCGGCGCCACCTGGCGCATCAGTTGTCGAGCGATGTACACCGAAAGCTCGTCCGGGCTGGTCAAGGTTTGCGCATGGCTTTTGAAATCGTCCACCGATAATTTCAGCAGCATTTCCAGTTGCTGCAACTCAAACTGGCTCCCCGCGAGTTCCGGCGCGTAATACGGCGTTTCATAGTTGTCGCGCAACAGATGCTGATAATCATGGCTGCTCCCGGATGTAGCCGCCGTAAGCAGCCGCTTGGGCAGGATGACGCGAGCACCCAGTCCGGCTCCATAGGAACGGTGACTGCTTTCCCCGATGCGGTTGAAACCGTTGCTGGGAGCGACTACCCATGCATCGGACGACGGGCGCTTCAAATCCTTGCGAAAGTATTCGAAGACAGTGGGTGATTCCGGCGACACCGCCGCGAAATTGTTGAACGTCTCGTACACGCCCGTAGCCAGGCTCGCCGTCGCCACGTAGTGGCCCAGAATTCCCTGATTCACCACCTGGGTAAAGAAACTGGCTCGCGGAATGAGTTCACGCATGAGATGCGGGATATTCTCCTGTCCCTCCTGCATGAACGTTTCCTGATCCCGAGCTCCCCCGCCGAAGGTGACCACCACAACTTTTCTCTTGGGGCGGGATGCCGCAGCCCGCGTCCACGCAGGACGAAAGAGCGCGCTTCCGATCGCGACTCCGGCTGCCTCGCGCAGAAAATCGCGCCGCGTCCGCGCGAGCACATGGCTCACTTCGCGATCGCTCGCCCCGTTTCGCAACGCCCTCCGCACCGGGTCTCGTCGGCTTTGCTCTGGATCTTCCATGATTCACTTGCAGGGACAGCCCCTTGGGCTGTCCACCCGCGCGGTTACTGCTTGGCCGGCGCGGCGCTCGCCTCGGAATACACGAACTGCCGAATCTCGGCCCGCTGCTTGTCGAGATCCGCGAGATGCTGCGCCCGCTGCTGCTGATACGTGGTCAGCTCCGCCTGCGCTTTTTCCTTTTGTCCCGTGTGCACGTAAGCTTGCCCCAACCGGTAGTGCGCATCGGGAATATCGGAATTGTTTTCCAGCGCCTTCAGATACTCGGGAATGGCATCAGCATAGCGCGCCTGGTCCGAAAAAAGGTTTCCCAGCTGGAAATGCGCCTCGCTGAGCTTAGGATCGAGTGCCGTCGCCTTCTTCAGCAACGCCTCGATTTGCCGAACATCAATGCTCGGATCCTGTGCGCGCTTTCCTTTCCACATGCTCATGGCGTAGTAATACGCAGCCCGCGCATTGTCCGGCTGCAATCGCGAAAAGCGCCGAAAGCTTTGAATGACCTCGTCTCCTTGCATCGGAGAACTGTCGTAGGCCTTCGACAGAAAGAAGTAGCAGCGGGGATCCGACGGGCTCAAGCCAGCTCCTCGCAGCAGCGACTGCACCGCCTCGTCGTACTTGCCGCGCGAATACAGCGCGATGCCCAGCCCAATCGCCAGTCGAGGCGATTTCGGATACCGCTCCGCCCCCTGGCGGAACACCTCGATCGCAGGCTCCAGCGTGCGGTGCAGGAGCAGTTCGCTCGCCCAATCAAACAGATTGCTCTCGCTGGGCTCCATGTGCGCCGCAGTTTCAAATTCATTCGCCGCGCTGACGAAGTTCCCTTCTTTTTCCTCGATTTGGCCAAGAATGTTGTGCAGTTCCGCCGTATTCTGTGTCTTTAGGAGAAGTTGCACCACTTGTCGCGCTGGCTGAGAATGCCCCGTGAGCAGATACGCCAGTGCCAGATCGTAGCCATTTTCGTAGGCGGACGGTTTACTCTGCTGCGCTTGTTTGAGAAACGGGATGGCTTCGGGGAGTCTCCCCTGCTTGATGTAGATTTCGCCTAGATTGTGATTTGCGTCGTAGCTCCGTTGATCGAGCCTGACGGCCTTCGTGAGTTGCTGTCGGGCTCCGTCCACGTCTCCGAGCCGAATCAGACTCGCTGCCAGGTTGGTACGGGCTGCGGCGGACGCTGGCTTGAGGCGCACCGCCTCTTGCAGGTGCTGGTTCGCAAGTTGATCTTGCGACTCCCCGGCGTAGACCATTCCCAGCAGTTCGTGACCTTCGAAGCTGTCGGGAACCTGTTGCAGAAGCTTCTCCAGTTGCGCGGCCGCTTCCGGCAAACGGCCCGCGTCATACTGGGCCACCGCGGCCTGGAATTGGCGATTAAGTTCCTGGTCTCGATGCGAAGCACCGGGATGATTTTGAGCGAAAGAGCAGGTTGCCACCAGGGTGTGCCCGACGAGAATGGTAAGTCTTGTGCGCCACAACCGACATCGACGAGTCACGACGCCCTTAATGGTAGCACCACGCGTGGACCGCTACAGCAACCTGTCCTCTGCCCAGCAAACCGAAGGCGCTCCTGACGGGAGCGCCTTCAATGTCCACCAGAATAATGCTTAGAAATACAACTTCAGCGCGAACTGAATCTCGCGCGAAGCATACGGTGCATCGCGAGTAGATCCAATTTCGCCGAACGTAGAATCGTTGAAGTTGGTCGATCCCGATACGGCTACCACCCCGTTGCCTCCGAAACCGGGATAGTTGAAGTTGGGATGGTTCAGGATGTTGAAGAACTCAGAGCGGAATTCGAGCCGCGTGCGTTCCGTCAGCTGGAAATTCTTGAACAGTGAGAAATCCAGCCGGCGGTAGCCCGGTCCTTCGATCTGCGTTGGCTGTGCACCTCCCAGCGCCAGCACCCCAGGCAAGGGAATGCAGCCTGTCGGAGTGTTATTCGACCCAACTTCGCACGGCTGAGCGAATGCTGCAGCGTTCAGCATGCGCACGTTGCCGTCGGGAGTTTTCTGCAACGAGGTACGCGGATGACTGCCCGCCCGAACAAACGTAAGACAGTTAGCACCGGCTGCTGTTCCTGACGGACAACCTAGCTGGAAGGGTTGGCCGCCCTGCAAGGTTGTGGCCCAAACCACAGCCCAGCCTCCGACGATCGCATTGGAGACTCCGCCAGCGTTCCCCATGAATTTTTGCCCTTTGCCAAACGGCAACTGGTAGTTGCCGCTGAAGTGAATCACATTACGGATATCGAAGTTCGCCAGTCCATAGTCAGCGTGGATTCCCATCCCGGGGATGTAAGGAGCTCGGTACCCGCCGCCACTCGCGAAGCCGTTCAGCAAGTCATATGCGTCTGACCGTACTTTTGAATATGTGTAGGCAAACAGGAAGTCCAAGCCCGTGGCGAACTTCTTGTTCACGCTGGTTTGCAAACCGTGGTAATAACTGCTGCCTTCGGTGGTGGCGTAGCTGGCGTTTTGGCCAAAGTCCGGGAATGGCAGTCCTCCTTGGGATGCGGGAAGACCGCCCGTTCCAGTAGCACCATTCGTGAGAGTGGTATTTGGTGGCAAGAGCCGCGTCGGCAGATTGGACCCCGGGAATACCTCTAAATGACGTCCGAACGTGCCCACATAGCCGGCCTGCACAGACATTGAAGGCGTCAGTTCATATTGCAGGGTAAGGTTTGTGCCGATTGAATACGGGGTTTTGTAATCGAACTGAATTCCCCTCAACTGCAGCCCCGAGGCGTTGACCGCCAGGGGATTTAAGGGAACGCAACTGAAGCCAGTCTCCAGTGACATTCCGCCGGTTGGAGTGGCCGTGGGGCAACCGGCGAATTGGTCAATCGGCGTGGCATCATTCTTCTGCTGGAATTGGAACGAGAATTGGAACGGGTAGTTCTCGCCTAAATTTGGCGAGTAACCCCGGTTCTCAAACCCGTTGTAGAACATGCCCGCGCCGCCACGCACCACAAACTTCGGCGTGGCCTGATAGGCAAATCCGAAGCGGGGAGCCCAGTTCGTTGTCTGCGACCGGCCCAGCCCCTTCCCATATTGATTGGTAACCGCCAAGCCGATGCCGTCGGCTGCCAGCAGCGACTGAAAACTACCCGACAACTGAGTGGCCAAAGCACTCTGCGGAATGATGTATATCGGCGCACCGCTCGGGGGCCCGCCTGGGACGAAGTTCGCTTGCTTGCCATAATGATCGTAAACCAGGCCAAAGAAATCCCACCGCATTCCCAGGTTCAGCGTCAGCTTCGACGACACCTTCCAGTCGTCCTGAAAATAGCTGCCGTAATAATTCTTTCCGTTATCGCTGAGTGAGATGTTGGAGGCATAAACATTGTTCGGACCTCCTACGTAATCTACGCCATTTGCAACGCTGGAAACTTGCGGTGAAAGCAGGAACTGCGCTCGACCGGTGTTACCTCCGCCCACGTTTGGAATGTCGGTGTAGTTGCCGTCAAAGTTGAACTGCCCGCGGGACCACGGCGGCTGCAAGGTCGAGAACTTTACGTGCTGCCACTCGATCCCCATTTTGAAAGTATGTTTCCCGTAGATCTTGGTGAAGTCGTCGTTGAGCTGGATCGTCGAGCTCACTTCATCCGATGGCAGAAAGGCGTTGCCTCCCAGCGTCTGCAATCCATTGATGCCGAATGCCGGCAACCCACCGTTCTCCTTGTCTTGCGGAATGCCCAAAATTCCATACTGCCCCGGGAGATCGCTGAGATTGGTAGCCTCGGGAATGTTGCGCGTGGTATGCAGATAATTCAGTCCCGCGCGGGCGTTGTTGACCGTTGTTGGCGAAATGACATGGTTCCAAACCAGCGCGCTCTGTTGTGCCAGCGCCGTCTGGTTGCCCTGGTAGAACCCGCCTCCGTCCGCCACACCTCCGAAGATGGAAGGAATGAACTGTGGATCGTCGACGTAGCTGAAGCGGAAGAACACCTGGTCTTTCTGAGTGAAGTTGACGTCCAGACGTGCATCGAAAGCCTTCCGGTTCTCACGAAGCACAGGCGAATTGGTGTAATTGGAAGTCAAAGCGTTGCTCGTTGGGCTTGGGAAAAGATTGAGCAATTTGATAGCGTTCGGGTCCAAGCGCCCCGCCGGTAACATATTCAAACCACAGCCGCCCATCGTGAAAGCCAACGTTCCGGGCGCACAGGTTCCGAACGGATCGCGCGCGAAGCCGACCGCCGTACCTGGTGTCACCCCTGCACCGCAGGCTGGGCCCGGGAGTCCGCTGATGGGGTCGACAGTTCCGCAGCCTACGCTGCGCGTGGTCGCTGGATCCAGCACAGTACCAATGGGCATCGTGCGCCCCAGAATATCCGTGTGTGTTCCGGACTGGCCCGTAATCATGTCCTGCAGGTTCGTATACCCGCTGTTCCGCTCTGCCAAAGTCGGTACCGCGCCGCTCTGCACTGTTCCCTGCCGCCGGCGCAAGCCTTCGTAATCACCCAGCGAAGATGGGAAATATGAAGCAGGCATGGGCATCGACGCCGCCGACGTCGATGGCGACGGGTGGATGGATCTTTACATTACCCATCTCGACTTCGAATTGAACCGTCTCTATCGCAACAGCCACGACGGCACTTTTACGGACGAGACATTCCGCTCTCGCATCGGCAACAAAGCCGTCTTGCTCAGTGGCGTCGCCGCGAAGTTTCTCGATTACGACAACGACGGCTGGAACGACATTCTGCAACTCAACGGCGCCATGCTCGATAATGTCTCCCTTTACCACGGCGAAGTGTCTTACAAAGAACCGCTGCTGATGTACCGCAACCTGGGTAAAGGCGAGTTCGACAAGGTCTCCGATTCACTCGGTCCTGACTTCATCCGTCCCATCGTGGGGCGAGGACTCGCCACCGCGGACTACGACAACGATGGCGACATCGATATTGTCACCAACAATCGGGGCGACTTTCCTTCTCTTTTGCGCAACGATGGCGGCAATGCCAACCACTGGCTTACCGTGCAGTTAATCGGAACCAAATCCAACCGGGATGGAATTGGCGCTTCCCTCAAACTCGCCTCCACGGGCGTTGTCGAAGTGGAGCAGGCGAAGGGCGGGATGAGCTACATGTCAGCCAGCGATCCCAGAATTCATTTTGGCCTGGGCAAGCGCACTAAGATCGAATCTCTCGAAATCACTTGGCCCAGCGGCCAGGTGGATCGATTGACAAACGTGCCGATCGACCAGATCATCGCAGTCAAGGAAGGCGCAGGCATTGTGCCGCATCCATTCCCCAAACTTTCGAGTCCCAAATGAATTTCCCCCGCCGGCATTTTCTAGGTTCTTCCCTGCTTGTTCTCGGCAGCACGCTGCTCGATGCCCTAAGCACTCCTCTGCACCGCTGGAACCGCAGCCTCGTTCTTAGTGGAGGGGCGGACGCCTCGTCCGCCCTCCCCGCAGGCGATGCCTCACCTGTCAAATTCGTGGACGTAGCCCGCGAGGCCGGCCTCACGCTCCCTAATGTCTGGGGAGGCACCGACCGCAAGCGCTACATCATCGAAGCCAAGGGCAGCGGCATCGCGTTTTTCGATTACGATCAGGACGGGTGGCTCGACATCTATCTGACCAACGGAACGCGCTTCAACGAGAAATGGCCCGCAGGACAAGCGCCCACCTCGCATCTCTTCAAAAATAATCGTGACGGAACCTTCACGGACGTTACCGAAAAATCAGGACTGGGCCGCACCGGCTGGCAGACCGGCGTCTGCGTCGGTGATTACGACAACGACGGGTGGGACGATCTCTTTTGTTGTTTCTGGGGACACAACATTCTGTTTCACAACAACGGCGAGGGCACCTTCACCGACGTTACCCGTAAAGCCGGAGTCTACGATGAACGCGTGCGTTGGGGCTCCGGCTGCACCTTCCTGGACTACGATCGCGACGGTCACCTCGACCTGTTTGTCTGCAATTACATCCAGCTCGATCCGGAAAAAACGGGCGCGCCCGGAGAGTCCGCCACCTGTCAGTGGAAGGGGATTCCGGTGATGTGTGGCCCACGCGGCCTCACCGGGGATACCAGCGTGCTTTATCACAACAACGGCGATGGCACCTTCACCGACATGTCGCACAAATCCGGCATCCTCAAACCCGGGCCGCGATATTCGATTACAGCCGTCGCGTCCGATTTCGATAACGACGGCTGGCCAGACATTTACGTCGCGGTCGATTCCGAACCCAGCATTTTGTTTCGCAACAATCACGACGGTACCTTTACCGATATTGCCATGATCGCTGGATGTGCCTACAGCGAGAATGGGCACGAGCAGGCCGGAATGGGAGTTGCTGTTGCGGACTACGACTGTGACGGCTGGTTTGATATTTTCAAAACCAACTTCGCCGATGACACCTGCAATCTTTATCACAACAACGGCGACGGCACCTTCAGCGACGTAACGTTCGCCTCCGGCATCGGCATCAACAACCAGTACGTCGCCTGGGGATGCGGTTTCGTCGACTACGACAACGATGGCTGGACGGATATTATTCAGGTGAACGGCCACGTTTATCCTGAGATCGCCGGTCACGAAATTGGCCAAACCTTCAAGAACCCTCGCCTGGTTTACAAGAACATGGGCAACGGACAGTTCAAAGACGTGTCTGCGTCGATGGGGACCGGCATCAGCGAGCGTTATTCCAGCCGCGGCGCCGCTTTTGGCGACTATGACAACGATGGTGACATCGACGCGCTGGTCCTCAATATGAACGATCTCCCTTCTTTGCTTCGCAACGATGGCGGCAACAAGCAGAACTGGATCAAAATCAAATTAGTGGGAACGAAATGCAATCGCACTGCGATCGGTGCCCGCGTGCGGGTGGTCAGCGGCAATCACGCGCAGATGGACGAAGTCCGCAGCGGATCGAGCGTAATGTCGCAAAGCGACTTGCGCCTTCACTTCGGTTTGGGTAAGGTGCAGACCATCGACCTGATCGAAGTAAAATGGCCCACCACGCAGAAGGTAGAAAAATTCACCAACGTGAAGGCCAACCAGATTCTTACGATTCGCGAGGGCAGCGGGATCGTTGAACCGCCGCCGTCGCCGAAATCCGGCAAATGATAACCAGCGTCGCGGGCTATGCCGGGCTCGCTCCCTACGGAGCCAGCCGCGGCGGTATCCCCCAACGCTTTTCCCCGCAAGGAAGGCACGCAACGGCAACCGCACTCTGCGGTAGGTAACTTCAACCGTAACCTACGGACGAATGGCGCTAGTGGATTCTCGCCGCCCAACCGCCGCCGCTCGCAAGTTGTAACTTCAACTTCGTGCCGCGATTCACCGGCGTACTCGTCTTCCTATAATCGCTCGCGTTCCGATCGGCATTCACCCCGTCCTGATATTCTTCCATGGTGAAATTCCCATCCGGCAAGAACGACAAATCGATATCCAGCGTGTGCGGCGTCCAATCGCTCATGGCGCCGATGTACCAGTCCTTCCCATTTCGCCGGGCCACGACAACGTACTCGGCAATCTTCGCGTCCAGAACTTTCGTGTCGTCCCATTCCGTCGGCACTGCCCCGAGAAACTCCATTGCTTCCGGCTCCCGTAGGTAATTCGACGGACTATCCGACAGCATCTGTAACGGCGCCTCGTATACCACGTACATCGCCAACTGGTGACATCGTGTGCCCATCGCCATCGGCTGGCTATTAATCGGCCGGAAGGTCGCGCGGGTTGCATTGCGCATCGCGCCCGGCGTGTAATCCATCGGCCCCAGGAACATGCGGGTGAACGGCAGCGTGACATTGTGCTTCGGTTCCGACTCCGCGCTCCACTTACTCCACTCCATCCCGCGCACGCCTTCGGTGTTAATCAGGTTCGGCCAGGTGCGCATCATCACCGCCGGTTTCTGGTCTCCGTGATAATCCACCAGCATGTGGCGCTTCGCCGCCTCCCGGCACACGCGATAAAAATACTCGATCATGATCTGATCGCTGCGCTGCATGAAGTCCACCTTGATTCCCTTTACTCCCCACTTCTGAAACTGATCGAGCGCAGGAATCAGTTGATCGTCCAGCGTTTTCCATGACGCCCACAGAATGATCCCCACATTCTTCTGCTTCGCATAATCGATCAACTCCTGCATGCTCAGATCAGGAGTCACCTCCAGCAGATTTCCCAGCTTGTACCAGCCGTCATCCAGGATGATGTAGGGAATCCCGTATTTCGCCGCGAAGTCAACGTAGTACTCATAGGTCTTCGTATTGATTCCCGCCTGAAAATCCACCCTATCCACGTTCCAGTCATTCCACCAGTCCCAGGCCACTTTCCCGGGCTTGATCCACGACGTGTCCTGAACTTCCGAAGGCCTCTCCAGCAGATACACAATTTCGTTGGTCAGCAAATCGCCATCGTGATCCGCGACGCCGATAACTCTCCAAGGAAAAGCTCTCCTCCCCGCGGTCTGAGCGATGTAGTCCGCGGTCTGCACAGGCTTGTAGTCGCGGTCGCTCGTTTGCACCAGTTGCAAGGGATACTGCGGAAAAGTGGCCGCCAGCCCATTCCCGCCGGTTCCTCGCAGCCACAGTCCGGGATAGTCGTCCAAGTCTGATTCCGCGATCGCGAGTTTCGCGCCTCCTCCGATATCAACCACCGCC
Organism: uncultured Acidobacteriota bacterium; assembly: GCA_963801615.1. GTDB lineage: Bacteria > Acidobacteriota > Terriglobia > Terriglobales > Acidobacteriaceae > Sulfotelmatobacter. Next base: position 543,222 of record CAWDFM010000006.1, on the reverse strand, counting down.
GGCAGAGTCCCGATAAACAGCGGCGCGATCTCGCTCAAGTGCTGCGGCAGATATTTGCGCTCGTTATGCGAATAAAAGCTGTCCTCCTGCGGATAGTAGACAACGAAATCCGAGGAAAAATTGAATGCCGCCTCCTCGCCATAAATCTTCGACTTGTCCTCGCGTAGCGACGTTTCGAAGCGGTACGCAGCGCCTTCGTTGTACGCCCGGAACACCACCGCGTACCCGTCCTCCATGTTCAGCCGCAACTCATTGTAATGATCCCGAATGCTGGCAAATTTCTGTCGCACCACCGGCTTGACGATCTCGTCGTGAGAACTCGGCTTCGCTTCCACGACCTGCGGCTCCACTCCAAGTTTCTTGTGTTCCACATCCAGCGACAGGGTGCAATTTTCCATCACAGCTCTGCCGTTCAGAAGCAAGTCGTAGCGCACCTGTCCCGCCGTCCGGATTCTGACTTCGATGCGCCCATCCGGGGAGCGCAGAGCGTAGCTCGATGGCTCGGCAGTTGCATCCTGACTCACAAATCCACCCAAAGACAACAAGAGTGCCAGCACGAAAACTGTCTTCATACGATCACCTGATGAACAGAAGGATTCTGGCGATGCGAAACTCGGAATCTTACTCGCGAATACGCCGCATTACAACGTTGCGTTCCCATCCGCCAGCCCATCTAGGCACCGGGGAATCTCCGCAAAGCCCTATTCGCGGCATGATATCCGCACATCCCGTGCACTCCGCCTCCCGGGGGCGTCGACGCCGAGCAGATGTAAATATCTCGTGCGGAAGTCGCGTACTGCTGCCAGGTCGGCCGCGCTAGAAACTGCCGCAAATCCAAGACGCCGCCATTGATATCACCGCCCACCAGATTCGCGTTCATGCTTTCCAGGTCCCCGCAGGAAAAAGTGCGGCGCGCCAGCACAATCTCACGAAACCCGGGCGCAAACCGCTCGATCTGCTCCTCGATCCTCGGCAACATATTTTCCGTCGATCCATTCGGAACGTGACAGTACGCCCATGCGGTGTGCTTGCCTTCTGCCGCACGCGACGGATCGAAGAGGCTGGGCTGCGCCAGCAAAACGAATGGCCGCTCCGCATGTTTTCCCAAGCGCACCGCCTTCTCGGAAGCGGCAATCTCCTCGAACGTTCCTCCCAAATGCAAAGTAATTGCCCGCCGGCATTCAGCAGCGCGCCACGGAATCGGCTCCCGCAAAGCGTAGTCCACCTTGAACACGCCTGGGCCATAGCGGAACCTCTGCAGCTGCCGCTTGTAATAATCCTTTAAACGGGCACCCGCAATCGCAAGCAGTTGTCGCGGCGTGACGTCGCACAAAATGACATCGCATTTGGGCAATGCTTCCAACGAATCGACTCGGCACGACGTCCGGACTGCACCTCCGAGTTTCGCCAGGTATCCGCATAACGCATTCGTGATCTCTTGCGATCCACCGCGTGGAACCGGCCAGCCCACCGCATGCGCCGGTATCGCCATCAGCATGCCAAAGGCGCCACTGAGAACTTCATCGAGGCTCAGAAAAGAATGTGCCGCCAATCCCGCGAACAGCGCCCGCGTTCGCTCGCTTTGAAAGCGCCGCGCGATGGTTTCTGCTGAAAGCAACGCGCTCATTCCAAAGCGCGCCATCAGCCAGGGATGTTTCGGAATCGCGGGTTGTGGGCGAAGAATTTCCGGAGCAAACTCGTTCCAGTGCTCGGCGAATGGCCGCATCAGCCGGCACCAAGCCTCCCCATCCACGCCAAGAGTTGCTCGCGCATCGTCGAGTTTTCTTTCCAGCAGCACAGCCGTGCCGTCATCCAGAGGATGCGCCAGCGGAGCGGGAGAATAAATCCATTGCAATCCATATTCATGCAGCGGCAACGATGAGAAAAACGGCGAGCCCACCGCCAGTGGATGAACTGCCGACCCAAAATCGTGCAGAAATCCGGGCAACGTAAATTCCATTGTCCGGGCACCGCCGCCCGCGATCGGCTGCGCCTCGAACACTTGCACCTCCAGCCCCGCCTGCGCCAGCACGATCGCTGCCGCCAGCCCATTCGGACCAGAGCCGATGACACACGCTTTGCCCTTCATCGAAGATTTCTCAACGGCAACATGGATATCACAGCATCAGCAATTCACTCGTGCGATTCCGAGTTCGGCCACTCCACTACCTGGATCTGCCCCTCCGGCGTCCTTTCCAGAGTCGGCGCGTACAGCCCGCGCAACTCCCTGCGCCACCACATTCCGGTCTTACGTTTTTCTTCCATGGACGTGAACCAGTACTGCCACAGCAGTGCTCGAATCTGCTGTGGTGGTTGCTGCGGAAACGGATTGCCCGCAAAAAGCTGCAGCACATCCTTATCGTTCGAGAGCAGCCGTAATTCCGTGTTGGGTACGATGGGATAATCCCGCCACGACCCAAGGGACGCAAACCACAAATTCCAATCGAACCGCGGCTGGTAAGGTGCATAGATGCGCGGTGCTTCGTTCAGAGCCTGCGGCTTGTACCGGAAAGGGTACGCAATCCAATTCTGTCCGTCCATGGAGCCTTGGAACTCGATTTCGTACCGTGCGCGCGTCATGACGGCAAACAGCCCGTACTCATTCGCAATGCGAAATGGTTGCAGGGCAACGATCGGCCATTTCGGCAATGGCACGCGCAGCACCATCATTTCGGCGGTGGTCGCGTATGCGATCCAGGTCAGCATGATCGCGCTGGCGGATAATCCTGCCAGACGCCGCCATCCGCGTTCTCTTTGCGCCAAGGCGCTCTGTGACCTTTCCAGCGATGCACTCGGTCCGAGCTGTCTGTGAATGTTTTTCCTCCACCTTTCCGGCAGCAAAGGAGAAAGAAGCTGATCGTCCAGCAGCAGGAATCCCAGCACGAGCACAAGGTAATTCAGGAACGTGTAGTTTGCCGTCAGAATGACGCCGATCTGCCACGGCGTCACAATGAAGAAGCAAACCATGCGCCAGCGCCGCGGCAGAAACAGCATCCACACGATCCCCAGTTCCAGGGATAAAGTCGCCCAAACTGTCGCCGCGTGAAACCAGTGGGGCAGATGCTGCGCATACCATCCGATCCATGTGGGCAGCGGCCCATTCTGGTAATACTCATCCATGGCAGTGAAGTTCCGCCACTCGGGATCGCCGCTCATCAACTTCACTACCCCGCTTTCGAAATAGATCCGAAACCACTCCCACTGCAGCAGGAACAGACTCGCTCGCGACGGAGAATGCCCAGGTGCGAACCCTGGCCGCAGCCCGGGCGGCGCGAAGAATAAGCTGATGAATCCCGCCTCCAGAAGCATGCCGTCGGATTGGTATCCCGAAAAATCTTGCGCCGCACTTACGAAGGAAAGAAACAGCACAAAGCAGAGCGCCAGCATCCCGCGAGGCCACAGGTTCAGCACGATCAGAATCGATGCCAGCATGCCGGCCCAGCACAACGCGTTCAACATCCCCGGGCCGCTCGACGACCACAGTAACGTGGGCGCGTACCACAGCCTTTCCCAGTGCCCGAGTGATTGCCCCACCAGATGCAGGTAGCTCTGGGACGGCAGAATACCCTGCGGCCCGATCAAACCGCGTATCTGAAAAGCCAGGGAGTAGAAAGCGGAAAAATAAATCGCGCCCAGCGCGCGCAGAAACAACCAGCGCGGAAACAGACGGTCGGCCGGCCCCTGCCGCGGGTCAAAAAGCCATCCCATCCGTGACGCGGCACGCCAACGCATAATCGTCAATTATAGGGACAATGAATCAAACGAAGCGGCTCCGCTTTCCACTGCCCTCTCTGAGCCGCACCTCGTGGAATCCCTACGATGAAGCCGTCTTCACAAATGACAGCGTCGATTTTGGCGACGATACTTTCACGTACCCATCAATACTGCCACGGGCATGAAAGTTCTTCAGCTTCGAGATCACGGTCGGCGTTACCTCCTGCCCGGTGGACACCAGCAGGCTTCCGCCATCTGTCTGCACATCCTGCTGAATGATCATCCCGGCATAGAGTTCTTCAAGGCTGCACCTTTGGACTTGGCCGTCTTCCGCGTTGGGATCCAGCGCCACCAGCGCCGCAAAAAATTCCGGCCCCATCTCGCTATTCTGTCGAGCCAGCGTGTGCGCCGCCTCCGTTCGCGACGCGCCCTGGTGGGTCGCCTGCTCGTACTCCAGAACCAGCCGCAGAACCTCCGCCCCTTTACGAATGTCCGGCAGTTCCGTGTTCTCCGATTGCGAAACCGCCCGGTTCTGGTGGCGAATCATCCATGCGATCGGTTCCAAGCGCGGTATTTTCGAGAGCAACTGGTATGCGACATTGGGGTGCGCGTCGTATTGTGCCTGTTCCTCGGGAGAAAGCGTAATGCCTTTGTACACCGCGTCGATCGTCTCAAAAGCCAGCGTCACGCAACCCAGCTGCGACAACATGGCCGCAACTTCGTACTGCCACGGATTGCCCAGCTTCATCGATGTCACCACATGATGGATGTAGCGCCGGGCGCGCGCCGCCCTGCTGAATGCCGCCGGATTCAACAGACTGAGCACCTCGGTTAACACCTGCAGCGCCCCACTCAGCGTCTGCTCCAGCAACTGCTTTTCCGCCGTGACCAGCCGGTACTGCACCAGCGCCGCCGTAAACGTTTTTGCCATCATCTCTTTCGTGGCGGGCTTGTTCAGAAAACGGAAAATGCTACCTTCGTTGATGGCGTGGATCGCAGTTTCCATGTCGGCGTGGCCCGTCAGCATCACGCGGATTGTGTCCGGAGACAGAGTTTTGATTCGGCTCAGCAGTTGCACTCCGTCCATCCCCGCCATCCGCATGTCGGAGACCACCACCGCATAACGCCCCTTCTCGCCCATTAGGGCTAGCGCTTCCTGCCCGCCCACCGCTGTTTCCAGCGTAAACTCGCTCCCCAGAGTCCGCCGGTATCCGGCCAGTACGTTGGGTTCATCGTCCACCAAAAGAATTTTCTCGGCCATGTCGCTCTCCCCGATTTCGCCTGTTTCCGTAATCGCTCAGTTCAGTTCTGCACTCCAGTTGTCCCCACACTGGTCGGTAGGGTCACGAAGAAGGTTGTGCCTTTGCCAACTTCCGTCTCAAACCAGATCTTGCCCCCGTGTTTCTTGACAACCACCGTGTAGGAAAACGAAAGCCCTTGCCCTGTTCCCTTTCCCACCTCTTTGGTGGTGAAGAAAGGATCGAAGACCTTGCCCTGGATCGCCGCCGGAATTCCGCTGCCCGTATCCTGCACGGAGATTTCTACGAACTCCCCTCGATTGCGTGTGCGCACGGTAATCCGTCCCTTCTCCCCTTCCTGCACCTTGTCCTTGATGGCGTGCGCCGCATTCACAATCAGGTTGAGCACCACCTGGTTGATGTCCCCCGGAAAACAAACCACCGCCGGCATGCCGTCATCGAACTCAATCACAATCTCCGAAACGTATTTCCACTCGTTGCGGGCCACCGTGATGGTGGATTCGATTGCCCGGTTCAAGTCGGTTGCCGTCTTCTCCGCGGAATCAGGATGGGAAAATTCTTTCATCGCGCGCACGATCTTCGCCACCCGCCGTGCTCCGTCCAGGCTCTGATCGATTGCCCGCGGAACCTCGGTGGCAATGAACTCCAGGTCGCAGCTCTGTTCCGCTTCCTGCAACCCGGCTGCCGCAGCCAGCCCAGCTCCGGCCTCCCGGACTGTCGCCCGGTACCGTTCCAGCAGTTCAAATATCGACTTCCACGAATCCTGCATGAAGGTCAGATTGTCAGTGACGAACTGGGTTGGCGTGTTGATCTCGTGGGCAATACCCGCCGCCAGATGCCCGATCCCCTCCAGCTTTTGCGCTTGCCGCAACTGTGCCTCCAGCGCCCGGCGTTCCGAGATGTCACGCGCGAAGGTGAAGCAGTATTCCTGTCCGTCAAAGCGCAGGTAATTGGCATTGATCTCGACCGGGACGTTTTCGCCGCTTTTCGTCTGCACCTGGCTCTCAAACGTCATGCAATGACGCTGCTTGAGTTCCTGCCAGAGCTTGTCCCAATACTCCTTGGAAAACGCGGGTCGCGTGTCGGTGACCGCCAACCCGATCAGTTCCGCCCGCGAGCGTTTGAGCGTGGCGCAGTATGCGTCGTTGGCATACACGATTCGGCCCTCCGCATCCAGCCACTGGATCGCCTCCGACGCGTGATCCACCGAAAACTGCGTCAGCCGAAGATCCCTTTCCGCTTTTCTCCGCCCCGTGATGTCTTCCTTCACTGCCAGGAAATGCGTGATCTCCCCCTTCGCATTTGTGATTGGCGTAATCGAGGCGGATTCCCAAAAAATCTCTCCGTTCTTCTTCTTATTGCAGAATTCGCCGGACCAAACCTTGCCCTGCTTCACCGTCGACCATAGGTCGCGGTACAGATCCGGCGATGTCTGCCCGGATTTCAGAATGCTGGGAGTTTTTCCAACTACCTCTTCTCGCGTGTATCCGCTGCATTCGGTGAACTTCCGGTTCACATAGCCGATCTTTCCCTCCGGGTCCGTAATGATCACCGACACCGGGCTCTGTTCCACCGCCAGAGATAATTGCTGAAGTTCATCCTGGTTCCGCTTGCTTTCCGTGATGTCGCGGAAGGTCCAAATGCGACCGTAATACACGCCATTTTTATCCACCACCGGAGAGGAGTACCGGTCCAGGAACATTCCGTTCTGGAGTTCGAGTTGATCGCGAGCCGTCTCATTCGGGTGCTTGTACAGGTACTCCACTCGAGAGAGGAACAATTCGGGATGTTTCATGAGCGCGGCCGCATGACCCATGGCCCTCCCCTCTTGGCGGTTGGCCTGCAGCTCTTCGGGAAGTTTAAAAATTTCCGCAAACCGCTGGTTCCGCAATAACGTTCGCCCCGCGGGATCCACTACCAGGATGCCGTCAATGGTGGAGTTCGCCTGGGCTTCCAGAAATGCGGTCTGGAACTGAAGTTCCGCCTCCGCTTCCTTGCGCTCGGTGATATCGCAAAGAAAACCGTCGGCCAACAGCACTCCCTTGTCTTCGTGAGTCGTTGTGGCGCGGTCCTGCACCCAGATCCACTTTCCGTTCTTGTGCCGGAACCTGTACTCGACGTCCAGGCTGCGCTGGTTTTTGAACAGCAATTGGTACGCTTCGTACACCCGCCCAAAATCCGCCGGATGAATACACCCCAGCCATAATTGCTGTCCGGAACAGAATTCTTCACTGCTGTAACCCAGCACAGCCTCCACTTTCGGGCTGATGTAGAGCGTGTGCCCCTGCAAATCCGAGGTCCACGCCACGTCCGGCGCGTTCATCAGGATTTGCCGAAACCTCTGCTCGCTTCGGTCCAGCACTTCCTTCGTCTGTTCCAGCTCCGTAATGTCTTCCACCGTGAGCAAATGATGCAGCCCGGAAGAATTTTTCCACGGCCGCAGCCAGCAGCGCGCCAGAAAGCGACTTCCATCTTTCCGCAGCAGGTACTCCCGCAAGATGGTTCGTTCCCCCAGTTCATGCTCGCTCTTCGGCAGCTCACAGCTATGCGGTGCACCGCCCGATGCCTTGGACTTTGGGTGCAGCAACTCGCAGACATCTCGACCGACCACTGCGCTTTCCTCATATCCCGTCATCTCCAGGAAAGTGCGATTGCACATCGCGATTCGCGCCCTGTCATCCAGCACGCAAACGCCTTCCACAATGACGTCGATCAGCGGGCGGAATTCAGCATTGATTCCCGCCCCGGCCCATGCCGGCGCCGCACCCGATGACCTCGATGCATCCATGCTCTAGCTATCGACAAATCAGGCCACGAGTTGAACGCATTGCGCCCCCACTCACGCCCGCACCAAAGTCATGTCCATCGCCGGCAATCATCTGATCTTTCTTGCCGTTCGCTCCGAAGAACACCTACAGCAAGCTATGAATCCTGACCCTCCCAAGCCCGAGTCCCCCCGCAGCCGCATATTGTTTGTGGATGACGAAGTGCTCGTCCTGCAAGGCCTGAAGCGCTCTCTTCATTCCATGCGCGCCCAGTGGGATATGACCTTCGTCGACAGCGGCGTAGCCGCCATCGAAGCGTTGGCTTGTGAACATTACGACGCCATCATTACCGATATGCGAATGCCGTTCATGGACGGCGCGCAGTTGCTGGAGACGGTGAAGGAAAAATATCCCGAGGTCGTGCGCATGGTGTTATCCGGCCAGGCCAGCCGTGAAAGTGTTTTGCGCTCCCTCGGCCTCGCTCACCAGTACGTTTCCAAGCCTTGCGATCCGCAAGACCTCAAGTCCCGCCTGGCCCAGGCCTTCGTCATGCGCGATCTTTTAAAGAACTCCAGCATTCGTGCCCTGGTCCTGAGCCTCAAATCGATTCCCAGTCCTCCCGCCCTGTATCACGAACTTCAATCTGAACTGCAATCCGAAGACGTCTCCATAAAAAAAATCGCCGGCATCGTCGCCACGGACGCCGGCATGACCGCCAAGATCCTGCAACTGGCCAACTCCGCTTTCATGGGCGCTCGGTTTACCGTTTCCAATCCCACCCCGGCCATCACCCTCATCGGCACCGAACTGGTCCGCGCCCTGGTTCTTTCCCTACATGTTTTTTCCCAGTTCAAGGATCCCGCCTCTGCCGATTGCGGAATTTTGTGGGAACACGGCATCGCGGTTTCCTGCCTCGCCCAGCGCATTGCCGTGTGCGAAAAATGCGCCAAGAATGTCGTCGACGAATGTTCCACGGCGGGCATCCTCCACGAAATCGGAAAACTCGTCCTGCTCGCCGAAAGGCCCCGCCCCTATTCCGAACTGCTGGCCACGGTCAGGAATACGCCAGCCAAGCTGCCGGCCGCCGAACGCGAACGCTTTGGCTGCACCCACGCAGAATTGGGCGCCTACCTGATGAGCATCTGGGGACTTCCCCACCCTCTGATTCACGCGGTCGCCTTTCATGACCGACCGGGCGAGAGCATTGAAGATTGTTTTTCTTCCCTCACCATCATCCACACCGCGGACGCACTGGTAAGTTCTTCCAACCCAGCCAACATCCTCCAGGACATCCAGCTGGATGAGAGTTACATCAACAAACTTGGATTGAGTGAGCGCTTGCCTGTCTGGCGTGGCTTGTACCAGCAGCAAATGCAATCCACCAAGCCCTAAGGTTCCCTGCGAGCCCCAGCGTTCATTTCCGATTACGCAGTCATCTCAAACCTGATTGCGACGTCATCTCAATCCGATTACGGATTCATCTCAAGGCCGCTGCGGAAGGGCACGGCTTCAGAGCTTGCGGAAAAACTCCAGCTCGGGCAGATTTGGGAAGGGCACGGCTTCAGCCGTGCCGCTCACGCCCAAAAACGACGTGGGCTTTAGCCCCTGAGGTCCCTACTGCGAATCACGTAGCTTTGAATCCCGGGCTATGCACGCTTACTTCCCGCCCTCCGGCAGCGCCCACGAAAACAACACTCCTCCGCTGCTGGTCACCACGTACTGGCGCCCGTCCAGTTCATAGCTGATCGGAGAACTATGAATCTGCGATCCTGATCCCGCGTGCCATAGAGTCTTGCCGTTGCTCGAATCCACGGCCAGAAAATTCCCCGTCGCATCGCCGGAAAAAGTCACGCCAGAATCCGTCGTCAACACTCCCGCCCCCGACCCGCCCGCACCCAGCTCGTGGCTCCATCGAATTTTGCCGGTTTGATAATCGATCGCTTCCAGCAGCCCAATGCCCCACACCGTGTAGTCGGCCCCCGCCCAGCCGTACACTCCATCCGCTGGCTTGGCGAAGTACACGCTGTAGCTGGGTTGCGCATCCACAATGAATAACCCGTTCTTCGTATCAAAGCTGGGAGACCGATAGTTCGTCAGCCCACCTTCATCCGGTGCGATCAGTCGTCCATCCGGCGCAGGCTCCTTCGCCGGGTTCGGTATCGGACGCCCCTGCTTGTCAATGCCCATGCTCCAGTTCACCGGCCCATAAGGAACCGTCAGCAGGCTCTTGCCATTGGTACGATCGAGAACAAAAAAGTACCCGTTGCGTGATGTCTGCATCAGCATCTTCCGCGGCGTGCCGTGGAAATCTGCGTCCACCAGCACCGGCGTTTCGACCGCGTCCCAATCGTGCGTATCGTGCGGGGATGGCTGGAATGCCCACGCCAGCTTCCCAGTCTCCGGATTCAGCGCCACGATCGAACACGTATACAAATTGTCTCCCGGCCGCGTGCTGCCGTTCAGCACCGGTGTCGGATTCCCGGTCCCCCAATACACCAGCTTGAGATCGGGATCGTACGTCCCCGTCATCCACGTCATTCCACCCGTCGTCTGGTTGGGAGTTCCCGCCGGAGGCGTCGAATCCCACTGCCACTGCGTCGCGCCCGTCTCCGGATCAATCGAACGGATATACCCGCTCAGATTATCGAAGTCTCCCGACACCCCGATCAGCACGTGGTTGCCGACCACCAGCGGGGCCATCGTCGTCCAATACCCCTTGCTGCTGTCCGCAACCTCGACGATCCAGCGCACGGTTCCGTCCTTCGCATTCAGCGACACCAGGTGCGCATCGGGAGACAAGAAATATAGATAACCGTTGTACATTCCCACGCCGCGATGCCCAATGTGCAACCCTTTATTCGGCGGATACGTGTAGTGCCAGATCGGGTGGCCGGAGCGTGCGTCCACCGCCCAAAGATGGTCCGGCAACGTGAAGTACAAAATCCCATCCACCACCAGCGGCGAAGACTTGATCGGCGTTGTCTGATCCGTCTGAAAAGCCCACGCCAGACTAAGGTTCTTCACGTTTTCCGGAGTGATCTGAGTCAACGAACTATGTCGCCGCCCGGAATAATCGCCGTGATACCCCGGCCAACTGTCAGCCGGTGGATGCAAGAGCATCTCCGGACTCACGCTTTGACCCATGGCAAAGCAGCACGACCAAATCGCCGCCGCTGCTCCGACGGCCACCAGCAGAATCCGCTTTAGAGAACGTACCCTGGGAACCCTCACCAGACTTGCCCGCGCGGGACACTTGTCATCAGCAACCAGTTTCATAAATGGATTTAGGAAGGAACGGCTTTAGCCCCTGAGGGACGCCCTCGACTCCTCTAGTGCAACGTTTGCAGATACGCCATCAGGTTGTGAATGTCCGCATCCGTGTACTTGCTGAACAACGCGACATGCGCCTCCACCGGAGCGTCCACTTTGTAATGCACATCGCGGATCCGCCACGAATGATACGAGCCCCCCTCGTCGGTCAGACCCACCGTAAACTCGTCCAGGTAAGCAACCACTCCCGTGACAGTTTTCCCCGAAGCCAGCGTCACCGTCACTCGGGACTTGGCGTCCTCCGGGTACAACATGCGTCTCTCCAGTTCAAGCCCCTGATGCCGGTTCGCAATTCCCGCCAGATCGCCGCTCGGCGAATGGCACGTCGCACATCCGCCTGCGCCTTCGAAGTATTGCTTGCCCGCCTGCGCGTTCCCCGTCTGCAGATCGGAAGCATCTACCCCTTTCCGCCCACCGGGGCGCGAGCGCGCATCTTTCTGCTGCGTGTGGATGAACGCTGCCAAGCCAGCGACTTGTTCGTCCGCAACGTCAAACGGGGGCATTCCCTTCTCGGGACGCCCGTTGCGTACCACCGCCCTAATCTTCTCTCCATCGACATCGCTGGCTACCAGTTTGGAGCGCGTCAGGTCCGGCCCGGTTTCTCCCCCCGCCGCGTCGCGCCCATGACAAAAGGCGCAGCGTTGCTGAAACAGCGTTGCCCCCTGATCCACCAACTCTGCTGGATATTTCGACTCAGTCGTGGCTTTCTGTTTGGATTCGCCGCCAGCCTGCGAACTGCTGCCCGGCTGTTGCGCCGTGGTCTTCACAACCCACAGACCCGGCAAAAAAATAATTCCCAGCAGCACCCACCTTGCCTGGGCCGCCCAAAGCGAGTCAGACCAACGCGGCTTCAGCCGCCGAACCGCTTTCACCGCTGCTCCTGCCCCTGCGGCCGTGCGTGCGGCGTGCTGCTGCCTTCCGTCATCCCCAACACCCACTTGATCGCCTCGAAATACATCTTGCGAATGTCCGGATCGCTCCACGATTCCTGCGTATGTCCCAGCGTCGAATAAAACACCCGCCCTTTGCCATACAACTTGTCCCAGGCCACCGCGAAATCGTGATCCTGCCGGTGCACGCGCGGGTTGTCGTAATTCAGCTTTGTAGGATCCAGGCTGAGCAGAACATGCACTTGTTCGCGCGACCATTGCTTCGGCTGGTAGATTTCGTCGTACTTCGTAAAGGCATGCGGGAAATGACGAACTGCCGGAAAATTCGGATCTTCATTGACAATGGGCGCATTGAACCGCGACCAGGGGTGCTCATCAAACCAGCCTCCAATCATCTCCCCATATTCCGGCCACTTGTAGTTCGTATCCAGTGCCGCGTGGATGCCCACGAACCCTTTACCATCTTCCTTGATGAACGACATCATGTCTTTCTTCTGCCCGTCGTCCAAATCGAGTTCGCCCGTAGTGCTCGCGAACACGACAGCGTCGAAGTAGTCGAGGTTCTTCGCATTTCTCGACAGCTCTTTTTTGGTAATCAGTTCGGTGTCGGTGCGCAGGACGGTTTCCCACAACCCAGACTCGCGCCCCATGTTGTAGATCGCCGCCATGGTGTCGGTGACTGAATCGTGCTCGAATCCCTTCGTCTCCCCGATGACCAGCACACGTTTGAGAACGATCTTCTTCTCATGCGGAGGCGGCGGCATGGAAGCATCGACTGCGACGTTCTGCCCAGCCACGATCCCGCATGAAACCGCAATCAGCCCGAGCAGGCAAGAAAATATTCGGAATTGGCGCAAGGAATCTCCCCTCCAGAAAACATCAGCGCAAGACGGCTTCGACATATTAACAAACCGGCAGTTCAGGGATTGGATTGAGCCTATTCGCTTTTTCCCGGCCGCCTTCGACCGTCCGGCTTCACCATGCCCTGCTGCTCCAACGCTTCATTGAGCTCCTCAAGGAGGGTTAAGAGGTGTTGGGAGTCCATCTCCTCTGCCGCTTCGGCGGCGACAGTGCGCCAAGGACGCGCGAGTTTTTGCGGCTCTTGCACGTGAACTCCCGGAGGAGAGGACAATAATTCACCCTAACCTTAGGCGCTGCGGATCAGAGTAGCTAGCGTCAAGATGCGCCAACCGCCCCTACGCAGAATCCTGTATGGTGCCCTACAAACAGCTTGGAATAGCTTTGATATAGGTTCCCGGGCGTTGAAACGCATCCTCATTGCCGACGATCACGAGTCAGTGCTGCGCCGAGTCCGCAGCATGCTTGAATCCCACCCCGGATGGGAAATTTGCGGCGATGCAGTAACCGGCCGCCAGACCATTGCGCAAGCTGCAGAACTCAAGCCGGACCTGGTGGTCCTGGACTTTGCCATGCCCCAGATGGATGGATTGAAAGCGGCCGCAGCCATTAGGACGCTCTTGCCCAAGGTCCCGATTCTTATGTTCACGATGTACTCCTCTGCCGTGACCGGCGAGGCCCAACGGCACGGAATCTCCCGCGTCATCGATAAAGCCAAATCGGGCGCGCTTCTCACCGCCATCGAAGAAGTGTTCGCGAGCCAGCAACAGGAATTGCTCAACCCACAGCACCCCGCCCTATCTTCTCCCCCCGCTACCGAAATAAAGCGCGCTTCCTGATTCCTCCAAAACATCTTCCCTTGGTAGGAAGTCCTACACAACTTTCTGTATGGCAGGGCATCCGCATGCAGTAGTACAAACACGGCACGCCCTGTGCCGCCTCGCAACCGTTTGGAAGACCGCATCCGTACCTTGTCCGAAAAGCTACTGAAAGCTGAGGGCGCCGAATTCCAGCGCCTTGCCCGTCGAACTCAGAGCCGCCATCACGGAGCACGTCGCACGCATTAGAGCCAGATTGGCTGAGTATCCCCGCGCTGATGACCGACGATCAAAGAACCGCGATCCATAGAGGCTTACCCTGTAAAAATCATCGGCAACACGGTCACTCAACCGCTACCTGGCCCTGGATACTGCAGTTTTCCACAGCTGATGGATGTGACATTCAACCTTTACTTGGGAATTCAAAAAGTCGAATACTGCAGTGGTGAGCCAGCAGCAGCGGCACGGCACAACCCTTTCCCGACATGCCGGACGAGAGCTACAACAAGGCGATCGAAAGAAGGTAGAACACGCAGGCACTTCGCCAAACACTCACATTCAGACAGCCCCGAAGGGGCGCAAGAATGCAGCCCACGGCGAAAGCCGTGGGGGCACCGGATTAAAAGAACAGACGAGCCCCGAAGGGGCGAAAGAAGAAACGCCACATCCCGCATCGTGCGATGCCGGAATGAAAATCGGCAGCGAGTGTAAAATTGTGCGGCCTCAATCAGGAGAACGAAACCCGTATGCGCATTGGCGTCTTCACCCCGCTTTTATCCCAACTGCCGCTGGACCAGGTTTTAAAAAAACTCTCGCAGCTGAACATCCACACGGTCGAGCTCGCCACCGGAAATTACGTCGGCGATGCGCACTGCAAGCTCTCCCTCATCGAGAACAGCTCCGCGCTCTCCGATTTCAAGAAGATGCTTGACGATCACGGCTTCAGCATCAGCGCCCTAAGCTGCCATGGCAACGCTCTCCATCCCGATAAAGATCTGTCCCGGCAACATCGCGAGACCAGCCGCAGAACGATCCTGCTGGCCGAAAAGCTGGGCGTGCCCGTGATGGTGGACTTTTCCGGATGTCCCGGCGATTCCCCCAACGCCACCGCTCCCAACTGGATCACTTGCCCGTGGCCGCCGGATTTCCGCAAAGTTCTCGACTGGCAATGGAACGAAATCGTCTCGCCCTACTGGAGGGAGCACGCCCGCTTCGCTGCCGATCACGGGGTGAAGATTGCCGTGGAGATGCATCCCGGATTCGTGGCCTACAATCCCGAGACCATGCTCAAACTGCGCTCCATCGCTGGAAACAACGTAGGCTGCAATTACGATCCCAGCCATCTCTTCTGGCAGCAGATCGATCCCATCGGCGCCATCCGCGTGCTCAAGGACGCCATTTTCCATGTCCATGCAAAAGACACGCAGCTGTATTCCGAAAACCTGCTGCGCACCGGCGTTCTCGACACCAAGCCGTACACCGAAGAGCGCGACCGGTCCTGGATCTTCCGCACCTGCGGCTATGGACATGGCGCCGAATGGTGGAGCGAGTTCATTTCCACTCTGCGCATGTTCGGATACGACTCGGTGATCTCCATCGAGCACGAAGATAGCTTGATGTCTCCCAGCGAAGGCTTGACCAAGGCGGCAGCTTTCCTCAACAACATTGTCGTTCGCGAAAAGCCTGCGGCAGCTTGGTGGTCTTGAGTGCAGAGAGAAGAGTCAGAGGCAAAAGGAAAGATGAGACCAATCAGAACTGCAATTCTTGGAACCGGATTTATGGGTCGCGTGCACCTGGAAGCGGTGCAGCGTGTCGAGTCGGTGGAAGCCGCCGCTATTTTTGGCCGGAATGACGATGCAACTGCGCGCCTGGCTGCGGCCTTCTCTGTTGCCAAAGCCACTAGCGATTATCGAGAATTGCTTCGCGATCCCGCGATTGATGCTGTAGATATCTGCACGCCCAACGCACAGCATTTCTCGATGGCGAAGGAGGCGCTGCAGTCCGGAAAGCATGTTCTCTGCGAAAAGCCGCTCACCACAACCGTTGCCGAAGCAGAAGAACTCGTTGCCCTGGCGGCACGCAGTAAACTTCGCAATTGCGTTTGCCACAATCTGCGTTATTACCCCCAAGTGCAGCAGATGCGGGCCCTGCGGGACGCCGGCGAACTCGGCGAAATCCTTGTCGTGCAAGGCACCTACTCCCAGGACTGGCTGATGTACGACACAGACTGGAACTGGCGCGTAGACGCAAAAGCGGCAGGGGCATCGCGCGCCATGGCCGATATCGGCTCGCACTTCTTTGATATGGCCGAACACGTTACCGGACTGCGCGTCAGTTCCTTGTGCGCGGATCTTCAAACATTTCACAAGACGCGCAAACAGCCCAAGGGCTCCGTCGAGACCTTCGCGAACAAGATGATGAGCCCGGAAGACTACGTCGAAACCCCGGTTGACACGGAAGATTTCGGCGCGGTCGTCTTCCGCATGGGAGATCGCACGCGGGGCGCCATGACTGCGAGCCAGGTTTCCGCCGGCCGAAAGAATGGTTTGAGCATCGAGATCTATGGGACCAAGGCTTCGGTTGCCTGGAATCAGGAGCGGCCCGACGAGCTTTGGGTAGGTCATCGCGATTCAGGAAACTCAATTTTCGTAAAAGATCCATCGCTGCTCACCGGGAGAGCGCGCGGTTATGCCGATCTTCCCGGGGGACACAGCGAAGGCTACGATGACACTTTCAAGCAAGTGTTCCGGCGTTTCTACGCGTCAATCAGCGCCCCGGACACGCATTGAGTATCCCCAGTTCGTCGACGGATTGCGTCAGATGGTAATTCTGGACTCGGTGCTGGCAAGCAGTGCCGCGCGAAAGTGGGTTGAGGTTCCGAGCCCAAAAAAATGAAACATGTGGACTACGGAAATCTACGCGGCGTCGATAGCGGATTCCTGGTCCGCGGAAGTAGGCGCTTGCAGTTGAATCGGTGGAGAAAAGGAACCATCAGCAACGACGGTTTGCACTCCCCCGTCTCTTTGCCGCCACCAGCCGTGAAAACGCTCTCCTTCGATGGAATGTACCTCGATTGAACTCCATGCTTCGCCGCAGGAGAGCGTGGCAGGCTTGACCACCACCGAGCGCGTATCGCGCCGAAGCCCTTCCTGCAACGCTTTCAGCGCACTTTCTTTCGCGCTCCATAACATCGTGATCAGGCGCCAGCGGTCGTTCGTGGCCGCTCGCTCGATCAGTTCCTGCTCTTCGGGTGTGAAGTAGTCTGCGACGAAGGCAGCACTGTGAGGTTCAACGACTTCCAGATCGCATCCGAGCCGCACAGAATTCGCGGCCAGAGCACAGATCGCGACCCCAGATCGGTGACTGATGGAGATCGTCACATCCGCGGGACCGCCGTGCAGGATTACTTCAGGTTGTCCCGAAGCAGCGGGACAGATCTGGATCGTCGCGAGGAGATCAGCATGCAAAGGGATATTCTGGAGAGAAGCAATGGCGCACTTGGCTGCCCAACGCCCTAAACGCCAATCTGCGCGGCGCTTCAGAAAATTGAGAGTGCGGACGTGATCGCGTTCACGCGCCCCAAGCCAGTCGTTCGACTCGGGTACGTCTTGCTCCCGCTGCTCGAGTAAATACATATCCATAGACATCAGCGGCCGAAGTTTATGCCGCTTCCTCCACGAGTGTTATCTGTTTCCCGAGTTTCGCTTCCTCTTTGGTTATGCCTCGCTCGATGGCATCAATCAGGTAAGGCCGCAACCTGTGGGGCGGAATGATGCAGTCGAGCGCGCCCACCGCGAGCGCCCGCTGAACGCTGTGCACGCGGTCGAATTCAGCTGCCATTTCTCCCAGCTTCTCGGAATGAATCACCTTGAAGAGCTCATCCCACTGGGCTCGCAGGCGTATTTTGTCCGAACCTTCAGCCTTGGCCATCGCCTGCGTCAACTCCTGGAGGCGGGGATCTTTGCGCGCGCGAGTTTCGACTTCGCCCGCGAAGACCACCGCTGCCGCCGGAGCGCCGCCAATCACAGAAGCGTAGGTTCCTTCCAGCGCGGCGACTTCGAGTTGCTCGTTCAAGGCCCGCGAGAACACGACGTACGCGCCACCGTGATAACGGCTAATGACGCAGAAAACGACGGGCCCTTTGAAATTGACAATGGCACGGCCAATTTCTGCGCCGTATTCGAGTTGCAAACGCCGCATGGATTCCGGCGAGCCGTCAAAGCCGGAAAGGTTCGCTAACATCACGACGGGACGATTGTTGCTGGCCGCGTTGATCGCCCGAGCGACTTTCTTGGAAGATTGCGGAAACAGAGTTCCCGACGTCCACTGATCAGGACCATCGGCCGGAACGAATCCGAGGCGTGGAAGTTGCCGCGATTCCATTCCAATCAGGCATACCGGATATCCACCTAAATGCGCATCCCAGACGACCGCGGTCTCCGCGGCCCGCATGCCCGCCCAACGTTCGAGAGGGGCATGATCCTGGTCCACGGTAGCCATCATGACGCTGCGAATATCGAATGACTTCTTGCGGCCGGGATTGGTTTCATTGCTAAAGATGTCCCCCACGCGCGTAAAACCATCGCCGGCATGCGCATAATCCTGAACGTCGCGTTCGATCGCGTCGGAAGTAGCCGCCCGGCGCGGAAAGCGCTCGCCCGGCATGACATACGTGTGGTCGTAGTGGCGGAACAGGATCTGACAGGCCTCGTCGATGTCATGCGCCCAGTACTGCGCCTGGCCGTTGATGCCCATAATCCGGTCGTAGCCGCCGATGCCCTGATTGTCTTCCGCGGAAATACCTCCGGAATAGTCCAGCGCACGCTTGCCGGTGAGCACCATGGCAGCCATGGGCGTCATGACCAGAATGCCGCGGGTGTGCATGAGCATGGTGGCTTCGGCGTTCCAGTAGGGCTGGGCGCCGACATTGATACCATTGATGATGAGATTGACTTCACCTCCGGCTTGGGTGAACTCGATGAGACGACGCAAGACGCGCGCGATCCAATCCATGTTTTCGACGCCGCTATCCATCGAGATTTTCGCTCCGGCCGAAATGGGGAACCACTCCAGCGGAGCCTTCATCTCTTCCGCCAGGTCGATGGCGGCCATGATGCGGCGGCATTCTGCTTCCGCCAAGGCTCCCAAGTCCTTGCTCGGATCTCCCAGCAAGATCACGCGCGCCATGCCTTCGGGATATTTGCTGGTGAAGTTGCGGATCACGCCGAGAATGATGTTGCACTTGTTCTCCCCGTAGGGACGATCGACCCTCACTAGCTTTCCGCGGGCATCAAGATCGTATTCAGCGAAGTCGCCCGGGGGAAACTCCGCGCGTGTGTGTTTCTGGGGCGGAGTCAGCATGCGGACAATTTCGTAGGGGTAAATCATTCCACGCTGGCGCATGCGCACGACTTTCTGGTCGTATTCAGCCAGTGGACGCATGGGCTGCATCTTGTCGGCAGGACGGAAAGTGATCAGCATTCCCCTGCCCGCGGGGGAGGAAATGCGAACGGTCATATCCCGCAACTCGCCGGTGGCGGGACTGGGGATGCGGGCACGAACGACGACTTGCTCGAGCCCGAGGCCTTCTAGGGACGGCGCAAGCCTCTTCACAATGTCACGAAATTCCTCCCGTTCCAATGTGAATGGCTGCCATACGTACAGAAAAATACGATTCCAGTAGAGGCGCTGTTTGGCTGGCCGGTGCGATTGAAACATACGGATAGCGGCAGCCGCTTCCGACAGCATGCGCTCCAAGTGTGGCAGCGCCACGGCGCGACCGGCCTGGTCGCGGCGGGGGGTTACGTCGCGAACTTCGGCCACTGCGAAAAGCCTTTCATCTTTGGGATTTTCCTTGGCCACAGCTCGCAGCAGATATACGTCTTCGATCGAGGGTAGTCTTTCCATATCGAAATTGTTGAGCCGCCACAGGTGTAGCCGCTTGGCCATCATGGGATGGATTCCGCGATAGAGTTTCTCCTCTTCAAAGCCATTTTGCCCGGAGCGATAAGTAAAGTGCTGCATGCCAACGAGGCCGTCACTGTGGAGGGGACTGGCGACTTCGACTACGATGCGTCGAATGGGACGAGAAAACTCTGTCCCATTCAGCAGCGCAGAAAGGTGCTGCTGAGTGACGTCCGGTTCGCCGAGCGGACCTGAGGTCCAGGCATGGAAATCCACCACCACGTCGTGATCTGCGGGAGTGTCCGCCACAATGCGGCACATGGCTGTAACGGATTCGCCGAGCTTGCCGTAGTCGGAATGAGTGGAGAAGACATGAATCTGCCTGCCTTCGTGCTCGTATTCCGCGGATGCATAGCATCGGCCGTTTTCTTCGAACGAGCGGAACTTTTGCAGACTGCGAATGCGGTAATACCGCCACAGAATGGCTTCCAGCATCACTTGTTGCATTGCCATGCCGGCGCTGGCGAAGCGACTGGAAAGGAGACCGGCGAGGGGCTGAGGACATTCGACCAGATCGCGCACGCGCTCGTGACGATCGTTCGACTGCGGATTGGCGGCCAGGCAGGCGAGTTGTTCTTCGACCTTGTCGTATACGCGTTTTCGAGCCTGGTCGAACAGGGGTTGATCGAAGTAGCGGTAAAGCACTTCGCGGGCAAGATCGCTGATGGTGGGAAAGTGACCATTGCTCTCGGCAATCAGGCGATCGAGCAGAGGGCCGAAGGAACTTTCGGTCGTAGAAGTGAGCGCCTCGACCGGAGACAAACGGCGTTCCAACACTGCAAGGACTACCGGGATCTGAGAGTCAACTCGTTGATGTGATTTATAGATCCAGAGGAGGCTCTCCTCTAATTTCGAGGAGGGATCGAGGCTATTGACGCCATAGTGCGACAAAGCACGGCGCAAGGCGTGTACGAAGAGAGGCGGCAGGTCTTCCCCGCGCGTTTCCAGCGTGCGGAGATAGGAGAACAGGTAAGCCTCCGAACTGGGTTCCTCGCCACTGGCGCGGGGGTTCACTTCAGGCTCACGCCGGAAGAGGGAGCAAATATCCACAAAGATGTTTAGAACATCATCTTCCAGGTCCCGTGTTTCGTGATCCCCGGTCCGGAGATTCTTCTTCCACTCGGAAAGCAGGCGACCACTCTCTTTTGGATCGACGTCAAAGCCCAACATGAGCTGGCGCAACTGCTCGAGATTTCTCCGAGCCTCAGAAGCAGGCCGCTGCTGTGTTTCCGGCGCGGAGCATGCAGGGAACACGATGCGCTCGGCTTTGGAGGTGGAATGATCTTCTCCGCCAGGATCAATCTGCACGAGCGGAGCCCCTGCATCCACCTGCACATTGCGCATGGTCATGACCTGGCGGACCTTTCCAGAAAAAGGAGCCAGAACCTGCATCTCCATCTTCATGGCCTCGAGCACAAGCAAGCGATCGCCGGCAGAGACGGAATTCCCGGGCGCGACAGCAATGGAGACGACAACTGAGGGCGAGGGTGCGTGGACAATGCCTCCGTCGTCACGATCGATTTTGTGCGAAACGCCATCGACCTCGATGCGGTAACTTGAACCCTGAAGCGCGGAGACAATATGGAACCGCCGACCGAAAACGGTAAGCCAATGTTCGAAGGGGCCCAACGATTCGAGTTCCGCCTCGATGCGGGAACCATCGACTTCTACCCGGTAAGTTTCAGGACCGAGGCGACAAACTCTGGGTGAATAAGCCTGGCCACGATAGCGCAACTCGGCAGTTCGTCCCAGTTCGCTGTGAATCTGCGGCCGGCCTCTCACCGCGGAAGCATAGAACTGAGCCTGCTCCACAGCCACCTGCGATTCGTACGCTTCAATGGCGGCGTGCACCAGGGCAACATCGGCGTACTCGCGCGA
This sequence comes from uncultured Acidobacteriota bacterium, assembly GCA_963801615.1. Lineage (GTDB taxonomy): Bacteria > Acidobacteriota > Terriglobia > Terriglobales > Acidobacteriaceae > Sulfotelmatobacter. The sequence goes on along the minus strand of CAWDFM010000006.1, from coordinate 521,746 downwards.
AAGGTGATCCCCGGAGGCCGCCAGGCGATCAAGCCAGCCGACGTGTACTTCGGCGCGCTGAACATCGTCCCGGGCAAGCAATCCCTGGAGGAACGATTTGTTGCTGGCTCCCTCCTTGATAACAACGACACTCTCACGCAGAGCACGCTGCAGGCGGGAAATCGCTTCATTCCGGTCTCGTCCGTAGGCGATGACCTTGGCAATCATGGAATCAAATTCAGCAGGAACGGTATCGCCCTCGGCGACACCGGTATCGATACGAATACCAGGGCCGGTTGGAATTTTGAAGCGCTGGATCAAGCCAGGGGATGGGGCGAAGAGATTGTCCGGATCTTCGGCGTTGAGGCGAACCTCAATGGCGCTGCCGCTGGTTCGCGGCGGGTCGCCGAGCAAGCGCCCACCGCGCGCAACGTGAATTTGCAGCTTGACCAGGTCCAAGCCCGTGGTGCACTCCGTCACAGGATGTTCCACCTGAAGGCGGGTGTTGATCTCCATGAAGGAGAAGGCTTGCAGGTCCGGCTGGTACAGGAATTCGACCGTTCCGGCATTGCGGTAACCGGCAAATTGGCTCAAACGGACAGCGGCGTTACGGAGTTCCAGATCCTGGGTGGGAGAGAGTGCCGGAGAGGGAGCTTCCTCGAGAATTTTCTGATGGCGGCGTTGGATCGTGCAGTCGCGCACGCCGGCAGCCCAAGTGGTGCCAAAGTTGTCGGCAATGATCTGAACTTCGACGTGGCGAGCACCGGTGATCAGCCTTTCCAGAAAAACTGTGGGGTCGCCGAATGCTTTGAAGGCTTCGCTACGGGCCGACTCGAATGCGTCCAGAAGGTGATGTTCAGTGGTGACCTTGCGAATTCCGTGCCCGCCGCCTCCAGCTGTGGCTTTGATGAGCAGAGGATAGCCGAGACGGCGCGCGTGGGTCAGCGCTTCACCGAGCGTTTCTACCGGTCCCTGGCTCCAGGGAGCGACGGGTACGTTGGCTTGCTCGGCGAGCAGCTTGGAAGCAATCTTGTCGCCTACGCGACGCATAATGTCGCCATCGGGGCCGATGAAGACGATGTTCATCTGGCGGCAGAGATCGGCGAAGGCGGCCTGCTCGGCGACAAATCCCCAGCCAACCCATACGGCTTCGGCTCGCGCCGCTTCGAGCGCACGCTGCAGGCATCCGTAATCCACGTAGCTGCTCTTACATTGTTGTGTCGTGGGATCGAGCACTCGCGTTGGCCCGAGGCAGAAAGCTTCATCGGCCTCGCGGACAAACATGGCGTGACGCTCGCAATCCGTAAAAAGAGCAATGGTCCGCAGGGATGTGCCATGCTCCTGATTGAAGTCGCGGGCTGCGTGAATGAAACGCATGGCAGCCTCGCCGCGGTTCACAATGGCAACGCGCTCAAATTCATAGTTCATAAGGCCCCCGACCGAACCGGGATCTCGGCTTACGAATCAAGCCGCTACCAGGTCCGGCGTCATGGCTGTCCGCAGCGGCTTCAACTTGTTACGGTCGATGGAGTCGGGTAGCGCGATGGTGTGATAGCCGCTGAGGTGGAGCAGACGATGGCCGGCCCCATCCACGACTTCAGCATCAAAGCAGTTTCCCTCGAGCTTGCGAGTGACTACGGCATATATCGGTCCGTTGGTTGACTCGGTGAGTGCAGGCGCGACGGTGAGATGGTCGATGTGGAGCGGCAGGCCCATGCGGCTGCCCATGCCCATCTCCCAAATGCCGGCGGTCTGAAAGCAGAGCTCGATCAGACGCGGCGCGACTAACGTGACGAGTTCGGCGGGGTGGTGATTTGGGGGCAATGCGTCAGACATCAAGCCGACAATCTGCTTGCCATTCCACCAGGCTTTCTTCACAACCTGGTAGGCGGGCCCGTGGAAATAGAGTTGATAGATGTCACTGGCGTGGAAGAGATTGCCTTCGGGGCGCACTGGAGTCGCAATGGTGGCCTGCGACGATTGTCTGGTCAGGAGCACGCGCCCGGTGAAATGCGTGGTGGCCTGAGGCTCGTTTTGGTTCGGCAGCGACCTGTATCCCATCAAACGGCACTGGGCCACCAAACCATCGGCGCGGGGCCGGATCACGGTTTCCACTGTCAGGGTTCGCGGCTCGTGACGGTAGAACTTGAAGGGCGCGAGGAAACTGATTTCTTCGAACGCTTCAATATGCCATCCGGGAACCAGGGCCAGTGCGGATTCGGCGAAAGCTTCGACGCCCATCACTCCGGGAAGAACGGGAGTGCCGTCGATCTGATGGTCGTAAAGGAAGGGCTGAATTTTTGGGTCGAGGGTAGTTTCAAAGCTAAGTGGAGAAAATAGTCCTGCTCTGGCGACCTTGCCTGACATCGGGCCCTTAGGGGTCAGCTTGGAGGTGTCGAATCCGCCGGTCTCGTCCCATTCTTTCAGGAGTACGCCCATGCTCTTACCGATCACGATTTCGCCGCGGGTTCCACCTGAAGTCAGTTCACGCCGAATCAGCGGGATGCCAGCTTCGGGAGGGAGCATGTCGATTCCAGCCATCTCCATGACTTTCGGAATCGAGCCACGAGTGGCCATGCCAATTCCGCCCCAGGCCGTCCAATCGATCGCTATGCCTCGGGTGGCCCGGTGGCTTGTGCGGAAGCTGGAGGTAATTTTGCAGAGCAGATCATTGGCCGAGCTGTAATCGGTCTGGCCCGGATTTCCGAAACGGCCTGCGATGGAACTGAAGGCCACGGTTGCGGCCAGCGGCATGTCGCCGATGGCGTGCAGCAGGTTGAAGAAGCCATCTGCCTTGACGTCGAAAACGAGATCGAACTCTTTAGCCTCTTTTTCGGCGAGAGAACGGCTGCGCTCGAGGCCGGCGGCGTGGAGCAGCACGTCGATGCGGTTGCTGCGCTGTCGTACCTGGTCGATTATTTTAGCGACCGCTTCCGCGTCGGTGAGATTGACACTGAAGTAGTATGCGGTACCTCCGGCGTTGCGGACCGCGTCGATGGCCGACTGGGCGGCTTGCGCGCGCTCCAGTGAGGCCAGTTCCTTCTCCACGAGCGCCGGGGTGGCGCGCTCGCCTCGTGCTTGCATGCGGGCAAAGAGTTCGCGCTTCAGCCCTTCTCTGTCGACGACGAAGCGCTTCAGGTCGGGGTTGTTCGGATCGGGCTCGGGAACGAGATCGAGCAGATAAAACGTTCCGCCGGACGCGGTGGCGAGGTCGGTGGTAATGGCGGACACGATGCTGCCGGCTGCACCGGTGATCACGAAAACTGAGTTGCGGTCGAGTGCCAGTCCAGGCTTGCCGTCGGCAGCAGGTTGCTCTTCCAAGCTGACCGTCCAACGCAGTCCGTTCTTGTAGCCGATCTCGACAGCGCCGGGATCGTTCAGAGTTTCTGCAATGAGGGATTCTGCGACTTGCGATGGCTCGCGACCGGCTTCGAAATCGACGGCTTTGGCAACCACCGAGGGACGCTCGCGTTTGTAGGTTTTCGTGAAACCGGTTACAGCTCCGCCGAGCGGGGCGAGGGCTCCGGATTCATCGTAGCCGTGCAATCCGCCGAGTCGGGTAGCCGAGACGAGGAAGGTGCCCGGGGCGGCAATGTGCTCGTACAGGGCGCGCATGGTCGTATAAAGCGACTTGATGCGAATACGAATTGCGTCGCGCCAGGTGTGGATATCCATGGTGCTGAGATTGCCTTCGATATCGAGGGCAGGCAGCCAGTAAACTCCGTGCACCGGGGAGGCGACGATCCAGGATTGGACGAGTTCATTCTGAGCTTCTGGAGATAGCGTTGGATCGATGCGCAGAACCTGGAGACCTTTCTGGGTCAGCAATTCTGAGAGAGAGTCGGCAACGCCGGCTTGATCGGGCATGATCACGACGCGCTGTCCTTTTTCCAGAGTGGCTCCGGTTGGTTTGCAGAGCTCGAGAGCTGGACGCAACACTGGCACGGGAACGCGCCGGGGTATGCTGTTGGCGGCGTCGAAGGTCAATAACGCTTGCGAAGTTGGGACTGCGGCTGTGGCCGAGGCGACAGAGGGCTGTGCCGTTTGCGGTGCAGCCGGAACGGTGTTTGAGATGAGTCCTGAACGATCTTGCGCGAACTTGATTACGTGCGCGAGGGTTGGGAAGTCGCGCAGTTTGAGATTTTCATCTCTTGGGATGTTGTAGGTTGCGCGAATGGCGGCGAACATCTCCGCCTGCTTTACGGTGTCGATGCCGAGATCGGCTTCGAGATCGAGATCGAGATCCAGCATGTCTTTGGGATAGCCAGTTTTGCCGGCTACGATTTCGAGGACCTTTTGTTGGATCGCCTCACTTACAGCGGCCGCCGCAGTTGTGGGCTCGACAGGTACGGGTTCGGGCGTGACGGCAGGCGCAAATGGTTTCGGCTGCGCTGAATCCGAAGCAGGAGTGGAAGCACTGCTGGCCAGGTCTGGCCTGTGTTCGAAAACGAAGCGGATTACGTGCGCGAGAGTGGGATAGTCGCGGAGCTTGCGGTTTTCATCGCGAGGAATGTTGTAGATCTCGCGAATGACGGCAAACATCTCCGCCTGCTTGACCGTGTCGACGCCAAGATCGGCTTCGAGGTCGAGATCCAAATCCAGCATGTCTTTGGGATACCCGGTCTTTTCGACCACCAGGGCGAGGATGCGCTCTTTGACGGAATCCTCTTTTTGGGATGGCATTGCGCGCACAACTGCTGCAGCCGCCTCCGGCGCGGTTATCACCGGTTTTTGGGAGTCCGCACCGACGGTGGCTGGAGCAGTTGGACTAACAGCTGCCGCGACAGGAGGAGTCGCAGTAAGATCGGGGCGCTTGTCGTACACGAAGCGGATCACGTGAGCAAGCGTGGGATAGTCACGGAGCTTGCGGTTTTCATCGCGAGGAATGTTGTAGATCTCGCGAATGGCGGCAAACATTTCGGCCTGCTTGACCGTGTCGACGCCAAGATCGGCTTCGAGGTCGAGATCCAAATCCAGCATGTCTTTGGGATACCCGGTCTTTTCGACCACCAGGGCGAGGATGCGTTCTTTAACCGAGTCATCCTCTTTGGATTGCACTGCGGGAGATTGCATTGCGGGCACAACTGCTGCAGCTGACCTCGGCGCGGTGATGACCGCTTTCTGAGTGTCCGAACCGGAGGCGGCTGGAGCAGTTGCGCAAACAACTGCCGGGACACGAGGGGTCGCAGTAAGATCGGGGCGCTTGTCGTACACGAAGCGGATCACGTGAGCGAGCGTGGGATAGTCGCGGAGCTTGCGATTTTCGTCGCGCGGAATGTTGTAGATCTCGCGGATCGCGGCAAACATCTCCGCCTGCTTGACAGTGTCGACGCCGAGATCGGCTTCGAGGTCCAGATCGAGATCGAGCATGTCGGCAGGGTAGCCGGTTTTCTGGACGACTAAGGCGAGGATGCGTTCCTTTACCGAATCTGGGGTAGTGGGCGCGGGAACTGTAGGATTCTCCGGCTTCGCAGCTGCGGGCTCGGGCGGCTTTGCGGCGTGCAGTGCAGCGGGCTGCGCTTCTGCTTGTTTCGCAAGGACAGCGGGCGTGGGAAGCGGCTTCGCCTCGGCAGGTTTTTCTAGCTTTGGCGGCATGCTGGCGACGGTTGCGGCTCGTTCCAGTCGATTTTCGCTCGACGGGACAGCCCGAGGGGCTGTCCCTACGTGGGTGGTGGCTGCTTCAGCGTCGCTAATCCTCGCGGAGGCAGTCTGATCGCGCACTCGCAACGTGTGGTGGACCACTTCCAACTCGGCAGTGGGGGTGCCCGAAATCCGAGTCAGCCAAGTGTTCCAGGCAGCCTGATCTACAACCCGGTAGGTGTGACCCAGGGCGTTGGCGTTTGCTCGACGGCCATTCTGGCTGGCAATCCAACGATAGAGTGTCATACTGATCTGCGAGCCGAAACCGGCGCCAAGACGCAGAGCGAATTCGACGGGATACACGCCTCCTTTGGACAAGTTGAGCTCGCCTAGTTCGGGATCGACCTCTTTGAAGTTGGCGACTGGGGGAACGACTCCGGTTTCGAGGGCTTTGACCGCAAGGACATCCTCGACTCCCGCACCCATGGCGTGTCCGGTGAAGCCTTTGGTATTGGCGATAACGATCTGGTCTGCGGATTTTCCGAAGACTTTGCGCAAGGCATGGATCTCGGCTGCGGCACTGCCTCCGCGGGCTGGGGTATAGGTTTCGTGGGAGACGAATACGGTGCGGGCCGCGATCTGATGACGGTCGACGCCGGCGCGGGCCTCGGCTTGGCTGACTAGTTCTTCCATGACTTGCCCAATGTGCTGGACGTCGAGACGCGTGCCGTGGAACGCACTGTTGGCCGTCACCGAGCTGAGGACTTCGCAGATGGGCTGCAGTCCGCGTTCGCGCGCCAGATCCGCGTTTTCGACGACTAGTCCCGCCGCACCCATGCCGATGATCATGCCGTGACGGCGGCGGTCGAACGGGACGGCGGCTTTCTCGACAACATCGTCAGTGGCGGCCGCGCCGCTGGCCAGGAATCCGGCGCCCATCCAATCGATCAAGTTGTCGGATGTAATATCGTCAGCGGCGACGACCACCACGCGGTTGCAGCGGCCGGCTCGAATCCAATCTTCCGCAAGAGCAACGGCTTGCGTCGTGCTGGCGCAGGCGGCGTTGATGGCGGTGTTTGGCCCGCGAGCACCGATGTACTCGGCAAACTGCGAGTGTCCCATGGAGAGGACGCGGAACAGGAAACGGCGATCGAAGACGTAGGGTTCTTTCTGAATGGCGTCGCAGAGCTCTTCGATACGGTGATCGATTTCCTGCGCAAGCGTGGACTCGCCATTGCTTTCCGTGATCCGAGCACGGAGGCTCTGCAGAGCAGTCACTTGCTCGCGGCGGGCGCGGTCTGCTGCGTAACGGGTCATTTCGTCGGCCAGGGAATTGAGGCCGGGGAATGCCGAGGCGAAGATCACTCCGGTGTCGTCGCGCAAGGAGTCGGGCAGCGCCCAGCGGTCGGGGAGCTTCGTGCGCTTGCTGGTGGTCTTATACCGCATGACGAGGGGGATGCCCGCATCCCGCAGTGCGTCAATGCCTACGGCAATGGCGAGTTGGGTCACGCGATCCAGAGCCGCGTTGCGGTCGGGCGAAATGCCGAATTCGTTTTCCAGGTCGAACGTTCCCCCGCGGCCTGCAAGCTTAATGACATCGGCAATATCGGTGATGGTTTCGAAAGAGCCGCCGTTGTCAGTCTTCACCAGGCGCGTAATGTGCTTCTCGAGCATTAACTGGCGGAAGCGAACCGGGATGGCATCGATGAACTGCTCGCCACGGAGCAGCCGGGCGATGTTGGCGTCGTCGAAAACGTGGCCGTTTCCGGGGAGCCCGAGAGCGGCTCCGGTGATTACGACGGGTTTGGCAGCTGGGGCCGGCTTCGCGCCGCGATAAAGTTCGTATCCTTTGTCGAGGATATCGGCGAACATGCGGCCGAGTTCGACATATCGGTTTCCGTTCTGCGGAACCGAGACGGCAGCCGTTACGCTCTTTCCCGAAGCAACGACGGGATCGGGCTGCGGCGGGGTGGCATGTGAGATTGCAATGGGCCCGAGTTCTGTTGCGGGGTGGGGCATTGCAGTGCCGAGACCTGCAGCATAGAGGCAGCACAGTGCCTGGTTAAAGGCGGGCACATCGCCGTTCTTGGGATGGTTGGTGAAGAGCGACACCACGTCGCCGCGAGATCCTAGGACATCTTCAGCAAATCCCTGCAAAGCTTTCTTGGGTCCCACTTCAACAAAGACCCGCGCTCCCGCTTCATACAACGTGAGCAAACCCTTTACGAATTGCACGGGCGCGGCAACTTGCTCGGCGAGAATGTCGACCATCCTGGGCACCGCGTCTGCCCCGGTGGGATAAAACTCACCGTTGGTATTAGCGACGACGGGCAAGCGCGGTGCGGCCAGATGCAGCCGCTGCAAGACGCGGCGCAGCGGTTCACTGGCGGCGGCCACAATGGAGGTATGGAAGGCATGGCTGACGGAAAGGGCAGACACTTCGTATCCTGCGTTCTGCAAAGCCTGCATCGCCTGGGTGACTGCCTCGCTGGCGCCGCCGATCACCGCCTGATGTTCGCTGTTGATGTTGGCGATCACTACATAGCCTTTGATCTGTTGCAGAATGCGCTCGATCTCTGACAACGGCGCGAAAACCGCGGCCATACGTCCCTTCTCCGTGCTGGCGAAATTTGTCATTTCGCGCCCGCGTGCGCTCACCGCTTCGAGCGCATCCTCGAATGGCAGTCCACCGGCGGCAACTAGCGCGCCGTATTCGCCCAAGCTGTGGCCGATCGCGAAGTCAGGGGTGATGCCGTAAGCTGCGAGCAGGCGAGTTAAAGCGAGATCGGTGGCCAGAACGGCCGGCTGGGTGATAGCGGTCTGACGCAGATCGTCCTCGGCCTGGGCGATGGCGTCGGGGTCCGCTCTGTCCACAAAAATAAATTCCGTGAGCGGCTTGCCCAGCAGCGGCTTCATCACCCGATCGGCCTCGGCGAAGGTCTCCGCTACGATCGGCTCGACGGCGCACAGTGGCTTGAGCATGTTGACGTACTGCGATCCCTGGCCGGGATAGAGGAATGCCACTTTCGGAGCGGGGCCGTGCCCGAGGTAGATTCCTTGTGCGCGCAGGGCTTTCCACATCGCGGGCTGATTCAGCCTGAAGGCCTTGAGCGCATTGCCCGACTTTTCCTTCAAATCGCCGGCATCAGCGTAGTCAATCGCAATGCGATGTTGCGCGCGCAGATCGGTTTCCGACGGAGCGGATGGCGCGGGGGCCCGACCAGCCGCAGCCTCCAACTCGATCACCCGCAGGCGTTCCACCAGTGTGGCTTCTGAGGGAGCGCCGAGTACCAGCGCCCCCCGGAGCGGGGCTTTGCGTGCGGGCGCTGCATAAGAAGATGGAGACGCGGGGGAGGCTGGCTTGGTGTTCATGATCGACTCCGATACGTGGTCAGGAAGGTTGCTGACGGCAACTGAACGCTTTCCGTTTCCGTTCAGCCGGTGGGGAATGTATTCCTCTAACACTGCGTGGAAGTTGGTTCCGCCGAAGCCGAAGGCGCTCAAGCCCGCGCGGCGGATCCCACCAGCAGGGACGGTCCAGGGCTTCAGTTCCGTGTTCACGTAGAGAGGCGAGTGGGCAAAATCGATGTCGGGGTTCGGATGCTCGCAATGCACGCTGGGCGGCAGCACCTTTTCATGGAGCGCGAGCGCGGCTTTGAGCAGGCCCGCGGCTCCGGCGGCTGCCTTCAGATGTCCGAAATTCGATTTTACCGAGCCGATACCGACGGATTTCGCGGGGAGATGCGCTTGCTGGAGCACATCCACCATGCTCTGGACTTCCACTACATCACCTACTTTCGTAGAAGTTCCATGGCCCTCGATATAGGAGACGGTTGCGGGAGAGAGTCCGGCGATTTCCCAGGCGCGCTCGATGGCAAGCTTCTGACCGATGGGATTGGGCGCGGTAATGCCTTTGCCCTTTCCGTCGCTCGATCCCCCCATACCTCGAAGGACGGCGTAAATTTTGTCGCCATCTTTCTCCGCATCGGCGAGGCGCTTCATCAGGAACAATGCTGAGCCTTCGCCCATCACGAAGCCATCAGCTCCCTGGGCGTAGGGACGTGTGCCGGTGGCGGACAGGGCTCCGATCTTGCAAAACTTCACGAAAGTTGGAGCGCCCATGTTGCGGTCGATGCCGCCGGTGAGAACGGCATCGAAATGGTGCTCCACCAATCCTTCCACCGCCGAACTGATGGCGGCCATGGCCGAGGCACAGGCGGCGTCGCAGACATAGTTGGGGCCGTGGAAGTTGAAGACATTGGCAATGCGTCCGGCGATGCAGTTGGCAAGCTCGCCGGGCATGCTGTCTTCCGTCACTTCGGGAAGATGCTTGCCCATGCGATCGCGCAACTCCCGCGTAATCTCGTGACGAATGTCTTCGGGCAGGGCGGCGAAGTGCGCGGAACTCTCCAATTCGCGCGCATATTCAGGGAAGTAGACGCGCAGGGCCGTGAGATAGTGCTTCTCGCCACCCATCGCATTGCCCAGTATGACCGCGGTGCGCTCCGGGTTGAGCGGCCGTTCGGGGTAACCGTAATCTTCCAGGGCTTCGCGCGTGCAGGCGATCGCCCACTTCTGCGCGCCATCCATGGCATCAACTACGCGTGGCGGGACCGCCAAGTGCCACTTCATCGGTTCCCATGCGTACTCGCGCACCCAGCCACCGATTTTGGAATAGCTCTTATCGGGCGCTTTGGGATCAGGGTCGTAGTAAAGGTTTGGATCCCAACGGTCAGGATCGACCTCGGTGACGCTGTAACGGCCTTTTTTGATGTTGTCCCAAAACGTGGAGACATTGGGTGCATCGGGGAGGATCGCTCCTGCCCCGACAATCGCGATGGCGCGATGCGCGGTGCTTTCCATGACTGGCGACTCCTGGGAGAAAGCCGCTCCGAGCCCGGCGCGTCGATGATTCAGAGTGCCGAGAGACGTAGCTAGCTACGTCTCTACGAAACGACATCTCTGGCGACCACAGTCGAGTTCAGAGGAAAACCTTTTTTCTCTTAAGCCGCTGCCTGACGTCTGGCGGCGCGGCCGTATATCACATCAGCTACAAAATCCAGATCAGAAATCAATCCGGCTTGGGCGCGATGGATCGCGGGCAAGCCGATGGCGGTCTCGAATGCGGGCAGTTCGGCGGCGGAAACGCCTGCGCCTCCGACCACCCAACGCAATCCGTCCTGAGCGACTTTGAGCGCGGCTTCGCGAGCGAAGATCCGGCTGATTGCAGCCAGGGCGGTCGCATCGAAACGGCGATTAGTTTTTTCGTTCAGCTTGTTTTCGGCCATCAAGGCGGCACGACGCGCCAGACTGCCCGCGCTTTCGCCATACGCGATGAGTTCCCCAAGGCGCAGGAGGACGTGCTGGTAGCGCGTCAGTCGTGCAACCCGGGCCTTTTCCATGATTTCGGCAAGCCCATGCAGAGCGAGGGCAGCTACATCCGCACCGACATTGGGTCGACGCGCATGCAGTTCCTCGAACTTCCGGGCCTGCTCGTGATAGTGCTGGCCCCGGGTTTTGAGATGGATCTGCCAGCGGTCGCGGGCGATGGTCATCTCCATGATTTCGGAGGTACCTTCGTAGATCGTGGTGATGCGCACATCGCGCTTGATCTTCTCCACCATGTACTCGTGCGTGTAGCCATAGCCCCCGAGGGCCTGGATGCTGGCGTCGGCTGCGCCGTTCCCGGCTTCAGTGGCCATGTACTTGGCGATGGCACCTTCCGTGTTGAGGCTGCCTTCCTTGCCGGCGTCGATGCGTTCGGCCGTTTCTTCGATCACGGCGCGAGCTGCCTCGAGGCGAGCTACGTGCGGAACGATTAACTTGTGGGTGTAGCCCTGCTTCTCGGAAAGCGGGGCTCCCGCCTGGATGCGCTTGACCGAATATGGGATGGCACGGTCGAGCGCGGACCATCCGGCGCCCAGGCCGAAAGCGGCGACCATCAGGCGGGTGTAGCCGAAGACGGCTTGCGCCTGATTGAGGCCCTGCCCTTCGACTCCGCCAACGAGATGATCGGCGTCGACATAGACATCGCTGAAGGCGAGTGCGGCGGTGTTGCTCAGCCGGATGCCGTGCTTGTTTTCCGGTTCGTCATGCGTGAATCCCTTGGTGTCTTTCTCGACGATGAACCAGCTCGGGCCTCCCGGGGTGTTGGCGAGAACCGTGTATGCGTCGGCGATTCCTCCGTTGCTGATCCACTGCTTGTTGCCATTAATCTTGTACCCGACGATCTTGCCGTCTTTGAGCACCGGATCTGCGGTAGTCTTCAGCGCGCCGAGGTCGCTACCGGCTTCGGGCTCGGTTGCGCCATAAGCAAACAAGATTCCTTCTTCGGCGATCCGACTGAGCCAGTGTTTCTTCTGGCCTGGAGTTGCGCCGACGGTGATGGGATCACTGCCGAGGAAAGTTGCGAGGACCGCGGTAGCGACACCCAGGTCGATGTGCGCCATCTCTTCGCAGACGAGATAGACATCGAAGGCACCGCCGCCAAAGCCACCACAATTTTCAGGGACGAACAACAGCTGAAGGCCCAGCTGCTCGGGGCTGCACATGTCATGCACGATTTCGAGCGGGCATTGGTCATTCTCGTCCAGCTCGCGGAGGACTTCATCGGGCAGTCGCTTTTTGGCGAAGTCGCGGAGTGATTTCAGGCTCAGATTCAGAGTTTTTTTCGAGATCATCGTCATCCTCACTTGGCCGCGACGCCGCGCAGCTCTTGAACTTTGGTAGTCAACTGGGGCAGGAACTCCAGGATGTCGTCCACGATGCCGACGTCGGCAACCTGGAAAATGGGGGCTTTGGAATTCTTGTTGATGGCGATGATGAAGGGATTTCCCTTGATCCCCGCCAAATGCTGGAATGCGCCGCTGATGCCGCAGGCCAGGTAAACCTTGGGCTTCACGGTCTTCCCGGAGGAGCCAACCTGACGCGATTTCTGCAGCCATTTCGCGTCCACCACGGGACGAGAGCAGCTGACCGCAGCCCCCAAAGCTTCGGCGAGTTCTTCGGCAATGCCGATGTTGTCTTTTTCCTGGATGCCGCGACCCACGGATACCAACACCGCATGCTTGGTGATATCGACGTCGCTGATTTCCGAGATGATGGTCTCGAGATAACGACGACGTGCCGTGAGCGGGCCCACTTCCGCAGATTTGTCGACAAGCGTCCCCGGGGCAGAAAGGTTCTCGACAGCCTTGAACGCGCCGGGGCGCATGGTGATTACCGCGCCTGAGGCGATGTCGCAGTTCACGTGCGCGCTTACCTGCCCTCCGAACTCCTGCCGAACTACCTTAAGAACGTCGGCGTGGAGCGAATCGATTGCGATTACGTCCGGGACGAACGCGGCGTTGAGCTTGATGGAGAGGCCGGGAGCGAGGTCGATGCCGAAGTGATCGTGCGCAAGAAGTGTGACGCAGCCAGGGGGCACGATCTTCGTCAACGCTTTGCGGATCAGTTCGGCATTCGGATAGGAGAGAGCTTCATTCGATATTTGCCAGACTTCAGGGTAGAGCTTCTGTACTTCGGAACAGATGGACTGCAGCCCAGGTCCTGAGCCGATGACGATTGCCGTGGGAGCCGCGGTGGCATCAATTTTTCTTGCAGCGGCGGTGAGTTCGGCGGCCGAATCGTCGAGCACGCCGTTCTTGTGTGCGATGTAAACAAAAATGCGCGGCATTATTTCAGTCCTCCTTTGGCTGCAACCAACTCCACCACTTCTTGCGCGTTCTCCTCGCGAGTGCCGCTCAGCATGCGGGCGCCCTTGCCCTGGGCAGGAACGAAGTAATCCACGCGGGTGACCTTTGCCGCGGCGGATCCCACTTGCGCGGGAGTCAGGCCGAGCTCCGCTGCGCCGTACGTGGGGATCGGAATCGATTGCACGGCGCGAATGCCCTTCATTCCCACATAGCGCGGCTCGTTGATGCCGGTCTGAATCGAGAGAACGCAGGGAAGATCAATGTCACTCACTTCCCTGTTGCCGCCCTCGATCTCGCGCGCGATCTTCAGCTTGCTGTCGGCGAGAACTTCGATCGAGGTCACAAGAGAAGCGAAGGGATAATCCAACATCGCGGCCAGCATCCCTCCGACTTGCGCGGCGCCGTCTTCGGCCTGCACTCCGGTGAGAATCAGGTCGTAGTTGCCCTTCTGCACGCAGGCTTTGAGGATGGAGGCGATGCCGCGGCCGTCGGAGCCATCGAACTGGGGATCGGTGAGCAGAATGCCGTGAGTGACGCCCATCGCCATTTGACGGCGGAGCACCTCTTCGTCTTCGTCGGCGCCCACCGTCACGACGCTGACCTTCCCGCCAACTTTGGCGACGATCTGCAGGGCCTCTTCGACCGCGTAGTTATCAGGCTCATTGATCGAATAGACGAGGTCGTCGCGTTCGATGTCATTGCTGGCGCTGTTCAGTTCGATGTCGTTCTCCGAAGTGTCAGGCACCCTTCTGACGCAAACCAGTATTTCCACGTTTACCTCCCGATGACGCACTCTTGCGGAATTTCCCGAACTTTTTCGCTGGCCGGAACGGGGCGAGCGATCTGCTGGTCCACGAGCTCCGTCAGATCGATCACGCTCATCTTCCCTTCCAGTCCGGCGACCTTAACGGCATCCTCCAGATTCACCATGCAGAACGGGCAACCGGTGACGATCACGTTTGCGCCAGCTTCGGCCGCCATGCGCACGCGCTTTACGCCGATGCGCTCTTCCTCTTTGGGCTCGTAGAACAACATCAGACCGCCTCCGCCGCAGCAGGAGGAGCGGTCGCGGCAGCGCTTCATCTCCACGCGCTTCAGGTCGGGTATGGCGTCAAGGACGGCACGTGGATCGTCGTACACGTCGTTATGGCGCCCCAGGTAGCAGGGATCGTGGAAGGTGAAGACTTTGTCAGCATCCGCCGATTTGAAATCGAGCTGGCCTGCCCTGATCTGACGCGCGATGAACTGGCTGATATGTTCGACTGGAGGCAGATGGCTGTAGTCATTCTTTAGAGCGTTGTAGGCGTGAGGATCCGACGTGACGATGCGATGGGCACCCGAGTTCTTGATGGCCTCGCTGTTGTGGTCGCGAAGGGACATAAAGAGCAACTCTTCTCCGAAGCGCCGGACTTCATGGCCGCTGTCTCGCTCGGCCGGACCCAGAATTCCGAAATCCTCGCCAACATGGGTAAGAATTCGCGCGGAGGACCTGGCGATGGACTGCATGCGGTCGTCAAAGGAGGTAATGCTGTCGACGAAGTACAAGGTATTAGCGCCGGGTTCTTTATCCAGGCGCTTGACTGGGCAGGTCGGCTGGAAGTCTTTGGCAAGGATCCAGTCCGCCTTCTTTTTTTCCATCTTGCCGTAGGGATTGCCCCGGCTTTCTAAGGCCTTCAAGGGCTTTTGCAGGGATTGTGGAACCTTGCCGTCATCGACCAGGCCTCGGCGGAGGTCGACAATTTTGTCGATGTACTCGATCAGCAGCGGACACTCCGCTTCACAGGCACCGCAGGTAGTGCAGGACCAGATTTCATCTTCCGAGTAAATGCTGCCCACCAGCGCCTGGCCATTTCCCGCTTTGCCGAACATGGGGTAATGCTGAAAGGCGTAGTCCCGCGCCTTGGTGGTCAGGAACCTGGGGGAGAGCGGCCGGCCTGCGGCATGCGCGGGGCAATTGTCGGAACAGCGCCCGCAGTCGGCGCAGGAATAGAAATCGAGGATATGCTTCCAGGTGAAGTCTTCAAACGTCTTCACGCCGAAAGACTTGACCTGATCCAGTTGCTGATTGCTCAGGCCCCACTTTACGGGCTTCAACTTTTCGCGATCGAGTTTGGCGAAATAGATGTTGAACAGCGAAGTCTCCACGTGAAACTGGATTCCAAACGGGCGATAGCAGAGCAGGAAGTAGAACGCCAGTTCGTGGGCGAGGTAGCCGGCAAAACAGAAAGCCCCGATTGTGGCTGTGGAGGCTTGAACCAGAAGAATCTGCAGCACCCAAGGGAGCGAAAGGTAGGCTCGCGATTCGGCTTCCGGCGACGGGAGAAGCGCGGCTGCCCTGGTCGCTTCAAACACGCTGTCGGCCAACATCAGGACGGCGATGAGCGACAGCAGGAAGACAGCGTCCAATTTGTGCGCCTTACCAAATCGCTCCGGCACTTCGTAGCGTGCCGGTTTGATGACCACGCGCCGCACGATGGCAACGATCATGCAAAGAAACACTATGGTTGCGGCGTAATCGGTAACGGTCTCGTAGAGTCGTCCGGCAAGGCCGGAGAGGCCCGGCATCACAAAGCCATAGGAAACGCCGACGATCAGAACGGAGAAGGCGCGCAAGGCGAGGACGATGAATCCCGCGAAGATGAGGATGTGGAGAATTCCAGCGGCTTTGTAGCGCGGATGCTTCCATTGGCCGAACCAGTACTTGAGCACATTGTTCAAGCGAAGCAGCGGGTGATCGAAGCGCAGGTCGCGTTCTGCTCGCATCAACGGAGTCATGCGGCGAGCAACGATGTACGCGAAGCACAGCACGCCTAGAATGTGCACGAACCAGAACAGAACTGAGCCTTTTGACAACCACGAAACGAGTTCTGGAGCAGCGGAAAGGCTTTGCATTACCGCCTCTTCTACGAGCAGGCTAGACTCGGGTGAGCGCGCCGGGCCCGATTACAACGAGCCTCTACGCGGCAATCTCCTTCGCTCGGGAAGTCGCGCCCGTTGGCGGCGATCCGACTGGAGCAAGATAGAGCAGTGGTGAATGGGCGAACAGATGAAATCGCCTCCGGAGCGTGCGGGCTGGGAGTGAGTCGTGCGAAGCAATCTGCCCCGCGGACTCGGTACTCGGCCCTGCTGCGCCTTTTGCGCGGTCATGCTGGCTCCCTGGGTAACAACAAGAGGTGGAGCCATTCCGGCGAGGAACGCCTCGCGTGATAGCCTATCCCGTTTGATATTTCGACGAAGTGAAATTCAGATCAACCGGCTACAACCGTTTTCCGATTACGCGTAGTCAATAGGATTTCTTTCCAACCAGTGCTCGTCTCTTACCTTGTCGATCCTCGACAGAGCACCTCCCGCAACACTTGCAGCCAGAAGACGGGATTCCCAGACCACGCCTGCCGTAAGGCCGATCAAGCCACCAAGCAGGCCTGAAGCAAGAACTCTTGTCGCCGACCAGTGGCCATTTTTGGGACAGCCGGTCAGCATGCCCACCAATACGCCTAGTACTGCGGGCTTATTCGCCTTACGGAATGATTCGCGGAAAAACGGAGATACGGGCCTACCATGCAAGAATGCTTCCTGGCCGGAACGACCACCTTCCAGACCAGAATTCAGAACCCTTCGGCCGTACTCAACTTCTGACTTGGACCACTCGGAAACTTGCATTATGAACTCCGGCCGAAAGAACGTAATTCCTGAACAACTTAAACATTTTGCAGTGACCGAGTCCGTAGCGCCTGTCACGGTTGCGTGTGCGTGTCATCACTAGGGACACTGTGACCAGAGTCACACGTCGCACAGGTTGTAACTCGTGGTTTAAGAGCCGAGGCTTAGGAACGGAACTTTTCGCTCTCACTGATCGCCTTCTCATGAAGTTCCCAGGACTGAATCGCTCTCTGGCATCCTTCGCGGGCAAGGCTCGTGCTTAGGCGTTTATCGGCGTCGTCGAAGGTTTCTTCGGCCGCCATTCTGGCGCGATATGCCTCATCATCTGCAGCCTTGAGTTTTCGAGCAATGACGAACTCTCTGGAATCTTTCGCGGATGTCTTCTGCCCGGGGCGGCCGTTCGGTTTAGAGTCTGGATTGTTCGTACCGAGCGCGTGGTACGCGCTCCTTATATCGTCGGGCCAGCGCTGCCGGAGTTCCTCGCTCACGCGATCAAGCGCGGCATTGGCCTGATCGGCAGTTTTACGCACCCGCTTCTTTTCGCGCAGCCAGGTGATGACGGACCACCTCATGGCTTCATTCATCAATTGTTTTGCGGTCTCAACCTCTGGAAGTGTTTTCATGCAAACCTCGGACAGAGAGCCATCCATGAAATAGAGTGCTGCCAGTGGGCGGCCTACCCCAGTGACTGTGATCACTGCTGTTAATGTTGTGACGCACAATGGGCCAAAGAACGATTGACTGCGGCCCAAGAGCCGCCTATATTGGAGTTGATGCTGCACTGCAGCAATTGGAGGCGGTTCATGCGAACTCATACAAAGCGCGAGCAGTATTCGCCCATGGATGTTCTGACCGAACTGGCGGTGGAGGGCACATCGAGCCTGCTGGAAGCGCAACGCACGCTTCTCGACCTAGCCAAACAAGAGAACGATATTCTGTTCACTGGCATGAAAGAGCGTATGCGCGATTTCGTGCCCGGCGTTGCCATGGCCGACATGGTTCGCCGGAGTGTTGACACCCTCATCGGCATGCAGCACGAGCTGCTGACCGCAACTGCGCGACAAACCATGGAATGGGTCGAATCCGAAAAAGCCGGCAAAAACCATCGTTCGGCCCGGCTAATGGAATTGGCGCGTGAGGCGGTGGAGAGCTTCACCCGGGCACAACAGAAATTCCTCGACGTAGTTGCGCAGGAGTCGGTGAAAGCCACCGGCGGCAAGCTCACCCATCACGAGCAGGCCGCAAAGAAAACGGAAGTCGCGGTTCTGGCCCGTGAGGCGGCCAACGCATTTATCGACGCACAGAAGAAGCTGCTGGATGTCATGAGCCAGCAGGTGAACGTCAACCTGGATCTTTCAACAAAGTCGCTGGGCATGATGTCGCCGGCGCGACTGGTGCCCACGGCGAATCTTACCGAAAAAAGGGTGAAAGACTTCTTCAAGGCGGAGACCGAAATGGTCGGCGCGCTGATCAAACCGCGCAAGCCAAAGGCTGTGCGCCGTGCCAAACCAGGCCGGAGCCACAGCAAACATCACAAGTCGGCAGCGGCGTAATCGCGACCGCTTGTGCTTTGGGGAATGATCGCGGCCGCACTCAACTGGCAGCAGCCGCAGCTGGATTGGGCTTGAGCCAACGATTCAGCAAGGTCTGCTGCCATTGAATTCCCAGCCGGCTCACCAGCAACAGAGCGCTGCACTGGAGCGTGATCCAGTCGCGCCTGATCAGCGGCAGACGAAATTCCGAACGATGGCGTAACCAGTGCAGCGCCACGTGGCGGGCCACGGTGGCGCCCACCGCCGCATCCGCGCCGATCAGGTCGCCCAATATCCCTTCGAGTGTAAACATCACTTTCGACAACATGATCAGCGAGGCGGGGAACTTTATTCCGGCCATAGCGACGCTTTCCAGCAGCCGCATGGCGTCGGCGACACTGGGCAGACTCGAGGTGGGGATGCGGTCGAGAAATTGCGTGATTACCTGATGGACATCTGCTGAAATGTGCTGGCCGGCTCCGGGGCGAGGTTGCGCCAGCGCCATAATTTCATGGAATACTCCCGGCGGATCACGCAACGTGACCATCAGAAACAGAAGCGCGAGGTGACGGCGTTGCTCGCGGTTCAGCCTTTCCCGCAAAGCCCAATCGAGAATGACGAGTTCACCGGAGCGGCTGTTGTAAAGAAGATTGCCCGCGTGGGGATCGCCATGAAAGACGGCGTTTGGCGCGGACGAGAAAAGGGGTACAGCGATCAAAGCCTCCACCAACTGCTCGGCGACCTTCCTGCGCGCTGCAATGGACAATCGGAGTCCTGCGTTCGTGACTTTGATCCCACGTTCCTCACCCAGCGCGGTAATCGTGTTCGTGCATAGTGGCTGAATCACTTTTGGGATAAGAACGGCTGGATAGGAACGGTAAAGAGCGGCCGCCTCAAGAAGCGTCTTCTGTTCGCGACGAAAGTTCACTTCATGGCGAAGCAGGCGGCGAACCTTCTTGAAAGTATCCGGAATCAGATGAGGTGGGAAGCCATACGTATGGTGGCGGTCGCCGAAGTGCTGCGCGAGTCCCTGCAAATAGTCCATGTCCTCGGAAAAATAGGCCGGGATGTGGGGCTTCAGAACCTTGAACACACCGCGTTCCCGGCGGCCGGTGTGAGGATTTTTCCACGAGAAACGGATGACTGCGCTGACACTGGCCTCCTTCAGAATGTGGGTGGAGACTTCGACCTCGTACCTATTTGCTTTGGGCCCAAGCGCTTTCAGAACGATGGCACGAATGTCTTCGGGGCGCACGTCGCGTATTCCGTTTTCCAGCCTGGAAAGCGCTTTGCGCAAAGCCGGATGGAGATGCTGGTTGCGGGCGATCACCTGACCTAACTTCTGCAAGCCGGGCACCTTCGCGATCAGCCGCAAGAGACGCGCTTCGGGAGGTGTATCGAAAGGAAGTTCGATTTGCTCCAGCAACTTTGTAGCCAGGCGGTCGGGCGAGAGCCGAGCGACCACGAACATCATCGAGTCCCGCACTGGGGGACGCCAACTTAAATACTGTTTCGGCACCAGCTTCTCGACAGGAACGATCTCATCCACAATCCAGCGCGCCATGGCATCGCGGATCGATTGTCCCAGCGGGCTGCGCAATGCATTCTCAATGGCTTGAATTTTTTCCGCGGTGGTCGCGCCCTGCGGCAGGTAGCCGGCCAGCGTGGCCCGCAACTGCTGAGGAGGAAGTTGGCTTAAGCCAGCGGCAATGGCGGAAGGATCGAGCATGGCAGGTGACTGCTCAGACTATCTTCTGATTGAGAACGCTCGCAGTGACCGGCATCACCACAGAATCGCCCGGCATGTGAGATATTTGCTGAAGTTGGTTTCATGCGATGGCGCGGGTGGAGGGCACGTGCACACTCTAAACGAAGCATTCTCCACCTTGTCCGTCAGGCGGCGCTACGAAGTCTGGTTTCTGCGCCTCGGTCTAGCTGATGGCAGCGGTGCCTGGTGGTTTCGCTATCTGTTGATGAATCCGGGGCGCTCCGGGTGTGCGGCCTTTCCGCAAGGTCAGCCGGTTCAAGTCTGGGCCACGTGGTTTCCCGTTGGAGCGACGCCGCGGAGCTTTATTCAGGGATTTGCGCTCACGGAATTGAATCTCAGCGGCAAGGGACAGCCTCCGCTTCAATTCCACGCAGGCGAAAACGAAATCGGGGAGGACTTCTGTCGGGGGGCGCTGAACGTTGAGGAGCACCAGATCAAATGGAATCTGCAATACCAGTCCACTTTTCGGGTGACATTGAGTAGCAAAGGGTGGATTGGATTCTCACGCACGCCGCATTCGGATGCGCTATTTTCGGGCGAAATCACGCTGGACGGGCGCAGGTTCGAAGGCGATCCCCTGGGATTCGGAGTGCAGGGGCATAACTGCGGATATCGACATCGAAATTTCTGGCGATGGACGCACGCCTATTTCCCCAGGGAAGGGAAACCGGCGAGCACTTTGGAGGCCCTGGTGTACGAAATGCCGCTGAAACTGGTTTTTCGCAAAGCCGTCCTATGGCACGATGCAAAGGCCTGTCCCTTGCCCAAGGTAAGGGAACTACGGAAAACGCGCGAAGATATGCAGTGGGAATTCGCGTGCACTTCGGATGACGGCATTCAGGTGGAAGCGGCAATAGACGGGCGTGGGGCGAGCCTGCATCGCCTTCCCTATGTGAAAACCAACTGCTCGGGCACATTCGAAGTATCAAACAACAGTCTCGCCTCGGCCACGATCCTCATAAGGCGACCCAACGGTGCGGTGGAGAGACTGCAGACCAGCACAGGAGCTGTGCTGGAGATGGTGGGCTAGAGTCGCGTAGCTCGAGCCTCTGCCAACCGGTTTGCGACTACCACATAGGCTGCGGGATTAAATGCCATGCCGATGTGAGTACCGGGAACTTCCACGTCGCTTTCCGACTTCATGGTCATGCAATAGCGCCAATCGACAATGCCGTCCTGTCGCGTGTAGATGGCGGTCTCGAGCAGGGTGTCCGGCACCTTGCGGCGAAGTGAACCTAAGAAGTTGCAGGTGCAGTGACCGGTATAGCAGTCGGGAAGAACGCCTTTGCCATGCTCTTCGAGAATGCGCAGGCGAACTGCCTCAGCCGCATTGAGAACTCCGCGATGAGCTACGGTGCCTCGGATTGGCGCTGCCAGAGTAATCACGGAAGCAACATCCCTAGGACGAGATCCTGCCGCGGAGCGGGCAATCACTCCGCCAAGACTGTGGCCGATCAAGTGAACCTTGCGTCCGGTGTCCGCCAAGGCTTTGTCGATGGTCTGATTCAGACGACGCTGGATCAATAGGTTGGGGCATTCCGCATTGATGCCGATGCCGGAGAAATACGGACGATAACCGACTCGTCCAAGCCAGGCGTGAAGTTCCGTCAGATAAAGATCGGTTCCCAGGAAGCCGGGAATGATGATGACGGCGGAGCCGTCGCCGTGGGGCACGCCCAATCCATAATAGACGGGGGTGGCGTGCAGGATGAGGATCTCGGCGCCGAACAGAGCTTCGGTCCAAAAAGAAGAGGCGTGAGATTTGGGATACGGCTCCCGGGTAGATACGCGCCGTCGGGCCGCCGCAGGACGTACTTTTCTTGTTTTCGATTTAGGCCGCAAGTTGGGTCCCGGTATACGCCGATCCTCGTCCCTGGGAGACAACGATCAGGGATGCTGCATCGCACAATTATACTGCCCAGTCGTCATCTGACAAGAGAGATTTAGCAGCAGATTTCGAAGTTTCGAGTTTCGGGTTCAGTTTTCAGGTTCAGCGGGATTATCGGCGTTTTTTTCTAGTGGGGCGCTTGCGCTGTACGGGCTTTTGTAACTGCGCTTCGAGTTCGGCTACGCGTTTGCGGAGGGACTCCGCTTCGTTTGGTTGCTGCGGGCTTGGAGTGCCCGAACTCGCGGCTCCCAGAAAGCGCTTCATCATGTCCACCGGGGAGAGCACGGCCGACTGCACTTCGCTCAATCTGTTCTGCACCGTGTCTTGGAGCTTCTGATAGGTATCAAAGGCGGACTTGAGATACCACATCAGAAACTCCTGCCGGACTTCATCGGAAGCAAGAATCAATTGCCGCAAGAGCTCGAGCGGCAAACCGGTGGGCTTGTCTTTTGCGTCTTCGGTGATGATCTGGGTCAGCGTCACGCGGGTCAGATCCTGGCCGGTATTGGCGTCCACCACGCGCACTTCCCTGCCCGCGCGGACATGTTCCGCGAGATCATCAAGGTTCACGTAGCGGCTGCCGGCGGTGTCATAGAGGCGCCGGTTGCCGTACTTCTTGATGAGGATCTCGGCAGATTTCATATTGCTCCTATGTTGCTGTGCACAAGGCAGAAGAATATCTTGACACAAGCGCCTTGCAGACGTACATTTTACTTAATGCTGCAGTGCAGCATTGGAGGTACATTCATATGCCAGCAGCAAAGCACGAATCCACTCATCGCAAAAATTCGTCGGTGCTGTCCTTGCTTACGGGCTGGGGACAACAGGGAGTACAAACGCTTTTCGCGACCCAACGGATTCTCCTGGATCTGGCCATGCGGCAGAACGCCAGCGTCATGCACGCTGTGCGGGAGCAGTTGTCAGATCCTCATCATTCTCCCACCGCCATTCTCAGCGATGTCGCTGAGGAGGGCATGAGCAATTTTCTGGAAGGCCAGAGGATTCTGCTTGAACTAGGGAAAGAACAAAATGAGATTCTCCTGAACGGGGTGAGAGACCGTGTAGGCGACTGCCCGCGGCGGCTCGCCCTGGTGGAGCTGCTGCGGCGCAGCGTGGACACGTTCATCAAGATGCAGGAGGAGTATCTCAAGATCGCCAGCAAACAGACGCATACGTGGCTGGAGTCCGCCAAGGCGGGCAAGCCATATCAACCGGAGCATGTGATCGATCTCGCGCGCGAGGCGATGGAGAACTTCGCCAAGGCACAGAAGCGGTTCCTGGACGTTGTCGCCGATGAGACCGCCAAGGCAACGGCCAGCAAGCCGAATGGCGCCAGTAAGAGGAAACCAGTGGAAGCCTCAGAAGTGGCGCGGCAGGCGACTGAGTCGCTGATCGAAGCGCAGAAGCGACTGGTGGATGTGGCCGGGAAACAGATGAATGCCGGGGCGCAGAGTGCAGGCAAGGCGCTGAAAATGGTCAAGCCCTTCCCGTTTATTCGAATGAATGATCTGACCCATGAAGTGGTGAAGAGCTATGTCGATGCGCAGAAGTCGCTCATGGATGTGATGGTGAAGGCACCCAATGGGGCGGCCAAGACGGTGACCCACAGGAAGCCACCGAAACGGGCCAGAGCATCAGTAGCTGTGGCCTGATGAGACTTAGTCATTCACCGAATGAGCAAGCGTTCGCTGTCGGAACAAAGTTGTGTTCCGCTTCAGAATGGCCGAGGTGCTTTGACTGCTGCGAGGCGTTCTAATGTGATGATTGCGTCTTCGAGCGAAGCCAGCGTGCTCGCCCGAAGACGCTTTGTTCTGATTTCGCGTGAGTGCGCCTGCCAGATGCAGGGATTTAGATCAATCGATCTGCGCCAGGAACGGAACGTCAACTTATTCTTTTGCGAAGGCCGAGGGGAATCCGAGCCGCGGATTACCGGTCCTTCGCTCATCCGAGACACAGAAGACAATTGAGGAGAGGCGCAATATGGCTACGCTTACAACAGTGCCGGCGAGCAAGATTCGGGGCGGCAGCTTCCTGATCGAGGAGCGAACGCCCGAGGAAGTGTTTACCCCAGAAGACTTCAGCGAGCAGCACCAATTGATTGCGCAAACCGCGGAGGAGTTCGCAAACAAAGAGATTGTGCCTAACATCGAAAAAATGGAGCACAAGGATTTCGCGGTGATACGGGACCTGGTGCGCAAGGCGGGCGAACTGGGCCTGAGCGGGGTGGATGTGCCTGAGCAGTACGGCGGGATGCAGATGGATAAGGTCACTTCGTCGATCATCGCCGATCGTATCGCCAGGTATGGAGGATTCAGCACGACCTGGGGCGCGCATACCTGCATTGGCACGCTGCCGATCGTGTACTTCGGAACGGAACAGCAGAAGAAGAAGTATCTGCCGGGCTTAGCGAGCGGGGAGACGGTAGGAGCTTATGCGCTTTCCGAATCATCCTCGGGGTCCGACGCTCTGAATTGCCGCACCCAAGCCAAGCTCTCGCCGGACGGAAAGCACTACATCCTGAATGGCGAGAAGATGTGGATCACGAACGCCGGGTTCGCCGATCTGTTCATTGTATTCGCCAAGATTGATGGCGAGAAATTCACCGCCTTCATCATCGAACGCGGTTTCCCGGGATTCTCGGTGGGAGCTGAAGAACACAAGATGGGAATCCGGGGATCGTCGACGTGTCCATTGATTCTCAACGACTGCCGGGTTCCGGTGGAGAACGTTCTCGGGGAAATCGGCAAAGGACATCATATTGCGTTCACTGTGCTGAACGTGGGCCGCTTCAAGCTTGGAGCCGGATGCGTTGGATCGGCGCGCAACTGCATCGAGAGCGCCATCGCATACGCCAAGCAGCGCAAAGCGTTTGGAAAGGTGATCGCGGACTTCGGACTGATTCGCGAAAAAATCGCCAACATGGCTGCAGGAATTTTTACCGGCGAGGCCATGGCCTACAGAACCGTTGGCATGATGGACCATGCCATCGCGCAACTCGGCGCAGAGCACGAGGACATGAACCAGGTTCGCAAGGTCATTGACGAGTATGCCGTCGAATGCTCGATCCTGAAGGTCTGGGGATCGGAGTTCATCGACTATGTGGTGGACGAATCCGTGCAAATCTATGGCGGATACGGGTTCGTCGAGGAATATCCGGCCGAGCGCAATTACCGCGACGTTCGTGTCAATCGCATTTTTGAGGGGACGAACGAGATCAACCGGCTGCTCATTACCGGGTTCCTGCTCAAACGCGCGATGAGCGGGCAACTGCCATTGCTGCCTGCGATCAAGAAGCTGATGGACGACGTGTTGTCGGGAACCTCCGACGAGATGAGCGATGGGCCACTCGGCCAGGAGCGAAAGCTGGTTGACACTGCCAAGAAGATGGGGCTGTTCGCCGCGGGCATCGCAACCCAGAAATACATGCAGGCGATTCAGGACCAGCAGGAGATCATGGGTGCAATTGCGAACATGACCATCGAGACGTATGCGATGGAATCTGCCGTTCTGCGTGCGCAAAAGTTGGCCATGAAGAAGGGACAGACTTCAGAGCATGCCGTGAACATGACGCGGGTATACATGTCGGGCGCCATGGACAGAATCGAAAGTGCGGCGAAGATGGTCATTGCGGCGTGCGCCGAGGGAGACATGCTGCGGTCGCAACTCGCCATTCTCCGCAGGCTGAGCAAGTATGAGCCGTTCAATGTTGTGGCGCTTCGGCAAGCGATTGCACAGAAGGTCATTGAGAGCGGCAAGTATCTGGTCGCATAAGGCTGCATCCGTCCAGCACGGAGGCAGAGCGTAGCAGTTATGGGAAGCGGCGGCGATCGGTTCGATTTCGATTTTATCGTGATCGGATCCGGGTTCGGCGGCAGCGTTTCGGCGTTACGGCTTAGTGAAAAAGGCTATCGAGTTGCTGTCATTGAAATGGGGCGCCGCTGGGCGCCCCAATCTTTTCCCCGCACCAGTTGGTCCATCCATCGCTGGTTCTGGCGGCCCAGCCTGGGTCTGCATGGCTTCTTCACTATACGGATGTTTCGCCACGCGACCATCTTTCACGGATGCGCGGTGGGCGGCGGATCCATTACGTACGCTGCTACCCTGATGCCGCCACCAGATCACGTCTGGCGGTCGGGAACGTGGCGCGGCCTGGCGGACTGGACGGCTGAGATGCCGGCGCATTATCAGAGTGCGTCACGCATGCTGGGCGTCACTGAAAACAAAATCCTGAACACGGCCGATCACCTGTTGAAGTACACGGCAGATGCCACCGGCTGTGGACACACGTTCTACCCTACCCGCGTTGGCATCCTCCAGGCACCCCACGGTGAGGCGGTTAACAATCCCATTGCAGACCCATTCTTTGGTGGCGCGGGGCCGGCACGCGGCACCTGCAGCGGTTGCGGCGGTTGCATGATGGGCTGCCGTTACGGAGCAAAGAACACGCTGGATTTGAATTACCTGTACTTGGCAGAAAAGAAGGGAGCGCGAATCATTCCGGAAACGATGGTCGTGGACGTAAAGCCACTTTCAGGGAGCGATGGCGCCTCCGGGTACGAGGTCAAGGCGATCAGATCGACGAGTTGGATTCGGCGGCATGCTCAGAAATTCTCCTGCCGAGGCGTAGTCTTCTCCGCCTCGGCGCTGGGCACCATGGAATTACTTTTCGGACTGGGTGAGAACGGATCACTCCCTGCCCTCAGCGGGACGGTCGGCAAGCATGTGCGCACCAACTCGGAGTCCATCATCGGGGCACGAGTGCCGAACTGTGCCGACGATCTGTCCCAGGGTATTGCGATCGGATCAGGGATTTACATCGACGAGCATACCCACATTGAAGCGGTGCGTTATCCGAATGGCTCCGACGTGATGGGGCTCCTGACGACCATGCTGACGGATGGGCAGCCCGGGCCCCGGCGCATCGCGCTATGGGCATGGAACGTGTTGAGTTCGATGATTTTTCGTCCGATTCGAACGATGCGTCTTTTCCGGCTGTGGGGATGGGCGCGGGAATCTACGATTCTTCTGTGCATGCAGGCGGTGGAGGGCGAGATAGAAATGCGCTGGAAGCGGCACTGGTTCTGGCCCTTTCGGAAGATGCTCTCCAGTCACGGCGAGCGGGTTGCGACTTATATCCCCAAGGCGAACCAGTTTGCATCCAAATTCGCAAAGATTGCGGGCGGCGCGGCGATGAGCATGCTGCCCGAAATCCTCTTCAATGTGCCTGGGACGGCGCACTGCATTGGAGGGTGCGTCATGGCAGATTCGCCAAACCGGGGAGTGGTTGACAGCAGGCATCGCGTGTTCGGGTATCGCAACATGTACATTTGCGATGGTTCGGTGCTAGCGGCGAACCTCGGTGTGAATCCCAGTCTGACCATCACTGCGCTCTCGGAGCGGGCGATGAGTTTCATTCCACCAGCCAACAGCACAGCGTGGGACGACACGGCGCAATCCCCCGCATCCCTCAACGCTGCTTAGTCTTCTCCTGCTGCCGTCCTCCCGGTCCAAAGGGCTTGTGTGACATCCATCACAACGAAGCGTGACAGGCGTTGCTGACCAATACCCGGCCAGGCGCTTTACTGTGAGAATCGAGGGTGAGATAGAGTGTCCGCCGGAATCGAACAGGCGGCACTCGGGTCGCTCCCAGCCCTTTCGCCGGGATGCCTTCTTCCAGCACACACCCACGCCTGATCAATCCCCGCGGCATGCGAGGGAGGTAGTGATGATAGCCACCGAACGTAAGGAGCGGGCTCAGCTTCCGCTGCCCGCCGAGGGCCCGAGCGCAGAACGAATCGCCTATCTGGAATCCCTCGTCAGCCAAGCCAGGATTGCTGCCGCAGTTTTTACCCAATACACCCAGGAAGATGTCGACCGCATCGTGAAAGCCATGGTCCTGGCAGGTCTCGAGCAAGCGCAGTACCTGGCGCGTCTCGCCGTGGAAGAGACCCGGCTTGGGGTAATGGAAGACAAAGTTATCAAGAACATGGTGGCCAGTGAATTCGTTTACAACCACATCAAGGACAAGCGCACGGTGGGAGTGATTCGTGAAATCCCCGAGCGCAATGTGCTGGAGATGGCCGAACCGATTGGTGTTCTGTTCTCGCTCACTCCCATCACCAATCCGACGTCGACCGTGCTGTTCAAGTGCATTGTGGCGATCAAGACCCGAAACGCAGTGATCTTCAGCCCCCATCCCAAAGCGTGGCGCTGCTGCTCTGAAGCCGTGAGAATTATGCGCGAAGCGGCAGTAAAGCACGGCGCGCCTGAGGGCGTGTTTACCTGCGTGGAATCGCCGACGCTGCCCGACAATGCCTATCTCATGCACCACAAGGATGTCGGATTGATCGATGCGACGGGGGGTCCGGGAGTAGTGAAAGCAGCTTACAGTTCGGGCAAGCCCGCGTTGGGCGTGGGTCCGGGAAATACGCCCGTTTATCTGGAGAAGACGGGCGACCTGAATACGGCCATCGTAGACATCATCATCTCGAAGACCTTTGACAACGGAACGATCTGCGCCTCCGAGCAGACCGTCGTGATTGACGAGGAGATCTTTGACGCGGCTTTGAAGAAGTTCGCGGAGCTGGGCGCACACATCTGCAACGAGAAAGAAACCCAGCTGCTGGAACGAACGGTCATCGATCCCCAGACCGGATTCATGCAGCCCATGGCTGTGGGACAAAAAGCCGCCGACATCGCTCGCTTCGCGGGTATTGCGGTGAAGCCGAACACCAAGTTGCTGATTGCCGAAATTCACGGAGTGGGACGCGAGCATCCTTTATCGGTTGAGAAGCTGTTCCCGGTGCTTGCGGTCTACCGCGCAAAGTCGGTTTCAGAAGCGCTGAAGACCTGCATCGATGTGAATCATGCCGGTGGTCTGGGACACACGGCGGTCATCTTCTCGCGGAACGAGCAAGTGATTCGCGAGTTTGGCAACTTGATGAACGCAGGCCGAATCATTGTGAACTCTCCTGGAGCCATTGGCGCTTTGGGAGCCGTTTACAACGATCTTGTGCCTACATTCTCATTTGGCTGCGGCACGGGCGGAGGCAACAGCACGACGGATAACGTCAATATCCAGCACTATCTCAACATCAAGCGCGTGGCTCGCAGGACACAAAATCATATGTGGTTCCGAGTTCCCAATCAGATTTTCTTCAACATGAACGCGGTGGAAAACCTGGCCCAGTTCCCTTCCAAGACAACGATCATTGTCACGAATCCAGCGTTAGAGCAGATTGGGCACGTAGACATCGTGCGGCGGCACCTCTGTCCCAAGACTCACGTTCATGTGTGCATCATTCCGGACGCGGAGCCTGAGGTGAAAGTGATCGAGCAGGGAGTTGAGGCACTGAATTTCTACCAGGCGGACCAGATCATCGCGCTGGGCGGGGGATCGATGATCGATGCCGCGAAGATCATGAAGCTGAAGTACGAGTCTCCGGAAGCGGACCTGGAAGAACTTGCCGCTCCGTTTCTGGATTTGCGGAAACGGGTCATTGAATATCCCAAGGGGAAAGCCAAGCGCGCGCGGCTGGTGGCGATTCCTACCACCAGCGGCACCGGCAGCGAGGTGACCCCGTTCGCGGTACTGACGGACAAGGATCGTGAACGCAAGGTGACTCTCGCGGACTACTCCCTGACTCCAGACGTGGCCATCGTCGATCCGCAGTTTGTGATGTCCATGCCTAAGGCCCTTACCGCAGACACCGGCATCGACTGCCTGACCCATGCCCTGGAAGCCGGAGTCTCGAATTACGCTTCGGCTTATACGGACGCCAACGCCATGCAGGCGATCCGGCTGGTCTTCAAGTACCTGCCAACCGCTTTTGCGAACCCGCACGACGAAGAGGCGCGCTGCATGATGCACAACGCCGCGTGCATTGCGGCCATGGCATTCTCGAATGCCTCGGTGGGAGTGAATCACGCGTTGGCACACGCATTCGGAGCTCGTTTTCACATCGCGCACGGAAAAGCAAATGCGCTGATGCTGCCGCACGTGATGGCCTACAATGCGGCCGTTCCCACAAAATTCATGCCATCGCCGTACACGAAGGGCTACGTAGCTCACAAAAAGTACGCGACCGTGGCCGACTTGCTGGGCCTGGGCGGGCAGACGGTGCAGGAAAAAGTCGAGAAGTTGATTGCGGCGACGGAACAGTTACTGGATCAACTCGGATTCCCGCGTTCCATCGCGGAGCTGGGAATTGCACGAGATGACTTCGAACGCGCCATCCCGGATATGGTCAAGGCGGCGTTCGACGATCCCTCGTGGCGCTCGAATCCGCGCATGCCCTTGATGCAGGAACTCGTCGAGCTTTTCTGGAAAGCCTACGAAGGTCGAGGAGTGGCCCGGTCGGCAGCAGTTCAGCCGCTAGCTGTCTAGCATTTTGGATGGTCCACATGGAAACGAATGCGTTGTGTTTGAAGATCGACGGGAACAATGTGATGGCGGATTTGCTTAACGCGGAAGAGAGCCTTGAGGGACGGCAGGAGCTTGCGCTGGACTTCTCTAGTGTGAGCTGCATCGACTCTGTTGGACTCGAGGGGCTGCAGAGCTTAGCCCACAGAGCGGAAGAGAAAGAGACCAAAGTGGTTCTCCGGAGTGTGAACGTGAACGTGTACAAGACATTGAAGCTCGCGCGGCTGACGCCCCGCTTTTCCTTCGTGAATTGAGGGACATCTCTCATGCAGAATCGTTCCCAGAGTGACCGCCTATCGTGGGGAGACACAGTGTTTCTACACCTGGAGCGCGAAGGCATGCCGCTCAATGTAGCCAGCGTATGCAGCTTCGAAGGAGAGGTCGCGTTTGAAGATTTCGTTCACTTCGTGGAATCGAAACTGCCTCTACTGCCGCGCTACATGAAGTACGTGATGGCGCCCCCGTTCGGAGTGGGACTGCCCAGTTGGGAATACGACCCAGAGTTCGACATCCGGCGCCACATGCGGGAAGTGAAGCTCCGGTATGGCACCGAAACGGAACTGAAGGCGCTTGCTGGAAAAATGTTCAGTACGATGATGGATCGTCGGCATCCTTTGTGGGACCTGACCCTGGTGCGCGGCCTGAAGGGTAATCGGACGGGACTCATCATTCGCCTGCATCACTGCCTGGCCGACGGCATTGCCGGAGTGGGCATCATCAACCTGCTTCTGGATGCCAATCCTGACGCTCCGCCGCCAGCCCGACGAAAGGTCAAGTTGCAGGTTCCGCCACGGCGAGACGCCTTGAGCTCATTGACCACGGGTTTCGTGGATTCGTATGCGGATTTCGTGAAGCGGATTCTCTCGGCGATGGCGGACCTAGTGAGCATGGCAGAGCGGGTGGCGGCGAATGGAGGAGGCGTCGAGCCCAAAGAATTCGCTGACCTGTTCCCTGAAATTACCGCGTTCACGGAGCGGCTTCGATTTAATGTGATTTATCGAGGGCCACAGAAATTTGCGTATACGGCGATTCCCCTGGACGCGGTCAAAGCCATCCGCAAGAGTTGCGGCACCAGCGTCAACGACGTAATTCTGGCCATCGTGACGGCGACCATTCGGCGTTATTGTGAACTGCACGGCGATCCGGTCAAAGGGCGCCTGTTTCGCATGATGGTGCCAGTAAACCTGCGCGGCAACGGGGACGCTACCGAACTGGGCAACCGCATCTCGTTAGTTCCGGTCACAGTGCCGCTGAGTATTCGGCAGCCGCGCAAGTTGCTGGCGGCTGTCCACAAGCGCACGGAATTTTTGAAACGCGTGCATGCGGCCGAGCTCGTAAGCCTGGCGGGCGGGCTGCTTGGGATGTTCCCCACTTCGGTTCAAGGATTAGCGGGTCCCATCGCCAGCCAGTTGCCGATCACTCCGTTCAATTTGGTTTGCACGAATGTGCCCGGGCCACAAACTCCGCTGTACCTGCTGGGGCAGAAGATGCTGGAGTGGTATCCCTACGTTCCAGTGGGAGGGGAAATGGCGGTGAATTGCGCCATCCTCAGCTACAACGGGAGGATCTATTTCGGGTTCAGCGGGGACGTACATGCCGCGCCGGACCTGAAGCGGATGGAGAAATTGTTACAACTCAGTTTCGCAGAGTTGCGAGAAGCGGTCGGTCTTAGACCGCCGCAGAAGCATAAAACCACAAGGAAACGGCGAGCGGTGCCAGCCGCAGCCGTTCCGGCAGAGCCCGAAGAGCGACGAATTCCAATCGCGAGCCCGGCTCCGCCAATTGAAGCAAAACGAAAGCCTGGGCCTGCGCCGACTCCCCGTCCAGAAACTGTTCTGAGCGAGGTCGTCGTAGCATAGCGAAGCTTTGGCGTCATCGACTCGTCCGATCAGTGCGCCTTGCGTTGGACCGGAGAATTCAGTGTGTTCTCAATAACGTCTGCTGCATGCTCAAAATCAACTCCCCGAGGTGAAAGTATGAGCCGCGTACCACTTGTCATCCTGTGCGCTCTTTTAATTCTTGCTTCCGGTATTTCCCTGTTCGGTCAACAGACAGACCTTAACCGCTACACGCTTTTCACCGGCTTCGATTACATGATCAGTCCAGCGCGCAACCTGACGGAGCGCGGATTTGAGGCCGATTTCGGAGTCACGACGAGGCCATGGCTGGGTCTCGGCGTCGATTTCGGTATTCTCAGTGGCGCCGGCACCATCACTGGAACCGAGACGGTTTATGCTCCGGCGGTGAATCAGCTAATGCCCGGAGCTGCGGCTTCCATTCACGTGCCGTTCAACTCAGTAACCTACACGTTCGCGGCGGGCCCGCAAATCTACATTCGCAAATGGGAGAAAGTCACGTTTCTGATTCGCCCGGGCTTCGGCGGAATGCATGAACGCGCTGACATCACATTTCCACCGACGCTGGCGCCGCTATTCGGAGCCTTGCAACTGCCGGTGCCTGGCGTTCACCAGAGCGATACCAAGATGTTCTTTGGTTTGGGCGCGGGCTTCGACTTAAACGTGTCGCGACGGGTCGGATTTCGATTTGCAGCCGATTGGGTGAACACGCATTTGTTTACGGATTTGCTTTCAACCCGGCAGAACTATGTCCGCTTCTCGGTTGGCCCGACTTTCCGTTGGGGCAAGTACAGCCAGAGCCAATAGCGGAGTGGGAAAGAAAACTCCGAGCACCGAGTCTACTTCGCGCTTGCAAACGCGGAGCTTTGCTCCACCGGACAGCCCGAGGGGCTGTCCCTACGCACTGTTAGCAAGATAGGGGGATCCGATATGGAGCCTCGGACATTAAACGACATATTTTCCCAGATTGTGGACCGCAGGCAAGAGCAGTTGATGCTCGCTCGGGGAGCCACTTCTTGGCTTCCCGTCAGTTCCCAGGAGTTTTACCGGAATGTTGCCGGAGTGGCCCGAGCACTGAACAGTTGGGGAATTTCCAAAGGAGACCGCGTAGCCATTCTGAGCGAGAATCGCCCGGAGTGGGCGACGACCGACTTCGCCTGTTTCCTGCTGGGGGCGGCCGTGGTCCCGATCTACACGACTTTGACGACTCAGCAATCCGCTTACATCCTTGGCGATTCTGGCGCGAAAGTAGTTTTTGTCTCTACAGCAGCCCAACTCAAAAAAGTGCTTTCGATGCAGGGTCAAACCGGCTTCGAACGGATTGTGGTGATGGATGCAATCGGGAGCAGCGAAGCCGTTTGCATGAAGCAGTTGATGAACAAGGGTCCAAGCGGGCGAGATCCCGAATTAGAGCGAGTGGCAAGGAGCATCACGCCGGATGACCTCGCGTCCATCATCTATACGTCCGGGACGACAGGCAGTTCGAAAGGAGTTCAACTGAGCCACGGGAACTTGACCTCAAACGTGAACCATTCGCTTAGAGGCTTTGCCGTTGGCCCCGGCCACGTCAGCCTGTCCTTCCTGCCCCTGTCCCATGTGACGGCTCGACACGTTGATATCGCGCTGCTTCACAAGGGAGTAACGCTGGCGTATTGTGCGTTCTTCGAAGACTTGCCCCAGGCGCTTCGAGAGGTGCGCCCGACGATTTTCGTTGCCGTTCCGCGCGTATACGAAAAGATTTACCTGCAGGTGGAAAGGAGCGCACAGGGAAAAGCCAAGCAGGCCATCTATCGCTGGGCTCACACGGTGGGCAACACGCACCGGCCCACGATTCTCGCGGGAAAGACTCCAAAGTCTCTGCAATGGAAGCTAGCGGACCGACTGGTCTATTCCAAAGTGCGCGCCCACCTGGGCGGGCGAGTACAGATATTTATTTCTGGAGGGGCGCCTCTGGGCAAAGAACTTGCTGAGTGGTACGCCAATCTCGGGATTCGAATCCATGAGGGTTACGGGCTGACGGAGACTTCGCCGGTGATTGCACTCAACAATCCGCAGGCTCACAAGTTAGGCACGGTGGGTCGACCGCTGGAAAACGTGGAGGTTCGGATCGCTGACGATTCGGAAATCCTGGTGCGCGGGCCTTCCGTTTTTCGTGCCTATTGGAACCGGGGCGAGGAGACCACAGAAGCGTTTGTGGATGGGTGGTTTAAGACGGGCGATATTGGCATGCTGGATGAAGACGGATTTTTGAGCGTCACCGACCGGAAAAAAGATCTGCTGAAGACCTCGGGCGGAAAATTTATCGCTCCGCAACCGGTCGAGAACTCGCTCAAGCTGCATGCTTTCATCGGCATGGCAGTGGTGGTAGGCGATCGACGAAAGTTTGCCTCGGTGCTCATTTCGCCTCACTTTCCGCTGTTGGAAGAGTGGGCTCAGGCCAATGACATTACATTCTCCACACGGGAGGCCCTAGTCCAGCATCCCAAAGTAATAGCACTGTACGAGCACATTGTTGCGGAAGTGAATCGCGGCCTGGCTCGATTCGAAACGTTGAAGAAAGTGCTGCTCGTGCCGGATGAATTCACCGCCAGCGACGGTTCCCTTACTCCAACCTTGAAGCTTCGCCGCAAGGTGATTGCGGAGCGGTATCGACGGCAGATTGACATGTTGTACGAGGAGGCCATGGAGTACGAAAGACCCGCGGTTTGCTCATCGCACTGACTGCGATGAGGGCACGGCATTATGGCCGGTGGTGGGGCGCACCGTGGACACATAGGAGACATTCGAAGCGGGGTGCCTTCCCAAAACGTAATCCAAGACGTGAAGGGTGTATTCGGGCCGATAATCTCGGGAAACGATTGGTGCAGTAGGTACATGTCTGTGGCGAATCAATCATCGACATGCAATTCGGAGCTCGACCAGACCGGAAGCGGCATGCCAAATAAAAATACAGTGAGGAAGATAAGGCGGAGGGCAGGCTGCAGGCATTTTCATGTTCCCCGACAGCATAATCGATGTTTGCGTGTTCTGACGAAAACTGGGAAGCGCCTGCACTTACGGGAAAAACGAACTCGGACGATTCCCATAGCTATGTTTTTACTTCTCCAGCTTAAAGATGCGCTCCATGGGAAGCCACTTCTCTCCTGATCTGGCTTGCGGAAGAGCCTGCTGGAAACTCCACATCAGCTTCTCCCATTCCTGGACGGCGGGATTGAGTTCGTCGCCTTTCGCCTTGCGTTCGAACGAGAAGCTCTCGTTGACTTCCATGATCATGAACATGCGAGTGCCGAGCAGGTAGATCTCCATGTCCTCGATGCCGGAATCTTTGATGCTTCGCGTAATTTCTGGCCAGATCTTTTCGTGATAGCGCTTGTAGTCGGCGATCAACTTGCGATCGTCCTTTAGATCAAGCGTCAGACAGAAGCGTCGTGTCATTGGGCCTCGGTAGCGGGAATCGCGAGAGCGGCCGCGGAGTTGGGCGCAGGCGCCGGGCGATATCCCCAGATGGCGAAGTAGAGGATGTAGGCGTGACAGATGAGTGGAACGATGAAGGCGCGCTGAATGTTCGAGGCGTCAGAGATTCGCCCCATGATCGCGGGGCAGACGGCGCCTCCGATGATCGACATG
Organism: uncultured Acidobacteriota bacterium; assembly: GCA_963801615.1. Taxonomy (GTDB): domain Bacteria; phylum Acidobacteriota; class Terriglobia; order Terriglobales; family Acidobacteriaceae; genus Sulfotelmatobacter. The sequence continues at coordinate 485,740 of CAWDFM010000006.1, read as the reverse complement.
ACGAGTAAGGAAGAACCGAGTTTGGTGTATGGACCCAGATTCTTAAGGCTCAGGGCGAAGATCGTCGGGAACATGATGGAGTGGAAAAACCCGATCAGAACGATAGCCCATGCGGGGGCGGTTCCCGTGGTCACCAGGACGACGACCAGGCTGACCAGGGAGCCTGCTGCAAAGACGCTAAGGAGCCGCGGCGCAGCAATCTTCTGCATGATGGCAGATCCGGCAAAGCGGCCAATCATGAATCCCGCCAAATGCGCTTGCAGGTAGTGAGCTGCGGCTTTCTCATGCGTGCCGGGCAAAGTGAATTCCGCAAAACGGATGATGAAGCTGGCCACGCCAACCTGCGCGCCGACGTAAAGGAACTGCGCGATGACTCCTTTGATGAGGTGGGGATGAGCAAGCGTGCCCCTGAGTCTCGCGCGTGCGGCAGCATCGGCGTGCGACTCGCGTATCTCAGGCAATTTGGTGAAGAAGATCAGCAGCGCTACGAATAGAAACACCGCGGTGATACAGAGATACGGAATCTTCACCATGTTTGCTTCGGAGACTTGATAAGCGGTCAATTGCTCATGGGTCATCGCGGCAAGTTCGGCAGGCGGGTGCTCAATTCCGGAAAGAATGAACCTGGACCCCAGCAAGGCGACGAGCACCGCGCCCATGGCGTTGAACGACTGCGCCAGATTCAAGCGGCGTTCGGAACTCTGCTCGGGCCCGAGGGTGGTGACGTAAGGATTGGCCGCGACCTCCAGGAACGATTGGCCGCAAGCCATGACGAAAAGTGCAAAGAGAAAAAAGCCATACAGACGAACCGAAGCGGCAGGGATAAACAGAGCGGTACCGGTGGCGCACACCACAAGTCCGATCAGAATTCCGCGTTTGTAGCCAAGCTTCTGCATTAACCAGCCAGCGGGCAGGGCGGCAAGAAAATAGCCTCCGAAGAAAGCCGACTGGATCAGGGACGATTGAAAATCAGTAAGGCCAAAAGCTTTCTTGAAATGCTGAATGAGAATGTCATTGGAGTTGACGCCAATGGCCCAGAGAAAAAAAAGGCTGGTGACCAGGACCAGAGGTGCGACATAGCGCCGTTCGGTGATGGGGACGGAGGTCTTCATGCGGAGTCTAGGTCAGTGCTCGATCGAGATGAACATAACCGCCATCGACAAACAGATGCTGGCCCGTGGTATGGCTGGACCTGGGCGAGATCAGGAACACCACCATGGCGGCAATTTCTTCGGAGGTCGTCATGCGCTTGTCCAGCGGAATCTTGGAAATTATGTTTGCCAGCTTCTCCTTGGGATCCGGAAAAGTATCGAGCCAGCTGCGGTAAAGCGGCGTCATGACTTCGGCAGGAATCACGGTATTCACACGAATTCCGTAGGGCAGCAGTTCTGCAGCCCACTCCCGGGTCAGGGCCATAATTGCGCCTTTCGACGAGGCATATCCGGACGTGCTGCCTTGCCCCGTGACGGCGGTTTTCGAGCCGATGTTTACGATGCTCCCCCGCGAACGTTTGAGGTGCGGCAGCGAGTAGTGCGCCATGGCGTAGTAGTGCACCAGGTTGCGCTTCAGCGAAGCCATGTATTCTTCAGGATTGCCATCCTCAAGTCCGACTTTGTCATTGCGGCCGGCATTGTTGACGAGGGCGTCCACACGCCCGAAATCCTTCAGCACCTGCTCCACGGAACGGGAACAACTCTCGGCCGTCGAAAGCTCAACGCTGATCAGTCCGCAGCGGCCGCCGCTTCTTTGAATTTCACCCTGCACCTGCTTGCCCGCATCCGCATCGCGTCCCACGATGACGGGGATCGCGCCTTCCGCAGCGCAGGCATGTACGATGCCCGCACCAATTCCCTTGGCACCGCCGGTCACGATGATGACTTTGTCTTTGAGTTGCAGGTCCATTCTCTAACCTCGAAGATTGCAGAAGCCGCCGTCCAGCGGATAGTCGGCGCCAGTAATGAAAGAGGCTTCGTCGGAGCACAAGAACAAAGCGAGAGACGCCACTTCCGCCGGTTCCGCCATGCGCCCGATGGGTTGGGCATGCGCCAGCTTTTCAAACATCTCCTGTTCGCGGCCAGGATAGGTTTTTGCGAGGTAGCTATCCACAAATGGAGTGTGCACGCGGGCCGGAGAAATGCAGTTGCAGCGAATGTTGTGCGCCAGGTAATCGCGAGCCACAGAGTAGGTCATCGCAATCACCGCGCCCTTGCTCATGGAATAGGCAAAGCGATCGGGCAACCCGGCGGACCCGGCGATCGAAGCAAGGTTCAGAATGATCCCTCCCCCGGAGGTCTTCATGGGGCCGACCATCGCACGCATGCAGTTGTAATAACCCTTGATGTTGACGTGCACGATGCGATCAAAGTCGTCAGGCGTGGTGCTCTCGACTGTGCCGATGTGCGAAATGCCAGCGTTGTTGATCAGGATGTCGACTCGTTGGCGGCGAGTTAATTCCTGAAAGGTTGCACTTACTTCGCTGTGATTGGTCACGTCACATTGGTAAGGGAAGGCAGTACCGCCTGCGGAAGCAATCTGCTTGCAAGTCTCGGCTGCCGCAGACAGGTTGAGGTCGCAAACGTGAATTGACGCGCCATTTGCGGCAAATTTCAAGGCAATCGCCTGCCCGATACCGCTGCCACCGCCGGTGATGACCGCTACTTTGCCGTCGAGTCGGAAAGAACCGGGATGGGCGCCATGCTTCATCAAAGTGAGACCCCGCGTTTCCAGGGAATGAAATCCTCTTGCGCCTTGATCTCAGCCTTGGTTCGCACCTCGCCGCTCGCCACCCGTTTGGTGAAGTCCAGGATCTCCTCTCCCATCTGCTGAATGGTTTTCTGGCCCGCGATAATTGCCCCGGTATCAATGTCGATGATGTCGTGCATTCTGGCGGCCAGGTCGGAGTTCGTGGACAGCTTCACAACAGGGGTAATGGGATTGCCTGTGGGCGTGCCCAGTCCACTGGTAAACAAAACCACGGATGCACCGGCGCCCACTTGCGCGGTCACACATTCCACGTCGTTTCCGGGAGTGCATTGCAAGTGAAGGCCCGGCTGGGTGGAATATTCGGGATAGTCAAGCACAGCCGTGACCGGAGAAGTGCCGCCCTTTTTCGCGGCTCCGGCTGACTTCATCGCGTCCGTTAACAGGCCATCTCGCATATTGCCGGGCGAGGGGTTCATTTCGAAACCGGAGTGAACGGCAGCAGCCCTGGCCGCATAATCCCGCATGAGTTGGATAAAGCGATTGCCGACTGCCGGATTCACGGCGCGGTCGATGAGTTCCTGCTCTACGCCGCAGAGTTCCGGAAATTCAGAAAGGATAGTTCGGCCGCCGAGAGCTGCTAATAGATCCGCCGTGTGTCCGATCGAGGGATTAGCGGAAATTCCTGAGAAGCCGTCGGAGCCTCCGCACTTCAGGCCGACGCACAAGGATGATAGAGGAGCGGGTGCGCGCTGAGCCTGGTTGGCTTCGACGAGCCCGGAGAAAGTTTTCTGAATTGCCTCCGACATCATCGCGGCTTCAGAACCACTTCGTTGCTGTTCGAAGATGAATAGCGGCTTGTCGAAATACGGGTTGCGCTGGCGAATCTGCTCACGCAAGATTGCGATCTGGGCATGCTGGCATCCCAAGCTCAAGACCGTAGCTCCGGCGACATTGGGGTGGTGAATGTATCCGGCGATCAGGCCGCAGAGATTGTTCGAGTCTTCTCTGGTTCCTCCACACCCACCTTCATGCAGCAGGAAGCGAATGCCGTCGAGGTTTTCAAAAAGGCGCTCACGCTCGTGCGGGATCGCTTCTGAAGCAATTATGGCGGACCCGGCCTTCCTGTATTGCCGAGCGAGTTCGGCGACCTGGCGGCGGTAGGGTTGAGGCGCGGCGAAGCCCAGTTCTTCCTCAAACGCCTGTTTCAGGACCTGGATATTCTTGTTCTCGCAGAATACGAGGGGAACAACCAGCCAGTAGTTGCGAGTGCCCACCTGGCCGTCGGACCGGCGGTATCCGAGGAAAGTTTCCTTTTGCCAGCGAGACACATCGGGTGGCGACCAGGCATAGGGTGTCGACTGCTCGCGGAACGGCGAGGCCTGATGCTGTACGTTGGTGGTGGTCAAGAGTTCTCCGGCGGCGATCGGCTTCGTCGCTTTTCCGACCACGACACCGTACATCACAAGGTTGTCGCCGAGTTCAAGGCTCCGGGTCGCGAATTTATGTTTGGCGGGCACCTTGACCACGGGCGTATAGCTTTGACCTTGGAATGCGACGGGGCTTTCGGGTTGCAGATCGGTGAGAGCGATGAGAACGTTGTCGCGCGCATCGAGTTGGAGAATGCGGGAAGGCATTATCGATTCAATGACCGTGGCCGATGAAGATGCATGCGTCCAGCGGTGTTCGGTTTCGCGCTATTGTAAAACATCCTCGTGGCTAGCAGGCGTCCTGCTTAAGGCGCCAGAATCGCTGCGCGTTTCCACCCAGCATGGCAGCGGCACGGTCCGGAGCTCGTTTCAGGATGTAGTCCTTAACCAAGCCGGTGGCTTGGGCGTAAGAAGCTGCCACTAGACAGACGGGCCAGTCCGAGCCAATCATGAGCCGGTCAGGACCGAATGCATCAAAGGCTACTTCGAGATACGGAGTGATATCGTCCCGGGTCCAACGCTGCCAGTCGGCTTCCGTCACTAATCCAGACATCTTGCAGAACACGTTGGGAAAAGCGGAGAGACGGTGAATTCCGTCAGCCCAGGAATCAATCTCTTTCATCTTGATCGGCGGCTTGGCCATGTGATCCAGAACGAAGCGCTGCCTCGGAAAGAGCTGGACGAACTCGATGGCTACGGGCAGGTGCTTGGCATAGATCAGTATGTCGTATGCCAAATCGAAGTCTTCGAGGGCGGCAATGCCACGAAGAAACTCGCGCCGCAGCAGGAAGCGATCGTCCGGTTCGCTCTGCACAATGTGACGGAGCCCCACGAGCTTCGGGTTTGCGGCGAGGTTTTTCAATTGCAGGGTGATGTCGGGACTGCAAAGATCGGCCCAGCCGACGACTCCCAAGATTGACGGATTCTGCTCCGCAAGCGTGAGCAGCCAGCGCGTTTCTTCCAGAGTTTGGCACGTCTGCACTACGATCGATCCGTGAAAATCATTCGCGTTTAGTTCACTTTGCAGATCCGCAGGAAGAAAATTTCGCCGTATAGCCGCCATGGAATTGTCGATCCAAGAGAATTCGCGGTCATTGTAGATCCAGAAGTGTTGATGGGCGTCGATGCGTAGCATGCGGACAAGAGTGTAATTTAGCGTCGAGCTCCGCGGCTAGAGACAGCGCGCTGGCGGATTTGGTTCAGTCGGACCCTCAGGTTTTTCGTGCTTCCGAATTCGACTTATTTTCGCGCACCTGCAATGATCTCTGCAAAATTCATGGTCTAGGCATTGTGTCTTTCCGAGCTTCGGGCATAGGCTATCGGGAAGGAGTATTTATGAGCACGATCGAAGCTTCAGTTCCAGCCGTAGTTGCCGACATCAGTCCTTATGCACCTACTCGATCCAGCATCGAAGGCAAACCACTCAGCGAGGAAGAACTGCGTAAGATTGAGACGTATTGGAAGGCCTGCAATTATCTGAGCCTGGGGATGATTTATTTGCAGGAGAATCCCTTGCTCACAGAACCGCTACGTCCGGAACAGATGAAGAACCGGCTGCTGGGACACTGGGGTTCGAGCCCGGGATTGTCGTTCATCTATATTCACCTGAACAGGCTGATCAAGAAATACGACCTGGACATGATCTTTTTGGCGGGTCCCGGGCATGGGGCGCCCGGAGTGCTTGGTCCCGCTTACCTGGAAGGAACGTACTCGGAGATTTATCCCGAGAAGAGTCAGGATCCGGAAGGGCTGCGCGAGTTCTTCAAGCAGTTCTCCTTCCCCGGCGGAGTTGGCAGCCATTGCACGCCCGAAACGCCGGGATCAATTCACGAGGGCGGAGAACTCGGCTACGTTCTTTCGCACGCGTGCGGAGCGGCCTTCGATAATCCCGATCTGATCGTGGCAGCCGTGGTAGGCGATGGCGAATCGGAAACTGGGCCGCTGGCAACGTCCTGGCACATCAACAAGTACTTGAGTCCTGCGCGCGACGGTGCCGTTCTACCGATCCTTCACTTGAACGGGTACAAGATCGATAATCCGACGATTCCGGCACGCATCACTCGAGAGGAACTGGACAACCTGTTCCGCGGTTACGGCTGGAATCCCTATTTCGTGGAAGGTTCCGACATCGACAGCATGCACCAAGCGATGGCCGCAACTACGGAGCAATGCATCCGCGAAATCCAGGAACATCGCGAGGCGGCCCGCAAGCAGGGCGTTTCGGAACGGCCGCGCTGGCCAATGATTGTGCTCCGCTCACCCAAAGGATGGACTGCACCGCGGGAAATGGAAGGCCACTTCCTGGAAGGGTTCTGGCGTTCGCATCAGGTGCCGCTGCCGGCCGCGAAAAAAGATCCAGTACAGCTCAGAATTCTTGAAAGCTGGATGCGCTCGCAAATGCCCGAGAATTTTTTCGACAGCAAGGGCGGGTTTGCTCCGGTCTTCAAGGAGCTTGCACCCAGCGGCACACGGCGGATGAGCGCGAATCCTCACACCAACGGAGGACGTCTCAAAAAGGCGCTGCGGCTTCCCGACTTCCGCGAGTATGCCAATTCGACCGAGAAACCGGGGCTGGCGCTGGCCGAGAACACGCGCCCCCTGGGCCGCATGCTGGCGGAGATCATGAAACTGAACCCGCACAACTTCCGCGTGTTTGGTCCGGACGAGACCACTTCGAACAAACTCGATGACATCTACTCGGTAACCAAGAAGTTCTGGATCGAGGAGCGCTTTCCCGAGGATAAAGATGGCGGAAATCTTTCGCCTGACGGCCGGGTGATGGAAATGCTGAGCGAGCACACGCTGGAGGGAATGCTCGAAGGTTATCTGCTCACTGGCCGGCACGGGTTCTTCTCCACATACGAGGCCTTCGTACACATCATCGATTCCATGTTCAACCAGTACGCCAAGTGGCTGGAGATCTGCAACCATCTTTCCTGGCGCGATTCTATCGCCTCGCTGAACCTGCTGATTACATCGACGGTGTGGCGGCAGGACCATAACGGGTTTACGCACCAGGATCCGGGATTCCTGGATGTGGTGGTCAACAAGAGCGCGAATGTCACTCGCATTTATCTGCCCCCCGATGTGAATTGCCTGCTTTCTGTCGCGGATCATTGCCTGCGGAGCCAGAATTACGTGAATGTGATCGTGAGCGACAAGCAGAAGCATTTGCAATACCTCAACATGGACGACGCCATCACACACTGCACGAAGGGAATTGGAATTTGGGATTGGGCCAGCAATGACGAGGCGGGAGAGCCGGACGTGGTGGTCGCCTCCGCGGGCGACATACCGACTCAGGAGGCACTCGCCGCAACGGCATTGCTACGAAAGGAATTTGTCGATCTCAAGATTCGCTTCATCAATGTTGTCGACCTGTTCAAGCTGCAACCTACGTCCGAGCACCCTCACGGATTGCCCGACCGCGATTTCGACTCGCTCTTCACGGTGGACAAGCCCGTCATGTTCAACTTCCACGGGTACCCGCAGCTGATTCACCGGCTGGCGTACCGGCGCACGAATCATAACAACATTCACGTTCGTGGATACAAGGAACAAGGCAATATCAACACGCCCCTGGAACTGGCTATCAACAACAACGTGGACCGCTTCAGCCTGGCGATGGATGTGATCGATCGAGTTCCCAGGCTGCAGAAAATCGGGGCGCATGCCAAGGAGAGATTCCTCAACCAGCAGATCGAATGCCGGAACTACGCGCACCAGTTCGGGATCGACAAACCGGAAGCCACGGACTGGATCTGGCCCTACTAGGCGTTCTTGAGTCAGGACGGATGGGCAACTCCTTGGATCACTCGCACGGTATCGCGAGCGATCAGGAGTTCTTCATCGGTCGGGATGGCATACGCGTGAAGCGTGGAGTCGTCCGTGCTGATCTGGCCCTCGCGACCGACCATGCCCTGATTCTTGTCCGCGTCCAATCGCAAACCTGCCCATTCCATGTTGGCGCAGATACGAGCGCGGACATCGGGCGAGTTTTCTCCAATCCCGCCAGTGAACACGACGGCATCAGCGCCGCCCATTGCTGCCAGGTAAGCGCCCAGGTACTTGCGCGCCCGATAACAGAAGATTTCAACTGCCAGCCTGACCCTGCGATCGTCGTGCTCCTTCAACTCGCTTAGCAACTCACGCATATCGTTGGTCAGGCCCGAGATCCCGAGAAGACCGGATTGTGTATTCAACAAGGTTTCCACTTCTGAGGAAGACATCGCCTCTTTCCGCGCAATCATGCCCACAATCGCGGGATCCAGATCGCCCGAGCGGGTGCCCATGACCAGGCCTTCCAGAGGCGTCATGCCCATCGAGGTGTCGAGTGATTTCCCTGCCTTGATCGCTGCCGCAGAACAACCGTTTCCCAAATGGAAAGAAATGATGTTGGTCTGCTCGCGAGTGAACCCGCGTAGCGCGCGGTAGCGGAATGCGACGTAGCGGTGAGAAGTCCCGTGGAATCCATAACGACGAATGCGATGACGGCGATAGAGATGATACGGAACGGCGTAAAGGTAGGCTTCCGCAGAGAGCGACTGGTGGAAAGAGGTGTCGAAGACCGCCACCTGCGGCACATCCCTGCCCAGCAGATCGCGAGCGGCGATGATTCCCTTGACGTTATTGGGGTTGTGCAGGGGAGCAAGATCGATGCAGTCTTCGATTCCATTGAGGACGCGATCGTCGATCAGGGTAGACTCTTTGAACAACTCTCCGCCGTGCACCACGCGATGGCCGACCGCATGCAGGTCAGCGGTGCTCTTGATCTCGGGAATGCCAGATCGATCCGATGCCAGGAATCGTATTAAGTAGTCCAGCGCAGCGCCCATGTCGCGCAGTGCGGCCGTCTGTGTGCGCACGGGTTCTGCACGAATGCGAATGCGGAGAATTGCTTCTCCCCCGATGCCTTCGATCTCGCCCCGGCAGATGCGATCATCCTTGTACTGCTTGATCTGCTCAAGATCGCTTGCGATGACTTGAAACTTGAGACTGGAGCTGCCGGCGTTCAGGACTAGCACATTCATCGTGGGGTTCTCTGCTACGTAGTCTCAAAGATAAGCCCCGCGACCGTGTCAGGCAATACATGCCGCTGCCGACAATCTTGCGGCCGCGAGGCTAGGCAGGAATCAGGCCCCGATAGATCGCCATGCCCACGACAGCGTCGACTCCGAGGGCGTCCAGCGCGTCGATTTCGCCTTGGGACCGAATTCCTCCGGCGGCGATCAACTGGCGCGTGGTGGCGGCGCGCAAGGGACGAATAACTTCCTGAGGGAAGCCGCCCAGCAATCCTTCGGTGTCCACATGCGTGTAGAGGAAAGCATCGCACCAGGGGTCAAGCGCGTGCACCATCTCCAACGGAGTCACGCTGGTGGTCTTCTGCCAGCCGTGAATGGTTACGAAACCTCCCATCGCGTCCAGAGCGAAGACCAGCCGGCTGGGGTCGAGGTGTTTCGCAAGCTGCTTTGCAACAGCAGCGTTCAGGTTGCCTTGGGTAAACAAGGCTGAGCCTACAATCACGCGCTTGGCTCCCGCATCCAGAGCGGCTTGTGCCGCGTCTAGGGAGCGAACGCCGCCACCCACCTGACACGACAGGCGCTTCGCGATATCGCGTACCAAATCAAAATTGCTGGTCCGGCCCATCGCGGCATCCAGATCGATCAACTGCACTAGCGGATACTTCGAGAAACGCACAATCCATTCTTCGACGTTGTCGAATTCCAACGCCTTCTTTTTGCCTTGAACCAGCTGAACAATTTTGCCGCCCATGAGATCGATTGAGGGGATCAGCACGGCCACCTCATGGGAATGGAATGGCTGGCTAGCTCTTGCTTGAGGTCGGCGAGCTGGTTGAAACCATAGTGGAAAATCGAAGCGGCCAAAGCGGCGTCCGCGTGCCCTACCCGGAAGACGTCTACGAAATGGTCGGCTCCACCGGCGCCCCCGGAAGCGATCACCGGAACGCGAACCGCATCCGCTACGGCGCGCGTGAGGACGCAATCGAAGCCGCTGCCGGTGCCATCGCGGTCCATGGATGTAAGAAGAATCTCGCCCGCACCGCGAGATTCGGCTTCTCGCGCCCACTCGACGGCATCCTTACCCGCGGGCGTTCGTCCGCCGCAGGTGAATGCTTTCCAGTGTCGCCCGCTTTCAGAACGCTTGGCATCAATCGCCACAATCACCGCCTGCGAGCCAAAACGCTCCGCAATACAACTGATCAGAGATGGGTCTCGCAATGCAGCGGAGTTAATGCTGATTTTATCGGCGCCGGCATCGAAGACGTCTGCGGCATCGGAAAGAGCGCGAATTCCTCCTCCGACGGTAAACGGGATGAATAAGTGCTTTGCAGTCCTCCGAACCGTATCGAGCAGGGTGGCTCTGCCCTCGTGGGTCGCCGAGATATCCAGCAGAACGATTTCATCAGCGCCGGATTCGCTGTGGGCCGAGGCGAGCTCGGCTGGATCACCGGCATCGCGCAGGTTGGCGAATTTCACGCCCTTGACGACGCGGCCCGCATCCACATCCAGGCAAGCGATAATCCGTTTGGTCAGCATTTCAGAGCGCACAGAAATTGGCTAACAGCTTGAGTCCGGTATCTCCGGATTTTTCTGGATGAAATTGGACCCCGAACACATGATCCATCTCGACCGCGGCAGAAAATTTCCCACCATAATCGCAACAGGCCACGGTTCCGCTGCCGACGGGGCAGCGAAACGAGTGGGTGAAATAAACAAAGCTGGAAGAGCCGATGCCCTGAAACAGCCGCGATGTGGAGTCGATTTGCAAGGAGTTCCAGCCCACATGCGGCGATTTGACCTCCGCCGGAAATCGCTCGCAGCGGCCTGTCAACATTCCCAACCCGGATGTGGCGGGCGATTCGGCGCTGCCCTGATACAGCCATTGCATCCCCACGCAGATGCCCAAGAACGGGATTCCTCGCTCGACTGCGTTCGCAATGGCTTCCTGCAGGCCCAAACGGTTGAGGCTGGCAGTCGAGGCGAAGTGGCCGACGCCGGGAAGCACGATCTTCGAGGCGCGGGAAACCTGGCCGAGATCGGAGGTAATCACACTCTCTTGTTCAAGCGAATCGAATGCCTTTTGAACCGAGCGGAGATTGCCTGCGCCGTAATCGACAATGGCGATCATCAGAGCACTCCCTTGGTGGATGGAAGAAGGCGTTTCATCCTCTGATCACGCCAGCAGGCTGCTCGCAGCGCGCGGGCGAAAGCTTTGAACAGGGCCTCGATCTTGTGGTGACTGGAGCGTCCGTAAAGAGTGCGGACATGCACGTTGGCCTTGGCACCGCGGGCGAAGCCTTCAAAAAAGTCGTCCACCAACTCTGATTGCAGATCTCCGACCAGGCGGGTTGTCACTTTGGTATCGACCACGGCGGCGGTTCGGCCACAGAAATCGACCGCCGCCATTCCCATGGTTTCGTCCATGGGCATCAGGAAGTATCCAGCGCGAAGAATGCCGCGTTTGCTGCCCAAAGCTTTGTCGAATGCCTGGCCGAGTACGATGCCCACGTCCTCCACGGTGTGGTGCTGATCGACGTCCAGATCGCCTTTAGCTTTCAGCTTTAAGTCGAATCCTCCATGGTGGGCGAATAACTCCAGCATGTGGTCAAAAAAGCGTATGCCGGTTGAGACTTGATATCGACCTCGCCCTTCGATGGTCAACGAAAGTTGGATCTGAGTCTCCTTGCTTACCCGGTGAATGTTTCCGTTCCTCATCGCCGAGACGCTCCTTGGGAAATGGCGAGTTTATCGACAACCGCGGCAAAGGCTTGCAGCAACTGGTTCACGTGCTCGCGCCGGCCGATCGTGATGCGGACGCAACCTTCGCAACCTTCGTCCGCAGAGCGATCACGGACCAGAATGCCGCTGTTCCGCATCTGCTCCGCAAAAAGCGCAGCATCCGTTCTCGAATGCCCCACACGCATGAGCACAAAATTGCCCTGGCTCGGCCAGAATTGGATCCCACTTTCTGTCAGCGCGTGTTCCAGCCGTTGGCGACTTTCGAGTACTTCGGCCACATACTCTGCGATGTAGGATTGATCCGCGAGTGCTTCGGGTAAGCACGCCAGCGCGACAGCATTCACGTTGTAGGGGGAACTGATCCGGCGCAAAACTCGCATTTGTTCTTCATCGCCGATTAAAATACCCAGCCTCAGACCCGCCATACCATAAGCCTTCGAAAACGTACGTGCCAGAAAGACGTTTGGGGCTTCGCGGCGCCGCTCCAGGATCGTTTTTCCATAGAACTCAAAATAGGCTTCATCGACGAGCAACGCCGCTTGAGGCGCAGAGTGCGCCAGCGCGAGCAGTTCATCGGCCGATGCGACACTCCCTGTGGGATTGTTCGGATTGGCGATGGCGATCAGACGCGTCCGCGCCGTAACAGCGTTCATCACCACTGCCAGCGGGAAACTGAAATCGTCTGCAGCCCGAACCCGGATTACTTCCCCTCCAGCTGCCTTCGCGTAGATCGCATACATCGAGTAGGTGGGAATGACAATGAGAGCTTCGTCGCCCCGATCCAAGTAAGCTTGGCAAAGCAAGTGAATCGCTTCATCGACGCCATTCGTCAGCAGAACCTCATCGAGTTTCACTTTCAAAAAGGCTGCCGTTAGCCCTTCCACCGGCTCGCGTTCGGGATATTTCGCAAGTTCCTGGGGATTAATCCGCTGCAACCGATGAAGCACGCGGGGCGAGCAGCCGTCGGTGTTCTCATTGAAATCAAGGCGCAGTCCGACGCGGCCCGCCAGCGGGGGATGGTACGACGGCGTGTTGAGGACGGCCTCTCGGGCTTTAAGCATGGGTGCACCTCACGCGAATGGAATCGGCGTGCCCCTGTAGACCTTCTGCTGTGGCGAGGCACTCAATTGCGGGGGCAATGCTCCGCAAACCACGAGGGGAAAGCTTCTGCAGTGAGATGATTTTCACAAAGTCGAGCACGCTCAACCCCCCGCGGAATCGGGCTTGTCCCGCCGTAGGCAACACGTGATTCGGACCGGAAGCGTAGTCGCCGGCGGCTTGAGCAGAATAATCTCCCACGAAAATTGAGCCGGCGTTTTGAATGAAAGGCCGATATTCCTCATCAACGGTGATGTGTTCGGGGGCCAGGCGATTTGCCCACTCGCGTGCCTCCGCCTTCGATGAAGCAAGAAAAATGGCGGCGTGCTTCTGCAATGATGCCTGGGCTGTTGGATTCCCCTGCGCCAGGCATTCCAGCACTCGAAGAACAGCTTGCGCCAGCTTTCGCGAGGTGGTGATGAAGAACACGAGCGCATCCACATCATGCTCGGCCTGGGCAATCAGGTCGGCGGCAATGAACTCCGGCTTGCCGCGCTCACTCAGGATCACAGCTTCGGTCGGACCCGCGAGAAAGTCGATGGCGCAATCAAACGCAACCAGCTTCTTGGCAGCCGTGACGTAAGCATTTCCAGGACCAACGATCTTGTCGACTGGCGGAATAGTTTCGGTGCCGTAGGCGAGGGCAGCAATGGCTTGTGCTCCACCAATGCGGTAGAACGCTCGGACACCGAGCATGGCGGCGGCTCCCAGTAGCTCGCGCGACGGATTGGGGGAGACGACTCGAATCTGTTTCACGCCCGCGACCTGGGCCGGGATCACCGTCATCAGAACGGTAGAAAGCAAGGGATAACGTCCGCCGGGGACGTAACAGCCGACCGATTCCAGCGGTTGGACGATCTGGCCGAGAGTGATGCCCGCGCGAGTCCGGGTCCAGGAGCGAGGCTTCTGCAGTTCACAAAAGCGCCGGATGTTCTGCGCCGATTGGCTTATCGATCGCCGGAGAGGAGCACTCAACGCTCTCCGCGCACCGGCGAGTTCTTGCTTCGAGACCTGCATCGGATCTTGGGGGCACAATCCGTCCCACTGCTCGGCAAAACGTCGCAGAGCCGAATCTCCGCTTTGCCGCACTTCGTTCACGATGCGTTGTGCCTGGTTCTCCGAAGCGCCAACCTGCTGTCCGCGGGCAGAGACGCGCTCGATCATTTCCACCGCTTCAGGTCCGCAAACGATCCGCATCACAAAACCACCTTGTTCAGTGGATATTCAACGATGCCCTCGGCCCGTGCTTCCTTGAGGCGCGGAATCACATCCCAGGCTGCGCCCTCATCAATGACGGTGTTCAACGCCAGCCAATTCTCATCGCTCAAATGCGAAATCGTGGGCTTCTGCAGGGCTGGCAATACTGCCAAGACCGCCGGCAGGTCGTTCTTGCGGACGTTCAGCATCAGCCCAACTCGATCCTGGGCCTCCATGGCGCCCTGCAGCATGAGCGCTAGGTTGTCGATCTTGCGGCGCTTTTCCCGATCTCCGTAAGAGCATTTGTTGGCGATGAGTTGGGTGTTTGACTCAAGAACGGTTTCCAGTATGCGCAGCCGATTGGCCTTCAGAGAACTGCCGGTCTCTGTAACCTCGACGATGGCGTCGGCCAGCATCGGGGGCTTCACTTCAGTTGCGCCCCAGGAAAACTCGACGCGCACATCCACATTCTTCTTTTGAAAGTAATCCCGCGTAACTTTCACCAGTTCGGTGGCGACGATGCACCCGGCGAGGTCTTCCGCGGCCTGCGCGGGAGAATCTTCCGGCACGGCCAGGACCCAACGAACTTTGCCGCGGCTTCGTTTGGCGTAGATCAAATCGCTGACCGTGGCCACTTCCAACCCGCTCTCGATGACCCAATCGAGACCGGTAAGGCCTGCGTCGATCGCGCCGTGCTCGACATAGCGCGCCATTTCCTGCGCCCGGATCAGCATGCAATCGATCTCCGGGTCCGCCGTCGTTGCAAAGTAGGAGCGGCCATTGGTATAGGCGGGGAGTCCGGCGCGTGCGAACAACTGCAGCGTGGCCTCCTGCAGGCTGCCTTTTGGGATTCCGATGCGCAGCTTCATCGCGACTCCTTCGAGGCAGCAACCTCACTGGCCGGCAGGGGCAGCAGTTCGGTGAAGCAGGAGCGAGTTCCGCGATGGCAAACGACTCCCGCACCTTCCACTTCCACGCGGAGCAGGAGGGTGTCGCGATCACAATCGGTGGAGGCAGAAATGACTCGCAAGCGGTTGCCGGAGCTCTCCCCTTTGGTCCAGAGCGTATTGCGCGTCCGGCTGAAGAACGTGACGTAGCCGTTCTGCAGGGTCAGGTTCAGCGCCTCGCGATTCATGAAGCCCACCATGAGAACATCTCCTTTTTGCGAGTCCTGAACGATGGCAGGAAGCAATCCGCTCATCTTGTCGAAATCAAGTTCGTTCATTGATGGTCCTTCCGGAAAAACAAAAAGCCCACTGAGCATTACGCTTCAGCGGGCCTGATTTCCTGATAAGTGCTTGGTTATGAACTTTGCAATCTCAGGTGGACTCCCGCCGACGCGCCATGGGCGTGATGATGATGATGGCCGTGGTGACGGTGAGATCGCATCACATTCAGGGTACGGTTGGGGCGCGGAACCGTCAACAACTTTCAGCGCCACGGTGCAATCGTTTTTTTGATAGTTGAGATCGTAAATGCGAATTGAACGATAGTTTCGCTAACGTATACATCAACAGGCTTATGATCCCGCCGAGTCGGCCTTGATCTCGGCCGCTTTCCCAGCGTGATAGACAACCACAAGCGGCTTACCTCCGTTGGGATAATGCACTGTCTTTTCGTCCGAACTGCTTCCCGCATCGGGTCGGCCCATACCGACAGCGAAAACCGCCTGCATCTCGTTCATTCCCGGCTTGACTTGATGTTGTTCCACCGCCTGCCAGACATCCGCGGGCCAGTGCTTATACAACTGATGCGGGTCCTCGATGTAGAACATCTCATCCGAATAAATCTTGTATTCGCCGTCGCCTTGGTAGCCGATCGGCACCGCGTAGTGCTTGCCCTCCTTCTGGAACACAGCCATGACCTGACGCTTTTGCGAGCCCCCCGGCGGAGTTGCTGTCACAACATCGGTGATGGATAACTTCTCGATGGGCCCGAGCAGTCCCGCGCCATCTCCGAATTGAACGCGCTTGCTTGCCGGGTCGTAGGGGTAATAGGTGTAGCGATAGCCCTCCTTTACCCACTCCGACTGCTGCGTCAATTGTCTTGCGGACTTGAGATCGTAGGGATAGAGCTTCCTCGGACTGACGTAATAATCGGGGTTCGAGTATCCGACGTTGTGGGCCTGCAATTGCTTCTCTGTAGCGACCCGGTCCTGGTGACGCTGGTAAAAAATGTACCCCGCTCGAGCCGTAGCGATCGCCAATAAAAACCACAGCGCCAGCCGGATTCTTTGTTTGGTTCCGGAGCTCAACATGCAGTGAATGTATCAGACGGCGTGGTGTTCGGTTCAGTACGCCCAGGGCTCAGCGTATCGTTGTACACTGAATGCCAGGAGCAGTGAGATGCCGGTCACGGAACAAGATGTCCTGAGCGCCTTAAAGAGTTGCTACGATCCGGAGATCCCGGTCAACATCGTGGATCTGGGATTGATCTACAAGGTGGACTTCACCCCCGCCGAGAGTGAAAAGCAAGACGTGTCGGTGGACATGACTCTGACCGCCCAAGGATGCCCTGAGCATGTCAACATCAGCATGCAGGTGAAATCGCGCCTCGAACAATTGCCCGGCATTCGCAACGTTGCGGTGAACGTCGTCTGGACTCCACCGTGGACGCCCGAACGCCTCAGTCCTGAGGCGCGCAAGCAACTGGGAATCGAGTAGGAATGCTACACATCAGCCGCCGATTTCATCCCAGGCATCTGCGGCACTCCGACCGGCGGCTTCGCTGATGCGCCTGCCCGCTTTGGCAGCCATTTCCATCACCTGCATGCCTCTGTCGAAATAATCCGGCAACGCCTGGCGCACTTGTTCAAATTTTTCAGGGTACTCGGAGGCGAGGACGGCCAAGCCTGCTCCCGTGGCCAAAACTCCTGCCGCATACCGCTTCTTCATAAACAAGATTGACGCTCCTGCAATGCAGCCGAGTACGGCCGCCTTTTTCCAGCTGTCCATCTGACCCCCCAAGGTAATATTCTGCCTGCAATTTTACTCCAGAGCTGAAGTACTCATATGAGTCAGAAAGGCTGGCTCGGTGCACCCAGCAACCTGTATACTCCCTGCTTTCGTGCAGGGAGAACCGATGTCCTTGTCAGCATTGCGAAATTTCGGGCTTATTGTTGCCTTCGCTTTTTTGGCTGCAACCCTCTTCGCGGAAACCAAACCACGCGCCCGAGATTTAGGAGTTCCCTTCGACGGCACACCGGGAGCTTATAACGCCATCACCGACGTCAAAGGGGTTGAAGTCGGACACACGACATTGATTTCGGGAGAAGGCAAGCTTGAGATTGGAAAAGGTCCCGTTCGCACTGGGGTTACGGCAATCCATCCCCGCGGCAAGAGTTCCAATGACGCTGTGTTTGCCGCCTGGTTCACTCTGAACGGCAATGGCGAGATGACCGGGACCACATGGGTTGACGATTCCGGTTTTCTGAACGGCCCCGTCATGATCACGAACACTCACAGTGTGGGAGTGGTGCGCGATGCTGTGATTGCGTGGAAAGTGAAACGTGGTACTCCAGATATGGAGGGATACTGGTGGTCGCTACCGGTCGTGGCCGAGACATGGGACGGTTATCTCAACGACATCAATGGATTCCACGTCAAGCCTGAAGACGCATTTCACGCCTTGGATACAGCGCATTCCGGCGCGGTGGAGGAGGGGAACGTCGGCGGCGGAACGGGGATGATCTGCAATGAATTCAAAGGCGGCATCGGCACTAGCTCCCGCGTGCTCGACACTAAGGCGGGCGGCTATACAATTGGGGTGCTGGTGCAGTGCAATTACGGTTCGCGCGAACAGCTTCGGATTGCGGGCGTGAACGTTGGGCGCGAGATTCCTGAACACACGGTTTGGCAGAATGATGTCGGTTCTATCATCGTGGTAGTTGCAACGGACGCCCCGCTGATTCCGACGCAGCTCAAGCGCATCGCCAAAAAGGTTTCTCTAGGATTGGGTCGAGACGGCAGCTATTCCGGCGACGGCTCCGGAGACATCTTCATCGCCTTCTCCACAGCGAACCCGGGCGCAGTGGGTACGAAGGGAGTCCATCAACTGAGCATGCTGCCCAATGATTCGCTGGATCCCATTTTCCTGGCAACCGTCCAAGCCACCGAAGAGGCTGTCGTCAATGCCATGGTTGCAGCAGAGACGATGACCGGAATCAATAACCATACGGTGATTGCGTTGCCCCACGACCGGCTGCGAGAAGCGCTCAAGAAATACAACCGGCTGGTGAAATGAGTTCGAGTTTCTGCCTGGGGTGCGGGAAAGCTGTGTTCCGCCAGCGCGGACGCCAGCAACGACGAAACTAGTTGTGACCGGCTGTCCCGTTTCCGCGCCGAAAGTCCTCCGCTTCGATGCCGAACCTCTTCAACATGGATTGAAGCGTTGTCCGTTTCAATCCGAGGCGAACCGCTGCTCCGTCTGCGCCGGCCAACACTCCGTTTGTCTCACGCAAAACGTGGATAATATGGTCTCGCTCCATTTCGCTGAGATCATCGGGGGCGGAGTCTGCCGTGGGCTCGAGTCCTGCGGAAGGAGCGGCCAGCACGTTACCGGTGGTCAAGATGACCATGCGCTCGATCATATTTTCCAGCTCACGAACATTGCCCGGCCACTTCCAGTTCTTAAGAGTGCGCATGCTCTCGTCGGGAATTATGTCGATGTGTTTCCCCATTCGACTCGCATGCTTTTCCACGAAATGCTGCACGAGAACGGCGATGTCGTCTCTCCGCTCCCGCAAGGGAGGCAACTGAATGGGAAAGACATTCAGGCGATAGTACAGGTCTTCGCGAAATTGCTTGTCGAGCACATCCTGCAGCAACTCGCGGTTGGTGGCGGAGATGATTCTGACGTCCACCCGCAGGGTGTGAATGCCGCCCAGGCGCTCGAACTCGCGATCCTGGAGAACGCGCAGCAACTTTGGCTGCAGTTCCTGAGGCAACTCTCCAATCTCATCCAAAAACAGCGTTCCCTTATCGGCTAATTCGATGCGTCCTATTTTCTGGCTGACCGCACCCGTAAATGCCCCCTTCTCATGCCCAAACAATTCGCTTTCCAACAGTCCCGAAGGAACGGCGGCACAATTCAGCTTCACGAAGGTCTTGTCGTGCCGGGAACTCAGCGAATGCAGCGAACGAGCCACCAGTTCCTTGCCCGTACCGGTTTCACCGAGCAGTAAGACACTGGAGTCCGTCGGAGCAACGATGCGGGCTTTCTTCAGAACCTCTCGCAGTGCCAGGCTTTCTCCAATAATGTTTTCAAATCCCAACTCGGTTCGGATTTCCGTCTCAAGATATGACTTTTCTTGCTCTAACCTATCCGTGGAAGCCTGCAGCCGGTCCGCCAACTCGCGAATTTTCGCGATGTCCATGCAGGCACCAGTAATTCCAACTACATTTCCATGGCTGTCGAGCAACGGTTCGATACTCATTTCAAAGGCGAAGCCCTTCCCGTTATTGCGCACCGTGACTTCATCACGGAGCGCGCGACCCGTGGTTAACACCTGGCGTTTAAGGCTGGTAAGCTTCGCGGAGTTCCTGGGGCCAAGAACTTCTTCATCCGTCTTGCCCAGGACGCCAACTTGCCAGTACAGTTGCGGATTGTAGATCCAGGTATAGCGCAGGTCCCGGTCCTGATTGAAGACGGTGATGGGGGAGTCCTTTAAGGCAACTCGAAAACGTTCTTCGCTCTTGCGCAATGCGGCTTCTGCTGCCGTGCGAGCCGTTTCCAATCGCAGTTGCTCGGTTACATCGCGCTGAATTCCCCAAGTTCGCACCAGCTTGCCGTTTTCGATGATGCCAATGAGGCTGTTGCGGAAGATCTTGCGACTGCCGTGGACGTCGAGTTCGTGCGACTCGCGATCCAGAACTCGGAATCCTGAGCGGACATACTCGCGTGTCATCTCAACATTACGCGGATCGCCCGGAAGCAGCATTCCGGTCAGACGTTTTCCTAGCAGTTCAACCCCCGATGTGAACCCGTGCATTCTGGCCATGGCGTCGTTGCATTCGGCCATATAGGAACCGTCGAGAATCTGCTGAATGAGTTCGTCTTGCGGCAGATCAACGGGAAGGGGTACATCCAACTCCTCGCGGAAAATACCTTCTGAGCTCTGCGCCACGAACAGGCGATAATCCTCTTCCCGGCGTAGGAGATCCTCTTCGGCACGTTTGCGCTTACTGATATCGATTAGAGTGCCCTGCGCCAGTTGCGTCCCGTGGGGGCCGGCGAGTAATACGACATT
Organism: uncultured Acidobacteriota bacterium; assembly: GCA_963801615.1. Lineage (GTDB taxonomy): Bacteria > Acidobacteriota > Terriglobia > Terriglobales > Acidobacteriaceae > Sulfotelmatobacter. Next base: position 465,308 of record CAWDFM010000006.1, on the reverse strand, counting down.
AAACAGAACCCAAACCGGTGTGCCGTCTTTACGACGAAGTTGTGTCTCCCGGCCGCGCAAAGCGCCCTCCTCTTTGAGTTGTTCCATCATGGTCGAACGCTCCGCCGCATCAAAATAGAAATCCGCAGCCGGTCGGCCTCGCACCTCTTCGGCACTGCCATAGCCGAGCATGCGGGCCCAGGCATTGTTGCAGTCCACGATTTGGCCTTCGAAGCTTGAGATCACGACTCCCGCCAGATTCTCTTCAAAAAGTTGGCGATAACGTTGTTCGGAGTCGAACAGGCGCTGCGTTCGCCTGCGCAGGAGATCCCCGACGATGCTCATGGCAATACCAAGTAAAACAAATGGCAACACGTCTGCTAGGCCATCAATGCCGGAAATCGCCATTGAATGGTGGGGCGCGAGAAAGAAATACCGGCCAATGAGAGTGGACAGGAGGGTGAAAAAGATGCCCAGCCAAAAACCGTCAAGCAGGCTGACCAGCAGAATGACGGGAGCAAACAACACAAACGGTTGGGAGAAACCGAAAGCGGTGCCAAGGCTGTGTCGAATCAACGCCGCGATGACCACACCCGCGAGCGCGATCACTAATCTCCAGGACCTACGTGCTAACAACTTTGCGGAGAGAGGAGAGAATTTCCGTCGATCGGCAAAACTCATAGCCAACCTTTCCAGAGTTGATACTCTGGGCCAGGCTTGGCGTTGGCCTTGGAAGTCCGTCAGCAGCGCCCAAGCCGCGCGGCACGCTCGTTTCCGCATGGGAGCGCCCGCCTTACTGCCGGATCACAAGGACCAGGCTTCAAAGCATTGTGGGAATAATGCGGGAACCCGCCGGAGGGGTCTGTGATTTGAATCACAATGCCAGGAACTTGTGCCGAAATGGAACGGCAGAATAGTGGGGCGAGTCGCGTAGGGATCTCCCTGCTTTGAGATCGCGCACTGGTTCTCCAGATTGTTCTTCAAGACGCAGACGCCGACTCGACCCCGCTCGCAGCTTTCTCGGCGGTGATTCGCATCACTGCCTGAAGCACGAATGAAACGCTACGCTAAGAGAAACATTTCCCAGGGGAGGACTCATGGCTGAGAGACATTTTTCGCTTGAGATGATTGAAGATTTTCTTGGGCAAAAACGGATCGCAATGGTAGGCGTATCCCGCGATCCGAAACACTTCAGTATGACCCTGTTTGAAGAACTCTGCCGCAGGGGCTATGACATTGTTCCGGTGAACCCCGCAACTCCGAGCATAAACGGCCGGTTTTGCGTCGCTCGAGTGCAGGACATTCAGCCGCCGGTAAAAGCCGCGCTCCTGATGACCTCTCCTGAAGTCACGGAGAAAGTGATTGAGGACTGCTACGCGGCTGGAATTGAGCAGGTATGGATGTACCGGGCCGCGGGCAGAGGCGCGGTCAGCACGAAAGCGGTTGAGTTCTGCAGAGCAAAAGGGATGGAGGTAATACCGGGCCAGTGCCCATTCATGTTCCTTCCGGGTGCGGCGGGTGTCCACCGCTTCCATGGCTTCTTCCGCAAAATCACCGGGCAATATCCGCAGCATCGCAGGGCGGCTTAGACCACAAAGAAGTCCCTGAGTCGCAGTGCACGCGATTCGGGGACTTGGCGTTTTTTAGCGCTATAACGCGATCAGTCCTTTACTGCGCGATCGGTAATCTCCAGCCCCTTGTCGATAATGGCAAAGGCCTCGCGGAGTTGCTGCTCGTTTATGCACAGCGGCGGGTTGGTGTAGAAAGTGTTCCAACGCACCAGCGTATAAAGCCCTTGCTCGCGGAAGAAGCGGCCGAGTGCGGCCATTTCTTCCGAGGTTCCGTTGAACGGGGCCATAGGCTGACGGGTTTTTCGGCTGCGCACCAGTTCGAAGATCCCGAACAAGCCAATGGAGCGGACAGCTCCAACGGACGGATGCTTGGCCTGCATTTCGGCGCCAAGCTGCTTCATGATCTCGCCCATTTTTTTCGCGTTGTCGATGAGGCGGTCCTCTTCATACACTCGAATGGTCGCCAGCGCAGCGGCACATCCCATGGGGTGGGAGTTGTAGGTGAGTCCTCCATAGAACACCTTGTCCTGGAAGTGCTGGGCGATGTGGTGGCGCATGCCGACTGCTCCCAAGGGCAGGTAGCTCGAGGTCAAGCCTTTCGCCATGCAGATAAGGTCCGGCACGACTTTCCAATGATTGATGGCGAACCACTCGCCTGTGCGGCCGAAACCAGCCATGACTTCGTCGGCGATCATGAGGATGCCGTACTTATCGCACAGCTTGCGAACACCCTGCATGTATCCATCCGGCGGAATCAGAATGCCGTTGGTGCCGACGACCGTCTCCAGAATGAAGGCCGCAATGGTGTGCGAGCCTTCCAACTGAATGGTCTCTTCGATCATCGCCAGCGAGCTTTCCGCCGATTCCCAACCGCGCTCAATTCCGTGATATGGATCAAGCACCCGGACCACGCCGGGGATGCCTGGTTCCGCGGCCCAACGCCGGGGATCACCCGTGAGCGAGATGCTGCCCGCGGTCGCTCCATGGTAAGAACGATAGCGCGCCATGATTTTCTGACGTCCGGTGAAGAAGCGGGCAATCTTGATGGCGTTCTCGTTGGCTTCAGCACCGCCATTAGTGAAGAAGAATGTGTCGATGTCGCCGGGTGTGATTTCGGCCAGCTTGGCTCCCAGCCGCGCCCGAGGTTCGGTGGCCATAAACGGATTGGCATAGGCCAGCGTCTGAGCTTGCTCGTAAATTGCCTGAATGACGCGCTCATCCCCGTGCCCGATGTTCACGGACATCAGTTGGCTATTGAAATCAATGAAGCGCTTCCCTTCCGGTGTCCAGAAGTAAATGCCTTTGGCTTTTGCAACCGGGATCGGATCGACTTTTGATTGCGCCGACCATTCAAACAGACGTGTGTTTCTTTGTGAGATCGACAATTTCCTGTCCTGTCATCGACCTCTCAACCGTAGTAGTAGCCATAAATGCCTCTGAATTCGCCACAGATCATACGGATACTCACGGATAAATCGAAAATCCGCGAAGATCCGTGTGAATCCGTGGCTGGATTTTTAGAACTTGCGGCTGTGCTCCTTGGCCCAGCGCTCCACCACAACTTTTTTATCTGTGTAGAACTCGATGGCGTCTCTTCCCTGCCCGTGGAGATCGCCGAAGAAGCTATTCTTCCAGCCGCTAAAGGGAAAATAGGCCATGGGGGCCGCAACCCCAATGTTGATTCCGATGTTCCCTGCTGGAGCTTCGTAGCGGAATCGCCGCGCGGCGGAACCGCTGGATGTGAATAAGGATGCCTGGTTGCCATAGGCACTGCGGTCCAGAAACGCGAGCGCCTCGTCCATACTGTCGGCGTGCACCAGGCTGAGCACCGGTCCGAAGATTTCGGTATCGGTGATCTCGCTGCTCGCAGGCACGTTGTCGAGAATGGTCGGTTTCACGAAATTGCCGGTCTCATGCTTCGCAATTCTGGCATTGCGGCCGTCAAGCAGAACTTTGGCGCCTTGCTTTTCGCCCACCCCGATCAGCGATTCCACGCGTTCCTTGCTCTGGGGCGTAATCAAGGGACCCATCTGCACTCCGGCTTCGAGGCCGTTCCCAACGCGGAGTTTCGAGGCGGCCTCCGCAATCGAATCACGAAAGGTCTTTTGTGCCTCTCCAATGGTTACTGCCACGGAGACTGCGAGACACCGTTGCCCAGCGCATCCGAAGGCGCTGTCGCTGATGATCTGCGTTGCCATGGGCATGTCCGCATCCGGCAGCACGATGACGTGGTTCTTGGCTCCTCCCTGGCACTGACAACGTTTCCCCTGCTCCGCCGAGCGCGCGTAGATGTATCGCGCCACCGGAGTCGAACCCACAAAACTGATAGCGCGCACCTTGGGATGGTCGATCAGAGCATCGACAGCAGCCTTGCCGCCATTGACGAGATTCACCACGCCTTTGGGTAACCCCGTCTTCTCGAGCAACTCATAGATGTAATGCATGGTGAGCGGCACGCGCTCGCTGGGCTTGAGGATGAATGTATTGCCGGTCGCGATGGCGTAGGGCAGATACCAGAACGCAATCATGCCTGGAAAATTGAACGGTGTGATCGCTGCCACGACTCCGAGAGGCTGGCGAATCATGATCTCGTCGATGCCACGGGCGACGTCTTCGAGGTTGTAACCCTGCATCATCATCGGAATACCGCAGGCGACTTCCACATTCTCAATGGCGCGCCGCATCTCGGCTTTGGCTTCAGCGAAGGTCTTGCCGTTTTCCAGAGTGGTGATGCGGGCGATATCGTCGATGTGCTCTTCCAGCAGCATCTTGAGTTTGAACAGCGGCTGAATGCGGTCCTCGGGCGGAGTCCGGCGCCACTCGGGAAAAGCCGCGGCCGCGGCTTCCACCGCGGCATTCACATCAGCGGCACCGGCCAGAGGAACGCTGGCCAGGACTTCCCCGGTCGCGGGATTGACGACATCTCGCGATTCCGACGCTTGCGCCTGTGCCCATCGTCCATTGATGTAATTGGTAACCTTGTTGGTAGGGGGTGCTGCTACGCTCATGACGCTGATGCCTCTCGCTATCGCAAAGAATGTGCTACCGGGAGCCGTGGGGTGTCACGGAAGAACTCCCAAACCCAATTTAATGATACTCGTTCACTGTGCTTACAGGGATTGCCGGGGCGCTTACAGGATGAATCCCGCCAGCCGCGGCTAAACCAGTTGTGCGACGGCTCCCTTCGCGTCGCAAACATTCGCAATGGCCAACTCGAGCACGTCCAGAGCCTCGTCCATCTGCTCATTCGTGATCACCAGCGGCACCAGCACACGGATGACATTGGAATACGATCCTGCGGTGATAGTGATGAGGCCGTGCTCGTAGCAGTACTGCGAAATCTTTTTGGTTTCCTCCGTGGCCGGAGTCTTGGTGTCTTGAGATTGCACGAGTTCGATGGCCTGCATGCCGCCTAGCCCACGAATATCGCCGATAATGGGCCAGCGACGCTGCCATTCGCGCGCACGGCGCTGGAAATGAGCCCCGAGTTCGTTGGCCCGAACGAGCAGGTTTTCGCGCTCGAATATGTCGAGTACGGCAAGAGCTGCCGCGCACGAAAGCGGATTCCCGGCGAATGTTCCGCCCAGACCGCCCACTGCGGGAGCATCCATGATCTCAGCGCGGCCGGTAACTGCGGCCAGTGGCAATCCTCCACCGAGGGACTTTGCCGAGACCAGCAGATCGGGCTCGACGCCGTACCGTTCGCACGCAAATAGCGCACCGGTACGCCCGAATCCGGACTGCACCTCGTCGGCAATGAACAGGATTCCATATTTGCGGCATAGCTCGAGCAGGACTTTGAAATAGTCTGGAGGAGGGGCGACAAAGCCGCCCTCGCCTAATACCGGCTCAGCAATGATTGCTCCGACCTCTTCGTTCGCAACCACGCGCTTGAAGGTGTCTTCCAGATGGCGCGCACAGTACAACTCGCACGACGGATACTGCAACGAGTACGAACAGCGGTAGCAGTAAGCGTATGGAACCCGATAAACCTCGCTCGGAAAGGGAGCGAAGCCCGCTTTATAAGGATGCGTTTTGCTGGTCAGAGCCAGCGTCATAATGGTTCGCCCATGAAATGCATCTTCGAAAGCGATCACTGCCGGCCGCTTCGTATAAGCTCGGGCAATCTTTACCGCATTCTCAACCGCCTCCGCTCCGCTGTTCACGAAAATCGATTTCTTCGGGAACTTACCGGGAGTGACTTCGTTCATGCGTTCAGCCAAACGGACGTAACTTTCGTACGGCGTGACCTGGACGCACGTATGCAGGAAGCGATCGAGTTGGTTCTTTACCGCGTCGACAACTTCGTCCCGGCGATGCCCGACATTGAGGCATCCAATGCCCCCGGCAAAATCGAGGTAGCGATTGCCGTCGACGTCCTCGAGCCATGCGTCTTCCGCCTTGGCGACGTAAATGGGCGTGCCGTGCGACAGCCCGCGGGGCACGGCTTTGGCGCGACGCTCAGAGAGAGCCTTCGACTTGGGACCCGGTATCGGTGTGCGAAGTTGAATAATGGACATCGTTGGTTCTCGCTTCTCAGTTCTCAGTTAAAGCACTCGGCTTGCTGTCCCTCAGCGGCTGAAGCCGCGACTCTATTCGTGTCTAGCGGCACGACTGAAAGTCGTGCCCTTCCCAAATCTGCTCGAGCTGGAGTTTTCCGCAAGCTCTGAAGTCGTGCCTTCCAAAACACATTGTAAATGGCGGTTCTCCGCGGAGTGCGAACCGTGCTTCAGTACCAGCCGATCGGTGCCTCGTTCAGGTTGATATGTACCTGCTTGGTCTCGAGATATTCTTCGACTCCCCAAGGGCCAAGCTCACGACCGAAGCCGGATTGTTTGAAGCCGCCCCAGGGAGCCTCAACGTACGTCGGCTGCATGTGGTTGACCCAAACAATTCCGGCACGCAAAGCCTTTACCGCCCGCATCGCCTTAAAGATGTCTCGAGTCCAGACTGCGGCCGCCAGCCCATACGGAGAATCGTTGGCGATCTTCAGTGCATCTTTTTCGTCTTCAAAGGGAATGACGGCCGCCACCGGACCAAAGATTTCCTCGCGGGCGATGCGAGCACTGTTATCCACGTCATAGAAAATCGTGGGCTGAACGTAATATCCCTTGGCGAATTTGTCCGGCCGTCCCCCACCCGAAGCCAGCTTCGCTTCTTTCTTGCCGATCGCGAGGTATTCATTCACGCGATCGTATTGCTCTTTGCTGACCAGCGGGCCCATCTTCGTCTCGCGTTCGAGGGGCGGACCCAACTTGATCTTCTTCGCCTTCTCGGTCATGGCATCCACGAAGTTCTTATAAATAGACTTCTGCACCAGAATGCGGCTGCCCGCGGAGCATACCTCGCCCTGATTGATGAAAACGCCAAACAGCGCCCCGTCAATGGCGGCTTCGAAATCGGCATCGGCGAAGAAGATGTTGGGCGACTTCCCGCCCAGTTCGAGCGTGACGCGCTTCACGGTATCGGCAGCCTGTTTCACGATGATCTTGCCGACAGCCGCACTCCCGGTGAATGCAATCTTGTTCACATCGGGATGCTGAACGAGAGGAGCGCCGCAGGTCTCGCCAAATCCGGTCACGATGTTGATGACGCCCGGCGGCAGTCCGCAGTCGGCGAAGTGCTGCGCAAATTCCAAAGCCGTGAGCGGAGTTTGCTCTGCGGGTTTGAGCACGCACGTGCACCCCGCAGCAATGGCGGGCGCAAGTTTCCAGGCCGCCATCAGCAGCGGATAGTTCCAGGGGATAATCTGTCCCGCCACGCCGACGGGCTCCTTCAGCGAGAGCGACAGCGCGTTGTCGGGCACTGGATTCACATGGCCGGTAATCTTCGTCGCCAGCCCGCCGTAGTACTCGAAGCAGGTTGCGACGTCAGTCAGGTCGTATTCGGCTTCCACGATAGGCTTGCCCGTGTTGCGGCATTCGAGTTCGGCGAGCGCAGGCAGGTTTTGCCGAACCTTCTCGGCCATGCGAAACAACACGCGTCCGCGCTCTTGTGCGGTGGTGGATGCCCACGGCCCTTCCTCAAACGCGGCTTTAGCTGCTGCCACGGCGCGGTTTACATCTTCGGCGTTCGCATCCGGCACTTGCGCGATCACTTCTTCGGTCGAAGGGTCGTAGACGGGAAAGGTCTTGGCGGATTGGCTCGTGACCCATTCGCCGTTGATGAACATCTGATAAGTTTTCACGTCAGCTTTGATTCCACCAGGCATATGCCCTCCAACAGCCTCAGCGCACCGAGCGGCCGCCGGCAGACACGGGCTCGCTGTCCCTGAGAACCTTGATTGCTTGTGGCGCTTTGCGCCGTCCATAAACGAAAAAGAAGAAAGCTGCCAGGCCGATAGACAACAGAGTCATGCCTACCATCCAGATCTCATACCGGACGAGAGAAGTGATCTGCTGGGCGGGAAAAAACACCAGACCGATGCCGAGGATTGTGGTGAGCAGGCCGCTGATTCCCGCGAGAAACAGCGTGACTCTTCCGTACTGGCCTCTTGGTTTCGATTCGGTCACCGCGAATTTCACCAGCGCGCCGAACATGTACACGAAGGGCACGAGTTGCAGCACGACTGCGAGTGATAGCAGCTTCTGGAATGTCTCCTGCACTCCGGCCCCGACGAAATTCAAAATGACCAGAACTGCCGAAACAGCGCCCTGCAGGATGAGCGCGGCGTATGGGGTCGCGTATCGAGGATGCACTTTGCCGAGCCACGAGGGCATGTAGGAATCGAGCCCGGCGACGAAAGGTATGCGCGCGGAGCCGCCCATCCATGCCGAGCCGATGCCCGCAATGGACATGCTGAGCATCAGGGCAAATGGAATGGTGATCCAGCCAATGCCAACGCGAGCGGCCATGTGGGTTACGGCTTGCACGATTCCCTGAAGCACGTTGACGTCCTTGCCCACCGCAATCAGCAGCGTTAGCGTCGCTCCGATGTAAAGGGTGCCCGACAGGAGTCCGCCCACAGCGACGGCGCCAGGCAAAGTCCGCCGTGGATCTTTGATCTCGTCGCCCATCACCGACGCCAGTTCCAGTCCAACCAGGCCAAAGCAAATCACGCCAAAGGAATTCAGCACAAACTTGGGATTGGCGGGGATTTTGAAATCAGCCGCGGATACGGTGCTGCCGAAATGCGACCAGATCACGACCCCGAGCCCAATCAGCACGGCCGCAGCTACGAATGTGCCGATGGCGCCGATATTGTTGATCCACTTCCCCACGCCCAGACCAAGAATATTGAACAAAGTCAGCAGCGCGAGCAGCGCCAGTGACGCGATTGAGGCGAAGATCTTATTGTCCGCGAGTCCCTGGTGCCCGGGCCCCAGCACGTAGACTGAGACGCCGACGAAATACAGCATCACAGTGGGCACGTAAAGCATGTTGTTGGTCCAGTAGCACCAGCCGGAGAGGAATCCGTGAAAATCGCCGAACACTTCCTTGGCCCAGAGATAAACGCCGCCTTCGCCGGGATAACGATGCGCCAGTTCGATCACCGCAATACCTTGGGGCCAGAAAAACAGAAGGAGCGAGATGATCCAAAGCCAGACCGTCACTCCTCCGTTGGCTGCAATCGAAGGCACCACGTTCAAATTGAATACGGCGACCACGAAGAGCAGAACCAAATCGCGCCGCCCGAGAGCGCGGATCAGATGCGGCTGTTCGGGTTGTGTCGTTGTGGACACAGTCAGGGGTCACGATGAATGGTCAGTGGCTGGCAGTCGCCGGCTCCCGCGTTCGAGAACGCTGAGCACGAAGCCCTAGCCACTGACCACTTATTGCTAGTGTGCTACTTCCGCCGGAACGCGCTCGCTGCGCTCCTGCTGCGCTTTCGCCAGCGAAGCTGCGATGTCGTTGAACGCGGCCAGGTGTTTATCGATATCGGATTCGGTATGCTGGACGGAAATGGTCCACTGCTCATCCCACCAGTAGGGCTGCGCCATCACTCCACGGTTCACCATGCCGAACCAATAATGCCGCCAGAGATCGACGTCGATCACGGTCCAGTCGCGGTAATTGCGAATTTCCTTCGGGTACAACATGAGAGCACCGTTCGCCCCCGCTTGTGCGATGTAAGCCTGCAGACCCACCTTCGCAATGGTCTGACGATAACCGTCGGCCAACTTCTTGCCTAGCTTGTCCACATGCGCGTAGTTCTGCCGCGTGAGAACTTCGCGGAACGTAGCCAGACCTGCTGCCATTGAGACCGGGTTAGTGTTGTAAGTTCCGCCATGGAAGACCTTGTGCTGGGAGATGAGATCCATGACAGACTTGTGCGTACCGAAGGCAGCAAGCGGCAAGCCGCCGCCGATGGACTTGGCCAGGCAGATCATGTCCGGCATGACGCCGAAATATTCGCTGGCGCCGCCCCATCCAAGTTTGCATCCGGTTTTCACTTCGTCATAGATCAGAAGTGCGCCGTTCCGGGTGGCGATCTCGCGCAGGCCTTTGAGGAAGCCGGCTTGCGGCATGCAAAGGCCGACGTTCATCAGGATTGGCTCAAGAATAATCGCAGCAATTTCGCCGGGATTTTCTTTGAAGCGGCGCTCGACCGTCGCAAGGTCATTGAAGGTCGCAACGAGCACGTTTGCGACGGCGGATTTCGGAACGCCAAGCCCGCCCGGTACCGAAGTGGGAGCGTTGATGTCACCGTATTCCGGCGCGTGCGGCTTCACGCTGACCAGCGCGCTGTCGTGCAGCCCGTGATACGCGCCTTCAAACTTCACAATCTTGTCGCGGCCGGTGGCGGCGCGGGCAAGACGAATGGCATGCATGGTCGCTTCCGTCCCGCTGTTTCCGAAGCGGCACATCTCCACCGGAAAACGGTTGCAGATCTCTTCTGCCAGTTCCCATTCCATGTCGTGCGGCATGCCAAACATGGTGCCAGTCGAAAGCCGCTTTTCGACCGCCTTCATCACCGCAGGATGGCAATGTCCGGCCATTAGTGCGCCGAACGTCAGGTTGTGATCGATGTACTCGTTGCCATCGAGATCGCGAAACTTGCTGCCGCTAGCATCTTTCACAAAAATCGGCCACGGATCGTAAGCGCGATAATTGCTGGCCACTCCCAAAGGAATGCGCTTGAGATTCTTCTTGTGGGCTTCGGCGGATTTCGGCGTTCGCCGCTCAAAAGTGGCGAGTTCTTTTTGCAGATCGGGGTACATCGAGGTCTCCGAGATAACTCAGGCCGGCGCTTTCGTAGCGGGCCATTAGATTACCCGGGCGGCCGGAGCCGCCCGGGACTTAGATCATTAGATCAGAAGAAAAACTTCAACGCGAACTGCATCAACCGGGGCTCTTTGGCTTGCGTTACCTGTCCAAACACCGGGCCATCCGAGGTAACGCCATCGGGGTTGTAGAACTGCGTGTGGTTGAAGATATTAAAGAACTCGGCACGGAAGTCAACGTGCTTAGTTTCTGAGATGCCGAATGTCTTCAGGATCGCAAGATCGGTGTTGCTGATGTGGGGTCCGCAACAGATCGTTCGGGGAGTATTCCCCGTAGTCCCCAACAGAGAGGGCTGGTAGCATCCGTAAACTGCTCCAGCACTACAAGGCGGCTGGCTGTTATCGGTTGCGTTCTCAGTGAAGCTATTCGGATCGAAGAAATAGTTGCCGTTGGACTGCGGCTTCATGGTACGGAACGGGGCGACCTGTGCAGGCCCGCCCGGCAGTTCGAAATCGAAGCTGTACATCAACTCGTTATCGGCTTGAGAAAGGATGCGGATCGGAAATCCGGTCTGGAAAGTCGTGATGCCGGAGAGAGCCCACCCATTCAAAACCTGACCCGAGACGCCCGTATGTTTCCGGAACGGCAGTTCCCAGTAGTAGCTGAATACGAGGCGATGCCGGGCGTCGAACGCGGACAGCGAACGGCTGCGACGTTGATCGATAGGATTCACGATTCCTTCGAAGCTGGATGCTTCATCAAACGATTTGCTCAGAGTGTAAGCGGCCGTGAACTGCAAGCCGTGGGCAAATCGCTTGTCCAGCGAGGCTTGGAAGGAGTTGTACGCCGAATTCGCGATTGTGTCCTGGGCGAAGACGCTGCTGAAAACAGGGATCCCATCCTGGGGACACCCAGTCGCAGTGAACGGATCGCAGTTCGGCGAGGAGTACTTCCTCAGACCGACAAGTGTGATATCGGTGGGGTTCGGACCCGTGACCGTCGATTGAGAACCGTATGGCATAGTCAGAGTGACACCTGCCGGAATCTCTCCCGCCGGAATAAAGAAAGGACTATCCGCGTAATAGGGTCCGCAAGCCAGATTGGCGTCGCCTGTCAGGTTCGAGATGTTGTTCAGATCGAGACAGGTCTGAGGATTTCCGTAGTTAAGGTCGTGCGTGGCTAAAAGACGGTGGCCCTGCGATCCGACATAGCTGAGCTGCACCTTCATATCATTGCTCAGCTCGCGTTGGATCGTGAGATTGTATTGCGCCGAGTACTGACTGCGCATTTTAGGCTGGAATTGTCCGAACAGAAGAATCGGACGGAAAGTCGACCAGTCCACGGCTTGGCCTCGCGGCGGGTTCAAGATGCCGTTAAACGGGTTGGGGTAAGCCGTGACGCCATCCTGGCCGAGGAACGGTGTGTTGAACAGGGTTCCTACTGGGAACGTGCTTCCACCGAAGGGCGGCTCGGCGCTGAACTGCTCCAGCACTAGCTGCTCGATTGGATTATAGAACATACCCCAACCGGCGCGGATACTGGTCTTGCCCGATGTCCCGGGGCTCCACGCAATACCGATGCGAGGCGCAAAAGCTTTGTAGTAGGTTTGCGTCAAACCGTTGGGTACGCCCGCATCCCCCGGCACCACCAAACCCGTTGGAACTGTTCCCGTGTTGCTGCAATCCGGGCTAGCTACTCCCAATCCCTGGAAAGTGGCGATGCTGTCCGCATTTAACTGGCATGGATATACGGTCGACACCTGCCCCGGCCGGAAAGTTTGCACGTGTTTGCTGATATCCGCAATCGGGGTATTGAGTTCCCAACGCAAGCCGTAATTAAGCGTCACGTTCTGCTTGATCTTCCAGCTATCCTGGGCAAACAAATACACCGCAGTGCTGCGAACATTTTCCACCTGCGCGGACCCTTGTCCGTACGAGCCGGGGAAGCCGAGCAAGTAATCGGAAAAGACTGTGTCGCCGACCGTGCTGTTGGCCGAGCTACCATCAAAGAAGTACTCGCCATTCACGTCGAAGTACAGCGTCTGATCAAAGCGCTGGCGTCGAACATCTCCCCCGAACTTGAGCGAGTGAGTGCCAACAACCTTGCTGATGCTGTCGGACCATTGGAAGGAGTTGCCGACCTGCGGCAGTTCGCCTTCCCCATTGTTGCCGATCGTAAACCCGCCACTGAGCTGAATAAACGGAAGCCCTTCGCGATTGGGTCCTAAGCCAGGGTGAATACCCAGAGGATTCGCAGCCGTACCATCGGAGAAGCAGGGCACAGGACCGAGCGCGGCAGTAAGCCAGGAAGGCGCTGCGGGACAGGAATCCTGCACGAGGGAAGTGCGTTGCGGGTGCTGGAAAGTGCGCTGGGCTTCGCGATTGTAGTTGAAGCGAAATTCGTTGACCGTACTGTTGTTGATCGTCCAGGTATGACTGATATTCCACTGTTGGTAGCGCTCTTTGGTAGCAGAGGCAAAGCCTGGCACATTGGCACCGGCTGCCTGAAATTGCGCAAAGGGAGACACTAAGCTGTGGTCATCGAAATAGTAATAGATGCTGAGGTTTTGGCTGTTGCTGAGGCGATGGTCGACCTTCACCGTTAATTGGTCCCCTCGTTCCGGCTGGACGGGAACTGTCACGAGGGTATTGCCAGTTGTAGGGGTAGGTACAAATTGAAGCAAGTCCACAGCTGTTGGGTCCATGCAGGCCAGCGGAATCTGGTTGTTGGGAAAAATGTCGGAGTAAGCGACGCCAGAGGTTATGGTGCCGCCCCCAATAGCAGTGATAGCTGCCTGGCATCCCGGGCGCTGGTCAAGCGCGAAGGTGTCATTCAGGTTTCCGGCGAATGGGCTCTCCGCGGAAAAGTCTGAAACGATCTGACCATTCAGTGTGGGATTGGCCGGGTCGGGCCGTTCTACCGACGTGGGCACGGTCACTGCCGGAGACTGGATTCCCTGTCGAATACGCCGGCCCTCATAAGACGCAAAAAAGAACGTGTGGTCCTTCACGATCGGCCCGCCAAACGTCCCACCAAACTGGTTCTGATTGAATTGTGGCTTGGGGCATCCGTCCGCCGAGAAGCAGTAGGCGTTGGCATTCAGCACCTTATTGCGAAAGAACTCATACATGTTGCCGTGGAACTGGTTGGTCCCCGACTTCGTGACTACGTTAACCACAGAACCCGAGTTGCGGCCGTATTCCGCATCGAAGGTGTTGGTAAGAACCCGAAATTCCGCGATGCTGTCTGGCGAAGGCTGCACCGTGGGCAAGTTCACGAACTGGTCGTTCGCGTCCCCGCCGTTGACACTGAAGTTATTGGACCGTCCACGACCTCCATTCACCGACACCGCGCCGGCATTGCTGCTGCCATAAACGATCGAATTGCTGGACCCGACCGTGGACATGACACCCGGCTGCAGTTGCAGGAACTGATAGGTATCGCGCGAATTCAGCGGCAATTCGCTCACGGCGCGATCACCCACCACGGCACCCAATTGCGTGCTCGTGGTCTCAACCAGAGGCGCTTCGGAAGTCACGTCGACCACTTCCTGCGCAGCGCCGACCTGCATCGTCATGTTGAGCGTGAGCACCTGGTTGATGTCCAGATTCACGGCACGGCGGACATTTTTCTTGAACCCGGCCACGTCGAACTCCAGCCGATATGTACCCACCGGCACTTCGACAAAATCATAGTCGCCACTGTCGTTGGTCTTGGCGTCGCGACTGACGTTAGTGGCTTCGTTCACCAAAGTGACTTTAACGTTGGATAGAACCGCCCCCCCCGGGTCGGCGACCCTTCCGACAATTCGCCCGGTTGTACCCTGGGCCAAGAGGGAGGTTGGCACGGAGAAAGAGACGGCAAACACAGCAAGGCAAACTACGAACCAGCAGACTCGACGTGACCGCATGGGACCTCCGAGAACCGGGACAGTTTTTTGGATTGCTGTTGAAAGCTACGGCTTGCTTCCGGCGACAACCTTGCTATAATCCCGCAAGGTTAGAGAAGCACTGTGGGTGCTGTCAAGCAGAAAAAAGATGTAAGCCCCATAGAAATTTCTAATGAAATAAGCTTGCCACGAGAATGGCTGAACCTTACTTGAAAATTGGAGACGTCGCCAGGAAGGTCGGCGTGTCTCCTTCCGTGATTCGCTCCTGGGAGAGCCTCGGACTGGCGCGCCCCCGCCGCACGGAGAGCAAGTACCGGCTGTACACGGCTGAGGACGTGAAACTGTTGAAGCGAGCGCGTTTTCTCCGCAAAGTACGCGGTTTGAATGCCGCTGCCATCGTTCAGCTACTGAAGCGTGAGGGAAAGGTTCGGCCAGCGGGGGATGGCAACGCCCGTGCGATTGGCGGCCATCTGCGGCAACTGCGGGCACGACGCAAACTGTCGCTCGCTCAAGTGGCAGAGGCTGTCGGCATCTCCGTGGGATTCCTGAGCGCCATGGAACGTTCGCAGATGAGCGGTTCCGTTGGGACTCTCCGTAAGCTGGCGAAATTCTACAAGACGAATATCCTCGATTTTTTCGATGCGAATGGGGCCAGCAGCCGGCAAGTTCGCGCATCCGATCGCAAGGTTCTGGAAGCCGGCGCCGGGGTTCGCATGGAACTGCTGGCGTGGGGCAATACAGTCATGGAGCCGCACCTGTTTCGCATTGCGCCCGAAGCCGGCAGCGGCGATCCATATACCCACGAAGGCGAAGAGTTCATTTACGTTCTCAGCGGTGAACTGGAAATCACGCTTGATGGCGAGGAGTATCGCCTGAAGCCGGGCGACAGTTTCTATTTTGAAAGTGCGACGCCGCATCGCTGGAAAAATCCGGGCCGCAAGGAAACCTCGGTCTTGTGGGTCAATACTCCCCCGACCTTCTAATCGAGACCGTCGTCATCGTGGAGGATACAATGAATCGGCATCGCGCAGCGCGCCTTCTACCCTTGCTGCTGCTTCTATTCGTAATATCCTGCTCGAAGAAAACTCCCAGCTTGAATCTCCTGGTGTGGGAAGGCTACGCCGATCCGTCGTTCGTCAAAGCTTTTGAGGATGAGAACCACTGCAAGATCTCCGCGTCTTATATGGGATCGAGCGATGAGCTCATGGCCAAACTGCGTGGCGGCAGTGCTGGGAACTATGACGTGATCTCTCCCTCGAGTGATGTGGCAACTGCGATTGCGACATCGCAGTTGGCTGCGCCACTCGATCTCTCGAAGATCCCCAGCTACGGCCAACTTTCTTCGCAGCTCACTTCCCTTCCTCTGGTGAGGACCAATGGCCAGGTGTACGGAGTGCCTTTCATGTGGGGACCGGATCCGCTCATTTATGACACGACGGTATTCGCGCAGCCTCCCGATTCGTGGAACCTGATGTGGGATCCAAAGTACAAAGGAAGGATTTCCGTCTGGGACGATCTCTCGACCGTGTACATGGCCGCACAGGTGTTGGGTTACGACAAGCCGGATCCTTCGCACCTCTACAACCTGAGCGACCAGGAACTGGAAGCGGTAAAGAACAAGTTACTGGCTTTGAAACCGAACGTGCGCAAGATGTGGTCCACCGGTGGTGAGTTGACGAATCTATTCGAAAATCATGAAGTCGTAATGGCGATGGGATGGCCGCTGAACACCGCGGACTTGAAAAAGGCCGGATTTCCGGCCGGAGAGACGATTCCGAAGGAAAACACGACAGGCTGGATCGATCACCTGATGATCACGGCCGCGAGTGAAAATAAGGAACTGGCGCACAAATTCCTGGAATATATGATCCAGGCTAAGACGCAGAAGCTGGTCACCGATAAAACCCACTACGTGCCTGCCAATCCGCAGGCCGCGCGGTTTATGACAGCGGACGAAGTCAAAAGTCTTCACCTCGACAATGTGGAGGATTATCAGAAGAAGATCTACTTCTGGCAGAATGTCCCCCGGCGCTCTAAGTACACGGAAATTTGGAATGAGGTAAAAGCCGCGCAGTGACACGATTTCCAACGAACTGACCCGTACATGGCCACTCTCAAAGATTCCCTGCGGACGCAGACTGCGGATATCCAGGGCCCCGCAAATCCCTCTCTCCTTTCCATCCGGAATGTAGCCAAGAGCTTCGGGCGGAATCTGGTTTTGCGAAATGTCTCGCTTGACGTCGCGGAAGGCGAATTTCTGACCATTCTGGGCGAGAGCGGATCAGGCAAGACGACCTTGCTGCGCATCATTGCGGGTTTCGAAACGGCGAGCTCGGGCGAACTGTGGATGGGCTCGGAGCGGCTCGATCAGCAGCCACCATATCGCCGCCGCGTAAACACTGTTTTCCAGCACTATGCACTGTTTCCTCACCTGAGCGTCGAACAAAACGTCGCGTATGGTTTGCGGGTTGCGAAACGGCCCGAACCGGAGACACGGCAGCGAGTCGCCGAAGCACTGGCCATGGTCAAGATGACAGCGCAGGCGACCGCGAAACCGTCGCGCATCAGCGGCGGGCAGCAACAGCGTGTCGCACTGGCGCGCGCCCTCGTAAACCGGCCTCGATTGCTCTTGCTTGACGAACCCCTATCCGCCTTGGACGCAAATCTGCGCCGGCAGATGCAGGTCGAACTGAAATCGCTTCAGCGTGAGGTTGGAACCGCCTTCGTATTCGTGACCCACGACCAGGAAGAAGCCATGGTGATGTCGGACCGCATCGCGCTGCTGCGATCTGGAGAACTGGAGCAGGTCGCCACACCCCGCGAGATTTATTCCCATCCCGCGACGTCTTATGTGGCCCAGTTCATCGGCCACACCAATCTGCTGAAGGGTGAAGTACAGGCCGGGACAGTCCGTTGCGGAGCCATGTCGTGGAGAACCGAATTACCGGACGGTCCGGTGTTGTTTTCCCTGCGACCCGAACACATCCGGCCAGCGCAAGGGGCATCCGCTCCTGCCGCGGTCCGGGTTCGCGTACACCTTCTGCATCAGGCGTTCCACGGTGCCACCGAATTGATTCGCGTTGAAGCCGACGACGGAATGGTTCTGACCATGCGCGTGCCAAGCGGAAGCTCTCTTAACGATCATCTCGAAGTAGAATTCTCCGCCGCCGACGCCGTTCCCGTGCGCGAGTCTCCGGAGAGGATCTGATGTTCTCCCGCGCCTACAAGACGATCGTTACGGCGCCGCCGCTGGTCTGGGTGACCATCTTCCTGCTCGTGCCTTACGCCTTGATGTTTTGCTACAGCTTCTGGTCGGTTTCGTCGGGCCAAACGATCGTGCATTCCTGGAATCTGGAGAATTATCGGGAATTGCTGCGGAAGCCGGTTTACTGGGAAACGCTGCTCCGCTCCATTTGGATCGCGGCGCGAGTCACGCTTTTCTCCCTGGCACTCGGATATCCGCTCGCTTATTTCCTGTCCTTTTACGCGGGCAGGCGCAAGGATCTGCTGTACCAACTGGTCATCATCCCTCTTTGGGTCAGTTATCTGGTGCGGGCGTATGCGTGGAAAACGATCCTCGGCTCCGACGGCGTGCTGAATACGTTGTTGCAGTACGTGCATCTGACCAGCCACCCGCTTGAGTTCCTGCTTTACAGTCCGTTTGCCGTGGTACTCACGCTGACCCACATCTATACACCATTCGCCATTCTGCCCATTTACGCCGCTCTGGAGCAGATCCCGCGCAATCTGGTCGAGGCTTCCACCGATCTCGGCGCCACACCGGCACAAACATTCTGGAAGGTCATTTTCCCATTGTCCATTCCGGGAGTTGTGGCTGGCTCGACATTCGCCTTCGTGCTGAGCCTGGGGGACTTTCTCGCTCCCCTGCTGCTTGGGGGTCCGAGCGGAATCATGATCTCGAACGTCGTGGTGAGCCTGTTTGGCGCGGCTTACAACTGGCCGCTGGGTGCAGCCATATCGCTGGGTATGCTCGTGATCGTAGTGAGCCTGCTGTTCCTCTCCGAGAAATTCGAAAAAAGGTGGAGCTTTTCATGAGCGGCCGACGCAGTCAGCGCTCCCGCTGGTTATCTATCCACGCCGCGGCGGTATTTGTATTTCTCTACCTCCCGATCGCGACGCTCATCCTTTACTCATTCAATCGGCAGGGGGTCGGAGGATTTCCGCCTCACCATCTCACTTTCGATTGGTACCGGATTCTGTTTGCCGATGATGCCATCTGGGACTCCGTGCTCAACAGCCTGCAGGTGGCCTTTGCGGCAATGGCGATCGCGTTGGCATTCGGCATTCCCGCCGCCCTTGCTCTGGACAGGGCGCAATTTCCGGGTAAGGCATTGTTTCGCAGGCTCGTACTTCTGCCCCTCATTCTTCCCG
This sequence comes from uncultured Acidobacteriota bacterium, assembly GCA_963801615.1. Lineage (GTDB taxonomy): Bacteria > Acidobacteriota > Terriglobia > Terriglobales > Acidobacteriaceae > Sulfotelmatobacter. The sequence goes on along the minus strand of CAWDFM010000006.1, from coordinate 446,312 downwards.
GTATTATTACCGGCTTGTCCCTGCTCATGTTCTTCAACCTAGCCGGCACTAGGCTGAGCCTGCTTACCATTGTTCTGGGACATGGCACGGCCCTGATCTCGGTGGCTACGACAGAAGTTTTCGCAGGACTGCAGAAACTCGATCGCGCGCAGGAAGAGGCGTCGCTCGATTTAGGTGCGACCTACTGGCAAACCTTTTGGCGCGTCACGGTGCCCAACCTGAAGTTGCCCATCATTGGAGCGGCGCTGCTGATTTTCACGCTGTCCCTGGATGAGATCGCCGTCAGCTTTTTCCTGATCGGACGTGAGAATACTCTTCCGCTAGAAATTTGGGCGAGACTGCGGCGCGGGATTACCCCCGAAATCAACGCCGTCTCATCAATCATCTTCGCCTTCTCTCTGATCGCCATCGTCCTCTGGTATCGTTTGCGCGTGCGAGCCGAAGGCAAAGCCGAAATTGGGGCGGAATTGCTGGAAACCTCGGAGCCGCATGCGTAAAGGTTCGAAGCCTGCAAATGTTGCGATGTTCCGATTAGCCCAGAATGGAACGTCGTCGAGAAAAATAAGCATTGCGATGCAGCGAGTGAGCCCTCGGTTCTGTAGCATTTCTTGTGCAGAACTACGGTCCCCGCGTTGGCGTCAAGCAATCCTCTAATCGCTTCTGTTCGCGCACCTATCTGTATTTCGGCTGTCTTCTTGCCGTCATTACGGTCTTTCATTTGACTACTCTGCGCGAAGGGCACCTCTGGGGAGACGACTTCGCCATGTACATCCATCATGCGCAGAACATCGTCGAAGGCCGCCCTTACGCCGATACCGGCTACATCTACAATCCCGCCATTCCTGTGTATGGCCCGAGAATGTACCCGCCGGTGTTCCCGCTGCTTCTGGCGCCTTTGTACAAGATATTCGGCCTGAGCCTGCTGCCGATGAAAGTGGAGCAAGTGTGTTTCATCATCTTGACCTTAGCGCTGGTCTCGATTCTCTGGCATAGGCATCTCGGTACGGGATACTGTCTGGCGCTTGTGGCCATTCTGGGATTCAGCCCCGCGTTCTGGTGGGCCAAAGAGAACATTCTTTCTGACTTGCCTTTCCTGTTCTTCTTCTATGCTGCCGTGTGTTTGCTGCAATGGACTCCACGAACTCAGAAACAATGCTGGATTTGGAGCTTGCTCCTGGGCCTCACGCTTTACCTTGTGATTGGAACGCGAACGGCTGGTGTCACCTTAGTTCCTGGACTCCTCCTCTATCAATGGTTGCGGTACAGACGCATCAATCGGTATACCGGCGTCGCCCTTGGCCTCTGCGCAATGGCTCTCATGGCACAGAACTGGTTTGTGGGAGCGGTGCCGGGCGGTTACATGGAGCAACTTCATTCGGTTACGGCTAAAACGATTTTGCTGAACGCCGTTCGGTACACGCGCACTCTGGCTGGTTTCTGGGTCGGCGGAATTTCCAACACGCTCTCTTTTTTCGTCATTGCGATAGTTGCGGCGCTGACATTGGCGGGCTTGCTCTCCGAGCGCCGTGGCGGAGTTGCAGTCGTCTATTGCTTGTTCGGCCCTTATATGCTGTTGATGGTCCTCTGGCCTTTTGGTGCCGGAATTCGCTATGCGCTTCCCGTGATTCCGTGGATGGCCTTTCTGGCCTTAAGCGGCCTACGCGAAGTCAGTGCCCGGTTTTGGCCACGCTACTCCGCAGGTGTGGCCTGGGGACTGTTGCTGCTGCTCGGCATTCCAACTATTCAGGCCTATCGCTCGACCGACTTCAGCCCCATTCGTCAAAACACGGGGCTTCCCGAATTCAATGCGCTTTGTGACGAAGTTCGCAGAACGACGAAACCTGAAGACATCTTCATTTATTACCGTGCCCGCGCCCTCTCTTTATATGCCGGGCGGCCAGCGTCCAGCTATAACCAGCACGGCACGGAAGCAGAGTTCTGGGAGTACGCGCGGACAATACACGCCAGGTATCTGATTACGACAAACGCCTTCAATGAAGATGGCGCTTTTCTGGCTCGATACGTGGAGGCACATCCTGACACCCTCGATCTCATTTACCAAAACCAACACTTTAGCTTGTACCGCATTCGCGCCAGCGCTGAGCCGGCAGGGGCATCGCTCGGGCGCTGAAATCCCCGGCGATTGCTCACGACATAGTAAAGTGGTACTAGAGGAAATTAGAAAGGATTGCGATTGAGTTCAGGGATTCGCAACATCGCTATTATCGCGCACGTCGACCATGGCAAAACCACTCTGGTCGATGCCATGCTGCAGCAGAGCGGCACATTTCGATCCAACGAACACCACGTCGACCGCGTGATGGATTCGAACGAACTGGAGCGCGAGCGCGGCATCACGATTCTGGCCAAAAACACAGCCATCTTCTACCACGACGTGAAGATCAATATCGTCGACACACCAGGGCACAGTGACTTCGGCGGCGAGGTTGAGCGCGCGTTAAAGATGGTGGATGGTGTGATGCTGCTGGTGGACGCCAGCGAAGGCCCACTGCCGCAGACGCGGTACGTGTTGAGCAAGGCGCTGGAAGCCAAATTACCTCCCATTGTTGTCATCAACAAGATTGATCGCTCCGACGCGCGCCCGCAAGAAGTGCTGAATGAAATCTATGATCTTTTCATCGATCTGGACGCGAAAGAAGAGCAGATCGATTTTCCGGTGCTTTACACCAATGCCAAAACAGGTACGGCGAGCACCGATATTCGGGGAGGTGGCGAAGACCTTCGCCCGCTATTCGACGCCATCCTGAATACCATTCCGCCCGCCAAAGGGGATCCCAACGGGCCTTTGCAGATCCTGGTAGCGAACCTCGACTACAGCGATTATTTAGGACGCCTGGCAATCGCGCGCGTGTTCAATGGAAAGATGTTTACGGGCGAGGAAGTGGTCATCGCCAAGCTTGACGGTTCATTTCAGAAGACCAAGATCACTAAGCTCTTCTCCTTCTCCGGATTGAAGCGCACTGATATTACAGAAACCGAACTGGGCGACATTATTGCGGTCGCGGGGGTCGAGGGCATCACGATCGGGGAAACCATCACCGATGTCGCGAATCCCTCTCCTCTGCCGCACATCGCCATCGACGAACCCACGATCGCCATGCTGTTCACGGTCAACACTTCGCCGTTCGCCGGAAAAGATGGCACGTATGTAACTTCCCGCAACCTCCGCGAGCGACTGGAAAAAGAATTACTGACAAACGTCTCCCTCCGAGTGGAAGACACAGGCTCGACGGATTCGTTCAAAGTGCTGGGCCGGGGAGAGCTGCAGCTTTCTATTCTGATCGAGATGATGCGCCGCGAAGGCTACGAGCTCATGGTCGGCAAGCCTGAGATCGTCACTAAGCGCATTGATGGCAAGCTGATGGAACCGGTGGAGCATCTCACCATCGACGTTCCCGAGGAATTCGTCGGAGTCGTCATGGAGCAACTCGGCTCGCGTAAAGGTGAAGTCACAAACATGCACAATCACGGCTACGGGCGCGTGCGCATCGAGTTTCGTGTTCCCAGCCGCGGCCTGATCGGCTTGCGCAGCCAGTTACTAACGGATACGCGCGGCACCATCGTGATGAATTCGCTTTTCGACGGCTACACCGAATGGCAAGGCGAGATCCCCCACCGGCTGACAGGGGCGCTGATCGCGGATCGCGCCGGAGTCTCGACCGCCTACGCTTTATGGGGATTGCAGGAACGCGGTGAACTGTTCGTCGGTCCGGGAGTCGAACTCTACGAAGGCATGATCATCGGGGAGAACGCCAAGGACACAGATCTCGACGTGAATGCGGTACGCGAGAAGAAGCTGACGAACATGCGCGCATCGACAGCGGACGAAGCCATCCGCCTGGTCCCATTCAGACCACTGAATTTGGAGCAGGCCATCGAATTCATCGCCGACGACGAGTTCGTTGAAATCACACCCAAATCGCTGCGGCTGCGAAAAAAAGTATTGCAGGCGAACAAGCGAAAAAAAAGCTCCTACGCCGCTGTCGAAGAGTCGTGAAACCATCAACGGCATCCAGGAACAAGAAGAAAACCGATAAAAACGCACGTCTGCGAATGTTCCTTGTTCCCTGTAGCTGTGGGATGACCTTTGCCGTCGCAGAGAACTACGATCGCCAAGGAACGGCGTGGAGCCGTTACATGATCTGCCCCGGATGTGGCAAGCGCCACGATCCCAAGAATCGGCTGCTGCAAATGGGATTCCATGCTGAAGGCTATTGGACAGTAGATGAGTGCTAGCATCGGCAGCCAGCAACTGTTTCTGGCTGACATTCAAAGGAGACGATCTCCAGGCTCGTTTTGGACTGATTGCCCCTTCATCTTGACAGCCGGTGTCGAAAAACCTGCTATACTTTCGCCCGCATTTGACTGTTGCCAGCTCCGGTCTCGATTTCAGGAAGGCCCTTCCGACCTGCCAGTCCGCCGAAACGAGCTTGCATTCTGACAGCTCAATGCAGGGGCAGACCCGTGAAAAATATCTTTGTGGGCAATCTCAGCTTCAACACAAACGAGGACGAATTACGGCAGGCCTTCGAAGCATACGGCCCGGTGGATCGCGTCAGTATCATGATGGACCGCGATACCGGACGCTCGCGGGGCTTTGGATTCGTTGAGATGACCAACAACGAAGACGGCGAAAAAGCGATCGCGGCTCTGAACGGCAGCCAGGTGGGCGGCCGCACTATCAATGTCAATGAAGCACGTGCGAAAACCGAGAAGGGTGGTGGGGGCGGTGGTTTTGGTCGCGACCGCGGCGGCAAGGGTGGCGGACGCGACCGCTGGTAGCCGAACGAAGTCTGCTCCTCACCGCATGCGCTCCCTTCTGCGTTGCTGCTCCTTTGCTCGCCCGTGTAAACTGTATTCACCACGCGCCCGTAGCTCAGTTGGATAGAGCGGTTGCCTCCGGAGCAACAGGTCGGGAGTTCGAATCTCTCCGGGCGCACCAGAATCCCTCCTGTTACATAGCCGATGACGCCAGAGCCAGGAACTGTGATCCCAAAATCACCAGATTACGATGCGATCCTGATTGTCTCGTTCGGTGGTCCCGAATCGCGAGAAGACGTAATTCCGTTTCTTGAGAAGGTGCTGCGAGGGAGAAACGTTCCGCGCGAACGCATGCTCGCCGTCGCTGAACACTACTACCATTTTGACGGCAAGAGCCCCATCAACCAGCACACCCGCGAATTGATTTCGGCGCTGGAGCACGAACTCGAACAGCATGGCCCGAAGCTCCCCGTCTTCTGGGGAAACCGGAACTGGCATCCCATGCTTACGGACACCCTAAGGCAAATGAAACAGGACGGCATCCGGCGAGCGCTAGCTTTTGTCACCTCGGCATACAGCTCCTATTCCGGATGCCGACAATATCGGGAAGACATCGCGCGAGCCCAGTCCGAGATCGGCCATGGTGCTCCTGAAATCGACAAGATCAGATCCTTCTTTAATCATCCGGGCTTTATCGAGGCCACTGAAGACAGGCTCCGCGATGCCCTGCGCGAACTTCCGGCAACCGCTAAGCAGAACGTGCAACTCGTTTACGTGGCGCACAGCGTTCCTATGTCCATGGCCAACACTTCGGATTACGTTCAGCAACTGCAGGAAGTGAGGATGTTGGTTTCAGGTCGTCTAGGAATTTCCAACGATGCTCTGGTGTATCAGAGTCGTAGCGGAGCTCCCGGCCAGCCCTGGTTAGAGCCGGACATCCTGGATTACATCCGCGAGGTAAAGCAGAACAATCTCGCAACCGCTGTCGTGGTAGCGCCGATCAGTTTCATCTCTGACCACATGGAAGTCTTGTACGATCTCGATATCGAGGCGCGGCAGCTGTGTGCTTCGTTGTCTCTGCCCATGACGCGCGCGAAAACGGTAGGGGTGCATCCCAAGTTCGTCGCGATGATTCGTGAACTGATCCTGGAATGTACCCGTGGTACGGAACGACGCGCATTGGGCTCGCTTGGACCCCGCCCGGATACTTGTGCTGAAGACTGTTGCCCCGCTCCCCAGCGGCCGATTCGGCCACAAATGCCACGTTAACGCCTAGACGGAGATGATTGAAGGCTAGTGCGGCACGGTGTGCGGTTTGGCGTTTTCGTAATCGGTTGCTTTGGGCCTGCCCGCCACCAAGTGCATCGTATCTAAGATCGTTTTGACAACCGGCTGGTTGCCCACGGCTGTATTCAGCATCATGTGGTAGAGCGAGCGGGTGGGCCAGTCGGCATTGAAATAGTGCTTCACGTACGCGATCCGCTCGCGATCGACGAAATCCACCAGTTCTTCGGCTTCCGGTTGTGAGTGTCCGTCGGCAATGGTCCGCCGAATTTTCTCCGCCCGAGGTGCATAGAGAAATACATGAAATGCATCGGGATTATCCCGCAAGAAATAAGGCGCGCCACGGCCAACAATGACGGCATTTCCTTCCTGGGCGATGCGGTTCATGATGTCCTGCATCATGGCAACCATGCGGTCGGTGTCAAAAATCTGATTACCCAAAGGAGTGCTGCGCTCGTAGCTTCCACGCCAGAACACTTTGGCAAGCCGATGCAGGCGGCTATCCATACGCTCGTCGCAGCGTAGAACCGCGGATGGATCTACTTTGGCGATGCGGGCAATTTCTTCGGTAAGCAGGTGGTCCCAGAGCTTCCACCCGAGTTGTTCGGCCAGGGTCGCGGCGATTGCCGCTGCGCCGGAGCCATACTCGCGCTCGATGGTAATGAGGCGAAACATGGCTGTTTAGTGTACTGCCATTCCGCCGCCAGCCTTCGTCTTTTTTATCAGGAACACGGTAGGGATCATCAGCATGATGGCAACCCCCAAAAACCAGAAGCAGTCGATGTACGACAGCATGGTGGCCTGGCGCTGTACCGTACTTTGGAGTAAGGCATAGGCCTGTTGGGTTGCCCCCGCGGCGCTGTTGCCGTGGGCCCTCATCGCCTGCGAGGCCCCATTGATGATCCGCGACAGGGCCGGGTTGCCCTGGCTGAGGTTGCTCGCCAGATGGGTAAGGTGCACCTGGGCACGCCGGTCGAGCATGGTCGTCACCACCGAGATTCCCACGCTGCCGCCAATATTGCGGGCGAGATTCATCAGGCCGGAAGCCGCATTGTTCTTGTCTCGAGGAAGAAAAGCGTACGCAGCGGTATTGATAGGTACGAACAGGAAAGCCATTCCGACCGCCTGTATTGAACGTGCGATGGCAATCGTCCTGAAGTCGATCTGAAGGTTGAACCGCGTCATGTGGAACAGCGAGGCTGACAAGACGACCAGTCCAAATACCAACAGCCATCGCGGCGGATAGCGCGAGAGTAAAAAGCCGACCAGGGGCAGCAGCAGCATGATCAGGAATCCGCCCGGCATCAGCGCGAAGCCTGATTGCTGCGCTGTATACCCCAGCATCGTCTGCATGAATAATGGCAGCAGCAACGTGCTGCCCAGCAAGGCGAATCCGAGCATGAACATCAGGAGATTCGAGACGCCAAAGGTGCGATCGCGGAACAGATGCAGGTCGACAATGGGGTCCTTCTGTTTCCATTCCCAGAAGATGACAAAGATGAGCGATGCCGCCGCGATAGCCGCCAGGATCACAATCATGTGAGATTCAAACCAGTCCTCCCGCTGGCCCTTATCAAGTACAACCTGCAGCGTGCCCAGGCCGAGAGCGACGAAGCCCAAGCCCACGTAATCAATGTGCGTCTCGCGGATTTTCCGGCGCCGGAAGTACGGCGGATCCTGAATCAGCCTCGAGGTAAGCAGGATCGACAGGATGCCAACAGGAATGTTGATGAAGAAAATCCAGCGCCAGCTGAAATTGTCCGTGATCCACCCGCCCAGCGTGGGGCCGATCGCCGGAGCCGTGACCACTGCGACTCCGTAGACGGCGAATGCCATTCCTCTCTTCGCGGGTGGAAAAGTGTCCGCCAAAATCGCCTGTTCGCTGGGCTGCAGGCCGCCACCGCCTACTCCCTGCAGAACGCGGCAGATGATGAGAACCGTGAGATTCGGCGCCAAACCGCAAAGAAAAGAGCTGATCGTGAACAAAGCCACACAGCCCATGTAGAAGTTCTTGCGGCCAATGATGGACGACAACCAGCCGCTCAGAGGAAGAACAATAGCGTTGGAAACCAGGTAGGAGGTGAGCACCCAGGTGCTTTCATCTTGTCCGGCCGACAGACTGCCGGCTATGTGCGGCAGTGCGACGTTGGCAATGGAAGTATCCAGCACTTCCATGAAAGTAGCCAGCGTCACTGCCAGGGCGATTACCCAGGGATTGACTGCCGGCCGCCAGGCGTCCGCCTGGTCGAACGTGGTGCTGCCAGCGCTCATCAGCGGATTTGAACCTTCGGAGTCACCGACATGCCCGGACGCAACTGATGATCCTTGTTGGAGCCCGGATCAAAATCGATTTTCACCGGAATGCGCTGCACCACTTTCACATAGTTCCCAGTAGCGTTCTCTGGGGGCAGCAAGCTGAAGCGCGCCCCGCTGGCGCCTGCGATGCTATCCACTTTGCCGTAATATTTGCGCCCGTTTGCATCGACATCAATGATGACGCGCTGGCCGGGCTTCATCTCGCGGAGCTGTGTCTCCTTGAAATTGGCGGTAGCCCAGATGTCATCGAGATTGATCACTTTCATGAGTTCCTGACCGGGAGCAACGTTCTGCCCGACTTCCACGGTCCTGTCACTCACCATCCCATTCACCGGAGCTACAATTTTGGTGTACTGCAAGTTGAGTTGCGCCTGGTCGAGATTGGCTTTCATGCGTTGCACTTCAGCTACAGCGGAGGCCGCCCTGGCGCGCGTGACCTGCATCTGCCTCGGCGCGGTGCGCGCATTCGCCCAATTGGTTTGCGCCTGCACCAGTTTGCCCTGCGCCTGCGTCACCTGCTGCTGGCCAGCATCCACAGTCGCCCTGGCCGCTTCCACGCCAGCGGCGCTGGCTAGGGCAGCCGCTACCGCCTGGTCGAATTGCTGATGTGAAATCTCCTGCTTATCGACAAGTTGCTTGTAACGTCCAAGGTCATTCTGCGCCTTCACGTCGTTCGCCTCGGCCTGTCGCAACTGTGCCTTGGCGGCTTGGTACTGATGAAGCGCAACTTCGATGCCGGCACGAGCGCTGTTCACATCGGCTTCCGTAGCGGACACCTGACCGCTCGTGGTGATCGACGTAATAGGAACATTGACGCCCGCGGCGAGTGCTGCTGCTTGCGCATCGGCGTAGTCGGCCTTGGCTTTGTCGTAAGCGAGTTGGTAATCCGCCGGGTCGATCTCGACTAGCACCGTTCCGGCCGGGACATACTGGTTGTCTTGCACGTTGAGCTTGATTACATGGCCGGAGATGCGGGCGCTGACGGAGTTTATGTGCCCATCAATCTGCGCATCGTCGGTCGATTCGTAGCTCGTAAAGTAGCGGTACGCAAAGAAGCCAATTACCAGCAGCACGATGATCGCAATCACGATCGCAATGCGGAAGCCGGAGCTTTTCGCGCGCGAAGGCCGGGTATGGTAATCCCGCTCAGTCGCCGGCAAAGGCTTGGTACTGCGCTCGTGGCTCTCGGTCGTCGTGTCGTTGCCTGCGCCTTGCCCGGGAGGACTCTGCGTTGTGGGCTCCATAATTATCGAGTGCCTTTCAGATAACGTTTCACGCCCTGCTCGGCGTCGCCGATCGCATAAGCAAGTTCGACTTTCGCGAGATTATGAGCATAGAGACTTTGAATGTAGGAATCGTGGGCAGCGGCAACCGCTTCCTGCGCCTGCACGACTTCCAGGTTGTCGGCCACCCCGGCAGAAAATCGATCCTGCGATTGGACGAGCGTTTGCTCAGCCAGATCCACGGAACTCCGTGCCACTTCCACCTGCTCGGCAGCTGCATTCAGATCCAGAAGCGCCGCCCTCACTTCGTAGTCGATCCGGCCACGCAGGTCGCCCAGTTGCGAACGAGCTTGCTTCAGTTGTGCGTCCGCTTCGAGGACGTCGGCATGAACCCGGTTGCCGGCGAAGATGGGAATATTCACTCCGCCAATGACCTGCCAAGTGCCGTTGGAATGTGCGGGAGTGACACCGATGTCACCATAATTCGCATCCAGATCGACGGTGGGATAACGGCCAGCCTGCGCTGCCTTCTTACCGAGTTCGGCGGAACGAACCTGCGCCAGAGCTCCCTGGTAATCCGCCCGTCCCTGGTAAGCGTGTTGCAGATAAGCTTCTAGCGGTAGCGGAGTTAATGCTTCATACGGCGCCTTTTCCGTAAGCACGAACGGTTGGCCGGGCGGAAGTCCGATAGTACGCGCCACGCTCAAGTTCGATTTGGCCGATTCATTTCGCGCCTGAATGAGCTGTTGCTGGCGAGTTTGCAATTCCACTTGCGCCCGCAAAGCATCGATCGCGGGAGCGAGCCCAGCCTTTTGCTGATCGGAAGCCTTGTTAAACAGCGCCTGAGCAGTCGTAACCTGCGCTTCTACAGCATCGACCCTGGCCGCAGCGGCAATCGATTGCAGGTAGGAATTGCCCACCGCCAGCACCACCAGTTCGCGAGCGTCTTTGAGGTTGAACTGCGCCACTTTCAAGCGCTCCGATGCGGCGCGCATATTGTCCAACGACCTCATGCTGAACAGAGACTGCGAGAGGCTCGCCCGCAGATCGAAGTAGTTGAACGGTCCCAAAACGCGTGGCAGCGGGGCGTGGAAGACACTGGGCTTCAGTCCGAGTGCGGCAAGACTCTCCGTTTGAACGGCCTCTTGAGCCCGCGCGCCGATATTCGGCAGCAGTTCGGACAGTTGCCTCCAACGCTCGCCGCGTGCGGACTGTTGCTGATCTGCCGCGAGCAGCAGTCCTAAGTTGTTTCTCAGCCCGCGATCAATCGCATCCTTGAAATCAATCTGCAGAACTTCAGAGGTCGCATTTCCTTCGGGGGCGCTCCCCTGAAATGGGCTTTGCGAGCCGGGGAGGGAGATGCTTGGGGTGGTACCGCCAGCCGACTGGCCGGACAACTGCAGAACGGAGCAACACAAAAAAAGACAGCAAATGGCAGTCAGAAGGACTTTCAATGGACCTTGCATGCTTTTTCTTTGGGGGAGTTCGGCGCAAACGGCAGGGGCGACGAACCCTTCTTTCCGTCCTATAGCATAACTCGACAGATTCGATTCATTTTCTACAGTTTACGATGCAAACGATTCTGTGAGTCTGGTCACAGAAAGGGCAAAACCGAATTTTCTTCCCGTCCCAAGACGTTTTGTTCGAATCCATTGGCCTAACTATCCCGAGGTTCAATGTCTTCGGTGCGTTGCCGCCTCGCTTAGGGCTGGTTAATCTGATGCCGCAGTCATGGAAGAGGATGAGATGGGGAGGAGTGTCACACTTTTACTTGCCGCTGCAGCGATCTCAATGGCCAGTTTCGCTGGCGCCCAGGCCAATTCTGCATCCACTTCTGCATCCACTTCTTCCGATCGCAAAGTAACAAACCGGGTCACACCGGTGTACCCCGAATTGGCGAAAAAGATGCACATCCATGGCATCGTTCGCGTGGAAGCCATTGTCCGTCCGAATGGCAGCGTCAAGAGTACGCGAGTTTTGGGCGGGAATCCGGTATTGGTCGATGCCGCCGCGGATGCCGTCACAAAGTGGAAATTCGAGACTTCCCAGAGCGAGACCACGGAAGTCGTTCAACTCAGCTTCGATTCTCAGTAGCCTGCGACCTTCTCGGATTGACGGTGCTCTTGCAAGTTGTAAGCCAGTCCCTGGCACTCACCTGCAGTGACTTAGGTCATCTTGATGCCTGGTAACCCGTGGTTCAAGCTAGAGAAGCGTTATCCCAACTAGGAATGGTGCATGAGCGCGGCGATCGGAACTGACTGGACCAAGATACTGTCTGACCCGGATCTCGTACGGCACGTCGGCAAGCTGCTGCAGACGTATCGCGAAGCTCCCGTCGAGAAGCGCGAAGAAGCCCTGGTCGCGGCCATGCGGAAGATAAAATCCACGCAGACGGCGCAAACTGCGGGGATGCAAGAGATAGCTCAACCACTCCCAGAACCTGTATCCTCAACACCTCCTTTCGAACCAGACCTGTTCAGCACCAACTGGAGCAGCGACCGGCGTCGCCATCCTCGAATTAAGTGCTTTGTAGCCGTTGAGCTTCGAGTGGATCATTCCTCCGCCCCGATCTGGGGGAATCTTTCCAACACCAGCGCCGGAGGCTGCCTGGTGGAAGCGGCCGCTGGAGTAAAGCCCGGGGCAGAGGTTGAAATCGGCCTGTGGCTTCCCAACGGGAAGATCTGGGTCAAGGGTTTCGCCTTGAACGGGATCGTCACCCGCAGCGGTCCGGCCAGTGGCGTTCGAGTTCGCTTCGGCAACATGTCGCCGGCTGAGCGGGAAAATCTCCGACAGTTCCTCAAGTTCGTGCAGGAAGCCACACGCGCATCCAAGAGCGAAAATAGCTACATCCAGATGCTGAAGTAGAGTCTTTTCCCGATTCCCAGCCTTTTCCTGTCTCTCAATCCAGACGATCGCAGAACTTGATACACTTCTGACCGCAAACTCTAATCCTCTGTAGGCCATCCCATATGGCAGAAATCTCAGGTTGAAGGAGCAGCGTCGCATGGTAGCCAGTGATCAGGTCTTGGTAACAGGGAAGCAACTGGATACGCTGTGCATCAACACGATCAGGACTCTGGCGATCGACGCCGTGCAGCAAGCGAACTCCGGGCATCCTGGCGCCCCGATGGGATTGGCCCCGGCCACCTACTGCCTGTGGCAGCAATTCTTGCGCTATGATCCTGCCGACCCCACCTGGCTGAATCGAGACCGCTTCGTTCTCTCCAATGGCCACGCTTCCATGCTGCTGTACGCTATGCTCCACCTTGCCGAAGTTCGGCAAGTGGATGAGAACGGGAAGCTCACAAAAAATCTCTCCGTCTCAATGGATGACATAAAGCACTTCCGCCAGCTCGGCAGCCGGACCCCCGGGCACCCGGAATCGCACATCACCACTGGAGTGGAAGTCACAACGGGACCTCTGGGACAAGGCGTCGGCAACAGCGTTGGCATGGCAATCGCCGGAAAGTGGCAGGCAGCCAACTTCAACAAGCCCGGCTTCGAGATTTTCAACTTTAACGTTTACGCGATGTGCTCCGACGGTGACCTGATGGAAGGAATCGGCGGCGAAGCCGCTTCCCTGGCGGGCCATCTGAAGCTCTCGAATCTCTGCTGGATTTACGATCACAACTCGGTCACGCTTGACGGCCCGGCGAATTGGTCTTTCAGTGAAGACGTTGCCACGCGCTTCGTTGGTTACGAATGGAATGTTACGCGGGTGAGCGATGCAAATGACGTGGAGATGATCGCGCGAGCTTTTGAAACCTTCCAGAAAACGACGGATCGTCCTACCCTGATCATCCTCGACAGCCACATCGGTTACGGATCTCCGCATAAGCAGGATTCCAATTCCTCCCACGGCGAGCCGCTGGGAGAAGAAGAAGTCAAGCTGGTCAAGAAGTTTTACGGCTGGCCGGAAGACGCCAAGTTCCTGGTTCCTGACGGAGTACGCGAGCATTTCCGCGACACTATTGGCAAGCGCGGGCGTGAATTACGAGAGCAGTGGTCCGAGGTCTTCGCGGATTACTCCAAGAAGTTTCCCGAATTATCCGAGCGCTTGAACCATATGCAGCACCACGAACTCCCGGCAGGATGGGACAAGAATGTTCCCACCTTCCCGGCGGATGCGAAAGGTGTGGCAACGCGCGAGAGTTCAGGGAAAGTGCTGAACGCCTTTGCGCAAAACATTCCGTGGCTGATCGGAGGATCGGCCGATCTCGCCACCTCAAACAAGACCACCCTGAAATTTGAGGGTGCGGGCGACTTTCAGCCCGGAAGCTATGCCGGACGCAACCTGCACTTCGGAGTTCGCGAGCACGTGATGGGCGCCAGCGTGAACGGCATGACGCTGTCCAGCATTCGCGCCTTTGGAGCAACATTCTTTAACTTCAGCGACTACATGCGCCCCAGCATGCGGCTCGCCGCCCTGATGCAGATTCCCTCGATCTTCGTATTCACCCACGATTCGATCGGCTTGGGAGAGGATGGCCCGACACATCAACCGATCGAGCAACTTGCGTCGCTTCGCGCCATGCCGAACATGATTGTCCTGCGTCCGGGCGACGCCAACGAAGTGGTGGAGGCGTGGAGAGTGATCCTGCAGCTTCAGGAGTCGCCTGCGACACTGGTTTTGAGCCGCCAGGCCATGCCCACTCTCGACCGCTCCAAATACGCACCCGCATCCGGAGTGGCGAAAGGAGCTTATGTTCTGGCTGACGCGACAGGAGGGAAACCAGACGTGATCCTGATTGGCACCGGCAGTGAACTGTCGCTGTGCGTTAGCGCCTACGAGAAACTCACATCCGAAGGAATTCACGCGCGAGTCGTCAGCATGCCTTCCTGGGAACTCTTTGACAAGCAGGAAGCGACGTATAAAGACTCTGTGCTCCCACCCAGTGTGACCGCACGAGTTTCAGTCGAAATGGGAGCGACGTTCGGCTGGGAGCGATATACGGGCGCCAAAGGACGAAATGTAGGCATGTACCGCTTTGGTGCTTCAGCGCCGATCAAAGATCTTCTGAAGTACTTCGGATTCACCGTGGACCATGTCGTCGCAGAGGCCCACGCCGTACTGGGGAGATAAGTTAGTCCCTTTTGTCCACGAGAATCATCCAAAAGGCCAGGAGGCATTATGCAACCCACAGGGGTTCTAGAAAAAGCAAAAGCCACGAAAAATCCGCTGCAGCAACTATTGGATTACGGACAGTCCATGTGGCTCGACTACATCCGTCGCGACCTGCTCACCAGCGGCAAGCTAAAGCAGATGATCGCCGAGGACGGATTGCGGGGCATGACTTCGAATCCCTCAATCTTCGAGAAGGCCATTGCCGACAGCTCCTTGTACGACGACATGCTGAAATCGCTCTCCGCGCGCAAGGATCTCGATGCCACCGGGCGTTTCGAGCAACTCGCGATTCGCGACATCCAGGACGCTGCCGACGTACTCCGCCCTGTCTATGAGCAATCTAATTTCCGAGACGGTTTCGTCAGCCTGGAAGTCTCTCCATATCTGGCCCTCAAGACGCAAGAGACTATGGATGAAGCACGACGCCTCTGGAAGGCAGCCAATCGCGAGAACGTCATGATCAAGGTGCCCGGCACCGCCGAAGGCATCCCTGCAATTCGCCAACTGATCAGTGAAGGCATCAATATCAACATCACGCTGCTGTTCGCGCAGGAAGTTTACGAGAAGGTTGCCGAATCCTACGTCGCCGGACTCGAGGATATTGCCAAGCGCGGCGGGAATCTTAAAAAGATGGCGAGTGTCGCCAGCTTCTTCATCAGCCGCATCGACACTCTGGTGGATTCGATGCTGAACGATCGACTGAAGAAGACGACTGACGCTGGCGAGTCGGCGCTGCTTTCGAGTTTGCTCGGCAAGGTCGCCATTGCGAACGGCAAGCTCACCTACCAGCGTTATCAGCGCATCTTCAGTGGAGCGCGGTGGGAAGCGCTCGCGGCCAAAGGGGCACACACTCAGCGCGTGCTCTGGGCCAGTACCAGCACAAAAAATCCAAAATACCGCGACGTCATCTACGTTGAGGAATTGATCGGCCCCGACACCGTGAACACGATGCCTCCAGCAACCGTGGATGCATTCCGTGATCACGGAAAACTGCGCAACAGTCTCACCGAAGACGTTGCTGGGGCACAGAAAGTCATGGACGATCTTGCGCGTGCGGGCATTTCCATCAAAGAAGTCACCGACAAGCTCACCGTGGATGGCGTAAAGCTCTTCGCCGACGCCTTCGACAAATTGCTCGCGGCCGTTGAGAAGAACACGTAGTCCAAAGCATAAACGTAAGAGGAAAGACCTGTGAGCCGACTGAAGACTTCCCTGCCCGAATCGCTGGCCGCAACAGTGAAATCCACCATCGCCGACTGGCAATCGGGCGGCAAGATAAAGCGCCTGTGGGACCGCGATGCCAGCCTATGGACGGGAAGTGACGAGTCCAACTGGCTGGGTTGGCTGGATATCGTAGAAGAGCAGGCCGCACAGCAGGAGCAACTGCAGAAATTCGCGAAGGAAGTCCACACCCGCGGCTTTGAACACATACTGCTGCTCGGCATGGGAGGCTCAAGTCTCTGCCCTGAAGTTCTGCGGATGACTTTCGGCCACATCCCTCATTTTCCCGTCCTGCACGTTCTCGATTCGACTGATCCGGCCCAGGTCAAGGCATTTGAACATCAGATCGACATCACGAAAACCTTGTTCATCGTCTCCAGCAAGTCTGGCAGCACTCTCGAACCGAACATCTTCAAGCAGTATTTCTTCGAGCGCACCAAGCAGACGGTCGGCGTCCATGAAGCCGGCAGACACTTTATCGCGATCACCGATCCGGGCTCGAAGATGCAGCAGGTCGCTGAGAGCGATAAGTTCCTGCACGTGTTTTTTGGGCGGCCTTCCATCGGTGGCCGTTATTCCGCTTTATCGAACTTTGGGATGATTCCGGCTGCCGCCATCGGGTTGGACACCAAAACATTTCTTTCGCGTGCTGCGGAGATGGTTCGCGCCTGCGGACCAAGCGCCGCCGTGGAACAGAATCCAGGAGCCGCACTGGGAATCATCTTGGGAGCAGCAGCCAACGCCGGCCGGGATAAGGTCACCATCATCACTTCGCCAGGAATTTCTGATTTGGGTGCCTGGTTGGAACAACTGCTCGCCGAATCCACCGGTAAGAACGGCAAAGGTATTATTCCCGTCGATCGCGAGCGACTCGGCTCTCCTGGTGTTTACGGCAACGATCGTCTGTTCGCTTACCTCCGCCTCGAAAATGATGCAGATGCAGACCAGGGCGCCAAAGTAGATGCCTTGGAGAAAGCGGGCCAACCCGTAGTCCGCATCATCATGCCGGATACGTACGACTTGGGTGCGGAGTTTTTCCGCTGGGAGATCGCCACTGCGGTGGCTGGAGCGATCATCGGGATCAATGCCTTCAATCAACCTGATGTTGAGGCCAGCAAGCTTGCGACTCGTTCTCTCACCTCTGAATACGAGAAAACAGGATTGCTTCCCTCAGAAAAGCCATTTTTCGAAGACGCCGGAATCAAACTATTCAGCGACGAGAAAAACGCAGCGGAATTGGCGAAGGCAGCCACTGACAAATCTCTTGCCGGCTATCTCAAAGCCCACCTTTCGCGCATCAAGGCTGGAGATTATTTCGCAGTTCTGGGCTATATCCAGATGAATGCTGAGCACGAAGAAGCTTTGCATGGGATCCGCCACGCCGTGCGCGAAAGCAAGCACGTTGCGACCTGCCTCGGCTTTGGGCCTCGTTTTTTGCATTCGACAGGGCAAGCCTATAAAGGAGGACCCAACACTGGAGTCTTCCTCCAGATCACGTGCGACGATTCGGTGCAACTCCCTGTGCCCGGCCACAAGTACACATTCGGAGTGGTGAAAGCGGCGCAGGCTCGCGGCGATTTCCAGGTGTTGGCTGAGCGAGGGCGGCGCGCTTTGCGCGTACATCTCGGGAGCGATCTCAAATCTGGATTGGCGACACTGCGGAACGCGGTGCAGTCAGCTCTCTAGGCTTCTGCTTGTTTAATGTAAGAGAATCTCGAAGTTTTGGTTACACGGGTTCTCGTTGAAGCGTCAAGCACAGAAATTCAACAATCGGTTGTTCTGGCGTCGTCGCAAGGAGCAAGGCATGCAATTAGGAATGGTGGGTCTCGGCCGCATGGGAGCAAATATGACGCGGCGGCTCATGCGCAACGGACATGCGCTGGTAGTCTCGGATCTTAGCCCGGACGCGGTGAAACAACTGGGCAGCGAAGGTGCGACCGGATCATCATCGCTCGAAGATCTGGTCGCCAAGCTGACTGCTCCGCGCGCTGTGTGGATCATGGTTCCGGCCGGCGCGCCCACCGAAGCCACAGTTCAGAAACTGGCGCAGCATCTCGAATCCGGCGACGCCATCATCGATGGTGGCAACTCGTATTTTAAAGATGACGTGCGCCGCGCCAGAGAACTTAAAGGCAAGGGCATTCACTACATTGACGTGGGGACCAGCGGCGGCGTCTGGGGCTTGGAACGCGGCTACTGCATGATGATTGGGGGCCCCAAAGAAGCCGTACAGCGACTCGATCCCATCTTCAAAACGTTAGCCCCCGGCAGAGGCGACATCCCACGCACGCCCGGCCGTGAAAAACTTGGCGGAACCGCTGAAGAAGGCTACATCCATTGCGGCCCCTCGGGAGCCGGCCATTTCGTCAAGATGGTGCACAATGGTATCGAGTACGGCATCATGCAGGCCTACGCGGAAGGTTTCGATATCTTCAAAAACGCCACCAGCAAAGAACTGCCCGAAGATATGCGCTACGACTTGAATCTTCCGGACATCGCCGAAGTGTGGCGTCGCGGCAGCGTGATCAGTTCCTGGTTACTTGACCTGACCGCGATGGCGTTGACGGAGAATCCCACGCTCTCCGAATACGAAGGCTTTGTGCAGGATTCGGGCGAAGGCCGCTGGACCATCCAGGCCGCCATTGAAGAAGCGGTCCCGGCTGATGTGCTGACGGCGGCGCTCTATGTACGTTTCCGCTCGCGCCAGCAGCACACCTTTGCTGAAAAGATGCTTTCGGCCATGCGGCAGAAATTCGGCGGACACGTCGAAGCCGACCCGACGCCGAAAAAGAAAACTGCCTAGCTTTCTCAGGAGTTTGGATGGCTCAAACAACGGAAGAACCCAAAATGACACCGGCTCCGCCCAGGATCGGCAAGCAGGGAGATCCTTGCGTCATGGTCATCTTCGGCGCAGCCGGCGATCTCACCGGACGCCTGCTCATCCCGGCTCTTTATAACCTCGCTCGCGCAGGGCTACTCTCCAAGGAGTTCGCCGTACTCGGAGTAGCCCGTGCTCAGCTTAACGATGAGGAATTCCGCAAGAGAGTTTACGAGGACATCAAGACTTACTGCGGAGAGTGCGTCGACAGCGATGTCTGGGACTGGTTTGCGAGCCGTTTCTATTATCTCTCCGGCGATTTCAACGATAGCGGACTGTACGCGAGAGTGAAGGAATCCCTCAGCAAGATCGATCAGGAACATTCCACGCACCAGAATTTTTTCTATTACATGGCGGTTGCGCCCAAATACTTCGGACCAGTCGTAGAGCAACTAGCCGCGAACGGCCTGATGGATCAAAGCAATGGACATTGGCGGCGCGTGGTCATCGAAAAACCTTTTGGACACGACCTGGAATCGGCGAAGGCCCTGAATCAGGAATTACTCAAGCTGGCCGATGAGAAGCAGATCTACCGCATCGATCATTACCTGGGCAAAGAGACCGTGCAAAATATCATGGCCTTTCGCTTTGCCAATGGCATCTTCGAGCCGGTCTGGAATCGCCGCTACATCGATCACGTGCAGATCTCGGTGGCTGAGACCGTCGGCGTGGAAGGCCGCGGCAGCTATTTTGATCAGGCCGGAACGTTGCGCGACATGGTGCCCAATCACATCATGCAACTGATCAGCCTCACTGCCATGGAACCGCCGATTTCCTTCGACGCGAATGCCGTGCGTGACGAGCAGGCCAAGATTCTGCACGCCATCCAGCCCATGTCCGACGAAGAGGTGCTCAGCCGAACGGTGCGCGGACAATATGGGGATGGCACAGAAGACGGAAAACGCGTTGGCGCCTACCGCTCGGAAGCGGACGTTCCGCCCGACTCCCGCACTGAGACCTTCGTCGCCATGAAGCTTTCCATCGACAACTGGCGATGGGCCGACGTTCCCTTCTTCCTGCGTACGGGTAAGCGCATGCCGGTGCGCAACACTCATATCGTGATACAGTTCCGACGTGCGCCTTTTGTGCTCTTCCGCGATACCCCGGTCGAACACTTGATGCCGAACCAGTTGGTCTTGCACATCCAGCCGGAGGAAGGCATCTCGCTACAGTTCGCGGCCAAGGTTCCCGGCCCGGTGATGCGGCTGGGCACGGTGGACATGAACTTCGAGTATCAGGAATATTTTGGCAAGCAGCCCAGCACCGGATACGAACGCCTGCTGCATGATTGCATGATCGGCGACCAGACCCTGTTTCAGCGCGCCGACATGGTTGAGGCCGGATGGTCGGTGGTAAATCCTGTCCTTGATCTGTGGCACGCGCTTCCCCCTCGCAATTTTCCCAACTATGCGTCGGGCACCTGGGGGCCGAAGGAAGCCGAGGAACTGCTGGAGCGCGATGGCCGCCGTTGGAGGAATTTCGAAAAATGATTCTGGCTGGCGATATTGGTGGAACCAATGCCAGACTGGCTTATTTTGAACCCCAGAATGGGCACTTCAAACTAATTTCCGAACGCGTTTTTCCCAGCCGCGAGCACAGCGAACTAGGAGAAATCGTCTGCCGGTTTCTGGATGATTCCGTTACCCGTCCGCAAGCCGCCTGCTTCGGTATCGCGGGCCCGGTACGTAATGGCCGCGTTGAGACTTCGAACCTGCCTTGGGTGATCGAGCAATCGCGACTTGCCCAGCAAATTCATCTTCCTTCCACGCTGCTGATCAATGATCTCGAGGCCAGCGCCTGGGGCATCGGTGCGCTGTCGCAAGGCGATCTGGTCATGCTGAATCAGGGCAGCGGCAGCGTTGCGGGCAACCAGGCCGTGATAGCGCCAGGTACCGGCCTCGGCGAAGCAGGGTTGTTTTGGGATGGAAGCCGGCATCTCGTCTTCGCCTGCGAAGGCGGTCACACCGACTTCGCTCCTCAAGGTGATCTCCAGATCGAATTGCTGCGGTTTCTGAGACTGCGCTTTGGGCATGTCAGCTACGAACGCATACTTTCCGGTCCCGGCCTGGTCAGTGTCTACGAGTTCCTGCGCGAAACCGAGGGCGGTAAAGAGTCCGAAGACTTGGCTTCGGCCATGCGCACCGGCGATCCGGCGGCCGCAATCTCGCAGGCAGCGCTGGCTGGCACGGATGCCCTCGCCGGGAAGTCACTCGACTTGTGGGTTACAGTGTACGGATCCGAAGCCTCGAACCTGGCGTTGAAGACGATGGCTACAGGGGGAATTTTCCTGGCTGGCGGCATCTCACCGAAAATCCTCCCCAAACTCCAAGACCCACTCTTCCTGCAAGCCTTCCTCGAAAAAGGGCGCATGCGGGGGTTGGTCGAGTCAATGCCGGTACACGTAGTGACGAACGAGAAGGCGGGACTCCTCGGAGCGGCTCGGTGCGCCGCCGTCCGAGCGTGCAAAGGTTGAATCGCTTGAGTCAATCCGCCGAAATCCGCGTATTGACCACTCCCCAGGAGCTGTTCGCAGCCGCCGCGGAAGAGATCGTACGCATTGCCAGCCACGCGGTTAGCACACGCGGCCGGTTCACCATCGCGCTGTCCGGCGGATCGACTCCCAGGAGCCTCTTCAATCTGCTGGCCACCAATGCCCGCACCATTTTGCCTTGGGACAAGATGTTTTTCTTCTGGGGAGATGAACGCCACGTCCCGCCCACGGACCAGGACAGCAACTACCGTATGGCGAGCGAAGCCATGCTGTCGAAAGTTCCTGTTCCTCCGGGAAACATCTTTCGCTTCGCCGCCGAGAACCCCGATGCAGCCGCGGTTGCGGATGCCTATGAAAAGACCTTGCGCAAGTTTTTTCAGCTCGGGCCAGAGGCGATGCCCCGTTTCGACCTGATTCTTCTCGGCTTGGGCCCGGATGGACACACGGCCTCCCTGTTTCCTGGTTCGGCGGCGCTTCAGGAAAAGACACGCCTCGTAGTGGCAACCTGGGTTGAGAAGATGAAGACGCATCGACTGACACTAACCTTGCCGGTCCTCAATGCCGCTTATTGTGTAGCCTTTCTGGTCAGCGGTACCGATAAGGCGACGGTCCTGCGATCCGTTCTGGAAGAGAATGTCTCAGGCGAGCAGTATCCGGCCAAGCTCGTTCAACCGCAGGATGGGAAGCTGATTTGGTTTCTGGATCGTGCCGCAGCGAGCGCCCTCTCCAGCAAGACTTAGATTTCGCAGCGGCAGATCAGCCGCGCCAGTCGCAAATTTCCTTTAATCCTCGCCCGCGTGCATGCTCGAACAGGCGTACCCGGTGGCGCGAGTGCTCAAACTCGTGGATGTCAGCCCAGACCTCCGCCTGCCACGCCTTATCGTGCGTCGCGGACTGCCCACATGTCGCACAGCGAGTGTGAAGATTTACGGCGATTTTTTCGCTGCCGATGGGATTGGCGCCCGGCAATTCCACGAAAATGCACCGCACTTCCTCGATTTCCTCGTCCACGCCGAGCAGATGCTCATAGCGCAACAAATACCCGAATCCGAGCTTGCGGGCTTGAATCTCAGCCTCAGATCGCGTGTGGAATGGGCCGTACTCGGCCCGCAGTTGTTCGGTCGAATCGCAAGCCATCCAGAAAGTTTCGGTGTATGCCATGTGCTGGGGTTCGCCCTGGGATGCGAAGCCGGCCCAAGTCTGCTGAGCCTGCCAACACTTTGTGCAATTCCGGGGCCGCACCCGGGCTTCGCAAAGCACTTTCCTGCGAGCAACTTACGTGGCCGCTTGCAACGCCATGCGGAGAACGCGTGAAAGTTTTTGCAGAAAAGAGTGGAACGATCCCGCACCGCAGGCATTCATCCGGCTCCCCTCAGCGGTAACCATCAACCTGCGACGCTTCTAATCCGCCCCGATAGCCTGCGTGATCTCACTCCCGAGCCCGTCGCTCTCCGGCCAGTTCTTTCCTCCATGGCTGGCCACATACATGGCGAGTTCCAGACGGCTCCAGACTCCCAGCTTGTCAAAGATGCTTCGCAGGTGGTTCTTTATGACTTGCTCGGTAGTACCGATAATACGGCTGATCTCGCGGTTGGTCAGCCCTTCCCAGACCAGATTTGCAATCTGAATTTCCTTGGCCGTAAGGCATTCCCGGGGTGTCATGATTGCGCCCCCTGATTGTTGAAGATGGCGATCGCCAGTCTTACCCGCTTTCTGCCCTCCCGAATTCCAGCCCGCAGAAATAATGTCCGCAGATGCTGTTTCACGGTGCGCGGGCTGATCTTAAGCTGACCTGCGATTTCTTTGTTGCTGCATCCCTGCACCAGCAAATTCAAAACCTGCTGGTCGCGCGGGGTAACTTTGACTTGATTCATTTCGATCATGACTGCCTCCTGCTTTCAATGACATGCGATCCAGAGCACGCCTTTCTCCATTTCTTCGCCTCGTCCTAACGAGCGACCTAAGTGGATGAGCAGTCGGAACTTGCGGCTGCGAACCACGGTTTTCAGGTGGTCTTCAGGGACTACGTGCTAGCCTGTCCCAGTTCCAAATTGGTCCGAGGAGGGCCATGCGGATGAGGCCCTGCATTCTCCGAACGATGCTGCGGACGACCTGGTTGATCCGGGTAGCCCCGAATTTGCTTCCGCAGAACCACACTCAGTCGGCATCTAAAGTCGCGCATGTCCGCTATTCTTGCGGCGTTCCACAAACCGAAGCTGGCGCTCCGAGGTGCCCGGTGAATCTGGATCAAAACGTTTCGTCAACGAGAACATCTGGCTCCCACATTGGGGTGCTCCCGCGACTCCCGATTTCCATTTTGGTGCTGGTGGTGACGGCCAGCATGGGTTTTGCACAGGCGTCGGTACCAACTCAAAATTCGAGCGCGCCGTTGACCCTCACCTTGCAGGATGCATTGCAGCGTGCACGCCAGAACACGCCGGAATACCGCTCTGCGATCACCGATCTGGGCTTGGCGCGCGAAGACCGCGTCCAGGCGCGGGCAATGCTTCTGCCGGACGTGAACTACAACACGTCCTACATCTACACGCAAGGAACGGGGGCGCTAGCGGCGAGTTGCCAGACCAGCACAGCCGGTTGTCCAACTTCCCGCTTCATCGCCAACAACGGAGTGCATGAGTACATCAGCCAGGGAGATGTGCACGAGGCGCTCTCTCTGACGAATGTCGCGGACTACCGCCGCTCTTCTGCCGCCCTGGCCGTGGCGCGAGCCAAAGCTGAAATCGCTGCCCGCGGACTAGTTGTAACCGTCACTCAGGCCTACTACGGCCTGGTGGTGGCGCAGCGCAAGTACGCGAATGAGCAGAGGGCTTCCGCCGAAGCCGCACACTTTCTCGACATCAGCCAGAAACTCGAGGCCGGTGGCGAGGTCGCGCACGCCGACGTCCTCAAGGCTCACATCCAGGCCCAGCAGCAACAGCGTGATCTGCAGGAAGCGCAAATCGCCATGGAGCGCAGCCGCCTGGACCTGGCGGTGATGCTCTTCCGTGATTTCAACCAGGATTTTACGGTTGTGGACGATCTTCAGACCCCCGAACCACTGCCCACCTTTGCGGAGGTCACGGCGGCAGGCCAGAAAAAGAATCCCGACCTGTGCGCGGCCCTCGCCGCCTACCAGGTCGCCAGTCACGAGGTGACGGCCGCATGGGGCGGGCTGCTGCCGTCCTTGAGCCTGGATTACTTCTACGGAATTGACTCCAACCACTTTGCCCTCACCACGAATGGCGTCCGGAATCTGGGGTATTCGACCATCGCAACGTTGCAGATTCCGATCTTCAGTTGGGGAGCCGATCGCAGCAAGCTGAAGCAAGCGGAGTTGCGCCGCGATCAAGCCCATGTCGAACTGAGCTTCGCCCAGCGCCAGTTGCTCAGCCACTTACGCCAGTTTTTCAGCGAGGCCGAAACCGCGCGGTCGGAGATGGAGTCGCTGGCCAGTTCAGCTGAAATGGCAGCCGATAGCCTGCGGCTCACCACCCTGCGTTATCAGGCGGGAGAATCCACAGTCCTCGAAGTCGTCGATGCACAGAATACGTTGACGCTTGCCCGCAATGCGTATGACGATGGCCAGTCCCGTTATCGCGTTGCCATCGCAAATTTACAGACCTTGACGGGGAACTTCTAAGCAAATGACGCCGATCGATCGCTCATCTTGCAAACTTTCGCGCGGCACAGCTCTTGTGCGCGTCCATGCTCTGGCTGCATTAACCGCATTCGCAGCCCTGCTGATGGCTGGAGCTTGCTCCTCCAAAAAGGAGGATAGTGAACCGACCGTGACGGTCCAAGTCTCCCCCGTCGAGAAGGAGACCATTCAGCACACGATCACCACGCAAGCCATCCTGTTCCCCAAACAACAGGCCGCAATCGTGCCCAAGATCACTGCTCCGGTACAGAAATTCCTGGTGAAGCGCGGCAGCCCGGTGCGCGAAGGACAGTTGCTGGCGGTACTGGAAAACCGTGATCTCTCGGCGTCTGCGCAAGACACCAAGGGCGCGTACGAGCAGGCTCAAGCCAGCTACGAGACCACAACCGGCGCCAGCCTGCCCGAAGAAATTCAAAAGGCCGAAGCGGACTCACAACAGGCGCAACAGGCGCTGGACGCGCAAGAGAAAGTATTCCAAAGCCGGCAACTGCTTTTCGATCAGGGCGCCTTGCCGCGCAAGGAACTGGATCAATCGCGGGTCGATGTCACGCAGGCGCGCAATCAATACGCCATCGCCAGGAAGCATCTCGATTCCCTGCTCGCGATCGGTAAGGCGCAGGAACTCAAGGCTGCAGCCGGTCAATTGCAATCAGCCAAGGGCAAGTACATGGGAGCGGAGGCGCAACTGAGCTACTCGGAAATTCGCAGCCCGATCAGCGGCGTGATTACCGATCGTCCTCTCTATCCCGGCGAGATGGCGGCAGCGGGAACTCCGCTGCTTACCGTGATGGACATTTCTTCTGTTATCGCCAGAGCGCATATTCCGCAGAGCGAAGCGGCCACCCTGAAACCAGGCGATACCGGCACGATGACGGTTCCAGGCTTGGACAAGCCCATCGAAGGAAAAGTGACAGTGGTTAGCCCGGCTCTTGATCCCAATAGCACCACGGTGGAGATCTGGTTTGAAGCCAGGAACCCGAAACATGATTTGAAACCGGGGACGAGCGTTCAACTCGCATTGACCGCACAGACGGTGAAGGACGCTCTGGTGATTCCGCTGAATTCCGTGCTCACCGCGCCAGATGGCGCCACCACGGTCATGCTGGCGGGCTCGGATGGCCGCGCTCATCAGAAAACCGTGAAGCTCGGTATCCGCAACGGCGACGATGTCCAAATCCTCGAAGGACTGAGTGACAGCGACAAAGTTGTATCGAACGGCGCTTACGGCCTTCCTGACAAGACCAGGATCAAGATCCAAACGCCCGAAGCTCCCGCGGAAGGAGAAAACGGGAAACCCGCTGCTGGGAATTCAAAAACAGCAACCGAGGGATCCGATGACAAGTAACACCGTCGGAGTTCGCGAGAACTCGACCGCGACGGGCCGCCGCCCACGCCCGTATTGGGTTGCGCAGCACTCCCGCCCGGTCATCTTCCTCATCCTGACCCTCGGACTGCTCGGCGCTTATCTCGCCTTCACGATCCCAGTCTCGGTATTTCCCCAAACCAACTTTCCGCGAGTATTGATCGGCGTTGATAACGGCGTAATGCCCATCGATCAGATGATGGTCACCATCACGCGCCCGCTCGAGGAAGCGGTGAATAGCGTGCCCGGCCTGCTGACGGTACGCTCCACTACCAGTCGCGGCTCAGCGGAAGTGGATCTCTATTTCCGCTGGGATGTGGACATGTTCCAGACCCTGCAGTACGTCAATGCAGCCATTTCCCGCATTCAACCTGAGCTTCCTCCCACGGCCGCAATTCGAGCCGACCGGCTGACATTCGCCGCTTTTCCCATCATCGCCTACAGCGTCACTTCCGACAGCACGCCGCAGACCAGGCTCTGGGAAATGGCCACCTATGAAATGAAGCCCCGGCTGAATCGACTGGACGGGGTTTCTACTGTGATCGTGCAGGGCGGTCAGGAGCCTGAGTTCCAGATCATGCCCGATCCCGCAAAGCTGCTCACGGCGAGCGTCACCGTTACCGACGTACTCGATGCGGTGCGCCGGACGAATCTGGTCGACTCTCCCGGGTTGCTGGAGCAAAATCACCAACTCTATCTCGCATTGGTCAACGGGCAAGTCCGCACGCCGGACCAAATCGCCCACACGGTCATCAAGAACACGCCGGCGGGCATTCCTATACGCATCGGCGATATTGCTGATGTAAGTCCCAGCGTGAAACCGGTCTACACCGTTGTCACAGCGAATGGCAAACCAGCGGTTCTGTTAAACATCAATCGCCAGCCCGACGGCAATACCGTTGAGGTCGCCCGCGAAGTCCATGATGCAATCGAGAAGATTCGCCAGACGCTTCCCCCGGGCATCAAAATCGAGCCGTTTTACGATCAGTCGATCCTCGTCACCGATTCCATCAAGAGCGTGCGCGATGCCATCCTCATCGGGCTGATCTTGGCCTCCATCATTCTGGTGGTCTTTCTGCGCGACTGGGGCACATCGCTGGTTGCGGGCCTGGTGATTCCGGTGACCGTCATGGTCACCTTCATCGCGCTCAAGCTGATGGGGCAGACGTTCAACCTGATGACATTGGGCGGACTCGCCGCCGCGGTCGGTCTAGTGATCGATGACGCCATCGTCGTGGTGGAGAACATCGTGCTCCATCGCGACCTGGGACAATCGCGCCTGGACGCCATTCGCAGCGCCCTCAAAGAAATCACGATCCCCCTGCTGGGATCGACGATTACCCCCATCGTCGTCTTCATTCCCCTGATTGTGATCACCGGGGTGTATGGAGTGTTCTTTCGTGCGCTGGCCGTCACGATGACGGTTTCGCTGGCGACTTCGCTGGCTTTGGCGCTCACCTGGACCCCCACCCTGAGCCAGTACTTCATCAGGGGAAAGCATGGAAAGGAGCCCACGAACGGCGCAATCACTGAAGGGGAGCCGGAATCCGCCGATGCGGCTGAGATCGACGCCAGCAAGCTTCTGGCGGCGGAAGAAAAACACCTGAGCGGATTCTTTCTGCGCGTCATCAACTTTCACGAACGCTGGCTCCGGCGCGCGCTGGAGCGGCCTTTGCTGCTGCTTCTGTTCAGCGCCGGGCTGATCGCAATCTCCGTCGCTTGCTTCATGATTACCGATACCGATCTTCTGCCCGAGATGGATGAAGGCGGATTCGTTCTCGATTACTGGACACCGGCAGGGAGTTCGCTCACCGAAACCAATCGCATCATCGCTCACCTGGAGAAAATGCTCAGCGAAGTTCCCGAAATCGAAAGCACATCGCGCCGCACCGGCCTGGAGCTCGGCCTGGCCGCGGTGACGGAAGCGAATCGAGGAGACATTCTCGCCAAGTTAAAGCATAAGCGGGATCGCGGCATGGAGGACATCATCGCCGATATCCGCGCCCGTATAGCCCGCGAGGAACCTGCTGTACGCGTTGAATTCGTACAAGTGCTCCAGGACATGATCGGCGACCTGACCTCGGCTCCAGAACCGGTGCAAATCAAACTCTTTTCTCAGGATCCCGGGCAACTGGACCAATGGGCTCCGAAAGTCGCGGACGCCATTGCCAAGGTCGAGGGGGTCGTAGATGTGCTCAACGGAATCGAAAACACGATCAGTGGCCCGGCGGTAACCTTCCAGGTCGATCCCAGTATTGCCGCCAGAGCGGGATTCACCGCCGAAGAAGTTGCGCTCGACGCTTCGGCCATACTGGAGGGCGAGCCTGCAGCCACCCCGGTGATCACGAATGACCGTGCCTATATCATCCGCGTGCGTTTCCCGGGGGAAAATCGCACTTCGCTCCAAGCCATGCGCGACACTCTGCTGGTCAGCAGCACCGGGCACACCGCTACTCTCGGCTCGCTCGCCTCCATCATCGAAACTCCCGGGCAAGCTGAGATCCGTCGCGAGAACCTGCAACGCGATGTCGCCATCACCGCGCGACTGGAAGGCCGTGGCCTGGGCAGCGGCATGGCAGATGTGCAGAAAGTCGTTGCCGGCCTGCACATTCCGTCCAGCATTCGCGTTGAGTACGGCGGGCAATACCAGGAGCAGCGCCAGAATTTTCACGACCTCTCGATCGTCTTGGTCCTGGCCGTGCTGCTGCTGTTCATCGTGCTGTTGTTTGAGTTCGGAAGCTTCGCCGCACCCATTGCCATCCTCTCCTCCGCTTTGCTGTCCACCTCGGGCGTTTTCATCGCGCTGCTGATCACGCGCACGACCTTCAACATATCCTCCTTCATGGGAATGATCATGGTGATCGGCATCGTGGCGAAGAATGGAATCTTGCTGCTGGATGCTGACCAGAAGATGCGTGCCCTTGGCTTGTCGGTGGAAGACGCCATGCTGCAAGCTGCCCGGCGCAGACTGCGTCCGATCGTCATGACCGCGCTAGCTACCGTCGCTGGAATGCTACCGTTAGCCTTTGCGCTTGGGGCGGGCTCGCAGATGTTGCAACCTCTAGCCATCGCCGTGATTGGAGGCGTACTGATTTCCATGATCCTGTCGCTCGTAATCACCCCGGCCGTGCATTTCTACATCGGAAACAGAAGCTCTTCGCGGCCCGCAGTCGAGATTCCCGCGCAGTAATCAAACTAATTTGACTACCAAAAGCTGGTTACGACGGGAGGAAATGCTTCGCTTTGTGCGTTCGGGAGTCCAACAGCCGT
Organism: uncultured Acidobacteriota bacterium; assembly: GCA_963801615.1. Classification (GTDB taxonomy): domain Bacteria; phylum Acidobacteriota; class Terriglobia; order Terriglobales; family Acidobacteriaceae; genus Sulfotelmatobacter. Next base: position 416,701 of record CAWDFM010000006.1, on the reverse strand, counting down.
GTTCCCAACTCGGCAGATTCAGCGGTACACTATGTCCAGGTCCCGGAAATCCCGCGGAGCAGGTGTCCAATCTCCCTTTTTAATTATCCCCATCGACATGTCTTTGCTGTGAGTGTTGAAGCGGGACTTGCACTAAAATAGGCGCATTCCGTCCACAAAGGGGTGCCGCGGAGGATGGGCTGGGGTGGAAAACGTAATCGTGTCCGAGGAGAATAAGAAACCGGCATACGACGAGCAGACCCTGGCCAAGCTGCTGGAAGCCGCCTACGTCCTGCAGGAGCACGGCGAGGAACTGCGAGCATTAGAAGCGCGACTAGGCCTCACGCGCAGCCAGGAGCGTCGACCCGGGAATAAACCTGATTTCGGAGCGCGTCCGGACCAGAATCTGGCTCTACAGGACTCGCCCGCTGCTCGTGATCAAGGGATCTCGCCTTCCCCCGGCTTTGACTCCACTGCCACGCTGGCTCACATCGCTGACCTTCAGCAGCAAATCGAAGTGCGGCAACTGAAGCTGACTGACGTCCTCACACTTATCGTGCATGAACTGGTTGAAATGTGCGATGCCGCAGGCGCGGCCATCTGCATCTCGAGTGCACAAGAAGTATCCTATCGCGCAGTAGTGGGGATTGGCGCTCCACCTCTGAGTTCCTCAATTCCCTGCGAGAAAGCCTGCGGATTCCCTTGTCTGCGCACGGGGCGGGTCTTCCGCTGTCCCGATGTGAATTCTGAATTACTGATCGATGCTCAGGAATGCACTCGGCGCGCGATCGGTTCCTTCATAGCAGCGCCGGTCTTCGCAGATGAAGGCATCGCCGGAGCGGTTGAGCTCTATTTTTCCGAGCCCCGTGGCTTTATCGAGCAGCATGTGCAAACCTGCCAGTTGATGGCCGGCATTGTGACGGACGCCCTGTCTCGCAAGCCAAAGCCCCTCGACCCTGCGGCGGAACTCTCCGCCCTGGTGGCGCAGCTCTCGCAGCAAGACTCCGGTAAACAGCAGGAATCCGCGACTTCGGTGCGCTGTTACAAATGTGGTCACGAATTGATAGAAGGCGAACAGTTCTGTGGACAATGTGGTGCCGCACGCAGTGAAGACGGCGAGCCCGTGAGCATGCAAAGCAAGCTTGCGTCTTTCTGGCATATGAAGTTATCAAGCGTAACGGAAGAGAACGGGAAGGAGGATCAAGTCTACGATCCGGCGGCCCTCGCCGCCGAGGTTCCGATTAATGTGCGAGCATTGCAGCCGTCCGTCGCCAATACGCCAGACAGCGCGCCTGAATCTCAACACAATTCAGAAATCGCTACCGATCTGCAGCTCACGGAAAACCCAATTGAAGTAGCCGAGAAGGGCGACTCCGCACCTCCCCCGGAGTGGAGTTCTGCGCTCTCGGCGCGGGACTACCTGGAACAGGTTGCTGGGGGCAGGCACCGCACTTGGCTGGCCGCATTCTGGAATGAGCGCCGAGGAGATATCTACCTTGCAATCGCGGTCATTGTTGTGCTTTTCGTGCTCCGCCTGGCGCTGTGGAGCAATCGCCCAGTGAATGCCACGAGTACTCCAGCCACTACGACTTCATCTCGCCACAAACCAGCAGCTCGCGAGCTCCCCATCTTGGATCGCGTCCTGATTCATCTCGGCTTGGCCGAACCTCCCCCCGTACCTGAAAACAAGGGCAATCCTTCTACGGCAGTCTGGGTCGACGTTCAAACTGGGCTTTACTACTGCCCCAATGCCGACTTGTACGGGAAAACCCCTAAGGGTAAATACACCTCTCAGCGCGACGCCCAGCTCGATCAGTTCGCTCCCGCCTATCGCAAAGTCTGCGACTAGAGCGAAGTTCTTCTACTTACGTCTTTCATTCGAGGCAATTTAGGATTGACAACCAGAAAGGCTCGGAGTGCAATCATACCTACTAGCGCACAATCTGCGTCGAGACGCGTTTGCGTCGGAGAGACTTCTTGCCACATCCAAGCGAACAAGCTGCAGAGGAACATAGCTTACCTTCAGCAGAGCTGAATCCCCTGATTAATCCTCTGCTGGCGGAGAACATGGGACGATGGGCCGAAGTATATTTCACGACTCCTCCCGAAAGCCGCGAACACGCGGTTCTGGAACTGCTTCACCAGCTCCAGGCTGATAAAGCGCGCCGCGAATCGGCGTTGGCTTCCGAACTGGCGGCGCAACCACCTCTATCTCGTTGCGAGAACTGTGGCTATGACAATCCCGCGGTTAACAGATTCTGCGGCATGTGCGGCGCGGAGCGGAACGTTGAAGGTGATCGCCAAGTCGAACGAGCTCCCACTCCCGCACCGAATGGCAACGGGCAAGGCCTGGCGCATGAGCCCGAGACGCAGCAATGGAGCGAGCCCCCGCAGTCCTCAGATGAAGATGCATATGCTGCGCCCAGACATGAACTGTCGCTGTTCCAGGCTTACCGCGAGACCAACGCGGATGACCGCAATGATTGGAACTACGAACCCGCCCCCTCTTCTTCTTCGTCTCGTTGGTACATCGGAGCAGTGCTCGCCCTTCTGATCCTCGGACTCGGCTATATGGCTTGGCGTGCAATGCAGAACTCGCAGGCGTTGCACGGGGTCTCCGCGCCCCCGCCGGTCACAGCGTCCCCGGACGATCAGGCCGCGGCGACCAAGCCCGATGCGCCGGATACAGCGGCTAACAAGCCTCCGACGGAGAGTATCCCGGCAACCGACGCCGCACCCAAGGAACCAGTCAAGGCAAAGGTTAACGAGCCCGCAAAGGAAGCGCCTGCACCTGCACCCACCCCAGCCCCGGCAAAAGCTGCGCCGACAGAAACCAGCGAGCGACTCTCACAGCCCAACGTTCCCGGCGATCGATGGGGAGCGGAAGAGCTAGCGGTGGCGCAACGATACTTAAACGGAACGAACGGCCAGCGACGCGATACCGCCGAAGCCGCCAAGTGGCTTTGGAAGTCGATTGCCAAGCACAACGGGCAGGCGACTGTCCTGCTCGCCGATCTCTACCTCAAGGGTGATGGAGTGTCCAAGAATTGCGACCAAGCTCGAATCTTGCTCGATTCCGCTGCCCGTAAGGGTATCAGCGGCGCTGGTCAACGCCTGCGCAACCTGCCGGCATTCGGCTGCCAATAGATCTGTTTTTTATTGTTTGACTGAGACTTCTACGATCAGGGCCGCAGCCGATCTTGGCCGCGACCCCTTCCACGAGCGTGGATTATTGCATTGCCAAAGCAGGTGTAGACACACCTCGTCTCGACTCGTACCACAGGGCCAGTTCGACGCGGTTCCAAAGCCCAAGCTTGTCGTAGATCACCCGGAGGTAATTCTTCACAACGTGCTCGGTCGTCCCAATGGCATCGGCGACTTCTTTATTCTTTAAGCCTCCGGCAACGAGCTCGATGACGCGGTGTTCACGTTCACTGGGGATACGGTTCCCATAGCGTTCACTTGCGGACATGTCTGCCTCCGATAAAGTAGGGTTGCGAGCTTTACTCGCTTGATACCTCCAGTAATCCCAAAACGTAAGAACAACCGGTTGAAATGAGCCTTCACGGTACGCCGCGCCATGTTCAGTTGGCTGGCGATTTCGGCATTGTCGCAACCCTGCAGAAGCAGTTCGACAATCTGCTGTTCGCGAGGTCCCAGCCGAACAGTCTGATCCTTCATCAGATCCCCCCTCTTTTACTTTTAGTGTTTCCCGTGGCCCGATGAGCAGCACGGAAGCTTACTGAACCTCATAGCATCCAGCTTGCCATTTCCGATCCTTGAGCGCCGAATTCGTCCGGAAGCTGATTTTCCACAGGCACTTGCAGACAAAATTCTTTACTTCCGCAATTCCGAATCTTCCCCCGCAAATTGGGAAGTCTGGTCATCATGCCCCTCTGTGTCTTTTGGAGTGCGCCAAAGCACGCGTTAAGCGCGCACACCCCCCATGCGAAACGATGGGTTCGGTGCAGTCCGCGATAACGTCTTTGCAGGTCCGCTACTGTGAAGAAATTGGGATGGTGCAAGTCCCGCCTGCGAGCTGAGCTGGAGCTGGCGCGTTCGGAACCCCTTCTCAGGTAAATGCCTTAGACGAAACTTCCTAGGCTAAGCGGGCTCGTCGGCACAAATTACACGATCTTCTGCAGGTCTGCATACCGCATAACCGACAAAGCCGGTTTCCACAGCCTGCACCCTAGGGTTCGCCTTTATTTTTAGTGATTTGCGCGCCCCGAAGGGCCGCTACAGAGAATACTTTTTCATGAGATGGCGGAATGAGCGATACGAGATCCCAAGCAGGTCGGCGGCTTTGGTCTGCACGCCCCCGCTCTGATTAAGGGCTCCCTGCAACAATGAGCGTTCGATGCTGGCAACGTAGTTCTCCATCCCGATACCTTGCGGCAGGGTGAAGTCCGCGCCGAATTCCGGCAAGCTGCTCGCCCCTGCGCCCGCGGCCGCGGCGCGCGCTTTCGGGCGCTCCATGGGAAGCTCCACGTGAAGTTCGTCGCTGGTCTCCAGGGCTACGGCGCGTTCTACCGTGTTTTCCAGTTGCCGCACGTTTCCTGGCCACTCGTAACCACACAGGCTTTCCAAGGAGGAAGCATGCACGCGTAGAATGCCTCGCCCGGCCGCACTGGCGTACTTCTTCAGGAAATGGTTTACCAGCACGGGAACATCTTCTCTGCGCTCCCGTAGAGGAGGGACGCGGATTGGAATCACATTCAGTCGATAATAGAGATCTTCGCGGAACACGTTCTCCGCTACCGCCTTATCCAACTCGCGGTTGGTTGCGGCAATCACACGCACATCGATCGCAATCTCGCTCGTCCCCCCCACCGGACGCACCGTGCGCTCCTGCAGGACCCGCAGCAGCTTCACCTGCATTGCCAGCGTCATCTCGCTGATCTCGTCGAGAAATATCGTGCCCCCATCGGCTACTTCGAACAGCCCGCGTTTGTTCTGGTTCGCTCCGGTGAAAGCGCCCTTCACGTAGCCGAACAGTTCGCTCTCCAGCAAGGTTTCAGGGAAAGCGCCGCAATTCACCGAGACGAACGTGTCGCTGGCACGCGGCGAGCAGACATGAACGGCGCGCGCAACCAGTTCCTTGCCGGTTCCACTCTCTCCCTGGATCAGTACGGTGCTGGCCGTCGAGGCCACCGTGCGCACTGTTTGCTTCAGCTTCTCCATTGCGGGACTGGATCCAATGATGTTGTCCAGCGAATTGCGGGTGGCGGCGTCGCGGCGCAGCGCAAAATTCTGTTTGCTGAGGGCGAGCTTCTCCAGGGTGCGCTTCATCGCCAGCTTGATTTCGTCCACCAGTCCCGGACTCTTGCGAATGTAATCCGAGGCGCCCCCGGCCTTCACCGCCTCTACCGCAGCCTCATAGTCATCCACCGCCGTGATTAAAATGACGGCGGAGTCCGGCGAAACGCGGTGCGCATGGCGCAGCACCTCGATGCCATCGATATTCGGCATCTTAATGTCGGTGATAATGACGTCATACAAAGCGCTGTCTATCTTGTTTTTTGCGCCCTGCCCCGACTGAACCGTCTCGACTTTATGGCCTTCCCGGCGCAAGGAAATATCAAGCATTTCGCAAATGGAGCGTTCGTCATCGCAGACCAGAATATTAGCCATGCGAACCTCCCCCGGCCGCGGCGCCCGCGACCATCGTTTGTCCAGTTCCGTTCGCTGCCATGGCTGGCCGCTCCGCATCAAGTCGGTGCAAGCGCAGCACAAAGGTAGTTCCCTGCCCCTGCTTGGAGCGCGCCCAGATTTTGCCCTCATGCGCCTGCATAATCTGGTAGACGATCGCGAGTCCCAGTCCCGTACCCCCCTCAAAGTTTGACTGGAAAGGTTCGAATACTTTTTCCGTTTGTTGCGGGTTCATCCCCGCTCCGGTATCGGCAAACCCGATCTGCCAGTCTTCACTCCCGGCTTCAACGCTGACCGTCAACGTGCCTCCGTCTTTCATGGCGCGAACGGCGTTCTCGCAAATGTTCCAAAATACCTGCTTTAACTTGTCGCCATCGGCGAGCGTCCACGCTTGCTTCACGGGGAAGGAACGCTTGATTGTGATGCCTGTATTCTCCGCCTTCATCCGGTGATCCATCAGCGTCAAAGTGTCTTCCATCAGGTGGATGAGATCGACCTTCTCGAAGTGATATTGCTTAGTGCGGGAATACGCCAGAAAATCCGTAATAATCGCATTCAGCCGCTGCGATTCGCGGGTCACGATATCCAGTAAGCGGCGATGTTCCTCGTTCATCTCGGGCACGCCGGAAAGCATACTGACGGATCCGGCAATGGACGTGAGCGGGTTCCTAATTTCATGCGCGATCGCCGCCGCCAGACGCCCCACCGCCGCCAGACGATCCTGCATCCGGATCTCCCGCTCCAGCCGCCGGAGTTCGGTTAAGTCATCCAGGACATAGACGTAGCCCTGATCGCCGCGTTCCGGCACGGTGAGCGCTGCCACTCGCACGCGCAGCGTCTTGCGGAACTTTCCCGGATTTTCGAACCGCACTTCCGCATGGGCATGCTCCGACTCGACGGTAGGCAGAGGATCCATGAAAAGTTGGCTCACCGGAGTGCCCACCAACTCCGCCGCGGTGTGTTCCAGAAGCCGTTGCCCGGCCGCATTGACCAGCGTGACCCGGCCATCCAGCCCCGTCGTGACCAGCCCGCTGCTGATGGAGTGGACGATGTTCTCATGCAGCACCTGCAGGCTTTCCAGCGCGCCGCTGGTGTCTTTCAGTTGCACGCCAACCTGCCGCAGCTTGGCCGTCAGCAGGCCGGCCAGGTACGCCACAGCCAGGAAGGCGAACAGGTTCACGAAGATGATCGCCTGCAGCGCGTGAAAGCCCGGGTGCGTGGTGCAATAGGAAGGAATTACGGCATAGTAGTTCAGCTCCAGAACCGAGCCGTAGAGAATAAACGCCAGAGCCGCGATCAGGTATGCCCAGACCCGCGGCAACAACACGCTGGCCACAATGATGGCCAGAGGATACAGGAAATTCAGCGAACTGTCCCAGCCCCCTGTCTCGTGCACAACCAGGCTGACGAGCGCCAGATCCGTGAGCACCTGTAGCGACGCCTGCAGGCGGTGCTCTTGCCATAGGGACAAAAGAAGAACGAAAAACAGAGAAAGGCCAAACCAGAACAGGATCGTGCTGACGAACAGCCGCATGGGCAGCGGCGTCGGGCTGAATTGCGCAACCGCCAGCTGCATGGCCAGCAGCAGGGTCAAAATGAATATCCGGACCCGGACCAGCCACCTCAGCCAATTGCGCTCATCGAACGTCGATTGCATGGGATCCCGTGGCGAAAGGTTTCAAAGTTTCTCCCGCACCTGCGCTTGAAACCTTGAAACCTGTCCCTTTTGAAAGCTGCCCTTAGCCTGCCAGTTTCGCGATCATGGCGAACAGCGGCATGTACAGCGAGATCACGATGCCACCGATCATGACGCCCAAAATACCAATGATCACTGGCTCCAGCATGGCCAGCATGTCCTTGGTCGCTGCGTCAACTTCTTCCTCGTAGAAATCGGCAATCTTCTGCAACATCGAATCCATTGCGCCCGTGGCTTCGCCCACTCCGATCATCTGCGTCACCATGTTGGGGAACACGCCGCATTCCCGCAAGGGATCGACGATGGTGCGCCCTTCTTCGATCGCCTTGCGCACTTTCATCAGTGCTTCTTCCAGAACGGCGTTGCCCGAGGTCTTGGCCGTGATGCTCAGGCCTTCGAGAATCGGTACGCCGGAGGTGATCAGGGTTCCGAGCGTCCGCGTGAAACGGCCAACCGCAATCTTGCGCAGCAGGCTTCCCATGACTGGCAGGTTCAGCAGCATCTTGTCGAAGTAATAACGTCCGGTGGGGTGCTTGCGGATTTGCTTCACGCCGAAGAACAGGGCGAAGGCCCCCACGAAGAACATCCACCAGAACGTCTGCACAAAGCCGCTCAGCCCCATGACGATTCGCGTGGGAAGCGGCAGAGCCACCCCCAATCCGGCAAACAGGTTGGCGAAGATAGGCACCACCCACTTCAGCAGCGCGCCTACGATCAACACCGCCATGCTGACGACAGCCACGGGATAGATCAACGCCGATTTCACGGCGGCTTTCAGGCGCACCGCCTTTTCCACGTAGGTGGCCAGGCGCTGCAGGATGATGTCGAGAATACCGCCGGTTTCGCCGGCCTCGATCATGTTGGTGGTCAGGTCATCGAACACTACCGGATACTGGCGCATGGCATTGGCCAGGGTCGCCCCGCCCTCCACCGTGGTACGCACGCCGGTCAGCGTCTTTTGGAATGCAGGGTTCTCCTGGTTCGCCGCCAGAATTTCCAGACACTGCACCAGCGGCAGCCCGGCGTCGATCATGACCGAGAATTGGCGAAAGAAGATCGCGATGTCCTTGGTTTTGATCTTCGTTGTGCCGAACGTGGGCATCGAGAATTCTTTGCCTTTTTCGCGAATGGCTCCCGGGGTGATGCGTTCGCGACGCAAGGCCTGGGCCAGCGCCTGCTTGTTCACTGCCATCCGTTCCCCGGATATTTTCTGTCCCGACCCGTCTTTGCCTGAAAATGTGAAAACTGGCATGGTTTTGCTTCTCCTGATTCTGTTGGCTGCAACCTAAACTGCCGCTTCTTCCAAATTCCTACCGGTCTACCAATTAATGCTTGGACGGAGCCGCTCCCCGGGCCAGCGTTGTTCCTGCCGTGCCCGGCCGGTTCAATAGACTTGCCCCGCGGTTGATCATTTCCGTCAGTTCGTCAACATTGCTGGAGCGCGCCAGCGCAGTGTCCATCGAGATCTGCTTCTGGAAATACGCCGTCGCCAGCGACTGGTTAAATGTCTGCATTCCGAACTTCTCCTGCCCCGACTGCATGGAGGAGTAAATCTGGTGAATCTTGTCTTCGCGGATCAGGTTCCGAACCGCGGGGTTAGGGACCAGGATCTCCATGATCATGGCGCGGCCCTTGCCGTCAATCCGCGGCACCAGGCTCTGGCACATGATTCCTTCCAGCACCAGGGACAGTTGTGCCCGTATCTGCGGCTGCTGGTGCGCTGGAAATACGTCGATAATACGGTTGATGGTCGAGGTTGCCGAGTTGGTGTGCAACGTCCCGAAAGTGAGGTGACCGGTTTCTGCGATGCGCAGTGCCGACTCGATGGTTTCCAGATCGCGCATTTCGCCGATCAGCACCACGTCGGGATCTTCACGCAGGGCGGCGCGCAGTGCGTCGCTGAAACTCTTCGTGTCGGCGTGCAGTTCGCGCTGGTTCACCACGCAGTTCTTGTTCATGTGCACGAATTCGATCGGGTCTTCGATGGTCAGAATATGGTCGTGACGCTCGGTGTTGATCTTGTCGATCATGGCCGCCAGCGTGGTCGACTTGCCCGATCCCGTCGGCCCCGTGACCAGTACTAGTCCGCGCGGCTTGTCGCAGAGCTTGCTCACCACCGGAGCCAGCCCCAGCTGGTTGAACGACTTGATCTCGAAAGGAATGACACGAAACACGGCCGCCGTGGCGCCGCGCTGGTTGAAGACGTTCGCACGGAAGCGGGCCAGCCCCTTCAGGCCGAAGGAGAAGTCGAGTTCGAGGCTTTCTTCAAACCGGTGCTTCTGCGAGTCGGTCATCACGCTGTAAGCCAGTTGCTTGGTTTCTGCGGGGGTCATCTGTGGCAGGTCGAGCGGCACCAGGTGCCCGTGTACACGAATCTGGGGCGGCGAGTTCGTGGTGATGTGCAAATCGCTGCCGTTCATCTCCAGCATTCGTTTGAGCAGATCGCTTAACGACAAACCCATGATGAAGTTCCTTCCCTTTCAAGTCCAAAGATCAGTGAATCGTTTCGCGCGCCACTTCTTCCAGCGTCGTCATTCCCGCCGCCACCTTGATCAGACCGCTGCGGCGCAACGTAATCATCCCCTTCTCGATCGCTTTCTTCTTCAATTCCAGGGCTGAGGCACCCACCAGCACCAGTTCGCGAATTTCGTCATCGACCTCCATCACCTCATACAAGCCACAGCGGCCCTTGTACCCAGTGTTATTGCAAACGCCGCAACCCTTGCCTTTCTGGATCTTCATCGTCTTCGCCTCTTCGGGTGTGAAACCCGCATCGATCAAGGTTTGAGGAGGCACATCCACCGGCTCGGTGCAGTCCTTGCAGATGCGGCGAACCAGCCGCTGAGCGCAGATCAGGTGCACCGATGTCGCAACCAGGAAGGGCTCAATGCCCATGTTCATCAGACGGGTAATGGTTTCGGGAGCACCGTTGGTGTGCAGCGTTGAAAGCACCAAGTGCCCCGTCAGTGCGGCCTTGATGGCGATTTCTGCAGTTTCAAAATCACGAATTTCGCCGACCAGGATGATGTTCGGGTCTTGCCGCAGGAACGATCGCAACGCAGCCGCAAAGTTCAACCCGATCTGCTCTTTCATCTGCACCTGGTTGACGCCCTGCAACTGAAATTCGACCGGATCCTCCGCCGTCATGATGTTCGTGTCCGGCTGGTTCAATCGGGAAATGGAAGAGTAGAGCGTGTTAGTCTTGCCGGATCCGGTTGGGCCCGTGACCAGCACCATGCCGTATGGTTTCAGAATCGCCTTCTCGAATTTCACCAGCGACTCAGGCTCGAACCCCAGCTTGGTCATGTCGAGCCGCAGGTTTTCTTTATCCAGCAGCCGCAGCACGATCTTCTCGCCCCACAGCGTGGGCAAAGTGCTGACGCGGAAGTCGAGTTGCTTCTTCCGTCCGCCGATGTTCATCTTCAGCATGATGCGGCCGTCTTGCGGCAGCCGCTTCTCGCTGATGTCCAGCTTCGACATAATCTTCAGACGCGACGTGATCGCATCCTTCAGTTTCATCGGCGGCGACATGATCGGTTGCAGCACACCGTCAATACGGAACCGCACACGAAACTCTTTTTCGTAGGGCTCGATATGAATATCGCTGGCGCCCCGCTTCACCGCGTCGCCCAGCACCACGTTCACCAGCTTCACCACAGGGGCTTCGTCGGCCGCTTTCTCCAGTTCCGCCAGTTCGAGTTGTTGCTCTTCCGACTGCAGTTCGACGTCGCTCTCATTCATCTCTGACATCGACTGCATCACGGCTTCGAGATCTTCTTCCTTGCCGCCCCCGTATGCCTTCTCGATGCCCGCGAGAATCGAGCTTTCGGCAGCGACCACCGGCTCGATATTGAAGCCGGTCATAAACTTGATATCGTCCATGGCGAACACATTCGTCGGATCGACCATGGCAATGGTGAGCGATGCGCCCACTCGGCTCAGGGGAAGGATCTGGTAGCGTTTCGCAGTCTCAAACGGGATCAGCTTGACGACCGCGGGATCAATTTCGAAGTAGGAAAGATTGATTGCGGGCACGCCATATTGGCGGGATAGAAAGTTCGTGACGTCCTCATCGGTGAGGAATCCGAGCTTCACCAGGGCCGAGCCCAGCCGGCAGCTCTGCTCCTTCTGCACCTTCGTCGCTTGTTCCAACTGCTCTGGGGTAATGATCTTCTCTTTGACGAGAAGGTCACCCAGCCGTTGAGACATACCCTGATCTCCTGACCACTTAAATGGAACGGTGCCTCAAAGATGTGCGGCACGGCGCGCGTGGCCGCCCGTTCTTGGGAGAGGAAGGCAACTCATTCGCGTTGACATAAATTGTCAACGCAAGCGAATTACTGCACCACTTACTTTGGTACTTGCCCTCATGAAGACCATTGTTTCCAAGTGGCTCGGCCTGCGCTATTCCGCGAAAACTGGCCATTTCCGCGATTTCTTGACAGCTTCAGTTCAATTCGGTACATGCACTTCAGTAAGTCCTAATGCAAAGCTGTGATGCCCGAAAGCGCCTGAATAAGGGCTCGATTACACTCGAGAGAGGACTTTCGACGTGCCTTCCACAGCAGCGGAAAAACAAATCCGAACTTACTATGGGACGCTTTACCGCACCTGGGGGCCGCAACATTGGTGGCCGGCGGAAACGCAGTTTGAGGTGATCGTCGGGGCCTATCTGACCCAGAATACCGCGTGGATCAATGTAGAACGAGCCTTGGCCAATCTGCGCGACGCTGGCGCACTTTCGGTTGACTCCATGCGACGCATCCGGATATCGAAACTCGAGCGCCTGATCCGGCCCTCCGGCTATTTCCGGCAAAAAGCCCAGCGCCTGAAAACATTCGTGAGGTTCCTTGACCAAGCATATGGCGGCTCGATCGAAGAGATGTTCTCGCAGCCCACGCCACAACTGCGCGAAGAACTGCTCAGCTTGAATGGCGTTGGACCGGAGACCGCGGACTCGATTCTCTTATATGCCGGAAATCACCCGGTGTTTGTCGTGGATGCATACACCCGGCGCATTCTCGACCGACACGGCATTCTCCCTTTGACTACGGACTATGAAGAAATACGGCGATTCTTGGAGAAGGCTTTGCAGCCTGTAGTTCAGCGGCCGGAGCAACTGGAGCACTCCTGCTCGGCCCCGCCGCTTGCCACTGGCATTCGAGGAGCGTCCCATGCTCCCTCCGCAGTGAGCACTGCCACGCGGACCGCTCTGGTTCAGATCTACAACGAGATGCACGGTCTCATCGTCGGAGTAGGCAAGAACTATTGTGGGAAATCAAAGCTCAAATGTGACGAATGTCCTTTACATCCCTTCCTGCCTTCCGCTAAGTAGAGGGAGATGACACGATCCCGGCGGCTGGTACTTCTCAGTTTTCTGGCGTTGCTCCTGGGGACTGGTTCTGCGCCTCCAGCAACCTTGCGCCAGGCCGCCGCAGCCGCAGGCTTGCTAGTGGGCACCGCGGTTCGACCTTATGCACTTTCCGAGGCCGCCTACTCCGAAACCCTCGGTCGCGAATTCAATATGGTCGAACCTGAGGACGCGATGAAGTGGTGGATTATTCGCCGCCACCTCGGCGTTTTTGATTTTCACGAGGGCGATGAGATTGTCCGCTTCGCGCGGGCTCACAATATGAAACTCCGCGGACATTGCCTGCTTTGGGATCACGACAATCCCAAATGGCTGAGCACGGCGAGCTTTACTCCCCAGCAGTTATCACACCTGCTGCAAGAACATATCGCTACAGTGATGAAGCACTATGCCGGCCAAGTCTTTGCCTGGGACGTAGTCAACGAGGCCTTCGAGGAACATGGAAAACTGAAAGACTCCATCTGGTTCAATCAGCCGGGTATCGGGTTCTCAGGACAAGGCACGGCATATATCGAGCAGGCATTTCGCTGGGCGCGCGACGCAGATCCCAAAGCTCTCCTTTTCTACAACGAGGCTGACGCAGAAGGCATGAGCCCCAAGTCGGATGCCGTATACGGCATGGTCAAAGACTTCAAGCAACGCGGCATCCCCATCGATGGAGTCGGCCTGCAGTTTCACATCTCCAACTTGGACTTTGATGCCAATGCCCTTGCCAGGAATATCGCCCGCCTCTCCGCCCTCGGGATTCAGGTGCACATCACCGAACTGGACGTTTCTTTGCCAGTTGACTCCACAGGCATAATTCGCAGTAACGACCTCAAGCGCCAGGCCGACATCTACAGGAGCGTCGTAAGCGCGTGTCTGCAGAACCTGGGCTGTACGGCCGTTCAGACCTGGGGATTCACTGACAAGTACTCCTGGATCGGCTCCCACTCTCACGGTGCTCGCGGTGGAGCGCTGCTGTTTGACAAGAGCTATAGGCCAAAGCCCGCCTACTCCGCCGTGCTCGAAGAGATTTCCTCGCGAGCGATGCGCGGGCATGAGCCCCAGCCTGGATCAGGCCATTGAACCAGTTTGGTTCATGGCGCCGGATGCAGCGTCTGCCTGGGTCTGCGCATCTATAATGACTTCGAAAGCCTGGCGCGTGACGGATATGGACCCAGCTGCTGTATCCCTGATTGCCGTATCCGTGAAATCCGCGCGAATCTGTGGCCGATTTCGAGAATCAGACTGATCCGTGGATCAACCGGCTCCAACCCGATCCGTGAAGACGTCCTACCGCAAGCAGGTCATCATCCTGCTGTCGGTCTCAGTGTTTCTGCTGCTGGCCATCCTGGTTTCGCAGACGGCCTTCGACCTGAACTTTCTGCATCCCGGAAATAATCAGGAAATCGTCGTCTTCGCTGCACTTTCCGCCCTCATCTTCCTGCTCTTCGTGGCATTGACATTCGTGTTGATGCGCAACCTGCTGAAGCTTTTCGCGGAGCGCCGACTGGGAGTGCTGGGAGCCAAATTCCGAACGCGAATGGTAGCCGGCGCCCTGCTTCTGTCCTCAGTGCCGGTAATGATGATGTACTGGTTCGCCTATGGACTGATGAATCGCTCTATCGATAAATGGTTCTCGACTCCCGTTGAAGAAGTCCGAGCGGACACTCACGCCATGGTGACATTGCTGGCAGACTATGCCATGCAAAACGCGCGGGCCGAGGCTTCAGCGCTGGCCGCGTCTCCGGAAGTGGAACGCGGCTTCGGCGGTCACGGCTTTTCCGGCGTCGCCGACGAATTTCAGCACCACGAAACCACCCTACAGGGAGGCTTCGCGCTTGCGGTTCGAGAAGGAAACGCTGAGGCCAGCTATAACGCTCCAGCGCCCTGGCCTGTGCTGAAAGGCTCTCTCCCGATCGCCCAGTCCGAAGCCGGCGCTCCCGCTCAATTTACCTGGCAGGGCATGGACTACACCTTAGGCAGTGCGCCCGTTCAGGGCGGCGGCCAGATCCTGGTCGCCATCCCGCTGCCCAAAGAATTTTCCCAGACCGTTCGTGAGGTGGAGGCCAGCCAGAAACGCTATTACGATCTGGCCCGCGAACGCCGCGTCGTCCGCCGCACCTATATGGGCTTGCTTCTGCTGCTCACGATGACGGTGCTGTTCGTCACCACCTGGCTGGCCTTGTTCCTCGCCAAGATCGTGACCCGCCCGCTCTCTGCCCTGGCGGAAGCAACCCAGGAAATTTCCCGCGGACGCTTGGATTACCGTGTCGATGTCAGTTCCGCTGACGAAATCGGTGACCTGGTGCGCTCCTTCAACCGCATGGCCGAAGACCTGGAAGGCAGTCGCCGGCAAATTGAAGCTTCCAGCCGCGATCTCAGTGCTGCCAATGCGGAACTGGATCAACGCCGCCGCCAGATGGAAACCATTCTCGAAAACATTCCAACTGGAGTGCTCTCCCTCGACGGAGATCTGCGCGTGACCCACGTCAATCAGGCTCTGCGTCGAATGTTCCACCCCGACGGGGGACACGATGGCGCCCCTGAAATTCTGATCGGAGCCTCCCTGGGCGAGGTCTTTCCTGCCGAAATCCTGGAGGATTTCGAACCCATCCTCCGCCGCAGCGACCGCATGGGCATGACCACCAGCCAGATGGAAATTCAACTCCCGCGAGGCACCTTGAACGTTGCCGTCACGGTGGCGACGTTGCGGCACCAGGCGGAACGCTCCGGGTATGTGATCGTATTTGAAGACCTCTCCGATCTGCTGAAGGCCCAGAAACAAGCAGCCTGGCGCGAAGTGGCCCGCCGCGTGGCCCACGAGATCAAGAACCCGCTTACTCCCATTGCGCTCTCGGCAGAACGCATTCAGCGTCATCTCGACCGCGCAACTCCGGCCGATCCCGCTGCCGCCGCGGTAGTTCGCAGCTGCGCCGAGACGATTGCGGGGGCGGTCGAGACCGTACGCCGGCTCGTCGACGAGTTCTCTACCCTGGCTCGCTTCCCAGTCGCCAAGCCCAAGCCCTCGGACATCAACGAAATTATCGAGAGCGCCTTGTCGATGTTCAATGGACGGCTCGACGGTATCCGCGTTCACAAATCCCTCGCCCCCGATCTTCCCAAAGTCCTCGCGGATAACGAAGCAATGAAGCGGGCTCTGGCCAATCTGGTGGACAATGCCGCCGAGGCCTCGCAGAGTTCGATGGTACGCGAGATCGAAATCTCCACCGCGCTGGTCGCCAGCCGCGACGCCGTGGAGATCACTGTTGCCGATACCGGTCACGGCGTCACTCGCGAGCTTAAGGAGAAGTTATTCCTTCCCTACTTCTCCACCAAAAAACGCGGCACCGGCTTAGGCCTCGCCATCGTGAGCCGCATCGTCGAGGACCACCACGGTTCCATTCGCGTCGAAGAAAATCAGCCGGTGGGCGCGCGCTTCATCTTGGAGCTGCCCGTTGTCTCCGAAGCCGCTCCCGCACCCCGTACCGTCCACCATGCCTAATATTCTGATCGTCGACGACGAAGCCGGAATCCGAGACTCGCTCGCCGGAATCCTCGCGGATGAAGGATACTCATCGTCTTCTGTAGATAGCGGCGAAGCCTGCCTTGATCTGATCAGTAAAACCGCCTTCGATGTGATTCTGCTCGATATCTGGCTACCCGGCATGGACGGCCTCGATACCCTTGCCAAGATTCGCGACCTCGATAATCCTCCGGAAGTCATCATGATCTCCGGACACGGCACCATTGAAACCGCAGTGCGCGCCACCAAATTGGGTGCCTATGACTTCCTGGAAAAGCCCTTGCGGATGGAGAAGACTCTCATCCTGGTGAAGAACGCGATCGACGCCAAGAAGCTGCAACGGGAAAACGTGGATCTCAAAAAGCAGCTGCAGGCCAAGAGCATTATTGCCGGCGACAGCATCCCGATGAAAGCTCTGCGCCAGCAGATCGCGCTCATGGCTCCGACCAACGGCCGCGTCCTGATTTATGGCGAATCCGGCACCGGCAAAGAATTAGTCGCACACGCCATTCACGCCCAGAGTCTGCGGAAAGATGAGACTTTTGTGGAGATGAACTGCGCCGCCATTCCTGAAGACTTGATCGAGAGCGAACTGTTCGGCCACCGCAAAGGCTCTTTCCCCGGAGCTATGGCTGACAAAGAAGGCAAGTTCCAGCGCGCTCACGGCGGCACCCTGTTCCTCGACGAAGTCGGCGATATGAGCCTCAAGACTCAATCCAAGGTCCTACGCACCCTCGAAGAACAACGGTTCACTCCCGTAGGCAGCGACAAAACCATTACCGTCGACGTGCGCGTGATCGCATCTACGAATAAAGATCTGGAAGAAGAGATTTCGCGGGGCAACTTTCGGGAAGATCTCTTTTACCGGTTGAACGTGATTCCATTCTTCGTTCCGCCACTGCGCGAGCGCAAGGAAGACATCCCCCTTTTCACTCGCCACTTCCTCAAGGAACTTGCGGCGACCTATGGCCGGCGTCCCCGTGAGATCACCGACGATGCCATTGACGTGCTCATGCGTTATTCCTGGCCGGGCAACGTGCGCGAGTTGCGCAATGTCATCGAGCGCATCGTAATCATGAATCCCACCACCACTCGCTTCGACAGCAAGCATCTGCCCCCGCTGGTCTATCGCGACGGCGGCCGCCGCACACCGAAAGGCGAATTCTCCACGCTTCATCAGGCTCGCGACGCTTACGAGCGCGATTACATCCTGAAGAAACTCGATGAGAATCACGGCAACGTGACCCGCGCCGCGGAGGTGCTTGGCCTCGAACGCAGCCACCTCTACCGGAAAATGAAAGCCCTGGGAATAGCGGCGAAAGAGTGATCTGAAGGCGCTCGTCTCAAATTTGGTAAAGAAAGAAAATTCCCAGACCGGTCAATATCACCCCATACCAGCGCTCGAGTTTGGCGGCTCGAGTCTTGATCGCCAGTTTTGCTCCCAGATGTGCAAACGGAATCGCTCCCGCCGCTACTAAAGCCGTAACGATCCAGGAGATGTGCCCCAGGTAAGCGTGAACGACGGTGCCCGGAAGGGCCAGAACTGAAGACACGGCCAGTGAACAGGCAAAGGCCTTCTTCATGGGCTGCTTGAGAAAATTCGTATAGCTCGGCACCAGGAGAAATCCACCGGCATTCGCGAGCAGTCCTGAGATCAATCCGACGCCCAGGGCGACAACGACCATCCGCGTCCGCCAATAAGACGGACGAAGTCCCTCAGGATTGCGCGCCGCCTCTGTCGCCAGAGATCGATCTTGCGGGAAGAACAGGAAAGACGCCCCGAAACCGAGGACCAGGATTCCGGTGAGGATCAGCAACGGACGAGCGCCGACCACGTGCGACAGGAACGAACCCGCGATGATCGTCGGTGTTCCGATACCGACGCTCCACCAGAAGATCTCCCAATCGATCAGCCCCGAGCGCCAGTACTCACGGGAAGCGACCGCCGTACTGGGCACGGTCGCTGGCAGGGGGGACGCAACCGCCACAAATCCGGGAAATCCGATCAGGCTTAGCAGAGGAGTCGCCACCGCACTGCCTCCTTTGCCAAACAACCCGCCCAGAAAGCCGATGCCAACTCCAGTCAGCAGCGCGCCTGCGTACCGCCACAACAAGTGAGTCATGTCTTAATGCGATTCGATTCGTTGTCGAATGTGGATCCGTACTCGACAGAGACTAATGATAAGGGAAATGATCGGGCCAAGCGCGTCAGTGCTTCACCATGTGAATTTCGGTCCCGTTCTTGTAGAACTTGACCTCATCCATCAACTGGTTAATGAGAAAAATCCCGCGGCCGTGATTGGCATATAGATTGTCGCCGATCGTGCAGCTGGGAATCTCCTCCGGATGGAATCCTTCGCCGGGATCGCGCACAATGATGAGAATTCCCCTTTGTTCGTCGCAAGCCACCAGGCACTCGACGATTTTGTTGGGATCTTCTTTCGCGCCGTGAACTACCGCATTGGCCAGCGCTTCCTGCAGAGACAGTTCGATCGCGTCTTCCTTGCCGTTCACGCACTTCATCTCGCGCACCGCCTGCATCACCTGTTCGACGACAGGGTCCACAGCTTTGCGGTCCGCCACGAGAGTAACGCGCACGCGCAAGCTCAATTGGTCCGGATCGAAATTGTATTCTGGGAAGTGTTCCTCGGAAGGGTCCGCAGGCATATTTGCTCGTTGTCGATCTTACGCCCCTGTAGCCCCTCGATTGTAGTGGCGCATGCTGAAAACGGCAACGGCACGCTCGTTCCGACGAAGGTTACTACATATAAATTGATTTGCTGTACATAACTTCACTTCTGTGTCTGGCGGGATGCGCCCGAAACACTGCGCGTTGCGGGGACGTCCTCACCCGGACTCTGTTGCAGCATGCGCTGCTCTAACTGTCGTCGCCAATCCAGTTCGTCCACGAATCGCCGCGAGTCACGCCAGTTGGGTTCTGCTTTCACGTAGAGTTCAAGAAAGAGCTTAGTCCCCAGCATGCGCTCGATCTGGATGCGGGCGGACGTCCCAATCTTTTTCAGCATCTGCCCGCCCTTGCCCACCAGGATTCCCTTCTGACTATCCCGTTCGCAAAATATCGTGGCTGCAATTCGCGTCAGGCGCTTGCCCTCTTCGAAGGTCTCCACGATCACGGTCGTCGAATATGGAATTTCTTCGCTGGTATTCAGCAGCACCTGTTCACGGATGATCTCCGCCGCCATGAAACGTGCCGGCTGATCCGTAACTTGATCTTCCGGAAAATACGCCGGCCCGGCAGGGAGCACTGCCAAAATTCCATCGAGCAGCACCTCCAGCCCTTTGCGCTTCAGCGCCGAAATTGGGACCACTTCGGCGAAGTCATACAATTTGCGGTATTCCTCGATGATGGGTAACAGCTTCGATTTCTCGCGGATCAAATCGACCTTGTTCAGGATCAAAAATGCCTTCGCTCCGGTTCGCCGCACAAGTTGCAGCGCGAACTCATCGCGCGGATCGAGCTTGCGCGCCACATCCATGATCACCAGCACCAGATCGCAGCCTTCCAGCGCCTCACGAACCTCGACCATCATCTTGCGGCCGAGCGAACTGTCCGGCTTATGCACCCCGGGGGTGTCAATCAGCACGATCTGGCCGCCGCCCTTACCGTTCTTCCTGGGAATATGAATGACGCCCTGGATGCGGTTGCGTGTGGTCTGCGGCTTGGGCGAGATGATGGCCAGCTTCTCTCCCACAAGCGCATTGAGCAAAGTAGATTTCCCGGCGTTAGGCCGGCCAAGAATGCAGACGAATCCAGATCGAAAAGGCATGGAGAAACACGTTTTGCGACGAACTGCGACCCTCTAGCGTCAACCTCTCCCACTATAACGGAGAATTTGCACTAGATCTCGCGAGAGGGTAAGAATAGAGCTAAGGCCCGGGAGCTAGGAGCTTTAAGCTAGGAGCTAAAAGCTAAGAGCTAAAAGCTATCAGCTTCAAATCACCTTCAACTGCCGCGGCTGCACAGCCATTACCCGCACCCGTTCCACTTTGCGGTCGGTAGCTTCGAGCACTTCAAAGCGCAGCCCATCTTCCTCAACTACCTCGCCTTTGTGCGGAATCCTGCCCGCAAGTTCGCTCACCAGGCCGGCGATGGTCGCCGATTCCTTCCCTTCCGGCTTGATCCCGAAGAGTTCATCCAGGCGATCCACATCCATGCCGCCCGCGACAACGAATACCCGTTCGCCCTCGCGCACAACCTCGGGCTTATCGCGGTCGTCGCGAATCTCTCCCACAATCTCTTCCACCAGGTCTTCAATCGTCACTAGTCCAGCGACGCCGCCGTATTCATCGACGACAATCGCCATCCGGATGTTGTCCTTCTGCATTTCGCGCAGCAGGTCGCTTCCCAGCTTGCTCTCCGGAACGAAGTGGACATCCCGCCGCATGATGCTGTCCAGAGTGCGAATTTTGGCTTCGCTGTCCGGCACCTGCAATACGTCCTGGGCGTACACAACACCCTTAATATTGTGGATGCTGCCTTCGTAGACCGGCACTCGCGCGTAGTGCTTGATCCGCAGTTTCTCGATGAGCTGCTCCACCGTTGTGTCGATCGTAAGGGCAAACATTGCGGGCCTCGGCTTCATT
Organism: uncultured Acidobacteriota bacterium; assembly: GCA_963801615.1. Lineage (GTDB taxonomy): Bacteria > Acidobacteriota > Terriglobia > Terriglobales > Acidobacteriaceae > Sulfotelmatobacter. The sequence continues at coordinate 395,890 of CAWDFM010000006.1, read as the reverse complement.
GCTTCGCGCACGGTCTTCCCGCTGAATTCCACGACAGACTGGATCAGATCGCGATCTCCCGCCTGAATAATTCCTTCCTCCTGGCCAGCCTCGATGAGAGCGTCCACGGCTTCCGCTGAGGTCTCCGGTTCCTCTCTCGTATTCTCTCTTGTCAGCGACGCCACGGACTGCAGAAAGCCGAGAACAATCGTTACCGGCATAACGACATAGATGAGCAGGCGCAGAAACAATGTCCAATGACAAAGCCACTCGCCCCTCGTGCGCGAGAAGAAGACAAATGGCAGAAAGCGCTGAAAAACAATAACAATCAGCAGCAGGCTTATGGCTGCTTGCAGAACTTCATAGACGCCCCACAGTTGATCGCTGAATAGCAGGAACCCGATCAGCAAGGTTACGATCGCCATCGTTAATTGCGTCAGCACGGCCATCGATAGCGAAGAGCGAGCTCGGCTCACCCTTAGTTTGGGCTCGATCTTCTGCTCGAAGACGTCGATATTGTCCTGGAATTCACGGGAGAGAAATTTGCCCAGCTCCTGGTAGACGCGGTCCACGTACGACACCAGCGTCAGCACGCCAATAAGAAGCAGCAGAGCAAAGGCAACGGCAATGGTCATGCCGTCCTCCTGCCCTTGCGCGGACTTCGACGACTTGCGACCCTAGGGGATTCTGCCGGCCGGGCGCGCTCGGTCAACGTGGCAGGCAGCCTTAGCAAGCGGCGTAGCTTCGCCTCTGTCCTGGCCATCTGCCCATTATCATGCTCGTGGTCCATACCCGCCAAATGAAGTATCCCGTGCAGCGCCAGCACCTTCACTTCAGATGCCACGGGATGCCCGAGCCGCGCGGCATTTTGCGCCGCAATATCAGCCGAGATTGCAATCTCTCCCGCAAAACCCGGTCTTTTCTTCCCCCCGGTTTGTATCTCTTGTTCGGAAGGAAACGAGAGGACGTCCGTGGGCCCGTTCTTTCCCCGAAATCGCTCGTTTAGTGTACGCATTGCACTGCTGCCGGTGACCAGCACATTCACCCTTCCGTGCAGCCGGGATTCCCGCCTGGCCCGCATCACGAACCGGCTCAGCGATCCCTCACTTAACCCTACGACCTTTTTCTGCAAGATCACCAATCCGGAATTCCTTAGCAAATTTCAGGTCCGAAAAGAAAAGGGAGAGCCGGCTCGCAGCCCTCCCCATCCGCAAAGCTTATTCCTTCGCATCCGTCGTAGCAGATTTCTCCTCCGGGGAAGCGGCCGTACCTTTCTCAGCCGCCTCCGCCAAGTCAGAATTCTTGGCCTCTGCCAGCAACAGCATCTGCTGCTCCGCCACCCGGGTCTTGTGCTCGTCATAGGCGCGCACAATGCGCTGCACCAAATGATGCCGCACCACGTCGCCTTCATCGAAGTGTACGAACGCCAGGCCCTCCACATTCTTGAGAACTTCAATGGCCTCGAGCAAGCCGCTGCGCCGCGCGTTGGGCAAATCGATCTGCGTCACGTCTCCGGTGATCACCGCCTTGGAGTTAAATCCCAGCCGGGTCACGAACATCTTCATCTGCTCCGAAGTAGTGTTCTGAGCCTCGTCCAGAATGACGAAGGAATCGTTCAGCGTGCGTCCCCGCATAAACGCGATGGGAGCAATCTCGATCACGCTCTTCTCCAGATAGCGATCCACCTTCTCAGGATCGAGCATGTCATACAAAGCGTCATAGAGCGGACGAAGATAAGGATCGATCTTGTCCTGTAGCGTGCCGGGCAGGAACCCCAGCCGTTCGCCCGCCTCCACCGCCGGACGCGCCAGGATGATTCGGTTCACTCGCTTGGCCAGCAGCGCCGAGATCGCCATCGCCACTGCCAGATAAGTTTTGCCCGTTCCCGCCGGACCGATGCCAAATACCATGTCATGAGTCTCGATGGCATCCAGATAGCGCCGCTGGTTTCCGCTCTTCGGCTGCACCGTGCGGCGCCCGAACGAGCGCTGCCGTCCCGCCTCCGCCAGCCCGCGCAGTGTAGCGTTCGGATCCGTCGTGAGCACGCGCACCATGCTGTTCAAATCGCCGTTGTTGAAGGTGAATCCCGAGCGCTGCAGGCTTTCGTAGTCGGCGAATACCTGCTCGGCGCGCGCCACATCGCGCGCCGCGCCTTCCAGGTCGATGGAATTCGACCGCAGATCGATGCTGATGTTGAAACTGTCCTCCAGCAGGCGCACGTTCTCGTCGCGCGGGCCGAAAAACGTCTCGATGTTGGGGCTGACCCCGATGCTTTTCTTCATGCGTGTGTGGTTCTAGCGTGGCGTGTGTCCGGGGGCTGGATCGCAAGCTTTGAGCCAGGCTCTGCCGCCTGCGGAGGCGGAACGCAATCACGCCTGCTCGACCTCATCGAAAAAGCAGAACTTTGCGTGGGAACAGAACCGGTCGGAATGCGGATGCCGCGAGGGCAAATCACTACCATTAAGTACCAGCCTACCCCGGTCGAGAAGGCGCGTCAACACGCCTTTGATGCAGTTTGCTCACCCGAGTATGCCGGCACGGCCCGCGTCCTGGCCCACTCCCGCAGGGCTGCAATTTCCTCCGCGCGGGTGGTCGAAAGCGGCACCGTCTGGCTCAATGCGTCCATGAGCAATTGCGTGCTGAGCGGCTTCTTCTCGGAATAGGCGGCATAGAGCGCACCCTGCACTGCGGCGTCGATTTCGGCGCCGGAATACCCTTTGGCAGCAGCCGCAATCTTCTCCAGATCGAACTCCGTGGGATTCCGTTTGCGCCTGGCCAGCTGAATGGAAAAGACCTGCCGCCGCTCTGCCTGGTTCGGCAGATCGACAAAGAACAATTCATCAAACCGCCCTTTGCGGATTAGCTCCGGAGGCAGCACGGTCACGTTGTTACAAGTCGCTGCCACGAACACCGGCGCCTTGCGATCCTGCATCCAGGACAGAAAGGACGCCAGCAGCCGCGAGGAAACTCCGGCATCTGCGGAAGCGGAATCCGGTCCGCTGCCCGCGAACACCTTTTCCAACTCATCAATCCACAGCACGCACGGCGCCAGGCCTTCCGCTACCTGAAACACCTTGCGAATCCGCTTCTCCGTCTCGCCGATGTATTTGTCGTACACCGCCGAGGTATCGAACTTCACCAGCGGCAATTTCCACTCGCCGGCCACCGCCCGGGCACACAACGATTTGCCGCACCCTTGCACGCCCAGAATGATCACCCCGTGTGGCGGCTCCAAGCCGAACTCCCGCGCCGAATCTTCCCAGGCCCCCCGGCGCTGCTGCAACCAGTGTTTCAGATTCTCCAGCCCGCCAACGTTCGCCATGTTGTCCGACGCCTCTACAAATTCCAGCATCCCCGAATGCCGCAGGAGTTGTTTCTTGGCTTCGAGCACATCCGTAACACTCTCCGGACACAAGGCGTATCGCGTCACCAGCGCCTGCGAGATGGCGCGCTCCGCTTCTTCCTCGCTCAAGCCACGGAGATTCGCCGCTATGGCATCCACGCCGGTAGCATCCAGTTCCAGTTTCAGCGTATACGTCTTGGAGAGCCGCGTGAATGTGTCCTTCACGATTTCATGCAGCCGGTCGCGGTCCGGCAGGGGAAGATCGAAATATTCGACTAACTTCGTCAGTTCTGGCGGCACGCTCAGTTCAGGCGCCGTGATAATCACCGTGCGCCGGTTGGCTGAGAACTTCTGCCCCACATCGCGCAACCGGCGCACCACCACCGGATCGTCCATGTGCCGGTGAAAATCCTTGAGGATGAAAACGGCTTCCACCGTCATCGACTCCATGTTGGCTAAAGCCTGCACGGGCTCACGGCTGTTGTACATGGACGCACCTGTCGCCACCGCCCCAGCATCAGCCCCCATCGAAGTCGTCATGGCGCGCGTCAAGCGGTCTGCTTCTCCGGCGTTTGGACTCAACGTGGTTCTCACCTGCGGACGCGCTGCTGCATTCCAGACCTTACCCTGATCGATCCTCGCCTGCATCCCCATAACCGCCACTTGAGGAGCAGAAGCGGAACCGGAGCGCACCAGCCCATCCGCAATCGTCCACTCGAAGGTAGCCATGTTGAGCTCCGAGCAGGCAGTGCGAACCAGGTTCACGGCGCGCATCTCCTCCGAAGTCTCCATCACGATGATTGGTGTGGAAGAGTTGATCAGCACTTTCAGGCGTTCAAGACCGTCAGCCAAGGGCTTTTCCTTTGTGGAACTTTGCGCGTTTTAAGCCGGGGTCGACGAGCCAACTGTTTGACCCGTCGAGAGATGCTCCCATATAATCATTGTTTCGGACCCACCCGAATATCTCTCGGACTACACGAAGGTAACGAACCAGACATGGCAAATCATCTTTCTGCGCTGAAGCGCGCCCGCCAAACCGAAACCCGTACCGCGCGCAATCGCGCGAAGACCTCTTCCCTGCGCACCCAGCTCCGAGAATTGCGCGAGACTATCGCCAAGGGCGACAAGGCCGCCGCCGAGCAGACCTATCGCAAGACCGTTTCCGCGCTGGACAAGGCCATTCGGAAAGGGACCCTGCACGAGAACACCGGTTCCCGCTATAAGTCCCGGCTGAGCGCACGCGTAGCAGCACTGAAGTAGGACCGCACCCTGAAAAGATGTTCAGGTAGGGACAGCCCCTTGGGCTCTCCAATCGACGTTGTCCCGCGGCAACCTACAAACTGATGCCGAACTCGCTTTGCAAGACCCTCTGGCGCTCCTCCTCGGAAGCGATCGTCGTCTCCTGCCGTCCACCGCTGCCCGTCACAATCAGCTTCATTTCCGATAGCGTCATCCGCCCCTGCGCAGTAGCTCGCGAGCAAATGCGTTTCTGCGTGAACGACGACTTAGGCGAAGTCTGATGAACGTGACACATGCCCGCAAACTCCTCCAAACGGCGAGGCTGCAACGAGAACGAGTACTGCGCCGTCCAATTCCCGTCGGACTCCCGCTTTTGCATATGCCAGCGGCCTCCTTCCTCGACCAGCCGGAATGTGCCCGCCGGATCCGACTGTTCCGTGTCCGCTTCCAACCGCAGCGGTTCCAGAAACGAATCTCCGAATCCCGCATCAGCCAGCCAGGCTTTTTCGAGATCGACCCGAAGCGTCAGATGATCGAACTCCGGTCCTTCTCCACCATTGCTCCGCGCCACGCGCGCGGACAGGAGCGTCACCTGAAATCCCAAAGACCGCAGCAAGTCCGCGAAGGCGCAGTTCAACTCGTAACAGAACCCTCCGCGCCGTAACTCTACAATCTTCTTTAGAATCGCATCTTCATCCAGCACGATCTTGCGCCCCAGGGAGATGTCCAGATTCTCGAACGGGACCGCGAGCAGGTGGGCACGGTGGAGCGCCCGCAGATTTGTAGCCGTCGCTGCGATCGGCCCCGAGTAGCCGATGCGATCGAGATAAGAGCCCACGTCCAACATAGCTCTAGCTATAATGGGGCGTTCCCCCATGAGGGTTAACCTAAGAATTCCTTCCGGTTAGCCCGTGACACGACCAGAAATCCAGACCGGCCACTCCCTGTTGTGAGTGCTATCGCTGTCAGATTAGTCCCAGATTAATTCTAGCTAGCTTTTGGTTTTGGCTTTCGGCCTGTGTGAGCGCTCTTCATTATTGCCGGATCGGTTCAAATGCTCCGGAATCCCAGTGATAAGGCCTTGATAATCCGTGAGGCGTTCGCCGATGATGACCACACCCTCGGAGGTAATTTCATATTCGCGGATATCCTTGCTATGGTTGCCACCGCGCATCTTGATAACGACCATGATCTTGCGAAGCTGGGCGTCGATGCATACGTATCGAAGCCGGATAATGTCATCGGTGAGAAAGGAAATTGAGTAAGTACTAAACGGGAATTCCGTGAAAGACTCGTTCACCTCAACCGTGCTTAAAATCGTCACCCCGACTCCGGTCAAGGCGGTTATCATCCGGTAGAGCGATTCGCGAAAGTCGGCGCGGAAGCCGGGGGCTAGCGCCATCTCAAAGCCCGCCAGCGAATCAATCACCAGGCGTTTGGCGCCAATCTTCTGGACCGCGTCAAGAATCTCGTGCATGGTTTCATCCACCGAGAGATCCAGGGGACGAAGGTAGAGAATTTCGAGTTTCTTCTCGTGTCGCGGCGTTTTCAGATCCAAACCAAAACTGCTGGCCCTCTCCGCATACTCTTGCGGCCGTTCTTCAAAGACCACCACAACTCCCGGATCGCCCTGACGTATGCCCTCAGCAATGAATTGGGTTGCCAAAACTGATTTTCCCGTCCCCGAAGCTCCTGCCACCAGGACACTATCGCCTTCTGGAATGCCCCCGCCGAGCATCTTGTCCAATTCCGGAATACCGATGGAAAGGCGCCGTGAACTGGGTATCTTCCTTGCTTGTCCGGCCAGCCCAAGAGTACGCGAGAAGGCTTGTAGCCCAGCATGGGTAATGCGGAAGGTGTGCAGTCCCGGCACGGACGCCTGCCCGCGCTGTTTCACGATCTGGAGTTTCCGCACAATGGAACTTCGCTCCGCAGCCTGGTAAAGCCAAAAGAGGCCATCGGAGACCGTGAATACGGGATTGTCTCGGATCTCACCCTCGACATACTCCCCGACCAGAAAAGTCGTGGCTTGCCAACTCGTCAGGAGCAGGGCTAACCGCTGAATAAAGGATTGCAGCTCCACTTCCGTTGTGCCGCCCTGCGCCTTCCGTACCACGGTGCGAAAGGAGTCCACTACCACGACGCCGGGGCTTGCCTTCTCAACCTCTTTCGTAATCTCTTCTAAGACCGCGTCCAGATCCTTCTCCAACACAACCTGGCTCAAGTTGATAAAGCGGACAGCATTGTTTAACTTGGCCTGGTCAAAGAACGTGTACTGTTGCTGGTAACGCAGCATTTTGATGGCGGGTTCGCCGAGGATGGTGAAATAGAGCGCCGGACGCTCCGGCGTCGCGTTGGCGAATATGATTTGGTGCGCCAGCGTTGTCTTGCCGCTTCCCGGAGCGCCCGCGATGATATTAAAAGAAAATTCCGGGAGACCGCCGCCCAGGATTTCATCGAGGCCCGGCACGCCGGTCGGCAGTTTTTTTATTATCACTCTATCTTGTGCGCTCAAGCTTCCTCTCCTTCTCGGAAACGCGGCCGTCGAAGGCAGCCTCCGGCCACACATCCTGAACCAGCCGCAACGTTAAACCCTCGCCAATGAAAGTGAGGAGCAGCCCGATTAACTGGGCAATGAGAATGGCTCCTCCGTCCCTCGCCTGTTCCTTGTCAGGTTGCGACGCAGGCTCCTCTAGACCTTTTATGGAGCCATCCGCGGCGACCTGTACCGCGCTCAGACTGGGAGCTTCCGCCCTGGCCAGCGTCAGAGCACGAGAAAGCAGCGAGCGAAAGCCGGCAACTCCCGCGAGTGTAATGAGGGGACGACGCAGCTTCGCACACACGCGAAAAGCCGCAGACTCCGCTGGCTCGGAGCTCTCGCCCGCAACGGCTTCGTAAGTAAGAAGGCGTTGGGCCAAATGTCGCGACTCTGGAATACTCACGATCTCCTTTTCCGTGCAAGGCGCAAACGCTTTACTCAGTTCGGCTTGGGGCTTTTAATTGCCGCCACTACCGCCAATACCGTCGCCGTGTTTAGGACGTTTCCCGAGATAGTCATCAGCGCTTCTGTCACGGGCGGATATTGCTCCGCCAGTCTCTCGAGACGCGCACTGACGCCTTGGAGATCATCGACTTCATTGACGATCGCTTCAAAGCCGATGGGTATTCCGCTCTTCGAGAGGAACTTAAAGTCTGGGAGAATTTCAGATGTCACCAGCTGCAACGTCATAGCTTCGCCAACAACTCGGACAAGCAGCCCAAGTAACTGGGTAATGAGAATTATTCCTGCCTCCCGAGCTTGGTCCGCGTCGGCTTGAGGCCGAAGATCCTCTAGACCCTGCAAGGAGCCATCCGCCGCGACCTGCACGGCTTTAAGACTGGGAGCTTCCGCCCTGGCCAGCGTCAGAGCACGAGAAAGGAGCGAGCGAAAACCGGCAAGGCCCGCCAGTGTAATTATTGGCTGGCGCAACCTCTCACAGACGCCAAAGGCCGCGAATTCCGTCGGCTCGGAGGTCTTGCCCGCAGCGTCTTCGTAAGCAAGAAGTCGTAGGGCCAAATCTCGCGTCTGTGGGGGAAGCATCATTTCCGTTCCGTTACCATGCAAAATTCCCGTGACACCTGGACGTGAAACGTTCAGCCTAATGTTACGCGTTTGGGAGTCGCTCGGATAGGGCGTGCGCCTGCTTCATCGGACTCTATGGACGCGGCGCCCGCCCTGGATCGCTGTATAGCCATTGTCCCGCAATTGGATGACGCGACCAGCTAGTCGTGAAGAACGACGTTGAGAAGTGAACTGTGAACCTGTAACCCACCTTCTGGACCCCCGGCGTAGTCAATGAATCCCAATTTCCTGAACCGGTTCATGAAAAAGCTCACCCGCGAACGAGTGGTGCCTACCATCTCGGCCAGCGTCTCTTGACTGAGCTTCGGAATCACGGATTCTGGAGTCCCTTCCTTGCCAAAATGAGCAAGCATGAGCAGGACACGGGCTAACCTTTTCTCGCTGGAATTAAACAGTTGGTCAACCAGGTCCTCTTCGTATCGGATGTTCCGGGTCAACAAATATGCGACGAACAGATCGGAAAGGGTGTGTTCGCGGTGAAGCGCGTCCACCATGGCCTTTTTCTCGATTCTCAGAACAGCGCAATCCGTCATTGCGGTGGCTGAGCCCATGCGAAGAGGTTGGCCCGCAAGCGAACCTTCGCCGAAGAAACTTCCGTCACTTAATATGCCGATTGTGGCTTCCTTGCCATCCTTGGAGACAACGGTGAGTCTTACCTTGCCTGTCCGCAGGTAGAAAAGTGCGTCTGCGGGGCCCCCTTGGGCGAAGATGGTTTGCTTCTTCGGAAAGAGCAAAGCCTTTCTGCCTTCGCCGATGGTGTCGAGGAACACCTGGGGGTCGAATTTGTGGCCGTTTTTGGGGGCTGGGGGTGGACGCGTAGAATTCCGCGTGCGTCGCGATTTCCGTTCAGTCGGCGCCGGGACGGCGATTTTCGTTGAACCTTTGGATTCGCGAGGCGAAGCCATTGGCACACCTCCGCTCATTCCACGTTCAAGCACATTATACCCCTCTTGCGCTGGCACGCATCGCATTATTGAGGGCGTCGTGGACGTTTCCCCTTGAAAGCAACCGTGCATGAAGTCTCCGAGCGGGTTGTCGGCTACTCGGAAGCTGCCGCCCAGAAACTGGCCGGCAGGGTGCAAAGTCCAGGCATCCAGCTTAAGTGAAGGCTTATGGAGGCGTTCCCCCGCATTCGAGGCGCGGAGTACCAGTCGAAGGCGTTACTGGCTCGATAGCCACGCTACACGGGCAACTGATCCTGCATCCACCCGGGGGCTTCCACCTTGGGCTCGGTAGTCAGGTCCATGATGAGCCGTTCCAGCACCAGGCGTTTGCTTACGGGATTGGAGCGCAGGGCCAAGTCCGCCTTCGCCACCAGGCGAATTGCACGCGTCAGCTCCCGCCGCGACTTATAGCGCCGGGCCTGCCGGATAATGTCGTCCGCTGCAAAGGGAGGCACGCGAAATCCTTGCCACAGCGCCGCCCAGAGCATGCGCTGATCGCGCACGTTGCGTTCCAGAATAATCAGCATCTGGCGGAAACTTTTTGCCAGCATGTAGACGTGTCCGATGGAAGCTTCTTCGCCGTCGCCCGACGCCAGGATGGCATCAAGCACATCCAGCGCGCGGACCCGATCCTTCGACGAGATCGCATCCGTTAGCTCGTAGAGCGACCTCTGCTTCGCCGCGAGCACCATCGTCTCCACGTCGCCCAGGGTGATCCGCTTTTTCTCGCCTACGTACAGAATCAGCTTCTCCAGTTCATTGGAGATCATCATCATGTCGCCCCCGAGCGCGTCGACCAACTCGCGTGCGCCATCGGCCTCTATCTGCACTGCCTGGCTCGTACAGTAGTCGGTGATCCAGCGAACCGCCTCGCCTTCTTCCACCCGCGCCAGTTCGACGATTCCGCAGTACTGGCCCATGGTCTCGCGAATGCGCTGGTAGCGCTCCCGGTCCTGCATCTCGATTTTGCGAACATCTGCGGGGATGCTGATGTGATCGGCCACAAATACGATCAGCGCATCGGGATTGGGATTCTTGCAGTAGTCCTCGATGGCCGCGAGCTTTTCTTCATTGGAACCGCGGCCGAACAGATGCTTCACCCCGCGCACGAAGAAGACCTGAAATGGAGCCATCAGCGAAGGAGTGCGGGCGCGATCGAGAACCTCTGCCAGGTCCGTGTCCCCGAGATCGAATTCGAACAAACTGAAATCCCGCAGGTCCGCCGGGACCAGGTGCTCCAGAATGGCGTCGCGGAAGCGCTTGCGGAAGAAGGCTTCGTCACCCACAAACACGTAAGCAGCGCGCAGCTTGCGCGATTGCAGATCGCTGACGAAGCGTTCGGCTTGGGCAAAGGCGCGCATCAGAACCAGGTATTCTCCCTACGCGGCACCCTTCGAATTTAGCATGCAGCCGTTTCTGCGCCTAGTGACGCGTTCGCGAACTCCTACATCCTGCTGAGAAATGCAATCACGTCCGGGGCATTCCAGTCGACCGGCCCCACAAATTTCCTGCGCAACACGCCCTGCCGGTCGATGATGTAAGTCTCCGGCCAGCCCGAGGTCCCGTACATGGACGCGACTTTCTGGTCAGGATCGCGAACGGTTACAAAGTTGATGTTGTGCTGCTTCAAAAAGCGGTGGTAGGCATCCCCGTCCACGTCAATGCTCACCCCCACAACCACGATGCCCCGGCCTTTCATCCGCTCCTGCAAGCTCATCAAGGACGGGAGTTCCTCCACACACGGCGGACACCACGTTGCCCAGAAGTTCACCAACACCACCTGTCCGCGGTACTGGTTCAGGCTGACGCTGTGGTCGGAATCGGCGACCGTAAATTCTTTGGCGGGCGATCCGACGTGCGGCGGCCGAGATCCGCTATAACAGGCGGAGCACAGCAGGCTCGCCAGCACGGCCGCCACTAGACGAAAGCGCCTTAACATCAGAATCCCTCCAGGATATTCGCCACCAGCGTGCGGGCAAAGTCCTGCGAAAGCCGGCGGAACGCGGGAGAGTCTTCCTCAAAGAAGCTGGACAAGTCCTGTGACACCTCGTACTGCTCGCGAAACAGATACGCCGGATTTTGGTAAAGAACCTTGCCGCCGCGATCGCTCAGGGTGACACTCATGCTGACTACGACCAAAACGCTGGCGGCGCGCCCGGTGGAAGTATCGTAAGTCAGCGGCGACGCGGTGGTGGAGAGCACGGTTCCTCGCAAGGTCGCATCGGCATCGCTGGTATCCGGGACGATGCGGTAGCGCGTGCGCGTATTAAATTCGCGCACCACAGAACTGGTCAGCGTCTGATCGATGCGATAGGTCAAGGTTTCGTTTTTAAAAGGGGGAACCGCTATGGTGGTGAGGTTCTGCGGAAGTTGAGCCGCGTGTCCGGCGGCGTGATATCCGCATGCCGTGGTGACGCCCAGCAGCAGGCACAACACCAGGCCGGGGAACCTGTTCACTGGATCTTCCCTGTCGGACGCATCGCGGTCATGCTCTCCGCACACTCGACGGCCGTAACGGCGGACACGCGCAGATTGTCAGCCGCTGCCCACAGCCAGACGCCATTCGGCTGCGTCGGATCCATCTTGATTGAGAGTTGGACATCCGCCTGCCCAGCCGAACTCACGTTGCTCGGTGCATCTTCCTCGCCACCGGGAATGGCGACGTGGTCGCCTGTCAGAACACGCGACCAATCTTCCAACTCCACCGCGTGATCCATCTCCAGGAACACTGCCATGGCGTGGCCATGAAAAATCGGAGCCTGGAGCAGGAGAACGGAAGGATCGGGCGCATCCTCGCCGGCGATCTTGCGGTAGTGCCGCAAAACCGTCGCCTCCAGCGAATCCAGCGCCGGCTGCGACTTGTGCCCGTAACGCGCCACCATGTTGAAAGCTACCTGCGCGTCAAAAACATCTTTGGGCAGCGGCTGGAACGAAAGCAGATTGACGGTCTGCTGATGCAATTCATCCATCCCGCGCTGGCCGTGCTCGGAAGCGGGTTGGTAAATCGTCGCCACCACGCGCCGAATCGCGCCGGCTTTCCGGGCCCGCAACAGCAGCAGCGCCAAAGTCACGGCTGCGGGATGAGCGGTCACACAGGGTCCGGGCTGCAGTTCCGGAAGCGCGACTTGCCCTCGCTCGCGCTCCACCCACAAGGAGCGCACGTTGGCGCCCGCCTGATCTTCGAGAACTCCCGAGAGATCGAGAATGGTGCTGCCCGCGTCGCGCGCATCTTTCCAGCTCCGCCGGGTGCTCTCCTGATCGGAGGCAAAGAACGTGAAGTCCACGTGCTCGAACTGCTCGGCGCGAACCCGCTGGATGAAGCTGATTTCGTCGCCCATGGCCTCGAGTTGGCCGAGCGATTCGTCATCGTCCAGCAAACGAATATCCACCGCCGGGAAGTTGCGCTCGTTCAGAACTTCGGCGACTTCTTTGCCCTTGAGAGAGCCTGCACCTACGATGGCCGCACGGTAGAGCTTGGTGCGCGGCGCTGCATTTTGGGGTGCGGGTATAGGTTTGGCGGTGTCGCTCATGGTGCTGGCGAAGCCTCCTTATAGGACGGAGGACGCGGGCCAGGGCGGCGGCGGAAAATCCACTGCAGGCGCCAGAACACGCCGGAAACCATGTACAGCAGCGCGATGCCAAAAAGCATCCGGCGTGAGAAGAAGAAGATGAGCCCAAACAGGGCCGCCAGGACGACGACCAGCCGGAACGGATGGCGTGAACGAAAATCAATGTCCTTGAAACTGTAAAAACGCCACGTGCTCACCATCAGATAGCCCACCGTCGTCACCATGGCCGACCAGGCCAGAGCGGTGTACGCAGACGCAAGCGGCTCGCCCACAGTGAAGTGCACCACGGCAGCAATTACGCCGGCCCCGGCTGGTATGGGCATGCCCACGAAATACTTCTTCCCTGGACGGCCCGGGTTGGATGGTTGGGGATTGCTGGCGATATTAAACCGCGCCAAACGGCTGGCCCCGGCGATCAGAAACAGGAAGCAGGCAATCGCGCCCAGTTGCGCCAACTTGATGTGCCACTGGCCCTGGCTGAGGAATACCGGCGGCATGAGATGGAACCCCCACGTCCACGCGAGCATGGCCGGCGCAACTCCGAAGGTGATCACATCTGCCAGGGAATCCAGTTCGCGGCCGAAATCGCTGCTCGTTCCCGTCATGCGCGCGATGCGGCCGTCGAGCCCGTCGAACAGCACCGCAAATCCAATTGCCTTCGCCGCGTTATCGAGGTGCCAGAAGTCAATCGCCGAGGCGTGCATCACCTCGAGGATGGCGTAGTAGCCGAAAGCCACATTCGCAGTCGTGAACAGCGAGGGGAGAATGTACATCCCCTTCGTAATCCTGCGTCGCGGTCTGGTTGGAGTCTCGGCCATCAGTGCGCCTTCTGGGTTGCTGAAACGCTGCCTGCGCTCGTAGTTTCGCGCGGCTGCAGGTATGCCAGAATAGTCGATCCGCCCTTGACGTGATCGCCAATTTTTACGTTGACGCGGGCGGAGGCATCCAGCACAACGTCTACGCGCGATCCAAACTTGATTAGCCCCACCCGCTGCCCGCGTTCCAGGCGATCTCCGACCTTGGGATTGAAAATGATGCGCCGCGCCAGAAGCCCTGCGATCTGTTTGAAGATGACACGCTGCCCGTCATCCCCTTCGACCGTCGCGATGTTCTGCTCGTTCTGGTCAGCGGAGAGATCGCTCATGGCATTCACGAACTTCCCGCGCACGTACTTCACCTCCCGCAGCACCCCGGAAATGGGCGAGCGGTTCACATGCACATTGAAGACGTTCAGGAAAATGCTGATGCGCAAGCGCTGGTCGTTACTGACAACCACGTCGGTGACTTTGCCGTCTCCGGGAGAAACCACTGCGCCGGGGTCCCGCGGAATCACCCGCTCCGGATCGCGAAAAAACTGCAGGAAGAATGCAGCCAGCAGAAATGGAATGATCCCCCAGGCAGGACGGGTCAACCAGCCGAGCAGAATGCCTGCGGCAATAAACGTCAGCCCGTAGTAGTAGCCATCACGAACCATAGGGAATCTTTTAATTATATCTTCATAGGAGCCGAGAAGGTGGAGTGCGCAGCTCAACAAAACAATCGTAAGTATAAATAAAAAAAGGCGCTTGATCGCGCGCTTCTGGAGGTAGATTACTCCCCAGGCGGGTGGACCGCCGGGAGCTTGGCAATTGCGGAATTAGGCTACATTGACGCCGTACTGCATCCGGTACTCGCGCTCGATGGATTCCATCTGATCCTTCAGGCGGAGTTTCAACTTCTTCAGACGGACCTCTTCCAGCTTTTCGTCTTCGCTGAGATAACGTTTTTGGGTGAGTGCATCAAGACGTTGTGCGTATTGGGAGTGCTCCTGAGCCAGTCGGCGGAATTCATCATGACTGGTCAGGAGTTGGTCTCTCGGAGTCAGCATCCAGCAGACCTCCAAACCTCGATATGGGCTCAAATTAACACAGCCGTAACACGGCGGCAATGCCAAAAAAGTGGTGCAGTTTCACTTCAGAACAGCTTACGAAAGCTGCAGACGGTACAAGATGGCGTCCTCCGGGGGATCGCGATAATAGCGTTTGCGAACCCCTGCCTGCTGAAAACCTGTTTTCTGGTAAAAATGCCGCGCCGGATGATTCGATTCCCGCACTTCGAGGAACACCGATTCGGAGGCGCTCTGGCCGGCCGCGTCCATCAGAGCCCGCAGCAAACGTCCGCCAATGCCTTTCCGGCGCTCGGTGGATGACACCACGATGTTCTCCAATTCCCACTCGGTAGCGATAGGTTGGGCGACCAGGAAGCCGAGAAGCACCGCGTCTTCTGTCGCGGCCAGCAACACAAGTCTGCGGGCACCGGCGCCGTCTCGGAACAAGTCTCTATACTGCTCCTCGGTCCAGTGAGCCGCTGTGGCCGAGCCGCGTTCTAACTGGATCAGGGCTGGAATGTCGTCGGCAGTAGCAGTGCGGATCGTCACGGTTTTGAGATGGACGGTTGTCTCGGGGTACCAGAAGATGGGTTTCCAAATATCTCATCAGAGCGCCGAACGTAGTTGGCGTCCAAATGCTCAGGTGAGACGATTTCTCCATCCCGCAGTTTGCTCCAACCAAGAATGGCGACCATCTCCGGAGTGATCGCTCTCAATTCGAAAGTGCGCAGGCCGGCCTCTCGCGAGATGCGCGCCACAGACGGATCCGGAGTAGATATGGCGATGCCGGGGGATAAACCGGGCAAGGCTTCCCTGGCGATCAAGTGCTCCTGAATCAATCGCGCCCGCGTTCCAGAAATCTCGTATTCGCCCGAGTAGAGTTGGCCGCGTCCGGCATCGAGCACGGCTACCATGCGTCCCTCGATGTCAGCGGCACGCGCCACCACTTCCAGCAACGACACGGGCACGATGGGCTTTTGAAGGATCTCGGCCAGCGCCTTCATGGCCGCCAGCCCGACGCGTAAGCCGGTGAATGATCCGGGGCCGGACACTACGATGAAGGCATCGATCTGGCTCTTCCTCAAACCGTGCTTGTGGAGCAGGGCTGCAATTTGCGGGACCAGCTGCGCGGAAAAAGTACCGCCCACAAGCGGTACGGATTCGAGGATCTGAACTTCGTCCTGGCTCCCGGCTTGCGGCGCGCGCGCTAATGCCACGCTGCCGTTTCGGCCCGACGTATCCGTGATCAGAAGAAGCACGTGCGCTCCCCCCCGGACGAAGGCGTCCGGGGTTACACCAAACCTAGGCCTGCACCAATTCGAGGAGCACCCCACCTGTGCTCGCGGGATGAACAAAAATGTAGCGATGGCCGCCGGCTCCGACCTTGATGTCATCGGAAACCAGGCGCACGCCATCGCCCTTGAGGCGCGCCACGGCGGCCGCAAGATCGGGCACCTTCAGGCAGACGTGATGCAGTCCTTCGCCGCGCTTGGCGATGAACTTGGCGATGGTCGAGTCCGGAGAGGTGGCCTCGAGCAGTTCGAGGCGGCTCTCTCCTATCGGAACCATCACCAGTTTTACTTGCTCGTGTTCGATGGTCTCTTCGGGAGACACGCTGAGTCCTAACTTCTCGTAAATCGCTTTGGCGGAGGACAGCGACTTAACCGCTATGCCGAGATGATCGATCTGGAACATGGGTGCCATGCGTGAATTGATGTTAATTTTCTTAGACCACTTCGGGCAAAGTATTCAATTCGTGAGACTTGCGCTGTGGGTACCAAAGTCTTGCCCCGCAAAGTATTCAATACACAGGAGTTGCGGGTAAAGTATTCCGGAATAAGAACTTGCATTGCGCGAAACCAGAGACGTAGCAAGCTACGTCTCTACACGGGACTCCGCGTCCATGATGGGATTGTCCGACTTTTTCGCGTCGAGAGTAAAGGTTGTTCGTCACACTCGGAGTGAGCCTGCTTGTGGAAAATCGCAACGTCACTTCTACGGCAGCTTCGAAATTTCTTCCACAACGGTATAGGGGTCGCGCTTGTGCTCGGCAACTTCCGCGGCCAGGGCGTTGATCTTTCCGATGTGGGCACGTGCTTTATCGAGCATGGCATCGCGCAGCATTTCAACTAAGCGCTCCTGCCAGTTTTCTACGCTTTTCTTCAGCGCGCGGTTTTCTTTTTGCAGGAATTCTTCATAGCTCGCAATCGCGTTGGCCAGATCTGGCACTCCAGTTCCGTCAGTTGCAACCGTCTTCACAATGGGAGGCGTCCAGCCATCCTGGCGCGTGGCTAGGGTCTGCAGGGCACGAATTTCACGCTCGACGCGTTCGGCGCCTTCGCGGTCACTCTTGTTGATGACGAAGATGTCGGCGATCTCCATGATGCCGGCCTTGATGGTCTGCACGTCATCGCCCATGCCCGGGACGAGGATCACGACCGTGATATCAGCGAGGCGAACGATATCGACCTCATCCTGTCCGACGCCTACGGTCTCGATCAGGATTACGTCGCGTCCAGAAGCATCGAGGACCGTGGTGACATCCGCAGTTGTGCGGGCGAGACCGCCCAGAGAGCCACGAGTCGCCATGCTGCGGATGTAGATACCGGGATCGGCAAAGTGGTCCTGCATACGGATACGGTCGCCGAGAATCGCGCCGCCCGTGTACGGACTGGTGGGATCGACCGCGATGATGCCCACGGTGCGGTCTTGTTTGCGATAGAACTTTGCCAGTTGATCGACGAGCGTGCTCTTCCCCGCTCCAGGCGGGCCAGTCATGCCTAGGATGCGAGCTTTCCCCGTAGAAGAAAAGAGGGCTTTGAGGAGATCAGATCTACCGGGAGAACGATTCTCAACGATCGAGATAGCACGGGCCATCGCCCGGGCGTCCCCGGAACGTACGGCGGAGATCAGGGCTGAGTAGTTCGCGTCCAAGCCGGTTTAGTGTAAAGCAGAAGGACAAGAAACACATGCGCTGAGGGCATAGTGTGGGCCCAAGCCCATACATAACTCAAAAGCCCAGCCGAGGCATTTTGAGCGTTAAGGCGATTTATCAACAGCTATCCGAATACTCATTGCCGTTGTCCCCAAGCGGCACGTCGAAGTCAGCCTGCAGAGGAGCTATCGGGGGCTGTCCGAACAGCGTCGATACCATTCACATAAGATCCCGAAAGCCCACACTAACGGCCTATCGGCAACCGCGCGAACACGCGGAAGCGATGACCATTTGCAGAATGGCGTTGTACTCAGTGGTGCTAACCTCTGCATTAGGGGCCTGATCGATGTCGACCTTGTGAGCGATGACAAGGTAGGCGCTGGGAAGCACGGTGATGTACTGACCGCCAGCACCCATGGCCATGTAGGCTCCCTGGAAGGGCGCACCATACTGGTTTCCTGGCCATACCGGCGCGTCCCAAACCCACCACAGCGCGCCGTAACCCCAGCGGGCCGGTTGCCCTAACGCCCGCCGGGCTGGTGGATTCATCTCATGGAAAGGAGTGATGAGCCGGGTGATGTACCGGCACCAGTCTCTGGGCTCCAGTTGCTGGCCATGCCAATCGCACTCGCGCAGCATCAGTAACCCGAGCCGTGCCATGTCTCGCGTAGAAAGGTACATGGGATACTCCGAGTGCACTGAAGCTGGCATTGCGGTAATCTTTTTTTGCTGGGAGCGAGCGAAGTCCTGCATCCCGATCGGCCGCGCCAAGTCCGACTCCAAAGCGTCGTAGATGTCCTTTCTCGTGAGCTTCTCGAAGGCGGTGCCTGCGGCGTTGAAATCCCAGCTGTTGTAGTAAAAGTAAGAACCCGGTGTTTGCGATCCCCGTTGCGGAGCGTTCGGGTCGAGATTTTCGAGGCCGGTGGGGATATAAATTCCCGAGCGGGCGGTCAAGAGTTGCTCCAGCGTAGCTCCCTTCTCGATGGGAAGAAACTTCTGGATGTCGTCCAGACCGATGTCCTTCACGGTCTTGCCCAGATCGACCGTCCCATTGAAGACGTACTTTCCGTAAAGCATGGCCAGTATGCTTTTGCGGACAGATGCCACATTGCTCACGCGCTGCAGGTCACCGTATTCGAAGATGACCTTGCCGTGCACCGATACCAGCATGGCGGTCGTGCGTTGGGTTTTCAACCAGGCGCGCAGCGCTTCCAGCCTGGCGCTGGAGAAGCCTTCCGACTCCGGCTTGGCTCTCTCCCAATCAACTCCGGGATAAGCCGGCGTTGCGGCTTGCGCGATTGATAAAGCGGAGGCCAGACTGCAGAAGACAAAAAGCGACAGACACAGCCAGAGGCGGTTAGACCCGGACGCACCTTCTCGGGTGATGGATCGTAGGACTTTGCACTTGACTCCAAGGTAGCTGTCCATGGGAAGGCCGTAATCTGCGCCGAGAAAGCTCCGCCCACTCCTTATGCTGCCATCATAAATCTTTGTTTGTATCAAGCCGGAATTTCCTTCTTGACCTCGAAACCTGCACTAATTGCAAGCCTCTCTCGCCTGTTCGCGACATTGTGAAACGGTTTTCCAGCGTGCGCGGCGTAGTTGGTGCCCTCGACCATCAGCCCGCCAGGCTTGATCCGATGTCATGCACGCAAGCACTCTACGTTCACGACGAGAAGTGCACCCAGTTGCAGGATGACTGTCGAAATCAGGCGATTGCACTTAAAACCCCCTGCCGGGGGATTTTGAGTGCAATGGGGATGTTTCAACAGTGATGCACCGTCAAGGCTTCTTCCGGTACCTTCGATAGAGCGCCAGAACGACATTGTTTTTAGGCATCGTGCCTTTCGGTGGCGGGCATAGCGGCTAGGCTGAACTCCTCAGAATGCTTCAGCTTAACGTGTGTGCGAAATGCTTCATAGAGCGTTTCATTGGTTTCTTGTCCAGTGCTCGGACCATCGGTCACGGCCTTTTCGACGCAGATAGTTTCATGGCACTCAGAGCACTTGCCGAAGCGGTGACTGGCGCGATCCATCTCGTCCTTTGGCCCAAGCCAACCTACGTCGGTCAATTCTGGCTTTTTCATGCCGTCAGCTTCCCACAGGCCGGACAGCTTGACCATCCCCTGAACGCCTGAAAGTCTCCACAGATTCACGCGACATGGCAGATTAAGGGTTTTGAGTGATATGGCGATTTTGCGCCGATAATGCATCAGGTGTGACCCAAGTCACTGACACAACACGCTCATTCGGGTGGTATCAACTTGTTGTGCCTCTCCGAAGAGCAGTTCCCGCCAGTTGAGCGCAGCACCCCCGGAGCCGACACGGCACCCTCAGACGCCATTCACTCGAAGCAAGACCAACGTCTGTTTTGAAAGGAGAAGCTATGAAGCTAACGTTACGGTTGTTCGCGGTTGTTCTTTTTGCGGCCGCCTGCCTCGTACTTTCCGCTGCCCAAACCTCTAAACCTGTGGGGCCTCCCTGCGGCCTTGATAGGCAGGCTGGCGACTGGGGATTTCTGGCAGCGGGGAAGAGTGCGGGCGTAGACAACATGGCGACGGGTACTTATCACCTGAATAGAGATGGAACCAGCAGCTCGCACCTCTTCGTCAATAGCGGTACCGCTTTCCTCGAGTTCGATCGCGTCGGTAACACCACTATCACCGAAGATTGCATCCTGACTCAAACATGGAATGATGGTGGCCCTGCGGCAAAGTGCGTTGTCGTTGATGATGGCAACGAAATTTGGTGCATCTACGAGCAGCCTGCCTTCAGTCAAGTGACGTTGAAACGAATTCATACGCGGAACTGAATAGCGAACACATGAATCCACACTAGCCGCCTTTTCGGGGCGGCTTTTCCGTTTATTTGAAGATAGATGTTGGAAACAGGCGATAGCGCTCAAGTTACGACTTCTTTCGAGTCGCTTCACATCTGAACCGACTGCATTCGGTAGCCTGCAGGCGAAAACGACAGGCTGAGATGGAAAGAAACGTGACTGCTGTTTTTGACCAGCTGGAGCGAAGTTGAGGAAGCCGCAAACCGCGAGAGCCAGCGAGGCATTGATCTGCCTGTGTCACCCAAACTTCACATCAGTCTTTCAACAACTGCCGGGCAATGACCAAGCGCTGAATCTCGCTGGTGCCTTCGCCGATGGTGCACAGCTTTACGTCGCGATAAAACTTTTCGGCGGGATAGTCTTTGATGAAGCCGTAGCCGCCGTGAATCTGCACACCTTCGTTGGCGCACTTTACCGCGACTTCGCTGGCGTAGAGCTTCGCCATGGAGGACTCTTGTGTCGTCTTCATGCCGGCGTCTTTCATGGAGGCGGCCTTCATAGTGAGCAGGGCCGCAGCTTCAATCTCGGTCGCCATGTCCGCCAGTTTCCATTGGATTGCCTGGAAATCGCTGATGGCTTTGCCGAACTGCTTGCGTTGCTTGGAATACTTCAGGGCGGCTTCGTAGGCTCCCTCGGCCATACCCAGGGAGAGAGCGGCGATGGAGATGCGGCCGCCATCGAGAACGCGCATGGCGTCGGGGAATCCTTGCCCTTCCGCGCCCAGCAGGTTCTCCGCGGGGATGACGCAGTCTTCGAAGATTAATTCTGCGGTATCGCTGGCACGCAGACCTAGCTTGTTTTCTTTCTTGCCCGGGCGGAATCCCTTGGTGTCCTTGTCGATCACGAACGCCGAAAGGCCATGGGTGTGGGCTGCGCGATCGGTGACCGCGAGCGCTACCACCACGTCCGCATAATGGCCGTTAGTGCAGAAAGTCTTGGTGCCGTTCAGGACCCAGTTGTTGCCCTTGCGCACGGCGGTCATGCGGGCGCTGCCGGCGTCGGATCCGGAAGAGGGCTCGGTGAGGCCCCAGGCGCCGATGAATTCTCCCGTGGCCAGCTTGCTGACGTACTTTTTTTTCTGAGCTTCGTTGCCGGCAAGGAAAATGTGATTCGAGCAGAGGGAGGTATGCGCGGCGACGATGATGCCGACCGAGCCATCCACGCGCGAGAGTTCCTGGATGGCAGTAACGTATTCGACATAGCCCATGCCGGCGCCGCCGTACTCCGGCGGGAAGACCACTCCCATCAAGCCCATCTTGCCCAGTTCCTTGATGGTGGCGAGCGGGAATTCTCCGGCTTCGTCCCATTCCATGACGTGCGGCCTGATTTCGCGCTCGGCGAATTCACGAACGCTTTTCTTTAACTGCTGCTGCTCATCGTTCAGTAGGAAATCCACGCTTCCTCCGGACCACTCGGGCGCTGCGACCGGCAGGCCAGCTTCAACTGGGGCGTGATGCCCCGAATTTTTGATTAGAACATAGCGCTGAAGAAGCAAGAAGTTACGTCCGGAGGAGAAAGGAAGAGGATGGCGGAAGGCGCATGAACACTGGCGATCTTGCGTCTGTTGCAATGCCACCCGACCGACCGGATGGTCTGGGACTTCGCGCTCTTCTCGAACCAGCGCGCCCCTATTATACCGTTTTCGAAGATCAGGGATCAGGGGTCAGGGGTCGGGGGGCAGGTTTCTGACGCTCAGGCCGGCGCCAGGAAGCATTGGAAGACTTCGTTGGACAAGAGACGGCCTCGTTTTGCGAGGCGAATGGAATTGCCGGATCGCTCCAGCAATTCTTGTTTTTCGAGATCCGCGATGATGGTCTGCAGTGGAATGAGCGCGGGCTGGCCGAATTCTTCTGCAACTCGGGCCAGATCCACTCCACGGTTCAGGCGTAATCCCAGGAAGAATGTTTCTTCGAGAGCGGCGTCGGTTGACACGGGAGTTCTCTGAAGGGGGGAACCGCTCACATATTTTTCCAGCACATCGGCGGTCGCGAGGCGCACTGCGTCGCTGGGAGGGCGTGCTGAAAGTAGCATGGAATGCGCGTCGACGCCGAAGCCGAGATAGGGCTGACGAGTCCAATACTTCAGGTTGTGTCGGGACTCGAATCCTGTGCGGGAAAAGTTCGAGATCTCGTATTGCGACACGCCCGCCGCGTTTAACATCTCACAGGCCACGAGATAAAAATCCGCAGTGGCGTCGTCATCGGGAACGAAGTGGGCGTGATAGCGGGTACCACCCGCGATCAACTCGCGCCCCAGGCGGGAGTCGGCGTCGACTTCGAGCATGTAGATGCTGGCGTGCGGTACTCCGCTGGCAATGACTTGATGCAGAGATTCCTGCCAGCTCTCCGCAGTCTGGTGCGGCAATCCTGCGATCAGGTCGATATTGATATTGAAAATTCCCGCTGCCCGCAGGTGAGCAATATCCTCCAGTACGGTGGCGTGCTTGTGCAGGCGCCCGACGGCTGCCGCCTCGCGGTCGACAAAGGACTGAACGCCAAGGCTGACACGATTCACGCCACAACGCGCGAGGGCTTCCAGAAGCTGCGAAGAGAGCGTCCCCGGCGCGCACTCGACCGTAACTTCCGCGCCCGGTGTAACTGAGAATTGCGCACGCACAGCGTCGAACACGCGCTGGAGCTGGGCAGGTTCCAGTACCGTCGGCGTGCCTCCGCCGAGGTAGATGGAGTCCACTTCCCTTTCGAACTTTCCGCCCGCCTGGTTGGCATCGCGCTCCGCGTTGGCAACGTCCGCGCACACTCGATCGACATAGCGCTCGAAGACGGCCCGTGAAAATACATCCGAGGCGAAGTTGCAGTAGCTGCACTTGGTGCGGCAGAAAGGGACCGAAATGTATACGCCTAGAGGCACTCTTGTCATTATCCCATTGGAAAGTCTTTCCATCCCCGCGGCCGTCTGGGCCATCTATTTGAGGTACCCTGTGGGAAGGCGTCTCGTTGCCTCCCGCGTGATTCGCAGATCAGTATTCGCAACCCATGGCCCAGGACGAGGAAGTATTAGGCAAAGCGTATGACAGCCGTCTGATGCGGCGGCTGCTGGCCTACCTGCGTCCATATGGCTGGCAGGTCGGGATTGCTCTTACCGCCATCATTCTGAAGTCCTTTGCCGATGTGCTGGGGCCCTACCTGGTGAAAGTCGCGGTGGACCGGTATCTGGCGCCGGCGCCGGGGGCGATGTCGGGATTGTGGAACTGGCTGGATCCGCGGCCCCTCAAGGGCATTGCGCAAATCTCGAGCATTTATTTCGGGCTACTGATCTTCAGCTTTGTTCTTGAGTTCCTGCAGACCTACTTCATGCAGTGGACGGGACAGAAGGTCATGTTCGATCTGCGCAGCCAGATTTTTCGTCACCTGCAGCGCATGCATGTGGGATTTTATGACAAGAATCCCGTGGGGCGGTTGGTGACGCGCGTGACCACCGACGTGGACGCCCTGAACGAAATGTTCACTTCGGGCGTGGTGTCGATCTTTGAAGATTTTTTCGTTTTGGCGGGAATTGTCGCGATCATGCTGTGCATGAACTGGAAGCTGGCGCTGATCACGTTTGCCGTGCTGCCGTTGATTGTGGTCGCGACCAAAATCTTTCGCGACAGGGTGCGAGACTCTTACCGGCGAATTCGCGTAGCCATTGCGCGCATCAACTCTTATCTGCAGGAACATGTCAGCGGCATGGTGGTGCTGCAACTGTTCAACCGGGAACGCAAGGCCTACAACCGGTTCTCCGAAATTAACCGCAGCCACATGGACGCGTACAAAGACGCAATCCTGGCGTACGCGCTGTACTACCCCGCGGTGGATTTCTTTTCGGCGATCGCAATTGCGTGCGTGATCTGGTTCGGCGGACAGGACGTAATGCGCGCGATCGTTTCCAGGAGCGTCAGCATCCAGTTCGATCCGCAGCACCTGATTTCCTTTCACTTGGTCGCCACGGCCGCCTCGCTGGGCGTTCTGATCGCGTTCACGCAATATGCGATGCGCTTCTTCCGGCCGATCATGGACTTCAGCGAGAAGTACAACATCCTGCAGTCGGCAATGGCGGCCAGCGAACGGATCTTCAAGTTGCTGGATGCGGAAGTGGAGGTAGTCTCGCCAGCGGTAACGAAGACACCGCAAGGTCCGGGCCGAATTGAATTCGACCACGTGTGGTTTGCGTATCGCGATCTTGCGGAGAAGAGCAAAGCGTCGGAATCAGGGAATAGCCATGTAGGGACGGCCGCCCCCGGCCGTCCAGCCGAGCAAAGCTCGGCAGGTGTTTCGGGCAATGGTTCGTCCACAGGCGACGGATCTCAGCCCGATTGGGTACTGCGTGATGTGACGTTTCCCATCGAGCCGGGAGAAACCGTCGCCGTCGTTGGCCATACCGGAGCGGGCAAGACTACGCTCATCTCCCTGCTCATGCGCTTTTACGATGTACAAAAGGGAGCCATCCGCATCGACGGGGTGGACGTCAAGGAAATGGATCTGGCTGATCTGCGCGGGCGCTTCGGGGTGGTGCTGCAGGATCCCTTTCTGTTCACGGGAACAATCGGGGGAAACATCCGGCTGGGCACAGAGCGCATTCAGGATGCGCACGTGCAGCAGGCGGCTGAGGACGTCAATCTTGCCGAGTTCATTCGGGAATTGCCGAAGGGGTTTGACGAGGAAGTGCGCGAGCGCGGGTCGACATTATCTACCGGCCAGAAGCAGCTGATCTCATTTGCGCGGGCCCTGGCGCACGAGCCCAAGATCCTGATTCTGGACGAAGCCACTTCCAGCGTGGATACGGAGACGGAGTTCCGCGTGCGGGATGCGCTGGCGCGCATGGTGGAGGGGCGGACGTCGCTGATCATTGCGCACCGGCTGTCGACCATTCAACGCGCGGACAAGATTATCGTTATGCACAAAGGGCAGGTGCGCGAGATGGGCACGCACCAGGAACTGCTGGCGAACCGCGGGATTTACTACAAGCTTTATCAACTGCAGTACAAGGATCAGGAGATTGCCGCCGAGCGGGCTCCGCAGTCTACGGTTAGCGCGGACGATTAGGTCTGTGGAGCACGTGCGCTCGCCCCATCTTCGGCTCGCTTACAATGCTCTGTGCTCATACTGATCTCGGCTGGTGAGGCTTCCGGGGAAATGTATGGGGCGCAGCTGATTCAGGCTTTGCGGCGCGCCTATTCTCGTGTAGGGACAGCCGCCAACGGCTGTCCGGCAGGGGGTCGCCCTGCGGTTGCTGACACCAGCCAAACCCTGGCGGAGCTTCGCTCCGCCGGACAGCAGATGGCGGCTGTCCCTACAGGGTCCCTTCATTTTTTTGGGGTTGGCGGGGAGCGGATGCGCGGTGTGGGGTGCGACACCGTGGTCGATGCCAAGGACCTTGCTGTCGTGGGCATCACTGAAATTCTTAATCATCTGCCGAAAATTCTTGGGTTGTATAAACGCCTGATCGCGGAGGTAGACCGGCGCAAACCCGATCTTGCCATCGTCATCGATTCTCCGGCATTTAACTGGCGGGTGGCGCGGCAGATGAAGCGGCGCGGAATTCCTACCGTGTACTACGTCGCGCCACAGTTCTGGGCCTGGCGGCAGGGGCGGGTGCGGCTGATTCGCGACTACATCGACAAAGCGCTGGTCATTTTTCCCTTCGAAGAGAAGTTCTACCGGGAACGTGGGGTGGATGCGACTTTCGTGGGGCATCCGTTGGCGGAACTGCCTTGCCCTTCGGTGGAGCGGGCGGATTACGCAAGGCAATTCAAGCTCGATTCCGCAAAGCAGTGGATCACGCTGATGCCCGGCAGCAGGGTGAAGGAAGTACGGATGAACCTGCCGACGATGCTGCAAGCAGCGGCGTTGCTGGGATCCGCGTACGAGTACCTTCTTCCGGTGGCACCTACGCTGGAGCAGAATTTTCTGCAACACCTCATCGGGCAGCAGAAGATCACTCTGGTTCCCCTGGCGCTTCCCGCACTCTTCCACTCGCGGGCGGGCATTGTGGCAAGTGGCACGGCTACAGTCGAAGCCGCGATGATGAATTTACCGTTCGTGATGGTTTACCGCGTTTCCGGGCTGACATATTTGCTGGGCAAGCCGCGGGTGAAGGTTCCGCGATTTGCCATGGTGAATCTGATTGCGGAGGAGGAAGTCGTCCCCGAGCTGGTGCAGCACGATTTCACGGCTGAGAACGTAGTGGCGCGGGTGAAGGAAATTATTCCAGACGGTGCGCCTCGGGCCCAGATGCTTGCCGGTTTGGCTAAGGTCAAGGAAAAGCTCCGGGGGACGTCTGAAGGTGGTTCGAACGGGGAGCAGGCTGCGGATCGGGCTGCCCACATCATTCTTAGCCTGGCACAGGGCGCCGGAGCTTCGCTCCGACGGACAGCCCAAGGGGCTGTCCCTACGCAAGGCTAAGACCTACCCGCGCTTGTGTTCCCTACATCTTTTGGGTCAGAATCTTCATCATAGGAAATGAGTTACATTTCCTGGAGATTCTCCTGAATGTCCAATAACCTCCGACGCGTACGCGGCGTCCTGCCGACATTGTTGGCCTTTCTACTGCTCTTGCAGGGTTTGCCTGCCCATGGCGCCGCGGAGAAGACCCGTCTGCGCGTGGACGATTACCAGATCAATGTCGTTCTGCAGCCGCATCTGCATCAGATGACAGCCTCGGCCCAGGTGAAGTTCACGGCCCTGCAGGATCTCAGTGTGGCGGTCTTTGAACTGCACAACGATCTGCGGGTCACCAAGGTCACGGACGAGAAGAAGCAGCAGCTGTCGGCTGAACGAGTGACGCAGGACTCTACCATCCGCGTACCGCTCCCCAGTGGACTCTCGAAGGATAGTTCGATGACGTTGACCTTCGAATACGAAGGGCAGCTGGAGAACGCCGACAACAGTCCGGTACCGGGGTTAAGCCTGGCCTACATCGGGGACGATACCAGCTATTTGTTTTATGCGGGACGCTGGTTCCCCGTGAATGCGTACGGCATCAACCGATTTACGTCGTCGATCAGCATCAATGTGCCGGCGCACATGCTGGTGATTGGCAGCGGCAAGATGACGGCCTCGGATACGGCCCCGCCCAAGAAAGGCGCCGAGAGCGTGCTGCCGACAAAGACGTATACGTTCGTCTCGGACAAGCCGAGTTTCCCGGGAACCATCGTGGCCGGCGTTTTCCAGGAATACAAGAGCGACGAAGCGGGCCTGGACCTGCACGTATATTTCAAGCCGACCCACCAGAGCATCGCTCCGGCCTATACGACCACGGCGGTGCAGGAGTTCACGTACTTCATCACGCTATTCGGGTTACCGCAATCGCAGAAGCTGAACCTGGTGGAACTGCCGGGCGACACGCTGCCGTATACCTGGGCTCCGGAGCTGGTCGGTATGGCCGGGCCGTCGATCACGGAAAAGACCAACTATCGCCTGCTGGCGGACGGGATCGCGCGCCAGTGGTGGGGAGTTTCGGTGAGTCCGGCTGCGAAAGACGACTGGTGGCTCAGCGACGGCTTCGCGCGCTATTCCGAGGCTTTGTACGTGGAAAACGCCGCCGGGGCGGCGGGGTTGGAAGAAGCGGTGAAGGACATGTCAGTGGGCGCACTGGCGTATGACACGGTTCCGCTTTCCAGCGCGAGCAAGCTGGATACCTTTTCGACCGAGTTCCAGTCGCTGGTGACGGATAAAGGCGCGATGATCCTGCACATGTTGCGCTGGGTTCTTGGGGAGGACAAATTCAACAAGACCATGCGGGAGTTCGCCGCACAGTACGCAGGGAAATCGGCGACCACGGATGATTTCCGCGAAATTGCGGAGAAGAATTACGGCAGCCAGCTGACCTGGTTCTTTTCGCAGTGGCTGGACTCGACGGGAGCTCCCGAATTCAAGGTGAAATACACGACGTATCGCCTGGGTGGAGCGGCGGCCGCCCAGAATCCGAAGGAGGAGAAAACACCCGGCTTCCGGGTGACGGGCGAAATCTCGCAGGACCTGGATCTGTTCCGCATGCCGGTCGATCTCAGAATCGATACCGACGGCAAGACCGAGAGCAAGCGGATTGAAGTCGTGGGTACAAACTCGCCTTTCACCATTGAGACGTTCGGCCGTCCGCGGCGAATTTCTGTGGATCCGGATCATCGCGTTCTGACCAACTCCAGCGACGTGAAACTGCGCGCGTCCATTCTTCGGGGACAGGCGTTGCAGCAGCAGGGAGATCTCTCCGCGGCGCTCACCGAATTCAATAAGGCACTGGACCTGAACAAAAACAGTTCTCTGGCCCACTACCGGATCGCCGAGGTTTTCTTTCTGCAGAGGAACTATCAATCGTCGGCCAATGCCTATCGCGAGGCGATCAACGGCGATGGCGAGCCGCGGTGGACGGAAGTCTGGAGCCGCATTCAACTGGGAAAGATTTTCGATATCACCGGCCAGCGCGAGCGCGCGGTGAACGAATATCGCCAGGCTCTGCAGACTAACGACAACACTTTTGGGGCTTTGGAAGAAGCGCGGAAATACATGCAGAAGGCGTACGAGCGGCCGAAACAAAACCAGCAGTAGCAGGGCAGTTCGATTTCCTGCAAAGCTCTGCCGACAACCGCTTACTTAGTCGCTGGCAGCGAGTTGTCCAGTTCTACGTGAATTCCGTTGTTTGCCGCGTCATGCGGCAATTCAGGACTCGAGTTCTCAGAATCAGGGGTCAGTCTGCAGGGGTCAGGGTGACTAACTGGTGTCTTCTGTGTCCTGTTAAAGTTTCCTGAATACGGATGGTGCCGACTGGCTAACCTTTTTTCACTTGGCAATGTCTAAGTAGACAAAGCCAGCGTTGGAACTTTTCATAGTTCAGCTGCGTATCTCTGATCAGATGTTGGGCGGGATTGAGACCCCTCGCCTAAACGTTACCCGGGTGCCCTCACGCTCCTCCCCGGAGGCGTGAGGGCATTACTTTTTGGCAATGATTTTCAATCTGCGGCTACTGCCCTTCGCATGGGACGCGCCGTAATCGCCTGCCACTCCAGAACAACGTTAGGCAAAATGGCGGCCATTGCAATCACTGTCCAGACCACGGTCTCGATACCAATCACCCCAAGCCGAAAAATGGGTGGGATGGGAATAATCATCCGCGTCACCGTGAATACCATGGCGAATGGATAGCTGCGAATCATCCAGCGACGATGCTGGGCGATGTTGCCGTGGCGTACACAGTACAGGGCGATCGCGGTGGTCAACATCCAGCCGAAGGATTGCACGCTCGAAGCCGCAACCAGCGAGGGGCCGAAATGGAAAGTCAAGGGCACTGCCAGCGGCGCGGCAATAAACACGCTCACGACATAGATGTAACCCAACGTGCGATGCGTCTTGAGATAGCGGGCGCGCAGCCGGTTGGAGAACTGAAAGACGCCCAGCAACATGCCCAATGCGCCGAAGAAGGCGTGCGGGATCACATACCACTTTACCGGCGCGAAATGCTGCGCGATCTCCGACGTGGAATCGAACACGCGGGCATTTTTCATGTAGGTAACAAAAATGGTCAGGAGTCCGAAGAGGATGAAGAAGATCAGTTTCTTCTGCGAACGTGTGCGCACAACGGGCGCAACGATAGTGGCCATGATTCCCCCCCAAGTCTCCGCGAGACGCGAGCGTCTCGCGCGAACCTCAGTCCCACAAACCGCACAGCCGAGGCTCGAAGTTGCGTCATTGTAACTTGTTTGCCGCGCCGGCCAGCATGATTTCTTGATGGGATGGATGGGTAAACAACGCGGCCGCGTGCCGGTCAGACCATCTGACCTGCGGAGCTCCCGGTGCTTTACAATCCTGCCATGCCTCATCCCTCACCGGTACAACTGGAGCGCGTGCTGGCGCAACTTCGCTTGTACGAGCACCCGCTACTGAACTTCAGCGCGCGGGACAAGGGCGATGGAGTTGAGGTCATCATCCGGTTCAAAGACGAAAGCATTCCCGTTCATACTTACTACTTCGATTTGCATCCGCGCGATCTGGAAGATCCACAGTTTGAGTGGAGTTTTCAGCGGCAGCTTTATGACGCGCTGCACGATTATTTTGTGGAAATGTTCATTCGTACTCCGCAGGATCGGGCGGATCGCCAGCGGAAAGGCCTGTGAACGGACTCCGCCAAGTGCTTGAGGAAGAAATCGGGGAACGCGGGCCCATTCCCTTCTCCCGCTACATGGAAATCTGCCTTTACCACCCGGAACTCGGGTACTACTCGCGACATGCGGAACAGTTTGGCAAGTCGGGAGATTTCTACACTTCGAGCGATGTGCATGCGGTATTTGGACGTCTGCTGGCGCGGCAGTTTGAGGAAATGTGGCAGACTTTGGGTTCGCCGGACCGCATCGTCATCAAAGAACTGGGGCCGGGGCGCGGGCTATTTGCGCAGGACGTGATCGACTGGGCGGAGAAGAAATTCCCGGACTTCTTTCGCGCGCTGGGCTACGAACTGGTTGAGCAATCACCGGCGTTGCGGCAGCGGATGGCGGCGACGCTGAAGCGGCGATTCGAATCTGGCCAGGTGGCGTTCGGCTCCATGGAACAGCGCCGGGAGTGCCCGGTGATCGTGTTTGCCAATGAGTTTTTCGACGCCATTCCCGTGGATGTCGTCAGTGCCCGAGGATCCCTTCGGATTGATGCTCGCGAGGGACGATTTCTGGAGAGTTGGGCGGCAGCATCGCTGGAGGAATTGCAGTTCCTGGATCGCTATTCCGTGCGTCCTGAGGATGGAGAGCGGCTGGAGGTGCCGCTGCAATCGCAAGAACTGATGAGCGCTGGGGTGGGATTCGACCGCGGATTCGCGGTCGTGGTGGACTATGGCTACACGCGGCAGGAACAGGTTGCCGGGCGCCATCGCGGCACGATCAAGGCGATTCGTCAGCATTCGGTGAGCGGCAGCCCGTATGAAGCTCCGGGCGAGCAGGACCTCACCGCGGATGTGAACTTTACGGGCCTGGCGGCGGCTGTAGAGCAGCAGGGATTTCGGGCGGAGAAGCTGGTCACCCAATCGCAGTTTCTCATGGGTATCGGCGAGAGCACTCAGTTTGCGGACGCTTTCGAGGATTGCCGGTTGCCCCAGGAGCGCGCGAAGGTGGGTCTGCAATTGAAACATCTCGTCACCCCAGCGGGGATGGGCGAGAGCTTTCAGGTGCTGGTGGCGAGCAAGGGAGTTGCTGAGGAGAAGGTCAGCGCGCTTGCGGGATTGAGCTTTGGAAAAAAGATTGCGAGTGCGTTGCGAGTGCGTTAAGAGCGCGTCAGAGATTCTTTCGCCGCTGCGCGGCTGGACAGCCGAGGGCGGCTGTCCCTACATTGCTAGTTTTTGGGCTGGGGTTCTGGATATTCGTAGATGCCGCGGCCGGATTTTCTGCCCAGGCGTCCGGCTTTGACATACTGCACCAGCAGCGGGGCTGGGCGGTATTTTTCCCCCAGCGATTTGTGAAGATATTCGAGGATGTTGAGGCGCGTGTCGAGTCCCACCAGATCGACTAATTCGAAGGGGCCCATGGGATGGTTGAGGCCGAGTTTCAGCGCTTTGTCGATATCGGCGGGGCTCGCGATTCCTTCCTGCAGCATATAGAAAGCTTCGTTGCCGATCACGGCATTGATGCGGCTGGTAATGAAGCCGGGAGATTCCTTGATGACCACGACTTCCTTGCCCATTCCCTTGCCCACTTCTACCGCGGTATTCAGCGTATCTTCATCCGTCTCCAGCGCGCGCACGATTTCCAGCAAGTTCATCTTGTGCACCGGATTAAAAAAATGCATGCCGATGCATCGTTTGGCACGGTAGGTAACGCTGGCGATTTCGGTCACGCTCAGAGAAGAAGTGTTCGAAGCGAGGATCGTGGTAGGACGACAGATTTTGTCCAGCAGGGTGAAGATCTCGATCTTCGATTCCATCTCCTCGGGGACGGCTTCGATGACGAGATCGGCTTGGCGCGCAGCCTCTTCGACCGAGCCCGCATATTCCAATCGCTTGAATGCGGCGTCGGCATCGGCGGCCGTCACTTTACTCAGTTCCACCGCTTTATCCAGGTTGGAGCGAATCTCCGACTCGGCTTTCCGCAAAGCATTGGGCAAGAGATCTTCGAGGATGGTGCGATATCCGCCAAGCGCAGCGGCATGGGCGATACCGCGTCCCATGATGCCGGCGCCGATGACGGCAATCGTCTGAACTGGTGGCACCTACTTGTCCGCCTTGTCGAGGTCGGCGATAACTGAATTGAGGGCGGTGGCGGCGCCGCGCATGACTTCGGCGAGGCGCTTGCGTTCGTCCGCGCCCATGCCGGGGATGTAAATGGCGATACGGCGGAGAGTTGCGTTCATGTCGTCCACATAATTCATTGCTCGGATGAGTTCACCAGTCGCTACTGCCATGAAGGCTCCTTGTCTTGCGATCCGCGGAAAGTCGGTGCGGGTCGAATTTCTATTTTGGACGCGGAGAGAAATTTAGTAAAGGCACGCCGACGACGCTTCGCCGCGCCATGGACAATCTGCCAGGATCCCCGCGTGTAGAGACGTAGCTAGCTACGTCTCTACGATGCCGATTTTCGCAACATTCGAATTTCCTGGTTACAGTTGGCCTCCTTGCTGTGGAGGTTGCGAGGGCTGGCCCGGCTGCGCCGCGGGAACTGCATTCTCCCTGGGCGCGACGTAGGGAACTTCCGGCAGATGGGTGATCTGACCGCTGGTGGCGTCGGCTACGTCGATATGTGCGTGCTCAAGAAGGAGGCCGGTGGCGCGATCGAGTTCAAGGCGCGATTTCTCGTACGCGGCTTTGGCGGAAACCAGATTCGACTCGCTGGTCGTCACGGTAGCGGCATCCTGCAGGATGGCAGTCTGCGTGGTGAGGCCGACTCTGAGCTTTTGTTGATCGGCCTCGAAGGTCTGGCGCGCCAAATCCACCGACGACTGCGCCGACTGAACCGCGGCACGGTTCTGCTTCACGTCGAATTGCGCGTTGCGCACTTCGATGCGTACCTGGTTTTCGAGTTGGTGCGCGCGAACCAGAGCCTGGCGATATTCCAGCTCGGCGCGTACCTGGTTGGACTGCGCGAGACGATTGCGAATGGGGATATTCAATGCGAGTCCGACACCTTTGTCGGGGGAAGTGGAATTCACCAGCTGGTTCAGCGCGTTGCCGTATCCGACGCTGTTGGAACGCTGGAACGGCGGCGGCGCCTTTGCCGGGTTGAAGCAGAAATTTCCGGAGCCAGCGGCGCAGGTGGGGACGGCCGGATTGAGGTCACCACCCACGCCTGAGCCGCCATAGTACGCGTAGGCTTGCAGGGTGGGCAGCATCGAATTGCGCACGGACTTCACGTTGATATCGCGCGAGTTCAGGTCGATGCGGCTTTGCACCAGCTCGGCCCTGTGTTGCAGAGCTTGGTTGATCAAATCCTGAATGGGAGTGACCGGCTCCTGCTGCGGCAGTTGCATGGTGGAAGTGGGGATCACGTCTGCCTCGGCCAGGATGGGGTCTTCAATGCTGCGGCTGAGCGCGTTCTTCATCAGAAGCTGCTGCAGTTGCAGGTTGTTCTGCGCCACGATGAGGTTCTGCTGACCGGTCGCCATCGTGCTTTGCGCGCTTACCACCTGGATGGGAGGGACAGTTCCAACCTGTGCCTGGCGCTTGGCATCTTCGAGCGCTTTCTGCGCGTACGTGAGCGACTCCTGCTGCACGCGGACGTTTTCGTAGGCATAGACCAGATCCCAATACATGTTCTCCACCTGGTCGATGGTGGTGATGATTTGCAGGCGGAAGGCTACATCGGAGATTTCGCGATTGTTCTTGGCGATGCGAATGAATCGCGTGTTGGGAAGAAAGCCGAAGCCCTGCAGCAGATTCTGGGTGAAGCGAAATTGGAAGGCGGAGCCGAGCTGTGGCGTGAGCAAGCTGGTGGGGTTGTTGGTGGTGAGGTGCGTGTTGTTGAATGCTCCGGTGAGCGCGCCTCCGAACTGAAATCCCTGGGTGTAACCGAAATTCGAGGTGTAGGTGTTCTGGGCCACGATGGGCACAGGGCTGAAGACGCTGACAGACTGGGTTTCGTTCTTGTCGAGTTGCAGCGTGCCTGTGAGCGAGGGATCGAAGCTGGTAATGGGCGATCCGATGCCGAGTGTGGAACTCACCAGGCCACTGGTGCCGGTGCCCGCGCCGCCCGCGGCGACGGTGGTGCCGCCCGTGCCGGAACCTACGGTACCGCCGAGTCCCCCGACACCGCCGCCAGGGGTGTTCTGTACGATGCCGGTATTGATGCCGAGAATGTTGGCGCCGGATTTGGCGCGCAGCAGATCGGCATCGGCAATGTTGAGGT
Organism: uncultured Acidobacteriota bacterium; assembly: GCA_963801615.1. Classification (GTDB taxonomy): domain Bacteria; phylum Acidobacteriota; class Terriglobia; order Terriglobales; family Acidobacteriaceae; genus Sulfotelmatobacter. The sequence goes on along the minus strand of CAWDFM010000006.1, from coordinate 361,246 downwards.
TATAGCGCGCGATCTCCAGGTCGAGATTGTTCTCGAGCGCGAGTGCGACCGCGTCATCGATGGAGAGATAGATTTTGCCATCGCGCATCAGGGCATCTATTCGCGGCGAGTTGCCCAGATTCGAAAACCCAAGGGGGCGCGCAGTGTAGGGCTGCAAGAATTTGGGAAATGCCGAGCGCGGTTGGGAATAGTCCCGCAGGTGAACGGGCGAGGGCGGCGCCGGTTGTGGCGCTGGAGCGATGGCTGGCGGCGGCTGTTGCGCCAGCGCGCATGTGCCGATTAGAAGGGCGCAGAGAACGTGCAAAGTGACTGCAGAAACCGGACGCGGTACGAGCATAAGCTTCTCCTTGCAAAATAGCGGGAAAGCATTTGAGGATCAGACCGGGTAATGCCAGTGTTGGATGCAATCCTTGCGCATCGTCATTCAATCTTAGCGGGAGAAGTTTCGGCGAAGTGCGGCGGGATTGTAAAGAATTGTGAGGGGTGCCTAGACGTGTAGGCCCGGAGCATTGTGTCCGGAGCATTCTTACGATTACATGCGACTGCGCTCGCTATGCGAGCGGGGCGGACGAGGGCGTCCGCCCCTCCACGTGCATTATTGCTGCTGTGGCTGTTGTGGTGGCGTTTGGGTTCCGGGTTGGTCTGCGGGCAGGTCCTTGCGCGGGGCCACATAGGGCGCGTTCGGCATGCGCGTGACCTGGCCTCGGGCAGCATCGTCGATGCTGACGTTGGCGTGGTCGAGCAGATTACCCACAGCGCGATCGAGTTCGACGCGCGCCTTCTCATAGGCGGCCATGGCGGACATTAGAGTTGACTCCGCAGTGGCTAACGCGCTGCGCGTCTGCAGAACGGCAGTGGTGGTCGACGTGCCGAACTGATATTTCTTTTGCTCGGCGTCGAGCGACTGTCTGGCATAGTCAACCGCAGCTCTTGCAGAAGCCACGCTGGCCTGGTTCTGCTCCACCGAGAACTGGGCCTGACGAACTTCGATGCTGACCCTATTTTCGGTCTGCTGCAGCGCCATCTGCGACTGCCGGTATTCCAGTTCACCGCGAACCTGGACCGCCTGAGCGGCGCGGTTGCGCAACGGGATGTTGAGTTGCAGCCCTGCGCCCTTATCGGGAGCCGTCGAGTTGACCAACTGGTTGAGAGTGCCTCCGTAGCCGATGGACGGGACTCCCGAGGGCGTACACAGTCCGGGAATCGAGGATGGGCTGCCGCAAGTGCTGTAGTCGCTCTGGTTGCCGCCGGCGCCCGAACCGCCGTAGTAAGCGAAAAGGTCGAGTGTAGGCTTCAGGGCGCTGCGCAAGGCTTTATTGCTCTGCTCTTGGCTATTCAACTGGATGCGGCCTTCCACCAGTTCGGCGCGATGACGGAGTGCCTCATTGACCAAATCTTCGGTGGGCTGGATCTGTTCGCTTTCGGGAACTTCCATGGTGGAAGTCGGAATCACATCTGCCCGTGCCAGGATCGGATCGTGAAGAGTGCGGCTGAGCGCGTTCTTCATGACCAACTGCTGTAACTGAAGGTTGGTCTTGGCAACCGTCAGAGCCTGTTGGTCGGCCGCCACCGTGCTTTGCGCTCGCACTGCTTCGATAGGGGCAAGGCTTCCGATCTCGACTTGCTTCTGGGTGTCAGAAAGCGTCTTCTGCGAGAAAGCCAGAGATTCTTCCTTCACCCGTTGGTTCTCGTAAGCGTAGACAAGATCCCAGTACATGTTTTCGATCTGGTCGACCGTAGTGATGATTTGCAGGCGGAACGCAACATCGGAGAGTTCCCGGTTATTTTTTGCGATGCGGATGAACCTGGTATTGGCGGCAAAGCCAAAACCCTGCAGGAGGTGCTGCGTCAACCTGAACTGAAAGCCGGAAGTCAGCGCCGGACTGAGCGTGGAGAAGGGATTGCTACCGGTAATGCGGCTGTTGTTGAAGCCAACACTCAGGTTCGTGCCCCATTGGAATCCCTGCAGGTACGAGAAATTGCCCGAAAACGTGTTCTGAAAGTTCCCGCAGAAGACACTAGTGCACTGGAACCGCTCATGATCGCTTTGCAATGTGCCTGTGAGAATCGGATCGAAACTGGTGATGAGAGGACCAATGAGTCCGCCAGCGGTAGAACCGACGATGCCACCCGCGCCAGCACCTGCGCCACCCGCTCCCACCGTGGTGCCGCCGGTTCCGGTGCCAACTTGCGCTCCGATGCCGCCTACGCCGCCTCCGGGCGTGTTTTGCACGACGCCGGTGGGAACGCCCAGGATCTGAGCGCCGGCTTTGGCGCGCAGCACGTCGGTGTCCGCGATATTGAGGTTGTAGCGCGCGATGGCGATGTCGAGGTTGTTTTCGAGAGCCAGCGCAATGGCATCATTCATCGACAGGTAAAGCTTGCCGTCATGCATGAGTTGGTCGATGCGCGCCGTATTTGCCAGATTGGGGTCGGCCACATGCCGCGGCATGTAGGGACCAATCGGGTTGGGAAAATGCTGTACCGGCTTGGAATAATTCAGAACCGGCAACGGACGCGCCTGGGTGGTGTTCTGGGCGCTGGGAGCAGGGGGCGGCTCCTGGGAAAAACAGGCGAGACTGAAACCCGCCAGCAGGATCGCGACAGCGGCGGGCCGGATGAATGAAGCTATGGGGGCGGATGGCATCTACTCATCTCCAATCGTGAAACGGTTATAAGTTCGGCGGCAAAGAAGCGCCGGGGTACAGCCGGGTCCGTCCAGATCAAAAGTTCTATTCAGGCATTGGTACGCAAAGAAACGGCGGAAGGTTCCTCAAAGCTGGGATGAAAAAAGACCTTCCCGGTTCCACGTGCCGTCTGGGCTGCACGGTTCCCGGGCGACCTCGATCCGAGTTGCGAAATCCAGAACGAGATTCCTTCGGAAACCGAATAGTATATCTGACCAACACCTCGCCGGGTTACGCCGCATTTTCTGGACCTGATAGATTGCTGGCACAACCCGAAGTACCTTCGATGATCGACATTGGGCGAAGGACTCGAAAGATCGCCATGCGCAATCTCAAAATGATCCTCTCCTATGACGGGACGGAATTCTCTGGATGGCAAGTGCAACCTGATGCGGCGACCGTGCAGGGGACACTGGCCTCAGCGATTGGACGAATCACGGGAGAAAAGGTATTGCCGCAGGGCTCGGGCCGCACGGATGCGGGAGTGCACGCGCTGGCGCAGGTGGTGACATTTGTCACGGAGTCTTCGGTCCCTACGGAGAACTTTCAGAGGGCGTTGAACGATATTTTGCCCGCATCAGTGCGCGTGATGGAAGTTGTCGAGGCGCCGCCGGGCTTTCATGCGCGGCATTCGGCTCGGGGAAAAACTTACCGGTATCGCATCTATCGCGGCGCGATTTGTCCGCCGTTTCTGGCGCGCTATGTCTGGCACTATCCGTATCCGTTGGATGAGAGTGCCATAGCGGAGGCCGCGGGGCTGGTTGTGGGCGAGAAGGATTTCACTTCATTTGCGGCAGTGGATGCGGAGCGCGGGCGAGAAGGCGAGCCAGCCTCGAATGTGCGTACGATTTTTTCGTCCGCATGGCAACGATGCGGGGAAGAGTTTGTCTATAGCGTGCGCGGGTCGGGCTTCTTGCACCACATGGTACGCAATCTTGTGGGGACATTCATCCTGGTGGGCAAAGCAACGCTACATGTGCAAGACATCACGCGCATCCTCGAGGCCCGCAACCGGTCAGCGCCGGGAGCGACGGCTCCGGCGCGCGGACTCTATTTAGTCGAAGTGGAGTATGAAGGGAGACGCGCAGTGTGATGTCAGGCATGGCGGAGATCGCGAACGAGGCTTAGGATTTTGCTATGGCAACCGATCTACAAATCGCTTCACGGAGAATCGTGTCGCTAAATCCAGCGACAGGCGAGGTTCTGCGCGAAATCGACTGTGCGGATGAAGGCGATGTTCTGGATGCGGTGGCGCGCGCGCGGGCGGCGCAGCCCGGCTGGGCGGAGTTGGGGCTCCGGCGGCGGATCGAAATCCTGCGCAAGTTTCAGGCGGCGCTATACGCCCGCAAGTCGGAAATCGCGGCCGTCATCACGCGCGAAGCCGGCAAGCCACTGGCAGAGGCGCTGGTCACCGAAGTGCTCGTCGTGCTGGATGCTGCCCGCTTCCTGATCGACAACGCGTGGAGCTTACTGCGGGATGAACCGGTGCCTCATGGCAATATCGTCGCCAAGCTGAAGAGCGGATGGCTGGTGCGCCAGCCGCATGGGGTGATCGGGATCATCTCGCCCTGGAATTATCCGTTCTCGATTCCATCGACCGAATCTCTGACGGCACTAGTAGCTGGGAATGCTGTGGTGCTTAAGCCATCCGAATTGACGCCAGTGGTTGCGCTTGAACTGGCATCGTTGCTGCAAGACGCGGGACTGCCGCGTGATGTATTTCAGGTGGTGGTGGGGGAGGGCCCGGCGGGAGCGGCTCTGCTGGCGGCGCCCATCGACAAGCTGGTTTTCACCGGCAGCGTCACCACCGGAAAGCGCATCGCCAGCGCCGCCGCCGAACGTTTGCTTCCCGTGGTGCTGGAGTTGGGCGGCAAAGATCCCATGCTGGTCCTCGACGATGCGGATGTCGACGTCGCTTCGAGCGCGGCGGTTTGGGGAGCGTTCGTCAATGCCGGGCAGGCTTGCCTGTCGGTGGAACGCTGCTACGTCCACCACAGTCTGTATGAAGCCTTCGCCAAGGCTTGCGCCGAGAAGACCAGGCAATTGCGCATCGGCAACGGAATGGATGCGCACACCGACGTGGGTCCGATGATTCGTGAGCGGCAGGTGCGGATTGTGGAATCGCACGTGGAGGATGCCAGGCAGCGCGGCGCCAGGATTCTGGCCGGCGGTACTCGCCTGCCGCAGTTGGGGCCCAACTATTACGCTCCGACGGTGCTTGCCGATGTAACGCACGAAATGCGCATCATGCGCGAGGAGACCTTTGGGCCGGTGCTGCCGATCATGGCATGTGCGGGTGACGAGGATGCGGTGCGCATGGCCAACGATTCGGAATTTGGGCTGGCAGCCAGTGTGTGGACTCGGGATCGCGGCCGCGGCGAGCGTCTGGCGCGCCGCATTCACGCCGGCACGGTGATGGTGAATGATGTGATCTCATGCTTCGGCATCAGCGAAGCTCCGCACGGCGGGGTCAAGGCCAGCGGCGTCGGCCGCACCCATGGGCGCTTCGGGATGGATGAGATGGTGAGGGTGAAATATGTGGACACCGATCGACTGCCGGGGATGAAGAAAGTCTGGTGGCACGGTTACGGGGAGAGCTTCCGGCGGCAGATGGAGGGCTTCCTGGATATGCAGTTTGGGCGGGGCCTGGTGCGGGTGCGGGGAGCACTGCGGGCGGCTGGGGTGGTGCGGAGGAAGCGGTTGTAGGGATCAAAGGGCGCTGCCGAGCTACGCTCGGCCGGACAGCCGGTGGCGGCTGTCCCTACATGATTCTTTCTCCGGCGGACAGCCCAAGGGGCTGTCCCTACGTGGTCCTTTGCTCGTCGATGCGGTCGCCGCGGCTCGAGGGCTGCGAGATTACCAGGAAGCGCACGGCTCCGGAGGACGGGTTGCGGATCTGGTGACGGGTTCCCGGCAGGATGTGCATACCGCTTCCGGCGGCGAGCAGGTGGTTCTCTCCATCCACTTCCATCAGAACTTCACCGTCCAGAATGTAGAAGAATTGCTGCGCATGTTCGTGGTGGTGGCGGACCTCCGCTGAACCCGGCGGCATGAATTCCTCGATCACGCTCAGGTTCTTGTCGCGCACCAGGTACCAGCCATCGCAATCGACTCCCCAGCGGTAGTGCTCTGCATTTTCGCGGCTTACCGGGGAGTGCCGAACGGGACGGCGCGCGCCGGTCTTGGGATCCTTCGCTATCTTCGCCATACTTGCCACCTTTGCTGTGCCTGCGCCTATGTAGGGACAGCCACCTCGGCTGTCCAGTCGAGCGCAGCTCGACATTCTGCTCACTGCTCAATACAAATCTGCCCGGCTTCGCCGGGCTGGACAGCCGAGGCGGCTGTCCCTACATGTTCTGCCAAGGGTAGCAGAGGCGTGGGCGAAGTGCTTTCGGTTACAATGGCGCGAGTAAGCAGTGAATCCCAGCCTTCGAAAAACCCGAAGCGTGGGGCAGCCAAATTGTGAGGAGTATGTCTCTTGGCTACTGGCGAAGTGACCACTTCCGGCACTCAGAATGTTCCGCAGCTTCCCGACCACAAAGTAAAGATCAAGAAGGCCGGGCAGCGTGCCTGCAATGAAAAGGACGCTAAGGGAAAGTTCTGCGGCGGGCATTTGAAGCGCTGGTTCTACACGACGGACGTTGTCGAGCGCACGTGTGGCGATGTGGAGAAGGCCTGGGGGCCGAATGCGGAAGTCTACCGCTGCGAGAACTGCAAGGCGCTTTACCTGCCTGCTCCCGGGGAGAGCAAGGTTAACGTCGCGGGCGAGGGGATGATTTCGGTGTTTGGGTTGACGCTGCCGCCGAAGGAGAAAGCGCCGGGGTCGTAGCTTTTGGCTTCTAGGTTCTGGCGGGGCAGTGATTTTGGGATCTACTGGATCTGGGGATCCGGCAACAAAGTTGTGGGACCACACACTGCCGAGTTGCGCTCGGCTCGGACAGCCGAGGCGGCTGTCCCTACATTGGGCTGTGAATACTTCCGAGCTTATCTACGACTGGAACAAGAATTTCCCGGCTAGCCTGTTGCCGCCGGGGCCGGTGTTGCTTAACGATGAGAGTCTGCGCGATGGATTGCAGTCTCCTTCGGTGCGTGATCCTTCGATTCCGGAAAAGATTGAAATTCTTCATCTCATGGAGGCGTTGGGAATCAACGCGCTCGATCTTGGTCTGCCCGGCGCTGGGCCGCGCGCAGTGGATGCGGTTACCGCGCTGGCGCGCGAGATCGTCTCCAACAAGATGAAGATCCAGCCCAACTGCGCCGCCCGGACGCACGAAAACGACATTCGCCCGATCGCTGAGATCGTGCAGAAGACGGGGCTGCGGATCGAGGCCGCGACATTCATCGGATCGAGTCCGATTCGTCGCTTCACCGAAGGCTGGACCGACGATTTTCTTCTGCAGACTACGGAGAACGCCGTCAAATATGCCGTTTCCCTTGGGCTGGACGTGATGTATGTCACCGAGGACACCAGCCGCTGCGATCCGGAGACGGTGAAACGCCTTTACGCGACGGCCATCCGCTGCGGGGCGCGGGCGATCTGCATCTGCGATACCGCGGGGCACGCCACGCCCATGGGCACGCTGGCGCTGGTGCGATTTGTCATGCAAGAAGTGGTGAAGCCGTCGGGCGAGAAGATTCGCGTGGACTGGCACGGGCACAGCGATCGCGGGCTGGCCATTGCGAACTCCATGGCAGCCATTATTGCCGGCGCGAATTGCGTGCATGGCTGTGCCATCGGACTGGGCGAGCGCGTGGGCAACACCCAGATCGATCAGATGCTGGTCAATTTGAAATTGATGGGACTGCCGCCCTGGGATCAGCAGGATCTTACGAGCCTCAAGCATTACTGCCAGGCGGTGTCGCGCGCCACGGGAGTGCCCATCCCGGCGAATTATCCGGTGGTGGGCGACGATGCCTTCCGCACTGCCACCGGCGTTCATGCGGCGGCCATCATCAAGGCGTATCACAAGAATGATGTGGTGCTGGCCAACACGGTTTATTCCGGGGTGCCGTCGCACGTGTTCGGGCTGGATCAGATCATCGATGTCGGTCCTATGAGCGGCAAGTCGAACGTGTTGTTCTGGCTGGAGCGGCGCGGCATTCCAGTTTCGGACGAGGTAGTGGACCGCATCTACCAGCGCGCCAAGAAGAGCGATCACACGCTGAGCGAAGCAGAAATCCTGGAGTGCATTCCATCTGAGGCAGCCAAACAGAAATAGCCCCGCATGCCAGATCAATTACGACACGCAATTTTGGGAGCAGGCGGGATTGGCGGTTTGATGGGCGCCTGCCTGACACGATGTGGCGCGCCCGTGACCATGGTGGTCAGGGCTGCGGCGGTCGCAAACTACCCTCCACGACTTCAGCTGGAGAGTCCCTTCGGGAACTTCACAGTGCCGGTTGCGACGAGTGCTGAAGTCCCGGCTTGCGATGTACTGTGGCTTACGGTGAAAGCCACGCAATTGGAAGATTCGCTTGCGGCGGTGAAGAATCCCGATTCCGTCAGGGCCATCGTTCCTTTGCTCAACGGGATTGACCATCTCGCCCGGCTGCGTTCGCGGTACGGCTCCGAGCGTGTGATTCCGGCAACCATCGCGGTGGAATCGGAACGAGTGGCGCCCGGGCGCATTGTTCACCGCTCGTCCTTTGCGCGCCTGAATGTCGCATCGGCGGGGCGAGCGCTGCTTGCTTCCACGCTGGATCAGCTTCAGAAGATAGGATTCGAATGCCGTTTCATCGATCATGAACCGACGCTGATGTGGAGCAAACTAGTATTCCTCGGTCCGTTTGCCCTGACCACAACCGCCTCCGACAAGGGCACCGGCGAGATTCTGTCCGATCCGCACTGGCGAGATTTGGGCATGGCCTGCATCCGGGAGGCATGCGCCGTGGCTGTGGCTGAGGGCGCACCGCTCAACCCAGAAGCAGTCATCGCCGGGCTGGCGAAGATGCCGGGCAACATGCGCAGCTCGATGCAAAAGGATGTGGAGCAGGGACGCACACCGGAACTCGAGGCCATCGCGGGACCGATCCTGCGCGGCGCGGAACGGCATCACATCGACATCCCGGCAACTAAGAATCTGGTGGCAGCAGTCGAAGAGCGCGTGAGTACCCAAAGGCGCTAAACCGTTGAAATGTTGCCTTTACCCTCCCCAGCCTCGAAACGTGTGAAGGCCTGTTTATGTCAGTTGACCATAGGAACTTGAGGTGATTCTGGTCACTGCACCCCTTGTTGAACTCGATAGGCTCGACTCAGCGGTTTCCGTGATGACGGTGCTTGGAGGAACAGTGAGGCTGGCAGCTGAAAATGAGCAAGGCCGAGATACCCCTAGCGAGTCCGACGCTTCCAATTGGACCTGTTTGTGCCGGATCGGTGGAATTGCTGCGTTTGTTCTTATCGTCTATTCCCTCTTGACTATCGTTCAGCTCATTGTCCTGGGCGGCCCGCCCGCGACTGCTGCCGAGGCGTTCCGACTGCTGCAGGGCAACAGAATTGTGGGACTGTTACGCCTCGACTTGCCCACCATAGTCGCAATGCCGCTGTACTACTTCGTGTTTCTTGGCCTATTTGCTGCTCTGAAACGAACTGACGTGGCAAATGCAATTCTCTCCACAGCTCTCGCCTTCGTTGGGGTCACGCTGCTGCTGGCGACGCCCACAGCTCTGTCGATGATCTCCCTCAGTCAGAAGTATGCGGCGGCCACCACAGAGGCGACGCGAACTCAGTTCCTGGCTGCGGGAGAAGCGATATTGGCCACCGACATCTGGCATGGGACTGGTGCCATCATGGGTGGAATCCTCGTGCAGAGCGGCGCTGTGCTGATCTCCGCCGTTATGCTTCGTAGCAGCGTTTTCAGCAGGACAACCGCTTACCTAGGCATCCTGATGCATGGACTCGATCTGGCCCACATCGTATTCGGGCTTTTTCTGCCGGGCACTGGCATTGTCCTCCTCGCCATTTCTGGACCCTTTTACCCGATATGGCTCTTCCTGGTCGGCCGAAGGCTCCTTCGGCTAACACCTTCAAGTTCGAATCAAATGGCGTGATATCGGGGGCTGGCCCAGCTTTGCCTTTTGCTGGATCCACCAATGGACCGGCTGCCCCAGCCTTCGCGGTTTTCGAAGGCTGGGCACCACAACTGCCGAATCAAGAGACTTTTCTCACCGTTAGCCTAGTCCTCTCGGCTCGTTGACCACGACCAGTCCAGCTTCGTCCTATCCGGCCTCGACGAAACGACATCGCCGCCGCGCGTGCTCAAGCACTCACAGGACAGGTCGGGGGTTCTGCACTTCCCAACCACGGCAGGCCCTGACAGCAACTTATGGTGATGAAGTGCGAGTATCCCGCGCCATAATTGCGATTGTTCCGGTTGGGTATGCAGTCGCTGTAGCATCGATGCCCAGGCCTTGGCTGTGACCAAGGAACATCGCGTCGGCGTCCGTGGCCCCAGCTTTCAAACGCCACGAAAGCTGGGGCAACCGCTTCTGTGGGCGAATTCACATGATGCAAGGCTGGGCCAGCCCCCACAGCTGAAACTTCTGGGCGCAATCGGCCTTGAATCCAAAGGGAGATCAGAGATGACCGTCACGGCCCGACAGTGAGGCGGTTGCCACGGCGCGGCTGAGTTTCCTTTTTTCAATGGGATTAAGCCGAGGTGCTCGCGGCTCACATCTGTTCAGGACTCAATTTGGCGAAAAATCAATTACGCTCAAAACCCCTCAATGAGCGCTATGGCCTGGTTTCGTCCGTTAATGCCTCCCAAGGTATAATGCTGCCGCTCGCGGACGCGTTTTCCCATGGACATGTGCAAAGTGTAGTACACGAGATCGAGATCAATCCTGTCGATCCGTACACGCGAACGGGAGGGTGTCATGCCAATCACGCTCACGCAGCAGACCGCTCTGATCACAGGGGCATCACGCGGTATTGGCCGCGGAATCGCGCTGAAACTCGCTGAGCAGGGGGTGAAAAGAATTGCAATCAACTACAAGGAGAACGACGCGGCCGCCGAAGACGCCGCTCGCCTCCTCAAAAAGCTCGGCGCGGCGCCTCTGGTGATCAAGGCGGATATCGGCAAGGTTGCGGACATCCAGCGCATGTTCGAGACCATCAAGTCCCAATTCGGCGGCCTGGACATCTTCGTTTCTAACGCCAGGGCTACGCTCGCCACAGGCTTCTACGCGGAACCAATGGAGATCCCGCTGGAGGCATGGCAGGCGACGTTTGACACCCAGGCGACGGAGTTCCTGGTTGCGGTCCGCGCAGCGGTGCCGATGATGGGCAAGAACGGCCGGATCATCGCCATCACCTATGCGCCCGGCGGGCAAACCGGCAGCTGGCAGCCTTGGGTCGCCATGGGCTCAGCGAAAGCCGCGAAGGAGGCGCTGGCTCGTTATTTCGCGGTCGCTCTCGCCCAGAAGGGCATCACGGTGAACATCATCAGTCCGGGCGCCTGCGACGACAGCGTCCTCAGCGGGCTGCCGCCCCAGGTGTTCCAGATGATCAAGGACTGGCACGAGAGCGGCTGGACGCCCATGAGGCGCCTCGGCCAGCCAGCCGACGTCGGCAACGCCGTGGTTCTCCTCTGCACTGACCAGGCGAGCTTCATCACCGGCCAGCTGCTGTACGTTGATGGCGGCGCTTCCGCGATGGAGCCGGTCTTCCCGTTGGCCATCCAAGGCATCAAGTAGCGATCGAGGCGTTGCGCTGATCATGCTGGGCGCGAAGGAGCAGCGTGGCACTCGTCCGCCGTGAGATGTGGCGATCAGTGATGGCCCCCTAACACGCCCGCTCATGAACCTCGCATTCCGATCCCGGTCGTCACCGTGATGAACTTTCACCACGGGCTGCCAGCTGATGGCGCTGGATCGCTATCTGCTGCTTCCTCTACCGTTTAGTCTGTTAGCAATGGTAATAAGCAGACACCACAGCTTAAGAAAAGCGCGTGTTTACTAGCGATTTCGCGTATTTCGCGATATTGTAAACTAACCCAAACCTTCATGACGCCGAATCCCCCGCGCGCGGATATGTCCGACGTTACGCCGTCGCTGCAGCAGGAGGTGGCTCGTCTGGCCGCTTCGCCCGAGGTGCGTTCGGCGTACAACTGGTTTCGCACGCAGGAGCCGCAGTTCCTGCAGTGGCAAATGGAGATGGCGCGGATTGCGGCGCCGCCCTTTGGCGAATCGGCGCGGGCGGCGTGGCTGCAAGAGCGCTTTCGCGAGATCGGGCTGGATGACGTTCGCATCGACGATGTAGGAAATGTATTTGGAACCCATCCCGGGTTCGGGCGGCGATACGTTGCTCTCAGTGCTCACATCGATACCGTGTTTCCGGCAAATACGCCGCTGAACATTCGACAGCAAGGCAGCCGGATCTACGGCCCAGGGGTTTCCGACAACGGCGCGGGCGTGGTGGCCATGCTCGCGATCGCATCGTTGCTGCGCGGCGTGCGCGTCCGGCACGCATTGCCGTTCGTTTTTATTGGCAACGTAGGAGAAGAAGGGGAAGGCGATTTGCGCGGGATGCGCCACATTTTTGCCACCCCGCGCTGGAAGGATTCCATTGCCTACACTCTGGTGCTGGACGGCGCAGGTTCCGACACTATTGTGGCGGAGGCGCTGGGCAGCCGGCGATTTGAGGTGATCGTGCGCGGGCCCGGCGGGCACTCGTGGAGCGATTTCGGGGCACCCAATCCCATCGTGATCCTGGCAAAAGCGATTGAGACCTTCAGCGCGACCACCGTTCCCAGCGTTCCAAAAACCACGTTCAACATCGGCGTGATTCGCGGTGGCACTTCGGTGAATTCGATTCCCGAGTCGGCGAGCATGAAGGTGGATATCCGCTCTACTTCGATGGCGGAGATGGAGCGGCTCGAGCATTCCCTGCGGCGCGCTCTGAATCGCGCGGTGGAAGACGAATCCATGGCCGCGGAGATGCGATCTTCGGCGCAGAAGCGGCCCTCGGGAGTGAATTGCGAGGTAGTGGTGATCGGCAACCGTCCCGCGGGCGAACTGCAGGCGGGAGCGCGCATTTTGCAGGCAGTGCGCGCGGTGGATGCACAGCTGTCCAATGCCGCACACGTGCAGCGGGCTTCGACGGATGCCAATGTCCCGCTGTCGCTGGGTCTGGAGGCGGTCGCGATTGGCGGCGGCGGGTCCGGCGGCGGTGCGCATACTCTGCAAGAGTGGTTCGATTCCAATGGACGCGAGCTGGCGTTGAAGCGAATTTTGCTGACCATGCTGGCGCTGGCGGGAGTGGGCGAATGATTTTTTGGGCAAGATCGAGCCGGGGCGGAGCAATCCTATCTTGTATTCTTGGCGCAGTGATGAGTTTTGGACAGGCGGCGGGCCAGGAAGCGCCCAAGCAGAAGGCCGACGTCATCTTCATGCACGCCAACGTATACACGGGCGTCCCGGCCGAGGGTGCCTTTCAGTCCGTTGTTCGTGAAGAGGCCATCGCGGTCCGCGGCGATCGCATTCTGGCGGTTGGCAAATTTGCCGATCTGCAGAAGCTCAAAGGCGATCAGACGCAGGTCATCGATCTGGATGGCCATTTCGTTATGCCAGGGCTCAACGATGCTCACCTGCATCTGGATGACGCGGGCATGACCAAGCTCAGCGTTGATCTTACGGGCGTGAAGTCTCTGGATGAACTTCGAGAGCGGTTGCGCAAGAAGGTGGAACAATCCAAGCCCGGCGACTGGATTGAAGGTTCGGGATGGGATGAGACGCTGTGGCCCGTGAAGGTGACGCCGACGCGCTGGGATTTGGATGAGGTGTCAGACGGACATCCGGTGTTTCTGGTGCGCATCGACGGACACATTGCCGTCGCCAACACTCGCGCGCTGCAGCTAGGCAGTGTGAATCTGGCCAGCCGCGATCCGCAGGGCGGACACATTGATCGCAATGAAACGGGGGAACCTACGGGGATCCTGCGGGAGACGGCACAGGATGCTGTGCTCAGTGTGATTCCCAAGCCCAACCACGATCGACGCCGCGAAGCGCTGCAACTGGCGCTGGCGGACATGGCCGAGCACGGGGTCACCTCCGCGCAGGACTATTCCCCCGCATGGGAGAATCTCCAGATTTTCGAAGAGCTGGAAAAGGAGGGGAAACTCACGGCCCGGATTTCGGAGTGGTTGCCCTTCGATGATTCCATCGAGGAGTTGACCCGCAAGCGCGATTCGCACCCGCAGTCCGACCTGATGTTGCATACCGGAATGCTGAAAGGGTTCATGGATGGGTCGCTCGGCTCGCACACGGCAGCGATGCTGGAGCCCTACGCCGACGATCCGAAGAACTCGGGCATTCCACGCTACGAGGCCGCCAAGCTGAACGAGATGACAAAAGAGCGCGTGCTGGCGGGCTTCCAGGTTGGCTTTCACGCGATCGGGGACAAAGGCGCCCAGATGGCGCTCGACGCTTTTTCCGAGGCGGAGAAGGCAGCCAAAGAGGCGCACGGGAAAGCGGCCAACGGCGGCGATGACTTACGTCTGCGCATCGAGCACGCGCAGGTCACAACCCCGGCTCAGATCGCGGAGTTCAAGCAACTGAAAGTAATTGCGTCGATGCAGCCGAATCATCTGCTGACCGATATGCGCTGGGCGCAGGACCGGCTGGGTGCGAAACGGGCGGCGACTTCCTATGCCTGGCTGGCATTGTTGAACAAGGGAGTGCCCCTCGCCTTCGGCACGGATTATCCGGTGGAACCGGTGACGCCATTTCGGGGATTGTACGCGGCGGTGACTCGTAGGAGTGAGGACGGCAAGCAGGAGTACTTCCCGTCACAGCGCTTGACCATGGATCAGGCGATTTCGGCATACACCTCGGGTTCGGCGTTTGCGCAATTTGAGGAGAAGGACAAAGGCAAGCTCGCGCCCGGCATGCTGGCGGATTTTGTCGTTCTGGACCGCGATCTCACGTCAGTTTCGGCAGAAAAAATCCTCGGGACAAAGGTGCTGCGGACTGTAGTCGGGGGAAAGACGGTATACGAGGCGAAGTGATTTCGAATGGATTCTGAGTATCCGGTGGGCGGCGGACAGCCCAAGGGGGGCTGTCCCTACGTGATTCTACTAATTATCTGGTTACATCCCATCAAACGGTTTGCTGGATTTCTGCGTCTAAGCAAAGAAGCCCCAACGGTCGCAGTGTACACTCAGCGAAGAATGTGCAACTCCGGTCGCACCGCGTAAATAGGTATACTAGTATGGGTTTACAAGTTCGGAGGAAGTGACAATATGGGCGCAATGTGGATGCGCATGAAGGCCCATCGGGCGGCCTACACGCTGAGTATCCTGGCAACTCTGGCAGTCGGCATTCTGATCGGAACTGTCATCAACCAGGGCGTTAAAGGAAAAGAGGGGCAGAAGAGTGATGCGGCGCCCCTGACCATGGCCTCGCCGCAGCAGATGTCCAACGCCTTTTCGCAGATCGCGAAGCAACTCGAACCTAGCGTCGTCAACATCAACACCGAATCGACCGTGAAAAACGTGCACCGGCGCCGCGGCCAGCCGGGCGGCGGAGACGACGAGGACAGTGGCAGCATGGAAGACTTCTTCAACCGCTTCTTCGGCGGTCCGGGTGGCCAGGGCGGGCCGGGCGGGCAAGGTGGTCCGGGCGGACCGGATACGGGCGCCATTCGCGAACGTTCGCTGGGGTCGGGAGTCGTTGTCGATCCCAAGGGCTACATTCTTACCAACCGTCACGTGGTGGAGAAAGCGGATCGCATTCGCGTGCGTTTTCAGGACGATCCTCCCGGAGTACAGCACGACGCCAAAGTAATTGGTACCGATCAGGAAACTGATCTGGCGGTGATCAAAGTGGATGTCGAGCATCCCCTGCCGACGGCGAAACTGGGAAATTCCGACTCGATGCAAGTGGGAGATTGGGTTCTGGCCATTGGCAGTCCGTTTGGGCAAGCAGGAACGGTGACTGCCGGCATCGTTTCGGCCAAGGGACGCGACATCGTTCCCGGACGGCAATTCCAGACTTTCATCCAGACCGACGCAGCCATCAATCCCGGCAACTCGGGCGGGCCGCTGGTGAACATGAGTGGAGAGGTGATCGGCATCAACACCGCTATTCTGAGCGAGACCAATGCTTACGCCGGAATTGGATTTGCGCTGCCCTCGAAGACAGTAGTGGAAGTTTACAACCAGCTGACGGGTCCGGAGCACCGGGTATCGCGCGGCTCGATCGGAATCATGTTTGACGCGGTCGAGAATCCAGCGATCGCGCGCGTCTACGGCGCGGGCAGCGGTGTGACGGTATCCAGTGTTGTCGCGGGCAGCCCCGCAGATCAGGCTGGACTGAAAGTCGGCGACACCATCACCACCGTGGATGGCAAGAAGGTCAGCAAAGGTTCCGAACTGGTGGCTGACATTGCGTCGCGCAAGCCGGGATCCAAAGTGGCATTGGGGTTCCTGCGCAATGGGAAACCACAGGAAACCTCGGTGACGATTGCCGATCGCGCTAAGCTCTTCGCTCAGCGACTGGGCGAGGACCAGGGCAACGAAGATGAGAATGCTCCCAAGCCCAGCAAGTTCGGCGTAACCGTGCGCAAGGTAACTCCGGACATGGCCGACCGACTGGACATTCCATCCGGAAAAGGCGTCATCGTGCAGGACGTGAAAACGGGATCGTTTGCCGAGGACATCAACCTGGCCCGCGGCGACATCATTCTGGAAGTGAACAAGCAACTGGTCAACAGCGAAGAGGATTTCGCGAAGATCGAGTCGAGCCTGAAGAGCGGCCAGGACGTGGTGTTCCTGGTGCGGCAGCGCGGCTCGTCACGGCAGGATGGAACCATTTTCCTGGCCGGTACACTTCCGTAACACGATCTGGCCCAGCCGAACTGGTACCGTGCTCGTAGCGCAGGGTGCCAGTCAGCTTGGGCCTTTATATTTTCGGATTATCGCCAATGAGTCGGGAAACGGGAATTCGGAACGCGGGAATGCTGCTTTTATGCGCGGCAATCCTGGCGTGTGGAGTCGCGGCTCCCGCGAGTGCGAGTGACGACGCAACGACTAAGAAGTCAGGCACGAGCTCAAGTTCCACTAAGAGCAAAACGAAAAGCAGGCCTGTGGCGTCGTCAGCCAAATCGGGTTCGGCAAAGACGCGGACCGCTTCTTCCAAGCGGCGGAGGAAGTCCTCGCGAGTTCGCGGACAACAGAAGATTGATTCTCAACGCACGCAGGCCATTCAGGAAGCTCTCATTCGCCAGCACTATCTCAGCGGAGCAGCGAGCGGAAGTTGGGATCAGGCCAGCCAAGAAGCCATGCGGCGCTTTCAGCGCGACCATGGCTGGCAGGACAAGACTGTTCCTGATTCCCGCGCGCTCATCAAGTTGGGACTGGGACCGAGCACGGATCATTTGCTGAATCCCGAGAGCGCAATGACGACGGTGCCCGAGCCTCCCAAAGCCGATCCCCTTCCCACGACTTCACACAGTTCTCCGGCGGTGTCGAATTCTCCGCAAGCGGCGAGCCCGGCTTCGACTCCGGTGTCCAGCGATTCTTCTCGTCCGCAATAATCAAAAAGCAATCAGCTATGTCGCAGGCTAACGGCGCGGTTTTCCCACGCGCTCGGCGGTAGCGAACATTTTTGCCACCGTGTCCATGTCCTTGGGTTGCACTTTCCCGGCAGGGATGCGCCGGTTGGTCAGGTCTTCGAGCTTCAATAACAAATCCACCAGCGCCATCGAGTCAATGAGTCCAGACGACACCAGAGGGGTGTTCTCGTCAATGCTCAATCCCGGTTTGCAGGTGAGCTGCACAATGTACTCGATCATTTGCAGCGATTCTGAACTCATAAATTCATAGGGTCCCGGGCGGACGAGTGCGTCCGCCCCTCCATTCAAGAGTCTGGTGACAGCTCCGGATGTTCCTGCAAGAGCTTCTCGCGGGTTGCGGATCGAGCCGCTTTCCCGGCGGTGCTCTTCACAATCCATTTCGGAGGCTTCAAAAAAATCGTTTTCACCGCAATGCCCAACGCTGCGACAATGCTACCTCGAATCTGCTGTTCGATTTCTGCAGCCCTGGCAAGCATCTCCTGCTGATCGACTTCCGCCACCACGACGATATCCTGGGTCCCACTCTCCGGATTGTAAACGCCGATCGCGATCGCGCGTCCATCGCGAATGGCAGGATGAGCGCCGACAATCTCCTCAATGTCCTGCGGGTAGATGTTCTCGCCGCCCACAATCAGCAGATCTTTCTTTCGGCCGACGACGTACAACTCGTCATGGAACAGAAATCCCAGATCGCCGGTGCGGTACCAGCCTTCCAGAAAAGCCTTGGCAGTCAGGTCGGGACGGTTGTAGTAGCCCTCGAACAGGCTGTCGCTTTGGATGGCAATCTCCCCAACCGAATCCTGTGGCGCAATGGCGCCTGAGTCGGAAAGAATGCGCACGTGCTGATTCGGCAGTAGCCTGCCCGACGACGTAAACGACACTGCGCCTGGAGCTTCCTGCGAAGCCGGAACGATACGGTGCGCTGTCCGATACTGCTGCCCGTCGATCCAGAGGGTGTTCGGGGCCGCCGCATCGATGTCCGATTGAGTCACCGCAAAAACATTTTCTGCCATCGCGTACGAGGACTGCAGCACGCCGCTTCGGATCTTGAATGCTGTCTGGAACTCGCGCAGGCTGCAGGCGCGCACCGGTTCCGAGCAATTGATGAGCAGCCGGAGCGACGAAAGATCATAATCTGCCCAGCGCTTCCGGGGCGTACGCCGGGGAACAAACTGAAAGGCGAAATTCGGCATCCAGGCCAGCGTGCATTTGCTTTCGCTGATGATTTGCAGCAGAGATTCTGGTTGCATCACCCAATCGATAGGTGACTGAATTACCACCGGGACATGGCAAATCATGGGCAGCATGAAGCATGCGATCAGTCCCATGTCGTGATAGAGCGGCAGCCAGCTGTAGATGCGGTCGCGGTCAGCGTCGATCCGCAACGCCTCGGCGAGATGTCCGATCTGCCGCAGTACGGCCGCGTGCGTCAGGGCCACGCCCTTCTGCAGCCCGGTAGTGCCCGCGGAATGTTGAAGGAAGGCCAGGCTCTCGGGAGCGATGTCCGCCGAATCCCGCAGCACGACGGAAGAGCGATCTTGGTCATCGCCATCTCCGGCACGGATCAGCTTCGTTCCGGGGCCCAAAGCCACGCAGTCCAGCATTTCATCGGGGAAATCGTGACCGATCACCACCGCCTTCGCGCTGAGATTCGCCGTGACTCCCGCCAGCCCGGAGCGGTATTTCGCAGGCTCGATCTTGAAATTGGGATAAGCCAGAAAAGCAGGAACTGCGCCCAGCATCATGCCGGCGGCAAAACTCACCATCGCCGCAATGCTTTGCGGCATGATGATGACCAGGCGGTCCCCCGAGTTCACACCTTGTTCTCGCAGAATCGACGCCTGCAGGCGCGCGCGGTGCCGAAACTCGCCGAACGTGACAGTCTCACGCTGGTCCTCATCCACCCAGAACGTAATGAAGGGCGAATCGGCTGGGGCTGCCTCGAGCGCGGCGATCAGATTGGGGAAATGCAGCACTCGCCATTTTAGCCCCTGCTTTCCTGTGTGCATCCGGTGATGAACGTGCTGGTTGTGATGCGTCTCGCGCGCGATTATCCTTGTCGGTCACGCCGGGAGGAACGTTGTTTCAAAGCGCCGCGTATCTGCTCGTCTTTCTCGCCTGCGTTGCACTACTGGCGAAAGTGGCGTCGCATAGCGTGCGCCAGACGGTTCTTCTGGCGGCGAGCTACGGTCTCTATCTCACGTGGACACGATGGTTCGCGGCCGTCCTGATCCTTTCTGTGGTAATGAATTACCTGCTGGGCGAATGGCTGCGCCGCAAGCCCACTGCGGCGCGGCTGTGGGTCGGGATAGGTTTGAACCTGCTGCTGCTAGCGGCATTCAAGTATGTTCCTGAGATCTCGATCCAGGTTCCCATCGCGTCGCTGAAGAGCTTCTCTCACCTCGCACTCCCCTTGGGAATCTCGTTCTGGACGTTCCAGGCGCTCAGCTACCTGTTCGATCTTTATCGCGAAGAGGAACTCGATCCCACCTTCGCCGAATTTGCCCTCTATATGGCATTTTTTCCGGTTACGATTTCGGGACCGGTGTGCCGCATGCCAGACATGCTGCCGCAGTTCCGCACCGAGCGAACCACGGCGTGGGCGGAAATTGTCGAGGGCTTCCGACGGATCGCGATCGGAGCCTTCATGCTGCAACTCGCCAAATTGCTTGGCCAGGGCATTCTGGCCGGTGACAGCATTGTTACGGGATTCGACCGCACGACGCGTTGGACCGGCCCGGACGTCTGGTGTCTCGCCTTCGGCTACGGGCTGCAGCTTTTTTTTGATTTCGCGGGATACTCGCATATCGCGATTGGCGCGGCGCGAGCGTTGGGCATCGGAGTGCCCGAGAATTTCGATCGCCCGTTTGCCTCATCCACGCCTTCGATCTTCTGGACGCGCTGGCACATGTCGCTTTCGTTCTGGATTCGCGACTACGTCTTCTTGCCGCTGGCCACCATGCGCCGCGAAATCTGGTGGCGCCATCTCGCCTTAATCATTGCCATGACGCTGTTCGGCCTGTGGCACAAAGCCAGCCTGCTTTTCCTGATATGGGGTGGCTACCACGGCGTTCTCCTGGTTCTGCACCGTCACGTGCAGCAGACGCAACGCAAGCTGAACTGGGAACCACCACCCGGGCCATGGAACCTTGTGTCCTGGATTGTGACCATGATTCTGATCAATATCGGCTGGATTTTTTTTCGTGCCAACTCGCATGCGCAGGCCGGCCAAATGCTTTCAGCGCTTCTCACCCCTGGCACTTATGCCGAACACCTTTTAAGCTCCAGTCTGTATCTACTTGTCGGACTCCTGGCTGCCGGATATGCCGCTGTCCTGCTGATTTCGTCGAAACTTAAGCCGCCGGCGGAAGTTGATGACACAAGCCAGAGTTTTCTGGTGCGCGGGCGATGGTTCTGGATCCCTCCCCTGTACGCGCTGGCTATGATTTTTTTGCTGATGATCACGCTTACCCAAAGCGGCGGCGTGGGCCAACTGATGTATCGCGGATTCTAGCGGTGATTAGCGGATCTGCGTTCCATCCGGCAGGAACACGGGAAATCCGTCCCAGGGCTGAGCCATGGCCAACTGCTCCGCCGCAGCAACCCGATTGTAGGCAAACAGAAACATTCCAAATCCATAACGCAGCATGGCATCCTGGGGTGCGCGCGCAATCGCCCACTGGTACTGTAAAGCCGTGTCGTTCGGGGTCTCGGTCATACTCTCCGCCTGCAACTGGAATCGCAATACCTGCTCGCCATGATTCAGTTGATTGGTGAATGGAGCTTTCTGAATCCGGCGCAGCATCTCCTGCGCGATGCGCGACCGGGCATAAGCGGTCAACGCGAGCATCCGTTCGCACTCAGTTTCTGACGGCGCATCGGCCACAGACCCACTCGCCAGCTTGCCTGCGACCTGTCCATAGATCTCTCGTGCAAACAAATAGCTTCCCAGGGGCGTCATGTGGACGTGCTCGTAGACCAGTTCGCTGCCAACAATCCCATCACGGCTGGCGCTGGAGAACAGCGATTCGGTATCCACCAGGGCGATACCGGAGTAAGCCGCCGGCACGAAGCGGTTGATGTCATTGATGCGGGTGTCAGCGCGAAAGCGAAGCGTGTCGAGGTCACGAGCCCGCTGGAAATGTTGCTTAGCGGAACTCGTGTCGCCCAGATTCTTCAGGCAGCGCGCGATGCGAAACTCCAGCTCCGCATACTCATTGTCAATCCGGGCAGCAGACCGATACAGCTCCAGAGCTTCGCTGAACGACCGCGCTGCCTCAAGCTCATTTCCGCGTTGCACCAGCGACGACCACTGGTTCAAGTCTTCCGGCTTGATGCCGTCGCGGTGCAAGGAGGCAAAGGGCGCGCAATCCTCCAGGTTCGTAGCTGCTGTCGCGACGATGACTTGCGCCCCCGCCCGACGCCCCACCGCGATCGTGTCGCGCAGATTTCGTTCGTAATTGGCGTACACCTGCTCCATCAGCGGAGAGTTGGCCCGGACCTGCTTGTCCAGGAACATCTCCATGCCCTGCCAGTTCTTCTGTTGCGCTCCCAATTTAGTGACCAACTGCCCGGTTCGAGTCGAGCGCAGAAAGATGCTGCTGCGGATTACGGGGATGCTCATGCCCGACGAGGTCAGCACTGTCCCCGGCCCGTACGGCCCCACAACCTCGTTATTCCCGGAGTAGATGATGAAAAGATCGGGACGCTGCTCAGCCAGTTCCGTTGCAATCCGCAGCACCACATGCGAATTAATGGCCACACTGCCCGTATTCACCACCTCAAATCTGATTGCGGGGAAGCGTTCCCGCAGCATGACTTCCAGGTAGCGGCTGAATCCGTACGCGGGATCCGGATCTCCCATGGCGGCGGACTCACCCAGAACGAAGATGCGGTACGTCCCCGGGGATTTTCCCGAGGGAATGGAATAGAGGCGGGGGGTCTGCACCGAGCCGGCAGGAAAAAAAGGTGCAGCGAAAAACAGGTTGTAGCAGGATGCCGGCTTGCCTTGCACTGTACAGGGTGTCAAGAGGGCTGTAGGGTAGCCGATTCCCGCGAATCGCAGGCATCCCTCCAGAACTCCAAGTACCACCAGCGGCACGAAAATCGCGCTGATTGCGATCCAAAGCCAGCGTGACCTGAGGGCGAAGGTCATGGTCGTCAGGGCTAATTCGCTGTTCCCTTCCCTCGGTTCGCGGAGCCCTGCATGCCCAGGTGCTGCTCAGCCTGCGCAATCAACTGCTGCACTTTGTCCCGCTGCGGATACTGCGGATTGGTCTCCAATAAGTGCTTCCACGCAGCGATCGCGCCGCTCATGTCCTGCTTGTCTTGCCACTTCACCATTCCGGTGTTAAACAGCGCGTTGGCGTGCTTGCTGTCGATCTTCAGAACTTCGTTGTATTCCTGCAGAGCACGATCCGACTGCCCCATGAAGTGATAAGCGGTAGCCATATCGGTTCGAACGTCGGTTGCCTTTGGATTGATCTTCAAACACTGCTCGTAGTACTTGACGGCGTCGGGAAATTGCTGTGCGTCGTAGTAGGCGTTACCGATCTTGTACAGCAAGTCGGCATTATTGGGATCGCCTTTGAGCTGCGCCAGCAACGGGGCGGCCTGGCTCTCGGCCATTTGCCGCATCTGCTCCGGCGTCGGAGTCTGGGCTGCAGCTCCCGTTGCTCCCGGAGCTCCTGCTTGCGCCTGCCCCGCGCTGGCCTGCGTCGCTGCCGACCCACGCGCCAGGTATCCCACCGCCACACCCACCAGCAGGCAGATCACCGACAGGACGTAAGCCTGCGTGCTGGTCCATTGCGCGGTGCTCGGGGTTTGTTTTTCAGCCATGATGCTTCTCCAATTTGAAAGTCGTTTTCAAGTGCCTTGGAAGCATTGTGAGTGAGATCACAAGCGCGTGGTGTGATTCAAATCACAGCTTCTCGTGCTGCCTGCCACAAACCGGAGCGCGCCGACGGAGCCCCATGGTCCGCGGGCCTGGCCCAAGTGGCCCAGCGTGAAATCACCCTACACAGCCGGAGCTGCGGAATCACGCGCAGCCGAAGTGCACTGCTCCGTCTTGGAGACCAATGCAATGCGGCAATAACAATGCACTTGTGCACTTCTGTGCAACGTGCCTTTTGGCACTTTACCTGCTCCTTTGTCTTTGAAGCCAGAGGATATCTATGGACGCACCCGATCACGAGCCCAAATTCTGGAGCAACGCCCAAGCCTACAGCATGGCCGCAATCTGCCTGATTTTGGGAGTAGTCGTCGGATACCTGGTTCATGCTCCGGCCGTCGCGAGTTCCAACCCGCCAGCCGTCGCGGTTGCGCCACCCCCCAGCGCGCCCGCAAGCGCGCCCAGCGCACAGGATCTCAAACGCATGGCCGACAAGCAGGTCGAGCCGCTCGTGGCAGAACTCCAGAAACATCCTAAGGACGCGGACTTGCTCACCAGGATCGGCACCGCTTATCTGGCAGCCCAGCAGTATCAGAGCGCGCAGCAGTATCTGGAACAGGCAGCAGCAGTGAAGCCCAGCCCCGAGACACTCAATGAGTTGTCGTTCGTGCAGTATTCGCTAGGGAACGTGGATCAGGCGATCGAAACGCTGAACCGCGCCCTGAAGCAAGATGGGAAGAACTCCAAGCTCCTTTACAACCTCGGAATGTACGAATGGCACGGCAAGTCCGATCCCAAGGCCGCCATTGCGGCGTGGCAGAGCTTTCTGAAAGCCAATCCGAGCGATCCCAAGCGAGCCCAGGTCGAACAGATGATCGCCCAAGCCAGGCAACACCTGAGCATCGCCCCCGGCACCAAGACCGACAAGCCAGTAATGTGAGCGCCACAGTTCACGTAGTGACAGCCCCTCGGGCTGTCCAGCGACCCGAATTTTTGGGGCCGCAAGTTTTTTGCAGCGCCGCTATTGTCCCAGTACCCGCATCCCGTGCGACCTCATGTATTTCTCAATCCCCGGACGGTCCGCCAGCACGTTGGGATCCTCCCGCAAGACCCGGAGTGTCGTATTGCACTCCTGCTCCGCCTGAACTGGATTGCCCAGCGCCTCAGCCGCCAAACACATTACGAAATGGCCTATATGATTGCGCGCGTCGAAGGAGACTGCCGCTTCCGCCTCCCGCATGGCTGAGTGCGTGTCATAGGCGAGGATCTTGGTCGACTGCTGCGCATGATACGAAGCCACGCAAGTACTGAGATCGAAGTCTCCCTCATACACGAATAATGCACTGCCCCCAAGTTTCGCCTTGGGCGGAACGTTGCGAAACATGGCAGACGTGCGCGTGCCGCCGGTGTAATTCAGTACACCGGCGAGCGCACTGGCAGTCACAATCACGGTTCCAGAGAAGTGTTGCGGCGGTTCATCCATCTTGAACTCCGAAGTCTCTCCGCACGGGATGCCGTAATCGGAGTCCATATCGTTGTAGGCGTGGATCACCCAGCAAGACTTCGGGCGAGTCCGGTCCAGATAGGCCTTGGCCTCCTTCATCGCCTGCCCCCAATCCACATTGGAGTCGGCAAGGTATCTGTAGGTGTTCGCGGGGCCTCCCCAGAATTCATTGCTGTACGCGATGTAGTTGGGAAAGGCGTGAAGAGAACTGGCGGCGTGCAGGACAACAGCCACGGCACAGACGGCCAGCCCGCTTTTGTATGGAGAAAGAAGCGCCCACGTTCCGGCCGCGCCAAACAAAATCACAAACGGGAGCACCGGTAGGATGTGACGAATCCCCATATTCATGTCAGAGGCACAGCTCGCCGCCAGGAAAATGGCGGGAGGAACTACCAGAAAAAGCAGCTCCCGCCTGCGCTCTTTCCAGAATCGCCACGCGAAGCAAGCCGCCAAGCCAAAGATCAAAACGATGGCCGAGAATTTGATTAGCGCCGCCACCGGGAAATAAAACCAGCGCCCTCCGCGATAAACCCAGCCCAATAGGAACACGGGCCGGGGAATCACTTCTGGATCGACCATGATGTCCTGAAAGCCTTTCAGGTACGCCTCTGGCTGTAAGTGAGCCTTTTCCAGTCCCGGGATGATGCCGGTGGCAAGCATGGAATTTGATTCCGCAATGCTTTGATTGGCCCAGACCTCCGCGCCATTCGGACGTCCTGCATAGCGAACTCCGTAGGTCATCCAGAGCGCGCCCACGGAGATCACCCCAACCACCGTCACTGCGGCCAGATTCTCGAGCATCCGTCGAGCACGGTTTTTTTCTGAGGACGAAACGAACACAGGATCCAGCATGGCCAGAGCGATTAATGCCGGCGCCAGTAAAACACCCGAATGCTTAACCGAAAGGGCAATTCCTGTAGCCAGTCCGGTGAGGATTAGATAAAACCCAACCCGGCTCTCGAAGTAGAGATAAAGGGCAAGGACGGCCGCCAGAAATCCGAAACTCGCAGCCACGTCGGTGGTCACCAGCGCTCCGTGGGCCAGGATGTTCGGCTCAAACACAAGTAGGGATGCCGCGATGATGGCTGCCTCCACTCCGAACATTTTCCGCGCGCCGAACCAGACCAGCGCCAGCAAACCGAAGACGAATACGGACGCGGCAGCCCGTCCCGCCATCAGCATTCGTTCCGGATTCGAGAAGATGAAGTCGTGCCCAACGTGGAAATCAATCGCTTTGTTGTTCGCCATCCCGCAGGCGCCTGGAGCGGGATCGTTCACCGGCATGGCCAACAGAGGCAGGGCCGCGACGAGTTTCAGCAGGGGCGGGTGCTCGGGATTCCACCCAAAGTCTCCGCAGGTGAGATAGCGATATCCAGCATGCAGGTGATTGATCTCGTCGGAGGTAATCGACCACTGGCGCACCGCGCCCATCAACTGCAACCCGAGGACAACAGCCAAGCCGCAGAGAACCAGGATCTGCCTACCCGGCGTTCGCCGGATAGACGAAGGCGCCGAAACCGCAGGCGTAGACTCCGAGATGACAGGGCTCAACTGTTCGCTCCGCAAGGCACACCCAACCGACGGATTCTTCGGCAAGCGCCATACCAAAGCTACTTAGCTTCCCAAGGAAATAAGTTCTTTCGGGGGAAGCAGTTGGGGTGGAATATACGAATTGCCTCTCTTTCCCATGACGAATCTTGGGTGATATGCCGCATGCGTCGGAGGAATTTTTCGTCGGTCAGCGATGCCGCCGTTCACCACCTCAGCTACTGGCACTTAACTGTCTTGGAATTTGCTGCTTACGCATCCTGCTTGTGCGGGGGGTCTGGCAGCGAGTTTGCAACCGTGAACCTGGGATCCTTTTGTGCCTAACTCGTCTCCGAACCCGATGAGCATACGGCGTGAGTTGCTCGGAATGCTGAAATTCCGGGCCGTGCGCCTGGCGGCGCTCGTCTTCCTGATTGTCGGAGTAGGAACGGAATGCTTCGTCACCAAACTGTCTGTTCTAGACTTGGACATCTGGTGGCATCTCTCGGCAGGAGACTGGATGGTCCAGCATCATGCCTTCCCTCATACTGGCATTTTGTCGCGCACGGCTGCCGATCGGCCCTGGATGGCGTATAGCTGGGCCTATGAAATCCTGCTATCGCGTTCCTATGCGTTGTTGGGGTTTATTGGCGTGGGATTATTTGGCACGTTTCTCACCATCGCCGTCGCACTGGGTCTGTTCTGGATGATCCGCCGACTCTCCGGCCGCTTCTGGACTGCCTGGATTCTCTCGATCGTGGTTTATTCCGCGTTTTTGTTCAACATCATGCCGCGGCCGGTATTTCTGTCGATGCTGCTCTATTGCTTCACTCTGACGCTGCTGCTTGAGGCCCACCGCAGCGGACGTGTTCAGTTGGTGTACTGGCTGCCACTGGTTTTCTTTGCCTGGGCGAATCTGCATGTGCAGTTCATTTATGGATTGTTTGCCGTTGCCCTGTTCGCGGGAGCAAATGTTGTGCAGCGCCTTTTGATTTCATGGCGACTGTATCCGGAATTCTTACTTCGCCCCACGCTTCCCGCGCGCAGACTCCTGCTGGTTGTTGCCTGCTCGGTTGCCGCCACTTGTGTCGGACCTTATACGTTTCATCTCTATCGCGTGGTATTCGGCTACTCGTCGTCGAAAGTGATCTACTCCATGATCACCGAGTTGCAGGCGCCTAGTTTCGGCGGGATCAGCCACTTTCTGGAACTCCTGCTGGCCGCCGGCGCTTTCTTTGCGGTCGGTTGGCAGAAGAAGCTGGATCCCTTCAAACTGGCTTTATTGGCGGTGGCCAGCATCTTCGCATTGCGTGCGACGCGCGACGCCTGGTTTCTTTGCATTACCGCGGCGGCCATGATCGCCGATTTTCCGGCATCCACCGAGCACCGCGACCAGCCTCTCCGAGTTCCCGAATTCGCGGGGGTCGGCCTTGTAGCGGCAATCTTGTTGTTGCTGGTTACCAGCAATACCGACTTCAACACCCGCGGCCTGGATCGCGTGATCAGCGCCGAGTTCCCCGTAGATGCCGTCAATTATCTGCGCACACACCCCGTGGGAGGGCCGCTCTACAACAGTTTCGATTGGGGAGGCTTTCTGTCCTTCTATATGCCCGAGTATCCCGTGGCAATCGATGGCCGGACCGATCTTTACGGTGACACAATGGACTCCCAGTTCCTCGCTTCCGAAGGAGCCGAAGCATCCTACGCCACGGATCCTTATCTGAACGAGGCGGGCGTGGTGATCCTGAAAAATAAAGCGCCTCTTGCCAAGCTGCTCCCGACCGATAGCCGCTTCCGCGTCATCTACCGCGACGATGTGGCTACGGTGCTGGCCCGCAACTGACTCACTGCTGGCGAGTGAAGACCGCGGCGAGATCGTCGCTGTAGGCCAAACGGTACTGCGAAGTGAGTGCGGGCAAAGTGGTCAACGCCTTCACCATCCCCGATTGCTTCTGCAACAGGAGTGTCTGCGCATTTGCCAGAGCCGGATACGCGTCGAGACGCTCTCCGCCGGCAATTACTTTGAAGTACCCCTCGGTAATCTCATTGCCGTACAGTTCCAAGCGGCCGTCAATCGCCACCGGATATTCCGGCAGATACCACGTCAGAAAACTTCCCCAGGAATATTCATTGAACAGCGGCTGCGGCAAATGATTACTGGCGATGAAATCGCACGCCTTCACGGGAAAGTTCTCGCTGACGCGCAATTGCAGCGAGTCCTGGTGCGGCAGTCGAAACCCGGCAAACACGAAGATCGCCGTAACCATGACGCCACAAGCGGCCTTCTCCCACCCCGCGCTGGACTGCTCCCTGGAGTCCGAATCTCTTGCGAGAAGCCCTATCGCGTCGGCAAGAATCGCGACGGCGACGAGCACCGCCGTCCAGGCCTCCCGCTGAATGCGAAAGCCCAGCAAAGTTGCCGCCGTGAGCGCCAGCAATTCGAAGACCCGCAGCGAGCGCCGCCGCCCCAGCGCAAGAAACGCCGCCATGATCACCAGCATCAACGCATAATTCTGCGGCTGGCGGAAACTCATCGCTCGCATCTCCGCGAAATAAGAAAATCCCGCCGCGCTATACAGCGTCCGGTACGCTGCCGGAAACAGGTGAAAGGTATATGGATTGACCATCGTCGCGAGGAGAGAGCACGCCGTCGCGATGAGAAGCGGTTGCCGGGCAAGTGGCCGGATGTCGCGGTCAAGCCAGTTGCCTGCCGA
The DNA here is from genome assembly GCA_963801615.1 of uncultured Acidobacteriota bacterium. Lineage (GTDB taxonomy): Bacteria > Acidobacteriota > Terriglobia > Terriglobales > Acidobacteriaceae > Sulfotelmatobacter. Next base: position 332,355 of record CAWDFM010000006.1, on the reverse strand, counting down.
TCTGCGGAGCCAGGACTCAATCCATGTTGAAATGACAAAGAGGATCAGCAGAAGCAATCCGCCCAGAAACAACGCGTGCAGGTTTGCCCAAAGCAGAAACAGCGCAGGCAAGCCATACAGAGGCTTTACGTTTCCAGTTCGCCTGCTCGACTCCAGCAGGAGCAACTCCATCGCGAAGAAGCTCATGGAAAGTGCGTACGGCAGCGATTGGTCGACTGGGATGACATACTGCGCGAGGGCGGTGAGGCTAACCGCGGCCCAGAAGCTCGCTTTGCCTGCCCTCGCCAACCAGAACGTCAGCACCGCCAGGGCCACTTTGAAAAACATCAAGAGCAGGGGAATCGCACGTAATCCCAATATTTTGTACGCGGCCGCGAGAAGCACGTCGTATCCCCAACTCGAGTCCATCCACAGTAGTGTCAAATATTGGGAGAACAGTCCGTTGTGCGGCACAGAGTAGGTCTGTAACATCCAGGCGCCGGTTCGCAGATGCACCCAAACACTGCTATTGGAAAGGGACGAAAGCTGGACCCGCTCATAAAGCGCCGATGCCACAAACAGGAGCACGAGAGCAATGGTGCGCGCAAGCGCAATGCCTCTGCCGACCGAGTGCTTTCCCACGTGCCTGTCGGATCGCGCCACGGAGGTCACACTCATGCCAACGCCAATCCTCTCAGCAAAGGGTTGAATTGCCCAAGGGGAGATGAGCACTCCACCCGCTCTCTCACTTCATGGGCCGGACGGTTTTCTGCACGGCGGCGGCCGCTGCTCCGCCTCCGTGGGCGTGACCGTGGCAGGTCAGGGTGCACGACCCCGTAGCGCGGCTGTAGGAGATCGGATTCGTTCCGTTGGTCCCAACCACACTGATATCGAAGTTCACCATGCGCTCGCCTGAAATCGTTGCCGAGCCCGCACCCATGCCATGCGCGGTGTGGCAGGTGGAGCAGGAGAATCCGTCATTGATATGTCGCGCATGCTGGCTGAAGCTGGTATTCGCAATCACCTGGCTCAGATCGTGGCATTTCGCGCACATCGAGTAAGGGCCATTCGCCGCCGGATCGAGGATCGGATTGGGGAACAGATTCGTGATGGTGGTTCCAGGACCGGATCCGGGCGCCACCTGGCTGAACTCGTACCGCCGCTCCAGCAGGTGCAGATACTGCGACCCATGCGGCCCATTGGGCCCGGTTCCGCCGAACTCGCGATTGTCGTCGCTGTTGTGGCAGTCGGTACAGAGAATCCGCACGCCCATGGCACGTCCCTGCGTCCGCCCATCCAGATTCAGCATGTAGCTCAGCAAGCTGGGCTGAGGAAAGGCGCTGCTGCGATCGTGCATCACCGGGTGGCTCGAGGTCGCCGTTTGCGTCAGTTGCGGAATGATATTCAGCGGATCTGCCCCTGCTACCGCCCAAATCGGCAGGTACCCAAACACCGGCAAAGCTTGCTTCCCGCTGCTGGTTCCATGGCAGCGCAGGCAATTCTCATATTGATTCACGGAGGGATTCACCGTGGTTGTACCATCGGTCGCGCTGATGCCCGCCACGCCAGTTTGCGATCCCCGAATCGCCGGCGCCAGCGGCGAAGTGAATGATGTCACCTGCTGCGATGCGTGCGGACTGTGGCAGTCCACGCAGGTCGCATGACGGTTGTTATTCAGCAGCGCCGCTTCGTTGCTGTCATGGGTATTGGTTCCGGCGGGATAAGGGTGGGCAATCTTGGCGAACTCGGCGTAGACGTTGGGAATGGCCGGAGAGATATTCGATCCGCCGTTATGGCACGTCATGCAGTTCTGCGTCGCAGAGTCCATGTTGGTAACGCTGGGCACCGGTCCTCGCAGGAGCCGCGGCCCCGCCAGCGAATTGTGCGGTATGTGGCACGACACACAGGCGTTCTGCGCGATATTGGGATAGCTGCCCAGCACCGGTGCGTTCGCGATCTTGTTGGCCGCTTGCGCGTGGATGCTCCCTGTCCACTGGGACAGCGGGTTGCTTTGTCCATTCACCGTCCGCGGGTCGGTGGAGTGGCACGCCAGGCACATTTGGCCATTCGAGCTGTCACGCACCAGAAAGTTCTGTGACATCCGATCGATGGACTGCACATGCGGCGAATGGCAACTCGTGCACTCCACGTTGCCGTTGATCAATTGCACGGCCTTGGTCGGATCAGCGGTCGTCTGCGTGGTCGTGAGCGCAGGCTGCAGATCAGGCGCATCCACCATGGGCAGCTTCAGGCTGAACGGATGCGATCCTTGCAACCCCGACCCGAAATTATCCATGGGACTCATGCTGCCCGCCATGGTAAACGGGCCGTAAGGTTGAGTTTGGCCCACCGCCACCGTGCCATCATGACAGCTAAGGCAGAGGCTGCTGGAGCCGCCCAGGGCAGGCTGCAGCGGAGCATTCTTCAGCGTGGTGCTGGAGTACGCCGTGTAGGTCTGCACCGACAAGGTCTGGCTCCACAGCGCGGCGTTGGGAGTGCCCACCCCGGAGTGCGGCGCGTGGCAATACAAGCACGCATCGCTCGGACCTTTGACCGGCCCCGTCCCGCTGGTGGAAAGATTATGTACTCCCAGAACGTCTCCGCCGGTAACCACTTGCGCCTGCGCGACCGTTCCCAGCATCAGCAGCAACGAGATGAGCGCCCATCGCTTCATGGCTGACCTCCCGCTGCCTGCTTGGGCAACCCATGGTACCGGTACACCTGCACGCGCCGGTTCAAAGAGTCCACTACGAAAATACGGTCATCGTGATCGATGAACAATCCGGCCGGCAGTTGGAACTCTCCATTGTGCGTGCCGCGCGTACCGAAGTAATACAGCAGTCTTCCCTGCTCATCGAATACCTGCACCACGCCCCATAATCCATCTACGACGTAAAGATGATCTTCGGAATCAAGCGCAATTCCTTTCGGACGGAACATCGACCCTGAATAATCGCCGACATGCCCCACTGCAGTTTCGAAGGTGCCGGAACGATCCAGGAACTGCACGCGGAAGTTCATCGCATCCACGACAAACAAATTCTGCTCCCGCACCAGCACTTCGGTGGGCACGTTGAACTCCCCATCGCCCGCGCCTTTCTTGCCGATCATCTGCAGCACGCTGCCGTTCATGTCCATCATGAAAATCTTGTCGCGCAGCGTATCGGTCACATAAATGCGATCGGCAGCGGAGTCCACGGCAATTCCCGTGGGACGCTTGAACATGCCTTCGCCGCCCTTGAGGCTGCCGATGGTCCGCTTGAATTTCCCATTCGAATCAAAAACAAAGATCTTTCCCGCTTCCGAATCGGTTACGTAGAAGTTGTCGTGCGCGTCCACGGCGATGCACTGCGGCGAGCGCATCGCATCCTTGTCCTTGTCCCTGCGCTCGATAAATTTGTACTTGTGCCCTTCCAGATCGAAGATGTGAATGCCGTTCGCCCCAGGGTCGGTGACGATGGCTCTTCCGCGCGAGTCCACGGCGATGCTGTAAGGCCGGATCAAATGCGGATGCTCCGGCTCGCCGATGACTACATCCACCAGCTTGCCGAAGAAGCCGCGCTTCTCCATCTCCTTCTCGGAGCTGAAAGTGCGCTCCCAATGCAGCTTGCGCCCGCCCTCGAGCAGCAGGTCCGGCGGAGGAGGCTCGACCGCCTTCTCCTTATGAACCTTGGACGCGAACGCCGGTACTATGCAAAGGAGAAGAATCCCTGCGCACCCCATTCCCCAACGCAGAAATGTCCTCTTCCCGAAGATCAGAAGAAGTTGAACCATCTGGAAATCCCAATGTAATAAGTGGTGACGTTCACCGGAACGCTGCCCACCGTGCCCACATCCTGGTGAAGCTGCGTGTATCCTCCGTTGAGGAAAATTTTGCGCAACCGGTACTGAAAAATGACATTGTAAAGCTGATTGCTGGAGAAAGTCCTCAGCAGCGGATCGACGGTGCTGCCGTTGCTGTTGGCGTATCCCGCGCTCACGGTGAGCCGTCGCATGACCACTGTGCTCGCATTCACTCCCCATGCCTTCGATCCGTACTCGATGATCGATCCCGGTGCGAATAGGGATGGCGGCAATCCATTCGGGATTGGAACCAGACCTGTCGGTGTGAACGCAGCCGCACCGTCTGACTTCGAGTAGAACCCATTGAGGCTGTAGGAATGATAGGCGAAGGTGCTGGACCAGCGCTGCGAACTGCTGGAAGAACCTTCCTGCGCGGTCAGAGCGCTATGGGAACCGCCGTATCCTGCCATCCAGAAGGCCCGGTTTCCCAGCCGCCGCCGGATGTTCCCCACGTATCCCACCGAAGAAGTCGTATACAGCAGGATCATAGTCTGCACATTCTGCGAGTAGCTGGCATTAGCATCGACTTCCCACCCGGAGAACTTTCGCGTGAAGTTCAAATTGCCGACAAAACCGAGAGCGGAATTGCCTTCCTGGGTGGCTGTATCGAACGCGCCGACGGAAAACCATAGCGATCCCAGCAGCCGGTGCTGCAGATTGTAATTGGCACTGCCACCGACCTGTGTCGCTTCGTAGGTCCGGCCCATGAAGGACTGCCGCTCGTGATTCACCACGCCCTGCAGATCGAGATTCGAGATCACTTGATAGCTGGCACTGGCTCCCAGCAGCAGGTTGCGGAATGATCCCAGGTCAATCGTATTGACCACCTGCCCGGTGCTGAGAATCGTCTGCGGAATGTTGCCCAGCAGGCTGTCGTTGAAGCTGCTATTCAGCGACACGCTGAGTTTAGGCGCTGGACGAAACACCAGGTTTCCGTTCACTGTATCGGATTTCCCCGAACTCGTAGAGCGGTACGAGTCGTGGTAATCATAGCCGTAAGTCGACCGGTTCCAGGAGAAACTGTACGAGCCCTGCAGCGGAAAAGAGTGCATCCCCGCGAACTGGTAGCTATCGTTGCCGGCGTTAGTTGTGATCGGAGCCCTCGATGCACCCAGGAACTCGGTGAAATTCGAGTCCACATTGCGATGCGTATACCCTCCCGACAGCCGGAATCCCGCCACGTTGTAGGTTGACAGCAGAGTCAATGTGCGGTCCTTCTGGGTATTTTGTCCTTCCGCCCCGAAAATGGAAGATGTTCCATCATTGATGGCGTAGCTCGCCGTCAGGGTCGGCATGTTGGGCAGCAGTTCGCTCCAAGTCAGGGCCAGGCCCTGATAATCTCCGTGCGTCGCCAATCCAAGCTGGGATCCGGGAATGCCGAACTGCCCCGTGCTATTCAGTCCCTTGCTGTAATTGAACGTTCCGGGAAAATGGCTGCCGCTGAACAGATTCATGTTGGCATTCACACCCGTGCTGTCGGTCAGGGAACCGTACACGGAGTTGGACTGCGTGCGGCCGTAGTAAGGCTGCACGTTGAAGTTCAGGAAATTTGGGTTGTAATAGCTGCCGTTCAGATTCGCATCCCCGTTGAAGCCCATGCTGTGGCCGGAGGTCCCCTGGTTCAGGTTGCCGCGATAGTTGTACCCGACATCGCCGCTCAGATTCATGCTCCAGTTGTCTCCCACTTCCAACTGGGCGGCCGCGGGCAGCACCGTCAGCAGCGCGGTTGCCAACAACCACCATAATTTCCGAGCCCACCTCGTCCACATCGTCCACCTGATCTCTGCCCCTGCGCAGTTGAGCGGCGCGAACTCATGCGACGCATTGGCGTGGCGATTCACAACACCTCAATCCTGGCTGTCTTTTTTAGTCTCTTGCTCAACTCCTTCCGGAGTTGCTCGTTTTTCTGCTTCTGCAGATCCGTAATCAGCTTCGGTTTCACTTCCTCAAATGCCGAGGTGCCCGCCGGCGTGTGCGCATTGAGCCGGAAAATCGTGTAAGCAGTCCCCAGTTGAATGAGATCGCTCACTTCGCCCGGCTTTAAAACGCGCGCCGCTTTCACCACCGGGGGCGGCAACTTCTCCGCCTCCACCGACTTCCGGTCGCCCATATTGACGTGCCAGTCGTCGTCGGAAACTTTCTCGGCCAGCAGCCCGAATTCCTGATAGCTCTTGGTGGCTTTGGCGCCTTTCAGCGCGTCGTCAGCATGCTTGCGCGCCTCTTTCTGAATCTCGGGATTCGAATTCGCCGGAGGAATAATCGAGATGGTCTGGAGGGTGAACATCTCCGGATGCTGGAATTTCTTCTGATTCGCGCTGTAGTACGCTCGCGCTTCCGCCAGAGAAATCCGCGCTTTATCCCTCACCTCGGTTTTCAGCAAGTCTTCGATCAGCAGGGAGCGGCGAATCTTCTCGCGCATCTGCTGCCGCGAACCATGTACTTCGATCTGCAGAACCTGATTGAATTCCTGTTCCGTCGCGAACTGCTTGCGGAACGAGCGTTCCGCCTTCCTCATGCGCTCCGGGGAAATGGTCATCTTCCGCCGCAAGGCTTCCTGGTAAACCAGTTCTTCGAAGATGATCATGTCGAGCGCGCCCTTGCGCATCTCCGGCTCCATGCTTTTGGGAACACCATTGTGCGTTTGCGCGTAGGGGAAGATGGCCTGGATCTCGCGCGCCAGATCGCGGTCGGTCAGCACTGCGCCATTGACCCGCGCTACTGGCTGGGCTACCGGTGGGCCGGACGCCTCAGGAGCGGCCGTCGCTGCTTTCGCGGTTGGAGCGTGGGAAGCGACCACCTGCGCGCCGCATGATGCCGCGAAGGCCACGACTGCTACGCTCATCATCATTCGGCGCTTGCCTTGGGCTTTCATTTTCTTCCTCCGCTCAGGTTTCAAATTGGGGGAGGGGGGACTCCCCTCCCCCGCGTTCCAGCAATTAGAACTGCGTTGCAACGTTGTTCACTCCGAACGTCTCGTTCGCCTCGCCGATGTGGCATTGACGGCAGAACTGAGTCGTCGAAGCAGCCAGCGTCGGATTGGTGTTGCCGGTGCCCGGGTTATAAGGAGCGTTGATGAAGAAGTAGGTCGGATAGCCATTCGCGTTGTTGTTGTTCACGATGGCGGTTGCGGCCTGCTTGCCTCGCGGCGGTTGATAGATGTACATCACGTGCTGGTTGTGGCAGGTGGTGCAGGTGATGAAGGCATCAGCCGGATTGGAGTCGCCGTCAGGAAGAACGGCGCCCCAAGACCACGGACTGCCCGCGATTGCCGGATAGCCGTAGTTCAAGGCAAAGGCAGCATAGGTCGTCCCGGGGGTCGGAATAATGTTGCTGATCTTACCGTTCGTCACAGTGACGGTAAGAGGGCTGGTGGTCGCATTGGTCGTGACCAGGCGGAGTGCGCCCAGCGTAGCCTGCGTGCCCACCGGGTGATCGTTGCCGTACCCGGAGGTATTGCCGTTGCCATTATCGTTGCCCAGCAACGTCGGGATACCGCGCGTGCCATAGACTCCGGCGGGAAGAATTCCGCGGGACTGCTCCCACGACGTACCCTGCATCATCTGCCCTTTGGCGATCTGGCCGTCGTGGCAGGCAAGGCACATCATGATTCCGCGAAGTTCTTCTTCGTTGGTTGTATAGGCAGCCGCGTTGCCCGGCAGGGCCTCAACATATCCATTGCCGAAGGTCAGCGACACGCCATACAGAGGAGTCACGTCTTGTCCGAACAGCGCGTTGCTGCCGGAGAGTGGGTCGTTAAAGGCCGCACCGTTGGTGGCTGCGTTGCCGCCACCGCCCGCTGCGCCGCTGTGCGGAGCATGGCAGCCCGCGCAACCGCGGCCGCCATTGTTGTGCGCGCCGAGTACATCCATTCCCTTCAGCCCGCCCACGCTGTTTCCGCTGTAGGTCTGCGCTGCCGCAAAACCTACCGCGAGCAGAACTACGAGCATGAACAACATCATCTTTCGCATATAAGGTTTAAAGACCTCCTGTTTGTAACAGCTGTTACATCTACGGCTACTGCTTATCAATTCGGAGCCGGTTATGAGGCCAGACTCCCTTTGGCCGTCCGCGGATGGCCAAACTCTATTGCGCCTTTTGGGCCGCAGAATTCGTAGCCGCTGCGTTACTGGTCGGCTTTGCCCCATCGGATTTCCCCTTCTCGGCTTCTTTGCGCCGAGCCAGTTCCGCTCTCGCTTCGTCGTCGGTGAAGTAGCGGAACATCTGCACCCGTCCGGGATATTGCTCGGACGTAAAGATCCGGTTGTTCTTGTCGATATAAAGTCCGGCCAGGGTCCGGAATTGCCCCGGCAATGTGCCGTGTCCACCCATCCAGATCAGCAGATCGCCTTCGGGCGTAAAGCACTGCACCCGGTCCTGCACCGCGTCGGCGACCCATACATGGCCGTCCACGTCGATGGCGATTCCCTTGGGCCGCATGAAGGTTCCCGGACGATCTCCCGCCTTGCCAAATTGGCGGATGAAGTTTCCATCGGCATCGAAGATCTCAATGCGATTGTTGTACGTGTCCGAAACATAGAGGTTGCCGTCGGCATCCACTGCGACATTGGTCGGCATTGCAAACTGCCCGGGATCGACCAGGGTGTGGTTCTTGCCGGGCGTACCCAGCTTGCGCAGGAATGTCAGCTTGTCCGCGTCGTAGACCAGCACCAGATCCAGCGCGGCGTCGGCCACGTACAGGAAGCGGTTTTCGTTGTCCACCGCCAGCCCGCCGGGATCGACCAGGCCTTGCGCGATGGTTCCCTCAAGCTTGTGATTCTTGTCGAACACCAGAATTCGATGCATCTTGGTGTCGGAGACGAACAGGCGGTCGGAATCGTCAATGGCCAGTCCGATGATGTCGCCGAAGCGCGCTTGCAGTCCGTGCCTGATCATCTGCAGTTCTTTGGTCTCGGTGTTGAAAATGAACACCGCTCCGACTTTGCCGTCCGCGACGTACAGATTCCCCTTGGAGTCTTCCGCCAAGCCATAAGGCGTCCACAGGGCGAACAGCGGTTTGTCAGCCATCTTCTGTTGCTGGGTTTCGCCGCCCGCCATGCGGTCCATCCACGAACTCTTTTTCTTGTCCGGAGTGGGCGTGAACTTGTCGCAGCAGAAGTAATTCAGGTACTTGATCCTGGTGACGGCGGGCGGATTCGGCCAAACGATCTTGGAATAATCCAAGACGTCGAGGATGTTCGGCTGTTTCGGCGCTTGTTCGGTCTTTTTCTTTTTACCGCCGGCATAGAGCGCGGCCGGATCGGCGAGAGTCAGCAGGATCGCAACTCCGGTGATCACCGCCGCCGACAGCATCGCTCTTTGCATCGCTCTGAACATCATTCGCTCCACCTATTCGAAAATCCGCTACTTCGAAAATCCCGTATGGCACGTCATGCAGAACGCCATATTGTTGGATTGATCCTTGATCAGCAGGCTTGCCTGCGCCGAAGAATGCGGCTGGTGGCAGGACAAGCAGTTGACTGATTTCAGGACCTTGGTCGTATCCGAGGGATCCATGACATCGGTGACCGGGTGCCCCTCGGTCGGGTGCCCACGGCCGTACTTCAGCGGGAGCACCGTCACTTTGCGGAAGTAGTCTTCCGGCAGCCTCACCGCGCCGTTGAAAATCGTGACCAGGTGTTCGCTCTCCAGCTTCTGCGGATTCGCGTCGGGGCCGTGACACTCGAGACAGAGTTTGTTCGGACTCGCCGCCCGCAACAGGTGCTGGTTCTCGCCGCCATGCGGCTCGTGGCAGGTCGCGCAGCCTTGCACGGCTGCCGGCTGGTGCAGATGCGCCTTCTTCATCTGCTCGGACTGATCGCTGTGGCACGTCAGGCACGCATTCACCGGATCGGGCTGAATGAATCCCGGCGATTTCCCGCCATGCGGGTTATGGCACGAGATGCATTCGCCCTGTGCTCCCGGATGCTGCACTTTCGCCGACTCGATCTTCTTTCCTTGCTCTTCATGGCAGGTGAGGCAGAGCGCCCGGCTGTCGGCATTCGCCAGAACGACCTTTCCGTCCTTTGCCGCCTGATGGCAGCTGTCGCACATCTTGCCTTCGAAGGGCGCGTGCAGGAACGTTTGCATGAGCTTCGGTTTCGCCGACTGGTGCGGGTTGTGGCATTGCAGGCAGTTGGCCGTCCCGAACGGCTGATCCAGATGAGCCTTCTGCAGCGCGGCGTCCTTCACGTCGTGGCAGTCGATGCAAAGCGCAGGTACATCTTTCTTCAGGTGTGCCGCGAACTCGATCTTCCCTTTGTCGCCGTTCTTGTGGGTCAGGTGGCAGGTGTCGCATCCCATATCGAGCGCCGCGTGCCGGCTGCCCTCTTTGGGGACGTCCACGCCAATCTTGTGGCAGGACAAGCAGAGGTTCTCATCGCGGGTCGCGCCCGAAGTCGCCTTCAACAGCTGGTTGGGATTTTCTGACTGGTGCGGATCGTGGCACTTCACGCAATCCCGGACAGCGGGGGGATGCATCGTCTTGGCGGGATCCAACTTCTTTTCGTCGTGGCAGCTCAGGCAGAGCGCCTGCGTGGTCGTGGTCGTCAGCTTTACTCGCGTGACGTCTTTCGTGACGCGGACTTCATGGCAGCTCAGGCAGCCGGTCGCGATGGCCGAGTGCACGGCCTTGCCTTTGGTCTTGTTTTCGTGGCACTCCAGGCACTTCGCGGCATCAACATTCTTTTCCAGCGGAACCGGATGCGTCTTCGCGAAAACCGGGAGCGCTGCCATCGCCACAAGAAAAAGCGTCGCGAAGACTTGCCGGAGAATTAGCCGCCTCGGCGAACCATTTTGAGCCGTGCGCCTTGTGACCTCTGGGACCATGCCACTTTGGCTTTTGCACGAGCATGTCCTAATCTGGATCGACCTGCTGGCGCAGATTAGAAATCCGTAACTCTTTGCAACAGAACCACTTCACGCCCGAGCCGACTCCTGCTGAGAATTTCCACAACCATCCGGCCCTGTCCGAATGGGCTTTCTGCCGCACTGTCACTGGTGGAAATAACGCATGGCCCTGTCGAGTTTTGTGATTGTAATCACAGGGTTAGAGCACGTGCGTGAAATTTCAATCGCTGTTCTTCTCATTGAGTGTTATGGCTCAACTCGCGCCGGCTTGAACCCAGGCGTGATGGCACAACTCGTTGAGATCACTTCATTTAAAGGCCACGAACCAAATGGTGCCGAACGTGCATTGCGGACAAACGAGGAAGAAGAAGTTATGGCCCTGTCACTCGGCTCCGCACTTCGCAAAAGCTGGCAGACCCTGAGTTCGATCAAGACTGGCGTGGTTCTGATCATCCTGGTCGTCATCTTCTCGGCGGCCGGCACTGTGATTCTGCAACGCCCGATGACGGAAGCCGATGACATGGCGCGCGCCTACTCGCCCGCCATGCTGCGTTTCCTCGATGCCACGGGCCTCACCGACGTCTTCCATGCGCGCTGGTTTGTGGCCCTGATGATTTTCGTGAGTCTCAGCATCATCGCAGCCTCGCTCGAGCGCTTTCCCAACGCGTGGCGATATTTCTCGCGCCCTTATAAGAGTCCCGATCAGACCTTTCGCAGAGCCCTTCCCCTGCAAGCCAGCATTCCGATCAGCGATGAGGAACAAGGGTTGGGCGCTGCCGAGCGCATTCTGCGCAAGCACGGCTTCAAGTCAGAGCGCATCGTGCGCACCAACAGCTTCTCTTTGTTTTCAGAACGCAACCGCATCTCCGAGATGGCCGTGTACATGGTGCATGCCAGCCTGTTGCTGATCTTCCTCGGTGGAATCATCGACGCTCTCGTTGGCTGGCGCGGTTTTCTCATGCTCACCCCCGGCAAAGCCGGCAATCAGATCGAAATGAAAACCGGCGTTTCGCGAACGCTGCCGTTCTCGATCCGCTGCGACGCTGCGGGCGAAGAAACCTATACCGACGGCACGCCCAAAAAATATTGGTCCAAACTCGCGATCGTAGAGAACGGTCGCGAAGTTTCCCGCAAAGAGATCGTGGTCAATGATCCCCTGGTCTATCAGGGAGTCCGCTTCTATCAGGCCAGCTACGGACGCACCGGCAAACTCGACGAACTGGTTCTGAATGTCACCCCGGCAAAGGGCGGGTCCTCCCAACCAATCTCGCTGGCCATGAATCAGGAAGTCGCGCTCGATGCCGACACGACCGTGCAGCTCGTGGAATTCATCCCGGATTTCGTGGTACAGGACGGACATGTTTACGCCCGCAGCAACGACGTGGTGAATCCCGCGGTGCACATGATCGTCAATTCGAAGAAGACGAATGCCACGATCAATTACTGGCTGCCGGAAATCTCCGGAGTCGCCGAGAATGCGTCTTCCCCCTACATTTTTGAACCTAAAGATTTGAAGACCGGAGTCTTCACCGGTCTGGAAGTCTCGCACGAACCCGGGCAATGGGCGGTCTGGGCTGGAGTCGTGTTGATGGCGATCGGCTTGACCTTCGTCTTTTACGTGATTCACATGCGCCTGTGGGTGGTCCCGGTACAGAACGCAAATGGAAGTCTCAGCCTGTGGATAGGCGGTTCCGCCAATCGAAATCGCGACGCATTCGAAGAGAAGTTCAAAGTTTTAGTGGAAGACCTGAGGAAGGAATTGAACCCGGTGTCCGTGCCTGCTGATGAAGTGCAGGCGGCATCCATCGCCGGAAGGTGAGTTCCGGCGCAAATCAGAGAAAGGGAGCATCAATGTCACGCGCAAAAGTAGAACAGCATCCCGCGACTGGAATGACCCTGGTCGTCATGGTGGGACTCAGCATCGCTTTCCTGCTGTTCATGGCTTTCTTGAATGTAGTCAAGACGGGAAACATCATCAACGAAGCCAACCTTCTCTACGCAGCCTTGGTGTTTTATGCGGGCGCGGGAGCGCTCTACCTGGGCTTCGGCGTCACCGGAACCGACTCTTACATTAAGTTTGCGTCTCTGGCCACCTGGGCCGGCCTCATCGCTAACACGGCAGCGGTGGCGCACCGCTGGTACGAGGCCGGCCATCCTCCTTTCGCCAGTCTCTACGAAATGCTGTTGAGCTTCGTCTGGACGTTGGCCGCTCTCACCCTGATCGCGGAAAAACGCTACGGGGTGAAAGTGATCGGCACGGTAACCATGCCGGTGGCAATCGTCGGCGTAGTGTTGATGCAGTTGCTGCGCAGCGACGTTCGTCCGCTGGTTCCCGCTTTGCAATCCACATGGCTTCACGTGCACGTGACACTGGCCATGCTGGCCTACGCGGCCTGCGCTTTGAGCTTCGCACTGGCGATGATGTTCCTGATCCAGGACAAGTTGAAGACCGAAACATTCCTCGCAGCGACCAGCATCTTCACCGCAGGAATTTATACGGCAGTCCTCACCCGTTTCGAAGGCTGGGGCGGGTTCAACGTGGCCGCCTGGGATCTGGAGAACAAGCAGGAAGTATTCATCTCGCGCGGCGTTCGCCTGTTCGTCACCATTCCCGACCTCGGCTGGCTGATGCTGCTGGTATTCGCCGCCGTGCTCGCGCCGATGGTGTTTTACGTATTGGCCGCCTTCAAGAAGAACGAAGGCTTGCTCTCCATCGCCAATCGCGCTGTCTTCATCAGCATTCTTTTACAGACTCTGGCGCTGATCTTTTTTCTCCTGCGCACCCGCGATGGGCACTATCCTTCGCTCGATGCTGAGGGCCTCTACCCCACCAGCCTCGCAGCGAGTCCATTCATCCTGTCCGCACTGGTTGGAGGCATCTTCGCCAACCTTCTTTACCTGTTGTTGCTGTGGCGGCGCGAAGATCTCGAGCGCCTGCTGCCCAGTTCCGAAAATCTTGACCGCATCACCTACAAAACTATTTGCATAGCGTTTCCCCTACTCACCCTGATGATCGCCGCCGGCGCTTTCTGGGCCAACCGTGCCTGGGGTTCCTACTGGAATTGGGACCCGAAGGAAACGTGGGCGGCGATTACGTGGCTGGTGTACGCGGGATATCTGCACATGCGCATCACCCGTGGCTGGCGCGGACGCCGTGCGGCCTATTTCGCGATCCTGGGATTTGCCGTGGTGATGTTCACCTTCTTCGGAGTCACGTACCTGTTACCTGGGCTGCACGCGTATGCCTGACACTGTGAAACAAACCATGACGAACCCGGCCCCGTACCCCGAATCGCCCGAAGCAGTCGCCCTTCCGGCACAACGCAAAGGCTTTTACAGTACGGGACTGAACGAGACGGAGGACCAGGTTCCGGACGCTGTGGCGCAGGTTGGCGCTCCCCAAAATCAGGACCCTGAACTACCGTGGTTCCGTATCAACTGGGAAATCAAAGCGCTGGTGCCGATCGCTTGCGTCCTGCTGGGCGGGATGCTGCTGTTCCTGCTCGCGACTATTTCCTGGCGCGATCCCGAACGTCACCTGGTCTTGTTAGTCGCCGGCGCAGGCGCGGTCGCCATCTGCGGAGCCCTGCTGGTCGTCCTGACCTACATGGTGCAGCGTCCCATGGTCGAACTGCAACAGAAGATCGCGCAGCTCGGCAGCGGCAACCTGAGCGTCTCCGTGGGCTTCGCTCACCGCAACGACGAGATCGGAGACCTGGGCCGCAACTTCAATCACATGGTCGAGCAACTGCGGGAGAACCGCAACGAGATCGAACGCCTGCACCGGACGCAAATGTCGCGCGCCGAGCACATGGCAACTTTGGGAGAAATGGCCACCGGTCTGGCGCACGAGATTAGAAATCCGCTGGCCGGAATTGCCGGGGTCATCGAAATCATCGGCCGCGATCTGCCCACAACCAGCCCCGCACGTTCGGTAGTGAAGGATGTTCGCCAGGAAATCGCGCGCATCAACCGCATCGTCACCGATCTGTTGCAGACCGCCCGACCGCATCCCCCCAAAGTCCGCAAGAGCGACTTGAACACCACCGTAGAACACGCGGTCATGCTGGGACGCCAGCAAGCTTTGTCGAAATCCACGGAGATCACGCTGCGCAAAGATCCCTCGCTTCCCGAAGTCGAGCACGACAGCGACCAGATCCATCAGGTGCTGCTCAATCTCCTGCTCAACGCGTTGCAGGCGATTGACGTGAACGGAAAGATCGCCGTTACGGTGGAACTGCAAGGCAAAAACGCGGTCATCGAGGTCGCTGACAACGGCCGCGGCATTGCGTCAAACCACCTGCCCAACATCTTCCGCCCGTTCTACACCACAAAAGGGGACGGCACAGGTCTGGGACTCTCCCTGGCCCGCCGCATCGTAGAAGATCACCAGGGCCGCATCGAAGTCACGAGCACGGTGGGCAAAGGCACGACCTTCGCGGTAGTTCTTCCGCTGCAGCGCGCCGCAACCGCTGCTGCCGTCTGAATGGTACGCAGCCCTCGAACCTGACACATCACCCATCCCTCCACCGCCCAGCTTCTCGACAATGCGGTAATGCGAGATGCTTTGCCCGAGCATCGGCGGCGAATGTTACTGCCTTATACGGCCGCGTCAATGAATCAAAGACGTTCATTTAGCCGCTCCCACGATTGCTCCAACTTGCCAGCCTGCCAACTGGAATCCCCAGGCTGAGACTTCGGGTCGTGACCGCAGCATCTGTGTGTTAGAAGGTCAAGCCAGCGGGTGCCTCGGATATCTCAACGGGTTAGCAGGTCACAAGCAGTCTGTGACTCTCATTAGTAGTTTGAGTGCTATGGCCTCCAATGCACTCAAAATACCGGATCAGGGGTTTTGAGTGCAAAGGCCTGTTATCGACAGTAAGCGAGAAGCGGGGCCGTTGTATGAACCAACTCGACCCCGCTCGGGCCGTTTTAAAGCGATGCTGGAAACGTGGAACCAACCACGAAAGCTCGATGAGAATATCGGACCCGATTCGATAACACTCGCGAGACGATTACTCATCACCTCCAATTCCCGCGAAACCGTACCTCCCGTCCCAGTGATAAGACGAGTCCGGAGGAACGCCGGGCGAGCCGTTGATACGGGCATGGAATCCGGCTAAATCCCCGGTCCCATCGAAGAATAAACAGAGTGCGAGGCCAGTCGCCAAATCGAGTGTGCAACGGCCTACAGCTCGGTTGCCGTTCCCGGCGTCGAGGACGATGTTACTGTCCAGCAAGCCCGTCGGATTGCCAGCTGCCTGATCATAGAAGACGATCGAGCCGACTGGAATCGCTGCGACGTTGGAAGCAGAGACCGTGCAGAAGGACCCGGCGAGGCCGGTATATTGCGAGCAGTCCTTTCTCACATGGAGACGTCTGCCTTGCTCGGACGCTGATACTGATGCCGGATGCAGTAAGAGAGGTAGGGTTCCTAGGCCCGCGACCAGCACGAGGGCGAAGAAGGTCTGAATACGAATCGTTTTCATAAGGCTCCTTTAGTTGACGGGCCGAATCGTGGACGCGTTTTCGCAGGACTGCTTATCGCGTCCCGTGTGATCGGGGAGCTGGCATCGCGGCGTGCCCGAATTGAGTTAGCTGCGTCAGCCAGTCTTAGGCTTCAGAAGTTGCCAGATGCTTTCGCAGACCAGGGGGTGAATGAATCGAATTGGGAGGAGCGGCAAGCGTTCCTAGACTAATACCCAGGGATGCGACCATGGTTGCGTTAGCCATCGTGGGAGGTTGAAGGTGTGGCTGCACAGTGGGAGCGATGAGGAACTTGGCCGGAGCGGCCCTGACACATCGGATAGTGCTGAGTGTTTGCGCCGCCGGACGAGTAAAGTCATGCTGCAGGCAATCATCGTCCGGAGAGATTGCCGAAACTAGGAATGCAAGTATGCCAATCGCACACAACAGGTGAACCGGGCGACGCCGGATACCGTTTCCAGGTGTCTCCCCTGCGAGAACAGCCCGGCCATGCAACACCAAGCTGAAATAACGAACCGTGGCCATGCGGCGATCCCTCTTCAGCACCTTGGCTCCCATCACAAACAATTACCAATGCATAGGACGAAGCTCTGAAGGCCTTCAGCTTATGCCGCGTTGCTTGCCGTCTCTGTGACCATGGTTCTCTGTCTTTGTGTCTTCGCGTGCTGTTACCTTGAGCACGCTCGCTGGCTGCGGCGCGTGTTTCTGCAAGAGAACTCTAAGCCAAAGAAATCGTTGCGGATTGTGTTTCCGGGATCGGCCTGCCTCAACAGGGGTGGTAAGCCGACGGAAGAGGAACTGCTCTCCGTTTGAGGTGAAGCGAGCCTATGCCCCCTTTGAGCTAATTACATGAAGAATGTCACGACGTAAGAAGAGGCAGAAGGCGAGGTTCTGTTAGAGGTTCTTAGGCACTGAATACCGCTGCATGTCGCTATATCGCAGCCCTTTCCCAAGTATCGGCGTAGCCCCTTGGATGTCCCTGTTGAAATATCTCAATTTCACTAAAAACGCCCAGCAGGCGTTTTGAGTGCAATGGCCTGACAGCGTGAACAATCACTTAATCCACGGCGAGAACAGATAGCGATATAATTGGACTAGTAAAAACACACATCCCTCCGCCTGCCCGTTCTGGGCGACGGTCTCTTGTGCAATTAGCACGCACTGGAGGCTGGTATGACGACGATACATATCACAAACTGCTGGATATGCGGCAGAGCTGTTTCATTAGGAAACTCCAAAATCGACGAAAATCACTTGGCAGTGCACGAATCGTGCCATGCCGCGAAGGTGGCGCTGGAAAAGGGACAATCCCAACCGAGCACAGTCGCAAAGAAGGGACCATCTCAGCCAAGCACGCCGCCAAAGCCGACTACCTAAGCCTATGGCGCGTAAACCTTAAAGGAGAGAATATGAAACGCATCTTGATCTTAGCTTTGATCGTTTTCGCCGCTGGGTGTAGCTCGTCCAAGAACGCTGGAGGAGGATCAGGGACGTCCATGCAGGGGACGTGGACGGTGAGTGGAACCGGGAACTTTGGTTCCCAGAGCGGATCCGGTACTTACCAGGTCGCATTGGTTTCTAGTCCTTGCAGCGTAACCACTCCAGTGGGGACGTTCTCAGTGCAAGGCCCAGTCTGCTTTATCGCCAATAACAATTCTGCGCAGGGCTCTATCTCCGGGACAGGACTGCCCAGCTCCTCGAAAAATAACGGGCAAGGAGTTCTGGTAGGAGTGGCCTCGAACCCAGTTCCTGCGAATGCGCCCATCAACCTGCTTTTCGTAGTCGGCGAATCGAATGGCACCGTCCTCGAGTTCACGGGCACCGCCACAGTTGCCAATGGCACGATGAAAGGGACTGGATCCTGCAGCACAAGCACGCCCCTTTGTCAGGGCGCGACTGGTACGTTCTCGGCAAACCTAACAGTAGTTGCGACTGTCGCAAAGATCGTTCAACACTTCAGCCTCTAGTGGGTTTGTGGCTCTCAATCGGCAGGGCTGGACGTTACAGGCAACGAAGGGCGCGAGCCGAGACGATGTTCAATAATTGTTGAATACGCCATAGCCCTCTAACTGTTGATAAAAATCCCCGACTGGGGGCGAAGAGATGGCGCAAACTTGCGCTAAGGCCTGTCTTCGTCAACGGTCGAGATTGTTTCGACCAGCCTGTTTTGTTACGGCGGAATACTTCGGATGCCCGTTACTCGGGCCGTCACGACGATTGCGGGCCGTGATGGGTTTTGAGTTGGTAATCCGAAGCGGGCTAGTGCGAATTGACGCTGTAAATCATTTTGTGACTCGGCCACAGAACTCCGACGACTGCGCCGCCAACGAAACCGACAACCGCCCCGATCCCGGCCGCTCCGCCTCGACCAATAGGGTCAATGCAGAATCCTTGCGATGAGCATGGGTGGTCTGCCGCTGCAGCTATCCCCGCTCCCGCTCCGGCGCCCACCGCACCGCCGATGAGGGTGTTGCGCAAACGGTGTTTGTTTTCCATGAGTTTCACGCTGCGAACGTCTTGCTTCTGAATCATCTGCTCGCCTGCTGCTTCCTGGTACGAGATCGCCTTGTCGGAGACACTCACGAAGGTTCCGGAATGCTTCTTTGAGTTCATGTCGACGAGCTGAACCTTCTGCCCCGCCTGCAGGGCGCTTAGATTCGCCCATGCCCGATTGGTTTGGGCCCCTGACGCGCAAGATAATCCAAGGACGCAAAGGAGAACGGGAATCCGGTTCATGTTGGATGATCTCCTTTTCTCTCTAAATTCTAGGCCCAACACCAGTGTCGTCGGAAGCTATTTTTGCTCACAGTGTGAGGGGAGGTTGTGCGGTGGAGGGTTGTTGGCGAAAAATCGCCTTAACACTCATCACGCTTTTACGCTCGACTCACCGTCCTCCCTTCACCTGCAAGGTGCCCTGTCGTCCGCATCCGTAGTAAGCTTAAAGCAGGATGCCGGGGGCAGAAAAAATTCTTATTGTGGATGACGAGCGCCTCGTCCGCTGGTCCTTGCGGCAGAAGTGTGAGGAGTGGGGATACCAGGTTGTGGAAGCGGCCGCCGGAGATCCCGGCATGCGCCTCGCCCAGCACGAATCCCCAGATCTGGTCCTGCTCGACGTGCGCATGCCCGACATCAGCGGCATCCAGGTTTTGGAGCAGATCAAGAAGGCTCAGGACGCGCCCCCGGTCATCATGATCACCGCGGACCCGCAGTTGGACGACGTCAAGAACGCGCTTAAACTCGGGGCTTACGATTTCGTAGGCAAGCCGCTGGATTTCGAAGAGTTACGGGTCACCATACAAAACGCGCTCGAAGCCACCCGCCTGCGTACTGAGGTCCAGTCACTGCGAGGAGAAGTCCGCCGGCATACCGGATACCACGAAGTCGTCGCGGTCTCGCCGAAAACCACCGAATTGATGAGCTTCGTGCAAAAAGTGGCCGCGAGTGAAGCCACCACCATCCTCATTCAAGGCGAAAGTGGCACGGGCAAAGATCTGATCGCTAAGACCATTCACTACGAGAGCGCGCGCCAGAATGGCCCGTTCGTCGCCATCAACTGCTCGGCTATTCCGGAAACCCTCATGGAAGCCGAACTCTTCGGCCACGAACGAGGCGCGTTCACCGATGCCAAAGCCATGAAGAAGGGCCTGTTCGAGACAGCCAACGACGGCAGCCTGTTTCTCGACGAGATCGGCGAACTCTCTCCCTTGCTGCAGGCGAAACTTCTGCGGGTGCTTGAAGACCAGGTAATCCGTCGGATCGGTGGAGTGCGCGACATGCAGGTAGACGTCCGCGTGATCGCCGCCTCCAATCGAGATCTGGAAAAAGCGGTGCGCGAAGGCCATTTCCGGCAGGACCTTTACTACCGCCTGGCGATCATTGCGATCTTCATCCCGCCCCTAAGGGAACGCTCGGAAGACATTCTGCCGTTGGTGGATTTCTTCATCGACTGGTACAACCGGAAGTTCAAGAAATCCATTCGCGGCATCAGCCCGGAAACGCGCCGCCTGCTGCTTGCTCACAATTGGCCAGGCAATGTGCGCGAGCTAAAAAATTCGATCGAACGCGCCATGATTCTGGAGGACGAAACCACCCTCACCCCACGCTACATGCCGTTCGCACTGGGAGATGCCGCGCGCAGCGGCTTGACTGCCTTTGAAGCCAGCAGCGCCCCGGCTGACGGCGGTGGTGGTGGCAAGCAACTGGCCAACGGCCGCGTCCTGCCGCGCCTCTATATTCCCGAGGAAGGAACCTCGCTGGAGGAAGTCGAACGCGCCATGGTGGAACTGGCCATGCG
Source organism: uncultured Acidobacteriota bacterium (assembly GCA_963801615.1). Classification (GTDB taxonomy): domain Bacteria; phylum Acidobacteriota; class Terriglobia; order Terriglobales; family Acidobacteriaceae; genus Sulfotelmatobacter. The sequence goes on along the minus strand of CAWDFM010000006.1, from coordinate 311,906 downwards.
CCAGGCCAATGGCAATCAGACTCATGCCGCACGCCTGTTGGACATCAGCCGGGATGCCTTGCGCTACAAACTGAAGAAATTCGAACTGGTCGGCGCAGGCGAAGAAGAAAACGCTGATTCCCTGGCAGCGGAAGATTAAGCAACACGCGTAGCGGCGCCCCTTGGGCCGCCAGCAGCTCAATGCTGTTTAGGATCGGAAGCTCCATCCCGCAGGGAGCGTGCTGCTGGCACACGTGGCGGAACCGGACAGCCTAAGAGGCTGTCCCTACACGCTGCGTGCTTGTCGCTAGCCAAATGGTGAGCCGTCCTTTTCAGTGGACCGCGATGGCCTGTTTACTGCCTCTCTCCTGCTTCCTTCTCTCCAATATGGTGCCGGCAAGCGCCGTGTTGGGCGACTCCAGGTGGAACAAGCGCATCACCGCTGCACTCATGCGCTCCTGCTCCTCCTTCTCTGGAAGTTCCTTGAGTTCGCGGGCAAGGGAGCTGGCAATCTTCTGTATGACTTGTGCTGTGATTGCGTGAAGCGATTGATCCTGCTCCCGGGTAAACGGCCCCCGTTCTTCGATAAAGGAATCCAGTTCTTGCCGGCATAACTGTTCCAGGCTCTGGCGCAGTGCGACGATGGTCGGCACCGCACCTTGCGCCTGTAAATTGTTCCGAAAAGCGCGTGCTGCGGCTTCCACCATCTTCTCCGCTTTTTCCACCGCCGCCACGTCGATCACCGCGGTGTTCCGGATCGTCCGCTCCAACCCTTCCAGGTCGTACAACAGAATCCCATCCACCCGCCGTACCTCTGGATCGACGTCTCGCGGCATCGCGATATCCAAAATGACCAGGGCTACCCGGTTCCGCTCCTCCGCGATCCGCTCCGCCTCTTCCCGCGACAGAACGACATGCGGACATCCCGTCGCGCTGATCACGACGTCGGCCTGCAACATGCATTGCCAGCGATCCGCCAGGGTCGCAGCCCTTCCCCCCAGGCTCTCCGCCAGTTCCCGCGCGCGCTGCGGCGACTGATCGATGACCACCACCGAACCCGCGCCTTTCTCCATCATCAACCGCGCCGCGACTTCCGCAGTCTTTGTGGTACCCAGCAATAACAGTTTCCTGCCTTCGAGCGATCCAAACACCTGCTTTGCGGGTTCCACCGCGGCGCTTGAAAACGGGACCGCATCCTTACCGAACCCGGTCTGGCTGTGCACGATTTCCGCCAGGTCCACGGCTTTGTCCAACACCGCCTTCAGAAATGGCCCGCACGCACCGACGGTGCGCGCCTTCTCCAACGCGTCCTGCACCTGCGAAACAATGGCCCGCTCTCCGACCACCAGCGAGTCAAGGCCAGCGGTCACGCGAAACACATGAGTCAGCGCAGCATCATCCAGCAAGCGGTAAAAATGTTCCCACTCCGTCAACTTCAAGCCGTGCTCGGTTCCCAGGAAGTGCAGCAGCGAATTGGCTGCCAGGGTGGGTTCGCTGGCCCAGATCAGGAATTCCGTCCGGCAAGGGATCGAGAGCACCACGATCTCCTCAATTCCTTCCGCACTGCTCAAGTGGCGCAGAACTTCGTAGCGCCGGCTCTCGCCGATGAAGAAGCGCTCCCGCATGGGGAGCGGCGCAGCACGGTGGTCCAGTCCGATAACCATGAGCGTGGGTTCCAAGACGAACACCTCGGGCGCAAGTTGCACTCTTAACATCGCAACCACGGTGCCAAAATTTTTCTCGGACCGCCGCCAAGAGCGGGTACTATTTTCAACAGGTTCCAAGATTTGCTGAAAAACTCCTCACCCCATCGCGCAGCCAACACTGCGGCATATCACGCGCATTGCGAGTTTTTTCACGCCATGTGCCGCATTTTGTTTGAGATAGCTGCGGATCGCGATCACGTCCGCACGTGATCAAAATCACTGACCGCCATCGCCAATCCCAGAGAAACTGCAATGCGGTGAGCAAGTCTTTATAACCGTCTTGCGATGCAGCGGAAGCATCCCTCGTTGGTCCGCTGCGTGCAAGACCGGAAGGTAGCGAAAGGAAATGCATTCATGAAAACGATGAAGCTGGTGCTGGTAATCGTAGCCATCGCCGTGGCCTTATTCCTGATCCTGCCAAATCTGTCCTGGGCGGCCGACGACAGTGCAGCCCTTTACAAAACCAAGTGCGCGGCCTGCCATGGTGCCGATCTGGCTGGAAAGCCCGCTGCCAAAGCTCCCAGCCTTATCTCCGATGAGGCAAAGAAGACCTCCGACGCCGATTTGACCGAGGCTATCGCCAACGGCGGCAAGGCAAAGAAACCCATGCACGCCTTTGCCAACAAAGGCATGGCGGAAGATCAAATCAAGATGGTGATCTCCTACATTCGCGAGCAGCAAAAGAAGTAAGAAGGTTTTGCCGCTGTGAACCTCGTGGCTCTGCGAGTTCAAGAGCGTCGCAGACAGCAAGATCGCTGTTCCAAATCAAAGCGAACCGCGCCGCCCACCCCATGGCAGGCGCACCGACAGGAGGGTGAGTGATCCGCTCACCGGTATTCCTGGCCCCAGCCGGATGCCGGTTCCTTCCCCTCTCTCGTTCGCAGAGTGCCTGGAACAGCCAGCCCGGGTCTAGGTGCTCACCCCCAGACCCGGGTTTTCGTTTCCGTGCGCAGCGTGCTCCGCCGGGACAGCACTGAGAGGCTGTCCCTACGTGGAGAATTGATAGCTGACTCCTATTCCAGTGTGAACTCACTGATACCGGACCTTCCCTACTTTGTGCTAAGCTGCGTTCCCAAATTCGCCCCCAAGGGGAACACTATGAAACTTGCAACATTCACATTGCTCGCGATGTTTGTCCTGTCTCCCGCTGTGTCCTTGTATCCTGAGCCGGCACAACGGGACGTGCCCGCCGAAGTCGAAGCCGCCCGGCGCGCGCTGCAAAACGCTAATAAGGAACTCGAGCACGCCGGTGGACAATGGGGCGGCCACAGGGTCGCCGCCATGCACCACATCGAGCAGGCCCTCGGCGAATTGAATCAAGCCGAAAAGTGGGCCCGCGAACACCACGACATGAAGTAGGGGTCAGAGGTGTTCTCCAACTGCTTCGCAGAATAGATTGCCGCTCGCACGTACCGGGAGGAGTCCCCCTAGGGGACTTCTCCGGTCGGGTGGAGTCGCATGGCCGACTTCCCGCGGGAAGATCACGAATTTTCCCGTTTTGTCCGAATTCTTCCAGCTCGACTTCACCTCTTCAAAATTACCCTATTGGCGGGCCTTCGCGATTTCAATCGGGACCACATGCCTCCGGCTCGCTACGCTTCGCCGGGACAGCCCAAGGGGCTGTCGCTACGGGAGCGTCGGCCAAGGGGCTGTCCCAAAACCAATGCGCTTTTGGCGTTTTTTTGCGAGACTCGTCACGCCACCCTGTGATCTAAATCACAGCCTTTTTCCCGGCCAAAAACTACCCTGAATTTGCCTGTGGGTTTCAAAGCTGGACGTGGTAAGGGGGAAATCATGGTGGGTTCTGGCACTACTCCTCATATGGGCCGTTTGGTCCATGACTTTTCTAAAAATCCGTTGCTGGTTTATTGGGAGATGACTCAGGCTTGCGGCCTGGCTTGCAAGCACTGCCGCGCCGAGGCGATGCCCAATGCCAATCCGCTGGAGCTCTCGACCGAGCAGAGCAAGCGCTTCCTCAAGCAACTGATCGGGTTCGGCGATCCGCTGCCACATCTGATTCTTACGGGAGGCGATCCGCTCAGCCGCAAAGACATTTACGAACTGATCGATTACGCCAACGGTTTGGGCCTGGAAGTCTCGATTACACCGAGCGCCACGCCGGAACTGACCAACGACGCGATCACGAGGCTGAAAGAACATGGGATCCAGAGCCTGGGGCTGAGCCTCGACGGATCCTGCGCGGAAAAGCATGACGCGATCCGCGCCGTCCCGGGGACGTTCGAGCACACCATGGAGGCCGCCCGGCATTGCGGCCGGCTCGGCATTCCCATCCAGGTCAACACGCTGGTTGCCGAAGAGACCGCCGACGATCTGCCCGCCATCTACGAACTGCTGTGCAAAGAGTTTCCGGTGATGCGATGGAGCCTGTTCATGCTGATCTCAGTGGGACGGGGCAAAGCGCTCAACGAAGTCTCGGCCGAGCGCGGCGAGCAGATCATGCGCTGGGTCTTCGAACTGTCCCAGCACTCGCCCTTCCTGGTGAAGACGACCGAAGCTCCGTCGTATCGCCGCATCGCCGTTGAGAAGATGCGCGCGTCGGGGAAGCCCACGCCGGAAATGAAGATGGCATCGGTGTACAAGGGATTCCAAATTCGCGATGGACACGGCATCGTGTTCGTGTCGAACCTGGGAGAGATTTATCCGTCCGGATTTCTGCCGCTGCGCTGCGGCAACGTGCGGGTGGATTCGCTGGTGGAGGTTTACCGGAACTCGGAGGTCTTCCGCTCGCTGCATTCGCCGGACACGTTCCACGGAAAATGCGGAGCCTGCGAGTACAGCCATGTCTGCGGCGGCTCGCGCGCCCGCGCTTTCGCCTACACGGGCGACGCGCTAGGCAGTGATCCATTCTGTCCCTATGAGCCGAAGCCGGAAGCAGTGACCGCATAGCAGATGTCGGCCGGGGAGCAGATCGGGTGCTGTGATTCGGGACCTGAGGGAAATTCTACAAGTATGGGCGCCTCGCTGCGCTTTGGCGGGACAGCCCAAGGGGCTATCCCTACGTGGTCCGATCGTGGAATCAGGTTCGCCACGCTGCGCAAGAAAGTGGTTCGCCGGGCCGCGCCCGATCATTCGCAGCATTACCGCCAGGCGTTCCAGTTCGCATTCCTGCTGCTCAACCTCTGGGTCGGAGCAGCGTTTTACTTCTGGGTTCGGCGGTTGGAAACCGGAACTTACGAGCGGACCGCGTTCCGACCCGCGGGAGTCGAAGGCTGGCTTCCCATCGCCGGCCTGATGAACGTGAAGTATTCGCTGTCAACAGGACACATTCCAGGCACCCATCCCGCAGCATTTTTTCTTTTCATCACGTTCCTGGCGATTGCATTTCTGTTCCGTAAGGCATTCTGCAGCTGGTTGTGTCCAGTCGGAACGCTCTCCGAATATCTCTGGCGCGCGGGGCGCACACTCTTGCGCCGCAACTTCCACCTGCCAAGCTGGCTCGATCTTCCCCTGCGCAGCCTGAAGTACCTGCTGCTCGGCTTTTTTGTATGGGCGGTGGGAAACATGTCCGCGGAAGCGATTGAGCAATTCATGCGCAGTCCGTATGGATTGATAGCGGATGTACGGATGCTGAACTTTTTCCGTTATCTGGGCGAGACTGCGGCGATCGTGCTCGCGATCCTGGTCATCGCGTCGGTACTGATTCAGAATTTCTGGTGCCGGTATCTTTGCCCGTACGGTGCCCTGCTAGGACTGGCGTCCCTGCTCAGCCCGTTGCGCATTCGCCGCAGCGAGGCCGCGTGCATTGACTGCGCCAAGTGCGCCAAAGCGTGTCCGTCGGCACTTCCTGTCGACACGCTGATCACGATCAAATCCGCAGAATGCACGGGATGCATGGAATGCGTTGCCGCCTGCCCCGCTGAAGGCGCGCTGCAGATGGCGTTACCGCCGTGGACGCGCGCACCGAAGCAAGGCCGCATGCCCGCATGGGCAATGGCCGCGGGAGTGGCAGTCCTATTCTTCGGAATCGTGGGATACGCGAGAAGCACGGGATATTGGAACGGCGATGTCCCTGAGTATGTTTATCGGCAGTTGGTGCCCCAGGCGAATGAAGTGAGCCACCCCGCAGAGTGAGGGAGCAGTTCGCAGGAGATCGCAGCGATTCACTGCTCTTCGCTCATTACTCATTGCTCATTGCTCACTGCTGGTTACGAGTAAATCGCGATGGGCTGCACGACACGCGTAATGGTTCCGCTTGGGCTCGGCTGATCTGGTTTCAGGCCGCAGCGCATCGAGGCAAACAGTCCGATGAGTTGCCCCAGCATCACGTCGAGAACTGGACGATAGAGATCATCGACGCCGTGAGGTCCCACGGAGAGGCAATAGTCGGAGAGTTGAGCAACGTCGGCACCCTCGCCGGTAGTGACAGCGATGCGGACTCTACCGAGGCGCTTGCGATCCATTTCGCGCAGCAAGTCGATCTCGTAGCCGCGCCGCCGCGCATCGCTCGAGAGAAAAGACACGAACACGGTCTGGCTGTCCACACTCGACATGGGTCCGTGCCGCAGGCCCAGCGGAGTTTCCGCCAGAGTAGTCACTTTCCCTGAACTCAACTCCACGACTTTAAGGGCGCACTCGTCGGCGACCCCGCGCAGCACGCCGCATCCTACGAAAACGGCCCGCGTGCATCCCAGGGTGGTGACCTCGGCAGCAGCTTCCGCCGCCTCCGGAAGGAACTTCCTGCCTGAGTCCGAGAGTTGGGCAATGATGTTGCCGAACGCGGTGAAATCATCGAGGTGTCCAACACATTGTCCCGCCAGCAGCATGTTGGTAAACGAACTGGTCATGGCGAGCCCGCGGTCGTTAACGGAGTCGTCCAGCACGAGCGCAAAGGCATGGTCGGGACGCTGTGCGCACAGCTTCGCCATGGGTCCCTGTGGATTGCAGGTGATGACCAGATGCCGGATCTCGCGCCGCTTCTCGAGTGCGCGCTCCAGAAGCGCAACTCCTTCCGGACTCTCCCCGGAGCGGGAGAAGGAGATCCAGAAGTATTCGCGTCCGGCGCGATGAAAGTCATCAAACTCGGTCAACAGCGTGGTGCTGGGCAAAGCCCAGACATCGCATCCCAGCCGGCTGCGCAGAAGCGGGGCAAGCGCCCGGCCCGTGTAATCCGACGTGCCCGCCCCAACCAGATAAACTGTCGCAGAGGAGGTACTCCCGCGGCCAATTCCCGCGCGCCGCAACACATCCGCGAGTGCAGTCTGGTTTGCCGCACAAACCTTGTACGTGGTCTTCCACGTATCGGGCTGCTGCCAGATCTCCCGGGGAGTATGCTCGAGCCCGCGCTCAACCTTCTCCTGCTCGGGTAATTCCAATAGCCTGCACAGCGGATTCGCCAACGTTAATTCCTCCAAGAGGAAGGACTGAGTAGTCTATTACAAGCCCCGGCCATTGAAAAGGTTTCGAAAGGAAAAGAAATATGGTTCGGAAGGAATCGTCAGAGGGGTGGAAGGCAGCATGGGGCCGGCGGAAAGTTGAAACCCGAATCGGATTGCGCGCAACTAAGAGTTCTCAGCCGTGTTTTCGCCGGAGGAGGCTGGAAATGACTCGTGGCCGCGTGAACTCGTTGGTACTGGCAGGCGCAATGCTGTTTTCTATGGCTGGAGTGGCCTGTGCAAGCCACCATTCTTATCGGGTGTACGACCCTTACTACACGGACTATCACCAGTGGAATGGTGACGAGGGCTACTATTATCGACAATGGGCCGACGAAACCCGTCGCGATCCGCGCCGCGATTTCCGCAGGCTACCTCCGCGAGACCAGAAGGAATACTGGACGTGGCGCCACAACCATGGAGACCACGATCACGATCGGAACCGCGATCATAATCGCGACCACGATCGGCACTAAGGAGTCCCTAAACACCTAGCCCAAGACCCATTGGTCCGAGATGAGTTTTTGGGGCTGTTATTCGGTCACGTACGAACTGGTGACGCGTAGCTTGCGGTGGTCGCTGCGCTTCGCGGGGCGGACCAATGGGTTCGCCCCTACATGAGCAGGCAACACTCAGTGGCCGAGTGCGGCAAGAGCCTTCTCGGTAGTCGTGAGCCTGGCCCCCAGCCGTTTCAGTTCTGCTACGGTCGATGCACCGTCATCTTTTTTCAGGGTTTCAATCGCATCCTGCACAACGGCCACACGCCGGCCTCGTTCCAGCAAACCTTTTGCGGCGAAGCTGACGCAGTATTCCGTCACTACTCCGAAAACCACAAACTCTGCATGATGGCCGAGCCGTTGCACCAGTTCGTCTGCGTGCCTGCTTTCAAAAATATTCAACGTCTGCTTTTCGAGAAGAATCTGCTGGTATTGCGACAAGTCTTGCGGCAACGTGGCGGATGCGTCGTTGGGAACACGCGCCACTTTCGCGGTCAGCGCCTCGGGGACGAGTTCTGCTCCGGAAGTGCCCTTCACGCAATGCGGAGGAAACATCTTGAACTCGGGATCGTTGGGCGTGTGAAAACATCCATGAGAAACGAGGAAGACCTTCCCCTGGCGCGCCGAATCGGTGAGGCGGCGGATGTTGGGCAACAACTTCTCAGCTCCGGGAACGTACAACTTTCCTCCCGGCAGCATGAAGTCGCGCTGCGCATCCACCTCCCAGAAAATGTAGTCGCGAGAAACCATGTTTCTCCTGTGCTGCGTTCTCGATTTTAAGATTGTAGATTGCCGCTTTTGGATTTCAATAGCTTCGTGCCGAAAGCGACCGGGAGATCTGCCTCCATGCGCAACTTAAGGAAGGTAAGCGAGCACTTCATTCCTTCGAGTGGGTTCCGAGTAGCCGACGATTCACTCGGAACTACTTTGGTGTCGCTGAACCCCGTTTTGGATAACCTCCGTGTTGCCGATGAGTCATCGCGAGAATCGCCGAGTCCAGTGCGCACAGATGCACGACGACGACCTGGGTTGCCAGCCCCGGAACTGAGGTTGCTTGCGGCGGACGGGGAAAGTGGGAGAGTGAATGGGGAAAATGACGATGGGAAGTTCCAGGAGTGAGATGTGGAAATTTCTCCACTCAAGCCAAAATCAGGCTTGAGTCGATCGGCCGCACGTCGTGGTGAACGAACGGCAGAAAGCGCAGTTGAAGATCAGGAAGTCTCTTGACTTCGGCAGCAGGAATGCCCGCGCTTCGAAAACCACGAAGCGTGGGGCAGCCATTTTCGTGCCGGCGCATGACGGAGCAAGGCTGGGACAGCGCCCAGTCATTTTCGTGCCGGTGCATCACGGACCAAACCTGGGCCAGCCCCCAATTGTCAGCACAAAACTTCACCACTGTAGTCGTTGAACCCAACCAGCGAATCCGTGCCAGGCTGCTGTTTTGCCGATAGGCAAACGGACTTGCTGTATGAAAATCAGGAAGCCGCCCGCCCACAGCGTAGCGCGATGAATCTTATGCGTGGACCACAGATCGTAGGTGACTAAGGCAAGCAGGAAAATGTCGGACAGGAGTGTAGCGATGAAAATCTTCCGGTAGCTGAAGTCAATGGGCACACGGGCGATGGCGGCAATCAGAAGAGCATTGGTGGCGATGTAGATGAAGCGTTTGTGGGCAGCCGAGTCTCGCCGGTTGCGAAAAGCAAAAAACAGCATGGTTGCGAAGAACACCATGTCCGTTATTGGAATAATGTAAAAGCCTTGCGCATCGCGCCCCACCGGCCCTCCTCTCCGCATCAGCGAATCGGTGGCGGCCATGACCCCCAGAACGACCATGAGACAGCCCAGAACAAAGCCGGCAATGCCCAGTCCGCGATGGATGTCTACGCGACCAGCGGAGACCAGCGAGGTTTGCGTGACGAGTAACAGTATCCAGCAGGAAAATGCCGCCCCGTGAAAGTGAATGATCAGACTGGGCAGGGGAGCGTTGAATACGCCTGCTAGATAGTAAGTGCGTGCAAAGCCGGCAAAAACGGTCCCCAAGATGATCAGTGCCATGCCGGAGAAAAATAAATGATCATAACGACGGCCGGGCGAGTCGATGGAAGGATTCGCAGAAATGTTCGGACGTGCTACGACTGTGGCCATGATTCCTCTTTCGCTGAGTGCTTTGACCGATAGGTCCCGAGATCTCTGGGAGGGTTGCAACTAGTTGCAACTAAGTGTACGTCAAGTTCGTTGCAAATAGTGAACACGGGCGGGTTGTCGGTGATACACCCGTGTGACTGAGCCGATTGCGGTGAGCCGGGGCTCTAGATCCACAATTGTCCGGAGTTGGCTCCAGAAAGCGTATAGACTCTCAGAAAGCTCCCGGGGGAGCTTTTCCCATGAACCTTGCACCTAGCAAGCATCCTTGGTGGACAGGGGTTTTGCTGTTGCTTGCGAGTGCGGCTCTTGCTGGGTCCGCGCCTGCGCAGGATCTAAAAGTGATCCTCCTGGGTACGGGTTCCCCCGGACCAAGAATGGATCGATTTGGCCCAAGCATCCTGGTGGAAGCCGGGAAACAGAAGCTGCTGTTTGACTGCGGTCGCGGAGCTACCCAACGCATTGAGCAGGTCAAAGTACCGTTCGCGGAGGTCGACGCTTTGTTCCTCACTCACCTGCATTCCGATCATGTGGTCGGAATCCCTGATCTGTGGTTGACCGGTTGGATCCGAGGGCGGACGATCTCGCTTCGAGTTTGGGGGCCTGCGGGAACCCGAGAAATGATGGCACACCTGGAGCAGGCCTATCAATTCGATATACACATGCGACGCGATGTGGATGAGAAGTTACCCTCTCACGGCGCAGTAATCCTGGCGAAAGACGTCGAGCAAGGAGTTGTGTATGAAAATGGGGGGATCAAAGTAACGGCCTTCGCAGTTGATCATGGACCCGTGAAACCGGCATTTGGCTACCGTGTCGACTTCGCGGGACACTCCGTAGTGCTCTCCGGAGATACGAGATACTCTGAGAATCTAGTCCGTTTTTCTGAGGGAACGGATGTGTTAATCCACGAAGTAATGGATCCAGATGCATTTCGCTTGAAGAATCCCTCCGTGAGCCAGGAACGCGTGCAGACGATCCTTGCGCATCACACAACTCCAGAACAGGCCGGCACAGTCTTCGCCCGAGTAAAGCCAAAACTCGCAGTGTATTCGCACATAGTGCCTCCGGACGCTTCAGATTTAGTCCCTCTCACTCGAAAAACATATTCCGGCCCTTTGGAAGTTGGCGAGGATTTGATGAGCATTGAGATCGGGGAAAAGGTAGTGGTACGACATGCCCCGCGCTAGGTCTTTTTGTCTACTTCTCGTTTCGGGGTTCCGCCCGAGTCACGGGCAATCCGGAAGGAATTCTTTGCGTTAGCGGTGCTCTGGAATCTGCCCCCAGAGAACGGAAACCGCGCAGGCGTGCTGCTTCTCGCGGGGCGATCTAGTGCGCGTTACTACTCGCAACGTAGTGCAATCATTGGATCGACTTTGGAAGCGCGACGCGCCGGTATTGCGCAGGCCAACCCAGCCACCAAGCCCAGGAGAATTGTTCCGGCTAAGAGAATGACTGGATCGCGCGGGTTCGCTTGTGCCCACTTCGCAATGATTTGGTTTAGGGCTAACGAAAGAGCTATACCTGCCAAGATTCCGGCGCCCAGGCTTACCGATGCCGCCCTGAAGACCATTCGCAGCACATCCGCACGCCGCGCGCCCAGCGCCATACGAATCCCGAATTCATTTGTCCGTTGTGCCACCGTGTAGGACACGACGCTGTGCAACCCTACGGCGGCGAGGGCCAGGGCGAGCCAGGCAAAAACGCCAAAGATCCACGCCGCGAGATGCTCCTGCTGCCACTCCGGTTCATAGGTGAGCCGAGTTTCGAGATCATCAACTTCAGTGCTGGTCTGCTGATCCGGGTTCATTGTCCTCAACTGCTCGCGCACGGCCTGCAACACCGTAGAGGGCGGAGCCTGGGAGCGAACCAGAATCTCCGTGCCCTCTCCCATGCTTAGCGTGTAGGGCACGAAGACGGCCGGCCTAGGGACACTTCGTAGCCCATCATTGCGCGCGTCCCCGACGATGCCAACAATCTGCAACCAGGAAGCTGCGATGTTTGGCGGCGACAACACGGTGGCAGGATTGCCTTCGATACCAGGCATTTTCAGCGACTGCCCAATGGCATCGCCATTCGGAAAGTAGCGCTGCGCCAGGGTACGGTTGATTACAGCTACATGAGCGCCTTTGGAATTCTCGGCGTCGCTCCAGATGCGTCCTTGCAGCAGGGGAATGCGCAGGGCCGCAAAGTACTGCGGGCTAATCAGGTTGATCGATCCCATCGGAGGGTTGGCCGTGGGTTTGCCCGAAATTTCAAAGCCCATGATCCATCCATTGCGCGGCGGAGTCGCATCGGTGGAAATCGCGGCGGTGGTCACGCCGGATGTCGTCGCCACCTTCTCGCGCAGTTGCTCAAAATAGGCTGCACGCGACGCCCAACTGCGGTAGGAGTTCTCGCGTAAAGGAATTCCCAACGCCATCACGTTGTGCGGATCGTAACCGAGGGGCTGGTGAATGAGTTGGGTTAACCCTTTCATCGATGAACCCGCAGCCGCGAGCAACAATAATGTCAGCGCCACCTGGGCAGCGATCAGCGTGCTATGGGCCCCGCGTCCGCGTACGCTGCCAGCCACCCGACGCGCGCCAGACTTCATGATCTCGCCGATGTGCGTACGCGAGAGCTGCAGCGCCGGCCAAAGCCCGAACAGCACTCCCGTTCCCAGCGCCACCGTGACGCTGAAAAAGAGCACCGGCAGGTTGATGCGAATCACGGCCTCGGACGCGAACGTAGTTTGGGGCAGCAGATACTGAATCAGCGCCAGAGCGCCATAAGAGGTTAGAACGCCCAGCGCCGCTCCGATCACCGCGAGAAGGAGGGAGTCCGTGAGCAACTGACGAATGATCCGGATGCGCCCAGCGCCGACTGCCGTTCTCACGGCTAATTCATGCTGCCGCGCCGTGCCCCGCGCCAGCAGTAGAATCGAAACATTTCCGCATCCGATGGCGAGCAGCAACATCACTGCTCCAAAGAGCAAGTACAGTGTTCCGCCCATGGAGCTCACGACCCAGTCGTTCAACCCCTCCATATGAATCCTGAAGATGTCGGGAAAGTCTTGCGGCATGTAGTTTGCGAACTGTTGCACGAGTGGCTGTAACGCAGCCTCAGCCGAGGCCCGGCTGACGCCCGGCCGCAGGAGCAAATTGACGATAACTGTGCGCCCCGGGTCTCTCATCAGCTTCAGCGGAAGATAGACGTCAGCTTCACCCCAAGTGAATCGCGGCGCGGCGACGCCCACGATCTCAAAATTCTTGTGATCGAGCTGGATCGTGCGGCCCACTACGTGTGGGTCGGACAAGTAATGTTTCCGCCAAAACCGGTAAGAAAGAAGTGCGACCGGTCGCGGGTCCTGGCCGTCCACCGCGTCGGATGGCCAGAGGCCGCGCCCAAGCACCGGGGGAACGCCAAGATTCTGAAAACCGTTCGAGATAAGGCTCCCGGTGTGTACATTCTCCGGCAGATCTTGGCCGGTCAGCATCAACGACTGGTGGTCCATCGCCAGAACACTTTCGACGACTGGTGATTGCCGCAATATCTGAATTTCGGCCCCGTTTAGATAAACGGGGTCCCCCGAACCCGCTACGCTCTGCGTCGTGAGTCGTACAATTCGATCGGCTGCAGGGTAAGGATAAGGATTCATCAGCACCGCGTAGATCACGCTGAATACAGCTGTAGCTGCTCCAATGCCGAGCGCCAGCGAGATCACTGCTGTCAGGGTGAATCCTGGATCTTTGATGAGTTGCCGTGCGGAATAGCGGAGGTCCTGAAGCAAAGTGTGCATGGCTCACTCCTCGCGCTGCGGGAGACGCGGCAATGGTCTCATGGGGCTGCGAATCGACATTACCTTTTGAGTCTTGGACTGATACCCCCCCGCCGAAATTTCACATCGTGACATTTTACGACGGCGAGCCTTGGTAAGTATTAAGACGCATCGTTAGCGTTTGTGCCCTGGAATCGGCTCGCCAGGGTGGACACCCACGCAGCGGTGCGCCTTCTCGCTGGGCTGGACGTCGGGTATATTTGTGAGTTCCAGACTCTTCCGCCGAAAACTCATGAGCCACGCTCGCCACACGTCTGGAAATCGTTCATAACGGAAACGAGCGGGCGGGTTTGCTGGCGTTGCGAACTGCAAAAGACCTGAGGCAGATGCATCGCGTAATTCTGGGCACAGATTCGCGGGCGGGATCGGGCAGAGAGGCGAGCTTTGTGTTTCTCGATACTGCGCAACAATCGGCGGGCAAGAAGCTGCTCGACAGCATTCAAAAAAGGAGACCTGGCGGGAGTGGGGATGGTGATCACGGATGGCGCGGTCAGCATCCAGCGCAGCCGAATACGCCGTCCGCCACGCGTCTGCCGGAGGTCGTGAAGCGGTGAACCATCACGTAGAAACAGTACCTGGGGCTGTTGCGCGAGCTCGAAGCCGAGCGGAAGTTCGGGCGAGAAAGATGCGGAAAAAATCAGGGGCCAGGAGTTGGGGGCCAGGGACCAGGGATTGGAAGTCGAGGGTCACGGGTTGGGGAGCGCGGGTCGGGTTTGGATTCTTTGTGCTGTGGCTCGCGCCGTGTTCTGTCGCCCAAGGCGCGATTCCAGATTGGTGCCGTGCTCTTCCACGTCCCGAATACAAGACTCTGGAGCGCGTTCCTGTCAGGGATCAATGGTTCGAAGTTTACAGGCCCGCACCCGGAGTGTTTGCCATTTATGAACCTCATCAGGCTGAGGAGACGATCGGCTACCTGATCACGGGGACGAAACGAGCGCTGTTGTTCGATACCGGGATGGGAATCAGCGATATCAAGAGAGTCACGACCGAACTGACCAAGCTGCCCATCATCGTGCTGAACTCACACACGCACGACGATCACGTTGGAGGCAACTGGGAGTTCGAGACAATTTACGGCATGGATACGGATTTCACGCGCGCGAATGCCAAAGGCTCGCGCGAAGACGCGCAGGCCGAAATTGCTCCCGACCAGATTTGCGGAGCGTTGCCGAAAGGTTTTGACGCGAAGTCGTACGCTACGCGCCCTTGGAAGATCACGAAGTATATTCACGACGGCGAGAAGATCGAGTTGGGAGGGCGATTGATCGATTTGATCGCGACACCGGGGCACACTCCGGACGCAATCTCATTGTTCGATCGAGCCAGCGGGCTGTTGTTCACGGGAGATACGTATTATCCGGCGCCCATCTGGCTGTTTCGTCCGGAGACGGATTTGAATGCTTATGCGGCTTCGATCCGTCGGCTGGCAGCACTCGCGCCGCGAGTGAAGCTGGTGCTGGGGGCGCACAATGTGCCGGTGGCTCCGGCCAGCGTGCTGTCGGGGTTAGTGTCTGCGTTCGACGCGGTCAGGGCGGGCAAAGTGGCTGCACAGCCGGCGCCCGGCGGGAAAGTGCTTTATACCGTGAATGGCATTACTTTTTTGATGCGTGCGCCATAGGGCGCTCGCTTAGCCGAGCTTCGCTCGGCCGGACAGCCGAGGCATTTTCTGCAAGCGTTCGGCGGTGTCGACACCTGCCAGCAACGCGTGATTCACATCCGCTGGGCTTAACTCTGCTGCGGGCGCCTCAAGAATGCGGAAATCCAGCCATGGCGGGGTGAGCTTCTGCAGGTTTTCCGGTCGAGAAAAAAACTGAAGATTTTTTCCACCGGAGCTGGCACCCGCTGCTCCCGTTCGAGATAAAAGCCGCATACAGCAATGGAGCGCAAGTAATCGCCCCGGGATTCAAAAGCGCAGGGCTTCGAAACTAAGATTGCGCGCGGGCCGCAGAAATACAGCGTTTCCGCCTTGACACGCATCCTAAACTCTGGCAAAACAAACCAAGTCATGTCTCGTTGGAACGCCAGCACGTCGACACTCATCCTGTTGGGCAGCGCCGTGTTTGTGGTGCTGCTGTTGGTGGTGCTACCGGACGTCGATCCGCCGGATACTGCGTTTCATCGCGAGACAGCTCCCGTTGTACTGCACAGGCAAGCGAATGCGGCTCCTCCGCTCCTCGTTGTAGCTCCCCTGGCACCAAGAATCGCCACGGCTCAACGTGACTGGCTGTCGCTGCGGTTGAGTAAAGCTGCCGTTCTATTACCACCCAACGATCGTCCCATTCAGCTCTGCCCGATTCGCTGCTGATCCTTTCTGCGCCTTTTTCAGGCGCGGTCTGAATCCGGAACTGCCAGGTTCCACACTCAGCGAAAATCGAGGAGAAGTTAATGAGACTCTATTCCGATCGTATTACGTATATCTCTATGACAGAGCTCTTGCAGGAGGCGGCGGCTCGGACCGGCTTCAGCACCTCTGAAATGGAAGATTTACTTGAGTCCGAACTCACGGTCACTCAATTGGTCGACTACATTGATGCGGTAGTCGGGCAGCGGATGAACTGACCCCTGCTCGGATATCGGGGGCCGGCTCTGCGGCCCCCGCTTCCTTCTTCCCCTCCCCATCTGCTCCTGTGTTCTAATCGTCGCGTCGACTTCCTGAGTTCACTTCTCATCTGGAGACCTGCATGCGCCGGATCCCTGCTGTCAGGGTGTTGCTCGCCGTTGTCCTAGCCCTTCCCGCTACCTTGAGCGCGCAGTCCACTGCGCCGCCTGATCTGGACGCATATGTAGCCTCTTCGATGAAGACGTTCGACGTTCCCGGCATGGCGGTCGCGATTGTGAAGGACGGAAAGATCCTCGTCGCCAAGGGATATGGCGTGCGCAAACTGGGCGATCCGACCACCGTCGACGAATTCACTACTTTCGGTATCGGTTCGAACACGAAGGCCTTTACCACCGCCGCGCTCGCCACGCTGGTCGATGACGGCAAGCTCTCCTGGGACGATCCTGTTTACCAGCGGCTTCCCGGTTTCGTGATGTACGATCCCTACGTTTCCCACGAGATGACGATCCGCGATCTGCTGACCCACCGCAGTGGCATGGGGCTCGGCGAAGGCGATCTCCTGTTCTGGCCTCACACCACTTACAGCCGGGAAGACGTCATCTACAAACTCCGTTTCATGAAGCCGCAATCCAGCTTCCGCAGTCACTACGCTTACGACAACCTGCTCTATATGACGGCAGGGCAGATTATTCCTGCGGTGACCGGCACGACTTGGGATGAGTACGTTCGGCAGCGTATCTTTGCTCCGCTCGGCATGAACCATTCCAACCTGAGCACGACGGCGTACAAGCCCGGGGGCGACTACGCTTACCCGCATTCGCGGGTGGATGGAAAGCTGCAGGTGATTCCCTTCGAAGACCTGGACAATGCTGGTCCGGCAGGCGCTGTCAATTCGTGCGCGGCTGACATGGCCAAGTGGGTGCAACTGCAACTGAATCGCGGAAAGTATGTGGACCGGGATGGACGATTGTTCAGCGAGCAGCGATCCAGGGAAATGTGGACGGCGCAGACGATTCTTCCCATCGGCGATCCGCCAGCGCCTTTGGCTGGCCTGAAGGCGAACTTCGCGGATTACGCGCTGGGCTGGGGATTGCGCGATTATCACGGTCGCAAGTTGGTCGGGCACACCGGTGGCGTGGGAGGCTTCGTCTCGCGAGTGATGCTGGTTCCGGAAGAAAATCTCGGAGTTGTGGTGTTGACGAATGCAGAAGAAGGCGGGGCCTTCGATTCCATCCTCTATCACGTTCTCGATTACTACTTCCACCTGCCGCCAACCGACTGGATCACGGCCTTCAAAGCGGTGAAAGATCAGGACGAAAAAGAGGCCGCAGAAACGATGAAGAAAGCTGCTGCGGGGCGCGACGCGAATTCGAAACCGTCTCTCCCGCTGGAGAAATATGCCGGGGTGTACAACGACGCGTGGTATGGCCCGATCACCATTCGCATAGAAAATGGCGGTCTGGTGATGAGCTTCGATCACACTCCAGGGATGGTTGGCGACCTGCAGCACTGGCAACACGACGCCTTCAAAGCGCACTGGCGCGTGCGCACGATCGAAGACGCGTTCGTGACCTTTTCTCTAAACCCGGACGGTAGCATCGATAGCGCCCGGATGGCTGCCGTGTCGCCGTTAGCTGATTTCAGCTTCGATTATCAGGATCTGCTTCTGAAGCCCGCAGTAGCGGCTGAGAAGAAATGAGCTGATGACGGGGTGCCCTACGCCGTTCGCGTATTGTGCGTGTCGGTGGTGTTTTGACACTTCGCGAATTCCAAAATGACTGTCTCCACGACTTCCAACCCGACTGTGCAAGCTGTCGGAGCAGAAGTTCAATCCCGTAGCTCTGAACTGCGAAAAGAACTGGGCTTGTTCGATCTGGTGCTGGCGCAGTTGCTGATCATCATTGTCCCTGACTACATCGGAACCGCGGTCAAAGCCGGACCTTCCCATGTGGCTCTCTGGCTGTTGGGGATGATCACGTTCTTTGTGCCGCTGGCCCTGGTTGTCATCCACCTCAGCCGCCTACTCCCGCTGGAAGGCGGACTCTACGAGTGGGCTCGCATCGCCTTCAATAACCAGATCGGGTTCATGGTCGCGTGGAATCTTTGGCTTTACGTAATCTTGTACGTCGGCCTGGGTGGTCTGGTTACTGCGACGTTCGCCTCTTACGTCATACCCGGCGCCGAATGGATTGGGTCGAGCAAGGGACTCATCATCGGCGTCTCGTTCGCAGTCATCGCGATCACCATGTACATCGCCGGACTTGGATTGGCGATCGGCAAATGGATCAACAATATTGGGTCGATTGCCTTCCTCATTACCGTGGCCGTGCTCATCGTGATGCCGTTTCTAAACGTCCGGCGGGGCACGCTACCGGAGTATCATCCCTTCCGCCTGGTGGCGCCTTCGATGACCCTGTTGAGTGTGACTATCTTTAGCAAAATGACCTTCGGAGCACTCACGGGCTTCGAATATGTTGCCGCCTTCGCCGGTGAATGCCGCCATCCCGGGCGGCACCTCCCTCGCTCCGTCTCGCTTTCTGCGCCGATCGTGGTTCTTGTCTATATCCTCGCGACCAGCGCGATCCTGGCATTTGTGCCGCCTTCGGCCGAGGACGTAGTCGCTCCCGTGGTACAGGGTCTGAGCCGGAGCATGACAGGTTTCCGACTGAGCGGGGTGGTGATGTCGCTTGCGGTTATATTCATTTTGATTCAGTATCTCGCTACCTTTTGCGCGTTCTTCACCGTGAGCACACGGCTTCCGATGGTGGCCGGATGGGAGCACATCGTACCCGAATGGTTCTCGCGCCTGCATCCGCGTTACAAGACGCCAATCAACTCTGTTTTATTCCTGGGAGCCGCAACTCTCGTGATCGCGTTGGTGTCGCTGGCAGGGGTCCGCCCAGATGAGGCATATGAACTGCTGCTCACCTGGAGTTTTACTTTTTACGGCATCGCGTACCTTGCGCTTTTCGCCATCCCGATCTTCTCGCCGAAGCAGAAGGGTCTCCGGCCACCGCTCTGGATTCGGGTTTCCGCGGCTTCGGGCTTGTTCATCACCTTGCTTTCGGTGGTGCTTTCGATATTCCCAATCATTGAAGTCGGCAGTTCGTGGCGGTATTCGCTGAAAATTGCTGGCGTCGTGATCGGCGCCAACGCAATCGGCTGGATCATCTTTGAGACGGGCTCGAAGAAATTGAAACGTGACTCTTCGTGATAAGCAGCCCAAGCGCTACGCTGCACGTAACACGGTATTCGGGTCAGCAGCTGCAGCGCCCGATGCCGGGATTACCGATGCCAGCAGTGTCACCAACATCATGAGCGCAAGCGCGGAGCTGACGAACTGCGAAACGGAGATCATGGATGAGCATCATTCTTCCTCCGCTCTAAGCAATATGTAGGGACAGCCGCCCTCGGCTGTCCGGCTACGCGTGCTCGGCCGCTTTCCTCAGCGCAGAAACACTCGCGTGGCATCGTCCACCTTCACCGTCGATTTCCGCCGCGCCCCGGTGCTCACGTTATATATGACGAGGAGATGATCTTCTACGATCAGCAATTGGTTGTCGTGAACCCATCCTACGAGCGTGGCATGCGGCACAAATGCAACCTGCTTGGGAGACTCCGCGACGGCTTTCACTGCGACCGCAGGCAGTTCGGCCAAAGTTTTGCGAATCCGCAGCGATTCTTCGGGATTGGCCTGACCGTCTTCCGAGAGTTGAATCGGCTTGTCCGCCTGGGCGGTGGCGCTGATCGTCATCGCCACTGATTTGAGGTCCGGCGACAAGTTCGCATTCGACGTAAAGAAGCTCACGTCGTAATCGGAATTTTTGTAGGTCGTGGACTCGTCAAAGATCGTCTGAAATTTTCCGTTGGAGAGGACCAGCGTTTGATCGTTGCTCTGGTTGGACCATCCGCAACAGGCCGCATCCGGAATCGCAGTCACAATGACGTCTCCGGCCGGAGATGCATCCAGCGGTTGCTCTAAGGGTCGCGGCAAGGGTTTGGCCGTCCACTTGCCGCTTTCCTCCTGGTACAGAGTAGTGGTCTTGTAAGTTCTCTCGGTCTGGCCGGCGATGTACTGCGTCATCAGGAAAAATCTATCGACACCGTCATCGCGGGCCCAGAGTGCGCCCACGGGACAAGTCTCATCGCACACGCCCGTGGCACAAGCGCATTCCGGCAGTTTCACCGACGCCAAATCTTCGCGATTTTTTCCATTCAAGTCGGTGCGCCAGGCTTGCCAGGTGATGGTGGTCGAAAGATTGATCTCATCGCGATCGAGCCGGCGCTCGTGATTGGCGAACCAGTAGAGGTGAGTTCCGTCCGCGGACAACGCAACCGCAGGAGCGGACTCGGTCACCACCTGGTTGGAGCCGCGCTGCTCGCTGTTGTGCTCGGTACCCGGGTCGAGAGTTGTTGCAGCTTGCCCGTTCCAGAGCCATATCGTGTGAGGAGCGGCTGCGTCCTCATCGGTAACGGCGGGAGTCGTCGACGGCACCAGCAATATCTGGCCGGGCTGGTTCACTGAAAGATTTCCGGGCGATTTCAGTGCCTGTAGCGGCACCTTCACCCGGTTCTTTACGGCGAATGACGTGAGATCGTACTCAACCATTTCACCCGGCTCGCGCAGTACCCACAATCGCTTCTCCTGCGCGAACAGAGGTAGCGCGAGCAGCAGCACCGTAATTATCGATAGAGAGCCTTTTCGCATGACGAGATCCGAGTCACTTCATCTCGACCACCGGCAGTTCGATGAAACTCGCGTGGTCGGCCGAGTGAAACACACGCTGCGTAGCTCTCTTATAGTCTCCCCGCTTGGCCCAGAAGATATTCGGCACGAAGGTTTGCGGATTGCGGTCGTAGAGCGGGAACCAGCTCGACTGCACCTGCACCATGATGCGGTGCCCCGGCAAAAAAACGTGATTCACGGTGGGCAGGGTAATCTTATAGACGAGCGGCTTATCAGGCGCAATCGCCTTCGGAGTTTCGAGGCTCTCGCGGTAGCGTCCCCGAAAAATGTCGGCCGAGACCATCAACTGATATCCACCCATGGACGGCTGCGCGGCCACTTCATCGGGATACATGTCGATTACCTTGACGACCCAATCCGAATCCGTGCCGCTGGTGGAAGCAATCAAGTTCGCCACCGGCTGGCCGCTGATCTTCACTGGCTCCTTTAGGATCTCGGATGTAAAGGCCAGCACATCCGGACGTCCGGAAGCTTCGCGCTGATCGTCCACCAGCCACTGCGACCACGTGGAATCGCCGCTATAGCCCACCGGCTGAATCGGACGCGAGCGAAACGGAACTGGCTTGGCGGGGTCGGAAACGTACTCCTCGTACTCCAAGCCTCCCGCCTTCGGGGCATCAAACCCAAGCTTCAGTCCGGCTTCCAGATACAGCGGCGTGGGACGGACTGGGCATCCACTCTCGCAACCGGCTGGCCATGACGGCAGCCGCCGCCACGTGTTGGTTCCGGTCTCGAACGCGCTCACGGGCGCGACATCCGCTTTGGGCGCGCCGTCTTTGAGGTATTGAGCAAGGAATGGGCCCAGGATCTTTTCCCGAAAATACAGCCCCGTATCGCTGCTGAACTTGATTGCGCCTAATTTGCTGCCGTCTCCGATCTCCTGCCCGTGATGCCAGGGCCCCATCACCAGAAACACCATGTCGTTATTCGTGTCTTTGGGCTTGATCGCTTTGTAGACGGCGGGAACTCCGTAGATGTCTTCCTGGTCCCACAAGCTGTCGACCAGCATGGTTGGAACTTTCAACGGCTGGGCGGCGAGAATTTTGTCCATGGCCTGCTGCTGCCACCACGAGTCGTAGCTGGGATGCTCCAGTAATTTCTTCCAGAACCCGACCTGCTCGAGGCCATGGCGGCGTCCCAGTTCTCCGGCCGAGCCTGCTTCCATGTACACGTCGTAATCGTCGAAATGATCGGTCCACCAATTCTCGGTGTTGGTGCGCGTGGCCTCCTGCTCGTAGATATAGGGCATGTTCAGCTCGCGGAAGGCGCCATTGTGAAACCAATCGTCACCTTTCCATCCGTCCACCATGGGATTCATTGGCACCGCGACTTTCAACGCGGGATGCGGATTCACCAGCGCCATCAACGGCAAAAAGCCATCATAGGAAATTCCGAGAATACCGACTTTTCCATTGCTCTCCGGCACATTTTTCACCAACCAGTCGATGGTGTCGTAAGTGTCGGTCGAGTGATCCACTTCGGTGGGATTCAGCGGCCCGTGCAGCGGGCGCGTCATCACGTAATCTCCCTCAGATCCGTATTTACCGCGAATATCCTGAACGACGCGAATGTATCCGCCTTGCAGAATTACCTCCAACGCATTGTCGTAGCCGTTGAGAATCGGTCCGAGGTGCGAACTGGCCGCATGGCTCACTTGTGTGGTGGCGTTGTACGGAGTTCGCGTGAGCAGGATGGGAGCATTCTTCGCCCCCTTGGGAATGACGATCAAAGTGTGCAGCCTGACACCGTCCCGCATCGGGATCATGAGATCGCGCTTCAGATAATCGAAACTGGAGGTCACCGGCTTGAAGGTGCTCGGGGTTTCGCTGGGCAACGATGTTGCGGGTGCCTGCGCCGCTGAGAAATCTGTTTGTAGAAATACGAGGGCCAACAAAAAACTCGCAGCACGAACGCGGAGGATTGTTTTCATCTGGGTCCCTGGAAATTGGAAGTAGCAAGGTTCTCCTGCAAAGCAACACCGAATGCATGCCGCTTTGGAGGCAGTAACCATCCGGAGATTACCATGACCCGCACTGACTTTTCGCCGTTCCGGCCCTCTCCCCTTCGTAACACCCCAAGGCTGGAGGCGGGGAACTAAGCTTTCGCGAAGAGGTTCACTCTCTCATGACCAACAAAGTTACGCAGTCTCTGCTCATACTCGCAGCGGGTGGTCTGATGTTCGTCGGATCAGCTTCTGCTCAAGCCCAGAACAGCAAAACAGCCGGAGCCGGACCGGGGCGGGTCGATCCCGCACATCCGCGCGTGAACCAGATCAATCATCGCGAAACCAATCAGCAAAAGCGTATTGCCAGTGGCGTAAAGAATGGGCAGCTCACGCCGGGTGAGACCCGTCGTCTCGAACGCGGCGAAAAGCGCCTACAGAAAAACGAGAAGCGCGATATGGCCAAAGACAACGGCCACCTCACCAAGAAGGACCAGCACCAGCTCAATCGCGAAGCCAACCACATGAGTGCGCGCATCGCCAAAGATAAACACAACGGGAAATAACGGGCCGAGCATTGGGTTTCAGAACTGTAAAGAGGAGAGCCGCTGCTTTAGCGGCTTTTTTCTTTGCCCAAATCGCTGTGATCAGTTACGCTACACACTCTTCGCGGGGGATTCCGGTGCGACCGTCACTGACGGGCTCCCGTATAATGTCATGGGCTGGAACGCGCTCTGCTCTGCTCAGCAATGGCGCGTTGTGTCATCACAAAGGACCATTCTCAAGTTCGTCTATGCCGGTCGACTGTAAAAGTCCAAAGCCAGGGATCGAAACCGCCAGTCTGACCGACGTCGGCCTGCAGCGCGCGGATAACGAGGATTCCCTTCTCTACTGGGAGCCGGATACGGACCAGGAATTCCGCCGCAAGGGGCGCCTGGCCATCGTAGCCGACGGCATGGGTGGATACGAAGGCGGACAGGAAGCCAGCCGCATCGCCGTTGAGACCGTCCGCCATCTCTACGATCGCGACTTCGCCGGTGATCCTCAGGCGGCCTTGCTCAATGCGTTTCTGGCAGCCCACGAAACTATCCGGCGCTATGCCTTCGAGCACCCTCAGTTTCATGGGATGGGCACCACCTGCACCGCTCTGGCCATCGTGGATCGTCAACTCTACTTCGCGCACGTGGGCGACAGCCGCTTGTACCTGGTTCGCGGCGAATCGAGTTCACGGCTCACGCGCGACCATTCTTACGTTGGCCGTCTGGTCGAGAACGGCATCGTTCGCTCCGAAGACGCCGAATCGCATCCCCAGCGCCATATCCTCACCGCAGCTCTGGGCTCGGGGCACGAAATCTTTCCCCAGGTTTCCGAGCAGCCCATCACGCTGGAAGAAAACGATGTCCTGATTCTTTGCACCGACGGCCTGTGGGGCGTAGTGGGAGATCAGGATCTAGGTCGGGCGGCTCGCACCCGGCCTCTTTCCGATGCCTGCATGAAGCTGGTTAGGATGGCACTCGAGCGTGGCGGCCCCGATAACGTCACGGTGCAACTCCTCCGCGTTTCCGCCAAATAAGATTTCTGGTTGGAGGGGCTGGTGTCGCAAGAACCTGCCAACGGCCATTCTCCCGGGTCCTGTGTGAAAGTTTTTCTGACCGGCAAGTGAAAACTCTTGCACTTCCTCTCTCGATGCGGGCTCTGGCCATCGGGCAAGCCTTTGAAAACACTTAACTATTTGTCTCCGGCATCCCATCTAGGATGGCAATCCATTTGCTATGTCCTCTATGTTAATTATGTCTATTATTCCCATAGACATTGTTGCAGGGATGCTTTATACATGAAATCCACCATGCAAACGGCTGCACTCGTGCTTATCCGCCTGTCGGTCGCTGTCTTTTTCTGGCTGAGCCTCGCGATTCCCGCGTGGAGCCAATCGGTCAATGTGATCCGCGTGGGCGCATTCCCCAACATCACCCACGCCCAGGCCATGGTGGGCAAGGCGAACGGATGGTTCGACAAGGCCATGGGCCCACAGGTGAAGGTGCAGTGGACCAGCTTCAACGCCGGCCCTTCCGCCATCGAAGCCCTCTTCGCCGGCGCCATCGATATGACCTACGTGGGCCCGAACCCGGCCATCAACGGATATGTTCGCTCCAACGGCGAAGCGCTTCGGGTGGTGGCGGGAGCTGCCAGTGGCGGAGCTTCCCTGATCGTCCGCAACGATGCGGGCATCAACCGCCCAGAAGATTTCCACGGGAAACGCGTGGCCTCGCCGCAGTTCGGCAACACGCAAGATGTCGCACTGCGCAATTGGCTCAAGCAGCACGGCATGAAAACGAATGATAAGGGCGGCGACGTGCAGATTATCCCCATGGCCAATCCCGACCAGCTCACGCTTTTCCTGAAAAAAGATCTCGACGCAGCGTGGGCCCCGGAACCGTGGGCCACCCGGCTGATCCGGGAAGGCAATGGCCGCCTCTTTGTGGACGAACGAACCCTGTGGCCCAATGGGCAATTCGTGATCGGGCTGCTGGTAGTCAACACGAAGTTCCTCAACGCGCATCCCGACCTGGTAAAGAATTGGATCCGCGCGAACCTCGACCTCACCGACTGGATCAATGCTAATCAATCCGAAGCGAAGAAGCTGCTGAACCAGCAGATCCAACGTGAGACGGGCAAAGCTCTGCCATCTGCCGTTCTTGACGAATCCTTTTCTCGCCTGCAGATCACTTACGATCCTCTGCACGCACAGCTGAACGCCGCCGCGAAGCAGGCCTTCGATGCCGGGTTTCTGGGCCGCCAAATGCCCGATCTTTCGCGCCTGTACGACCTCACTCTCCTCAATCAAGTTCTCGCTGAGAAAAATCGAAAGGCCATCGAATGAGTACGCAGAGCGTTCCGCGTCAACTTCCCGTTCCCATCAGCTTGCCCGAGCGCGCAACCGTCCGCCGCGGTCCAGTGCCGGTGGGACGGGCGCATGGATTGGCCATCCCTAAGGTAGGTCTCAGCGAGATCTGCTTGAGTTATCGCACGCAATCGGGCGAGCGGCTGCTGGCGCTCGACCACATCAATCTCGATGTGCGCGCGGGAGAATTTCTCTGCATCGTGGGCCCATCCGGCTGCGGCAAATCCACTTTGTTGCATTTGATTGCCGGACTGCAGGACCAAACCTCCGGCCAGATTTTAGTCGATGGCAATCCCATCCAGGGGCCCGGCACCGACCGCATCCTGATCTTCCAGGATCACGGACTATTTCCCTGGCTCACGGTTGGGCAGAACGTGGAATTCGGCATGAAGATGAAAGGCCTGCCCAAAACCGAGCGGCGCGAGAAGACGCAGCACTATTTGCGTCTCGTGCATCTGGGGAAATTTGAGAACAGCTATATCCACCAGCTTTCCGGTGGAATGCGGCAGCGGGTTGCCATCGCCCGCGCATTGGCGACGGAGCCAGACGTTCTGCTCATGGACGAACCGTTCGCCGCTCTCGACGCGCAAACCCGCGACCTGCTGCACGACGAACTTGAGCGCATCTGGAGCGATACGGGCCGCACGATTATCTTTGTCACGCACAACGTCCGCGAAGCGGTTCGCCTGGGGGATCGCGTCGTGCTACTCACCTTCCGCCCGGGCCGGGTGAAAAGCGAATTCCCGGTCAAGCTGCCCCGTCCGCGCAGCCTTGAAGATCCAAACGTTGCGCTGGCCGCGCGCGCAGTGCTCGACGAACTGCGCGACGAGATCAACCGCTCGCTCGATGCCGAATACAGCGACGGCGTAAAGCCTCGCATCGAGCCAGGAGTCTCCGCATGAAACGCGCTCTGCGCTACATCATTTTCTACGCCGGGCTGCTGGGCCTGTGGACTCTGCTGGCGGAACTGAAGATTTGGCCGCCCTACTTATTCCCCGCCCCCTGGGGAGTCGCCGAATCGCTCTACGCCGGATTCGCCGATCACAGCTACTGGATCGCCATCCGCGTCAGCATGCAGCGCGTCATCATCGGCTACGGCATTTCCGTAATTCTGGGAATGGTTCTCGGTCTGGGCGTTGCCAGCAACAAATTCCTCGAAGAAACGATGGGCGGCCTGCTGGTCAGCCTGCAAAGTCTGCCCAGCATCTGCTGGTGGCCTCTGGCGCTGCTATGGTTTGGCTTAAGCCAGAACGCGATTCTGTTTGTCGTCATTATGGGATCACTGTTGTCCGTCACCCTCGCAATGGAAGACGGCCGCAAGCAGATGCCCAAGATCTTCGGCCAGGCCGGGCGCAATCTCGGCGCCAAGGGGTTCAAGCTGTTCTGGTACGTTTTGCTTCCGGCAAGTCTTCCCTTCATCGTCTCCGGACTGAAGCAAGGATGGGCATTCGCATGGCGGTCGCTCATCACCGCTGAAATGCTGTACCTGAGCCTTGGTCTGGGGCAGGTGCTGATGATGGGCCGTGACCTGAATGATATGAGCGCGGTCATTGCCGTTATGCTGCTGATCATCGCGCTCGGTTACATCGTGGACGGCGTCGTCTTCAAAGGCATGGAGCGCCATCTGCAGAACAAGTGGGGGTTAGCTCCCGCCAACTAGTCCGCGACTGCTCACGGCTTTGACGGATATCAGCCTATGCAGAAGAACTTCATGCGGCAAAACGTTCCTGCAATGTCTAGTACTATGATTCTCATACTGGGGAATCGACTACCCCGCACAGCCTTACGTCATTTCGCGAACCCGATAGGTAGGATGACCATGAACCGCAAGTATGTAATTTTCGCCCGCCTGATGCTGGCGGCTCTTACAGCGACCAGCTTCGCCCAGACTGAATCGGCTTCGAGCCAGTCGTTGTCTCCCGCAAGCGCACCGTCGGTTTCAGCGAAGCCAGCCATCTCCGCTGATGTTACGGCTGATCCGATTCAGACCACATCGAAGGCAGCCCCGCAGCATGGCCCAGTCTCATTCCGGCGCGACGGTGTCTGGTTCTCGACCGCGGACGGCAGCACGCACCTGCAGGTTCATGGCTACGCTCAGGCAGACAACCGCATGTTCTCATCCAATACACATGGGCAAGAGCTCGATACTTTCCTGTTACGCCGCATCCGGCCGCTGTTTGAAGGGACTCTGTTCAACCAGGTCGATTTCCGTTTCATGCCCGATTTCGGGCAGTACAATCCGCAAATTCAGGAAGCATATCTCGAACTGAAGACTCTGCCTTATGCCAAGCTTCGCGTCGGCAAATTCAAGGAACCGATCGGACTCGAAGTGCTTCGCCAGGACCGTGATCTCAGTTTCACGGAGCGCTCTCTGGCCTCGGACCTGCTTCCGCTGCGCTACCTTGGCGCGCAAATATCGGGATCGCTGTTCGGTAAGTCCGTCAACTATGAGGGCGGATACTTTCAGGGATCCAGTGACGGGTCCAACGCCGTGTTCACGCAATGGACGCATGGCAATGAAGGCGTAGGCCGCATCTTCTTTATGCCGTTTGCGACCACTTCAAGCAAAGCACTGAAAAATTTGGGCTTCGGAGTCGCAGGCTCAGCCGGGCATCAGCACGGCAGCATCGCCGGGCTCAAGACCATGTCCCAAACCACGTTCTTCAAGTACTCCTCAACTGCTGTAGCCGATGGCCAGCACAATCGACTTGCGCCGCAGGCGTACTACTACGCCGGGCCGTTCGGAGCCATCGCTGAGTACATGATCTCGTCGCAGGAGGTCTTCAACAAAGGCAGGACCAGCAGAATCCGAAATGAAGCCTGGGAGGTGCAAGGGTCGGTGATGCTGACCGGAGAAAAGAACTCGTACGCGGGATTCCGTCCGCGCAACGCGTTCGAGCCGAATCGCGGACTCCGCCACCTGGGCGCGGTGGAGCTTGCGTTCCGCTACAGCGAGTTGGGCATCGATCCCAGCGCTTTTCCGGTGTTTGCCAGCGCAACGTCCGCGCAGAAGGCGCGGGCCACCGGCATCGGCCTGAACTGGCACCTGAATAGCTACATCAAGCTGATGACCGACTACGAGCACACCACGTTCCGCATGGGTTCCAGTTCGGCGACTCCACTCCACAGCGAAAACGTTCTGGTCAGCCGCATTCAGCTCGCTTTCTAAAGCGGCAAAGCGCTACCGACCCGGTGTCCCCAGGGCTTTCCGGACACTGACGGTAGCGCTGCCAGTACGTGGCCCAAAACTGATACCAAAAGTATAGAAACCACGATGCACTACTGATAGTGCGTACGCAGGTTCGTGGCCTATCTTGCCTCTGTGCTTTCTGCGCCGTCTGTGGTTGAGGGTTTTTCGGGCCGCAAGAGAGGAAACAGAATCACGTCGCGGATGGTGTGCGAATCGGTAAGGAGCATGCACACACGATCGATGCCGATGCCCACGCCGCCTGCAGGAGGCATGCCGTAGGAGAGCGCGCGAATGTAGTCTTCATCCATCTGGTGAGCTTCTTCATCGCCGCGCTCGCGTTCTTTCAACTGCGCCTCGAAGCGGCGGCGCTGATCTTCTGGATCGTTCAGTTCACTGAAGCCGTTGGAGATCTCCATCTGCCCGGCAAAAATTTCGAAGCGCTCGGTCCAGTCGGGCTCGTCCGGCTTCTGCTTCGACAAAGGCGAGACCGCCGTCGGAAATTCGTAAATCACGGTGGGCTGCATCAAATGCTCTTCCGCAGCCGCTTCGAACAGAGCTGCAATGTTCTTCCCTGTTGGAGCGCTCGGATCGTAAGCCATGTGCGGGTGTCCGGCATTGAATCGCCCAATTAATTTCTGGACGCCCTCGGCGCTCGCGAATTCGCTCAACTCCGGCTTGGCGCCCGCTTTGTCGGGCCAGAACTTGATAATGGCTTCGCGCATGGTCATGCGCTGCCAGTTTGACCAGTCGAGTTCTTCGATGATGTCTTTCCCGTTTTCCTGACGCGTCCACTTCGATTTCGCGCTGCCGTTCACGGCTTTCGCCGCTTCCGTGATGGACTCCTGGGTCAGGTTCATGATGCCTTCATAGTTGGTGTAGGCCTGATAGGCCTCGAGCATGGTGAACTCCGGATTCCAGCGCCAGCCCAGGCCTTCATTGCGGAAGCTGCGATTGATCTCGTACACGCGATCGAATCCGCCGACGACCAGGCGTTTCAGATACAACTCGGGAGCGATGCGCAGGTAGAGATCCATGTCCAGTGTGTTGTGATGCGTGACAAACGGGCGGGCGACCGCGCCGCCCGCGATGGGCTGCATCATCGGAGTTTCGACTTCGATGAATCCGTGCGAGTCGAACGTCCGGCGCATCGACTGGATCATCTTCGTGCGCTTGAGAAACACTTCGCGCACTTCGGGATTCATCACCAGATCGACATAGCGCTGGCGGTAACGCAATTCCACGTCGGTGAGGCCATGCCACTTTTCCGGTAGCGGCAGCAGATCTTTGCTGAGAAATGTGATTTCCTCGACGTGAACCGTGAGTTCGCCGGTGCGCGTACGGAAAAGATATCCGCTCACCCCGATGTGATCGCCGAGATCGAGCAGTTTGTAGAGTTCGAATCCCTGGTCGCCAACGGCATCTTTCTTGACGTAAATCTGCAGCTTCTGGCCGCCCTGCTGCAGATGCGCGAACCCGGCCTTTCCCATTAAGCGAATCGCCATCATGCGGCCTGCTACGCGGAGGTTGACGCGCGAGTGCTCAAGCTCCTCGGCTCCTTTCGCGGAGTAGTCACGAAGAACCTGATCGAGCGTCTGGGTGAACTCGTATTTGCTGCGGTAGGTGGGCTGGCCGAGAGTTTCAATCTGCTTCAGTTTCTCGCGGCGCAGATTATAGATATGTTCGTCGAGTGCCAAATGGAATCCTTCTTATGGAATGCGGGATGGAATCCAGAATTATAAAGCTCAATTCTCGAGTTTTGCGCAGGCACTGCAGGTTGTGCCGCAGCTTACCGCGCCCCTTAATGAAAAGAGGCCATTTCGTTTATTGAGTTTTTCGGGACCGAGTTGCGTCCGGTGGCTTGCAGATGGGGCAATGCTGCATGCGATGAATGAGTCGTTTCCACAATGGCCAAGCTTGTTTTGCTACTTCGTGCTGCCATCTGGGCCCAAACACCTTCTTCTGAACCTCTGGATCACTGACTCCCAAGCTACAACTCCGATGGAAATGGTTGAACAGCTCGATTTAGAATATCGCCTCATTTTGCAAAATATGTCTCGAACAGGAGTTTGGATCGCTTCCGGCCTTCGTCAGTCAGCAACACGGATTTTGCCTCCGTCCGAGGGTCAAATTGCATCCAACTTCTGCTCGTTGATCCCCATTCGGGACGCTCCGAGATCACATCCACGTCGATTGCATGCAATATTACTCGGGATTGAGTCTTCAGAGCGAACCGAAGTGAAAGTACTTGCATCCTTCTGCAAGTGTAGGCTGGGCACCCTGCTTTATTTATCGGTGAAACAAGTTCGCTGGCACAACGTCGCCCATCGCGCGATATCCCGCCGGGGAGGCCGGGTATTTACGGCTGTTGGGCTCCCATGGCTCGGGATGTCAGGAACTATCCAGCGCGAAAATGCCTCCGGTAAACCAGGGCTTGCTGGATGGCAAACTGGCCTGGCGGCGGCATGATGGCGGGCACACCGACCTGCGCAATATGAAGTATTTCATTCAGCGGACTGACAAGTTCATCGGGCACGGACCGCCGCAATAGGGCACGGTGAATCTTGCAAGGTCTCTGATTCACAAATCTTGATTTCGACTGTGAAACCTACCCCGGACCAATGGGTCCGGGGCCACATCCTCCGTGCATACTCTTTGGTTCCAAAGTGCCAAAAATTGATACCATGATCGGCTCTTTCCAGCGGAGGTGTAAATGATTACTCGTCGCGGTTTCATGATCGCTAGCGGAATGACGGCGCTTGCTGCCACGCGCGTTTTTGGCGCGAACGAGAAGATCCGGCTCGGACTGATTGGGGCGGGCCAACGCATGAAGGGACTCATTGAGTGCGCGGACAAGGCTGCCCCCTGCGAGATCGTGGCCGTCAGTGACGTCTATGGACCTCATCGCGACCGGTTCAAAGAGCGCTCTGGCGGACTTGCGACCACACATCTCGACTATCGTGAGGTCCTGGACAACAAGGACGTCGACGCGGTGATCATTGCCTCCCCTGATCACTGGCACCTCCGAATGGCGCTTGATGCCATCGCAGCCGGGAAGGACGTGTATCTGGAAAAGCCTGTCACCCACAGTCTCGAGGAAGGCCCGGTGCTCACCAAAGCGGTACGCTCCAGCAAGCAGGTTCTGCAATGTGGAATGCAGCAGCGCAGCTGGGCTCACTTCCGCGATGCCGTCGATCTGGTTCAGGGAGGAAGTTTAGGTCGCGTGGTACAGGTGCGCACGTACTGGTGGCAGAACTATCACACGAACTGGCCGATGAAAGCCGTCGATCAGCAAGCGCTCGATTGGAAAGCCTGGCTGGGCTCAGCGCCGGAGCAACCCTTCAGCGATGAGAAGTTCAGCCATTGGCGCTGGTTCTGGAATTTCGGTGGCGGCGCCATGACCGACTTATTCACGCACTGGATCGACGTCGTGCATTGGGCCATGAAAGCCGATCAGCCGCGCCATGCCCAGATGCTGGCGGATAAATACGTCTTCGAACAATGGGATTGTCCCGATACGATTCAGGCGGGCTTCCGCTACCCCGGGTTCGATGTGGTGTACGAAGGCATGATGAATTCGTCGATCGACGATGGTGGAATCGAGTTCCGCGGGACAGATGCGACTTTGAAGATTGATCGTGCAGGCTTCGCTCTCTATCGCGAGGGCGCGAGCAGAGATCAGAACCCGGTGCTCACGGGACGTAACTTCCGCGACGGCACCATCACGCACATGGAGAATTTTTTCGAGTGCATTAAGACGCGGAAGGAGCCGAATGCGCCCGTAGAGACCGGCGTGGCCGCGGCGCGTGCCGGACACATCGGCAATTACGCTTACCTGCATGGCGGCCAGTACTCGTTCAAGGCCTGATTGCCGCCTGCAGTCTGCGTCCCCGAGGTCTACTGCTTCTTCAGCAGTTCGCAGTTGGCGGTGCACTCGTTGGATTGCAATTCGATTTCCGCCTTCTTATGCGGAACTTTGCCGCGGTCTTCCGGAAGCACGACCAGGGACTCGCGTCCATCGGCGAGACTGACGTTGCAACTGAAACTGAGGGACTGCACTCCACGCTGCTTGCAACTCGTGCTCTCCAGGGCTGACGACAGCGTGGACGGGTCGTCGTAGATTTTATCTGCGAGGGTGGACGGCACCAGGGCGACCGTCATGGGCACTGGGGCTTTGATGCGAATCCAAACCGGCTGGCCATCACGATCGGGACTCAGGATGCTGTAAACCTTCGGCGCCGTGGAAAGTTCGTATTTCTCTTTCACCAGCACGGACCACCCGAATTCAGGCTGAATGCAATTCTGCACACAGTCCCAGCGGTAATAAGTGATGTTGAGGTCATTCGGCGCGATAAAACGTTTTGCTCCGTGGCTGAAAACAGCGACCACGCTCTGCACCGAGACGCGATCGGGAACGCGCTCATCGCGCACCAGCAGGACCATGGGACGGCCGTCCGGAAGGTGGCACTCGAAGGTGGTGCTCACCACGTGCTCGCGCATGCAGATGAACTCGAGTTGCGGAGGCTGCTCCGGATGCTGAGTCACCGCCATCCATTGATCGTTCGGAGCCATGGCCACGGTGACCGGCATCCTGGCATGGATATCGACATGCATGTTGCCGCCGCTAGCGGCCGGATGGTACACGCGTCCAGCGTGATAATCCATCGGATCAAGCTGAGCGGCTTCGTCACTGGCCTTGATCCACTCAAATGCCTTTTCCTGCGCCGCAGACATCGACGCCACCGCCAAAACCAGAACGCCTAGCCAGCGCAGCTTGCTCATAAAGTCCCCCACAGTATTGAAATGGCACGGAGGCCGGAGGGGCAAAGGAAATCGACCTCTCGTGGTGACCGCGGTAATGCGGGAGAACCCTGCAGTTCAAACGCGCCGACTCGATTTAGGGGTTGACTTATCTTGGTACTTTGGTACATTGGTACCTATGACCGATGATCCGAAACTGCAAGTGGAACGGGTGCAGACTGGCGTGCGCATGGAGAAGCGCATTCTTAAAGTGCTCAAGGGCTTTGCTGAATATCACGATATGACGCTGGGGGACGTACTGGAGGGCATTGTGCTGCACGCTTTTGATGGCAAGACCCCGTTCAGCCCGGCGTCGCTGGAGCGGATACGCGAACTGAAGAAGTTCTACGGTCTCGATCTGGATTCCAGTGCCAGTCACCGACTGAAGGAAATAAAAGGCAAGCCGGCGCCTAAACGAGGAGAGAAGTGACCATGGCTCTCAACGCCAAATGCGGGTTGACGGCACTGCGATTGGCCCTGGGCATCGTGATCCTCATCGAGGCGATTCTGTTTGTACTGCCCGGCGCCGCGCACAGTTTCTCCCGGACGCATATGCCGGCTATCGTGCGCATGATTTTAGGTTTTGGGGAAATCGTGGGCTGCGTGCTGATGCTGATCCCGCAGACGGCGGTACGCGGGGCCTGGTTGTTACTCGCCGTTTTTGTTTTCGCGATTTTGCTGCATTTGCTGCATGGGATGTATGACATTGGCAATGTGGTGATTTATGCAGCAGCAGCCTTTGCGATTGCGATGGGGAAAAGCTAACGGCAACTCAGATGAGCAATAACGAACTGATCCGTTGCTTTGAGACTGACACCCTGCCGGGCGAGTTCCATCATGAAGATCATGTGCGCCTGGCCTTCGCTTACCTCTGCCAGTGCGCTCCGCTCGAGGCACTCCAGCGATTCTGTCTCGCGCTGAAGGGATACGCCGCTGCGCGAGGGAAAGCACAGCTTTACCACGACTGATGACATTCCACACTTAACTTTCGATTGTTTCCTATTCATGTGAAGAGCTAAGACGTAGCCGTCGATTAGGTATTCTTGATCCAAGAGATGACAAGAGAGAGGAATTATCAGTCATTAAGAATCCCATCCGACAGCGGATGGGATAGGGGGTTGGTTTACTTTCTGACCAGCTTTGCCAGTCCGTGAAGCAGTTCGTAGACTTCATGCATGAATTTCATGCTCCCGAACACGGCTAGCACTGCTTCAATCACCTTTAGGATGTGCTCCATAAGTTATCCCCGTTACTGGGTGACAACCCGATCACGCCCAGCGATCTTGGTCGCTGCAGGTGGCTGGCTAGCCTTACCCGACTTCTTCTTTCCAGCTTCAGTCTTCTTGACCTCTGCTGGTGCTGGTGCTGCTGCTGGCTTCGCTGATCCAGTTATAACGGGAGTTTTAACTGGTTTCGGAGTCTTCCGGCGAACAATCTGCTCTGTCGGCAGCACTTTGAAATTGTTCTCACTGACATATTCCAGAACACCATCTCCGTAAGCAGTCTTGCCGCGTGGGACGAGACCTTCCTCCGTCCGGGTGTAGGCGCAATCGCTGGGGTAGACTCCGCCTTTCCAGTTGGGATCAGCGACACGGACCAGTTCCGTGATCTGGGCTGACGTGAGTGTTGCTCCGACATGCTGACGCGTGGCAGTTTCAATTCTTTGTGAGTTAGACGACATTTTCTTCTCCTTTTGGATGGGTTAAGCCCTGTCCAATGTAAGCAAGTATATAAACCAGCTTTGCAGAGTCCTAATACTGGCCAACTGGAAATGCTTTGTTATCTAGTGGAAAGAAAGTATTTTTAGCTAGGTAGGAATCGGTCCTTTACCCAGTTGAGTCCATTAGGTAGCGGGAGCTATTAGGTAGGTGGAAGAGCATGAAGAGGAACGTTCAGAGGTAGTCCGATCAGCATTCTTGAGATGTAGTTTCTTTCGACGACTACAAGATCGTCATAGACCCAAATACAACTACGTCATAGACCTCAATAGAGATAGATGATGACGACATTACTGATACTAACGATGCTATTAAGGACGATACGGATGAGGTAGTGGGAGAAGAGGTGTAGAGGTGAGACCATCACGCATGCGTATTTCTTCCTGATCCGTGAGCGCATGGCGCGGGGCGGGAGCCAGAACTGGGAGGAATTCTCCGGCAACAATCCTGATCTCCTGGTTTGGCGAAATGGAATTCTCACGCGGTATTACACGGAGAGCACGCTTCAGTCTGATCTCGCCAGATCCGTGTTTCTGTTCCCCGACAACTGCCGCTGACATCAGCGGACGATTTTGTGGGTCGTTCTTTGCTATTCTGCCTCGGCTGGCGCGGCGCGGAAGAGGACCCGATCCATGAAACAAATTGTGCTCATCACAGCCGTACTCAGTTTCAGTTTTGCTCACGCACAGCAGATTCGCGGTGGAGAGGACCTCCTGCGGGCCATGCATGAACGCTACAAGAATTCCTGGTATCAGACCTCACGTTTAAGCAAAAGAGCACTACCTATAATCCTGACGGCACCAGCAGCGCGGAGACGTGGTACGAGGCGGCCTCGATTCCCGGGAAGTTGCGCATCGACATTGGGTCGCCGGCCAGCGGGAACGGATACGTCTTTGTCGATGGCAATATCAGCGTGATCAAAGACAACAAAGTCACGATTACTCAACACTCGGTCAACATGCTGCTGGTACTTGGATTCGACGTTTACCGGCAGGATCCGGAGATCACAGCCAAGATTGTGAAAGAGGAAAACTACGATCTCTCCAAAATCCACGAGGACACTTGGGAGGGCAAACCGGCGTACGTCGTGGGGGCGGCGAAGGGCGATCTGCAATCCAAACAATTCTGGGTTGAGAAGAATAGCTTGCTTTTCCTACGGGACATCGAACCGGCACGCAAGGATGCGGAGAAAATGGAAGATATTCGATTTATCAATTACCGGCCGCTCGCGGGCGCCTGGATCGCAGCCGGAGTGGAGGTGTATTCGGGAGGAGGGAAAACTTTCTCGGAGGATTACACCGAAATCCGAGCCAATGTGAAGCTTGAGCCAGAGGTTTTTGATCCGCAGAAGTTTGCTACTACGCATTGGGAGAAGTGAAGTTTCAAGTTTCTGGTTTCGAGTTTCGGGTTTCAGCGTTCTGGCAGAACGAGATTGGGTCAGGCAGTCCGCTGGGATTAAGATAACCACACTCTTCAACTCAAGGTCAGGAAGTGCCTCATGGTTCATCTGAAAGTGAATGGGCAAGCGCGAAGCTTTGATGGCGATCCCGAGATGCCGCTGCTGTGGTATCTGCGCGACGTTCTCGGACTCTCCGGGACGAAATTCGGCTGTGGCATGGCGCTGTGCGGCGCGTGCACGGTACTCGAGAACGGCAAGGCCGTCCGGTCCTGCTCGACGCAAATGGGCAAGATCGAAGGCGCCGACATCACCACGATTGAAGGCGTCTCGGCGCATGGCCCTAACGCGGTGCAGAAGGCGTGGGAGTCGGTCAACGTTCCGCAATGCGGATACTGCCAGCCCGGGCAGATCATGCAGGCCATTTCCCTGCTCTCCTCAAAACCTCAACCCTCCGACGCCGATATCGAGGATCAGATGTCAGGGAATATCTGCCGCTGCGGCACTTACCAGCGCATTCGGGCGGCCATTCATCAGGCTGCGAAGGAGACCGCATGAGCACCGAACAGAAGACGCTCGCGATCGAGAATGTGAGCCGGCGCGGTTTTCTTCAGGGAATGGTTTCGGCGGGTGCGTTTGTATTGTGTGTGCGAACTTCTCCACTTCTCGCAAAAGCGGCGAGAAATGGGGCACCCCCATCCGGCGCACCCACAACCGGTGCGGTTCCTTCGGTTGAAGGCACCGCATTTCACCCTGGAGTGTACGTCGGGATCAATCCCGATGGGAGTGTGTTGGTTATTGCGCACCGCACGGAGATGGGGAATGGCGTGCGCACCAGCTTGCCCCGGATTCTCGCCGATGAACTGGATGCGGACTGGTCGCGAGTGACTGTCGTTCAGGGCGATGGCGACGAGAAGTACGGATCGCAGGATACCGACGGATCGCATTCCGTACGCGAGTTCTTTGAACCGCTGCGCGAGGCCGGGGCAACGGCGCGGTTGATGCTGGTCCGGGCCGCAGCGGAGAAGTGGGGGGTGCCCGCCGAGCAATGTCTGGCGGATCCTCCGCACTTCGTTTCTCACAAGACTTCGAACCGGCAGCTTGGGTACGGAGAACTTGCTGTACTGGCGGCGAAGCAGCCGGTCCCGAAGAAAGACGACTTAAAGCTGAAGTCGCGGTCGGAGTGGCGCTACATCGGAAAGCCTGCGCCGGGTTACGACGTGGACGGGATCTGTTCCGGAAAGCCGGTGTTTGGGATGGATGTACGCGTCGATGGAATGCTTTATGCCGCGGTGGCGCATCCGCCGGTGCTGGGCGGAAAGGTGAAGTCTGTTGACGACGCGGCGACTCTGAAGGTTATGGGAGTGAAGCAAACGATTCCCATCGATCCGTTCAAGCCGCCACACGCGTTCCAACCGCTCGGAGGAGTGGCGGTGATCGCGGACAACACGTGGTCGGCATTCAAAGGCCGAAAGCAGTTGAAAATCGATTGGGACAATGGTCCGAATGCTACGTACAACTCTGCCGATTACAAGAAGCAGTTAGAGGAAACGGCGCGGCAGCCGGGTAAGCCGGTGCATTCCTGGGGCGATGCCGACGCGGCATTCTCAAAGGGGGGTAAGGTCATTGAGGCGGAGTATTTTGCGCCGCATCTGGCGCATGCCTCGATGGAACCGCCGGCCGCGGTGGCTGATGTTCGCGGCGATAAGGTGACGGTGTGGGCGGCGACGCAAAATCCGGTGGGGGTTCGCGAAGAAGTCGCGAAGGCTCTGGGCTTGAAGAAAGAAGATGTGGTCTGCCATGTTACTTTCCTGGGCGGCGGTTTTGGCCGGAAATCGAAACCGGATTTCGCGGTGGAAGCAGCGGTGCTGTCAAAGAAAACGGGAAAGCCGGTGAAAGTCGTCTGGAGCCGCGAGGACGACATCAAGTTCGACTACTATCATTCGGTCGCGGCGATGTATCTGAAGGCAGCCGTCGATCCAAGCGGCAAGCCCACGGCATGGCTGCAGCGTTCCGTTTTTCCGCCGATTTCTTCCACCTTCGACAAAGACGCCGTGTATGGAAGCGCGGGGGAGATGTCGCTCGGCTGGGACGTGGTTCCCTTCGACGTCGCCAACTTCCGGGCGGAGAATGGTGCGGCGGTGGCGCACGTGCGCATCGGATGGTTGCGCTCGGTGGCGAATATTTATCACGCGTTCGCGGTGCAGTCGTTCGCGAACGAGTTGGCGTACGCGGCGAATCGCGATCCTTACGATTACCTGATGGAGTTGATTGGATCAGGACGCGTCGTGGAAGGGCCCAAGGGCGGCAATCAGGAGTTGGCGAAGAAGTATCCCTACGATACTGCGCGTCTGCGGCATGTGGCCGAACTGGCGGCGACGAAAGCGAACTGGGGGAAGAGGAAATCCGGCGAGGGATGGGGCATGGGCATTGCGGTCCACCGCAGCTTTTTGACTTACGTCGCCACGGTGGTTGAAGTGGAAGTAGACAAGCAGGGTGCGGTGAAGATTCCCAACGTGTATACGGCGCTGGATGCCGGGATCGTCGCCAATCCGGACATGGTGAAGTCCCAGTTCCAGGGGGCGGCGGTGTTTGGGACCAGCCTGGCGCGGACAGGCGAAATTACCGCCACGAATGGCGCCGTGGATCAATCAAATTTCTTCGATTATCAGGTGGCGCGGATGAATGACGCTCCCCGGCACGTAGACGTGCAGATTGTGGAGAGCGATGCGCCGCCTGCCGGCGTGGGAGAACCGGGAGTGCCGCCCTTCGCGCCCGCGTTGTGCAACGCGATTTATGCGGCTACAGGAAAGAGGGTCCGCGAGTTGCCGCTGACGCGGAATGGCTTTGCATGATCCTGCTGCCGAGCTTCGCTCGACCGGACAGCCGATGGCGGCTGTCCCTACATTCTTCTGGATCGGCTTGAAGTGCTGCGGTATCCGCGCTAGGATGGCGTGCTGCCCCGAGTAAAGCTTATGCCACAGAATTATGTTCCAATCTTTATCTTCATTGCGATTGTTGGCACGCTGCTGCCGATCACGCTGCTGATCGCCAAACTGGTGCGTCCGGATAATCCGACCAAGACGAAGCTGATGCCCTACGAGTGTGGCATTGATCCAATCGACAGCGCGCGCGGAAGATACACCGTGCGGTATTACATCATTGCCATTTTGTTCGTGGTCTTCGACGTGGAAACCATCTTTCTGTTTCCCTGGGCGGTGAAGTTCAAAGCTTTCGGACTGTTTGGGCTGCTGGAAATGCTTGTGTTTCTCGCCATTTTGATCGTTGGCTACATTTGGGTCTGGGGAAAGGGCGCTTTGGAGTGGGTGTAAAGCTCCGCTGAGGCGAATGGCAGCAGCGATCGACAACCCGATGGATTCATCCCCGGCGGAGACTTTTACGGCATCTCGCTGGACTAAGGGTAACTTCTTCTTTCCTACCAGACTCGTGGTGAGCCCGCAACGGGTAATCCGCACGAAGTCGCGGCTGTTCGGGTCCAACGAAGAAAGCATTCCTATCTCGAAGATCGCTTCGGTGCACATCTCAACCGGCGTCTTCTGGTCCGAGATCGTGATTGAATCTACGGGCGGGACTGATCCAATCACCAGCCATGGGCATCGCAAAGCGGATGCGCAACGCATCCGCGATCTGATTGAAACTTACCAGGCCCAATCGCAATAGAGCCGCGAATCACGTGAAATTTACCAGTCCATGATTGCTTTCTCCATGCAGCAATCGTGCCGCTGAGAATGACCGTAAAACGTACGTTCACTCGTTGACACCGTTCTCTCAAGCTGATAATAGTTAACGTTCTTCACGTAGGAACTTGCGCCGAGCCAGTGCGTTCGCGTTATGCCGGACGAAACGAAATCTCCCTCGACACCGCCGCCGGAAGGGGACAAAAAGCCCACGGCGGATCAGCCCGCAGTGCCGGGCGGAGTGAGACCTTCACCCCCCGGATCGGTTCAGCCGGAAACTAAAACTACCCCCAGCAAGCCCTCTCCACCGTCAGAAACATCTAGCCCTTCGAAAGCTCCCGAACCTCCTCCTGCAAAAACTGGAGCGCCGGGTGCTGCTCCTCCAGCGGGTCCACCGCCAGCGGCGAGCGCGCCTGGAACGCCAGCGGCTGCGAAACCGCCTGCTGCATCCGCGGGTGCTAAGCCCGCTGCGCCAGCGGCGGCGGGGCATCCGGCTCCTGCGAAGCCTGCGGGGCCGGTTCCTACCCCTTGGGATTCGCCGATGATCGCGAAACTCAAGCGCTCCTACGGCTCCGGAATCGAGCCGCTGACGCATCTCGGTCAGAACTACATGGTGGTGGATCGCTCGCTCATTCCTGAGATCCTGCAGGTTCTGCGCGATGAGGAGCAGTTCGACTACTGCGTGGACATCACGGCGGTGCACTACCCCAAGCGGGAGAAGCAGTTCGATGTGGTCTGGGTGCTGTACTCATTCCCGCGGAATGAACGCATTCGCGTCAAGACGCAGATTGCGGATGGCGAGTCGATCGCGAGCTCCGTGCCATTGTGGGTGACGGCGAACTGGCTGGAGCGCGAAGTTTACGACATGTTCGGAATCAAGTTCGACGGGCATCCGGACCTGAAACGAATATTGCTGCCCGATGGGTGGAAAGGATTTCCGCTGCGTAAAGACTACGGGATTCTGCAGCAGGACAACGAGTGGGTGCAGATCAACCTGGGAATCGAGAGTGGACAATAGGTGACGGATTCTCGCTCACTCTCGCCGCTCGACCTGGAGACTCCTGACCAGACGTTTCTCGACGCCAACGAGCTAGTCATCAATATGGGGCCGCAGCATCCCGCGACCCATGGCGTGCTGCGAGTCATCTTGCGGTTGGATGGCGAGAAGGTGATGGGCCTCGAATGCGTGATTGGATACCTGCATCGAGGGGTCGAGAAGATTGCCGAGAACCGCACTTATACGATGTTCAATCCGTACGTGGACCGCATGGATTATGTGGCGGCGGTCTCGAATGCTCTGGGATATTGCGAAGCGGTCGAAAAGCTCTTGAGCGTGGAGGCGCCGCCCCGGGCGCAGTACATTCGCGTCATTCTTACAGAATTGAATCGGATTGCCAGCCACCAGCTTTGGCTGGGCACGCACGCGCTGGATATCGGTGCGATCACGCCTCTGTTCTATACCTTCCGCGATCGCGAGGAGATTCTCAAGATCTTTGAAAAGTACTGCGGGGCGCGGCTTACGACGCATGCCTTCCGGATTGGTGGCCTGCAGTACGAGGCTTACGAAGGATTCGAGAAAGACGTCAAGAACTTTGTATCGTTCGTCAAGCCCAAGATTGATGAGTATGAAGAGCTGCTCACCACCAACCGCATCTGGCTGGAACGTACCAAGGGCGTAGGCGTGATTTCAGGCAAGGATTGCATCGCGCTCGGCGTGACGGGCCCGGTGCTGCGCGCCAGCGGGGTGCAATGGGACCTTCGCAAGGCGCAGCCTTACGCGAACTACAAGAATTTCGAGTTCGAGATTCCTACGGGGCAAAACGGCGACACCTATGACCGGTACCTTGTGCGCATGATCGAGATGCGGCAGTCGCTGCGGATCATCGAGCAGGCGGTCGAGGGTATTCCCGAAGGACCGATCATGGCGAAGGTGCCGAAGGTGATGAAGCCGCCGGTGGGCGAGGTTTATCACTCGATCGAGGCACCCAAAGGCGAGTTGGGATATTTCATTGTGAGCGACGGGTCGACGCAACCTTATCGGGTGCGGGTGCGTCCGCCGAGCTT
Source organism: uncultured Acidobacteriota bacterium (assembly GCA_963801615.1). Classification (GTDB taxonomy): domain Bacteria; phylum Acidobacteriota; class Terriglobia; order Terriglobales; family Acidobacteriaceae; genus Sulfotelmatobacter. The sequence goes on along the minus strand of CAWDFM010000006.1, from coordinate 269,355 downwards.
TGTGAATTTGCAGGCGCTGGATGTGATGTGCCGTGGCCAGTTGGTGGCGGATGTGATCGCGGTGATCGGAACCCTGGACATCGTTCTGGGCGAGGTGGACCGCTGATGCACGGCGTGGTCGAGTACATCCAGTCTTATCTGGGGAGCAATCAGACTCCTGGCGCGGCGGGGAATTTTTTTTGGGCTACGGTTTACATCCTGCTGGTTTTTGTTGGACTGTCGATCGCCGTCATTGCGATGAACTGGCTGGAGCGCAAGATTCTGGCGCACATGCAGGTGCGGCTGGGGCCGATGCGCGTGGGGCCGCACGGACTGCTGCAGCCCATCGCCGACGCCCTGAAGCTGCTGCTGAAGGAAGACATTATCCCGGCAGAAGCCGACAAGATTGTCTTCTGGGTGGCGCCCTTCATTGTGGTGCTGGCGGCGTTCACGGTCTTCGTGGTGGTTCCGTTTGGGCCCACGCACGCCATCACCGACATGAACATTGGAATTCTGTTCATGCTCGGAGTTTCATCTTTGAGCGTGCTCGGAATTGTGACGGCGGGATGGGCATCGAACTCGCACTATCCCTTGATCGGGGCGCTGCGCTCGAGCGCGCAGATGGTTTCGTACGAAGTAGCGATGGGGCTGGCGGTGGTCTCGGTCATCCTGATGACCAGCCTTAACGAGGCGAGCACCGGAACGCTCAGCATGATCGGCATCGTTGAGGCCCAACAGGCGCAGCAGCAATGGTTCGTCTTCAAATTCTTTCCGCTTGGGCTGATTGGGTTCTTTATTTTCGCCGTGGCCATGGTGGCGGAAACCAACCGTGCGCCTTTTGATTTGCCGGAAGCTGAATCGGAGCTGACGGCCGGGTTCCACACCGAGTACAGCGGCTTCCGCTGGTCTTTGTTCTTCCTCGCCGAATACTCAGCCATGATTGCTGTCTCCTCCATTGCGGTCACGCTATGGCTGGGCGGATGGCTGCGGCCATTCCCCAACGCGCTGCAGGGGCCGCCGTGGGACCTGGTTTTTTCTCTGATTCCCGGATTGACGTTCTTATTTCTCGCTGGCATGACGTTTTACAGCACGGCACGCATGCCGAAGCACCCGCTGTTCCGGGTGCAGACGATCGGCCTCGCTGGATTTGGGGCAGTGCTCGCGCTCATCGGACTGATCCTGTTTATCCCTGCGGTGCGGGTTCGGGTGCAGGACATCTTCTGGTTCTCCGCCAAAGTCGCTGGCTTCATGTACCTCTACATCTGGTATCGTGGCACGTTCCCGCGATATCGCTTTGATCAGCTCATGAAAGTGGGATGGAAGGTGCTGCTGCCGACGGGACTGGTGCTGCTGATCCTGACGGCACTGGTTGCGATGCGCACCGAGTTGCTGGCCGACGTGCGAGGGGTATTGCATCTATGAATCCGGCAGTGGTCCCTCCCAATCCTCCGGTCGCGACTCCATTCTTCTTTTACCTGCTCGCCGCTGTCATGATCATCGGCGGCATTTTGGTGATTACGCGCAAGAATGCGGTGCACTCTGCCATGGCGCTGATCACGACGCTATTGGCACAAGCGGCTCTGTATTTGATGCTCTACGCTCCATTCGTCGCTGGCGTGCAGATCATTCTGTATGCCGGCGGAATTATGGTGCTGTTCCTGTTTGTGATCATGCTGATCTCGATTGAGCGTACGGAAAAAGAGCGGCAGTTCAACAAGCAGTGGCTGGTGGGGATTGCCGCGGCCGCGGCGCTGGGCGGACTGTTTATCGCGGTGTATACGACAACGACCAGCGGACGCACCCTGTTCCCCGAAGGCAAGCTCAGTTATGTGGAAGGCGAGAACACGCAACGCATCGCGGGATTGCTGTTCGATCGCGCAACCGGCACTTACATGTTCGCCTTCGAGATCGCTTCCCTGCTGCTGCTGGTGGCGATTATCGGGGCGGTGGTGATGGCGAAGAAGAGGATTTGATAGCGGGCGCCCGGATTCCCACTTCTCGCAAAAGAGGCGAGGAGTGGGGCATCCCACTGATTCGTAGCTGTACGATTTTATGCATGCAATGCTCGACATCTCGACTCTGCACTACCTCGTTCTCGGGGCGGCTTTGTTCCTGCTCGGAGTCATTGGCGTGCTCACGCGGCGGAATGTGGTCATCGTGCTGATGTCGATTGAACTGATTCTGAATGCCGTCAATTTGAATCTGGTCGCGTTTTCCCGGTACTGGCAAGGGATTCACGGGCCGGGCGCTCTGCATGGGCAGGTGTTTTCCATTTTCGTCATTACCGATGCGGCGGCTGAGGCCGCGGTCGGGCTTGGCATCCTGATCGCCTTCTTCCGCAATAAGGAGACGGTCAATGTGGATGAAGTGAATTTGTTGAAGTGGTAGAAAGTCAGCTCTTAGCTCTTAGCCACTAGCTTTTAGCTAAGAGCCAACAGCTAACGGCTAAGAGAATGGTCTTTCTAGAGAACATTTGGCTCATTCCGCTGCTGCCTACCTTAGGCGCGACCATCATGTTTTTCTTTGGCCGGCGGATGCAGAAGTCCGCCGTGAACGCGGTCTGCGTCGGCGTGGTGGTGCTGGCGTTTCTCTTTGCTTGTGGCGCGGTGCTGCAATATACAGCCTGGGCCGACGCCCACAATCATCAGCCTTTTGAAAAGATTCTTTACACCTGGCTTGGAACCGATACCGGGCACCTGAATTACGTTACCCACAGCGGAGCACAGGCGAATTTCCAGGCCGACGCGGGATTCCTGCTCGATCCGCTTTCCAGCATCTGGCTGCTGTTCGTGACCGGGGTCGGGATGCTCATCCACATTTATTCCACCGGATACATGGCGCATGAGGGCGGGTACTACCGCTTCTTCGGGTACATGAACCTGTTCATGTTCTCCATGCTCACGCTCATTCTCGCCAATAACTATGTGCTGATGTTTGTGGGATGGGAGGGCGTTGGGCTGTGTTCGTATCTGCTGATCGGATTTTATTTCCAGCGGAAGTCGGCCAGTGACGCGGCAAATAAAGCGTTCATTACGAACCGCATTGGCGACGCAGGATTCCTGCTGGGAATGTTTTTCATTGCTTGGTACATGGGAACGTTGCGCTATGTGGACGTGAATGCCGCGGCGCGCTCCGGCCACTTCGCCATTGGGGATCCGATCATTACGGCAGCTACGCTGCTGCTGTTCGTGGGCGCCTGCGGGAAATCGGCGCAGCTTCCACTGTATGTATGGCTGCCGGATGCGATGGAAGGTCCAACGCCTGTGTCGCGCGCTGATCCACGCGGCGACCATGGTGACCGCGGGCGTGTACATGGTGGCGCGCTCGAATGCTTTGTTCGTATTGGCGCCGACTTCGATGAAGACCGTTGCCATCATCGGCGCGCTGACGGCGATCTTTGCGGCGTCGATCGGGCTGGTACAGAACGACATCAAGCGGGTGCTGGCTTACTCGACCGTATCGCAGTTGGGATACATGTTCCTGGCGCTGGGGGTGGGAGCGTTTGCTGCCGGCGTATTCCACGTGTTCACGCACGCGTTCTTCAAGGCCCTGCTCTTCCTTGGCGCCGGATCGGTGATCCACGCGATGAGCGGCGAGCAGGACATGCGCAATATGGGCGATCTGCGCGCGCGCATCCCGACTACTTATTGGACGATGTTCATCGCCACGCTTGCGATTGCAGGGATTCCACCCTTTGCTGGATTCTTTTCCAAGGATGAAATCCTGTGGCAAACCTGGACGAGCGAAGGCGGGGCGTACCGGATTCTTTGGGGGATCGGATACATCACGGCGCTCATGACGGCGTTCTACATGTTCCGGCTGATTTACCTGACGTTCTACAGCAAGCCGCGAATGAGCCATGAGGTGGAGCATCACATTCACGAGTCGCCTGCTTCAATGACGGGACCACTGATCGTACTGGCGGTGATGTCGCTGTTTGCTGGTTTCCTGGGATGGCCGCACAGTCTGGGCGGATCGGACCGGTTTGCAAAGTTTCTTGATCCGGTGTTCTCGCGGGGTGAGGCTCAAGTGCTCACCGAACAAGGCAAAGGCGCACAACTGGCCGCGGGAGAAAAAGAAAAGGAGCACACCAGTTCCACCGAATATCTGCTGATGTTCTTGTCAGTTGCTGCCGCGGGAGCCGGCTGGTTGATGGCAGGTCGCGCGTATCGCAATGCTGATAAGGGCTACGCCGAGCCGATCGCGGCGGCAGCGCCTCCGGTGTACAACACCCTGCTCAATAAATATTACGTCGACGAAGGATATGACTATCTTTTCACCGGGCGGCGCAAGCTGGGCGGTGTGCGCCTGGGAACGATGGGACTGGGCGAAGCCAGTTCCTGGTTCGATTCCCACATCGTGGACGGCGCGGTGAACGCGGCCGGCTGGCTTACGCGGGCGACTGCAAGCTTATCGAGTTGGTGGGACAAGTGGATCATCGACGGGGTCGGCGTTAACGGTCCTGCCATTGTGGCGCGCATGTTGAGTTATCCGGCGCGGCTGTTCGAATGGGGACTGGTGCAGTGGTACGCGCTGGTCATGACCGCGGGGCTGGTTGGGTTCGTGTTTTATTACCTGTATCACTGATGCACCGTAGAGACGTAGCTAGCTACGTCTCTACGACGACGTGAACATATATGCAAGCACACATACTCTCGATCATCCTCTTCACGCCGCTGGTTGGGGCGATCCTGCTGCTGTTCGTTCCCAAAGAAAATAAGGACGCCATTCGGTGGATCGCCAACATCTTTGCGCTGGCGGGCTTCCTTATATCTCTGCCGCTGGTGGCGGAGTTCTGGGCGCTGCGCTTTGAGCCGGGGTTCAAGTTTATCGAGGGCTCGCCGAATAATTGGATTCCCTCCATCGGCGCGGGATATGTGCTCGGCATTGATGGCATTTCGTTTTTGCTCATCATGCTGACTACGTTGCTGGGATGGATTTCGATCCTTTCATCCTGGACGGCCATCGAGAATCGGGTGAAGGAATACTACATCTGGTTCCTGGTGCTGCAGACGGGCATGATGGGCGTCTTCATGGCGCTGGATTTCTTCCTTTTCTTTGTGTTCTGGGAAGCGATGCTGGTTCCCATGTACCTGCTCATCGGGATCTGGGGCGGGCCCCGCAAGCTTTACGCCGCGATCAAGTTCTTCCTGTACACGCTGGCTGGCTCGGTGCTGATGCTGCTGGGAATTTTGTTCCTGTACTTCCATCATCATGCAGTCACTGGTGTGTATAGCTTTAGCCTGCAGGGGCTGTATGAAACGGCGCCTAAGATTTATTCCGACTACGGCCCCTATGCAGCGACCCTGTTATTCCTGAGCTTCTTCTTTGCCTTCGCGATTAAGGTGCCGATGTTCCCGTTCCACACCTGGCTGCCGGATGCGCACGTGGAAGCGCCGACTGCGGGTTCCGTGATCCTGGCAGGCGTTCTGCTGAAGATGGGGACTTACGGGTTCATCCGTTTCTCGCTTCCCTTCTTCCCGAATGTGCTGTCGAATCCAGCAACGTTCCTGGGCATGACGGTACGCGGCTGGATGATCTTCCTCTCGCTCGTGGCCATCCTCTACGGTGCGCTGGTTTCGCTGATGCAGAAGGACATGAAGAAGCTCGTCGCCTATTCCTCCGTGAGCCACCTCGGCTTCTGCACTCTGGGAATTTTCGTGCTGACTCCGCTGGGATTGAGCGGATCCGTGCTGCAGCAGATCAACCACGGGATCTCGACGGGCGCGCTGTTCTTGATCGTGGGCATTCTCTACGAGCGGCGACACACGCGCGAGATCGCCGAGTACGGCGGCATCTCGAACGTGATGCCGGTGTATGCCACGATCACCATGATCATGTTCCTGTCGTCGATGGGATTGCCGCTGCTGAACGGATTCGTGGGCGAGTTCTCCATCCTGCAGGGGACGTTTATGGAGAAGTGGCAGTGGGGCGCGTGGGCGGTACCCGGAGTGATTCTGGCTGCTGCTTACCTGCTCTGGCTTTATCAGCGCGTGTTCTTCGGAGCAGTCACCAATCCCAAGAACGAGAAACTGCACGACCTGACTCCGCGGGAAGTCGTCACTTTCGTCCCGCTGCTGATCATGGCCTTCTGGATCGGGCTGTATCCGAAGCCGTTCTTCCAGATCCTGGAGCAGCCGGTGAATCATACGATCGCCATTGTCCGGCCCGACTATCCGCAGCCGGGTGCAGCGGTGAACACGGCGGCGCAAGCCCCTGCCACGGCCAATGAGGCGGAAGCTGTAACGTCTGTGCCGATCAAGGGGAAGAACTAGTGGTCTGGACCGACTATCTACTGGCGCTGCCGATCACGCTTCTGGCGCTGTTTGCGCTGGGCATTCTTCTGATCGATTTCATGCTGCCCAAAGAATTGAAATGGGCCAATGCCGTGACCGCGTTTATCGGCGTGCTGTTCTCTGCGGCCGGCGTATACAAGATTCAGATGTGGCTGGGCAATGCCGGGGGAGCCCCGGGAATGCTTCGCACCATGGTGGTAGATCGGTTCGCCATCTATTTCTTCTATCTCTTTCTGGCCGCCACAGCCATCGCCATTCTTATGTCTGTGCGTTATCTCGAAACTGAGAATGAAAGCCATGGCGAGTACTACGCGCTGATGCTGCTTTCCGTCGCCGGCATGATGTGCATGGCGTCAGGTTTCGACATTGTCCTGATCTTCATTGGGTTGGAACTGATGGCGATCTCCACCTACGTGCTGGTGGGATTTCTGCGACGCGATCGCCGCTCCAATGAAGCTGCCCTGAAATATTTTTTGCTGGGTGCGTTTTCGTCAGGCATTTTCGCCTATGGACTGTCTTTGCTTTACGGCCTGTGCGGAAGTACTAATCTTGCGGTAATTCACCAGGAACTCATGCACCGCGCGGTCGATCCGCAATACCGGCCGGTTGCGGTCATCGCGCTGGTCACGACCATTACGGGACTGCTCTTCAAAATCGCGGCCATTCCCTTCCACCAGTGGGCGCCCGATGCCTATGAGGGCGCGCCGACTTGCATCACCGGATTCATGTCAGTCGCGGTGAAGGCGGCGGGCTGGGCGATGCTGCTGCGAATTCTGGTTGTCGGACTGATGCCGATGCGGGCTACCTGGGTGCCGATTTTAGTATTCGTTTCCATCGCCACAATGACTGGGGCGAACTTTGCGGCACTGACACAGACCAATACCAAGCGACTGCTCGCCTACTCTTCCATCGCGCACGTTGGATACATGCTGCTGGGCTTGATCTCCGGGACGCCGACCGAACTCAACCCGGACGGCATTAAAGGCATCCTGGTCTACCTGCTCGTCTACACGTTCATGAATCTGGGTGCGTTCGCGGTCATTACTTCGCTGCGACACCGCAACGTAATCGGGGATGAGCTGGACGATTTGAACGGCCTCCATTCGCGCGCCCCGGTGGAAGCGGTGTTGATGCTGATTTTCATGCTCTCTTTGGCGGGGATTCCTCCGCTGGCTGGCTTCTGGGGGAAGTATTTTATCTTTCTCAGCCTGATTGAAACTAAGCATTACGCGTTGGCAGGGCTTGGTGTGCTGTATTCGGTGTTCGGACTTTATTACTACCTGAAGATCGCGAATGCGATGTTTATGCGGCAGCCGGAAAAGGGTGAAGAGAGCTTGCCAATCAGCTATGCCATGCGGGCGGCTCTGGCCGTGACCGGGATCGCTACCGTCTACATCGGCATCATGCCGAACCGGTTCATCGAAATAGTGAACTGGTCGTTGGGGATTGCGCAGAATCCGAACGTGGCGAAGCTGGTGCGTTAAATCGGATGCCGAGGTAGACATGCGTGAAAGCTGTCGGCTCGGAATTCTTTCGCCCCTCCCGGGGCCAGGCTCTTCGCTTCCACTTCGCAGCCCACGGCTGGCGCCGTGGGCTGCACTCTTCCGCCGCTTCGCGGCTGCACAATCTGGCGTAGAATCTTCTTGCATCGCGGCTGAATTTCATGGCTGAGACTCCCGACCCGAACAAGAAGAAGAGCCCGTGGGTTCAATTTGGACGCTACAGCCAGCTCGCATTCATGCTGCCGGCCGGAACGGTAGCGGGCTATCTGATCGGAGCGCTGCTGGATCGTTGGCTGCACACCAACTGGATCAGCATCGTTGGATTGTTGCTGGGCACGGTCGGCGCCTTGGTCGAACTCATTTGGACCATATCCCGCGACACGCAATAAGTGGCGGTTGTAAGTGCAAAATCTGAGATGCCAGCGCAAAACTTAGGGTTCAAGGAAAGTGGCTGAACGTGCGATCCGTGACCAACGACATTTCCAAACCTGATTCGGACCGCTTCTACGCGGGCGCATTCGACCGTATACGCGTGTCGATGATCGTCCTCGGAGTCACGCTCTCCCTGGCCGCATGGCTTACGTTCGGGATGCGCCCAGCTTTGGGATTTCTGCTGGGGTGCGTGATCGCTTACCTCAATTTTCAGTGGCTGAAGAGCGGAGTTTCCGGCTTGGCGGACCGCGCCACAAACAGTGGCAAAGCGCAGTCTGGCAAGGGAATCGTGACGCGCTTTCTGTTGCGCTACGTGTTGTTGGGGGTAGCTGCCTATGTTATATTAACCAGTTTCCCCGCGAGCCTGAGAGGGCTGTTCGCGGGCTTGTTTTTGCCCGTGGGAGCGATCGCCTGCGAAGCGGTATACGAAATATTCACAGGAATGACGCGGCAAAGTTGAGTGTTTGGTACGATTCCGCCCAACCGGCAACATGGCGGAGCTACGGTCCATATGCCTGAACAACTCTGGTTTACCGCAATCTTGAACCATCTGTTTGCCGGGCCGGTCACCGCCTTCCTGCGGATGCTGCACATCGAACCGAAATATCCGGCAACTCCGATCACGAATGCCTTCTCGATGGAATTACTGGTCTTCATCTTTTTGTTGATTCTGTTCTTGCTCGTGAGATCACGGCTTTCGGTGGAATCTCCCGGCGCTTTGCAGCACAGCTTTGAGGGCATCGAAGGATTCGTGCTGGGGCAGAGCCACGAAATTATCGGACACCACGTCGAGCCTTACACACCATTTTTCGTCATTCTTTTTATCTTTATCCTAGTCTGCAATCTGATCGGGCTGATTCCGGGTTTCGATTCCCCGACCGGCGTGCCGTCCGTACCCTTGGGCTGCGCCATCTGCGCCTTCATCTACTACCACACGCAGGGTTTCAAGCACGCTGGGCCCAAGTACCTTCTCCATTTTTTTGGCCCGCCCATGGAAGGCATGCCACTGATTGCCCGCATTTTGCTCGCGGCCATGATGCTGCCCATCGAACTGGTCAGCCATTTCGCGCGGTTGCTCTCGCTTACGGTTCGTCTGTGGGCGAACATTTTTGCCGGCGATCTGATCACGCTGGTTTTCTTTTCCATGATCCCGATCGGGCTCCCGATTGTCTTCAGCGGGCTTCATATTCTGGTGGCGGTGCTGCAGGCTTATGTATTCATGCTGCTGGCGATTATTTATGTCTCCGGTGCGGTGGCGGAAGAGCACTAGAACAGTTCTCAGTTGTCAGTTTTCAGTACTCAGGAAAAAGTACCGCTTCGGGGAAGACTAGTCAGCTCCCAGTTATCCGCTCTCACTTTCAGCCTGAATTGGCTGAGAACTGAGAACTGAGAACTGAGTACTGCCTTCAGTGTGAGGGCGCCTGTACGGTATGGCGTCAACCACCTCCTGGAAGCAAATTCATTAAGGAGCACCACCATGCGTCAACTCAGCCGTATTTTCATGACCCTCTCGGCGCTGTGCTTTGCGGTACCTGCCTTCGCGCAGGGCGGCACAGCCGGCGAAACCAACTGGGTAGCTATCACTGCCGGATTTTCTATGGCGATTGCGTCCGCGGTCTGCGGGCTGGCCCAGGGTAAAGCTGTCGCCTCCGCGACGGAATCGCTTGCCCGCAACCCCGCCGCTCGACCTGGAATCCAGTTTGCCCTGATTCTCGGTCTGGTGCTGATCGAGTCACTCGCGCTTTACACACTGGCGATCATCTTCCTGAAGGTGAAGTAGCGGGTTCGGATACGCCTGGCCAACACGCCCTGTAACAACCGGCGGGTGGGCCTCTATCGCTAAAAAAAAGCCTCTGCTCCGGCAGAGGCTTTTTCGTCGCAGAATTGACTCAGATTTTTCTCTCGCCGCCCCACTCCTGGCCGCGGCCCTGCGGAGCGCAATTCAGAGCCTCCACCAGCAAGCGACGCAGGCGATAGCGGCTTTCCAGATCCGTATTCACGATTTCGAACCCGACTTCATTCACCCGTGCGCGGCGCAGCAGGACGTGGGCCCTGATTTTGGAGCGCATTCCGACATGAATTTCAAGATCTGCTTCGCTGCCGATCCGAAGTGAGTCCTCCTTGGTTCCCATCCCACCGCCAAGGCTCAACTCGCGTATCAGAATTCTCGATTTGCCCCAGGAACTGCCGATCGTGCCGCTTACGGTTTTGGCAAGCACGAGCCGCTCGTAGCGGCGCTGGCGGACCCAGGGACAGGCGGGAGCCATATCCAGAGGTGCAATAGCCAACTCGCCCGGCTCCAGGCCACTGTCCGACATGACCTGAGAGCTGTAGCGGGGATCGGTCTTGGCTAGAGCTTGCGCCGCCGCGACCCTCAGCTCGCGGTGATGCAACCATCCAAACGTCTTCTTGGTTTCCAGAATCTCACGCAAGATGGATACCGCTTCCGGATCGCGCAAACGGCCCAGCGACTCGATAGCCTTCAACTGCACGTAAGGAGAGCGCGATGCGGCTTCTCCGGGGCGAGCCATCGCAATGAGCGGGGGAGCGGCGGTCAAATCGCCGCTCATGCCGATTTCGTCCACCGCCTCGGGCAGGATAAGCGGGTCAAGAACCTCGGCAAGTTCCAGCAAGGTGCGCCCGCGATCGGGTGCAGCGCCGTAGGCAATCTGGCGCACGACGACGTCGTGATAAAAGCGGTTCCACTCGGGCAGGCGCGCCGGCAGCAACTCTAACAGGGTTGCCACATCGAAGCGACTCAACAGCCCGACACAGGCGGAAGCCTGCCGGGGCTGCCCCGTGCGCAGGATTTCGCGCAGCTGCTGCAGGATGGCTGATCCCACCTCCCGCACCAATTCCATCATGCGATCGCATTCGTCGCGGCGCATGCAGCGGAAGAAGCGATCGGCCAGATGCTCCGCGCCAGCCTGACTGGTGCGGCGCAGAACCGCAAGAAGATCATCCGGAATCGGGTCCATCTGGAGTGCTTCCTCGATGTATTCGGGCAGGCGATTCTCCACGCCAACGCGGGGACGCAACTCGGCAATCATCACGGGACGGCGAACGGTGATCAGTTCCATGCCGGCACAGACTTCGTTGACGGCTGCATAATTTCTGGCGGCACTGGCTTCCTGACTCAGCCGCACGAAAGCGGCGCTAAGCAGGCTCTGCAGTTCGGGATCCTTCTCGACAATCAGCTGTTCGCTCAGTTTATGAACTGCCTGGCCCATGGGTTGGCCGCCAACGCGGGCATACAGGTCGGCAACCTGGCTAATGCCGATAGCAGTCTTCCGGCGTGAGTCAGCTTCCTTCGCCGCCAGGCAGCTCGAATAATTGTTGAGGATTTCGCCGGCAGTGTCTTTTTCTTCCCGCTCCAGCAATACTTCCACGAACTGCCGTAAATTGCGCGGAGGCACGCAAGGCGCCTCGTGCGACATGAGCACGCTTTTCTTGCCGGCTTCCGGCACTTCGGCCCAGAACATGCGATCGAGAATGTCGGCATGAGACTCCACCAGGATGCCGGCCTTGTTCATTTTTTCTTCCTGGATGCGCAGAATCTGACGGAGCGAGTCCATCTGCCGGCTCATGTGCTCCATCATCTGGTGCACGGCGTTTACTTTGACCTCGCCTTTCTGGTAACGCTCGAGAGCAAAGCGAATCGCCATGTGCTCAGCCGCTTTCATCAGCAGGGGCTGATCATCGCCATCCGCGGAAGTGGCCTGCGATGCCAGACCGCCCAGCAACTGCGCCAGGTTGAGCCGGGTATTCGGGTCGACCTCGGTCAACTCCTTACGCAAGTCCTCTTCTTTGAGGGAAGGATCCTGTTGCACCTGCCCAAAACGCGTCAGAAGCCGGATGGCCTGAATGACCTCGGCTTCCTGCAAGGGAACGACTGAGGCTCCCCACCCAGGCACCCCTGCCAAAGCCGCTCCGGTAGCTGCGCCGGAAGATCCGCCTGTGACTGAACCCGCCGCGCTTCCGCCGGCACCAGAGGCCGCACCTGCATTTCCCAGAGGGATATTCGGCACGCTTCCCAGCGGAACCATAGGCACGCCATTTGCCGCTTCCGTGCCCCCGCTGTGCGCGCCTTCCGCCGCCGCGATTAGTTGCAACAGCTTTTGCGGGTCATTGAGCCAGGCTTTGAATTCGGGGCCAAGTGTCTGTGCGGCGATCTGGGCGGCGATGCTGACGTCGCCGGTCAAGGGATCTGCGGCGACAAATTTCACTTCGTTGATCTTGATCGTGCTTCCCGGACGGCCTGCGCCCAGTGCCTCTTTGATTTGCCTGGCAACGTCTTGCGCTTTGGAACCGGCGATAGTAAACGCGCGAACCAGCCGCACGAAGTCTTCTTTGGTGACGTCTTTGGAGAAATGCAGGCTGGCGAGTCCGGCGGTGCTCAGCAGCGTGGCAAAACTTTTTTCGGCTTGCCCTGAATCGAGGGGGATTCCGTCCAGCAGCAACTTGTTATCGGTTACTCCCAGCAGAAATCCCGCGTCCCCGCCCGCGGGCAGCGCGGTTTGCAACTCGTTCCACGTGGTTTCAAATTGCCCTTCGGTGCGCTTGTGATCAAAACCATACATCCGCGCGTACTTGATGAGGATGTTGAGGCTGTGCACAAAAGCCTGCGCCGAAGCCGCACGCGCTCCCTGCGATGTACTGGTGCCAGAGATAACCGCCCCCTAAACCTGCCGGTTTGTACAAATCAGGGTAAGACGAAAAGGTAAGGCCTTAAACGTTACGGAGGTAATTGTCCAGGCGTTCGGTTACGAGCTTCTCGGAGTTCGCATTCGGCGCGGGGAAAACATTGCGCACATGCTTGAGGGAGAGGCCGTGCGCCTTCCTAAATGTAGGGGTCAACGATTCCCGCAAGAGGGCATCCTATCCCGGCCACTCCACCAGCGCATGACGATCGCGCTCACGATTACCGGCATTGTGCTGATCCTGGCCGCCGTGCGGGACGTCTTTCACACCTTGTTTAACCCGTCCAAGCAGGGCGATCTGAGCGAGTGGATTGAGCGCGGCGCTCGCCCGTGGTGATCCCAAGAGCGGCTTAGCAAAAGCAGCCGCCGGACGGTTCAGGGGAGCAAATCAGATCGCGGGTCCACCGTCCCGGTTCATCATGCCGGAACAGATTTTTCGGACGTAGCAGTCCTCGTGAATGGCCTGCCCGTCCTCATCCGTCTTGCATCGCTCCAGAGACACGGGCTGCTGGCAAATGGGACAGGTTGCCTGTTTTTTCGCGGGGTAGAAGCAGACTACATCAATCGCACACATGGCAGCTCCACTTGCCGAACACGCTCACAGGTGCTCGCCGGCGCGTTTGTGCAAGCGTCCGGAGTTCCCAGGTCTCGCAACTTCGGGGAGACCTGGGGCATCCCCTATTATATCGTAGAGCGATATATTGTGGTAGCATGAAGAAAGCATCCACGCCTGCGCGGTGCGCATCTGTTTTATTAGAGGGCCAGGGAGAACAAGGGATGTTGGGAATGAAGCTGGTGCGTTTGATCGAGAGGCACTCGGACGAATTGTCGCGAGAACTGATGGAACAGGTCTTGAACTCGGAACATGCTTCCGACTTTCAGAAGATCCCGCCGGAGGATCTCCGCCTTGCGGCCACGGATCTTTACCGCAATCTTGGAGAATGGCTACTGCAGAAAAGGGAAGGTGATATCGCGAGTCGCTTCCAGGCCGTGGCCACGAGGCGGGTGGAGGAAGGAATCCGGTCGCATCACATGGTATGGGCGTTGATGCTGACCCGGGATTGTCTCTGGCGCTTTCTGCGAAAAGAGGCTTTTCTGGACAGCATCGTGGAACTGCACGCCGAGCTTGAACTTCAGCAACTGCTAAATCAGTTCTTTGATCGCGCGATCTACCACGCGATCCAGGGGTATGAACTGGCCGAGGAGCAGCGAAAACGCCGAAGCGATTGGACCAAGGCGCAGGAACTGGCGGTATCCATTGGGCTCATGTCGGCACCCCGGGAGACGTAGCGAAGGTCGGGCAAAGAATTCTGCGCCCGTCGCACCGGCACTAAAAGCGAATCCAATCAGCTCTGAAGTGGCGCTAAAGCGCCGCGCTCGCCGCGTTCCGTCCTTTTGAGGTCCCTAATCTCAAGCTTCCTCATCCCCCGCGAAGGCACTTTTCCGTACCGCGCATTGTAAAAGCCGTTAGAATGAAAGCTTCAGCTCTGATTCCCCTCAGATCGGCAGCGCGGCATTTAAGGACAAGGCGGCAATTCCGAGGTGCGGTCCCTTACAACCAGCTTGATTGCGTTGCTGCTAGCGATGGCAGGGGCACAGGCCCAAGGCGCCGACGTGAAGGCGATCGCAGCCGCGGTCGACGCCCATTACAACCATTTACGCACTCTGGAGGCAGAGTTTACCGAGCTGTATCGCGGATCGGGAATGGAACGAACCGAGTCTGGAACCCTGTGGCTTAAAAAACCTGGCAAGATGCGCTGGGAGTATCGTTCTCCGAAAGAGAAGCTGTTTGTGAGCGACGGTAAAACTGCGTGGTTCTATGTTCCGGAGGACGGGCAGGCGCGGAAGTCGTCGGCTAAGAAACTCGAGGATCTACGTTCCCCTCTGGCCTTCTTGCTAGGTAAGACGCGCCTTCAGAAAGAGTTACGGGGATTATCTCTAGCTCCAGATATAGAACCCCTTGGAAGCGGCGATGTGGTCCTGAGAGGGGTTCCGAAGGGACTGGAAGATCAGATCAGCGAGATTGTGTTGGAAGTCACGCCCGACAACCGCATTGTGCGGCTGATCATGCAGGAAGAAGTGGACGGAGCCTCCACCGAATACCGGTTTTCGGATCAGAAGGAGGACATGGCAATCCAGGATGCAAGGTTCGGGTTCAAGCCTCCAGCGGGAACTGAGATCGTGGAAAACGGCGTGGAGGAGTGAAGCAGGGGTGCGTTCGGCAAGGTTACTTGCGTGTTAAATGCGAGGCGTTGTGGCGGGATCGTGGTCTTAGAATGGTAAGTAAGAATGTTAAACTGGGCGGTAGGTCGTAGGATTTCCAAGAGATAACCAGGAATGGCTGAATTTGTCGTCAAACTCGCGGACGACCGCGGGCGGGTACACCAGCAGATCGAGCAAGGGTACTCGGAGGCGGAGGTACGCGACCGGTTTTCGCAGCAGGGATACCTCGTCTATTGGGTAAAACCACAGGGCATGCTGGCTGGCGGCGTGTCCATGCGGCGCCGGCGGAAGCTGAAACAAGCAACGTTCCTGGTATTCAATCAACAGTTTCTCACCCTGATCCGCGCGGGGTTGCCGATTCTGAACTCGCTGGAATTACTGATCAAGCGGCAGAAAGATGCAACGCTCAAGCAAATTCTGGAGAATGTCCGGGATCGCGTTAAGGGTGGCGAGTTACTGTCGGACGCCTTCGCAGCCCAGGGGATCATCCCGAAGATCTATACCACCACGTTGATGGCGGGCGAAAAGAGCGGAAACATGGACGAGGTGCTGACCAGGTACATCAGTTTTCAGCGGCTGGCCATGACCTTCCGCAAAAAGCTCTTTGTCTCCCTGATTTATCCTACGCTGCTAGTGACGGTGGTCATGATTATGGTGACCTTCCTGTTCACGTATGTAGTGCCGAAGTTTGCCGACCTGTTCAACAGCCTGGACGCCAAGCTGCCGGCCATCACGGTGTTCATGTTGGACGTGGGCTTGAACGTGCAAAAGTATGCGCCCTTTGGATTTGTTGGATTGATTGTGCTGGGATTCGTGCTCTGGCGCTGGAAGGATACCGACGGAGGGGCGGACCGCATCGACCGGGCGATTTTGAGCTTGCCGCTTGTGGGCGAGATCCGGCTCAAGCACCAGGTGGCTAGCTTCTCGCGCATGCTTTCGACGTTGCTCCAGGGCGGGTTGCCGCTGGTGCCGGCAATGGAAACGGCGGGTTCCTCGATGAGCAGTCGGCGCATCTTAAAAGGAGTGATGCGGGCTGGAACCCGGGTCCGGGAAGGACAAGGGCTGGCTCCAAGTCTGGAAGAGCAAGAAATTTTCCCGGGACTTGCGGTCGAAATGATCGAGGTCGGCGAGTCCACGGGGGCGCTACCGCAGATGTTGAACTCCGTCGCGGAATTTTATGAGGAAGACGTGCAGACCGCGCTGGGAGCGTCGATGGCGCTGATCGAGCCGCTGATCCTGATCATCATGGCAATTTTCGTAGGCGGTGTGTTGATTTCCTTGTATTTGCCGATCTTCACGTTGGGAGTGCACTAAGCCGGAGTGATGGCAGGTCTGAAGCAAGTAGTGAGGTAAGAATGGCGACAGCGGATAAGAAATCATTGTTTGTGGGTGGCGGGAATGGCGGGCCGATCAGCCCGACCGGGAATCCTGTCACGGATCTCGAGCGCGCGCAGGATGTGGCGCGACGGTACCGCTGCGAGTTCATCGACCTCACCGACTTCGAACTGCATCACGAGCTCTTCAAGAAGATTCCTGTTGAGTTGATGTTCCGCTACAACTTCGTACCTTTGGAAGAGACCGTCGATGGGCGGCTGGCCATTGCCATCGCGGATCCAAGCCAGCTGATGATGATTGACGAGATCAGCTTGTTGCTGAAACAGCGCATCATCACGAAAGTTTCGACGCTCAAGCAGATCTCCGACATCCTCAAGAAGACCGAGCAGTCGCAGCGCGTGCTGGAAGAGGCGAGCGAGGGCTTCCAGATCATTCGCGAAGACGAGAATACCGGCGCCGAAGAAACGCTGAGTATCGACAAGCTGACCGCGACGGGCGATACCAGTCCGATTATTCGCCTGGTGGATACCACGATTTTTACGGCGCTGCAGCGGCGCGCTTCCGACATTCACATTGAGACTCGCGATGATTCCGTGGTCATCAAGTTCCGCATCGACGGCGTGCTGACGCAGGCCATGCCACCGATCGGCAAAGAACATCATTCGACCGTGATCTCGCGTATCAAGGTCATGAGCGAGCTCGACATTTCCGAGCGGCGCGTCCCGCAGGACGGGCGTTTCCGCGTGAAGTACAACGGGCGCGCCATCGACTTCCGCGTGTCGATCATGCCGTCGATCCACGGCGAAGATGCCGTGCTCCGCGTGCTCGATAAAGAGTCGATGAGCGAGAAGTTCCGCACCCTGACTTTGGATGTAGTGGGCTTCGACGAGGAAGATCTGCGGAAGTTCCGGCGCTATATCAAAGAGCCCTACGGCATGGTGCTGGTTACGGGGCCTACCGGTAGCGGCAAGACTACGACTCTGTACGCTGCTGTGAATGAAATCAAGACAGATGAAGACAAGATCATCACCATCGAGGATCCGGTCGAGTATCAGCTGCGCGGGATTACGCAGATTCCGGTGAACGAGAAAAAGGGACTGACATTCGCCCGCGGCTTGCGTTCGATTTTGCGGCATGACCCGGACAAGATCATGGTCGGCGAAATCCGCGACACCGAGACGGCGCAGATTGCCATCCAGTCCGCACTTACCGGCCACCTGGTATTCACGACCGTTCACGCCAATAACGTAGTGGACGTGATTGGACGCTTTCTGAATATGGGCGTGGAGCCCTACAACTTTGTATCCGCTCTGAACTGCATCCTGGCGCAGCGCCTGGTCCGCTTGATTTGCGATTCGTGCCGCACCGAGGTGCATTATCCGCCTGAGGTGCTGGAGGCCAGCGGCCTTGACCCGGTGCAATGGGGCAAGGTGCCGTTGTACGAAGGTCCTGGATGCATTGAATGTGCGGGCACGGGATTCCGCGGGCGAACTGCGATCCATGAACTGCTGGACTTGAGCGATCGGGTGCGCGAGATGATTCTCGCCAAGAAGCCGACCTCGGAGATTCGGCGGGCCGCGCGCGAGGAAGGCATGCGGTTCCTGCGCGAGTCGGCGTTGGATAAGGTTCGGCTGGGCATGACCACGCTGAAAGAGATCAACAAGGTCACCTTTATTGAGGCCATGCGGTAAGGGAAGCTTTCAAGCTTCACAGGCGGACTTTGGGCGGTCTTTCTATTGAAGCATGACGACTTTTAAAATCTGAAAAAGATCTGAAGTTCCCTTTCGGCTATTGCATTTATTGTCCGAAAAGCTTGTGATTTGTAGAGACATGTTCCAGTAGTGCACTCGGAATGAGTTCAACAACCAATACAGCGAAACCGAAACTGGCGTGTGAGATCGCGGCGGACCGCGTACTTGCCGGGCGAGTCACGGAGAACGGCGATGGGCTCGAAGCCAGTGCCGCACGGGAACTGGCGCCAGGCAGCGTGGTTCCCGACCTGGTTGAAACTAATCTGAAACAACGCGCGGCGGTGCGCGAAGGCATCGAGAGCGCTCTGGGCGGAGTTGCGGGACGATCGAGGGATGTGATCGCAATTGTTCCCGACGCGGCGGTCCGCATCATGCTCGTGGATTTCGAAACCCTTCCCTCCGATCACGAAGAGGCGCTCGGGGTGGTGCGGTTTCGGCTGAAGAAGTCTCTGCCGTTTGATGTAGATAAGGCGAAGGTCTCTTACCACGCGCAAAAAGTTCGGGAGGAGATCAAAGTCGTAGCGGCGGTTGCTTTGGGCACTGTCATCGACGACTACGAGGCGGCATTCAAAGAAGCCGGTTTCAACCCCGGCATGGTGCTGCCTTCGACGTTGGCTGCGCTCGGTGCGGCGGAAGGGAAAAAGCCTACGCTGGTCATCAAAGTAGATGCGCACACAACCAGCCTGGCGATCTTGAATGAAGATCAGTTGCAGTTATTCCGCACCCTGGAGAATGCGCGCGGGGTCACGATCAGCGGTGAGCAACTGGCGGAGGAGGTGTATCCGTCGATTGTCTTTTTTCAGGACACGTATCACTTGAACATTGAGCAGATTTATGTGTCAGGACTGCCGGAGTCCGGAGGCGCGGCGCCTGCGTTGAAAGCGGCAACCGGAGCTGAAGTTGCGGAACTGGTTTCCTCCGGGCAACTGGGAAACAGCGCTGGCGGTCCAGTACCCCGGTGGCGGATGGCCGGAGTGGTAGGAGCGCTGTTGGCATAGCCACCCGTGTTTCTCCGCGGGGATGAGTGAATGAAGGTTTGAAGTACATATGCGACTGGATATCAATCTCGCGAGTCAGCCGTACGAGGATGGCCGGCAGTTCTGGATGCGGTGGGGTACGGCAGTGGGCGCACTGGGGCTGCTGACTTTGATTATGCTGACCCTGGTGGTCACCGGGTTTATTAACGCGCGCCGGGATCGCCACGCGATCAGCGAGAAGCGCGCGCTGATCACACAGCGCGATCAACTTCGCACCCAGGCACAACAGTTTCTGAATCGTCCCGAGAACCGCACCACGCGCGATGATTCTCAGTTCCTGAATCAACTCATCGAACGCAAAGCGTTTTCGTGGACCAAGGTTCTGGAGAGCTTGGAACGGGTAATGCCGCCGCGGGTGCATGTGGTCTCGATCAGCCCCGAGTTGGACGAAGACAATCAACTGGCGCTGAGGATGGTAGTGGCAGGAGACTCGAGAGATCGGGCTATCGAATTGGCGCGGCGCATGGAAGAATCGCGGCGGTTCGCGCAGACCGCGATTTTGCGAGCGGCTCATGCGGACTCCCCAACTGGAGATACGGAACAGGTTGAAATCGCGGCCATCTATGTGCCCGAACTTCCGGGTGATAATGTCCGAACAACGGCGCCCGGCAACACGCCGGCTCCGCCTGCGCGCAAAGCAAAGACTGCAGCTGCCAAGGGGGCAAAGCGCTAATGCCTGACCTGCGGCAAACTCGAAAGCATTTGACAATCGCTCTCATAGCGATGGCGGGCTTGGATCTACTCGCGGCCGCGCTCTATTTCTCGCCCTTGATAGGCTCCGCGGAAACGCGGCGCCTGGAACTCAATCGCTTGCAGACAGAGTTGACGCTGAAGACCCGGCAAGTTGCGCCATTAAAAGATCTGCCCAATAAAGTTGTGCTGGCGAATCAGCAGATCAGTGACTTTTACAAGCGGCGCTTCCCTTCCCAAAATTCGCAAATCGCCACAGAGCTTGGGAAATTGGCGGCGGCCAACGGCGTGAGAATTGACCAAGAGCGTTACAAATCAGATGACAGGGCGGCGACACTGGCAGGGCTGGAACCGTTGGAACTCGATGCCGACCTTGCCGGGACTTACACCTCGCTGGCGAAGTTCATCAACGCGGTCGAGCGCGATGAAATGTTTTTCATGATTGATAACGTGACCCTGGGAAATGATCCTCAGGGACCGGTCAAGCTCACGTTGAAAATGGAAACGTATTTGAAGGTGGGATCGTAGTGCAACTCGGACTGGAAAACAAAAAGAAGGCGACGTGGGCGGCCGTGCTCGGCGCCGTGGCCTTGCTGGTTTTTGCCTACGAGTTCATCCCCTTGCTCACGACCTCGTCAACTCCGGATTCCAGCGCTCAAGCTGCGGCACCGGTGATCGCGCCGCTTACGGCACCCAAAACCAGCGCCCGCGTCACTACTCCCAAGGGCAGCAAGAAGGCCGCCAAGGTCGAGAGTCTTGATCCCACGCTGAAGCTGGACCTGCTGGCTTCCAGCGAGAAGACCGAATACCAGGGAAATGGACGGAATATTTTCGTTTCCCAGGCAGAGGATGTCCAGATTCCCAAACCAGTCGCAAAGCCGAATACTGATCAGCTGAATGCCGATCAGTGGCGTCCTCCGGCCCCGCCGGCAGCGACACCCATTCCTCTGAAATTTTACGGATTTGCCAGCTCTCCGGGCGAACCGAAAAAAATATTCCTGAAGAATGGGGATGATGTGTTTGTCGCCGGCGAAGGCGAAATCGTGGACCGTCGTTACAAGGTCATCCGCATCACGAACACATCCGTGGAGATTCAGGATGTGGTGAGCAGCGGGCCGCCACAGACCATTCCGCTCACGCAAGGATGAAATCAAATTTGTAATTGGTATTTTGTAATTGGATAGTTAAGGGCCTCGACTTCAACTCCAGATTACAGATCTCCAAATTACAAGTTGGCAAATCTCCAGATGAAATTGCATTTTACAATTCGGCGTCGGCGCGGCGAGCAGGGGTACGTCATGATGACGCTGCTGCTCATCATTGCCCTGATGACGATTTTTGCGGCGGCGATCTTGCCGGAGATCACCTTCGAGATCAAGCGCGATCGCGAAGAAGAGATGATCCACCGCGGCGTACAGTATTCGCGCGCCATTAAGGCGTATTACAAGAAATTTGGGCGCTATCCGGCCAAGATCGAGGATCTGGAGAACACCAACCAGCTTCGCTTTCTGCGCAAGCGCTACAAAGATCCCCTGACCAACAAGGACTTCCGGATGCTGCATTTCGGCGAGGCCAAGTTATCGCTGAACGGAATGGCCGGAATGATTGCGGGCGCAAGTCAGGTCGGCGGGCCGCTGACGGGGACACCAGGATTTTCGCAGTCTCCCGGCCCGAGCGGGAACAACTCGTTGGGCGCGACTTCAAATTCCGGGTTCGGCCAAACGCCGAATCAGCCAGCCGCCGGCGATGCCAGCCAAACGGGGTCGGATAGTGACTCGAACTCCTCAGGCACGGCGGCGGGAAACAGTCCGGGCAACAGCAGCGGCTCTGGTGGGCTTTCCAATATGACCTTCGGCGGCGCACCCATTGTGGGAGTCGCCAGCGTGAGTAAGGATCTGACGATCCGCATCTTCGATAAAAAGAAAAAATACAACGAGTGGCAGTTTGTCTACGATCCAACTATGGATCGTGGATTGCTGATTACTACTCCCTATCAGCAACAGGTAGGATTCGGAGTCATGGGGACGCCGAATTTGAACAATCAGATTAATGGACCCAATGCGGGCGGCAGCACTGGATTGGGGTCGCCTAACGGAATGCAGAATACCCCCGCTCCGACCAACAACGGACTTGGGAACCCAAATCAGCCTACCGACACGCCGGTACAACAGTAGTTCCCCACAACCGCAGTTTCAAGTTTCGCGTCTCCAGTTTCGAGTAAATTCTCGAAACTTGAAACCTGAAACTCGAACCTGAGCCGCCTTCTCGCTTCGCAAAATAGAAACGGCCTCATCCCGGATGAGGCCGTTTTCGTTTCTGAGGCAAAGCCGCGCGTCGCAGCCGTCCCTGCAAATCTTCTTACACGTTGAACGAGGAACCGCAACCGCAGGTGCTCTTCACGTTGGGGTTCTCGAACTTGAAGCCGGCGCCCTCCAGGGTCTCGACGTAGTCCACAATGCAGCCATTCAGGTACATGACCGAGGTGGCATCGACGTACACCTTGAGACCATCCATATCAAAGGTCTTGTCCATCATGCCGGCGCCGTTCTCGAACTGCATGGAGTAGGAGAAGCCGGAGCATCCGCCGCCCACTACGCCAACGCGTAGGCCAGCGGGAACGGGATTCTGCTGGCCCATGATTTCCTTCACCTTGGCGACGGCATTGGGGGTCAGGCTAATGGGTGCGGTTTTCTTTACTTCTGGGACGGTTGTGGTGGCCATTCGTATCTCCTTGGCTTTAAAGCTGTTCGATTATATCAAATCTCTGCGACGACCCCCACATCGGGGTAATCCTATAGCAATTGGATGCCACAGCCATGGCCTCCGTCGCACGAAAGAATGCTATGTTCCGCATTCCGGAATAAATGGATTTAATCACTGCGAAGGCTTGCCAACGGAGCTATAATTTGTGCCGTTAGGGCCTACCCCCGGGGGCTGTGCGGGGTTTCTGCGCTACTCGCCCAGCTAGGGAAACCACTGCTTAGGGTCGGCTCTGCTGAGGTGGCTTATGACACCAATTGAAATCGTCGGCGGTCTGTTCGGACTTTTCGCCGTCGGTCTAATCGTGCTGCTCATCTACAGGAGCACTCTCACCATGCACGAGGATGATCAACTTTTTCTGGACGACGCCAATTCGCACATGCAGGAAGAGCAAACCGAACTGCTGACCAAAGTCAGCCGGCTCACTCTGCCAATGCGCGTATTTAGTATCGGGTCTGGCGTGTTCCTTCTGGCTTTTCTGGCGCTCTTGATTTACCAGAAGCTGAACGAAGTGCAATAGCAGCCTGCTTCGGTACGGTTGTGATGCAGCCACGCGAGCGCGCCCATCGCGTGCTGCGGTGTTCTATTGCCTCTCCCAAACGTAACAGCGCAGGCACCCCCTTTTCCCCGGGTTTCCCCTGGCGG
Source organism: uncultured Acidobacteriota bacterium (assembly GCA_963801615.1). Taxonomy (GTDB): domain Bacteria; phylum Acidobacteriota; class Terriglobia; order Terriglobales; family Acidobacteriaceae; genus Sulfotelmatobacter. The sequence continues at coordinate 246,005 of CAWDFM010000006.1, read as the reverse complement.
AACGTGAACGTCTGGGGCAAGTCGCCCGCTCGAATCTGGGAACGTAATCGAGCGGGCAACGCAGAACCATATCTGCCATGTGAAGACGGAACCGAAGTGGTAGCGTCAACACATGCTCTGCGCAGTAAGATTCGCGGCGGCACCTCCGCCACGGCTCCCCCCCACGCCGTCTAAGTGCTAATTGTGAGTCGCTACTTCAGGCTCTTGATGTAATGAGCGACAGCCTTGATCTGATCATCCGTCAAACTGGAAATGGGCTTCTTGTGCGGCATCTTCCGGGCATCGTTCCCCTTGCTGAGGAGCAGCACAATATCATCCTCGCTCAACTTCGTGGTTTTCAATGAAGGGCCGATTTTTCCTTCTGCCGTGGGGCCGTGACAGGTCGCGCATTTCGATTTGTAGATAGACTCTCCCTCCTGTGCCCAACCCATGGACGCGAAAAGAACTGGAACAGCGAGTAATGCAATTAGCCTGGCGTAACGCATGTGCAATTCCTCCTGTAGGGGTGAACCCCGCGTGACGATTTTCGATGCTACGCGTGAACCGCTGGTTTTATAATTTTGACCACAACCTTTTGCAACCTTGCGGCTTGCTCAGGGCATCGGAGTAGCGCCCACGCAAGCGCAAAGCTCAACCCGAACCCATCGCACTCCGGAACGCCTATTTCGCCGGGAGGGAACCTTTGAGGATCGCCAAGCTTTTGCGAAGAGTTGCCGTCCTGCTCGTGTGTTCCCTCGCCACTATTCTGATTTTCATTCTGGTCGGCAATCGCTCTAAAGCTGCCGCGCAGTCTTCATCCGAGGCAGCCAGCCAGGAGGCCAATCAGCAACACAATTCTGGCAAGCATGCAGCCAGCAGAACCTCCGAGATGTCTGGCGCGGTTGCGGGCGCGACCTACGTGGGCTCCGAAACCTGCAAGAACTGCCACGACGAGATTTATTCCAAGCACTTCGAAGGGACCCCTCATTTCGCATTGCTAAAGGAAGGCGCACACGGATGCGAAGACTGCCATGGCCCGGGATCGGCGCACGTTGATGGCGGTGGCGATAAGGCAAAAATTATTCGGTTCTCGCAACTCTCCCCCGAGCAGGCCAGCCGGCGCTGCCTGCAGTGCCATGAAACCAGCCTGGAAAATATTAATTTTAGCCGCTCGGTTCACTTAAAGAATGGGGTGGGCTGCCTGGGCTGCCATTCTCCGCACAATTCCACACAGCCCGATCATCTGCTGAAATCGCAAGAAACTCTTCTTTGCTATGGATGCCACGCCACGCAGAAAGCTGAGTTTGAGCGGCCATACCGCCATCGCGTCGATGTGGGTCTGATTTCCTGCAGTGATTGCCACAATCCGCATGGCAGCTTTGTTGGACGACAGCTGCGCAGCGCCGCAGGCCAGTTCCCCGTCTGCACAAATTGCCACACGGAGACGATGGGTCCCTTTGTGTTTGAACACGTTCCGGTAAAACAGGAGGGCTGCACGAGCTGTCACACTCCACATGGCTCAACCAATCCGCGGCTCTTGCGGGTGAGCCAGGTAAACATTCTCTGCCTGCAGTGTCACTCGCCAACGGCGACGGGCAACGTGCCACAGATGCCAAGCTTTCATACGCAGAACGCAAAGTATCAGGCCTGCACTATGTGCCACACCCAGATTCACGGTTCGAACTTCGACGAGTTCTTTTTCCGCTGATCGCTGGATGGGGCGACTCCCTCTGGCCGACGTAATGACGTAATGGTGAAGCAATGAATCTTGCAGTCTCCTTCGGAATCACGCTGCTGCTGTTAACGTCTACTTCTCTGCTGGCGCAGGGACCGGGGCAGTTGGATAACGGCCTGCCACTCTCGTCCCAAACACCTTCCAGGGAAACTCCTGAAGGAATTGAGCGCGGCGGATATCGCATCCAGCAGTCGGTCGAACTGGGCTTTCGCGTCACGGACTTGACCGGCAGCGCCCCGATGTATGACACCCTGGTGAATCTGGAGACCGGCCCGCGCATCCTGGAGCAGTCTCTATCCATGCAGTCGCTGAACCACGATGGACTGTTTGACAGCCTAAGCGCCAGCAGCTTCGGTTGGGGCGGGGATCCTAGCAATGGCGCTCGCCTCCGCGCCGTGAAGTACCGCTTGTTCAACTTCACCGCGAGCTTTCGCCGGGATCAGAACTTCTTCGACTATGATCTTTTCGCCAACCCGCTGAATCCTCCAACGGCAACACCCGTAGTGAACGTCAACAATTCTCCGCACGGTTACTACAATCGCCGCCGCATGTACGATTTCGGTCTCACCCTGTTCCCGCAACGCCGTTTCAGCATTCTGCTGGACTACAGTCGCAATCGCATGGAAGGCACCTCATTTAGCAGCATGCATGATGGCACCGATGCGTTGCTCTACCAGCCGCTCGACAACACGCTCGATCAATACCGCTTGGGCGTGAGTTGGAAGGTAAATCGCCATACGACGGCAAATTTCACGGAGAACATTCAGCTCTCGAAGGGAGACACCAACTACTTCCTGTCCCCGTTTAACCGCGTCCCGCTTCCGAATGGCGTGCCTGTGGAATTCGGGCTGCCGTGGTTCAACGGATTCAGCCCATGTGGCGCTCCGATCGTGGGGGGCAGCGCTAATCCAGTCTGCAACGGCTACTTTGCATACAACCGTGTGCAACGGGTTCGTACGACGATTCCCACCGAGCAGGTCACTTTTCAGTCAACATCCCTGAAGAAGCTGGATGTAACCGGGACCTTCTCCTACAGCAACGCGCAGAGCACGAGTCCTCTGGGCGAATTTTTTGACGGTTTGATCACTCGCACGGGCGAAAGGCAGATCAGCTCGACGGGAAGCCGCTCGCGGGCGAGCTGGATTTCTGTGGTCACTGATGTCGGAGCGACATATCACATCAGCGATCGCTTGCGAGTAGTTGATACCTTGCGCTTCCGGAATTATCAGGTTCCCGGCATTTTCGACCTGCTCCAGACCTCCTTGTTCAACGCCAGCACAGTTGCACCTCCGGGCTCGCTGCTGGGGCCGGCGGCCGTTCTGCCCGGAACTACTCCTTTGCACGGTAGCGGATCACCGGCGGACGTAGTCAATAATGCTTACAATCGGTTCCTGGGACAAAACACAAAAGACAACGAACTGCAGCTGCAATATGACATCAGCCAGTACGCCGGGGTGAATGTCGGTTATCGCTACTCGCATATTCGCGATCACAACTACTGGAGCAGCGTTGCTAACGCTGACATCTTCTATCCCCCCAATCCCAATCGAGGAGACTGCGTGGAATTGCCGTTGAATCCCGACGGCAGTTGCACGTTCACGGGTCTGTTCGACTCCGAGGATGATCCCATCGTGATCAACGAGCACACAGCCCTGGCGGGAATCTGGTTGCGCCCGAAACAGGATCTGCGAATCAACGCCGATGTCGAGGACGCATACGCCGACAACTTCCGATGGCGAATTCAGCCTCGTCATGTGCAGCGTTATCGCGCTCAGGCGACGTACACGCCACGCTCATGGCTCAACCTGGGAGCCAATGTCAACATTGTGGAGCAAAGAAACAATACCAGCGACATCGCTTACCGCATGCACAACCGCAACTTCGGCTTCAATGTTCTGGTTGCGCCGAAAGAGAAGCTTTCTTTCGACATTGCGTATAACTATTCGGCATTTCTGCAGAACAGCAATATCTGCTACATCGGCACCGTTGTGGCCACCGGATCGTCCACCTGCGTCTACGATGATTCTTTGCTCGAGGTTTTGGGGAATTACAACAACCACACGCATTTTGGTGAATTCAGCCTGATGTTCAAGCCTGCGCATCGGGTGACCGCGCGTGTGGGTTACAGCATCACCGACGTGAATGGCTCGACGCTGATTCTAGATCCTCTGCAACCGCTAGGACCACTCGCGTCACGGTTCCAGCAACCGGTCGGGGCCATTGATGTGGAGATCGCCAGGAACTTCACTTGGCACGCGGGATGGAATTATTACCAGTACCGCGAGGGTTCTTTTGTCGGCCCGACAGCGCCGCGCTATTTCCACGCCAACCTGGCAACTTTCTCTCTGAAGTACGCGTTCTAAGCTTCGGTGGCTGAGGAGTTCCGCGCTAAGACTTCCCCAACCAAGCTGAAGTGGGGGACGAGCCTGATTCAGACCTACAGGATCGCGAGTCTATTCAACAGCGCGCCGAGATGATCCGCCGCGCTTTCCTGTTCGCGCTGCTCGCACTCCGGGCAACCTGCTGTCATGTCTCTTGTTGGGATTCGGCCTCTACTGGAGGGCCGCGGAGGTCTCAGCGGCGATTGTCTTCGTACTCTCGCTGATCTCGCTACTCGTATGCGCCGCCTTCTATATCCGCGAGGTCAGCGTCGCGCTGACTTCGGTGCAAGATGAACCCACGACCTGAACTTCATGGACGTTGGCCGCGTCTAATAACGCGGGAGCGGGGTTCTCCGGAGGAGTTGCTGGAACCCTGACCACATATACGTCGCTTATTTGACGCGCCAAGGCGCCGCCTCAATTCTGGAAACTTGCCCGGCGACGCAGTAGACTAAAGATCCAGCTCATGCGAAAGTGGCGGAATTGGCAGACGCACCAGACTTAGGAATCAGTAGGCACCTTTCTTGCAATCCCTTTACCATCAGTGAGATGCCAAGCAGGGCAAGGGTTTTGGAGGTTTCCTTTTGAAACAACTTCGTCCCTAGGGGGTTGTGGCTCCTACAAAAACTACTACAGCCCAGGAAGAGACAGGAGTGGTGCGGGGCACAGGACTTGAACCTGCACAGCCTTGCGGCTACTGGCTCCTAAGGCCAGCGCGTCTGCCAATTCCGCCAGCCCCGCTCAGTTCCCTAGCGTAGCACAAGGAGAAAATATGAAGTGTCCTGAAAGCGTGTGATGAGAGCAAGGCGCGGGAAGACAGGGCCAAACGCGAGGCATTTCCATTCGTAAACAACCGGGGTCCATCCTGGTCGTACCCACGCAAGCCTCTCCCTCCAAGACTCTCGTAAAGGCATCCAGCATGAAAATTCTCGTCTGTACGATCCCGCTGCTGCTCGCATCAATTTGTACTGCCAGATTGCATCAGTCTCAAAACTTCAGACAGCGGGTGGTTTCCTCGAAGTTTGTGGCCCTCCAGTGACGACGTTATCCGCAGACCAAATGGGCAGCATTGAAGAACGCTCCTCCCTGCATCCTCTGGTCTTGATCCCATACGAAAACAGATGGATGACCGAATGGTTGCAGTGGCAATGTGCGCAGGTTATTTAGCAGGGATTGGTTGATGGGTGGCAGGAAGGTCACGAACACGGAGTCACCCCTGCGCAGCTTCCAACTGGATGGCCGAAGGACGAAAAGAAGGCTTTGGCAACTCTCTCAATAAAGAACTCAGTGACGCTACTGCAGCTATGAAAGTTGACGTTCCTTGCATTCCTGACTACGTTACGCTTGGGCAAGAGCAAGACATCATAGTAAAGTTCATTCGGAAGAACATGCTTTTAACAATAGCACGCACGACGCGTGTGGTTCCGGTTGCCTTTCAAGAGGCATTCCCTTGTCCTGCCAACCATGGTGACACGGCTAAGTAGTCTAAGGGGCCTTCTTAAGCCAGACCACGTCGTAGCCATAGCGTTCGAAGCTATAGCTTGGCTTCATCTCTTCGACTTCTACGAGTTGATATCCATTCTTGGGCTTGCCCTTCATCTTGTAGTGGAACGTTGCGGTGCCGCCAGACTTAAGGTTTCCCGAATTCGTCATGTAATGCATGTGGCTGAGAAGGTGGCAAAAGATGGATTCCGACACGTCTTCTTTACAGACTAGAAAGCCCTCATTGTGGTGATAGACGTTGCTCTGCACCCCAATATGGCTACCGTCAGCCAGCGTGAAGAGCGCGGTGTCCGGGGTTCCAGTCATCTCGTCCTGCTCAAGCCATTCAGCGTCCGTTTTGCAGACTGGAGCATTGTGTTCGTCTCCGGCGGTACAGCGGTACTCGCCGTCACGATAGGTCGTCTCGGTTCGTGAAATAGGGTGCCCCGCCGTGTACACGGCGGTCATGGTGAAAGGGTACTTGCGGGATTGCGCGGAGGCCGCCATGCATAGGACAACAAGCGCGGCCAACAGGAGAGTTGAAAATTTCATTGTCGGTTCGTAGTTTTCCTTCATGAACGATCAAACGATCATAGTGCATGTTTTGGCCTAGACCGCTAAGAAAACCAAAGTCCTTCACCCTTCTTTCGTAGATGCCTTTGCTACCATCTCCCGCAAATGTGCCGAAAACATTCCAAGCATGCGCTCTGCAGAAGGCGGGTGCGCCTCGTAGCGTTCGGCGAAGAAAATTTAGTCCAGGTGAGTCCTCCCGGCGCGGCCTGAGCGTCGCCCTCCGGTTGTCCCGGTTCCTGTCCTCCGCGCTTCTTCCGCTGGGTCCGTCCCGGCCTGCGAGCGCAGGCTCAGGATCAGCAGAACCCACATCTTAAGCACTCCGCCTAGGCGCTCCCTGTCGTGCGATCCTGCTCTGGGTCTCGCACGGCACTCCGTTTTATCCGCGTACTGCAGAATCTTCGCCAATTTGCCACAAGTGTGTTTGTTTTCAATCACTTCTGTTGCTCTTTGGTCCCTCATCACTAATATGTAGGGTGCATATCTCCCTGCAGAGGAGGAAACCGAACATGGCACGGATGACAGCAAAGGAACGGGCGGCAGCACTTCTCGCGGCTGTTTCAGTGATAGAGACCTTAGTGAAGGCCCTCGCGGCAGGTAAGGTGCCTCCCCCAGTGTTGGATCGTGTGCGTAAGAGTGATGTACGCTACGCGCCATACTTCGCAGTCGGCAGAGGAGCCAGAGAGAAAGGTACTGTCCCGTACAACGCGAAGTGGTTGGAACAAGTAATCATCGCGGACAGCAAACATAGTAAGTGGCTGCGCGTTGCACTGCAGATTTGCGAAGGTAAAGAACTAGGGTATGTGGATAGCTATGTCCTCTGGGCAATCCAGAATTGCCGCCCCGGCTACGATCTCGCCAGCCTAGAACGCGGACTCAAAATGAAGAGTAAAGAGTACGCCACATTGCACGGCGCAGAGATTGCGCTGGGCATCCTGCAGTAACCCCACAACACAAGATTTGAGCACGAAGAACTCACGAAGCAGCGCACACCTCTGTCGCGCCGTTGCGCGCGGCCGTGTCTCACGATGCGGCTGGCTGCCGGTCCCAAATTACGACTACATCATTCAGTGAAAGGAATGGACTCAATACGCATGAAAGTTGTAACAGTTGAATGCCGCTTCGCAGAACTGCGAAATGGTGATCAGGTTCAGAAAGGGCGGGGCCAAGGTACGACCTTGAAGTCCGCTGCTTCACGTGCAATTCGAGACGTACTCAGCACCATCAAACGCAAACGCGTCTCACAATGCACGATCAACATGCACGTGGACACACTATGAAGAAGGCCAGCCGATCACAAATTGACAATGCCCTAGGCGTGCTCTACCGAGACACTATGATGCAGATCGCTGCGCAAGACTGGGCGAAGAGCCATCCCGGCGAACAGACGCAGATCACCTGTGCAGTCGCATTGAAGATATCGACAGACCACGCGTAGCGACCACCAAGAAGTACCCCGGCTACACGCTCAGAACGAAGCTAGGCGGACATCTAGCCCCTAACCAACGCAACACCGCAGCACACAACTAACTCAGAAAGCAGAACAAACAGACATGGATGTACAGCTTGATTTAACTCCGAATGCCGAAGATGCATTGCGGAAGATACGTGCTCTGCGTCGTTTGCCAGAAACAACTGGCACATGGACAGCGGAGCGGAGAGTTTTGAACCAACTCAACTCGATTGAGACTCTAGCCGTGGCAATGATCCTCGCAGATGATGCGGAGGCAAACCGTGGCTAAAACTGATAGCAATTTTGAATACGTGGTTGCTGCCCTCAACCTGAAGGTGACAAAACAAGAAGCCGCTGTGAAAACAGTCACGAAGAAGAAAAATGCAAGGAAGCCCGATGGCAACATCCGCCCTTCAACCAAACTTGTTCTGATTGTGCTGATCAATCACAGGAATAACAAGACAGGGCAGTGCAATCCCTCGCATAAACGCCTGATGGACGAAACGGGCTATAGCAAGCGCACTATCGTATTTGAACTACAAGCTCTGAAAGAACTGAGCATAGTGAACTGGGAAAGAGGCTGGGGCAACGAACACGCTAAGCAAGCGAACCGTTACAGTTTCGACCTGTCGGAAATTAAGAAACGGGAGCACACCTTCCAAGACGCAGACGATGAAGGTGCAGTCGGTACCGATGAAGGTGCAGTCGGTGCAATGAAGGTGCATTCTACGACAGATGAAGGTGCACTCTGGGCACCCCTAACCTCCAAGGGAACCTCCAATACTGAACCGACAAATCCTGAACCAGCGCGGCCACTCCTTTTTACACAAGCAAAAGAACCATCCACGGCAGGAAGCTGGTCACACCTCCAAAATGAGGTAAGTGCACCTGATGCACCTTCCTATGAAAGTGCACCTGACGCACCTACTAAGATTGACCCGTTTCCTAGTCTGAACTGGGAGAGAGGATACGGCTGGGGGGCACGCAGGGATATCGGGCGAGCACTTACTGCAGAGGAAGTCACAGAGATGAAGGAGCGTAATGCGGAACACCTGACACCTGAAGAGGTGACTGCGTGATCTGTACCGAAAGCACCTTGGCATTCTACTTGGACACTATTCGTGGAAATCCCGGCATCACGCATAGCCGCATCTGTGGAACGGAGGACTTGGTGAAGATCATCAGCAGTGTCCTAAAACTCAGGCGGCTGCAGAAGGAACGTGAGGCGCAATGATGAGCAAGCTAGTGCGCCGTGATATTGCAAGGAACCTGAAACCACTGCTTGGACTCACTGTTGAACAGTGCCTAGTGTGTGTGGACTCAGTGTATGAACAGATTGCCGAAGCACTACGCAGAGGTGATCAGGTGGAACTGCACGGATTCGGAGTCTTTGAACTCAAGGAGTACCCAGCGTATATAGGTGTCAATCCAAAGAATCGAACCCCTGTGAACGTCCCGGCGAAAGCCCGACCTGTCGTAAAGTTCACACCCGCATTGCGCGAGGAAATTCAAACCGCGTACACGGAGCGCTTGAAAGCCGCGCAGGTGACTCAATGACTGAACGAGAAGAGTTTCAGAGGCTTTGCGAGGAGTTTGAGAGGCAGGTGCGAGGCACGCGCCCAGAGGTGCTAGAGCAGATGCTGGAAACGTACATTGACGTGGGAGAGCACCACACCGCGAAGCTGAGAGATGTGATCGCACAGAAGAACATCCGCATGTCCCGCGATGCCACACTCCCAAAGGAGACACGGAAGCTTGCATTGATTCTCGCCAAGCACTTTCTGTCACCACAAGAAGTTATCGTGGTAGAGACACCACCGCGATTCCCCAGCGCAGAGGAAATGGAAGAAGAACAATGACTGAAGACTCACAGAATGAAACCGCACTCGTGGCGCAGGACGTGCAACTAGAGAAGGTTAAGAACGCGCACGGAACAGGCGAAGTGATGCGTGCAAGGAACGCACAAGGACGCTTCGTAAGAACCACCACAGCATCTGCCACAAAGGACACTCACGCGACTCAGAAGTTCCTAGCCGAAGTCGATCCCACCACTGGCAAGAGCAGACGGCAGTCTCTGCTGGAAGCTGCGTACGATGGTGCGCTGGAAGCTGCGAAGGAACCTCGTGCTCTCGGCAACGTGGTTAAGGTGATTGAAGCTCTGGATATCCAAGCAGGGCACGCCAAAGTACGTGACACAATGCTCAGCGATCAATCCCATGTGCACCAACCTGTGCGCGTTGTGGTTATTCCAGTGGTGAGCACCATGATGAACAAAGAGGTGATAGACGGAGACAAACCAAAACCAGAGAAGGCCCAGCCCACGTTCGTAGATGCTGAGGTGATCTCAACGAACCAACCATGAACCCCACACTAGCAGAGCGCCAAGCCGAACTCAGGCAGCAAATACAGGCAAAGAAAAAAGCAATCGCCAAGCAGAAAGAGCATGCGCGAAAGAAGCGGTATGTGAAGAAGTCCACACTGCTTTGGCGCGAGCAGAGAACGAAGAAGCAGCAGATACGTGCGAGGTGGGAAGCACGGAGAGCAGTAGCGGCAGAGAAGCGACGGATTAAGGCCGAAAGAAAGAGACTGCGCGAAGAGGCCAAGAAACGGAAGCTGCGCGATCCCATCGCTGAGGCAGCGCGTATCAGCCGCGAAGCGTTCCAAGCCGGGGTGCAATGGGGAATTGAAGAGGGAAAGCGCCTAGCGCGATCCGAAAAATCTCAATAGGAGCCCTTCCTAGCCTCCGCTCTGTCCGTTTCTGAGGAAAGCCTTGTACAGCGCAACGGGCACGCTAGAATCGCTTCTAATGCGCGGGAAAACGTAAATGGTTGGGCGAAGAGAAAGCGAAGCACACCCCGGCAGAACCCAGTTTTGCGACCTCCTTTAAAATCAACCACTTACAAAACCCCTAGAAACAGCCAAAGGCCCATCCCAGAGAACCTCCGAAGAGGACTCCCTGAGATGGGCCTATTTTTTTTGCTGTATGCACAGTGCGATTCCTGAGAGGAACAAAATGAGAGGTATCAATGCCGTATCTCCAATCTGCGATCTAACTCCTCCGTCGTGCTCAGAAGATCAGGTGAGTCCACTGCCCTGCGCTGCGTAGAGAAAGCCTGAAGTAGTGGCACCCCGCACGCGTGTTACGCAGGACGTGAAAAGGTGATCGCCCAGATTTTTGTCACGCACCACCGTAATCCACGAAGCAGTGCCCACGTCCTGAACGTGGATGAACAGGTCTAACGTGGACATCTCAAAGAGGAGTGCAGCAGGTTCGTGTCCCTCTTTGAGCACCGCTCCGGGTTTGCCGCAGAAGCGCATAATGATGCTCGCCACTTCCAAGAATGGAAGCGCAGTCAACGAAGATGTTGTAGCCCTGCTCGTCTCTGAAGTTCTCCACGCAGGAGAGTGCAAGCCGAAGCTGTTTTCCCAAGCGGGAATCGTTGCAGATCGTAACGTGTGATAGCCAAGACTTGGCTTTGCACACCGTGATGTCCGATGGGGTTGCCACTGTCAGGCAGACCCTTTGGGTGGGGCGAATAAACGGCGCACACTTGCGCTAACGCCTTGGTTTCGTAAACTACGCCGCCACAGCGCGTGAACATGGTAGATTCCGCACAGGGGCCAAATGAAACACCAATTCGAAAAACACACAAGTTGTGATTGGCTGGTTGTGTGTATCCATTGTCACCTGATGGTGCGTGGGGATATACCTTCTTTCGTCGCCCATCGAGACGCGGACTGCATCGACACGAAGACACTAGTGGTTGGTCAGGTAGTTCATATGATCAGCAACACGATTTACGCACTCGACGGCAAGGTGGTCAGAGTTAAGCCTGACGGCGTGGACGTGCAAACTGTCAATGGACTACTGCAATTTGACACCACGGGTAACGAACTCGATGGTAGTCACCGAGACAGGTTAGGTTTTGGGCCAAGTCCTGAATCCAAATTTCACACCGTTCTTTGGGGGGCTCCTGAGTTCCAGCCTTGGCATCTGATTCAGGATTCCGAAAAATAGAGAGGGCCGCATTGGTGAAAAAATCTCTATTACACATCTTACGAACGGACTCATGTGAAACGAACCGAAAAGAATCGGAATTTGAGTGATAAGGCCTGCTAACGCCATTCTCAAGCGAATGGAACTGTGAATGCTACAATCTGACCGTAGATCTCTGGATGCCCCCGCATAACCACAACTGCATGAGAATTGACGAACCGTCATGCGACCATCGGTAATTCGCAGACTGCATCCGCATCAGGATCGGCGACACCGAGAACGCGGCGTTACGATTGTCTTCGTTGCGCTGGCAATGGTCGCAATTATCGCGGTGGCTGCTCTTTCGATTGATGTGATCACGCTTTACCTGGCAAGAGAGGAAGCGCAGCGCACAGCCGACACGGCCGCCCTCGCCGCTGCACGAGTCCTTTCTCTCAGTGGCGTTACTGGCGATCCCGACAATACCCAAGGCGGTTTGGCCGTCCCGCCGTGGCAGGCAGCGTGCACCTTAGCCACGCAGGTGGCGCAGGCGGTGGTAAAGCAGAACACGATCGGCCGTGCTGGCGCAAGTTCACCCACCGTTACCTTCGTCTACAACGGTACGGCGACGAGTGATTGCACTGCAAGCGGAGCGTTTGCGGTCAATCCGCAGGTAAAGGTCGATGTGGTCCAACAGGGGCTTCCTACTTTCTTTTCTCGCCTCTGGAACAGAACCCAGAGCCAAGTCAGCGCGACTGCGACCGCCGAGGCTTTCAATCCTTCCAACTCTCTGAACGCTGCTCCGAATGGTCTCGTCACAGTGAGCCCGAGATGTGTCAAACCGTGGCTTGTTCCGAATCAAGACCCTCTTAATCCTGTGCCCCTACCTCACGCCCCATTCGTCACGCTGGTTGATGGAAAAATCCAGAACCCCGGAATCCAGCTAGCCCCCGGCACAGCAACCGGCGCCGTTATAGGGGAGAAATTTGCATTGACGTCGGACTGCTTGACCGGCAACCCAAACTGTAAACATGGGAGTGGGAACGGATTGATTGAGCAACCACAAGCGAACGGCCAGGGCCCGGGTACGTTGGACTATGTTCCTGCTCTAATCGGCGGTACCGCCAACGGCGTGCCTAGCTGTGCAACCGGCTCTCCTTACCAGGAAGCCATTGCCGGTTGCGACGTGAGCACGGTGTACGCTTGTGGAATAGCAGGCGCTGGCGTCCAGGCAGACTTGACGTTCAATCCGGGCAAAGCAAGCGGCGACACTACAACGGCTACGGAATGTCTCATTCACCAGAGCGTAGGCCAGGACGTGATGGACACTACCGTGTTCCCCTTTCAAATCCAAGCAGGATTCGGTAACCCCGTGCTCACCAATGCCTTGGTCACATCCAGCAACAGTATCGTAACCGTACCAATTTACGACGACGTGGCGGCAGGAACATTTACGACCCTTCAGGATTACGTTCCAGTCAATATCGTGGGATTCCTGCAAGTATTCATCAACGGTATAGACGCGGGCGGCAATATCAATGTGACTGTGCTGAACGTCGCCGGGTGTAGCAACACGGCCACCAACTCAACTCCCACGGCCACCGGATCTTCTCCTGTGCCGATTCGCTTAATTACTTCTCCCTAGCGGAACCGATAGCTGTTGAAATATCGCCGTTACACTCAAAATCGGCCCGTGAGGGGTTTTGAGCGCTATCGCTGGTTACGCCAACTATGGAATCGCAGTCAGCAATTCACTCGGGGCGTCGTACAAGATCGGGGAGGGGCGGTCTCTTGGCGCGATCTTTGTCAGCGGGTTGGCCGGACCTTGTAGGAGGTTCTGTACCTCTCTTGCCGATGGCGGTTGGGTTCTCGGCTCCAGCAGTCACCCTTGTTTCGTCGTCGTCATGGAGAACAACGTTCAGAAGTGAACTGTGAACACGTAAGGTATCCCCAACGTCGTAGTGGATAAAGCCAAGCTCCCTAAATCGGTTCATGAAGAAGCTGACCCGCGAGCGTGTCGTCCCTACCATCTCTGCCAGAGTCTCCTGACTCAGTCGTGGGACTGACATTTCCGAGACTCCTTCTTTGCCGAATTGCGCCATCAACAGAAGAACTCGCGCCAGCCGCTTTTCGCTGGAATTGAAAAGTTGATCGACCAAGTCATCCTGATATCGGATGTTGCGCTTCAGCACGTATTTGACAAACAGGGCCGACAATTTTGGTTCCACGCTCATCGCGTGCGTCATCGCCTTCCGCTCGATGTGAAGTAGGACGCAGTCGGTCAGTGCGGTTGCAGACGACATGCGCAGAAGCTGACCAGCAAGTCCACCTTCTCCAAAGAAATCGCCTTCGCCCAAAATGCCAAGAGTTGCTTCTTTCCCTTTTTCCGACACCACGCTGAGTCGCACCTTGCCCGTTTGGACAAAGAACAGGCCGTCCCTGGAATCGCCTTGAACGAAGATCTTGTCCTTCTTTTGAAAAGACAACATATCCCTGCCCTTCCCAATCGTTGAAAGAAAGGTGTGGGGATTGAAGTTAGGTTCCCTCTTCGCGCTCGTGTTTTGCTTCACTACAGGCCGTCCTCACTGGAGATGCCATCTCTCTCAATTATGGGGGAACGAGATGAATCTCTACTGATCAGTAATGCTCACAGTGCCTTCACGCCTCCCCGGACGCTCAGGAGGCTTCTGAAGATGCCATCCGGCGCTCCAAACATCGGAACTGAGGTAACTGTCGCAAAATCGCCTTAACACTCATCCTATGAGAGAGGATGTCAAGCAAAAACACTTCTCCGGTGGTGTCTTAATCTCAGTGTTGCGATTGGAGAATTCTTTCTTTTGCAATCACTCGGCGGTCGCGGTGGGGATCGGTTCGGGGTTTGCCAGAGATAAGTTCGCATTTTTCTCCGGGTTTGGCTCCGCAAGTTGGGCAAGGAACGGTAAGGGCTTTCTTGACGCTGAGTTCTGTTTTCACGCCAAGAATTGTGCCCTAACCCTGATGCACAAGAATGGTCAATATTGACCACAGAAATTGAAAAAGGCCCAATGTCAGTTGGGCCTATGCGAAACGATACGTTGCGGTACGGCACGGTGTGTTAAGACAGTACTTCTCCACTCCTTTCCGTGAGACCTCGATCGGTGCTTGCATCCAGGCCTTTCTTCTTCGTGGAGAGGATTTTGGTTCTAACGCCTGGAGCGCCACACTGTCCGTCAGTGAACCGGTTGGACCTTCGCTCCAACTGTCGAAAAATCCCCATATCGCTCAAAATCAGCCGCTAGGGCTTTAAGTGCAAACCCCTGTGTCTGTTTAAAAAGTCCCTCGGTTGATGGTTGTGGGAGTGCAAGGTTCGGTTATAAGCGGGCCAGAGGCTGATGGGGCGCCTGACAGTAACAGGCGATATTAGATAATATTGCCAATTAGGGAGGTGCTTCCCCATGACGATTCGCCTAATTTTGTGGATACCCCTTTTCGCCTATGTTGGTTTCTTGTGGGCGGGCCAAGGCAGCCGGTCATTCAACAGCAATACAATAATCGGAGTCCTTTTAGGGGCGGTGCTTGGATCTTGCCTCGCATTCATCTTTACTCGCAGAGCAAGGCGCAAGCGCGCTAAAGTTTCGAATCTGGTTAAACCGTCGGGCTTATTTTGATGTGTGTGGAGGAAGTTTTGTTTTGCACATCAAATGGAAGATCGGCCAATTTGGGGCTGCGGCTCCGATGATGCGCTGCGCATTTTGCGAAGCAAATCGGACGCGTATCCCCCACTGTTGCAAAATCGCCATTACACTCAAAATCCCCCGACTCGGAAACCCGTCTGTGTCCGATAGATGGAGTCTCGCCAAGATTGTCCGCAAGCCGCACGTGAGGAGCAAGCACAATCGCCTGTCTCTCGTTGTCGCAGAACCGCAGCAGAAGAGTTTCTAGAAGTGTAAGCAATCGGCATGTCATTCGGCACCGTCCAGAAAAGAATCGTTGTCGTCAAGAGACAAGTCCTCCCCGCCATTTCCCCTTACCCCGCCATACGTGTAAGTGCCATCTGTCCATTGCCCCGGTTTTGTTTCCGTCAAGTCTAGAGGCTCAGATTCAGCACGTTCGTGTGCTCTGACCTGCTTTGCATATCCCAAGCAATCGTCACACCTGCTGTGACCCTTGCGAGGCACTTTCTTACATCCAACTTCCGAACATTCCCGTTGTGCCATTCAGTTCTCCTGTTTCACAATGATTGGTGCAAAGCAGAAGGACTGAGCATTGTGCCCAGTCCCTTCGGCCTTGTTCTACCGGACCTTAGTTATTCGCCGTCCTCTTCTTCCTGCTTGTCTTCTAGCTCCTCCTCCTGTTCGTATTCGGGTTCTTCTTCTGGTATTGCTAACTCTTCGGGAAGCTCTATCTCTTCCCCGACAAGGCCGCACGTTGTCTCAGCGACTTCATCCCCAGCGACCTCTTCTAGCTGAACACCGCTATGGCCCTGCGCGCCCTGCCATTTAAGTCGGGCATCGAAGCTTGTTGTTGGCGAGGCGGGAGAAGCACTTTGTATACTTTGTATGTCATCACATCGGTTTTCGTTTTTCCCCCACTTACCTCCTTTTTCCCGACAGAGGTGTGCTTTGATGAGCCATCCCGCCCACTCTAGGAGTGACGCATCGCGCTTCTTCTTCGAATGTGTGTACTCCCATTGGTACTTTTCAGTTGTTTTCCCACCATCAAATATTCGTTGTTCTTTCCTCGCTTTCTTAATACAGTGGCGCAGTGCTTCTGATGGAGTAGGCTTATCTTCACGATCTGCGGAGCCTATGACTCCAAGCACCAAGACAAGCGGCCTAACCAAGTTCCGCGAGCGCACATTTAAAAGCCAGCGATAACCATTCTCGGTTTTGTTCTTAATGATGCTGTGCAAAGGTTTCTTGTTAGCCTTGCGCCGTTCCGCCAAGTCAACAAACGAGTAGACTGTTTCCGACAGAGGCAGGCCATCGCCGCACGTCCTCCTTTCCTTTCTGAACAACTCCATTGCGTTGTCATGGTTTAAATCGGGGTACACCACACACAGAAAGTTGTGCAGCATTTCGTTTCGTTCTCTAACTGCACTCCCCTCTGCGCGAAAGGGTTCAAGCTCAGGAGTAAACTCTTTCATCACAGGAGGCACGAATGGCTTGCCGTTGAACCGCAACGCGTCTACATTAACAATCCAACTGTGGTAACTCTTCTTCTTTGCTGACTCTATTTTGTGAAGTTGTGTGATCACTGCACGGTTCCTGTCAGTTGCCAGAGTGCGCACGAATAAAACTGAGCCGTGAGTTTTGTGTTTCACCTCTAAGAGACCTTGAACGGAACGTGTACCCTCAGTGTCTCTAAACTCTACCCAGCCGCGCCGATTAGCCGTATCCATATACGGCTTGTTGTGCCACGCTTCAAATTCAGCCACCTCCTTGCTATGTTTGGCCTGCATGTGTTTGTCCAACGCTTTGGAATCAGAAAACTCCGACGCTGGATTAGGATAGTTTTCGATGCAGTAGCCTTTATCGTCTCTGCAGAGCATGCACACACATTTCCTATCGTGCTCTGCAAACGTCACAGTGCGCGAGTCAGCAAACGTTGTAAACAGATGCTCTAGACGCGACCGTTGACGAGGGTGAGCAGGTACGCCCACAGGTTGCCAGCCTTCCCTGAACGGTTGCCACACTCCTTCCTTGACGTTGTAGCGCGTGCCCATGCGGTTTGCCATGGGTACACCCTGCAGATTCAAGTCACGCTCAGCGTATATCTCTCGGTATACTTGGCGCAGGATGCTTGACTTGCACAACCGTTGTTTCCACGAACGTGACGTTGGAAGGACCACCGTGATAGCTTCCTCGTGCTGTGACTTGATGTACTCCTTATTCCTTATCTCCTCAATCAGTGCTTTTGGTTCTGTAGGCCACAAGTTGAGATATAGTTTGTTCTCCTTCACTTTGCGCTTCGTGTCTGCTGACCAATCTGCAAGCACGTTGCTAACAGAACGCAGAGGGTCAAGCTGAGTATTGCCTTGCATGCGCTTAGCGCTTACCTCACCTTTAACCTTTGCTGCAGCCTGTGCCTTCGCGTAGTAGTCGAAGTGATTGTGGTACTCCTTTCTAACCTCCATTTCCGACAATTTTTCACAGCAACTATACCAAGCGTTTTCCCCTGCAAGGTTGCTGAGCGTTAACGACGGATCGCCATTGCTGTACTCATAGCGATCCGGCTTCGGCTTCTCGTCTGCCGTACGCAGCACTTTGATCTGCTTCGTATTGGCTTCGAATTTCCGCTGTATGCCATCACGCGTGTCACGCACCACTGCAGGAGGCTCCTTCAGCGACCACAAGGCATTGCCCACAAGCGCCAGCGCTGCAGCATCATGCCCCCTGCTCTGCAGGAGGTACTGCAGAACACGCTCCAACTGAAGCTGCGGCTCGACAGACTTAGTTGTGTGCGTTGCCTCTGGCAATATCGGGTACACACCTGTGCTGTGGCTTTCTCCTTTCAGTTTCTTTGCTTTCTTCATCACCATGCGCGGTGTAAAGCGTTCCGGCAAGGTGCCACACGTAAATGCAAAGCAGATGTCAGGCAGGCCGCTGTGCTGCGTCTCTGGAATCTGCGACGGAAGGCGCAAGTTCTGAACCGTTCGCAAGCACTCCGCAGGTAAATCCGCTTCTTTGCACGGACGAATAAAATTGCCGTACTGGTCGTACGTACCGTGTGTGCGGCATTCGTGCCTCAAAAACTGCGAAGCTTTCGGCGCACTATCATCCACAGGGCAGTATGAATTCACATGCTCTTTAACGCTAGGTGTCCCGCCCCCCAGTTTGCAGGATGGAGTTTCACCGTTTGGATAACACAAAGGCATTCCGCAGCGTGGACTGACAACATCCCCGATGCGGGATTTTTTCTGCTTTGCGCTCTCCCCTTCGATCATCAAGGAACGAAGAAAGAGAGCAAGCTCGTTAGACATCTTTGTGTTCGTCATTTGTTTGCCCTCCTCCTAAGCCATTTTGGTTTGGCGGAAATCGCATAATGCGTACTCGATTTCCGCACCTTGTATGTTTTTTCATGAATTTTCTTTTGAGCTTTCGCTCCGCATCTGGCCTGGAAGCCGGACCAACGTGGAGATTCGATAATCCGAACCCCTCGTCTTGGTGGACCAACAGCGAGTGTTGGCCGCTCTTGATGCAGTCTCAGGTTGACAGATGAGAATCAGATGGGCAATAGGTCATCAGTGTGATTACTGAAGATTGCTAGTATGGCTCCGTGCGCGGGAGTCACTCTCTAGTCATATAAACGGCAACACCTCAGATTTTTAAGAATTCTCAAAATAATGCTAAGTCATGTTGTTGCCGTGACTTACGTCCGAATGGTCAGGCCTATTCAAATGTGCCCTGCACAGGTTCACCTCCGTGACCTGCGGTCCCTTTCGATGTCGTCCTCCTTTTCGAGAATCTGCATCTCGTCCTCGTGGAAGTATCGAAGCCCCCAAAGCCCAGCACACAATGTGGCAAGGTTAAATGCTTCGCCTATTTCTTTGCGAGGTACGTCAGGATGTACTCGGCTTGCTCAATGCTCAGGCTTCGAAGCTCAAGCTGGGCAGTGTTGTTGCTTGCCTGAATCGTGCCATACGCTTCGCGGATTGACACGTGCAGCGAATTGCGTACGTCTTTGCCGGGATGTTTATCGGTGGGCACTACGGTACCTGCAGCTTGTGCCAGCCGCTTCAGGTTCGCAGTCACAGCAGCATCCCAAGCGTTATTCTCCTTCGCCTTCTCCTGCGCGAGCCGCAACACGCGGAGGTACTCAGGCAGAAACCTGCGCGTGATCTCCTTGGCGATTGCCTCAGGGCCGCGAGCGATTGCCACGGTGATGTCAGAGACACTTGCGCGATTCCAACCTGTGCCGTCCGCGCCTTTCTCGTACACCTCAACGTACGAACCACCTTTGCCAACGTTCAGAGAACCGCCAATCGTCATGCGATCAGACGGTTTGGTGTAACTTGTGCGCGTCAGGTGCAATGACAGTGATGCCTGATTCTCGCCTTGGATCGTCTGGTAAACGGAATCCTCTGGCGTGTATTTCCATCCGTCACCCAGTGCCTTAGCGACTTCTGCAGTCAGTGCAATGATCTGTGCGTTGTCCACGCTGATCTCCTTCGGCACACGTGTGCCTGATCGAACATTGAAATGTTTTGGGGAATATCAGACGCGCCGGACGTTAGCGAAGCTTTGCGGCATCTTCCAAGTACGTCCAAGGTTGCCGCGTACCGTCCACCACTAGAGCATCAGTTGAGAACTGTGTGGTTCTGCACTCGTGCCCAGCATTCACAAGGTTGTAGAGTCCCGCGAGCTTGCGACTAGGTTGCGAGTGTTGCGTGACGATCACATTCGCAAGGAACGCGACATCAGCGTTGTTGTGGTTTACCAGAGTCCCGAAGATGCGCTCCCGTTTCGTCATAGTGTTCTCCTGTGCTGTGTATATGAACGGCAGAGCCTTGATTTTCAGACAGGCTTTATTCGGTGTGTTTTCAAGCAGACGCAGGGGAGGGTAAAACGTAGCGCGGACGGACGGCTAAAGGCGAGAAGCACGGCGTTCGTCTGTGCGCCTGATGAACGCGCTACGCTCGGAGTGTGAAACCTTCAGAGAACTCCACAGGCGAATCCCAGTTCAGGGAACCATCAGAGGAGTGACCCACTACGAACCAATCAAAGTTCTTCTGATAGATACGTGCACTAATGAATTGATTCAGGCGTTCCTTAGTGGTGACGGAGTGATAACCGCCAGTGTGCCACGTTACGGTGCCATCTTCGAAGAATTTCACGATGTCTGTAGAGTGCAGGCGCACCGCGATAACTACAGGTTTTCCAGTTGCACTCCTGAACCACTCGCAAGGAGGTATTGTTGCCAATCTTGCGCTCATCTCTTCCCTTAAGTGCCAGCAGTGCTTCTGCAAAGGTTTTCGGAGTTGCTTTTAGGATTGCCATGGGTAGTTATCTCCTCTGTAAGTGGTATACTTTTGCTGCTGTAGCTATGAACGGCAGAGGAGTGATTTTCCGCAGTAACTTGCCTAGGCTCTTTTCGGAGGGTTACTGCTGGGTACTTCCGTGCTTCCGCACACTGTGCGCTTTGACATCGGCGCACCACTTAGGGACATCAGATAGAGGGATAACAGACAGGCAGAGGAGCACAGCAACGAGCCCAGCGTCCGACCTAGCAGCGCGCCCAGCATCTGGCCTAGCAGGGTTCCCAGCATCTACCATGCATGCGCCTAGGCAGAGGACCACCATTATGGAATCCAACATCCTACCTACGACAGCTTAAGTACGACTATCTTCGTCGTTGGACGCTAGGCATTCCAAGGGCTTACACTGCAGTATGTTCCAAGCTGTTGCCTAGCAGTTCCCTAGGCGTTTTCCCCGCTGATCTGCAGAGCAGTTCTTTGCACGTGCTAAGGGGTTCCGCGTTGGGGTTCCGCTCCACTCCTGCAAGCGCCCCCAGCATGCGCCGTGCCTCCTGCTAAGCAACTGCCTACATTCCTACGACAATGAACGCCTAAGCCCAGCGGTTGCAATGCTTACGCCAGATCAGCAGTTCTGTGCGCCTTTGCCTAGCCCTGCAGAGGAGGGTGATCAGGTGGTGCCGTTGCTCCTGCTCTGCTTCCCACTTAGCAGAAGTTGGGACTATCGGACTGGGCGCACATCTTAATGCAGCGGTGGAGGTTAGCTAGTTTCCCACTTAGCGACTCCTATTGGCCGTTTACTCCCACCTATGCCCCTAAAACACCACCCTCTCTGCTGCGCGGGGGTGCCTGTCTGGAACCTTGTACCTGCCGCGTGCGAGGGCTTGGCACCTCCCTAAGTCAAGACTTGGCACACCTACCCAGCACTTATCCAGCATGCGCTGTACGTTCGCCCCGCTCTCTACAATGCCCAGCCGCAGCAATCCTCTTGGCTAGGAACGAGGGGAATGCTGCGCAGGTGGTTGGGTCAACCCTGAGCTTAAGCCTTCCAGAATCGCCTCTAATGAGATTTGACTCCGCATACTCCGCAGTTAGGCCGGGAGCTACTTGGTGAACCCATGCCGGCTTCTGACCGCGCTATTCTTCTACTACTCCAAACGGTAGGTTTCGACACAGCGCAGATTTTCAGCGTTTATTCGTCGGCATAAATCGCTCGCCGCATTGTGGGCATACCATCTCATCGAAACTCAGGCGGAAATTTCCCCGCATGCGCTACGCGAGACTCTTGGAAATTGGAACAGGTGCCTCTCAGACTTTTTTTCAATAGCACCACACGGACTCTCTACAATGCTGGTTCCCGCAGGTTTTCCCAGTGCAGGAGCGACGATCTCCCGCGTGGTGGCAGTCAGGGGCCCCTTGCGCACGTTCAACGTGGCTGCTTCGGGGGCATCTTTCGGGGGCTTTGCTTTGTGGGGCTTTGCTTTGTGTTAGTCACTGTTGCTTTGTCTTGAGACGACGCAGGTGTTGCATCCGAACAGTGCTGTGCGAACGCAAACAAATATCCAAATAAAGCCACCACTCCAACTAGCACGATCCAGCCTTGGAATTTATCTGCCTTTGTAACCTGAGAAGATGAGGCAGGAGATGAAGGCGTAGACACCTGCTCGCCCTCGCTTGTGCTCAGGCCACAGACTACGCACCGCTTGGGATAAAGCGGGACGGCCAATATGGATATGCCACCTGTCAACGCTCCTCCGAGCAACGTTCCCACTCCAATGGTCCTCTTGTGTCCCGTGGCCTTACCACAGTTCTTGCAGTATGCAATTATCATCGTGCACGAAATATGCCGTGCGAAGAAGAATTGCGCAGTGATCTGGGTCACCTTGGCAACATTCTTTGCGAACGCCATGTGGGACCCCGCCTTCCCCAGAGCGCTGGCAGTGCTATGCGTGGGATCACAGTCTTGCTGAACTGCAAGGTGAGACAATCCCACCATGAAAAATCTGTGGCTCTTTGTGATGATGATGGTGTTGTGCTGCGATGCCTTTGCACAGACGGTTGAAACGATGCCGTTCGTCGCTTCAGGCAACTCGTTCTTGAGGGACTGCTCAGTAGCGGAGAAGGAGCAAACAACGCCAGCAGAGGACACAATGACTGTGGGGTGCTTGCTTTATATTGCATGTGTTGTGCGAGGTGCGGAACTTGGCAGTGCTGCGACAAGGGTTGAGGCAAAACCGACAGCGCTACCGAAACTGTTTTGTCGTCCAGACAATGTTGAGAATGGTCAATTAGCCAGCATCGTGCTGAAGTTTGTCCGAGAGAATCCTAAACACGCCAATGAAGAAACCGCCTTGCTGGTACTACAGGCGTTGCTGAAAGCGTATCCCTGCCCACGTTGAAGCAACCGCTCAGGAATTTTGCGGCTGCACTGAACTAGGCTCCTCCGCGAGCAACATGGAAGCGAGCTTAGCGACTGCTTCGCGCACACGGTCACAATTTCTCAGGCTTCGCGCCTGTGCCAAAAGGCAACACAGTTGGCACGCTGGTTCATCTCTTTTAACCATGCACGAATGGTTGTGATGTTGGGAAGACCATCTGCGATGTTGGGAAGACCACTATCAGTATTTTCGCAGTTGCGAATACCAAAGCCGCTGGTCTGCTCAGAAGAGCCAGAAGTTGCGTATTAGCGCATAGACGAAGAACAGTAACAATGAAATCGGTAAGGCGAGCAAGAAGTAGTTTGCATTCGGCAACCACGACGCTCTCTTGTAATAGAAGGCGTATGGAGTTCCTTTATGCTTTTCAAGTATTTCTTCCAGAACCCGCATGACAAGTTCGAACGTCCTATACAGGGCCAAAATCATCGATAGCGAAACCATAGTCACGGCGATAAGGGCCATTCTCTCCAGCCACTTCGGATGGTGCTCACCGAATAGAAATGCCAACACACCTGCGGCAAAGACAAGATAGAAGTTAATTCTATCCGCGAACAACGTTTCCAAATGCTCACGTTCGCGCTGCAACTCTTCAAAGTTCCGCCCGGAAAATTCTTTTACGGTCATGGCTACCACCTTTTGCGCTGGTTTGAGGGAAGATTGTGAACCGGGAGCAGAGTATAGTCAACTGGCTTCCTCGAATTACTTGCTGCACTCGGAGAGCGCTGGAGCGAAAGACTCTGGTATTGGCACCCACAGATTGAGATTGGGGAAGCGTTGTTGGATGTGAAGCCCTGCCAAATATTCACCAGCGATGGTAAATAGCGGTCTCATGTTTCCCATAATCCATCCATGCGTGGACGCTCAAACAAGGGTGATATAGCCCCAAAACGCGAAAACAGCGCACAGCGCAGAAAATGCTCTCGCAGGGGCTACACGGGCGCTTCTAATAGGGTCAGCGCTGCGCTGACCTTAAGTCCCCGTGTTTTGCCGAGCATGCGGGGGCTAGCAAATGCTAGACACGCGATCTGCTGTTTGGCAGAATTGCGATGTCAATGTCCGACATCGAACTGCTTCGGAGAGATTCGCTCAAAGTCAGCCGGTTGCGGCAAAAGTGGTTACTCATGCCGCAAGCCGGACGGGTGTTTGCAATACTCCTCTCTGGTAGCACTCTGCTCAGCTTGCTGACCTTCTTTATTGGGCAGTTTTTCCAGATTCGCGGAGTTCAGCACATGTTGACTTCTCGAATCTTTCTGGCGTGTGCTGCTGCGACGGCCATTCTGTTCGCGTGGGGGGTGATATGGACGTTTTGGTATCCGAAACGCAATCTGGCGATCATCATTGCGACGATTCTCATTACTGTCGGGACCGTTGTTGTGGACCGAATATATCCAATGCCAACACAGCCTCCGCCCGTAATAGTGTGGCGAACAAATGAGAGAATACAGTTGCCACCAGAGAAATTGCACGTTGATGATCAAATAAAAATCGGAGTCGAAAGACCAAGTAACCCGAACCGCGCAAGAGCCAATATGGATGTTGGAATTAGGTTTTTCATGTCTGGTCCGCAAAAGCAGTTGTCGATTAGTTTTGTTAATCGTTCTGACTCTCTTGTTCGAGATATCCGTTGGGCGATGGTTTTGTGGAACACGCGACTGAATCAGGATACCTCCATACCCATTTTCACCTACCCCATAAATTGGATTAAAGCTCACGAAGAAGGCGCACATGCGGAACTATTTCAGCAGAACCCACCGCCGCAGATAAATATTGGGGACGAATTGATTGGAACAGCCGCGTTGGATTGTCCGACTTGCGCTCCAATAACTTACGTTGTAGATGTGATTTGGGGAGATCATGGCTGGTATGGTGAATCGAGAACACAATTCAAAGGAAAATTAGTCGTACCACAAAAGAGCATGGGTTCTAGTGAGGCAAGGGCGGCATACTTCAAGCAAGTGGTAAACCTGATTCCGCAGGAAAATAGAATTGCGATGACCGACCAATGAAGAAATCATTAAATACGTTCAGCGATTGGAGAGCATGACTGAAGAAATTCATTGCGCCCTCCGTGGAAGATGCTATCGGAGCTAGCTGGACCAAGCCACGGTACGAGGGTCACTGCACTGCGGCGCCGTGCCGTGATCGTTTGACCTTATTACCCGTTTTTGCTTCAGAGAGCGATTGATATAATCCCAGCGACATGAAGAAGTGCAAATGCGGCCAGATGATTGCTTCCAATGCACGAGTGTGTCCTCATTGTGGAAATCGCTTCACGCACCCATTCGTAACAATTCTGGCATGGTTCTTTGGGATTTCAATTGCTATCGCCTTGATCAGCGCCATGTTTTCAGGTTCACAGAAGCAAACTGCAGCGACAAACCCAATGTCAGCATCTGTTCCTGTTCTCGGAACTAAAACTGCACAGGACGAAGCCGGGTGGGTGATTAAGCATTGCGGTCAACCAGACCGGGAATTTACGGAAAAGACTTCGGGAGCAGCGATCCGGCACCTAGTGTATGGGAAGTTCAGCACTGAGCTATTTTTCTATCGTGATGCAGAAAACCCGCACTGGAGGCTAGGCAATGCTTTTGTTCCAAACCGAGACGAGGACATGACTATGGAGGAAGCAAACCGTAGGTGCCTTGCGCCAAAGGACAACTACACAGTCTTCTCGAATCCAATTAAAGAATGCGAGCGAGTGGTACTGTCCAGCTTTGATACCTAGGCCGCGCTCTCGTCCACCGTTGGGCTCTGCTCGCGTAGGCTTCCTGATGCACGCTTGTGTTCGGTGGAAGTCGTAACAGCATTGGCAGAAAGCTTCGCCGCAACACTCCATGCTGCACTCAGCACACAACGAAGTTCCGCAGTCGGAGCTTTGTGCAACGGTGGGCTTCCCGCATGGAACTGCGTTGCCGCTCGCGCCATATTCGAATGCGATCTCGCATGGGATCATCCCCAGAGACTAGCAAAGCGAAAGACGAAAATAGGGCGACGGCAGCTTAGATTTTCTTAGCCACAAACACTGCTTTGCACGCAGGGCAGCGCATTCGTTCCGCGTCAAGCCGCACGATCTCAGCCGGAGAAATCGAGTACCCTCACGCAGGACAAACCGTGTTCAGCGCGGCTAGAACCTTCGCCATGTCGATTTTGTTCTTGTGCATCGCATTTAGGAGGCGGTCTGTTGAAGTCGCTTTGTGATCAGCAATCCGATCTCTATGGCTATGTTTCGAGCGATGCGTGCCACATCTTTTGTCGAGCCCAGCGTATGAGTTCCTTCGTCTGACATGAAGGCGTAAAGTCCGTCCACGAGCGTCCTGAACTGTTCAGAAAAGAAGTTCGTCCCCAGCAGATATTCACGAATCCGCACAGGATATTTCTTTTCAACCTTTACTGATGCCAAAGACTCTCTACGCTGCGCGGCCATTTTCTCGGCAGTCTCCCAGAGCAGGGCCTCGAAGAACGACCTGACCTGATCAATACATGCTCTGTAACTGAAGGCATCCTTCGCTTTCGCAAACTCAACCTCTGAGAGTTTGAGAAATTCAGTCAGTCTCTCGGAGAACCCTAGCGCACTCAGATTATCCAAAAGTTTGTCGCGGTCCTGATTGATTTCAAAGTTCTCAGATTCCCGAAGCTCTTTTCTGAGGCGCAAGTATTGGATTCGGCTCACCTGTTCGCAGATGTATTCAACTAGATGTTCAACGGGGTCAACTTTCCTATTTTGTTTCGATTCCTCAAGCGAATACTTGTGGATCGTTCTCCCGTTGCGGTCTTTTTCTATGGTTCCCTTAGGTTTGTGCGGTTCTAGAGCCTTAGGAAGTTCCTGACACAACCAGTCAAGTGCATCATCTTCAATGAATGAATGATCGAAGCGCAAGATGTCAGACAGTGCCGGAAGTGTGTTGGCAGCTAGCCAAAGAAAATCTTCGGAAGTAGTTGTCAAGAACTGCACTGCGTTTTGAAGTGAATAATAACGCGCTAAAAACGCGAACACTTGAGAGGAACAATCTGGGTTGAACCAAACCAACTGGCAACTGTCGATGATTATTTTCTTCCCGGTTTCGTCCTGTGCTTGGTATAAAGCTCTCAACAGTTCAACTTGCTCGTTATGGACATCAAACAGAGGTAGCCGCTCTATATTCTCAACCTCAACTTCCGTTTTAATATCACTTGCAAGCGGAATCACCACATAAGGTGGGCCTGATTCACACATTGTCATGCGATAAAGAGAGTCTTTGGCCCTGCATTGACCAGTGATTAGCCACACTTGTTTTTCTACGTTCTGGTTGCTCACTACTCAGACTCCATTCCACACGAGTTTCGAGAACATCATATACTGGGGGCTGAATGCTGCTTCCTCAATTCCAACCTGTAACGCTGAGTCGTGCGCCTGAGCCGTTCTCGCATCCCGATTGGATTTTCGAAATCAAGTGGGACGGCTTCCGTGCAGTCGCACACATCGAACATGGCAGATGCAGGTTGATTTCCCGCAATGGCAACGAATTTAAATCTTTCCGTTCGCTGGGCGAGTCCCTTGGCAGTGAACTCAAACACTCCACGGTGCTGGACGGTGAGATTGTCTGCTTAGGTGCAGACGGCAAATCCCGGTTCTACGATCTGCTCTTCAGACGTGGCGAGCCTCGCTTCGTCGCCTTCGATCTTCTCCATTGCGATGGGCAGGATTTGAAGTACTCGCCACTGATTGAGCGCAAGCAACGTCTACGCGCTGTATTGCCCAAGGAGAGCAACGGCGTTCTCTTCTGCGATCACGTTGAGCACCATGGTGAGAGCTTGTTCCGCCTTGCCTGTGAGAACGATTTGGAAGGCATAGTTGCGAAGCACAGGTTTGGGCCTTATCTGCAGGAGCAGGCGCAATGGAAGAAGATTCGCAATCAGAAATATTCACAATGGGCAGGACGCGAGGAGTTCTTTGAGCGAGAGCGCGAAGTAGACCCAGATGCTTCGATTTGGGATAGCTGTGTGCTCGCCTGCGAGGGCACAGCTTTACAAACAACATGAACATAGCCATAGGTTTATTCGTTGCTTCCCTTATGGCATTGGCAACACTCTCTGGCTGCGACAGGCGCACTGATCGTTACACCGTCATCAAACGCACAAACATCGAGGGCGATTTCGTTCCAGAGATACCCGTAGTGCTGGAGCACAACGGCTATAGATACTACGCTCGATGTAACAACATCAAGGCTGTTGCAGATTCAAAGGAGAACAAGCACTGCGAGTTGCACGTTGGGATGACAGTCTCGTGTCAGCTTTTCAAGAGTAGAGACGTTAGTGGATATGACCTAATCTGCGGGAGCAGACGTAACGAGAAGGGCGATCTGGATACTTATGGTGAAAATGAGCTGCTATTCATAGAGAAGGAAGAAAACTGATTTGATGTCAGCGCCGCAGACAGGTTTGGGGATTCAAGGACAAGGGTCGGTTCACTATTTTGTGCTCCTGTACGTACCAAATCTACGGTTTTTTTTGGCGTTCGCTTCAAGTTCTACAACCCAGCACCAAGCGTTCTGCTGGGCGTAAACCGTGCAGATTCACCGGAGAGATGCCGAAGGTCGCACCTTAATCTTCAATCACCACGAGCAGTGACGCGGGTCACGCTCTTTGACGCTTACTCCAGCCTAGACTTATTCTAGGCGTATTCCCCCAGTGCGCCGAACCCTCAAACGCAGTGTGAAGAGAGAAAGGCCACCTTTTGAGGAAGGCCCCGCAATCAGCGAAGGTCGTAATCCTTTTTGTTCGCTGTGACTGCATCTTTGATAGCGCAATCCAATCCCGTTCTTTTGCGCCAGCGTTCGTTTGGTCATGGCATGTACGTGAAACCGACAATCATTAAATTTCGGTGTCTACACGCCTCAGGCAAGCTTGACCTTCGGACGAGAAACCGGGAATGCTGAAGGCACACGCACACCCAACAGGCCAGTGGCGCAGCCCCGACTGAGGAGTAAAGCATGGAATTGGCACAGTGGTTCTCCACGGAGTTCAACGCTCTGACAGGCTATGAACCGTATGCTTGGCAAACGGTGCTGTTCAGCAACCTAGTTACAGGCGAAATTCCGAAGAACATAAACCTACCTACAGGCTCTGGGAAAACCAGCGTCATCCCTGTATGGCTCCTAGCATTTATTCAGAACCCAACCCTTCCTCGGCGACTTGTGTACGTGGTGGATCGTCGCTCAGTCGTGGACCAAGCAACCGCAGTCGTGGAAAAGATGACCACGCGACTACCTAGCGAACTGCAGAGCGCGCTCTCAGCGTACTCACTGACGGGTGAGGCACCTTTAGGGATTTCTACTCTGCGTGGTGAATTTGTGGACAATGAAGAGTGGAGCAAATTGCCGTGCCGTCCCAGCGTCACAGTTGGGACTGTGGACAAAATAGGCTCTGCGCTGATGTTCTCTTCGTACGGAGATGGCTCGTATGGCAAAGCGCGCAAAGCGGGTCTGCTTGGCAATGACACACTGATTATCTTCGATGAGTGTCACTTGGTTCCTGCCTTCGAAACTCTTCTGCAGAACGTGAAGCAAGCAGGCGGTAAGCTCAAAGCGTTTCACGCGGTGACTATGAGCGCAACGTCTATCGCACAGGACTCCCTCGCGCTGACTGAAGCTGACTTGGCAAACGCTACGCTCAGCGCACGGCTGAATGCTAAGAAGGTGCTGAAGTTGGTTGACGCGCAGAGCGTGAAAGTGAAGATTACGAGCCTCGCGTTAGCCAAGCCTCCGCAACGCACGATTATCTATGTGCAGTCTCCGCAGACTGCCAAGGAGATCGTCGGGGCACTGCAGGAGCACCACAGCAATGTGGCGTGCCTGACAGGAACAATACGCGGCAAGGAACGTGATGATCTGGCAGACAATCCGGTTTTCAAAGCGTTCACTGTCGCAGAGCAACCTGCCGAGCCTCATTTCCTTGTGGCAACCTCAGCCGGGGAAGTTGGGATTGACCTTACCTGTACGCGTTGCGTCACTGAGATGTCCGGCGCTGTGTCGCTCGTGCAACGGTTCGGCAGAGCAAACCGCTTTGCTGAATCCAAGGAAGCAGAGATCACAGTCGTGTACAAAGAGTTAGAGGTTGAGAAGTTCGAACGCACGGCAGACTTGGAATTCCTGAAGTCTCTGAACGGTGACGCTTCGTGCTGGAATCTATACAACAAGCGCGGCGAACTTGCTGCGTTAACCCAGCAGAAGTCAGCGATCGCAACGCTTGAGCCTAGTGTGCTTGACGTGCTGAGTATGACATCGCTCAAGAACGATGTGGACATCAGCGCATACCTGCGCGGCAAGGATTCGAACACGCGCTATGTGGAAATCGCATGGCGCGAGGAAGTACCTCTACTTTGCAAGCTGTCTGCGTTCGACTTCGAAGCGTACATGAAACACATGCGGGTGCTCAGTTTCGAGAAGCTGAACGAGACAGAGAAGCAAGCACTTGAAGTGCTCAAAGCTGTGGATGATGCGGAGGTGATTGTTGTCACTGCAGACGCAGAGCGCATGCTTTACAAGTTGTCCGAACTAGACGGTGGAGACTTGAAAGACTGCCTGTTGCTCCTGCCTCCGACTGTTGCAGGGCTGACAGGTGGTATGTTCTCTGCCACAAACACAGACAATGCACAGTTGGACATTGCAACCCTTGCACACAAGCACCACGAGGCGCGGCTCCGCTGCATCGGAGAAGCACCTGAGTGTCCCAAGGACCAAAAGGAAGTGTTCAACAGGGGTGGGCTGATCGTACGCAAAGTACGCGACAGGACGCGGGGAAGCAAGGTAACGATTGAGGATCACTCCGCAGAAGTCGCAGCGTACGCCAAGCAGTTCGCTCAGAAATGCTGTCTGAGTACTGAAGTGATAGAAGCTCTGGAGACAGCAGGATTAACACATGACAAGGGCAAAGAGAATCCGATATGGCAGATCGCAGCTACATCGAAGATGAACGTTCCGCCTTTAGCAAAGATCGGAATACAGTTCAGAAGTCCCATGGCACTTGCTGGGTTCAGGCATGAGTTTGAATCGCTGCAAATATGCAAGGACTTCGATGAATTGGCGAAGCACCTCGTAGCTTCACACCACGCAGGTGCTAGGCCAACGTGGTGTGGCTCTCGTGACTTGGCACCTGTGCAACGCGATTGTGACTCTGTGGTTGACCAAGCGAACCGCTTTGCGAAACTGCAGGCGGAGTTCGGATGGTGGGGCTTGGCGTACATCGAAGCAATACTCAGAGCGGCCGACGCGTACACGTCGGACGAACTGAGCCTGTAAGCGAATTACGCAAACCTCCGAACCTTGTGAGCAGCTTGCAGCTTTGCGTGCCTTTGTAGAACGACAGTGTTGCAACATGCAGCCTTCAATGCATTTGCAAAGCGGTTTCACTGAGCAGAAATGCTGGGTCTTAATTGAAGGTCGAATGTCGTATGGGCTTGCGGCGAGACACGAGAGGTTTCACTCAGCAGAAATGCTGGGTCTTAATTGAAGGATGGAATCTGCTAAACAGGAGGTACACAACAGAACCGTTTCACTCAGCAGACAACTGGGTCTTATTTGAAGGTACGTTAAGCCACAGCGCATTCAGACGATGCAGAAGAAGTTTCACTCAGCAGAAATGCTGGGTCTCAACAACTTGAAATGGCTAAGGATAAATGCATGGAAATAAAGCGACGCATCAACCGCATGAACCCAGCGGAGTACTTCGCTGTGCTGGGTATCTTGGAACTGCTGAGTCAACAAGACCCCGAAGTACGCAGCTACTTCGAAGGCACAGGCAACCTCGTGGACTTCTGCATTGCGACCACAGCGCAGATGCCTGATCTGAAACAGTTCGAAGTCGAAGCATTGCCCCATGCAGAGGCCGGGATCGCACCTGTGCTGTTTGGCAAGATGCGCCTCGATTGGTGGTTGGACTGCTACGGGGAAGACAAGAGCATTCTGAAAAACTGGGGAGGTACTACTACTCCCGCTGGGATGCTTGCGAATTATCAATCATTGCTGGAAGGCGAGTGTGATTTGAACTTCGTGGCAGAGACAACAACAAAATCGTGCTTTAACTTCGACACACGTGGATCGCGTTCTGCCCTGCAAGCTGGGTACTCAGTCAATGATGCGAAGGAAGCCGCATCACTCTATCCGTACGCTGAATTGCTTACTGCTGTGGGTCTGCAGAACTTTAGGCCAACGCGGGTCAAGAAAGGACGTGTTCAATACTACACGTGGCACAAGGCGATTGTGACAAGCATTGCTCATGCTGCGTGTAAGCAAAACATACCGGGGATGGGTTCAGAGGGCTTTGAGATTAGCTTCGCAAAGGTCGGGCAGTTGAAGGAGGCTAGCAGTGTGGTGTCACTGCAGCAGTCCCAAGCAGCGGCAGTCTGACTTTTAAGAACTGCCAAGCTGTCTCCCACGTCGCTGTTGTTCGTTCCAAGCACCCAGCTTTGGGCTGGGTCTTAATTTACAAATACAAATCAAGGAGCAACACATGATCGACATTTTGAAAACGGCAGTAGTCACATTGCGTCAGAAAATGGAAGCTGCATTCACTGATGAACCCATTAAACCTTCGACTTTCCCCGATAAAGACGGCGTGGGTCAATACCTCACGTACGACAACGCAGGAGTCAAGGATGCTGTGCTTGACACTCATCAGTCCCAAGCAAACCGCATTGAGCCGCTGTTCGATGGCACCGGGTTGATCCCTGACTCGACAGTGAAAGACTCTGAGAAGGTCACAACCGTGACGCGCTTGGGTCACCGCTTGGCTGATGCTGCGATCTACTTCAGCGACAAGGTAGCGCTCGCACAGGACGCGATGAAAGCGTTCGTGCAAGGCAATGCAGTGCCGATTGCCAAGTTGTCTCCCACATCCTTGCTGTTCGGACTCTGGGATTCACGCGCAGAGCGTTCCCGCGCCAAGGTCACGCGCATTTTCAACTCAGAAATCCGCGCACACAACGTGATCGAAGTGCCCACCGCTGGGCAGTACATCAGTTCTGTCTCACGCATAGAGGGTCAAGTGAGCAAAGACCTGAGCGCGGAAGGTCTGCTTGATTGCCCTTACAGCGGCAAAGGTGGGGTGCTCGTGAAAGGCGAGATCGTACGCAGCGCACGGTTGAACATTCGCGGCATCCGCGCATTGAAAGGTGCGACTGCAGAGCAGACCGCGAAGCTGCAGAACTACGTGCTTGGTCTGGGTCTGTACGCTTTGGTTGCACCTGCGAGCGGTGATCTGCGCGAGGGCTGCAACTTGGTTTCGACTAGCACCAGAATCGCAGTACTGAACGAGGATGGCACACGCGAGGAACTCGAATTGAAGTACAACGATGTCGTAGCGTTTGCCAAGCAAGCAGCGCAGGACTTTGGCGTGGGTAATGCTGTCGAGTTCATCTACAATCCCACGGCTGCAGGTTCTGCGTCCGGCAAAGCAGAGAAGTTGGAAGAGAAAGCGAAGACGAAGAAGATCGGCAAAGTGAAGGAGGCTGCAGCGGTAGTCGCCTAGAGGGAGACATTACGCAAACCTCCGAGGATTCTTAGCAGTTTGGACATTTGCCTAGTTTTGCAGATAGGAAAGTGTTTCAAATGCCCTACTTCAAAACATTTGCAAAGCGGTTTCACTCGTGCTGCGGCACGGGTCTGAATTGAAGGAACGGATCAGATGTAGCGCACGCATTACTCAGCCCGTTTCACTCGTGCTGCGGCACGGGTCTTAATTGAAGGGAGGACATCATCGGGCTGACCGTGACGATGGACTGCTTTGTTTCACTCGTGCTGCGGCACGGGTCTTAAATCACACAAGGATAAACACAATGAAGACTTATTTGTCAGTAACGTTCTTCGACACATATTCAGGCGCAGAGTTTCCTCCGTCGCCTCTCAAACTGGTACAAGCGATTATCGCCTCATCGCAAGACGCGTACTTGGACGTACTCAACGCGTTCGAAACGCAAACGCCTCGCATCCACGTTGCGCCTTTTGCTTCGGAGTACAGAGTAGAACGCTACGTGATCAACAATGACTCGTACAAAGAGCGCGTCAATGCACAAGGCAAGAAGCCGAAGGCAGAGCGCGAGATGGCTGTGGCACAGCTTGATGTATTCGAACACGCGAATGCAGGAGTGAAGAAGTACGAAGTAGTCCGCACATTCGATACTTCGGCTTCGGCCCACGTCATCTACGAATGTGAGTTTGCTGATGCGCTGATGCCTAGCGTACACGAAGCTATTGCCAAAGTGCACACGCTGGGCCGCGCAGGGGATTGGTGCTTGGCATCTGCTCAGGATGCGATGCCTAGCGGACGCTTTGACGTGTACGAAGCTCAGGAAGGTGGAGCAACGGTGCTGCGTGCTCCCATGCAAGGCTCTGTTGCTTCCCTGTTCGCACACTATGCATTCGACAAAGTTCCGGTTGTGTACCGAGACGTGGCGTACGCTAAGAATCCTCCCAAGCGTCTGCCTCGCGCATTATTCGAACTGACTGAGGCTGTGGACATGAAGGATGCATCAGTAGTTGTGGAGGAGATTCGCCGCGCAGGAATCAAAGCGAATCTGAAGAACGCTGCAGGGCACGATCTCCAAGCGCCTCGCTTGCTGATCTATCCGATTCCGACTACTGAGCACAACCACAACATTATTAAACGCGTAGTCATCTCTTCAACAGATGCCGCGCTAGTCAAAGAGGCAGTATCGAAGCTCGCTGCTACGAAGGTAGGCAACGGCTACCTGATGCTGACTGAGCATGGTCCTGTGTTCTCTAACTACACCACGACTGCAAAGGTCTGGAAGTCAGTGACACCTGTGCTTCAGAGCGGGTATCACAATGGAGATGCGAAGAAGAAAGCCAAAGTGTACGCCAAGATGTTTGCTGACGCTGGACTGCCCACGCCTGTTCGTATCAGAGAAGTGCGAGGTGCTGTGGACTTCGCAGTGAGCGCCAAGCATGGACACGAGAAGCTGCCACGCATTCACCTCATTGCGGAGTTCGCAGAGGAGGTAAGCGGAGTCGTAGCGGTTGGAACTGGGAGGTATTCGGGTCTGGGAGTGTTCGCAGCGTTGTAAAGGAGTGAATTACGCAAACCTCTGGGCATTTCTAGCAGCTTGGAGGTTTGCGTAATTTTAGAGTTTGGAAGTGTTGCGAAACGTTTTACTTCAAAGCGTTGGCAAAGCGGTTTCACTCAGCTTAACGGCTGGGTCTGAATTGAAGGTACTTGAAGATCGACTCGCAGAAGGTGTTGAAGCCGGGTTTAACTCAGCCTAACGGCTGGGTCTGAATTGAAGGGGAGTGAAACTGGTTGCGCCGATCTGAACCCATTGGCGTTTCACTCAGCCTAACGGCTGGGTCTGAATTGAAGGGGTGGAATGCAGAAGTGGAAGCCGAATCAATCCACGGCGTTTCACTCAGCCTAACGGCTGGGTCTGAATTGAAGGAAGGCGGCGGCGAACCAGCCAAACTGCGTAACTCCTGTTTCACTCAGCCTAACGGCTGGGTCTGGATTGAAGGGAGCGACCCTGCTACATCCGGCGCGGAATCAATCACTGTTTCACTCAGCCTAGGGGCTGGGTCTGAATTGAAGGACCGATACAACCCGCGCGGCAGATTCGGCAGTGGTGTTTCACTCAGCCTAAGGGCTGGGTCTGAATTGAAGGGGACCATGCGTAGCCTCAATGATGAGCGTTCCGGTTGCGTTTCACTCAGCCTAAGGGCTGGGTCTGAATTGAAGGCCCAGATACTACAACGGTGGCAAATATCCTTGGCGCTGTTTCACTCAGCCTAAGGGCCGGGTCTGAATTGAAGGTCCTTCGCAGTAACGATTGGAATTAA
Source organism: uncultured Acidobacteriota bacterium (assembly GCA_963801615.1). Classification (GTDB taxonomy): domain Bacteria; phylum Acidobacteriota; class Terriglobia; order Terriglobales; family Acidobacteriaceae; genus Sulfotelmatobacter. Next base: position 210,217 of record CAWDFM010000006.1, on the reverse strand, counting down.
GGGGGAGGGAGTTTCACTCAGCCTAAGGGCTGGGTCTGAATTGAAGGTGAATCAGGAAGCCAGATCGGCCCCACATTAGATTTGTTTCACTCAGCCTAAGGGCTGGGTCTGAATTGAAGGGCTTGGATGGCTATTGCGGAACAGTTGCCTAATGAAAGTTTCACTCAGCCTACGGGCTGGGTCTGAATTGAAGGTCGTCCAGATCGTGTCCATTGAATTCGTCGCGCTTCGTTTTCACTCAGCCTAACGGCTGGTCTGAATTGAAGGTTAACGGCAGCGGTGAAGGCCTATTTGCGGATTTTCTGTTTCACTCAGCCTAAGGGCTGGGCTGAATTGAAGGGACATTCACGCCATCGTGAAGAACGCGCCAAAAGTGTTTCACTCAGCCGTAAGGGCTGGGTCTGAATTGAAGGGATGAAGTCATGCTGCCCGTCGAAGAACACCTACGAGTTTCACTCAGCCTAACGGCTGGGTCTGAATTGAAGGTCTTGCACTGAGGCAGTTTGCGAGGCTCCTCCAGTATGTCTCACTCAGCGTAACGGCTGGGTCTGAATTGAAGGTTCGACACCACGTAGGGATTCGTGCGAGCGATCCCGGTTTCACTCAGCCTAACGGCTGGTCTGAATTGAAGGCATAGGTCGGTATTGCCGCCATAGACTTGCTCAATGGTTTCACTCAGCCTAACGGCTGGGTCTGAATTGAAGGAGGTTAAAAACAAAATCCACCAGCGCATCGAACTCTGTTTCACTCAGCCTAACGGCTGGGTCTGAATTGAAGGAGCGTATAGATCGCTTGCTGAACACGCATCTGCGTCGTCTCACTCAGCGCAAGGGCTGGGTCTGAATTGAAGGTCGCAGTGTCTGAATCTGTGCGAGAAATCTGGGGGGAAGGGCATATCAGAGGCAGCTTTGCTACTTCGGAGAAACTGGGAGGAATTCCCGACTTGAGTAGTTATCCGTCCTGATCACGTGCCCCATCTTATCGCGGTAGATTAATTGCACGGTAAACGGAACCCAACGCCCGGTAGTTTTTCCTTCATCCTTTTCAGGAGCTATGCGCTCGATCACATCATCGGACGGATAGGTACGTACAACCTCAGGACCAGCCCATTTCCAGTCTTTGTTTTCGGTAGACTCATGGATCACATCATAATTCTGGCCACAGTGTTGTTTGGCAATATCGTACAACGCGAGAAATGCTCCGTTGAGATTTTGGTCCTTTCCAGACAAGAGGTAAGTGAAATACACATATCTGGCATCAGCAATGGCATCTCTGCAGTAGCACGATATTGGAGCATCCTCGTCGCTGCGGACGTCAGACAGCGTGAGACAATGACTTTCGTCCCGATAAGCCTCGTCCATCGTAGGTGTCGCGTTCGCTATTCTGTGGGCATCGGGCAAAGTGTGCGGCTTCGACTCCACTGTAGATTGTCCGAAGGTGATGCCAGCGGCAAGGATCACAACGACGAGAGCTTTCATGGGCGGCACAATCCTCTCTACAGTATCAGGTCTGTTTTACGCGATTGGAAAGGCCGAGGGAAGTTACTGTGGTGCCGCCTTTCGCGCTCAGGAATTTTCCCAGCGGCTTCCTTGCGAGGTTTACTTCCCTACTGCAATCGCCCCGGCTAAAGCATCACTGTTGCCGTTACCGTTCAGTCTATCCAGCTTCCCGATTGCGCCTTCTAGCACTTCAGGCGTTGGATGCACGTACCGTTGCGAGATGACGATGCTGGAGTGCCCTGCGAGCCTCTGAATCTCAAAGGCACCTACTCCGCTCTCTCCTAGGCGCGTACAGAACGTGTGCCGTGTGCTGTGCACTACGCAGTCATCCGGCAACTTCATATCGTTACGCAGGTTGCGGAACTGCTCACTCACCCAATGTCTGCTCAGCCGTCCTCCGTTCTGCGCCGGGAACACAAACGTGGACTTGGATGTCTCCTTGGCAGACTGCAGGATGCCGAAGGCGCGTTCAGTAAGGGGAATGTGACGTTTGGCATACTTCGTCTTCCCGCGATCCACATAAACCCATCCCAGTGAGGACCCTTTCTTTGGACTCAGGCCGACACGATCCCACGTGAGGGAGCATAGTTCGCTGACGCGCAGACCTGTGTCGATCAGGAGCGGCAGGATCGTGCGCAACATCCCAGAGCAACGCTTGTGCGCCAGCATGTCCTTCAGCAAGTCCTCGCTGATGATGAATTCGCGTTGACGCTCGCCGGGAAGGAGCCGTATCTTGGGAGCTTTCTTTACGATTCCCCACTCCTCCGCGAGCCGCAGTGCTTTGCGCAGCGTACGCAGAGAGGCATTGATGCGTGCTGGACCGACTTGCTTGGAACGCTCCTGCACAAACTCCTCGATCACGGCAGGTGTGATTTTTGTGATGTACTCGGCACCTAACTTCGATTCAACAATGGGTTTCCATGACTCTTTGTAGAACGCCAGTGTCCGCGTGTTTGGAATGCTGGATTCCATGTGCGCGAAGAACTTGGTTTCGAACTGCCGCAACCACTGCGGAGGTTCCTCGCGCTTCTTCAGGAACGTAGAGAGCGGCTGATCGTGCGCGGCATCCACCTCTGTGATCCACTTGGCTTCTACCCGCATCGCTGCAGCCTTGCTGCGCTGCTTCGTGCTCCGATCTAGCTTCTCGTTGTGCCTCTGAATTCGACTCCACCAAACTTTGCCCCTCAGGTACAAGCTCATTGTGTTTTCCCCGGCAATGATCATACACAATAGGCTCCTACATTGCTACTACATTTTCTGATTTTTTCTCTGTAAGTTGTTGATTATGAATAACTGCTTACACGACTTAGGATCTGGCGGGTAAAACCGTGGGGGTTCGAGTCCCCCCTTTCGCACCAAACCCATCGGCAAGCACAGTCCCGTGCTGAACTGCGGTCCTGCTGGTCCGTTCAACGGTACAGGTGGACCCCACTACGCACCAAATAATACTCGTTGATCGGCCGGTCGTCTTCGAGCGCGGGCGAGCGCGGGGCCAAGGACACGATTTTGTTGATTGCCACTTCGTGCGGGCCATTCGGGGACGGCTGCCACGCGCCTGCATCCATCGGCTCGATGAAGCGTGGCCGGGGCTTCGGATTGAGGGAAACGCGCCGGACCATTCCACTTTCCGGTCTGCTGATAGATGCGCTCATCCGGAGGAGCGTCTCGCACCTCTGCCCCCGAAGTGCCGACTCCTGTCATTGATGCACAGCAACAAGTTGCAAGCAGCGTTGCGGCTCTAAGGTGAACACCTTAGGATCCCACTGAAGTCTATGCGAGTGAACTTTGCGTCCGTCGCCCTATTCCAATCTATGGTGTTCGCTGCTACACTATCGAGAGCACGCGCTCGGTACGTGATGAGCTTTACTGCACCGCAGCATTAGCGAATCGCCCACCGAGAACCGTGCGGGTCCTGTGTGTTTGGTCGGGTAGTCTCCAAATCTAGCGCTCGCAAGTCTAAGTAGCGCCTCTGGCCGTTGGTATCTGGTCGGCTCCTCACAGGTTCACAAATCCCAGGCAAGACCTGAACGCCAGGATTCTTGAGCAGAATCCTTATCAAACCAATTTAGGAGCAGATCGATGTTTTATTGCCTGATCGATCGCACGCTGAAGGCGTGTGCCAATCAAAGCTTCATTAGCCGCTTCTCGGCTGTTTTGTTGATCCTGTGTGCACTCACGCTGGGGGTCGCCTGCGGAGGCCACTCTACCGCGTTCACGCCTACAACCGCCAGCAATGGTCCGGCTGCAAGCCTCAACCTATCTGGCACCTTGCCTTCAGCAACCGTGGGCACAAACTATAGCGCCTCCCTGTCAGTTACCGGCGGGACAGCCCCCTACACATTCGCCGTGTCGTCGGGGCAGTTGCCGAATGGCATAGCTTTGGCGAAGGATTCCGGGACGGTATCGGGCACCCCGAGCAGCGCCGGAACCTTTAACTTTGTCGTATCGGCGGTGGACGCGAAAGGCAACTCCAGCCAGAAGTCGTTGCAGATTCCTGTCGCCGACAATTCCACGGCCAGCAGCGGCGGATCAAGCAGCGGAGGAGGATCGAATGGAGGAAGTTCGAACGGCGCCAACGCGAGTGGCAAGTCCTTTTTCAACCTTCAACGTGCCGGAGGATGGGGCCAGTATGGACAAGGCCCGCCGAATTTCGTCGACTGTTCTCCATCGCCTTGCGATGGAATCTCGTTCTGGATGCAGCAGGGCGTAAACAATCCCTCCAAGAGTGGTTCGGCAACTCAGTTCAATCTTGGCGGCAGTGCGCCCTACTCGGATGCCTTGTGGAACAACCATCTCATCGGCCCATTCTCGTCGCAGGGGACCGTCGATGGCGGCCGCAGCCTGGTTCCCTCGGTGTACAACTTCACCTACGATGTCGACTTCTACGGAGACAATCTCGGCCTGTCTGAGGCGCTGGAGTTTGATATCAATCAGTTCTTCGGAGGAATGGGCTTCATTTACGGTCATGAATGCCGTATCGCCGCGGGGAATCAGTGGGCCGTTTGGGATAACAAGAATGTCAAGTGGGTATCTACGGGAGTTCCCTGCCATCCCAATAGCAACGCGTGGAACCACGTAACGCTCAAAGTGCAACGCACCTCGGACAACCACTTGACCTATCAGTCCATCACTCTGAACGGCCAGACTGCAAACCTGAATTGGACCTTTGAGCACGGGTCCGCCCAGACAGACTGGTACGGCGTCACTGTGAACTATCAGATGGACGGCAACTCGCACCAGGACTCTTACAGCGTTTACCTCGACAACTTGACACTGACGTATCAATAGGAGGTGTCATGTAGGGACAGCCGCCTTCCACGGTGGCATGTAGGGACAGCCGCCTCGGCTGTCCAGTCGACCCTCGGAGTCACAACTCTTGCTACAGTAGGAGCGCTCATGAATGACGATCGGGCGCTGCTGCGAGAAGCAGTGCAAGAGGCGAAAACGGGTTTGCGCGAAGGCGGCCTGCCCATCGGGGCGGTATTGGTGGACCGCGCGGGACGGGTTGTCGCGCGCGGTCACAACCTGCGCGTGCAGTCGGGAGATCCTACCGCGCATGCCGAGACGGTCTGCATTCGCAATGCGGGACGGCGGCGGGACTGGCACGAGTTGACCCTGGTCAGCACGCTCAGCCCTTGCATCATGTGTACGGGCACTGCCCTGCTCTACCGAATCCCCCGCGTCATCCTGGGAGAGAATCGCAACTTTTTAGGAGCAGAAGATCTCTTTCGCCAGCGCGGTGTGGAGTTAGTCGTTCTCGACGACCAAGAATGCATTCAGATGATGGCGGAGTTTGTGCGCCAGCACCCCGATTTGTGGAATGAAGATATCGGCCTCTGACCCGAGCAGCACTTCAGCGCGTCGCCGCGGCAGGTTCGGGCTTCGCGGAAGCAGACGCCTCGCTGGCCGGAAGTGTGAATTTCAGATCCCACTTGCATAGCAGACACCGGGTCACCAACGAATAAACGATTCGTCCAAAAGCAACGCATTTCGGGTTGATGCAGGCTCTCATACTTTACCTCGCCGATTTCCGGCGGCTTGATCAAGAGAGGCTAGCACGTGCCATAAGTTCGATCGCACTTCTTTTCCGTTCGCCTGGATCGGTTTTTCTTATTCTTCTTCAGGGCTCCGAGCATGTAGGGACAGCCGCCACCGGCTGTCCGGGCGAGCAAAGCTCGCCTGCGACTTTGGTCGAACGTGCCGGAGAGCCCGAAGGGAACCCCAGCGGAGATTCGCTTGGGAGGGCAGACATCCCTTCTCCGGGCCTATGCCGAACGATCCAGATCTCGCCAAAGCTGATTTTCGCCGGCAGCCAGCCCTGCCCTCAGGAGAGGCCCAGGCTATCGGCAGCGATATCAACAATAGCTTTGCCGATCGTCAGCGAAGCGGTCGCGGCGGGGGACGGGACATTCAGTACATGCAGCACTTTGCCTGACGGCACAAAGTGGAAGTCATCGACCAAAGCACCGTCTGGTTTCACCGCCTGAGCTCGGACTCCAGATCCGCCGGGCACCAAGTCGTCTTCCTTCACCTCGGGCAGAAGCCGCTGCAAGGCTCGAACGAAAGCCGCTTTCGACAGCGACCGGTGCCATTCATCCAGACCGCTGCGCCAATGCCGCCGTGCCATCCGCCAGAACCCCGGGAACAAGAACGAGGATGCGAGATCGCGCAGGTTGATGTTTGTGTGGCGGTAGCCTTCGCGGGCAAGTGCAAGGATTGCATTGGGCCCGGCATCGACTTTGCCGCTGACACGGCGGGTGAAGTGCACGCCCAGAAACGGGAATCGGGGATCGGGCACGGGATAGATCAGCGCTCGGACCAGCGACGCACGTTCGGGAATGAGATCGTAGTATTCTCCGCGAAACGGCACGATCATTACGCCGGGATCATCTCCAGCCATCCGGCATATGCGGTCACTGTAAAGTCCGGCACAGTTGATGAGAGCATTGGCGGAAAACGCACCCAGCGGAGTTTCTACCACCATTCCATTTACTGACCGCCTGATGGCCTGTGCGGGTGCTGAGCAAAGCACGGTCGCTCCCCGGCGGGTGATCAGTTCGGCGTACTTCTCGCAGACAGCCGCATAGTCCGTTACGCCCGTGGAAGGAACCAGCAGCGCCTGTAATCCGGCTGCATGAGGCTCGAGGTCGCGCAATTCCCCGGCGTCGATCAGTCGCAATCCGGTGAGCCCGTTGGCTTCTCCACGTTTTCTCAGCTCTTGCAGCCGGGGAAGTTCTTCCGGCTGCGTGGCGACGATGACCTTGCCGCACACCTGGTGAGGCAGGCCGTGTTCGCGACAGAATTCCAGCATCGCGGCCGCGCCGGGAACACACAATCGAGCCTTGAGCGACCCTGGCTTGTAGTAAACGCCCGAGTGAATGACTCCGCTGTTGTGGCCGCTCTGGTGACGAGCGACACGCTCCTCTTTTTCGAGGACAAGCAGTTTTTGGCGGGGAAACCGGCGGGTAATCTCCAACGCCACGCCGAGACCAACGGCGCCTGCGCCGATGATGATCACATTGTAGTGTGCGTCTTTCACGGGTCTGGGATGACAATCGCGGTTCGCGCTTAGCACTTGACACTTCGCGGCGAGCGATGAATCTGGCGAGGGATCACGTGCTGCCAACCGTCGCGACCACCTAGTCTACGATGAGCGTGACTATTGTGCTGTGACTGGCCGAATCCGGGAGCCCCGGCGAACTCGCCATCACGGTCACGTGGTACGTTACCGGGTTACTTGGCGGCAATGGTGTTCCATTACCAGACCCGGCACTCACTCCCGAACAGGAGATTAATATCAGCAGGAGCGGCACAACCAGTGTTACGACAAGCAGCAAACGGCGTTTGCCTTTGCCCTTGGGCTGCCGGCCGGGTGAGCGGAGCACCCAGAGCAGTGCAGGCATAAACAGCGTTGCCGCGAGAACTGCTGCTCCTCGAAACGTCCGGTTCGAAGCAGCCTTGCTCCCTTGCGTGGAGATGCTCATTACGACATTGATTGCGGACGTGCCGGGTGTTATCGGGACTGATGGACTGAAGGTGCACTGCGAGCCGGGGGGCAACCCGTTGGCACACGCGAAGCTAACTGGCGCATCGAACGAGGCACCAAGGGGCTGAATCGTCAGGTTGTAGGCTCCCGTGGTTTGTCCCGCTCTGACCGTCTGGCTGGGTGTAGAAGAAGTGAGGACAAAGTCCTGACGGATCGTGAGTGCGACTCCGAGGGAATGGCCGGGACTGCCGGCATGGTCCAGCGAATTGATGATCAGGTTGTAAGTACCGGGCGCCGCATCCTTTGGCGTTTTGAACGTGATGGTGACGGGCGTCGTGCCGCCACCGGCGAGACTTATCGGGCTATTTGGCGAAACGGAACATAAAGCAGCGGCTAGCGCGCTCAGATCGCAGGTGAAATCAATAGCTCCGCTGTACCCGTAAAGGGATGCCAGCCTCAGAGTCGCCGGTGCTTCGCCCCCCGGGGCGGTCCAGAGAGTTTGGGGCCCGGAGATGGAGAAATCGCCTACGTTCAACGTGACTTGCTTCGGCTGCACAACAGCTCCCGAAGTGCCTGTGATCCCGAGTGTGTAAGAACCCGCCGCGAATGTTGCCCCCTGGACCGTCAGCGCCGCACTGGCCGGAAACGAACTCACTGAGCTTGGGGCCAACGTACAACTCGATCCTGGATGACTGCTTGTGCAACTCAGGCTGACTGTACCCGCGAAGCCATCTTCCGAAGTGATCGAAATTGAGCCGGACGCACTGGTGTTCCCTGCTTTGATCTGAACTGTCGCAGGCGCGGTGAGGTCAAAATGAGGATTTGAGGTCACTCTCAGAGAAAAAGACGCCGTGAGCGGGGCGGGCGCTCCTTCGCTTGTAGCCTGGAGCGTAACCGTGTAGTTGCCCGGCGTCGTCGTTGAGGGTACGTTGACGCTAGCTGTCATGTCGACTGAAGCAGTCGAGATGGGACTTACGGTTGTACCAGGAGTGAGGCTGCAGATTGCATTCGGAATTGTGGTGCTGCATCCTACCGAGACGCTCTGGTGGAATGATCCAGCTGCCGTGATCTCAAAATTCACGGGCTGCGATGCGGTGCCTCTCGGAACCGTTACGCTCGCCGGCGAAGGTGCGGTCATTCCGAAGTTGACGACCTGCAGTGTTAACAAGGCGTTGCGGGTGATGCGATTGCTGTCAGACCCGACCGCCTGAATTTTGAAGTTGTAATCGCCAACCGGACTGCTGGTGCTCACTGAAAAAGGAGTCTTGGACGCCGGAGTTAGTGTCACCGGCGAAGGCGAACAAACGCTGGGTGGCGTTGTGGCGCCCGCGGCACAAGTCAGGGTCACGGAGTTCGCATATCCGTTCAGCGCGGTGATCGTGCCGGTAAATACAGCAGTCTGCCCGGGGAAGGCCGTCAACGTCGCGTTCGCAACCGACATCTGATAATCCGGAGTAACGACAAGATTGAATTGCCACATGCCACGGCCGTACGTCGAGACTCGCAGTAACTGCTGCCCCCCGGCAGGCGAATATCGCCGAGTGCCGTCACTGCGACGTTTGGAAGGAATCCAGGACGGTTCGTGCTGGGGTCCGGACCGAGTTCCGTCCAGTTTGGAGTGGCGGTCGAACTGGCGAATACACCCACGTCGGTCCCAACATAGACTTGCGCCAGCGCGGGATACACCACAACAGCATTCACGGGCGAGTCCGGCAGATTGGCGGTGAAGTCGGTCCATGTCGTACCACCATTCGTGCTTTTCCAGACATGTCCAGTAACGCCAGTGAAACCCATGATCCCCACGTACGCAGTGTTCCCGGTTTCATCGGACAGATCCACGGCTACGCTGGAAATCGGAAACTGGTCGGGGTTGATGCTGCCTGCAGGTCCGTTCTCCGTCACGTCCACAAAACCGAAGACACCGGTTGAGGCATCCCTGGTCATCCAGACCCGCCCTCCTGAAGGAGTCGTCAGCGGGCCTTGGATGGGGCCAAGCCCGCTCGTTGTCGCATAGATCACGCTGGAGCCGCTGCTGCTCGTAGCCGGCCCGGCTGTTGCCAGCGAGCGCACCTGGTTTACTTCCGCACCGGTACACGTTCCTGAGCCTAAGGATTCAAAGTTCGGGCTTAGGGCGGTGAAGGCGCCTCCTGTGCGAGTTCCGCGCCAGATTCGGCACGTGCCCACAAGCATCGCGGTGGTGGACCCTGAATCGAGGATGTACGGGAAATAAAACGCGCCGTCATCGCCACCAACAGTACTGCTGGTAACCACGAAATTGAATGCGTTGTTATGGCAATTCACGCCATTCGGACACAGTTGAATTCCCAGACCGCCCGGCGGGAGATCTGGGTTCGAGGCATACCAGTTGGACGTGGTAACTGGGTCGATCGCAGTGTATGCGCCATCGCCGCCGAGAACGTTAACCCAAGCCGTGCTCGAATTCGCCGCACTGGTGGCGGCAGAACCATTTCCTTGAGTGCCACCCAAGAAGCGTGTTGCCATCGGTGGGGTGCTGCGAGAAGCTGATGAACTGCGCCAGCGATCCGAGATTCTGATTCAGGTCGTCAAACTGATTGAGAGCGGAGCAACTGCCGCTGGTCAGGCCAGAGAATCCGTTGAGCGTGCGGTAGACCCCACCATCGTTGGCGAAGTAGAGCAATTCATTTCCGGAATCCGTACCGACACTGGGGATCATTGCGGCCATCGCGTGCTGATGCGGATGCACATGCGCCGGCGCCCCAGCCGGAATACAACCGTACGCATGGGTGAGGTTCATAAATGGGGAAGACGCACAGGTTGGGTTGACGGAGTTGATGGCGCACTTGTAAATGTTGGCCGCGCCGGCGTAAAGATCCGTTGCCGAGCCGTTGGAAACAGCCAGCAATGCCAGGTTGTAAGTTCCCTGCTCCACACCGCAGCCGTCAATGTCTCCGCAATGGGTGATGCCGTCGTCGGAGATTGCCGTCCAGCTCGCACCGCCGTTGACGCTTTTCCAAATGCCACCATCTTGCGCATTGCCGTAGGCGTCCAGGAACACATACCAGACATACATTTCATTGCGCCCGGGAACGACGGTGATCTCGCCACGATAGATCGGACAGGCCCGATTGTTGGCGGTCGATTGCGGGGGACACGCGGTGGCGCTGAGCACGGCGCCGCCGGGTTGTGCGGCCATGCGCGTCCAGTGAATTCCATCAGCAGACGAGTAGAAGCCGTGATAGCGAACGGCTGCGAAGAATGCCCCTGCACCCGAATTGGCAGCGGCATTGTAGACTACTGACGTGGCGGATGTCGGATCCGTCGTGCCTCCCGGATCAGCCAGCGCGTTGTAGCTCCAGCTCTGCCCGGCGTTCGCAGACGTGTACAGGCCTCGCGTGGTGGTGGCGGTCACGGCTCCATCAATCAGGCCTTCCGAGCTTGTCCCCATCGCCGAAACGACCACGTTCGTCTGCCCGTTTGCAGTACTGAAAGCCATGCGTGTGCCGCCCAACCCGCTGAAGGAAAGCGCACCGTTGTTGGCGCTGGAAATCAGATTCCAGGTGCTGCCCGCATCACTGGAACGCAAGATGCCCAAGCCGAAATACGAATCCGCCGAGTTGTTCGCTTCCCCAGTAGCGGCAAGGATCACGGACTTCGCCGGATCGGAGTTGCCCGGCTGGATGGCAATGGAGCCGATGGAGAGCGTTGCCTGATTGTCACTGATTGCATTCCAGGCGACATTGTCCGCGACGTTATATGCGGCATTTGTGGATTTCCAAATTCCCCCTTGAGCAGCGCCGACGAAAACCGTATTGCCGGTCTGGTCGGCAGGATCAATCGCCACCGCGGTGACACGTCCTGCTACCTGACGGTAGTCCTGCATGCCGTTTCCGCTCGCGTCCGAGGCTAAAGGCGCTGGACCCAGAGGGATCCAGGATCCTGAGCCCAGCGACGCAGCGTTGGGCACAATCACGCGGGCAGCCGCCCGTTGCGCTCGCATCCTCAGCTTGGCTTGATAGGCATGGTGCCTCAGTTCCGCGGAAGGTAGCCCCGGAACGATCCGCCCGCGAGAAAACCACTCGCTGCGCTCTCTGGCGTGGTCGCGGTCTGCATCGCGAGTTGGACTTCCAGGCACACTTTGCCGACTACTCTGCGATGACGCGAGGGGAGCACTCGAAAGGAGAAAGGCCAGGAAGACCGGCCCAAATCGACGTATGACGTTCACTGCATAGTATGAAAAGTAGCAATCAGCGAATCAAGCAAAACCGCGCTGTTCACGCGAGTTTGACCCAATTCGGGAATCACCGCAGGCGTCCTTCGTTGCACGAGAAGCTACAATGTACTGACGCCAGCAGTAGAAAGGATGGGGATGAGGGTGATTTCTGTTGGGATTCCGTTGCTTTGCATGCTGCTTGCCGCGAGCTTCTTGGTTCTCGTTACTCCGGGCACCGCGCGCCAAAAGCCTGTCGAGCTGACCGTGGCTGCCGCCGCAGATCTAAGTTCCGCGCTAAAACAAATCGGGGGCAGCTATGAACAAAAAACGGGCGTTCATCTGAAGCTCTCGTTCGGATCATCGGGGATGCTTACGCAGGAAGTCCAGAACGGGGCGCCATTCGACGTGTTTCTCTCGGCCGACATGGAATATCCCCGGCAACTGGTCGTCGCAGGATTAGCCGAGGGCGACAGTCTTACGCAGTACGCACGCGGCAAACTGGTTTTGTGGACACCATCCGACTCGCGACTCGATCTCGAGCACCATGGATTAAATGTTCTTCTCAATCCCTCGGTAAAGAAGATCGCCATCGCCAATCCCCAACATGCTCCCTATGGGCGTGCCGCAATGGCCGCGTTGAAACACTCGGGATTGTACGATCGCGTTAAGGATCGGCTGGTCATGGGAGAAAACGTGGCACAAGCGGCGCAGTTCGTGGAATCCGGGAACGCGCAGGCTGGTTTCGTGGCGCTCGCCCATGCACGCGCACTCAGTAAGTCAGGCAAAGGCAAGTATTGGGAAGTTCCCGCCGAGGACTACCCTCCTCTGGACCAAGGGGCCATCATCCTGACTCGTTCGCCGCATAAGCGGGAGGCAGCAGACTTCCTTCGCTATCTCGGATCCGCTGAGGCTTCGGAACTGCTGCGGAACGACGGATTCACGAAATGACTGACAATGGATCATCGATTCTTCTTACCGCGTCCTTATTTGGAGCCGAAGCGGGCCTACGAACGCGACTCGCATTAGACCAGTTCGGTGCTACCGACGCGCGCCGCGCAAGGTAATTGCAGTAGCGAGCAGTTCTGCTTTTAGACCCGCGCCATTCAGGCGGGAGGCAACGGCTTTGCGGGCCTTTGCCTGTGAACTCCGCGGATCGAGGAAGACCAGGACCGATGGCCCCGCACCACTCAGAGCGGCACCGAGTATTCCATCGTTGCCCTTCAATTCCTGAAGGCATGGGAGGAGAGGGCACAAAGCTGCGCGGTACGGCTGGTGAATGCGATCTTCAAGCGCCACGGCCAGCAACTCGGGACGTCCCTGGACAAACGCCGCCAGCAGCAGCATCGAGTTCTGGATATTGACCACGGCATCCGCTCGCGAGTACTCCTTAGGAAGAACAAAGCGGGCCGCTTCGGTCGAGAGGCTCTGCTCCGGGATGACAAGCAGCAGAGGCCACTTTCCTTTGGGCCGCACAGTAACCACCTGCGCCTCGGCTTCTGCCGACATGCGCGCCACTGTAAGGCCGCCCATCCAGCAGGCAGACGCGTTGTCGGGATGATGTTCGCGGCGAGAGGCCTCGCCGATAATCTGTGCGTCAGTCCAGTGTAGGCGCCCGAAGTGTACCGCGAGGGCGATCCCTGCCAGGCGGGCGGCGGCAGAAGAACCACACCCTTTCCCAATGGGGATCTCGTTCGCGATGCGCAGCGATAACGGAACGACTTTTCGCTCTTCGGCCTGCATCACTTCGCGGTACGTGTTGAGAATCAGGGGCTCCTCGAGATTGCCGCAAATCACGGAGTCGCGCCCGGTAGCCGCGATCGAGAATTCGCCGGCTTCAGTCGCATCGATGTTGATATAAAAATCCATCGCCAGAGCCGCAGCATCGAAGGCCGGGCCCAGGTTGGCTGAGGTAGCCGGCAGCGACAGGCGCAGGCGCTTTGATGTTTTCTTGCTTGGCATACTTCCGTTCAGGACTTTTCGGCTTGCTCCAGGGTTCGAATCACTGCATCCAGTGTGGCATCGAGGACCAGCGGGGGATGCCGCAAGGCATCCACTTCACCGCTTACGCCTGCATCCGCACCTCCCTTGAACATGTCGCCGCGATGAAAATCGATGGTGAAATCGGGATCTTTCAGCAGGTTGCCGGTCAGCACCAGCACGACTGTTTCATTTTGCTTCACAAACCCCTGCTGGATGAGCTTCTTCAATCCGGCAAGCGTGACGGCAGAGGCAGGCTCGCATCCGATTCCCTCAGCGCCAATCTCCGCTTTGGCCTGGGCGATTTCTATTTCGCTGGCCTGCTCGCAGGCGCCGCTCGTCGCCTCGAGCACATGTGCAGCCTTCTTCCACGACGCCGGGTTGCCGATGCGAATCGCTGTTGCTCGTGTTTCCGCGGCCACGCTGACCAGGCGCTTGCCTGCGGCTTCCCGCAAAGTCCGCACCAGCGCGTTTGCGCCTTCGGCCTGGATCACTGAGAGCTTGGGCAGTCTGGAGATCAGGCCTAAGTCGCGCATCTCGACCAGGGCTTTGCCGATGGCAGAACTATTTCCCAAATTTCCGCCGGGAACAATAATGTGATCGGGTGCATTCCAGCCCAGTTGTTCCAGCAACTCGATCGCGAGCGTCTTCTGGCCTTCCAGGCGGAATGGATTGATCGAGTTCAGAGGGTAGACGGGCGCACGCAACACGAGCTGCTGTAAGAGCCGGAGGCAACCGTCGAAATCAGTCCGCAACTGGCAAGTCACGGCGCCATAATCGAGTGCCTGGGACAGCTTGCTCCAGGAAATCTTTCCTTCGGGAACCAGCACCAGGCTGCGCAAGCCGCCCCGGGCTGCATAGGCTGCCATGGAGGCTGAGGTATTGCCTGTGGATGCACAAGCGACCCAGCGAAACCCGGCTCGGCGCGCAAACGTGGCGGCGACCGTCATTCCAGCATCCTTGAATGAACCGGTCGGATTCATTCCCTGATGCTTGGCGAACAGGCGCGGAATTCCCGTTGTCCGCGCACACCGCGGTAATTCGTACAGCGGTGTATTGCCTTCGCGCAGCGTGATTGCGTCCTGTTCGCTGTCGATCCGCGGCAGCAAGTCGCGAAAACGCCAGACGCCACTCTGATCGGCCGGTTTTGCCGACAGTTTGCGATCCAGCCAAGCGGCTTTCATTTGGGCCGCATCCGGCCTCGATTGCTGCCAGTTCGGGTAGATGATTTCCAGCAAGTCTCCACAATGCGCGCAGCGGAAATCCTGGCTGGCTTGATCACTGAGGTCTCCGCATGCAATACAGCGGAACCGGAAATCCCCTTGGCGCACGCTTGGCGCCATTGCTGAAGGTGAGAACATGGGCCCTGGCTACTTCTCTTTCCGCAAGTATTGGTCCGTCTTGTTGATCCAATCGGCGCGGGGAGGAGTGAATATGTCGAGGTCCACAGTGTCTTCCATCGCCTCAGCCTTATGCGGCATATTCGCGGGAATGCACAGGACCTCCCCCGCGTGCACCACGATTTCCTGCTTATCGATCCAGAACTTGAGCGCGCCCTCGACGATGTACGTCAGTTGCTCGTTGTGATGAGAATGCTCAGGAACGATACATCCTTTCTTGAGGAGCACGCGGGCCAGCATGATTTCCTGTCCGACAACAAACTGGCGCTGCAGCAGCGGGTTCAGGTCTTCCAGCGGAATGGTGTGCCAGGGAATGTATTGCAGCTGGGCCGCAGGTGCCGCGTGTTTGCTGACCGCGCGCTTGGCGCGAGTATGGGATTGAGCGTTGGAGCGTGGAACGGGCTTCGGTTTCGCGGATTTAGTCTTCTTCTTCGATTTCGGCATGGGTTAACCTTAATGTGCACTGATTGTGAATCTGTACGGATTGTGTTTGCTTTGAGAAGGGCACGCCTTCAGGCGTGCCGCCCCCTCGCGTCTAAAGAACGAGGGCTTTAGCCCCCGAGGGTCGCTTCTTGTTCTCAAAGGTCTCTTTGTCCACTTAACTTGAGCCCTCGCCACGTATTCTCGTTTTCGCCATTCACGCGTCGCGTGGCTGCTTCCCGATCGACTGAGCCCATCGAACAAGAACGAATGCCTAATGCACTCTACCGTCGTACAACTTGACCGCCGTGTCATGCAAATACGCGTGAGCTAATTCCAGGGCGCGCGCTTCGGTGATTTCTCCTTCCGAAATCATCTCGGCCAGGGCCGCGGCAAGTGCCATGCGCGAGGACTGCGCGCCCAGCCAATAGCTCTCTTCCGCTCCCAGCACCTGATTGTACGGGAAACAATCGGTGCCGAAGGTGATCTTGTCGGGAAAAGTTTCCAGGAACATTTTCAGCGTCTGCTTGAACGCTGACGGATACTGAGCCAGTTCACCGAACGAGGTATCCAGGTAAACGTTCTTCATCGCAGCCAGCCAGATCGCCTCGCGCTCCAGTGGATATCCTCCGTGAATCATCACGAAGGTGGTGGAGGCATAACGTGGATCCCGCAGCACGCTTTCCAGGTTCATGATGTTGCTTTGCGACAGGTTGAAGTAATCGCCGATCCCCACCGCCGTGTGGATGTGAACCGGGAGATGCAGCCGCCCACCTTCCTGCACCAGGTAGCGGAAGATGAAGTCCTGGAAGGTTCGATACTCCTTCTCCGTCGGAATTCCTCCACTCACGTAGTGAGCGTAAAGATCTTCGGCCTGCGCTCGCGTCGGATCGCTGAACGTGGTGGGGCGGAAATAAGCGACCTCGAACTTCATCGCAATGCCTCCACGCTTTGAGTTGTCCTCGAGCGTCTGGCTGACGAACTTAAGATAGTCCGCAAAGTTCGCAGGCAACTTGCTGACATTTTCCTGCTGCATCCAGCGGTGCAGCATCTTCTCTTGCAGCGGGATGTACACCCCCTCGTCGGGATTCCGCGCGGTCTCGCGCTCATTATTGAACGGCCACATGAAAGCGTCGGCGAAAAATACCCAGGGGAAGCGCTGCGGATCAAGGTAGTCCGGCATCACGGCGCGATTGGCGACCGAACTCTCGATGTTGATTTTGTCGAGAATGGAATTGAAATACGCCGTTCCGGCCAGTTGTTTCTTGAGCTCGTTCTTTTTATTCAGCAGCCATTTGGCATGTTCGGGAGAAAGGTCGTTGTACGGATAGCCGAAAAGGGCCTTGGCGGCAGCCGCCAGTTCGGGATTGTCATCGCGCGTGCGCAAAGCCTCACTGGCATTCGGAGGCGCGGCCATGGCATCGACGTCGGGATCATCCGCATATCCGGGGTGAGCGTGGTGATCGAACGCAGGAATTTTCTCGATCTGAGGCAAAAGACGTTGATAGAGCTGCTGAACATCGGGACCGGGAAAAGGACGCGCCTGGGCTGTCAGCAAAGCAGGTAGCGTGAAGACAATACACAGGATGGACACACAACGTCGTACGCTCATCAAATCCCCCCTCTAACCCTTAGCTGTGTACCGCTGCACGGTGTTCAACGAACAGCCGCTGTTCCCTGCCAGGCGCTCGACACTTTCTGAATGCGCTCGACGGCTTCCTGCAACGTCGCCATCGAGGACGCAAATGAGAACCGGATGAAGTCTTTTCCGGCTGCTCCGAAGGCTGCACCTGGGATTGCAGCCACCCCCGCATCTTCGAGCAAAATGCGACACAACTCTTCAGCGCTGATTCCTGTTCCCGTAATCTCGACCCATGCATAGAACGCGCCCTCGGGCGGCAGGCAGCGGAATCCGGGCACTCGGTTCAGGTCGCGGGCGAACTGGTCCCGGCGCCGGGTAAACTCGCTGACCATCCGGGCCGTGTTGTCTTCCCGGTCGCGCAGGGCATCGATGGCGGCGTATTGCGTGAATTCGGCAACGCAGGTGTAGGTGTTCACCACCATCATCGCCAGCGCCGGAACTACTTCGGGCGGAGCCACCGTGTAACCCAATCTCCATCCGGTCATGGCGAAGCTTTTGGAGAATCCGTCGATGATCAGTGTGCGCTCGGCCATTCCGGGGTAGCGCAGCATGGAAAGATACTCGTTGCCGTAGATGATGCGGGCATAGATCTCGTCGGACAGCACCCACAGGTCGTGCTTGACCGCGAGCTCGGCCAGCCCGCGCTGCACCGCGTCGGTGTACACGGTTCCGGTAGGATTGCCCGGAGAGTTCGTCAGCAACATGCGCGTGCGCGGAGTGATTTTTGCCGCAACTTCCGCGGGATCTGGTTGAAATTGATTGCGCGCTGATAACGTAAACGGAACGGGTACGGCCCCGAGCCCATGCGAAATGGACGCATATCCGGGGAAACCGGGATCGGGATACAGGACTTCATCGCCTGGTTCGAGCAGCGCCATCATCGACTGAAAGAGAGCGAGCTTGCAGCCCGGCGCTACAACCACATTCTCGGCTGCAACCTTTATATTGCGGGTGCGATCCAGATAGGCGGCGATCTCTTGCTTCAGGGCGGGCAGTCCGTTCACGGCGCAATATCGGTCTTTGCCCGCAGCCAGCGCCTTCTGAGCAGACTCAATCACCGACTGTCCCGGGTGAAAATCCGGCTCGCCCAACTCAAGGTGAATGATCGAGTGCCCCTGGGCTTCGAGTTCCTTGGCACGCGCGAAAACCGAAAGCGCGCCTTCGCCGCTCATCACTGATATTCGTGAAGAAATCGATCGCATGAAACTCCTTGAGCTGCTCCTACAATCCTTTATACATTCCACCGTCCACTAGCACCGTTTGTCCCGTAATGTAGGACGCTCGTTCTGATGCAAGCCAGACCACGGTGTCGGCGAACTCTTTCGGATCTCCCAGGCGTTTTAACGGAGCATCCGCGGCCCAGGCATCCAGGAACTCCTGCTCCGGTTTCCCGGAGCTCGCCGAGCGCGCTTTGGCTAGTTCCTTGAGGCGGTCGGTAGCCGTGAATCCGGGGCCAACATTGTTGACCAGGATCCCGTCTTTTCCGAATTCGTTGGCCAGACTCTTGACCAGACCGACGACGGCCGTGCGCACCGCATTCGAGAGCACGAGATCCGTCACCGGCTGCTTGGTCGTAATCGAGGTAATAGTGATGATTCTTCCCCAGTGCTGGCGCTGCATGTGGGGGATGACTTCGCGGGCAAAGTAGACCGTGCTCAGAAAATTCGCGCTAATTGCCTTGTGCCAGTCTTCAAGGGAGGCGGCGAGAAATCCCTTGGCTGGCGGGCCACCGGCGTTGGTGACACAGATGTCGACCGTGCCGAACTTGTCGGCAACGGCGGCTACAAAGCGTTGCACGGCCCGCGCGTCGGTGACGTCAAACGCATCCGTGGAGACTTCAACGTTGTGCTGCTTCCGGATTCTTTCTGCGTTGGAAGCGAGCGCCTGCTGATTGCGCGCGCACATCGCCACGCGGCAGCCTTCCGCGGCGAAAGCTTCCGCCGTGGCGAGTCCCAATCCCTGGCTGGAAGCGGCTACCAGGGCTACCCGGTTCCTGAGTCCTAAATCCATGAATGGGAGATTATAACTGCAGCCCTGGCGGCAAAGAACAAAAACCAGCCGCAAAGCGATGTAGAGTTGCTGATCTTAGCGGAACAGAATTACTCTGAAGGCAAAGAGAGGCTTCTATGAATCGCAAAGCTGATCATGCGGAGACGCAAGTGGCACGGAGCGCCGCCGACCTGCACAAGAAGAACGGTCCCGTGGCTCTCCCTATTTACCAGACGTCCACTTTCGAGGTGACCGACAACGACGAACAACTGCGCGTCACCGGCAGTGACAGCTACTACACGCGCTACGGAAATCCCACCAACACCGTGGCCGAGAAGACCGTGGCGGCACTGGAGGGCGTCGATGGGGCTCTGACGTTCTCCTCCGGGATGGGGGCAATCACGACCACCATCATGGCCCTGCTCAAGGCCGGCGACCACATCGTCGCTCAGCGCGATGTCTACGGCGGGACACACAAATTCCTATCGCTGTGGCTGTCGAAGTTTGGCGTGGAAACCACGTTTGTCGACACGACGGATTACCACCAGCACGAACAAGCCATTCGGCCGAATACGAAGCTCTTGTACGTAGAATCCCCGACCAATCCCACAATCCGCGTAGTGGACCTGCAACGGGTCGCGAGTCTGGCCAAACAGCACCGGCTGATCAGCATGATCGACAGCACGTTCGGAACGCCAATCAACCAACGTCCGGCGGAGTATGGCTTCGACCTGATCATGCACTCTGGGACGAAGTATCTTGGCGGCCATACGGATCTGATCTGCGGGGTCGTGGCGGGAAGCAAGGGAATGATCGAGAAGATTCTCGCCACGCGGACGACGATCGGGAACTGCATGGATCCGCATGCGTCGTGGATGCTGGTGCGCGGAATGAAAACGCTGGCGGTGCGGGTGGCGCGGCAAAATGAAAATGCGCTGCATGTAGCTGAATTTCTGGAACAACACGCGAAAGTACGGCGAGTGCATTATCCGTTTCTGAAAAGCCATCTGCAGCATGCGCTGGCGCGAGCGCAGATGTCGGGCGGCGGCGGCATGGTCACCTTCGAGGTCGAGGGCACGGGCGCAGATGCTCGGCGGGTCAGCGAGGCTCTTCAGCTGTTCACGCTAGCTCCCAGTCTGGGCGGTGTCGAGTCGCTGGTGTGCATTCCCGTGCTTACCTCGCACCTCACCGTCCCTGAGGAGGAACGCCGGAAAATGGGAGTGACGGAACAGATGATCCGGTTGTCAGTAGGGATTGAAAACGTGGACGATCTGATCAGCGATCTGGAGCACGCGCTGAAAGCCGTGGGGGCGGCTACGGCGGTGACGGTGGGATAGGTTTTTAGTCTCGACCCATCCGGTAATTTTTTTTAGCGGTGAATCCGCAAAGTATTCGAAACGGGAGACTTACGGGATCGAAGCGCCCCTCACGCTTGCAAAGTCTTCGAAGCAAATGGGTTATATGTAAAGTCTTGAACTCATTGGAGTTAAATAGGATATTTTCCGCAAAGCTAACAAGAAAGTCCCAATTCGGGAACTCTTGATTCTTTCCCAAAACAGAATCGGCCTCTTGCGAGGCCGGTTCTGTTTTTGGATGACAAACTCGGTCAGAAGATGAACTTCGCACCGAGTTGCAGAACGCGAGCCAGATGGGCTCCGCCGATTTCAAGGAAGCCGTTGCTTCCAAAATCTCCGGAGGGCCCGGTCCATTCGCTATGGTTGAAGATGTTGAAGGCTTCGGCGCGGAATTCAAAGGCCATGCTCTCTTTGATCGCAAAGTGCTTGAACAATGCCATATCGAAGTTGGTTCGGTTGGGATTGCGCAAGGAGTTTCTGCCTGAGTTCCCAAACGTGAGCCCAGTGGGCACCGCAAAAGCACCGGGATTATAGAAGAAGCCTGCATCGCTGCTCAACGTGACCTGACTCGCTGGCGGGATGTTAGCGTTGGGATTGCTGACAATATCCGGGTAAGAGCCAGTCCCAACGCCGTTGCCGACGCCGGCGTTGTCGCCGACATCGGTACCATTCGTCACCGTGAAAGGTGTTCCCGTTGAAAATGCCACGATACCTGACCATTGCCAGCCACCGAGAATGGAGTGCGTCACGCCAGGTTTCCTGAAGAAAGGAAGGTCATACACGTATCCGATGTTCAGCAGGTGCCGCTGATCGAAATTGGAACTCGCCCGGTTCGAGGCAATGTCGTAGGAGTTAACGAAGTCGCCGTTGTAACGATCCGACGAGTCGTCGATCGAGTGACTATACGTGTAGGCCAGACTCAGGCTTAACGCTCCAACGCTCTTACGGGCCGAAACCTGTAAAGCATGGTAGATGGAGGATGCCTTGTTCTCCAGGCGAGTGATGCTAGCGATGCCCTGGAACTGGCGATAAGGGTTAGGATCATTACCGCAAGCAGTCTGCAAATTAATGGCAGGCTGTCCCGTAATCGTAGTCCCGTTAACCACCGCGCTCACATTGGAAAAACCCGCATTAGTGACCGTGCCGCACTCAGTGTCAGTGATCGGTTGGCCAGGCAAGAACGGATTTTCGGACGCTAGGGTGGGCACGAGTTGGTTCAAGTCACGTTGTCGCCCGAGATGTGTCCCCTTGCTCCCGACATACGAAACAGTTGTCACGATGTGTGCTGGCAATTCCCGCTGCAGATCCAGGTGCCACTGCTGCATGTAAGGCCAGACCACTTGGGCCGGAATTGAGTAGAAACTGGCGGGGAATGCGGGAGCCAAAGCTCCTCCACCCACGTTTGTGTAACCAGTGATCAGGTTCTGAGTTTGAGTCTGGAGCAGCGGTGAGGTCTGACCTTCCATGCCCTCCGTGTTTGCCTCGTTGCCGTTGGCGTGCTCCCAGAAGATTCCGTATCCCCCCCGTATGGCAGTCTTGCCGTTGCCCCACGGGTCCCACGCGAAGCCGACACGCGGCGCCGCGTTGAAGGGGTGTCCCTTAGAGCATCCGATCGGTACACCGTTCACGCCGCACTGGACTAATCCATCGAGCGGATTGCCAACACCGGGCACCAGTGCACCCGCGCTGCCGGTAATGGAACCATCGACATCGATTTGAGGTGCAGTGGCAGCGTTGTAAGCAGAAGGATCCCAGTTATAGGCATGCTTGTAGCGATCCCGATAAGTCCCTTCCAAACTGACACGCACGCCCAAATTCAGGGTTAAGCGGTCGGTGACGCGCCAATCGTCCTGGAAGTAGGGTTCCAAAATTTTGTACCGATTATAAAACTTCAACTGATTGCTGCCTTGACTGAAACTGGCAATATTGCCCAGCAGCATATCTGCAAAAGCATTTCCGCTGCTGACGCTGGAACCCGTGTCAAAGGTCAGCGCTCCGTTCACTTGCACGCTGCTCAACTCATTCTTCTGGCCAGCAACAAAGTAGGCACCCATTGTGAGGTTGTGGCGTCCGGCGATTTTCGTCAGGTTATCCCGATAGGTGTATGTGGGGTTGGAGTTATAAGGCCCCTCAGGCCAGATGCCGTTCGGGTCTTCTGCGATGCCGTCGTAGATTCCACCGCTAAGACTGATGGCGGGAAGTTTTCCGCCGAATCCATTGTTGAAGATAGATCCCATGGGGAAATTGGCGGGACGCTGATAGTAGCCGACAGACTTGAAGGAAATGTGATCGGTGGTATAGCTGGCAACGAATTCGTTCAGCAGGCTGGGAGAGATATTGCTCGTCAATCGTGCCACCAAGCTGACGCCGGGGCCGTTGAAAGCGGTCTGCACGGTCGGGAACGACGCGGAATCCCATATGGGGCCGGGTTCGATCGTATTCCACGAATCGTGAATGTAACGCAACGTGAGACGGTTGTGTTCGTTGATGTTGTGATCGACACGGACCAGTTCTTCGCGCCAAGATGTCGGGAGCGTTACGTTAGCGATATAGCTGGAGGCGCCGGGTACATCTACAGTACCCACCGGAATAAGCGGTAACAGAGCAGCGGCCGCGGGATCGACTGGCAGAGGACCCTGAGTCCCATCAAAAGGGGCACCAGTTCTCGGATCGGTTGGGCAGTCAGGTCCGGGCGTGGGAAGGCACAGATCACTGAAGTCACCGGCACGTTCAGCACTGTAAGGGACTGTGGTATTGAAGCCACCCGGCACGCGCTCGCGACGCCACTCCTGGGACCAGAAGAAGAACGTCTTTTGCTTGTCCTTGTTGTAGAGCCCCGGGATAAAGACTGGGCCGCCAAGCGTGTACCCGAAGTCATTCTTCTTGTAGGGCGCGATTTTTCCTGAGCCGCCGTGAGACGCCATATCGGTATAGTTCAGCGCGTTGAAGGCGTCATTGCGGACAAACTCATAGGCATTGCCGTGGAATGCTTTTGTGCCCGACTTAGTTTCCACTTCGACCGTGCCGGAACCGTTGCGGCCATACTGCGCGCCGTAATTGGAAGTCAGCACCTTGAACTCTGCAATCGAGTCCACGCTGGGATAGACATTCAGCGTACTGTTACTGCCGTTATCCATGTTGTCGCCGCCGTCCAGTTCCCAGTTGTTGTACTCGGTGCGGCCGCCATTCATGCTGAACGCAACGCTTCCGTTAATGCCGACCTGCGGTTCATCCATTCCGGTCTGGTTGCTTACGCCCGGAACGAGCGTAACCAGGGTTGAGAAGTTGCGTCCATTCAGTTGCAGTTGCGTGATCTCTTTGCCCGTGACGGTTCCCGCCAGTTCGGACGACTGCGTCTCGACCTGCGCGACGTTGGTGCCCTCCACTATGACTTCGGTCGTTGCAGCGCCGACCTGAAGGTTGACATCCACCCGTGCCTTCTCAGCGACATCGAGCTTCACGGCCTTGGCCTGAAACTTCTTGAAGCCAGGGGCGGTCACGATGATGTCATAAGTGCCCGGCGTCAGGCCCGACTGGTTGTAGTCTCCAGTGGAGTTGGTCTGCATTTCGCGATTGATGCCCTTGTCGGGACTGGTGACCACGACCATCGCCCCTTGAACGGCAGCGCCGGAAGGATCTTTCACCGTGCCAGTGATAGAGCCGGTCTGCGCCCAGCCGGCCACGCAAAATGTCAGGACAATCAGGATCCCTAACACGAGACGAGATTTCATAGTGATATAGCCCTCATGCGCGCGACCTGCGCCCGCGCTGGTTCGGTCAAACTTTGCCGTTCTGGGTGTGAGCATCACGGCTCACACGTTTGCTCAACGATCTTTTTGCGGACTGAGACCCGAAGTGGAGACTATTAAAACGTATGAATAGTGGCTTTAGGTTATGGCCACTGTCAAGAAAAAAGCGAAGTGTGAGGCTACTCACTAGCTAGGTACCCGGCTGGGGGAGAGTTTGGGCGGTTTACGAAGAGTTGGGCTTGCCTCAGCGGCTAAAGCCGCAATCGCTTTGCGGCATCACGGCACGACTGAAGTCGTGCCCTTCCCAAAACTCAATCGCGAATCCAATTTTCCGCCTTGATGATTTCCGGTATTTACGGAAGTGAGACCCCGGGGCTTGCCTCGGCGGCTAAAGCCGCAATCCCTTTGCAGCATCACGGCACGACTGAAAGTCGTGCCCTTCCCAAAACCCAATCGCGAATCCAATTTTCCGCCTTGATGATTTGCGGTATTTACGAAGTGAGAATCCCGGAGCTTGCCTCAGGGGCTAAAGCCGCAATCCCTTTGCGGCATCACGGCACGACTGAAGTCGTGTCCTTCCCAAAATCTGCCCCAGCGGGGTTTTCGCAAGCTTTGAAGCCGTGCCCTTTCAATTCGAGATCGCAGTCGGGAAGTGCGCCGTCCCACCGCTCTTAAACAGATCTATGACAAGTTGCGAGTGGAGTCGCGGATCACGAGTTCGGGGGCGACCTTGCGGTGGGTGGCAGCGATTTCGCGTTTCTCCAGCACAGCATTGATGCCGTCCACGACAATTCCGACGGCCGAGGCGCCCATGGACTCCATCGGCTGGCGCACGGTGGTGAGCGAAGGCGTGTAAATGGCGGAGGTCGCCACATCGTCGAAGCCGATTACGGAGCACTGCTCGGGTACGCCGATTCCGGCCTTCGTGAGGGCGCGGATGGCGCCGAAGGCGCTCATGTCGTCGAATGCCAGCAGAGCCGTAAAGGAGCGCTTTTGGCGTATGAGTTCTTCCGTGAGTTTGCAGCCTGACTCGAAACTGGAAAGAGGATCGCGGGATTCCGGCAAATCCAGGATGAGGCGGGCATCGAGTTCCAGGCCGGATTGCCTGGCCAGATTCCGGATGCCCCGCCAGCGCGGTGAACTATCGGTAAGGCCTTTGGGGCCGCGGATAAAGGCAATTTTGCGGTGTCCCAGGGAGTACAAGTGCTCAAGCGCCAACTGGCCGCCGACTTCGTTATCGACGATGACCGAACTCATGGTCTCATTTTTCAATTCGCACCCGATCATGGCAGTGGGGATGCTGCTTTTTTCCAGGTCGGCGAGCAAATTGATATCGAGAAAAAGCCAGTTGGCAATGACGATCAATCCTTCGATGCGGCGGTCCAGCAGCATTTCCAGGTAGCGCTCGAACCGGCTTCCCTCGTTGTGGACGTCGGTCAGGATGGGCAGGTAGTTCGACTGGTAGAGCGTGTTTTCGATGCCGCGAAGGATCAGCGTGCAGAAGGGATCCGTCATGTCGAAGACCATGACCCCGACGGTGTGACTGCGCTTGCTGCGCAGCGAACGCGCGAACTGGTTGGGACGATAGCCCAGCTTTTGTGCCGCACGCTCGATGCGTTTCTTGGTGACCGCGGGGATATAGCGAGACAAGGGCGCATTGTTGAGGACAATGGACACGGTGGTCGAGGAAAAACCACTTTCCTTCGCCACGTCGCGAATGGTCACCATGGCAGGGGCCTTGCAGTGGACCGGAGTACTGAGGTGTTTCAGAATATCGTTATTCATCCGCACCCGCGCAGCTTGAATTCAGAGCGAGCGCTGGCGGACACTACAGCAGAGACTCATGCGAGTGTCAAGGGCAGGCATCACGTCGAATACTTTCGGAATGCTTCTGCTGCTTGCGGCCACAGCGATTTGCGGCGCCATGCAGGGACAGCAAACAACATCCCAGCCCGAAGGGTCGGTGCGCTCGCGCGACGCGGATCCGGCACAGATTTTTGCACGCGGGCAACTGGCGCTGCAGAATGGAAAACTGGATGAGGCCGAGAAAGCTTTTCGCGAGGTGCTGCAGCTCGATCCGAAATCGGGCGCGGCGTACACCGATCTCGGCGTGGTCTACATGCGGCGCAAGCAGTGGGCCAAGGCGGTAAGCACGCTGCAGAAAGCAGAGTGGCTGATGCCGCAAGCTGCGGGGGTGCGGCTGAATATCGGCTTGGCTTATTTCCGACAGAACGAATATCTGAAAGCGATCCCGCCGTTGGAATCCGTGGTCCGCGAGCAACCGGATGCAGTGCAGCCGCGATATCTGCTGGGCCTTTGCTATTTTTTCGCCGAGCGCTGGGGGGATGCGGCGGCAACCCTCGAACCCCTCTGGCCGCAGGAATCGACCCATTTCCCTTACTTGTATGTGCTTAGCAATGCGGCAAATCGGGCGGGACTGGAAAAGCTTGATGCCCGCGCCACCGAAGGCCTCCTTAAAGTAGGAAATGACTCTCCGGAATACCATCTCTTCGCCGGAAAATATCATCTGAATCGCCAGGAGTATGACAAGGCGATTGCGCAATTTGAGACAGCGGCCAAGACAAATCCCAGGCTTCCGTTCGTCCACTTCAACCTGGGAATGGCGTACCTGGGAAAGCAGGACTATTCGCGAGCACGGGAAGAGTTTCTGAAAGACATTGCGGTAGAGCCGGATCTAGCCCTCAATTACGAGCAACTCGGGGAAGTCTATTGGCAGACGCAGGACGACAGCAACGCAGAGAAGAGTTATCGCGAAGCTCTTCGCCGGGACCCGCGCCTGGTCAGCGCGCTCTTGGGGCTGGCCAGAATTTACCAGCGCCAGCAGAAATATGCTGCCGCACTGGCGGAAACAGACGTCGCTCTGAAAGCCGATCCCGCGCGCACCGACGCGCACTATATCCGCGGACAAGTGCTGCTCCACTTGGGACGCAAGGAAGAAGCGAAGAAGGAACTGGCGGCGGCCGGGGGCTCAGGCGAGCGTCCAGCGAACGCCCGCGTGCCCTCGCCCGAACTGCTGCAGGATTCTCAGTGATAAACTGGCAGTGCCGCACGATCTCCTTCGCGTACGACCGCACTTTGCCGCACCTGGCAGGAGGAAGAAATCATGAAAACTTTCTTTAAAGTCCTGGGCATCATCATTGCCCTGCTGATCATTGCTGTGATCGTAGTTCCCTTCTTCATCGACGCAAACACTTTTCGTCCGAAGCTGGAGTCGGAACTGACCGACGCTTTGGGCCGACAAGTGAAGGTGGGCAACCTGTCGCTGGCGCTTTGGTCGGGCAGCGTGGTGGCAGACAACATCTCGATTGCCGACGATCCGCAGTTCAGCAAGACTCCGTTTGTGCAGGCGAAATCGCTGAAGGTCGGCGTCGAATTGCTGCCGCTGATCTTTTCCAAGACGCTCAACATCCGTGAGATCAGCCTCGACCAGCCGCAGATCAGCGTGGTGAAATCGGAGAACGGCGAACGATGGAATTTCTCCAGCCTGGGGTCGAAGAACCCGTCAGCGCCGGAACATCCGTCCGGCACTGCTCCGACTCCGAGAAATGGGGCAGCGCAGAAGTCGGCAAACACCGCGAAGCCTTCGCCGCAGGAAACGGCTCCGGCGGAAAAGGGCGGCTCCTCGGAGAAAACCAGCAGCAATCCGATGAATTTATCCATCGGAAAACTGAACGTGTACCACGGGCGCATGAACGTATCGAAGGCGGACTCTACGGAACCACAGCGGGTCTATAACGAAGTGAATATCGCGGTGAAGAACTTCTCGTTCAGTTCGTCGTTCCCGTTCGATATGACCGCGAAGCTTCCGGCGGGTGGAACCATGAAGCTGACCGGAACGGCCGGGCCGATCGATGCCAACGACGCGGCCCTGACGCCGTTCAATGCGAAGATCGCGGTGCAGAACATGAATCTGGCCACTTCGGGATTCATCGATCCCGCGGCTGGGATCCAAGGCATCGCCGATCTTAATGGCACCGTGGTCTCGAATGGAAATGAAGCCAAAGCTTCAGGAATCCTGACCTGCTCGAAGTTGCAGGTTGTCAAGAAGGGCGCTCCGGCCGGACAACCGGTGAAAGTGAACTTCACGGTGGTTCACAATCTGGCACGGGAAACGGGAACCATCACCCAGGGCGATATCTCCATGGGCAAAGCGGTCGCCCATTTGACGGGCACTTACGATGCCCACGGGAAAGTCACATCGGTGAACCTGAAACTGAATGGGCAGAACATGCCGGTGGACGATCTGGAAGCGATGCTGCCGGCGGTCGGCGTCATATTGCCTCCCAAAGCAACGCTCAAGGGCGGCGATCTTGATGTGACTACGGCGAGCACAGGTCCGGTCAACGCGTTGGTGACGACAGGATCGGTGAAGATGCAGAACACGAAGCTCGCCAACTTCAATCTCGGGGAAAAAATGTCGGCGATTGCTGCTCTCGCGGGCAAGAACACCGGCAACGATACGAGCATTCAGAATTTCAGTTCTGACGTGAAAATGGCGCCGCAAGGTACCGCCGCGAACAACATTAATCTCACGGTGCCGGCCATTGGAGTTCTCACCGGAAACGGCATCGTCAATCCCGCCAACCAACTCGCCTTCAAGATGAACGCACAGGTGGGTGGAATGGGAATTCCTTTTGGCGTCACAGGAACGACGTCTGACCCCAAGTTCACGCCGGATGTGAAAGGAATTGCCACGGGATTGTTGGGGGGATTCTTGAACAGTCAGGTCCCGAACGCCAATAATCCGCAGCAGCAACAACAGCAGCAGAACCCAGTCAACAGTGTGATGGGGCTATTCAAGAAGAAGCAGCCGCCCAAATAAACTTCGGCTGAATATTGCAGAGGATGCAGGGTGCGCGGTGGGAGTGGAAACACTAGGCCTCGCACCCGTCGCTTTTGGGGGGAGCCCTGGACAGCCCAAGGGGCTGTCCCTACGTGGTCTTCCTTTACTGGTAGGAATATTCGTTTTATCATTACGAAACTATGGCGGGCGTGAACGAAACCATTTCTGATGGCCTCGGGCGGTATTCGATTGGAGAGAAACTGCGAACTCTGCGGTTGCGTAAGAGCCTCGGCCTGGTCGAGTTGGGCAAGCACACCGGGCTTTCCGCGGCCCTATTGTCGAAACTGGAGAGGGGAAAGTTGTTTCCCACCTTGCCAACACTGTTGCGCATTGCCATGGTGTTTGGGGTAGGGCTGGATTTCTTCTTCACCGACGAGCGCAAACGACG
This sequence comes from uncultured Acidobacteriota bacterium, assembly GCA_963801615.1. Lineage (GTDB taxonomy): Bacteria > Acidobacteriota > Terriglobia > Terriglobales > Acidobacteriaceae > Sulfotelmatobacter. The sequence goes on along the minus strand of CAWDFM010000006.1, from coordinate 180,756 downwards.
GGTGGTGGGGGTGGTGCGTAAAGATGAGCGTGTGCGCTTCCCCGAGCGCCCGGGAACACAGGACGTTCCGTATTACTTTGAGTGCCTGGATTACCGCACCACGGAACGAAAACTTAGCGCGTTTCTGGCGGATTTTCAGGAGATGGCGCCGGAAAAGGCGAAGCCGCATTCGCATCCCGGGGTGGAATTGCTATTTGTTATCAAGGGCTCGGTGACCATCCGGATCGGCAGCGATGACTTCCCTTTGGAAGGAGAAGACGCCATCTATTTCGATTCCGCGGTACAACACAGTTACCGCCGCCGCGGTTCTAAACCATGCAGCGCAGTAATCGTTACTGTGCCATGAAACTTCTCGCAAAAGTCGAAATTTTGACACCTTGCCAGGCGGTTCAGGGCTCCTCCAGAGTGTCGACGTGGTACCTCAATTGCAGCGTGCAGTTGATTGACAAGGGCAGGCGTGCGATCCATACTCGCGAACTAAGTACATAAATTGGTCTTGGCGACTCGGGACACAAGGGTGCGGGTGAGGGCATTGGCGCGCCCGCGATCTGAGTCTATTTTCAGCAGTCAGGGTTAAGGCTGTATTTACAGGAGGACTTCGTGTCTAAGCAATCTGCCAAAAAAATGTGGATGCCTGCGGTTTGGACTGTTGCCATTGCGATCGTCGGGGTGGCCGCTATTGCGGGCTCGAGCCATTTGCGCGCGCGCAGTGCTCGCACCCCGGCTACGCAAGTTCCCGTCAACGCCGCGCAACGTCGCCGCGTGCGCGCCGATCTGGATGCTCTTCCTCTCGCCTTCGAAGCCAACCAGGGCCAGACGGATCCGCAAGTGAAGTACATGGCGCGAGGGAACGGGTACAAGCTGTTTCTCACTTCGTCAAAAGCCATCATGAGCCTGCCGGGCAGCAAGAGGCAGTCCGAAGTTCTGGACATGATGATGAATAAGAGACGAGGAGCAGCCGGCGTAAGAGCCCTGCTGAAGAAGCGCGCCGGAATGCGTAAAAAAGTGTCGCCGACGACGCTGCAGATGAATTTTCTGGGAGGTAATGCTCATCCGCAGCTCATCGCAGAAGACTTGCAGTCCGGCAGGGTTAACTATTTCATCGGCAAAGATCGCTTGCAGTGGCACTCCAATATTCCTCTCTACGGCCGGGTCAACTATCGAAATGTGTATCCCGGAGTTGATCTTGCGTTTCACGGTGCTTCGAAGCAGCTGGAATTCGACTACCTGGTAAGCCCCGGTGCTGACCCGAAAGTGATCGCGCTAAGTTTCGATGGCGCGGACAGTGTGCGCACCAACGAATCGGGCGACTTGATCGTCGCCACAAGTGCCGGGCCGGTTGAACTGCACAGGCCAGTCGCATATCAGCCAAAGAATGGCGGACGGGAAACTGTGGACGCGCGCTTCATGCTGAAGAGCAAGAATGAAGTCGCATTCGAACTTGGGCCCTACGATCACAACCGGCAGCTGGTGATTGATCCCACGGTGACGTATGCCACGTATTTCGGTGGGGGCGGGGCAGACTACGGAAACGGTATCGCGGTCGATGCCAGCGGGAATGCTTTCGTCACTGGTTCAACCGATTCCGCGACGATCCCCGGCAATCCTGGTGCCGCGGTGGGCACTGATGTGTTCATCACCGAGTTAGACCCCTCCGGTGCGCTCGTCTTCACCACTATTTTCGGGGGGAACAACGATGATTTTCCAAGCGGCATTGCGATTGACACCGCGGGCATCTATGTTGCGGGCACAACGGATTCGAATAATCTGCCCACAGCCGGCAGCGCACAACCAACTTTCATTGGTGGAGCAACAACCGGCAACAATGACGCTTTCGCTGTAAAGTTCGATCTCAATGGCGCTCCGTTATGGGCTACGTATATCGCCGGTTCCGACAGCGACTCTGCGCTCGGTATCGCCGTCCATACGTTCAGCCACGCCGTGTACGTGGTGGGAGAAACATACTCAAATGACCTCGGGGGTGCTACCGGGGGCAAGAATCCTTTACCGAACGGAAATGCGGTGAATCGCGGCGCGGGACCCGGCATCGGCGACGGGTATATTGCCGCCCTGACCCCTGACGGCACCACGTTTACCCTGATCAGCTACATCGGCGGCACCCGCTCCGACCTGGCGACCGGGGTAGCTGTGAATCAGAACAACGGTGACATTCTCGTCGCGGGCGAAACTATCTCCTCCGACCTAGCTACAACGTCAGGCGTGATCCAACCAAATTGCGGCACAGATCAGACTTGCAACACTGGGGGCGGCGTCTCCCTGGATGATGCCTTTGTTGTTTCGATCGCTCCCACTTCGAGTACCCCTCCATATGCGTATAACTACGTTACCTACTATGGTGGCAGCAAGGTTGATGACGCATTCGGCATCGCGGCGGACAGGAATGGAAACGCTTTCGTCACGGGGACTACGAGCTCAACCGACTTGCTCAGGTCCCCAACAACTTACCAAAACTCACTCTTGGGCACGCAAAACGCGTTCCTACTTGAACTGAACAGTACGGGCACTGCCGTCAGCTACGACACTTATTTCGGTGGAGATGCCACCGATTTCGGACTAGGCATAGCCCTTGACGCTTCGAATAACGTGTACCTCACAGGACAGTCCACGTCATCAAGTGCGTCTTTCCCGCTGGTAAACCCGACTCAGGAGAGTGGTAGCGGAAATAGTGATGCGTTCGTCAGCGTGTTCAGCATTAGCCAGGGTCAGCCCCTGTTTTCCACGTTGCTGGGCGGAGAGGGCGATGAAGACCAATTCCAGGGGAGCATAGCTGTGGATTCCACTGATAACATCTATGTCACTGGCGATACTGATTCTGGGCAGTTCCCAACGCAGGCACCGGTCAGTGGTGGGGCTGCCTACGGTGGTGGTTCGTGCACGGATTCCCTGGGCCACAGTATTCCGTGTCCCGATGCTTTCATCGCAGCGTACAGCTCAGCTACGAACCCGGACTTCACCATTTCAGCGACGGCCCCGAGCCCAGCTTCGGTAGCCCCGGGCGCTTCGGCCACGTCTACCATAACCATCACGCCTCTGAACGGTTATAACGGCTCGGTTAATCTCACGTGCGATGTGACGGGTAGCGGTAGTCCGTTACCCGCGTGCTCGGTCAATTCGACGGCTTTGACTGTGACCGTCACCACTGCGGGCGCATCCGCCGCGATGCAGCGATCATCCGGGATCTTCTACGCGATGTGGCTACCGATTGTGGGTCTGTCACTCGTGGGAATGGGTTTAAGCGGTGCAGAATCGCGGCGCCGAAAATTGCTGGGCATATTCCTGCTGGGGATCGTCATGATGGGCCTGTTCTTCATGCCGGCTTGCAGCAGCAGCAGCACAACGGTTGGAACTTGCAAAGGCTGCACTCCGCCTGGAACCTACACTGTAACGGTCACCGGCACTGACAGCGTCAACAGTAGCCTCTCTCACGCTGCGCAATTCACTCTCACGGTAAACTGAGTACGGATGGGGATGGCCGCCTTCTGCGGAAGGCGGCCTGTTTCTCCGCGCCGTTCTACTCCATTCGTTTTCTTAACAACTCTGAATTCATGTTACCGAGCCTCCGAGAACCTCGGGGGTACGCATGTCTTGATCAAGACCATGAAAGGTATGGTCGCTCTGTGCAAACTCGGCGAACGAACACACCTGAATGCGATGGTAATATTCTAAGGACGGTTCCTTGGCCCTTGCTCCGCAGAACCTTTGTCCGGCGAGCCGGGCACCTTTTTCCGGGTCCCAGGAATCGAAGCTACTTTGAACCTGCTCATGGTGAATTTCTTCGAGGGGTCTCGATCCAAGTTGAAAATGTGGAATGGGGTTGCCGCTGTGGCGGCATTGTGCGTCCTGGTTGCGTCTCTAGCGGTCGCACCCGCGGCGCGCGCGCAGGGTACAAGCGAGTTTTTGCTGACCACGACTGCGCTGGATCCAGTCGCCATTGCGCCGGGTGGAACTTCGGCGACGTCGATCCGGGTTGATCCCGTAGGCAGCTTCAGCGGACCCGTGACCCTGGGCTGCCAGATCACCTCGACGCAGCCCACGACTTCAACTCCAGTATGCGCGGTCAGTCCGACCACCGTGACCCCACCCGCGACCGCCACTGCTACCATCACCAGCACCATTCAGACCACGACCGTGGGATACTCCGTGACCATCACCGGCACAGGCCCTACGACCACCTACTCGGCGCCGCCCCAGCAACTGACGGTATTAGCCGTCACCCCGCAATTCACGATCAGCGTGACCAGTGCGATTGCGCCCACCAGTGTGCCGGCCGGGAATGGAGCGGAGGGAACCGTAAGCGTGAACCCGATCAACGGCTACCTGACCCCGTCCAATGGCGGCATCACGCTCTATTGCAGCTCGATTACGCCGCTGGTGACCATCGCCCCAGTTTGCTCGTTTACGTATCCGAAGGGCAGCGTGCTCGAACTGAGCACGAATCCGCAGCCTGCAACCCTGACCATCAGCACCTTTGGACCCGTGGTCACGGGCGCGGCTCAGCGGCCGCGGAATTTCTATGCGCTCTGGCTGTCCATTCCGCTGATCGGATTTGCCGGAGTGGGCTCGGCATTCGGCGGCACGCGCTCGCGGAAAGCTTTAGGCCTGCTGGCGCTGTTGGTAGCCAGCGCGGCATTTCTGCTGCTGCCTTCCTGTGGCGGCACTACCGGCACGACCACGACAACTCCGAACGGAGTGACTCCCGCCAACACTTACACATTTACAATCGTGGGTATCGATTCTAACGGTGTGATCTCGAGCAATACGGGGACCAACACCTCCGCTCCCACCGTCTCCTTGACGGTAACGACTCCCCCGAAGCAATAAGACATGTCTCAAGCATCAGCAGCAAGGCTACGGGCCCTATGGTTCGTGATGCTCACATGCGCTCTGCTGGGGGCGGCCGCGAGCCCGGCGTCTCCGCCCGCCCACGACAAGAAAGTTCCCGCCGCGCGCTGGGACGAACAGTCTCCCGGCTGCACGTTTTCCCAAGGCACGGACGGGAAGCTTCGATACGGGATGTCGTCGACCGATGTTGGCCTGGTTGTGGCCGTAGACACGCAGGAACTGGAAAAAGTGCACCGCCGCCACGAGCCCTTCTTCGCGGTGCTGCTGGAGGTGCGCAACCGGGGACAGCAGGCCATCGACGTCAAGCCTGACAAGATTACATTGGAGTTCGTTCAGCATTTTCAGGTCGAGCAACCGGCGCTCGATCCCGACAACTTCTCGGAGAAAATCCAGAACGACGCGGATGCGCTGAACGATCAGGTCGCTCGCGAAGTTAAGAAGAATCCGGAAAAGAAGGATGAGAAGGAAAGCTTGCTGCGCGCGTATTTAAAAGATTCGGCTGAACTGCAGGAGTTTGTGGGCAAGAACAGCCTGCGGGCGACGCATCTGGATACGGCCAATCCGCAAACCAACGGCTGGGTTCTATTCAGCACGAAGAGTAAATGGATCGGTGGGTGGAAGAAGCAGGAGGATCTGATTCTGCGCGTGCCTCTGAACGGGAAAATCTTCGAATTTCCCTTCACGCTGCCGCCGAAGTCCGGTCAGGTCACGTTGCGGAAACGCTGAGAGCGCAGTGCGCGGCCGAAGCTCGTGCGAACTGCGAACTCCTGCGTCAGGAAGCTGCGCGGCGCGTCTGGCGCTCCAGTTCCACGGCCTGGTGCATCACCACGTCGCGCAGGGAAACTACGCCCTTCAACTCCTTACCTTCCATAACCGGCAGGTGGCGGAATCCGAACTCGCGCATGATGAACAAACACTCGTCAATGGTTTCGTCCGCCGCAACGGAGCGCGGGTTCGGGGTCATCACCTCGGAAACCGCCGTGGTCCCCGGGGTACGTCCGACGGCCACCACGCGATTCATGATGTCGCGTTCGGAAATAATTCCCGCCAGATCCCCGTCGCGCAGCACGGGCACAGCGCCGATGTTGTATTCCATCATGTAACGCGCCGCTTCCAGCACCGTATGAGAGTCCTTCACGGAATAGAGCTTGCGATCTTTTACCAACTCGCGCAGCGTGGTCATGGAAACTCCTTGGACGAATGGCAACGGAGGATTGCCGGCCTCAACGGGCGGCGCATTCAGTGCGCAACACTGTATCACAGGACTCTTGGGAGGAATGATGAAACGGGCGGGGTGCATCCGCACGCGGTGTTCTTCTTCGGGTTGCTGAATGCTGGAACGGAAATGGAAGCGGCGACCTTTTGCAGGCCGCCGCGATCTCTGGTTGATGTCGATTGAGCTAGAACCGGAACTGCGGACCAATAGTGACACGGAGATTGTTATGTGCGCCATTGTTGAAGAACACATCGTCTCCGGCTTCCAATCTCAAGCCAATCGGTCCGGCGAACGCCTCGATACCGGCGGACGGATAGAGTGCGAAGTAAGTGGCACCTGTGCCCAAGCCAACCGCGTTGGTAAACCCGGCTGGAGCGTTGGCCCCGGTCACACTAAAGTTGTCGAATCCCACCTTGCCGGAAATGAAGGCGCGGAATGCGCCCGAGCCGGTCTGGAATTTTGGTCCGAAGAAACCATGGAGCGTCCGCAGCCGCGTGGTGACGGCCGACGTGGTGACGCCGTTGTCGAACGTGCTTGTGTAATTGCGCTTGAAGTCGTACGCCATCTCGGCTTCAAGTTGCACGCTGGGTCGAATCCCGACAGCTGCCCGGGCGCCAAGGCCGAGGAAATTCCTGGTTGGACCCGGATCCGACAGCCGGAAATAGTTTACAAACGCACCGAGTTCGACATGGTCCATATTGCTTTCCTGCGCTACCAGCATAGGAGCAGCGAAGAAGAGGGCGGTGATCACAAAGCCTAGATACCGTTTCATGGGTTGACTCCTCAAGTTAAATCCCGAGCACTGTTTTCAACCCCAGGCACGGCCCAGGGCGAGCGGAGACACACCTTTCAGTGTCCCCGATATGGATGCTTTGTTCCCGAGGTTTGGTTGGACAGGGAAACCCTGCAGGTCACTCCCATCCAGGCTTAGAGGAGCAGGTAAACGGGTGAAAACAAAGGCGCGGATTTGGCCTTCGCGCCAGCCCCCGCGGGTACGTTTGCTGGAGTCTACTGGAGATGGTTGACGCGCGAGGTGGAGGCGTCGGCAGTGCTGCTCTCGGAACGCGGGGTCATCGAGACCACAATGTACTCGCGTTCCTTATTGTCGAGATCCTCGACACGAAGCAGCATTTTATCTTTCCGCAAGCGAAACTGCGCCTGCTCGCCCACGGGCAAAAGCACCGGATGCTTCTCGTCGCGCGGACGAATGCGGTAGATGACGCGCTCGGACTGCAGCACATATTCCTGGCAGAGAACTTCCTGGGTTTTCTTGCTGCCGGAGTCGGTGCCGAGCATCTCGCCGGCAAAACTTTTGGCGTCTTTTTCCGCCGTTCCACACTGCACGGAATCCATCTGCAGAAGCTTCCCTGTCTGATATGCCTTGGGCTCTTTGGCGAAGCCGACTGAGGCCAGAGTGAGCACCACGCAGAAAGCAAGCTTGGAACGCATTGGTATTCCCCCGAAACGTAGATGAGTCTGAGGACGGAGCCTCGATCCGTCATTTTTTATCTTGTGGGGAGCAGAGGACAGGTCACGGAGGTACTGAGACGGGTGTTACTGCGAGAATGCAAAACCGTCGAGCTTCGCTCGGCCGGACAGCCGAGGCGGCTGTCCCTACATGTTGGCCAAGCTTGGACAGCCCAAGGGGCTGTCCCTACGTGATGGCCGTTAGCGTTCGGTTAGTTCTTCCAAGGTGTGGAAGAAGGCGGGGTAGGAAATAGCGGCGGATTCGGCGCCGCGGATGAGGGTGTCTCCTTGCGCACGGAGAGCCGCAACGGCGAATGCCATGGCGATACGATGGTCGCCATAAGAATCGATTTCGGCGCCGTGCAGGGCTTGTCTTCCGGGGATTCTCAGGCCGTCCTCGCGCTCTTCGACCTCGGCGCCCATCCGGCGCAGGTTTGTGGCAAGGGCGGCGATTCGATCGGACTCTTTGACACGCAATTCCTTAGCGTCGCGCAGTTCCATCCCCTGCTCGGTGAAGGGAGCAATGGCAGCGAGAACGGGGATCTCATCGATCAGCGCGGCCGAATCCGCACCCGCGATTGTGGTTCCATGCAATGCTGCGCCTTCAATCTGCAGAGAGCCCACGAGCTCGCCATGAATTTCCTCCATTTGAGTTACGGAAATGCGCAGGCCCATTTGCATGAGGACATCGAGCAGCCGGGCCCGAGTGGGATTCATGAGCAGGTGCGCGATGGTCAGCTGCGATCCGGGAAAAAGCGCAGCCGCGCAGAGAAAAAAAGCGGCGCTGGAAAGATCTCCGGGGATGCGGGCGTCGAGTCCCCGCAAGCGCTGGCCACCGCGAATCCGGACTTCACTGCCGGCCCCGGCGGCTTTGCGAGTCAATTCCACACCAAAAGCGCGCAGAGCGACCTCGGTGTGGTCGCGGGTGCGCAGTGGTTCCTCGACCCGCGTCTCGCCTTTGGCAAAGAGCCCGGCCAACAGAACACAGGACTTCACCTGTGCACTCGCGACGGGCATTTTGTAATCGATCGCTTTCAGCGATCCGCCGGTGATCGTGAGTGGTGGCTTTCCGTCGTGGGATGCAATTTGCGCTCCCATCTCGGAGAGCGGCCGGATGACGCGCTCCATGGGACGCCGGGATAGCGACTCATCGCCCACCATCTCCGAAGTAAATGGCTGTCCGGCAACGATTCCACTCAGCATGCGCATGGTGGAACCTGAATTACCACAGTCGAGCGGGCCGGCTGGAGCGGCGAGCAACCCGCCAGAGCCGTGTACTTCGATGGTGTTGCTGGGGCCTTCCATTCGGCTCCACTTCACCCCCAGTGCGCGCATGCAGGCCAAGGTGCTGGCGCAATCGGCGCCGGTAGAGTAATTCTCGAGGCGGGACGACCCTTCCGCGATTCCCGACAGCATGGCGTAACGGTGCGATATGGACTTGTCGCCGGGCAGTTGCACAGCACCGCGCAGATGGCGCGCCGGGCGCACCGTGATTTCGGATGGGCTTTTCATCTTTGGGGCTTGTGCACGGGAATGTTTTGATTGTCGATAATTGGTGCTTGAATTCAGGCCAGAGTCCTGGCCTCCGCGGTTGCCTCTCTCAGGATTTCCGGCGGTACTTCCTTCATAGTGACACCGAACTCAAACATCGGGGTCTCGCTGCCGCGTCCCCAGCGGTTCACTTCCCAATGAGCACGGACGAACTTCACCTCGGGTTGCGCTGAGAGATCAAGCAACAGCGGCGACTCCCCCGTGTAGAAAGTTTGCGGAAAGGCCGCGATGGACTTTGGGGTCCAGGTGGCCCCATCCGCCGAGCCATAGATGCTCAGGTCGAGAGCCTCCTGCTCGACAATTTTTGCGATCGAGAGCGTGACCAGAAAAACGCGGTTGGAGGCGCCACCGACGTCCACCGCCGGGCCGTCGCCTTTCGCGGTGACTCGGGTATCCGCGGGGACCAGAATTCGTTCGGAGACTGAATTTGTCATGGCGGGAAATTCTAACAAATCCACGCGCTCAGTTCTGTGCCGTTGACGGCTTCACTCGGTTTCGCTGGGATGGGGGGCCGTGAAGTCGCTGCAGCAAGGCTTCTCCGCCGGTTTGAATTCCATCAGTTCAATGCGCGTCAGGTCAGGATCGAAGACATTCAACTGCCGCTTGCCGTCACGCCCCATCTGCGCGTGCTCGTCGCCGTGCTCCTTCCAGCCGTGTGCTTCCAGTTCGGATTGGGCTTTCTTCATGTCGGCTACACCGTAGGAAATATGATTCATGATGCCAGTCAAGCGAAGATCCGGATGGGCCGGTTGGTTCAGCATGTACTCCAGCCAGTCAGTGCCATCCGGAACCTGCAACGAAACCCAGTCGGTGTCGCTGTCCTTCATGCCGCCGTGCCAGTAGGGGCGGAAGCCTAGCACCTCGCGATAGAAGTGGTCTTCCACGGGACGGTTGTAAACCAGAAAGCCGACGTGGATCATGCGACGTGAGACCGCCCCCGGCTCCGCCAGCACGCTCTCATCCTTGGCGCGCTCCACGAACTCGACGTGGTGCCCCTCAGGATCGTCGACGACAAAGCTAAGACTGTGGTCAGAGCGGCCTTGAATCTGGCCGGGCTTGAGTCCCTTTTGCGTGAGGTAACGACGCAGGCCTGCAATGTTGTCAGTCGTGAACGCCACATGGTCCATGCGGTCGGTAGCTTTCGGATCGGGCGCGGCGCTGTATCCGACCCATTGCTTGCCCGACATGTAGCGCGTTGTCTCGCCCGACTCGATGGGCGCAGATGGAACCAGGCCCAGAATGTCAGCGTAGAGTTTTTTCACGGCGTCGGGACTCGTGGTGTAGAACGAGACATGATCGATGCCGGTTATGCGCGGACGAGTCTGGGACACGGCGAACGTGGACAGGATTGAGCAGAAGAACAGGGCGATGAGATTCTTCATGGCGTTTCGATTCTAATCTAGCGAAGCTTTCCGGCACGACTGAAAGTCGTGCCCTTTCAAATCCGTTCAGCATCGGCAAGCACGGAAGTCGACCTCGTAGAGACGTTGCTTGCAACGTCTCTCCCGAAGGCACCGAACCAGATAGCTCCCGGCAAAGACGTAGCAAGCTACGTCTCTACAGTGCCGTTTCAAATCCATTGCAGCACGGTACGACGGAGTCTAGATCCCATCGAGGAACTGCCGCAGCAAGCGCGCGAACTGTTCGGGCTGCTCCCAGGGGGAATAGTGTCCTGCTTTGGGGATTACTCGCATCTGGCTGCCCGGGATGTGCTGGCGCATGAGTTCCGCTTCCTTCGGCCCGGTCATCGGATCTTCATCCCCGGTGACAAGCAGGGTGGGGACGTTGATCGTTTTCAGGGTCTGGACGGAGTCGGGGCGCTCGGCCATCCCGCGCTGGACCTGGGCAACATCTTCCGCGGACATCTTCTGCATCATTCGGATGGCATTGTGGACCAGGTCGGGGCGCGATTCGCGGGTGCTCTTCGCCAGAACCTTCGCAATCATCGATTGGAAAAAAGGCTCCGTGCCGCGCTCTAAAACGTCAGTTGCGGCCTGCAACCGTCCGGCACGTGCCTCAGCATTATCCGCAGGAGCTTTCGTATTGCAGAGGCCTAGCGCCGCCACGCGGTTGCGATACTTGCGCCAGAATTCAAACAGCAAGTAGCCGCCGATCGAGACTCCGATCATGGGCGCGCGTCCGACATCCGCATCGTCCATCACCGCCCGCACATCGGCGGCGTGTTTCTCCATGGTGGCAGGGCCCTCGCCCACGCCGGACTCGCCATGCCCGCGCAGGTCGGGCATGATCAGGCGATAACGCGAGGCAAGAGCATCGGCTACGGGCAGCCAAAATTCATGATGAACCGGGAACGGATGCAGGAGTACGAGAGGAGGGCCGTCGCCGAGAGTCCAGTAGTAAATATCCGCGTCGCAGCTCTTAACGCGCTGGGAGGCACGCGATTCCATGCAGGGATTAAATCACAGTTGTGAAGGGCAATGGACGGAGACCGGCCAGGTTTCCAGATCGGAGCGATTCAGAGAGATTTACTCCAAGGGGCGCAAGGTCCCTCCACGCGCTGTTGGATTGGCTTTCACCAATCCAACAGCTTGGTCGGGCGGGTACGCCGTGAATTACTGTTCATCTATATCCAAGGTCCGCTACGAATGCGTTGGCTGCGGCGTTGCGGCGGGCACAGGCAGAAGCAGCGGTTCTTCCGGCATGATGATCCACGCGACCGGATACGACAGGAAGCCGATCACGGTCATGAATGCCACGATCAGCCACACGACTCGCACCAGGGTGACATCGATATCGAAGTACTCGGAGAAGCCCAGGCAGACGCCGGCGATCTTGCGTCCCACCCGCGGGCGCATGAGTTTTCTGCGTGCCAGGCACGATCCGATCCGCACACCGCAGTAGGCACAAACGGCAGCGTCGTCCTGAATCACTTTTCCGCAATGGTTGCAATACATATTCTGTCCTCACTTAAGAATACGGAAGTGTGTCGCCGGAGGTTCCCTTTTATTCCCGGTAGGCTTCGCGAATGTAGCGGCGCGCCTGGTCTGCCGGGCCGGTATTGGCGTTTCCAGCCAGCACCGTCTCATAGCGCTTCATGGCCAAGTCCCGCTTCTGCATCAGATCGTACATCTCACCGGCGGCCAAATTGGCTTTCTGCAGGATGTCGGGATCGGGTTCCGGGGCCTGATTCACCAGTTCGTAAGCTGCGGCGGCACCGGGCAAGTCTTTCTTGCTGCGCAGCAACTCGCCCAGTCCCCACGCCGCCAGTTCATAGTGCAGGGTTCCGTACTTCCCTTCCCGTCCGTTTTGCCAGACGCGTCGGTAGGTCGCCTCGGCTGCCGGCAGGTCTCCCGACGCCCTTTGCAAGTTCGCGATCTCGGTAGGAAAAAGATGATTCTTGGGGTACTTTGTCGTGAGATCCCGCATGTAGTCCAGCGCCTCGTCGTAGTTGTGTTCGCGGCGCAAAAACAACGTCAGGACCACTTTGGCGTCGACCGAATTCTCTCCCTCGTTCTTCGCCACTTCACGCAGATAAGCCAGCCCCTTGTCCCTCGATCCGCTCAGGCCGGCGATCGCCGCCGCCACCTTCACACTCCAGGGCAGGTTTCCGACAACATAATTGTGCGTACCCACGACCAGCTTCGCATCCACGTATTTGGGATCGAGTTCGAGGACGCGCTCGTGATCGTGGCGGGCTCCCACCGCGTTCCGCAGGGCGGAAAACCAGGCACGTTCGACCAATCCGGTGTAAACCGCGAACTGTGCGCGCGTGACCCCACGGCAATAAAGCGCATCGATATCTCCTGGATTGTTCTTGAGTTGCTGCTCCTCCAGATTGAGGGCGCGCTTGACCAATTCCTTGATCTGATCCTTGATCTTCTGATCGGTGGGCCGGGGAGTACGTCCAATGAAGCTGTCGTTGGCGTAATCTCCGGTATTCATCGCCCCAGTGTCATAGAGATCGTGCATCAACACGACGGTAAGCAGATGGTTCACCGCGAAGGGATCGTCTGGATGCTTTTCAACCAGCTTCTCGAATTCCTGCGTGGCCCGGTCATATTCCATGTTGTAGAAGTGGTCAAAAGCCAGATCGCTAAGCGTGTCCCTTGGTGCACCATGGCGTGCTTTTGAAGCGGGCTCGGACTGGGCACAGGCGCTCGCACCGAAGACAAAAAGACAAAGCAGGACACAGAAGTTTGCGAGGAATTTACAAGCCGGCACAGATTTCATGGGAAACGGAATCACCAACCCTGTACTGCTAGTCTAAACGAACTCTTGGCCGTGTAGAGAAGCGTCGCTCCATCTCTAACCTCTAACGCTTGCTTCGCTCGGGGGGCGGACGAGGGCGTCCGCCCCTCCACGTTCAGCCAGAACCAAGACGGTCAGGGGAGTGCTTCATCAGCTAACTGCGGCTTCGATCGCTCTGTCCTATAGTTTTCATTGCACCGGTTTGGCACAGTGAGCGGGTTCCGGTGTCGATTTGCGGCCCTCCCCCAACAGGTCGTGGACGTCTGTAACCGGTGCATCTTTACCCGGTCATACACGTAATTATTGCCACGTTGCTTCGTGGCAGACTGGATCTGACTCGGTGTGAGCCATTGTCGCCAAAAGACTTAGACCTGCCAGATATTTGGACGTTGGAATGCGAACAGATTTACAAAGCTCTCCCCCAGTTAGGAAACGAGAATGGCAGAAGTAGCGCACAGCACACAGCCAGAATTCTGGCGGCCGCCGACTCCGAGTGTCGAGAAAGAATTGGCGATTCAGGAAACGGCGACCAGCATGGCGCAAGTGTGTCCGGGGTGTGGGACGGAGTACCTGCTGGGATCGCGCTTCTGCCACTCCTGCGGCGGAAAGCGTCCCGCGGGCGTAACTCTCATGCCAAAGGCTGATGCCGCTTTTATGGTTCGGCTTCGAGAGCAGCTGATGGACGCCGCGCGAACGACTGTCTCGATTATTTCCCTGCCCGACAGCAAGGTCCCGTCGTGGCTGCATTATCTTTCTTTCCACGAGATCAAGATGCGCGTCGGTCTTCCGACTGCATCCTTTGTCGCCTTCCTCATCGGGGTTGGCTGCGTTGCGGGAGCGCTGCTGGTGGGACTGCTGACGGCCAAGACCCTGGTGGATTGGCAAGCAATCCAGTTCTATCGAGCGGAGTGGCTGCTGGCGGCCACTGCCTCGTTTGCCGCCGGTATCCTGCTGAAGAAGCCCTCTGACAACAACCGCTGAGTTCTATTCGCCGCCCGTGCTTGTCGCCCTGCGTTGCTGAGTCATGCGATACAAATGGTGGACGGGGCCGGTGCCTTTCCCTAATATCTGCGCGTTCGCAATGGCAGCACCGACGTAGGTCTTCGCAAGCAGAGTCGCCTCGGCGATTCCGCGATCCAGTGCCAGATGGCATGCCATCGAGGTCGCGAACGCACAACCGGTGCCATGGGTTGAAGTGGATCGTTGCCGCTCGGCCTTGAATACCTCCTGCTCCTTGCCCTTGCTGGTCTGGAAACTCAACAGATCAATCGCCTTTTCCAGATGCCCGCCGGTAATCACGACAGCCGAGGCTCCCATGTGATGCAGCTTGGCGGCGGCCTCCTTCATCGTCTCCAAATCATTGACGTTCAAGCCGGTTAGCGCAGAGGCCTCGTCGATGTTCGGCGTAATCACATCCGATAACGGGATAAGCCGTTCCATCAACAGCCTGGTTCCTGCCGAATCGAGCAGGTCAGCCCCAGAGGATGACCGTAGAATCGGGTCCAAGACAATGTTGGCGATGCGCGCTGTGCCGCGTCTAGCCGACGTATTGCCGCTCTTACCCGCAGGCTCCAGAAAGTCAGCTACCGCCTTCACGACCTTGGCCGAGCCAAGCATGCCAATGTGAACCGCCGCGATGTCCAGGTCAGCATCCAGCTCCTCTAATGTGTCTCGAACCAAAGCGGGATCAACGGGCTCAACTCGCCGCACCCCGGAGGTTGACTGGACGGTCAAGGCAGTAATGCAAGCCACTCCGTAGCAACCGTGGGCGGCGATGGTCTTCACGTCAGCGGTGATGCCGGCGCCCGAGGAAGGATCGAACCCCGCAATGGTGAGAACTACAGGTGGTTTTTCGGCCATGGACTTCGATGATAGTACCCCGTTTTGCACCAAGCATCACCTGCGGTTTCCGCTCGGGAGGTTACCGACGGAAAGAGCGGCTGGGTAATCTTTCGGCTGGGGCGGCGCTGCCCGTTCTAGGGTAAATAGATGATTCCATGTAGGTTGTGGCGGTGAGCGGGGTAAGTCATTGATTCCGGCGACCTTGTAAATTCTACCTTCACGCTTCCAACGGGCCATTTACCGTTTGGTAAATATGTAAGCTGCGCCAAACAAAGGTCGTTATCTGCATCTCATTATATTTTAAGGCGGTTACTGTGATTTATATTACTAGGAGGTCATCAAAAACAGCCGCCTTTCGCCTTGACACCCCTTTGGCACGCCGATAGCATCTGGGAACTGCAGGAAAGAGCCTTAAGGCCAAAGTAACTTTTGAGTATGCGAGGAGAACTGAATGCAACGACGTATAGCTCAAGGACTGGCGATTGTTGGCTTGATCGTCGGGCTGGGGGCGGCTCAGGGACCGAACATCTCGGAGGCGAAACCGGCTCCAGTGAGTTCTGTTCAATTTAGACCAGAAGTCCGCAAACAGATCAAGACGAAGCCGTATCAAGTTGGGACCGCGTCCTGGTATGGAGAGCCCTTTGAAGGTAAGCCCACCGCCAGCGGCGAGCCCTATAAGATGTACGACATGACCGCCGCCCACCTGACGCTTCCCATGGGGAGCTATGTCAAGGTGACGAACCTGCGCAACGGCAAGGCCGTGGTCGTGCGCGTCAATGATCGTGGTCCGGTGGTTCCGGGCAGGATCATCGATCTGTCCTACGGAGCCGCACAGGCGCTGCAATTCCGGCACCGTGGCCTGCAACGCGTCCGCCTGGATCTGGTGGATCCGCACCAGGTGGCACCCAACTACCAGATCGTCGCCTATAACCATCCCCCTGTAGCGCAACTCCCGTAAAACCTGTAAAGTTAGCGGGATGCCGGCTGCACTGCCCAACCGCATCCCGAGCGATAGATGAGCTATCGAGGGGATGAGCTTCATCCTGGCGACCCGCGCCAAAAGCTCATCGTTGCGCTCGACGTTTCCAGCGCGGCCGCCGCCCAGAAGATCGTGGCGGCGGTCGGCGACTCTGCCTTCACCTACAAGGTCGGGATGCAACTCTACACGGCCGAAGGCCCCCACGTCGTGCGGGATCTGGTGGCTTCGGGACGGCGCGTATTTCTCGACCTGAAGTATCACGACATTCCGAACACGGTGGGCGCCGCTGTGTTTGAAGCGGCAAAGCTTGGGATCAGCATGCTTACCGTCCACGCATCCGGCAGCGGCAAGATGTTGGCGGCCGCGGTGGAGGCCGCGAAGGCCCGACCCAACCTGATGGTGCTCGCGGTCACCGTGCTGACCAGCCTGAATGGCAGCGATCTGGAAAAGATCGGACTCCGCGGATCCGTAGAAGACACTGTGGTGCGCCTCGCGGGCATCGCTCTTAGCAACGGCTGCCAGGGAGTTGTGGCGTCCGCGCGGGAGGCCTCTACTCTGCGCGCGGAACTTGGCGACAAGTTTGCCATCGTCACGCCAGGGGTGCGGCCGGCAGGAGCTCATGTCGGGGATCAAGTTCGCGTTGTAACACCCGCCGAGGCCATTGCGTCGGGAGCCAGCTACATCGTCGTTGGGAGACCGATCACTGAGGCTGCAGATCCGGCCGCCGAGGCGAGGGCAATCCTGGGTCAAATCAGCGGGTAAGAGGCACCTCTTCTCCGGCGGTCTACTGTCTTTTTCAGAAACTTGTGGACCTTAGTAAATTTTTGCGCTTAGTTTGCCTTTGACTAATATTATTGACTATGGTCAAATTATCTTACCATGAAGGAAATGGCAATTTCGGAATTTAAGGCCAAGTGTCTCGCTGTACTGGATGAAGTCCACAAAACAAAGAAGCCCATTCTGGTAACGCGCTTCGGCAAACCTGTGGCTGAGGTTGTTCCCCCTTCATCTAACGTCGTCTCTGGAAGTTGGATCGGTTCGATGAAAGACTCCATGAAAATTTTGGGCGATATTGTTTCTCCGGCAACGGACGAAAATGAGTGGGAGGTTCTCCGGGGTTGAAACTGCTCCTCGACACTCACATTTGGTTGTGGAGCTTGAACGAACCAGGGAAGCTTGGAAAGAGAGTCATGCATGAACTCAGAGATCCGCAGAATGAAACATGGCTCTCTCCCATAAGCACATGGGAAGCACTGACCCTTAACGCGAAAGGAAGAATTCAATTGCCGGCAGAGTTGGCCGAGTGGGTAAGAAGGGCCACGTCGCCGCTGCGTGAAGCGCCGCTGACGCACGAGATCGCTTTGCTGGCCCGGCAACTCGTGCTGCCGCACAACGATCCCGCCGATCACTTCTTAGCTGCAACCGCGCAGTTGCTGAAGCTGACCTTGGTTACAGCTGATAGAAATCTGCTTGGACTTGGTAATATCTCCACCATGGCCAATCGCTGAGTGAATGGCATAAAAACGGCAGCGTTCTTGCCTCTGCGCCCGGCAAAAATTCGCAAAGTCAGAACCGGTTAAAGCTTCTCGAAGAATTCACAGCCCGAGCAGGAAATATAAATCCCGCCCGGGACACCGCGCTCGCGGTCTTTCACCCGCTTGACGATGCGCGTGGGCTTGCCGCACTTGGGGCAATCCGTGCTCTTGGTGGTGTCCATGACCTTCTTGCGGTCGGCTGTCTTTGCAATCTTGGCGCCTACTGCCATGAGTTTTGATCTCCTGATCTCGAAGTCTGCGCAGCGAATCCGCGCATGAGAGCGCGGATGTCGTGGATAGGATTTGTGTGAAATCTTCCCCGGTGTTTATTCACGAATTTCGGTCAGGACACCGGATCCACTCGGGAAGAAGTTGAGGCTGCGTCTTAATGCTCTTCCGCCGAACTTCATTTTACAGTAACGTTGACGCGGCTGTCTCGCATGCGGAGTTTTCCCTGAACCGCAGGTTCTTGCCCATTCGTGAATAACGTCATCTTCCGGTGGCCGTTCTCGCCGCGCTCTGCCGGGCTCGGCCGCGGCTGCGCTGATGCCGCGTTTGACCCCGCCGCATTGGCCCTGCTACCGTCATATGTTTGCCTTCAGCGTGCCGAGCGGTTCTGTTGGGGCAAGCCAGCGCGGTAATTCGCACAGCATTTGGGCCCGGTTGCAACGGAGGAGTGTCATGCCTGCCATCAAGTTTCGTGGTGTCGATTTCATTCAATACGATTCCCTGCTCACTGACGAGGAAAAGCTCGTCCGCGACACCACGCGGCAGTTCATCGAAGACAATCTGATTCCCATCATCGAGGAATGCAACCGGGCGGGCCGCTTCCCTCGCGAACTCGTGAGGCCCATGGCAGAACTCGGATTCTTTGGTGCTTCACTCAAAGGCTACGGCTGCGCGGGAATGGGCAACGTCGAGTACGGCCTGATGACCCAGGAACTTGAGCGGGGAGACTCCGGAGTGCGCAGCTTCGTCAGCGTGCAGTCCGGACTGGTGATGTACCCCATCTACGAGTTCGGCAGCGACGAACAGAAAAATACGTGGCTGTCTGCCATGCAAAAGGGCGAAAAGCTGGGATGCTTCGGGTTGACTGAGCCCGACTTCGGATCCAATCCCGGCGGCATGCGCACTCGCGCGCGCAAGGTCGGCAATGAATATGTGATCAACGGCGAAAAGATGTGGATCACATCGGGCACCATCGCCGACGTCGCCGTCATCTGGGCAAAGGTGGAGAACGAGAACGATCGCGTTCGTGGATTCCTAGTGGAGACGGATCGTCCCGGTTTCAAGGCGGACGACATACACGGCAAGTGGTCACTGCGAGCGTCGGTCACGTCAGGGCTCTCGCTGCAAGATGTTCACGTGCCCGAGTCGAACCTGCTGCCCAAGAGCGGTGGGCTGCGTTCTCCGCTGATGTGCTTGAACCAGGCGCGCTACGGAATCGCCTGGGGAGCGGTGGGCGCTGCCATGGCGTGCTACGATTGCGCGCTGCAATATTCGTTACTCCGCAAACAATGGCGCGATCAACCCATTGCCTCCCATCAACTGGTCCAGGACAAGTTCACCTGGATGATCAGCGAGATCACCAAGGCGCAGTTGCTGGTGCTGCAAGTGGGACGCCTGAAAGATGCGGGCAAGATTGAGCCGCAGCATATCTCGATGGCGAAGCGAAATAATGTGTGGATGGCGCTCGAGTGCGCGCGCTTGTCGCGCGACATTCTCGGCGCGAACGGGGTCGCCGACGATTATCCCATCATGCGCCACCTGATGAATTTGGAATCGGTGAAGACTTACGAGGGCACTCATGACGTGCATTCCCTCATCATCGGGCAAAGCGTGACGGGCATTGACGCTTTCTGAACCATCAACAAGTGCCATGAATCAACGAAAGAAACGCCGGATCGCAACCGCCGTCGGATTTGCTTCCGGCGTTCTGGCCTGTCTTGACGCTTTGCGGGAGGCGCGACTGCTATGGCCACCGGATGCGCTGTGGCAAGCGCTGCGTCCTCCGCAGCGGCTGGAATTCGGAGCTGGAATCGCACTGATGCTGGTGACTTTGATCACGGCTGCGCTAAGTGCCCGAACCTGATTCCCGTGTTGGCTTGGAATTGAAATCGCCAACAATGAAAGCTCACGAGTACATTTCTGTCAGCAGTTCATAGGCCCGGCGCAAGTGCGGAATCACGATACTGCCGCCCACCACCAGCGCGACATTGAGCGCCTCTTCCTGTTCCACCCTCGGCACACCCAGACGGTACGACTGAATGGCGTGGTAGAAAATGCAATCGTCGCAGCGCAAGGATGCGGATGCGGCAAGGCCCATCAACTCTTTGGTTTTCGCTGGCAGAGCACCTTCCAGATAGGTGTTGTGGTCGATGTTGTAGAAGCGCTTGACCAGGAAATTATTCGCCTTATCGACGCTCGCGTTGAGGCGCTCCCGAGTGTCCAGGAACTTGCGCGCGAGTTCGCTCTTCTCGGCGATGTATCTCTCGGTGAACAGGTACGTGGGTTCCTTGCGCTCCGGACGCTCCTATCCTGATCGTTCTACTTGGGCTGGCTGTTCCGTAGTTGGACTCATGAGGCAAATACTCGCACCGTGGTGGAGCACAGCGGCGTGAGAAGGCAGAACAGCTTTCGAAACAAAATCGATTCGGTGAATCCTGTATTTTCATTCCTCCAAGCGTTGCGTTATAGTCTCAACCCGGCGCATCAGAATCGTCCCTAGGGAGAAAGACATGGCTACGCAGACTCGTCCGGAAGGCAAAGCCCGCACATACGGGGAAAACATCGAAAGCGATCTGGCTTCGCGCTTCTTGCGCGTGGTCGAGGTGGCCGCGATCGCTTCCGCCCGAACGATGGGGCAAGGCCAGCGCAAGCTCAGTGATGAAGTTGCGACTGAGGCGATGCGCAAAACCATGGACTCAATCCCGATGCGCGGCACCATTGTGATTGGCGAAGGCGAACGCGACGAAGCTCCCATGCTTTACATTGGAGAGAAAGTGGGGGCCGAATTTCCCGACGGAACTGAAGTTCCAGAAGTCGACATTGCCGTCGATCCCTTGGAGGGCACCAACCTTTGCGCCACCGGCGCTCCTGGATCCATCACGGTGCTCGCGGCCTCCGAACGCGGTGGCCTGCTCAATGCTCCCGATTGCTACATGGACAAAATCGTGGTGGGCCCTTCCTGTAAGGACGCCGTCTATTTGGACGCTCCGGTCTCTCACAACCTCAAGAACATTGCCCGGCGCCTGGATAGGGATGTCGAAGATCTGGTGGTCATGGTGCTCGACCGTCCGCGTCATGAAAAGTTGATTGCGGATATCCGCGCGGCCGGCGCGCGCATCCGGCTGATCGGCGACGGCGATCTGTCTGCCGGAATCGCGGCAGCCGTGATTGGCACGGGCGTGCATGCGGTCATGGGGTCCGGCGGAGCGCCAGAAGGCGTGATCACCGCCGCCGCGGTGCGCTGCCTGAACGGCTACATGCTCGGCCGTCTGGTGGTGAAGCCCGAGCAGGAGGAAAGGCTGGAGCGCATGGGCATAAAGGACAAGAACCGGATCTACGAAGCCGAAGATCTCGCTCCCGGCAAGCAGTTGATTTTCGCGGCAACCGGCGTTACTGACGGCGCGCTGATGAAAGGGGTGCGCTTCTTTGGCGAGGGCACGCGGACTTCTTCTGTCATCATGACCCTCCGCACCGGTAAGGTTCGCTTCGTGGAAAGCATCCACCTGGAAAAGAGTCCGGATTTCAAGGTGAGATTTTCGTAACCGCTCACGCTGTCTGATCAAGCAACGGCCAGTATTCCCTGGAATAGGCGCCTATTTCAGATACTCCGAATCCTTCTTCAACTCCTCGGGGATGGGGGGAAAGGGCGGCCATTCCTGCGAGTATCCCTGCAGTAGCGGAGTCGCCGTCTCGGAACGCAAGGTGCCATCATGCACCGCAAATTTGTGAGGATGCCCCGCGGAATATCCTTCCCACAAGCTCACTGCGGCGTAGGCGCCATCCTTGCGTAGTACGTAGTACGTCATGTCCATGAAGCGGAGTTTGTTCATGTCACCGTTGTAATTACGCACAATGCGCTTCAAGGCATCCATCCCGGCTTCCTTCGGAGACATGCCATGCCGCATGTTCTCGACAATGGTATGAGCGCCCGCAACCTTAATGTTCTCTTCCCCGCTACCCGTCGCACCCGCGGAGCCCACATCCTGATCGGTGTAGCAGCCCGCGCCAATGATGGGTGAGTCGCCCACTCGCCCCGGAAGTTTGAATGCCAATCCGCTGGTCGTGGTAATTCCCGATATCTCTCCCTTGTCGCTCAGCACGGAGCAATGGATGGTTCCCGTGGGCGGAAACAAAGCTCGCCGCACGGCCGCAAGTTGAAATTCGGGCTCAATCCCGAGATTGGCGGCCCGCTGTTGCAGTTGCTGAATGCGATCGCGCCACAATTGCGCCTGCGGCTTTTTGTCAGGCGCGGGAGGTTGCCAGTGCGGATCGGCCATTCCTGGTCCCCACCAGTCGCGGTCGGAATTGAATTGCTTCCAAAGCATCCAGATTTTTCGCGAGCGATCGGTCAGCAGATTCTCGCGCGCGAACCCCATATCGACGGCGAAGCGCTCGGCGCCTTCTCCGACCAGCATCACGTGGCCGGTGTGTTGCATCACGGCTTTGGCCACCATCGAAACGTTCTTGATGTTGCGCACACCGCCCACAGCCCCTGCCCGCCGAGTCGGACCATGCATGCAGCACGAATCGAGTTCCACCACGCCTTCTTCGTTCGGCAGCCCACCCAGCCCGACGGAGTCGTCGTTGGGATCGTTCTCCGGCCCTTTCACCACCTGAATGGCGGCGTCCAGCGTATCTGCGCCGCTTTTCAAAGATGCATAGGCAGCTTCGACATAGGCAAAGCCATTATTAGCGCAGAGGATGATTGGGCGCTTCGCAGAATCCTTTTGCGATGCATGCCCCTGCTGGCCAGATTCGCCCAAAGCGTGGGGAACAGAAGTGGCTCCGATTCCGGCGGCCACGCTCCCCATCACAGAGGTCTTCACGAAGTCACGGCGGGAAAAGGTCACAGATCCTCCATGGAATTCAGGGATTCTTCTGTCGGCGCAGCAAAACCAGCACTATGCGGCGACGCGGAAGGCGGAAGAATACCACGAAGGGTCGAACCGAGGTTGTGTGATGGCAAGCGAAAATGGCTGCTCCCGAAACGGAGCAGCCATCCGGCAAAGGATTCCCAGCGCTGGCTGTCAGCGTCGAGCGAAGCGCCGGAGCCTTCCGGGATAGTCGGCTCCGGCCTTCTCCAGGTCTTCGGCAGCAGCCATGCTGATGGGTTGCACTTTCTCCGAGCGGAAGCGCAACAGAGCGGCAATGTTGCCCACCTTATCGAACTCCGGATCGTCCTTCACGTAGAAGGTTTCAATATCGCGACGCACCACCCAGGGCAGGATTGCCTCACCCACATCCACGATTTCCTGCGTGGCGTGACCGCAGACCGGACAGAAACTCACCAGGTGAGCGTCAATGTGAGCGCAACGCGTGCACTCTACCGCGTGCCCCTGGAGGTTCTCGCCAATCAGCAAGGTTTGCACTTCTCCCAACTCCAGGGATCGCAAAACTCGCCGCAACCCGGTCACGCCGCGAGCGTTGCTGCGAGCCTGGCTCAAGGTCTGGCTCATCATGTCCCGCCGCCGCTCATCCTGCCAGTTGTCTAGAATCTGCTGGGCGTGGGTGCGAATCTCATCGGCGCTGACGTGCCCCAGGTCGGCATTGAAATGCCCAATCAACTCCTGGCTTACGTACGGGTGCAGCTGCGATTCAAATATTGGCCGGTGCGCATCCTGGCAGGCAAGAATCCATTTTTCAAATAAGCCCTTTTCCTGCAACTCCTGTAACAATCCTGCAACGTTCTTGAAATGGTGCCGGACTTCGTCTTCCACACGGCGTTGCGCGTGCCCGCCATCGTAACCGGCGAAACCATCGCTTCTTCCCCGCCGCGAAAGCGGGTGGAATAGATCCTCGCGTTCCGTCAGTTCTCCCAAGCGAAGATCGAAAATCCTCGCGCGGTGCTTGTCCACGAGTACTACAGCAAGCAGAGGAGAGGCTCCGAGCAGACGAGCGACAGGCTTCAGATGAAAACGGCGATCGATGAAGATCTGCGTGCTGCCGAGCTCAGCCGGCAGGTCGAATTCGCGCCACACATTCTTATCCGCACAGGCGAAGACGGCCTTGCCGTGAGTTCCATTGCTACGAAGTTCGCTGGAGAGCCGCACCACACGCTCAATGTCCTGGCGCGCGCAGTCTCGTTTTCCTTTGTCCTCCAGGCGGCGGAGGCTTTCCCGCGCCAGGTCTTTAATCAGAATGATGTCTTCCTTGTGGGCTTTGTTACGGGGGGCCGAGGGTTGATAGTAGAAACTGACCGCACATGAATTTTCGTCCTGAAGTTCCGCCAGTTCACGGATTTGTTCGCGAGAAATACTCATTGATAATCTCCCCAATGATTACGGATTTTTGGTATTAAGCAGCGCCGGTTGGAGCGAACCGGCCCTGGAATTGCTTGGCCAGTCCTGGCGCCTTGCGCAAGTGATCGCGCGCGGCAGAAACGAAGGCGAGCACGCGTTCGGCAGGTTGCGCGGTGATCGCCACAATCTCTTCAACACTGAAACCTTCTATGGCATACAGGATGAATGCCTCGCGCGGCCCCGAGCCGAGGTCGCGCAGGGCCGAAGCCACCAGGCGCAGCAATTCGTCGGATGCCATGATCTGCTCAGGCGTCGCTACCCGGGCATCGGCAATCACCGAGGCTCCGGTAATAGACTCGTCGGGCTGATGAAACTGCAATTCTGCTTCGTCGCTGCCGCGGACATTGGGCCGCCGCGCGGAATCTTCCAGATGCACGGCGCTGCCATTGCTCTCGTCCTGGCGAGAAACTTCGGCCAAGGCACGCAAGGCCAGTCTGTACAACCAGGGCTCGAGCGCGAGTTTCTCCGGCTTCTCCTGATTGTCGCTTAGAGCGGTGGCGATGGCCTCATCGATAACTTCTTCCTTCGACACCGAACCCGGGGAAAGCGTGCCCTGCGCCTCGCGAACGTAGATCTCGCGTTCGACAAAGCGAGCCAGGCGCGCTAAATTCGCATTCACATAAGAGCGAACATCATCGGCCGAGATGGTCGCCGGGAACACCGCCGCCAGGGTCTGCTCAAATGGAACTTCACGCACCGGCGCACCGCGGCGGGTATTGTCACCGCGCCGCCCACGCTGCCACTTGTGCGAAGCTCGTAACAGGTCCTTGTGCTTGTTCACCTGCTGCAGCAAGTCTTCAAAGGCCGCCTTTACCGCACTGGCCGCAGTGGGAGCTGCCTTCTGCACCGCCATCTGCCCCGAAGGCAAGCGCAGATTGAGAGACACACTGATCCCCTCTCGCGGAGACACTTCTTCCACCATTCCCTTCAGGTGGACTAAGTCCGGACGGAACACCTGCAGGCGCTTCTCTAGTTTTTCGATATGATGTTGAACATCTTTTTCAATGGCGGGCTGTTTAGGAAGATGATAGCTGACGTGAACGTTCATGAGCGCCTCGGCCTTGCTAACGAAGTCGCGCAACCAAGTGCTTTCTAAGCGAATTGTACACCCGCTTCAACAAGGCCAAGCCAGAAATCGAGTGCAGGAAATTAGGCTGCATCCATGTTCTGAATGCTGGGACAACTCGGAGTTTGCAGCCTTTCCGCGCAGCAGTTTATGATCGCCAGCCATGACTCCATTCCGGGTTTTCCTGCTCGTATTAGTTACAGCTCTTGCCTGCGCTCAGAGTTCATCGCCAAAGGAAATTGATAGCGTTTATCCGGACGCGCACTCTCTCTACCTGGATCTTCACGAGCATCCCGAATTGTCGGGACATGAGACACAAACGGCGGCCAAGCTGGCGGAGAAATTGAAAACTGCAGGCTACGAAGTCACAGAACAAGTCGGCGGCACGGGAGTTGTCGCGGTCCTGAAGAACGGGAATGGTCCAACCATCATGCTTCGCACCGAGCTTGACGCCCTGCCCGTCGAGGAACGTACGGGCCTTCCCTACGCCAGCAAAGTGCATGCGAAAGATGATGCAGGTCGCGATGTGGCGGTGATGCATGCCTGCGGCCACGATGTGCATATCGCATCGCTGCTCGGCGCCGCCGAAATCATGGCGCGCAGCAAGAACACTTGGCATGGCACGCTGATCTTGATCGGTCAACCCGCGGAAGAAACCATTGGCGGTGCGGAAGAGATGATCAAAGCTGGTCTGTTCACACGGTTTCCGAAGCCCGACGCCATCGTGGCCTTGCACGTGGGCAACGAACTTCCCGCAGGCACGGTTTCGATCACCCCAGGAATTTACAACACGAATTCCGATTCGGTTCGCATCACGATCTACGGCAAAGGAGGACATGGGGCAGCGCCTCACACGACCATCGATCCGATTGTCATTGCAGCCCGCACCATTCTCTCCCTGCAAACAATTGCATCGCGGGAGGTGAAACCCGGCGAGCTGGCGATCGTGACTGTCGGCTATATCCGCGCGGGCACGAAAAACAACATCATTCCCGATCAAGCGGAGATGGGGCTGACCATACGAACTTACAAGCAGGACATCCGCAAGCAGGTTCTCGCAGCCATCTCGCGGATGGCGAAAGCGGAGGCAGAAGCTGCCGGAGCGCCGCGCGAACCGTTAGTGGAACACTTTGAAGGAACCGATGCCGTTTATAACGAGCCCGCATTGGCAGAACGGCTGCGGGCTCCGCTGGAGGCAGCGCTGGGTAAGGATCACGTCGAGATCACCGGCCCCATCACTCCCTCAGAAGACTTCTCCTATTTCATCGAGCAGGGTGTGCCCGGTTTTTACTTCAGCCTGGGCGGCGCGGATCCGCAGAAGTTTGCCGAGGCGAAAGCCAAAGGAGGACATCTGCCTTCGAACCACTCAGCCCTGTTCGCGCCGGACGTCGATCCCGCCCTGCACACCGGGATTGCCGCTGAAGTGGCGGTATTGCGAAACCTGCTGAATGCATCGCCAGCCGAGCTACACAAGCTGGCCGCTAGCCCCAACCACTAAACATCAGGAGCCGCGCTTCGCAGCGCGGCTCCGGGGTATCCGTCGAAGACACTGTGGGTTATGGGGATTGAAGGTCTTCGCCGGAAAGTCGCTGCTACATCCCTCCGCTGGTCGTAGCGGACAGCATCAGAACTTCGCTCTGTTGCAAATCTTCTTCCTTGGCAGGCGTATACACGCTCAGTCCGGCGATTTCTCCCTGGCGCCACACCTTCGAGAGATACACGCGATCTCCATTGCGCAAGAAAACCAGCCTGGGTAGAACATGCGTGTTGCTATCGTTCTCCACTGCGGTTGCAACTGCGACGTAGAGCCTGCGTTCGTAGTTGTGCACAATCAGAACGCCGGCCTGATCTGTGCTCTTGGGAGATCCGGTTGCCATCTCAAATACATAGCTCCCGGGCGGCAACGTACGATTGCCGACGACGAACTCGTAGGGCACAGAAGCTTGCAGCATGATCTTTCGGTGACTCTGCGCTTCAGCAGCACTAGTCGTGATTGCGATCATTGCGATGAATAAAACGAATACGGGAAGGGCTTTCGTAGTCATGACATGTTCTCCTTATCCCAACGGGCATTCATAAAGCACGGCCCATGCCAAACGCCGTGCCGACATGCTCAGGTTAAGTGTGGTGCGGAGAACTAGTTGGGAGTGTCAAAAAATTGATCCGCGTTAGTGCCAGATGCCATGTGCCAGCATTCTGAACAGAGCCGCCATTTTTCTGGCATGAACTTCTGAGTGGAATGGCTGCCTGGCGCTGGTTCATACCGCTTCGGTTCATACCGCTTGGTAGAGACGTAGCTAGCTACGTCTCTACGGAGGACTTTCAGCGGGCTCGGGAGTTGATTCCCAGTTTCTTCATGCGCAATTGCAGCGTGGATCGCTTCAATCCCAGGAGGGCGGCCGCACCGTTCGGTCCCGCGACAATTCCGCGCGATTGCTCCAGAGCAGCCAGAATCTGCTTACGTTCGACTTCTTCCAGCACGCTCTTCATGGGCTGAGCATCTTCCAAGGCCTTCGCGGGTTTGTGCTGAGACACGGGCTTAGGACGCCGGATGGTGAGATCCGACAGTGGAATTTTCAAAGTCGGTCCATGTGAAATCAACACCGCCCGCTCAATCACATTCTGCAGTTCACGAATGTTTCCCGGCCAGGAATAATCTACCAAGGCGTTCATGCTTTCGGTGGCCACACTTTCGATCTTCTTGTTCACGCGATGCGCGAACAACTGCGTGAAATGGCTCACCAGCATTGGAATATCTTCGCGCCGTTCGCGAAGAGATGGAATGAAAATAGGAAAGACATTCAGGCGGTAATACAAATCGGGGCGGAACTTCTTTTCATCCACCATGCCCTGCAGATCGCAATTAGTAGCGGTAATCACACGCGCATCGGTGTGCAGCGTGCGCGAACTGCCGAGACGTTCGAACTCCCGTTCCTGCAGCACGCGTAACAGCTTGGGTTGGAGTTCGAGTGGGATCTCGCCGATCTCATCCAGAAAGATGGTCCCGCCGTGTGCCAGTTCAAAGCGCCCGATCCGCAGTGCCACCGCGCCGGTGAACGCCCCTTTCTCGTGGCCGAACATTTCACTTTCCAGCAGGCCGGTCGGAATCGCCGCACAGTTCAACTTCACGAAGGCGTGATTCCGCCGCTTGCTGCGCTCGTGGATGGCGCGAGCCATCAGCTCTTTGCCAGTTCCGGTTTCGCCGAGCAGCAATACGGTGGAGTCGCTGGGCGCTACGGTTTCGACCTGCCCCAGCACGGAGCGAATAGTCGGGCTGTTGCCGACAATGTCGGCAAAGTTCATTTCGCTGCGGATCTCGGACTCGAGGTAGAGTTTCTCCTGGGCCAATTCATTCTTGAGATCGGCGATCTGCCCGTAGGCGAGCGCGTTATCGACGGCGATGGCCACCTGGTTGGCGATCTGGCTGAGGAAATCTACCTCGTCATCGCTAAACGGGGCCTCGCGTGCCCGGCCCAGATCCAGGGAACCGAGAATCTTCCCGCGGCTGATCAACGGCAATGAACAGGCCTCTTTCATTCCCAACTGCCGAAATTCGTCGGTCTCCGGTGGCAGCTTCGCGAGGGAGTCAGCATGCAACATAACGGGCTGGCCCGTCCGAAATGCAATCAGCGGCCCGGATTTTTCGTGCACAAACGGTGGAGAAGGAGGCTGCCCTGCGCCTTGGGTGGATTCGTAGGCATACCCGCGCAAAGCTCCCGAGTTCGAATCCGGAAGTGCCACGCCTACGAAGTCGGCGTGCATCACGCGGCGAACATTCGCCGAGATGGCTACCAGTAAGTCCCGCAGTTCCAGATTGGCTGCGATGCTGTTGTTGACGTCGAGCAGCAACTGCAGCCGCTGATTTCTTTGTTCCAGTTCCGACTGGGTTTTCTGCAGCGCCTGCGAATGCAACGCGTCATCAATGGCTACCGCGATCTGATCTGCCACCAAGGCAAGAAAGCGAACGTCTTCCTCAGAGTATGCGGCGACCTGATCGCTGCCGACCGTAAAAGTGCCCAAGCGTCCGTGCGCTGTGGTCAGAGGAAAGGTCAAATGCGAGCGGATGCCGTACTCCTTCAGGATTCCGTGCAGGCGCGGGAAGCGCGTTTCCTGGTCGACATCAGGAATCACCAGCGACTCCTGACGCTCATAAACCCAACCGACGGCCGTTCCTTCCGGAGGAAATTCGCTGAACGCCTCGGTGGCCTGCCCGGGCGCCTCGCTGACGTGCAGGCGCATGAGTCCTCTGTCTTCGTCGTACAGAAAAACGCGCAGGAAGACAAAATTGACCACTGGACGGAGTTCATCCGCCAGGCTGCGGAATAAAACCTTTACGTCGCGATGGGCGGCAATGGCGCGTGACACGCGGCGCAGGGCCTCGTAGCCGGCCTCGGGGAGCGGCGCACCTCCACCGGATTGGAATGCGGCATGCATCGTGCTCGACGGTAAAGACACTTCCCTGCTCCCAAAATGAGAGTGGCAATCCAATTTCTGCAAATAACGGCGCGGTGCTAACGGCAACGACCGACCTCGAGGTCGGTCGCAGGTTGCAGTTTGGATGTCTGCATCAGAACGCAAGATGTCCACCAGAAGGACATCTGCGGCGTCTGATCACCACAGTCGGTGCAGATCAGGGGATGATACAGGGTTCCAGGGGAATTGGGAACGGGAGAGAAAAACTCTAGACTGCGACTGTAACGGACGTTTCGGTTCGCGTGACCGGCCGGTACAGGGTATCTCGCTCGATCGGTTCACGGCCGGCGGCGCGGATCAGGCGCTCCAACTCCTCGCGGCGCATGCCCTGAGGCGTGGTCGCACCGGCATCGTGATAAATCTTTTCTTCGATCACGGTGCCGTCCATGTCGTCGGCGCCGAAGCGTAACGAGATTTGCGCGATCTTCGGCGTCATCATCTGCCAGTACGATTTGATATGCGGGAAGTTATCGAGCACCAGCCGGCTCACCGCGATCTGCTTGATGTCGAGCATGCCGGTGGTCTTGGGTAGATGCTGCAGCGGAGTGTTGTCGGGATGGAATGCGAGCGGGATAAAGGTTTGGAAGCCGCCGGTCTCATCCTGCAGAGCGCGTAATTTGAGCAGGTGGTCCACGCGATCTTCGTCGTTCTCCACGTGGCCGTAAAGCATGGTGGCGTTCGACTTGAGGCCAATCTGGTGCGCCAGCTTGGCAGTTTCCAGCCACTGGTCGCCGTCGATCTTGTGATCGCAAATAATGTGCCGCACCCGGTCGGCGAAAATTTCCGCGCCGCCACCGGGCAGCGAGTCCACGCCGGACGCTTTCAGTTGTTGCAGGGTTTCGCGAATGGAAAGCTTTGCCCGACGCGCCAGATATGCGACTTCCACCATGGTGAAAGCTTTGAGATGCACCTGCGGAAATCGCTGCTTCAGGCCCGCGCAGAGATCGAGGAAGTATTGGAACGGCAGGTCCGGATGCAATCCGCCGACAATATGAAACTCGGTTACCGCCTCCGAGTACCCGGATGCAGCCGTCTCAAACGCTTCGTCCAGCGCCATGGTGTAAGCGCCGGGCGCATCCTTCTTGCGACCAAAGGCACACAAGCGGCATGCCGCCACGCACACATTGGTGGGATTGATGTGGCGGTTGACGTTGAAGTAGGCCTTGTCGCCGTGCATGCGCTCGCGCACAAGATTCGCCATCCACCCGACGGCAAGGATGTCTGCGGTGCGGTAAAGGGCAAGCGCGTCGGCGGCATCAAGCCGCTCGCCGCTGGTGACTTTGTCGCGAATCGGCACAAGGCGCAGATCATCGGTCTGAAAAGCGTGGGATGCGTGCGAAGCGGCCATTTCTTTGATGATATCGCAGGACCATCCCGCTCGGCCATTACGACGCGAGGCTACTGGTTGACCACAACCCGGTCCTGAATCTGGGTATATTGGTCTTCGCTCAGGACACGCCGGGTCACCAACTGATGGGTATTGGCGTAGGGACGCTCGGCGATGATGCGCTCGGATTGATGCGAAGTGATCCCTGGCAGCGATTCCAGGTCTTGTCGGGAAGCTTTATTCAGATCGATAGAGCGTTTCTTGCTAAGGCCGTCTCTTACACCCTGGGCTACGGCTTTCGTGTCGCGCTTGATGGCGGCTGTCTCCTCCGCGGTCTTCTGGCGTATCTGGTCGGGACTCTGGTTGGTACAACCGAGGCACGCAGCCAGAGCGCATGCGATCAAAGCAGACATAATGGGACGGCTTAGCATGCTATTCGGATGCCTCTGCCCTGCGCACGGTTGGCACGTAGTCAACTTCGCGGCCTACTTTCCTGTTGGAAACTGCATCTATCGGTGGATGGAGTGCGCCCTTCGCCAGGCTAAAGTGGAAGGAGAACGGTTCATGAAGAATCTTTTTAAAGCCACAGCAGTGATGGCCCTGATATGCGGAGTCGCGCTGGCGCAAAGCGCCAGTCCGTCGCCAACCTCGGGCACTCCCCCGCGTCAGGCGCAGCCGAGCGCGCCACAGAATTCGCCGCAGTCTGCGTCGCAGGCACAGCATCCCACTCGCATTGCCCCCGGCAGTGTGATCCCCGTACAACTCACCAAGACGGTGGACGCCAAGAAGGCGAAGACCGGTGACGAGGTGGTGGCTAAAGTCACCATGGACATGAAGACCCAGAGCGGAGACGTCCTCGTAGCTAAGGACACCAAGGTCATCGGGCACGTCACAGAAGCGCAAAAGCGTGACAAGGATCAAAAAGAATCCGAGTTGGGCCTCGCCTTCGATCACGCCGTCACCAAGGACGGCAATACCATGCAAATGCCCATGTCGATTCAAGCCGTAATCGGGCAGCAGCAGAACGAGCAGAGCGAAGCGAATACTCCGGCAGGAAGAGAACAAGCAGCCGGAGTGCCTTCCGGCGCAGCGCCAACGGGCGCCACTGGAGGCAAATCTTCGGGCACAACGCCACGTGCTCCAAGCCCCTCGACTTCGGCATCCGGCGCTGGTACGGGCGATGTCCAGGCGGCGAATGGCGGACGTCCCCCCATCACGGCGCAGACTCAGGGTGTGATCGGGATTTCCAACCTGACCCTTTCTCCGGCGTCGAACGGAGCGCAAGGCTCCGTGATGACTTCAGAAAAGAACAATGTCAAGCTGGAAAGCGGGACCATGCTGCTGTTGAAGGTCAACCAGTAGCGAGCAAGAATTTGGATAGCTGGCGTCTGGCTCGCAGTTCAGGCGCCAGCGGCAATAGCCGCCGATTTAACCGGCAGGGTTTCTGTATCAGATCCTACACGCGACATCCTGTTCCACAGGATGATTGAGGGCACGATCGTCCCTACGATCATCGCCCACGGAATCACGGGCGAGATCCAGAACACCTTCACGCTGAAGCTCAGCAGCGCCAGCCAGATAAGGGTACTGAACGCACCGAAGACAAACGCGGCGCGACGATCAGCATTGCCGCTCGGGATGGAGTACGAAGACAGCGCCTGCACCATGAGCGAGAACGGAAAGGCCACGACGAGATCGATAAAGTAATGCTCGCCCGTTCCCAGCGTTGCCAGGACAGTCAGCGCAACGAACAGCAAGGCAATGGCCCGCACCCAGCGCGCCAGCCCGCGCGAATTCCACCACACCAGCAGGACCCACGTCATGTGCAATGACGGAATTGCGTTCCGAGCGCCCTTCATCAACACAGGGACGACGCTCAGGTGCATGGCCTCAACCGTTGAGGGCGGATTCCACGGAAAGGCCGCGCCAAACAGATGGACCGGGCCGCACGCTGGCAGCATGTTGTAGCAAAGAACTCCGATTGGGCCGGTAGCTAGAAATGCAATCATCACGGCCAGAGCTCTTTCTTTTTGCCGGCGCAACTGCGAGGCGTAGACCAACGCCAGCGGCAGCGGAAGTCCGATGTAGATCGCAAGTGAAGCCGTTCGCAGCCAAAGATTCTTGAGCAGGAATTGTCCCGTCAAGAAACTGATCTGCACCCGCAGGCTGCTGTCAAAGGAATTCAGGAACAGATCGAAAGTTTTCGGATGCATGCTCTCGGTGAAGTCGAGAAGATAGGATGCCGTCCACTCGGAGGCCACAAAAAGCACCGCTGGCACGAAGCCGTACAGCAACAGCTTGCGATCTTGCGGCTTGGCCCAAATGGTGTGCACTCCCAGCACCGCCAGCGCACTCAGTCCGGCGAACGAGAATCCGGCCATGAAGAACGGCTTGTAATCCATGATCCGGTAATCGAGTACCGCCAGAACCAGAGCGCCCGTGACTACCCAAAGCAGATCGAACCACGAACGCCGCAGGATGACGAGGACAATGACCGCGCTGCCAAGGGCCAGCGACAAGTAAGCGTTGGCCATCGATTCATAATAAAAATTCCAATTGACGGAAAGAGTGATGATCGCGGCCAGCAGGGCAGCACTGAGTCCGAGGCGCAGCATAGAGCGGCGATCAGAAAACGAATTTGGCCGTGATGTTTCCAAGCGATTGGCGAGCAACGCAGTGCAAAGCTAGCGCCTATGTCAGTCTAGGTGCCGGAGGAACAGGGAGGCAACCGCCACAGAGTGCTGTCGATTACAAAGGTAATTCTTCCCAAAAGCCTTTGCGGCCTGATGCTGCGAACGGCACTATCCGGCCGACTGCAGTTTCTTCCTGGCGACGGGCAGCGCAAAGGCATTCGTCGCATTATAAAAAGGAATCCTGCTATTTCCGATGAAGTACATCCGCTGCTACGAACAGGAAGAACAGCACGGAAATGACTCCATTCATGGTGAAGAACGCAGCATTGAGCTTGGAAAGATCGTTCGCTCGAACCAGGGAGTGCTCGTAAATCAGAAGTACGATCACTGCCAGCACACCGACTCCGGCCCACTTGCCCAAACCGAACGAAATCAGCAGGGCGACCAGCAAGAGAACCATAATCAGGTGAAAAGCACGCGCTACCCAGAGCGCCGCTGGAATACCAAAATACCGCGGCACTGAATGCAATCCCGCGTGGCAGTCGAAGTCAAAATCCTGGCAGGCATAGAGCACGTCAAATCCCGCAACCCAGAATGTAACAGCGGCAGTCAGCAGAAGAATCCGTGGATCCAGCGCCCCGCGCACCGCAATCCACGCCGCGGCAGGAGCGATCCCCAATGCGAATCCCAGCACCAAATGTGACCAGCGGGTGACGCGCTTGGTGTACGAGTAGAGCAGGAGTACGGCAAGGGCGACAGGCGAAAGCAGCAGGGTGAGCCGATTCAACTGGCTCGCCGCCAGAATGAAAATCCCGCTGGAGATAGCGACGAAAGTAACGACAAAAGCCGCCGACAAATTTCCGGCAGGCAAAGCCCGTGAGCTAGTGCGGGGGTTCGCCGCATCAATCGCTGCGTCCGCCCAACGGTTGAACGCCATGGCCGCCGAGCGCGCCGCGACCATGGCCACAATGATCCACAACAACTGGTGAGGAGAAGGAAATCCTCCAGCGGCCAGCATCGCCCCGCAGAGCGCAAAGGGCAGCGCAAAGATCGAGTGCTCCCACTTGATCATCTCCAGCGTGACGCGCAGATTGTGCAGGACAGGCACGCTTCGATTGTAATTTAACGCGGAAGTGTAGCGCCCGAGAGTGTCTTCCGGCGGGGACTTGAGGTTAAGAGCGGCTTTCGGAAACCAGCGGCACAAACCGGCACAACTCGCGCAAGCTGGTCCGAGGTTGGCCGTTGCGCTTTTCAATCAACTGCAGTTGCTGCGAATCCTCGCAACCAACCGGGATGATCAATCTTCCGCCTTCAGCCAGTTGCTCCATTAATTCGTGCGGCAACTGCGGCGCGGCAGCAGATACGATAATCGCCTCATAGGGTGCGGCTTCGGGGAATCCCCGACTCCCATCGCCGACGATGACTCTGACATTTCTACATCCCAGGCGTGAAAGCACCTCGCTGGCCGAATCGGCAAGCGCCCGGTGACGCTCAACTGAGATCACCTCTGCCGTAAGCTGTGCCAGCAAGGCGGTCACGTAACCGGACCCCGTGCCCACTTCAAGCACGCGGTCGGCAGGCATCAAGGAAAGAGCTTCGAGCATAATCGCGACGATATAGGGCTGCGAAATGGTCTGCCCTTCGCCAATCGGCAGCGGATGATCCTCGTAGGCCTGATCCCGATAACGTTGGGGCGCAAATTCATGTCTGGGCACGCGTGTCATCGCTTCCAGAACGCGCTCGTCGCTGATTCCGCGCGCCCGCAACTGCACATCCACCATGCGCTGTCGCAGCGTCGAATAAATGGATGAATCAGCAGCAGAGGCCATCACATTGAATCCTGGGCGAGCGAGGCTCTATTTTTTGCGTCGCCGAATTCGCACATCAAAGCTGACCACCCCGTTCTGGTCGCGCGTCCCCACTACCGAGACGTTGCGATTGAAATAGTACTCACCCTCAATGATCTGCTGCGAACTTTGCGACACGTTTGTGCTGTAGGTAAGAGAGAGATTGTTGGCGAACTGTTGCTCAATGGTTACTTGCGGGCCACGCGCGGTAGGGTTGGTTTCCGTGGTCAATCCCTGAGGATCGATCTTGATGCGGCTTACCCCGAACAGCCTTTGCATGCGGTTGCCCATCGCCTGATTGATCGCCTGATTGATGATGAGGTTCGTCGCCTGATCGGTGAATAGCGTCTGGCCGGATTGCTGCTGCAACTGTTCCGACTCTTCGCTGGTGCGGCCCAGCGCCAGCAGAGCGATGATGTCCGATTTGGGGAGAGGAGGCTCGGAGCGATAGTTCACATTCAGCCGGTCCGGCGTTCCTGTGGCCGTTACGTCCAGATCGTAATTGCGGACATGCGTGGTCGCCTGCAGGTTCACCTGGGGCTCAATGGCCACAGGATTTGCAAACGTGACATCCCCGCGCTCCAGCCGGAATTTTATGCCGTTGAACGTGGCATCCCCTTCCAGAATGTCGGCTCGCCCCAGCACGCTGGGTCGCGCCAGAGATCCGCGCAGGCGCAAGTCGGCATCGCCCGAAAGCCGTGCCACCGCGGTCTTCATCTGAAGTTCCGGCGCAGTCTGCACTGCGATGTCGAGCTTGACGTTGTACAGCGGGGAATTTGCCGGGGTGATCGACGCCGATTGGCGGCTCTTCTCCAAGTAAGATCCAAAATCAAACCCCGGCGTGACCGACAGCTTATTGACTAGAATTTCCCCGGAAATCATCGACGCCGAGCGGGTGCCCCTCCAGTGCAGCTCGGCGTTCGCGGTAGAGCTCACACCCGGCGGATAACGCAGCCGCACATCTTTCCCCACCGCCGTCAGGTCGAAATTGAATTGATGGTTGTAATTGGTGAGATCACCCTTCAGATCGAGATTCCCGCCTCCGCTGCGCGCGGTAAGCTGCTCGATGTGTATCCGATCCTGGGTGAAGGCCAGCGATCCATTGATGTCGCTCAGGCCGCTGGGCAGCCCGCCGTAAGTGGCTGCGCCATTCTTGATTTGAATCGTCCCTTGCGGCAGAGGATCCTGAAGCGTACCCGTCACACTCAGGTGCATGGTCGTCAGGCCTGAACCGGTCAGATTCGGATCGAGCACTCCGAGAAGCTTCAAGTCCGCCTGTCCATCGGCGGCGAGATCCAGTTCTTTGGATCCCGCGAAGTGAATCGATCCCCGTCCAGTGACATCAGTTCCTTCGCCGATCAGGTGCGCAGACTCAATCGCCAACCTCTGCTCGGCGTATGCGAATCGCACCGGACCCTGGTTATGCAACTTGGTATATTCCACGTCGATGGCAACGTCTGACAGATCGCCTTTTACAGTCCATCGCGCCGGAAACCGGAGCGGACCTTCCATGGTCACGGTTCCACCGACTGCCGAATGCCCAGTAAGCTGCTGGCCCAGATAAGCGCGCCATAAAGGATCCACATCCAGGTTGTCCGTTCGCGCCGAGATTTTCGCGGGAAAGTTGCCGTGCATGCCGACCGTTCCTTCCAGCAGCAACGTGCCGCGGGAAAACTCGGAGCGTCCCCTCAACTGCATTTGGCCGTTGTTGGTGGTTGCTTCCAGGTCCACGGCACCGGCAAGTTCCCCAGAGAACGCAAGGTCGCGAGCTCGTACATGGGCGTTGATGACGGGCGCTTCCAGTGTGCCGGAGCCTTGCAGGGTGAAATCCGCGCGTCCGTCGATCGGAAGGTGCCGCTGCTGTATCTGACGAATATGCGAAACATCGAAATTCTTTCCCAGCAAGTCCAGGCGGAAAGCTCGCCTTGCCGGCGAATAAGCGGCGGTGCCGGTCACCTCACCGCCCTCATGCGTTAGATCGATGTTCGTGAGAGCTGTTTCATCCGTCGTCAGTTGCAGGTCTGCGTCGAACCTTTCGATCGGTTCGCCGTATGCCGAGGCATCCGCCGCATGAATGTGCCCGTGTCCCTGCGGATGCGCTCGCGTTCCCGTAAGCTGCAAACCAGCCTCGGCCGTACCTGCGACGGGGTAATCAAAGCCTGCCAATGCAGCCGTCGAGGCCACATCTACATTGTGCAGATTTACTTTTGCGGTATAGGGGCTGTTGCCCGTGAACTGTCCCTTCTCGAGAGAAGCGTTGAATTCGAAATCTGCACTGGTATCACCTCGCCGCAACGATCCGCCGCGCAATGAAACCTGTCGTGAGGAAAACTGAAAGTTGGCAGCGAACGAATCCCAATGCACTTCCTTCTCTGGAGTTCGAGAGGTCGCTGGGATGGTGAATTCGAAATCCTGTGCCACCACCGTGCCGCTCAGCACTGGCGACGAGAAGCTTCCTCCCGCAACACCGTTAAACGTGGCATCACCATCCACGCGGAACGGTAAATCCGTAGGGCCGCCCAGAGCTGCGACCAGGGGACGCCATTCTTCCAGATTCGAAGTTGAGATCGACACTCGCACCGTCGAAGACGACGCCAGCGTGCCGGACGCATCGATTTTAGAATCAGGCGTGGTCAGGTTGAACTTGGCCAATTCCAGGGAGTCATTCGCAGCTCTGTACTTGCCCTGAACGTGCGCGGTGATCGGCAACTCGCGGCGAGCAGTCCGCGCGGGCGGGATTGCGTCGAAATCGAATCCGACCTCAGCGTTCGCCGGAGATCCCTTCCACTGCGCCTCTAGATTCCCCGCGGCGACTCCGGCCGGATAGAAGCCTCGCAACGGGTGCGCAGCCACGTCCAGGCTGCGCGCCGCCTCGCCCACCGAGACATCCCGCAAGTGAAGTCGAACTACTCCCGTTTGTACCCCGGGCAGCTTGGTTTTCTGGCCTTTCTTGGTTAGCGGCTTCGCGGCCGAAATCACCGCTACGTCTTCGGATCCAGCTTTTGCATTCTTCGGTAAAGGAACACTGTGAAGCCAATTGTCCACCTGTGCGTCGCCGGTGAAAGTACCCCCCAGCAATTTGCCTTGCAGTTTCGTTAGCCTGATCTGCTGATCCGTGAGAACGTAATCTGCATTCGCTCCAACCTTCTTCAGCGCGAACTGATCGGTCTGCCAACCAACTTCACGAAGGGCGGCCACACCCGAAGCTTTGAACTCATTCAAAGACCAATGCCCATCGCCTTTGAATTCTGCAACGCCCTCCCGCAGGTCGTGTCTGCGGCTGATGGCGGCCGCTTCCTGCAGATTGATTTCTGCCTCGTAAGTTCCCTCCAGCCGCGGACTGCGGAAATCGCTAATGCGCCCGCTCGCTTTCAGTGAGGATCGTCCCGAGTTCCATTGCAGCGACTTGATATCGGCAAAACTCGGGCTCAAGACGAAATGCACGGTCGTCATCCAGGAAAATGGCCGAAAATCCTGGAACGCCGTATCCACCTTGCCCATCGAAAGCGCGCCCTCATAGCGGTTGCGCAGGTACTCGTAATCCATCTGCAAGTTTGTATCGTGCACGGCAAACTCCAGAGGAATCTTCCTGTCCCCCCATAGCAATTCGCCGTTGTGCACCGAGAGATGATCGATGGACAGCGCAAACAGCTGTTGCACGGCTCCATTGGCGGAACCGGCCTGCTGCACTTTCAATGCGGGCACGTTGGTGGTCACGCCGTCTGCTCCGATGGCGACGTGAATCACGGGATGGTCGAGGACCAACGAAGTGAACCCAAACTCTGTTCGCAGGAACGAAACCACCTTCATCTGCGCCAGCATGCTGGCGGCATGGGCTAGCGGAACGTCCTCCGGGCCCTCTCTGCCATGCACAGTGATGTCCCGCACTTCGACCTGAAGGTGGAAGGGAACCACATGGAAACTGCCAATTTCCGCGCGGCCGCCCGTGATCCGTTCCACCTCTTCCACCATGTGGCGGCGAACGTAGGCCTGAAAGGATTTTGTAGTGGTGTACCAGAGTCCCGCCAGTACGGCGGCGAGGACGGCTGCCGCTGTGATCAGGATGTATTTCCACCAGCGGCGAGGTCTGGCGGAGTTTTCGCTCACCGCGTTTGCACTCCCTGTTCGGGAGACTCGGTAATTAAGGGCAGGCTCACCTTGCTTTCAGCACGCAGCGACTGCAGCCACGAAACCATCAATTCGCTCACTTTTTCCTGAGTCAGGATTTCACGGATTTGTCCAGAGACGTCAGCCAGCGGCACGTCTCCTGCGCCGTTTTGCCTCAATTGCGGGACGAATTTATCCCGGTAATAGGCTTCGATGCTTTTGGAGTCGATCTGCACTGCCGGACGCAGATGTGCATCGACCAGTCGCATGAGATCAATCTGTTGCTCAACGTGATCCATTAACGCTTTCTCGGTGACTCCATATCGGGCGAGCAACGCCTGCCAGCCTTCAGCAGTGACTGCGTCGGGATGCAACTTGCGCGCCTCAGCTATTTCTTCGGCTGCGTCCTCCTCCGATGCGTGCTTGAACGAAGCCGACTTCATCTGCTCCGCCAACAATTCCTGATCGATTAAGCGATCCAGCACTACGCGCCGGTCTTCATCGGTGAAGAAGCTCAGAGCGCGTCCACTCAGCAATGCCTCATAACACAGCGCCTGGTCCCAGTCGCTCTGCAGAATGATGCGTCCGTTCACCGTCGCCACGATGCGGTCGATTACTTCTCCGGCCCGGGCTGGCGAAGCCGTGAACGTGCCCGCCATTACTCCAAGAGCGAGTGCCAACACCGTCGTGTAGAGACGAAAGCGATTCATTAGAATGGCTGACCTATGCTGAAGAAGACGTTGAAATGACGCAAGCGCTGTGCTTCAAAAGTCGTGCTCTGTAGTCCCGTGACCGGATCTTTCTTTGTGACGTTCTGGAAGAATCTGGTTGGATTCAGATTGTATCCAAAGTCAAAGCGCAACGGCCCAATGGGAGTCTTATATCGTACCCCCACGCCCACCGCATGTGACGTGTAATCATATCCACTGTTGCTGAAAGCGGTACAGTCCGGAGAGGCCGGTGTACCACTGGACAAGCACCTTTGGGTACTTGGCTGGTGCCAGCGCATAAGGCCCTTTAGCATGTCGTGCTGCGCGGTGAAAACGTTGCCCATATCATGAAACACCGCAAACCCGAAACCTTCCCCGATATACGGCAACGAGACCTGCGGGAAGCGCAACTCCAGATTGTTAACGAACAGCGCCGTTCCTCCAACCGGGAAGCCTGAGTATGGATCGCGTGGCCCTGCCTGATTCAACCCAAATCCCCGGTGCGAGTTGCCGCCCCCTGCGAAAAACTGTTCGGGTAACGGGATGGTCGCAGTCGCCGCACAGGTGGGCTCCCCCAAAGCGTTGGCCGGACATGAACCCGGAGGCAGGACCTTTGTTCCTTTAAACGGCTGCTCCAGCCCGATCGTGGTGGAGCGCGCGAAGACAAACTGGCGTCCCTGTTTTCCTTTGCCCCCGAAGGCCTGGTAGGTGGAGTTCTGCGCCACCGCCCGCCCGAAGTTCGTCGGAACGTATCCCGCTGCTGTAGTTTCAGATCGCGAGCCAAGAAAGCTCGGCGCCGCAAAACCATCAAGGGTGAAGTAATTCCCTTTCGTACTCTCCAGTGGGTTATCTCGTTTGTCCCGAATGAACGTGAATCCGGGGCCGCCGACCGTGGCCGGCAGAGAAAGTAGCGCGACCTGTGCCGGGGAAAAATCTTGTGCAAAATGGCTGGCCTTCACCCGGCGAAAGTCGAACCGGTAAGTGATCGAACTTGGCCCGGGACGCGTCCCAGGCTCCACTCCCGAATTCCCAATCTGTTGCCGCAGGCCTACCTTCCCCTCCAGCCGCTGGGAGGTGAAGGTCGCTACATCCAGGCTGTTGTCGTAGAAAATTGTGTAAATCAGCTTCCACTTGTCGCTGTCCAACAGCTTGGGAACCGTGTAACTGATGAGCCCGCGCTGCTGCAACCGTCCCACGTGGGACTGGAAAGCCAGGCTCTGGTTGCGGCCTCCCACGTTCAACCGGGTTACATCGAACTCCACTCGAGGACTCACTCCCGTCATGCCCTGCGGAGCTGTGGTTCCCCCCGGCTGTCCCGTCTGGAACTCCAGTCCAACGCCGTACGTGAACGTGTACCGCTTGGCTTCCCGCAGTTGCACGAGGACGTTCTTCTTGGGATCATTCCCCTCCGGATTCTGCACGGCGGTATCGACCTGGCTGAAAATGCCAAGGTCGTAGAGGCGCGTCTGCGTATTCAGCAGGTCCCGCTGGCTTAACGGATCCCCGGGGCTCGCCTGAAGTTCGCGATCCACGACATAGCTTCGCGTGTGCTCCGTCCCGGAAACCATGACCCGGTCCACCGTGAAACGCTCCCCTTCCTGGATGGTAAAATTCACATCCTCCCGGTTCGCCTCGGTGGCGGAGGGCTTGGTCGCGATCTCCAACGTGGCATTGGGAAATCCATGGTTGAAGTAATACGATAGAACTCGCTCCCGGTCGTTCGCCAGTTCCTCCTCGGAATAGGGCTGCTCCGACTGCGTGCTAAGTTCCGGTAAATCACTGGTCGGAACTTTTTCGTTGCCCACGATCGTCACCTGCCCTGCCCTGGTCCGAACTCCCTCTTCGATGTCAAGGAACACCGCAAGTTTGTTCGGTGAACCCTCGTAATTATCGTCCACCCGGGTTTTGATCTGGACCTGGTGAAAGCCGTTGGAGTGATAGAGATTTTCAAGAGTGGTCACGTCATTCTTGAGCATCGTCTCGCTGAATTTCCCATGACTTAAAAAGCGGTGAGCCGATTGAATCTGCAGGTAGCTTCGTAGCTTCGCGGTATCAAGGAAATTCCTGTTCCCCGTGATATCGATCCTGACCAACTTGTGCAACCGACCGGGATCTATGTCGTAGATGATGTGCATTACTTTGGCATCGGTTTTCTTTCTGATCTCAACCTTGGCATCAAACCGGCCCTGTGTCTGCAGGTAGTTCAGAAGGTTGGTTCGGCCCTCATTGAGCAGGTCATCGTCGACGGCATTTTCTTCATAAACCGGTATTTCCCGCTTCAGCGTTCCCCGGCTGATGTGGTACCCCTCCGCCGAGATCAGAACGACGGGCCCGGGATCGACCTGATAGGTGAAATCAAGAGCGTTGCTTTCCGGGTGGTAAATCTGCTCCGCAATAGAAACCTGTGCGAGCGCGCGATTCTGCTTCTGAAACTTCCTCCTCAGGCGCTGTAAGGATCCGCTTACGCGTGACGCAGTCACACGGTCTCCGGGCTGCATGTGTGCGATCTGCTTCACTTCCTCGAGCGTTAGATTGGAAGTGCCCGTGACCTTCACTACTCCGACATGAGCCTGCGAACCTGGGGTTACATGGAACAGAATGTCCGTTTGCTGTGTGACAGCATTCCGCTTCTCTTCCGCGGTCGTACGCGCGCGGTGGTAACCGTTTTCCTCCAGCATCTGCCGGATGTTCTCCAACCCGCGATTTAACTTCTCTTGCGTAAAAAGCTCCCCCAATTGCAGTTTCGAGGCATTTACAATCTGGTTTGCCGTCGGCCGCGAAGAGGCTCCCTGTACCTCGATGCTTCCAACAAAAAAATTGGGCGATGTGACGAACTTAAGCTGGACGGCCTCGCCCACGGGATTCACTTCCGCCTGAATATCTGCGAACCGGCCCGTAGCGTAGAGCACGCGAATGCTCTCCCGAATCTGATCGCGCCGCAGAGGGGATCCGGGCTTCTGCGGAAGCAAGTCAAGCAGGTGCTGGCGATCGGCTGGGCTCACTCCGTCGATCTCCACGGACTGCACTGGCTTGCCGTCGTACGCTGGAGTTCCAGACGGGGACACCTGCTGCGCATTTGCCGACAGCGACAGCACCGCAACCCACAACAATATGAGAGCGGCCAGAAGTGTCGCGAACGGTTTTGGCAAGGGTTTCCCTGATCAGGCTCCCTTATTTCCAATGGAACGCCCAATCTGTCGTTTCATCAACTGACGGCGATCCTTCGCCTTACCTGCCGAAGGGATGTCTACTCGACTCAGCCCCTTATAATAAAGGTTTTGCAGCGCGATACCGGTGACCTCTTTGGCACAACAGAAAACAGTCAGCGACTCCACTTCGACCGGCGATCTGGACCGTTATTCCCGGCAGATGTTGTTCCGCGGCATCGGACAACCAGGCCAGGAAAAGCTCGCGGAGGCGCAGGTCGCCATTGTTGGCTGTGGTGCCACGGGGTCCGCTGCTGTGGCCCTCCTGGCGCGAGCCGGCGTTGGCACCCTGCGCATCATCGACCGCGATTATGTCGAAACCAGCAATCTGCAACGGCAATCCTTGTTCGACGAAGCCGACGCCGCCGACTCCTTGCCCAAGGCCATCGCCGCAGCGCGCAAGATCGCCGCATTTAATTCCCAGATCGTGGTTGACCCCAAAGTTGAAGATCTCATTCCCGCAAATATCGAC
This sequence comes from uncultured Acidobacteriota bacterium, assembly GCA_963801615.1. Classification (GTDB taxonomy): domain Bacteria; phylum Acidobacteriota; class Terriglobia; order Terriglobales; family Acidobacteriaceae; genus Sulfotelmatobacter. Next base: position 136,726 of record CAWDFM010000006.1, on the reverse strand, counting down.
GCTTTGCTTCAGGGGATGGATCTAATCCTCGATGGCACTGATAACTTCGAGACTCGGTACCTCATCAACGATTACGCCATCGCGCACGCCATGCCCTGGATCTACTCCGCGGCAGTGGGCAGCTACGCGGTGACGCTGAATGTACTTCCCGGGCAAAGTGCCTGCCTGGCCTGCATCTTCCCCGATTCTCCGCGCGGGATGGTGGAAACCTGCGAAACCTCAGGCATCCTCAACTCCGCGGTGAACCTTGTTGCCTCCATTGCCGTCACAGAAGCGCTGAAGTTGCTGGTGAGCGGGCCGCAATCCCGGGCACTGCGACGAACTCTACTTTCGTTCGATCTGTGGAGCAACGAGCACGCCGAAATCTCGGCCGCCACACCGCGTCCTGGTTGCCGGGCCTGCGGTGAACACGATTTCGTCCACCTCGCCGGCGAAGGGCGGCCTCACATCACGCTTTGCGGCAGAAATTCCGTGCAAATTCATGAGCGCCAGCGTCCCATCGACTTCGCCGAAATGGATCGGCGACTTCAAGCCCACGGCGTCGTCCGCCACAACGACTTCGTCCTCAAGTTCTGGCACGATCCCTACGAACTGACGCTCTTTCCCGATGGTCGCGCCATTATCAAAGGCACCACCGACACCGCCGTAGCCCGTAGCCTCTACGCCCGTTTTGTAGGGAGCTAAGGACCACTTGGGAACGGACTCATCAGTCCGTCTCGCAAAGCGGGACCACGTGGGGACGGGCTCTCAGTCCGTCCCGCGAAGCGCCAGGAATGCGAGCCCGGTCCGCCTGGACAAAGTATGTCCGGGAGCCCAGGTCAGCCGCGCCCGCTAGTTCACCGTCAGCGTCAACACGCTGCTTTTTCCTCCACTGGTACAGCCAAGCTCCCCAGTATTCCCGGCGGGAGTATCCACCGCGACCTTTACGTTTCCTGGCCCAGAAATTACGCCCGTATTCACCTTCACGGTCAGTTTCGTCGGGCTGATGACCCTCGCGCTTATAGGCTTGGAACCAATCAGCACTTGAGTGGAAGACACGAAGTTGCTCCCGGTGATCGTCAGTGTGGTGCCGTTTTGCACCTGCGTAAAAGGCACCGTGGCAGGCGAGAGGGAGCCAATCACGGGCGCCGGTCTCGAGCTGGCACACAGTGGGTTAAACGTGTTGTTGCAGCCCACGATCGCGAAAGCGAGGGCGACAACGGCAACTAGGCAGCTAAAGGACAGGGCGCTACTGCGGAAACGCATGGGAGACACTCCTTAGGATGGAAATTCCCCAGGCTGGCTCTAGCAACTCAGCCTCGTGCAGGGGCCGAAACGTTGTTGCTGCTAGATTGCAGCCCGAGTACCGTTCCACTCGCAGCACGTAATGGCAGCGTTGTCTGAGACTTGGATCAGCATCGCGAAGGTTTTGAACAAGCCTTGAATTCAGCTCTGGTGGCCGATTTCAACCATCTTGGTGCTTCTTGGCCGGCATGGCCCGGTTAAGTTCTGAGAGCGGAGCGGTCCCGCCCATGCTCATTGCTTGTAATCGCATCGCCATTCCCTCCTAAGTCAGAAGCTAGGAGCAGAAGCGCCCTTCTGCTACTCTTTTCCGTCGTCAATTCCCCAGAGTTCTTCCTGCTCGGAAAAGAGCGCTGATGCACGAAACCACTCGTCCTGAGCCTGGCCGGTTTTACCGCTGGCTGGTCCTGATCTTTGTCAGCCTGGCCATGTTCGGCAGCTATTACGCCTATGATGCGCTCAGCCCGATCGCTGACATCCTCAAACAGCAGCTAGGTTTCACCGATCTGGACATCGGCTTCCTCCAGGCTATTTATAGCTTTCCGAACATCTTCACCGTCCTGATCGGCGGCTTCATCATCGACCGCATTGGCCTCCGCAAGTCGCTGATGATCTTCGGCGTGCTTTGCTTCATTGGACCCGCGATCACGGCGGCATCCGGACATCTCTCCGTCATGGCCAGCGGGCGTCTCCTTTTTGGCATGGGCGCCGAATCCTTAAACGTTGCGGTCACGACAGCATTAGCCCGCTGGTTCCGCGGGAAGGAACTGAGTTTTGCCTTTGGGCTGAATCTCACAGCCTCCCGCTTGGGAACCTTTGCCGCGCTTAACTCTCCCACCTGGGCGCGATGGGCTTATCACAGCTGGCGTCCGGCATTTCTGATCTCGCTCGCCTTCTCCGCTCTGTGCATCATCGGAGCCGCGGTGTATTGGGCAATGGAGGTCTACGCGGAAAAAAACTATCACTTGGGCGAGGTCTCTACGGACAAGGTTGTCATCTCTGATATCTGGAAGTTTGGCGTCAGCTACTGGCTCATCGTTGCCCTATGCATCGTGTTCTACTCCGCCATCTTCCCCTTCCAGACCTTCGCGGTGAAATTCTTCATGGAAGCTCACGGCACGTCGCGGGAATTCGGCGGCTTTTTGTCCAGCATGCTGACTTTGTTCGCGATGATTGCAACCCCGCTTTTCGGGTTGTGGGTTGATCGTATCGGCAAGCGCGCCCTGCTGATGATGTTTGGCTCCCTGCTCCTGATCCCGGTGTACTTGATGATGGCCTATACCCACGTCAATCTCTACATCCCGATGGCGATGATGGGCGTCGCCTTTTCCCTGATCCCAGCCGTGATGTGGCCAGCCGTGGCCTACATTGTTGAGCAGTCGAAGCTGGGAACGGCTTATGGCCTGATGACCATGATCCAGAACATCGGTCTCTTTGGCCTCAACATTCTGGTCGGCTGGGCAAACAACTACGCTCATGCGGACGCTTCCAACCCAGCCGGCTATCATCTTGGGATGTGGATCTTCTCCGTTCTGGGCCTGCTTGGGGTACTGTTCGCGTTCCTCCTTCATGAGCGGGAAACAGGTCCGCACGGACACGGTTTGGAGACAATTACCACCGCGAATGCTCCCAAGTAGGTAACTTGGAATTTACCAATTCTTGAAGAATGCGACTCTAAATTTGGGATAGGGTTATCACTGACGGAACCGAGTGTTTCAACAGCCCGCAGGCAAAGGATTTCCAGCGTCGTTGCATCGAATCACCGAATCCAAAGAACTGTAGAATTGCTCTAGAATTTGAAATAGGGACATTACTGTAGTTTTTCTCTAGCCACCCGCAACCTATACAACGTAAAGATATTTAGCCGCATCTCAAGGGGTGCGGCCGGAAAAGGCAACTTGACCGACCCAAAACAGAAGCCCGGTGACACACTCGAGGCCGGACTCATCGAAAGGGCAAAGCAAGGCGACGCTCAGGCCTTCCAGGCCCTTTACGATAAGCACAAGCGGCGGGTCTATTCCCTCTGCCTGCGGATGACCTCGAATACGGCTGAGGCCGAAGATTTGACCCAGGAAGCGTTCCTGCAGCTCTACCGCAAGATCGGAACGTTTCGCGGTGAATCCGCCTTCTCCACCTGGCTGCATCGTTTGTCCGTGAACGTGGTGCTGATGCACCTTAGAAAGAAAAGCTTGCCCGTCGTTTCCCTAGAGGAGACGACCCAGGCGGGCGAGGAAGACACTCCGAAGAAGGATTTCGGGGCGGAAGATTTGGCGTTGGCTGGATCCATTGACCGCCTGCAACTGCAGAAAGCAGTGGACGACCTCCCTCCCGGCTATCGTACGATCTTTGTGCTTCACGACGTGGAAGGTTACGAACATAACGAGATCGCGACTATCGTGGGCTGCTCGATAGGCAACAGTAAGTCACAATTGCATAAAGCCCGCATGAAGTTGCGGGATCTGCTCAGAATGAAGCGCGCCGAAAAAGCGCAGAAATCCTGAGACGCAATACATGCAACTAAGTAAGTGACGATCAGAAAATCAGGAAAGCCAGCCAGCGCAGACTGGCGGCGAAGCTCGGCCGAAAGTCAGATTGTAAGACTTTGAAGTGGCAGTGAAGGACAGAGGCTTGGGGAGAGCGGTATGACGTGTGTTGAGTTGCAGGAGAGCCTGATCGAAAACGACAGCGGCAGGACAGCCGCGCAGCGGGCTCACTTAAGGGATTGCCCGCATTGCTCGGATCTGGTAGCCGATCTGCTGGTGATTGCCTGCGCGGCGGGCGAGTTACGCGCCGCCCATGAACCCGGTCCGCATGTCTGGAAGTCCATCGAAACCAGTCTCAGGCGAGAGGGAATTATCAAGCCCTTCGCCCGCCCTTCCCTTCTACCGTCCCTGACGGGATCGTGGGGCTGGGCCCGTTGGGCGCTCCCCGTGGCGGCCGCCGTACTCATCACTATCGCCATCGTCGTGCGGCCCCATGCTCCCGCGCGGGAACTCGCTAGCGAGAGTGTCACTTCTCAGACAGCCTCAGATGCCGCATTGGACGCTTCTATCGCAGGCCTGAATGACAATGATTTGTTGGCTGAATTAGCAGGGCAAGCGCCCGCGTTACAGGCGCAGTACACCGAGAATCTACGCACAGTGAACGATTACATTCGCGATGCCAAGGTTAGTCTCGAGGCGAATCCCAATGACGAGGAAGCCCATCGTGCTTTGATGGACGCGTACCAGGAAAAAGCCATGCTCTTTGAGTTGGCCCTGGATCGTTCTCTGCCATAATGATTGCCATTTTGAGTGCCGGCTTGCTGCTGGCTGAACGTTTTTGAGGAGTTCGAGGAATCCTATGGGCGGGCGTCTAATCGATGTGGGAGTATGTAGCGCGGTGCTGGTTGTAACCATGACCGCTGGCATTGCCACGGCCGAAACACATAAAGAACTTCGTTTCAACGTGGCTCCCAAAGCGGCCTTATCGGTGAACAATCCTTACGGCTCCGTCTCCATCAAACCCTCAACCGGGAATGTCGTTGTGGTCAACGCCGTGTTGTCCTCGGACAAGGTTGAGGTGGACAATAACTTCGTCGGCAATCGGGTCGACCTGCAATCTCATCTGCTTCCCGGCGCCGATGCTCAGTCCGGCCGCGTCGATTACGAGATTCTGGTTCCGCCAGACACCAACCTCGCGTTGCACTCCAGTTCCGGCACTCTTAGAGCGGAGAAAGTCCATGGCGATGTCTCTCTGGAGGGCGCTGCGGCTATCGTTGAACTGCGCGATATCAGCGACGCCCATGTGCACGTAAGGACTCTAAATGGCCCCGTCACTCTTACCAACGTGCAGGGTGGCCATGTGGAAGTCGATTCCCTCAGCGGGAACGTCACTCTGAACGGCGTCAATGGTCCCCTCGTACAAGTCATCTCTACCAGCGGCGGTATCAACTACCTGGGGGACTTTGGGGATCATGGCGAGTATCGCCTGACCAGCCACAGCGGGAATATCGACGCTATCGTTCCTGATACCACCTCTGCCGATGTCAGCGCCCGCTCGGTGCGCGGCGAAGTCCACGACGATATCCCCCTCCAGCCCAAGCAGCACACCTCGTTCGTTCTCAAAGAAGGAAGTGCCTTCTGGGGTACTATGGGGCGGGCTGCAGTCTCTTCTACCGTGGTGCTGCGCAGCTTCAATGGTAAAATCCACCTCAGAAAACGCTCGGCAAAATAACACTGACAGTACCCGGACCGTTGAATAAGCGTTCTACGAAAACGGTGAGCGCAAGCCCGCGTGTGCGGACCGGCTCTCCGGACCGGCAGCGTGGTACGCCCGATGCTGTCTTCCTGGTCGGCTTTATGGGTGCGGGAAAAAGCAGCGTAGGCGCGGCATTGGGCCGGCGGCTGAACTGGACTTTTGAAGATCTGGACAATCGCATCGAGCGCCGCGAACGCCGCACTGTGGCGCAGATATTTCGTGAGTCCGGTGAGCCAGCATTCCGGCGCGCCGAACACAGCGCGCTGCAAGACGTGCTCGAGGGAATTCATAACCAGGCGCGTGTAGTCGCGTTGGGCGGCGGCGCCTTCGTCCAGACCAGCAACGCCGAGTTGCTGAGGTCCTCGGGCGTGCCGATAGTCTTTCTGGACGCACCGGTAGAAGAGCTGTGGGAGCGCTGCTGCAAGCAAGCCAGCGAGGCTGCGGCCGAGCGGCCACTTCTTCGCAGCCTGGACCAGTTTCGTGAATTACATGAGAGGCGGCGTCCCCATTACTCCGAAGCGTCGCTCACCATCCAAACCGGCGGCCGCACTGTAGACGAGATCGCAGACGAGATCGCCGCAAAGCTCGGGCTGAAGATGCTCGACCAGCGCAGCAAAGAAGGAGATGTCGAGTGAAGTCCCACCATACCGTCAAGGAGCAAGACCCTGCAGCAGAAGCAATCCTCCGGCTGGTTTTTGTATGCCTTGTGATCGCGTCCCTTGCCGCGCTGCCAGCACGGGCCGGTGACAAGAAAGAAAAAGAAAAGGCCGCGCCCCTGCAAGCCATCGACTCCGGCTCTTTCGGCATCTTCATCAAGGGCCAGCGCGTAGCCACGGAAAGCTTTACGATCCATCAGCAGGACGCCACCAGCACGATCCAATCGGAGCTTAAGCAAGAACACGGGCCCGCCACCCAGAAATCAGACCTGGTGATCACCTCCAGCGGACAAATATTGCGATACGAATGGAGCCAGGGGACCGATGGTTCGTTGACCGTGCTGCCCAACAATGAATTTCTGATCGAGAAGATTACCTCCCCTAGTTTCATCAAACCGGCTGAGCAATCATTCTTGATGCCCAACACCTCGGTGATCCTGGACAACAACTTTTTTGTCCATCGCGAGGTTCTCGCCTGGCGCTATCTGGCATCTGACTGCAAGCAGGATGGCGGAGGATTCAAATGCCAACGCGTACCCGGGGACTTCGGAGTCCTGGTGCCGCAGGATCGTACCTCCTTGCACATCCGCATGGAACTGGTGGGCGCCGAGAAGGTCAGCATCCGCGGCTCCGAACGCGAGTTGCTGCGGCTGAACCTGAAAGGGGACAATGTGGACTGGGCCTTGTGGGTCGATGATCACGATCAGTTCAAGCTGATGAAGGTGGCGATTCCTGCCGACAGCACCGAAGTAGTCCGGGACTAAAGCCCGGCGGCAGAATTGAGACCACCCTGGAAAACTTATTGTCACTGGTTGACTCACGTACGGCACGGGTTCTGGTCACGGTGCTGCTGTTCGCGCTCGTACTGGGCTTCCTCTACGTCGCCCGCGCGACGCTGATCGCCTTCCTGTTCGCAATCTTCTTCGCGTACTTGATGAGTCCTCTGGTAGCTCAGCTGGAGCGCATGCTCAAGGGGCGCGGCCGGGCCATCGCTGTCATCTACACGCTCCTGCTTGTCCTGGTAATCGTCTTCTTCGTTTTGGTGGGCCCCAAGGTCACGCATGAAGGCGCTCGCCTGGGGCAGTCCCTTCCCACCCTGATGTCGAAACTCAGCACGGGAGAACTCGCGCGCCAAATCGGCGCCGATCATGGCTGGAGCAAAGCTTCCACCGAATTTGTGCAATCGTTTCTAATCAGCCATCAGGACGACATCACGCAATTCGCGCAACGCCTCGGACTTCGCCTCGCCGACCTCGCCAAACAAGCATGGCTGTTCTTTATCGTTCCCCTGCTCTCGATCTTCTTCTTAAAAGATGGGCGCATGTTCAGCGACTTCCTCCTCTCCACCGTCCAATCGCGCCCGCAGCGGGAATTTCTGCAGAACGTCCTCAACGACCTGAACCAGATGTTGGCCCACTTCATTCGGGCTCAGCTGACCCTCGCTGCTCTGACCATGATCGTCTACACGGTTTTTTTTGAGGTAATGCGCGTGCCCAACCCCGTAGCCTTGGGCGTCTTTGGCGGAAGCCTGGAATTCATCCCCGTGGTGGGCCCGCTCGTCGCCGCAATCGCGATCATGGCGGTGGCTTTAGTTCTCAGCTATCCCCACTGGGTGGTTCTGCTGATATTCCTCGGCCTCTGGCGCCTGATCCAGGACTATGTCTCCTCCCCGCGCATCATGGGCGACAGCATGGAACTGCATCCCCTGGCAGCAATTTTCGGAGTCATGGCTGGGGGAGAAGTCGCCGGAATCCTGGGCGTATATTTGTCGATTCCCGTGATGGCCGCTCTGCGCATCGTCTTCCGCCGCTGGCGCATTTATACGGAGAAGAAAAAATTCGGCCCGCTCAGTGAATACCCCTTCCGCCAGGAAACTCACAGGCCTTGAACTCGGATTCTGACTGGCACTCCTGCCCTTAGTAACCGCACAAAAGCCTCGCGCTCACCGGGACCCAACCTCGCTTGTTATAAAATCCAATTACCCATGAAAAAGATTCCTGTAGGAATCCTGGGCGCCACCGGCGTCGTAGGACAAAGATTTATCCAAATGCTGGAGCACCATCCGTGGTTCGAGGTCGCGTGGCTCGCCGCCTCGGACCGCTCCGAGGGCAAGGTGTATGCGGAAGCCGCACGTTGGCGCCTGAAAACTGCCATTCCTGCTGCCGTCGCAAAGATGCAGGTCTCCCCCGCGACACCGGAGGGCGCGCCAAAAGTGATATTCGCCGCTCTCGATTCAGCCATCGCTGCAGAACTTGAGCCCCGCTTCGCCGATGCCGGCTGCGCCGTCGTATCCAACTCCAGCGCACTCCGCATGCAAGAAGATGTTCCCCTTGTGATCCCGGAAGTGAACGCGGACCACATCAAGCTCATCGATATCCAAGGCTGGCGTAAAAAGAGTGGCGGCTACGTCGTCACTAATCCCAATTGCTCGGCCATTGGACTCGTTCTCGCGCTTGCACCCATCCATCAGCGGTTCAGCCTCGAAACCGTTATGGCGGTGACCATGCAAGCCATCAGCGGCGCGGGATACCCCGGCGTAGCCTCCCTCGACATCCTCGGAAACGTGATCCCCTTCATCAAGAACGAAGAAGAAAAGATGGAGGAGGAAACCAAGAAGCTTCTGGGGCAAGTGAACGGCTCAAAAGTCATTCCCGGCGCCTTCGCCATGAGTGCGCAATGCAATCGTGTTGCCGTCGAAGACGGGCACACTGAGTCCATTTCCATCCGCCTGAAGAAGAAAGCCAGACCGGAAGAAATCATAGAATCCTGGAACACTTATCGTGCCGAACCGCAAGAACTGAAGCTGCCCAGCGCGCCCGAGCGGCCCGTCGTCTACCTCGAAGCCAACGACCGCCCGCAGCCCAGATTTGACATCGATATGGGAGCAGGTATGACCACGGTGGTCGGCCGCCTGCGTCCGTGCAGCGTGCTCGATTGGAAATTCACGGTTCTGTCGCACAACACCATCCGAGGCGCAGCCGGGGCAGCCCTGCTCAATGCGGAACTCCTGAAAGCCAAAGGCTACCTGGGATGAACGGAAACCTCAGTGCAGGGTCCCTCATCCCAGGCGAGCCCTTTGCAACTAGAGTGCGGACTTTGCTCCAAGCCTGCTCGCCGGAGCCGGGCCGATGATCGTGATGAAGTTCGGCGGGACCTCCGTCGAAGATGCCAAAGCCATCGACCGCGTAGCCTCGATTGTTCAGGGCCGCCAATCTCAGCAGCCGGTGGTCGTAGTCAGCGCCATGGCCAAAGTGACGGACACTCTCCTCACTATGGCCAAAGCCGCAGGCAATGGCGAGCGCAAAACCGCGCTGAAGCTTTGCCGCTCGTTGCAAGAACGCCATTACAACTGCGCCAGCGAACTGCTGGGCACGGCTCGCTTCACCGAATTCCACTCCGAACTCGGCTCGGATTTCGAAACTCTCGACGAACTCCTGCGCGGTATCTCCGCTGTCGGCGAGATCACCCCCCGTACCACCGACAACGTGGCCGCTTACGGCGAAATGCTCTCCAGCAAAATCGTGGCCGCCGCATTCGAAGCCCGCGGGCTCAAAGGCATCCACGTGGATTCCCGCGATGTGCTGGTCACTGACAGCAATTACATGCAGGCCGTGCCGCAGTACGAGGAAACGAATCTCCGGCTGAAAGAAAGAGTTGAACCGTTGTTGAGCGCTGGACAAGTCCCCGTCATGGGCGGGTTTATTGGCGCCAATCGTTCCGGAATCACGACTACCATCGGCCGCGGCGGCTCAGATTTTTCCGCCGCCATCTTCGGCGCGGGCCTGGGCGCCGAGCGCATCGAGATCTGGACCGATGTCGACGGCATTCTTACGACTGACCCCCGCATCTGCCCCGAGGCCCGTCGCATCAAGGTCATCAGCTTCGATGAAGCCGCCGAACTCGCCTACTTCGGTGCCAAGGTGCTTCATCCGGCAACCGTGCTGCCCGCAATTCAGAAGAATATTCCGGTATATGTCCTGAACTCGCGCAATCCCGGTTGCGAAGGCACCCGCATCACCACCCGCGCGCCGCACAGCAAAAATATTTTCAAAGCGATCGCGGCCAAAAAGCGCATCACAATTGTGGATGTCGCTGCCCCACGCATGCTGTTGGCCCACGGATTCCTGAAAGCAATCTTCGAAGCTTTCGATCGCCACCAGGTCGCAGTCGACGTTGTCTCCACGTCGGAAGTCAGTGTTTCGCTAACGGTGGATTCGAATCAGGCCATCCCCGCTTTAGCGGCAGATCTGGCCAAGCTAGCCGACGTGAAATACGAGGGCCGCAAAGCCATCGTATGCCTGGTGGGAGAGAATCTGCGCGACACCCCAGGCATCGCAGCCTTGGTATTCCGGGAACTCGCGGACAAAAAAATCCGCATGATCTCCCAAGGCGCCTCGGAGATTAACCTGACCTTCGTCATAGAGGAAGACGAAGTCCCCGAAGTAATCCGGCGTCTCCACCGAACCTTCTTCGCGGAACTGGACGCTGAAGTCTTCGCCTAGAACTGATCACCAAAAAGGTTGGGGCGGACCAGGTGGTCCACCCCAAGGCGAGCACCCGCGAGCAAAGTCTCTCGCAGAAAGCCCAATCTATACCGACAGCAGCCGGTCGAAGAAGGACCGATACCGCTGCAGGGCCACGCGCAGATCCTCGGTGGACACGTTATCCCCGCGACCCCACTGCTGCTCCAGTCCGGACCGCTCCTGCGCAAACACCTCGGCCAGTCGCTTCATGGCGGATGCGACTAAGCCATCTGCCTGCTCCACCGCCTTCCGCGGCTCATCCACGAACCCGGTCTGAATGTCTTTCCAGCGTGTTCTCAGGTCGTCCAATTCGTTCGACGGGAATAGGGGCGTGCCGCCGGCGTTTTCCTCTGTCCGGCTGCCGCTCATGGTAACCGGTTGCGGCCTCATTTCCTGCGTGTTTGCCGCACGCTTCCCTTGCGCCAGATCGGCAGTGGTGATTTCCTCGTCATTGTCAAACTGCGGCTCGTCTTTTCTCAACGGCTGTGCCATCTCTATGCTCCCTTCCTGTACGGTTTGCCTTCTCCGAGTAATTCCTCGAACAAAACGCGGTAGTGCATCATGGCCTGGCGCAAGTCCTCGGTGCTGGCTTGGCCCGTGCTGTGTCGCATGGCAATCCCGCGTCCAGCCCGGTAGTTGTCAACGATCGTGGGATAGTCCACGGAGAGGTCGGCGGCTCGTTCATCGAACTCTCCGATAGGGTATCCGCGCGCCTGCATGACATCAGTCACCAGGCTATCCGCAACCGTGACAGCTCCACGCGGATCATCCACAAAACGCGCCTGCACTTCTCTCCACCGCGTGGAGAAGCTTTGCCGGTCCGATGCCGAGAGGGCGCGTATCTTGAATTTTTCTCTTCGCTTCTCGCGGAACTCCAGCACTCCCTCGGCTTTCCGCGGGTCGCCTTCCTGCTTCAGCACGCGTTCGTACTCGGGGCCAAAGTGCTCGCGTAATTTCCGGCTGCGGCGCTTCCGAGAACTGACATATCCGATTGCCGCCACCACGATGATCGCGATCACTACCACGACCACTACTATTACGATCTGGTTCTGATCCATAAGCATCCCCTTCGCGGCTATGGGATGCCGGCAAAATGACCAGTGTTGTCAGGCGATGCAAGTCGGAGAGCTGTGGAAAAGCTTGGACGTATCTCGCAGCTGAAAGTCGGGGCAATCCGGTATTCAGGTAAAGACGATGCCGCAGTTCCTCTGTGCATCGCTGTCTTCCGTGTGGTTAAATCTTTCCAGGCAAGTGAAATGAATCTTCTCCTTCTCGGCCGTGGAAAAACAGGCTCGCAAGTGGCCGAGGTCGCCGCCGAGCGCAAACATCACCTACAAATCGTAAGCTCGAAAGAAAATCTCAACTCGGCCGCACTCAGCGCCGAAAAACTGCGCGGCATTGAGATTGTGATCGACTTCACCGCACCGGATTGCGTGCTCTCCAACATTCAAGCTTGCGTCAAGGCGGGTAAGAACATGGTGGTCGGCACAACAGGGTGGCATGAAGAACTCGGTCAAGTCCGGAATTTAGTCGAGCAACACGGCACCGGATTTGTCTATGCCTCAAATTTCTCCGTAGGCGTAAACATCTTTTTCGAGATGACTCGCGCCGCAGCCGCCGCGCTGCTCCACGACTATTCCGCACAAATCTTCGAACGCCACCACGCCCACAAGAAGGACGCGCCTTCCGGCACCGCCATTGCCATCCAGAACATCCTTCGTGAAACCAGCGGCACGAAGCAGGATGTGGAAATCACATGTTTTCGCGAGGGAGAGGTCGTAGGCCTCCACGAAATAGTTTTAGAGTCAAAAGCCGACCGCATCTACCTATGCCACGACGCAAAATCCCGCCGAGGCTTTGCCGAAGGCGCCGTGCTGGCCGCCGAATGGCTCTCCGGCAAAAAAGGTTTCTACGACTTCAAGGACATCTGGCGCGAGCTATAACGATCCATGTAGGGACGATCCATGTAGGAACAGCCGCCCTCGGCTGTCCGGCCGGGCGCGCCCGGCGGTTGCAGCTATGAGCACAGGCGAGGATCTCAGGTTTATTCACCCGGCTTCTTTGTCTCCTCCGCAGCCGCAGCCGCCCCGGGCATGACGTTCTTAAGCGGCGCCTTGCGCTGCTCGTCCAATTCCGGATGCGGCAGCGGTTTCCGCGGCAACATCTGGTCGCGCATGGCAGCGTTGTAAACGAAGATGGCTTCCACCGTAGCCGCCTGCGCCAGATCATCGGGCTGCAGCCGTTCATACAAATCCATGTTGGAATGGTGGGTACGCGATCCGTAATCCAGCGGATCCTGGATGAATTGGAATCCGGGAATGCCCACCGAATCAAACGCCTCGTGATCGGTCCCGCCGGTGTTCCGCATCGAGATCGTGGTGACGCCGAGATCCGACAAGGGCGTGATCCACTGCTGAAAGACAGAAGCAATCGAGGCATTTTCCTGCAAGTAGATGCCGCGGATTTTTCCGGAGCCATTATCCACGTTGAAATATCCGGAAAGCTTTTGCTGCTCCGGTTTCAACTGGAGCGGACCGGCTGGCTTACGCAAGAAGTCCGGCAGTTTCACCTGGTCGGGAGCAGTCGAGAGCGGAACGTACCCGAAATGCTGCTTCACATACCCATAGGAGCCGAATTCCCCTTGCTCCTCTCCGGTCCACAGCGCAACCCGAATGGTTCGTCGCGGCTGCACTTTCAACGTATTCAGAATGCGTATGACTTCCATGGCAACAACGGTTCCCGCACCATTATCGGTAGCTCCCGTAGCTGACGCCCACGAGTCCAAATGGCCGCCCACCATGACAACTTCGTCCTTCAGCCTGGGATCAGTGCCGGGAATTTCGGCAACAGTATCGAAGCCGTGCTCGTGATCGCCGCCGAATTCAGTCTCGACATCCATCTCAATATTCACCGGCACATTGGCCTTCAAGAGTCGATACACGCGACCGTAATGTTCGATCGCCATCACAACAATCGGTAGCTGTTCGGCGTGTTCCTTCTGATAGGTGAACCACCCCATTCCCGAACCGCCGTCATCGAAGATCGTGCCGCCGGAGCCGCCGCTATCCCGACCGTCGCGGCTCGGCACCACAATCGCCGCAGCATGCTCGTCGGCAAAGAACTTCCCGGCTTTTTCGCGGAACTCCAGCCGCTTGATGAACTCCTGAAAAAAGTCTTCATGCTCTCCAACATGCACCGGATATTCCGCGATTTTCTTCAAATCAGCATCGTCATCCCGCTTGAACAGCGCCTTGTCTACCGGCTTCACGTCGCGCATCGGGCCAAAGAATACGACCTTGCCGGTCAGCTTGCCTTTGTATTTCTCCAAATCCTTTTCATCCTTGGCATCAACCCAAACCGCAGCGCCATTGATGGCCCCACGGCTGGAGGGCGACCAGGGCAAGGCTTGCGCAATGAACACCGCCGTGTCCGGCGCCGACATACGCACCCAGGTATTCAACTGCCGCCATCCCATGCCGAACGCGCCCCAGTCTTCCAGGTGCGCGTTCTGGCAGCCCATCGCGGTGAACTGATCGCGAGTCCACTCGTTCGCTTTCTTCAAATTCGGAGACCCGGTCAGACGCGGCCCGATCCCATCCATCAGCCCGGAGGCGTATTCCATGATGTGCGAGTGTCCCAACCCCTCGTCCCGAATGCGCTGGTACATCGTGAGATCGACATTCTCGGTCGCAGGCTGCGGCTGCTCGTACGACGGCTTGTTCTCTTCAGGCTTGGTTTCTTTGGATTTTTTCTCTGCTGCGAATGAGCAAAGCGTGAGGCACAACAAAACGGCAAGGGATGACAACATCCGCTTGTGTGTTGACATTTCTCTACATTCCTCCCCAGAACGGAAAGCGCAGAGTAGCAGAATGCTTTAACGTTGTGAAAGGCCAAACTATATGCCCGCCCAGCGGGGCAAGACACAACACGTGCGCAGTGTTGCTGTTTCGCTCTCCGCCCAGCCTACAGGCGTTACGAAATCCGAACAATGTCAGCGGGATCCATGTAGGGACAGCCGCCTCGGCTGTCCGGCGGAGCGAAGCTCCGCTTTTTCTGCGCGTAGATTTTCGTCAGCGCGGTGAAAATCGGGCGAGCTTCGCTCGCCCGGACAGCCGAGGGGCGGCTGTCCCTACATGGGTTGTACCGGCTGCGCTTTCGAGGAGACCCTCCGCCGTTGCTCCCACTCGGCGCTGCGAAACACATGCGGCCCCACTTCAATCAGCCGCGGCAGCATTTCGAACACTGATACCGGAGTCCAGCGCGACCCGTCGCGCGTCCGGAATCCCCGCCGATTGATCTCGTCGGCAATCCGCGCGTACGATCCCTCCTCCACCATGAGTTCCATCAACTGGAACAGGATTTCGCGCTCGTCGGGATCATCCACCAACTGCTGGGTGTCTGAAACCAATTGCAGCCCGAATGGCACGTCTCCCGGTAGTCGCTCTTCCGGAGCGTCGACTTCCCGCTCCCACTCTATGGCTACAACCTTCCAGCCCCTCTCGGTTTTTTGTTTGAGATCTGAGCTCTGCAATGGCCCCGTCACCAGTTGGCGTACGCGCTCGGTCTTTTTCATGGTTCGACACCCCTCCCCACTGTGGAGAAGAGGAAGCAACCGAAGTTCCGAACCGAGGCGATAAAAGTGCCGCGCCTGCAACACGGCGCCATGTGGCAGTTTGAGATCATCGTCCGTGGATGGACCATGGTGTCCGGAATCAGACAGACCGGCAAGCCGACCTTGCCGTGAGGCCGGCAGAGACTTTCATCCAATCTTGTGAACGATGGTGGTTTGCAGTTCCTTGCCGTTCGGCCTCTTTAGAAACATCTTGTCCCCCTCGAAGCGGATCGAAATGTCCTCTCCCATGCTGAACTCGCCCTGCTGATAGCCCTCGCATGATTCCGATCCATACTCACCCACGTACTGGACGCCGTCCACATCGACCACGATGGCCGTACGCCGCATCGAATTTCCGCATTCCCGCATAACTTCTGCTTCCGCCTGGGTCCAGTTGTTCAGATCGCGCCCCGGAATGCTTCCGTTCCGAACATAGATCTCTTCCGCTCTTCGGCGAATGGCTTCGCGCAACTCCGAACTGCGCGGCACCGGAGAAACCTGCAGGCGGGCAGAACCGGCTGACATGGGGAAACTCTCCTAATGGGAATGGTCTAGCAGCTCTATCCTATTTCATCCAAACCGCTTCGGCTTCGCCGCGCATCTTACCGAAGGACGTGGCCGGCCCAATACGGAACTCTTTCCGCGACCCACACCGCGGGAGAACCCCTAGCACCGCCCGCCTCGGAACTCCACGGCCTCGGAACTCCAGTTGACCGGACTTCCAACGCGGCCTAACATTACCGCCGAGCAGGTCGTCACGCTCTCATGATTGGTCAGCAGATTTCCCACTACCGCGTCCTAGGCAAGCTCGGGGGCGGTGGTATGGGCGTGGTCTACGAGGCCGAAGACGTGAAGCTCGGCCGTCACGTCGCCTTGAAATTCATCCCGGAGAATCTGGCTGGCGACCCCAAGGCGCTGGAGCGCTTCACCCGCGAGGCTCGCGCCGCATCGCAGCTCAACCATCCCAACATCTGCACCATCCACGGCATTGAAGACAACAACGGGCATCCCTTCATCGTCATGGAGAAGCTTGAAGGGGAGAGCTTAAAGCAGCAAATTGCCGGCCACCCTGTGCCCATGGACAAGCTGCTGGATATCGGCGTACAGGTGGCGGACGCTTTGGTTGCCTCGCATATCAAAGGCATCGTCCATCGCGACATCAAGCCCGCCAACATCTTTATTACGCCCACAGGCCAGGTCAAAGTTCTCGATTTTGGACTAGCCAAGCTCGTACAGCATCCCGGGACCGATGAAGAGGCTGATCAATCTCTCACTGCGATCGGAGTCATTCCCGGAACCGCCGTCTACATGTCGCCGGAACAAGCGCGCAGCGAGACGGTGGACGCCCGCACCGACCTGTTTTCCTTCGGCGTCGTACTCTACGAGATGGCGACCGGGAAAAAACCCTTCACCGGCCCGAACTCGCTGCTGACGCTGGACGCCGTCTTACATGCCAAGCCGACTCCCCCGCGAGAGCTCAATCCGAAGATTCCGATTGAGCTCGAAGGAATCATCGGCAAAGCCCTGGAGAAGGACCGGTCGAAGCGCTACCAGACTGCCGCCGAAATCCGCTCTGACCTGGCGCTACTCAAGAAAGAAGCCGAGTCTGGAACCATCAAGACTCCCAGCGCAACCGCCCGGCTGCGTGTACCTTCACGCACGTTCGGTCGTGACTCGCGCCTCCTGACCTATTCCCTGATCGCCACGGCTGCGCTGCTGGTCACGGTGTTGGCAGCGGTGGGAGCGTGGTGGTTCAAACATCACCAAGTGCAGAGCGCGGAGCAGAGGAACGCAATTGCTGTGCTGCCGTTGCAGAACATGAGCGGCGATGCCAGCATCGATTACCTGCGCTTCGCTCTGGCCGACGAACTTACCAGTGTGCTCACCTATTCGCGCACTCTGGAGGTCCGCCCTTCTTCTGTGACGCGTAAGTATGTCGCACTCGATGTGGATCCCAAAAAAGTCGGGCTCGAACTACGAGTAGGCCGCTTGCTCACGGGTTCTTTCCGAAAGATAGACGACAAGCTTACCGTGACTCTTGAGGCCATCGATGTACCGACCGACAGGTTGATCTGGCAGACGACGGTTACGGACAGAGCAGAGAACCTGATCGGGCTGCATCAGCAGTTGACGGCGCAAATCCAGAACGGGCTCCTGCCAATTCTGGGCGGCGGTGGAGCTGTGGAGGCGACATCGCGCCCCACCAACCAGCAAGCCTACGATTTCTACCTGCGCAGCGTGGCCGTACCCCACGATCCGGGTCCTAATAAAGACGCCATCAAGATGCTGGAGTGGGCGGTTGGAATCGATCCCAGCTACGCGCCGGCCTGGGAGGCGCTGGGGCAACGCTACTATTTTGACTCGCTGTACGGCGGGGGCGGCGAGGAGATTTTCCAGCGTTCTAATCACGCCTATGAGCGCGCCCTGGCGCTCGATCCCAACCGCATGATGGCGGCCGGCAACTTGATCACGGCTCGCGTGGAGCGCGGCGAACTGGGGCGCGCCTTCGATGCCGCGACCGACCTGGTCCGTCGCCGTCCGCAAAGCGCCGACGCGCATTTTGCGCTCGCCTATGTCTATCGCTACGCGGGGATGCTCGATCAATCTGCCGAGCAGTGCAATGCTGCCCGTCAACTCGATCCGGGCAATTTTTCCTTCCGTTCCTGCGCCTGGACTTTTCTGGAGATGGGCAAGAACGATCGCGCCCTGGACTTCATTCAGCTCGACGCTGGTTCGGAATGGGCGGCGTGGGTCACTCCCTATGTCTATCTCGCCCAAGGCAATGTCACGGAAGCCCATGCCGCAGCCAAAAATATGGGCAAGGCGACCACCTATCATCGCGATTTGATGGAGGCCTGCACGGCCAACCCGCGTCCGCCGGATCTGGCCAGAATCGTCCGCGAGAACGAGAGTTCGGTCATGATCGAAGCGGACGCCGAACTCTGGTTCCACGTGGGAGAACTGATGGCGGCTTGTGGCCAGAGTGATCCTGCCTTAAGGCTGCTCAAGTCGGCCGTGCAGCAGAACTACTGTGCCTATTCGGCTCTACTGGATGACCCGCTGCTGAAAAGCCTCCGCAAAGAAACAGCGTTCAATGCGGTCTTGACGGCGGCCAGCAATTGCCAGAACGTGTTCAAAGAAGGTCGACAGTTAAAATAGCTGCGGCACCTGGGTTCTCATTCAATCCAGCGTTCCTGAACTATGCCAAGAATCACGCGACGGACTCTGCTGAAATCATCGGTGGCGGGAGTCGCTGCCGCTCAAATCCCATCGCTTGCCGGCGCCCTGAGCGCTACCGGCGAACTGCGTAAGGGACGCATCCGGCAGTCCGTCTCTCGCTGGTGCTATCAGAAAATCCCTCTTGATCAACTGTCCACATACGCAGCGCAGATCGGATTGCGTGGTGTCGATTTGCTGCAGCCGGAAGAATACGACGTGCCCCGCCGCTACGGTCTCATTTGCACGATGGCATACGCCGGCGGTGGGGAGATCAAGAACGCTTTGAACCGCACTGAAAATCACGCGTCCATCGAGCAGGCGTTTCGCACGAATATCCCGAAAGCGGCTGCAGCACAGGTTCCGAACGTCATCACTTTTTCAGGCAACCGTGCGGGAATGTCCGATGAGGAAGGCGCGCGCAATACGATTACGGGACTGAACCGCATAAAGAAAATCGCCGAAGATCACGGCGTAACCATTTGCCTGGAACTGCTCAACAGCAAGCACGACCATCCGGATTACATGTGCGATCACACAACCTGGGGCGTGCGGGTCGTGCAGGAGGTCAACTCAACCAACGTGAAGCTGCTCTACGACATCTACCACATGCAAATCATGGAGGGCGATCTCATCGACACCATTCGCAAGAACATTCAGTGGCTCGGCCATTTCCACACGGGAGGGGTTCCGGGCCGCCATGAGCTCGATGGCACGCAGGAAGTCCAATGGGACGGCGTCATGAGGGCGATTGCCGACAGCGGCTTCAAAGGCTACGTGGCGCACGAATTTGTGCCTACCGGCGACCCGCTCGCTTCGCTTCGTAAAGCCGTGGACCTGTGTGACGTGTAAATCGAAAAACCCCAGGGGCGAACACAATCGTGCTCGCCCCTGTGTGCTTCAGCTAAACTTACCTGCGGCACGGAAAGAATTTGCGTCAAACCGCCCTGAAGCCCCATCCTTGTAGCGTGCGACACTCCGGACTCCTTCACCCCAAGCAGGGCGCGGCCCTTGCCTCGCCGTCTTTTGATTTGTCTTTCGTGTTCAGGTTCGCCATCTTCTGTCTCATCTTTACCCTTGCGGCATTCTCGCAAGAGGGCTCACCAGCCCCGGCACGCGCTGCTGCTTCCTCGCAGGCAGAGGTGGCATTTGACCACGTCGCGGCCGAACCACCCGGCCTGCTCTATCAAGGCGTACCCGCTCCTATTCCACAAGACGAGGGTGCGTCGGGCTTGCGTCTGGAACTGCGGCGACTGGGGACGACAGGCCGTCTCATGCAGATCGTCGCGCACCCCGACGACGAAGATGGCGGCATGCTGACGCTACAGGCCCGCGGCCATGGCGTAAGCACGTTGCTGATGACACTGAATCGCGGAGAGGGTGGACAGAATAAGATCGGCAGCAATCTGTCCGACGTTCTCGGCGTGCTCCGCGCCGAAGAACTATTGGCCTCCGACGAATACTATGGCGTTCAGGAGCGCTTCTCCCGCGTTGCCGATTTCGGTTTTTCAAAGACGGCTGCGGAAACATTTGAAAAGTGGGGCGGCCACGATACCGCCCTGGCTGACATTGTCCGGGTGATTCGCACTTTCCGCCCCGATGTCCTGCTGGCACGCTTCTCCGGCACGGAACGGGACGGTCACGGCAATCATCAGGCCTCGAGCATTCTCGCGAAGGAAGCGTTCCGCGCTGCCGCTGATCCCAAGCGTTTCCCGGAGCAGATCGCGCAAGGCCTTCAGCCCTGGCAGGCAAAGAAGTTTTATATCGGCAACGTTTGCCCCTGGGGATCGATGACCTGTGCGGATGAGAAGTGGACGGTAAAATTCAACACCGGCCAAAACGATCCTCTGCTCGGCACGTCCTACATTCAGTTCGCCATGCAAGGTCTCCGCCATCAGATGTCCCAGGGCGCAGCTAACTGGACCGTGGACCCCGGCGACCGTTTCACGTTTTACAAGCTGGAGGACTCCGTCATTCCATCGGCAGTCGGGAAAGATGGTCATGAGAAAGATTTCTTTGACGGCATCGATACGACGATGCCGGGACTGGCTAAAATCTCTGACGCCGGTTCCAGGATCAGGCAGCTAAATTCAAAGCTGTGGGACGTCGCTAAAGAAATCACAGTCGCAGCTTCCGATGCTGCTGAAAGCGCCCCTTCGAATTCCAGTCAGCCTTTGCTGCGACTGGTGCAAGCCCTCCATCAGATACACACAGAAGTAGCATCAAGCGCCCTCAATTCGGAAGCGAAGCTCGATTTGCTAACTCGCATAGCGAGCAAGCAGCAGCAAGCCGAAACGGCTCTGAACCTTGCGCTGGGAGTGACGCTGACCGGCGTTGCTTCCACAGCCGGCCAGCAGGATCTTCCCAAAGGATCGGACGTCCAGGCCTCGGTATCGCCCGGACAGGACTTCACGGTGGCGCTCACTTTTCATAACGGCTCAAAGCAGCCCGTGAGAATCGATCACATCGCACTGGAAGTCCCGCCTGGCTGGAGCACCATCAATACCAAGACCAATTCCGAGACGGTCGCCCCCGGGAAGGATCTGCATGCAGATTTTCATTTGCGCGTGCCGAAGAATACTTCTTACACGCGTCCCTATTGGCATCGCGACAATCCCGAGACCGAGAGCATTAATCACATCGACGATGAGAAATACGCTACGCTTCCCTTCCCGCCTCCGGCGTTGCGGGCGCGAGTGGAATATTCGGCAGGTAGCGGGGCCGCGCGCGGCAAGAGCGAGATCAGCACAGCCGTCCTCGGCACTTTCGTCGATGACGGCGGAAAACAGGAGTTCCATCCACTTGCCGTACTGCCGGCCTTCCCGGTGATGCTGGACCCTGGCACGCAGGTTATTTCAACTCACAATGGCGGTAAGACGACGGTGACCGTCGCCATCAGCAGTAATCGAAGCCGCGATGTCCGCGGCGTTCTGCGATTGGAACTGCCCGGCGGATGGACATCGGAACCTGCCCAGCTTGCGGTGGAAGCGAAGAAACGGGGCGAAAAGCGGGAATTTCAATTCACCGTGGTGCCCGCAAATCTGCAGCAAGGACGTGCGACGCTGCGTGCCGTCCTTGAATCTGAAGGCGAGAAATACAGCGAGGGATACACGCTCATAACCCGCGAAGATCTTGGCAGCTTCTACTACTACCAGCCCGCCCGCCAGAAGGTCAGCATGGTTGACGTGCAGGTCCCGCACGATCTAAAAGTCGGCTACATCATGGGAGCAGGCGACGACATTCCGACGGTGCTGAAGCAGATTGGAATGGATGTCACTCTCATTCCAGCGGAGAAGCTGGGCACAGAAGATCTGAGCAAATATGGCACAATCGTCCTCGGAATTCGAGCCTACGATACGCAGAAAGAGGTCGCTGCAAATAACAAGAAGCTGCTCGATTTCGTCTCCGCAGGCGGGACGCTGGTCGTGCAGTACGACACTGCTGTAGGCGACTTTAACAGTGGCAAGTTTACGCCGTACTCGGCCGATCTAAGCCGCGCCCGGGTTTCGGTGGAGGAGGCGCCAGTCACCATTCTCTCTCCCGACGACTCCATCTTCCATTACCCCAACGCAATCACTCAGCGCGATTTTGATGGTTGGGTGCAGGAGCGCGGCCTGTACTTCATGGACAAGTGGGACTCGCATTTCACTCCGCTCCTGGCCTGTCACGATCCCGGAGAAGAAGAGCAGAAGGGTGGCCTGCTGCGAGCGCAATACGGCAAGGGAACCTACATTTATGCGGCATATGCTTTCTTTCGGCAATTGCCCGCCGGAGTCCCAGGCGCAGTGCGGCTGTATGTAAATATCCTGAGTGCAGGGCAGCAGAAGCAACAGGCGGCAACGAGTAATCCGTGATCAGCAGTCAAATTGGCGCCCGGGAGCGCACAATAGCATCGTTCACGACCGGCACTGGCTACTGATCATCACGCATTGACCACCCACTCATGTCCAGCCCAAATCCCACTCCAGAGCAGCACGGCTTGATTCGCGGCATGGGGTTGGGCAGCGCCACTGCCCTGAACATGATCGACATGATCGGCGTGGGACCGTTCATCACCATGCCTCTGGTGTTAAGTGCGATGGGAGGCCCTCAAGCCTTATTGGGATGGATTGCAGGAGCGCTGCTTGCGGTCTGCGATGGACTGGTTTCGGCGGAATTGGGAGCGGCACTGCCAGCATCGGGCGGCTCCTATCGCTATCTCCGCGAGATGTATGGCCCCAAAAAATGGGGACGCCTCATCTCGTTCCTGTTCATCTGGCAAGTTTCCTTCAGCGCACCACTATCCATTGCCACGGGCTGCATCGGCCTGGCGGGATATGCCGCCTACTACTGGCCGGAACTCGAAACCGTCTACGCGCATCATGATGCCGCGCTCCACATTCCCTTTGCCGGAAACCTGCAAGTGAGCTGGATTGTAACCCCCGGCACTGCCGTTGCCGTTTTGATCTGCTTCTTCACGGTCCTGCTGCTCTACCGTCGAATCACGGTGGTGGGGCGACTCTCCAAAATTCTGTGGTTCGGAGTGATGGCGACGATCGGTTGGATCATCTTTGCCGGCTTCAGTCATTTCAATGCCGCCCGGGCATTCGATTTCCCTCCCGGCGCATTCACGCTCTCCCAGCATTTCTGGACGGGTCTGGGCGGAGCCATGCT
This sequence comes from uncultured Acidobacteriota bacterium, assembly GCA_963801615.1. GTDB lineage: Bacteria > Acidobacteriota > Terriglobia > Terriglobales > Acidobacteriaceae > Sulfotelmatobacter. Next base: position 113,546 of record CAWDFM010000006.1, on the reverse strand, counting down.
CATTGCCACCTACGATTACTGGGGTTACTACAATGTTGCTTTTCTGGGCGACGAAATCAAAGAACCGGAAAAGAATATTCCCAGGGCTCTGCTGCTTTCCATTCTGCTCGTGGCCGGTCTATATCTGATGATGAACGTTTGTATTCTGGCCGTGGTGCCCTGGCGCGAGATGCTGCAGGCTGGCCAAAACAATACCGGCCTCTATGTTGTTTCGTTGTTTATGCAGCGGGTGTATGGTGCATGGGCGGCACGTCTCGTGACCGGATTGGTCATCATCACCGCTTTTGCCTCGGTTTTCTCCTTGATGCTGGGATACTCCCGAGTTCCATACGCTGCAGCCAAGGACGGGAACTACTTCAAGGCGTTCGCCAAAGTACATCCGGTACACCGCTTTCCTCACATTTCGTTACTGGCGTTAGGAGTAGTCGCCGCGTGTTTTTGTTTTCTGCGTTTGAAAGACGCGATTGCCGCGCTGGTGGTAATTCGCCTGATCCTGCAATTTCTGGTCCAGGCGATCGGCTCCATCGTGCTGAGGATTACCCGCCCGGACCTGCCGCGTCCCTTTCGCATGTGGTTGTATCCTCTGCCTGCGCTGCTAGCCAGCGCAGGATTCCTGTTCATCCTCTTCGGACGCCCCAACTGGCAAAAGGAAGTCCGTTATGCCGCCATCATTTTGCTCACGGGAGTCATCATTTACCTGATTCGCGCCTGGCGGTCGTCCGACTGGCCTTTTGCCTCCTCTCGCGTCAAAGCGTTGGAGTCCCAGCCCTAGAGGAACAGTGGCCGATCGCATCACAGTTCCGTCAGTAGCAAGCCCCAGCACGCGGCGACCTGATTTCGCGTGGGCGCCATTGGGGGAACCCCTATTTCGATCCCTCTGGATCGCCGCCGTAGTGTCGTACACCGGCACGTGGATGCAGAACGTCGGTGCGGGCTGGCTGATGACGCAACTCTCCGACTCGCCTCTGATGGTGAGCCTGGTGCAGGCAGCCTCCGCGATTCCAGTATTCGTTGCCGTGCTCCCGGCAGGGGCCCTCGCCGACATGGTCGATCGCCGCCGCCTGCTGTTATTCACCCAAAGCTGGATGATCGTCGCCGCCCTTGCACTGGGAGTTCTCACACTGTTCCATGCGGTAGGTCCCTGGTCATTGCTGGCATTCACATTCCTGCTCGGAATCGGCGCCGTCATGAACGATCCGGCATGGCAAGCAATCACGCCCGACGTAGTGTCCCCCGCGCAGCATGGACCGGCGGTTGCCCTGAACTCTGCCGGTTTCAACGTGGCCCGGGCAGTGGGACCCGCCCTCGGCGGAATCGTTGTGGCCTCCGCGGGAGCGGGATGGTCCTTCCTGCTCAATGCCGCTTCATTCTTCGGAGTCGTCTTCTTTCTGTATAACTGGAAATGCGCTCCACGTGAGCCCTTGGCAACCCGTGGCATCGGCGAGGCCATTCGAGAGGGCTTCCGATACGTGCGTGGCGCGCCTCAGGTTACGTCTGTTCTGATCCGCACGGGCGCATTCAGTTTCGGCGCGGCTTCCCTGCTCGCACTTCTACCGGTTGTTTGCCAGCCTCACGGCGCGCAAGGCTACGGCTTCCTGCTGACCTGCTTTGGCCTGGGCGCTCTCTCAGGCGCAGCGCTGTTACCCCGGTTGAAGCTCCAGTACTCCGTGGATGGGCTGGTCGCCGGCGCTACTCTGCTGTATGCCGGCATGACTTTCCTCGCCGGGCAGGTCCACAGGTTCGATTGGTTGTGCGTGGTACTGTTCACCGCCGGAGCCGCATGGATTGGCATTCTCGCGTGCTTCAACGTAGTCGCGCAGACGATGTGCCCGTCGTGGATGCGAGCGCGGGCTCTGTCCATGTACCTGCTGGTGTTGCAAGGAGGCATGGCTGTGGGCAGTGCGCTCTGGGGAGAATTGGCCGCGCGGCAAGGAGTTCCGGCGGCGCTGGCATGGTCGGCTTTAGCGATGGTGGTAGGATTGTCCACGATTCGGCGCCATCGGCTCACGGCCGCGGAACTGAAGATGGCTCCGGCCGTCGTGCGGGACTAACAAGGGGGAACATGAACAGAAAACTCGGAGTCTTGGCTTGCAGCTTATTGCTGACGCTGGTGGCAGCGGCACAGGCACCGAAGCCCAAACCAGCACAGCACACGCTCACAGAACTCCTGAATGGAAATATCAGCAATATGGAGCATGAGTTCGTCCCTGCCGCCGACGCGATGCCGGAGGATAAATTTAATTTCGCTCCCAGCAATGGCGAGTTCAAGGGCGTCCGCACATATGCTCAGCAGATCAAGCACGTCGCGGCGGTAAATTATGAACTCGCCGCCGCTCTCCTCGAACAAAAGCCACCGGTAGATATCGGAGATGAATCTGGCCCCGCATCGCTCACCACGAAAGCCGACATCATGAAATACCTCAAGGACTCTTTCGAGTACGTACACAAGGCGCTCGCCACGGTGAACGAGGAAAATCTTACGAAGACGGTGAAGAGCCCCTTCGGCGAAGGATCCGTTTCCCGTCTGGGACTCGCGATGTCGGTCGCTTCCCATGGCTTCGATCATTATGGCCAGATGGCGGTGTATCTTCGGATGAACGGCATTGTCCCCCCTTCCAGCCGTATGTGACGCGCAAGTTCAGTTGCGCCTGAGTAACCAAGCTTCATGGCAATTGACTGGCAAACATTCTGGCTCACACTGCAGTTGGCTTTTGCGGTATCAGTGTTGCTGCTCTTACTAGGATTGCCGATCGCATATTGGATCGCCTTTTCCAGCTGGCGCTGGAAGTTTTTTGTGGAGGCGATCGTGGCTCTGCCCATCGTCCTGCCGCCGACCGTCCTTGGATTCTATGTGCTGGTGGCTCTCGGGCCACGAAGCCCGTTGGGCCGCTGGTGGATTTCGCTCACTGGGCATACCCTGGCATTCACGTTTTCCGGGCTCGTGATCGGATCCGTTATCTACAGTTTGCCTTTTGCCGTGCAGCCATTCGCCGCGTCGTTTGCCAGTGTCGATCGCAAACTGATTGCAGCCTCCGCCACTCTGGGGGCTTCCTCATTGCGCACGTTCTTTCGCGTTGTTGCTCCGCTCTCCGTCCCCGGGCTCATAACCGGCGCGGCGCTGTCGTTTGCGCATACGATGGGAGAATTCGGCGTCGTGCTCATGGTCGGCGGAAATATTCCCGGCGTGACGCGGACCGTTTCCATTGACATCTACGACCGCGTCCAGGCCGCAGATTACGCGGGTGCCAATCAGACCGCGCTGGCACTGCTGGTACTCTGCTTTGTGTTGCTGATGATTGTCTATGGCTTCCATCGCAAAGCTTCCGTCCTCAATTCCGTACAATAGACGCGATGAACTCGCACCCTGCGGTCCAGAACGGCATCGCCGCTGCAAATGCTGCTGCTGAGGCGCGTCTCCGATGCCGTATCCAAAAACGCTTCGCCGGACAGCAGGAATTCGCTGTCGACGTTGCATTCGAGGCTGCTACTGGTTTCACCATCCTGTTCGGGGCCTCCGGAGCCGGGAAGACGACTCTTCTCAATTGCGTGGCCGGTCTCACCAGACCGAATAGCGGGCGAATCGCGATCGGCGATCGAGTTGTATTCGATTCCTCCTCGGGCGTGAATCTTCCTGTGGCCGAGCGGCACGTGGGCTACGTCTTTCAGAATCTCGCGTTGTTTCCGCACATGACCGCGGAGCAAAACGTGTCTTACGGCCTGAATCATCTGCGATCGAATGAACGAGCACAGCGCACCGCCGCCATCCTGAAGGCATTCCGCATCGCACATCTTAGCCGCCGCAACGTGCGCGACATCTCCGGCGGAGAGCGCCAGCGCGTGGCGCTGGCTCGAACCCTGGTCACCGATCCCCAGCTTCTCCTTCTGGATGAACCTCTGGCCGCGCTCGACGCACCCACGAAGTCCCACATTATCGACGATCTCCAGCAATGGAATCGCACGCAAGGCATCCCGGTTCTTTACGTCACGCATAGCCGGGAGGAGGTATTTGCCCTCGGCGAGTGCGTCATCGTGCTCCAGGACGGACGCATACTGAGGCAGGGGACCCCTCACGAAGTGATGAGCGCCCCCTTGCAAGAGACGGTCGCTCAGTTGGCAGGATTCGAGAATATTTTCGACGCAGTCGTAGAAGCGGTTAGCCTGGATCGGGGGACTATGACTTGCCGGTTATCCGGCTCCGGAGGATCGGCATCGATCGAAACTCCCCTGGTGCGCGGTGGGGTAGGCACATCGTTCCGTGTGGGAATTCGCGCCGGCGACATTTTGCTGGCCACTGCCCTGCCGCGGAACCTGAGCGCGCGCAACATAATTCCCGGCCGGATCATCTCGCTGGATCAGCGGGATGTGATGATTTCGGCACGCGTGCAGTGCGCGGTTGAAATGGAGGTCCATCTCACGCTGGCGGCGCGTGATTCACTTCAACTGGAAGCCGGACGGGAGGTCTGGCTGGTCATCAAAACCCACTCCTGCCACCTGATGCAAAGGACGACTTAGGACCTCGCGGGTTGCGGCCGTCCCCTCCGACTGCGAGTTCTTCGCATTTCTCCACTCGCCGCGTTCCATCTCGATCACTGCGATCCACTGTCCGGTACGCTCTTCCGCGTAAACAATTTTCCCATTGAGCACGCGTGCCGCCGCGGCAGGGGGCAGATCCCGGTGGAATCCAAAGAAACGACGCTTCCATTCCGTCCACCGGCTCCAGCGGTCCAGTAAGAGGTTGCGGGGCTCGTATTTGGTAGAGAAAACCAGCGCGACTTCAAAGTGATCGCGAAATTCCGCCGCCGACAGAACCTGATCCAGCGAGAAATCCTCGATTCGGACCACCTGAACAGGTCGGGTCACGAACCCGAGCCAGGGCCGCGTCAATTCATCCGAGGCGGGCCAGGCGGTAAGCACATGCGCCATGGGATAGCGCGCCTCCAGAAACCGTTCCCCATTCTCGTGCAGAATGACGTAATCGCGATATGCCAGATTGTCTTCAGGAGAGAATCCGTATGGCGGATTCCAGAACCACGCTGCGATGAACGCGCCCGCGACCACAGCCACTGCCAACCTCCAATGGCGCAGACGTCTGTACAAAGTTGCAACGCCCAGGATGATCACCAGCGGCACCGCTGTGAGCATGTAACGCGCCAGCACCGCTCCACCAATCAGAGCCATGGCCACAACGTAGGTTCCGATGATGCAGAGAAAAGAAATCTGAACCGGAATCGCAATTCGCCGCCTTTTGAGGCCGAGATCCTCTCTCGGCGGCAGGAGCATAGCCAGCAGCATTCCGGCCGTGAGCAGCCATAGGTGCATGTAGCCAAAGCTTTCCCAAAGTCGCAGCACAAGAGCCAGGACAAACCGCATAGGATTGAGCGTCGAAGCCACGTTGTACTCGAAGAACTCTGGATTGCCGAAAACATATCCAGTGCGGAGGTAATGAAATACGTACCATCCGCCCAGCACCAAGATGGGGGCCAGGAACGCGGAAAAAGCTCTCAGCTTCGCGCCGTGCGGCCTCCACAGGGCAGCCACTCTGCCCTGACCCTGTACCGCCAGTCCAAGGAACTCCCATGTTGCCAGGGCCACTGGCGTTAGCACGGCCGTCTCCTTCGCCAGCACTGCCAGGCAGAGCCACCATGCTGTTACGAGCGGCCTTTCCTCGAAATACGCTGCCAGGGCCCAGAAGGTCAGTCCCGCTGCGGCCAAGTCGACCTGCGCCAGGGAACTCTGCGCAAAAAATACGGGATACAGAGCCGTGCATACGGTGGCCGCAAGCGCCACCTTGGTACTAGCCACGACTTCAGCCAGCCGGAAAACGCCAAGAAGTGAAAATGCAGCAATCACCAGCATTGCGGACCGGGTCACAGCAGGTGCATATCCAACCACTTTCCACCACAGCGCAAGCCATGCCATCACGAGCGGAGGATGCGCGTTGGACACGGTGGTGTGAGGAATCAAGGATCCGTGCAACAGCAGATCGCGCGCAGCGGGAACGTAATACCCCGCCTCATCCCAGAAATACGGCAGCCGCAGCAAAGGTGCGTGCAGCAGGAAGATGACAACAAAAATAGCGGCGAATACTAAAGCTGGGTGCAAGCTCGATCGCATGCGCCCAGCCATTCTATCCGTAGAGACGTTGCTTGCAACGTCTGCCGTCAAAGGCTATGAGCCATGAGCTGTGAGCCATGAGTAAAACCAGAATCAGTGCTCAAATCCATTCCTCAAGGGGTCGCTAGCCCTTTGCACCTCTGTGTCCCCTGTGGTGAGAAGGGGTTGCCCGGTTAGTGCACCGGCCCCGCAGGCCCCATACGCGGATCCAACTTGATCTCCCCAAACGCGCTCTCGTATCCCGCCACGTTCTGCTGCAGCAGCCCGAGCAGAGCCTTGGCCTGCTGCGGGCTCAGATAGATCCCCTGGAAGTTTCGAATATCGACCTGGGTCTCGGTCTGCTGCTGCAAGGTGCCAAACACCAGGAAGAAATCCCAGATATTGACCCGCATCTGCACGCTGTTGGCATAATTCTCGCGGTAATTCGGATCATTGCTCAACTTCACATTGGGTTGCGTCGGATTATTCATGGCGGAAAGTGTAAATCCTTTTCGTCATGTGCACCCAAGCCGGAATCAAATTTCGACAATTCGCGACTTGCACCGTGACAAAAATTGTTACGGGCAGTGACGCAGCCCAAGTGCCAAGTTACCGGCGTACCCTAACCGACTTGCTCCCAGCAGGCGGGCTATTGATTATAAAGTACTTGCGTCTGCCGCCTGCGTTACTTTCGGAATTACTCGATGGCTTCCGAAATGCGATAAAGTGAGAGTTCCTTCTAAAAGACGTGAGCGTCTATGGTCCCCGAACATAATCACGCAATGATGGAAGAAATCGCGCTGCCGGAGCACTTGCTGCCAGTGGGTTCGGTGTTAGGAGAGGGAGTTTCCCCGGTAGACCTCTGCACGGTTCTGGCGAAAATCTTCCGCGTACAGCATGCGGAAGTGGCCCTGCTGCGCCTCGATGGTGCTCTATTGCGCTTCGTTTTTCCCGAGCACTTGCGCACCACTGGCTCCATTCCGCTCTCCAGCAAAGCGGTCGCTGCCCATACGGCGCTGAGCAAGAAGCCGGAGATCTTCAACAACTTTGCACGCGTGAAACACGCCAGCATTTTCGAAACGATCCGGCCGGGCGCCCTCGAAGAGACCGTTGCCCCTGCCCCCATTCAGAAACTCATGTCCGTGCCGATTATGGGTCATGACAAGAAGGTTATCGGGGTGATTCAGATTTCACGCAAAGGGCTCGATCCCAAACAAGCCCAGGATTTCAGCCGTGAGGATTTGCATGACCTGGAACTGGTCGCCGGACTTCTGGCAACCGCCCCCGTCATAACCGCAAACTAAGCTGGCCTCGCAATTCAGCCAGAATTCTTCAAGAAGCTTCGCAGATCCTTGCCCGTCATTTCCTTCGGTTCGTCCACTCCCAACATGCCCAGAACAGTCGGGGAGATGTCCCGCAGGGAACCGCCTGAGTTCAATGTGAACTGCTTGGCATTCTCCGCCACGACAATGAAGGGCACGGGATTGGTGGTGTGCGCGGTGTGCGGACCGCCTGTTGCGGGATCAATCATCATCTCCGCGTTGCCGTGATCCGCGGTAATAAGCATCGCGCCACCTTTGGCGCGCACCGCTGTTTCGATGCGGGCCAGGCACGCGTCCACTGTTTCCACCGCCTTCACCGTGGGCTCGATTTTGCCCGAGTGTCCCACCATATCGGCATTGGCGAAATTGACGATGACCACATCGAAGGTGCCGTCTTCGGTGGCTTTCACCACCGCGTCGGCAATACCGGAGGCGCTCATCTCGGGCTTCAAGTCGTAAGTTGCCACTTTCGGTGACTGCACCATGACGCGGTCTTCCCCGGGAAATGGCTGTTCGACTCCCCCATTGAAGAAGTACGTGACGTGGGCATATTTTTCTGTCTCGGCAACGCGCAGGTTGCGCAGGTTCAGGCCGCCCATCACGTTGGCGAGGATATTCGCCATCGACTCCGCTGGGACGACGACTGGCAGGCTGAAATTCTTGTCGTACTGGGTCATGCAGACGTAGTGGAGATTTTTGGGAACGCGGTCGCGCGGAAGAGTGGCATCCAGATCGGCCGCTCCCGGAAGATCGCTTCCGCCCTTGGCGTTCAGTCCACTGTTGCGGGTCAAGGCACGAGTAATTTGCCGTACGCGATCAGCGCGGAAATTGAAGCAGATGCAAGAGTCCTCATCGCGTATCGTCGCCAGCGCCTGGCCATGGGGGTCCGTACAAACGAACGGCAGCACGAATTCATCCGTCACGCCCTTGTTGTAGGACTCTTTCACGCCTTGAACCGGGTCGGTCTGCTTGCCTCCTTCAGCATCGCCGAAGACCATCGCGTTGTAAGCCTTCGCGATTCTTTCCCACCTGCGATCGCGATCCATCGCGTAATAACGGCCATTTACGGTGGCGATCTTCCCGCAGCTATACTCGCGCATCTTTTGCTGCAATTGTTCCAGGTACCCAGCGCCATTGGTCGGCAGCGTGTCACGCCCGTCCATAAATGCATGGACGAACACGCGCTCCAACCCGTTCTCCTTCGCCATTCTCAGCAGCGCGTAAAGGTGGGCCTGCTGCGAATGCACTCCTCCATCCGAGACCAGCCCAAACAAGTGAAGCCTGCGCTCTCCGGAGCTCGCATGTTTCATTGCATCCAGCAGCACCGGGTGCGAGAAGAACTCCCCATTGTGGATCATCAAGTCGATGCGGGTGATGTCCATATGCACGATGCGGCCCGCACCAATGTTGAGATGCCCAACTTCGCTATTTCCCATTTGTCCCTCAGGGAGCCCCACGTAAGGTCCGCTGGTATGAATCAGCGTGTTCGGGTATTCGCGAAGCAGGCGGTCGTACGTAGGCTTCCGCGCCAGGGCAATGGCATTCGCTTTGGTTTCGGCGCGATATCCCCAGCCGTCGAGAATGATCAGAACGAGCGGTTTTGGACGAGACATTAAATAGGCTCCAGCTCCGGGCTTTTTTAAGCAATGTAAGAGTTCGCGCTTACAGCTGCTACCAGATCAAATCAATCGGATAACGCTGGAACAAACCATCCGATGTGACCAGAGGAATTCTCTCTTCCAAGCTTTGCGCAATCAGAATTCGGTCGAAGGGATCGCGATGATGCATCGGAATTTGTTCCAGGCGGAGTACATGCCGAAAAGTTAACGCGAGAACGGATACTCCATTTTCCCTCAGCTTCTCTGATAAATATCGGGCGACTGGACTAGGCAAAGTGAGCTTGCCGATTTGCACCTTCGCGATGATTTCCCAAAGACTTGCCACACTTATCCAGACGTCTGAGGCAGGAAGGAGTTCGCGCACGCGCTGAGAGACTCGATCATCATCTCGGATTCCCCATAAGAAAACATGGGTATCGATGAGGACTCTCATCGCCAGAAGAGATCTTCAATCTGCTTAGGTAGAGGATCATTAAAGTCGTCGGGCACCACGAACTCACCCTTTGCAGACCCAAACTTGAACCTCGGTCGCGAGCTCTCCACTGGAACGAGCCGGGCTACGGGCTTACCGGCTTTCGCAATTACGATTTCCTCGCCCATAGCCACTCGTTCCAACAACTTGGAAAGATGAGTCTTAGCTTGGTGGATATTAACTTCTTCCATTTCCAAGTAATATAGACTAAGTCCTTAGCTAAGTCAATTAGCCGCATGCCGGACCTAGAATCCCATCGTGTCGTCCGCGGACGGCCCATAAGTCGCCGGCAGTGGCGTGTCGTTGAGGCGCAGGTAGACCCCGAGCTGCGCCCGATGATGCACTAAATGATTCAGGAACATCTGCCGGTAGGCGAGAAAGCGCGAACCGCTGAAGATCGGCTTTCCCTGAAAGGTTAGCTTCCAGGTCTGAGTCCAGGCGTCGTCGGGAGTATTCTTCAGTGCTTGCCGCACCTTTGTCGCGCCTTCGTCAAAAGCCTTGGCCAGTTGCTGCGGCGATTCAAATGCCGGCCTCGTCCGCGGAGCATTGCTGAGGTCCAACTCCGGAGTGGTCAAGATCGTGAGCCCAAAGCCACCTAACTCGGCGACGTGCGGCGCCAGTTTGCCGAGCGGCATGGATTTGAGGTGCGGCTTGAAGTTTTCCTTCATGGGAACCCGTTCGAGCATCGTCCGCGTCTTCTTCACTTCCTCTTCGAACTCGAGCAGTAACAGATCGCTAATCATTTTTGTCCTCTCGTAAAGAATAAGATCATGAGACTGGAAGCTCATCCGTGGTAATTCAGTGCTTTGAGTCCCAGGAAGCGCGCGGTACCGCCCAACTCTTCCTCAATGCGCAGCAACTGGTTGTACTTCGCGACTCTGTCTGTACGCGATGCTGACCCAGTTTTGATCTGCCCCGCGCCCGTCGCAACCGCGAGATCGGCAATGAACGTGTCCTCGGTCTCACCCGAGCGGTGCGAGATTACCGATGTGTACCCATTTCGCCGAGCCAAATCGATCGCGTCCAGAGTTTCGCTCACTGTTCCAATCTGGTTGACCTTAATCAGGATGGAGTTCGCGACGTGCTTGTCGATCCCCTCTTGCAGGAAGTGAATGTTCGTGACGAAAATATCGTCGCCCACGAGTTGAATCTTGCCGCCAATTTCCTTGGTCAGGTTCGCCCAGCCTTCCCAGTCGTTCTCGGCCAGTCCATCCTCCAGTGAGACGATCGGGTAATCATTGGCCCACTTCGCCCAGAAGCGCACCATCTCATCGGAACTCTTGGCCGATTTATCCGATTTCTTGAATACGTATTTCCCATCCTGGTAAAACTCGCTGGAAGCTGGATCGAGCGCGATGGCAATCTCCTCTCCGGGCTTGTATCCAGCCTTGGAAATTGCTTCCAGCACAACTTCAATCGCCTCGACGTTAGATTTCACGGACGGCGCGAACCCGCCCTCGTCACCCACCGCGGTGTTGTATCCCCGTGTCTTCAGGACGCCTTTGAGTGTGTGGAAAACTTCCACGCCCCAGCGCAGCGCATCAGAAAACGATGGCGCACCCACCGGCATGACCATGAACTCCTGAAAGTCCACGTTATTATCGGCATGAGCCCCACCATTGAGAATGTTCATCATTGGGGTAGGCAGCGTGTTCGCTCCGGCGCCGCCAAGATAGCGATACAGCGGAATGTCCAGGCTTAGAGCCGAAGCGCGCGCCGCAGCCATCGAGACCGCCAGAATTGCGTTGGCTCCAAGACGCCCTTTGTTAGGAGTACCGTCCACCTCGATCATGCGTGCATCCAGGCCGCGCTGGTCAAAGCCGTCCCAGTTGGCCAGTGCCTCGGCAATCTCGCCGTTCACGTTCTCAACCGCTTTCTGCACTCCTTTGCCCAGAAACCGGTTCGTATCGTCATCGCGCAATTCAACTGCTTCATGCTCCCCGGTGGACGCCCCGCTGGGAACGATGGCTCGTCCCATGGACCCGTCTGCCAGGAATACTTCCGCTTCCACGGTAGGATTGCCGCGTGAATCCAGAACCTCTCGCGCATGAATGCCTGCAATATTTGACATGAGTGATTTTCGCTTTCTGATTAGGAATTCTTCGCCGCGGGCAAACCTGGGCTGACAAGCTTGCCCGATGTGTTTGGGTGAAACCCACGATTATATCGGATGGGGATTGCCGCAGTCCGAGCGCCAACCCACTTTTTGCGCACTAAATTCCGAACTTGGATTGTCCATTCGGCCAATCCTCGCTCCTCTTACCTCCGATGGTTCCCCATGTACTGCGCGCCGCTTGTCCGCCGTTGCCGACTGGACTACAGTCAAATGCGGCTGAGTTTTTGGAGGTCCCATGAAGAAGTGGATGTTGTTGCCCTGCACGCTACTGGCGACCGTGCTGGCCGCCCAGACGAATGCTCCGGTTCCGGCAGGCACCGCGTTGATCGTCCGACTCGATACCACCCTCGCGACATTTAGCAACCGGGTCGGCGATCCCTTTCGCGCGAGCCTGTCACAACCCGTGGTGGTGAACGGTCAAACGTTGATTCCTGTCGGCGCTACTGTTGAAGGCCGCGTGACCAAGGTCAGCGAGCCCCGCCGCCTCTCCGGCAAGCCCACCATTGGGATCCTGCCCGAAGCTGTAATCATGCCAAACGGGGGGCGCTACTATCTCGACGCCACGCTCACCGACACGAATATCAAGGGCACGGATGTGAATTCGGAAGGCCAGTTCAAAGGCTCAACCCATGAGCGCCGCGACACACTGGAGCAAGGCGGCGGCGCCGCCGGTGGCATGCTGATTGGTGGCCTGGTCGGTGGCCCCGCGGGCGTTCTGGTTGGCGGACTCGTCGGTGCTGGAGCGACCACGGGACACTGGCTCGCCAAGCATCGTTCTGCGACGCTTCCCGCCGGAACAGAATTGACGCTGGAACTGAATCGTGCGCTGACGTTCAACGCAACGGCAAGCACTGCGGCTCCCGCTGGCGGCAGCAAGTAAACTTTTTTGAAAGCGTGTTTAAAGCCGGACGCCACAGCGTCCGGCTTTTTGCTGCACGATCGAAAGGAGACCTTAAGCTCCGAACAGCAACTCCCCCTCGCTGACCACCTGCAGTTCGAGCCATCCCTCCAAGGGCAATGAGTCCACGGGCAGGCGATTCTGCCACAGGCTGAACCGCAATCGCAGTATGCTGGTCGCAGCCACAGCAGCGGGCTTTCGCTCTGCACTTGGAGTCGTACTGGGAGTGGCTAGCAGCCAGATCAGAGGTAGCTTGAATTCAAAGTTCCGCAGCAAAGCCACTTTGACGTGCTCATCGGGCTGCGCGGTGGAGGCCAACAAACGCTCCGCCGTACCGTTCTCGATCTTCCATTCCTGCAGCCTGCCCTCTCTGGCCGCGGCATTGACCCGCAGGGTCCGCCTGGGACGCGGTTCGCCGGATGCCCACGACTCTACATTCACCACGATTTCGAAATCCTCACTGGGAGCCTTGCCTGTAAAATCCAGCCGGCCATAAAGATTCGTCGCGTCAATTCCCGCGTACACCGAATCCAGCAAGAATTGCTTTCCGTGCATGGCTCCGGCGCGGTGATCGGCCGTATAAATCGCCGCTCCCATCCATTCGAAGTACCGCACCTTGTCCCCAGTGACTCGTGGATGGATGTATCCCGTCTGCGGCACAAACGAAGGCCGCACCTCCACGCCAGTGATAGGCTGAGCCAGGTAATCGGGAACCGCCGCTCCCAGCGCCTGGTATACGTTGGAGAGGTGCTTGCGGTAAAGCTCATCAAAATCGCGATCATTCGCCGAATGATGCTCCGGCCCATACCACCAGTTCCAGTCGCTGCCTTCCGCAATGAGGATCTCGTCCAAGGCGAGTCGCCGCTGTGCTTCCGAGGCCCGGGCAGCATTGCGCTCATAAAAATCGCGGGCATGATGGAGGTAATCCCAGGCGCGGTTGTCCTCGGGAGCGCCAATCCACACATTGAAGTTGGCACTGATCCAGGACCCCGGCACCAACGAGTCCAGATGACCGAAATCTTTGTGGCGCGAGATCGCTTCCGAGATGGTCACCGCTTCCACCCCGGGCTCGCGCTGCAGCCCGTCGTAAAAGCGACGCAAAAATTCTCGTCCGGATTTCGGGTAGTATTCCCACGCATTCTCACCATCCAGAATGATGGAGACTACGGCGTCGCGGCCTTTGTCCAGGACAGACTTCGCGGCCTCCTTGATATTGTTCATCAGGTGCCGCGCCGCGTCAGCGGGAGGCATTCCCGAATACACAAACCCGATCAGATCGGAAAGGGTGTGATCGCGGAAGACCAGGTGCATCGCGGTCGAGCCATTTTCGTATCGGTAGATGTTATAAAGCTTGTCCGCCAAATGCGTAGGCAGACGTCCGTTCCCGTCGCGCGCGAAAAATAAACCAGTGCTTCGTCCCAGCACGCCTTCATCGGTCGCCATCCACTGCACCCCCAGGCTGTGTGCGATAGCGAGTACCTCTTCAGAAACGCTGCCCTCCGAAGGCCAGATGCCCTTCGGACGCAGACCAAAAACTTCCTGGTGCAGATCGAGGCCACGCCGCAGTTGCTCGCGCGCGTCTTCCGGATGTCGAAAACGATTTTGTGGCAGCGGCAGGCCCGGCGTGGAAACCGCACCTGCGCCGGTATCGCAAAGCAGCGGCAGAATCGGGTGGTAGAAAGGAGTCGCGGAAATCTCGATTGAGCCCTTCTCCGCTGCCGCGGCATGGGCCGGCAGAACGCGCGCCAGCAGTTCTCGTTCCCGGGCGATTACGAATTTCTGATCGTCAAGCGAGTAGTGATGTCCCTTGCTCACCAGTGCCGCGATATCTTTTTCTTCCAGAAAAAATTCATCGAACCATGCGATTTGCGAGAGCACCTGCAAATCTGTAAAATCCTGCGCGTGAAAATAGCGCTCCGCACGATCGGGATGACTGCCGTGCTCGCGAAAGCGGTCCCATAATTCCTTGTACCGGGGATAGCGCCCAATCACATTCTGCGCATTCGCCTGAAACAGATACTGCAACGCAAACCGCCGCTCATTTTCCGTCAAGTCCTTGGCTGGTTTGGAAGCCACTTCCAGAAACGGATCTTGCGCGTTACCCGCGACGTAGTCCTGTATCTGCACCATGAGGGACGGAACCAGATTGAAATTCTGGTGAACATAGGGGAACTCGTCCAGCAGTTTCACCATGCCGTAATAGTCCTTGAGCGCGTGCAAACGCACCCACGGGAGCCGGTATTCGCCGGTTACCAGATCCTTGTAAAACGGCTGGTGCTGATGCCAAAGAAGTATGACTCGCAGCGTGGGCATGGCTGGAATCAGTCAGTCTAGCACGAGGAATTTGAGCGCCCGGCGTGCGAACACGCAACCGCGATTGATGTTTTCCCGTCAACTGCAAGCAGTGTCACCCAAAGCCAAGAATTCTTCACAGGCCCGAGATAAGTCCTGTCATGTCCGGGTTCTCTCGCCTTTGGCGCGGGAACGGGCCAGCCGGCTTTTCCCTTCGATTCGGTTCGCACACATTCGATACCAACCCGCAGTCCGCTTCTGTAAACTAATCGCATCACCAATAGACGCCAGCCATGAGCCCTGAAAGCACGATCGCCCGACCGCACATCCTCACTGATCAGGACCTTTATCTTTTCAACGAAGGCAGCCACTACCGTATCTACGACAGAATGGGGGCGCATCTCGCGTCCAGCAATGGCCAGGCCGGGGCCGTTTTCAGCGTCTGGGCCCCCAATGCGCGCAGCGTATCCGTCGTGGGTGGCTTTAATGGCTGGGATCCGAAAACCAATCGTCTGGAGCCGCGAGCATCGTCTGGCGTGTGGGAGGGATTTGTGCCCGGCGCACAGCGCGGCGCACTGTACAAATTCCACATCGATTCGAATCGCCACGGCTATCGGGTTGATAAGGCCGATCCCCTCGCGTTATGGAATGAAAAACCTCCTCGTACCGCATCTGTCATTTGGGACCTCAACTACGAATGGCAGGACAAAGAGTGGATGCAGAAGCGATACGAGCGAAACTCCCTGCGCGCGGCTCACTCCATCTACGAAGTTCATCTGGGCTCGTGGATGCGCGTTCCCGAAGAGCACAATCGCCCTCTCACGTATCGCGAAACCGCTCCGCGCCTGGCGGAATACGTCGGACAAATGGGCTTCACCCACGTCGAATTCCTGCCCATCATGGAACATCCGTTCTATGGCTCCTGGGGATACCAGACAACCGGTTACTTCGCCCCAACTTCGCGCTACGGCACGCCGCAGGATTTTATGTACCTGGTGGACTATCTTCACCAGCACGGTATCGCCGTCATTCTTGACTGGGTGCCGTCGCACTTCCCCTCGGACGCCCACGGCCTTGCCTATTTCGATGGCACGCACCTCTACGAGCATGCCGACTCACGCCAGGGATTCCATCCTGACTGGAAGACCCACATCTTCAACTATGGCCGCCCCGAGGTCCGCAGCTTTCTCCTTTCCAGCGCCATGTTCTGGTTCGACAAGTACCACATTGATGGCCTGCGCGTGGATGCAGTCGCCTCCATGTTGTATCTGGATTATTCCCGCAAGGAAGGCGAATGGATTCCCAACAAGTTTGGCGGACGTGAAAATCTCGACGCCATCGACTTCCTGCGCCGATTCAATCAGGAAGCCTACAAAGAGCACTCCGACATTCAAACCACCGCTGAAGAGTCGACCTCCTGGCCGATGGTTTCCAAGCCTGTCTATCTCGGGGGCCTGGGCTTCGGGATGAAGTGGGACATGGGCTGGATGCACGACACGCTACGCTACTTCCAGAACGATCCCATCCATCGCAAGTACCACCACAACGACCTCACCTTCCGCATGCTGTATTCCTTCCAGGAAAATTTCGTTCTGCCGCTGTCGCACGACGAAGTCGTTCATGGAAAAGGATCGCTGATCGGCAAAATGCCCGGAGACGAATGGCAAAAATTTGCCAACCTGCGTCTGCTCTTGGGCTATATGTTTGCCCAAGCTGGCAAGAAACTCCTATTCATGGGAGCAGAATTCGGCCAGGTCCGCGAATGGGGGCATGACACCAGCCTCGAATGGCATGTCTTGCAATATCAGGTTCATCGGGGAGTGCAGGCCTGGGTCGAGCAACTGAATCGTTTTTACCGCAGTGAGCCTGCCATGCACCTGTTGGACAACAACCCCGCAGGATTCGAATGGGTGGACGCCAATGACAACGCGACCAGCACTATCTCGCTGCTGCGCAAAAGTGAGTCGCCGCAAGACACTGTCCTTGTGGTCTGCAATTTCACTCCAGTCCCACGTGTCGGATACCGCGTAGGCGCTCCTCACGGCGGATACTGGCGTGAGATGCTCAACAGCGACGCTCGAGAATACGCCGGCAGCGGCATGGGCAATCTCGGCGGAGTGCAGGCCGAAGAAATCCCCACGCATGGCCGCCCATTCTCCTTGAAGCTGACGCTACCCCCGTTAGCCGCTCTGTTCTTCAAAGCAAGCTAGCGCACGGTTGCTACGAAATGTTCCGCAGCGCGCCTGGCCCGCGCTCCCGCGTGCTATCCTCGCCCTAAGCGCGTCTGCCATGCGCATCCTGACCCGCTACATCCTTCGCGAAGTGACGGCTCACGCCCTGATCGGCGCGATCATCTTCACTTTTGTCCTGTTTACGCGCGACTTGGGCCACATCTTGGAACTGGTCGTACGGGCCAGCGCCCCGCTGCCCAGCGTCGCCGAACTATTCTCGTACACGGTGCCTCTGGCCCTGACCTTCACGCTGCCCATGAGCGTTCTCGTCGGCATACTCATCGGCCTCAGCCGTCTCGCCGCCGACAGCGAGGTCACCGCCATGCGGGCCTGCGGCATGGGCATTTGGAGCTTTTTGCGTTCACTGTCCGCGTTCGTGTTGGCCGGCTGGCTCCTTGCCCTGGCGAATGGCGTCTACATCGCTCCCCGCTCGCAAGCCGCTCTCGCCAGGCTCGAAGACAAACTCAAAGGATCCCAAGTCTCGTTTGAGATTCAACCGCGCGTCTTCTACGAAGGTTTCCCCAAATACGTCCTCTATGTTCAGGACGTGAAGAACGCCCAGGGAGCGGCCGTCTGGAAAGATGTATTCATGGCCGACCTCACCGATGCCACCAACCCGAAAATCACCTTAGCGAAGGAAGGCATCGTGGTCAGCGAAGCGCCGGACCGCCTCCACCTTCACTTGGTGGACGGTTCGGAGCACGAAACTGATCCTCGAGACCCTGACCACTACCAGATATCGACCTTCCAGCAAACGGACATTCCCATCGAACTGCCTTCCACCGAGAACAGGTCGGAGGAATCTCTGCCGGTAGGAGTGATCAGCACATGGGGTCTGCTGGCGAAGGCGGGCCACTCCGGCCCTGTGGCCGCGCGCTGGTACCTGATTGAATTTCATCGCCGCTTCGCGCTGCCCACGGCCTGCCTCGTGTTGGCTCTGGTGGGAATCCCGCTGGGTCTCTCGTCGAAAAAGAGCGGCAAATCGGGCGGGTTCGTGCTCACGATCCTGCTGGTCTTTGCGTACTACGTCGTCTCGCTGGTCGGAGTTTCGCTGGCACGCCAAGGCCGGGTGGCGCCCTGGTTTGGCGCCTGGCTGGCCGACTTTGTATTCCTCGCCCTGGGGTTGTTCTTGCTCTTCCGCGCCGAAAAGCGTCCCTTCGAACTGGGGTCGTTGCGGAGCTCGGGCAAGCAGCCTTCCTTGCTGCAGACCGGACTGGTTCGCCGTTCCGAAAACGCTTTCGAACGTGCCTCCACGCGTCGCCGGGTATTCAGCGCCAGTTTCCCCACCCTGATCGACGACTATATCCTAAGAGATTTCTTCGTCTATCTGACGATGATTCTCTCTACCTTTCTCGTTCTGGTCCTCGTATTCACTCTCTTTGAACTCCTCGGCGATATCCTCCGCAACAAGGTCCCGGCGATACTCGTGGCCGAGTACTTGCTCAATGTCACTCCCTACCTGCTGTACAACGTCGCCCCGCTGGTGATGCTGCTGGCAGTTCTGGTGACCTTCGGCCTCATGCAACGCTCCAACGAAATCACCGCGATCAAAGCGTCGGGGACCAGCATCTATCGGATCGTCACGCCGGTCATTATCGCCGCTGCTGTGATTGCGGCCGGGCTCTTCTTTGCCGACCAGTTCTATCTTCCTCACACCAACAAGCGTCAGGAAGCGCTCCATAATCAGATCAAAGGCAAGCCGGCACAAACCTATCTCCGCCCGGACCGCAAGTGGATTTTCGGCCAGAACAACGACATCTACTACTACCAGTTCTTCGATCCCGACCGCGATCAGTTTGCCAATATCAGCGTATTCCAATTGGACAAGAAGAACTTCACCGTCAATCGCCGCATTCATGCTGACCGAGCCCGCTGGGCCGACAATCTTGGCCGCTGGGAATATGAGCGCGGCTGGGAGCGGACTTTGAACGGTTCCGCCATGGGTGATTACCGACCCTTCGAGGTCGCCACCTTCCCCGAACTTCCGGAGACTCCCGGGTATTTCAAAAAGGAAGTAAAGCAGTACAGCGAGATGAACTACGAGGAACTACACAAGTACATTCGCGACCTGCAGCAAAGCGGCTTCGACGTTGTCCGCCTCAGGATGGAGCTGAACAAGAAGCTCTCTTACCCGCTGATCACCTGGATCATGGCGGTACTGGCGGTCCCCTTCGCGCTCTCCACGGGAAAAAAAGGAGCGGTCACGGGCGTAGCTGTGGCGGTCGGCACCGCGGTTTTCTACACCGTGGTATCGCGCTTATTCGAGGCAATGGGCAACCTGAGCCAACTTCCACCCGCCATGGCCGCATGGTCTCCCGATCTGATTTTTGTACTGGTCGGCGGCTATTTGATTCTGAAAGTCCCCACGTGAGAGCGGATCTGGGAGTTGCGGTGGGCTATTTGACCGCCACGCCCCAGGGATAGTTATCGGTCGGGATCGGAGCTGCGACGGTCAATACACCAGTAGCAGGAACGATCGAGTATTGCGATACCGTTGCCCCATTGTAGTTGGCCACAAACATCCAGTTGTCATCCCCGCGAATGACAATCGATTTCGGCTCCAGCCCCGTCGCAACCACCGCGGGATTCATCGCCGTGAGAGCTCCTGACGTCGGGCTGATCTTAAGCGGCGACACTGTATTGGAAAGCGTTCCTACCACATACACGTTGTTGCCATAAGGGTCTACTGCGATCGGCCCCGCGCCATTCGCGTTGCCAGAAAGCGAGAACGGCGAACCCGCAACAGCAACCAGACTTCCATCCGCTCTCGGACAGGGTGTTGGCACAATGACCTTGGTACAAATCGTGTACGCGCTGACTTTGTTGGTTTGACTGTCACTCACATACACAAAACGGTCGCAGGGATCTACCGCAACCCCCGCGGGTACTTGATCGGTTGGGAACGACGGCACCACAGTAGTGCCCGGCGGATTTCCCAACGCCCCCGTTGCAGTATCTACGGCAAACTCATACACGACATAATTGGCTGAATCGACCGCATATAGGAATTGCGCGCTGGGTGGGCTGTTCTGAGGTACTGAACAAACCGAATTTTGCGTTCCATTCACTCCGATTGCGGGAAACACCGTCGGCGTGGCAGCTATGGCTGCGATATCCGGCGTCTGGAAGCCTGCCCCATTCACGAAATTGAAGGTCCCCTGGACCGCCGTCAAGCTTCCTCCGCTGCCGATCTTGTAAACATGGACTAGGCCCTGAGTTCCCTCAGCCACGAACAGAAATTTTCCCGCCGCATCCATTGAGAGCGCGACAGGATTGGGATCACTAACCGGCGTCCCCGCCGGCGTCGTCGATCCGTCAGAATTCACTTGGAACGCCGTTATTGAGAAGCCTTTCCCACCGCATTCCGCCCCGCTGATGACTGCGTATGCGTAGGCTCCGGCGGGATCCATCACCATCGACGCGGGCACTCCCTTGAGCGCGCAGGTCTTGCTGGCAGTATCTGCTGGTGAGTTGGCGATGGCGGATACGTGTCCGTTGCTCAACGTGAAGCTGAATGTCTCGATCAATCCCGAGCCCTTACTGCCCACCAGCAGCAAACCGTCCTGCGAGCGGCTGTAGTTGCTCCCGCACGCCAGCAGAACTCCGATCGAAATCAGCACCCCAGCCCCGAGCAGCCACCATCGTTTCGACATTCTTTCGTTCATCTCCATTGTTGTCTGAAGCTTGCGTGAACACGCAGAGCCCGGCGCCCCCGTCGGCCCGGGTCGTTGCAGTGTGGTAAACGCGGGAAATCTCAACCCATTGGTGTATCAGGAATGCGCGGGAAGAGCAATCTCCGCAAAGATTGATTGGAACCTCAGGACCTTCCGGGAGTTGCCCGCTTCAGGACCGATATCAGTATACGGGAGAGGAAGACCTGACCTAGTCCCTAGCCCCTAGCCCCTGTCCTTGGCCTGACCAGATCCAGAAGCAGTTTCCATACACCCGGCAAACCGTTGCTGACTACTGGCAACTGAGTTCCAACTCCCGCCCTCTATGAAAAAGAAGATCAGAAAGGCCAAATGAGGGGACTCTATTGAGCTTTGGCCACGGGGCCCTGATCTCTGACCGCAGAATTAGACACAGCAGGATTCACCCTGCCGGTGATTTGCTCGCTAACGATCATAGGCAGTCGAATCTCGATCACCAATCCGCCTTGGGGCCGATTGAATGCCGAGACTTTGCCGCCATGGAAGCGCACTGCTCTCTCGGTGATTGCCAATCCCAAGCCGACGCCGCCGGTCTGCCGTCCGCGAGCATCATCCAGGCGGTAAAACGGCTGGAATAATTTGTCCAAAGAGTCAGACGGCACACCGGGCCCGGAATCGCTCACGCGCAGCACAGCTTCCCGACCGCCACGTGTTTCGCTCTTGAGTTCAATCTCTACCGCCGATCCTTCTTGCGTGTAGCGGATTGCGTTGCGCACTACGTTCTCTACCGCGCTGTGCAGCAATGACGCATTTCCCCGGACTTGCCAGTTCCCCTTGGCAATGGACGTGTGCACGTGGCAGTGACGTTCCTGTGCTTCAAACTCCGCATCTTCGCTAACATTCTCCACGATTTCATCCAGCGGCACCGGCGTCTGCGGGACCAGTTGCTCGCCATCCTCCAGGCGCGCCAGCGTCAGAATGCGCCCGATCAACTCATTCAGCCGCGCAGCTTCCAGTTCGATGCGATCCAGCATGTCGGTGCTTTCCACTCCGGCACGTTGCCGCGCCAGGCCGAGCGCCACGTTCAGGCGCGCCAGTGGCGACCGCAACTCGTGGGAAATATCATTCAACAGGCGTGATTGTGCTTTCAGCAGCGTTTCCAGTCGCTCAGCCATGGCATCGAAGTCGCGCATCAGCCCCGCAACTTCATCTCGCCGCGAGAGGGCGGGGGCACCCGCGCGCGCCGTCATATCGCCCGCCGCAATCTGCCGGGCCGCCGTGCGCAGCTGCACAATGGGTTTTGTCAAATACCACGACAGCAGATAGCATACGAGCCCCGAACTCAGAACTCCGATGATCAGCCCGGTAAAGGGCAATCCTCGGGGACCGATGAACACACGCGGTCCGGGGGGCAAGCCTAATACGATGGTGTAGCGATGCTTTCCGTCAGACGAAGCTCGTGAATCGCGCAGCACCTGGGGCGCGGGAAAAAGAAATCCATCATGCGGACCTCTGGGCCCACCTGCCGCTACTCTCATGGCCCAGTCCGGTGCGCCACGGTGCGAGACCTCATTGCCCTCTTCGTCGAACAGGTAAGCGCGTACGTGTTGAGAATGCTCGATACTCTCCAGATAGTCCCGCACTCTCTGGTCGCCGCCCTCTTCGTAAGAACTGACAGCATCGTTAAGCACAGTGGTGCGCAGCGCTTCCCAGGTAGAACTGCGCGGGCGGAAGGCGAGCGTCACCAGGATCGCCAGGACGAAAAACAGCGCCTGCGCCATCCAGAATGACAAGAAAATTCGTAGAAACACGCTCTTCATGCGATTTTATGGAACCCTGGTCTTCTCTCTCGGACGAGCAAAAATATACCCCACGCCGCGGACGGTCTTGATGTGCTCGTCATTCTCTGTGTCGCCCAGCTTCTTGCGGACTTTACTGACGTGCATATCGATACTGCGATCGAAGGGGGAAAACTTTCGGCTAAGCACAGCATTAACCAGCCGTTCGCGCGGCACCACACGCCCCGCCTCTCGCAACAGGACTTCCAGAAGATTAAACTCAACCGAAGTGAGGTCCACGGCCTTGCCTTCTAACCGAACCGTCCGTGTTGCCGGGTCCAACTCTACATCGCCCACGGTGACAACATCCGGTGCAGCCGGCGACCCGCTTCCTTCCCCATGTGTCCGCCGCAGCACGGCGCGAATGCGTGCCACCAGTTCTCTTGGATTGAACGGCTTCGGAAGATAATCGTCCGCGCCAATCTCCAATCCTACGATGCGATCTACATCTTCACCTCGGGCGGTGAGCAACAGCACTGGCAAGCGCGAGCTCGCCCGAATTCTGCGTAGCACTTCGAATCCATTAATCCCGGGCAACATAACGTCGAGCACAACTAATACATAGTCACCCATCGTGGCCTTCTTCAGGCCACTCTCGCCATCATGGACACATTCAGTCGTGAACCCTTCCGCGCGCAGATACTCACCCACCAACTGGCAGAGCTCCACGTCGTCGTCGATAACCAGAATTCGTTCCATTTCTTTCATAATTCTGCATCATCTCCGGTGAAGTCGTAGTAAAGAATTGTCAAACGTCGAGGCCGAACCATAGCGCCTGGTTTAATGAGAGCGCCGTATTCAGTAGCGCGATCGTCCCGCCACGGCTGTGGCGATACTTGCCCCGCCGCAGTACTCGAATTTTTCGATGCCCTCAAAACCGCCATTTTGCGGGCCGCTTTAGGTTACAAATCTTTACTCCGGGTGACCGACTTTTTACCACCTTTTTCCGGCAACTCGTGTTTCTATCAGTGTACGCAACGTCCCGGAGAACCCGGACAAAATAGGAGTCACCATGAAATCGTTTCGTTATCGCTTGCTGATCGCCACCTTGGCCGTCCTGATGGGAACAGTCGCAGGGCACTCCCAGACTGCTGAAGATACGCCTCCCCCTCCGCCGTTGCACGGCCATGGGATGGGTATGGGAATGGGTATGGGAATGGGTATGGGCGGACACATGGGCTTTATGGCCAAGCAGCTCAATCTGACCGAGGACCAGAAGACGCAGATGAAAGCCATCTGGCAGAAAGAAAGTCCCACGATGAAGCCGCTGTTCCAGCAGCAGCGCCAGATTGATCAGCAGCTTCGCCAGTACGTCGAAGGCACATTCGATGAAGCTAAGGTTCAGGCCCTGGCCGCTCAGAAAGCCCAGATTCAGGCTCAGATGACGGTGGCTGAGACCCGCATTCACAACCAGATGTACCAACTGCTTACCCCCGATCAGCAATCGCAGCTGAAGCAGATCGAGGCCAAGCACGCAGCCCGCAGGCAGCAACACATGAACCAGGCGCCGGCAACTCCGCCGGAGCAATAATTGCCTGTGACTCTCTGGCCAGTCAAAGAGCACAATGGATCGGCGCGAGGCCCTCGCCTCGCGCCCCAGGAGTTCCCAGATGAGCTACTCGTTGTTATTTGACGCCAGCTCCTTGTTTTTCGTGGTGTGGAGTTTGACCATAGCCGCTTTCGCCATGGCCGCGTTCAGGCTCGACCTAATTCCTTCGAAGACCGCGAGTGACAAATCACGGATCGGGCCGCCTGGCAGGCCAGCCCCTGTTGCGCATTTGAGATCTGAGCAGTGAGCTGAAAATCGAAGATCGCAGGCACGAGCGCGAGGTCCGGCCTCTGACTCTGCTTCAGCGCATCTCGCTCTGCGTCTTGCGCTCATCCAGGCGCCTCAGGTGGAGGAAAAACGGAGTCACCTCGAAAGGCATTTTCTCGGCTGAGGATTCCAGCTGTACCGGTTTGCTCTTAAGCAATTCGATTTGATCCGACCACGGATTCACCCCGATCCGCGATCCGAGTGGCAGCGCCCCAACCTGATCCAGTCGATTCATCTGCAGCTGTCCGGACCTAGCTAAGCCCTGCATACCGATGAGATGACTGCTCCCGAAATCGTTGCTGAAGCGACCGCGCAACAAGTTCGGCAACCGCGCCGACCGCGCCTCCAGAACTGCAAGGAACAGGCCGGCGTTCGCCATCTGCTCTTTGTAGGGGGATTTCGCAAATAACTCCAGGCCCTTCTTATCGGCCTCAGCTTCCTGCTCTGGCTCGAAATGAAAATCCAGATGCGAGAAGATCTCCAGATCGGAAAACGGCAGCGCCAGTCCAGACAAATACTCGCCGTGATCGGATTGATGTAACACGATGTGTGCCAGTTCATGAGCCAGCACCGCCGCCAGAGTCGCCTCGTCCGGCAGCACGTCCAGCAATCCACGGCTCACGATGATGGTTCGCCCTACGACAAACGACTCCAGGGGTGTGGTCAGCAGAACCCGGCAGCGAATCGCCGGAACCTCGAGATCGTTGGTGAGTAGAATGTTGTTAACAACAGTTTCCAGTACTTTATCGACGTTCCCAGCCGGCGCCATCAATCCCGCCACTTGCAATCGTTCCACCAGTTCGTCTTCCGGCGTATAAGTATTCTTCCCCACGGTGTAGGCCGGATTCAGGCTCTGGGATGCCTCATGACTCTTAGGATCGACCAGACCCGGCGCGTCCGTCAGAGGCTTGGCAAATTCCCGATGATCGCCCGCATTGGCCAGGTCGTATCCCCACACCCGGGTTTGAGCCTTAAACCATAACTCGTGGATGGTCGGTTCCGGGTTCCATTCCTCGGTGTACACATAGGCCGGCATCCAGCGCACGTCCAACGTGTTGACGCGCCAGCTGTCGAAATGAAACGCTCTCTTGTCGAACGGCTCCGCAGTGTAGGCTCCGGTAAAACGCACAATGCTCGCATTCTCATCCTCGAACCAGATCCGGCCCATGAACCCGCGATTCTCTGTCTTGTCCCGGGGCTTGACGTCCACCACCACGCAACGAACTTCTCCCAGATTTTCGAAGCGCACATACTCAAACGTGTAGTTGGATCGGTCGAAGTGTTCCAGATCGGGGAACAGAGCTTGCACGAACCCGCCAGCCGAAAAGCGCCCTGCCGTCGGTTTGTGCCACCAGTAGAAGAGTCCCCGTTTCGGCGGTTCCTGCTGGCCAAATGAAAGAGCATTCTCCCCTTTGGTGAGATCCAGACGGCTCAGGAAGTATTGGTCGCCGTTTGGGACCATGCCCGCTTCGGGATCCCTCTTTTGCTCCTGAACGTAGGTCTCCGTAATGGGGCGGAAATTGCGCATCAGCGCGATCAGGCGTCGCTCCTGTGAAATTGCCTGGTCGATGAATTGATCAAAGCTGATCGGTTTGCGCGCGGGTGCAGCGCCGGTGACAGTGCTGGCCGGCGGCGCCATCGGAGTGGACTGTGGGTCCGCGCCGGCGTTCTGGCCCATGGCAGTTCCTTCCAACGCCAAGCACAACGCTGCCCAGACCCAAATTGATCTACATGACAAGGCCATGTTTCAAACAGTCTACTGCGTACGGGTGCATGGCGCAGGCGCTTTCACGCTGAGAAGTATTGGCGGACGCGGTGAAACAGGGCCAGGAGTGGGACTATGCTCTTCCAAACTGCATGTTCAAATGCAGACGGCCCCGGTGAATTGTCCACTTAAGCGAACGCGCTGCGCAGGCGTGCCTGCGATAATACGCGTCCTGCAAGGCCTTCCGATCCGCCATCAGTTTTCTCGGGTTGCTGAAGAACATTTGCGTCTTTTCCCGCCCCATGCCGGGCGTCTCGAACCACCGCGGAGTGCATTCGGAATGGAGCACATCCACATCGGTAAAGATTTTCGTCAAACCCATCCCCGTCGATGGGCAGACATTCTGGGCAGCATCCCCGATCAGCACCACGCCATGGGGTGCTGCCCCCTCTGTGGAGTACAGGTTGATGAAACATATTTCCACTTTTCCCGTGACCCGATGCTCTCCGATGGCGCGCGCCAGTTGCGGAACCATCTTCGACAGTTCGCGGTTCGGGTCGCGCACAAATCGCTGCACCCAGGAGCTGTCCGCAGCCGGAAAGGCGAACAGGTTCGCGCGCAAGGTTTCATCGATCGGGAACAGCGAGACGTAGTCGATTCCGGTGCTGGAACTGGTCAACGTGCAGGTTACGGCGTCGGACAGGATTGGCAGGCCGTCGGGCCGAGCGAGCGTAAATGCTATTGCCATGGACTGTTGTTTTTGAATCCATACTCGTTGCATCGGCAACCGCGGAAGAAGATCCCCGCTCAAACCGCAAGCCAGCACGATGAGCCGGCAGCTCAGAGTGCTGCCGTCGTCCAGCGCTACGCTTTGCAGAGCGGTGCTGTTGCGGATCTCTATAACACGGCCGCACACGAAACGGACTTTCTCCGGAAGAGCCGCTCGCAGCGTATTCACCATCACTCCATAGTGAATCCCATATTGTTCGATCGTAGTACTCTTCCGCAGGCGGCCCCTGTAGTAGCTCCGGATCTCATGGATGCGCCGAGCGCGCGCCTCGACACCTTGCATCAGCCCAAGTTTCCGGAGCAACGCTGCCTGCTCCGGCTCAATCTTCTCAGCCTTGAAGACTGCTGGGTATTCCGCGCGCGGATCGATCAGGATCACTCGCCATCGCTGTCCCAGCGCACTTGCGGCCGCAACCCCAGCCAGCCCTGCGCCGATGACGATGACCTCCGCGTCTAAGTTGTCGATCGTTTGCGCCGACATGCGTACGTGGCCCTGACCAAAATCAGGCTGGAAGGTGCTGGCTGAACTGCCCGCCCCGATTGAGAGTGCGCGGCCGTTCGATGCAAGACGGTATCATGCCCGGGCATCACAAAGAAGCATTCTTCTTTTTAGGCCCAGCATGAAATCTCGACATTTATAACGTTCGCGTTACACTCCCATTGTGGCCCGACTGCGTCCGCGGGGGGGAAGTGGGTGATTCCCCTATTGGTCCATCAATGCTGCCTCGCCGGTGGCCTGACCGCGCTCGGTGCGCCGCCCCTGCCAGCCGCAGCGGAGCCAAGATTGTGAAACGGAGATGATTTCTTATACGGGAGCGAGCGGCAGATCGGAAAGCTCCTGCATTCTGACGGGAAGCCCAAATCCATTCACTAACTGCCGCCGGTGCTCGAGAATCTGCTGCATCTCTTCCGGCGTGCCTCGGACGGGCGGAATGTTTGCAATTGCGTCGTTGAGCATTGCCCAGCTGACTTCTGACGCAATCACGCTATCGCGCGCCTGCGGAAATCCCAGATTTTTCCCCGCCAGAACAGAACGAGCGAACACATCCACCATCACGTCCAGTTTCTTGTCGTTGAAAGCCGCCGTCTTTCGCAGCATCTCGTGCACGCCGTAGAGTTCCACGGTGGCTTCCGAGAAATCGTGCCTCATCCTGGCCACCCCCCTGGTGCCGATCGCGTCCACGTAGCAGTTATGCGGCTGTTCCTTGGCAAGATGTCCGTAGATAAACCCCTGCGTGATGTCGAACACGACTCCGTTCTCAAACGTACCGTGCGCCTGCACCCACCAGGGATCCTTGTACCCCCAGGCGCGCAACCCTTGCGCGTGCCACGTCTTGTACTCACTGCCTGCGTACCAGCGCGCTACGTCGACGTAGTGCATGCCGCAGTCGTGAAACGGCGGTCCTTCCGGATCGTGCCCCTCGAGCGGCATGTGCCCCGGTGTCATGTGACAAACGCGAATCACCGCTAATTCGCCGATTTCTCCGTCGGCGATAAATCGGCGGATATCCTTGTGGTACCAGGCATTCCGGTTGAACAAATTGACGGCGACAAACCGGTCGCTCGCCTCAATGGCGCGCACCAACTCCCACTCGGTCGCCACATCGGCCGCAATAGGCTTCTCTGCCAGCACATGCTTGCGGCTCGCAAGCGCCTGCCGGATCTGCTGCGGCCTCGCGTCCGCCAGAGTAAATAAACCAACTACATCGATGGAGGGATCGGAGAAGATCGGGTCCGGCCGGTCATAAATCGCAGCGCCAGGGACCTGCTGGCGCGCCAGTTCCCGCACGGGTTGGCAGGTGTCATATACCGCCGCTATTTCCCAAAGGCCGCTTCCCTGCATGGCAGCGACAAATTCGCGCCCCATGCGCCCGTACCCTAGGATTCCAGCCCTGACTTTGTTCGCCATTGCTCTAAACAATCCATGGTAGGCGGAACCCCACAGGGCACACTGTGATCGGCATCACAAGCCCGCGTGCAGCCAAGAGTTACTTCCGGATCACAACTGGCGTGAATTCGTATATCACCCTAGCCTGTCCGCTTCTTCTGAGCTCAGAACCCCTCGCCGTGGTCGGGGAGAAGATAACTTGCCTTCTGAAAACCGGCCTTGTCCATCCCACGCTTCGCCTCCGCACTCTTCATGAACGTGTCCCACACAAAACCGGTTCGCAGATTCTCCGCCATCAGCAAGATAATCCCGGTATCAATTCCAATCACGTCCGAGTCATACCAGTTCTTCAGGGGGTTAAAGGCGTTCACGAAACCGTACTTCGTCCAGGATGATGGATACTTGCTACGCATTGTCTTCAAAACTCGCAGAGTCTCTGCGGGCAAGAATGGCAAAGACCCCCCAGCCGCGCTTGGCACCACCGTTCCATCGATGGGCCCCATGGCTGGCGGGCCTCCCCAGACCACGTATCCGTGCTGCGAGTCGGAGGCAGTAATGCCCCACAATTCTTCGCTGTAGTCCGGAAACTGCTTGGTTAATTCCAGGCAGAAGCGGCGATGCACCTCGGTGGCTGTCATGGAGTTCTGAAAATAGTCCGCGAACTTATCGCGTTTGTTGCGGAAGTCGAACCAGGCCTGCGAATACTGGTGTACGAAAAGCGGCGCAAATGACCCGATATATCGCATGCCGTCATATTCGAAGATGAGCCGCTTCCACGCGTTCCAGGTATTGACCGGAAGGGGATCATGCGCGGCTCCCATGGCCAGCAGGTACAGCATCATCAGTTCGCTGTAGTAATCCCATCGCGAGGGGAGAAATCCAACCTCCGGCGTCCAGCCGTGCGTTAGCAGGGACGTGTCTTCGGCGAGCCAGCTCCAGTCCACACGGTTCAAAATGAGGTTCGCCAGTTCAGCGACTGACGGATGCCGGAAGTGTTCCCGGCAACTGATCAGGCCGCACAGCAGGATCGCCGTGTCCACCGAAGAAACTTCCGAGTCGTACATGCGTTCCCCAGTCTCCGAATTGGCGAAGTGGAAGAAGAATCCTCGGTGATTCGGCAACCTTTTCCACAGGAACCGCAAAGTTACAAAGAGCCGTTCCAGCGCTGCCCCCGCGGGCACGAACTTACGCTGATCTCCGATGCAAAGCGCAGTCAGCCCAAATCCGGTAGCCGCTATGCTGGCCGCACTCAGTTGATTCGGATTGCGCAGGTTGCAGCGGTCCTTGACCATGCCCGTATTCGGGCTCCCCTGCTCCCAGAAGAACTGAAAGCTGGCGTTCTCGACGTCGTTCAGAAACTGATCATCCTCGGCGGAAAGATTCGTGACCGTGCCGATTTTTGCCCCGGCTGGAGCGGCGGGCGCACGCGCGCTCTGCGCGAACAGGCGCGCGCCCGGCAGCATCCCTGCCAATGGCAGCACCAGGCCACTTCCAAGAATCTGGCGCAGGACTTGCCTTCTTGAAAGCACGGGCGCGCGCACATCCGCTATGCTTGTCTTGGCATGCTTCATGCACACTTGCGAGACGACGGAATCCAGTTCGCTGGCATCATATTGCAGATTTCAACTTTATTTTGGTATTTCCCGGTTTAAGGATGCAAGTGACACTTGGGCCGTTGCCGCTCGTGGGAACGGTTCAAATGCAAATAAAATTATCAAATGGCTGACCCAACCCACTACGCATGACTCGGGCTCATAAAATCGAGGCCTGGATTGCCCTGATCGTCACTATTCTGCTCGGGGCGACTGCTCTATCCGTGGTTCGCTGGGGCATCCAGAAACCCATCACTTTGCGCGGCGCCGTGCTGGTGGACGACACCGATCCCAAAAAGCAGTTGCCCATCGGCGGCGTCGCCATTTCCGCCGACGACCTGGCGATTGCCGATACAACCTCCGAGCCCTCCGGAGTGTTCGTCTTGCATTTGCGCAAACCTATTCGCCACGGACACCAGATTGTGATCCATTTCCGCGATCCGCGCTACCGACCGCTGGATCTGCATGACTATGTCGTTGACAAACTCTACGTCGTCCGTCTCGCGCCCATTGCCGTAAAACTGCCTCCGCAAAATGGACCGCAAGTCAAAGTTTCCAGCATCCGCATCCGCTACACCGTGAAAGCGCCCACAGATCTCAATGTCGGCAGTGCAGTCAAAATTTTTGAAGTGCAGAATAAGGGTAACGTCCCCTGCAAAGGCCAGAACCCTTGCTCACCCGATGGCCGGTGGAAAGCTGCAACCGGTTCGGCCAACCTCGACGCCGGCGCCGGAAATCAATTCCGCAGTCCTCGCGCCTCCTGCATCGCGGGGCCTTGCCCGTTTACCCGTATCGAATCTGATTTGACCAGCGAGGGCGGCCGCATCCTCACCGTCTCGGCACGCAACTGGTCTGATACCGCCACCTTTCTGTTTGAAGCCGAAGTCTTCCGTCCCATGATCAGCCAGCGCGAGCACTGGTCTTACCCCGCGATCTTTGGCGACGGAATGTCATTCACTCTGCCCGCCAACGCAGAAAGCGTAAGCATCGAGGCCGAGCTCGACGGCCAGCCCATTATCTTTCCCCTCGGCCCTTTGCTGTTCTTAAGTTGGGCATCCTGCGACACCCAAGCCAATCCCGACCGCGGCCGAGTCTATCGCTGCACCCCCAAGCCGGGATATCGGTTTCAGTAGCAGCGATGAAATCGATGAGAGGTTTTCTTTCGCCCCTCCGGGGCTGCGTTCTCCTATGACTTGCTGACCCATGGCTTGCGCCGTGGGCTGCATTCTTTCGCCGCTTCGCGGCTTTGCCCCGCCCGGGTCCCCGGCTATGACCTACCAGTTCCCCTGCGCAAATGCGTCCCTGCTGACTCCCTTCCCCATTGCCCAAACACGTCCCCGCTCATGCCCTGCTAACCCGGTCAAAAGCCCAAATTCGCTGCACCTTCCCTGCTAAAATCTCATCTACACACTCGGAATGTTTCCCAAGAACCTGCGGCCGCTGCTCCCGTACCTGAAACGCTATCGTGGGGCCTATATTTTCGGCAGCGTCTGCGTCCTCTTCACCAATGGCATCTGGATTCTTTTCCCGCTGGTCATCGGCAAAGCTGCCGACGATCTGCACACCGGCGTTACCAGGCACAAGTTGCTCGTCTACGCGGGAATGCTTCTCGCCATTGCCGTCACTAAAGGAATATTCCAGTTCCTCACGCGCTGGGTCGTCATTGGCATTTCGCGGGACATCGAGTTCGATCTCCGCAATGATCTTTTCGCCCGCCTGGAAAACCTGAGCTACGCCTATTACCAGCGCCATCGCACCGGCGACATTATGGCAAGGGCCACCAACGACCTGAACGCCGTGCGCATGCTGCTCGGGCCAGCCATCATGTATTCCGCGAACACACTGGTCTACACAGTGGGTGCGCTGTCGTTCATGATTTCCATCAGCCCCTGGCTGACCCTGTTCACGTTCTTGCCTCTACCCGCAGTCAGCATCGTCATCCAGACCTTCGGCCGCCGTATTCACGAGCGCTTCGAGCGCATTCAGGCCATGTTCTCTGATATCTCCGCCCGCGCGCAGGAGAACTTTTCCGGAGCACGGCTGATTCGCGCCTACGTGCAGGAAGAAGCCGAAATCAAATCCTTTGAGAGCGAGAACAAGGAATACATCCGCCGCAGTCTCAAACTGGTTCGCCTGATGGGTATGCTGCGGCCCACACTGGAGCTGATGCTCGGCTGCGCCGTGGTTCTCGTGCTCTGGCTGGGAGGACGCGAAGTTCTCACCGGACAATCGACAGTACGTTTGTTCACCAGCTTAGGAACCGCGAATCCCGGAATCGCGACCACGCTCAAGCTCGATGGCTCGATGAGTGTCGGTCAATTCGTCTCCTTCAGTACCTACATGATGCAGCTGACCTGGCCGGTTATCGCTCTCGGATGGGTGATCAACATCTTCCAGCGCGGAACCGCCTCGCTGATCCGTATCAACGAGATTATGCAGGAAGAACCGGAAATCAAGGATGTTCCCTCCGCCCAGGACTACGACATCCGAGGCGACATCGAATTTCGACACCTCAACTTCAACTACGAAGGCAAACAGGTTCTACACGAGGTAAACCTGAAGATCCCTGCGGGCACCAGCCTGGCTATCGTCGGTCCCACCGGATCAGGCAAGACCACGCTCGTCGATCTGATTCCCCGCATCTACGATGCCGATCCTGGAACGGTGCTGATCGATGGCCGTCCCGTCCGCGACTACTCGTTGTCCTCGTTGCGCAGAAATATCGGCTTTGTGCCGCAGGAGACGTTCCTCTTCAGCGATCGCATCCGCGAGAACATCGCGCTCGGAGTAGATTCCGCCACGGATTCTGAAATCCACAATTCCGCCGAGGCCGCGAACATCGCGGTCGACATCGAAGCCTTCCCCGAAGCCTACGACACCATGGTCGGAGAGCGCGGCATCACGCTTTCCGGCGGACAGAAACAGCGTACCGCCATTGCGCGCGCGCTGATCCGCAACCCGCGCATTCTGATCCTCGACGATGCTCTTTCCAGCGTGGACACGCAAACTGAAGACAAGATCCTCAATCACCTGCGCGACGTGATGGAGGGCCGCACGACGATCTTCATTTCCCACCGCGTTTCGACGGTGCGCAACGCCGATCGCATCGCCGTCCTGCACGGCGGCCACATCGTAGAGCTAGGCACCCACGACGAACTCCTGGCCCGGAACGGCTACTACAGCGACCTCTACAACAAGCAACTCCTGGAAGAAGAACTAGCCGAAGTCTGATCCATTCCCGTAGGGACAGCCCCTCAGGCTGCCCGGTCTTATGTAAGGCAGCCGCCCCCCGACCGTTCGCTTTTATGTAGGGACAGCCGCCTCGGCTGTCCGATTTCACCCAGCGGCCAATGAGCTCCATCCGGGGTTCCGAAGCTCTTGACCCGGAGTTGACAACCTTCCCGCATCCTTCGTCTAAACTGTCGTGATCACGGTCCCCATGCAACGCGTCAATACCCCTGAAATCCTCGACTCCAATAACTGCCCGCGAGACGAAGTCGACACTTCCCTCCAGGATCTCTGCCGCATAAACCGCTGGTTCGGCGGAGTCGCCACCACCCGCAACCTGATCGAACGTGTCGCCAACGCCGCGGGCCAGAAACAATTCTCGCTGCTGGAAGTTGCTGCGGGATACGGCGAAGTACCGAGAGAGGCAGGCAAGCAGCTGCTGAGAAAAGGCATCAAGCTTGAAATTACCGATCTCGACCGCGTTCCCACGCACCTGCAGCCCAGCCATCGTTCCCTGGTTGCCGACGCGCTCGCCCTTCCTTTTCGCGACAACAGTTTCGATATTGTGAGCTGCAGCCTGTTCGCCCATCACCTGGAACCTGCGCAACTGGCGCGCTACGGTGAGGAGGCGTGTCGTGTGGCCCGCCGGGCAATCCTGATCAACGATCTGATTCGTCACCCGCTCCATCTGGCGCTGGTTTATGCGGGCTTTCCCCTGATGCGAAGTCATATCTCCCGCGTAGACGGAGTTGCTTCAGTACGCAGGGCGTATGAACCGGGGGAGGTGCGGGAAATTCTGTGCTCCAGCGCTTGCTGCCAGAAGATTGAGATCTCAACTCACTACTTGTTCCGCATGGGAGTCATAGTCTGGAAGACGTGATGCCTTCCCTCAGTGACCCTCTGTGCACTCTGTGGTGAAGCTCACTTCGAGACGACTTCAACAGCCGCGTCCACCCGCAAAGGCTGCCCAGGCGTATTCGTCACCTGGATTGCCCGTCCGTGCTTGGCGTACACGGCAATCACGCCAGGTTGAGACCAGTCCAAATCCCACCCGTTCTCGATCGCGACCAGCGTATAAGTGCCAGGAGCAACATCCTGCAAGGTGAATGTCCCATCGAGGTCGGTCTGATCGCGGCGGAACAAATCGCGATTCCCTTCGACGTCCTTGGGAACCAGCACCACCATCGCGCCCGCGAACGGCTTGCCTCCGCGTTTGGCAACTCCCTCCACCAGCACGCTGCCCACAATCGCCGTCACTGAGATCGAAGGGGTAGAACCAGCCGTGACGATCACGTGACGCCCAGTTACTTCCGCTCCCTCCGCCGAGATTCGAGAAATCGAGTAACGCCGGCCCCTGCTGAACAAAACTACTTCGTAATCGCCAGGAGGCACCTGCTGCACTTCGGCCTCTCCCTTCTCATCGACACGGGATGCCCTCATCCCGGTCCTCCCGCGCGAGCGCAAGCCCACAAAGAGCTGGCCCGGTTTCCCCAGTTCCGCGACCTGCACCGTCATCTTTACAGTGCTGAAGGCCTCGGCGGTCGAAGTATCGACTTGTTGTCCTTCCGTCGTGAGGTCAATGCCACTCACTTGCACCCCCGTTGTCGGTCCCTGCAGGCGCACATCGTAGCGTCCGGCGGGAATGCCGCTCACTTCCATGATCCCCTGGGACACCATGACGGAGTTTGTCGGATTGATGAACGTTGATCCGTCGAACGAATGCTGCTCGAACTGCGGCAACGCGTAACCATGCTCCTGATCGCCGGCCAGATGAAAGCGCAGCCGCAGCGCTGGAACAGGATTCAGATGGATGTCCACTTCCAGCCGCTCCCCTCCTTTAACCGGAATCGGCGTGGCACTCTCGGAGTCGGTTACATCCGGGTAATAAGTCACGGGATACGCCACATCGAGCGAGCGATCCGCGTTCGCGGCAGGCTTGAGCTGATCGCCCGGAGCAGAACCTCCCGCGTCGGATGGCGGGCTCACCGCGTACCACGGCTTCGCAGTTGCCGCCAAATAGTACGTGCCCGGCCTGAGCGAGAGCATCTCGTAACCACCGAGATCATTCGTGAAAACAGTTTGTGCTTCGCGGATCCTGTCTACGCCTTCGCTGTGATCGTCAAAGTAAAGCGTGATTGTCGCGCCTCGGACCGGATCGCCCACCTCATCGAGTACCTTTCCGTAGATCACTCCATCAGGTGCGAGTTTCAGCACAAGGTGTTCGGTATCGAGCCCTGCGCCGGTGACGATCGCCGTCGAGAACTGATCGTGCTGGTCGTACGCCGCAGGAATGAATCCGCGCTTCATCCCGCTCAGCGAGAATTTTCCCGCCGGCACCGTGCCGAACGTGAAGCGGCCGTCTTCCCCGCTAACGATGGCCTGAAATTTTTGAGCATTCCTGGTGTCTGCCAGCACCACTCGCACCCGCCCCAGCGCATGCCCGTCGACCTTGCTCGCCACCGTTCCCGAGACCCGGTACTGTCCGCTAAAGGTGGACGACTGATCGGGATTCTGCGCGGCAAGTCTGCATTGCCCTAAAGCGAGGCAGCACACTGCGAAAGCCATGGTCCGCAGAATCGAGCTTCGATGAGTCACCAGCATTCGTCTCTACTCCGCGCTTATAACATTCTGCAGTTGAACCGTGGTCTTCTGCCCGGCGCTCAAATGAACTACCTGCCCCTGGGCCTCGTAGGGCTTCATGGCCTCGGCATCACGGTAAGGAAGATTCGGTTGCTGCACGCTGAAGGCAAGAATGCGGTAATCTCCCGGCGCCATCTGGGCACTAAATTTGCCATCTTCTGACACCATCAATGGCTGGAATTGTCCCGCGCTGTCCGGCAGGGGGACGCAGTAGACAAACGCTCTCACGGCTGAACCTGAAGCAGGCCCGGAGTTTTGCCCGCCGGCAGAACTGATCGTGCCCTCCAGTTCACCATCATCATCCCGCATCGTGATCTCAATCGGCGCGCTCGATCCAGAAGCGACTGTGAATGGCTGGTGAAGCAGATCGAGCGAACCCATCGTCGCTGATGCGATGTAGCCCCGCGATGTGGAGACTCGGAGCCAATAGCGTCCCGGCGCAACTCCCTCCAGCAGCAGCTTCTGGTCATCCTGTGCAGTGGGCGGGCGAACCGAGGCGCCGCGCCCCTCCATGTCGTCCACGCTCTCTAACCGGGCCTGCAGGTACAATCGCGGCCCTCGCAGGGTATAGGAATGCTTTCCATCCGACCAGTCCGCCGAACTGTCCGGCGCAGAGCCGCTGAATTCTTCTTTCACCTCGATCGGGATGGAACTGTTGGCCGTCAGCACAAGCGTCGGTCCTTGCACGGGCGCATCCCCCACCCGGATACTCACGCTTCCGCTCACCGCGTTCGGCCCGTAGGTATTTGCCTGCAACGTATAGCTGCCCGTCGGCAACATGCCTTCGATCCTCTGTTCGGCGGAGTTGTAGCCCAATTCGTAACGCGATCCCTGCTGTCCTTCCACCGTGACGCTGAAACCGTTGCTGATATCCGCATTCGCGACCGGAATTCTAACTCGGTGATATGGCTTCCCCTGAATCTCCACATCAGCCTGCACCGTCTGTCCGGCGCCAATCTCGATGGCCGCCGCGGCCGAAGGCTCGGCGCCTCCGGGATAGTAAACAGGTGGGAACCCGTACACCTGCGAACCCGGTACGGCAGCCACCGGATCGTTGTCCATCCATTCGCGCGTAAAAAGCTTGTACGAACCGGGAAGCAGTTCCGCAAAGCGAAACTCTCCCGCCGAGTTCGCCTGCGCCGTCGGTCCCGGAACCCAGCGCCGGACGCCCTCTTGTACCTGTCGGGTCAGCAACTGCACCATGACCCTTGTCGCAGGCTCGCCTCCCGTTGCCGTAACCCGGCCTTTGATAATCCCCTCCGGAAGCAATGGAATGGTGATGTCGTTCTCGGAAACAGCTTTCTCCCCTCCGTCCCCGAGAGGCGGATCCAGAAACCCAGGTTTGCGCGCCATCAGCGCGAGAGGAATGTGATTTCCTCCGAACGACCAGACTCGCGGAGCTGGTCCGGAGTACATGACGTTTGTGCCAGTCTCGGACGCCGATGTGGGCACGGCGAACTCAAAATGCCCATCACCATCAGTCAGCACCGCGTATCGATTGTCCGCAGAATAGACTAGCGCGCGAGGAATTGGAGCCCGAGTAACGGCATTGACGACCGTTCCGCGAAGTGTCTCGGTTTGCGACCCATCGCTTTCTGCGGTCTGCCCGACACTTGGCGACACCGCCAAGAAAGTCAGCCCCAGCACGATGGTGCAGAGCCGTCGCAAACACAGGAAGATGCGGCGATCTTCCCATCTTCGTCCGCCTATCCGAAAGAAAATCATTTCGGCCCTCGACTCGTGGCCCTGTAGCGCCGCTCTCCGCGGCTATCGCGCGGCACCCAGCCGCCATCTCTGAAGCAGCCCTCCCCAACACGCGCCAGTGCACAATTCCAATTGGGTCAGACAACCACCCCAGGTAGAAGTTCCCCAACTATCTGACGACGAGCACTTCCCTCACGTTGTCCCGGGCGAGGAAGAATTTTATGGAAGCGAAATCGCGGAAGAGAGTTTCGATGTGCCGGTTGTTGAATACGCGCTGCAGGCGGAAGCCGTCGCTAATTGACGAGTGCACGGCTCCCGTGGGCCCGCGGCGGGCCTCACGCCGGGCGATCACGCGCTGCATCTCCAGCGTGTCTTTATCCAGAATGTGGAAGCGGTAGCAGGGCGAATCCGGCCCGGCATCCTTGGTGTGGAAAAACGCCAACATCATGCCGCCGGGCTTTAGCACCGACCACAGCCGTCCCATTACCGGACGTACCAGGCTTTCATCCAGATAGTCCGGCAAGTTCCAGCAAAGCACGACATCAAAGTGAGCCGCCGGATATTGCAGGTTTTCTCCCAGAAACTTCCGGCTATCCAGGATCGGATTGCCCTGCTCGTCCTTGGTGACCAGATGGGGCTCGGTCGAGGCTACCAGCAGATCTTCGCTATAGATCTTGTGCGCGCGCTCGGTGAAGAAGCGGATATTGGTCGGGGAGGTCGAGCCTAGATCAAGCACGCACAAGGGAGTCTCGGAATTCCACAGCCGCGCGAGTTCGCCCAGCCCGCTGGAGCGGCGCGTAAGTTTTTGAGTGGCTGCCGGCGTCTGGGCCGACGTACTACTCGATGAACCCCGAAAAAGCTTCATGAAGTTTTGCGTGACGGATGCCATCTGACCTGTCTTGTCCAGCCCGACGCATCCACGGCTCTGGGACTGAAATCTCCACTCGCAAGTAACACTTTAACTCGCATGATGCAAATGGCAGTAGTTACTTTCCGGCAGCCTTTTCGGCTTTGCCCTGGATGTCCACTTTCCCTTTCAGATATGCCCCTTCTTCGATGGCGATCCGCTGGGTGGCAATGTCTCCGTTGACGATGGCCGACTTGCGTAGTTCGACGCGATCGCTGGCCACCACGTTGCCATCAAGTTTCCCTTGCACAATCAGGCCCTTAGCTTCCACCGAGGCCTTCACCTGGCCGTTTGGTCCAATGGTTAAAGCGTTGCCTTTCAAGGCGATGCTGCCTTCCACTTGACCGTCGACATAAAGATCTTCACTGCCCGATAATTCGCCCTTGATCACCACCGACTTACCGATCTGCGCCAAGTCTGCTGACAACGGAGCACTCATCGATGTTCTCCTTGGAGGCGGATACTGCACTGCCGCATTGGAAAGGCAGATACTGGGACTA
This sequence comes from uncultured Acidobacteriota bacterium, assembly GCA_963801615.1. Lineage (GTDB taxonomy): Bacteria > Acidobacteriota > Terriglobia > Terriglobales > Acidobacteriaceae > Sulfotelmatobacter. Next base: position 74,246 of record CAWDFM010000006.1, on the reverse strand, counting down.
CCGCGTCGCTCCATCGACTATACCGACTCGCCGCGCCAGCGGCAAGCAACTCAGCCTCACAAATCGCTCTCTCAAAATGATAAGGACCACGCAACGCAATCATTTGCGCCACATTGCTAAACTAAAGTTACCAATGCTTTCTACTCGGGAAAGGCGAACCGGGAGTGCCCTGCTTTGTGCCGCTCTCCTTGCGCTTTTATCGCTCGCCGCTCAGCTGTGCGCTCAGGAAAACAATGCCCCGGAAATTTCAGCCGCGGAACTGGTCCGCCTAACCATTGCACATGAGATGGAGTCCGCCAACGACGACTCCCATAAGCACCTGTTCCGTTCCCGCAAGCAGGTTCCGCGCGGCTCTCAGACCCGCCTTTATATTGAGACCAATGATTCCATGGCCGGCATGACCATCGCCTACAACGATCAGCCGCTCAATCCGCAACAGCAGAAAGCTGAACAGGATCATCTGCTTTGGCTGGCAAACAATCCTGAGCAACTCCGCAAAAAACGTGCGCGGGAAAAAGCGGATGAGGAGCACACGCTCCGAATCCTTCGCGCGTTGCCCAACGCTTTTCTTTACGAGTATGACGGAACCGAGAGCGGAGAACCCGCCGTGGGCAAAACCGGGGATCCGCTCAGGAAACTGAAGTTCACCCCGAATCCCTCCTATTCCCCACCGACGCGGGTCGAGCAGGTCCTCGAGGGAATGCAGGGCTACTTGCTCATTGACGCGGCAGTTCATCGAATCGCGCGCATCGAGGGCACGCTGTTTCGCGACGTGACCTTCGGCTGGGGAATTATCGGTCACCTCGATAAGGGCGGGTATTTCCGCGTCCAGCAGGCCGATGTCGGCGATGGGTCATGGGAAATCACCGCCATGAGCCTCAAAGTGACGGGGAAAATTCTGCTCTTCCGAGGACTCAGCATCACCACAGATGAGGTGTTCAGCGATTATCGCGCCGTACCCGCGGACCTGACGTTTGCCAAAGCCGTGGAGTTGCTAAAAGGCGAACAGCAGAAGCTGGCGCACGAAGTTGAATCTCAAGCGGAACGCTGAGCAGCTTAGAAAATCTCGTAGGGACAGCCCCTTGGGCTGTTCAGCCTTCCATTTACGTCCGCAGCGTTTCTTTTCTCACCGTCAATTTCTCGATCAACTCCGGCTTGATCTCGTATCCCCTGCCGGGCTTCTGGCTGATCGGAATCAACCCCTGCGAAGAAACTTCCACCTCGGGCTGAATGATGTCTTCTTTCCAGTACCTTTTGGAGGCCGAGACATCCCCCGGCAGACTGAAATTCGGAAGGGTTGACAACGCGATATTCTGGGCGCGCCCAATACCCGTTTCCAGCATGCCTCCGCACCAAACCGGAATTTTGTTGGACTGACAGACATCGTGAATTTTCAGAGCCTCGCTGAACCCGCCCACGCGCCCGACTTTGATGTTGATGATGCGGCAGGCTCCCGTTTCCACTGCCGCTGCCGCAACCCGCGCATTGATGATGGACTCGTCCAGGCAGATAGCCGTCCGCAGTTCCTTCTGCAGCCGTGCATGATAGTAGATATCGTCATTCCACAACGGCTGCTCGATCATCAGCAGGTTGAATTGATCGAAATTGCGCAGGTGCTCCACTTGATCGAGGGTATACGCCGAGTTCGCATCGCAGCTCAGAGTGATATCCGCCCAGCGCGAGCGAATGCGTTCCAGCACGTTCACGTCCCAGCCCGGTTTCACCTTCACTTTAATCCGGCGATACCCGGCCGCCAGTTCCGTCTCGATTTTCTCGAGCAACTGCTCCACTGAATCCTGAATTCCAATGGAGACTCCGCATGCAATCTCACTGCGCGTGCCCCCCAGCAGTTTCCATAGCGGTTGCTGTTTCTGCATAGCCTCGGCATCCCAAAGAGCATTCTCGAGAGCAGCTTTGGCCATCCGGTGCCCTGTAACCCGCTTCAGCAATGCAGGACACTCCCGGCCCGACTCGATCCGTTTCCCCAGCAGCGCCGGAATCAAATACTTGGTCAGAGTAGGCCAAGCGCTCTCAATCCACTCGCTGCTGTAAAAAGGATCTTCTCCGGCCACGCATTCGCCCCACCCATCCACGCCCTCGCAGTGAACCGTGACCAGTAAAATAGTGCGGCTATAGGTGCGGCCAAAGCTCGTCTCGAAAAAGTGTACGAGCGGCATCTGAATTTCGCGCAGTGTCACAGCTTCAATTTTCATGGAAATCTCAGTTCACCACGGAGCCCTACAGAACCTGAGCGGCAAGAAATCGATTATGGTTTTCTCCGTGCCTCTGTGTCCGTGCTGGTCAACCTTCTGATGCGTACGACCACTTCTCATCCCACCGCCCGAGCAGATACTTGCCATTGCCCTCGGCGTCGCGCTCGTAGTTCAGCACCGCCAAGCCGTTGGCAAATGCCCGCAAGAACTGCTCCCGGTTCCCTTCCTGCACCTGCTGGGCTTGAACCCGCGTTTCCGGGGACGCCTTCCAGTCATAGATCTGCGCGGGCACTGAAATCGAAATCACCGCCGGGGCCACCGTATTCTTTCCCTCCGCCAGCAATCGCTCTACGCGTTTCGACTTCAGCCACCATTCCGCAATCAGGCGGTCACTAGGCAATCCGCCCTGCAGCGGAGACGATGTGATCCCGTACTGGTTGATGTTGTAGCGCCGCGCGACTGCGCCTAGCTTTTCGATATTCAGATACGCGTTCTTGATCTCCAGCGGATCGAACGTCCACTCGATCAACTCGATGCCGCGGGCCAGCGCATCCTCCCGTTGCATCAGCTTCAACTGCCGCCCCAGCCCGCCATTGCGATGATCTTTCCGTACTGCCAGCATGTGGGAGTGCAGATAGATGTGGCCCGAACGCGTCCCCGGAACCGACAGGGCAAACCCCACCATCGTGTCGCCCTCAAAGGCTCCCATGATCTGACCGCCGACCTTATCGGCCACCACAAACATTCGTAGCGGCACCAGTTCGGCGTCGCTGAAATTCCAGACTTCCTTCTGCAGCGCTACACACGCTCGGAAGTCCTCGATCCCATGGCATCGGCGCAGTTCTACCGGCATGCTTTGTCATCCTGAGCAAAGATGGGGCGCACAGCCCGCCCGCGTCGCATAAGCATTCTTAGCCGGACGCTGTTCACGCGGACTTCTCCTGCTCCTTCGCGCGTTGCCACAGCGACTCGAGTTCCTCCGTCGAAGCCTGATCGGCCGCGCGCCCCGACTCCTGCAGCCGGTCCTCCATCCACTGAAAACGGCGTTTGAACTTGCGGTTCGTTTTGCGCAGCGCCGACTCGGGATCCACCGACAAGTAACGCGCAATATTGACCAGTACGAAAAAGAGATCCCCGACTTCTTCTTCCATCCGCGCCTGCAGCGACTCGGGAACGACCGTGCGCCCCGATCCCGCTACGCCGTGGCCCTGCGGCCGCGGACCGGGCGCCGGGAACTCTTTCAGCTCCTCCCGCAGTTCGTCGGTCTCTTCGTGCAATTTTGCGAGCAATCCTTCAATGTTCGGCCAATCGAATCCCGCCTGCGCCGCCCGCGAACTGAGCTTGGACGCTTCCAGCAATGACGGCATCGCCGAGGAGACGCCCGCAAGAATCGATTGTTTTGCGACGGGCTCCCCGCTGCCCTGCCGTCTTTTTCTTTCTTCCACCTTTAACGCTTCCCAGTTCTTCTTCACTTCTGCGGCGGTGTCGGCCTTTACCTCTCCAAACACATGCGGATGGCGATCGACCAGCTTCGTCGAGAGCCTGTCGATAACATCGTCGATAGAGAACAAAGCTTCTTCTTTCGCCATCTCCGCATAAAACAGCACCTGCAGAAGCAAGTCTCCCAGTTCGCCGGCAAGTTCATGCCAGTCACGGTTGTCAATCGCTTCCAGCACTTCGTAGGTTTCTTCCAGCGTGTACGGCTTGATCGAATCGAACGTCTGCTCGCGATCCCACGGGCAACCGCCGGGCGCGCGCAACCGTTCCATGATCTCCACCGCTCGTTCGAAGCGTTCTCCAGTAGTGGGCATGCGGCACTCCAATGTAAATGACTGCGGATGCGGGAAGCAACGCTCGCACTCCAGTTCCGTTGCTGCCCTTTATGCAATTTATTGAGCCCCTCCGGAACGTTACCAACCGCCAAATAGCACCAGGCATCCTAAGACATATTCATTTCTCCGCTGACAGTAATCACTCACAACCCAAATTCATGACGGAGGAAACAATGGCAAGTCAAAATCTTCAAGGAAAGAAAGTTGCAATCCTCGCCACCAACGGATTTGAACAGTCAGAACTGCTCGAACCCAGAAAAGCTCTGGATCAGGCGGGCGCGACCACCAAGGTCGTCTCCCCCATCGAGGGCAAGATCAAAGGCTGGAATCACAAGGATTGGGGCCAGGAAGTCCCGGTAGATCTTTCCCTGGCTTCCGCAAACGCCAACGATTTCGACGCCCTGCTTCTACCCGGTGGCGTGATGAACCCGGACCATCTGCGAATGAATCCGCAGGCGGTCGAGTTCGTGAAAAGCTTTACCGATTCCGGCAAGCCGGTTGCCGCCATTTGCCACGGCCCTTGGACGCTGATCGAGGCCGGCGCCGTTCAGGGACGTACCATGACTTCATGGCCATCGCTGAAGACGGATCTGAAAAATGCGGGCGCCAATTGGGTGGATAAAGAAGTAGTCCGGGACGGCAAACTGGTCACCAGCCGCAAACCTGAGGACCTCCCGGCGTTTAACCGCGAAATGATTCAGCTGTTCGCCGAAACGCCAGCGCAATCGCGGGGCACCACCAGAACTGCCGCCTGACAGAGATACGCAGCGTCGCTCCCCAAAATGCCCCATTCTTCGCCGTTCCTACGGCCTGGAGAGTGGGGCTTTTCCATACCGCATGCGCGAAGTTACTTTCGGTATCATGGCATGTGAGCAGCGCGTGCTGGACTGTCGTCACCTTCATATTCTCTTGCAAAACAGGCAAAATCGTTGAAAGGGATGAGCAGGCACCACTCCCGGCGACCGATCCTATACGCATATAGCCATTATCTGGCTTGGAAATCATGAGCTTAGCCCTAAAGCCCCGACCGTCGCTCGAAGGCCAGCACTTTCACGTGGTGGTCGTCGGAGGCGGCATAAACGGCGTCGCCATCGCCCGCGAATGTGCGCGTGCCGGGAAACGCACGCTTCTGCTTGAGCAGAATGACTTCGCCTCGGGCGTCACCAGCCGCTCCACCCGCATCATTCATGGTGGCCTCCGATATCTGGAGCATGGTGAACTGGGCTTGGTTCGCGAATCGGTTCGCGATCGCGAACGGCTTTTGGGCGAACGCTCGCACCTCGTCCACCCACTTCAGTTTCTTTTCCTGCTGAACGAGAACAGCCAGCGCAGCGCCCTCAAAGTACGCTTCGGACTGTGGCTCTACCACCGGCTGTCGGGTAAGAAATCGGGTCCCGTCAGTGAAATGGATTTAGCCCGCGTGCATCGCGCTCTCGATGCCGGCCAAAAATGGCAGATTCTGAACTACGAAGATGCGCAGTGCGAATTCCCTGAGCGCCTGGTTGCCGAGTGGATGACCGAAGCCGAACACGCCGGAGCCGTAGTGCGCAATCATTGTGAAGTCATCGCAGTCAATGTTTCCCAAGGTCGGGCCCGCGGCGTGCTGCTTCGCGACCGCACCACGGGAAAAGACCAGCGCGTCGATGCCGGATGGGTCATCAACTGCACCGGACCCTGGGTTGACCGCATTTGCCAGCGCTCCACCGTGCGCACCGGGAAGCCTCTGCTGGGCGGACTCCGCGGCTCCCATATCGTTCTGCCCAGATTCGCCGGCGCCCCCAACTCCGCGCTCTATACCGAAGCTGCCGACGGCCGCCCTGTCTTCGTCATTCCATGGAACGAGCAGGTCCTGGTGGGCACCACCGAGGTCCCCGATTCCGGCGACCCCAGCAAGACGGCGCCTTCGCAGCAGGAGATCGATTACCTGCTCCGAACCGTGACGCAATTATTTCCCAAGGCGAAGTTGTCGGCGCAGCAGATCAAGTATGCCTTCGCGGGTGTGCGCCCGTTGCCAAACTCGCAGGACAAGCCCTCCGCCGTCACGCGGCGCCACATTTTGCACGATCACTCTGCCGACGGCGCCGCACGCATGATCTCGGTGCTCGGAGGCAAGCTGACCACTGCACTGTCGCTCGCCCGCGAGTGTGCCCGCAAGATTGGCATCGCCGTACCCGAGCCAAGAACCGTCACGGTCGGTCCGGGGACGTCTCTCGATCCCATGCTGGATCAGGAAGTTCTCACCATTGCTCGCGCCGGATCCGTCAGTGACGAAACCGCGCGCGGCCTGGTCGAATGGCACGGACACCGCGCCATGGAGATCGCCCGCATGGCTCTGGTCAGCGCCGATATGCGAGCCCCCATCTGTCCCCACACATCGCACATTGTGGCCGAAGTCGTGGAGGCCTATCGCCGGGAGCATGCTGTCACCCTCGCCGATGTCCTGCTGCGGCGCGTTCCGGTGGCCTTTGGGGCCTGCTGGTCCGAATCCTGCAGCCGCGAAGCTGCTTTGCGCATTGGCGCCGTGCTCGGCTGGAACGATCACGACCTGGGCTCGAACCTGGAAGCCTTCGAAACCGAACGCTCCGCCTTCCTGCACCGTCCCAGCCGAACCGCCTCCATTCTGGAAGCCGCCGCCGACTAACCCAGCAATGAATCAGGAACGCAACGTTCGTGCCAGCAGGCTGGTGTTGTCGGAGACGATGCCGTCCACGCCCCAGTCTCGAAGCTTCTCCATCTCCGCGCGCGAATTGACCGTCCACACCACAAGTCTCTTGCCCGCCCGCTGCACTTCGTGAATCACGCTCGCGTCCACCAGTTTCCGATGAGGAATCACGTACTGGATCGGCAACTCCGTCCAGCGCAGCAACTCCGCTCGCGTCTCGCAAATCAGGCCCACGGGAATTGCAGGATCCTCTGCATGCATCACCAGCACAACTTCGGGAAGAAACGAAGAGACCACGAAGCCGCGCTCGGGCCAGTGCTCCCTCAGCGCAGCCGCGGCGGTTGGTTCGAGTCCCGGCACCTTCAACTCAATATCCAGAAATGCGCGCGCATGATATCGCGCAATGACATCTTCGAATCGCGGCAAGCTCAAAGCTTGCGAGCGCGAAGCGGAAGCGATCTCAATGCCCCCGCTGTGCGCGTCGTGACAGACCAACGCGCAGCCGTCCGCGGTGAGGCGAACATCAAATTCAAACCCATCGCAGCCGTCCGCCAAAGCCTGGTCGAACGATGCAAGGGTATTTTCAGGAATGGATTTGCGGGCTCGCGCTCCACGGTGGCCAAGCAGAAGCGGAGCCATCAGTCGAGATCAAAATCCCGGATCGGCTTCCCCGTGTCGGGAGTTTCCTTAGCCTTCTTCACCGCCTCCTGGAACTTCTTCTCCAGCAAATCAGAAGCGTGCTTCTGTGCCTCCACCGATTGCTGGAAGATAGATTCCCGGCGGCTATCCTGCTCGCGCATGGCCTTGGCCGCGGCCTCCATATCGCTGAACATCTTTGGCTTGACCGCAGCAGTATGCGCGATCACCGCACGCGTTTCCGCATCGATCTTCAGCACCGCGTTGCAGCAGGGACACGTCACTTCGAAATTGGCAGGCTTCTTCGACATTTGAGCGAATGATAACGCAAATCACGCCCAAGCCGCCGTGGAAACCTGCCGCTGTCGAACTATCTCAGCTTGATCGGGAAAATATGAAACAGGCCCAGCATCTCCCAGCCGAGCAGGAACATGGCTAATATGACCGTGAGCACGGCCATCACTTCCCCAAAATTCAAGCCCCGTCGCGGCTCCATTCTTCGCGCTGCCAGCCCCAGGATGTTCAGCGTGGCGAAGCCGAACAGAACCGCCCACAACATGTTGTAGGTATTTTCTCGTGCGGCCCGATAAAACACCGCCACGGCTACGCTAAAAAAAATACTCCCAGGAATGCGCACGACGGGATAAAGCGCTAACGCCGCACGAGTCGTACGCGCGACGCCGGAAACCAGCGTGACTGTGGGACCGGGTGACATTCTGTGGACAGTTCTGGGACTGAATTCCGCCTTGGATATTAAATCATGCTCGCCTGCATTACCGAGTACATGCACCTGAGCTGATTCTGTTGGGAAGGGCGCGATTTCAGTCGTGTCGCAAACCACCCAGAATCCCTGCAGGCGCGGAAGTTTGTCTCGACGCGAGCATCTGGTCGCTTTCGTTGCATAATATCCTTCCATGCCCAAGTTCAAATTCATCTTCTTCGACGTCGGCAACACCCTGCTCTTCCCCAACCGGGCCAACATTCTTGCGCCGCTCAGTTCGGATAAGCATCCCACCCTCAGCGGCTGGCACGGCTTGGAGCGCCGCACCAAGCATGAATTCGATCAGGGCCTCCTGACGGGCAAAGTGGACCACGGTTTCTGGTGGACGTTCCATACACACCTGCTCGAGGATCTGGATGCTTTCGACGAACACACTCGCGATGAACTCGTGCGGAATACGCAGAATTCAGCAAACTGGAATCAGATCCTCCCTGGCACTCGCGAGGTGCTGGACAGAATCCGGCAGAAGTATGAGACCGCCGTCATCTCCAATTCCGATGGCCGCATCAACGCTGTCCTCCGGGACTGCGGAATCGGCGACTGCTTCGCCTGCATTACCGACTCCGGCAACGTCGGCCACGAGAAGCCTCATCCCGCCATCTTTGCCGCAGCCTTAAATGAAATGAAAGCCGATCCCGCTCACAGCTTGTACGTTGGCGACCTCTATTCGGTGGACTACGTTGGCGCGCGGAATGCCGGTATGCAGGCCGTGATCTTTGATCTGGCGGGAACCTATCGCGATCGCGACCTGCCGCGCGTCGAAACGCTTTCTCAGTTGGAGCAGTGGTTACACAACTCGTGAGGTACTCCCATGTTTGATTTCACGCGCATTACGCTTTTCCTCACCGCAGCGGTGCTGCTGGCCATCGCGCCCGGCCCGGGCATGCTCTACGTTCTGGCGCGAAGCTTGGCCGGAGGCAAGCGGGAAGGCGTCTTGTCCGCCTTGGGCACTTTTCTCGGCGGCATGGTTCATGTCTTCGCCGCCGCCGTCGGACTCTCCATCATTCTGGCCAGGTCCGCAGTCGCATTTGCGGCCGTCAAATATCTTGGCGCTTTCTATCTGTGCATTCTCGGCGTGCGCATGATCCTGGAGGTTTGGCGGGACAACGCCGACCTTGGCGCCATTCTCTCGGCAATCCAGCCGCAGAGGAATCCTCTGTGGCAGGGCGTTGCCACCGAGGTTCTCAATCCAAAAACCGCGCTCTTCTTTCTGTCCTTTATCCCGCAATTCGTAACCCACGCCGGCGGCCACATTTTTCTTCAGTTCGTCACCCTGGGTACGATTTCGGTGGTCCTCAACACTACAGCGGACCTCGTCGTAATCGCACTCGCAGGGCCGCTCGGTACACGGATTCGCTCTTCCGCGGTATTCCGCCGCCGTCAACGCACCGTTACCGGCGCCATCATGATCGGCCTAGGCACGTACCTGGCCACCAGCGAATCGAAATAGCTCAAGCACCAGAATGTGTTTATGTAGGGACGCCGCCTCGGCCGTCCGGCCGTGCGCAGCACGGCCTTGCGGCCGTAAAGAAGATCTCCGCCAATGGCCAATCCCGCCAGAAGCCTAGTCAGCGGCCACAAGCGTCCTGGGAAAGAGATCATTGTCGGTCTCGAACTCCGCGCCACTCGCGTTTTTGGGGAAGGGCGCGCGACGACCACAGTCATTTCGTAATCGCGCCACTTGCGTTTTGGGAAGGGCACGACTTTAGTCGTGCCGTACATGACGCAAGATTCATGCGGCTTTAGCCGCTGAGGTTCGCTCGCTAGGCCGCGCCCCCGCAACCCCGCGAGCCTACAGTTCCACAATCTGATGGTCGTGGCAGTCTATGTGAATGGTTTCGTAAAGCTGATGCAACAGCGCCGCCCCATACCGCGCCAGGAAATAAATCGCCCCGACCCCGCGCTCCTGCAGTCCCTTTTCCGGATACAACGAGTTGCTGAGATACTCTGCGTGGCGCGCCACCAACTCGCCCTTTTGTGCCTCCGCGCGCGCCGCCTGGGAATGGAGTTTCTCCAGTTGATGCTGCATCTTCGAATGCGAGGTCTCGGCCGCGTCAACCAACGTACGGTCCAGCTTTTCCAAACTCTCCTTCAGCGCCGCAAAGCTCGCATCAAAGGATTTTGTGGCAGACTCAAAGGCCGCCTTCAGGTCGGCAGGAAGATTCCGCGCAGCGATTTCCCGCCGCAATTCCTCCGTGCCCTCGAAAACCTCCGTGATCGCAATCTTGTGCTTTTCGAGCACCCGCTGCACCTTTGGTTCCACGATCGTTGCGGAGAAACGCGGCAGGATCGGAGTCACGCGGCCGAGCAGCGCTTCGTACACCGCTCCCGCCTGCCCAAAGTAGGCCGTCTCGGCGGCTCCCCCGGTGTAGGCCAGCGTCGGCAAAAGATAGTCTTCCACTACCGGACGCAACAAAACGTTAGGGCTGAACTGCTCCGGATGCGCCGCAATCTGCCCCAGCAGTTCCACCCGCGAAAGCTTCTCTCCCAGCTTTTCGCCGTCGATGACGAACTCTTCCCCCTGGCGATGAATCGGCACGCGTGCTCCTTGCCGCGTCGTGAACAGCAGTACGGAAGACTCCGTCACCTTCACCTGCTGGTGATAACCGGCTGATTCGAGCGCCTGGCCTCGCTTCAAGAGCGCAGAGCTGAGCTCTTCGCTGCGCTCGATCGCCGCGCGATAAATCGGCTCGGCAACTCGCGAAAGCTCCGGATCAGACGCATCCAGCACAATCACGCCCCAATCCGCGAAGACACGCGCGTACAAACGCGCGAACGCCGTTCCCAGAGTCTCGCCGGGTCGATACGTCTCTCGCAACAATTGCGCTGCCTCTCCTTCACCCAGCAGCGCCACCGCCTGCTCGACCACTGGAACAATCTCATCTCCCAGATGCACCGAACTCACCGCCGCGCCCGCAACGCCATGGCTTGGCGTCGTCAGGGTTTGAAGATTCCCTTCGGAAGCAGGAATGGAGACGTGATTCACCTCTGCCAGATCGTGGTCGTAAGTAGCGAGCCAGAAAATGGGAACCGCATCGATTCCAGCATTGCTCGCTTCTTCCGCCAACTTTACTGCCGTGAGCGCTTTGTAGATTGCAAACATTGGCCCGCCGAACAGCCCCACTTGCTGTCCGGTCACCACGGCTACAGCGCCTTTCCGCAGCCGCTCGAGGTTTTGCAGAGTTTTCTCAGATGCTCCCCAGGATTTGTTCTGCGCTGTTAGGATTCCGGCCACGCGCTCCCGCCGCTCCGCCTCGTACGTTATCTTGGAAGCTTCCTCTTTCATCCACTCCGCAAACTGCGGTGGTCGAGGATAGAAGGATCGAATGGAGGGGGTGTACGCCAGAAAATCCGTGAAAAGAGCCGTGCTGTGCGGGATTTGCGTGAATGGGAGACAGTGCGCCTTCACCGACAGGGCTCCTTGCGAGCAAGTAGCGGAGAGTGATTCGTGACCCAAGGTTGGACGTGTGAAGCCATGTTTCGTGAGATCGTCAGTACGGCGATGAACTAAGCGCACAGGCGCGTCCTACTAGTGATGCCCGAAATCGCCGCAAGATGCAAGATAATGCCCTGAGATCCCTGGAACAAAGCATGACTACAGCTTGGAAACCATTGCAGATTGAACTCCCCGTTACACTCGAAGGCTCTGTCGTTCGGCTCGAACCGCTTCGTCCCGATCATGCCGCCCAGTTCTGGCATGTCGCGGAAGATCATCTCGACGATATCTTTCGCTGGATTCCCTATTCCATGCGTACTCGCGAAGACTTCGACCGGCTGGTCGCAAAGGCCGGCGAGGAACAGAAATGCGGTGAATCCGTTGTCTTTGCGACGGTGGAGAAATCTTCCGGCCGGGTCATCGGCAGCACGCGCTTCATGAACATCGATCGCGTGAATCGCAGAGTCGAAATCGGTTCCACCTGGATCGCTCCACCCTGGCAGCGCACCGCCGTCAATACCGAAGCAAAGTACCTGATGCTGCGTCATGCCTTCGAAGTCTGGGAATGCATTCGCGTGGAGTTGAAAACCGACGCGCTCAATCAGAAATCCCGCAGCGCTATCTTGCGCATCGGCGGCAAAGAGGAAGGAACACTACGACGTCACCTGCTCACCCACACCGGCCGGGTCAGAGACACTGTCTATTTCAGCGTCCTCGATTCGGAGTGGCCAGCCGCAAAAAGCAGGCTGCTGACGTATTTGGATGAAGGAAACTTGCGCTAGCGATATGGGCAGTTCAGAACGTGGTGGACTTTGCCGAAGAGTGCCGCTGTCCTGCGCGACAAGCGTTTCGCCGTTCTATGGTTGCGACCGGAGACAGCAACCACTCTCAAAACAATTGCGTATCCAGCGAGGCAATGAACTGAACTCCCGGCACGAACTTGCCCAGGAGTCTTTTGTCATTCGTCAGAAACAGGTCGGTCTCAGCCTCGGCCGCTGATGCCAGGTGAATCGCATCCGGCGCAGCAATACCCAGAGAACCTCGGATCTGACCGTAACGCTCTGCCGTGTCAGCGGTGAACTCCAAGATCTCAGAAACCACGCTAAGCAGGGCCTGTTTGGTTTCCTTTGCACTGCTCGATTTACCCTGACGATAGATTCCGGCCAGCACTTCTCCAATAGTGAATGCAGCGGTCAGGAGTTGATCGTTGCGCTCCTGCATCCGCGAATGAATGGCATCTACGCGCTTTGCAAACTGTGGATGATCTTCTAACCAATAAATGAAGAGCATGGTGTCCCAATAAATTCGGCTCACCGGCGCTCCTTTGGCCCAGAAAACGATTCGCGTTCTTCCCGCAGGTAGTTCTCCCCTCCTCCGAGCTCGGCGAAAACTTCCTTCAGCGCACCCCGGAGTTTCCCCCATGCATCCCGCCTTGGAGCAATCGATTCGGCGCTCTCTACGAACTCGTAGGTATACGTGACCGTCGTGCTCTGACCCGAGGGCGGCCCGCTCTCGGAAACCAGCCGCAGCCCGTTCCCGCTAAGAAACTTGTCAGATTTCAAGGCTTGGCACACTAACGGAATTCGATTCTTGAGCGCCAAGGCCCGATGGACCGTGCCAACATTGATCTCGACTCTCTTCTCTCCGTGCCGGCGCGCTGGTTGTAAGTAAGCGTGTCGGGCATGCTCTCTCACCGATTCGGACGCGGACATGATCTATTCTCCCGGTTTTTTGTTGCATGCTATTCTTGCATAGCTATGCTATTTTTTGCAAGACTTCTAGTAGTGACTTTTCATCATAACTCCTTTGCTTTGAATACTTTGCCTATAACGTCATTGAATTGAATACTTTGCAGCGCAAGAGGTGGGACCTCAGGAACGTAAATCCCGCATGCTCAGTACTTTGTGTTTCCAAAGTGCGAAAAAAAAACAGGCGATTTGAAGCCTGCATCGGGTCCCCGCAGTCTAATAGATTGACTTCCCACTGACTCAAACCTAGATTGGAAGTAGATCTTTACAGGCCAATCCCAAACATGGGGGCGTCACGGCTTCGACGGAGATGCTTGCGGCCAAGAGGCATGCCGGGGTGCACACACCCGTAATCGCGTGCAAAATGATAATTGCCAATCAACAGATGGCATACGCAGCCTAATTAGTTAGGCAGCCGTCCCAGGAGGTTTTGCTCGCGGGCCTCCGAAGGACGTCGCACAGCGAGCTGCTCTTCTCGTCTACGTCTGGGATGAGAGGTCAAGACCACAGGCTAGCGGTTCGCGTTTCTTGTCCGTTCTGAGCGCGCGTCGCGAACGTCCCAGGGTAATGCCTGGGGCATGAACTGGACTACGCATGTAGGCTCTTGACCAGTGACATTTTCGGACGCGGGTTCAACTCCCGCCGCCTCCACCATTTCTGTTTTTCCGCTGAAGTGAATTTGAGCATCGGACACGCAAGCCGCGAAATGTTCCTTCAGCCGCTAGTGAGAATTCTCGCCGCAGCATTGCTACTCATCTTCGTGCTGCCAATGATGTATCTTGCGTTACCCTCAAGTGCTTTGCAGCGCATGCCGGGCCATTGCCATGGGCATAGCAGCCCGGTCTCCGATCCGGATCACAGCTGCTGCCGAGCCCGGCCACAGGCCCCAGCCCAACTACAGATCACCCGGTCGCCTACGTCGCCCCTCTCGCGAACTCTTGACTTCGCGGCAATCGGCTCAGCCCGCGCTCTATTTGCTCCGGCGCCGGTCGACAAAGCCGATCTTTCACCGCCACCCCAACCAATCCTCCGGATCTGATCCCGCTCCGTTCTTCTTCGCCCCAAGCGCCGGCGTGCATCTGAACTGCGGAAGCCGGCTACATTTCTCTTCCCTCCGAATGGAGCAATTCGTGCGAAAGAACTCGATCCGTGTACCTCTGCTGCTTGTGGTCATTTTTGTGGCCGCAGCACGCGCTCAGTCAACACCCGCTGCACCGCAGGATTCCTGCAATCGTGAATCTCAGCGCCACTCTGGCAATCACAACCCGATGCCGACAATGAGCTCGCAGGGAATGCAGATGGACAAAAAGCCTAAAAGCTTTTTGCAAGCCATTCAGCAGCACTCCACCTCCGGGACCAGCGCGGAACCGAATTCCACTCCGCTGCCCATGCTCATGACCATGAAAGGCCGATGGATGCTGATGTTTCATGGCGAAGCATTTCTCAACGCCGTACAGCAGAGTGGCCGTCGTGGCGCGGACAAGATATTTTCCACGAACTGGTTTATGCCGATGGCCCAGACGCAACTCGGGCCGGGGACATTCACCGCAAGAGTCATGCTCAGTTTCGAACCAGCAACGGTCACCCATCGCTATTACCCGGAATTATTTCAGCAGGGTGAAACCGCGTTTGGAAAACCCATTATCGACGGCCAGCACCCACATGATTTCGTCATGGAACTGGCGGCTCTCTATGATGTAAAACTCGGGGAGCAGTCTCTGCTGTCGTTCTATTTTGCCCCGGTGGGAGACCCCGCGATGGGGCCCACTGCCTATCCGCACCGCGCGTCGGCATCGGAGAACCCCATGGCTCCGCTGGGTCACCATCTGGAGGACTCAACCCACATAGCCGATGATGTGATCACTGCCGCCTTCACTTACAAGTTGGCTCGCATCGAGGCTTCGGGCTTTCACGGCCGTGAGCCTGACGAGTTTCGCTGGAACATCGACTCAGGCAGGATCGATTCCTGGTCACTGCGTGGGTCGGTGAATCCCGCACCCAACTGGAGCGCCCAATATTCGTTCGCCCACCTCACCAGCCCCGAAGCGCTTCATCCCGGCGACGACGTGCAGAGGCAGACCGCGTCCGTCATGTACAACCGGCCTCTGGCGCGGGGAAACTGGGCAAGTACTCTGCTTTGGGGACGCAACCGAAGCCTGGAAAGCGGCCTGGCCTGGAATGGCTATCTGGCTGAATCCACACTTCGGTTCAAAGAACGCAACTATGTGTGGGGCCGCATTGAGAATGTGGACCGCACCAGTGAACTGCTCCTGCGCGGCTCTGAGCCGCCGGGTTCTCCGGAGAGCATTATCGGTCGCGTGCAGGCCTACACGGCAGGTTACGAGCGCGACCTGAGCCTCGTGCCTCACCTGGCGATTGGTATAGGAACGCAGTTCACACTCTATTCCACTCCTGCATCACTGCAGTCCGCGTACGGAAGTCATCCCGTCGGAGGGCTCATCTTTCTGCGTCTTCGTCCGTTTGGGAACGAACCTTGAGTGCCGCTTTGTAATGGCTCAAGCGCAGCGTTATTTGTCTACATGCAACCCGCTGGCACGAGTACGTATCCAAACTGTCGTTACCCTCTCGCGAGTTTCTGCGGTTGCGAAAGCGCTCACCAGTATGCTAACAATGGCGTATCTAACAATGCTACGTTTCACTGATCTCACACGCGCGGGGCGCAAACGCTGGTGCACGGCGATTGTGCTGATCGCGGTGTGCGCGCTCACGGTCAGCGTAGCGACTCGCTATGACTCCCCTGTCGCGTCCGGCGCGAAGGTAAGCATCCTGCAACAGCAGTCGTCGTGGGAACCCGGCATCCAGCGTCTGTTGAACAATGCCGCAACCTGGATACCGCCCGTCATCATTTCCGTATTGCTGCAGGATCCGGGCTATTACCCGCACGTCGCACCATCCCGCCCGATTTTCCGCAGTGTTTTGCTGGAAAGTGATCTCTACAACCGTCCCCCTCCCACTCGCAATTTCTATTGCTCCTAGCGTCTGCGCCTCAGATCCAGGCTAATTCACTTGCACTCCAGTCAGGCTTGAGCATCGGCAGGCGAATTGTCCCACCAGGCGTTTGCCACAGCGAGCACAGCTAAGGATTTTTCCCTGGCAGTCCCAAGCATGAGGACGATTCGCCTCAATGCAGCGCTTCAGCTGTTATGAAATTTTACGAGAGTTTCTGGCGTTGATCACAACCACACGCCGGAGAGGAAACTGAATGGCAAGTGCACCGTTGTTGACTGCGCAAGAGTTCGAGGCTCTTCGCCAGTTCGATACCTGCATGATTGCGAACGCGATTGAGACGTTCAACGTCCGCTTGCGCAATACCGGATTCACGAACGGAAACATTCGCTGCATGTTCCCGGACCCGGGTCCAATGGTCGGTTACGCGGTAACCGGCCGCCTGCGCAGCGGCGATCCACCGATTAGCGGGTTCTACCACGATCGCGGCGATCTCTGGAGCCTCATCCAGAACTCTTCGGCGCCTTGCATTCTCGTTCTCGAGGACATGGATGACAAACCCGGTCGCGGAGCATTCGTCGGCGATATGCACGCTGCCATTCTGAAGGCGCTGGGATGTTCTGGCTACGTCACCAATGGCGCGGTTCGGGAACTGCCCTCAGTCCGCGCGATCGGCATTCAGTTATTCGCAGCCAGTGTCGCGGTCTCGCATGCGTACGCTCACATCTTCGACATCGGGGTCCCGGTGACGGTCGACGGTATGGAAGTTCACACCGGCAGCCTGTTGCATGGAGATCAGCACGGAGTCCTCACCATCCCGAAGGAGATCGCTGCCGAAGTGCCCAACGTCGCGGCGAAGCTGCAGTGTTGCGAAAAAGAGGTAATTGAGTTTTGTCAATCCCGTGACTTCTCCGTCGCAAGACTCAGCGAATTGATGAAGAAACCGCAGTGAGTTCAAACCTGAAACCGATGATTTTCTTTGGCAACGCAAAAAAGGTTGGTGAACACAAGCAATGACGCAAACCCCGAAAAAGTCCCATATCACACGCGCACAGTATTGGAGTAACACGCTCGCTGCCGCCGTGGCCGCTCTCGCCATCCTGGTGCTTACTGTTTCCTCGTCCTCCTGCTCCGGCGGCGACGCCAAGCGTGTACAAGCGAGCGGGCCCAACGTCACAGTCGGCGTGGCCAAGGTCGTGAAGAAGTCTCTTGGCCGCGACATCACGCTCTCCTCCGAACTAGTGCCCTTTCAGGAGATTGACGTCTACGCCAAAGAATCCGGTTACGTAAAGAAGTTGCTCGTGGATTACGGGACTCACGTGAAAGCCGGCCAGGCTATGGCCGTTCTGGAAATTCCGGAACTCGAAGCGCAACTCCACGAAGACGACGCGGAAATCAAGAATGCCAACAATCAAGTCTCACGCGCCCAGCACGAACTCAGCCGTTACCAGGCGCAAGCCAAGGCTCTGCATTTGCAATACTCGCGCCTGAGCGGTGTGTTCCAGAGCCAGCCTGGCATTGTGGCCCAGCAGGAAGTCGATGACGCTCAGGGGAAAGATCTGGCAGCATCTTCGCAAGTTGACGCCGGGCAAGCCGCCCTGGAATCGGCACAGAGTCAACGGGCAGTTGCCAAGGCGAAACTCGCTCACGATCAGAGTTTGTTCGATTACTCCAAGATTACGGCTCCTTTCTCCGGTGTGGTGACGCAACGCTATGCCAATCTCGGCACGCTGGTACAGGCGGGCACAAACTCCAGCACACAGGCAATTCCGATTGTCCGGCTTTCCCAGGACGATCTGTTCCGGCTCGTGATCCCTGTGCCCGAGTCCTATGTTCGATTCATCCGCGTGGGGGATCCTGTCGATGTTCGCGTGCCCTCGCTGAATCGCACATTCAAGGGCAAGGTCGCGCGCTTTTCCGTGGACGTTCGGGAAGACACGCGAACCATGCATACCGAGGTAGATGTTCGTAATCCTGATCATCTACTGGTCCCGGGTTTGTACGCCGAAGCCGACTTGACCCTCGAGCACAAGGAAGACATTCCCACGATTCCCTTGCAGTCGCTGAATCATGAAGGCGACAAGACCACAGTTTTCGTGGTCAACGGCAACGACGAACTGGAAGATCGCCCTTTAAGGCTCGGCATTCAGACAGCTAACGATGCCGAGGTCGTTGCCGGTTTACATGAAGGCGAGATGGTTGTGGTGAGCGATCGTGCCGGGCTGAAACCTGGAGAAAAGGTTGCGCCTCACGTGGTGCAAGTCATGCAATTCGAAGGAAGCACGCAACCATGAACGATTTTCGATGCGGACTCTGAGAGCGAAATAAAATGACACATTTTTCAATTCGTAATCCTTACTTCATCATCGTCGTCTGCCTCGCACTCGCGGTTATCGGTGTGACCAGCCTGGCAAGGATGCCGGTAGACTTATTCCCCGCAATCAATTTGCCCGAAGTTGTGGTGGTCACGTTCTATTCCGGATTGCCTCCAGAGGACGTTGAGACCGACATCACCGATCGCCTGGAACGTTTCTTTACGCTAGCCAGCGGCATCGATCACATGGAATCCCGCTCCCTGGCGGGCGTAAGCATTATCAAGGTCTATTTTCAGCCGGGAACAGATGCGGATGCGGACGTGACGCAGATGTCGAACCTTGCCTTGGCTGACCTGAGGCGCCTGCCACCAGGAACGCTGCCGCCCGTAGTACTCAAGTTTGACGCTTCCAGCTTGCCCGTCTGCCTGGTGACGCTGAAAGGAGAAGGCCTGAACCAGAGCGAACTTCATGATATCGGTCAATTTTCCATTCGCAACCAGATTGCAGTCGTGAAGGGCGCGGAGATCCCGCCGCCTTTTGGCGGCAAGTATCGACAGATTATGGTTTACGTCGATCCTTACAAACTCGCGTCCCGGCAGTTGAGCCCGATGGATGTTGTGAAATCGGTGAATAGCTCCAATCTGATTCTCCCGGCTGGCGACGTTAAGTTGGGTCCCTTCGACTATTACGTCTATTCCAACAGTCTGGTCGAGAACATGGACGAGTTGTCGAAGATTCCGCTCAAGACCGTTGGGAACTCCTGGGTTTCGATCAATGATATCGGCAAGGCCGAGGATGCCAATCAAATCCAGTACAACGTGGTACGGGTGGATGGTCAGAGGTCAGTGTATCTGCCCATCATGAAGCAGGGTGGCGACACCAACACCATCGCGGTAGTGCAAGGCATTCGCGATGCGGTTCGGCACCTGTATGACGTCCCGAAGCAACTGAAATCGTCGGTGGTATTCGACCAGTCGGCGTTCGTGAAGGAGGCCATCAAGACTCTACTTCATGAAGGTGTGATCGGACTGGCACTCACGAGTTTGATGATTCTGATTTTCCTGGGAAGTTTCCGCGCAACATCGGCGGTATTCCTCTCGATACCCCTTTCCGCGCTGGCCACTTTCGTGGTGCTGTACATGATGAACAGCACCATCAACACCATGATCCTGGGAGGACTGGCGCTGGCGTTTTCGCGCATCATTGACAATTCGGTCATCTCGCTTGAAAACATCTATCGCCACCTGGAGCACGGCGCGGCACCTGTCGCAGCCGCGGAACTGGGGGGTTCGGAAGTGAGCCTCGCCGTGCTGGCTGCCACGCTGACCACCGTCGTGGTCTTTTTCCCGGTAACTTTTCTTTACGGTGTCAGTAAGTTCTTGTTCTCGGCTCTGGCGCTCGCGGTCGTGATCTCGCTATTCGCGTCGTATGTCGTTGCGATGACCGTGATTCCGCTGTTCTGCTCGCGATTTCTCAAGGCCGTGCCTCTTGCTGGTGAAGGTAAGGAATCGGAGTATGAGATCGAGCCTGTCTCAGCAGCAGGCCAGTCGTGGTGGGACAGATTCACCGCTGGATTCAACCGCCAATTTAACCGTTTGCTGGATTTCTACGAGCGTTGGGTGAATCGCGCGCTGGTTCGGCCGGGTATGACGGTAGCCATCCTCAGCGGAGTGTTCGTGGTCAGCCTCGTGATCTACCCATTTCTGGGCCTGGCATTTTTCCCCCGTACCGATGCTGGACAGTTCACCATCAACGTGAAAGCACCGACGGGAACGCGGCTGGAAATCACAGAACAGTATGTGGCGAAAGTCGAAGATCTGATCCGCAATGTCGTTGGGTCCAAGGATCTGAAGATGGTGGTGTCCAACGTCGGGGTCGTTCCCGGTTTTTCCTCGCTCTATACGACCAATTCCGCGGGCTACACGGCGACCGTTCAGGTGGAACTTCAGGACACTCATCGCTTGAGCAGTTTCGAATATATGGACCGCGTGCAGAAGAAGATAGCGGAAGACTTCCCCGAGATCCGGACGTTCTTAGCCAGCGGCTCTATGGTGGACGCAATCCTGAACTCAGGGATGCCGGCTCCCATCGATGTGCAGGTGAGCGGTCGCAGCCTTAAAGAGACCTACAGCGTCGCCCAGGAACTGGCGGCTCGCATCCGCCAACTGGCGGGGGTAGGCGAGGTCTATGTACCGCAGGACATGAATTATCCCGGAATACGGCTGAACGTGGATCGGGTGCATGCCGCCGAGCTAGGGCTGACGCAGAAAGAAGTGATCGATAACGTCATCACCGCTCTGAATTCCAACTTGATGATTGCCCCGAATTACTGGCTCGACAGGAAGACCGGCAACGACTATTTCCTCACCGTCCAATATTTCGAGAATGGACGCGCTGCGATTCATGATTTTGGAGATCTGACCAATATTCCGCTACGCGCCCCCAACCTGAAGCAACCTACTACCCTGGATGCCGTGGTGAAAATCCAGAACGTCCAGACCCCAACAGAGGTGGATCACTACCAGATCCAGCGAGTCACTGATGTGTATGTGACACCCGTGGGCGAAAACCTGGGCAAGATCGCGGACGAAGTGCAGAAAACGGTCGACCAGACGAAGCTTCCGGAAAACATTCGAGTCGACCTTCGGGGAATGGTGAAAGGCATGAACGCCTCGTTCCGCAGTTTTGCGATCGGGCTCTCCATGTCTGTCATTCTTCTTTACCTGATTCTGGTCGCGCAGTTCAAGTCCTTCAAGGATCCCTTGCTCATCATGTTGGCGGTTCCGATGGGATTCATCGGCGTTCTTATTATTTTGCCGCTGACCGGCACAACGCTGAATGTGATGTCGCTGATGGGTGTGCTCATGCTGGTCGGTATCTCCGCATCGAACAGCATCTTGATTGTGGAGTTTGCTCATCGACTGGAGAACGAGGGACGGTCAGTCAAGGACGCCATCGTTACTTCCTGTCGAGTGCGATTGCGCCCGATCCTGATGACCTCGCTCGCGACCATCATTGGCATGGTGCCCATGGCATTGAAGTTGGGAACCGGGAGCGAGCAGTATGCCCCTCTGGCACGCGCCATCATTGGCGGGCTGACGTCCTCGGTGGTATTGACCATTTTCATCGTGCCGGCTGCTTATTTGCTGGTGTATGGCAAACGGGATCAGCAGATGCTGACAGCTTCTCCCCTGGAGCGTGGTGAATGAAGTACTGCATGACCAGGGCTGTGCTCGGCGCACTGCTCTTCGGTTTCGCTGTGACCCTGGCTCAGCCGACTAGTGCGCAGAACCGTGAGCCTTTGCGCCGGCAGGAGTTGCCATTGGCTCCGCAACCGCTGACGAATTCCGCGTCCGCTGGGGAATCTTTTATCAGGCCGGGCGCAGCGGCCGTAGCTTTGCCACCCACGGCAGAGTTGCAAATGAATGGTTCTGCCAATTCCCAAGTGGCTCCTGCAGCGCAAGCCCCTAGTGGTCCCATTCGTCTCACTCGCAAAGATGCGGAACAGCTCGCCATTAAGAACAACCCGCGCATCAGCATAGGACGCTTGTTGGCACTCGCCCAACACCAGGTCTATCGCGAAGCCAGATCCACGGAGCTTCCCACTTTCAGTGCTGCGATCACCGCGGTTGACGCCAATGAGGGAAGCCGCGTCGGGGCGGGAGCTCTCAACGCACCTCGCTTGCTGGAACATGCAGGGGCTGGAGTCACGCTCAGTCAACTCCTCACCGATTTTGGCCGGACCACGAATCTGGTCTCGGCCTCCAAGCTGCGCGAAAAAGCGCAAAACGCCAATGCGCAGGCCACGACAGAAGACATCGTGATGGCCACAGACCGGGTCTTCTACAGCGCGTTGGAGAACCAGGCTCTTCTTAGGGTGGCGCAGCAAACGGTGGACACGCGTCAATCGGTGGAAAATCAGATCGACGAACTCGCGAAGAACAATTTGAAATCCAATCTGGATCTGACCTTCGCGCAAGTCAACTTATCGCAGGCGAAGCTGCTGCAGCTGGACGCACAAAATAACCTGGACTCCAGCCTGGCAGCGCTGGCGGCAATCCTTGGCTTCGAGAAGCAGGTAGCTTTCGAACTCAGCAATGAGGACACACAACCTCCTGTTCCTCCCGGCGATGTGGATGGTCTCATTCGCACCGCGTTTCAGCAGCGCCCTGATTTGCAGGCCTTCACCTATGAGCAGCAGGCAGCCGATAAATTCCGGCGCGCGCAACGCGACCAGCTTTTCCCCACCATCAGTGCCCTAGGAATTGCCGGTGGTACCCCCGTGCGTCCCGACTGTTTCGGCGGATGTTTTCCAAATTACTTCACTTCCAGCTGGTACGGTGCGATCGGAGTGAATATGAGCATTCCGATTTTCAACGGCTTTCGCTATACCGCCGAGGCTGCGGAGGCTAAGTACCGCGCCCAGGCCGCTGCCGAGAATACGCGCGACTTGCGGGAGCGAATCGCGCGCGACGTACGCACGGCATGGCTTTCCGCAAGCACCGCGTACCAACGGGTGTCAGTGACGGCCGAACTGGCGAAACAGGCGGACCTGAGTCTCAGGCTGGCACAAAGCCGGTATCAACTGGGATTGGGATCTATCGTCGAACTCAGCCAGGCACAATTGCAGCAGACCGATGCTGCCATTTCATACGTCAATGCTCAATACCAGTACCGTTTCGCTCTCTCGACTCTCGACTTTGAAATAGGAATGCAGCCGTAAAACTGTCTCAGGAGTCATGCTGAGCGGCCATGCGTTCCCGAGACGAATGCCTTGGAGTGAAGATCGGACAGGGCACCTCGAACACACATGCCGGACCAATGGCCTGGTGACACTTTTGTATGAGCCAGACAAAGAGAAAGAAACAACAAATACCATTCACGAACCGTCAGGGAGCGCTGATTTTGCTTGGATTGGCGGCTCTGCTCGTGCTTCTGCTCGCCATCACAATCCACTGGTCCTGACATTCGATCGGAGACTCTCGACAACATAGGTGTCATTTTGATCGCATTGGGTGCATGGATTCTCTTCGAACTCTTGTATTCATCTTTGCTAACCATTATTCCTGCGTCTGTTCCTTTTCCTCCTCGATTGCCAGTGGCACCGCCGCGGATCGATGCCTGCGGAGATAATGAGGATTGCTCCAGGTATATAAAGCAACAATCTCTGGTAAACTGCCGCGCATGAGCGCTTCTACACGAAGGCGGTTTCTTGGGCAATGTGCAGGTGCGGCAGCAGGGACCTATCTCTTACCCCAGGTTTCATGGGCAGCTTCTTCCGGACCTTCGATCAAATTTCCGACTGATCCCAGGCAGCGGGTCGCCGTGGCAGCTTATCCCTTTCGTGAATTTATCGTGGGCTGGAAGGGCTGGGACGGAAAGACGCCCAGCAAAGTTCCCCGGGATCAGCAAATGGAGTTGAAAGACTTCGCGGCGCATGTGGCGGAGAAGTTTAACGTGCACCACATTGAGCCATGGAGTCCGATTTTCCCGTCCACCGACTTGAAGTACCTCGCGCAGTTCCGCGCGGCCGTGGAGAAAGCTCATTCTTCTGTGGTCGACATTGCGGTCGATGGCGGATACAGCCAGTATTCGACGGATGCGTCGGTGCGCCAAAAGGCCGTCCAGGCGACGAACCAGTGGATCGACGTCGCCGCGGCGCTGGCATCGCCCAGCATTCGGACCCACATCGATGCAGCCAAAGATTCGCAGCCCGACGTTGGGCGGGCATCGGACACGCTGGCGCGCGTGGCTGAGTACGGGGCCAAGAAGAACGTCGTCATCCATCTGGAAAACGACAATCCCATCAGTGAGGATCCTTTTTTTATCGTGCAGATCATCGAAAAGGTGAACAGCCCGTGGCTGCGAGCCCTGCCCGACTTCGGGAACTCGCTAGCTGCACACGATGAAGCCTTTCAGGATCGCGCCATGGAAGCGATGTTCTCGCACGCTTATGCCATATGCCATGTGAAGAACGGAGAAGTGAACGACAAGGGTGAAGCTTCGCACGTGGACATGGCGAAGACATTCGGAATCCTGAAGAAGCACGGGTTCAAGGGATATTGCTCGATCGAGTATGACGCGCCGGGTGATCCCTACAAGCCCACCGCAGAGATGGTCGAGCAAACCATCAAATATCTTTCGTGAAACGGCCAGCTCTCGACATGACTAGGGCTGGACTCCATCTGAGCTCGTAACAGGCCTATGGCAGGACAAGGTATTCAACGGCGGGAAGTGTTGCGAATTCTGGGGACGGCTGCGGCGGCCGCGCACTTTCCCGGATTCAGCAAGTGGGGATTGGCTTGCGGGCACGTCGGAAATGCCGCATTGCAAATTAAGCCGGCGCACTATCAACCGCAATTCTTTACGCCCGCGGAATATTCTCTGGTCGAGCTACTGGCCGACATCATCATTCCCAGCGACTCGACTCCGGGAGCTAAAGAAGCGGGCGTCGCAGAATTTATTGATTTCATGGTGGCCCATACTCCAGACGACCAATACCCGTTTCGCATAGGCCTGGCCTGGCTCAACGCAAGATCCGAGCAGATCAACGGCAAACCCTTTCTGGAGCTGACTTCGGACCAGCAGACTTCATTCTTGACGCCACTCGCCTTCAAAGACAAAGCGCGTCCGGCGGACGGGGATGGGCGCAGGTTTTTTCTCCTCATGCGCAACTATACGGTCACCGGCTTCTACACCAGCGAAATCGGCTACAAGAGCCTCGACAATCCGGCGCTGAAGTTCTATTCGGAATTACCGGACTGCCCGCATAAGGGCGACCCCGAGCACAAACATATTCCGCGGACGAATTCCTGAGCATTGCTGCAAAGGACCACATGGCAAAGCAAATCTACGATGTCATCGTGATCGGAACCGGAGCGGGCGGCGGCACGGCGATCAAGACGCTATGCGAGGCGGGATTGAAAGTGTGCGCGCTGAATGCCGGGCGGCGACTCGATCCGGAAAAAGATTTTCGCTTCCACCGCATGCCTTGGGATATGAAGTTCCGCGGTCTCGACGATCCCAAACACCGGGCCGAGTCTTACGGCTACATGGATAACGAGTACACCAAGGCCGCGTGGGACCATGAGATTCCCTTCACGGTGGCTCCGGGCACACAGTGGACGTGGCCGCGCTGCAACGCCGTTGGCGGCAAAACCAATTTCTGGGGGCGGAGTTCGGCGCGCTTTGGCGATATCGATTTCAGGGCGTCCTCGCTCGATGGCTATGACGTCGATTGGCCCCTCACGTACGCCGAGATCGATCCTTATTACACGCGCGTAGAAAAGATGATCGGGGTGGCGAGCACGGTGCAGAATCGTCCCAGCAACCCCGACGGAGTTTATCTGCCGCCCTTCAAATTCCGCTGCCTGGACCACATTCTGGAGGCAGGCTGCAAGAAAGTCGGCGTGCCTTACCTTCCGGATCGCTGCGCGCAGTTGACGCAGCCCCATGAAGGCCATCCGGCGTGCCATTATTGCGGCGAATGCACCACGGGCTGTGATGTGGGCGCTTTCTTTTCCACTCCATATTTTTTTCTGCCCAGTGCGGAGGCGACCAAGAATCTGGAATTGCGCACCAATGCTCTCGCGAAAAATATTCTTGCCGATGAAAATGGCCAGGCAAACGGCGTCGCCTATGTTGACCGCAATACAAAGAAGGAGGTCGAGGTCTACGGACGCGCGATTGTTGTGGCCGCCGGGTGCATCGAGTCGTCCCGGATCATGCTGAATTCGAAATCGCGCCGATGGCCTAATGGGATTGCGAATTCCAGCGGACAACTGGGACGCAATCTTTGCGATCACCTCTACGGCGACTGCGGGCGGGGTTACTTACCCCAATTGATGGGGCAGCCCAGTTTCCCTGATCATGTCGCCGACAGCACGATTGCCTGGATGCCGCGCTGGCAGAACCTGAACAATCCGCACGAAGAGAAATTCATTCGCGGATATTCCATCTATCCCGACGGCGGGTGCATGGAATTTCCCTACTTTGCCCATGAACTCGAAGGATTTGGATCGTCGTTCAAGCGCGAAATCAAGCGCCGGTATCCGTCGCCAGTCAGCTTTGGCATTCAGGCCCCCACCCTGCCATCGGAAAAGAACTTCATGGACTTGGATCCTGATGTAAAGGATCCTTACGGAATGCCTGTTGCCCGCATGCACTTCGAGTGGGATGAGAACGTTTTGAAAATGTGGGAACATTCGAAAGAAGTTTGCCGCGAGGTGCTGCGCGAGGCGGGAGGGGAATTCGTGGGTTCCGCCGACGCTCCCGAGATTCCCGGCTGGAGCCTCCACGAAACCGGAACGTGCCGCATGGGAAACGATCCAAAGAAGTTCGTCACCAACCGCTTTGGCCAGACGCACGATGTGCCCAACCTGTACGTCTGCGATGCCAGCGTGTTTTTAAACTGCACCGACAAGACCACCACCATCAGCATTCTCGCCTTTTCGCTGCGCACCTCAGAACATCTGATCGAGAACTTCCGACGGGGCGAGCACAAGGCCGCGTGAGTGTTTCATCGGTAGCCCGTGGGACCGGCTAGGGACGCTGGCGGTGAAGGCGCGGTCGGTGGTACTCTCCGGGACGAATTCAAAACTCCACTTTCGAGGAAGATTATGAAATTACGCCAACTCGCAGTTGCTCTCGTGCTGCTGGTCGCTTGTGCTGTCGCCGGTGCCGCCGACCGGAAATATATTGTCAAGCCGCGGGCCGCGGATATCAAAGGTCTGCCTTTCAGCGACGGCGTTCTGGTCGGCAACACGCTCTACATTGCCGGGCACATCGGGCTCGATCCCAAGACTGGGCAGGCTCCTTCTGATGCGGAGCAGGAAGCGAAGCTCGTCATGGAGGGCGTAAAGGCCACCGTAGAGCAAGCCGGACTGACCATGGATGACATCGTCTCCGTACAAGTATTCTGCAGCGATCTGAAGTACTACGAGACGTTCAACAACGTTTATAAGAGTTACTTTCACGAGAACTATCCGGCGCGAGCGTTTGTCGGGGCTGGGAGTTTGCTGCGCAATGGAAAGTATGAAGTGCTGGGGGTCGCCGTCAAGAAATAGCTCTGCCGAGAGACGTTGCAAGCAACGTCTCTACGGAAAGCTATTCGCACTTTGTTCGCCGTCGCTTTGCGGTTTGTGGTAAATCTTTAAAGCATGCGAAAGGCGCTCAATCATTTGAAGAAGTGCGATCCGGTGCTTCGCGCGATCATCGAACGGGTTGGACCGTTCCGAATGGAGTACGGCACACCGCAATTCGCCAGCCTGGCGGAAGCCATCGTGTATCAGCAGTTGAACGGCAAAGCGGCGGAAACCATCTTCAAACGCTTTGCCGCGCTCGCGGGCGACCCGCTCACGCCGGAGGGTATCCTGAAACTCTCGGATGAACAGCTTCGCGGGGTGGGATTATCGAAGCAGAAATCGACTTATCTGAAGGACCTCGCGGCCAAGACGGCCGCGGGAGTTCTCGACTTTTCGAGGCTTCCCGAGTTACCGGACGAGGAAGTCATCGAACATCTGACTCAGGTCAAAGGCATTGGGGTTTGGACCGCGCATATGTTCCTGATCTTCTCGCTGCGCCGGCTTAACGTTCTGCCTACGGGCGATTATGGCGTGCAAATGGCGCTGAAGAGGCATTACCGCAAGCGGAAGCTGCCGAAACCCAAGGACATGGAAAAGATCGCGCGCGCCTGGGAACCATATCGCAGCGTGGCTTGCTGGTATATGTGGCGCAGCCTGGACATCAAAACACTTTAGCGACCGAGCATGTGCAGGCTGTCCCCTGTGATCCCGTGTGCGCTCTGTGTTTAAATGGTGTTGCATGGCTGAGCAAAAGATCCGCGTGCTGGTTGCCAAACCAGGCCTGGACGGGCACGATCGTGGCGCCAAGGTTATTGCACGGGCCCTGCGCGATGCGGGAATGGAGGTCATCTACACCGGCCTGCGCCAAACGCCGGAGATGATCGTGACTGCATCCCTCCAGGAAGACGTGCAGGTGATCGGGCTTTCCATTCTTTCGGGAGCGCACAACGCCATTGTTCCGCGCGTCATGGACCTGCTCCGGCAAAACAAAATGGAAGATGTGCTGGTGCTGGTGGGAGGGATTATTCCTGACCAGGACATCGACGGACTCAAGAAAGCAGGCGTGGCCGCCATTTTCCAGCCTGGCACGGCCATGGACGAGATAGTGCAATTCATCCGCACGCACGTAAGAACTCCCGGCGTGCCCGTGGCCGGTTAATGTCTCTGATCGACGCCTCGCGGGTCAGAAAGATTCTCTCATCGACCATTGGTCCCGTTCCCTGGTACTGGGAAACTTTTCCGTCGTTTCATGCTCACTCGGGGCAGAGGTTTGTCTGGCAACATCACGGAGCCGAGGGGCCCGTGGCGCACCTGGTCACGCTGGGTTTGGAGCAAGAGCCCGATAAAATTCGCCTCGCGCTGAATACTTACTGCCGGCCTTTTCCGGTCTCTCCCAATTCTCTCGGCATCTGGTGCCCCGAAGGCCGAAGTATTCGGCTGGCCTGTTTCGACCCCGATCAAATGAAAAGTTTCGATGTGGCGGAAGTCGCGGGATGGTTCAAGCAATCCGCAGATCGCATCTACGCTGCCACGCCTCCGATCGCGGACTTCGAAACTCCTCTGGCCCTGGGACCAGGCACGCACAAAATCGAAGTACCTGCGGAGTTGGCCGGGGTGGACGAGTTGATCGTCCCTACCAGCTATAAGGCAATGTCCAACGACGAGCCGGCATTTGCGCTATTCATCTTCTATATGCAGGCAGGACTAGTGGAAGTGCTTCCCCAGAAATGGTTCACGGCGGCGCAGTATCGGGTCGGCCAGCAGTGGATCACGCGCGCGGCCCGCGATCCTGAGTCGCAGCGCATCGTGGGCGAGTGCTTCGGAGTGGGAAGTTTTCTGCTCGAGGAAGATGGCTGCCGCCTTGCCGAATGGATCGACCGCTCCTCTTAGATCCCAGCAGCAAAAGTTATCCATGTCTGCGACCCGTTATGAACTGGAAGAGATTCAGAGAATCCGGCTGCTTCGCCTGGTTTCGGACGATGGCACGAACCGGCTCACGCGCGAGTTTGTACTTGCACTCACCAAAGCGATTTCAGAATTGGCGAATGCGGCCCTTCCGTTGGTGATTACCGGCAACGAACGTTTCTTTTCCGCCGGAGCTGACCTGCGGGAGATCGCGGCTCTCGATGCTCCCTCCGCGTGTGACTTCTCGAAAATGGGTCAGGGCCTGATGAGCGAGATCCAGAACTTCCCTGCCCCAGTATATGCAGCCATTTCGGGCTATTGCATGGGTGGAGGACTCGACCTGGCGCTGGCTTGCCGTTATCGCATCGCTTCGCCGCACGCCGTTTTTGGACATCGGGGCGCCGCGCTCGGACTGATCACGGGCTGGGGAGGCACGCAGCGTTTGCCTCGCCTGATTGGAAGAGCGGCAGCACTGCAAATCTTCGTGGCCGCAGAAAAACTCAGTAGCGGCCAGGCGCTGCGGATTGGGCTGGTGGACGCAATCGCGGACGATCCGGTCGCCGAAACGATTCGGCGAATTCAGGCATCCTAATCTTCGCCTGCTGTGCAGCCTGCATTGCGCCTTTCTGCCCCGCTGGTATACCGTAAAAAGTTCGTCTTCTATATGGCTGACCGCAACGAATCGCAGGCCGTGAACTCCGGAAATGTCCTAAGCACGAAAATCGATCCCACCTCGGCGCGCTTTGAAGCCAACATGCGATTCCTCGCCGACTTAATGTCGCAGGTGCGTAATGAAGGCGAAGTCATCTGCGAAGGCGGCGGAGCCAAGGCCATCGAGAGCCAGCACCGCAAGGGCCGGTTGACTGCGCGCGAACGCATCGGACTACTCGCGGATCCCGGGACATTTTTCGAGTTGGCCCTCTACGCCGCGAACGGAATGTATGAGGAATGGGGCGGCGCCCCGGCTGCTGGCGTGATCACCGGCATGGCCCGCATCCATACACGCATGGTGATGATCATCGCCAACGATGCCACCGTCAAAGCCGGCGCGTTCTTCCCCATGACCTCGAAGAAGGTAATCCGCGCGCAGAATATCGCCATCGAGAATCGCATGCCCACCGTGTACCTGGTGGACTCGGCGGGTGTGTTCCTGCCGCTGCAGGAGGATGTTTTTCCCGACACCGACGATTTTGGACGCGTGTTTCGCAACAATGCGGTGATGTCGGCCATGGGTATCCCGCAGATCGCT
Organism: uncultured Acidobacteriota bacterium; assembly: GCA_963801615.1. Lineage (GTDB taxonomy): Bacteria > Acidobacteriota > Terriglobia > Terriglobales > Acidobacteriaceae > Sulfotelmatobacter. The sequence goes on along the minus strand of CAWDFM010000006.1, from coordinate 43,419 downwards.
GCCATCATGGGCATGTGCGTTGCCGGCGGCGGTTATCTGCCCGTCATGTGCGACCACGTATTGATGACTGATGGGAGCGGGTTGTTCCTCGCGGGGCCGGCACTGGTGCAAGCCGCCATCGGGCAGAAGGTTTCCGCAGAGGACCTCGGCGGAGCGGCTATGCATTCCGCGATCAGCGGCACGGTAGATTTCCGTGAACCTAACGATGAAGCCTGCGTCGGTCGTATTCGCTCCATCGTCGAGAAGTGGGGATATCGGCGGCTCTCTCCCTGGGATCGCAAGAAACCGGTCGAACCGGGACGCTCGCCCGAGGAAATCTACGGAATCTACGATCCCTCTCCCGGCCGTCCTTATGACATGAAAGAGATTCTGGCGCGCGTTGTTGACGGCAGCCGTTTCGATGAGTACAAGTCCGAATACGGAAAGACGATCATCTGCGGTTACGGCCGCATCGGCGGATTTGCGGTGGGGATTGTGGCCAATCAGAAGTTGCACGCTCAGCAGACCGATCACGAAGGACAGAAGCGTGTGGAGTTTGGCGGCGTGATCTACACCGAGTCCGCCGAAAAGGCCGCACGCTTCATCATGGACTGCAACCAGAACCTGATCCCGCTGATCTTTTTTCATGATGTTAACGGATTCATGGTGGGGCGCGATGCCGAATGGAGCGGCATCATCAAGGCTGGCGCGAAGATGGTCAATGCCGTCTCCAATTCCGTCGTGCCGAAGATCACGGTCATTGTCGGCGGATCTTTCGGCGCGGGGCACTACGCCATGTGCGGCAAAGCCTACGATCCGCGATTTGTATTCGCGTGGCCGACCGCGCGCTACGCCGTCATGAGCGGCGATTCGGCAGCCGGGACCCTGGTCGAGATCAAGGTGAAGCAACTGGAGCGCGGCGGGAAGCAACTGAGCGACGAAGAAAAAAAAGAACTCTACGACTCGGTGAAGCGTACCTACGACGAGCAGACCGATCCCCGGTATGGCGCGGCTCGCTTGTGGATCGATAAAATTATCGATCCGATGGAGACGCGAGCTGCCATTACCCAGGCGTTGGAGGCAGCTGCGCTGAATCCGGACGTGCCGGAGTTCAAAGTAGGAGTGCTGCAGACGTGATTTATTCTTTGTTCGGCATTCCCCCGGATCCACACGGACCAAAATATTGAGTCAGCTGATCCGCGAGAATCCGTGCCAGCTTTCCTATGAGCGACTCAGTCAAAATCATCGAATGTCCCCGCGACGCCTGGCAAGGGCTGAAGGGGATGATCCCTTCCGGTCTGAAATCGGATTACCTCAAGGCCTTGATCAGCGCGGGTTTCAAACACATCGATGCGGTCTCCTTCGTCTCGCCTAAAGCAGTACCACAGATGGCCGACTCGGAGGAGGTTCTCAAGGAGTTCGATGCTCCCGAGGATGTGGAGATCATCGGAATTGTAGTCAACGAGAAAGGCGCGCAGCGGGCGATCGACACCAACGCAGTTTCGACCTTGGGATTTCCTTATTCCATCTCTGAAACTTTTCTGCGCAAGAATCAGAACCAGTCGCCGGAAGATTCGCTGGAGGAACTGGAAAAGATACAGAAGAAAGCGGAGGAGGCCGGCCGCGATGTGGTGGTTTATATTTCGATGGCGTTCGGCAATCCGTACGGCGATGACTGGAGCATCGACGAAGTTTTGAAGGCGATCGAACTGCTTGAAGTCGAAAACCTGCAGATGATTTCTCTGGCCGATACGGTCGGAGTGGCCAGCCCTGAACAGATCGGGCAGCTTGTGAGCGCCGTGACCAAACAGTATGGCTATCTCGAGATCGGCGTTCATCTGCACAGCCGTCCGGAATTGGCCGCACAGAAAGTTCTGGCCGCCTATGATGCGGGCTGCCGCCGCTTTGATTCAGCGCTCGGGGGACTGGGCGGATGCCCCTTTGCACAGGACGCCCTGGTCGGCAATATTGCCACCGAAGCGGTGCTTGCGGCTCTCCGCCAACGCAACGCAGAGTTGCCAACCCTGAAGCCACTCGATACTCTTCTGAGGGCGACTCACGGACTGGCGGCTAGATACTCGGAATCGCACGCAGCCGATTGATCGCGTCAGGTTCATACGGATTTTTACTGACAAGTAAAGACCAGCCGCGCAAGAAGTTGTGGCCGCAATCGTATGGCATATAAAACCGTTCAACTCGCATTTGAGGGCAAGCTGGCGACGCTGACTCTGAATCGCCCGGAGAAGCGCAATGCCATCAGCTTCGAACTGATCGATGACCTGCTGCGTTCCCTCGATGAAGTCGCGAAGTCAGATGCGATCGTTTTGATCCTAACCGGAGCGGGAAAGGCATTTTGTTCAGGCCTGGATCTGGAGAACTTGAAAGCGCTGATTGGGCGAACCCCGGAACAGAATCTGCAGGATTCGCAGACCATGGTCCAACTCTTCCGGTCCATTTACGAGTTCCCCAAGGTGACGATAGCGGCGGTGAATGGCGCAGCCATCGCGGGCGGAACGGGCCTGGCGCTTCTGTGCGATCTTACGCTTGCCACTCCCGACGCGAAGTTCGGGTATACGGAAGTCCGAATCGGCTTTGTGCCAGCCATCGTTTCCACTTTCCTGCTGCGGCAGGTTGGGGAGAAGCAGGCGCGGGACCTGCTGCTGACGGGGAGACTTTTCGGCGCGGAAGAAGCCTCCCGGCTTGGACTGCTCAGCGAAATCGTTCCCACCGAGCAACTGATGACGCGCGCCCGCGCGCTGGCCTCTATATTGATGGAAAACAGCTCCGCCTCTCTGCTCGCAACAAAGAAACTGCTCACCGACCATGCCCGTGACGAAATTGATGCCCAGATCCAGGAAGCCGTGCGCTCCAATGCGAGCATTCGCGAAACTGCCGATTTCCGCGAGGGCATCTCGTCGTTCCTGGAAAAGCGGAAGCCTGTGTGGACGGGCAAATGAAGGGCAACAACCATCATGCGGTAAATGAAACCCGCCTGCGAGTGCGCTACGCAGAGACCGACCAGATGGGCGTCGTTTACCATTCCAACCACCTCATCTGGTTTGAGGTGGGACGCGTCGAGCTAATGCGCCAGATGGGCTTCTCCTATCGTGACATGGAGCGCGAGGACGGCCGCTTTATCGCTGTGGCGGAAGTAACCTGCCGCTACCGGGCTCCGGTGTTTTATGACGAAGAAATCATTGTCAGGACACGCCTGAAGACGGTGCGCGAGTCCGTGGTGATTTTTTCCTACGAACTGACTCGCGCCCACGATGGCGCATTGCTGGCGGAGGGCGCGACCACCCACATCGTCACGGATGCAAAGATGAAAGTGGCGGCGCTGCCTGACAAATACCTGAGCGTATTTCGTGCGGCAGTGAAGAAATGAACCGGGGACTCCTTTGAACGCGCTACATATCAGTGGAAACGATCTGATTTTGGATGCCGTCCGCGAGGTCGCGGTGGAGCGGCGCGCAGTTTTGCTCGCGCCGGACGCTCGCGAATCCGTGAACCGGGCGCGGGCCGTGGTCGATGAGATCGTTGCCGGTAACAAAGTGGCCTACGCAATTACCACCGGCGTGGGAAAGCTGAGCGACGTCCGCATTGCCGGCGACCAGATTCGCGAACTGCAGGTGAACCTGGTGCGCTCCCATGCGGTGGGGGTCGGCGATCCACTTGCCGTGGCAGAGACGCGTGCCATGATGCTGTTGCGCGCGAATTCGCTAGCCAAGGGACATTCTGGCGTGCGCGCCGTCATCATTGACACGCTCTGCGAAATGCTCAATCGCGGCGTCACCCCGTTCGTGCCATCCCAGGGCAGCGTGGGTGCGAGCGGGGACCTGGCGCCGCTGGCACACCTCGCGCTGGCTTTGATTGGCGAGGGCGAATGCTTGGATGATAGAGGCCAACGCATTCCCAGCGCGGACGCCCTGAAACGCGCGCAGATCAAACCGGTGGTGCTCGAGTCGAAGGAAACCATCTCGCTCATCAACGGAACTCAGGGGATGCTTGCAGTCGGGACATTGTCTCTGCTGGCGGCGGAAACGCTGGTGGATTCCGCCGACGTGATCGGCGGACTGACCTGCGATGCGCTCAAGGGCACCGACGCTGCCTTTGATGAGCGGATTCATAAAGCGCGCCCTCACAGGGGACAAATCAAGAGCGCCGCCAACCTGCGCCGGATGCTGGAAGGCAGCCAGATCCGCGAATCGCACCGTGAATGCGGGCGCGTGCAAGACGCCTACTCGCTTCGATGTATCCCGCAGGTCCACGGAGCGGTACGCGACACCTTGGCACACTGCCGGGAGGTTTTCGAAATCGAAGCCAATTCCGCCGTCGATAACCCGCTAGTGTTCATCACGGGCAGTTCCGAAGGAGACGTAATCTCCGGCGGAAATTTCCACGGCGAACCGCTGGCATTCGCGTTGGACTTCCTCGCCATTGCTTTAAGTGCGCTGGCCGGAATCAGCGAACGCAGGATCGAGCGCCTGGTTAATCCCGCGCTCAGCGAAGGCCTGCCTCCCTTCCTTGCGCCCGGTGCCGGCCTGAACTCCGGTTTCATGATGCCTCAGGTGACCGCCGCGGCTCTGGTGAGCGAAAACAAAGTTCTGGCTCATCCCGCCTCGGTGGATTCGATCACCACGTCGGGGAACAAGGAAGATTACGTCTCCATGGGAATGACTGCGGCGATCAAACTCCGACGCATTGTCGAAAACGCGCGCAACGTCCTGGCCATTGAAGCCATGGCAGTGGCGCAGGCACTGGACTTCCTGGCTCCGCTGAAGACGTCGAAGCGCGGCCAGGCAGCGCATGCTGCGATCCGTTCTGTTTCTGCAGCGATGGACAAGGATCGCGTGATGTATCCGGATTTCGTGCGCATCGCGCAACTGCTGGCCAGTGGCAAGATTGCCGAGGCACTACGATAGCCGAACGCCCGCAAGGATCTGAGCATGAAGACCCATACAGAATATTTAAAGTTTCACACCAAGACACATCGCGCTTACGTCCATATCACGCCGCAAATCGAGCAGATTGTCTCCAAGAGCGGCGTTCGCGAAGGCATGGTTCTGGTCTCGGCCATGCACATCACCGCCGGAATCTATGTGAACGACAACGAGAGCGGACTGATCGAAGACATCGACCAGTGGCTGGAGCATCTCGCCCCCTTCAAAAAGGATTACAAGCATCATGAAACAGGCGAGGACAATGGCGACTCGCATCTGAAGGCGTTGCTCATTCATCACGAAGTGATCGTACCCATCACGGCAGGCAAACTCGATCTAGGGACGTGGCAGCGAGTCTTTTACGCCGAATTCGACGGGCAGCGCGACAAGCGCGTCATCGTGAAGGTCATGGGAGAGTAAGGCAATGCCTGAAGAACTCACAGAACTCCAAGAGCATGCTGAGCACGCCAAGGGAAATCCTGAACTCGCTCCGGTCTCGCTGACTATGGCCATTGTGGCTGTGCTGGTTGCGGTGGCGACACTGCTCGGGCACCGCGCGCATACGGAAGAAGTCGTCCTGCAGGCTCTGGCGTCGGACCGGTGGGCCTATTATCAATCGCAAAACGTTCGCCGCCACGTCGACGAGTTGTTTTTGGACTTGACCGCGGTACAAGCCACTGCCGACGCGGCCGGATTAGCCAAGTTGCGCGACAAGTATTCCCAGGAGTCCACGCGCTACCGCGATAATCGAAATGACACCGAGGCCGAAGCGCGCCGGCTCGAGGCCGAAGTCGCGACCGAGCGGAACCGGGCGGACCGCTTCGATCTCTCTGAAGTGTTTCTCGAAATCGGACTGGTGATTACATCCATCACCCTGCTGACAGGCCGCAAGATCTACTGGGGCATGGGCGTGGCCTTCGCAGCCCTCGGCGTGGCGCTGGCCTGTACGGCATGGCTAATTCACTAAGCAGGCATTAGGGTTCCTGAATGGCAACTATCAAAGTCCCGTACCTGGATCTGAAAGCGCAGTACCGCAGCATCAAGCCTGAAATCGACCAGGCTGTTGCTCGGGTGCTCGACAGCTGTCAATTTGTGCTTGGTCCCGAGGTGGCGGAGTTTGAAAGAGAATTTGCCGCGTACTGCGGTACAACCGACTGTATCGCGCTGAATTCCGGCACTAGCGCCTTGCACCTGGCGCTGCTCGCGGCCGGCGTCGGGCCAGGCGATGAGGTCATTACGGTTCCATTCACCTTTGTCGCGAGTGTCGCGACGATCCTCTACTGCGGCGCCAAACCGGTTCTGGTTGACATCGAAGCGCGAACCTTCAACATGAATGCGGCGGCGCTTGAGGCCGCAATCTCGCCTCGCACCAAGGCGATCGTCCCGGTTCATCTCTACGGTCATCCCGCGGACATGGACCCGATCCTGGAAGTGGCACGGAAACACAAGCTCGTCGTAATTGAAGACGCCGCTCAGGCGCACGGAGCAAAGTATAAGGGCCGTTCTGCGGGAAGCATCGGCGACATTGCCTGCTTCAGTTTTTACCCGGCAAAAAATCTCGGCGCCTACGGGGAAGGTGGCGCTGTCACCACCAGCAACCCTGAACACGCGCGCACCATCCGCATGCTGCGCGATTGGGGCCAAGACCGCAAATACCACCATGTGCTGCACGGATATAACTATCGTATGGAAGGTTTCCAGGGCGCGATCCTTCGCGTGAAGCTGCGCCATCTGGAACGATGGACGGCGGCCCGTCGCGCCATTGCGAGGAAGTATGACGAACTCCTGGCAGGATCCGACCTGCTACTGCCAACCGAAATGCCAGGGGCACGCCACGTCTACCATCTCTACACCCTTCGGGCAGACAATCGGGATGCACTCCAGGCCGCCCTGCTGAACGAGGGAATTCAAACAGGCATTCATTACTCCACCCCAATTCATCTGCAACCCGCGTATGCGGAATTAGGATACGGACTGGACTCGTTCCCGGAATCAGAGAAAGCCGCCAAAGAAGTGTTGTCGCTCCCAATCTATCCCGAACTAATCGATTCTCAAATCAAAGCAGTCGCCGAAGCCCTGACCAGGCTTGCCCAACCCGCGTAGCAAAACCTGACCCGCGTAGCGACAGCCCATTGGGCTGTCCCGCCGAGGCGCAGCGAGGCCGAAGGTTCCGACGACCTACACCAGCTGTCTCTTCTCGGAAGCAGAAACTGCGACCCGCCTGTCTATCCCCGGCTTCACCACCAGAAATGGCCCGATCCCGAGCACATCCATGCGAGTCCGTTGGAAGCAAGCGATGGCCTCCTCCGGAGTGCACACGATGGGCTCGTTCTCGTTAAAGCTGGTATTGAGGATGACCGGCAGCCCCGTTTTGCGGTGAAAGGCCGAGATCAGATCGTAGTACATCGGATTCTCTTCTCGCGTCACCGTCTGCAGACGCCCCGTGTCATCGACGTGGTTCACGGCGCACAAAGCCTTCCGCTTCTCCGGACGAATCTTATACACGTGCAGCATGAATGGTGACGGATGATCGTGCTCAAAGTATTCGTGCTGATACTCCGCCAAGATCGAAGGCGCGAAGGGGCGGAACCATTCGCGATGCTTGATGCGGGCGTTCAGAATGTCTTTCATGTCCGGACGGCCAGGGTGCGCCACGATCGACCGGTTGCCCAACGCGCGCGGCCCCCATTCCATGCGTCCCTGAAACCATCCCACCACCTTGCCCGCGGCGATTTGCTCGGCGGTTTCTTCGAGCAAGTCACGGCGATCCAGCTTACGATATTCCAGTCCTGCATTCTTCAGGACCGACTGGATGCACGCTTCCGAAAACTCCGGCCCCAGATACGAGTGCTTCAACTCGTGGCGGCGCGGTTGCTTAAGGACGGAATGATACGTGTGTAAAGCCGCTCCGATGGCGAGCCCTTCATCACCAGCCGCGGGCTGAATGTAAGTACGGCGGAAAGCAGTGCTGTCGAACAGCTTCCCGTTGGCCACGCTATTCAGAGCACATCCGCCCGCCATCGCGAGATCATCGAGTGGAACTTTGTCGTACAACCTGTTCAGAAGATGAAAGAATATTTCCTCGAAGCGATGCTGCAGGCCGAAGGCGAAATCCATATCGCGCTGGGAGACTTCGCTGTCTGGCTTTCGCGGCTCGCCAAATAGCTTTTCCATGCGATCGGAAAAGTGCCGCGCCAGGCGAACTGTGCCGTCCGGCAACACCTGCATTCCCTGATTGCTGCCGAGAGGCTTGAAATAACTGAGATCCAGTTGAAAGCCGGCATTCTTAACCGAGATCATCTTGCCAATCTCGCCGCAATACGTGTCCCTGCCATACGGGGCCAGGCCCATCACTTTGCCTTCATCCCCATATTTCGAGTAGCCGATGAACTCGCAGATCATCGTATAGAGACTTCCCAGCGAATCCGGCAGAAAAACGCGCTCCAACACTTCAATATCGTTGCCCTCGCAACGCGCCATCATGGTGGAGACGAAGTCTCCAGAACCGTCATAACTGAATCCAGCAGCCTTTTCCCACGGCGAGCAGTAGTACGCGCTGGCTATGTGAGCGATGTGATGTTCCAGGTGATGCTCCTGAAACGTGAGTTGCTGCGGGCCCACGTCTAGAGCCTTGGCCAATAGCGAGCGCACGTCGCGCATCGCTTCCTTGCGTTGACGGAGGCGAATGAAGTTGAGAACGTTCGCAGGATTGCTGACGGCGTATTGCACCTTTTTGATCAGGTTCGCATCGCTGTCCTGGCCGACCGCCACATGTTCCACGTCCGATATTTTCGCGCCAACGGCATCCAAACATGCCTTCACCGCTAGTGCAGGAAACGCGCCGTAATGCTTGCGGCGATTGAGACGCTCTTCGGCGATGGCAAATTTGACTTCCCCATCGAGCAGGATCGCCGCGGAGGCATCCGCGTGGAACATGTTGAGGCCCAAAATCAGCATGAACTAACTTACTCTCCTGTGAACTCGAGTTGTCCTGCGCTCATTCGTTCGGGTCGGGATGCAGAGTGGAGGTCATCTGGCAAGAACGCAGAAATCCCGCAGCCTCCACCGCCAGCGGTTTCCCTGCCATCCGTGATTCTTCGGCGCGCTGCGTCGCCAGCGTGGAACACATAATGTCCTCAAAAGGGATCGGCGCATCTTTCCCCAGTCGAATGCTATCGACAAAGGCCGTCCACTCAGCGCGATGGCCCTTATCCCGTCGCAATCGCGAGCGAACCTTTTGTGTCCGGCCGTTGCGCACAAGCTCCATGCGGCGGAAGTCGTCCAGCACTGCGGTGCAGCCGCCACCAAAAACCTCAATCCGCTCTTTGGAAAAAGAACGATCCCCGTTTGCGAGATAGCTGATGATCCCTTCGGAACCATTGCCGAACCGAACGGAGATCAGCACATTATCGGCGCTGTAACGCCCCGTGGTTCCGATTTCTCGAGTGGCTACTTCAACGATGGGCGAACCAGCAAAAAACATCATGAGGTCGATAAAATGACACACTTCGCCCAGAATGCGGCCTCCACCCTGTTCACGATCATTCATCCAATGGTCGGGCGGAAGGTATCCGGCATTGATTCGATAGTGAAGCGCAAGTGGCTCCACCACGGGGGCTAAGAATGCCTTCATCTGCGTGACCATGGGAGCGAAGCGCCGGTTGAAACCCACCATCAGCGCTGGTTTCTGTGCACCGGGTATTTCCATGTACGCGCTTACGATTTTCTTTAATTCCTCTTCGCTTAAGCACAGCGGCTTTTCGCAGAATACGTTTTTTGCCGCGGATAAAGCAGACAGAACCTGGCCGCCATGCAGATGATGGCGAGTAGCAATGACAACCGTGTTGATCTCGGGATCCTGCATCAACCCCGTGTCATCCGTCGTGCATTTCCGAAAGCCAAATTTGCTCGCGGCATGCTTGGCGTGCGATCCAGTCGCGGCGCACACTGTGAGCAGTGATGTATGGGACGAGCTCTTCATGGCGGGAATCAACGTGGAGCATGCAAATCCTCCTGCGCCCAGCAACCCGACGTTCACGTCATTTGTCATGGCGCGAAGCGGACCGGGAATGCCGGCCACCGAAGCGAGCGCCAGCGACGCTGAACTCTCAACATCGTCCGCGTAATAAATGACCACACCAAGAAAAGGCTCGCGCGATTTGCCCGAAATCAATTCGTAGGCTCTATACGCCGTCTCAATCGGGAAGCGGTGCGTGATCAGAGGATCAAGCTTCAGCCTTCCTTCGGCCAGCAACTCAACAAACGCTTCCATATTCCGCGTTTCCGTCCAGCGCACGTACCCGATGGGATAATCGCGTCCCTTCTGCTCATACGCCGTGTCATATCTTCCGGGACCGTACGAACGCGAAATGCGAAATTGAAGTTCCTTCTCGTAAAAAGCCTTACGCTGAATGTCGATGCCCACCGTGCCGACCGCGACCACCACCGCACGATCGCGCGCGATGGCTGCAGCGAGGTTCACCGGATCGCTACTCGGCGTCTCGGCGGTGATCAGCACGCAGTCGACACCACCACCGCGGGAAGCTTGCAGGCAAAGGTCGCGAAACTCAGATGCAGATGTCGCTACCGCATCGGCGCCCATTTGCGATGCCAGTTGTGCGCGGCCGGGATCAATGTCCATCCCCAACACGTGACATCCGGCAACTTTCAGAAGCTGCGTCGTGAGTTGGCCCAGCAATCCCAGTCCAATTACAGCCACCATATCGCCCAGCTTCGCTTCGGCTGTGCGTATGCCGTGCAGCGCAACCGCGCCCAAGGTTGCGAATGCAGCCTGGTCCAAAGGCACTTCGCCGGGACCTGAAATTGGATTCCCGGCTGGAATTCGCGCCAGCAACAAACGCGGAACGCAGGCGATCTCCGCATGCACCGCAAAACCCGCACCGGCGCAGGCCACGCGATCACCCGACTGGATATCCGTGACACCTTCGCCAACCGCAAGCACCGTTCCAGCGCTGCTGTAGCCGGGACTCTGCGGCTGATCCAGACGGCTGCGGACCGCCTGCACTGTGGAAACGATCCCGTCCCGCCGCACTTTGCTGATCACTTCGCGCACCAGGTCCGGACGAGATCTGGCCTTCTGTAGCAGGTTCTTCCGCGCAAACTCGGCAGAGGCGCGCTCCGTGCCCGCTGAAACCACGGACGCCGCAATGCGCACCAGCACGCACCCGGGCAGAAGTTGGGGTGCTGGAACTTCCTCCACGCTGATCGCACCGCTGCGCGCGTCCTGGAGTACTTGTCTCATGCGTTGGCTACTTGGGGGAGGTCTTCCAGCTCGAACTTGCGGGCAGCCCCGCCGACAAACGCTTGCATCCACAATTCCAGTGTGAGGAACTGCCACAATTGCATCGACCAGTCACGGCGTCCAGTCCGGTGTTCCTGCACAAAACGCTGCACTGCGTCAGGCCTGAACATGCCGCGTTTGCGAATTTGTGCGGGCGAAAGCAAATCATCCACCATAGGTCTCAAATCGTGGGCAAGCCAGTAGTCTACCGGAGCTGCGAATCCTGCTTTCGGCTGCCGCAACACTTCGGCCGGAAGAATGTCGCGCATGGCACGGCGGAAGATGTACTTGGTGGTGGGCCGCAGGAATCCCTTGAGTTTCAGGCGAGGGGGAACGCTCCACGCCACGAACTCGGCCAACTCACGATCGAGGAACGGTACGCGCACTTCCACCGACGAGGCCATGCTCATCTTGTCGTTGTAAGTCAGATTCAGGCTCGTCATGAATATCTTCGTATCGAGATAAAGCATCTGGTGGAGGAAATCGGCATGCTGCACGCGTTCAAAAGCGGCCACGTGCTCGCGTGCCGGATCGAGCGTCGATGCTTCAGCAGCAAAAGCGCCGGTGTAGAGAGAAGATTTTTGCCTTCCATCCAGATAAGTACAATTGGCGATGAAGCGATCCACGGGATCCTGCGAAGCGCTGCGCGCCATTTTCTTCGCTAGCCGCACTCCGCCTTTCAGCGATGTTCCCCGGAAGCTTGGCAACCCGGCAAGCGCCCGTTCCGCCGGCACCCGCAAGAGCGAAGGCAGTCCCGCGTATGCCTCCGACCAGAAATGCGCAACGTGCTTCCGATAGCCAGCGAATAACTCATCTCCGCCCACTCCGGAGAGCAGTACGGTAGCCTGCTTGCGAGCTTCGCGGCAGACAAGGTAAGCAGTGATGATCGCCGGATCGGCCGTCGGCTCGTCCATATGCCACAACAGTTTCGGCAGCAGATCGGTAACCTCTGGCTCCACCACAATCCGATGGTTTTCGCATCCGAGATTGCGCGCCAGACGGCTCGCGACCTCAGGATCATCCAGTGTGCTTTCGCCCACGCGATACTTCGATGGAAAGGTAATCGTGTACGTTCTCACCGGCTGCTCGGTGGCCTGCCGCATCATGGCGACGATGGATGAAGAGTCCAAGCCAGCACTGAGGAACGCTCCGATGGGGACGTCGCTCACCATCTGCGCTTTCACAGATTTGCGGAAGCGCTCTCGAACTTCTTCCGCCAGTTCGGCTTCGGAACGGGCGTAACGGTGGTTCGCCGCTGGAAATGTGAGATCCCAATACTGCTGAATTCTCAATTCGCCGTTTCGCAAAATTGCATAGTGCCCCGCGGGCAACTTCATGATGTGCCGAAACATCGTCTTTGGATCGGGAACCCACAGAAACGTCAGATACTGATGCAGCGATTGTGGATCGAGTTCGGCCTCAAGCTCCGGGACCTGCAACAAGCCTTTGATCTCGGAGGCAAACGCGAATCGTTCCCCTTGATGAAAATAGTAGAACGGCTTGATGCCGAAGTGATCCCGCGCCAGGAAGAGGGTTGGCGCACCTGAGCGCAGATCGCAGATCGCGAACGCGAACATCCCGTTCAAACGCTTCACGCACTCCGGCCCCTCCTGCTCATAGAGGTGAATAATTACCTCAGTATCCGTGTGCGAAGCGAACTGGTGCCCCTTGCCCTCGAGTTCGCAACGAAGTTCGGCGAAGTTATAGATCTCTCCGTTGTAAGTGATCCAAACTGTGCCGTCTTCATTGCACATCGGCATGTGACCAACGGCGGAAAGATCGAGAACTGCGAGCCGCCGGCTTCCCAGGCCAATGTAAGAGCCGTCGGGGAATCTACGATCCCAGAGTCCGGAATCATCTGGGCCGCGATGTGCCTGCACCTGGGTCATGCGCGCCAGCGTCTCGCGGTCTCCGCAATTTGCGACACCACTGATTCCACACATCGGACTAGGCCCGTGCCCTCCGCATTCCCTGCGTCTTCAACTCATAGATCTTGGCTTTCACGTGGAAGAACTGAGCGCCCTGAAGCCCGCAATAGATCAGGCCGGGAATGCCGTCCAGAAGTCCGAGACAGAAGATGTATTTGTAAAGGAAGAACAGAACCGGCGACCCAGGCAGCGAGAAGAATGTCTTTCGCAGCCACCGGCGGCGTTGCGCCTGCGATCCGAAAAGCGAAGGCGCCAGGTCTCGGGCGTTCCCCCCTCCCTCAAACCAGACGCGCGCGTCCCAATTCGAATACTTATCGTGTTTCTGAATGTAGTGCGAAAGGGATTCCACGTTGTGGTGGAGTAATGGATGTTTCAGTTTGTCGATCCTGTCTCTCGAGTCCGCGACCACGTGTTCGTGGATTTCCATATCGGCCATCGAGTCATCCTGCTCCATCAAGCGGCACTCAAACCGCGCTTTACCGCGGCGGAATAGCGAAAGCTTGTAAAAGCCCGCCCCGCTGTGGCGCAACTCGCGGCCAAGAAAAAACATTCGCAGCTTGATGTAGTAGCCATCGAACCCCGGCGTTTGAATCGCTTGTTTTATTTCCTTAAGAAGTTCCGGAGTCAACGCTTCGTCCGCATCGATCAGCAAAACCCATTCATAGCTGAACCGCAACGAATCCAATGCCCACTGGCGTTTCTTCGGCCAACCACCCTGATAATGAAACTGCACCACCTGCGCCCCATACGATTCCGCCACGGCCACGGTTGCATCCGTGCTTTGCGAATCGATCACGTACACCTCGCCAGCACCACGCAGGGATTCCAGGCAACGCGGCAGATTGCGCTCCTCGTTGCGCGTGGCCACGATTACGCTCACGGGCAGAGTCACATGGCTCCGCGCGGACTCCAGCTTTAGAGAGTCTTCCAGCTTGGGCATTGGGACGGAAAAAACTGTAAGCATTCTACCCTGATTCGACGCTCGTGCAGCTATACTGTCTCAACAGATTTCAACCCCATCCATGCATTCAAGCACCGTCAGCAAAGAAGCGGTCCGGGATTTCTGGAACGCAGAGCCCTGCGGCACCCGCTACCTTGAGGGCCCACAGGATTTCGACGCGCACGCGCGCGCCCGATACCAACTGGAACCTTTCATTTTTGACTTTGCCGCTTTTCCCAGTGCGCGGGGTCTGAAAGTGCTGGAAATCGGAGTGGGGTTGGGCGCCGATTACCTCGAGTGGCTCAAAGCAGGGGCCCAGGCCACGGGCGTGGATTTATCGGCAGCGTCGATCGAAAGGGCCCGCCAGCGCTGCGAAGCCGCCGCTTTCAATCCAGATTTAAGGATCGCCGATGCCGAGCAATTGCCTTTTCCCGACGGCTACTTCGACGTCGTGTACTCCTACGGAGTGATGCATCACAGCCCCAATACACAGCAGTGCGTGCGCCAAGCCCTGCGGGTGCTAAAACCCGGAGGCCAGGCGAGGATCATGGTTTACCACCATCCTTCGCTTACCGGAGCGATGCTGTGGCTGCGTTACGGCCTGCTTGGCAGAAAGACTATACGTCAATGCGTCTTCCAGCATTTGGAAAGTCCCGGCACGAAGAGTTTTACGCAGGAGGAAGCCCGGCAACTCATGGCAGGATTCTGCAACGTAAAATTGCGCGTAGAATTTAGTGCTGGAGATTTGCTCTTGCATCAACCTTCGGCGAAATTCCAATCTGCCTTTTATCGGCTCCTGTGGAAATTGTTTCCCAGATTCCTGGTGCGCCGGTTGGGCCGCCGCTGCGGCCTTTTCTTATTGATCACCGCGACAAAGCCTTCCTGAAGAGAAGCGCATTCCAATGCACGAATTCAAGGTTGTGCCTCTGGAGAAGCGGCTTTAGAATGTCGATACACAATATGCGCTGTGCCTTCAGGGTTCCCCGTCAGTTTCTCATTTTCATGTTGATGTTGAGTTTCCTGAGCGCTTCTCAGTCCGCCGGCGCCAGTGGCACCGCGGTCCTGCAGAATGCGCAGGGGCAGAACACCGCAGCCCTGCAGGACGATGGAAAGCCATCCCACACAGCACCGGCCCAGCCCGCCGCCAGTTCAGATGACGAAAACCATCTCGCGTCCAATGCCACTCCCTTGCTGCTGGGCCCCGGAGATGAACTCGAGATCACGGTCTACGGAGCGCCCGACCTGTCCGGACGCGCCCGGATCAACGAGACGGGAAACATTACGATGCCGCTCATTGGCTATGTTCGCCTGGCTGGCCTCAGCACCAGCGAGGCCGAAGCTGCCATCGAGGCTCAGTTGCGGCAGAACAAAATAGTGAACGACCCGCAGGTCTCCATTTACGCCAAGGACTTCACCAGCAGCGGGATTTCGGTGGCCGGCGAAGTGGGCAAGCCAGGTTTTTACTCCGTCTTAGGCCCGCACCGCTTGTTTGATGTTCTACAACTGGCCGGGGGCACCACGGAAAGAGCATCCAATACGGTCACCATCAGCCATCGCGGTCAGCCAGAATCAACCACCCTGAAGATCTCCAAAAATCCTGGCGAAATGACCGCCAACAATGTCGAACTCAGACCTGGTGATACCGTTGTCGTACCCAGGGCAGGCATCGTTTACGTGCTGGGAGAGGTTACCCGGCCCGGCGGATACGTGCTCAATGCCAGCGGCGGAGTCACCGTCGTCCAAGTCGTAGCGGCCGCTGGAGGCCCCACTCATCTTGCTGCGTATGGCAAGACTACCCTGCTTCACAAAACTCCAACGGGATTTCAGGAACAAAAACTCGATCTGAAGAAGTTGCTGCATGGCAAGCAACCCGACATTCCGTTGAACACGGAAGACATCGTTTACGTTCCCACTAGCGGTCTAAAAAGCACGGTCAATGCCGGCGCATTGATCGGCGCAGCAGGAACCTCGGCGCTCTACCGCATGCCTTACTAAGTGTCTATGTAGGGACAGCCGCCTCGGCTGTCCAGCCGAGCGAAGCCGGCGGCTCACGTAGCTGGCAAAATCTATCGAGCTTGCGCAGGACGGGACAGCCGTTGGCGGCTGTCCCTACATGGTCCGGGGAGCTAGCCTTTCAGGCAGGAACCGCGGTCTGCGGCATGGGACGTTGCTGTTTTTGCAACCACGTTCCCAGCACAACCAGCGCCCACACTCGCGACCACGCCGGACCATTGGGTTCAGCGTCGAACATCTTCCGCAGAAGATTGATGCCGGCCGGATCGAGCAGTCCACTGAACCGCAAGGAGCGCAGGTTTTCCTCCATCAGCTCGCGCAGCGGACCTTGCAGCCACGCGGCAAAAGGCAGAGCGAACCCGCGTTTCGGCTGCTTCAATTGAGCGTTGGTGTAGAGACTCGCGCAGATCTTGCGCAGCAGGTACTTCTGCGGCGCTCTTCGCGGGAGCAGCACGTTCCCCGGCAGTCCGAGCGCCCACTCGGCCAGATCACGCCCCAGGAAAGGCACTCGAATCTCCAGCGAGTTTGCCATCCCGAACACGTCACTGTCCCGAAGCAGGAGATTCTGCAAATAGAAGGAAGAGTCCAGCCGCCCTACGGAAGCGACATGATCTCCGGGCACATAACAATCCTGGTATCGGCACTCCGGAACCTGGAAATCCTCCCACAGACCGAGTTCACCGGCATTCATCCCCATGGCGGCGAGATTAGAATTCGAAAGCAGCCTCCGATAGTGGAAGTAGATTCCGATCAAGCCCGGATCGGCAGCCACAATCTCCTCCGCTTTGCCCCGCGCGATCTGGCTCGTGAACGCGGTCGCAAGCGTCGCGGCCGTCTTGCGCAGCCGCTCCGGCAGCGGGTTCAACCACGACATGAAATTGTAGGTGCGAGGCACGCGGCGAAACAGGTTATAGCCGCCGAACATCTCATCGCCGCCCAGGCCCGACAGCGCTACCACGATGCCTTGTTCGCGCGCGGCGCGCGCCACCACGTAGGTGTTGAACCCGTCCATCGACGGCTGATCAATGCGGGCCAGGGCGTCGGCCATCCAACGCAGCGCGGTACTGTCGCTGACCCGGCACTCATTGAATGGCGCAGCGAAGCGCACCGCAGTCGCTTGCGCAACCTCAGATTCGTCATCAGCAGGCCGGTCGGGAAACGAAACCGTAAATGCTTCAAGCGAGTTACCCTCTTCCCTGTTTCGGGCTAGCCCCAAAATGGCGGTGGAATCCAGGCCCCCGCTGAGGAAGACTCCAATGCGGACATCGCTCAGCAGGTGGCTCGTGACTGCCTTCTGCAGCAGCGCCCGGCCTTCTTCTATGATCTGCGACAATGGCTGGGATTCGGTGGAGCGCCGCAACCGGGGAAATTCCCAGTATCTCCCTTCACCGGTCACTTTCCCGGTGTTATCGAACTCCTTCCAGGAACCGCGGGGCAATGCCAACACATTCGCGACAATCGTGAGTGGTTCCTGCACTCCTCCATAGGCCAGATACCCCGCCAGCGCGCGCCGGTCCACCTCGGCAGCGATCCATCCACAATGTGTCAGAGCCTGAACCTCCGAGGCGCAGGCAATCCAACCATTCCCCTTCGCGTAGTACAGAGGCTTGATTCCGAAGTGATCGCGCGCGATCACCAACCGTGAACGCCGCGCGTCCCATAGGGCGAATGCAAACATTCCCCGCAGGCGGTCGAGGCACTCGATTCCCCATTCCTCATAGGCCCGGAGTAAAACTTCCGTGTCGCTATGGCCGCGGAAGCGGTGGCCTGCGATTTGCAGGATCTCTCTGATTTCGGGAGCGTTGTAGATTTCGCCGTTGTAAACCAGCACATCGCCGGTGTTCTCGTTGCGCATGGGCTGGTGCCCCAGGGGAGAAATATCCTGGATGGCAAGACGGCGACTTCCCAAGCCGAGCATGGCGCCGCCCGTCGCAATCAGAACTGAGCCACTGTCGTCAGGCCCGCGATGCGCCTGGGCGCCGAGCATGCCGCGCAATGACGTTTCGATCTGATCCGAGGGCAGATCGCCCAGCACTGCTGCAATACCGCACATTCGACTATGAATTCACTGTTTGCTTGCGACTAACCTGGGACCTGGCCACGCCCTGACAGCTTCCCGAGTGTGCTACCTGAGTAAGATGGGATTGCTTGCGCGGAAGAGGCCAATCTGGTGATTCTATCTGAGAAGCCGGCGCGCGTGACATACATGCAGCTAACCCCGCCCTGCAGCCTTCGTTACGCAAAACAGTGTGGAATCCTACGAGCCGGCATATAATGCTCTCACTTCCTTTCAACACATGGTTGCTTCGGGGGTTGTTTCCAACTCGCGCAAGACAGTTGCGCTCGTCACCTCAGGTTTGGGCACCGCCTACGGCGGAATCGGAGTGGTCGCGCAGTCTATCCGTTCCGCGCTAGAGCCTTACTGCAGGGTAGTCGTCTGGCAACATCCACCGTTTTGGCCGCGTCCCCTGCGCATTGCTAAAATCGCGGCCCACGTTTTGCTCGGATCGCAGCATCCTCCGGACCTGGTGATTTACGATCACGTCCATCTGGCGGTGCTGCATGCGATGGTGCCGAAGCTTCGGAGCGTCCCTTACGCCGTCTTCATTCATGGCGTCGAGGTGTGGCAACCTTTGTGCGGCCGCAGGCGCGAGGCCCTTCTTGGTGCTTCTGTCATCGTCGCGAATTCCGCCACCACCGTCGCGGCCACCCGCAAGCCGAACCCGTGGCTGCCGAAAGTTGAGGTCGCGTGGCTGGGCATTCGCGGAGCCTCCCGCCATGTGGATCCCGGCAGCCTGCCTCCCCATGCACTGATTGTAGGTCGCATGAGCAGCCCCGAGCGCTACAAAGGACACGATGCCGTAATGGACGCTTGGCCCGTGATTCGCGCGTCCATCCCGGAAGCACAACTGACCATCATCGGCACCGGTTCCGACGAGCCGCGGCTCCGCCGTCGCGTCGAGCAGGAACATCTTGGAGGCATCCGCTTCCTCGGCCGCGTCAGCGATGAAGAACGAGACCGCGCCTACTGCTCCTCCCGGCTCTTGTTTTATGCCTCTGAGCAGGAAGGCTTCGGATTGGCCGGCATCGAAGCCGCCAGCTTCGGTGTGCCCTTCATGGGCTTAGCCGGCACGGTGACGGCCGAATTGTTCCCCGATGGCAATGGAGTCGTGCTCGCCAAGGACCTTACGCCCAACAGCATTGCCGACGCCGCCATTCCGGTGCTCACCGATTCGCGACTGGCCTCGAAGTTAGGAGATGCCGCTCGAAAAAGAGTCCACAGCATATTTCTGGAAGAACACTTCGCCGCCCGCTTTCGCGCCGCCATCTCGACAGTGCTAGAAATCGGCTCCCTGCAGGCCGATGTACCGGAATCATGCCCGCTCCCCGGCCAGACTCAGGCTGAGTTTGCAGATCAATCGGACAAGAGGCAAGCTTGAAATACTGCTAGCATTTCCCTGCTCACCGCATCCCAGGAAAACTCCCGCTGCATCCAGCATCGCCCGCGTCGCCCCATTTCCCTTAGCGGCAACTCGCGCATTCGCCGAATCGCGGCAGCCAGACTCTGCGCGTCGTTCTCCACCCACAAACCACATTGATTGCTCTGCAAACCCTGCCACGGTGTCCCCCTGCCCGCGATGACTGGGACTTCGTGTGCAAGAGCCTCCGCGATCACCATCCCGAAGTTTTCCACGTATGACGGAGCCACAAGGACATCTGACTCGGCGAACAGATTTTCTTTTGCGTCTCCGAAAACTTCGCCGGTGAACTCCACGCGCGCCTGCAACCCGAGTTTCTCCACCTTCGACTTGAGGACGTTTGAGTAATCCCCTTCCCCGCTGCCGGCAATCGTCAAACGCCAGGGATCAGGATCCCCCTCCATCAACTTGCAGGCATCCAGCAGGTTCTCGATGCCCTTGATGGGATGCAGGCGCCCAAGATACGTGATACGCAATTCAGCACTGGGCTCAGTTCTGCGGACATGCGCTGGCAACTCCACTCCGTTGTGGACGATCACTGTGCGCACATCGGGGAACCGTGCCTCGCTTTGCCGCGCTTCTTCTTCGGAAGTAGTGTGCAGGACCAGCCTTTGTTTCGCAGAGAGGATGCGGCATGCCTGTTCCCACACGAACTTCGCGGCCGTGCGAGTCGATCCCTCCCAGCGCTGCAGCGATCCTCTGGGTGACCACACCAGCGGCTTTTGCAACCTGCGGCAATATGCCAGGGTCGGAAACGTCGGAAATGAGTACACCGCGATCAAATGCACAACATCGGCCCACGCGATGTACTCGCCCAGAACCCGAAGCAAGCCGGCCGACACCGAATTTCGAAACAGCTTGTGGCAATAGCGAACCTGCAGACCATCGACGGGGACATCGCGATCGTTCGCTACCTCCAGACTTCGGCCGATTCCGTCAGTGTCCGTGGTCAGAACCCGGACCTCGCAACCAAGCTGCGTCAGCCCACGGCACAATCCATAGCTGGAGCGAATAGTCCCGCCGTACGCCCTGGTGGGATAGAACGATGGACTCACATGAAGAATTTTCATCCGGTTGCTATTTGCCAACCGTTCTCCGCCGCAGAATCGCCGCCCCTGGAAGGCTGGCATTCGGCTTTGGCCGCCGATTCAGCGGGTACGGCATGGCTGCGAGCCTCAGCGATTTCCCCGCAGTCGAGCGCGCCTCCAGCGTCGGAATCAGTACGAGCAAAATTAACGCAATCTGCTGCGCCAGTCCCGCGACGTACTGTGCCATCTGCGACTCAATCGCCAGCAACTGCGGAAAGAGCACTGCCCCCAGGCAACTGAACAGGACTCCGGAGTCGGCATGGAGGAAGATCCGCTCGAACGTTCCGAGAAAGATTCCCAGCGGGAAAATCACCAGCAGCGGTCCCAACCAGCCGAAGCTGATATAGCTCTCGCCCACTGTTCCCACGGCAATCGACACTACCGAAAGATTCTGCGGATCGGTCAGGCCATATCGCACCTGGTACCAGCGATTCGCATCATTGACCGAGGGCTTGTCGGGCCAGAAATATCGCGGAATGAATGTAACCAGCATGTAAGAGTAAAGACTGCCGTACTGGTACGGCACCCTGCTCGGAGTAAACTCGATGACGTGTGCGGTCTGACGCAGCAGATCGAAGCGGCTCAACGTGCTATTGGAAAGCTCTCTCAGGTGCTCGTTGTCCTGACTCGTGATGGCCTCATTCCATAGCCGCCAGGAATTCTCTACCCAATAGCTGACACGTTCGGTGGAGGAATCGCTCGATTGACGTGCCCAGTAACGCTCCCGGAACATGGTTTTTGCCGGCTGGAAGAATAGGAGGACCGGCAGGACGGCTAAACACGCAGCCATGGGGAAGCGGCGCTTTTCGTAGACGTATATGACGATGAAAACCAGGCCCAAGTTCACTGCACTCCCCAACCAGCCTGAGGAGATACCCACAATCACGGCTACGATCGAGTACCCGGCCACCAGAATTTTGTCAGCCTGCCGCAGGGTGCCGCGCAAATAGTGCCGCATGAAAATGGCAAACGTAACCACCGGCACGGTATTTTCAAAGCTCGCGACGAACTGCCGCCCACCCATGCCCAGCGCTGTGATGGGCACGAAAATCTTTACCAACGTTCCCACCACAAAAATCACCCGCAGGTAGGTCCACCGTGAGGGATCGCTCGCAACGTCTTTGTTGATCCTGGGAACCCAATGAAATGCCTGCGCCACTCGCATCCCCAGCCAGATGCAGGCTACCCCCAATACCGCCAGCAACAGCGCGCCCGTGATTGCGCTCTCCGGAAGTATGCGGCGGCCGAAGATGCCGGTCACAACGTGTTCCGCCCAGAACAGCGGAACGGCGTAGGCCAGGGTGAACATCGTCGCTAGCAGGGCAAATAGCGGGATGTTCTTGCGGTCACCCCGCAGCCAGTTCCTGTACGCGCGCCACGGCATCCAGCACAGAACAAACGCTAAAGCCCCTTGTGTGATGCTGACGTCGTGTGAACTGAGCCATGCCAGAATGATCGTGAAACCTGCAGGAACCGCCACATCGATCAGCGCGTCGGCGCGATAGCGCGTATCCAGCAGCGTCACTGCGCGCATACTGCCTCCCGCGCCCCTACTGTCGCCTGCAAAGCCTGCAGCACGCCCTCAACTGCGGCCTGCACAGAGTAACTCTTCAAGTGGCTCTGCGCCTTGCGCCCCATCTCTGCACTCTGCCCCGGATTTGCTGCCATGTTGACCATCGCGGATGATAGCGCTGCCACATTGCCGTGAGGGAAAATGACTCCGGTCTCGTGCGCCATCACTAGATCCGGACCACACCCAACGCGATCCGAGACCAAGGACGGTCGGCCGCATGCCATCGCCTCATTTACGACCATTCCCCAGGTTTCTCCTCTCGAGGGCAGGACCAGCACATCGCCGCAGACGTACGCTCGAACGATCTGCGACTGGTTCAGAAATCCGGCGAATGTGACGGGAGCGTCATGCAAACTGACAAATTCTTCACACGCCGGCCGCAGCGGACCATCTCCCACCATCAGACCTTGTATGTGCGTGCGCTGCTTGGCCGCCTCGCACAGCGCCTTCACGAAATCGAGGGGGCGTTTCGTTTCCGCGAATTTTCCCACGAACAGGAAGACAAAGCTGTCCTCGCGCAGCTTCCATTGCCGCCGCAAGTCCGGGCGTTCCGCCGAAAATCGTTGGCTCTCGCTTTCCATGAAATCCACATCCACTACGTGGGGCACAAAAAAAATACGATCCCGCCGCGCTCCATAGTGTTCGAAATACTCGCGCGACCAGCTACCCGGCGCGAGACACGCGTCAAACCGAGGCACAAAGCTCGGGTATGCCAGCCGCTTCGTCAGCCTGACGGAACGGCTCCGGTCGAAGTGCAGGTGCGAATCTCCCCGAATCATCACCTTGACTCCGCGCTGCCACGCAGCCCAGATCGCCTGCCACGCGCTCTTGTAATTCCAGCCATTCACTAGCACAGCATCATATTTCTGTTTGCGAATGATCCTTCCGATTTCCGGCGTATCGAAACCTGCGAACCGGCCGTGCCCTGCCGGGTTGGCGGTATTCTTCAAGAAAGAATGTGGGTAACCCGCCAAGAGATCCACATCCCAGTCAAACTCTACGCCGAAACCAGCGCGAGCTTGTTCCTGAGGCGTCGCCTTGTGACAGAAGTACACATGCACATCCAGATCCGGATGCGCCGCCAGTCCCCGGAACCACGGCGCATGGTACTGAATCGGATGCGTGCTAAGGATCGCTAAATTGTATTTCGCCGACATGAGCGCAGTGGAACCCTACATCGTCATTACGGCAGCGCTAGAACTTGGAAACGATGCTGCTTCGCTTCCATCACTTCTTCCAATGTAGTTTCGCACTTCCGCATGAGAGCGTCATCAGTCCCGAATGATGACCTCACCCTCGCCCACATCGGTAGACGCTGCTTGACTTCACTCCGAATTCGAAATGCTCGGATTTCCTTGTAATACTTCTTCAAGATCGAACAGACTCTCCTCGGATCTCCGCTGCCGCAAAAACCGGAAGGATGCACTTCGACGTACAGTATGGGCCGATAACGTTGCAGAATGTCCGACATCCCGCTGAGCACCTGGGCCTCGAAGCCTTCCACGTCAATCTTGACGAGGTCGACTTTCGACAGCTTGCGCTCATTCACAAACGAATCCAGCGACACCATCTGACAATTTGCCAAGCCGGTGCTATCTGGCTGAATGTAGCCGTTTAATCCAACCGCAAGGTACGCTGGCTGATCGGACGTACCACAAGCACAGTTCACGGTGGTGCACCATTCGATATGGTTGTGCTCCACTGTTCGCGCGAGTTCCCGAAAATTATCTGGTTCTGGCTCAAAAGCAAACACATTCCCCTGCGGCCCGACCGCCCTGCAGAAAAAGAGGGTGAGATACCCTATGTTCGCGCCAACATCCGCAACTACCATGCCTTCTCGCACATAGGGCTGCAACAACAATCTATCCTCGACCAACTTTTCTCCTTCTATCGAAAGCAGCACGTGCACGGTAGTCCGAGCCCGAAGGGGCATTTCGTATCCAAAAAGTTGGATCGGGTGCAGATCCTTGTTGTGGTTGTTTTTCAAAATCCATTTCGCGGTCCGAAGTTGCGAAAAAGGAAAGACCCGGTGAAATTGCCGAGCGACAGCAAGGGCAAGATTCATGATCTTCCTTTCGGTTCGGCGGAACTGGCTCTGAAAGTCAGGCTGCTGCGTTCAAAAACTCCGCGCCAGCGGCCCAGAACTGCATCCTTTCCGTAGAAATTGTCGAACCTCTCACGAGCGCCGTTGCCACATGTGCTTCGGAACCCAGCGTCCTGCAAGAAAAGTTCCATGGCTTCCGCCAAGTGCTCTACACCTTCATCGCATAAGAGACCTGTCTTCCCATGCACGACGATCTCCTGCAACGCCCCGCTGCGAAAACACAGGATGGGAACCCCGTGCGCCATCGCCTCCACAACACTGCGCCCAAAAGATTCGTGAAACCTGCTGGGAGGACTGCTGTGAACATAAACATAGGCAAAGCCCAGCAGCCGCGTCGCGTCCTCCCGAAAGCCCCAGAATTTCACCCGGCCTTCCAGTCCTGCTGCATGGACTTTTCGCTGCAGTTCCGCGCGGAATTCCTGCTTTCCTTCTCCGACCAGATGTAGCCTCACATCCGGATACTTCGCTGCGACCGCCACGAAAGCTTCGACCAGAAGATCCACGCCCTTGTGACGCGAAATCTGTCCCACAAAGAAGATATTCCGCCAGTCCAAAAACTCGCGGCACACATCCGGATTGTCCGGAAGGCGCTCGTCCACTTCCATGATGTACGGCACGATGAAGTTTCGCTTGCTCCGCATTGCGGGCAGCCTCTTTGCGACCGCTTGAAATCCAAACTCGGTATTGTGAACGAAATCGGTCACCAGCGGCACCCACAGCGGGAACAGCCGGTTGCTAGTACCCAGATCGTGAAAGTGGTGGATCACTCGTCTCCCCGTCAGCCGGCAATAGATTGCTGCCAGCAGTGAACTCGAGGCCGCACTGATCCCCGGCACATAGAGCACGTCTTTGTCCCGCACCCCCCTCAGCGTCGCCAGATTGCTGCGCACACTCGCGGTGACCATCTGCATCAGGTGCTTCAATGATCGAGGTTTCGCCAGACGCTCCCAGTCCGTCCGATCGGGCAACAGTTCGATCGAGAATCCCCGGCGCGTCATCTCCTCAATGATGGGCGGCCGCCGTTCAAAAATCCGGTTACTCTGCAGGAAGTAAGGCTCCACCTCGGGTCGTAATGCGCCGAATAGCTCGATGACCGCCCGCTCCATCCCATACAAGAACGGTGTGACCAGCGGAACGAACACCTTGGTCACCTGTTTCGACGCAACTATCGGTATGGGCGCTGGCCCCTCGCGTAGTTCGTGATTTCTTACACTGCTTGCCATTGCTGCAGATCACCTACTTCAGGAATTCCGGCCGCATGGCGCGGCTGGCTTCCGCCGTACTTTCTGATCGGACACTGCGATCGAACACCTCCGCCAAGCGCGCCGTCACTGCCCGCGCGGTATACGGCTCAAACTTATCCCACGCTGTGGCAGGACGCCAGTCCGGCGGCGAGCACAGGAGTTCCCTCATCGCCCCGCTGATCTCATTATGGATACTCGGCAGCGGCCGCATCGAGCCGAACGTCACCGCTATTCCGGCGTTCAGTTCCTGCAAAAGCTTTCCCGCATGGCTTTCCTCGTGAAGCACCGCCAGCAGGGGCTTCCCGGCCAGCATGCAGGGGAAGATCTTCGAAGCCGTGTAGTGCGGAGCTTCCGAACCCACGATCAGCAGCGCATTAGAGTCCAGCAAGAGCTGAATGGCTTCGAGATGCGGCACTCTCTTGGGCTGCTCCTGAACCAGATCGTCCAGCCCAAACTCCCGGGCGGAGGGCAGGATTTGGTACTGGCCCTCGACATTCGCCGCATAGGTTGTGCCCACAAAGTGCATCCGGACTTTTCGGAAAAGTTCCGGGTCGCTCTGCCTCAAACCCTGAACGCCCTTAAAGAACGCGCGCAGAACATTGGCCATCTGAGGCCCGCCCGCGCCGATATGGCTGATATGGAAATACCCGTCGCCCGGATCAAAAATCGAATTCTTCTGCGGGTGCGAGCGCACATATTCAAAATCCCCGGTCTCCACGCCAAACGGAATCGCGGTAGCTCGCCTTCCCTGCAGCCACGGATAATTCGTAAACAAGCCCGCCATATACGAATCTGCCACGCCTACAATTTGATCAACACGCCTGAGAGCGAACGGTTCCAGAACCCCGTACAGCCTGCGCACCACTCCCCATTTCGGCGGGCGCTTGTTGCGGGGTAGTTTCCTGTAATGATCGCTGACGATGGGATCGTTGTAGTCGAGTATGTATGGGATTCCAAAACGAGCATGCGCCAGACGGCCCAGAACAATGGAGAAATTCGGCGGCACAGAAATGAAAATCAGATCGACTTTTCTGCTCCAGCAAATCGCATTCAGCGCCCGCCAGTGAGGCCACAGCGTGCGCAGGCTGACATCGGTGAATCCGAGCCTGCGCGTCCACTTCAGGGACAATGCCTGCGTCCGCACAACCTCCAACTGCGGGTCCAGAAGCTTTTCATTCTCCGCGTCGCCGGCGACAGCGTAATTGCGAGCATCCGTGGTCAGCACGATGGGATTCCATCCGAATTCCGCAAGATGCTGCGCGAAAAAGCGTGCCCGCAACGCCGGAGGATAGCTGCTCGGCGTGAACTCGGGAGCGACGATGATTACATTCCTCAACCCGCTTTTATCCAACGGCACTGCTCCTCGTCGCCACTCCGCTCTCCTGCGCATTTAGAACCGAATCCACCACTTCCACCAACTTCCTTTTTTCGAGGTCCCAATTGAATGTGTTGGTGCCCAACGACCACGCTTCCCGGCGCGCCTGTTCCAACTTCGAGCGGTCATCGTGCCACACGCGCAGACCACGGGCAAGCGCTTCGCAGTCCCCCGGTTCGTAGAGAAAACCGGCGGAGCCAAGCTTCTCCACGATGGCCTTCTGCCCGCTAGTCGAACTTGCGGCCACCCCATTCCCGGCGAGCAGATAGGAAAATATCTTGTTCGTCAGGCACAGATCTCGATTGGGGCTAGCAGCTTTTTCCAGCGCCAATCCTACGTCATATTCAGCCGAAAGCCGGATCATCTCTTCGGAAACAGCCGGTGGAGAGAACTTGATTGTAGCGGCATCCACTCCCCTCTCCTTCGCGGTCCGCAATAATTGCTCCTGATACCCCGAAGCGCACCTTCCGCGCAGGTGAAGTTCGATCTTGCTGTCGCCCAGCATCGCCATCGCGCCGATCACATCCTCCAGCCCGCGATCGCCCCCAATCGTCTGGGAAAACCAATGGAGTTTCAATGGCGCGTTCGCGTCTGTCTCACGGAAAGCCCGCGGCCGCTCACTCCGCGGAAACACATTCAATACAGTCGTGGGCTTGGCTATGCCGTACTTCGCCGCGTATGCCGTACCGATTCCCGCCGATGCCGCCGTCACGTAACAACAATCCGGAAGATACTCTCGCTCAATGTCTTCCGTTAACTGGTCGATTGCCCTGCGGCCGCTCTTGTACTCGTAATAGCCGCTTTCAAAATCTTCTGCGTCGAAAGCCAGCAGAACTCCGCGCCGCCGGGCAACCGCTCCGGCCGCGACCAGTGCGCCCGCGTAATGCGCGATATAAAGATCCGCGTCAACTCTTAAAGCCGCAGCCCGCAATTCAGGGGTGATTCGCGCCAGGGCGCAGCATGCAATCTCCCTGCTCAGCTTCCATGTCTGTGCAAAACGCCGGACTCCTCCGTGACGCACGCGAGTCCACCAGTGACGCGCGGATCCGGGCACTCCACCAACATAGGAGCAGGTCCAATTCCGTTTTCGCAGCAAGAGAATGTCGGATTCGTCAGCCCACGCCACCGTGTGCCCGCACAACACGTGTACCTGATGACCTGCCTCCGCCAGCGCATCAGCCTCTTTGACGATCCGAGGATTCACGGACGGCTGTGTGGGAGTCAGCAGGCAGATTCTGGCCATATCAGAATTGACGAAGCTTTCGCCGGAGTTGATGACTGAACCGATCAGCCGCGCGCGACCCAGTTCGCAATCTCGACCCTATGCCGTTTTCTCAGCGGCCGCCAATTCGGCTTCCTCGCTCTGACGGAAATGGGCGATGACCCGCTCCAGAATTTCATTCAGCTCCACCGTAGGCTGATAGCCGGTCAGGCGCTGAATCTTCGAAATATCAGGCACGCGCCTGGGCATATCCTCAAACCCCTGCTCATAGGCCCGATCGTACGGAATGTGAACAATCTCCGACGTGCTGCCCGTCATCTGCTTGATGCGCTCGGCCAGCGCGTTCATCGTGATTTCCTGGGTGTTCCCGATGTTGAACACTTCGCCCACCGCCTGCGGATGCCGCGCCAGATCCGCCAGCGCGCTCACGATGTCCCCGACGTAGCCGAACGCGCGCGATTGCTCGCCATCCCCATACACCGTGATCGGCTCATTGTTCAGCGCCTGCTGAACAAAATTCGGAATCACCATCCCGTAGCGCCCAGTCTGCCTCGGACCAACCGTATTGAACAGCCGAACGATAATCACGGGCAGCCGTTTTTCGTGCCAGTACGCAATGGCCAGAAATTCATCAATCGCCTTCGAGCACGCATAGCTCCAGCGTCCCTTGGTCGTGGGCCCAAGCACCAGGTCCTGATCCTCGCGAAATGGTACGGACGTCGATTTCCCGTACACTTCCGAGGTCGATGTGATCAGGACTTTCTTCTTTTTCTTGTTGGCCAGCTTGAGCACGACTTCCGTGCCGTGGACATTGGTCTCGATCGTGTTCACCGGGCTCTCCACGATCAGCTTCACTCCCACCGCGGCGGCCAGGTGGTACACGACATCGCAGCGATCGATCCATTCCGCCAGCACCGGCTCGTTGTGCACCGAGTCGATCACGTAGTGGAACTTGGGATGGCGCTTCAAAGGCTCAATATTGTCGATTCGCCCCGTGGAGAGATCGTCGATGACAAA
Source organism: uncultured Acidobacteriota bacterium (assembly GCA_963801615.1). GTDB lineage: Bacteria > Acidobacteriota > Terriglobia > Terriglobales > Acidobacteriaceae > Sulfotelmatobacter. The sequence continues at coordinate 14,216 of CAWDFM010000006.1, read as the reverse complement.
CACCTCGTCTCCCCGCTGCAACAACTCTTCCGCCAGATGAGACCCTACAAACCCTGCACCACCGGTGATCAGCGAGCGCGCCATGCGGCAATCCTTTGACTTTGCTGGAAACAATCGATCGAATGAACAACAACTCGCGGTCGCAGCAGCCGCACTCTGGGACAACTGCTTCGAGCTATGGCCAATTTGATGCGCCGCTCTGTGTTGGTTTGTGTTATTTTCAGTGGGATTCTCCCGTTCGTCAAGCGTTTCACCCGAAAAATCCAAGATCGTTTGATGAGTAAAGTCTCCATTCTCATTCCCGCCTACAACGCCGAGCGCTTTGTGGGCGCCGCGCTGCAATCCGCCATGGATCAAACTTGGCCAAATACAGAAATCATCGTGGTCGATGATGGCTCCAAAGATCAGACTTACACCGTCGCCAAACGCTACGAGAGCGCAAAAGTGAAAATCTTGCGCCAGGAAAATCGCGGCGCCGCCGCCGCTCGCAACACCGCCTTGCGCCAGGCGCAGGGAGATTTCCTTCAGTACATCGATGCCGACGATCTCCTGAGCCCCGACAAGATCCGCGAGCAGGTACTGCTTTTGCTGCAGCACCCGGGCTACCTCTCCGTCTCGTCCGCCATGTACTTCTTCGATGGCGAGAATCCCAACGCCGGTCTGCTGGAGCGATCCGGCGCCGTCGACAGCGATGATCCAGTCGAATTCCTTATGCAACTGCTGGGCTCCGAAGGCCCCACCCGCACTATCCCCTACGGCGCATGGCTCACGCCGCGAGCCGTCGCCGACGCCGCCGGACCGTGGGACGACACCGTCCGCTCCCCCGACGATGACGGAGAATACTTCTCCCGCGTGATGCTCGCCAGCCAAGGCATCCGCGCTTCGCATGCCGGCTGTTACTACTACCGGAAATTTCGGCAGGGCGGCAGCTACAGCACCACGCACAGCCAAAGCAACCTTCGCGGACGCCTGCATTCCCTCAACAGCAAAAGTGGACACCTCCTGGCGCGCACCCAGGACCCAAAAGCTTTCCGCGCTCTGGCCAACCGTTACATGGACCTCGCATTCGTCGCCTACCCCGACTTCCCTCAGGTCACCAACGAGGCCCTGCGCAAAGCCCGCGAGATGGGCGGCACGGATTACATTCCACCCTTCGGCACATGGAAAGGGCGACGCGCTCAAGAAACTGCTCGGCTGGAAAGCCGCGCGGCGATTAAACGCAAGCTACCACCGCACTGCCGATGGAGTGCGTGCGATCAGGGATAGGAAATGAAAACTGTCCATCTTGTCCGCTTGCCTCTCCTACTTTTCCTGCTCGCATGCGCGCTGCGCGTGCTTGCCGTTCATCAGTGGTTTAACTCAGAGGAAGTCAAGCATCTAGACTCCTCGGAATATGTAGCTCTTGCGCAGAATCTGCGGTTTCATCAAGTGTTATCCTTCGGCGCTCCGCATCGTTGGGGGGCTGATGGATGCCTAGACATGCCTGGGCCCTATCTGGCGAGCGCGGCCCGAGCTCCCCTGTACCCGTTAACAATCGCGGCCTTGTGGTGGAAATCTGCACCTCCGATCAGGGCAGTGCTAGTGCTACAGATCCTGTTGGGCTCAGCGGTCGCACTACTGGTGTACTACATGGCAATCGACAGATTCGGACCACGCTGCGCGGCAGCAGCGGGTTTCTTCATGGCTTTGGGCCCGCTCTCGATCCGGACTTCGGCCTGGCTATTGACCGAAAACCTCTTTATTTTTTTACTGACACTTGGAATTTGGTTTTGGGGACGGCAGAAGGGATTTCTCGCTGGCCTCGCTTTCGGAGCAGGCGCTCTAACACGCGCCGTCTTGTTTCCGTTTGTTTTCGTACTCATTGTTCTAGCGACTTTGTGGAAATCGAATCGCAATCTTCTTTACCAAACCGTACTTGGCGCAATTTTAGTGATCCTGCCTTGGACAATACGAAACGGCTTCACACAACATATGTTCATCCCGATTAACGTCCAAGGCTGGGGCTCTAATCTTTTGTTTGCGACCATCGATGTGCCCTACGGCTCTGGAAACCCTTGGCCGCTCTACACCTCAAACCCGACGACACAACAAATCATTCGAAGCACTTCTTCAGAATCTGAAGCCGAGCGCGAAATGGGCCGCGTCGCCATTAAGAGAATTCTCGCTAACCCAACAAACTGGGTGTGGATGCGCACCAAGCAGTATGCTCGCTTATTCACGGATTCCGGTACGTACTTTTATTTTCTTCCACTACCCTCCAAGCTCATTAAGATCACTTTTCTGGCGGGAAATTTCTGCTTTCTCATGCTCTCGCTGCTGGGCGTATACCGGGTTCGATCACGATGGTGCGACCTTTCTCACCTTCTGCTCTTTCCGGCCTTTCTTGCAATCGCGCAGTTCCCGATGTTGACAGATACGCGCTATGCTTTACCACTGGTCCCCTCCATGGCAATCTTCGCCGCATATGCCATCACGCAAGAGAAGCAGCCGCCGGCTACGCCCAGAAAACTCTGCTTAACCGCTTAGAATCTGCCCAACTGCGACCTAGCGCTGCTGTAGCAACTCATCGCTCCTGCACTCAGCTTTGCGGCGTTGGGTGTGGAATCTCAGGAAATCTTCCTCGGCTTTCTTTTCCCGGAACAGACGGATCGTCCGGTGCATCCGCCGCGGATGCCGTAACGTATACGCGACGCTCCACATCCAGTCGTTCAGGTTTGCATAGCGCAGCATGCTCCGGCAACTCGCGAAATGCGCTGCGCAAGCGAACAACACATGCGTGGACCGCGAACGCTTGCGCGCATTCGTCCACACCGTTCTTAACTGGTCCGGCGAAAGCTTGACCTCCGACAGGTAGGTCCCCGTCAAAACCGCGAGGGCGTGCATCCAACTCGCGGCATCGCTCGGTCGCGCTGTTGTACGTGTCACGGCGAAGTTGGCCAAGCGTTGGGGAACGAAAAGAAGCGGATGCGCAAAGGTCCGTTCTCGAAACGGTTCGATGGCCGCGAAGTTGATCGACTCCGGAACCGGAAAATACTCAAAATTCGATCGCGCCAGCATGGCCCCGTTCGAATGCAAAGCCCCATTCATCTGGCGAGGATCAGGCCAACCCATCAGACGTGGCTCCGTCCAGTTGATGTCCCATATATTTCGCTCCGTATCCTGCCAACTACCGTCAGCGCGTTCCTCCCACAATCGCATGTTCGCCCATGCGACCTGAACCTCGGGATACCTGGACATCAGGGAAACCATCGTATCCAGGAACTCCGGCTCCCACCAATTGTCATCCTCCAGAAGCGCAAAGAAAGGCTCTTCAACGGCTTTGAAAAACAAGTTGAACGTCCGCGTAGCTCCGAGATTTTCTTTGTGGTTTACTACGGTAATCCGCTGGTCTGCAATGCTTTCGATCAACTTACCGGGAGCGGGATCCTGGGGATCGTCATTGTGGAGCTCGCAAACCCAGTCCTGAAAATTCTGCCGCAATAAACTCTCTACAGCACGTGCCAGCAGTTTCGGCCGACGAAATGTAGGAAGGTATACTCTGCAGGTTGCCATGCACAGGTCGCCTGAGTTGGTTCATTCTCACACGCACTACTTGGAAGGGACAAGGCTGGCTAACGAGCCCATGACAGAATTAGAGAAGCAATTGGCGAATTATCACTCGACAGCCGAGATCAACGATTCACTGTGGACGAGTATGAATGGGAACACGGACTCGGTTCCCTTCCTCAAGGCCCATCGAGACTGGGTCGAGAAAAACTCCTGGGGTTTTGGCGATCGCGCCTTTCACTACATGTGGTACCTGATCCTTCGTGATGATGTTTTAAAGAGGCCAGATCCGAAGTTGCTGGAAATTGGAGTGTATAAAGGGCAGGTCATATCACTGTGGGCGCTAGTCGCCAATGAATTGCAGGCTCCGGCCCACATCACAGCTATATCTCCTTTTCAGTCGACAAAGCCGTGGTTTGCGCGCAATCGTCTGCTGAATCTGTGCGCCCGGGTGCTCATTAAAAAGCATAGAGATGATCTCCGCAGCGCGAACTTGTACGACGACGAGGACTATCTGGATCGCGTACACCGAATTTTCCGGCAGTTCGAGCTCCCGGAAACGAACCTCTCCTTCCTCCGGGGCTACTCTCAGGATCTGCATATTTATAAACGAGTAACCGGAAGCCTTTTCGACGTAATTTACATTGACGGAGGCCACCGTTATGAACAGGTCGCTCAAGATCTGGCAATGTACTCCAAATGTGTGGCTGCCGGCGGTTACCTTGTTCTGGATGATGCGGCTTGCAATCAACCCGGCTCTAAGTTCTGGAAAGGCCACCCGAGCGTTTCCCGGGCAGCAGACGATTGGGAGGGCACAGGCTTTGCCAATGTGTTAAACGTTGGCCATAACCGGGTGTACAAACGCTCTTAATCTCACAAGAACGGTTGCCATTGCGTTCCGTGCTTAGGCGCCGAGAGACGCGTCACACGCACATCATTTTTTTCGATGACAGTGACGTACGGATAGAAGTGGATGGAATGAATCGATTGTTGAAAGTGCGACACATCGCTGGTGAGAACAGGCGTTTCTGCGAGAATGTTCACCTCATTCAGCCCGTTCACTAAACTTGCAGCAAAAGCCGCGAACCTATTGAACCCTCCGTGGATATCCTCACAGACGTAAACTCCTCCCGTCCGAAGATACGGCAACATTTCCTCAAGAGTGATGCGCTGCTGCTCCACCGTGTGTCCCCCGTCATCAATCAGTACATCGATACCGTTTATCTTCTCTTTAAAACCTTTCCAAAATATTCTGTCTTCCTGGTCGCCAATCAGGACGGAAACGTGATCATTTTCATAGGCCTTGCATGCAGGCTCGATATCAACGCCATAAATGCGACTCTCTTCTCCGAAATAGGAGCGCCACATCTCCAGACTTCCCCCGCTATAGATTCCGATCTCGAGAACATTCGGGCCCCGCCCCACAAACTTTGACAAATGCCGGTGATAGATCTCGAAATAGTGTTCCCACTTCCAGACGCCATGCCCGGTATTGCGGTTCTGGAAAAATTCCCAAAGAGGATTAGGAGCGGCCCCTACTTGCGCACAATGTTGCCTGGCGGACGAGCAGTCTTGATAAGCCCGCGAAAAACCAAAAGCCTTACACTGGGTAGGCACTTGCTTCCATACCTCAGCGAAGACCTGTGGATCGCTCCTCCATGCTCGGAACATCCGGTTCAAGGTTCTGAAATATCTATTCAAATAGCGTTCTCTTTTTTACCAGCTGATCTCACAGCTACCCTAAAGTTTTGCGACCCGATCGGATAGCAGCGGAAGAGTATTCACCGCCCAATGCGCTCCAGCATCAATGCGGAGAGAGAGGGGGCGTTCTTCTCGCGCTTGGGTCCCCAGAACTCTTCTGGAGACATCAGTGCAGAGCCCCACTGATCGGCGAGTTGCTCGAATCCATATCGTGCCGAAAAGTACTCCTGAAGCCGCTCGCCGCGGGCTTCGCCCGCGCGTAACCCCCGCGCCATCTCTTCGATGGCACGCGCAAGCGCTCCATTCTCAAGGGGCACAACGCGCACATCAGGATTCTCCTCCGCGAGACTGCGCACCGCCCCCACATCGCTGGCTACAAAAGGAACCCCGAAGGCCATGCATTCCAAGAGCACCAGTGGGACTCCTTCAAAATCGCTGGGAAGCACAACCATGTCGATGTTCTCCATGATGGCCGGCAATTGCTCTGGCGTCCACGCGCCTAGCATGTGAACTTGCTCTTGCAGACCCATCCTGCGAATCTGACTCTCCAATCCCGAACGTTCCACGCCGTCGCCGTAAATGTCCAGCGTTGCAGGATGGATGCTGAGCTTCGGCCAGGTCTCCAGCAAGCGGTACATGCCCTTGTTCCGATCTAGCCGTCCCACGAATGCAACTCTCAGGTTCTCAATCCGTCGCTGCTGCCGTCGCACAACTGCCCTTACGTTCGGCAGATGTGGAATGGCCCGAACGGGAACGCTGAGCGAACTGTACGCCGGAATCTGCAACTTGGATTCGACCAGAAACCCGTCGAGAATATTGCGTGCCGCTGGATGCACGTATTCTCGATCCAGAATCGGCGGACCCGCGTTAGTACCTATGACATAGCCGCCCGGCTTCAGCAAACGCGCCAGAAAAACGGCGAACCAGGTCGTGTCAAACGTGTACAGGACGTCGACGCCATCCCGCAACTGAATCGGCCATGCCGCCATGCTCCACAGCGTCGATGCTCGCCCTCCGCTGGCCGCAAAAGGTGTGGTCAGACAGGTGACCGGAATCTCGCGCAGCATGGCCAGCACGGGAACACCGTCCAGAGAGTTGCGCGTCGCAAACAGGACCTCAGCCCCTCGCGCTACCAGCAACCGACTCAGGCGAACGATGTGACTCTCCACGCCTCCGAGGGTCCAAAGGTTGGAACTGATCAACACATGCTTACGAGAGTAGTGTGGCCCAGTTTTCATCGGGGTTGTGTATGGATTGCCGGTCGTCGTCAGCAAGAAGAAACGACCGGCTGCCGGCAAACCGCCATCACTACCTCCGCGCGTTCCAAGTTTCCTTCACTGATGACGTAGTCGCCTTCGGTCGCGACAGAGCGGGGACATGTCCAACTAACACGGTGCCCCCTTACCCGCTGGATCAGCCAGCCGAGTCGTACGAAGGGATTAGACCACAGAACACTGATACGACCGCCAAGCATGAACGCGGCGGTCGGGTGCTGTCCCGTTAAGCGGACATCTCCAAAATAGCCATCCAGCAGTTGCCGGAAATCCTCAGGCGAGTACTCCCTGACGTGAAAAGGATTGGCCGGGCGCCCGCTCTTTACTGCCTCCGTGGTCAACGCGTTCGGCGTACTGCACACAAACACTCCGCCGGGCGAAAGCAGTCGTGTTACCTGCTTTAAGAATGCATTGCGGTCCTGAAAGTGCTCCATCGACTCGAACGCTACTATGGTGTCAAACGGTCCGGCTATCGACGTCAGTTGCTCGCAGTTATCGAGCACAAACCTGACGCGCGGATGTTCAAACCATTTCTGTGCAGACGCCACTGCGTCTTCCGAGACATCAACAGCCACGATCTCCGAGGCGCCCCCGTCCAGCAGTACACGCGTCCCATACCCTACGCCGCAGCCTGCATCGAGCACACGCTTACCAGCCACATACTTGCTGCCGAACCGATACCGGTTCAGATGGCTGCCGATGCAGTCCGTCCACTCCGGCCGACCGGGCTCTATGCGTTCAACGTACTCCATTCCTTATCCTGGGTAATAGCTCCACGCCGTCGCTAATCGCACACTGCCGATCGCGCTCCGGGGCGGACGAGATGGTTCTGCTCCGATGCCCACTTCAACTCGCAATGCCCGATCAAGATAGCAATAGGTTTCGTGCGGATCACCCAGCCACACGGAGATGTAATAAACATCCGATCGCAACGACTCACTCGCAATCCGCACTCGGATTGTGCCTGCCTGCATTGCTTCTGGAGTATTGGGCTGAGGATCGAATACTGGATTGGTCCCGAACACAGGTCCGCCGAGGGCATCGTGAACGACGATCCCCAGTGTCGGCGGCTTAAGGGGGAATGGCGAAACAAAGGTCGCCGACACCGTGATCCCTTCCTCATCAGTCCAGGACGCATCGGCGCTTGTGATCGCAGGCCCGTCTTCGGGGCCCGCAGCCACGTATTCCGACGAGTTATGTCCGGCAAGATACTCCTCAATCGCACGGTCGACGCCAGCGTCAATTTTCACCGCCCCATTCTCAAACAGAACGCATCTGGAGCATAGTCTCTGAATTGACGGCATGGTATGGCTGACGAACAGTACGGTCCTCCCGTGTTTCGCCACGTCATCCATCTTCCCCAGACATTTCTTCTGAAACTGCGCATCCCCCACCGCCAGAACTTCATCCACCAGCAGGATTTCCGTTTCCATGTGCGCCGCCACCGCAAATGCCAGCCGCACGTACATCCCGCTCGAGTAGCGCTTGACCGGAGTATCGATGAACTTCTCCACCTCGGCGAAGGCAACGATCTCGTCGAACTTGCGCGCGATCTCCGTCTTCTTCATTCCCAGGATCGCGCCGTTCAAAAAAATATTGTCCCGCCCCGTCAGCTCCGGATGAAATCCCGTTCCGACTTCCAGCAGCGATCCCACGCGGCCCCAGATATCCACCCGGCCCTGCGTCGGCTCCGTAATGCGCGACAGGATCTTCAGCAGCGTGCTCTTTCCCGCCCCGTTCCGCCCGATGATCCCCACCACTTCTCCGCGCTTGATTTCAAACGAAACATCCTTCAGCGCCCAAATTGTGGGCTTATCCTGGCTGCCATTCCCCTTGGAAGAATGTCGCGCAGCAGAGCGCAGGCGGCGAAAGGGAGCGGCCACAGCGTCCGTGATCACGTCACGGATCGTCTTGTAGGCCTCGCGTTCTCCGATCTCGTACCGCTTGGCGAGTCCCTCGCAGCGAATGGCTACATCACTCATGGGTTCATCACACTAAATCAGCAAAAGTTTTTTCCATGCGTCGGTAGTAATACAGTCCTCCGACCAGGACCACGGCCACCACCGCCACCGAGACCCACAGCATCGCGCCCGGCGCCGGGCTTTTCCCCAGCAGCGCCCAGCGGAATCCCTCAATCACCCCGGCCATGGGATTAAGTCCGTAAAACGCGCGCCATTTCGCCGGAACCAATGTCGCCGAATACGCCACCGGCGACGCAATCAGCCAAAACTGCACGATGAACGTCAGCGTGTAGCGCACATCGCGGTACTGCACATTCAGCGCCGAGAGCCACAGCCCAACCGCGAGCGCCGTGAGAATCGTAAACAGCACGAAGAAAGGCAGCGTCAGAATCGCCCACGTGGGCACGGCGTGATACCACACCATCATCCCCAGCACCAGCACGAACGCGATAGCAAAATCCACCAGGCCGGCAAGAATGCTGGCCAGCGGCACGATCAGCCGGGGAAAATACACTTTCGTGATCAAGCGCTCATTCGCCACCACGCTATTACTCGACTCCGTCAGAGCGTAGGCAAACAGCTGCCATGGCAACAGCGCCGTGTAGCTGAATAACGGATAGGGAATGCCGTCGGATGGAACCTTCGCCAGCCGTCCAAAGAACAGCGTGAATAGCAGCATCGTAAACAGCGGCTGAATCACCGCCCACGCCGCCCCCAGCGCCGTCTGCTTGTAGCGAACTTTCACGTCGCGCCAGGCCAGAAAGACCAGAAGTTCCCGGTATTCCCACAGATCCTTCAGGTCGACGGATACCCATCCGCTCTTCGGTTCGATCCGGATGTGAGGCAGTTCCACTGGCTGCACGCGAGGAATCGCCACGTCTCGCGCCGCCGGTGCTTCGGTGGACGCAATTTCAGGCATGCAGGATTTCTCCGGACCGAACTCTGCACTGCGGCCGCTGGAACGCACAGAGTTGGGCCCTGCTGCCGAGTCTGCAACAGCTTGATGGGAGACGGTTCACTGACGTCGTCTCAGAAATATATAGGGCTTGTTTTTCACTGTCAAAGCACAAACAATAATTCCGGCGCTGGACAGCTCGGGCGCAGGGGAACTTCCCGATCGGTTTTTCCTTAGATATGCACAAGAACATCTCCCACAAATCGCCAGCGAAGATGCTAAAATCCGCTCTACTCCTCTTAAACAACATCGACTGCGCCCACGTCGAGTAGGGCACAGCACAATTGATCGCGGGAATCTTGGGGTTTGATTGATGGATCTGCAACCACCACGCCACGACTCCGTCGAGTCCGAAGCGTTACAGCCGACTGAAGCAACCATCCTCGAGCCGAGCCGTCCACTTCCGCAGCCCTATCTTCCCTCGGAAGACAGTCCCCTCCTGCACTATCTGCGTGTCCTCAAGAAACGGCGCTGGACCGTGCTGGCCACCACCGCCATCGTCTTTACGCTCGCGGTCATCGCCACTCTCAAGACGACTCCGCTCTATCAGGCGTCATCCAAGGTCGCCATTTTCCCGGAAACTCCTAATGTTCTCGGCTTCAAGAATTTCGACGAAAACTCCACCGATTACCAGTACGACGTAGCTTTGGAAACGCAGGCGGCCATTCTGCGCAGTGATGCTCTGGCCATGCAGGTCATCCAGGTTATGCGCCTGGACGAGAACCCCAAATTCACCAGTTCGCCCCGCCATCGCACCGGAGATCTGGTGGAAGATGCCAGCCTCCAGCCGGATGCCGACAGCACCACCGCCCTTCTCGGCCGCTTTCATGGCGGGCTCGGCATTCAGCTGATTCCCAATTCCCGACTTGTCCAGATCTCCTATACCGATCCAGATCCACGCCTGGCCACGGAAATCGTCAACACTCTGGTCCGGACCTTTACCGAGCAGAACTTCAAAACGAAGTACGAAGCGGCCACCCAAACCTCCGATTGGCTGAACACCGAGATTGAAGATCTCCGCCTCAAAGTCCAAACTTCCGAAGAAAAGCTCGTCCGTTATCAGAAAGATCACAGCATCCTCGGCGTGGACGAGAAGCAGAACATCGTTACCGCTAAGCTGGACGAACTCAATCGTGAGCTCGCCGCGGCCGAGATGGATCGCATTCAGAAGGAAGCCACCTACAAGCTGGTCTCGACAGGCGATTCTTCGGTCTTCACCAAACCTCCGCGCGAAGGCGAGCAGTCGATGATGGGGAAACTGCGTGAAAAGCAGGCCGATCTCGATACGCAACGTGCGCAGTTGACGACGCAATTCGGCGCGGGATATCCCAAAGTCGCTGAAATCGACAATCAACTGAAGCAGATCGAGAAGGAAATCACCGGCGAAAAGGCTCGCCTCCGCGACCAAAGCCGCGATGAATATCTGGCCGCGCTGCAACGCGAGAACCTCCTCATCAGCGCCTTCAACCAGCAGAAACAGGAGGCCAACAAGCTCAACGAAAGCGCCATCGAGTATTCCGTGCTCAAGCGCGATGCCGAAGCCAACCGCCAGCTTTATCAGGATCTCCTGCAGCGCCTCAAGGAAGCGGGCGTCAGCGCCGGTCTACGCTCCAGCAACATCCGCGTCGTCGACGTCGCTAGAATTCCGACCGGCCCCATCAAGCCCAATGTCCCGCGCAATATCCAGTTCGGGCTTCTGCTCGGCCTGGCCTGCGGCATCGGACTCGCCTTCACCCTGGAGAGTCTCGATACCAGCATTCGCACCATTGAAGAGATCAGCGCTGTTTCGACGCTGCCTACGCTGGGGACCATACCGATTCAGGGTGCGCTGAACGGATCTCTCCGCAAGCGTCTGAAGACCGCTTCGGTCGAACTGGAGTCGACCGAGTCCGCTCTGATCACCTACACCCGTCCGCGCTCCGAAGCCGCCGAGGCTTACCGCTCGCTGCGCACTTCGATTCTCCTCTCCTCCTACGGCGCTCCACCCAAGGTCATTCTGGTGACCAGCGCGGTGCCGCAGGAAGGCAAGACTACGGTCAGCGCCAACTCGGCTCTGGTACTGGCGCAACGCGGTGGACGCGTGTTGCTCGTCGATGCCGATCTCCGCCGTCCCGGCATTGATCGCATCTTTGGCTTCCGCTCCCGCACTGGCCTGAGTACGCTCATCAGCGGCGCTCAGAAGTTCGAAGAGGTGGCTGTCCCCTTCGCGGATTTCCCCAATTTAACCATCTTGCCTGCCGGTCCCATTCCGCCCCAACCCGCGGAATTGCTCGGTTCCTCAGTGATGAAGGATTACATCGCACGCTGGCGAGATGAGTTCGATCATGTCGTAATCGATTCCCCGCCCTGCTTGTCGGTCACCGATGCAGTCGTGTTGTCGCCGGAAGCGGATCGCGTCATCCTGGTCGCGCGCTCCGGCAGGACCACGAAAATCGTTCTGCGCCGCGCTTGCGACCTGCTCACCCAGGTCAACGCTCGCGTCATGGGAATCGTCCTCAACGGCCTGAATACGCGTTCGACGGAAGGCTACTACTATTATGGCGGCCGTTATTCCGACCGCTACTACGACGAGTCCAAAGAGACCATCAGCAAAGTCTCTTGACGCTTCAGGCAGGCTGCACCCCGATTTCAATGCAGATTGACTTGCGTTCTCCAGTCCGCCGCCTTGCATTCGCCGGACTCTCTTTCCTCTTCGCCGCGGTCTATCTGACATTCGCCGCGCGCGCGTTTTGGGCCGCACACCTCGCGACCCGGCCCGACGAGCCCGATATCCAGAAAGCCATTCGCCTGGAGCCTTTGAACTCGGAATATCCCGCGGTCCTCGCCCGCAACCTGGCGCTCTCGGTGGCCACTCTGGATGACGCCATCGCCAATTTCCGGCTCGCGGTCAAACTGAACCCGTACAACTCCAGCTATTGGCTCGACCTCGCCGGAGCCTATCAACTCACGGGCGACACCGATCAGCAGGCGGAAGCCGTTCAACGCGCCGCCGCGGCCGATCCCATGACGCCCCATGTCGCCTGGCAAGCCGCCAATTTTTTCCTCCTGCAAGGCGACGTTTCCAAATCTCTTCCTTATTTCCACACCGTATTAGCCAACGATCCCGATGCCACCGATTCGGCTCTTCAGCTTTGCTGGCGTGCCAGCGGCGATGCCAATCAGATCTTCGACCACGCCTTGCCCCAGAGGCCCGATCTCTATCTTTCCTTCTTGCGCCTTCTGGTTGCCAAACAGGAAATCGCCGCCGCCGACATTGCGTGGGATCATCTGATCGGCCTCCATCAGGCATTCCCCGCGCGACCCGCTCTTCCGTACTTCCGGCTCTTGCTCGCCAAGCAGCAAGTCACGTCGGCCGTGACTGCATGGCGGCAATTAGCTCAACTTGACGAGCAAATCCGTCCCTACCTGCCAAGTCCCGATAACCTGGTTGTCAACGGCGGATTTGAGGAGAATCTGCTGAATGGCGGATTCGACTGGTGGTACGACCCGAACCCCAATGCCAAGTTGGCCATCGACACCAACAATTTTTTTTCCGGCACGCGCTCACTGTCCGTGACCTTCAATGGGCGCAATGCGGCCGATGCAGGCATTACGCAGTTCATTCCCGTAAAGCCCGACACCGATTACGAGTTTAGCGCCCAATCGAAGACACAGGATATTGACAGCGCCAGTGGTCCCCGCTTCGCCATCGCAGACGCCTACACTCTTTCCGCTTACGCGCTTACCGACGATCTGCTGGGCAGCAATCCCTGGCATAAGCAAAAGGCCCGCTTCCATACCGGCCCCACGACCAATCTGATTTTCCTGAAAATCACTCGCGATCCTCCCGGACCGCTGGTCCGCGGCAGACTTTGGGTAGACGACCTCAGGTTGACCGAACTCAGCCACGCGGAGTCCGCCCAATGAAACTCTCATCCCAACTCGTGGTCGAGACGAGAGACTCCATAGATCTGGATCTCCTGCGGGATTCTGCTCCGAAAAACCATCCGTGGCTGTTTGTGGCGGGACTATCCGCCGTACTCTTCTTCGCCATCCTTGCCTTCGGCGCCGTGGACGAATGGTCGACCTTCGTTTTCGAAGCAGGAGCGGCGTCTCTTCTTCTGGCCTGGGTGGGAAAACAGATTTTCTCCGCGCAGTTGAAGCTGGCAGGCAGTCCTCTCTACCTTCCCGCCTTTTGCTTTTTGATCCTAGTGATGGCGCAATTGCTGCTGCACACTTCCGCCTATCCGTACGCAACCAAATTCGAATTGCTTCAGTACATCTCCTATGGAATTGTCTTGCTGATCGCCACCGAATGCCTGCGGCAGGAAGACACGAGAAAGAAATTCGGATTTCTCCTTATCGCCTTTGGCGTCCTCTACGCTTTTTACGCCATGGCCCAGGAACTGACGTCGTCCGGCAGATTCTTTTTGGTCTTATACGCCGAGGTTTCACGGCTCCATTTACGGAAGCTATGTCAATCACGATCACTATGCCGGATTGATGGAAATGCTGGTTCCTTTCCCGCTCGTGATTGCCATGGGCCGCATGCTGCGCGGCGCGCAGCGCGTGCTGGTGGCCTTCTGCGCGGTACTGATGGCGACCACGATCGTTCTCTCTGGATCCCGCGGGGGCATGATCTCGTTCGCCTTCGAAGTCTTTGCTTTTGTCGCCTTGACGCTCTACCAGAAACGAAATCCGAGGATCGCGCTAGGGACGTTCGCACTCTGCACCGCGGTGCTCGGCTTTCTGCTCTTCCTGGGAAAGGGAAGAGTCCTGGGACGGCTGGGAGACCTCGGC
>CAWDFM010000005.1:0-374462 GCA_963801615.1 uncultured Acidobacteriota bacterium | reverse complement strand
CGGTCGCTTCGCGACCGGACAGCCGAGGCGGCTGTCCCTACAATCGCTCCGGGGCAGGTGACTGGTGAGTGAAGAATGCCTGAGTCGCGTAAGTCGTTCTGTGCGCATCGTCACTGAAGAGTAAACGAGTTCCATTTGCGCTCGGAATTGCCACTGTGTGGTCCAGGGCCGGAAACTTCGGAACTCTTGATTTACAATAATCGGTACTTTCAAGCACTTATCCTATCCGCTCCAGGAGGAATCTTATGAAGCTCACCCCGGGCAAATTAGCCGGCCTGAAAAAAGTCTCGAACGAACGCGGCGTTATCGCGGCCGCCGCGATGGACCAGCGCGGTTCTCTGCAGAAATCGCTGGCCAAGGAAAAGGGCGGCGAAGTGAACGACCAGATGATGGAAGAATTCAAATCTCTGGTCACTGAAGTTCTCACGCCGCATGCCTCGGCCATCCTGCTCGATCCGGAGTGGGGCTTGCCGGCTTCGAAGCGCCGCGCGAAAAATGCGGGCCTGCTGCTGGCTTACGAGAAAACTGGATATGACAAGACCGGCCCGGGACGCCTGCCAGATCTGCTGGATGTGTGGTCTGCTCGTCGTTTGAAGGAAGCGGGCGCCGATTGCGTGAAGATTCTGCTGTATTACACTCCCGACGATCCCAAGCACGTCAACGACATTAAGCACGCATGGGTGGAGCGCATCGGCGATGAGTGCCGCGCCAATGACATTCCCTTTTTCCTCGAATTCGTCGGCTACCAGGAGGGTGCGGACGAAAAGGGCGTGGAATATGCCAAGAGGAAACCGCACATCGTGACCGAGAGCATGCGCGAGTTCAGCAAGGAGCGCTACGGCGTGGATGTCCTGAAGGTGGAAGTGCCGGTCAACATGAAGTTCGTCGAGGGCACGCGCTCGTTCGGCGGGCAAAAAGCTTACACCAAGAAGGAAGCGATCGATCATTTCCACAAGGCCGCCAACGTCGCCACCAAGCCGTTCATCTATCTCTCCGCCGGTGTGAGCAATGCGGAGTTCAGCGAGACGCTGGAACTGGCCGGCGAATCGGGAGTGAAGTTCAATGGCGTGCTGTGCGGGCGGGCGACGTGGAAAGAGGGGATCCCGGTTTACGCGAAGCAGGGTGCGGCAGCTTTCCGCAAATGGCTTGAGACCGAGGGCGTGAAGAACATCAATAACGTCAACGACAAGCTGAAAGCGGCCACCAGCTGGCATTCGATGTACGGCGTGGAACTGGTGCACGCATAGGCCAGCGCGCTTTGGCATTCGGGGACGGGCCCATGGTCCGTCCCTTTTTTCACCCCGGAACCAGTAATTCTGGCGCTACGTGGACATGTCTTGAAGAAGGTTCTTCTCTCCTGGAGCAGCGGCAAAGACAGTGCGTGGACCCTGCACGTATTGCGGCAACGAGAGGACGTCGAGGTTGCCGGACTGCTGACCACGATCAATACGAATTTCCAACGAGTGGCGATGCATGGCACCCGTTACGAACTTCTGCAGGCGCAAGCTAAGGCCGCAGGGCTACCGCTGTGGGAAGTTGCCCTGCCCTGGCCTTGCAGTAATGATGTTTACGAACACGCAATGACAGCGGCCTGCACTTCCGCCCTGCAGAAAGGCATTGCCGAGGTTGCGTTCGGCGACCTCTTTCTTGAGGAGGTACGGCGCTACCGGGAGGAGCGCTTGCGCGGCACTGGCCTGGAACCGATGTTCCCTCTTTGGGGCCGCAACACGCGGGACTTGATTCGCGAAATGCTGGATGCTGGTTTGCGGGCACGTATCGTTTGCGTCGACCCGGCGAAACTTTCCGGCGAGTTCATCGGCCGCGATCTCGACGAAGAGATCTTGCGACGTCTCCCCGCTGCCGTCGATCCCTGCGGAGAGAATGGCGAATTCCACACGTTCGCGTATGCAGGACCGATGTTCAGGGAGCCGATCCCGATCGAGGGCGGCGAGTGCGTCACGCGTGACGGATTCTTATTTGCGGACCTGGTCGCCAAAGGCGCCGTGGCTCATGGCTGAGCCTGACCACTGCGTACCATTTCTTACTTGCGAGCCAGCATGGATTCCATCTGGTCCATGACCCGATTCATTTTCTTCATGGTCAGTTCGAGCGGTTCCTCGGTTGTCATATCCACGCCGGCCTCTTTCAACAGCTCGATGGGATACTTCGAATGTCCTCCGGACAGAAACGCCAGATAGCGCTGAGTCGCCCCCGGCTCCCCAGCCAGCACCTTTTCCGATAGAGCCGACGATGCCGTAAAGGACGTTGCATACTGGAATACGTAGTACGAGTTGTAGAAGTGAGGAATCATCGCCCACTCGTGCTCGACGTAAGGATCCACGACGCACACGCCCTGATCGTGGCCGTAATACTTCTTCACGATCTGCGCGTAGAGCTGGGAAAGAGCATCGCCCGTGAGCGGCTGTCCGGTCTCGACCATCTCATGCATGCGCAATTCGAACTCCGCGAACTGGGTCTGCCGGAACACTGTGCCTTTGATGCTCTCCAGGTAATTGCCCAGCAGGGAAAGACGGGTCGCGTCATCTTTGATCTTCTTCAGCATGTGGTCGTTCAGCAGCGCCTCATTGAAAGTCGACGCCACTTCGGCGACAAAAATCGAGTACGAGGCCAGGGGATACGGCTGCGTTCTATTCGAGAAATAACTGTGCATCGTATGGCCAAGTTCATGGGCCAGCGTGCTCATGTCGTCGTATCTGCCGTTGTAGTTCATCAGCATGTACGGATGCACGTCGTACGCGTCTCCGGCGGAATAGGCGCCGGACCTCTTGCCTTCGGTAGGAAACATGTCAATCCAGCGTTCGCTAAAAGAGCGCTTTGCCCCGGTGGCGTATTCCCGCCCGAGTGGTGCGAGGGCGTCGAGGATGTTGTTCTCCGCCTCTTCCACCGAGTATTGGATGTTTGCCGAGGAAACCAGCGGAGCATACAAATCGTAATAGTGAAGTTCGGAAACGCCCAGCATGCGCTTGCGAAGTTCGAGGTAGCGATGGAACGAGGCCAGGTTGCGGCCCACTCCGTCGATCAGCCGGGAATAAACGGATACCGGAATGTTCGGACCATCCAGGCTGGCTTCCAGCGCGGTGTGGTAATTGCGGGCACGCGCATAGAACGTGGATGTCTGCACGCTGGAATTGATCATCGAGCCAAACGTGGCGCGATACTGGCCCAGAGCGGTGAAGAATGCCTCCATAACCTTCTGGCGATCTTCGCGATTGGGCGAGGCGCGGTGCAGGGCGAATGAAGCTTTATCGAGTTTTGCGGTCTTGCCATCCTTCAAGTTCACCGCCGGGTACGGAAAATCAGCATCCGCGAAGATGCCGTAGGCGCTGGAAGGACCGCTCGCCATCACCGAGGCCGCAGCCAGCAACTTCTCTTCCGCGTTGCTGAGCGTGTGGGCGCGGCGGCGCGCGATGTCCTGCAAGTAAACCCGGTACACCTGCAGGCGCGGTTCTTCGGACAGAAACCGTTCGATGGTGATGGCATCCATTTTGAGGATTTCAGGTTCGATGAAGGCGGCCTCGGTCCCAAATACAGACGACAGTTGAATCATCTGCTGTTCCATCGCCTGATAGGTGCTGACCCGTGTGTCCTGATCGGAACTCAGGCTCGCATACAGAAAAAGACGCGTGAGCTCTTTTTCGAAGCGACTCTGAAGTTCCAAAGCGTCTGCCATGGTCGCGGCGGAGGAGCTCAATGCACCCTGAAACCCGCGCAGTTGCGGCAGTGCGGATGCGAGTTTGTCCTTTTCTGCGCGCCAGGCTTCATCGGAGGCATAAATTGCAGACAAATCCCATTTGTACTCGTCGGATATTTTGTTGCGGTCGCGCTCCTGCGGTGGGTTGACGACAGTCGACGCGGCGAAAAAGACCGGGCGCAGATGGCGAAAGATGCTGGGATGATTGCTTGACATGTGGAATCTAGCCTTTCGATGGATAAGATAATTGTGACACGGAGCGGGCGGTCAGGCTTCCAGTTTCAGTTCATCGAGTTCGAGGAATTCCTGGATGATGGGTTCGTGGGATCGTTCCATGTCGGCGTAGGGTCCGAAAAAGATAGCACGCCCCTCGTGCAGGAAGGCGACCCGGTCCGCCAATTTCTTGGCGAGGCGCATGTCGTGGGTGACCACGATGCTGGTAAGGTTCAATTGAATCTTGAGCCGCTTGATCAGGTCTCCCAGCAATTGCGCCATCAGCGGATCGACCATGGTTGTCGGCTCGTCGTAAAGCACGCATTCGGGACGCGCTGCCAGCGCCCGCGCGATGGCCACCGAACGCTTCATTCCGGTGGAAAGATCGGAAGGAAGCAGGTCGCGCATCTGCTGCACTCCCACCATCTGCAACAACCCGTCGACGATCTGGTAGATCTGCTCTTCGCTCAGTTCCTGAGTTTCACGCAGAGGGAACGCGACGTTCTCGCCCACCGTGAGCGAATCGAATAGCGCTCCATTCTGAAAAACCATCGTCACCTTTTTTCGGATGGCCTCGAGTTGCGGTTCGGTGTAGTCGGTGATGTCCTCTCCCGCAACGATCACGCGGCCGGAGTCCGGCTTCAGAAATCCCATGATGTGATGGAGCGAAACCGATTTTCCCACCCCGCTACGCCCCAGGATGCAGACTGTTTCCGCGGGCAAGACTTCGAAGCTCACGTGCTCCAGCACGACGTTGTCTCCAAATGCCTTGGAGACGTCGCGAAATTCAATGTAGGGCGCGACTTTTGAGCCGTCAGCCATGAGGAATCGTTCTCAGTTGCCGCTCTCTCGTTCTGCTCTTACCTTATCAAAACCGGCGGGCGTGCGGCCTGGTTAGCGAATTTTGGGAACTGACTTTACACTGGCTCAGTTCCCACGTCTCGCAAAACCGGCGAGACGTGGGGCACCCTGAGGAGCGGAACCATGAATCGTCGAGAACTGCTGGCGGGCGCAGGACTTGCTGCCGGAGTAGCGGCGTTGGACAGTGCCGCGCAGAATACGGGCAACCTGCCGGCAGCGGAGCGAAAGTACAAGGTCGTGATCACGGGCGGCCATCCGGGCGATCCCGAGTATGGCTGTGGCGGCACAGTCGCCCGGCTCTCGGCCAGTGGGCACGATGTCGTGCTGCTTTATCTGAATGATGGAGCGTGGGAGACCTCTGCTCCCGTGCGCATCGCCGAAGCGAAAAAAGCCTGTGACATTCTGAAGGCGCGGCCGGTGTATGCCAACCAGACCAACGGACACGCTGTCGTCGACAATGCGCATTACGAGGCATTTCAAAAGCTTCTCGAAGCGGAAACGCCAGATGCAGTGTTCACGCACTGGCCGATCGACCATCACGCTGACCACCGCGCCATTGCGAACCTCACCTTCGAGGCCTGGAAGCAGCTCAAGCAGCGCTTTCCTCTTTACTACTACGAGGTATCGGACGGGGAAGACACAACCCAGTTCCCTGCCCCCACGCACTATGTCGATATCACCGGCGTGGCGGATACGAAGAAGGCGGCCTGTTACGCGCACGCCAGCCAGAGTCCGGATTTTTTCTACGGGCTGCAGGATACGGTAGCGATCTTCCGCGGATTTCAGGCCGGCTCGAAAAAAGCCGAAGGGTACGTCCTTCAGATCGGAAGCCCCTACGACCTGTTCCCCCGCGTCGGCTTGGCAGAGAAGTAGACGAGCGGTTCCAATGGTGGTGGCAGGATTCCGCAGTCGCTAGCGAATTGCCAGTCGCGTCTATACCGCGCGTAACTTTTGACTGTCTTAGGAATTGCGGGCTTGGGCCAACTCTTCGGGCGTATTCAGATTGCGGAATGCATCCGGCGAAAATCCGGCACTCCGCAACTCCTCTTCTCCCACCGGACGTGTAAGCGCCTGGTCGAAAAGGGCATCGATCTTGTAGCGCCCTGCGCGCAAGGCCGTCTCGGCTGCGTCGGCAAAGGCGCGGCGATACACGGCGCAGAGAGGTTGCCATCCTTTGGCCGCTCGCGGCACGGTTACCATGGCGCCCGCGTCTCTTGCCTGCGCTATGAGGAAGTGAAGCAGCGCGGGCGAAACAAAAGGTAGATCCACCGCGAGAACCAGGTTCAGGTCGGTTTGCGAGGCTCGCAGGGCGGCGTGAATCCCCGCCAAAGGTCCGCATCCGGGAAATTCGTCCTCGACGACGGGAGCGAACGGCGCAAATTTCTTCCGATCCCCGGCAATCCGAACGTCGCGCGTGATCGTGCGGCAAACGTCAAGGGCTCGCACCAATAGGGTACGCCCGTCGAGCATGACGAACGCTTTGTCCGTACCCATCCGAGTACTGCTCCCGCCAGCGAGGATGAAGGCTGTGACGTCCGTGGCTCTCATAAGGGCATAATAATTCGGGCGTTATATCGCGGTTGCAAGTGAACAGATCCTCAGCTTGTGCTTGAGCACGGCGTAGGGTCAGCTTGCCGACTAACTAACTTATTGTGCCACAAGTGCTTAACAGCAGAGATCGAGTCATATACTGCACGAAAGTAACCTTCCCAAGAACCCAACTTCGGGCGATGATGGCAATGCGTCTGAGGCTCCTGGACCCGAAAGTATTAAACATGCCACAGAAATTTATGGATGTGCTTATGCTTGGGCGCTGCTCCCACGAGTTCTCCTGGCCACGCCGCGCCGCTGATGGCGACTACTATCAAGTGTGCCTTCTCTGCGCCGCGGAATACAAGTACGACTGGACCACCATGCGCCGCACGGAACGTGTGGAGCATTCCAAGCCGGACACGGCTACGCTTCGCCGCGGCCACACCCGCGAGAAACGTCCTTCGTGGGTACCCCGTGCGCGCCGCTTGAAGCTGGATCTTCCGCTGCGCTACCGCGTGAATAAGACCAGCACATGGTATGAAGGCACGATTGAAAACATCAGCCAGAGTGGGGTTCTATTCCAGGGTCCACAAGAGCTGCCGGTGAATGCTCTGGTGGAGATGGTTTTCGAGATGCCGGAAGAGATCTCCGGCCAGAAGAACAGCAACGTGGTTTGCCAGGGCCGCGTCATGCGCTTCAAAGAGGCGTCCCAAACGGATAGCAGTTCTGCGCTAGCCGCTTCCATCGTCGATTACAAATTCATCCACTAACTCCGCACGACGAGATCTGTCTTTGACGGTCGATAGACCGAAGACCGAGTCGTCCCGACTTGCCCGCCAATGTTGTCTGCGGTCATACATCTTTTCTGCGGTATTCTTCGCGCTTCCCCCTTTCCGTCCTGACTGCCGATTTACATCTGCAAGGATCCATCAAAGCATCTAAACTGTGGATGTACGGGGATGGGCATCCCCGCTTTCGCAAGGAGTCGAGTATGAGAATTTATCGGCAGTCATTGTATTCGTGCGTTCTTGGCATGATTCTGTTGCTTGGAGTGGGCTGCGCCAAGAAACTGGACGATGCCAAAATGTCCAGTGAAATTCAGAGCAAGTTCAGCCAGGATTCCGGACTGGCATCGAAGCAACTCACGGTGCAGGCCAACAACGGTGTGGTCACCCTCTCGGGCAGCGTGGAGAATGCGGCGCAACGGGATACCGCAGGACAGCAGGCAGCCTCGATTCCCGGCGTGAAAACGGTTATCAATAACCTGCAGATTGGCAGCGTTGTTGCCGACGAGAATCCTCCGGCCAAGCCCGCTCCCAGCACCGAAGCGAGCGCCGCGGAGGAGAGGCCAGAGCCAGTCGCGAAATCGACGAAGGCTCGCGCGCCGAAGCACTCCCACCGCGCCTCCCGGAGCAGCGACCAGGATTCGGCTCAGGACTCGAATCAGCAGATGGCGGACAACACTCCTCCTCCGCCGGCGCAAATGACTCCCACTGCACCTCCCGCGGACAACATTCCGCCACCGCCACCTCCACCTAAAAAGCTGATTATCGACCAGGGAACACAGCTGGCCATCCGCCTGGTGGACCCGATCGACAGCGAGAAAAGTCAGACTGGCGACACCTTTCACGCCACGCTGAACGCACCTTTGACTTCCGATGGAGAGCAAGCAGTCCCGGCGGGCGCCGATATTACGGGCCACCTCGTCGAAGTCAAGAGTGCCGGCAAGTTTGCCGGTCAGTCCGAGGTCGTGTTGCAGCTTGACGCTCTCACGTCCGGCGGAAAAACTTATAACCTGCAAACCGATCAGTACAAAAAGACCGGCAGCTCCCGCGGAAAAAATACCGCAGCGAAAGTCGGGGGCGGGGCGGTGGTGGGCAGCATCATCGGCGCGCTTGCCGGCGGCGGTAAAGGAGCTGCCATCGGAGCCGCGGCCGGAGCGGGCGTCGGAGGCGGAGTGCAAGCTGCCACCAAGAGCCAGCAGATCAAACTACCCTCCGAGACCATTCTGAATTTCACCCTGCAGGCACCGGTCACCGTGGTACAGGCGAGCGGTTCGGACCGGCAGAGGCTCCCCAACTCACAATAGCTCAAGCAAGTCACCCCACTTCTCGTGCCCAGTGCGAGAAGTGGGGTCACCAAGGCTCCATCCTTTTCTGCTCCATTTGTCTTCTTTTTTCTTTGGGGTAGACTCTTTTCTCATGCCGGAGATCACCGCGCTGGTGCACACGCAAGACGACGCATTGCGAATCGGCAGATGTCTCGAGACCCTCTATCCCTGCGACCAGATCTTGATTGTCGATCACGGTTCGAAAGACGGCACCCTGCGCGTAGCTCAGGAATATGGGGCCAGGATCATGCGCGCGCCGAGCGGCAGCCCGGAGCAAGTCCCGGGCCTGTCCAGTTCCGGCTGGATTCTCTGTCTCGATGCACGGGAATCGTTGAGCGAGAGCCTGGCGGCCAGCCTTTACGAGTGGAAGACGGAATCTTCTCCCCAACAGCGCGTCTTCTCGATGTTTGTGCGCGAGGAGACGGCGGAGGGCTGGATTGAGAACCCCAGCCCACAGACGCGCCTGGTTCCCGCGGTGTGGGACCGGTGGCACGGAATTTTTCCCGCCAACGACGCGTCGGCATATGCCCTCGAGGGAGACTTGCTGCGCTTTGTCCTGCCCTGACTCGGGCCCATTGCATAGCTCACAGGCTCTTGTGATTTCGATCACTTTCCTGCGAAAGGGCCGCGCCTAAACTGCGCTGTTGTGAGAGTTCCGGGCTTAGCAGCCCAGGAGGAAGACTATGCGTGTTATGAAATTCATCAGCTTGGCCGCGATTCTGGTCATCATCTCGGCGTTCGCCGTGGCGCAAGAGCCGTCCACCGAGAATAAGACTTCTGTAAAACATGTACCCATCACCGACACTCCATCGAATTCGGGAAGACAGATGTACGACAGCTATTGCGCCGTTTGCCACGCGAAAGATGCCAAAGGCAACGGGCCGGCAGCTTCGGCCATGAAGACCCCGCCTACGGACTTGACTCAGCTGGCGAAAAATAACGGCGGAAAATATCCCGCAGCTCATGTTGCCGCAGTGCTTAAAGGACAAGCCATGACTCCTTCCCACGGCAGCCAGGACATGCCCATTTGGGGACCGCTGTTCTCCAGCATCAGCCAGGGGCATGCAGCGCAAGTCCAGCAGAGAATCACGAATCTGGTCACGTACATCGAAGGCGTGCAGGCCAAGTAGAAGATTCCGACCTCTGATTTTCGACGTCGGACCTCGGACCTCAGCTCGCGAGCAGCCATGCCGAACTGAAGTCCGAGGGTCAAGTTTCCCGCTAGCGATTTTGCTGCAGAGCGCCTCGACAGTCTAAGTTCCCGTTCTGCATTGCTTTAGCGCTGCCTGTCGTCCATTCGGCCAGTGACTTCGGTACCTTAGTCCCATGGTTATCTCCGCCTTATAATCCAACCAAGAACGGCAACATCCAGCGTTCTTCAGGAAAGGCTTGCGTGCTGCGCGAGTCTGACTGCGAACGATTGCGAGATTGAGTGGATCCTGTCCTTGCATTCATGATTTTTGCCGTGGGGCTGGCCTTTGGCAGCTTTCTGAACGTGTGTATTTACCGGCTGCCCATGGGACTCTCGGTAGCGTACCCCGGGTCGGCGTGTCCGCAATGCAAGAAAGCCAATCGCGTTTTACGACAACATTCCCGTGCTGAGCTGGCTGATTCTCCGGGGACGCTGCCGCAACTGTAAGGCTGGCATTTCAGCCCGCTATCTCGTGGTCGAGCTACTGAACGCCCTTTTGTGGCTGGCCTGCTACTGGTACTTCGGCTGGACGCTTTCCACGTTGAAGTACTGCGTGCTTTCGTTCTTGCTGCTCGGGCTGATTTACACCGACGCCGAAACCAAGCTGCTACCCGATAAGCTGACGCTGCCCGGACTGGCGCTGGGCGTGGTGTTCAGCCTGGTTGTGCCGGTGAACGATCTGGCAGCGCAGTTCCTCCCCGGGATGGTGAACCTGCCCTTCAGCGGCGACATCTCCGGGCGGCTTATTTCGCTGGTGGACTCGCTTCTGGGAGCCTTGGTCGGAGCATCGTTCATCTACGGCGCGGGAGCGATTTATCTAAGCTGGCGTAAAGCGGAAGGCATGGGCTTCGGCGATGTAAAGCTGATGGCCATGGTGGGTGCGTTCCTGGGCATCAAGCTCACTGTGTTTACTATATTTACCGCCTCGCTGGCGGGTTCTCTGTTCGGATTAGCGACGGTGTTGGTGGTGTGGCTAAAGCGCACCCAGCGCTTTATGAAGCGTCTGGCGAACGCACAAAAGGCGCGGCGGCGGGCATGGCAGTCGGCCCAGATCGTGTATCGCAATTACCAGATGCCGTTCGGAGTCTTCTTAGGCAGCATGGCGCTTGTGGCATTGTTTTTCGGGAATCGGCTGTGGCAGTGGTACGGGAGGTTCTGGTGAGAATCATGGCTAACCCGGCCTTGCTGCGCGCGATGGTGGTGCTGTTCTGCGCCGGCTTCGCGTTCCTCATGGGAGTGCTCTCCATCCGCTTTCTGCGGCAACAGATCGCGGAAGAAAGCGACGTGGGCGAGGACATGCCTCGCAGTTTAGATGCTCTTCCGCTGCACGTTTACAACACCGTCATTCAGCAACTGAAGCAGCAGAAACATGAACTGATGGTTCAGTCCCAGGCGGAGCAGCAAAGGGCGAAAACCAGCGAAACTCTGAATCAGGCTGTCTTGGCGAATGTTCCTTGCGGTGTGTTGATCTTCGGAACGAATGGGCTGGTGAGGAGCATCAATCCGGCCGCCAAAGCAATCCTGGGATTCGCGACCATGATCGGGATGAGCGCGGAGGATATTTTTCGCGGAGCGTTGGTGCGCAAAGACGACAGCAATACCACGGTCGAGGAATCTGTGGCCCTCGCCGAAGAGGTTCACACGGTTTTGCACGAGGGCAGCCAACGGCGACAGGTGCAGGGAGAATACGAAACTCCTGCAGGTGACACGCGCTTCATCGGCATGACTGTGTCGCCGCTGCCGGGGTTGGACGGCATCTCTCTTGGAGTAGCATGCTTGATCACCGACCTGAGCGAACTGGAAAATACCAGGAAAGAACAAGAGAGACATGCTGAGGTCTCGGCCGAGATGGCGCTCAAACTGCGAGCGTCTCTGAGAAGCATTTCCGGTTACGGAGAACAACTGGCGGCCAATACCGATCCTCAGTTAGCGTCGCAACTGGCGACTGACATTACGCAGGAGGCCGCCGAACTGGATCGCACGGTTGGAGGTTTTCTGACGGGTGGACAACCGGCAGCTGCGAAGAGCGCTGCTGCAGGTTCCTGAGCTGCGCAGCATAGGCGTCGCGAATATTGGATTCAACTACAGAGGTGGAGACATGACAAGAATCGCAAGCTGTGGAATCGGATTAGCGTTGTTGCTGGCTGCGTTCGGCGTGCCCGCGGGAGCACAGAACGACGCTTCGTCAGGCTCGCAAAGTGCCTCCTCGGGACAGTCTTTGGGCGAGTATGCCCGTCACGTCCGCAAGCCCACTGACAACGCCGGCAAACCCAAAGTTTTTGACAATGACAATCTTCCGAAAACCGAGCACCTCTCTATCGTAGGAAAGCCCCATCCGTCGCCGACGGAACAAGCTTCGACTGAGACACAACAGGGGAACGCTCAGGCCGCAAGCAGCGAGTCCAAACCTGCGGCCGCTACCGGGGAGAAGGCTGCTGACAATAAAGCTCCTGAGGACCAAGCCAGCAAGGAGACCGCCTGGAAGCAATGGTCCGACAGGATCAAGGCGCAGCAGCAGCAGATTGAATTGGCCTCCCGCGAACTCGACGTGCTGCAGCGCGAGTATCAGCTGCGCGCGGCTGCAATGTATGCCGACGCCGGCAATCGCCTCCGCAACCAGGCAGATTGGGACAAGCAGGACGCGCAGTACAAACAACAGATCGCCGACAAGCAGAAGTCTGTTGACGATGCCAAGCAGAAATTGGACGACCTGCGGGAAGAGGCCCGAAAGGCGGGTGCTCCTACTTCAGTTCAGGAACAATAACCTCGAACTGCCAGAAACAGGCGCCGGAATTGTCCGGCGCCGTTTTATTTTTATGCGAGCTTGCTGCTGGGAGTTTTCCCGGTCCGCACAAGCGCGTAGGCCGGAGAAGCCGCGGAATTACTTCTTTCGCGGTTGCGGACAGGGTATAAGGGGCGTGCAGTTGCAGTCGCTGGAGCCCGGGCCCGTATGTTCGGGAGTACGCTGGTCCTTCTATGACTCACGCGCAATTGGTGGATCGAGCGGTGCGGTGGCTGCGCAGCTATCGTTGCGGGGTTGTGCTTTCCGAGCAGGCCTGCGTCAGCGGCGAGATGCCGGATGCACTCGGATGGAAGCAGGCCTGTCACTCGGTGCTGGTGGAATGCAAGGTGACGCGGGCCGATTTTCTGGCCGACCGGGCGAAGCCGTTCCGGGTCAAATCGGACAAAGGGGTGGGCAGCGAGAGGTTCTATCTCACTCCTCCGGGCCTTATTCAGAACAAAGAATTGCCTCCGGGGTGGGGATTACTCGAGCTGCGGCGCGGGGGGGTGGAGATGGTGCAAGCGTCCGCCAAGAATCTTAGAACGGCTACGGGATTTCGATACGAGATGAACCTGCTGCTGGCCAGCCTGCGGCGGGTTGAGGTACGGATCGAACCGCAGAGCATCACCGATTTCTTGAAGTGGAAGAACCGGATGGCGGAGTACAACCGCGGGACCTTGCCCGAAGGGTTAACGGCCTCGGAAGACGAGCCGAACGTGTTTCTCGAACCGGAAATTTGATCTGGCACTTGCTGGCTGCCGACCGCGTCGCTCCTCTACAAACAATAAAGACAAACAAAAAAGAAAACCGGGCTGGTTGGCCCGGCTTCTCTTGCGTCGAGTAGGATGCGGTTACATCGCACGGCGCGGCTGGCTTTCTTGCACCAGCGAAAACTTGCGGAGGGGAAAACCCCTTCAGTCGCCACCGCCGGGTTGTGCTTAGCAATTGGCGCTCCAACGGAAGGCCAGTTTGGGCCCGTGCCGTTCCCAGCTATGTGATTGCAAATCAGGCGGTTACTACAAGGTCACTGCGGCCTCCCCCAAGCGTGTACAGAAATAAGAGGAGAAAAACGTTGCGCACTTTTGCTCAAAGGCCGCGCCTGGCGCGGGAAGACGCCTATCTACAATTCGCGGCGGCCTTCCATGGCTTTCAGCATGGTGATCTCGTCGGTGTATTCAATGTCGCTGCCGACGGGGATTCCCATGGCGATGCGCGTGACCTTCACTCCTGCCGGCTTGAGCTGCTGCGAGAGATAAACCGCGGTCGCTTCGCCTTCCACCGTGGGATTGGTGGCGAGGATGACTTCATCCACGTTGCCGGATTCGACGCGGGAGAGGAGATTCGAAATGCGGAGCTGCTCCGGGCCGATGCCGTGCAGCGGAGAAATCGCGCCGTGGAGAACGTGAAAGGCTCCATTGAAGTGCTTGGTCTTTTCGATGGCGGCGATGTTGGTGGGTTCCTCGACGACGCAGACCAGGCGCTGGTTGCGGGTGGGGCTGGTGCAGTAGTGGCAGGGGTCGACGTCGGTGATGTTGTTGCACACGGAGCAGAGGCGGAGATTCGCTTTGACGTCGCGCACGGCTTGCGCGAGGCCTTCGGCATCTTCATCGCTGGAGCGGAGAATATGGAAGGCGAGACGCTGCGCGCTCTTGGCACCTACGCCCGGGAGCTTCTTCAGCTCGTCGATCAGGCGCGACATGGGTTCGGCGAAACGGGACATTTTGATTGGGGAATTGGGAAATTTTGTAATTTAGTAATTTTGTAAATCGGGTAATTTTGTAAATTTGCGATTCTGAAGACATTCTAAATGGCGACGGATGGCGTGCGATGAAAATTACGCAATTACTAAATTACAAAATTACCATCAATTACTCAATCGCTTTTCGCCAGTGTGTACTCCAGTTCGTAGAAGTGCTTGCCGCCTTCTGCGAACTTGATCATCATTTTGCCGGAGATCCCTTCCAGTTCGCCGGTGCCGGAGTCTGGGACGACGATGATCGCGAGTTGGGGGAGCTCTCGTGTCATGGTGCCGGTGTGCTGGAGGATGAACGTGCCTTTCTTCCCCTCCAGGGTGCCACTCACTTTTTCGATGGCGACATAGGCTCCGGAACCCTTGACCTCCGTTCCAGCGGTGAGCATCTGGCCCATGCCTGTTGCCTCCAGGTCGCCGTGGTATTGCTTGTCGAGCGTCATGCGATTCAGGAGCGGGTCGCCGGAGCTATCGTCCTGGTGAGTTACTTTCACGTCGAATGGTCCGGATACGTGGTGAGTCGGATGATTCATGGGCGCAGGTCGACCTTAGAGGCCAGGGATGCCCATGCCGCCGAGCATGCCTCCCACAGTAGATTGCATTTGGGCGTCGACTTTGCGGGCAGCTTCGTTGACAGCGGCCAGAACCAAATCCTGGAGCATTTCGACGTCCCCGCCTTTTACCGCTTCGGGATCGATGCGCAGGCTCAGGAGTTGCTTGCGGCCGTCCATTTTGGCGCTGACGGTCCCGCCGCCGGATGTGGCTTCGACTACCGTCTCCTGCATTTTCTTCTGCAGGGCTTCATATTGCGATTTGGCTTTGGACATCAGGTCTTGGAGATTGAAGCCGCCCATGGGAAGGAATTGGGAAATTGAGTAATCGGGTAATTTTGTAAATTGAGCGGCGGCATGCAACCCGCACGCCTTTCATTACGCAATTACTTAATTTCCCAATTCCTCAATTGTTTCTCCTTTCATCTCATCTCTTATCTTTGTAGTCGATCACGGTTCTAATCTGCGCGCCGAATTTTTCCTGCATGCGGCGCACGACTGGGTCTTGCTCGGCGCGGCCTCGGCCGCCGGTCCGGGTGCGAGGCGCGGTGCGCCATTCTTTTTTTCCTGCCCGACCGTGCCCCCGGGAACTACTCTGAGCTTGATGGCGCGACCTAAGACTCCGCTGGCGGTGGCGATCGCGATCCGTTTCCCTTCCGAACCTAGCGACATGTCCACCACCGTCTGCGATTCGGAGACTTTGATGACCAGTTCGTTGCCTTGAACAGCCCATTCGCCAGACGAAAGCATGGAAACCAGGATGCGCTGGTTGGAGTCAGTGAGCGCCTGCAGGACTGCCATCTGGAGTCTTTCGATCTGATCTTGTGCTTGCGGCTCGGAGGAGATGAGGGGAGCCGGTTGGGCGTCGGATTCCGGCTCAGGCTCGGCCAGCGCAACTGCGGTGGCATACGGCTGCGATATTTCTTCCCGACGCTCATGGCAGGAGCTTTCGCGCTGCGTCGCGGGAGCAGCGGAGCCCATGATGATCGGTTCGGGCTGACTTCCCTGGGCTACGATGCGAGGACCGGAATTCGGAGCGGGGGCCGTATCCTGCTGACGCGGAGTGCCCTTGCGCGCTGAATCTGCGGCGAAGGGGCTGACGAAATTCTGGCGAGAGGCGGGCGTCTCGGGACGGCGCGCTTCCGGGGCTGGTGGTTCCGCCGACGATGGAGGGACGCGCCTGCGGCTTCGGCGCGGCAGATGGCGAACCGGAAGCTACATCGCTCAGCAGTTGCTCAATCGGAATAAGCTTCTGGGCATGAGCCATCTTTAACAGGCCGAGTTCAAGATGGAAGCGTTGTTCCTGCTTGTATCCGAGCTCGCCATGCGTGCGCAGCATGATTTGCAGGTGACGGGTTAGATCTTCTTCGCCAAACGACTCAGCAACGCGGGCCACGCGTTCCCGTTCCTCGCTGGAAATTTGCAGCAAGGGCGAATCTTTGCCAGCGATTTTCGCGACCGTGGCGTTGCGCAAGAAGCGAACCATCTGGCGGGCGAAGTGCGTGGGGCTGTGGCCTTCGCTGATCAGATGATCGACGTGGCGGAGGATTTCTTCCGACCTGCCTTCGGCGACGGACTGCATCACCTGCTCGAGAATATGCGCGGGCGCAGCTCCGACCAGATTCCGCACCGAGTCGGCGGTGACCTTCCCGGCACTGGAGGCGATTGCCTGGTCGAGGATGGAGAGGGCGTCGCGCATGGAGCCATCTCCGGCCTCGGCCAAGAGTGCGAGGGCGTCGTCGTCGGCTTCGATTTTTTCCCTGGTCAGGAGATCACGAAGCTGGTGGACAATATCGTCAAACTTGACCGCCCGAAAGCTGAAGTGCTGGCAGCGCGAGCGGATGGTCTGGGGAATGTCTTCGGGCTGGGTTGTGGCCAGCATGAAGACGATGTGATCGGGAGGCTCCTCCAGAGTCTTGAGGAGCGCGTTGAAGGCGGCGTCAGTAATCTGGTGGGCTTCGTCGAGGATGTAAATCTTGAAGCGGTCGCGCGCCGGACGGTAGCGAGCGGCTTCCCGGAGCTCGCGAATTTCGTCGATACCGCGATTCGTGGCGGCATCGATTTCGATCACGTCCACCGAATTTCCGGCGCGAATTTCCAGGCAGGATTCGCAGACTCCGCAGGGCTCCGGGACGGGATGATCTTTCGACCGGCAATTCAGGGCCGCCGCCAGAATTCGAGCGACGGTGGTCTTACCGATGCCACGATGACCGCTGAAGATGTAGCCGTGGGCGGTGCGTCCCTGCACGATGGCGTTCTGGAGGGTGCGGGTGACGTGCTCTTGTCCGATGACCTCAGAAAACCTTTGGGGACGGTATTTGCGAGCCAGGACGGTGTAACTCATGATGGGCGAAGAGTCGATTATACGTGATGGAGTTGTGGTCCGGGGCGTGCGAAAAGCCCTGCACCGCGGACAAGGAGGAACACTGAGGAATGTTGGTTGCGTTGCCGCTTTTGACGCGGTAGGCTGGTCGACGCGAATATGTTGCGGAATCAGCTGTTGCGGCAGCTCGGGCCGCGGAGGAGTGCGTTATGCAACTGAAACTTACGAAACGAACAGTAGACGGGATTCTTGCGATTAGCTGCAGCGGACGGATTGTGTTCGGAGAGGAATCGTCCTTGCTGCGGGAGGAAGTAAAAAAGGCGATTGCCGATGGCTATAAGCGCGTCGT
Source organism: uncultured Acidobacteriota bacterium (assembly GCA_963801615.1). GTDB lineage: Bacteria > Acidobacteriota > Terriglobia > Terriglobales > Acidobacteriaceae > Sulfotelmatobacter. The sequence continues at coordinate 357,086 of CAWDFM010000005.1, read as the reverse complement.
GCTGAACCTGGGGGAAGTCAACTATATCGATTCGGGCGGGCTGGGTACCCTGGTGGCGCTGCACACGACCGCGCACAACGCGGGGGCTAGCATCAAACTGGCGAATCTCACCAAGCGCGTGGGAGATCTGCTGCAGGTCACCAAGCTGCTGACCGTGTTTGAGGTGCACAACTCGGAGTACGACGCGCTGGAGGCTTTTCGGCAAGCGGCGTGAAGAGGGCCGGTCGTCGGGAAGCATAACGGGAGTGCTATGCCCGGATGTGTCGGGCGGGAATTTGGGTACGGATCGTTAGTTGACAGGCCGGCTCGTTACGCGAGCCGGCCTGCTTTGCTTTGGATGAAATCGTTGTCGATCTTACAGGATTGTGGTCGGCATGAACCCGGGACCACCTTACCCATGTCTCGCAAAGGCGGCGAGACATGGGGCACCCCTGAGCGAGCTGGCTCATGAGACCTTCCAAGAAAACAATCGATTCTGGGGAAATGAGCCTGCGGATGGAGCAGGTGATTCGGACGATCCCTCGGGGCAAGGTTTTGACCTATGGGGGTGTGGCCAAGGCCGCAGGGTATCCGGGGCGGTCCCGCATGGTCGCTCGCCTTTTGCATCGCGGGTTTGGATTGCCGTGGCAGCGCGTACTGGGAGCTGGGGGCGAGATTAAGTTGCGAGGCGATTCTGGCGCGGAACAGCGGTTCCGGCTGCAAAGTGAGGGAGTGCGGTTTCGAGGACACCGCGTCGATATGAAAAGTTGTGAGTGGAAACCTGGGCCATCGAAACGGGCGAAGTCCCGTCCAATCGACAGGAACTCACGAGCGCAGAAGTGAGGAGATTTCCTGGCCACTTCAACAGCCGGTTCGCGCCACTATTTAACTTTCCAGTGCTCTTTTCCTATTCAGCGCCGTCTCGCTCGGCGGCGGTTGGGTGGGATTCTTCCCTTCTCTGGAGCTTCCCGTTCAATCTTGTCGGAGAGGTGATGCAATGGGCGGTCGCTGGCTGAGGAGAGCTGGCGACCTGAAGCTCCTATCGTGAGGCCCTTCCCGGTGTAGATGGCTTCCTTGAATGTGCTGCCCGAACTGGGTTGCGCGACGGCAAACACGCCGTGCGGAACGCCATTGGTAAACGCGCTGGCGATGTAGTCGCCGACCATCAGACCGTTCTGCGAATTGGGAAGCCAGGCAAGCTCCATGGGCCCGGTCAGCGCACTAGGTGTATTCCAACTTGTTCCTCCATTTCCGGAGGAAATGTATCCCACAAAAAGTTGGCAGGTCGAGGCCGAGCAGTTGCTCTTGGGATAGTAGTAGTAATGCAGAGCGATGTGAGCGGTTGCGCCCGCGGTCGCCGGATCGATGCCGATGCCGGGAATAAAGTGATCCACCGTGCTGGAAACGTCGTCAATGGGAATGCGGGTGACCGAAGTCCAGGTCACGCCGTCGCTGGATGTGCTGTAAACGAGATCGTTAGTCGAGCAGTTCGCGCGAAAGCGGCAGTCCTCCCATACGACCCAGACGGTTCCGACTCCGTCGACCGCGGCGGAGGGTAGCGCTCCGCTGCGAATTCCTCCTGCATCGCCGTGAAGCTGAACGTTGGAGATGGTGGCGGGAGCGCTCCAACTGGCGCCTCCATCGCTGGAAGAGAACGCAGCCATTTCGCTGGCATTGGTACCGGTGAAGAGCTCAATGGGCACAACCACAACACCGTTTGGCTGGACCAGCGGCTGGCCACCGATCCCTTCAGCGAAGTTGGCGGTAGAGAGAGCAGGGCCCCAGGTGAGGCCTCCGTCGCTCGAAGAACTCATTTTGATCTGGCCGAAGTTCAAGGTGTCGTCCCATTCCAGGTAGCAGTTGCCGTAGTACGGACTGCTCGGCCAAGTGTCGCAAACGATCCAGTTTTTGTCGGAGCCGGGGCTGTTCGCACTAGTGCTCACGGGATTCAGCCAGCTCACTCCATCGCTCGAACGGCTCACGGCCACGGCCGGAGTTGAAAGGGTCGCGGACAGCGGAAGGGAGGCAATCATCCAGACTGCGTGCTTGGCATCGTAAGCGACGACCGGATCGCTGGCCGCGTCATACGGGCCCGTTCCCTCCCCCGTAGTCAGTCCCGGCAAAAAGCCGTGAGTCCAGGTGTTTCCGCCGTCGCTGGATGTGGCCCAGCCGATGTCGGTTGCGCCGCCGTTCACGATGCGTCCGGTTTGGAATGCGGCGACCAGTGTGGAAGCGTTCGCGATCATGTGCGGTTCGACTTCCGTGGCATGCTGGCCGGGTGCCACCGTGTACGGGTCAGAACTGATCTGGATGAGATTGGAACCAACGGGATTCTTAGGCGTCGGTGGGATCGAGGGGGTTGTGGCCGGAGAAGAGGATCCGCCCGAGCAGGCGCTCAGGGCCATGGCAAATAGCGTGATGCAGGCGATCAGGATGGCGCGGGCCTGTAATGCCGAACGTACGGAACGGAACCCAGAGGGAAACGGCGCCGGAAACATCGACTTATGATCAGCGGGATTGCCAAGAAGCGCAATCGAATTATGGGTTGGAAGGCGGACTGGCGAAATCCTGGGAGTCACTCTTTACGAACATAATCGCGAGTGTCGTCCGAGTAGACGAGACTTCCATCCAGGAGCTTGGCTCAGCATGGCTGCGATGGCGGCATTGCGCGGCATAAGCACGCACGTGATGTTTTGGTTGCGCAGGAAGTCGTCCCAGCCGGGCTGGGCACGAAACGTCTTCAGGTAAGAGGCCAGCACCTGCTCGCCGTACAAGTCGTGGCGATCATCGAGGACGACCTTGCTTGCTGGATAGAGGCGGTAGATGAGGTATCCACCCCAGTAATCGGGCGTGAGCACCGGATTATGGATTGCCGTTGTCTCCAGATGGTTGACCGCGGCGACGGGCATTCGGCTGGGATCGAAATGAGCGTTGGCCAGGACATTTCCCATGAAACGTCCGCCGTTGAAGTCCACGAGGACTACAAAAATAATGGCCACGATGGGCCAGATGTGGCCTCGAAGCGTGGAATCGACGGCGGTCATCCTTTTGCTGAACTTTGAAAGCGGTCGAAACTGTGGCAGCAGTGGACCGACAACCAGTACCAGCAGGATGGAAGAGACTGGAATGTTGCGGGATGCAAGGAGACCTGCGTAGATGGCGAATAGCAGCAAGAGCAACTCACTCGTTCTTAGAGGGCGCTTGCGAACGGCGAGAGCGGCGAAGGTCACAAGCAAGAGGGCCAGAAAACACCGGGGCGCGAGTTGGTGGAAGTTGGGCGACTGGAATTCCTCAATGTGATCCATGAGGAAAGGATTTCGGAGATAGGACAGGATGTGCCGGTGCAGAGCCCAGCCGTACGGGTTCACGAAGGTGGCCGCGGCGCAGAGAAGTGTAACCCCAGATAAGTCTCGCAGGCGTCTGCCGTGGGCAAGGCGCCGGAGAGTATCGTCAAAAGTCTGACCCGTGGTCTGCCAGGACCACAACGAGCTCAACCAGAAGATTGCGCACAACACCAGTCCGAGCAGGAATCCACCATGCAGGTTGACCCAGATCACCATGCCAGCGGGGAGCAACCACAGGCCGCGGCTTCGGGCAGCAGTTTTTCCCGCCATGCTCTCCTGCTCCGACAGATCCAGAATGCTGAACCAGATCACGACGAAGAGCCACGTGAAGACGTGCGGACGGGCAAGGATGTGGATCATCGATGCGGATATGGCGAGCAGGATCAGTAGCAGAGCGGCAAACAGCCGGGTGCCTCGCGCGATCATGTTCTGAAACGTGGCGGCGAAAGTCGCGGCGATTACAAGCGCATTCAACCAGACAACACCGTTCAAGCCAACGGCTGAATCCAGCGCTCCGACGATTGCGTCGTAAAGCCACTCCCAGGCGATCCATGGTTTGCCGCTCATGATCGAAGAGTACGGATCAACGCGGGGAATGTGGTGCGTGGAGAGGATCTGCTGCCCGGTACGGATGTGCCAGCCGATTCCGGCATCGTTCAGCATCTTGGTGGCGAGGACAGTGAAGCAGAGCAAGCCGATTAGAACCACGAAAATGATGTCGGACGCCGACGGCATGGCCCAGCGAACCCAAGCACTTGCGGGGGACTTCCGGGGGAAAGAACTTATGGAACCGTCGGCCATCGCGTGAATCTTATAGGTGAGGGCACAGGACGGCAAGATGATGAACAACGGAGTACCGCGGGTGGCAATTGTAGGAGCAGGCTTTGGAGGCCTGAACGCGGCGCAGGCTCTGGCCAAGGCGCGCGTGAAGATCACCATTATTGATCGCAAGAATCATCACACGTTTCAACCGTTGCTTTATCAGGTTGCGACCGCGGGTCTTTCCCCGGGTGAGATTGCGGCGCCGGTTCGATCCATTCTGCGCTCGCACCGGAATGTTGAAGTACTGATGGCGGAGGTGACGGGATTCGATCTGGAACGGCGAGTCGTGCACACGCCGGACGTGGAGATTGCTTACGACTATTTAATCGTCGCGGCTGGGGCCCAGCATTCTTATTTCGGGCATGAAGAGTGGGAGCCATTGGCTCCAGGGTTGAAGACGATTGAAGATGCGCTGGAGATCCGGCGGCGAGTGCTGCTAGCGTTTGAGCTGGCCGAGCGGCAGGCGGCAGCAGGAGAAACAGCGACGCCGCTGAACTTCGTTGTGGTCGGAGGAGGTCCGACTGGGGTAGAACTCGCGGGGACTTTGGCGGAGATATCGCGGCACGCTCTGACGCACGAGTTCTGGTCGATCGATCCGGCGCGGACGCACATCGTTTTGCTGGAAGGCGGGCCGCGCGTGCTGGCTGCTTACGCGGATGATCTCTCGCGCAGCGCGGAGGAACAGCTCAAGCAACTGGGAGTTGAAGTGCGGACTGCCACGACCGTGACGAAGGTAGAGCCGGGGGCAGTTTGCCTGGGCGACACCCGGCTGCCCGCGACGGTGGTGTTGTGGGCAGCCGGGGTAGCGGCTTCGCCCCTGGGAAAGGCTCTGGGCGGCCAGGTCGATCGGGCCGGACGGGTGCCGGTCGCGCCAGATCTAAGTCTTCCGGGGCATCCGGAAATCTTCGTGATCGGGGATCTTGCTGCAGCAAAAGATGAAAGTGGCAAGCTTCTCCCCGGAGTTGCTCCGGTGGCCATCCAGCAAGGAAGGTTCGTGGCCAAGCTGATCCGGGACGAGCTGAATTTGCATGGAAGCTTGAGAACTCGTCCTCGGTTCCACTATTGGGACAAGGGGAGCCTGGCGACGATCGGGCGAGCAGCCGCGGTGGCGCAGTTTGGGCGCATCCACATTTCGGGTTTTGTGGCTTGGTTGTCATGGCTGTTCGTGCACATTTTTTTCCTGATCGGGTTTCGCAACCGGTTGCTGGTTTTTATCCAGTGGGCCTGGTCCTATTTCACTTACGAACGGGGAGCACGGCTGATTACGGGCAGGACGGACCTGCCGGGATGGACCCCTCCTGCGGTGCCGGTTGAGGCTCCTGAGCTGGAAGAAATTCGCTCCGGGGTTGCCAAATAGGCGGAAAATAGGGGGTGAGAGAGCTTTCACCACAGGGGGCACAGAGGAGCACAGGGGATAGCTCTGCGAAGCTCTATGGTGAATTGCGTGTGCTGTAATGACCTTTATGAAAACACTGGTTTGGTTTCGACTTCTGGCCTGCATTGTGGCGATAGCTTTCTGCTCTAAGCTGGCTCGCGCTGAAGTGGTCAAGATTGTGGTGGACGACACCATCCAGCCGATCACGGCGGAGTACATCTCGCGGGCGATTGATGAGGCAGTGCGCAGCAATGCGCAGGCGGTGCTGATCGAGATGAATACTCCGGGGGGCCTAGTGAGCTCGACCCGAGAAATCATCGACAAGATCACAAGCTCGCCCGTGCCAGTCATTGTTTACGTCACGCCTACAGGAGGACATGCCGGCTCGGCGGGGATTTTTATTCTGGAATCCGCCGACGTTGCGGCCATGGCTCCGGGAACGGCGGCGGGAGCGGCGCACCCGGTGGCGGTGATCGGACCCGTGCAAATGAAGCCGGACGATGAGATGAAGCGGAAGATGGAGAACGACACCGCAGCGCTGATGCGCTCCGTGGCTTCCAAGCGCGGGCGGAATGTAGCGGCGGCCGAGGGCGCGGTGCGGGAATCGAAATCGTTTACCGAGCAGGAGGCCCTGGCGCAGCACCTGATTGATTATGTCGCCAGCAGCCCCGAGGATCTGTTCCGGCAGATGCAGGGCAAGAGCTTCAAACGATTTCACGGAGAAACGGCGATGTTGAATCTGGTGGGGCAGACTCTGGTTCCGTTTGAGATGACGCTGAAAGAACGGATTCTCGACGCCCTGATGGATCCGAATTTTGCATTTCTTCTGCTCGCGATTGGGGCGCTGGCGCTATACATCGAGTTCAACCATCCCGGGGCGGTCATTCCCGGGACGGTGGGCGTTGTGTTTATTCTGGTAGCCGCGTTCGCGCTTAATCTTCTGCCAACGCGCTGGGCCGCACTGGGATTGATCCTGGGAGCTTTCGCCCTCTTTGCGGCGGAAGCAAAATTTGCTTCTCACGGAGTGCTTACGGTCGGGGGTATAGCTCTTCTCACCTTGGGCGGATTGCTGCTGGTGGACTCGCCGATTCCAGAAATGCGGGTGCATCTCGCGACAGCCCTGGCCGTGAGCATTCCCTTGGGATTCATCACGGCATTTCTAATGACGATTGCGCTGCGAGCACGCCGCAACAAAATTGTGACCGGAGAACAGGGACTGGTGGGAGAGACGGGCGTGGTGCAGACCGCGTTGTCCCCGCAGGGAAAGGTATTTGTTCACGGTGAGATTTGGGATGCGGTGGGGTCGTCCGAGCTGCCGGTGGGGCAGATGGTGGTCGTGCGCAGCGTGGATGGGTTGACGCTACAAGTTGATCCCGTAGCGGCGCCTACCGCGACTACGAAAACCTCGCCCAGTGCGGTTTTGTCCTGAAGGCCGCCCCGGGAGCAATGGCTTGCCGGGTTAGGTGGCACCGTTATCGGCGCGAGACCAGAAGGTTGCGGTCCAGACGAATCTCGAGCGCGGTATCCTTGTCGAGGATCAGGTCGTGACCTGATTCCAGGGCAGAATAGGCGGCATCGGCGGCACCTGCGCCGGCGCCCTGAGCGGCACCTTTCTTTCCGGCAGCGCGCTCGCCTTGAGCGGCACCGCGACCTGCGCCTATAACGACAACCTCAGCGACTTCTTCCTTCGTCATTCCCTTGCGACCGATTTCGCCTTCTTCGCCGACCGCGCGCATGCCGTGTTCCCCAGGCACGCCGGTTACCGTGGCGATGAGCGGAACCCATCCGCGCGGGGTATCAATCTGATCAAAGCTCAGTAAAATTCTGGTGCGGAAGCCGGGAAACACAGAGCTGACGTGGCCCTTGATTTTCGCGCCTTCGCGAAGAGTCTCGCCATCTTCGGCGGTCAGCGGTTCAGCGAGGCGCGCGTGGAAATGGTCACCGGCTTTCACGGTTCTAGTGTCGATGCGATCGGTGAGCTGGATCAGCGCAGTAGTGCCCTGCACAACGGCGTTCGGCGGGGCCGGGGGACCTTGGGGTACGTCCTGCGGTGGCGGCGCATCCTGGGCGATGGTCATCAGGCAGAACAAAGCTATGGACAGTGTGGAGAGGCTTAAGGTGCGAATAGAAAGGGTCTGTCTCGACATAGGGATCCCCCTTGGGTCAGGAACTCTGATTCTAGATTGGATGGATCGAGGCCCGAAATCGCTGCCTGAAGCCAGCAACGCCGGCTGATATTGTTTTTGATTCCGAGAAAAGGCTGGGGAAAAGGGCTCAGGAAGTGGACACCTGAGGATTGAAGCGTGTGTAGAATCAGCAGCTTACGTCTGGTCCGGCGACCGCCATCATGTCTACTTGCAGAATAGTGGCGTGGGGCCCGGCAATGGCGGTGGCAGGCGCTTTCCCGGCGGAGGGCAATACACCGACTGCGCGATTTCGACCCGTTTGCTTGGCCTGCTGCAGACCTCGATCGGCGAGGCTTAGAACCTCTTCGTAAGTCACCGCACGCGGATCGTCCGCAAACCAAGGGAATGGGGCCCATCCCAGCGAGCAGGTGCGATGAATTTTTTGCACCGTATCGTTGATCGCAAAAGGGGCATCCGCGACCGCCGAGAGAACGCGCTGAGCTAAAAGTTCGGCTTCCCTGCGGTCGGTGTAACGGGAGACGATCAGAAATTCTTCCCCACCCCAGCGCACAAGAACATCGGAATGGCGGATGGAAGAACTGACGCGGCGGGCCATTTCAGTCAGAACTCGGTCTCCGACATCGTGTCCATAACGGTCATTGATGTCTTTGAAATTATCGGCATCGATCAAGTAAAAGACGAGGTCACGGGTGTGGGGATCGTGATCATCGGCGTGGGAGCGCAGCGCCTGCGCCACATCGGCTTCAATGGTGGCGGAGAAATAGCGGCGATTGCGCAAGCCGGTCAGGGGGTCAGTCAGGGAAGCTTCCTGCAGCACGCCATTGCTGCGCTGCAACTCGCGATTCAGACGGCGATGTTGAATGAACAGAAGCAGCGCCATCAAGAACATGGTAGCGAGGGTGACGAGGGTTCGGAAGTGCGAAGCGCTCTGCGGCAGGCGCGGATTCAGCATGGCGGTAAGCGCAATGATGGGCAGCGAGAGAACCGCTGTCATCGCCAGGTTTGCCATCCAGGAGTTGTAGGACTCATCCGCTGCGCTTTCCGGTGCGGGCGTCAATCCGCGGCCCTGCATCGCGACCGCGGTGAATAGGACGAAAGAGCTGGCGTAAGGGATGTCGTACCAACTGCCGGGAAAGTAGGCGCCCGTTTCCAACGCGTGGTTGATCAGGTAGAACGCAACACCATTGAACACGGCGGCCGCGAAGAAATACGCGTAGAAGCGTTTCCAAAGGCCCTGGCTTTCGCGCCAGAACAACAGCACTGTACCGGACATCAGCACTGCTTGAGCGGCGGACAGCAGATCGTAGTTTCGGCTATAGGTCGGTTCGTTCGGCCACGGGTACTGCCAGGTCACGACGAAAGCGACGTAGAGATAGAGCCACCAGAGCAACAGAAGAAGAAAGTCCAGTAATCCGAGTTGTGCGCTGGTATGCGAGGGCTGGCGGTGCGGACGCAGCAGTAAACCTGCAATCATGGGCGCACCCGCCAGGAACAGGAGGGCGTCGGCGGCATACATACTCGGGAGCGGGTGCCTTAAGAAAAGGTCGAAAACAATCCAGACCATCTGGTCAGCGAGCCAGAGCCCCCAGCCCGCAGATTGCAGGAACCAGAACCAGCGCAAACGGCCGGTGCTGGCCAATCCTTGCCGGCCAAACGCCAGCATGGCCACCAGCATGAGTAAGGCGCTGGTGATATCGCTGACAGCAGTCTGGGCGATACCGCGGGGCAGCCAGAGGCAGGCCGCGACGAGCGCCGCCATGAGCAGCGCATTGGCTGCCATACTGATTTTTTTTAAATTGCGCCCCTGCAATTTCGCCCCCGGCGGGCAGATCAGGCTTTGGCCCCGGTCGTGTAGGCAGCCCGGTACGTCTGTCCATCGATCTCTTTCCGCAGATCTTCCCAAATCTTGTCCGGCATCTCGAGGAACACTTTCACAATGTCGGGATCGAACTGTCGTCCCGCCCACTTTGCGATCTCCTCCCGGGCTGCACCGAACGATTTGGCGCGGCGGTAGGGACGATCGGAAGTAATGGCATCGAAGGTGTCGGCCACGGAAAAGATGCGGGCGCCGAGAGGAATCTCATTGCCTTTGAGATGACGGGGATAGCCTTCACCGTTAAACCATTCCTGATGGGAGTACACGATCTCAGCGACATCGGCCAGAAACGGGATCTTCTTCACGATCTGATACCCATGATAGGCATGCTCTTTCATGATCATCATTTCTTCCGGTTCGAGTTTCCCCGGTTTGTTCAGGATCTTGTCGGGAATAGCCATCTTTCCGATGTCGTGCAGAAATGCTCCGCGCGCAATGACCGTGATCTGTTCCCGGGGCAAGCCGAGGGCCTGAGCAATGGCGATGGTGAACAGGGTGACGCGGCGGGAGTGACCTTCGGTTTCGCGATCCTTCAAGTCCAGAGCATCGCCCAGAGCTTCCAGGGTGATGTCGTAGGAGCGCTCCAGGCTGGACATGGCGGCCTGCAGTTGGTCGGTACGCGCTTTGACCAGCGACTCCAAATTTGTCTGGTAGGTGCGGTTCTCGACTTTGAGGCGGCGATTCTCGAGGGCGCGGCTGACCGTATTCAGAAGTTGCTCGCGCTCAAAAGGCTTCAGCAGATAGTCGTAGGCACCATTGCGGATGGCGGCCAGCGCCACCGAAATATCGTGAACGGCGGTGACCATGACGACCGGCATATCGGGATATTTTTCCTTGGTGCGCTCCAGCAGGCCGATGCCGTCGAGGTCCGCCATCATCAGGTCAGACAGCATCAATTCGAATTCTGCGCCGGTGTTCAGGACGGCGAGCGCTTCCATACCGGAGCCTGCCTGTTTGCAGAGGTATCCGGCGGCGCCGAGCATGGACGCGACGATTTCGCGAATCGGCTCTTCGTCGTCGACTACAAGGATGCGATCTGCCATGTCTGCACGGAAGTCTATCGGCGATTGTAACCTTTCCACGAGATTCCGAAAGTAATCATTGAGGTCCGGAAAGTGCGTGGAGAATGGCCAGCCCCGTGGTATTCAGAGACGAGGAATCCCTACGTCCTAAAGCATGAGCGCGTCCCTTTGGTCGATGTGGAATTCGGCGGAGAGGCTGGGAATCGTGCGGCCTTCGGCGGCAGAGTGGACTCTGCTGATGCTGCTGGGCGCTTCCCTGCTTGCGCTCCGGGCTTTTCGCGAGAGTTACCTGAAAATCTGGGTGGTGGGATGGGCTGCGCTGCTGGCGTCGGCTTTGGCGGAACATTGCCTGGCGGCGAAGATCCCGACGCCGTTTGATCAGGTGGTGGTGCAGGCAGCATTTGTGCTGGCCGTTGGGCTGCTCGCCGGCTCAGTTCTGGTGTACGCGCGGATGCGCGATCTGCTCCTTCCTCTCATGGTGATCACACCGGTGCTGGTGGGGTTTGCCGGGGCCCGGGTGTTGTTGTGGCCGGATTCCCTGCCATTGCGGGTTGCGCTGGAAATCAGCTATCGCTTCGTGCTGCTCACCGCGGCGGTTTCGCTGCTGCGAGCCCGGCGAGGGCGATGGGAACCGGCGGCATGGCTGCTGGCGTTGGCATTGCCGCTGCTGCATCTTGGGTGGACGCCCTTCACAGACGGGTTGCCGGTCGGAGCTTCGATTGCGATTGAGGTTGCGCTTGGCCTGAGCATGCTGCTGGTCGTATTCGACGAGGCTCGGGGCCGGACCCGGCGATTGATTGCCATGCAGCGCATCACCGAGGGCATTACCGGGGCGCAGCAGTATGGGCACATCGTGGACCGCGCAGTGGAGGAATTGAAGTACGGCATGCGGGTCCGCGGGGTGTGGTTCCGCCTGGTCGAAAGCGGGCATCTGGTCGCCACGCATGCGTCGGGACTGACGTCTGATTTCTTGCGCGACGCGGGGTTTGCCGAAATATCCGAGAGCGTTTCGAAAATCCTGGAACAGCCGAGCGCACAAGTGACGTCCCGGAACGACGCTGGGCACGAGCCGAAAGAGGCTCTGGAGCACGAGCGGATCCGGCAGGTGGTCACGGTCCCGGTGCTGGGAGGCAAGGCCCCGGTTGGACTGTTGATGCTCGGACATTCTTATGGGCGGCAGTGGACGACCGAGGAATTGGAATTCCTCCAGGCTTGCGCCAAGCAGATTGCGCTGGGGGTAGAGAACTTCCGGTTGCTGGAACAGGTTTTGCGGTCACAGCGGCAGTGGATGAATACGTTCGATTCCATCCACGACATCATCCTGGCACACGACGCCGACTATCGGATCATCAAGGCGAATCAAGTCCTGCTCGGGCAGCTTTCGCAGGCAGCCGCGGATGTGATCGGGAATAGCTGCGAGTCGGTATTGCCGCATACCTTCGGCGAGTGGACCGGATGTCCGTACTGCGCCATGGGCGGAGACGAGGAATTCACGGAGGGCGCCGACCCGTGCTTTGGCGGATTCTCGGTGGTGTCCACTTCGTCGTACACCGAGCAAGGGAGCCCGCAAAAAGGGACTATTCACGTCGTCCGCGATATTACGGAGCGGCGGTCGGCGGAGGAGAAATACCGGCTACTGTTTGAGCAGGTGCAGGAAGGCGTGTACGTTGCCAGTCCAGCGGGAACTCTGATCGACTGCAATGACGCATTCGTGCACATGCTGGGCTACAGCAATCGCTCAGAGTTGCTGGTGCTCAACCTGGAGTCGGAGATCTGCGTCGATCCCAGGCAGCGGGAGGCTTTCCGGAAGGAACTTGAGGCGCACAATCTGGTTCGCAATTTCGATGTCAGCTTGCGGCGCAAGGACGGGACCTTGTTGCTGGCCTCGGAGAGCAGCTTCGCTACTCGCAGCGGAACTGGAGCGATCGAGCGCTACCAGGGCTTTGTGCTGGACATGACGGAGAAGCGCCGCGCCGAAGACGAGATGCAGCGGCGTAACCGCGAATTGAATGCGCTGAACGCGATGGCCGTGGTGGCGGCGCAGTCGTTCGATCTCGACGAAATTCTGAATCTGACCTTGCGGCAGGTGGTCACGCTGTTTGGGGCCGAGAGTGGCACGATGTATCTCTCGGATGCGGATAATCCCACATTCCGGCGGCGCGCTGCGTGGGGTCCCCGCAGCCGAGATAACGTGCGGGTGGCGGAGATCTCGTTTCCTGATGGATTTGGTGATCTGGTGATGCGCTCGCGGGCGGAAGTCGTGACGGCAGAGTACATGCCGCATCTCCCGGCGAGCGTGGCCGAATTCCTGAAGTCGGATAAAGACCGGTCGTGGATCTGGGTGCTTTTCTGGGCCAAGGAAAATCCGGTCGGGCTGATGGGGCTTTGCAATTATCAGGGATACGAATATTCCAGCAACGACGAGAATTTGCTGGTAGCCATCAGCCGGCAACTGGCAACCACCATCGAGAAAGTTCGGTTATACGAGGAAACCTGCCGGGCTTACGAAGACCTGCGCAAGACGCAGGAGCAACTGCTGCAGAGCGAGAAGATGTCGGCGGTGGGGCAACTCATCGCCGGGGTGGCACATGAGCTGAATAATCCCCTGACGGCCATCCTAGGATACGCGCAATTGCTGGAGACCGAAGGGCTGAATACGCGGGCGCAGGATTACGTGGCCAAACTATTCAAGCAGGCACAGCGCACGCACCGGGTAGTGCAGAACCTGCTGTCATTCGCGCGGCAGCGCAAGCCGCAGCGGGACGAAGTGGATCTCCGCAAAGTGCTTGAGGAGACGCTGGCGTTGCGTGATTACGATCTGAAGGTCAACAACATTGAAGTTGAGCGGGACGTACCTGCAGAGCCCGCGACCGTTATCGCGGACGCGCACCAGATCGAGCAGGTATTTCTAAACATCATCAACAATGCCGTGGATGCAATTCTGGAGACCGGGCGCACGGGGAAGTTGAAGATTGCCGTCCGCACGCAGAATGGGCACGTCTGCACGTCTTTCAGCGACGATGGGGCCGGGATCAAGGATCCGAAGCGAATTTTCGATCCGTTCTATACGACCAAGAGCGTGGGCAAAGGCACGGGGCTGGGGCTCAGCATATGCTACGGAATTGTGAAGGAACACGGCGGGGATATTACGGCGCACAACAATTCTGACGGCGGGGCGACGATCGAGGTGCGGATTCCGGCATCAGCGGCTGTGGCGGCACCGGAGGAGGAAGCGCCGAAACCGGCACCACGGCAGCACCAGGGAGCGATCTCCGGCCGGGTGCTGCTGGTGGAGGAAGAAGAGGCCGTGCTCGAGTTCGAGCGCGACGTGCTCATGGGTGCGGGAGCAGAAGTTGTCACGGCCCAGAGCGGTGAGGACGCCAAAACTCGCCTGCAGTCCGAGCAGTTTGACGCCATGATCCTCAACGGCAAAATGCCGGACCAGTGGGGCGCGAAAGAATCTTATCCGTGGATCAAGCAAAACTGCCCAGGCATGGAAGGGCACGTTCTTTACACATTTTCGGCAGGAGTCGAGCCTAACGACGGGCGGGCTTTCGTGCAGGAAAACAGCATTCCTTATCTTGTGAGGCCTTTTGAAGTGGCTGAGCTCATCAGCCAGGCCCGGAAGCTGCTGCAGAAGGCGTTGGCGGCTGGGGCTGGGGCGGACTAAGCAGTCTCAGGTGTAGCAAATCAATTTATTCTCAAGACAAGGTTTTTGAACGAGAGCATAAGGACCCGATTGCTTGAGTCCTAGCATTACAGTATCGTTAAGCTATGGAAGTTCACTTCACTCCTGATCTCCAAGCGCGCCTCGCGCAGCGTGCCAGCGAACATGGGTGCGACCTCGGCGAAGTTGTCCAGGATGTTGTGGCGCGCTACTTCGCCGAAGAAGATCGCTTCATTGAAGCGGTGAAGCGAGGCGAGGCGGCCTTGGACCGCGGCGAATTCTTTACTCATGAGCAAGTAGGCGAACGTCTTCGCAGGTTCCTTCAGCACTGATGCAACTTAGATGGTCCGCGGCCGCCGTCGATGACCTCGAGCGCATCTGCTCCTGGATCGAGAAGGACAATCCTGAGGCTGCATGGCGGGTCGCGAACACTATCTATGAGGGCTGCGGCAGGCTCAGAGAGTTCCCCAAGTCCGGCAGGTCCAGTCGCCACATCAAAGGCTGGCGAGAACTCGCGTTTCCACCGCTGCCGTATATAGCCGTTTATCGAGTGAAACAGTCCGTGATCGAGATTTCGAGGATCTACCACGGCGCGCAGGATTGGCCTTGATACCCACAGGTCTGCACACGCTTCCTCAATTCCCCATGCGTTAGACTACCCTTAGCCCATGTCCCAATTCGTTCACCTGCACCTGCACACGGACTATTCCCTGCTCGATGGCGCTTGTGATGTCGAAAAGCTCTGCGAACGCGTGCAGGAACTCGGCATGCCCGCCGTGGCCATGACCGATCACGGGAACATTTTCGGCGCGGTGCATTTCGTGAATGCCGCGCACAAGCACGGGGTGAAGCCGATCGTCGGGTGTGAGCTTTACGTCTGCAAAAAAGAAGACCACCGCGCGCCCCCGGAAGGCGACACCTACAACCACCTGCTGGTGCTGGCCGAGAACGAAGAGGGCTACCGCAATCTGGTCAAGATCACCTCCGAGGCCTCCCTGCACGGCTTTTATTACAAGCCGCGGGTCAGCAAGAAATTTCTGGCGGAGCATTCGCGCGGGCTGATCGGGCTCTCGGGATGCCTGAAGGGCGAAGTGGCCGAGCGACTGGTGGAGAACAACTACGAGGCGGCGCGGACGGCTGCGGGGACATTCACCGACATCTTCGGCAAGAACAATTTCTTTCTCGAGATTCAGGACCAGGGCCTGGAGATGGAGCACCGCATCCATCCCGGGCTGTTCAAGCTGGAAAAAGAGTTGGGCCTGCCTCTGGTTGCTACCAATGACAGCCACTACCTTTGCGAGGACGATGCGCACGCGCAGGACGTGATGGTGTGCATCCAGACGGGCAAGTCGATCCGCGATACGGCGCGGATGAAGTTCGACGGCACACAATTTTTCGTCAAGAACTATGACGAGATGTACCGTGTCTTCAAGGACTCTCCCGAGGTACTCACGCGCACGCTCGATATTGCCGAGCGTTGCCACCTGAAGCTGGAGAAGATTCCGACTCCGTTTCCACAGTTCGAAGTGCCTGCGGGATACAGCATTGACAGCTACTTCGTCCATGTCACGCGCGAGGGCTTTGCGCGGCGGCTGGAAACTTTGCGTCCGCTGCACGAGCAAGGCAAGCTGAAGCATTCGATTTCCGATTACGAGCAACGGCTGGAGCGTGAGCTGGGCATCATCCAGCAGATGAAGTTTCCCGGATATTTCCTGATCGTGTGGGACTTCATTCGTTACGCGAAAGAGCATGGGATTCCTGTGGGTCCGGGGCGTGGATCGGCGGCGGGATCGCTGGTTTCCTACGCGCTGGGTATCACCGATATTGACCCGCTGCAGCATGAACTGCTGTTCGAGCGCTTTCTGAATCCGGAACGCGTCTCCATGCCCGACATCGATATCGATTTCTGCATGAACCGGCGCGCCGAGGTGATCGACTACGTCACGCAAAAATACGGGCGCGACAATGTGGCGCAGATCATCACCTTCGGCACCATGGCGGCCAAGGCGGCGATTAAAGACGTGGGCCGCGCCATGGACATTCCGTACGCTGACGTGGACCGCATCGCGAAGATGGTTCCGACCCAGCTCAATATCACGTTGGACCAGGCAATCGCGGATTCTTCGCAGCTGAATGAAGCCTATGCGAAGGATCCCCAGGTGCGGGAATTGCTGGATACGGCAAAGAAACTGGAAGGCCTGGTGCGGAATTCAGGGGTGCACGCTGCGGGAGTGGTGATCTCGCCGCGTCCGCTGACCGATCTCGTGCCGTTGCATCGGACGAAGAACGACGAAATCGTGACCGCGTTCGACATGGTCGCCATCGAGAAGATGGGCCTGTTGAAGATGGACTTCCTTGGCCTGACTACGCTCACGATTCTGACCGACGCGTTGAAGCTGATTGAGCAGAAGCGGGGGACTCCACTGACGCTGGAAGAGATTCCCCTGCAGGACCCAGAGACTTACCGCGAGGTCTTCCACAAGGGACTGACTTCGGGGGTGTTCCAGTTTGAATCGCATGGCATGCGCGATGTGTTGCGCAAATATCAGCCGAATTCCATTGAAGATCTGACTGCTCTCAATGCCCTTTACCGTCCCGGGCCGATTCAGGGCGGCATGATTGACGACTTTGTCGATCGCAAGCACGGGCGTAAAAAAGTTGAGTATGACCTGCCGGAACTGCAGGAGATTCTGCAGGAGACCTTGGGCGTGATCGTTTACCAAGAGCAGGTGATGCAGATCGCGAACCGGCTGGCGGGATATTCGCTGGGGGATGCCGACCTGCTGCGCCGTGCCATGGGCAAGAAGAAGCCGGAAGAGATGGCGCAGCAGCGGGAGCGCTTCATCGAAGGAGCCGCACAACGCAAGTATCCGGCGAAAAAGATCGAGAAGATTTTTGATCTGATGGCGCAGTTCGCGGGATATGGCTTCAACAAGTCGCATTCGGCGGCCTATGCGCTGCTGGCCTATCACACGGCGTATCTGAAGACTCACTTCCCGGTCGAGTTCATGGCGGCGCTGCTGACTTCGGTGACCGGTTCCACTGATGACGTGGTCAAGTACATCAACGAGTGCCGCGAAATGGGGATTGCGGTGGAGGCGCCGGACATCAATGTTTCCGACGCAAATTTTACCCCGCATGGAAACAACATTCGCTTTGGGCTGGCGGCGGTGAAGAACGTTGGGGGGAATGCAATTGAGTCAATCGTGGCGGCGCGCAAGAAGCTGGGAAAGTTCAAAACGGTTTTCGAGTTCTGCGAGAACGTCGACCTGCGGCTGCTGAACAAGCGTGTGATCGAGTCGCTGATCAAGAGCGGGGCCATGGATTCGATGGGCCGCCGTGCTCAGCTGATGACCGTCCTGGATAAGGCGATGGAGCAGGCCCAGAAAGTGCAGCGCGATGCGGAGTCCGGGCAGCATGGGCTATTTGGAGTCTTCCAGGAAGAGGAAACCGGGGCCGACAATCACAAGCTGCCCAACGTCCCTGACTGGGATGAGCACACCCGGCTTTCGGCGGAAAAAGAGATCCTCGGCTTTTTTATCACCGGGCATCCGCTGGAGAAGTACAAGGACAAATTGCAGGATCTGCGGGCGCTGAGCATTGAAGAGATCGCCGGCATGACAAAATCGACCGGCAAGGACGAGACCATCGTTACCGCCGGGATCATCAGCAACGTACGCGTGCTGAAATCGAAGAAGGGTGACTTCTACGCGCAGTCGACCCTGGAGGATATGTCGGGATCGATTGACATGATTGTCTTCCCCGAGGCATTCAAGCGCATTGGCGAGAAGGTGAAGCTGGAAGTCCCGGTACTGGTCAAGGCGGGTGTGCGCATCGAAGAAGGAGCTAATCCGAAGATTACGGCTGCCGAGATCATGCCCTTGGAAGAGGCGAAGGTGCCGCTCCCGCGGGCGCTGCGCATTCGGGTGATGGTGGACACGGCGGGGGAAACCACGATTGACGATCTGCATGCCCTGTTCCTGGAGCGGAAGGGCGAGGCCAAGGTGCTGTTTGATATCGAGAGGCAGGGCGATTTCATGGTGGTAATGGAGGCGGACGGCTATAATGTGCTTCCAGATCGCAACTTCATCGCCCGGGTCGAACAGCTATGCGGGCGCGGCAGCGTTCGCATCATCAGTTAAGACATAGCATGGCACCTACAGAAAAAGCGCAGCAGGAATTGGAGCAGATCGAGCGGCAAGTGGCGGAGATGGAGTCGAATGGCCCCACCGACGCGACGCGGCGAGAGATCGCGAAGCTGCAGGAGCGCATCGACCACCTGCGAGGCGAGATGAACGCTCCGCCCACGGCGTGGCAGAAGACCGAACTGGCGCGACATCCGCAGCGGCCGCAGAGTTTGGACTACATTGAGCGGGTCTTTACCGACTTCAGCGAAATTCACGGTGACCGGGGCTTCGGCGACGATGCCGCCATCATCGCCGGGATGGCCCGTTTTCATGGCGAAGAAGTGCTGGTCGTGGGCACCCAGAAGGGACGCGACATGAAGCAGCGCGTCTTCCGCAACTTCGGGACGCCGCATCCCGAGGGCTACCGCAAGGCGATTCGCGTCATGCAGATTGCCGAGAAGTTCAAGCGCCCGATCTTCACCCTGGTGGACACGGACGGCGCTTATCCGGGGATTCATGCCGAAGAGCGTGGGCAGGCCGAAGCCATCGCTTACAACCTGCGCGAGATGGCGCGCCTGGAAGTGCCGATCATCGCGACTGTGATCGGGGTGGGCGGGAGCGGCGGGGCATTGGCGATCGCGGTGGCGGATCGCGTGCTGATGATGGAGAACTCCATCTACTCCGTGATCTCTCCCGAAGGCTGCGCGGCCATCATGTGGCGGGACGCCAGCAAAAAAGAACTCGCGGCCGAAGCCATGCGGATTACGGCTACCGACCTGCAGGAACTCGGTTGTGTTGACGACATTGTGCCGGAGCCCGAAGGCGGGGCGCATCGCGATCACGAGGCCGCCGCCAACCTGCTGGACGTCAGCCTGCAGAGGCATCTGGCCGAACTGAAGAAACTGCCCCCCGCCGAATTACTCGCATCACGATATAATAAGTTCCGGACCATCGCCCAGTTCTTCAAGACCGAGTAGCCGGCGAACTTCTTTCCTCGTTTCTGAAGCAGGTTCCTCCCGGCCACAGACGGGCGATTTGCCCAACTCATCAGCGCCGCCGCCGTATAATGGAGTTTACTTCTCTTGCAATCCATAACTCCGGGCGAGTGTGGGTACCGCCCACTAATTTAAGGAAGGTGTAGGGATGGCCACAACGGATGTAGTGCCCCGAGGATCGACCGGCGGCACTGGGCAGAAGCGGATCGTCAACGACATGAGCATTCAGGTCGGGACGGTCAACGGGTCGGGTTCGCAAAGTTCCAACACGGTTCTCCTCCGCAGCATTTTCCAGATGGGCGTGCCGGTGTCCGGCAAGAACATGTTCCCTTCGAACATTGCGGGACTGCCGACGTGGTACACGATTCGCGCCAATAAGAACGGGTACATCGGGCGGAAGAAAGAGATCGACTTCCTGGTGGCAATGAATCCCGAGACGGCGGCGGAAGACACGATGTCACTGGCGGCGGGCGCGTCGGTGCTGTACGACGAACCCCTGCAATTGCACAAGCTGCGCGATGATCTGATTTTTTACTCGGTGCCCTACGACAAAATCGTGGCGCAGGTGTGTGCCGAGGCGAAGTTGCGGAAGTTGGTCAAGAACATGGTGTATGTAGGCGTGGTGGCATGCCTGCTGACCATCGACATGGCCGAGGTGGAGAAGGCCATTCGCAAGCAGTTTGCGAAGAAAGCGAAGGCCGCCAACCTGAACCTGGCGGCGGCGCAGGCTGGCTTCGAGTACGCTAAAGCAAATCTGCAGAAGCGCGGCGCATTTTACATCGAGCGCATGGACAAGACCGCGGGGAAGATCATCATTGACGGCAACTCAGCGGCGGCTTTGGGCTGCATGTTCGCGGGATGCACGGTGGTCACATGGTATCCGATCACTCCGTCATCGTCGTTGGTCGAGACCATGATCGAGTACATGAAGGAATACCGCATCGGCGCGGATGGCAAGGCGACGTTCGCCATTGTGCAGGCGGAAGATGAACTGGCCGCGGTCGGCATGGTCATTGGCGCCGGCTGGGCGGGTGCGCGTGCCATGACTGCAACCGCCGGCCCGGGAATCTCGCTGATGTCGGAATTTGCGGGGCTCGGCTATTACGTCGAGGTTCCGGGCGTGATCTGGGACATTCAGCGCGTCGGACCGTCCACTGGCCTGCCTACGCGGACTTCGCAGGGCGACATTCTTTCGACCGCGTTTCTGTCGCACGGGGACACCAAGCACATCATGCTGATTCCCTCCTCGGTGGAAGAGTGCTTCGGGATGGCAACCGATGCCTTCAACCTGGCCGAGCAGTTTCAGACGCTGGTGTTTGTCATGTCCGATCTGGATCTGGGGATGAACAACTGGATGTCGGATCCGTTCGCGTATCCCACGACCCCGATCAAGCGTGGCAAGGTACTGAGCAAGGAAGACCTGGACAAGCTGGGCGGATTTGCTCGATATAAGGACGTGGACGGCGACGGCATTGGGTACCGGACGTTGCCCGGGACACCACATCCGGCGGCGGCGTACTTCGCGCGTGGCAGCGGGCACAATGAGAAGGCGCTGTACAGCGAGCGCGCGGACGACTTCGAGAACAACATGGAGCGGCTGAACCGGAAATTTGAGACGGCGCGCTCGTTCGTCCCCCGGCCGGAAGTGACGAAAGGCAATAACGCCAAGATCGGCATTATTGGTTACGGCACGTCACATTGGGGAATCACCGAAAGCCGCGATCAGCTCCGCGACGAATACAAGATCGAAACCGATTACCTGCGGCTGCGGGCATATCCGTTCACGCGCGAAGTGCACGAATTCATCGAGCAGCATGAACGCATTTACGTTGTGGAGCAGAATCGGGACGCGCAGATGCTCAGCTTGCTCAAGCTCGATTTGAAAGCGGAACTGATCACGCGCCTGCGCAGCATCGCGCATATCACCGGACTGCCGCTGGACGCGCGGTCCATCACTGACGAATTGACCAGCATGGAGGGCAAATAGATGTCGTCCACTACCGTGGAACCTGGAACCACTGCACCCGGCCCGAAAACCAACCGGATTGGACTTACGGTTATCGAGTACAAGGGCGGAAAGACCACGCTCTGCGCCGGATGCGGGCACAACGCCATTTCCGAACGCATTATCGAAGCCATGTTTGAGATGGGCGTGGAGCCGGAGTTTGTGATCAAACCCAGTGGCATCGGGTGCTCGTCGAAGACTCCCGCGTACTTCCTAAGCCGTTCGCACAGCTTCAATGCCGTGCATGGGCGCATGCCGTCGGTGGCAACCGGGGCGCTGCTGGCTAACCGCAAGCTAGTCTGCATTGGAGTCAGCGGGGACGGCGACACAGCATCAATTGGGATCGGGCAATTCGTGCACCTGATGCGGCGCAATCTGCCCATCATCTACATCATCGAAGACAATGGAGTGTATGGCCTGACCAAGGGGCAGTTCTCTGCGACCGCCGATCTGGGATCGAAGCTGAAGACGGGCGTGGTCAACGATCTACCGCCAATTGATACGTGTGCGCTGGCGATCCAGCTGGGGGCAACGCTGGTCGGACGCTCGTTCTCCGGAGATAAAAAGCAACTCAGCGCCATGCTGAAGGCCGCCATCGCACACAAGGGCACGGTAATGCTCGATGTAGTTTCTCCTTGCGTGACCTTCAACGATCACGAAGGCTCGACCAAGTCCTACAAGTACGTAAAGGAGCATGAAGAGACTCTGCAGGATGTCAGCTTCGTCGCGCACTTTGAGGACATCAACGTGGAGTACGACGCGGGTTCGACGGTTGCCGTTACCATGCATGACGGGTCACGGCTACATCTGCGCAAACTGGAAGAGGATTACGATCCAACGGACAAGATTAGGGCCATCACGCGATTGACGGAGGCACACGACAAGGGCGAGGTGCTCACCGGAGTTTTCTACGTCAACCCGGAGGCGCCGAATTTTCTCGATATGCTGAACGTGGTGGAGCAGCCTTTGGCCACGTTACCGGATTCCATGACTCGTCCCGGCAAGGAAGTGCTCGATGCGTGCATGGAAGAACTGCGGTAGGAACATCAGGGGATTGGGAGCAGGGATCAGGAATGAAGAAGGGCCTCCGGTTAGGAGGCCCTTTGTGATGGTTGCGGATTACGCGCTCTTGCGCTCGGACTCCCCGGTATGTTCGGGGTTCTCCCCTGGCTCGGGAAAGTCCGTATCTCTTCCCTTCACCATGGGGTCCTGGTCGCGATGGCCTAACTGGCCCTGCAGACCGGCGTTTCCGGGAGTCTTGTGATCTTCCGTTTCCGTGGCACCCTTCCCCATATCCTGATCGAGGTCTTTACGATTCATGAGAGCACCTCTCGCCAATAATAATCTTGGAGCTTTAAATATGATTCAAGTGACCCGACTCGAAAGACAGTCTATGCCTTGGCGTTCTTAAATAGAATAGTATTTTCCGAAGTAGCTTCCCCGTGAAAGAGGGTATATGAAAAGGTTTGTTTTGATGCTGGCCGTGGTTGCCTTTGCACTCAGCGGTCTCGTGCTGGCAGATGCCTCACACGCGACGCTCACGAGCGGGAAGCATGCTAAGGTTCACAAGCACAAGGCCCACAAGGCGACAAAACACAAAACTCCCAAGCGCCGCCACACCAGCGTCTAGCCTCGGGTGCTCGAGACTCCAAGCTTGCGCATCCTCTCGCGCGCCTGCAGCGCTTCCGGCGAATGCGGGTAGCGCTGAACCACATGCCGCAATTCGGCGACGCCGTCATCCTGCTTGCCGAGTTCGATGAGGGCGAATCCCTTTTTCAGCTGAGCTGAAGCAGCTTTATTCCCGCTGGGAAAATTCTGCAGGACCTGGTCGTAGCTCTGGACGGCCTGCTGATAGTTCGCTGCACGGAACTGAATTTCGCCCAGGTAGAAGTAGCAGTTTCCGGCCAGATCGGTGTTGGGATAAAACTTCAGATACTCGCTGAATTCTTGGGATGCGAGATCATTCTTGCCGCCGGTGTAATCCCGGACAGCATTGTTGTAGAGTACATCGGGCGGCGGAGCATCTTTCAGCGCTTGCTGCTGGGCTTGCGACTGCGCCTGTTGCGCCTGAATACTCTGCTGCGAAGCTTGCATGTCCTCAAGCTGCTTGGTCACCTTCGCCAGGCGAACCTTGATTTCGTCCATCGTATCGTTCAAGGCCTGGATCTGGCCGGAGAGCTGGTCGACTTTGGATCCGCCGTCGGCCTGCTGCTTTTGCAGCGTGGTCTGGAGCGAGTTCAGGGCATTGGCGACTTTGTTGACCGCATCCGTGTCCTGCTCAACCAGATTCCTCATCACGCCCATGCGCTCGTCAAAGCTGCGCTGCATGGCGGTCATTTGCTCCTGCAGTTGCTGGACCTGAGTTTGCAGCTGGACCATCTCCTTGTTGACACCCCAGGCGGGAGCGGCCGTAAGCCAGAGGATCGACAACAGCGCGAAAACCGCGGACATACGATGTGGTTTCATAGGGAATTCCTGAATAGTTAGATGCTTTGATTGTCCCACAGAGTGGCGCGATTCGCCTCGGAAAGGACCGCGTGGAACCGCTAAATTCAACACCAGAAGGGCAACCTCGGCGGCCTTGCGTGCTCTGTTTTCCGGCACACTGGCGGCGCGTCGTAGGGCGGGCCAGGGGCCCGCCCTACGTGTTTCGTTGCGTGTCCCCAGCTATTTCTGGTACACCAGGTGACCGCGGCGGTTCTGCTGCCAGCAGGCTTCATTGCTTTCGGTGCAGAACGGCTTTTCTTTGCCATAGCTGATCGTCTTGATGCGGCTGGCACTGACGCCGGCTGAGGTCAAAGCGTTCTTCACCGCACTGGCGCGCTGATCGCCCAATGCCAGGTTGTATTCGGTCGACCCGCGCTCGTCGCAGTGGCCTTCAACGGTGAAGTTCATGTTGGAATGCTGGCCGAAGAACTGCGCATCCGCCTGAATGGAGGACTGCTGATCGCCCCGGACGTCAGATTTGTCGTAGTCGAAGTAGACGTCCTTCACGTTTTGGCTGAACAACTGTTCGTCAGTGACATTGGTGGTGGGTGGCGGCGGAGGCGCCGAAGCGGGAGTCACAGTGAGCCGTGCGGTGGCTTCCTGCGTGCCGCCCGAGCCCTTCGCGGCGAGGTGGTACGTGGTGGATTCGGTCGGCGACACGCTTTGCGACCCATTGGGCTGCACGGCGCCGATCCCGTCGATGGATACATCCGTCGCATCGCTGGTCTGCCAGGTGAGCGAGGCGGATTGGCCTGCCTGAATCGTAGTGGGATTCACCGAGATAGAAGCTGTCGGAGCCGCAGGCGGAGGTGGAGGGGGTGGCGGCGGCGGAGTCGCTTTCTTTCCGCAGGCGCCCAATGTCAACAGCGCGCTTAGGGTAAGGACCAAGTAAAACCACTTCAGATTTATGTGCTTCACTTTTATTCCTCCCGCGATTCCGAAAAACTGGGAATCAGACGAAGTTGTATTTATTGCGAATTACTTAAAACTCCAATTGGGTTGCGAGTTGCGCCCCGTAAAAGTCAACTGCTGCACTTTTGTACCATCGGCCAGCATGGACCAAATCTCCAGTGTTCCAGAGCGGTTCGACTGGAAGACGATGTGACGACCATCCGGTGACCACGCGGGGAAATCGTTGCGACCACCATCGTGCGTCAATTGCACCCACTGCTTGCTGGCGATATCCATCAGGTAGATGTCAGAGGCGCCGGGCTCTCCCGGGCCGTACTTGCGGACCCAGGCGAAAGCCAGGAACTGGCCGCTGGGCAGCCAGTTGGGGGAAACCGCATAGCCCTGATCGGTCATGCGCTGCTGGTTGGTGCCGTCGGCTTCCATAGTCCAGATCTGCGGCAGGCCGGTGCGGCCGCTGACGAACGCAATCTGGGCATTGGTCTTGCGATTCCAAACCGGAGAAACATCCGGCCCTTTGTCGGCCGTCATGCGATGGAGATTGGCGCCGGAAGCATCGGCTACGTAGATCTCCGGCTCTCCGCTGCGGGATGACGAAAACGCGAGTTTGGTGCCATCCCCCGACCACGCAGGGGAAAGGTTCGTGCCACCCATGTGCGGGAAGCTGACCATGCGGTTCAGTTCGAGGGAGTACATCATGATCTCCCAGCCACTCTTGGTGAGAGCGCTAAAGGCCAAGCGAGTTCCGTCGGGAGAAACTCGGGGCGAGAGCGCAATCGAGCCCAGACGAGTGATCTGGTGCTGGTTGGAGCCGTCATAATCCATCGCCCAGATTTCTTTGTGGCCAGTGCGATCGCTGACGAAATAGATCTGCGTCTCGGCAATGCCCTGAATGCCGCCGCCGAGGCGGTAGATAATCTCGTCGGCGAATTTGTGGGCCATCATGCGGGCAGCGGCGTCGGTGGCATTGTCGTTGTACTGCTTGCCCAATACCTGTGGCGACTGGATGTTCTTTACGTCAAACAGCCAGCCTTGGACAGTCAGCTTTCCGCTGGCCACGCCCAGATTCCCGAATGCCAGCATGGCTGCATTGGGCGGAGGCGAGTTCCACGCAATGAAGTTAACCTCAGCCGGCTGTGCGGGCACTTGTAGCGGGTAAAAACTCTTGGAGACGAGTTCCACCACCCCGGACACGTCGAGGTCATTCCATAGAGTTTCGTTGAAGGTCTTCAGCAGCGCCGTATTTTGGGGATCCGCGGTGGCGGGTTTGAAGTCGGATACCGCCAGACGAACTTTTTCAACGCCCAAGGCGGTGCCGGTTTTCACCCAGTCCTGTGCCCGCAAGCTTGTGCTAGAGAAGCAACAAGCGAGAATCAGAGCAAAGAAATGTACGAGGAATCTCTGCGTGCTTCGGCGCTGCCGGGGCTGTGATCTGGCGGACTCGTCCATCCGTTTGAAAATACAGAATTGTCTGTATGGCATTATCCTATTTGGATATGAAGGGATTCGCAACATTTTCTCCGTCGTTTTAAGGCTACTCATTCGGATAATTCCCATTTTGCACTCGTTGTGGTTCGTTGAGACACCCGCGTACCAGAGGAATTACGGGACAGAGGTACACAGCCCTACCTCTTGTAGTCGAACCAGAACTCGACGGAGACCTTGTTGCCGGAATATTCCGGCGGCAAGGACCCGAAGGTATCAATGCGTTGAATCGCGCGTACGGCTGAGATATCAAGCGAGGGCACGCCGCTCGATTGCTCAATGCGCACATTGCCAGGGTGTCCGTCGCGCACGATGTCGAAGGTGATGTAAACGCGGTTCGCGCTGCTGATACGCGGATCAATTTCGTACTTGAGCCAGTTTTGCGAGACTACCCGCTGAACGTTTTGTACGTACCAGGAAAAGCGGTTGCCGAAATCGCCTCCGCCCCCCGTGAATCCAAACCCGCCCTTCGCCCCGGCCGCATTGAAGGTCCCGTAGGGACCGCTCACGGGCCCCCCCTCGCCGAACGCAACCTGGTTGGTTTCGGGCTCTGGCTCAGGCTGCGGCGTGGTCTTTTTGGTAACGGTCTCCTGCTTCTTTTTCGGTTTGATCTTGGCGTTCTTGCCCTGGATATCGATGGCGTCAGGTTCAGGCTTCTGTTCGATCTTGGGCTGCGATTGGGTGACGCCCTTAGACTCGTTCGCCAGCACGTTCTGGGTTGGCGAAGGCGGCACCGGCAAGGGCACGCTGCTCACGAGCGTTGCGCCAATCGCTTCGCCGCCGCCTCCAGCCCCCCAAGTGTCGCCGCTGGTGCGGTAGAAAAATGCGGAGTAAGCGAATAAGAAGAGCGTGAGCCCAATGTGCAGGCCCAGCGACCAGACAAGAGCGCGTCCCCAGCGGTCATGCTCAAAGTAGATGTCAGCGCTTGCTGCCATTCTGCTCCAGGGGCTGGGTGACGATGCTGACGTTATTGAAGCCCGCCTGCTTCACCGAGTCCATGACGGTGGCGAAGGCGCCAAAGGGAACGTTTTCATCGGCGCGAACGAAGATCGATTGGTTGCGGGGATCACGAATTTTCTGGCGCAGCCGGGATCCGATTTCGTTGATGTTGATGGGATCGTTGCCCAGAAATACGCGCTGGTCCTTGTTGATGGTGAGCACCAAACGCTCTTCGGTGATCTGCTTGACGGTTCGCGTCTTGGGAACGGCAACATCGATGCCGGACTGCAGCACCGGAGCCGTCACCATGAAGATAATCAGCAGCACCAGCACTACGTCCACCAGCGGGGTGATGTTGATGTCGGCGATGGAAGCTTGGGTGCGCCCGTTGGAAGTGGTAAAGGCCATCAGCGCCTCACTTCCACGGGAGCCTGCGCCGAACTATGCTCCACCGCGTTCAGGACTTCGAGCGCAAAGTCATCACTGCGGGCGGCAAATTCGCGGATCGAGGCGCCGATCAGGTTATAAGCGATCACCGCGGGAATGGCAGCCGCCAAGCCGGCAGCGGTGGTGATCAGGGCTTCCGAAATGCCCGGCGCAACTGCGCGAAGAGTCGCCGCTCCCGCGGTGCCCAGTCCGTGGAATGCGTCAATGATGCCCCATACGGTGCCGAACAATCCCACAAACGGTGTGACTGCAGCCGTAATTGCGAGCCATGGGAGATTGCGCTCCAGACGGGTGATCCCCTCCGACGCGCCGATCTGCATGCCACGCTGAATGGAGATGGGATTGCGCAGAGCGCCGGTGGCAGTGAGCTGGCGCCGATACTCCTCGTATCCGCCTTCGAACACACCGACCAGGGGGCTCGGCTTAAATTGATCTGCGACGGCAGCAATATCCTGCAGCCGTTGCGCTTTGCGGAATGCGCGGACGAAGCGGCCGCTCTGCGCGCGCGCGCGGCGCAGCAGGTTCCATTTCGTCAGGATGATGGCCCACGAGATCAGACTGAAGGCGAGCAACGCAAGCAGAACCAGCTTGGCCACCGCGCCCGTGTTGGAAATCATGTCGACGACTTCGCCGCCGACGAACACTGCCAGCAAGGGGAACAAATGCATCGTTTTTCAGGAGAACGCCTGCCTCGATTATAGATGAATTAATCGCGCAATTTCGCACATGTACCCCATCCGCTAATGGTTTGTGCCTTTCTGTGTATCCGGTCCCGGCTGCTGCCTGGGATCGTGACTGGTGAGTTCCAGATGTACGTTCATGAATTCCAGGTACGGAGTTGCAGGAGTAAGACGAAAGTCGCTCACTTGTGCGACAAAATAAAATCCATGAATTTTGATAATGCGTTCTGCGCGGATGGGAACGGGCGCTGAGGCCACGGGGTTTAGCCAGTAAAGATTGTCTTTGGGATTTTCGGAGAGCTCGGGATCGAATTGCAGCAGGTTGCCGTACACGGGATAGCGCAGGTCGTGCAGGCTCATCTCCCAGGAGGTGATCTGGTTGTTTGCTCCGCCCTGGGGACGCCTGGGTGTAATGGCAAGCTCGAAGCGCTCAGTCCCGGTCGAGTCGCGAAGGCGCTGAGTATAGGAGGGATTCTCGATGGTCAGCTTGACGTCAAATTCATCTTCCGTGATCCGGGTGGGAGTTCTGCGGAAGCTCTCAGCATAAAAGGCAGGTGCGGAATCTTGTGCGATGGCGGAAGAGGAAACTAGCAGGGCGGATAAGGATAAAAACAGAATGTATTTCATGATCCGGATTCTTCATCGACGCTCGGTGATTTGCGCAGAGCTGTCGGCGGGGACCTCCTCGCTAAGAATTTCGCGTAGACCAGCACAGAGAGCCCTCGTGGCGTGGGCGCTGTTCCCAGCTATGCGAACCAGCGGCAGCCACAACCAGGGGCGCACCAGCACGTGCAGAGTGAAGCGAGCCTGGTGGAAGCAGCCTTCAGTATCGACGAAACGGCCAATCGCGGGGAGTTCGAAGTTGAATTCATCAGAGATGACTTTGACCGCGCGGAATAGCACGCCGCGAGCCTCGGCGGCGCGCGCCACTGCCGAGGCTTCCATATCGATTGCCTGCGCGCCGTACGATTCCCGCAGACTGGATTTCTGAGCCACGCTCGCCACCGCGTTCTGGCTGAGTAGTATGCCTCGTCCCGTGGAGATGTCCACACGGCTGCCGTCGCTGGCATTGATGACTTGCGCCGGCGTTAGAAGATCTCCAACTTTGAGCGCGGGGTCGAGCGCGCCGGCATATCCCACGGAGTAAAGCAAGTCTGGACTGTAGAGGACAATGACTGCTTCGGCAGCGCGGCGAGCGGCCTGTGGCCCCATCCCGCCGCAGACCAGGACGCCTTCGCGGCTTTCGTAGAAACGAAATTCACGGCCTGCGTGTTCCCTTTTGCGAACCTGCCAGTGCTTCGACAGCGGGCGCACCTCGCGTTCGAGCGCGGCCACAAATGCGAGCCTAGACATATCCATTGGCCTGAAACCACTCGACCGCCCGGCGCAAGGCATCATTTACCGGGACGATCTTCCATCCCAACTCGCGCTCGGCCTTAGCGGAAGTGGCGAACATCATCTTCTTGCCCATGCGAACGGTGTCCACCGTGACCCGAGGTTCTTTATTGAGCATTCTGCCGGTAATGGTTTCGTCGATGACGCCGGTGGCGAATGCGAAGATGTAAGGCAGCTTGAGTCTAGGCGATGGCAGCCCCGTAATGTCGCCCAGCTTATCGAGGATTTCTTTGAGGGTAAGGTTTTCGCCGCCGAGGATGTAGCGATGACCGGACTGGCCTCGCTCGAGCGCCGCCAGATGTCCGAGAGCACACTCGCGCACGTCCACCAGGTTGAGCCCGGTTTCGACATACGCGGGAAATTTCCGCTTGAGGAAATCGAGCACGATGCGCCCCGTCGGAGTGGGTTTCACGTCGCCCTCCCCGACCGGCGTGGTGGGATTCACCGTCACTACATGCATGCCGCTGCGTCCGGCTTCGAGAGCAACCTGCTCCGCCATGAACTTGGAACGCTTGTAATGTCCGATCATGTCGCTCACCGCGACTGGGGAATCCTCATCCGCAAGGCTGCCGTTACTGGTAAAGCCGACGGTCGCGACGCTGGAGGTGTAGACCACCCGACGCACGCCGTTTGTCCGGGCCGCCTGCAGGAGAGCGCGGGTGCCTTCTACGTTGGAGCGATACATCTCCTGCGGGTCACGCACCCATAGACGGTAATCGGCGGCGACGTGGAAGACGGTGTCGCATCCGGCCATGGCTTTTTCCAGGGATGCCGGATCCCGCAGGTCGCCGGTGACCGTCTCGGCATTCAGTCCCTGGAGGTTTTTCAGGTTGCTGGTGGCGCGCACCAGCAACCGGAGTGTGGCGCCCTGTTCGCAAAGTACTCGAGCAACATGGGAACCCAGAAATCCAGTGGCGCCGGTGATGAATGCCTGCATTGCAATCAGGATTCAGCAGAGACATAAAGCTTGTCAATAACGATAACGTACAGAAAGGGACGGCAGGACTGGGCCATGGGCGCGGCGGTACGTTTTCCCAGTCTCTCCTGAAGGCGCGTGTGGACCCAGGGTGCGCCGGTTCGCGATCAGTTCCCGGTCTTCTCCATCACCTTGGCGTACGTCGTCAGGGCCAGAAGCGGGAAGTATTCACGGTAGAGGTGGTACACCAGGTAGAAGACACGCGGGAAACCGGTGCCGGTATAGAACTGCTCATTCCAGGAGCCGTCCTGATTTTGGGTACGCATGAGATAAGCGATGCCGCGGGCCACTGAGTCGCTGCGCGTGTCTCCTGCGGCCAGCAGACCGAGAATGGCCCACGCAGTTTGCGAGGGAGTGCTGTCGCCTTGACCGCGCAGTGTGGGATCGTCGTAGGAGCCTACCGTCTCGCCCCATCCCCCATCGGCGTTCTGCACCATGCGAAGCCACTCCGCGCCTTGCTGGATGCAAGGCTCGTGCAGGTCCATGCCGATGGCTTCCAGGCCTCGCAACACCAGCGCGGTGCCGTAGATGTAGTTGACGCCCCAGCGTCCGAACCAGCTGCCGTCGGGTTCCTGCTCCTTCTTGACGAAACTGATGGCCTTCTTCACCGCTGGATGATCTTTTGTGTAGCCGTAGGTCGCGAGCATTTCCAGGATGCGACCGGTGATGTCGACAGTAGGCGGATCGAGCATCGCGTTATGGTCGGCGAACGGCACGTATTGGAAGACCATGCGGTCGTTATCTTTGTCGAACGATGCCCAGCCGCCGTTCTTGCACTGCATGGAGAATATCCAGTCGATTGCGCGCTGCACCGACTCGCGTTGATAGCGCCCGTTGGGATGCTCCACCCGGCTCAGCGCGAGACATACCATGGCGCTGTCATCGACATCGGGATAGAACTCATTGTTGAACTCGAAGTACCAGCCGCCAGGCTGCCCTTTCGGATTCTTCACTTTCCAGTCGCCAACCGTGCGAACCTGTTTTTGCAGGATCCACTCAGCGCTTTTGACCATGCGCGGATCGTTCGCCGGAACTCCGGCCTCGGCGAGGGCGAACACGGCATACGCTGTATCCCAGACGGGAGAGACGCAAGGCTGCATGCGGAACGTGTCGTCTTCCTCGATGCCGAGCTTTTCAAACTCGTCCATGGCGCGGATGACCTGGGGATCGTCGAGGGAATATCCCAGGCAGCGCAGGGCGATGATGGAGTTCATGATGGACGGATAAATCGCGCCCAATCCATCGCTCATCTCGAAGCGCTCCAGCATCCATTTCTCCGCGCTTTTCAGAGCGATGGAGCGCAAGGGACGTACGTGCACGCGCTCCAGCCAGTGAGTCAGCCGATCCAGCACCAGGAAGAAGTTTCGCCACGAAACGATCTTTTTGGCCCAATGCAGGTGCATACGCGACTTCTGCATGCCGCCTACGAACAACTCTTCCACGCCCATTTCGAGAGGAATCTTCTTGAAAGGTTTCTTGGCGTAGCAGATGGAGAGCGGCACCAGGATGGCGCGCGACCACGAGGAAATCTCGTAGATGTTGAACCAGAACCAGTTCGGAAAAAGCACGATCTCGGGGGGAATCGCGGGAACGGCGTCGTAGTCGTACTGGCCGAAAAAGCACAAGTAGATCTTGGTGAAGGTATTGACTTCGGTGACTCCGCCGAGTTCCAGAATTTTCCCGCGAGCCTTCTGCATCGCAGGATGATCGGCGGTGTATCCCGCGAGCTTCAGCCCGAAATACGCTTTGACCGAGGCACTGATGTTCGAGGGACCACCGTTGTAGATGCTCCAGCCACCATCATCATTCTGATGGCGCAGGATCCACTGGGCCGCTTTCTGGAAGCGCTCCCGATTGCCGGTTCCCAGCAACATGTGCAGCAGGATGTAGTCCGATTCGAGGGTGGTATCGGCCTCGAGTTCTCCGCACCAGTAGCCGTCCTCGTACTGCTCTGAGAAAAGATGTTTCTTGGCCGCCGCGATGGCTGCGCTCACCCGGCTGCCCAGTTCCTCGATTTTTCCGAAGCGAAGTTGGGGTTCGGAACCGACTGCCGCTGGATTGGGATCAGGGGAGTTTATGTCCATTCTTAACGAAACTCCTTCACATTCTCGTAGAGACGTTGCTTGCAACGTCTGCCTTCCGCGCCAGCAAAGACGTTGCAAGCAACGTCTCTACGGCTAATTCGCGGTCACGCGCTGGGCGCGGCGGCGATGGCTTCCACGATCTCGGGTGGCAGGCCGAAGCGAACGTTCTCGGGCATGACTTCGAGTTCCTGCACGTTGCCGAAACCTTTATCTCGAAGGAACGTGACCGTCTCTTCGACCAAGTGCTCTGGCGCGGAAGCTCCAGCGGTCAGCGCGATGGTCTTCACGCCCTTCAGCCACTCAGACTCGATGTCATTGCAACTGTCAATCAGATGAGCGTTCGTGCCCAGATTGCGCGCGACTTCTACCAGGCGGTTGGAATTTGAACTGTTTTCTGAGCCGACGACCAGCAGCAAATCCGCCTCGGAGGCAACCTGCTTCACGGCCACCTGGCGATTCTCCGTGGCGTAGCAGATGTCCTGGGCCGCAGGCCCTTTGATGTTAGGAAACTTTTGCTTGAGGGCGGCAATGATGTCTTTGGTTTCGTCCAGGCTGAGCGTGGTTTGCGTGAGATAGGCCACGCGGTTTGGGTCTGGCACCGCCAGATGAGCAACCTGCTCTGGCGAACCGACAACCTGGGTGACAAGGGGGGCTTCGCCGAGGGTGCCTACGACCTCGTCGTGATCTTTATGGCCGATGAGGATCAGCGAGTAGCCCTCTTTGGCGAACTTCACGGCTTCGACATGGACCTTGGTGACGAGGGGGCAGGTTGCGTCGACGACCCGAAGCCCACGCCTGGCACTGCGCTCGCGCACTTCGGGAGAGACTCCGTGAGCGCTGTAGATAATGCGCTCGCCATTGGGCACTTCGTCTTCGCTATCGACGAAGATTGCGCCCTTGCCACGAAGTTCTTCGACCACGAAACTGTTGTGCACGATCTCTTTGCGCACGTAGATCGGCGGGCCGAATGCCTCCAGGGCTATGCGGACCACATCAATCGCCCGCACTACGCCGGCGCAGAAGCCGCGGGGCTTCAATAGAAGTAAAGTCTTTGCGTCTGTCTTGGCTATATTGGGTGCCACGATTAAAACTTGCTCCTTCGATTCCTCAGTGCTCCGGGCTTACAACCTGTCTTGAAGATTGAAGAGCTGGATGAGGAGCCTGCCTACTGTCATTTGGATGCAAAACGCCCCGAAAACCGTATCTTCAGGGTACACCATTCCCATTGTTGGCGTTACTCCTAAAGTATCGAAAAGTATCGGGATGGTCAACGTAAGCTCAAGAAATCGTGGCAATTAGCAGCGAAACGCTGCAATCCGACAGCGAATGGAGAGCTTCAGACAGATGGCCGAGCGGCACTCAAAGGCAGGAGCGCCAGAGTTCTTGCGTAGATCTCTTCCGGAGAACCCGTCGCACGAACTGGCACGAGGAGTCCCATTTCCCGATAAAAGTCGATCAGGGGGGCCGTGCTCCGGTCATACGTGTCCAAGCGGACGCGAATGGCTTCAGGGCGATCGTCATCGCGCTGAAACAGAAGTCCGTGGCAGAGATCACAATGGTCCGCCACCTTGGGAGGCCGTTCCGTGAGGTTGTAGACGGCTTTGCATTGCGAACACGTGCGGCGCCCACCGAGTCGTTGCACGATTTCGTGGGCGGGCAAGTCGTAATTAATGACCGCAGTGAGCGACAGCCCCTCGTCCAGAATGAGTTTCTTCAGGGATTCAGCCTGACCGACGGTTCGGGGAAAACCGTCGAGGATGAAACCGCCGCGACAGTGCAGGCACGCTTTGCGCTCGCGAACCATCTCCAGCACAGTGGCATCCGGCACCAACTCTCCCCGGCGGATATACGCCAAAGCTTCCCTGATGGCTGGGGTCTGAGCGCTTTCAGGGCGGCTCCCGGCGGTGCGGAAGACGTCGCCGGTAGAAAGGTGACAGGCGCCAAGTCGCTCATGCAGCAGAGCGGCCTGAGTTCCCTTACCCACCCCGGGGGCTCCCAACAAGACCAGTCTCTTCGCGGAAGGTTGCATTTTTGGCAGCGCCTCGCATCTGGCGGGAGGACCCTCCAGCCATGCTGGACGATCGGGATTCATGGGGGAAGCCACGAAGAGACTTTAGGACCACGCCGCAGGCTGTGCCGTGACGAAAATCACGGGTAGCTGCGCGTTCACACACACACGAGGGCTTCCCTCCCAAGGCTTCACCGAACTGCATGAACCTAAAGAGTTATCTGCTATAGCACCCTCGTGCCCCCCCTCCCCCACCCCGTGCCATTGTCACAGCACCACAACGGGAGCAATCTAGTGACGAAATCCGCAGACTCCCAGGTCAGCGAACAAAATGTTGGAACTGAGCCAAAAGCGAACCATGACCGCAGCGCCGGCGCGCAGCAGCGCCCAGCAGCCGCGCAAGCTGATGCTTGCGTTGGTCCTGCTTCTGGTGGCGCTGGTTGCAATTCTGATCAAGGATCGCCAGTTCTGGTTCGGTTCCGAAGAGGCAGTGATCGAGTCGGATCTACCGGCCATTCAGCCCACGCCGACGACGGCGGCTCAGCCCGCGACCACCGCCACGAACGCTGCTCCGGCGCCGACGATGTCCGCCCCAGCCCACGCCACTAAGAAACCCGTTGCCACCGCCAAAACTTCGTCCCAGCCTGTAGCTCCTGAAACGCCGGCCGTCACTACCACGCGAACCGTACTACCTCCGTTGGATGTGGAAGTGGTCGCAGGCGACAATCACCGCGCCGTGCGGCCACGCAGTAATGTCACCAAGGTTCAGGTTGCAAAGGTTCCGGGCGTTCAGCCGGAAGCTCCTGCAGCCAGTATCACCAGCAAAGCGGCGGGACACGAGGCCATGCCGGCCACGGCCACGCATCTGCCCCAGACCGAAATTCACGCCACCTATCCTGTTCTGGCCCAGCACATGAACGTGCAGGGATCGGTGGTGCTGGAAGCGGTGATTGGGACCGACGGCATGATCGAGAACGTTCGAGTGCTGAGCGGCCCCGCTATCCTATCCACTGCCGCCCAGCAGGCGGTTCGGGAATGGCGATTCAAGCCAATCTATCAGCACGGCCAGGCGGTCGAGAGCAAGGCAAGAATCACGGTCAACTTCACGATTAAGGTGGGCGACAGCCTTCCCAGCAGCACTCTCGCACAAGGCACACCTTCCGGCGAATCCGACCTCACCCGTTAGTCCTAATCAACTGCTCGGCATGCTTTCTGGATGTTTCGGTGAGTTTGGCGCCGCTCAGCATGCGCGCGACTTCTTCGGTACGATCTTCTCCGGTCACCTCGCGGATGGTGGTGCGGGCACGTCCGGCGGATTCTTTCTTTTCAATGACGTAGTGATGATCGCCGAAGGTGGCGATCTGCGGCAGGTGGGTGACACAAAGGACTTGATTGGCCCGGGCGAGGGACTTGAGCTTCTTGCCGACCGCCTCAGCGGCGCGACCACCAATGCCAGTATCGATTTCATCAAAGACCAGAGTCTTCTGGCCTTTTTCGCGGCTCTTGCGGGCACTCGACGCTTGACGCTTTCTAGGGCTGTTGGCATCCGCACCCGATTCGACGCTGGCTTTTAACGCGAGCATCACTCGGGACAGTTCGCCGCCGGAAGCGATGTGCTCCAACTGGCGCAAGGGCTCGCCGGGATTGGTGGAGATCATATACACGACTTGGTCGATTCCCGATGCGCTCCAGTCGGATTGTTCGGCGGAATGCGTCATCTCGATGCCGAAGGCCGATTTCATGGCCAGATCGTTGATCTCGGATTCAACGAGTTTCTCCAGGCGGCGCGCGGCCGCGGCGCGGGTTTTCGACAGCGCCTCAGCGGCCCGCAGGTATTCCTCCGCGGCTTGCGCTAATTCGGCGCGAAGCTGGCGCAGGATTTCGTCTTTATTCTCCACTTCCGACAACTTGCGCGAAACCTCGGCTCCGAACTGAATGACCTGCTCCAAGGTGGGCCCGTACTTTCTTTTCAGTCGGTCCAGGAGGGCGAGCCGATCTTCTACCTGGGCCAGGTGCTCAGGCGAGGCCTGAATTCCTCCGGCATAATCGCGCAGCGTGGCACCGACATCTTCGACGCTGATGCGCGCGCTTTGGAGGGCAGCCAGAGCTTCCTGAAATTTGGGCTCGTATCGCGCTAGTTCTTCGACCTGTTTATGCGCCGCCCGCAGCGAAGAGGATGTCGACCCGCTGCCCTCATAGAGCAGATCGAAGGCATTCATGGCGGCGTTATAAATCTTCTCGGCGTTGGCCAGAACACGTTTCTCGGATTCCAGACTTTCGTCTTCCCCGCTCTGCAGCTTTGCGTCTTCAATTTCGCGTTTCTGGAAGGTCCAGAGATCGACGAGGCGAAGGCGGTCTTGTTCGCCGCGCTCTAGTTCGTCCATGCGGCTTCGAATCCGCTTCCAGGCCGCATAGCTTTGGGCGACGTTTTCGATACGGCTTTCGGCAAACGCGTCCAGCAACTCGAGGCGAGCCGGACCATCAAAGGAAAGAATGGATTCGTTCTGCGCGTGAATGATGGCAAGATGAGGCGCCAACTGCCGCAGGACAGCAACCGTGGCGGGCTGATTGTTTACGAATACCCGTCCTTTGCCGCTAGCGGAAATCTCCCGACGCAGGATCAGAGAACGGTCGTCAGATTCATCCAGGCCATTCGCTTCGAGAAGTTTGGCCACTGTGTCTGCCGCATTCCCTGGGGCTTCGAAAACCGCCGATATCACCGCCCGCTCGACTCCCCCGCGAATTACGTCGGTGGACGCCTTTTCACCCAGCAGGAGCGCCAGCGCATCGATGAGGATGGACTTTCCTGCTCCCGTTTCACCGGTCAGCAGGTTCAGGCCCTGGCCGAACTCCACCACCAGATTGTCGATTACCGCGTAATTCTCCAGGCGCAGTTCTGTGAGCACAGTTGTCCTTGGTTTTGCGCAGAATAGCACGGAAACCAAGGAATAAGAGATTCCGGATTGGAGAACGTCCGCTACAACAAGAGCCACAGTCGGGGGCGGGGCTGTCCCTACATGACATGTTCGGGGCTATACAGCCCAAGGGGCTGTCTCTAAATGTACGGTTAAGCCGGTAGTGGGCTGTTTTGAAACTCAGTGCGAAGGCATACCAAACACGGCAGTCAGAACACAACCCGTGAAAACGAGCGCTAGTTCAATAGCGCCGGTGATCTTGATCGCTCTAAGCCGTTTTGGTGTCGGCTTCTTGACTCTGCTTAGCCTGCAAATCAATTGAGGGTTGGTAAAAAACAGAAACCCCCATCCCCCTACCCATGCAATCCCCAAAGCGAACATACGTATTTGCGAGATCATGCCGCAGCTTCCATACCTTTCGTTTCCAATAGTCCCACCAATTCCTCCAAGCTCCAAACGTGTTCTGCGAGGCCAGGTTCCATTGCGGGCGTCACGCGCAGGGTCAAAACCGCCCACTACCGTTAAGCCTCATGCTTCGCTTTGAAACTAGCCTACTGGTATGATCATCTAACAACACTTCATGGGCATAGCCGGACAGTACGCGGTCGAAGACCCCCCGCATTCAATTCCAGGCACTATGACAGCGGCGGTGTACCGCGGCATCAATGACGTACGGGTAGAGACGGTACCGGTGCCCGATATCGGGCCCGGCGAGATGCTGGTCCGGGTACACTCCTGCGGCGTTTGCGGTACAGATTTGAAGAAGATCGCCACCGGTTCCCATTCCGCGCCGCGCATTTTCGGGCATGAGACCTCGGGAGTAGTGGCAGCTGTGGGGCAGAAGGTGCGGTCATTCCGCCCCGGTGATCGCGTGATTGTCTTCCACCACATTCCCTGCGGCGAGTGCTTTTACTGCCAACACAAGACCTTTGCCCAGTGCGCCACTTACAAGAAAGTGGGCTGCACGGCTGGATTTGAGCCCTCCGGAGGTGGATTCGCGGAGTACGTTCGCGTGCTGGACTGGATCGTGGAGCGCGGGACGGTACGCATTCCCCAAGCGGTTTCCTTTGAACAGGCCTGCTTTGTGGAGCCGGTAAACACCTGCATGAAGGGCATCCAGGCGCTCGGGTTGCATGAGGGAGAGACCGTGCTGGACATCGGACAGGGGCCGATCGGCATCATACTGAGCGTATTAGCTCGCCGGGCGGGGGCCAGCTTAATAACTTCCGATTTGTATCCAGAGAGGCTTAAAATAGGAAGAAGTTTCGGGCTCGACAATTCTATAGACGCTTCGCGGACGGATGTGGTGCAGCGTGTCCGTGAACTCACCGACGGGCGTGGCGCCGACGCAGTGATTCTGGCAGTCGGCGGCAATTCCCTAATTCGAACTGCCATGGATGCTGCGCGTCCAGGCGGGCGTGTTTTGCTGTTTGCGCAAACGCAGCACGGGGAGGCAATCATCGATCCTGCAGCCATTTGCGTGGACGAGAAGACTCTGGTGGGATCCTACAGCGCGTCCGTCGATCTGCAGGCAGAATCAGTCCGATTTGTCATGAATCGCGAGATGGAGCTGGAACGGCTGGTGAGCCATCGCTTTCCCCTGGACCAGAGCACGAAGGCGCTGGAACTGGCTGCGCACCCGCAACCGTCGTCGATGAAGATCATGATTCAGCCCAGCAGTGCGTGGGCTGGCAGTATCCGGGAAGGAAACCCGCAGTGAACGGAAAAATGACCGCTGCCGTCCTGTACGGCAAAGAAGACGTAAAGATTGAGAAAGTCCCAATACCTCGCGTGGGTGATGGAGAGGTTCTGGTCAAAGTACAGGTCGCTTTGACCTGCGGCACTGACCTGAAAGTGTATTTGCGCGGCTATCATGCGCGCATGATCGTCCCCCCTGCCCTTTTTGGCCATGAACTGGCCGGAGTGATCGAAGAAGTCGGGGCCGGAGTGAATGGTTTCAGGAAGGGCATGCGAGTGGTCGCGCTGAACTCCGCGCCCTGCCAGATGTGCTTCTATTGCTCCAAACACCAGGAAAACCTTTGCGAAGATCTCCTGTTCAATAACGGAGCTTATGCAGAATATATCCGCGTGCCGCGGCGGATTGTTGAAGCCAACATGCTGGTGATTCCACCCAACGTGAGTTTTGAAGACGCCGCCATGACTGAGCCTTTGGCTTGCGTCCTGAGAGGGCTGCACGAGACCGGGGTAGAAATCGGGGACACGGTCACGATCCTGGGTGGCGGGCCGATCGGACTAATGTTTGTGCAAGTCGCGCGCGCGATCGGTTGCAACGTGATTGCAGTGGTCAAGCGCGACGGGCAGGTGGAAGCCGCCAAGCAGATGGGCGCACACGAGATCATCCAGACCAGCAAAGTCAAAGACGTCGTAGACGCAGTGCGTGCCTTGTCCCCGCAAAAGCGGGGTTGCGACGTGGTCATCGAAGCTGTCGGCAAGCCCGAAGCGTGGGAATGGGCGGTGGATATGGTCCGCAAAGGGGGCACCGTCAATTTCTTTGGCGGGTGCGCCAGCGGGACCAAGGTTCAGCTGGAGACCAACCGTCTGCACTACTCCGAAATCACCTTGAAGGCGACCTTCCATCACACCCCGGAGACCGTCCGCCGGGCGTTTGGACTGATCGCGGCCAAGAAGATCCGGCCCACCGACTACATCACCGGAGAAGCGCCGCTCTCGCGCCTGCAGCAAGTCCTGCGCCACATGCTGAATCGAACTGGGGAGATCAAGACGGCCATCATTCCGGGGCACTAGCAAATTTCTGATTGTTGATTGTTGACTGTTGGTTGAAGAGAAGCGAAAACTTTGAGCGTCTCGATTTCAGTCAACAATCAATAGATCAACAATCAACAACGACAATTCTCGGCCGTGACTCAGATCTCGACTCACAATTCGGCAGCTTTGGGATGGAGCCGGCTGCCCTCCAGCTACGCGATTCCCGCCAGTGCTCCCACGCTGGACCGAGCCCAACAATATTGCGCTCATCTGGCGCGCACCCATTACGAGAATTTCTCCGTCGCGACTTGGTTTTTACCCAAGCGCCTGCGGCAGCATTTCTTCAACGTTTATGCCTATTGCCGCATTTCCGACGATCTCGGAGATGAAGTGGGGGATACGGCCGCATCCCTGGCTCTGCTGGATGATTGGCAGCGGGAACTGGATACCTGCTATGAAGGCGCTCCGAAACATCCTGTCTTTGTCGCCCTGGCGGAAACGGTGCGGCAGTTCGACATTCCCAAGCACGAGTTCTCTGACCTGCTGACCGCGTTTCGTCAGGATCAGACGATCACCCGCTTCGAGACTTTCAAGGACGTCCTCGGATACTGCCATTACTCCGCCAATCCGGTTGGCCATCTGGTGCTCTACCTCTGCGGATATCGCGATGCCGAACGGCAGCAGCTTTCCGATTACACCTGCACTGCTTTGCAACTCGCCAATTTCTGGCAGGACGTCAGTGTGGATTACGCAAAGGGCCGCATTTATCTTCCGCTCGAAGACCTGCGAACATTTGGAGTGACAGAAGACGAGATCGCGCACAAACAAAACACACCAGAATTTTGCGCGATGATGAAATTCCAGGTGGAGCGCGCCCGTGACTGGTTCCGGCAGGGGCTTCCATTGATTGCTAAAGTGAATCGAGAACTGGCCATCGATCTCGATCTCTTCAGCCGGGGCGGCCTGGAAATCCTGCACGCCATCGAGCGGCAAGGGTATGCCGTGCTGGGAAATCGTCCGGCGATTTCAAAGTCGCGCAAATTGGGGTTGGTTACGCGGGCAGCGATGGCAAAATGCTTACGTATGTCTCTGGGAGCATGGCGATGAGCGTGGGCACGCAGCAGGTTCCGGTGCCATGGACGCCCGCCCCGACTCAGCTCGTGATGGCGTATTCCGTCTGTAAAGGAATCACGCGGACTGCAGCCAAGAATTTTTACTACGCATTCCTCGTCCTGCCCCGCCGCAAGCGAGAGGCTCTGTGCGCGGTGTACGCTTTCATGCGGCGTTGCGATGACATCACGGACGAGCCTTCGCTCAGCCTGCCGGAACGGCGGCAGAAGCTGGATGCGTGGCTTGACGATCTCCACCGCGCTCAGCAGGGTCAGCCGACAGACGATGCGATCTTGCTTGCACTCACCGACGCTCAGCGGCGTCATGCAATCCCTGCGGGACTGCTGGACGAACTCGCAGTCGGCACGGCGATGGACGTGGAAGAATCCGAAGTTGCCGCCCAGAGTTCCGCGATTCCGGGGCTCAGCGTTCAGTACAAGACGTTCAATGACCTGCGCGTGTACTGCTATCGGGTTGCTTCCGTGGTGGGCCTGGTTTGCATTCACATTTTCGGATACCGGGATCCCGCGGCGGAGGAATTGGCGGAACGCTGCGGGCTGGCATTCCAGATGACCAACATCATCCGCGATGTAAAAGAGGACGCGGCCATGGGGCGGGTGTATCTGCCGGAAGAAGACCTGGCAACGTTTGGTCTGTCTGCTTCGGAGCTTCTGGGCACACCTGACCCGGCACGTTTTCGTCCGCTACTGGCGCTGGAAGCCGACCGCGCGCGGGAGTTCTACGCCGCTGGCGATGCCTTGATCCCCTACGTCTCCGAGGATAGCCGGCCGGCGCTCTGGGTCCTGATCACGATATACCGCAGGCTTCTGGAAAGAATCGCCGAGAAGCAATACGACGTGTTCAGCGCCAAGATCGCCTTGAGCACGTGGGAGAAGCTGCGGGTCCTGGGAAATGGCTTTATCAAACGCCTGACATGATCGGGGTCCGGGCGCGATCTTCGATCTGATGACCTCTACTCCATCGCAACCTACAGTTGCCATTGCCGGCGGCGGTCTCGCCGGGCTGGCGGCGGCGTGTGCCTTATCGGACATCGGCTTTCACGTAACGCTATTCGAGAAGCGCCCGTTTCTCGGAGGCCGCGCTTCCTCCTACGAGCATCCGGGCACCGGCGAAGTGGTGGACAATTGCCAGCACGTGCTGTTCCGGCTGTGCACGAACTTAGTCGAATTCTACGAAAGGATCGGGGTTGCCGATCAAATTCGCTGGTACGAC
Organism: uncultured Acidobacteriota bacterium; assembly: GCA_963801615.1. GTDB lineage: Bacteria > Acidobacteriota > Terriglobia > Terriglobales > Acidobacteriaceae > Sulfotelmatobacter. The sequence continues at coordinate 314,332 of CAWDFM010000005.1, read as the reverse complement.
GAAATGACGTTCATCGAACCGGGGGGGCGGGCCTCCACCATGAACTCGTCCTTCTTGCCGGCACCGATGCACACTGCGCCTTCCTTCCTGCAGTTTTCGTTTCTGAGCGCGGCTGACAAGCTGGCGATTGCGCGCGCGCTGGTGCCGCTCACGCTTACGGTGCAGCAAGACACAGGACAATCTTTTCAGGAATGGCTCGATCGCCACGGCCAAACGAAAAATGCGGTTGAAAGATTCTGGAAGGCCATCCTGATCAGCGCTCTGAGCGAGGATCTGGACCGGATCTCTGTTTCTTCCGCGGCCCAGGTGGTGCGCGAGTCCATGAAGTCTCCGGGCGCGCGGCAGATGGGCGTCCCGGCACTACCGCTCACGGATCTTTACAACGCTGCCGGAGAATACGTTCGCGCCCGGGGCGGAGTGCTGCATTTCCGTTGCCCGGTTGATAGCTTTGCCGTGCAGGGCGCGCAGGTACAGGTGCGGGCGCGAGGAGCCGGAAACGCGGGCAGCGCGGAAGAATCCTTCGATTATCTCGTGGTCGCGCTTCCCTTCGATGCTCTGGATCGCATTCTTCCCGACTCCCCTGAGAGTGTGCCGCTGCGCGAGAAAATCTCACATTTCGAAAACTCCCCAATCACCGGCATTCACCTGTGGTTTGATCGGCAAATTTCCGATCTCGATCACGCCGTGTTGCTCGATCGCACCATTCAGTGGATGTTTCATAAGTCGCGCCTGCAGCCTAGCCGGACGCAATCGAGCAACGGAAATTTGGGCGGCAGTTATATCGAACTGGTGGTCAGTTCGTCGAAGTCTCTGATCGACAAGTCGCGGAGCGAAATTGTCGAAATGGCACTAGCCGAAGTACGAGAGTTCTTTCCCGCGGCGCGAACCGCGAATCTGGTGAAGTCCACTGTCATAAAAGAAGTGAATGCGACTTACTCCCCGCGCCCGGATATTGATGCCCACCGGCCATCTTGCACGACGGGTTGGCAGCGAGTCTTTCTCGCCGGGGATTGGACCGCGACTGGGTGGCCGGCAACCATGGAAGGCGCGGTGCGCAGCGGATACCGCGCGGCTGAAGTTCTGGCTCGGGCTGCCGGAAAAGAAGCACATTTTCTCTCCCCAGACCTGCCTGCCACCGGCCTGATGCGCTTGTTCTCATAGTGGGGGCAAGAAGAAGCGGATCGAGGAGTTTGAGAGTGCGAAGGCTCGCGAGATCAAGGTTATCGAACTCTGCGGAAAACAAGCCGCGGGCCCGGCCGCGACGCCCTGGGCGCGGACCACGAACGGGCAAGCCAGTGTTTCAGAAAAATCCCTAGAGCAAACCCGGGGCGCCGCATCCGGGCAATCCTGAGCGCGCCGCCTTGTTGAGGGGGCTTACTTCACGCGGCGGCAGGCAACCAGCAGTTTGGTCCAGGGCTCGTCGTCAAGGCGGCTGATTTGCACCACCGGATGAACATCCGTGGTGTCTTGGATAAACTGGCCGTCGCCGATGTACATACCGGTATGAGTGATCTGCTTCGGAGAGGATCCGAAGAAAAGCAGATCGCCGGCCTGCAGGTCTTTGCGGTCCACCGGAGTGACACCATTCCATGCGGCTTGTTGGTCCGCGTCCCGCGGCATGTTGATCCCGCGGGCGCGCACGAGCATTTGCGTGAATCCGGAGCAATCAAAGCCGAAGCTGGAGCGGCCTCCCCATAAATATGGGATCCCGAGAAAGCGCTTAGCTAGCTCGATCGACTCGGGAATGGAGAGCGGCTTCGGGTCGGACATGACGTCGCCCGCCTGCACCCAGGCAGTTCGCAGATCGGGCAGATGGACTTGCACCCAGCCTTCAGGGGCAGGTTTTCCGTCCTTCGCTTTTGTATCAGGAACCACTTCGAGGCGCGTCTCAAACGGAACCGTCACCACCGGCTTGTGCTTGCTAATGTCAGGTTCCGTGTAGATATTCGCGAATAGAGTTTCAACCTGCACTGCCGGCCCCGACTTGGCGTAGCCAGTGCCTGTAAGCAGAATTCGGATTTGACGGCTGGGCACCCAACCCTTGTAGTGATCCGAGGTCTGAATCCGGGACCATTCCCCGCGCGCGACTACCAGACTCACGTCGCTGCCGTAGATCGCCTGGGAAACGACGTCGGTTTTGTCACTGGGGCCGGAATACATGTTGGCCACCGGAACCACCACCACGTAAACGCCAGTTTTGGCCCATGCCGCCGCGGCAAGCAGCGCGACCAGAACGGCGGAAAGAAAATGAGGATGGTGCCGTCTAGGCCGGATCAAGGAGTGAGAAGGAGCGCTCAAAAGGGTATTGGATTGCGTGCTGTCGAGGTCAGATGCTAATGGATATGGGCGAATGCCGCCAGACAAAAATGAGCATCGAATTCTGAAACTTCAGCGGGTCTCGATGAACATGCCGGCGATGGCGTATCCGCACAGGAAACAGACGGCCACGGCAACTCCGGTTGTGATCCCGAAATGCGTACGCACGTTGTAGGAGAGCGTCAGATGCCGCTTGGCATCATCCACCTTGGAGATTAGTTCCAAAGCAGTGCGGTGGATGCGCTCGCGCTGCTGGTGGGCCTGGACTTCCAACCGTTCTGGGGTAGCAGATGCGCTCATGATGCCCTCCGTGCTTCGTTCTGTATCCAAGTCTTATCTGCGCTAAGAACCTCGATGGTTTTTTGGGGAACCATGCTTTGCTTGCTCAGGCGTCGCTTCACGGCATAAAGCGCGCCAGCCCCGCAGATGGCCCAGAGAATGGCAATTGCGAGGCATCCGAAGAACCAGCGGTAGGAATTATCCACGAAGGCAGCCGCCACCAGGGCCGCGAGTGCCACCGAGAGTAGCAGGAAGGCGGTGCTAAGAAACAGAGTGCCCGCTACGGCCAGCGGCAGCGCAGACTTAAGCGCGTCGGTCTTCTCCTGGATTTCGCGCTTAAGCAATGCAATGCGCGTTTGGGCGAACTCCTGAAGTTCGCTCTTCATGTCGCTCAGGATTGCTGCCAGGCTGCGGCCGTTTTTGACGTCGCCGTTCATTACCGCCTTGACCTCAAAATTCGGGCCGTGATGCCGAGGGCGAAGGCTGTTCCCGCGATGCCGGCGAGAAGAGCCACGGGTTTTTCTTCTTTCATCCTGACACTTCGCTCGCGCACGTTTCGTACGAATGACACTGAGCCATCCCGCGAAGATTCGTATGCTCTGGTGAAAAACTGCCCTACTCGGACCTGTGTGCGGCCGACCCAGTCGGCGACGCTCGCGACTTTGGGAGAAAGAGGATTATCTGCGGGCGGGAGTTGGTGCGTAGCATCCGCGACCGCCTGCAAGTTCGGATTTTCAGCTGTACTCATGGTAGGCTCCGGGAATCGATGGAGTAATCCCTCGGGTTCGTCCACCGAACTGCAGTTAGGATGCAGCCCCTTTCAGGTGTGTTGTCGTGAAATTGCCCCGTTGAGGCGAACTGAGCAGTCAGGACCTAAAATAAAGAAAACATTATGGAGTCCTGCGATCACAGTACATACGCAATGTGGACGACAGCATGGGCCACAGCCAGATCTCGCGCTACTTTTCGATGTAGTACGCGGATTCCTCGGGTTTGACTGCCCGTGGAATCCAGAGTGGGCGTCGCAGCCCGCCCGGGCCGGGGCCAGGACGCCCTAGCGCTTTCCACCGTTGGTACACCGCGAAAGAGAGGTTCGTGTCAACGAAGATGTCGCCGTACCGATCGTCGGGTCCGGCTTTTTCCACTCGGACCATTTGATGCCAGCAGTGCATGCCGCTGACGGGATCGGGATGAACAGGGAAAGTGATGTTCTGATGCACCCCCGCATCGCTCCACCAAACGCGGTTCGTGTCGGGATCAGGCGTTTGATACGGGGTGACTGACTGCAATTGCCGCATCTTCCACTGCCCTCTGCCAACTTCCTTCAGGTCCACCCACGCACTGGACATGCGCTCGATCTGTTCATCCTGGTTCACTCGCCAGCGGCCCAGATGATGAGAACAGGCGACAACGCCCGGAGCGAGGCCCTCCGTCACCCATGCGTGCAGCACGAAATAACCGATCTCCGTGTGCACCTTCATGAGATCACCGGTGTGCACGTCGCGCATTTTCGTGGCATCGGCTGGATTGATCCAGAGCGGATTCTTGTGCGAGATCTCGTATAGGAATTTCGCATTGCCCGAGCGGGTGTGAATCAGATTGGGCAACCGGAAGATGGGCAGCAGCGTGTAGACATCGCCATGTGCATCTTCGGGCCACACGACTGCAGGGGCGTATTTCGCATCGAAATCTTCGGACGGCTTGCCCAGCGAAACGGCCTGCGCTCCCTTGTGAATGTGACTGCGATAGTACTCGGGAAGGACAAATTCGCCCCAGTTCCACTCGGCCATGGTCTTGGAGAAAAGCTCCAGCTTGCGCGACGGTGTGTTATATCCGACGACCGCTTCCCCGCCGATCATTACCCCGACCGGCTTGCCATTTTGAGTGATCGTTGCGTCTGGAGCAACCTGCGCGCCAGCGAGGACTTCCGGGGATACGCGTTTTTCATTCTGCTTGTACACATCGCGCGTGATCTCGAATGCCCCGTACTTGCGCATGTATTCGAGTGGGGTCAGGCCTTCTTTGGACGCAGCTTCAGGCAGCCCCGGGACCGAGTGCTCGAACATCCATCCGTAATATTCGTCGAGCGTCAGCTTTTGGCCGGGCCGATAAGGAGACTCGAAATACTGGCGAATGCCCATGGAACCATCGGGATCGATGGCCCACGAGAGATTGATCCAGAATTCGTCTTCTTCCCAAACTTCGCCAGGATTGGCTTCATAGGTGTATTCGAATCGTTCTCCCGCTTTTTCCCGAAGCACACGCTTAACGGGCTGGCGGAAACCGATCCACTGGCCGGCGTAGGATTCCTGGCTCATCAGATCGTGGCGCTCAGAGCTGAAGCCCATGGGCAGGACGTAGTCGGCAAACCAGGCAGTTTCGCTCCACGTGGGAGTAAGAGCCGCATGCAACCCGATCTTTTCCTCGTCCCGCAGCATTTCGATCCAGGAGAAGCCATCGGGATAGGTCCACACCGGATTGAACACGCGCGTGAAGTAGGCATCGAGGCGGCCTCGCCCCTCTTTCAAGAAGTGGGGCAGCAGGAATGACATCTCGTGGGTACACAGCGGCCATTCGCGAGGATACAGAAGCTCGTTCCACTGTTTCTGCGCAGGCGGAACACTGAACGGCTGGGGAACGAATTTGTTCCACGCGTTCAGGTTGTGGCCGCCTTTGGTGCCAACGGAACCAGTGAGCACGTGCAGCAAGGTCAGAGCTCGCGCAGTCTGCCATCCGCCAAGGTTGCCGGAAGCGCTGCCGCGCCACAGGTGGGAGGCGAAGCGGCTGCCGGCGGCGGCGATCTCGCGGGCGATCTTGACGATGGCTTCTGCTTTGACTCCGCTTTCTTTTTCGGCGAACTGCGGAGTAAAGCGGGCGTAGTGTTCTCTCAAGGCTTCGATTGCGGATTCAAAACTCTGGCCTTTGGCGCTGAATGCGCCGGGATCCAGATCTTGCCAGTTCGTCCAATTCTTCACGAAAGCGGCATCGAACCGGTTCTCGTCGAGGATGACTTTCGCCATGGCCAGCAGAACCGCGGACTCTGTTCCCGGATAACTGGGCAGCCAGTAATCGGCCATACTTGCAGTGTTGGACAGGCGAGGATCCATAACCGCCAGTTTCGCCCCGGCCATCTTTCCCTCGATGATGCGTTGTGCGTGCGGATTGAAGTAGTGTCCCGATTCAAGGTGCGCCGACAGCAAAAGAATGAAGCGCGCGTTGGCATGATCGGGAGAGGGGCGGTCCGCATAATGCCAGAGAAGGTAGCCCAGACGCGCCGACGATGAACAGACATTGGTGTGGGAGTTGTGTCCGTCGATCCCCCACGCCTGCAGCGTGCGATCCATGATGAAGTCGTGGCCCGGACGCCCGACGTGGTACATGACTTCATTGCCACGTCCTTGCTGGATCGCTCTGCGAATGCGCCCGCCGAAATCTTCCAGAACTTCGGGCCAGGAGGTTCGCGTCCACTTGCCTGCTCCGCGCGGCCCGCTGCGCTTCATCGGGTACAGAATGCGGTCTGGGTCGTGAATCTGATTGATGGTGGCCGGGCCTTTGGCACACAAGCGGCCGCGGCTGGCCGGATGTTTGGGATTGCCCTCGAACTTGTCGATCTCTCCGGTCGCCTTGTTGACGTAGGCGAGCAATCCGCAGGCAGACTCGCAGTTGAAGCAGATGGTGGGAACTAACTGGTAGTGTTTTTCGACGCGCTTCGGCCACGATTGAGGATCGAGTTCGACCCAGTCGTCCCATTTTTCCACGGGAGCGCAGGAAACGAGATGGCTGCCGTCACGTTTGAAATCAGTCATCGCAAACCTCTCTGGAACACTACTCAGCTGTTCGGAACGCTTTGTCCCGCCATTACGAAGCACCACTCGTAGACCAGCACACCGGCGAGGCTGAGCACGGCGCACAGCATAATGCTCCACGTCGAGCTCAAGACCAAGAGTCCCAGCGGCATAATTCCACCCAGAGAAATAGTTCCGAGCCAAAAATATGCGCCGAATGGGCCATCCGTAATGAGGCGCGCTGCGTACGCGGCATTATCCGTGGAATGGGGCATGAGAAACTCAGCGCCGACGATCCCCAGATGGAGCACGAGCGTCAGCGCGAGTGCCGCTCTCGCCGCCGATAAAGTTGCTTGCGAGCCACCTGCGAACCCGGGCAACAAGGCCAGCACAGCCGCTCCGCACAGCAGCGCCTGCACAATCAGGTGAACCGGCAAAAGCTGCGTCTGCCAAAGGTCGCGTCCTTCACATTGCCCAAAAAGAAATGCCGTATAAACGGCGGCCAGGAATCCGACGAGCACGGTCGGCCACAGCAGCACATGCGTGAGGGCCGTGAACCCTGCGATTGCGCCCAGCCAGAAGACTCCAGCCAGACCGCTGTACGCGATGAGGATGAAGGCACCGCGCGCGAGCCAGGATTTGCTTTGCGGCGTGAAAATCACGCGCAGGAAGCGCTTCTTGTGTTCCAGATCCCAGACGAGTAAGACCGTCGTAATCGCGGTGAAGATGAGGGCGATGCTGGAGAGGGCGATGTCGCGCAGGCGATCAGTCCCAAGCCGGCCCAGCAGCATGGCAAATGCCGGAATGGCAAGCGCTCCAGAGCCAATCGATTTGGTCCAGCAGTACGCGGGAACTTGCCATCCCCAGGGGCGCGCATGCGAAACGTCGTAGGCGGCGAGGGCGTTTTCTTGAAGCAGCGGGCTGTCGGAGGGATAGATGGCGCCCCCGCCATGTAGGGTTTCGTTGCGTTGTGCCCACATGTACATCGATTCGTGACGTGCAGCAGTGGGCACGATGGCGCTCTCGTCGGCCTCAATGTAGTAAAGCTTGGGCCGGGTTCCCTGCTCTGGTTTGCGAACCCGCACGGGCTCGCGGGCTAGCAATTGCCCAATTTCGCTATCCATCGAATCGAGATCTCCCGCGATGATCGCGTGCTCAGGACACACCACCACACAGGAAGGTTCTAACCCCACCTCGGTACGATGGGCGCAGAAATGACATTTGGCGGCTGTTCCCTGGTCGGGATCGATGTAGATGGAGTCGTACGGGCAGGCTTGCATGCAGGCTTTGCAGCCAATACACCGTTCGGAGCTGAAGTCCACGATCCCATCTTTGCGCTGGTACATCGCCGTCACCGGACAGATGGTCACGCAGGGGGGATTCTCGCAATGATTGCAGCGGGTCACCTGGAACACCCGGCGGGTGTTGGGAAAAGCGCCCTTCTCAACATATTTCACCCAGGTGCGATTCACGGATAGCGGGACGTGGTTTTCCGTTTTGCAGGCGACCGTGCAGGCGTGACAGCCGATGCACTTGCGGTTGTCGATGATGAACCCGTATCGCATCCCGGAGGGTGGAAGCTCGAATGGAACTGCCGAGCGGCTTGGGTGATTGTATCTGAACAGCGGCTCAGAGGATGGGAGCCGGGCAACGTTTTCCCTCGCTCGACTAAGCGCGAATTCCGGGGATACCTACGTTACAATTCGGATGCCTTTCTGGAACTGAAGCCGCAAGGTTTCGGTGTCGATGTTCCGCAGGCAATCAGGTGCCCATAGGCCTATGACAACGCAGCCGGTAACCAGCACTGCATCCGTGCTCGACAGCAAACAGATTTTCTATAACCGTTTCCTTCTCATCGTGGCTGGACTAGGTGGGCTGCTCTACGGAGTGGACGTCGGAATCATTGCGGGAGCACTTCCCTATCTCGAAGCTACTTCGGGACTGAACCGCGCCGAGCTTTCCATCGTGGTGGCGGCGGTGCTGTTGGGCAGCGTGATTTCCACGCTCTTCGCGGGACTGCTTGCGGACTGGATCGGCCGCAAGGCCCTGATGGCGATCAGCGGGGTCATGTTCGTGATCAGCATCCCGATGATTGCGCTGGCGCACGGTTACGGCCCTTTGGTTCTCGGGCGTCTGCTGCAGGGCACAAGCGCGGGACTGATCGGAGTGGTGGTGCCGCTCTATCTCGCGGAATGCTTGACTGCCTCCAGCCGGGGTAAGGGCACCGGAATCTTTCAATGGCTATTGACCGCAGGAATCGCGGCGGCCGCCCTCATTGGACTGTTGTTCAGCTTTCGGCTGGAACATATCGTGCAGACCGGGGACGCCAACGCGATCTTCGCGTTCAAGAATTCAGCCTGGCGGGGGATTTTCTGGGTGTCCTTGCCCCCCGGCATCCTGTTTGTGATTGGCAGCCTGATGCTCTCGGAATCGCCTCGCTGGCTGCTCAAGCGCGCCAAGAACGACGCAGCGTACGCGGCCTTGCTGCGTTCCCGCAGCACCGAGCAGGCTGATCTCGAATTGAAAGAGATGCAGGACCTGGCCGCCGCGGAAACCGTGAAGCGGGCGTCAGGCGCGAAGGTGAAGGACTCGCTGTTGCGACGGAAATATGTGATTCCGTTTGTACTGGCATGCGTCATCCTGGCGTGCAATCAGACCACTGGCATTAACTCCATCATCGCTTACAACACGAACATTCTTCTGCAGAGCGGACTCTCCGACTTTGCGGCCCATCTGGGCTATGTGCTGTTCACGTTCATCAATTTTTTTGTGACCTTTGCAGGCGTGATGCTGGTTGATCGCAAGGGGCGCAAGTTCCTGCTTTCCCTGGGGACGGCTGGAATCATCGTGTCTATGTTGTGCACGGGGGTTCTGTTCAGGCAGAGCGAAAAATCGGGGATCGATTCCCGGTCTGCCCTGCAGTCCATGGTGACACCTGAGCAGACGGTGAAACTCGACTACAACCAGGATACGGCCGCGAAGTTGCTGGCTGCGTCTGGAAAGGCAGCGACCGAAACACCAACTTCCCTGGTTGTGATTTATTCCTACGGCGACTTCCGGGCAGCGAGCCAGGCCGTGCGATCCGACGATCCTGCGGCAAAGCCAATCGAGATCTCGCGCGAAGATGCCGTGCCGGCGAATCGCGTGAACGCCTTTTTCTCCAATCCTTTTGGAAATCTGGAGGCAGCGCGTACGGCTCCGCTGAAGATTGAGAACGCGCTCATCACCCCGATCCCCGCTCCCAGCCATGGCTGGATTGTGGCCATCACCCTGTTCATCTTTATGGCGTTCTACGCAGTCGGACCGGGAGTGTGCGTGTGGCTCGCGCTCTCGGAATTGATGCCGACGCGCATCCGGTCCAACGGGATGAGCATCGCGCTGGTGCTGAACCAGGCGGTGTCAACCGCGATCGCCGCGATTTTCCTGCCGACGGTGGGCGAGTATGGATACTCCACCATGTTCTTCGGATTTGCGGCTTTCACCATCATTTACTTCGTGACCGCAACCTGGTTCTTGCCTGAGACCAAAGGAAAGACGCTGGAGGAGATCGAAGCGCATTTTGAGGGAACGCGGTAAGTGTCTTGGGAAGGGCACGACTTCAGTCGTGCCGTAAGTTCATGCACAATCAAAACGGCTTTAGCCGCTGCGGTTCGCTCTTGATTATGCTAAGCCCGTGCCGCTTTGCCACTCATACGTGAGATCGTTTATTCTCAGCCACAGTCATGACACCCATTAAAAACAAAAAAGACAACGGTTCAAAAAGCGCGCCACTTTCGAGCGGAAAGTTTGCGCATGCCATGCGGCGCGAGATCTATGAACAGCCTGCGGCGATTGCGAAGACCATCGAAAAGCATCTCGAGAACGACATAATTTTTCCCGGCGAATTGGAGCCCATCGCGGGCGCGCTCCTTACTTTTGAAAAGTTGATCATCGCGGCCAGCGGATCGAGCCGTCACGCGGGATTGGCCGGCGAGATCATGATCGAGGACTTGTCGGGCGTGGCGGTGGATGTCGAATATGCCAGTGAGTATTGTTACCGCTCGACCCATGCCGCCGTGGAACCGATCGTTATGGTGATCACGCAATCCGGAGAGACGGCCGATACGCTCGCGGCCCAGCGCGAGGCTCTCACCCGAGGCGTCAAGACAATCGCCATCTCGAATGTCCCGAACACCACCATCGTCCGCGAAGCGAGCGCGGCTTTGATCTCCGGCGCGGGACCCGAGGTTTCTGTTCCCGCGACCAAGAGCTTCACCACCCAGCTCACGATTCTTTATCTCATGGCGCTGTTCCTTGCCCGCAAGCGCGGGCGCATGACCTCGGAAGTGACGCGGTCCTACTTGCAGCGCCTGATGCGCCTTCCGGGAGCCATCGAAGAAAAGCTGGCAACCTGGGACAGACTGGCCGAAGAGTTCGGCGGGGTACACTTCCAGGCTGAGAAATTTCTATATCTGGGACGCGGGGTGCATTACGCGATCGCCCGCGAAGGGGCGCTCAAGCTCAAAGAGATTTCGTATGCCCATGCGGAAGGATATCCGGCAGGAGAACTGAAGCATGGCCCCAACGCGCTGGTCGATGCCAAGCTGCCCGTGGTGGTGATCGCGACCTGCGACCACCGCGACCCCGATTCCGTTTTGCGCTATCGGCGCACGTTGGAGGTTATGAAGGAAGTTCGATCCCGAAAGGGCCCGCTGGTGACGGTAGCAACCGAGGGAGACAAAGAAGTCCCCGATATCGCCGAGCACGTGTTCTACGTCCCTCCCGCGCCGGAGTTGCTGCTGCCCATCGTGGAAGTCATCCCGCTTCAGCTCTTCGCTTACCATGTCGCCCTGAACAAGGGATACGACGTGGATCATCCTCGGAATCTCGTGAAGGCAGTGGTCACTGAATAGCGATTACGCGCGGGCGAAGTCGATAAAGCCCTTCTGCACGTTGACGCTGACCAGCCTGGCTCGCAGCTTGTCGCCAACGTCAAACCCCTGGCCTTGAATGAGCAGGCCTTCCACGTGGGGCTGCAGCACGCGCACGAACGTGCCGTGATCGGTGACTCCGGTGACGATGGCGTCGAAGGTTTCACCAACCCGGTGTTGCATGGCGATCGCTGCCAGGCGCTTTGACATATCGCGTTCCACTTTTCTGGCCGCATCCTCTTTTTGCGTGCAGTTGGTCGCAATCGCCGTCAGCTCATCATCAGAATATGGATTCTTCTGTCCCGCGATGCTGGCCTTGATCAGGCGTTGCGTGACCACATCAGCGAAACGGCGGTTGGGCGCGGTCGCGTGCGTGTAGTCCTGGACCGCAAGGCCAAAATGCCCGGGCGCGGTTTCTCCCGCCTTTTCCAGCACGTACTCGCCCGGCCCTATCAGTTTGATCACGGCCAGCGAGAGATCGGCAAAATGATCTGGATCTGCCGCCTTCTGCCGGATGAGGAAATCGTTCAATGCCTTGGAATCCGGCTCTGCGGGAAGGCTGTCGCTCTTGCCCGCGGCGAGCTGCACAATGCGGTCCCAGCGCTCAGGCGTGCGGACGATCCGGCGCAAGGAGGAAACATTCTCCAATTTCCTGGCGACTACTCCATTGGCGGCAACCATGAAATCTTCGATTAAGTCGGTGGCGCGGTTCCTCTGCTGCTTGACGAGATCGACAATCTGATCATTCAACACCAGGGGATGAACTTCGTCCGTTTGAAGGTTCAGGGCGCCGTGCTCATGACGCTGGCCCTTTAACCTTTGCGCCACCTCATCCTGAAGCTTCAGTTGTTGCTGTAAGTCACTAGTTGGATTAACTTTCGACGGAGCTTCACCGGTACCTTCGAGCCATGCCCCAAGCGAGTTGTATTGGAGTTGCGCCCGGTTGCGGACCAGCGCGCGGTAGAGTTCGGACGATGTGACTGCTCCGCTCGAGGCGACGACGAATTCAATAATGATCGCCAGTCGATCCTGCTCCTCCAGCAGCGACGTGATGCCCGTCGAGAGTTCTTCCGGCAGCATGGGAAAGTTGCGCACGCCGGTGTATACGGTGGTCGTCTCTGTCGCCGCGTGCTGGTCGATGGGAGTCTGCTTGGGAACGAAGGCATCCACGTCGGCAATGCCGATCATGACCTTCACATCCCCATTCGCGGCGCGCTCGGCGACTTCAATCTGATCCAGATCGCGGGAAGTGTCGTTGTCGATCGACGACCAGAGAAGGTTGCGAAGATCACGAATGTCACCGCCAGCAGCGATCTGTGGAGGGTTCTGTCTCAAGCTCGCCAGTTGCCCGGATACGGCTGCAGGAAAATCCGGCTGGAAGCCGCGCTGCTCCATGATTGTTTTCGCGATGGCCTGCAGGTCGACATGCGAAGGATTAGCGTCGTGCATGAATTCCCCGGGGCGTGAAATGGCCTTCAGGCTACCACGAGTCCGCTTGGGAACGGTTCGAGAACGGCGCTACGGCTTAATGCCCAATATCGGCGTTCGTGTACACGCATGCCGCTGCGCAAAACGCCTTCGCCTACTGGGAGCACGCGGCTTTCTTATGATCGCGCCGGTTCGCGAGGATGAGGTAGACCATGTAAAGGACGATCGCCACATTTGCAATTAACAACCCAGAACGCAACAGCGTGACGCGGCGAAACAATTCGCGCACTTCGAGGGGGAGCAGCAACGTGCCGGAAACCGCCGCCAGCCATTCCGCCCACGTGCGGCATCTCCACAGGCCATACGCTTCGACGAAGCGAAGCATCGAGTAAGCAAAGGCAAGCCGCGCGGCGGCCCACAGTTTCGCATCGGTGACGTTGTCGGCGAAGTCGAGGAACATCTGGGCGATGCGACGATCGGTGCTGATGTGGAACACCGCCAATAGGCTCTCGGCATAGAGCCAGGCGTCCTTGTGAACCAGGAGCAGGGCGCAAATTCCCATCAGCGTGACGAAAATACCCTTGAAGAACTCGACTGTGGCTACCGTCTGCAGCACGCGCCGTTGGCGGCGAGGTGGTCCTGGGGTAGGTGGGCGCATGCGTCTAACTGATTGGCAGGGTATCACGCGTAATCAGACGCGCCATACAGTGGACCCCGCGCCTTCATCCCACTGGCTTCAATGGACAATCGCCCATGCCAGACCGTCCGGGTTTTGTCCCACATCGATGTGGCCCACATCCTGGAGAGATTTGAGGTCAATCACGGCAACGTAATTATCGGGAGAGCACGCCACGAAGGCCCTCTCGCCATTCGGTTGAACGAGAATGCCGGCCGTGCCGTGTCCCAGTTTCATCCGCTTGATCTCTTTTCGGCTGAGTGCATCGAAGATGGTCAGATCTCCACCGCGCAGGCTGGATACCAGGACCCGGGCGCCATCGGGAGTGAACTTTAGCCGGTTGGCGCCCGGGACATTCGCCGCGATGGTGTCAGTCACAGTCTTGGACGCGAAGTTGACAATGGAGATGGTGCCGTCCTGCGCGTTGGCTACCCAGACTTCCTTGCCATTGGGCGAAACGTCGAATCCTTCGGAGCCGTTACCGACCTTTACCACCGTCTGCTCCCAATCGCCTCCCGGAGGAGTAGGGCGGGGCGGCGGATTGTTGGGGCCGCCTGTAGGCGCCCCAGGCATGCGTGGAGGAATTTTATCGATCATGCTCACCGTGCCTGAGCTTACGTTCGTGGTCACGATCCGCTTCTCGTCGTCAGTAAGCCAGATCATGTGAGTTCGATCTTGTCCGGTGCCGAGAATCCAATCGACCTTACCTGATTTCGGATCGTAGCTGCCGATCGCTTTAGCGGCCTCCGCCGTGAACCATGCCTTCCCCCCGATGAAGGTCAAGCCGTGCGGTCCACGAAGGGGACCAAGATCGATTGCGGGCAGTGCTTTCTTCCCCACTAGGTCGACCACTGCCAGGGTGTTGTAGGCTCCGAATCCGTAATTGGAAACGTACGCCGTCTTCCCGTCAGTGGAAGCGATGACTTCATGCGGATCGTTGCCTACCGGAATACGCGCCAGCACTTTCAAGCTCGATGGATCGACGATGGCCAGCGTCTGTTCTTTCTTGCTCAACGCCAACAGTGATTGTTCCGGTGTGCTTTGAGCGTGCAGGGTGCAGGCGAGGATGGTTGTGAGGACGAATGAAAAGATCAGCCGACTCTGGCTCATGGTGAACTCCTGAGGACGCGAAAACGCGGCCGGACCAATGGCTCGATGCTACGTGGCTACTAGCTTGATTCTTGCTTTGGATCGCGCCCCGCAGTTCGGCCACGATTTCCTGTGAGGCTTTGATCGCCGTCGCGTGCTGATTCACCGGGAACGAGATCGCGCCTACGCGGGCGTGACCGCCTCCACCGTAGCGTTCGCAGATTTTCGCCAGGTTCACTTCGGGCTGCTGCGGCGCCCACGGATTCGATCCCACCGAGACCTTCACGCGGAAGCTGCTCTTGCTCAGGCCGACGCTATATACCGATTCCGGATGCAGGTAGTAGGGGATGAATTTGTTGTAGCCCTCAAGATCGTGATCCGTCACGTCAAAGAAAATTGTGCGGTCTTTGCATTCCGCGCGCTCTTTCAGAATGTCCATGGAGAGCTCGTGGCGCCGAAGAAGCGGGGGAAGCAAAGGCGCCACAAAAGGCTCATCCAGAATTTCCGCCAGCGGCTTGGTCGCCAGCAGCGGAATGAGATTGGGCACAAAGCCATGGTCCGGGGCCGACTCGATCACCATGGTCAGCTTCATTGCGGGAGCTTTCATCTCGACAGCTGTCTTGGCGTCGGGATAGAGCGCGCCATCGATTACATCGGTCCAGTAGACAAGATCGGCGACCGGGACGGGATCGAAGCCAAAGCGCTCCTGCGCGATCATGGCGATGAAACTGGTACAGGACTTGAAATCCGGATCGTAAAACTTGCGATTGCTCTGGTCCTGCTCAAAATGCTCGGCGTCGGACGGGGTCAGAAACGCGCTCTGGTGATGATCAAACCACCAGGTGATCTGGGGAGAGCTGGAATATTTGAAGTCGACGATGGCGTTCTCATCGCCGTCGAATTGCTTCTCGTCAAACAGGGCGCCAGCCCGGTGGACAAGGCCAGTGAACTCGAATTCCGCATCACTGCGAATGCGCTCGCGGTAAAAGCGGGAAAACAATGCGGCGGAGCAAGCTCCATCAAAGCACTTGTCGTGATAGAAAACGCGAATTCGCAATGCATGCCCCAATTTTGCAGAATTCCCGCCGGCCAGCCATTTATCAATTCCTGCCCGCAGGTGAAAAGCTAATAGGATTGACAGCTTGGAGGAAGAAAGTCAAGCGCGGGACATCGGAGAGAATCACGCTTGGACCAGGGCGACACAACGGAGGCGGTTCCGGGACCTTCTAACCACGCGGCGAGTGGCTGGCTAGTTTCTTAAATTGCGTTCGCCTGTTTCTCGGCCATGTCGCCAATGACAGGCAACTTGTACATCTGGCCCTGGTTGGCTTTGAGAAGCAACACAATCCATAACACGAACGCGCCGAGGGTGACCAAGAGGTGCAGTGGCAAAGTCACGAGCGCAAGAAAAGGCACGACCGTCAGGATCGAAAGAGCAAGATGAATGCCGACCAGCGCAGCCGTTAAGAACAGGCATTGGAAGGAGTGAAAACGGATAAAACGATTCCTGTTATACGGCGCCACCACCAGGAAAATGATGGCAGGAATAAATGTGACGTAGGCAAGCATGCCTGCGACATTGTCAGTCATGCCCGCAGCGGGCACCGCCGCCGGACCTCCGGAAACGCGACTGGCGCAAGCAGCGCAAGTAGTGGAACCGTCAGCAATCTGTGCTCCGCACGTGCTGCAAAATGCCATGGCTAACCTCCAATGACTTGCCAGCTAAAGACCGGGTCCGAGTTCGCGGCAAAATATCAAAACCCGGGCTTCAAAGCAATGGAATTCCTGAGTTGATCCTAGAATTCTCCTGCGTAGCGCTCAGCGAAGTCGCCAAGGACCGGGATTTTGAACGTCTCTCCCTGCCAGGCTTTGGCCACCAATACAAACCAAAGAAGAATGGCAGCCAGAGCGGCAACAATATCAATCACGACAACCAGGAGCGGCCCGAGAACGGGAATCACGAATAGAACGTAATTCGCGAGCCTCAGTGCAACAGCAAGCAGAACTATCGCCGCCGTATACAGAAAGCACTGAAGGGCATGAAAGCGGACGAAGAGATTCTTGCGATAGGGCTCAAGAAACAGAAACAGGATCGCGGGCAAGATAGTGAAATACGCGAGAGCCCCGGCCACGTTTTCCGAAAGGACTCCCACCTTGCCCCGAGCGTGGGCGATGACTTGCATCGTGCGGCCGCAACTAGGACAGAACCGCGCTCCTGCTGGCATTTGCGCGGCACAATCCGGACAAGATTGAACGGGAGCCTGGGTCTGGTCCATTGCGGGCACCTTATCAAAAACCCTCAGCAAGCCACAAACGAGTGGAACCAAGCTAGCGCATTGACGCACGCTATGCCCGATAGTATGGTTCGTGCAAATCGTTCCAACTGAGTGGCGAACTGGTGTTTCTTCGCTGATTGGAGAAGAGCATGGGCGTGTGTCCCCAGTGTGGGTTTTCCAATACCGATAACGCGACCTTCTGCACCCAATGTGGCCGAAGCTTGCAGTCAACATTGGCAGCGCCTTCGTTGCAGGCTACGGGAGTGGTGATTCCCTCGACCGGGACTACGATCTCGAACTATCTCGTCTTTGCAATTCTGACGACCGTTTTCTGCTGCCTGCTCACCGGCATTCCAGCCATCATCTATGCTTCGCAGGTCAACACGAAATTGCAGATTGGTGACGTTGCTGGCGCGCAAGCCGCTTCGAACAACGCCAAGATGTGGTGCTGGATTTCGTTCGGACTGGGGCTGGCTATGTGTGTCGGTTACGGGCTCCTGATGACGCTTGGAATTCTCGGCAGCCTACACCGGAGATAGCTTGGAAATGTTCAGGCGAATTGTTCCTGCGGGAATGCTGGTTTTGCTGGCCGCCGGGCTCATGCTGCTCCGAATTTACAATCCCGCTACTTCCACGCTTTTCCCTCCGTGTCCCTTCCATTATCTGACCGGCTGGTATTGCCCGGGATGCGGATCGCTGAGAGCCATTCACCAACTGCTGCACGGAAACGTGCGGGCTGCGTGGGCGATGAATCCACTCAGCCTGCTGCTCTTCCCATTCCTTGCTTACGGGCTGGCTCGCGAGACGATTTCTTATTGGAGAGGGCAGCCATTGCCTCAGTTCGCAGTGCCCGGAGCATGGATCCGCGCGTTATGCGCGCTGATCGTTCTGTTTGGAATTGTGAGGAATCTTCCCTTCCATCCCTTTGATCTGCTGGCTCCGGGCGGAATGCTGAATTTCTGAAAATCTCAGGATTTTAAAAAGTCACTGCTGGTTGTGATTCTTCCTTCGACACTCTTCGCAGACCCCATAGATCTGGAAAGTGTGACGCGTGGTCATGTAGTGGTATTTGCGGCCGATCTCCTGCTCTAGGTGGCCGACCTCCGGGGAGAAGAATTCGACCGAACTGCCACAATTGGTGCAGACCATGTGATGGTGGCTGCGGCGATTGTACTGGTGCTCGTAGCGGGCAATGCCGTCATGAAAAGCCACTTCGCTCGCCAAGCCGCACTCCGCCAAAAGCTTCAGAGTACGGTAGACGGTGGTGTAGCCGATGTGGGCGTCTTTTTTCTGAACCAGACGATGAAGTTCGTCGGTGGAGAGGTGGTCACGGGTCTCAAGAAAAGTGCGCAGGATGGTGTCCCGCTGGGCGGTCTGCTTCAGACCGACTCCCTTCAGATGGCGATGCAGGATTTCCTCAGCCTCCCGGACCATCTGGCGCGAGAGGCTGGGCTGGTCGTCGATGCGTTTCTGAAGCATGAAGTGTGGTCATCCCAGACATTGGTTCCGGGGGCCGCTCGCTATGCGTCGTGGGGCAGACGGATTAGGTCCGCCCTCAGGCGCCAATGGCGGGTAGGAAGAGTCAGGATACCACTGCGATCTTGAAAATGAAATTCATTTTCAGGACGCTAGCGGTCAGCGCTGGAATACAATCGAGGTTCTCCATGAGTTCCCTGGCCGAAGTTCCGACCTCCTGCGCGCGGCGTTCTCCACTGCCGCGCATCCTTCTGTGGCTCTCCGGCGTCCTGCTCCTAATCGTCTTGGGGCTAGGTGGATATGCCTTTTATGTCGCGGAGAGCGCGCTTCCGGCAATGGATGGACGGCTGCAGGTCCGCGGCCTGACTACGCGCGTGACCGTGACGCGCGACAGCCACGGCGTGCCCACCATCGATGCCGCATCGCTTCAAGATCTCTTCTTCGCACAGGGGTACATCACGGCACAGGACCGCCTGTGGCAGATGGACATTATGCGCCGTTATGGAGCGGGCGAACTGTCGGAGATTCTTGGCGAAGACACGCTCAAGATCGACCGTGAGCAGCGAATCCTCGGACTGCGCGACGCGGCCAGGAAATCCCTTCAGATTGCCACTCCGCGGGAACACAGTTTTTTCGAGGCATACGCCAGTGGGGTGAACGCCTATATCGACAGTTCCCGCGGGCATCTACCCATTGAATTCCGCATTCTGCGGTACGCGCCGAAGCCGTGGACTCCCGAAGATTCGGTGGTCATCGCCAACCAAATGGTGAAAGACCTGAACTTTCACTATTTTTACGACGCGCTGGCGCGGGAGAAAATTCTGGCCAGATTGGGGCCGGAATTGACGGCGGACTTGTATGTGAACCGCTCGTGGCACGACCGTCCTCCCACGGTCATGCGCGAGGACCTGACGCAGCCCGACAGCAGTTCGAATGATTCAGACGATGACGATGATGAGGAGTCCCCGGACAATGCAGTAACGCAAAGCCAACCGACCGATTTGCCCGAAACTCCGGCGGTGAATGGATCGAATGATTGGGTGATCTCCGGCGCGCACACGGTGACCGGCAAGCCGCTGCTTTCCAACGATATGCATCTCGGGCATCAGATGCCCAATCTTTGGTACGAAGCGCACCTGCGCTCGGGCAGTGTTGATGTCGCAGGCGTGACGCTACCCGGGATGCCGTACGTAATCGTCGGACACAACCAGCGCATCGCGTGGGGATTCACCAATGTTGGCCCCACCGTGACCGATGTTTACATCGAGAACTTTAACGCGCAGGGCGAGTATCAGACTCCCGCTGGATGGGCTCGACCGGAGCATCGCCAGGAACTGATTCACATCAAGGGAAAGCCAGACGTAAATG
Source organism: uncultured Acidobacteriota bacterium (assembly GCA_963801615.1). Classification (GTDB taxonomy): domain Bacteria; phylum Acidobacteriota; class Terriglobia; order Terriglobales; family Acidobacteriaceae; genus Sulfotelmatobacter. Next base: position 294,729 of record CAWDFM010000005.1, on the reverse strand, counting down.
TGGACGTAAAGATCACACGCCACGGCCCCGTCATCGCGGAACTGATCCCCGGCGAAACCCGCAATGTCGCGCTTCGCTGGACTCTCTATGACGGGCTACGCATCCCATTCTTCGACGTCGATGTCGCACAGAACTGGGAGGAGTTCGCGAAAGCCTTCTCACGACTGGATGCACCGGGGCAAAACGTAGTTTACGCCGACGTGGACGGCAACATTGGATACCACGCAACCGGCAAAGTGCCCGTCCGCGCGGCAGGCGACGGCAGTCTGCCGGTCAGCGGCGCCGATAATGCGCACGAGTGGCTCTCTTACATTCCGTTTGACAAGCTTCCCAACATTTACAACCCACCCTCAGGGATCATCGCCACGGCGAACGGCAGAATTACGCCGGACAAATATCCGAATTCGATCAGCATGGAATGGGAGGCGCCGTGGCGCACGGCTCGCATCTACCACGTGCTCGAATCCGGCAAGCAATTTTCCGCCGCTGACATGCTCGCGCTGCAAACCGACATTCAGTCGGAGGCCGACCTGTTCGCGGCCGAACGATTTGTGTATGCCGTGGATCACGCGGCCAAACCTTCGGCGCGGGCGAGACAAGCTGCCGACGTGATGCGCAGTTGGGACGGACGTATGCTTGCCGCATCCGCCGCGCCTACCATCACCGAAAAATCCATTCAGGAGCTGCGCTGGATGTTGCTGGAGCCTAAATTGGGCAGCGCGCCTGCGGATCCGGCCAAGGCTGAAGAGCTATTAAGCTGGAAGACATACAGTTGGGAAATGTCGTCGGTGTGGCTCGAAAATATTCTGCTCCGCCGCCCTCAGCGGTGGCTCCCGGAGAAATATCCGAACTATGACGAGTTGCTGGCCGCCGCGGTGGAAGCTGCGGTGAACGATCCGCAGGCGCCGAAGGAACTTGCGTCCTGGGATTGGGGCGCCCAGAATGCGGTTCACATCCAGCACTTGATCCTGGGAAGAATTCCCATCCTGAGGCGTTGGTCTGGTCCGGGACTCCAAGAGCAGTCGGGCAGTGGATACACGGTCAAGGCGGTGACGGCCCATCACGGGCCATCCGAGCGGTTCACCGCCAATCTGGCGGACCTGGATCATTCGACGCTGAACATCGTCACCGGGCAGGCGGGAAACTTCTTGAGCCCTTACTACATGGATCAGTGGAAGGCGTGGTACGAGGGAACCACGTTCACGCTGCCGTTCAGCGCACAGGCGGTGCAAGCCGCGAAAGCTCACACCCTGCAGCTTGATCCCACAAAGTAGCTCCCAGCCCGGCGTGTTTATGTGGGGACAGCCGCCTCGGCTGTCCGGCCGGGCGAAGCCCGGCGGTTGGGAAGCAAACATTGCGGATTGAGCCCCTGAGATTCACTCGCCGTCCCCGATAGACTTTCACCGCAGCCCGTGAAGTCGTGCCCTACCCGCAGCTCTGCGAGTGGTTTTAATGTCCCTAAAAGAAATCGATGGCCTTCACGTCGCCTACGTAGCCAACGACGTTGATGGTCCCCTGGGGCAGGAAGTTGTTGATCAGCAATTTATCTCGGGTTGTGTCGTAGACGCGCAACGCTCCACCCTCGGCGACGTACTCTACATTGCGACTGGTGAATGCCTGCAGCCCGTCGACGTTGCCGTTGTCCGGTGGAATCACGACCGAACCATCGGTTGTGTGATAGATCGACAAGCAGCCGCGCACCTCGCCGCTGCCCGGGTTATTCACGTTGCCAACGTTGGTGCAATCGCGTGAACCGATGAACAATTGGCCATTGCTGGTCACATCCATGCGTTGATGATAGCCATCCGTGATCACTGCGGTCGCGGTTACCGTTCCCGAACCGGTATCGATGACGTCGAGGCGCCCACACTTCGTCGCCGCGGTGGTCTGTCCCGTACAGGCGTTATTGCTGGGTGGAGTGCCCGCCACGTAGAGGGTTGACCCATCCAATAACGCCCACGTGGCAGCGTGAACCGGGATCGTATTGGTGATGGTCAAAGTCCCCAGATCGAACACAGCGATACTTGCCTGAGTCCCGCCGCACTGTGGACCGCAGTTCAAAACGTACGCGGTGCTTCCATTGACAATTGCGTACACGGGACGATCGAACCCCGGAACTACGGTGCAAACCCCGTTCCCCTGGGTGTTGTAGCAACTGGTATCGACCGGCGGGACCGCCAGAGTTGGGCGCAGGACAGTCACCCAATCGGAGTCGCCGCTGAACACCAACAACTTGGACCCGGTAGTGTCTGATACCACGGTCTGGGCGTTACCCACGGCAATGCTGGTGAACGACCCCGAGGAGAAGTTCATGACTTCGACTGCCCCGAGGAAGGCAAATCCGTTGATGCTCGCGGTGGGAACTGCGGCGTATGCGATTGTGTTCGGGGTGGGGACCACTATGCTCGTGGTGGAGCCGGGAAGACGCACGTTGCCGATGCCAGTTTCTCTAACCGTGTTCACGGCATAGACGGTGTTTGTGGCCGCGTCGAAGGTCGCCAGAATGCTCCTGGTCGGGGCAAGCACCATCATCCCCGGAGAAGTTCCTGCTTGCAACGGGGATACGCGCGGCAAGGTATCGTTCACACCGTTGATGAAGACAAGCGAGCCAAAACTGAACGAGGCAGTCACGCCTTGAGAAGCAAGGACGCGTTGCGTCAAGCCGCTGGTTGACCCGGATTTCTTACCTCCGCCGCAGGAAAGAAAACTGAGGATAGCTGCCAGTCCAACCAGCAGAGCGAGGATGCGGTTCTTCAAACGGCAGGCTCCTAAGAAGCTGAAAAAGGAAGATTTAATTGTGAAATCGTCGATTATAGCAGAGTCGGCGCGGGGCCTTCGTGTGCACCTGTCCCGCCCTGAGACGGCTCTCCTCAACTGTGCACCGCTGACGCGAGATGCGCAATCCCGCTTTGATCCTGTATTCTCAGCAAATATATGGCGGCTGACTTTCTTGCCCGAATTAAGCAGTCTCCCGTGCTATGCGATGGCGCCATGGGCACGCTGCTCTATGCCAAAGGCATTTTTATCAACCGGTCTTACGACGAACTCAATCTGTCGCAGCCCGATCTGATTCGTGGCATTCACCACGACTATCTCCAGGCTGGCGCGGAGATCATTGAAACCAACACCTTCGGCGCCAATTCTTTCCGGCTGGCTCGACACAGCATCGCCGACAAAGTCCGGGACATCAATCGGGCGGGCGTTCGCCTGGCTCGCGAAGCCGCCAAGAGCTTCGATGTATGGGTCGCCGGATCGGTTGGCCCGCTGGGGACCAGAATCGAACCTCTCGGCAAGACTTCGTATCAGGAAGCCCGCGATGCGTTCCGCGAACAGATTCAAGCACTGGTGGAAAGCGGAGTGGATCTGCTGATCCTCGAGACTTTCGGATATCTGGAAGAAATTCATCAGGCCATGCTCGCGGCCAGGGACGTGAGCCCATCGATTCCGATCGTGGCGCAGGTCACCATTGATGAAGATGGCAACTGCCTGGACGGATCGGATCCGCAGACCTTCACGCCCAAACTGGCAGAGTGGGGTGCGGACGTCATTGGCTGCAATTGCAGCGTCGGACCGGTCGCCATGCTGGATGCCATGGAACGCGTGCGTGCGCTGACTTCCCTGCCCCTGGCGGCGCAGCCGAATGCCGGTATCCCGCGCTCGGTGGATGGAAGGAACATTTATCTGTGCTCGCCGGAGTACATGGCGAGCTATGCGCGCAAGTTCGTAACTGCAGGAGTACGCCTGGTTGGCGGCTGTTGCGGAACCACACCCGACCACATTCGCGTGATGAAATCAGCTCTGCGCGTCGGGGAAGCTCGCGGCAGGACCGCTGCCACACGTTCCGGCACGACCCAGCCGGCGCCTCATCCGACGCCAGCCTTGCCGCTGGAGAAACGCTCGCCTTTGGGCGCCAAGCTGGCTGCTGGCGAATTCGCGACGATGGTGGAGATCGTACCTCCGAAAGGAATCGACGTCAGCAAGGAGGTTGAAGGAGCCAGGTTCCTGAAGTCCGTGGGTGTGGACGCGGTGAATATTCCTGATAGTCCGCGCGCCTCGGCGCGCATGAGCAACCAGGCGCTCTCGCTGCTGATTCAGCGTGAGGTCGGCATCGACGCCATCCTGCACTACACCTGTCGGGATCGTAACGTGCTGTGCATTCAGAGCGATCTGCTGGGAGCGGCGGCGGTCGGAATCAGAAATTTGATCTGCATCACCGGCGATCCACCCAAGATGGGAAATTATCCCGATGCCACCGCCGTCTTCGATGTGGACGCGATTGGGCTCGTCAATATTGTGCACAACCTGAATCGAGGACTCGATCTCGGCGGGAATCCCATTGGAGTTGGAACGGGATTCGTGATCGGAGTTGGCGCCAATCCAGGGCTCACCGATCTCGATGAAGAAATTCGGCGCTTTGAATTCAAGGTGGAAGCGGGCGCGGAGTATGTGGTCACACAGCCGGTTTTTGATCTTCGTCTGCTGGAAATCTTTCTGCGGCGGATCGAGCATTGCAGGATTCCACTGATCGCGGGAATCTGGCCCCTGGTCAGCGTGCGCAACGCGGAGTTCATGAAGAATGAGTTGCGGGTTTCGGTGCCGGACTCGATCCTGGAGCGTATGACGCGCGCGCAAACTCCGGAGGCGGCTCGTGCCGAAGGAGTGGCAATCGCCCGTGAGATGCTGATTGCCTGTCGACAGATGACGCAGGGCGCACAGATCAGCGCGCCGATGGGACGCTACAGTTCCGCCGTGGATGTGTTGGAAGCTCTGGGAGCGCAGCCTGCAGCCTCGCTGTAGGGATTTGCGTCCCGGCTTCTGTGCTGGCATTCTTCGCGGTTTGTACTGCCCACCCGCGCCATGGTCCTTGGACGCCCCGTTCACGTCATTAAGGGAGTGCTATAACGATTTTCCAACCAGGGGTGGTACCGTTCCGGAACCTTTGACTTGATTTTTCTTTCCCCCTGGTACGAAAACACTGGACAAGCCGTCCTAATCGTTGCATTAGAATAGACAGACGGAGCGAAACCCCGTTGGCCAAGTTTGAAGAGTGTCTCCAGCGACTGGAGAAAATTGTTCAGGAACTGGAAAAGGGAGAGGTCCCTTTAGAAAAATCGCTGGCGCTCTTTGAAGAAGGCATGCAACTCTCTTCCACCTGCCGGAAGGAGTTGGAACAGGCAGAAGGCAGAGTCGAGATTCTGCTGAAGAAGAACGGGAAGCTCGAGGCCGAACCATTCGAGCCGCTGTCGGACAAGGCGTCTGCCCGCCGGTAAGTCCGCGGCTTAGGATTCACTTAAGCTGTCTGTGGAGTCGTGGTTTTCCGGCCACCCCGCAGCGTAGTCGAGCGTTGATGCCCAGCCGTCATCCGCGCTTGAGATCGGGGGATTTATGGCTCTGAATGTTGTAGTTCTGGAGAAAGATCCAGTTGTTGCGCAATCGCTGGCGGGCGGACTGCGTCCTCACTTCTCCGTGCACCTCGCCGGCTCTCACGAACATCTTTTGGATAATGTTGCCCACAGTCGCCCGCAGGCGGTCGTTCTCAACCTGGAGCATTGGTCTTTGTGCGACCTCGAGCGCCTGCATCAGGCCTTCCCGGAACTATCCATCGTTTGCACGCACCGCATTCCTGACGAAGAGATGTGGATGGCTGCACTGGCGGCAGGAGCATGCGATGTCTGCCCGGCGGACGATATCAACAATGTGCTGACCGCAATTCTGCGCAGCACCGGCATCACGGGCAGCGCAGCCGCGTAATTTTCCACATTGGTTAGAGGACGCGCACAATGCGTCCTTTTTCCTTGGAGCCTCGGGCAAATGGCAGAATCATGCCTGCTTGCTATACTGCCTCGTCATGCTCAAGGAGACCCTCGAACAAGGACAGCGGCTCGCCGACGCCGCGCTCGACCGCCTCATTCCACTCGAGACCGAGCATCCCGTCTCAATTCACAAGGCCATGCGGCATAGCGTGTTTGCCGGGGGCAAGCGTCTTCGTCCCCTACTGTCCATGGAAGCGGGACGCATGGTTGCCGGCTCTTTGCCCAAGGGAATCGAAGAACTCGGCGCCGCCTTGGAGATGCTGCACACGTACTCCCTTATCCACGACGATCTTCCCGCTCTCGATAACGACGATTTGCGCCGTGGGCGCCCCACTTGCCACAAAGTTTTCGGAGAGGCCATCGCCATTCTGTCCGGCGACGCGCTGCAGACACAGGCCTATCAAGTGCTGTCGCTTCTGAAATGTCCGCCCGAAGCGCGCGTGAAGATCATCGAAGAGATCGCTCGCGGGACAGGCACGATAAACGGCATGATTGGCGGGCAGGTAGTCGATCTGGAAGCGGAACATACCAAGCCCACCGCCGAGATGCTGGAGTACATTCATCGCTCCAAGACGGCGGCCCTGATCACGGCAAGCCTGGTGAGTGGGGGATTGTATGCGGGAGCGAAAGATGGCGAAGTCGCTCACTTGCGCGCTTTCGGGATGGGAATCGGCCTGGCTTTTCAGATCGTCGATGACGTGCTCGATGTCACGCAGACTTCAGAGCAACTCGGCAAGACCGCTGGCAAAGACACCGCGTCGGAAAAGGCGACCTATCCTGCTCTTTTTGGTATCGACGCGTCTCTAAGGAAAGCGGACGCGCTGGTGAATGAGGCCTTCGCGGAACTGGGGACCTTCGGCGAGCGCGCGGAGACGCTGAAGGAATTGGCAAGATATCTGGTCGAACGCAAAAAATAGCAGTCGCCTTGCAATCAGCACGAACAACACGAAGCTAGACAAATTCTCCGCGCGCCTTCAGTGCATTCATGGAGTTGTGGTTTAATAACTTCACGGCGATGGAGTTCGCCATAACCGCTGGGCAGACCGGCTGATAACTCCTACAAAGATTCAAGACCGATTTTGTAGGAGAGCTCCGTTGAAAGACTTCCTCGCTATATCCGTCGCCGCCATCCTGGGCGCTAATCTCCGCTACGTCCTGAGTCGACTCGCGGTGCGCGAGTTTGGCCCCATATTCCCCTATGGCACTCTCATCATCAACATTGTGGGAAGCTTCATCGTAGGTCTGTTCGTCATCTGGACCACCGAGCGGGTGTTAATGGACCCGCGTTGGCGCCTGTTGGTTGTAGTCGGCTTCTGCGGATCATTTACGACCTTTTCGAGCTACGCCTTTGAAACGATGTCGTTTTTCGAGCAGGGCCAATGGGGACTGATGCTTGCTAACATTTTCGCCAACAACCTGCTCTGCCTGGGGGCAGCGCTGGCGGGAATGGCGGTGGCTCGGGCGATTTGATCATGAGTACAGACCCGACGCTCGAAACCGCGGCATGGAGTACGAGGGCTGCCAGCGCGAGCATCTGCGCAAATGGGATCGGTTCGTAGACTCCGAACTGTACGGCATGATCCGCCGGGAATGGGAGGCACGCGAGTAGAATGCCAGATGCGATGGCGGTACAGGTCACAATCTATCTGAATGAAGCCGACCAGTGGCACCACCGGCCGCTGCACATGGAAATCCTGAACTATCTGCGCAAGGAGAACGTGTTCGCTGCCACGGCCATCCATTGCGTCGCCGGATTTCTCGGAAGGCATAACGTGGAGACCGCGCACCTGGTCGAGACGGGCGGCAGGCTGCCGGTGATCATCATTTTTGTCGATACCGACGAACACGTGAACCGCGTCCTGCCCACTCTGAAAGAGATGGCCGCGCACCGGCTGATCGTGCGCGAGAACGTCGTGCTGGAGCAAGGGAACCTCGAATAATGTCTTCCCCTCCGCAAGATCAAGCTCTGGACATCCTGTCCATCGCCGCACACCGCGACGACGTGGAGCAGACCTGCGGCGGAACCTTGCTGAAAGCCGCGCAACGCGGACAGCGCACGGGCATCCTTGATCTCACTCAGGGAGAGATGGGGACGCGCGGAACCGCGGAAGACCGCGCCCGCGAGGCTTCCGATGCAGCCACGATCTTAGGCGTGAAGTGGCGGCGTGCGCTCGATATTCCTGATGGTCGCGTGGAAAACACGTGGGAGAATCGCCTCAAGGTCGCTGCCGTGATTCGTGAGACCCGTCCGCGGGTCCTGATTCTTCCGTATTGGAAGGGACGGCATCCCGATCACTACACGGCTTCAATTCTGGGATATGAAGCTTGTTTTCTCGCGGGATTAGCGAAACTAGCTATCGGCCCCCAGCCATCAGCCCTCAGCCAGAGCTCAACCACAAGCAGTCAAAGTGAATCGCTCGCTCCGCACCGGCCCTTCAAAATCGTTTACGCCACGCTCTACTACGACATTCGCCCCACATTCGTCGTGGACATCAGCGAACAGTTTGAGGCCAAGTTCGCTTCCATTCTCGCCTACAAGTCGCAGTTCAGTAATCAGGACGCCGGGAAAGACCTGTTCCCCGCTCACGAAGAAATTCGGGCGCGTGTCGAGGCCATGGCTCGTTTCTACGGAATGCTCGGGGGAGTCACACATGCCGAGCCGTTCCTGCAGAAAGAGATTGGCCTGGTGGACGACTTATTGGCCATTCCAGTCAAATCCATTTAACATCTCAGAACCCTGCAAACGTTCTCAAAGGAGCAAAACTTTATGCTACGAGGGGCTTACTTTTTTCTTCTCGGCATGCTGTTGGCCGCGTCAGCGGCAGCGCAAAGCGGAACCTGGAAGATTGATCCCAACCACTCATCAGCGCAGTTTTCAGTCCGGCACCTGGGCGTGTCGACCGTGCGCGGCGCATTCACCAAGGTCAACGGCTCGGCCACCTACGATTCCTCCGACCCGACGAAGGCATCTTTGGAAGCAACCATCGAAGCCAGTTCGGTCGATACCCGCGTCGAGATGCGCGACAACGATCTGCGCAGTCCCAATTTCCTTGACGTGCAGAAGTATCCCACCATCACATTCCATTCCAAGCAGGCCAAGAGTGCAGGAGCGGGCAAGCTGCAGCTCACGGGCGACCTCACCATTCACGGCATCACCAAAGAAGTTGTGCTGGATGTGGATGGACCCTCCGCGCCCATCAAAGATCCATGGGGGAATCAGCGCATCGGCGCATCGGCGAGCACAAAGATCAATCGCAAGGATTTCGCCGTAAACGGCGCGCCGGGAGTGGTGGGCGACGATATCGCAATCACAATCGATGTCGAGTTAATTCAACCCAATAAATGAACATGTAGGGACAGCCGCCTCGGCTGTCCAGTCGAGCGAAGCTCGACAGCGCTTTCCGCAATTGCCGGGCTGCGCCCGGCCGGACAGCCGAGGCGGCTGTCCCTACATTATTTTTTCAGAGCCACCGCCAGCCCATCCCGGATCGGCAACAGCGTCGTGTAGAAATCTCCCGAGTCATACAGCTTGCGATTGAACTCGAGAATGGCCTTGGTCCGGGCATCCGGATTCTTATCCGCAACCCGCCCGCTCCAGAGCACGTTGTCGGTAATGAATAATCCTCCCTTGCGCAGACGCGGAGCAATCAGCCGCAACACGCGCGGGTAGTCTTCTTTATCGACATCGTTGAAGATGATGTCGAACTCCTGCTTTTCCTCAGAGAGAATCTCCAGAGCGTCCCCTGTACGCAGCACGATCTGCTTGGAAACGCCTGCGCGCGTGAAGTATCCCCGGGCGCGCTCCGCATTTTGCGAATCGCCGTCGGTGTAGACGACCTTGCCCCCTTCCCCCACTGCCTGCGCCCACCAGATCGTGGAGTAGCCAATGGCGGAGCCCAGCTCGAATACTTTGCGCGCGTTGATCATGAAGGCTAGCTGCTGCAGCACGCGAGCTACAGCAGGCCCGACAATCGGGATGCTGTGCTCGGTGGCATACTGTTCCATCTCGTTGAGCACCGCATCCCGCTTTGGCAACATGGAGTAGAGATAATCATCGACCGGTCCGGCGGTGGTGAAGTTGTAGTGCCGCCAACTGGCCGGACCTTCCTTCTTCTTGCTTGGACTCACACGATTCCTTTCTGACCACAATTGGCTTCTATGCGCTGCGCTGGCGAATCCCGTGAGCCGCAATATCTTCTTCACCGAGAGTTTCGCCAGGTTTCATTTCCACAATCTCGATGCCCGGAGCCAGCTTGTGCAGTTCGCTGGGCCTGCCGGTGAGGACCGGGAAAGTCGCAAAGTGCATCGGAACGACGGATTTGGGCTTCAGGAGATTACAGGCGTACGCCGCTTCGCGCGGCCCCATGGTGTAGTGATCACCGATGGGTAGCATGACGATCTCCGGCGCATACAGTTCGCGAATGATAGCCATATCCCCGAACACATTGGTATCGCCAGCGTGATAAATCTTCAAGCCCGTCGAGAACTCGACTACATATCCGCAGGCCTCCCCGCCATAGATCAGCTGATCGCCATCCTGAATCCCGCAAGAGTGATCGGCATGCACCATGGTGACTTTGATATCGCCCACGGTCTGCGTGCCGCCTTTATTCATCTCTGCGACATTCTTCGCGCCTTTCCTTCCGAGCCAGCCCGCCAGCTCTGGAATGCCAACAACAATTGGGTTGTGCTGTTTGCAGATTTCGACGGCATCCCCGATGTGGTCGCCGTGACCATGGGTGCACAGCAGCACGTCGACTTTCTTTACCTTCTTTTCAGATTGCGGGCACGCGGGATTGTTCATGACCCAGGGATCGATGATGACCGTCTTGCCGCCCGGAGTCTCAATGCGGAACGTTGCGTGGCCTAGCCACGTGAGTTTAACGCCTTTCAGATTCATTGCTCTAACCTGCCTTCTTCAAATCGGCTGCTTCTTCGGAATTTGGCGCACCTAGTTTAATATGAAACGCCATGCCAGAACTTAAGGTGCTGATTCCGCGCGCGGACGTTGCCCAGCGTGTGAGTGAATTAGGCGCGCAGATTTCCAAAGACTTTGCAGGCCAATCGGTGATTCTTGTGGGCGTGCTGAAAGGGGCCGCAATCTTCCTCGCGGATCTCGCGCGGCATCTCGATCTCGATGCCACCTTCGATTTCATCGGCGTGTCCAGCTATGGCAACCGCCCCAGCCCGAGTCAGGAGCTCATGAGCGGTTGGGATTCCACCGGCGAAGTCAGGCTCACCAAAGACGTCGATCAGAGCATGAAAGATAAGAACGTCATTCTCGTCGAGGACATTCTCGATACCGGTTTGACCATGACGTATTTGAAACAACTGCTCATGGCACGACAGCCACGCAGCTTGAAGGTTGCTGCCTTGCTGGATAAGCCGTCGCGCCGCAAGCTTCCCCTGGAAGGCGATTACGTTGGATTTAAGATTCCGGATGAATTTGTGGTCGGCTACGGACTTGATCACGCCGAAAAATACCGCAATCTCGCCGATATTTGTGTAGTACCCAGAGAGTAGGCAGTTGGTACTACCGCGTCCGCACTTTCGCCCCACGTTTGCCGAGCAGCATTGCCCCTGTATCCACAGGGCCTGAAACGCCGACTGCTATCATTATCAACATGAGTTCTGTGGTGTCCAAACCGGACCCGTCCCCGGCAGAGTCGCTGCTGCTCGACGTCGCCGACGTGCTCGCTACGTCTTTGGACCTCGACACCACCCTGCGCCGGGTTGCTGAAGTCGTCCGCAAGGTCATCAACTACGAGATCTTTGCCATTCTCCTGCTCAACGAGAAGACGCAGGAAATGCGTTTCCGCTTCCAGATCGGCTATCCTCCGGAGTTTGCTGACGGTACGCGGGTGAAGGTGGGCGAAGGGGTCACCGGACTGGCCGCCCAGCTGCGGGAACCGGTGCTTATCGACGACGTTCGGGAGGATCCACGCTACATCGAGGCCATTCCCAACGTTTGCTCGGAATTAGCCATCCCGCTGATCACTAAAAATCGCGTCATCGGGGTCATCGACATCGAAGCTCGCGAACCGCGCTACTTTACCGAAGAACATCAACGGCTGCTCACTCTAGTGGCCTCGCGCATGGCAGCCGGCATAGAGAACGCGCAACTGTATACCCGTACGACAAAGCAGGCGCGTATCCTGCTGCTGCTCAACGAAATTGCCCGCGAACTGACTTCTATCCTGAATCTCGATGAGTTGCTCGGACGCATTGCAGAATTGGTCCGGCGCCTCATCGATTACCAGATGTTCAGCATTCTTCTGCTCGATCCCTCCGGCCAGAAGCTGCAGCATCGCTTTTCGCTGCGCTTCAACGAGAACATTCACCTGAAGAATGACATCCCGATGGGTCACGGGTTGGTGGGATATGCCGCCGAGAGCAAAGAAACCGTGCTGGTGCCCGATGTCACGAAAGATCCCCGCTATATCGAGGCCAATCCCGAGACCCGCTCTGAACTGGTGATCCCACTGGTCTACAAAAACAAGGTGGTTGGCGTACTCGATCTCGAGCATACGAAGCGCGGCTTCTTCACGGATGAGCACAACCGCACCATGACCACGCTGGCCGCGCAGATCGCCATCGCGATTGAGAATGCCCGCCTTTACGAGGAGATTGAGCGGCAAGAACGCCGCTTGGAACGCGATCTGTCGCTGGCGCGTGAACTGCAGAGCCGGCTCCTGCCCCAGACCAATCCCAAGCTGGCTCACCTCGACGTAGCCGCAAAATTCGTTCCGGCGCGCACCATCGGAGGAGATCTTTACGATTTCATTCCTTATTCCATGTCGCGGCTCGGCATTGTGATCGGTGACGTGAGTGGCAAGGGAGCCCCGGCGGCGATTTACGCTGCGCTGGTCAGCGGCATTATCCGCTCCCATGCTCCCATCGAGCCTGCCCCGGGAGAGATGCTTTCCGCGGTGAATCTCTCGCTGGCGGAGCGCCGCATCGAGGCACAGTTCGTTTCCATCATTTACGCCGTGTGGGACGATGCACAACGCATTTTAACCGTCTCCAATTCCGGACTTCCCCGCCCCATCTTCGTGCACAACGGAAAGAACGAGGTCATCGAGGCGACCGGGCTGCCGCTCGGCCTGTTTGACGAAGCTGAGTATGACGAGTTTGAGTTCCGCATGAAGCCGGGAGATATGTTCGTGTTCTTCAGTGATGGCATCCTCGATGCTCGCAACAGCAACGGAGAACTATTCGGGCGCGGACGCACCGAAAGAGTCGTTGCCGAATGTGCCGACAAGTCGGCGTCCTGCGTGGTCGAATCCATCTTCAAGGCCGTAACCGAGCACGCCGCCGGTGTCGAGACCTTCGACGATCAGACCGTGGTGGCCATCCGGGTACGCGGTAGCTCCTCCAATAAAAAGAAATGACGTCCTCGTACCAGAGTCCACGGGCTGCGCGTCCGCCCGGATTCATCTACCGCGACATGAAACACGGGATGTTGCGGCGAGACGGTCCGCCCGTCTTGCACTGCGAAAATTTGCCCATTCCGAAGCTGGTGAAGAAGTACGGGACGCCCCTTTATATCTACTCGGCAGGCATGATTCACGAGCGCTACGCGGTATTTGATCGCGCGTTCCGCGACGTCGATCACACGATCTGCTATTCCGTCAAAGCAAACTCCAACCTGAGCATCCTGCGGCTGCTGGCCAGAAAGGGGTGCGGTTTCGATGTGGTCTCGGGCGGAGAACTGCAACGCGTCCTCGCGGCCGACAAGAAGGCAGCAAAACGCGTGGTATTTTCGGGCGTGGGGAAAACGCGGGAGGAGCTCACCGCCGCCCTGAAGTCTGAGATCATGCTCTTCAATGTTGAGAGCGAATCGGAGCTGTGGGCGCTGGCGGAGTGCGCGGGACGGCTGCACACGACCGCTTCCGTCGCCTTGCGCGTAAATCCTGACGTCGCCGCCGAGACACATCCCTACATCTCAACCGGCCTGCACAAACACAAATTCGGCGTGCCCATCCGGGATGCGCGCGAGCTCTATCACAAGGTCTCCAGCGCGCGCTACCTGAGCGTGCGCGGAGTGAGCGTTCACATCGGCTCCCAGATTACCGACGCCGCTCCCTTCGGCCAAGCCATGGCCCGAGTCGCGGACCTGGTTGCCGAATTGCGGCAGGACGGCCACAGCATTACCTATGTCGACGCGGGAGGTGGGCTGGGAATCTCCTATGAGAAACCGGCGTCCAACTTCTCTGAGAAGGTCACCGGGTACGCGCGCGCTTTGACCGGACCTCTACGCGATCTGGATGTACGACTCCTTCTTGAACCAGGGCGCTCGATTGTCGGCCCCGCCGGGGTTCTGGTGACCTCTGTCATCTACAAGAAAGCGAATGACGGAAAGCGCTTTCTCGTAGTCGATGCCGCCATGAATGACTTGATCCGTCCCGCGCTGTACGGCGCACACCACGAGATAGTGCCGGTCATGCAGCGAGCCGATGCCGGCATAAAGCCGGAAACCGTCGATATCGTCGGGCCCATCTGCGAGACGGGTGATTTCTTTGCGCGCGATCGCCACATGTCGAGCGTCGAAGAAGGAGACCTGCTGGCCATTCTCGATGCCGGCGCCTACGGGATGGCCTTAGCCTCGAACTACAATACGCGTCCCCGGCCGGCAGAACTGCTGGTCACGGGGAGTTCGAGCAAAGTGATTCGACGCCGCGAGAATATTTCTGACCTGCTTCGCCAGGAGCTTTAACCCGCCAGGTCCGGCCGCTCTCCCCACTTCATCTTCGAACGCAGGACGGTAAAGAAGTCAGTTCCCGTGCGGAACAGGCTTACCATGTGCTCCGAACGGCGGCAGCGCACGCGGTCGCCGTCGCGCAGATCCAGCCCCGGTTGGCCGTCCAGGCTGAGATATGCGACTTCTTCTTCGCTGCGCAACAGGATTTCAATCTCTGAGGAATCCGGAACTACCAGCGGACGATGAGTCAGCGAGTGCGGCGCGACTGGAGTGATCACCAACGCCTTCACACTCGGCATCAGCACCGGGCCCCCGGCTGAAAGCGAATACGCCGTGGAACCTGTTGGCGTCGCAATGATCATGCCGTCCGCGCGATAGCCCGACACAAAAGCCTTGTCCACGTAAAGATCGTAGGTGTTCAACCGAGCCAGCGGCGTCTTGTTCACGACGGCATCGTTGAAAACCAGGTAGCTGCCGCGTACCACGCCATCCCGATGTATCTCGACCTTCATCAGGCTTCGCTGTTCCACTGGAGCTCGTCCCTGCGCGATCGCGTCCAACATGGCGTACAGCGATTGCACTGGGACCTCAGTCAAGAATCCCAGAGAGCCGAGGTTCACGCCAAGCAGCGGCACATCAATAGCCGCCGTAACTCTGGCAGCTGATAGCAGAGTTCCGTCTCCGCCAAGCACGACCACCAAATCGAGCGCGCGCGAACCCATTTCGGAACGGGGCACAATTTCCTGTGTGGAAATGTAACTCCCGGTTTGCTCATCAACAATGACCCGGTAATTGTGCTCCGCGAACCAATTCAGCAGATCCGGCATGATCTCGGCGACTTGGGGACGACCGGGCCTGGAAATCACTGCGGCGGTTTTAGGCGTGGATGATTGGCTTGCCATTTCCGAAGTTGATTGTACAGAAAAGGCGAGGATGGACCACAGCGCACTCAAAGGGACTAGAAAACAGCATACAGAAGGAATTCGCGGTTGCCTTCTGCGCCCAGGATAGGTGACTCAATGCTGTCCATCTGGACGGCGCCGAGGTTCGCGACCGCGCTTCTCACCTTCTCCAGAGCGGCGAGTTGCGCTTTTTCGTCACGAACAATGCCGCCCTTCCCCACCTGTTCTTTGCCGACCTCGAATTGAGGCTTTACCAGCACCACCATTCTCCGCCCGGAGCGTTCTGCGCCTGACGCAAACGCACTCGCAACCACCGCGGGAAGCACCAGGGTCGCTGAGATGAATGACACATCCATGGCAATGAAGTCCACCGTCTCCCCTAGCGCGGCGGCGGTGAGATACCGGGCATTCGTCTTCTCCAGCAGACGAACTCTCGGATCCTGGCGCAGCTTGAAATCCATTTGTCCATAACCGGTATCTATCGCAATGACGCGCGCAGCACCGTGCTGAAGCAAGCAGTCGGTGAATCCCCCAGTGGAGGCACCGACATCCAGGCATAGCTTCCCCTCGACCTCGATATTCCAATGCGCGAGAGCTCGCTCCAATTTCAATCCACCGCGGCTGACATACTTCAGATCTTGCCCGAGCAGGCGAATTGCGCAATCCGCGGCAACCTGCGCGCCTGCCTTATCGACCTTCTGCTCGTCGACAAGAACTTTGCCGGCGAGGATCAGTCGCTGCGCCCGCTCACGCGAAGGTACTAAGCCCCGCTCGACGAGCAATTTGTCCAGTCTTGCCTTCAATGCGATCCCCAGTTGATGCGATTTTACTTTTCAACTGCTACCACCAAAGTGCCAGCAACGAGTCCGGTGCAAAATGCTGAACAAGCCGTCAATGAACCATTTAGGTCAACAGTTCGGGGCTTTTCCACAAGCTTTTCCACGAACATGTTGAAAACTTTTCCTAATCAACCCTCGCGCAACTCCAACAAAACCTGTGCGCAACAGAAAAAAGCCGCCCCAGCACGGGCGGCTTGTTGATTTCAGGTAGAAAAATCTATCCGGCCACTTCTTCCAGCAGCTTCTGATCGATATCGAAGTTGGCGTGCACGTTCTGCACGTCGTCGTGTTCTTCGAGCGCTTCCATGAGACGGATCATTGTGTTGGCGGCTTGGCCTTCCAGCTTGATGTAGTTCTGCGGAAGATGAGCGACGCCTGCCGACGCCGGAGTAATACCAGCCTTTTTTACCGCTTCCAGCACCGCTTCGTAGGCAGAGGTCTCGGTAATGATTTCCCAATTGTCGCCGTCGTCATGCAGATCTTCTCCGCCCGACTCGAGGACGATGTTCATCAGATCGTCTTCTTTGGCCGCCGACTTGGGGACCAGGATGTCGCCTTTCTTGTGGAACATCCACGAAACCGCGCCGGCTTCCGCCATGTTCCCGCCATTTTTGCCGAACACATGGCGGATTTCGCTGACGGTGCGGTTACGGTTGTCGGTGTTGATGTCGAGCAGAATCGCGACGCCACCCGGGCCGTACCCTTCCAGCGAGAACTCTTCATAGGTCGCGCCTGGCAATTCGCCGGTCCCGCGCTGGATCGCCCGCTTGATGTTGTCGGCAGGCATGTTCTCAGCCTTCGCCGCAACGATGGCGCCACGCAGGCGCGGGTTGGAATCAGGATCGCCTCCGCCATTTTTGGCGGCAATGCTGATTTCTTTGATGAGGCGGGTAAAAATCTTGCCGCGCTTGGCGTCAAGCGCGCCCTTCTTGTGCTTAATTGTGGCCCATTTAGAATGGCCGGACATGGTTCGACCTCGTAGTGATAGAACGTCTTTAAAGAACGATAGCGCAGGATTCGCCCAGTTCAGAGGAGATCACAGGATTGCCTCGGTAATGGATGCAGGCGAAGCGTGATTATAGCATGCTCCACCAGCTGCAGGTTAGTTCGTCCTTCCATCGGCACTGTCTGCCTCATTTTGGACTATTGACTCCGCGTCAGGGCATCCCTAACATGCCGTGCAAGACATATTTCCGTAGTTTCCTATGGATGGCCAGCTAGTCGGGCATTATCGAGTCCTGGAAAAAATCGGCGCTGGCGGCATGGGCGAGGTCTTCCGCGCCCGCGACGAGCGGCTCGGCCGTGATGTGGCTCTGAAGCTGATCCGCCCGGCGTCCAGCGACAATCCCGATCACCTGCGCCGATTCGAGCAGGAAGCGCGCGCCGCGGCCGCGCTAAACCACCCCAACATTCTGGCCATCTACGACGTCGGATTCGAAGGCGCTGCGCCTTACATCGTTTCCGAGTTGCTCGAAGGCAAGAACCTGCGCCAGCGGCTGAACGAGGGCGCCATCCCTCTACGCCAAGCCACATCCTATGCCCTGCAGGTAGCGCAAGGGCTGATCGCCGCCCACGAACGGCACATTGTTCACCGCGATCTCAAACCGGAGAACATCTTTCTCACGCACGATGACCGCGTCAAGATTCTCGATTTTGGAGTCGCCAAGTTACAGGTCGCGTTGAACGAAGATCGCGCCGTTGAAAGCATGACTACGGTGACTAAGCACGGAGCCGTGATCGGCACCGTCGCTTATATGAGTCCCGAGCAACTGCGCGCGAAACCAGTGGACCATCGCAGTGACATTTTCAGTTTCGGCGCGATCCTTTATGAAATGCTCACCGCCCGGCGTGCCTTCCGCGGTGAGACCGACGTGGACACAATGACTGCCGTACTGCGGGAAGAACCGCCTGCCAGCAATCTCGAGGACGCGGCCATCCCCACCGGCTATCAGGACATCATCCGGCATTGTGTGGAGAAGGAACCGGACAACCGCTTCCAGTCCGCAAAGGACCTGGCGTTCGCGTTGCACAGTCTCTCCGGGTCGGGCCCGGTGCGAGTCCTGTCCCATGAAACGCGCAGCCGTAAAACATCTCACATCGCGTTGCTGTTGGCCGGCGTCGTGGCCCTCGGGATCGTGCTTCTGCTTGCCAAGTTCCTGCAACCGGCACCGCCGCACCCGGTTTACACACGTCTGACATTCGAAAACGGCACTATTTACGCGGCGCGATTTGCGCCTGATGGCCAATCGATCGTGTACGCGGCCTCGTGGAATGATCGCCCCATACGGCTGTTCTCCACCGTTGGGGAGTCGCTGCTCACCCAACCGCTGGCGCTTGCCGACGCTAACCTCCTGGCCGTCTCGCGCAGCAACGAACTTGCCCTGGTACTGCATGGAATCCACAACGGCCAGATAGAAACCATGAACGGCATGTTAGCGCGCGCTCCTATCGCGGGCGGGTCTCCGCGCGAACTGCTTTCCGATGTACGCTGGGCAGACTGGGACAACTCCGGAACGCTGGCAGTGGTCCACAACGTCGACGGCCACAGCCGCCTGGAGTATCCCATCGGCACTTTGCTCTACGACAGCCCCGGCTGGATCAGTAACGTCCGCTTCTCTCCGCAGGGCGGCAAGATCGCGTTCATGGATCACCCCGCGCTCTGGGACACTCGGGGCAATGTCAGCGTCATGGATACGGCTGGACACGTCCGGACACTTACGCACGAATGGAATTGTGAACGGGGACTGGCGTGGCGGCCCGACGGGAAAGAGATCTGGTTCAGCGCCGTTGATACGGGCAACAATCTCAATCTCCTGGCTGTGGACCTTTCGGGAAAACTTCGCACGGTGCTCGATCTGCCGTCGGCGATCAACCTTGAAGACATTGCCCGCGATGGCCGCGTCCTGGTGAGCCTGAACTCGCGACGTCTGGATATGGCCTATACCACCCTCGACCAGAATCAGGACATCGATCTTTCCTATCACGATGACAACTCGGTTCGCGCCATTTCCAAAGATGGACAGTTCGTGCTTTTCGAGGATTCCAGCGAGGCTGCCGGCCCCGCTTACGCCGTAATGATGCGAAGAGTGGACGGCTCCCTGCCAGTCCGCCTGGGCGAAGGTAGCTCTGGCGGAATCTCGCCGGACGGAAAATGGGCGCTTTCGGTTTCCACCAGCAATCTTCCCCAGGTGACATTGCTGCCCATCGGTCCGGGACAACCCCGCCCAATTTCCGTGACCGGGTTGGAACACGCGCAGAACGGATTCGCGCGCTTCCTTCCCGACGGGCGCAGCTTCGCCATAAATGGCAACGGTGCAGGCCAGGCCACTCGCTGTTATCTGGTCGACATCGCGACGGGAAAGGCTAAGCCGGCGAGCCCGGAGGGCATCACCTGCGGCACCTTTTCTCCTGATAACCAGTTCATGACGGGAACCGCGAATGGAACCACAAAGATCTACTCTCTGCGAGACGGCACGGCGCACCCGATCCCCAACCTGCACCCTGACTTCACTCCGATCGAGTGGTCGAATGACGGTTCCTTGCTCTACGGCTACCATTTCGGCGAGTTCCCCAGCAAGGTGTACAAGGCGGCAATCGCCAGTGGCAAAGAGACCCTGGTGAAGGAGTTGAAGCCAGGCGTGCCTGCCGGCGTAGTACTGGTCGCACCGGTCATCGCCAGTCGCGATGGAAAACGCTTCGCCTACAGTTACAACCAGACGCTTTCGCTTCTGTACGTCATTTCAGGGCTGCACTAGCCCGTCAGTCGAGGGATCCTGCGAATTCCGCAGTTACATAGTGGAAGAAAATCGAGGTCGACGTTTGCCCCTCCGGCAGCGGCCCGCGGAAGTGCGGCAGCTGGGTTCCGCGATAAGCCAGTCCGTCTCCCAGCATCTGATAAACCTTCACCGTCCCGCGTGGCGTCTGCAGGCAAATGGGCCAGGGAGTCGCTAGCCTGGGCTCCGGCGAATAATCCAGGCAAAACGTGATGCTGTAGTCGCACTGCTCACGGTCCGTGTGCTTCTTGAGTTCAGCTCCACTTAAATAAGCAGCAAGGTAGACGTAAGACGGTTTGAGCGCCCTGCCGGCGATCTGGCTTAGCGTGGAAGTCAGCTGATGGTGGAAAAACCTCGCGACCGGCTCATTGTGCGCAATATAACGCCGTGTACTCTGGTGGTCGCCCAGGTGAATGACTCCTGTGCGAATCTGGTGGCGGTAATAGCGCCGCAGAGCAGCAACGTGAAACGGATGAATCAGGCCTGGCAGAAGCGCATATCCCTTGGCCTGAAACTGTGACGCGGAACTGCGGACAAACTCTTCGTGCTTGCCCGATTCATCTGCTTTAGACGGGATGAGAATTCCAGCCGCCTGTAACAAACAACGTGTCGCTGGCGGAATTGAGCTTGGAACGGGCTTATTCGGGCGCAGTTCTCCAAGTAACGCGTGAAGATCAGGGCTTAACCAGAACGGCAACAGAGTCCCGCGGCGGGATTCGCGAACCCAAGCGATCGCTCCCTGCAGAGCGAAGCCCGACAGCAGATCTTTTCGCGCAGACAACTCCTCGGGCAAATCGTCCCCCGAACGCAAACTGCACGCCGGGTTCAGCACCAGCGGGGCGTGCGGCTGGTCTTGTAGCAGCGCCCTTTGCGGCTGCGGCACCAGGTGAAGTGGCAACTCCTCGAGCAGGCAATGGTAACGGTCTGGCGGGAAGGTCGCGGCGTAGGTTTGCCGCGGCCCTCCCATCAGAGACGCCATCCATTGCAACCAGGTCGAATTGTTTACCGGCGTAGCCATCCGTTAAGGGTAAATCGGCTGTCGGCGAAGCGCTGCGACGAGCACTTCACCGGAGTAATTTCGTGCAACATCTCGCAGGGGAAGAACACAATCTGGTTTTGCTGCGGGATTATGGTCTGGTACGTACCTTCGCTCACGTATTCCCCGTTTGCCAGCCGCGCATCATGGATGCGCAACCCCCCACCGTCGAAGCCGCGTGGTTCGCGATGGAAGAAATAAACGAATGTGAGATATCGCGACGCCACCCGCTCGCTGGCGTTGTCGCTATGAAAGTGGAAGAAATCACCTTCATTGCTGGCGGTAATCTGCGCCTCCACGCCTGCGATTGTGAACTTTTCCATCCCGAGCTTCCCTAGTACCTGTGGCAGGGCGGTCCTGATGCGATCCAGCATCACTTCCTGGCACTTGCCAACGTTCATCAAGACGCGTGAGCTGCGGTGCTCGTAATTTACGACGCCTCCTTCGGAATGAGGAGAGATGACTTCGCTCGCCTCGAAGTCGGCCTCGTGATCCAGCGTGAAACGCGTGAGTTCTGCCAATTCCTGCGGGGCGAGGAACTCGTCCAGGACCACGCATCGCGCCGGAAGCGTCTGCGGCCCCTCTGCCGCCGCGACGCTGGCTTGCGAAACCACCCTCGAAGTTTGCCCGTGTGGCGGCTGTGGTCCCGGCGACGGAGGCATCGGAGTGGTCATCGGTCCCGACGGAGTTTGAGGCCCGGTCGCCGGAGCTTCCCGCAGCGGCGCACCTCCAGGCGGCTTGGGTGCAGTGGGAGGCTGCGGGTCCTTGGGCCCGAGATACTCCGTCATAGGCCGCGTGCTCTCGACTACGGCCGAAGTGGCGCCTTGCTCCAGAATGCGCTCCACAATGCTGCCACCCAGCACCGCAAAGGCCCGTTGCGCAACCACTTCTCCCACAGAGGAAGCGATCACAGCGCGAACGGATTCCCGCATGTTTTGGTTTGCACCACTGCCCGCATTCGCGTGCTGAAGAATAGCGCTCAGCAACGCACGCTCTTGCGGACTCAGAATTCGCTCATCTTGCAGCAATGTCTGGGAAAAAGAATCAAGAACCTGCTTCGGGGTCATAACAGACACTCCTCCCTGCTTCAAAACGGATCGGGTTGGGGAACCCGCACTACAGGGGAAGCAGCAAGGAAGATACAACCTCAAGCGCTAATCGCAAAGACAATTCTTGCAGCGGAGTAAAAGGATGGACTTCGTAGCAGACTACCGAGTGACGAGTGCCGCCACCATGGACTGGAGAACCTTCACCCCGTCGGTGCCCCCCAACTCGGGCTCAGCTGAGCGCTCCGGGTGAGGCATCATGCCGAGCACGTTTCCTCCACGACTGCAGATCCCCGCAATGTTCTCCAGCGAACCGTTGGGGTTCGCCGCCGCAGAAGTCTCGCCCGAAGGAAGGCAGTAGCGGAACACGATGCGATTCTCGCGCCGCAACTCTTCCAGCGTCGCAGCATCGCAGAAGTAATTCCCTTCCATATGACCGATGGGGATAGTCAAAACCTGCCCCTGCTCGCACGCATTGGTAAAAGGAGTGTCCACATTCTCGACCCGCACTTGCACGGGTTTGCAGACATACTTCAGGCCCACGTTGCGCATAAGGGCTCCGGGCAGCAACCCCGATTCACACAGAATTTGGAAGCCATTGCAGATGCCCAGCACCAGGCCTCCGCCCGCGGCAAACTTGCGCACCGACTCCATCACCGGAGAAAACTTCGCGATCGCGCCCGTGCGGAGATAGTCGCCGTATGAAAATCCGCCGGGCACGATAACCGCATCGCAACTTTCCAGTTCATGCGATTCGTGCCAGAGAAAAGTCACCGGCTGCTTGGCCACATGCTGGATAGCCCAGTAGGCGTCGTGGTCGCAGTTCGAGCCCGGAAAGATGATGACGCCGAATTTCATGCTGCCCTCGGTCTTTTGGGATTGGATTTTAGTTTAGCACGTGCAATTTCGCTCAACGGGTGCGCCCCGTTTCACGGGCCCTCACGGTAACGGATCACGGGGTAAGCCGCAAATCCTGGCTAAATACCAGAAACAAAAGCCTCGCGACTAACTCGAGTTTCAACTCTGCAGTAGGTTAGAGGGCACGGCGCGAAGGCTTAATCTGTGCTTTCAGTCACAGACATGCTGTTACTTTCTTGCTTTCCTCTTGCTGTGTTTTCTTGACAGACCAACAACATGATTGTATTGTCTCGACCAATCCAAAGCGTCCCGCGGCGAACTAAGCCGACGGACGCCATTGGTTCCAGCCTTCGCTCCCTTCCCTCGGCTGGCGGTTTTAACAAGAAGAGGTGCCCACGGTGAAATGCACCCGCTCGGATTTCTCTGCCAAACTGAATTCCTTTCTGAGTTTCGCAATCCTGCTTGTAACCCTTGCTTTCCGCCCTGCGGTAGCGTGGGCAGTAAGCTTTCAGCCCGTCTCGCCGGATGAGTTGAAGATGACCAGCGAAGCGAAGGCTCCGGGAGCGCCCGCCATCATCCTCTTTCGCCAGGTCGATCGCGACGACCGCGGGCAGACGGCCCACGAAGACGTATATTTCCGCATCAAGATCTTGACTGAAGAGGGCCGCAAGTACGCCGACGTCGAAATCCCCTTCTACAAAGATCAAGGCAAGATCGTGAACCTGCACGCTCGGACCATCAAGCCTGACGGCACAATTGTGGAGTTCAGTGGGAAGGCCTTCGATAAGTCGATTGTAAAAGCCCGTGGTCTGAAATACCTGGCCAAGACATTCACTCTGCCCGACGTTCAGGTTGGCGGCGTTCTCGAGTATTACTACACCCAGGACTTAGCAGAGCACTACGTCTTTGATTCTCATTGGATACTCAGCAACGAGCTCTTCACCAAGAACGCGAAGTTCTCGTTGAAACCTTATACCAACGACTACATGCCGTTTTACCTTCGCTGGACGTGGAACAACTTACCCCCGGGCACAAGTTCCCCGGCGGAAGCGCCGAACCATGTCATCGCAATGGAGGCCAGTAATATTCCCGCCTTTCATACCGAAGACTACATGCCGCCTGAAAACGAGATGAAGGCTCGTGTAGATTTTATCTATAGCGAAGATACTTTCGAACGCGACCCGGATGTGTATTGGAAAAAAGTGGGCAAGAAACGTTATGGGGCGCTCGAAAGCTTCGCTGGCAAGCAGAAATCGATGCAACAAGCAGTCAGTGAAATCGTGGCTCCGGGCGATTCACCGGAGGTCAAGCTGCGCAAAATTTACTCCCGGGTACAGCAAATCCGGAACACTTCCTATGAAGCCGCGAAGACCGAGCAGGAGCAGAAGCGAAACAAGGAGAAGGATCCGGACAATGTCGAGGCCATTTGGAAGAAACAGTATGGCAATGGCGTGGAACTCACTTGGCTTTTCCTGGCACTCGCGCGCGCTGCTGGATTCGAAGCCTCAGGCCTGTGGGTCTCCGATCGCTCCAATTACTTTTTCTCTCCTATAACGATGGACAGCCGCCGGCTTAACGCTAACGTGGTCTCCGTCAAGCTGAACGACAAGGAGATGTTTTTCGATCCAGGTGCCGAATTCACTCCTTTCGGAATGTTGCCCTGGGTGGAAACGGGAGTAAAAGGATTGAAGCTCAACAAAGAGGGCGGCACGTGGGTGCAGACCCCGGTTCCTGTTCCCGAAGAATCACGCATCCAGCGCAAGGCAGAGCTCAAGGTGAACGAAACCGGAGCCCTCGAAGGCAAAGTAACTCTGACTTATACGGGATTGGAGGCGTGGCAGCGGCGGCTGGAGAAGCGCCTCTCCGACGATGCGGAACGCAAGAACTTCATGGAAGAAGAGCTGCGGGAATCGATCCCCGTGGGTTGCGAGGTCGATCTGACCAACCAGCCCGATTGGAAGAGTTCTTCGTCTCCTCTGATCGCGGAATTCACCCTCAAAGTCCCAGGTTGGATTTCGGGAGCGGGGAAACGGGCATTCTTGCCGGTTGGATTATTCAGCGCCACCGAGAAACACATGTTCGATCATGCCGAACGCGTGAATCCCGTTTACTTCCAATTTCCGTTCCAGCGTTCTGATGAGCTCAGCATCGACTTCCCCTTAGGCTGGCAAATTGGCACCTTGCCCAAAGCCCAGAAACTCGATGCCAAGGCGGTCGCCTACTCTCTGGATACCGGCAACGACAAGGGTACGTTGCACCTCAATCGACTTCTGAATGTGGACCTCGTGCTGGTTCCGGTCGCCAATTACCCGGCGCTGCGCCAGATTTTTCAGATTGTGAGGACGGGAGATGAAGAACAGGTCATTCTGCAACCCGGTGGGTCGACGGCCAGCAACTGAGTGCTGGCTCGGTTCCTGTCTTTACGTCGGCCTGTGCTTGCTGGTGTCCGTTTGTCCTGCCCTTGCGGCCGATGCTCCACCCTGGATGCATGCCGCTGCTTCTGCACCGCTTCCCGCTCACGACGACAAAACCGATGCCGTGCTTCTCTATTCCGAGCACGCAGTTACCGTCCAATCCTTGGACAAGATCAGGACTCGGGTTCGCGTCGCCTATAAGATTCTGCGCCCAAGTGGGCGCGAGTATGGCATCGTAGCCGTCTCCTTCAATCCTCATCGGAAGATCACCGCGCTTCGCGGCTGGTGCATCCCCGCGCAGGGCAAGGACTATGAGGTCAAGGACAAAGAAGCCGTCGAGATCTCACTTCCTAAGATTGAGGGCAGCGAACTCATTTCCGATGTGAAGGACAAGATGCTTCGGATTCCTGCTCCTGACCCCGGCAATGTTGTCGGCTATGAGTATGAACAGGAAGAGCTGCCTATGGTCCTGCAGAACATCTGGATGCTGCAGGAGGAAATTCCTGGCCGCGAACTTCACTACTCGCTTCAGATTCCCGCCGGCTGGGAATACAAGGCTTCTTGGATCAATTATCCCGAGGCCAAGCCGACTCAGGCCGGACCCAACCACTGGGAATGGGTCGTCAACGATGTTAAAGGCATTCGCAGGGAAGAGGAAATGCCGCCGATCGTCGGGGTAGCCGGCCAGATGGTGATTTCCTTCTTTCCGCCCGGTGGGGCAGCGCTCAATGGTTTTGCCAATTGGTCCGAGATGGGGAAGTGGTATTCCAACCTGACCAGCGCCCGTCGTGAGCCCTCCGCGGATATTACTCGCCAGGTCAGCGCTCTTACCGCCTCATCAACAACCCAGATTGAAAAAGCAAAGGCTCTGGCGCAATTCGTACAGCACGATATTCGTTATGTGGCGATTGAGCTGGGTATAGGAGGCTGGCAACCCCATCCTGCGGCCGACGTCTTCACTCATCATTACGGCGATTGTAAAGACAAGGCCACCCTACTCAGCTCCATGTTGAAGCAACTTGGCGTCGAGTCCTTTTACGTAGTAATCAACGCTCACCGGGGCTCCATCACGCCGCAAACCCCCGCCACTGTGGGCGTCTTTAATCACGTCGTACTGGCCATCCAACTCCCGCCCAACACTTCCGACCCGTCGCTCATAGCCAAGGTGCAACATCCTCGCTACGGCACGCTCCTGTATTTTGATCCCACAAACGAATTGACTCCCTTCGGAGAAATCGGAGGCTACCTGCAGCAGAACTACGGGCTGCTGGTTACCTCCGAGGGCGGCGAACTCGTCGAACTCCCCACGCAGCCACGCGCGATGAACAGCATTGTGCGTTCCGGCAAGCTTACTTTGGACGGATCGGGCGGCTTGCGTGGCGAGGTCAACGAGACTCGTATGGGCGACCGTGCCTCAGCAGAACGCTGGCGCCTGCGCACCGTCACCAAGAGCTCGGACCGAATCAAGCCTATCGAAGACCTGCTGGCCAGTTCTCTCTCCCTCTTCCGCATCACCCAGGCCAGCATCATCAATCTCAATGCTACGAGTATGCCCTTCGGCTTCCATTACGCGTTCGAAGTCGGCAACTATGCCAAGAACATGGGAGGTCTCCTGCTCGTTCGCCCACGCATCCTCGGAGTGAAGACAAGCGGCATTCTCGAGACCAAGGAACCACGCCAGTTTCCCATCGAGTTCGAAGGTCTCTCGCGCGACACAGACACGTTCGACATCGCCATTCCCGCCGGTTATATGGTGGACGACTTACCCGCGCCGGCGGACGCCGATTACAGTTTCGCCAGCTATCATGCGAAAACTGAAGTGCAGGGGAATCTGATCCACTACAGCCGCACCTTCGAGGTGAAGGAACTCAGTGTCCCAGTCTCGCGCGCCGAGGACCTGAAAAAGCTGTACCGCGTCATTGCCGGGGACGAACGCAATACGGTGGTTCTGAAGACAGCCGCGCAATAGACCGGCACTGCGCGATCTGCTATTGCGGATTCGAAGGGATCAGTTGCGGATTGCCGGAATTCGACACCGGCTGGATGCCGGGCGCTTTCTCTGCCGATGGATCCTCGGCTTCTCTGTTCTCGAGCGCGGCCGGTGCATCGTTCTCCGCGTCTGCCTGCGGCGAGCTCCTTCGGCGGTAACTTTCGGGGGGATAGCCTCTCGCTTCAGTCACAGCCCAGTGCCACTCGCTGCCCGCCGCGAGCTCGGCTTGAAGGCGTGAGCTGAACGTAGTCACCGACCATGGAACGCCTACGGCTCGCATCCGGTAAATCACAGTCATATCCGGCTTCTTGTCCGTTTGTCGCTCTGCCGGATGTGCCCCTTCGGCGGGTGCCGGATCGAGAGTTGAAGGTACCTCGCTGGCCGTCGCGTTGGGAACACTCTTTTTTACGATCATGACAGCTACGGCGATCTCGCTGACGTGCCAATCGGTTCCGTTGTGCACGGCGACGCTCAGCGCATCACCTTCGATCGTGGCATGGCCCTCCAGTCGGGCCAAGTCGCTGGCCGGCAGATCCATTTCCGAGTACTGGCTGGCAAGCAACGATTTCACATTGGAGGAGAAGGATAAGCTGCAGGTCACGTCAGGCGCGGAGACGCGAAAGCCACTCAAGTCACCAGCCATGAGGAACCGCAGCGAAGAACCGAAGCCTCGCCGGCTGTCGGCCTCCTGCATCACCTGGCTCAGGTTGTCATCGTCGATGACCGGTTTGGTGGGCGCTTTCTTGCGCAGATTGCGGGCAACATCACCCAGCGGCACATCATTTGGATCACCTTGCGCGAGCAGGCGTGCAGGCACCAGCGTCGCGCCCACAAGGAGCAGCAGCAGGAGTCGCCTTCCCGAATTGCGCAGCATCGCAATCACGGCTTGGGTCGCAGACTGCTCCCCGAAATCGCGCGTTAGATCACCGGGAGAGAGTCGCTGCTCTTATTGTATGGAGTAAACAGAGGAACGGAGCCAAGGCGAAACACCTTGGTAATGGTACTTGGGGTCGTGAGAAACAAGGCGCGCGTGAACGAAATGGAGGCGCAACGGGCGCGCGCCTTCCCTGCACTTCCTGCTTACAGTAGCCCCTGAGACCGGAACTGCATCACCGGGTCCGCCACGGGAATTGCCTGCCGCTTGAACAGCCAGCGGGCCACCGCAAAGCCAATTGCCGCGTAGCACAGGTGCATTACTTTCATAGACATCCCCCAGTCCGGTTCGATCTTTTCACCTTCAGGGGAGGAACTTCTTTAACCCTATCGGCACAATAGCAACGCGGGTGCGAGCGAACAAGGCACAACAGTGCCATCGGGTGGCACAGAAGTAATAGCCGTAACACGCATCAATGGATGTCACCGGAAAAGAATTCGTCCAGCAGGGATTATTGCGCTCTGGCGAGCTCGCGTAGGGCGGACCCCTTGGGTCCGCCCGCCCCGAAGCCAAGCGAGCGTGCCTTGTTTAACAACCCGGACCCAGACCTATTCGGGGTCACATGGTCCGTCAATGCGCCGCAGTCGGCTCCTCGGACGTGCGCCCCGCCGGAGGTACCACCACCGTCGACAAGCTTCCCTGCGCCGTCAGCTTCTGGAAATCAGCTAAATCGCGCCGCTGCAAGTCGTCCCAGCGCGCCAGCAGTTCCCCACTCTGCCGTTTGAGCTTCTGCAGTTCCCGGACTTCAGCGTCCGTTGGAGCAGAGTCGGCCGAACCCGCATCCATTGCCAGATAAGCCAATTTGGCATCCAGTTGCGGAGGATACGCCAGCGAGTCTTCATTCGCGGTGATATCCAGGTTGATCATTTGATCGCGTACACCGACCAACTTCTTCTCCAGTTCATCCGCCGCGCCCGTAATGCTCTTCGTGCTGGCATTCACCGGCAGGCGCCGTTTCAGGCCGGAAAGCTGCAGGCGAACGTCCTGGATCTGGTTCACCGCGTCATACACGCGGCTCAGTTCATCCCGCGTTTCCAGCAGCAGATTGAATTGCGCCTCCAGATCTTCCTGGCTCACGTGGACGCGAGGATCCAGCTTCAGATCGAATCCAGCAGTCTGGGTTTGGCCGCCCACTGTGAGCCGCACCTGGTAGTGCCCCGGAACGGCCACCGGCCCGCGCGCTCCGCTGCCGTACTCGTAGAGGAAGTAGCCGGGCACATGCCGCGCCTCGTCATAGTGCAAATCCCACACGAACCGGTTCAGTCCCGCCTCCGGCTTCAACTCCTTTTCCGGCTTCTTGTCATCCGGGTCGGGAGGTTCTTCCAGTGTGTTGTATTCCGTGCTCGAATACTTCCGGATCACCTTGCCGGAACTATCCAGAATTTCCAGTTTGGCTTCCGTGTCAGCCTTGGGCGCGTCTTTTAAGTAGTAGTAAATCACCGCGCCTGCGGGAGGATTCTGCCCGGCAACTTTGGACGGGTGCCTTGGGTTGCTGGCCCCCGCCTGAATGCGATACGCCGTAGCCGGCGCGTACAGATTCGTGCTCTTCTGCGCGAGTTCGTCGCTGTACTGCCGCAAGGGAGACACGTCGTCCAGAATCCAGAATGCCCGCCCATGCGTCGCCACCACGAGATCGTCATCTTTCACAACCAGGTCATGCACCGGCACGGTCGGCAGATTCAGCTTCAGAGGACGCCAGTGCCCGCCATCATCGAACGAGACGAACACTCCCATCTCGGTTCCCGCATACAGCAGTCCCTTCTTCTTGGGATCTTGCCGCACCGCCCGCACAAACGTCGTGTCAGGAATTCCCTGCGTCAGCTTCGTCCAGGTCTTGCCGTAATCCGACGTCTTAAAAATGTACGGACGCAAATCGTCAAACTGATGACGATCGACTGCGACGTACGCGGTTCCCGGATCGAAGGGCGAGGGATCGATCAGGCTGATGCGGCTCCATTCCGGCCAATCCTTCGAAGTAACATTGCTCCAACTCTTCCCTTCATCCCTGGTTAGCTGGACCAGGCCGTCATCGGTGCCCACCCAGATCAAGCCCTTTGTGATCGGCGATTCGGCCAGAGCGAAGATCGTGTCGTAGTACTCCGTGCCGGAATCGTCCAGCGTGATGTCACCGCCAGAAACCTTCTGCTTGCTCTTGTCATTGCGCGTCAAGTCGGGGCTGATCGAGGTCCAGTGCACACCACCGTCCGTGGTCTTGAACAGCATTTCTCCGCCGTGATAAAGCGTGTTCGGATCATGCGGAGAAATCATCACCGGCGCCGTCCACTGGAAGCGATGCTCCAGGTTCGCAGCGCCATGAGCGTCGGAAAGCTCGGGCTGTTCGGTAATCGCTTTCACCTGGCCGATGTGCCGGTCGTAGCGCGTGATCAATCCCTGGTAATCGGCGGCGTAAACGATATTCGGATCCCGCGGATCGGGTGCGATGTATCCCGCCTCCCCGCCGCCCACGTCATACCAGTCGCTGCGACTGATCGAACCCTCGTCGCTGCGGCTCGCGATCGCCACCGTCCCGCTGTCCTGCTGGGGGCCATAAACGCGGTAGGGCGTCGCCGTGTCCGTAATTACGTGGTAGAACTGCGCGGTTGGCTGATTGTCTTGCGCCGTCCAGTTCTTGCCGCCGTCGAGCGTGACCGTAACCCCGCCGTCGTTCGACGCAATCATCCGTCGCGTGTTCTGCGGATCGATCCACAGGCCGTGATTATCACCGTGCGGAACCTTCACCTTATTGAACAGATGCCCGCCGTCGGTAGACTTGTACGCATCCACATCCATGATGTAAAGCACGTTCTCGTCGCGAGGATCGGCGATTACGTGCATGTAGTACCACGGCCGTTGCCACAGGCTATGGCTCGGATTCACCAGTTGCCAGGAATCGCCGCCGTCATCGGAGCGGTACAGTCCGCCGTCAGGATTGTGCGCCTCAATCAGCGCGTAGACCCGTTCCGAATTCGCCGCCACCGCAACCCCAATCTTGCCGTACGGCCCTTTCGGCAATCCGTGCTCTTGCAGACGCTTCCAGGTCGCGCCCCCGTCAGTCGAACGGTAGATGCCGCTGCCCGGGCCGCCGCTTTCCATACTCCATGACGTGCGCCGCGCCTGCCACAGAGCCCCGAAAATAATATTGGGGTTGTGCGGATCGAAAGCCACATCGATGCCGCCGGTGTTCTCATCTTTGTAGAGAACTTTCTCCCACGTCTTTCCGCCGTCCGTCGTCCGGAAGATGCCGCGCTCCGCATTGGGTCCGTACGGATGCCCAAGCGCTGCCACGAAGACGATGTCAGGATTTGTGGGATTGATGATGATTTTGCCGATCGCGCGCGAATCCTTCAGCCCGACGTTCTTCCAGTTCTTGCCGCCATCGAGCGACTTGTAAACGCCATCGCCATGCGAGATGTTGCCCCGGATACAGGCCTCGCCGGTCCCGGCATAAATCACGTTGTGGTTGGAGGCCGAGACCGCCAGGCTGCCGATCGCAGAAGTTCCTTCCTTATCGAACACGGGCGACCACGTCATCGCACCGTCGGTGGACTTCCACACTCCGCCCCCGGTCGAGCCGAAGTAATACGTCGTCGGATCCCCCGGAATCCCGGCCGCCGTCAGCGACCGTCCGCCGCGGAACGGACCGATCAGCCTATATTTCATGCCCTTGAACGGCTTGTCTTCCGGCTTGGAAGATTCAGACTCTTCGTTATCGTTGTCGCTGCCCTTGGCTTCGGGTTGCGAAGCGGATGAAGCGGGTTTCGCTTCCGATGCCTTGGTCGCTTTCGATTGCCGCTCCGGCTTGGTTTGTCCGGCCGCAATGGCACTCAGCAGGATCAAAACTGTGATTGCCACGATGACGCGCACAACAAGAGACGCACTCTTACGAAAGGTGTATAGGCCCATGTAGATAATCTCCGGAAGGACGAAAACGATTCACCAATAGTAATACCACCACGCTCCGCTGCAAAGAGCGTACCCACCTAGCGACAGCCCCTTGGGCTGTCCGCCTCAGCCCTTGGCCTCGAGAATCTTCCTGCCCTCCTGCAACTCGCGGTTCTTGGCATCATCCACTTTGGGATAAGAAAGCTTCAACGATTCCAGCGTATCCACGACGACGCAGGAAACCACCAGCCGCGTGAACCACTTGTTGTCCGCGGGCACCACATACCACGGCGCATGCTCCGTCGCCGTATTGCGGATCATGTCCTCGTACGCGTTCTGGTACTCGCCCCAGTACTTGCGCTCGTGGATATCGCCTACGGAAAACTTCCAATTCTTCTCCGGCTCCTCCAGTCGAGCGAGAAAACGTTTCTTCTGTTCTTTCTTGGAGATGTGGAGAAAGAATTTGCGGACCACCGTCCCGCTGCGCGCCATGTGCCGCTCGAAACAGCGAATGTCTTCAAATCGCTCCTTCCAGATGTTCTCGGTCAGCAGCGCGCGAGGTGTTTTCTCGCCCTTCAGCACGTCCGCGTGCACGCGCACGATAAGCACTTCCTCGTAGTAGGAACGGTTGAAGATGCCGATGTGCCCGCGTTCCGGCAGATCCCGGGTCGTCCGCCACAAAAAATCGTGCTGCAGCTCCGTTTCGGAAGGCGCTTTGAACGAGTACACCTGGCAGCCCTGCGGATTGACCCCGGACATCACGTGCTTGATGGCCCCGTCCTTTCCCGCCGCGTCCATCGCCTGAAAAATCAGAAGCAGTGCCCATTTGTCCTGGGCAAAGAGCATGTCCTGCAATTCCGCGGCACGATCCACTCCCTCTTGCAACTGTTTGGCGGCGTGCTCCTTGGAACCCCAGCCGCCGGTGTCGCCGGGATCGAAGTCTTCCAGCTTAAAACCCTTGCCGTTATCGACGCGATACTTCTGGGCTAACTTTTCTCTCTTCTTCTTCATCGAGTCCTCAGTTCCCGCTTCCGCTGCACCGGCCCAGCTGAAATTCTGTATGATTGTCGCACTAATTGCTGGTTCGCACTGCATTCTCAACCTGATGACAGGAGTTCACTGATGAAGGCTCTGCCCGTGCTCGGAGTATTGTTGCTGATCCTCGGCGCATTAGCTTTCGTGATTCCCATGCCCCACCGTGACGATCACTCTGTGAGCATCGGCGATGCCAAAGTCACGCTGCAGACGGAGAGCCGCGAAAAGCTGCCGCCCGCGGTGGGAATCGTTCTGATCGGCGGCGGCGTCCTTTCTCTCGTTCTCGGTTTGCGCAAGAACTAGCCTGAGGCTCGCGTGTTCGAATCCGAGTTCCTGACGTCCAGCGCGGAAAGCAAAGAGTCCTACCGCCGGTTGATTTCCCGAGCCGCCGACATTGTCTGTGAATGTTTTCCATCTCGGGCGTATTCCGGGGCTGGCGTTTCTGAGTTGGCCGCTCTGATTAACTCGGATTTCCTGCCAGAGCAGGGCCTTTCATCGGACCAGACTGCGACCACCTTCAGTTCGGTCATTGCGAACTCGATTGCGCTCAGCGATGTCGGAACCATCGCTCATCTGCACTGCCCGCCCCTGCTCGCCTCTCTGGCTGCGGAAGTGGTAATCAGCGCACTCAATCAGTCGATGGATTCGTTCGACCAGGCGCCGATTGCCACCATCGTCGAGCAGAAATTAGTGAGGTGGTTGTGCGCCCAAGCCGGACTACCCGCCAGCGCTGACGGCACCTTCACCGCCGGAGGCTCCCAATCCAACTACATGGGACTCTTGCTCGCCCGCGACGCCTTCCTGAAGAAGCAGTGGAACTGGCCCGCGCAGAAACGAGGGCTGCATTCCGAAGCTGGGCGGCTGCGGATTCTCTGTTCCGAAGTGGCCCATTTCACTGTGGAGAAGTCCGCTGCCCAATTAGGCCTTGGAACAGACGCCGTGGTGCGGGTCGCAGCCGACGATCAATTTCGCATGAGTCTCCCGGCGCTCCGCAAAGAGATCGATCAACTGCAAGCTCAGAGTCTCCTGCCCATGGCAATCGTTGCCACTGCCGGCACCACCGACTTCGGATCCCTCGATCCCATCGCCGAGATTGCGGAGACTGCTCGCCAGGCGGGAGCCTGGCTTCATGTGGACGCCGCTTACGGTGGCGCTCTTCTGTTCTCCCCTCGCCATCGCGGCAGGCTCGCCGGACTCGAAACTGCCGATTCCGTTTCGATCGACTTCCACAAGCTGTTCTGGCAGCCCATCCCATGCAGCGTGCTTCTGCTGGCCAATACGCAGCACTTCGATTTGATCAAAATGCACGCGGACTATCTCAACCCGGAAGCCCACGAAGCAGCAGGCATTCCGGATCTAGTGACAAAGTCGGTGCTCACCAGCCGCCGCTTCGACGCGCTGAAGCTCTGGATCTCGTTTCAGACCCTCGGTCAGCAGAAGCTGGCCCAAATGATCGATCGCACCATCTCTCTGGCCAATCATGCAGCGGAGGTAATCCGCAAGAACCCGCGACTGGAACTCATGTGCGAGCCCCAGCTCAGCACGGTTGTCTTTCGAGTGCTGCCCGCAAGAGCAGGCATCGATCCAGATCAATTGAGCGCAATGATCCGGCAGCAACTCTTTCACAGAGGACGAGCCGTGATCGGCCAGACCCGCGTCCGCAATCATGCATGCCTGAAGTTCACGTGCATGAACCCCTCAGCCCGCGAAACTGACATCGAGGCACTGATCGAGGAAATCCTGCAACTATCGAACGCTGCCATGTAGCCCCCGTGCGCCGTGGCCTTTCTACGAAGGCCTAAAAAATCACGGTGTAAGTACAGTTTTGTACATGGAAATGTTCCTGAAGGAACACTTTTCACAAAGGCTTAAGCAACAACTACTTAGTTGAAGTTGTGACCGGCGTCACAAACGGCAGTTTGGCCTGCTGCCAGGCGTCAAAACCGCCAGTTAGGTTCATCACATTGCGGAAGCCGGCACGCTGCAGCAAACTCGCGGCAATCATGCTGCGATATCCACCTTTGCAGTGCACGGCCAGCGGAACGTCGTGATCGATCTCGGGCGGCGAGACTCTGAAGTTGTCCAGAGGCCACCAGGCTGCTCCCTCCACATGTCCCGCGTCCCACTCGGGCTCGCGCCTTACGTCCAGCACCTGCGCGTTGCCGGCGCTTAGACGTTTGTCGAGATCCTGCGGACTGATTTGCGCGACCGTGGCCAGCGGCATTCCGGATTGCTTCCATGCCGCAACACCTCCGGCCAGATAACCATCCAGTGCTTCGATTCCCACCCGGGCCAGCCTGATCCGCGCCTCTTCGATTTGTGCATCTGTTTCCGCGATCAATACTGGATGGGACGTCAGCCCTAACACCGTGGCTGCCCACGAAGCAAACTGGCCTCCCAACGCGATGTTCACCGATCCGGGCACGTGTCCGGCTGCAAACTCGTCCATGGGACGAACGTCGAGTGCGATTTCGCCTTCTTTGAGCATGCGTTCAAGTTCGGCAGGGGAAAGGCTGCGAAGCGGAGGCAAGTCCGAGAGCGCTGCCGCGCCGGTGCGATTGATCTCTGCATCTTTTGCGAAGTATTCGGGACGCGCCGGCAAATTGCTGGTGAGCTGGCGAATGAACTCCTCCCTGCTTTTGATCTGCAAGGCGTAGTTGGTCAGGCGCTCGGTACCGATGGTCGACGAACGCTCGGCGCGCATGTTTTTGCCGCAGAGCGATCCCGCGCCGTGTGCCGGATACACGAGTACGCTGTCGGGCAGCGTCATCAGCTTGGTATGGAGGCTGTCGTACAGCAGACCGGCGAGCTGCGCAGGTGTATGCCGCGGCGACAGGTCCGGCCGGCCTACGTCGCCAATGAATAGAGTGTCCCCGGTCAGCACCGCCCAGGGAGCGCTGGATTTCTCTGAATCAGTAACCACCAGGGAAATGCTTTCGGGCGTGTGGCCCGGCGTCTCGAGCACGCGGATGAATGCCTTTCCAAACTTCAGTTCGAATGCATCGCTGACGGGCACGTGCTCGAATG
The DNA here is from genome assembly GCA_963801615.1 of uncultured Acidobacteriota bacterium. GTDB lineage: Bacteria > Acidobacteriota > Terriglobia > Terriglobales > Acidobacteriaceae > Sulfotelmatobacter. Next base: position 258,479 of record CAWDFM010000005.1, on the reverse strand, counting down.
TCGCTCCCGACTGCGCGCCCATGTAGATCTTCGATCCCGTGCGCGAGGCCAGTTCCCGATGTCCGGAAACAAAGTCGGCGTGCAGGTGAGTTTCGAAAATGTGGCGGATGGTCGCGCCCTGGTCAGCCGCAGCTTTGAGGTAAAGCTCCACGTCGCGCTGCGGATCGACCACCACCGCCTCACCTCCAGAAGCCAGCAGGTAAGAAGCGTGCGCCAGACACCCCAGGTAAAACTGTTCGAAATACATGGCCAACCCCTACACAGCGCCTAAGATGCTAGACCAAAATGTGAGGCAAAGCCATCCTGCAGATTTTGAGGAAAGTTCTAGGAAGGCAGGGGAGTAATGAACTCCAGGCCAAAGCAGAATCCGTTGCGCGAGCGCACGATGGCGGGCATGCGGGATGCGGTCGGCATACCGAATTCAACCTCAAGCAAGTCGCCCGGGTTCAACAGAATGCCCGCGTACAACACCATGCCACCCTGGCTGATCTCGGTTCCGCGGCCTTCGACCACGGTGGTGGAGAAGCCTTTGGACGTGAATACCTTCACCGGCAGATCAACCGGCATTCGTTCCCAGCGGCGCGTAGGTTGCGGAATTCGACATAGCCGTCGCAATGATCGTATTTCCGTTAAGACTCTGCAAATTACCAAAGTGAAAGTGCGTCCGGGCAGCCTTCGGGGACGCTCACAGCCTGTAAATCGAAGCTCCTGTACAATTTGCCTGTGAGTTCGCTACTGAAAGCCTGCCTGGCGGCCATGTTGATGCTGTCGCTCGGCAGGTTTGCGGGCGCTGAAAAGGTTTCCGAACTCCAACCCACCGGCTACGTCAACGATTTCGCCCAGGTCCTGAACCCCAACGCGCACGCGCAGATGGAAGAGATCTGCCAGCAGATCGACCAGAAGGCGCACGCGCAAATCGCAGTCGTGACCATCAACACCCTAGATGGTTCCGACATCGAGACCTTTGCGGTCGATCTGTATAAAAAGTGGGGCATCGGGCAGAAGGCCACCGATCGCGGGGTTCTGATTCTCTATGCCATCCGCGATCGCCGCGCGCGCATTGAAGTCGGCTACGGCCTCGAACCCATCCTGCCGGACGGCAAGGTAGGCGGCTTTCAGCGTGAAGCCGTGCCGCTGATGCGCAGCAACAATTACAGCGATGCCCTCTTGCTGGTCACATCGCGCGTGGCTGACGTAATCGCCAGCGACGCGGGAATCCAATTGACCGGCTCCCGGCCCCGCGCACCGGCGCAGCCCAGCGACCAGCCTGACACGGGAATCTCGTTGGGCCGCATCGTGCTGATCGGCATCGTCATATTGCTCGTCCTCTTTACGCCGCTTCGGACTCTCCTGTTCTGGATACTTTTCTCCAGTATGTTTGGCGGCGGCCGCCGTGGAGGTTGGGGTGGAGGTGGCGGCGGAGGCGGTTTCGGTGGAGGCGGTGGCTTCGGCGGCTTTGGCGGTGGAAGTTCCGGCGGGGGCGGGGCCAGCAGCAGTTGGTAGTATGGGCGAGGACGCTATGATTGCGGACAAGACGATTGCCGAATTTGTGAAACGAGTGCAGGAGGCGGGCGGAACAAACGTCGAGAGCATCATTCTTTTTGGCTCTGCCGTCTCCGGCGATTTTCATCCTGGTTTATCGAACTTGAATTTGTTCTGCGTGCTGCGCGACGCATCCTTCGAAGCCTTGCGGGCGTTAGGCCCGGCCGCCAAGTGGTGGGATGGACAGAAACAACCTCCGCCACTCTGCATGACGCGCCACGAACTGCAACGAACCGTGGATGTGTTCACCATCGAATTGCTCGACATGCAGCGGCATCATCGCGTGCTCTATGGCGAAGACGTGCTCAAGGACCTGCGAATCCCTCTGGACCTGCACCGCGTGCAGGTGGAATACGAATTGCGGGAAAAGCTGGTGCTGCTGCGGCAGCATGTTCTGCTGGCCTCGGAAAATGAGTCGCGGCTGTGGGACCTTCTGCAACACTCGGTCTCGTCGCTCCTCACGCTGTTCCGGCACGCGCTGATCGCGCTGGGCCAGGAGCCGCCCGCCACCCGGCGCGAATCCGTACAGGTTTTGGCGCAGCGCCTGGATTTCGATGCAGCGGTATTTCTGCGGGTGCTCGACGTGCGGGAAAAGAAAGAAGGGGCTAAGAAGATTGACGTCCGCGATCTCGCGTCTCGTTACCTGGCGGCCGTCGAGAAAGTCGCAGACGCGGTGGATGCAGCTTGAGGCATTTGAGTCGGGTTACGTTTCATTCGAATTGAGGAGGAATTCATGGGTAAAGCTCTCGTGGCAGTCATTATTGTCCTGGTTCTGATCGCGCTGATTTTCTTCGCGCAATACGTTGGTGTTCGCAACACACTGGTCACGAAGAATGAAGCGGTCAAAGCGGCCTGGTCGCAGGTGGATATCGTCCTGCAGCGGCGCGCTGATCTGATTCCCAACCTGGTTGAAACCGTGAAAGGCTACGCCAAGCAGGAGCAAACGGTTTTTGGCGATATTGCCAAAGCGCGCTCGGCCCTGCTTTCGGCGGGAACCCCGCAGCAGAAGATTGCGGCGAACGGTCAGTTGGACAGCGCCCTCGGACGCCTGCTGGTGGTCGTCGAAAACTATCCCCAGCTGAAATCAAACGAAAACTTCATGCGCCTGCAGGATGAACTCGCAGGCACCGAGAATCGCATCGCTGTAGAGCGCCGGCGTTACAACGATACCTTGCAGGATTACAACACCTACGTGCAGATGTTCCCGCATAACATCTTCGCGGGCTGGGCGGGATTCAAGACCAACGACGCCTACTTCAAGGCCGCGGAAGGTTCGCGGGAAGCACCGAAGGTGAATTTCAATAGTCCGACCACCCAGGCGCCCACTCCCGAACCCGCTCCGGCGCGGTGAGCACGTAGCCCGGCGCATTGATCCGGGTGGAATATCGATTGGTCGCACGCACGCTCGCTTGGCTCGCGGGGCGGACGACGCGTCCGCCCCTACACTAAGCGGCTTTGGGCTGCTCTTTTGAGCTGTGGTGGTGACGCGGGCGGTACCACTTGAAGTACCAGAGGGCGGCGATCCCTCCGAGCACTCCCAGAGCGATAAGGACGTAGAGGAACGGTTTGTAATAGCGGCCGACCCAGCCCAGGATCGCGGTGCCGTACAGTTTTCCGAGAAACGCAATCGCAAAAAAGCGAATCCCCCGGCCCACCGTAAGCGCCGCCAGGAACTTCTTTCTCGGGTATTGCATGATGCCCGCGGCCATGAGCACTGGAACCATCGGAAATGGAGGGGGAATGACCGAACCGATCGCAATGGTCGAGAATCCACCTTTCTCGAACCTCTTGTAGACCTTCTCTGCTCTCCGCTTGCCGATCTTCTTCTCCATTCCTTCCTTGCCGCCCTTTTTGGACAATCGGTAAGTAAGATACCCCCCGGCCACGGCTCCTACGGTGCCCATCAGGCCGTAGTACCACCACCACTCGCGATGATGCGCGCTGAGAAGGATGACGAACAGGTCCATGCCGCCGGGGATCGGAATGACCGAGTTATCCACCAGTCCAATGACGATCAGGCCGGGACCTCCCAGACGAAGGAGCCACCTCCCGGTACCGCCCAGCAGCAGAACAGCGATTCCACGCATTCTTCGCCTTTCTCCTGCTACTTAGCGGCTAGAACACATCAACCGCGCTGCTAAGCAAGTGCGCACGATGCCAGACCGGCAGAATGCTTGAACCGTATCCGGCAGAACCGCTAGCAGAAACCCGGTAGGCCCAGGGGTGAGTGCACTTCAGGGCCCGCCGACTACTCCGGCTTTGCCGTCCTTTAGACCAGAACCTTTTCCGGCGCCGTGTGGTTTGCCGCCGTTCGCATCTGGCGCACTCGTTCGTACACCTTGCCGTATTCGCGCGCCGATGCATTCCAGGAGAAGTCCTTGTTCATACCATTGCGCATCAGGACTTGCCAGGAAGTCTGATCGCGATAGGACGTGAGCGCATCCTTAATGGTGAGCAGCAGGGACTCGCCGTTGTACTCGGTGAACTTGAATCCAGTTCCCTTCCCGGTACGCGCGTCCCAAGGTTCGATGGTATCGTCGAGACCACCAGTGGCGCGCACGATTGGAACAGTGCCGTATTTCAGGCTGTAGATCTGGTTCAGCCCGCAAGGCTCGTAACGGGAGGGCATGAGGAACATGTCGGCTCCAGCTTCGATCTTGTGGGCGATGGCATTGTCGTACGCGACCTTCACAGCAATCTTGTTGGGGAACTGCTTGTGCAGGCGCTGGAACATCTCTTCGTAAGCCTTGTCGCCGGCGCCCAGCGCCACGATGATTATCTCCTCGCGCGCCAACCGGTCGGCGATTTGTGCGATCAGATCGAAACCTTTCTGTGCCGCGAAGCGCGACACGATTCCGATCACCGGCAATTTCGTGTCGGCGTTCTTGATTCCGAACGCAGTCAGCAGATCCTGCTTGTCTTTGGCTTTGCCGGAAAGGTCCTGTGGAGAATACTTCGCTACCGCGAACTTGTCGTTTTGAGGACTCCACTCGTCGTAGTCGACACCGTTCAAAATGCCGGTCACGGTTGAGGAGCGATCCCGCAGCACGCCTTCGAGACCGAATCCATACTCCGCGGTCTGAATCTCCTGGCTGTATTTTCTGCTGACCGTGGTCACGTAATCCGCGTACACCAGGGCTCCCTTGAGAAAGTTCACCTGTCCGAAGAATTCCATCTTGGAAATCGTGAACAGGTCCCAGGGAAGCATGAGCAGAGGCAACGTGTCGGGCGAAAACAATCCCTGGTATCCCATGTTGTGGATGGTGAACACCGTGCCCACATCGTGGAACGCCGGATCCTCCGAATAGAGCGTGCGCAGCAAGATCGGAACCAGGGCTGACTGCCAGTCGTGGCAATGGAAAATCTGCGGAACACCAATCACTTTGGACGCTTCCAGCACCGTGCGCGAGAACAAGGCAAAGCGTTCCGCGTTGTCGGGATAATCTCCCGCAGGCGTTCCGTACAAGGCTTCGCGATCGAAGTAGGGCGGATACTCCACAAAATAAAAGTGGATGCCGCCCAGGATTCCTCCAGAAACGACGGAGGCGAAGCGATACTGGTCATCAAAGGGGACGGTCACGCTGCGCACGACTACGCCAGGATTGTCGAGCTTGGTCTGGCGGTAGCGCGGCAGGTATACGGTGATCTGATGCCCGAGTGAAGCCAGAGCCCTGGGCAGCGCCCCCACGACATCAGCCAACCCGCCGGTTTTGGAGAATGGAACGCCTTCGGAAGCGACGAACGCGATGTTCATGAGTGCGGAACCTCCACGGCGGGCGCGTTTCCGCGACGCACGTTATCATGGAGCAATCAAAGACGGCCGGCCCGCGCATAAGATGCGTGCACCGACTGGAAAGTCTACTTCCCGACAGCAAGAGGGTCAACGTGCCAAGAGCCGTATCTGCGGATCGCCCGCGATCGACGCCCAAATTGGGACAGCACTTCTTGAATCAGGAGGACTACGCCCGCCTCATCGTGGAAGCCTTGGGCGACGTCTCCCAAAGCACCGTCCTGGAAATTGGCCCCGGGCGCGGCATTCTCACTGAGCAATTGGCGAAGCGGGCGCGGCGACTGATCGCGGTGGAGATGGATCGCGTGTTGGCGGCGCAATTGCGCCTGAAATTTGGCATGCACCGCAACGTCGAAATCATCGAAGCCGACGTGCTGGCCATCGACATTGATTCTCTGTTCGGGCCCAAGCCCGGGCTGGGACGTCCCGGCATCGAACTCAAACCTGAACCGGTGAAAGTCGTGGGCAATCTTCCTTACTACATCACTTCCGACATAGTGTTGCGCCTGTTCAAGTTTGCGAAATACTTCGAGAGTATCGTCATCATGGTGCAGCGCGAAGTGGCGGACCGGATCGCCGCGGAACCCGGCGGCCGCGAATATGGACTGCTTTCCGCCACGGCCCAGTTGCACGCCCGCGTGGAAAAGCTGTTCACCGTTCCCCCGGGGGCATTCTCGCCGCCACCCAAGGTTTTCTCCGCCGTGCTGCGGCTCACCATGGATCCGCAGCAGCAAAGGCTCGGAGTGGCAGGCGATGGCTTTATCGACTTCCTGCGCCTGTCGTTTGGACAAAAGCGCAAGACGCTATGGAACAACTTGAAGGGAAACTACGACGCCGGTCAATTGAAACGCGCTCTGGCCGCGGCGAAAGTGAAACCGACGGATCGCGCCGAAACCCTGAGTCTGGAACAGAGCGCCGCCATTTTTCGTGCCTTGCGTGAGCAGCAGCCTGAGTCTTAGCATTCAAAGTGTTGGTCCCGCATCGGCCACAGCCAAGGAGGGACCATGGCAACTTCGACCCTGCGAAATCCTGCCGTAGCTGGACGCTTCTATCCCGGAAACTCTGAAGAGCTTCGTGAGGAAGCGCGATCCTACCTCTCCCAGGGCAACATTGCACCCGTTCCCGCTCTGGGCTGCATCGCTCCCCACGCCGGATACATGTACTCGGGACACGTGGCAGGAGCGGTATTCGCGCGCATCGAGGTTCCGCGGCGCTGCGTGGTGATGTGTCCGAACCACACCGGCCTGGGACATGCCCTGGCGATAATGAGCGAAGGAGCCTGGAAGACCCCCCTGGGAGATGTTCCCATCGATGGAACACTCGCGCAGGCATTGCGGGAGCGCTTCCCCGCCATGCAAGAGGATTCCGCTGCGCACCGAAGTGAGCATGCCGCTGAAGTCGAACTACCCTTCCTGCAGTTGCGTCAGCCGGAACTCCAGTTTGTGCCTATCGCATTAGGCACAGGACAATTCGAAATCCTGGAGGAACTCGGCAACGCCCTGGCCGAAGTCATCGCCAGGCAGCACGAGCCCGTTCTGATCGTGGCCTCCAGTGACATGAATCACTACGAGTCCGACGCTGTGACGCGGGTGAAAGATCATCGCGCGATCGAAAAGATATTGGCGCTCGATGCGCGCGGGCTGCATGAGGTCGTCACCCAGCAGGGCATCAGCATGTGCGGCTACGGGCCCGCGGTGGCGATGTTGACAGCTGCGCGGCAACTGGGCGCCACTAAAGCGGAGTTAGTGAAGTATGCGACGTCAGGCGATGTGTCCGGCGACCGCGACCTGGTTGTGGGATATGCGGGAGTGCTTGTGAGCAGAAGCAGGTAGCGCCTGGACCATTTGTCTGGGCTCGGGCTTGCAACCAGGTTCCATCCAAAGCAAAGCGGCCCGAAACTTCCGGGCCGCTGGGACAGCCCAAGGGGCTGTCCCTACGTGGATTTTGCTCGGGGCGGACTACCGGTGTGCCGGAGGGCCTCCCGCAGGACGTGCCACTGGAGCACTGCTGGTGCGGGCCGGGGGCGCGCTCGACGAACCTCGCGCGCTCGGCATCGAACCTCCCTGCATCGAACCTTGCTGAGGAGCGCTGTATCCGGGCATGTTCGAGCCAGCGGATGGTCGGGGCGCAGAATGCGTTCCGAACTGCGGGCCGGGGCGGACTTCGGCGGATCCGTGCTTCACCACTTCGCGATTAAGATGATCGAGATGGTTGATCGAGCCGCGCTGGATGCCTAATCCAGCCGTCCCCGCGTTGAGCCTGACTCGGGATGGCTGCATCGAGCTCATCGATCCCATAGCGGCGGCTCTGCCGACATATACCGTCTTTACCGTGCCAGCCGGGGGCGGTGCCAGCCGGGTAACGTGCACCTGACCCGTACTCGTATAGCGCGGGACTCCAACCCAGCTATTCCAGCCGCCGGGCTGCCACATCCATCCCATGCCGGGGACCATCATCCAATTTCCATAGCGATAAGGCATCCATCCCCAGGGATATGCGGACGCAAACATGTATCCAAACCCTGGGTAGTAGCCCCACGCACCATCCATGAACGGGTCCCATCCCACGCCGGTGAAATACGGTTGCCACATCATCCCGTAGCCCGGGACGGTGGAAAATGAGCCGTAATAGTTCAGGTCGCTATAGCCATAGCCGTACGGTGTCGTGTTGTTCCTGGCGTACTGGTCGTGGTACGAAATCGCTTCTTTGTCCCACGCGTCCAGTGGCTGGTCGGGCACATTCTTGGCTACGGTGTACTTGTCGTCATCCGCGGCATTAAAGGTGGCAGTCTTCTTCTTCTCGACCACCAACTTCCCGGCAGGACCCTCCACACTGACGTCGCCCTTGAAGACAGCGAGATTGGCGGCTTCGGTTGAGGTATCGACCCGGAAATGCGCGGAATGATCGAGAGAGATGCTTTCGCGCGAGAAGTTCAGGTTCAGGTCATCTTTGCCCAGCCAATTGACATACGCCATGCCCTCAACCAGATTCACCTGGGACATGCGCTTGCCGGAATCGGCGAGCGTCAGCTTGCTGAACTCGACCGTGGTGTTTGGGGTCAGGCGAAGAGAGCTGCCATCTTCGAATTCAACCTCGGCGCGCCCGTTGGCGCCGGCGTGCAGCTTGGTGCCCTGGGTGATCGGGAGGTTGACGAAAGCGCGTTCATAACCAACCCCCGCGTTCTTGTCGATCGCCACAGATCCTTGAATGTCGCTGAGACGGACGATGCGGGCTTGCGAATCGGCCAGAGCAGGCAGCGCCAGAAGCGCGCAGGCTGCGGCCACGAGAATTACAACGGTGTATTTCGAGCGAGAAGGAGCGGGCATGGAAACCCCCTGGAAAGGCTATAACTATTAGAACACGGTTTTTCCACTGGAGTTGTAAAAGGTTTAACTTTTCTGGATTGTCCGGCAGCGGACGCGGGTACTAGCGGCGGTTACCGGCGCTCGACGCGGGATTCATGTCCATGATGCGAAGGGCGCGGGCGCGAACCACGTTCAGCACGCTGGAATCGTCGTAAATCTGCTGCAAGACGGGTTTTACCGCCTGCAGTTCACTGATCTCGCCATTGCGGGCCTGCTCTTCCATGTGCTTGAGTTCATCGTCGAGCGCCAACTTCTGGTATTGGTGAAAGTAAGAGAGGCGGCGGCCGTATTCCAGAGTTGCCCCGACACTCTGGAAGATCGTGGTCAGTTGTTGCACCGGCGGCAAGGACGAATAGTTGTATTCGGCCGATGTCTTCTTCTGCCCGTCGCTGTAGGCCAGCTTCTTCGCCCCGGTAAAGGCCAGGTTCTTCTTGCCGGAATCGATTTTTCCCGAGAAATAGTGCGCCTGGGAAGCCAATTGGAAGATCCGGGCGCGGGTTGCGTCTGAAAAACTGAACTCCGTCGTATAGTTATCGCGCTCATCTGAGTCCCGCGAGATCTTGCCCGTGGATTCGTACTTGGCGTTGCCGTCTCCCTGCACTGTAAATGAATAACGCTCGGGAGCGGAATTGGGAAAATCCAGGGAGAAAGTGATGGTTCCCGAATCAGAGGCTAGGGCTGCGAGACTGATGAAGATCAAGAACAACGTGGCCAGCAGGACGCAGAGCAGGTGGCGGCCACCCGCGAATGGGCGCATCGTCACTGCTGTTGGCTGCTGGCGATCTGCTTTCGTAGGACTCACCTGAAGTGCGGTAAAGAAGTACAGCAAACAAGATTATCGCAAACATAAGCCGCAGGTGAACTTCAGCGTGCCGCGGCGCGTTGCCGCTGCAGTGTTCCGCTTGTATGCAGGTGGCAAATCGCGATCGCGAGGGCATCCGAGGCATCCATAGGCTCCGGAGGCTGCGCCAGATCCAGCAGGCGAGTCACCATTTGCTGCACCTGCTGCTTCTCCGCTCTGCCATATCCCACCACGGAGGATTTGATGGTTAGGGGCGAATACTCGGCAACGTCCAGTCCGGCGGAGGCAGCGGCCAGCATGGCCACACCTCGCACCTGGCCGAGTTTCAGGGCAGACTTCACATTGAGCGCGTAAAAAACGTCTTCAATGGCAACTTCATCGGGCTGGTGTTCGGAAATGATCTCGCCGAGTTGCTGATAGATTCGGGATAATCGCCGCGGCAAGGGCTCGCGGGGCGAAAGTTTAATGGCTCCGCATGCGAGGCAGCCTAGTTTGCCTGAGCCGGTGATTTCCACCACGCCGAAGCCGGTGTATTCTCCGCCGCAGTCGATGCCCAGAACTCGCATGTGCATGCAGTGTACCCCGGAAGGCAAAGCGGGTTTCCACAATCTCTCGCACGAGGCTCAGACTTGGCAAGTCCCTGTCCCAAGCTGCGCTCAACAGCAGCGGGTGCGCCGGGCATGCATCTCTTCCCTCTCCCGCCAGAAACTCTCGTAAGCTTCGGGTGACGAGGTCAGTCCTGTTCTCTCCAGGAATCGGCGATAGGAAGCTTCATCAAAAATCTCCTGCAAGGTTGCAAGCAGGATTTTCGCTGCTGTCTTCAAGCGGCTCATGTGTTGTCCTCCGCCAGGCGAGTTCGGACGAAGGGAGTCTCGCGCATGACGATCGCTCGTTGTCCGCGCAACACCCCAAGCCATTGCCGAATGGACTCGATGAGCACCAGCGCGACCATCACCACCAAACCTGCGGTGACTGCCGCATCCAGTTGGTTGTTGAAGATGAGCCGCGAGGAGGCCGCAGTCGCGGGCGCGCTGGCCAGCGCGCGCGCCTGCGCCAGAAATCCGATGCGCGGACTGGCATCGAGGATTTTGTGCCACGAAGCCGTAAAGGTAACCGCGACCAGCCATGCGAGCGGTATCAGGGTCACAGCCGCATATTTCGCGCGATGCATCTTGATAATGATGGTCGTGGCCACGCAGAGCGCCACGGTGGCAAGCAATTGATTCGCGATGCCGAACAGCGGCCAGAGAGAATTGATTCCGCCCAGAGGATCTTTGACCCCCTGCCATAGGAAAAATCCCCAGGCCGCGACAATCACTGCGCTGGTGCCAAGAATCGACGGATACCAACTGGTGCGCCCCAGCGGCTTGTAAATGTGTCCGAGGGCGTCCTGGATCATGAAGCGCGCGACGCGCGTGCCCGCATCCAGGATGGTCAGGATGAAGAGCGCCTCAAACATCACGGCGAAGTGATACCAGAGCGCCATCACGGTGCTGCCACCCAGGCTCTGGGAAAAAATATGCGCCATGCCCACAGCAAAAGCAGGAGCGCCTCCGGTGCGGTTGAAAAGGGTGTGCTCTCCCACGGCGTTGGCCAGCGACTGCATGTCTTGCGGGGTCACCGGAAATCCCCAGCTCGAGATGGTGGCTGTGGCCGCGGCGGGAGTCTCTCCCACAATTCCCGCCGGACTGTTAATGGCGAAGTACACGCCCGGCTGCAGCACGCAGGCCGCGATGATGGCCATCACCGCGACTGCCGACTCCGCCATCATCGCGCCATAGCCCACCATGCGAGTCTCAGTCTCGCGCGCGATCAGTTTGGGAGTGGTCCCGCTTGAAATGAGCGAGTGGAAGCCGCTGATCGCGCCGCAGGCAATGGTGATGAAGGCAAAAGGAAATATTTTCCCGGCGAATACGGGCCCGGTGCCGTCTACGAAACGGGTAAAGGCCGGCATGTGCAGCGTCGGATGAAGCACCACGATTCCGATGCCGAGCAGGCCGATGGTCCCAAGTTTCACGAACGTGCTCAGGTAGTCGCGCGGCGCCAGCAACAACCACACCGGCAGCGCGGACGCAGCGAAAGCGTAGATCAAAATCAGAATGGCAAGAGTCTGTCCGCGGAAGGTAAAGACCGGCGCCAGTTCTGGACTGTGCGCCACCCACTGCCCTCCCCAGATCGCCAGCAGCACGAGAATGAATCCGAGGATGGATACCTCGAGCACCTTCCCGGGACGAATTCGCCGCAGGTAGATCCCCATCAGCAGCGCGATAGGAATCGTCATGGCGATGGTGAACGTACCCCAGGGACTATCTTTCAGCGCATTCACAACGACCAGCGCAATGACCGCAAGCAGGATGATCAGAATCGCGATGACCGCCGCGTAGGCGACGAATCCTCCCAGAGGCCCGGTTTCTTCCTTGGCCATTTCGGTAAGCGACTTGCCGTCGCGCCGCACCGAAAAGAGCAAGATCACGAAATCCTGCACGCACCCGGCAAACACCGCGCCCGCAATCACCCAAAGCGTTCCCGGCAGATATCCAAACTGAGCCGCCAGCACTGGACCGACGAGCGGTCCAGGACCGGCGATGGCCGCAAAGTGATGTCCGAAGACCACCCACTTATTCGTTACCAGGAAATCACGGCCGTTTTCCAGTCGCTCGGCAGGCGTGGCGCGCAGCGGATCGACCGCAAGAATCTTCGCGGCGATGAACGCGCTGTAGAACCTGTAGCCCAGCGCGTAGCAACAAGTCGCGGCGGCAACCAGCCAGAGAGCGTTGATCGGCTCTCCCCGATGGAGCGCAACCATCCCTAAGGCCAGCGCGCCCAGCAACGCGACACTTCCCCACACAATCACCCGGAGAGTTTTATTCATGGCCGTCGAGCATTGTTGCGAATTCATGCGGCGCAGCGCAAGCCTGTGGAACCCCAGTACGAAAGGGCGTACCCGAACGATTTTCTACGCGCGATTCCTCGTTCAGCATCGCTCCCAGAAGTGTTACTCTTATACTTCCGAAAGACTGCACACCACTTCCCTGGGCCCACGTCGCCCCACAGCCGGGGTGCATTCTGCGGATTCATCTTAAACCGATACTTGGATTGAGGAGCGGACGATGAAGATTGGTATCTTGACCGGCGGCGGCGATTGTCCTGGACTGAACGCGGTGATCCGCGCGGTGGTGCGCAAAGGAGTGTTCCACTACGACGACCAGTTTGTCGGGTTCATGGAAGGTTGGCGCGGCCTGGTTGAAGATAAAAGCATGGAATTGGATCTGGACGCGGTGAGCGGCATTCTGCCCCGCGGCGGCACCATTCTGCGCACTTCGCGCACCAATCCCTCCAAGCGTCCCGACGGGTTCGAGCGTTGCAGGAAAACCATTGCGACCCACAAAATCGACGCGCTGATTGCGATCGGCGGGGACGATACGCTTTCTGTCGCACAGAAATTGCACGAGAAGGGCGTACACGTAGTTGGAGTGCCGAAAACGATCGACAACGACCTTGGTGGAACCGACTATACCTTCGGCTTCGATACCGCGTGCAACATCGTCTGCGAGGCCATCGACCGCGTGCACACCACCGCCGAAGCGCATAACCGCGTGATGGTGGTGGAAGTCATGGGCCGCGACGCCGGGTGGATTGCGCTCTACAGCGGCATTGCCGGCGGCGCGGACGCGATTCTAATTCCCGAGCGTCCCTTTAACGTTGACAAGGTCGCGGAATCGATCCGGCAACGCCACGAGCGCGGACGCTACTTCTCCATCGTCGTCGTAGCCGAGGGAGCGAAGTTCGCCACTGGCTCAGGAGCACCGGTGGTACAGGACATGGGCAAAGACGAGTTCGGGCACGCCAAGCTGGGCGGCATCGCCAATGTGCTCGCGCGCGAGATCGAGCAACGCACTGGCTTCGAAACTCGCGCCGTTGTTCTCGGACACATTCAGCGCGGCGGATCGCCCAGCGCCTTCGATCGCGTGCTGGCGACGCGTTACGGCTTGGGTGCAATCGACATGGTGCACCGCGGAGAATTCGGCTGTATGGCCGCCCTGCGCTCGAATAAGATCGTCTCCATCCCGTTGCTGGAAGCGATCTCCAAGAACCGCGTGGTCGATGACGAAATGATTCAGATTGCAAGCGGATTGTTTGAAGAGATTGGCGAAGCCGTCACCAAATAGTTTTGTGAAATCAGCCTCCTCCGTTTGATGAATCGGAGGAGGCTCTTCTGTTCCGAGCACAAACCTCCTCAAGACTCTGCTCTCACCTCCTGCCGAATTTCCAAACCTTTTTGCAATTTGTTGACACCCTGCAGATATCTCGACGGCATTGCACCGTTAGGATGCAGCTATGAACGAAACATCGGCTGCGGTCTGGACATGTGGCTCATGGTGACTGCTCCCACTTTGCCGGCAGTCGCCACCATCAATTCGAAACCATCTGCTCTTCCCTTTCAAGCTCCACGCCTCGTTTCCGTGGACATCCTGCGCGGGCTCGCCATGGTCGTCATGGCACTGGATCACACGCGGGACTTCATGACCTATCTACGAATTGCTCCTGAGGATGTGGCACACACCTACGGAGCGCTTTTTTTTACCCGCTTCATCACTCATTACTGCGCACCTATATTCTCGTTTCTGGCAGGCACCGGCGCATTCCTTTCCACGCGGCGCGGGAAGTCCATCCCGCAACTCTCACGCTTCTTCCTCAGTCGCGGCCTATGGCTGGTGCTGCTGGAACTTACTATTGTTGATTTTGCCTGGGGCTTTGTCCCATGGGCACATGCGGGAGTCATCTGGATCTTGGGATGGAGCATGGTTGTAATGGCGCTTATCGTCTGGCTTCCCGTGCGCTGGATCGCGGTCTTGGGTTTGGGCATGATTGCCACTCACAATCTGCTTGATGGCATCCATGCGGCTTCGTTCGGAAAGTTTTATTGGTTGTGGATTTTGTTGCACAGTCCCGGGAGCATTCCGGTCACCCCTCATTTTTCCTTGTCCACCCGGTATGTGCTGATTCCCTGGGTCGGCGTCATGGCCACAGGCTTTGCTTTTGGAGCGTTGCTGCAGCGACCCGACCGCCGCAAATGGATTCTGACCCTGGGAATAACCACTACGGCAATGTTCTTTGTGCTTCGCGGGTTCAATCTTTACGGAAATGGCATAGTTGGGACGGCATCCAAATACGCACACTCTGCTGGCCCATGGAGTGTTCAGCCTTCAACTTCACTGACCGTTATCTCGTTCTTCAATACTCTGAAGTATCCGCCTTCTCTGCAATACCTGCTCATGACCCTCGGACCCTCGCTGATCCTGCTGGGATGGCTTGACGGCGCGAGAGCACAGAGTGGATTGGGTCGCATTCTGCTGGTATACGGCCGGGTTCCGCTGCTTTATTACGTCTTGCATCTCTATCTGCTGCACATCATGGCTATCGTGGTTTCGCTCGCCTTTCACCAACCCGTCTGGCACGGTACCGTCATAGCGGATTTCGCGCAAAGGCCTTCGGGGTACGGGCACGGTCTAGCCTTCATTTACGCGATGTGGATTTTGGCCGTGGCGATCTTATATCTGCCTTGTTTGTGGTTCATGAACTTCCGCAGCAGGCATCGGGATTGGACCTGGCTCAGCTATCTGTGACGCTTGATTTCTCCCACGTTTAATGGCTGAGAACAACTAAGCGAGACGACATCCGTCCCTCCACCGGATATAGTTCTGCTAGCAACGAGAGAACTTTCCGTTGGCGATTCCGGAGGACGCCTGAACCTTTCACATCATTCGGACCTGCCCGGTTTCGCGCTCGTCACCTTGCAAAGCGCCTACGGCCGCCTCGCGCCCTGGCTTCTCACCATTCTGGAACTGATTCTGATCGCCGCGACGGCAGTATTGATCGCCCGGAAACGCCATACCTCTGATTCTTTCCTTGACGCCTCGGCTGGTGTGTTCAGGCGGTTTGCTCTTCGCCGTGCGCTCGCAGCCCTCTCAGTCGGACTTGGCGTAATTGTCGTGCGGCTTGCTTTAATTCCGGTGATCGGAATCCCCGAGCCGCGCTGGAATGATGAATTCAGTTACTTGCTGGCGGGCGACACCTTTGCGCATGGCAGGCTGACCAATCCAACCCATCCGATGTGGATTCACTTCGAAACCTTCCACATCATCCAGCACCCAACGTACATGTCGATGTACCCGCCGGCGCAAGGCCTGGTGCTGGCCGCCGGTCAAATCTTGGGCCATCCGTGGATCGGTCAACTTTTAATCACGGCCGCCATGGGCTCGGCCATTTGTTGGATGCTGCAGGCCTGGGTACCTCCACCATGGGCGCTCGTGGGCGCGATTTTGGCGGCCTTGCGCCTGGGCATTCTCAGCTACTGGATGAATACTTATTGGTGCGCGTCCGTGGCGGCCTTCGGCGGAGCGCTCGTTCTGGGAGCATGGCCGCGCCTGCGCCACCACATGCGCCCAAGGCATGGCTTTATGCTCGCGTTGGGGCTCGTACTACTGGCGAACAGCCGCCCCTACGAAGGATTTATTTTTAGCATCCCTGTTGCAATTGCGATGCTCGCCTGGTTCAGTGGAACGCGTCGCCCTCCAATCAACAAAGCAGTGCCTGCCCTAGTGGTGGCATTGCTGATCCTCGCCGCCGGAGCAGCAGCAACCGGGTTCTACTACTACCGTGTGACCGGATCACCATTAGCGATGACGTATCAGGTGAATCGCTCGCAATACTCCGCTGCGCCCTACTTTATCTGGCAAAAAATGCGGGCTGAACCGGTGTATCACCATGCCGTGATGCGCGATTCCTACCGCGGTGAGGCCCGAGAGTTTCAGCACAATCTGACCCTGCCTGGGTACCTGCAACGCGGAGCCCAAAAATTCGTGGAGTGGTGGAAGTTCTATCTCGGCCCATTGCTCACACTACCCCTGCTCACGCTGCCCTGCATCATTCGCCAGCGCAAAATGAGATTGCCCCTGGCGATCTGCGCTGCGATGATCGCAGGCTTCGCGGTGCAGACCTGGACGTTGCCGCATTATTTCTCTCCGGCCACAGGCGCCCTTTACATTCTGCTGACCCAGGGTCTGCGGCACCTGCACGCGCGCCGAGGTATTGCGAAAGACGCCGCTGTCGCCATTCCGATTCTGGCGTGCGCGATGATCGTCATTCGGGTGATGGCGGCGGCCACGCACACCCAAATCGAGCCCGAGTGGCCACGCGGAAATCTGGAGCGGGCAGTCATCCTTCGCGAGCTGCGTGGGATGCCGGGTGAACAACTTGTGCTCGTGCGATACGGCCCTGACCACGATCTGAATCGCGAATGGGTGTGGAATCGCGCCTCCATCGACAGCGCGAAAGTGGTTTGGGCTCGCGATATGGGAGACGCGCAGAACCAGGAATTGCTGGAATATTTCAAGACTCGTCGCGCCTGGCGGCTCGATGCCGACGACCCGTCGCCCAAGCTTCAGCCCTACACGGCTACGCCTGCACGTTGAATCGCGAGACTTTTATCGTTGCGCTGCTCGGACGTTCCATTACCATGGAGCGTTTTCCATGACAGACGGAACTCAGTACGCGGGCTGGCTCACTCTGCGGCGGCTCCGGGCGCACGGCTTGATCGTCGGCGTTGTCCTCTGGTCCATCTACCTGTGGACCCTGACCACTCCCGGACTACGGGATCGCGACGGAAATCTCAAAGGCACTGACTTCCTGCACTTTTACACTCTGGGCCTCATTGCCCGCGAGCATCGCGGACCTGAACTGTATGACATGAAAATTCAGTCCGAACTCGCAGCAACGCATGTGCCTCAGGCCTCTGGTCTTCCCTATCTTCCTCTGTATCCGCCCCAGACGTCGATCCTCTTCGCGCCGCTCGCTCATCTTTCCTACACCCATGCGTTGGCGGTGTGGTGGATGGTGTCCGCGATCCTTTATTTTCTCTGTTGTTATTGGATTTGGCGAACATGTCCGAATCTCCGGACACACGGAGTGACGGTCGCGATTCTTGCGGCCGCATTCCCTGCCTTCTTTCACCTGATTGCGTGGGGACAGACCTCGGCGCTTGCCCTGGCGTGCTTCGCGGGCGCTTACCTCAGTCTGCGCAGCAAGCGTGAATTTCTCGCCGGAATCATGCTGGGTTGTCTTGCTTTCAAACCGCAACTGGCGCTTGCCGCAGCCGTCCTCTTTATTGCCGCAGGCTCGGGGAAGGTGGTCATTGGCGCCACGCTCAGCGGGCTGGCGCAATTCCTGACCGGAGTCCTTTATTACGGATCACAGGCATTTCACGACTGGCTGTGGATGCTGAGCAATTTGCGATCGGAATTGCCGTTTCTCGAGCCCAAAATCTACCAGACCTATTGCCTGCGCACCTTCTGGTCGATGCTGATTCCTATGTCGGGACTCGCGTTCGTTTTGTATGCGCTCACTGCGGCGCTGACACTAGGGATCACGATCTTTTTGTGGCGCCGTCCATCCACGCCGCTCAGCGTGCGCTTCTCGGCGCTGCTTTTCGCTACGGTGTTGGTCGCGCCCCATCTCACCGTTTACGATCTGGTAATCCTGGCCCCCGCGGTTCTATTGCTCTCCGACTGGCTGATCAGCGTGCCGATGAAAGCAGTCAAGACACAGATCGGGACCGCCCTGTACTGCGTGTACCTCTTTCCCGTAGCTCCAATTGCATGGTGGACGCACGTTCAACTTTCGGTGATCGCCATGGCCGTAGTGCTGCTTTTACTCTGGGGCCAAAGTAGATTCAGCAGCCTCCTGGAAGCCGCCAACACGTAGCGCCGGACCCATTGGTCCGGCGTCGGTTTTGGGCTGTTCAGGTGCTAGAGCTGGTTCGCGTCACGCCGTCCTGCGGAACGCTCGCGTCTTCGAGAGTTTCGGCGCAGCATGCTCGCTTCGCGGGCGGGCCAAAGGCCCACCCTACGCGAGTTACTCGTGCCTTAGAGATTCGATGGGATCCAGCCGCGCCGCCCGGAACGCCGGCACCATGCCGCTGATCAAACCCACCGCCCCCAGGATGATGGTGGAAGCAATCAGAGTCCCCGGGGCGATAATCAGCCGAATATCGCCGGCCTCGCCATTCTTGGCGAAGGCGCTGTAGAGGGTGAGACGTCCCACTGACAAAGCAACAGCGTAGGCGAGAACCACTCCCAGCACGCCGCCGATAAAAGTAATGGTCAAAGCCTCGGCCAGAAACTGCATCAGGATGTAGCGTGATTTGGCTCCGAGGGCCTTCAGCACACCGATCTCGCGCGTGCGCTGCGTGACCGAAACCAGCATGATGTTCATCAATCCCACGCCGCCGATTCCGAGCGTCAGCGTCCCGATGAAGCCCATCAAAATCTTCAGGCCGAGCGTGATGATTTCGAACTGGTGCAATTGCGTCATGAGATTGAAGACTCGCACCGCCTGCCTGTCCGACGAATTGAACTTGTGCTGCCCTGCCATAATCGTGCGCACCGCCGGCTCGATCCGCGCATATTCCGGCGTTTGATAATTGAACCAGATCGTGTCCAGATAGTGCGTGTCCTTCAAATCGCTCATCGTCGTGAACGGGACATAGACCACGCGATTGATGTCATCATTCCCTTCCTGCATCTTGGCGCTGAGCACCCCGACCACTTCGAAGCTCAACCCATCCAAGCGGATGTGTTCGCCGACGGCGCCGCGTCCGGAAAACAGCTTCTCCTTGGCCTCCGAACCGATTACCGCCACTCGCCCATGCTGGACCTGGTCCTCCATGTTGTAGAAACGCCCCTGTCCCAGTTGCAGCGAGCGGATGGAGTACACATGGGGATCGTTCCCGCTCACGGGAAAGATGAAGGAGCGGTTCTCGTACTGCACATTGGCCTGTTTGCCGACTTCCGGTGTTATGTGCGTGATCTGGGGAAGGTTGGTGGTGAGCGCATCCACGTCTTCCTGAGTAAAGCGGATATCCACTCCGGACTTCTGTCCACCGGCTTGCATCGAAGTCTTGCCGGGCACAATGATCACCAACTTCGTGCCGAAGTTGGCAAAAATATTGGCGCACGCCTGCCCGAAGCCGTCGCCATAAGCCAGCAGCATGACGACGGTCGCGATCCCCCATGCCATGCCGAGCATAGTGAGCGCCGTGCGCCGCCGGTTGTGGCGCATGGCGTTATAGGATTCCTGAAGCAGATCGCGCCACATGGTTGATTACTCCTGTCGCAGCGCTTCGACGGGCTGCAGCATGGCGGCCTTTCGCGCGGGATACAAACCGGCCACGACTCCAGCCAGGGTCAAACTGCCAATCGCCAGCATCGCCGACATCGGAACCAGCTTGGGTGGATCGAATCCCTGCGGCCCCTGCACGCCTCCCATCAGAGCCATGAGGCCGCCGGCAAAGGCCATGCCCAACATGCCGCTTCCTAACGTGAGCACCAGTCCCTCGAGAAAGAAATGCAGCAGAATACTCCGATTGGTTGCACCCAGCGCCTTGCGCAACCCGATTTCGCGCGTGCGTTCGCTGACGGCTACCAACATGATATTCACCACGCCGATCGCCCCCAGAGCCAGTGTGACGATCCCAACCGCTCCCAGAAACATGTTCATGACATCAAAGATCGTCCCTACCATCTGGGATTCTTTGATCGAATCCCATTCGTCAAACGCGTTCTCGTCGCTGGCATCGAACCCGTGATTGCGGGCAACAATCTGGTGCACCTCTTGGCGGGCCAACTCGTGTTCCGCCCTCACCTCGGGCTGGTATTCAATAAATGAAATGGAATTCTCATGGTTTTCGCCCTTCAGCGGGAAATTTGCAGCCATCACCTGAAAGGGAATATACCCGCGCATATTCAGCCACATGTTGTCGCCACGCCCCAGATGAGGCAGGCTGCCCACCACCTCGAACCGCTGACCGTTAATTAAGACAAACGCTCCTACCGACGGCCTGCCGGGAAACAGGGTCTTGAGTAACTCATTCCCCAGCACGATGACATTCCGCCTCTGGACCCCATCCAGATCATTCAGCCAGCGTCCTTCTTTCAGGGGAAGAAAGCTGATCTCATTCAACTGCGGCTGAGTGCCCAGGATTTCGCCGCTTCCGCTGGCAAACTCGCTGACCTCATGCAGGTCGCTGCGCGAGATGATGGGCACGGCATTGCGCACGTGGCCGGCCTGTTTAATGTCAAGGTAGTCCTGGTACGTAAGCAAATAGGACCGCGCCGAAGTCATGTTGCCTTTGACCGCGGGGGCTCGCCCGGGAAAAAGGAACATGATGTCTTTGCCGAATTCCGCCAGCTCCCGCTTGTTCCCCGACCGGAACCCTTCGCCGACCCCAACCAGCAGAAGGAGAGAGCCGACTCCCCAGGCAATGCCAAACATGGTCAGGAACGATCGCAGCTTGTGCGCCCACAGGTTGCGGAAGATTTGGCCGAGGATGTCGGAGACACTACGCATAAGCGAAAGACGTGCCAGCGCTCAGTTCGTCACTGCGGGGCCGAGAACCCAAAGATACGGGTCCTATTGAGGATTACGTCTGTAGGGCCAGAAAGGTTCCCAAAAAGAAGCGGCGGTTCGATGCAGGTACAGCAGCTATCACTCCCAGAAGCTCGGTACGGTGTCCATCTGGAGTTTCTCCCCGGGCCAGAGAAACGCAGATTTGGCAGCTATCCCCGTTTTGATTAGACTAGCGCGCTATGCCCACCACCAAACGAGTCTGCTTGCTGCTTTTTGCTTGGATGCTGGCTTCCGCCGTCGGGGTACTCGCGCAATCGCAATTTACTTTGGAACAAGTACTGGGATCGCCGTTCCCGACCGGACTCATCTCGGCTCAGCAGGCGAACCGAGTGGCTTGGGTCTTCGATGCCAAGGGCGTCCGCAACGTGTGGATCGCCGACGGGGCTGACTTCGCCGGCACCGCTCGCCAACTCACCCACTACAACACGGACGACGGCCAACCGATCGCTAGTCTGCGCCTTACGCCCGACGGCAAAACCGCGCTGTATGCCTTGGGCACTGAACTCAACGATACTCAGGAAAGCGCCAATCCCGAGAGCTGGACCAAAGGCGCCAAGCAGCAGGTATTCGCCGCGGATGTTGACGCCAAGAGTGCGGCGCCTCGCTTACTAGGCGAAATGGGATGCCCTGAGGAAGGCTGCGAAGATATCCAGATCTCGCCGGACGGCAAGCAGGCCCTGTGGTCCGCCAAGAAGAAGTTGTGGATCGCCAGCATTGACGGCAAGCAGCAAGCCAAAGAGCTGGCCAGTGTTCGCGGCGACGCCGTGTCGCCGAAGTGGTCCCCGGATGGCAAGCACATCGCCTTTGTCAGCGAGCGCGGCTCTCACAGCTTCATCGCCATCTACGATCTCAGCGGCGACTCGGTTCGCTACCTCGCCCCCAGTGTGGACAAAGATTCCATGCCGCGCTGGTCTCCGGATGGCAAACAGATCGTCTTTGTGCGAACGCCAGGAAGTGAGGCCAAGCTCCCTCTGATTCCGGTGCGCCCTCAGCCCTGGTCCCTCTGGATCGCCGACCAAGCCACCGGCAGCGCGCATCAACTGTGGCACAGCGGCGACAAACTGGACGATTCTCTGCCCGGCCTGAGCGAGGACACTTCCCTGAACTTCGTGGCCGGACGGATTGTCTTCTCCTCCGAGCAGGACGGCCGCAATCACCTGTACTCGATCCCAGCCAGCGGCGGCAACCCCACCCTGCTGACGCCTGGCGACTTCGACGTGGAAGACGTGACCCTCACCCCGGACAAGAAGTGGGTGATTTATTCCTCGAATCAGGATGACGTCGATCGCCGCCACCTGTGGCGCGTCTCCGTGTCAGGCGGCTCTCCGCAGGAAGCTCTTACCAAAGGCGAGACGATGGAGTGGTCTCCCGTCGTAACCGCCGACGGCAAACACATTCTGTGCCTGGGTTCGACCGCGACCGTTCCGGCGATGCCGTACCAACTCACCCCGAGCGGACGCGAGATGATCGCCAAGCAGGCGCTCGGCGACTTCCCCTACTCTTCCCTCGTGACCCCAAAGCAGGTGATCTTCAAAAGTGAAGATGGATTGACTCTGCACGGCCAACTCTTCCTCCCACGCCATAGCGCCGGAAAAGTGCCCGGACTGGTCTTTATGCATGGAGGCCCCGTCCGCCAAATGATGCTGGGCTTCCATTACATGGACTACTACCACAATGCGTACGCCATGAATGAGTACCTCGCCAGCCGCGGGTACGCTGTGCTCTCGGTCAACTATCGTCTGGGAGTGATGTACGGACGCGCGTTCCGCGAGGCGCCGAATACGGTCTGGCGCGGTGCCGCTGAATACAAAGACGTCGTGGCGGCAGGGCGCTACCTGCAATCGCTGCCTGAAGTGGATGCCGACAAGATCGGCCTGTGGGGCGGATCCTACGGAGGCTTCCTCACCGCCATGGGCCTGGCGAAAAATTCTGATCTCTTCAAAGCCGGCGTCGACTTCCATGGCGTTCACGACTGGAGCGTCTTCCTGACTGAGCGTCCTTACTTTGGCAGCGTGGCCACTAAGCCGCCCGATGAGGAGGCTGCCGTAAAACTCGCATGGGAATCGTCGCCGGACGCCTACGTGAGCACCTGGAAATCTCCGGTGCTGCTGATCCACGGCGATGACGATCGCAACGTACCGTTCACCCAGACGGTCGATCTGGTACAGCGTCTGCGCGCCCAGCATGTTCCCTTCGAACAGCTCATCATCCCGGATGAAATCCACGGATTCCTCATGTGGAAGAGTTGGATTCGCGCCTACGGCGCCACAGCCGAGTTCTTCGACCGCACGCTGAAGCAGGGCGAGCGGATCGCGACAGGGGAGTAAGATCACGCGGCGCGAAACCCAGCAAGCACCGCGCAAATGAGCCATGCAAACAACCGTCTTCACTTTCAGGAGAACTCTTTTGAACTCCACACTTGTCAGCGCGACAATGCTCCTTGCCATCTCCGCCACTTTCCTCCTCGCCCACGCGCAAGAGCCAAAGCCCACGGCGCGTGCCCTCGTCGAAGAGATCAAGAAGCAAGTCGGGGTCGAATGGAAATCAGACACAGTCGACACCTTCAAGGCCGGTAATCCGGATACGTCCGTGACCGGAGTTGCCGTCACCATGATGGCCACTCTGGACGTTCTGGAACGCGCCTCAGAGCGAGGTCTGAATTTCGTAATCACACACGAGCCCACGTTCTACGCCCATCTCGACACCCCGGAAGGCATGCCGGAAAACGATCCAGTCTGGGCCGAGAAGCGTGCCTTCATTGAGAAACACAACATGGTCGTCTGGCGCTTTCATGACCACTGGCACATGCGCCACCCCGACGGCATCGAAGCCGGTGTCGTGCACACGCTGCAATGGGAGAAATTTCAGACACCCGAAAACCAATACTTGTTCGTTCTTCCGGAAACCACATTGAAGAAATTAGCGGAAGAAGTCGCGAACAAGCTGCGCTCGCCGGTAGTGCGCGTGGTCGGCGAGCCGGAGATGAAAGTCACCAAAGTAGGCATGAGTCCCGGAGCAGCCGGCTTCGAGAGCGAAACTCACGCGCTGGAGCGCGACGATGTGCAGGTACTCCTGGTGGGTGAAACTCGCGAATGGGAAACCGTGGAGTATGCTACTGACGCGGTAACCGAGCACCGCAACAAGGCACTGATCGTGATCGGCCACATTCCCAGCGAACAGCCCGGGATGGAAGAGTGCTCGCGCTGGCTGAAAGCATTCGTCAAAGCTGTGCCCATCGAATTCGTTCCGTCAAAACAGCCATTCTGGACGGTCGACGAAAAGAGATAGTCGACCGCTTGCGACTCGCCCACTTGTGAATGGCAGAGACCCACGACCCTGCTGGTCCGCACACACGATCCCCATCATCTGACAGGGAGTGAAGCTAAGGATTTGAGGTGGAGCGCGGGCCTTTGAAACAGTGTTAATCGTTGCCGGTCTTCAGGAGCATGAGGGACGACGCGTCTTTTCGGCGTTGGGAGAACACCGTCAAAGAACTGCGACGTAGCGTTGTCGAAGGAAGCTTGCGTGCTCCCAAAGATGCTTCGGCCAGCGCCATCTTGGCTTCATAGCATCGGCTATGCACGGTGCTTCCGTGTTCATCTCTTTTGAGAGTTTCCGGAGTGACGGCTTTGCCGCAGATCCAGCACATCTGGGTGGGTCGCATGGAATTCATCGGGGAAGGCCTTCTTTACTCCATCCGACTGCGTGCGCAGAAGGTGAATTGTTTTGAAGATTGCAGCTAGGTTATCACCACACCGCGGACAAGAAAACGCCAAAATGCACCACATACATTTGTACGCACAACAATGTCGTCCCGCAGACAAACTGGGAATCCGCAAATGCACCGGCGCACGTCCAAGAAGTGCAATAACGATTTGCTGATTGAATCACGAGGGTGGAACCTTTCATCAATTCAACCGCCGAAACGGCCGACGCCCACCCGCTGCGCCCCGTGCCCTGCAGTCCCACACGTATAATCGAATTTTGGGCCTTCTATGATTCAGACTTTATTCGGCAGTCTCGAGGAAGAAAAGAAAACTGGCTTTTTAGACCGCATGAAGCAGGCGGTCACGCGCACCCGCGAAAATCTCGCCGAGCGCATCGAAGAAGCGGTCGCCTTCACCAAAGAGATCGACCGCAACACACTGGATGACCTGGAAGCCACGCTGATCGGCGCCGATCTGGGCTCGACCACCACCCAGGAAGTGCTCGGAAAATTGCGCGAAAAGGCGGATCGCAAGCAGATCAAGGATGTCGAAGAACTGAAGCGGCTTCTAAAAGAAGAACTGCTCAGCATTCTGAACGCGGCCAACTCGCGTCCCGTGAACAAGGTCGATGGCGCGCCCGAAGTGATCCTTGTGGTCGGAGTCAATGGCACAGGAAAGACTACGACCATCGGCAAACTTTCGCAGGTCTTTCGTTCGCAGGGAAAGAACGTCCTGCTCTGCGCCGCCGATACCTTCCGTGCCGCCGCCATCGAGCAACTCGAAATTTGGGGACAGCGCACTGGCACCGAAGTGATCAAAACGAAACCTGGCGGTGACCCCGCCGCTGTGCTCTTCGACGCGCTGCAAGCGGCTGTCGCGCGCAAGACCGATTACGTCGTTGTTGATACCGCTGGACGTCTGCACACGAAAACCAGCCTTATGGCTGAGCTGGACAAAATGCGGCGCACCGCGCAACGCATCATCCCGGGAGCTCCGCACGAAGTTCTGCTGGTGATGGATGCAACTACCGGTCAAAATGGCCTGCAACAGGCTCGCTTGTTCACCGAGTCCGCGGGTGTCACCGGAATCGTGCTCACCAAGCTGGACGGGACGGCGAAGGGTGGCGTCGTCGTTGCTATCTGCCGCGAGCTCGGCTTGCCGGTGCGGTACGTCGGCGTGGGTGAAAAAGCTGCCGACCTGTTGCCGTTTGATCCCCGGGAATTTGTAGATTCCCTGTTCGAATAGGAGCAAGGAACTCCGGCCTGCTGATCTCCCTGCGTGATAGATTCTCCCTGCATGCCTGCACAATCCGCAGACGATCACTATCTGCAGCGCGCGCTCGACCTGGCGCACGCCGGCATCGGACTCGCCTCGCCCAATCCCTACGTTGGTGCAGTCATTACTGATGCCGAGGGCAATGTGGTCGGCAGCGGAACCTACACGTATGACCGGGTGAAACACGCTGAGATCCTCGCCCTGGAACAAGCAGGCCCAAAAGCACATGGCGGAACGTTGTACATCAATCTGGAACCGCACGCGCATCAGGGACGCACGCCTCCCTGCACCGACGCCCTGATCAAAGCTGGCATCCGTCGCGTCGTCGCATGCATGGCGGATCCGAATCCAAAAGTCAGCGGCCGCGGATTCGAAAAGCTGCGAGCCGCAGGAGTGGAAGTGACGGTCGGAGGCCGCGAACAACCAGCGCGCCTCCTGAACGAAGCTTTCGCACGCTACATTCGTCAGGGCGTGCCTCTGGTAACGCTCAAAGCCGCGATGACGCTCGACGGCAAGATCGCTCCGCCGCCCGCCGAGGCATTGAAAACCCACGCCGGCATGCCTGCGGGCGGATGGATCACGAGCGAAATTGCTCGGGCACACGTACAGGAACTGCGACATCAGAGCGATGCCTTGCTGGTGGGCGCGGGAACGATCCTGTCCGACGATCCCCTGCTGACCGACCGCAGTGGCCGGCCCCGGCGTCGCCCGCTGCTGCGCGTGATTCTGGATTCGCGCCTGCGTCTGCCGCCCGCATCACGGCTCGTGCAGGACGCGGCCAGCAACCGCAGGAACGATGTCCTGGTATTTTGTGGCTTGGCGGATGAGCACAAGCAAGCGGAACTTGAACAGCAAGGAGTGCGAGTGGAACGAGTTCCAGCGTTCGAGCGGAATGGGCGTCCTGATTTACCAGCGATTCTCCACCGCCTCGCAGAACTGGAGATCACCAGCGTGATGATCGAAGGTGGAGCAACCGTGAACTGGACCGCGCTCGCGGCCAACGCGGTCGACAAGGTTTTTCTCTACTATGCTCCTAAGATTCTTGCCGGAACCGGATCCATTCCCTTCGCGGCAGGCGCGGGCTTTTCCCAGATGAGTCAGGCGGCGCAAGTCCGGCATCTGCGCCTGCATCGCTTCGGCGAAGACTTCGCAGTGGAAGGCTATTTACATGATCCGTATGCCGAATAGCACCGGCGCCCATGTAGGGACAGTCGCCTCGGCTGTCCGGCAGGGCGAAGCCCTGCAGCGGTTTTGCTGCCTCATTGCTCATAGCTCATAGCTTAAAATGAACCGTGCGACAGGAGGTCCCTCGTGTTCACAGGCATTGTGGAAGAAGTCGGGCGTATCACCCGCATCGAGCAACGCGGCGAGAACCGCCGCATTACGATCTCTGCCGAACGTACACTGAAAGAACTCGGAACCGGCGCCAGTGTTGCCGTCAGCGGAGTCTGCCTGACGGCGCTGGATATCAAGCCCGATTCCTTCTGTGCCGATCTTGCCCCCGAAACCTGGGTTCGCACTTCGTTCTCGCGCATTCGGGAAGGTGCTTTGATCAACCTGGAACTCCCCATGAAGGCCGATGGACGTTTCGGCGGTCACATCGTGCAGGGACACGTGGACGGCGTCGGCAAATTGATCAGCCTGGACCGCATTGAAAACTCCGACAACTGGTGGCTGCACATCGAAATTCCCGAAGAGGTCGAGAAGTACACCGTGTTCAAGGGCTCGATTTCCATTGAAGGCATCAGCCTGACCGTTGCCAGGCTCGACAATAATCGCTGCACGATCGCGATCATCCCACATACCGTCGAGAGGACGAACCTGCATTCGCTCCAGCCCGGCGATCCGGTCAATTTGGAAGCGGATCTAATCGCGAAATATGTCGAGAAGATGATGAAGCGGGAATCGCAGGAAAGCTTCCTCACCATTGAAGATTTGGTCGAGCAAGGTTTTTAGACCGCTGATTCTCGCCGCCGAAAACCAGCTCGCCTAGGCAAGCAAGTCCTTCTGCCCGGAACTCATGCCGGTCATTCCCGGAACGCCCGGGCCGTGTTCGTAAATGGGGAGCCGAACGCTCCGATGGACCCTGTAGGGACAGCCCCTCGGGCTGTCCGGCCGAGCGAAGCTCGGCTCCTGCATTATTGATCCCGATGCACGCTCTCGATCGAGAACGCAGGTAAACACACTGCAATGTACTCCGCGCCTTCGGCACCGGGAGTCGAATAGCGCACCCATTCTCCAGCGTGTGCAATGACCGCCTGCCCGGCTTGCACTTCGACAACGCCTTTCTTGTGCTCCACGCGTAACATTCCCTTGAGCACGACCGTAAATTCGTCGAACTCGGGACTCTGTCCCGGTTCCACCCATCCTTTTGGGCTGCGCATGTGAGCAACACTGACCACGGGTGTTTTCGAATTCACGCGGCCAATGTATTCGTCGATGAGCTTGGGTTTATTTCCGGCGGCTTGGATGCGAGTGGGATGGACAATGAGTGTGGGCATAAAATCGGCTTGGTCCGGCGTGCTTTGGAAGCGCTGAGATTCAAGATTACATCAACCAGACGACGATTCAGGCCTCATGCCCGCTACTCCCATTCAATCGTGCCCGGCGGCTTCGACGTGATGTCGTACACCACTCGATTCACACCCTTCACCTCATTCACGATTCGGGTCGAGATGATCTTGAGAACTTCGTGCGGGAGTGGCACCCAGTCGGCGGTCATGCCGTCTTCGGAACTCACGGCGCGAACGGCGCAGGTGTAGGCGTAGGTACGCATGTCGCCCATGACACCCACCGACATCACCGGCAGCAGGACCGCGAACGACTGCCAGATCTTGTTATAGAGTCCCGCCTCTTTGATCTCGCTGACCACGATGTCGTCGCACTCGCGTAACAATCTGAGTCGCTCGGGCGTGACTTCTCCCAATACGCGGACCGCGAGGCCGGGGCCGGGGAATGGCTGGCGCTGCAGAATTTCTTCCGGCATTCCCAGGTCGCGTCCGATCTTGCGCACTTCATCTTTGAACAAGTCTTTCAGCGGCTCGATCAGCTTCAGCTTCATCTTCTCCGGCAGGCCGCCCACGTTGTGGTGCGACTTGATAACCTGAGAAGGCCCTCGCACGGATCGCGACTCGATCACGTCGGGATACAACGTGCCCTGCACCAGCCATTTCACTTTGCCTTCGGTTTTCTCGATGCGCCGGGCTTCCTTTTCGAAGACTCTGATGAATTCATTCCCGATGATCTTGCGCTTCTTTTCCGGGTCGCTTACCCCTTTGAGCTTGCCCAGGAAACGATCCGTGGCATCAACGGCATCCAGGTGCAGGCCAAGCTTGTCTCGCAACGTCTTCTGAACTTTCTCGAATTCGTTTTTTCGAAGGACCCCGTTATTGACGAACACGCAGGTCAGGCGCGACTTCCCCTTCGCATCGCGCATGGCCCGATCCACCAGCACGGCAGCCACCGAGGAATCCACGCCTCCGGAGAGCGCGCAGATGGCGCGTCCGTTGCCCACCTGTGTTTTGATCTGCTCCACCGTCGAGTCGATGAAGTGCTGGGCGGTCCATATCGGCTTCGCCCCGCAGATTTGAAAAACAAAGTTTCTCAAGAGCTGCGTGCCTTGCGGAGTGTGGTGAACTTCGGGATGGAATTGCACGGCATACCATTTCTTGGCGACATTCTGAATGCCGGCGACCGCGTAGTGGGTCTTGGCCATCAGTTCGAAGCCGGGAGGCAACTCGAGAGCTTCATCGCCATGCGACATCCAGACAGCCAGCTTTTTCGCCATGCCCTGAAACAGCACCGAGGCCGAGATTACATCCACTTCCGCGTGCCCGTATTCGCGCTTCTCGGCGGGGCGCACCTTCCCGCCCAGCGTGTGCACCATGAATTGCAGGCCGTAGCAGATACCCAGCACCGGTACCCCTAGCTCGAATACGCGAGCATCCGCAGGGGGCGCGTCTTTGTCGTACACGGACCACGGCGCGCCAGAGAGAATGATTCCGAGCGGCGCGTAGCTCTTGATCTCAGCGAGCTTGGCGTTACACGGCAGCACGACCGAAAAAACATTCTGTTCCCGGATACGGCGCGCGATCAGCTGCGTGTACTGCGCGCCAAAGTCCAAAATGACGATGGATTGATTTTGCAAGAGATTGTGCGGGGATTGGGTTTCCACTCATGAGTCTCTCAAATTCGGTGATAACGTGTAAAGACTCTCGTAGAGACGTTGCTTGCCACGTCTCACCCCAGGGAAGACGTCAGGCCGATGTCTCTATGGCAAGATGCGGAACGTCGCTGAGGATCAATTCCTCCCGATCGATGCTGGTTTGCAGCGGGGTCGGGGCAGGCGCGATCGGCGGAGGCAATGGAGCAAACATCTCATCAGTCATTTCGGTGATGCAGACGTAGCCTGCAAGCCGCGCCATGTAAAGCCAGTCAGCCACCGCGAAGTAGGCGAGCGTAATGAGAATCATCGCGAGGACCGCGAGTCGCCACGGTACAAGGGGAATTAATCCAAGCGGCATGGAAACTACGGTCGTGGCAGCGACGAAGGCTACCAGATGAGCCACTCCAACCCAACTGCTCACGGCTAATACGGCTCCCGTGCGCTGGCGAAAGAGCACCATCGCTGCCGCGATTGCTGCCAGCGTATCGTCGCCGTCCCGCACCACGAATACGGCTGCCAGTGAAAGCATCCAATTCAGAGCCGACCAGAACACACACACCAATCCCGCAAGTGGCAGGAACACAAGAAAAGCCAGGCCGGGATGCGGATGCGCGTCGGGTGAAACCAAACCAGCAAGAACGATAGCGCCGCCAAATCCCAGTACCGTCGCGAGCAACAGCACGGCGCGTAGAAGGTGGAGGAAGACGAGCGGCGAA
This sequence comes from uncultured Acidobacteriota bacterium, assembly GCA_963801615.1. GTDB lineage: Bacteria > Acidobacteriota > Terriglobia > Terriglobales > Acidobacteriaceae > Sulfotelmatobacter. The sequence goes on along the minus strand of CAWDFM010000005.1, from coordinate 227,651 downwards.
AATGGATTGCCATCCTCGCTCGCTTGCCCGGCGCGAGTTCCTTCCAAGCCCTGGCTCCGCGCGGACTGGCCCTGAGCAAAACGTCCCCGAAAATATTCCACCATTGCACGCACGGTCGCGATTCGCCCCAGGGATCCAGCCACTGTCCAGACAAGTGTGATCAGCAAGCTTGCCATCAGCAGCGAAAGCACGGCCCGGCTCAAACTCCCGCGCAGGATGTGCAGAATGGCCTGCATAACGAGATAAGGTTGGCGAGAGCGCAGGAACAGCATCTCTCCTCGGCTCACCGGCAGGGTACTGAGGTATTCGAACAGGCCGAAAAAGAACAAGGCCGTCGCGGTCGCACCCACAGCCCACCGCCAGGTGATTTCCGCCAACGTGAGCAGCGGGCGGCGAAAGACGACGCGGAACCCTTCCATGGTGGGCGAAATGCGCGACATGGACTTCAGGATAACCTAATCCCACTAATATGAACCCTGCATTGAAAACGCTGCGCAGGTCTATTCAGGAACCTTTACATCGTAAGACGACATGTTTTTGCAACGGCGCCATGCCGCCATGCATCCAAATGGGTGAAGCATTTTTACAGAGCGCGGCCGCCCGGCAATCCAGGCGAGCGGCAATTATTGATCGGAATTTTAGGGAGAGAAAAAGATATGCGTACATCGAAATACTTAGGCTTACTCGCGGCTCTTGCGCTGATATTGAGCGTCGGCGCATTTGCAAAGGACAGCAATTCGGGGAAATTTGATCTGCAGCAGCCCGCCAAGGTCGGCGCCACTGTGCTTCAACCCGGCCAGTACACGGCGGAGTGGACCGGTTCCAACGAAGCCGTAAAGATCAACATCCTGCAACACGGAAAAACTGTCGCAACTGCCGAGGGAGCCGTCAAAGAACTGCCGACAAAATCTCCGTATTCGTCTGTGTCCATGAAAACGCAGCCTGACAATACCAGCAGAGTTGACGAAATCGATTTCAACAACCGTTCCGAAGCCTTGGTCATCCACGGGATGTAATTCAAGGTACATCAAAAGGAAAAGGGTCCCGTAATGGGGCCCCTTTTTTATGTTGCGAAGTCTTACCTTACCACCAGATTTACCATCTTTCCCGGAACGTAGATCTTCTTCACGATCTGCTTTCCTGCGATGGCTGCTTTTACCTTTTCATCCGCGAGAGCGCGCTGCATTACGAAGGCTTCGTCCGCGTCGACTGGCACCAGTACACGGCTGCGCAATTTCCCGTTGACCTGGACGGGGATCTCGATTTCTTCTTCTTTAGCAAGCGTCGCATCGTATTTCGGCCAGGGTGCGCGCAGCAAGCTTCCCTGCTCGCCGATCATTTCCCACAGTTCATGGGCCAGATACGGCGAAAATGGCGCCAGCAGCAACACGAGATTTCGCTGCACCTCAGCTAGAAATGAAACTGGGATTATCTTTTTCGCAATTGCATCTTCCGCAGCGTACAACACGTTCACCAGTTCCATGATGGCGGAGATGCAAGTGTTGAAGTGCCAGCGTCCTTGAAAATCGTCGCTCACCCGCTTGATTGTCTGATGGAGCTTGCGCTGGATGGCGCGCGCTTCCGGGGACAATTCCGAGGGCACCGGACTGCGCCAGTCTGGACTATCCGGGCGGGCGTTGCGCACGAAAAATCGATAGACACGGCCGAGGAAGCGCTGGATGCCTTCGATCCCGGTATCCTGCCAATCGAGATCGCGATCGGGCGGAGCCGCGAACAAACTGTAGAGCCGCGCAGCATCGGCGCCGTAACGCGCGACCATATCGTCGGGCGAGACGACGTTGCCCAGGCTCTTCGACATCTTCGCACCGTCTTTGATGACCATGCCCTGCGTGAACAGCCGTTCCACAGGTTCATCGTTCCTGATCATCCCCAGGTCACGCATGAACTTGGTCCAGAAACGGGAGTAGATCAAGTGCAGGATGGCGTGCTCGACCCCGCCAATGTACTGATCAATGGGGAACCAGTATTGGGCAATCTTGCCGTCGAAAGGTGCGCGCTCGTTGTGCGCGTCGGTGTAGCGGTAGAAGTACCAGGAAGAATCGACGAACGTGTCCATCGTGTCCGTTTCGCGGCGCGCGGGACCTCCGCACTTGGGACACGTGGCATTCACGAACTCGGGTACTCTGCCCAAAGGCGAGCCGCCGGTGAGGGTGATATCGACTTTCTCCGGCAAGAGCACCGGCAAATCTCTCTCCGGCACGGCCACGATGCCGTCTTTCTCACAATAAAGCATCGGGATCGGCGTGCCCCAATAGCGCTGCCGTGAAATGCCCCAATCTTTCAGGCGATAGGTGACGGTGGCTTTCCCGAATCCCTTCTCCTCGGCGTAGGCCGACATTTTCCTGATGGCGTCGTCGCAACTGAGGCCGCTGAACGGGCCGGAGTTAATGGTCATGCCATCATGCGCGACGAAGGGCAACTGCGGCTCGGCCATGGTCTCTTCCGGATCGCCGGACATGGGAAGAATCACCAGCCGGATTTCGAGCTTATATTTTTTGGCGAACTCGTAGTCGCGCTCATCGTGGGCCGGCACGCTCATGATCGCGCCGGTGCCGTAGTCCATCAAAATGTAGTTGGCGATCCAGATCGGCACTTTCTCGCCACTGAACGGATTGATGGCGAAGCGGTGCGTATTCACGCCATGCTTTTCGATCTCGCCGATATCGCCTGCTTCTTTCGCCTTCCGCTGCTCGGAGATTAATTTCTGGACTTCGCCGCCCAGCACCTGGTTGTAGCGGGTAAAGTCGGCAACCAGGGGATGCTCGGGCGCAAGCTGAACCGAGGTCGCGCCGTAAATGGTATCCACGCGAGTCGTGAATACGCTGATGCTCGACCCGGCGGGCCCGGCATTTCCATCGAGCTTGAATTCCACCAGCGCGCCTTCGCTGCGGCCAATCCAGTTGCGCTGCATGGTTCGCACTTTCTCGGGCCAGTCCTTCAACTTGTCGAGATCGTGGAGCAATTCCTCCGTGTACTTCGTGGTCCGCACAAACCATTGTTCCAACTCCCGTTGCTCGACCAACGTGTCTTCGTGACGCCAGCAACATCCGTTGCTGAGAACCTGTTCGTTGGCCAACACGGTCGCGCACTTCGGACACCAGTTCACCTTGCTCTTCTTGCGATAGACCAATCCCTGCTCGTAGAGCTTGAGAAAGAACCACTGGTTCCAGCGGTAATAATCGGGCAGGCAGGTGGTAACTTCGCGCGCCCAGTCGTAGGCAAAGCCCAGGCGCTTCATCTGCGCCTTCATGTTGGCGATGTTGCCAAGCGTCCATTCGCGAGGCGGAGTGTTGTTGGAGATAGCCGCGTTTTCGGCGGGCAGCCCGAACGAGTCCCACCCCATGGGATGAAGCACGTTGTAGCCGTTCATCCACATGTAGCGAGCCAGCGCATCGCCGATGGAGTAATTGCGCACATGCCCCATGTGGAGGGCTCCCGAGGGATAGGGCAACATCTCCAGGACGTAATATTTTTTTTTCTGCGAGTCGCGTTCCGCGGCGTAAAGCGATGGGTCCTGCTGGAAGCGCTCAAACCACTTCATCTCTACCCGCTGCGCGTCGTAGCGCTCGTCGTTAGGACGGGGCACGGGTGTGCTGGAACCCTCGGTCACAGCGTTAGCCGTTTTGTCTCCGATCGCCATAGAGGGAAATGGAACCCGGTGAATAAACGTTTATTTTACACTTCGTGCCTTGGGCCGCACCTGCCACCGCTCGCGCAGCCAGAGTACTTATCCAACCACGTTGCTCAGCGTTCCTATAGGAGGAATGGTGATGCGGATCTCGTCTCCCTCCTGCAGGGTGAACGAATCCGGCGGGACCACCCCGGTGCCGGTGAAAAGAAAGCAGCCATGAGGGAAGCTGCTGCTGCGATAGAGATATTCCACGAGCTCCTCCGGCTTGCGCTTCATTTCTTTGAGGGTCGTAGAGCCCGAGAATGCAGAGGCACCGTTGCGCAAAATCTGCAAGCTGATTTCTGTGGACGCTGGCAGCGCCTCGTCAGAGATCAGAAGACATGGCCCCAGCGCGCAGCTGCGGTCGTAAACTTTCGCCTGCGGCAGATACAGCGGATTCTCACCCTCAATATCGCGAGAGCTCATGTCATTGCCGACCGCATAGCCGGTGATCTTCCCGCCGGGGCTGATCAGCAGAACCAACTCCGGTTCGGGCACCGACCAGGACGCATCCTTGCGAATGGCGACCTTGGCGCCGGGCCCAACGACTCGATGTGCGGTCGCCTTGAAGAACAGTTCGGGACGGGCAGCGTGATACACGCGATCGTAGAAATCACCTCCCCCGGCGCTCTTTGACTCTTCCATGCGCGCGTCCCGGCTGCGAAAGTAGGTGACGCCCGCCGCCCATACCTCCTGGTTGCCAATGGGCGGCAATATCTCTTCGGGGACAGTGATCGTGAGCGGCGGCGCCTTCTTCAATTCCTGACCCAAATACGCAAGCAGATCATCCCGCACCACAAGGTCATCCCAGGACGTCGAGCTGATAGCGTGAAGGCGGCCTTCGTGCTCAGCAACGGTTCCGGATCTCGTGCGATAAAGCTTCATCGTGTCTCACTCGGCATCGATCAACAAATTGCGGAAGGAAAAATATACCAGCAGGGATCGCGTGCTAGCTTTCGCGAACAAGTCTCTTCAAAGCCTGCACGTTCCTGCGATCATCGCCTGGTTCGTCGATGGGAGTCTCCGCAATAAAGGCAGCCATGGACAGCCGAACGTCATTCAACAGACGGCGAAAGCACTCCAGGCCGATAGTTCCCTTCCCGATATGCTGATGGCGGTCAAGTTTGGAACCGCGTCCCGCCTTGGCATCATTGCAATGCCAGACTTTCACCCGCTGGAGACCAATCGTCTGCTCGAGATGCTGCAAGGTTTCATACAGCCCCTGCTCGCTGACGATGTCGTATCCCGCCACGTGCGTATGGCAAGTATCGATGCACGCGCCCACCGGCACGATGCCATCGAGGCAGCAAAGAACCTCCGCGACCTGCTCGAAGGTTCCGCCGAGAGAAAACTCAGCCCCGGCGGTGTTCTCGATGAGGATAGTGAGTCCGCCTTTGACCAGATCCAATCCCTTGGTGCTGGCGGCAATGGCCGCTGATGTGCAGAGCAAGCCCTGCTCGCGATCGGCCCCGCGGAACGATCCGGGATGCAAGACCAGATAGTCGGCGCACAGTGCCATAGCACGCTCGATCTCTCCGCGAAACGCCTGCATCGACTTGTGCAGGAAGACTTCGTTCGAGCTGGCAAGATTGACGAGGTAGTTGGTGTGAATGACAAGCGGCTTCATATCGTACTGCGCCCTTAAGCGATTCATCTCGTCGCATTGTGGTTGAGCCAGCTCATACGGAGCCCACTGCCGGGGACTGGAAGAGAAAATTTGCAGAGTGTTGCAGCCGAGGCGGTAGGCGCGCTCAGCGGCGTTTTGCACGCCGCCCGCCGAAGAGGTGTGAATGCCGATCCGGCGAGAAGTTACGCGTGGCGGGCGTTTCGGAGCAGGCCCCTTGAGAATATCGTGCACCTTCCGAGTATCTTTCGTAAACACGTTGCCTGCAACGTCTCAGATTGCCGACGACCCGACCTGATTTCGTAAACACGTTGCCTGCAACGTCTCAGATTGCCAACGACCCGATCTGATTTCGTAAACACGTTGCTTGCAACGTCTCAGATTGCCGACGACCCGATCTGATTTCGTAGAGACGTTGCTTGCAACGTCTCTCCCTGTGGCGCCGATGCTCATTTGCCACAGCACCGAGCTATTCCTTCACAGTCTGAAGGAAGAAGTTATCCTGCCGAGGATTATCGCGATCCTCCCCCCAATTCTTAGGATTGTTCCGAATATATTCGCGAACCGCCGCAATGACTCTCTCCCCGCGAAGGATGTGTTCATAAAAACCGGCTTGCCACACGTTTTCGGCAAAGCGCACGTCCCGAGCCTGCAGCGTCACACCAGCCTTGTACGACCGAATAATCGCGGAAAGCGAGCCAGGCCTCGGTGGTGAAAACGTCGTGGCGGCGCTTTCGAGGGACATCTTAGCGGTCGACGAAAACATATGCTCGCCATCGATCATGACGATGGCGTGAACGTGGTTTGGCATGATTACATGTTCCACCAGTTCAACATTCTTGTAGTGGGATGGCATGGCTTTGAGCTCTGCATCTGCAATGACTCCGATGGACGAGAGGCGGACTTCTCCAGTTTCGACCGTCCCAAATATGCATTTACGGTGCGCGCTGCAGATAGTCACGAAATACCATCCGCGGGAACGGTAATCCCAGCCACGGAGGCGAGTGGATTCGATTCGATTCGATTCGATATTTCCCTTGATAAAGCATCGCTTCCGGCCACTTCACGCCAACCAACATTATCGGCTGTTTTGCTGGAGGCGAGCGAGACGTTGCAAGCAACGTCTCTACGAGGGTTTCATTTTGACACTCCCTGCCCTGTTTGCGGTGCAGACCGGGCAACGGTAAACTGAATGCGCGGCTTCTCCTGCGGCCGCAGTCGAGCTTCGCTCGACCGGACAGCCGAGGGCGGCCGTCCCTACACTGTGTATTCCTAAGGTGAACTTATGCTGGTCGTCATGAAGGCGCAGGCCACCGAAGAACAGGTGCGCGCTGTCTGCCAAAAGATCGAAAAGCTGGGATACCGGGCGCATTCCATGCCGGGCGCGACCCGCACCGCCATTGGCATCACCGGCAATAAGGGCGAAGTGGAACAGGGCACGCTGGAAGAAATGGCGGGCGTGCAGGAAGTAATCCAAGTCTCCAAGCCCTACAAACTGGTCAGCCGCGATGTGAAGGAAGAGAACACAGTCATCCGTTTTTCTGGAACCGCGGCCACCATCGGGGGACCGGGGCTCGCGATCGTTGCCGGACCGTGCGCCATTGAAAGCCGCGAACAGGCATTCGCCGTAGCGGAACGGGTGCATCGCGCAGGCGCGCAATTCTTCCGCGGCGGAGCCTACAAGCCGCGAACTTCACCTTACTCCTTCCAGGGACTGGGGGAAGAGGCGCTGCGCATTATGGCGGCAATTCGCCAGCAGTTTGGCATGAAGATCATCACCGAGGCCATCGACCACGATTCCCTGGACCTGGTGGAAGAGTATGCCGACGTAATCCAGATTGGGGCGCGCAACATGCAGAATTTTTCGCTGCTGAAGCGAGCCGGACGCGCCCGCAAGCCGGTGCTGCTGAAGCGCGGCATGTCGGCCACTCTGGAAGAATTCCTGATGGCCGCCGAGTACATCCTGAGTGAGGGCAATTACAACGTGGCATTGTGTGAACGCGGCGTGCGCACCTTTGCCGATCACACCCGCAATACACTCGATCTGAGCCTGGTTCCCGCAGTGCAGCGCTTGAGTCATTTGCCCATCCTGGTCGATCCCAGCCATGGCACCGGCAAGCGCAACAAGGTCACTCCACTGTCGCGCGCGTCCGTCGCAGTAGGAGCGGATGGGCTCATGGTGGAAGTGCATGACCGGCCGGATGAGGCCCTGTCGGATGGTCCGCAGTCGTTGTTCCCCGATCAATTCGATTCACTGATGGAGCAGGTCCGGCAGATTGCTGCAGTGGTGGGAAGAACCGTGCCAGAGATTGGCACGAGGGAGACAGCGGCCCTCAGCAAGTAATAGTCCGCAGCTGGCGATGCGGTTCTGCAAACATCATTCGAGGTTTGCTTTCGGAGGGCTAAGGTCTTGTTTTCTGACCGTAATCTGATAATCTGATTTTATGAAGAAGACCGTAATTTCCGTTACTGAAGCCGCCCGTAACTTTGCGGACTGTGTGAATCGCGCGCATTACCAAAATGTGACGTTCATTCTGCTTCGTAATGGTGCTCCTGTGGCGCGCCTGGTACCGGACGGAGAACGAGTCTGCAAAGGCAGTGATTTGGCCGAAGTTCTCAATCGGGTTCAGTTGTCCACGGACGAGGCGAAAGCATGGAATCGAGATTTCCGTGCCGCCCGTAAGCACCTCAAACCTCCAGTCGGCCGATGGCGATAATCCTCGATGCCGATGTCATTATCCGGGGCGAGAAAGGCACTCTCGACCTCGTCTCCTGGATGACAACCCACGCAAACGAATCGTTTGAGATCGCGTCCATCACGGTCGCAGAATTGTGGCATGGGGTGGAAAGGGCGAGCGGCAAACAAAAATTGGAACGCGAGCGATATTTGCGGAGCATTCTAGACATGCTGCCGATCATCCCTTATACGGAGATCACTGCTCTGGAACACGCGCGCATTTGGGCGGAGTTGGAGCGCTCGGGCACGATGATTGGGTCCTATGACCTGATCTTGGCGGCGACGGCATTGGAACGTGGCCACGCGGTGGCAACGCTTAACGTGCGCCACTTCTCGCAGGTCCGAGGATTGAAGCTAGTTAAAGTGCTATAGACGCGGCACCACCGCGCGCCAGTTCTGCTAATCTTTGTTGTTCTTGAGTCATTCTCCACCTTGCGCAAGCTCCTGTTCATGGCTGTGCTGCTTCCCCTCCTGGCTGCTGCCGGGTGGTGGTATTTCCGCGAGCAATCGTTAGCTGACTACGGCCCGGCATTCCGCGAGTACGCCTATGTCAGCAACGGCAAAAGCAACACGGTCAGCGTCATCGATCTGCGCACCTTCGCACTCGCAAAAACACTTCACGTGGGCGCCGAGCCCACCGGCCTCGCCATCAACTCCAAAAAGAACGAAGTCTATGTTGTCAACAGCGGCTCCAGCAATGTCGGCGTGATTGACGCCGAGTTGAACACCGTAGTTGCGACCATTGGCGTCCAGGGGCGCCCGTACTTTATCGATGTCTCGCAAGACGGCAACCGGGCTTACGTCGCCAACTCAGCATCCGCCAACGTCAGCGTGATCGATCTGGAAAACAGAGTGGTGATCGGCAACGTGCGGGTTGGCCCGTCGCCGGGATTGGCGCGTGTGTCGCCCGATGGCTCGACCGTGGTTGTTTCGAATCGTGGGGACAACACGGTTTCGCTCATCGACGCAAAGGCTCTGCGGGTTCGCGCCACCTTGCCCGTGTGCCTGCAGCCCGAAGACATCGCGATTGTGCCCGATTCCAGCAAGGCTTTCGTTTCCTGCTCGGGATCATCCCAGGTGGCCTCGATCCAGTTGCAGAGTCCGGCACACAACCAGGACCGCGTGCTCGCTCTTCTCGATGTTGGACGCACTCCCGTAGGCCTGACTATGAAGCCCGACGGCGGCGAGATGATGGTGTGTAACTTCGATTCCAACAGTATTTCCATCGTGGAAACGGGAAACGATGAGGTGAGCAGCAGCCCGGAAGTCGGACAGCACCCCGCGCGCGGAGTCGTCACCCTCGACAATTCCCGCCTCTATGTCTCCAACTTTGGTTCGGACAGCGTGGCGGTGTACGACATCGATATGGGTCGCCGGCTGACCACCCTGCCGGTGGGCAGCCATCCCGAGTCTTTGGCGCTAACGCCGGATCAGAATTACCTGCTCGTGGCCGATACGGAATCTGGAGACGTTACCATCATTCAGAAACGCAAGCCCCACCGCACGCTAGAAACTTCGGAGTATTCCCTGTTGACTCTGATCCCGGTCGGCCTGCAGCCCAATGCGATCGTGATCAAAGCATTTATGGCGCGCATGCCAAAAAAATAGCGCTAGCGGTTATGGGATTCTTCGCCGTCAGACTGCGACGTTTGATCCGCAGAATCGGTCAAAAGCGGCCTTCAGCTCGGCGGCAATCGCCGGGGCTTCTCGCGATTCGATGTCGCGGCGCTGCATAAAATAAACCAGTTGCCCATCGCGGAACAGCGCAATCGAGGGCGAGGACGGCGGATATCCCGTGAAGTAGCTGCGTGCACGCTCGGTCGCTTCTTTCTCCTGGCCCGCGAAAACGGAGAAGGCTTTGTCAGGCTTGGCCCCATTTTGCAGCGCCATCCGGACCGCGGGACGCATGCGACCGGCAGCGCATCCGCAAATCGAATTGACGACCACTAACACGGTCCCGGCGCTGTTTTTAAGCGCCTGATCGACCGCAGCTTCCGTCTTTAATTCTTCCACTCCCAGGCGAGTCAGTTCCTCGCGCATGGGAATGCACATCACTTCGGGATACGTCGACATGCTGTTGATCCTCTCGATTGGCATGACTCCATTGTAGCGTGAGTGCCTTCGCCACGTTCTGCTCCGAATCAGCGATGTATATTGAAAGCGATTCCTACCATGCACCTCCAGGAAAACGTTCCGCTCGCGCCGCAAACCACGCTGCAGGTTGGAGGCCCGGCGCGGTTCTTTGTCGAAGCGCGCACCTCTGTCGACGTCGCCGAAGCGGTAATCTTCGCGCAATCGCGGGACCTTCGGCTGTTTGTGCTCGGAGGGGGCAGCAATCTGGTTGTTGCGGACGAGGGATTTCCCGGACTGGTGCTGAAAATTGCGCTCGGCGCCATCGAACGGCGGCCGGGAGAACACGAGGGAAAAGTCCTGTTCGACGTCGGCGCGGGCGAGCCGTGGGATCGCTTTGTCTCCCAGGCCGTGGCCGCGAATTGCGCAGGAGTCGAGTGCCTCAGCGGGATTCCGGGGAGCGTCGGCGGCACGCCCGTGCAGAATGTGGGAGCGTACGGACAGGAAGTTTCGGATACGATCGAGTCCGTCCAAGTTTTCGATCTCAAAGATAATCAGATTCGCGATCTGTGCGCGGAAGCGTGCGGCTTCGCCTACCGCACCAGCATCTTCAATACGAGCGAGCGGGGACGATTCATCGTTCTGCGCGTTGTGTATGCCCTTACACCGGGCGGCGCAGCTTTCCTCGAATATGCCGACCTGAAGCGCCATTTCGAAGGCAAGCCGGCTCCCACGCTGGCGGAGGTTCGTGAAGCAGTCCGCCACATCCGGGCACGCAAGGGCATGCTGATCGTGCCAGGCGATCCGGATTGCCGCAGCGCGGGATCGTTCTTCAAAAATCCGGTGCTCTCCGAAGAGCAGCACAAAGACCTGCAGCGTCGAGCAGACGCCAAGGGTCTGGTGGTCCCAAGTTATCCCGCGCTGGAGCAGAACCGCAAAGTATCCGCGGCGTGGCTGGTGGAGCACGCCGGGTTCGCTCGGGGATACACCCTGGGGCATGCTGGAATCTCGAGCAAGCATGCGCTGGCCATTGTGAATCGCGGTGGAGCAACTGCCGCTGAGATCCTTGCCCTGAAGGATCAAATCCAAAACCGGGTCGAAGAAGTCTGGAGCATCCAACTGCAACCGGAACCGGTGTTCGTAGGCCTGTAGAACCTTGCAGACTAGAGACGTTGCAAGCAACGTCTCTACGGGCGTTCTCCTGTCAGAAATTCCTGAACACAATCGAGGGTTGGGCGGTCTTCATGATTGAGGGCAGACGATTGGTGGCAGGAGAGGCGATCCTGGACGAAGCAAGTATCGAGCGTGAACGTGTGGAACACACAGACGCCATGCTCGAAACACTGGTCCGGGAGCACTCTCGCTTGGTATACCGGATTGCCTACTCGGTGCTCCGCCGCCATCACGATGCTGAGGATGCTGCGCAGGAGACGTTCATGCGGGTGCTGCGCTACCGCTCGAAACTCGCCGCTGTCAGAGATGCGAAGACATGGCTGGCGCGGATCGCATGGCGGGTCGCTGTGGATCGAAGCAGGCAGCAGGGACGTTCACAGGAAGTGGCTCTAGATAATACGGAGAGGCCCATTCCAGAGATCGCATCTTCCGAGAATTCAGCAGAGGAAACGGTCCACGGAACGGAGATGGGCGCGACGCTGGAAAAGCTGATTGCCGCACTTCCCTCCAAGCTGCGCGAGCCGCTGATTCTATCTACTCTTGAAGAGATGTCGCCGCGGGAAGTGGCCGAGACTTTGGAAATCAGTGAAGCGGCAGTGCGCTCGCGCGTGTTTCGGGCGCGCCAGGTTCTGAAAGAGAAGATTGCGCAAAGAATGACTGGCAAGGGGTGAGGCGACATGCAACAACAGAATGAAAGAGGAAGAGGTCAGGATTCGCCGGGCGATGAACTGGATCGAGTGCTCGACACGGCTTTGCAGCAGTATGCCGCCGTCCAGCCACGGGAAGGATTGGAGGGCCGAATCCTTGCGCGCCTCAGAAGTCAAACCGCCGAGGGCGCGAGTCACGCCTGGTGGCGGTGGTTCACGGCGGCAGCTGCCGTCGCGGCTTTGGCAGTAATCATCACAATGGAGTCGCGTCCCCATCCGGTGCCGCTGCCCAATGTTGCGCAACATCCTTCGGTATCGCTGCCGCCTCCGACCTTGCCGGGCGCTTCGCAGCCGACACCGGCGATCAAAAGGACGAAGCATCGCTGGCATGCTGCCAGTGACATACAGGTCGCAAAGACTGCGCCTAAGCTCGACCAGTTCCCTTCTCCGCAGCCCTTGAGCGAGCAGGAAAAACTTCTAGCCAGCTACGTTGCGGTTTATCCCAAGCAAGCCGCCTTGCTTGCCAGACTGCGGACCGAGGAATTAGAGCGCGAGCGAATCGAGGAACACAGCAAGTCGGCGTCCAAAGACGCAGCAGATTTCGATCAAGAGTAGAAACACGAGAATCCAAGGAGAAAACAGATGCGCAAAATACTGGCCGTGACCGCAGTTCTGGCATTCATGATGTGCGCTGGGCTTCCCAGCCGGGCCCAGGAGGCAACCTCCGAAACGATCGCAAACGCGAATACCGCAAAAGAAGCGCACCGCCAACCTGACAGGCCGGTACACGCCTACCGGCTAGATTTCTCGGTAAACGAACTGGAGGATGGGAAGAAGATCAACACCCGCCAATATTCGATGAACCTCAATGCGGATGATGCAGATGAGATCAAGATCGGTACTCGAGTGCCGGTGGACAGCGGGCCCGGAACCTTTCAGTACTTGGATGTGGGCACCAACATCTGGTGCCGGATCGGGGAACGCGCAGAGGGCATCCCGCTGACGGTGCGTGCTGATGTCAATAACCTCGCCATGCCGGATCAGGCGAGCGGGCACGAATCACGCCCGATCGTGCGGCAATTCAAGATCAACGCCAGCACGCTGGCCCAGGTGGGCAAGCCCATGGTGGTGGGCAGCGTGGACGATCCCAATTCGAAGCGCCAGTTCCAGCTGGAAGTCACGGTCAGCAAGGTGAAGTAGCGAAGGAGAAAGCGCCGCCCCGGTTCGTGCCCATCGTTGATGTGACCCCTGGAAAGGGGCGGGTCAGCGAACCGGCTCGGGCGGCGCTTTAATATGTGTATCGGCAAGTTTTGCCGCCTGCTTGAATATCTTGACGAACATTTCCCGCGTCAGCTTGCCGGTCTGCGTGTTCTGATTCGAAGGATGATAGGACGCCAGCAGCACCTTGCCATCCGGCATTTCATAACTCACGCCATGCTTGAAGACGTAGGCCTTTTTGCCTTTCAGCAGGCCGCGGCGCTTGAGGTAATTCAGATAGGCGTCGAAGCCGATCCGTCCCAGCGCGACTACGACCTTCACGTTTTCCAATCCTGCCAGCTCGCGATCGAGAAAGGTGGAGCAGGCCGCGAGTTCGGTGGGCAGAGGCTTGTTGTCGGGCGGAGCACAGCGCGCTGCGGCCGTGATGTAGAGATCATTCAGCTTCAGGCCATCGTTGCGGTCGGTGGCGGTGGGCTGGTTGGCGAATCCGGTCTCATGCAGCACGGGATACATGAAGTTGCCGGAAGCGTCGCCGGTGAATGGGCGTCCGGTGCGATTGGAGCCGTGAGCGCCGGGAGCCAGTCCCATGATCAGGACGCGGGCATGGGGATCGCCGAATCCGGGGACGGGCTTGCCCCAGTATTCCCAGTCGCGATAGGCGCGGCGCTTCTCGCGGGCGATCTGCTCGCGATAGCTAACCAGGCGCGGACAGCGGGTGCAGGCGACCACGTCCTGGTTGAGAACGGTAAGCCAAGACACTGGGTCATTACACCATATCCTCGGAGGCGGAGAAGGTGAGCGTGGAAGTCGGTGGGTGAGTTGGGAGCAGGTGCGCAGAAAAAATTCGGACTGATTTGCGCAAAGTATTCAGAATGCCGGGTTTGGACGATTGCACCGACACTTTAGCTCGCAAAGATGTTGATATCTTGCGGAATCACGCCTCGGAGGCAGACAATGCCTTCAGAGATCGATCTCGACGACATTCTGGAATGGGCACGGCGTTTGATGCGCAGAATGCGACAGCGCTGGACCGCTTGGGAGCGGCAATCTTTGTTGCGTCCCCAAACCCGAGGGGACAACTGATGGCGCTCTTTACCGCTTATATCGATGCCGCTGGCAATTCGAAAGACCAACCTTTTGTGATCGTCACTGGCTATATAGCCAACTGGGTTCAATGGAAGTTGCTAGAGAATCAGTGGAAGGAGATTCATGGAGACTATGATGCCGAAATTCCGTTTCACATGTCAGATTTCGTAGAGTCTCACTTGCACCCTGCAAGCTACGCCTTACAGAAGAAACCGCGCCAAGATTATATCGACTTGGCGAAGATCCCAGGGAAAGGGCAGGAATTCTTAAAAAAACTCACCATCGCCCAAATTGGCATGGCGAATTGTGGCGTATCGTGCATCGTTGATATGGATGTATACAACGAAGTCAGTAGCGTCTTGCAGTTGCAGGAGGTAATACCACCTTATGCATTAGGTGCACGGATGTGTTTAGCGCGAATTCACCAGTGGGAGGATGAGTTCGACGTACAAGAGGCCGTCGAATGCATATTTGAGGAAGGCGACTTCGGTCAAGGAAAGTTCACCGATCTTATGGTCGAGGAAGGACATGACGCGCCGATATACAAGAAGAAAAAAGACTTTGCAGGACTACAGGCTGCAGATCACTACGCTTGGGAACAGGCGTTCTTCTTAAAAAAGCAATTGCGAGGGCAGGAACTTCCGGCGAGAACGGCCTTAACCCTGCAACTGAATCTCATACCAAAGCTTCACCTTGCAGCTACCGCTCCACAGCTAATAAAGCTCTGCGAGGCAAAAGGGATCAATCCAAGGACGGCCACAAGGCGGGTGGCCCATCCTTGATTTTCCTTCGGTTCATTACGACAGTGGGTGCCCCTCGATAAGAGCGAAGGCTCTGTCAAGGACGCAGATGTCCTGGGCGGTGCGTAAGCACCGCCTGCTTTGCCAGAGAAGGTTGAGGACCAAGACTCTGGAAATCTCACGCTGAATCACTCTGCGGTGGAACCATCGTTCCACCAACCATCGATTCGGCCTAAACATCGACCATGATTCTTCTATGCGAACATCCCGCCTCGTGCGGGATGCGAGAGCGCCCAATCAATCCATGCGGTCTAGCTTGCGCCGACCAGGGGCACCCGCGGGCTGCTCTCGATGCGAACGATCTCTGGATACGGCCACATTGCGTGCGTAGCATCCAGTAGAGTCGTACCGCTAACTTGCGCGCCGCTGCCACCTTGGCCACGCCTTTCGGCTTCTGATGACAGCGATGCAAATACTGTTTGCGAAATCCGGGATCGAAGCGCACCGCAATCTGCGCCGCTTCCACCAGCAACGAGCGCAGCAGGCGGTTGCCTTGCTTGGTGATCGCTCCCAGCTTCTGTCGTCCGCCCGAACTTTCCTCGCGCGGAATCAATCCCAGATAACTGGCCACCTGCTTGCCCCGCTGAAACCGGCTCACATCGCCGATGGTCAGCACATACGCCAGCGCCGTGTTCGGACCCACTCCCGGTTGCGTCATCAGCAGCTGGGCCTGCGGATTCTCCTCGGCTGCTTTCTGCACCGCTCGCGTCCAGTTGCCCGATCTGCTGATTCAACATCCCCAGCAGTCCCAGCAAATCTTCCCGCCGGCACGACGCCCAGGGTTTTAACGGAAGCTCGCGCAACATCTTCTGTCCGGCCTGGCTCCACAGCGTCCGCTTCTTCTGCATTCCCTTATTCAAGGAAAGGTGTTGCAGTTCGTTTTTCACCCGGCTGCGGATCTCCACCAGCTTGTGCCGATGCAGCACCAAGCTGCCGCAGATCGCGTTGCTCCCGGTCCGGCGTCCACAAGCGTGGAAACCGTCCTTCCACCACCAGCTTCAGAATATGTGCCGCGTCCCGCTTGTCCGTCTTCTGCTTGCGCACGTAACTGGCCCGGATCTGGGCCGCATCTCCGATCCAGATCTCGTGCCCCAGATCTTCGACCAGTTCGATGAACCACTGACTGTTGCCCGTGGCCTCCATGCCGATCAGCACCGGCGCCGCCAGTTGCCTGATAAAACCTCTTGGCATCCCCGCTCGCATGCACCAGCTTCTGCTCGCCCGCTTCCCCAGTCTCGCGTGTCCAGCCAACTCACTTGTTGCCAGCTGGGATGGAAATCACATCCTATAATCATCATGCGAAGGCTCCTTTCTTCCCAGCGTCTTTGTCCTCAAACCAAGACTACCGGGTTCAATCGAGCCTTCGCTCTTATCCAATCAACCCTTGTGTCCTTTACAAGGGTGGGTAACAGGGACCTATACTTCCAGCGGTAATTTCTCCGACTGCAGGGATGCTCATCAGCCGTTGCACCCGTTGCGCCAGCTCGGCGTCGGCAAGTAATTCGCGGACCAGTCGCTTCTGCGTGCTCTCGAACATCTCCAACGCGCCGCGACTTAAGCGCAGCAGATCCTTCACCGATTCCGGTACTTCTTCCAGATCCTCCAGCAGGCTGGCGAAGTATTTTTTTCGGTGTAACTTCTCCTTCACGTAAAGAGCGCCGGTTTCCATGAGCAGTCCCGCCATTTTGTTCTTCATACGCACCGCTTCGCTCACGACCAGGCTGCGGTAACGCAGCAGGCGCCGCAGTTCGCGAACTCGTGGTGTGGCGACATAGCAGGCGGGCAAAAGATTGCAGCGTACCAAGTCGGCGATGGTGCGTGCGTCGATGGTGTCGCTTTTCTTCTTGCCCGCGCTGATGGCTTTCATTTTGGCAGGATGCGCCATTTCCAACTGCTCGGCGTAAGGCTTCAGAGTGTCGTAGATCCAGCCGCTGAACAAGGTCGCTTCCATGGCTCCCCGCCAGGGTTGCGGTCGCGCCGAGGCCCATTGCCGCAAGGCCCCGCGTTCTGCCGGGATCACACCTTCTTCCACGATCTCGCCAGCTGCCGTCTTGACGCAGAAACTGATGGATTTCTTGTGTACGTCGAATCCGATATAGTGAAGGCTGTTCATGGGGTTCTCCAAGTGAGCTTTCTGAGCCGGCGCTTTCCTCGCCGGTCTCAGCATCGTAGCCGCTTCGAGAACCCTTCTTCATTTCACTTATGCATTCATACAGACGGGACTGACCCAATTTCTTTTCTCCCTATCTGGGAATTCGGAACCTCAAAATTCCACCTCTATATCCTTCGCATCCGTGTCACCTCTCAGGGGAAATGGTGGAGACAACCGGAGCTATCGCCATCTTTCGTTGGGGGCTGGCCCACTCTTTCAATGATTCCCAAAATGGGGTTGCCCCACCCTTCCCGCGTTCTGTGCGGGAGGGTGGGCTTTCAACGCTATTGGTACGGCTCCCAGGTGTTCGCGACGACGCGCCGTTCCACTGCGACTCGATCTCCACTCCGCCTTCCAGTCCAGTGGCGTACTGTGCGAAGCTGACCCACTTCCAATTCTCCGTGCGCTGCGAGGCCTTACTTTTCCACAGCCCAACTCCCCTTCCATGTGACCAACAACCTTGACCCTGGCCATGAAAAGCGCACAATGGACTCGTGCGCATTCGCATCGCAAATCATTCCGCCACAGGCGCCCAGACCAGGCCTGCAATCCGGGTCTGCTAAGTCTCTATTCCGGAATACTTTGCGTGTAACCCGTTCTTTGACAATACTTTGCAGCCAGCAGCTTGGGGTCTCGGACGCTAAGGGTATTTAATTTCAATACTTTGCAGAGTTCGGTCACAAAAAAAATGTTTCTACACCATTCCGATAAGTCACCGCTAACCCCACATTCCAGAATACTTTACCTCTAAAGTATCTACTTTGAATACTTTGCCAGCTAAAAGTCGCGGCAATCATCCCAAGTCCAGCACTCTGAATACTTTGCGAAAGTGGGCTCGAATTTTTTCCTTCGCTCCTGCGCGCAGACGCCTCGCTTTGCGAGGCGGGGCGGACGATTGCGTCCGCCCCTACACGATCACTCGAAGCGCAAGGCTGACATCGGATCTACCCTTGTGGCTTTTCTGGCGGGCAGCCAGACTGCCGCTAGTGCCACTGCGGACAGCAAGATTGGGGTCAAGATGAACGCCATCGGATCCCACGTCTTTACTCCAAACAGGAATCCGGTCAGAAATTTCGTCAGCCAGAATGCTCCACCGATGCCGATGACCAGGCCGATTCCCGCGAGCAGCATTCCCTGGCGAATTACCATGTTGCGAATATTTGCGGCCTGCGCTCCCAGTGCCATCCTTACGCCTAGTTCCTGCGTGCGCTGCTGGACCGAGTAAGCCATTAATCCGTAGATGCCGATGGCGGCCATCAGTAAAGCTGAAGCACCGAAGACTGTCAGCAGCAACATGTTGAAGCGTTCGCGCGATGTGGTGAGCACGACGATCTCATCCATAGTGCGAATGTGAGCTACCGGCAGGCCGCCGGTGGCTTCGCGGATCGCGTTGCTGACGGCGGCGGTGAGGGTGTGCGGCTCCATGCGCGTGCGCACAATCCACCACAGGGGCGCGATGCGGGAGTTGAGCTCCGTAACTTTGTCGGGCATCTGCGCGACCGGGATATACATGGTGGGACCGGGGTCCTGATTGAGCCCGCCATCCCGCGTATTTCCCACAACGCCGATCACCTGCCGCGGTGGTTCGCCGAAGACCGGTCCCATGCCCGGTCCAATCACCACGCGGTCGTTCAGGGGATCGCCCTTGGGCCAGAACTGGTGCGCCATCGCCTCATTGATGATGACCACCCCGGGCGCCGATCCGTTGTCGCGGTCGGTGAAATTGCGCCCGCGGAGGACGGGCACCTTGAAGACATCAAAATAACTCCATGAGACGGGGAAGTATCCCGCTCCGCCGGTGTTGGGATTGTTGCCGTTCGCGCGTCCCACAATGTTGAAAGGCAGCCCAAAGCCTCCTTGCAAAGGGAGACAGCAGGCAGCCGCAGCGGCGGTGACGCCGGGAACGGCGTTGATGCGCTCGGTGCCGTCGTGAATGACCTGCGCGACGCCGCTGGTTTTCAGAAAGCGGTCGCCGCTGATCGACATGGCCATGGTGAGCACGTTGTGCGTGTCGAATCCTGGATCGACCGCTTGCAGCTTCATGAACGTGCGAATGAGCAGGGCTGCTCCGATGACCAGCACAAGGGCAAGAGCCATCTCGCTGATGACTAGAACAGAACGCACCTTGCCGCTGCGAAGGCCTACTCCGGAGCGATTGCTGCTCTCATTCAAAACTGCGGCAAGATTCTTGCGGGAGGCGCCGATCGCAGGCACCAGGCCAAACAAAATTCCGGTCAGCACCGAAATGGCAAGCGTGAACAGAAGCACATGCGAATCGACGGTGACCGCGGATCCATCTTCGCCGATGCGCGGGATGCTCCCGGGATTGATGGCCAGCAATAATCGAACGCCCGCGAATCCCAGAATGAGTCCGAGGGTGCCGCCGGTAAGGGATATCACCAGGCTTTCTGTGAGCAGCTGACGAATAATGTGCCAGCGTCCGGCGCCAAGCGCAGAGCGCGTGGCGAGTTCGCGCTTGCGCGCGGTGGCGCGAATCAGCAGCAGGTTCGCAACGTTGGCACAGGCAATCAACAGCACGAGTCCGACGGCGCCAAGCAGTACGTAGAGGGAGGAGCGCGTATCGCGGACCATCAACTCCTGCAACAGGACCACACCGAAACCACCGTTCGGCCCCAGCGTGCCGGGATAGGTCGAGCGATACTGATCGGCGGCCAGCTTCAACTGCGCGTTGGCCATGGGGACGGTCACGCCCGACTTCAGGCGCGCAATCACGCCGAAGTAGTGGGCCTGGTCCGGTGAAGTGAGTTCAAACTGGAAGGGCAGCCAGAGGTCCGCCGGATTGTCGGTAACAAATTCGCGGCCGATTACGCCTACCACCTGATAGGGCTGTCCATTGAGCTGAATCGTTGTTGCCGACGATGGCGCGATTTCCGCCAAAGCGCCGCTTCCACAGCCCGTAACTGAGCACAACCACATTGCCGCCATGTGGGCTGTCTTCGGCGGCGGTAAAAGTCCGGCCGGCGATCACGGGCGCGCCCAGAATGGAAAAATAGTCCGCGCTGACGTGGACGCCTTGCACCTGCTCGGGCTGATCGTTGCCGGTGAGGTTCAATCCGGCGCCGCCGCTGTCGTAAGCCGCCACCTGGTGAAAAATTCCCATCTGCTGCCGCCAGATATTGAACTTGGGAACGTTCGCGCCGGGGAAGGAACCTTGATCGCCGGTGTTCATCAGATGCACCAGCGATTGCGGGTCGGGATAAGTGAGGGGCTTGAGCAGAACTGTATTAATGACAGAGAAGACGGCCGTATTCGCGCCGATCCCGACGGCAATCACCAGAATCGCGACCACCGTGAATGCAGGAGCCTTCAGCAGCGATCGCACGGCAAAGCGAACGTCGTGCCAGATGTATTCCAGTGAAAGAAACGAAGAAGCGCCGGCGACGCTATGGCCATCATCGAGCCTGTGCTGATTCATGGGTGCTCCTGTGGTTGAGAGAAGTCTGCTTACCCAGAATGGACGCGGCCACGTTTGGAAAGTAATCTCGAACCCGGAGCCCAGGTTGATCCGGTGGCTGAGCTTTCAGCGTTTCCAATGCCAGGGAGGCGCCTCACCGGGCACTGATTGTATATCGATTGCGGGAGTGCAGGCGATCGCTGCGGCCACCGTTCGAAACTCACGTGGAAGTCTCGCCCATCCCGATTAGAAAAATGGGGTGCGTTCCGTCTTTCCCCGATTTTCCACGTAGGTTTGGACGCATACGTCGGTCCGCAAAGCGCGGATAATATTTCGTACTAGTCGACCTTTTCCGACACCCAGCGCGAAACCGCGGTCACCATCTTCCGCGGCGCAAAGCGAGTTGATTGCGCCGAGAGCCAGTTGTGCATGCCGCTGATGGCAAGCGTGCGCCCTTCCATCACCGCCCGGTAACCGTCGAGAGCAACCTTCTCCGCGCTCATCGCCCCCAGTTTCTTGAATAGCCGTGACTGATTGTTTCCGGCGCGGGCAGCGAAACCGGTCTGCGTCGCCCCTGGGCAGAAGCAGGTCACAGTCACTCCAGAATCCCGCAATT
Organism: uncultured Acidobacteriota bacterium; assembly: GCA_963801615.1. Lineage (GTDB taxonomy): Bacteria > Acidobacteriota > Terriglobia > Terriglobales > Acidobacteriaceae > Sulfotelmatobacter. The sequence goes on along the minus strand of CAWDFM010000005.1, from coordinate 206,422 downwards.
CATTGGCGATCGCCTCTGAAAACGAAATCACATAAGCCTTGGTTGCATAATAAACCGCCATGAGCGGCCCGGGCTGGAATCCGGCGGTGGAGGCCACATTCATAATGCGCCCGCTACGCCGGCTCACCATCGGCTGCAAGAAGAATCGTGTGAGCTCGGTCAGCGCTGCGATATTCAAATTGATTTGTCCGAGGATTTCCTGGTGGCGCATCTGGGCGAATTCCCCAAATGCTCCAAATCCCGCGTTGTTAATTAGGATGTCAATCCCGATCCCTGCCCGCTGCATCTGGTCGAAGAGAAACTTCGGTGCGGGAACTTCCGCTAAATCGAGCGCCACAGTCCTTACCGTGACTCCGTAAGCTTCTAATTCCTTCGCGACCTGCGTCAATTTGTCGGCGCTGCGTGCGACTAACACCAGATTGTGATGGTCGCGCGCGAACAGCTTTGCCAATTCGTATCCGATGCCACCGGATGCTCCAGTGATGAGAACCGTTTGGGAGACCATGATGGGAAATCTTAAATCGCCGCCGGCACGGCGTCACGCGGACGCTGCCCCCTACTTCCACGAGAGAAGAATCTTTTTCAGATTCTACTAATTATGTGATGGCTAACGCCGGTGGTGTAGCAGCCTTGCCGTTCTCTCCTTCCCCCTCTCGGTTTGACGCTTCTGTCCCCTGACTTTAAACTCAGAGGAACGGCAGGTGAAATCGAGCCGGGTCAGGAATCCGGCAGGGCCGTCCAGCCACGAAGTTTGCCCTACGTTGTTCGTGCACGGAAAGGGAAATGTGAGTTCCACGGAAACCATTAGCAAAGACGGGGTCAAGCGCGAGATTTCGGTGGAAGTTCCTGCCGAGGAAGTGACGCGCGAGACTGAAGCTCTTGTCCAGAAATATCAGAAGGTGGCGCGATTGCCCGGGTTTCGCGCGGGGCACGTTCCCCCTTCGATCATTCGGCAACGATTTAAAGAAGACCTTAAGAGCGATGTAGTGGAGTCGCTGGTGCCGCGGTATTTTCGCAAAGAGGCGGAGAAGCAGGGATTAGTCCCGGTGTCGCAGCCGCGGGTGACCGACCTGCACATTCACGACGGCGAGCCGCTGCGGTTCAAGGCCAGCTTCGAGATCATGCCGGAGATCAAGGTGGAGGGCTACAAAGAGCTGCGGGCGGAGCATCCTGAGATCGCGGTGAAGGAAGAGGAAGTGGAAGAAGCGATGGCCAGCATTCGCGAGCAGCATGCTACGTACACCTCGGTGGAAGGACGTCCTCTGCAGGACGGCGACTTTGCCCAGGCCTCGATGGATGGACGTCCGAAAGAGGCAGAGGACAAGACCCAGCCCGTGCATATGGATGAAATACTGATCGAGATTGGCGGAAAGAATACGGTGCCCGAATTCTCGGAACATCTGCGAGGGGCGAATGCGGGGGAAAAGCGCGAGTTCGAAGTGAAGTATCCGGATGATTCCCCCGAGAAGCGACTGGCAGGGAAAACGCTGGTGTACACGGTGAACGTTCAGGCGATCAAGCAGAAGAATCTGCCCGAACTCAATGACGAGTTCGCCAAGGAGCTGGGAGAATTTACCAGCCTGGAGCAGGTGCGCAAGCAGATTCGGGAGAACATGGAAGCCGAGCGCAAGCACAACGCCGAGCGCGAGGCGAAGGACAAGCTGGTGAACGAACTAGTAAAGCGCAACGAGTTTGAAGTGCCCGAGTCGCTGGTGGACCGGCAAATCGATGTGCGCCTGGAGCGTGGCCTGCGTGCCCTGGCAGCGCAGGGAATGAAGATGGAAGACATGAAGAAAATGGATCTGCCGCGGTTGCGGGTGGGTCAAAGAGATCAGGCGGTGCAGGATGTGAAGTCGTCGTTGTTACTGGATCGCATTGCGGAGCTCGAAAAAATCGATGTCGGCGAAGACGAGCTGAATCATGAAATCGAAGCGCTCGCCCAGCAGACAAAACAGACTTCGGAAGCGGTTCGCGCTCGTTTGACACAAGATGGGGGCCTCGATAGAATCCGAAACAGAATCCGCAGCGAAAAGACCCTCGAATTTCTGTATCACCAGTCCGCATAAGACAGGCGGACCTTTCGACCCAGCCCAGAGCAGATCGTCGGGGCGGAGTGTGGCAGGTGAACGTGAAACCGAATGATAAAGACCCACAAATGATGCTGGTACCGATGGTCATCGAGCAGACCGGGCGAGGCGAACGCGCCTACGACATCTATTCCCGACTGCTGCGCGACAACATTATCTTCATCGGCACACCGATTGACGACAATATCGCCAACCTGGTGATCGCACAGATGTTGTTTCTGGCTCAGGAAGATCCGGAGAAAGACATCCAGCTTTACATCAACTCTCCGGGGGGCTCGATCACAGCCGGCATGGCCATTTACGACACCATGCAGTATGTGAAAAACGATGTGATGACGCTGTGTGTAGGCCAGGCGGCATCTATGGCCGCGTTACTTTTGGCATCAGGCGAACCCAAAAAGAGATTGGCACTGCCGAATTCGCGGATTCTAATACATCAGCCGTCTATGGGAGGTTTATCCGGGCAGGCTACCGATATTGATATCCACGCCAGAGAGATCCTGCGCATGCGAGAGATTACGAACCAGTTGCTCTCCAAGCACAGTGGTCAGAAACTGGACAAAGTGGAGAAAGATGTCGAGCGCGACTTCATTATGAACGCGCAGCAGGCTAAGGAATACGGAATCATAGACGATATCATCTACAAGACGGTAAAAGCGGTATGATCGGCCTTCGCGCCTGACGTTCGGACCGAAACGGCATGACGGGCGGATCTGAGAGCTGGGGAGCCAGTCATACCGTGACACCGCTGAAGGAGTAACAGTCGAGTGAAAAGCAAATCGGGTACGGATGAGATTCTACGTTGTTCGTTCTGCCACAAGTCGCAGGATGCAGTAGCAAAACTGATCTCGTCCCCCAGCGATTATCCACGGGCTTACATCTGCGATGAGTGCGTTGCGGTATGCAACTCCATTCTGGAAGATGACCGTGCGGCCACCCCTCCCTCCAGCACGCCAAACCAGCTGCCCAAGCCGCAGGAAGTGAAAGCGTTCCTTGATGAGTACGTCATTGGGCAGGAGCAAACAAAGAAGAAGCTGGCGGTAGCGGTTTACAACCACTACAAGCGCATCTTCATGAATCGCCAGAAGACGGGCGACGGCATCGAGCTCTCGAAGTCGAACATTATGCTGATCGGGCCGACCGGGACGGGCAAAACGCTTCTGGCTCAGACCCTGGCGCGCATGCTGGATGTCCCGTTCGCGATCGTTGACGCGACCACGCTGACGGAAGCTGGCTATGTCGGCGAAGATGTTGAGAACATTATTTTGAAGCTGTTGCAGGCGGCGGACGGCGATGTCAGCCGGACGCAGACGGGCATTATCTACATCGATGAAGTGGATAAGATCGGGCGCAAGGATGAGAATCCGTCCATTACCCGGGATGTTTCGGGCGAGGGCGTGCAGCAGGCCCTGCTGAAGATCCTGGAAGGAACCATCGCCAACGTGCCTCCGCAGGGGGGACGTAAGCATCCGCACCAGGAATTCACGCCGGTGGATACCACGAACATTCTGTTCATCTGCGGTGGGGCGTTTGTTGGGTTGGAGAAGATTGTTTCGCGCAGAATGGGTAAGAAATCGCTGGGTTTCCGCAGCGGCGAAGAGGCGGAGAAAGAAGAGTCGTTCACCTCGAAGAAGCGTACGCAGGAGTTGATGCAGGAAGTTCAGCCGGAAGACCTGATCAAGTTCGGGTTGATTCCCGAGTTCGTCGGGCGGCTGCCGGTGGTGGGCATGCTCGAGGATCTGGACGAGTTCGCCTTGATCGAGATTCTCACCCGGCCCAAGAACGCGATCGTGAAGCAATACCAGCGCCTGTTCGAGTTCGAGAATGTGCGCCTGAAGTTCAACGACGAAGCGCTGCGGGCGATCGCCCGGCAGGCTATGGCGCGCAAGGTGGGCGCCCGGGGCCTGCGAATGATCCTGGAAGAGCTCATGCTCGACCTGATGTTCAATCTGCCCAGCCAGAAGAAGCTGAAAGAGTTCGAGGTCACGAGGGAGATGGTGGAGAAACGCAGCGCGTCGTTCGCCCCCGTGATGGAGAAGGCTGGTTAAGAGGGCCAGCTCGATTTCCTAGATTCCCGGTCGTGTCCTCTGGTTTTTTCACCACAGGGGACACGGAGGAACACAGGGGAAGAGATTCCTTCGCAAATACAGGAACTTCGTTCGCCGGTTGTCTTTGGAGGTGCAAGCATTTGCATACCAAACGACGTGCGGCCGGACTGTTTGTAGTAGAAAGTCCCTACCACAGAATTGCCATTTCCCCTGAACGTTGCGGCCATGTAAAATCGAGGTAAGTGGGGTTCGGCCGTCGTTACCCCAGGAGACTCAGTGACTACTGCGAAAGAAAAATACGAATCCAGAAAGCTGCCCATGATGCCGATTCGCGACGTCGTCATCTTCCCTTTCATGATGACCCCGTTCGTGGTGGGCCGGGAATCCAGCGTGCGCGCATTGGAAGAGGCGCTGGCGGCGGATAAGAAGATCTTTCTGGCGACGCAGCACGATGCCTCCATCGACGAACCGAAGGCCAATGAGATCTACCAGGTCGGCACCATCGTAAACATTGTGCAGAGCCTGAAGCTGCCCGACGGCAACATCAAGGTACTGGTGGAAGGCATTGAGCGCGGCAAGATCCTGCAGGTGACCGATACCGACGGGTATATGCAGGCGACCGTGCGCGTAGCGCGGTTCACCAGCGAGACCAATCCAGCGCTGGAAGCGGCCATGCAGCGCGTGACCTCGCTGTTCGAGCAGTATGTGAAGCTCTGCCAGGCTCTGAATTACGAGACCATGATTTCGGCCGTGCGCATGGAGGATCCGGCCAAGCTGACGGATGTGATCTCCGCCAACCTGCAACTGTCCATTGAAGAGAAGCAGGAATTGCTGGAAATCTTTGATCCGGCGGAGCGCCTGACCCGCATCGCCGATGTGCTCGATATTGAAATCGAGAAGCTGAATGTGGACCGCACGATCCAGTCGCGGGTGAAGCGGCAGATGGAGAAGGCGCAAAAAGAGTATTACCTGAACGAGAAGATCAAGGCCATCCAGAAGGAACTGGGCCGCGGCGAGAAGAGCGAATTCGACGAACTGAAGAAGAAGATCGAATCCGCGGGCATGCTGAAGGAAGTGAAAGACAAGGCGCTGCAGGAACTGAAGAAACTGGAAGCCATGCCGCCGATGTCGGCGGAGTCCACGGTCTCGCGCAATTATCTCGATTGGCTGCTGGCTGTGCCGTGGAAGAAGCGGTCGAAGGAAATCCGCAATATTTCCCGTGCGGAAAAAGTTCTGAACGAAGATCATTATGGGCTGGAGAAAATCAAGGAGCGCATCCTTGAATTTCTCGCTGTGCGGCAGCTGGTGAAAAATCCCAAAGGGTCGATTCTGTGTTTCGTCGGACCTCCGGGAGTGGGCAAGACTTCGCTGGGGATGTCGATTGCCAAGGCTACGGGCCGCAAGTTCGTGCGCATGTCGCTGGGCGGAGTTCGGGACGAAGCTGAGATCCGCGGACATCGCCGCACCTACATCGGCGCCCTGCCCGGCCAGATCATCCAGATGATGAAGAAAGCCGGCACGAAGAACCCGGTGTTCATGCTGGACGAAGTGGACAAGATGTCGATGGACTTCCGCGGGGACCCGTCGGCGGCGCTGCTGGAAGTGCTCGATCCCGAGCAGAATTTCATGTTTGTGGATCACTACCTGGACGTGGAATACGACCTGTCGCAGGTCTTCTTTGTGGCGACGGCGAACGTGATGCACACCATTCCGCCTGCCCTGCAGGATCGCATGGAAGTGCTGCGGCTACACGGCTACACGGAGCAGGAGAAAGTCGAAATCGCGAAGCAGTTCCTAGTCAAGAAACAGATGCTTGCGGCTGGGTTGTCGGAGAAGAACATCAAGTTCACCGACGATGCGATCACGTCGCTGATTCGCTCGTACACGCGCGAAGCCGGGGTGCGAAACCTGGAACGCGAGATTGGCAATGTTTGCCGGAAGGTTGCGCGCAAGGTGGTGAAAGAGGGCGAGAACTTCTTCATCACCATCAATGGGGAGAACGTGAACGACTTCCTGGGCGTGATCAAGTTCCGCGACACTGTGGCCCACGAAAAATCCGAAATCGGATTGGTCACAGGGCTTGCCTGGACCGAAGTCGGCGGCTCCATTCTCAGCACCGAAGCCAGCGTGGTGGACGGCAAGGGCAAGCTCACGCTGACGGGAAAGCTGGGCGACGTGATGCAGGAGTCGGCGCAGGCAGCGATGTCGTACGTCCGTTCGCGGGCGACCCGGCTCGGCCTGAACCGTGACTTCTATCGCAGTCTCGATCTGCACGTGCATGTGCCGGAAGGCGCGATTCCGAAGGATGGACCTTCCGCGGGAATTACGATTGCGACCGCGATTGCGAGTGCCTTGAGCAAGATTCCCGTTCGGCGCGACCTGGCGATGACGGGGGAGATCACGCTGCGCGGCAAGGTGCTGCCCATCGGCGGATTGAAAGAGAAGCTGCTGGCGGCACATCGCGCGGGGCTGTTCGAAGTCATTCTGCCCAAGGACAACGAGAAGGATTTGGCCGAGGTGCCGGAGAATCTGCGCAGCTCCATGAAGATGCACTTCGTGGATACGATGGACCAGGTGCTGCAGATTGCGCTGGAGTCTCCGCTGCCCAAGGTGGAGGAGGAAGTCACGCAGCCGCTGGCGCCTCCGCTAACCAGCGGCAACACCGACGCTCCCACGGCGCACCAGTAAATGCAGTAGCCAGTTGCCAGTAGCCAGTGATTAAGTCTTCAAGGCCCGGCCCCCTGCGGGCCTTTGAATTTTGGCGGGAACGCGGGCTTTCCGAGGCGCGTATGACGATCCCCCTCCGAGGCGCGGCAGCGCTGGCAGTGTTCATCCAGACTCGCCACCGTTAATTGTTTCCAATTATTGCTGCCAGAGTTAGTCGCCGATACAGTGGCCGATATTCGAAGTGGCGATAGCTTTTTGATCGGCGCAACTGTGGGCGCCAGTCTGCCACTCGAATCTTCCCGGGGGTCGTCGATGCGAATTTCTGTGGTTCTATTCCTGTTTCTGAGTATTTCCGCGGTTCTTTTCGGCCAGAGCAACTACGCTTCGATCTCCGGCAAAGTCAGCGATGCGGCATCGCTCCCGATTGCGCATGCCACGGTACGCCTCAAGTCCGCGAGCAATGGGGCAGTCCGCTCCGTGTCGACTGACGCGAGCGGACTCTTCTATGCCCCTGCTCTGCTGCCAGATGACTACGAGCTGACCACAACCGCATCTGGCTTCGCGCCCGTGGCACAACAGCTGCACGTTGAAGTCGGAGAGAAACTCGCAGTGGACGTTTCTTTGAAAGTGGGGCCGGTGCAGGAAGGGGTTGAGGTCAGGGCCGCTGCGGATATACTGCACAGCACCGACGCGAGTGTGGGCGAGGTCGTCGAGCCGAAATCGATTCAGGAACTGCCGCTGAATGGGCGCATGCTCATCGATTTGGTTTTAACGGTTCCCGGAGCCCACGTGGGATTCGGTGCCCAGACCGGGCAAACGAATCCTCTGTACTGGCGGCCGGGACAGCGCTCGGCGGTTGTGATCGGTGGCGCACGTCCGAACGCGAATTTCTTCCTGCTCGACGGCGCTACGAATACCGATCCTACGTTCAATACGCAGAACCTGAGCCCTTCGCCAGATGCGGTGATGGAGTTCCAGGTGGCGACCAGCAGCTATACGGCCGACATGGGCGGAGCGGGCGGCGGGCAAATCAATATCGTGACCCGCTCGGGCAGCAGCCGTTTTCACGGCACGGTTTACGAGTTCCTGCGTAACGGCGCCATGGATGCCAGCCCGTTTGGGGCGATGGGCAACAACCATCTGGTGCAGAATAATTTCGGGGCGTCGTTTGGCGGGCCGCTTCTCGGCAAAAAGAAGAAGACATTTTTCTTCATGAGCTACGAAGGATTGCGTCTCGCCCAAGCCGATGCTCAGATCCTCACCGTGCCCACGCCGGCGGAGATCGCGGGAGACTTCAGCATGAGCGCGGTGAAGATTTATGACCCCACCACGGCGGTGGCGAATCCGAACTACAATCCAGCGCTGCCGGTGAGCGCCTCCAACGCTCCCTATACGCGCAGTCAGTTTCCCGGCAATCAGATTCCCAGCGATCGCATCAATCCGCAGCTCGAAGCATTTCTCATGCAATACGTCCCAATGCCCAACATGATGATGTCTCCGTCGGGGAAGGACTCGAACAACTATCTCGACATTCGCAACGAGACGCACCGGCAGGATCAAGGGACCGTGCGGCTTGACCACAACTTCTCGAATAATGACACCGCCATGGCGCGGTACTCGCTGGGAGCGGAGAACGGTTTTTCTCCCAGCAACGGATCGACTTCCACTACTGAGAATCTGCCGGGGTTTGGAGCCCCGTTCGACAATTTGTCGCAGCAGGCGGTGATCTCGTGGAATCACATATTTTCGAGCAACAAGCTCAATACCGTGTCGCTGGCGATGTCGCGCCTTTCGATGAATCACACTTCGCAGAATGATGGGGTGAACGACATCGTGGGCCAATTAGGGATTCAGGGTATCGGCTTCGGAGGGCGGGGTGCCTGGGGCGCACCCTGGTTTGCGGCCCAGGGCTATACCGGCTTTGGGGATACATTTGCGGCAACGCCCATGCACGCCTGGGACACGACCATCGAACTGCGCGATGTGTTTGCCTGGCAGGGCGGGCATCATGCCATCAAGATTGGAGGCGATGCACGGCGATACATCTGGCCCATGTGGGGGTTTTTTCAGAACCGCGGCTTCTACCAGTTCACCAATGGCTATACGACGGAGTCTGGATTTAACGACGGCAGCGGGAACGGATTCGCGAGCCTGCTGCTCTCGCTGCCGACGGTGAAACAGCGCCAGGCCGGCGTTCCACAGATGAACCTGCGCAACTGGGGATACGACGGCTATGCCGAGGACAGTTGGCAGATCACTCCCACTACCACGTTGAACATCGGATTGCGTTACGAATACACCAGCCCGCTCTACGATCTCGACAACACGAACAGCAATCTTGTGTTCAACAACGGCGTTCCTTCAGTGTTCATCGGCGGAGAGAACGGATATCCCAAGGGCCTGATGTACTCCAACAAACACAACGTTGCGCCACGCTTCGGGATTGCGAAGAACATTCCGCGCGCGGGGATTGTTCTGCGTGGAGCCTATGGAATCTTCTACACGCCTGTCGATCAGAACACCTGGTGCAACCAGCGGCACAACGTTCCCTACGTATTTCCAGAGACGCAACAGGCCGATAACTACACTCCGCCGGCGTCGCTGTTCACGAACCAGCTGAATTTCGGTACGCCGGTGTTGGGTAAGGGAGCGCTTACGCCGACGACAGTGAGCTTCACGGCTTTCGATCCGCATGCCCCGGCGGAGTACATTCAGCAGTGGAACGGGCAGGTCGAGAAGAGTTTTGGAGAGAACACAACCCTCGATGTTGGTTATCTCGGAGCGCGCGGATTCCACTTGCAACGCGCTCACCTGATCAACAATGCGCCTCCAGGGCCGGGGCCGCTGGGGCCGCGGCGTCCGTTTAAGACGTTGAGTTTTGTTCCTGGAACCGTGCTTACGCCCAGCAGTACGGATGCGGTGATCCAGAGCCAGACCTTCCCGGTGAGCACCATCAATCTTCTCGAGGACACAGCTCAGAGTTGGTATGACGCTGGATACGTGAACGTGCGGCGCAAGTACTCTCATGGGCTCAGCCTGCTGGCGAACTACACGTATTCAAAAAACCTTGCCAACGCGCCGGATTTCCGCTCGCCCATGGATGAATCGGCCATCCCGCAGAACAACAGCGATCTGACTGCCGAGAAAGGTCCGGCTTGCGACGTGCGCCACCGTTTTGCGCTGAGCAGTGTCTATTCAATTCCGTCCGTGAACCGGCAAGAGTGGAGTCGGCTGCTGACGCAGAATTGGCAATTCAGCACCGTGTACCAGATCCAATCGGGAATGCCGTTTACGATATCTGTCTTCGGGGACACCGCGAATGCGGGAACAGTGCTGGGGGAAAATCCGATTCGCGCGAATTATACGGGCCAGCCGATTTTTGGAGCGGGCACGCGAACTGCCCACGAGTGGTTTAATCCGGCGGCCTTTGCCGCGCCCGCGGCCTACACCTTCGGTGATGTAGGACGAAACTCGATGTATGGGCCGCCGCTGCGCACGCTGGATATTGCGCTGGTGCGCAGCTTCCGTATGACAGAGAACGCGTCATTCGAGTTCCGCGGCGAAGCCTTCAACGTTCTCAACATGGTGAATCTGGGAACCCCGAACCGCTTCGTGAACACGCCGCAATTCGGAACCATCACGATGGCGATGACTCCACCACGCGAAATTCAGCTAAGTGCGAGGGTGTCGTTCTGAGCGCGCGCCGGGAAGTAGGGCGGTGAGCGCAGGTCCTGCTAATCAGTCGAGATTGGTTGACCCGAGTCAGGCTTCATGACCATCCTTGTGGCCGGACCACTCCTCGCCGGGTAAGCAAGCCAGCAAAGTCTGCATCGCCTGCGCCGCCTCTCTTAGTTCCGTTATGCGATTTCGTTGGCGAGCAGAAAACTGCCCGTGGCCATCGTGATTCCCGTCGGCCATCATGACGAGTTCGGAACGAACATCAGCACATTCTTCGAGTAGCAGTTTTAGACCGGCAATACTGGCGATGGTCGTGGTCCGAAACACGCGGAAAATCTCTGCGGCTGTGGGACCCCCGTTATCAGATAGGAATGGAATACGGCCTCCTTGCTCAAATTTTCGCAAGGACCCGCTACAGGTGTCTGTCGGAGAGATGCTAAATCTAGCTTGCCTCAGTTTACCCCAGTTTTGAGCTAATTGTGCTTTGGCAGCGTATTCGAGTTTTGTGGATATTCCTGGTATGGCTGGGCTGAATACTGAAGGCGATGCGGAATGTGATTGCGGTCAGTTCTCGGATTCTGGCCCGTGGCGGCGTTCGCGGACAGGTTGGTTGATCTTTCTAAGATCATCTGCAATCGGCAAAACCGAATCCTCAATGTGGTATATGACCTCTGAACCGCAGTGGTCGCAGGCAAGAGCAGCGTCTTTCCCAATGACTGCGGCCCCCGTCATAAGTGGAAACGAGCGCAAACAATTTGGGCACGTCAGTACGATGTACCCGCTCGTCCGTGCGGGAAACCACACAGGAGCTTTATCAATCCTGGCAGGTTGAGCACGCAGGGGTGAGTGCGACAACAATTGCCGAACAGAGGCCACCAACTTAGTGCGCGCGTTCGATCCTTTCTCTATGTGCTGGTCACAGAGAACCATGGCGGCGCTAGCCGGGGTAAACTCGTCACTCATCACAATCACGCTGACGCCCGGGAATCTCCGGCGCACTACGCTGAGCAACTCAAATCCCGACATATTTGGCATTTCCAAGTCGGAAATCAACAGGTCCGGTGCGGAGTCGCGCATGGCAGATAATGCTTCAAAGCCATCCCGGGCAGTGCGAAGCTCGTAACCCTCGCGAGAGAGGAGCGAAGAGAGCTTGATAAGGAGTTTCTCGTCATCATCCACCATTAAGATGCGTTGTTTGAATCGCGGAGAGACATCGCCATTCTGCGGTGAGAACTGGTGCCTGTGGGCTTGCAGGGACTCGCTCCGGACCCACGCGTCCAGATCGTCGCTGAGGACTACCACCGTCGGGCGCCCCCCCGGTCTGCGCACGGGCAGTCCCAGCACTTCCCAGCGCTGAACCGTTCGTACCCCGCATCCGAGGTACTTGGCTATATCTTTCCACCCCTTCAAGATCATGGCAGAACCCGCGACCCGGTAGGTTAACGGTCGCCCCTTAAAAGTTTACAACCCAGAGTTACCCTCTGAAAAGTTCCCAGATTCATTGTTCAAATCAGGCGGCGCTCAAAACGGCTGCTGCCGGGGACTTTGAGTGTTATGGATGTTAGGCCAATTCACGATGGGTACACTTCCAATCGCCCCCGGATGTAACATGGTTGCAGCAGGAGGGGCCTGTATGAAGATGCTGAGGCCGCTACTGGTCGCATCAGCGATCGCGCTGCTTTCAATCTCCCTCTCCGCTCAGGAACGCGTCCCCGATTCCTACCTTGAAAAGCTCGCGACCATCGATCATTTGCAGAAACTAACATCGACCGACCTCGCAGTTTTAACATCCCGTGCACAATCGGGTGCAGCGGAGGCACAGTATCAGTTGGCACTCGTCTACGGAGCGGGTCGAATCGTGCCGCATGACGAGGTCGGTTCGCAGCGCTTAATGATGAAATCAGCGGAGCAGGGATACCTGCCCGCAAAGACAATGATCGGCTGCACGTATCTGAACAATCACACCACTGGCCTCGTCCCAAGTTATGCGGACGCGGAAAGGTGGCTGCGAGAGGCGGCAACGCAAGGAGATGCCGAAGCACAAATGTGGCTGGGCATCGGCTACGACAGAGAATATTTTGGTCACATCGACTATCAGGAGTCACTCAAATGGATGCGAAAATCTGCTGCCCAAGGGCTGCCAGACGCGCAATTTGCCCTCGCACAGATGCACGAAGACGGACACGGAGTACCCAAGAGCGATGAGGACGCAGCCAACTGGTATCGAAGGGCTGCGGACCACTTCTCAGATATTAGCGGAGTCTTTCAAGCAGAGGTGCAGTTAGCCTACATGTACCGGGATGGTCGCCTGAAAGCGAATAAGGTAGAGGCATACAAGTGGTCCGCCATCTTTGGAGCCACAGTGGATCCACCTACTGATCAGGACGTCAAAGAAGTTTCCGAGTCGATGACTCAGGCGCAGATTGCCAAAGCTCAGCACGAAGTGGACGAATGGATTGCCTATCATCCTCCGCGACCAAGATGAGCATCGACAGCTCTCATGTTTGGTTTCCGTAAGCAGGCCGTAGCGGTCATTGAGCCCAAAACCCGCGCCGGATCAAGAGATCCAGCACGGGATTAAAACCTCTGAGTGGGGTAGCGCCCTTGTTAGGCAAGTAGATGCTATTTAGATTCTCCTAAAGCCCCCCAGGAGAATCAAATGTTCCCGGTAAAATTCCCCCAGCTCTGGCTGTGCGTCGTGGTCGTGATCGCCGGCCAGTCGATGATGGCGCAAACCATTCCCATGCCCAGCCACGTCGTCGTTGTCATCGAAGAGAATCACAGCTACTCGGAAATCATGGGTAGCTCGCAGGCTCCCTACATCAACACGCTGGCTTCCCAGGGAGCGGTATTTACGCATTCCTACGGAGTCACCCATCCGAGCGAGCCCAATTATCTCGCGTTGTTTTCCGGTTCGACCCATGGGGTCATCAGCGATAACTGCCCGTTGACGTTCTCGTCCGGGTCTTTAGAAAGCCAGTTGCATGCGGCAGGCAAGACGTTCAAGGGTTACTCGGAGCAGTTGCCGTCGGTCGGTTCCATGGTCTGCAAATACAAGGAGTATGCGCGCAAGCACGTGCCCTGGACGGACTTTTCGACCGGCAAATCGACGGACAATCTGCCATTGAGTTATTTTCCGTCCAGCAACTTCGCCAATCTGCCCACGGTGTCCTTCGTCATTCCCGACCTGATGGACGACATGCACGATGGCTCGATTCAGCAAGGCGATGCCTGGCTTCAGCAGCATCTGCTGAATTACGTCACCTGGGCGCGCAACCACAACAGTCTGCTGATCGTCACTTTTGACGAAGATGACTCTACGGCCAGCAACCACGTCTTGACCCTGTTCGTAGGACCGATGGCCAAGCCGGGCAAATACACGCAGACCATCAATCACTACAACGTGTTGCGCACGATCGAGCAGATGTATAAGCTGCCGTATCTGGGCAAAGCCGCTACGGCCACTCCAATCACAAATATCTGGCAGTAGATGTCGAGATACTCGGTGTCGATACCTCGTGTGCTTGACGACAACCACGCAATCCGCGGTTTGGTTGGGAAGTGTTTTGCAGGGTCTTCCAAACGCATTCCGATGAAGTCTCCGCTCGATAAAAGAACGAAATCGTAAGGTTGTGGGGGCGGTCCCCGTAGCTGTTGCCAGTCCGCGGGCCGTGTTCACCAGCGCCGTACGCGCTCGCACCAGTAATCACAGATCAATGCCGGTCGCCGCTTGGCGGCAAAAGCTGCAGACCCTTCTGGGGATACAGACATCGGGTATATTTCGCTTGTGCTTTGAGCCACCAACGTCGTGCGGCGACTCCTGATTACACCGCTTCTACCAGACCGAATGGCCACGCGCCTTGAAGGAAGCCGCAGACGGAGCCAAGAGCGCAGGCGAAATGCAAAACGCTAAGATTAAACCACGCGCTTTTTGACTCGAACGCGTACGTGACCAGCATCGCGGTTACAGCGGATAGACCGAACGAGGCGCTCCCACTTTTAACGGTCTGACTGGATCGGAAGTTTCTTTTCGCGGTGAGCACTTTTGCTCAGATCCCAATCCCAAGTAACGGTAGATTGAAGTTCACCTTTTCCCAGGGAGGTCCCAATGTCCTCTGTAAGTTGGCTTCCACAATGTGCCATCTGTAAAGAATCTGTAAATCTAGAAGATAGCAAGACCGATGAACGCGGGCAGGCGGTCCACGAAAGTTGTTATGTCTGGACCGTCGAATTGAGGAAGCCGCGAAGGCACATCGTCCGAACGGACATGGCACCCGAGTGGCCATCATATGTCCGCTGAGGCGACTTAGCGCGTTTCTTTTGTTGGTGATAGCGTCAGAGTTTCGCTCGTCGATGTTACGTCAACGCGCCACTGGCAACTGCTTTTGAGTGATCAGCTTGCGGCGATACGGTACCAGTCAGAAGGTTCTTTCACGCTCAGCGATTCTCGGCCTACGGCCGCCAGGATTCTCCCGGCGCTCGTCCAAACCCTGAATATCGCCATCAGCACTATCAAAGTCAAGACAGCGACCAAAGCGACGAGAATGAATATCGCAGCATCCTTCGTTTTTTTCTTGCCACGAATCCATATCCAATTCAAATGGCTCTTGATTTCTCTTGTCTCGGATTTCGCAGTTCCGGAGAGGGACCCAGGGGCCAAGCTCCGACCCCGTATGGGCTGGAAGTTGGGGCATAAGCCTATACTTTCATTCCAAGGGAGACTCTGGGTAGTGCCCTCGGTTGCATAATTGTTTCTCAACAAGGCAGCACAGTCTTCTCTGAAAGCCTAAGCGCCGCCGTCGGCCAGATACGCGTTTCATCTTCAAGGCAAGTTAAAGCGGCCAGTGCCAATTGCATCTCGTGCCGCTCCGCATGATGATCGCTGTTGCCTTCCAAATCTTTCAATCTCCCGGCTACAGCGTTACGTGCGGCAGCAATTCGCCCTGGCATTGCCTGACCATCCACTTCCAGAGCAGCGTGAAGGTACGATTCCACCCACTTTTGAATGACGTTCGATGACATGACTTTCTTATTAGAGCAGAGGTAGAAATGGTTCATCTGTCCCATATTGCTCACTCCTTGGGAAACGAAATTGTCCTTACTCCGAAGAGCCGCATGAAGGCACAGTCCGCATACAAATATGCTGAGATTTATTGATGCTGCCCGGGCGGGAAACAGCAAAGCCTTGGTATTGCGGCGGATGCCAATTCGCCCCGCGTCCTCGAGAAGGTGAGTGTCTCATGCACTCCAGCCGCTCCAATTACGATATCTGGCACGTGATGAGTGTTGATATCGAAGACCAGGGTAAATGAGTGCGAAGGCGATGTTACACCAGTCACCCGCAACAACCTCTGGGCGAACGTCACGGTGTTGCTTCCGATGGTTGACAGTGCTGTCCTGATGAGCGCAAAATTCGGCCTCTGGGGCCTCGCCAAGGTGGGTGATAGTGCCGCTCTCATCAGGAGGAAACAAAATGCGCACACTGGACAACTGCCCTCTGACAAATTCCGAAAGCAAGACAAGGTTCGCCAACCACTTCTCCTGCTGGATGGTTTGCGTCGTTCTTTGCGTCACACCGTACACGTGGGGACAAACCAAGGTAACAACGTGGCATTACAACAACGCACGCACCAGCGCAAATACGACCGAAAAGATACTCGCGGCCGCCAACGTAAACGTCAAGACGTTCGGCAAATTGTTCACCAAGCCGGTGGACGGATTCGTGGTCGGGCACCCCTTGTACTTGCCGGACCTAAACATTCCCAATAAGGGGCTGCATAACGTTGTGTTCGTCGCCACGATGAACGACACGGTGTATGCCTTCGATGCGGACTCGGGCACCACCTCTGTACTGTGGAAGAGAACCCTGCTGCCCTCAGGGGCGACGGCAGTGCCGGTCAGCGTCCAGGGCTGTTCCGGGACAACCGCCTTCACACAAATCGGCATAGTTTCCACACCTGTGATAGACCCCGCCAGTAATACGATCTATGTAGTTACGTCAAGTTATGAAAACCTGAAGGTGGTACACCGGCTGCATGCGCTTGATGTGACGACTGGAGTTCCGCGCACCGGTTCGCCGGTTGTTATCAAGGGCAGCTACACACGGAACGGCATCACGTATCACTTCGTTGATACTCACCAGATGAATCGACCCGGGCTGCTGCTGGTCAACGGAAACGTTTATGTTGCCTTCGGGTCACCGAGCTGCAACGGAAGCGATCAAGGTTGGATAATGGCGTATAACAAGACCTCGCTGCAACCCGAGGGCGTGTTCGATGATGAACCGGGAGGAAAGTTTGCGGCGATTTGGCAAAAAGGCGCTGGCATTTCTGCCGATCCATCCGGAAGAATATACGCCTCCACCGGCGAAGGGGGTTTCGCAGCAGGAGTGGATTTGCCGGTCAGCGTATTCAGATTGACCCAGAGCGGGGGAACGCTGTTGCTATCGGATTGGTTCACTCCCTATAACTGGCAGGCATTGTCTAACAACGACCTAGACCTAAACAACGCAGTGGTAATTTTGCCCACACAATCCGGGACCCATCCATACGAAGCGGTAACGGTCGGCAAAGAAGGAACCATTTATCTGCTCGACCGGGGCAGTCTGGGACACATCTGCACAAGTTGCACCATCACAGACACAAACATCGTGCAGGAACTGCAAAAAGCGGTGCATGGAACCGGCAGCCCGGTGTACTGGAACCATGCTCTGTATTTCATCAGCGCACAAGTGCAAGTTTACAAGATGAGCCAAGGATTACTGGTTACCCCTCAGACCAAATCTGTGTATGTACCGGGGGGCGGGCACCCGGTGATGACTTCCAATGGCACTAGCGACGGAATTTTGTGGAATTTGAGTTTGAGCGGCGTGCTTTGGGCGATGAATGCGCAGACTCTTACGCTACTCTACACCAGTCAGCAGGCAGCGAATGGCAGAGATAAAGTACCTCCGCTGGCCCATTTCGCGACACCGATTGTCGCTGACGGCAAGGTTTTCATCGGAACACAGAACAGTCTTGTCGTTTACGGCCTCCTGCCATGAAACTGCCAAAACGCTCACAGATTGTAAGCGGCCGAGATTACGTGGGCACAGTAGGCTCAACGAGAGTCACGGCAACTCGAACATCGCCAAGAGTTCGGCGTCGGTAACCCAGACCGTGCACGAATAGGGGGCGCCTCGCACGGCAGGCCTTCAGTAGAGAGCCAAGCAAGAAACCGAAACAAGGTTGTTGACTTCACCATTTTTGACCAAGTTACCTCGCCAGGGGCAATAGGTACGTTGGGTTGTTCTTAAATGCGCCGCTAAAGACATGCTGATCTGCCTCGCGCATATCCCAGAAGATCACACTAGCTGGTGCGAGTCGCACGGTAACGTCGTCCCATCCAGCAAACACCGGACCAACCTTTGGGTCCGCTAACGCAGCTTCGCTTAGATACTTGCGATGAATCGCCGCGTTGCAGTTGCGAGATGACTCGCCGGTAAGCACCACCGCCGTACCCGTGACCGTGACTCCGTAAGAGGCAGCGGGGTCGCGAGCGTCGATCATTAGAGAGACCTTTGGATTTGCTTGAAGGTTTCGGGCTTTGCGGCTGCGAGAAGACGTAGCAACGTAAATGTCGGTCCCGTCGAACCAAAACCACACGGCAACAATATGGACCGAACCATTTGGGTTTTGAGTGGCAAGAGACGCGATGTACCGGCCGTCCAGCAGTTGTCTGACCCGTGCATCCGATAATGAGGAAGCCATCGGAGAACCTCCTTCGTAAGTGCAGCCTTCCGTTACGCGACCGCGAAAGCATACAGCATGGCCGAGATTTAGCAAGACGGGAGTCTTGGGCTGTCAAGTGTTGCTAACAGGCTTGAGTGGGTTTGACCGTAAACGCGATTTTGCGACAATCTGAAGTGCAGTCATGCGCCTGGCGCGAAACTTAGGCGGGATCGGATTTCCAGAATAATATTTGCGACGATTCTTAATTGTTCGGAGCTGGCTTTGTGGCGTCGGCGGTGGCGGTCGCTCTGACGAGTGCGCCGAAGCGGGTAAGGCGGGGGAAAAATGGCGTCACTTCCAGCGGCATCTTTTCACGCGCCGTGGTCATGTTCGCAGGCGTCATCTTGATCAATTCCACACGGTCATCCCAGGGATCGAGTTTAACGCGTCCGCCCAACGGCAGGGCTGCGGTCTGGTCGAGTTTGGTGGGGTCGAGGGCCGGAGCGGAATTCATCAGCGGGAGCAGGTGATCCACGGCGCCCTTCTGGTCGGTGAGGCTGGTACCCAAGTGGGGAGTGAGTAGCGCTTGCAGGGCCGGGCCCCGCGCCGCCACCTCGCGCAGGAACAGTCCTGCTGTATTCAGTTTCTGAGCATAGGGCGAATTTTTCAGGAGCTCGAGAGCTTTCTGGTCGGCCGCAGCTTCCTCCTCGGGAGCGTGCCGGAAGCCCAGGTTCTTGTAGGTGGATTCATCCGAGAACAACATGCGATCGGAGAAGGCGTACTTACTGGTCAAGTTATGTCCCAGGATGATGTGGGCTAGTTCGCGGGAAAGCACCATGGCGAGGCTGGCTTCATCGGGAAGCACGTCCAGCAGGCCGCGACTTACCACGATGGTGCTGCCCGCGCTGAAGGTTTCCAGCGGCAAAGTCAGCATCACACGGGCACGCACCAGGCCGGGCAATTCAATGTTGTTGGTGGTCAGCAAATTGTTGACCACCGTCTCGAGCACCTTGTCCAGTTCACCCCGGGGGGCCAGCAGGCCAGCATCCTGCAGGCGCTCGACCACATTGTCCCCGGCCAGCTGCTGCCATTGCCACTGCGCTTGCAGCGGAGAAGGATCCTGCGCTGCTGGGCTTTGGTCCTTCACTGAGGAGTCCACCTGCATCTCGGTGAATTCGCCGTCCCCTGCGCTCTTCTGCAGGTCATAACCCCAGAGCCGCGTCTGGGCCTTGAAGGCGATCTCGTCTTTCGAACCGCCGCCTTCCTCGCTGTAGATGTATGCCGGAACCCAGTAGCCCGGGACCAGGTTCAAGCGCCAGCTATCCATGTGGAAGAAGTAAGCATTGCGAGGGCGCGGCTCGTAGGTGCCATTGAGACGCACAATGTTGTAATCCTGATCTTCCACCCAGATGCGGCCCACGAAGCGGGCTTTGCCGGAGTTCTTCTTGGGAGTTACGGTGAACACCAGGCAGCGCACGTCGCCCAGAAATTCGCGGTGCGCGTAGCGGAAATTGTAATGCTCGCGGTCAAAATCGGTGCGGTCGGCATAGATCATCCAGGAGAAGCCCAAGGGCCGGTACTGGATCTTGTACAGCCTCTGGAAACCGCCCAGGAGGCGGGTCTGCATGCTCTTTTCCTTCAAATAGTCGGTGCGATCGATGGTCTCGTCCAGGTCCATTCGGCCGAGGAAGTAATGGTCTTCGACGGGCACCGCGCCCCCTTGCGGGAGGAACTTCAGGTTTTGCAGATAGGTCTCAACGATGGGCGTACGGGTCTTCAACATTTCCATGAGCGCGTGCTCGCGCTCGACTGCCCGGCTCACCACCTGGTCCATGGTGGGAGAGGGACCCGAGGAGTACACGGCCCGCGGGGGTGCTGCTCCGGGTTGCCGCACGGGGGTCGGCGGCTGCGGCTCTGGCTGGCGGGGCGAGAAAGCTGGATTAGGCGGGGCCACAACAGGCGTCTGCGCGGTCGCGGGCGAGGAAGGCGGGTCAGCCCCCGACTGCTGGGCGTTCGCGCTCAGCAGGAGAAGCAGAACAGCGGCGATGGCCAAATGCCAGATACGCATAATTCAACCTGGATTTCGTGCTTGCCTTCTTGCAATCGTTCAGGCGTTCAGTCGTGCTCGTCACGCGCCCGTCGCTTATCTTGGGGCGCGCACGTTCAGGTCAGCTGGCGATAGGGTGGTGCTCTATTAGGTGGACTGTGGCAATCCAAATGCCAATGGGTGCCGGGGAATGAGAATGTCTTTAAGCTGTTATTCCTTAGCGTGGTAGGAGAGACAGAGCAGCGGGGAGAGAGGGTGATTCACAGGTCGGGGGTGGCAGAGTTTTACCATGGTTGGTGCTTTTCGGCCACCAGCTAGATGAAGGAAAGCAAGCAGCGGACTATCCGCAACTGGTTCGTTTCGGCTCGATTCGGCGGTCTGCCTCAGGAGATGAATTCATGACCGTCTTGCGTTGGTCCGTATTTTCGAGGCGACCTGTGACTAGCATATTCATAAGCAGTCACAAACCGTTCCGAATCCAGGATGTGGCATACGGTGTTCCCGTCATAAGTAGGCCCAAGGTTTGTGATAGAGTGTCGTCCCAGATATTTAGGCCCATTCCACGGTCTTGCGGTATCGATTTGCGTTTGCGAACGGTACGGAGTCGAAAATGCTAAAAATGAGAAGGCTGCTGTTCGTGGGTGTACTTTGCTTTATTGCGGCCGGTGCCTATGCCGATGGGGTAAACACGATTTCCGTAGCAGGCATCACGTATGACGGCTATGGATTGACGGCAGGGGACTTCCTCATTCAAGGAAATGGGTTGAGTCTGTCTCAAGGACTGCCCGATGGGCCTAGCTTCATCGGTTCCTGCACAGTTGGATCAGTCTGCAATTTGACGTGGAGTCCCACGAATTCCGCTGCTTTCTGCAGCTACTGTACGGGTATGTCCAACGGTTCTTTGGGGTCGATCCAAGCCCAGTATCTGTCGCCCAACCTGGTTTTCAAGGGATCGGCGTTTTATTCCGGCGGTAACACGTTGACAATGAGCTTTACGGTAAGCGGGACCATCTATGGCTATCAGCTGGTCGGCTGCACGGACGGAGTGGGCTGCTCGCTGGGGCCACAAGTGTTCGGATTGCAGATTTTGGGGACGGGGACCGAAACGTTGACGCTGACCACAATGGGCGGTGCGCAGGAAATCATTCAAGGGGCATCAGGCACGTTTACGGGGACGGCCACGCCGATCACAACTCCTGAGCCGGGGTCGATGTTTCTGATGGCTACCGGTCTGACGGGGGTTTGGGTGAGGAAGCGGAAAGCCTCGAAGTCGAAAGCACTGGAGTTTTGAGTGAAAATAGGACGGCCTGCCACCGAAGCGTGTATCACCGCCTTGGGCAATGGTACCTAAAGATCCAGGCGACTACCATCTTAATTCCGGACACATGAGCGATGGCGTAGATGGGCCTCTCTCGGCATCCCAGGGGTAGCGATTGTCGCTGTCGAGGACGAAGTGGCGTTTAAGATCCGCTTCTCCGAAGTCTGCAGAACCTAATTCGCGGGCACAATGCGGGAGTTGGCGACAAATCTTTGGTAGTTGTGATAGCTATGAAGGTTTCGTACTAACTGGCCCTTGCGCAGGCTTGATACAACGACAGAACGCGGGAGCCAGAGCGGAGTCCCGATTGCAGGCAGGTGAACTTCCATGAAGTGTACCTTGGTGGTTTGTGCAAGCAGGCCGACATCAGGCAGTGGCTCAAGCAGGTCAGTTCGCATTTGGCGAATCTGGAATTTGACGGGATCAATCCATGCAATCCCCTGATAGGCGGTCGAGGTTGTCTTTCCGCCAATGTAGATTTGTCCTGTTAGCTGGGCTCCATCCGAGCGTTGAGCGAAGGCGACGACGTACATCTCGGCGTGATCGACCACCTGTCGACCCAGATAGCGGAAGGTGGCAAAGGCCTGATGGTACCGGTCAAAAAGCAGCGCGACCAAAGCAAAGCCCTGAGTCGAAGCAGGAGCAGCATCTAATCCGGGTTTGATCTCTTTTCCCTTGAGGTCAGTTCGGTATTCCACCAGATGCATGCCGTCACTCCCGCGCTGTGCCAGCACCAGGTAGGTGTACTTCCCGCTGAATACCGGAAAGGTGCGATCCGCTCCCCCGATATCCGCGTTCTCTTGCTGCTGCACGGCGATGTCTTCCCGCGCCGTAAGGTTCGGGATGTTCCGCAGGAAGGCGTCTTCATTGGCTGCGACGCGTTGCAAAATCATAGGAAGGTCGGTTTGAGTGTCGTCAGATTTCAGGCCCGCGAGTTCCGGGAAAAGGCGATGAAGCTGTTTTTCAGATAACTCAACGACAGTGCGAGTGTGAGGGTCGGGCTCGGCGCATATTGCTGCTTCCACACAAACGGTCAGAATTGAGGCCAACGCAAAGAAGTAACAGGATGTCGATCGAGCCCGCATGGAGATGGCGCAACTGTGTGCGTTCGTTTGCAGGGCAGCCTTTACCTCGGGTCGTTTGCGACTGGGGATGGCCCATCTATCGGCCCAGAGTATACATCGGGTCGGCTGCAATTGCCGCGCCGGATGCGGAAATCGGCCCGATGAGTGAGATTGACACAACTGGTAAATAGACTTGACAACCTGCAGGCAGCGAAACTAAACTTCGGCGCGCTTCAGATGTTCTTTCCGTGTCTACAGTTGGAAGTCGGGCCAAATCTGCAGGGGATGGTTTCACAAGTGGATCTCACGGATTCTGCCGTGAGATGTGCTTTTGGGCCCTTCCCAGGTTGCCAGCCATCCCTCGACGCATTTACGATCAAAAACTTTCTCCGGAGGAGTACCTCGTCATGGTGAAGTGTTTCTGTACCACTCTTCTCGCAGTTTCTGTGACTGCGTTGTGTTTACCAGCAGCGGCTCAGCAAGAATTCGTAACCGTGCAGCACGTGCCCAGCGTTTCGAACCTTCGCACCCGTTCCTTCATGCCGATGCCGACGACGCATGCGCGAGAGGCAAGCAGCCTGTTGGCTGGGCTTGGCTCGCGCCTTGCCAAACCGGCGTCGGGCTCGCGCTTAACCCGCGGCCGTCGCTACCCAGGCGATCTTGAGTATCAAGGCGGAGCGGTACTTCCTACTGCGGTTCACCATTCCATCTTCACGGACCCGTCCTCTGCTTGCCCGCCCAATAGCTGCTGGGGTGACCCGATCGGCTTTTTGAGAGACCTGAACCGAAGCGGGATGATTCACCTTGTAGATCAATACGTGGGCACCTCGGCGCCAGCCCGGTATCCAGTCGGAAACAATTTCGTGGTCCCAAGCTACAACCCGTCGGCGGGTGTTGGCCAGCCATTCACGAACTTGGATCTGGCGATTCTCGCCTACTCTGCAGCTGCCCAAACCGGCGGACTTGGATTGGGCAACATCTACCATGTTTTCCTGGTGCCGGGGCAGGACGTCTGTTTCGATAGCACGTTCACGGTGTGCTACTCGCCGGATAACTTCAAGACCTGGGCCTTTTGCGCGTATCACGGCAGCGCACAAGACGCTGCGGGTAACGTCGTCCTCTACACGGTAGAACCCTTCCAGAACGTGAGTGGCTGCAACGTGCGACCAGACACACCCAACGGACAGCTCACCGACTCCACAAACAACGTCTTGTCGCATGAAGCCTTTGAAACCATTACCGACCCGGAGGGAGCTGGGTGGTGGAACCTCTTGAACAATGGAATTTTCGGGGAAGAAATTGGCGACGAGTGCTCGTTCTTACGTTTCACAACAACCGATGTTTTCTTTGATCCCAACCTGGTGAGACTCAATAGAAACACTTACGCGATTCAACCCGAGTATAGCAACTCGCAACATGCTTGCAGCACGACCGTGAGTGACTGAAAGCTAAACTTGAGGAAACCCCACGCGTTCTGCGCGTGGGGGTTTTTTGTTGGGAACGCATTCGTCACGCATCGCGCTTACAAAGTCATTTCAGAACGAGGAATAGATCGGGATCGTGATCGCATGAATGGGCGTTTTGAGTGCTATGGCGATGTTATGCCAGCGATGGACCTGCAATGTGCAGGGACAATGGGATCGCTCGTCGCATCGGAAGAGTATACTTCTCAAAAACCCCAAGATGTAAAGGCTTGGAGGACTTATGGCATCTCGATTCTCCTGCTTTCTGCTCCTTCTGTCTGTTCCCTTGCTGGCGTTTGCCAAAGATAAGAGCAAAGACAAAAGTACCTTGCCCGATTACGTTCTCCAAGCGCACACAGTTCAGGTCGTACTCAGCCCCGACGCCAGCGACACACTCGAAGATCCCATGGCAAACACTAGGGCGCGAGAAGTGGTCCAAATGGCATTGCAATCGTGGGGGAGATTCGCGGTCGTCATCGAGGGAGAGGCTGATCTGGTAATAGCGGTTCGCGCCGGTACGGGAAGACTTGCGGCTCCTACCATCGAACGAGGACCGTCAGATACGCGAATCGGCGACATGCAACCAGGCAGAGGAAATATCGGCATCGGGGTGCAACAGGGGCGTGTACCTGCCGACAGCGATCCCGGAGTCCCGGTACATACAGGGCCACACATTGGAAAGGAGATCGGCCGCGCAAATGACGTGTTCGAGGTCTACCGTGGTCGCGGGCCTTATGCGCTGAACTCTTCCCCCATTTGGCGTTACAGCGCAAAAGATGCATTGAAAGCTCCCAACGTCCCCGCGGTCGAGCAATTCCGAAAGGCGATTGCTGCATCCGAAAAGAAACAAAAAAAGCCGTGAAGTGAAAGAACCGAACGGCGCGTGAGCAGTAGTGCATCGCCGACTGTCGTAAGCAGGCGTTAGCACAACTTTGCGCCGTTTCTTCGCCCATCAGTCGGGATTTGAGTGCCAAGCGATTTCGTGCGAACCCCAAACAGAGCAGCGCTGTGACGGCTCTGTGGGTGAGGTGAAACAAAAGTACCGCAGGGACAAACTGCTGGACAATACGGCCGTTCACGCTTGCGTTGACCTTCGGTAACTGGCGCGTACCGCGCTGTCCATCGGACACTCGATGCGGCGAAGAAACCTGTGCGGCCTGCACATCCCTGCTGCGCACGTCTTCGTGGATACCCAAAACAAAGTAGCTTTCGCAAAATCACCTGCCTTTGGGAAGGCCTGACTATCACTCTGCACGGAGGATTACAGATGAAGAAGAAGTGTGTGCTGCTGTTTGTGTTCGCTATGTGTGTGGCGGCTTCGGCTCAGAACGGGCGCGCCGCTAACCGATCGTCCATCGTGGTTACGGTAGATGGCTTGAATTGCTCGACCTCGCTGGGCACCGGGGTATTTCCTGCTCTGGCCTGGTCCTTTGGCGCTACCGACTCGCTCAGCACCGGCGGTACGGGAACGGGTGGTTCGGTGGGCAAGGTAGCGGTTAGCAATCTCAACGTGTCAAAGCGTGCGGATAGCTGCAGTCCCCGGTTGTTTGGCGATGTGGTCTCCGGCCGACACATCAAGACCGTTACGATCGTGCAGGAGAACACGAGGAGTGAGGCCTTCACCGTAACGCTGTCTGACGTGATCGTCTCCGGTTACCAGTTAGGCGGAACTGAATCGACCGAGCTTCCGACAGAACAGATTTCGTTTGCATTCAGCAAGATCTGCCTGACGGATGGACAAAGCGGAACAAAAACGTGCTACAACCCGCTGACCGGGACTACATTTTAGTAAACAGCGCTTGGGGACTTCGCTGATCAGGCGCGAGGAGATAGTCCGTGGCGCATCTTGACGCTTGCATGTCATGGGTGCGACAGCCTACCTTTCGATCCTATCGGGGCTAGTACGCCCCATGCTCCGATCCTGCAAGGAAACTGCCCTCCCCCATTGCCTCTTCTTTGCGGGACCGTGGAGCACTCAAGCTTTCCGCTTGATGTTGACTGAAAGACGAAAGCGCCTGAGACTCTTTGGTCTCGAGGCGCTCGTCTGAACAGCCCTCCCCCGAAGTCTGCTCACCAGTAGAGTACGTTTTCAGGTCCGCGATGGGAATGGCTCTGAAGTGCTATGCAACTACCGACGATAGCGGGTTGAAATCGGGCAATTTCAATGAAATCGCGTAGCATCGATTCGTTGACGGTAAAACTGATTTATTTGGTGAGCCGCGCCAGGAGCGGACCAGTTAGCGCCAGAATGAGCACGTAAGCTGCCGAGAGTGGGCCCAGGCGCGGTTCTGTGGCCACACCAAGGCCTGCGATCACAATCGAGAACTCGCCACGCGGGATCAATTCGACTCCTGCACGCCAACGGCCCCGATGGTCGATGCGCGCCCTGGCGGCAGCCCAATATCCGGTGGAAACTTTCGTGCAAGCGGTTACCAGTGCCAGTAAGAGGGCTAGCGGCAGCGACGGAAGAAGTGTCGAGGGGTCTATTTCCAAGCCAAAGAAGAAAAAAAATGTCGCCGCAAATAGATCCCGCAGGGGCTGCAACAGGCGAGAGGAGTGCGCTGCCACGGGACCAGACAATGCGATACCAACCAGGAACGCTCCAATTCCGGCGGATATTCGGAAGTGCTGCGCGGTGGCCGAGACCAGCAAGACCGCGCCAAAAACAGTAAGGAGGATCACTTCATCGGATTCGTGATCAGCAAAACTGCTCAGTTGTTTTCCGTAGCGCAAAGCGACGGCGAGGGCACAAGCCACCGCGGTTAATGCGATCGCCACCGAGAAAGCAACTTTCTTCCATCCACCCCCGGAGACTAAGACTCCAACAACCGGCAGATAGACCGCCATGGCGAGGTCTTCCAGCACGAGCAGCGATAAGACTAATGGTGTTTCCGCATTTTCCCTGCGCCCTAGCTCGTTGACTACCTTCGCAATTACCCCCGAGGAGGAGATAAAGGTGACGCCGCCCAGGAGCACGCTGGGTAGCGGGCCCCAACCCAGGAGGATCCCCATGGCAAGTCCTGGAGTGAAATTGAGAAGCAAGTCGGCAACTCCCGCGGGAAGTCCTGCGCGCAGGTTTTTCTTCAGTTCTTCGCCGCCATACTCCAAGCCCAACATGAATAGCAGCAAGAGCACACCGATATCGGCGCCGATATGGATAAAATTTTGCGTGAGCTTGAGGGGAGCGAGGCCCCCGTTGCCGAAGGCAAGTCCGGCGAGTAAATATAAGGGGATTGCCGAAAATCCCCAGCGATTTGCGACGCGAGCCAGAATCGCCAAACCCATGACGGCCAACCCCAGTTCAATCAGTACTCCCGAGGGATCGGCTGAACCGCTGGGCATGAGGCAGTCAGGATAACAGACAGCTTCTCGCAAAGATTGAGCGACACGAAGAGAACCGCTGACCGACCCGGTTGACCCGCTTCCCTTGCCAATCCCGCTGCCGCTATAGGAAACTTGAGCATGAGGGTTCTATCCCGATTCCTTGCGGCCGCCACTGACGCTTCGCACTTCCCTGCACCGTCGATGCCTGAGATCGCCTTCCTGGGCCGCTCCAACGTGGGTAAGTCGAGCGTGATTAATTCACTGGTGGGGACCAAGCTGGCGCGCACCAGTTCCACTCCTGGACGGACGCGCAGCATCAATTTCTTTGAAATCCGCTGGCCGGGAAAGCCGCGTCCGGAGCTGATTTTCGCGGATCTCCCAGGCTATGGGTACGCGAAAATCTCGCGCGAGATCTCGCAGGAATGGCCGAAATTCATCGAGCCTTATCTGCAGCAACGCCCTACCCTGGCGCTTTGCGTCGCCCTCGTCGATGTCAATGTCCCGCCGCAGCAAAGCGATCGCCAACTGCTGGATTTTCTGAGTTCCACAGGACGCGACTTCCTGGTGGTGGGCACCAAGAGCGACCGGCTCTCGAACAATCAACTGAATAATGCGCTGCGCACTTTGGGCGAGCAGTATCCTTCTGCCCGCCTGCTTGCCTACTCTGCCAAAACCGGCGCGGGACGGGAGGAATTGTGGAAGGAAATCCGGGAGGTCGCGCAACAGAAGGTCACTACGGAGGCGCCTGCCTCTGACTCGCACAATTAGGACTCGCTTAGACACCAGTTGTTGGCCCTGCCTAAACCTGCCGCTGATTTGTTCCGATAAATACAGAAGAATCCTCCGCGGCGCGCAAAAACACCCCGGGTTGGAGTGGAGCTAAGGAAACACGCCAGGTGGCGGAGAAATCCTATGTCCGAGGAAAACCATCAAGGGCTTGCTTACCTGCTGGCGCTGAAGCAGTCATCCCAGGCCGATGCAGCTTCACCCCAGGCCCGGCAAGCGGAGCGAGATGCGGCTGGCGAACAGTACCAAGGCTCGAACAAACGCCAAGCGCCGCGCTATAAGTGCGAAGGCAGCGTGGAGATTCGCGAAGAGGGCTGTGACGTGCGTACCTGGGCCACCTTCACCGACATGAGCCTGCACGGCTGTTACATCGAAGCTCAAGCGACCTATCCGGCGGGAACGGTCCTGGACATGAAACTGGAGGCAAATGGCATCCGGGTGGAGACCCGCGGCAATGTCCGAGTCAGCTATCCATACTTGGGTATGGGCATTGCGTTCGTGGGCATGACGGGGGAAAATGTCGCGCGCCTGCGGCAGATACTGGCGACCGCATGCCGCGGCTGTGTGGTGATACGGACGGACATCGCGTCCACGGTGGCAGGGTCCGAGGCGGTGAGTAGCATGCCCGTGATCGCCGACCCGGCGGCAGTGATTCGAGAGCTGATGGAATTTTTTGAGAGCCGCGAGATGCTCAGGCGGGAGGATTTTGTGCGAATCCTGCGGAAGAGCCAGAAGGGTTAACAGTTTCGAGTTTCGAGTTTCGAGTTTCGAATTAAAGGATCAAGCTTTGTAGCGCGGCCGCCCGGGGTATTGGAAACCTAGATACTTCAGACTTGCCATTCCACACCAGCGGCGCTGATTCGCTATGATGTTCAGGCATGTCTCTCTACCTGATCACAGGAATTGGTGGCTTTATCGGATCTTCGATCGCACGCGCGCTAGTGTCGCGGGGAGAAGCGGTTCGGGGAGTGGACAATTTCTCCACCGGCAAAAAAGAAAATCTTGCCGAGATTGCCGCCCGAATCGAAGTTCACGAAGCGGACATTACGGATCTCGACGCCATGCATCGCGCTTGTAAAGGGGTCGATTTCGTGTTGCATCAGGCGGCAATACCTTCCGTTCCGAAATCCGTGCTGGATCCTCTGGGCAACAACCGCGCGAACGTGGACGGTACGGTGAACGTGCTGGTCGCGGCGCGTGACGCCAAGGTGAAGCGGGTTGTGTATGCCGCATCTTCTTCCGCGTATGGCGACACTCCGACGTTGCCCAAACACGAAGGCATGAAGCCGGACCCCATTTCGCCGTATGCCGTCGCCAAACTGGCGAGCGAGCACTACATGGTTTCATTTTTTCGATGTTACGGGCTGGAGACGGTTTGCCTGCGCTACTTCAACATATTCGGGCCGCGGCAGGATCCCTCATCGCCGTACTCCGGCGTTCTAGCCAAGTTCATCACCCAAATGTTGAAAGGCGAACAGCCCACGATTTTCGGAGACGGCGAGCAGAGCCGCGATTTTACGTACATCGACAACGCCGTCAATGCCAACCTGCTGGCCTGCAAAGCGGATGGATCCAAGGCCGCGGGAGAAGTCTTCAACGTCGCCACCGGGCGCAGGGTGACACTCAAGGAAACGTTCAAGGCATTGCAACCGCTGACGTCCTATTCCGGGCAGCCGAAATACGGTCCCGCACGCGGCGGCGACGTCAAGCACTCGCTGGCCGATGTGTCGAAGGCCGAAGCGGGCCTTGGCTACCGGCCGACGGTAGATTTCGAAGAAGGCCTGCGCCGCACGGTCGAGTGGTACCGCAAAGAAATCATGCCGGCTACGGCTCTTACTTAAACCTCTGTTTTCATCGCCGCTATCATGAAGCGGAGCTTCGCTCCGCTGGACAGCCGAGGCGGCCGTTCCTCCATGAGCGGCTTGGTTCTCATTACGTTCGTTACCTACGGAACAGATGCCGCGAAGGCTAGAGTGGTCCGCATGCCTCTTTCCTCAATGGTGGTTTCGCGTGATTGGCAGGAAGTCAGTGTCCTGGAATGCATCCTGGGCAGCCTGAACATGGACGTTACTGTCGAGCGCGAGCCGCAACAAGCGCTGACCCGGCTTTCCAAGTCCATGGTCGATGCCCTCATCGTCGATTGCGATCTCAATGGAAGTTCGCAGTTCCTGCGCGAATTGCCGGCGCTGGAAAAGCAGGCGAAATCGTGCCCGCTAGTGTTGATGGGCGGTCCACAGCAGGTGCACGACCTGGAAGGCACGGGCGCTCTGTTTGCGTTCGAAAAGCCGATCTCGGTTGATCAGGCGGTGCGCACGCTGTCCGCGGCGCGGAACCTGATTGTCGATGGACGCCTGCGTTACGATGGCGCCGCGCTGGAGGTGCAGGTTTCGTTGAAAGCGAAAGCCAGCAAGACGGTGGAGGCGAAATTGGTCAATGTGAGCCAGGGCGGGATACAGATTCAAACAGACTGCGTGGTTGAAGGCAGTGCGGTCCAGATCTCGTTCGCATTGCCCAGCAGCAAGGTACAGTTGAACACCCCATCCGAAGTAGTTTGGAAGGATCAGCGCGGTAATATGGGCATTCGCTTCGTGAAACTTTCTGCGGCCGAAAAGAGAGCTTTACAGCTTTGGCTGGCGCAGCAATTCCTGGCAAATTAGGGCGGCCACTCAGCGGAATCGCGCGCCTACGGGTTCTTCTTCGTCGTCACATTCGGTCAGGCGGGCCAATCGCGTGCCCAGGCTGCAGCCTCCGAACATCTTGAAAAATCCCCAATAGAGGGCCGGCACAAGCAGGGCTAGAGTTGCGAGGACCGACCGGGTAGGGGTCTCGTGCGTTACCGAAAGGAAGATCACCGCAAACAGTAAAAGTACCGCAGCCATGGCCAAGGCGTTCACTGCCCACGCCAGTCCTGATGCAGAAAGCGGCTGCAACAGCCAATCCAGTGCAGTGGGACTTTCCTCTGCGACAAGATCCTGAACCGAACTTCTCTCATCCTGATCTGGCAGACGCGGCAGGTCGATAACCTTGACCGGAGTCGCTGAAGTGAGCAGGCCGTCTTCTTCGATGGGAGACGATTCACGCACGCCGGGTGCTGCAAACATCGCGCGATCACTGTGCAAGGCGGCCGCTTCCAGCAGATTTCCGAAAATCCACTCTTGAATGTCCCCGCAGAGAGTGGGAGACAGTTCGATGAAGCGGATGCCGCACTGCCCAGAAAACGTGGACCACATGACTTGCCCGCGAGCTTCCACGCGCAGCTTGGGATGGCGCAACTCGAAGCGGATGCGCACTTCCTGCAGGGGATGAACCGCGGCCACCGCCTGGACGCCGATGCCCTCGCGGGTCAGGTTGCGGACGATTCCGCCGTTCGCCTGATCAAGGGTGACGTAGGTGAGGGTGCGAAGTTCGTGCCGATGCTTGGTCCGCGCCTGTCGCGCGAGAGATGTCCCTGCGTCCATACACACCACCGGAGTTGCTCGGCCAGAGAGCCCCGTGCTTGGAATTCTAGGCTGGCGGCAGCGCGGCCCTAAGTGACTGGGCTGGTTCGGGGCGCGCCATGGTATTTAGGTTTCTGCTCGGAGCGTCTTCCTCGCGTTAGCGCATCGGCTGGTTTCGAGCCAGTCACGAAAGTGCATGGCCAAAGGGGCATGCCCTGACAATTGCAACCGGCCAGCAACCCCGATAAGTTATGTATGGGCTTGTGTCGGAATGGCGACTTCGAGTACGAAACCGGACGTTGAAGTGTCTAATCTCGCCGGAGTCCGTGTGCCAGACTGGCCTACACGTACGGACGGCCCGGATTCCGCCGACGAATTTCCGCAAAAAGCTACGCAACTCGACGCCTTGCAAGCGCTGCTGGCTTTCTCGGCTCTGCATGAGCAGATCCGGCGAAGGAGATCGCTGGCGGCCCGCTACTCCGGCTTCGATTCCCCGCCTGCGGCTGCGGAATTCGAGCCGGAAGAACAATTCGTCCTGGATGAGGTTCTGCAACTCGTTGCACAACGAGCGGTGGCCATTACAGGAGCGGACGGTCTGGCCATTGCGCTGGCGGAAAACAAGGAAATTGTTCTGCGCGCCGCGGCCGGCACGATTTGCCCTGACCTGGGACAGCGCATTGATCGCAACTCCTCCTTCTCGGGCGCTTGTTTCCGCACCGCCCAGGTCTTCAATTGTGACGATACCGAGACGGATTCCCGGGTAAATCTGGAAGCGTGCCGGAAGTTGGGTGCGCGCTCGATGATCGCGGTGCCGCTTTGCGGACGCCGCCGCGTGATTGGAATTCTAGAGGCATTCTGTTCCTGGCCCTTCGGCTTCAACGATAGCGACGTCCGCAATCTGACGCTGCTGGCCGAACTGGTTTTGGCGGCCCTGAAGCCCGAAGATGAAGATCGCTTCGCTGAAGCGGCGGAGGCGGCGGAGACAAAGCTGGAAGCGCCGATGGCTCCGAGTGCAGCGACTCCGCGGATCGAAGTATCGAAAAGCGCGGAGGCCCAGAAGCCGCAGTCTGGCAAGCCGGGGCCCGCCGAGGTGGCGCAGAGCGCGCCTGCCGCGACACCGACGAAGTCTTCTGTTTCTTCGCAACCCGCAATAAAGCCCGCAGTAGCAGTTGCAGCGGCTGGCAGCAAGGAAGGCGTAGCTTCGGAAGCATCCGTCGATCGAGCCGTTGCCAAAACAGATGCTGGGCCAAAGAAGGAAGCGGCGGCGAAGGCTTCCGCGGAGGAGAAGCCGGAAGAAAAGCCGGCCACTGCCGCACAGCCCGCTGAATCGCTAGCATCGCCAGTAATTTCAACTCAGCCCGAAGCGAGCTTAGTCCCAGCCGAGCCGCGCATGGTTTCGCAGCGGCAGTGGATGCTGGTGTTGCTGGTGTGTATTGTTGTTGGTTCCGCTTTTGCCGCGGGGGTCTGGTGGAAACTGAAGAGCGCGCAAATCGCCAACCAGATGGTTCAGACAACCCCGTTGCGCCAATCCGAAGGCTCCGGGCCGGGCGGCAGTGCGGCTCAGGAGGTGACGCCGAGTACGGGCAACAACGCCGCTCCAGCAACGTCTTCCACAGCCCAATCCGAACCGGCGGTACCGGCGGGTGCTTCTTCCACTCCGCAGGAGGTCTCGAAGTACCCGAAGGTGACCGGAGTCCGGCACTGGTCGTCCGGTGACTCAAGCACCATCGTGCTCGACCTGGAAGATCAGGTGCAGTACGAGCCGGGACATCTGAGCAATCCTGACCGCTTCTACTTCGATCTGCGCGACACGCAACTGGCTGCCGAGCTGCAGGGAAAATCGTTCGATGGCGATAGTTTATTGAGCCGCATCCGCATTGCCCAGCCTGCGCCGGGCATGACGCGGATCGTGCTGGAGCCAAGACCGGGAGCGGCACTGTCGCGGCCGCAAGTAAGCCTGGAGCGCGATCCTTATCGACTGGTCATCGAGGTAAGCAAGGCGGGAGCAAGCCCGAAGGGCGCGGTCAATTTGTTCCCCAACGCTCCGGAGACGGAGAAGAATAAGCTGGCGATCGTGATTCCTCCTCCGACCAAGGAAGATTTGCAGCTCCGGGCGCGGGTACCCAAACTGCGTATCGCCGTCGATGCCGGTCACGGGGGATGGGACCTGGGCACCGTAGGGCGCCGAGGATTGCTAGAGAAAGATCTGGTGCTGGAAATCGCGCAACGCCTGGGCAAACTGCTGGAAAGCCGCCTGGGATCGGAAGTGATTTATACGCGGCCAGACGATAATTACATTCCACTGGATGATCGCGCGCAGATCGCGAATCAGGCACAGGCTGACCTGTTTATCTCGGTGCATGCCAATTACAGCGATCTGCCTTCCGCGCGCGGGGTCGAGACTTATTACACGAATTTCTTCTCGGCTCCAGGGTCGAAGGAAGCCACGCTGAAAAATGTGGACACGGGTTCGATGGCGGGCAATCTGAAGGAGTCCGTATCGACCACCCTCAGCGCAAGCGAGTTGCGCGACCGCATCGAGCAGTCGCGCCGGCTGGCGGCGAGCGTGCAACGCTCGTTGTACGGCAAGCTTTCGGTGCAAAATCCGGGGCTGCGCGACCGCGGCGTGAAGGAAGCCGGCTTTGTGGTGCTGACCGAAAGCGCGATGCCGGGAATCCTGGCGGAGGTCTCCTTCGTCAGCAGTCCGACGGATGAGCAGAAGCTGCAGAGCGATGGCTACCGCGAGCAGATCGCAGAAGCTCTGTACAAGGGCATTGCGCGCTACGCTATCAGTTCGCGTGGGGTGAAGATGGCATCGAAGCAGGTGGCGTCCGGGGCTTCTCGATAAATTTCGGGTATTCGGTACTCAGTACTCAGTTAGCACTGCCTCCACGAGCATCCGCTGACCACGCCGCGATTCATGCAGTTCGCATTGCGGTTCGCATTCTGAGTCTGGTTACGGAGCGGAAAGGGCCATGAAGTCACTCGTGCCCTTTTCTTTTGCTGGAACCTGCGAGTTGCCGACCTTCTCAGGGCACAACCAATCCAAAAAAAGGCCCGCGCCTAATGGGGAGGTGGAGCGGGCCTCGCGCCCAATTTTTGTGTTGGGCAATACTTAAACCGGGGTGGCGCTACTCGTACAAGTTGAGCACACAATCGGTAAGCGCCCCATGGATTGCGCGAACGTTGCTCCGAGTACGAAATTGTGGGGAGGGTGACCCGAGCACGTCGGCAATTATTAGCTGCAGTGCAATTCAGCGGCCAAGAAGAACTCGTGAGAGCAAACTGGCACGGTCCCGCGGGTACGGCTTGCAAGGGGAAATTTCGCAATAAGCAATGGGTGGCGGACCAATGCGGGGTGCTTCCTCCGATGTTTTCGCAGCAGAATTGAGGCTTGCCTATGCTGGGTGTCAGGATTTCTGTACAGGTGGCAACAAATTTCTGTACAGATGTCAGAGGCACGCAAATTTCGTGGCTCCCGTTTCGTGCTGAAGACTGGGCAACTGGGCTGCGATTTAGTCCGCAACGCGGATGCCGTATTTGTTCAGCTTGTAGGCCAGCGCGCTGCGGGACAACCCCATTCGGCGAGCCGCTTCGGACTGCGCGCCACGGGTTGCGTTTAGCGTTCGCAGGATGAGTTCTTTCTCTGCGTGCTCCAGAAATCCAGTGAGGTCGAACGAGTCGGCATTGGGTACGGCGAAGGAATCGGGGTGAGAGCCGTTGTTTCCCGCGGATGTGACTTCTTTCTGCGCGAGCGGCAAGTCACCGGGTCCAATCTCAAGATTGCTGGTAAGAATATAGGCGCGCTCGATTAAATTGCGGAGCTCGCGCAGGTTTCCTGGAAAACGATATTGCCGCAGTTCATGCAATGCCGCCTCACTCAAACGGCGGCGGGGCATCTTCAGCTCGGTGGCGATTTGCTGGCAGAAGATGTCGCTCATTCCGGGAATGTCTTCGACGCGATCGCGCAGGGGCGGGAGATGAATCGGCACGACGGCAAGCCGGTAAAAAAGATCCTCGCGAAACAGACCTTCTTTCACCCGCTGTTGGAGATTACGATGCGTGGCCACCAGCACGCGAACGTCGACCCGGCGAGGACGGGTCGAGCCCACCCGCAGCAACTCTCCATTGGTCAGAACGCGCAACAGCTTGGCCTGGGCGGGCAATGACATCTCGCCCGCTTCGTCCAGGAAGAGCGTGCCGTCGTGGGCGGCTTCGAATAATCCCTGGCGCTGGCGATCAGCGCCGGTGAAAGCTCCCTTTTCGTGCCCGAAGAGTTCACTCTCCAGAAGAGTTTCGGTGAAAGCGGCACAGTTGACCGCGACGAACGGCTTGGATGTCCTGGGACTATTGCGGTGAATGGCGCGGGCCACCAGTTCCTTGCCGGTTCCGGTCTCGCCCGTGATTAAGGCTGTGGCACTGGTGGGAGCGACGCGGGCGATGCGTTCACGTACCTCGCGAATGGCCTGGCTCTCGCCAAAGATCTCCGAGGTTCCTTCCAGGCGGACGACGGCATCTTTCAGCAGAATGTTTTCGCGCAGCAGCCGGGTTCGCTCGCAGGCGCGGCGTACGGTGGCCCGCACCACCTCCGGCTGGAAAGGCTTGGTGAGAAAGTCGAACGCGCCCTGGCGCATGCTTTCTACGGCCATTTCAATGGTGGCCACGGCAGTAAGGAAAATTACGGCGAGGGTGGGATCCGATTCATGTGCGTATCCCAGAACGGCGAGGCCCTCACCGTCGGGCATGCGTTGATCGGTGACCACGACATCAAAGTCATTGGCGGCGAGAGCGCGGCGGGCTTCCTGCACGCCCGAGGCTTCCCAGATTTCATGCTGATCCTGGCGCAGATTGAAGGCAAGAATCCGGCGCATGCTGGCTTCGTCATCGACAAGCAGAATTCGGCCCATGGCAGTTTTGCTCAGCGGTGCCCGTGGTCTTCCGCCAGGGGCAGCGTGATGGAGAAGCGGACACAAGATGGTCCATTTTCGGCCAATTTGAGATCGCCACCTTGCGCTCGCGCAATATTGCGGGCGATTGCCAGGCCCAGGCCCGTTCCGCGGGGCTTAGTCGTGAAAAAGGGCTCAAAAAGGCGACTCCGGATGGCATCAGGAATCGGCGAACCTGCGTTCTCCACCTCGATCAGGACCGTCTGATTCTGAGGGCGGGCTCGCAACAGAATGGTGCCTTGGGCCGGGGAAGCATCGACTGCATTGAGGACCAGATTCATCACCGCTTGCTGCAACTGTCCCGCATCGGCGGTGGCGAGCAGAGCGTCAGGAACCTGCAACTCAAACTTCACGCCCTTTTGGCTGGCATGGGCGCGCGCAGCATCGGCGATGTAGGCCACGGTGTCGGCGATCGAGGTAGAAGTCAGGTTGGGGAGACGCGTACTCGCGTAGTCAAGGAACTCGGTGGTGAGACGGCTCAAGCGTCCGGCCTCCTCCGAGGCGATGGCGAACATCTCT
The DNA here is from genome assembly GCA_963801615.1 of uncultured Acidobacteriota bacterium. Classification (GTDB taxonomy): domain Bacteria; phylum Acidobacteriota; class Terriglobia; order Terriglobales; family Acidobacteriaceae; genus Sulfotelmatobacter. The sequence goes on along the minus strand of CAWDFM010000005.1, from coordinate 169,329 downwards.
TCGCGTTCCGGTCCCGACGATTGCTTCGCCGAGGTGATGGAACTGGTAATCATCGCGACGGGGTTGCGGATCTCGTGTGCAATCGCAGTTGACAACCGTCCCATGGCGGCAAGCTTCTCCTCGTGCAGAAGTTTTTCTCTTGTCTGCTCCAGCTCATGCAAGTTGTGTGCCAGACGCGTTTCCTTGCGCTGAAGATCGCGCACTACCAGCCAAACCAGGACTCCAGCCACCGCCAGCATCAGAGAGGTGGTGGCGGCCTCGGCGTACTCGCCGACATCGACCGGAGGATGCTTCAGAAAAAAACGCCATTGCCAGAAGAAGCAGGCGAAGTCGCTGGCCGCGATCACGCCCACAAGTGTTCTGAAGCGAAAGCGAAAGGCTGCCTCCAAAACCGGCAAGAGCAACAGCGCGATATACGGGCTATCTTCGTGGTCCATCAACTGAGAGAGGAGGATGGTCAGGCCGATATTGAGCAGAATAGAGGCCCAGGTCAGAGCAGTCGTGATCACAGTTGGAATAGGCCGGGAGCGGCGGCGCACCCATAGCAATTCGGGAATCCGGATCAGAAAAACCGCTGTTGCTACGCTGAACAGACCCAGCGAAGGCTCATTCCAATAAGAGGCCAGGGATCCGTGCATGAGCACAATGACAAGAGAAGGAGCAGATTCAGCAGGATGAAAACGGTCTGCTGCCTTTTAAAAGAGAGCAGGTCCAGACCGGGTGAAGAAGATGCTCTCGGGCTTTCGGAAGACACAAAGCTCCCTTCGCTTTTCGCCTGCTATTCTCTCGCGAAGGCAATCAGCGGGCCATAGCACGTTCATGGTGGTGATCGACGTCACTGCACTTCGTGAGCGCGCTCATATCGCGGGGGAACAAATGTGGATTTGTGCTGCGTTCAGCGCGGAGGAAGAGCGAGATTTGTCTTTCGAAGGCTGTGAACGTACAGAAAACTGACGTTTCAGTACAGAATTTTGAACACCGCTTCAGCGGAGATTTCAGAAAGGATGAAGGACATTCACGGCGCTGATGACCAGTTAATCCGTGAGTAATAATTTAAGCGCAGAGCCGAAGGCATATACAAGTAAATGTATATCAACTGCCTTCGATGTTGTTGCACCGGCAGCTCGTGTTCACTTTGTCTCTTTTTGGGGGCGAGTCGGGCGACGTTCTAGTTCTTGGTGACGACCAAAAAAGCAGGCCGCTCAGGGGGAGGCATTGAGCGGCCTGGTTGGCGAAGTCCTCCGGGGAGGAGGGTAAACTTGAGCTACATGCTGGGATTGTTCGTGCCGGTTGTGGGAGCGGGCTGGCTGCCACCCACGGTGTTGGTCATCAAGCGAACATCCACCCGGCGGTTGTCGGCGCGGCCCTTGGAGGTTTTGTTCGACTCGACCGGCTTGTCCTTACCCAGGCCAATCACATAAATCTTGTGCGCGGGAACGTTGTACTTGGTGGCCAGGTACTGGATCACAGAGTTGGCACGCCGCTGGCTGAGGTCATAGTTGTAGTCCGGAGATCCAACGGAGTCCGTTCCACCTTCCAGAGCGATCAGGTAGCCCTTGGTATTCGCGATCTGCGCAGCTAATTGATCGAGCGCTTCCTGGGCCTGCTTGGTCAGGTGGTCCTTGTTGAAACCGAATTTCACGCTGGTTTCGGCAACGGGATGATAGTTGTCCAGATTGGCGACGGTGTTGGTGAGCACGCCCACGCGGCCGTTCGCGGCATCCGCGACCTGCTGAGCCTGGGTGGCGTTCTGAGCAGCGGTCTGCGTCTTCTGCTCAACTTCAGCAGTCTTGGCTGTGACCGCCTGAATGCTAGCCTGGGCTCGGGCATCGACGTCTTTAATGTCGCGGGTGTTCTTCGCGGTGAGGTCGTCGAGCTCGTTGGTCTTATTGATGAGGGGTGTGGTCTGCTGTTTGACGTAGTTTTTGCTGCTGCATCCGACAGTGGCGGCCATGCTGGCGGCAAGGCAAATTGCTAACGAAGTGCGGTTCATAGGGTGAAGGCTCCTTGATTCCATCTTTGGTGGCGCGATCTGGGTTGCCCCGCGCGCCTGAACTTCGATCCAAAACCTTTGGGATGACTTTTACTGTTGTACTAGTCCCATTTCCCATAATGCACGGGAGATGCCAGTTGTCTGCTCTACCCGGGCATGCGATAAGTATATACCTTTCAACAAGTTGGTGAGATCGCGAGGGATGGTCAGGCGGTCCCAGCAACATGGAAGTGCAGCCAAACGGCATATTTGGCATGGAAATTTTATACGGTGGGCGAGGTGAGGCCTGCGATAGGTCGCAGTAATACGGCGAGAGCTTACTTCCAGACGTCGGTGATCGGGGGCGCATTGCGATCGTTGGCCGTGAGAGGCTCCAAGCCAAAGTTGTCTTCAATGGTGCGGAGCACGCTGTAATGCGTGTAGTGGCGGCCCAGAGCGGCGGGATCCTGCTGGTTCGCGGGCTTGACCATATCGCCGAGAAACAGGGTATAGATGCGATTGTCCAGATTGCCGCCTGACTCGTCAAAGGTAACCACGACCAGCGTGCCTGTACGCAATTTCTGGGGGAAGGTTTCGTCGAGGAACTTCGTCACCCATGCTCCCGCAACGGTCACGCTGGTGTCGTGGCCGTCGTGGACCATGTTTGGGGTGTAGAAGGAATAGGCGACCAATCCCTTATTGGCATCCTGCACGAACGAATTTTTCGCATTCGCGGAATCCACGCGGATGACGCGGTCGCACCACTTCTGCTGGACCCGGCGAAAGCTCAGGAAGGGCACATGGCGGCGGACATAGTTTCCACGCCTCTGCGCCACATGCTGGCTGGAGAGATTCCAGGGGCAGGTCCCCTGGGGCAGTTCCTCCGCGTATTGTTTGAAGTCGAGTCCAGATGTGATCAAGCGGTCAGCGATGGTGCGGTGCTCCGGATCATCGGGAAAGTTAACCTGGTTGTCGGCGAGATAGCGCAGACGGTTGTGGGTTCCGAAATCCCTTCCCGCGACCATGGCCAGATAGTTCGGATAAGAAGGATGGAATAACGCGTGAAAATTCGTGAAGCTCGCGCCCTGGGAAGCGAGGGCGGCAAGATTCTTGTCCTGAATCGCGAGTTCGTAGTCGACGTTTTCGAGGACGATGATCAATACGCGATCGAAATGATGAGCGCGAGCACGCGCTGCGGCGTGTTCGGCCTCTTCCTTCTTTCCTTCGGGAGATTTTGTGACCTGCGGCAATTCAGGATTTTGCTGCTGTGTGGGAGTTTGGCCCGATCGGGAGCTGCCCAGAAGGACGATCAGCGCCAGGAACAGGCTTGCCGCACGAGGAAGTACATGGTGAGGATTCATCAGCCTTTTTGTAGCACAAAGGGCTCACTTCCCATCCAATAGAATATCCATGTAGCTCGCCGGCGGAGCTGGTCTGATGGACCTGGTCTGCCCCCGGTTTCATGGCGCCGTTCCGTATTCCAATGGACTTGCTCGCGAAAATTCGGACCATTCCCACCGAGCCCGGCGTGTACCTATACAAAAACGCCGAGGGGGATGTCATCTATGTCGGCAAGGCCAAGAACCTGCGGAGCCGCGTCTCCAGCTACTTCCACGAGGGACGCTGGGAAGATGCCAAGACGGGAACCCTGGTGCGGGAGGCGGCAGATGTCGAGTACATCGTTGTGGCCAACAACAAAGAAGCGCTGGCGCTGGAGAACAATCTCATCAAGCAGCGCAAGCCACGCTTCAATATCCTGCTGCGCGATGACAAGACCTATCCGTATGTGAAGCTAACGCTGGGCGAGAAGTGGCCCCGAGTATACGTCACCCGGCGCCTGCGGAAGGATGGCAGTGCGTACTTCGGCCCCTACTTCCCTGGCAATCTGGCGTATCGCATCGTGGATTTGATCCACCGCAATTTCCTGATTCCCTCCTGCAAGGTGGATTTGACGAGACTGCATGCGCGTCCTTGTCTGCAGTACTACATCCGCCGCTGCCTCGGACCTTGCGTGCAGGATCTGACTACGCCAGACATGTATCAGGAAGCGGTGCGCGACGTGAAGATGTTTCTGGAGGGACGGCCCACGGATTTGGCCAAGTCGCTGCGTACGCGCATGGAGCAGGCTGCGGGCGAACAGGAGTATGAGCGAGCGGCGCGTTATCGCGACCTGATTTCTACCGTGGAGCAGTTGCAGGAGCGACAGCGCATGGCGGCCGCCGAGGGCGATGACGCGGATGTGTTTGGCTACCATTACGAGAACGGCATGCTGGCTGTGAATCTGTTTCACATGCGTGGCGGCAAGATGGTAGATCGGCGCGAGTTTTTCTGGGAAGATCTGCCGGAATTCGCCGCCGTTGAACATGTAGCGACAGCCGCCATCGGCTGTCCGAGCGAGCAAAGCTCGCCGGGGAATTCAGCAGACGACATCGGAGAACTCGAAACAAACCCCAGTCGAACTTCGCTCGGCACGGACGGGCGAGGGCGCCCGTCCCTACACGAGCAGTTTCACCCCGGGGAATTCTTTTCCGCGCTGGTGAAGCAGCTTTATATCGGTCAACCGTACGTTCCGCGGAATTTGTACGTCCCTCTTGATTTCGAAGATCGCGAAGAGCTTGAGGATTTGCTGTCGGAACAAAGCGCGGGGACTGGTGCCCGCAATGCGCGAGTTCACATCGTCGTGCCGCAGCGCGGCGATAAACGTTCTCTGATCGATTTGGCCGGGAACAATGCAAAACAATCTTATGATCAGCGCTTCCGCGTGCTGAAGCCGAACGCGCGAAGAATTCAGGAGGAGTTGCAGGAAGTTGTGGGATTGCCCGAGTTGCCAAAGCGTATCGAGTGCTTTGATATCTCCCACATTCAGGGCGCCGAAACCGTCGCCTCGATGGTGGTCTGGGAAGACGGGAAGATGAAGAAATCGGATTATCGGAAGTTCATCATCCGCACTGTGGAGGGCGTGGACGACTTCGCGTCCATGCGCGAGGTAGTGACGCGCCGCTACAAGCGACTACAAGAAGAACAAAAGCCGTTGCCCAGCCTGGTGCTGATTGACGGCGGACTCGGGCAACTGCACGCGGCCGAGGAAGCGCTGGAGAGCCTGGAAATCATCAATCAGCCGCTCGCGGCCATCGCCAAACGGGAAGAGATTCTGTATGTGTACGGCCAGGAGAAGGATCCAATTGCGCTGGATCATCACTCGCCGGTGCTGCACCTGATTCAGATGATCCGGGATGAGGCCCATCGCTTCGCGGTAACATTCCATCGCAAGCGGCGGCAAATGCGAGACCGCGCCACGGAACTGCTGGATATCCCGGGAGTGGGGAGCAACACGTCGCGGCGATTGCTGGAGCATTTTGGCAGTGTGCAGGCGGTCAAGCAGGCGGACACTGCAGCGCTTTCGGCGGTTGTGACCCGGGTGCAGGCGGAAGCCATTCGAAATCACTTCAATAAATGAATGAGCCACGCAGCGTTGGGTTCGGCAATGCAAGAAAAAATTGCGAAACACACGGTCAGTGCGTCGGCCATTATTCCGGCACGTCGAGAGCGCGTGTATTCCATAATCGCGAACTACCGCGATGGGCATGCCCGCATTCTTCCGCGGCAATTCAGCGAGCTGGTGGTGGAGCAGGGTGGTATTGGCGCGGGCACGATAATTCGGTTTCACATGAGCGTCTTCGGGAAAAGACAAACTCTGCGCGCGGAAATCACGGAGCCCGAACCGGGGCGCGTGCTGGTGGAAACCTCTCTGGATACGAATGGGGCGGTGACAACATTTAGTATCGATCCGGGCACGGCTCCGGCGGATTCGCGGGTGACCATATCCACGGAACTTCGGTTGCGGAGCGGAATTCCGGGGTGGATCGAGCGAAAATTAGCAACACTCCTGTTGCGGCCGATTTACCTCAAGGAACTAGAGAACCTCGCGCGGGTTGCGACGGGACCGTTCGGGGCTTAGCAGCGATCGGCTCCCGTAGGAGCTTTCTTCAGCGCGGCAGCATCACGCGCCGGTTTTCCAGAACCGGCCAACAGCGGCAATTGTCCAGCAGCTTTCTTCGGGATTGCCAGCCGAGTCAGCGCTGAAAAATCCGAGCCTTGTACGGCGACATCCTTCTTTTTCGAGGCCTCGTAGACGAACCACGCAATCATTGCCACCATTCCGCACCAGCCCAAGCCACGCACCACGAACGCGATTGTGGTGTCGTAATTCAAAAGCCCAAGGTGGGAGAAGATGGCGTGAAAATCGTGTTCCACAAAATCGGGATCACCGGTTGTGACCAGCGGCAGAATCTGCGCTCGCGCGTCAGCCATATAAGTTGCGGTGTAGAGCCAATTTTCGAAGAAGAAAAAACCGCAAAAGACGAATGCCGTTACCTGACGTTCCGTAAAGAAGTATGCGGCCAGGAGAAACGGGACCAGCCACTGCAGCACCGTGCCTCCCCAAAGGCCGAGCGTCGGACCGAACCATCCGAACAGATTGTGGCCGCCCTCGTGAACGACGAGATTGGCGGCGTCAATGAATAAGAATCCGCCGTGGGCCGAGAACGCATAGGCGAGGAATGCGAGGTAGAACACGAGCCACGCAATCAGGGACGGACGCGAGACCGGCTTCCAGGGTTCATCCAGCATGGATTGCAGGTAGTCGAACATTGTGTCCACCAGATTGTAAGGAGACGAATGCGGCCGGGTTAGATTACGAACGTGTCGGATTCGGAATAATGGGTGCGGAGCACATGATCCAATGCGATGCGGGTGTCTCTACTCCAGCGAAAGCACGACCCAGTAAGCGCCGCTGGGATAGGTTTCGCTGCGGGCATAGCAGGTTCCGACCGAGAAGCTTCGCAAGGTGCGGCTCGAAATCGCGTGGAAGGCCTGCTTGGGAATCATCTCGGGATGCACGCTGCTGTAGGTCAACACCGTATAGCGTCCGGCGAGATTGCGAACGCTGGACGTCGAAAGTTTATCGCTTTGCGCCATGGAACATGCGGCTTCATCGGCGCCCGGCAGATCGCGATGCGCGAGTTGACCGCGGTTGAACGAGCGACGCTTGTGTTCGATGGCCAGTACGACGCGGTCTTTCACGTCATTGGCAGAATAATTCGGCAGGGCATGGCCGAAGTCCTGCACGATGTAGAGGCGGTCTCCGTTGCGAACCACGCCGAACCCGACGACGTTGTAAGCCGGGTTCAGCAGGTTGGCGCGATGCGGTGGCGAAAGCATCAGATGTTCGTGGCCATGCAACGCGTCGTAATCGAGAGCGACGTTTTCGCCTTCCTGGTCCAAGACGAGGCGACTGGCGGAAGCGAGGCGCCGAGGGAGGGCCGGTTCGTCTTGAAGTTGATGCGAGAGCTGTCGCGATTGAAGCATGGATTGTGCGTGGATCCGCGCCGCCAGGGATAGTCCAAAATCGAGGTTCAGCGGAGGCACGCCGGCTGCGCGACGCGATTGATTGGCTAATGCCAGCAGCTGCTGTTCGGCTTCGATTTCGCCGTCGTCGAAGGGAATGTCAGGGGACGCGGCAGCTACCGGCCTAACGCTGGCCGACTGCGCTTGTCCGGTGGCGGGAAACGCCATCAGGCCGCTAGTGGCCAGCAAGGTGGCGGCGCCGAGGCTCAGCAATAACAGGAACAGCAGTCGTGCGGTTCTGCTCATCCGTTTGTGCCTGCCCATCAGATCCTGGGAGGGATCGAATTCGGCCAGATGAACCTGCGGCGGCTCAAGGCCGTCAAGGCTCAACCTTTGTTGCTGGTGGTACGCTAGGGGTTGGGAACGGGTCGAGAGAAGTTACATCTGTCTATGGAACTAGGGATCAGTGGGGGCATTGGCCTGTTGTTTGGAATCGTGCTTGCCTGGCTGGCACTGCGCTCGCGGAGTGCGGCTCTGCACGCTCGCTTGTCATTCACGGACAAGGAATTAGCGGCTGAAAAGGCAGAACTGACGCGGCTTTTAGAGGAGCAGCGGAGGCTGGTAGCCGCCCGCGCGAGGCTGGAATCGGCGCTGGAAGCGGAACGAAAGGCCAGCAACGAAAAGATCGTACTACTCACTGAGGCGGGGGAAAATCTGCAGAATGCCTTCAAGGCTCTCGCTGCCGATGCCTTAAAAAGCAACAACTCTTCCTTCCTGCAAATTGCGCAGGAAACTCTGAAACGCTTCCAAGGTGAGGCCAAGGGTGAGCTCGAGGCGCGGCAAAAAGCGGTTGCGGATCTGGTCGCGCCAGTGCGGGAGTCTCTCTCCAAAGTCGATGCGCAGATTCAGCAAATGGAAGTTGCTCGCGGCGCGGCGTACGGAGATCTCAAGGCGCAAGTGCAATCGCTGATCACGACCCAAAAGGAGTTGCAGTCGGAAACGGGGAATCTGGTGCGCGCTTTACGCACACCCAATGTGCGCGGACGTTGGGGAGAAATTCAGTTGCGCCGCGTCGTGGAGATTGCCGGCATGCTCTCTTACTGCGACTTCGCTGAGCAGGAGACCATCCACAGTGAAAGCGGGAGACTGCGTCCAGACTTAGTGGTGAAGTTGCCCGGCGGAAAAAGAGTCGTGGTGGACGCCAAGACTCCCCTTCAAGCATTCCTTGAAGCTTTCGAGACCACGGATGAAGACATTCGCCGTACGTGTCTGGCAAACCATGCCCGCCAGGTTCGCGATCATATGAAGACGCTGAGCGGGAAAGGTTACTGGGAACAGTTCGAAGCGACCCCGGAATTCGTGGTGATGTTTCTGCCGGGAGAAACCTTTTTCAGTGCAGCGCTCGAACAGGATCCCGGCCTCATTGAACAGGGCGTGCTGCAGCGGGTAATCCCGGCGTCCCCAACGACTTTAATCGCCCTTCTGAAAGCTGTGGCTTACGGGTGGAACCAGGAGAAGCTGGCCCGCAATGCCCACGAGATCAGCACCTTGGGTAAGGAACTGCACGAGCGGTTGCGGAAGCTGGCGGCTCATATCACTGCGGTTGGAACCAACCTGGATCGGGCGGTAGAAGCGTACAACCAAGCGGTGGGATCGCTGGAAAACCGGGTGCTGGTGTCGGCGAGGAAGTTCGCGGAGCTGGGAGCGTCGGTGGCTGAGGATATTCCAGCGCTGGAGCCGATCGAGACCACCGCGCGGGCTCTATCGTTCGAGTGGGATGAAGAACCGACGGAAATTCCCAGCGGGGATCGCAAAGCGGGATAAGCACATCTTGGGCTTTCGCGCCCGGATAGAATCTGCGGAGCTTCGCTCCGCCGGACAGCCGACGCGGCTGTCCCTACACATGGGCACTGGTCGATACGAAATCCCACAGAAACCTCCCAAAAGACATAGCTGGTGTTCGAAAATGCATCTATAATTCTGGAAGTTATTTTCCTCACGGTACTTACCTGTTCCAGATCGGGACGTCACGTGGCAGCGAAGTTGCTCATTCATGATCGGTTAGAGGCCTCAACCACCTCTCCTGGGCCGCCCCTGGGGGGCTCGGGGCCCGTTCCGAAGCCCATGAACCGAGAAAGCCAAGCTCGTTTTGTCGCGGTTCTGCTGTTTCTGCTGACCGTGGCTGCCGTGGTGTTTGCGGGCTTCAACTTCGAAAAGGAAAGAGACTTCGCAGCTCCCGATGACGGAGTCTGGTGGGTGGAACACGGTGGTCGTCTGATCGCGGACCGGGTGGATCCGAACGGACCGGGTGCGAGAGGCGGCATTAAGGAAGGCGACCAGCTCGTTGCCGTCGATGGGCAAGACGTCAAGAGCACTCCGGGGCTGGTTCGACAGCTGTATCACAGCGGAGTCTGGTCCAAGGCAGTGTACTCGCTGCTGCGGCAATCCGTGGCGCTCGATTCGAACGTGTACCTGATTCCGGCCGACCGCTCCCTGAACAACTACCTGCGTTTCATCGCGCTCATCTATCTCGGGATCGGGCTTTACGTATTGCTGCGACGGTGGACCGCGACGGGTTCGACGCACTTCTATATTTTTTGCGTAGTTTCGTTTATCGCGTACTCGTTCCACTACACGGGAAAATTCAACGACTTCGACTGGATCATCTACTGGAGCAATATCGTCGCGTGGGTGTTGCAGCCGGCGATGTTCCTGCATTTCGTCTTAACCTTTCCCGAAAAGCGAAAATTCGTACGCGAACGCCCTTGGACGCTGTTGCTGGCCTATGTACCGGGCGCCGTCCTGATCGCGAGGCACATCATTGCGCTACGGCTGGCGCAAGCGAGCGGCCTGTTGCGCTGGGATATGGACCGGCAAGAAATGGCGTACGGCGCCGTCCTGTTCGTCGCCGCCGCGACAGTACTGTGGTACAGCTACGAGCGGGCCAGCACGACCATCTTGCGCCAGCAATTGAAGTGGGTCACGCGAGGAACGATTCTTGCGGTGGTTCCCTTCACATTGTTCTACGTACTACCGTTCCTCAATGGTTCGCCGGGCATGAACTGGGCGGTGCTTTCCCTGGGCCTGCTGCCGCTCACATTTGGCTACGCCATCTTCCGTTACCGGCTGATGGACGTGGACCTGATCTTCAAACGGGGCGTGGTGTACACGCTGGCGGCGGCCGCGGTTGTGGGCTTGTACTTTGCGCTGGTGGCCGGGGTGGCCGAACTGGTCCACATGCAGAAGCCGGGCACCGGGCCCGTAGGACTGATCCTGGCCGTGGTGGTCACGGCTCTACTGTTCGATCCGGTACGCAAATGGATTCAGGACCGAGTGGACCATCTGTTCTACCGGACGGTGTACGACTACCGGCGCACGCTGATTGAATTCGGGCGCGAACTCAGCTCGGAGACAGATTTAAATGCGCTGTTGTCCTCGGTAGTCGATCGCTTGTCGCGCACCCTGGCTGTGGACCGCATTGCGATTTTCTTGCGCGCCGAGGACGAGGGAGACGCCTTTGTAGTCTCCAAAACGCTCGGCATGAATATCGCCGGAAAGGTTGACTTGAGTTTCCTGATGGCGCCGCGACCCGAACCTGCTGGGCATATGTTCTTCGAGAACACGCACCAGGTACCACGGGAGAGCGCGGCAGCGCAGGATGCAATCGCCCGCCTGGATCTGAACTACTACATTCCGTGCCGCGCACAACAGAGAACGGTGGCCGTACTTGGACTGGGAAAGACCGATAAGGGAGATTACCTTTCGAGCGAAGACATCGAGTTGCTGGAGACGCTCGGAGGGTACATCGGAATCGCGATCCAGAATGGGCGGCTTTACGCTTCTCTGCAGCAGAAGGTCGCCGAGTACGAGCGTCTGAAAGACTTCAACGAGAACATCGTTGAATCGATCAACGTGGGCGTGATGGCGCTCGACATGGAAGATCGCATCGAAAGCTGGAATGCGCAGATGGAAGTGATGTATGCGCTGCCGCGCTGGCAGGCTCTCACGCAGCCGGTGCGCGGCATCTTTCCCCCGGAATTCGTGGAAGAGTTCTATCGCGTACGGCAGCAGCCGGGCATTAACAACCTTTACAAATTCCGCTTACAAACTCCTGCCGGGGAGACTCGAACCGTCAATGTCGCCATCGCTCCCTTGGTGACGCGCAAATTCCAGGTGATTGGACGGCTGGTGATCATGGACGACATCACCGAGCGCGTAGAACTGGAAAGCCAGCTTTCGCAGGCCGACAAGCTATCGTCGATCGGGCTGCTGGCGGCGGGCGTGGCGCACGAAGTCAACACACCCCTGGCGGTGATTTCCTCGTACACGCAGATGCTGGCAAAGCAACTCCAGGGCGATCCCCAGAAGTCCGGATTGCTGGAAAAGATAACCCGTCAAACCTTCCGGGCATCAGAAATAGTAAATAACCTGCTGAACTTCTCCCGCACCAGCGGCACAGAATTCGCCGACGTGGACATCAACAAAGTCATTACCGACACGCTCGCCCTGCTCGAGCACCAGTTCAAGACGGCGAAGGTCCAGGTGAAATCGGAATTAACCCAGGGAATCTCGCCCATTCAGGGAAATGCGGGAAGGTTGCAGCAGGTGTTCCTGAATCTCTTCCTCAACGCTAAAGATGCGATGGCGGGTGGCGGCAGGCTGACGGTAGCGACCAGCAATGGAGATTTCGTGAGTGTCCGGGTGTCCGATACAGGTTCGGGAATCGCGCCCGAACATATTCAGCGCATTTACGATCCGTTCTTCACGACCAAGACCGCGCCCAAAGAGGGCCAGAGTCGCGGCACGGGTCTCGGCCTGTCGGTGACCTACGGCATTATTCAGGAACATGCGGGCAAGATTCGCGTGGAGAGCAATCCGGAATCCGGCACAACGTTCGCACTCGATTTTCCTTTAAGCAGGAAGGCAGTCAATGTCTGAAGCAGCAGTCATCACGCGCGGCGCAATGAACGGCAATCCCTCGGCCGCGGGGTCGGTGCTCATCATCGATGACGAGGTGGAGATTCGGGAATCTCTTCAGACCTTGCTGGAGATGGAAGGTTTTGAAGTAGAAACCGCTGAATCTGGCGAAGACGGCCTGGCGCAGATGGCGGAGCGCACGTTTGATCTCGTGCTTCTCGATCTGGCACTCCCCGGCCGGGATGGGATGGAGATCCTCTCCGAAATCCATGCCCACGACTCGCGTCTGCCCGTAATCATGATCACTGCGTATGGCACCGTCGAGAATGCGGTGCGGGCGATGCAATCCGGAGCTGCGAACTTCGTCCAGAAGCCCTGGGATAATGAGAAACTTCTGGCGGATGTGCGCTCCGCAGTGGGGCGCCGCAAAGCGGAAGAAGAAAACGTTCAGCTCAAGCGTGCGCTCAAGCAGCGCTATAACTTCGAAAACATTGTGGGCAAGAGCGAGCCCATGCTGAAGATTTTCGATCTGGTGGGGCAAGTGGCGAACAGCCGCTCCACCGTTCTATTGCAGGGAGAGAGCGGCACTGGCAAGGAAATCATTGCCAAGTCGATTCACTTGAACTCGGCACGGCACGACAAGCCTTTCGTTCCCGTCAACACGGGCTCGATGCCGCACGACCTGCTGGAATCGACTCTGTTCGGGCACGTCAAGGGCGCATTCACCAGCGCCATCGCTTCCAAGAAGGGCCTCTTCGAGGTTGCGGATAAGGGAACATTGTTCCTGGACGAAATCGCCACCATGGGACTGGAGACGCAGGCCAAGATTCTGCGCGTCCTGCAGGACCGGCGCTTCATGCACCTGGGCGGAATCCAGGAGATTCAGGTTGACGTTCGCATCATCGCGGCCACCAACATCGATTTGAGGCAGATGGTACGCGAAGGAAAATTCCGCGAGGATTTGTTCTACCGCTTGAACGTAATTACGGTCGAACTGCCCCCGCTTCGCCAGCGGAAAGAAGACATTCCCTTGCTGGTGGAGTTCTTCCTGAAAAAATATGCGGAAGAAAACGGCCGGCCAACTCCCCGGGTGTTGCCCGAGGCTTTGCGGCCGCTGATGGCCTACTCCTGGCCCGGCAACGTTCGCGAGCTTGAGAATGTCATTGAACGTGCGGTCGTGCTGTCGTCGGGTCCGGAAATCAGCATGGACCTACTGCCGGAATCGCTGATGGGACGCGGCTCTTCGTTTACCCTGCACGATGCGCCTTCGGACGCTTCGCTGTTCGAAATCGTCGAAGACGTCGAACGCCGCATCATTACGGACATGCTCGAGCGCTGCAACTGGAACCAAACCGAAGCCGCCGAACGCTTCCATCTACCCCTATCCACGCTGAATCAGAAGATCCGCCGCCTCAACATTGAGATCAAGAAGAAGGGCCGCGTGTAGAGCAGTTCCCAGTTCTCAGCTGTCAGTTCTCAGTAAGCGCTTCCCTGGATTAATCGCTGAAGTACTCTGATGGCTGCCGGCAGATAGCTGAGAGCTTTCTCTGTTATATTTCGTTCAAGCCCTGCGAAATCCCAGACACGACCCGCGGGACTGCCAACTGCATGCAACTGACCTCGCCCACGGAGTTTGCCAAGGAGAAGGTCCAGTCGGTTCAGGAATACATTTCGCTGGCCGCAGCGTCAGTCTCCAACCTGTTTAGCAAGCCCCTTTATGTCGCGGACATGGTGCAGCAGGCCGACTCCATCGGTGTAGGCTCGCTACCCATCGTCGTCCTGACAGGCTTCTTCACTGGCGCGGTGCTCGCGCTGCAAACTTCCAACACCTTGCAGCGCTTTGGATCGATCACCCTTGTCGGGCAACTGGTTTCCACGTCCATGGTGCGTGAGCTTGGGCCGGTACTGACCAGCCTCATGGTAGCGGGCCGGAATTCATCGGGCATGGCCAGCGAACTGGGCTCGATGGTAGTTACAGAGCAGATTGACGCCATGCGCGCGCTGGGGACTGATCCCATCAAGAAACTGGTCACGCCGCGCGTCATTTCCTCGGTATTCATGCTGTTTTTCCTGACGATCCTTTCGGACCTCGTGGGACTGGCCGGTGGATTGATGGTGGCCAAGCTACTGCTATTCCTAGACGCGCGACAGTATTGGAGCAGCGCGTGGCAATCGCTGGTGTTTCAAGACGTTTTCATGGGATTGCTGAAACCAGTTTTTTTCGGCTTCATCATCTCGACGATTGGCTGTTATTACGGGATCACGGCGCGCGGCGGCACCCAGGGTGTCGGCCGGGCCACGACGCAGGCGGTGGTGGCCTCGTCTGTGCTGATCTTGATCACCGACTTTTTCCTGACGAAGCTCCTGATCTCGGTGTTCTCTTACAGGTAATTGCATGTCGTTGTCGCTATCGCCTGCCGGCCACGCTGGCCCCTCTCCCGAGGGGCAGCCCAGTGCTGCGGTAATTTTTGAAGACGTGCACCTCGCATTTGCCGAAAAGGATGTATTGGACGGCGTTTCGTTCCAGCTTCCGTTCGGTGAGACGAAGGCGTTGTTTGGCGTGGCTGGAGCCGGCAAGAGCACCATCCTGAAGCTGACGCTGGGATTGCTGCAACCGGATTCGGGGCGCATCGTTGTCTTGGGTCATGACGTCACGCAGATGACGGAGCAGGAGATGTTTCCCTTGCGCTCGCGTCTTGGCATGGTTTTCCAGGAGAGCGCGCTGTTTGACTCCCTTACGGTGCGAGAAAACGTCGCGTACCAGTTTATGGAGGAACGAGGAATCTACGACGACGAGATCGATCAGCGCGTGCGAGAAGCCTTGCGCTTCGTGGAACTCGAACACACGCTCGATCTATTTCCCTCGGAACTCTCCGGCGGAATGCGGCGCCGGGTTGCGATTGCACGAGCGATCATTACTCGTCCGGAACTGCTGTTGTACGATTCGCCAACCGGAGGGCTTGATCCAGTCACCTCCAACACCATCATCGAACTGATCATGAAGCAGCGCGACGTGTATCGCACTAGTTCCCTGCTGGTGACGCACCGGCTGCAGGATGCGTTTACGCTCGCGACTCACGAGTTCGATCAAAAGACAAACCAACTGAAGTCTTTGCCGCGAGGACAATACTGCGAGATCCCGATGAGTTTTTTAATCCTGCGCGACGGGAAAGTCACTTTCGACGGTGACATTCACCAACTGGCCCACACCAAAGACGAATACATCCGGGAATATATCTCGTAGCGGAAAATGAACCGGCCAGTCGGGAAAGCGCCGCTATTTCCCTGCCATGATTTTCTCCACGTCGTGAGCCTTCGAGGGGAGAGCGGCGCTGAGTTTGATCAGCTTTCCGTCTGCGCCCACAAGAAAATCGTCTTCGATGCGGACGCCCAGGTTCTCTTCCGGAAGGTAAATTCCGGGCTCGATGGTGAAGGTCATTCCCGGGGCCAGCGGAAGGTTGTAGTCGCCTGCGTCATGTACGTCCAGCCCGATGTAATGACCGATTCCATGTGTGAAATATTGATCCAGCGGCTGTCCGTGAAGGTCCTTGCCGTGCGCTCTGATGTAGTCCTTTGCGATCCTTGTAAGAGAAGCTTCAGAGTCGCCGTACAGGAGTGACTTCCCCGACTGGAATGCGTCGATGACAGCCTGCTGCGCGCCGAGCACGATGTCATAAATCTCGCGCTGGCGTGCGGTGAAATGGCCACTGACCGGGAGAGTACGCGTGATGTCGGCTGCGTACATGGAGCACTCGGCGGCGGCATCGATCACTACCACATCGCCTGGCTTCATCGTGGACGTATTCTCCGAGTAATGGAGGATCGTAGAATTGTGCCCCGAACCGACGATCGAAGGATACGCAGCACGCTGGCAGCCGCGTCTTTCCCACTCATACTGCAGGAGCGCCGAAATCTGATACTCGGGCACGTTCGGCTTAACCGCCTTCATGGCGGCCGTGTGAGCAAGCGCGGTAATATCCACCCCTTTCTGCAACAGGCTGATTTCACCGGCATCTTTGTGCACACGCAAGGCGGCCAAAGAAGGCTTCACATCCTCGAAGCGTAAGAATGCGCTGGTGCGTTTCAGAAATTCCAGAGGCTCGTAAACGGGCGAGGTTTCTCCTGGCGCAGGCAGAGCCGTGTAGACGATGGGCTGACCGGCACCCATGACTTTCGATAATTCCTCCGGAAGCTTGCTCATCTCCTCGACGCGATCGAAGCCGGTCAACTTCGGAGCCTGAAGATCATCGGCTCCCAGTTTGGGTCCAGTATAACGCTCCATTCTGGGATTGCGCGGAGGAAGGAAGAGTATCTCGGTGTAAGCTCTCCCAGCGTTATTGTCTTTGGCTTCGACTGCAGGCGCGATCAGCAGGGCAGGCCCCGGTTCCGTCCAGCCTGAGAGATAGTAGAAATCGTCGTCCTGACGAAAGGAATAGAGCGATTCCACAGGCTCCACTGAAGCAAAAAGGACGACAATTCCCCCAACTTTTTTGGCAAGCGCTTCACGCCGCGCCTTGTAGTCATCTTCCGGCTGTCGTTGCAGCGCAGTTGCAGCGGCGCAAAACAGAAGTAGGACAATAATGCAAAGCCATAGCTTCCGCATCAGTGCTCCATGAGACGGGTCGAAACTCTACTTGGAGGCCAGATTCTTTCCCGCCTCAATGAACGATTGGATGTTCGCCTTATCGATCAGATCGGAACCGGTATCGACGAACATGGGCATTGGCGCGTAACTATCTTTGGCCCAGTCCGCATCCAGCGATGGGGGCTTGTGATGATAGAGATTGTCGAGCATCTGCATGCCGACGAAAGCCATGGTATACGGCTTCTGTGCGATCGTGGCCGCGATGACGCCTTTCTGGATCCAGTCGAGTGTCTCCTGATCGGTGTCCATGGCCATGACGACTTTGCCGCTAACCTTGTAGCTGTTGAGAACTCCGGCAACTTCTTTTCCGGACTGCGCTTCCAGGCAAACGAAGCCATCCACCTTGTCGCGCTCCTTGCCCACGATCTGCGTGGTGGTGTCGAAGGCAATGCGCGGATCCCCCTGGATATCCACTACCCGAGTGATCTTGATATTGGGGAACTTCGCGAGGGCATCTCTGTAGCCGCGTAACCGATCCTGCAGATTCGGCTGATCCGGCATAGTGAAGACCACGACGTTTCCCTTCCCCTTCAACTCCTGGGACAGTCGTTGGCCACCCGTGAGGCCAGCCTGGTAGTTGTTGGTTCCGATGAAGAACAGGCGTTTGCTGGAAGGAGCATCCGAATCGATGGTAATGACCGGGATGCCGGCGGCGATGGCTTTGTCGATGCTGTCTTTCAGCACCGAAGCGTCGGCCACACTCAGCAAGATGCCCGTCGCCTTCTTCTGCACTGCCTGGTCCAAAGCGTCGCGCTCCGCTTTAGGATCGTAGTTTTGGGGGCCGGTAAAGTCGAAGCGAATTCCCTTGAACTCACCCGCGGCATGGGAAAACCCGCTTGCGGCAGTTTTCCAGTAAGGAAGCTGAATGTTCGCGGCGACGAATACAAAATATTCATCCGCATTGTGCACACTGCCGCAACTCAGGAGAAAGAACAAGATCAGGATTAACGAAGATAAGCGGAGAATTCCATGCGAGCGGAGCATCGCATCCCCCTTTCGAAAACTCTCAAGCAACCAGGACGAGAATTTTCAGCGAGTGGATTGTAAATGAGTGGTCAAGCGAAGACCAGAAATCAGCGCAGGGCGTGGTCGAGCAAACCAGAAATAACAGCGGAATCCACTTCACCGGAGCGGTTATAGAGTACGGCGCCGGAGCGATCCAGAACCATCACGTGCGGAATGCGGCCTTGAAAATATTGTTTTTTCAGGTTTCTCTGTGCAAACGAGAGGTAACCATCGATATCGATGATGACGAACTGAACCTGTCCTTTGTATTTGGCATACAGGTCGACGGTCCGCCGGGCCTGGCGCTTGGAGTTGAAGCAGGCCTCGCCGTACATGATGACGTAGGAAGGCTTGCCCGCAACGGTGCCCGCCTCCATGTGGTCGCCGGTGATCAAAGGACCATCCTGGCTGTCGCTGTTGAAGTCGAGGCTCGGATTGAGCTTCAGTTTTTCGCCGGCGAAACCCGGGGTGGTTGCGGCAAACAAAAGAACAAATGCGAGCAGCGGGAACTTCATCGAACCTCCCTTCGGCGAACCGGGCGCACAGGGAACATGACAAGTTCGGACAAGAAAAGTTACATCCTAAACTCCTACGGGGAAAGGCTTGGTATGCGTGGTGGTCGGCAGCGAGGATCGCCCAAACCGTCCCTGGAGCAGCGACATCAGACCGGTGCACCAGTATCCCAGCACGAACAGCAACAGGAACGGCACCGTGATGTAGTTCTCATTCTCCACAGCGTAATAGATTGTGGAAGCGAAATAGGCGCCAATCAGCAACTCGACCCAGGGAACCCATCCCAGGCGCTTGCGGTACTTGGTGGCGCCAATTTTATCCTGTCTGGAAACTACGCGATATTTGGGGGTGCGCGCAAACGCGCTCTGCTTTCCGATAAGAGCCTCGATGACGGCCTTCGTATTGGTGATGGTCAAGCCGATTCCAAGCGCCATCAGGAACGGCAAGTACAGCAGGGCCCGCGGCCACCTGCGCGGGAACAACTCGCGCTGGGAGACCAGATAAAAACTGGAGATCGAGAATGTCGAAGCCAGGAACAAAGGCAGGTCGATGTACAGCATCTGGAACCAGCCCTGGTAGAAACGGATGATCATTGCCGGCAGCAACAAAACCGAGAGCATGATCATGAGGGGATAGCTGATGTTCGCCGTCAGGTGATACCAGGCTTCGATCTTGGTATGCAAGGGCGCATCGCTCCGCAACACTCGGGGCAATATCTTCTTGCCCGTCTGGATCAGTCCCTTGGCCCATCGCGCCTGCTGGGTCTTGAATGCTGTCATCTCCACCGGCAGTTCGGCGGGACATTCCACGTCCTGCAGGTAAATGAACTTCCACCCTTTGAGTTGGGCGCGATACGAGAGATCGGTGTCTTCGGTCAAGGTGTCATGCTGCCATCCGCCCGCTTCCTCAATGGCGGCCCGCCGCCACATTCCGGCGGTGCCGTTGAAATTGAAGAAGAGTCCAGTTCGCGCGCGGCCGGAGTGCTCGAGAACGAAGTGTCCGTCGAGCAGGATCGCCTCCACTTCGGTAAGCAAGGAATAATGCCGGTTGAGGTGCGTCCATCGCGTCTGCACCATTCCGATCTTCGGATCGGTAAAGTGGTGAATGGTACGCATCAGGAAGTCTTCGGGCGGGGTGAAGTCGGCATCGAAGATGGCGACGAATTCCCCTTGAGCGGATTGCAGTCCTTCCGCGAGCGCGCCTGCTTTGAATCCGTGGCGATTGGTCCGGTGATGATACGAAATCGGATTGCCCAGCGCGGCGTAGCGTTCCACCAGCCCACGAGCTACTTCTACGGTTTCATCTGTGGAGTCGTCGAGCAACTGAATGTCGAGCTTTTCACGGGGATAATTCAGCCGGCAGACGGACTCCAGCAAACGCTCGACCACATATTGCTCATTGAAGATGGGCAATTGCACGGTGACCCGCGGAAGGTCCAGGAAGTGCGCCGCGGGTTCCGTCGTGGCATTCTTCCGGTGCTTGTAATACAGGTACACGAGGATGTAGCGGTGCATGCCATAGCCCGCCAGCAGGATCAAAACAATGAAATAGGGAATCAGCAATGCCAGGTCGAAGCCGTTGACGTGATACAGGCCGCGGAACGTAGTGTCCAGAAAGTGCTGGCGAATATAGGGCTCAATCCCTCTAGGTCCGGCGTAAGCGCCCATCGTTGCTGTGAGATCGGAAATCAAGGGATGTAGAGCCGCCGCGTGAGTTCTCCGGCGGCCCAACGCGGCTACCATTTTACCCAATTCACACGTTTGTGCCCTTCCTCGCCGGTTGCCGCGAGTACCTCAATCAGCTACAAATGGACCAGGGATGCGGAATATCGCCGAAGAACAGGCACGGGAGGCCGGGACACTGGTATCAGCGTGGAGGCGCATTCGCGCCTCGCTGCCCTGGATCGTAGTGATTGCCTTCGTACTTCGCCTCTGCTGGATCGTGATCGGCCATACTTACCGGTTCAAAACCGCGGATAACAACTTTAGCTTTGGCTGGGAGATGGGTCGAATCGGGGCATCGATCGCGTCCGGTCACGGATTCAGCAACCCCTTTGGGCCGCCGACTGGGCCGACAGCGTGGGAACCTCCTTTGTATCCGTATCTGGTTGCGGGAGTGTTTCATATCTTTGGAAGTTATTCGACCGCGTCCGCTTTCGTGCTGCTAAGCGTGAATAGCCTGTTTTCGGCACTGACGTGCATTCCCATTTTTCTGATTGCGCGGCGGATTTTCTCCGAGAGAGTCGCGGTGGGCTCGGCCTGGGCATGGGCCTTGCTGCCCAACGTGATGTTCTGGTGCACGCGGGCCATTTGGGAAACGAGCCTCGCCGCGCTGCTCCTGGCCACAATCTTTTGGTTGACTCTGACCTTGGAAGATCGTGACGGCTGGAGGCCCTGGCTTCAATTCGGATTGCTGTGGGGTATCACAGCGCTGAGCAGTACGTCATTACTGTCCTTTCTCCCGGCCTCCGGCTTGTGGGCTTGGTACCGTCACGCAAAAAACGGCAAGCGATCGATCCCCGGCGTCGTGCTCGCTTCCGTAGTGTTCTTCACATGCGTGTCTCCGTGGCTGCTTCGAAATTACCGGACGTTGGGCGAGTTCATTTTCATCCGCGATAATTTTGGAGCCGAACTTCGACTGGGAAACGGCCCCGGCGCGGATGGCACGTGGATGGAATATCTGCATCCCACCCAGGATGTCTATGCCATGAGGCAATACCAGAAGATAGGGGAACTCGCATATATCAAAATGCGGAAACAGCAGGCTATGGACTACATCAAGGCGGATTACGCCAGGTTTTTCGGCCTATGTGCGAAGCGGTTCGTTTACTTCTGGGCCGGGACGCCAAAAGCTACGCAGCCAGCATGGCTGAACGAGCTAAAAAATTCACTGTTTCTGGCTTCTTCGGTGTTGAGTTTCTGGGGCTTGTTCCGCGCCTTGCGACTCGGCAAACCTGGCGCATGGTTACTGTTCTGGCTTATGGCTCTGTATCCCGCAATCTACTACGTGGCCTTTGCAACCCCACGTTACCGGGTTCCCATCGAGCCGGCGTTGGCCATCCTGTGCGTTTTCATAATCACGGAAGCAGACAGCCGGACTAAGGTCTATTCTCCAAATCAATCTTGAGCACGTGAATCTGCTTCAGCTTGGGATCGAGCACGCCGTTGATCACTACCCGACGCCCCTCGAAGCCATGCACGAGATCAGAACGATCCAGGCGAAAAACATCCTTGTCGGTCGACAGTACCAAGTAGCCGCCGAGATGCTCAATGCAATACACCGAACAGGTATTCGAAGTGCCGCCCATCGACTTCGACTTGAGCATTTCCTGATGAGAACGGGTCAGCGAGTGAACGTTCAAGGCGCACTGGCTGTCAGAAACTTCCCCGTGAAAAGTCTGCGCAGCCTGCGCTTGCCCGACTGCTGAGAGCGCCAGCAATCCTGCCGCGCAGAATGTAGTTATAGAGTTCATTGTGTTCCTCTTTTTTATGGCAATACGGTGAATTTCATGTGCATGCCTTCGTGCTCTTCGCTGCAGATAACAGTGCAGACCACGACGTATTCACCCGGTTCGCTGGGCGCCGTCAAAGTAAATTCCTGCTTGCCGGGTTTGAACAAGAGATCCCACCCCTCTACCCTGGTCCGGTCCTTGGCACGCAGCAAAGAAAAACCGTGAATGGAGCCATCCCGATTCCACGATTTGCCGCGGTTGGCTGTTACCCGTAGTACGACTTGCTCGCCTGCCTTGACGATGATCTCCGGAGTGCGCAATCCCGCAATCTTGTAACGGCTGTCGCGATCGGCAGTAAGCTCGATGACGTGTGCCGGAACCTGGGCCCACAGCTTGCCCACGAGCAGGGCGCCGGCCAGTAGCCTCACGAGCAGGCGAACAGAGACTCTGTTTGCGGGTATCGGCACCGTCGGTTCCCTCGTGATCATTGAGTCATGTAGAACAAAATCAGGCGGCGATTCTCTGTCGTGATGGTCGCGCGTACGCGCATGTGGCGGAGAACGGTGGCCATCACCCGTGGCGGAAACTTCTGGGGCGCGGCATGACACCGGCCACAGTTGGCGTGAAAGCGCCGCTCGCCTTCGACTCGCAGATCGGCAGCGCTGCTGGACTGTACCACCGGAGTGCCGGAGACGTCTTTTCCCCCTTCAGGTCTCTTCCCTTCAGGCACTCCCGCAAACAGGGATGACACGATCGCAGCGGTAAAGAGTATGACGGCCAGCCAGTTCTTCGGATGCAAGCCCGCGCTCATCGCACCCCCGAAGGAGTGCCAACACGGCCCAGCGGAAGTAGGAATCGATAAGCCAAGCCAAAGCTCCACTGATTGAAATTACCCACCGAGCTGAATTGCCGGCCATAGCTGAAAATGCCCTTCATGCCATCGCGCAGGAAGTAATTAATTCCGAAATCAGCTTCCCGCGTATTGACGCCAGGAAGTTCGAAATCAGCCTCGGCATCGGAACCGATCGCACCCACAAAGAACTGCTGCGCGCGCGCGACAACCTCGGTGCGGCGCATGGGCTTTTGCCAGAAAGGGACTTGGCTGAGGCGGTACGCTCCTTCGATCCAATATCCGCTTCCTTCGAAGGAACGCGCGAACTCCGAGCGCAGATTCAGCGGCAACTTTGCCGGCTGCCATCCCATGTGGAAGCCGAAGGCGTTGCGGCGAGCGTCTTGCAGGGTGCGTTGCCAGGAGCCGCCGACCTCAAGCCGCGGTCCCGGAAAGAAGAATCCCAGGCGGCCGCCGACATGCCGCTCCGAATCCACGCTGCCGATCCCGATGCTAGTGGCCGAGACGTATAGCGCATAATTGACGTTGGCGCGCCCGTTGACAGCAAATCCTCCGCGAAACATACCGCCGTCGCTGGGAGCGGTCCGGATCGGGAGAATCAGCGGATCCGGCTGCAGACTGCGGATCCAGACGGGGTAAAGCCGCTCGTTGAAAATCCCGAAAGGAGTGAGAAATCGACCGACAGTCACCGTGAGATATGGATTGGCAATGTAATCGAGTTGCGCATAGTCCACATGCTTGTCGACAGGCCCGCCGTACGGTCCGCCGCCGGGAGGACGCTGGAATTCGCCCTCGAATTCGGCGCGCGACTCAATGAGCCACCGATCTCCCAACGGGACGAGGAGCACTGGATTGATCTGGGTATTGATGACATTCTGGCCCGCTGTGACGAAGCTGAATGTGCCGATACTGCCGCTCAGGATAGGGACGGGTTTGTCTTCCGGAACTTGCGCACTGCTTCGCGGTACGGCGAGAAAATACACGCTGATGGCGAGCAGGATAACGCTTCGCCGGAGCACGGGCGCGGTTTCTCGAATAAGGTGTAGCACGACGACCCCACAAGTGGTTGAACGGATTGTGATTGAGGGATCAAACCAGCGGAACATCACCGAGGTAACTTTCGTATCTTTTTACAAATCGGAGACAAATCGGTTTCGGACACTCACAAACTGTGAGGCCGCGCGTCTAACGCCGTGAAAGGAACAGCCCTATGAATCACCGCCGACGAGCCGCCACCTGGTTGGGAGCTATCCTGGGTACCCTCGGTGGCCTGCTCATGCTTGGATTGCAAGCGCACGCCGCCGATCACCGGGGCTCGCTCACCGAAGAGTTTCATCAGACCTATGCCATTACAGCGGACGGGCGAGTGGAACTCGACAACATCAATGGAGACGTCCATATCTCAAGCTGGGACCGGAACGAGGTCAAAGTCGACGCGATCAAGTACGCTGACACGAAGGAAGCCCTGGAAGAGGCCAAGATCGACATCGACTCTGGGAAGGACTATCTGTCAATTCAGACCAAGTATCCTCACCGTGACCAGGGCTGGCATTGGGGTTCCCACGACAACGCTGCGAGCGTGGAATACACGTTGACCGTGCCTCATACCGTCAGGCTGGACGAAATCAAACTGATCAATGGGGAACTGGATGTGAACGGGGTCAGTGGCGAGGTTCGCGCATCCTGCATCAACGGCCGCCTGGAAGCCGAGGGTCTGGCCGGAAGAGCGAAACTCTCGACCATCAACGGCCACTTGGAGGCCAAGTTCGGGCAGCTGGCGGGTAAATCGGTCGAATTGAACTCGGTCAACGGTTCTGTCGATCTAACCATCCCGTCCGATTCTAACGCGGTAGTGGAAGCCAGCACGGTTTCGGGCGGAATTCATAATGACTTTGGCCTGCACGTGAACAATCACAAGTTCGTTGGTCATGATCTGCGCGGCGAGTTGGGGAATGGTGGAACGGATATCCGCGTTAGCAATGTGAACGGCAGGATTGACATCCACCACGCCAGCGATGGCCGCGCTATGAGCCCGGTAAAGGATCGAAGCAAACACGACAAGGATGACGACGACGAGATTTAGTTTGCCATCAAAGCAGGGCTGGCGAGCTCTGCTCGCCTGGACAGCCGAGGCGGCTGTCCCTACATGGATTCAGCTCGCACGGACAGCCCAAGGGGCTGTCCCTACATGGTCTCAGTAAATCGTATAGGCCGGGGCGGGAGTGCGCAGATCCGGCTTTGACGCCATGAGCAGCAGCGCGCCTTCGCGTTTGAACGCTCGCAGATCTTCCAGGCTGTTGAACGACTTCGTTTTGTAGTCGTCCGGCGTCGGCGTGTCGTCCGAAATGCGACGTGCCTCCACATTCTCAAAGGCGTGCTTTTTCAGCAATTCGACGTACTCAGCAGCCGAGCGCACGTGGACGAGAACTTTCAGCTTATCGACCCATTGCAGGGAGTACACGTTGTCTTTGTAGAGATTAATCAGAATGAAGAGCCTGCCCCGCGGCGCCATTACCCTAAACAACTCCATCAGGGCCCGGTCCTGCTCCGGGTAGTAATAGAAAGATTCCACCGACAAAACCTTGTCGAAAAAATTTTCTTCCCATGGAATCTGCATGGCTGAGCCCCAGACATAGAGAATATTTTCGAAGTCTTTTGAGGCCTCTCGCGCCTGCCGAACCATTTCGTCTGCGACGTCCACACCGACCACCTGTCCGAAACCTTCCGGGCCGTCACCCACCAGCCGCGCCAGAAGCCGCGTCGCCCAGCCGGAACCGCAGCCCAGGTCCAGCACGCGCTCGCCGGGCCGCAGATTCATCAGCCGGATCGTTTTCTCGGTGATATCGAGGTGATGGCGCTCCATCTTCGCGCCTTCCCCTTCGGCGGCCCAGCGGTTAAATTCCTGTTGCAGCTTCTCGTCGGGAGTTTGTGGCTTGTCAGACATACGAATCGATCCTGTCGAAATTCTATAACCAGGAATGCAAGTCGGGGCATGCAGACCTAAAAATAGGGGCCCGGATTTGTGTTAGAGTTTGTCCGCTGTGGCGTCCCACCCTCAACCTCCGGCCCCAGAGCCCGGTCCCGGCCCGCTCTACTGCCCCTATTGTGCTGAGGAGGTGAACGATCCGCTCACTTGCGGCGACTGCTCGGCTGTCATTTGCCGCCGATGCGGTTCACCTCTGGAGTCGTCTGACGAACTCGGAATTGGATAATGGAACCCGTCCCTGTCTTACCGCTGGCGTCCCCTGCTAACTCGGAATCTGATGGGCAGAAACCAACGCTGGTGCGCGGACTTGGCCTGCTCGATTCCGTGTTGCTCCTCGTCAGCGGAATCATCGGATCATCCATTTTCCTCACCGCGAAGGACATTGCCGGTCCCCTGCCGCAGCCCGTGTTGTTTCTATTGGTGTGGGTGCTGGGAGCACTGATTTCGCTCTGCGCCTGCTTCGCTTTCGCAGAATTGGGCTCGATGTTCCCTGACTCTGGCGGGCAGTACATCTATTTGCGGGAAGCGTATGGAGACCTGATCGCGTTTCTCTATGGATGGATGTTATTTGCTGTCGCTAATGGCGGGTCGATTGCCGCTTTATCGGTAGCTTCTGCCGCATATGTAGGGCAGGTCGTGCCATTTGTGTCGCAGGACCATGTGCTCTTTGCCGTGCTGGGGATAGCGTTCACACGCGCGCATTTGCTCGGGTTGCTTCTGATCGCGATTCTGACATTCGTGAACGTGGTGGGACTACGCTGGGGGGCTCTGCTGCAGAATGTCTCAACCTGGACCAAGTTCGCGGCGATGTCGGGCTTCGTCGTGCTGGGATTCGCCATTGGCAAAGGAAACTGGTCGAACTTCCAGTCGCACGGCTTGCCGGTCACGAGTGGGATGGGGCCGATGCAACTGTTCTCTGCGCTCGGGGTAGGTCTGATCGCAGTCTTCTGGGCCTATGACGGCTGGGTGTACATCACATGGGTAGCAGGCGAAGTAAAGGAACCCCGTCGAAATGTGCCCCTGGCCATGGTGTTAGGCGTTGTGGTGGTAGGGGTCATCTACATCGCCATGAATTTAACGTACATGTATGCCCTGCCTCTATCCGAGATTGCGAAGCACGAAACTATCGCGCACGCCTCGGCCGCCGTCCTGTTCTCTCCGCGCGCAGCAGGATTGCTTTCGGTGATGATCGCCGTGTCCTGCTTCAGCGCCGCGGCAACCTGCACGCTCTCTGGCGCCCGCGTCTATTTAGCCATGGCGCAGGATGGAGTGTTCTTCAAACGCATGGCAGTAATCCATCCCCAATGGAGGACTCCGGCTTTCAGTCTCATTGGGCAAGGACTATGGGCAGGGGCACTGACGCTTAGCGGGCGCTACGACCAGCTTTACACGTACGTGATCTACGGCATGGTGCTGTCCTACACGCTCACGGTCATCGGCTTGTTTCTGCTGCGATGGAAGCGCCCGGACATACCCCGACCCTATCGCTGCACGGGATATCCATGGCTGCCTGGCATCTATGTCCTCATTGGCGGGGCGTGGACGTTGAACACGATCATCACTCGACCGCACGAGGCGTTCTGGGGAAGCTTCATTGTGCTGATCGGGATTCCGTTTTACCTCTATTGGAAGCGCAGCAACCGCAAGGCCCATAGCACGTAGGCCCGGACGCATTCGTCGCAGGGATCGTAGAGACGTTGCTTGCAACGTCTAGGCACAGTACGCGAGGAAGACGTTGCAAGCAACGTCTCTACAGGAATGCGGAGAAGTACGTAGGTCTACACCGGGGTCGCAGTTTTGCGCGGAGGATTAAAAAACGGTAACGTCGTCACCTTCACATTGGTCTTCAAGCGGATCGCTTCAATCGTAATTTCCATCTGCACGTCGGTGCCGGGCTTGGAGTATTCAGCCTCCAGGCTGGCAAGCGCAATCATCTTCTTCAATGTCGGGGACCATGTGGTTGTGGTCGCTTTTCCGACTTGCCGGTCCCCCGCATACACTGGGACTGGAACGCGAGAGGCCTGAGTGGGAGCGGCTGGAGTGAGGCCATAGCGCTCGTAGAGTTGCTCAACATCGGTCCAGTCGACCACTAACCCAGCAAGCTGGCGTGGAACTCCGTTCTTCGCATCTTTCTCCAGCGCGCGTTTGCCAATGAAGTTTTCTTTGTCCAGGTGGACCATTTTCCCGAAGCCCAGCTCGTAGGGCGAATACTTCTGGGCCGCAATCAGGGCCTTCTTCGAACTAATGTAGTCCACTTCAATCAGCAGTAGTCCGGCTTCGACGCGCGCCACGTCCAGCGCGAGCATACCCGCCGCGTGCAGGTCGAATTGCTTGCCTTTGTCGGCGATGGCGTCCCAGACCTTGACGGCTTCCTTCCACGGCATCCAGATCTCGTAGCCGAGGTCTCCGGTGTATCCCGTGCGGGAGATGTCGACTGGCACTCCCGCGATCTTGCCGCGGGTCACGCGAAAATACTTGAGATTCGCGATATCGGCTTCGGCAACTGATTTGAGCAGTTTCGCCGACGTCGGACCCTGCAAAGCCAGGGCCGCAACTTTCTCGGAAATGTCCTCGATCTGCACGTCCATGTTGAGGCCGTTTTGCCGGAACCAGCGCAGGCTAGGATCCGCAGCCGTCCAGCGATAAACATTCTCCTCGAGTCGCGAGATAGTGCCGTCGTCGATTACCTTGCCCTCTTCATCGCACCAGCAGCAATAAATCACCTGCCCGACTTTCACTTTGTTGATGTCGCGCGTGATGACCCGGTTCACCAGGCGGGTCGCATCTTTGCCGGTGATCATGTACTTGTACAGCGGCGAAATGTCGATCAGGGCGGCAGCATTCCGGATGGCGTTGTACTCGTGCTCGTGATGCACCTCGTAAACGCTGACCGTGTAGTATCCCGACCACTCGCGGTAGTTGAGACTGTGGCACAACGGGAAGGTTCTGTCGTGGAATGCGGTTCCGATGGGCAAATTGATGTCCTCTGCTTCCTGATTGCCGAATCCGGATTATATGCACGCTCGCTTGGACGCGGCAACCTCGAAGGTGAAGCGGCGGACGCCTCGTCCGCCGCTCCCGGACGAGGGCGTCCGGGGCTGCATCTTCACACGCCGCAATTCTGCAGACAAAATGCGCTCTTCCCTCTAGAATGGCAATTCGACTCCAGGTCATGCGCGCCATCCTACCCATCTTGTGCAGCTTGCTCAGACGCTGGACCGTACTTCCCAGCGGCCTCTGATCTTCTCTACCGCCTCATTCGCACCGAGCGTATCATTGCGTTTTCCAAACAACGAAAGCTAAAAGCTAGGAGCTAACAGCTAATGGCTGGTTCCAACTCATACGATGTAATCGTGATTGGCGGAGGTCACAACGGCCTGGTCAATGCCGCTTATCTTGCTCGAGCCGGCAAGAAGGTCCTGGTGCTGGAGCGCCGGCATGTGCTGGGCGGCGCAGCCTGCACCGAGGAAATCGTGCCGGGGTTCAAGTTTTCCGTGTGCTCGTACGTGGTGTCCCTGCTGCGGCCGGAAATTATTCGCGACCTCGACCTGCCACGCCATGGCCTGGAAATTCTGCCGCTCGATGGGACCTTCACGCCGATGCCCAGTGGGGATTATCTGTGGCGTGTGAACGACCACGGCAAGACCCATCGCGAGATTGCGCGCCACTCCCGCGTGGACGCCGAGGCTTATGACGAGTTCGGCAAAGCCATGCAGGCCATGTGCCGCTTCGTGAAGCCGATCCTCAGCATGGTGCCGCCGGATCCGACGACCTTGAACCCGCGTGAACTGATGAAGCTGCTTTTCATCGGACGCCGCTTCCAGGGCATGTCGAGCTACGACAAATACAACCAGGTTCAGCTCATGACCATGAGCGCCATCGATTTTCTGGATCAATGGTTTGAAACGGACGTGCTCAAAGCCACCATGTCGGCCTCGGGAATTATCGGAACGTTTCTGGGCGTCCGCTCTCCGGGAACAGCGTATGTTCTGTTGCATCACTATATGGGCGAGATCGATGGCGCATTCCGCGCCTGGGGATTTGCCCGCGGCGGCACGGGCGCCATCTCCAACGCGATCGCGGATGCCGCGCGCGAGGCTGGAGTCGAAATCCGCACTCAATCCGGGATTTCGCAAATCATCATCAAGAACGGAAAAGCGAAGGGCGTGGTGCTCTCCAATGGAGACGAGGTTTATGCCGACGTGATTTCTTCCAGCGTCGACCCCCGGCTGACATTCACGAAGTTCATCGAAGCGCAGCATTTGCCGGGAGATTTTCTGGAAGAAGTGAACCGCTACAAGTTCCGCGGTTCCTCCGGCAAGGTGAATATGGCGCTCGATGCCTTGCCGAACTTCAAATGCATGCCCGGACCCGGCGCGCACCTGCGCGGCGCCATTTCAATCTCTCCCTCGGTCGAATATATGGAGCGTGCCTACGACGACGCGAAATATGGCCACTTCTCCAAGCGCCCCTACATCGACATGGTGATTCCGTCACTCACTGATCCTTCCGTAGCGCCTCCCGGCAAACACGTGTTGTCGTGCTTTGTGCAATATGCGCCCTACAAGCTTGCGCCAGGCCTCAACTGGGACGATCAGAAAGAAGCATTCGGCAACACGGTGGTCGATACCATTTCCGAGCACGCGCCGAACTTGAAAGACATCATCATTGAGAAACAGGTAGTCACGCCTCTCGATCTGGAGCGCGAGTGGGGCCTGAGCGAAGGCAACATCTTTCAAGGTGAGCTATCTCTGGAACAACTTTTCTTCCTGCGCCCCGTGCCGGGATGGGCGCAGTATCGTACTCCAATCAAAAACCTGTACATGTGTGGTTCGGCGACCCATCCGGGTGGCGGCATCATGGGCGCAAACGGACGTCTGGCCGCGCTGGAGATTCTCAAGGACGTCAAGGGGGCGGCGTAACATGGCGGGCAATAGCCAGCGGGATGTCGTCATCATCGGCGGCGGTCACAACGGGCTGGTCACCGCCTTTTATCTGGCCAAGGCTGGATTCAAACCGCTCGTACTGGAACGCAGCTCACAGGTCGGCGGCGCGGCGGTTACGGACGAGTTCCATCCTGGATTTCGCTGCTCGACCCTGGCTCACACCGCAGGGCCGATCCGTCCCGACATCGTCCGCGACATGCAACTGGAGAAACATGGCTTGCGGATGATCACTCCCGAAGTGTGCGTGACGACGTTGAGTCCAGACGGCCGGGCGCTCTCGCTGTATCAGGACACGGGCAAATCTGCACAGGAAATCGCCGCCTTCTCGCAAAAGGACGCGGCCAAGTATCCCGAGTTTCAGCGATCGCTGGGCAAAATCAGCAAAGTCATCGCCGATGCGCTGGCGACCACGGCGCCCGATATTGACGATCCGAGCCGGAGTGATCTCTGGGGCATGTTGAAGACTGGCCGCGCGATTCGCAGGCTGGGCAAAAAAGACATGTTCCGCCTGCTGCGCTGGGGACCCATGGCTGTCGCCGATCTGGCCTCAGAATATTTCGAAACAGAGTTGTTGCGCGCTGTAGTCGCCGCTCGCGGGGTATTCGGAACTTTCCTGGGGCCGTGGTCGGCCGGGAGTACTCTCGTCCTGTTGGTGCGTGCCGCGGGCGACCCGCATCCCGCTGGCTCCGCAATTTTCGCAGCCGGCGGAACTGGCGCGGTCACCCAGGCGATGGCCTCAGCGGCAAAGGCTGCGGGCGCAGAGATTCGCAGCGGCGCGGAAGTAATCGAGATCCGCGTGCAGAACGGCAAGGCCACTGGGGTACTGCTCTCGACGGGCGAGGAGATTCCCGCCAAAGCAGTGATCTCCAATGCCGATCCCAAGCGCACCTTGCTCAAGCTGACCGATCCGGTTCATCTCTCGCCCGACTTCGTGCAAAGAATTCAGCACTACCGCGGAAACGGAAATGTGGCAAAAGTAAACCTGGCGTTGTCTGGCTTGCCCCAGTTCACGGCGTTGCAAAATGGCGCCTCGGCCGCGCTCAAAGGACGCATTCACATCGGCCCCGAAATCGATTACCTGGAGCGTGCTTTCGATGAAGCGAAGTACGGCCAGTTCTCCAAACAGCCGTACCTTGAAGTCACTATTCCGTCGCTGACCGATCCCACGCTGGCGCCCGAAGGCAAGCACGTCATGTCCATCTACATGCAGTACGCTCCCTACAAGCTCAAAGGTGACTGGGAGCAACAGCGAAAGGCCCTGGGGCAGACCGTGGTGAAGACGCTTGCGCAGTATGCGCCGAACTTGCCGGAGTTGATCCTCACCCACCAGATCATCACGCCCCTCGATCTGGAAGAGAAGTACGGGCTCACCGGTGGTCAGATTTTTCACGGCGATCTGGCGCTGGACCAGTTCTTCACCATGCGTCCGATACTGGATTGGGCACGTTATCGAACGCCCATCGAGAACTTGTATTTGTGCGGGAGCGGAACCCATCCGGGGGCGGGACTGACCGGAGGATCAGGGGCCAACGCGGCGCGCGAGATACTGAAAGGCCTCAAGAAATAGAATGTGCTGCGGATAAGACGTAGCAAGCTACGTCTCTACGCGATTTCGTAGAGATCTTGCTTGCAAGATCTCTTTTTGCAGGACAACGGCTGCCAACGTCATGAAGAACTCGGCTATTCTGTTGATCACCTGCCCTGACCGCAAGGGCGAGGTCGCCACCATTGCCGATTTCATTTACCGGCACAACGGCAACATTCTTCATGCCGATGAACATGGCGATGAGGAATCCGGCCTGTTCCTGATGCGGGTCGAGTTCGATCCCAAAGATTTCGACATAGACCTCGACAATTTCGAAAAATATTTCTCTCCTATTGCGGACACATTCGGGATGGAGTGGCGGCTCGCGCAATCGTCGCAGCGCCAGCGACTGATTATTTTCGTTTCGAAATACGATCACTGCCTGGTGGATTTGCTCTATCGGCACAAGAGTGGCGAACTGGCCTGCGACATCCCCCTGATTATTTCCAATCATCCTGACAACCGGGAGATCGCAGATTTTTACGGGATTCCCTACGCCGTTGTCTCTGCGATCAAGGACAACAAGATCGAGGCCGAGTCGCGCATCCATGCCCTGATTCAGCAACACCAGCCAGACTTCATGGTGCTGGCGCGGTATATGCAGATTTTGTCCAATGAGTTCGTCAATCGCTATCCGCAACGGATTATCAACATCCACCATTCTTTTCTCCCCGCGTTCGTCGGAGCGCGACCCTACCACCAGGCATTCGAGCGGGGCGTGAAGCTCATTGGCGCGACCAGCCACTACGTCACAGAAGTGCTTGACGACGGCCCCATCATCGAGCAGGACGTGGTGCGTGTTTCCCACCGGGACACGGTGGAGGACTTGATCCGCAAAGGACGCGACCTGGAAAAAGTGGTGCTATCGCGCGCCGTACGCGCCCATGTGGAAAACCGGGTACTCGTGTACGGCAACAAAACTGTCGTTTTTTAGTGCTTACCTGCCCGGGAACTCAGATCCGGAGCCGCTTTCAGCAGTAACTTGAGTAACCTTCCACCTGCAACTGAACGTTAGTAAAGTTTTAGTGCAAGTGTTGCTCGCGGGAGCAAATTTTGGCCGAAGATCTTCGGTTTGAACTAGCCATTTTGGCAACCGTCCAGGGCTTGTACCAGAAGCTCCTGCGGGACACGCTTGGTGGGGACGTCCCCATCCCGACCGGCCTCGATGACGACGCGTTACGCCACTCTGACCGCGAGCTGCCCACTACTCTTTCGCGCATGTATCGCTGGCTGCACCTGCTGGATATGGCGATCACCCCCGCGATGCTGCGTCAGGCACTCACTCCCGAGACTGACTCCGAAGTCGCTGAGGCTCTGCTTCGTTATTTCGTACGCCGACGCGAGGCTAGCGACATCAACCGGGACAAAACCGATCTGGTAGTCACGTTTCTATACCGCCATCCCAGAGTTCCCGGCCAGTGGGAAAAGAGCGGTTACGGACTGGATGGCGCACTGCCACTCTCCCCTTTCGAAATTGCGCTGATTGAAATCCTGGCGGACAGCGATGTGCCTTCGCTTCCCGAAGAGCACGTTCAACTGCTGCGGCGATTTGATCCCTTCGTGCAGGAAGTTTCACGCTTTCGCGACTTCAATGCGCTGATCGACTCGGGCATGATCGGACGAGTTCGCGAACTGAAGCAGTGGCTGGATGCCTCGTTCTACCATCCCGGCGTGCTGGCCACGGTTGCAGCCTACAACACCCAGTTCGGAAAGAAGTTTGACGAACTGTTCGTGAAGGCATTAGGCGAGATCAAGAATTTCGGCCAAGCTCTGGAGGAGATGGGCGGAACAATTTTGACCACGGTGGATGGGGTCGAAGTAACCGTCGAGCACGTAGCGGCGATTCAAGAAAAGCAGTTGCTGCAGGCCGACTATGGCAACGCTTTCGAGAAATTCCGGCGAGTATCGAAACTGAAGAAGGAACTTGATCGCCGTCCTCCCATTCGGAGATCGCTCCTTACGCCCGCTGCGCAAAACACGCACTCCTCGGGCGGCGCCGCAGCCGGCGCAAAACCCGCCAAAGCAGCCGCTGCCAAGGCACCGGCACCGGCTCCAGTATTTCAACCGCTGGCCATCACAGCCCAGCAAATCTCGGCAGAAGAAGCCAAGCTCCGGCGCGTGGAAGAATCGATTCGGGTCTTTGTGCGGGTCGCCGACCCGAAGTACCGCCAGATCGTGCCCATGCGCTTCTTCAACCTGACATTGACCTCCTCCGAGGCGGATGCATACAGCGCATCCTTCCTGGAAGAGAAGAGCCTCCGAGCCGATGTGGCTCAAACCCTGATCCGCATGGTTTCCATCTGTGCGCGAATCAGCACCGAACTGGAAGAATTAAAGCGCAGCCAGAAAATGTCCTCTCTCTGGAAACTGCACGCCGATTCTGTGGTCGTGCTGCTCGACATGGCCAACAGCTCAACCGAAGATGCCGGAAGCGTAGCCAAGCAGGCAGAACAAAGCGGCTCCGGCACCGCGGCGAAAGCGGTCCACGAATCCGTGAAGAAACTGCGCAACCAGTGCGATCTCGCGGCGAAGACCTTCGCCAACGTCGGCTAGGATACTCTCCTCGACCTGCAACCCCGGTTTTGAGCGCTAACGCCTGGTTACGACAGTTGACTTCCACCCAGCGTTCGAAAAAGATTACCACTTGACTCCAGTAGTCGGATTCCGATATAACGGAGTCCGACTATGAAAGAGCGTTTCGATCAATTCCTCCCTCTCTCGCCTGCCGCCCTCCATATCTTGCTCGCCCTAGCAAGTGAAGATCGCCATGGCTACGGGATTATGCGGGAGATCGCCCGTCAGTCGGATGGCCGCTACAAGTTGGGCCCCGGCACGTTGTACGACAACCTGCAAAAACTGCTCGATCAAGGCATCGTGGAAGAGCGATCCCCACGCACTCTCGGCGATGATCCAAGACGCCGCTACTATCGCCTCTCGCGCTTTGGCCGTGGACTTTTAGCTACGGAGATCGCGCGACTCGAAGGTGTGGTCCGCGAAGCGAGACTGCATCTCAAAATCCATCCGGAGAGGGCATGATGACCCGCGCCTTGTATCGTTGGCTAGTTTCTTTGCATCCACCCGCTTTTCGTGTGCGATTCGAAGAAGAACTTCTTTGGATATTCGACGAATCGAGTGACGCCTCAAACGGAGGGCCTCTCGTGTGTGACGCCGCTATCTCTCTCCTACGGCAGTGGCTCCTCCGGTCGGGAATGTGGAAGTGGGTACTCGGGGGTATCGCCGGAGCGTTTCCGGTCGTTATTGGATTCGGAAGCTTCTTATTCCAATGGCCTATGCGACCGTAACTCGCAGCGCCCAACGGTGAGTCGCCCATTTCTGATAAGGAGGTCGGCAAATGAGAAAATGGGTTCGAAGAATCGCTTACGCTCTCCTGACTCTGTTGCTGCTCACGCTTCTTGCAGGCTTTACCTATGAACAGGTCGGGCGAGCCAGGGATGCCAGTCAACTGCCTCCGCGCGTTGGACAGGCGGTTGACATTGGCGGACGCACTCTGAACCTCTACTGTTCTGGTCAGGGTACTCCGACTGTGATTCTTGAAACCGGAGGCAATTCGCCCGGATATTCGTTGGTTGTGCAACAAACCAAGATGGCGGCGTTCACTCGCGCCTGCTGGTACGACCGCGCTGGAGTCGGCTGGAGCGATCCACCGCCGTCTCCACGAACCAGTGCCAGCATCGCCAGCGATCTGCACGAAGCCCTACATCGCGCGGGGGTTCTCCCGCCTTACGTGATGGCGGGAGGGTCGGTGGGAGGCGAATATGTTCTTATCTACACGGGACGCTACCCGGCGGACGTGGCCGGTCTGGTTTTGGTTGATTCGGCAACTCCAGACATGCATGAGCCGGACTTCTATTTGTCGCCCCTAAATCGGCTGTCGAGCAGCACGAGACACCTGATTTGCATGGCTCTGCCAGCA
Source organism: uncultured Acidobacteriota bacterium (assembly GCA_963801615.1). Classification (GTDB taxonomy): domain Bacteria; phylum Acidobacteriota; class Terriglobia; order Terriglobales; family Acidobacteriaceae; genus Sulfotelmatobacter. The sequence continues at coordinate 133,179 of CAWDFM010000005.1, read as the reverse complement.
ATTACGCGGTTCGGCATCCTGCGTTTCGTGGCAAGCAGAGAACGCCGGCCTCCTGAGCCCGATTTGACCCTGGAGCAAAACGACACATTGGCGAAGCTGGAAGCACAACCGAAGGCATTTAAGGCCGATTCCGACCAAGCCTGCGCAGCCACCGACCAAGGCAGAATTGTTACGACAGGTACAGACCCCGATATTAACAACGCGGTGCGGAACTCCGGCAGCCTCAGCGATCGCCCGCTCATCGTCTTGACAGCGGGAAGGTACTGGGCTCCTCCCGGCTTGGAAAAGGAAGCTGCGGAATATCACGAGATTCGAGTTCATCAGCAGGCGAACCTTGCTCGTTTGTCCACGCGTGGCCAGCAAGTCGTCGTCGATGCGGGGCACGGCATGGAGGAGTCGCCTGACTCGATCATCACCGCCGCCAGACAGGTGGTCGACGAAGTGCGAGCAAACAATAACATCGCGGATGTCCGCGCTACACAATCGAAGCAGTGAAGTAGCTGTAGACCTGACGATCAATACAGCCTCCCAGTTGGCGAAACATCCCCATTGCACTCAAAACCCTTAATCTGTCATGTCGCGTGAATCTGTGGAGACTTTCAGGCGTTCAGGGGATGGTCAAGCTGTCCGGCCTGTGGGAAGCTGACGGCATGAAAAAGCCAGAATTGACCGACGTAGGTTGGCTTGGGCCAAAGGACGAGATGGATCGCGCCAGTCACCGCTTCGGCAAGTGCTCTGAGTGCCATGAAACTATCTGCGTCGAAAAGGCCGTGACCGATGGTCCGAGCACTGGACAAGAAACCAATGAAACGCTCTATGAAGCATTTCGCACACACGTTAAGCTGAAGCATTCTGAGGAGTTCAACCTAGCCGCTATGCCCGCCACCGAAAGGCACGATGCCTAAAAACAATGTCGTTTTGGCGCTCTATCGAAGGTGCCGGAAGAAGCCTTGACGGTGCATCACTGTTGAAACATCCCCATCTCGCTCATTGAGGGGGTTTTGAGCGTAATCGTTTACATCAACTACGAACCGCGCCTAGTAATGATCCGCAGCAAGCTGCCGAGTCGCTGCTAACATTCCGTTGGGGAGGCACCGAGGATGAAGCTCACGGCGGCCCTGCTGCTCTTGTGGTTGACGACAGTTGATTGTCGTGCCCAGCAGCAGGTAGCTAAGCTGACCGCGACGCCCAACCGTCCTACGGTCACAAACACAGCGGAGACAGCGCAGTTTGGAGTGCTCGAGATCGAATTCGGCATTAGCTCTGCCGCCCGGCAGCAGTCGCTTCAGGCTCTGCTCAAGTTCGGGTTATTACGCGACGTGGAATTGGACTGGGCCGGTAATCCCTGGCAACACGACGCTTCCGTGCATTACGTCGGGGTGAGCGATAATTACGCCGGATTTCGTTGGCGCTTCCTTCGTCAGGCGAAGCGCCAGCCGACACTGACCGTGGAATATTCGGCCAAGTTCCCCACAGCCGGGCCGGTCGAAGGCTCCGGCGAGGTGGACCACATTGTCACTCTGCTCGCCTCCAAGGACCTTCCAAAGCGCTTCCATGTCGATGCCAACCTTGGCTACGCGTGGCTCGGACACCCGGGCGGCGGCTTCAACCACAACTGGCTGCCCACCAGCACGCTCGCCTATTCGCTGACCCAAAAGTGGCAACTCGCGATGGAGTTCTCGGGCGCGACGCGTGCGAACGCCACCACGCCTGCGGTCACGCAGAACCTCTGGGCGGTGAGTTACACTCTCAGGCCACGGCTGGTGCTGGACAGCGCAGTACAGTTTCGCGTGACCGGCAACGTCCCCCGGGTCGTTTACCTGGGCGGCTTCACCTACTCCATCGCTGACCTCTACCACCGCAGGCGTTGACTCTGGGCAATGACTGGCGATAAATCGCGATTTCACTCATATTCCGGAATCTCCGATCTAACGGCGTTCCTAGGCGCAAAAAAAGACGGGCGCTTTCCGCCCGTCCTTGTCTCGAAGCTCGAAGCTCGCAGCTAGTTGATGTCGAACTGCTCCTGATGCACCGCCGGATCGCTTTTCACGATGATGGTACGCTTGGTCATCTCTTCCATCTCGTTCAGCAGTTTTGCATTGTTGGACTTCAATTCTTTCGCCACATCCGGATGCACGCGCAGCATGACGTCTTCGTGCTCCAGATGCTTGGCGATCTTGCGCATCTCCACGTAGATCTCGTTGCAGATCGTGCTCACCGATTTCACATATCCAGTAGACTGGCAGTACGGACAGGGCGCTCCGATGGTGCGCTCCAGCGACTGCTTGACGCGCTTGCGGGTAATGGCCACCAGGCCAAAATCATTGAACTGCAGGGTTTTTGAAGGCGCCCGATCGTGCCGCAGTTCTTCTTCCAGAGCCTGCATCACGCGCTGCCGGTTGCGGCGCTCATCCATATCGATGAAGTCGATGATGATGATGCCGCCCAGATCGCGCAAGCGAATCTGCCGCACGATTTCTTTGATGGCATCGACGTTGGTTTTCACGATGGTGTCTTCCAGACGCTGCGTCTTGCCAACGTACTTGCCGGTATTGATGTCGATGGCAACCAGCGCTTCCGTCTGATTGATTACGATATAGCCGCCGCTCTTCAGCCAGACCTTTGACTTGAGCGCCTTGTTCATCTCTTCATGCAGCCCGAACTGCTCGAATAGTGGCGTCTCTTTGGTGTAGAGTTTCACCCGCTTGACCATGCTTGGCTGGAAGCGGTTGAAGAACCGTAGAATGCGCTCGTACTCGGCTTCCGTGTCGACCCAGATCACGCTGAAATCGGAGGTGACCTGGTCGCGCAGAACGCGCTCGACCACGTTGAGATCGTGATAAATCAATGCCGGCGGCTTGGAACTTTCTGCCCGGTTCTTGATGTCCTGCCACAGCCCCTTGAGGAAACGAATATCGGCGCGCAGTTCTTCCTCACTGGCGCTCTGGGCCGCGGTGCGAACGATGAAGCCTCCGTGGCCATTCTCCCGCTCGCTCAGAATGATGCGTTTCAGGCGTTGTCGCTCTTCCTCCGAGGAGATCTTGCGCGACACTCCCGTGTGATTCACGGTAGGCATATAAACCAGGAAACGTCCGGGCAACGCGATGTGGCTGGTGATGCGAGCGCCCTTTTTGCCGATCGGTTCCTTCGCGATCTGAACCAGAATCTCCTGGCCTTCTTTCAGCAAATCGCTGATGAGGGGAACCGGCGCCGACTCACGCCGGCGGAAGCGGCCTCTACCCGCTCCTCCTCCTCCGCGGCGGCCGCGATCACGGCGCTCGTAACCGGGACGCTCCCCGCCCCGCCGTTGTGTGCGCTGGGTGTATCCGGGCGCCGCGGGCGCGCGAACTTCCGCGTGGGCATCGACGGTTCCGTTCCCGCGCGCTTCGGCGTCCAGCAAAGCTTCCGCTTTGGCCTGGGCTTCCTCCAGTTCTGCGTCTTCGCTGTCCTCTTCTGCCGCTGCACCCTCGACCGGCAGCCCGCCGGATTCGACAGCTGCTTCGAGGTGAATCTCAGAAACCGCCTCCCGAGCGTCCCCATTCAGGTCGGAGCCACTGGCGGCTTGCGTTTCTTCCTCGAATTCGTCGTAGCCTTCGTCCGAAGACGCTTCGTAGTGGAGGGTGTCCGCTTCCTCGTCTTCGATCGTCTCTTCTTCCATAATTCCGGGAGCAGCGAATGCGGGAGTCTGTTCCTCGTTCAGGCGCCCGGGAACTGAGACGCTGACCTCATCGACCTGTGCGGTTTCGGTTTCATGCCGATTCTCGGCAGGACTTCCGGGGGCCGCGCTCCAGTCACTGGAGCTTGCCTGTTCTTCATTGCGGAATTGCTGATTCCAGGAGGTGGAAGTGGAAGCAGACTCGACAGGCTCATGTGCGCGACGCACATCTTCGTGCTGCTCGTGCAGCGGCTCAACGAGTGCTTCGGGCACCGCAAAAATCGGCTCATCCTCAGGAAACGCGGCGGCAAGGGGCGCACCCGGCTGTCCACCCGTTTCGGACGAAACCTCGACAGCGGATTGTGCGGGCTGCGGTTGCTGTACAGCCGGCTGCTGGTAACGCTGGTATTTGGAAATCGACTCCCCGGGCAACAGCATCGGCTGGTATCCAGGAGGCGGTCCGGACGGGCGTGAAGAAGTGCTCTCGGCAGGACGAGCAAAGCGTTCTGGTGGTTTTTCCGTTCGATCTGCCCGATCTGGTCGATCATAGCCGCGCTCGCGGCCATCCCGCCGTCCACCACGACGCCGCCGACGTCCACGCCAGCTACGGTCTTTCGCCTGAGCATCGTCACCGTTGGCGGGTTCCGCAGTTTCTCCCGTGGACGGTTTCGCGTGCGTTTCCAATTCGTCAGTCTCCACCGTTTCTTCATCGGTGGATTGCACCTGGTTTGATTCGCCCGGTTGCTCGCCATTTCCGGGTGAAGCTGCTGGCGCCTCGATCGGGTGGGGCTGCTGACGTAAATCCTGCACTCCGCGAATGGCGGGCACAACGTCGGTTAGATCGTCGTCGTGCTCCTCCAACTCCATAAAATCGGAGACGTAAAGAAAGGCATCGCGTTCGAGCCCAATGTCGACAAAAGCCGACTGCATGCCGGGCAGCACGCGCGTCACGCGGCCTTTGTAAATGGATCCCGCTAAGGTGTACTCGTTCTCGCGCTCCAGATAAACTTCCGCGAGCAGGTCGTCTTCCACCATCCCCACCTTGGTCTCGTGAGGCGTGGAAGAGACAAATAATTCCTTGTTCATTGAATGCTCCGGTCCCGCTGGCTCGTGCAGAGCTCAGGCGGGATTCACCGGGCTGGAATCAGGAAAGATGCGGGAGGTTGAAGCCTTGCGATGCTGCCCCGACCAGGGGACGGCCAGAAAGAGCAGAAGACGTACACAGCCCTTCTCTCACTTCGTTCCGCTGCACAAGCTTGGCAATCTTTTGCACTGAATCGCTTTAGATTTCCGCCGGGGTTGTGACCGCACTCTCAGACCCATATTGGGTCGGGGGGCCGTTCCCTGCCCGACTAACTACTAGCTTCAATCCTGCCCGGCCTTTCACTCCTCAAGCCGGTAAATGCCCTCTTAACGCGAAGGCGATCGATATTTTTGGCCGCGCCCCAAGGCGCAACAGAACTGCTTCCCTGCCCGTCTCCCTTTGTTCAGATCCCTTTGTTCTTGAACCCTTGATCAGCTTCCCAGCCGGCTCACCGGCTAGTTCACAAAGCGGCGCATCCGAACATTCATAACCATCCCCAGCGCCAGGAACATGAACAACACGGAAGACCCACCGTAACTCATCATTGGCAGGGGTATTCCAGTGACCGGCATAAAGCCGACCACCATGCCGACATTGACCAGGATATGGAAGCTAAGCACAGCCACCACACCCATCACCACAAACGTGCCAGCGCGGTCGGGCGCTGTTTGCGCGTTCTGAGTCAAACGCATCAGCACAATGAAGTATAGCAGCAGAACCCCCAGAGCGCCTACGAATCCATGTTCCTCGGAGAAGGCCGCGAAAATGAAATCCGTCTGCGGGACTGGCAGGAAATTACCGTGTGTTTGCGACCCTTTACCGCCCCACAGGCCGCCTGAACCCACGGCAATCTTGGATTGCTCAACTTGGTACCCGGAACCCTGCGGATCCAGCTCCGGATCCAGAAAACTGGTCAACCGCTGCTTCTGGTAAGTCTTTAAAACATGGACGCGGGGGACAGCAAAGACCGCCGTGATGCCTATAACGGCCAGCAAACCTACCGCCAAGCCCTGTTTCCACTGCATGCCGCCGAGGAATACGCCCATTACGGCAATGGGGACGTAGGTCAGGGCGGTTCCGAGGTCGGGCTGTGCCAAGACCATCAGCATGGGGACGCCGACGATCCCGGCCGCCTTGATGAAATCCGACCAGGAAAGTTCACGTTGGCGCAGTTCGGCAAAATACCGGGCCACGGCCAGGATAAGGATGAGTTTCACCCATTCGGAGGGCTGGAAATGGTTGCCGCCGGGCATTTTGATCCAGCGCCGCGCCCCGAGATACTTCTGCCCGAAGACCATCACCCCCATCAGCGATCCCACTCCGGCGATATAAAACCAGTGAACCTGCTCCAGCAGCGCCTGATAGTTCACCAGGCTCATGAGGAACATCATTCCGACGCCTGCTACCACCCAGTACATCTGCTTGATGTGGGCACCGGCAAACTTCGTGTGGACGGTGGCGCTGCGGATCTCCATGACCCCCATGCCGCAGATGAGGAGCACGAACACCAGCAGGAGCCAGTCGAAATCGCGATATGAAACGTAACGACTCATTCGATATCGTAGAGACGTTGCTTGCAACGTCTCTGCTCACCAGCCAAAAGATGCTTTCTCGTTCACGCTAATATCGCCGATCGGCGGCGACCGAGAGACGTTGCAAGCAACGTCTCTACCGCATTCCTGGCGCAGCGGTCGCCAATATAGTCCGCTTCTTCGGCAGATCCACTACGAACCGCGCGGCCTTTAGCGCATCCTTTTCGCCATCCGAAGAGGGATCCGACCACAAACCGCCAACATCAACGGTACCGCTGCTCTTCTGCTTCTCGGTCATTTTCTGTGGATTGCGGTCTCGCTTCTCGACGTAAGCTTTAATGACCTGCGTAGCCAGGCGCGCCGCCAGTCTTCCGTGCTCACCGCCCTGGAACAGGACGCAGACCACGATGTCTGGATTGCGCCGAGGCGTGAATCCCACAAACCAGCCATTCTGCGCCAAAGCTTCGCTGTTCTTGAACTTCGCACGTGTTGCCAGGGAAACGATCTGCGCCGATCCTGTCTTGCCGGCGATATCAATTCCAGGAATGTGGGCCGATTGCGCCGTTCCTTCCGGCAGCAGCACCCTTGACATTGCATCCGTAATGAGTGTCCACCCGGCAGGATCAACGCTGACGTTCTTCACTTCCGTGTAGTGCCCCGCCTCAACGTAGCCCGGCGGCATCTCGGTGGGATTGATCACGTGCGGCACAACCATCTTCCCACCCATCGAAATCGCACTGATGGCACGCAGCAACTGCACGGGCGTGATGGCGACAGCCCCTTGCCCAATGCCCACCGAAATAGTCTCGCCGGCAAACCATTTCTGCTTGAAGTTGCGGATCTTCCACTCTTCCGACGGCATGACGCCGCTGACTTCGTTCGGCAAGTCAATCCCGGTTTTTTGTCCCAGCCCAAAATCGGTGGCGTATTTCGCGATGCGCTCAATGCCCAATTTGTTCGCCAGGGTATAGAAGAACACGTCACAAGACTGGTAGATGGCTTTTTCGAGGTCGACCGCGCCATGGCCGCCCTTCACCCAGCATCCGAATCGCCGGCCGTAAAACTCGGCAGACCCGGTGCAATTCACGTGCATGGTCTGCGCGACCCCCTCCTGCCAGCCCGCCACCGACATGATGATCTTGAAAGTCGAGCCGGGCGCCAGTTGCGCTTGAATCGCTTTGTTTAACAGCGGCTTATCAGGATCGGTCACCAGCTTGTTCCATTCATCGCGCGAGACGCGTACGGCGAAATCGTTGGGATCGAAAGTGGGGCCGCTGACCATCGCCAGGATTTCTCCGGTGTGCGGATCCATGGCGACGACCGCCCCATTTTTCCCTTCCAGCGCCTGTTCCGCGGCAATCTGCAAATCGATATCAATGGTCAACTTCAGCGGCTTTCCGGGGATCGCCTCCGTCTCTCCGAGCCGGCCTACCTCGCGCCCGTGGCTGTCAACCAGCGCTTGCCGGGAACCGTTCTTGCCCATCAGCATGTCGTTGTACTGCCGCTCGACGCCGGAAATCCCCACTACGTCGCCCGGGTTATACAGCTCAAATGCCGGCAGATTGAGCATGTCGTCACTGACTTCGCCTACGTAGCCGATCAAATGCGCCATAAAGCCATTGCGCGGATACAGGCGCCGGTGCGCCATGATGGTGTCCAGCTCCGGCAGCTCGTTGCGATGGGCCTCGATAAACTGCAACTCGTCCGGCGTGATGTCTTCTTTTAGGAAAATCGGCTGGTACTGCGGCATGGTGGCGAAGCGCCGAATGCGCGCTCGCACCTCGTTGGGATCGAGATGCAAGCCCTGCGCAATGAAGTCGGCGTCGGCATTGAGGTCCCGGCTGGAATCGCGCAGCAGCAATGCGGAAAAAGAGGGATAGTTGTCAACGATCGTCCGCCCGTAGCGATCCAGAATTTTGCCGCGAGGCGCAAGCACCGGCACGTTGCGAATGCGGTTCTTTTCCGCCGCCAGCGAGTAGTAGTCGGCCTGCATCACCTGCAGCCGCCACAGTCCGTAAGCCAGAACCAGGAAGATGCCGAGGATGATGTATTGCGCCGCAGTCAGGCGCTCTTCCGACACTTTTTCGTCGCGGCCAAACATCAGTTTTCAGTTCTCAGTTCCCGGTTCTCAGTTGTGGCTGGATGAGTGCGACCGTACAGCCCAATAGAGCGGAGAACTGCTGGGACTCTTGTATCTCTCAATTTTAAAGCAGAAAAGGACGCAACACTTGCTAACCAGGTGACGTAGGTCACTCCCAAGCTTCCACTGAACACTGAGAACTGGCAACTGAGAACTGTCTTCATGTCCTCTGCTTAAACTTGTCGAGCGCAAAATAGAGGAAGGTTCCAAGCACTGCGTTGGCTACGCCTCCCCACACCCCGTGCCACCAACTCCAACTCAAAGACATATTCACCAGCGCACGCGCTATGGTGAAATACACGGCCGAATGCACGAGGTAAAAGCCCAAAGTGATCAGGAAGCGTGCCCCGGCATTCTCCACGTCGAGCTTTACGCCCAGAGACGACGCTCCATACCCCACCACGGTCTTGGAGATACCGTAAAGCCCGATGGGATTGTGCCCCAGCATGTCCTGAGCCAGGCCGATGAACGCGCCGGTGAGTAAACCCGCAATGGGACTGCGCCTCGCCATGGCGAAGAAGATCGTCACCAGCAGCGGCAGATCGAAATAGACGGCAAACCACGGGAAGCGCAAGGGGATAAACGCCTGCACAAACAAGGCAATGAGCGGGACCCCCAGCGTCACCGGAATGCTGAACCGGTAAACCTCAACCTGTTCCCCTGATGTGTATGTAATGGGCACGCTAGTGGGGGTCGTTGTCGTTAGCCGAAGGCTGGGTACTAGGTTGTACAGGAGGTTTGTCTTCCACGATGGCGGGTGGAGCGGTGACGGGTGTAGACGGACCCGTACTAGTGACTGAGATCTTGGGTTTTGGCGCGGTGGCTACCTGCGGCGGAGCCTTTTGCGCCGCTCCGGGTGCCGTGAGGCCGCCGACTGCAGCCGCTGATGGAGTCTTCGGTTTGGCTGCGAGACTTACCCCTGCGGCCAGGGCCGGTGCCGCAGCAGAGGTACCGGGAGTTGCTGCTTGTGTCTGCGGGGGTTTGTCCGGGACAGACGGTAATCGCTGGGCAAGAATATCGGCAGCCCGCACTCTCTTTTCTTCCGCGACCGCCTGGCGTTCCTGCTTTTCCAGCAACACCAGCACCTCTTCGAGCTTGCTCAGATTGGCTGCCGGTTTGATCTTGATAGTCAGGAACAGGTCCTTGCCATTGGATACGTGGCTGACTGTGCCCACGGGCAGACCTTTGGGAAAAATCCGATCTCCGCCGCTGGTCAGCACCACATCTCCGGCAGCCACTTGCTCGTCACTCATGACGCGCTCGAGCATGACCTCCCCGTTGGCGCCGCCGCGCAAAACCCCTTGCAAGCGGGATTTGTCCAGAATCGCACCCACGCCGCTGCTCTGATCGTTGATCAGCAGCACTTGCGATACGGAGGGATAAACCATCAAGACCTTGCCGACAATTCCATCCGCCGTGATGACCGCCATGTCTCGCCGAATGCCAACATTCTCGCCCTTGTCGATGTACACGACCCGGGATAGATCGCTGCCGCTCGATCCAATGACCTGGGCCGCGACGGTCTTGGACACGAACTGTTCCTTGAAGGCCAGCAGGTTTTGCAGGCGTTGGGCTTGGGCGGCGTCTTCACTGAGCCGCACCTGCTCCAGCCGCATCCGCTCGATCTGTTGCTTGAGTTCGCGATTCTCCGCGCGCACTCCACGCAGATAGAAGTAGTTGTGCCAGATACTTTCGCTGCCGTTGCGGACCCACACCAGCGAGCGTTCAAAGGGAGAGAGCGCGCCCACAGCCCAGATGCGAATCAAGCGGGTGTCCTGGGTATCGCTGCCCCGTTTCACCTGCATCGCCAGCCCGAGCACCTGGAGAAACAACACTCCCACCAGGATGATCAGGTTGCGGTAACGACCGAGGACGGATTCCATAGAAGCTTTGAGCTATGAGCTATGAGCAATGAGCAAAACCATAAATGAACCACAACGCATTCGCTCACAGCTCATGGCTCATTGCTCCCTGCTCTATTCGATCGAGATCTTCCTCAGCAGCTTGAAGTCGGAGAGCATCTTGCCAGTGCCCAGGACCACGCTGCACAGCGGATCGTCGGCAATCGAGACCGGCAACCCGGTTTCTTCGCGGATACGCTTGTCCAGATTCTTCAGCAAGGCACCGCCACCCGTCAGAACGATGCCACGATCACTGATGTCGGCGGAAAGCTCAGGGGGCGTGCGCTCCAGGGCGACGCGGATCGCGTTCATGATGGTGGAAACACACTCGCTCAGGGCCTCGCGGATTTCGCCGTCATCCACCGTGATGGTTTTGGGCACGCCCTCAATCAGGTTGCGGCCTTTAATTTCCATCGTCATCGGCTTGTCGAGCTGATGCGCCGATCCAATCTCCATCTTGATCTGCTCTGCGGTGCGCTCACCAATCAGCAGATTGTATTTCCGCTTCAGATAATTCATGACGGCTTCGTCCATCTGGTTGCCCGCCATGCGCACGGAACGTGAATAAACGATGCCGCTCAACGAAATGACCGCGATGTCAGTTGTCCCGCCGCCGATATCGACGACCATGTTGCCGCTGGGCTCGGTAATGGGCAACCCGGCACCGATCGCCGCCACCATGGCCTGCTCGACCAGGTGCACTTCGCTGGCCTTGGCGCGATATGCCGAATCCATAACCGCGCGCTTTTCTACCTGGGTGATTTCCGAAGGCACGCCGATAACGATGCGCGGATGCACCAGCATCTTGCGATTGTGTGCCTTCTGGATGAAGTAGTTCAGCATCTTCTCGGTGACTTTGAAATCGGCGATCACGCCATCCTTCATGGGCTTAATGGCGACGATGTTGCCCGGGGTGCGGCCCAGCATCTCCTTGGCCTCTTTGCCCACAGCCTCGACTTCACCTGTATTCTTGTTGATGGCGACGATGGAGGGCTCATTCACGACGATGCCCTTGCCGCGGGCGTATACCAGCGTGTTCGCGGTACCGAGATCGATGGCCAGGTCGCTGGAGAATATGCTGAACAGCGACCGCAGGTTGTGGGTGCGGGTTGGGCCTGAATGGTATCCGTTATTTGACATGGCGAGACATTCCGTATTTCTACAGTCCTAGCCTTCCCGGGACTAGTCCCGGAGCATGTTCCTTTTTCTTTTCAGGGATGTCTAACGTCATTGTACGCGCTGCCGGCCAACCCTGCTTGTACCGGAAGTGCTTGCGGCGCATGTCCCAAATCGCAGGAGAGCACCCTCTAAACTACTGAATCACAATCTTTTTCTGCTGCGTGTTCACTCCGCCCTGAGCCGTCTGGGCGGTTACCGTAATGACAGCTTCACCCGTCGGTAACGGCGGCGTAAAGAAGTGAAACTGCCCGTCGGAGGCCACCATCGGAACCTCACTGCCATTCACCATCACGCGCGCCCCGATTTGCGTTTTGCCGGTTACTTCGATGACGTGCCCGTGCTGAATGAACGGGTCCAACTCCAGATCGATAGCTTCCGTTTCCTTGCCCTTGGAAATGATCGTGAAGCGATTTTTCTCGCTCTCGACCGATTCTTTTCCCACGCCATCGTAGGACTGCACCATCCAGTAATACGCACCTTGACCCAGGTTGGTGACCGTCACCGCCGCTGTATTCACCTTTTTGTCAACGAGTGTAGAGGAAAAATAAGGATTCCGGGAGATACGAAGCCGGTACCCAACTGCATTCGTCATTGGCGTCCACGAGAACTCGACGTCTTTGGTCGTTTCTTGCGAGGAGAACAGCGGCGCCATGTTGGCGGGAGCGATCGGCGTAGGCGGCCCAATCTCTTTGGCCTTCTCCAAGCGCGACTGCGGTCCCTGGAAGCTCACTTTTTCCCAGTTAGCCAGTTTTACGGTTTCGCCGTTACGCGTGACCTCGCCAGTACCTTTCTTCATCAAGATCTCGTGATGGTCCGCCTTGGGATCATTCCGCACCTGCGCCGCGGATTCCGGAGCCAGCGATGCCGTTGCTCCGCCCACAATGACCTGCGACTTCGATCCCTGGCTGTAGGTCGCGGTCGAAAGATCGACGGTTCCCGTGCTCACCGCCACGGCCACGTTCGTCTGCTGCTGGTCGTTGGCCGAATTCTCCTGGATGACAATCAGCGAATCCTGTTTCACGGTATAACTGGTGCCATCGTTGAACACGACCTTGGCCATGCCTTCCGACCCGGTCTGGACCACATCCCCCTTTTCCAGCGGAATGTTGTAATCCGCAGTGACCCAGCTATTTCCGCTTCCCTTCTTCACCCGCACCGTACCGTCGAGAGCAGTAAAGTGCGCCTGCTGCGCAGTGACTACGCCGGTACCGACGGAAGTACCCATGCCGGCGACGCGCTCCAGCAGTTTGCCGAAAATATCACCCGCCTTTTTTACGGTGTTGTTGGTGAACTGCGGGAACGTAAAACGCACAGCTATTCCGAACATCAGAAACGCGGACAGAATGAGCAAGGCAAGGCTGCGGTACGTGACCGTCGTCCACGCGACGTGGATTCCCGGTTTGCGATCGTCGGAAGACACTGGACCTGAGAAACCTCTTTAAGCGTTGGTGAAGTTCGCTATAGCAAAACGGTAGCACAGGGAAATCGCAGGCAAGAACAGGTAATGGACTTAGAAGGTTACCGAAGTGCCCAGCCGGTTTTGGGGGTGGTGTTGCCCCATTCCGGAATTGGGACTTCAGCTTAACCCTGCGCACGTAAGCTCCGGGCGAGTTATTCTTTTCGCCATGGGCGCGTCCGCAACGACCATCTCCCAACCTGAAGTTAGACGGTCTTTGTTCAGCGATGGCATGGCCGTGATCTGGGCCCTCGCGCTGGCCAAACTCATCTTTCACAGCTATTTCAACAACCAGTATGGCTATTTCCGCGACGAGTTCGATTACCTGTCTTGCGGCGATCACCTGCAGTGGGGCTACGTTGACCAACCGCCGCTGATTCCTTTCCTGATCCACTTCTGCCGCGCAGTTCTCGGCGACTCGCTCCGCAGTATTCGTTTCATTCCCGCGCTCGCTTCGTCGCTGCTCGTTGTGCAAAGCGCATTGTTGGCTCGCGAGCTCGGCGCCCGGCTCTATGCCCTGCTCCTCACCGCGATCTGCGTCGTCATCGCTCCGCAGTATCTTTCCAACGGCAGCCTGCTGACGACCAATTGTCTCGAACCGAACCTGTGGATGGGCTGCGCCTGGTTTGCCATCCTCGCGGTGAAACGGCAGAACCCGCGCTACTGGGTCTGGTTCGGCGTGGTCGCGGGCATAGGAATGCAGGAGAAATACTCGATTGCAGTTTTTGGATTGGGGATTGTCATGGGCTTGCTGCTGACCGAGCAGCGCCGCGTGTTCCTGAATCAATGGATCTGGATCGGCGGAGCCGCAGCCTTCCTCATCTTCCTCCCCAACATTCTCTGGAACATTCACTATCACTGGCCCTTCGTACAACTCATGCGCGCGATCAAGGCGGAAGGACGCGACGTGGTGCTGGGCCCGATCGATTTCTTCGTTCAGCAAACGCTACTGCTCGATCCCATCACTGTACCGATTTGGCTGGCGGGATTATTCGGCCTTCTTTTCTCTCAACAGCTGCGCCCATATCGCATGCTGGGCTGGTGCTACCTGGTTTGCTATGTCGTCTTTGACGTGCTGAACGGGAAGAGCTACTACCTGGCGCCGATCTATCCGATGCTGCTGGCCGCAGGCGCCATCGTGATCCAAGCCGCACTGGATGGACGTGAAGGCGGTCGCCCCCGCCTGCAATGGCTGAAGCCTGCGATTGTGGTCGTCCTGCTGGCAAGCGGCGCGCATCTGATGCCCATCACCGTCCCGGTCCTTTCGCCGGAAGGCTTTCACGCTTACACCAAGACTCTGCCTTTCAGGCTTCCGGTGACCGAACACTCGCATGCGCACGCCCCACTGCCGCAGTGGTATTCGGATCAGTTCGGCTGGAAGGAGATCGCCGACGAAACGGAAGTGGCCTGGAATCGGATCCCGGCCGGGGAGCGCCCCGACTGCGGCATCTTCGCGCAAGACTACGGCCAGGCTGGCGCCATCGACTTCTTCGGCCGCAAGCAGGGGCTGCCTGGCGCGATGAGCGGCGATCGCACGTACTGGCTTTGGGGCCCTCACGGCTACTCCGGCAATTGCATGATCGTGCTCGATGACCGCGAAGATGTCCTTCAGCGCTACTGGGAAAACGTCGAACTGGTCGGCATCTCCGCTCCAAACACGTACGCCCTGGAACAGCAGATTCCGGTTTTCATCTGCAAGGGCAAGAGATTCGACTCGTGGACGAATGTCTGGCCGCATCTCAAGCGCTGGCGGTAAGCAAAACAATACAATGCGCTTTTGGTTCTGTTGCAGGGGCGCGGGCGTCCCTTGACTTCCGCTTGTTGAGTCCACGACAATGCAATGCTCCCCCGAATCAGCCGCATCATTCGTGAGTTCCCTGAGGTTTTTATGTTTCCACGCCGAAGCATCCTGTCTTTTCTTTTGCTTTCTTCTCTGCTCGTCATGGGCGCCGCAGCGCAAATCACGCAGCCCACCGTCTGGGCCTCTAAGCCCGATGTAGCTGCCTTCGAGAAGATGGAAAACGACCGTCTTGCCGCCGCCCAGCATGCAGTGGACACACTGGTCGCGGTCAAAGGACAGCGCACCATCGAGAACACGCTCGTCCCGTTCGACGAGGCGATCCGGCAAATCAATTCGGCAGCGTACCTGGCGGGACTGCTGCAGCAAGTGCATCCCGACGCGGGGTTCCGCGACCACGCGACCGCAATGGTGACCAAGGCTTCAGCCGCCCAGACCGCATTGTCGCTGAATCGTGAGGTTTACAACGCGCTCGCGGCTCTCGACCTTTCCCGGGTTGACAAGGCGACCCGCTACTACGTGCAACGGCAACTGCTGGAACTTCGTCTCGTCGGCGTCGACAAAGATGAGGCCACCCGTGCCCGCATCCGGAAATTGAGTGATCAGACGACCGAAGAACAATCCATGTTCGACCGCAACATTTCGGACGGCCAGAAAAGCGTAGAGGCGGAACCCGGCGAACTGGAGGGCCTTCCGCAGGATTTCATTGATCGCCACAAGCCCGGAGCCGATGGGAAGATCCGCATCACCACCGACTATCCCGACGCCCTGCCCATCCTGAACTTCGGCAAGAATGACGCACTCCGCCGCCGCTTGTACGTGGCATTCACGACTCGTGCGTATCCCAAGAATCAGGAGGTGCTCACGAACCTTCTAAAAACACGTTATGAGATTGCCACGCTTCTGGGCTACTCCAACTGGGCGGACTACAACGCCGCCGACAAAATGATCTTAAAAGGCCAAAATATTGGAGATTTCATCAAAAGTGTGAACGACGCCTCCCGGCCGCTCGCCGAACAGGAATTCAAGATGCTGCTGGCGGAAAAGCAGAAGACAACTCCTGGCGCGAAGGAAATATACGACTACGAAGCGAGCTATTACGCAGAACTGGTTCGTCGTTCGCAATACAACTTCGATTCCCAATCGGTGCGGCCGTATTTTCCCTTTCAGCAAGTGAAGCAGGGCATCCTGGATGCAGCCAGTGATCTGTTTCGTGTGAGTTTTCAGCAAGAGCCAACCGTTCCTTCGTGGGATCCCACCGTCGAGACCTGGATCGTTCTCGACAAAGGCAAGCCCATCGGCCGCTTCTATCTCGACATGCATCCCCGCCCGGGAAAATTCAGCCATGCGGAAATGGTGCCGATCCTCGATGGTATCCGCGGCAAGCAACTGCCGGAGGCAATTCTGGTCTGCAACTTCCCTGTACCAACCGCTTCAGATCCCGCGTTGATGACCTACGACGACGTGGACACGATCTTTCACGAGTTCGGGCATCTCATGCACCACATCCTCGGCGGCCAGCAGCAGTGGGCGGGGATCAGCGGCATCACCATGGAATCGGATTTCGCCGAAGCGCCTTCGCAGATGCTCGAGGAATGGATTCGCAGCCCCCAGGTTCTCGCCAAGTTCGCCCGCCATTACAAGACGGGAGAGCCCATTCCCGCAGAACTGGTCGCGCGCATGAACCGCGCGTCAGCCTTCGGACGGGCCGGTTGGGTCGCCCGGCAGAACGATTACAGCGCCATCTCGTACGACGTGTACAAGGTCAAGCCGGAAGAAGTGGACTTTGACGCCATCGCCACCAACGCCACGCGAAAATACACCAAGCTCACACCAATTCCGGGAACTCACATGTGGGCCTCCTTTGGACACCTCGGTGGATATTCATCCGCCTACTACACGTATCTCTGGGACAAGGTGATCGCCGAAGATTTCTTCGTGCAGTTCGATCACAAGAACCTGCTCGCGGGAGATGCTCCTGCGCGCTATCGCAAGCTGGTGCTCGAACCCGGCGGCTCAAGCTCAGCGAACAACCTGGTCAAGGACTTCCTGGGACGTCCTCAGAACATGGTCGCGCTGCAGAAGTGGATGGCAGAAGAATTCCAGGGCCCGGGCGAATCCGCCAAAGCCGGCGGAAAGTGAAACAACTCACCTGAAACCAGCGCTCCCATAGAGGCAGCCCTTTGGGGCAGGTCCGGCGATGTGAATCACGAGGGTTCAGGCGCGATCCCGCACCTCGTCTTGCTCCCCTTTTGCACAAGTTGTAGCATCAAAAGGTTTGGGCATTCATCGATATTAGGTAAGGAGACCTCATGGCAACCGATACATTAGCCACTCCCGCGAGCCTCAGCGAAAGCCAGACGCGGGTGTTCAAGAACTACATTGACGGCGAGTGGGTAGAGTCCTCGACCGGAGAGACTTTCGAAAATCGCAATCCTGCCGACACACGCGACCTGGTCGGCATCTTCCAGAAATCCGCAAGAGAAGACGTGGATGCCGCCGTGCAGGCTGCCAAGCGCGCCTTCCAGAAATGGCGTCTGGTGCCGGCTCCGCGGCGCGCCGAGACCGTCTTCCGCGCTGCCGAGATCCTCATCGAACGCAAAGAAGACTACGCCCGCGACATGACTCGCGAGATGGGCAAGGTTCTTGCCGAGACCCGGGGCGATGTGCAAGAAGCGATCGACGCCGCATATTACAACGCCGGCGAAGGCCGGCGCCTGTTCGGCCCCACCGTTCCCTCGGAGATGCCGAACAAGTTTGCCATGGCGGTCCGCCAGCCCATCGGCGTGTGCGGCATGATCACTCCCTGGAATTTCCCCATGGCGATCTCGTCGTGGAAGCTTCTGCCCGCAATCGTCTGCGGCAATACCTGCGTCATCAAGCCCGCGCAAGACACACCGCTGTCTACTTTCAATTTGGTCCGTGCACTCGCCGATGCCGGTCTGCCCAAAGGCGTGATCAACATTGTCACAGGATTCGGCGCCGACGTCGGCACTCCGATTGCCGAGCATCCCGAAGTTCGCGCCGTATCCCTGACCGGGTCCTCGGCAGTAGGTCGGATCGTGGGTGGCATCGCGGCCCAGAGCTTCAAGCATTGCTCGCTGGAACTCGGCGGCAAGAACCCAATGATCGTTCTCGACGACGCCAACCTCGATCTCGCAATCGAGGGCGCGCTGTGGGGAGCGTTCGGCACCACCGGACAGCGCTGCACCGCCACCAGCCGCATCATCGTGCAGAAGGGGGTGCATCGCGAGTTCGTCGACCGCCTGGTCGATCGCGCCAAAAAGCTGAAGGTGGGCAACGGCCTCGACGAAACCGTGCAGATGGGACCGGCCATCAACGAGAAGCAACTCGAGACCGACCTCCGCTATGTGGAAGTCGGCAAGAACGAAGGCGCCAAATTGATGTGCGGCGGCAATCGTCTCGACCAAGGCGAGTACCAGCATGGCTGGTTCATGGAACCGACGGTCTTCATCGATGTCGATCCCAAGATGCGCATCGCGCAGGAGGAAATCTTCGGCCCGGTGGTCTCGATCATTCCCTGCGACGGCATGGAAGACGCAGTCGAAATTGCGAACGGCATCGAGTATGGGCTGTCGTCTGCCATCTACACCAAAGATGTGAACAAGGCGTTCACGGCCATGCGCGATCTGTATGCCGGAATCACGTACATCAACGCTCCGACGATCGGCGCCGAAGTGCACCTACCCTTCGGTGGCACCAAAGCGACGGGCAATGGCCATCGCGAAGGCGGAATCGGTGCTATCGACTTCTACACCGAGTGGAAGTCGGTGTACGTCGACTATTCCGACAAGCTGCAGAAAGCGCAGATTGATCGCCCCGAGTAATCTCTCACCACAGGGGGGCACGGAGGGACAGAGGAAACATTTCCGCGTGAACCTCTGTGTCCCCTGTGGTGAAATCTTTTCCTGCCTCGAGCGCGTTCTCGCCATTTAGAATTTGACTATGCCGCTCAGTCAAGCCCGCGAAATCAGTGCCGCTTCCCGCCTTGCGAATGTCCGCTACGCCATTCGTGATCTGGCCTGCGTAGCCGATGAAGTCACCAAGCAAGGCCACAAAGTTCTCCCGCTGAATATCGGCGATCCCCTGAGCTTCGATTTTGAGACTCCCGCGCACATCATCGAAGCCGTTTACCGCGCAATGCGCGACGGCAAGAACGGCTATGCGCCTTCCGAAGGAGTTCGCGAAGCACTGGAAGCCATTCGCGGGGAAGCTGCGCGCAAAGGGATCACCACGGTTCGGGACGTGTTCGTCACTACAGGAGTGAGCGAGACGGTTGACGTCTGCCTCTCCGCCCTGGTGAATCCCGGGGAAGATTTCCTCACCCCCAGTCCTGACTACCCGCTTTACTCGGCCGTCCTATGCAAGCTAGGAAATCGTTTGAACGCGTACGACCTGAACGAAGACGACGGCTGGCAACCTGAGTTGGCCGACATCGAACGCAAGATCACCCCGCATACCCGCGGCATTGTGATCATCAATCCGAATAATCCAACTGGCTCCCTGTGCACCCGGCAGATGCTGGAGCAAATCGCCGAACTGGCGCGCCGCCATAACCTGCTCGTCTTCTCCGATGAGATCTATGACAAGCTGATTCTTGACGGCACGCCGCACATTGCGTTTGCTTCCGTCGCGCCCGACGTTCCCTGCGTGACCTTCGGCGGCATGTCCAAAAATTATCTGGTCCCGGGATGGCGGATTGGCTGGGGTATTGTCTCCGGGGACGCTCCTGCCGTGAAGACCTATACAGAAGGCGTCCACCGGCTTTTGCGCGCGCGCCTGTGCGCGAACCATCCCGAGCAGTACGCCATTAAAGCCGCGCTCGAAGGCCCGCAGGATCATCTCGTCGAAGTGCAGCGCAAGCTTCGTTCCCGCCGCGATCTCACGCAAAAATGGTGCGAAGCCACCCCGCGCGTAAGTTGCGTAGCTCCTCGTGGAGCTTTCTATGCCTACCCGCGAATTGACATTCCCGAGAGTGATGAAGTTTTCGTGAAGGAATTAATTCGTCAGAAACACGTGATGGTCGTTCACGGCTCCGGCTTTGGGCAAAAACCCGGTACAAAGCATTTCCGCATCGTGTTCCTACCGGACGAGCAGACATTGACCAAGGCCTACGCGGGAATCGCAGACTTCATTCGCGAGCATTACAACTGAGAGTTCAGGAAGCTCGGTAATTCCCCGAAGAGGATCCTCCACAGGACGAAAATCGCAGGAGCGAGGCTGGACCTCCAGCCTCCACTACTACCATCCCGTTGACATGTGGGGAACATGAAACTATGCTTATAGCATGGCAAAGATGATTCAGCTTCGTAATGTACCGGATGCCCTGCACCGCGGCTTGAAGGCTCGCGCTGCCATGGCAGGCATGTCGCTTTCCGACTATCTGTTGGCCGAGATCAAGGAAATCGCGGAGAGGCCAACACTTGCGGAATTGCGGGAGCGCTTGCATAAACGTAAGCCGGTTTCGGCGCAGATTGATACCGCTCACCTGGTTCGAGAAGAGCGCGAGGCGCGATGATTGTCCTGGACGCGTCTGCCGCAATTGACTGGCTGCTTCAGACACCTGCCGGGCAGCACATCGAGAAGCGTATTTATTCGCATAACGAAACCCTGCACGCACCTCACCTTCTGGATCTTGAGGTCACGCAAGTATTGCGGCGTCTAACTTTGCGAGGAGTGATCTCCGGACATCGTGCTGACGAAGCGGTCCGTGATCTGCTGGATCTCCGTATTACTCGATATCCCCATGTGGTGCTGCTGCCCCGCATCTGGCAACTCCGTCACAATTTTTCTGCTTATGATGCTGCCTACATCGTGCTTGCAGAGAAACTCAGAGCCCCGTTAGTTACGAGGGATGCTCGACTCGCTTCTGCTTCGGGCCACGCGGCACCCGTCGAACTCTTTTGATCTGTGGGCGCTCCTGCGTCAGTTACTGGCCTGTCTGCCGGATATGACCATGGTATAATGACCATGATCGGGACGCGTGATGAAGACCAAAACCATCCCCGCCGGCACCTTCAAAGCTCAGTGTCTCGCCATCATGGACGAAGTCCAGGCGAAGCGCCAGGCAGTTGTGATCACTAAACGCGGGAAACCCGTCGCCAAGCTTGTGCCCGTCGAAGAAGAGAAGGACGAGATCTTCGGTTTCCTTAAAGGTAAAGGCAAAGTCGTCGGAGACGTGGTGTCGCCCGCACTCACGCCTGAGGAATGGGGCGATCTGTATTGATCCTCCTCGATACGCATGTAGTCATCTGGCTCGCGTTTGAGGAAACCCGCATATCGAGAAAAGCACAAGCTGCCATTGCCGAAGCGCGTCAGGCGGTACGCGGACTGGCTATCTCCGATTTCACCCTTTATGAGTTATCCCTGCTGTTCCAGAAGAAACGGTTCTTGCTCGCCATGAGCCCCGAGTCTTTCCTCAATGAAGTTGAGAGCCATTTCGTGGTTTTGCCCATTACCAGTCGAATCTGCCTAACAGCGCTGTCCCTTCCAGTCGGTTATCCGAAGGATCCGGCCGATCGCATCATCGGAGCTACTGCGGTAGTGGAGGGACTCGAGTTGGTCACCGCCGACGCTCAAATCCGCAGTTCGCGCGCCGTGCCAACCGTCTGGTAGGAGCCGAGGGCAAGCGCCAGAGGGCCAATCTTTCGCTTTCCCGGCGAATCTGCTTAAATCAACTCTTGCCAATATTGCTGCGGTACTTTCTAGCTGCGTGATCGACATCCATTCCCACATCCTCCCCGAAGTCGACGACGGCCCGAAATCCTGGGACACCTGCGTCGCCATGTGCCGCACCGCTGCGGAGGACGGCATCACGCACATGGTCGCCGCTCCGCACGCCAACGACCGCTATCACTACGATCGCCCGTATCTCGAGGGACTAGTCAAGCACCTGCAGAAACTGGTTGGGGACACTCCGAAAATCAGCCTGGGCTGCGATTTCCACCTGTCCTATGACAATGTCCAGGACGCGCTGGCCAATCCCAAGCGCTATGTGATCGACGACACCCGCTACCTGCTGGTCGAATTCAGCAATTACAGCATTCCGCAGCAGATGACCGAATCCTTCCGTACGCTGTGGGACAGCGGCATGACCGTCATCGTCACCCACCCCGAGCGTAATCCGATTCTGCGTGAGAACCCGCAACGGATCGCCGAATGGGCGCAACAAGGCTGCGTGATCCAGGTAACTGGCTCCGCGCTGACTGGTTTCTGGGGTGAACGAAGCCGCCGGGTCGCGCTCTGGCTGCTCGAGCATGAGGCGGTCCACGTGCTGGCTACCGACGCGCACGATACCCAGAAGCGCGTTCCGATTCTCTCCACCGCCCGCGATGCCGCCGCCGCCATCTGCGGAGAGCAGATCGCTGCGTCGTTAGTGGAGGCGAACCCCCGCGCCATCCTCAACAACGAACCGCTTCCCTATTTCCCCACCCCTGCCACAGCCTGATCCACAGACCCGGCGAGTAGCAGCGACCGCGGAGTTGTTTCGTTTCACCCGCCCCGTTGCCCGCCGATCGCGCTATCTCACCTCGCCGTTCGCGAGACCATGCCATCCCCGATGGAACGCGTTGGATTGCTCAACTGCTCCGCGATGTGCTTCTGCACCAGGTCCCACTCCGAGCGCAAAATCATTTCCTTGATCCCGAACTTGCTCTCGCGTTTGGCGTCGTCGACGCGCACTGCCATTTCCGCGTTCTGCAGCCGGAAATCGATCTCGTCGGCCAGGGGCACCAGTTGATGGGAAGAGCGGCCCACGATTACATACACGACCTTGTCCGAAAGCAGCGTGTATTCAGGACAGTCCTCGGGGGCATACTGGGGGCCGCCGCCGCTCATGCCCATCATGAACGTGTGATGTTCGGCCATACATGGACCCATGCGCATGCGCACCACAGTTCCGTGCTGGTAGACGCCGCCGGCCCACGCCGCGGGAACGAATAAAACGGTGAGGAGAAGCGAGCAGAGCAACCCCAGGCATTTGATGTCAGCGAGACTCTTCATAGAAATAACCTCTTCGGCAGTGGAATCGCAGGTTCAGATTATGTTTCGGGAGAATTTGCAGCGTATGGAATCCCAGGTTATGGCTGGGCACCGCATAGCTGACCACATAGGCGGCACGCAAGTCCGCCAGGATGGACTCGAGTACGTTGCTGGTGCCGTCGTGGGCGGAGAACGAACGCCCCCCGGTTGCTTCGGCCATTTGCTGAAGGACTGAAGCTCCCGGTGACTCGGCAATGGACGAGGCCAAGTTGACGGTATAGAGCAGAGCTCCCGTGGCGACCACCGCCGCGAAGGCTTCGCGCGCAGAGGCGCGGCTGATCGTGTCGTTGCCGTCGGAAAAAAGAATGATGACCTGCCGCGCCCCCGAAGTGCGGTGTTCGGAGATAAATTGCGCCGTGTAGGTAAGCGCATCGAAGAGGGGAGTTGGGCCCTGAGCTTTGGCGGCCTGAATTTTCTGCTCTGCGCCGACCGAACCGCAGTCACCGCTGCACAGAACCGCCGGTTGCAGACCTGCAAACTGGATTACCGAGACGATGCCGCTTGCAATGGTGGATTCGGTATCGACCAGCTGAACCACATGCTGCATGTTGGCCCGAAACCGGGGCGCGACCGATTCGCTGGTATCCACCAGCGCCACCATGTCGAGGCCAGTCTCGTTGGCTCGGGCCAGGCTGCGGAAATCACGCACTACGATGCCGCCGTCCACCACGGCAAAATCCTCTTTCCTGACGTTGTCCAGCAGACGACCATTCCGATCAGTGGCAAAGAACGAGACGCGCACCTCCGAGGTCCCGGTTCGATACGTGACCTGCGGATCTTCTGCCCTGCTCGTGCCGAAGAGAAGTACAGGAAGAAGAGTCACAAGCAGAGAGAAGGACCAGCTCTGTCGATGAGACAGCGATGCCATTGATGGGAACTTCGGCAGTAATTCGTGGCACTCCAGTGCGCGAAGGTATCCCGCCATTACCGAGGTCATGCCGACGTTGGTTGCTGCTAATTCAAGTTGCAGTTGGCGTGAAAAGAGAAGTCTGGATCAGCGGCAGCGGCCGGGGGCGGCATTCCTCAGCCCGAGCCGGAATCGACGATGCCATCTTTCAACATCCGATTGGCCCTATGTTTTCCGTCAGTTGGCCAGAATCACGTGAGGATGTGAGCGAAAACACTGCGGGAAAAACTCGCTGACAAATAACACCGGTCAGTCTTCCCCCGTCAGCGGATATACGGACCCTATCCGCGGCGAAGAGATGTCCTGCATGAGTTGCCACTTCGCTCATGGAGGAACCTTGCCGCACATGCTGAAGATGGGATCAGAAATTCCAGAACACGCTCTGAATTGCAACTCAGAGACCAAAGACATATGCCAGATGTGCCATCTGCGATTGTGGGGGCTGGATGGGAGTGTCGAGCGTAAGAAGAAGAAAAGACAGTGACACGCTCTGCGGAAAAATTCCGATTGGCAGGCGTTTTGGGAAGGGCACGACTTCAATCGTGCCGTGAAGTCAAGCACATAGACGCGGCTTCAGCCGCTGGGGTTCGCTCATTGTCCCGCGATGGACATTCACGTGAATCGCAACTCTTCCATCACTTCAAGTAATGCTGACTTCGGTATACGTCCCGTACACCTGCCGCAGCGCATCGCAAATCTCACCCACCGTCGCATAGTTGCGCACCGCCTCGATGATGTGCGGCATGGTATTGGCCGAAGATGCGTTGCCGTTGGAAGCGGCCTTCGGATCCTGGGCTGCGGCTTTCTTCAGCCCATCCAGGGCCCGTAGCACATTCTCGTTGGAGCGGCGGGCGCGGAGCGCTTTCAGCTTGGCCGACTGTTGTTGGGCAACCCTTTCGTCAATATAAAGAATGTGCGGCGACTTCTCGTCAATGGCGAATTCATTGACTCCGACGATGATCTTCTCTTTGGCTTCCACCGCACGCTGGTACTGATACGACGACTCGGCTATTTCTTTTTGCGGATAACCCCGCTCGATCGCTTTGACCATGCCGCCCATCGCGTCGAGTTTGCTGAAGTAGTCCAACGCGCCGTTCTCCATCTGCAGCGTGAGATTCTCCAGGAAATAGGATCCCCCCAGCGGGTCGACCGTCTGCGTGACGCCCGATTCGTAGGCGATGATCTGCTGGGTGCGCAAGGCAATGCGCGCAGCTTCTTCTGTCGGTAGGGCTAGCGCTTCGTCATAAGAGTCCGTGTGCAGCGATTGCGTTCCGCCGAGCACGGCCGCGAGCGCCTGCAGCGCGACCCGCGCAATGTTGTTCATGGGCTGCTGTGCGGGCAGCGAAACGCCCGCCGTCTGCGTATGGAAGCGCATGAGCCAGGTGCGCTGGTTCTTGGCCCCGAAGCGCTCTTTCGTCATGCGATACCAGATTTTTCGCGCGGCGCGATACTTCGCGATCTCTTCGAAGAAATCGTTGTGCGCATTGAAGAAGAAGCTCAGGCGCGGGCCGAATTCATCCACGTCGAGGCCGCGGCGGCGAGCCCACTCCACATACTCGACGCCGTCATAGAGCGTGAAGGCGAGTTCCTGCAGCGCCGTCGATCCCGCCTCGCGGATGTGATATCCGCTGATGGAAATTGTGTTGTACCGCGGCGTGTACTTCGAACCGAACTCGAAGGTATCCACCACCAGCCGCATCGAAGGCGCCGGGGGATAGATGTATTCCTTTTGCGCGATGTATTCCTTGAGAATGTCGTTCTGAATGGTGCCGGAGATATTCTTCCAGTCCGCGCCTTGCTTTTCAGCGACGACCAGATACATCGCCCACAGCACCGACGCTGGTGAATTGATGGTCATCGATACAGTGGTTTTCTCCAGATCGATGCCGTTGAAGAGAATCTCCATATCCTCCAGCGAGTCGATCGCGACGCCGCATTTGCCCACCTCGCCTTCGCTCGCGGGGTGGTCGGAGTCGTAGCCCATGAGCGTGGGCAGGTCGAAGGCCACGGAAAGCCCGCTGCCGCCGTGCTCCAGGAGATATTTGTAGCGGCGGTTAGTTTCTTCCGGGGAAGCGAACCCGGAGAACTGGCGCATGGTATACAGCTTGCCGCGATATCCTGTGGCGTGAATGCCGCGGGTGAAGGGCGGTTGGCCGGGGTAGCCGAGGTATTGGTCTTCGCTCCAATTCTCCGGCAGGTCGGCTTGGGTGTACAGCCGGCGAATGGGAACGCCGGAAATCGTGGTGAAGCGGGCGTGCCCGTGCTCGTCGACGTTCACGCCAGTGGCGGCGCCAATCGGGCGCTCGGGAGCTTTCTCGATGGTGGGAGCGAGAGTCTTTTCCGCCCACGTCTTCTCCGCTTGAGAAGGATGGCGGTTGTCGAAAACGTCAGCGATTGGACTCTCGGCGACTGGCGGCTTTTTCTCCATGCGAACCCCGGTACTCTATTTGGATGATAGGGAAGCGGATGCAGTTGGAGCAAGGTGGAGCGCCGACCGGTCGGTTGGAGACCTTTCGTCACCGTGGACAGCATAGGGGAACTTAGGCTTGCTTGTTTCGGCTGAGTTCCCACGCTTTGGCGTATTTCCACGAGACGTATACCGCGTGGTACAGGTGCAGCAGCAGGCCTTCGCGACCGTCGAGGAATCCGAGGCGGAAGAAGTAGTTGTAGATGAACGTGAACAGCGGCCGCACGACGATGTTGATAAAGCTGAAGCGAACCTTGCCTTTAGCGACGACCATCTCCGCGCCCAGTGAGGAATAGCGATTCATGTGGTCAATGTAGTCGGAGAGAGTGGGATAGGAGCGATGGATAATCGTGCCGATTGGGATGCGGTGTGTGGTCCCGACGAGCTGCACGTCCTCGTGTACGGCCCGATCTTCAAAGCGCCCGGTTCCACGACGAAAGAACCTCAGCTTCGGATCAGGCCAGTAGCCTCCATGTTTTATCCATCGCCCCAGAAATTCATTTTTCCTGTGAAGCCAAAGGCCGGCGAACGGCGTATCCAATTTACCGCCGCAAACGTCGCACAGGACCTGCTGTAGTCCAGAATCAATCTCCTCATCACCATCGAGGCTAAGGACCCAGTCGCCGCTGGCCTTGGCTATGGCTGAATTCTTCTGTGTGGCGTACCCCTTCCACTCCTCGACAAAAACTTTCGCTCCGCGCGATTTCGCGATCTCTACCGTGCGGTCGGTTGAGCCGGAGTCGACTACGATGATCTCTCCCTTGCCGTCTGCAACGAGCGGCTGCACGCTTGCCAGCGTGCGGCCGATGTTGGCCTCTTCGTTATAGGTGATGATGACCACCGAGAGTTGCATGAGCGTTTGGAAACTCGAAATTGTCTCACAGCCGGGGCAGGCTCACACGAATGCTCGTCAAGAGCGAACTTGAGAGTGGAAGAATATCCATGCTGGCCTATGCTGAATGCCGGCATGAGAGTGAAAGAATATCGATGCTGGCCTATGCTAAATGCCGGCATGAGAGTGAAAGAATATCGATGCCGGCCTATGCTGAATGCCGGCATGAGAGTGGAAGAGCGGCGCTTTAGCGCCGCGTCACACGCGCGCAATATCCGGGGCTTTAGCCCCCGCGGGCCGCATCGCTTCAAGAATCAGGAACACGATGAGGATTGTCAGCTCCGGCTCGATGGGGTGGCGATAGCGGGCGTGGGGGTAAACAAAGTAGTAGATCGCAGGATAGAAAATGATCAAACCTGCGAAAAGCCATGCTGCTGGCCGCTTCTGGCGCAGCGCGCGAATGGCTCCCCATAACGCCAGCACCGACGTCGCCAAAAAAGCTGAGGTGCGGAAATCTACTGGAGCGATGCTGCTGGTCTCCCTGGGCACTCCATTCCAGTAATAGAAGAATCGCTTCAGGCTGATGACCGCGAAACGCGCGGGATGCGTCTGGATCCAATCCAACGCCTGGCGCTTGCACGATTCTGCGTAGGCTAGCTCGCCTAAGTTTTGAAATTTCTCCAGTTCCAGTTTGTTCAGGTTGGGTTGCAGGTAGGCCATCAACATGCCCTCGGCGTACGGGCCATTGCCGAGTCTCAGTTGCAGGCCGAAGTCGTCACGCAGGAAGACGAAGCGGTGGAAAGCTTCGTAGTTGCGGATCACCCAGGGGGAGAGCACTGCGAAGAAGACGAGCGAGGACAACGCTACTCCACCGAGCGAAGGCAGGCCTCGGCGGAATCTTTGCCGCCAGATCCAGAGGCCGCAGAAGGGGAGGAAGGCCAGCATGGTGGGGTTGGCTAGAGCACCGATAGCATACAGAGCGCCGAAGAGGCTCCAGGTTGAGGTATCGGCGTTCCGCCGACCCCGAACGAGGGCGTCCGGGGCTACACAAACGTCCGGGGCTACACGAACGTCCGGGGCTACATGCGCCAATTCTAGTGCGAACAAGAATAGCCACGCCAGCACCAGCGGGGTGAACGTTGTGTCCCAGATCCAGTGGATGGACCAGTACCAGACGTAGGGGTTCAATGCCCAAGCGTATGCCGACCAGATCGCTAGGCGTTGCCCAAACGTTCGGTGCGCGATCCAGTAGATGGGAATGCAGGTGAGCGTCGCCAACAGGCTGTTGATGCTTAGCAGCACCCACGCAGACCGCTGCGAGTAGATGCCGAACATCTTGAACACTCCTGCCATCAGATAGGGGTAGAGCGGCGGCTCCCAGGCGGTGGGGCCGGTGTTGCCGTCGTAGGGGCTGCTGAAGCCGTGGCCCTGCGCGATGGAGCGGGCGACGCGGCCCATCTCCCATCCGAATTCGAAGTGATCGTTGCCGGGGCGAACGCGGTACTGATGAAGCAATCCGATGGCTGCAAGTTGCAGTGCCAAAGAGAGCGGCAGCAGCCAGAGGAACGATCGTGGTAGTGGAGGCCGCGTCAGCATGGCGCGTAGTGTATCAGGCGCGCTGCATGTAATCGGAATCACAGGCTAAACATGTTTGGCAGAGTGTTCCTGCACGTTTCCATGTACAATATTGTACATACAATCCCGATTACCGCTCGATTCAAGCCATGGGGGAGACCAGAACAGAAGACCGCGCTTGGAAGGATGTGCCTGCAGGAAAAAGTTGGGACTGGATTCAGGGGCAGCGGTTCATTGCGGATTGACCGGGCTGACGGGGTCATCGCTCTTGGTCAAGAGCCAAATCGCGCCGCCCACGATCAAGCCGCCGCCCGCGCCGATGGCGATGGGCGAGTTCAGAATTCCGCCCGCGGCGCCCGGAGATGTGCCGCCGGCGCGTTTCTTGCTCTTTTTCTTAGCGCTGGTCTGCGCCTGCGGGTCATCCTGCGATGTACCCTCGTCGCGCGTGGTTTGCTGTCCCTGCGCCAGCAGGGTAGCTCCCTTGGCGTCGCTGATCTTCAGGTCGCCCCTGCGCGCCGTGATGTGCACAGTCCCGTCCACATCGCGCACTTCAAACTCGGTCAAACCGGCGGAGGCCGGCAGCACTGAAATCAGGCCCGCCCGCGCGGACATCGATTTGGAGGTCGAGACTGTGACCCCGCCGTGCTCCAATTTCACCCGGCTCCCCTCGAACTGCACCAGAGAATCATTGAGTACGATGATGCTGCTGCCCGTCGCGCTGATATTGGCCACTGAATCTGCCTGGGTCTGCACGACGTCGTCCAGGAACAGCGCGGAGGAACGGGCAATGCTGTTGCCATTAACTGTCGCCGTACCGTGGCTATACACCATGGCGCCCGGCGTGTCCGCGGCAAACATGGACATGGAAAAGATCACGATCAGCGTGCCTGCCAGGATCTTTTGAACAGTCCCCAATATGGCCACTCTTTGGTCCTCGGGAGATGACTTGTACGCCCAGATTTGTTGCTATGGTTCGAAATCGTACCTGCCTCTTCCCTCCCGGTCAATGCCTTTCGAGGCACGAAAGTCTCTTAGCAGTGGAAAACTGTCTGGAGGAGGCTTAGTGCGGGCGATGCTCATTCCTCAGAGCCAGCGTTCAATGGCGTTCCACCAGATCACGCGCAGCCATTCATCAAGACAGGTTTTGGCCCACTGCCGGTGAGTCCACCAGCGGATTCCGAATTGTGAATCATCGTGCGCGGCAGCGACGGAGAAAGACGCTCCATGGACTTCGTGGCGAAAGATGCTGAGCGCACGGCGAGTGTGATAGTCGGAAGTGACCAGAAGGATGCTTCCCGTGCGATCTTCGTGGCTCAGGCACTTGAGCACGTCGTGAGTTTCTTCGCGGGTGGAGAGGCCGGCAATAGGACAGATCGTGACCCGCGCGGCGTCCGGAAGTTTGGCCACGTAATTTTTAGCGATCTGCAACAGGGTGGTGTCGTAGATGGCGCCGGCCGAGGGAACGTCCAGCAGGATACGCGGGGCGTAGCCCTGGTGCAAAAGATCAAACGCCAGGCCGGGACGATGGTCTGTTTCACCAGCCAGGACTACGATCAGGTCCGATTTTTGCGGGGCATCGATTACCAGGATTCTTCCCGCTGCAGTCGCCAGCAGGATCACGCCCCCGAGCAGCAACATGAGCGCAATCCAGCGGTATCTTCCACCAGCCCAGATGGTCATTGATGAGTGGATCCCCTCAATCCAGAACTTGAATCTCCGATGAGAACTGAGTGCCTACACGCACAGATTTCAAGCGTCAGCGTGCTAAAATTGTGGCGCTTTCAAGCATTCTCTTAACTACTTCTACCGGATTTCTTCATGACAACCTACTCTGCCGCAGATTCATACTTGGATCAATCGAAACAAAAGATCGAAAAGCGAGAAGCGCGCGTGGGCATCATCGGCCTGGGCTACGTAGGTCTCCCGCTGGCGCTTCTTTATAGCGAACAAAAGTTCCGGGTCACTGGCTTCGACATCGACGCTCGCAAAGTGGAGACTCTGGCCAAGGGCGGATCGTACATCTACCGCATTGTGCCGGAAGAAATTCAAGCGGCACAGGCCAACGGATTTTCGGCGACTGCCGACTTTTCCCAATTGACGGCGATGGACGTGATCATCATTTGCGTGCCTACCCCGTTAAATGAGTATCACGAGCCCGATCTCAGCTTCATCACGAATACTACGCATGCCATCGCTCCTCACCTGCGGGCCGGGCAACTGGTCGTGCTGGAAAGCACGACGTATCCCGGCACCACTGAAGAGGTGATGGTGCCCATTCTTGAAAAAGAAAATAAACAGGGCCTGAAGGCGGCTCGCGGCGCCAGCATGGGGCCGAATGAGTTCCTGGTGGCATTCTCTCCGGAGCGAGAAGATCCGGGCAACACGACCGTCGCCCGGCGCGATATTCCGAAGGTGGTGGGAGGAATGAGCCCGCAGGCTTCGGAGCTGGCGAGGGCATTCTACGGCTCCATCTTCAACCGCACCGTTCCGGTCTCTTCTCCAGCGGCGGCGGAGATGACGAAGCTTCTGGAGAATATTTACCGCTGCGTAAACATCGCGTTAGTGAACGAACTGAAGCTGCTCTGCCTGCGCATGGGCATCGATATCTGGGAGGTCATCGAAGCCGCTTCGACAAAACCTTTCGGATTTCACCCGTTCTACCCCGGCCCGGGGCTGGGCGGACACTGCATTCCGGTGGACCCGTTCTATCTTTCGTGGAAGGCGAAGGAATGGGATTTCCGAACGCGCTTCATCGAACTGGCGGGAGAAATCAACACGAATATGCCATATCACGTCCTGGCGTCGGTGAGCGGGGCTCTGAATTCTCACAAGAAATCCGTGAACGGATCTCGCGTGCTGGTTCTGGGAGTCGCTTACAAAAAGGACATTGACGACCTGCGGGAATCGCCCTCCTTGACGATTATTGAGCTGCTGCAAAAAGAAGGAGCGCAAGTCAGCTATCACGATCCTTACTTCCCCTTTATCGGCAGAGGAAGAAAATACGACCTGCAGATGAAGTGCGCGGAATTGAAAAATCTCGGACAATACGATTGTGTGGTCATCGTCACCGACCATTCCGATTACGACTTCCAACGCATCGTGCAAGAGGCACAACTTGTGGTCGATACCCGGAACGCCACCCGGGGAATCGACAGTCCGAAGGTAGTGCGCTGCTAATTCAACGGTTTGCGTACCGGGGCTGGCAGGAGCATCCTGCCGAGCAAATCTCTCATCGCAGCATGTAAGTTTTTGCATAAGCGCAGCCGGAGGAGTGCTCCGGACCACTTCAGTTCGTCTAAGTTGTTGAGGGTTAACAGCCTTGGTGGGGGTTTTTGGCCAAAGGAGTGGCCTCTGTCGTGCATCATGGAAATCGGAGTAGTACACTCAGTCAAGTCCCTGTCATCCCAGGCTCCCGCCTTTTGAACAGGGCAACTTTTTCGCACGATTCGGTTTTGAGAGTCGTAAGTAGCAAAACGTTTTAACGCAACTGGAACCCCAGGTGATGACGTTGCCGTACTCCGAACCATCGATTCTGTTCTCCACCCTGCCGAAGTGGAGGGCGCCGTGGCATGAGTTCGTTCTCAGCTACGGAGTCCAAGCCGTCGTTATCGCGATACTGGTCTGGATTCCGGTTCTTCATCCGGAAGTGATGGAGGGGCCCAAAAAGGACTATCACGCGATCGAACTGGTGCCGACTCCGGTGCCGGAGAACCATGAGCCGCAACGGCAGTTGCGAACGCCTGTGATGGCGAAGCTAGATCCACCTCCAGCGGCTTTGCGCCTGCCCGCGCCACAGCCGCAGCCCAAAGCCAAGGTCGAAGTGCCACCACCGCCGGAAGTGAAGATCGCGGCGAAAAAATTGGAGCCCTTGCCGACCCCGGCGCCGGTTATCCCGAAGCAAATCGTCAGAACCAACGTATTTTCCACCGGCAGTTCCGCGCCGCAGACGATCGTGAAGGCCCCGGATAAAGTGCAAACTGGAGGGTTTGGCGATCCCAACGGCGTGCCGGCAAAAACCACGCAGACACGGGCGGTCAACATCGCCCAATCCGGCGGGTTTGATATGCCTACCGGACCAGGATACGGAAACGGAACGGGCGGTACGAATGGGGCTCGCGGAGTGGTTGCCAGCACTGGCTTTGGAAGCGGGGTGGCTACCGGCAACGCTCGCTCCTCTGGTCAAGCCACAGTGCGTCAGGCAGGTTTTGGAGACGCCGACGTTCCGGCTCCTCCGAGCGTGCAATCGCGCCCCGCTACCCAGGCGGCAAGGATGGTTCCGGCCGAAATTATCTCCAAACCCGTCCCCTCCTACACACCGGAAGCGCGCGCCCAACGCATCGAAGGGGAAGTGCTTCTGGACGTCGTGTTCGAAGCGTCAGGCAAGTTGCGAGTCTTGCGAGTGGTTCGCGGACTCGGACATGGTCTGGATGACTCCGCGGTACGAGCCGCGGAGCAGATCCGCTTCAAACCAGCCTTGAAAGACGGTCAGCCGTCAGACTCGACCGCCGTTGTTCACATCATTTTCCAGCTAGCGTGATTCGCTGCAGAGGGTTTCTATGAGTATCGTACGTTCGGGCTTGCTGTTGTTTGCATTGGCGGGCGCGTTAGCCGCCGCTCAGGATTCCCCCTCTTCTGTCGGACAAAGCGAGACGGCATCTTCGCCATCCGTGTCCAGCGCCCCGGCCACACCGCAAACCGCGCCCCCGGCGGCCACTCTGAACGACGTGATGGATCGAGTAGTGCAGCGGGAGCACTACTTCGTGGCGCAGATGCGTCACATGCATCCCATGGTTGAGACCTATCTGCAAGATCTGAAGAACGACGCCGACGGACATGCGGATCCGGTAAAGGACCAGTACTTTCTCGGACGACTCGATATGACGGATGGGCCGGAAGACGTTTCCTTTGTCGGGCAGCCGGGATTCGGGCACCGCATGCTGAGCAAACTCACAGGAGTGTATTCCCTTCACTACCTGCCCATGGGTTTCGCGCAGATGGTCGTGCTCGACACTGACTTTCAGAAGAAGTACTACAAGTTCACCTTCGTTCGCCGTGAATTTCTGGGAGAACTTCGCTGTCTCGTTATCGATGTGCAACCCCGGGAAGGCGAAAAGTCGGTGCGATTCCTGGGCCGGATTTGGGTCGAGGATCAGGATTACAACATCGTTCGTTTCAACGGCACCTACTATCCCCAGCCCAAAGTAAACTTCTTTTTTCATTTTGACAGCTGGCGTCTGAACATGCGCCCGGGAACGTGGCTGCCGGCGTACGTGTACACCGAAGAATCGAACCTGAAGACTGGACTCACAAAAACGCTTCATTTCAAGGCGCAAACGCGCTTGTGGGGTTACGACTTAAAGGGACTGGGCAAGAGTGAGGAGTTCACGCAAATCCTGGTGGATGCGCCGCAGTCGGTGAAAGACCAGAGCGATGCCGCGGCGGATCCGAGTCCGGTAGTGGCGCAGCGCATGTGGGAACGCCAGGCGGAAGACAACGCCGTCGAGCGTCTGCAGAAAATCGGCCTGCTCGCGCCTCCGGGTGAAGTGGACAAGGTCATGGCGACGGTGGTCAACAATCTGCTGGTCACCAATAACATCGATCTGCAGAGCGATTTTCATTGCCGCGTGCTGCTAACTTCACCGCTCGAATCGTTTACCATCGGCCACACGATTGTCGTAAGCCGTGGATTGCTGGATGTGCTTCCCGATGAGGCCTCCCTGGCGTTGATTCTCGCGCATGAATTGAGCCACATTGTGCTGGGACATCCGTTTGACACCAAGCTGGCGTTCAACGACAAATTGTTTTTCCCGGATGAGCAGTCATTCCAACGGCTGGATTTCAAACAGAGCCGTAGCGATGAAGAGGCGGCCGACACCAAAGCGCTGGAACTGCTGAAGAATTCGCCCTATAAGGACAAACTGGCCAACGCGGGGCTATTTATGAAGGCGCTGCAAGAGCATGCGCCGGCGTTGCCTCAGCTCATTCGTCCTCACTTGGGAAATAGCCTAGCCGGAGCCAATCGACTCACGAACCTGATGGCCTCCGCTCCGGCTCTGGATCCGAAACGTCTGGACCAGATCGCCGCCTTGCCGTTGGGCGGGCGCGTCAAGGTTGATCCGTGGAGCGATCAGGTGGAACTGTCGAAGGCGAAGCCGGTGGCCCTGACGTCGGCGCGGGAGAAGCTGGAGTTCGAGATTACACCCTTCTTCCCGTACCTGACGCGATTGTCCAGCGGCGGAGAGAAGATGGCACAGACGACACCTGCGTCCGCCGAGAACCAACCTAAGTAGTTCGCTGGCAAGGAAGATTGCAGAGCCTACCGAATGGACTCACAAGGCAGGGATCGACCCTGTGCGAGAACGAACCCGCAGAAAACGACTATCGCTTACTGGATCGCGCTGCCTACTTGCGAAAAGACGTTGTTCGCGTTCGATCCAATCAGCCGGATCGTGCCCACGACAATGACGAGAATGACCGCCAGCATGACGGCGTATTCCGCGATGTCCTGGCCTTGCTCATCATTCCAGAGCTGCTGTAGAAGGTGTGCCACGGGGCTCCTCTTTTTGAGATAACCTTGGGTTGATAGCCCGTTTTAACGGGATAAATCGTTGCAGCGAGTGTCAAAAACACTTCCCCAAGGTTTTTCAGGTTAGGTCAAGTCTAGCTTCAGGGGGCGGACGAGCCAATGGCACTGAAGTGCCACACGCTATTTGGAGGTTAGTGATGGCTGCTCAAGGGCTTAGCCGATGCTTTTCAAAGGCAACGATTGATTTACGGCAAACAGCGCCAGTTCCAGCCGGGTAGAAACTCCCAGCTTGTCGAAGATGTTGCTGAGATGATGTTTCACCGTATCTTCGCTGATCTTGAAGTACTCCGCGATTTCCTTGTTGGAAAAGCCGGCCACAACGGCGGAAACGATCTCGATTTCGCGGGGAGTAAGCCCAAATTTTCGTTGCCGCGCCTCGTCGTGGGACGACTGCATCAGGGTTCGCAGATACTGCACCAGGTTGGAGACGCTCTCGCGTCCCACCCAATACTCTCCGGCCAGGACGGTCTGGATCGCTTTCAACAGGAGTTGAGTGGCGGAGTCTTTCAGGACGATTCCGCGGGCCCCCAGCTGCAAAGCCTCGACGATCTGGCCCTTTTCCGCCGCGGCGGTCAGCAAAATCACTCGCACCTGCGTGGCATTGCCCGGGGTACTCAAATCACGAAGCGCCTCCAGGCCCGGGTGTTTGGGCATGGCAAGATCAAGGAGGAGGATGTCGGGCTTCAATTGGCGAACTAGTTTCACGGCCTCGGCGCCGTCCGAGGCCTCTCCCAGGACCTTGAAGTCGGCCTCGGCTTCCAGAAGGCGCCGCAAGCCGTCACGAAAAATGGGATGGTCGTCGGCAATTACCAGGCGAACTGGTTGTGACTTTCTAAAGTTCATGCGGCACGTCCTCGTTCCGAGGGACAATGACCTCGATGCGCGTTCCCTGTCCGGGATTTGATTCTACCGTGAGTTCACCCGCGATCAAGCGTACACGTTCTCGGATGATCATCGGCCCAATCCCCGCTTCTTGCATTTGCTGTTCATTGTAGCGACCGGCAAAGGAAAAGCCCTTGCCGTCATCTTCCAGCGTGAGACTCAATCCATCCGGGTTGGACGCCAGGCGGATCAGCACGTGGCGTGCTCCGCTATGTTTTCGAACGTTCACCAGCCCCTCTTGCGCAATGCCTAAAAGCTCGCGGCATACACGTTGGGGCATTTCAAGTACCTCAACGTCGGTAAGGAATCGAGCGTTGATGCCGGTTTCCCGTTGAAACCTCTCCACGGCATCGCGCAAAGCGGGGATCAGCCTCTGTGCGTCCACGTCGATAGCCTTCATCTGCTGCATCAATTCGCGCAGCTTCAACACTTCCTCGCGTAACAGAGACTGAATTCTGCCTAATTCCCCGTCGATGGGGCGATTGGCCTCGGCTTGCCGGCGCAAGACGTCCACCTGCATCTCTACGGCGATCAGGGATTGCACGGCGCCGTCGTGTAATTCGCGCGCGACGCGCGCTCGCTCGGCGGCATAAGCGCGCCGCCGCAGTCGGTGCAATAGATACACGTTGTAGATCGCGGGACCGACCTGGCGCACAATGTTGAGCAGAAAGCGCAACTCCTCCTGCTTTTCGCCTCCCCACGAGGGATCGAACAGAAACACGCGGCCGCGCCAGTCGGTGCCAAACATAAAAGCAACGGTGACAACGGAATTGAAGGGTTGCACTTGGTGCAGTTGAGAAAATGCATCTGAATTTGTTAGCGGGACAGCGGGGCCGGAATCGTCCACAGCCACAGTCTTCCAGTCCTCGCCTCGGGCGGAGGCGTAAGAGACCTCGCCGGGATAACCATCGAGATAAGTCTTGGCGTCGCGCGCGCCGGATTGCAGCCAAGTGAACTCGCTCCCTCCATTTCCCTTCGCCTGATTCAGTTCTCCCAGGAACACTCGCTTGCTGTGGATCTCCTGGGAGGCCATCATCACGCGGGATGCGCCGTACATGGACATGATTTCCTCGAATATCTTGTCGATCGTCCCCGTAAGGCCGGCCTCTACGCGCACCCGCGATAACATGCCGGTGACCAGAGCCTTTTCTGCGCGCAGCTGCTTCTGCCGCTCCGCCAGGTAGCCCAGCAGCAGGCCCATCACGATCAGATAAATCGAAAGCATGAACAGGCGTTGCGGCTGGAATTCAGCGACATTGATTTGTAGACCGGTTAAAGTCCGCAGCGGAGCCGAACCGGAGGGCCAGACATGCAAGAGGACAAAACTTTCGATCCAGAGCAAGGCCGCTTCGGCAGCAGCCGTTGCTAGCGTCTCCCACAAGCCCCAGCGATACGCGGCGGCAGCTAACACAAAGAAGAAAAACAAAAAGAATGGAGTGCGCGGGCCTTCGGCAAAAACGGAAATGAGGGCAGGCCAAACAATGTCGCCGGCGTGCACCAGGAAACGGAATGCCGCCGTGGATTGCTGCCGCCGCCGCAGTAGCATCATGATCAAAATGCCATTCGCCATGTAAAAGACGAAAAGGCCGTAGGCCGCCCAGGAATGACCCAGTAGTTCGGTCGGATCCATGCGAATGGCAACCAGGGTCGAAACCGCGAGGAACACACGCGCGGTGGCGAGCCAGCGCTCAATGCGGCGTGTCTCCCCAGGGTCGGGAGGGACTTTCAGTCTCCAGGGTTGTCGATACCGCTTAACGTGAGAATTCAAAAAAATTCCGGTCTCCACGAGCGTGGCGGCTAAGTCGCATATTATTGAAAAGAATGTTGAACAAGCAAGCAGCGACACCGGAATTCGGTGCTGGGACCGCTGCACGAGCCCATATCATATCTGGTCACAGGTTACTTGCGTAACCATTCTCCGCGTAAGTTCGCGTCTAGAATGGGGACCCGAGGGAGTGTCCTGGTGGCTAAGGGGTTTAAGTTATGGCTGGCGGCGGTGGCGTTTGTTTTGGCGACGGCCATTGTGTCTGCGCTATTTCTGCCACGCTCGTTTGGCCTTACTGCAGCTAGCGACATCGTTCAGTGTCTGCTGCTGATTTCCGGCACGTCCGCCTTTATTCCAGCCGCTATACGGAGTCATGGCCGCCTGCGGCTTTTCTGGTCACTGACTGCGGCAGGTGTGGCCCTTTGGCTGGGCTACCAGCTTTTCTGGACATATTACGAGATCGTGCTCAGGCAGGATGTTCCCGACCTGTGTGCGTGGGATATTGTCCTGTTTCTGCACTTCGTGCCGCTGATGGCCGCGATTGCCCTGCGTCCGCACGTGCCCCGGGATGAGTATGCCGCCCGCGTCGGGCGGCTGGATTTCGCGCTCCTGTTCGTCTGGTGGTGCTATCTATACGTCCTCATCGTCATGCCATGGCAGTATGCTGTGCCCGACGTTGCTGCCTACAATCGCAATCTCAATGGCGTTTACAATGCCGAGAAAATCGCGCTGCTCGGCGCATTGCTGGTTTGCTGTGTGACCAGCAAACAGGGATGGAGAAAATTCTATACAAGCCTGTTCGCGATGAACTTCTGCTATTCCTTTGGTTCTACGGTGGCAAACGGGGCGCTGGCGCGAAATGTGTATTACAGCGGGAGCCTTTACGACATCCCGCTGTTCGCGGCGATGGCCAGCCTTACCTGGATTGGGTTACGCGCAAAAGTTGATCGCGCGGACACGGAAGTTCCTCAGGCCTTCACGGCCTACGGGGTCTGGATCGCACGCTGCAGCATGATCGCCGTGTTTTCGTTGCCGCTGTTCGCAGCATGGTCGATTGCCGATGTGCAGGTTCCCGGGCAAATTCGCACATTTCGACTGGTGCTGACGCTTGTGGCTGCATTTTGTCTGGGAATCATGGTATTTGTGCGACAGCAACTCCTGGACGGCGAATTAGTTCGCCTGCTGAACCAGTCGCGCACGGCATTCGACAATCTGAAGCGGCTGCAGGCACAAATCTTACAGTCGGAGAAGCTGGCCTCCATTGGGCAACTGGTCGGTGGTGCGGCACACGAACTCAACAATCCCATCACGGCCATGCTGGGGTATTCGGATTTGCTGTTGAATACCCCTTTGACTGCAGACCAGCGTCCCACCGCGGAAAAGATCGGTCTGTATGTGCGGCGGACGAGGTCGCTGGTGGCCAGCCTGATCAGCTTCGCGCGGCAGACGCCGGTCCCCAAAAGCCTGGTCGATCTTAATACTCTTGTGCGCACCGCCATCAAACTGGCTCAACCGCAATGGGAAGGCCTGCGAGTCGAGATGCGTGCGAATTTTGATCCGGAACTCCCCAAGGTGATCGGGGACTCAAACCAGTTGCTGCAGGTCTGCCTGCAACTGCTGGCCAACTGTCTGCATGTGTTGACGGAGAGAGGTGGACGGATTCTCACGATCAGCACGCAAGCTCACGCGGGAATCTGCGTGCTACAAATTGCCACCGAGAAGCTTCCCAGCACCGCTGTTGCGGCTCGCGATGCTGAAAACAACCTGGCGTTAAGCGCGTGCCAGGGCATTCTTCAGGAACATCGAGGTCAATTGTGCCGTGAATCTAGCTCCGACGGATCGGTCCATCTGCGGGTCGAACTGCCGGCCGCCGACCCGGCTCCCGCCAAGCCCAAAGAAGCTACAGTGCCGGTGCTGTGGCAATCTCGACCGTACGCTTGAGTTGACCGCAGGCCGCGAAGATGTCACGACCACGCGGACGGCGCACGAAAGTCAGAATCCCAGCGTCCCTGAGAATCCCCTGGACGGCGGCGACTTCTTCCGCAGATGGGGTTGCAAAGGCAATCCCCGGCCCGGGGTTCAAAGCGATCAAATTCACACGCGCTCGGATACCGCGAAGGAGTTCAACGACTTCCTTGGCGTTTTCCGGCGAGTCATTCACACCCCGCAGCAGAACATATTCGAAGGTGACGCGTTCGCGATTGCGCAGCGGGAACTCGCGGGCAGCTGCCATGAGCATCTCCAAGTTCCACTTCTTGTTCAGTGGCATCAAACGACTCCGCAGATCGTTATTCGAGGCATTCAGCGAAATCGCCAGCCGGGGGCGAATGGCTTCTTGCCCGAATTGCAGGATGCGGGGAACGATTCCGGCAGTCGAGACGGTCATTCGGGACTCTGCCAGGCCCACTTCCTGCACCAGCAAGCGAACGGCTTTGAGGAAATTGTCGTAGTTGAGGAAGGGCTCACCCATTCCCATGAAAACCAGATTCACGCGGTCATGCTGTGGAGAGACGTTCTGATCATTAAAAACGGCCAGAACCTGTCCGGCAATTTCGCCAGCGGTCAAGTTGCGCTTCACTCCGAGCAGAGCCGTGAGGCAAAACTGGCAATCGACCGCACACCCCACCTGGCTGGACACGCAGATCGTAGCCCGGCTCCATCCGCGGCCGCTGCTGTCCAAGGGACTGATGGCCTCGACCGCTTCCTCCGTCTCTCCGCCGTCTCCTTCGGGCATCCAGACCGTCTCAACGCTTTGGCCGTCCGGAAATCCGATCAGGTAGCGCACTGTCCCGTCCTGGGACAGGAAACGCTGTTCAATCCGGGGTAGCCCAACGGCAAAGCCCGCTTCCACCAGTTTCGTCCTCAGTTGCTGGGGCAGAGTGGAGATTTTTTCGGCCGTGTCAACCCGCTGCCGGTAAACCGCTTCCAGAATCTGGTTCGTGCGGTACGCCGGCTCCCCTAAACTGCCCACGAGCGAAGTCAGCTCAGCCCGATCCATCCCGAGGAGCGTGTTTTGGGGAAGCGGGTTCATGGTCTCATTTTTCCGAGGACGCCTGACGGTCCCAGGGGGGCGTCCCGAAAGTCGTCGCAGCACCGGTCATAAACTCACAAGTCTTTGATTTTACACGCGTTAACTATTCTCGCACGCCTTCTCGCGCTATGTCAGAATAGATCAGGCCCTCCGCCGCAGGTTCACCGGGAGTTTTACCCAATCAGTTGGATGGCAGGATCCGCAATCATGGCTCAGGAAGTGCGCAACATTCGTCGTCAAAAGCTGCCCAATGGGCTGACCATCATCACGGAACAGATGCAGCACATCCGCTCGGCTTCGATCGGAGTATGGCTGCAGACCGGTTCGCGGGACGAAGATGCCCAATGGAATGGCATTTCGCACTTCATTGAGCACATGGTTTTTAAGGGCACCAAGAACCGTACGGCCGAAGAGATTGCACGCGAGGTCGACTCCATTGGCGGCAACATGGATGCTTTCACCGCCAAGGAATGCATCTGTTTCAATGTCAAGGTGCTCGACGAGCATGTGCCGACCGCCCTGGACATTCTGAGCGATCTTGTTCTCAACCCCGTCTTCGACGCCAGCGATATAGCGCGGGAGCGCGGGGTCATCATGGAAGAGATCAAGATGGACGAGGACAACCCCGATTACCTCGTGCATGAGATCTTCACCCAGAATTTCTGGAAGGATCATCCGCTGGGAAAGCCGATCCTGGGAACGAAAGAGACGGTAAAGCGGTTCGAGCGCGATTCGGTGATCGACGCCTACACCCACCGATTTGCTCCCAGCAACATCATCGTGGCGGCAGCGGGCAATCTGGATCACGATCGCTTTGTGGAGCTCGTGACCGGAAAGTTCGAGCATATGAAGCCGATGAGCAATGGCTTCCACTCGTCGGCGCCGAAAATCATCTCGCGCATTACGCTGCGCAACAAGAAGGCGCTGGAGCAGGTGCAACTGTGCATCGGAGTGCCGGCACATCCCATCGCCCACGAAAAGCGGCATGCGGGATACATTCTCAATACCGTGCTGGGCGGAGGCATGAGTTCCCGGCTGTTCCAGAATATTCGCGAGCGTCAGGGGCTGGCCTACTCCATCTACAGCGATCTCAATCCTTATCGCGATACCGGATGTCTGGCCGTGTATGCCGGAACCTCGTTGGCGTCGGCTTCGAAGGTCGTGCAATCGGTCGTGAGCGAGTTTCGCAAGTTCAAGAGCGAACCGGTGCCGGAGGAAGAACTACGGCGCTCCAAGGCTCAATTGAAAGGCAGCCTGATGCTGTCGCTGGAATCAAGCACCTCGCGCATGTCGAACCTGGCGCGCCAGGAGATGTATTTCGATCGTTTCTATGATCTCGATGAACTGATCGCGCGCATCGAAGCCGTAACGGCGGACGACCTGACGAAGCTCGCGAATGAATTCTTCAAGACTGAATCGGTCGCGGTAACGGCTCTCGGGAATTTGAACGGGCTAAAGCTGACGCGCGATCAGCTCGCCTGCTAGTTCACACCATTCTGCCCCCGGCCAAGCGTCAGGGAAGAGATCCTGTTGTAATGCGCTTCACTCTCCCCCATCCTGCTTCGGGCCGGCGATGTCTGGTTGCGCGGTTGCTTCCATTTCGAGCGAGGTCCGGCCCGCGCTCGCGGTCTGCAAATACTTTCGCAGACACCGCACGCAGGGCACATATCCCTGCTGCACGGCTTCTTTGGCTGTCAGGGTTCTTTCCTGATCCTTGTTGTGAATGAACTCGCAACCCGGAACATGGAACTCCTTGGCGTCCGCAGAGACCACCACCACCATGTCGGGTGGAATATTGCGCCCGGGCTGCGCGTGCTCCGACAGCAAGGGATGCGGCACAGTTCGCGAACTCGCGATGCGGACTCCGCCAGTGATCAACAGCAGCGCGGCAAGGGGCACCAGCCACGCCGACCAGGGAGACCAGTTTCTGCCTGGAGTTCGCCGACTCTGAGCCAGCCTATGTTGCAGCCTCGACCCGAATCCCGACGGCACTTCGATCATGCGCTCGTCGCTGTAGAGCTGAATTACATTGCGGGTTCCCTCGAGGAGTGACCTGCAAGCAGAGCAGGTCTGGAAATGCTCATCCATGCGGGAGCGGACGCTGGCGTCGATGTCACCTTCGAGATAGTTCGAAATTTCGCGCCACACGTGTTCGCAGTTCACAGTCTTGTCGTTCACCATGGCTTGGTCCCCTTCTCGAAAGGCAGGCGGCTGAACCAGCCCTGCTCCCAACCCGCGGCAAGCAGGTCCCGCAGCATGAGACGTGCCCGCAACAGGCGGGTCTTTACCGAGGCAATCGAGATGCCCAGCGCCTCGGCTGTTTCCTGAATATTTAATTGCTCCATATCCCTGAGTACAAAAACCTCGCGATACTTTCGATCGAGTGAGGCCAAAGCCTGGGCGAGCCTCTGGCGAACCTCTTTGCGTTCCAGAACCTCGGAGGGAATCTCGCGCCAGTCGGCAAAATCCCGGGGTGTGTATTCCCCTTCCTGGTCGGGACGATGGTCGATGGCTTCCATGACGCCGTTTCGTTCTCTTCGTCGCCGCATGAGAGCCTCATTGACCGTGATCTGAATGAGCCACGTACTGAAGCGCGCGTCTGCCCGAAACTGTCGGATGGCGCGCAGCGCCTTTAACATCGCCTCTTGCGCCACATCTTCGGCATCGCTTTCATTGCGCAGGATGGCCATCGCAGCGGCAAAGACGCGCCGCTCGTAGGGACGTACCAACTCATAGAACAATTGGTTCTCCCCACGCTGCACCCGGTCGATGAGTTCCAGTTCATGGCTGGTCCCCGCCTGCACCGAGTTGTTCAGTACAACATTGCCTTCGGCCATCTCTCCCGCCGTGTCAGTACTCTGGGTCCCTCTTCCATCCCGTCAACATAGAGACGAAGTTGTTCCAGCCGTGCAGAACCACCATGATCAGATGACCGAACACAAAGGCCAGCATGGCCCACATCACGAGGAAGTGCCACAAGCGTGCCCAGTGAAATCCCCCCATCAGCCATGCCAGCCATGAGAATTGCACCGGTTTCCAGATCGCGAAGCCGGTCAGGACCGAGAGCACTCCCAGTGCGATGGCC
Source organism: uncultured Acidobacteriota bacterium (assembly GCA_963801615.1). GTDB lineage: Bacteria > Acidobacteriota > Terriglobia > Terriglobales > Acidobacteriaceae > Sulfotelmatobacter. The sequence continues at coordinate 89,243 of CAWDFM010000005.1, read as the reverse complement.
GTCGTGTACGCATGTTTCTGCAGCGAGTTGTAAGCCTCTGTCACGGGCGGCTTCTCGCCGAAGAAGAAGTAATGCTTCACCATGGGCCAGACACCCGGGATGTCGCGGTGGGTGAACAAAACCTGCCGGTAATTCCCGCTGAAGATCTGGTATCCGACGTAAATCAGTCCACTCGCCAGGTAAATCCACATAAACGTGAGGTGCCATTGCAAGGCGCCGCCTAGCCATCCTCCGATGGCGAAGGCTTTGGGCCAGTGGAGTAGATCTTTCTGCGGGATCTTGGCGCCGAAACTTGGGAAGGCCCGAAAGATCTGCAATCCGCTGCCGACCAATACAAAGAGCGATACGGCATTGATCCAGTGGCACCAGCGCACGACTAACGGATGCTCATGCGCGGCGCGGCTCACAGATTCCGTCTCGTCGCCTTTCGTCCGGATGATTTCGACGATTGTGCTGCTCATAGAAAATCCATTACTCAGCCAGAGTTTCATTCAACAAAAACGAGAATTTCTACAGCCCGTAGAACGACGAATACCCCTGGTCCTCCCAGAAGCCAACTTTTCCACCGAGAACATTCGTGACCGTCAGAGCTGTCAGATATTTCGCCTGCTTGTACCCGATTTTGGTTGGAACGCTGAGGCGCAAAGGCGCACCGTGCTCACGGGTCAGCGGGCGGTCGTACATCTCGTAACACAAGAGCGTCTGCGGATGCAGGGCAGTCGCCATGTCCAGAGACTCGTAATAGTCGTCTGCGCAGGCCACCGTGATGTAGCGGGCGGAAGTATCTGCACCAATCATGGTCAAGAAGTCCGAAAGACGAGCGCCGCCGAATCTGCCAATCACGTCCCAGCCTTCCACACAGACATGCCGCGTATTCTGCCGAAATTTTTGCAGCGCTTGAATCTGTTCCAGGCGGTATTCGCCCGGCTTCTGGAGGGCACCCCTCACGGTAAGAGTCCAATTCTCGAAACTGACTGCGGGATCATCTACGTCGTAGTCATTGATAGGAAACTGCTCAAACGGGGTAAGGTCCGCGTCGGCAAAGGTGGGAGCGTCATGGCCGCGCCGAAACAATCGTCCCGAGGCCCAGTCACTGAGTCCCACTCCCTTTTTCAGCAGAGCTTGCTGAACTGCGGGGACAGCAAAAATCCCCAACGCCAGGACGGGAGCAACTTTCAGCAGCTCGCGGCGCGATATTTGCGAAAATTTAGCCAGTTCAATAGTGCGTAGGACTTCCGGCCTCTTGAGCGCTGAAGAGGAGGAATCGGCCCCTTCCACGGCCGCTTGGTTGGCGGGGGAAGGCTCGGTGCCCTCCTCGCCTGCAACCGGTTTCCGGGCTTGGGGTTCCATGATGGCTCTCCCGCCTGATTTCTCGCTTATGTGATTCAGAGCCCTGCAGAAAGTTACGACACAATACCACGACCGGCCAACCAATGTGTCGGAAGTGCGGAGACACGCGTTTGTGCTGGTTTTTGCCTGCGAATCAGGCGATAATCTCTAGGTTTCACGCCTTCAGTCTGGATCGTTATGCTCGACCCCAAGCAGATTTCGCCCGTTCGTCATCTGTCGCCCAGCCCTTCGCTCAACGCGAATGCCATAAAGCAGCAGCGCCTGATGGTGGCCGCTTTCATCCTGCTTATGATGGCGTTGGTCTCCGTCCTTTACCATGATCGCGATTTCTGGTTTCCCGACCAGCAACTGGTTCAAGAACAGCCAGAACCGACGTCTCCTGCCCAGGCAGCTTCGACGAGCGCTGTGCCGCAGAAGCAAGCACCAGCGACTCCGAAGAAGAGGACTCATCACGGTGCAGCCCCAGAGCCGCAGATCGTGCAGGATCCAGGTCCGGCGGTCACGACCGTGAGAACCGTTTTGCCGCCGCTGGATGTTGAGGTAATCGCGGGCGATTCGCATCGCAACCTCCGCCCGAAAAGCAACTCGGTGCAGGTTGATTTGCAGCGTGGATCGGCGCCATCGAGAGCGACAGGCAGCGCTCCCGCAGAGATTGAACCGGAGCCGGCCGAGGTGGTCAAAGCGGCCGAGCGGGTTGAGGTATCCGCCAATTCCGCCGATCTGGTGATGCATTCGGTTACGCCAGGCTATCCCACGTTGGCGCGGCAAATGAAAGTTCAAGGCTCAGTGATTTTGCAGGCGGTGATCGGTCGCGACGGGCTGATCCAGGAACTGCGACTGGTGAGCGGCCCGCCTATTCTGGCCCGAGCCGCACAAGAAGCGGTAAAGCAGTGGCACTTCAAGCCTCACTACATAGGCGCAGAGCCGGTGGAGACGGAAGCCAAGATTACGGTCAACTTCACTATTTCGACTAACTGAGTCCCAAAAGCAAGACTCGCTTGCCGTCACGCGGGCTTCCCCTGACCCTGAAACGTAACATCGAACAGTGGTCTATCCCGTTGTGCCCTGTGATTGACCGGCTGCTGGCCCTGTGCCAAACTGCTCGCACGGAACTTCGTTATGACGCATAGTATGATGACGAACCGCTCCGCGCAGCATTTTTGCACCGCTCTCTTCCTCGCATGTTGGCTGGTTGGTGCTGCCGTTGCGCAGCGGAACATCGATCCAACCGCTGAACCCGGCCGCGTCGCCGAGACGATCACCTCCTATCGCACCGACCCGGGCACCGCCGTACTCATCTTCCACGTTTTCGCCCAGCGGAGCACTTCCCTTCTGGATCGTCAGGCCGTGGTGACTCTCGTCAACGCTTCGGACCATTCGGCGATTTGGACAACGACAGAAGAGAACGCTAAAGGATTTTTCACCAACGTTCGCTTGGGCAGCTACGGGCTTGACGTGAGTGCTGTCGGTTACCTCACTGCGCATAAGGATCTTCAGGTCATGGATTCAAATCGGCCCCTGGACATCGAGATCGTGCTTCAGCGAGATCCGTCGGCACTTAATCTCGATGTGGCGGAAGCGATCATCTCTCCCAAAGCGCGCAAAGAAGCCAAACATGCAATTTCCCTCCTCAAGTCGCAAAAATTCGCGAACGCGGAGAAGCAATTGGACGAAGCGTACAAGCTGGCTCCCAGCAGCGCGGAGCTGAATTTTCTGCTCGGGTATTTGTATTACCAGAAGAAGGATCTAGCGAAGGCTGCGACTTATTTGACGACGGCGACAACTCTAAATCCCCGGAACGGTCAGGCGCTTACGCTTCTGGGGCGAACCCAACTGGAGCGCGAAGATTATGCGGCCGCACGATCGGTGCTGGAGCAGGCGTTGATGGTGGATGCCGAGCCTTGGCTCCCACATAGTCTGCTCGCTGCCGCCTATCTTCACCAGAAGGCTTATGACAAAGCTCTGGAAGAATCCGAGCTCGCGATGAGGAAAGGGCAAGCCGCTGCCAGTTCCACGCAGTTGATCCGCGGAGAATCACTGGCTGGCCTGGGCCGCGACCGGGAAGCAGTTGAGGCTCTGAACACATTCCTGCAGAGCACGCCACGTAATCCCATCGCAGCCCAGGTGCGGAGCCTGATCGCACAGATCCAAGAGCATACTCTAATCGCATCGGCTGATACGCCATCCATTCCGGCGGTCCACATTTCGGGTGTCGATCCGCTTGCGGCACTCCCAGCTGCGGGACTGTCGTTAAAGCCATGGCAGCCCCCCGGGATCGATGAAATCAAGGTTTCCACCGCGACGGGAGTGGTCTGCCCTTCTGCTCAGGTGATTGAAGAATCGGGGAAACGGGTGCAGGAACTGGTGCGTGACGTCGAGCGTTTTGCCGCGGTCGAAGACCTGTTTCATCAAACTCTCGACAGCTACGGCATCCCTATTCGTTCGGAGACGCGCAAGTATAACTATGTCGCATCCATCACGGAACCGCAGCCCGGAATCTTGAATGTTGATGAATACCGTGCGGAGAAGCTGACGCTCGCGGGCTACCCGGATCAAATCGCCAGCGCGGGGTTTGCGGCTTTGGCTCTGGTGTTCCACCCTGATCGCCGCGATGAGTTTGTTATGACCTGTGAGGGGCTGGGTGAATCGCACGGGCAGGCAACCTGGCTGATGCGTTTTCAGCAGCGCGAGGATCGTCCGAATCACATGCACGCCTACAAGCTAGGTAATCAGGTGCACCCGGTACCGCTGAAAGGAAGAGCATGGATTACTGCTGATAAGTTCCAGATCGCGCGCATCGAGGCCGAGATGGTCAGGCCGATGCCCGAGATCCAACTTCTGAGCGAGCATCAGATTGTGGAATATGGTCCCATACCATTTGCCCACAGGAACACGACGTTATGGCTGCCCAAGAGCGCCGATATCTATTTCGATTTTCGGAAACATCACTATTACCGCCGCCATAGCTTCGATCACTACATGCTCTATTCGGTGGATGCGGAAGAGAAGCGCAAGGAACCTGCCGTGCCTCGACAGAACTGAGGGTGACTCGGAGTGCACAGGCACGAAGTGCACTTTGCTTTAAGGTGTGTCCACCGGGCCAGCGAAACCACCGGAATTCCCACTCTAAAGAGCTTGCGTGTGCAAGTGATCAGGCAGTCCGCAGCGTTCTATAATCAGGAACTTACGAGCGCCATGAGCCTGATCAAATCTTTTTATGGCGCATTGAAAGCGGGCGTGAATCGAATAGGGCATGGCAGACATTCTGAAAAAATACATTTTCGCGAGCGACTTCGATCAGACGCTTACGTTTAACGACTCCGGTTATGTATTGGCCGAACTGGTCGGCATTCCGACGGAGGATTTTGCGCGTAAGGCCAAGGGGATGGCGAAAATCAACCTCGTGCAGCAGGGCGCGGAGTTAGCCTATTTACTGCTTCATGATCCCGAGTTCCGCGAGAAAGTTCGCCGAGAGCACCTGCGCGAAGTAGGCAAGCGCATCCGCTTGAAAAGCGATATCAAGCTCTTATATCAGTTGCTCGATACTGGCATTGACGGACATCAGTTTGATTTTTATGTGCTCTCTGCAGCGCCGGTGGAAATCGTCCGCTCGGCGCTGGAGGACATTGTTCCTGCGGATCATATCTATGGTACGGAGTTTCGCTACAAGCCTTCGGGCGAGATTGATACGATCATTCGCGCTACGGCGGGATATGGCAAAGTCGCAGTGCTCGACAAGCTGTTGGTCGAGAAAGTGGCAGGCCCCGATCACGTCGTCTACACCGGAGACGGCAGTTCCGATATCCATGTCATGTTGCACATCAACGCGCGCGATGGGCTGACCATCGCGGTTTCCGAGGCACCGAATGTTTCTCAGGTGGCCAAGCGGACGGTTTTGAGTACCAGCGCGCTGGCCGTGTTGGCGCCCATTCTGGAGGAGATCGCGGGATGGGAGCGCTATCGCATCCGCAGCTTTTTCGAAGCCAACCACATGCTGATCCAGGAATGGGAGCGCGTGCGCACGGATTGGCTGACCGTGCGTCCCGCCGCGCAGTTCACTCCGGAGGAAGGAGTGCAAGCCGAAACCAAGCTGGAGGGCGCGAGGACTTAGCACCATGCTGCGCGACAAGAGTCTGATTCCGTTATCGCACCAGCATCAACACGTGCTGGCATTGTGCGTGCGCATCGAGCGCGCCTCGCCCATTCCGCAGAACGACGTTACCGCGTGGCAAGCGGAGATTGCACATCTTGTTCAGACCGAAATCGGCGCGCATTTCGCCGCCGAGGAGCAGATTGTTTTCCCTGCGGCGGAAAAGTTTGAGGAGTTGCGCGCACTCGTGAAGCAGTTGATTTCTGAGCACACGGACCTGCGCAGCATGTTCGCCAACGCACAAGAGGGCGGTTTATCTTCAAGCGATGTTCTAGTTCTTGCGCAAAGACTTTCTACGCACATCCGCAAGGAGGAGCGCCAGCTTTTTGAGCGCATGCAGCAGTTGCTCAACAACGAAGAACTCGGGATATTGGGCAGCAAACTTCAATCCGCATTGAAGGACGCAGAGGAGAGTTGCCTATTGCCATCTCGAACTACTCGCTTGCGACCGGTGAAGTAAGGCACGAGTTGTCGCGCGTAGAGCACAGTGCGTGGGAACTTCTGAATCTGAGTGCGCCCTCGCGGCCCATATTCTTTCCAGAACTGCGATCAGACAGAAGCGAACAACAGCAACCACTACGGAATCCGGTCGCTGAGTTCGACCAGATGCGCCAATTTGTTGGCGAACTCGCTTTTGAGCTGAGCTTGGTCAAAACGCCAACGCCAGTTGCCGCCGTCGAAGCTGGGAGTGTTCATACGGGCCTCGCTGCCAAGGCCGAGTACATCTTGCAGGGGAACGATGCCCAAGCTGGCGGGAGAGCAAAGCGCCGCGCGAATAAAAGCCCAGTGGATTCCATCATCGCTGCGCCCGACATAGGCTTCAGCATTACGGCGCTCGTGATCCGCGGCGCCGGAACTCCACCATCCGAGGACAGTATCGTTATCATGCGTGCCCGTGTACATAATTTTTCCTGCGGCCCGGTGCGGCAGGTACATGTGCGCGCCTTCATCGCCGAACCCGAATTGCAGGACGGCCATGCCGGGAATCTGCAGGCGGTCCCTTAACGCATGCACTTCGGGCGTGATGTGTCCAAGATCTTCGGCAAAGAAGGGCAGGCCGCCCAGAGCTTCGCGCAACTTCAGAAAGAGGTCGTCGCGAGGGCCATCGACCCAGCGGCCGCTTACGGCGGTCACATCGCCCGCGGGAATCTCCCAGAACTGGTCGAAGCCGCGGAAATGATCGAGGCGGATGTAGTCGCAGTTGTGCGTGGCCCAGCGCAGGCGCTGAATCCACCAATCGTAGCCGCGCTCTTTCATCACATCCCAGCGGTATAGTGGATTCCCCCAGCGTTGTCCGGTCTTGCTGAAAAAATCGGGGGGAACGCCGGCAACGACTTCTGGATCCAGATTGCCGTTCAGTCGAAACAACTCGCGATGCATCCAGACGTCGGCGCTGTCGTGGTTCACGAAGATTGCAACATCCCCGACCATGCGGATATTCCGCTCGCGGCAGTAGCGGCGAAGATCGCCCCATTGCTCGTAAAATGCAAACTGCAGCGCCCGGCGTATCCTCAGGTCCTCGGCCAATTGTTTACGAGCCTGGGCCAATGCCGAGGGCTCCCGATGGGCCAAATCGTGGGGCCACTGGTTCCAGCAGGCTAGCTTGTGCTTGGCGCGCAGGGCGTCGAAGAGAACGAAGTCATCGAGCCACCAGGAATTTCCTGAACAGAAGGATTCAAAGCGCCGCAAAGAGTCGCCCGAAGCCGATCTCAGGAACCCTCTTCCCGCTTCGAAGAGGAGAGGCATCTTCCGGTGGAATACGCGATCGTAGTCGACCGGACCAGACGCAGCATCCAGACGCGCAACTTGCGTGCGATCGATCCAGCCCAGATCCGCCAGACGTTCCAAACTGATCAGGATGGGATTTCCAGCAAACGCGGAGGTGGCCGAGTAGGGGGAGTTTCCGTAGCCGAGAGGCCCAAGGGGCAGCACTTGCCAGATACCCTGCCGCGCGGCCGCCAGGAAATCGACGAAGGAATACGCCGCCGGGCCGAAATCTCCCACCCCGCCATGCGAAGGCAGCGAAGTGGCGTGGAGCAAAATACCAGCGGCACGCGGAAAAGACATGAAGCTGGCTACATTCCTTGCTCGCTGCCGTTGCGGCTCAGCGCCTTGAGTTCGTCGTCGTTCCTGCGGATCTTGCCGGATTTTGTCATCTGGTCGACTACGTTGCTGACGAACAATCCGAAGCGCTCCTGCTGTTTCTGCTGCAGCAACTGGTCACGAATCTGATCTTTTTTCGCGGTGTACTCGGCCTCTGAAGGCTGCTGGAGCTCGAGGATCTGAAGCACCGAAGCGTCGCTGCCATTGTTCACGGCTCCGGAAATCTCTCCTGGCTTCATGGTGAACGCCACCGCGGCTTGTCCCGACATCGAACCAACCTCGGGAACTTGGCCGTCGGGCGGAACGAGATCGCTGGTCTTCATGGTTGCCCCGAGTTCCTTGGCGGCACGCTTCAGATCGTGCTCTGCTTTGGCCCGATCAGAGAGTTCCTGGGCCTTCTGCGTAAGCAGGACGTTGGAGCGCTCATTCTTGAATTCATCTTCCACGCGGCTCTTGATTTCCTCAAAGCTGGGTGTTGCTGCCGGCTTAACTGCAAGCAACTGATAGATGACGATTCCCTGCGAGGAGGAAGCCTCGTCTGGCGCAGATTTTTCCTGGGCAGTGAAGACGGCGTCCATGAACTGGGGCGCCGGCCCGAGACCGGGCAGCATGTCTTTGCGAGAGAAAAAATCAGAGGTAATCATCGGCACGCCTTGTGCCGCCGCTGCCGCATCGAGGCTTTGCTTGCGAGCCTGCGCGAGCAGGTCGTCCGCCTTCTTCTGTGCCAGTTGCAGCGCCTTCTGGTGCTTTAAGACCGGTTCGATCTCGCTCTTTACGTCCTCCAGCGACTTCACGTGGGCGTCCTGCTTATCGTCCACACGGATGATGTGGAAGCCGTAACTGCTCTTGATGAGGTCGCTGATCTGTCCTTTGGGCAGAGCAAAGGCGGTTTTTTCGAACTCGGGCACGGTCTGACCTCTGCCGATCCATCCCAGCGACCCACCCTGCTTGGCGCTGCCGGGATCTTCGGAATACTTCTTGGCGAGTTCTTCAAAGTTGGCACCGGATTTGACCTGCTTGAGCAGATCTTCGGCCCGGCGCTGGGCTTCGGCTGCGCCCTTCTCGTCCACCTTCCCGTCAGGTCCGGGAAGAGGTGTCTTGATCAGGATGTGACTGACCTTGACCTGCTCGGGAACGCGGTACTGATCCCGATGTTCGTCGTAATACTTGCGGAGATCGTCGGGCGTCAGTTGGACGTTGGACTCAAGCTTGTTTACGTCGATCACCGCATACTTGACCTGGCGCTTTTCGGGGATCGAATTGGCGTAGCTCGCCTTGTGACCGTCGTAGTAAGCCTTGAGCTCCTCGTTGGTAGGGTGCAGGCCTTTCTTGATATCGTCCTGCTTGAGAACCGCATATTGGAATTTGACTTTCGTGTTCTGCTTTATGAATTGCTCGTGAATCTCGGCGGCGCTTACGTTGGCGCTGCCGGAAATCAAGGCTTGCAACTTCGTCAGAAGAATGTCATTGCCGACGGCTTCTTCAAATTTGGTAGCCGTCAAATTGGCGCGCTGCAGCATGTCTTCGTATTCGGTCTGGCCGATGAAGGTGCCTCCGGGGAAGAAGGTGGCGGCATAGCGGCCATGCTGCAGTTCATTCTTGATCTCTTCCGGACTGCTGCGGAGCCCCATTCGTCCAGCTTCGGTGATCAATGCCTGGCGGGTAATCAGTTGCTCGGCCGCCCGCTGGGCGAAGAAGGGCAACAACATGTTCATGTTGGCGCTGCTGCCCTGCGGCATCTGCTGCTGCAGCATCTGGCGGGCGGTCTGGCGCACCTCGTCGACAGTGATGTCCTCGCCATTTACTTTGGCCACAATGCCCTTTCCGGGCGTGCCGCCGAAAACCTCTCCTCCAATTCCCCCGGGGACGAGAGTGATCACCATGGATGCGCAGATGATCAGCAGGAGGCCGCCTAAGACATACTTGGTCGTCTTGCCAGACTGTTGCAGAAATCGAATCATGTTCTTATCACTCCAGGAATAGGGGACGAATCTCCAATTATAAACGAATCAGAGTGGGACGCGGGCGCACATCATCCCCGGTGGAGCAATATCAGGCTCTGGCAAAAGCGTTGGCGTGGGCGCTCGCGGCACGAGCTGAATTCGGCTATTGAAACGAATTAATAGAAGTGTTATCCATTCTGGTCGGGAGATTTCCAACGGTCCCGAATGGCTGAGTACGCGCCCACAGGAGCACTATGAACGCAGGCAAGCGACAGGCTCTTCTTTCATTCTTCCTTGTCATCCCATCCGTCCTCGTCTCATCCCTGGTGGCCCAGGAAAAAACGGCAGCCCCACATGCCTCCACGCACTCCACGGCAGCGAAGCTGGTGCTACACGAAGGGTGGTCTTTGCAGACTTCGGCGAAGGTCGAAGCAAAGCCCGAGGCCATTTCCAGTCCCCAGTTTGCGGCCAAAGGCTGGATGGCAGTGGCCGTTCCCACCACGGTGGTGGCGGCGCAGGTCAAAGACAAGATATTCCCCGATCCTTACTTTGGAATGAATCTGCGCAGTTTGCCTGGCGTGAATTATCCCATTGGCGGTAATTTTTCAAACGTCCCGATGGCGCCCGACAGCCCGTATGCCGTGTCGTGGTGGTACCGGAAGACGTTCGCAGTGCCGCCGTCCTATAAGGGAAAGACGCTCTGGCTGAAATTTGATGGTATCAACTATCGCGCCAATATCTGGCTCAATGGGAAACAGATCGCGAACTCGGACGATGTTGCCGGAGCTTGGCGCACTTACGAACTCAACATTACGAAGAACGCAAAGGCTGGGGCGGAGAACGTGCTTGCGGTTCAGGTGTTTGCTCCCACCGAGCACGACCTGGCAATCACGTTTGTGGATTGGAACCCGGCACCGCCCGATAAGAATATGGGACTCTGGCGCGAGGTCTACCTGACGACTAGCGGGCCGGTCGCGCTGCGTTATCCAACCGTGGTCTCGAAACTAAACCCTCCAGCCAACGACAGCGCGCAGTTGACGGTGACGACGCAGGTCAAGAACGGCACTGATCAGCCGGTGAAGGGCAAACTCAAAGGCCGAATCGAGAACATTGATTTCGACCAGGACGTGGAACTTGGGCCCAACGAATCCAAGGACGTGACCTTCACGCCCGACAAATTTTCCCAGCTCGTGGTTTCGAATCCTCGCTTGTGGTGGCCGGCCCAGATGGGAAAGCCGGAACTTTATAAGCTGGCGATGGAGTTCGACGTAAACAGCTCGGTGAGCGATCAGTCGACGACGCCATTTGGGATTCGCGAAGTCACATCGGATTTCAACTCGGTGGGCGCACGCGCGTTTCACATCAACGGCAAGAACATCCTGATCCGCGGTGGGGGCTGGTCGCCGGACATGATGCTGCGCGAGAACGCGCAGCGCCTTAAGGACGAGATCAAGTACGTCAAGGACATGGGTCTGAACACGATCCGGCTTGAGGGCAAACTGGAGACCGAGGATTTTTATCAGCTTACCGACAGCCAGGGAATTCTGGTGATGGCGGGGTGGTGCTGCTGCGATTTCTGGGAGCGCTGGCCGCGCTGGAAGCCTGAGGACTTCGAAATCGCCAAGCAGTCGCTGCGTGACCAGATCTATCGGCTGCGCAGCCATCCCAGCCTGGTCATGTGGCTGAACGGAAGCGACAATCCTCCCCCGCCGGATGTGGAGCAGATGTATCTCGACATCGAGAAAGATTTGTTCTGGCCCAATCCAGTCGTCTCATCGGCCACCGGAAAGAAGACCAGTATCACCGGCGATAGTGGCGTGAAGATGACCGGGCCGTATGAATACGTCGCGCCCAGTTATTGGCAGGTGGACACGCCTGAAGGGCAGCCGGGCCGCAAGCAGTGCAATCCGGGAGGATGCGGCGGGGCTTACGGCTTCAATACCGAAACCAGCATGGGACCTGCCGTTCCGCCCGTGGAAAGCATTCGCGCCATGGTCGGCAAGGACCACATGTGGCCGATCGACGACGTTTGGAGCTATCACACGGGTGGCGGCGAATTTAAGACCATTAACGTGTTCAGCGAGGCCTTGGCGAATCGCTATGGCAAGTCGGACAACGTGGACGATTTCGCCATCAAGTCCCAGATGCAGACCTACGAAGGCGTTCGCGCCATGTACGAAGCGTACAGCCGCAATAAGTACCAGGCTACCGGGGTGATCCAGTGGATGCTGAACAACGCGTGGCCTTCGATGATCTGGCATTTGTATGACTACTATCTGCGTCCGGGCGGCGGATACTTCGGCGCCAAGCGCGCGATGGAACCTCTGCATCCGATCTATGGCTACGACGATCATTCGATTTGGATCGTCAGCAGCCAGTACGAAGATGCGAAAGGGCTGAAGCTGATCACGAAACTCTACAATCTAGATGGTACTGAGAAGTTTACGCAGGACAATCCCGTGGATGCCGCAGCCGACAGCACGGCCAAGATCTTCACGCTGCCGGATGTTTCCGGATTGAGCAACGCTTACTTCCTCGTGCTGCGCTTGCAAGACTCAACTGGGAAGCTGGTCGGATCAAATTTCTATTGGCTCTCGACCAAGCCCGAGACGCTGGATTGGGCAAAGACCACCTGGTGGATGACTCCGACTGCCTCCTACGCTGATTACAGCTCTATCTCCGAATTGCCGAAGGTGAAGCTGAAAATTAGCGAGCGCACCGAGCGCAAGGGCGAGGACGCAATCACACACGTGACCCTGGATAATCCCAGCAAGAGTCTCGCGTTCTTTGTCCGACTGAAAGTGGACAAGGGCGCAAAAGGCGACGAAATTCTTCCGGTCATCTGGGAGGATAACTACATCTCCCTGCTGCCCGGTGAGAAACGCGAGATCACCGCGACTTACCGCACCAGCGAGTTGGGAGCGGCCAAGCCCAGCGTGGAAGTGAAGGGATGGAACGTGGAATAGATTTTGTAATCTGGTAATTGAGTAATTTGGTAATTTGATAATTCAGTACGTGAGTAGGGTGCCCCACTTCTCGCCGGTTTTGCGAGAAGTGGGTTTTTTGTGGCCTGAGGCAAAGAGCCCCACTTCTAGGGCATGGAACGCGCGACGAATGTGCAACGAATTGGTCTTTCAAATTACCAAATTGCAAAATTACAAAATTACCCAATTACTCAATTCTTCCTACGACTCTCTGAAATCGATCATCACCGGGGCGGAGCGGAACCAGTTGGTCTTGTAACCAACGTAAAGGATTCCGACGGCGAACCAGATTCCGCCAACCGTCTTGGCAACGATGTTCAAATTGACCCAGATCAGGCCACAGAAAAGAAATCCGATGAGCGGCAGCACGACATCGGCAAGAATCCGGCGCTCGTATCCCTGCTGGCGTCGCACGCCGAATTGCCAGAAGCATGCCAAGTTGACGCCCATGAAAGCGAGAAATGCGCCGAAATTGAGCAACTCGCCCGCGTGTTGGTACGCGCTGCCGATGTAGTTAAGAAGCACTGCGCCGAGAAACGCGAGTCCGCCAATCAGAAGAATGTTGTTGACCGGAGTGTTGCTGCCGGCCTTCAGCTGACCGAAAAATTTCTTGGGGAGAACGCCATCGCGGCCCATGCCAAAAAGAAGCCGGGCCGCGCCCAGAGTGCCTGTGAGCCCGCTGCCGAACGCCGCCACGATCAGAATCAACCCCATGGCATTGAACAGAACTACTCCGCCAACGCGGCTGCAGATATCCATGAACGCGGTCTCGAGGTTCGGAAACGAGCGCCAGTCGGGCCACACGCGCGCGCCCAGATAGGCTTCGACTCCGCTGCACACGCCCGCAAAAATGCAGGTGAGGACGACCGCCAGCAGTACATTGCGCTTGGGATTCTCCACGTCTTCGGCCAGCGTAGTTACGCCATCGAACCCGATATAGGTCAGGGCCGCAAATGAGGTCGCAGTAAGAATTTTGTGCGAGTTGAAAGTCTTGGGGTCATACAACGGCTGTAGCGAAAACAGTCCAGCCCAGCCCTGGCCGCCATACAGAAACTTGATCGCGAGCACGATGAAGAACACCACTACAACCGACATCACCGCCAGCAGAACCTTGTTCGTATTCGAGGATGACTTCACGCCCGCCAGGTTCAAGAGGGTCATAATGCTCACGATGATTAAAGCCCAGACCACAAAGGGGACCTGGTGCAGGTAGCGCTCGTGCAAGGCGGTGGAGATCCAGACCGTGTTGATTAGCGGCTGGAGCAGGTAATCCAGGATCATCGCCCATCCCGCGAGAAAGCCGAGGTGCGGGTTTAATCCCTTCCCTACGTAGGTGTAGGCCGATCCTGCCGTGGGGTAAATCGCTCCCATGCGGCCATAGCTAACCGCGGTGATCAGCATGGCGAATAGCGCGATCAGAATGATGGTGACGAAGTGTCCGTCAGAAAGTTTCTGCGCCACTCCATAGAGCGGGACCGGAGCGATGGGCTGGATGAGGACGATACCGTAGAAAATCAAGTCCCACAGCGTCAGCGTGCGCCGCAGGCGTGGAACGGCGGTTGTACCGGCAGAAGAAGCGGCGGGGCGGGTTTCCATGAGAACGGCTATTGGATTATGGACAGCCGGGAAATGTCAATATTAAAACGATTCTCCAGCGCACCCTGCGACCATCGGAGCCGATTCAGGTACCGGCCGCGCGGTGTAATACGCAGTAATTCGGCATATTATGGAAGGGTATGGACAAGCAAACCGTTAGTTTTCGCCTGCCGCAGGACAAAGTTGCGGCTCTCGATGCGCTCGCCGACTCGCTGGCCCGGGATCGAACCTACTTGCTGAGTGAAGCGGTCGATGCCTACCTCGATACCCAACGCTGGCACCTGGAACAGATTCAGGCTGGAGTTGCCGAAGCTGATGCAGGCGCACTGGTTAGTCACGATAAAGTCAAAACAATGGCGGCCAAGTGGCGACGCCGGAAATGAAAATTACGTGGACCAAGCGCGCGGCACGCCATTTGCGCTCGGCCTATGAGTTTTGGACCCAGGAAAAATCCCAGGGCGCCGCAGATTCAATGCTCGAGCACATTTTCTCAACCATCGAGCTACTCGTGCGCCATCCCGAGCTCGGACGCAGTGGCCGCGTCCCTGGAACCAGAGAACTCGTGCTGCGGCCTTTGCCCTTTATCGTGGTCTACCGCGTACGCAGGAACGGAGTCGAGATCCTTGCACTATTGCACGGAGCCAGGAAGTGGCCCTTGGGATTTTAGGTCGACGCACAGCTCACTGGGAGTCGTAGTCAAACCAGTATCCCCGCTGTTCGTTCCCCGACATGTGGCGCGTGTTGTATTCGAGCAGGTAGTTCACATGCGTATCGTCAAGCGGGAAACTCTTCTTGGGCGAGTAGGGATATTCGCCCATGCTCAGAAAGGGCAGCGGCGCGACGTAGTTCCCTTCCGCGGCGTAGAAGTCCATATCTTTTTCGTAGCCGTTGGCAGCGAAGAAATAGTCGCGCACCCAGCCCTTGCGCAGCCTAGGCAACGTTGAGGGATCGAAATCCAGACGCACTTCGTCACCCGAGCCGAAGATGGCCAATTTGTCATCCGTGGCAGTCAGCAACGGCAGCACGTTGCCGTACCGCGTGTAGGTTCCCATGGGACGGGTATACGGGCCTGTGGCGCTGGTCCTTTCGTAAACGTATCGGACATTCCCCGGCGGCATGCCTTCGATCTTGTAGGGGTAGCCGTGGAACTGGAGGTCGGCGTGGACCAGGGGAACGGGTGTCAGCAGGTAGGCCCCCGGGCTCCCCGGCGGTGCCGCATGTTGTGGCGTGCGGCCGATCAGAATATTGTCCCAGTAGATTTGCAGATTCGTGGTGATACGAATCTTCTGTGTGCCGCGCGGAAGCTTGCCGGTGAGATCGGCCGTCATGGTACGCGGACCACCGGCGGGAAAGCCCATATCGTCCACCACCCGCTTCCAAGTTCCGTCTGAGGCTAGCGCTTCCACGTGAGGAGCGTCGGGTTCAAGCTTGGCTTGCGAGGCCGCATACATGCTATTGGCGGTGAAGTACTCGATTTCACCGCGCATCAACAACCAGAGCGGACCGCCGTAATAGGGCTTGCCTAAATCCAGAGTCAGCGTATGGCTCTTCGCGAAACCCTGGAACTGGGTCATCTCGAAATCGCCGACGAACTTGTGCGCGAGCAGATCGGGTAGTAGATCGTGGCCATGCTCATCCCAAGCTCCGCGCGGCGGTTGCGCATTGCGGCTCACCACGACTTTGAATTTGGGATACGGGGGATTCGCCGCGAAGTATTCGTTCGGATACACGTCGAGGTCGCCCGGATGATCGACCGCCAGCAAGCGAACCTGGTCGAGATACACGGCCTCTTCGAGCGGTTCCATGAAGCGGAAGCTCAGGGTTCGGCCGTTCCCACTTCTCGCAACACCGGCGAGAAGTGGGGCACCCCCGTTATCTCTGTTATTCGTGGGGTGCCCCATGTCTCGCTGGGTTTGCGAAACATGGGAATCCTTCTCATGAAGCATTCCCGTGGGAATCTTGATGTATTCGACCGGACGCGGGACATCGCGCTGTCCGGGCCCGACCCAATGCCCGACCACTGCAGCGCCCAGGGTGTCGGCGACGAACTCGTAACGTTGGCCATTCCACGCGAAGAGCGTGGGACAGGAACTGCCGCGGCGGTCGATTTCGAGGAAGTTCTGCTGCTTATCTCCGGCAATCTGGATTTCATCCTGCAGCACGCCGGTAGGCCAGAGCATGCGGACGATGTCGGCTTCCTTCGATTGACCCAGACCGACCACGATGTCGGTGGAATTCTGTCCGAGATAGCCGTTCGATCCATAGATTTCAAACTTCTGCCGGTTGCCGCCGGAGAAGACTTCAACTTTTGTGCCGATAGCCGACTTGTTGTCGTTAAGGCCTTTTAGCGAGAGGCGCAGCCAGTGATTCTGTGTAGCACCTTCGTTGCGCAGAAGCACGGCGGGGCCATGATTCTGGGTGATGAGCAGGTCGGTAGCGCCGTCATTGTCGTAATCGCCGGTGATGATTGCCCGGGGTTCTTTGAGTTGAATCTTGTCAAGGCCGGCATCGGCGCTGACGTCTTTGAAGCCGTCCGGGCCGAGGTTGCGGAATAAGCGGACTTCACCCTTGCCGTCCTTCGTTTCACCGACGGCGGCCAAGTCAACCCAGCCGTCGTTGTCGTAGTCGAAGGCGGCGACCCCGTAGGCACGCGCCCAGTTGGTTTCCGGAAGCTTCACCTGCTCGAAAGCCTTCTCGCGGTTGTTGCGCCAGAGCGTTAGTGCCGGTTCGCGGAGTCGCGTTAACGCAAAATCCGTCCAGCCATTGTGGTCGAAATCGAGTCCGGTGATTCCGACTGTGGGCAGATCGCTTGAGGATTCGCCTGAAAACGGATGCGAGGCAGAAAATTTTCCCTCGCGGGGATTTTGGAACACGGTGCCACCTGCCCAGTCCGCCACCACAAGATCAACGGCCCGGTCGTTGTTGTAATCGCTCCCGATAGCATTCGCCGCCGACACCGAGAGGGAGATACCAATATCGACGGGCGTGAAAGTGCCGTCACCGTTATTACGCCACATTGCGCTCCCGCCAGGACCACTTGCGCCGTAGAGGTCTAAATCACCGTCGTGGTCATAATCGATAAAAGCCATTCCGACGATGCCCACAATTTGATCGGTGTCCTTGCCCTTGATTCCTGCTGCGGAAGCAACATTCTTAAACGTTCCATTTTTTTCGTTGTGTAAGAGCAAAAAGCCACCAGCCGAGCTCACCGCCAGATCGACATAGCCATCGTTGTCGTAATCGCCAGCGCTGCAGGACATAGCATGGGTTTCCGGATCAAGACCGGCTTGCTTCGTAACATCCTCGAATTTGCCATTGCCCAGGTTGTGGTAAAGCGACATCGAACCAGTAGCACCATGGTCAGCAACGAAAATATCTATATGGCCGTCATTGTCGTAGTCGAGGAAACAGGCTCCAGAACCCGGTTCATACGAGGCTTTTGAGGGGTTGACAGCGGCAGGACCGGCCTTGGTCATGAGCGCCGCTGCCTTCGTCGCATCCACAAACTGCACCTTGATCTGCGCCGGAGGCTTCAACTGCGCTTGCGGCGATTCCACGGCGCGCGAGTACTTCCCCTGCTCTCCATAAGCCAGGCTCATAGGCGCGCCGATTTTGTTTTGCGTGATGTACTGGAATTTCTTCAGGTGCTCGCGGGCATTGTTGACATCCGCTGACTGCTGGTAGGCCCGCGACAACCCAAATTCTGCCGACGCATGCAGCGGATTGATTTTCAACGCGCGCTCGAAGGCGTCAATGGCTTGGGGGAACTGCTTGGCCTGCACGTAGGCAGTGCCCAGGAAATACCAGGTATCGGCGTCATTGGGATCGATTTCGGTAACGTGCTTGAAATCCTCAATCGACGCTTGCGCATCTCCCATATTCTTGGCCAGCAGGCCGAAGCTGTACCAGGCGTTCGGATTCTTCGGATCCTGCTTCAAGGCGTCATCGAGGGCGGTCTTGGCCTCATCGACCTTCTGCAAATTCGAATACGCCACACCCTCATTCAGGCGCGCAATCGTAAACTTCGGATCCGCCTGAAGCGCCTTCTGAAACTCATTCAATCCCTTCTCAAAGAGCTGCTGGTTCATGTAGGCACAGCCAATATTGTTGAGGCGCGCCGCTTCGATGGAATCAGGTTGGGTGGCGCGAGTCAGGAGCCCAAACGCAGCTACGAGCGCAGTGATGAGAGCCACTGAAATTTTGAGATTCATCTGGCTAAAGATTTAACCACAGCGGACACCGAGGAACACAGGGGAATTCGAGGCTAACGGTTTCGTGCCAGTTGCGGCTTTGCCAAAACGTGCTTCACGGAATAAGAACGGTTGGAGATGATCCCCTTCCCTTCCTCCACCGTCACCGTCTGTCCCGCATTGAGGTTGGAGAGCTTGTCGAGTTGTCCGCTGGGCCATTGAATTTCGATGTTATCGGCTCTGGTTTGCGAACCTAGACCAAAGGTCAGCACAAGCTCACTCTGCGCGAGATAGCTCGAACCGGAGCGCAGCATCTTCCACTGCTTATCGCCGCCGGAGATCACGCGTATTACAGCGCCGATCCCGTCGCGGTTGGACTTTGTGCCAACCAGCTTGATGCGCAGGCTGTGATTGGCCCCGCCTTCGTTGTGGAACAGGTATGCGGGACCCGAGTTGGTGGTGAGCAGGATATCGGAAAAGCCGTCGTTATCGATGTCGCCGTAGGCCGCCGACCGCGCCACTTTGGGTGCGCTGAACGATTTTCCCATCTGGGCTGTGACTTCCGTGAACTTTCCTCCACCCAGATTGCGGAACAGGTGCGGCGGCTCAGCGTAGCTGACGCGTTTCTGCACGCGTTCGATCTGATCCTCGATATGTCCATCGGCCACAAAAATGTCCGCCCAGCCATCATTGTCGTAATCGAAAAAGAAGCAGCCGAAACCCAGCGTGACCAGCGTCGAACGACCCACCTCCGACTGGGGAGCTTCGTCCACGAACAGTCCGTTGCCTTCGTTGTGATAGAGCGAGACCATCTGGTTGGCGAAGTTGCTGATCATCAGGCTGGGATGCCCGCTGCGGTCGTAGTCGGCGGCGTCAGTTCCCATTCCGGCTCGGGCAACACCATCTTCGCTGAAGCCGATTCCGGCGGCCACGCCGCGTTCATCGAACGTACCATTCTTCTTGTTCACATAGAGCTTGTTCGGTTGGGTGTCGTTGGCGATGACGATGTCCGGCCAGCCGTCGTCGTTGTAATCCAGAATTGCAATTCCGAGGCTCTTGGAGGTCGGGTCCCCCAAGCCTGCCTTCTGCGTCGTATCTTCAAATTTGCCGTTGCCGACGTTGTGCCACAGACGAACTGAAGTGCCTTTGTAGGATTCAGGAGTGCAATACGACTTGTGCGCGCCGTCTACCGTGCAATAGAGGTCGCCTTGCTCGCTCCATTGCACATAATTGGCGACTACAAGGTCGAGTTTGCCGTCGCGGTCGTAATCGACCCAAGCAGCGCTGGTAGAGAATTCCTTCAGTCCCCACATGCCCGCGGACTTCGTCACCTCCTTAAAGGTGCCGTTTCCGCTGTTGTGAAACAGGTGGCTCTGGCCGAGCGCAGAAATGAAGATGTCGTCGAAGCCATCGTTGTCGTAATCTCCGATCGCAACTCCGAGGCCGAATAATGGAGTGGCTAGCCCAGAACGGCGAGTCACGTCGGTGAAGGTCCCGTCATGATTGTTGTGATAGAGCTTAGGCGTGGTCGTGCCGCCGTGGGGATGTCCTGAGAAGTCTGTCCCGTTTACCAGCAAAATGTCAGGATAGCCGTCATTGTCGTAGTCGATGAAGGCGCAGCCCGGACCCATGGTTTCGGGAAGCCATTTCTTTCCGAACGCGCCGTTGTTATGCGTGAAGTGAATGCCGGCTTGGGCAGTGATGTCCTGAAAATGAATTCGCTCCTGGGCCTGGGTCGTGAGCGTGAAAAATAAGGCGATCAACCATGGAGCCACGGAGGCGCGCAGGAATTTAGAGATAGAGGATTTTCTGCGTCTGCGTCGCTTGCTGGGGGATGCGGTGTTCATCTATTTGGACGCTCCAGCCACGGACGCCAGCCGGGCTTTGCCCGGCCGGACAGTCGAGGCGGCTGTCCCTACATGGTTCCCTAATGCTACTGACACGTGCTCGTGCACCTGCTGTCTCTCGTTGTTGTCTTCGGGATGCAGTTGGCGATAGGGGCCTGTGATGGCCTGAGATGCCTCGTCGGCTTTGAATCGCAGGTAACGCTCCTCGTGCTCTTTGGCCAACTTCTCCTGACCCAGGCCGTTGTAGCAGAGCATCAGGTTGTAGTGCGCTTGCAGGTCTTCGGGATCAATGGCCAGCACTGATTCCAGAACCTTCACGGCTTCATCATATTTGCGCTGCAGGAACAGAATGCGGCCCAGATCATTCAGCGCCACGCGATCCCGCGGATATTGGTCGAGCACCGTGCGTAATCGAGTGGCGGCGCCTTCGTAATTGCCGTCAGAGCGGAGCACTTTGGCATAGAAGAAATTTGCGCGAGCAAGTTTTGGAGACAGTTGCAGCGCCTTCTCCAAAACGGTGCGCGCCCGCGCCATGTCTCCTTCCTGCACAGCGCAGCGGCCGATGTTTACCCAGCCATCGGGATTAGTCGGGTCTGCCTCGGTGATTTTCTGGAAAGCCGCAGCCGCGTCTTTCAAGTCTCCCTGCAGGAACAGGCCAATGCCATAGTCGTTCCAGCGCTGCCACTCTTCTTTCTTCACGATCGTCTTGGGTTCGGCCGCGGCCGTTGTGTGAGCTACGACGGGAAGCGTGACTTCGTCTTCCGCCAGCGCCACAATGGGTAGCTCGGGAATCTTCTCTTCTTTGGCCGACACTCCGCTCAGGGATGCGGTGAAGAGCGTTGGACGATCGTCATAATCGGGAGCAACGGCGTTCGGCTTGCTGGGATCAGGCAGGCCAGCGAACGCTTCATGCGTTCCATACCACGTGAACTTGCGATAGCACAGGCGTGCGTGGAACGTAATCTTGTTGCCGGCATTTTCCGGGATCTGCACGCGGTAGTGCACGGTGTCGGCGGCCCCCGGCGGAATCAGGCGAACGTACACCACGGCACGAGTGGCCCATGCGTTCCGCTTGTTGATGAAATTCCCGTGCGCGTCGATCTGGAGCGAGCGGTAGAAATGCGCTCCCTTTTCTACGGGGCCCTTGCCGTTATCCTCGACCATTCCACTCCAGAAGATGGTCTGTCCCTTGTCGTCGGTGCCCTTCAGTTCGAGCCATGTGTCGTAAGCATCAACGGTCCCACCGGGGAAAAAGTGTCCGACTTTTTTGGTGCGCACCACCACATCCACTCGAACCGTGTCGCCTCGGCGCAACGGCGGCTGCACCCGATTCAGCGGAGCAGTGATGGGCGCGACTTCACCTGCGCTCTCCCCTGTGACCTTGCTCTCCGCTTCCTCGCCGACTGCAAAAGTCGTGGACATGTCTGCTTGCGAGACCGCGCCGGGGTTCAGCGGAGTTTGGGCGGGGGATAAGGCGAAAATATCGACGCTCAACTGCCCGTTTTTCAGGAAATCTTCGGTCAGCTTGAGTTGCGCCGCATCCTGGTTGGCCGTAGGCACAGCGGTATTCGCGGCCGGGAAGCGATGCGAATGCACGAACCCGTTGATATTCCCCATGTCCTTCGAGGATTCCAGCGGCATGTGGCAATCGGCGCACTGGGCGGGCTTCGGCGGATAGTAAAACGAACGCGCGCCTTGCCCCGAAACTCCGCTGGCCTGCCAATTGTCATACTCATTGAACCCGCGCAGCCAGCGATAGCTGTTTACCGGAACATCCAGATGTACCTTGTGGCAGGACGAACAGAACTCCGGCGTTTGATCGCGCATGAACGGCTTCAGGAAAACACGCCGGTGCGGTTCGGGATTGAGGTTGATCAGGAAATCGTGCAAGCTCCGCATGACCGGATTCTTCGTGGCCGCCAACTCATGCAGCTTGGGATATTCCAGGTAAAAATCGCCTTGCCCCATGGTGCTTTTCACATGCGCGATGGAATGACACATCATGCAACCCAGTCCGGCCTGCGCTTCCGGACGATGCACGATTTGCTTGATCGGAGTGTCCATCAGACCGGCATACAACACTGCCGGATCGTGACATCCGCCGCACCATTTGGAAGGCCTGGTGCCAATGGTGTCCTGCATGTACTCGATCGACTTGCGATACCACTGGTTGTTGAACGAAGAGAAATGATGGGCCGAGCTGTACCACTGGTTGTAAATATCTTCGTGGCAGCGCTTGCAGGAATCGGACTCCATGAAGAACTTGCTGGGAATTTTTTGCTTGCCGTAAACCTGCGCCGAACTGGGGAAGAAATCGCCTTGTGGACCGTCACCCTCACCATTCATGGTCTCGGGCGGCATCTCGGGATTTTGTATTCGGTTGCGCGATTCCCAACTCTGGCGGACGTAATGCGCGCCGTAGCCGATGATGGCAAGGACTCCCAGGCAAAGCACCACCCGGACGACTCCAGCCACTATTTTCGATCCTGTACCGGATTCCCAGCGGCGGCGTTCGCCCCACCAGTCCGCCGCCAGCAGGCCAAGTCCCGCGAGTGAAAGAATGATGTGGAAGTAGAGCTTGTTCCACTCGCTGCGAGGCGTTCCTGTCTTGATGAGCACGATGCCCAGCAAGGCTCCAGCCGCGATCAGCAACCAGCCTGCCTTGGCCGCGACGCTCCCGCTCCGGAGCAATCGAAACAGCGTCGGAATTAACAAGATCGTTGCCAGCACGCCCGTAGCCGCGTGCAGTGCAACGATCACCGCATAAAGGATGTTCGGCTGGGGAAAGGTGTAGAGGTAGCCGGCGGACGCGGCCAGAAAAACGACGAGCCAGGACAAGATCTGACCAGATTTGTGCGAGATTGACATTCCCCAAATGCGCTGAGTCCAAGCCGCTGAGACTTCAGCCCACAACGCTGAAATCCAATGCCCATAAACTTATACAGAGCTTACGGCAGGCGGAATAGCACAAAAATACTAGCAGCTCAGATGAGGATGCGGATGAAGTGCTTTCGGCAAACACCGAAGCAAAAACTGCGTTGCTTTTCCATCTGAAGTCAGGCAGGATTGCCAGTCTTCTCAGCGAGCGGTGGAATTCTCCAACCCTTGCAAGCCTTCTCTACCTCCGTAGCCACTGCCAACACGAACTCCTCTTCCCATGGCCGGCCAACAATCTGCACTCCTAGAGGTAACCCTTCGGCAGAGTGGCTCACCGGAACCACGGCCGCAGGATTTCCGAGCAGGTTGAACCACTCGGCATAACTCCACGCGTCCAGATAGTGGACAGCCTCGCCATTCACGGTCCAACTTCTCTCTCCGTGACGAAAGGCGGTGACGGCCGCCGGGGGACAAAGCAAAGTCGAGTACTCCCGCATCTGCGCGAGAAGCTCGGCGCGCAGTGAATCCCGACGGAACCAGGACTCGAGCAGCAAGTCGCCGCTCAATTCGGGTTCTGCCGCTGACCATTGCAGAAACTGGCGCAGGGTGGGGCTGCAATCTTGTTCTCGGCCGCGAAACATCGGCCCGATCAGCATGCCTCCCACTTTCACAAAGAAGCGTTTCCAGAGCACGCGCGCTTCCTCTAAGCCCTCCGGGCGAAAAGGCTCAACACGGAATCCCGCGCGCGCCAGCGCATCCGCCGCGCTCCGAACTGCCCGGCGGATGTCTGGTGCAACCGGGGTGCGGCCGTCATCCTCGAAATAGCCGATCTTGCGCCGCGTCACTTCGTGATTCGCCGGCCAGGTCACCGGGACGGGCACCGCACAGGGATCGCCATCATCAGGACCTTGCATCACCTCAAACAGAACTCTCAAGTCCTCCACGGTCCGCGCCATGGGGCCGACGACCCCGAGGAGCGCAAACGGTCCGCCGGACGCTGGAAAGTGTCCTGTCGAAGGAATGCGTCCGGGCGTGGGCTTCAGCCCGCAGATGCCGCTGAAATGAGCCGGCACGCGGATCGAGCCGCCCCCATCGCTGCCCACGCCTGCCGCCGACATACCCGCAGTAATCGCAGCTGCTTCCCCGCCGCTGGAACCGCCCGGGGTACGCTCCAAGTCCCACGGGCTGTTCGTTCGGCCATACAGAAGGTTGTCGGTCTCCCAGGCCATCAGCAGTTCCGGGGTATTAGTGACGCCCAGGATGATGGCCCCGGCCCTGCGCAAACGCTGGACCAGAGGCGCATCGTTCGCGGCCACGGTACCGGCGCGAAGTCGTGTCCCGGATTCGATTCTCATTCCGGCAACATCGATCGAGCTTTTGACGCTGATCGGAACCCCGTGAAGTGGCCCCACCACCTTTCCCTCGATGATTGCAGATTCCGCTTGCCGCGCTTCGCGCCGAACCCGTTCGGGATCTACGTGTACAAACGCGTTCAGCGTGGGATTGAGGTGTTCAATCTTTGCAAGATGCAACTCGGCCAGTTCCAGCGGGGAAATTTTCCTTTCACGAACTAGCGCGGCCATCACGGTCGCAGGCAGAAAGGTCAGGTCGGACATAGGAAGTGAGGAATCTCGAGTCTATAACAGAGAAGATCGGGCCTTGGAGTTTGGGCGTCGGATCCCCGGATTCAACTTCATCGCGTGATCCAATGTGAGCTTTTCCTCCAGCGTCAGAGCACGGTAAGTTCCTTTCTCCAGATTCCCCAACTGGAGAGGTCCGATCGCGACCCTTACCAGCCTAAGGACCTCGATGTCGAGAGCGGCCAGCATCCGCCGGATTTGGCGGTTTCTGCCTTCTTCGAGCACAATCTCGAGCCACGAATTCTTTTCTCCGGAGCGAAGCAAGCGGCATTGGCGGGTTCTCAGGATCTCGGCATCTGTCGCAATACCCCGTTGCATCGCTTCTATTACTGACTCGTGGGCTACTGTCCCGATCTGAACGTGGTACGTTTTCTCCAAGTGCGTCTCGGGAGCAGCAACGCGGGCTGCCCATTCCGAATCGTTGGTGAGCAGCAACAGGCCCTCGCTGGCCTTATCCAATCTACCGACCGGAGCAACCCAGGGCAGCGCATCTTCACCCTGGAACACGGAGTAGATCGTTTCTCGTCCTTTTTCATCCGAAGCGGTGGTGACCAGA
Source organism: uncultured Acidobacteriota bacterium (assembly GCA_963801615.1). Classification (GTDB taxonomy): domain Bacteria; phylum Acidobacteriota; class Terriglobia; order Terriglobales; family Acidobacteriaceae; genus Sulfotelmatobacter. The sequence goes on along the minus strand of CAWDFM010000005.1, from coordinate 64,007 downwards.
CCGCGCGGTTTATTCATCATCAGATAAATCATGCGGCCCGGTTCGACGAGGATTCCGTCCACCTCGATGCGGTCTTTATCCAGGTGGACCGGACTTTCCGGATCCCGCCGCAAGGCCCCATTCAGCCGCACGCGTCCCTCGCGAATGAACTCCGCAGCCCGCGATCGCGAGCAATACCCCAGCTTCGAGAGCGCTCGCGCCAGGCCGATCCGTCTTTGCTCCGCCTTCACCGCCTTGATCCTAGCTGAAAAGCGATCGACGAAGTATTCCGGCGCTCCGTGGCCCAAGCAGAAATGAGCGCGTGTTGGTAGGATGTTCCTCGCCGAATCTCGAAAGGAACCTGCTATGGCCCACCAACATCCTCCCCGCTTCTTGAAGATTGTCGACGACGCCAAGAGCCGTATCCGTGAGACCAATGTGGATGAAGTGAAACAAAGAATGGATCGCGGCGATAAGTTTCTGCTCGTGGATGTACGCGAAGAAAGCGAATATGCCAAAGATCATTTGCCCGGCGCCATTCATCTGGGCAAAGGAATTATCGAGCGCGATATAGAAGCCCGCGTTCCCGATCTGCGCGCTGAGATGATCCTGTATTGCGGCGGCGGATTCCGTTCCGCCCTTGCCGCCGACAACCTGCAAAAAATGGGTTACAGCAACGTGCTCTCGATGGACGGCGGCATTCGCGACTGGCGCGAAAAACGATTCCCGCTGACCAAGGATTAAGTCGCAATTCGCGGGAGTTCAGTCTAGAATCAGCGCTCCGAGCAGCAAGCAATGAGCAGTGAGCGATGAGCAGTGAACCGCGCCAGCACGGAATCTAGACCCTCAGAGCTCTTCGCTCACAGCTCAGTGCTCACAGCTAACAGCTTCTTATGAACGGACGCATCTTCTTCTGGTCACTCACTTCCGCACTCGCCGGATTCCTTTTTGGATTCGACACGGTTGTCATTTCCGGCGCGGAAAAAACAATTCAGGCGCTCTGGGGTCTTACACCGGGCGTTCATGGCATCGCCATGGCGTCGGCGCTCTACGGCACCGTAGTTGGATCTCTGCTGGGCGGCTGGCCGGCGGACCACTTTGGGCGCAAAGCTACGCTGCTCTGGATTGGCGTTCTCTACTTTGTGGGTGCGGTGGGATCGGCGTTAGCTCCCAATGTTGAAGTCTTCATCGCCGCACGAGTGATTGGCGGCTTGGGAATCGGCATCTCCACGGTCGTCGCTCCCATGTACATCTCCGAGATTGCGCCTCCCAAGCACCGGGGGAGGCTGGCGGGAATGTTCCAATTCAACATCGTTTTCGGCATTCTCATTGCATTCGTTTCCAATGCACTGCTCGCTGGAATTGGCGAGCACGCGTGGCGGTGGATGTTGGGAGTGGCGGCGTTTCCTTCCTTGCTCTATGCGCTGTTTTGCCTGGGCCTGCCAGAGAGTCCTCGCTGGCTGCTCAGTCGCAAAGGGGACCGCGCGACTGCGCTCGCGGTTCTGCAGAAGATTGAACCGGAGAGCACAAAGGAACAGATTGCCGCCGATGCTGACGAAATTGTCGCAGCTTCCTCAACCGAACAGGCTTCTGCCGGGCATTTCTGGACGAGGCGGTTGAGACGCCCCATCCTGCTCGCGTTTCTGATCGCCTTTTTCAACCAACTTTCAGGCATCAACGCAATTCTTTATTTTGCCCCCCGCATCTTTGAACTCACTGGACTGGCGACGAAAGCAGCGCTCCTGCAGTCCATCGGAATCGGTCTCACCAACCTGGTATTCACGTTTGTCGGGCTATGGCTGATTGACCGTCTTGGCCGTCGGACTCTTCTCTATATCGGATCGTTCGGTTACATCCTCTCGCTCGGGCTTGTGGCCTGGGCTTTTTTCACCCAGCACTACGCCATTGTGCCGGTCTGCATTTTCGCGTTCATTGCCGCACACGCGATTGGACAGGGAGCAGTGATCTGGGTTTTCATCTCCGAGATTTTTCCCAACCGCCATCGGGCGGAAGGCCAGACTCTGGGCAGCTTCACGCATTGGATCTTCGCTGCGGCGCTCACCACCTTCTTTCCCAAGATGGTTTCCGCTTTCCCCCCGGGGTATGTGTTCTCTTTCTTTGCCGGAATGATGGTCCTGCAACTCATTTGGGTGAAGACGATGGTTCCGGAGACCAAGGGCATTCCGCTTGAACAGATTCAGCAACAGCTGGGTCTCGGATAGAAGTTTCGCACGCGCGCTTCTGCAGGACGCTCAGTGCTGCTCGAACACAGAAATGCGGGTAAACGATTTCCCGGAACAGCGGCCCGCTGCATACAATATCTAGCAAGTAAGCCCACTTCCTTCCAGGGAGACAATTGTGACCCGATTCTCTCGCAGACATTTCATGACCAGCGCCGCAGCAGTCGCGAGTTCCGCGATGCTATCCCGAGTTGCGTTGGCAGCCCCGCAAGATCCGGTCATCGATGCAAAGCCGGATCCGAAGCTCGGTGGAAAGCCCATCAGCCGCGAGCGCGTTTCGTGGAAGGTCGTTCCTTTTCCCCTGACACAAGTGCGCCTGGGGAACGGCCCGTGCAAAATTGCCATGGAGGCCGACCGGCAGTATCTGCAATCGTTACCTCCGGACCGCCTGTTGCACACCTTCCGCATCAACGCTGGCCTTGCCTCCACGGCACAACCGCTGGGCGGCTGGGAGGCTCCTGACTGCGAGCTTCGCGGGCACTATGCCGGTGGCCACTATCTCTCTGCTTGCGCCTTGATGTATGCCAGCACCGGAGACGAAGACCTCAAGAAAAATGCGGCCCTGGTGGTTTCCGAACTCGCAAAATGTCAGGCCGCGATGAAGAGCGGCTATCTGAGCGCTTTCCCGATTGAATTCTTCGACCGCCTCCGGGAACGGCAAGAAGTCTGGGCGCCTTTCTACACCATCCACAAGATCATGGCCGGCCTGCTCGACATGTACGTCTATTGCGGCAACGAGCAAGCCCTCGATACAGCCGAAAAGATGGCGAACTGGGTGGGCGGCTATACCGGATCGCTCAGCTATGAGCACATGCAGCGCGTACTCGGTACCGAGTTTGGCGGCATGGGGGAGGTGCTATCGAACTTGTATGCCGTCAGCGGCAAAGAGTATTACCTGAGAACTGCGCAGCGCTTTGACAAGAAGGCGTTCTTCGATCCGCTCGCCGGGCACCGCGATGAACTCAAAGGTTTGCACGTGAATACGCACATTCCCCAGGTGATCGCCGCGGCCCGTCACTACGAACTCACGGGGGAACGGCGGTACCGTGATATTGCCGAATATTTCTGGGACGAAGTGGTCAACGAACGTTCGTACTGCACCGGGGGTACCAGCAATCGAGAAACGTGGAACACGGACCCTGGGAAACTTTCCAGCGATCTGGGACCGAGCACGACAGAATGTTGCTGCGCCTACAACATGATGAAGCTCACGCGTCATCTATTCGGCTGGTCGCCCGACGCGCGTTACATGGATTATTACGAGCGACTTGTATTCAACCACCGCCTGGGCACCATCAACCCGGAAGACGGCACCATGATGTATTACCTGCCACTGGCGTCCGGCTACTGGAAGACCTTCGGCAAACCGCTCGACGCTTTCTGGTGCTGCACCGGAACCGGCTCTGAGGAATACGCCAAGCTGAGCGACACAATTTATTTCCACGATGACGATTCGATCTACGTCAACCTCTATATCGACTCGCAGGTGCAGTGGCCCGAGAAGGGCTTGCGCTTCAAACAGGAGACTCGCTTCCCCGAGCAGCAGGGCACGACGATCACGGTTCTCGCCGATAAGCCCGCGCAACTGGCGGTGAATCTCCGTATTCCATATTGGGTGCGCGGCGGCAGCGCGAAGATCAACGGAACGGCGCTACCCGCTTTCGCGAGTCCCAGCAGCTATCTCAGCCTGAACCGCACGTGGAAGACTGGAGACAAAATCGAGCTGAATCTGCCGATGAATTTGCACGTAGATTCCATGCCAGACAAAGAAGCGATCCAGGCCGCGATGTACGGTCCCCTGGTGCTGGCCGGCCGCTTCGATGCGGTGCCGAATGAGATGAGCTACGGCGGTTACGAACCAAAAGCCGGAGCCGAGCAAAAGGTGCCGGATATCGTTGCCAACGCGTCTAATCCCACGGCCTGGATTGAACCGGATCAGCGCCAGCCGCTCACCTTCCATGCGGTTGGGCAGCCGCAACCAATCACCATGGTTCCTTTGTACCAGGTCATTCATAACCGCTACGCCGTTTACTGGAAAGTGTCGAACAAGGCCGTATAGAACTCGCGAAGCTGATCCCGAATTCAACTGACCCACTGGCTATTCGAAACCGTCATGAACGAAACGGAACCACCGTCCCGCGACACAGTGGTGTTTTCAAAGCTCATCCTCGTCACTGCCTTGCTCCTCTGGCTGGCCACACTGGGCGCAGCACAGAATTCCAGCGTCGGCGGCCCCCATCCCTCGAATGCGACGGGCTCAACTTTGACTTGGGAAGGCGCACTGGAGCACCGGTTCTTATCCTCCAAAGGCAAGCGCGGCTTTCTTTTCACGATTGGAGCAGAGGGAGCAGAAGGCTACCTTTACCCCTTCCGGATGTTTCACGACCTCAGAGTAAGTTTTCAGATTGCGGGACGCGAGAAGCTCATCGAGGGCCGTGAATGTGCCAGGACAGCGACCGTCACTCCGACTTCTGTTACTCGTCACTACATCGCTGATGGACTGGCCGTGCGGGAAACTCTTTTCGTGCCGCTGCATGAACCGGCACTGATCATCACCTATGAAGTCGATTCAGCAGAACCGGTGGATGTTAACGTGACTTTGCGGCCGGATATGGATCTGATGTGGCCCGCCGGCCTGGGAGGGCAGACCTATTCGTGGGACGAAGCTCACAAGAGCTTTTTGATCGAAGAACCCAGCGGCAGATTTCGCGCCCGCATCGGTTCCCCGAGCAGCGTCTGGCATTCCGAGCCCGCCGATCGAAGTCATCCATGGATTACTGACAAGGTCCTTTCTCTCCGGCTACATGCATTACCGCACAGAGTCGTCCCGCTGATTGCAACCGTCCGTCTTCCGAAGCAATATGACGATCTTGAAATCTATCAATCGGCACTCCAGCAGTATGAATCGTGGATGCAGCAGGCGGACGCGCACTATCGCGCGCTTCGAGACGATCGGCTTCAAATCATCACCGGCGATCCGGAGATCGACAAAGCACTCGCCTGGGCAACCGTCGCGCTGGATCAGGCGGAAGGATGCAATTCCGACCTTGGATGTGGGCTGCTCGCCGGGTATGGTCCCACCTGGGATACGCGACGCCCGCAATACGCCTGGTTCTTCGCTGGTGACGCGCTGGTCACTTCCTGGGCTTTGGAAGCGGAAGGCGCTCACGACGAAACGGTGCGTGCGTTGAGCTTCATCCGCAAGTATCAGGACCGCAACAGTGGCGCAATCTGGCACGAGATTTCGCAGAGCGCTTCCTTTGTGGACTGGTTCCATCTGTATCCCTACATTTATCGCCACACCGACATTAGCCCGCTCTACCTGCTGGCCATGCGCAATATCTGGGAATCGAGTGGCGACCGTTCCCTGCTCGACACAAGTTGGCCGTCGCTCGAAGCTGCCTGGCGCTTCTGCCTCGATCATCTCGATCCTGAAGATGGGCTGATGGTGATCCCTCCAGAACAGTCTGGCGTCAATGAAAATGAAGCGGATCGAACCCAAAAAGAATTGCCGCTCGAGCTTGTCTGGGCGGAGGGAGCAGACGCGTTCTCCGAACTGGCTGCTGCCACGGGACATCAATCTGAAAGTGCGCAGGCGCGTTCGGCCTCGGCTCGCGCTCGCGCTTCGTTGAAAGAGTTCTGGGATCCGGTGCGAAATTACTATTTCGAGGGATTGCGGGCGGACAAGCGGCCTTTGCAGCAGCAGATGGCGTCTCCGGCCTGGGGAGTCGCGCAAGGCTTGCTTTCTCCAAAGGAGCGGGACCTCGTTCTCGATCGGATTGCCCAGCCCGCTTTTCGAACTGACTGGGGCCTGCGCAGCATTCCGAGCGACGATCCGGCTTACCAGCCCAATTCGTACGCCCACGGCAGTGTGTGGCCCGTGGGTACGGAGACTTACATTCTGGCTACACTCGCGACCCATCGCCCGCACCAGGCTTGGCCTATGTGGTACTCGCTAGTGAAGGATTCCTTTGTTGGATCTCCCGGGCACATCCCGGAAGTGCTCTCGGGAACTGCGAATGTGCCGCTCGACGTGTCCGTGCCGGAACAAACTTGGTCTTCAGCGGCGTTGATGACTGCGACCGTGCGCGGAATTCTCGGGCTGGATCCGGATGTTCCTCACAACAAGCTGCGCTTCCAACCGCATCTGCCGCCGCAGTTGAACACCGTAAGCATTCGTGGGTTTCGTTTCGGCTCCAGAACACTGCAGTTCACCTTGCGGCGTAGTTCGAGCGGGATCGAATTGTCAGTAGTGAACAGCGGAGAGCCATTCGACCTGGAATTCTTTCCTCAGCTTTTATTTTCTGGTGATCGGCTTCGCGGCTTTCTGAATGGAAAAGAAGTTCCGGTTCGCTTGGTGCCAGAGGAGCACGACAGGCATGCCGCTCTGTCCTTGAGAATTCAGCAAAGCGAAGAGGTGAGGATCGTTGCTGGCGATAACGGCCGCTAACGGTTCGACGTGGCCCGTCTTGCTGCCGTTGGGACATGCATCACCTCAGAAAAATGCTTGTTTCCGCATTAATCCCTCATCAGGCTCCAAGTTCTAGCTTGTACTATTGGAACGAATTCGTGCGCGTTCCTGCTGCTGGAGGCTCTGCACCATGCGTCTAGTTACATTCAAAAGTGAAGATGAAGTGCCCAGGGTAGGTGTGGTTGTCGACGAGCAAGTCTTCGCTGTGGACTCATCCGCCTTCCCGGACATGAACTCGCTCCTGGCTGCAGGATCTGCGGCCTTGGCACATGCGGCGGCACTGTCGCATGGAGATACGCAGGCTCAGGCAACATATGCACTCCGGGAGGCCAGGCTTTTAGCCCCGGTGAATCGACCCGGCAAGATCATTGCGGTCGGGCTCAATTACCGTGACCATGCGATCGAAACCAAGCAGGAGATTCCAACCAGTCCAGTGATCTTTGCCAAGTTTCCTTCGAGCATCAACGGTCCAGACTCGGACGTGGTGATCCCGGCGGACGATCCGCAAGTGGACTACGAAGCGGAATTAGCAGTCGTAATCGGGCGCAGAGCAAAAGCAGTTTCGGAATCCGCCGCTTTGGACTATGTTGCCGGCTACATGCCGCTCAACGATGTCTCTGCCCGGCGATGGCAATTTGCCGACAAGCAATGGGTTCGCGGAAAATCTTGCGACACGTTTTGTCCCACAGGTCCGTGGCTCACTACGGCCGACGCAGTCCCTGATCCGCACGCGCTCTCGATTCGCATGCGGGTAAACGGAAACACGGTGCAGAATTCCAGCACCTCGAATCTGATCTTCCGAGTACCTGCCTTGATCCAGTTCATCTCAGCCTCGATCACGCTGGAACCGGGGGACATCATCGCAACCGGTACACCGGAGGGCGTGGGTGTGTTTCGGAAGCCTCCCGTATTCTTAAAGCCCGGCGATGTCATGGAAGTAGACATCGAAGGACTCGGCGTGCTGAGAAACCGGCTAGTCTGATCCCGGGAGTCGCTCGGAACCTGGAGTGACTGCCCCCGTCATAGCGGGCCAGAGTGCTGATGTAACTGCCGGTTCCCAACGCTGCGGCTGGCTGGCGAACTCCCGAGGCGTGCACTTCACGTGCTTCTTGAAAACCGAGGCAAAATACGCGGGATTACAGAACCCGCAGCGCTCGGCCACCTCCGCCACATTCAGCCGCGGATCCAGCAATGCACGCTTGGCAAGCTCCACGCGCTGCTGAATCAGGTATTGCTCCAATGTGATTCCCGTCGTCTTGCGGAACACCCGGCTTAAATGTCCACACGACAAATGAACCGCATCGGCCAGATCCTGAATGCTGACATGGGCTGCGCCGCGCTCTTCCACCACCCGGCTGACAGCCAGAACAATTTTGTGTTCGCGCTGGCTGAAGGCGGATGCCATTTGCTCTGAGATCACATCGGCAAAGCGGCGGAATGCCTCACAGGCCGCGAACGGGCTGGGAGCGTGTAAGACGCTGCTGGTGGCTTTCTGCTTTGCAATCTGGATCTGAGGGCCATCGATGCCGGAACTCACGGTTTCAAGCGCCATGTGCTCGATGGCCCAGGTGAGCATCGCGCGAGACTGCTGAATCTCGCCCGCCGAATGATCCGCCGGCATGGCGAGCGCAAGAAATTCCCGCAACGCACTCGAAACGTTGCTCCCCTGCCGGAAAGCTTTCAACAATCGCGTCATTACATCCGACAGCTGAGCTTTCTGCGGTACCGGATCGCTGTGGAACGAAACGCTCGAACCACCCTCGTCCAGCGCCGCACATGCCTCCTGGTAGGCTTGGAGCAATTCCGCTGCCTGGCGATGCTCCTCGCTAATCCCGATCCGCACGCTTGCATGATATTGCGATCGCACCTTGCCCAGAATGCTTTCCGCCATTTCCTGTAACGTGAGCCGCTCGTGGCTGCGATTGCGAACTTCCTGGCTGGTGAAAATGCATATCTCCCCCGGACGGACCACCGTCGCGAGCGAATCAGGCAGACTCTGACACCAATCCTCTACGGCGTGAGAAATGCGATTCAACGTTGGCACCGTGGTCTGACGGGCTGCTTCCGCAGCCAGTCGTTCGATTTGCAGGACCAGAACGCGGTCCGGAATCCTCTGCAAGCCCGCTCGGCGCGCAAGCTGCTTCAGTTCCTCGAAATCACCGATCTCTCCCGAAAGTAGAAGCGACGCCAGTTCCTTACGGTCAAGGCTCAGCTCGCGGTCTTGCTTGCGTTGCGATTCGCTGATGAGTTGCAGGCGTTTCCAGGAATTGGAAATGTAGCGCGCAAACAGCTCCAGGATTCTGACGCTCTCGGCGACTTGCGCCTGCGTAACCACCGGAACTCGGTAATAAGCATCTTCCAGGCTGCTCAAGTTGATGTGTTGCTGCCCGGACAAAGTTTCGCGCACCACCTTGAAGCCTTGCGCCGTCGGAGGACTGGTCAAAACCTGCCCCGAAAACAAAGTCCCCAGATAGTGACCATCGCAGATCACGGGCACCGCGATATCCGTCAGACCCACATGGCACGAATAAACCTGGGTACACCCTGTCGCTCGGCATCTGTGCTTTGCCGGAACGTCGGAGCGGGCACAGGTTTCCTCCTCATGCGCGCCGAACCCGTGGACCAGATCGCAGAATAATGTGCTGGGAGAAAGGCGGTTTCCCTCCGGCGTTCCCGCAGGCTGGAGTTGGACCAGCGCGTCCCCGGTGCCGACGCGGCTCTTGAATTTCAGTTTCGTAGGATCTAGTTCTTCGCCCTCTTCGTGCCACATCAATTCCACATTGCGAATTGGACTGGTGTTGTTCAGCAGCAGAAGAAAGTGCTTGAAGAGCTCGAGGTCTTTCTGGAATTCACGCTTCAAAGCGCCGCTCAATACGGTCGATACCTTTTTCACGAGCGCCCCCCAGACGGGGAGCGATTGTATTACAGGAAGATGACGGAGTTCATCCTTAAAACGACAGGTCCTGTCGTTTTCCCGACTGAACTAACGAAATTCGATCCTATGGATGAGCGCGAATCGTAAGTCCTCCGTCTACGACCAGGTCAGTTCCTGTGATGAAGGCAGAACTGTCGGAGGCGAGGAACAGCGCGGCTTCGGCGACATCGCTCGGGACCCCGCGGCGGCCCACGGGGTGGAGGGCCGCGGTCTGTTGCGCCACCTCGGCAGGTTTGGCGGAACTCTGAAGATAGTGCTCCCAGAGGCGCGTATCGATGTACCCCGGGCAAATGCAATTCACGCGTATATGCCGGCTAGCCAAATCCAGAGCCAGATTGCGAGTGAGGGCGACCATCGCCGCTTTCGAGCAGGCGTAGGGAATGGAATCCGGGAAGGCGTGAGTCGCATGAACCGAGCTGATATTTACGATGCTGGCGCCGGATTGCGGGAAAACGGGAAGCAGTTCTTTTGCGAGGAGGAAGGCGCCGCGCAGGTTCACGTTCATCACCAGATCCCAATCAGCAACAGTCAGAGTGTTCAGCGTCTTGTCGAGCTCAATCCCCGCATTGTTCACCAGCACGTGAACCTGGTCGTGGAACTTTTGAATGGCATGCACCGCGTTCTGAATCTCAGCAGGTTTTGCCAAGTCGGCTGGGACAAACCTGACCGGCAAGGATGAATTGTGTGCAGTCAACTCTGCTGCAGTATTGCTGCCTGCCCTGCTATCACAGTCCAGAATGAAGACGCAGGCACCCTCATGCTGAAAACGGGCGGCAATCGCGCGTCCAATGCCCTGCGCGCCTCCTGTAATCAAGGCCACTCGGCCAGCCAACCGGCCCGACGCGTTCTTCTCATGCATCAGCGACATCCGTTACCACTTTTCTCCCTGGTCCTACTTCGCGAGTTCGATGAAGATCAGTTCCGAACTGTTGGGCAGGTTGAGCGAAAGTTTGAGTCCGCCGCCCATCAGATCCCGGCCGGTTGCGGTTTGAGCGGCGCCGCTATCGTGGAACTTGAGCCGGTACTGAGCCGTCGCATCCAGGCCCTGCAGCATGAATGCGTGCGTCTTCTCTGCCTCGGTGCTGCCGCGGAAAGCGTACACTACGCCCTTCTTTCGTCCCGCGTCCCAGTATTCAATTCCATCCCAGTGAACGCCATCCGGCCGAGGTGAGACATGATAGAGACTGGCATCGCGAATCAGGCCACGAAGTTCTTTCTTGTAGAGATCGATTTCTTGTTTGGCTTCGGCGTGCTGCTCGGCGGACCAGGCATTGGTATCGAGCATGATCGTCAGCCAGCCCATCATGCCGCTTCGCAGCATGTACCGAAAATTTTCGATGCGCGGCGTCGGCCACTTCTCGACATAGCTTTCCAGCATAGCCGCGGGCAGGACGTGGCTGGTATCGTAAAACGCGCGCCGGTTGGACAGCGGATCATAGGTGTCGGTGATGGAGAAGTAGTCCCCGTGAGCCGCGGTTCCAAAGTCGACCATGCGTCCGCCATCATTGCAGATCTCGAGCAACAGTCCGGGATGCTTCTTGCGCATCTCCGAATAGATGTCGTAGTAAGCGCGCACCGCGTGATAGCTCACGTCGGTGGAGTTCGTGCTGTCCACAAAGTATGCGCCGGAACTCTTGTAGACACATTTGTTCAGCGGATCGGGTGCCGCATGCGGATGATCGCTGTGGTCACAGCCATGCGCCACGAGATAACCATCGTGCTCGAGCATGTCGAGGTGGTAGTCGGTAATGATGCGATCCACCTCGTGCTCGGCCCACTGCTTGGCTTCGGGAACTCCGATATCGATGGTCTGGCCTTTAAAGGGCTCCGGCTTCCAATCCGCGGGAATGTCGGTAACCATCCAGTCGCGCACCTTGGGATCGCGCGCGTTCAATGCTCCGGGCTGCGTCGATAATGCGGCTTGCGTCCAGTCCACCCAGATGCCGAATTTCAATCCATGCTTGTGTGCGTCATCGGCGATGACCGCAAGACCTCGCGGAAATTTCTGCGGATTCGGATACCAATCGCCCACATCGCGAAACCATCCGGCATCAATGTGAAACATGTCTACGCCGAGTTCGGCGGAGTCGCGAATCATGCGCTCGGCAATCTCTTCGTTGACCTGCATGCCTCCGCCCCAACTGTTGTTCACGACCAGCGGGTAGTTGGGATCTTTCCAGGTTTCCGGGTTCCCGAGCACGGCGCGCACCCAGGGGCGCAGGATGTTCCCCGCCCCGTCCGGACCGTCGCGAAATCCTCCCAAGAAAACAATGGGGGATTCGAACGTCTCACCCGGCTTCAAACGACTGTGAAACGGACCCGGATCGGGATTGAGGCCGAAGACTACTTTCAGCGAATCCTTTTCTCGTTTGATCGAAACGCGAGTTCGCCCGCTGAACTCAATGCCGCCATACCAGCCGCTGTGCGCCGCGTCATTTCGCTGCACCAACGTCCAGGGAATGATTTCACGCGGCTGGTTCTCAAACAGGTCCCCGTAGGTGCTTGACGTGCCCGTCCAGTGAAATCCATCGGCGATTGCAACATCGTGTATCCCTATGTTCGAAGGCGTATTCGCGCCTTTTTCCACGTAGATCTGCTGCAATGGCTGTTTCGGGTCAACCTGCCAGTCAAATGCCAGCGTGTCCTGCATGGGAATCCAGATTACGCGCGTGTCCAGGTTTTCGATGCGAATCTGGTGCTCAAGCGGACCGAACGTCTGCCGAGTACGCCACTCCCAACTCAACCGTAAATGCGGTGACTCAGACTCGTAGACAAACACAACTTGCTGGCCATCAGCGTGGCTGGCTTGCGAATCGAATTTCCAGTGGCAGGCTAATTGTTCTCCTCCGATTTCGACAAAAGGAATCAAAACTTCCGAGTTCCGGTTCTGCCATTCAGGCTGTCCCGGAAAAGCGAATCTGGTCACCCGAGGAGCATCGTCCGAAGCCTCCAAGGTAACTTCGGTATCCGTCGTTCGGAGTTGCGCCTTGTTTTGCGCCAGTGTGCAAAGCGAAACGAAGAGAAGCGAAACCAGAGCGCCGGCGCGGGTTTTTCTGGACATTAGGTCTGGACTCCGCAAGGAGGCGGAACCGGATCACTGGATGATTCGGCCCCGCCCATGCTTAGAAGAAGAGGCGCGCGCCGACCTGCATAATGCGCTGGTTAGTCTCCCCCGTTAGACCGCCCTTTCCCAGCACGGCCCCGAACGTCGCATCGGTCGGATTGTTATCGATCTGGTTGAAGTTCGCGTGATTGAAGACGTTCTGCGCCTCCAGTCGAAGCTCGAAGTATCGCGATCCCTCCGCAGAAAGGGGGAACTTCTTGAGCAAGGTCGCATCGGTGTAGAAAGCCCCTGGATTTCGCACGTTCGGAAAAACGAACGCAGCATTACTGAGCGTGAAAGGCGCCGTCTGAACGAATGCCGCAGAGTTCAGCACCGGCTTCGGACTGCTGGACATAAAAGTTCCGGTGTTCGGATTCGCCAGCGCCGCGGAATAATCCTTCGACTGCACCGCCTTAACACCCGGCGCCAGCGAGTAGCGCAAGGCCGCTCCCGGAGCCGTTACACCGCCAGAAACATCCGGCATCAGCACGGGAGTGCCTTTCGGATTCCACGTACTCACACCCGCGATGCTCCAGCCGCCGATGACCTGGTCGAGGATCTTGGAACCCATGGTATCGTGCCGGTTCATGAACTGCCGGCCACGGCCGAAAGGCAGTTCATAGGAGTAATTCAGCAACAGCGTTTGTGGCATCTCATACCCCGCCACGCCATACGCTTCCATGATGTTATGAGGGTCCTGGAGCAAGCCCCTACCTGCCGGACCGCTGTGCTGGATGTCCTTTCCCCAGCTATTGGTGAGGGTCTTGCGAATGTTGTAGGCGGCGAGCAAGGTTAATCCATGGTATCCGCGGCTCTGGATTTGCAAGTTGAGGAAGTTCGCGAACGACCGTCCCCAAGTCGCTTGCCCGGGTGTGGCATTCGTGTACTGCGGGGACAGCCCCATTAACTGCCCCAGAGGAACCGTTGGCTCGCTGGCAAACGTCTGCGATTGCCCAAAGAACGGATTGGGCACCGACTCTGCAGAAAAAATGTTGTCTCCATTATTGTCCGCAGCATACTTTGCTGCCAACGGATAGTAATCGAGCGGAACATTGTTCAGGCTCCATCCCCAAAGTGGCATCAGCAGATGCACACCCCGAACACCGGTGTAATCCGCGGTCGCGACCCAACTGCGGCCCAGTTGCCGCTGCACACTGACGTCCCAGCTGTAGTCCGTCGGACTTTGGAAATGGTTGATCGTCGACGCCCCGCCCTGGTTCGGATTCGCCGATTGCCCGAATGTCTGAAATCCGTAATCCTGATTCGTAGTGATTGGTGGGTAGTAGCCCAGATGAGCGCCGGAAGCTTGCAACGGGAACGTACCCAACCCGTGATCCTGGGGGCTGAGTTCGCTGATCCAGTGCTGGTTGTCGAGCGTCGGCTGCTGGTTGAGCACGATGGTGTTGTAGTAGAAGCTGAACCAGTCGGTGGAGAGCCCGTTCAAGCCTTCATCGATGATGCCGGCGCTGGCATGCAGCACTGTCTTGTCATTGATTGCGTAAGCGATTCCAAGCCGCGGCTGGAAATTCTTCCAGTCGGTGTTGTACAGATTTTTCTGCGGATACTCGGGCGTGTGCAGCAGTACGATGCGCCCGGTGGCTCCCTGCGAAATCCAGGCGGGATCCGGAAGACCGACGAGCTGCGGCACCTGGGACGTCACCTGGCTCCAATCCCAACCAGCGTTCGGAGTCAGCACATTCTTCGCGTTGATGTCGTACATCAAAGGCGACGACTGGCCTGGAGCGAAGCTCTTGGGCGAACGCGCCCCGTCATGATCCCAACGCAGGCCAATTTGCACAGTTAGTTTCTGGTTGACCTTCCAGTCGTCCATCGCATATGCGGCCTCATTGAATCCATAAGGCGAGATGTTCCAGTTGCCCCATTGAAACACTTTGGATGAGCCCATCATAAGTTCCGCGAGGGGAAAGCCGGTCGTGGGATCGCTGGGATTCCCCCAATCCTGCTGGGATCCCCCGCCGTTGTTGATCCATGCCACTCCCGTGTGATCGCCGCCATTCTCGTTGAAGCGGTAGTAGTACTGCTCGTACCCAACTTTGATGGTGTGCCTTCCCATGACCTTGGTGAACGAAACGGTTCCATTCTCGGTCTGGTTGATAAAGGTATCGAACTGCGACCCGCCTACGTTGGAGAACGCTGGCGATCCGGTCGCCCCGACTCCAGCAATGTTGAGTACCGGAGGAATTTGATTGGTGGTCCGCGACGGATTATTCACGACCAGCGGATCGAAACCCCACGTGGTGGTGTCGATGTTCGGATCTGCCTGCGATCCATCGCCCGAAACACCATCGCTGTAAAGTTTCGCCACTCCGAATCCAAGATGGACGTCGAGAATGGACGTTGCGGACGCGACCCAGTTGTACTGCAAGGACCCAGTCACATCGTGATCGTAAGTGTAGGAACGGGCCGCATGAAGCCAGGGCGCCGGGATGTTGTTGCTCATGTGGGTCCGGCTGATGCTCAGATTGAAGCGCTGGCTGTTCGAAAGATTGTGATCGATACGCAGGAAGAAGCGATCGGTCGGACGCGTGACTGCAATGGTATCCAGGCGGTTGTTGCTGTAGCCGTCTGCTCCCGGCGTATTGTTCGGTTGCGGATAGAGCGCCATGTAGTGCGCAAAGGTCGCGCTCTGGAGGGAGAGACCTTGGCTTTGAGCCGGGCAGGTCCCGCCTGTTATGTCCGCCTGCGAGCAGATCTTGCTTCCCGATAATCCGTTCGCTCCTACCGGTGCCCCGAGAACGGAACCATAGGCCATGCGATTCCCGCTTGCGTCCAGGTGAAAGGGATCGAAGATGGCGGCGTAATCCGGAGTGCCGCCCGCCCCATTGGGAAAATTGATGATCGTCTGCGAGAAATCGCCTTGCTGCTGCAATGCTGTCGGAACCGTCGTGGTTACCGTTTGTCCGGTGTTGTAGCGCTCCCCTTCCCATCCGAAATAGAAAAATGTGCGATTCGAGCCGTTGTAGACATGCGGAATCGACAGTGGCCCGCCGACCGACAAGCCGTAGTTGTTCTGGTGGAATGCCTGGCGGTCCACGCCCAACGAGTTATTCGACCAGCTGTTGGCATTGAGAAGTTGGTTGCGGAAGTATTCAAAGAGGCGGCCGTGGTACTGATTGGTGCCGCTTTTTGTATTCATCGTAATCACGCCACCAGAGTAGCGCCCGCGGTCCGCAGTCAGAACTCCGCTGTCCACGCGAAATTCGCCGATGCTGTCGGGAGTCGGAATCGCCCGATTCACGGCGTTGAATTCGGAGTCCTGGACCTGGTTGCCATCCACCGAGATGCTCGTGCCATTGACCTGGCCACCGGATATGGCATAGGAGTTGCCGTTATTCGCCATCAGGTAAGCTGCATTCCCCAGCGAGGCAATATTGTCACTGAGCGGACCCTTGCCTTGCACCTGCGGGATGACTCCCGTGAGATCGAGAGAATTACGGTTCAACTGCGGCAACTCTGTGATCATTTTGTTGTCGAGAACGGTGGACTGGCTGGACTGATCCGACTGCAGCAAAGGAGCCGATTCGGTGACGGTAACGGTCTCCTTGGTGGTGGCCAGCTTGAGGCTGAGGTCCAAAGATAAACGATCCCCGGTTCGCACTGTCACTTCGGTGCGTTCAATGGTGGCGAATCCTTCTTTGCTCAGTGACACTTTGTAGGGCCCGGGGATGAGTTGCGGCAGCACGTACACACCGGCGCTGTTTGTCTTGCCGGTATAAGTCACCCCGGTGGCGGTATTCATAGCGCTGACAGCGGCGCCTTCAATGGCCGCTCCCGTGGAATCGGTGATCAAGCCTGTAATCTGGCCATTGGATGACTGGGCGAATCCACTTTGACTCGCCACGAGAAAACCCACGAGAGCTAGCACAAACGCCAGTACTCTCAACGTGGAGGCACGCTCGCCCTGGTTTGATTGATACATGGTCCCATCCTCCCGAATGCCGAGTTCCCCTTGAAACCCCGTCCCACAGAGATCAGGCACACAGATTGCGCAGTGAAGCAAGTGTGGAGCACGTCTTCGCTCACATCTATGCGGACGGGTGTTTTTTCTATCGTTTAAGCAACAGAGGGAAATCGGAAACGTTCACGGCTTTGGCGAGGGTTCCTGAATGGAAAGCCGCTGATCACACCTGACATCTCCGATTTGTTGCACGGTACCGGAAGGCCAGTGGATTTCCAGGGAGACATTGCGCTCCTCTCCCAGACCGAAGTGCACGCGCGAATCGCTGCTGCATCCGTAACCTACGCTGTTGGAGACCAGGCAGCTTTGCGTGCGCTGCGACCCGCGACACACGATTTTCGCGCCCAGCCCGGATGCATTGCTGCGCGTTCCTTGAAGCTTCAATTGCAGCCAATGCTGCATCGGGCTGCGGTTCATCCACAATTCCACAGGACCGTTGATCGAGGTCACGGCGACATCGATTCGGCCGTCGTTATCGAAATCAGCAAAAGCCGCGCCACGGTGCACCCGCGCGACCTGAAAGTCCTCGCCCGCCCCGGAAGAAACATCGACAAATTTCGCTCCGGCATTTTGCAGGAGACGGTTGGGTTGAGGCTCGTTCATTTCCAATCCGCCGCAAGCGACGAAGATATCGAGGCGACCGTCGTTGTCGAAATCGGCGAAGCCGCAACTCCATCCGCTCCAAGGCCTGCTTAGCGGGAGCAATCCGCTGCTGGAACTGGCGTCGTCGAAGGCGCCTTTTCCGTTGTTGCGAAATAATTCGAAAGTTTCGTTTCGCAGGCCCGTCATCACGATGTCGGGCAAGCCGTCGCCATCGAAATCGCGGAAATCCGCTCCCATCCCGGAAATCTGCCGTCCATCCCCGTTATAGGCAATTCCGGCCTGCATGCCCACTTCCTTGAGTTTTCCTCCTCCCAGGTTGTGGATGAGCAGATTCCGGTCGTTGTCGTTGGCGATGAAAATGTCCGGCCGGCCGTCCCCGTCGTAATCGGCAATCGCGATCCCCATTCCCTTCCCCAACAAGTTCCCGATGCCCGCCTTCTCTGACATCTCGGTGAACGTCCCGTCGCCGTTGTTGTGATAGAGCAGCACCGGTTCAGCTCGGTACTTATCCGGATGGCAGTAGGCGCGATCGGCTTGATTCAGCCCGCCGCAAACCGGATCTTCTCCCGGCGACCAATCGCAGTAATTGGAGACGACCAGGTCGAGACGGCCGTCATTGTCATAGTCCACCCAGGCTGCAGCCACCGACCACAGCCTGTGTCCCTTGACAATCGCGCCGCTCACACCCGCTGCCTGAGTCACATCTGTAAAAGTCCCGTTACCGTTGTTGCGATACAGAGTGTTCCCGTGCACTCCCAGAACATAGAGATCCTCGAAGCCGTCATTGTTGTAGTCCCCAACCGCCACTCCCATTTCGTAGCCGTGGCCCTGTACTCCGGCTTTCTCGGTGACATCCGTGAATGTGCCATCGCGATTATTGCGGTACAAGCGGTTGAAAAACTTGGGATCACTTTTCTGTAAAGAAGGCAGCGCAGCCCCATTCACACAATAGAGGTCGGGCCAGCCGTCGCGGTCGAAATCAATCACGCCCAAACCGCCCAGGACAGTTTCCACCTGGTACTTGCGCCCGCTCGCATCATTGCGCAAAACGAAATTGATGCCGTTTCCTGGAGCCGTGTTCTGAAATCGGATGGGGCCGCTGGAACCTGCGGCAAAAGCGCGAGGCATACTGCACGCCATGCCGGCCGCACCCAAGCCGCGGACGAACTCGCGTCGTGTCAGTCGAGTTTTAGCGCTGGTCATCCTGGTTCCGATACGATTTGTGCTGAAAGGCATCAGAAAGCTGGGTCGCTTCAGCAAAGGCTTGGTCCGCCTCGGTTGTCCGCCCCATCTTCTTCAAAACCGTTCCGAGAAGATAGTGAAGAGTACCCTTCTCGTCGGGATAGCCGTGCTTAAGGGCGGGTGCCAGATTTCGCCAAGCCTCGTCCAGGGCTCCGGTTTGGGCGCACGCTTTTCCCAGTTCAACTTGTCCACTGATGTCGCTGGGATTGCGGGCCGCGAGTTCCCTCAGATAAGGCAGCGCGGTGGAGTAATCGCGATCCTGAATCGCAATCCTCGCCAAGGTGCGCTTCGCTCCCATGCGCTGCGGATCAATTTTCAGGGCAGACTCCGCGGTTGCCCGGGCGGCATCGGTTTTGCCAGCGCCGAACTGTGCCTCCGCGAGCCGTTCGAGAACAGAAGGATCGTTGCCGTTTCCATTAAGCGCCTGCTGGTATTCGCTAATGGCCAACTCTGGCTTAGCCTGCAGGCGCAGGAAAATGTCGCCGCGCATTACGTGCAGCGCCGTCTGGTTCTCAGCCGACTGCTGCACCTGCTGCGCCGCGCGCCCAGCCTGCTGAGAGTAGCACCGCGACAGCTGAAAGAGCCCGTAGAAATCAGGAGACGAGCCCGCGACGCCGCGTTCCAGAGCAGGAATCGC
Source organism: uncultured Acidobacteriota bacterium (assembly GCA_963801615.1). Classification (GTDB taxonomy): domain Bacteria; phylum Acidobacteriota; class Terriglobia; order Terriglobales; family Acidobacteriaceae; genus Sulfotelmatobacter. Next base: position 44,818 of record CAWDFM010000005.1, on the reverse strand, counting down.
GCGTCCGCAATCGTCCAGCTTCGCGAACGCGATACCTCGCCGCAACCACGCCTGCTTCTCTACAAGACTCGGAGCGGGCAGTTTCGTGATTTGTTCCCATCTTTGCTCCACAAAAAGCGTATCGAGCCGGGTGCCTGCGACGGGTCCCATCGCAAATTGGCATTGACGACTACCAGCTCGTACGCAAGCGAAGAACTTTGCGGCCGCTCCTGAAACCGCATTGTCGGGCGGCTGCAATTGCCTGGGCCAGATCTCCGCCTCCCGCGACAACGTCAGCGGCGAGCGCTGCGCAACCGCATTCAGCCGCTGATTCACTCGCTTCCAGTCTGCCGTTTGTGCAGCTAATTGTGCATCCACGATCCAAGCGGCAAGATCGTTGGGATTCAACTCCAAGGCACGCCGGCAGTCTTCGGCAGCAGCACGCGTATCGCCTGCCTCGAGTGCTGCGCTCGCCAAGTCGGACCAGATGCCGAGAGCCGTTGGATCGAGATCCGCCGCCCGTTGCAGAACCGACATGCGGCTGCCTTCGCCCGGTGCCAGAGCCAGCGCTCGCAACCGGTATTCCGCCGCCAAACCCTGGTTCGAACTTCTCAGTAAAGCAGAGAGGTCTGCAAAGCGGGACAGGGCAAAATCTACAAAGGCAACCGACGACTCTGAGGAGCCCGGGGCAACCTCGACCGCTTTCAGGTAAGCAGACGCCGCATCCGCAAACAGCGTCTGGCGGGCATAGGCCTCCCCTAAATATGCCAGCGGGTATTCCTCCCTGGGTCGCAATCGCGATGCTTTCCTCAGGAAGGAGACCGAATCCTTAGGCTCCCCCGTTCTGAGCGAATCGATCCCCAGAAGCAGGTTGACAAAATAATTCTCCGGTTGCAGGGCGTACGCGCGATGCAGCAATGGAAGCGCGGCTGCAAAATGGCCTTGTTGATGCAGTTCAAAGCCTTCCTTCATTAACGTTTTGAATTCGTCCTGAGCAAATGCGTGAAGCCCGGCGGACACGAACGCGATCCATGCGATTACCCGGAGCGACGCTCCCGTTCTCGACCTGAGAACCCTGACCAAACTGCCCGGTGCCAATGCCATGCGGATACCCTCAGGATACCCGGAAAATCCGCGAGGAGTGCCGCATTAAGCCAAATCTGGCAAGGAATATTCGAAAAACATTCGGCTTCGAGACCGCGCATCGATTACTCTTGCGCGCAATCGTGGCCAGTTCCTGGGTCAAATTCGCTCCGTTGGTTCTCCTGCTGTCCGTGCCAATCCTGGCGCAGAACCCGCTTCCCCCGCTTAAGGACGGCACGGTCATAACCGATAAGGGCTCGTATCGGCACGATGGATTACTGCATATTGACGGGCACGTAAAAATACAAGGCATCAATCTCGACCTGCGGGGACCCATCACGGTAGCCGCTGGCGCCGATCTCGAACTCGAAAATGTCCGAATCGAGGTCTCCGATCCTCCGGACTCCGCAAACGGAGCCAGTGGGTTGCGCTGTGAAGGTCCGGCGAGAATCACGATTCGACATTCGAAGATGACGGCAATCGGCAGCGCTCACCCCATCTGGTCGTTACAAGGAAATCTGACCGTCGACGATTTCCAGACTGTAAACTCTGAATTTCATCTGGACCACGTACAGGCACGCCTGACTGACTTTTCGATATTCGAACTGGAAGTCTCGCATTCGAGCGCTGTAGTGGGAAAGCATCTGCGGTTAGTCTTCCTTTCCACTCATACCGGCGATGACGAGCGCCTCGACTTCTCAGACATCCCCGCCGATCAACCCTTTTCCCGAAAATTGCGCATGGGATCGCTCGCCGAGGCCGACCTGGCCGACACGTCCGCTCAACTGTTCCTGCTGTATGTGCACGGCAAAACCCACGTGACACTCAATCGCATCGGGCGTGCTCAACTGGCCATGTTTCCCCGTTGCCGGGGAAGTTTGAGCCTGCCTCGCGGGAAGCTGGGTACATCGGCATCTCCGGTTGTCATTCCCGATGCCAACGCTTCCGATTGTCCGTTCCGCTTTCAGTTGGCCGATGTGAATGCCGACACCTGGGACGTCTACGCAGGAGGAGACGCCGACCTCACCTTCAAGAACAGCGTGATAGACGAACTCACTGCCAATGGCCACGCCAAAGTTTCCGTGCGAGACTCCGAGGTTTATGCCGATTGGCTGTCATGGGCCGGCGATGCCCGACTGGACGTTGAAGACTCCACAGTAGGCGCGCAGCGCCTGGCAGCGCAGCGCCCCGACCTCGCGACCAGTCAGGTTCGTCTCGCCGATCGCAGCCAGGCTACTTTCAATCACGTGAAGTTCGATTGCGGCATCGTTGCCGCCGGAAACTCCAGACTCGTCATCCGCGATCCTGTAATATCGCCCACGTACATTCGCCAGATGGATGCAGCGACAGTGAGCACCCAGCCTGCGGTACCGGTTGAGAAATCAGGAAAGGAACGCTGACATGCAAGTGCGCGTCTGCACTGACTGGTCGTATCGCGGACTCGACGCCGTCGTACTTGAAAACCGGATGCTGCGCGTCGTGATTCTGCCTCAGGCTGGCGGCAAAATCTGGCAAATCACCCACAAGCCCCTCGACGCCGACTTGCTCTGGAACAATCCACGAATTCCTCCTGCCAGGCTGCCCTTGGGTTCGCGCTACGACGATGTCTGGAGCGGAGGCTGGGACGAACTCTTCCCCTGTGACGAAGCTGCCGTGATCGAGGGCGAAGCTTACCCCGACCATGGTGAATTGTGGACGGGCAACTGGACCGCGCAGCCTTTCTCAGAGCCAGGTCTCGAGGGTGTGCATCTGAAATTCATTACCCCAATCAGTTCGGTAGAAGTGGAGAAGAGAATTCGATTGCGGAGCGACCAGGCTTGCATCGAATTCGAACATCACTTCACCAACCGCGGCAAAACCGACTTCCCTTTCCTCTGGAAGTTGCACCCCGCGATGGCCGTCTCGCCTCAGCATCGAGTTGATTTTCCGGCAATGAAAGTCCGCATGGAACCAGCATTTCCGGGTACTCTGGCCGGCGCATCCGATCCCGCGGACTGGCCCATGATCAAAACTTCAAACAGCAACGTCGATCTGCGCCGTGTTACTCCCGAGAGCGCTCGCCAGTTGTACTTCTTCTACGGCACCGAAATGAAAAGCAATTGGTGCGCTCTGACAAACTCCGTCACGGGACTCGCCAGCGCTCTGCAATTCGATCCTCAAGTGTTCCCTTGCTGCTGGTTATTCGCAACCTATGGCGGCTGGCGCAACTATAACGTGGCAGTCCTGGAGCCATGCACCGGCTATCCGCTGAACTTCGAGGCCATGAAAGCGGCTGGCCGGCACCGCACACTCGCGCCGGGAGAGTCCTTGCGCACCGAGGTTCGTTTTATCGTGCAGGAGGGATTGCGTTGCGTGGGATCGATCGACGAGTCAGGACACATGAGTGAAGGACAGTGAATTACGGTTTCACGTCGGGCGCTTTGGGTTCGAGAGAAAGCAGGATGGCGGCGATAATGGCCAGCCCCACTCCCACGGTTTGGGCCGAGGTCAACCGCTCGTGTAAGACAGCCACAGCGAATCCCACCGTCACCAGCGGGTAGAGCGAGATCAATGAGATCACCACGGATGCCTTGCCTCCCGACTCGAGTGCGGTGAAACTCGTCAGCGCGCCCAGCCCATTCAGGGTTCCACCTGCCACGGCAGCCCAAAAAATAAGCGGCCGTACGTGCCAGTGAATCGGGACAAACAAGGTCAGAGTCGCCGAGATGGCGATCATCGCATAAGCAAACCAAATGAACGAGAGTTCGCTCGAAATCTTGTTCGTCGCCAATTTTTGCGTGACTCCGGTGATCCCCCAGAAAACCAGGGCAATCGCCGCAAACCACAGCCATCCAGGGAGAAGGTGCATAGCGTTTCTCTACATGCTCAAAAGATAGATCGCCACCAGGGCAAGAGCCAGCCCGAGTTTCTGCGCGGTTCCGACCCGTTCGTGCAGAAGTGTCACCGCGAGAATCACGGTAACCAGCGGAAATAACGCTGTCACCGGGGAAACAATCGAAGCTTTGCCGCCCATGACCAGCGCTCGAAAGAAAGCGATGTTTCCCGTGCCGCCGAGAATTCCCGTGAGAAAAGCCCAGCCGATTCCGACCCGCCGCCCGGCGCCTCTGCCCCGGTTCCGCGACGACTGCCAGACAAGGACAATGAGCGGCAGCAGGCCAAACGTGAAGAAAACCTGATTGGTATCGGCATCAACGCCTTCTGAGGCGACTTTCGACACTGCGCCCCAAGCACCCCAGACCAGGATTGTGACCAGGGAAAACACGAGCCAGCGCGGCATGCCCAAGATGCTGGGCATCGACGCTCGCGATGGAGTGGCGGTCTCGGGCATCGCTCGGCTAGCTTGCCACTTCCAGCATCATCTTCAGCGCAACTCCGGGATTGTGGCTCATCCGCTCCATCGCTTCCTGCCCACGCTCCAGCGGCATGCGCACCGTCCACGGCGCAAGGTTGATTTCACCCGCGATCAGCAGATCGAGCGAACGCCGGAAATCCACCGGAGTATAGGCGAAGGACATCACTACTCGATGCTCTTTGCGAATGCTGGTCACGAAATTCACTTCGCTGCGCTGGGTACCCATCCCTAGCAGAATGACCTGTCCGCCGGGCCGGCAAAGATCGAAAGCCATTTGCCGCGCCGCGGCACTGCCGCTCGCATCCAGCACGACATCGTATCCACGCCCAGCAGCACTTGCCGCCTGCCCCGCTTCCCCACTGACGTTCACCACTGCAGAAGCTCCCAGCTGTCGCATGATCGCCAGCCGCTCGTCATTGATATCCACAGCCATCACGTCGCGGGCGCCAACCCGTAGCGAGGCCAGCAAAGCCAGTGCGCCCATCGTGCCCGCGCCAACGATCGCGAATCTGAAGAAAGGAGGTGGCGCCACAATACGCAGCATGTGAACGATATTCGCCAACGGCTCAGCCAGAATCGCCTGTTCGGAAGTGAGCGAGTCTGGCACTTCGTACACCTGCGCCGACGGGAGCGCTACATATTCGGCAAACGTACCCGGAGTGGTCCCCAGGCCCAGCAGCTTCCACGAGTCACAGAGGTTCTGCGCACCGGAGATGCAAGCGTTGCAGTGCCCGCAACTCACCAGTGGATTCGCTACGACCCGGCATCCGTCGCGGCGACGCCCCACTAACTCATGCCCCAGAACCAGCGGCGGCTTCCGCAACGCACTGTGCCCCAGAAATCCTGAGATGTCCGACCCGCACACGCCGGCAACCTGAACGGCAATCTCTTCGTCTCCGGGCACTGGAGCAGGACGCGGGTGCTCCTGCATCTCGACCTGACCCGGGGCGGTGTACACCAAAGCTCGCATGGTCCCGGAGTATACGGCACTCACCCGGCGCGAAACATCGGATTAATGATCTTTTTAACCGGCTTGGCAGTCGCCCCCAGGCGCAAACAAGGTATAAAAAGGATCGCGTTGATCATTACCACGAACTTCCAGCGGAGTCTGCGTGAACATTGAGGCGGTGGATTTCTTTTATCTCTCCATGCCCGAGGTGACCACCGAAGGCGACGGCAGTCAGGATGCGCTGCTGGTGCGGATTGCCGCCGGCGGTCACATAGGTTGGGGAGAGTGCGAGGCCTCGCCCCTGGTTTCCATCGCTGCTTTTGTTTGTCCCATGTCTCACGGAGCCTGCCGCCCGATATCAATGTCTGTGCTGGGACGGGCGATCGATGGCCCGAAAGACATTCAGCGCATCGCGGCCCAAATCGAGCTCGACAGCATGGACTTGCTGCAAGCGCCTCACACTTGGTCCGGAATCGAGATTGCGCTGTGGGATTTGCTGGGCAAAGTCCGCCAGGAGCCAGTCTGGAAATTATTGGGCTACAACCAGAGCTATCCCAAACTTCCCTATGCGTCGCAGCTGTTCGGAGACACTCCCGCCCAGACGTACCAACTTGCAAGCGCTGCGCGCGCGCAGAACTTCCGCGCGGTGAAGTTTGGATGGGGCCCCATCGGCCGTGGCGACGTGCAGACCGACAACGATCATTTTCAGGCTGCCCGCCAAGGCCTCGGCAAAGATGCGCTGCTGATGGTGGATGTCGGCCAGATATTCGCCGAGAATGTGGATGCAGCGGCCGCACGTCTACCCATGCTTGAGCAGGTCGGCGCATTGTGGCTCGAAGAACCTTTCCACACCAGTGCGCTCCACGCCTACGCGACTCTCTCTGGTCAAAGCAAAATCAAGCTGGCCGGAGGCGAGGGAGCCCACAATCTCTATATGGCCCGGCATCTCATTGATTACGGAAAGGTCGGCTTCCTTCAAATCGATACTGGACGAATCGGTGGCATTGGCCCCGCCAAACGCGCGGCCGATTATGCTGTATCAAAAGATGTGACCTTCGTAAATCACACCTTCACATCTCATCTGGCTCTGAGCGCGTCTTTGCAGCCCTACGCAGGTTTGCGCGCTGACGAGATCTGCGAATATCCCTTCGCCCCAAAGCTCCTCGCCCGCGAATTGACCTCGAACCACCTGCAACGCGACAAAAAGGGGTACGTGCATCTTCCGGAGTCACCGGGGCTTGGAGTTGAAATCGATATGGAGGCGATCCGGCGCTACCTGGTCAACGTTGAAATTAAGGCAAAGGACAGAGTCCTGTTCAGTTCGGACCTTCAGACATTGTGACTCAGTACAGGCAATGTGCCCGTTCGCGACCAGAATCAAAACCTTTGCCATTTTTAGCGCCCTACCAGCTTCTGTAGACTCTCCGGATAACGAGCGCCCTGCACCGGAATCTTGGATGCGGCTGTTTCCAGCGCACGAAGATCGTCGCGCGAGAGTTCCACATTCACCGCTCCGAGGTTTTCTTCCAGCCGATGCATTTTCGTCGTCCCCGGGATCGGCACGATCCACGGCTTCTGCGCCAACAGCCAGGCGAGGGCGATTTGGGCAGGCGTAGCGTTCTTCTGTTTCGCGAATTCGGCGATCACATCGACCACCCCCTGATTCGCATCACGATTCTCTTTCGAAAAACGCGGCACGACGTTGCGGAAGTCGTTGTTGTCGAACTGCGTGTCTTTGCTGATCGCTCCGGTGAGAAAGCCTTTGCCCAGCGGGCTGAACGGCACGAAGCCGATGCCCAAGTCTTCTAGCATCGGGATGATCTCTTGCTCCGGCTCTCTCCACCAGAGTGAGTATTCGCTTTGCAAGGCCGTTACAGGCTGCACCTTGTGCGCTCGGCGGATGGTCTGAGCACCCGCCTCCGACAGCCCGAAGTGTTTCACCTTGCCTGCGTGAATCAGGTCCTTCACTGCTCCGGCTACATCCTCGATGGGGACGTCCCCATCGACACGATGCTGGTAGAAGAGGTCGATGCGATCAGTCTTGAGCCGCTTCAGCGATAGGTCGGCGACTTCTTTGATGTGCTCGGGACGGCTGTCCAACCCCGCCTGCTTTCCATTTTCGATCTTGAAACCGAATTTTGTGGCAATCGCCACCTGATCACGAAATGGCGCCAGCGCTTCCCCTACGAGTTCTTCGTTCGTAAACGGTCCATAGACTTCGGCAGTATCGAAGAACGTCACACCGCGCTCCACTGCGGCACGAATGATTGAGATGCCGTGCTGCTTGTCGACCGCTGGACCATAGCCGAAGCTCAGCCCCATACAGCCAAATCCGATGGCTGAGACTTCAAGATTGCTTCTTCCTAACTTGCGTTTTTCCATCATCATCTCCTTCGTGCAATGTCTGTTCGTTATGAAGCTGCCTTAGCGCGCTGCATTTCGCGCCAGCGGGCAGGCGGTGTTCCTTCCCACGTGCGGAAGGCACGAACGAAGGAGTTGGCGTCCTCGTAACCGAGCAGGTAAGCAGCTTCGTTCAACTCCAGGACGGAATTGTTCGATAATGGCGGGCAAGCTGGTGGCGAGCTGCTTCCAGAGTCTTTTGGAAGCTGGATCCCGCGTCTTGCAAGCGCCGCTGCAGCGTCCGCGAACTGACATGCAGCGCATCTGCGATGTCTTCCGTGCTCGGACGCCCGCCTGTGAGCTGGTGTTGTATTGCGACGCGGACCTGCTCCACGAAATCTTCGTCGCCTTTTTCCTCCTTCAGCTCTTGTTCGAACTGAGGCGCAAGCAGCGACAGAAGTTCGGCATTGCGCGTCACAAATTGTCGTTTGGCATCGTCGGCACGAAAGACGATTACATTGCGTTTCGCTCCGCACACCACCGGGCATCCGAAATGCCGTTCAATGGCTTTCGCATGCGCGCGACGTTCCACAAACTCAACGCGCAGCGGCGATAGTTGCGTGCCCGTGCCGACGCGAGCCGTCGAAAGTACCCAGGCGAATACGCATTCGATCAGCACCGGCGGCTCAATCTCATCTGCAAGCAACCAGCGAAACTGAATCCGCCATTCCTTCTTGTCTAACTCTTGCACGATCTCTTCCGGGCACGTGAGCTGCTTGTAGCGAGCCATCTGATCCATCGCCGTGCCGAAGTCCTCGGACGAAAGCGAGACCAGCCCGACGGGATGAAATCGCTCGGCCTTCGTTTCTGTGCCCAGCCGTAACCCGATCGCAAGATCACTGCTCACTTCGCCGATCGCACGCCAGAGAGCAAACAACTCCTCGGTCTTCAGCAGCACGCGCGGCTCTTTGCTGTATGCCTGGGGTAGCCCCGCCCTGCGGAGAACTGCAGGGGCCGAGACGCCGAGTTCTTCCAACTTCTGAAACGTGCTGCCGGAAACGCGAAAGTGCCTGTTCATCGTTCTACTCGTCTTTCAGCGATGCCATGTCGATCGAGAAGCGGTACTTCACATCCGACTTGAGCAGGCGCTCGTAAGCTTCGTTCACTTTCTGCATCGGAATCACTTCGACGTTCGCTGTGATGTTGTGCTTGCCGCAGAAATCGAGCATCTCCTGGGTCTCTGCAATTCCGCCGATGTTCGATCCCGACAAGCTGCGCCGCCGCATGATCAGACCGAATGCCGAAACTCCCAGAGGCTTCGCCGGAGCTCCCACCAGCGTAAGATTCCCGTCACGGCGTAGCAGGTTCAGATACGCATTGATGTCGTGATCGGCGGAAACAGCGTCGAGAATGAAATCCAGGCTCTCGGCGTGTTTTTGCATTTCATTTGCATTCCGCGACATGACAACCTCGTCGGCTCCAAGCTGAAGTGCATCCTCTTTCTTCTGTGGCGACGTTGTGAACACGACCACGTGTGCGCCAAGCGCACGCGCGAACTTTACGCCCATGTGGCCGAGTCCGCCCAGGCCGACGATGCCCACCTTCTTGCCTTTGCCGACCCGCCAGTGCCGCATCGGCGAGTACGTCGTAACCCCGGCGCAGAGTAGCGGCGCCGCACCGGCGAGGTCCAGATTCGACGGCACTCGGAGCACAAATCGCTGGTCAACCACAACGCTGCCGGAGTACCCACCGTATGTGACGCCGCCAAGGTGCTTGTCGGGCGAATTGAACGTGAGCGTCAGGTTCGGGCAGAACTGCTCGAAACCGGCACGGCACTCGGGGCACGTGCCGTCGGAATCCACCAGGCAGCCGACCGCGGCGAGGTCTCCGGGCTTGAACTTCCTCACAGCAGAGCCGACGGCGCTCACCCGGCCGACGATCTCATGTCCCGGCACAATCGGATAAACGGTTGGCATGAATTCGCTCCACTCATTCCGAACCGCGTGAACGTCAGAGTGACAGATGCCGCAGAACAGAATCTCGATCTGGACGTCGTTCTCAGTGGGATCTCGTCGCGTGATTGTCGTAGACGCCAGTCGCGAATTCGCACCGGCAGCGGAATAGGCTTTCGCTTTGTACATACGGCTTATTAGACTCGCTCACCGCTGTATGCGTATATGCAAAATACGCCAATCTGCATGCAAAGTGTGCCAGACGTGAGATGCGACCAAACGCACCACGAAAAATCCTGAGCGGATTGTCCGCCCTCGATTTCCTGAAAATTGCTGCTATGGCGGTTCAGCAGGTCTAACCCGTCGGGCGTAGCGCTGGATGCGCGTCAATGGGTGGCCTTCAGTGGACTGGATCCCCGGCTTTTCAAGTCAGGGAAATCGGTCGAAAAGCGTCCCAGAATCAGCCGCGGCGGTAGCCGTCACTTGCGTCGCGCTCTTTACATGCCAGCGCTAGTTGCCCTGCGTCGTGATCCTTATCTGCGGCGCTTCTATCAAAACTTGCTGCTTCGTGGCAAAGCTCGTCTGCAAGCCATCGTCGCAGTTATGCGAAAACTGCTGCACGCGCTGTTCGCCATGTTCCGCACTAATCAACCGTACAACGGGTCGAAGCTGTGTGCTCCGAGCCCGATCGGCAATGACATCGCCGCTTGCGCTTAACCGTTCACAAAAGAGAGAGGTTCTCCTGCACCTCTCCAGAGAGAAAAGAGTTGAATTGCAAGAGAGAATCTATAATCTGCATGTTCGGCTCCTTTCCTCCGAGCCCTTTGGTTGGTTGCGCCTCCAAAGTTTACTCGGGCCTGGGAGCCGACATTGTTATGGAATCATTACACTCATCATCGGTCGATGAGCGCTAAGCACCTGCTAAAGTCGCCTCGGCGGACATACGATGGCCACTCGCGTACCACTTCCGTTTGGACGATGTGCCTTCGCGGCTTCCTCAATTCGACGGTCCAGACGTAACAATTTTCGTGGACCGCCTGCCCGCGTTCATCGGTCTTGCTTTCTTCCAGAGTCACAGATTTTTTGCAGATGGGACATTGTGGAAGCCAACTTTCGTGGGACATGGACACCTCCTGGGAAAGGAAGATCCAATCTACGCTTGCTTCGGATTGGGATCTGAGCAGAAGGGCTCACCGCGAAAAGAATCTCCAATCCAGTCAGCCTGTGAAACGTGGGAAGGCTGCGGCACGGGCTAGGTCCATTCCAATTCACGAACCGCTCTTGCGTACTCGTCGCTCGCGCTCTTTAATTCAGTACCAAGGTAGTTTGGGTCTTCTGCTTTGGACATCTTCAGATTGTCCAGAATAGTTTTCATCTTCTCCTCGGCCGCTCTCACTTCGTTTATGGTGCACATTGTTGCACTGCTCCTTTCCTGCCTTCACGGTTACAAATACCGCAATATGAAACGGAAAGATGGTCAATGTTGCACAGGGACTCGGAGCAGTTGGCGAAAAATCGCCATAGCACGCAATATAAAAAGGCGCCCACTTTTGCGGTAGGTTGAGATGGTTCGAATCGCCAACCTAGCGAAAGGAGCGCTTTTATGAGTCAAGAGCAGTATATCGGGATGGACGTGCACCAAGCCACAATCTCGGTTGCTGTCATGGATAGTGGGGGCAAGCTGATCATGGAGTGCATTCTGGAGACCAAGGCGGCCACGATTCTTGAGTTCGTCAAAGGACTGCGTGGAACTCTAGCGGTGACCTTCGAGGAAGGAACCTGCGCTGCCTGGTTACACGATCTTCTAAAACCCCACGTCAGCCGGCTCGTAGTCTGCGACCCGCGAAAGAACGCTCTGTTGAAAGATGGCAACAAAAGCGATCGGATCGATGCGCGCAAGCTGGCGGAGCTATTACGTGGCAACCAACTCAGTTCGGTGTACCACGGAGACCATGGGGTACGAACCTTGAAGGAGTTAGGCCGCAGCTATCTGACGATCACCAAAGATCTCGCGAGTGATGAGTCGGATTAAGGCGCTATATCGCAGCTGGGCGATTCCCTGCAGTGGCACAACCTGGACTGCCAAGCCACGGTCTTCTCGATGTCAGAATCCTCGATCCGGCACGGGCAAGAAACGAAACCCTGTCGTTTACGGCTGCTGGAAAGACCTTCCAAGAACTTCCCGCAGGAACAGCCGCTTCGCACGGAAAATCCGGATAAGGAAGACTTCCTCAAGGAAGGTACGTACGTGCTGTAGACGTCTGTGCCCCTCTGCGGTGTGAATAGTGTCGGGGTGCGGGGAAAGTTGGACGGCCGTACGTTTGTAACGGCTAGCGGGGATCCCAAACTGAATCTCAGCTTGGGACAATCTCGACGCGATTACGGCCACCTCTTTTCGCAGCGTACAAAGCGCCGTCGGCTAAGCGAAGAAGGTCTGGAAATGGTGGCGCGTTATTGCCCTTAAAGCCCGCCACGCCAAAACTGGCCGTAATCCTTGTATTGGTTCTGCCAACACTAAAGCTCGCCTCCTCCACCTGCTTTCGGAGCCGTTCGATGGCGGTGCAAACGCCCTGACGATCGATATGCGAGAGAACAGCAACAAATTCCTCTCCGCCAAGCCGGCCACAAAAATTTGACGAGCGCGTGTTTGCTTTCAGGATATCCGCGAACCTCTTGAGTACGACATCACCAGCTTCATGGCCATAATTGTCATTTATTGCTTTGAAGTGATCCAAATCCGCAAGAACGATCCAAAGCGGAAAGCCGTGTCGTGCTGCTCCGCTTAATTGTCTTGGTGCCCACTCCTCCAGTGCCCGTCGATTCGCAAGCCCCGTAAGCACATCCGTCCTCGCCAGCTCTCGCAGCAGTTGGTTCTTAGCTTCGATTTCCCCATAGAGTGTGGCGAATCTCCGCCCCACGGCTACTCTTGCCAGAAGTTCGCCAGCATGAAATGGTTTTGTGAGATAGTCGTCCGCTCCGGCCTTCAACCCAGTCACGACTTGTTCCTTGGCAACGTTGCTCGTGAGCAGGATCACATACGTAAAGGAATTCTGCTGACGACGGATCTCTGCACAGAGCTCAATTCCTGTGAGGTCGGGCATTTCCCAATCACTAATGACAATGCTCGGATCGTGTTGCAAAAACAGCGCCTTGGCCTCGGCACCGTTTCTTGCCCAGTAGATCTCGTAATCTTCGTCCTCGAGTGCCTGTTCTACGAGCTTGCGATATAAGTGAGAATCGTCGGCAACGATGACTTTGAGTCTATTTGAATTCTGCATAGAGGATTTCAACACGCCCAGCGCGCACGCAACGAAGACCGAAGATTAGCCGACAACCTCACCTATCTTCAGAATCACATGCAAGCAGCAACGGGACCACGGCCTTCGTTTGCCTGACAGTCGCATTACAAAACCAAGCGACGTTAAACGCGTTCAGTCTGCACCCTCCGATTTCGAGCCGCACCGAACTAACGCGCGCTCGTTATTCAACGACTCCAAAGATTTTACCTGGACTCGTTCCATTTGCCGAAGCCGACCTGGAACTCAGCTGCTCCGCATTCACCGGGGGCCCATTGCGTTTCAACGGTCTCCAGGTCATGTCGCCCCGCAAATACTGCCAGATGCCCTGCAGGCGCCAGATCAAGTGCAGTTGCCGGTACGGAAAGTGTTCGAGAAAGCAGTAGCTCACCAGCCGAACAACGTCTTGCCAATCGTTGTATCTCTTGTAGGTCAGTTCTTCCTGCAGTACCGACCCCAAAGATATGACAGTAGCAAATCCATACCCAAACACCAGGAACTCCAGCGCGAAGGTCAAACTCAAAACACCCATCGTAGCCGCCAGAAGTATCGTAAGGAGTCCGACGATCTCGATGATTGGAGCGAGCAACTCAAAAATCCATAGATACGGAAGTGCCAGGCTTCCGATCCGTCCATAGCGTGGGCGGAAAAGCATATCTCTGTTGGGCCAGAGCACGTCAAGAAGCCCTTTATGCCAGCGCGCACGCTGCCGTGCCAGAGAACGCAAGTCAGATGGCACCTCCGTCCAGCAGACGGGGTCGGGAACAAACTCGATGTGGTAGTCTGCGTCGTGATCCAGAAGATGTCTATGTAATCGCGCCACTAAATCGAAATCCTCCCCGATTGCTGACGCGCGATAACCGCCCACGGCTCGCACCAAATCAGTCCGGAACACTCCGAAGGCTCCGGAAACAATCATGAGCATGTTGCCGCGCGCCCAAGCCTCCCTGCCGATCAGGAATGCCCGCAGATACTCGATCACTTGAATGACTTCAATGCTCCTCCTCGGAAGGCGCACGCGCCGGAGCCTTCCAGCCTCGATCTCTGAGCCGTTCAATACCCGGATAATTCCGCCGGCGGCAATGACGCGATCAGGGTCCTTCAATATCGGTACCATGATGCGGAGAAGAGAATCGCGCTCAAGCACCGAGTCACCGTCAACTACGCAGACGTACGGTGAGGTTGCCGCGTTCAGACCGGCATTCACCGCATCCGCCTTGCTTCCGCCCGCAACCTTATCTACCACCAGCAGTCGCCCGTTCAACTCGCTTCGATATAAACCGCGCATGGGAGCGCTTATCACCTGCGGGACGTACACCGCTCTGAGCTGGCGAAGCCGGAATTCCTGCTGCAGAGCCTGTAGCGTGTTGTCCGTGGAGCCGTCATTGATGACGATGATCTCCACTTCCGGATAGTCCAGGTCCAGCAGGTTTTTCACCGCGGTGCAGATGAACTTGTCTTCATTATGAGCAGGGACCAGCAGAGTGACAGGAGGGACCAGAGGAGAACTCTTGAACCAATCAAAACGAATGCTTTCGAGCTGTCGCAAATGCCTCGCACTGGTTTTCAGCGCAATAACAAGCATCCCCAGGTAGGCGCAATTCGAAAGGAGATAGTAGTAGAACAGCGCGTGATTCGTCCATTGCAGGCATTGAATCATGACTGTGAGGCCGCTTTCGCCTGCAGATTTTGCTTCGGCGCTCGTACTTCGGGGGATACTTTCCCGGTTCGCAATGCTGCCACCAAAGTTTCTTTGCAATCCCGACCCGGGCACCCGTATTGTTCAAGGTCCTTGACGAGCTCGGCACGCAGCCCTGCATTTTCCAGTGCGGTAACGAAAGCGTGGAAGCCATACTGGTCTTGAAGCGCTAGTACCTGCTCGATAATCGAGACCAACTTTGCTCTGAATGTGATGAGCCCCTCTGCAGCTCGGAGGCGCACGAGTCGATTAGCGTCCGTCAATCCTTTCAATAAAGCCGGTAAGGAGTCGACATGGCAGAGTTTCGCCAGGCTTACGATCGCGCGTAGCCGTACAAACCAGACAGAGTCCGTGGCCAACTCAGTTAGAACGCTAATCGCCATGGTGGGGTTTACAAACGCAAGCCCACGAGCAGCAGCAGCTCGTAGCTCAGGCAGATCGTCGTCAGCAAACCGCAGCAATTCAGGTGCTAGAGCCGGAGTAGCAACTTCGCCGAGTACACGTGCCAGTACTTCGCGGACACTTTTGTCCGGGTGGTCGAGATGTGGCAACAAGACCTGCGGTGATTCGCTGCAAGTCTGGACAAGAGCGCTTTGGAGTGGAAGCGCCGGCACGACGAGTCCAGCGCCGTCCACCCAGTCCAAGATCTCTGCCGCTGCTTCCGGACAAGCGATGCGACCGAGTCCACGTAACGCGGCCAGCCGCGTTTCGGAGTCACCGTCACGGAGTCCCTCAGATAAGGCCTGAATGCCCTCTAGTGCGCGGGTTCGCCCGAGGGCAACAAGGGCCCTCTGTCTCCGCCATCCGTGATGATGCCGAGCCTCCATGATTCTTTTTTCGATCAAACCGCTGGCTCGCATGAACTGCAAGAGTCGCGCCGACTCTTGAGGATTCGCCAGTTCGTAAGCGTCCAGTACCATCGCTTCGATCAGCTGACGGTCAAAACGCTTTCTTCGCCATTCTGTATACGGAATCTCGCCGCAAATGAGTGCGTCCCATCGCTGACGAAGCTCAAGCATCCTGGCGTCGCGCTTGGCAAAATACCTCTTGCGGTAGGTACGGCGAAGCAGAATGAAAGCGAGCAGTAGCAAGTCCACAACGATCACTGACACAATCGCCTTCAGCAAAAAAGGCCCAGGACTTAGCTTCCGAAATCTCTCAAAATCTGAATCCATAACTAAATCCAAAGCTCCTCTCTGTGCGGCTCAGCGATCGCATCTGATATGCGGCGAACCCCATTACGTCCTGCTGCTTTGTAAGTTGGAGGCGCAGATCTCCGCCATATGTGTGGGAAGTGAAGTTTCCAATTTGATCCACGCGACCGAAACTTTCCGTTCCCACCGCGAAGAACACATGTCCGCCAAGCCCATGTTCTTCCCAAGATTTAATTGGGAAACCAAGGCGACTGGTTCCTGAAGGGCGCCACTCCGAGCCAATTTGTGGAAAGTGGCTTCGTGCGCCTGAAAGTTGGAAGGACCACGTCCAATCCCGCGGCAAATAGAAAAGCGTGGTTTCACGAATGGTGAATATCTGCGCCGTCCTGTACCAGTACCAGTGCTGCCCGTAGATGATTTCCACTCCCCGAATGAATGATTTCCTATCAACTGCGAAGCCCTTGTCATATTCAAATATCGCCTCATTCCTTGGGATGACTCCGTTGTCATGGCCTACTGCTCCTCCCGCGGTTAGTGCCCCGGCAGCGTGAAACTTTCTTGTAAGGGTTGCACCACATTTCTCTGCATCTGTCCCTGTCCACTGGTAACCATCCATGAACAGCACTGTTTCCCAACGCGGAGTCCACCGGGATTTCAGTGTCAGACTCTCATTCCGGTTCGCATCGGCGAAGTTGAACAGGTCGGTGTTCGTGCCGACCCGGAGCTCGTGTCGGTGTTCGGTCTCGAACGGGGCTATTGCCAATCGTGTTTCGGCCTCCGGGGCTCCCAACTCCACCGCACGCCGGACTTCCACCTTTGCTTCGTCCTGAAACTTCAAGGTTTGCAACGCACGAGCACGGGCTAGTCGGATATCAGCGCGGTGTGGTGCGAGTTCTGCCGCATGGTTTAGCGCTTCTAGTCCGTCTTCGTCTCGCCCTGCACGCACCAGCACGCTTGCCAGGCCCAACCAGCCATCAGGATCCTGGGGGACGGCAGCAACAATCTCACGATATTCCACCTCCGCTTCGCCAATCTTTCCCGACCACAATAAAACCCGAGCATGCCATGTGCGGACATCCATGTCTTGGGGCGAACGAGCAATTTCTCGATTCACAATGCTCATCGCACGGTCCCAATTCTTTTCCTCCACCAGTCGTCGCACTTCCTCTTGCCAGGAAGGCTCCGGTTCCTGCGCTTCCGCGGCAATGCGCAGGATGGACTGATTAGACAGGAACATAACAACGACCACGACGACTATGCACAGATGTTTGCCCATGCGAAGAAGAATTGTCACCGACCTCTCCTGTAGCTAGTTTGTGTCCAATTAAAGAACTTGGTCGCAAAATGGGAGGGGCGGTGAGTTACCGTCGTAATCCAGCCAAGAGAGGTACGTCAGCCAACTGCTCAATGGGAACGTTTCATCGCTTGCATAGATAAATCACTTGGCACGCATTTTGTCATTCTTTTGCTCATACATCTTGCGATCCGCCCCGTCGAGCAACTGTTCTAAGGTTTTGCCATCCTGCCATTCCACAATGCCCATACTCAGCCCCACGGTAAACTTATCCAGGTTGCCAGCGGCATTCCACTCGTCAAGTTTCGCTCGGACCCTGTGAACAACGTTCTCCGAGCCCAGAGCGGTAGTGTCAGCCAAGAACATCAGGAACTCATCTCCGCCATAGCGCACTACTGCATCTGAACCCCGGATCGACGACTTTAGGATCGCCGCGATCTCAGCCAGCACAAAGTCTCCTGTTAGATGGCCAAAGCGGGTATTAATCGTCTTAAACCTATCCGCGTCAATCATTAACATCGTAAGCGTGCTCTTCCGCCGCCTAGCTTGGTTCATGAACCGTTTCGCGACGTCATTTAAGGAGCGGCGGTTATATACCTCGGTCAGCGGATCAGTGAACGACAGCTGCTCAGTAATCTGTTGCTGCAGCGTGCTTGAGATGATCTGTTCCCGCAGCCGACGAACCTCGAACCGCTTGGTCACAAGGTAAGTGTTTAGCAGAGCGATCAGCACAAACAGGCCAATCACCAGTGGTCGGGAGACAGTCAATTCGAAGTGGACGGTGTCTTCTTTAAACGCAGCGCGAAACAGGACCGCGAACAATCCGATGCTTACCAGTATGCCTGTGAGGCACACAATGAGCCAAAGCTCCCAGTCGCGCTTCTCTAGACGCGAGAGTTGCTGGATGACTCGCGCCAGAGCGGTTTCACTTTGCTTTGACATACATTCACCTACACCTCATTGAGTCTATGCGCGGCATTGCCGCAGAGCAGTTTACGCAAGGAGCAGAACGGAAGTAATTTAGCAGGCAACTAGTGATGTCGTACCGAAGCGGCGAAAACGCCTGCCACTGTTGTCCCTGCTCTGTGAGCGCGAGATCAGGGCATATACCTCTCGTCGCTTCCCGACCGCGATGACATTCGTTTTAAATCGTATCCACCCCATACTGTGAAGATGAAGGCATGTGCAAGCATGTTGCCAATACTACGCAGGAGCGGTCCTATGCAGTCCGAAGCACGTTTTGGCACGCAGCATTTCCGTTTATGAAGTGGAAGTGTCTCAGGAAGGAACAGGTGTTTCCGCATGGAACTCAGCAGGGACCCAAACAACTCCGTTTCGTTATTGGCGCTCGACCCATGTTGTGTGGTTTTCCCTGCGTCGTCTTGGCTACATCATTGCGACGCTTGGGCTCATGTTTTTCGATGCCGACGCCCGACTTTCACCAGCCGCGAGTCGGTACTGCGACATTGACTTGGTCACAGGGCCGTGATCTTGACGGCAGCTGATTTGCAGCAGGTGATGAGGATGCAAACCTCCCGGCAAAAAAGGCAGCAGCTTGCTTTGTTACAAATTCCGAACGCAGGGGGGTATGACAGAGCGGGTAGGCTTGAGAACGTGCCAGTATTGAGTTTGTGAGGGCGGGCTAAATGGATGATCAAATTGATCCTGGCAATGCGAAGCAGCGAAAACCTTATCAGAAGCCAACTGCTAGACAGCTCAGCCAAAATGAGGCAAGGCTTAAACTGCTCGAGCGTGCTCGGGGCGGCGATCAAGCGGCAATGGAGCTGCTTGAGCTGATGTTTCCCGAAGAGGCAAGAAACTTACGGGCAGGGGGGCAAAAGAAATCGGCGTAATGCCGGGTCACAAGATGTGCCAAACGCAGTATTGGACATCGCTTCAGGCCGGAAAGGAGGTCTCTGGTGCTGAAAGTCGGCACAGGTGAATGCCCACATTGCTGCCGGTCGGAAATTTATATATCGAGATCCCAAAGCATCTGGGAAGACATAATGATCTTGCTGTTACTACGCCCGGTTAGGTGTCGGGGCTGTATGGCGCGCTTTTACCGTCCACTGTGGCTGCAAACTCCTCTGAATCCAACGCAGAGGTAGGAGAGAGCGGGCGACTGTACAAACAACTTGCGACACTCCCGTGTTTTCTCAACGGTCACTGGGTATTTCTGCCTGTTCCAATTTCGCCAGTTCAGTTGCGAGCCAGGTCTCCAGAATTTCAAGATCTTTCTCCGGGATGGACGAGAACCGGATGCCCGCGCGCCTTAGACTGTCGACATTTACAATTTGTCCAACTACATGAATCGAATTCGGAGTGCCTGGTAGCGGCAACTGGGCTGATACTTCCCGGTCTTTGAGCACCGGCTGGTTGCAGTGCAATGCCATTCCACCAATGCTTAGGTCGCTGATTCTGGCGGCAATCTCGCCCAGGCCAATGATCTTGGCCTGTACAGGGATATCCACCGGAACCCGGGCGGCACGCCTGCGGTTTTGCAGGATAGTCCCGTACGCGGCTCGCATGCAGCGCGTCGCGTGCTCGACGTTGGCCGGCTTATGAATCATGAAGTTTGCCCCAACTAAAAGCGCGTGGGTGTCTGAACCCTTGTCGACCACGGCTACTATGGTTGCAGTGCTGTTTGGTGGGGAGTTGCGAGCGCATCGAACCAGACGGCTGGCGCTCTGGGGTTCATCCCAGTCCACAATGACAGTATCAAGCCGCCGCTGAGCCAAAATCTGGAGGGCCGAACTGGCTTGACTGTAAACTTCCTTTTGAATTGCAAAATTGTCCAGCACCTCCGTCATTACGCTCAGCAAACTCTCGTCGTGAGTGAATAAGAGCCCGTCGAGTCGGAGGCTGGAGTTCATGGGATCGCATTCAGCACGTCGCCTGCCATTTGATAATGACTGAAATACCATCGGCGATCTCTCGTGCAATCTTTCTTCTGTGTAGCTTTCGACTGGAACGATAGTGTCTCCAGCTGAGACACTATGCAGGCTGCTAAGCGAGCCGGTGGCTTTCTCGCTCACTTCGCCTTACTACTACCCTGCGCCCTGAAATGTGCTGCTTAACCTCAGTCGCAACCATCTGTTCGGATTTCGTAACATGGGCTCGGCTGCTATTGACTTATCCCTGGTTTTTGGGTTAACCACCTTATTGCCTCTCCCTAGTGCCTGACGGCTCCGGCTGACGTTTGTGATTCACATCCGGAATAAAGGGGCCTGCAGCGGGAATGTCTGTACGTGCCCTTGATGTAGTGTCGGAAGTGCTTTCGCGCCTTTATGCCCTTGCGGATCTTCATGAAGATGCAACTCGCTGCAAAAGGGGGTGGTGGTCGCGCATGACTAAGCCTAGTCCCCTGAGCGTGCTGGTTATTGATGATGATCCTGAGGTCTGGGCCAACGTTGCCGACGCACTCGGAACTCCCGACGTTGAGATCACGCTCGAGACTGACGCGCTGGCAGCATTGCACAGTTTCAATCGGGTCCGGCCGACACTCGTCTTTCTTTCCCTCGGTATGAGTGCCCTCGGTATGGACCTCCTGAAACAACTCCTTCAGCTCGATCCTGCAGCAAACGTAATCGTCATGTCCACGGAGTATTCGGAGAACGCCGCACTCGCGGTGATTCGAGAGGGAGCGTGTGACTTCTTAACAAAACCTCTCGATATTGGAAAGCTAAGGAGCCGAGTCGATAGTCTGCGCACTGAAGCGGAACTTAGACACACAACCTTGAGTCTGGACCAAAGACTTGTCGAGGCGTGGACGTTCGAGGGCATTGTTAGCCGCAGCCCACGTATGTTAACGGTGTTTGCCAAGATCCGCCGGGTCGCGCCTCATTTCAAGACTGCGCTCGTCACCGGTGCGACCGGCACCGGAAAAGAGTTGGTTGCTCGCGGACTTCATCGGCTTAGTCCTGCGTCGAACGATAGATTTGTGGCGTGTAATTGTTCCGCCCTAGTCGAGAGCCTGGTAGAGACCGAATTGTTCGGATACGCGAAGGGAGCTTTTACGGGAGCAAACCAAGACAGAGCGGGGCTCTTCGAAAGCGCAGATGGTGGAACTCTTCTCCTCGATGAGATCGGAGAGCTATCTCCGGGAGTGCAGGCCAAGTTGCTGCGAGTGCTGCAGGACTATCAGGTACAAAGGGTCGGATCGCATCTACCTCGGAAAGTTGAGTTGAGAGTGATCGCGGCCACAAACCGCGATCTTAGGGCGATGGTGAAGCTAGGCACGTTTCGTGAAGACCTCTACTATCGATTGGCAATGGTAGAGCTTGTGCTTCCGCGCCTCGAGGACCGACGCGAGGATCTCCCGCTATTGCAACGATACTTCATCGAGAAGTTTGCAGCTGAATACAGTAGACCAATTGCCGGGCTGACCAGACGAGCACAGGCCCTCATGGCAGCGTATACATGGCCAGGGAACATTCGAGAGCTCGAGAATGTGGTGGGAAACGCCTGCATGATGGCAGAGGGACGATTCATTGATATCCATGATCTTCCTGATAGATTGCGGGACCTCCCACCCAGGTATTCACGTACGGAAGAGGGTTTGTATTCGTTGCAGGAGGCGCAGAGGCGGCACATCGTGCAGGTGCTCGAAAGGGTGGGGGGCAACAAACAGAAAGCGGCCCGGATCCTGGGCGTAGGTCGAAATACGATCTATAAAGCATTATCCGCAGGGAAGCTCGGGAAGCGGAATCTGAGCGCCTAATCTGACCCTTTTTAACTACTTGACGAAACAACACTGTTCCGGGAAAAGACACTTTCTTCGAAGAGAACCGTCTCTTGCTGCCAATCTACGCATTTTCCCCAAGCAATGGATGGCGAATACAGTCTAGTTTGGCAACTTACATGCACCACGTTACAAAGAACAAATAACTCGTCCCCGTTTTCAGACGGGAAGGCAGCAGGTTTCTGAACGGTGTTCTGAAGTCACATGCAGCACGACTGGAATAGCCAACTTGAATCAGTAGACCGAACACCGAGGGTTCTACCCTCGTTGCCAAGAGTCGAGGTACGCGAATGGTGGCTCCTGGCGTTCACCACTGTCGTCACATTGGTACTCGCTTTTGCGATCGTAACTTTAAGCGTTTCAGATCTTCGTCCATACACAGACGTCATATATACCTTCAACCTAAGAGAGTGGGTCCGAGCGCTTGTCGCATTGGTTCTTCTGTTTGATATCTACACCATCTACCAGCATTCTCAGCTCCAGCGAATGCGACGTCAACTGGCTGAACGGAACCGGCTCTTTAAACTGATCAGCGAGAACGCTGCTGACATGATTGCGGTCATCGATCGAAATGGAAATCGTATTTATAACAGCCCTGCGTATGGCACAGTCCTCGGCTATACACCGGAGGATTTGAAGGAGACCTCCCCCCACGACCAGATTCATCCCGATGATCGAGCGAGAGTCATCAGCGCGGCCGAGAAAGCCCGCTTGACAGGTCGCGGAGAACGACTTGAGTACCGCATTCGCCACAAAGATGGCTCGTGGCGGGTGTTGGAATCGACTGCCAGTGCGATTCGGGGCACGACAGGAGACATCGAGGGTCTTGTGGTCGTGAATCGTGATATTACCGAACGTAAGCGGGCCGAGGAGACGCTGGAGCATAATGCGTTCCACGACGGACTAACCAATCTCGCCAATCAAAGCCTTCTCGTTGACCGCCTTAGCAGGGCTCTGACCATCTCTCACCGGCATGCCGATTTCAAGTTTGCTCTGCTCTTTATCGACGTTGATGAATTTAAGGTTATAAACGACAGCCTGGGCCATGCAGCAGGAGACGAGCTCCTTTTGCAGATTGCTCATCGTCTGACCTCCTGCCTCCGCCGTGCCGATACGGTTTCCGGTCCAGATGAGGACAAGGCTAGTATCTCCCCCATTGGGGAGAGCACTCTCGCGCGACCGGGAGGGGACGAGTTTTTGGTGCTGGCAGAAGAATTGCGCAATCCAAGTGATGCCATTCGCATTGCTGAGCGAATCCAGGAGCGCCTTTCTCGTCCTTTCACCGTCGATGAGCACGAGATTGTGGTCACGGCCAGCATAGGTATTGTCTTCAGCAGCAATGCCAACTCCGAAGCAGCGAACGTGCTCCGCGACGCGGAAATTGCAATGTATCGTGCTAAACAGACCGGCAAAGCTCGATGCGAAGTATTCGACAACGCAATGCATGCCGGAGCCCTGAAACGTTTGCAGCTTGAGAGCGACTTGCGAAAGGCCGTTGAACTTCATGAATTCCGTGTCTTTTATCAGCCGATCGTCTCATTGCAACACGGCCAAATTATGGGCTTCGAAGCCCTCTCGCGTTGGCAACACCCGGCAGGAATGGTCATGCCTGGCGATTTCATCCCGGTCGCCGATGAGACAGGAATTATTCTCTCCATTAACGCCCAACTGCTGCCCGAGGCCTGTAAGCAACTTCGAGCTTGGCAGGAGTCGTTCCCTTCTGAGCCCCCCTTGTTTCTTAGCGTTAACATCAGCCCGAAGCAGTTCGCACAATCCGACTTGTCGTTGCAGATTGGTAGAGTTCTTGAGGAAACCGGCATCAAAGCGGACTCGTTGGCGTTAGAAATCACCGAAACCATTGCTATGGCGGATGCTGAGAGATCCGCTGCGGTGCTTGGGCAGCTCAAAGCTCTTGGTGTTGGGATAGACATAGACGACTTTGGAACTGGATATTCTTCGCTGAGTCGATTGCAGGGATTCCGTCTGGACACATTGAAAATTGATCGCGTTTTTATTTCTCGTATTGATACCGACCCCGATACTCACGAGATCGTGCGTGTCATTGTGATGCTGGCCCACAATCTCGGCCTGAAAGTTGTTGCAGAAGGAGTCGAAACCCAAGCACAAATGGAGCTATTAAGGAGCATGCGCTGTGATCGGGCGCAAGGTTATCTTTTCTCGAAACCGGCAGATCATTTCACAGTCGGAAGCCTTCTCGGATCTCAGCCGGATCGAGTAGCGCAAGGCATCCATGCGGCTCCCAGTTGATCGGGAAGTGGAAAGGTCAGTTAGCACTTGCCAGTTCAATAATTGCCGCAAGATGGTTTCGGTTTCGACAACACAAGCCAGAACCAAGATCGCCTGCTGGCGATGCCGATGTCGGAGGCTTGTATGAAGAATCACAGAGCACGCTGGAACATTCTCGTCGGAAAGAGTCTGGCTACCGTTGTTCTAACGATTGCGGCGTGTTCATACGTCGATCACGCCTCCGCCCAGTCGTTATTTGCAAAACTTAAGGTGATCATGATCCGCAAGGTGGTCCAGGGGCAACCTGCGAAGCGTCGTTCCTCACCTCCGATATCGACGTACACGGTCCGATTCCGCCTCGAAGTCTCGCCTGACCATGAGATTTATGTCCTTAGCCCGGGGGGAAAGGGTGCTCCCCCAGTTGGATTCACTTTGGAGCGGAGCGATCGGGGAGTAATCCGGGTGGATAAAGACAAAGAAGACGGTGAATTGAAGAGTGCCGATATTGAGGGACTAGCCAGAACAACAAGCCCATCTTGGATACTCCTGCCGCCCATGTCAGCCCTTGAGTGGGAGATCGAGACGGAAAGTTCACGAGCCGGCGTTCAGGAGGCCACAACGGTGTACATCAGAGAGAGTATGAACAGGCCAGCAGCAGAACTCCCCTCAGGTTGGTACACCCTTGCTGAGGAAACACACTAACCACACCCCTGCTGCAGGTTAACCTCCTTTTCATCTTCCCGTGGGGCAAAGTATCTGCGGGTGTGTACTCGTTCGTCCTGACCTGCTCCCCTGTTTCCGCACAAAGCTGAGTATGATTTCAGCGAAAGAAAGGGGACCGGGGTTATGTCGAAGAGCAGGCACACGGAAGCGCAGATGATCGGGGCGCTGAAGCAAGTGGAGGCAGGACGGAAGGTGGAGGATGTGGCGCGTGAAGTGGGCGTGTCCAAGCACACGCTCTACGCCTGGAAGGCGAAGTACGGTGGCATGGATGTGAGCCAGGCACAGGAAGCGAAGCAGTTGCGTGACGAGAACACGAAGCTGCGAAAGTGGTGGCGGATCTTAGTTTGGACAAAGAAGCGCTGCAGTCGGTGATCCGAAAAAACGGCTGGAGCTCGTAGCCTTGAAGGCGGCTGTCGAGCAAGTGCGCGGGGAGTATGCCTTAAGCCAGCGGCGGGCGTGCGACCTGATGACGATGGCAGTATCGAGCTGTCGCTACCAGAGCAGGCGCTCCGATGAGCCGCTACGAACGCGGCTGGTGGAGTTGGCGCCGGAGAAGCCGCGCTTCGGATATCGGCGGCTGCATGTGTTGTTGGGCCGCTCGGGAGAGCATGTGAACCACAAGCGAGTGCATCGAGTGTATCGGGCGGCCGGGCTGATGATCCGGCGGAAGAAGCGGAAGCACTGCGTGCGCGTGGGACAGCCGCTACAGGCGCGGACGGCGGCGAACCAAGAATGGGCGCTGGATTTTCTGCACGATGTGGTGGAGTGCGGACGGGCAATCCGGGTGCTGAGCGTTGTGGATGCGTACACGCGAGAGTGTTTGGCTTTGGAAGTGGACACGAGTTTCGCCAGTCGGAGAGTGACGCGAGTTCTGGAGGGGATCGCGGCCGAGCGCGGACAGCCGAAAGCAATTCGCTGCGACAACGGGCCGGAGCTGACGAGCCGGCATTTTCTGGCGTGGTGTGTGGAACGGCACATCGAGTTGGTGCACATTCAGCCGGGGAAACCGACGCAGAACGCGCACGTCGAGAGTTTCCACGGACGGTTGCGGGAAGAGTATTTGACTGTGAGCTGGTTTCAGAACTTATTCGATACGCGGCGGAAGATCGGCGTGGCAGATCGAGTACAACGAGGAGCGTCCGCACGCCATTTCCGCCACGAACTATAGTTCTGGGAAGAGTTATCTTTTCATTCAGGGAGCGAAGGGCCACCCGATATGGAGTGGGGCCCGCCTGGTAACAGTTGCGACGCGGATGACGGTCGAACACATCTGCGCTTCGGCAGCGATTCCTCTTGTCTTTTCGCCTGTAAGGCTCAAGCTCACGCGCGGGTCGGCTTTCTTTGGAGATGGCTGTATACGGTTGCAACAGCCCCTAAGCCCTGTCATCCGCCTCGGAGCAGAAAAGGCTTTTGCAATCGGAGTGCGAGGCGAGAACAAAGAGCAACAAGAGGAGACGACGGACGACAGCAATCCATCTCTGGCGCAGGTGATGGGTGTTCTTTTTGATGCTATGTTCCTGGATCATCTAGCTACTGACTTCGAACATCTGAAGCGCTTGAACCAACGTCTGGAAGATGGCCACATCGTCGAAGGTGGCGTGGGGGGATCCGGAATAAGGCGGCTGGGAGGGATGCTGATCACCCCGTCGGTTCCCTTGTCCAAGCTGGCGGAGCAACACCAAAACGAGATGCCGTACCTCATCCAGTATTTTGTGAACAGCTTGGGACGGGATGCAGCCTCTTGCGCTGACCTGATGAGTTACCTGCTGTTCGCTTCGAAGTACACACGAGATCTGATTGAGATCGGTTACCAAGATGCCAGCGAACGCATCAATGAGATCGAAGACTTCCTCTACACTTCAATGGATGGAGAAGCCCAAGACTCTGTGTCGAGCAGACCCCATCGCACACGTTGATGCAAGTGCGACAACGAGAAGCGGATACGCTTTCAGATTTCGAAATGATTGCGGAAACACCTACAGGCACAGGATGGGCTGCGGTCGTTGATCGAGGAAACGAACGAGTCGCTTAATATTCTGCGCTGCCGCTGCCAGCCAGAACTGCTCTCGAACGAACTTCAATCCCCGCAGGCGCAAGCGACGCAGCCCAATCTGATTCTTCAATTCCGCGAACAGGGGCTGTCTGGCATTCGAAAAACATCAGATTTCGGAACGCCGCCGACAATGGATGTCAAGACAGTAGACTCAATCACTTTGCTTGCTCCGGCTTCACAGGATTTCGGAACACTTCGGGATACTGCTCTGGATCAAGCCATTTCTTTGCCTGGGTTCGAATCCCTTCGCCAATGCACAACAAGGCGTCCCTGCCCGGCGCGGATAACGGATTGGTTCCGGCTCCTTCGGGTACGCCGCTGTCTTGCCGGAAAGCGCGGCGGCCCAAAATCCGACAGTGAAGATTGCGCGCGTGCGCACGCGGCCGGATCCATCCAAGCTGCGTGAGTTTGCCGATGACGTGCGCGATGGCAAGTTCGTTCTGCCTATTGGTCGCCGGATGCCGTTGCGTGATGCGGCTGAAGCACATGTGCCAGGGGAGAAAGGCGGCATTGGGAAGATCCTCCTGCTGGCGCCGGATTCACAACACTGATTTCTTCACGCGACCTCAGCGGACGCTTACGGGCCAACCTTCCGTAATCCATTAAGGTAAGGTTAGCCGACAATCGACGAACTTGGCTTGGTTGGTTTCAGATGTTGAACGGTTTGATCATGAGGTATGTTCAAGCTGCGGCTTGCCTTGCTGCTTCTTCACTTCGTCTCAAAATCGGTGGAGACGCTGAGTTTCTTCCAAATTCGTGCTTCCTCTAATCGCGCAAGATCATTCTTCTCCGCGGCGGCGTACGCATCGCTGCCGAGCAAGAGTCGCAACGGAGGGTTCCGTTCTTGCGTCAACTGGACGATCGCCTGAGCTGCCTTTTTGGGGTCACCAGGCTGCTTGCCGTTGTAGTTCCGCTGAAATCTTGCGGTAGCTCCAACCGTCGAATCGTATTCAGGATGACCTTCGCTAAGTTCGGTGGAACTGCCCGCGAAGTCTGTGCGAAAGCCACCGGGTTCAACGATGGTGACCTTGATGCCGAGCGGTGCCACTTCGCGCGAAAGCACCTCGGAGAAGCCTTCGACACCCCACTTCGCCGCCGAATAAGGCCCACGTCCCGGAGGGCCAATCCTTCCGCCCACCGATGAAAACTGAATGAAGTGGCCTGCTTTCTTTTCGCGAAAATGCCTAAGAGCTGCCTTCGTCACAATAATCGTTCCAAAGAGGTTCGTTTCGATCTGTGCCCGGAATTCCGATAGAGGCGTGTCTTCGACGGACGAAAGATTGCCATATCCCGCATTGTTAATGACCACATCCAGCGAGCCAAATACATCGACCGCCGCCATTACCGCGTTTGCTGCTGCGGCTTCGTCGGTCACATCCATTGCGAAGAGCTTGACCTGATCTCCATATCGTTCCGACAGATCAGCCAGCGACTTAATGTCCCGAGCTGTCGCCAACACTTTATTGCCCGCAGTGAGGCCCGCTTCAACAATTGCATGACCCAGACCACGAGAGCTGCCGGTGACTAACCATACCTGCGCCATTCATCCTCCTCTATCAAGCCCCCCCTGGATATTCTGGAGAAGCTTCTCAAACTCAGGATTGGATGCGCAATGGGTATACGAAAGGACTTGTTAGTTACGGAGGAAATCGCAGAATCTTCAGACCTCAGGGCGACCCTTTGAATTCTCTTGCGAGCTCCTGGAAATCTAAGGGCGCGGCTCGGCGCATTGTTAAAGATAAGGGCTCCGGACTTATCAAACCCATCGAAACCCACCGAAGAAGGACTGATCAGTGCAAAGAATTGGAAGATTCCAATGCGGCGAAACAGCGATCGCCCGGCCTGTGTCGCGACAAGGCAGAGGCAAGACGCCGAAATCATCTCTCCTACACGATGATACCGCCTGCTACTGGTTGTTCTCCGCTCTGCTATTGTGAGGCGCCGAAAAGAATCGGGCTGACCATGGTTTCAATCCTGGCTGCCATCTCCTCCGCGGGGATGCGATTGGGAGTCTGGAACCAGCGGCGTGCGGCTCCAAAAACGGCCCAGGCAGCGGTGGTCGCGGGTAGTGACGAATCCGCATCGGGAGCCATCCCATGATGGGCAAGCCCTGCCTTGAACATATCCTCAACGATAGGAATGATCGAGCCTTCGAGCGCCATCCGCGACAACTGAGTGGGACAGCCCGTGCTCTCCACAAGATAGTCGCACACGCCGAGTGCGATCGCGCGCAACGCTCCATTGCAATCGGTAAAGGTTATGGCCCGGCGCTCGATCAGATTGCGGAAGCGGGATTCCGTCATGGCGTGCAACAACGCGTTCTTGTCCGCATAGTGCAAGTAAAAGGTGGCCCGGTTCAAAGTGGCCTCGTCGGAGATCTCCTGCACAGAGAGGTCTTCGAACTCCTTTTTAGTCAGTAGCCTGGCCAGTGCTTCCATGAGCATGCGGCGGCTGCGCAGAATGCGCGGATCCGTCGTTTCGGCCTCGGGTTGGAGAAGCTGGGCCATTTCTATATTGATGAAAGCATACCTGTTTACGGACTAAAGCGACAGTTGTTTATTTTCCTGAATCGACATATGTCGTCTAGTAATCATATGTCGTGCAGGAGGAAATCTCAATGTCGACGCTGCTTCACATCGATTCAAGCCCGCTCTACGGCCGGTCAGTCTCGCGTGAACTGACGGCTGCGTTCGTGACTCAATGGAGGGCTGCGCACCCGGATGGAAAGGTCATTGACCGAGACCTCAACGCAACGGCCATGCCGCCAATCAATGCGGAATGGGTCGGTGCCGTCTACACGCCGGAACAAGCGCGCACTTCCCAGCAGAAGGAATTGCTCTCGCTCTCCGACTCGCTGCTCGCCGAATTGGAGCAGGCGGATGAGTACGTCATCGGAGTGCCAATGCATAACTTTGGCGTGCCTTCGGTTCTCAAGCTCTGGATTGACCAGATCGCGCGCGTGGGCAGGACCTTTTCCTACAGTGAGAAAGGGCCGAAGGGCCTGATCACCGGCAAGAAGGCAACCTTCATCATCGCAACGGGTGGGATCTACGACGCCCAGACGCGGATGGCCTCGTTCAATTTCGTGGAGCCGTATCTGCGGTCCGTATTTGGTTTTCTTGGCGTGACAGACGCGACCTTCCTCACCGCAGGTGGGACCAGCGCGCTGAACCAGGGGAAGGACCGGAACACATTTCTTGCACCACACCTTCAAGCCGTGCAGACGCACGCGCAGACCTTCTAAGAGAGGACACTCATGAAAACTACTTCAATTGTTGCTCGCTATTTACTGGGCCTGATGTTTACGGTCTTTGGGTTGAATGGATTTCTCAACTTTATCCACCAGCCGCCGCCCACGAATCCGCTGGCGTTACAGTTTTTTGGCGCCATCGTCGCATCGCACTTTGCGGCGTTCTTCTTCGCGGGGCAGGTGTTTGGTGGGCTGTTGCTGCTCTTCGGCCGATTCGTGCCACTTGCGCTGACACTGCTGGCTGCGGAGCTCTACAACATCCTGGCGTTTCACCTGACGATGTCACCGGGCACCATCGCGCCCGCACTCGTCGCGAGCGTGTTGTGGATTCTTGTTTTCCTGCAGTACCGCGAAAGCTTCAAGGGCATCTTCACCGCAAGGGCTGCGACGCAGGCATAAACTGCGTCGCAGTATATGAAAAGCACGGGGCCTCCCCGCTAAGTGCATGATCGGCGATAGAATGCACTCCGCTCAGCAAGCGTTTTGAGTGACGGGAATTGATTTCAGAAGGAGAAAGACATGTCGCAAGAACGCGGTATCAGTCGCGTAGTCAACGTTCCTCCAGCGGCACCTGGATTTGTCGGACCGGGACATCTAGCGGCACCTGTCGTGTCTCCGGAGAACTTCGAGATGACCGATCCCTTCATCCTGTTGATGGACGATCATCTTGACATTGGCAATCGGCCGGTTGGTGGTCCTCACCCGCATGCAGGTTTTGAAACTGTGACGCTTATTCTCGACGGCGCGATCTTTGACCGCGATGAGGGCGGCACACTCAACGCTGGCGAAGTGCAGTGGATGACCGCGGGCAGCGGCATTATTCACAGCGAAGACGTCAGGACCAAAGGAAAGGTCCGCCTGCTTCAGCTGTGGCTTACCTTACCCAAGAACAAACGCTGGACTGCCCCCGGTTTTCAAACGATTAACGTCAATGAGGTTCCGGTGCACCGCGAAAAAGGCGCTGAGATCCGAGTTTATAGCGGTTCCTCGGCTGGCCTTCAGTCAGGCACGCGAAACCATGTACCGGTCACGATGGTCGAGATCAATTTAGAGCCACACGCCTCGGCCGAGTTGGACATAGCTGCATCCTACAACGGCTTTGCATTTGTCATTGATGGTTCGGTTCGAATCGGCGACACTGAGCTGAACACTGGGCAGGTCGGTTGGCTCGATCGGTCGACTGACGTCAGTACGAGCGTGTTGCGTGTGGTCGCCGGCGAATCCGGAGCGCGGCTGGTGTTATATGCGGGACAACCCCAAGGAGACCCAATCGTATCCTATGGCCCATTTATAGGAGACTCGAAGCAGGACATTGCCAGGCTCTTTGCTGAGTATCAGTCAGGAAGATTTCCCCGCCTTAGCGAATTGAAAAAGCAGCAGGTCTAACTTTTCGACGTTCCTCTGCTTCGCCAGCCTTATGGAGTAAGCCAGTTCACCTTGATAAATTTTTCTGGGTTGCCGGTGCCTCGGGCATTCGGAGATGCCCGTAGCCGCGTGAGTAGCTTAATCGTGCCCTCGCTCGGGAGGAGAAGGAAATCATCGAAACCGCACTAGAGGAATGTTATGGACAGGTCTCGGGCCCATCCGGCCCCGCCACGAAACTCGGGCTGTCCGCGCGAACGCTCGATTCGAAAATCAAGCGTTTCAAAATCAACAAACATCGGTTCAAGGTGCCAAGGGCCAGCTGATCCTTTTCCTATTGAAAGAAAAACCACCTGACGGATGGTCATCGCTTTCACCACTGACGGTCCTTACCCCATCGAAACCGCGCCTCATCCTCACCTGTATAGTCGGGATCAAGATAGATGTGCAGGCTCGATATTCGTCCATCTCGAAACTTGAAGACGTTGCAGAAACGACCACCGGGAGTTTTGCCCCAGCCCATGACTTGCCGGACATTCTGCCCCAGACGTCCTTGAACTGTTCCACGAAGATGCCGAAGTCTAAGGGAATCACGCTGTTCTCCGCGCGACGAAGTGATGATACGCCGCACGCTTAGGATTCGAATAGGCTTCGAGCGGCCATCATCCCGCGTCTTGCCAATGACGGCCTGACAACAACGGCTTTCCGGAAGACGAGCTGTCGCGGGATCAGATGCTCGACGACATTTCACTCTACTGGTTCACAAAGGGATCGAATGATCAAGAGAAGATAAAGATCGCTCGCGAATATTTCATGAGAGCTGACCAGGGAAGTCCACGTGCTCACAAAATTCCGTGTTTCAAGCGGTCCATCTCTCTCAAGATCGTGACGATAGCGACCGCGATCTGGTGGGAATGTTCAGCTTCTTGCTTCGTTGAGTTGACATAACCCCAATGCGCTATTCGATTTCGCCGATTGAACAGTTCGTCTTGAAAGTACCGCGAAGGGAGCCCCCGCTGTCGACTCTCGGCGTTTGTGACCCGGCTTGACACGACGGACTCGAAAATACCGAGAAAGGTCGAACTTGAGGTCCCCGCAACGAAGACTAACGCGAACACGAAACTCCGCGAGGAAACGTGTAGCGTTGCCACTGTAAATCGCTGGCGGGCTACCTTGCGCAAAGCTCTTCGTATGGCACGTCGATGGAAGGTTATCCAGACCGTGCCGGAGATCCCGCGACTGAAGGGCGAACGCGAACGGTCATTCGTGTTCACAGAAGCACTTCGAAAAAAATATGACGAACTGGCGCCGGAGACGCTCAATAGCTTTATCCAGTTCTCATGCGAAATCGGCATCTGCGAGGGCGAGATCATCGACTTGCTCAAAGCCGATGTCCACATAACGGAGAAAGCTGACGAGTGGGGGCACTACGGTTATCTGCAAATCAGGAGAGGCAAGAACGAATTCCGCAAGCGCAGCCTGCCGATCACCGCTCGCGCCAAAGAAATCCTCATGGCGTGGATGTCGAAATCGAAGTCTGATCTCGTATTCACCCGGGAGGACGGCATCAGTCCAATTTCAGCTTTCACATTGATCCAACAGCAGGAACGCATGCGGAAGGTGCTAAATTTGCCATGGGACGCCTGCGTGCATAGCGCACGTCACACGGCGGTGACGAATCTCGGCCTTACCGGAGTGGACGCGTTTACTCTGCAGCGGGCGGCTGGACACGCCAACATCACGACGACGCGGAAGTACGTCCATCCGACGCCGCCTGCGATCAAAGACGCGTTCCAGAAAAAGCTCCGAAATGAGCGGCGAGAACGGCGCACCGCTCGCAAACGGGCGGCCAGGGTCGCGACGAGTCCGTCAATCGTCGAGCATCAGCCGACGGATACTGTTCAGTGACGTGGGAGACTTCGGGACCCCCTAACAAAAACTTCGGGGATTTTTGGGGACTCAGGGCTACTGAACGTTGCTTTTTGCTACTGGCGGTGCAACAAGGTAGAAAACAGAAAGAAACCCAAATACCGCAAAAATACGGGGCTTGCAAGGGGTTAAGGTGGTGAGCGCGGTAGGAATCGAACCTACAACCTACTGATTAAGAGTCAGAGCAGCGCTCTCCTAAGTTGTTGTCGAGACACGCCTTAATCCTTCGCGGCTCCTAGTTTGGGGACTTCCTGGGGAGTCGAAGTATGCTTGTGATTTCGGCCTCAAAGTATCCGTCGAAATCTTCACGCGGCCAAAGAGACCTGAAACTGATTCCTTTGACTCGGAGAATGGCAGAGCGCGACCTTTTCAGGGCTGCGCTCTACAGGCCTAACCGCGTTTTCAATTAACAACTTAACTCGTCAGAGTGGGCGATTTATTATGACCACTCAGTGACCAGCGCCGATGTTCGCCTAGCGTCGGCTACTATGAGGGAATCTAGCAAGATCGTGAAGATGCCCAGTCAGTGAAATCGCTCTTTTGGTAGCTATCCGCGTTGCGTAGTTCCAGTGAGCGTGGGCAGGGCTTCGTGGATCAAATGGAGCACGAAACGTCTTGGCTTCATTCACTGTTCTGTGATCACAAACACATTTACCAAGAAGTCGAGTGGGCGAAGCGGTTGTTCGTAGCAATCTCTGAGCGATAACGCCCTTTGGGGGCAAGGGCATCACGAGCGACATCGGATTTTGGTGCAGAGATTCTTAGACGGTGTTATCGGAGAACCAAGGTGTCAGTGCATCAACATCCCGTCCTAGGAGTCGGAATAATTATATGTTTTTTGGAAGTCTTGCTTTCTTTCCTGACGCCATACGCGATGTCGGCTTTCAGGCCGCCTCTTCATGAATCCGTCTTGATGAGTTTCGGTTGGCTATTCAGGGTTGGGATGCTTCTCAGGAGGACTCGCCTCCCTTCCCGCGCCGGGGGAGCTTTGATCCAGAACTCGAAGAACTCTTCGAAGGAGCGACGCTACACCTCCAATCATGCCTGCCTTCCATCCACTAAGACATATGCACCCCGTCTCTAACACCATGCTGGCCGACGAAGGGAGCCGGCGAGTGGGGACGCGATCCGCTAGTACGATCAGGCCAACCTCCCATCAGCAGATAAGTGAGCAGCGCGCCCGGCAGTAGGATGGAGAAGAAATCCATCAGGCCGATGAAGAATTTCTCTGGATCGAAGTTCATCTATCGCCCGTCAAAAACCACTAAACAAATCTCTATATACGTCTTGTTGTATTTTTGGTGCGAGTAGAGGCATGCAGTAATTCAGATCTCGGTTGTCCGCGCTGATGTCGCCCATTTCATACGCCATCCCGATCGCAGAACAGTCGACCTGCATTTTCATCAATTCGGCGCCAGCCTCGATTCCCTCATAAGCGCCGACTATCGCCATTCCAGGAGGCGTTAATAGAAGGGCATCCTTGACACCCGCCTCAATAACTCCGCGGAGCGTAATATTCCCTGAAGTTAACACGTCCGTCGTGTTAGCCAAGGGGTTGACACTTTGGGCAGCAGCGTAAGCACTACCAGTATCGAAAAAGATGTAAGCGGCAATCGCTGCCCCAATCACTAAACCTCCACGCCCACCACCGGGACGTTCCTTCTTCAGCAATCTCTCCGTTGCTCGAGCATAGCTTTCTCGGGTAGTAGTGGTCACCAGGACTCGACTACGTAGTTCTCTCTCTGCCTGTGTGGTGGCCTCCTTGACCCATTGATCGCGTACCTCATTGGCTTCTTTGCGCCATGCCTCTAGTGCGGCGGTAGATGAAACCCCTTTGTCGCTATCATGAATCACACGGAGGGCGGCGCCTTTTGTGGTTGAGCTAATTTCTCCAGCCTTCTCAAGCTCTACAAGCTGTTCCTTCACCTGGTTGAGGTTGGCTTTAATGTCTTTTACGCGGTCGCTTGCAGATATGTTCCTTTTCGAATCAACGTGACGGGCTTTCGTATCGACTACCTTCTTCGTTCCGCCAGGAGTAGTCTTCACCTCATCTGGAATTGTTTCCCGCTTTCCTCCGACACCCTGTTGTCGTTTTACATCTACGGGTTTGAGGTCTGCATCTTTACGACGTGCATTGGCTGCATCTTGGTGCTTCTTACTTGCCTTTTCCATCTTCGCGCCGAGATCTTGCTCTTCTGGACCAAAGCCTGTGGGATCTGTGTAGCGGACAGGGCTGTTAGAGGCGTATTGATATAAGTTGGGGCCATCAACAAAGCCTTTCGGGTCGCATTGTGTCCATCTTGCTAGCCATGGAAGACCATAGCGGCCACCGAAGTAATACAACCCGCTCTCCTCATCCCGCTCCTTCCCCGTATAGCGATACCGCTTCGCCGTCTCGGTCTGGCTGCGCACCGCCTGATAGGTCGAGCTGCCGTAGGGCGCGTACTCCTCGTAGGAAATGATCTGCGCCTGCTCATCCAGCTCCAGGCTGGCCGAGCCGAGGTGGTTGCCGAACTGGTAGCGGATCAGTTGCCGTGGCGCCTGGTCGTTGCCTGCCGTGTCGAGCGTGCGCGTCTCCACCAGGGCGATGCGCTGCTTGTCGTCCATCACGTGCAGCGTCTCGCGCTCCAGCGTGGCGGTGTTCGCGCCGATGGGGCCGCCGTGCTTGCGGAAGATCTCGAAGCCGCCGAGGTAGATGCGCTCTTCGGTGAGGCCCGGCGCCTTCTCCCACACCTTGCGCACGCGCTGGCCTGAGGCGTCGTAGACGTAGAAGGCCGTGCCGCCGCCGCCCAGGTCGGTCTGGCGCAACTGGTCCTTGTAGTCCCAGTGCATGTTCGGCCCGGGCAGGCCGCCGCCCAGGTGCGGCATGCGCAGCATGTTGCCGTGGGCGTCGTGCTGGTAGGGCTCCGGCTGCGGGCTGTGCGCCGTCGGGTTCAGCGTGGTGCGGGTCAGGCGGTTGCTGGTCTTGAGCGGTCGCCGCCGCTGCCGTCTTCGATCAGGCTGGGTTCGGGGTAGTCGTAGGCGCGCGTCCAGCCCGGATGCGCCGGGTCGCTGCCGCGGTGCTGCATCTGCAGGAAGTTGCCGACGGCGTCGTACACGTAGCGCTCGATGTACGTGCCCATGGCGTTGCCGTCGCCGGGGTGGTCGAGCCGCGTGTGGAAGGCGTTGAAGGCGTCCGGGCGCCGTCGGCGGCATTGCGGTCGCCGCCAGCCGCTGGCCCAGGTGCTCGCGGCCGTTGGCCTGGATCAGCCGGTAGAGGGCGTCGTAGGTGTAGTCGTTGCTCGGCTCGACGCGCTGGTTGCGGAAGTAGATGGTCTGCTGCGCGTCGTCCTGGATGTGGGTGATGTTGCCGGCGGGGTCGTAGGTGTAGTGCAGGTTCTGCAGGCCGCAGGCCTTGCCCTGCGGCGGGTGTCCGGCGCGGCGATGGTGGGCGGCGGCGGTGCGGGTTGTCGCAGTCGTCGGTGAAGGCCGCGCCTGCGCCGTGTGTAGCAGGTGGGTCAGCCGGAAGGTCAGCGGGTCGTAGTCGTAGAGGGTGCGTGGCGCCGTTCTTGTAGTCGATGCGCAGGCGCTGGCCCTTGGCGTCGTAGTCGATGTTGGCGACGCCGACCGGTGATGGCGCCTCGGTGGTCGGGTCGAGCAGCGCGGCGGGTTCGGCGGCGCGTTCCAGCCACACGTCCACCCGCTCCAGCAGGTTGGCCTCGTTGAAGACCGGCTGGATGACGTTGAGCTTGTTCGGGTGCCGGGCCGGTCAGGCTGCTGTGCGGCGCGATGGACTGGATCGGGCGGTTGAGCGCGTCGTAGCGGGTGCTGCCCTCGAAGGTCTCGGCGTCGAGTTGCGGGTTCAGCAGCCAGTCGGGGATGGCGGTGTAGTCGCTGACCAGGCGGCGCGTGCTGCGCAGCAGGTTGCCCTTGAAGTCGTAGGCCTCGGTCGGGTTGCCGTTGGCGTCGAGCCGCGCGTTGGTGGCGACGCCGGCGGAGTCGAAGTGCCGGTAGATGCGGGTGCGCAGGTTGAGCGCGCTCTCGGCGTTGGCGCATGGCGCTTCGCCGTACTCGATCTTGTCGACCAGGATGTCGCGGTTCAGCGTGCGCGGGTCGGAGCTGCCGCATGGTGGTGCCGCGCACGGTCTGCTCGACCGGGCGGCGCAGCGCGTCGTAGGTGGTGGTGAAGTTGTGGCCGCGGCTGTCCCAGGCGCGGATGGGCTTGCCGGCCACGTCGTTCAGCATCCAGCGCGCGCCGGCCTCCATGCTGAGCTGGTGGATGCGGTTGCCGAGCATGTCGTAGGCGTAGCGCATGACGATGCGGCCGAGCGCGGTCGCCGGCAGTTGCTGGATTGGCGTCGCGCACGGCGCGCTGGTTGCCTTCGATGTCCAGCTCGACGCGGGTGGCGAAGCTGTCTTCGGTGCCGTCGAGGTCGTGGCCGGCGCAGACGACGCGGTTGCGCGCGACGGTCAGGAAGGGGCGGCCGAGCGCGTCGAAATGGGCGGTGGTGGGCGTGTCGGCATGGGCTGCGGCGCGCTGCGGCGGCGTTGCGCTCGTCCGGTCCCGAGTGCGCCGCCGATGCGCTGCGGCGTGCCAGGTCTGCCAGGTGGCCGGGCTGGCGCCTTGAAGTACTCGGCGACGTAGCCGCCGATGTCGGGGTCGGTGCGCGGGTCGCCGGTCTGCGCGTTGCGCGGCGGCGCAGGTGTCGTTGACGTCGTAGGTGGTCTGCTGCCAGGGGTCGAACACCACCTTCTCGTAGGTGTGGTTCGGGTGCAGCGTGGCGATGACGCGCTCGGCCGGGTCGTAGAACAGCACCGGGCTGACGCCGACGCTGCACGCCGAACTCGAAGCGGTGCGTGGCGGTGAAGAAGGGCTCGTACTGGCGGACCGGCTTGCCCTTGTTGTTGAAGATGGTCCAGCCGCTGCCGACCCAGCGCGGGGGTTCGACGTCATCACGGCTGGCCGTCGCGCCGACGATGATCTGCCGTCGCATCGCGCTGGGCACCGGCCGGCTCGGCCTGGATCTTCTTCTGGATCTCGCGGCCGAAGCCGTCGGAGTAGGAGAAGCTGAGCTGGATCTTCAGGCCCTGCGGCGGCAGCGGGGCGCTGGCGTGGGTCTCGCGGGCGAGCGTGGCGGCGCAGGCGGGCTGCCACTGCGCCGGGTCGTTGGGATTCGCCTGCTGCGTGCGGCGGAAGCGATCGAGGTCGTAGACGATGCGCGTGGTGGCGCCTTGCAGCAGCGCTGCCGCCGTGGCGTGCGGGTCGGCGCGTCGAAGAAGGCGTCGAGCTGGGCTTGCGTCAGGTCGGCGACGAAGCCGGTCGAGCGAGTCGCCTTCCGCCGGCGCGGGCAGCGGCTTGCCCATGACGGCGGTGCCGACCACCATGCCGAGCGTGTCGAAGGCGACCTCGGTCTGGTTGCGGTTCGGGTCGCTCACCAGGCGCGGCTGCAGCACGCGGTAGTCGTTGGCGTCCACCGTGACGCGGTTGCCGAGTGCGTCGCGGGTTTCGACCATCAGCAGGTCGTTGGCGTCGAAGTCGACGAAGGCGTCCTGGCCGAAGGGGTCGCGGTAGCGGCGCGGCAGGAAGAAGTGCTGCCGGGCCTGCGCCAGCTCGGTGGCCGCGGTGTCGGCGGGGTTCGGGGTGAAGAACGACTGCCCGGAGGGAATCCACCAGTGATCGTCGGCGTCGCTCGCGGGGAAGCGGCCGTCGGCCTTGAGCGTCTGGCTTTGCAGGTAGCCGCCCCGGTTGCCGGCCTGGCCGCCGAGCACGGCTGCCGGGTCGGGCAGCAGCGGCTCGGCGGGCCTGACCCTGCGCGCGGGCGCTGGAAGACCTGGGTGAGCAGCCCGGGGGTGAAGGCGAGCTTGTAGCTCTCGCCGGGCAGGGCGAGCGAGTTGCAGCTCGCCGAGCGGCAGCAGGCCGGTCAGGTCGTCGCGGCGGTAGAGCGTGCGCAGCCACTCGATGGGGCGGCGGCGCGGGTTGCCGGTGGCGGTGGCCTCGTAGGGACTTCTGGTGCGGTGAACTTGTGGCGCAGGCGGCCTGGCAGCGGCGGGGTCCGGCTCGACGAGGTCCGAGGCCTGGAAGCGGCCGGCCGGCCCGGTGGCGCGTGTAGCCGGTCAGCTCGAAGGTGAGCGCCTCGCAGGGCAGCGGGTTGCGGTAGCGTGTCGGGCGACTCGATGGCGTTGGTGACGCGGTTTTCGGTGTAGGTGAGCAGCGGCGTGGTTTGCTTCGCTTGATCGGTGGCATGAGCCCGGTCAGCCCGGGTTCGGACCTGCTGCACGTGCCCCTGGTCGTCGACGACGCGGATCTGCGTGCGGCGCCCGTAGCCGATGGCGGCTTGCTTGAGCACGTTGCCGAAGTCATCGACCTCCAGCGTCAGCGCGTGCTGGATGCGCGGATCGGCCGGGTTGCGCTCGTAGTGGTAGCTGATCGCCTCGCGCGCGTGGGTGAAGAAGACGGCGTGGCGGTTGGCGCCCCGGGGCTGCACGGCGCGGATGGTGAAGTTCTGCTCGGTGACGGTGTAGGGCGTGCGGGCGCGCTCGATCTGCTCCGGCGTGGCGCCGGGTGCCGGCGTCGTCGGCATAGACCTCCTGGCGCAGCATCGAGCCCTTGAGGGCGCGGCAGGCTTCGCGCTCCTCGTCCAGCGTCAGGCCCGGCGGGAAGCATCGGTGTCCGGCAGCAGCAGTGCGCTCGAGCTTCGGCTCGGTCAGGCCGGGCTCGCGGAAGTACTCGCCCTGGTCGGTGGCGTTCAGCAGGCCGGCGAAGTAGTCGGAGACGTGGTCGCGGCCGAGGTAGACGCCGGTGTGGAACCAGGTCTTGGTGTGCACCGGCGGCACGTGCGATGCGGCGGCGATGTTGTCTGCCGGGACTGTTGCCGTCGGCGAGAGCGGCGAACTCTTCGGTGTCCCACTGCTCGACCATGCCGAAGCCGCGGAACTCGCGCTCCTCGCCGTCGAAGTAGCCGTGGTGGTAGGCGTAGCGGGTGACGAAGCGGTTGCGGCTGATGTGGTCGTAGGTCTCGACGCGCTCGACCACGTGCACCGGGAACGGCAGCCGCGTGATCCAGGGTTTGCCGTCGCGCTTGTCCTGCAGGTAGAACTTGGTCGAGGGGGCGTAGTCGACGCGGGTTTCGGCGCCAGGTTGTTGACGGTCTTGACCAGCAGATGCGGCTTCTGGCCGCCCATCAGGTTGACGTAGCGCATCGGCCGCCGCGCGTCGCCCGGCAGCGGCGAGGACCAGACCAGGCAGGCGGTGCCGTTGCCGAGCAGGTCGGTGGGCACGATGCTCGCCAGGTCGTCGACGCGCGGGAACACGTTCAGCGTGCTGCGGCTGGCTCCAGCTGTTGCCCGACTGGTTGAAGTACAGGCGCACGCCGTCGCGGTGCAGGTAGATGATGTCGGTGGTGCCGCTGCCGTCGATGTCGGCCAGGCGGATGCGCTTGTGGTCGAACTGGTCGGGGTTGTCGAACCACGGCGCGTTGTCCATCGTGACCTTGGCGCCGAAGCGGCCATAGCCCAGGTTGGGCCAGTAGCAGACCTCGCCGTTGCGGATGCGGACGATGTCGGTCAGGCCGTCGCCGGACAGGTCGGCGAGGTAGATGGACTGCGTGCCGTCGGCGAAGACGATGCGCGGGCCTTTCTCCTCGTCGAGCGCCTGCGCGACGCGCCGGGCCGGGCCGAAGCCCTCTTCGGCCAGCGAGGCGTGCCAGACGAAGGCGTCGTCTTCGGTGATCAGCACGTCGGCGTGGCCGTCGCCGTCGAGATCGACGAACTTGAGGTTCGGGTCGCGCAGGTCGCGGTTCAGGCGCGAGGTGAAGGGGCGGAACGGCTGCCAGCCTTCGGCCTCGTCGTGCTCGTACAGGCCGGGCGTCGGGCCGTCCATGACGACCACGTCGGGTTGGCCGTCGCCGGCCAGGTCCATGAACTCCGCGCCGCCGCTCAAGGCGACGTTGGGTTTGAGGGCGACGGTTTCGAGCGGGGCGAACTGCGCCTTCGACGGCCTCCCTGCCGTCAGGCCAGTTCTGCCGGGATCGGGCTGAGGTTGCGCTTGTAGAACCAGGCGCCGGCCTGCTCGGTGAGGATGCCGGGGATGCCTTCGCCGTGCAGGTCGGTCCAGCGGTAGGCGGTGCCGTCCAGGCCGGTCGGCAGGTTCTCCAGGCTCGCCGGATCGACCTCCTCCACACGCTCCTGCACGATGGGCTCGGTGTATTCGAACTCGACCGGCGGCAGGCTGCGCGTGTCGTAGCCGCCGTTGTTGCGGCGATAGCCGGTCTGGGTGACCTTGCGTAGAAAGGTGTAGACCGGGTTGCGGACGTCGGTGGGATCGACTTCGTCCGAGTAGGTGAAGTCGGTCGAGCGCACGAGGCAGTCGCGCTCCGACAGCCGGCTCGCCGGGGAAGTGGTGGAACATCAGGACGCGCTGGCAGAGGCGCGTGGTGCGGACCTCGAAGCCCGAGCGGTAGGAGGAGAACGGGTCGGGGCGGTAGTTCCACGCCCCCGCGTCGTTTGGCGTCGGGCGCGCCGGCATCGTGATCGCCGTAGTCGAACACCACCTCGAACATCCAGTCGGCGTTCGCTTCTGGGCGTCGATCTCGGCTTGGTCCAGGAAGCGCGGCCGACGCCCGCGTTATCGAGCAGCGGCGTGCGGTTGCCGTAGTGGATGCGCTTGAGGTAGCGGTTGGCCGTGCGGCGGACGTCGTTCGGCGGTCCGCGGTTGCGCTCGTGCGCCTTCCCGAGATCGACGCCAAGCCCGTCCTCCGCCTTGTAGCGGTAGAGCACCGCGTTGCCCTTGTCGTCGCGGGTTTCGCAGATCAGCCAGGTGAAGATGCGGCTCGCATCCAGCGGATCGGCGATGCGCGATTCGGATCGAGTCCATAGAGCGTGAGGATGTTGTCCTTGGAGATCGAGCGCCAATGGACGTCGCTCGGCGAGCCGATCTTGCTCCAGCGCTCGATGCGGGCGAACAGCCCCTCGATGCGCGGCCGGTAGCGGCGGACGCGGTAGCCGTCGAGTTCGTCCTCGTGAACGACCAGGCGGCCGGATGGATCGCGTACCCAGAACCCGTCGGCGTCCGCTGGTACCCGGGATGGCCGCGACCCAGGTTCCGTCGGGGTCCTGCCGGTACACCGGCACCAGGTCTTCGGCGCCGGAGAGGATGAAGACGTCCGACTCCTCCGCGTCGAGATACCGCGGCAGGCCCTTGTCGGTCTTGCGCGTGATCGAAGGGAAGCGAGAGGCTCCAGCCGAAGCCGAACGGGCCGTTTCCGGCGCCCGAGTCGTAGGACAGCGAGAGCTGCGGCCCGAAGCCCGAGCGGCCCGGGCTCGTGGCGATCGGCACCGACATCGAGCCGGTGCCGGTGACCGGGTTGGCGGCGAACTTCTCGCCGATGCCGCGGATCGCGCCGCCACCCTTCGGCAGAGAGATGGACGGCGTGACGGGCTTTTGCTCGCTCTCGGCACGGTTTGTTGATTGCTCCAACGAGGCCATCTTGATTTATCAGGGTCAATGACTGACCGAACGCTACGAAATGACAAGTTCAACGGTGGATGGGGTTCGCAATCCCACCGGTTCAGGGAAAGCACAATAGCGGCGACTCTCTAGGTCGCACCATCGAGCCTTCGTTTTGAGCTTCTCGTACTTCGATCCGATCACGATCTCTTATTGTTCGAAAACGATCTTGCCGGACTTGAGGACACTCCGAACAAAGGAAAACTGCTGATTGCCATATATCTCGACTTCCTCGGGCGTATACACGTGAATATCGATTGGAATCAAACTCCGAAGGCGGAGCGACTGCAGATCATTCGCACGATGTGCCATCGGGTCAAATCGTCTCCCTCCATCACGAAGATATCTAGGTCACTCTTGATGGTGGCGGTACCCTTGGCGTAGGAACCGAAAATTATGATCTTCTGAGGCTGCATGCGGTCCACAATTTCCCTGACCACCTTGTCGATTTCGGTTGGCGTCAGCATTTTCAGGCAATCGTATAGTTGACGATTAAAAACATATCCTCAATGGCGGTCGGCGGAAGAGACTTAAAATCAGACGCACCATCCGGCATGACCTTAAGTGTCCATGCTCCAAGACTAATCTCGGCCCCAGTTAGATCCTTCAGCACTCTGTGCATTCCTTCGTAGGTAGTATCTGGGGACATCGAAAGGAGGTTAGACGCTTCTGTGCCGATAGGCGAAAGCATCACTTTGTACGTTGAGGCGTCATTGATCAGAGCGACGATTTCGATCTGACGGGCTTTCTTTACCGGGAACAAGTGCGTAAAGTAGGGTAATCGCTCGGCCATATCGTCGAGAACGATTGCCTGGTCCTCGTTAGGATTGGATGGACGCAGGAACCGATACCATTTGTCGGGATATTCACGTTTCAGGTCAAATATTCTGAACAGACCCTTTCGGTTTTCGGCAAGCGTGAATCGTTCATTTTCTTGTTGAATTCCTCTATCGCTTTCGAACGGCGGTCCTCCGCCCTCTCGAGCCGTGAACTTGAAATGGAAGATAACGTCAGCGATGCTAGAGAAATCGATTTGCGGAACCTCTTTATTTAGTTTGATGTGCCATGAACTGATCGCGCCGGCACCCTCGAATGGCAAATAGCGGTCATCCCGGAAGTTAAGCTCGAACATACCGGAGTCATTCTGGGCGTTGCTCGATGCAATGGACTGAATGGCAGCGATCTCGTCGCGGAATCGCGGATCGTCGATGGTGAAATCGCGTTCATACTTGTTCGCCAAGAGCGTCGAGTCTTTCCGGAGGTGATTACTCGTAAGGGTTAGTGTACAAGCTAGGGTTGTATATGGGCCGGTAGTGCAGGGAATGGAGAGAGCAACCGTCTTGAGCCGCCGGAAATAATGCCCGGGATAGTCCATGTCGAAGGCGGCCTCCGGCACG
This sequence comes from uncultured Acidobacteriota bacterium, assembly GCA_963801615.1. Lineage (GTDB taxonomy): Bacteria > Acidobacteriota > Terriglobia > Terriglobales > Acidobacteriaceae > Sulfotelmatobacter. Next base: position 534 of record CAWDFM010000005.1, on the reverse strand, counting down.
CTCACAAAACACTCGCCGTTCTGCTTCAACTTCAGAAGAGCTATGGGGTCCAGCTGCGCCAATGAAATGTTCTTCGTCAATTCGTACTCACGACGATTCTGCTCGTGGTAGGCCGCCTCAAGCCGTTTCAGATCGTAGAAGAAGTTCAGAAACAACCCTTCCTCAGGCTATCCCAGTAGCCGAATTGAACATAGCTTGAGTCGCTCAGTCCGAGCTCATACCGGAAGCATCGCTCCGCTCGCTTCGCAGTATCATAGGCAAGCTGATAACTCTGAAAGAATACGGTCGAAAGCTGGTCTGTCATCCAATCGTACAAATCTTCGTTTGTAAATTTGGTAGTCAGATATTCATTTTCCTTCTCCGCGTTCTCAATCAGCTTGTCCTGATTGGCAGAGATCTTGGATAGCGATCTGATGCCGAATATCAGCTGTGGCAATTTGCTTATCAACTTGCGGGAGTTCCTTGTCTGCCAGCCTCGCTTGAAAGCTCCATTCGTCGGCCCGACGCATGTAATTGCCGATAGTCGCCGTCATC
>CAWDFM010000004.1:0-159369 GCA_963801615.1 uncultured Acidobacteriota bacterium | reverse complement strand
CCGTTGGCGCGCGCGATCCCTGCTTGTCCGCCAGAATCATTTGCCGTTCAGCTTCACTGATTCTGGGATGAGACTCGGGAGGGTAGTAAAACCGCCGCCAGACCACCAGCCACAAAAATCCCAGCATCCCGGGAATCGCGAATGCCGGACGCCAGCCCCATCGAAAATAAATCCAGAGAATCAGCCATGCTGCGATCGCGCCTCCGACCGATGAGCCGCTGTCAAAAAGCGCGGTAGCCAGGCCGCGCTCGCGCTTCGGAAACCACTCCGAAACCGCCTTGGTCGCGGCTGGCCAGTTGCCCGATTCCCCTGCACCGAGCAAAAAGCGAAACGCGGCAAAACTGTAAAATCCTCGAGCCAGCGAAGTCAGCATGGAAACAACGGAATAAAGGATTACCGTGAGCGAGAGGCCGCGCCGCGTGCCGATGCGATCCATGAAGCGGCCAAACACCGTCTGCCCCACCGAGTACGCTACGCGGAACGCAATCACGATGTTTGCGTAATCTGTGTTCGTCCAGTGATACTCAAGTTTCAGGTAGGGGGCGAGCAGCGACAGGGTCTGACGGTCGATGTAGTTGATTATGGTGGAGGCGAACAGAATCCCGCCAATCCACCAGCGCAAATTTGAAATCGGGCGGCGCACGGGAGATCCGCGTCGGCCAGGCATCAACGGGATGGCGGGTTCAGTAATAGGTCCCTCAGTCGGATGCCGGGGTTCACATGTACAGCGGCGTTACTACAACTTGAAATCCCCGCAACATAACGCCGACCACCCGTGTCGCTTCAGGACGGCGTCACACGCGTGCGATCCGCAAGCGCAGGTTGCCGAGGCCGCGCCGCACAACCTGCAACACACCCTTGGAGTTGGCGCGAATGCGCTCGGTGCCGGCCGAAACTCCCGGCAGAACGGCCGATGGCGACGATGTGACATTGAGCCCGCCAAAATTCACTCGTAAACCGCCTCTGGCCGGAGGCTGGTAACGATCAATGATTCGCAAGACAGGTCGGGCAGCAATACTTCGCCGGCATCGATCGCCGAATCCCCCGAACTGAACAGCACCATCGGTCCGCGCTCATACGCTGCCCCCTGAAAATTAACGCCATCGAGTAGTTGCACCTGCCTCTGGCCCGTCTTTCCGCTATCTCCGATTTCAAAAACGTGAAGAAAGAAATCCTCTTCCGCAGGCGAGTAGGGCGAACCTCAACCCGCCATCGGCCTGGGATTACATTCTTAGGTTGGGCTTGCAAAATCTTGTCAAAATCCTGACCCGAAAACAGTCCACATACGGCGAAGCTTCGGATCCTCTGGAAGTGGAGCGCCCTCCGCGGGTTCGAGCGGCCAGTTCTCTCCGGTTCCCCAAGCGCCGCCATGGTCATCGCCGGGAGCAAAATACTCGTGCCCGTTCCCGCCGCGCCGGGTAACAATGCGCTCTCGCGGAAGCAGCGAGTGCACCAGTAATTCGCCCGATCCCTCCGCAAAGCGAAAAGTCTTGGCGTTACGGAACTCCTGGGCACCCGGCGCTCCATTTTCACCAGCCTGATCAACGCTGGGCTGATTCACTCCATGAAGCAGCCAGGCCTTTCGAAAAGAAGGATGGCTGCTGACGACCCGGTCAAAAACAAAGACAAGGTTGAGCCCTGGCATGTAAACGAGTTCGCGCGTGAAGCGGCGGACCTTGTCTCGGGAGTACGCGTTGCTGGCATCTCCCAGCGCATAGTGATACCGGCCGGGAACATAATCGACGACTCGCATGGTGCCGAGGTCCCACAAATCACGGGTGCGGTTCCAGTTATCCCGGCTACGGATGGTGTTCCAGTCAGCGCGCAGAATTCATCCGTTGCCCGCCATCGTTAGCTGCTGGCAAGAGATTGTCGGACCAGAAAAACTTCTCGGCAGGATCGTAGACCAGCACGGAATTCGTTGGCCGCCACCGTGCGGCGGTAATAGTTCAGGTAGTGCGGGCTCTCCGTGTCGGTGTAGTCCGCGCCGCTGTCGATCGCCAGATATCCGCGGTGGTAGATCGTGATCTGGTTTTGATCGAGGTGCTGGTGTTTCGCCAGTAGGGTCCGCAATCGAACTCGATCCAGGTTGATTCCGATCTCCAGCCGTCCCGCATGACGAGATGCCCAACGCCTGGAAAATAACGTTGACGCGGCAACTCGCTTTCGGCGGCATGGGCGGGGTCGCGGCGGAGTGACCTCCGGATCATCCCAAAGAAATTCCAACACCGGCAGCACCCATTGTTTCGCGAAGAATCCGCTCTTGCGCAACAGCCAGGCGCTGTAAGGATCCTTGAAGCGGTTTACCGCGTAGCCCAACACCGCCGTGTCTCGCGAATCCAGAACCGGGTATTCATTGTCGCCCTCACGTGAGGGTGTGCCATCGGGAAGAAGCTTGTAAAGATAGGTGTCCCCAATGTTGCGAAATACCGAAAAGTGATGCGCCGGGTCCACTCCGGTGGTGGTTCGCTGCAACTCCGCCAACAGGACGAGAGACACCCACGTGATCCGCATGTAATCAAGCGATTCGTGATAACTGCCCTGGCGGCTCACAATCTCGGAAATCTCCAGCACGTTGGCCAGGCTTTTGGCAACTTTCTCGCGCCCGGAGGCACAGCGCGGATCGCAGTCGCCGTAGCCCTCGACAGCCGCTGACGGAAATGCAGCCAGTGCCAAATAGCGCAGGGCGTAGTTGTGGTAGGAAAGTTGCCCCGGATCGGCAAAGTCAGGAGTCGAAAGCATGGCGGCGGCGCCGTCTTTTACGTCCCGCAATGCGGTCTTTTAATGCGCGATCGAAACCCCTATATAAGAAAAGCCAATCGAACGCCAGCGACCAGCGGGCGTAGTCAACCCAGGAGCGTGACGGCTTGCCGCCGGAAGCAACCTGCTTGCTGCGCATCTCGGTCAGGGCGCGTTCCGCGAAGCTCTCTTCTCCGGTCAGTTGCCACGTCAGCGCCCAGCCCTCCATATCCTCTGATGGACGCCGGCCCGCAGCATAGCGTGCCTTCAACAAGGGAAGGCCGTGAAGGGATCCGCCTCTGCAATCAATAGACGGGGACGGCGTTCTGCAGCCTGGCCGATTGCGGGCCAGGCCGACGCGACCGCGGAGGCAGCGAGTGCCGCAATGAAGTCGCGTCTTCTCATTGGCTCAATCGCGCGGCCTCAAGATCATCGCCATTCCCACCCCGCCTCCCCCGGCCACGAAGACCTTCGCCACGCAATTGAGAGGAAGAAAAGAAGATAAACGAAATTCCATGTTTTCGCACTCTACCCATGGCTTGCGTTGTGGTCGATCAGTAAAATCGCGGCCCTGTCGCCAATTACCGTAATGGAAACCAGTCTTTCGTTTGCCTGCTATTTTCTTTCTTATCCCCCGCCCGCGCAAGTGTATAAATGGACAGGCAGCCAAATGCCGGGCGGCCGCTCTTGCCACGAACTTGACATCGCGAGGATCAACCTGATGCGGGGCCCCAAGGACACTCGTTTGCTCTCGGAACAACGTCGTCGGAAGATTCTGGACCTCATCGAGCAGAAAAGTCAGATCACAGTTCGGGATTTGGTCGAGAGGTGCTCGATTTCCGCAGTCACCGCGCGCGCCGATCTGGACGCCTTGTCGCGAGGGCATGGTGGTTCGCTCCCATGGGGGCGCCGTGCGACAAGTCGAGGCCAGCCAGGAGTACCCCCTGCGTCTGAAAAAGACGTTGCACCACGCGGAAAAGGCTCGCATCGGACGAGCGGCGGCAGAAGCTATCCAGAACAACGAAACTGTGATTCTGGATTCCGGAACGACGACCGCGGAGATTGCCCGCCATTTGAAGGCACGCCGGTTGCAGTCCGTGACCGTCATTACGCATGCTTTGAACGTCGCCTACGAGTTGATGGATGCTCCTGATATTTCTGTGATCATGATCGGAGGATTGCTGCGCCCGGTATCCTGCTCCTTCGTGGGGCCGCAGGCGGAAGCGATGCTTAAAGAGTTTCACGCTGATCGTCTCTTCCTCGCGGTTGACGGTTTTGACCTCGAAATCGGACCGTCGACTCCCGACGTGCTTGAGGCCCAGCTGAATACCCTGATGATGCGGATCTCAAAAGAGGTCAACGTCGTTGCCGACTTCAGTAAGTTAGGCCGCAGAAGTGTTTCACGCATCGGTCCCCTCTCTGGCATCCACCGCTTGATCACCGACAGCCGGGCGCCGGATGAATTCAGTGAGGCCCTGCGCCGGGCAAAAATGAAGTGATTACGGCGACCCTTCGATCTGGCCAGCCGAGTGAAGTGATAGGCCAACATGCGATCGGGTAGCAACAAAGCTTTTCGAAAGCGGACCTCCCGCTTCCTGGGTTTTGCCCAACTCCTTTGCCAGCGAACCCGCCGTATACATCCACCAGCTTGGATAGGCGCTGGTTTCGCTGCGACTGGCGGCTTGCTCGAACGATGATTGCAGCCGGACGTTCCATTGTGCCTCGTTGAAGTTGGGAAGCTTCCGCGCCGCCAACCACGCCCAGCGGATCGGTCCGGGGCGGAAGCAGCAGCCGCGACTTGAAGTCTGGTGCTCGCCTCCGCGGATTTTCCGCAAGTGCTGTACGCCGAGGCAAGCAAGTAATTCGTCCTTCCCGATTGAAGAATGGGGTCAAGCCCGTCGCGCGTGAACGCCAGTCCTGGAACCTCGGCGCCCACATGCTGCGCCCTCTCCAGTGCCTGGTCGCATTGGCCCGTCCGGGCCATAGCCAGAATCCGCTGCAGTTGCACTTCAATCCACACCTGACGAACGTCGTTCCGCCCTCCTCGCGTGGAAAGAACCGGTTATGAAACAAACTCGTGGCGCGCTCAAAGTCTCCCGCTTCTGTCAGGTTCAGAATCGACTCGAAAATCAGCGCCGGAGGAGCCGCATCCAACTTAGGAAATTTTTGCAGTGCTTCCACGCGCTCGCGAGGCGGACGGTTCAGCAGACTGAGTGCTTGATCCATGCCGAGATAATTCGCAATATTGGTGGGATCGCTTCGCAGCCCCTCCTGAAACGCGGAGAGCGCGCCTTGGGCATCATTCTTGATGTGCAGCAGCGCCAGCCCGGTGCTTGCGCTCACGACCGGAAGGTTCGGCCCTGACTTGCGGGCGTCCGCCCATTCGCCGAGGGCGCGATCGGTCAGGCCGCGCGAAAAATAGAAGGTTCCCAGCAGGTACTTCGCTGTCGCATCGGACGGACGCGCTTGCACCACCCGATGCAGCACCGCGAATTCTTCCGCCGTGCTCGGAAAAACATACGCAATCGACAATTTGGACGCGGCATCGTAATCGTCCGATCCGGACTGGCCGGCTTCTCCCGGCAAAAACCACGGTAGTAAGCAACCATCGGATGGTCCCGGGGAGCAAGCATGCCAGGCTCACTTTGATCTGCTACCGGCGTTGGATATTGTCTGGAGAGCACGCTCAAGGCCTTCTGGTAAAGTCCCAGCCGCATATACTCGGAAGCGATGTTCAAAACACGTTCCGAGTCGCTGCCGAGCAGACCCAGATCGGCGTTTCCGGCCTCTTCTCGGAGAAAATAGCTTAGCGGGAAACGGGCCAACCCTTCGTGGCCATTTCGCGAGCTTCTTGTGGCGAGCCGGCGGCTTCTTTGATCGCGGCCAGTTCCTCCCGAGCACGAATATCTTGCGGAGCAGCGCTCAGGGCGTCAGAAAGATGACGCTCAGCGTCGCGCAAATCGCCCTGTCGAGCCAGTAGTTCCCCAAGCCGCAGCGCCGCGGCCGAATAAAAGGTCGGCAAGCGCTCAGCTTGTTCATAAGCGGTGCGAGCGTGACTGGCATCGCCGAGGCCGTCATACGCGATGCCAAGGTAATAGGAGATCTCCGTGTCGGTCGTGTCCCGCGCATGCAAGGGGTCGAGAAAGTCCTTGGCTTCCTCGAACCGCAGCAGCCCAGCCGCCAACCGGCCGGCGGCCTTTCCGGCCCCGAAGCTGTCCGGAAACTTCGCTAACACCTCCTTGTAGGTTTCCAGCGCGCTTAAATTCCTCCCGTTGAGTTCCTCTTCATTTGCGAACTGCATCCAGTCGTCGTAGCTGCGCTGGTCAGGCGCGGGCATGCGATGGGACGGCTGCGGACCGACGTGAATCTCGGACTCAGGTGTCCAGTCGTATTCGCCCTCGGCCTGGTGGATCATAGTTACGCCCTTCGCGTCCTGAATCTCGAGCGCGTACTTGGCCTGCGGATCTGCGTCCGGAATCTCACGGGTCCAGGCGTGTTCCGGTGTCAGGTCCACATTCTCGTGAGCCAGTGGCTGGCCCCCTTTCAAATGGAAACAAAGGCCTGCGGAATTGGATGGTTCGCATTGAACCCTGCCAGCAGAGTGTTCCCGTTCCGCCGGAGGCTCGCCACGCCAGCGAGATTGGCTCGCGAGATTCCGCCAATATCCCGCACGGGCATCCAGTATTCCGAAAAACGGATGACCTGCCGCGGCTGGAGGAACGCGTACGTTTCCTGATTGCGAAAAAGTCCGGCCTGCACCTCGAGATAACCGCTGTCGTCGTCGGAGAGGGCCTTGCGCCAGTCCATCCCATCCGCGTCGACGCCCCACGACCAGATTTTCTTCGCCGGAACCTGCTCGTACTCCGCGAAGTGCACGGTCCCGGTGTTCGTACGTGGATGCCACACTCCCATGAAGTCTTCTCGGCTGCCATGCACAAACATGGAAACCGGGCCCTTCTTGTGATTGCTAATCACGCTGTAATCGACGCCGTCCTGATCCACAGGCCAGGGATGGATTTCCGTGAAACCATGAGTGGCCGCAAAGCGCATGGGATACTCAATTCGGGAATCGTCCCACGCTTCGACCCCTGCATTGTTCCACCAGTAAAAGCGATGCCGCACATCGCTGCGGTTGCTGAGGGTGACGCGCTCTTCGAGTAGAGTCGATTTCGGGCGGAGAATCAACTCGACCGTCCATTCCATGCCGTACACCCGGTCGATGTTCCCGACGATGACTGACGCGCTGCCGTCGTCATGCTTGGCAAAGGCGAAGTTCACCGGCGACATGGTGACCCAGTTGTGCGACACCGGAAAATTGAACTCGATTCCGAATGCGGCCCACGCCCCTCGATAAGCGATCGCCGCCTTCTTGATCGACGGATTGGCATAAAACATCGGCTTGCCGGAGATCTTGTCGATGCAGGTGTACAGATGTCCGCCGATGTCGGGCAGCACCGAGCATTTCAGATACTCATTTTCGAGATACATGGCGCGCCACGCATGATCCACCCGGCGGCTCGTAAAATTGTTCCGCAGCGTGTAGGGATAGTTGAAACGATTGGTGGTGAACTGGTCGAACGGAGGATTGGGGTCTGGCAGCCCTTCCTCGTAGGTGGGAAGAGTCAGGGTTGCTTGCCACACGCGCACCTGCGCAGGCACGGCCAGCGCGGTGAAAAGCATTCCGAGAACAGCGATTCGCCTGACCATCCGCATCTAGAGTCGCAGCACCCGTGCAGCATTTTCGTAATACACCTTCCGCAAGATGGAATCCGGCAAATTGATTCCGTAAATTCGCCACCGCCCCTGTGGCGGCACTTTCGCCGGAGCATAATCGAAATACTCGTCCTCGGTCTCGAGAAAGCGGAAGTAGATTTCATACAGCTTGTCGTTGAACACCTGCTGCGGATAGTCGTCCCCGTGAGGAGTCGCGTCCGTACCGAAAAGAATCCGGTCCTGATATTTCTCGAAGAACCTGCGGGCCGTTTTTGGCTGGCGGCCGAGTTCGCCGATGCGCGCGGCGATGTCGACGAACATGTTCGGGTAGCGCTCGAGATTGTCGGAAACGTTTTGCAGATCCTCCGCGAAATTTCCCACGTGCAGCACAACAAACTGAGTCCTGGGATGCCTCGCCATAACACGATTACGCGCCGACAGCAGCTCTTCGTTACTGGGAAAGTCGCCCCCGTAAAATGACCAGTCGGGATGGTTGTTCAGCTCTTCATAGCGCTCGTTAAAACGGTCCGTGGGAGTAAAGAAAGCGATCGGGTCCGAAACGTGAATCGCCCACCGGCAAATTGAGCTGCCCGCACGCCTCCCACATTGGATCGAATCGTGGATCGTCAATTTTGACAAGGGTTCCCGACGTGATGTTTTCGCGCAGATAGAGTCCGAGTGTCTTCAGAATCTTCAGCCCTCGTGCTCCGTCACGATGCGCCTGCTCCATCGCTTGGGCCTGCAGCTTTGGATAGTCCGGCTCTTTGAAGCGCGCGTACGAGGGCTCAGCAAAGGTATAGAACCTTCCGGGATAAGCGCGGTCGTATCGCGCCACCGTCTCCGCAAGCCCCTTTTCGTATCCCCCCGTCAGGTTCACCATGGCACGAATGTTCTTCCGCTCCATCACCGCCAACAACTCTTGCGGCGTTCCCAGATACTGCCGCTCGGCGGCAAGCTCCACTCCCGCCTCCGACTTCGTCGATGCCGAAATGTGGGTATGGATATCAATCAGCGGAAATTTCGCGCGCTCAACATGCGATTCGCGCACATGCAGCATGCTCTCCGGCTCGTACTGAGAAAGGTCGAGCGCTTTCGGAGCCGGGGGCCTTTCCGCCTGCGCATGCGCCGCCGGCACCGCGCAGCCGTGAAGCTCCCGCAATCAACCCTGCGCCATAAAGCCATTGCCGGCGATTCATTGAGACCTGCTTGTCATCTCCCATTTTTCATGTCCAGGCTGAAGTGCTGGTGTGGCGATATCAACGGGCTCGTCCTCTCCGCGTACCGACCCCTGCCAGACGCTGCCGCCGAATGTCGTCACATAAATCTGGTCACGGTCTTGCGGATCGGGGATCACGCGGTGGGCCCATTTGAAATTGAAACCCGGAACACGCGACCAGTGCAGTCCGCGATCGCCAGACCGCCATACGGAAGATTCGAAACCCGCTGCATACAGAGTCTTCGGATCCACCGGATCAATGGTTACGTCGTAGACGTGCTGGTCCCGATCGAGCACTGAATGCCACGTTTTTCCCCCATTTTTTGAGAGGTAAATCCCTCCACCCTCGCCATGCTGCCCGACAGCGCGGGACCACGCCGCCAGATACAACCGATCCGGAGATGCGGGATCGACCGCGAGACCGTTGGGAGCGTTTACTCCAGGCGGAAGTGCGATCGGCTCCCAATGTTCGGCGCCGTCAGTCGAGCGATAGAGAGCGCCGTCGCCGGCATTCCCGATGCTACCGTCTTCCGAACGTCGCGCCAGAAGCACATAGAGAGTCCCGTTTGTGGCACGCTCCAATCGCCACGCAAATGGTTCAGATTGCCTGATCCCCTGGTTTTTAAGTGTCCAGGTGCGTCCGCCGTCCACGCTCTTGTAGACTCCGCGTCCAAACCCGGCAACGTAGAGAACGCGCGCATCGACCGGACTCGTCGCATCGAGCAGAATGTGCGTGGCGGCGGTCTCATCCATTCCCTCATTTGTTTTTGTCCAGGTCTTGCCGCCGTCATCGCTTCGACACACACCACCTTTGTAAGTGGACACTGCAGTATGCCGCCACATTTTCGGACGCGGCAGATCATGCGTACCGCTATTCACACTCCAAGCGCGGCCCTTCACCTTCGGATCGAAGACAATCCAGTACGTCGTGTTAGTCCAGTCATCCGGAACGCCCATTGTGGCGCTAGTCCAGGAAGTCCCTCCATCGTCACTGCGGAACGCTCCGATATCCGTATAAGCAATAAAGATGTGTCTGGAGTCGAATGGATCAAAATACACGCCGTACGTGGTGGTCACATCAAGGCCGACTGTGGTCCAGCCCGCGTCGTTGATTTTGCGCGAATAAACTCCATTCCACTTTGCGCCGCCATCGGTAGTGCGCATCGTACGGCCAAGATCGGTCCCGTACGCAAGGTTCGGGTCCTGGTCGGCCACCGTCATATTCAGGGGATTCTCGCCCCATGTAACGCCAAAGCGGTCCGTAATCCAGTCGTCGTGAACGTTGGTCGCGGGACCGGAGGATTCTTTCCAATCCAACTGCCAATCGTCGCCAGCGTTTGTCGTCTTGGCGACGCCCAGCCAGGTTTTCCCGTCGAGCTTGAGGTCGCTATATGAGAGGTACGCGGTATCCGGATGATGGAGGCTAGTTGCGACCGCGCGAATTTTGGCGCCGCTGCCGGGAAGCACGCATTCACGCCAGGTTGCTCCGCCATCGCTGGAGCGGAACGCTCCACGTTCGGATGTGAAGTAAATCACCGGTTGCTCGGCAGAACCGAATCCGAGAGAAAGGTCCGTGGCAGGCGCGGGTAACGGGAGAGTGCGAACGCTCGCCCCTGTAACCGTTGTAATGGAGTTCGTGGCGCCCACGAAAATCCGCCGCGCCCCGGGTTGAGAGTGCGCGTCAACCCACAGGCGCCGCACGTTCGCGGGCAGATCCGCCTGTTTCTGCCAGTGTTCTCCCGCATTGCGAGAGACAAACAGGTTTGGATTCTCTTTTCGACCCGCGACCACGTAGAGTATTCGGGAGTCGGCGGGATCGATTGCCATCGCGTAGATGCCGCCCAACGGATCCGAGGGCGCGAGAATGATTTCATCGGCGTGGTCGGAACTCATCTTCACGCCACGCACCATCGAAGGGGCGGGGGACACCAGCGACCACGTATCTCCCCCATCCCGGCTCCGCCACAATCCAGTCGCGTGCGCGTAAATACTCATCGGATCCTGCGGATCGAAAACAAAAAAGTTCACCACCCCACGAAGGTTGAACATACGCCAGGTTCGCCCGCCGTCGTGGGTGATGTAGGACCCGGTCATGTCGCATGAAATCAGTACTGTGTTGACGTCGTGCGGACTGATGGTCGGATTGAACATCGCCCCGCCACCACCCGGACCGATCACGCGAAAGCCGCCTGGCCTTTCGGCGAGAGCGCTGGCCAAGCACACTACGACAAAAATAGTGAGTGGAATAAGGATTCGGAGTTTCATTAGCTCCTGCCCGGTCATGCGAAAACGGGGTAATTCCGCTCTCTTGTTACATAGCCGACGATTAGATCGGGAATCGCTTGCGCGTGAGTTCTGGCCAAGCGCTGCGAGCAAACGGATTGCTCGCAGCGTTCGGTTCTTAGAAAGTTATCCTTAGCCGCAAGCGCATCGTGCGACGGCTGTCCACACCTTCCTGGGTGTAAGTGGTTAGCAGGCGACCGAAATCGTCATTGAGGTTGACCTGATCAGCCGGAATAAATGGTTTGAAGGTTACCGGGTCTACCCCGACATTAAAATCGCCCAAATTCGCGAACGAGCCTCCTCCTCCTCCGTCGTCCGCGTTCGGCGAGAATAAGCGATGATTGAAGAGGTTCTGTACGTCTGCTCCAAGCGTTGCAGTGACCCGCTCTCCGAAGTGGAAGTCTTTATGAAGGCCCAAATTCACTCCCCACGTGCCGGGGCCATACAAGGAGTTGCGCTTTGCAAGTTTAGGGTTGCTGAGTACGTCGGCTCCAATTGGGGGAAGATCGAAGGCGGCGGGGTCCCACATCTGGTTACCGTTTCTATGATTCACGTCGCCAATTACCACAGGCCGGTACGACGGACCATTGAAGTCTCCAACAGCATCCACCGAACCAACGCCGATATTCCCTAATGCTATTGGGCTGCTGTTCGCGCCACAGTTGTCGCAAATCCAGAAAGGAGTGAACGCTGTTCCTGTTTTAGCGAACATGTTGAAGCTGGTCTGCCATCCTCCGATCAACGCGTCAGCCCAACGGGAGAACCCCGATCCGTAGGCCCTCCCTCTTCCTACCGGCAAATCCCAGACTCCATAAGCCACAACTCGATTTTTCGGGATCCACGAATCCTGCGTGTAGTCAAGATTGGGAGTGAAAGGATTCCACGCGAGGCCCCCAAGGCTAGAGTTACCCCAGTCTAGTGCGGTAGTCTTCTGATCAGCATAGGTATAAGCAAAGTTCAACAACAAACCATGCGAATAACGGCGCTCGAACTGGGCCTGGAATGCATTGCTGCGCCCGTGCCCGAAGTTTCCGTAGTTCGCCAGGTAATCCCCGAGACCTGGTAGTGGCTGGCGCGCGAGGTCCGCGTCCGAATAGTCGCAATCTTGTGCGTCTATTGGATCACATGCCACAGAACCATTGCCCCCAGTTGACGTTCCAAACGGCACGTCACTCGGTGGAATCTCGTTCAAATCGACGCCCGCAACCAATCCGCTCATGCTACTGCCAAGATAGGAGAAGCGGATGGACGTATCTCGCATAAGCTCACGTTCGAAAGTTACGTTGTACTGTTGAATGCGGGGCTGCTGTAACCCGGCAGGAACAGGATTGATGGACGGAATGCCACCGAAACCCGATCTGACCGTACCGCCTGTGAGGGGACTGAAACCGTGAGCGAATCCCGGCCAACCCGCAAAAGGTATCGAGTTACCATCTGCATCCCTGTTTCTCTTTGTCAGACTCTGGTTGAACGAATTGGTGGCGAGCGAGTCGCGTATGCCCTGCGCAGCAGAAGTTGGGAAATACAGTCCCCATCCTCCGCGAATCACCGACTTTATCGGTCAACCGAAACGCTACTCCAACTCGGGGAGCGATGTTGTTCTTGTCAGTTCTGACCAAGCCGCGGCCGATGCCGAGCCCCGACTGCGATGCAGTCACGATTGGTCTTGTGTCAGCAACTCGAGTATCGAGGAACGGCAACGTCTTTTCGGAAGGAACGATAAAACGCCCCTTAAGCCCCGTTGCCGGGTCGACGAACTTCGGATCGAAGTTGATCAACATGTCATTGTTATCAATGAAGGGTGTGATGACTTCATACCGGATGCCCAAGTTAAGCGTGAGGCGTGGACTTACTTTCCAGTCATCTTGGAAAAAATAGCCCGTTTCCCAGTTGTAAACATCCATGGGGGAAGGCCGTGGCAAGTTGACGTAGCTGACACTGGTAGAGCCCAGCCCTAAGAGAAACGGGACGAATGTGTTTGCACCGGAACCGCCATAAGTGACCAAGCCGCGCACATTTTGGCGATTCTTAGCAAAGCCGTCCACCGCGTTGTTCTTAACAAAATCAGCGCCCATCTTGAGGCTGTGTTTCCGGATGACCCAAGTGAGGGTATCTCCGAACGTAGCCAGGTTCTGGTCCTCCGATCTATCAGTATCCCGGTTGCCGTTAGCGAAGGTTGCATACACGTTACTGAAACTCACTGCCGGATGGCCAAACGTAGCGAGTTCCCCGGGCTGCGTCACTGCTCCGTAGGCATCGATATCGGATTGATCGAATCCAATACTCGAGAGGAAACTCCCGAGCGTGGTGTTGCTGTGTATGTATAACTTTTCACGATTGAATCCGCCGCGCGCTTCGTTGATCACATTCATGTTGAAAACGCGATTGTAGGAAACGGAAATCGTGTTGTTTCGACGCTCTTGCTGCTTCAGCCCGAGGCCGGTATAGCCATTTACGACGGATTGATTCGAGATGGTCGCTCCGGACCCTGTGTACACGACGTATACGCGGTCTTTGTCGCTGAAATCGTGATCAACGCGCAGTGATCCTGTATCGATGACGCTTCGGCCGGGCAGAATGGTGTGATATCCAGGAATGCGCCCTCGTCGGTCGATGGGCGCACCAACACCGATCTTGGGGAAGTACGTATTGATCAGAGCCTGAGTAGTGGGGTTCAGCAATCGTGACGGAATCGTAATGAACTGTTCGCCAGCCCCCCCTACCGTATCGTTAGCAATCTCCTCTGGGGTGAGAGTCACACCTGCAGGAACATCGGGCTTCACTGCAGTGCTCGAGCTTGAGCTTGAATCAGGCAACAAAGAAAAGTCGCCAGTCCAAAATGTCGGATGCGGCAAACTGTTGGACCTGACCTGAACTGGCGAGCGGTCCCAATTTCTTTCATAGGAGGTGAAGAACCATGTGTTCTTTACCTTAGGAATCGGTCCACCGAAGGACCCGCCGATGTCGGTTAGATTGAAGTACGGGTTGGGGTATGTACTCTGACCAGGATACGGTGCGAATTCCTGCTTGCCGATGATGTCCTGCGAAGTCCAGGCAGCAAGCGCCGAATTCTTGTTGTTGTAAAAAGCCGATCCGTGATAACCCGCGCCTCCGCGCTTGGTGGTAACGCGAATGTTCGAGATGCCCGCAAACTCTGCACTGAAATCATTCGAGAGAACATTGATGTCAGCAACCGCTTCCAGGGAAGGCTTGCTGTGAGTCGGCGAGCCGGCGATTCCGCCGTTTGAGCGTTGTCCGTCCAACGTGAAATTGCCACCGTAGCTCTGGGCTCCGAGAAACTTAAATTCTCCGTCATCCGACCCTTGCGTGATGTTGGGATTGAGATAAAGAAAAGAGTAAACATCTCGGCTGTCGCGCGGAAGATCTATCACCGCGCGGCTGTTGATCGTGTCACTGATCGTCTGATCCTCAGTATTGATAGCAGCGGCCTCCGCGGTTACCACGATCTGCTCTCTGCCCCCGGACAATTTCAATACCGCGTTGGCGCTCAGCACATCGCTACCGGTTAGCCTCAATCCGGTGATGTCCTGCGTATCCATTCCCGGTGCGCCTATGGAAACCTTATAGCTCCCCGACCTCAGGCCGAAGACTTGGTATTCGCCCTGTGCGTTCGTATTCGCTTCGCGTGACGTATTCGTAGCAAGATCGAGGATGACGACTCTTGCATTTGGAACCACCGCGCCGCTGGGGTCTGTGACTGTGCCCCGAATGGTACCGAGATCTGTGCCTTGCGCCAGCAGCAGCCGCGCGGATCCAACGCCGACCGCGAGCGCCAATAGAATAGCCAGACATTTTGCAAGCTTCATGGTGGGACTCCTGACCTGGGAAGGCTCCCAAGCACTAGCCCTTGTAAACCAAAACATCGACGGAAAGCAAGAAATAAATAAATTATCGTAAGCATTCGACAGTGTTCGCAATTAAGGCGTGATGGACCTAGAAAACTTGCCGCCACTGTCTGGCAGGGGGGGGAATACGTCCCTTTCTGCTTGTAGCCCGCCATTATCGCGGGATGGACACCGGAGGAAGGATGGTGATAGAAAGCAATAGCAAGGCAGGAGAAAGTCAAACGGGAGATCCGATGGCTTCAAGGGAGGCGATATTCCCGTGCAAATTGCCTTTGACGATTGGCACACGAGGAACTTCCCTATGCGTCGCAGAGACCTCCTGAAGAGCGCGATAGTTCTACCTTCTCTGAATCGCCTGACTCTTGCAGCCCTCGCGACCGAGGATGATGCAATCTGTTTCCCGCAGACGCCGCGGGAGCGTCTGAACCAGGGGCCCTTCGATATCGAACAGGACCAGGGTTGGCAAACAATTCTGTTCACCACCCCCTCCGAAAAGCCTTTGCGAAATCCGGGATTTGGTCTGGTGGGCTATAGCTGGGAAGAGAGTGGGCCATCGCTGGCGGCTCGCGCGGGTCGCGAAACTCTGGAACAGCATGTGGAAAAAATCTCAAGCCTGCCCTTCGTCGACGTCCTGTACATTCGCTGCGATTGGCGCAACGTGCAGTTGCGTCCCGGCCGGCTGGATCTGGATCCTGTGTGGGGTTTGACGCTGGAAGCGGCCCGGCGCAAAGGCCTGCGGGTCGCCTTTCGGGTGCAACTCTCGAACACCTCATTTCAGCCCGACGAGCTCGCCCTGCCTCCCTTCTTGCGCGATCGAATTCCGCTCGTCGACATCGGCAAGATGCACGGCAACGTGAATGGGCAATACCGCGAGCCTCGCTATGACCATCCGGAGTTTCAGAAAGCATTCCGGGAATTGACCGAGCTGCTTGCCGCACAGTTTGATGGCAATCCGCTGATCGAGTGGGTTGACTTGATGCAGTACGGCTTTTGGGGTGAGGGGCATACCAGCAACTATCCCAGTCCCTTCCCCGATTACATAACCGCCGAACGTACTTCCCTGAGCATGACGGAGGTCCAGCTGGCGGCGTGGAAGAAGACTCCGCTTGCGGTGAACACTCAGCCCGACATCAGCCATGTGGGTAATCGTGCGGTGATCGACATGGCCATGCGGGCTGGAGCCTGGTTGCGTTCCGACAGCATCATCGTGGAGGAGCCCATACAAATCGACGAACTTGCCAACCGTCCACCGTGGCTCGCCGCCATCCTGGAGGATGGGTACTTCCGACAATACGACACACAAAAATTGTCGACCGATGCGGCGGGAATCAACGTGCTGGAGAATTACATGTTGCACGTCCTCGACCTGCGAGCCAATTACTGGGCGCTGTGGACCGAAGCCGATAATCTGGCTCGATACAATGAAATGTATCCACGTAGTTTCGAGCGGCTGCGCGCCTACATGGGATATCGCCTGCGGCCTGCATGGGTTTGGCAGCGCAAGCGCTACGACACCTTCGAAGTGATCGTGTGCATCAGCAATCGGGGAGTGGCGGGGGTTCCGGGAGTACTGTGGCTTCAACTCCAGAGCCCGGACCGAAAACTCAGCTTGCGTGGAAGTCTCGATCCCGGGCATCCCCACGGCGGTCGGTTTGAGGCAGGCCTCCTTTCTCCTTCCCAAGGGATACTCGGGCAAACTCAATCTTTCCGCCCAGCTCGAGATTCGTCCCCACACGTTGAAGGCTGTCGCCTGGGCATGCGAACAACCGGTGAATCCCGATGGTTCGATCACGATTGAACTCAAGGACGCGAACGATCACGGTTGGCGCAAAGGAGTGTGAGGCTCATGACCAATCCATCACTGCAACGGTGGAGGTCTGCTTACCGGCCCATCTGTTTCGCTGCGATGGACATGCAGATTTCGACAGAGGGTGCGACGTCAGCTATCGAAGGCTTGGGGACGGAACCATCGCGCAACGCTCGTATAAATGCAGCCGTCTCGTGATAACAACCGTTCAACAGATCTTCCGGCATGTCGGCGGACGCGGACTCCTCGGCGACCAGCGCTCCGTCGCGATACGCCAGCCAACCGCGCTTCCTGCCAAACGGGCACGTCACCGAGACGTGAAAGCCCTCACCGCAGAGATCGTAGGTCTCCTCCACCATTCCCGCCGTGGGCAGCACATCAATGCGGCCTTCCACGCCGCTTTGAAAATGGAGATCGATGGTGTACCAGGCGGTCGTCCCGGCCGTCATCGTGCGACATTCGAATTGTTCCACGTCGCCTGCGATATGGCGTAGCGTGTCCACCGCATGCACGGCGGTGGCCCAAATGAACTCGCGCTCCGCGCGCGCGTGCCGCGCCAGCGTGCAGTGGACATAACGAATCGAACCGGCCTTGCTCGCCCACTCCAGAGCGCGGTTCAAGAACGGCATAAAGCGGCGATTCACCGAAACCATGTTCGGAGTGCCACTTTCGGCGGCACTTTTCGCTAAGGCTTCTACTTCGGCGGAAACGGAACCAAGAGGCTTTTCCACGACGCAAGGCACGTGCCGGCTCAACAGAAGAATTCCAGTTTCAGAAATTCTTTCCGGCGGAACGACCGCAATGCAGCCATCCACCTCCTCGCGCGATAGCAACTCATCAATGTTGCCGTAGGCGGCCTTGAATCCGTATCGCTCACAGAATCTTTGCGCCCGCTCGATTCGAATATCGCAAGCCGCGACGAGTGCAATTTCATCCGGGTACTCGGCTTTGTATCTAGCTAGCGGAATTGCGTGGCCGGTCTCGGCGTGTTCGCCGCACCCCACCAGTGCCAAACGGATCATGGGTCGCGTATTCATGGATTGGTGCGAACCAGTGGAACTTCCTTGTCATCGGTGGCCTTCCCGGCCGCCGCCGTATTTCCGCGAACAAAGCACAAAGATCCGCCCACGGCGAGGGTCAGCAGCGCGAACCAGATGACCGTCAAACGCTGGTTGGAGGGCACATCCAACAACAGCAGCAGGCTCAGACCTCCAATGGTGCAGATTGTGCGGCTCAGAAAGCGAAATACCGGGCCGGTGAAATCGGCCGAGTCTTTCAGTTCCTTGCCTATGTCGACGGGCGTATTCAAGTTCCGGAAGAGCCGCTCTCGTGCCGGCCAGTCTCCACGGTCTAGCAGCATGCTTAGAAAGAAAACGCCGAAAGAAGAGGGGATGATAATCGCCACCTGCTGAATGAGGGTCCAGTGATACACAAAAGCTCCAAGAATGCCTAGGACCAGTCCCGTGGCGAACGAAGCCAGACCCGACCAGGGCGGGGTCCGACGCACGGCAAGGCCGAGCAGCGCCGGTGGACCGTAGGCCAGCGACATCAACGTATTGAAGGTGAGCATGACTTGAAAGACGCTTTGCCCGCTGGCGGCCATGATCACCGCAATGACGGTGGTCGCTCCCCCAACCAGGAATGTTGTGATCCATCCCACTACCAGCAACTCGCGTTCGCCTGCTTCCTTTCGGAACAAGGCCTGATACATATCCTTGGTAAGAATCGCGGATTTCAGATTGAACTGGGCTGACAAATTTGCCATGGTCGCGCTGAACATGGCTGCCAGCATCACTCCGATCAGGCCGTGGGGAAGCAGGGTTAGACTCGCGACCGCGTAAGCCGCTTCGCTCGGGTTCGGTAAGGCCGTCCGCAGAGAGGGCAGCACGGGATAGATGACTCGCATCGCCATGGGAGGAAGAAACCAGATGAATGCTCCAACAAAAAACAGTGCGCTGCAGAGTAACGCAATCTTCCGCGCCGATCGTTCGTCATCCACGCTGAAGTAACGCTGGGCCATCGCGCTGGTGTTGTAGCCAAAGGAAACCATGATCGTCCACGAAGCCAGGTAGAACCACCCAAATTCGCCCGACCAGTGAATGGCTTTCATCTCCGGCGGAAGCGCATGAATGAGTCCTCCCACACCGCCTACCCGAAGCAGGGACATCACGACGAGAACCAGACAAAACGGCATGAGGATGGACGCTTGCAAAAAATCCGTGACCACGACCGCCCACAATCCGCCCAGCACACAATAGAAGACGATCAGCGCCCCGGCCCCGAGGATCGTCCAGGTCACAGGAAAACCGCACGCGGCCGAAACAAACAGGCTCAGGCCGAACAAAGTACTCGCGGCGGTGAATAACTGAAAAACGATCGTGGTCCAGGAGAAGACCTGGTGCGTTGCGAGGTTGAAGCGTCCGGCCAGGTACTCCATGACGGTGGTGATCCGGCTCCGACGCCAGCGTTCGGCGAAGATGAAGTAGCCCAGCAAAAAACTCAGCGCATTGCCGATGTACAAGCCGATGGCTGCGATTCCTGATCGATACGCAACCCCGGCTGCGCCCGTAAAAGTCCACGCGCTGAAGCCCGACATGAAGCAACTCAGACCGGCTACCAGCCAGGGGATGCGGCTCCCTCCGCGGAAATACTCTGCAGCACCCCGGTTGAAACGCAAGACGTAGAAGCCGACTCGCACCATCAGCAGCGCATAAAGGACAATCACCAAGTAGTCGGTTCGGTTGGCGGTATTCATCATCGAGGGCCTGCGCTTCTTTATACTTTGTTTTCGCTAGGAATTGAAGAAAAGAAACAGTGAAAGAAAGAAAACGAAGTACCGCGGGTGTTATACTCGCTGCCTCATGGCCCGTCCTTGTCTGCTGATCAGTGCCCGAAGAGAACTGTTCGAATCGTTCTTTTCGCCAAGGGAGACAAGGCGCCTCAACCGGGCATTCACGTGGGAAAGGATCGAAAGTGGCGCAATTTCTCGTGAATTCCGACGGCAATTGCGCACCGCCGACGGGTTGATCACTACCTGGGACAGTCCGCGTTTTGAGGACGGATTACCGCGATTGGCGCCCCGCCTCCGCATCATTGCCCATTGCGGGGGTGAAGTGAAATCGCGCTTCGCCCCATCCCTGTTCCAGGCCCTGACGATCACCAACGCCGCCGGGCCCATGGCCCGCGCCACGGCAGAGATGGGCGCCGCCCTGCTCCTTTATTGCGCGCGCAATGTCGATTTTTATCGCGCTGCGCTGCGAGGACGATCGAACCGCATCTATGAGCAAGTGCACCTTCACGGCGCGCCGGAGTCGATGGTCGGCGGCACAGTGACTATGATCGGCTTCGGACGAATTGGACGCGCTCTCGTCGATCTGATGCGCGGCTTCGACATAAATTGGCTGGTGCATGATCCGTATGCCGACCGAGCCCTGGCGCGGAAATATCCGGTACGTTTCGTAAGTCTCAAAGAACTCCTGTCCAAAGCGCACCTGCTAGTCCTGAACGCGGCGCTGACCGATGAGACGCGTGGAATTCTCGGAGAGAGAAACCTCGCCAGCCTTCCTGACGGAGCGACGGTCATTAACATCGCTCGTGGAGGCTTGATCGACCTGAACGCTCTGCGGAAAGAAGTGCGCTCCGGACGTCTGCGTTGCGCTCTCGATGTGACCGATCCCGTCGAGCCACTCGCTTTGAACGATCCGTTGCGAACCATGCCTGGTGCGATCGTCACGCCCCACATTGCCGGTAGCGGACGCCATGTGCGGCAGGACATCGCGCGGGTGGTACTGGATGATCTGGAGAAGTTTTTCAAGGGCAACCAAGTTGAGAATCGCGTGACGATTGCCATGCTCGAGCGGATGACCTAGGGATGAAGATCTCGTTCTCAACGCTGGCCTGTCCGGACTGGAGCATGCCGCAGATCATCAAGATTGCTGCCGATTCCGGCTACGACGGCATCGAATTGCGATTTGTAGAGGGAGAAGATTCGCTCTGGAAGCTTGCCGCATTCTCCGGAACGCAAATGGCTGAGACCAGGCGAGCATTGACCGACCACGGGCTGACGATCGCCTGCGTGGATACGAGTTGCCGCTTTCACTCTCCCCAAGCCCAGGAGCGCGAGGCTGCGATCATAGAAGCAGAGCGCATGTCGGACATGGCCGCCGAACTCGGCGCACCCGGAATTCGCGTTTTTGGCGACGCAATCCAGCCTGGAGCGGATCGTGATTCAACTCGCAACTGGATCGCCGAATCGATTAGAAACCTGGCGGATCGGACCGCGAAGAAAGGTGTGCAGGTGTGGCTCGAGACCCATGGTGATTTCGTGGCGGCTGCTGAAACCGGCGCCATCCTGAGGGAATGTAGCTCTCCTTTCGTCGGAGTGGTATGGGACCCGGTCAACAGTTTCATGGGAATTGACGAGTCGGCGGCGGAGGGGGCAGCGCTGCTGGGATCGGCCATCCGTCATGTCCACGTAAAGGATTTTCGGCATACCAAAGTTGGCGTTCAATATGTTCTTACGGGCGAAGGTGTCTTCCCATGGCAGGATCTAATGCAGGCGTTGAAACAGCTGAAGTATGACGCGTTTCTCTCATTCGAATGGGAAAAGAAATGGCATCCGGAATTGGAGGACGCTAGCATCGCCGTGCCCCATTTCGCGAAGCAGTTTGGCAAGGCATACGTTCATGGCTGAGCACGAAACAATGTGGAATATTCGAGCCTGGGATGTGCCCGCTGCCTTCCAGTTGTCGGCACGAGCGGGCTGGAACCAGACTGAAGAAGACTGGCGCACGCTGCTCGAACTCGCTTCGCATACCTGTCTCGTAATCGAGGTCAACGGGCAACTGGCGGCGCAGGCCCCACAGCCAGGACATATCACACACGAACACATAATCCGATCCGCCACTGAATAATTATAGGGCGACGGAAAGCAGGCTGGCGACTAAGACCTCGGCTTCCGTCCCTGCTTGGCTGTATCCTGCTGTTCTTCAGAGCCTTCTTCGTTGGCTTTGGTGTTGATATCTGTAGCGAGCTTGGCAAGTTTGTCGCCGGTTTGCTTTTCTTCCGCTAGAGTCTTTTCGAGCAACGACGCGTGCTTCGTTTGTCCGAGTACCTTAGCGAACTCGCAAACCGCGCTATACGCTGCTATCTCGTAGTGCTCCACCCGCCGCGCCGCACCGATCAATCCTGCGTCCAATACGGCGTCTTCAAAGCCTTCTTCCATCACCTCGGAACCTTCTTTGACCAGACCCTCCATGCCGACGCACTTCTTGCCCTTCGGGCGCGATCGTGTTGTGAAGAAAGTGTTTGAAAGAATTCAGAAGCGAGTCGAAAACCGAGGACGTAGCGGCCAGCATGCTGTGACGTTCGCTCTCTGAAACTGCAGCCCCTCCAGAATTCCCCACTCCTTGGCCTTTCACTAGTTGGCCGTCGAGCCGCGCTGGCAGAATGCCCGTAACGAGAGCTATCGAGGGCTGTGCAATGTTGACCAGTTTTTGCCGCAACACATCGTCGATCATCGTGTTCTAGAGTCTCCCGAGCTTTCAGGCAGCCCTGTGCCGCCTCAGGATTCAGGTTTAGTGGCTTGCACAGAGGTGCGACGGAGAGGCACAGGAGGAGCTGTTCATCATGGCCACGAATCTCACCACTTGCCACCCCGGTGATGGCATTGAAGCATTGCATCGATTACCCGGATTAGCGGAACCTCTGCTGCAAATCGACTTGGATCGTGAGTTGCAGCAACTCCGGCGAGAAGACTCCTGGCAGCGGGAAACCGGCCGGAGTTCCAAGACGCTCGCGAAGTATCCTGATTTCCGGATCGTTCTGATTCTGATGAAGGGCGGCACTCGGATGCGCCAGCACAGAGCAGAAGGCAGGATCTCCATTCAACAGTTGCAAGGGCAGATTTGTATGCATCTGGCCAATCGAAAGGTGAATGTGTTGACCGGACATTTGTTGGTACTCGACTGCGGCGTACTGCACGACATCGAAGCGCTGGAAGAGAGTGCCTTTTTGCTGACCATTTCCTGGCGAAGAGAGAAGAGTGACGCCTCAGAATCCTTTTCATCCACTCAGCGGCGCTTGGACGACGAGGCTGTGTCGCGAATGGATGATGAAGGTGGCGCCCCTGAGGCTGCGGTTAACCCGCCCGAGGGCGCAGGAAGGACCGCCCCGGACCGATAGACATATCTTGCTTAGAACCCCGGAACGGTCTCGTCATCAATCTCGTAGATACAAACAAGGAGATGTTAAATGCCATACATCAATGTAGGTCAGGAAAACTCTGGCAACATCGATCTCTACTATGAGGACCACGGTTCCGGTATACCCGTGGTGCTGGTCCACGGGTGGCCCCTGAGTGGCCGTTCCTGGGAGAAGCAGCTGCCCGCCCTGCTCGATGCAGGGTACCGCGTCATCACCTATGACCGCAGAGGATTCGGTGATTCCAGCAAGCCAACTTCGGGCTACGACTATGACACCTTCGCCCAAGACCTGCACAAGCTGGTGACCAAGCTCGACCTTCGCGAATTCGCACTGATCGGTTTTTCTATGGGCGGCGGTGAGGTGGCCCGCTATCTGGGTAATTTCGGAACCGAGCGCGTGAACAAAGCTGTGTTTATCTCTTCGATCCCGCCATTTTTGTTGAAGACGAGTGACAATCCTGACGGCGTCGAGGGTGCTGTTTTCGAGGGCATCAAGAAGGCGATCGTCGCAGACCGTCCGGCGTTTCTCTCCCACTTTTTATCAGACTTCTACAACGTGGACACCCTGGGTGGCAAGCTGATCAGCGACCAGGCCGTTCAGCTCAGTTGGAACATTGCAGCCGGCGCTTCTCCAAAGGGCACTCTGGAGTGCGTCTCGGCATGGTTGACGGATTTCCGCAACGACCTCGAACGCATTGACATACCAACCTTGGTGATTCACGGTGACGCCGACCGGATTCTCCCGATCTCCTCTACTGGAAAGCGAACACTGGAGTTTGTCAAAGGAAGCAAACTGGTGGTGGTAGAAGGCGGCCCACATGGCATGACCTGGACCCACGCAGCAAGAGTCAACCATGAGTTGCTGGGCTTTCTCGCGCGAGCTGCCCGAAGCTCGAAAGTAGCCTAACGTGAGCACGCAACGGCAGAAGATAGCCGCGACTCCGTAGCGACCTCGGTATCGAAGCACGGCAACCGTTTCCGGAGTTCAGAAAGAGAAGTCCTGCTTATGACTATTCGGACCGCAGAACGTGTAGGAGACGGCCGAACTGGTGCGGTTTGAAATTCGCTGGTCTAGCGACCGGGTCCAGCCTATGCGCAATATTGCTCAGACTCCCACTCCGGCCTGACACTACGCTTGTGGTGTCGACTAAATGTTGAAAGGTGGGCGCGAACAGTCAGGACGTCATGAGAAGGAGAACAAACTGAATGACCGCCACAACAGCTGGGCAAAGCAGCCGCGAAACAGAAGTGCAGTCGGGTGACACCCAAGGATTGTCAAAAGCCGAGCAGACGAACAGTGAAAGCGTTGAAGAGCTGGCGGCAGACGGGCAAGCTTTCGAAGCCTCGGCGGTGAGCGGCGTGGAAGATGCCGCCGATCCTGATGTGCACGAAGTCAAAACAAGAGAAGTGCCAGGGGACGATATACCCCGCGAGTACGATGAACAATGAAGCGTCGGTTCCAGATCACGCCTTCATGCCCTAGATCACCGGGGGTTACCAGAGTAGCAATGTCATCGAGAATGTTGGCAAGCAACAACGAGCGACACCGCACAGAGCGCATCGGCTGGCTACGTGCAGCAGTCTTAGGCGCGAACGACGGCATTCTTTCAACCTCGAGTCTGATGCTCGGTGTGGCAGCTGCGCATGCGACTCACGGTAGTGTGTTGGTCGCAGGGGTTGCCGGCTTGGTGGCTGGGGCGATGTCGATGGCTGCCGGTGAGTATGTGTCTGTCCACTCACAGGCAGACACCGAAAAAGCCGACCTCAAGCTTGAACGAGCGGAACTAAAAGCAGACAACAAGGGCGAGCACAAGGAACTGGAGGCAATCTACGTCGCCCGCGGTCTTGATCCTGCCCTCGCGAAACAGGTGGCCCAACAGTTGATGGTCCATGACGCGATCGGCGCGCATGCCCGCGACGAACTCGGCATCTCCGAAGCCCTTCGTGCTCGCCCGATTCAAGCCGCCTTGGCGTCGGCTGGCAGTTTTGCAGTAGGTGCGGTCATGCCCCTCTTGGTCACGACCGTGGCCTCGCCAGCAAGGGTCATCCCTTTGGTCGCTGGCACTTCGCTGGTGTTCCTCGCGCTTCTGGGTGGGTTGGCGGCACGCGCGGGCGGGGCAGGAGTGATGGTTGGCGCCTTACGCGTCACGTTCTGGGGAGCGCTGGCTATGGCGGTGACTGCGGGAGTCGGGTCGCTGTTTGGAACCGTTGCGTGAGCGTCTTCATGCCGGTGAACAGTACCACTAATACAGAGCAGCAAGCGCACCTCAATTCAGCCGCCTGATAAAGGGTCAATGCTTCGGTGCTGGTTGCGAAATTCGCTGTTGTTGAGCAATCAACCGGAAACCAGCTTTGCTGGCTGCGGGAACGAGCAGGCGCGCCGCGCGGGCCTTGAGAAGAGCCGCGTTCTGAACTGCCTCCCTTGGGCAAAGCTCTAGCGGTTATTCCGGAGCTAGTGTCCCTGCAGCTTCCCCACACGTCACATGCATCCCTTCCAACATTTCTGGAAACTAAGAGACTGCCGGAATGTTGAAGGAGTGGTGCGTTTCTAATACATAGATAGGGGGAATATCGATGCTCGAACGAATGCTGTTGCCCGAGAAACATGCCATCTCGATTCTTTTGAAGGATCACGACACAGTCAAGGAACTATTCGACCGCTTCGAAAAGTCGGAATCTGGTGTGGAGAGGGAAAAGATCATCGCTGGTGTATTTTTGACAACACCGCGTCCGGATCTGCAGTACAAAACGCACTCGAGTTGACGGCAAAGCTAAGAAAACTCTGAATAAGCTCATGTCCTCTGGGTGCAAAGTGTTCTGCCAGCACAGTGCCTGAATTCAAATTGGATGTTTTGTACTTTGGTCCGCTTCAGCCGCTTGATACTTGCCCGTAGGCTTTGTGCAGACAAGCAGCACGTGTCAGATTCAGGCCGACATTTTAGGCGAACACCGGCGCTGGTCAGAATGGTGGTAGATATCCAGAGTCGTGCTCGATCGTGAATGCCGCATCTGCGCCTGCGCGTCTTTCACGTCGGCGTCGGCCATCTTCAGCCAGGTTGCGTGATGCTTCTCCAATTCACCCAGGGCAACTCCATAGAGCGAGCTGTAGGCTTGATGAACCGAACGAGTACGTTGTTGTTGTCGCGAAGCGGACCGCCGGATTGAACTCCCTGGAACACCAAGTCATCCGGACCGTCGGACTTCACGACCTTGTACTTGCGAATCGCATTGCCGGCCCTAACCTCGACAGTCAGTCCCTTAAGCCGATGGATACGGTCAATGACGCAGCCGCGACTGCCCGAGCAAAACGTGGTGCGGGCGGAGGGACTTGAACCCTCATGGGCCGTTTAAGCCCTGCGGATTTTCATACCGTCTACGGCTTTCGCCGCCCGAACGTGATACCTTTGGAGGGTTCACGCCAGGTTTGCGGTCTGGACTATCCCTTCACCCTCCTCCGGAAAATCCGAAGCTTAGGTGCTGCCCGTCTAGTCTCTACACCTTCCCGGCTGGTGTCTCTCCGGGCTTGGCTCGGGATTGCCATTTGAGGTTTCCCCGAATTTGAGCAGTTCTGCATCGCCGGTTTCCCAGGCGAGCACTCAAGTGTTCCTTAAGTCCGCTGCGTATGCCATTCCGCCACGCCCGCGCACGGTTGTCTTACTCATGATAGGGCACGTTGCACGATTTTACACATTCGTTTCTTCGTCACCAGTTTGCGTTGAGTGGTAGTCTCCAGAGAACTTCGGCTGGAGCTGTGCGTAGCGGCATATTTTTTCCGAAGGTTCGGTTTTGGGGAGTGCCTTGAACCATCATCACGACGGAACTGCGAACGTGAACAAAGAGATTCTCGAAAGCCAGATCTGCCCAGTGGAGTCCAGGATCACCATCGCTGAGCAACTATCCCATCCGATAGCGCTCAGGACTGAGAAGATCCTCGCGTTAAGCACGGAGGATCACACACAGCGCATATTGCCGAAAAGGGGCGCCTTTCTCCACGTGTACGTTTCGCGCGAGCAAATGGCCAGAAAGACGAGCTTGGAATCAGGATCGATGTCCGTTGGCGGCGAGCGTAGGGAGTGCCACACGGCGGGGCCTTATACGACCTTTGGCCTAGTGGACGGAATTCCTTAGCAAGATTGAGCTAGATGTCGCGGTGGAAGTTACTGCACGACTAATCCCGACAGCGGAAAGAATTGTTTGTCGCAGCACCCTCGCTTGTACTACTTACTGTCTCGGCCCATGAATCGGTAGCCAACTCCGGACACCGAGACAATCAGTTCAGGCTTCTTGGGATTTTGCTCCAGCTTTTGTCGCAAGCCAGCAATGTGAGTGTCGACCGTTCGGGTGAACGTATCTGCGTCGTAGCCCCATACGGAGCGGAGAAGTTCTTCACGCGTTACCGTGGTGCCCGCCCGTTCCATCAAGTAGCGAAGAAGCTGGAATTCGCGCGCGGTGAGATAGACAGGCTTTCCGTCCCGTGTCACCTGACCTTCGCGCACGTCCACGCGAATTGCGCCAAACTGATAAATGCCCTGACCAGTATGAACGGGAACCCTTCGCAACAAGACCTCAATACGTGCCAGGAGTTCTGCTGCTTCGAACGGTTTGGTCACGTAGTCGTCGGCGCCAAGCTTTAGGCCCACTACCTTATCGACGGTTTCATTCCTGACTGTGAGGATCAGAACCGGGGTGGCCATCCCGGCTGCGCGAATATCGCGGCAAACATCCATACCGTTGCGGCGGGGGAGCATTACATCCAAAATGATGAGATCAAAGGGATGACTGGAAGCCTTGTCGAAGCCTTCACGACCATCTGCCGCGGTCTCCACCACGTAACCTTCGCTGCGAAGACGATCGCTGAGGGTGGTACGTAACGCTTTTTCATCTTCGACCAATAAAATGCTTTCATTCATTCTCCATCCCCTTGTCCTTTTGTCGAGTTCACGGCTGCGAGCTCAGCCTGCTGTGAATCGGCAGGCAGCAAATGCAACGTAAAGACACTCCCCACTCCAACTTCGCTGTTCACCGAGATCCTTCCACCCATGGCCTCTGCCAGGTGCTTGCAAACAGAAAGGCCCAAACCTGTTCCAGGGATCTGGGCGAGCCTGGCTTCCGGACTGCGGTAAAAAGGCTCAAAAATCTGCTTCAACTGTGAGCTCTGAATACCGATGCCGCGGTCCTGAATGCTCACGGCAACTTCCTTCCCATTTTTTGTCGTTTGCAGGCCCGCGGAGATGCGAATGCGGCGATCGATTCCCCCGTACTTGATAGCGTTGGTAATCAGATTCTCCAGGCAGCCGCACACGGCGAGCAGATCACCGAGGATGCAGGGCAAGCCCGGCTCGATGACCTCTTCAATAATGCAGGACTCTTCGATGATCAGATGCGCCATGTTCTTGCGAACGCGTTGCAGAATCTCTGAGATGTGAAGCGGACGTATCTTGTAGCGATCTTTGCCGCTGCGGATGGAGGCGAAAAGCAAAATGCGGTCCACGTACTCCATGAGTTGGCGGCTCTGGCCCATCACCATCGAACCGTAGTAGGCGAGACCCGATCTGTCGTGGATGACCCCGTCCTTAATATTTTCGGCTGCGGAGAAGATGGCAGTCAAGGGTGTTTGCAACTCATGGGAGACTGAGGCGACGAAATCCATTTGCAGTTTGTTGAACTTCTGCGCCCGTATACCAGCCATAGTAAGCAACGCCAAAGTGAGAGCCAGGAGCAGAAGCAGAAAAGCGCTCACAGCCAGGTTCTTCTGCCTTACTCCGTTGATCACATCCTGCAGAGGACCGGCACGGCGCTGGATTGCAAGTACCCACGGACTCGGATGAAATTCGTATTCGATGACTGGAAACCATACTGACCCATAGAAATTGTGCCATTCCGTGGATCGCAAGGAGCGGGCAGTCCTGGCCTGGCGGATGTGAGCTTGAGCATCCTCTTCGGACAAACCGAAGATGTTCAGGCTGGCATCGGCCGTATCCACCTCGGGGATTCCAAATTTCGGGTCGGAAGAGTAAATCACCTCCGGCTGCGCCCCTTTTGCGATGACAGCCACCTTATAATCGAGACCTTCCAAGCCACCGAAGTATCTCGTTGCAAGCTCGGGAAGAATTCGCTTCCGAAGCGCATTCAAATCCAGGACAATCACCATCCAGTCAACTGGACTCTGGCCGTTGAGTGATCTGCCGTCACGCTGAAATATAGGATGAACAATAGAAGGGACCGTCTCATCGAATAGCCACCCCGTGTTTGTAGTGACTCCCGGCGAACTTGTGACTGGGCCGGCTGCGGACGAAGTCCCCTTTCCCTGGCGGCGCAGCTGCCAGACAAGTAAGGATGTAGATAAGCTTGTGGAGTGCGCTCGCAGTCGAGCCAGCAAAGTTTGAAGATTCTGGGGCACTTCGGCGATTTCAATCTTCTTCTTGTCCTCATTCAGACGAAACAATTGTGGCTGGGCATCCAGGTTTGTGTCCCAAATGTAAACTGTCTGAACCAGGTCCGGATTTCTGTAGACGTTGGGCAAGGTTTCATGTGGCAGCGCATTGTTCCACTCCACATAGCGCTCGAGGTAGTCGTTCCATGTATCTCGAGCGCCCGAGTCCGGGCCTACCTGCATCGCGGTACAAATGGCGGAGAATTCGCCATACAGATCGCCGTGCCACTTCATCATCAGGGATTCAAGCTCCGCGCCAATTCGCATTTCATAAGCTGCGGTTGCCTCATTGGTCCAACGGTATTGCAGAAAGGCAAGCACCGCCAGCAACGCCACCATCCCTGATAGGACCAGCGGCCAGAAACTAAGAACTAACTTGTGTCGGCTTCGGGGCGAGAGCCTGAGTTCGGAAGGACTCTTTGTCAACGGAGGCACACCTCACTCCCAGCGTGCAGAGCCAGGGAACCGCATCGATGCTGGAATGACCCCACCTGTAAACTACCCTTATGGCCAGGGATCTTATGCGAAATTGGGGGAGGTGTTCTCCGGCCGGACAACAGTTAACTTTTTCGCTAACTGGGGGTATTCTCGTATGCCCTAGTGTGGCTGTCAAGAACTGGCGACACGCGGCAAGCCTGGCCATTTCCACCAAGTGATCTGATTGAAGTGTGCGATTCAGCCGTGGTCCGCTATCGCTTGGAAAAACCCTTGGAGGTTGCTTTCTGTGGAGTAGGGATTTTGTAATCGTTCGGCACGGCAAACAAATCCGCCGCCTGGTGCTCCTCTTTAATATTGTGCAATTCTGCGCCGATGCTAGCGGCTTGCCACTTGATTACAAATTTGAGGGCTTTGTCGACCCAGACCGCAGCGGGCGCAGTGTCAGATGCGCTTTTGTTCTGGTACTTCACTGTTTCACGACCGTTCACTACTTCAGAACCGATTTTTTCGCAAACAATTTTCTGCTCGGCAAAGCTCTGCCAGCTCTGGCACGCATCATCTGCGTTCTCGACCCGGAAATACTGCGAAGGGCCGGAGGCCAGACGCTGAACGGCCTTCTTGGCCGGTTGGAGAACGATGGCGGTATGTTCCGTTCGATCCGCCAATAGGATCGTACCGGTGAGCCCGTTTGTCTCCAGACGAATCTTGTCCTTACTTACGTAGAGCTTCGAGGAACCATGGGGCGAGGTCGCGGTTCCGGTGGATGGCGCATCGGGCTTGCTGATGGCAAGGTACACGACGTCAGCGGAAAATTCTTGCGCGTGGCAAGCTGCTGGAATCAGACCGAGGAGAATTGTTACCGCCAGATTTGTTGCGCTGAGTTTCATGCTTCGTTCCTTCATCGCTGAGTTACACCAGATTTGCCGCCGTCAGCGAGCGAATTGAGCGGCCACGCGGCAAACCAAAGAAGATGGCTCGCAACAACCTGCGGAACCCCTACTGCGGAGTAGTGACTTTGAGCCAGTCCTCTACGCTCTTCTGGTCCGATGCGGGTGCTACCCTGCGTACCGCGAGCGGATCGTATTTCTTCCTTTGCTCTTCGTTGAGTACGGCGCGGATTCGCTCTACCGTATGGTCTTGAAGGGCGCGAAAACGCTCGATGCGAGCGCCTCCCGAAATGGAGGCGTCCTGCCGGATGCGCAGGGCCTCCTGCTGCCGTTGTTCCAAAATCTTCTTCACGGCAGCCTGCTGCGCCTCGTTCAGCTCAAGACTTCTGGCTAACACTTTGACTCGATCATCAATCGTGGGTCTGTGGCCGCGTTGCGCGACAGCGGGCGCACTCAGCAGAAGCACCGGCAATACCAGAGCCAGAAACAAAAGGGCTCTGAGGGAACAGCTGAGCGGCTTCGTGGCAAAGGTGTTATTGTAGCTTGGCAAAGCGAGAATCCTCCACCCGTGGATTGACGGCAACGTTCTCAATCTCGATCTTCTCTGGTTGCTTGACTCCCTGCACTTCCGTCTCCATGACGTAGGGTATCATCCAGCCGCTCACCGTCTTGTAGTCCTAATAATAGATCTCCACCGGGTACTTGCCGCCCATAGACAGGGTCTGGACTGCCCGCCACGCCTGCAGCCCACCCCGTGCCGCAAGATTCTTCTCTATGACTTGCTCCGCCGTCAGATTGGCCGCTGAGGCGTATCCGCACCCAAACCGAGGGAAGCAACCAAGCCACAAAGCTGCCGACTAACACCGTTGTTCGAGACATTGACCATCGCTCCTGATGATCGCTCGTGAAGTTGTGGGGGAGGACGCTACTGGACTTCGAGGCCGTCGGCTCGAAACTGTCCGATTACGATATTAACCCGGTGTCCCGGTTTCACAAGCCGACCCTTGTTCGAGAATGCCATCCAGTAAATCTTGCCCGCCTCGGGCGTGCTGCTTTGACGTAATTTGCCGACCTTCTCCAGGGACGGGACTACCAGTTTGACTCCGGCTCCCGGGTCGATCAAGGATGGCTCGTTCTTCTTATCATTGAGGGTTTTGGCCTTCGCCGGGTCGAGCACGCGGTAGGTAAATCGAATGATTTCGCCCGACTCCGCCGACTTCACAGAGAGAGTGTCAACGCCCCAGATGAGGGCGTAATACTGACGTGCACTGGCCGATACCGGATGGGCCCGATAGCGGCGTGGAACCACAGTCTTCGCAGAGTTTCCGGCCGGAGCCGCAGGCTTTTCGTCACTTTGAACGGATTGCGCTTGAGCCGGGGGAAAAACGATAACGCTGGCGAGAACGGCTGTCAGCACTATGTTTGTGTTTACGACTAACCTGTTGGTGACCCTCACTACTTCACCCACTCCTTCTGCATGCAAAATGCTTGCGCACGCGATTTGCTCTGGCCACGCTTTTATTCTTCCAGTGCATTTTTTTGTTTTGCAAGACCGGACATCCAGCAGGTTCTCTGGATGTCCGGCCCTGTACGTCTCGGCCTAGTTCCCGTTGAAGCCCGGGCCTTGCTGCGGGTTGGTTGCAGCCCCACTATTCGGCAGGGTAGCGTGTGCCGTCGACCCTGGCGAAGCGGGTGCTGCCGGTGGCACATAGTGCACTACCATGGTGCAGCTACCACCTCCCGGATTCACGACGAGGCCCGATACGCAAGTGCCGCCGGTGATCGTGAAGGCCCCCGTACCAGCGGTCCGAGTGAGCGTTGGCGCTCCGGTTAGAGTCAGCGGGCCAGCATTTGCCCC
This sequence comes from uncultured Acidobacteriota bacterium, assembly GCA_963801615.1. Classification (GTDB taxonomy): domain Bacteria; phylum Acidobacteriota; class Terriglobia; order Terriglobales; family Acidobacteriaceae; genus Sulfotelmatobacter. The sequence continues at coordinate 126,926 of CAWDFM010000004.1, read as the reverse complement.
TGTGGCAGTGTTGGTGACCGTGATGGTGCCGTCTTTCGGGGTTCGATTCGCTGGGATAGTGGTCAGGCCGGGGTTCGAGAACGTGACTGTTGCCCCCACGATCCTGAACGAATTGTTGAGAGTGGCAGTACCGGCCGGCGTGGTTATGCTGACGTTCCGCAGTCCAAGCGTGGCGGCACTGTTGATGCCTAAGGTTGCCGTTACCGTAGTGTCGTTCACGACAACGATGTTGCTGACATTGACGTTGCTGCCGCTGACGGTGACCGCTGTGGTTCCCGTCAAGTTGGCGCCGGTAATGGTCACCGGCACGACGGCCCCACGCGCTCCTGAGTTGGGAGCGATCCCACTCAGGGTTGGCGCGTTGGTGGTGGACGCGAACTCGACCGCACCTGCGTCAACCGCGCCGTTCGTCTTCCGCAGGATGCCGAAGAAGTCATCCGCCGGCGCTGCTGCGTAGGTCGTGCTTGAGGTGGACGGCGTGATGTAGCCGATGGCCGGCGAATTCGGGGCCAACGAGTAGTCACCGAGTACGAGGCCCGTTGCCGGACTGGTCACCGACAATGGACCCCAACTGATGTTGATCCAGTTGTTGCCCTCGTCCACGGTCGCGCCCGCTGTCAGGCTGAAGACGGGGATGGGCACGTTGCTTTCGTTCGTCCCCGGGGGAACGTTGTACCATCCCGTTGCACCAGCCTCCGGTGGCCTCTTCGAACCATTGCAGTACTGCTGGGCAACCACTGGGATGGAGGAAGCCGTGTTGACCCGGAAGCCTGCGCCGCCTCCAGGGTAGCCGTCGGTGCTGGTTAGCACCGACGCCTGCGGTGTGAACGTGAACCCCGAGTTATGGTTGGTCGGTCCACTGTCGCCACGCAGGCCGATATCCCAGTAGTTGAGCGGACTCGGAGGAGCAACGCACTGTCCTGTGCTGAGTTGATTCAGCGCCGGAACCAGCGCGACGGTAGCCTGCTGGGCTCCTGACTCAGGCTGTGTCACCGCGATGTTAAAGGCACGGTTCTGCCAGAGCACATCGTTGTACAGAAGCGGGAATGAAACGGCCCTGCAAGCACCATTCCTACGTCCGCCGGGAGCTGCTCCTCCCACCCCATGACCTGTCGGGCAGAGGATGTTCGTCGGCAGTGACGCCAGGAATTCCACAGTGTGACCGGCGCTTGAGAGCCCGGCGGGCTGGGGATCCGACAGCGGCACGCAGCGGAGCTGGGCGTGGGGGGGTAGAGGGTCGAGTGGGCAGGTCGTTGGCGCGCTGGCTTCAGGGGCAAAGAAGGCTCCGAACAGCGATCCTGACGACGCGGTTGAATCGTTGGATACGATCGTGTTGTTGATCAGGTTCACAACCAACGAGTCCTGCAACGACACGCCGCCGCCGTCCCACCCGGCAACGTTGTTGGTGATGATGTTGTTGGTGACGTTGACGGAGTACCAGCGTTCCGGATTGTTGGGGAAAGTGCTCACTTCCACACCATTGACACCCTGGAAGCGTATGCCTCCGCCTGCGCCGGCTTCGGCAGCGTTACCCATGATGACGTTGGCATTGATCAGCAGGTTACGACCGATACCATCACCCACCGTACCGAAGGCATGGGAGCAATCCGCGTCTGGCTCTCCGGGACACGTGGGATCCGTATCCGGAGCGCTCATGATGAGCAGACCGCCTCCATTGCTGGGTGTGGTTGGATTCGTAGCTTGGTTGAACAGGATCGTGTTGTGTTGAATCTGGCCGTCCCAGACGAACCCCAGCTGAGAAACTCCAGCGCCGTCGCCGGTGCTCAAGTTCCCGCACACCCAGTTGAAGTTGAACTGGTAGTTGTCAGAGCCCGAACAGATGGCCACGCCGCCCGCTCCGGACGGAGTTGCCGCGAACAACTCATCGCCCTCGGACGAGTTTGCTGTGATCGCGTTGTGGTGAATGTTCACAAACCGGTTAAAGCAGAACGGTAGCTCAGTGCCCGCAATGTTGCTGGTCTGGCAAGAGCCGGGATCCGAGTTGGTACCGCCTTGAGTGTAGGCACCAGGATGTTCCCCTTGGCCGAGTGCAATGCCGCCCGCCAGTGTTCCCTGGTTGTTGTAAATGCGATTGTTGGCGATTTCCAGGTTGTGGGCCCATCCGTGCACGTAGATGCCGCCGCCGCCCTGGGAGCTGTTAGTGATAGACAAGCCGTCAATGCTCGACGGGTTGCACTGGAAGCTGCTTGGGAACAGATTGGGATTACCGGTTCCATTGCCGCTCCCGCAATACTGCGGTCTGTTCTGCAGAAGTGCGGTGCCGGCCGGGAACCCGCCCGCCTCTGCCCCGTCGCTCCACGGGTCCAATCCATCGGGGACGCGTACTCCCTTTGCGAGCACGGTGATTCCCGCTCCTTGATACGCTCCCAGGAGGGATGGCTCCTGCAGCTGTTCTGCTAGGTTACCGTTCAGCCCCGCGTCCCAGCCGACCGTGGCCTCCAGCGGCAAGCGATCCACCTGTGGATTCGAGGGTGTTGGTCTGAAGCCGAACCAGCCACTCCCGCAGCCAGGGTCATACCCCGCCGGCACGCCCGTGGGGGCGAGTCCGAACAGGCACACCACCTTCTTGCGCCAGTCGTTCAGCAGAAGGCCGGAAGGATGCATATTGGCGTCGATGATGGTGGAGGCAGCTCCGACACCTTGCAGCCGGACCGGTTTCCACATCAGCACCACTTCATGGTATTTACCGGGAGGCACAATGAGCAGGTCGCCCGGCTTGGCGGCGTCGATTGCGGACTGAATCGACTGGCCAGCCGTCAGTCTCGTAGGAGCCTGGCCGCCAACCGTTACGGTCACGGCGTCGACCGATTTCTTGCCATTGCCGGCCGTGATGACCAGTTCTCCGCAGCGCGCGCCATTCGCCGTACCGGTGGGGCCTCCATATTGCTGCTGTTGCTGCACGGAACACAACGGCACCTGACTGCCCGTGGTGTTCGGCAAAGTGACGACGATCGTGGTGTCGCTCCAGCTTACGACGTCGGCAGTAACGCCACCGATGGTGACTCTTCCTGTGCCCTGTGTGTCGCCAAAACCATAGTGACGGTTGGCCGTCTTCTGGTTATAGGACGCTAACGTGGTCGCGGGCCCGGAGTACCCGTAGTTGCTCACAGCCTGGTCGCCCAGGGAATGGATCGTGATGGGGTGAGTGCTCCCGGGCCCAAGAACCCAGGGGCCAACTCCATCACCGTCCACCTCGCTGACCGCCGGGGTGGCATCGGGGTAGGCACAGTCGGGGTGGTTGTATTCTGCTGCGAACGCGGCCGTGGGGATAACCGGCGTATCCAGATACGAGGTCTGGCCTGGCATGAAGGTCCATTCATAGCAGAACTGGCTGTAGGCCGATTGGTAGAGAGGATCCGGAGCCACGCCATTGCCACGATCGTTCATGCACATGTCTAACGTATTGGGTATGTAGCCGCTCGGGTCGGGCGGGTTTACGGAGAAGGTTGAGAAAGTCAGTCCGTTGTAAATCCCATGCTGGTCGGAATAGACGCGGGAAACCTCGTTCCCGGCCCAATCCCTGACGCCTACCGGCAGGTTGGGGGGCGAGAACTTCTCGCCAAAAGCCGGCGCGAACGGATCGAATTCCGAAGTGAAGTCGTCCGAGATGATGCCGGTGAAGTGTGACGCGATGTGGGTCGAGCTGAAGACATAGAACTTCGCCAGCACCGACATCTGGTCTTCGAGCGTGACTTCTTTGCGATCGCAAAGCGGACGCGAAGCTCCGGCAAACGGTGCGTTCTGCCCCGACAGTGGGAAAAGGCTCATGTAGTCGGGAACTATGCGGGTCGCGCCCACGCACGGCCAGAAGGTCTCGACGCTTCCCGTATCGCCCTCGTGGCGGGGCGTTACGCCCTCGTTTGTCGACGGGATCAGGGGATTGTTGGGGTTGTAGCTCGCGGCGACTGCGGCTTGGTCCGGCATGATGAAAATGTTGCCGAAGCCGGCGAACTGCGAGGTTACTGGCCCCTCGTAAGTGTCGCCGAGCAGGATGTTCTTGTCTTCTTCCTTCACCAATTCGTAGCCCGGGGGAACCACCATTTCGACTACGTACTTGCCGACCGGCAGCATGGGCTGGCCGTCGGGACCAGCAGTGCAGATCGTGCAGTTCGTGCCGGCGAGCGCGCCGGGAGTACCGTTGATGCCCGACACAACGCCGGTCGGCGTCACAGGCGCGCCGGTGGACGAATCTCGGCTAATGATGCTGGGAAACTTGTACATGCCGTCGTACGGAGCCGGTTGCAGCTGGTTCCAGTTGTGCATGCCGTCATAGCACTTGTACTGCGCGTTGTTAGGCAGCGCAGTGCCGGGGTTGAGTAAGTTCGGCTGGTTGAACAGTGTGTAATAGAAGGGGTCCGAAGTCGACTGGCCCGGGCAGCTCATATACGGCTTGTTCGTGCCGGGATAGAAGCCCTGCGCCCAGTCGTCCCAACTGCTGGTCTCGGTGGTATCCACCATTTTGAGGGTCGGGGTGACTCCGTCTGGCGCGAAGCCTTCCTGGTAAAGGTTGATCTTGACATGCGGAACCTGCGGCTCCCACGTGAGCTGGAGCAGCAGGGCCGGGTCGTCAAAGGGACGGGTCGAGGCATACACGACATGGCCGCGGATGCCGCCGTTCTCTCCAGCCGCAAAAGGTATCTTACCGAATTCCAGTAGCTGGTTCTGCCCCATGAAGCTCTGCCAGCCGTAACTCGTAACCCAGGGCGGATCGACTCGACCGGTGGAACCGCCAGCCGTGTCGCCAGTAGGACAATCTGCATTGGCGCAATACCTTGCGCCCGGAACCCGGAGGGCCAAAGGCACAGAGAAATCCTCAGCGGTCCTGGCCATGTTCAGCATTGAGGTGGCAATCCCGCACGCCGGGTAGCCGTTTTGTCCGCACCCATAGGGGCCGGTGGAACCGTCAACCGGACCGCCCGCATCGTTGATTACGTGCGTCCCCGTGTTCTTATAGCGGGTCGAATCCGTTTCCATCACGTACCAATTGAAGATTGGAAAGACTTCGTTGAAGCCGGCGAAGCCTTCCAGATCGGTGCTGTTGAGGTTGGAGATGCTGCCGTCACGGTACCGTATGTTGGTCGGTACCAGTGACAGACCCTGTTCGCTGTCCTGAGATACGCCATCCCCGTTGAGGTCAAAGAATGTGCGGGTAGAGAGGTTGTTCTTCCACCCGTGAACTCCGATTTCTCCCAAGTCGCAGGTCGTGCCACTGGAACTCGACCCGTGGCACAAAGTGGTGTTAGTGCCGCCGCCCACGCGGACCGGGGTCGAAATCCCGTCGACGATCTGATCGTTCCACTGGTCGAAGATGGTAAGTCTCCAGTCCCCGGCCGGCACTCCGTTCAACGTAAACGCCCCGCTGACAGGATCGCACTTGGCGAACGAGATATCAGCGCCATCCGGGCTACCTAAGCTGGCATAGCACTGGGTGTAACCAAAGGTATCGCGCGAACCGCTGCCGTACAGTCTCTCGTCCGACGGGCGACTCATGCGTGCGCCCGTTACCACCCCGGTCACAGACTGGGTACACGCTGGCGCGCCGAGGCCGTTGCAAAGCGCAGTTCCTTGATCTTTGATGAACTGCGGATTGGCAAAGCCGATGGAGACGTGGAATGATCCCGGACCGAACTCCTGGAAGTACGCAGGCTCACCTGCCTTGATGAAAGCTTCGTGATCCTTGCCACCGTCCAGAGTGTTGGTTTGCAGCCATTCCTCGCCGGCCGCAATTCGGTCAGCTGCGGGTGTGGCTATGATGCCGTACCTCCCGGGGGGCATGTTCGCGACGATTGCCTGCCCCGCCAGTGGCGACAGAGTGACGCCATCCGCCTCGTACTTCGGGCAGACCGGGACTACGCCGGTGATGCCGGTATCGCTGGTGGCGCCGTCAAATCCTGTGTTCGGATTTGCCGTGATCGGGCACGCGTCCAGCTTCGTGACCGGGTCGATGCTTCCCGCCAGCGCGTTCGACAAAGGCTGGCCGAACTCGTCGTAGGTTATCTGTCCGGCAGAGTCGCCCGACATGCCCACCAGGTCCACGATGGTGATGTTGAACCCTCCCAGGCCGGGCTCGTTGGGCGCCAAGGTGTCGATTCCGCCGCTGGCATCATGCTCGCCGTTGAGTGGATGATCGTCTTCGAACACGAACGCCGAGACCTTAGCTGGTGGCTGGTTCTCAGGCTCGACCAGAACTGTTACGGGTGCGAAAGTGCCGGTGCACGTGGTTGCTGGCGGCGCCGGGGTGCAGGCGTTCGCGATCTGAGCGCCGCCCATAGCATGTCCCGGGTCCATAGCATCGCCCGGCAGGACGGAGATGTAGTAGTGCTTGGCCGGATCTAGAACGACCTGGCTGGGATCCAGCGCGGCCTTGGTTGATCCAGGATGGCAAATGCCGTTGCCAATGTCGCACACCGCGGGCGATCCGAGGACGGTCTGGCCGGTTTCGCAGGAAATCGTCCCTATGCAGCCCTGCGCTACGACTGGCATGTAGCTGGTGTGGAAGTTCGTCCCAAATATGGCGGGGGTTCCCTGGGGAGTTCGAGAGCAGTTCGCTGGCGCGGGGTTCGTTTGGCAATTGGGGTCGACATAGAAGGTGCGGTCTTCCTCAATAATCCAACGGTAGTCCTGAGAAGAAAGTGGAGCCTTGGTTTGTCCATCAACCAGCGTTACCTGAAGACCACTGGCCGTCGGGAAGACGAGCGTGGCCGTCGCTAGGCTCCCATTGGTCCCCTGAGAGTTCTGGGGCGTAAAAGTTAAGTCGTGCGAGCCCGAGGCAGCAACGGTCGCGTTGAACCCACCATTCGCGTCCATGACAACCGATCCGCCAACAAGAACGGGAGCGGGGGACGCGGCGACGGTCAGAGGATAGCCCGCCGCGTCCTTACAGAAGGCGAGGACGCCTGGGGGCTTGATGCTCAAAGTCGTTGCCACATTCGATGTGTACGTAGGTGTGGGGACGGTGCAGGTAATGCCCGACGCTCCTTCCATCTCCGCCGCGCCCAGTGTCACCAGAGCGCACGCAGTTGTTGAGTTGTTCGCGCAATACGTAAAGCTAGTCGTGGGGCCGGTATAGGCAAAGGTCCCGTCCGTGTTGAGAACCAGCCCGGCTGGCGCCGTGCCTGAGACATGGACGCCATAAACATTGACGTCATTCGCAATCAAGCCTTTGGCTGGATCCGATACCGTCAGGGTCTTGCCCGAAAGCAAGGCGTTATAAGTATCCGGATTGGCTTCCGCAACAGCCCCGAGTCCAGGAACTCCATCCGGAAGTCCCGCGCCGTTGACGCTGATGTAGGCCAGCATGCCAGCATCACGCTCAGTCTTGTTGCCCGACAAACTGCCTTCCCGATCGAAAATTGGGAGGGCGGTCGCGGCGGCGGCCGGTACGTTCAAAATCACATCGTAGGTCTTGCCCGCGGCCATGAATACTTCATTTTGTACGCGGCGAACGCCGGGGAGGGGGTTGCCGTCTTCCGCAATCAATCCGAGGCCTGAGACTGCGGGGGTCCCAGTTTGCGCGCCAACAATCGACGGGATGTGCATCCGCAAACCCGCATTCACCAAGCGCACCAACACGGTTCCAGCAACTCCAGTTGCGGGCGTGGTCGGGAACAGCGAAGTCGTAGCATGGGTCCTGTCGAAAGCGACTCCGTTGATGAGGTAATAGACCGGCGTATAGTTCACGGCCGGCGGATAGCATTGATGATAGGTAGCTGAACTCGGATTGCCGCAACCGCCTGCTTGCCCCGACCACACCATGGTTTCGCTGAAACCATCCGTATTGACCGCGGTATTGACCGCGTTGTTTTGGACCGGGTCGATTTCACTGAACAGGAATGATGCATCCGCGTTGTAAGTCACGGCTGGTGTCGTCCCGGCTGCTGGGTACGCAGTACCGGTGGTGGCGTCGGTCACCACCACCATGCCGTACAGGCCCATGGGACCCTGAATGGAGGGGTGCGTGCCCGACTCCAGCAGGTACGTGCCAGCGCGAGGCGTTGTCCACGTCAGACTGGTCGTCGCTCCCGCTGCCACTTCCGTGGAGAACGACTGCACGCGTTGCTCCTGGGGTGGCGGAGTATTCGTTGTGGTGGGGTCCGCGACCGGCCATGTGGCGCCTTGCACAGCGTGATCGGGACTCGCTGTGCGGATCGGCGTTGCTCCGAGGCCGCCGCCCAACTGACCTACGATGGTCAACGAAGTAGGTACACCGTTGGCGCCGAACGTCAGGCTGTTCGTGAGTTTAACCTGCAGGGTCTCCCCCGTGGGCACCGTAATCACCACGGGCGACCAGCCGGCCGCCGTGGGGTTCGACTTGGCGCACGTCGCAAGTGAACCTGTCACGACCGCGCCGCAGCTGTAGCCCCACATCGAGACCACCGAGCCATCGGGCAAGGTAATGCTGGTCGGTCCCGCGGTCAGATTGATCTGCTGCTGGGCGACGGCCCAACTCGCTCCAAGGAGGAGAACCAATACCGCCAGTACCGTTGTTCTTATAGTCGCTTTGGGACAGTTGAATCGCATCGCTCTCTCCTCAGTTCCTCAGTAGTTAGTTGGACTCGTCGATGACAAATTCCCGGGAATCGACCAGCATCATCATCAGCATTCCGCCCGGGAAAATGTTGTTGGTGGTGATTTCGCGCTCATTGTGCGAGTGCCACATGAAGGCAAAGCCAGCTTCTGCATCAGGTGCATTCGCCACCGTGCCGGACGGCGGCGTGGTGCCGGTGTTGCCGACAGCGCGCACCGTTGCCTCCGGCCCCAGATAGGGACTGCCGCCGAACCAGGGACCGTTCGCCAAGATGTTGGGATCAGGCAGAGTCGCCGGACCGCCGCCTGCGACGTCGCCGAACGGATGAGTCTGCAAAGGCTTGTTGTGATCCTGGCACCACTCGAAGTAATTGATCGCATTGTAAGCACTCGTGTTGTAGCCATTAGCGTCCGGGGTGCAAGGCAGGGTGGATCCGGAGACTGCGTTGTGACCATACGGATCCCAGTTCAGACCTTTGCCGGTCCAGTAGTAAATTCCGTCCATCGTGAGGCCGGGAGTCGTAGTCGTGGTGAACAGCAGAGGTCCGGCGAGACTGTTAGCGTCGGTCGCGCTGAGAATCAAATTGCCATCGCGCGCCAGAATGCGTACGTGGTTGCCGTGCTCGTGGAAGGGGTGTTGCCAACGCCCGGTGCCGATGATGCGCAGCAGCGTCAACTCACCCGGATGCATGTGCGGATTGCCGTTGTAAGGTTGGTGCGGATATTCCCTGGCATAGTTTGGATCCATGAGGTCCGGCATCGAGCGCCCGTTGATCATGAAATAGGCTGGAACATAAGGCTCGGTGGCAACGTTCATGCAACCAGTACAGCCCCTGGTGGACTGCTCTTCGGCTTGTCGGTGAATCCTGGGATCCATTTCGGAGTACTGGAAGAGGTATTCCCGGTCGTAGCAAGCTCCCGGGTGGTTGTACGCTGCGTGGGCGAGCCGGAAATCGGTTTCGCCCCAGCGGCTCTGCGCCATCCCGTTGGAAGCATGCACTCCCGAATCGCAGGCGGCCGGGGTACTCGAGGGGAGGACAATGATTGCCCCATATAAGCCCATCTCGACCTGCAGGTCGCCTTGAGTTCCGCTGTAGTAGGCGTGTGTGCCCGGAGTCGAGGCAACGAAGGTGTAGGTCACCGTATCGTTTGACGTCGCGCGGCCCGCCTCTCGCGTCAGCAGCCCATTTACACCGTCGGTTGCGGTCACCTGAAATCCGGGGAACAGAATTGATGTGTTCCCGGCTGCATCGGGCAGATTATTCGTGAGCTTTACGATGACCGTCGCTCCTTGCGTGACGATCAGCGTAGGCCCGGGAACTTGCATGGTTGGGCACGTGGCGCCGGTGAGAGCCGGAGCAAAACCGCTCGGCGCGACACTGCAGCCGTATCCCCAGGAATAAACAGCTGATCCGTCGGGCTGGCTGATGTAAGCCGGCCGCGCCGTCAGGTTGAACGTCGGGCCGGTTATCCCGGGAACCGCAGCATGGGCCATGGCAGTAAACAACCAAGTCACTGCCACCATCGTTGCCAGAAGCACTTGTGTTTTCGAGATCGCTTTTTTCATGTTCATCGCCCTCATTGCTGCGCTCCTAATTGATCCGGACTTCGGTCATCAGGCCACCGAAGTTCTCGGCATCGTTCGACAAGTGGTCAAGATTGGGGGTGTAGAGATAAAACACGCTACCGGAGGGATACTTGTCTTTGTCGCTGGCATCCAGAATCACGTCGAGTGATTCGCCGCCCGCCAACGTGATCGAGTTGGTGTTGTAATAGAGGTTGTTTCCCGACTGGTCGCGCAGCAGCTTGGCATTGAGCGCGATTACCTGCATCGGGATGCCCAGCGAGGCCAGCGTCTGATATTCCGTGACGTCCAGGTCCGCAATGCGCAGGAGCGCCCTTCCACCGGCCGGAATGTTGATGATCGCAGACATCGGCTGCGCGTAATGCAAGGAGCCATCCGTCGTCTGCGTCGCCAGCGGCCCTTCATGCACGGTGTCGGGATAACTGCGGCCGTTCAGCAAGAAGTACTTGTCCTTCATCTCCGTAAAGCCTTCCGGATTGAAAGTCATGCCGACAAAGTGGAAATTTGGATCGAAGCCGTGGATCTGGAGGGGATACTCGACGTCGTATCTGGTCGTGCCGTCGCCATCGTTGTAGGCGTACTTGGCCCCCCCTGTCGCACCTGTATCCACCGCCGGCAGTGGATTGCTGCAGAGGATGTCAGTGGAATCGCATTTCGTGCGCGGATCCAGTTGCTGTTGCTGGAGTGCGGCATAAAGCCTCGTAGTGCCTGGGACTCGATTCTGACGCGGCCGCACATAAAGCTGGCCCACCATGCCCATCTGTAAGTGCTCTGGGGGCGTGATGTGGCAGTGCCAGAAGTACGTGCCCGCATCGGGCGCCAGATAGTAATAGGTGAAGCTGCCCCCGATGTTAATGGCGACCGAAGCGTCCGGCACGCCGTCATAGAAGGCGGAAGCATTGGGATAGCCATGAAAGTGAACCGTGTGCTGCTCGAACAGGTCCGGGCGCATAACTTGGCCGACGTTCGACAGAGTAAGGAAGAACTCGTCATCTTCATCAATCGCCATCAGAGGCGCCGGTATGTTGCCATTCATGACGCCAACATCCATGATCGGCCGCGGATCGACGTGCCCATCGAGGCATGGAGCGGTGCAAGAACCAGCCGCGATGGCGTCCAAGTCAGGAGCCAGTCCGACGGCGCCGTTATAAGTGAACAACGAGGGGTCACCGAAGGAATACGGGGACTGACGTGCGCCGTCAGACGTGGCCGGATCACCGGGCAACAACGGAGGCGCGACCGTATTGAATACGTCCGGGAACTGTGTGCCGGGCAGCCCTTTCGACATGTCTGCCAATCCCGACAGAGGACCGAAGGCAAACAGATACGTCTGGGTGCCGTCGCCCATCGACGCGAAACCGTCGCCGCCCGAAATCTGCTGGCACTTGATCGCGCCGTTCACGTTCGCTGTCGGCGCCAGATATCCAGCGGCGCCTGTGGCAAGAGTCGTCGGAGCGGTATAGGCAGGTTCCGAATTGTTGTCGTGGAGTGCCGACGGGTGGGTGATCGTGCTGGTTGGACACTGGACCTGGAACGACTGGCCGCTTGCGGCGACGGTCGCAACCACGACCAGAACTAGGGAGAGATAGATTGATGACATCTTCCTCATGACCGTGTAGCCTCCTGGCTTACTTGCGGGCGCACACCGCGCTCGGGACGATAAGTGCTGTTTGCGGTGCACGGTACCGGACACTTTGCGAGCTGTAACCGTGCACAGACATTCAGCGATAGCTAGATGTGCCTGCGTTGAGCCGCCGCATCCAGCTCTAATTACCGTTCATGATGCTTTGTTATGGATCCCCACTACTTCAGTCAGCGGCCGACTTAGCACTTGGGGGGAGCGCCGAATGCCGCTGCTACACTCACGAGTCGCAACTTCAGTCGTGAAGTGAGCTGAGCTTATGCGGGCTTGCGGTTACCGATTTTGTTCAACAGCAAATATCTAAGCTCCGCACGCTGATTTTGCGAAGGTTTAACAAACTTAACACTATGTCTATACAAGTAATAAATGTTAAATACGTGCGACTACAGCGTTGGTATGGGCAGGCGCATTCGACTATCCGTCGCTACTGGATACAGTTGGCATGGGAATGAAGTCATGTAATGGTCGAGCGCTATTATGCGTAGTCGAATAGTGAAGTACTCTTCATTGCCGATTGTTAAGTTTGTAATTTGAGTGCAAATTCGCGCTGCTACATGTCTATCTTCCACTCCACCACTGTTATTCTCGCGTAACCCACTTCCCTCCCCAGGGGGCACGACGTAGGGGCCGTGCGTACGTCTCACGTTACTCAGACGACGAATGAGCGTACATCGCAACTACCTTACTGAACTAATAATGCAAAGTATCTGGAGGATGTGCATGGCGACGCCTGGCGTACAACTGTGGCCCAACGCAAAGCAAGCAAGAAAAGGTATCCGCAAGGGACATCCTGAACTGACCGTCGATTGCCCGCAATGTCATTCGCCCGCTGGACGGACATGCTTTATGGCCCCCGGCTTTTTGGGGATTACACACACGGTTCGCAAAATCCGCTACCGAGAGCTATGCATGGCGGCAGCAACACCCGTCACTCTGCGGTCGTAGCGGATAGCCTGATTGCCGACCGATTAGCGCGAGCCGAGAACTGCTGGCGTAGATATGAGCGGCGCCTACCGAGGCAGGCTCGAACAGGTTGCATGTTTTGTTTTATGACGGTCGGTTTGCGAATGTGACTTGGACATTCCAAAAGATCTTGGGGACGACCGTCTCGGGCGTGCCTCCTTGCCAAACGAGCGTGTAGCAAAAGGATCCGGTCCAGCCTCTTCTCGCTCGAATTGAACGGCTGATCCAAAAATGGCCGAGCGCCGGATAGCAACAGACTCTATTAAAGATTGACGACAAGATTGGCGATTCCTCGCCACACCCTTCCTTGGGCTGTGATTTCCGTCACAGCAGTTGTCGTCCAGCTCGACGTAACATTATTTTGTTTGAAGCGAGAACTCATCCATAGCCGTCAGAAAACGCAGTACACTTATGAGAGTGACTAGAACTCGAGCATGCGCCCTGCTGACGATTGCCCTTCTGTGGGCCATCACGCCAGCCATGGCGTGTGTTCTGCCAGGTGCGACGATGACTCCCGCGGAACGGGAGTGCTGCCACCACATGGCGGAGCAGTGTGGAAGTTCCATGATGCCGGCCAGTCACTCGTGCTGCAAGGCTCAGGCACCGACGAACACTGTTCTTCCCCAGGCGCAGGCTGCCGGACCGGTTCGTCCCCTCACAATTGCTGTGTTACCACCAGTCGCCTCCTCAGGAGCATTGCCCGCTGTAACCGTGCGCGCCCACCTCTCATTTCTTCACGCTCCACCACCGGAACTGTCCCCCGGCTGTAATTCTGTTTTGAGAATCTAGACAACTTTCATTGCCCGGATGAAGTCGTGCCCTGCCTTGCTGCGCCTTTGGTGCGGCTGGCAGCAACATGCCTCCTATCCCTCGACTCGTTAACTGTTTACGGAGGAGCAATGAAAGTTCTACGTGTAAGTATTTGCCTGCTGATTGCCTTCAGCGGTGCCGTGGGCTTTGCCAATGAGCCCCCCGCCAATGTCGATCCCCTGTCTGGTGTGACTGGCCTTCTGGCGCAGGAGCATCAGCACCCTCGGTCGTCCACGCCGCCCATGAGTCTTAACGAACTCGAAGCAGCTGCGTTGGCAAACAATTTCGAAATCCGGGTAGCTATGCGTCGCGTCGCAATCGCCGAGACACGGGTGCGCAGCGCTGGGTCGTTGAGCGACCCCGAATTCATGTATCGCGGTTGGGGCACACCACTCGCCAGGCCATGGGATCTGAACCAGACGCAGCACATGTTCATGTTCAATCAGTCACTGCCCGGTCCGGGTAAGCGGGCCCTGCGCACTCAACTCGCCTCGGAGGGAGTGGAGCAGGTCAAAGCGGAACTGGACGCCAAAAAGCGCGATGTCACGGCTGAAGTTCGGAAGACATTCTATGACCTCCTCCGCAATCAAGACGAACTCCTGCTGCATGACGAGCAGGCGGCGCTGGCTCGCGAGTCCTCCGAGTCGGCGCGGATCAAGTATGTTGTCGGTCGCGTTCCGCAGCAGGACGTGCTGAAAGCGCAGATTGCACTTACTAAACTTGTCGAGCACCTGGTGATGCTCGAACAGGACGGCGGTCTCGCGCGCGCCCGACTGAATACACTCCTGGGACGAGACCCCGCATCTCCACTGGAACTTCAGGGCGATTATTCGCCGCCGCAAAAGCTCCCCGCACTCTTAGACCTGGAAAAGACCGCTTTGGAGAATCGGCCCGAGTTGGCGATGGCATCTTCAGGCGTGCGGCAAGGTGAGGCCCGCACCAAACTGGCCGAGAAATCCTACACGCCTGACTACAACCTGAGCGCTGGCTATATGCTCATGCCGGACGGCGCCCGTTATCGCAACACCTATATGGCGGAGGTCGCTGTCACGTTGCCCTGGCTGAATCGAGGGCGCCACGACGCGGAGATCGCCGAAGCCCAAGCGGAGGTCTCGGCTGAAAGAGCAGAGTACGAAAACCAACGGGCGATCGTCTTCCAGGAAATCCAGGATGCTCTGATTCGCGCGCAGTCTGCGAAGCGCCTCGTTGATCTTTACAACCAGACGCTTCGTCCCCAGGCACAGGCAACATTAAAGTCAACGGTTGCTGCTTATCAGGTCGACCGCACCGACTTCCTCAACTTGCTCGACAGCCAGAACACGGCCCTCGAAGTTGAACTCGATTACTACCGCTCCGCATCCGAACTGGAATCGCGAATCGCCGATCTCGAACGTGCGGTGGGAACTTCCCTGCCACGGGACGGACACGAATCGAACACAACCGGCCCTCAAGCTTCTCTTCCTCAGATCACTCCGGAGGTGCGCTGATGACACATCATGAAAAGAAACTTCTTGGCACAGGACTCGCTCTCGGGCTGGTGCTGGCCTTCGTCGTGTACGGCGCGACTCGCCTTTGGCAACCCGAGCGTAGCGCTGCCCAGACTCAAGAAGGCCAGATTCCCGAGTACGAGACACCGTTAGACCAAACCACGTCTCGAAGAGCAGAACATGAGCAAGCCCAGGCTGACTCCTCGGTTTCCAGTATTCAACTCGACCAGAAAGAACAGAAGGACATTGGTGTCGAAACGGTCGAAGTCAGGCGACGTAACCTTCAACGCGCTCTGATGACTGTCGCCAAAGTAGACGAACCGGAAACCCAACTGGCTTCGATCAGTGCCCGCATCGGTGGCCGCATCGACAAACTCAACCTGGATTTCACGGGCCAGCAAGTGCGTCGTGGTCAGATCATCGCATCGCTTTACAGTCCGGAAGTGTTTTCCGCCGCTGAAGAGTACAGGCTCGCGATCGAGAACCAAAGGCGTCTGGCCAAAAGCGCCGAGCCCCTTGCAGTCGCAGGGGCCGAAGATCTCGTAACCGCCAGCCGCCGCCGGCTCGAACTTTGGGGACTCACTCCACCGCAGCTTGATGAGATCGCATCGTCGGAGAAACCGCAGATCGAACTCCCCATTTATGCCTCCGTGAGCGGCATCGTGAGCGAACGCAAGGTTACCCAAGGGCAATACGTAAACGCAGGCGAAGTCCTTTTTACCGTGGTCGACTTGAGCACGATTTGGGTAAAGGCCGACGTGTACCAGCCCGATTTGCCCGCTGTGCATACCGGCCAGAACGTTGAGATCACTTCGGACTCACTACCCGGCGCTACCCTGCATGGGCGAGTGGGATTTCTCGATACTTCCATCAACCCTCAGACCCGCACTGCCTCGGCTCGAATCCAGGTTCCGAATCCCAACATGCGATTGCGTCCCGGCATGTTCGTGCAAGTCAAGTTTGCTGCACCGGCAGCACGCGACGTCCTGGCCATACCCCGCTCGGCTGTTCTCGATACGGGTATGCGCAAGATCGTTTACGTAGCTAAAGGCAATGGGGAATTCGAAGGCCGAGAGGTGCAACTCGGAATGCCTGGCAACGACTACTACCCAGTGCTCTCTGGAGTCAAAGAAGGCGAACGCATTGTCAGTCAGGGTAATTTCCTGATCGATTCACAAACCAGGATCAGCGGCGGCATGACTGGACTCTATGGTGGATCGAAAGAATTCGATCATGGTCAGGCGGACCAAGGTCAGGCGCAAGCCCCGGTTGTATCTCAGATGAAGCTGACCTTCCGTTGCGATCCGCAAACACCACGTGGCAATTCCGACGCCACGTTGCACGTGACCGCGCTCGAGGCTTCCGGAAGGCCCGTGAGTGATGCGGAAATAAAGGTCACGCTGATTATGCCGGCGATGCCAGCAATGGGAATGGCCGAGATGCGTGCTTCGACCGCCCTCACATGGAAGGGCTCAGAGTACGTGGGCACCATCAAGGTCCCGTCGGCAGGCTCTTGGAATGTCGAAGTTAATGCCAGCCGCAACGGGCAACTTCTAGGCAGCTACCGCGCCCGGCTGAATGCGCAGTGATGAGGAGAAATTATGATCAATCGGCTCATTGAATTTTCGCTCAAGAACCGCGGCCTCATTTTGCTGGCTTACGCGCTGCTGGCTGTTTGGGGTTACTGGGCACTCCTAAGGACGCCAATCGACGCCATTCCTGATCTCAGCGAGAACCAAGTGATTGTCTACACCGACTGGGCAGGCCGCAGTCCTCAGGAAGTGGAAGACCAGATCACGTATCCGTTGACTGTGAACTTGCAAGGTCTGGCGGGAGTGAGAGACGTGCGCTCCTCCTCGGCCTTGGGTTTCTCAATGATCAACATCATTTTCCAGGACAAGATTGACCCCTATTTTGCGCGCACACGGGTCTTGGAGCGGCTGAACCTGGCATCGGCTTTCCTGCCGGAAGGAGTCGTACCTGTTCTAGGTCCGGATGCAACCGGCGTGGGCCAAGTTTTCTGGTACACGGTCGAGGGCCCCTACGACGGCGGAACCCTGCACTCCCTTCAGGACTGGTTCATCAAGTACCAGCTGAATTCTGTTTCCGGCGTGGCAGAAGTGGCCAGCATTGGCGGTTGGGTACGCCAATATCAGATCGACGTTGATCCTATCAAACTGCGCGCCTACAACATTCCTTTGCGCACCATAATCGACGGCGTCCAGCGCAGTAACACCAATGTTGGCGCAAAAGTGATTGAAGCAAGCGACCAGGAGATGGCAGTCCGCGGGATTGGCTTGATTGGCTCGCCGGCCGACCTTGAGAATATCGTCCTCACCGCCACGGGTGGCACACCGGTCTACATCCGCAACGTTGCCAACGTCCATTTGGGACCGGAATTCCGCCGCGGCGTTCTCGACAAGGACGGCAAGGATGTTGTGGGCGGAGTGGTCGTCATCCGCAACGGGGCGAACGCGCAGGAGGTTATTAGCGGGATCAAAACGAAACTTGCAGCGCTCGAGCCAGGGCTACCTAAAGGTGTCCACATCGTTCCTTTTTACGACCGCAGTACTTTGATCGTTCATGCTGTGAACACGCTAAAGTCGGCGCTGTTCGAAGAGATCGCTCTGGTCACGCTCGCGCACGTGATCTTCCTGTGGCACTTCCGCAGCATCCTCATTGTGACTCTGCCATTGCCGCTTGCGGTACTTGGATCATTTCTTTTCATGCACTACGCGGACATCTCTTCCAACATCATGTCACTCGGAGGGATCGCCATTGCGATTGGAGTGTTGGTCGATGCTGGCATCGTGATGACTGAAAACGTGCTGCGGCACGCAGAGCGTTATTACGAAGAACATGGCGAATACAAGTCAGCGATTAGCCAGATCACGCTCGAAGCAGCCAAATTAGTCGGTCGACCGATTTTCTTCGCCATGACCATCATCATTTTGGCATTCGTACCCGTGTTTGCACTGACTGGGATGGAAGGCAAGATGTTTCACCCTCTGGCCTTTACCAAAACTTTCGCCATGGTGTGCTCTACGTTCATCGCGGTCACCTTGGTCCCGGTGCTTTGCACCTTCCTGATCCGTGGAAAGCTGCACCGCGAGGACGCGAATCCCGTGATGCACGCCTTGGGAATGATCTACAAACCCGTACTGCGCTGGGCTTTAAAGCACAGGATTGTGACTTTGAGTGCGGCAGTTGCAATCTTTGCCTCGGCGCTCTGGCTGGCCACCACGATCGGCTCGGAGTTCATGCCGCCACTCGACGAAGAGACTGCGCTGTTCATGCCGATTACCGACCCGAGCATTTCGCTCACCAAGGCAACCGAGATTCTTCGGTGGCAGGACAAAATCATTGCGCAAGATCCGCTGGTCGATAGCGTCGTTGGCAAAATCGGTCGCGCAGAAAGCGCCATCGATCCCGCGCCAGTGAACATGACTGAAACCGTCATCAACTTCAAGCCTAAGGACAAATGGCCCGCTGGCGCCACCAAAGAAACGATCCTGCAAAGGCTGGACGAGAAGCTCCGTCTGCCGGGTGTGACCAACATCTGGACCCAGCCCATCCGCAACCGCATCGACATGCTCTCGACCGGCATTCGCACGCAGGTCGGAGTAAAGGTCTTTGGCAACGACCTCGCGACCATCGAACAGAAGGAGACTGAAATCGAACGGGCTCTGCGGCCGGTTCCTGGTGTCGCTGACCTCTATGCCGAGCGCATCACCGGCGCTCCGTACCTGGAAATCAAGGTGAATCGCGAAGCCGCCGCGCGCTACGGTATAAACGTCGGCGACGTGCAGGACGTGATCGAGACCGCGATTGGCGGCAAGAACCTTACCACCGCAATTGACGGTCGCCAACGTCTACCCGTCAGAGTTCGTTACTCCCCTGATTTCCGCGAAAATCCCGAACAGTTGCGAAACAACGTACTGGTCACGGCCAGCAACGGCGCTCAGATTCCTCTTGGAGAAGTAGCAGACCTTGGCGTGGTGATGGGGCCATCCATGATCAGCAGCGAAAACGGTTTGCTGCGAGGAAGTGTGCTGATGAACGTGCGCGGCCGCGACGTTGGCCGGTTCGTGGACGAGGCGCAGCATGCTGTCGCCCGCGAAGTGAAAATGCCGCCAGGCTACTACATCGAGTGGAGTGGCCAGTACGAGAACCAGATTAGTGCCAAAAAAAGGCTTGAACTCGTCATTCCAGTCGTATTCCTGATCATCTTTCTTCTGCTCTACAAAACCTACAACTCGTTCAAAGAGGCCTCGCACGTGATCCTCGCCGTACCTTTTGCATTGAGCGGCGGAGTGTTTCTCCTGAAGCTGCTTGGGTACAACTTCTCCGTTGCCGTTTGGGTCGGCTTCATCGCCCTGTTCGGCACCGCGGTGCAGACCGGTGTAGTGATGGTTATCTATTTGGAAGAGGCGGTGGAGCGAAAGCGAGCCGCGATGGGCGGACTGACGGTACAGGGATTGCGTGAAGCGGTTATGGAAGGCGCCTTGTTGCGTTTACGTCCCAAGATCATGACCGTATCCACGGTTGTAGCAGGGCTCTTACCGATTATGTGGTCTACCCGCACCGGCGCTGAAGTGATGAAGCCACTCGCAACCCCTGTGCTCGGAGGCATGGTCAGCTCCCTACTGCATGTTCTGATTGTGACTCCGGTGATCTTCACTTGGCTGCGAGAAAGAGATCTGTCGCGACAGGAATCTGCACCCGCAGCATAAGAGGAGCGGATCGCCGTGCTGAACCACACTGACGCCACCGCAGCGGCAAAGAAATGAGGGGAGCGACGGTCGAATCAAAGCACCCGAACAATGGAACGCGAACAGAACTAATTCTTCGCGTAAACCGGGCCAGCGCTTCGGGATGGAGGATCGGAAATCGCCCGGATATAGGAAATGAGCGCCTGCACATCGGCGCTGCTGAGCGTGTTCCCCCAGCCCGGCATCAGCGCTGACTTGCTAAGGGCTGGTCCTCCATAAATGATGATAGCTGTGAGATCTGCGTCGCTCATCTTGTTCAGCGTAGACCCTTCGGTGAACGGATGCGGCTTGACCTCCAGGTTGTCGTAATTGGAAACGCGTTCGACAGTGGATTCGGCGTTGTGGCAGCGATCGCAGTACTGATCGTTGAGATGCCTGCCCAGCGCCTGCTGATAACCAAGCGCGATCTCTTCGATTTTCAATTCCACTTTTCTGTGCGACTTGTCGAAGGTAGAAGCCGTGATCTGGTAGCGGCCAGCCATCCCGCCAAGGGATACGTTGGTGGTGACTTGGCCACTGGAATCGGTCAGCGCGCTGGCAGGATCAAATGTCACTCCAGGCGCGGCCTCGAAATCGACGAGCGCGCCAGAAACGCCCGTTCCCTGCGCGTCGTTGACCAGCACGACCACGGGTTGCGCCAACAACGCACCCGTCTGTGCCAGCTGCTTGCCTCCGCTGGACTCAACGATCGCGGCGCCGAACGCTGTAGGCTTAATAACCGGCGTCGACACGGATTTGTGCGAACAGGAAGTAGCCAGCAAAGCCATACTCAGAATTGTTACTTCCGAAGCAAAGTGCTTCATCTCTTTGCGACCTCCGGCTTGGCGGCCCCGCTTCTCGCGGCCTTTGCGGCACCGGGCAACTTCTCCCCTTTTTGCGAAATCAAGAACGCGGTCAGCGCCCGCGCATCCTCGTCGCTCATGGCGCGATTCGGCTCCAGCGTTCCCGGCCGGAGGGCTTGCGGATTCTTCAGCCATTGATAGATCCAAGCCGCAGTAAGCCGCGACCCAACATGCGACAGCGTGGGTCCGATGTAGCCCTTGTCGGTTTTGCTATCGACAATGTGGCATCCCTGGCACGCATACTTGCCGTAAAACAGTTGCTTGCCGAGTTCGATTTGCCCCTGCGGATATCCGCTCAGAGGCATGGAATCGCGATCCACGGCCGGACTCTGATACACGGTCATGATGTAGTCAGTGAGCTCATTGATTTCGGCATCCGTAAAGTTGAAGCGCGGCATGCGGCGAATCAACGCCGGACGCAGCGTCCCAGGATTTTTCAGGAACTGCACCAGCCACTCCCGCTGTACCGAGCTGCCTTCCCAAGTCAGGTCGGGAGCCATCTCGGACCCGTGACCGTTGATGCGGTGGCAGCTGAAACAGGCCAGATCAGTCATCAGCTTTCCGGGCTTGCCCGCCGGCTGGTAATCGGATTCCGGCTTGGCCGCCACCGCGAGTGACGGCGGCAGCGTATACGAGCGTTCATTCAACGACAGCAGAGCGGTTGTAAGCGAGTCAATCTGTGCCGCAGTGAACGTGTATTGCGGCATCTTCAGCCCGGGAGCAAACGCCCGTGGCTGTTTAATCTTGCCCGCGATGTAATCTGGGAGCGTGTGCGGCATGCCGGGCAAGAAGATCAGTTGCGTAACGGGCTTGCCGCCAATCCGGCTGAGTTCCGGCGCAAAGTTCTCCGGCTTCTTGATGCCCGCGATTTCATGGCATGCGTCGCAGCCGTAATCTGATACCAGCCGTTTGCCGTGCGTGATCTGCTCGGGTGTTGCCGCTTCGAGGTGCACATTTGCCAGGAGATCGGAATCCGCTTTGCCCAGCAGGAATCCAGATAGCGTCGCAATCTGCGCATCCGTGAAGCGGTAATGCGACATCGCGGTGGCCGGATTGTAGACGCGCGGATTCTTCAGCCAGCCCTGCACCCACTCGGCCTTCACTTTGCTGCCCACGCGCGTCAACTCTGGTCCAACGTCTCCACCCACCATGTTGCCGGCGGCATTCTGCACCGCATGACAGGTTGCGCAGAAAGATTCTCCATAGAGACTTGCTCCAGCGCTCGGGTCAGACGACGCTTTCGCCCCGAGCGTAAGGGCGTCCCCCTGCACTGGGGTGCTGTTCGCGATGAGGAATGCAGAGATATCTCGCGCGTCCTCGTCCTTTAGCTTGAAGTTCGGCATCGTGGCTGTCGAGGCATAAGACTGCGGATCCTTCAGCCAGGCAAAAATCCATTCGCGCGTAGTCTTATCGGCAACATGCGAGAGCGACGGGGGATTATCCGTGGCTTTCATCGTGCTGCCGTCGGGCAGCTTGACGGTGTGGCAGTGTACGCATCCTTCCCGAGACAGCAGATTTCGGCCCTGATTTAGTTGAGGGGTGCCCGGCAATGGGCCGCGATGGCACTCACCGCAGGAAGACTCGATGTATTTCGCGGGCAGAATTGGCTGCTCCCAGGCCAGCGTGCTGTTGTGTGCCTCTTCCACCGTGGTGGCCGCGCCTTGTCCCCGATGACAGACGGTGCATCCGAACTGCTCCCCTTTGTGTGGAATGGCAGGATGTGGGCGGTAGGGCTGAGTGGCGACATCGGCCAGCGCGCCTTCTTTCAATCCCACGTGGCAGCTCGTGCAACGATCCACCTCGCCCAACTCGGGCAGCCAGATCTGCTGGATCCCACCCTGGAAATGCCGCCGCAGCGTGTTGGCTTCGCTGCGATTGCGAATCATCCTCAGATAACCCCGCTGATAATGTCTCCACTCGCTGAAGAAATTCTTGGAGGGGGCCACCGCCATGGACGCCAGGAAAATCAGGCTGACGACGCCAAACGCCCGCACGCTGTCTCCAAACAACTTCTGCCACAGCGACGTAATTTTTCGTTTCATGATCGCCGCACCCTTATGAACCTTGCCACGGCCAGATAAACGACCACCCTGGACCGCGGAAGAACGTACCGATGGCCGTAAGCACCACCAGTTCGAATAAGAACCAGGTCATCACCCAATAGGAAAGCGGCCGTTCTGCTAGATACCGCCGGAACGCGGATGGAGACTGGGGAGAACTCTGCGCAGCCAGTAGCATCAACCCGGCCATGATCAGCGTCGGTATCAATCCCACGAGCACGTGGAACAACCCGAGGAAAATGACGAGTAACGCAGTCACCGCGTAGAAGATCATCAGCCGCTTCTGCCGGTCCCTCAGAAAGAATCCGTCAGCCTCGATGTTGACCTTGAAATATGGAATGACGATCAGCGCCATCACGACTAAGCCGGGGACCAGGACCCCCGCGACCACTGGCGGGAAATAATGCAGCATCTCCTGCAGCCCCAGAAAGTACCACGGTGCCTTCGCGGGATTCGGAGTGTGCGAGGGATCGGCCAGTCCTTCCAGAGGCGCATTGAACAGCAGCGCGGTCCACACCAGGACGATAGCCAGCAACTGAATCGCAACGGCCGCGCGAAACAAGACCTCTGGGAAGGTTTGCACCTGATCTTCCGTCTCTACCTTCACCTGCGCAGAAGTACGCCGTGTGATGAACACAATGCGGCGCGGAGACTTCTTGGCATTCGAATCCACGCCGGCGATGAAGTCTTTGCTTTCGGCCATAGCTATTTCGCCTCCGTGGCTTCCGCCTGGGTGCCCCACTTCTCGCTGCCTTTGCGAGAAGTGGGAATCTCGCTCCCAGTGTTGTTGGCCTTTCCTCGCAGAACCGCAGGCTCACTGGAATGAGCGTAAAGTCCGCCATCTTTGCGAATGCGCCAGAAATGAATCGCGACAAAGAACATCGCTACCAGCGGCAGAATCATGCAGTGCAGCACGTAGAACCGAAGCAGTGCATTTGCATTGACGGCGTTCCCGCCGAGCAGAAGGAAGTGAATCTTGTCTCCGATTACCGGAACCGCGGATGCGATGTTCGATCCCACCGTGATGGCCCAATACGCTAATTGATCCCACGGCAGCAGATATCCGGTGTAGCTGAGCAGCAGAGTGATAAGGAGAAGAACAATGCCGATCACCCAGTTGAATTCCCTCGGAGGGCGATAGGCGCCGCGATAAAACACTTTGAACATGTGCGCGAAGACGAGAAACACCATCGCGTGCGCAGACCAGCGGTGAAGGTTGCGCAGAAATAATCCGGAAGAAACCACGAACTGAAGATCTTTCGTGTCCGCGTACGCCTGCGGCGCCGAGGGATGGTAATAAAGCATCAGGGGAATACCGGTCGCAACCAGAATCAGAAATGTGCCGAGCGTCAGTGTCCCTAGATACCAGGTGGCGCTGAAGCTCAACATGCGCGTGCGCACTTTGGTCGAGAACAGGTGCAGGAACACGTTTTGCTGAATGGCCAGCGCCCGCTTCAGCGTGCTCGACCCCGTCCCGCTGCGGAAAATGGACCGCCAAACACGCGTCTCGCGCAAGCCGTCAAAATACTGGTCTACCGTTTTCGCCATTTCAGACCCTCACAAAGGAATCCCGCGCCAGCGGCGGGACATCGGTCGAACGATCCACCAGCAGGTCGCCATCGTCATTGAGCCAGATCCGCTTCCACGGAAGCGGCTTAGGAGCCGGGCCTTCAATCTTCTTCCCGCTCTGCGCGAACTTGCTGCCATGACACGGACAGGCAATCATGTTGAGTTCCGGCTTCCATGCCGTGAGACATCCCAGGTGCGTGCACACCGCGCTGAGAGAGAAATAGCCCTCTTGCGTGTGAATGATGTAAATCCCGGAATTCACATCCAGGGTCACGGAATCGAGCGGATATCGATCAGGCTTCCCGGCATTCACAACCGGAGAGGGCTCGAATAACACGTTGGGTTCCAAATATTGATACGCAAATGCTGCGGTTCCCGCAGCCGCAATAGTGAGCGAGCCCAGGCCCATCTTCAGGAAAAACTGCCGCCGATTTAGATCACTCTCCAACTCCACTTTCTTCTCTTCTTCCATAAGTGCCCCGAGCTACCTCTGCAATCCGGCCCCAATTGCGGCCACTGAGATCAATCCCGTCGGCTCCGCCGGAACCAGGTTGTACGATTCCATCGTGATCGTCCCCACCGGACACCGCATGGCGCATAGGCCACAACGGATACACCGAGTTTCGTCCTTCAACATGGCTGCCCCCATCACTACTCCAAGTTCATCAGCCGCCACTTCGTCGAACTCCACTCCAAAACATTCCTGGTTCTCACGAATGTGCTGCACCGCTTCCGGTTCGAAGCCGATGCGATCAAGCGACACCAGTTCCAGGCAATTCTCTGGACAAACATCGACGCAGCCGCCGCAGAGGATGCACATGCTTCCGTCTTCCGGAGTGCCTTCGAAGATTGTGTTCGTCCAGCAGTGCAGGCAGCGCTGGGCCTCGACCATGGCCGAGGTTGCGTTGTAACCGATCTCAACCTCGGTCACGCCCGTGCGCCGTTCGAGAGGAAGCATGGGTACGGGCTGCCGATCGATATCTAAATAGCCCAACGGCATGGCATGCCGCTTGAGAATTTCGACCTCAATGATCGGCTCAGGGTGCTTTCCGCCCCGCAGGAATTCATCAATCCCAACGGCTGCGCGCTTCCCGTCACCGACGCTGTCGATAATCAACCGCGGTCCAAACACGCAATCGCCTCCGGCAAAAATTCCCGCTGCGGAAGTCATCAGCGTCTGCGGGTTCACCGCAATCAGGCCGCGAGGCGAAATCTCAACCTTATCTTCCGGAGTTAGAAAGTCGAGCCGGGGCGCCTGCCCGATCGCCATGATGATGGTGTCGCACTCGATCTGGCTCTCGCTGTTCTCGTAGAACGCAGGATTGAAGCGACCGTTCTGATCAAAGACCCACTTGGTCTTGAGCACCTCGAGAGCCGCTACCTTCCCGTCTTTTCCGACAACCCGCTTGGGCCCGAAGCCGGGATGAATTCGAATGCCCTCTTCCTCGGCCTCTTCAATCTCTTCCAAAGCCGCCGGCATCTCATAGCGCCGCTCCAGGCAGACGAGGTTGACTTCTTGCGCGCCCATGCGCAATGCGGACAGAGAGATATCGACCATTTCCTTTGTGGCAACGGCGGAGACATTCTCGGCCGAGGGCTCGACGTCTTCGACTCCGCCCGCATGCTGTTTCACAACTTCGCGCGCTGCCGAACGAGCCACATCCATGGCGACATTGCCGCCGCCAATCACAATCACCTTCTTACCGATCGTGAACTTGTAGCCAAGATTTACGTTCAGAAGAAAATCGATCCCCTTGTGAACGCCATCGAGATCGACGCCCGGGATGCTCAAGTCCCGGCTGCGGTGCGCACCAACGGCGACCAGCAGCGCATCGAACCCTTGCTGCCGCAGATCAGAAATCTTGAAGTCGCGTCCGGCCGCCTGGTTCAACTTGAGGGTGATGTCTCCAGTTTCGAGGATCTCTCGCACCTGCGCTTCGACCACGTCGCGGGGTAAACGGTATTCCGGAATGCCCAGGTACAGCATTCCCCCCGCGACGGGCGCAGCTTCGAAAATAGTGACCGCATATCCCATGAGCGCCAGATCATGGGCTGCGGAGAGCCCTACTGGCCCGCCGCCGACTACCGCTACTTTGTAAGGAAGTTTTTTCTGAGCGCGCCCTTCGTTGATGTTGAGAGGGCGTTTCGATTCGGGCCCGTACTGCTCGGTGAGAAACCTCTTCAGGGCGCGAATGGAAATTGGCCGGTCGATCTCGCCGCGCCTGCACGCCGTTTCGCAAGGATGCGCACAGACTCTCCCGCAAATGCTGGCCAGCGGATTCGGATCACGCGCCAGCCGGTAGGCTTCTTCGAACCGTCCCTCGGCAATCAGGCCTACATAGCGCCCGGCATTGGTGTGCGCCGGACAGGCCATCATGCAGGGGAAATTCGTGTGCAGCCAATCGGCGTCGACCTTCTTGTTCTTGAAGCGCTTCAGCATCGCGGTTTCTGTCCCTTTGCCTGCACGTCGACACGTCCCAAAATGCGTAAAACCAAATGCGGGGAGCGGCGGTCACACTCCCCGCACCTGTTCTACTTACTTGGTCAGGGTGAAATCCGCCTTGCCGCCGCCAGCAACCGTCACGGGCTTGGATTGGTTCTTCGCACCTTCATGAAAAACTGTGACCGTGTAGCTGCCGTCGGGAACGTCTTTGATCTTGTAGCTTCCGCTGTCATCCGTTTCGGCGAAGTACGGGGTAGGGCTGACAACGACGTATCCCGCCATCTCCGGATGAACATTGCAGAGCACCGGCACGACACCAGGCTTGTCGAACGTGTAGGGGCGCTTCTCGCCCTTCGGCCACGTTCCAAGATTGTGTCCGGCCTTCTTATCTGAGCCGATCGCGGTCCAGAACACGTTATGCTGTACCGTGTCGCTGTTCAGGAACTCCACCGTGGTCCCCTGCTGAACCGGCATAATGTGCGGGACAAACATCAGTCCCTTTTGATCCATCACTGGATGATCCTTGGGAGCGGGAAATGTCTTGCCTGCAATGGCATCGACATAAACTACCGACTTCCCTTTCATGCCGCTGACCTTACCCTCGATATCGCCCGCCGAAGCTGCCACGCCCAACGCACTCACCACCAGCATCAGTACGAATCCTTTGCATCTCATGGCCTTGTTCTCCTTTTGCATTTGCCTAGTGGAATATCTGTGTCTGCATCAGAAAATGAATCTTGCTACCAGGTAGACGGTGTTGTTCCCGCTTGCATTGCGGCCGGCGGCATCGTAGTTCGTGCTGCCGCCATTGAAGCGGGTGTATCCGGTGTACTGCGCCGAGAGTTGCAGGTTCTGCCACGGCCAGTACGAGAAGTTCGCGATGTAACCCGAGCCCCTCGGATCCCCATTGGCGCTTCCGCTCACCGCCGCCTGAGTAAAGAGGAGGGGGTCAACCGTGCCGCTCGTGTCGAACCAACCCAAAGCGCCCGACGCGCGATTGCCAAAATGGTATTCGGCGTTGGCGAAAAGAGTATTCAAATGATGACTGCCCGCCGATGCCGCACCCAAGGCGGTGCTGGCGACGAGATTCGAATTTTCGCGGATGTACGAGCCACGCAGCGAAAGCACGTCGGTTCTGAACAAGGTCCGATCGATCTGAGTGTCGATCGCCCAGTCGGTGTAGTTATCTTCCAGGCCGGTAATGGCCCCCGGGCTGGAACGCATGTGCATGCCGTAAGTGCCGAACTCGTACTGCGTCTTTCCCGTCAACTGCTGCCATGCCACTCGCCAGTACGGAGCCAGGCCGCGGATGTTGTAGCCAAAATCGACTCCGTCCGTCGGCTGAGTTCCTCCGACGTGTGCGGACCGGTAGAACGTCGCGTCGGCATACAAGTGGTTGTTCCACATGGCATAGCCACCGAAACCCGCGACATCCTGGCCCAAACTGGCAACGATGGGCGCAGCCGTGGGAGTCGGAGCAAAATCATCGGCCACGAACGGATAACCCCATCCCGGTGTGCTATTCCAAAGATCTTCTATGGTGGGATTGTTGTTGAGGTTCAGACCGAATACGAGTTCCTTACCCCCAACCGTGGTCTTATTCGCGTAGCGGACGTCTGTGTTATCCATACTGAAGTGATCGTCCTGCGTGTCGTAAGTCATTTGCATGAAACTGCCCACGTGAGTGGTCCAGGCGCCGGAGATGAATAAGGATACATCTTGGGGAATTTCAATGCTGCCATTCTGTGTTCCGGGCACGGTTGATTTCGTGGAAGTGAACGAAGTCTCCAGCCAGGCGGAAAGGGGTAATGAGGACAGCAGATCGAGCGGCGCTCGCTTTTTCCCCGGATCGGCTTTCACCACCTTCGTCTCATCCGCTTTGTCTACATATCCCAACAACTTGAATCTGCGTCCCGCCGGATTTAGCTCCGGAGGAGTGTAATGGCAGCCACTGCAAGCTAATCCGGTTTGCCGCGCATAACTCGGAACCGCCTCCACCTTCGGCGGGTTCAGAGCCGCCACCGACAACAGAATCACAACCGGAATGACCGTAAGCAGGAATATCCCCAGTTTCCTCATGTAAATCGTCTCCTGACCATGATTTCGAGAGGTATATTGGCCTCTAGTCCAGTTCCCAAGGTGAAAGCGATACTAGCAGGTCCTGGTGGACGCTGCGCCGGGTCAGAAATCACACTTGAATGTGATTTCAATCACTATTTCAAAAGTGGTGCGAATAGCTGTTCCGGGAGAGCACCATAACGGCGCTCGGCGAACTCTGCCCTGCATCAGGATGCGGAGAAAAATACCTGCCGATTCCATGTGTATGTTTTCGCGAGATTTAGCCGAGTTTGGTTCGTCGATCAGCGTCTTCAGTATTCTTGGTAAGCTGCCGAATGGAAAATAGAATTGTGCTGTGCACAGGATTCGAAAGCCAGTGAATGAAGAGCTTTCTTTTGCAGTTGATCACCAGTGGGTGTGAGCTGAATCACAAACCAATGCTCGTCTGGAAGGTGTATGTACCTGTCTCGCCACTACCTGCAGAACCGAGGTTACACAGTGCTCGAAACAGCGGACGGTGCTGCGGCCGTAGCAGCTTGAAATTAATCTCGTGCTGCCACCGGAAATCACAGGCTTGTCGACGGGTGAAGTGGTCTGCAGAGGCGAGGTTGTTCGTGCTCTACCTCCCGGACATAGCCACAATGTGCCCGGCCGTCGCCCCGAAGATCCTCCATTTACGAGTTCCCGCACGCGCGCGAGCAAAATAGGCGTGCACTTTCTCATCTCGGCGTCGCCCTTTCCTGAAGCTGTTCGAGAAATCAGAAGTTATCCACAGCTCCCGGGCGCATACGTGCCTCGGGGAGGCATATACTTCGCCCGGCGTGAACTCTGCGCCAGGAGAACTCCCCCATGAAGAAAAGAGTCGAGATGTTGCTGATGGTGTTGGCCTTGGCCGGTATTTATTGCGGAATCTCACAAAGCGCTGACCGGGCCGTTAAGCCTCGCCTGGGAGCAGAACAAATCGTACTAGTGGCTGACGGTAGCGACCCGATGCCCTTGTGCCGCGGGAAGGCCTGCAAGTAAGGTTCCCGGACAACTGAATAGAAGAGGGCGGCCTCGATAAAAGTCTTGCGGAGCTGCCGGGGGAGAAGTATGCTTTTCGGCTCTGGGGGACAAAAGGCATGAATGGGATAACGATGTACGTGATTTGGCTCGTGGGTCCGGTGCTCCAGATCACGCTTCTGATCTTCATGACCCAGCGCAGATTGCACGTGGTCCTTCCGCGATTTTTCTCCTACATCGTTTTTCAAGTTGTGAAATCAGGAGTTCTTTTCGGAATCTACCGCGGCTATCAAGAAAACTACTTTGATGCATACTGGACCGGCAACGCTATCAGCGTACTGTTGTCCGTCACCGTGATGGATGAAATTTTGCACAATCTACTTAAGGGCTATGGAGGTATTCAAAGGCTAACGTCCCTTATATTCAGATGGTCCTGTGGACTATTGCTTGTGCTTTCAATCGTGAATGCTTTCTCGACGCAACAGACCAGTTCCGACAGGGTGATCTCGGTCGTTTTGGCCTTCGACCGCAGCGTACGCGTAATGCAATGTGGGCTCTTCTTCCTCTTGCTGATCCTTTGCCGGCTTCTCAGAAATTGCTGGCGCCAACACGTATTCGGAATCGCGCTCGGATTCGGGCTCTTCGCAACCATCGAACTGACGCTGGTCAGCATTGTGATGTACTTTGGTGATCGAGGCGCTGCGGTCATTAGTCTCATCAAGAGTGCTGCATATAACGGCGTTACTCTTCTTTGGGTTATGTACCTGAGCCGTTCCACCGAATCGATACCTGTGCTCGAAGTGGCCCCACGGATGGACATTCTGAATGTCGCGTTAGCGGCGCCGATCCAAAGTGGGGATAGTGCATTTCTCTCAATGGTGGAGGGAGCTGTAGATCGCGTTTTATCTCGGGGCTCATGGCCTAAACCGTTTGTAAAGCGCTCGCAAATCGTCGGCCGTAAACCCCAACGAGAAGAGCGCAATTGAGAGTTGCTGCAGCAGGTGTCAACGGATGAGACCCACGGCGAAGCAAGCATCCTCCCCCACGAGTTGGCCTCCCCAAGAGGGCCAAATAGTCACGTTTGAATCGGCCGATAGTTTAAGAACTGGGGTCGTGAAAGAAGTGCGCTGGGGGTTGGTGTGGCGCGATTTCATTCTTGACGATGGACGAGTGATTCCGGAGCACAAGGTCTTGGATCACCCTGAACCGCCAGTTTGGCGCAACGCTGAAGAGGTCACGCAGGCGGAACGGGAAGCTTGGGAAACCCGGCTGGTTTCCATGGCCGAAGCGGGATTGGATCCCCGCGATAAGGAGCAGTCTTTCTGGGCCGAACTGAACCAGTATCTGGCCTACACCTATCTCAGGTTCAAGCATTCGCAGGAGAAAAGCGCCTGACGCGGAGTGACCCGGCGTTTCACTTCCAATGGCCGCTTAGGTCACAATAGAAATGGAGTTTAGAGCCGTGTGCCCATCTGGTGAGAAGTCCGAGAAACAACGAGTTTGGACATCGCTTCTCGAAGCTGGTCTGATAGACATCCCGCCCGATGACTTTCCAGACCGGGTAAAAGAAGCCAAGGCCGTTGTCATGGGACGTCTGGGTGAGTTGTTGCAGCTGAAGAGTAACATTCAGGAGCGCGAATCCGCGGCTCACTCGCTGGCGACCCTAAAGAAGTTGGAAACAACACTATCGCGATCTGCAAAACAGCGAGATGGCAAGGGATAAAGAACAAATTGCATTCGGCAAGAGACTCCATCGGAAGGGATGGTAGGCATTAGTGCGCAGCCCTGAAAAGGCTGGCGGCGGTTCAACTCCTCCCTGGCCATCATCGTTCCACAGCACTGGGATGAATCGCCTTGTGCTTTTCCAGCCGGCCAAATATGGCGCGCGTCTGGGCTGCGCTTCCGACACTCTATTTGCTAGAACCACCGAGGCGCGTCGAAATCAACACTGCGGATCCTAGTTGATCCAGAGACGTCAGCACACTATGCCAATGAGCCGGATCTTTTTTCGTTTCGCTCGCGGCCCAGGCCGCTGAGTAGAACTGCAGGATGTTGTCGCGCAGTTCCGGCGATGTGAGATTGAACTTTCGGTCCGACAATTGAACCAGCAACTTCGCGTACGCGCTGTCCGTGAGCGAGTATTCCCCAGCCGTGGTCGGCAGCCCACTGTCGAGATCGCAGTTGGGAAGGACAAGTTTGTCGTTGCGCACTTGCTCGAGAAAGACCCGATACTGGTCGACCGTCCTATTGATGCTTTTGAAATAGAGATCCTCAGTTTTGGGAGTCGGATTATTGAACGCCAAGCCTTTGAAGGGACCGACTTTCGGCATGTATCGCAAGAGCGTCGATAAGATGCGGGTGCCCACGCCGGGCTTTTTGTAGTCTTTTCCCCACTGCTTTTCGTAATCGGAGCGCGATAGACGATAGAGGAACTTCCGCTTCGCGAAATTCGGAGTCTCGCGCACCAGTTCCTTTTTATGTGTTTGCAGCGCGACCTGGGTCATCTCAGGAATCATCCGGCTTACCGCGAACCGATACGAGCCGATCGCCAAGTCTTCATGGGTCAGCACGTCTTTCAACTGCATTCCATAGACCACAGGAAATACCCGTTCCAGTAAAGATTTGGACACTTGGAAGCCAATGAAATCGTGATACTGCTGCGACGCATAGCGATTCTTTGCAACCTGCACGGTGTCAAATCCGAACTCCGTTTTGAGGTGAGCGGTCCTATCCTGGGCATAGCGGACGGACTTACCATATTTTGCGCGTAGCTTGGGATACTCGATGGCGACTGCCTGGTTGACTGCCGGATGCCCCGCGATATCCGAGGCATAGTGCGACAGTGCGCCCAGCGCGAACGCGTACTCGTCGACATCCTCACTTTCGAGCAGCAGTTCGCGAACAAAGTCTCCGCTGCGAACGTAGTGCACCAGGTCGCTGAACCCTGTGCTGCCGAACGGGTAATAGCCCAGATCCTGAATGACCGCGCCTCCGTAGGCGTAGGCATGGGCTTCGGTGATCTGCTCCTCCGACAGTCCGGGATAACGTTGCAGGAGCAGGGGCCGGATCTCGGCAGTCCACAACAGATCTACGATTTCCTCGTGGGTCAGGACGGAGTACGCGGAGGAGGCGTCGCTGCAGATGAGGACGGCGAGAACAATTGCCGCGGCAGCGATAACGAAGCGGCGCCAACCGCGGGCGCTCGCGCGAATAAAGATCGCGGTGTGGCTGATCATCTAGATGCGTCCCACAACCAGTAGAACCACTACGATAACAAGCACGATACCTAAACCACGGGTCGGGGCATAACCCCAATCCTTACTGTGCCACCAGCGCGGTAGCGCGCCGAGAAGCGCGCAAATCAAAATCACAATCAAGATAGTTCCCAGCATGTCTTTACTTTCTTTTTGTTCAAGAGGCGGTGCAGCCTCACCGAGATTGCACCGCCTTGGCCCCCTTTTTGCCAATATTTGTTCTAGCGCAAGCTTCCTGTAGTTGGGTTCACAGGGTTGCCGATGGCTTCGCCGGAGACCAGAAGTTCGACTCTGCGGTTCTGCTGCCGCCCGGCGGAGTTAGCGTTGGAAGCCACTGGCAGGCTGTTGCCGAAACCTCGGGATGAAACCGAATTCGTCGGTACGCCCTGCTGCACCAGGTAGTCGCGCACGGAACCGGCACGATTCTCCGACAGCGTCTGATTCATAGCATCGCCGCCGACATTGTCGGTGTAGCCGCCGACTTCGATGTTGAGCCCCGGGTATGCCAGCAGGATTCCGGCCACTTTCGCCAGCTTCTCGCGTGCTCCCGGCTTCAGCGAATACTTCCCAGTATCAAACAGGACCTCGGACATGCTGACGATGAGGCCGCGCGCCGTATCGCGAGTCTGAAGGACAGAATTCAGTTGCTCGGACAGCTTCATGCGCAGGGCTGCCTTGTCAGCTTCCGCCTGTTGCGCGGATTGCTGCGCCTTCAGCGTATCCGCCCGCGATTGGTCTGCGTCCGCCTGGGCGGCCGAAAGTGCGGTTGCGGACAAAGCCTGGTTAGCAGCCATGTCTGATTGGGCCTTCGCCGTTGCCGCCTGTGCATCAGTGGCGTCAGTCCGTGCCTTCGCCGAATCTGCTTCAGCCTGAGCCTTGGCAGCTTGCGCATTCACGGTGTCGGATTCGGCCTGAATTTTGGCAGCTTCAGCTTTTGCAGCGTCGGACTCGGCTTGTTCCTTGCGCCGCGTCGCCTCATCGGCCTGACTCTGAGTTTGCGCCTGTGCATCCGCAGAAGCCTGGCGTTCGTTAGCGAGGCGCACATCATTCATCTTCTGAACAGCAATCGCACGGGCATCTTCCGCAGTTTGTACGGCCTCGCGGGAAATTGCGATCAGTTGTTTTTTCGGAACATTCTTTTCTATGGCATAGCCATCCGCCTTGTCCATCAATTGCACTGCGCGTTGATAGCTGTCGCCGGCGTACTGTTCGGCTCCCTCAGATTGAGCGATGCGGAGCGCATTGCGCGCCTCAAAAAATTCCAGTGGCAACTTCGCATTCAAAACTACGCGGTCAAACTTGTATCCGGTGGGAATGTAGCCGCCGCGCTCCAGCAGTTCATATTTTGCATTAACCGTTTCCGTTGTTCCCTTGGTGTCTTCCCGAACGACATTCTCGATCACGACAACATTGCTGGGTTGGCGCACGGCATAGTAAGGCTCCGCGGTAACGATCAGCGCGAAAGCCTGGAGATCCGTGGTCACGTCCAGTTTGCTGCGATGATTGTCGCCGACCAGAACCTCGCCCAGATTGACTGCGCGGCCTTCCGGCGATATTGCCCATAAGATGTAGGTCAGATACTCATTGCCGAAAGTCGTGGGCTTTTGCAGATTGCCAAACTCCACTTCGATTTCGGTGTAGCCTTTCTTGCTTTCCACTTTGGCTTGGCCACTCGCCGCAGGCATTAGGTCCGTGCCCGCGAAATCGAGTTTGGAGGCTCCGCCACGGTGCTTGTAGTTGACCGCCTGCACACTCCTGCTAGTGACAGTCACATGGAAGGTGGGCATAGGGCTTAACGGTTCGACGGCTTCGGTGGTTTGCGAGTTAGTCTGCGCCCATGCGCCCAGACTGAGGATCATTCCAGCTATCAGAATCAGCTTCGTTTTCACGATATCTCCTTAGGGCAGAATGTCTGCCGATTGCGCGATAGAAATCTTGATGGTGGCATATCCCAGGTCGCCTGCGAGATCCGGGAAGGAGCTGCGATTCAGCTTCGCGGTTCCGTCTACACACGTCAGGAGATAATCAAGAATGACACACGTGGGCGGGAGCGTCTGAGCAAGATAGCTCACATGTAAAATCAACGTTGCGACGCAAGAACTGGATCGACACACGAAACTTTAGTGTCGAGGCTCAGAGTCCGTTCCTAAGCAGCGCCTAAGCAGCGGCCCGAGAGGATCTGGATTGCACGGGCACGCGTGCATCGGGCAAGTCGAATTCCCGTCCACAGTCGAAGCAGACCTTGTATGTACGGTGTTTGATAGTGAACACCCGGCTCTGATGACGATGTCGGCAGCCAAAGAAAAACTGGAAAATCCAAAGAAGCGATTTCATAGATCCTGCGCGCGCTGGCGACGTTCGCAACTTCCGTTAACGTCGAGCCAATCGAGTAACGATTTTACACTGGCACGAGCCAGGGCAATCGCGCAATCCGCAGCCCCGTAATAAATGTTGAGCGCATCGCCATCGGCGTCGATTGTGTAGCCACAGGGAAACACGACATCATCGACGTCGCCACGACGCTCGTACTCCGTCTCTGGTCCAAAGATCCACGAGTCCCCTCGTAACAAGCATTTCTCCGGATGCTCCAGATCGAAGAGGGCCAAGCCCAATCGGTACAGACAGCCGGCGGGCGTGTGCCGGACGCCGTGATAGAACACCAGCCATCCGCGGGAAGTCTCGATGGGTGGCGGTGACAGCCCGATCTTGTTGGCATCCCACCAGGCACCGCGGCGAGCTTCCAGCATGAGCCTGTGCCGGCCCCAATAGCGCAAGTCGGGAGAGTAAGAAATCCACATGTGGGACCCGAGCGTCGTCATGGGACGATGAATCAGAGCCCAGCATCCGTCGATTCTCCGAGGCAGAAGGGCGGAGTCCTTGTCGTCGGGCGGCATAATCACGCCATATCGTTCGAAGGTGCGGAAGTCTTTGGTAAGGGCCAGCGACACGCCCGGCCCACCGCGCGAATAGGAGGTGTAGGTGACAACGTATTGCTGTAGTTCGGGGACGAAGGTGATGCGAGGATCCTCAATACCCCAGATCTCTTCAGGATAATTCTTCGGGTCTGCCATCAAGGTGGGCTGACTATCGATCCGCCATGCATCGACTCCGTTGCGAGAACGCGCGGCACAGAAGTGTGACAAACCACGGCGATCTTCCACCCGGCAGAGCAACAGGGTCGTGCCATCCGCGAGCAACGTTGCGCCTGCGTTGAAGACGCTGTTGATGGGATATGGCCAGTCCTTACTCGTTAGAATGGGGTTTGCAGGATGGCGATGAAGCAGTGGCTCGAAGCGTGTGCTCAGCAGGCTGGTCTGCTTTTCTACGGGAACGGTCATGAAAAGATTTCCTTTTGTTCAGGCTCTTGCAGAGCGCGCATTTCGAGAAGTGCCATCAGGAAAGACAGCGTTGATTCTGCTCCCTGGTTTTCGTTGGCGCGGTCGGGATGCAGGCCGTCGCGACAGCCGCCGGACGCGGAATCATAAAGAGGCAGTTGTAGATCGTTGTCGCCGAGGAACCAGTTGAAAGCCGACCAGGCTTCTTTGCGCCAGCGACTGTCCCCCGTTACCCGGTATGCTTGCAAACAAGCAGAAACCGCGCCAGCGGCTTCAAGTGGCTGCTGGTCAAAGCGGGCCTTCTCGCCATTCTGGCGATAAAACCCTTGCGAACCAATCGGAACAAAGTGGCCGTTGGTTTCGCAGCGTTGCATTTGCAGCAGCCAATCCAGAGATTCGAGGCCGACGGAAACCATCCCATCGTCGGAGCAAGCTGAACCTACAACCAGCATGGATTGCGATAGCCTGGCGTTGCCGTAAGCTAGAACGCTCTCGAACCACTTCCAATCTGGTTGTCGGATTGACTTATACATTTCGAGAAGACGGCGACTGAGGGCAGATTGTACTTTCTGTGCATCGCGATCTCCGGGGTACGAGGTGAGATATTCCTGAATGCCGAGCAAGGCATATGCCCAGGCACGCGGGCTGCTGAATTCAACCGCGGCAGGGAGAGAGAATTCAAAAAGACGCCCGGCAGCGCCCCTCAGTCCGTGATTCTGCGATCGGCCTAGAACTGTTCCAAGCGCCCACAATGCCCGTCCATGACAATCTTCGGATCCGACAGCCTCGTTCCACCGGCGATCATAGCGGAGAAAGTTCTTGAACCTCCCCCTCGCGGAATTGAACGCATGTTCCAGAAACGCGAGATACAGCCCAGCGGAATCTGAGGCAGATGAATCGGCACTTCCCGCCTGATCCTCTGGTCGTCCATCGTTCTCTATTTGCTCCAGCAGCAGTGAGAAGATCAGAGCCCGGGCATTGTCATCGGTGGTATAGCCCTCTTTACGATTGGGGATCGTGAAGATCGCGTGCTGCAGCATTCCAGTGTCATCGGTCAGACGATGCAAGTGAGTCAGTTTCAACTGAGGCAATCGACCTGGCGACTTTTCAGTCAGGCGGGCGGAGAACTGGACTTTTGGAGTCTCCATTCGATCGGTTCGAACGCGCGAAAAACTTTCCATATAACCTTGCGCCACCCGCTTCCACACCATCTCCCGCGCGAACAGGTAAGCGCGTTTGCGCATGGCGTGACGAATGGCGGGAGTATCCAGAAGTTCGATCGTCTTATGCGCAATCGCATCGGGATTCTGGAACGGAACCAGCGCGCCTCTGCGATCGTCCAACAACTCGAGCGCGTGCCAGTACGGGGTGGAAATGATCGCTTTGCCTGCACCTAACGCATAGGCGAGCGTTCCGGAAACCACCTGCGCCTCATGGCGGTACGGGGTAATGTAAATGTCGGCGGCACCGATGAACTCAACCATTTCTTCAGGACTGACGAAACGGTTATGGAAGATCACGTTCGATTCCACTCCGATTTCCTTCGCCAAGGCCTGCAGGCTGGCCCGATACTTGTCGCCCTCGCGGCGCAGGATGTGAGGATGGGTCGCACCCGCGACAATGTAGGTTACATTCTTGTGCTTGGACAGAATCTGCGGCAGTGCCTGAATCACGTTTTCGACTCCCTTGTTCGGGGAGAGCAGTCCGAACGTGAGGAGCACCGCCTTGCCTTCCACGCCAAATCGGTCTTTGTAGAAATTTGGATCCAGGAAGGGTAGGTCTGGAACTCCATGCGGCACCATATCAATCTTGTTGCCAGGGACCTTGAAAACCTCCTGCACAAACTGGGACGAGAGTTGGCTCATCACAATGAGCCGGTCGGAGAGTTCCGCGATCTCTTCCATCACCAGCAACTGGTCAGGATTGGGCTCGCGCAAAACCGTGTGCAGCGTGGTGACGACCGGCATTTTCAGACCGCGCAGCAAATGCAAGATATGGCTTCCGGCTGGACCGCCGAAAATTCCATACTCGTGCTGCAGGCATACCATGTCGATGTTGTTGAAGTTCAGGAATGCGGCGGCTTCCTCATACGATTTCACATCGTCCTGGGCGAGCGACCATCGCACCCGGGCCGGATAGTCGTAACCTTCTTCGGTATCGTTGACCGGGAGAGCCAACAGTCGAGCAGTCCCGTACTCCGCGGAAATGGCGCTGCACAGGTCCGTAGTAAACGTCGCGATTCCGCAATGTCGTGGAAGATAATTCCCGATCACGGCGATACGGCTCGGCAGGGATGACTGGGATTTTAGTGGTGAGCGAAGTGCTGCAGCACCTTCTCCTACGACCGGGCTTGGGCTGACGAATGTGAGGAGAGCCTTGGGTGGTAGCAGTGTTTTTGGTAGCGACATTGTCTTCCTAACCTGGTGAGAAACAGCAACAACGGTCGCTCTCCCGATCGTGTGCAAGCTATCGCCGTGCGTCAAGACCCGGATAGCTGGGCTCGCCGCGTTCGGCTTTTGGCATTAGTGTTGCGTCCACCGGTGGACTTCTTCTCTCGTCAGTATTCAACAACAGTGTATGTGGGACTGGTCAAAATTGACCAGTTGCTCCTAAACGCGCTGCAGATTGAAGGACTGCTTCTGCCCGCGGCGCGGGGTCGGCGTCTTCTAGGCATTGACATGTACGGGGACTAACTCCGGAACACACCGAGAATTTCCGATGGCTTTAGCCGCGTCTTCCGCCGTGAGTTTTCCCATTATCAGTGCCAGCTTGCGGTTGGTCGTCATCTGGGCAGGCAGCCGATCGAACCGCTGCACGTATGCAGGGGCGCGCGTGCCCTGGCTCACCCTTACAACAAACTTCGTGTTGGTCATGATTTCTCCTGTTTGCCTCTAGTGGAAACAATCGAAGCGAGAAAGCCCCTTCTCATTTCGTTCACCGTAGTAGTGGATATGAGTCCCGCGACTATATGCCTTTGTAAGGCTCGTAAGGAGCCTCTTGCGCAGGCGGCTCGGCGTAGGGCTTGTAAGGAAGCTCAGGCAGCGCAGGCTTCTCGGAGTAAGGCCTATATGGAGTTCCAGATAGCGGTGGCTGTTTGGCGCCGTCGGAATCTTCTGGTTGCCCGGGGTGCGCCGGTCGCGGCTCGTAGGACTTACCTGCGTCGGTAGCTAAGAAATTGAACATGGCATCGCTCCTGAGCAAAGCTTCAACGGGAAAGGACGCAGCCCCCTGGCTACAATTTCCGCTGCCTTGCTGCTATAGAACAATGATGCGCCTCGCGGAGGCTTTCGCGATGGTCACAATTGACCATCTTATTCACGAGCAACGGTGCATTGTGTAACCATGAAGGCCAAAAAGAAACAAGCGTTATCGGTTCGATGCCCGACGTGTGGCGCAAAACCTGGAGAAAAATGCGAGCTTAGCACGGGGCTGCCCCGCACGGATCCGCATCGCGACCGCCGTTTGGTGGGCTCGGAGAAATGAGTGCTGCGGGGACTTTCAGGCGACCGCGGGTTCTGCAAACGTGGAAGTGAGATGGTGAAAGACTTCATTTATCAGTGCCGCGGCTGCTGTGCTCTCTTCCACCGTTGGCGTCGAAATCTGCAGTAGCCCTTGCCGGCCCAGGTTCGGGGGAAGCACAAACGAATTCTGGTGTTGCATCACAAACTCCAAAATGTGAGCCAGTCCTGCGGATTCGTATCCGTTATCGAAGCGCACGCCGGTGCTGTGAAAGGTGTTCGCTGAGGTCCAATACTCACAAGCCAGAAGCCAATGACCTCGTGCGATGGACGACCAGACCTTCAGGTAATCCAGTGTGCCAGTTGGAGCAAAGCCGTATTCGACGTGAATCAAGCCAGATTGGGCGCCATGCGTGAGATCTAGCCAGGACACAACAATTGCAGACTCCAGCGTTCGATCGAGACTTTGATTCGTATCAGGGTTCATAAGTCGACTCTCTGTAGCGGAATCTGCGCTCATCCTCGAGCCCATTCCGCATCGCGTTGCAGCGATTGCCGCGCGACCGCGGTATCCAGGCAGCAACTCTGTTGCATATGGCGAGAATGCGCGGACACGGTCACGTACGGCACTCCGAGGAAATGCCGGGTAACGATTGCGGTAACCTCAAGACCATTGAAGTGCTGCTGCTTCACCTTCTCTAGAATCCGCTTCAAGGCACTTTGTACCTTCGCTGCTCCAAGCGAGCCAAAGAACATCGTCTTGACTTCGGTCGCCATGAAAAAGAAATTCCACCCGGCAGCATGGATTTTGCGATCTAGAGCAGAGACGTCTAAAGCCTTGAGCAGAGTCCATTGTCCTGAATAGGGCTCACTCTCCAGCCCAAGCAGCTTCTTCATCCCAGGCCAGTCCTTCATGAGAATCGCGCCGACTTGAACGGTTGGTGGCATGAGTAAGGGTTTCCTATTTGCTGTAATGTTGGACTTACGGGAGAACAAAAACTGCTCAAAAGTGACCACTCTTGCTGCCAGATGCCACTCGCCTGCACTGGTTACGGACTCAGGGGCTGAAATCGATTTATGCGACTTCAGTTCACGGAGACTATACTTGCAGAAGATGCCCCCTTCCACCGCACTCAAGAAGAACGGCGGATTCGACCCCGACACTTTCCTCGCCACCATCGGCGATGGCAGGAAGATCCTGGCGGTCGCCAAAAAGCAGGCGATTTTCGCGCAGGGCGACGAGGCGGACGCTATCTTCTATGTGCAAAAAGGCAAAGTGAGGCTCACCGTTGTATCCAAGATCGGCAAAGAAGCCACGATCGCGATCGTGAACCAGGGAAATTTTTTTGGGGAAGGATCACTGGCTGGTCAGCTGTTACGAATGGGCTCCGCAGCGGCCATGACAGATTGCGAGATTCTTCGGGTGGAAAAGAAGACGATGATGGATGCCCTGCATCGCGAACCTGCGCTTTCCGAAATGTTTGTAGCGTATTTGCTGGCGCGCAATATCCGATACGAAGAGGATCTGGTTGACCAACTGTTCAACTCCAGCGAGAAGCGTCTGGCCCGCGTGCTGCTACTGCTCGCTCGCTTCGGCAAGGAAGGCATCCCCGAAACCGTGGTTCCCAAGATCAGCCAGGAAACGCTGGCCGAGATGGTGGGGACCACTCGTTCGCGCGTCAGCTTCTTCATGAATCGATTCCGCAAGCTGGGCTTCATTCACTACGCCGGCGGCTCGGAAGGCGCTCTGCAGGTACACAGTTCCCTGCTCAATGTCGTTTTCTCCACGACTAGAGTTCGAGGCAAAAAGGGTCACCGGAAAACTCAGATGTCCCAAGACTTAAGACTCCGTCCCTAATCTCTTGAAGTCGTCTTCAGTAAGCACTCCCTGCGTCTTGGCCTTTAACCCTCAAAGCAGTTCTGCGCGATTGAGTGCTTCCACGAAAGCGGTGGTCAGACTAGAAGTCTTGATGCTATCGACTGGCGGCCACTCCATTGGCATCAAGTGACGGGCATCCGCTCCCTCGGTCGCTGTGCTTTGTCGGGAGCCGCACGAGAGGCAGGCCGCCCCGATCTCTTTTTTCTCGGTCTCTTTTGATATTTCGTTTTGGCGCACGGCAACCGAACCAGTCACGACTGGACCCTGGCACTTTTCGCAGCGATAAACCGAAAGATGGAGATAGTGTCTTTTCATTGTGCCTCACTCAAGGTAACGCCCTTTAGGGAAATGGTAGGAAATCAGCGGCCTTCGTGTCCGGTCACAATTGCTCAGTCCCGGTGCCCCTTAGAAATTATGAGCAATTGTGAATAGAAGCAAAGACTGGCTCTCCCATGTATATGCTTGAAGTCGGTGGACACCAGTCTCGCGAACGCTGGGATTGCCATCAAGACAAGTTGTTGAAGTGCCATGCCAGTTCTGTCCAGGTACGAACAGATATAGTCATTGCACCGTCCGTTCAAACAGTGGATACGAAGCCAGCGCGTAGAATCTGCACTATCCCCTCACTTTAAGCTGCTTTGAACGCCCCGCCACATTCCAAACAACATGATTCGTGCCGAGGTGTGATGAGTCCGCAAAACGGGCAGATCCGCTGTGTGGCGAAGTCGCCAGCATGTGGTTCGATCTTGAGGAGCTTCCGCAGGGATGCGGCCCAGAAAGCAAGCAGACTACGAAGACTGGCAAGAAACGGATGCGGGGCGAAGGACATAATTGAAACTCCAGCGTACTAACTCTGCAAGATCAACCATGGCACATCGCGCCTCTCAATTCTGTGCAAGATTGCTCGCTTTAAACGACATCTGAGATTCTTCGCCAGACTCGATATCGAGGGACTCTAGCCTTCAGGTGAGCAATACAGACCAGCTATCCCGGCATCGTGCGCTCATAATGGTCGCTGAGTTTCGTAGAACCTGAAGCAAAAGGCGACAAGGAATGGTTGCGTCAGGACCTGCCTGGATGTTTGGCTGGCCGGAACCTGAAATGGGCTCCGGTCAGCGCAATATCCTAAGGCCACCAGTTCAATCCTGGTCATCGGCTCCAGAAATTTTATCGTAGAGACGTAGCTTGCTACGTCTCGCTTGGCAGGAAAGACGCAGCAAGCTGCGTCTCTACGGGAGTGCAGGGCGAAGGTGCAAAATTATGGTAGGTAATTTGCGGAGATGTCTTTGCGTCCAAGCCTTCTGGTTAAGTCTTTGGCCGCTCTTGGCGGTCGGTCAGCCCTCTGACCTCTCGCGAAATCTGGAGGCCTGCAAATCCGGCAGCGCGTCGTGTGATCCATCCCAGTTGAATGCAGCACAATTGTCCGACGTGACCTTCGCCGCTCACGGACGTAATGTTGTGAATTGCAGGAATGGCTATTCTTCCTGTGATCTTGCCAACCTTACTGAACCAGAGACTATTGCCTTGGCCGTAGCCAATCACCAGCGGAATCTGTCCGACTGCAATGACGGGATGCAATCCTGTGACCGCTCAAAATTGACTCCGCTTGAGGCTCGCGAAATGGACACAGCGAAGGGACAGAGCAATCTCGCCGCCTGCAAGGATGGATCGGCCACCTGCGATCGCTCCAAACTGAGTCCTTCGGAAACTGTGGAAGTGGATATCGCCCTTCGACAACTGAATGCATCCGATTGTGAACATGGCTCCGGCACTTGCGATCAAGCCCAGTTAACTCCTACGCAAGCCAGGGATGCGAATGCCGCGGAACACGTGCGCAACGCGCGGAATTGTGTTAGCGACTGGGGCGAATGCGACCACTCCAAACTGACTCCCGAGGAAGCGAAACAAACTGCGTACTCTGAAAGACAGCGCAACCTAGCGTCCTGCAGGGATGGCGAGGAAACTTGTGACTATGCCAAGCTGTCCCCCACTGAAGCTAAGATGCTGGTTGACGCCGAACACAAGCGGAATTACTCGGCTTGTCTGAAAGGGTACGGCTATTGCGATCCTTCCCGACTCACACTTGAGGAGACTCGTGCGATCCATCCAGCCAATTAACTCTCCCGAGAGCGTGGAGGAAGTTTCTTCAGCTTGAGCTTATGATTGAACGACAGTGTCCACATTGCGGTAGCGAACTGGTGAGAGCCAGGCACGCCAATCAGCAAACAGGGCCAGGATTCGCCCAAGCTGCAACTCCTGGCTGGCGTTGCAGCGTCTGCGGGCGCGAGTTTAGTACTGAGCAGGTCCGTGACAGCAAGCGTGCCAAGGCCGCCACGGCGAGCGCGGCATTACGCTAATTTGCCCACGTAGACGTTCGGAATTCTATTGTTAGCTCACGAGCTTTTCCGGGCCCATCCGGCCACTTGGATTCAGCGAGTTGCAGACGCCAGTCGCGAAACGTTTTCTCAACGTATTCCTTTAGGGTTTCAGGTAGCGCCTCGACAGGAAAAAGTTATATTAGTGGTGTGGCAGGACGACTTGCCGGCGCAGTCGCAGACTGCGGAAAGTGTTTACGATGTCGC
This sequence comes from uncultured Acidobacteriota bacterium, assembly GCA_963801615.1. GTDB lineage: Bacteria > Acidobacteriota > Terriglobia > Terriglobales > Acidobacteriaceae > Sulfotelmatobacter. The sequence goes on along the minus strand of CAWDFM010000004.1, from coordinate 82,638 downwards.
TTTCGCCCTTAAAGGGTCAGAATGAATCGTCGGGAGTTTACTAAAGCCTTGGCGGTCTCGTCCTCGGCTCTTCTGTTGCCGCGCATTGCCGAAGGATCTTCGTGCCGAATCGAACCTGCTACGCACCGCACCCACGGGTTGCGCCAATTTGAGAAATTGCAATTCGGCGCCTCGTTCCACTTCAGCATGAATACCTTCACTGGGAACGATTACGAAACCGGTGGAGTCCCGGCGAGCACATACAATCCAACGAATCTCGACGTGCGGCAATGGATTCGCGTCGCTCGTGACCTGGGCGCGCGCTACGCCGTGCTCACTGCGAAACATATGTCGGGCTTTTGCCTTTGGGACGCCAAAGACTACGACTACGACGTCGCCGCAAGTCCAAACAAGACCGATGTTGTGGCGGCATTTGTGGCTGCGTGCAAAGAATACGGACTCCAGCACGGCTTCTATTACTGCATCCTCGATCCGCACAATGAGGGCAAGTTCGACTGGGACATTCCGGTGCAGGAGGGCTATTACAAGCTGATCAAACAGCAACTAACGGAGTTGCACACGAAATATCCCAACACCCTGTACCAACTACTCGATATTACCTGGAAACTCTCAAGTGATCAGCGCTGGGAACTGTATGAGTTGATCAAAACATTCAGCCCGCACGGAATGGTGGTGATGAATCAGGCTTACTATCAAAGCAAGCGCAACCTGGGGCGCATATGCGAGCCAAAAAGCTGGCCAACCGACGTCATCAACGGGGAGGATGAGTTGCCACCGCCTGAAGGCCACGACCCGCACATCAACTTCGAGGGGAAAACCTGCTATATGCCGATGGAGGCGTGGTTACCGACTGGCCCGCCGTACAAGCCTATGCCTCCCATGAATAGTTGGCTCTGGCGTCCCGGATTTGCGACTCAGAGTGCGGACAAGATCGCAGGCGAATATGCAGACTGCCGCACGCGGAACGCTAACCTACTGCTGAATCTCTCTCCCGACACTAGCGGGCAACTACCTGAGGAAGCCGTCAACACACTGCATGAGGCCGCTCGCCTAATCAGGGGAAACTCTTAGTCCGTGAACACGAGGCTGAAGTAATCAATCCCGCGCGATTCACGGGTAATAAGTTCAAAGTGGGGTAAATCTGAGGAATAATCGTGTTCTCCGTGAAGCTTATCGCGAAAGATGGCGCGGACCTCGTGCCCCTGCCATCCGTTGCAACCCCCGCTTCATTCACCATCGCGCCGGGGGAGACTTACGATTTCACATTCACTCCCGAGAAATCGGGCGTGATCGAGTTTAAGTACGACCTGATCTTGCTCGATGAGCACGTAACGCAGGTTGCGAATGTAACGGCAGAAGTTCACTGATGAAAATCACAAAGAAGTAGTTTAGGCTCAAGACATTGCCCGCAAGTCCTTGCGCTGTGGACTAGCTCGCAATCCCCCCGACGCTATCGTTCCATTAGACCGGGAGAGCGAAGGGATCGTCTCCGGGTCCCCGGATTCCAACTTAAAGCTGATCGAAAATTGGTCTGGGGAAATGCGGCTTCCGGATTTGTTTCGATCCCGTCTTCAGAAGGAATTTGTCTTGCCCATCGCGCAGCCAGTACCATGAATTCATGCCCGTCGAAAGCTTGACCCAATCTTCCCCGTCGATTCGCGCGCCTCGCGGGAACCAGATCACCTGCAAAGGCTGGCAGCAGGAAGCCGCCATGCGCATGCTCATGAACAACCTCGACGAGGAAGTCGCCGAACGGCCCAAGGATCTTGTCGTCTATGGCGGAACCGGACGCGCTGCGCGCAGTTGGGAAGCCTATCGCGCCATCGTCGAAACGTTGAAGAAGCTGGACAACGACGAAACTCTGCTGGTGCAGTCGGGCAAACCGGTAGGCGTTTTCAAGACCCATGATCACGCCCCCCGCGTGCTCATCGCCAACTCCAACCTGGTCGGTCATTGGTCGAACTGGGAGAAGTTCAACGAACTCGAGCGCGCTGGCCTGATGATGTACGGCCAAATGACCGCAGGCTCGTGGATCTACATCGGCTCGCAGGGCATCGTGCAAGGAACATTCGAGACCTTCTCCGCTGCAGGCGAAAAGCATTTCGGCGGAGATCTCGCGGGAAAGCTAATCGTCAGCGGTGGAATGGGCGGAATGGGCGGAGCTCAGCCGCTCGCCGCAACCATGACAGGCGCTGCTTTTCTCGGCATTGACGTCGATCCCGAACGCATCAAGAAGCGCCTGAAGACCGGGTACTGCGACTTCATGGTCTCCACTCTCGATGAGGCATTGCGCATCCTGAAGAACGCCGTGCGCAAGAAGGAGAATGTTTCTGTCGGGCTCGTCGGAAATTGCGCCGACATCATTCCCGAACTCGCCCAGCGCGGCGTGGTTCCCGACATTCTGACGGACCAGACATCGGCGCATGATCCTCTGAACGGATACGTGCCGAATGGCATGACACTCGAGCAGGCCCTGGAGCTACGCAAGCGCGATCCGCAGGCCTATCAGGAGAAGTCGCTCGATTCCATGGCACGCCATGTCGAAGGCATGCTGCGCTTGCAGAAAATGGGTTCGGTTACCTTCGACTACGGAAACAATATCCGCACCTTCGCCTTCCAGCGTGGCGTGAAGAACGCGTACGACTTTCCCGGCTTCGTTCCCGCATACATCCGTCCCCTGTTCTGCGAAGGACGCGGCCCGTTCCGCTGGGTGGCGCTTTCCGGCGAGCCGTCGGATATTCATGTCACGGACGAACTGGTGCTCGAACTGTTCCCCGACAACCGCATTCTGCGCCGCTGGATAGACCTCGCACGCAAGCGCATCAAGTTCCAGGGATTGCCGGCGCGCATCTGCTGGCTTGGCTACGGGGAGCGCGCGCAATTCGGATTGGCCATGAACGATCTGGTGAAGACAGGCAAGTTAAAGGCTCCCATCGTGATCGGCCGCGATCATCTCGACTGCGGCTCGGTCGCTTCCCCCTTCCGCGAAACCGAAGCGATGAAAGATGGCTCCGATGCGGTCGCCGACTGGCCGCTGCTCAACGCCCTGCTGAACACCGCCGCTGGCGCGTCCTGGGTTTCCATTCACAACGGAGGAGGCGTCGGCATCGGCTACTCGCTGCACGCAGGCCAAGTCACGGTCGCCGATGGTTCCGACATGATGGCCAAGCGCATCGAGCGCGTGCTGACCACCGATCCAGGCATGGGAATCATCCGCCACGTGGACGCGGGGTATGACGAGGCGAATGAGTTCGCCAAAAAAGCGCAGGTGAAGATTCCCATGGGCTAGTGCAAAATGCATGTAGGGACAGCCGCCTCGGCTGTCCGGCCCGGCGAAGCCGGGCGGAGGGATCACTGAGCACCAAACTCGAGCTTCGCTCGACCCGGACAGCCGAGGCGGCTGTCCCAACGTATTCACTTGAAACTTACCTTCCGCCGGCGGCTCCGTGTTGTCCGAGCCACGAAGCCAGGTTCGGTTCCTGCTGGGCTTCTTTCTCGGGGAGAGAGATTCCGCGCAATGGCTTTACGATAGCTAACCATGAAAGATCCGCCCACTGCTAAACTGCGGCAAGTGCTCCTCCGGAAAACAAGAGCGAACCTCGTTTCTCCACTGCTCCTGGCCAATATAGGCGAGCTTCTAACCATGCGCTCTGGTTCGACTGGTCCGCGACGCGGCTCCGATCTTCAGGAACTTGGCATCCTCAACGATGGTGCGATTCTCTGCGTTGGCGGAAAGATTGTTTCCGTAGGCTCGACCAAAGATGCGCTGCGCGATCCCTGGCTCAAGAAGAATCGAAAGAGGGTCACCGAGATCGATTGCGGCGGCAAAGTTGTCCTGCCCGGCTTTGTCGATTCCCATACTCATCCGGTCTTTGTAAGTCCGCGCTTGATCGACTTCGAGAAGCGGATCGAAGGCGCTTCTTACGAAGAAATCGCCTCCGCGGGCGGTGGAATTCGCTCGAGCCTCGAGGCGGTTCGCAATGCCCCGAAGAAACAACTGGTGGAGAAGATTTTGACTGCGCTGCACGACATGGCTGCGCACGGAACCACCACGGTGGAAGCCAAATCCGGGTACGGACTGACGCTGGAATCCGAATTGAAATCGCTCGCCGCCATTCGCGACGCGGCTTCTACCTGGCCCGGAACTGCGGTCTCTACCCTGCTCGGCGCGCATGTTATCCCCAAAGAGTTTCAGGGCTGCTCACAAAAATACGTCGAGCTCGTCTGTACAGAGATGATTCCTCGGGCAGCGAGGCAGAAGCTTGCTCAGTTCGTGGACGTGTTTTGCGATAACGGAGCTTTCACGCCCGCGGAGACCGAGCAGATTTTTGCTGCGGCTGAAGCAAACGGGCTCGCAGTTCGCGCGCATATGGGACAGCTTTCCGAGACCAGTTTGGTTCCCTTTTTACGTTTCCAGCCGGCATCGTTCGATCATATGGACCACGTGAGCGATAGCGATGTCCAGCAACTTGCAAAGAACGACACGGTCGCCACGCTTGTGCCCGGAGCCAATTACTTCCTGGGACTGAAAGATTATCCCAACGCGCGGCGCCTGATCGATGCGGGAGTTCCAGTTGCCTTAGCCACCGATTACAACCCGGGCACTTCGCCCACGATCAGCATGTCTATGGCGATGTCGCTGGCGTGCACGCACATGAAAATGTCGCCCGCGGAAGCGATCGCGGCAGCGACGATCAATGGAGCCTGGGCGCTCCGGCTCGCCGATCGCAAAGGGAGCATCGAATCTGGTAAGGACGCCGATTTAGCCGTCTTTGCAGTCAATGATTACCGCGAGATTCCTTACTGGTTCGGAGCAAACCACTGCTGCCATACCATCTTGAATGGGATACTTGCATCTGAAGATTGAAACTTTTCGAGGCGCTCATCCGTACTGAGCAGAAGCACCGTGTGACTGCAGCCCTGCTGATCTGTAAAACGGATTCAAATTCTTGAGGGAAATCCATGAAGCGACTTTTGGCAGTCCTGGCGTTTGTGATGCTGACCTTCTCGTGGGCAATCGCGCAACGTTTGCCCGAGGGCATCGCCCGGCCGGAAAACTACAATCTCACTTTCACTCCTGATCTGGCGAATGCGAAGTTTCAAGGTGATGAGACCATCACAGTCCAGGTCTTGAAGCCGACCTCCGAAGTCACTCTGAATGCCGTAGACATCGATTTCCACGATGTCACCATCACCAGCGGCGCCACCACCCACAAGGCAAAAGTAACGCCGGAGAAAGATAAAGAAATGGTGGTGCTGACGGTCGAAAAGCCGCTGCCCGCGGGCACCGCGAAGATACACATCACCTACACCGGGATTCTAAACAGCGAGATGCGCGGCTTGTATCTCGGCAAGGACGATCAGGGCCGAAAGTATGCGGCTACTCAGTTCGAAGCCACCGACGCGCGACGCGCGTATCCCTCCTTCGATGAACCGGATTACAAGGCCACCTTCGATATCCGCGCGGTTGCGGACAAGGGTCAAGTGGCAATCTCCAACTACAAAGTCCTTTCCGATACACCCGGTCCGGGTGAAAAGCACACGGTGAAGTTCGCGACCACGGCAAAGATGTCCTCCTATCTCGCGGCGCTCGTAGTGGGCAATTTCGAATATGTGGAAGGCTCAGTAGACGGAATTCCCATTCGCGTGTACAGCACTCCCGGCAAGAAGGAGATGGGCAGATTCGCGCTGGAGGCGGCGAAATACATCGTCAGCTACTACAACAACTACTTCGGAATCAAGTATCCCTACGGCAAGCTGGATCTGATCGGGCTGCCGGATTTTTCGGCCGGCGCCATGGAGAACGTAGGTTGCATCACCTTCCGTGAGGTCATTCTGCTCATCGACGAGAAACAAGGATCGGTCGATCTAAAAAAGGCGATCGCCTCGGTGACTTCGCACGAGATCGCCCACATGTGGTTTGGCGATCTGGTCACGATGAAATGGTGGGATGACGTTTGGCTGAACGAAGGATTCGCCACCTGGATGTCGAGCAAGCCTGTCGCCAAGTGGAAGCCGGAGTGGAACTACGATCTCGACGACGTTAGCGGCACTGGCGGAACTTTGAACGTGGACGCGCTGGAAAATACCCGCCCCATCCACCAGGACGCCGATACTCCGGCGCAGATCCAGGAGCTGTTTGACGGCATCGCTTACGGCAAAGCCGCCGCTGTTTTGCGGATGCTGGAAGCCTATCTGGGCGAGGAAACGTTCCGTGCAGGCGTGAACTCGTATGTGAAACAGCACGAGTATGGCAATGCCACCGCGGCGGACTTCTGGGATGCGCAGGCCAAAACCTCCAAGAAGCCGGTCGATAAGATCATGCCTACCTGGGTGCAGCAGGCCGGCGCTCCCATTGTCAATGTGAAGGCGCAATGTTCTGGCACTTCCACGAATGTCAGCTTGAGTCAGCAGCGCTACTACTTTGATCGAGCGAAGTTCGAGGCTGCCAACGATCAAATGTGGCAAATTCCGCTTTGCCTCAAGGGCTCGGCAAATCCGCAGGCTGCCCCGAAGTGTGAGCTGCTCACCAGGAAAGAATCCACGTTCACCTTGCCCGGATGCTCAAACTGGGTTCTGGCCAACGCGGGAGCCACGGGCTATTACCGCGTCGGCTATCAGCCGGACGCGGTTCGGGCGCTGGCCGCCGATGCCGAGACCAAGCTGACTCCAGCAGAGCGGATCTCAGTGCAGAATGACATCTGGGCTTCGGTGCGCGTAGGTCGCGAACCGGTTGGCGATTACCTCGCATTCGCGCAGGGGCTGCAGTCGGATCGAAACCGCGCGGTTCTGGAGGATGTGCTGGGAAGGCTCGACTACATCCAGCGCTATCTGGTCAGTGACAACGATCGAAGTTCCTACCGCGAATGGTTACGGCAATTTCTTACCCCGGCGATGAGGGAAGTGGGATGGGAGCCGAAACCGGGAGAAAGCGACGAACAACGGACCCTGCGGGCGCGGCTCTTCAACGCAGCGGGCTATGACGCGCGCGATCCCGAAGCTCTGGCTGAAGCCCGTAAGATAGCGGATAAAGCCCTGGCCGACCCTTCCTCCGTGGATCAGGAACTGGCCGGTGGCGCATTTGCTCTGGCGGCATTGAATGGCGATGCAGCGTTCTACGACCGTGTGATGACAGCTCTGAAGAGCACGAAGTCGCCGGAGGAGTACTACACATATTTCTTCACATTGCCGCAGTTCACCGATCCGAAGTTGCTGCAGCGCACCCTGGAATTTTCAGTTTCCCCTGAGGTGCGCTCGCAGGATGCTCTGCAACTGGTCACTGGAGTACTCGCTAATCCAGCGGGAGAAAAACTGGCATGGGATTTTATTCGCCAGCACTGGCCCGAGTTGGAGAAAGCAGGAGGTCCGTTCGCCAGCGCACAAATTGTCGGAGCGACCAGCGTTTTTTGCGACTCCGGGATGCGCGACCAGGTCACGGATTTCTTCGCCGCGCATAAGGTCGCCGCCGCCGAACGCACATATAAGCAGTCGATTGAGCGCATCAACAACTGTGTAGATTTGAAATCGCAACAGGAACCGCAACTGGCTTCGTGGCTGGGACAGCATGGAAACGCTGGCGGAAAGTAACCTTCGTAAGCTAACAAAATACGGCCCGGGATTTTTTCTCGGGCCGTTTTGTTGTGACATGTAGGGACAGCCGCCTCGGCTGTCCGGTCGAGCGAAGCTCGACTATGGTGTTGAGTGGCGCCCCTGCCCGGCTTCGCCGGGCCGGACAGCCGAGGCGGCTGTCCCCACACATTTTGAACTAGGGGATCACGGGCAGCACAATGTGCGACGGCATTTCCGGCGAACAATAAATCCGCTGGGTGGCGGAGACGAAATCAGTGGCTTTCGCCTGGTAGATGTTGGGAACGTATTTCTGCGGGTTGCGATCGATCACCGGGAACCACGTCGATTGGACCTGCACCATGATGCGATGTCCTTTGAGAAACACGTGGTCATGATCTCGAAGGGGCACACTCCATTCCGTGGGCTTATTGGCTGTGAGCGGATGCGGCGTCTCAAAGCTCTCCAGATAACGGCCGCGGCGGACTTCCATGGCAATGGGCAACTCGTACCCATTCAGCGACTGCGCGTACTGGCCAGGCTTAGGACCTTCGTCGGGATTCCATTCATTCTTCTGCACGTCCTGCGGATACACGTCGATCAATTTCACGACGAAGTCGCCGTCCGTGCCCGAGGTCGAGGCGAAGAGATCGGCCGCGAGTGGGCCCGTGATGGTCAGATCGTGATCGAGCGGCGCGCTGACGAAGGAGAGAACATCAGGACGATTATCCACGAAGCGCTGGTCTGCCACTTCCCACGTGCGCCAATCGCCACCCGGATACGTCGGGGAAATCGGTCGAGTGCGATAGGGCACGGGGTTTGCCGGATCGGATACGTACTGGCGAAACTTCTTGCCTGAGGTCGAGTCCGGAGCCGTAAACGACAAAGTTCCATCCGCGTAGAGATACAGATTCGTAGTCTTGGCCTCTTTGGGCGGCCATACGGGATAGGTATGCCAGGTGTTGGATCCGCTCTGAAATGTGCTGGCCTGCCACTGCGGCTTTTCGCCCTTGTCATGCAGGTAGTAACGGAAGAATGGCGCTTCGATGTTCTCGCGGAATTCGCGCGAGGTCTCGTGTCCGGCGAAAGGAATCAGCCCGATGCTGTCGCCCTTGGGCGCCTGCCACTCACCGTGGTACCACGGACCCGCCACGATGAAGTTGGTGTGTTGCGGGTCGCTCTCTTCGGCATGACGAAAAATCTGCCACGGTCCCCATGGATCTTCCTGGTCCCAGAATCCGGCAACATTGAGGTTCGGAACGGTCGAGGCATGAAGTTGACGGACCCACGCTTCCCTTTTCCAGAACTCGTCGTAGTCAGGGTGATCGACACTTGAATTCCAGTAAGGAATCGAGCCGTGCAGATACTTTGCATTGATGTTGGACAGCGGTCCCAGATCCAGGTACCACTCGTAGGTGTCGTAAAGGTCGAAGTCGAAATGGGTGTTCTTGTTTTTATCCGCCTGCTCCATCACCGCGTATTCGAAATCGTAGCTTTCCCGCAGGGCGCCATAGCGATGGTCGTCGTCATTCATCCACTGATCAACCGGCGAGGCCTGCTCACTGATCGCCTTCAGCGCCGGGTGCGGATGCAGAAGGGTAAGAGCGGTTGTCAGGCCATCGTAAGAAACACCGTACATCCCGACTTTGCCGTTGTTGTTGGGAACATTTTTCAGCAGCCATTCGATCGAGTCGTAGGCGTCGGTAGTCTCGTTTGTGGCTTTAGGATCGTTGAGATCGACCCAGGAGGTCAGATCGAACTTGCCTTCGGATTTGAAGCGTCCCCGCAGGTTCTGGATGACGAAGATGTAGCCATCCTGGGCAAGTTCTTTGAGCGAGGCGGGCATTTGCTCCAGCGGTTTCTCAGGAACCCCGTAAGGCGTGCGGCGGAAGAGAATGGGCAACGGACCCTGCTGGTCCACGGGAGTGAGAATTGCCGTTTGCAGGCGGACGCCATCGCGCACCGGAATCATAACTTCCTGCAGCTTGAACGGCGGCTTAGTGGGACTTTGGGAGGGTGTCTGTGGGGCGGCTGCGACGACAAGCAGAAGAAAAGGAAAAACCAGCAAGTTCGAAGAACGCACGATATCGTTTTACCTGGCTTGAGATGACCGAGGGCGAAGTATATATCAGGGGGCAAAGGCGAAGGAACTCCAGGAAATCAGCCTCTTAAACCTAGTTTGCAGAAGCGATTCGTTCAGAGGATCATCTAACCGGGCATTCATCGTTCATTGAAAGGAATACAAGAGCATGAGCAAGTGCAAGGGATATGCTGCTTTGAAAGCGAAAGATCCGTTAAAGCCCTATTCTTTCGAGCGCCGCGAAACGCGAGACTACGACGTCGTCATTGACATCAAGTATTGCGGCATTTGCCACTCGGACATCCACCAGACGCGGGACGAGTGGAGCGAATATCAGGACGAAGCCATTTTCCCCATGGTGCCGGGCCATGAAATTGCCGGAATTGTGAACGCCGTGGGCGGCAAGGTTTCGAAATATAAAGTGGGCGACAAGGTTGGGGTGGGTTGTTATGTGGATTCGTGCCGCAGTTGTCCCGAATGCAAGGCCGGGCTGGAACAGTACTGCAGAGTACAAACCGTCTGGACTTACAACGGTCGCGATAAAGAAGGCGCGCCGACCTATGGCGGCTATTCCGACCAGATCACCGTCAATGAGAACTACGTGCTGCGAATGCCCGAGAACCTTCCCCTTGAGGCATGTGCGCCACTGCTTTGCGCCGGCATCACACTCTACTCGCCGCTGCGGCATTGGAACGCGGGACCGGGAAAGAACGTCGCCATCGTGGGACTAGGCGGCCTGGGGCACATGGGAGTAAAGCTGTCGCATGCGATGGGCGCTGAGGTTTCTGTGCTAAGCCAGTCTCTGAAGAAGCAGGCAGATGGCAAACGCCTGGGAGCAGATCATTTCTACGCCACCTCTGATCCTGAGACATTTACGAAGTTGGCCGGAACGTTCGATCTCATCATCAACACAGTTTCGGCGCGCCTGGATTGGACACAGTATCTGGACCTGCTGAAGCTTGACGGAACCATGGTGGTCGTCGGACTTCCAGAAAAAGACATTCCTCTGGGAGTGTTCTCCTTGACTAGTCGTCGACGCAGCATCGCCGGATCGCAGATCGGCGGCATTCGGGAAATCCAGGAGATGCTGGATTTCTGCAGCAAGCACAACATCGCTTGCGATATAGAGATGGTCCCGATTCAGAAAGTGAATGAAGCCTACGAGCGGGTTCTGAAGAGCGACGTGCGCTACCGCTTTGTGATTGATATGGCTTCGTTGCGCTAGCAATGGTCACGTAGGGACAGCCCCCGGGCTGTCCAGTCGAGCGAAGCTCGACTGCCTGCTGGAACGTGGAGCCCCGGACGCCTCGTCCGGGGGGCGGCGGACGAGCCCTCCGCCGCTCCACAACTAAGCTTCAAAATGCGCGTCCTATAGAGAAGTTGACCCGGCTCTGGCCTGTGGGGCTTACGCTGCCTGCGAGCGTGATTGGGCCGATAACCGTGTCGGCGATAACTCCGATATTGAATGTGCCACGGATCACCACCGGCCCAGGGTCATCCCTTGCCGTACCGAAAGCCGAGCCAGCCTCGTACCATCCTCCCCAGTAAACTTTGTTCCCTGCCAGCTGCGGCAGCCGGTAGAACTCTCGGCGGAAGCCGAACGACGAGTAGACATAATGATTGCCCAGGAATTCATCCGGGAAATACGCGCCCAGCCGGAACGGTCCGCCGAGCTCGAAAACCTGGAACGGTCCGGCGGGCCCACGGAACGTCGATCCGCCGGCAACATCGAAGAACAGCGACGTCTTGTTGCCGAGCGGCACAAAATTGGAGCTCCGCACATCCAGTTGATCGATGGAATGCGAAACGCCCGGAGTCTGCAACACTCGTGAAACCATCGCGACCACGCGACTTCCCTTGCTCGGCACCGAGGGGCTGTCCTGACCATCCCAAACATAGCGCGCGCGGAACAGCCCCGTGCTGCCGTGAAGAATAGGCAGTCCTGCGGCGCCCACAAGAGGAGCGAGTTTTCCATCGAAGATTTCATATCCGATACGAACCTCACTGCGCAAGTTAGGTTCGAATCCCAGGTCGAAACCGCCGCCCGCGCGCTCGTCGCCGAAGATCGCGATGCGGGTCAGGCCGGTGAATGAGTTTCGTCCGTACTTGGAAGCAAATGCATACGGAGCCACAAAGAAACGCGAGCGGCCGATGGGCTGGTAGTATTCGCTCGCCCCTAAATTGCTGGAGCCGAATAGAAGATCATTGCGCCACTCGCCGCCGCGATGAGCGACATCCATAAATGTGATGCGGGCCCCGGCGGAGAAGTCGAATGCGGCGACACCTGAACCTTCCACATTCACCGCCAAATCCACAAATGGCGGGCCGTACGCTTTCTCATGTGCGGTGATGCGCAGCGCGGGGACGCCATTCTGTACGAAACCTTCGTAGCCCAGGTGATCGAACTGCCCTTCGCCGGCAATCTGCGTCAGTTGCTTCTCCAACGTAGGAAGATGGAGAGGCTTGCCCAGATCCTCGCTGAGGCGGTGTCGAATGGTATCGTCGGCGTCGCGATCGGCGCCGCTGACGACGATTGCGTCGACTTGCTTGATGGGCGGGCGCTTGCGGGCCTTGCGCTCATCCAGATAGCGCTGCCACTCTGCGGGATCCTGAATGGCATACTTCAGCAACTCGGCGGATTCGCCTGCGGCAGTTTTGTATCCCAGTGCGATCAGGTCCTTCACGCGGCCGTAATCGTCGACAAAGAAGCCCTTCATGTCCACGCTGATTCTGCTGTCGGCGTGCTCAAGCGAGCGATGCTCGTTTTGAATGATCATCACGTCGACCGCGCGCGAAAGAACGCCGGTCAGCGTGTTCAGTTCCTTGATGTCGCCGGGCGGGAGGCGAAGCTCGATCGCGATCACCACATCCGCATCAATGCTGCGGACCGTTTCAACGGGGATGTTTTGCACCATGCCGCCATCGGCCAGCATGCGTCCCTGGATTTGCACGGGAGTGAACATGCCTGGGATGGCCATGGAGGCGCGCACCGCCTGCGCCAGCGGGCCGTCGTGGAGAATTACCGCATCCCCGGTTTGCATGTCGGTCGCCACGCAACGAAACGGAATGACGAGGTCGTCAAAGCTGGAGATTCCAGACTCCCGAAAGGCAATGCGATCGAGGAGAAGCCCGACACCTTGCCCAGCGTTGTAGCCGTTGGGACCAGCGAGACCATGTTTCAGGCCGAGTGGTGCATGGATCAGAAAATCGCCGCGGTCTTGCTTGCGGCGGTACGAAATCTGGGAATAGGCCGGTTCCGGAGCAAGGGCTTGGTCCCAATTGACCTTCTCGGCGAAATCCACCATCTCTGGCGCTGACATTCCCGTGGCATACATGGCGCCGATGATCGCGCCCATACTCGTGCCTGCGATCCGGTCAACTGGGATATGGTTTTCTTCCATCCACTGGATGACGCCGACCTCGGCCAGACCCAGCGCACCGCCGCCGCTCAGAGCCAAGCCCACTCGTGCACGCTTCGCAACGCGATTCGCTTGAGCCTCCGCCGGGCCGTCTTGAGCCGACACCCAAATTGTCGAAGCGAGAAAGCAGAGGCTCACGAGAGCGACGCATAGGAAAAACTTCCGGTGAGTAAATTCCATCCTGTGCTCCTGACTTGTGGAAGCAACGCGCTGCTGAGAACATTTCACCACAGAGACACGGAAGCACGGAGAAAGCCTCTTTACTTTATTTCTCGTGCCTCTGTCATTCCATGGTGAACTTACCGGTGGGGCGTGGTCGATGGGTTCACTCGCGCGATAATTTTCCTGGTGCACGAGCGTGCTGCCGGCGATCCCGTAGTGCAAAATGCATGTAGGGACGGCCGCTCCGTCTTGCCCGAGCCATGCTCGCCCGATATGCCGTCGCACTTCGAGCGTTGGAAGGAGCAGCAAGGCCGCTCAATACTGGCAAGGGATTCTACATCACATGCGGAACCGTGATCCCCATTACAGCCAGCGCACGGATCAGTTCCCGACGGACTATAGCTACGGTGGCGAGCAAGAACTGTTTTCGCTCGTCATCGGCCTCGCTGAGAATCGGATGACGATGGTAGAACGTGTTGAAGAGCTGTGCTAACTGGAACACGTGCTTCGCCAGATAAGCTGGTTCGGTTGTCGCGATACATTGCTCAACCACCGAAGAAGTCTTCGAGGAGGCAAGCCAAAGCTCCCATATCTCATCTGCGTCCTCTCCGGAGAAAGAAGCCGCCAGTTCCGGCTGTGCCAGTTTCAGCGAGAACTCATCCGGCTCCAGACCAGCTTTGCGGAATATGCTGCTGGCGCGCACCACCGCATATTGCGCGTACGGGCCGGTCTCGCCTTCAAAGCTGAGAGCATCTTTGAAGTCGAATGCGATAACCGATTGCTTGGTGTACTTCAACATGAAGTAGCGGAGGGCGCCAACGGAAATTTGCGTAGCGATCTTTAACCGCTCCGGCTCGCTTAACTGAGGATGCCGCGAGTCGACTTCGTTCTTGGCGGAGGCGATCAAGCGATCGAGCAGATCATCCGCCTTCACCCCGAAACCTTTGCGCCCGCTAACCTCGATGTAGGGGCGCGATTTATCCTCGTCGCTCAGTGTGTAGCCGAGTTCGGCAGCGCATCGCGGCGTCAGCGCCACCATCTCGTAGGAAAAATGGGTGTAGTGATCGGCGGCCTCGTCATGGCCTAGTCCGCGCAGCGCTTCAATCACAGTGTTCTGCGCTTCCGACTGGCGGGCATCGATCACGTTGTAGATTTCCGCAACGTCTCCGAAGTGCGGGTGATCCTTTTCTCCGTCGGTCGTAGAAATCCAGCAGTCGTGGTTGTTGGGATAGCGGTAGAACTTGCGGTAGCCGAAGTCGCGTCCCAGCAAGCCGAACTTCCACATGTGATACGCGATATCTTTGCCAACGTAGCCCACGGTGCCATTGGAGCGCACGATCACCTTCTGATCTTCTTCACTGATTTTGTCTTGCTCTCCCGCTTCCAGTTCTGCTGAGCCTGCCTTTGCAGTTCCGGCCCTGCGCATCACCCAGCAGCCTTTGTTCTTGCCTTCGCTCTCGAAGGTGAGCACGGCAGTTTCCTTCAGCTTGCTAAAAGCCGCATCCCAGAAGTGCAGGTGCAGAATTTCGCTCTCCCTCGGAAGGAAATCGTATTCGATGTCCAGCCGGTCCATCGTCTCCAGATGGCGGCGCAGCACGGCATTGGAGATCACCTCCGCCACTCCTGCGGTCTCGCTGGCGGCATCTTCGATTGCATGCAAGGTCTGCGGCCGGATTTGCTTGTCCTGCGGGTTGGCCTCGTACCACTGCGAGACCCGAGCATAGAGATCCCAGCAGTAGTAATCGAAGCGGGGCTGTCGCGTCAGCGCCTCAACCTGGGCGGGCGACTTCTTCTCCAGATGGGTAAATCCGACCACCACGTCTGCCACCTGTACGCCCGTATTGTCGATATAGTTCTGAACGTCGACTTCCCTTCCCGCGAAGCGCAGCAGACGCACGAACGTGTCCCCTAGAACGGCGTTACGAAGATGTCCGATGTGCGCGGCCTTGTTGGGATTGATGCTGGAGTGCTCGACCAGGATCTTGCCGGCTGGAATTTCGCCGGGCTCCTTGCGATCGGAAGCGAGAGCCGCAGCCATCCACGGCCGATCGATTCTCACATTGAGGTAGCCCGGAGGCGTTACCGTCATCTCCGCAATTCCCTCCATGCCTCCCATCTCCGCCCGAATGACTTCGGCAATCTTCAGGGGAGCCGAGCGCAGAGGCTTGGCAAAAGGAAACATGGGAATAGCGAAGTCGCCAAGCTCGACCCGCGGTGGCTGTTCGATTACGACGCGCGGCAGGGTAACCCCGGGATGACGCCGCTCAAGACACTCCAGCACGCGCTGGGCAAGAAGATGCTCTAGATAGCGATACAAGGACGCCCTCTAACCTGTTGGAGAAACAGTGATTTTAACAGAGTCGGCGCGGCGCACAGGTTTGACGCTGATAGCACGGTTCCCTATGATGAGATCTCCGCCATGAGAATCGCGTATCTCGAGTGTTTTTCTGGAATCAGCGGCGATATGTTCCTCGGCGCTCTGGTAGATGCCGGAGTCTCTCCGCGCCTCCTCGAGGACACAGTTGCTGCGCTCGGCCTGGGAGCGAAGCTGGAGATTTCGCGGGTAGTGCGCAGCGGGATTTCGGCGACCAAGGTGGACGTCTGGGTTGAGGGCGAGAAGGATATGCCTCGCGAGGAGTATTGGGCGAAGCAGAACGCGGCTCACGCGGCCGCGCCCGCCCTGATTCAAGCCCAAGAGCGCCAAGAGCATCATCATGAACATGGGCACTCCCACTCGCCCGACCACGCGCATAGTCACGAAACCCCGCCGGCGCCACATACGCATACACACCGGCACACGCATCGTGGGTTGAACGAAATCCGAAAGATCATCTCGGCTGCGAAGATCTCTGACAAGGCAAAGAATACTGCGACTTCCGTTTTCGAAGCGCTGGGCGCAGCCGAAGCAAAGATTCATGACGTGCCCATCGAAGAGATCCACTTCCACGAAGTTGGGGCGGTCGATGCGATCGTGGACATCGTGTGTGCGGCGGTGGGCGCAGAGGCACTCGCAGTCGATGAATTTGTATGCTCGCCCTTAAATGTCGGTGGAGGGACAGTCCACTGTGCTCATGGGACTTTCCCGGTTCCTGCGCCAGCCACACTGGAACTTCTCCGGGACGCCCCGGTGTATTCCTCCGGAGTACAAGGTGAGTTGGTCACTCCTACGGGCGCGGCGATCGTAAAGATTCTGGCGCAACGCTTCGAACCTTTTCCGCCGATGAAGGTCGAAAGAGCCGGATACGGGGCGGGATCGCGGGATTTCGAGCGCAATCCGAATGTCGTTCGACTGGTGATTGGCGAGGCCGCCAAGCCGCTGGACAAAGTGAATTCCGAAACCATCTCCGTGTTGGAAGCGAACCTCGACGATCTCAACCCGCAAGTGTTTGGGTACGTATTGGATCGCCTGCTGCAGGAAGGCGCACTCGACGTCTTCGGCATGCCGGTGCAGATGAAGAAGAATCGCCCGGGAACGTTGCTGACCGTGCTCTGCCAATCCGCCGACGCGATCAAACTGACGCAGCTGATTTTCGCCGAAACTACCACCCTGGGCGTGCGCCAGCGGCATGAAGTCCGCCAGACTCTGGCGCGGCGATGGGAAAATGTTCGCACCCAGTGGGGCGAGGTCCGCATCAAGATCGCAAGCATGAACGGAACGGTCACCAACTATGCGCCGGAATATGAAGACTGCCGCCGGATCGCGACCGAACACCACGTCCCGCTGAAGACCGTCATGCAGGAAGCATCGCGAGCGTATGCCAGCGGCGGGCAGAAATAGGTCGGCATCGCATGACCCAGAGCATCCCCGACGTGCAATCCGGCTACGACTCGATCGCCGATGAATATGCACGCCGTATCTATGATGAACTGCGGCATAAACCGCTGGATCGGGAACTGCTCGATCGCTTTGCCGACAGCGTCGCCGATCGCGGGATGGCGTGCGATCTGGGATGCGGCCCGGGGCAGGTTGCGCGATACCTGCGAGGGAGAGGGATTCAGGTCTGCGGCGTTGATCTGTCCGACGGAATGCTCCAGCGGGCGAGAGAATTAAATTCGGGGATTGATTTTCATTGGGGTGACATGCGGGCGCTGCCGTTTGCAGAGAATACGTGGGCGGGTATTGCCGCATTCTATGCCATCGTAAACTTGCCGGGCGCAGAAGTTGCTCAAGCCCTACGAGAGATGCGACGCGTCCTGCAACCCGGCGGACAGTTGCTGATCGCTTTTCACCTGGGCGAAGATGTCTCGCAACTGGAAGAGGACGTTTGGGGATGCGGCGTTTCTCTCGAGTTCACATTCTTTAGCGCGCGTACAGTGATGGGATATATGCGCGAGGCCGGATTCGAGATCGACGAAGTGATCGAGCGTGATCCTTATGCGCCGAACGTGGAGTATCAAAGCCGCCGAGCTTACATTTTTGCGCACAAGCCACAAGTTATCTCATGAACAGAAAGTTCTACATCACAACCCCGATTTACTACGTGAATGCGCGCCCGCACATTGGGCATGCGTATACGACCATCGCCTGCGATACGGTTGCGCGCAGGCAGCGACTTCTGGGCGCCGACACTTTCTTCCTGACCGGCACCGATGAGCACGGACAAAAGATAGAGCGCGCGGCCCAGGCCGCCGGAAAAACTCCGCAGCAGTATGCCGACGAAATCTCGGCGGAGTTCCGCAACTTGTGGAAGCGGATGGGCATCTCCAATGACGACTACATCCGCACCACCGAAGAGCGCCATAAGAAGCGGGTTCAGGAACTATTCCGCCGCATTCGTGACAACGGCTACATCTATAAGGGCTCGTACACCGGTCAATACTGCGTCTCCGACGAGATGTACGTCGACGGCGCCCAGCCGGGCGATCCCTGCCCGAACTGCGGCCGCATCACGGAAACCGTGCATGAAGAAAATTACTTCTTCAAGCTGTCGGCGTTCCAGGACAAGCTGCTGGAGATCTATGCGAATCCCGATTTCATTCGTCCAGAGACGCGGCGCAATGAAGTGATCTCGTTCGTGCGCTCGGGACTGCGCGATCTTTCGATCAGTCGCTCGACATTCTCGTGGGGCATTCCGGTGCCGGACGATCCCAAGCACGTGATTTACGTCTGGCTGGATGCGCTGGCCAATTACATCACCGCGATCGGCTACGGATCTTCGCATGCCGGGGCGCAGGAGGCATTCAAGAAATACTGGCCAGCGGACGTGCACATGATCGGCAAAGAGATTGTGCGCTTCCACTGTGTCTACTGGCCGGCTTTCTTAATGGCGGCGGGTCTGGAACTGCCGAAGGCCATCGTGGCGCATGGCTGGCTGCTGTTTGAAGAAAGCAAGATGTCGAAGTCGCGTGGGAACATCGTGCGGACCGAGACCATTCTCGACGTGCTGGGCGCGGATGCGCTGCGCTACTTCCTGTTGCGCGAGGTCGTTTTCGGCCAGGACGGATCGTTTTCCTTTGACGCCCTGGTGCAACGCTATAACTCTGATCTTGCCAACGGGCTGGGCAATCTGGCGAGCCGTACCTTGACGATGATCAATCGCTACTTCAGGGGAGAAGTGCCGTATCCATCGCATGCCGTGGCCCGGACGCCGGCCGACGACGCCATCGCGGAGGTTGGGCGAAAAACCATTCGCGAATCTGGAACGTTCTTTGATCAATTTCAGTTTTCCCGCGCGCTGGAGACTGCCTGGGGATTGGTCGCGGCCGTCGATAAATACATCGTCGAGAACGAACCCTGGTCGCTGGGCGAAAAGCAGGATGACGAGAGCCGCGCGCGTTTGGCCACCGTGCTCTACACGTCGGCGGAGGCTTTGCGCATTGCCACGGCGCTCGCCCACCCGGTTATCCCTGAGGCGACGACGAAAATCTGGGAGCAGCTCGGTTTGGGAGACATCAAGAAGCTCGATCTCACTCAACTCAGCTGGGGTCAACTGCCGCTCGGGACCAAGCTGGGCAAGGTGAGTCCGGTATTTCCTCGCGCGGATAAAAGCGCGATTGAAAGGATGCAGCAGATGGAAGAGCAGCAAAGAGGGCCGGAAGTGGAACAGTCGAAGCAGAGTGCGGCCACGCCCAACACCCCGCCAGTGGCAGCGCCCCCAGCCATTGCGCTAGGCACGGCGGCTCCTACGGCCGCAGCTGTTTCGCAAGACGGAAACAAGATTTCCATCGATGATTTCGCGAAAGTGGAATTGCGCGTTGGACTGGTAAAGGTCGCCGAACGTGTTCCGAAGTCCGACAAGTTATTGCGCCTGGAAGTCGACATAGGGACAGAGGTTCGGCAGGTCCTGGCGGGCATCGCCGAAGCTTACGCGCCCGAGACCCTGGTCGGGCGCAAAGTCGTCATTGTCGCGAATCTTGCACCGCGCAAGCTGCGCGGTTACGAATCCAACGGCATGATTGTGGCCGCGTCACTCGAAGACGGCAAGCCAGTGCTGGCCAGCTTTTTGGAAGAAGTGCCCGTAGGGGCGCGACTGAAATAGCCCGTTTCACTCAGAGGAACCGTGTTCGTCGACTCGCACGCACATCTTGACGGCAAGCAGTTCGACTCCGATCGCGAGCAGGTGATTGCGCGCGCCCGGGACGCTGGAGTGCGAACCATGGTGACGATCGGGAATGGCGATGGCCCCCCGCAACTCGATGCCGGCGTGCGCCTTGCAGACAAATATCCCTTCCTCTATGCCACCATCGGGATCCATCCCCACGAAGCCCGGCTGGCGTCCGATCATGCGTACTCCGAAATGGAGCGACTGGCGCGCCATCCTAAAGTGATCGCATGGGGAGAGATCGGACTCGACTATTATTACGACCACTCGCCGCGCGATACACAGAAAGAGGTGTTTGTTCGCCAGATGGAACTCGCGGGCACGGCCAAGCTTCCCGTCGTGATCCATTGCCGTCCATCGGAGAACAGCGAGAACGCATGGCAAGACTGCCTGCAGTTGATACAGGAACAATGGGCTCCCAAAAGCATCGGGGGCATCTTGCATTGTTTTACGGGAACGTGGACCCATGCCCAACGCGCGCTGGATATGGGATTCATGATTTCCTTCGCCGGAAATTTGACATTTCCAAAAGCACAGCAGATTCGTGATGCGGCCCTGCAAGTGCCCTTGGACAGGATCTTGATCGAGACCGATTGCCCCTATCTGGCCCCCCTCCCTCACCGTGGCAAGCGCAACGAACCTGCGTACTTGAAAGAAACCGCCGGTAAGCTGGGCGAATTGCGTGGCCTTACGATGGACGAAGTAGGAGAACTCACCGCCCGCAATTTCTACAATTTTTTCAAAATATCTGAAATGGATGAAAGCAAAGTTCCGGCACGTTAATCCGCAATTCTGATACCCTCATCTCAGCTTACTTTTATTTCAGAAAGATTAGAAATGTATGCCCGATAACAGCTTCGACGTCGTCAGCAAGGTCGATTTGCAGGAGGTCTCGAACGCCATCCAGCAGGCGCTGAAGGAGGTCCACACGCGCTTTGACCTCAAGGACTCCAAGTCCAATATCGAATTGGAGAAGGACGCGATCGTTCTGCACTCGGCCGACGAATACAAGCTGAAAGCGGTCAATGACGTACTGCAGCAGAAGTTAGTAAAGCGCGGCGTTTCGCTGAAAGCGCTGACCTACGGTCCGGTGGAACCCGCCGCCGGAGGTACCTCGAAGCGTCGCGCCACCATGCAGCAAGGTATCGCCATTGAAAAAGCGCGGGAGATCGTAAAGCTGGTGAAAGACTCGAAGAAGAAAGCACAGGCTTCCATTCAGGGAGATCTGGTCAGAATCAGCAGCAAGGATCGCGACACCTTGCAAGACGTCATTGCCACGCTGAAGCAACACGATTTTGGTATCGACTTGCAATTTACGAACTACAGAACGAACTGAAAGGCTGACCTCAGGCGTCAGGCTTCAGCGCAGGCTGAAGTTGACGGCGCGAGGTCTGAGGTCCGACTTGAGCGCGCCCGCGACGATTAATGGCAAGGAAGTATTCGATCTTCTCCGAGACGATCTCGTCGCCTTGGAAGATGAATTTGGACGGGACACCGTCTCCAGCGTTCGCGCCATCACCGAGATCGGGGAATATCTGCGCGCCGGCGGGGGCAAGAGAATCCGTCCTGCCCTTCTGCTGCTTTCGTCGAAACTCTTCAATTACCAGGGCCGAGGAGCAGTTCGCCTGGGTGCGGTGGTCGAAATCATTCATACGGCCACCCTGGTTCACGACGACATCATTGACGAAGCCAAGACCCGGCGCGGCCGTCCCGCAGCCAATACCCAATGGGGAAATTCCAAGTGCGTTTTAGCCGGAGATTGGCTTTACATGCAGGCGTTCAAGATGGCGGTGCAGGAACGGAACTTCCGCATCCTCGACACCCTGATCGAACTCACCCAGATGATGGTGGAGGGCGAACTGCTCCAGATTGAAAAGCTGGGGAAGTTGATAACCCAGGAAGAGTATTTCGATTTGATTTTTCGTAAGACGGCTTGCCTGTTCTCCGTGTGCATGCGGCTGGGAGCGATTCTCGGCGGCGCGACTCCGGAGCAAGAAGGCGCTCTGGGGAAATATGGGCACGATCTGGGCATGGCGTTTCAGATAGTGGACGACGTTCTGGATCTCACGGCTTCGCCAGACGTGCTGGGAAAGCCGGTGGCCAGCGACCTGCGCGAGGGCAAGGCGACCATGGCCGTGATTCACGCGTTGGAACGCTGCACCTCCGAGGAACGTCAAAAGGTTCAGACCATTCTCCAGGAACGAGCTTTCAACGGTGTGACGCACGCGCACATCCTGCAGATTCTGGAGCGTTATGGTTCGGTGGAAGCCGCCGGCAAACGCGCCGTCCAATACGCCGAGTCTGCCAGGAAAGCCATCTGCACCTTCCCCGATTCCGAGATAAAACGCGCCCTGCTCTGGGCCCCAGAGTTTGTGGTCGCGCGCGAAAAATAGTGGTTCCAACGTTTCCCCATGGCACAAGTTGAATTGTGAAAAATTCCTGCTCTGCTCTGCGGCTACCCCCTAATGCAAGAGGCATGTAGGGACAGCCGCCCTCGGCTGTCCGGTCGAGCGAAGCTCGACTGTTGAGTGGCGCCTCTGCCCGGCTTCGCCGGGCCGGACAGCCGAGGGCGGCTGTCCCTACATGTTCACGTTGTGACCTGGGGCACAAACTGGAAACCCTCTCCTACTTGACCGGGGTCACCTCGAACCGTGATGGCGGGTACAGATTTTCCACCGGACTGGTCGGAAAATGCGGGCAGTTGACGAGGGTGTCCACCAGAGCGGAAAGCTAACGAGACGCACTGGCATGCGGTGAGGCAGAAGATCAACCTCACTCCTCTCCCCTTAGCACTTGGGAAAGGCAAGTCGCTGGGGGTCTTCTCCGCGGCGGACCATGCGTCAATAGGGACAGCGGCTTCAGTCGAAGCCTGTGACGAAAAGGCGCCCAGGTTTTTCGACGCGCCGGCCCGACAGGGCCGGAGAGACTTCGAGTGCAAGCCGCTGTTTCGCTCATCCTGTCGAGGAAGTTCTCCTGAGAGACTCGCTCCTCCGACGGTCGAGCCGGGCGGATCCGCAACAGATCCGTCCGGCTTTTGTTTATACTGAACCTTCCTCTGACCTCGGGGAATCAAAGCGAAGCAGTTATGAATGACCTGGTTGCAACGGTGGCCCGCCACGGTTATGTCCTGACATTTGCCTTTTTGTTCGGGCAGGCCATGGGCCTTCCCCTGCCTGCATCGATCGCAATGATTGCCGCGGGAGCGGCGATCGCCGCGCACACACTGGTAGCTACCAATGTCTTTTTGGCCGCCGTCGTTGCGCTGCTCGCCGGCGACATCATTCAGTTCTGGTTGGGGCGTTATACGGGATGGGCGCTTCTGAGAGTGCTATGCCGGCTTTCCATGAATCCTGAGACTTGTATGCTCCGCGCCGCGGAATCGTTTTACAAGCGCGGAAAAGCCACGCTGGTCATTGCCAAGTTCGTACCCGGCCTCAACACCATGGCTGCGCCGCTTTCTGGCAGCATGAAAATGCGCTTCGGACAATTCATTTTGCTGGATTCCGCCGGAGCGCTGCTCTACACCACCGTTTACATCCTGGTGGGCTACGTGAGCCGCGATTTCCTGGCAGCCACCTTACGAAGCTTCTATGCGGCAGGCCGCGTGATGGAAGTGCTGGTGGCCATCGCCATCATCATTTACGCCGCTTACTGGGTCAGGCACTTTATCAAGTACAGGGTTTATAACGTTGTGCCAAGGATTCAGGTTTCAGAGCTTGCGGCCCGGATCGCTGCCGGAGCTGGGGACAAGATTCAGATCGTCGACGTCCGCAGTCATGGGTACTACGATATCGGCGCCGAGCGGATCCACGGGTCCATCCGCATTGAACCGAACAATCTCGACGAGGAGATCAAGAACCTTTCCAAGGACACAGAGATTTATCTGTACTGTACTTGAACGCGCGAAGCGACCAGCGCCCGGGTGGCGCATCTACTGCGGGAAAGAGGATTCAACGCCTTCATCATCGTCGGCGGACTGCACGCCTGGCTCAAGGCCGGCAAGCCACTGGAGTCCGTACCCAAGAACGACCTGGTGAAGCTGCCAACCTTCTCTTGATTTCGAAACGTTGTAATCGTCTAGATTTGCAATACGGGCGCCGGATCATCCAGTTGCCTGTTCCCCTTCAAAGACCTTCTTCAGGTAGTAACTCCTCCACTCGAAATCCCCTTCGGCCGAAGGCAATATCGCTCTGGCATTTTGAGATACGAGCGTACAATTGCTCAGTTTTGCCATGGTAACCCTCCCGGCGAATGGCGCGGTCGGAGCGATTCAGGCGGATCAGGCACTGGCGCCGCCCGCCGGCCACAGTTCTGCCATGAACCGGGTGTTATTCCTGCTGGCCCTCTCTGTTCTTATCAACTACATCGACCGCAGCAATCTCTCCATCGCCGCTGAACTCATCAAAGGGGAACTTCACCTCTCCGATCTGCAGCTGGGCACGCTGTTATCGGCATTCTTCTGGACCTACGGCTGCATGCAAATTCCTGCCGGATGGCTGGCAGACCGCTTTGACGTGAAGTGGGTCTTCGCGGCCGGGTTCTTTTTATGGTCGAGCGCTACCGCGGTAACCGGACTCCTGCATGGATTTGCCGCGCTGATGGTCATTCGCGTCATTCTGGGGCTCGGCGAATCGGTAGCGTTTCCCTCCTATTGCAACATCATCGGCACCCACTTTACCGAGGGCCGGCGCGGCATGGCGAACGCCGTCGTAATCGCTGGTCTGGCAGTGGGCCCGGCACTCGGCATGGCCGTTGGAGGAAGCGTGATTGGCCGCTTTGGGTGGCGGCCCTTCTTTCTGGTGCTTGGTTCTCTCAGCCTGTTGTGGCTCATCCCCTGGTTAGGATGGATGCCCCCGCGCAGTAGCAGCATGAAGGCGAGCACTGGACCCAAAGTCAGAATCATCGACATCCTGCGACGGCGCTCCGCCTGGGGCACTGCAGTCGGCCAATTCTGCATGAATTATTGCCTTTATCTGCTAGTTACGTGGCTGCCCAGCTATCTGATGCGGGGACGGCATTTCACCATGGGAGGCATGGCGAAGGCGGGGGCTATCATCTTCCTGCTCGACGCAGCATCCGCCTTGGTCTGCGGCAAGCTCGCCGACCGATGGATCATGGCAGGTAGTTCGCCCACGCGGGTCCGGAAGTCTCAATTGGGGATTGGGATGTCGGCCCTGGGCATTTCCCTGGCCCTGGCCGCAGTTGTTCCCGACTTTTTCATCGTACCGGTGCTCGCCATTGCGGGCGTGGGACTCGGCATGGCGGGAGGAAACTGCTGGGCGGTGACGCAAACTCTGGCCGGTCCGCGTGTGGCGGGGCGATGGGCCGGAGTTCAGAACTTTGTCGGCAACTTCGCAGGCGCTGTTGCCCCGGCTCTTACCGGATACCTGCTGGGACGCACCGGACAGTTCTACTGGCCGCTGGTGATCGCCGCAGTGATCGCCGGCGTCGGAGCGGTGAGCTGGGTTGTGATGGTCGGCCCACTCGAAACCGTGGACTGGGAAAAGGAACTGACACTAAGACACCTGCAAAGCAATGTGGCCCCAACCGTGGGATCTGCGCACCCGTAATAAACTATTCGCATGCCGCAGGAAGTTGAGATCAAATTTCAGGTAGATAACCTTCAGGCCCTCGCTCGCACGCTGCGCAGCGCCGGGTTTCGCCTGGTTACGCGCCGCACTCATGAAATGAATACACTGTACGACCTGCCGGGCGAGGTTTTACGCAACCGCAAAGAACTGCTGCGACTCCGGCAGTACGGATCTACCTGGAAACTGACTCATAAGAGTGGTTCGAAACGCGAACGCCACAGCAGCCGCGAAGAACTGGAGACCGGCCTCGAAGACGGCAAGACCATGCACGCGATTCTCCAGGCCCTGGGCTATTCCCCATCGTTCCGCTACGAAAAGTTCCGAACGGAGTGGAGTGACGGGAAAGGCAATGTAGTGGTTGATGAAACGCCGATCGGAAATTTCTGCGAGATCGAAGGCAAGCCGCGTTGGATTGATGCAACGGCGAAAAAACTGGGGATAGAACACCAGCATTACATCACGAAAAACTATGCGACCCTGTTTGCCGGGTGGAAGCAGCAAACCAAGAGCAAGGCCGATGCGATGACATTCAAGGCGGTGAAACGCTGATACCTTCAGGCACAAACTTCTGATCTCACTAGGAGCGTTGGTTCTGCCAGCCGCGAAGCGGCGTCAGAATACAGCCCACGCCGCAAGGCGTGGGTAAGTAAAGCGGGAAACAATCAAGCCCCCTAAGGGGCGGAAGAAAAGTTTCGTAACAGCCTCTTTCGCCGGGGCGAAGCGGCGGGCCAAGGGATCTCGCGTGCGCCATTTACATGCTTTCCTGAGCAGGCAAAAGTCAAGACCTCGAGTGCGTATCTCCTGCATCACTCTTTGTGCAGATTCGGCGTAAACGACTGAATTCGCACCCTCTTCCCGTCCCGAAGTGTTGTGTAAATTATTCCATGTATCTCATTGACATTACGAGAGATAGATCCAGTAGTTAAATCGTTTTAAGCTGCCCGGAGAACGCCCTGGAACTCGCGCCTACGAAGGCTTGATCGCGCCGCTGATCGTCCGTCTGCCACAATCAGAAGCGCCGCACGAGCCATTCCAGAACACGACCTGCCCGGCAGTCTGAGTGTAGCCGAGATGTTACATCCAGCCCCTTCAGGCCTTTGCTCGGCTGGAACTGTGGGAAACTAAACCATTCCGCTTGCAGGAGGATTGAAGCATGAAGGTACTGTTCTGTTGGACATTGGCCACCGTTGCCTTGCTCAGTCCAGTTTCACGAATGCAATCCGCAGAAAAGAAACAGGCAGACCCTAGTTCCGCCAGAAGCAAGCTGATCGGAGCGTGGCGTCTTGTCGCGCTGGAAGTCCCCGAAGCGAACGGAAAAGTGAACCGTATCGCGGATCTGAAGGGTATGTTGCTGTACACGCAGGATGGCCACATGGCGGTGCAGCTCATGTATCCGCCATCGTCGTACGGTCTGTCGAATGATTACGTCAAGAACGGGTATGAAGCTTCTTTCGGCGGCTACGACGTGAATGAGGAAGCGCACACGGTAACGCACCACGTGCAAGGATCGATTACGAGCGGGCTCGTGGGGAAAGACCTTCCGCGGGCCTACCAGTTTTCCAATGGGCACTTGATCATCAAATCAACCCGGCCAGATGAGCACTGGTCGGTCACCTGGGAACACTACTGACAGACAATCCGGCCTTACCCTCAATACCTGGACCGGTCAATTTTGAGTGAAATCCTATTTATCGCCAACTGTGCAGAACCTGCCTCAACTATTTTCCGCATCGCGTACGGGAACGGCGGGACGCGCTAGAATGCTAACAATCTTGCCTGCCACTTTCGTCACTCCAGAAAAGGGGTGTTGCATGAATCCGGAAATACAACAGTTCGAATCCCCATATTGTCTGAGGATTGAGACCGATACCGGCAAGTCCTCTACTGTTCCCATTGCCGTCTTGACCCCGAAGCAATTGGAAGTCTTTCTTCAGACTGAGTTCAAGAGGTTGGCGCAGGAAGCAGGCGTAAAGGGCGCTCGTATTCATGTGGAGCGGGCGACAGCCGCTGACTACGAGCAGGTCCTCCGCGAGGTTGCCGCGTGCCTGTCCTCTGCGAAGACACGAGCCGCATAATTCGGGCCGCGAGCGGCTACACAAATGAGCACGGGAAAACTATTTTGACTCGGGGGCTGGCCCAGGTTTGATTTCTGTGAATTCATCCAACAGAAAGCGGTTGCCCCAGCTTTCGTGGTTTTCGAAAGCTGGGTACCACGGACTCCGACCGGATGTTCATTGGTACAGCCAACGGCTGGGCATCTATGCTACACCGAGTGCAATGCCCACCCGGCCGTTGTTGTGAGGGGTAAGAGCAAAAACAGGATCATCCAGCGGATGCTCAAGAGCTTCGCAGTCGTTATGGTCTCAAGCTGGTTAGTCGGAATGAATGCTTTCGGCAATAGGTTCTTGTTGCGGGTACCTCTATTTCGCAGGTATGCTATCGAACTTCCCTGACGATTCCTCGTAGAAGAGCGCGCCTTCCGTCTTCTCACCGCCGCTCCAATGCTTGTGACCGCCAGGAACTCGGAGAAACTCTCCTGGCCCCACACGCTTCGCGCCCGCTTCATCTTTATATAAGTAAGCGCCCTTGATAACGACGATCCAAACATCGTTGGTGTGAATGTGCATTCCCGCGTCGTACCCCGGCTCAAATTTTGTGAACGTTCCATGAACGCCCTTGTCCGGGTCACCCCAAAGGGTCGCCATCGAGACCCCGCCCGTGGGAAACTGCTTGAACGTTGCCTTATCTGCAGCCACATAGATGACGTTTTTCATGTTGTTGCTTGTCGAGGCCTTCTGAGCCTGCCCGAAAACAGTCACCAGAAGTACCCCTAGCAGACCCACAACCAAAGTTAATGTCTTCATCACTGAATTCACCTGTACTCATTCTCCACCTAGCTAAGATGGCTGATTGTCAGATTTCGCAGGAAACCGGCTCTCGATGGGCAGGCGGGAAGATGCTAGAAGAGACGATTCCAGAATACTCTGTATTCGGCATTTGCAGTGAGGATTAGACACGTCCAGTCTCTCTGACTGTTGCGATGGGAAACTCCCAACTGGAACTGCAAACTGCGCTGGAGGGGGCTGGCCCGGTTTTGATTTCTCTGAATCCACCCCACAGAAGCGGTTGCCCCAGCTTTCATGTTTTCGAAAGCTGGGCACCAACGGACCCGATGCGATGTTCATTCGTCACAGCCAGTGCCCGGGCATCTTGCTACGCCGACTGCATGCCCAACCGGCCGCATCTGACAGCCTCGGTTTTTCGTGGTCTTCTCGGACAAGAAGCGAGTAGAGAAATTGCGGGTACATGCATCGCAATCCCATAAAGCGCGGGTTGGCGCTCCAACCAGAACACTGGATGTGGAGAGGTTATCGGTTACGCCTATGACGAAGCTGGACTGGTCAACGAGCCGCGCAGGGCGGAGCTAAGGGTGAGCAGAGTCTCCTGATTCGGCAGCTGTGGTGCCCCGCCTTCGAAAACCGCGAAGGCTGGGGGTAGCCGGTTCATTGGTGGATCCAGCAAAACGCAAAACGGGCCAGCCCCCCAGATAATCCCTGCACCATTTGTGATAACGGTCAGAGCACCGGGTGATAATTGCGAAAAGTGAGCAATTGTGACCAGTTCCGCCCTCTTCTTGAGACTTA
Source organism: uncultured Acidobacteriota bacterium (assembly GCA_963801615.1). Classification (GTDB taxonomy): domain Bacteria; phylum Acidobacteriota; class Terriglobia; order Terriglobales; family Acidobacteriaceae; genus Sulfotelmatobacter. The sequence continues at coordinate 53,634 of CAWDFM010000004.1, read as the reverse complement.
TTATTCGGTTGAAAAGCAGTCCGCTCACGGAACGGCACGCCGTCCCTTGTGGGGGGGATAGTCAGTGTTGACCATCTTAGCGACGTTCGGACCCTCGCGTCCGTTCCGGTTTCCCACCCCGCATTTATGGAAGCGTAGAAAGGAGAAACAAATGAGCAGGTACTCGCAGTAATCTCCCTAATCCTGCGATTTGTGATGGGTAGACGGACAACATAAAGAAACTTTCTAAGAGCCTTTTCATCTCTTTTGGGGCAGCCCATAAAGGAGCAACCTAATGACAAAACTAAGTCGCTTGCTATTGTGTGTGGTTCTTGCTGGTCTGACTACGGCGTGGGCAATCGCGCAGGACTCCGACACAGACGCCAAATCAAAGGGCGAGGTGCGAAGCATCACCGGATGCGTTACTAAGGGCCCTAGTGCCAAAGAGTTCCTGTTGACCGCCAGCGACGGCAGCTCGTGGGAAGTGCACAACAACAACGCAATCGATCTGACGAGTCATCTCGGTCACACCATTGAAGTTAAAGGTGTGGTTTCGCATTCCAAAATGCACAACATGAAGGAAGACGCGAAAGGCGCAGCGAAAGACGCCGGCATGAAAAACAACAAAACCGAGCACGGTCACTTGAAGGTCACCGACGTCCGCATGGTCAGCGAATCCTGTCAACAGTAGAGCTTCGACGGTTTGCGGGTGCGCAATGGACGGCAGGGTGTAATACCGTCCGTTGCCATCAGCCCTACGAACAGACCACTTCGGCGCACGAATCCGCTTCACTTCTCCCGCCTCCAATCAAACGGGGCATCCTGCGCGCCGAAAAGGAAGGTCACATAAGGCACGTTGAAAATCCACGCGCAGTTATCGTCGTTTTCTGCGCCACTTCTGCCCGCGTTTCTAGCTGGTGCGCTCCCCGAGTTGCTGCTCTTTTTTAGCGCGTGCAAGGGTCAGCTGTTCGATGGCGGATGCCATGCTGTTGCGAGCATCCTGCGCAAAGGGTTTCAGAAGATCATCAGTTTCCAGCGGCAGAACCTCGCCTAGACACTCTTCCAATCGTCCCACCAACCAGTCAATCAGTTGTATGGTACGGTCACCCTGCTGGACCGTGGGATCATCGTTAGGAAACGCCATTCCCTATTTCCTCCTCTGCCACGATAGCACCGACTCAGGCGTAAACCACCCATGCCCTGGATAAATCCGTTTGACCCTGAGTAGTTGGTGAAATGGCAGCAGGATACTCTCTTCGGTCGCTGGAAAAGTGGAGTGCGTCGATCACCACGGATTTACCTCATGCCCCGTGGCACTTCTTGTACTTCTTGCCGGAGCCGCAAGGGCAGGGATCGTTGCGGCCGACCTTTTCCTGGCCACGCACGACCTGCTGGACCGGTTGCGCGTCGCCCGCGCCGGCCATCCGCGCTTGCTCCAGTTCACGGCGCTTGCGCCGCATGAAGGCTTCTTCCAGATCATCCGCTGAGGTCGATACCATCCGCGGAACGCGGCGTCCGTTGCCATCGCCAGCGTGTGAACTGCCGTCCTCGGGCTGGGCAGCAAGCTCGGGCGCCGGGGCCGGTGGACGCTCCAGAATCTGCATCAGGTAGAGATATCGAACTGTATCTTCCTGGAAGCGCTGCATCATCGCTTCGAACATGTCGAACGATTCTTTCTTGTACTCCACCAGCGGATCGTGCTGCCCGTAACCACGCAGTCCGATGCCCTCTTTCAGGTGATCCATGCTGAGCAGGTGATCTTTCCACTGCTGGTCAATCACGCTGAGCATGATCATGCGCTCGTGATGGCGCATGGCTTCGGGACCGATGAGTTTTTCTTTGGAGTCGTAGCGTTCCTTGAGCTTCGCGAAAATCGCGTCACCCAACTCGGCACGGTTCAGAGTTTCAGCATTCACGCCCTCGGCGATGAAATCGACTCCGAAGCGCGTGAAGATCGCATCTTTCAGGCCTTTGATGTTCCAGTCGTCGGCGTGCGCCTTGGGCGGACAATATTGCTCAAGCTGCTCGGCGAGGATCGCCGAAACATAATCCTCAAGGATCAGGTCTTTCTGATCGATGCCTTCGAGCAAGCGCCGCCGCAGGCCGTACACGGCTTCGCGCTGCTTGTTCATCACATCGTCATATTCCAGCAGGTGTTTGCGGGATTCGAAGTGCTGCGCTTCGACGGCCTTCTGCGCCGTCTCGATGCGGCGGGTGATGAGCTTGGACTCAATCGGAACGCCCTCTTCCATGCCCAACCGCTGCAGCAGGTTCGACACCCACTCCTTGGCGAAGATGCGCATCAGGTCATCTTCAAGCGCGAGATAGAAGCGGGAAGAGCCGGGATCGCCCTGACGTCCGGCGCGGCCGCGAAGCTGATTGTCGATTCGGCGGGACTCGTGCCGCTCGGTGCCTAAAATATGAAGGCCCCCGACGCCGATCACTTCGTCATGTTCCTTGTCGGTCTGCTGCTTGTAGCGATTGAGCGCTTCCGTCCACTTGTCGGTCGGAACTGTGAATTCATTCCCGTTGTAATAGAAGAGAGAAGTTTCACCGTCTTCCTGCGGGCCTTCGATTTTTCCCTGTGCCACGCGAAGCTGTTGCGCGATTCCCTTCTTGACCATCTCCTGCTTGGCCAGAAACTCAGGGTTGCCACCCAGCAGGATGTCAGTACCGCGGCCGGCCATGTTGGTGGCGATTGTGACCGCGCCCTTGCGCCCCGCCTGCGCAACGATCTCGGCTTCGCGCTCATGGAACTTGGCATTGAGCACGACGTGCTTGATCCCCTTTTTCTTCAACAGTTCGGCAAGGCGCTCGGATTTTTCCACCGAAGTCGTACCCACCAGAACCGGTTGGCCCTTGGTCGCAAGTTGCTGGATCTCGTCCGCGGCAGCGAAATATTTCTCTTTCTCGGTGCGGTAAACAACGTCGGCATTCTCAATGCGCCGCAACTCTTTGTTGGTCGGAATCACCACCACTTCCAGCTTGTAGATCTTTTCGAATTCTTCGGCTTCGGTTTCCGCCGTACCGGTCATGCCGGCCAGCTTCTTGAACATGCGGAAATAATTCTGGAAGGTGATAGTGGCGAGCGTCTGATTCTCGCGCTCGATCTTGACGCTTTCCTTGGCTTCAATCGCCTGGTGCAGGCCGTCGGACCAGCGGCGGCCGGGCATCATGCGGCCGGTGAACTCATCCACAATGATCACTTCACCGTCTTTGATCACATATTCCACATCTTTGCGATAGAGGGCGTGCGCCTTGATCGCTGTTTCGACGTGGTGTTTAAGCGGCCAGTTCTCGACATCAGCGATGTTGCCGATACCCAGCAACTGCTCGACTTTTTCCCAACCCTCATCGGTGACGGTAATGTTCCGATGCTTCTCATCCACGACGAAATCGCCGGTCAGCTGGGCAGGTTCGCCCGGAGGACCTTCGATCTCCTCACCCTTCTCCAGCTTGGGAATGATGCGGTTGACCTGGTGGTACTTGTCGGTGGACTCTTCGCTCGCGCCGGAGATAATCAGCGGGGTTCGGGCTTCATCGATCAGGATCGAGTCCACTTCGTCGACGATGGCGAAGTTGTGCCCGCGCTGCACGCAATCCCGAAGATCGAACTTCATGTTGTCCCGCAGGTAGTCGAACCCGAACTCGTTATTGGTGCCGTAGGTCACGTCCGCGGCGTAGGCGGCGCGGCGCTCTTCATCATCCAGATCATGCACGATCACGCCGACGGAGAGGCCCAGGAAGCGGTAAAGCTTTCCCATCCACTCCGAGTCGCGTTTGGCCAGATAATCGTTGACGGTAACCACGTGTACGCCGCGTCCGCTGAGGGCGTTGAGGTAAACCGGAAGGGTGGCGACCAGCGTCTTGCCTTCGCCGGTCTTCATTTCGGAGATCTTGCCATCGTGCAGCACCATGCCGCCGATCAACTGCACGTCGAAGTGCCGCATATTCAAAACCCGGCGGCCAGCCTCGCGGACCACGGCGAATGCCTCGACCAGGATCTCGCCCAGCACTTCCTGAAGGACCTCGTATTGCTCCTTTTCGAGGCGCTTGGTGCGGTCAAAATCGTCTTCCTCTTCCGGCGCCACCTGCGTAGGGGTGGGAGGCTGGTTTCCGTTACCGGCTCGGAACCGAGTCAGCCGCTCCTGAATTCGTTTCCGGAATTCGTCGCTCTTCGCACGGAGTTCGTCGTCGGTAAGCTTCCGGATCTCCGCCTCGAGCGCATTAATCGCCTGGACGTTCGGCATCAGCGCCTTAATCACGCGCTCATTCTTGGTCCCGAAAACCTTGCCTAACAATTGGTTAATCAAACCGGAAATCCTTCAGAGGGCAGACTTTGGCTAACTACTACTTTAAAGCCTAGCATATTAGATGCGCCCACAGCCCGCCCGGAACTTGTGGTCATTCACAGTATAATGGCTGCCTTGGAGGCTCCCCATGTTCCTCCGCTTCCTCATCGCTTCCGCCGTAGCGACACTGCTGCTCACGCCCTCGTTAGCCAAAGCCAAGGATAAGAACAAGCCGTCGTTGCCCGGCTATATCTTGCAGGCACGTACCGTAAGGGTCGTCATTGACCCAGATGCCGGCGAGCCGCTCGATAACCCGCGCGCGAACTACACCGCGCGAGAGGACGTGGAAAAAGCGCTCACCGAATGGGGACGCTTCGACATTCTCATGGACGGCCAGGAGTCGGACCTCGTGATCATGGTGCGCACCGGTGACGGCAGGGCGATGAGACCCACCATGAAAGGGGGACCTATCGACCAGCGCCCCGGACTCGGTCAGGGAACAGACAGCACGGTACGCATTGGCGGACAGCACGGCCAGCCTTCTCCGATGAGTGACCCCGGCCTGGCTCCGCCCAATCCAGGAACACACATCGGCAACCAAGTGGGCCCGACGGAAGACACGTTTGAGGTCTATCGCGGGGACGTGCAATATCCCCTGGATTCTTCGCCGGGATGGCGCTACATCGCCAAGGATAGCTTGCGTTCTCCCAAGGTCTCAGCGGTGGAGGAGTTCCGGAAGGCCATTGCGGAGGCGGAGAAACCGAAAGCTCCCCACAAACCTTAGCCTTCGGCGCCATCCAAAGAGGGCTCAACACAGAGGACACAGGGGAACACAGAGCTACTTCCCCGTGTTCCCCTGTGGTGAAGGCATCGCTGAGAGCACTGCGCCCTCCCGCGCTTTTCGTGTATATTCCCCACGACCCATGCCCACGTTCTACGACCGCTTTGTGGACTGCGCCGAGCGCTGGCCCAACAACGTAGCCCTGGAACTCCAGCGTCGCGACCACATTGAAAGCTGCACCTACGCGGAATTGCGCCGCATGGCCGAATCCGTGGGCCGGTGGATTACTGAGAAGCAATTCGCCCGCGGTACCCGGCTCGCGCTGCTGGCCGACAATCATCCCCGCTGGGTGGCGGCTTATCTGGGAACGATTGCTTCCGGCTGCGTGATCGTTCCGCTCGACACTGCCCTGCATGCGGACCAGGTCACGAAGCTTCTCAAGGACAGCGGCGCGACCGCAATCTTCTGCGACGCGAAGCACCTTCCCATCGCCAAGCCGGCAGCAGCGGAGTTAAATCTCGGCATAGTCCTTATGGATCCGGATCGCATGTCCGGGGTCTCAACTTCGGAAAAGTGGCTCGCCACTCTGCCAGGCATGTTCGAGGCCGGTCCCGGTACCTTCAAACCTGCTCCCGCCAATAACGAGGATCTTGCTTCCCTGCTCTACACCTCCGGCACCACTGCCGATCCCAAGGGCGTCATGCTCACTCACTCCAACTTCCTGGGCGAGGTGGAAGCGGTATTCAACTGGGTCGATCTTGGCCCTGATGACGCCCTCCTGGGGGTCTTGCCCCTGTTTCACGTGCTGGCGCAGATGGCGAATCTCTTGCTCCCCCTGGTCAAGGGATCGCGCGTGGTCTATCTGGAAACCCTGAATACCACGGAACTGCTGCGCGCATTGACCGAGCGCAACATCACCGCGTTCGCCGTCGTCCCACAATTCTTCTACCTGATCCACGAGCGCGTGATGCAGGAGATCGGCAAGCGGGGCCGGATCACGCAGAAAATTTTCCGCGCCATGCTCGTTTTCAACCGGGGCCTGCGAAAGCTTGGGATGAATGCGGGGCCTATGCTCTTCGGCAAGGTGCACCAGACGCTTGGGCCGAAGATGCGCTATCTGGTCACCGGCGGTTCGCGCTTCGATCCTGGGATCGCGCGCGCTTTCTACGATCTCGGCATCGACGTGCTGCAGGCGTACGGCCTCACGGAAACCACGGCGGCCATCTATGCCAATTCTCCCGGCGACAATGAAATTGGCTCTGTGGGGAAAGCGATGAAGGGAGTCGAGGGCAAAATCATCGACCCTCAGCCCCAGGAATCAGGCCCTCCCGTCGGCGAAGTCGCCATCAGGGGGCCGGTCGTGATGAAGGGCTACTGGAACCGCGCCGATGCCACTACTGCAGTGATGCGCGACGGCTGGTTTCTTACCGGCGATCTCGGGTACTTCGACTCCAAGGGTCACCTATTCCTCACTGGGCGCAAGAAAGAAGTCATCGTCCTCAGCAACGGCAAAAATGTTTATCCCGAGGAGATTGAGGCGCATTACCTGAAATCGCCCTTCATCAAGGAAATCGCCGTCATGGGCCTCGAGGGCAAGCCGGGGGAGAGCGAAGACCGGCTGCACGCCGTGATCGTGCCGAACTTTGACGTGCTACGCCAGCACAAGGTCGTCAACGCCAAAGAAGTCATCCGCTACGACGTTGAGGGACTCTCGACCCAGACTCCTTCGACCAAGCGCGTCAGCAGTTATGAAATCTGGCAAGATGACCTGCCGCGCACCACAACCCGCAAGATCAAGCGCTTTGAAGTCGAGAAGCGAGTCAAGGCGAACCAAGCGAACAAGCTGGACAATGGCGCGGAACTCGCGGCGGAGAAGCCGTTAACCGAAGAAGAAACCACGTGGCTGGCTCAGCCGGATGTGCAGCGTGGACTCAAGATCATCCGGGAGGCTTCCCGTTCTGCACCGGAAACCATGCGCCCGACATTGAATCTGGAACTCGATCTCGGGCTCGATTCCATGCAGCGCGTCGAACTGTTGAGCCGGCTCGAAGAAGAACTCGGCGGCAATCTGGAAGAATCGCAACTGGTCGAAATTTATACGGTGCGCGACCTGCTCGATGCCGTGCTGCAGAGCGCGGCGAGCGGCGCCGGAGGCCCGGGAACGCGCCCGACGTACGCAGGATGGAAAGCAATCCTGAACGAACCCATTACCGATCCGGACGTGCTGGCCCTTGCCCATCCCGGCAAATTCAACGACGGCTTCTGGTTCCTGGTGTCGCGCGTGATTCACATGATTTCGCTGGACCGCTTTCGCTTAAAGGTCAGCGGCACGGAAAAACTTCCCAAGAGCGGCGCCTATCTTCTCTGTTCCAACCACCAGAGTTACATCGATCCGTTGATCCTGGCGGGCGTTACGTCCTGGGAACTTTTCCATCGTCTGTTCGCGGTGGGAACCAGCGACATCTTCGGCAAGCCGCTGATGCGCCGGCTGGCACGCTCGATCAAGACGATTGTGGTCGATCCCGATGCCAACCTGATTCCTGCGATGCGCGCGGGCGCCTTCGGCCTCAGAAATGGATTAGTGCTGATGCTCTATCCCGAGGGCGAACGCTCCATCGACGGCACCCCCAAGGTGTTCAAGAAAGGCGCGGCGATCCTGTCCATTCATCTGCAGGTGCCGATTGTGCCGGTGGCGATTGAAGGCTTTTACGACGCGTGGCCGCGCAAGAAATCGTTTCAGCGCTTTGCCCCGCTGGACATCGCGATCGGAGATCCCATCTACCCTCCGCCGGAATCGGAAGCTTCGGAGCAGGCTTATGAGAAACTCACAGCCGAACTGCGAGGGCAAGTCGTGTGCATGTGGGAGAAGCTGCCCAAAAAGCGCTGAGTCCGATTCTTGCGGTCGTGGCCTTTCGGGGCACATCTCCTTGGGACGCTTTCTTACAGGCGCACTTTCACTTCCTGCAAAAGGCTTGCGGCTGCACCATAAAATTCCGCCAGGCTACCCTTCGGAATCTCGACTTGTCCGCGCTGCATGTCGTCCTGAATCGCCCGGCAGAGTTGATAGGCGGCTCGAATCCGTTCCGCCGCCAGGAAAGAATTCACCGACGCGGGACTTTCCTGCAGAAACGAAACCGCTGCCGATCGCTGCGCTGCCCATGCCATATTTCGAACGTGGTTGAGAGCATCACGAAAGTCAGACAGCACTTGAGCATCCACTTCACCAGAAAGAATCGGCTCCTGGATGGCCTTCAACTCATCGATTGCATGTATTACTTGCTGAGTGATTCTGGTATGCGCTGCCACCTCACACGCCACGGGAAAACCTCCGTAATTGAGAGTAGTCGAGCGTCTCAGGAATGCACAGACATCTGAAGGCTAGTCTCCTCCGTAATCGCTGTGCAGGTTATAAAATCGAAATCTGGATTGACTTGATGAGCGCTGTATTTGCGAACTATTTCGCCCGGGGATGCGTCTGATCGTAAACCTGCAGGACATGTTTCATCGAGAGCTGCGTGTAGCGTTGCGTGGTGGCCAGGCGCTCGTGCCCCAGTAATTCCTGAATAGCGCGGAGGTCCGCGCCTTCCTCCAACATGTGTGTGCCGAACGCGTGCCGCAAGGTGTGCGGGTGCACGTCCGGAGACAGTCCTTTCGCAACTGTGATCTTCTTGATGATCCGCCCCACACTGCGGGTGGTCAGCCGCCCCCCGCGCTGATTAATGAGCAGTGCCGGCGTATTCTTGCCCGCTTCCGCGAGAGTTGCCTGGCGCACCGGAAGATAACCCGCCAGCGCCGACTTCACTGAATCACCGAATGGAACGTAGCGCTCCTTCTTGCCTTTACCTCGAATCAGAATGGCTTCCGCGCTCAGCCGGATATCGTCGCAGTTGATGCCGGTAAGTTCGGAGTTTCGAATCCCGCATCCATATAGCAACTCCAGCATCAGGCGGTCGCGCTGGGGGAAAGCGGCCGCCTCCGGCATCTGCCCATCGAGCACAGAATTCATCTCTTCAATCGTCGGCACACGAGGCAGTTTCTTTGGCAGCTTGGGCGTGGCCACCAGCTTTGCCGGATTCTGATCCACGACGCCTTCGACCGCCAACCAGCGGTAGAGCGAACGCACGGCGGCCAGGGATCGAGCGACCGAGGTCTTGCTTAATCCTTTCTCGTACAACTGCGACAGAAATCCACGAACGGCGATGTGGTCAATCTGCTTCCATCCGCGGGAGCCGGCATAGGCGGCAAAGTTTGCGAGGTCGCCGGTGTACGCCTTGATGGTATGCGGCGAGGCGTTGCGCTCGCGCAGATGGCGGAGAAAATCCGCCACGGCTCTTTCCACCACTGTACTGGTCTTGGGCATGGTTATTTTTTGCTGGGAAACTCTTCGCGCGTCTTACTCAAACCATCCTCAATGGAATCCTTACCTCGCCTTTGCCCGTGGATGATGCTTCTGATACACGGTACGCAACCGGTCCAGCGCCAAATGCGTGTACACCTGCGTAGTGGAAATATCCGCGTGGCCGAGGATCGTCTGCACCGTGCGCAGGTCCGCCCCGTTTTCTACCATATGCGTGGCGCAGGAATGCCGCAGCATGTGGGGAGATGCATGCCTGCCGGAAGCTGCCGAGGCCTCTCCTACCATCTGCCATATGCGTTGCCGCGTCAGTTTGCGTCCGCCACGGGCGATGAACAGTAATGGAGAGTTTCCGGAAGGCTGCGGCGGAGATGCGGACGAAGTCGCTTTCCGTGCGGTCTTTGCCGGGCGTGCCTGCGCCAGTGCGGGACGGCCGCCGGCCAGATACTCCGACAAGGCATCCTGAGCTGGCTTGCCTAGAGGCACAATGCGTTCCTTGTCGCCCTTGCCGCGAACCAGCATGTAGCCCGACTCCAATTTCAAGTCTTCCAGCTTGGCCGTCACCAGTTCCGAAACCCGCAACGCGCCCGCATAGAGCAGTTCCAACATAGCCCGATCACGAGCGGCAAGGCTGGGGGCATCTTTTGAATGTTTGTGCGAACTTGCCTGCCGTAACGCCGGAGCCGCAAGCGTCACCTCGACTTCATCCCGCGCCAGCGATTTTGGCAAAACCTTCCACTGCCGCGGCGTCTCGATGTTCAGCGTGGGATCGTGCTCGATGGTTTTGTCCAGCAGGAGATATCGATAGAGATGACGCAACGCGGAAAGCTTCCGTCCGACGCTGCGCCCGTCCACCTGGTGGGAAAAAAGCTGCTGCAGAAATTCACGAACATCATCGCGTCGCGCGGTGAGCAATGTCCTTTTTCCGTTCTGCAGAAATTCCGCGAACTGACCAATGTCAGTGCTGTAGGCGGTGATCGACAGGCGAGCTAGACCTTTCTCAATGCGCAGATAATCGAGGAAGCCGGCGAGCACTCGCGCATTGGTTTCGGGCGCCATGAAGGGTCAGAATAGTATGCGCGTTATCGGACACGCAGAGAAGTGATGGGCCTGATGCTATGGCCCCGATCGGACCATTCATCCCGCGGGCCGAGCTTCGCTCGGCTGGACAGCCGAGCGAAGCTCGACAGCGATGCGCAAATGGGGGCTGGCGTCCGCACCGGACAGCCGAGGCAGCTGTCCCTACATGGCTATGCTTCTGCTCAGTTCGCTCAGCAGGTCCACGGCATACAGAGCTCCCGCGGCGGTCTCCTCGTGCTTGAAGTAGGCGAACACGTTGCGTCCATCGGCCAGGTGCTGGCGCACGCGGTCGATCATCGATGTCCTCTCCTCGCCGCTGTAATTCGGCTTGCGGAAGCGGTAATACACAAACGGAGCGGTCGCGACGTCCGGGGTCGTCACGCTCTCGGTCTCGGCCACACACAATGCGGCGTTGTAGGCTTTGAGCGTGTCCCAAGTCGTATCGCTGAACCATGAATCGTGCCGGAACTCAAAGGCAGTCGGGACCGTACGCGGCACAGTAGCCAGGAAATCTTTCAGCAGCGCCGCGTCCGCCTTCAGATTGGGTGGGAGCTGAAATAAGACCGGACCAAGCTTTCCCGCTGCGGCCATCGGTTCAATTGTTTGCAGGAAGCGCGGTACGAAGTCCTGGGTTCCCTTCAGCCGCTTGATGTGCGTGATGACCTGGTGCGCCTTGACCCCGAACTTGAAATGCTCCGGAGACTCTTGCATCCAGTTCTGGACCGTGGTCTCTTTGACCAGCTGCCGGAATGTGAAATTCACTTCGACAGTGTTCAGCCGCGTAGCGTAATAGCTCAGAAACTTTTTCTGCGCCAGCTTTTCAGGATAGAAATCAGGACGCCAGCTTGGATAGGCCCATCCGGAAGTCCCTGCAAACAGTTGCGCCATGGGTCAAAATTCCTGTCCCATACGGAATGACCGGGATTATACCCTGCTCCGTTTCTTGCGCACGGGTGCCTTCTTGGCAGCTTGTTTGCGCGCAGTCTTCTTCGGACGATGATCGTCCTCCGCCTGCGCGGCCAGTTCGATCGGTTTTTTTGCAGCACTGGCGGGAGCCACTGCGGCCTTCAGATCGGGAAGTTTCTGCTTGATTTTCAACACAGGCTCAAACAGGTCTCCCATCTTTTCAAAGCGCGCAATGGTCTGGTTCGACTCGAAAACCAGTAGCCCCGCATCTTTTTTCTTAAGGCAGCGCTCGACCTCGTCCCATGTTACGGGGGTCGATACGGTCGGATGCTCCCGCGCCCGCAATGAATACACCGCAATGGTTGTCTTGTGTTCGTCGTTCTGGCTCCAATCGACGAATACCTTGCCGGTGCGCAGGTTCTTCTTCATGTCCGAAACTACGTGCTCGGGATGATCTTGCTCCAGCACCTGTGCCAGCGCCCGGGCAAAAAGCTTCGTAGCATCAAAACTGGTAGGAGTATGCAGGGGAACGTAAAGCTGCAGCCCCTTCGAGCCGGAAGTCTTGGGAAAACTCTGCAACCCGAGGTGCTCAAAGATTTCGCGCAGCCACATCGCCACCTGGCAGCACTGGACGATATTCGCCGGAGGGCCCGGATCCAAGTCATAAACCATGACGGTCGGGCACTTGATGTCCTTTGCCATGGCCAGCGACGGGTGCAGTTCAATGGCAGCCAAATTCGCCAGCCACACCAGCGTCGCCAGATCATTCGCCAGAATGTAGTAAACGGTGCGGCGGCCGCCTTCGCTCCAGATGGGGGCCGTCTTTACCCAGTCCGGCTTGTGCATGGGCGCGTTCTTTTCAAAGAACGGCTCTTTATCGACGCCATCGGGATAACGCTTGCGAGTCAGTGCGCGCCCCGAGATGTGCGGCAAAATCGCGGGCGCGATCCGCACGTAATAGTCGATGACATCCTTTTTGGTGAATCCCGTGACGGGATAGAGAATTTTGTGCAGGTTGGAAAGCTTCAGATCCCTGCCCTGGATTTCGACCACCGAGGATTCTGCCACGTGATCTCCGCCCTGCCATTGTGCCTGAAACCCTGCTCCGGGCAAAATACCGGGTTGCTCCTAACCGGAAGGCCGAAAAGTGGCATTTGAGGCTACGGAACAAGTTTTCCGCACAATCATAAGCGAACCTCAGCGGCTGAAGCCGCATTGATTCTGCGTCACTTGCGGCACGACTGAAGTCGTGCCCTTCCCAAAACACGGGTGCGATAGGCTTTCGCCGCAACCTGTTCCTCCGTTTGACAAGCTCCCTGCCATCCACGTACTTTCAAACTTCTGCCCCGCTGGTCCGTCCAAATGATGCGTTCCGCAGAAAGATCCGCCCAACCACGGGAGGTCCGATGACAATTCGTACCCTGAAAATCGCGTGTGCTGCCCTGCTGCTATCCGCCTTCGTTGCTGCCCAGGATGTGGCTTCCTTTGAAAAGCGGGTCACCGTAAAGAAGCTCCCCAACGGCCTTACGCTGATCGTCTGCGAGCGGCCGCAAGCGCCCGTATTCTCGTTCTATACGATGGTGGACGCCGGCTCCGCTCAGGATCCAATGCAGCAAACCGGGCTCGCTCACATGTTCGAGCACATGGCGTTCAAAGGCACGGACAAGATTGGGACCAAGAACTATGCTGCGGAAAAACCGGCCCTGGAGAAGGTGGAGGTGGCGTATTCGGCCTACATTCGCGAGCGCGATAAACGGGTGGATCAGGACCAAGCCAAGCTGAAAGAACTGGAGAAAGCCTGGAAGGATGCCATTGCCGCAGCCGACAAGTTCGTCGTCCCCAACGAATTCGGCAAGATTGTGGAGCAAAGTGGCGGCGAAGACATGAACGCCTCTACCAGCTACGATCAAACGGAGTATCACTATTCCCTGCCCGAAAACCGCCTCGAGTTGTGGGCCTATCTCGAGTCCGAGCGTTTTCTTCACCCGGTCATGCGCGAGTTCTACAAAGAGCGCAACGTCGTGATTGAAGAACGGCGCATGCGCACCGAGAGCAATCCCTTCGGACGCCTGCTCGAACAGTTCACCGCAGAAGCTTTTGCCGCCCATCCCTATCATCGGCCTACGGTCGGCTGGATGTCGGACTTGAATCACTTCTCGGCCACGGACGCGCAGAAGTTTTTCGATCGCTACTATGTGCCCTCGAACATGGTGGTTGCGGTAGCGGGCGAGATCAAACCGGCGCAGGCCATGCCCATTCTGGAAAAGTATTTTGGGCGACTCCCCGCCCGTCCAAAACCGGACGAGACCACGACCCAGGAGCCTCCACAGAATTCCGAACGCCGCGTGCTGCTGAAAGAGACTTCGCAGCCGATTTACATCGAGGGCTATCACCGCCCCGATTACCGCAGCAAAGACGATGCCGTGTTTGACGCCTTGAGCGATCTGCTCTCCGAAGGCCGCACCTCGCGCCTTTATCGCTCGCTGGTCCGCGATAAGAAGATTGCCTCGTTCTGTGAGGGTTTGACTGGGTACCCGGGAGTCAAGTATCCGCACCTGTTTGCTTTTATCGCCGTGCCACTACCCGGGCACAAAGCGGATGAAATGGCCGAAGCCATCCATGGTGAAATCGTTAAGCTCAAGAAAGAAGACATCACCGACGACGAGCTGAAGATGATCAAGACCCGTAGCAAGGCCAACCTGATTCGCGGCCTTGCCGACAACGAGGGCCTCGCGACCCAACTGGCGATCTACCAAACCCGCTATGGCGACTGGCGAGAACTATTCCGCTCCGTGGATCGCATTGACCAGGTCACCAAAGCTGATATTCGACGCATTGCCAACCAGGTCTTCACCGATACCAATCGCTCCGTGGGCGTCATCGAGAACTCTGGTTCCGGAGGCGCTCCCCAGCAAGGCGAGCAACCCTCAGCCGGCGCCGCTGACCAGGGAGGTGCGCAATGAAAAACATTCTTCTACTCCTGTTGGCGATGGCGACGGCGCTCCCGGTTCAGCGCGCAACTGCACAGGTCACCAACTGGAAGCAAATTCCCGTCCCGCAGCTTCCCGCATTCAAACCGCAACAGCCCAAGCGCATCGAGCTTTCCAATGGCATGGTGATCTTCCTGCAGGAGGATCACGAATTGCCCCTGATCGACGCTAGCGCCCGCATCCGCGGCGGATCAGTCAACGAATCCGCCGACAAAGCAGGACTGGTCGATATCTATGGCGAGGTCTGGCGAACAGGCGGCACTAAGTCTCAGACCGGCGACCAGCTGGATGATTTCCTGGAAGTGCGCGCCGCGAAAGTCGAGACCGGCGGCGGCCCCGACTCGACCACCATCAGCTTCTCTTGTCTGAAGGGCGATCTGGACGACGTGTTCAAAGCTTTTGTCGATGTCCTGCAGAACCCCGAGTTCCGTGCCGACAAGATCGACATTGCCCGCAAGGCTATGCAGGACGCGATATCCCGCCGTAACGACGAGATCGGTCAAATCGCGCATCGGGAAGCGGTGAGACTTGCCTATGGTCCTGACAATCCTTACGCCCGCATCCCGGAATATTCCACGGTGGAGGCAATCACCCGCCAGGACTTAATAGACTGGCATGGCAAGTACATTCATCCCAACAACATCATTCTGGGGATCAGCGGGGACTTCGACTCCGCGGCCATGGAATCGCGGCTGCGCGCAGCTTTTGAGTCCTGGCCCAAAGGCCCGGCATTTCCCAAGAACAACATTCAGTACAATCCCGCGAAGCCCGGCTATTATCTAATCCCCAAAGAAGACGTGAACCAGAGTAATATTCGCATGGTCGCGCTGGGCACGACGCGCGATAACCCTGACTACTACGCCATCAGCGTCTTCAATGAAGCCTTCGGTGGAGGATTCTCTTCCCGCCTGTTCAACGACATTCGCACCAAGCGCGGCCTCGCTTATGGCGTGGGTGGCGGTATTGGGACCAACTTTGGGCATCCGGGCATCCTGCAGATTTCGATGGGCACGAAAAGCCAGAGCACGGTGGAAGCGGTGCAGGCCGTCGATGAGGACGTCACCAATCTGACCAAAGAGCCCATCACCGAAGACGAAATCCAGCGTGCCAAAGACGCCATTCTGAACGCATTTATTTTCCGCCTGGATTCTCCCGATAAAATCCTCGTCGAGCGCATGACTTACGAGTATTACGGCTACCCTCCGGACTGGTTGGATAAATACCAAGCGGAGATCAAGAAGGTAACCGCAGCGCAGGTGAATGCGGTAGCCGCGAAGTATTTGCACAAAGATCAACTCGCTGTGCTGGTGGTCGGCAACACCAAGGAGTTCGACAAGCCGCTCTCATCGCTTGGTCCAGTGAAGGAAATCGATATAACGATTCCACCTCCGCCGGAGGCTAAAGAGGAGAGTAAGCCGGCGGCATCCAATCCTGAAGGCAAAGCGCTGGCCGCGAAAGTGGCAGCTGCCATGGGAGGACTGCCCAAACTTCAGTCCATCAAAACCATGCACGTCAATATCGTGGAGAGCGATTCCGGCGGGCCGCCATCGCCGGTTGACGTTTACATCGCCTTCCCCGACAGCATGCACGTCGAAATGCAGATTCCGCAGGGAAAACTGACCATCGTGGCTTCTCCGCAGGCGGCCTTCATGTCACTGCCGGGGATGGGAACACGCAGCATGCCCCCCGCGCAGAAATCCGAGATGCTCTCCCAGCTCCAGCACGATCTGGTTTATGTCGCCCAGCACGCGGATGATCCTGCGTTCAGCTTTGCCGCGAATGGCACGGAAAAGATCGGCGACGTGGATGCTGCCATTCTCGATATTGGGGGCGCGATTCCCTGGGTGCGCTGGTACATCGATCCCAAGTCCGGCTACATCTTGCGCGAAAAATATAAGGGCATGGGTCAGCAGGGTCCATTCGACGGAGAAACCGACCTCGCCGACTGGCGCAGCGTTGAAGGCCTTACGATGCCCTATAAGCACGGGAACAAGCAGAACGGACAAGCGACCAGCACCGCGGAATTCAAGAAGATCGAATTGAATCCGCAACTCGACCCCAAGCTGTTTGAAAAGCCTGCGGACAGTCCCGCTGGTCAGCAGTAGATCGAAGCTGTCGCGTCCGCTGCCGCGCCAGCGCAGACTTCCACCCCCGTGTGCGTTCCGAAGTACTCGTCCCGTGGTGCGAGCTGCCACGTCCGCGCCTACTGTCGCTGACTGGGCACAAAGTCGATTTCCACAATCTCCTTCGTTTCCTTCGAGCCCGGTTCCCATTTCAACGAGCTCACGGCATCCAAAGCATAGGGAACAAAAATGGGACTGCCCCTGATCAACTCCGTCTTCACAACCTTCCCGGCAGCGGAAAGCGAGGCTTGCCGCCATCATTTCAGCCAGCTTTAGGCCGCCAAAAATGAACCACCAAGGCACCGGAACGAGGCGAACGTGCCGACTCTGGAAAACGGCATCAATTATATGGACTCGCTGTTTCAGCAAAGCGCTACGTCGTTTACAAACGCAAGAAAAACAATATAGAAATCATTAAACCTAGCGAACACGGGTTGGGTATTGTCTTTGTTCCCGACAAGCGCGGGCGCTACAAATCTCCCGATTGCAAAGATCAGGAAACAGATTACGCGCGATGGATTGTTGAGGCATGGGAGCGGCTTTTGGCGAATCATTTTCGGAGCCTAGAAAATCCGCAAAATGCGTCCGTCTCGGGGTTTTTCCGATTCGACAATTTGCCCGCAATGATGCGCGTGCGTGTTACGACGCCAAATGTATTAAAAGCATTGCGAAAACGCGATCCTGGAACTGCGAAACCTTACAATTTTGCGCACTCCCCAATCCTTCTGGAAGAATTTCCTGAGTGCACACTTGTTGCGCCAGCGAGCAAACGCTCAAAAGAATGGCTCACTCGTGATTACACGGAAATTCACACAGGTGATGTAGTCAAACTTGGGAGCAAATATCGCGACAAAACTCTGACGCCACAAACTATTTCCCACACAATTTGGAAACACTCCTACACCCAGAGGACAAATCCCTTGGGCCGGACGGCGAAGCGTGCAACGAATACACACGTGGGCCTCTGAAACGCCGGCCCGTTCTGGCCATGCTTCCGTTTGAATACATAGGCAAGGAAGTGGAGCGAAGAGGGCAAGAGGGGGAAGACCCTTCGATTCTCGAAAAAGGCGGTCCAATTCGATACGGATCGGGGCGAATGTCGAAAACCCGCTCCGCCGACCCTGCGCTTATCGAGAAAGGAAGACGCTATGGCTTACGGCAGCTAATGCGAGAGTCAGGTGCTTCGCAACATTCGACAGAACGATTTCTTCGCAAAGAGCGCGTACATCCAGGCACTCGGAAGAAGCTGGCTGACGCGGTCGCGAATCTAGAGCGAGATAGGGCAAAGTAGTATGTCCTTAGCGACAACCGCTCAAGTATGAACGTAATCGAAAGAAGTCGAAATTTGAGTGTTAAGGCCTGGTTACAGCAACTGTCGAGATTCGGAGGAGAAGAGAGACCACACGCCAGTTCTACGCGAACTCCGGCGCCTTGATATTTGTTCGGGCCGGTGGGTACCTAAATCTCCTTGGGGTGATTCGGCGCAAACCTGGGACGTAAACTCTTTGTCGCGCTGCAACTCGAAGTTTCGCATCATTTCATTGAAAGACGGGCCGGTCAGCATTTCAGTCAGGCTTGAACCGCCAGCCACATTCCGAACGACCAGAATGTGCTGCGCTCCCTGCACCAGCAGCGTTCGCAAATAGGGATCGCCTTCCTTGCTGATGTGCATCTGCGGCTCGCTCTGTCCTGAGTTTCTCCGTCCTGGCTGCAGTCCCAGATAGCAACCCACGTCGCGGCTCCGGCCAAAGCGATGCGGATCTTCCAACGTCAGCACAAACGTCAACGCGATCAGCGTGCCTACGCCTTTGATCTGCTTCAGCAGCGCCACCTGCGGATAACTCTGCTGTGCCAGACTCTCGATGCGCTCGTTGTATTCCACGATGCGCTCGCTCAGCGACTCAATTGCGTTCAACAAGGATTCCAGTGCAACTTGCAGTTCTGGACTCAACCCTTCCGCTTTCTCCGGATTCAGGTTGCGCACGTTGCAGCCGCGTAGTCGTTCACCGTAAGACTTCGCCAGTCCGCGCGCAGCGTTGACCAGCCCCGTGCGCGCCCGCACCAGGCTGGCGCGAGCCCGGATCATCATCAGATCCGCGTGCGCCTGCGCACTGCGATGCTTCACCGGATACAACAACTCGGGATCGATCCGGGCCAGTCGCGCCAAGGTCTGCGCATCCAGCCGATCATCTTTCTTGCGGCTCTCTCCGATCAGCCGTACCTTGCGCGCGTTGGCCACGATCACTTCGTGCCCCAACTCGCTCAACAGACGGCTGATCCAGGGCGAATGCGTCCCTATCTCCAGCGCGATCCGACTGCGCGGCATCGCGCCGAAGACTTCCTGCAATGCTTTCCCACTCGTCCGGACTCGCTGCTCCAACTGTATCTGGCCTGCTTCATCCACCACGCAGTACCAACTGTTGCGATCTCCCAGATCCAATCCAATGGTCAGTTTCTGCTGTGAAATATTCCTGCTCGGCATCGTCACTGCGGTGCTAACCTTCTTCATTGCCGGTCTCCTTTTTATCTGTGCTTCGAGCACGTCGATAACTTGGGAGCGTACACCGCATCCCCTCCGGAGACCGGCCTTCTCATCCCATCTGTTTTCATCAGTCATGCGTGCAGAGCGTAGAATGATGCCCGACATGCGCTCGAAAGGCAGGAGGGGTATGTCGGAAATCATCATCAGAGCCACCTTTAAGGGACAGCCGGGCTGTCTCATTTGCGGCAAAGCGATGGATCATCACTCGTTCGACGAGGCGAAAGCTTGCGTCGCAGCGGAGAAGGCCAAGATTGCCGACGATCCCTGTCCGTCCTGCGGTCGCCCGTTCGGTCAGCACTCAAATGTGGACTATCGAACGTGCGCACAGAAGGAGAACGAGCAGCAAAGGGGCCAGCAGTAGAACGCGCACATGACTCCAGTCAACTGGCGACAAATCCCCATTCCGCTCAAAATCCCCCGGCAGGGGGTTTGAGTGAAATGGCTGTTTTCGTCAACAAACCGATAAACTGACGGCGTATCGCGACGCGAGGTGCTGCACGGCCTTGAAGTTTGACCCCAAGTTTTTCGGAGGGTTGAAAATGACGCAACGAACCTTTTCTCTGGTCACTGCAGTACTCTTCTCTCTGGTAGCTCTCCTTCATGCCGTCCGCCTCCTTCGTGGGTGGCAGGTCACCGTTGAAAGCGCAGTCATGCCACTCTGGATTAGCTGGATAGGGCTTGCCATCGCGGCGTACTTGGCCTATCAAGGTTTTCTATTGAGCAAGACGCCGACGAAATAGAGTCCCTTCATCGGACAGGGGGATTCAACTGGCGATAAATCGCCATTACGCTCAAGATCGCCCTTCAAGAATCGCGGAGGGGCGAAGAGACGGCGCAAACTTGTGCTAACGCCTGCTAACAACAGTTAGCTGGAACCATGCCAGTCTTTGGCGTAGATTGTTGCTTACTCAGGAACCACCAACAGCCCTCAAATGCACCCTGAACTGAGAGAAATTCTCGCGCTTGCGTTCTTGCTGGCTGTTGCCGGCGGACTGCTTCTCGCCGCCATCTACGCAGTGTACGGCAAACCAAATACAGCTGAGGGGAAAGCACGCAAGCGGCACGTCGTGAACGGCTTTCGCATGGGCGGCGGAATCCTTCTCGGGTTTGTACTCGTCGGTACGTTTGTCACCGCCGTCGGGGTCGGGTTCTTTGGAGCTAAGCTCGAACCGGCTCCGTTGAGCTTCTCATCAAGACCCCTTGCTCTTGGGCTGGCCGCTGTTTCTCTTGCGTTCATCACGCTGTTGGTGCAGCGATGGGCCAGGTATCTCGGAGGGTGGATTGGCTACGGCGCGTTAAACGGTTTGCTAATGGCGAGTAGTGGACATCTCTTGAATAACCCTGCGATTCCTATTCGTCGCTCATGGGCATTGATGATGACCATAATTGCAATAGTCAGTGCGCTTGTCTGCTTGAGATTTACCGAAGACTACAGGTTGAGTCTCGTAGACAAGATTGCCGTTGTAGGCTGGGTCGTCTGTTTCGCGGTTGCCGCTAATGTCGAGAAATATGGATTACCAGCTGTGGCTCTCGCGGGCCTCGGCCTCGTGCTTGCATGGCTCCATCATCGGTTGTTAAGCAGGCCCACGCCACACGCCCGCGCCCACCGCCCCACTTCGAAATCTGTCTAGCTGTTGCAATATCCCGGTTACGCTCAAAACCCCTCTATGGCCTGGTTACGCCACTATGGAATCGCAGTCAGCAATTCACTTGCGGCGTCGTACAACACCGGGGAGGGGCGGTCTCTTGGCACGATCTTTGTCAGCGGGTTGGTCGGACCTTGTAGGAGGTTCTTTACCTCTTGTGCCAAGAGCAGTTGGGCCCTCGGCTCCATCAGTCACCAGTGTTTCGTCGTCGTCATGGAGAACAACGTTCAGAAGTGAACTGTGAACACGTAAGGTATCCCCAACGTCGTAGTGGATAAAGCCAAGCTCCCTAAATCGGTTCATGAAGAAGCTGACCCGCGAGCGTGTCGTCCCCACCATCTCTGCCAGAGTCTCCTGACTCAGTCGTGGGACTGACATTTCCGAGACTCCTTCTTTGCCGAATTGCGCCATCAACAGAAGAACTCGCGCCAGCCGCTTCTCGCTGGAATTGAAAAGTTGATCGACCAAGTCATCCTGATATCGGATGTTGCGCTTCAGCACGTATTTGACAAACAGGGCCGACAATGTTGGTTCCACGCTCATAGCGTGCATCATCGCCTTCCGCTCGATGTGCAACAGGACGCAGTCGGTCAGTGCGGTTGCAGACGACATGCGCAGACGCTGACCAGCAAGTCCACCTTCTCCAAAGAAATCGCCTTCGCCCAAAATGCCAATAGTTGCTTCTTGCCCTTTCTCCGACACCACGCTGAGTCGCACCTTCCCCGTTTGGACAAAGAATAGGCCGTCCCTGGTATCGCCTTGAACGAAGATCTTGTCCTTCTTTTGAAAAGACAACATATCCCTGCCCTTCCCAGTCGTTGAAAGGAAGGTGTGGGGATTGAAGTCAGGTTCTCTCTTCGCGCTCGTCTTTTGGTTCACTACAGGCCGTCCTCACTGGAGATGCCATATCTGCCAATTATGAGGGAACGAGATGAAGCTCTACTGATCAGTAATGCTCACAGTGCCCTCACGCCTTCCCGGAGGCAGGGGGGTTCAGAAGGCGAGGACTCCGTCATCAGGCGTGCCAAACATCGGAACTGAGGTAACTGTCGCAAAATCGCCATTACACTCATCATGCTGCCGCAGGGATTTTGAGTGCTATGGCCTGGTTACGTCAACTATCGCGCCTCGACGCTCCGGGTGATGCAAAAGAAAAGCCGCCCAGACATCGGGCGGCTGTTCTCGTGGCAGGGTGGGTAATTTTATTTCAAGTCTTTTAGCTGCGATTTGCTGGCAGGCTCAACGCAGTTTGTAATACCGCCTGTTGTTTCGACCAAGCGAGTAATCGGAAATTGCGGCTCGCAGTCTACGTCGAGACCACTCAAGTTACCCGTTATGTTGGCCCCGAGGAATACTGCGAAAGAGCCGTCGTCCAGGTGGACACCGACCCCGCTGTTAGCGGTTATGGTCGGACCCTGAAACGTTGCTGAGCTATTGCCGACGAGTATCGTGCCATCACCGTTCCCGCTGATCGTACCGCCGCGGAGTCGCACGTGGGAGTCGGCCGCCTCAATGCCAACAGCGTTGTTGAGAAAGCTGGAATTGGAAGCTACGAAGTAAGACCCGAAAGATGCGACTACTCCTTTATCTGTATTGCCCTTGAAGACGTCATTACTGCTGAACATTTGCGAACCATCCCTCACCATTGAACCGCGGAACCCATTATTTTGGATCACATTGCTTTCTAGAAAGGCATGGGAAGCACCACCTACAAACAGACCTATCCCTGCACTATCCTGAATCGTGTTGCCAGTCAGGTAGCAGACACTTGCGGTATCGCATGAGACTCCCCCCGCCCCGCTGTTGGTAGTGAATCCCTGCACGGTCACGCTGTGCGAGTCCTCAATATCCACGACCACCGAGTTTCCCCCGGAGCGATCCGTGAGTGAGGCTCCCGTTTTGGTGATCAGCGTCAGTCGGTCCATACTTCGAATCACGAGGTTTTCATTGCAACCGCCCGAAACAGTTACTATGTTCGGCCCTACCGGATTGGTCTTCGCAAGCAAATGCAGAACTTTAGAAATGGATTCGTGTTTGTCGCAATTCACGCTAAGATTCGCCGCCTGAGCGTACTGGCTTGCCGCCCCCATGGCCACCAACAGAAACAATGCAAAAAACTTTGCGTTTTGCCTCATGATGTTCTCCTCTCTCACTTTCGTGAGTGTGGTGCTTGTGTTGAGTTCGTATTGATCCCCACTCACGCGGACACGCCAGAGGCAGTTCCAGCACTACCCCCGGCAACACAGCGTCGCGTCTGACACACTTCTCGATGAGCTTGTGCTTGTAAGGCCCCAATACAGCTTCGAAAGCCAGAGCCTAGAAGGGAAGGACAGGTTCGCTAGGAAGAGGCTATCCACAACGTGCCACGAAACAGTGCGCCCAAAGGGAGCCGTTGTCAAGGCGCATGTGCGGCTCTCCCCTAATCGATGCTGAACCCGGATGGCTGTCGTGACATCGCCATTTCGCTCAAAACCCCGGTTGCTGGGTCAAAACGTGTAATCTCCTGATCTCGTCACCTTAACGTCTTTTCGTGAAAAACCTCGCAAAAGTAAGGATGCTGAGAGTGATAGAGTCTCGGGTGTGAGCACAGATGCCGAGCTGTATTGCACCTGCATGGAACAGTTGTTGCCGCGATTTGAGTTGGTTAAATGTGTTTTTGCGAAGCAGGTCACTTCCGGCCACGATTTTCTAGATGCGGAAATCGTGTTCTTGCAGTTTCGGAAAATGCTTGAACAAATTGCGTTCGCCTCACTCGTTGCTAACAAAGATGTTTATTCAAAGGTTCGCGCATCGTTTGCAACCGATTGGCGCGCCAAAAAGATGCTCAAGCAGGTTGAAGAACTCAACCCGGAGTTTTACCCACAGCCTCTGAAGGAAGGCTTCAGAAAGGTAGAAGGCGGTAAGAGACGTATTCACCTTGAACCGTTGGTAGATGGATTCCTTACGAAAGATGATTTCGTGCAGCTGTACGATCGCTGCGGCGATCTTTTGCACTCTCAGAACCCATATAAGGCTGTTTCCACCATCCATCTGGGTCGTAGTCCGAAGGAATGGCTTTCACGCATTCAACATCTTGTTGCGTTGCATCGCGCACAACTGGTCACGGGTGCCTGCTGGATTGGAGCCGTGCCGGACAAAGACGGCAGAGTGCACACCTATACCGCCGAGCCCGATGGGGCCATCAGCCACTGATTTGAGGGTCAATGTGTAAACGCCTGTGGCTGTTTTCATGATCGAGGTCAAGACGATCCCCACTACACTCAAATGTATGGTCCGTCGCACGCGCGATCCCCGCGCACGCACCTACGAACGCACGAGCCCTACGCGCCCGACGGGGGCGGCCAAGTCCAAATCAGGGCGGCGGAGGGGGCCCCCAAGGGAGGGGGGTGTAGCCGAATTTTTCCCCCAATGTATAACCCCGCGGACCCCTTGACACGGCTTTGTACCAGCGTTATTGTAGGCGAACAAAAGGCGAATTACCATGGCCTCCCTACCCTTGCTCCCCGTTCCCGACAAGCCGCGGCTGGTGGGAATTGCCCGG
Source organism: uncultured Acidobacteriota bacterium (assembly GCA_963801615.1). GTDB lineage: Bacteria > Acidobacteriota > Terriglobia > Terriglobales > Acidobacteriaceae > Sulfotelmatobacter. The sequence goes on along the minus strand of CAWDFM010000004.1, from coordinate 29,400 downwards.
CTGGCGGCGGATGGCGAGTGCATTCGCGAAGGGCACAATGTGGAGTATTTCACCCTGCCCTCGAAGTCGCTGCTCAACCGCTGCGTCAGCAAGCGGGCTATGCCCTTTACCTGGACCATCAATCCATACCGCGGCTGCGAATTTGCTTGCAGGTATTGCTACGCCCGCTACACGCACGAGTTCATGGAGATGCGTGACGGTCTGGAGTTCGAGCGGAAGATCTATGTGAAGCAACACGCGGCGGAGTTGTTACGTCAGGAACTGAAGAGGGTGGAAGCGGACGAATCGATTGCGCTGGGCACGGCCACTGATCCTTACCAGCCCGCCGAGCGTCGTTACGAGATCACCCGCGGAATCCTGGAAGAATTCGCCCGGCACCGTGGATTCGAGTTAGGTATCGTCACCAAGTCCAACCTGGTCGTGCGTGACGTCGAGCTTCTTAAACAGGTGGCTCGCGCCAATAAACTCTCGGTACACATTACCGTCACGACGCTCCACACGGACCTGGCGAGAATCCTCGAGCCTCGTGCCCCGCGCCCAGATCTTCGTATCGATGCCGTACGCCAACTGGCGCAGGCGGGCCTCCATGTCGGGATCAGCTGTTCGCCGGTGATCCCCGGAATTACAGACTCGCCAGGCGATCTCGAAGCATTAGTCCGCACCGCCGCAGAAGCGGGGGCCGATTACGTTTTTGCCAATCCGTTGTTTCTGAAACCGTGCTCGGCAGCCGTTTTTCTTCCCTTTCTCGAAGAGAATTTCCCGCATCTTGCGAAGAATTATCGGCAGCGTTATCAGGATCGCGCCTTCCTTCCGCCCGCGTACGGCAAACGCCTCTCGCAACTGATCTCGCGCTTGCGCGACAAGTACAAGCTGACCCGCGCCCATCGCCGGGACACTGCCGCCTTCGCCACCAAGTGGCCAGTGCAGGCGTTTGACGAGCAACTGAACCTGTTCGGGCCAGATCGAGGAATTTTGTAATTTGGTAATTTTGTAATTGAACTGCTGGCTGGAGACCGCATCGGTACTAGCCGGTGGGGGAAAACCCGCACGTACACCGAAAGGCGACCCTCGGGCGCTAAAGCGCACACTCATTTTCAACGACCTAACGGCACGACTGAAAGTCGTGCCATTCCCAAAACACATTGTGAATCGCAGTTTTTCCGCGGCTTCTGAAAGTCGTGCCCTTCCCAAAATCTGCCCGAAGTGGAGTTTTCCCGCAAGCTCTGAAGTCGTTCCCTTCCCGGAATTTGCCCGAACTGGAGGTTCTTCCGCAAACTCCCAGGCGTCAGAAGTCCGGATAGTCGACTAACTCCCGCTGCTCTCCTGCTCGTCCTCAAATTACTAAATTGCTCAATTACCAAATTACGAAATTACCCAATCCTCTATAATTCCCCTGAACTCATGGCTGCCGCCCCTCCGCCGATTGCGCCTCCTCCTGCTCAGCCCGTGCCTTTCGCGGTGCGGCTGCAGAATTTCTGGCGGCGGGTAACGGAGGGCCTCGCCCTCAGCCAACTCTGGTCGCAGTTTGAATCCGAGGCTCGCGCTAGCTACCGGCTCTATTCCAGAGATGTTGCGGCAAACACTCCCGAGGGCCTGACCAAGAAGGGCCGCCATCTACACGTCGTTAAGGAATTCTTCTGGGCCGTATTCGAGAAACTCTCCCCCGCGCGCCGCGTCCTCCTCCTCATTGCTCTCATCCTGTTGCTCATCCCGCGCAGCGGAATGCGATACGTTGGAGAGAATGGCAAAGAGTTCGCGATCGAAATTGATCTCCACTTCTGGGCCGCGCTCGTCCTGCTACTGCTGCTCATACTCGAGATCGCCGACCGCGTGGTGATGAAGCGCGACCTGCAGATTGCCCGAGAAATTCAAAGTTGGCTGCTTCCCGGCGCCCCTCCGCAGATTCCCGGTCTCGCGATTGCCTATTCCACTCGTCCCGCCAACACGGTGGCCGGCGACTACTATGACGTTTTCCCCCGTCCGGGAAAAACGAATGAGGAAAATCGCGTTGTGCTTGCCGTCGCCGACGTTGCGGGCAAGAGCATTCCTGCGGCCATGCTCATGGCTACCTTTCAGGCAAGTCTCAAGACCCTCTCCACCGCGCAGGTCGCCTTGCCCGAACTCGCCGCCAACATGAATCGGTACGCCTGCACCAACAGCCAGGGAGGACTGCGTTTCACCACGGCCTTCCTCGCCGAATACGATGCCGTCCGTCGCTGTCTCCTCTACATTAACGCTGGCCACAACAATCCCATCCTGCGCCGAGCCAGCGGACAGATCGAGCGTCTGGATGTGGGCGGCCTGCCCTTTGGCATCCTGCCGGACGTGACTTACCAGACGGGAACAGTCACGCTCGCTCCCGGCGACTGGTTGGTGATTTTTACGGATGGATTAGTTGAGGCCGAAAACGCCCGTGCGGAAGATTACGGCGAGGGCCGGTTACTGGCCGCGATCGAGGCAGCGAAATCTTTTTCTCCGGCTGAACTTCTCAAGGGGCTGATGACCGAACTCGACCTCTTCGTCGGCAACACGCCACAGCACGACGATGTCACCTGCATGCTGCTGAAGTCCGAATAGGGTCATTTCTTCTTCGCCGCCCATCGGCGCGCCAGTTCCCGCCACGTGATCAGCTTGATGTTCTCGCGCTGCAAGGTCTGCCGAAATTCTTCGCTGGTGAAGAAATCGTAATCGCGCTGTCTCCACGCGGCGCCCCAGGTTGCACGCTCGCGGGTGGCAGCGCGCAGTTCTTCATCGTCGAAGCCGGGGTGAATTACGAATTCCGTCACTCCGGGCTGCAGGTTCTTCAGAGCCGTAAGATAGAAATCCGCCCACTTCTGCGCCGGAACATCCGGCTCGATCGTGACCGTATGGTCCAGCACCAGGTCATCGGGTCCGACGCTGGACGCAAGATAAGGATGCTCGGCGAACCAGTCTCGGGTCACGAACACCGGCAGTTTGTAGTCGTGGGCAACGCGCAGCATGGCATCGAATAATTCCTTGCCATTCATGATCAGCCGGTACTGGTGCGAGTCGAGGTGGGTGGGATGCACGCCCATTCGCAGCGCACGCGCGACCTGCGCGCGCAATTCGATTTCGACCTGCTTTGGGTCAATGCGCGGGTGATCGTCCCAGTCGTGACGCAAATATCCATTCTCATCCGTAAGCGTGGACACCTGGTCGCCGGGGGCAACCGGTTCCCAGCGGTAATACACGCGCTCGCTGGTCAGAGTCAGGTGCAGCCCGAGATCCGCATCAGGATGCGATTTGGCGAACTCCGCGATTTCCGGAAACCACGGACACGCCACCATCATGCTGGCGGAATTGACGGCGCCGCGCTCCAGAGCTTGCATCGCGGCAGCATTCACCGCGTGCGTCTCCCCCAGATCGTCCGCGTGAATGATGATGAGCTTCGTGCCCCCGGGATAGCCGAGCCTCTCGACCAGACTCTGCGCGGAGGCGCCGCTCATCAGCGGGCTACAGATGCCGCTCAACACGAGCAGCAATTTAAATAACGTTTTCACTCGGCCTTGTCCCCTTCATCCGCAATCCCAATTTTCGAGAGACGGTAGCGCAGCGCATTCCGCGAAAGCCCCAGCAATCGCGCCGCCTGGCTCTTGTTTCCGTGAGCGCGCCGCAAAGCCTCCTGTACCATCTCGTCTTCCCACTGCTCCAGGGTCATGCCCGCCGGAAGGAAACCACCTTCCGAGTTACCTAATTTCCCGGGCCGGATATCCAGATGAATATCTTCTACGTCGAGCTGGGAGCCTTTGGATAGAGCGCAGGCCCGTTCCACAATGTTCTGCAGTTCTCTCACGTTCCCGGGCCAATGATAGTTCACCAGCATCTGCAGTGCCGGCGGAGTAATTTCCTCGACCGCCTTGCCGGACTCCGCATCGCATCGCGAGATAAACAGCTTCACCAGGTCGGGGATATCTTCTCTTCGCTCGCGAAGGGGTGCGATGTCGATCGGCACAACGTTAAGCCGGTAATAAAGATCCTCGCGGAAAGTCCCTTGCTCCAGCGCTTGCCGCAGATCCTTATTGGTGGCGGCAATCAGGCGAACATCGACCTTCACCGTCTTCGTGCCACCCAGGCGCTCGAATTCGCGTTCCTGCAGCACCCGGAGCAATTTCACCTGGGTCACCGGTGGCACATCTCCGATTTCATCCAGAAAAAGAGTCCCCTTGTCCGCCAACTCAAATTTGCCTGGCTTGCTGGCAACCGCTCCCGTAAAGGCGCCCCTTTCGAAGCCGAACAGCTCGCTCTCCAGCAAATTCTCCGGAATTGCTGTGCTGTTGATCTTAAGAAAGGGCCCCGAGGCCCTGCGCGACTTCTCGTGAATCGCCCGCGCAATCAGATCCTTGCCCACGCCGCTTTCTCCGCCGAGCAGCACGGTTGCGTTGGTGGGAGCCACCCTCTCCACCGTGGCCAGAACCTCTTGCATCTTCGGGCTGCGCGCGACAATGTTGGGATGTGAATACCGCTTGCCCAATGCCTCTCGCAGCGTCCGGTTCTCTTCCCGGAGATTGCGAACGTCCAGTTCCTTATGGACCACGATGCGCATTTCTGCCAGGGAAAATGGCTTCAGCACGTAATCGCTGGCCCCCGCCTTCATGGCTTCCACCGCAGTCTCGACGCTGCCAAACGCCGTCATGACGACCACGGGGAGCGCGGCATTCTGTCTTTTCACAGCCTGTAGAAATTCCAGACCGTTCATCCCGGGAAGCTTCAAGTCCGTCAACACCAGATCGATCGGATTCTCCCGCAGCGCTTTGAGCCCGGTCTCGGCATCTTCCGCCGAGTAGGTTGTGAACCCTTCTTCTCCCAGGTCCAGTTCGAGCAAGCGGCGCATCTTGGCCTCATCCTCCACAATGAGAATGCTGCCCCGCGCCTGCTTCACTTGCTGTAGGGTTTCTTTCACGAAATCACCAAGTGCTCAGAAGTAGACGGGAAGTTGGTCTCGGTTGCGGCCGGGAAGAAAATAACGAAACACGCGCCGGTTCCTTGCGTCCCATCTCCCGGCGAGATGTTTGGGCTTTCCACGTGAATGAGCCCCTGATGGCCGTCGATGATTTTCGAGACAATCGAAAGTCCCAATCCCACCCCTGATTTCTTCGTAGTTACAAATGGATTGAACATCTGTTCCCGCAACTCCGGCGGAATCCCCGGGCCCGAGTCCGCGATGCGGACCTCCACCCCGTCTGCCCTTCCGGCGGGTGTGTTTCGCCGCGCCCGCTCCACACTCACGCGCAACTCTCCACCATCCGCTCCCATAGCATCGTATGCATTCTGAATGACATTGACGAATGCCTGCTCGCAGAGACCCTCATCGAGAGGAACCCGCGGGAGATTTGGCTGATACCGCTTTTCCACGCGCACCGGAGCGCCTTTACGGAACTGCGCGACATCGTTCAAGGCCCGGTCCAGCACTTCTGTAATTTCATGCGGGGCCAGGTCGGCATGCAGAGGCCGCGCAAAATCCAGAAATCGGGTCACCAGCGCACTCAGCCGGTTGGTCTCGCTCGAAATGTATCCCGCCAGTTCACTGGCCAATGGATTGGACTCGCCGAGTTTCTGCGTGAGCATTTCGGCGGACCCCTTGATCACGCCCAGGGGATTGCGGATCTCATGCGCCAGGCCGGCGGAAAGCTGTCCCAGAGCGGCCAGCCGGTCCGAGCGCCGGGCGTCCGCCTGCGCTTGCTCCAATCGGCGATTAGTTTCTGCCAAAGTCGCGGCCAGTTCCTGATAGCGCTGCGTCTGGCGGCGTATTTCCAGCGCAAACCGGTTCACCAGCATCGCGGCCAGGTAAAAAAACAAGACGCGGATGGCGAGCAACCAATAGCTCTCCGCCGCAATTTCGTATTGACGAACCTCCGGGTCGAACAGGTACGCACAATACGTCGCGGAAGCCACCGTGGTCCAAAACAGCGTGCTCCAGGGACCGAAATATTCCGCCGCCGTGACAATCGGCAAAAAGTAGATTGGCCAGTAACTGCTGTTGATGGCAACTTCGCCGGTGTGATTCAGCACCAGCGCCGCCAATCCTATCTTGATGAGAACGATGTAGAGAGCGCCACGCTTTGGCAACTGCGCGATGACCCAACCTTCCAGCAGTTGCGTCACTCCGAAGGCCAGCAGCAGCAGTTGCTTGTGGAACTCTTTTACCGGTGGAATTAAGGCCAGTCCCAGCAGAAAGAGCAGCCACAGAACGTCCATCCAGTTGATGTTGGGTCTTCGTTCTGCCATCACCCTGCCTGTTGCACCCCAAAAAAGAATACGCCGGGAGAGTGCGCCAATCCCGGCGTCCAAAGTTCATTTCGTTCGCAGAAGCATCTCATGCGAACCCTATCACAGTGCGAGGATCAATGTCCCTTCTTGGCAGGCCGCTCCTGTCTCTGCGGTCGGGCGGGCTCACTCTTTCATCTTGGGCCGCGCACACGCATCCACAATCTTCTTGGGATCGATGGCGTCCTTGTCCACCTGCTCTTCCATGATCTTTCCATCTTTGCCAATCAGGAAGTTCACGCGGCGGGGGGCCTGATACTCGTCTTTGTAGATTCCGTACTCATGGGTCACTTTGCCGCCCCAATCGCTCAGCAGGGGGAATGTGACTCCGATCTGGTCGGCGAAAGCTTTGTTGGCGAATGCACTATCCATGCTCACACCCAGGACCTGGGTGTCGGCTGCTTCCAGCGCTTTCAAATTCTGCTGGAAGTTTTTCATTTGCTGCGTTCAACCGCCGGTAAAAGCGAAAATGTAGAATGCCAGCACGACATTCTTCTTGCCTCGGTAATCGCTCAGCTTCACGTCTTTCAAATCACTGCCGTCGAAATGTTTTAGCGTGAAGTCCGGAGCCATGTCACCGACTTTGGGCATGCTCGAACCCTCCTTCTTGTTTTGGGCAGACGCAGGGGGCGTCATGGCGAGTAAACCAGCCAGCAGCAAGGCAGCCGCTAACGGGCCTGAATACCTTCTTTTCATTTGAACTCCTCCCACAGGAGTGTGCCCAGCATACTCCGACTGCCGCGTTGGGGTAAAATGAGAATGCAACTCGGCACCTCCCAACGCACCTTTCACGTTGCTCAACCGAGCGCAAAGACAGTACATTTCATTTCAAATCTGGCTCGTCCAAGAAGCGTGACGCCATGAGCATCGCTACTCTGAACGATATCTTCTTCGCTACCCTCGAGCGCAATCTCGAGCGCGCCATGTTGTACCGGGAGAATGGAAAATGGCTGCCCATTTCCGCTCGGGAGTTCGGCCACAACGTCATCCGTACCGCGCACGCGCTGCACGCGTTTGGCATTAAACCCGGGGACCGCGTCGGCCTGCTGAGCGAGAATCGCCCGGAATGGTCGACCGCCGATATCGCGACTCTCTTGCTCAAGGCCGTGACCGTTCCGCTCTACACCAACTTGACCCCGGAGCAGACCGCTTTCGCGCTGGCCGACTCGGAGTGTCGCGCCATCTTCGTCTCTTCCGACCAGCACTTGCACAAGGTGTTGTCGATCCTGCCGCAGACCAGAATTGAAAAGATTATCGTCATGGATTCGCTGGAGTTCACCGGCGATCTCGCGCCTTTCGCAGCGAAATGCGTGACCATGCGGCAGATTACACAGGATGGCCCCACCACCCTGGGAGCCGAAATCGAAAGCCGCGCCCGCTCCACCACGCCCGACGACCTTGCCACCATCGTCTACACTTCCGGCACAACCGGCACGTCAAAAGGCGCGATGCTTACTCACGGCAACATCGCTTCCAACATCCAATGCTCCCTGCTGGGATTCGATATGCGCCCCGGCCTGGTCAGCATTTCTTTTCTGCCGCTCTGCCATATCACGGCCCGGCACGTGGACTTCGCGATGTTCTACTACGGGGTGACGCTGGCGTATTGTGCATTCATTCAAGACCTGCCGCAGGTGCTGCAGGAAGTAAGGCCATCGATTTTTGTGGCTGTCCCCCGGGTCTACGAAAAAATTTACGCTCAGGCGGAACTCAAGGCGCAGGGCTTTCCCAAGCGCGCCATCTTCAACTGGGCTCTCTCTGTGGGCCGTAAGCATAAGCCCGAGATTCTGGCAGGAAAAACACCCGGCTCTGCAAGCTGGAAGCTGGCCAACCGGCTGGTGTTCTCAAAAATTCGCGAAGCCATGGGCGGACAGGTGGGAACTTTCGTTTCCGGAGGCGCTCCGCTGGGACGCGAGCTCGCCGAATGGTACGCGGCTGTCGGCATCCGCATCCACGAAGGCTACGGGCTGACCGAGACCTCTCCCGTCATTGCCTTGAATACGCCCACAAACCACCGCATCGGCACCGTAGGCAAAATTCTACCCAACCTCGAAGTTCGCATCGCGGAAGACGGAGAGATCCTGGTGCGCGGCCCATCCATATTCAAAGGCTACTGGAACCGTCCCGAAGAAACCAGGGCCGCATTTGAAGGCAGTTGGTTCAAGACAGGCGATATCGGCAATCTCGACGCCGATGGATATCTCTCGGTTACCGATCGCAAGAAAGAACTGATCAAGACTTCGGGCGGGAAATTCATTGCGCCCCAGCCCGTTGAGAGCTCGCTCAAACTGAATCCGCTGGTAGGAGTCGCTGCTCTTCTAGGCGACCGCCGCAAATTCGCAGCCGTGATCATCTCTCCCAACTTCGCCCTGCTGGAACAGTGGGCGCGGGACAATAAGATTGCCTTCGCAACCCGCGCCGAACTCGTCGCCCACCAAAAGGTGCAGGACCTATACGCGGAAGTCGTAGAAGCCATCAACCAGAAGCTGGCGCGATTCGAGAAGCTGAAACGAGTCATCGTCATCCCAGACGAGTTCACGGTCGAGAACGGCGCTTTAACGCCCAGTCTGAAACTGCGCCGTCGCGTAGTCGAAGAACGCTACCGCAAGCAGATCGACGACCTCTACGCGCAAGCCGAAACCGCAACAGTGTCGTGAATGTTACCGTCGGCAATGTAGGGACAGCCGCCCTGGGCAATGTAGGGACAGCCGCCTGGGCAATGTAGGGACAGCCGCCTCGGCTGTCCCGGCGCGAAGCGCCGCTGATTCGCCACTAAGAACGGGCAAGAACCACCGAAGCTTCGTATAGGATCTCGTTCGTGCGCCTTCGTCCCTTTCGTCGTTTGAGACTACAATATCCCCATGTCGGACTCATTGATCATTGCCGGACGTTCCTTCCGCTCCCGGCTCATTGTTGGTACGGGAAAATACAAATCGTTCCAGGAAACGGCGCGCGCGCTCGAAGCCAGCGGCGCGGAGATGGTCACGGTCGCCGTCCGCCGCGTGAATCTCGACCGCAGCAAGGAATCGCTGCTCGACTACATCGATCCCAAGAAATACTTTCTGCTTCCAAATACCGCCGGATGCTACACGGCGGATGAAGCGATCCGCGCGGCGCGTCTGGGTCGCGAAGTGGGTCTGTCGGATTGGGTGAAGCTGGAAGTCATTGGCGATCAGGCGACACTCTATCCCGACGTCCAGGCCACACTCGAAGCCACGCGGGTGCTGGTCAAAGAAGGCTTCACGGTTTTGCCCTACACATCGGACGATATCGTCTTCGCCAAGCGCCTGATCGATGCCGGCGCGGCGACGATTATGCCCCTAGGCGCTCCGATCGGCAGCGGCATGGGCATTCAGAACCAGGCTCACATCCGGATTCTACGCGAGATGATCAGCGGCGTTCCCCTGATCGTCGACGCCGGAGTGGGCACAGCTTCGGACGCTGCAATCGCAATGGAACTCGGCGCGGACGCGGTGCTGATGAATACAGGAATCGCCAACGCGCAGGATCCGGTGCTGATGGCTGAGGCGATGAAACATGCCGTGCTGGCGGGACGGCAAGCGTATCTCTCCGGCCGCATGCCCAGGAAACTGTACGCGACCGCCAGTTCGCCCCTCGAAGGCGTGGTGCGGTGATCGTAGAGACGTTGCTTGCAACGTCTCTCTTGCGAGGATTCGAAAGTCCGACAGCAGAGACGTAACAAGTTACGTCTCTACGAAAACAAAGGGCGGCTCTCGCGAGCCGCCCTTTAGACTTTCACGAGCCTACTCGATCACAGCATCGTGGCGCTGTCCACGTGGATCGAATCGCCTTTCACCGTTCCGGTGACAGCGACGTGATGTCCTTCATGTCCCTTCAGCGCTTCGGGGTTGTCGACCATGAGTATCTTCTGATCGCCGTCGGTGACGACCACCATCTTGGCTCCGCTCTCGAGGCACTTCTTGGTGCAGGCCTCAGCCTTGGCGTTTGCCCCTTTGGCACCGCACTTGTCGTCGGCAACCCATCCTTTTACCGTTGAGCTCTTCCCCATGTCATCGGCCGCCATCGCGTACATCGCGAACACAAAGCAAATGGCAAAGCAAATCAGCAGTACTTTTCTCATGAGCGTTTGTTCTCCTTTTCGAAATTCTAAAGTTGCGGACCCACACCGCAACGGAATGTTCCCGGGCAGATTCCCGGCTGTGATCTTCCTTGGAGCAGAGGAAATATACCATAGAACAACGGCACCATTGTCAGGGAGGAATTTCGTGATTTGGTAATCGGGTAATTTTGTAATTTGAAAACGATGTCTCCGAAATGCTTTTTTCACTACGAAATTACCCGATTACAAGATTACAAAATCGCCCTTGCTTCGGAGCCGTTACTTCTTCGCGGTGTGATTGGCAGGCGCCGCAGGCTTGGCCGGCGAGGGTGGCACGTAAACGTACTCGCCGGCTTTGGCGTAACCAAGTTGCTCGCGCGCTTCTTTTTCGATGGCCGTCTGATCGGTCTTAAGGCCCTGAATCTGCTGAGTGTAGCGCTCGTTCTCCTGCTGGACTCTCGTAATCTGCTTGTGCAAAGCTTCGTACTCGGCGCGTTTTTGCTTGTAGACGACCATCCCATTGGCGCCGAACATAACATGCACAAACAGCAGCACGGCGACAACAGCCACGGCGATCGTGGCCAGGCGGCGACGCAAAGCATAAATCTGCATCACCGTCGGACGCACGCACTCAATCCATGCAGATGCAATCGCTTCCGCCTGCGGAGCGCGTTCGGCGATGGCTCGCAACCCCGCTTGGGGGCGAGGCACGCGTGGCATTCGGTCCATCCCGAACAGACGACTCACTGAAAACCTCTTATTCGAAGATCCAACTCTTGGCAGCCGCGCTTAGCTTCTCCAGACCTTCCTCACTGCGCGCCTCGCTGTACACGCGAACCACAGGTTCCGTCCCGGACAAGCGGTAGCAGACCCACGATCCGTCGCTGAATACCAGCTTCAATCCGTCCTTGCGGACCACCTCGCTCACCTTATGTCCACAGAACTCGTGCGGATCGGACTGCAACTTCCCAGTGAACTTTGTCTTGACCTCGGGCGTCAATCGGAAGTTCTCCCGTTGAGGAAAGAACGAACCAACTTGGTTACTGATCTCCTTCAACTGCTCGCGCAGTGACTTGCCTCGATTGGCAACCGCCTCGCAGCAAAGCAGTCCGGCCAGCACGCCGTCCTTTTCCGGGACATGGTGCCGGATGGACAAGCCCGCGCTCTCTTCTCCGCCAATCGCAATCTTGTCCTGCATGATCAGTTCGCCAATGTACTTGAACCCGACGGGGGTTTCGTACAGTTCGACTCCATGTTTCGTGGCCAGCGCATTGATCAGGTTGGTGGTGGCAACGGACTTGGCCACGCCGTTCTTCCATCCGCGGCTCTCGACGAGGTAGTCGAAGAGCAGCGCGATCACGTAATTCGGCTGCAGGAAGGTTCCGTCCGCGTCGACGATTCCGAAGCGGTCTGCATCCCCGTCGGTGGCAATGCCGATTTGCGCTCCGGTTTCACGCATCTTCTCGCGCAAGGTTTCCAGGAGATGGTCGTCGGGTTCGGGGGCGTGCCCCCCGAACAGAACATCGCGAGTGTCGTGCACGGTCGCAACCTGCACGCCGGCGGCGCGCAGCAGTTCGTCGGAGTAGCCACGCGCTGCCCCCCACATGGGATCGAACACTACTTTCAGTCCCGCCTTGCGCACCGCATTCAGATCGACCGTTTCCCGCAGCCGCGTCAGATAATCCGGCTTGGGATCGAGTGACTCGGTTTTCAGCGAGCCCTTGGAAGTTCCATCGGGTGGATTGCCGTCAGCCGCAACGATTTCCGCCTCGATCTTCTTGGTGACTTCCGGCAGTGCGGGAACTCCATCCGGGGTGGAGAACTTGATCCCGTTGTATTCGGGAGGATTGTGCGAGGCGGTGAAATTGATGACCCCATCCGCCTGGTTGTGAATCACGGCGTAAGACAAAGCGGGAGTTGGGGCGGGCTCGGCGGCAACCAGCGGAGTAATGCCATGAGCGGATAGGATGTCCGAAGCCATCGCGCAGAATGTTTCGCCCAGGAATCTCGGGTCGCGCCCCACGATGACGCGCGCGCCTGTTGGTTTCTGGGAAGCCACGTAACGCGCAATCCCAGTCACAGCGCGGCGCACGTTGGCGAAGGTAAAGTCTTCCGCCATGACCGCGCGCCATCCGGATGTGCCAAACTTGATTTGCGTGGGCATAATCGAACCTTTCACAATGCCTGCGGACCGCAGCCGATCAAAGCTGACGGCGCAGAACTGACGGCTGATTTTATATGACTGACAAACGAATCGTCCTCTCGACTGCGGGATCTCAGGATGAGGCTCGCAAACTCGCTCAACATCTCGTCGAACATCAATTGGCAGCCTGCGTGAACATCGTTCCGCATGTTGAGTCCATCTATCGATGGCAAGGAAAGATGGAATCGAGCACGGAATGGTTGCTGCTCATCAAGACCACTCAGGAGAGATTTCCCGCAGTACGCGACGCGATTCGCCAGTTACATTCTTACGACCTTCCCGAATGCATCTCGCTCGTGATTGAGGATGGCAGTGCTCCTTACCTCGACTGGATCGCGCAATCCGTCAAGTAAGACTTAAGCGGCTCGGCCGCGCAGGTTCAGGCGCCAGTAGTCCAACAGAAACGGAGGATCGTCCCGGGCCGCTTGCTGCGTCAGGATCGCCATGAACTGGTCGCGCTCTTCGGGTGTCGGGATACTTTCGAGATGACGTCGCAACACAATGTTGCGCACGAATTCGCTGTAATGGGCGGCGTCGTCCAACACCGTTGGCGCAGCTTCCAGCGAGGTTTCCACATCCACGAATCCGGCGTTTCTTAGCCTCTGAGCAGCGTCCGTGGCATCTTCATAAAGCCAGGGTTCGCGGAAGCCAGCAAAATAACGCGCGAATGTCGGGGTTGATGACAGCGCGTTGGCGCGATCACGCAAACGCGCGACATTGGGACCGCCTCCGCACTGCGCTTCCAGGCAACCGCCGGGAAGCAGGACATCCCGCAGATTCCGGAATAGCTGATCATGATCCAGCACCCAATGGAAAGCTGCGGTGCTTACGACCGCGTGGAAAACGCGCTTGAAAGGGAGATGAAGCAGATCGCAAGCGAGCAGATGCAATCGGGTTCCGAAGTCCGGGGAAAGGTGCGTGCGCGCGGTGCTCAGCATGTTCTGAGACAGGTCGATCCCTACCACACGTCCTCGGGGCAAGGCTTCCAGCAATTCGGCGGTGAGACGTCCGGTTCCGCAGCCAGCGTCGAGGACCCGTTCGTCTCCTCTGAGTTTCAGGCGGGAGAGGACCTTTTTGCCCCAACTCACCTGGGGAGATGAGAGGCGATGGTAGACCTCGGAGTTCCACTCGCGCGTTGCGGATCGGTCGGTCACAAGATTCTTGGCCACGGATTTTCACGGATCTTCACGGATTGAAAATCTCTGGCTTAGATGGCGTTCAGCGCTTGAGCCAGGTCATCCAGGATGTCGTCTACATCTTCGATTCCTACTGATATGCGAACTAGACCATCGGTGATGCCGATGGCTTTGCGGCCTTTTTCGCCTAGCGCTGCGTGCGTCATGGTGGCGGGATGCGAGATCAAGGTCTCAACGCCTCCCAGCGATTCTCCCAGCGAACACACTCGCACTCGCTTCAACATCTTGTTGGCATTCCTTTGCGAGCCGGTCTCGAACGTGATCATCGAGCCAAAACCTGTCATCTGGCGCTTGGCCAACGCGTGCTGGGGATGATCCGGCAAGCCTGGGTAGAAGACTGCTTCTACTTTTCGGTGCTGGGCGAGATACTCAGCGACCTTGCGGCCGCTGCGATCGTGGATATCCATGCGGGCGGCCAAGGTCTTCACGCCGCGCAGCACCAGCCAGCATTCAAAGGGGGAGAGAATCGCGCCCGAGGCTTTTTGCAGGAAAGCCAGCTTATCGGCGTGTTCCTGATGGGCGCACATGACAACTCCGCCCAACCCGTCGCTGTGGCCGTTCAGGAACTTGGTCGTGGAATGGACCACCATATCCGCGCCCAGCGAGAGTGGCTGCTGAAAGTAGGGGGACATGAATGTGTTGTCCACGACGAGGGCAACCTTCTTCCGGCGGGTGATGGAACTGATGGCCGCGAGATCGCTGAGACGCATCAGGGGATTCGTCGGAGTCTCGACGTACACCATGCGGGTGTTCTTGCGGATGGCGCGCTCGACGTTGTTCGCGTCGGAAGTATCGATGTAGGTGAATTCCAGGCCGAAGTCGGCCATCACCTGATTGAACAGGCGCGGGGTTCCGCCGTAGAGGTCGTTTCCGCAGACGACGTGATCGCCGGCTTTGAGGGTGTTGACGAGGGCGTGGATTGCGGCCATGCCGCTGGCAAAGACGCGCGCCGCGAGTCCGCCTTCGAGAGACGCGAGGTTCTGCTCCAGGCGCGTGCGCGTGGGATTCGACACGCGCGAGTATTCGTATCCTTTGTGCTCGCCGATTCCCTGCTGAACATACGTGGAGGTTGGATAAATCGGGACAGTCACTGCGCCCGTGAGTGGGTCGGGTTCTTGTCCGCAGTGGATGGCGCGGGTGGCGAAGCTGAGAGCTTTATTTTTTTCTTTCATGTTCCCATTTCGGGAAGGTGGGGAGGCACCCCCCTCCCCCCCATCTTTTGAATTCAGCGGTTTAGAGGAAATTCTCTAAAAAATCTCTGGGCTGCAATCACTTACGGGCAAAATCTTGATTCAGAGGTACTTATCAGCAACGGCTCACTTCTGCACGGCCCCATTTACAGGTTCGTCCACTGCTCGGGTGTGAGTCAAGGTTGTATGAACATCGAGAGGCTGTGGAAAACATCTTCAGTATAGAGGACGGAGGGACACGCGGAGGTTCTGCGCGTCAGATGCCACCCTCGAAGATCTTCTTGGACAAATAGCGCTCAGCCGAGTCGGGAATGATGGTGGCCACTCGTTTTCCTGAACCCAGCTTGCGGGCTACTTTCAGGGATGCAAAAACGGCTGCGCCGCCGCTGGACCCGGCCAGTACACCTTCTTTGGCCGCCAGATCTTTCACGGTGCTGAAAGCTTCTTCATCGGTCACCAGCATGACTTCATCGCAAACGTCGGCGTCGAACGTCTTTGGGATGAAGCTGGCGCCGATTCCTTCTACTTTGTGCGGGCCCGGGGGACCGCCGCCTAGAACCGACCCTTGGGTTTCGACCGCATAGGCTTCCACTCCCGGCAGCTTTTCCTTCATGAACCGCGCCACGCCAGAGAAAGTGCCGCAAGTCCCGCAGCCTACGACAATGGCGTCAATGCGTTCGTCCATTTGTTGGAAAATTTCGGGGGCGGTGGTCTGGTAGTGGTAGTCGGGGTTGGCGGGATTCTCGAACTGTCCGGCCATAAAGGCGTTTGGATCGCCGGCCACGATTTCTTTGGCACGGTTGATAGCGCCTTGCATGCCTTCTTCGTCGGGAGTGCGGGTGACCTCGGCACCGAGGGCGCGCATGATGATGACTTTTTCCTGAGAGAAATTCTCGGGAACGAAAAGGCGGACTTTATAGCCGCGATTCACGCCGATCAACGCCAGGCCGATCCCGGTGTTGCCGGCAGTGGCCTCGACGATGGTGCCGCCAGGGCGAAGGTTCCCATCCTTCTCTGCGCGCCGGATGATCCCGATGGCGGCGCGGTCCTTCACGCTGCCTCCGGGATTCAGATATTCGAGTTTGGCAAAGACGTCGGCGGATCCGGGGGGAGCGAGCCGCTTGAAGTGCAACATGGGGGTTTCGCCGACCAACTGGGTGATGTCGTCGGCGACGCGCAGGTGGGACATTTCCGAGGTTTTCGAAAGCACGCTACAGGGTAGGGGGAAGGGGGTGCGGTCGTCAATCGGAGGAAAGGTTCAGGTTTTTTAATGCAAGCCGCCTGTCCTCAAGCGAAAGCATTTTCTGTCGATCTCCCCCCAGAGAAGGAGTCTGTAGGAGAGCGTATGCGCCGCTGGATTGTGAGATGGGGGCTTATAGCTTTGTGGCTCGTGCAGACCAGCCAGGCACAGGAGTTCAAAGCCTGGAACCGTACGGTGCAAGTGCATGGATTTTTTTCCCAGGGATTTGTGTACACGGACCAGAACAACTGGCTGACCATGAATACGAGCAAAGGGAGCGGGGCGATGACCGACATGGGGTTGAATATCTCATCGCAGCTCACCGACAAACTGCGGGTAGGAGCCCAGGTGTACGACCGCAATCTGGGGCAATTGGGAAAGTGGCATCCCTCGCTGGACTGGGCAGTGGCGGATTACCGGTTGGCCAACTGGATGGGGATTCGCGGGGGAAAAGTGAAGACCACTTTCGGCTTATACACGGACTCGCAGGATCTGGATTTTCTGCACGTGTTCGCACTGCTGCCGCAAGGCGTGTATCCCACGGACCTGCGCGATACCAGCATTGCCCACAAAGGCGGCGACATCTACGGCAATATTGCGCTGCCGCACCGAATGGGAGAACTCTCTTATACCGCGTTTGCCGGCTGGCACAGCGAGAGTATTTACGGCGGCTATGCGTATTTAATAAGCCAATGGGGTATTCGGTTGCGGGATATATCCGGCTCTCAAATCGGCGCTGATTTGCGTTGGAACGCGCCGATATCCGGTCTGACGCTGGGAGTGTCCCGCATGAACCAGAAGTCGACACCAAGGGGGGTGTTTTTCAACCCGCTGCTCGCGCCCGGATCCTTTCCTTACGAGACCTCCACGGAAATATGGTGGAGCAATCGATTCTACGGACGGTATCAACGCAAACGACTGGACTTGTCTTCGGAGTACCAGCGATATTACCTGCGTTTTCCGCCCGTGGCGGGATCCGAGGTGAGCAGCGATGCGCGTTCCTGGTACATCTCCGGGAGCTACCGGATCCACAAGAGATTGTCAGTTGGATCTTACTATTCCCACTACGCGGTAACTCGCTTAACCAGCGGAGTTGCAGAGTTGTTCCTGCCCACTACGAGCGACACCAGCCTGCCTCAAAATCACGTATACGACACGGTAGTCGCTAGCCGCCTCGACTTGAACCGCTTTCTCTACATGAAGGTGGAAGCTCACTTCATCGATGGTTATGGCTCCGGTCCGTATCCCAATGGATTCTACCCGCAGCAAAACCCGCGCGGGCTGCAGCGGAATACCAAGGGCGTGGTGGTGAAAATGGGATTTCACTTTTGAGGTGAAGCCTCAGAAAAGGAAAAGGATGAACACCGGTCGACAAATTTTCACGGCTGCAGTCCTGATAGCGGCATCGGTAACGAGTGTTTGGGCGTGGGCGGGCGACATCCAGGTGATCACCCACCCCTCCTTTCCTGTCGACTCCCTCACAACCGCTGAACTTCGGAGCGTCTTCCTTCTGCAGAGAAGAATTATCAAGAACGGTGCTTTGACGCACCCGGTGTTGCAAAAAAAGGGGATCACGCACGAGGTCTTCGTCCAACGCTTCTTGAACCGCGATAGCGATGCACTTCGCAATTATTACGAGGACTTGGTTTTTACCGGCAAAGGCACGCTCCCGGAGGAGTTGAATTCTGACGCAGAGGTCATCGCCTATGTGGCGAATAAAAGGGATGCAATCGGATACGTAAGCGGCAGCGCTGAGACGAAAGGGGTAAAGGTGCTGACGATTTTGTCACAAGGAGAGAAAGCCGGGCGGTCGTTGCTGATTCGAGTAGAGCCTGAATATCCAAAAGAACTGCACCAGCGCGGGATCGAGGGTACGGTGCGACTGGCGCTCACGGTGTCGGCAAGAGGATCGGTGCAAAGAGTGCGAGTGATGGGAGGAAACCCGATTCTCGCCGAGGCCGCGGAGAAGGCGGTGAGGGAGTGGGTTTATTCCCCATCGGCGACGAGCAGCACGATTGAAGTCAGCATTCCGTTTGCAGTGCGACCCTAGGCGGTGGACTGGAGAGCTTGCGCCAGCAGTCGAGCTTCGCTCGACCGGACAGCCTGAGAGGCTGTCCCTACATCGCTCGACAGCCGAGGGCGGCTGTCCCCACAGGTTGTTGGTTGCGGCTATAATGCCGTCCACTTCGTAATCAAGACATCAACTCTGCTGGAAAGGGATTGCATGCGACGATTGGCCGCTTTGCTGCTGATTTGTGCTTTGAGTGCTTCACCCTTGACTTTTGCCGCTGACGAAGCTTCGTTAGTAGGGTACTCTCCCCGGGCCAGCCAGGCCGAGCGCGACTGGGAAAACAAGTTTCGCGCCATACCCGATCCGGCTAATTTGCGCGAGTACATGAAGCGGATGAGTGCGCGGCCCCATCACGTGGGATCGCCGTATGACAAAGACAATGCCGAGTGGATTCTGGCGCGCTTCAAGGAGTGGGGGCTGGATGCACACATCGAGACTTTCAACGTCCTTTTCCCCACACCGAAGGTGCGCGTGCTGGAGATGACGGAGCCGACGAAGTTCACGGCCAAGCTGGAGGAACCCGCTCTCGCCGTGGACCCGACTTCGAACCAGAAAGCGGAGCAGCTTCCCACCTACAACGCGTATTCGCCTGACGGCGATGTCACTGCGCCGCTGGTGTTCGTGAACTACGGCCTGCCGGAGGATTACGAAAAGCTCGATCGCCTTGGCATTTCAGTAAAGGGCGCGATCGTGATCGCCAAGTATTACCACTCGTGGCGTGGAGTGAAGCCGAAAATTGCGGCGGAGCATGGGGCGATTGGGTGCCTGATCTATTCGGAGCCCCGTGATGATGGATATACGGTGGACGACGTTTTTCCGAAGGGGCCGATGCGGAATCCGGAGGGAGTGCAGCGAGGAAGCGTGATGGATTTTGCTTCGGCGAGTCCGGGAGATCCGCTTACGCCGGGGGTCGGCGCTACCGCGGATGCCAAGCGGCTGTCGGTGAAAGAGGCCAAGAGCATCGCGAGTATCCCGGTGCTGCCGATATCGTACGGTGACGCGCAGCCTCTGCTGGCGGCTCTGAAAGGGCCCATGGCGCCGGAGGAATGGCGCGGGAGTCTGGCCATTCCTTATCACATTGGCCCGGGACCAGCGAAAGTGCATTTGAAGCTGGAGTTTCATTGGGACATCAAGCCGGTATACGACGTGATCGCGAAAATTCCCGGCAGTGTGGCAGCGGAGGAGTGGATCATTCGCGGCAATCATCATGATGCCTGGGTGAATGGGGCGGAGGATCCGGTTTCCGGGCAGGCTCCACTGCTGGAAGAGGCACGGGCTCTTGGGTTGCTGCTGAAGCAAGGCTGGAAGCCGCGGCGCACCATTATTTATGCAGCGTGGGACGGCGAAGAGCCGATGCTTCTCGGGTCAACCGAATGGGTGGAAGCGCATGCGGATGAGTTGCGCCAACATGCGGCGGTTTACATCAATACCGACGGGAATGATCGCGGGACGCTGGGCATGGGCGGATCGCATACGCTGGAGCAATTCATCAATGGGGTCGCGAAGGATATTGAAGATCCTGAAACGAACATGTCGGTTTGGGAGCGCAAGCGGTTGTCCGATATCGCAGCCGCATCCGCCGATGACCGGAAAGAAATTCGCCAACGTGCTGATCTGCGAATTAATGCGCTGGGCTCCGGTACGGATTTCACCGGATTTCTGGATCACCTTGGCATCGCGACCCTGGATATGGCTTACGAGGGCGAGACCGAGCAGGGGATCTATCACTCGATTTATGACGATTTCTTCTGGTACACGCATTTTTCCGACAACGGCTTTGTCTATGGGCGGGCGCTTTCGCAGACTGTGGGCACGGCGGTGATGCGGTTGGCCGATGCGGAGGTGTTGCCATTTGACTTCGTCGATTTCGCGGACACCGTACAGAAGTACACCAAGGATCTGCAAAAGCTTTTGAAGGACAAGCAGGACGAAATTCGCGAGCGCAATCAGGAGTTGGAGGAAGGAGTGTTCAAGGCGACTTTCGATCCGCGAAAGCCCACGGTCGCACCACGGCATGAAGAGATGCCGCCACATTTGAATTTTGCGCCGATGGAAAATGCTGGGGAGGCTTTGGGCCGGAGTGCGGAACGCTATCACAAGGCCCTGTCAGCCAAGCAAGGTGCTTTGAGTGAAGCTGAGGAATCGCAAATGGCGGCGCTGAACGCAAAACTGATCGAGAGTGAGCGCACGCTGACCAACGATGCTGGATTACCGCGGCGGCCTTGGTACAAGCACCTGCTCTACGCGCCTGGAGTTTATAGCGGATACGGGGTGAAGACGATTCCGGGAGTGCGGGAGGGGATCGAGCAGAAAAGATATGCGGAGGCGGAGCAGGAAATTATTCGGGTAGGCAAGGCGTTGCAGGATGAGGCGGCGCTGATTGATGCGGCCGCTCAGATGCTGGAAAGTAAGTGAGTTTTGAAGTCACAATCGCCACAGAGGATGCGGCTGGTAGAGACGTAGCAAGCTACGTCTCTACGGATAAGAAGCAATTTGTTCCTGTCAGGGCACCGGACTTATTTTGTGGCGGTCGAGGCGGTTTGAGCACCCGCGTAGTAGCCGCTCTTGGTGCGTACCATGAGCTTTCCGTGGCCTTTGGCTTTGGCTTCTACGCGCACCTGGCGGAAGCCGCCTGCGCCTTTCGGAGTGCTGGGTTTGTAGCCGATCGCGTACTGGTTGCGGATATCGTTGGCGATGGTGCGGCTGATCGCATCCACCTCATCCAGCGTCTTGGGGAAGAAGGCGATGCCCCCGGTGCGCTCGCATAAGATCTCGAGGGCCTTTTTGGCGCGGCGGGGATGCTCCTCGTCGCCCAGAATGCCGATGGCGTAAATGGTTGGACTGTTCTCCTGCTGAAGCTGCTTCACCGCACGCTCCAGGCTTTCGCTGCTGGCGTTGTCTTCGCCGTCGGTCACCACGAACAGAACCTTTTTTTCCAGCCGGCCATTCTGCTTCAGATGCTCGGCAGAGGCCACGACCGCGTCATACAGGGCGGTACCGCCGCGGGCATCGATCTTGTCCAGCGCCTCTTTGAGCTTCAGCAGGTTGTTGGTGAAATCCTGATCCAGATACTGCTCGTCATTGAAGTTCACGACAAACACTTCATCTTTAGGATTGCTGGAGCGCACGAGATTCAGGGCAGCCTGGTTCACCTTGGCGCGCTTCTCGCGCATGGAGCCGGAATTATCAATGAGGATGCCCATGGCGACCGGAATGTCGACGTGATGGAAGGAGATGATGCTCTGCGGCTTGCCATCTTCGAAAACCGTGAAGGCGCCTTTGTCGAGAGTGGTAATGATGTGCTGATGATCGTCAATAACGGTGGCGTGCAGCATGACCTCGTCCACGTCTTTCTTGAAGACGAAGACGCCCTGGTCGTTGAGCTGGTATTCCGGATTATCCTGTTGGTCCGGGTTAGGAGATTTGTCGGCGGCGGCTGGGGGCGCGGGTTTCGCCTGGTCCGGAGATGGCGCTTGAGAGACGGCCACCACAGACCAGAGGAGGCAAAAAAGAAAACAGAGAACCCCGGGGGCCCTATTCAGCGGGAGCGTAGTATCCAGTCCTCGCATACACCTTGAGAGGCGGCAATCCTTTCGGTGGCAGCAGCTTCACTTTTATCTTACGCCATTTGCCGTCGCGCACTACTTTGCTGGGACGGTATCCGAGAACGTATTGGTTGCGCAACTCCACGCCGATTTTGGTGGCGACATCGCCCAGGTCGTTGGGATTATCGATGGTGAAGGCGCGGCCTCCGGTCAGTTCCGTGATGTCGCTGAGCAACTGCGGGCCCAGCCGCTCTTCCACCGCGGAAGCGTAGCGATCATAGATGCCGATGGCATAGATCATCACGTCGGCTTCCTTGACCAGCGACTTGATTTCGCTTTCCGTGTAGCGGCTATGATTGTCGCCCCCGTCGGAGATGATCAGCAAGGCCTTCTTGGGATACTTGGCGTGGCGCATTTTGCTGATGCCCATGTAGATGGCGTCGAGCAGGGCGGTGCGCTTTCGAGGCACGGCGAACACCAGGCGGTTTTGGATGTCGTCGACGGAATTGGTGAAATCGGTGATCTCATCCGGTTCGTCGTTGAAGGTGATCATGAAGAATTCGTCTTGCGGGTTGGCCGTCTTGAAGAACTCGATGACCGCCTCTTTGGCGCGATCCATCTTGGTGTTCATACTGCCGCTGGAATCGAAGATCACGCCCAAGGATACGGGCGCATCCTCGCTGGAGAAGGTACGGATTTCCTGCGACGCATTGCCTTCGAACAGCTGGAAATTCTCTTTGTCGAGCCCGGTGACCAGCCGATTCATGGGATCGGTGATGGTGACGGGCACTAGGACCAGGTCGACATCCACCTTGAGCGGGCGGACGCGCGCGCTCAGGTTGGCGGTCGAGACCGGATCGGCTTTGGGGGGGTCCTTCGGTTTCTCCACCTCGCGAGGTTGAACGTGGATGTCATTGACGTTCGTTGTCTGGCCGAAAGCGGTGAAGCTGAGGCAGACGGAAGCGAAGAAGGCGAGAAGAAGCGAGGACAGCAAACGAGGTGAAAACGGAATTTTACGCACGGTTGAAATCGGGTCCCTGGAAAGAACCGGAGAGCCACGTCGATCTTGGGCCTTCGGGTTAGATGACCGGCGCAACACAACGCGGGCCATAAATACCTCTATGCGGCGGATGTTAGCACAGCCGGTACCAGCTGGAGCAGGGTTTTTGTCAAAAGATGGAGACAAAGTCCCACGATTTCGGCAACGACTCGACTGACCCGAAAGGCGCTTCCCACGCGCATCTCCGAGCTCCACCGCTATCTTGTTACAATCAAAGGTTTCCAATTAAAACTCATGGCTGACATACGTCCCTTTCAAGCGCTTCGCTACAACCTGCAGCGAGTGTCTGCGTCGCAGGTCGTCACTCAACCCTATGACAAAATCACTCCCGCCATGCAGAAGAAGTATTACGCTGCCAGCCCGTACAACCTGGTAAGAATCATCCTCGGCCGGCGCGAAGAGGGCGACAATACGGTAGAGAACGTATACACGCGCGCGGCTGCGCTTGGCCGCCAATGGCGACAGGAAGGCATTCTGCAGCAGGATTCCGAGCCGTCGATCTACGCCTATTCGCAGAGCTTCAAGGCTCCTTCGGGGAAGACATTTGAACGGCGCGGGTTCATCGCGTTGGGCCGCGTTGAAGATTATTCGGCGCACGTGGTCTACCGGCACGAGCAGACGCTGGCCAAGCCCAAGGCGGACCGACTTGACCTGCTTCGGGCCACGCGCGCGCACTACGAGCAATTATTTCTGCTCTATGAGGATTCCGGCGAAGTCGATGCCCTGCTGGCCACACCCAATGAACCGGCCATCGACGTCACGGATGAGTATGGAGTCGCGCACCGGGTTTGGCAGTTCTCCGATCCCCACGTCGTGAATGCCGTGCGGGAAAAGATGACAGACAAAAAATTAGTGATCGCGGATGGACATCACCGGTATGAGACGGCGCTGAATTTCCGCAATGAATGCCGGGAGAACGCGGGGTCGAGCGATCCCGAGGCTCCTTACGAATTTGTGATGATGACGTTCGTCAACATGAACGACCCGGGATTGCTGGTCCTGCCCACACATCGCGTGGTGCACTCACTGCAGTCGTTCTCGTTTGATGACTTCAAGAAGTCGAGCAGCGAGTTATTTGAGGTGGAGGAAGTTGAGCCGGGGATGGACAGCGCCCGGGCTACGGCGCTGTTGCAGGAGAAGGGACGCAGTGGCACTGCCCTGCTGGCGCTCGCTGCGCACCGTGCGCTCCTCTTGCTCTCGCCAAAAGCCGCCGGGGCTAAATATCTTGAGGGTCTTTCCGCGCGGCAGCGATCGCTGGATGTAGTGCAGTTGCACAAATGCTTACTGGAAGGAGTGCTGAAGCTGTCTGAGGAATCCATTCGCAACCAGCAGAATCTGTCGTACCTGCGGGAGGCCTCGGAAGCGATCCTGCAGGTCCGGCAGGGCAAGGCGAATCTGGCTTTCCTGATGAATGCCTGCCCGGCACAGAAAGTGCGGGATGTGGCCTTAGCCGGCGAAGTGATGCCCCAGAAGTCCACTGACTTTTATCCCAAGCTGCTGAGCGGATTGACCGCTTACGCGCTCGATTAGGCGGGTCGAGAGAGTGGCTGCTACCAGGCATAGGCGGGATCAGGATCCGGGGTCGAAAGGTCTCCGGAACAACTGGCATGACGCTGTCGCCAGGTTCGTGGGGCTGATTCTCGCCTCGGCGATCTTACTTTCCGGTGCTCCGACCGAAAAGCATCTTTCCGTTTATTCTGTTGCGGCGAACTACTCTGTCCCACTCGTGCAGCGCGAAGGACGCGACTACGTGGGGCTGCTCGAAGTGCTGGAACCTCTCGGGAGAGTGAGTGCCAAGGCGGATGGGACACGCTGGCGGCTTCGTTACAACAATGTCGAAGCCAATTTCACGGCAGGAATGAATCGCGCCCAAATCGTGGGACGCGATGCCGACCTCGGCGGCAAGTTTCTATTAGAGAACAAACGCGGGCTGGTGCCCGTGGGTGCGCTCAATTCCCTGCTTCCGCGCATTCTGGGCGGGCCGGTGACGCTGCATGAAGTCTCCGACCGTCTATTCATCGGAAGCGTGGGCACGCATTTCACCGTGTCGCTTGCGAGTGATGACCCGCCCCGGCTGGTGTTCCATTTCTCGGCTCCGGTGAATCCTTCGATTGCGAATGAGCCGGGAGCGCTGCACATGACGTTCAGGCGCGAACCTCTGGTGGGACCGGCTTCTGCCACGTTGACGTTCGGCAGCAAGGCGATTCCTTCGGCCAGCTATAGCGAGAGCAACGGCTCAGCCGTGGTAACGGTGAAAACGTCGCTGCCCGTCATGGCAAGTTTCTCCAATGATGGGCGGAGCATCACCGTGGCCGCGACCCCAGCGCCGCAAACCGGAGCCGCCCCAAACACAGCGTCTCCCAGCCCACAAACTGCGGCCCAAAACCCGCCGGCGGCGAACGCGGCATCAGCCAATGTTCCCCCTGCCGCGGTTCCGCATTATTTTGCTGTGGTGGACGCCAGTCACGGCGGGGATGATCACGGTGAGAGCCTTAGCAGCAGCTTACTCGAAAAGGACGTCACGCTGGCGCTGGCGCGGAGCCTGCGCCAGGAACTGCAGAGCCGAGGCATCAGCACGGTGGTGCTGCGGGATTCTGACGCTAATCTCCCGGTGGACCAGCGGGCAATTTTCGCGAATGCAGACCACGCCGCGATCTACATCGCTCTGCATGCTGCTTCCAGCGGCCATGGCGTCCGCGTGTTCACCGCGATGCTGCCCTTCGGGTCCGATGACCACGGCCCCTTCCGCTCCTGGACTACGGCCCAGCACGAGTGGCTTTCGCCCAGCCAAAGCACAGCCAATGCGGTGGCTGGAGAATTACAGAAACGGCAACTGCCGGTGAAGAATGTAGCGGCGCCGCTGCGTCCTTTGAACAACATCACCGGACCCGCGATTGCGGTGGAAGTGGCGCCGCAGGGGGCGGACGCCAATCAGGTTATGGCTCCCGATTACCAGCAACTCGTCACCAGTGCGGTGGCGACTGCAATTGCGTCGGTAAGAGATCAACTGGCGGGAGCGCAGCCGCAGCCATGATTCCCCGTCATCTCCAGATCGCAGTGGCGGTGCTGCTGGTAGCGGCCCTGGGTCTGAGTATTTACGCGTGGCACATGAGAAAGACGGTGGCTGCGACGCCGGTTGCTGCGGTCGATACGCGTCCGCTGGCACCTCCGGTGACGGGTCCAACCGAGAAGGTCGTGCTCTACGTGGCTCACGACGACGATGGCACATTGCGGGCCGAGGCAGCACAGATCCCCATGCCTTCTGGACGCCAGCAGAGGGCGGAAGAGTTGGCGCGGGCGCTCATCTCACTTTATCTGGAAAAGAATTCTCCTCATGTAATCGGGGCGGGATCAGAAGTACGGAGCGTCTTCCTGGTTGATCCCGGGGTCGCCGTCATCGATATGAATGGAGCGTTCGCTGACTCGCATCGTTCGGGCGTGCTGGTAGAAGAACTCACGGTAGCTTCGCTGATCCACACCGTTACCGCGAATACTCCAAACATCCTGCGAGTGAAGATTCTCATCGATGGCAAGGAAAGAGAGACGCTGGCGGGACATGCGGACCTGGCGTCGTTCTACGAGGTTGGCTCTGTGGACCAACTCGTTTCCCAGTTGCAGGGCGGGCAGTAAGGGACCTCGCGATCATTCTGCTACAGCTCCGCTCAGGGTTCAGGAATTAAAAATCAGGAATCAGGGGTCAGGGGTCAGGGATGAATATCGATGGCAGGCGATGATTTACAATCCGGCCTGATGTTCTATCGCTCGGATAATCGCTCTCCTGATCAGTTGCGCCCGGTCACGATCACGCCAGATTTCATCACCACCGCCGAAGGTTCGGTATTGATCGAGGTGGGAAACACGCGGGTCATCTGCACGGCTTCCATCGACGAAGCAGTGCCATCGTTCATGAGAAATACGGGGAAAGGATGGATCTCGAGCGAGTACAGCATGCTGCCGCGATCGACGCTAACGCGGACGCCACGAGAGCTGGCCAAAGGGAGGCCGAGCGGGAGAACGCACGAAATCCAGCGCCTGATTGGGCGTTCCCTGAGGGCTGTGACCGATCTGGCTCGCCTGGGAGAGCGCACCATCTGGATCGATTGCGACGTGATCCAGGCGGATGGGGGTACGCGGACGGCTTCCATCACGGGGGCATTCGTTGCCCTGGGTCTTGCTTTGGAAAAGCTTGTGCAGGCTGGAACGCTCAAGGCCGTACCGGTCAAGGACTTTGTCGCAGCCATAAGCGTGGGGGTCGTGGATGGACAGGTGCTGCTTGATCTCTGCTTTGAAGAGGATTCGCGGGCTGATGTGGATATGAATTTTGTAATGACGGCCGGCGGCAAGATGGTTGAACTGCAGGCCACGGCAGAGCATCAGGTGTTCGATGATGCGCAACTGGCAACCATGATGGGGTTCGCCCGCCAGGGCGTGCAGGAACTCATTGCTAAGCAGCAGGCGCTGCTGAGCGGACTGACGCTGCGATCATGAGCAGAGCTTAATCGTTTCCCCTTCTTTCCCAGACCCATTTCGAAACTGTTCCGATCTGGAACTTCCCCGGCAATTTTCGTCCGGGTAACCCCGCCACGTAATCTTTACGCCCGTTGGGGACGGCGATAGGGTGAAGAAACTGATATGGGAATCCATCGCCGTATTGACCGCCGCAGTGAACCCCGTACCCACGCCAATTTTTCAGTGACTGTCTGGGGAGTAGATACCCGAGGCGAGCGCTTTCTGCAAGACGCGCAGGTTCGTGACATCAGCTTCAATGGAGCCCTCCTGTCCGGGATCGAGGCCGATTTGCGATGTGGGGATGTGATTGGGTTGCTGTACCTAGGTCGCAAGGCACGTTACAGAATCGTGTGGGTACGGTACGACGATGGTGGCGACAAGCTCCTGGCCGCGATCCATCGCATGCAAGCGGACCCATGTCCGTGGGATGAACTGCTGAAGGCAGATGCCGCAGCCCATCCGGCGCTGCCGCATGCAGAACTTCCGCCAGACTCGCGCTAGCCGGCCATTTCACTTCGTGGTTCGCGGCCGAATTCGCGAGTCTTACGCCACCCAAACCGTTTTCGCGTTCAAGAACTCTCGAATGCCGACAAGCCCAAGTTCCCTGCCGTGCCCGGAATGCTTGACGCCGCCGAATGGGATGCGCGGGTCGGAGGCGACCATCTTGTTGATGAAGACCATTCCGGCTTCGAGCTCGTTAATGAAACGTTGCTGTTCGGTCTCGTCGTTGGTCCAGGCGCTGGCGCCCAGGCCGAAGCGGACATCGTTGGCCAGGCGAATGGCTTCATCCTGATCCTTTACCCGGAAGATGGAGGCCACGGGACCGAAGAATTCTTCGCTGTAGGCGGGCGAGCCTTTGGGCACGTTGGTCAGAACCGTGGGAGCATAAAAATTTCCTTTGCGCTGCAGGGGATATCCGCCGGTCAGCAGTTTGGCTCCCGCGGCCACGGTCTTCTGCACGTCGGCATCGAGGCCCTTCACGGCCTCGGGGTTAGCCAGTGGGCCGAGTTCCGTCTTCTCGTCAAAGGGATCTCCCACCTGCAGACTCTGCATTTTCGACACGAACTTTCGCTCGAACTCCTCCGCGATCGGCTCGGCAACGATGAAGCGTTTGGCGGCAATGCAGGATTGTCCATTGTTCTGCACGCGCGCTTGCACGGCAGCGGAGATGGCCGCATCGAGATCAGCGCTGGGCATTACGATGAAGGGGTCGCTGCCGCCGAGTTCCAGCACGACTTTCTTGATGCGCTTGGCGGCGCCTACTCCGACCTGGATGCCTGCCTGTTCACTGCCGGTCAACGTGGCGGCGACGATTCGAGGGTCATTCAATACCGCGTCCACCTGGCTCGATCCAATCAGCAGCGTCTGAAAGGCGCCCTGGGGAAATCCGGCTTCGAGGAAGATGCTTTCGATGGCAAGCGCACATTGCGGCACGTTGGAAGCGTGCTTCAGGAGGCCGACGTTTCCCGCCATCAGCGCCGGGGCAGCGAAGCGAATGACCTGCCAGAAAGGAAAGTTCCACGGCATCACGGCCAGGATCGGACCGATGGGCTGATACCGAATGAAACTCTTCCTGGCGCCGGTCTCTACCACTTCGTCCGCCATGAACTTCTCGATATTCTCGGCATAGTAGCGGCAGGCGGTTGTACATTTGGCTGCTTCGGCAACCGCAGACTTATAAGTTTTGCCCATTTCGAGCGTCATCAGGTGCCCGAATTTTTCCTTGTCGCGCTCGATGATCTCAGCGGCTTTCAACATGCGCCGGGAGCGCTCGGCGAAAGAAGTCTTTCGCTCTGCGGTGAAGGTGCTCACCGCCAACTGGATTTTCTTCTCGATTTCCGCTTCGGACAGCGCTTCGAAGGTCTTGATGACTTCGCCCGTCGCAGGATTAATGGTTGCGATTGCCATACAGTTATTTGCCCCAGAGTCGCTGCGGTTCGCAGCGACGTTTTAGCAGTCTCGATTGAACACTGACTAGACTACTGCACCTCGAACCCAAAGTGGTCATACCACTATACCA
>CAWDFM010000003.1:0-1445071 GCA_963801615.1 uncultured Acidobacteriota bacterium | reverse complement strand
AGAACGGAATCTCCCGCCTTCACCTTCACAGCCTCAGTCGATAGCACGTCGGACACGATTTCCAGTTGCAAGGGATAGCCAACTTGCAGAATCGGAGTTCCAGCGCTGACGACGCGCTCGCTCTGCTGTAGCAATCGGAGTATAGTGACCACGAACCGGCGAGCGCAGAGTAACCAAACGCGGTTTGTCGCCCTGTTCAACGGCTAGGGCGATCAATCCCGCTTTGGCTACCTGGACTTCGTAGGCGGCAGAGCGCGCTCTGAATTTGGCGGCTTCCAACGCATTGCTACTATTGCGTCCGCGGTCTCCGCAAATTCCGGGTTGTTTCCGCGAAATCACGCCCGCGGCTGCCAGCTTGGAAGCACGTTCCCGATTCCGCTGGCCTGCTCGTATTCTGCGCGGGTGCGTTCCACCAGCGCATCTGCTTCCCGCTGGCTTGCCTGCGTGAGACTCGATCCTGGCCAGCAGTTCGGCACGTTCACGGGGATCGAGCGGCAAGGGCTCAATCTGCGCCAATACTTGACCCCGCTTCACCGGGTCCGCAGCGTGAAGTTCAATCCGTTGTAGGCGTCCAGTTACAGGTGCGGCGATCTCGAAGCGGTCATGCACACGTGTTTCCGCCTCCTCGTCCACAGTTACACTCAGACCTCCGTGCTCGACGCGGCCCTTCTCTACTTTGATTGGCTTGGGCACGAATGCCCAGGCAATCCAGCCAATCACGATCGCTCCAACCAGAACCGCGACGAAATGCCTGCGTTTCTTCATCGCTACTCCCGTGTCTTGAGTACTTCGCACGAGTAGATGCCGGAGTCGCCACCGGACAAGAAGTCCGGAGACAAAAGCGGCAGCTACCACCACAATCAACGCCACCGCGTATGTGCTTCGGTTGATCACCAGCGGCATGCGGTACAGTTCGGAGATAAGCCACAACGGTATGAGAGCGGAAATGCCGTATCCGATCGCAAATCCCAGAGGGATAGCTGCAGCGGTCGCGGTGGCTGCCCTGCTCGCCGAGCAGCATGATGCCAATCTCGCCTTGTGTGAATCCCAACACGCGAAGGCTGGCCAGGTCTCGGCCCCGTTCCGACAGCGCGATGCGGGCTCCGTTGTACACCATGCCGGAAGCGATCACACAGGCAAAGGCCACCAGCACCGTCGTAAAGATTGCCAGGCTCTGGTAAAGAATGTCGTTGAAGCTCTTCAATGCCGCCTCCCGCAGCACCACGGCGCTCACCGCCGGGGTGCGTTTCAGGTCGGCGTACAAGCGCGCGATGTGCTGCGGGTCAACTGAAAGAAATCCGCCCGAAACTGTGCCTCCCTCGTGCATCACTCGGTTGAGTGCGCTCGCATCCATATACGCCGAGATTCCGATCAGTTCATCTGCCAAGGCGACGACCGCAATACTGCGGACGGGCCTTGCCCCTTCGAGGATCTCAACGGTCACAATTTGTCCGGGGCGAACATTCAAAATCTCCGCCAACTTTGTAGTGAGCACCAGACCGTCGGGGGGGACACGGAGCGCGTTAAGATTCCGATCCAACACCCGACGTAGGCTGCTGTCCTCCGTCAGGCCGAAGATCGCGGTTCGTTTGGAACGGTGCTCGAACCGAAGTCGCGTGGGCACGGTGCGGAAGGGTTCGGAGCGCAGCACGCCGTGGAGTTGAGCCAGGTTGAAGGCGGCTTGGGAGGAGCGGGGCTCGTTAAAAGCCACCATCATGTCTTCGCGCTGCACATTCTCGAACTGGAAATTCAGAACGTAGTTGAAGGCATCGAAGAAATAGAAGCCCACGATCAGCATCGAGACTGCCAGAGCCATACCAAGAGACGTCATGAGGGCTTTAACCGGGCGACGCTCCAGGTTTCGGAAGATCATTCGTACGGCTGGGGAGCAGAGACGGTCCAATCCAATCTTGGCGGTCCATCCCAAGTGGTACCTGGCCGGTGGCTCGGGACGCATTGCTTCCGCTGGAGCCAATTTCACCGCATGCCGCACAGCGGCCAGTGCTCCCACCGCAGCGGAGCAAACGCTTAGGAACACAGTCATCACGATAAGGGGTGGTTCGACTTCGTAGCGCAACACCGGAAACCGGTAGAAGCGGGCATACATCCCCGTAAGGGCCACGCCCAGGTAGAGTCCCAGACCAATTCCGATCCCTACACTCACGAGAACTGGCAACAGAGCCAGTTTCAGGTAGTGACTTCCGATCTGGAAATTGCTGAAACCGAACGCCTTCAAGATCGCGATCTCGGGGCGCTGTGTGCTAATCAGGCGGGTGAGCACTATCGAGAGCAAGAAAGCAGCGATTCCGAGAAAAATCGCAGGCAGCACCGAGCCAGTAGCACGGTTCTGAGAAATTTCGTCCGACAGAAAACGGTGAGAAACTTGTTCTTCACGGCCATAAGCGCCTGTCCCGCCGAAGCGTGCCAGTATCTGATCGAGCCTCGTGATGACGTCTTCCTCGGACGTTCCCGGCAAAAGAGTGAGCGAAACATCGTTAAAAGCCCCCTCCATATTGAAGGAGGAAGCAAGGGCTTCGTGCCCCATCCAGAAAACGCCAAAGCGGCGGTTGTCGGGCGCGAACTCTGCTCCACTGCGGACCTCATAGACGTACTCGGGTGAGAGCGCGATCCCTACGATCACAAGCTTCTTCCAGCGGCCGTTGATAATCCCGCTGATCGAATCGCCAAGAGTCAGATGGTTCGCCTGTGCAAAAGCTTCGCTAGCGATTACGTCTTCCGACCTGCCAAGAGCTACCCAGCGCCCTTGACGTAGAAACAAGTCATTAAGAACCGGACCCTGTCGATCGGGGATCGAGACTAAACGGCCTGTCGCTGGCTCCGCCAGTCCAGGAACATCAAGGATGACATCATGCACAACCCGAGTTTGCGCCGCCGAGACCCCGGGTATCTCGCGTATCCGCCCAATGACGGAATCGGGTGCGCGCTTCAATTGGGCAAACACGTCGGCAAAACGGTAGGTGGAGTAATACTGGGATTGAGACAGTAGTAGCGAGCGGTACGTGCTCACCATCGAGACATAAGAAGCCACTCCGCAGGCAAGTACGAGAGCCACGGCAACAAACTGCCCACGCAGGTGAAGGAGGTCACGAAAGATCTTTCGATCGAGAGGTCTCATGGCGACTCACCAACTCAGATCGGCAGGAGATGCCTTAGTAGCGTTCTCATGAATGTCTACTATCTCGCCGCTGCGCAGACGAACTACCCGGTCCGCCATAGCGGCGATGCCGACATTGTGCGTGATCACCACTGTGGTCGTTCTCATCTCGCAGTTGACCCTGGCCAACACCTCCAGAACCAATTTGCCGGTGCTGAAGTCAAGCGCGCCTGTAGGCTCGTCGCAAAGCAGGACATCAGGATGCTTCACAACGGCTCGGGCGATTGCCACTCGTTGTTGTTCCCCGCCACTGAGCTGCGCAGGAAAATGATTCAGACGCTCTGTCAGTCCAACCATGTGCAACGCTTCTTCGGCGCGTAAGGGGTGGTCAGAGAGTTCCGTCACAACCGCGACATTTTCCAAGGCAGTGAGGCTAGGGATCAGGTTGTAGAACTGGAAGACAAAGCCAACGTGTTCGCGGCGGAAACGCGTCAACTCCGCGTCATTCGCCTTGGTGAGGATGTGGTCGCGGTAATACACTTCACCTTTGGTTGGAACATCGAGAGCTCCAAGAATGTTCAGCAGAGTTGATTTGCCACTTCCGGAAGGCCCTAGCAGAACAACAAACTCCCCTTCGTACAAGTCGAGAGTTACGGCACGCAGAGCGTGCACCTCGACCTCTCCCATGGTGTATATCTTGCTAATGCCGTGTGCATGAAAGACCGCTGCAGCATCTTCGGCGCCGGTCTTCTCGTGACCGTCGGACGTATACGTGTCGTGCATAGGCCTAATCGTCCATAGATCGAGAATGCTCCGTATTAGGGATATCTAGCCGTGCACCAAATCACTGTGCCATGTGAGCGAAGCACGACGGTGGCGCTCTGGTGCGTTCGCACTGAGGTACGCCCGGGTGAAACAAAAGCGGTTCGTCAAGCTCTTCGAGGAGGTGTACTCCCGGTCCTGCCTCCTTCCACTCTGCTCCCAAGAACTACTTAGGCCGCGTTCAGGACTTTGGAACATTCAGCCTCAGCCTGCAGCCAATCGTCCAGTTCGTGTCCATCATCTCTTCCACGTTGCTCGTAGAGTTGATAGGCACGCGCACGAATTTGGTCCTGCAATTCACCGCCACCGTCCGTCTTTTGGAGGTCTGTTTTGATCGGCAAAGAGGGGACTACCTGGGAAGATTTCATTTCGATTTTTTCCTTTAGTTGACTTCTCTAGCTGCTTCCGACTGCCCTTTAGCAAACTCAAGGGATGCGATTGCCCCGGTTTCTGCGCGCTAGCACCCCGGAGTGTTGAACGAAATCGCTGTGGACCGAGATACAGAGTCTTTCTGTCGTCATTGCTTTCTAGTGCACCGTGAGTTTCATGCCCGGTAGCGTCCTCCACACTCCGAACATAGGGCACGGCGTGTGCCACGCATCGACAGGCGCCAAGTAACACAAAACACACACCAAGGACATCCACCGGTCTCACCTACAAGCCCGCACGCGTCAAAGGAATCGGACCGGGAATGTCCGAACTATCGGACGTCACGATAATTCAGGTCTCCTTTTTACAACGAGTGGATGGGACGAGAGACAGACTCCGGACGGGTCTGTCGCCTTTGTTGTCTGTCGCTTGGCATTTCCCTTGGTCGAATAATAACGACGGCGAGTAAAGATTCGTAACCGTCCTTTTCTTTGGTACGCCCGGCACTCAACATGCACGGAGCTTGTTTGAGGGCGTCGAAATGCGACAAGCAAATCTCCAGAATAGCCTCGAAGAGTCAGACCGAGGCGGATCGCGGAGACTGTTAGGGAATGTGGGGTATGCGATGGGGCGCCGCTTCCGCCCTGCCTAAATGCGAACCGGATAGCAGTCTTGAAGGAGGTTCACGATGAACACCGATTACATGCTGGCCTGCGGCGTCGTCTGGCGGAGAACGGCCGATCCTGAAGCAGGATGGGATCTGGTAGACGGTCTCAAGTCTAGGGATCCAGAAGTTCGTGTGCTCGCGCAAACCCTCCTCGTTGAGAGCGGAGAAAGCTCGATGGGGCTGCTAGAAAGTGCGCTCGCGGTGGGAATCGTGGACCCAGATGTAGCTGGCCCCTGCATGACCGAGATCTTGAGAACTCGATACGCGAAACAAATGACTAGACCACCCGTGAACGAACATTGCACTGGAGCGTTGCTCCGCTGGGAGGTGACACATTTCGATTAAAACAGGCGACAGATACCCCAAAGGGGAGCCTCCCAGATTTGGATGGCAAATCAGCGCAGCAACGGCTCTGGAGAACTCCTAAACCACGTGATGGCCAACGATTACTTAGAAGGGGGAAAGAATATGAGGTACAAGAACATTTTTCTGGCATCGTGCCTGGTGGCGGCGATGATCGCTATGCCAGCGGTACTTACGGCCGACACCAACAAATCCAGCGCTGATCCTGTGACGGTACGCGAGGTAGCAGACCACTTGGCAGCCTTTGAGCTGCAAGCTGTCGCCGTCAGTCGTGATACCGATCATCTATTGAGCTTGACACGAAACCACAAGACGAACTGGGAAAGCCATGCCTACTATTTGAACAATCTTCGGCATGACATCAACGGTCTGGGCCGAATGCTGAGCGAGTTGGAGCAATCGAAGCCACAAGCTAGCGAAGCACAGCAGATGGCTATCGAGAGGGCTCGGCCACATCTCGTGGCCCTGGCAAACGAAACCACTGAAGCCCTCGATTTCGTTCGTGCCGGACGCCGGAACCTGTGGCAGCCTCAGTACAAAGAGACAGTCGCTGATCTGTCCGAGCAGGCGCACATTC
Source organism: uncultured Acidobacteriota bacterium (assembly GCA_963801615.1). Classification (GTDB taxonomy): domain Bacteria; phylum Acidobacteriota; class Terriglobia; order Terriglobales; family Acidobacteriaceae; genus Sulfotelmatobacter. Next base: position 1,439,158 of record CAWDFM010000003.1, on the reverse strand, counting down.
TCTATCAAACCGTGGACACGATCGTGGATTACCACAATGCCGATGACCGACTCGACAACCTAGAGGCTTCACATAGTGGATCGGGCATTTGATGCCGCACGATTGCGGGAACGGACAAAGGGAGTTGGGGCTGTTGGCGCTAATGGCGACTGAGCAACAGCAGCCCGCCTCCCGCGCAAGATGGATCTGAGAACGTAGGTGTAGGGACTTGAATCGACATGAGTTTGGGAGGACGTGATGAAAACCACAGTGATGCTGGCAGTCTTGTTCGTGAGTATGGCGGCCTACACAGAGAATTGCACCGCTCAAGATTCCACGAACAATGGCGCGCAATCAACACGCAGCGCAGCTTTAAGCCAGAAGGGACTTGACCGCGTTATGAAAGAAGTGCGCCATGAACTGTTCATGCTTCCGTACTATGGCGTTTTCGACAATCTGCTGTACAACGTGTCGCCGGATGGCACCGTGATCTTGCTCGGTGAAGCAAGCCGTCCGACACTCAAGTCAGACGCCGAAAGAGCAGTGAGAGAAATTGAAGGTGTTGAGCGAGTAGACAACCAGATCAAAGTGTTGCCCGTGTCGCCCAACGATGACCGTATTCGGCGAGCGACGTATCGCAACATCTTCGAACACAACGTGCTCTGGCAGTATCAGTTTCGTGCCGTTCCTCCGATTCATATCGTTGTGGAGAACGGTAACGTGACGTTGGAAGGTGTCGTGGCGCGCCAAATGGAGAAGCAGATCGCTGGAGTGCAAGCGAATAGCGTCTCCGGCGTGTTCTCGGTGGAGAACAATCTGCAAGTGGAAAACGACTAGAGCGCACGGTTCCAGAGGAAGTCGGTCTCCGAAGGGCTGCCTAAGAGGAAGGGTGCCATGAAAGCGCTGGAAGTGAAACAGCAGATCGCGCTCAAGAACATTCTGTTTGCAACTGATTTTGAGGCGTCGGCCAGCCGGGCTTTACCATTTGCAGTCGCGTTGGCAGACACATACGGAGCGACATTATACGCTGCGCACGTCATACCACCGGGGGCCTATGTCCTCGCTCGTCGCGAATCCATAGACCTGACTTTGGAAAAACTCCACGCACACGCGATCCGTGCGCTGAATCAGATCATCGACCCTTTACGACAACATGGTCAGCGTTGCGGCACGCTATTGGGATGTGGAGACGTTCCCGACGTGCTCATGGAATTCGTACGAAATTATGGTGTCGACTTAGTTGTAGTGGGCACGAGTAGTCGCGGCGGACTGGGTAAAGTACTTCTTGGTTCAACCGCCGAGGACATCATTCGTGTGGCGCCTTGTCCAGTGTTGACGGTCGGACCGCACGTGACGGCAGTGGCGTCTGTCGGAGTTCGCAGCATTGTTTGTGCCACGGATTTCTCACTCGGGTCGTTGCGAGCAGCAGAATTCGCCGTTTCACTGGCGAATGAATATCAAGCGGATCTAACGCTGGTGCACGTGGTGGAGGAAGCTCTCGCAGAGTCTCCGGATCTCGCAATAAGGCGAACCGAACAGCGCTTACGCGAAATGATTCCCTCTGAACCCCAGCTACTGTACGAGCCGAAAGTGGTGGTAGAGATCGGGCCGGTGGCTGAGCGAATCCTAGCAGTTGCGAATGAATTGATAACCGACGTCATCGTCATGGGTGTGCGGGGCGCGGGGGCCTTGGCGGCACACAGTAAGCCACTTTGGCTCGATTGCGCACAGCGTCGTAGCTATCGCTCCGTGTCCGGTGATGACTGTCGGCGGCCCCCAGGAGGCGGAGGACGAATAGTTGAAGGAGGTGTTTTATGGATTCGGCAACGATTCTAGTGTTGGTCCTATGCGCAGGCGGTGTGGCTCTTCTCATATGGTTCGAAACCAACTCTCGCCGAAACGAAGCCAGCAAGAACGCAAAGTCAGCGGGGGTGGAAACGTCACCGCGGGAAATCCAGACCACGGTTGAACCTAAGGGCAACAAAAAGAAGGCTGCATAACCTTAACCAAAGCAAAAAACGGAAGGGAGTTCATCATGACAGATCGTGCCATTATCGTCACGGATGGCGACGTGGAGGGACTGAAGCGTTTGGTCCGGGCTAATAGGTATTCTCTCTTTCGAGATCAACCGCAGCTCGAACTTCTCGATCAGACATTGGAGAGCGCCGAAATCAGGCCTCCGGGTCGAGTTCCCAAAGATGTAGTCAGGATGAATTCCCGTGTCCGCGTTCTGGATTTTGATACTCGCCGCAAGAGGTTGTATACGTTGGTTTTTCCTGAGAAAGCGAACATCTCGCGAGGCTTTATTTCAGTTCTGGCTCCACTGGGGATTGCGCTGCTCGGTCGCAGAAAGGGAGATCTCATCCAGGCAAGAGTGCCGGGAGGGACTAGGGTGCTGAAGGTGGAGCGCGTCGAGCGTGGACCTAACACGGCAGAAGAAATGCTCTCGGAACACCGCCCGGTGAAGCCCGTGAGCTATCAACGTCGTAGCCAGCAAGCAGCTCTAGCAGTTTGAGCCGGGATCGGCGATTGGAACTCATGGACCACGCGTCTACTTCGTCCACCGTTGTGCCCCTGACCAGTGAAGGGGAAACGTATAGCGTTTCCGCTGCACAAGTGTTCGATTCTCCACAACGATCGGGATTGTCTTCACCCGAGGCCGCACTGCGTTTACGGAAGGACGGAACGAACGAACTCCCTTCCTCGAAGCCTCGTAGTATTGTCGCCATCGCATCGGACGTAGTGAAAGAGCCGATCTTTCTGCTCCTACTGTCGTGCGGAACCATCTACCTGTTCTTAGGCGATAAGCAAGAAGCCCTGATGCTGCTCGGATTCGTTTTCCTCGTGAGCGCCATCAGCTTCTATCAAGAGCACAGGACGGAGCGCACGCTCGAAGCTCTGCGCGATCTTTCCAGCCCCCGGGCCCTCGTGATCCGTGGAGGAAAGCCAATCCGCGTACCAGGCCGCGAAGTCGTGGGGGGCGACATCATCATTTTGTCCGAAGGCGACAGGGTTCCTGCTGATGCCCGTGTTCTCTCGTCGACGAACCTCTCCATTGACGAATCCTTGCTCACGGGCGAGTCCGTTCCCGTACGTAAGACTGCGAACGCCGTACCAGTCAAGACCGTGCGTCCGGGAGGCGACGACCTGCCCTTTGTGTACTCCGGCACCCTGGTTGTACAAGGCCGTGGAGAAGCCGAGGTAGAGGCGATCGGATTGCATACCGAAATTGGCAAGATCGGTCGAGCTCTCCAATCGGTTCCCATGGAGAGAACACACCTGCAGCAGGAAACAGCACGCTGGGTCCGCATCCTGGCCATTGCCGGTGGTTTGCTATGTCTTGTCGTTGTGCTGCTCCATGGCCTTACGCAGGGAAGTTGGCTCAACGGTGTTCTCTCCGGTCTCACTCTGGCGATGGCCATCCTGCCCAACGAACTGCCGGTTGTTTTGACCATCTTCATGGCATTAGGAGCTTGGCGCATGTCCAAGCGCCACGTCCTCACCCGCCGCGTGCCTGTCGTGGAAACACTTGGGTCAGCATCAGTGCTGTGCGTAGATAAGACCGGCACCCTGACGATGAACCAGATGTCAGTGCAAAGACTATTCGCAGGGGATGACTTCTACGAAGCCGACGCAACTGAACTTTCGGCACCGCCAGAGAAATTTCATTGCCTGATTGAATTCGGTGTGCTGGCCAATCATCGTGATCCATTTGATCCGATGGAACGGGCGCTCAATGGATTTGTCAGGTCCAGACTAGCGAACACCGAGCACTTGCACGACGATTGGTTTCTCGTTCGTCAATATCCACTTTCCCCCGAACTGCTGGCCTTGTCGCAGGTCTGGAAGTCACCGGCTGGGCAGGACTATGTGATCGCGGCAAAAGGCGCTCCCGAGGCAATCATTGATCTTTGCCATCTCAAGTCCGCAGAGACCACTACGATTCTCGCTCGCGTCAGTTCGATGGCGGATCGTGGATTGCGGGTGCTGGGTGTGGCGCGAGCGTACTTCCATGAATCCGAGTTGCCCCGCCGACAGCACGATTTTGATTTCGAGTTTCTGGGCCTCATCGGACTAGCCGATCCAGTTCGCCCAGGAGTCCCCTTGGCAGTTGAAGAATGTCATTCGGCCGGCATTCAGGTAGCAATGATCACTGGAGACTATGCCGGGACGGCGGTGAACATCGCCCGCGAGATCGGACTGAAGAATCCAGAGCAGGTTATTACGGGCCCGGAGCTGGATTCGATGGAAGACGAAGAACTCCAGCGCCGGGTTCGCACCACGAACATCTTTGCCAGAGTGGTTCCTGAGCAGAAACTGCGCTTGGTAAGAGCCTTCCAAGCAACGCGCCAGATCGTAGCGATGACTGGTGACGGGGTGAATGACGCCCCCGCCTTGAAAGCCGCAGACATAGGCATTGCCATGGGAGGTCGAGGCACCGATGTTGCCCGCGAGGCAGCCGCGCTCGTTTTGCTGGACGACAACTTCTCGTCCATCGTCCATGCCGTCAGGCTGGGTAGGAGGATATTCGACAATCTCAAGAAGGCGATCGCCTACACGCTTGCTAGTCATCTGCCCATCATCGGATTAACGTTGATCCCAATCATGATGAAATGGCCTCTCATCCTGCTGCCCATTCATGTCGCCTTCCTGCACCTCATCATCGACCCGGCATGTTCCATCGTGCTTGAAGCCGAACAAGACGAATCGACAGCGATGCAGCATCCTCCGCGGGCTCCAAACGAACCCTTGTTCGGGAGGCGAACCTTTGCCATCAGCATTCTGCAGGGCATCGGCGTATTGGGAGTCGTGTTGGCAGTCTTTGCTGGCGCTCACTACAGTGGACGAGCTGCCGAGGAAGCTCGCGGCCTCACGTTTGTGACACTGGTTCTCGCGAACCTGGCGCTCATCTTTACCAATCGATCTTGGGGGAAAACGATTCTTGGCTCACTGCGCTTCTCCAACCCTGCACTTTGGTGGGTCGTCGGTGGAACAGTGGCATTCCTCGGGCTCGTGATCTTTCTGCCCTTCGCGCGCGAGATGTTTCGTTTCTCGGTCCTTCGCCCGACTGATTTCGCTGTCTGTGCTGGCGCCGCAGTATGCAGCATTCTTTGGTTTGAGATGTTCAAGGTGATACGAAGATGGCACTCGGCCGATTTTTGAGGATTATTGCAATTAAAGGCGCACCGTCCACCCTTGAGGTAGTTCCGCCCCGGGCGACGAACGATGACAGTTGGACCGGAAGCGTTTCCCGGCTGAGAAGCGCACGATGCGATCGGAGCTTGAGGCGCGGGTTAGCGATACCTGCAGCCTGCCCCTCGGAATACATTGTCGTCAGGAGGAACTTTATGTTCGCCTTCAAATTGATCCAACTCATCGAAACCCGCGCGGAACCCTTGTCTGAAGGACTCCTGCGCAGACTGAAGAAAGATGACAGGTGCGCAGAGCTGTTGCGGCGAGTGCCTTCGGATGAACTCAGAAGGCGATCCCACGAGATATATCGCAACCTCAATGATTGGCTGCGGAACAAGACAGAATCGGAGATCGAAGAGCGCTACATCGGGCTGGGCATAAAGAGAGCGAAGCAGGGCGTACCTTACTCTGATTTTCTCCGGGCTGTAAGCGCAACCAAAGAGCATCTGTGGGAATTCATGCAGGCGGAAGGACTATTCGCAGAACCGGTTGACATGTTTGGCGGCATGGACTTGCTCCACTCATTGGATCGCTTCTTTGACTGTATCCTCTATTTTGCGGCGGTCGGGTACCAGAACGCGCGGCAGATAGAAAGCGAACATGCGAGGCATAGCCCTGCGATAGTCCACACGTGAACCGGCCCGACCGTGCCCTCCGTGCGAGGTAGGACTTGTCAACGGCGCGACGGACCGATTGCCCTCTTCAAGGGAACAACTCGGGCCAACAGCGACAATTCCGTTGGCGTTGGTGGCACACGTTGGGGCGAATACTTGCGCAGGAAGCATGCGAACGTATTCGTTGACGAGCCGGGAGTCATTATCGGTTCTCATGATCACGCATGTTTCGAAACACAACGATGCATCGGAAAGCGGCTTTACGACGACACCGTCAGCATGAAAGTCTGGTGCCGTAGGAATGGAGAGGATTTTCCAGTCGTTACCGGGTAGACGACTACGTTGTGTACCTGAAACTGTTGATTTCGGTACACCGTAAGGCCCGAGTTTTCCGATTCTTAAGTGATTTGTTTTCTGCACCTCCCGGATATGCTCGGGCGAAGGATTTCGGTACAGCGATGTTGAACGTTCTACCTAGCGTGCTGAAGCACCACGAACTTCGAAAAAGTTGTCAGCGCGCCTTCTTCAATAGTTTTTGCGACTTCCTCTGCAGTCGCCTCCTTGCCTTTCGCCATTCGGGTCCTTTTTCTTCCCACCACCTTGTCTTAGATTTTCGCTGGGCCGTTGCTGTGCAAAGATCCGAACAAAATGCTCGTCTTTTCCCTGCGATGAAAAACGGCGTTTGGCAGGCCTTGTTACAGCAGATCTTCAGCATATTCAAGTTCCGCCGCAGAAAAGCAAGTGCCTGGTGCACCAACTGATCAGCAGGTGGAAGTTGCGCCTCCTCAACATAGCTAGACTTCTTCGGATCCCAAGAGCGCAGCTTATACTGCAAGTTAAGTAGTCTCCATCGAGCCGTGGAACGATCATTAGCATTCCAAATGCTTCGTAGGCCTTCTCGTACTCTCAATGGAGTCGAGCAGCACCCCCTACTCGAGCCTTATCGTTGAGCTTTTCAATGCAGGATGGGAGATCCTTTTCGATTTGGGTTACATGAACGGATGCGGAGGAATCTCGGAATTCACACTATTCCCCTCTCCCGACGAAGATTCTGAACAACGATACGCATGGCGTGCCTCTGCACAATTTCTTCGCAGGCTGGATAGTGAGACACAGAATTTTGTGTTTAGCGCAGTGTTGGCGTGCGAACTACTCCGAGCGACGCATGGAGCGGTTAAAAGTGAGGTTTCTGGGAATCACTTTGAGCGGCTGCGCGATTCTTCTACGGACGAAAATGCTACACAAGATTACGAAGATGACGTGAAGACAAGATTCATTCAGTTGCTTTCAGAGTCTGCCACTGACAATGAAGTTCTCCTGAACGTGCTGGAAAAGAGTTCTGCTTGTTATCAAAAAGACTACTTTGAGAACAATCGTTCCGGCGAAGCGGAAGATGCCGTTCTCGTCAATTCCTCCCCGCGAGACGAGGGGGTCGCTGAAACCCTAGTTGAGCGCTTTCGAGAAGTCATAAAAGAAGAGATGAAGGATCTCGATTTCGGAATTAGAACAGCAATTGATTATTTCAGCAAACATTATCTGGATGGTCAGGAAGAAGCCAGCCGATACGAGCCCTTTCTCCGCAAGGAACTTGGCGAGGAACTGTACGGTCAACTTGACTTTCTTGCCAGACGAGCTTTGCAACTGGGTGAAATGAATTACCAAAAGAACAAAGAGCCTGATGGATACAATTCCTGTGTAATTTCTTTTTGCGCCGCGTACGAGATCGAGTTCTATCTGCGGATCATTCAGCCGATCGCTTCGGATCTTTTGAAGCAAGGAGTTCGCGATTATCCAGCTGATCGCACGAGAAGGTCACCGATCCTCTTCAATCGCCAAATTAACGACAGGCTCTCGGTTGGCGATTTTATTCATCATTTAACTAACGACGGACAATTGGGGCGACATTTCCCCACTGGATTAAGCGAAGAAAGGATTATTCAGGGAGCCAAAAACTTCCGGAGCTTGAGAAATCCAGTTTCACACCGTCGGTTGGCGGACAGGTCGTATGCCAACCGGGTGAGGGATCTTGTGCTGGGACGTGAGAGTATTCTCAAAGATCTGATCCGCATATGACCCTTTGGGCCTGCCAATTCCTCCCTTGAGACGGAGATTAGAGTGGCGCTGAATGCCGCTCGAGCGCAACTGTCGTGGCTTCTGGGAGCAACGTACGTCGCAGGAAAGCAATGGGAGATGGCGTTCCGTCAATGCCGCCGGTTGAGAAGTTGAGGCAGCAACTGGACACAGATTTGCCGCTCAAGCAGAAGGGGGTCTGTAGGATCACAAATTAAAGTGGTCATTTATCACAACCCATGGTCACAGACGAAGTTGGCCGTCTCTCCAGCCGGTTTCCAAGCAATATTGAGCGATATGCGTCTGGCGAGGACCTTCATGTCGGCACACTGGGTGTAACTTGCATCTTAGCGAACCTGACAACGAATAGTTGAGAAGTTCCGTTACCAGAAAAGGACGACGATAGCAACCTCCTAGCTAAGCATCGCGATAGTGAGTCAACGGTTTTAGGCACACGGGTCGGAATGCAAATCTGGGAAGACGTGAACTTCTGGCTGACCGACAGTAAGTAGCAATTCGGCGGGAACCGAACACTGTCGTGACGGTTGCAGCCGCGCCATTTTGCAAATTCGTGACCGACTCCCATCGATGATTTGTCAGATCCGCCTGCCTTGGCGTCTGCAGGTGACCGTCACTTTACGAGAATAGCGTGCGATCGCGAACCTTGCGGGCAACCGTGTAATACTCTTCCCACCAGGCCTTCTGTCCCGCTTTGGGCGGCAGCGCCAGTTCCAGTTTTTTTCTTTTCTTCTTCGCTTCCTGCTGGGCGACCCGAAAGTGATAGTGGTCGAGTATGCTCAGCGCCTCGACGAGATAGGATACCGCAATGCGCCGGTCGCGCAGGAGCAGAAGATTCTCGCCGTTTTTCGTATCGGCCGGATCGGAGAAGTTGTAGGAGCCGAGATAGACACGCGCTGTCGGCTTGTCGAAGTCGAGCACCAGAAACTTGTGGTGCATCCGCGTTCCGCCGCCGCCCGTGGGCTCCGACTTGAAAGGCTCCGGAAGATTCTTGCTGAGAGCCACGGGATAAAGTGGTGCCAGATTCCCGTCCGGCTTCTGCAGCGTGATTCCCCCGACCTTCTTGTTGCGTCAAGTATGTCTCGGTCTTGTTCTAGTGCGTCCTCCTGGGGCGGCGCCACTCTCCAATTCTCTCGACATTGATATTTGTGACTTACGGTCCAACCACCGAATACTGGCAAATAATGAGCGCATCTCTCAGTGCGCCGGATGCCAGCGACCGGAAATCGCCTGCGTCAGCAGTGCGAATCTTCAACGTGAGCGCGGTGTTCGGGCCTACCGTTATGTACTGTGCCAACGCGGCCGCCAAGTGAGGAAATGCACCGAAGTTGTCGAGTTTTAGTTGTTGGGGCGCATCGCCGGCTTGGGCGGGAGGCTCCATGAGGACTTGGAAGTCGGCCGGGGCCGTCGGGTCGAGCAACAGGTCAATGCTGGTGATTTGAATCTTGATCGTCTTGCCTTGAAAGAGGAATGGGAAGCGCTGCTTCGTCAGTCCAAGGGAAAGGACTTGATCTGTGTCGGCATTCTTGGGATTGAAAAACGCGTTCCATTCGCCGGGGAATTCGCGGCGGGCGCTGAAGCAGCGGTAGAATCCCGACCGGCTTTGTGCCAGCAGCATGAGCTTCGACAGATTGCTGGTCAGGCTGTCGCTGGCGGCTTTCTTGAGTGTGTCGCCGCCCTCGCGCGCCGTGTAGCGCAAGTGAAGAATTACATCGGAAATGGTGTCGTAATCGAACTGCGGGAACTGGTTGGGGTCCGGCAATGTCAGTTGCCATTCGCTGATCGCGCCTGCGCCTTCGAAGGGAAGATAGCGCTCATCGCGCAGATTGGTTTCAAACAGGCCGCTATCGTTCTGGCCCGAACTGGTCACGATCGACTCAATGGCCCCCGCCTGCTCAATAAAGCGCCGGTCGTTGTCGTCACTCTGAGGATAGTTTCCACTGGCGTTGCTGCTGGTACGAATCCGGCTGTTGAGCAGGGTCAGCGTACAGTTCACTCCAGTATAAGGACCGGTCACGCAGGGAATGGTCAATCCCACCGATTTCAGCCGGCGCAGGTAATGGCCCGAACAATCCAGATCAAACAGCGCCTCCGGCAGGCTGACCGAGCAAGTGCCCGTTTCTTTGAGTTGGATCAGCGCGATCGGATCGAGAGCAAGAAGCGAAACGTGTTTGGTGAGCTCGTACTCCCTCTTATTCTGCTCGAGGTACGACGAATCCATGCGCTTCAAGTCCAGATACAGCTTCTCGCCGCACAGCAGACCCTTTTTCAGGCTGTCCCAGTACCCAAAGCGAATGAAGTTGGAATCAGCGACGCCGATCTCGCGGCGGTAAGCCCGCTCGGCTTGTTTGGCCAGATCGTAGGCCAGCTGGTACGTCTGGAAGTAGAGACCCGAAACCTGGCCCACCATCCACTGATAAAGATCTTCGTTGGAGAACTTCTCCCGCATGGCCGTGTCCACTTCTTGTGCATTTTCGATTTGCTTGATCTGATTGGAATAGTCCTTGTCGGCGATCTCCTTTCGCACTTGAGCGGCGAGAATCTGCTTGTCGATCTGTTCCATTTCCTTGGCGGCCAGATTGGATTGGAACGTCCACTCATCGTAACGGCGCTGATGGCCACCGATGGTCGCACTGCGGTTGGCATGGTAGGCCGCATCGCTCGACAACCGGTTGAATAAGGTGCCGATCGAGTTCAGAGCCGAACCGATGTTCGATCCCCCGAAACTGGTGCCCCCGCCCGGCCAGCTGACGCTCAAGTCGGGAAAGATATGGGCGATACCCGCCGCGAGATTAATATCGCTGGAAAGAGTCGAAAACAAGTTTGCCAGGGTCAGCCCGTCCAGATGGTCAAGTTCGGCCGACGTCAAGGCCAATCCACTGACGTCTCCGACCGCCTGGCTCGAAGACGCTGGATTCACGGTTGAGACCTCGAGTGTGGCAACGCTCTGCTCCGCCGGAACCTGAATCTGGGTCTTGCCCAGTAATCGCTGATATTGCGAATAACGTTGGGCGGCCAATTCGCGCGATTTCCGCAAGGCCGACAAATTGTGCTCAGCTTCGGTCTGTTGCTTTTCCTTGATATCCTTTACCAACTGAAGCAACTGAATCTCATGGGTCGAGCGCAACAGCGCCAGGTGCTCCGCATCTTGTTTTTCCAGAGCGCTCAACAGAGCGCCGCCCAAAGCCCGCACTTCTCCGCACAGCTCCACGGACTTCTGCAGCATGGCGGCGAACCGGTAGGAAGGCATTGGAGCTGACAGGTCGGCTAGGATCGTGCCGATATCCAGTCCGGCCGCGGTGGCTCGAACCAGCAGCCCGGGATCGATGGGTGGCTCAAACAGCGGCAACTGCCGCTCGATTCCATCGATGTTCCGGCAATGGCGGATCTTAAATAGACGGTCGTCCAGCGTGTCCCAATAACTGAGCAGGTTGTCGTTGGCCGGGACACAGAACACAAGGGCGCCGACCGAGGCCAAGACCGAAATGTCGATTGGCGGCTTCTTGGGCTGCGAGCCGGGCGGGGTGGACTTTCTCATCATCTGGTACCTGAGGGGCCAACCAGTGTAGTTGGGCAGGTCTGTGGACGATTCCCACTTGTTGGCAAAGTCGTCCCACTCGCCCTCAAACTCCCGATACGACGCCACCGCCATGCTGCCGCGCGAGGGATTGGCTGCGGGCCTCCGTCCCAGTATTTCCGAAGCCAGCAAGTAAATTTGGGTGGCCTCGTTGATCGATTCGATCGTGTCCTGACGAAACATCTGGTCAGCCCATGCAATCAGATTGTCCAGGTATTTAAGGACCGTAGCCCACTGATAGGCGCGGATGCGAAACCGCGCAATGGCATGTGGCTGAAAAGGGTGGTCAAGCCAATACTTGATCTGCCCTTCCAGACCCGTCTGCGAATCCGTGCCATTCGCCGCTGCCTGACTCATTTGCGTCAGCAAATCGTCAATCCCCTGTCCCTGGCCCGCCTGCTGAAAAGGCAGGAACCTCCAATAGCCATCGCTGGGGCCCGAACTCACGTTGATGGTTGGATTGAAGATCAGATGAAACCAATCCTGCGCTTCCTCGAACCGCTGGTTCTTGGTGAGGGCGCAGGCGATCAACAGCGGGATGTGAAAGAAGACCTCCCAGTCGTAATCGGCACAGGGCAGCTGCAACGAGAATTGGGCGTTGCCCTGGTTGAGCGTAATGTCCAAAAGAGTCTTATTGGAAACCTGCTGCAACTCGGGATTCCGGAGATCGACCTCGACTTGTTGCCCCAGGTCGAGTGATGCGACCACGTCATCCATGGAACTCAGGTCGGAAATTTTCTGAACGGTGAGATCTTCTCCAATCAGCAATGACGTTGCGCCGCTGTTATTCGTGACGTATCCCCGCAGATAATCGTCGCAATAAAATATGGGGAAATCCAACACTCCGTCTCCCGTCTGGGACGATTCCGATCCCGACAGGAAGAAGCGACTCCTTGAGGTGTCAATCTCCACGACTGTGCTCTGGACGGTCAGAGCAGTTGTAGAAATCTCATGAAAGCCGGAGGAGAAGTGTTCGGTCGTGTCCGCGATGAGCGGGAGATCGTCTGTCGTCGCTGAGGTCATGTCCTCCGGTTTCAATACGATCGTGTCCTCCTGTTTCAAAGGCCAGTAAGCAATCCGTCTAATCGAAACAGCGCGGTCCATGGAGAACTTATCGGAAAGCGCTGTGGGCAAATCTGCCCAAGGCACCTGAAGTACGTAGCTCTTAACCACTGTCTTGTTCAGGGGAATCGCTTGCGTGAAGGTAAAATCCGGCTGTGGCAAAGGATATTGGGTACCACTGGGGGCCGTGTATCCTCCAGTCAGGGTAACGGTCATGGCGATGAAATCCGGCCCCAACATGAGCGCACCGTGGCGGCCCCAGATACCATTGCTAAGTGGCAATTTGTAACTTAAGGTGATTGGGTAAGGGTAAAGTAGGTCTTTCTCCGTATACGTGATATTGGCGGCATCCAGGGGAAAGTTGTAGATAGCATGATTCGTCGGATCGGTAGTCTGGGCCAGCACTTGGATCGTCAGATCGAGCTCATAGATTGAATTGGTGGCCAAACTCGTTTCATCTTTATCCGCCAGGGCCACTTGTGACGTGGGTTGTCCATCGACGTTAAAGGCCGCATAGCAATTCAGCAACGGGTCCATATTCGGGTCGTAACTTACGCGCAAGGCAAACGACTGCCGCTCGTCTTTGTTGGGAAGAATGGGCTGCGTAAACTTGGTGCGACAAACCCTGGGAGCGCTCCAGCCCTTCTTGGTGCGTTTTGCCCAGGCAATTTGCACGTGCCAATGCGGCTGGTCTGAGCCGGCCGTGGGATCCCCGGGCTGGGAGGACGAGCTTTGGGAATCATCCCCCAGTTTGGTGATATTCAGCCACGCCAGACTAACCGCGCCACGCCACACAAAAGGCAACACATGGTCGCTGTTGGGCTTGGCCTCGATCGTCTCCCACGGCGTCCAATAGCTGGGCAGGAGTGAGTCTTCGGGATTGATATACCACTGCCGGTAGTAAAACTCATAAGGTTGATTGTTAGTACGGCCCACCACGTGGACGGTCGTCCCATCCTTGAACATCCCTACGACTGTGAGTTTCGCAATGTCATTGAGACCATCGAGGTACTCCTGCAAAAGCTCGACCGCGCGGTCGGACGTCACGTCGGCTTGCAACAACTCGCTCTCCAGTTTCTTGAAGATCTCCGACTTGTTGTCGCGTAATTCCGGCTCGATCCAGTCTTCCGGATACAGAAACACCTTGCGGTTGGCTTCCCACACGCGGTAATTCTTCATCCACTGCCAGCGCGAGGAATCCTGGAACTGATCAGGAGTAACCTCGTCCTCAATATTAAGTAGGCAGCGCTGGATAAATAGTTGCACCGAGCCGATCGCCTGCTTGAGGCGCGAGGTGAGCATGCAGGGCGACATCTCGGGATCGATCAGGTATTTCGCGTAAAGGTCAATCGAGTCCCGGAGTTGCTCCTGCTGAATCAGATAGGCCATCAGCGCGTTGCGTTGCAGGTTGCGGAGCTTATCGGAAGCAGCCTTCATCGCATCGTACGATCCATCCGCGCCAAAGCGCGAATAGAGCAACTGGCGCGCAGTCGTGGCGGGCCCCACATCGGGCGCCGCGGCGGTGAGCGCCTGCACCATCGCCGGCGTTGCACCCAGAAGCTCCTCAGTGTGCAGCAGGGCGGCGAGCCACGCGATTTGCTGCGGGTCGCGATATCCGGCGGGCCATTGCAGCGCGAGGAACCCGGCGCCAGCGAATGCGGTCACGTCAGCTGCGGGTATTTCAAACGCATCCCCCAGCACACTGACGAACGAACTCGCATCTCCTGGATTGGCATCCAGCACATCATGCAATGCCGCAATCGTTCTGGCGCCCTCGGGCAACCCCTTGCGCAGGTTGAACAGCAGAACGAATTTTCGCCACTCGTCATAGAGGACCGCGGGCGAAACCAGCGCGACCGGAAGATCCGCCAAGTCCAGAATGTCAAACCCGTTCGCTCCCGTGAGCCACGGCAGTTCCGTAACCTTGAGCTGCACCCGGGAAACGATTAATGCAGCCTTCTGCACGCGCGTGAGCGCGCCAAATTGCGCCGACGCCCACGACGCATCCACCGGGACGGTCGCGTCCGACAGAACGAACTTGTCGTCGAGCAGCGGGGCCACCGGATCCAGACTACCCGTCGTCAATACGGATGCGGCCAGCCCGCTCAAAACCGGAAGCTGCACGGTGAACGCCTGGCTCAGCGTGGTTAGAGTCTGGTCGCGTTCGAACTTGACCGCCAGTTTTTGCAAGGCCGCGGCGTAACGATCGTCCGGCGACGGCATCGCCAGCAGGGTTTGAACATCGGCCGCGCTCAGAAACAGGTTGGCCGCTACTGACTCATGGTAAGCGTCCGATTGCTGTTTCAGGCTGGCAAGGGCGAGACCGTAATCGCCGTCGTGCGAGAGCGGCCCCAACTGGTTCACGTCGTCAGCCGTCATCCAACCAACGAACCTGAGAACGTTCGGCGTGCCCGCGACAACGGACAGCCTGGAACTGTATTTGACGGGGATGTTCAGCGTGCTGGCAAAAGCTCTCAGCGTCGCGTCAAAGGTGGGCAACGTGAATGACTGCATTTCACTCTTAAGGCTCGCCGGAGTGGTGGAAAGAATGTCATGCCCCAGTCCCAGCGATCCCAGTGCGAAATCAATCAGGTCCGGATACCAGCCGAGCCGCACCAGCTGTGCCCTCAGGCTGGAATCGAAAGGCTGCACCACGATGGAAGCGCGCAACGCGCTGAGCGTGCTGCGCAGATCGGTCAGAATGCCGGCTTGCTGTAGGCCAACCGCGTTCAGCGAAGAGCCGACGGGCACGGAATGCCGCAGCAGGTAGTCCACTTCATCCAGCGTGAAGCCTGAATTCGCGACAAAGCTGACTTGTTCCGCGAAATCCAGCAGAGCCTTGGTTCGAGCGGACGCGGTGGCCGCCGCGCTGGCAAAGGGATTCATGTTCAGGATCGCCCGCAAACGCAGGTAATCGTCCACCGAGAGTCCCAAACTCATGCCATAGGAAACGATCCGATATAGCGCGGACAGATTGGCCAGATTCAGATCGTTCGTCACCTCAGGCACCGGTGTGACCGCAGGGTCTACCAGCTTGGCCAGGTCTCCTTTGCGCAGCCCGAGCGCGGCAGCGACTAGGTCAATCTTGTCGGTGATTTTTTTCGGTGCGACAACCGTGCCTGCGGGGGAACCCGCTGGCGGAGTCAGGTAAGCCAACTCCGTGCCCGCGCTGTTGAGGGAAAAATCAGGCTCGGGCAGGTTCTGAATTCGCGGATTCAGAAACAGCTTCTCATAAAGCGAATCCTGCACCGCCTCCCCTTCGGTTACATAGTCGGTCCAGTCGCGAGTTTCAATCGTGCCCAGCCAGCCGGCGATGGTGGCGACCGGAATCTGCAAAGTGCGGCGTAATCTCTCGACGTGCGAGATTGCAATGAGCAAGTCCTCGCCGGTTAGATTCGCGCTGGCGCCGTTGCCGAGTACTTCAAGAATCCGGTCTAAGTCGTGCATGCTCCAACTCAGGGTTCTCCACAACCGCAGGAACCGGTGCATGCGGTCCAGATGATCCGCGCTGAGTCCGCTTAGTTGAAGCAGGCTCGGCTTGCATTCATCGGCGGGGGTGAGCGTGATGGCGGGAGCGATCGCCACAATGAACTGGCACTGCAAAAGGTTCATCAGGTCGCGCATTCCGGCACGCGGCGGCTCGAGCAAACCTGCGCGCTGCAGAAATACGGACGCCCACGTCAATACCGCCGTCCAATCCCCCTCTCGAGTTATTGTCGGATCGTCGGGATC
Source organism: uncultured Acidobacteriota bacterium (assembly GCA_963801615.1). Taxonomy (GTDB): domain Bacteria; phylum Acidobacteriota; class Terriglobia; order Terriglobales; family Acidobacteriaceae; genus Sulfotelmatobacter. The sequence continues at coordinate 1,422,913 of CAWDFM010000003.1, read as the reverse complement.
GGGAATCGAGTTTCCGGTCGCGGCTAGTCCCCAATACTTGACCCGGTCCGCTCCCGCCACCGGAGGCAGAGCAAAAATTATGTCGGCCTGAGCCTTCGATAAACACAACACCTCTTCCGCGGTCACCCGGTCCTGTAGCCGGGTCTGAGGATGAGACTGCTCCAGCAGCCGCAGACGAGGTACCCCGGTCTTTTCCAGGAACACCCGCACTTCTTCCAGAAACAGATTGAATGGCAGGATCCACGGATAGAAGGCACTATCCAAGTCGCGGTAGGCCTGGGGATCAAGATTCTCCGGAGCCGCGGTCAGGTCTTCTTGTGCGGAGGAGCTGTTGTAAACCAGACTGTAAACCTGTAGCAGCTCCGGCTGGTAAGTGAGGTTAACGTCATACTCAGTAGTTACGTCCCACAACTTTTTTGGATTGTTCCAACTGACGGTATAGTTAAAAAGAGGGGGCAGCATCTGCGCCAGGTAGAGGGGTAAATTCGCCTGATTGAGGGAACCGACAATGAGCTGCAGCACTCCGGTTGGCAACTGAATAGTTTCAATCACCGTGCCGTCATCCGCCTGCCAGGTCAAGGTCCCGACAGGGTTAGCCATCAGGATGCTAATGGCGACTCTTCGTGAAACATGGACCGTCCATCGCTGCGCACCGGTATCGACGTGGCTGACCTTCTTCAAATCCAGAACCTCGGTTGCGGTGACAGGAATATGGTCGCCGGGGGCGAGGTAGGTCTGAAGCTCCTTGGTCAACTTTCGCTGTTTCAGCCCATCGACCGCTGCCTGCAGGTTGGTCAGCACAGACTGCTTTGCATTCAAGTCGGGATATTTCGGCCACACGCTCTGCAATTGGTCGGGATACAACCAGACGCTCCATCGCCGCGAGTCATCCTGAATCACCCAGGCCCGCGCCTTGCCCGGGATTCCGCTCACCGCCTGGCCGGGCCCGGTGACCGTCAGATTGCTTCCCAGGGCAATCACCGTTTTCGCCAACTCGGTTCGCACCGCGTCGGGCACGCGGCCGGCATCAAGGTCCGCGATGGTGGTAGCCGCGACGGAAATCTGCGCCCCCGGCAGCGCGACGGCGTTTCCCAGTAGCTCCAGGACCAGATCGATATACGGCAGCACCGTGTCCGTGTTTTCGCAGGTAAGGAGCAGGTCGTAAAGATCGGGTCTCCGCTCCACCAGAGGCCCGGACGCGCCGGCATCGGAAACAAACTTGAGCAGATCGACCAGATAGGCAGCGGGACTCAGCACCGATGCGCAGTGGTCACAGGCGCACGTGTCAAGGTCTCCAAATAAAGTCCGCAGCTCCGGGTAGCGCTTCAGGGTATCGGGGCTGGCCTGGGTGAGTCCTTGAATGACTTGGATTTGCCCAGGGTTCAGGTATCCGCTGTAGACGCTGGCGATCGCCATGGTATTGGCGAATGCCTGATACGATGCCGAATAAATCACATCGGAACGCGATTCATCGATGCTGGAGCCGACCGCCGCCTGAAAACCCTCGCGGCCGAGTTGAACGATCTTGATCGGAGAATCCAAACTGCGTTCCAGCATTACCTGCGCTTCTTGCCACCCGGCAGAAACCCTCACCACACGCTGCAGACGCTGCAGTCCGGCTTTGAGGACAGCATTGTCCGCAATCCCTTTACTGGACAGGAAGTCAGTCACGTTGCTGGCGACGATGTCAAAATCCGACTGACTCGATAAGAACTTCTGCACTTCATCCGACGGATAGCCAACAGGGTTGAACAGTTTCTGCTGGAGCCGCGCGGCGATCACCTCGGTTGGGTGCAGAGTCTCAATCTGGCGCTCCAGCCCCACAGACGTGCCGTCGAGTTGCTCGATCGGGGCCGGGGCGCTGATGTTCTTATAAACCAGCTGGGACCAGTCGGCGGGTGTGAGGTTGGCCAGAAAGGCCAGCGTTCCCTGGGTCGCATCTTTGCGCAGCGCCTGCAAAGGCCGGATCAGTTCGGCGTTCTGCCCCGTGAATTGACCGAGTTTCAGGGTCACCAGAACACTACCGACCTCCTCGTCGTTCAGGCCCGCTTTCTTCAAACTGTCAGAAAATCGGCTGTCGAGTTTTGGGTTTTCAAAAGCGGCATGAGCAACCAGAACTTGCTTATTCGGATCGAGCGGAGTGGGCATGGTCGCCAGCACATCGCCCAGAGAAGGACGTGCCCCAGCCCCCGCGGATTTCAGAGAACTCGCCGCTCTCTGCCGGTCAATTTCGTTCGCGATTGCATCCAGCTGTTTTCCAATCTCCTGCGGAATGATGCGGGAACGGAGCGCGGCATTGAGCGCGTCGATGAGCTGCCTGGTGGTATTTCCCCAAAGCGCGGCGAGGTCCGTCGGCATCTTCTGCCGGAACCATCCGTAAAACACGGCGGGAGACAACGGGCCTGCGGCTGGGGTGTCGGTCACCAATACATGAGTCGAGACCGCTGGCGAAGCGGTGACTTGGACGGCAGACTTCGCAGCGTCGCGCCACCAGGAGAGTTTTTGCCGGTCCCACCCCGTGTCGCCCGCCAGAAAGTTGAGATCGTCTTCGGTGAGATCCTCCGGCAGAATGGAAGCGATATCGGCAGCGGCATCCTGCGTCAATTGCTCGAACTCGGAGAGCTGCGCCGTAGCTGCCGGTACTTGCAGGTCGACAACTACCTGAGCGGGGACGTTGAATTGAATCGGGCTCTCCGCCAGCTTTTTGTTGTTGGTGTCGAAAACGCGAACGATCAAATCGGCGGTACCTTTTTCCGCGCGGGAGAATTTGTTGGACGTGTAGCTGATTTCGTAGTAACCGTTGGCGTCCGAGGTAGTTTCGCCGAGCGGCTGTTCCTCCCGCAGATCGCGATCCGCCGCACTCAACGGCGCGCCGGCCAACGGCGTGCCATCGGCGCGAGTCACGTGACCGCTCACCTTGAACGACGTGTCCGAGCCATCGAGCGCGCCCAGCTCTTTCAGAATCGCATTCAACGCGTCGGCGGTTTTTGGATCGACATTGCCGCTGGGGGCCAGACGATATTGCGCTTGAAAAACCCGCACCAGCGGAAATGTGGCGGCATCGCCATACATCTGGCGGTCGCGCTCGACCTTGAGGTCGTTCAAAAGCTTGTCGCGCTGGGCGGCGTCAAGCGTGAGCTTGCCCCGGTCAATCAGCAGGCTGAGAGCATCTTGCAGGTTGACGACTTCGGGACCGTGGTCACCGGTCTTCAATGGCGAAGTTATGCTTTTCATTTGGTCCTGACCTCTTCAAATCTTGCGTTGTCTTGCATTTACTAAATGGAGTCCAGTGAGTCTGGCCAGGGGCAACACGTGATCGTCTTACCCGACCAGCATGCCCCACTGAATTGTTCATTGTTGCTGCGTCGCGTTTGCGGCTGCTCTGATCCCCAGGTACGCCGGCAATGGCGACAACTGTGGAGGATGGTACAAAAGGAACTGCAATGGATGGGCCGGATTTGAAGCAATTATTCTTGCCTGATTCTCCATAAAGGTTCTGTTACCGGAACCCAATGCCCCCGGCACGTTCCAACCTGGATGCAACGGCGCTGAGTCTACAAGCTCGCGCGATAAAAGACGAGATTCACTCCCCGACCACCTCTCGGCACTCTCCAGGTCCACAATGGCTCCCTCGATTTCAATGGAGGGCTTGATAAAGACGGATCGCCTTCCAGTCTCTCCCGTCCAATTTGAAAGTTGATTCAGAAACGAATCCTCAAGGGCAAGACGTTCCGTTCCGGCTCCGCCCTGCCTCAGAAACCACGCTGACGTCCGATGGCCGGCCTGTACAGGAGCCGGAATGTTCTCCAACAAGTGAGAACTGCCCGCGAAAATCGGCCTTCCCGCTGCAGCAGCAGACTCGGTCAGGGCGAAATTGATCCCTTTGGTGATTCCATGGGCTGCGAATGCAGCCGCAACTTCAAAGAGCAGGGCTCTTGAAAATGCCCGGGAGTACTCACGTCGATCCAAATGGGCTCCGGACATGGTCTCTCCTGCCGCGAGGTCCAGTCCCATCCAGAGCAACTGAAGGGGAAAGATGTAACCGAGGACGGTATCTGGTGGCGCATCGATTCGGGCTTCTCTTGAACTGTAATAGCCTTTCGGCTGCGGGCCATTCAGCTTTACCTCATCAAGTTGGTTCAGTTTGACTGCCAGTTCTGTTGCGGCCATTGAGGTTCCCGCTCTGTCCGAAACGTCTTTGCGGAACCGCTCACCTGCATTGAACTTACCAATCTCCTCCTGGGTCTTTGCACGATGCGACGCAGGCGGTGGACTGATAACGCTGGAGAAGGTATCCGCGGAAATGGCGAAATCGTTCGATGTCGGGTCTACGAGGTGTGCTGATCGTTCAGGAGAGTCGGCTCCGACTCCACTGCTTTGCTGTCCGCCTTTGTCATTCCGGGTTAACGGGTTGCCATTGCAATAGGTAAAGAGGTTTGTACCGTCGACAAGCCCCGCCGGGTCAGAACTGACCCATCGCATTAGCCACTGTGTGTAGTATCTAGTCGAGTGATAGCCTAGCCCACTTTCCTCATCCCTCTCCATCCCCGTGTACCGATACCTTTTCGGCGGCACCTCTAAACCGGCATTCACTAACCGATACGCGCTCGTCCCATACGGATGGAATTCCTCGTAAGAAATAATTGCCGCATCGTCTCTCAATTCCAGGCCGGCCGAACCCAAATGATTGCTGTACTGATAGCGAAACAGCGGCCCTGTCGACAACCGCGCATTGTCCGTGGAAAGCACATCGTCCACCAGCAACACCCGCTGCGCCCCCTCGAACAGATGATGAGACTCGATCTCTTCCAGGAGCGTGCCGCTCATTGTTCTCCGATATCGTTCATATCCGCCCAGGTAGATGCGCTCTTCGATCACACCGTGCTCCACTCGCTTGCGCGTCCGCTGCTTGGTCGCGTCGTACTGACAAAATGCAGACCCGCCGCCGCCAAGATTTATGGTCCCGATCATGTCGCGATGGTCCCAGCGCAGATACAGATCGGGCGTGACGTTCAGGAAGTTAAGCATGTTGCCGTGCGAATCGTAGTGATAGTTGGTCGGCGTGGTGACGGTATTCCCATCCCATGATTGGTCCAGCTGATTACTGTCGCTCTTCGGCCGCATCGTGCGGGTATAAGTCGCCGCCCCGGCGTCGTGGTGAATTTCAAGCACGTTGCCGACAGAGTCGTAGTCGAAGGTCTGGGTGTAGTTGCGCATCGCCTTCGCGTCGGTCACGGGAAACTGCGCTTGCACCGGCGGGTCCTCCGGGTTGGACGGAATTCCGGTCAACGCTCCGTTCTCCCTTCCCGTCGCGCTGATCAGGCGATACAGCGCGTCGTGTACGTACCGGCTGTGCGATTCCACGATCTGGTTCTGAAAGAAAACCGGCTCGTAAGCCTGGTCTTCAATCTCGGTAGTGTTGCCAACAGGGTCGTAGGTATAGAGCAGTTGCTGTACGATCGCCGCGTCTTTCAGAATCGACCGGCGACCGGGGAAACCGTTGGCATCGGCAGACCGAGTGGTCTGGATTTGTTTCAGGCGGAAAGTCTGCGGATCGTATTCGTACTGCGAGAGCGTGCCGTTGCCCAGCGACAAATATTGCTTCTGCCCTTTCTCGTCGTAGCGAATCTCCTGGATGGCGGTCGTGACCTTCGTATCGGGCTGCGCATCGAAACTGGCAGCCGATTTTTTTCCCCGCACCGTCAGCTTTTCGCTCACCAGCGCGCCCCGCTGGTTGTAGCTTGGTTCGTATACCGCCACCCGGCTGCCTACGCCCTGGTGCCAGTTGTAAAGCCGGGTCATCCGGTTCAGGGCATCGTGCTCGGTGATCTGCACAAAGGTTTCAGAGTTCAACTGCGCGCCAGGATTGGTCCCTTGCCAATCGATCAGCGAAGCTTGCGGCTGGTTGTTCAACGTGCGGTGGATCTCCTCCAAATTCCCTTTGAAATCCCGGAGAACGGTTTCCATCAACCCGCTTGGGTCGTAGTGGCGAGCAGCCTGACCGATGAGGTTAGCGGCCTGATCCGCCGCGAGGTTAGCATTAGCGCTGCCGTCCGGATTCTTCGTGTCCCGATATTCAAAACGCTCGACCATCTGCGGTGTACCGCCATTCACCGTCATCCACTGCGCGGTGGGCCGGTGCAGATTGTCATAGATCGTCAGGTAGACTCGCGCTTCATTCACCGGGCCGTTGGCGGTCTGGCGCTGGTTTGCGTCCCACGCCAGCATCGGTTTGCCCGCGGCATCGGTGATCATCCAGCGTTCACCGGCGTCCATGCTGTGCTGGAAGAGAAGGTTTCCCGCAATGTCATAGCAAGGAACAGTACCAGAGGGTATGTCGTCACTTGGATCGTTGTTGGCCTTGGCCGGGGCGATGTACTGCATCACCAGGTTGCCGCGCGCATCGCGAATCCACAGGGGCTTGCCTTCGGCATCGAACTTGGTGAACGTCAGATACTTCTCGTCGTGCGCGGTGCCGGCGCTGTCGGTGAGTTTGTTGTGCGCGACAGAAACCACGTTCCGTCCCAAACTGTCGAGGAACATCGCAGCCGGAGTCCTCGCGTGTCCGCTCGCCAGTTGCGCGGCACGCTGGTCTTCGGGAGAAGCCGTGGCCGCCGTTTTCGCCGCGTACCACGCATTCCCGGGCTCGAGGATCGTGTCGTTCTGGTCCCAGTGCAAGACTTCCCAAGGAGTGAAGTCCACACGGCTGTAGGAGCCGTCGGGACTCTCGGTGCGGATCACCCGCCCCGGCGCATCGTAGTACATGATGGGAGTAACGCCGACTCCCTGCCGAGTCTCGCTCTCGTCGAAACGGTGCTCGGTTTTGCTGAAGTAAGGTTCGTACTGCTTGACGGGCTTGCCCTTATTGTTGAGAACCGTTTTGCCAGTCGCAATCCAGCGTAAGGCAGTGTCGTTCGGAGCAGGTTCCGCCTGACCTTTCTTTGCCAGCACAGTTCCGAGGCCGTCGGAATATTCAATCCCAACTTGCAAGTTGCTGGGACCGCCGCCGGCTGACTTGATCACCGCCACATGCTGTTCGCGAAGGATGCCGCACGCCGCCGCCGGATGATTGCTCCAGGTCACGGACCCATCCAGGTTCACTTCTTCGCCGAACCAATAGACATAGCGCGCGGTCGCGTCGTCCAGCCATTGCCGCAGCGGCGCTTCGTTGTAGTTCGAGGTGAAGAACTTCTGCACATCCGCGGAAGGTGGGTTCAGGAGCGCATCGGAGCCCACATCGGAGAGTACAGCGACCGAATCCCCCTGATTGCCTTTTCCCAGCAATGCCATCGCCGCGGGCATGCCCAGCCGGTCAAAAGCCAGCGCGGAGAGATTGCCGTTGGCATCCTTCATCCGGCTCGGCGCCAGCACGCGGAAGTCGAACTGCTCCACGGAAGTCGTGTTGCCGCGAGCGTCAACTGCCGACTGAAGAAACAAATGATAAGTCGGATCGAAGTTAACCGTCGTGACGTTGCCGAACGGATCGGTGTAGCGCTCGGGGATATAGAAATGTTGGTCGGCGTTCGCCGGGAAACCGGCAATGCCCGAACGAATCCAGTACTGCCCAGTTGTGTCGAGCGGTGCCAATCGCGCAACCAGTGCTGCCCCACTCATGTATCCGCTAGTCGTCGCGTCGGCAATCCGGTCTTTCGCGGTCACACCTTGCAGCGAGTCGCTCAACTTTGCGTCGAAAACCTTAGTGAGCAAGTCGTCAGTCAGCGCCAGCTTGTAATCTTCGTACTTCAGCCCCAGACGACCCAGCTTCTTTACGGGCAGCGGCGTCAGATCATCCGCCAAGTAGATGGTGCGGACATGCTCTACGAGTCGTTGCTGCAGCGATCCGTCGGGAACCTGATGGTAGGGAATTTCCTTAACCTGGTTGACACTTTCCGGCGCAAACGGCGCGTCCCCTAACTGATACGAACGCAAATCAGCAAGGGAAAGATAGCCGGACGGTGTGAGCCCGATGAATTCGTAGGTCTTCACCTCCCATGGCAGCGGAACTCGATAGTTGTCTGGGTCCGCGGGAACCTCAACGTCGGTAAAGGAAGTTTGCATGAACGCGAGATGGATCTGCCCCTGCACATTCCTGACCAGCGGTTGGCCCCCCACCGGCAGGGTTGAATCGGAAAATGTTCCGAACCGGGGATAGGCAACCACAACGGACTGCAGCACGTGCCCGAAACTGTCGGTCTTCAGGTTCAGCGTATGAGACACGCGCGGATCGGGGACTGCATCCGGCAGCGGGTCGAGCACGAGTTCGTAGTGGTAGCTGATCGCCTCGCTCTCGGTAACCAGAAACACCGCATGAAGGTTGTTCGCCCGCGGCTGCAACCGGTCGATGTGGCAGTTGTGATAAGCGGTCGAGAACAGCTTGACCGGCTTCTCCTCTCCGCCGGCCAGCGCATTGACGTCCAGTTCGTAGATCTCCTGCCGCAAGACCATCCCCTTGCACGCGCGCAGAGCCTCGCGCCACCCTCCCGGAGAGAGATCCTGCTCCGCAAAATCCGGCTCGGGGAGCGGGTTTTCCTTGAAGCCCTGCAGCAGATTCGTCACCTCGGGATGCTCCGCCTCCAGCCAGTTGGGAAAATACTCGTCGCGATAATGCGAGAGCACCGTCTGCTCGTCGCGAAAAACTCCCGTGTGATACCAGGTGATGGTCTTGACCGGCGGCTGGTAGAGCGTCTGATCGTTGGTGATGAAGGGACCTTTGTTGGCGCCCGCGAACTTGTCATAGTCTTCGACATCAACCTGCTCCACGCGCCCGAAGCCCCGGAACTCGCGTTCGATTCCGTCGTAGTAGCCGTGATGGTAGCTGTAGGAACTCGTGAACCGCGTGTCGCGCCAGATATCGTGAACGGTGATGCGCTCGACACAGTGAACCGGGAATGGCAGCCGCGTCAGCCAGGGCTTCCCTGCCAGCTTGTCCTGCAGATAGAACTTCGTGGATGGAGCGTATTGAATCAGAGTCTCGGCGCCCAGATTATTTTCGGTCTTGACCAGCAGGTGCGGCTTTTGTCCGCCCATCAAATCGATGTAGCGCATGGCCCGGCGCGCGTCGCCCGGAAGCGGCGAAGACCAGACCAGACAGGCGGTGCCGTTGCCAAGCAAATCCAGCGCCAGAACGGAGTCGAGGTCGTCCACCGGGGGAAATTCGTCCAGAGTGTTTCTGGAGCTCCAGCTGTTGCCGGACTGATTGAAGTGGAGATGCGTTCCGTCGCTGCCCAGATAAATAATGTCGGTGGTGCCGGAGCCGTCAATGTCGGCCAGCCGAATCCTCTTGCCATCGAACAGGTCCGGCGCCTCGAACCACGGTGCGTTGTCCATCTCGACCTTTGCCCCGAAGCGGCCGTACCCTAAGTTGGGCCAGTAACACACTTCGCCGTTGCGAATGCGAACAATATCGGTAAGGCCGTCGCCGGAAAAGTCGGCGAGAAAAATGGTCTCGGTGCTGTCGGCGAAGATCACGGCCGGCCCGATCTCCTCGTCGAGGGGCTTGGCTGCGCGCTCCTGCGGTCCAAATCCGGCTTCCGCGAGCGATGGATACCAGCGGAATACCGAATCCTCGCTGATCAGAATGTCAGCGTGGCCGTCACCGGTGAGATCAATGAACTTCAGGTTGGGATCATTCCAGTCGAGGACAGGAAGAGAGCGGAACGTAGTCAATGAGGCCCAGCTCTCGTCCTCCGTGCGCTTGTAGAAGCCCGGCGTTGCCCCGCTAAATGCGGCCAGGTCGAGGTCGCCGTCCCCGGCAAGGTCGAGCAATTGCTCGCGATGCTCGCTGGAAACTGGGATCGGCTGCCTGGCGATCACCTCTTCCACTCCGAATCTCGCCGCAACCCGTGTGCCGTCGCCACCAGTTGCAGGAGTAATCGGACTTAGGTTGCGCTTGTAGAACCATGCCCCGCCCTGCTCCGCGAGCATTCCCGAAGCGCCCTCGCCGTCGAGGTCCACCCACTGGTAGCGTGTGCCATCAAGGCCATAAGGGAGATTCTCAAGGCTCTGCGGGTCGACGTCATACACGGCCTGATCGACGTTGGCATCGCTATAAGTGAACTTCAGAGGCGGCAATGATCTTGGATCGAGATCTCCTTGATGTCCAGTTTGAGTGACCGACACTAACTTGGAAAAGATCGGCGTAGTCGCATCCTGCGGATCGTCTTCATACAGGTACTCAAAATTAGTCGACCGCACCAGGTAGTTAGCGCCGATGTCCTCATCCTTAAAATGATGCAGCATCAGAACTCGTTGACACAGGCGGTACGTCCGGATTTCAAAGCCCGCACGGTAGGTCGAGAAGGGATCGTTGCGCCGCGTCCAGGAAGGCGACGTGCTTGCCAACAGCGCATCCAGATCGCCGGACTCGTCGTAGTCGAAAAAAACCTCGAAGTGCCATTCGTCTGGCAATATCAGGGAGCCGGGCTTACTCAGGTTGGGGAAGTATGGAGCCTGGTTACCATACTTGATGCGCCTGGGATAACGATTGGCGGAACGCACCCGGTTTCGCTCGTTGCTCTGTGAACGATCGATGTCGTGATCGTCTTCCGCGACGTAGCTGTAGACGATCGCATTGCCCTTGTCGTCGTAGCTCTCGCAAATGAGCCAACTGAAGATCCTGGCATTGTCGGCGGGATCGCAAATGCGGCTTTCCTGCGACCGGCCGTACCAGGTTGTAATGTTGTCACTGGAGATGGAGCGCCAGCAGACATCCGCAGAGTCGGCGGTATTCGTCCAGCGCTCGATGCGAGCAAACAATCCTTCCACGCGAGGGCGATACGCGCGAACGGCGTATTGGTTGCCGAAGGCGGGACGCGGCTTTTCGTCTTGCGATAGCAGCGGGACAAGATCTTCAGCCCCGGACAGTGTGAATACGTCGGACTCCGCTCCGTCGTAATAACGTGGCAGCCCCTTATCAGTCTTGCGCGTAATGGAAGGCATGGAAAGATGCCAGCCAAGACCGAAGGGCCCGTTCCCCGCGCCCGAATCGTAGGACAAAGCCAGTTGCGGGCCGAAGCCGGATCGCCCCGGACTCGCGAAGATCGGCACGTTAAGGGATCCGGTCCCGGTCACGGGGTTGGCGGAGAATTTCTCACCAATCCCTCGGATCGCCCCTCCGCCTTTGGGCAGCGCAATCTGCGGCGCGCTTACCACGAATGAGTTTCCCTGGGAATCGCCGTTGCCGGTGACAGCGGGAATTCTCTCCTGGCCCATGAGTCTCTACTCCTTCCCGAGCGGAAGAGTTGACGGTTAGATGAGGGACCTGTCCATGAAAATCTGGCGTATAAGGTTACTATCGCAGTTTCCGTGTTTGCAACTATGCTTTCTGCACGTGCTTTCTGCACGTGCAAGATACCGAAAGATATGTCAGTTGTCGGATTTGACGATATCGGTCTCGCCCAATTTATGACCCACCGGTGAACTTGTAGTTGCCATATCTTGCGATCCGCTACGCGCTGATGGCTGTGCTGGACTTAAGTAATGATGGTGAAACATGACTTGAGTTCCGCTCCTTGCCATTTCAGCAACAAGGAAAATAAAGCTTAGACCACGAAGGTCTCCCGAATCATTTGTGAGATTCCCACGGCCGTTTCCGGAGCACTTCCAGTACTCCAAAGCGGAACGCCGACTGACGATTCTGACCAGAGAGAAAAGCTGGAGCGCGAAGGGCACAAAAAGGACACAACAATTCTTGAGCCATCCGTACCTCATTGAGTATGAAGGTGTTCCACTCGCGTAAACTGGTGGCCAACTGACCCTTGTGTCAGTTGGTCCGGAAGCCGGTAAACCATTGAGAAGAAAGGTCAAGACTGGCAGCGGAAATGCCGAACGCGCCAGCGCGGTGCTCGTGATTATCTCGTATGCTATTGATTATAAAGATGGTGAGCGCGGTAGGAATCGAACCTACAACCTACTGATTAAGAGTCAGTTGCTCTGCCAATTGAGCTACGCGCCCACGGTAGGAAAATTCTCGGGTGGGACAAACAAAAATTATAGCATCCCTCTTTGGAGTTAACGCGAGTCGCGGCGCAAGGAACAGACTCGCGTGTAACGAACGCAATTCGACCCCATACGACCGAAGTACCACACCTGCGATGCGTGCTGGTAGCGAGCTTACGGACGCTGGCGAGCTTCTGCCCCAAGTGCCGATTCCCGCGCTGCGGGCCGGCGTGGTGGCAAAGAATCGGGCCCCAGCGGCGGTCGATGCTCGATCGTGCCGATCACCGGAGCTTCGTCCATGCCACCCGCGTAGGCCATCGAGGCAAAACGCTGCTGGCTGCACATGAGGTCGATCATGCGCTGCTGCCGTCGGCTGAGGACCGCGTGAGGAAGAATCTCAAAATTGCGGAACACCCACAATAGATATACGCGCTGCAAAAATGTTGGCATTACGTAACGCGGACCGATCGGTGTCTGCACTCGCACCACACCATCCGCCAGTTTTTCAATCCACATACCTGGGGACCACCTGGAACCTGAAATTAGCCAGAGCAATTATAGGGCCGCCATTATTGCACTTTAGTGCATCTATGCAAAGCCCTTATTTTTGGGAATGTACGAATATCGTAACCCAAGAATGGCGCCCTTTGTCCCACACCCGGAAAATTCTCTTGGGACTTTTTACCCGCTATGGAGTGGTGGAATGCCTGCTCGGTTTTCCATGGGCCTCGCCGAAAAGCCCTAGTCCAAGCTAAATGCCGAGTTCGGGAAGGATGTCCATGCGGCGGATCTGGGCCGCCACCCCGAACTCGGGGCCCTCCTCTTCTACCCGCACAACGGTGGCCTGGCAACATACCCAGCACTTCTCGCCGGACGTGAGTTCCGGCGGCAGGATGAGCACGAGTTCCACCTCGCTGCCCTTCTCCATCTTGGAATTGCTATAGAGGAAAATCCCGTTGGCGCTGACATCGCGCGTGTGAGCCGGGACTTCTGCACCTTGGGCGGTACGCACGCGCGTGGGCACGCGAGTGGCGATTCTCGTCCCGCTGCGGCGCTCGTGATTGGATTTCGTGGACACGCTCAAAAAGTGACCACTTACTGTACACCAACCGTGAATACCCGACGAGGAATTTAGCCGGAAGCTCCAACCCATCGCGGAGTTCGTCGGCAGGGACGAAAGCCTCCGTCCCCTGGGCGAAGGGCTAACTCGTCGGCTTGCGGGAGCGGGCTGCCGGGACCACTAAGGCCTGTTCCATCGTGGGCACATTCATGCCGCGCAGCTTGACCTCGACTTCGTGCACCTTCTCCGGCTGCGAAGTCTGGTAGTACGCCTGGACCAGCAACTCCATGGAGAAGGGATTTTCCTGGTCTTCCTCGAGGTGTGCGATCGCTTGCTCGTACTTCTTCTGGTCCATCAGCAAGGTTCCCGCAGCACCCTGATAGGAGGCTTGGATCACACGATTGCGGCTGTTGCTGGATAGCTTTTCGAGGTCTTTGAGGGTCTGCTCCGCGATCGCCTGATTGCTGGCATGTGCGGCACGGACGGCGCGGACACGCCAGATACGGGAGGTTTCTTCGTCACGGTCGGAATGCGCGATGGCTGCCTGATGATGAAGCGCGTCTTCCGCAAGCTTCAGCTCTCGTAAGGCCGCGGTGTCGTCCGACTGATATTCGGCTTTGTGGCGATAGGCCTGCGCTTCCTGCAATCCCTGCGCCTTGGCATGGGCGTTTAGCGCGATCTCGGTGAACTGTTTATCGGCCTCGGCGAAATTGCCTTCCCGCACGTAGGTCATCGCCTTCTGCATGCCGTAGGTGAGGCGGTCGGCCTCGTTATGGGCGAAGCGGATGGCTTTGTCGTACTCGGCGCGCGCCTGTTCCTGATTGCCCATCAAAGCATAAGTGTCGCCCAGGCCGAGCTGCGCGCTGACGAAATCTGGATCTGTCTTCAGCGCGGCCTGATAATGTTGCAGTGCGCTGTCGAATTGCCCGGCCATGCGCTTGAGTTCGCCGTAAGAATCCTGCGGATTGGGCTCGTTGGGCAGCAGAACGATATAGCGATCCATGGCCGCGAACGCCTTGTCGAACTCGCGGTGACGCGCTTCCACATACGCCAGATCGTTGACCGCAGCAGGAAAGTTCTTATCGATGGCGAGCGCCTTGAGCATAAAGTGCTCGGCCTGATCATCGCCGTTTTCGCCCATCAGCCAGTTGCCCGCGAGATACCAGAGGTGCTTATCGCGGGGATACATCTCGAGCATGTCGTTCATGGCAGTAATGCCGCCGATGAAGTCGCCCTCCTGCACCTTGGCGATCCAGGCGACCATCAGCTGTTCACCGGGCGTGGTATTGGGAGCCAGTTCCTTTGCCTTCTCGCGCGCTGCGCTGACTTCTTCCGGATTGCCGCTATTGAATGCGATCCAGGCCCAAGCGATCGAGAGGTTGGGATCTTCTTTCACCGCCGCGCGCCAGTCTTCGTTGCAGCGCTCCAGATAAAGGTTCTCGTAATCCTCCACGCCTTTGAAGAAGAGTTGGCGGGCTTTTGCCGAGGAGGTCGTCACTGGCATGGTGCTGGACTGAGACTTCTTGACGTGGTGCGCGAACGAAGGCGCGGCGAAACTCAGAGTGAGTGCGAAGACTGCACAAAACTTCATGGAAGCGCGCGGCATCGAAGATCTCCGGACAGAGCTGTGGGGAGGAATTACGAGACGAGGGTAACATCGGCGTAATCAGCGCACGAGGTGACGAAAGGAGCGGAACGGGAGGGGGAACGTGGAGAAAAATCTTGCATTGAACCGGGAGTTCCGCGAGTTTTTTGGGGAATGGTTACCAGTTGGTTATCCCCACCCCCCTCCCCCCTGAATCTCTGGAATGAGGAACTTAGGGGAAAATTAAGGATTAATCCTAGGCGCTGAGTAACTTACCGGCAAAATCTTGAAACTGCGTCACTTACCTTGAGTCGCCCGGCGATAGCCACGCTCGCGCGTGTCGAAATGATGCCTGCAAGCGGCGATAGGGCGCAAGGTCAGATATCACAAAGTGGGAACGAACGCATGTGGAAAAACATGTCAACAAGCATGTTTAGTCGCGATCGCTTTATCAAGAATCAAAAACTCACCCGCTAGCGCAGGAGTCCGTCCATCTGGACAATGTCGGCATCGCCTTCTCCCACTGCAGCGAAAATCCATTTACCATCTGCCGACCATGAAATCCGGCGCGCTATAAACGTCCGGCGCGGAGCAAAATTCGTGATGCGTTGGAGCTTTCCTCCCAGTGCCGGAATAGTCCAGAGATCGGTTCCGAAATCGTCATCCAGCAGAATGGCCAAGGTTCTTCCGTCTCTCGAAATCACGGGATGAAGTCCTTGCCAGATTGGAACCCGCGCTCCTGAAATTTTTGCTAACAGAGTCGATTCTGCGTTTTCCGGCCGAGCGACTCTCAACTCGTAATCCAGAAGCCCGTTCAGATTCTCAAGCGGGACGACATAATACAAAGCAGAACCGTCGGGAGCGAGCGCAGGCCCACGGGCATTGTCGGAGCGCACCACCACAGCCGGCCCGCCGTCTACCGGAGATTTCAGTAAACGAAAGCTTCCCGTGGGACGAACCGGGGAGGAGTCCGCGTAGTAGAGCCATTTGCTGTCGCCTGACCAAGCAGCCCATGCTCCCTCCTGCACCACGGAACGCAAACCGCTGCCGTCGGGACGTATTAGCCAATATCCCACGCCTCTTCCCATGAGTTCTGGTTGATTGGTGGCGAAAGTAATGGAGCTGCCATCAGGAGACCAGATAGGAACTCCCATAATTTTGCTGGGACTTTTTTCAAACGTGATCTGCCGGGTTTCGCGCGTCGTCAAATCCATCAACCACAGATTTCCATGACCTCCGTTGTCGGAGAGGTACGTCATCTTTTGGTCATCCGGACTCAAAGTCGGGGTCTGCACCTGGCCGGTTTGGTGAGTGATGCGAATGGCACGGCTCACATTGCCGGCCGGATCGCCATCTACCGGAAACTTCCAGATATCGAATTGCATATGCCTGCGGCTCACCACGATTCGACCGTCGCGGTCGGCATCGGGACTTTCATCCCCCGCTTCTCCGAAAGTCACCTGCTGAGGTGGCCCGCCCGAAGCTGAGATCCGCCACAGATGCATGGTAGGGAGGTACAGGACAGTGCTTCCGCGGGCGGAACTGTACAGAATCGACCCGTCGCTGAGCCACACCAGACCGCTCATCAACGTGTTGTCGTCGGAGATTCGTTTCGGACTGCCTCCATCCGCCCGCACCACATATACATCGTCGGCCCAATTCTCGCGGCTGTGAAGAAAAGCGATCTTGCGATCGTCGGGAGACCATCGCGGCTTGCGGTAACTGAAGCTCACGGGGACCTGCATGACCACCCTGGCATTCGAACCATCACGATCGGAGGCGACCAATTGCATTTGCCTGTCACCCAGACGGAAGAACGTGAGTCGTTTGCCGTCATGGCTGACGTCAGCTCCGCTCAGGCTGGATTCCAACCTTCGGGGAGGGCCGCCCAGCGCCGATACTTCCCACAGCGTTCCCTGGGCATCTCCTTCCGGCGGCGGAGTGTAATAGATGACGGAGGCGGAATCCTGTGACCACCGGGGTTCCAGATGAGCACCCGCATCGTGAGTGATTTGCAGCGGCGGTCCGCCCGCCAGCAACCGTATATAGATCTGGCGCGAGCCCGAGGAATCGCTGACGAAAACCACCGATCGTCCGTCCGGCGAGAACGCGGGACTCTCTTCCAAACCGGCAAAATCGGTCAGCCGCAGGAATGTCACCTGGCCAGACTTGCTTCCTTGAACTCGATCGCGATAGAACCATCCGGCTGCGAGTATTGCAAGAAGCGCAACGGCAGGTGTTAACCACATAGTTAGGGAACGTCTCGGCAGGGCGGAAGCGGAAGCTTTGAAAGCGTCAGAATGGGAATCAGTGCTCAAAGTCTCCAGGTGAAAAGCCAGATCTCGCGCAGACTCGAAACGCTCCTGGGGATTTTTCTCCAAACAGCGATGCACAATCCGGGCCAAAGCCGGCGAAATGTTCAGGCCAGAAGCTCGCACATCCGGGGGATCTTCCTTCAGAATGGCGCTGGCCCGGTCCGCTGCGGTAGGTCCGGTGAAAGCCCTTTGTCCGGTGAGCGCTTCGTAGAGAACTGCTCCGAAGCTGAAGATGTCTGATCGTGCGTCCGCCTTCTCTCCCCGGACTTGCTCGGGCGACATATAACCGGCAGTACCGAGGACAACGCCGGAACCCGTGTGATCGATTGCTCCTAGATGCGTAAGGGTCGCATCGCTCGGTTCCGGCCCGGTCAGCTTGGCAAGTCCGAAATCCAGAATTTTGGCACGGCCGTCCCGGCAGATAAAGATGTTTTCCGGTTTCAGGTCGCGATGCACGATTCCTTTGTCGTGCGCCGCCGCCAGGCCATGTGCGATCTGCACTCCATAATCCGTCGCCTTCCGAGCCGGAATGGGTCCTGCCATCCGGGCTCTCAGCGAAGATCCTTCGAGGAGTTCCGTGACGAGATAGGGGACGCCCTCATAGGTGCCCACATCAAAAACCGCGACAATATTGGGATGGTTCAGGGCTCCGGTGGCTCGGGCTTCTTGTTCGAATCTCCGCAGCCGATCCGGATCGCGGCTTAGATAAGCAGGCAATACTTTGATAGCGACGTCGCGCTGCAATCGCGGGTCACGAGCGCGGTAGACTTCTCCCATCCCGCCTGCTCCCAGCGGCGATTGGATTTCGTAGGGCCCGAGTTTGGTACCCGCAGTAAGAGCCATCGGTGCGCGCAATTATAGCCTTAGAAATAAGCTAATTGTGGATCAGACGATTCGGGGTGGATAGTCGGGCAACCCTGAAACTGCTCTCAGTTGGCGCAAAATCCCGATCTTGCTCATCGACTTTTCAGAGAGCGGTACCGGTCGTTCTGGCACCCATACACCTTTGTCGCGGCTATCGGTATTTACGGAGTGCTCGCATACCTGGTCGCACAGCGCCGAAGAGAGATCGGCATTCGCGATTGATCCGGCAAGAACGCCCCTGCCAAAGCAGGGGCGGAGTTCATGTATTCGAGTTCTAGAACTTGAACACGGCGGACAACTGAATACCGCGGGGACCGCCGCCCCCGATGAATGGATTGCCGATGCCTACGTCGCCCGTGGCTGTGATCGGCAAAGAGCCGACGGTGACTTCGCGATTTCCAGCGCCATTCAGCCCGAACACACCAGTGTAGCCCGCGTCCGCGATAAAGGCCGGCAACAAGGGGTTGGCGAAGTTTGGATGGTTAAGGATGTTGAAGAACTCAGCCCCCAACTTCATGGTGAGGCGCTCGGTAAGGGCTGTTTTCTTGTACAAAGAGAAGTTCCATTCTTTGAAAGTTGGGCCGCTGAGCGAGTTACGTCCCATGTTGCCGAAGTGCCGCGTACCGATCTGGCAGTCGGAGGCGAGGCCGCTGGCAACAGCGACGTTGACTGTGCACGGGATCGCAAATGAACTCAGGTCGAGGTAATTGTAGGGATCGCGCTTGTGATACACGATGGGGCCAACAACGTCTGGACGATCAAAGGCGTTGCCGCTGCCACTGTAATCATCCCAGAAGTTATAGTTCAAATGGAAAGGCTGCCCACTCTGGAGGGTCACAACACTGTTCAGACCCCAACCGTTTTTGAGCTTCTGCATGCTTCCCCCGCGATTGGGGAAATCATAGGAGAAATTCCAAGTGAAGCGGTGAGGGATGTTGAAGTTGGAGGGGCCGTATTCCAGGCCAGGGCGAGTGCTGTCGTTGGGCTGGGCGGCGTTAGGCTGGAAATCTTCGCCGTCGCTGGAGTTGTCAAGCGACTTCGACCAAACGTAGTTGACGATCGAAGTCACGCCGTGCCATCCGGTAACTCTGAAACTGGTTTGAATCGCATTGTAGTTGGACTTGCCAGTGGAATTCTCCTGCAAGACGTAGTAGGCACCGTACGGGTTGCCATTCAGCGGACGGGCGTCCACTCCGAAATCCTGAATGCATGCGCAGGCTACGTCAGCAGCATTGATTTGCGCCTCGCTAGGTTGGGCAAGGTCGAAGAAGCGCCAGAGACGGTGGCCCTGGGATCCAACGTATCCAACCTGGACTACGGCTTTGCTCGAGATCTGCTGCTGGATGTTGAGGTTGTAGTTCTCCATGTAAGGAGACTTGATGTTGCGATCGAACGCAAAAACATCGCATTCGAAGCCGCAGGTCGTGGTCGGGGCGTACACCGGACTGCCGGGAACGATGGGACCGCCAACGGCGCCAGTGGAGAGAATGGGTTGCGGCCCAAAGTTGTTGTAGGCAGGGCCCGGATCGAAATAAGGCGCGTAAGGCAAGTGGCCCAGCACCATATCTTGCGAAACGGAATCGTAGAACATGCCGAACCCGGCGCGGACGACCGTTCTTCCTTTTCCGGTCACATCCCAGGCAGCACTGATGCGGGGAGCGAAATCCTTCTTGTCAGGATTGTAAAGATTCGGCAGCCCGGGCTGACCGACCTGAGTAAGGGTGAAGGTGCCGGTTCCCGGAGACGGCGAAACGCTGGTGACATTGCTCATCAAGTTGTTCTGCTCCTTGATGACTCCGAAGTAATCCCACCGCATTCCGTAATTGATGGTGAGCCGTTGGGTAGGACGGAAACTATCCTGCACGTAGAAGCCGAAGTTGTTTTCATGCGTGTGACGCAGGGAATTTCCAAAGTACTGGAAACCGTCCGTGACATCACCGGCAAGAAAATTTTGTTGAGCCGTGGCAATGGGGTTGCCAAGGTCGTCGAAAGTGTCTTTGAACCGCAGCCGACCACGAAAATACTTCTGGAAATACTGCTGAATGGAAGTGCGGTGAAAGTCGACGCCGAACTTTACATCGTGCTTGTTGAGCTTCCATGAGAAGTTGTCGATAACCTGGTTATTGGTATCGAAGCGGTGACGGGGAACGCTGCTGGTGGATCCCAATTGAGCTAAACCGCTCACCTGCACGATCGGCATGCCCGAGTCAAAGGGCCCCGCACCGCTACATTGGCTCACATCGCTGGCGGCGCAAAGCCCGATGGAGCTGGGGTGAAAACTCTGGTCACCGGGGAAGAAGCCCTCAGCGAAGCGATTCCATCCGTATCGGAGTTCGTTGACCTTGTTCGCGCCGATCGTATGTGTGTATGAGATGGACACGAGTTGCACTCGCGTTGGAGTGAAGGTGTTAAAGCCGGGCAACTGACCGCCGCTGGCGGTCAGGGCAAGAGGAAAGGACTGAATGCTGTCGCCAAAGAAATAGCGGCCGGTGAGAGTATTGCTGGGATTGAATTGCCGATCAATTTTGGCGATGAAGCTGGTCAGGTCATTAAAAGATGGGGAAACCACGGACGCTTGCCCGGTGGGGAGATTGGGCGCGGGCCATGGATTTTTGGCCAGTAGCTGCGCAATCACAGGATTGGTTGCATCCGCAGGCGCCAATTGCCCATTTGGACCGGAGCCAGTATTGGGCACATTGGCAACGGTCACCACGCCTACCGGCTCTCTCTGGCCTTCATAATCGGCGAAGAAAAAAGTCTTATCCTTTACGATCGGTCCGCCTAAGGATGCACCAAACTGATTGTTGTGGAATGGAGCCTTGGGCTGGCTGGCGATGTTGAAGTAGTTGCGGGCGTCCAGCGCGCTGTTGCGGAAATATTCTCCCGCGCTTCCATGAAAGGCGTTCGTGCCGCTCTTGGTCACGATGTTCACCACCGCCCCTGCGTTGCGACCGTATTCCGGTTCGAAATTGGACAGTACATTGACTTCGGCCACAGCGTCGATGGGCAGAATGGTTGAGGGGGTTCCGAACACGCCTGCTTCATTGATCGCAGGATCGTTGCGATAGCCGTCGTTCATGTCAGTTCCGTCCAACAGATAATTGTTGGAGCGGCCACGAGCGCCGTTCATGCTGAACTCGCCGTACGAACCCGGCGAATCGGAGATCTGATCGGGGGAGCCGGCCACGCCTGGATTCATGTAAATGAGCTTGGTGTAGTCGCGTCCGTTAACGGGCATGTCCTGCACTATCTGCGCGGTGAGTACTCCGCCAAGCGTATTTGTGGTGGTTTCCACCATGGGCAACTGATCGGCTGAGACTTCTACTTTGGTTGTGATTTCTCCGGTTTTGAGAGCGGCATCAATACGGCGTTCCGTGGCCACGTCCACGGTCACTCCAGTAGCGACGAAAGTCTGGAAACCCTGCTGGGTCACCGTGACGTTGTAGGTTCCGATCGGCAATTCCGGGATCGAATAACTGCCGTCGCCGCTAGTTTCGGTCGAGCGTTCCAGGCCCGTGCCGGTGTTCTTCGCCGTGACTTTGGCTCCCGCAACTACTGCGCCGGAGGGATCGGTAATGGTTCCGAGAATGGTTCCACGGAAAGTCTGGGCCGACAGGCCCGCGACAGCCAGAAGAACAAACACCAGCAAACCACGCGTTCTCATAGGGTCTCCTTAAACGCCGATCAGGTTGTAGGGGGTAATGATCGCTTGGCGGGAAAGTTCGTTCCCACAATCGCGAACTTCTGGGAAAGTTGCAATTGCTTGCGTTCTAATAAGTTAACCGCCCCATCCGCTAAGCTTAGTTGAGAACATTAACGAAACATTCCAGCCACAGTCAACCACGGAGTTGTTGAAGGGGTATCCGAACAGCTTATGAGGAGTTCTCAGAGTTGAGGTCTCGGATTGCGCTTCGAGGGAACTTGGGCTGCTCGCTCATAGCTCGCAGCTCAGAAACTAAATGACACTCCGCCGCGGATCGAGCGCGCGGAATCGACCAGGTAGACAGTCTGGCCATCCCGCCCCACGACGGGCACATAACCCTGGGCGAGCAGGTTACGGATATCGATCAGGGCTTCCATGCGTCCGCCAAATGCCGGAATCGGTTGGCGGATGAAAACGTTCAGGAAGGGGTCACTCTGACCTGCGGAGGTGTTGAACATATCCACCGGAGTCATCGCCTGCCCGTTTACCCAGCGGTAAGAAGCGATCCAGCGGGTATGGCTGCGAGGAACAGTTCCGCTGAGCTTGGCAGCCAGGGCGTGACGGCGAACCGTCGAGATCCATTGCTGCGCTTGCTGCAGAGAGACGTCGGAGCGCGAGAGGTCGAGGGTGCCGCCGAACGCATAATCCAGGGTGGCCGCAAGGTCCGAGGCGAACTTGCGCTGCACCACAACGCGAAGGCCGTTGGTATCCAGGTTGGGGCCGCCGAAATTGAATGTGCCGGAGGTGACATCGGGCAGCACGAAACCTCCCGCCGAGGTGACCTCCCCAACTCCTGTCAGAGCAGGATTCACGATGCGATCGGAGAACCATGCCACCTGAACATTATTCTTGCCCTCGCGATGCGAGACGCTGAATTCCTGGTGGTGCGCGTCCTCCATCCTGGGCGTAAAGCCAACCACGCTGACCCGCGGGTTAGACTCGCTCAGGTCTGCGGGGGCGGAGTCGAAACCTTTCTCGGAGCGGGGGTCGGGACGCGAGGTGGTGTACGAGTACTCCACAACCGTATTCCGCGAAAGGTGAAAATCGGCTGTTCCATACGGACGAAAGGCGTTCAGGTGCCCGAGGAACTCGATGGTCTGCAGTTCACTTCCAAACTTCAGTTCGAGGACATCCCCCACAGTGAAATCATCACTGGCGGCAAGGGTGATGGCCTGGAGTGCGGCGTTGTGCAGATTCGGATCAGCCGGGGCAAACCGGCGAAGGGTAAGTCCAACGGTCGGGGTGGATCCGCTCGCCAGTTTGTGGGAATAGCTGCTGCGAACCACAGCCGCAGGTAATCCGTAGCCATAGCCCACATCACCGCTGAAGGCGAGATGTCCATCGGAGAAGATGGAGCGCTCAAGGCTGAAGGCGGTGGTCATGTCGGAACCGGTGCCGTATCCTCCGGCAGCCGATCCCGCGAGGAAGGAAACCGTGCCGCGCATCTGGTGATCCGGCTTTTCTGCCGATGCAGCCGGGTCGTCGAAGATGCGAAGAATGGGGCGGTTCGCCACCGAACGGAGCGTCCATTTCCAATCATCGTCATCCTTCAACGGACGCATGGGCCCAAGTTCCATGACGCCTAGAAGCGTGCTGAGTGTGATATTGATGCTGAGACTGGCGCCGGGACGGAGCCCGACTTTTTCCCGCATCGCCGGCAGGAAAGATGGAGCGGAAACTTTCAGGCTATACACGCCGGGAAGAAGATCATTGGCGATGTAGTATCCAGCCGCGTCCGTGAAGACGGTAAACTCACGATCGGCGCTGCCCAGGATCTGCACCACGGCACCCATCTGGGGAGTGCCAGAAGCGTTGCGAACGTAGCCGGAGATAGCGCCCGGCCGCTCTGCGGCCCATACGGGGAGCGCGATGCCCAGCAGAATTGCCCAAGTTCCGAGCTTATGCAAGTTCAACTTCGCCCCACCCCCTGGGGGAATGCAGGGAGTTACTCTACTGCAAATACGGCTGAAGGATCAACGGTCTGCTTCGAGATCTTGTCATTGACCTTGATCTGAATTTTGTAAACACCGGGCTGCAGATTAGCAGAGGCGATCGATTTCTGCAGCGTGAGCTGATCACCGACATTGCCCATGGTGTCCGTCGTTTCGACTTGCTGCACTATAGACTTGTTAGTTGCGACATTGGTGACATCGTATTCGATGGTGGCGGAAGGCTTGTGCGTCTTCTCGTCCAAGCCCAGATTATAAACCTGCATCCAGAAATTCAGCTTGGCATCGCGGTCGCGCTTGAACATCGCCGGCTTGCCGTCGGCCGGGGCAACGCGCGGCCGCACCTTGGTGGTGCCGATTACGAAACTTCCGGTGCCGATGGCCTTGGTGGGAACGGGCTCCATGACATCCGCTACGATCAGAGACGAGTTGGAAAGCTTGTCGTCAGAATATTCCGGAACGATAATGCTGCGGCTCCATACACCTTTGCGGTCACCGTTCACATCTTTTACGGCGACGTTCAGCTTGTAGCGGCCGGGGCGCAGCGGCACAGCCTTGTAATAGACTTCGGAATTTTCCGCCGTGCGCGGCAGCAACTCCGGGGGAACGTCGACCTGCACCGTGTCTTCGAAGGTCTGGACGATTTTCCCGGTCAAGGTCGTCAGCCGGGCGAAGATGTTCGCCGTCCCGCGCTGCACGCCATCTTTATTGACGAACGTGATATCGCGATTCTTCATCTGGATCGTGATCGGCACCAGAGCGGTGTCGCTGGTTACCTTCACAAAGTCCACATGAACGTCGAAGGGCATCGGGTTGAGAATGACTTTAGAGTTCACCGCTTCTTCCAGGTCAGTGAACTTCACCTTGGGGGCCTGCTGCAACTTGGCGAACTGCTCCAGGCGATCGAATTGTTTGGCGGCCTGCGAGGTGCTGTCCGGCCCCAATCCGAGGCGCTCGAGACCGTTGCCGTTAAAGCGCTGAGACTTGTTCGACATGCCCATCTGCTCCCACATGGTAAGGCCGGCATTGGGCGTCATCAGCAGCGCGTCTTTTTCGGAGCGGTCCATCGTCATGTGGTATTCGCCGCACATACAGGTGTCGACGAATTCGATCATTACTTCCTGACCAATACCTTCAATGTAGCGATAGCGCCATGTCTCAAAGGGGAAAGTGGAAGTCTCGCCGCCACCTTCTTCCATGGGGCGCTCGTAACTACCACCCGAGGGGTGCGAGTCGATTTCGTCGGCCTTGCCGAACACGATGTAGATGCGGCCGCGATCGGTCTTCCAGCCGGGGACGCCGGCAGCGAAGTGTTCGTTCGCGTAGGCGATGCGCTGGTAGTGCTCTTCCTTAAATTCGTTCTCTTCGGTGTCCGGCGTGGGGTCGCGGCGCTGCCAGAACGCTTCGATAAAATTGTCGCGCTCTTCGTCGTTGGACAGCTGCTTGAAAGCCGCCCGCTCTTCATCGGTGATGATGTAAGCGACGTCTTCGTCCAGCCACTTCTTGTAAGGCTTGCTCAATTCCTGCTTGAGGGCGCGGGCATTCTTCTTGCGGGTTTTCTCGTCCGCGGGGCGCTTCAGGGGATCAACCGCATCGGGTGCCTGCTTGGCAGCAGGTTTCTCAGTGTTGGACTTGTCGGTAGCCTTGGGATCTTGAGGCTCGTCTTTGGGCTGGTCCTGGGCTATGGCCACGCCGGCCATCAACCCCAGCGCCAAGGAAAGCACAATGCGATACAGAGTATGGTTCGAGACTACCCGGAACATGAGAGGGACTCCTGCCGAGACAACCGTTGTCTCCTTATTCTAGGCCGTCAACTGAGTGAAAGCAAGATTAAGTCGTGCCCGGTGAGCCGGTTGGAATCTGGCTCAAACACCTCTAGGAAGGGGCCGGGGTGCGCCCGAGTTGCCCGAGGTGTCTAAACAATCTGTAGCTGCTTTTGGTGCAAGGGGAAGGATATAATTACGGGGTTCCAGGGCAGTAACTATTATCTACCCAGGGTAACGGGTCTCGGCCACTCTTTTAACGTTGGATCGGAACTTTCTCGCCCGCAGCACCGTAACAGAGGATGTGTGCCCGTCACACCGGCGAAGCGAGGGACGTTTTCGTCACTAGATAAACGTTATGGCAGGACTCAGCCCTCAGTGGAGAAATGTCGGCCCGTGACGGAGTTCTATGAAGGCTTGGAAAAAAGTTGCAATTGGCGCCGGAGCCGTAGTTCTACTGGCAATCATTGTCGCGTTCACGGTTCATCAGAGCGGCAAGAACGTGGTCACGGTGCAGACCGGGAAAGCGCAGCGGCAGGATCTGGCTACGGTCGTGAGCGCCTCCGGTGAAATCAAGCCGAAGACGTACGTGAATATCGGCGCAAATGCCTTTGGCAAGATCACCCACCTCTATGTGAAGGAGGGCGATCATGTAAAGAGGGGACAATTGCTGGCGCAACTGGAAAACGTGCAATCGTCGGCGGACGTGAACGCCAACGAGGCCTCATTGCAGGCCGCGCAAACCGATTCCCTGGCTGCCGAGGCGGGGCTTAAAACGGCCGAGGCGGACCTGTTGCGGGCGCAAGCCGACTACGACCGGAACAAACTGGACTGGTCGCGGGCACAGAGCTTGTTCAAAGGCGGGCTGATTTCGAAATCCGATTTTGACAGCCGCAAGAATGCATGGGCGACGGCGGACGCGGGATTAACGCAAGCCACCTCCCGCGTGGCGCAAGCTAAGGCGCAAAACGATTCGGCCGCGCGTCACATAGCCCAGGCCAAAGCAACGCTGACCCACTATACGGACCTGCTGCGAAAGACGACGTATCCCGCCCCGTTCGACGGAGTGATCACCAATTTACCGGTGCGTGAAGGCGAGACAGTGGTCATTGGCATTCAGAACGCGCAGGGCAGCACACTGATGACGATCGCTGACATGTCGGTGATCACCGCTGAAGTCAAGGTGGATGAAACCGATATTGTAAATGTGAAGCTGGGGCAACCGGCCGAGGTGACCATCGACGCCATTCCAAAAAAGATATTCCATGGCAAAGTCACCGAGATTGGCAATAACGCCATCGTGCGCTCCAGCGGGCTGTCGACCTCGCAGCAGACCACGGCCAGCGAAGAGGCCAAGGATTTTAAGGTGGTGGTGACTTTGGGCGATGCGCCACAGGACCTGCGTCCTGGCCTCTCGACGACGGCCAAAGTCACGACTGCAACTCGCAGCAACGCATTGTCGATTCCGATCCAGGCTCTCACGCTCAGGACCAAGGATCAGATCGATGTCCAAAATAACGCGCCCGGATCAGTACACGCGGCGGAACCAGCAGCCCGGGAAGTGGCATCCAAGAACAAGAAAGATGACGAAGTTCAGGGCGTATTCGTAATCCGCAATAAGAAGGCCATGT
Source organism: uncultured Acidobacteriota bacterium (assembly GCA_963801615.1). GTDB lineage: Bacteria > Acidobacteriota > Terriglobia > Terriglobales > Acidobacteriaceae > Sulfotelmatobacter. The sequence goes on along the minus strand of CAWDFM010000003.1, from coordinate 1,396,106 downwards.
TCGTGCCGGTCGCAACCGGCATCACAGGAACCACGGACATCGAAGTGCTCGATGGTTTGAAAGAAGGGGACGAAGTCATTACCGGAAGCTACAAGGTTCTCCGCACACTGCGTCCGGGGAGCAGCGTCAAGGTGGACAACAAGGCGCCTAAGAAAGAGGACGAATCCTCATAACTTTCACGGCGCTGGAACGTCCAACGGGAAAGCCGGAAGAGGTCTCAGAAATCGGAGCCCGAAACAGAAGAGCTGAAGCCAGAGATCGGAGAGGTCAGTGGCACCGGACCAGGAGAAAAATATGGCAACCGCAGAAGTGATTAACATGCCGAACACCGCCGCCGTGACGCCCCCCGAGTCTTGCATGATCGCGGCGGAGGACCTGTGGAAGACCTACGACATGGGTTCGGAGCAGCAGGTCCATGCCCTGCGCGGTGTCAATCTGCGGATTCAACGCAACGAGTACGTGGCCATCATGGGTCCGTCAGGCTCGGGCAAGTCCACGCTCATGAACCTGATCGGCTGCCTCGATACCCCCTCCCAGGGCAAGTATTGGCTGAATGGGCAATTGGTGAGCGAACTCGACGATGACGAACTCGCCCGCATTCGCAACAAAGAGATCGGCTTCGTCTTCCAGACCTTCAACCTGCTGGCGCGCGCGACCGCGCTGCACAATGTCGAATTGCCCCTGATCTATGCCGGCGTCCCCACCGAAGAACGGGTGGAGCGTGCCCGGGCTTCGCTTAGCGCGGTCGGCATGGAATCCCGCATGCAGCATAAGCCCAACGAACTCTCCGGTGGACAACGACAGCGCGTGGCGATCGCGCGGGCGCTGGTGAACAAACCGTCCATCATTCTCGCGGACGAACCCACGGGTAACCTCGACTCCCAAACCGGCCTGGAGATTATGGCCCTCTTCGATCGACTTCGGAGCGAGGGCAATACCATCATTATCGTGACTCACGAGCACGATATTGCCGAGTACGCTCACCGCGTGATTCACATCAAGGACGGAGTCATCGCCCGGGACGAGAGAAGCCAGAATCACAACCATTGATTGCGAAAGCACGCTCCAGATGACGCCCGGCTGCAGGCCGGGCGTTTTTTTTGTATATATCTACGATTGTCCCGGCTTACGAATGGCTTACCGTTTCTTTTGCAGCGCTGCCAGCTGCGCTTCTGCCGCAGCGGGGAGCTCAGCCACAACCACCCGGTCTCTGCCTTCCCGCTTGGCGCGGTAGAGCGCGGCATCGGCGGCTTCGAGCAGCGCTTTGGAGGATTCGCCGTGCGCCGGCATCGCTGCCACCCCCACCGACATGGTAACGGAGCCCACCGATTTTCCCTGATGCAATACGGTCAGGTCGTGGAGTTTCGAGCGAATGCGCTCCCCCCTGGCTTGCGTAGTGGTCACATCGGCAAGCGGGAGAATGACAACGAACTCCTCGCCTCCAAAGCGGCACACTATATCTTCGGCGCGAACACTTCGCTTGAGAAACGCCGCGGTTTCACGCAGCACCGCGTCTCCGGCCTCATGGCCGTAGGTGTCATTGAAGTTCTTGAAATGATCGAGGTCGAGCATCAGGACGCCCACCGACTGCTCCGAGCGCGAGGCGCGCCGCACTTCGCGCTCCAGGATCTCTTCCAGATAGCGCCGGTTGAAAAGCCCGGTCAAAGCATCAACGATGGATTGGCTGCGCAGGGCTTCCCGTAGCCGGATGTTGGCAATGGACAATCCGATTTGCCCGGCAAAGGTGTTCTTGAGGGAAAGATCGGACTCTCGCAATTGAGGATGATCGGCATTGGCCTGAAAGTGCAGGATGCCTAGGGTTTCCCCCTGGGCAATGATGGGGATGCACACGTAAGCGTTATTGACGCCCTCGGCGTGGACACAGCGTGCCGTGTTGTCCCTTGCCGGTACAAAATGACTATGCCCCGTGCGCAGAGCCCAGCAGTCGCCGCGCTCAAATGCGGGGAAAGGGACAATGCAATTGGACCATGCACTGACGACCTCCAGATGTTCGCGTTGCTGCAAAAGCGCGAGCGCGCCGCAGGAGGAAAAGATTTTGGGCGCAAAACCCACTGCGGCTTTCAGGATTTCTTCCTGGCTGACGCAGCTTTGCAGCATTTCCCCCATCTTGGCGAGCATGGTGGCACGGGTGGAGCGCTCCGTGAGATCGCGCATCATCTGCTCGTTCTGTTGATCCAGTTGCTTGCGGGCCAGATCTTTCTCCCACATCTCTTCCTGCAATTTCGTGTTGGCATCGAACAGCTCACTCGCACGCTCCTTGATTTGCTCTTCGAGAAGTTGCTGGGTGCGCATTTGATCGTCAATGTCGGTGCAGCTTCCAAACCACTGCTGGATGGCTCCCGAAGCGTCCCGTAAAGGAACCGCGCGATTGATGAACCAGCGATACCGGTTCTCCTTATCGCGCAGGCGATATTCGATTTCAAACGTCTCCCCGGAATGCATGCAGTCATTCCACTTCTGCCAACACAGCGCCAGATCGTCGGGGTGAACGAATTCCACCCAGGAATTGCCCAGGCACTCCCCTTGGGCAGTTCCGGTCATCTCGTACCAGCGCTTGTTGATGTAGTTCGTCAGGCCGTCGGCCCCGGCCGTCCACACGATGAGCGGAATTGCTTCCGCGAGGGCGCGGAATTGGGAGTCTCCGTCGCCCCTCGCAGACAATGCATCTGCCCGTAAGGTTTTCCGCTTCACCACCACGTACAAAATCAAAGTGAAGAGGATGATGAGCAGCATCGCCCGGACGAGAAAAGGATCTTCGTAGCTGCCGTAGAGCATGGCGGATGGCAAAAGTTCTCCTCGCGATCGCACACGCCAGTTGCGCGTGGAGCCTACTGACTCCCTATCGGCAGGAATTTCCGCGGCTTGACCGGGAGAAGGATAGCGGTGAAAAGAATCGCTTTCCCGAGCGGAAGGGATGAAAAAAGGAAGAGACGCAGGCAGAGCTGCGTCTCGGTAAATAAATGAGGTTGGCGAGGGCTACGGTGTGGTGCTGACGGTCTTCACAGTGGCCGTATCCGAAGGCAAGCCACCACCGGCAACAAAGAAATTGTGATCGTACATATTGCGATACATGCGCCCCGCGATCTGCGCAGCTTTGGGCCCGAAGGTCGGACGCCCCCCCTGCAGGAAGATCACGACCACCACGCGTCCCACGCTGGTGTTGGCGTAAGAGGCGAACCAGCCGTAGCGGGTGCCCTCGTGCGAGCAGGTGCCGGTCTTGCCCAGGATCTCTTCCTCGTTGAAGTTGACCCGCAGGCTGCGCGCGGTACCGAACCGGACCGCGCCCGCCATGCCGTCAGAAAGGTCAGGAATTACTGGAGCGATGTCCAACTGCCGCTTCACCCGCGGCTGGAAGTTGGCAACTTCTTCAGGGCTCGACGGATGCTGCAGGTAGAAGAGAGTCCCGCCATTGGCGATAGCCGAAACCATGGCGCCCAGCTGCAGCGGGGTCATGGAAACGCCTTCTCCGAAGGAGCACATCTTGCCAACGCCACCCAGTTTTTCGGGAATTGCCTGGTCAGGATATGCACCCACCTGCTCCCCCGCGATGTTGTAGCCCGCGAGCTCGCCGAGACCGTATTCGTGGGCATAGTACGCTACTTTTTCAAATCCGAGTTTGCGGCCCAGAGCTTCGAAGTAAGCATTGTTGGAGTGGGCCAGCGCCGTGGTGAGATTCATGCGATAGCGTCTGCCCAGAGAAACCGGCGTCTCTTTAGAGATCAGGCCTTCGCTCAATGCGGCCAGCGCCACCGACAGCTTGATCGTGGAGCAAGGCTGCGCGCCGCTCGAGAGCGCCAGCTTTTGGTTGACCATCGCCAGAATGCGTCCGCTGGTAGGTTCGATGGCGACCACGGTGCCATTCATATTGCCGAGAGCATCGACTGCCGCCTGCCGGACCGTGGGATCTTCCCCGGCGGTGACATCGCCATCGGTGAGGTCCTCGGCGAACGAACTCATGTGGAAGCGCTCGTAGGAGTGATGACGGCGCGTTTTCAGCGAGGCGCGGCGAACATGGGCGCTACGGCTGCGTGCCAGGCGATGCATGCGATGCCCCGTGCGCGTACTCTCATTGACTTTCTTCTGGGATTTCGATTTGGAGGGAGCGTTGGTGTTGATATGCGCGGCAAAACTCATCCCCACCAGGGCCAGAGATGCGCACAGCGTAAGAACCAGACGAAGTAGGCTCGTTCCCTTGAACATCTTGATGATTTTCACTCCCAGGATCTATGTAGTGCGATGCAACTGAAGTGCCAGCCATTAAGTAATCCCGGTATTCCGCTGACTATGTTGATCTTAGGGGACTTACCAATTTCCAGCAACGTTAAAGTTTGGCCCCGCAAGAACCGCTGTTTCTTCTAACCTGAGCTAGGGCAGCAACATACAACGACATTACCTCGGTCGCAGCCTTTTCGTAACCCATTACCTAGTTACTGGAAAGGTACTTCCCCGTTGTGCAAAACATTTCCTAGTGCGGCAGCGAAGGCTTGCGCTGAATTCGCGCCGGGGTTTGCGTCTTTCGCATTTACATCACATCGTTGCGCTTGCGCAGAAACGCCGGCACATCCAGATCGTTCTGCTCAAAATTGCTGACCAGGGCAGTGCGGACAGCTTCCAGCGAGATCACGTCCGCGCCGCGATCTTGCCCGGCCGGCATGGGGGCCGTGTCGGCGTTGTAGGCACGGTCCGCCCCATGGTCCTGTTCCATCACAGGCTCCGACATGATGTGCTTGGGCGGATCCGGCATGAGGCTGGGCGTGTCAAACGTGTCGGGGAACTCCATGGCTTCGTCATGCACGGCGGCAAATGACGTGCGTGTTTCCACCGGGCGAGGACGCGCGCCGGGGATTTCGCGGAAGCCGGTGGCGATCACCGTGATTTTCACTCCGTCCTTCATCTTCTCGTCGAGCACCGCGCCGAAGATGATGTTGGCCTCGTCATGGGCGGCGTTCTGAATGATGGAGCAGGCCTGCTGCACTTCGGCTAGTTTCAGCGACGACGATCCGGTGATGTTGATCAGAATGCCGCGGGCGCCGTCGATGGCTCCGGCTTCGAGCAACGGAGATGCGATGGCGCGCTGGGCGGCTTCGATGGTGCGCTTGGCGCCGCTGGCGGACGCGGTACCCATCACGGCGTATCCCATGCGCGCCATGATCGTCTTCACGTCGGCAAAGTCGCGGTTGATGATGCCGGGGATGGTAATGATGTCGGAAATCCCCTGCACGCCTTGCCGCAAGATGTCGTCGGCGATGCGGAAGGACTCAAAGAAGCCGGCATCCTCCGCGACCGCGAGCAGCTTCTCGTTGGGTATCACGATGGTGGTGTCGACCGACTCCATCAACTCGGAGATGCCGCGATCCGCTTGCTGCATGCGGCGCTTGCCTTCGAAGGCGAAGGGCTTGGTCACCACCGCCACCGTCAGCGCGCCCATTTCGCTGGCCAGCGACGCGATGATGGGCGCAGCTCCAGTGCCCGTGCCTCCACCCAGTCCAGTGGTGACGAACACCATGTCAGCGCCTTCGAGCGCTTCAATAATCTTGTCGGAATCTTCGAGCGCTGCCTTGCGTCCGACTTCCGGATTGGCACCGGCCCCGAGGCCGTTGGTCAGCTTGACCCCGAGCTGCAGCTTCACGGGCGCGTGCGACAACCGCAGCGCCTGCAGGTCCGTGTTGGCGACAATGAATTCGATGCCCTCCATGCCGGCATCGATCATGCGGTTGACTGCGTTGCCGCCCCCTCCACCGACCCCGATCACTTTGATCTTGGCGTCGTTGCGGGCCTCTTCGTTGAAACTGATGCGAATCGAATCTTTACTCATGGTGTCCGCCTTATTCGAAGTTTCAGAGTTTCCAGTTTCACGTTTCGAGTTTCACGATTCGGTTTTGAAACATGAAACTCGAAACTTGAAACTTTTCTTTCATGCTCCCTTTCCAACCAACATCGCTTTCAATCTCGATCCCAGACCGCCCTCCTGGTAGCCGCGTGCGATGCGGGCGCGGTGGCCGTAGTTCACCATCCCCAGCACGGTCGCAAATTCGGGCTCGGCCAAGGTGGAAGGCATCTTGGCCAGCGGCGCAGGCCAGGAGAGCCGGACCGAGCGGCGCAGCGCCGACTCCGCCACATCGAAAATCCCGGGTAGCCGCGAGGCGCCTCCGGTGAGCACCACCCCTGCCAGGCACAGTTCGAACATGCCGCTCTGGCGCAACGACTCGCGCATCATTTCGAAGAGTTCGCGAGCGCGCGGCTCCAGAATTTCGGCCACCAGGCGTTGCGGCAACAGGCGCGACGGACGATCCCCCACAGAAGGAACTTCAACTTCATTGCCTTCCGGGATGAGGGTGACGACCGCACTGCCATAATTTTTCTTAATCTTCTCGGCATCGGCGAGCGGGGTACAGAGCCCGACGGAAAGGTCGCTGGTGAAGTGATCTCCGCCCACTGGGATCACGCCGGTGTAAGCCACGGCTCCCTGCTGGAAGACGATGAGTTCAGTGGACCCCGCGCCGATATCCGCCAGGCACACCCCCAGTTCGCGCTCGTCGGAGCGCAACACAGCATCCGCGGCGGCGAGCGGCTCGAATACGGTGTCATCGACGTGCACCCCGGCTCGATTCACGGCGGTAATCACGTTTTGCGTCGCGCTGGTGGCGGCGGTCACCATGTGCACGCGAACTTCAAGCCGCGCTGCCATCATGCCGAGAGGATCGTGCACGCCGGCCTGATCGTCGAGGATGAATTCCTGCGGCAAAAGATGAAGGATTTCGCGATCCTGCGGCAGGGGGATGGCGCGCGCCCGCTCTACCGCCTGCTTGATCTCGTCGCGTCCAATCTCGCGCGGGCGGGTGCCCAGGCTGATGCCGCCATGGCTGTTCACGCCTTTGATATTCGATCCGCCCACTCCGATAATGGCGTGCTCGACCGCCGCTCCGGCGATATCTTCCGCCGCTTCGACCGCTTTTTGAATCGAGGCCACCGCTTTATCCAATTCGACGATCACGCCTTTGCGCGAGCCGCGCGAGTCCGCGACTCCATGCCCGCGATAGCGCAGGCCGAAGTCGGTCACCTCCGCTACCAGCGCGCATGTTTTGGCGCTGCCGACATCAATCGCCGTCAAGAAGCTTCCCTGCTGGTTCGCCATTCGTTAAGAATTCCCTGACTTCAATTAATTGGACCCCGTGCTCTGCTTAGAAATTGCTGGACTCGGCTTCGGCCCGCCACTGTGCGCCACCACTGCCGACTGCGCCGGCTTCTTCCTCTCGGCCTTACCCGGCCCACGTAGGGACAGCCCCTTGGGTTGTCCCCCGGCGCGCGCCGCTGCCGGCTTGTTTTTGGGCGCCCAATGTTTTGCGACTTCCTTTTTCGCCGCAGGCCTGGTCGTTTTCGCAACTGCACGCTTCACTCGAACTCTGGGCACGGGCTTCTTTCTCACAGCCGCTTTGGCCGGATCGAGTCTCGTGTCGCTCAACTCGAAAGCCGGTTTCGGCACCGTCTTGTCGTGCGGATTGAGGCGCGTGATCAGCGCCGCGGGTTTCACCCCGGCGGCCGCCGCGGCCCTTGCCGCCGACGCGCTCAGCGCCGCCGGTTTCGACTTCCCTTCCATCTCGGGATTGACGATGACCTGGTTGTCATAGCGCAGGTTCACCGATTCCAGCTTCTGGAATTGTTGCCGCCATTCCTGCACGTGGCTGACGTAAGTCTTGTAGCGCTTGAGAAACTCCGTCGAGCCGAGCTCCACCTGAACGTCGCCGTGCGGATCGTTCACCCGAACTTTGATGTTGTCCAGGTCTGAGAGATCGACCTCGCTCAGGTCCTGGGAATAGCGGGCGCCTCCCGAATCGAGGTCGCGCACTAGCTCGTTATAGGCCTTCATGCGCGGAATACGCGTCGAAAGCGGCTCGCCGGGATTCATCCCCAGGATCACGGGGAAGGAATACTTCCGCTTCTGCGGAAGCTCCATCAACGTGCCCCCCGCATCGATGAGGAAAATCCGCGGCCCCACACGGGCGAATGCCACCGGCGCGCGCTCGTGGATTTCAACCTTGAGCCGGTTGGGCACAAAGCGCATGACGCCGGCGGATTCAACCCAGGGAATCTGCTCCAGTTGCGCCTTCTGCTGCGCCAGTGGAATGAAAAAAATGTTGCGGCCGATGTCGGCGCCCATCACTTCCATGATCTGCGCCCTGGTGGCGTTCTCCATGCCGGTGACTTCGATGTTGTCGCTGGACTCGATCCGAAAGCGCCAGGAGTGTTCGCCGTAGTGATAGAGCGTGCCGGCCCCGAGTACCGAGATACAGAGCGCGGTGACAGCGACAAAGGCCCACAGCAGGCGATGCGCAGTTTTCTTGGGAAGCGATCCGCGGCGAGCAGGCACGCGTTTTTGCGCGCGCAGAAACGGGGATTCCTCTGCCACATCCAGGTCAACCAGGCGCGCGTCATCGAGTTCCTCGCGCGCGTGTGAAGCGCTGGGCGGGTACAACTCCTCCTGCATGATGGTGGAACCGCTTTTCCGCGCCATCAAATCAGGCAGTTGTCGAAGAGGAATCGCTGAGCTTTTTCACTATAGCTTCATTTCTCGAAATGAGATACAGAAAATTTATAAGAATTTGCACAGGCGGGAATCGGATCGGGCACCGGCACGAGAGTGCTATGAATCGGGAGTGGATGCTAGCTCAACGACTCCAAAGCAACCCTGTTGCGAAGTCGCGGCGGCGTACCCGGCGAGCACTACTGAGCTGAATCTCCACCCGCATTGGGTAACCACAAACACTCTGATATGTTGACTGTCTGATGGGAGGTGTAAATCTGACCGATCAAGTCCTGGCGACGCTCCGCGGGGAAGTCGCTGACATCATTGCTGGATCGGTTTTTCTGTTCATTGGATTGGCGGCATGCTCCATTGCTGCGATTCGCCGACGCCGCGGCATGCGTATCTTCGTCTGGCTCGGAATGTGGAGCGCGATGTACGGCGCCGAGCACCTCTCTCGATCGCATGCTGTCCTGGCGCTGTCGCCGCGCGGGCTTCAGATCAGCGCTCCATACGCGAACACCGCAATGACGTACCTTTTCGTAGTTGTTGGTTCGCTCTCGTTTCTGGAACTCAGCCGGGGCAAAATGCGGTTCCTGAATCAGGCGGGTGGATTGCTCGGGCTGGCCATTGCGGTCACCGGCACTGGCTTCTTTGTACTTACGGGCTCAAGCGACAAGTTGATGCTTTACAACAATCTGCTTGAGGTCTGCCTACTCGTTGTCCTGATGACTGTCGTTGCTGTGCCGACATTGTCCAGGAGGTACCTCGTTCTGCCCGACCGTGGTGTCCTGGCCACGGGCATGTTCGTTTTCACCATTGAAGCCCTCTACGCCAACCTGTCGCGCAACCTTGGTTTCGAGACCCCGCGGATTCTAGACCACCTCGGTTTCGCCACTCTTCTGTTCTCGTTCGGATATGTCGCCCTTCAACTGGTCTTCACGAACGAGCACCGCTTACTCTCCGTTGAAAAGGAACTCGCGATCGCGCGGGAGATACAGATTTCAACTCTTCCCACCGGCGTTCCCGAAATCAACAATCTTCGTATAAGCGCGGCATATCGTCCTATGACTGCCGTCGCCGGCGATTTCTACGAATTCATTTTTGTCGATCGGAAGCGGGTGGGCATCATGGTGGCGGACGTTTCCGGCCACGGCGTTCCGGCCGCGCTTATCGCGTCCATGATCAAGGTGGCCATGCAATCCGTGATTGCTTCCGCACACGACCCGCAAGCAGTGCTGAGCGGGTTGAATCGCGTCCTTTCCGGGCAGCTACGCGGCCAGTTCGTTTCCGCCGCCTACCTCTGGCTCGATACCGAAAATCGCCAGGCGCTGTATTCTGCCGCGGGACATCCTCCGCTTCTGCGCTGGCGGGAAGATAAGCTGGAACGCATCGAGAGCAACGGTTTACTTTTCGGAGTCACACAGGAGTGCTGTAGCTATCCGGTTTGTGCGATGTCCATCAACGCAGGCGACCGATTCCTGCTCTACACCGACGGCGTAACTGAACCTGAGAATGCCCACGGCGATTCCTTCGGCGACATCAGGCTTGAACAAGTTGTTCGCGACAATCAGGGGCGCCCGCCTGCGGAGTTGTCGGATCGACTGCTCTCCGAGATCCGCCGCTGGCAACCCGCTTCCACTAGCCAGCAGGATGACATCACTCTCATTATCATTGACGCGATTTAGCCGTGGTTAACGGCCCCAAGCTGGATGAAATGACGCTGGACCTCAAGCCGACTAGTATTTCCGAGGACGTTTGGATTCACCATCCCGACGGCCGCATCTTCGCCCGTATCTGGACCCCTCCCACGGGTAAGCCTCAATTGCAATCGCCAATCGTGCTCTTTCATGATTCGGTGGGTTGTGTCGAACTGTGGCGCGGCTTTCCTGCACGATTGAGCACGGGCACGCAGCGGCGCGTAATCGCCTACGACCGGCTCGGATTCGGAGAGTCTGCTGCGCGCCGCGATAAGCTGCCAATCGATTTCATTGCGGATGAGGCGAAGAGCTACTTCCCCATCATTCGGGAACAACTAGGTTTCCGGAGATTCATCGCCTTCGGTCACAGCGTTGGCGGGGGCATGGCCGTCAACTGTGCCGCCAAACTCGCGGCTGATTGTGAGGCGCTGATCACCGAATCGGCGCAGGTCCTTCCCGAGGATCGGACTCTCCAGTCCATCAGCAACGCCCGAGAACAGTTCAAGGATGACAAGGAACTTGAGCGGCTCAGGAAGTACCACGGAGAAAAAGCAAAATGGGTTCTCGATGCGTGGACCGAAAGCTGGCTGCATCCGGAATTTGCATCCTGGTCACTGGAGGCCGTCCTGCCACAGGTGACCTGTCCGGTGCTGGCCATTCATGGCATACACGATGAGTACGGATCCACACGCCATCCAGAAATGATTGGGCAGCTTTGCCGCGGCCCGTCGCGGGTTGAGATCCTGCCCGATACCTATCATGTGCCTCACCGGGAGCGGCCGGAACTGATCGTCAGCCTGGTGTCCGAATTCCTGGCCTCGATCCGCCCGGGAAACCTTCTCGTAGAGACGTAGCTTGCTACGTCTTGGCGCGAGACGTAGCAAGCTACGTCTCTACGGCGTTAGATACATGGCCCTAAAAAATAAAAAAGCGCGGCTGGTGGGCCGCGCCCTTCAGGGACCCGAATGAAGTCTAGACGGATCCGAAACCGGTGTTCTCGATATGGACTACTGGCAGAGCGGGCATCCTAACCGCCGGAATCCGTGGCATATTCACCCGCACTCGGGGACAAACCGACCGCAGCGGAGCCTGCACCACCACGGGGTTGAATGCCATCGCGGGGATATGCAACTGGGCGACCCGAGCTTCGATCAGGGCGCGTTCCGTTTCGAGCTTGGCCAGTTTTGCCTGCTCACGGGCCGATACAACCTCGAATTGCTGCAACTCAACCTGCGTGGGTATTGCAACCGCCCTTGCTTCGGCGAGAGCCGCCGCCAGAGGGCAAGGCGAACTCTGTTTCGAAGCTGCGACGAAGCTTGCCTCGGTAAGGAACTGATCAGCACGCCCGGTTGCCAGGGCCAGCACCGCACCAGTGTTATGTTTCACCTGGTTCGCAATCTCGTGTGCCCAGCGCAACCCGCCATCGTGATAGCTTGCGTTGAGTCCGGCGGCCATCACCGCTGCTGCCAGCCATCCCCATGCTTGTGTTTTCATCGCCTTAACCCCTTCTGGCTGAATAGACGAACCGCATCACAATCGGTTAGCAAAGAATACGGGACGGGGGGAGCATAAGTTCCCAAGAAGCCGGTGGAGCATGGTTTTCAGGATGTCCGCGGGGGTGCGGCGAGAATCTCACAGTGCCTCGCTCCACGCCTTGAAAGTTCCTCGCCAGCGGCTTTACTTGCTCCGGTCGAGCAATTCTTTCAAATACTGTTGCCACACGGCCGCCCAGGTGTGCGTGCCGTGGCCATGCGTCTGATCCGAGATGGGGATGAGCACAAATTTTCCATGCGCGACCCGTTTGATTTCGCGTTCGGCAATGCCCAGTTCCGGAGGATTGATAAAGTCGTCGGCAGAGTTCACGAACATGACCGGCGCCTTGATCGTTTGCAGCTTCGCGGAAGGATCGTAGTTGCGCGAGGCATTCACGGCGTAGAGCAAATCATTGGCGTCGAGCGTCGCCGTGATCCGCTTCGTGGATTCATCGAGGTATTTATCCGCCGCATCGCGCGTGGGCAGATTCTTCTGCATCAGCAGCGGGGCGCTGCCGGCGATCAGCAGGAAATCCGCCGAGATCTGCAGCGCGGCTCGCGGTTCTGTTTTGTAATCCCCGTTGTTCCAGTCGGGATCCTGGCGGATTCCCTGGATCACCATCTCGCGCCACAGCCGGTTTCTTCCCGCGATCTGCACGGGAAGACAGGCCAGGGGCATCATCGCATCCATGAAGTCGGGATAAGTCTCTCCCCAGACCCAGGAGTGCATGCAGCCCATCGAAGTGCCCATTACGAGGCGAAGATGGTTCACGCCCAAACCTTTTTCCAGCAACTCGTGCTGGGCAGCGACCATGTCGTCGTAATCGTATTGCGGGAAGTGGGCGCGCATGCCATCGCTCGGCTTGCTGGATTTTCCGTGGCCGATGTTGTCGGGAAGAATGATGAAGTAGCGGTTCGCGTCCAGCAGTTGTCCAGACCCGAAGAGCACGTCAGCAAATTGTGGCGACAGAAACTGGTGCCCAGAGCCGCCCGTCCCGTGCAGGATCAAGACTGCATTCGTGACTTTGCCTGCGTTGTCGCGCTCCGCCTTCCCAAGCGCCGTGTAGTGCAGGCGCAGTTCGGGAAGAGTTTCGCCGGATTTGAAATGGAAGTTGTGGGTGACGTAATCCGCTTCCGTGGGCGCGAATTTCATCTCCGAAGGAGGCTGCTGCGCCAAACAGGGATTCAACAGCGGCATCAAGATCATGAACGCAGCGGTCAGGCGCATCAATGCTCCTTCTAAAGGAATCGTAGAGACGCAGCTTGCTGCGTCTAAGTCCGCGAAGACGTAGCAAGCTACGTCTCTACAGCGACTGCAGTTGTGTTCCGATGTCGCAACCGCTCCAGGATCATCGGCCCCAGTTGAGAAACGCTACCCGCCCCAAGCGTGAGAATCATGTCTCCCGGCTGCGCTACTTCTGTCGCCGCATCAATCGCATCCGTCGGAGAAGCCACATATCGCCCGATCTTCACCGTCTTCTCGCGGATTTTCTGCGCCAGCGCCTCGCCGGTGATCCCCTCGATCGGCTGTTCGCTGGCAGCGTAGATGTCGAGCACGAACAGTGAATCCGCATCGTTGAACGCGCTGGTGAATTCTTCCATCAGATCGCGCGTGCGGGTGTAGCGGTGCGGCTGAAAGATGACGTGAACCTTGCCGAAGCCACACTGCCGCGCCGCCGCCAAAGTAGCCTTGATCTCCGTGGGGTGGTGGCCGTAATCGTCGATCACGCTGACCCCCGCGACCACGCCGCGCAATTGAAAGCGGCGGTCCACTCCGCGGAACTGGTCGAGCGCTGCACGAATCGCGTCCACGCCGACGTCCAGACCGATTCCTACCGCGATCGCCGCCGTGGCATTGAGCACGTTGTGCAATCCGGGAACGTGCAGCGTGAATTCTCCCAGATCCTTTTCCTTAAATCGCACTCGGAATCGGCTCAGGGGACGGGAGTCTCCGTTGCCGCGTTGCGTGGTCTCTTGCGGCTTGATCAGGAAATCCGACCCTCGCTTTGTGCCGTACGTCACGGTACGCCGTTGCACTTCCGGAAGCAGCCGCCGCAGAAGCGGATCGTCGTTGCAGGCCACGATCATCCCGTAGAACGGCACGCGATCCATGAACTCGATGAATGTCTTTTTCACGTCGCGCATGTTGCGGTAGCAGTCCATGTGCTCCCGGTCGATGTTAGTCACGACAGACAAGATGGGGGAGAGCTTCAAAAATGAGCGGTCGCTCTCGTCGGCCTCGGCAACCAGATAGTGCGATTTGCCGAGGCGGGCGTTCGAGCCCATCGCATCGACCCTGCCCCCAACCACGACCGTAGGATCGAGTCCGCCGGCAGCGAGCACGGCGGCCACCATCGATGTCGTGGTTGTCTTGCCGTGCATGCCGGCAATCGCGATCCCGTATTTCAGGCGCATCAACTCCGCCAGCATTTCCGCGCGCTGGATGACTGGGATGTGAAGCTCATGGGCGCGCGCCACCTCGGGGTTCTCCGCCGAAATCGCTGAACTGGTGACGACCACTTCCGCTTCGCTGACGTTTTCTGCGCCGTGTCCTTCGAAGATCATGGCCCCAAGGCCGGCAAGCCGCTGCGTGGCTGGCGAGCTTTTAAGATCCGAGCCCGACACTTTGTAGCCAAGATTGAGCAGCACCTCGGCAATGCCGCTCATGCCAATGCCGCCGATCCCTACGAAATGGATACGCTGAATTTTTGCGAACATAAATCAACGTCTTGGCCGCGGATTTCGCGGATCTTGACGAATTTTGTAATTTGGTAATCGGGTAATTCGTAATTTCAAACCATGCTGTGGTGCCATGGAATCTGCTTGGTACATTACAAAATTACAAAATTACAAAATTACAAAATTACTCAATTACTCAATTACTCAATTACTCAATTCCCCCGACCCGAGCGGCGATCGCCGCAATCTCGTGCGCCGCATTCGGGTGCGCTAGTTCCCGCGCCGCCTGGCTCATTCTTTGCAGGCGCTGCGGATCCTGGAGCAGCGCTGCAATCGTTTCCGCGAGCCAGACTCCTTCCAGCTTTGATTCCTCTACCACCACCGCCGCATCGTGTCTCGCCAGCGCCTCAGCGTTCACCCGCTGATGATCATCCGCAGCGCGGGGAAACGGCACGAACACTGCCGGCTTCCCTGCCGCCGCAATCTCCGCCACCGTGCTCGCGCCCGAGCGGCACACGACCAGATCGGCGCGCGCGAACGCCGCCGGCATGTCTTCAATAAACTTGAAGACCTCCGCCGACTCACCCAGCCGCTGATACGCTGCCAGCGCGTCATTATAGTCACGCTCGCCAGTCTGATGAATGATGTGAATCCCCGGTGCCTCGCGCTGCAACACGGGTAGGCAGCGGAATAGGGCTGCGTTGATGGCATGCGCGCCCTGGCTGCCGCCGAACACCAGCAGGGTGGGCGTCCCGCCGCGTTTGGGCGGAATTTCGAAAAATGCCTGGCGCACCGGCACTCCCGTCACTTCGCCGTGCCGGAAATATTTCGCAGTCTCCTCAAAATGCACGGCGGCCGCCGACACGAAGTGAGCCACCAGCCGGTTGGCAAATCCGGGGACGACGTTCGGTTCAAATGCCAAGGTAGGAATATGCTTCACCACCGCAGCCAGCATGGCGGGACCCGAGGCGTATCCACCGACTCCGATGACCACGTCGGGGGCGAATTCATTGAGCATCCTCCCCGCGTCCCAGATCGCACGCGGCAGATCGAAAGCGGTTCTCGCGCGGGTCATAAGGTTGACATTTTTCAGCGCGCCCACGCGCACCAATTGCAGCGGATATCCCGCGGCCGGCACCAGCCGGTTCTCAATGCCCCGCGCCGTGCCGATGAACAAAATCTCGGCCGAATACTCTTTTTTGAGCTGGTTGGCGATGGCCAGCGCCGGAATGACGTGCCCGCCCGTGCCTCCGCCGGCCAGGATCGCCCGCATGGCTTATCGCGTACCGCTGGCGAAAGCAGCAGGCTGAATTGTGGACTGATGATGGCTGGGTATCGCGGTATGCACAGGAAGAAGTTAATTCAACCGTCAGAAATCAACAACCAAACAATTTCCTCACTCCGCCTGCTTCGTAATATTCAGCAGCACCCCAATGCACGCCAGCGTCACGAACAGCGAGGATCCTCCGTAGGAGACCAGGGGCAGCGGAATGCCTTTCGTCGGCATCATGCCCAGCACAACGCTGATGTTGATGAAGGCCTGCATGACCACCATGCTGGTGATGCCCACCGCAAGATAGCGCCCGAACATGTCTTCGGTGCGCCATGAGGCCCGCATCCCGCGCCACAGGAAGATGGCAAACAGTGTCACCACGAAGAGGCCGCCGACCAGTCCCAACTCTTCCGCAGTCACCGCAAAGATGAAATCCGTGTGCGGCTCGGGAAGATAAAACAACTTCTGCTTCCCTTCCATCAAGCCCAGCCCGGTTACACCGCCGGTGCCTACCGCGATCAGAGATTGAATGATGTGAAAGCCCGTTTTCTGGCGGTCTGCATAGGGATTCAAAAAAGCCAGGATGCGGTCGCGTCGCCACGCCACGTGAAAAATCAGGAAGTAGAGCGCCGGCAAGGAGGCGGCAAAGGCATACCCGAAGTAGCGCATTCGCATCCCGGCCACGTACAGAATGCAGGCGGCAATTCCCGCGCAGGCAATGGCAGTCCCGAGATCAGGCTCCAGAACGATCAGGCCCAGGAACATGAGGACAGGAGTGGCCGCGGGCACCAGCGTGTTCCGGACATCGTCCATTGTCTTGGCGCGGCTCTCCAGGAAGTAGGCCAGAAAGAGAATCATGACCGGCTTGGCGAGTTCCGAGGGCTGGAACGAAAATCCTCCCGCATGAATCCAGCGATGCGTGTTGTGGGAACGATCCAGGAAGAACACCGAGATCAGCAGAAGCGTGGTGATTCCCATGAACGAGAAGACCAGGGCGGGATGCTTGTAGCGGCGAAAGTCTACCCGCATGGTCACGGTCATCGCTAACAGTCCGGCAACCGCCCAGATCAGCTGCTTGGAAAGAAACGCGTAGGGCGAACCGAAGCGCTCGCGCGCCATCACCGCAGAGGCCGAAAACACCATCACCAGCCCCACAAACACCAGCAGCATGGTGACGGCAAACAGCCAGCGGTCGACACTCACGCGCTTTGCCATGGAACATTCATTTCACCACGGAGTGTTTTGGAAAATTGTTGATTGTGATTTCTGCTTGTTGATTGTCTTGGTTCGGGCCGGCGCCGATTTTCACACGGAGTTTGCCATTGCCTGCACCGCCTCTTTGAATACTCTCCCGCGGTGCTCGTAGCTCTTGAATTGATCGAAGCTGGCGCATGCAGGAGCCAGCAGCACCACATCTCCGGACTGCGCGCTGGCATGGGCCTGGCGAATGGCGTTTTCCAGAGTCTCAGCGTGGACTACTTCGGGACCTTTGATTTGCGACTCGATCTTTCCGGCTGCCGCACCGATGGTGTAAACGCGCTTTACCCTTTGGCGCAGCAGATCGTTCAGCACGGTGTAATCGCTGCCCTTGTCCTTGCCGCCCAGAATCAGGTGGATATTTGCCGGAAAGGATTCCAGGGCCTTGATGGTCGCGTCGACGTTCGTCGCTTTGGAGTCATTGTAATAATCCACCCCGCGGATGCTGGCCACGAATTCCAGCCGATGCTCGACCGCCTTGAAGTCGTGCACCGCCTGGCGAGTCTTTTCTGCGGCGCATCCCATCAGCACCGAGGCACACACGGCCGCCAGCACATTTTCCTGATTGTGGGCGCCTTTCAGCGGGATCTCCGACACCTGCATAATTTCCCGCTGCCCCGAGCCGTCCCGGAACACGATCTTGCCATCGCGCACCCATGCCCCGCGCTCGACTTCATTCTGCCGGCTGAACCAGTAAACCTGCGCCCGGGTCTTTTTGCTCATGGCCACGCAGGTAGGATCATCGGCGTTGAGCACGGCACAGTCTTCCGACTGCTGGTTCTCAAAGATGCGCGTTTTCGCAGCGGCATAAATCTCGAACGTGCGGTGGCGGTCGAGATGGTCCGGGGTGACGTTCAGCACCACCGCCACTTTCGGCCGGAAACTTTGAATCGTTTCCAGTTGAAAGCTGGAAATTTCGAGCACGATCACGGTCCCCGGCTTGGCGCGCTCAGCCAGGGAGATGGCGGGAGTCCCTATGTTGCCTCCGACCAGCGCCGGGAAACCGGAAGCCGTCATAGTCTCGCCAATCAACGCGGTCGTAGTAGTCTTCCCGTTCGAACCGGTGATGGCCACAATCGGCCCGGGAAGAAATTGGGCCGCAAGCTCGATCTCGCCGATTACGGCTTCCCCAAGGGATCTGGCCTGCACCAGCGGTGGAGCATCCACCGGAACGCCCGGGCTGACCACGATCAGGTCCTGCCCCTGAAAGGTACGGTCGCCATGTCCCCCGGTTTCGACGGTGATGCCGTTGTCCAGCAGCACGGGGATTTCATTGCGCAACTCGTCGCCGCTCTTGGTGTCGGAGACCGTGACGCGCGCACCTTGCTTCTTCATGAAAAGAGCGGAGGCGACCCCGGATTTTCCGAGACCCACCACCAGAACGCGTTTGCCGTTCAATTCCATCCAGAACCATTTCACCACAGTGGACTAACGTAGTTTCAACGTCGTCAATGCGAACAGTGCGAACACCAGCGAGGCAATCCAGAAACGCACAATGATTTTCGATTCTGACCAGCCCATCAGCTCGAAATGATGATGCAGGGGCGCCATCTTAAAAATGCGCTTCTTCCTCATTTTGTATGATCCGACCTGCAGGATCACCGAGATCGCCTCAATCACGAACACGCCGCCGATGAACGGCAGCAACAGTTCCTGCTTGATGATGACAGCAATGGTGCCGATCGCGCCGCCCAGGGCCAGCGATCCCACGTCTCCCATGAAAACCTCCGCGGGATGCGCGTTGTACCAGAGAAATCCGATCGACGATCCCACCATGGCGCCGCAGAATACGCTCAACTCTGCTACTTGTGGCATGCGCTGCAGTTCGAGATAGGTCGCGAAGGTAGCGTGTCCGCTGACGTAGGTCAGTACGGTAAGCGCCCCGGCGGCGATCACGGTGCATCCTATCGCGAGCCCGTCAAGCCCGTCGGTGAGGTTCACCGCATTGCTGGAGCCCACAATCACCAGCGCCACGAATCCCATAAACGGTAAGAATGCCACCGGCCAAAGCTGGGGATGATGCTCCAGTGTCCCGATCACCAGGTCGGGGTGAAATTGCTTGAAGAATGGCACGATGAGCTTGGTGGAGTACATGCCGTAGGTCTGCATGGCAATCAGCAGCGACGCTACCACGATGCTGGTCGCGATCTGCAACCCCAGCTTGGCGCGTCCTGTAAGACCCAGATTGCGCCGGTGCGTCACCTTGGTGTAGTCATCCATGAAACCAATGGCTGCAAACGCACAGGTAGAAAAGACGGCAATCCACACGAAGCGGTTGCTCAGATCGGCCCACAGGAGAGTAGGAACAATGATCGCGATGACGATCAGCAATCCTCCCATGGTGGGAGTGCCCGCCTTCTTCTGGTGAGCTTTGGGGCCTTCTTCGCGGATGTACTGCCCGATCTGGAAATCACGCAGGCGCCCAATCACTAACGGGCCCACAATCAGAGCGGTGAACAGAGCTGTCAGGCTGGCAAACGCGGTGCGGAACGTGACGTACCGGAAGATACGGAAGGGCGCGACGTAATGTTGCAGCTTGAGGAATAACAGCCAATAGAGCAATCAGCCTCCGAGCCCAGCAATCAGCGATGAGCAATGAGCTACGAACCTGACTCTCGCTTCGCCTTCCAAATCTCCAGCGCTTTTTCCAGCTTCACCCCTCGGGAAGCCTTCAATAGCACGACATCGCCTTCACGCGTTTCACGAGCAAGCCACTCTCCCGCTTCTTCCGGCGTGGGCATGAATTCGGCTTTGCCGCCCGCCTGGATGGCCCCTTCCGTCATGGCCTTCGCCATTCCGCGGACCCCGATCAGCAGGTCAATCTTCTTCTCCGCCACATGTTTTCCGGCCTCGCGATGCATCTGCTCGCCCAAGGGGCCGAGTTCCAGCATTTCGCCGGCGACCACAATGCGGCGTCTGGCCTTCATCGCAGCCAGAGCATCGACCATCGCGTTCAGCGCCTTCGGATTCGAATTGTAGCAATCGTTGATGACCGTGATGTTACCCAACTGGAGAACCTGCCCGCGCTTGTCAGCGGGCTTGAGGGTGGCCAGCGCTGCGATTGCGTCCGGGAAACTCATGCCCCGCGAGCACGCCACGGCAACCGCGGCCAGCGCATTCAGAATGTTGTGCTCTCCCACCAGCGGCAGCCGGGCGTGATGGCTTCCACAAGGGCTGACCACGTCGAACTCGGAGCCTTCCGCGCCCCGTGAGACAACGTTCTCCGCCCGCACTTCTGCCGTGGGCCTGGTTCCGTAAGTAATAACTTTTCCTTTGTAGTCGCGTCCGAACTGCGAAACGTACTCATCGTCCGCGTTGAGAACGGCCGTCCCCGTGGGCGGGAGGGATTCAATCAACTCGTATTTCGCCCGCGCGATTCCCGCGAGGGAATCGAAAAACTCCAGGTGCACCGGCGCGACGTTGGTCACCACTCCGATTTCGGGCTGCGCGATTTTCGCCAAGGCCCGAATTTCTCCGGCATGCGACATCCCCATCTCGATCACCGCCATATCGTGCTCCGGTTCGAGTTTCAGAAGCATCAGCGGCAGGCCGAAGTGATTGTTGAAGTTGCCTTCCGATTTCAAAATTTTGAAGCGCGCGGCCAGCACGTGCGCGATCGCTTCCTTGGTGGTCGTCTTCCCGGCTGAACCGGTGATGCCGATCAGCGGTTTTCCCCAGAGTCGGCGGACTGCCGCCGCGAGATTCTGTAAGGCAATCAGGGTATCGTCCACCGGGAGCAAACGCCCGTCGTTCGAATAGCGATGGATCTCATCCTTGCTGACTGCCGCAGCGACCGCACCCTTTTCCAGCGCAGGATTCACGTAATCGTGCCCATCCAGGCGCTCGCCTTTCACCGCAAAGAACAGTTCGCCCGGTTGTATGGTTCGGGAATCGATGGAATAGCCGCAAGCTACTTGCTCGGAGGCGCTGGGGGGAGCGGAAATGAATTCTGCAATCTTCGAAACCTTCAGCTTCATGCGCTGCGTCCTGCGGCGGAACCGGATTCGCACTCGAAGCCGCTGGCTTTCAGAATTTCGCGGGCGACTTCCACATCGTCGAAGGGATGCGATCCTTCGCGCGTCACCTGCATCTTCTCGTGTCCTTTACCCGCCAGCAGAACGATGTCTCCGGGCCGCGCCTCGTTGATGGCGAGGGCCACCGCTTTGCGCCGGTCCACTTCAATCGTGTACTTCACGCCGCTCTTCTGAAGTCCGACGATGGCGTCGTTGATGATGGCACGAGGATCTTCGCTGCGCGGATTATCGGAAGTAAGCACGACGAAATCGCTGCCTCGTCCGGCAGCCTCTCCCATGAGCGGCCGCTTGGCGCGATCGCGATCGCCGCCGCACCCGAAGACCGTGATCACTCGGCCATTCGCCTTGTCACGGGTAACAAACTCGCGGGCCAGCGCGGTCAAATTGCGCAAGGCATCGTCGGTGTGCGCATAGTCCACCACCACCGTGAAGGGCTGCCCGCAATCGACGCGCTGAAAACGTCCGGGAACATGGGTCAGGGCGGCGACTCCACTGGCGATGGCTTGCGCTTTACAACCACGCGCCCAGCACGACGCGGCGGCAGACAGGATGTTGTACACGTTCACTTTTCCGATCAACGGCGAAAAGATCGCAATCTTTTCTTCAGGCGTGACCAGGTCGAAGCGCGTGCCGCGCGGAGCGATGTCGACTTTCTCTGTGCGGAAATCCCCGCGAGTCCATCCATACGTCAGCAGGACGGCGCTCCGCTTCCGGCTGAATTCGGCTAATTTCGCTCCGTACTCGTCATCGAGATTGGTGACGGCGGCGCGCGGAGGGTCGGTTCCAACTCCCTCGAACAAAGCTCGCTTCGCTGCGAAGTATTCATCCATGCTCTTGTGATAATCGAGGTGGTCTCGTGTCAGATTGGTGAACACCGCCACATCGAACGGAATACCGAACACCCGCTGCTGCGCCAGCGCATGGGAGGAAACTTCCATGACTGCATCGTTTGCGCCCTGCGCCACAGCTTCGTGAAACAGACGCGCGAGTTCGAGCGCCTCCGGAGTGGTGTGCGGCGCTGGATAAATCCGGCCGGCAACGTGGTATTCGATGGTTCCAATCAGAGCGCTCTTGCGTCCGGCAGCGCTCCATATGGCTTCGATCAGGAACGCCGTCGTACTCTTGCCATTGGTTCCCGTAATGCCGACAATGGCGAGCCTCTCGGCAGGATGCCTGTAGAAATTCTGGCTGACCCGCGCCAGCGCGCGACGTCCGTGCGGCACCAGCGCCCACGCCACCCCTTCGCGGGGATTTTCTTGCGGAGAATCGGTAATGATCGCGACCGCCCCGGCCTGGATGGCTTGGTCGATGAAGCGATTCCCGTCCGAACTTTCTCCCCGCATGGCCACAAAGGCGCAGCCGGGCTTCACCCGCCGCGAGTCGTATTCCACACTGCTCACGTCCGGGTTCCCGCTCACGCTGAGGAACTCCGCGCCCTCCAGAAGATGTTCGAAAGTCATTGCTGAAAATTATAGGGCACAGCGAAAATACGGTCCCTCAGCGCACCCGGTTTTCCCTTGCCTGGCCGTTACGAACGTCATTTTCCCTTCACTTCCCCGGCGGGATAGATTAGCAGCATGAGCACCGGTACAGGACCTGCAAAAATCAAGTGCGCACAGTGCGAGCAGCCCGAGAGTTCCTGCGAATGCGAAAAGTTCTGCGTTCTTTGCCAGTCCGCCCTCGAGGTGCGGATCTGCGAAGACGGTCTGATGTACTGCGAGCCTTGCCGGACCGCCTGCGAATATAAGACCTCCGACTAGTTCTGCTGGCGGCCTGCGGAACGCAAGCATTGCAACTAGATCGTATTTTTACGAATCTCAGTTTCGCGATTCCAATTCCGTAGAGACGTAGCTAGCTACGTCTCTACGTGTTGGGGGGAAGCTCCCTGCACAACGAATTCACAAAATCGTTCCTCTAAACTACATAGAGGAACTGTGATCCGCTTCCTTGGCAAGGGCCGCGTGTTTAAGGCAGAATAGAGCGTTTTGCGTTAGGCCTTGCGCATTTCCCAGGAGACCGAAATGGCTAGTACCGTGCATATCAGCGACGTTGCCGAGTTGCTGAGCGAAGGCCGGACGCATTTCAATCTCAGTCCCGGAATTCTGGTCGAGCACTCCATCCGCCGCCACGAAGCCAAGCTGGCAGCCAATGGCGCCATCGTCGGTTCCACCAACCGGACGGGACGTTCCCCAAAAGACAAATTCATCGTGCGCGATGAGATGACCGAGCACACCGTGCATTGGGGAGCAGTGAATGCTCCCTTGGAGCCCGAGAAGTTTGACGCTCTTTACGCCCGGGTCATGGAACACCTGCGGGGACGAGAGTTGTACGTACAAGATCTCTTCTGCGGCGCGGATCCGGCATATCGCCTTCCGGTGCGCATCGTAAACGAGTACGCCTGGCATAACCTGTTCGTGCGTCAATTGTTCATTCGTCCCACGCACGAAGAATTGCGCAGTCACCATCCCGAATTCACCGTGATTGCGGCCCCTGAGTTCAAAGCCGATCCCAAGCGCGATGGAGTCAACTCAGAAGTATTCATTCTCTTGAACTTCATGCGCCGCACCGTGCTGATTGGCGGGACGTCATACGCCGGCGAGATGAAGAAATGTATCTTCAGCGTGATGAATTATCTTCTCCCGCCGCGCAATGTGTTTCCCATGCACTGCTCCGCGAATGTCGGCCGCGACGGCGCGAGCGCCTTGTTTTTTGGATTATCGGGGACGGGCAAGACGACCTTGTCCGCGGATCCCTCGCGCGATCTGATCGGCGATGACGAGCATGGATGGAGCGCTGATGGTGTATTTAACTTTGAAGGCGGATGCTACGCCAAGTGCATTAAGCTCTCCCGCCAAAACGAGCCGCAGATCTGGAACGCCTTGCGCTTCGGCTGCGTCCTCGAGAATGTGACTCTCGACCCGCACACGCGCATTCCCGACTACAACGATGACAGCAAAACCGAGAACACGCGCGCCGCTTATCCCGTAGACTTCATCGACAACGCGGTCATTCCCGGTATTGGCGGACATCCCAAGAACGTCGTGTTCCTCACCGCCGACGCCTTCGGCGTTTTGCCTCCCATTTCAAAACTTTCCCCCGAGCAGGCCATGTACCACTTCCTCTCCGGCTACACCGCCAAAGTGGCCGGAACGGAAGCTGGGGTGAAGGAGCCCTCGGCAACGTTCTCTACCTGCTTCGGATCCCCCTTTCTTCCGCTCGCCCCCAAGGTGTACGCCGAAATGCTAGGCCGGCGCCTGCGCGCGCACAACGCGCAATGCTGGCTCGTCAATACCGGATGGCAGGGGGGACCCTACGGAGTGGGGCGCAGAATGAGCATTCCCTATACTCGCGCCATGGTCGACGCGGCCGTGGAAGGCCAGCTCATCAGGCAAGATTTCGAGATTGAACCCACATTCGGATTCACCATTCCAAGACATTGTCCCGGAGTTCCAGCGGACGTGCTGAATCCGCGCAGTGCCTGGCCCGACAAGACTGCGTACGACAAAGCCGCAGAAGACCTGCGGAACCGTTTCTCTAAAAACTTCGAGAACTTCGACGCCCCCGCCGAAGTCAAAGCGGCCGGCCCCAAAGCCCAAGGATAAGATATTGTTGACTTGATCTTTCTTGATGGTGAGGAAGGATCTCCGAGTCATCGCTTCTCGGCTTTGAGTCAACAACGCACAGATCAACAGTCAACAATCCCGTATGTTTGCCCGCAAAATCCGCGTCGAATACGAAGCAAACGGAAAACGCCTCCCCTGTCCTCTCAAATGGCTCGACTCCTTCTCCATGCGTAACTTCACCAACGCCACCGTGTTTGACGACACCTTGCCCGTGGCCGACGGCTACATGGAAGTTGGAACCGCCGTGCCTGCCGACCAGCTGAAGGACGCCATGGAAGATTGGTTCCGGCGGAAGAGCTATCTACCCAAAGACTCCCACCTCGTACTGTCCGAGATTTCCCGTACTGCGTGAAACTTTTCCCCGGCCTGGGGTTTTTCTGCCACGGACCTCCACGGGAACGCTGCGTGAGGGAGAAGCGCAGAATGGCGCAGCAGCTTGCTGGTTTCTGTACAGAATCTTGAACCGAGCAACCTGAATCATGGCACTAGCGTCTCACTTATGAGGATTGGCCAGTTTTCGCCGGGCTTCTTCGCCTAGCGACTTTGGCGGCAACGAACGATTTTTTTCGACGCGCAGGTCGAACACGGAAACGGGCCGGACGCCAACCAGCGCCGGCCCGCTTTTCTGCTCTGAAAACCGCTCTTACTTGTCGTAGCGCAGTATCGACATCACGTCATACCCCTTCAGCTTCTCGCGACCCTTCAAAAATTCCAATTCCACCACAAATCCCAGCCCGGCGATGGTCGCTCCCAGTTTCTCCGCCAATTTCGCCGTAGCCTCGGCGGTCCCGCCGGTCGCCAGAAGGTCGTCGACGATGACCACTCTCTGACCCTTCTGGATCGAATCCTTGTGAATCTCCAGCGTATTCGTGCCGTATTCGAGGGCGTAATCGTATCGCTCGCACGCGGCCGGAAGCTTGCCCGGCTTGCGTACCGGAACGAAGCCCGCATTCAAGCGGTACGCCAGCGCCGGCGCGAAGATGAAACCGCGGGCCTCCATCCCCAGTACCAGATCGATATCCTGCGAGATGTAATGCTCCGAAAGCTTGTCGATGAGCGTGGCGAATCCGGTCTTATCTTTGAGGAGAGTCGTGATGTCGTAAAAGAGAATCCCCTTCTTGGGAAAGTCGGGAATCTCGCGAATGAGTTTCTTCAGATGATCGGCGTCCATGGCCGAGGCTTTCGGCATCTACCACGCTCCTTCAATGCGAAATGAACCGAAATCTTTTTTGGGAGTAGCGTCCGCAACCTCCACGGCATCCACGCGAGCGGCGCGCGGGCCTTCGCGCAGCCGGGAATGAAGACCAGCTAACTGGTCGCGAGTCCCCTGCGCCAGAACCTCCACGCTGCCATCATGATTGTTGCGAACCCAGCCAGCGATGCCGAGCATGTGGGCTTCGCGCTCGACGAACCAACGAAAGCCGACGCCCTGCACCCGTCCGCGGACGATGAAGCGCTTCGCCTGGATCGAGTTTTCAATGGAGCTCATGCGAAAAGAATTGCTGAGAATTAATCGATGATATTTGATGAAAATCCAAGACCCGCAGTTCTGGTTTTCATTCAACAATCAAGAATCAAAGAATCAACAATTTTTGTTACGCTCTGGACAGGTACGCGCCTTCCGAGGTATCGACCTTGATCTTCTCGCCTTCGTTGATGAAGGGCGGTACCTGCACAACTAACCCGGTTTCTGTCTTTGCCGGCTTGGTGACGCTGGAGGCGGTCGCGCTCTTCAGCCCGGGCTCGGTTTCGATCACGGTCAACTCCACGGTCTGCGGCAGTTCGATCCCGACTGCCTTTCCATCGAAGAATTCGACTTTGATCTGCAGGTTGGGAATCAGATAGTCGACCGCGTCGCCCAGAATCTCCCTGGTCAAATGCGTCTGCTCGTAATTCGAGGTGTCCATGAAGTAGTAGCTGTCGCCGTCGTTATACAGATACTCCATCTCGACTTCGTCGACGTTGATCTTTTCGATAGGATCGGGCGAACGGAAGCGGTGCTCGAACATCGCGCCGGTGCGCAGGTTGCGCAGCTTGGCCTGGATGAAGGCGCGCAGATTGCCGGGAGTGCGGTGTTCGACGCTGAACACAGAGTGCAGATCATTGTTGTGCTTGATGATCATGCCAGGACGTAGCTGGGTGGCAGGGATCGACATCGCTCGAGAACTCTCCTTGTACGATTGCGGTTTGAAGCTGGCGGAAGGCGGGCAAGCCACACAAGTTCCGCCGCCACGAGGGCTAAACCATTATTTTACACTTAGCTGCACCGGAAAAGAAACCTTCCCCAAGTGGAACTCATCGTAAAGCTGCGGGATGCTCGCTGGCGAATCGCGCCTGCTTCCAGGTTGCAGACCAGATAAAATGGTGCTGCAGAATCGTGGTCGAGTTTTCGCGAATTAGCCCGTGAATTGCCGGGCGGAAAAGAATGAGGTTCTATCATGCGTACCAGCGGACGTTATGAATCAGCTGAAAGCGGCAGCAACATCGGCACCGCCGTTACCTTCCTGTTGATTGGGTTGGGGGCGGGCGCCTTAATGGGGCTCATGTTCGCTCCCAAGCCGGGAAAACAGTTCCGCCGTGATCTGCAACGCGGCTACGAAGATGCCAAAGGCAACTTCGGTGATTGGGCGGATGAAGCCAAAGATCGCGTGCGCGAAGTCAGCGAGCGCGTGCGCGATGCCGCCAGCCGCGGCGTCGATTTCGCGGAGGAATTGCGCGACCGCGCCGAACCCATTCGCCGCGCCATGAAACGCAGCTGATCCAATTTCAACCGGGAGTCAGATGCCCATCTCCACTCTCTGACTCCTGGTTCCTCAACAAGTCCACCCTGAACGGCGACCTGCGTTGCAGCCGGCGGCCATTCAACGTCGCCGCAGGGGAGAAGAATCGACAGAATCTATTTGAACAATCCCGCGAAGGCCTGTCCGATCCGCCCGAAAAATCCCGGACGCGCGACCTTTTTCCGCTTGACCGGTGGCAGAGGATCTACCACCGCAGCTGGGGGCTGAACCACCGCGTCCAAATGCACCTGGCGCTCGACGGTGTCGTCCAGTGGCAAATCCCTGGCAGCTTCGATGGGGGCCGGTGGAGCACTCGATCGATTTCTGCCGGTGAAAACCAGTGGCGCTTCGAGTTGCGCGCTCACTTCGCCTGGTTTCTCATTCGAAACTGGCGGCGATTCGCCTCCCTTCGAGGCAGGCGTATCTTCCGCGCCAGCGCTGCGAGGTGGTGAAGGGGGCGCACCAGTTCCTAGCGTAACCTTGGTCCCGAGTTGCGACTCCGGCACGGTCTGGACCGGAGCCGCCGTCCGCATCACAGGCTGCGCGGGAGGTGGACAACCGCACTCCAGCGGTACCTCCGTATCCACCTTGTCGATCTGCCCGGAGCGGAATACTACCTGCTCCCTGGGACGAACCTGGTAAATACGATCTCCCATCAACTCCGACACGATGGCCGACGACGTGTTGCCCGCCAGCGAGCGCACGCAGGTGTTGCCGTGCGAGTCGGCGCTGATAGCGAAATGAAAATCTCCGGGCCCGGCAAACATGATGCGGAAGTCCGGGGTAAGCACGGCGTCCGCAGAAGATGACAACGTGTAGTGAGTCTCGATCGCGCCGCTGCCCATTCCAAACATCATGTCTCGCTTGCTGTTCGACGGAGTCAGCGATAGCGTGGTGCCCGGGCAAACCCGGACCTCGCCACCGCCGGCAAGACGCAACACGGTAGTGTCGGATCCCGCTGTGACCGAAGCGCCAGCCGCGAGATGAGTGGCATCCATTACCGCCGACCCCGATTCCCCGCTCACCGGCACCACGGCCGTATCACTCAGCGCTAATCCACCAGTAGTCTGTGGCTCGGGCCGCTCGCGCTGCTTGCCCGCATTCTCGTCTTCAGGCGGCTTCAACCGCACCAGCAGACGCTTGTCCGCGCTCTCCCAGGAATGTCCATAGGGCGCTTTGAGATCCAGAACGATGCGCGTGATGGGCGGATTGCTTTGATACTGCCGCACCCGGATCGCGATGATATTGTCCTTGCGGACTTCAATCCGGTCCTGTGCCATCGCCAACCGGGAGTTCGGCAGATCGATGACCAGTCGTGGCGGAGAGTCCAGAAGCTGAATCTCTGGAATTACGGTCCCGCTGGCAAGGACCTCCACGGCGGGAGTTCCCTTTTCGCGCACAATGCGCACGCCACGGATTTGCCGCGGAGGACCAAAATTCTGACCGGCCATCTCCAGGGTGGCGAGGGTCAGCACTAGCGCGCAGAGCAACTTCACCGGGGTTTGACGCACATCATTCTCGCTGGGAGCTTGATGGAAACATATCACTTGTGGAGAGCCGAGAGAAAGAGCATTGAGGAGACCGGCATCGTAGAGACGTTGCTTGCAACGTCTCTTTTTGCCTGCCAGGTGGGGACAACTCTAAAACTGGAAAGGGTGGGATCCGGGCTCTAACTTCAGTCTTGCGACAAAAACTCGTATTCTTCGATCATGGCTGCCACCCTGACTTTGCCTTCGGCCTTGGCGTCTTCCACGCGTACCACGCGCCCCTTGCACTGCACGCGGATACTTTCCGTGAGGGTTATCTCCGGCGGAAGGGTGAGCGTGAACCCGATCGGGGAACCCTCAGCGATGGCTGAATCCAGGAAAAAGCAAATGCCGCGAGCACTAACATCGCGGATCTGGGCCGCCTCGCTGCTCCCATTATTGCTCCGGCTGACACTTACGGGCACACGCAGAGGAAAGCGTCGTGCTGCCCTTTTCTCCTGCTTGACCTCGGCCATGCCTCCTCCAAAGTGGCGGTACGAATGAGCATGCTATGTCAGTACGCGGGCGTCAATACCACCGTCGGGTAGCGCATAGCTCTTTCAGGCCAGCCTTATCCAGTCCTCAAACCGGCAGGCGCGCACCAGAATAGCGACGTCCCAGCTCAACTGATGCACCGCGATAGTGACGAACAGTTTCGGTGTAAGCTGGTTACAGGAGCACCCCCGGCTTTGGTTTTCGTCCTTGATAACTACGATTCGTTCACCTACAACCTCGTCCAGTACATCGGCGAACTGGGCGCGAAGGTTGAAGTGCGCCGCAATGATCAGGTCACCGTGGAGCAGGTCGAAGCACTACATCCCGACCGCATCGTGGTCTCACCCGGACCCTGCACGCCCCACGAAGCGGGCGTCAGCATCGAACTTATCCGCCATTTTGCAGGGAAGGTGCCGGTGCTCGGCGTTTGTCTGGGACATCAGGCGATCGGCGAAGCCTTCGGCGGACGCGTCGTCCGCGCCCCGCACCTCATGCACGGGAAAACCAGCCCCGTCATGCACGATAACAAAACCGTATTTCAAGGTCTGCCGATGCCGATGACGGCCACCCGTTATCACTCGCTGATCGTGGAGGAAG
Organism: uncultured Acidobacteriota bacterium; assembly: GCA_963801615.1. Lineage (GTDB taxonomy): Bacteria > Acidobacteriota > Terriglobia > Terriglobales > Acidobacteriaceae > Sulfotelmatobacter. Next base: position 1,366,068 of record CAWDFM010000003.1, on the reverse strand, counting down.
AGGGTCTTCCGGCGGAGCTTGAAGTCAGCGCCTGGACCACTGAAAAAGACGGGACCCGCACCATCATGGGCCTGCGCCACAAGAAGCATGCTGTGGAGGGAGTGCAGTTCCACCCTGAGAGCGTGCTGACCGATTCCGGCAAGAGGCTCATACAAAACTTCCTGAACATCTGAAGTTTTCAGAAACCAAGATCAGCGGACAGGTTTCAGAAAAACAGGGTATAGGACCTTTTCCCGTTTTGGCATTTCCACCAACTCGTGTGACATCTATCACAGCCGTTCAGGATCACGTTCAGCCATAGTCCGCTTATGGCAATTCCAACTAGCCTTCCTGTTCAGTCGTATCGTGACCTGATTGCCTGGCAAAATCGATGCTTTTGGCTCGCGAAATCTACCGCTCCACAGACGCATTCCCACGTGTTGAGACTTACGGATTGATTGCCCAATTGAGGCGCGCAGCCATTTCCATTTTCAGTAAAATTGCTGAAGGCCACGAGCGCCTTTCAACCGGCGACTACAGGCAGTTTCTGGGCCATGCGCTGGGTTCTTTGATGGAGATGGAGACTCAGATTCTCCTTTCAGAAAATCTGGGCTACATGGAAAAAGCAAAATCGGACGACCTACTACAACGAACCGCAGAAGTCGCCAAGATTCTGCATGGCCTGCTGCGATCTTTACGCATCAGGATGACCAACTGAGCCCTGAGCCCTATCCCCTGTTTCTGGCAATCTCCACTGCCCGCAACAATGCCTGCCCCTTGTTCATGGACTCCTGGTATTCAGTGGCCGGATCAGAGTCCGCCACGATGCCAGCACCGGCCTGCAAATATGCTTTTTTACCCTGCATCAACATCGTGCGTATCCCAATGCACGAGTCCAGATTCCCAGCGAAATCAGCATAGAGCACCGATCCTCCGTAGATCCCGCGGCGGGTCGGCTCCAATTCCTCAATGATCTGCATGGCGCGCACTTTCGGCGCGCCACTTAACGTTCCTGCAGGAAAGCAAGCGGCAAAAGCATCCAGCGCATCCAGATCTTTTCGCAGCGTACCCTCGAGCGCCGACACGAGGTGCATGACGTGCGAGTACCGCTCGACATACATCAGATCCTTCACCTTCACCGAACCGTACTCGCTCACCCGCCCCAGGTCGTTGCGCCCAAGGTCCACCAGCATGACGTGCTCCGCCCGTTCTTTTTCGTCGGTGCGCATCAACTGTTCCAGCCGCGCATCCTCGGCCTCATCCCGTCCTCGGGGATGTGTCCCGGCAATCGGACGATACTCCAGCTTTCGACCTGTCACTCGCACCAGCATTTCTGGGGATGATCCGAGTATGTGGGTGTCGCCGTTCCGCAGGAAGTAAAGATAAGGCGAGGGATTCACCTGGCGAAGCGCGCGGTACAGATCGAAGGGATCGACCTCCGGAATGAAATCCAGCCGCTGCGAAGGTACAACCTGAAAAATGTCTCCGGCTGCGATGTATTCCTTGCAGCGCTCAACCGTGCGCATGTATTGATCGCGGCTGGTCCCGGCGTGAACCTTCAACTTTCCGGGCTTGCCTTTTGCGGGCTTGCGCCACACTGCAGGACTCAGCCCCCCCGCCAATTTCCGCTCCAAGCCGGCAATATCTCGCAGTGCGCGGTCGTACGCTCGCCGCGGTGTCTCCCGGGAAACGTCGGCGGCGGCGACAATATGAATCTGATGACGCAGGTGATCAAAGGCGAGCAAGCGATCAAAGAACATCAGCTCGGCGTCGGGCAAATGCAGGTCATCTTTTGCGCGCTCGCCGATCTTTTCCAGTTGCCGGACCACATCGTACGCAAAGTACCCCACCGCTCCAGCCGTAAACGGAGGCAAGCCCGGATAGGTTGCCGGCCGGTGTTCTTGCAAAAGCCGCTTGACCAGTTGGAAGACATTTTCCTCAACGATTTCGCGCCGCCGCCCGCGCTCGATTTCCACCTTTCCCTGCGCGCTCCGGACGCGCATGTAGGGCCGGGCTCCCAGGAAGGTGAAGCGCCCGATTTGCTCGCCCCTCTCAATCGATTCCAGAAGAAACGCATAAGGTTCCTTCTCCGCAATCGCGAGAAAGGCAGAGACGGGCGTCAGCAGGTCGGCGCTGACCGACTTCATGACCGGGACCAGCGTCGACTCGCGCGCCAGCCGCGCGAACTCTTTGAAATCTGGTTGCAGCATGTGGGTTTTTCATTATAGGGGACGGATCGGGATCGTTTGTCAGCCGCTACCGCCGCGCTCAGTGGCCGATGACACCCCGCTCCAGGCAAACTTTGGTCACTATGGCGAACTCCAGGCAAAAGTTAGAATCTTCTTCTTCCGCCTCCTTTGCCTTTTGCTGCCCGCACCAGGGCAGACGGGGCACTGTGCGGTCGAACATTATTGCTTGGGCAAATTATCGGGGCCGAATGCAAGTAAAGTTTTGGGGCGTGCGCGGGTCTACGCCCACTCCACAGGCCGAGAATCTGCGCTACGGAGGCAACACCTCCTGCGTGGAAGTGCGCATCAAGGACCAGATTTATATCTTTGATTGCGGCACCGGATTTCGTGTGCTCGGACGCGAACTCGAGCGCGAGTTCGGCGAGCGCCCCTTTTCCGCCCACGTCTTCGTCTCCCACTTTCACTGGGATCACATTCAAGGTATTCCCTTCTTCCGCCCCCTTTACGACAGCCCCAACGGCCAGTTCTTTTTTCATTCCTCCAGCCGCCAGCCCAATCTCGAGCAGGTCATGGCCGAGCAGATGGAATCTCCTTACTTCCCGGTGAATGTGGACCAGATGCGCGCCCGCCGTAAGTTTTGCAACATTCACAACGGCAGTCTCGATATGGAAGACGGCATCCGCATCAAGACGGCCTGGCTCAATCATCCCCAAGGCTGCCTCGGATTTCGCCTGGAAACAAAAGATGGCGTGCTCGTGTACGCCACGGACAACGAACCTGGGGACGAGAACTTCGACAAGGCTGTGCGCCAGTTAGCCGAGGGCGCTGACATTCTCATTTACGACGCCCAATATCTTCCCGAGGAATACAGCGCCCGCCGCCGCGGCTGGGGACACAGCCACTGGCGTGAAGCCGTGAACATCGTCATGGAAAGCGGCGCGAAGGAATTGATTCTCTACCATCATGATCCCGACCACACCGACACCATCGTCGACAGAGTAGTCGCCGATGCGCAGAATTATTACCCCAAAGTGCGTGCCGCCGCCGAGGGCATGCAGATCCGCCTGTAATCGCCCCTGCCCACGTGGCGGCGGGCCCTTGGCCCGCCCCGCGAAGCGAAGCGAGCGGTCCTGCCAAGCACCCTCTCCCCCCCGGAAGCAAAACGCCAACATGCCTTTCCGCTAAGACTTCCGTGGAACGCGATCCTGAACTGGCAGGCCGTCCTCGCGCAGCCCCCCGCTCCCACCATCGGGACACTTAGCAAGAGAGACGTAGCAAGCTACGTCTCTACTCTCGTCCGGTTCGGGGGCGGTTGAAATTCGCGCAGCAGGAGACCAGTGCCAGCACCTCCGCAAATACCATAAGTCACCATCCCCGCCGGCCTCTCGCTTGCTTCCCCGCTATCCGCCCTCATACAATCGGAACGTTTGCCCTCCTATGAATCAAAATGGCCCCGAACGGCCTGCACTGATCGGCAATCACTCTGGAGAACACTCTTATGACGATGTTGACCACTCCTGCGCAAGTGGATAAGGAAAGCAATCCGTGGGAGTCACAGCGCGCCCGCTTCGATCTGGCCGCGCAGAAGCTCAATCTTGATGAAGGTCTATGGCGGGTCCTGCGCTATCCCACGCGCGAGGTTACGGTCTACATCCCGGTGCAGATGGACGACGGCCATCTGGAAGTCTTCACCGGATTCCGGGTGCAGCATTCCATCGCGCGGGGTCCGGCCAAGGGCGGCATTCGCTACGCTCCCGACGTCACGCTCGATGAAGTCCGGGCGCTTGGCCAGCTGGATGACCTGGAAGTGCGCTGTGGTCAATATCCCCTTTGGCGGCGCAAAGGGCGGCGTCATCTGCGATCCGCACAAGATGTCCATGGGCGAGGTTGAGCGCATGACTCGCCGCTACACCGCCGAACTGATTGAGTTCATCGGCCCGGAGAAAGACGTTCCCGCCCCCGATGTCAACACCAACGAACAGATCATGGCGTGGATGATGGACACCTATTCCATGCACATGCGCCAGACGGTAACCGCCGTCGTGACCGGTAAGCCGATCAACATCGGCGGATCGCGCGGCCGTCGCGAAGCCACCGGCCGTGGCGTGATGGTTGTTTGCGACGAGGCCTGCAAAAAGCTCAACATCCCGCGTGAAACTGCCCGTGTCATCGTGCAGGGCTTCGGCAATGTCGGCTCCAACGCCGCGCAACTCATGCACGAAGCCGGCTACAAAATTGTCGGCATCGCAGAAGTGGGCGGAGGTCTATACAACAAGAACGGGATGGATCTGAAAGCGCTGGTGGAATATCGCCAGAAGAACGGCACCGTGCACGGCTTCCCGGGCGCAGAAAAATACGATGCCGCCGAACTGCTCACCACCGAATGCGAAATCCTGATTCCCGCTGCCACCGAGAACGTCATCACCAGCCGCAACGTCGATCGCGTGAAGTGCCGTATTCTCGCCGAGGGCGCCAACGGTCCCACGACCTCCGCCGCCGATGACGTGCTCAGCGATAAAGGCGTGTTCGTCATTCCCGACATCCTGGCCAACGCCGGCGGCGTCACTACCTCTTATTTCGAGTGGGTTCAGGATCGCCAGGGCTACTTCTGGAAAGAGTCCGTGGTCAATGATCAACTGGAAACCATCATGAAGTCGTCATTCGAGGACGTGGTCCGCTACGCGGAAACCCACCGCGTCAACAACCGCATCGCCGCTTATATGCTGGCCATCGACCGCGTGGCGTACACCATCCGCCAGCGCGGCATCTACGCGTAAGTCAGGAGACAGTATGAGACCCATCGAAAGAAAGCTCACAGCACAAATCGCAGTTCTGATCTTTGCCCTTTCCTTGTTCAGCGGAATGGCTGCGGGTCAGGTGGATTCGAAAGCCTCGAGCGCCGCCAGCGCAGCCACAAACATGGCAGCGAAACTGGACATCAACAGCGCGCCTGCGGACCAGCTCAAGGAACTGCCCGGCATCGGCGACGCTTTCTCGCAGAAGATCGTCGACGGACGCCCCTACCGTACCAAGCTGGATCTGGTCCGCAAAAAGATCATTCCCCAGGCCACTTACGACAAGATCAAGGACATGATCGTCGCCAAGCAGTCAAAGGCCGAGAAGCCAAAAAAGACCATGTAGTCAGTTGCCAGGACCTTTGCTGCACGACTCACGTAGCCCCGGACCCATTGGTCTGGGGCATTGTTCTTACTTGCTCGCTCTCTTCCCTTTCGCTCCTTCTCGACCAAATTCCTGCCGTGCCTTCGTGGTCCTTTCTTCGATTGCGTTCCACTAGGTGAGGGAGCATAATCGAAGTGGTTGTCCGGCTGGCCCCCGGAACTTGCCCATGCCGTGAACCTGCCCAACTCCATTACGCTCAGCCGTATCCTCAGCATCCCCCTGCTGATGTGGATCCTTTCCAGCGCTCGTTTCAGCAGCGTTCATGGAGAAAAAGAACTCCTGGCCTCTCTCGTCTTCATTGCGGCCGCCATGACCGACGGCATTGACGGCTACCTGGCCCGCAGGCGCGCGGAGATCACGACCATGGGAATTCTGCTCGATCCCTTGGCCGACAAGCTTCTCGTTGCCGCCGCCTTCGTGACCCTGGTCCAGTTGAATCCCAGCCTGGTTCCGGCATGGATCGCGGTCGTCGTCATCGGCCGCGAGTTCCTGGTCAGCGGCTTGCGTTCCATTGCCGCCTCCGAGGGTTTCACCATCGAGGCCAGCGAACTGGGCAAGCTGAAGATGGTCGTACAGATCGTCGCCGTGGTCGCTGTGATCCTGGATCATCGTTGGAAAGAGTGGCCCATCTACGGGCACTACTTCTTCCCGGTTCACTGGATCGCTTATCTGGCCATCTGGTTCATGGTGTGCGTCTCATTAGTCTCCGCCGTGGATTATTTTGTCGCTTTCTGGTCGAAGATAGACGGGCGTGTAGTGAAACGCCGCCGCCGCGCCTTCATTCTGAGCCGGCGCAGAAAAGCCATCCCTACCCGCCCACAGGCCGATGGCGATGTCGCGGCCTCGACCTAGTCTGCTCCCATGCAGTCGCCCGACGATAGCCGATCCGAATTCTCGGCAGAAGAGCGAACTCAGTTGCTCCGGCTGGCGCACGAGTCCATCCTCTCCGCGCTCGAAGGGCGCGAAATTGCCCTCGGCCCTCCCACTTCCCACTTCGCCGAACCGCGAGGCGCTTTCACCACCCTTTACCTGCACGAACGCTTGCGCGGTTGCGTCGGATACGTCCTGCCCATCAATTCTGTCTACCGGGCTATCGCCGACACCGCTCGCGCCGCTGCATTCGAAGACACGCGCTTCTACCCGGTAACCTCGGACGAAGCCCGCGATTTAAAAATTGAACTCAGCATCCTTTCTGCTCCACAACCGATCAACCCGGAGGATATCGAGATCGGCCGCCATGGTCTGCTGATCAGCATGGCTGGGTATCGCGGCCTGCTCCTCCCCCAGGTCCCAATTGAGCATCACTGGAATCGCGAAGCCTTTCTGGAGCAGACCTGCCGCAAGGCGGGTCTTGCAGCCGACGCCTGGCGCAAGGGGGCAACCATCGAGGGATTCACTGCTGAAGTCTTCGGAGAGAAGCCGCAAGAGCACTAGCTCGCAGCCGTCTTGCTAAACGCAACCGCCATAATAAAACCGGGGACGGTTTCCCGTCCCCGGCCTGGGACTAGCTGAGCGGAGCACTAATTCAATGTATCCAACTCGACGTGATCTCCGGCATGCACGTCTTCCATGGCGAATACGATCATGCCCGTGGCCGTGGTGTTGGTCACGCCAAGAATGACGATTTCGCCCACGGACCGCCGTGGCAGATCGCGCACGTGAATCACTGGGCCGTTCGCGTGGGGTTCAAATAAGTTCGGATCGACAGAAGGCGTCTTCTTCTGCGTATCTTCCGCGATGGCGGCTCGGAAGGAGAGCGAATCCACCGGGTCCTTCAAGTCGGACTCGTAGGAGCGCACGGCGCGGAAGTAGTCGCCGATCTTCACTCCCTGATTGGCGCCCACGTTGAGATACACCTTGTGTCCCGTTCCCAGTTCCGAATCGAAGTCCTTTCCCATCACGATGCGCCCGGTAACTTTACCCGGAGTGGCGGGCAGGAAGCGGTCGAAGCGCACTGGAGCATGGAACGTAATGCTCTGTTTCTCCACGAATGGGATCGCTGCATCGCCAGGATTCACCCCGTCACAGGCATACTCGATCTGCGCGATGGCGGTGTGCTGGCGGGTGTCAATCACTTTGATCCGGGCCACTTCTTCATAGGGTTGGCCGGTTTCCTTCAAGAGCTTTTTCTGGCCGGGGAACATCTCGTATTCATTCAGATCGCGCAACGCACGAATGACTTCGTATTCAGCGCCGGCGGTGTATCCCGTCCCGTGCATGTAGATCATGTCGCCGCGAACAAACTTGGTCGTAGTCGGGGTCTGCAGACCACCCGCGACAAAGTTCGCATCGGGCAGCGTCTGCTTGCTGATGAACCCCGCGCAATACAGGTCGGAATACGTCGGAGTCTGAATCCGTTCCGCAGGAAAGCTGTTGCTGGTCGGTGCAGTGCCTTCCGGCCCGCTTTCGATCTGGGTCGGCATATCCGACGTGTGTTGCGCCCACGCCGCCGACGCCATTAATAGAATCAAGAACCCTGTTTTCTTCATGTTACCTCCGGAGAAGGATGGGCCAGGCCTCCATTCCCCTAGTTAAATGCCAGAAAAGAAAGGCTTCAGCCGGAAGGTAACAAGCACGGTCGGATGGGTCAAGGTTACGAGGGTGTGCCACACCGCCGCGCACAATTTTGCGGGCCATTCGCAATCCCTTGTTGCATAACTAATTAATCCCCTGTAATAATTCGCCGTTCATTCACGTACTGCCTCAAGCAGTCGCTGAATCACACGATGACTTCAAGTCCCACGTTCACACCTCGGCTTTTTCCCCTGCGTCCGCCACGCGTCTGCGTGGCCGTTATCGGCTCCGATGCCAATGAAATGGCGGAAAAGGCGGAGTCACTGGTTCGCGATAACCCTTTTATCGAGTTCCGATTAGACTATCTTTCCAAACCGGGCCTTGCACTGCCCCGGCTCAAGCGCTTTTTTGACTCGAACCACGGCACAGTGGCCATTGCCACCTGTCGCCGGGTCGCCAGCGGAGGCAAATTTCGGGGATCGATCCCGTCCCAGCTCGACGTTCTCAACAAGGCTGCTGCTGCCGGATTCCAACTGGTCGACTTGGAGCTTCAAACCGCCAGCAAATGCAAGCCGGAGCAACTGAAGAAACTGCGCTCCAAAGCCGGACTGATCCTCTCCTTCCACGATTTCCGCGGTACAAAGAAACTGGAAGAAACCTTGGAGAAACTGCTGGCTTATCCCGCCGATTTCTACAAGGTGGTGAGCACCGCCACCAGCTTGGCCGACAACATCAGCATGATCAGGTTCCTGGCCCGCGAGGGCGACCGCCATCCCGTAGTCGGAATGTGTATGGGCGAGCAAGGGCTGATCAGTCGCGTGCTGGGAGTGCGCGCAGGCAGCGCCTTCACTTTCGCCTCCGTCGCCAGCGGGCAGGAAACCGCCCCCGGACAGGCCACCGCTCAGGAATTACGCAGCGTGTACCGAATCGAGCAGCTGGACGTGGCTACCCGCGTCTACGGCGTCGTCGGAGACCCTATTGGACATTCCCTCTCCCCGGTCATCATGAACGCGGCGTTCCGCCGGGAGAACGTAAACGCGGTGTATCTCGCCCTGCACGCCAAAACCCTCAAGGATCTGTTGACCTGCGTACGAGAGATTCCTATCTATGGCATCAGCGTCACAATGCCATACAAAGAAAGCATCCTCGCGCACCTCGACAATACCGACTCCCATACCACCAAGATCGGCGCCTGCAATACGGTGGTCCGAGCCCAAGACGGAAAGCTTTACGGTTTTAATACGGATACAGCCGGAATCATCCGTCCCCTGGAGCGCAGGCTCAGCACCCTCGAGGGCGCGCGCATCCTGGTGCTCGGTGCCGGAGGCGCCGCCCGCGCCGCGGTATTCGCACTGAAGGAACGCGGAGCCGAAGTCTACATCCTGAATCGCAGCCTGGTTCATGCCAAGAAGCTGGCGCATCAAGCCCGGGCTCGCATCATGAAACGCGCGGATCTCAAGAAGGTCGCCTTCGACGTCATCATCAACGCCACCCCGGTGGGCATGGGCAACTCGCGCGAGACTCCGCTGCAGGATAAAGAGATCAATGCTCGCTATGTCTTTGACATGGTGTACGATCCGCCCGAGACGCACCTGCTGAAGCTGGCCAAGGAGCGGGGCGCACAGGTCATCCCGGGCATCGAAATGTTCGTCCATCAGGCCGCCCGCCAGTTCGAGATCTGGACCGGAAAGCCTGCTCCCTGGGACGAAATGCTAAGAGTCGTGCTGCTGGCGCAGCAGGACCGCGCTCACCACGCCGCGGGCCCCAAATAGGCGGCTTTCGATGCCTCACATCACAAAAAAGTTGCATTTTCCTTAGTGCCCAAAGTAATATGCAGTTAGGGAGCGCGACTGTTAGGCGTTTCCCCAGCAAGCAGCAGCCCTGTACCGCCCGGTTCTTCTTCCAGAAGTTCAAGCTTTGGCGACAACAACTCGACGAGAGACGGTTTAGTCCGCCTCCAACCCGGTTCGGAGAGTTAAACATGGCGTGGTACGCGTATTGTCTCACCGAGCATCAAACCCTCCCCAATGGAACCCGCACTCGCCGCCCTTTCCTGCTCGAAGGTGTACAAGGCGTCAATGCAGCTGCGGTTCTCAGCTATCCCAGTGGTGAATTCGCGGTAATTGTCAGCGAATATGACCACACAGCCGGCGACCTGGACCAGAAGGCCGCCATTGAACATGCTCGGGTAGTCACCACTTGCTTCCGCACCTCCACCGTCCTTCCCTTCAAGTTCGGCACCATTTTTGAGAGCGATGAAGCCCTTCGTCAGGCCGTCCGGGTCAATCGCCGCGCCTTCGGCCTGAGTGTGGCCAGGCTCCGGGGCAAGTCGGAAATGCATATCAAGCTGGTCGTCCGGGATGGCTCCCTCCGCGAAGCCATGATCGACGTCCAACTGCCCGATACCGTCGGCGGGGACTACCTCTCCAAGCTCCGCGTCAAGGCTTCCCGTGAACGCGAGCGCCAGACCAAAGCCCGCGCCCTCTCCGTCCAGGTTCACAAGCTATTCAATCCTTTGGAAGAAGAAGTCAGCTGTAAGAAGGTTGCTCCCGCGGGCATGCTGATCGACATCGCCCACCTGATCGACACCAAGAGTGTGGAAAAGTATCAGAACCGGTATAGCACCGCTGCGAAACAGCTGAAGAACTGTGAAGTCGCCATCAGCGGCCCTTGGCCGCCCTACCACTTCCTGCCCGGCAAACTGCGCACAGTCGCGGGCAACAGCTAGAACAATTCCGTTAAGCAGCCCATGGCTCCGGCCGTGGGCTTTTTTCTTCGGTACGCCCGTGCATCGAATATGCATTGTTCTGCACTTGCGAAATCCTCTTCCTCTGCACCAGTTCCCCCCGTCAAGGCTCAGCCCTCGCGTAAGTGTCTGATTATGTGAATGCTTACACAATCATGTGACCGGGATCACGTTCTCTTCACATTTGGCTCGGCAAATGCATCTTTGGGATGTACCAAAGAGGCCGCAAACTCCAGCATGTTCACTCTCTTCAAATTTCTGCGTCACTTCCCAAATCGCCGTTGCCCGATGAATGGCGTTCTGCATCGCCTTTCCTGACTTTGCCCACCAAATCCGTAGCCTCTTGAAATTTGGCCCCGCAAGGGGCCATTTTTTTGGCGCAAAATGACGGTACCGGGCGGGGGTTTATCGTTCCCAGTTCTCTCAGATACACTTGACCTCCACATGACCCAGAACAGCACGGTGCTTCTCACGTTTTGTGTCCTCGTCTTCGCTCTATCACTCAGCGCGCAAACTCCAAACCGCCAGGGCAAGCCATCGCCACCTCCATTCGGCGCCATTCCGCAGATGAGTCAGGTGCAGCAGGACAACTTTCCTCCCCAGCTGCTCGATCAACTATCCGCCATCAAAGCGGCCGCTCTGGACGACGATTATGCCTACCGCCAATTGGCGCATCTGACCGAAAACATTGGCCCCCGGCCGACTGGTTCCAGTCAAGCCAAAGCGGCCGTCGACTATGTCGCCACCCAACTGCGTCAACTGGGGCTGGAGGTACAACTCGAAGAAGTCAAAGTGCCACACTGGGTACGTGGCGCTGAAAGCGCGGATCTCACCGAGTATCCCGGCCAGGTGCCTGGCACCACACAAAAAATTGTGCTGACGGCGTTGGGCGGAAGCACGGCTACGCCTGCGGAAGGCATCAACGCTGATCTGGTCGTGGTCAACAACTTCGATGAACTGAAGGCGTTGGGACGCGAAAATGTCGCCGGGAAAATCGTTCTCTACAACGAAATCTACGATAAGGAAAAAGCCGCCGCTGGATTATCTTTCGTGGCCTACGGCGAAGCCGTGCGCTACCGTGCTGCCGGCGCCAAGGCCGCGGCAGAGATGGGCGCAGTGGCGTCCCTCATTCGCTCGGTAGGCAGCGCCGATTTCCGCCTGCCCCATACCGGCTTCAGTTATCCCGCCGGCATTCCCGCTGGAGCCGTGACCGCGGAAGACGCCGCGCTCATGGCAGACCTCGCGGAACAGGGCAAGGTGCGCATGCACCTCACGCTCACTCCGCAGAAGCTCCCAGACGTGACCGGCTACAACGTCATCGCCGACCTCAAGGGCAGTGAACACCCTGAGCAGGTGGTTGTCGTTTCTGGCCATCTCGATTCGTGGGATCTCGGTACCGGCGCCATCGACGATGCAGCCGGTGTGGTGGTCGCCATGGAAGCGGCCCAGATTCTGCAGAACCTCCATCTGCGGCCCCGTCGCACTCTGCGGGTGATTGCCTGGATGGACGAAGAGACCGGAGGCTCCGGCAGTCAAGCCTACGCCAAAAATCACTTCTCCCAGTTCCCCAACCATATCGCCTGCATTGAGAGCGACTCTGGTGCCGGGCATCCGCTGGGCTTCGATATAAAAATGCCCTGCCGCTGCCGCCGAACTTCTGCGTCCTGTGACTTCGGTCTTGCAAAGTTTCGGGGCGACGGCGATTCAGCCCACCGCTTATCCCCCGGGCGCGGACATCGCGCTCATGTCCGAAGCCGGAGTCCCCGCGCTCGGACTGCTGCAGGACGGCCGTACCTACTTCCACTTCCACCACACAGCCGCCGACACGCTCGATAAGGTCGTCCCCAGCGAGTTGCGCGAGAATGCCGCAGCCATGGCGGTGATGGGCTACGCACTCGCCAGCATCAGAGATCCACTGCCGCGTTAAATGCGTCGGCATTTGTCTGCTACCTGTCAGTGATTGCAAACACAGCGGTTCGGGGAAACTCCGTACAGCCGTTGGTGCGGTTGACGCATCTTAATTCGCGCGCTTATGATCTTCGTTTGGCCATATCATCACGGACGCCCTCCTGGTAGGGCGTCCTAAGACTTTGATAAGCAGTTTCGGTTTCGAAGTGACCTTATGGATAAGAAGAAGCTGGAAACATTCAAAAAGCGTCTGGAGACACGGCAGCAGGAACTGCGCCGCACGGTGACTCGCAATCAGGCGGACGGCCGCTCTGCCGACGAAGACACCGCCCAGGACATCGCCGACCGCGCGGCCAGTTCGTACACCAAAGAATTCCTATTCAGCCAGAGCAACAACGACCGGCAGCTTTTGCTGATGGTCGACGGCGCTCTCGTCCGCATCCGCGAAGGCAGCTTCGGCGAGTGCATCTCCTGCGGCAAAGAGATCAACGCCAAGCGCCTGGAAGCCGTCCCGTGGACGCGCCACTGCATAGAATGCCAGGAAAAGCTAGAGCAGGGCCTGCTAGAAGAAGCCCCCCGCTGATCCAAGCGCCAAAGCCCTTTTTCGGGATCACGTAGGGACAGCCCCTCGGGCTGTCCAGTCGAGCGACCGGGTTTTCCATGTAGGGACAGCCGCCATCGGCTGTCCAGTCGAGCGAAGCTCGACAAGGTTTTCGACTCGCCACCCACGCCCCACCCCCTCCGCGATTTCCCTCTCTCCCGATTCGCGCTATCTTATCCCTATGCAACTGCATGGCTGTGGCACCGCTCTCGTCACTCCTTTCCATCAAGACGGATCTTTAGACGACGCGGCCCTGCGCAGCCTCGTCGCATGGCAAATCGAATCCGGCATCGACTTCCTGGTCCCCTGCGGCACCACCGGTGAAACACCGACTCTCACGCACGACGAATGGCTGCACGTCATCGACACCACCGTTGAAGTCGCCGCCGGACGCGTCCCCATTGTTGCGGGCGCAACCTCGAACGCCACCCACGAAGCCGTCGAGAAAGCGAAAGAACTCGCCTCCCGTCCTGGTGTCAGTGCGATTCTCACTGCCTCGCCGTACTACAACAAACCCACACAAGAAGGCCAGTACCGCCATTTCCGGGCCATCGCCGAAGCCGCAGGCGACAAGCCAATCATTCTGTACAACGTTCCCGGGCGCACCGCCGCGAACCTGGAACCCGCAACCCTGGCGCGTCTCACCGAGATCCCAAACATCGTTGGCGTGAAAGAAGCCAGCGGCAACATGACGCAAATCGCCGAGGCCATCCACTCCGTCCCTGAAACATTTCTAGTCTTTTCCGGAGATGACGCGGTCACGCTTCCGGTCATCGCGATGGGCGGAGTAGGAGTGATCTCCGTCGCCTCGAACGAAATTCCGCACGAGATGACCGCATTGACCCGGGCTGCGCTAAACAATGACTGGGCCGCCGCCCGCGCTCTGAACCGCAAGTATCTCCCACTGATGCAGGCCAACTTCATCGAATCGAGCCCGCTGCCCGTAAAAGCCGCGCTGGCGATGATGGGCAAAATCGAAGAAGTCTATCGCCTGCCGCTGCTGCCCATGCGCCGTGACACGCGCTCCCGGCTGCAGAAAGTCGTTACCGAAGTCGGACTGATCGCGAAACCCGCCGCCCCTGCCCCCGCAGCCCCGGATTTCTTCATCTACGAAAACTGGGCTGCGGGCCCGCACAAAATCGTCGTGCACCGCGGCACCTGCGGCCAGTGCAGCCACGGCAAAGGACGTCCCGCCGGCCATGACGCCAATCACGCCCGCTGGCATGGCCCCTACACCACGTTGGCCGAAGCTCGCGAAGCGGCCCACGCCATGACCGGAGTCCTGATCCGCAGCGAATGCAAGTGCGTATAGACGCTTTCGTAGAGACGTAGCTTGCTACGTCTCTATTGTGCAGTCGCAAATCCCGTATACTGCCGTCGCATGCAATCCCTGAAGTCTTCCATCGAGCACCTCTCCGCGCAAGGCGAAGTCGAACACGACCCCGAAGCGCGAAAGCTATTCCTCGAATTCCGCGACCAGCTCACCCAAGGCAAGATCCGCGCCGCCGAAAAGAGGAACGGCCGCTGGACGGTGAACGCCTGGGTCAAGCAAGGCATCCTGCTCGGATTCCGTTTAGGAGTGCTGGCGGAAATGCCCGCCGGCCTCTCCTTCGTAGACAAGGACACCTTTCCCGCCCGCCACTTCACCACCGCCGATCGCGTGCGCGTAGTCCCCGGAGGCTCATCCGTGCGCGTCGGAGCCTATGTCGCGCCCTCGGTTATCTGCATGCCCCCAATGTTCATCAACGTCGGAGCCTATGTGGACGAAGGCACCATGGTCGACTCCCACGCGCTGGTCGGTTCCTGCGCTCAGATCGGCAAGCGCGTCCACCTCAGCGCCGCCGCCCAAGTCGGAGGCGTACTTGAGCCCATCAACGCCGCGCCCGTGATCATCGAAGATGATGTCCTCGTAGGCGGCAACTGCGGCATCTTCGAAGGCACGCTGGTCCGCGCCCGGGCAGTGCTTGGGGCCGGCACAATTCTCACCCGCTCCACCCCGCTCTATGACTTAGTCAAAGGCGAGGTCTACCGTGCCACGCTCGACGCGCCGCTGGAAGTTCCGGAAAATGCCGTGGTCGTTCCCGGCTCGCGCGCCGTCAAAAAAGGCGCCGCCGCCGACTGGAATCTCTCGCTCTACACACCCGTCATCGTGAAGTACCGCGACGACAAGACGGACAAGGGAATCGAATTGGAAGACTGGTTGAGGTAGCGGCTGCACTTTACAATTTGCTACAATGTAAAGCATGGCTGAAGCCACCATATCCTCGAAAAACCAGATTGTCATTCCCCGTGAAGCCCGCGAAGCTTTGCAACTCAAACCGGGCGACAAAGTCATCATCCGTCCCCTTGGCGGCAGGGTGCTCATTTTAGAGAAGCCGGAATCCTATCACCGGGCGATTCTGGGGCGGGGCTCTTACCCGAAGGATTACCTGAAGAAAGAGCGGAAAAGTTGGAGATAGCCCGTCTCCGGGCCGCACTTCGTCCTCACCGGCGGATCGCCCTCGACACCTGCATCTTCATTTATCAATGGGAAGGCAGCCCGCGATATTCGCCCTTGACTGACTGGATGTTCGCTTCTCTGGAACGGGCGGAACTGACCGCCACGACTTCGATGATCACGATGACGGAACTTTTAGTCCATCCATATCGTGAGCGCGACTCCATAAGAATTAGTGAGCTCTTCGGTCTGCTGTCTATTTATCCAAATCTCGAATGGGTGGCGCCAGACCTCTCCATTGCCGCGCGCGCAGCTGAGATTCGCGGACTGTATGGGTTGGAAACTCCAGATGCCCTGCAGGCGGCGACGGCCCTCTCATCCAATTCGAGCGCACTCCTCACGAATGATCTCGTTTTCAAACGGGTGCCAGGACTGGATGTTCTAATCCTCGATGATTATCGATGAATCAGAAATGGCACGAAATCCGGCAGAGGAAAATTATCACTCAGGAAACTACAAGTCCTTCGACATCACAATGCAGTGGCAATCCTTCGTGCCGATGAACGCCCGCGGCGGATGAAATTCCTCCACCCCACTCTCCGCGTAGCCCAGCTTGCGGTACAGCGGCGGCAACTCCGGACGCAAGCTCAGAACACACAGATCCATCGCGCCGCATCCTTTGGCCCGGCAATACTCTTCGGCCACGCCCACCATTTTGGTTCCTAAACCATTTTTCTGATGTTGCGGATCCACCGCTAGCATGCCGAAATACCCGCGCGCTCCCCGCACCTCGACGTAAACCGACGCGACAAGGTGGGCCGCAGCATTGCAGCCCAGCAGAAACTGTCCCTTCTGCATCATCTCTTTGAGCTGGCCTTCATCGGTGCGCTCGCCCTCCAGAAATTTTTCGACGGCGAAAGCGGAGTTGATGAGGGAGACAAGCGCCCCGCAATCCGACACCGCCGCGACTCGCACGCTGAGCTTGGAATCTTCGCCCCCAGATGGCCCGACTGCAACCAGCAACCGCCCCGCTCCAACTTCAACCGACAACTCCTGCAAGCCCCGGATCACTGCATCCGCCGCTTTCAATTTCGCCGCAGCGTACGTGCTCGCAATCCCCACAACCTTCATGCCCCCGGCCTGTGCCGACTGAATCCCAGCAGGCGCATCTTCAATCACCAGACATTCCGCCGCAGCCAATCCCAATCCCGCCGCCCCCTTCAAATACGGTTCCGGGTGCGGCTTTCCATTTACCACATCGTCAGACGTAACGAGAACCTTGGGCACTGGCAGCCCGCAATGTCGCAAGCGACTCTCCGCCAGCAGCCTCGACCCTGAAGTAACGACTCCCCACCGCTCCGCAGGAATTGATTTCACCAGGCGTACAGCGCCGGGCATGACCGTCACTCCCCGCTGATCGTGCGCCTCGTGATTCTCGATGGCGGCAGCTTCGGCATCGGCGTCGAGATGCGGCGCCACTCGCCGGATCACCTCAATGGTTCGCACGCCGTGCGCAATCGCCATCACGGCGTCCCCATCGACACCCTTGCGTGCCGCCCACTCCCGCCACTCGCGGTCGACGGCCTTCGTGGAATCGCACAGGACTCCATCCAAATCGAACAGAATGGCTGAACAGTCGAAAAAAGGCATCCCTATTTTTCTATCACAAGGAAGCGGCCGCGGCAGGAATGTCTGCCCTGCTAGTTTCCAAGCGAAGGTAACGTCTTCTGGGGCTCGATGATCAGCGCCTTCTCGCGCTCCCCTGGCCGCAACCGCAAATGCCGCTGCCGAAAGTGCGCCCGCGCCCGCTCTCCCCACGCCCTCACGAACCAGTAGTTCAACCCGGCTCCTATCGCCGAACTGGCCAGCGGAATCACCCGCCCCGCCCACTTCTCCACCACCTCAGCGCTCGCCCTCGCCGCAATCCGCTGAATGACGCGCGGCACAAATCTCTGCACCACTTCTCTCTCCACGAATTCGCGGCTGACATCCAACCCCGCCGCGCTCGCCGCCGCAATCCACAACTCCGCAATCTCGTCATCGGTGTTGAATTGAAATCCGTAGAGCAACGACAGCTTCTGAACCGTCCGCATGGTGATGGCCGACAGCACTCCAAGATCGGGCACAATCGTGATCAACCCACCCAGGCCGAAACCGGCGCCCTCCACCGCAGCCATCTTCATCCCGCCGCGGATAATGGACTCAGCCACAATGTCCAGTTCGTGAATCTCCAAAAAAAACACGCCCTGATACCCGCTGATGGGCACGCGATACCCCGCCCGCAGCTGCAACAAAAATTTATCCGGATCCACCCGCACCGTCGTATAAGCCCGGTTCAGCCCCTTGGTGACGCCCGCCTCTACTCTCCGCCGCAACCACGATTTCCGCTCCTCAGCCATGCTTCCAAGTTACCCCACGTTCCAAAAGAAAACCATCCAGTCAATGCGGGAGAAGCTCATAGCTCAAAGCTCACAGCTTCTTGTGCTAGCATCATCCTTACTCCATGCCCACAGGAAAACTGCAAGTCATCCCGCTCGGAGGTCTCGGCGAGTTCGGCATGAACTGCATGGCCGTGCGCTGGGGTGACGATATTATCGTCATCGATGCCGGCCTGATGTTCCCCGAAGCTGAACTGCTCGGCGTCGACATCGTAGTCCCTGACATTTCCTATCTCACCGAGAACCGCCAGCGCATCCGCGCCATCATCCTCACGCACGGCCACGAAGACCACATCGGCGCGCTCCCCTGGTTCTTATCCGAACTCAAGGTCCCGGTCTGGGGCACCGAATTCACCCTCGCCTACGTAGAAGACAAGCTCGACGAGCACGGCCTGCTCGATGACGCCGACCTCCGCGAGATGCGCGCCAACGAGCGTTTCAAGGCCGGCATCTTCACCATTCACCCCATCCGCGTGACGCACAGCCTGGTCGATTGCGTCGCGCTCGCGATCCACACGCCGCTGGGCGTAATCATCCACACCGGCGATTTCAAGGTCGATCCCACGCCCACCGACAATAAGCTTTTCGATCTCCACACCTTCGCCGAATACGGCAAAGAAGGCGTGCTCGCGCTCTTTCAGGATTCCACCAACGTCGAGCGCAAGGGATACACTCCCAGCGAGCGCGCCGTCCGCCGCAAATTCGACGAAGTTTTCGCCCACACCAAGCGCCGCCTCTTCATCTCCTGCTTCTCCAGTTCGATCCACCGCATTAACCTCGCCGTGGAACTCGCCCATCAGCACGGGCGCAAAGTCGCTTTCATCGGCCGCTCCATGAACAACTCCGCCGAGATCGCCGAAGATCTCGGCTACATCGAAGTCCCCGAAGGCCTGGTCATCAATCCCGGCGAGATGAAAAATTTCCCGCCGGAAAAAGTCTGCGTGCTCATCAGCGGCACCCAGGGCGAGCCCATGTCTGCGTTGTCGCGCGCCGCAGTCGACAATCACAAGCATGCCAAGATTGAAAAAGGGGACACGGTAGTGCTCTCCAGCCGCATCATCCCCGGCAACGAGAAGACGATCTACCGCATGATCGATCACCTCTTCCGCCGCGAGGCGCACGTCATCTATGAAGACGGCACCAGCCCGCCGATCCACGTCAGTGGCCACGCCAGCCAGGAAGAACTCAAGCTCATCATCAACCTGGTCAAGCCGCGCTACTTCATTCCGATCCATGGCGAGTACCGCCAGCTGAAGCTGCACGCCGAGATGGCGGCAGCCATGCGCAGTTCTGTAGGCAAAGTCATGCTGATCGAAAGCGGAGACGTTCTCGAATTCGACGAACTGGGCGCCCGCAAGACCATGAAGGTCAACGTAGGTCGCGTCTGCATTGATTCCGGCAATCGCACCGACGTGGTCGAGGACCTCATCATCAAAGACCGCCGCCACATCAGTGAAGACGGCATCGTCCTTCCCATCATCGCCATCAACAAGCTGTCGGGAAAGGTCGAGACCACGCCCGAAATCGTGACTCGCGGCTTCAACGTCGGAGAAGATGGTTTCCTCGAAGGCGCCCGCCGGATGGTGGAAGATACGCTGGCCCAGTCCAGCGAAGAAGAAAAAGCGGACTACGGCGTAATCAAGGAAAAAATCCGCGCCGACCTGAAGCGCTACATCAACAAACAATCCCAAAAGCGCCCGCTAATCATGCCCGTAATCCTCGAAATCTGACCACCCCAAGTAGCGCCAGCCCAGGCCACGTGGGACAGCCCCTTGGGCTCTCCGCCGGGGCGCACCCCCAGAACCGCTCAACTCAAGCCGGTATTGGTGGCCCGTAATCCCGGAGCAATCCGGAAGCCCAGGTTCGCGTTTGTAGCACCTTGTCCAGAATCGAGATGAACAATTGCTCAAACCTGGAGTCCGCCTTATCATTCCGATGCAATCTTCTGGCCGCGAACGGAGCGTGTGATGAAACTCGCGACCTTGTCCCTCATTCTTGCGACCGCCATCCTGCTGGGCCTCGGAATCCATTCTCGTGGACAGTCGACATCTCAGCCCATTGAAGCCCCTACCGGATTTGACGACCAGAGCAACGGCTTTTCTGATCCTGACCGCCGCCAGACCGACCAGAAATTCTTCGAGGAAGTGGAGCATATTACCCCGGATGGACTAGGTCCGCTCTACAACGCGCAATCGTGCCGCGAATGTCACCAGAGCCCGGTTTCCGGTGCGGGCAGCCAGATTACCGAGCTGCGCGTCGGACATCTCGATGCACACGGACTATTTCAGAATCCCGAGATTCCTATTAATCATGGCGCTGAACTCATCAAGGACCGAACCTTGATAAACGATCGCGCCATCTGTCCTGAAATCCAGGAACATGTGCCCGCAACAGAAACGGTGCGCACCACCCGCCTTGCTACCAGCACACTAGGCGACGGCTACGTGGAAGCGATTTCCGATGAGACCCTCTTGCAAATCCGCAGGCAGCAGTGCAAGGCTACTCACCGAAAAATCTGTGGCCAAGCCGTAAAGGTGCCCGTTCCGGAGGGCGAGGGATCAGACCGCATCGGGCGCTTTGGTTGGAAGGACCAACACGCCAGCTTGCTGGCTTTCGCTGCCGACGCCTATCTGAACGAAATGGGCATCACCAGCAGTATTCAGAAAGCGGAGGTGACCACCACCTGCAATCCTCCGGTGACCACCACGATTCCGAATCACGATCCCACGAAGATTACCGAACCAAACAGCGTGCCCGATCCGAGCGACAACAATTTGGAAGATATCGAGCACTTCGCCAGCTTCATGCGTTCGCTGAAAGCGCCTGCCCGCGACGAATCGATTGCGCCAAGTTCGGATGCAAAACGGGGGGAGGACCTGTTCACCAAGATCGGCTGCGCAACCTGTCACGTGGAAACTATCGTGACGGGCAAGAGCCCAGCGGCAAGTGGTGGACCGGGATTGCATCCTGAAGCCCTTGAGAACCGGACCATTCATCCTTTTAGTGACTTCCTTCTGCACGACGTTGGCACCGGCGACGGAATCTCGGTTGCCTTAGTCGAACATTTTGGTCGTCCCCTGCTCGAAAAACGTTTCCGGGAGGAAGGCCAGGCGGAACGCAATGAATCAGCCGGAAAATTCGAAGAAGAATGCAGTGAAAGCTACCAGGATGCTGTCGCTGAAGGCGAAAAGCACCCCAAACTGCTGCGCGACACGCTCTGCGCACGCAACAAGATCAGGACCGCTCCCCTCTGGGGATTACGCCTACGCTCGCGTTTTATGCACGACGGCAACTCCGTCCAGTTGGACGACGCGATCCGCCGGCATTCCGGAGAATCCTCGAAGATAACCGAGCGCTTTCTAAAGCTGAAGCCGTCGAATCAAAAAGCGCTGTTGACCTTTCTACAATCGTTGTAACTAATCACCTAGCGACAACCCCTTGGGCTGTCCCGCGAAGGCGAAGCCGAGCGTGTCGCGATACCGCTCCTCAGCCCTTGCCTAGAGAGAACCTAAAAACGCCACCAAATCCGATTCCTCTTGCGGGCTTAGGGCAAGTCCGAATCGCATTTCATAAAACCGTACGACCTCCAGGAGGGACTGAGCCGAAGCGTTGTGGAAGTATGGCGCACGCGCTGAAAGGCCGCGCAGGATCGGTCCTTTGATCTTGCCAACATGATCGAAATTTCCATCAATCAAAGCCTGGCCAAGATCCGTGGTCGTCTTGCAATTGCTCGTTGGCAATTTCGTGTCCGGATCGGTTTTGCACACGGTGATCGAGGGCAGGTAGCCTATGTCGAGGCCACCCAGGTTCGCTGCTTGATTGGAAGGATCGGGATCGCCGGTACCGATATTCAGTGGCGTCGGGAATGAGTGATTGCCCACGTTCGGCGAGTCATGACAAGTTCCACACGTCCCCTGAAGAGAGGCAAGGCCGCCAGTGACCAGCCCGCCGGCCGAGGCATCGTCATTGATCCCGGCAACCCCGGTGATATTAATAGCTTTCGAATTGAAAATTTCCTGGCCGCGCGCGATTGCGGCTCGCGGATCCGCCTGAGGAAGTGATGCCCACGCATCAAAGGTGTTGAAGATTGCCGGGCTGAACTGGCCATCACCCGGTGCGACCAGCCCTCCCGGTTGTTCGAGCGCTGGAACCAATGGATTCACACTGGAGTTCATGCTTATAAAAAATGGTTGGCTGAGGAGGCCTTTCGGTCCGCCGTTTGCGCCAAGCCCCTTCAAGAATCCAGCGTGGTTGTCGAATGCCTGGGCCGTCGACAGGCCCATTTCAAAATTAACGATCTGCTGTTGCTCTGCAGGAGTTGGACGCGTGCCATCCCCCTGGGCGTGGCCCATTGTGGCGTCCAGAGTCTGGTGCTCCAGATCACTTACGAGTGAACTGGGGTAGTTCGAGTACATAATCTTTGTTGTTCCGGTCGCGGGCGAGGATTCCCGCCCGTCAAACATGACCGCGCTCAGAAAACGCAGGTTGGTGGCGGGCAGCGGTCGCCGATACATAGAAATCACATCCGCTTCATTGCAGCCATACGGATTGTTCACGCTTACCACTTGATAATTTGCATTTGCCGGGACTGGCATGGAAATGCGGAACAAGCCACGGGTCCGTAGGAGGCTATACGCGGCCCTCCTGCCAGTAAGGGTTGACACATCGATATTGTGGTTGCAATTGGAGCCGTCGACCGGACGGAAAATCGGATCATGACCCTGACTTAGCAAGAACCGGCGCTGCACGCTGGCAGCGGACACCGACATCCCGTCGCTGGGCTGATGGCAAGTAGCGCAGCTGCGGCCATTCGTTCCCATGCTTTGAAAGAACGGTCCGGTAAGGTCGATCCCACCGCCGTTAGCGCTGTAGGTTTGTGACGCGCCGTTCGGGTTCGGGAAAAAGACGCCGTTGGAGATAAACTTCAAGAAGGGGATCGGCTCTCCGCTTGCCCCAACGATCGCTGCAAGTACGCCGGCGATGACGAAAATACCTGCAATGACGTTGCGTCTGGGAACGCGACTGACTCCTGCCGCCTTAGCTGCAAGATCGGATGCGCGGCGAAGAAGCTTTTTAATAGAAACCGAAAATCTGCGATTGTTGTTGAACTCGAACATAGGGCCCCCTTTGTTGTGGCGCGTTTCAGAAATAGTGGCTGCGGCTTCGGAAGCGTTCCTCGACCCGAGAAAGCTGTCACGCGTTGCCGGCCCGAACGGAGCTACTCCGTCCATCTACTTACACAATCGGAAACGGCTGGCAAAAGACGACAGAGCGCTTCTAAAATATTTGCGCTGTTCCGCATCGAATTGCAGGGCAGCGGTTTAGCGCAGTTTCGGCCAGGTCCCGTGAAGAGCCAAAGGACGGGCCCCAGTCGAGATTCGAATCTGCCCTTAGCCACAATATCAATGAGGCCCTTTGGCCGCGGCCCCCCGTTTTGCATAAGCGACTAACGCATCGAACCGGGAATCGTTGTGAAGTGCCTTTAGGTCTGGGTCGTCTCCGAGTGTAAGGGCTTCGCGCGGTAACATGCCGTGATCGACGGCGTGGTGGAGTAGGAGCAGCGCTTCGTCCTTTTTTCCCTGCTTCGCCTTGATAGTAGCCAGACTGTAAGTGGTTTCGGCGGTTTCGGGGCTATCTGGACCGATGAGGCGACGTTCGAGATCGAGCAATTCCACCGACATTTTTTCCCCCTCGTCGAACGCACCCATGGCCGCTTTAATCTCAGCCGCGTTCATCATGTAATGAATGGTAGTAAGATTGTCCTCCCCGCGCAGACGACGCTGCGTCTCCAAGGTTTGCTGTTCGAGTCTGTCCGCCTCTTCCAACCGGCCTTCATATAGAAGCGTAACGGCGAGATTATCCATTGAAGCCAGGGTGTACTGTGCTTCCGGGCCGAGCACCCGCTTTTGGATCTCCAGGACGTCGCGCTGAAGTTTCTCGGCCTCAGGCAGGCGCCTTTCCTCGCTGAGAGTCGTGGCTAAATCACCCATGGTTCCGACTGTTTCCCCGCGTTCGGCACCGAAGACGCGCCGTTCTACCTCAATCAAACTGCGCTGTTGGGATTCCGCTTCGGCAAACCGGCCCTGCTGGAACAGCGTCCAGGCCAACTTTTGCCGGCTCCGCAGAGTTTGAATATCTTCTGGTCCAAACGCGGAACTGGAAATCTGAACGCTACGTTCCAGGAGCGCTTGTGCACGCGAGTATAGACCAAGGTTGTTGTAGGCCATTGCCATGACATACAGCAGCCGTCCCTGCAGTTCGGGATCATGCGCAAGACCGGTTTCGATATCGTGCGCCGCTTTGTCGAGAACGTCGCGAGCGGTGACGGTACTGCCCAGCTTTTGACCGGGATCGGCCACTTTGAAGATACCGGTCATAAATTGCGAGATGCGGTCTGCTCGATCACGCTCCCGCGTGATCCGGCGCAGCTGTACTGCTTGTACAACAGCAAATCCGGCGAGGAGCAGTGCCAGCGTCGCCGCGACGGCCACGCCTATCCGGTGGCGACGAACGTATTTGCCCAGGCGATAAGAAATTTTGTCGGGCCGGGCGCTGATTGGTTCGTGCTTGAGGTAGCGCTGAAGATCATCAGCCAAGGCGGCAACTGAGCCGTAGCGTTCCTCAGGTTTCTTCTTCAGGCTCTTAGCGATGATTGTGTCCAGGTCACCATGGAGCTGTCGCTGCAGCTTTTCGGGTGTGGTACCGTGCTTGCCGGTGCTATTGCTCGCCAATGCGACGGCTTGCGATGCTGGACGGACCTCAGTTTCGGTAATGGACTTGACCATGTCCGCCGGAGAATGCGGGCCAGGACCTGCCGGGTGCTGCCCCGTCAAAAGCAGATAGAGTAACGTGCCCAGCGCAAAAACGTCTGTCGCGGTTGTAATCGCACCTCCCATCAGCTGTTCTGGCGCAGCAAATTGCGGCGTCATCGCGCTCCCGCCTTCGACAGTCAGCAGAGTCACTGCGGCAGGGCTTCTATCGTCGGCGAGAAGCTTGGCAATACCGAAGTCCAACAGTTTTACATCTCCCTCGTAACTGACCAGCACGTTGGAAGGTTTAATGTCACGGTGAACGATCAAGTTTGCATGGGCGTGCGCAACTGCGCTGAGAACATCCAGAAACAGTTCGATTCGTGCGTCCACTCCCAGAGCACGCTCATCGCAATACTCGTCAATTTGCTTCCCCTTCACGTGTTCAAGGACGAGATAGGGCTCTCCACGAGGAGTCACGCCAGCGTCAATCAGTTCCGCAATGTGCGGATGCGCTAGTTGGCCGAGAATTCTACCTTCGCGCTTAAATCTTTCAGCCGCTGTTGAAGACGCTACTGCAAAATGTAAGAACTTAATCGCCACCTGGCGTTCGAAGCGGCCATCATGACGCTCCGCAAGCCAAACGCTGCCCATTCCGCCCTCGCCGATCCGCGAAAGCAGCTTGTAGGGTCCCAGGATTTCTCCGGTTAAACATGGTTCGCTTGCGGGCCGCGGTGGTTCGGCTTCCAGAAAATGTTCCTGAGAGAGTTCACGGTGTTCGTCGAGCAACTTCTCGAGGAGACCGCCCAAGTCGGAACTCTTCGCCCGGAAATCCGCCAGCCAGCATGCGCGCTCCTCCGCTGGAAGCGAAAGCGCATGGTCCAGGTAAGGACTTATTTCCTGCCATTGATCAGGGCTGAGTGCTGACACGGTTCCTCATATCTCTAAGTCTGTACGAATGCTGCGATGGAGATAGATGCGGGCTTTCTCCCATTGACGCTGGACGGTTCGTTCGCTGACGTCCCTCATGGCGGCGATCTCGGCAAAGGAAAAGCCGCAAAAGAATTTCAAGTCGACAACTTCTGCGAGCGCCGGTTCCGCTTTGGCCAATTCGTCTAACGCCTGACTGATCTGCACCAGCTTCTGCTCATCTGCCGCGTTCTCGATTTCGGCTTCCAGCGACGTAATCTCAAATTGGCCCCCCCGCTTCTGAGCGCGGCGGCTGCGAGCGTGATCAATGATCAGGCCCCTCATGACACGACCGGCATAACTCATGAATCGGTGGCGATCGGCGAACGAGGTTCCGTGATTTCCCGCCATCTCGATATATGCTTTATGCAAGAGTGTCGTGGCGCTAACGCTCACCGGGACCCCGTGCCGCGCCAGTTCGTACTTCGCGAGTCGGCGCAATTCGGAATAGAGTGCGCTGAACAGCTCGTCTGCAGCCGGTTTCTCGCCACGTTCAGCGGCGGCAATGAGGGTAGATAATGTCGGCTTGGTCTCCAAAGACTATACCTGCCGCACGCCGTCTCTCCGGGGCGAGATCACAACATGCGGCAACTTGTCCGCCATTTTAGCGCGGAACTCGCAAAATCGGTAGCAGTATCAGCCATCGCAAGGTTCGATTGGCTTCATCCCTCAACTCTGGACATGTGAATTCTGATAAGTCTGTGTAGGGCCGGACGCCTCGTCCGCCCCGCAAGCGAAGCCGAGCCACGTGGGGACAGCCCCTGGGGCTGTCCAGCGGGGCGCAGCCGGGCGTGTCGCGACAGCCTGGCTGAATGTTCCTGGAGCGCCTAGCGGAATCCGCTGAACAGGACGACATCCGTATCGTTGTAGCGGGCGCGGGTGATTGCGAACTTCTTGCCGTCTTTGGACCAGGCATAGGCAGGCACAAACACAGGTTCGGAGGCGAAGTGAGTCAACGGTACAGGAGCGCCGCCCGACAACGACACCATATACACATTTTGCGTGCTACCGGTTGTATTGTGCACAAAGCTGAGAGCCTTGCCATCGGGTGTCCAGCCCAGAGCGTGCCAGTCGTCAAACGACGCGGTCATCTCGATCTGCTTCTCAATCGCGCCGTCTTCCAGTCTCTGCACAACGATCTTCGATTTTGTACTGGCTCCCTGTCCCTCCGTTTTCCCGTAGGCGATCCGTTTGCCATCCGGAGAAACCACTGGAGAAAAACTGGTTCCGCGGGCCAATTCGGCGGGAGTCCCCCCAGCGGTCGGACATTTTATAAATGCGCCCGACTCCATCACTGGCTGCCCCTTCCGCGTATAGCAGCCATTTGCCGTCAGGCGTGCAGTCACCCTTCTCCACATCAATTCCAAAGGTAAGTTGCTTCAACTCGCCGCTGACTGTATTCAGGAGCCACACATTCGGTTTATTGTCCTCAAGAACTCTCCCCACCACGACCAAGTCTCCCGCACCGCAGGGCATGGCACTGAACAGCAGACTGTCGTTCTCCAGCAGGCGAATCCGGTTGCTCCCATCCGCAGCGGTCTCATCAATGTGCCAGCTCACATCTTTTTGCAGAAGCTTGCCGGTCGCGGTCCACGACAAATCGTATCCGGTCGCTTGCTGGGTCGAGACTGGCGTCAGTTTCCAGTCGATCTTGTCGCTCAGCACAGCAGGCGAGTCTCCCACGTAAACCGTCGCAGCCTGGCGCTGCTCGGTCGTAATGAACGACCGTCCGTCTCCCGTTACGCTTAGCGAGAGATAGCTGCTCAGGTCGTTGCTGACCCGGATTGCGTCGCCTGCCGGATAGGGCTGAAACCAGATCTGGCTCCGCAATCCCGTCCCTTTTTCCGCGCCCACAAACAGCAAGCCAGACGCGTCCGGCAGCCACGCCACCGACGTAACCAGCGTGGGATCGGGGGAACTTCTTCACCAGCCTGCCCTGCGGCGTGTACACCAGAATCGATGTGATCTGCCCCTTCCCCACGTCGAAAGCACCCACCGCGATCAGATCGCCCTTCGACCATGACGGATCCGTGCTCAACCCCTTTCCCTCGCCCCGATTTTCCTGAACGATGACTCGCTCACCGCTTCCGTCGGCATTCGCGATCAGAATCTGGTCTTCGCCGGTCTCCTGAAGGGAGCGGCGGTACACGATCTGCTTTCCGTCCGGCGAAAATGCCGCCGCGCCGGCCACATCACTCACCACTTGCCGAGGCGTCCCGCCCAGAGACGGCACGCTGTATAGATTGACGTTATTTGGGTTGGCAGGATCGCCGTGCGGGTAGTACAGATAATTCCCGTCGGGCGTGAACGCCGCTCCCGAACCGAAAAGACCCGGCTGGGGCGGTACCACCGTCACCTCACTGCCGGTGGCCACCTGCTTCACCCGCAGACTTCGTTCGCCCTCCCTCCGGCCGTATGCCACCAACCTTCCGTCCGGCGAAATCGTCGCAAAATTCGTGACTTCTCCATGGTCGGTGAGTGGCCGAATGGTAAGACTGCGCGCATCGAATGCCGGGTGCATTGCGGCTCACCAGTTTGTAAACACCAAAGCCAGCCGCAGCTACCAGCGCCATCACCAGAACGGCAGCGCCGATCAGCGCTCCTCGATGCCGCCGGACTTCCGCGATGAGTACAGCACTGGACGATGACGGCGTTGCAGAAGACGCAGCAATGTCAACCTGGGACGCAGAGGCTCCCGCCATCACGGAAGCTTGAAGCTGAAGTTTCTGCTGCGATCCTCCCCGACTCCGTCTCCCGCCTCAGCCGCTTCAGATCGGCCCGAATCTCCGATGCGTGCTGATAACGCAAGTCGCGATCCTTCTCCAGAGCCTTGTTGATGATGTCTTCCAGCTTGGGCGGAAGATCAGGGTTCAGTCGCAGGGGAGACAGCGGAGCGCGGTTCATGATCCCGTCGAAGATCACACCGGTACTCTCACCACGGAAGGGCAACGCCCCGGTCGCCATTTCATAGAGGACGGCGCCGAACGAGAACAGATCCGTGCGTGCGTCCAACTCCTTGACGCGGACTTGCTCGGGCGACATGTAGGAGATTGTCCCCACCGCCGTTCCCGGACTGGTCAGATGCGAATCCTGCCAGCGTTCCCGTCAGCGTGTTGGCCGCGGCTATCTGGCTGGAAGAACTGGCCGGGCTCGTAACTTTGGCCAGACCGAAGTCCAGAATCTTGGCGTGTCCGCGCTTGGTGACGAAGATGTTGGCAGGTTTGATGTCGCGGTGGACTATGCCCTGGGCGTGGGCCGCGTCGAGCGCATCGGCAATCTCGATGGCCAGCGATAGAATCAGCTCCGTCTCCATCGGACGGCCCGCAATCCGGTGCTTGAGCGTGATGCCGTCGAGGAACTCCATCGCGATAAAGCATTTGTCCGTGCTGGTCGTCAATTTCGTAGATCGTACATATGTTGGGATGATTCAGCGCGGAGGCGGCCTTGGCTTCACGCTCGAAGCGGCTAAGGGCTTGCGGGTCTTTGGCGACGTCGTCAGGAAGGAACTTGAGAGCCACGAAGCGGCCGAGTTTCACGTCCTCGGCTTTGTAGACGACGCCCATCCCGCCGCCGCCCAACTTCTCGACGATGCGGTAGTGCGAGATGGTCTGGCCGATCACTAGGAGATCCCACGCCTTCAGGTTGACTCATCTTACGGATGGGGATTTTGCCAGTCAACGCATGACGGTTGTGGCACAGAAATCTCGCAGACAAAATAACGTGCTTGATGAACCATCAACCGACGGTTCAATGGGAACCCGCATCGCGCCCGAATTTCCGCCCCAGCTCTGTGGCTCGCTATGTGGATAAAAGAACGACTCCCGTGTTTCCGAGCAAATCGTCGGCAAACAGGAAGTTATCGAAGAAACGGGCTTGTGGGAGGTTGGCAAATTACTCCAAGCCACACCGCTTAACTTCGCAATCACGGGAGCAGGGCCGCAGTGGCGGGAAGCCCGCATTAACGATACCCTCTACCCTAGGCACAACTGAAACAATGATTAACCTTTCCGACCTTCACGCCGCTCAATCGCGCCTCGAAGGCGTCATCGTTCACACGAAATTAGTGCAGTTCCCCCTGTGCGACGCTGATCCTCGCCGCCTGTTGCTCAAGCCGGAAAACAAGCAGCCCATCGGCGCATTCAAGCTCCGCGGTGCCTACAACAAAATCGCGTCTCTCTCGGAAGCCGAACGCCGGCCCGGAGTCATTTCCTACTCCAGCGGCAACCATGCCCAAGGCGTCGCCTATGCCGCCCGCTCGCTCAAGGTGAAATCGGTAATTGTGATGCCCAGCAACGCTCCCCAAATTAAGCGCGATGCCACGGCCAGACTCGGAGCCGAAATTGTTCTGGTTGGTCCCGGTTCCGACGAACGCAAGAACAAAGCAGAAGAACTCGCAGCCCAGCACGGATACGTAATCGTTCCCCCGTACAACGACGAAAAAATCATCGCCGGACAGGGCACCATCGGTCTGGAAATTTTGCGCGATCTGCCGGATGTCGAAGCCGTCCTCGCCCCGGTGGGTGGTGGAGGTTTGATCAGCGGCGTAGCCGCCGCCATCAAGCTCACGAATCCTAAAGTCAAGGTGATTGGGGTTGAGCCTGAACTCGCCGCCGACGCCCAAGCCAGCCTGCGGCAGGGCAAGATCGTCCAGTTCCCCGCCGAGCAAGTCTCCCGCACCCTCGCCGACGGACTCCGCACCCAAAGCATCGGCCCCATCAACTTCGAACACATCCGCGCCTACGTCGACGACATCATCACGGTCACCGAAGACGAAATCCGCCAGGCCATGAAATATCTCGCTGCCAATCCCGACACCGTCGCCGAGCCCAGCGGCGCCGTCGCCACCGCCGGATTCATCTTCCACGCCAAAGAACTCCCGCAGACCAAGCTGAACGTAGCCATCATCAGCGGAGGCAACATCGAGCCTAAAATGCTCCAGGATCTCCGATCGTAAGGTCGGCCTCAGTAGGCTATAGAAGTACTGTGTCGCCCGCGCATTGTGCAGCATCAAGGCCAGTTTTCCACAGGCCGCGAATGTTCAAATGACCTTGACTTCAACAAAACAAACGATGATCCTGATACCGTCTCCCACAACAAATATGACCACCCACTCGATGTGCGACGCTGAGCCTGTCGCGCCTGAGATCTGGCTTGCGATAACGCGCAATCTCCTCAATCTCGACGATTCGGCGGAACATCACACCAACAAGTCCTTCATTTCGAATACTTTGACTATAACTACTCTCCTTTCAAGACTTTGCAGACACATCACCACCTCCGTTTCCTCCAAGTCTTTCGCACTCAATACTTTGCGAAGACAACGTCAAAAAAAAACTCTTCAGGTCTCCTCAATAAAACATTTGTTATCAATACTTTGCTTGCAAAGTCTTGAAAGCATTGGAGCGTGCCATGTAGGGACGGTCGCCTCGGCTGACCGGTCGAGCGAAGCTCGACAGCGTTTCGCGGGCCGGATGCCCGTCCCGTTCATCACCTCTCTTATCTGCTCACTGTTGACTCTAACCGGCTTCTGCCTCGGACAAGCCCAGCGCGGCACGCTGGTCCACGAAGCAAGCATCCGGGTCTCTCCCAGCTCCGACGGAGCCAAGCTCGGGACCGTTGAGCGCGGCTACGAACTGGTGATCATCGACAGCAGCCGCGACTGGGCTCACGTGGAGGCGATCCTCCGCGATCCCAGCAAAAATCCTGACGACGAAGACGATGACGAAGCCCAGGGCAAAACCATCACTGGATGGCTTCCGGCTAAGGCTCTGGTCGGCATGTCCACGCCCAATGGCGACAAGATCGTCTTCGGCGAAGCCGCCGATTCCGAAGATGAAGCCAGCCGCCGCCGCGGGCGCAAAGACGCTGCGCAGGATGCCATGCGTCTCTACTACCGCGTCTACGACCTGTTCCCCGCTTCACCGCTGGCGGGCGAAGGCCTGTACCGCGCCGCCGATATTCGCTGGCAGATCGAACGCTCTGACATCATGACTCGTCCCTCCGCCCGCGAGCGCGAAGCCTACATGCGCGGCCAGATCAACGAAGAGTGGATGAAGCTGGTGATGAAAAAATTTTCCGGTACCAAGTGGGCCGATCTCGCCGCTTTCCACTTGATTGAAAATAAACTCTGCGGCGACTGGCAGGCTGCTTCCAAGTGTCCCGACAAAGAAGCGGACATGTACGAGAAGTACGCCAAAGAACACCAGCAATCCCCCGCCGCCCCGCAAGCCCTGTATCAGGCGGCCTGGCGCCGGTCCGCGTTGATCGAGATCTACAAGACTGAAGCCAACCCGAAGAAAGCCGAAGAGTCGAAAAATCGCGCGCTCGGTCTGGCTCAGCAAATCCTCAGCCAGTATGGGCAAAGCGACTGGGCGAATCGCGCACAAACCCTGATCTTCTACGTCCAGCAAGGCGTTCCCACCTACGGCAACGCGAGTGATTGATTCACCGTGGTTCGCGGCGTGCGCCGAAATCAGCTGTTCATCTTTTTGTAACCAGTCGAAGTGGAGCTCTCTGCGATACTGTTGCCTCACCTGGGAGGAAGATTGAACGATTACCTGCTCTCGTTGATTCTGGGAATTGTCGAAGGCGTCACCGAATTCTTGCCGGTCAGCTCCACCGCGCATCTGCGGCTCTCGGAAGCGTTGCTGCACATCAGCCTCTCCGACGGCTATTGGAAAATGTATTCCATCGTCATCCAACTCGGCGCAATTTTGTGCCTTCCCGTTTACTTCTGGAGTCGAATCACAAAATTCCTTTCGACGTTTCCGCGCGGCGAGAGCGGAAACCGCACGCTCCTCACGCATCCGTTGAGTCTGACCATGGTTGCCTTCGTGGTCACCGCGATTGCATCCTTCCTGCTCACCAAGGTCATCGGGAAGCACCTGGAAAATGTTGTGATCATCGGATGGTCGCTGCTGATCGGCGGAATTGTCATGTGGATCGTCGACGCCATGCGCGCCAAAGCCGAAGCCGCAGGTCCGAACGCCAGCAGCAGCATTCATACTTGGAAGATGGAAGATATGAGTTTGGGACAATCGATCTGGATTGGCTTCTGCCAGATCTTCTCCGCCGTATTTCCCGGAACCTCGCGCTCCATGGCAACCATAGCCGCCGGACAAATCGCCGGCATGTCGCGCGCCGCGGCCCTGGAGTTCTCGTTCTTCGTCTCCATGCCGACCATGGCCGCGGCCACCCTCTACACTCTTTACAAGTCGCTGCGCGGGAAAGGCGAGAACCCGATCGGAGTCTCGCAGATCGATGCCCACGGATGGATGGTGCTCGCCATCGGCTTCGTAGTGTCGTTTATCGTGGCTTACGCTTCAGTGGCGTGGTTCATGGCCTGGGTGCGCAAACGCGGCTTCACCCCATTCGCCATTTACCGCATCACCGTCGGAATTCTGGTGCTGGTGTTTGCCGCGAAGCTCGCCTGATCTACGGCAGCCGGTCTGCCAACCCAGGAATCGTCTTCATCAGATCGTTGTAGATGACCATCACGGCGAACAGCACCAGGAACACAAACGCCGCCTGGTAGACGCGCTCTTTGATGGTCATGCTGATATCGCGCCGCATCAGGCCTTCAATCAGCAGGAACATAATCACGCCGCCGTCCAGAATTGGAATCGGCAGCAGGTTGAAGATGCCCAGGTTCAGGCTGATCCCTGCGGTCAGTTCCATGAGCGGCGTCCAGCCCTTTTGCTGCGCGGCATAGCCCGCATCCTGCGCGATGCCGATGGGCCCGGAGATGGCGCGCATGGAAATTTTGCGCTGCACCATTTTCTTCGCCAGCTCCAGAATCATGAAGGAATACTTCTTGTTCTGCTCGAGCGACAGGCTCAGAGCCTGGGCAAACGGCAACTGGCTGACCTTGGTCACACCCTTGTTGACGAAGCCCAGCCGGTAGCGCTGCTCTTTGGGATCTTCGGTTTGGGATAGAACCGGCGTGAGATGGAAGTTGAGCGTCTGGCCGCTGCGCTCGATCTGCAGATCAACTGCCTGATTCTTTGTCTGCTGCAGGGTTTCAATCATGCTCTCGATCGAGGGCACCGGCTTTCCGTTGAGCGAGACGATGCGGTCGTCCTCTTTCATTCCGGCCTTGGCAGCCGGAAGACTAGGATCCAGCCGTCCTACCACCACCGGCTCTTCTGGAAACCATCCCGCAGATCCAACTTCAGAACTGGTGACAGCCTTGGGCGTCAGCGTCTTTTGCAGCACTTGATTACCGCGCTGAATCGTGATTTCCAGCGGCTGGTTCGGACTCAGCCATACTTTGGGCTGAACCTGCTCCCACGTGGGATTCTCGATTCCATCGATCTTGATGATGCGGTCTCCAGCTTGAATCCCCGCCTGTTGTGCCGGGGAATCCTTGCGAACGCCTTGCACTACGGCTGCCTTATCGAGATAGATCGGATATTCGTAGTGCACCATGTACACCACGGTAAGCAGCACCACGGCAAGCAGGATGTTCATCGCCGGGCCGGCGATCGCGATCAGAAAGCGATGCCAGCGGGAGTGATTCATAAATTCCCCGGGATCGTCGGTGCGCTGATCCATCGGGTTCTCGCCACTCATTTTGACGTAGCCGCCAAGAGGAATCGCGTTGATCCTGTAATCAGTTTCGCCTTTGCGGAAGCCAATGAGCCGCTTGCCGAAGCCGATGGCGAACTGCTCGACGCGCACCCCAAGCCATTTGGCCACGGCGTAGTGGCCGAACTCGTGGATCAGGATCATGAAGCCAAGGACGGCAACTACCGAGATCAGCGAAATCAAAAAATCAGACATAGTCGAGGTACGTACGCTCCCACCATTAGATTCCCAAAACTACACAAAAGATGTTGCGCGCGGTCGTGAACCCAGGCCTAAAACCTTCTGCTGCGCTGTTAGGCGGGCGTCCGCATCCGCATCTAAGACCTTCTTAATCGACTCCAGAGCCCCGCAAGTTGTTTCCTTGAGTGTTTCTTCGATAATCCTGGGAATCTGGTCAAATCGGATCTTGCCTTCCAGGAACGCCGCCACCCCGATCTCGTCGGCAGCGTTCAGGGCCACGGTCTTAGCGCCCCCGGCCTCTGCGGCCTCATACGCCAGACGCAGGCAAGGGAATTTTTTCATGTCCGGTGGGCTGAAGTCCAGATGACGCAAGTCACTGACCGCAAACCGCATATCGGACGCAATCCGCTCCGGATATGTTAAGGCATACAGGATCGGCAAGCGCATATCCGTCACAGAAAACTGAGCAAGTATGCTGCCATCCACGAACTCCACCATGGAGTGGATTGTCGATTGGGGATGGATAATTACTTCCACTTTCGAGGGAGGCATGTGAAATAACCTGCATGCCTCGATGACCTCGAATCCTTTGTTCATCAGGGTCGCCGAATCGATGGTGATCCGCTTGCCCATCTTCCACGTAGGGTGGTTGAGGGCCTGTTCTACGGTGATGGACGCAAACTCGGATTGCGGCGTATTGCGAAATGGCCCCCCGGAAGCCGTGAGCCAAACGCGCTCGACTTCTTCCAAGCGCCCTCCGCGCATGCACTGATGCACCGCGTTGTGCTCGCTGTCGATCGGCAGCAGGGCGACGTTCCGCCTGCGCGCTTCAGCAGTGATCAGCTCTCCCGCCGCCACCAGGCATTCTTTGTTGGCCAACCCGAGAGTTTTGCCGGCACGGACCGCTTCATAGGTCGCTTCCAGCCCGGCCACCCCGACGATAGCGCTGACCACGAAATCGACTTCAGCATGCGTTGCAACCCGCACCGTTCCCGCTGCGCCGTAAATGACCTCAACATCGCCGTGGCCGGCCTTTTTCAGTCGAGCCCGTAGCGCATCCGCATCAGCCTCCCGAGCCATCGAGATCACTCGCGGCGTCCACCGGCAGGCCTGCTCGAACGCAGAGTCAACATTGCTGCCCGCAGCTAACGTCATGATCTGAAAGCGCTCGGGATAGGATTCGGCAACGCTTAGAGTGCTGCGCCCGATCGAACCCGTCGACCCCAGGATGGCGATGCGTTTCATAGATTCCAGTAATCGCAGTTGTACTTACTTCGTGAGCGCAGGAGCATATCGTTCGATCCAATCGCGCTGCTCCGCCGTTTCCGGAACTGCCATGCCGCGGGCCGCCGAAACAGCTTCCAGCGCCGCCCCTGGGCTCATGCCGCTCCTAATGAGCAGGCAGGCAGCCACCAAACCGGTGCGCCCGATCCCTTGTCGGCAATGAACAAGCACACTCCGTCCAGAAGACAGTTCTCTGGTCACATCCTCCAATGCCCGCCCCAGCTTCGCTTCCGATCGAGGAACCTGCATATCCACGATCGGAAAGGACAAAAACTCCAAGCCCTCTTTTCGAGTCCGTTCGCCTTCACGCCGAAGATCGAACTCCTTTTCCTCTTCCGGTGTGAGCAGGGAGAGCACGGTGCCAATTCCCGCACGCTTCCACTCGCCAATGTCATCTTCGAGCCAGTCCCCGCCACGCGGACGCGCGGCCAGTGCCAGCTTTCCATTCCAAGGTCCGTTGACCCAATAAAAGCTCGTCACTCTTGTTCCTTTGTCATGACGTCTCG
This sequence comes from uncultured Acidobacteriota bacterium, assembly GCA_963801615.1. Classification (GTDB taxonomy): domain Bacteria; phylum Acidobacteriota; class Terriglobia; order Terriglobales; family Acidobacteriaceae; genus Sulfotelmatobacter. The sequence goes on along the minus strand of CAWDFM010000003.1, from coordinate 1,329,802 downwards.
CGGGAGATTGTCCACATCCACGCCCCTCTTCCGCAAAATGAAGATGCGATGGTGTCCCTCCAGTATAGTTCCATCCGCGCGAGTTTTCAGGCAGTTGGGGGCTCCGGGCAACAGCGACGCCAGCAACAACTCCGTCGAGAGGCGGTCTATTGTCGTGAGCTTGCCAGGGTTTAACGAACTATCCGGGTGCAAGGCTTTCAGGGGAGGTTGCGACGCTGAATCAGGCACTAGTAAGAGCCTTCACTGCATCACGCGCCAAGCGGCATAGTACCACAGCACCGGAGCCGCAAAGAGCAGCGCGTCGATACGATCGAGCATCCCTCCATGGCCGGGAAGAATCGCTCCTGAATCCTTTACTCCAGCGCCGCGTTTGATCAGCGACTCGACCAGATCACCCAGCTGTGCTGCGATATTCAACACAATTGTCAGGAGAATGACTGGAGCCATTTCCGGCTGCTCCAGCCCGAAAAGGCCATCGCGGCGCTGGATTAGCCCTGCCCTCAAGAGCGCGGAACTGAGGGGTTGTGCGTAGTGGAACAGCAGCCAGCCCACGGCAACACTGGCAAGGAGCGAAGCCGCCGCGCCCTCCCATGTTTTCTTCGGACTGATCCTGGGAGCCATCAGATGCCGCCCAATGGACTTGCCTACAAAATAAGCGAGGATGTCTCCCGCCCAAACCACCAGCAGCAGAAACAGCAGATAGAACGCCCCTGCCCACTGTTGCCGAAGCTGCACCAGCATTCCCATAGGCAGCGCGATGTAGGTGAAGGCAAAGACGGAAGCGGCCGCGGCAGGATATCCGCTGCTCAGGTCTTCATTCTTCATCGCACGAGTCAGAAAAATGAAAGGTGCCAGCGCGGCGGCAAATCCGACGCAGTACACAAATATGGCGGTCGAAAGCAGAGGCTTGTCGTTCCCGAAATTCAAGGCAAGTAAGACAAAGAAAATTACCGTGAAGATGTAAGTGAGGATCCGCAGGGGCTTCACGCCATAGGATTCCGTCAGCTTGAGGAATTCGTGAATGGTGAGCAGCGCGACGATGCCGGCAAAGACGGCAAGCACCGGCACCGGCGCCCGCAAAATGAGCACCAGGACAATCGGAATCAGTACGACTGCGGTCGCAATTCGTTTTAGCAAAGGAATATTCAGCGCATGGAGGAACGCGCAATTATAACCAGCGCGAGTACAGAGGCCGTGTTTTTCCTCTGGGTACTCCGGTGCCCACTGGGATCAGGTTTTTACCAATTCAGCAGGAGCGTGATTGAGCCCGCCGTAGCGCCGCTCGCGCTTTTGATATTCCGCAAGGCCTTCGAGAAGGTGGATGCCGCGAAAATCAGGCCATAGAGTTGGAGTCACGTAGATCTCGGCATAAGCCAGCTGCCAGAGGAGGAAATTACTGAGCCGCATCTCGCCCGAAGTGCGTACGACGAGGTCCGGGTCGGGCAGATGGCGGGTATAGAGATGCCGCGAAACTGTGTCCTCATCGATGCGCACATGATCGACTCCGCCATTGCGTGAAGCGGCGTCAATGATGGACTGGAAGGCGTCCACCAGTTCACTGCGGGCGCTGTAATTCAGCGCGAGCGTCAGCACCATGCCGGTATTGCGAGAGGTGGCTTCACGCGCCCACTCCATTCGCTCCTGAACGTCGGCGGGCAGTTCGTGTTGGCGGCCGATGTATTCCAGCCGGATATTATTTTTATTCAAGGTCGGGACTTCCGCCTTGAGATACCGGCTCAGCAGCCCCATGAGAAATCCAACTTCACTGGCCGGCCGCTTCTTCCAGTTCTCCTCGGAGAAGGCATAGAGCGTCAGGGCGGGAAGATGAATGCGGGCCGCGGTCTCCACTGTCGAGCGCACCGCCGCCACCCCGGCGCGATGTCCGGCCACACGCGGCAGGTGACGCCGTTTGGCCCAGCGCCCGTTGCCGTCCATGATGATGGCGATATGCCGGGGGAGCCGCTGCGGATCCAGGTGCCGGTAGAGTTCCGCTTCCTTGCGATCCAGCCCGGCAGGCACTTTGTCGTGCAAAGTGGTCATTCAATATGAGGCTATCACAGGCAGGAAGGTGCTGGCAATGAGTGGAGGCGGCCCGCGCCGCATCTTTACCGGCGAGCCTCTTCCGGGACGATCTTCAGCTCCAGCTTTTCCGTCCACCGCAGGACGGTTACTGAGCAACTCACGCCCACCCGAAGCTCCGTCAATAAACGGTGGAGGTCGTCCACACCTGCCACTGCTTGTCCGTCCAGGGCCACAATGATGTCGCCCTGGCGCAAGCCTGCCCGCTTCGCCGGACTGTTTTCCTCGACGGCAAGCACCAGCGCGCCAGTCTCCTTCGGCAGGTCGTAGAAGCGGACCACGCGCCGATGTACGGGAACGGTCTGTCCAGAAATTCCGACGTAGCTTCGCCGAATCCGCCCATCGCGCAGCAGGCGGCTGGCAACGAATTTCGCGGTGTTGATCCCGATGGCAAAGCAGATCCCCTGAGCCGGCAAAATGGTCGCGGTATTGACCCCGATTACCCGGCCAGCAGAATCGACCAGCGGTCCGCCCGAATTGCCGGGATTGAGCGAGGCATCAGTCTGAATGACGTCATCGATCAGCCGCCCTGAATACGACCGCAGGGATCGCCCCAGCGCGCTCACTACACCCGCCGTAACGGTGGATTGAAAACCGTAAGGCGCGCCAATGGCGATGGCGATCTGCCCCACGCGGAGCTTTTGCGAGTCTCCCAGTTCCGCCGCGACTAACCCCGGCTCATCGACGCGAACGACCGCGAGATCACTGGCGGGATCCTCCCCGATCAAGGTCGCGGGCATATGACGCCCGTCCGCCAGAGCAGCGGAGATCCGGGTGGCTTCATGCACGACATGGCTGTTGGTCAGGATGAGTCCGTCGGGCGTGAACACAAATCCCGACCCGCCACCCTGGCGCTCGCGAGGTTCTCCCGATCGCGTCCGTCCTGCTGCCTGAGAGACCGCGATGTGCACGACCGAAGGGCTGATCCGCTCCACGGCGCTGGTTACAGCGGCAGAGTACGCGTCCAGCAGAGTCCCGTTCGAAGGGCCATGGTCACCGACAACGTCGAGATCGCGTCCTGCGGCCTCAGAAAACTCATTGCGAGGGGACGGTCCGACAACATCAAAAGTATTTTCCCCAGTTTGCGAATCCATGCTGGATAGATGTTGTTCGATCTAGCGCGGATTCACGGCGGTCGAGCGGCCTGCCTGCGCGCGCGTCGGGTTCTCGGTCCGCCGTTCGTCGACGTCGGAGAGTCCCAGCATCTTGCGAAGGAGCGCGTCCATCACCCTCTCTGGAAGGATCTTTGGCAGGGTGGCCAGAAGTTTGGCATGCTTGCCCACCCGGTACCGGATACGCGGGCGGCTTGAAGTCAGCGCATGCTCTACAGCCACGGCCACAACATCGGGGGAGCTTCCGTTCTTTTCCATCTCATACCCGCGCCGTCCCATCTTGCGGATCATGGCGCCGTACTGCGTCTGAGCCTCGGGTGGCAGATTGCGGATCACCTGCTCGAGATCTCCCAGAGTTTTGTCCACCGCCGGGGTGGAAATTGAACCCGGCTCAATCGCGATTACGCGCACGCCAAACGAGTGCATTTCCAGCCGCAAGGTGTCGCTGATCTTGGCAAACGCACTCTTGCTGGCATTCAGCAAGCCGCCAAAGGGAATGGCAACGTTGACTCCAACCGAAGTGATGTTCACGATCCGGCCTCTGGCTTTTCTCACTAAGCGCGACAATGCTTGTGTCACCGCGATCTGGCCGAAAAAGTTGATATCGAATATCTGCCGCAAGTCTTTCATCGACGCGTATTCCAGAGGGCGCACCATCCCAATTCCCGCTACATTTACCAACGCATCCAGGCTGCGGCCTGCGAGTTGCGACTCGATCTCTTGAGCCGCCGCGGCGATGGATGCCTCGTTCTCAAGGTCCATCAACACGGGATGAACGTTTCCTCCGAACTCCCCTGCAAGCTGGTCGCGATCCGATTCTTTGCGAACAGTGGCGAATACTTGCCAGCCCAGGCGGCTCATGCCTGAGACGCAAGACCTGCCAATTCCGCTGGAGGCTCCGGTAATAACAACAGTTTTTTGTGATGTATGCATAGTTCCTCAAAAAGGCGGACACCAGGAGAGATGAGGCCAGCGGAAAGGAAGTTTCGAAACTTCTGGCGAAGAAAAAAACCGGGACCATTGCTGGTCCCGGCTGTGTTGGCTGGTTGCCCGGATAAAATCGAAGGGTTAGTTTCGAGTTTCAGGTTTCGAGTTTCGAGTGATCTTGCAACGAACGGTCATCTACGAAACTGGAAACTTGAAACCCGAAACTTTCTTCTTACGCGCTCCTTCTCGGTCGCACCGTCAAGTCCCGCACCTGGGTCAAGATGCTGGACATCTGCATCCCGTTTAGTTGCGAAACGAAAGGTAAGAGTTCGGCGACAAATTGATCTTTGACCAATTCGCTGATTTCTTCCTGGCGGCTGCGTTCTCCGCCGCTGAGCAGTTCGGGCACAGTGACCTCCAGTGCACGCGCCAGCCGTTCCAGGGACGACAGCGTAGGCGTGGCCTTCTCGTTTTCGATTTTCGACACGTAGGTGCGGGGAACCGCCATTCGCCCGGCCAGTTGCCGCTGGCTCAATCCGCTCCGCAGGCGCAGCGAACGGATGGAGGTAGCCAAGTTCAAATGCCCACGCCCAGTCCCGGGTACCGGCATCATGAGCGGCGGCGCCACCAAAATTGGCTCCGGCTCCGGTTCCTCGTCCAGGGACGCATGACAGCGTCGGCAATTGTTGTTGGATGTGCGGAACTGAACTAACAGGCAGTGGTCACAGCGTACGACTTCCCTAGAATCTACCGGGGCAAGAGTCGTGGCCATCGGGTTGTGGGAGTGCCAGAGCGGGCCCTCCTTACATCTGCAGGAACACTTTCGGGGGAGAGGTTCAACTGCAGGCTCAATCTGCGGCATGGAGGCTGTGGAAGTCAAGGGTAAACTGCACAAAGAATGCGGCAACTCCCGTTTTGTGTCACAGCCGCTGGTGAAACCGCTTAGTTAACAGGTGAAGCCAGTTTTTTTGCAACGCTCGCTGCTGTTTACCAAGTTTGTTCCGGCAGAGGCCGAGAAAGATCAGGTTCGCCGGATGGACGATCGGCGAATAAACGATCGCAGCGCGAAGTGAAGGGTCAGCGGAAAAGAGGATGAGGAGTGAAGTTCTCCGGCACCTGGATCTCATTGCGAAGAATCTCGGTGCTCTTGTAGGCATGTTCGGCGCCGCAATCGTTGCAGCGAACCCTGACCTGCTCGCTCGCCGCCGGAATGGGAAGCGGAGAATACGGGTCGGTTTCTCCCAACGCGATCTGATGCGCGTAGGAAGTATTTCCTTTGTGGTGAAAGCGCTGATTCTTGCAGATTACAATCCAGAAATATGCGGTTGAATAAACCATGGGCTCCCCCCAAGATCCCAGAGCTGAGAAATCCTACTGTATTCTGACCTGGCTGACATTTAAACATGTAATGTGGATGTAAAAAAATTGTCAGAACATGGCCACCTCAAGGGTGGAAGGGGTTCGAGCCAAATGAACGCAAGCCATAACCGAGAAGCAGCCTGGAACCTGTTGACCGAGTTCACCCAGTCGGAAAGCCTTCGCAAGCACGCGCTGGCGGTGGAAGTGTGTATGCGGGCTTGTTCGAAGAAGTATGGCGACGGCTCCCCTGAAGCGGAAGAGTTCTGGGGCGTGGTCGGCCTGATCCACGACTTCGATTACGAACGCTGGCCCACGCCGGAAGAACATCCCTACAAGGGAAACGAAATCCTCAAGGAGCGCGGTTATTCCGACGAGATCCGCCGTGCGATCATGTCGCACGCGGAATACTCCGGGGTGTCTCGCGACACGGCGATGGAGAAAGCACTGTTTGCTTGTGATGAACTCGCCGGATTCATTACCGCAGTTGCGCTGATCAAGCCCAGCAAGTCGCTGGCGGAAGTCGATGTGAAATCCGTGCGCAAGAGGATGAAGGACAAAGCATTCGCCCGCAAAGTAAATCGCGAAGACATCATCAACGGCGCAAAAGATCTGGGAGTCGATCTGGATGAGCACATCGCTTTCTGCATTGAAGCTCTGAAGCCGGTCGCGAAGGAATTGGGGCTCGACGGCAGGGCCGCACAAGTTCCTCCCGAGAAAAATAGCGTGCAAGCCTAAGTTCTTTCGCGGATAATCGCTTGTCCCACTCATGGACACTCCGCAAAGCGACCTGCAAGCCATTCGGCAGCTTTTAGCCGAGCTTACAAATCGCGTGTACCGGATCGAGCAGCGGCTCGGGATCGAAGCCCAGCCGTCGCCGCCGGGGCAGGCCCACAGGCCCGCAGAGGACGTGACGCTCGGCCGTCCGGTCGCACAAAGCGCGGCCATTCTTTCCCGTCCCACCCCACCTCCGCCGCGCTCTGTTCCTCCGCGTCCATCCGCCATTCCCGCCGCACTGAAACCCGAGCCGGGTCTGGAGTCCCGCATCGGTTCGCACTGGCTGAACCGGATTGGCATCCTTGCCCTGCTGATCGGGGTTTCCTACTTCCTGAAGTTTGCGTTCGACAACAACTGGATCGGTCCCGCCGGGCAGATCTCGATTGGGCTGGTTGCCGGTATTGCGATCGTCATCTGGAGCGAGCGCTTCCGCGCTAAGGGCTACAAGGCATTCTCTTATTCACTGAAAGCCGTCGGTATCGGGGCTCTCTATTTATCGCTCTGGGCCGCGTTCCATGTGTACAGCTTGATCCCCAGCAGCGTGGCATTCGCCATGATGCTGGTTGTGACCGCCGCCACGTCACTGATGGCGCTGACCCAGGATGCCCAGATTCTCGCGGCGTTCGCGCTTGTCGGCGGCTTTTCAACCCCGGTCCTGCTCTCGACCGGCGTAAACAGAGAAGTCGCGCTGTTCACGTACGTGGCGATTCTCGACATCGCAACCCTGGTGCTGGTGACGTTCCGGCCGTGGCGCCGCCTGCTGGTGATGAGTTATGCCGGCACTCTGATCCTGTATCTCCGCTGGTACTGGACCTTCTACAACGGCGGCCCATTGAGGTTGACACTGGCGTACGCCAGCCTCTTTTTTGTGATCTTCGCCATTGCTCCCCTGATCACGCGGCAACCCGATGGCGAACACCCCATCCTGGCTGCGATCCCGGCGGTGCTGGCGTTCGTGAATGCCGGGGTCTATTTTCTCGAAACCTACGCCATGGTTCAGGAAGTAAACAAAGTGAACATGGCGTGGTTCGCGCTCGCGCTGGCGGCCGTGTACATCTTCTTGAGCCGGCAGGTGCACGCCAGGAAGATGACGGCTGGGACCTCGGAAATCCTCTACTACCTGCACCTGGCGCTTGCGATCGGCTTTATCACGGTCGCCATCCCCATCCGGCTGGATACACACTGGATCACGATTGGCTGGTTCATCGAAGCGGGGGTCCTGCTGTGGATCGCCAACCGCATTCATTCTGATTTTCTGAATACCTTCGCCCTGGGCGCGCTGGTGTTGGGCGTGACGCGGTTGCTGTTTATCGATAACTTCCACACCACACAGTTGATCTTCAACCTGCGCATGGCCACTTTTGCGGTCGCGGTTGCGGTGCTGGGAGCGGTGGCGTGGTTCGGAGCCACACGCGAAGACGACACCGCCCGAACCATTTCGGCCATGGCCGTGGTGGCGCTCAACGTCCTGGCCCTGATCGCGCTAAGCCGGGAAGTTTCCGACTATTACCTGCGACAAATGGCGGGCTTCCGCCCGATGGGCAATCAGTGGAGAGGGGCTTACCTCGACTATCACAATCTGGAGATTGCCCGCGATTTCACCTACTCCGCCCTGTGGATGGGGTATGGCGCCATGCTGATGATCGTGGGATTTTTGCGCCGCAGCGCTTTCGTGCGCTGGCAGGCGTTGATCCTGATCGCAGTGACTATCGTGAAGGTCTTCGTTTACGACGTCTCCCAACTGGATCGGGCATACCGCATCGTCAGCTTCATTGTCCTGGGAGCTTTGCTGCTGGCCATCTCGTTCGTCTACCAGCGGGACTGGCTCAAGTTGTCTTCCCGGGACACATCTCAGTCTGGCGACGGGGGCGACGCCACTCCCGTATGAAGCTGCTTATTTCACTGCTGCTGTTTTTTGGAATAGCTGGCGCTGCTTCGCGTCCTGAGGCAGGGATTCCGTATTTCACCAATGTGCGCGAGGTCCGCATCGCAGAGCCCGAGCGTCAGAACTTCATCATCGTCGATGAGGAATTGTGGAACCACTCGCGTCCCGACCTTGCCGACTTGCGCCTGTACGATGCAGAGACTCCGGTGCAATACGCGCTCTCGGAGCAGCGGGCGGGAGTTTCTTCGGAAGAAGCGGACGGCAGGATCATGAATTTAGGCAGCGCCGGGGGGCACACGGAATTTGACATCGACGTTGCAGGCATCCCCGAGTACGACCGCGTCCGTCTGCGCCTCGATGCTCACGACTTCGTTGCGACCGCTTCGGTCTCCGCGGGCAATGCACTCGGGAAGACGGCTGAAGTGCAACTGCCTGCCTCCACGCTGTACGACTTCAGCAAGGAGCAACTGGGCTCAAATTCTCAAATCAAGCTTCCCACTTCCAGCTTTCGCTATCTGCATATCAAACTCTCTAGCGGAATCCGTCCGCAACAGGTCCAGGCTGCGACTATCTTCAATCTGCGCGCGCAGCAAGCTTCGTGGACCAAGGTGGGTTCCTGCGCCGGCCCGCAACTCAGGCAGCACGTCACGGTTATTGCCTGCACTCTGCCGCCCAAAGTTCCACTGAGCCGCATTGAATTCAAAATTCCTTCCGAGCAAATAAACTTCCGGCGGACGGTGAGTGTCGAAGACGCGGCGGGATCCCAGGTTTCGAGCGGCGAAATCAGCCGGGTTCGGGTCAACCGTGGCGGCACTCTGGTCACTCACGAAGACCTCGCGGTCAACCTGTCCGGCAGCTACGGCCAAATCACGATCAACATCGATAACGCGGACAATCCGCCATTGAGCTTGACCTCGGTGCAGCCGCTCACGCTGGAGCGCCGGGTATATTTCGATCCCGGGGGAAAGTCCGAGCTTCGCCTGTATTACGGAGATGCAAAGCTGGCCGCGCCCATCTACGATTACGTGCGCTTCCTGCATGTCGATGCAGCGGCGGCGCAGGCCCAGCTCGGTCCCGGCATGCATAACGCTGAATACGCGGGACGGCCCGACGAACGTCCCTGGTCGGAGCGTCACGGCGCAGTGCTGTGGTCGGCGATGATCGTGGCCGTTCTGATCCTCTCTGTTCTAGCTTTGCGCGGCCTGAAAGCGGGAACGGGCCAGCCCAGGAACTGAAACACCGTTTTCAAATTCCTGTGCTAATATCTCCAGTCATTCGAGGCCAGTGGTATGCCAACCGCGAAGGACCCCGACGTCGTAGTAGAGATCAACATCAAGCAGAGCCCCGGAGCGGCAACGCCGCCGCCGGTAGTGGTGCGTCCGCCGGTCCGCCGCAAGCGGCATTACGTCCTCTGGACGATCTTCGTCCTGCTCGTTGCACTGTTCCTGTGGCTCGCGACCAGCCGCAATCCATTCGCGGAGGGCATTCAGGAACTTGCCGGGAACAAGCACGACTTGGCGGTCGTCAATGTTCCCTTCTCGGTTTCGGCGAAAAACTTCCGCTACTACAAATTCAACCTGCCCGAAGCGTCCACCAACGTGGCCATTGTGGGAGATTTCACCGTAGTGCCGGACGCGGCAGGCCGAAAGAGCGACAGCAAGCGCCAAACGCCGCAGCCCGACAGCGCCATTGAGGTCTACGTCCTAAGCGAGTCCTCTTTCGCCATCTGGCAGACTGGATATGCGACCAGTTCGGTGTTCGAAAGCGGCAGAGTGCCGCAAGGCAAGATCGAGGCCGACCTGCCACCGGGTGCCGGTGTTTACTACCTGGTGTTCAGCAACAAATTCTCCCCCAACATGGCGAAGAAGGTCGATGCCACGGTGGTGCTGCACTACAAGAACTGGATTCCGGGATGGATCCGGCAAGTGAAAGGCGAGTTGTGGTCGTGGATGTTCAGCTGATGTTACCCACCTAAGGGGTTCATTCCTTAAGACTTAAGTCCTTTCTGGTTACCTACGCCTGCGGCTTTCGTTACTTGTCTGTTCTCGCCAGATCGATTTCACTTACATACGGAATAACCGTTCAGACGAACGAGCGGTTGCGGAATCGGGGGGCGAATATTTGGTTTCGCACCCGTTTTGTTCGAGGAAAGACACACCACTCATCTCTGGAGGCGTTTACAAGTGCGTAAATTCATGGTTTTGGCTTGCGTGTTGGGGTTGTTCGCTGGACTCGCGATGGCGGCGGAATCTGAGAGCTATCCGAAGACGGAATTCTTCGGTGGCTATCAGTATTCGCGTCTGGAAGGCGGCGTCAATGCTAATGGCTTTGCCTTCGCCCTCAACGGGAACTTCAACAACTACTTCGGGATCACCGCTGATTTCGGGTCTGCTTTCACGACCCAGGGCGGTGTGAGCATTCACAACTACAGCTACACCTTCGGGCCTCAGCTGTCGCTGCGCGCCAACAAGGCATACACACCTTTCGTGCATGTCCTGATCGGCGGCGATCACGCTTCGGCTTCGTTCGCGGGTGTCACGGCAACCGGCAATGGCTACGCGATGCTCGGTGGGGGCGGAGTTGATTTCAACTTCAGCCAGCACATGGCGTTCCGCGGCGGCGCAGACTGGTTGATGCTGCACAACAATGGCTTCACCAGCAGCAAGAACCTGCGCATGGTGACTGGCATTGTGTTCAAGTACTAAGCTTGTAGGCTGAACGAAATAAACAAGGGCGGCTTTGCAGCCGCCCTTGTTCTTTGCCCCGTTCTGGATTACCGCATCGTTTCCTCAATCTCCGAAATCCAGTCGGGACGCTTCAGCACTTCGCGTGGCTTGGGACCATCGGCAGCGCCGACGATTCCATCCTGCTCCATAAGATCGATGAGGTGTGCGGCGCGGCCATAGCCAATGCGCAGACGGCGCTGCAGCAACGAAGTAGAGGCTTTGCCGAACTCGATGACCAGCTTCACCGCGTCCCCATACATGGGATCGTCTTCGCCCTCGCCAGCTTCGCCGGAATCGCCCCCGCTTGCGCTGCCAGGCTCCCGCTCTTCCTTTGGCGCTTCCAGGAATGCCTGCTGGTATTCAGCTGTGGCCTGCGCCTTCCAGAACTCGACCACAGCAGCAATCTCTTTTTCGGTTACGAAGGGCGCGTGCAAGCGATGAACCCGCGCGGAGCCGGAGGGGAGATAGAGCATGTCACCTTTACCGAGCAGGGCTTCTGCGCCGTTGGCGTCCAGAATGGTGCGGGAGTCAACTTTGGTCGCGACCCGGAAGGAAACGCGGGCTGGGAAGTTGGCTTTGATGAGTCCCGTTATGACGTCGACCGAAGGCCGCTGCGTGGCCAAAACCAAGTGGATTCCGACCGCTCGGGCCATCTGCGCCAGGCGCGTGATCGATTCTTCCACGTTGGAGGAATCCAGCATCATGAGGTCGGCTAGCTCATCGATGATGATCACGATATAGGGAATCGGCTTTTCGTCAGAGTCTTCGCCGAACAGGCTGGGCGTGTCGCCCTGATCGAAAAGCTTGTTGTACTGATCGATGTTGCGAACGCCCTTGGCAGCCAGTAGTTTCAGGCGGCGTTCCATCTCGCGCACGGCATTGCGCAAGGCGTTGGCAGCCAGCTTGGGCTCGGTGATGATTGGGGTGTAAAGGTGCGGAACGCCTTCGTAATTGCCGAGTTCCAGGCGCTTGGGGTCGACCAGGATCAAGCGCACCTGATCGGGCGTGGCCTTGTACAAGATGGACATGATGAAGGCATTGATGGCCACGCTCTTGCCCGCGCCGGTCGATCCCGCGATGAGCAGGTGCGGCATTCCCGCGAGATCGGCGGTGACGATGCGGCCGTTGATGTCCTTGCCCATCGCCATGGTGAGCTTCGACTTGGAACCCATGAACTCCTGCGACTCGATGTTCTCGCGCAGAAAGATGATCTCGCGCTGGCGGTTCGGCACCTGGATGCCGACCGTACTCTTTCCGGCCATGCGCTCGATCAGAATGCTTTCAGCTTTCAGCGCCAGGCAGAGATCGTCGCAGAGATTTGTGATGCGGCTGTACTTGATTCCCGCTTCCGGCTTGAACTCGAAGGTGGTAACGACCGGGCCAGGATTGATCTGCGTGATCTGGCCATGTACTTCGAACTCGGCGTACTTCTCGGTGAGCACCTGGGCCAGCAGTTTGAGTTCGTCGGCATCGACTGCCTGCTGCTCGTCAGGACGCTGCAGCAAGCTGCTGGAGGGCAGTTTGTAGCCGCCGGCGATGCGCGGCATGGTGGTCTTGGCTTTGTGGCCGCTGTCGGCGCGTTCTGTGACTTCCGGTTCTGCTTCGGAGGAAGCAGGAGGCAGTGGCTCGGCCAGAATTCCGCCCGTCGACAATGAGGCTCTCGGCGCAGCCGCCGCGTCCTCTTCCGCCAGCATCTTCTCGATGCCGGTGCGGCGCGGCTCCGCTTGCGCAATTGGCGAACCGGCGCGCGACGGTATCAGTTGCGTTTTTACGATCGGTCTCGAGATGCGGCGCTTGTCGAGTTCCTTTTGCTGGCGCTTCTTGGTGCGTTCCTGTTGCCAATCCTGGTAGCGGTTCCACAGTGCGGTCACGAACGCGAAACGGGTCGGAGCCCAAAGCTGAATGGCCGAGAACGAGAATGCGGTCGAAAGATAAAGTGCGGTAGCCAGAATGGTGGCGCAAACAATGTACGCGCCAATAATGTTCAGATAGTGAATCAGGAAATCGCCGACCACGCGTCCCATGAGGCCTTCGACGGGGATCACGCCTTTCCAGCGCATTTGTCCGGGCAAGAGCGCCAGAAACGCGGGAAGGAACATGACCAGCCAGATGGCGCCGAGGCTCTTGGCCAGGGGAGACTGCACTTTAATGGAACGGAACCAGCGCGCCCCCAGCATGGCCGGAAAGATGACGAGCAGAAAGGCGCCAACCCCAAAGAACTGGAGCGAGGCATCGGCGGTGTAAGCGCCCACTACGCCGATCCAATTACGTGCCGCGTGCGAACCGGTCAGCACGGAAGCGCTGTTCCACGAGGGATCGAGCGGGGAATAGGAGACGAGAGCGAGGGAAAGGAGGAGCGCGGAGATGCACATCAGGAATCCGATCAACTCGTTGAGTCGCCGGTTCCCGGTGGGCACAAAAATTGTCGCCAGATAATCCATGAAGGCCGGAAAGACCGCCGAAGACACGTCTTCGACGCCATGATCGGCCAGAGCCCTTACATTATGCCAAGAAGCAGGGGTTCTCACAATGCGGGAAATCGCCGGGAGTATTCAGCTAGCTTCCTCGCGTTGGGAACAAAATCAGCCGACCGCCAATGCCGGCGGCTGATTTCTCTATGCGCTCTTGCTGTCGCGATGCGACTTTTTCGGCGGAAGCAGGCGTCTTGATTTAGGTTGGCATACGGCGGGCGCAGGCGGTCGCGATGCAGGAAGCATCGCCGCCCGGATATTGGCCATCATCTCATCGGGATGCCGTCCCGCTGCGATGTCGGCGACCATGGTCCCGAATATCCGCCCGACCAACTCTGCGGTTCGAGGAGCCAGATGGACCATCTGGGGTGGCTTGGATAATCCGCCGAAAGGATCGTCATTCTTGATTCCTCCCGGCAGGTTTTGAATGGCGTGCTGGAACTTAGGCCAGGCATTGCTGGCGCTGTCGCCGGTAAGCGTGGCATAAAGCTCAGCCAGCGTTCCCGAGTCCCCGAGATTCACCATCGCCGGGGCGATCTTCTCCAGACCATGTCCCTGGCTGATCATCCAGGAGAGGAACGCCATACCGCAGCCCGTGCTGTCCGCACCCTGATCGGTGTTGTCAGTCCGGTTGACGAAGTCCGGCATGCCATCGGCCACCCATTGAGGCGCGGTGGCAAAGTCGGCGAGTGCGTTGTTTCCGATCACCGCGGCACACCAGCGCGACAAAGCTTCCCCGGTGCTTTCGCCGCAGAGGTTTCCGTTCATCGAGCACTCGCTGAGTTCGGCCTCAAACAAAGCCGAGACTCGAGCCGAGTTCCCGTAGGAAACATCCAACTCGATGGCATTGCCGGTGGTGTAATCGCAGCCATTGTGGTCGGCGCCTCCGGTGCCGTCGGTTGCGCCGCCGAGGGCAAACAAGATCACGCTAACGGGGCCTCCGGTGGTGCCGAACAGCCCGTCATTGGCGTTGACCACACGATCGGCATCCTTCAGCAGATCCTGTGCGTCCTGTAGAGCGTGTTGGCCGAGCGAAGGATCGACATATATCGTGACCCGGCTGCTTGGACTGGTTCCAACCAGGTGTGAGGTTCCTTGATAGCTGGGCCATGAGGGGGCGTTTGCGTGGCTAGCCATGGTGATGGTTGAGTTCTCCCTTTGGATGGACTTGATGCGGGTGACTCATGGAAGGTCTCCATTTGGGACAGATTACATCGAAGATCAGGAGGAAGCGCTTACTCGAAGGTTTGGGGCCGAAGTGCCCGAGATTACCCCTAGGATTGGCAAATTGTAGGCACTTCGGAAGCGGGAGAAAAGGATTCTGGGATTTGTTACGAAATCAGGAAGTGGGGGAGCGGCGAGGTGCCAGATGTATGAGCGATGGAATTGCCGCGGAGTGTGGGGCTCTAAAACCCGGTTTTTAGCGTGATAAACTAGAAGTTCCCTATGGCTAAGATTCAACGCAGAAAGACTGTGACCGCTGTGGTTGGAGGTGTGCGGGTCGGGTCGGATGCACCAGTTGTGGTGCAATCCATGACGAATACCGACACGGCGGATATTTCCGGGACTGTGCAGCAAGTGGCTGCTTTGGCTCGCTCCGGGTCTGAACTGGTACGAGTCACGGTCAACAACGACGATGCCGCCGCTGCTGTGCCGCGCATTGTTGAGGAACTGGACAAGCAAGGCGTGCGGGTGCCGATTATCGGCGACTTCCATTACAACGGGCATGTTCTGCTGACGAAATACCCGGATTGCGCGCGCGATCTGGCCAAGTATCGCATCAACCCTGGAAATGCCAGCATTGGGCGGGGCGGGGATTCGAATTTTCGCACGATGATTGAAGTGGCAGTGAAATATCAGAAGCCGGTGCGCATCGGGGTGAACTGGGGATCGCTGGATCAGACGCTGCTGACAAAAATGATGGACGAGAATTCGAAGCTGCCTGAACCGAAAGACGCGCGCGAAGTCACCATGGAAGCGATCGTCGTGAGCGCGCTGAATTCGGCGGCATTGGCGCAAAAATACGGGTTGAGAGCGGACCAGATTATTCTCAGCGCGAAGGTCAGCGGCGTGCAGGACCTGATTGACGTGTATCGCTCGCTGGCGGCTCGCTGCGATTATCCCTTGCATCTGGGGTTGACCGAAGCCGGAATGGGCGCAAAAGGCGTGGTTGCATCCAGCGCCGCGATGGGCGTTCTACTGCAGGAAGGGATAGGCGACACGATTCGGGTTTCGCTGACACCCGCGCCCGGAGGAGATCGAAGCGAGGAAGTGCGGGTCGCGCAGCAGATTCTGCAGTCGATGGGAATCCGCAGTTTCACCCCGCAGGTTACGGCTTGCCCGGGCTGCGGGCGCACCACGAGTACGTTCTTCCAGGAAATGGCGGAGCAGATCCAGTCCTACCTGCGCGAGCAGATGCCGGCATGGAAGGGGCGTTACGTCGGGGTTGAGGAGATGAAACTCGCTGTGATGGGATGCGTGGTCAACGGACCTGGCGAGTCCAAGCACGCCAATATCGGAATTTCCCTGCCGGGGACGTTCGAGGAGCCCAAAGCCCCCGTGTATGTCGATGGGCGGCTATTTACGACCCTGAAAGGCGACCGCATTGTTGCGGAATTTATTCAGATCCTGGATGAATACGTGGACTCGCATTACGCCGCGAGGCATGCCGTGAAAGAAGAAGTTCCCGCCAAAGTGTAGTTTCACTTCCCCACATTATTGTCCGGTCAGCAGGAATATGGGAGCTTGCGGAGGCGCCAGCGGAACCGCGACGCCGAATTTCCCCGAGACGCTGGCATCAGCCTTCGAGTTCAGGTTGGAGGAGAATGAGCTGTAAGGCGGCGGATTTGCTCCGGGAGAGAGCACGGTAAAGGTTTGCCCATCCAACGTTGTGCCGGTTTTTGAGATTGCGACCCTGGTTCCCGCAGTGAAGCTGTTATTCGCGACGAAGGTCACAACCCCGTTCTTCACGGAGAACGAAGCGATGGTCGCCACCCCGGGACAGGATCCAGTGCAGGCTGCGAAGGGCGCGGCCAGGTTTGTCACCAGCGTGTCGGGGGAATTAGTCCCGATCGAAATCGTGTTGGTGGCCGTGACCACATCCGCAATCATTCCCGCATCGCAAACGCTCACATAGACGTGACTGCTGTCGGCAGCGGCCGTGGTGAACATGCGGAAGCGCGTGCTACCGGGCGTGTAGGTGGGCGCCGGGGCGCAGCTCGCGACTGGAGTCAGCGCATACTGGTTCGCGGCAAAATTTGGCGTGCTCAGCAACGAGATGGAGGGAGACCGCAGGGAGGCGCTCACTGGCTTGACCGTCATACTACGAGCATCGAAGACCGTCAGCAGCGGGATCACGCAGCTTGTCGCTCCGACATTCGGATCGGAGCAACTCGCTTCAGTCTGATAGCTGGCGACATAGAAACGCGAGCCGTCGGGCAAAGCGGTCACAGAAACAGGAGAACACGCGCTGGAGCACGGCGGATTGGCACCGGCATTCATGGAAATAGTTGCCAGTAAGGTGGGGGTGTCATTCGCCGCATTCGAAAGGTCGACGCCGCCGGTGGCCGAGAAAACGTACAAATTGCCGTTGGTGGGATTGGTGACGTAGAGGCGATTCAGATGAGGATCGTAGAGCAGGAAATTCGCGCCTGCACCTACCGACAAGTTCGTCTGGCTGGGCAGGATCGTGTCGGTGGCAACATCGATTGGAGTCAGGGTGCCGCTGCCCTGGCTTAGGACATAGACGCGCCGGTTGTCCGGCCGCGCGACGGCCCAGACGGGAGTTGCGCCGACGCTGATGGTGAAGGTAGTCGACAGATCCAGCGGCGACAGATCCGCGACGGTGTCGTTGCCCTGGTTCACCACGTAGAGATGTTGGGCGTCGGGAGTTTCGGCTAAAGCCACCGGGTGCGAGCCGGCGGGAAGATATGCAATGTTCGCAATGCTGTTGGAAATGCTGCTCACAAACGCGACGGAATCCGTGCTGCTGAGGTTGGTGCAGCCGGGATCGTTGTCTACGCCGTAATTGGCGACGTACATGTGCGTGCTCGAGACCGTTGTCAGGAAATCCGGCAGGTAGGAGCAAAACCACTCGGGAGCTCCGGTGGAGCCGATCGGTCCCAGGTTGGGATAGGTGAAACTCGCTGTATTTCCCAAGCCGCTGGCCGTACTGCCAGATGCGGCAGGCGAGAAGGAAGTTATGACGTCCGACTGGCCGGGGAAGAGACTGCCGGCGCTCACCACAAAAACCCGGGAGTTGTTGGGCAGAATGGCAGCATGCGTGGGATTGATCCCCATATCTGCCTGGCCGATATCGGTGTCCCCGGAGACATCGATCTGCAGTGCGGCACCGGGATTGGCCTGGGCGTTGGCGCTGATCGCGAAAACAGAATGAAAACTCGCCGGGTTGGGCGCAGTCACGGCAATGGGAATCACCACGGGACGGTAAATATCGCCGCATGACAGCAACAGCGTTGTTGCCAGCGCCACGGCGGCCAGCCCGCCCACACGTCGAAAACTCATCGGCACCCCGAAGGAAGATTCTGGTTCAGATGACAGAATTGATTATTGTAACGATTGCTTGGCGTATGCGCTAGGAGCGGTGAGCTGTAAGCTTCTAGCTTCTAGCTTCTAGCTTCTAGCCAGAGATGCGCGGGGTTGGAGGGATGGATGCCTGACGGACAGAAACGGACTGCTGTTGCACGCTCGGCTTCGCCTTCGCGGGACAGCCCAAGGGGCTGTCCCTACGTGGGTCGTTAGCGACGACGGCGGGACTTGCCTGCCTGGGCTGCCACCGGTTCTTCATCTTTGGCTCGGGCGGCGGGCTTCTTCTTGCCTTCCATTTGAGCCAGGCTCTGTTTGAGGGCGGCCATTAGGTCGACTACTGGCGCGAGTTTCTTTGGTTTTTCGACAGCGGCTACTTCTCCGCCTTCCAGTTTCGTTTCGATGAGTTTCTTCAGGTTTTCCTGGAAGCTGTCTTTATATTTTTCCGGATCCCACTCGTCGGCCAGGGCTTCGATCAACTGATGGGCGACCTTCACTTCGGCTTCTTTCAAATCGACATCCGGTGCTCCGAAACCATCGACCTTGCGCACTTCGTCGGCGTAGTACATGGTGTGCAGCATGAGTCCGCCTTCGCTCGGACGGAGGAACGAGGTGTACTCGCGATTGTGCATAGTGATCTTGGCAATGGCGACGTATTCGCTCTCTTCCAGAGCCTTGGTCAGCAGCGCGTAGGGACGGCGGCCGGCTTCCTCCGGCAACATGTAGTAGGACGACTCGAAATAGACGGGGTCCACATCGTCGGCCTTGACGAACTCAAGAATCTCCATGGTCTTGGCGGTCTGGGGCTCGATCTTCTTGATCTCGTCGGGCTCGATGACGATGTACTCGTCTTTGC
This sequence comes from uncultured Acidobacteriota bacterium, assembly GCA_963801615.1. Taxonomy (GTDB): domain Bacteria; phylum Acidobacteriota; class Terriglobia; order Terriglobales; family Acidobacteriaceae; genus Sulfotelmatobacter. Next base: position 1,311,068 of record CAWDFM010000003.1, on the reverse strand, counting down.
GGAATTCGTATCCCTTCACGATGTCGCTGCGATCCACCACTACGTTTTCCAGCGGGCAGATGTATTGCTGCTTGACGCGCTGCTTGTCGGGACGATGCAGCATGTTGAAGGAGATGCCAGAACTGCGAGCGCCCGAGAACAGGCGTACGGGCATGGAGATGAGACCGAAAGTTAAGTGACCAGACCAGACCGACGATGGCATAGCTTCCCTCGCTGGTTGTCCGGGCAAGGCCCCCATAGGCCAGCCTCGGCGTAGCTAAACTCAACGGCATGGAGAGTTTAGCGCAGAACTCTGATTTGATGCAGCAATGCGGCGGGGGGACGAACCGAAATTCCAAGCCGGAGCAGATGGGGTCGGAGTGGCACCCATACAAGGCCTTGTAGTTATCGGAGAGGTTCGTCTGTCGTGGCGTGTGCCCGTGCATTCTCCTGAACCGAAGAATGACTATGAATCATCTGTTTTCGCAGTATTCCCTAAGGAGGAAGAAATGACCGATCTCCGCTTCCCCATCGGCAAGTTCAGCTATGCGGGTCCGCCCAACGGGGAACAGAAAGAGAAACTCATCGACGAGATTGCGCAAACACCAGCTAACCTGCGCACGGCGGTGAAAGGCCTGTCCAACGAGCAACTCGACACTCCTTATCGTCCGGAAGGCTGGAGCGTCCGCCAACTTGTCCACCATGTGCCGGACAGCCATCTGAATTCTTATGTACGGTTCAAATTAGCTCTTACCGAAGATGAACCTACGATCAAGCCTTATGCGGAAGATCGCTGGGCGGAATTAGCAGATTCGCAGGCAACGCCGATTGAAGTTTCGCTCACGCTGCTGGAGTCCCTGCACGACCGCTGGGTGAGATTGCTGCGCTCGCTGACTCCCGAGCAGTGGCATCGAAGCTTTCGGCATCCCGATCTTGGCCCCATGGATTTGGAGAAAACGCTGGCCCTGTATGCCTGGCATGGCAAGCATCACGTGGCGCACATCACGGAACTGCGCAAGCGAATGTCGTGGTAGGGCTATCAGGAGGGTGTCAATGATTGCACGAGTGTGGCACGGCTACGCGAAACCCGAGCACGCGGACGCCTACGAGAGCATGCTGAAACCGGAACTTCTGCCTGGGATCAGCAAGGTAAAAGGGTACAAGGGCAGCTATCTTCTGCGAAGAAATCTGGGAGCGGAAGTTGAGTTCATCACCATCATGCTCTGGGAATCGATCGAGGCGATTCGCGCTGTGGCCGGTGCGGATTACGAAACGGCGGTGATTCCAGAAGACCGGCGGAAATATCTGTCCCGCTATGACGCGAGGGCGGCGCATTATGACGTGGCGTCCGTGCATGGAATTCTGTAAGAGCATGCACCACAGGGGACGCAGGGGTTCACAGAGGAGAGGCTTACGTGATTCCGATTCTCCAGAGGAGATAACTGATCGATTCGCGCAGCGCAGACTGGGCGCGCTGCAGCATGCTATGCGGGCGCGTGTCGAGCCGGGGCGCGGTGTAGACGGGGGCGATGCCCTCGTGTTCGAGCAGTTTGCGGATGCGGAAGACGTGATAGGCGTCGCTCACGGCGATGCAACTGTGCAGGTTGTTGGCCCGCATGATTACAGCGACGCGGGCGGCTGATTCGGAAGTATCGCGGCCCTGGGTCTCGGCGATGAGGCTGCGTTCGGGGATCCCGCGGCGCATCAGGTAATCGCGTCCGACGCCGCCCTCGCTATAGTGCGGATCCTCGGCGGCGCCTCCTGTCGTGATCACTACCGGCGCTACTCCGAGTTCGAACAGATCAAAAGCGTGGTCCAGGCGGGCGCGCAGTACCGGAGAAGGCCGCCCAGCATATTCGGCGGCCCCGAAGACCACAATCGCGTCCGCTGGTCGAACTTCCTGCCGGGAAGCGGTTTCAATGACCTGAACGGACGTAGCCACCAGCAACAGTACCAGGATTCCAACGACGACGATCAGCAGACGAACCCACCAGCGCGTAATGAGAGGCTGGCTCGTGGGCGCGTTGGTCATCCTTGGCGATTAGCCTTGAGCAAAAAATTGCGAAATCACGTCGGCTGGAATAGCGCCCTCGCGAATGATGCGCCAGCGCGACGCTTCATCGCTTAAGTCGACAATGGTGGAGGGGATGTCGCGAGGAGAAGCGCCACCATCGACGATGATGTTAATGCGTCCCTGAAGTTGATCGCGAACCTGTTCGGCACTGGTACACTCCGAGGCCCCGCTTAGATTGGCAGAAGTCGCAGTGATGGGAATCGCAGCCGCAGTGACGACGGCCAGAGGAATTCTGGCGCTGGGGACGCGCAGGGCCACGTTGCCGGTATTCGCCGTGACCTTAAGAGGCAGCCGGGAGCCGGCTCTCACGATGATGGTCAGCGGGCCGGGCCAGAATTTCCGCGCGAGCGCGTAGAACTCATCGGGCAAGGGCTTGGCCAGTTCCTCAGCCTGATCGGTGCTCTCAATCAGCAGAGAGAGAGGCTTGTGGCGGGAACGGGTTTTAATGTCATAGACCTTGTCCACGGCGCGCAGATTAAACGGGTCGGCTGCCAATCCATAGAACGTATCGGTGGGCATGCCCAGAACTTCCCCGGAACGAATTTGATCGGCGGCGTACTTGACCAAGGAGACTTCGGGATTGTCGCAATTGATTTTTACAATCTCGGCGCGCACGGCGCTCCCTTCTATAGCTGCAGGTTCAGATGAGTTTGAATGGCGAAACCTATCATAATACTGGAAAAGGCCGCAACGCGAGGCAGAGTATGATGCCCTGACAGCGAGCGGGCTCAAGGCAATGAAGGAAAAACTGGAAGCTTCCCCCGGGGTGCGGCAACGTCTTCGCCGCATCGAGGGACGACATAACGCTCTGGTGAAAGAGTTACGGCAGGCATTTGCGTGGGCCGAGCCAACCGCGGACGGATTCTGCGCCGTGGAAGGCGTCCGCATTCTCGAGGAGGCGATCCGCAGCGGGCTGAAGTTTCACGCGGTGTTCTTTCGGGAGTCAGCGCAAAATCTCGCCGAGCGCCTGCTGCCGCAGATCGGCACACACGTGGAGACGCTGCTGCTTCCTGACAAGCTTTTCAACGCGAGTGTTCCCAGCGAGGCGCCTCAGGGCGTGGCAGCGCTGGTGCAAGTGAAACAATTTTCGCCCGAGGATGTCCTGGAGCGCTTGCAGTTAGGCCCCATCGTGGTGGTGGTCGGTCTGCAGGACCCGGGGAATCTGGGAACGATCTTGCGCTCCGCCGAGGCGTTCGGCAGCGCGGGGGTTGTGCTTGGGGAGGGGACCGTCAGCCCATTCAATTCCAAAGTGATTCGCGCGTCGGCAGGATCGATTTTCAGGCTCCCGGTGGTAATTGCGAAGTCCGCTGGCGGCATGGAGAAGGTTTGTGCGACGATGCGCTCGGCAAAGGTTCGCCTGATCGCAACGTCTTCGCACAAAGGGGCGGCGCTCGATGGGGCGAACCTTACGGGGCCTGTCGCGATTTTTGTCGGGAGCGAAGGCTCCGGCTTGGGTCGAGAATTGTTGGCGCAGGTCGATGAACTGGTTACGATTCCGCACGCTACCCAGGTGGAATCCTTGAATGCGGGCGTGGCGGGAAGCATTGTGCTGTACGAAGCGGCACGACAACGGCGGAGCGGTTCCTAGCGGCAGCGCTGTTGCGCGAATAACTTCGTTCCGCGTGCGGGCAAGACTCCACTGCCCTCAGTCCTTACTTTGTGCAACTCCGCCATCCGTGGATTCATCCAGCTGCAATTGCTGGCTGAGGTTCTTTGCGACCGCCGTCAAGCCGCCGGCAAGCTTGCTGCGCCAGCGTTCGACAGAGTGGTTTGTCATTTGTTCCACGGACTCTCCATAAGCCCGCAAAGCATTCGCGGCTTCGAGCTTCAGGGTCTGGGAAGTAGAATCCACAATTCCGTTCTGGAAAACCTTCATCTTTCCGGACGCGTCGTCCAACTGGCCTTGCAGTGCGGTGATGGACCGGGCCGTCAGTTCCTCCAGCATCGCATTCGCCTCAACTCCGAGTTGCTGGCGTACATCTCCCACAACGTTGCTGGACATCTGGCTGAGGCGCTGGTCCAGGCCTGACTCGAAGGCTTGCGTCGCCGCATTGAGCTTTGCGATACGACTGTCCAGGGAATCAATCTGTTCGCGCAAATGGGACGATTCCGATTCCACGCGGACGCGGAGTTTTTCCAGATCTCCCCGGCGGGCATCGTGCTCGTCGTTCAAACTCTGTTGGAGAAACTCCAGAAGCTGTTCGCTGAGGCGCTTGAGGGAGTTGCCGCCTTCGAGCAGTTGCTGGTGAAAGTCCTCCAGGCCGCGACGCATGTGTTCGCGAGCGTTGTCGAAAATGTGCGCGGAAAGGTCCTGGGCGCGTTTTTCGACGCCTTTGAGGTCCTCGGCAACCCGGTGAGTGAACTGCTGGTAGGCTTCGATGGTTCTTTGCTCAATGGCGGATTTGGCTGCTGCCAGCAAATCTGCAGACTGGTGTCGCGCCTCCTCGATCACTTTTGGGCCGAAGTCGCTGCGCAGACGCAGTTCCAGCTGTTGCTGAAGTTCAGTCGGGATGCTGGAGAGCGACACCTCAAAGCGGCTGGGATTCGCTTCTCTACGCGCCAGCTTTTCCTTAAGCGCGGATACTTCAAGCTGCAGCGGAGCTACGGCTTCCGCAATCATTTTGGTGACTTGAGACTGCAACTCTCGAGCCACGCGGTCGAGCACAGCCGGGGAAGGCTGGCTTGGCTGGAGAGGACCCTTGTGAGAGGGCATCGGGACAGTCGGCGCAAGCGTTTGAGGCACTCTGGCTTGCACGATCACGGACGGCGAAGCCCAGTCCTTGGGATACTCTTTCAATCCCCAGAAATTGTGCGGACGATCGAGCTTTGCGCCCAGTCGCCAGGTGCGCGTTTCGGAGTCGTTGGGCTGGCAAGAGACCACGTGAGCTGTCGCCTCGCGACCTTCCTTGGTGTGAAGATGGAGCGGGATGCCGCTGTCGAGTTTCACGCGAGTCAGGATTGCGCAGCCGTGTGCATTGACCACCATCGTCTCGCAAACTTCGGAGAACTGCGTACCTTCCAGACTCGTGACCAGGACTGGAACTGCGGCGGGCACTCTCGAACTGCGCCTGAGTGTGGGGCTATCGGCTGTATGCATACAAACCTGCCTTCTAGTGCGGGGAGTATGTGCCATCGACCTGGCGCGGGCCGAGTGGCTGATTGGTCCTACCATACCTCGAAGTGCTGATTTGGCGGATCACTCGGAAGTAGTGTGTCGGAAGTGTCCGGGCGTACGCTTCTGACAGCACCCTTCGTAACTGGCGCTCTCGCAGGAGGAGTGCGCGAGTTCTGCGCACGCGATTTTGCGGTGACTTAGGCCAAACCTCCGCCATCCACTACTAAGGCGGTTCCCGTGATCCAGTTCGACATCGGGCTGGCGAGAAACAGAACGGCATTGGCTACATCCTCCGGCATGCCGACCCGGGCCAGCGGGCGATTGGCCGCTGCTTTCATGAACGACTGAACATCCTCGCCGAGTTGTACGCATTCACTGCGCAGCATGGGCGTGTCGATATCGCCCGGGCAGATGCAGTTCACGCGGATGTTGTGCTGGCCGTGATCGATGGCCATGGCACGCGTGAGATTCACCGCGCCCCCTTTGGCGGCGCAGTACGAAGCAGCTTTCGGACCGCCTTTCAGCGACCATCCCGAACCGATGTTGATAATGCTGCCGCCGCCGTTGCGAATCATGTGGGGAACGACCTCGCGCGAGAGCAGGTAAATTCCTTTCAGAGTCACATCCAGGGCGAGGTCCCATTCTTCTTCGGTAAGTTCGACGATATCTTTGCGAATGGCGATTCCGGCACAGTTGCACAGGAGGTCGATCTTGCCCCATTTCTGAATTGTCATTTCCGCGGCCCGGCGGCAGTCGGATGCGCTGCGGACATCGCACTTGAGCGAAACAGCGTGGCCGTTCTGATCCTCGATTTCGGCAGCGGTGTGCCTTCCCTTCGCGTCATCGATTTCCAGCACGGCTACGGATGCGCCCATCTCGGCCAGCAGGAGAGCGATACCGCGCCCGATACCCGAACCAGCCCCGGTCACAATGGCCACCTTGCCTGCGAGCGAAAGCAACCGGGCGGCGCGGTTGGCGATGGTTGCGGAATCGTGAGTCATTCGGATCTCATGCTGCCGCGTCCAGCGCCGTGCCGGCCGCTTCGAGCGTCCACTCCACGTCTTCTTCGGAGTGCGCCAGCGTGACGATGGAATGCAATGCTGCGGAAGGCGACGCATAGATGCCGAAGGGAAATAACGAGAGCACGAATTTCTGGAACGCGGCGCGATCGACATGCTGGCAGAAATCGCGATAGTCGCGAATGGCCGGTCGGTCGGTGAACATCACCTGCAACATGGGTCCGACGTTCTGCACGATCGCGGCACGGCCTTTTTTTCGGAACAGCTCACGCAGCCCAGAACAGAGCTTGTCCGAAATCTTCCATGTGTGACGGAAGGAAGCGTTGTTGTCGCGAGTCAGGACGCGCAGATTCGCGCGCGCGGCAAACATGCCGATGCGCGAGCCGTTGTGGGTGCCGTAGTGCAGGACGCCTCCCCACTGCAGGGCATCCATGATTTCGGCTCGGCCAACCAGAGCGGCTACAGGCAGGCCCGATCCCAGCGCTTTGCCGAACGTCACCAGATCGGGGGAAAGCTGGTAGTGCTCCTGACATCCCCCCGGAGCGATGCGGAAGCCTGTGACCGTTTCATCGAGGATAAAGACGATTCCGTTGGCGCTCGCGAGTTTCTGCAGCCCCTGCAGGTATCCGTCTGCCGGAGGGATCACGCCCATGTTGGCCATTACGCCTTCCGTAATAATCCCGGCGATCTGGCCAGGATGATTTTCTACGGCACGCTGCAGCGCAGGCAAATCATTCCAGGGGACCACAATGGTGTCATCGAGCGCCGTTCGGTTCAGGCCGGAACTGTCGGGAATTTTCACGGGATCGCTGCGCAGCCCCAAAGCAGCGGAAGGCAGAACATTCGAGCTCACCAGCAAATCGTCGTGCCAGCCATGGTAATGGCCTTCGAACTTGAGAATCTTAGGGCGCCCGGTCACGCCGCGAGCAAGGCGAATTGCGGCCATCATTGCTTCCGTGCCCGTGTTGGCGAAGCGCACGCGCTCGGCGTTGGGAACGATCTTCTGAATCATTTCCGCGACTTCGAGTTCCACCGGAGTCGCTGTGGCAAAATGCGCGCCGCTGGTTGCCGCCTGCGTGATCGCCTCGACAACTTCGGGATGCGCGTGGCCCAACGGCAGGGCGCCGAATGCCATCATCCAGTCGATGTACTGGTTGCCGTCCACGTCAAAGATACGAGAGCCGCTCCCCCGCTCCATGAAGATGGGGTACTTGCCAAAATTCGCGGGGCCCCGCGAGGACGAACTGCTGGCTTCAATCAGGACGCCTAGCGTGCGCTCGTAAATCTGACGTGATTTTTCGGTGCTAAAGGGCAATCCAGTCTCCCGGTGAATTGCCATGTTACAGGACCTTTCACCACAGGGTACACAGAGGGCCACAGGGGAAAACCCTGTGAGACTCTGTGTCCTCCGTGGTTCCTGGCTTCCGCTGGTAACCACCTGGGCAGGGTACTTCAAATCATCCGCAATTTCGCGACGGCTGCGCATTCTACATTTGGACGGCGCGGAGCCTAAACATCCCCCGGCAAAAGACGCGCATCCCCAGAGTAGTTGAAGTGAGGATTGAACTATGAAAAAGCCGGTTCTCTCATTCGATTCCGCACTCAGGCGCAAGGCCCTGAGATCCTTGTTTCTCATCTTCCTCGGCAGCTTCCTTGCCGCATCACTCGCTGTGGCGCAAGAGAAAGGTGCGCCGTCCCCGCACGCGGCAGGATGGGTGGTCCTACCCATCAACGAGTATCGTGTGCTGCGGGCAAAGGCATACCCGACTGAACCCATCCCCGAACCGCCTCCGCTGGATGCAACCCTGACGCGCGTTGACTACGACTTGCATGTGCTGGGCGATCTGGCGACCGGAAGCGCGAAACTCACCGTGGACGTATTGAAGGACGGCTGGGTACGGGTGCCGGTACCAGCCGGATTGCTGGTGCGTGATGCGCAACTGGATGGCAAGGCGCTGTCGTTGGTTCCCGGAGACAAGGGTAAGGCGGGCACCCACGTAGCGGCCTTGTTGTCGCACGCGGGACGCTCGGTGCTGACGCTGAACGTCGATGTGCCGGTAACTTCCTCGACTGGCGAGGAGACGCTGTCGCTGCCGTCTACCGACTCAGGGGTGACGCGCGCAGCAGTGCAACTTGCTCGCCAGGGGATCGAGCTGCGCGTTGACGGTGGATTGCTGGCTGAAAAATCCGAAGCAGCGGGCGACACGAAATGGCTGGCTTACGGCAGGGGCAATGAGGCTTTGAACTTCACGTGGAGAAAGAAATCGGAAGATCACCACGTGGAGCTTCCGTTGCGGGTGCGCGGATCGCTCACACAACTGACGAGCCTGGGAGAAGACTCGTCCGCCATGTCCGCCGAGGTGGGGCTTGAGGTGGTGCAAGGGGCGGCCCGCCAGGTGCGAATCCAGTTGCCGGAAAAGATCACGGTGAACCAGGTTGGCGGCGCCATGGTTGCCGATTGGGAGATGAAGAACGGTGAACTCGTCGTCACCTTCCTCGAGCCGGTGGAGCATAGCGCGCGTTTTGTAATTAGCGGAGAAGCACGGCTGCCAAGAGATGGAGTGATCGACGTTCCTTTGCTGCGGCTTCTGGGTGCCGAGCGCGATACCGGGGGTGTTGCCGTGGAGATTCTCGGCGCGGGCGAGATAAAGGATCAGAAAGCGCAAGGACTGGAGGACGCCGACGCGACAGACTTAGGAACGATGATCGCCAACCGGCAATCGCCTGCGCTGGTTGCGTTCCGGGTGCGCGCGGGTGAGGCCGGTGCAACGCGTTCCTTGAGCGTCAACGTGGCGCGTTATGACCAGCAGGCCGTGCTGATGGCGAATATCGAGGAGGCGCGCTATGACGTGCTGATCAGTGCCGATGGCAAGGAACTGGTGCAAGCGCGTTATGCGGTGCGCAACAACCAGCGCAACTTTGTGAAGATCACGTTGCCCACGGGCGCAACGGTTTGGAGTGCTTCTCTCGCCGGCAAGCCGGTGCGGCCCGGGCAATCTCCGGATGGCAGCTTGCTATTACCTCTGGAGAAGTCCAGAGGCGGCGAGGATGCGCCCGCGTTCCCGGTTGAGATTTTTTATCTGCTGAAGGCGTCGGCCTGGCAGGACAAAGGGCACGAGCGGGTGATGCTGCCGGCGCTCGACCTTCCGATTTCCCGCACGGGAATGCTGCTGTACTACCCGCCGGCGTACAAGTTGAACGCGGAGCCTGGCAGCTTCCACACGCAGGAATATCAATGTCCGAGTTCTGCGGTTCTGCTTCCTGCAGTCGAAGGCGGAAGAGGCGGCGGAGTTTTGGCGGTGTCCGCGCTCCCGGAGGAAACTGATCGAGGCGAGCAAGCCAAGAGGCAGAGGATGGATGATAAAGAAAAAAAGGACACACTGGCCCTGCTCGACGACTTCAGGGCGAAATCGATAGGAGGAAAGGTAACCGGCATTCTGCCGGTCAACGTTTCCTTTCCCGCGTTTGGTCCCTCCATGTTCCTGGTTTCCGAACTGACCAGCGAGAACCAGTTTCCGGCCGCAGAATTCAGCTTTCAGCGCGACAAAAAGGGAGGCGTGCGATGAGGTACAAAAATCTAGCAGTGCCGTTTGCATGCTGCTTCGTTCTTTCGCTTTTCGCCGCGGGACAAGACACCTCGGCGCTGCCTCTGCCCGATCCTGGCAATGTGACGCTGACCCTGGCGGAATACAACCGCCTGATCGAGATGGCGGCCCATCCGCCCAAGAATCCGGAAGTGGCGCCGCTTCCCTTCTCTATCCAACATGCGGATTTGAAGCTGCGGGTTGAAAAGGATGCGATCCGCGGAACCATCGAACTGGACGGCGAAGTTTTGCGCAAGGGTATCAGCAAAGTTCCGCTGACCAGCGGCATGACCATTCTGGACGCGCGGCTGAACGGCAAAGGCGTTCCCCTGATCCAGGAGAACGGAACGCATGCGGCGCTGCTGCCCACGGGCGAATTCTCGATTGCACTGGATGCGGGCCTTCCCCTGCGGATCGAAGCGGGACGGGCCTCATTTACACTTCCGGCTCCTGCCGCGGGCAGCGTGCAGGTGTCGCTGATCATCCCGGGGGATCACAGCTTTGCCAATGTCACGCCCGGGCTGATCACGGGGCGCAAATCTGAGAACGGGCACACCGTCGTCGAAGCAACCCTGGTCCCCGGACAGCCAGCAAACTTCTGGTGGGCAACGCGAGAGGTTGTCGCCCCGGTGGTGCCGCGCGAAACGCGCTTCCTCTCCGACACAAAAACGCTGGTCTCTGTGAGCGAAGCGGAAATGCGCGTTGCCGTGCTGGCGGATGTCACGGTCGTGCAGGGTGACCCATCCCAGTTCCAAGTCATGCTGCCTGCCGGTTACGAGATCACTGGGGTAACCGGCTCCACGCTCGATGCCAGCGAAACACAATCCGGCGTCTTGACGTTAAAAGTCAACGCTCCCGGCCAGCGCTCGCATCAGTTCCTGATTTCGATGGAGCGCTCGATCGACGATGCGAAAGCGGAAGCGCCTTTCCTAAGCTTTCAGGGAGCGCAGCGCGAGACCGGTGAAGTCCTGGTCGAAGGCGCAGGCACGATGGAGATCACCGCCAAAGAAGCAGGCGGCTTGAAGCGCATGGACGTGAAAGAAGCGAACCCGTATTTACGGTCGATGGCCCGCTTCCCGGCGCAGGCAGCCTTTCGTTATCACCGACAGCCGAACGAAACACCGTCACTCGCCTTGCAATGGGTGCGATTCCCCGACAGCAGCGTGCTGGCGGCGGTTGCGGAAAGCGCGCAGGTTACAACTCTGGTGACTTCCGAAGGGAAATCTCTCACCGAGATCAAGCTGATTGTGAAGAACCAGGCGCAACCGTTCCTCAAAGTGGGACTCGCGGGGGGCGCCATCATCCTCTCGGCGGAGGTCGCAGGGGAACGCGTGAAGCCGGTGCAAGGGGCGGACGGTAGCCGCATTCCGCTGTTGCGGCCGGGATTCCGTCCCACGGACTCGTATACGGTCTCGTTCGTGTTCATGCATTCTGGTGCACCATTCGCCAGGAAAGGAGGGGCCGAGTTGAGCCTGCCGAGCATGGACATTCCCATCAACTTGCTGAGCTGGGAAGTATTTCTGCCGGAGCAGTACAAAGTGAAAGACTTTGGCGGAGATGTGATCGCGGCCAACCGTGTGTCAGCGCCCTTCCGCGAGGACGAATATGCAATGCGGCAGGGCGAGTCTCGCGATTTCGAGGCCAGAATGATGGCGATGCCAGGGCAGATCGGAGGCTACGTCAGCGACTCGAGCGGAGCGATGGTCGCCAACGCCCGGGTGACGATTACCTCCGGGGAAGGGTCGAGCCGAAGCGTCTCGACCGATTCGAGTGGACGCTTTGTTGTGGGCGGCATGCCGTCCGGCGCTTTCAAAGCGAAGGTCGAAATGCCAGGCTTCAGAACCAGCATCTTCGACCTGAACTACGATGCGAACCAGCCTTCGCTGTACAGTTTCCCGATGAGCGTCGCGAGCACGAACGAAACCGTCGAGGTATCTACGCAGGCCGCTCAGATGCAGGCAGCGCCTTCAACCATAGGCGGACCGATACATGGGGTGACGGATCTAACCGTGTACGGCCGAAACAATGGCAATCTGCCCCAGAGTGGACCGGTTGCGCAGCAGAATGCCTCGGCCAACGTCCTCAACCTGCAGAAGCGTGTCGCTGGCGTACTGCCGGTGCCGGTTGAAGTGCCGCGGGCGGGAACTTCGTTCGCATTCGTGCGGCCGCTGGTGCTGGACGAGGCCACGAAGGTGACGTTCAGCTACAAGAGCCGCTGACAAAGCTACAGAAGGGCGCTTCCGCAAACCTCTGGATATGCCATCCTCAGGCCGATGGCATAGAATGATGGATTCGCGGAAGCGCTCATGAGCAAACCGGAATCGTGGAAAATTTGGGAAGGCCGCTCGGTTGCAGGCAAATTTCCGCTGCGACAATGGCTGGGCGGCTCGAATCACAGCTCGGTGTTCAGCACGGAGCGGCCGGGAGCGGCGAAGGCCGCGATCAAACTGATCGCCGTTGAGCCGGGCGCCGCTGAGCAGGAATTGGGACGTATGCGTGCGGCCATCAAGCTTTCCCATCCGCACCTGATCCGGATTTTCGAGGCTGGGCGCGGCCAGATCGAGTCTGACTCGTTCGTCTACGTGGTGATGGAACTGGCGGACGAGGATCTGTCCCAGATTCTGCCGCAGCGCGCGCTATCCTCCGACGAAGTCTCCGACCTGCTTCCTCCCGTGCTGGACGCGGTATCCTACCTCCACGGCAGGGGCATGGTGCACAGCCGCATCAAGCCATCGAATATTCTGGCGGTGGGAAACCAGCTGAAGCTTTCAGCGGACCAGATCACGCCGCTAGCGGAAACGGGCTCGGCACGGCGGCGCGACGTCTACGATGCCCCGGAAACGGCCGCAGGAGTTTTGTCGCCTGCCAGCGACGTCTGGTCGCTTGGCGTCACTCTGGTCGCAGCAATTACGCAGAACGTTACGCTCGCGGAACAAGCTGTTCCGGGCAAACAGAGCCTGCCGGAAACGATTGCCGAACCCTATCGCAGCATTGTGCGCGATTGTTTGCAGCTCGATCCGAAACGCCGAGCTACCCTGCCGCAGGTGCAAGCGAAACTGCAGCCCGGCGCAGTCCCGGTCCCGATCATAAGTAAGCCCATGCCTGCGCCAGTCAGACCCACACCTGCGTCCCCACCGGCTGCGGCTCAGGCGCCTGCGACGCTTAACCGATTGAGCGCCAAGCGCACACCGATCATCGCGCTTGGGGGTGCGGTCGTAGCCATTATCGTCATCTTCGCGCTGATGCACTCTCGCGGGAATAATGCGCTGCCCTCAAATCCTGACACGGCGGCGCCGGCGGTGGTCGACAATAAGCCCTCAGCTGCGCCTGGCGGACCATCCCGCAAGCCGAATACTACTCCCGCTCCTCCCGCGCGGAATATACCCGCCGGAAGCGGACAAGTAACGCACCGGGTGATGCCCGACATTCCTAAGAGCGCCAGAAATACGATCCACGGAACGATCAAAGTAACCGTGCACGTGGACGTGAGCCCCGCCGGCAAGGTGGTCGCGGCCAAGTTCAAGACCACGGGGTCCAGCAACTATTTTGCGCAGAAGGCAATGAAGGCGGCCGAGCAGTGGCAGTTTGCTCCGCAGGCAGACAGCACGGCGTGGCTGGTGAGTTTTTACTTCCGTCGAGGCGGGACGGATGCTTCTTCCCAGCCCGTCAGCCGCTAGCTTTTCCCTGATTGCCGGAGCTTCCAAAGGATCTGCCGGAGCATTCCCAGAAGAAGTTTGGCGTCGTAGGCCTCGAGGTTCATCCTCAGAATCAGCTGGCGCGCTTTCTTCTCGAACATCTTGTCGGTTCCGGGCTTAACGTAGCCGCTGATATGCAGTGCTTCGAGCAGGCCTTTGGCGATGTGCTCGAGCTGTTCCGCGGATGGGAGTTCCCTCTTTTCGGTCGGAATTCGGGAATCAGTGCGCCTCGCGAGTTCATAAAGGCAGACGGCCACTGCCTGCCCCAGGTTCATCGAGATGTTCTGCGAATGAGTACGAATGGTCATCAGCCAGTAGCAATAGCTGAGGTCATCGTTCGTCAGCCCGATCTTCTCGGAGCCAAAAAGCAATGCTACCGGGCCTTGCTGCAGGGTTGAGTGGATGATGCGCGCCGCATGCCCATCCAGCGCCTTTGTTGGATGGTCCAGCTTGCGATCTCGTACGGCAGTAGTTCCAACCACCAGCGCACAATCGGCCACGGCATCGGCAACAGAATCGAACTCCTCGGCGCTCTTGAGCACTGCGGAGCCGCCGACGGCAGAGCGGGCCTCACGGAAGGCGAGGCGGAAGGGATTCACGACCCGTAGATGGCGCGAGCCGAAATTGCTCATCGCGCGCGCCGCCGCGCCAATGTTCAGCGGGTTGCGTGGACGTACCATTACGACTACGAGCTTGGTGAGATCGAGCAGCGGCAAGCGCTCATTTTACGACACAGCGCGCGCACTCTAGCGTGCGGGGGTGGCGGCCTCGGCGAGTTGCTTACGTTCGGCGTCGGCCTGCTTGGCAGCTTTGCTGGCTTGGAGCGTGACATCCTGCGCTCCGAAGCCTACCCCGACCTTCTTCAGGAAAGCATTGGGCGGGGTGCCTCCAGCAAAGATCCATACAAAATCATTGGGAATCTCCTGCTTCACACCAGCAACCTCGAGGATCACCGACTGCGGCGTAAATTCGAGCGGATTTGAATTGAAGAGCACTTTGATCTTGCCGGATCGCGCGCAGTCGTCGATACGTTGGGCATTGCGCTCCTTGATGCGGCTGAAACGCTCGCTGCGATAGGAGAGAGTAACTTGATTGCCGGCCTGGTGAGCCAGTCCCATGGCAGCTTCCACGGCGCTGTCGCCGCCGCCGATCACCAGAATTTTCTTGTTGATGTAATGGTCAGCCTCGATCAGGCGGTACATCACTTTGGGAAGATTTTCCCCTTTGACGCCGAGCTTGCGTGGTTCGCCCGCACGGCCAAGCGCCAGGATCACGGCGCGAGATCGATATTGATTGCTGGTTGTGGTCACGGTGAAGATATTTTGTTCGTCTTTCTGCACGTCCTCGACTTTTTCGCCCGTCGTAACGTTGAAGTCGGCGCGGTTGAGGACCATGTCCCAAAATGCCAGCAGGTTCTCTTTCGAAAGCTGCATCTTCTTGAACTTGCCGTACATGGGAAATTCCACCGGGCTGGTCATCACCAGTTTCTGCCGGGGATATTTCGCAACGGTTCCGCCGATCTCATCGCGTTCGATGGTGAGGTATTTCAGCTTGTGCTCGATAGCGCGCAGGGAAGCGCTGATTCCCGCCGGCCCAGCGCCAATGACGATAACGTCGTGCACGCCGTCTGCGGACCGCGGCCCCCCCGGGCGTTTGAGGCGGGAGGCAATCGTATCGACACAATCGCGTCCCTGGTTGACCGCGTTCTTGATCAGAGCCAATCCCCCGAGCTCCCCCACGATGAACAGATTCGAAACTGTGGTTTCGTATTCAGGGTTCAGGGTGGGCATATCAACGGCCATGCTGGGGCTCGCCATCACCATCTTGATGGCGCCGACGGGACATGCGTCGGCGCACAAGCCGTGCCCGATGCATTTGTGCCCATTTACGATGACGGCTTTGCCGCCAATCATGGCGAGCACGTCGCCTTCTGGACAGACGCTGGTGCAGGTGGCGCAGCCGATGCAGTAATTACTGTCGATGTGCGGGTGCTGCGCTTTGGGTCCCTCGGAAAACAGCTTGCCCTTCTCGGCGGCCTCGCGGGCGCGAGCATCCCGCTTCTTCAGGCTTCTCATATAGATCATCAGAAATAAAAAACAGATAATCCCGCCGATGCCGTACGTGATGAGTGTATCCATACCTCAGAAATATCCCAGGACGAATTGCAGCGTGACATGCAGCAGAGCCAGTACCGCAAAAGCATAGCTGAAAGGCTTGTGCACAACGTGCCACAGATGGAAGACCTTCTGCGAACGAGAAAGGAATAGAACGCGTTTCAAGAGCGCGGCCTCTTCCGCCGCCGCGCGAATGGCCTTTTCCAACTCACGATGGCGAGTCGGTATGAAGCCCGCGAACGCAGAGAGAGACTGGCCAAAGGTCAGTGCATTCCGCCGCAGCCGGGCAACGCGGAACATGCGAATCACGTCCAGGATCATCATGTAGACCAGCGCGATTACGATCGGGAGTCTTCCCACGCGATTCTTATCAGGCATGCGCAGCAGAGCCCGGAGATCGGCTTCCGGAAGCAATCTCTGCGCCGCCAGTTCTTGCGAAAGGCCCTCTTGCAATTCCTGTAACTCCTTCATCGAGAGTTCCGCAGTGGTGACCTTACGTGGAATCTGAGCGTACAGGTAACGTCCAACGACTCCGCTGACCGATACGGCGAACATGATCCAGAAAGCCATGCCCGCGATGCCCCTGAACTTCAGCGTGGAGTGGAACGCGATGATGAACGGAGCGGTCAATCCCATCAGCACATGAATATCGAGCCAGTGCCGCGTCTTGCCAAACTGCGCCAGCCAGGCCCAGTGCTTGCGGATAGGGTACAGAAAAATTCCGACGAACAGAGCCACACCCAGGAAACCGAGATAGAGGCCGATGGGTCCACTGGGCCGCAGCAGGTGATGCTTGGGCGAAAACGGACGATCGATGGCCGATAGTTTGTAATAGTCAAAGCCGTAGATAAAGATGGCAAGATTGGTGGCGAACGCGAGCACGTAAAGCGAATAGAGGCGTATGCGATGGCCTCGATTCGCATCGGGCAACACTTTGGCGCGATCGGGAATGCGGGCGGTTGCGGTTGCTGTTGCTCTAGCGCTCATTTCTTTACGACCTGTTCCTCTGTAGTTACTGAAAATTTCTTGTATGCGGTGAACTGGTGCAAGTTACGCCAGTGTTGCCGCGGAGTTTCGACTTCCACACGCGCTTGCGTGGGGAACCAGTATTGCAGCTTGGAATCGGAGAATGTCAGCGGTGCGAAATCGATTTGCGAGGTGAGCACCTTGAGGCCCACGTCTTGCAAGCTGTCGGAGATTCCGGCTTCGATTTTCGCGATCGATCCGGTTGCGGGGTCGATCCACGCAGTCCCGGACAACTCCAGGGGATATTCCCTTCCCCGCAGCGCCAGTGCGGCCGGCGACTTCATGCCCGGTATGTGCTGAAACGCGATCTTCTCCAGAGTGTGGCCGGCCACGACTTCTTCTCCGGCAGAAGTGAACTTGAACGCCGCCGCGTAATAAGGATGGAAGACGAGAAAGAGCGTGGCAAAGCCATTGCTCAACAGCATGGACGTATTCTTCCGGTCCTTCTTTGCCTCGCGAATGGGGATGCGGGATTCGGAAAGACTGAGTTCACCGCTCGCATTCGTCAGCATGACCAGATAGTCGTAGGTGGAGTCTTCTTTGAGTTCCACCTTATCATCTTTGCTCAATTTTTCCTGGCGCACGTGCTCGGTGCATTTTACGTCGGAAAATTGATCCAGGAATTCGGAGGTGCGGTTCGCCGTGCGGGCGAGCAGATTGTCGATTCTTTGATAGTCGGGCGAGGCTCCGCTTTCATTGCTGGCCAGCACCGATTGTGCCAGAGCAAGCAGTAGGAAAGTTGCGAGTACGCTTCGAGGGTGCTTCATTTTTCCCCCTTCCTCCGGCTATCGAAGCGATAGCCGATGGAGAACATCATCTGGTCGTAGTCCATGTCGCCACGGTTGGTGGTGAAATTCCCCTGCAGGTAGTAGTGCGGACCGAGCGTGGTCTCGACCGTGCCCGTGACAAACTTGCTCCGGTTGTTGTTGGTCAGGGCCGAGGCAAACGTCTGCTGCCCCAAGAGAACCTCAAGGCGGAGGCGGTCGCTCATCTGGCGCGAGAGCGAGAAGGATTTATAGTTTCCGCTTCCGAACGAGCTGTCGAACTTGGCATAGTGCACATCGGCGCGCAGATGCAGCACCGGGATGCGGTTGAAGGTGATGCCATACATCTGGTTCAGAGAACTCTTGGCGTCGCCCGTTCCACTGCTGCGGCCCAGATTGGTGGAGAGCCAAATCTGGTTCCACACTTCCACGCGGCCGCCGGCGCTGAAGCCCTGGAACAGATATTTGTCGAGCAGCCCGAGCGCCGCCAGGCTCGGATCGAACGTGGGAATCTGGCGGAAATAGTTATAGTTGAAATCCAGTTCCACACGGGAAAGCGGGTTCACGCGGAAGGTGGAGAAATTGCGCCCCAAACCCCATCCCGGCGAAGGCGTAACTGAGTTGCCCACCGGGTTGTCGATCTGTGCCGATTCGTAGAGAGCGAACGTACGCTTGTAGGAGAGAGAATCCTCGATGAAGACGAATGGCCGGTCGACGTTCCAACTGATCAGGCTGACGCCGCCCCCCGCCGTAGTGCTGTAGTGCATTCCATTGAAGTCGCCGCCCTCGAAGTTGACGAAAGCTCCGCTGATCACGCGGTTCGGACTGTAATCCCATGAGGAGGGGTCGGGAGTTGAACCGCCGAAGACTCCCAGCGTGGTGCCCTTGGAGATCCGCTTGCCGAAGTATCCGCCGTCGATGGTGTCCAGGCTGGGCGCATAGGGAAGATACAGCCGCCCAACGCCAGCCACGATCGTGGAGTTCGGATTGTCATACGTCATGTTCAGGTGGTAGGTGCGGTTGATCAGGTTCTGCAGTGTTTGTTGGCTGGCTACGGATTCCTTGGTGAGGCGTCCTCGCCAGTAGCCACTTAGATTCCAGTATGTTCCCCCGATGCGCGTAATATCCCCGCGGAAAACTACTCCGACGTCGGTGCTGTTGATATTGCTGGTGCCGTGACTGAGGGTTTCCATGGTGTCGAAACCGATGCGGCCCCGGGCGCGGTTCACGGAGGGCAGGGGCGGACGCGGGATTACGTCGCGAGCTTCCTCATCGAGCGTGTCACCTTCCGTGAACGAAATCACGGCCGGATATTGTCGCGTAGGACTCAACGCGCGCTGCTGGACCATGGCTTCCGCATCCCCAGTAGACAGGTAGGCAAGGTCTCCAACCTTCACCGGACGCCTGGGCGTTTGGATATCTGTCACCGATGACGTCTCTGCGACCGCGCTCACGGCCAGTTCGGCAACCACTCGAGGATCAGCCGCGTTGGCACTGTCGCCCTGAGTTGCGGCCACGTTCTTGTCAATGACCTCAAGCTTCATTCCTTCTTTCAAGCCCTGAGCTCTCCCGCCTTCGAGATAGGCGACACCTTCGGCGACATACTTCACGCGGAAAACGGTGTGCAGGCTGGGGTCGTCGGCACGCGCAATCAGGGTTGCGACCGCTTCCGCGGTGGCTTCCGGGGCTGGGGCCGAAACTGGAGGGGCGGCGGCTTCGCCGCTCGCGTTGGCCGCAACTTCGATCGCGCCAGTTTCGGGAGGCCCGACGCTTGCAGGTGCAGCACCGTTTGCGGCATTTGCGGCAAGGTTAGCCGTGGAATCGGGAGTGGGAGTGGGAGCAACGGTTAGCGGCGCAGCCGCGACGGCCTTCGGACTGACCGGCACGCTCTTCTGTGCAGGGACCGACGCCGAAGGCTGTGTTACGGCAGTCAAGGTATTCGCAGCCACCGCTACGGAGGCAGGCGCGCGCTCTGCAGCGACAGGAGCTGTCGGGGTTGCTGGCGCAGGCGCGGCCGCAATGGGCGTCATCCGGCTCACTCTTCGGAGTCGTTGGGGATACCGCCGGCGGCGTCTGCGCCGCAGAGGTGCTGGCAGCAGAAGCTGAAGGAGTGGCCGATTGCTGCGCACTCGCGGCACCTGGCTTGGCAGCGGTTGTCACTGCGAACTGCCTCTGCTCAAACGAGGACGGCGCGGGGGGCTGAGTTTGAGAACCGGCCCCGGATGCTGCCGGCGAAACGGATGCGACGGCAGGGGGTGGAACTGGCGTGGCGGAAGAATTCTGTTTCGACGGGTCAAATGCCGGCCCGGCCAGCGCGGGTGGCGGCGCCGGTACAGGCGTATCCGTGGGAGTATCGGTTACGGGTTTGTCGTCGTGGTGCCTGCGGAAAATGCCGGCAAGGTTTCCCGATGTAGCGGCGACCGGAACATTGCGCGACATCGCGCGCTTGTCGGGCGCGACGACGCTCAAGATGATGCGATTGCCTTCGGTCGTGACGGAGTAAAGGTGAACCTGGTCAAGATCCACCACGATTCGAGTGACCAGAGGCAAGGTGCTATGTTGGCCGGTTCGCACCTGGCGAACACCATTGTCGTTGACCGGAACTGCCTTCGGAGACGTCCCCGGAACCGTGTCGGGAAAATCCAGCAGGATCCGGTTCGGCTTCACGGCTGTATCCACCGAGGGCGTCACCGGAGCGCTGAGAGTGATTTCCACGCGCACATCGGTGCCTTCGCGGGCGACCGTAACATTCTGCACGCTAGTCGTCGCGAGGGTCCCGTTCTGTGCCGCTGCACAGGATGCGAGGACCAATACTGCCCAAAGATGTTTCTGAACTACCATCATTCTCAGCTAGCACTCTCTGACGCCCCGCTCTGCCGCCTGCAATTTGTTTCTTGCAACTGTAAGGCCACCCGCCCGCGTATCTGCTGCTATCCGCCTTGGCCGCTCCGATGGCACTGGTAGCAATTAATGCTGTTATATACGTAGCCCGAGACGCGATCATGATTAAAATTGTTGGCATTGTTACCACCGTGACATCCGGTGCATTGGAAGACGGAGTAATCGTTCGAGTTGATGTGGCAGGTGGCGCATACGTTGTTAGCGCCCCCATGGCTGGTTGGGAACTGCGTGTACTGGGTGTGATTGAACGTCGCTCCGGTCCAGGCGGTCGTGGTGTGGCAAGTCTGGCAGGTGGTCGGGAAGAACTGGGGCTGCGCCTTGTGGCCCGGGTTCGTGGTGTTGTTGTAATCGGTTTGATGGCAGCCGATACACGTGATCGGCAGAGTCGTGTAGTTGCCGTTCACGTGACAGTCCGTGCACTGGCGTGGAGGTACGGTGTGCGATCCCGTCAGGGGGAATGTCGTGTTGGCGTGATTGAAAGTGGAGTCGGTCCAGACCGTCGTGTCGTGGCATAACTCGCAGGTGGTTGGGAATCCCGCGGTCGCGTGCGCCGGATTCGTCGTACCCGCGTAATCCTTTTGGTGGCACGAGTAGCACAACGTGCTATTCAGGGAATAATTGCCATTGACGTGGCAATCCGAACACTGGCGCGGAGGCACGATGTGTGACCCGGTCAGCGGGAACCCAGTGCTCGAGTGATCGAACTTACCATTGGTCCAAAGCACTGTGTCGTGGCAACTCTCGCAGGTCGTGGGGAAATGCGCGCTCACGTGATTCACTGGCGTAGTTGCGGTGTTGTAGTCGGTCTGGTGGCAACTGACGCAAGCGGTGCTCGTGAGGTTGTAATTGTTGTTGACGTGACAATCGGTGCAGAGGCGTGGCGGACTGGTGTGCGATCCGGTCAGAGCGAATCCGGTACTGGTGTGATCGAATTTACCGTCGGTCCAAAGCACGGTGTCATGGCAACTCTCGCAGGTCGTTGGGAAATGCGCGGTCACGTGGTTTACCGGCGTGGTTGCGGTGTTGTAGTCGGTCTGGTGGCAGCTCACGCAGGCCGTAGCGGTGATGTTGTAGTTGTTATTCACGTGACAGTCCGTGCACTGGCGCGGCGGCACCGTGTGCGCACCGCTCAGCGGGAAGCCGGTGGTGTTGTGGTTGAAGGTTGCATTCAACCAGCTGGTGGTGTTGTGGCATTGTTCGCAGGTCTGCGGGAAATTCGAAGACACGTGATTCGGATTCGTCGTGCCCTGGAAGTCCTTCAGGTGGCAGGTCACGCAAGTGGTGCTGGTCAAGTTGTAATTGTTGTTGACGTGACAATCCGTGCACTGGCGTGGCGGCACGGTGTGCGCACCCGTCAGAATGAATCCGGTCGTGGAGTGATCGAACTTGCCGTCGGTCCAAGCCACGGTGTCGTGACATTGCTGGCACGTTGTCGGGAACCCGGCATGCGGTACCGGCGTGGTCGCCGTGTTGTAGTCGTTCTGGTGGCAACTGATGCAGGTGGTTGCGGTGATGTTGTAGTTGTTGTTGACGTGACAGTCCGTGCACTGGCGCGGCGGCACCGTGTGCGCACCGCTCAGCGGGAACCCGGTGGTGTTGTGGTCGAAGGTTGCATTCAACCAGCTGGTGGTGTTGTGGCACTGTTGGCAGCTCTGCGGGAAATTCGAAGACACGTGATTCGGATTCGTCGTGCCCTGGAAGTCCTTCAGGTGGCAGGTCACGCAAGTGGTGCTGGTCAAGTTGTAATTGTTGTTGACGTGACAATCCGTGCACAGGCGCGGCGGCACGGTGTGCGCACCCGTCAGAATGAATCCAGTCGTCGAGTGGTCGAACTTGCCATCGGTCCAGGCCACCGTGTCATGACATTGCTGGCACGTTGTCGGGAACCCGGAATGCGGCACCGGCGTTGTGGCGGTGTTGTAGTCGTTCTGATGGCAACTGACGCAGGCGGTCGCGGTGATGTTGTAGTTGTTATTGACGTGACAATCCGTGCACTGGCGTGGCGGCACGGTGTGTGCGCCCGTCAGCGGGAATCCGGAGGTCGCGTGGTCAAAGGTTGCCGGTTGCCATGCAGCGGTGTTGTGGCACGTCTCGCAAGTCTGCGCGAATCCGCTGCTCACGTGGTTGGGATTCGTGGTGCCCTGGAAATCCTTCAAGTGACAGGACACACAGGTCGTGCTGGTCAGGTTGTAGTTGTTGCCGACGTGGCAATCGACGCACTGGCGCGGCGGCACGGTGTGCGCACCCGTCAGAACGAATCCGGTGCTCGAGTGGTCGAACTTGCCATTAGTCCAGGCCACCGTGTCATGACATTGCGCGCACGTTGTCGGGAACCCGGAATGCGGCACCGGCGTTGTGGCGTTATTGTAGTCGGTCTGATGGCAACTGACGCAGGCGGTCGCGGTGATGTTGTAGTTGTTATTCACGTGGCAATCGGAACATTGCCGCGGTGGAACCGTGTGCGCACCACTCAGCGTAAATCCGGTGGTGGAGTGATCGAACTTCGCGTTAGTCCACTGCACGGTGTCATGGCACTGCTGGCACGTAGTCGGGAACCCGGCATGCGCCACCGGGCTTACCGCGTTGTTGAAGTCGTTCTGGTGGCAGCTGATGCAGGTGGTGCTGGTGATGTTGAAATTGTTATTCACGTGGCAATCTGTACACTGCCGCGGCGGAACCGTGTGCGCACCCGTCAGCGGAAAGCCCGATTTCGAGTGATCGAAAGTCGCCGGCTGCCAGGCTGCGGTGGTGTGGCAGGTCTCGCAAGTCTGCGCGAATCCGCCGCTCACGTGGTTCGGGTTCGTGGCTCCCTGGAAATCCTTCAAGTGACACGACACGCAGGTCGTGCTGGTCAGGTTGTAGTTGCCATTGACGTGGCAGTCGGTGCATTGCCGAGGCGGAACTGTATGCGCGCCCGTCAACACAAAATTCACCGTGGAGTGATCGAAACTCGCCGGTTGCCACGCCGCAATGGTGTGGCACTGCAGGCAATTCGACGGGAAATTGGCAGCCACGTGGTTCGGATTCCTGGTGCCTTGAAAATCCTTGAGGTGGCAGGTTAGGCAAGCCGAGGTGGTCAGGTTGTAGTTGTTATTCGTGTGGCAATCCGTGCATTGGCGCGGTGGCACAGCGTGCCCGCCCGTCAGCAGGAACCCTGTGGACGAGTGGTCAAATTTAGCGTTGAGCCAGTTATCACTGGAATGGCATGTGTCGCATGCCGTAGAGAACTTCGCGGTGACGTGATTGGGATTGGTGGTCGCCTGAAAATCCTTGAAGTGGCACGAACCGCAAGCCGTCGACATGGTTTGGAACTGGCTATTGGCTGCGCCTTTGTGGCAGGAATCGCAGTCCACAGCGGCGTGCGCTCCGGTCAGGGGAAAGCGGTTATTGTGCTGCTGGATTTGCTGGATCGAAACCTGCCATCCCCGGACCGTATGGCAGGCCTCACAATTCGCTCCCAGTTGCCGCTTGTGAATATCGGCATGGCAGTCCTGGCAGCGCTGCCCAACGTTGCTAAACACCGGTTTTATATGGCACTGAATACAGGTCACAGACTGGTGCATCCCGCGTAGAGGGTAACGCGTCCGGTTGTGGTCGAATTCTGGAACAGCTCGAATCGGCTTCCACCCGCTTGCGTTATGGCAATTCTGGCAGGGTATGACGAGGTTCCCGTGCGGACTGTGAGTTCCGCCGGACGCCTGCGCCTGCGCCTCCGCGCTACCCAAGTACGCGGAAAACGCAAGCAGCGCCACTGCAATGAGCTTGAGGACGGCCCCAGCACGTGACATGACTTGCCCCTTCGTCTACCCACACACAGATAGGTAATTAAAAAACGCTTTAAGGACGGAATAACGTTCAACTGCAATTGTCAGTCCAACCACAATAACGATTCGATCGCAGCCGCGGAAAGTTACTGGGGTGCGTATTCGCGGGTTGGTTGGGCCAGTGGCCATATTCCAGCCGGTTCAGTATTACTAAAGCCAAGTGTAAGTTCTGCGTGTTACCGCGAAGTTTTTCCTATTGAACCTTCGTGTTGTTAAAAAATCTGAACACCCAGATGAAAAGCTCCCAGGCGCAACTGGAAAGGTTTTGCTCCTAGCTATTGCTGCTTGCGCGAGCAAACTTCGCCGGTAAAAAAACTGGACGCGTTAGAACTGAAAGACTGCGCAGACTCCATGGCAGGACAGGGTTCAAGGATATAGCCCTGGAGATGCGGCGCGGAGAATGAAAGGTTGTAAGATCCCCGTGTCGCCGCACACGCAAATCGGGCAGAGGAAATCTGGATTTCTAATCTTTCAGTCCGGACGCGCTCGATTTGGGGACCGGGTTGCTGGCGCCGTGACACGCGGCACACTCTCTCGGCGTGGGCTTGTAGAACAGAACCGTTTTGCCCTCAACCACCCTGCTCGCCTTGTGACAGCCGGCGCAGCGCACGTTCTGGTGCGCGCCCCGCAATGCGAACTCAGTACGCTTGTCGTGATCAAACAGCGACGGCTTCCATTTCATGCTGTTGTGACACTCGGCGCAGCGCGTGATGCCAGCCTTTGCGAATTGCTTGCCATGCACGTCCTGATGGCAGTCCTCGCACTGCGTCGGAGCAGTTTTGAAATCGACATTCAGCAACTTGGTTTCAAGATTTGGCGGCTTGTGGCAGTCGATACACGCGGTGGCGCGGTGCGCGCCCAGGAGCGCGAATTTCGTCTTCGCGTGATCGAATCCAGAGAGTTCCCTCCAACTCTTGGTGCTGTGGCAAACCTCGCACCCAGCCTGCGAGCCGTCAGCCCGGACCTGCTGCATGCGTTCCTTGAACTGCCCCTTATGGGGATCGCTGTGGCAACTGGAGCAGTTCAGATTCTTCCAGTGATAAACAGCCGTGGGCTTGGGTTGGAACTCCGCTGATTCCTTGTGGCAGTCAGCACAGGGAACAGCGACGTGCCCTCCCGTGAGTACGAAATGAGTTTCCTTGTGCTTGGCCAGCGTAAAGGTGGACGGCTTGTAGCCATTCACCGTATGGCAGCGATCGCAAGCATTGAAATACGGCGCGGCGGCAAACTGTCCAGCGTGCCGGTCGCCGTGGCAATCTGTGCAGCGATCAAATTTGACTTTGAATAACGTGTCCTTCCCTTTCGGAATATGGCACTGCGCACACTCCAGGCGCGCGTGGCCACCCTGCAACGGATACGCCGTAGCCGCATGTTCCTTGACCGTGAATTTCGACGGCTTCCAGCCCTGCACGGTGTGGCATCCGGCGCACTCTCCGTTATCCGCGCGCTTGGCAAATTGGCCTTTGTGTGGATCCGGCTTGTGGCAGTCCATGCACTTGGCGAATACCAGCGGCTTCTTGAAGTCGCCGTTCGCGTGGCATTGAGCGCAACCCACAGTCGTGTGCTTTCCTTCCAGCGGATACTTCGTTTTTGAGTGATCAAAGCGCTCATTGACCGCCTGCAGAGAAATCTTCTTCCAGCCGCTTGTGTTGTGACATGACTGGCAGCCCTGCGGGAAGCTGCCGTGATGCGGATCCTTATGGCAGTCGGAACACTGATTGAATGGAATGCCTACGTACTGCGGCTTACCGTCTGCGCCATTGGTGTGGCACTTGGCGCATTGCACCTGGAGGTGCAGCCCTGTCAGCGGGTAGCGTGTCTTGGAGTGATCGAACTGGCCCATGTTGATCGACTTCCAATCGACGAAGTTGTGGCAAGAAAGACAATTCTGGCCAAGGCGTCCTTTGTGCTGATCCTGGTGGCAGGTGACGCATGCGGTGGAAAGGCCAAGATAAGTCCGGCTGGGGTCTTTGATCTTGATGGCAGCGCGTTCCTGG
Organism: uncultured Acidobacteriota bacterium; assembly: GCA_963801615.1. Taxonomy (GTDB): domain Bacteria; phylum Acidobacteriota; class Terriglobia; order Terriglobales; family Acidobacteriaceae; genus Sulfotelmatobacter. The sequence goes on along the minus strand of CAWDFM010000003.1, from coordinate 1,284,976 downwards.
GAAGAAATACGCGAGGGATTATGGCACTTGGCGCACTCCAGCCCCGCATGCTTGCCCTCGAGAACGTAGCCGGCCTCTTTGTGATTGAAGGTTTTGATATCCCACTTGATCAGGGGAAAATCTTCCCCGTTGTGCTCGGAATGGCAGCGGGCGCACTCCTGGCTTGAACCGCTCGGAATGTTGTAGCTAGAGTGCAGGCCCTTGTGAGCGGAAAGCCGAGTAGCGATTTCGGTGTGACAGTCCAGGCATTTGAGCGCAGCCTGTCCGCCGAATTTATGGCAACTGGCGCAATTGGTGGCGCCGTTGAGGGACTGGTGGGGCCGAGACAGCGGGCCCGGAGAAATCTGCGCCGAAGCACGAGGAGTGCCCCACGCCAGAAAGAATAGAAGAAGTGCCGCAAACATCGCGGCCGCTGCGAATCCACGGAGGCACGCGGCGCCATTGCCCCAATTCTGGCGAGACCTCAACTGCAATCGCATTTTCAGTCGCGTCTGACCGCGCAAAATCTCCTCGCGAGCTTTGAGGTGACGACAATACTGATACTCTTCTGGAGTTTATTTGTCACTGACGCCGGGCACTAGTGACCGGAGGTACACCTCCTCGATGCACATACGTGCACAGCTGGCCCCACGCTCTGGCTGAAGGTACCGAAAAAACAAAGCGCCCGCAAATCTGCGGGCGCCTTTTTGACAAGGGGGAAGGCGAATTAGCTGTGGAGCTTACGGCGCATCATGCCCAGCAGCCCCAGAACTCCGGTGCCTAGCATGGTCACGGTAGAAGGTTCGGGTACCGACCCAACTATGGTCGTATCCCCACCCGAGATCATGGTCGATCCGTTGAAGAAGCCTTTACCAGTATTGATGGTCAATTGAACAGTGACTCCGGCGCCGGACATCCCGTCCGCCGTCCCAGTCAGCGTCCCTGTCAGCGTATAGCTGTGGGTTCCGTTTGCCACCGAGACCAGCGACCAGGTCGCAGGCCCGGAAAACGATCCGGAGAATAAAGTACCGCTGGGAACGCCATTGGTTCCGTTACCCGTGACGGCGAAGGAGCCGCCGGCTGCAAACGTGCCCCCCATGGTCAAGGAACCGCTGCTTAGGGCACCTGTGGAAAATGCCACCGTCCCCAAGTCTCCTGTGACAAGTCCGCCGCCGCCGCCACCACCGACGATCGCGATCAATGTGGATCCGGAAAGAGTAAGCCCGCTGCTTGACCCGGCCAAGGTTCCGCCGCTGTTGCTGAAGTCAACGCTGCTGTCAGCAAACGATGCGGCAGGAATCATCAGACAAGCTAGCGCGCACAACAGAATCGTGAGAGTTCGTACTGAAACCATGAAACGCTCCTTGCAGAAGGCTGGTTGGTGCAGAACACACAACCCACAAACCTGTCATAGAGTAGGTCGCCCCACCAAAGTGGTCCATACGGCAGTCGCGGTAGGCAAATTGGGTCAATCCCTGTATTCGCCTGAGGTTATCGGTGAGTACGCCCGCGCATCAGGTGACCTTTGCGAGCCACCCCAATCGCTCTGGAAATCTCTTGCATTTGTAAAAAAAATGTCAAAAGGGTGTCCCAGCGCAAAGGAAGTAGGGGTAAAGCGTGTAAGCTTCTGAAATCGGGTGGAATGCTGGGGTTTTGGGGGATGCGATATGGGGAATCTGGCTGCTCCGCTAAGTACGCTTCGAACGGCGACGGCGAATGTTGAGCCGTTGTCCAGGCCGGCAAATCGTATCCTCGTCGTGGAGGACGATCCCGCCGTACAAAAGGCTTTAAGACGGCTCTTTGAAACGGAAGGCTACGCCGTCGAAACACAATCGGACGGCAAATCTGCGCTTGAGAGCTTTCGAGCCTTGGCACCCGCCGCCATCGTGCTAGACCTTCGGCTCCCGAAAGTATCCGGCCGGGACGTCTGCAAAGAGATCAAATCAATCGCGCCAGGTTTGCCAGTAGTGGTGCTCAGCGCGGCCAGCGACGTCTCCGATAAGGTTCTGCTTCTGGAGCTGGGCGCAGACGACTATGTCACCAAGCCTTTCAGCCCAAGGGAACTGTTGGCGCGAATCCGCGCCGCGTTGCGCCACACTGCGCGTACGCCTGAAACCCAAGTCGTCAGCTTCGACGGGATCTCCGCCGATTTCAGGAAAATGGAAGTGAAACGCGACGGCAAACCTGTGGTGCTCACCGCCCAGGAGTTTAAAACCTTCCAGTTCCTTGTGCAGAATTCGGACCGGGTCATCAGCCGCGACGAACTCCTGAACGAAGTCTGGGGATACCAGAATTATCCCTCTACCCGGACCGTGGACAATCACATCCTTAAGCTGCGGCAAAAGCTGGAGAGGGATCCCTCCAGTCCGATACACTTCCGCACGGTGCACGGAATGGGGTATAAATTCGTCCGCTAAGTCGTAAGCCGGGTTCCAGCGCCGTGCAAAATTCATTTCCAGGCAATTCGTCCGGAGTCTTCGTGCCGCGACTACGGTTGCGCACGCGCTTCCTGCTGGCCATGTTGCTGATCACGGCAGGATTGACGCTCACGAGTCTGTTCCTGGTGCGCCGGACCGTGGAAAACAATGTGCGCCAGAGCATTGCCATCAACTTACGCAATTCCGTTTCTGTCTTTCAGGATTATCTCCATGAGCGCGAGACCATGCTCACCAGCGACGTGGCGCTGCTAGCCGATCTACCGATTACCCGCGCCATCATGACTGGGTCGGACCCGGCGACAATTCAGGACGCTTCCCAGGATGTGGCGGACATTGCGAACAACGACTTGTTCGTTCTGACCAACCGGGCAGGCAAAGTCTTGGCAGTTCACACCAAGACGCCGGGCTTCGGCCGCGAGGCGGCCCAGAAATATTTCCAGCAGTCGCTTGAGGATCGCGACGTATCCAGCCATTGGTGGTTTGGCGAGCATCATCTCTATCAGACCTTCATTCAGCCGGTGTACCGCGGGTCCCGCACCAATGGAACCATGCTCGGATTCCTCGTAATCGGATACGAGATCGACCATCGGCTTGCGGCAGAAGTGAGCAAGGTAGCAAGCAGTCACGTGGCAATCTCCTGCGCCAACGAACTGATCTCTTCGACGCTTCGGCAAGACCAGCTTACAGTCGACAACGTCCGCCCCATAATTGCTGGCTCGGCACAGTCCGAACCGCATGATGTCGAGATTGGCACGGAACGTTACCTCGCCACTTCGTTGGAACTCTCGAATTCGCCGGAGACACCGGTCCGCTTCACCGTCATGGCCTCCTACGATCAAGCCACGAAGTTCCTGGATCAGTTGAATCGCTACATCCTTCTTTTAGGTTTGGCTGCGGTCGTCATCGGCAGCGGGCTGGTGTTCTTTGTCTCGCATACCTTCACGCGGCCGCTCGGAAATCTGGTGGTCGGGGTGCGAGCGCTGGGCGCGGGAGACTTCCACCATCCGCTGGACGCACGCGGAGGCGACGAGGTGGCTGAATTGACACGCGCCTTTGACCGCATGCGCGCCAGCCTGCTGAAGAGTCAGCAAGACCTGCTGGAGTCGGAGCAACTCGCCACCATTGGCCGCATGGCCAGTTCCATCTCCCATGACCTGCGTCATTCCCTGGCAGCTATCGTGGCCAACTCCGAGTTTCTGGTGGACAGTCACTTGAGTCCCGCGCAGCGGGAAGAGTTGTACCAGGAGGTGCGCATCGGAGTGAATCTGATGACCGATCTCATCGATTCCCTGCTGGAGTTTGCGCGCACACGGGAATCGCTGAACCTGGCGCACAGCAGCGTATCTGAAACTATCCAACGGACGCTACAGGCGGTTCGGCTGCACCCCCGCTATAACGTGCGGAGTATCGAGGTTTCCTGCACCCCTCACCTTTCCGGATGGTTCGACCAGCGGAAACTGGAGCGTGCGTTATACAATCTGCTGCTCAACGCGTGTGATGCCGCGCCTGCTGGCCGCGGAATCATCCGGGTGAGCGCGGCCGAAGTAACGGGGGCGATTACAGTCTCGGTGGCCGACAATGGCCCCGGCATCGCGACTTCGATTCGGGACCGTATTTTTCATCCTTTCGTGAGCTTTGGGAAGGAAAACGGAACGGGGTTGGGGTTAGCAGTCGTGCAAAAAATTGTGCAGGATCACGGCGGTGAAGTCTCGGTCGAACGCACCCTTGAGGGTATGACCGTTTTTCGCATGTTCCTGCCGAGCCGGGTTCCACAGCTGTCGAGTGAGTTGGCGGAGACGAGAGCGACGACGCCTCCGCTTGTGCCCGCCCAGCGGGTTGAAGCCAATCAGAACTTGTTGTCTCATCCGGGCTCTTAGGCACCTCCCCTGTCTCGCCCGTGCCCGACTCCGGATGCAGCGGGAGGACGGTGTGATGAGTCTTTGGACTGTTGTGCTGCGCGGCGGACTTATGATGGTTGCTGCTCTGGCCGTGTCTATCTCTCAAGTGCATGCGCAGGACGTATCCTCTACATCTGCCGGCTCAACGTCTGGCGCCAATAACGGTGTTCGCGAACTGCAGGATCAGGTGCGTGAACTGCGAGCCATGGTGCAGGAAATGCGTGCCGACAATGCGCAATCCCGCGCTGAAATGCAGCAACTGCGCCAGGATTTGCAGGCTACTCGTGCGCTACTGGAGCGACCCGCGGACCAGAATACCGCCCCTGTTCCGGAACGACCCGCTCTGAATCGCGCCCCCGATGCGGTGACTTCCAATCCACCTGTAGCCCAGGCCGCGATATCTGACTCCATGGAAGAAAGGGTGCAGAAGCTGGAGGACACAACATCTCTCATCGGCTCGAAAATAGACGAGCAATATCAGACGAAAGTAGAGACCGCCTCGAAATATCGCGCTCGACTCCACGGCATCGTGTTGATGAATGCATTCCGCAATGTGGGCAACTCCGACAATCTTGATTTGCCGACTTACGCGGAGAACGTGATTCCGGGCTGGCCACAAGCGACTCTCGGTTTTACCATGCGCCAGTCCGAAATCGGCCTCGAGTTGTTCGGCCCGACCGTAGCCGGAGCTAAGAGCTCGGCGGATATTCAGTTTGATTTTGCGGGTGGTTTTCCTGCCACAGGAAACGGAGTGAATTTTGGCATCGTTCGCCTGCAGACGGGCAGCCTGCATTTGGACTGGAAAAATACTTCGATCACTGCAGGCCAGGACTCTCTCTTCATTTCGCCCTTGTCGCCTACATCATTCGCGTCGCTGGCCGTCCCCGCTTTCGCATCGGTCGGCAATCTTTGGGGCTGGACGCCGCAGATTCGGCTGGAACACCATTTCGCGGTTTCGGATCAGCAGACCATCACCATGCAGGCGGGAGTTCTCGATAATCTCGATTGGGAGACTCCTTACAATTCCTTCTATCGCTCAGGCCAAGCGGGTGAGCTCTCCGGTCAACCGGCATTTGCATTTCGCGGGGCATGGTCGCGTCCGATACAAGATCATCCGCTCAGTATCGGGGTCGCCGGATATTATGGCCGGCAGAACTGGTTTTGGGGCCGCAACACCGACTCCTGGGCCGGCATGCTCGATTTCCAGATACCGCTCGTGCGACGACTAGGCTTATCCGGCGAGTTTTACCGCGGTCGCGGCATTGGCGGGCTGGGAGGCGCTGTGGCAACCTCGATTGTGTATGGTGGAAATCCCAGGGCGCCCTCCACCCCGCTTCGCGGACTCGATTCGATTGGTGGTTGGGCTCAGCTGAAGCTGCAGATAACGCCTAAGCTGGAAGTTAACGCAGCCCTCGCGGACGACAATGCCTATGCTGGAGACGTGCGCGGCTTCGCCATTGATCAGGATAATTTCGGACCCATTCTTGGGCGAAATCGGGGGGCTCTGGGCAATGTTGTTTTCCGTCCACGCTCCGACCTGCTGCTCTCGGCGGAACTGAGACGTCTGCGCACGTTTCCCGTCTATAGCAGCAGTAGTATGACCAATCAACTGAATCTTGCCATGGGAATCTTGTTTTGAAACTCTATTCCGTCGCCGCGACATCGCTGCTCGTAGTTGCCGCAGTCTGCGCCCAAGCGCAATCATCGCTCAGGGCACATGTGGATCTGACCCGCAACGGTCATCGTCTGAAGAACAGTTCACAAGTCGTCATCTGGCTCAATCCGGTCGGAGCTCCAGTGCCCGTGGCAAAGCAGGAGTCGGGCCAAATTCCGAAGCTGGTGCAGAAGGACAAAAGCTTCCATCCTCCGCTCATCGTGATACCGGTCGGGGGCAAGGTGGAGTTTCCCAATCGCGATCCCTTTTTTCACAACGTGTTTTCGCTTTTCGAGGGGAAACGTTTTGACCTAGGCCTGTACGAAGGCGGCACAACCCGGCTGGTGCAGTTCGATAGGCCAGGCATCTCATTTATCTTCTGCAATATTCATGCCGAGATGAGCGCGGTTGTGATCGCTTTGTCTACGCCCTACTACGCCATTTCCAACGCAAAGGGAGATATCACCCTGCCCGGCGTTCCGCCGGGGCGTTACAACGTGCAGGTATTTCATGCATCGGTCCCACCCGAGACATTACGCGCAGAGCAGCGCGAAGTAACGCTGAGCTCGGCTGACTCTTCGCTGGGCAACTTCTCACTTGCCGAAACCGACGCCCTCTCCGCACACAAAAATAAGTACGGCCGCGATTACGACCGCCCCGACCCGAATAGTCCGGCCTACGCGCGGCCCTAGCTTAGCTTGCGCTCCCTCGTTCTTCGGGTCGCTGAAGTCCGAATTTTGCGCAGCTGGTACTTCAGACAATTGAACGTGCAAATGCTGTGAAATGACAAAGAGAAAAGGCGTGCCTCTCAGCACGCCTTTTCTCGCCTCTGACCTTCACTTCATCGACAACAATTTTCTGTTGCCGTCGTGATCATTTACTGCTCGTCACGATCCCTTTAGCGACGACCGCCGCTGGAGTGCCCACCACCGCCCCCTGAGTGCCCACCGCCGCCTCCGCCGGAGTGCCCACCACCACCTCCGCCGCCGCCGCTGTAATGTCCGCCACCACCTCCGCCACCATACGATGGGGCGCGACCGCCGCCGTTACTCGGTGCGCTACGCGAACCGCCGTAGCTGGGAGGAGCCGCACGATATCCGCCACCGCCCTGATAGCTGGGCCGCGAAGAACCGCCGCCGTACGACGGGGTGCGTACAATCGGCTGGCGCATATCCAGCTGTGGACGCGGAGATGAGCCACGCCCGTAGCCACCCGAATTCGGAGTACTGCTATAGCCCCGCTGTGTACCGTAGCTAGGCGCGCTACGATTCCAGTAATTGTTGCTGCTTCCTCGGTTCGAGTACGGGCTGCCGCCCACCTGGTTGCGCGACGGCGGATTGAACGGCCGATAGCTACCGTTGTTCCTTGCCGGCGGCGCTGACTGGAAGGTGCCGCGCTGCGGCGTCGCTCCCATGCTCGACGGTGCTGCCGAGCGATTGCCATTGCTGGGCGGCGTAAACGGACGGAACCCGCCCTGATTGCCGGCCGGAGCCGACTGGTACGTCCCCCGCTGCGGAGCCGCTCCCATGTTCGAAGGACGATTGCTCATGCTGGGCGACGTGAATGGACGATAGCCGCCCCGGTTTGCAGCTGGAGCGTTCTGCATCGTGCCCCGCGACGGGGGTACCATCCCAGGGCTTGTCGAGCGATTGTTGGGCTGGTTGAAAGGACGATACCCACCCGACTCGCCGATCCCGCGGGATGCCTGCCGATTCGCTCCCGCAGACGTGCCGTTCCCCGGCGGTGTAAACGGCCTCATGTTGCCACGGTTCCCGTTCTGCGCGGCCGCCGCATTCGCACCCACCCGGTTGCCCATGTTGTTCATCTGCCGGTTTGCAGGAACGCCTGCGCTGGGCCTCATGTTGCTGTTGCCCCGAGCCATCAAAGCCGCACGTCCGCCGGAAGGAACCGCACCCACGTGGCTTCGCTGCATCGTCTGCCGCAAGTTGGATTGCTGCTGCTGAAACGAGACTGGGCGAGCCATCGTGCCCCGCGCCGCTCCGAAGAAGCGTTGCGAACCACCATTGCGAACAGTCGACGGCGCTGCTGCGCGTCCGCTGGCCGACAAGCTCGCATGAGTCGGCAACACCGGAAGGTTACCCGCCATCATCCGTGCGCCCCTCAACTGCTGGGTACTGGCGGCCATGGCGCGAACTCTGCCAGCACCGAAGTGGCTGGCGTTCACGGCCGACATCGCATTCCCGATGCGGCCGTTGCGGAAGTTCGCCACGTTGGAGTAGCGCATTCCGCCATGGAGCGGAGCGATTCCGCCATAGTTGTGGATGTTTGTGATGTTCGTAACATTGACCATGCCAAACCGTCCACGGTATCCGCCCCACCAGGGATGGAACCAGTCACACGGTCCGAGCGGGAGCCAGCCGAAACCGCCCCAGCCGCCATATCCGACCCCAAATCCAAAGCCGCCTCCCCAGCCCCAGAAGGAGACGTACGCCGGTGCCCACACCGGGTTATAGCCCGCCCACACCGGTCCCGGCCACCACGCCCAGGAAGCGCCATAGGGAAACCAGCGTCCGTAGTGATAAGGCGCCCAGCCCCAAGGCTCGTATCCTACCCACGTCCAGCCATAGGAAGGCTGCCAAACCCAGTTGCCATCGCGATAAGGAACCCAGCCATCGGGCTCGTTCGGAACCCACACATCGCCGTAGTCCTGCACCTTTTCCCACCGGCCATAAGCATCCAGATCCTGGGTTCCGGTGTAGCGCCGGTTGGTATGGCGCCACGAATTCGCATTCTGGATCAGATGATCCCGATCGCTGTTCCACTGATCCCATTCATCGCGATCCGGAGCAGAAGCGACTTTGTACTGCGCCTCACTGGCGTCGCCGCGAATTGTCGCCATGTCTCCAGCGTGGACTTCGGTGCTGCCCTGCGGAGTTGCGATCTGCGCCTCACCTTTGCGCACGATCACGACCGTGTCGCCATCCGGACGCACTTCAATGCGGAACACACCATCGTGGTGCGAAGGATGAACCGAGACGTTGGGCGTATCGATTTCCGGTTCCGACTCACTATCCTTGGACACGGTGTAATTGAGGACGCCTTGGCTGAGCTGAATTTGAATATTCTTGTGAGTGAGATTCGCGACATTTGCGGTGGAATTCGGGCCCAGGCGAAGAGTGTTGGCAAAATCCAGCTGCAATTCGGTACGGCCACCCTCTGCCGTCGAAACTTTGTCCCCGGTCATTACGGGCTGGTTGAGCGTTGCCGCCGACCAATCGCCGGAATCGCCACGCTGGGTTGAAACATCTCCATGCATCAGGCTGATGCGAGCCACTCCCTGGTCAGTCTGAGCCGGTGCTTCACCGGTAGGCCCACCGGGTTGAGCGTCGGTGGGCTGAGCGTCGCTGGGTTGAGCGTCGCCAGGTTGCACGTTGGAGGAATCGACATCTGCCTGCGCGTCCACTCCCGAATCCGGCGGCTGCTCTTGACCCACTTCCATGGGCGCGCTGGGCTGCTCCGTTGGACCGGAGCCGTCATCCGTGGTTTGCGCCCACCCGCTCAGCGCCAGCACACCCGAAAACGCCAGAACTAAGATTGCGAGCTTTCCAACCCAAACATTTTTCATGGCCCCACCTCTCGAAGCGAGCCTGCCTGTATGAATCCGCATACAATTTCCCTGATCTGCATCATGGCAACTGCCATGCCAAAGCCTGCCGCTGCCAACTCATTAGTAGCTTTAATTTCAGTAATTTAAAGGCATGCAAAATTCACCCAATCGGGGCGTTTTGCGGAATTGGCTGACCTCAACCGAAACTGGTGGTTTTCGGCCAGTGAACCGGCCTTTTCAAACGTCGTTCTAGCCGATTACATGAACCATTAGCTCGCTCCCCATATGGTCCCGTGGGTTGACGGGAATTGTCAGCCGCACCGCCGCATTTTGCCAGATGGAGCAAGCTGGGCAGTTCCGCGACAGGGCCGCAAGCCGCTCATGTCGTTACCTGCAAAAGAAAACAAAGCTCTTCTCGAAGCTAGTCCGGTAACCAAGGTAACTGGCGCCTTTGGTGGAGCAAGTGCAATTATCAAAAGACGAACTGGGACCTGCGTGGACCAGAAAGTTTAGACCAAGAAAACGAGGGGAAAAAGAGATGCGGAAGCAAAAGGGTTTCTCACTTATCGAACTGCTGATCGTCGTGGCGATCATCCTGATCATTGCAGCTATCGCGATTCCGAACTTGCTGCGCGCCCGCATGGCGGCCAATGAGTCGTCTGCGGTTGGATCTGTCCGTACACTCAACACCGCGGAAGTTACCTACCAGACTAGTTATCCGGCCATCGGCTTCTCTGCAACGCTTGCCGCCCTGGGTTCGCCCGCGGGTGCCGCGTGCGTCGCGACCAGCGCTCAAGCCTGCCTGATTGACAGTGTTTTGACGTCGGGAACCAAAAGCGGATACAGCTTTTTCGCTGGTGCCGGCGCGGGAAATACTGTTCCTTTAGCAACTTACAACATCTGGACGAACCCCGTGGTTCCTAACCAGACCGGAGTGCGGTCCTTCTGCTCGTTTGAAGATGCAGTGGTCCGAGCTACCCCCGCCGCAGGCGCACTCGCGAGCTGCGACTCCACCACCGGCCCGTTGTCGTAATACCTCAGTAGTTTGGCGAAGTAGTTTGGAGAAGGGTAGAGTACAAGCGACGGAGCAGCGAACGAAAGTTCGCTGCTCCTTACTTTTTGCCTTTCCAATTTTGTGCCTTTCCATCGACATCACTGGGCACGGCGGTTCTACTCTTCTGCTGAGTCTGCAATAATTCCGGATCCGCCTGCCGACAGCCATCGCAAAATGAACTACCGAAAGCCTTCCGGCTGATGTGACAGCACTCCAGTTGCGCCAAGCTATATACTGCTCGCCCGCGCTCCCTGCTGGCGCGCTTTCACGCTAAAATGAATGGAGGATCAGTCTGGCTTCTGGGCTCCCGAGGCCTGTTCGGGACTAAAACAGGACCTACAATCATTCAAGAAAATTACGCTAAAAACCGGGTCCAGACGTGCCATTTTGCAGCCTGGGCTGACACAAATTGTCATTTGATGACTGCGTTTTGGAGATCACCAGGCCTCAGAAAGGTTTAAAATCTACAGTGACATGGCAGGAAGCAAGAAAACAAAGGCTTTGCCGGTTCCGCTCTTCGCCAGCAAGTTTGGAGCGCCGGATGCAACAGACAAGCCGACTGCGTCATTCGTGAGCAGAAAGATTCAAAAACTAAAAAAGTTTCGGGGAGAGATTAGAGATGCGTAAACAAAAAGGTTTTTCACTGATCGAGCTGCTGATTGTAGTAGCGATCATCCTGATCATTGCAGCTATCGCGATTCCGAACTTGCTGCGCGCCCGCATGGCGGCCAATGAGTCGTCTGCTGTTGGGTCTATCCGTACGCTCAACACCGCGGAAGTCACCTACCAAACTAGTTATCCGGCCATCGGCTTCTCGTCAACGCTTGCCGCCCTGGGTTCGCCCGCGGGTGCTGCGTGCGTCGCGACCAGCGCTCAAGCCTGCCTGATCGACAGCGTTTTGACGGCGGGAACCAAGAGCGGATACAGCTTCTTCGCTGGTGCCGGCGCGGGAAATACTGTTCCTCTACCGACCTACAACGTCTGGGCGAACCCCGTGGTTCCTAACCAGACCGGAGTGCGGTCGTTCTGCTCGTTTGAAGATGCAGTGGTCCGAGCTACCACCGCCGCAGCAGCACTCGCAGCCTGCCCCGTAACTACCGGGCCGTTGTCCTAAACCTGAGCAGTTTTGGCGAAGTACCTGGGGGAGGGTACAAGCCACGGAGCAGCGAACGAAAGTTCGCTGCTCCTTTGTCGTTTTTCACGTAATCTTTTACACGGCCGGGAATACTGCCTGACTAATTGCCAATCCAGAGCGTGAGATAACCAGGTCAGCGGATGCCAATTGACCTGTTTGCAAGTCAGCAGAGCCACTTACGATTCTCGCAAAACAGCCCCTCCACAGCGACCGGAGCCACCAGATTTTGTCCCGGGACGCTGACACTTTCTGTCACTCCGAATGGCTCTCACGGATGCACACAGACTCCCGCGCGAAGCGGCTTACAGATCACCGGTTAAGTCACTGATAAAAAACGGCATTTCGAACGGTGACCGCGCCAAACTTCTGCTCCCACTTGGCAGTCCACTTGCATGCTTGTAAATGCACGATTTTGTCCAGGCCGACAACGGTGGAAGATGGCGGCATCGCCGGGAGAGCAGAAATGCAGGGCCATAAAGGATTCTCGCTGATCGAACTTCTGATCGTGGTGGCTATCATCCTGATCATCGCAGCTATTGCCATTCCTAATCTACTTGCGTCCCGCATGGCTGCGAATGAGTCTTCGGCTGTTGGATCTCTTCAGGCCATCAAGGCCTCCGAGTATTCCTACTTCAGCGCCTATCCCTTGCTGGGATACGCTGCAAGCATCAGCGATCTTGGCGGCACTGGAAGTCCTTGTGTGCCGAGTTCGACCGCCGCGTGCCTTCTCGATAGCGCAGTGGTTTCCGCTGTCCCAGGAGGCCCCGCGAAGGGTGGATATGTGTTCTCAGCGAGCGGTATCGCCCCAAACGGTTCCATAAACAGCGCTTTCGTTGCGGGTGGGTCTCCAGCTGTCGCACAGCAGACTGGAAACAGGAACTTCTGTAGCACCGATGATGGCATTTTGCGGTCCCAGCAGGCCGCCACAGGCGACACTCCGGTGACGAACTTGGCAGCGTGCTACGCCTTCCCAGTAACTCGGTGATAGACGCCGCACCAGTCAAGTTGAGAAATCTCGCGACTCTGTGTGTTGCTTCGGCCGTTCCTGCAGGCTTTTTGCCGATTCCTAGCACCTGAGCCATAACTGAAGTGACTCCCCCGGTTCTCACTCCGGGCGCGCTTGCATGTCGCTTGCATATAATGTCGTCTGTGCGTTCTTGCTTATGGCTGCAATTGAAATTCTTGGTCTAGAGAAAACCTACATGGTGGGTTTTTGGCGGAAGCGCCCGAGGCGCGCCCTGCAGCCACTCCATTTGACGGTCGAGGACGGCGAGATATTCGGCTTCCTGGGCCCAAATGGAGCGGGCAAAACTACGACCTTAAAGATGCTCATGGGACTTGTGTTTCCCACCGCCGGCACTGCCCGCCTCCTCGGTCACGACTGGACCGATCCAGAAGTGAAAGCGCAAATCGGCTTCCTTCCCGAACAGCCCTACTTTTACGATTATCTGACCGCCCACGAACTACTCGACTACTACGGACAACTTTCGGGCGTGCCGGCGAAGAATCGCAAGCGGCGCATCGAGGAAGTCCTGGCCCGGGTCGGGCTGACCGATATCAAGGGCGTTCAACTGCGCAAGTTTTCGAAAGGCATGCTGCAGCGCGCCGGAATCGCCCAGGCTATTCTGCACGATCCCAAACTGGTCTTCTTCGATGAGCCGATGTCAGGTCTCGATCCTCTGGGGCGCCGTGAAGTTCGGGATTTGATGGAGCAGTTGAAGCACGAAGGCAAGACGGTTTTCTTTTCCACGCACATTCTTTCTGACGCCGAAGCTCTGTGCGACCGCGTGGCCATTATCCATCAAGGCGAATTGCGGGGCGTGGGCGCGGTGGAAGACCTGACTTCCAGCGTGCAAGGCAAAGTGGAAGTGATCTGGCAGGGCACTCAGGTTCCAGCTTCGATGAAGGCGTTAGGCGCCGAGTGTCACGTCAGCGGAGACCGGGTTCGCGCCGTCATTGCCGACACACAACAGGACGCTGCCATTGACGCACTTCGCCGGGAACGCCTGCGCCTGATTGCGATCGTTCCGCTGCGGACTTCGTTGGAAGCCTACTTTGTCGAAAAGCTGCAGCATTCCGAAACTACAGCGGGGACCACGGCATGAGCGCGCGTATCGTTCACATCGCCTCGAATACGTTTCGCGAAGCGGTTCGCGACCGCGTGCTCTACAACCTGATCGCGTTCGCCCTGCTGCTGTCGGGGGCTGCGATTTTCATCGGCCAGATATCCATCGAGATCGAGCGCCTGGTTGTAGTCAATCTTGGGCTTACGGCGGTCTCTCTCTTTGGCGTCGTGATCGCCATCTTTATCGGCATCGGCCTGGTCTCAAAAGAGATCGAGAAGCGCACCCTGTACACGGTCCTATCTCGTCCGGTGCGGCGTTGGGAATTTATTGTCGGCAAGTTCTTTGGCCTGGCGGGAACGCTGGTCGTGAATACTTTCTTCATGGCCATCGGAGTATTTGCAGCTCTGCTCTACGTCGCGCACAAGTTCTCCTCGCCCGATGGCTTCATTTTCGTGGCTCTATATTTCATCATTCTCGAGTTCCTGATTCTGTGTTCGCTGGCCCTTCTATTCTCGTCGTTCTCATCGCCGCTGCTTTCGGCGGTATTTACATTCTCGCTGTTCATCATAGGCAGTTTTGCCGATGATCTCCGTGGATTCGCAGTTCTAACCCACGGCGTCGCACGCTGGATCGCCACCGGGGCGGCGTATCTGGTGCCAAACTTTTCCACGCTCAACGTCATCAGCGCCGTCGCTCATCAACAACCAGTCAGCGGGCAACTGGTTCTGCAGAACACGTTCTATGCGGTGTTCTATACGGCGATGGTCCTGTGCGGAGCCGTTCTGATTTTTGAGCGCAGGAATTTGAAATGAGTCGGCGGAGCTTAACCCGGAGCCGCGGCCTATGAATTCCCGGAAACGAGTGACAGTGGTCGCAGCCGTCTGCCTGGTTTTTTTCATGGCGGGCAGCGTCCTGCTGCTGCACCGGGTTGACGAGATCCGGCCCGGCGCCAACATCGAAGATGCTCTCTATGTCAGTTCTCCGAAAATGGTGAAGCGCGCCAGCCTGGGTTTTGACGGCTTGATGGCATGCATCTACTGGACACGCACCGTGCAATATTTCGGACACCGCCACCACCTGAAGTCGCAAACCTACAACGAACTGGCGCCCCTTCTGGAAATCACCACGACGCTCGACCCACACATGATCCCGGCGTATCAGTTTGGCGCCAGTTTCCTGGCTCCCCAGCCTCCCAACGGTGCAGGACAGCCAGTGGGCGCAATCGAACTCATGAAATACGGGATTCAACACAATCCCGACAACTGGCACCTCTATTACGATCTCGGGTTCGTCTACTACACCGAACTCAAGGACTACAAGCGGGCGGCCGAAGTATTTGAGGAAGGATCAAAGGTACCCAACGCGCACCCGTTCTTAAAGATATTGGCAGCACAGATGGCCGAGCACGCCAAAGATTACGAGACCGCGCGTATGCTGTGGACGGCCACTTACGAATCCAGCAAGGAATCCAATATCCGCCAGAACGCAATCGAACACCTGCGTTCCATCCGCGTCGATGAGGATGTCACGCGTTTGCAGGAAGCGGTGACTCGTTTCGAGCAGCGGAATGGCCGCCTGCCCACCAGCATCTGGGAACTTGCGGCCGCCGAACACCTGGGCGGCATCCCGGTGGACCCAGACGGGAACCCGTACGTCCTAACCTTTGACGGACAGGTTCAGGTGGCCAAGCCGGAAGATTTTGCCTTCATCACCAAGGGAATTCCGCCCGACTACAAGCCCGGCCCGCCCAAATTCCACGGCAACTCCTGAGCTCGGCGTCCTACTCTTACCGCTGACGCAATTCGGCGCGAGCACGTCCATTCCAGTTCCGCCTCACATAGACTGATGAATTACGCACCTTCCATGCGCTCCAACCCTGCGAAACCGCCCAGTATCGTTGCCGCCGCCAGGCAGTACTGGCGGGATATGTACGCCCGCAACGGCTCCCGGGCTGCGACTACGGGCCTGATTCAGGCGATCTGGAGCTTTGTGCGCAACTCCACACCGGAGCGACAACGCCGGCTGTACGGGGATTTTGATTTCGATTGGGAACATCGCGTGAACACCATGAGCGGAGGGGTGGCCTGGCGGGAAAGGCTTCTCGGGGAACTTCATTCGTTGTACCAGCCGACCGAACCGGCCGCGTTTCATGAGATGCTGGAAAGCCTTCGCGACTGTGCCAAGCTGGATTATTCAGAATTCGTGTTTCTTGATTTGGGCTCCGGAAAAGGTCGCACGCTCATGATGGCCTCGGATTACCCTTTTCAGCGCATCATCGGCGTGGAGTTGCTTCCGGCGCTCAACCAGATCGCGCACGAGAACCTTGCACGCTACCAGAACAATTCGCAGAAATGCTTTGCTATCGAGTCGGTTTGCGCTGACGCGAGCAGCTTTCCTCTTCCTGCCGCTCCTCTGATCCTGTACATGTTCAATCCGTTCCCGGAGTTGCCGCTCAGGCGCGTGTTAGGACATCTGGTCGAGGGTTTAGATGGACATCCCAGGCCGCTGTACGTGCTCTATCACAATCCCGTGCAGGAGCATGTGCTCACAGAAAACCCGCACTTTCACAAGATTGCCGAGAAGCCGCAGTACTCAATTTTCCGCGTTGGAACTTGATCTTGCGGCCGATCTCAAGTCGTCAGAAGACGAATCCGGCGCCTCCGATGATTGCGTTGGTGCGCCAGTTATAAAGGTTATTGGGATTGAACTGGTTGGCCCCGAATTTGAAGTAGCGGCTTTCGTATGTGCCTTTGGCATACCACTTGCCAAAGATGTAGCCCAATCCGCCCTGAACGAAATAACCGTGATCGAAGTGTGGGTTTGGCAGCGGGGACAGCGAGCCCGCGGATCGCCACCGCGGTGAAAATTCTGGCGCACCCTGCGCTTCGACGAAAAGTCTCTTTCCAGGCCCGAACCTGTATCTCAGCACAAGGGGAATCTCGAGCACTTCCATCTTGCTGCGCACGAAGAACTGATTGTCCACATTGCCGGCCGGCAGATAGATCTTGCGGAGTTGCGCATGCACTTCGATCGTGAGGTTGCGATACTGAAATGCGGGACCGCCAAATACCGCGAACTCCTTGGCATGGCTCCCGGTATCGCTCGGCAGCCGGATTTCGCCTCCGGCCACGATGCTCGCCCCACCTTCTTTTTTGTTCACTTTGAGAACCGTAATTTCGCCGTCAATGCCGACCACAAGCCCGCTGACAGCGGGCAAGGAACCGAATTTGTCCGATGACTGCCCAACATCGATCCCGAAAGTCCCGCGCTGACAGTAGGCTGGAACCGCGGCCAATATCACCAAACACACCAGCACCCCCTGCGTCTTGCCTCGCATCATGCCCTGAAGTTCCTCCACTCTGGGAAAAAATATCTCCGCCGCATTTCAATCTCCAGCGGCTTCACCATCCAAGAATCCTAATTGTAGTGGTGTGATGCGTGACGTGGGGGAATCGTTTTGTGTATCCGATTCTGGGCAGGCGAGATCGTCAAACGGAACAATCGGGGATGTTCACCAGGAGCGACGGATCACTCAGTCGGGGAACAGGAGAGTCCTCACGAGCCCTGCTTTTCCAGGATGATTTCCGCCTTCTTGGCGGTTTGTTTTTCCTTTCGGAGGTCACGGGCAACGTCCCCAAGCGGCCGCTCCGGATCTGAAAACGGACCAAACTCCCACAGCGGGCGTTCGCCTTGCGCCACCGTGTAGGTGTCCGGGCCACCGCCAACGAGGGGGCGCTCAGATGCCATCGCCGTCACCTCAGCATGCATGGGGTGCTCGGTCATATGGATGACCTGCGGCACACTGGAAAGCGAGCCAGCGGACTGGCCAAAGGCGACGCTTGCGGCCAGAATCGTCAACATTAGCAAAGTAGTTTTCATAGTTTTTACCGACTTAACGTTGGGAAAATGCAAGCCCAGTGCCAAGCTGGAAACCTTTGCTTTCTTTCGCTTACGCGACATTTCAAGGGTCGGGTGCAACAGTTTGCATAGGACACGGAAGCCCCGTAGCTAGCCGCTGCAGGAGTTTACGAAGGCCTCGGCGAGGGTGTATGTTTCGGCTGGAGTCATGAATTTCAGCATGATGCGACATTGGTGTGACAAAATTCTCCGCCCCCCGAGGTTCGCTGTCCTCGGGCTGTTTCTGTCGCTTTTTGTAGTTGCGGCCTACGGGCAAGCCGACTGTGCCGACAGCGCCAATCCCCTGGACACTGCGCCTCCGAACGGCATGTCGGTGCCGGAACTCACGCAGAAGTTGATCGCCAACGAAGACAAGGTGCAAGCGGCCCGCCTGCACTATACGTTCACCCAAGATGTTCTTGTGCAGACGCTAGAAGGCAATGCGGTGGATGGACAATTTCATCAGATCACGAACGTCTCTTACGACGACAAGGGAAAGCGGGTCGAGAAGGTCAGCTTTGCCGAACAGTCCACGTTGCGCGGTATACAACTTTCCGATGCCGATCTCGACGACATCCGCACGTTCATGCCATGGATTCTGACTTCGGATCAGGCGCCTCAATACAATCTGACCTACGCGGGCAAGCAGCACGTCGACGATCTGGATACTTATGTATTCCACGTCGAACCGAAGCAAATGGAAAAAAACAGGCGATACTTTCAAGGCCGCATCTGGGTCGATGATCGCGATGTGCAAATGGTCAAACTTTGCGGCAAGAGCGTGCCCGAGGCGACCACAAAGAAAAAGAAGAAGAATGATCAACTGGAGGTCCGTCCCACATTCGCGGGATACCGGCAGATTGTGGATGGAAACTGGTTCCCAGCATACGCCCGGATCGATGACACGCTGCGCTTCGGGGTCGAGTCGATCCACGTACGGGAAATCGTCAAATTCACCGGATACCAGCGCACAGCCGCAACCCAGACTGCCTCGAGACCTTAACCGGAAGGCCCCGGGCCATGAAGAAGGACTTGAACCTCTTTAGCAGGTATGGTGTACTTTCCGCTATGGCCGACGAAAACAAGAGCAGCAGCAAAAGCATCATCCTCTGGATCATTACCGCCGTTTTAATCGCATTGGCGATCTTTCTGTACAAGCGATAGGGCTCCTGCGATTCCTCGCGCTCTGAACGCATTTCCGCGCTGGCTTTCGCTAAACTGCACAGCGACCCGCAGTGCAGTTTTATGGAGGACCGCATGCGAGGTGGTAAGGTTCCGAAAACGGTAGACGAGTATCTCGCCAAAGTCCCTGAACCGGCTCGCAGCACGCTCGCCCATGTCCGCAAGGTGATTCGCTCCGTGGTTCCAGAAGAAGCCAGCGAGGTGATCAGCTATGGGATCCCAATGTTCAAGTACAACGGAATGCTCATCGGGTACGCGGCCTTCTCCAAGCATTGCAGCCTGTTTCCTACTGGCTCCGGGGTGATCGAGAAATTCAAGAAAGAACTCGCCGGCTATAAAACTTCTCGAGGAACTATCCAGTTCCCCTCCGACAAGGGTTTCCCCGCCGGCCTGCTGAAGAAGATCGTAAGGGCCAGAGTTAAAGAAAACAGGGAGTGGGACTGAGTCCAATAGGCTCCAGATTGCCTTCAAGACATTGCTATGCTGTCTTCCACGCCGGCTGGGGGCTGTCCGCGAGAACCTCCCATGCGGGTGATGTACATCTGGCTGGAGGATTTGAAGCCGGTGCCCTTTTGACCTCCCTTTTCTCCCCTGTTAAACTCAATATCTGTCCACCCACCCACAACCTTAGAAGGGAAGTCCGTTGCGCGCAGAAACCCGCCATCAACTGAAACAGGATGCGTTTAGTCGTGCCACCATCGGCGTCGCCGAAAAGACCGCCGACTGGACCGTTGAACACCGGAACACGATCATCATCGCGACAATTGTTGCCATTATCCTCATCGGGGCCGCCGTTGGCGGCTGGTACTATCTCAACGGCCAGGACGAAAAAGCCAGCCTCGACCTTTCGGTCGCGGTCCGCACGCTGGACACCCAACTCCGTGCCCCCGGTACCCCGGAGCAACCTGACTTCCCCACCTTTACCTCGGCAAAAGAACGCTCCCAAGCCGCCCAGAAGCAATTCCAGGCCATTGTCGATAAGTATCCCCACACCCGCACCGCGGACATGGCGCACTATTTCCTGGCAGTGACTGAGAAGAATCTGGGCGACAACGCCGCCGCCGAGCGCAACTTCAAGGAAGTCATCTCCAAGGCAAACAAGGAAGTTGCCTCCGTCGCGAAGGATGCCCTCGCTGCCCTCTACGCCGACACCAACCGCACCAAGGACGCGATCGCGCTCTACCAGGAATTGATGAATAAGCCGACCACCTCGGTCAGCAAAGTGACCGCGCAGCTTCAACTCGCTGAGCTTTATCAGGATTCCAACCAGCCCCTCGACGCCAAAAAAATGTACGAGCAGATCAAGAAAGACAATCCCGCCACGGAAGCGGGACAACTGGCTACACAGCGACTCGCGCAGCTGAAATAAAGCGGCCTCAGGCCTCAGCCCCGGTCCGCAGTTCCGCTCCTTCCCCTTTGCTCCCGCTTTGAGTACCATGAACTGCACTCTGAAGCTCCCACAATTGGACAACCATGGCTGATATCACACTCCGCGTTAACGGCAGTGAGAAGCGAGTCTCCGTCTCGCCCGAAACACCGCTGCTTTGGGTTCTTCGTGACACCCTCCAACTTACCGGCACCAAGTTCGGCTGCGGTGCCGGACTGTGCGGCGCCTGTACCGTGCATGTCGAGGGCAATCCGATCCGTTCCTGCTCGACTCCAGTCTCGGAAGTCGCCAATAAGAACGTGACTACGATCGAAGGCCTGAGCCCGAACGGACTTCATCCGCTGCAGGAAGCCTGGCTCGCCGAAGAAGTTCCCCAGTGCGGCTACTGCCAGACGGGGCAAATCATGTCCGCCGCCGCTCTTCTGGCTAAGACGCCCAAACCCACCGACGAGCAGATCACACAGGCGATGAATGGCAATCTATGCCGTTGCGGAACCTACGAACGTATTCGCAAAGCGATCCATCGCGCCGCCAACGGAGGTACGCGATGAGCCCGATCTCCCGCCGCGAATTCGTGGGCGCCGGAATTGGCGCTGCCGCTGGACTGATCATCGGCTTCTCTCTGCCCCACAAACGCGAATCGCAGAATGAGTCATTCTCCCCCAACGCATATCTCCGGATCACGCCCGATAACAGAATCACGGTGGTGGTGGCGCGCTCCGAGATGGGCCAGGGTGTTCGCACCGCCCTCCCCATGATCCTGGCCGAAGAACTCGAAGCGGACTGGAAGCAGATTGAAATCGAGCAGGCCGGAGCCAGCACTCTCTATGGCGATCAGACAACCGGAGGCAGCGCCAGCATCCGCACCACCTGGGATCCCATGCGCAAAGCCGGAGCCTCTGCCCGAGAGATGCTGATCAGCGCCGCCGCTTTGACCTGGGGCGTTCCGCGATCCACATGCACCGCCGAAGCCGGACACATCAAACATGCCGCCAGCAACCGCAGCCTGAGTTACGGAGAACTCGTCGGCAAGGCTTCCACCCTGCCCATTCCCAGCGACGTACCGCTGAAGCAGAGCAAGGATTACAAGATCGTGGGCCAGCGCCTGCCGCGTCTCGATTCGCTGGCCAAAGTGAAGGGCGAGGCCATCTACGGCATCGATTTTCGCCTGCCCGGAATGAAGTATGCCGTGCTTGCCCGCTGTCCCCTGATTGCCGGAAAAGTCACATCCATCGACGACAAGGAATCGAAAAAGATCTCGGGCGTCTCCGACGTCGCGAAGATCGGAGATTCCGCCGTCGCCGTCGTAGCCGACAGCGTCTGGTCCGCAATGGAAGGCCGCCGCGTCCTCAACGTCCGCTGGGACGAAGGCCCGAACAAGGACCTGAGCTCAGCCGCAATCTTCGCCTCGCTGAAACAGGCGGCCAGCAAGAAAGGCGCAAACCTCTATGCCGCCGGAGAACCCGGCAAAGCTTCCGGTCGCCACATCTCCGCCGAATACGTGCTGCCTTTCATGGCCCACGCTCCCATGGAGCCGGGCAACTGTACAGCGCATTTTCGGGGCTCGAAATGTGAACTCTGGGCGCCAACGCAGGTTCCCCAGGATTGCCGCGATTCGGTCGCGACTGCCATTGGACTCGATCCCGATCAGGTGAAAGTGAATGTCACGCTGATGGGGGGAGGCTTCGGCCGCCGTTTGGAACATGACTACGCGGTGGAAGCCGCGCAGGTCTCCAAGGCGATCAATGCGCCGGTCAAAGTGATCTGGACGCGCGAAGATGACATGCGCTGCTCCACCTACCGTCCCGCCAGCCTGCATCAACTGAGCGCCACACTCGACGGCACGGGTGTTCCAGTCGCACTCACGCATCGCATCATCGCGCCCTCGATTACGGGGCAAAAAGGTCAGCCCGTTCCGAACAACGTCGATCCCGACCTGCCCGACGAAGCCGGCCCGGTCTACGGAATCCCGAACTACGCGATCGAATACGTGATGACCGAAACTCCCGTGCCGCTGGGCTGGATGCGCTCCGTCTATGCACTGCAGGCGGGATTCGCTCTCGAAAGTTTTATCGACGAACTGGCGGTCGCCACCGGTAAAGATCCGCTGAAGTATCGCCTGCAACTGCTGGCCAAAGATCAGGATATTCCCTACTTCACCACCACCTGGCATACGGCCCGCATGCGTGCCGTGCTGCAACTGGCCGCGGAGAAAGCAGGCTGGGACAAGCCGCTCCCTCCCGGCCACCATCGCGGCATCGCCTGCTTCGGATGCTTCCAGACATACATGGCCGAAGTAGTCGAGATCACGATGGAGAATACTCAACCCAAGGTGCACCGCGTGGTCGCCGCCGTAGATTGCGGACAGGTCGTAAACCCAGGCATTCTGGAACAACAGATTCAGGGCGGAGTCGTGTACGCGCTATCCAACGCGCTGCGCGCACAGATCACGATCGACAAGGGCCGCGTGGTGCAAGGCAACTTCGACGATTACGCCCCGGTGCGTATGGAAGAAACCCCGGCGGTGGAGGTCTATGCGGTTCCAAGCCAGGAGCCGCCCACGGGAATCGGTGAACCCTGTCTGCCGCCCCTAGCTCCGGCGCTCTGCAACGCGATCTACGCCGCCACGAAGAAACGAATTCGCACGTTGCCGATTCTGACCTGATTCTGGCTGTCACGATGGCCGCCTCCGCCTCGAACAACGGCTCGGCAAACTCTCGCTGTCTCAGGAGGGATATGTTTCGCACTTGTGGCTTTGTACTTATCCTTGTTTCAGGTCTAGCATTCGGTCAAAGCACTTCATCCGTCCCGCAGTCCCGCCTCTCCCATCTTCGTCATGGCATCAACCTCAGCGAATGGTTTGCCCAAGTCTACGATTCCCGCGGCTACACCAAGGAGCACTTCGAAAGCTGGAACACCAGCGCCGACATCGCCCTGATCAAGTCCGCGGGATTCGATCACGTGCGCCTGAGCCTGAACCCCGAGCCCATGATGCAACATCGCGGCGGCATGCAGGAATACTACGGCTATCTCGACAATGCGATGAAGATGATCCTCGACGCTGGTCTCGCAGTGGAACTCGACATCCATCCCGATTCCGATTTCAAGGCCCGCCTCAAAGATGACGATTTCGTCGAGCGCTTCGCCGACTTCTGGCGCACCATGGCCAAACACTATGCCAGCTGGGATGCCGAGCGCGTCTTTTTCGAAATCCTGAACGAGCCGGAGATGCGCGATCCCTATCGCTGGTACGGCATCGAGTCGAAGCTCGCAAACGCGATTCGGCAATCCGCACCCGCGCACACCATCCTCGCTGCGGGAGCCAACTGGGACGATGACAGCGACATGGTCTTTCTGGATCCCTTGCGCGATCAGAACGTAATTTACGTGTTCCACTTTTACGACCCGCACATCTTTACGCATCAGGGCGCCACGTGGGGAGCGTTCTACTGGCACTGGCTCAAAGGCCTGCACTATCCCTCGAATCCGGATAACGCAGCTCAGGTGGCCGAAACCGTTCCTGAAGCGATTCACCGCCTGGACGTGATCCGCTATGGCCAGGATCATTGGGACGCCGCGCGAATCGAAGCCGAGATCAACCAGGCCGCGGATTGGGCCAAGCGCAACGGCGTGCCGCTGGTCTGCAACGAATTCGGCGTGTACCGGCACGCGGATCCCGAAGACCGTGCCCGCTGGATCACCGATGTTCGCACCTCGCTCGAGCGCCACAACATCGGGTGGGCCATGTGGGATTACTCCGGCGGCTTCGCCGTGGTGACAAAACAAAATGGCAAGGCCACGCTTGATCCGGTCACAGTGAAAGCCTTGGGCCTGCAGATGCCCTAAAGGCAAGGACGTCTCCGGCACTTCATTTGAACTCTTCCAACTCAGCGAATAACGTGCCGGGGAATCTAGGCTGCGATTGACGGGACGCTTCGCGCACATCCACACTAATGGGTCATGGAAAAACTTCGGGTCGGTATCTTATTCGGCGGACGCAGCGGAGAGCACGAAGTATCCCTGCTCTCCGCCGCGTCCGTTCTCAATGCCATCGATAAAGAGAAGTATGATGTAGTTCCCATCGGCATCACGAAGGAAGGACGCTGGCTCACCGCCGAGCACGCGGAGCATCTGCTCGCCGGCAAACTTCAGATTGAGCCGCGCAATCTGCGCGCTGGCGATCCCGATATCACGGAACCCGCTGCGGTACTCCACCGCGGCGAAGCCGTAGTCGTCCCCCCGGAGCCTGTCCACCGCGACAGAGGACTGCTCCCCTTCCAGACCGACGCTTCTCCCCTGCGCCGGGCCTCTGATCGCGCCATCAACGTTGATGTTATCTTTCCCGTGCTTCACGGCACATTCGGCGAAGACGGCACCATCCAGGGCCTCCTGGAACTCGCCGATATTCCGTATGTTGGCGCGGGAGTTCTCGGCTCCGCCGCCGGAATGGACAAGGACATCATGAAGTCCTTATTCATCGCCGCGGGAATTCCCATCGTCAAGCACGTCACCATCCTGCGTGGCGCTTGGGAAAAGGATCGCAAAAAAGTTGAAAAGTTGGTTTCCAGCAAGCTGAAGTATCCGGTGTTCGTGAAGCCCGCTAATCTGGGATCGTCCGTGGGAATCAGCAAGGCGCACGATCGCAAAGAACTGGGCTCCGCTATTGAAGAAGCCGCGAGGTTCGACCGCAAGATCGTGATCGAGGAAGGCGTAGGAGGGAAGAAAGATAAGGCCCGCGAGATCGAATGCTCGGTGCTCGGCAACGACGAAGCCCAGGCATCCATTCCCGGAGAGATCGTTCCTATCAAGGAGTTCTACGATTACAACGCCAAGTATCTGGACGAAGGCTCAAAGCTCATCATTCCCGCCAAGCTCACCAAAGCCCAGACCAGGAAAGTGCAGGAGATGGCAGTGCAGGCCTTCAAAGCCGTAGACTGCTCCGGCCTCGCCCGCGTGGATTTTCTGATGGACCCGAAAAGCGCCAGGATTTATCTGAACGAGATCAACACCATGCCCGGATTCACCTCAATCAGCATGTATCCCAAGCTATGGGCCGCTTCCGGGCTGGAATACTCAGACCTGATCGACCGCCTGATTCAGCTGGCGATGGAACGCCACGAAGACAAGAAGAAGAACCAGTACACCCGCTAATCAATCCGGAATCTGCCGCAAGCTATGTAGGGACAGCCTATGTAAAAAGGCCTATGTAGGGACAGCCGCCTCGGCTGTCCGGTCGAGCGCAGCTCGACAGTGTCGCGTCAGTGCAACGCCTACCTGTCCCCCGCCTTGCACACGAAATTCCCAGCATCATTCGCATCCCCGCTGCCCTTATACTTCGCCTCCTGTGGATACGGGCACAGCGGCCGCGTCATAGTCGCGTGCTGCCGATCTTCTTTCGCTAACTTCGATCCGATGACGGTAGAAGGCGCGGTTCCCTTCTCCACCCAAATTTCGAGCGCGGCATCCAGACTGTGCTTCGGGTCGCCAGAATTCAGATCGCCAACTTCTCCATAAGAATCAGGTCCCGGGCCGCCTCCGCAATGCTGCACACCGGGCGCCATATACAAACGCACAAAGGAATCCGTCTCGTGCTCTCCCATTTTCGCAAGCACGCTCCGGTAATAGTTGATCGTGTTCAGGGGAGTGATCGCCGGGTCATTCCAGCCGTGGTACAGAATCAGCTTCCCCCCGCGCGCTTTGAAAGGCTTCAGGTCCGGATTGATGGCATTCAACGCCTCCCCTGTTTTCTCCTCGGCAGCCTTCAACGCCGCCTCCACCTGGAAAGTTTTATAATCCCAGTCAGGTTTTTCATACACCATGTTCGGCCAGTATCCCTCGGCAAAAAAAGCCATGAGGCTCTTGGCCGGACCTGGACCGGTAATCCAAAGACCCCAACCTCCCTCTCCATCTTCTGCCCCCGGCACATATCCCGGAAAAAGCTCTTCCCCCTGTCCATCCCGCAACCCGGCATAGAGTTTCTTGAGCGCGAGCACCTGTGCTGCGGTGAGGCACTTTTCCGAATCGTCGCTCTTGCACTGGATCGTAGCCGGATCGAAATGACACTGCCGCGGATCGTTCAAGATCCCGTCCTGTACGCCATCCAGTTTGTCGCAAGCAGCATTGACCGCCGCAGCGATGGTGGGAATTTTCGATTGCGGAATAAAGCTCCCCGCATCCATCGTCAGCGCCTGCGTATCACTCGCGGCCAGCGCCAGCAAGCGCGTCCAGTAATTTGCCGGAGCCCCGGCCAAAATCCCGTCATAATCCTCCGGATAGCGTTGCGCCTCCATCAGCGCCTCGCGCCCTCCGTCCGAACATCCAGCGAAATACGCCCGCTCCTGGCGCTTACCATAAAAAGCCTGCAACACGGCTTTCGCCACTCGCGTCATTTCATGGATCCCGCGATGCCCAAAGTCGATCACTTTCTCCGGATGCCCGAGTGCCCACTTCGCATTGATGGGAGAACCGCTATGCCCGGTGTCGGTCGCGGTGGCTGCGTAGCCTGCTTTCACCGCCTGTCCGAGTTGCCCGGCATCGATCATGCCGGCGAAGCCGCCGTTGCCCAGGCCCTGCAGCTTGCCATTCCAGCCCGCTGCCGGCAGCCAGACTTCGATTTTGATGTCCGAGTCTGATGTGGGCTTCGCTTCCGCTACCACGCGGCAGAATGCAGGCAGGCTCTTATACAAAGCCGAATTATCACGGCCGCTTTCCGGCTCCGGTGCTCCTACGAAACTCCCGGCCGCAACACTCTGCGCGGAAGTAATTGTGGTTCCGGGAATCTTGAGCACGCTGAGCTTCGCGCACGACTCGTCTGCAGACGCCAGCGCGCTCCCGATCAGTACTATGGCTGCGAGCGAAACGCTTCTTCTCATGGGCAAACCCTCTACGGCCGCGTAGGGACAGCCTCTCAGGCTGTCCCGGTCAGATCCTTGGATTAAGGAATCGACTTCGCCATGAACGACGCCTGATCCGCCTTCATCTTCTTCAACCCGTCCATCGGCAGATATACCATGTGCCCGGAATCGTAGGTCGCGTACGAAATGTTCTCCCGGTACTTCGGCGGCAAGTTGAGGTGGTCCACCGTATAGTTGGCCGCATAATACGGCGTCGCCAGATCGTAGTAGCCTTCCATGACGAGAATCTTCAGATAAGGATTTTTCACAATGGCCTGCCGCATTGCGGAAGCGGTATCCGGAAATCCCTGAATCGCCGATCCCCAATCCCATTTGTTAAATTCCATGCCCTGCGCCCGCACGTAGTACGGCATATCAACTTTGTAGTTGAGCTCGGTGCGAACGTAGTTGTTGAAGACCGACGTGAACGGCGGCTGGGTCGCTGATCCGGTCGGATCGTAGAAGGGCGTATCCAGCAGCCCGTTGGGATCCGGTCCGGTGTAGCGCCCGTCCAGCCGTCCCACCCGCAGTTTCTGATCTAGCAGCAAATAGTGGGTAAACTTGCGCACATCGATTCGCAAGTCCGCCTGGTCGATGACCTCTTTGCTCAACCCGGTGAAGCGCGCCAGCTGATCGATCACCTTCTGCCGCACCTGCGCAGGCAGCGCATCGCCTTTGTCCAGCGCCTGCTGGTACTCCGTTGAGGCCCACTGCTCAGCCTCCTGCCGCGCCTTGTTCATATCCTGCGCCAGATCCGCAGCCAGCTTGTGGTGATACCCGGCAATCGAGGTGAACGACGGAATCAAGAAAATGTAAGGTTGGTCGTTGGTGAAGTTGTCTTCCAGCGTCTCGAAATTCAGTACCGTAGACAGCAACGTGATGCCGTTGAACGAAATCCCACGGTCTGCCAAATATCCGGCAATCCCGGCCGCCCGTGTAGTCCCATAGCTTTCGCCCAGGATGAACAGCGGCGACGCCCACCTCTCATTGCGGCTGATGTACAGCCGTACGAATTCGCTGAACGCCTCAATGTCTCCTTTCACGCCCCAGAATTTCTTCATCAATTCGTTATCCGCGGCGCGGCTGTACCCCGTCCCGATGGCGTCGACCAGCACCAGGTCGCTCTTGTCCAGCAGCGTGTAGGGATTGTCTTCCATCCGGTAAGGCGCCGGAGGCATAAATCCATCCGGCTGCAGCACCACGCGCCGCGGTCCCAGCGCGCCCATGTGCAACCAGATGGAGGCCGACCCCGGCCCTCCATTGAACGCAAAGGTCAGCGGCCGCTTCGAGGCGTCCTGCCCATCCAGCGTGTACGCTACATAAAACATCTCCGCTTCGATCTTCCCATCGCCGCGCTTGATCGGCAGCCGTCCCGCCGTCGCCGTATACTTCAGCGCCTTCCCATCCACCGAGATCTGGTGATGCGTCACCACCGGCGGCACTTCCGTCATATCGAAGTGCTCTTCTTTGTCCTTATCCTTGTCGTGATCGCCCGCGGCTTCCCGCACGGCGGCCTTCTGCTCCGGCGTGGCTTCCGGCCGCGCAGTACTCTCAGCAGGTTTTTCCTGGGACGGTGGCGTCGCAGCAGCTTTTTTCTGGGTTGGATTCTTAGGAGATTCCGTTTGTTGACTGAAAGCACATGGAAGTACAAGCAGGGCCGTCAGCACCGCGCAGAGCAGTTTTTTCATGTCCATTCCCGGCAAAGGATTTCCGCCCCAGCGTTCGACCCTTTTGCGAGCGGGAGGAATTGTACACCGAATGCCTTCGCAATCCGTATTGCGGTTTCATCGCGCTAATTGTTAAGCCCGGGGAGCGGGAAGAAGTGCTCTTTGCGGCTGACGGAATCCGCTGTCCGGAAACGGGCAGAGCGCCGGCGGAGTCGATTTTAGGGTCCAACAGTGATCACTGATGTCCCGTCCTTAACAATCACCGGACTGAACGCAGTGGACCACTCCGCCGTGACGTGGAACGTACCCGAGGTGCTGGGAGCATGGTACTTCACTGTCAGCGCCGGCGAAGCATCCGCTCCCTCAATCGTCCCGTCTGGGCAGGGACCAACGGGCGGCGTAGTTCCCGACCAGTTGCACTGGGAGCCGCTGGCACCGTTTACCGCCAGCTCAGCGATGAACCAAACCACCGACGGAATGCCAGGACTACCTTTGACGGTAGCTTGCAATGTCACTTGGCCGCTGGGAGGGATCGTGACGGACATCGGTGAAACGGTCACAGTCACGTTATTGAGGTTAGACCCACTAGCTCCGCCGCCGCAGCCAGCCATAACACTTAACCAGATGACTGCACCCACGCATAGGGCTCTGTACCAATCCATTACCGACCTCCCGCTCACACCGGTTGCGATCCAGGGCGGAAAAGAGTACCACGAAACACCTGTTGCTTTCAGAGTAGGAGCTACGAAGAGGCGGCGTCATGGAACTCGCGAGCACGGCAGCTACGAAGCCGAGCAGGAATTTTTCACCAAGAAGTGGCCACGATCCCCGTGTAGCCGTCTACTCTTCCCGCAACGCCCGCGAAGGCTCCAGCGCGGCCGCTCGCCGCGCGGGTAACCATGATGATCCAACTCCAATCAGAAGGAACAGAATTGCGATCGCGCCAAACGTCGCCGGATCCGTCGCCGTAACCTCGACCAGCATTGCATGCATCAATCGCGTAAGCCCGAATGCGCCGATCAGCCCAAACGCGATCCCGATGGCGCTTAACCGGAAGCCCTGCCCCACCACCAGCTGAAAGATCCTTTCGCGCTCGGCTCCGAGTGCCATGCGCATGCCAATCTCCGCCGTCCGCTGTCGCACGGCGGTGGAGAGCACGCCGTAGAGTCCAACTCCGGCCAGCACGCCCGCAATCACCGCGAATACGCCAATCAGCAGCAACGAGAACCGCGTCCCCGCTTGCGCTTTGCTGATCAGCGCGGTCACGGGTTGCATCTCGGTGATCAGCAGGTTCGGATCGACTTCCTGAATTGCCGCGCGAACCACGCTCCCGTAATTCGCCGGATCGTTCCCCGTCCGAATCGCCCACTGGTTCACTTGCCCCGCTCCCACAAATGCATCCGTAAAGTAGACCTGCTCCCGCCCCGGTTGCGTCAGCGATGTCTCATGCTGGTGCGCAATCACCCCAACCACCTCCACCCATTCCGGCTGTGGCGAGCGAATACGAATCAGGATCCGCTGCCCAACCGCAGATTGCCCATGAAACGCCTTCCTCGCAAGGACGTCATCGATCATGACGAAATTGCGACCGGGAAGATTGTCCTGATCCATCATCAGCAAACTCTTGATCGCAATGATGATCTCAGTGGGCCGACAGCCACCCCCGGCCGACAATTATCCGCCCGTGGAGGACTGTCTGCGGAAGTCAACAGCCTTTCCGCTAGACCATTGACGCGTAACCTTGCCACCGTTGGTGCCGAACGAAAGCTGAATCCGACCGCCGGATTTCCACAGCCCCAGGCGAAGGACTGTGACATGTAACCTTGCGCCGTAAATGAGATCGGTAGATCATTGTCAAAGCGGAGACAGCAGGCACAGCTGTCATCACGGATCCAGCAACGTCTTTGAAATCAATATTTTGCCCCTAAGGCACTGTATCCCATAGATTATTTGGTAATTTTCCCCTAAGTCGATGATTCAGTTAGACCGAGGGGGGTGGGGGTACCCCCGAATACGTTGCCGGCAGATCGTACTCAGCGTTTCGTTGAACTCAGCAGGACGACCTTCACAGAAAAAACTCGGGCGATTTCCACAGGACAACCTCCGCCGCTGAATTCCTGCCGTTGATGGCTTGTACTTTTCCGGCCAAAATTGCTTCTTGACCTCGCGCTGTTCACTTCGGTAACATCGACAGAACAAGTTCGCTCTTCGGAGCGGACCTGAATTTCATGCAGAGTGGCTGAGGGACGAGCCCTGGGACGCCACGGCAACCGATCCGAGATCATATATCCCGGATGTCTGGTGCCAACTCTCTCCTGGAAACAGGGAACATGGGATTCGGCTGCGAGCTGTATCGGCATCCGATAGCCTCTTTTCCTTTTCCTGGAAAAAGAGGCCATTGTTTTTAGGCCGCTTTTTCCGGCTCGTCCTCAGCTATTCGCTAGTACGCAAGAAAGCGAGTAGCACATGTCGAATTACGAATTACGGTGCCGCGAGTGCGGACGGACCTGGGGAAACCAGCCCCGCTCCATCTGCGACGATTGCTTCTCCCCCCTGGAAATCGCCTACGACTACGACGCGCTGAAAGCGTCGGTGAGCCGCGAGCGCATTTCTCAGCGGCCGCCAAACATGTGGCGCTACTCCGAACTGTTGCCCCTCCCCCAAGGCTTCACCCCGCGTTTGCCCGTAGGTTTCACGCCTCTGTTTCAGGCTCCGCGACTCGCGGAACGCTTGAGCGGATCTGCGGCCACCGCAAATCTGTACATTAAGAACGACGCAGTCTGTCTGCCTACGTTGAGCTTCAAGGATCGTGTCGTTGCCGTAGCCCTCTCCCAAGCCCGCGCTTTTGGCTTCGACACAGTCTCGTGTTCCTCGACAGGCAATCTCGCCAACGCGGTTGCAGCTCACGCAGCGCGCGAAGGCCTGAAAGCCTGGATCTTCATTCCTTCCGATCTCGAGCCCGCGAAGATTCTGGGGACGAACGTCTTCGGCGCGAAGGTTGTCCGCATCGCCGGAAACTATGACCAGGTCAACCGTCTCTGCTCGCAGATTGCCGACGAGCACCGTTGGGGATTCGTGAATGTGAATCTGCGTCCGTATTACGCCGAAGGATCGAAGACAGTCGGATTCGAGATCGCCGAGCAACTGGGATGGCGCTTGCCCGACAACATCGTTTGCCCCATGGCTGGAGGATCGCTGATCACCAAGATCAAGAAGGCGTTCGATGAACTCATCACGCTGGGTCTGGTCGAGCCCAAAGAAGTGAAGTTCTTCGGTGCGCAAGCGACGGGATGCTCTCCCATCTCCACCGCGGTGAAGACTGGAAGCAGCGAGATCGAACCGCAGAAGCCGAACACCATCGCGCGCTCGCTCGCGATCGGAAATCCTGCGGATGGTCACTACGCGATCAAAACCATCAAGGGTAGCGGAGGATGGAGCGAAGACGTGAGCGATCCCGAAGTGATCGACGCCATCAGGCTGCTGGCGGAAACCGAAGGCATCTTCACCGAAACCGCAGGCGGAGTCACCGTCGGAAGCGCGGGAAAACTCTATCGCCAGGATCGCATTCTGCCGGAAGAAACCACCGTGCTCTGCGTGACCGGCAATGGACTGAAAACGACCGACGTGCTGGCGGGCGTTTATCAGACTGAGCGTCCGATCGCGCCGAAACTGACCGAGTTCGAAGCCTACCTGCAGCAAACGTTAGAACTCGAAGAAGTGCCTGGCCTGATTGCGGCAGCAGAACAAGTCGAGAGCATTGGAGCGTAATATGCCAATCACGGTTCAGATTCCCACTGCACTACGACGTCACACCGACGGCGTTGGTTCCGTTACCTGCGCTGCTTCGAACTTGAATGAACTCTTCTCCGTGCTCGATGAAAAATTCCCTCAACTGAAACCTCACCTGCGGGATGATCAGGGACAGATTCGCCGCTTCCTGAATGTCTACGTGAACGAGGAAGATATTCGTTTTCTCGGCGGACAAACTTACGCTTTCCAGGAAGGCGATGAGGTTCTGCTGGTGCCCTCGATTGCAGGCGGAGCGATGTAACCTCGCTGTCCAGGCGACTACAAAACATCTGTACTAAGGCCGCTATGAGCGGCCTTTTCTTTTTGTGCAGCTCACCGTTGTGAGAACAGCTCTGCCTAATTAGGAGTTTCCGCGCTCACTTGCCCGGTCGAGAGGTGCAGTTGTTTCGAGCGCTCCAGCACCCACTGCGGGAAAACAGGAGCACCCTGCGGACTCTTACCTTGCGTGATCGCCCAATGCTCGAGCCAACCGGTCCCTTCCTCCCCTGTGTAAGTATCGGGCAGGCTGTAGGCCGAATCGCTCAACGCTTCCTCGAGCGTGATGAATCGATAACCACGTTTGCGCAGAACGTCGAGCAGTTCGCCAATGTGATCGGCTTCCAGATTACTGGCGTGGAGCAGCAGAACCTGTTTCGGCTCGTAGCCAACGACCTTCTGCGACAACTGCTCGAAATAGGCGAATTGAGCGTCGTGATAAGAGAGATAATCCTTCACGATTTTTTGCTGCAGTTCAGAGTCGTTGCGCTGTTTGGCATCTTCATAGATGCCGGCAAAGGCCCAGTCCCAGCCGTCGAGAGTGACAGGAGCAATACGGTAGCCGCGCTGGCTGAGAAATTCCTCTGCTTTGCGGCGCGTCGCCAGATCGCGTCCGGTGTCCAGATACGGATGCCGGAAGTAGCGCAGCTTCATTTTGTGTGGCGCCAGCAGAATGCGCAAGACACTCTCGCCCTGGACCACGTCATCTTCCCAATCTTTGAGTTCGTTCTGATTCAGGGACATGTGGCTGTAGGTGTGATTGCCCAACTCGAAGCCGTAATCGAGCCAAGTCTGGAGCGCCTTGATCCGCTCATCGGCCTCTCCCGTTTTGTAGAGCTTCTTTTCATTGACGAAGCCGACCACAGGAATTTTCTGGTCACGCAAGGTACCCAGCAATTTCGTAGTCATGGCGGTGATGTTGGACGCGGGTAAACGATCCGCCATGCCGGCGGGAAGATCGTCGATGGTCACGGCCACCGCCCTATCCATTTTCTGAGCGGTTTGAGCGGACGCTAGAAGACAACCAAGAAATAACGTAAGAACCGCGAAGGTTACCGGTTTCAAACACTCCTCCCAGCCAAAAGGAATTCGGAACCGGTA
This sequence comes from uncultured Acidobacteriota bacterium, assembly GCA_963801615.1. Lineage (GTDB taxonomy): Bacteria > Acidobacteriota > Terriglobia > Terriglobales > Acidobacteriaceae > Sulfotelmatobacter. Next base: position 1,250,992 of record CAWDFM010000003.1, on the reverse strand, counting down.
ATTAGAGCATATTGTCAGGCGAATGCGCGCGCATTCGCCTCAAGGCTCTAAAGATATGGGCAAAAGAAGGTTATCAGCACTCAGAGGGGAAACGTCCGTTCCACGCAGGAGCGGCGCAGTGCTTTCTCCTGATACGCGCAGCCTGGATGCGGAACACGCACCGAGGGTTTGGCGAAAGTGTGAGGGCAGCGGAAAGGAATTGCGAGACTTTGGAAGGGCGGATATAATCTAACTAACTGGTTAATTAACAGTGGCCCGTATTCTACGCAACCGGCATGTGCTGCACCGGATGGGCTCGCGGGGAAAACCCGAGGAGAGCCGGGCCGCGATTTTGCAGGCCGCCGCCCACGAATTTGCGGCTCACGGCGTAGCCGGCGCCCGAACTGACACCATCGCGCGCGAAGCCCGTGTCAACAAAGCCTTGCTCTATTACTACTTCAAGGACAAAGAAACGCTTTACGGCGCAGTTCTCGACGATGCCTTCTCCGGACTGAAGACTGCGGTTTTCCAGGTGCTCGACAGCGATCTTCCTCCGCGCGAGAAGATTATGTCCTACGCCGGCGCCTATTTCGATTTCATCGCCTCCAATCAGCTTTATCCCAGATTGATGCAGCGCGAAATGATGCGGGCGCGCGAAGGACAATCGGCGCACATCGAGAAGGTGATCAAGAATTACATTCAGCCGATTTTTGCCCGGGTCAGCGAAGTGCTGCGAGAGGGGATTGCCAAAGGCGAATTTCGCCCCGTCAATCCGGCACATTTCGTTCCCTCCATGGTAGCCATCATCGTCTTCTACTTCAGCAGCGCCCCCATGATGCAGAAGATCGTGGGCTTCAACCCGCTGACGCCGGAACGGATCGCGGAGCGCCGCGCGGCGGTGCTGGATTTCATTTCCGCCGCGCTGTTCCGTTCGAAAAACAACATTTTGCAAGGAGCACGCTCATGAGCGCGCGCAACCGTTTTGCCATACTGCTGGGCATCATTTTCGTCATCGCCGCGGGGTACTACTACTTCTCGACCAATCACACCAACGATCTGGTGCTGATTGGCACGGTGGACGCGAATCAGGTCATCGTGAGCGCCCAGGTAGGAGGGCGAATCCAGAAATTGCTGGTAGATGAAGGCACGCCGGTGAAGGCAGGGGATCTGATCGCGGTGCTGGATCCTTCTGAGTTGCAGGCGCAAGAAGCGGCCGCCAGCGCAACCATTTCCAGCCTGCAACACAAGGTCGCCGAGATGCAGCACACCGAGGCTTCAACCTCGGGATCGACTTCGAGCGACGTAGCGAATGCGCAAGCGAAGCTCTCGTCGGCAAAAGCCCAACTGGTGCAAGCCCAGGCCACGCTGGCCAGGACACAAAGCGATACCCGGCGCATTGTTGAATTGGCCAAGGTGGGAGTCGCCTCCGATCAGGAGCGCGTGCAGGCGGAAACAAATCTGCAAGCCGCGCAGGCCACGGTACAGGCGCAGCAGGACATGGTCTCGGCGGCGGAGGCCGACTTGAAGGCGGCAGTCGCACGAACAAATCAGGGCAATGCCGCCAAGAGTACGGTGGCGGCTACCCAAGCAGACCTCAAGAATGCGGTGGCGCAAAAGAATCAAGCCGCAGTGCGTCTGGGATACACGAATGTTTATGCGCCGGTGAGCGGTACGGTTTCTGTGCGTGCCGCCCGGCAGGGAGAAGTCGTCAATATTGGAGCGCCGATCGTGACCATTGTCGATCTGAGCGACACCTGGGCGCGGGTGGCCATCCCTGAAACCTACGCGGATCATATTGGCTACGGTGACGTGCTGCGCGTCCGCATGCCCGGCGGCACGCTTGTGAGCGGAAAAGTATTTTTCAAGGGCGTGGAAGGCGATTTCGCCACACAGCGCGATGTGAGCCGGATGAAGCGCGACATCAAGACGATCGTGCTCAAAGTGCGGCTAGACAATCCGAAGAGCGCCTATGTTCCGGGCATGACAGCAGAAGTTCTGGTTTCACCGGATCAATTGAAGGGACGAGGCACAGAGAACACGAAGGCCGCGGAGCGGCAATGACCACTGGCCCCAATCCGAACCAGGAAACACCCCGCGCGAACGGCGGTTCGCATAATGGCGGTCTCGAGAAGCCTGTCTACGATCCCACAGCTCCAGCCGCGATCGAGGTTGAACACATTGTGAAGAAGTACGGAGACTTCACTGCGGTTGACGATGTTTCGTTCAGCGTAAAGGAGGGCGAGATTTTTGGGCTGCTGGGACCGAATGGCGCGGGGAAGTCCACCTTGATTCGTATGATGACGACGCTGATCCCGATCACTTCGGGTAAAGCGCGCATCGCGGGACACGACGTGAGTAAAGAGCCGAATGCGGCGCGCCGGATGATTGGCGTGATTCCTCAGGCACTGACCAGCGATCTCGATCTGACCGTCGAAGAGAACATGAATATCTACGCCAAGCTTTACGATGTTCCCGCCAAAGAGCGGCAGAGATCGATTGGTGAACTGCTGGAACTGGTGGATCTGACCAAATGGCGGGATGCCGCGACCAAAACGCTGTCCGGCGGGATGCGGCGGCGGCTGGAAATCGCGCGCGGACTCGTGCATCATCCCAGGACTTTTTTTCTGGATGAGCCGACCACGGGTCTGGATCCGGTGTCTCGTGTGGCGGTGTGGGAAATGCTGGGCAACATCAAAGAGCACCGGAAGTTGACAATTCTGATCACGACTCACTACATGGACGAGGCAGACCGGCTGTGCGATCGGATCGCGATTGTGGATCACGGAAAGCTGGTGGCCCTGGATGCCCCGATGACGCTCAAGGCGAGTGTCCCCGGATCGAACGTCATCGAAGTGCAATTCGAGAATCCGCCGGCGGACTGGGAACAGAAGCTGCATAGCTTCGACGACGTCACTTCGGTGCAGCACGAAGGCGCGGGAATGTATCGGGTGCTGACCGGGAATGGGTCGCGGACTACGACCCAGATGGTGGAAATGGCGGTACAAAACGGCGTGCCGGTGAAGTCATTATCCGTACAGAACACCACGCTGGATGACGTGTTCGTGCATTACACAGGACGCCAACTGCGGGACGAACTGCAAAAGTCTTATGCCTTCGTAATGCCGCAGAGACCGGGCTTGCAGCCGTAGCAGTCCCGAGTTGCGAGTCCCGAGTCCCGAGGCCGGCGCTAGTCCCGGGAGCGAACAAGATGAGCAGAAGAGTTACAGAGACTTGATCGCATGCAGAACGGACTGGAATAGGCGCCTCGAGTTACGAGTCCTTGCTCTCGAGCATTGCTTATCCAGTGCGTGAAGACATATGGGCCAGAGCACTTGCAAAGATTCGATCGCATCGCAGAAGGGAATGCACCTGCCGTAGAAGTCCCGAGTTGCGGGTTGCGAGTCCCGAGTTCGCGAGAGAACAAGATGAGTCAGAAGGGCTACAAAGACTTGATCGCATGGCAGAAGGGAATGGAGTTCGTCGCAATGATCTACGATGCGACTCAAACCTTTCCGTCGCACGAACAATTCGGATTGATCAGCCAGCTGCGTCGTGCCGCCGTCTCGGTTCCCAGCAATATTGCCGAAGGGAAAGCTCATTATTCCAATCGTGATTTCGCAAGATTCCTTCGCCATGCCCGAGGATCGCTTGCCGAGATCGAAACCCAGGTTCTGATCGCGCACCAGCGCACATACCTGGACACTGACACGACGACGGACTTGACGCAGAAGGCCGATGAGCTAGGGCGCATTTTGAGCGGCCTAATTAATTCTCTACGCGACCACGACAGCACAACGGACTAGCAACTCAGGACTAGCAACTCAGGACTCAGGACTCTCTATGAATCGAATGATGGCGATTGTCGAGCGCGAGATGCGCAAGTTCTTCCGCTCGCCCGCTTTGATGCTGGCGTCGATGATCTTCCCGCTCGTGCAGTTGATCATTCTGGGAAACGCATTCGGCGGCAAGATTCGGGACGCCAAAGTTGCCATCGTGGACCAGGATGGGGGACCGCAGGCGGTGCGGGTCAAGGAAGCTTTCGATTCCGTGCGCGCCAACATTCGAACGTTTGTGCCCGTTCCGTATAACGACGAGAAGAAGGCCGTGGAAGATGTGCGTAACGGGAAATTGCAGGGCGCGGTCATTATCCCGCCGCAGTTTTCGCGGCGAGTGTATGAGCAGAACCATCCCCGAATCGCGCTGGTGGTTGATAACAGCGACAACTTCATGAGTTCGGCGGTGGCGGCCGAACTGAGCCAGTTGACTGAGGCGCTGAACCAGCCCACGGCTACGCCGCGCATATTGCAGCAGACTGCGTTGGATATCGTTGAGCTCTATCCCTACATCGAGTACATGAAATATCTGCTGCCCGGGTCCCTGGTGTTGGCCATGTTCGTGTCGGTGATGATCGGCGGCGGCATGCTCTACATTGACGACAAGGCGCGGGGGGTGCACGAGGGATATCTGGTCACGCCCATCAGCAAGCTTGAACTTGTGCTCGGGTTGAATCTTGCCGGCGCCATCAAGGCGGTGATGACCGGGGTCATCATCGTGGGCGTCGGTTCCCTGCTGGCGGGCGTGTCAACCATCTTCAATCCGGTGACGGCAATCGGACTGGTCATCATGATCGTGCTGACCTCACTGGCATTTAATACGATGATGTTCCTGTTGATGGTGCGAATTGAAGATCCACTGGTGCCGCGGGCGATGTTCGGCATTCTCAACACGCTGCTGTTCTTCCCCAGTGGGTCGGTGTATCCCATTCAGGCGTTTCCGCGCTGGCTGCGGGCGATAGCGAAATGCGATCCGTTCACCTATGCGGTGGACGGGTTCAAGTGTCTGCTGCTGAAACAAACCACGCTTTCGGCGGTTTGGGGAGACATGCTGTTTCTCGCCATCTTTGCGGCAGTCACGCTCGGCATCGCGATTCCACTGTTTAAGAGAACCCTTTAATTTTGTAATTTGGTAATTTTGAAATTGGGTAATTGGCTAGTCGTGCGATCTAAATGTGCGGTCCAGAACTCCGCCCGGTGCTCGCTTTTCAATTACCAAATTACAAAATTACCAAATTACTCAATTAGTAAATCCTCTTCTGGAACTTTCCATGGCTCTGCCGTGTCCGTTATGCTAGACATATGACGCTGCTGGACGCGAAGCAGTACGATCCCGAGAAAACGCGGAAAAAGAGGAATCGAATTATTTCCGCAATCCTGATTGTTGTCGTTTTGGCTTTTCTGGCCTGGTGGTTTCGCTACTGGCCGCAAGAGCGAGTCGTCGGACATTTCTTTCAGGCGCTGCAAAAGCAGGACTACAACCAGGCGTATGGCATCTGGATGCATGATGCGGATTGGCAGAAGCACCCGCAGCAGCATGCCAAATATCCCTTCAATGAGTTTTATCGGGATTGGGGGCCGGGCGGGCAGTGGGGCCTGATCAAGACCGAGAAGGTTTACGGTGCCAGCACTTGCCCTGGTCCCAGCAGCGGCGTGGTGGTAGATGTAATCGTCAACGATCGCTCGGAGCACGCGCAGGTCTGGGTGGAGAAATCGGATAAGACGCTGAGTTTCCCACCCTGTGAGTTACTGTTCCACTGAACTGCAAGCTCAGGCGTTTACTTTGCCGAGCGCTTCCAGAGTTTTCGTCAGGCTGGCCTCGTCGCCTACATTCATGCACGTCCGGGAGCGGTCGATCTGGCGCATCAACCCGCAGAGGACCTTTCCCGGGCCGACTTCGATGAAGGTATCAACCCCTTCGGCGATCAGCAGGCGCATGCATTGCTCCCACTTCACAGAGCCGGTCACCTGGCGCACCAGAGTATTGAGAGCGCGGATATCGTCGGTGACCATCTCCGCATCCACATTGCAGGCTACCGGATAGACCGGCTTTGCCATGGTGATTTTCTTCAGATCATTCTCCAGGCGATCTTGCGCCGGCTTCATCAGCGGACAGTGAAAGGGGGCGCTCACTGGCAAAACCTTGGCGCGCTTGGCGCCGCGTTCGTCGGCGAGCCGGGTAGCGCGCTCCACCGCGGCAGTATTTCCTGAAATGACGATCTGTTCGGGTGAGTTGATGTTGGCTGGAGAACAGACGTCGCCTTCCGCAGCATCATGGCAAACGGCGGCGACTTTGGCGAAGTCCATGCCGAGAATGGCGGCCATGCTTCCCACGCCAACGGGCACTGCTTCCTGCATATACTTACCGCGATTGCGCACGGTGCGCACGGCATCCGCGAAAGAGAACGTTCCGGCGCAGACGTGCGCCGAGTATTCACCCAGGCTGTGACCGGAGACGAAACTTGGTTTGGGCATCCGGCTTTGGAGTACGCGGAGGGCAGCGAGTGAAGTCGTGAGGATGGCCGGTTGGGTGATCTCGGTCAGCCGAAGCTGGTCTTCAGGGCCCTCGAAGCAGAGTTGGGAGAGTTCGTAACCGAGAGCGTGATCCGCTTCTTCGAAGGTCCGACGAGCTTCAGGGTACTTTTCGGCCAGTTCTTTACCCATGCCTACCACCTGGGAACCTTGGCCGGGGAAGATTAGCGCGATCTTTATTGATTCGTTCATTTCGTCTTTGTTCTCATCCTGAGCGCGCTAGTGCCCAAAATCATCCATGCACTTTCAACAGAGTGAATTTGCCTTCGCTCAGGATGGTGCTCAGGTACTGCTGACGGCGGTTTGGTGCAGCGCGGCCAAGCCATGTTCGATGGCCTGGTTGATGGCGCTTTCGCCGAATTCCGCCGCTACCCGGATGGCATTCTTCATGGCATTGGCATTGGACGATCCATGGGTGATGATGCAAACACCTTTTACGCCCAGAAGCGGAGCGCCGCCGTATTCGGTGTGGTCCAGACGCTTCTTGAAATCTTCAAAAGCGCTGCGCGAGACCCATGCTCCAACCTGGCGCGTAATCGTCGCTTTCAGCGATTCTTTCAATGCCGAGCGGACCAAATTAGCGACACCTTCGGAGATCTTAAGCGCGACATTTCCGACGAAGCCATCGGCGACGATCACGTCAACCTGGCCGCTGTAAAGGTCGCGACCTTCCACATTGCCGACGAAATTCAGTGGAAGCTGTTTGAGGCGCTGGAAGGCTTCGCGCGTGAGTTCGTTTCCCTTGGTTTCTTCTTCGCCGATCGAGAGCAGGCCGACGCGCGCCGGCTTGCCGAACATGGCGCGGAAGTAGATATCTCCCATAATGGCGAACTGCTCCAGATTTTGTGCGGTGCAATCCACGTTCGCGCCAACATCGAGCAGCATGGCCGGATTGCCCGGTGCGGTGGGAAAGACAGCAGCTAGCGCGGGACGATCGACGCCGGGAACTGCGCCCAGCACGATCTTGGCCGTGGCCATGGCCGCGCCGGTGTTTCCGGCGGTCACGAATCCGCTGGCCGTGCCTTCGCGGACCAGGCGCAGCCCTACGCGCATGGAGTTGTCTCGCTTGGCGCGAATCGCCTCCACCTTATCGTCCATGGTGATGTATTCGCTGGCATGAACGACTTCGATCGGCAGGCGGGCGACGGAGCGGTGACGATCGAGTTCCGCTTTAACGATGGTCTCAGGCCCGATCAAGAGCACACGGCGACCGTACTGACGCGCGGCCTGAATCGCGCCCTCCACTTCCGGCTTGGGGGCGCGGTCGGAACCCATCGCATCCAGCGCAATGACGCTAGGCATGGTGTAAGAAACTTAGCTGGCTTCTTCCACGTCGAGAACTTCGCGTCCCTTATAGTATCCGCACTTGGGGCACGCACGATGCGGCATTTTCTTCTCGTGGCAGTTGGGGCATTCAGAAAGTGAATGGCTTTTCAGAGCATCATGCGCGCGCCTGGTGGACGTGCGCTTCTGGGAGTGACGACGTTTTGGATTTGGCATTATTCGATTCCTTTGTGCGGGCCTTGTGGCCAACGACCAAACTTCAATGTGGTTTCAATCAGCAAGTTAGCGCTTGGCATTTAGCAGTTGGCCAAGGCGGCTAAAACTAAGGGCTAAGCGCTAAGAGCTGTTTATCGCTCGAGTCGGCTGCGGACGTCTTTCAACGCTGCCCAGCGCGGATCTTCCAGTTCTGTGGAGCAGGAACACTGCTCGTGATTCAAGTTCTTGCCGCAGTGCGGGCACAATCCTTTACAGTCGGCGCGGCAAGTGACCTTCAAGGGCAACGCGAGCAGCACCTGCTCACGCAACACGTCTTCAAGGAGAAGACCTTCTCCCTGATAATAGCCGATCTCGGCTTCGGCGGCGGTTACCGAGAGCTCATCTCTGCCTGCATCCACGCCCAGAGGACGATAGAGCAACTCAAAATCGCGCTTAACGTCTTGCTGCACCGGCTCAAGACAGCGAGCGCACTGCAATTCGAGGCCGGTCGACAATCTTCCGCGCAGGCGGATGTCTCTAATTATCTGGTGCTTGCCGTGATGTTCCTCAACAATTTCGGCATGACCTGAGGTCTTGAGCAAAGAGTGCTGCTTTGCTTCCCCGCCCAAGTCAATGGCACCGGGCTGGAAGTCCTCCTCAAAATCGAGAGGATGACGTTCCAATTGTTTGATGTCGAGAAACATGGCGAAACCTCCGCGGCGATCGCGCCGGCAACGGCCCGCGGAAGCACGCCAAGAGGCGTAAGTACCGCAAGGAGCATGAGTTAGGATAATTGCCGCAGGGCGCAGGTGTCAAGAAACGCGAACCCATCAATCAGTGCGAAGAATCTCGATTGGGTCGATTTGAGCTGCCTGGCGGGATGGAATATACCCAGCCGCAAGCGTGGTGATAACAACCAATAATAGACCGCCGGCGAAAGCTTCCGCATCGAAAACCTGCATGAAAATCATTTGGGAGGCCAGCAAGCGCGCCACCACGACTCCGAGAGCAGTGCCAAGCGCGACACCAAACGCAGTGAGCCGCAAAGACTGCTTCAACACCAGGCTGGTAACCAAAAATGTGGTCGCGCCCAGAGCGACACGAATGCCGATTTCTTTTGTTCTTTGGGTGACGAAGTACGAGACGACGCCATAGATACCCGTCAAAGTCAGAAACAGTGCCAGTCCACCCACAGCCGCGCCGATCATCGAGGCCGCACGAAACCCGTAGATGCCAACGGCCCGATATTGGTCGAGCGAATGGATATCGTTGACCGCTCCTGGTGCCAGTACTCGTAGCTGTGCATCGAGGCGATGCCTCTCTGCTTCTACTTCCCCGCGAACATGCACCAGCACGCTCCCTTTTTTTGACGGGTTACTGGGCAGATATAGTAAGGCCGCATCTTTTCCGTAGGCAATACAGCAAGTCACAATGTCTGGAGCAACGCCAATAATGCGAACATCTCGTGCAGGGGTGCCCACCCGAAGAGTCTGGCCCAGCGAGTCCCGGCCTGAGAAAAAGCGTGCTGCGGCCCCCGAACTGAGAATCGCGACGGGTGCCTCCGACGTTCCTTCCAGGGCAGTAAAATTACGTCCTCGCAGCAGTGGAATTCCCAGCATTTCGAAATAAGCGGGCGATATCTTATTGAACGCAGCACTTATGGTCGGGCCCTTCTCGGAAGATGCCATTATTGTCGGCACCCGCCCCCCGATAGGGACTGAGGAAGCGGCAGCTATGCTGTCGACGTCGGGATCCGCAGATAAGGCATCAATCACTCTCCTGCGACCATTGTCCGCAACCTCCATGGCAATTACGCGATCGGTGTGAAAACCAATATCGAATGCACTCATTGCCATGGTCGTGCGGACCAGTGCACCGCAGGCAATCAGCAACAACGTGCAGACCGTGATCTGCGCGATCACGAGCCCGTTTCTCACTCGTGATGGCCTGGGATCCGAATTCAACTCGCCTCGCACCGAGGAGATTACGCTGACACGGGTGGTCTGGATGGCCGGAGCAAGGCCGAACAACAACGCCGAAATCAGGGCTGCAAGGATCATGAACCCAATCACGCGCCAGTCCACGGGCCGAGCCACATCGTGCACAAGTTCGACCATGTCTTTTGGAATGGTTGCGAAGACCGTCCATAGCGCGGTGTCGATGGTCACTCGGGAGATGATCAAACCGAAAATCGCTGCGGGTAGGGAGAGCAGGATGCTCTCTGTGAGAAGCTGCCGGATCAGCCGCCCGCGCATAGCCCCCAGCGAAAGACGGATTCCGATTTCCCGCTGGCGTGCGGTTGCGCGGGCCAGCATCATGCTCGCTACATTGGTGCATGCCAATACCAAAACGAGGGCGAAAGCTGCTGCCAGCGGGCTAAACACCACCAGTAGTTCGGGAGTCAGCGGAATCGAGGTCGCTTGCGACTGCAACTCAACGCCCGTGGCTTGGCGATCCTTCGGGAATTGCGCTGTCATCCGCTCAGACCATGCCAGTAGGCCGGCTTCAGCGAAAGACTTGCTTTGGGCCGCCGGAAGTCGCCCGACGATCTCCAGACTTTCAGGATGCCCTGATCCGAATAGATCGGGGCCGTCCTGCAATTGATGAGCCATGCTCAGTGGTGCCCAGAAGTCTTGGGGTGCTTCCCTGAGGCCGTGAAAATCCCTCCCGACGACGCCGACGACTTGCATGGGAAAACCGCGGATCGAGATTTTCGAGCCAACAATATCCATCTTCGCTCCAAAGATGCTTTGCCAAGCTTGATAGCTGAGGACAATGTAGGGTTCGCGGCCGGGAGCCTCAGAATCTGTGGGTAGCAAAGGACGGCCTAATGTCGTGCCGATACCAAGCATCTGAAAATAGCTTCCTGTGACCAGTTCTCCGCGAAATGCATGGCCGTCGACGCGTGTGAAGAGGCCCTGAACCGCCGCAATCTCGGAGAAGGCAGGTTTCTGTTTCAGGAGTCGCTGATATTCGTCCCACGAGAACGCATGTTCGCGACCTGTGCGGTCAAACCAAGTAAAGGCGTACAAGCTGTAAGGATCGCGAATTGAGAGAGGCCGAAGGACATAAGCATTGAACATCGTGAACAGCGCAAGATTCAGGCCGAGGCCGAGTGCAATCGTGCCTGAAACGGTGAATACGAAACCGGGATTTCGAGCGAAACTGCGCATCGCATAGCGAATATCCTGCAGCACCGTTTCGATCGTATCGATACCCCGCGCTCCTCTGCAGTCCTCTTTGACGGCTCCGACCCGCCCGAAATCCAGGTGCGCGAAACGGCTCGCTTCCTCCTCCGAGTGTCCTGCAGCCAGGTATCGCTGGCGCGACATCTCGAGATGGAACTCCACCTCATCCTCGAGTTCCTGTTCGACGCGCGCTCGAAGAAAAAGTGCCCGAATGCGCAAGCACAGATCCTTCACGGTCATAGAAATTCCCTCAAGCCATTTTCAGCACTTTGCCGATGGCAGCTGCCAGACGGGTCCAGTTCTCGGCTTCCTGCTGCAGTTGCTTTCGGCCGGAAATCGTCAAGCGATAGAAGCGGGCGCGCCGCCCCAGCTCTGAGATGCCCCACTCTGCCTTGATCCAGCCTTGGTGTTCGAGCCGATGCAGCGCCGGATACAAAGAACCCTGATTTGCCTGCAAGACATCGTCCGAGAGCTGCCGGATTCGCTCGGAAATCGCCCAGCCGTGCAGGGCATCGCCGGATTGCAGGGTGCGGAGTATGAGCAGGTCAAGAGTTCCCTGCAAAAGATCGAGGCGGGAACTATTGGACATTGGTGTCGATCCTCTACACCAATAGATAATCTTCTTTGGTGTCGATTGTCAACACCAAAGAAGCAATTGTGGTTGGCGCATCAAATGTCCGGCCATAACACCAATCATGGTGTATGTGTTGCCATTGACCCGGATTTCTTGCCCAGAATTTTGTCGTCGGCGCCGAAGCCGGGTCTGGCGTGAGCATTTCGTATCTTCGGCGCAATCGAACCATGATCCTTTGAATGTGAGAGAAGGCGGATGTCCTGAGGCGGGCCTCGCAGTACTCCACTAAGTACTCGCGGCTTACAGGATTTTCTTTCCAAAGGCAGAAAGCGCTAATTCCACCGCCAGGTCAGCAGTCTGGTTGTGCTCGTCGATGACTGGATTCACTTCGACGATTTCGAAGCTGAGCATGCGGCCGTGGTCGGCGATGATTTCCATGGCGAGGTGAGCCTCGCGGTAGGTCGCACCGCCGCGAACGGGGGTGCCTACACCCGGGGCATCTTCCGGATCGACCCAGTCCATATCGAGCGAGATATGGTAGCCGGCGGTGCCGCGTCCGGCCATGCGGAGCGCTTCTTCCATGACGGTGCGCATGCCCCGCTCGTCGATATCGCGCATGGTGAAAACACCGATACCGGCCCGGCGCACGTTCTCTTTTTCCACTGCGTCGATGTCGCGCACGCCCACCAGCACGCAGTTTTCCGGCCTGAGTTTGGGACAGAAGTCAAAGATGTTGGCCAGCTCTGAGTCCCACAATCCCATGAGCGCAGCGAGCGGCATGCCGTGAACGTTGCCGCTGGGAGAGGAGTCGGGAGTATTGATGTCGGTGTGGGCGTCGATCCAGATGAGACCGACGCGCTGGTTCTGACGGCGATAGAATTCGGCCACCCCAGAGACCGTGCCTGCGGCCATGGAGTGATCTCCACCCAGGCACAGTGGGACCCGCCCCGCTTCCAGCGTTTTGAGCACCAGTTCCGCGTGCTTGGTGCAGGTAGCGGTGATTTCTTTCAGGTACTTCGCGTTGGCGGCGCCTTCTTTCTTCTGTTCGGGGATGGCGACCGCCACGTTGCCACCGTCTTCCACTTCATGCCCTAAAGCTTCCAGCCGCGCTTCCAGTCCTGCGACGCGGACGGCTGAGGGGCCCATATCGACGCCGCGGCGGGATTGGCCGAGATCGAGAGGGACCCCGATTACACGGATTTTGCGGCCGGACGCGGTGGTCGAGGGCGCGGAGATGGTGGTCATCGAGAATTTGCCATTTCGTAATTTTGCAATCGGGTAATCTCAAAGCCAGACAGATTACGAAATTACCAAATTATCCGATTACCAAATTTAGGGGTATAGCCTGTACAGCATTCTGGGGAACGGAATTGTCTCGCGGACATGCTCGAGACCGCAGATCCAGGCGACGGCGCGCTCAATGCCCATGCCGAAGCCGCCGTGGGGGACACTGCCGTATTTACGCAGGTCCAGGTACCACTTGAAGGCTTCCTCGGGCAGGCCGTGCTCGTGAATACGCTTGAGCAGCAATTCATGCGAGGCCATACGCTGGGAGCCGCCGATGATCTCGCCATAGCCTTCGGGCGCGAGAACATCGACACAGAGCGCCAGGTCCGGTCGCTGGGGATCAGGCTCCATATAGAAGGCTTTCACCTTGGCGGGATAACGGTGAACCATGACGGGCTTGTCGAATTGCGCGGAGAGATAGGTTTCGTCGGGCGAGCCGAGGTCGCCGCCCCACTCGAATTTCGATTCCAGCGCGCCTTTGGCATGGCCTTCCTGCAAGTTCTTGACTGCGTCGTCGTAGCTGATGCGGGGGAACGGAGGCATGATCTTTTCCAGCTTTGAAATGTCGCGGCCGATGGTGTGCAGATCATTGCGGCGGCGATCAAGGCAGCGTTTCACCAGGAAGCTGATCAGGCCTTCCGCCAGCTCCATGATATCGTCGAGCGTTCCATAGGCGACTTCCGGCTCGACCATCCAAAACTCGGTCAGATGACGGCGCGTTTTAGATTTTTCCGCGCGGAACGTGGGCCCGAAGGAATAAACCTTGCCCAGCGCCATGGCGGTCGCTTCGATATAGAGTTGGCCGGACTGTGTCAGGTATGCCTGCTCCTCGAAGTAATCCACCGGAAACAGAGTGGTGGTGCCTTCGCATGCGGCCGGAGTGATGATCGGCGGATCAGTCAGGGTGAAGCCGCGCTCATCGAAAAAATCGCGGGCAGCCTTGATGATCTCCGCCCGGACGCGAAGAATGGCGGCCTGCCGCTGCGAGCGCACCCAAAGATGACGGTGCTCCATCAGAAAGTCGGTGCCATGCTCTTTGGGCGTAATGGGGTAAGGATCAGACTCGGGAACGCGCTGCAGCACTTGCACGTTGGCCACGTCGAGTTCGAAGCCGCCCGGCGCGCGCTTGTCGGCGCGGACTTTGCCTTCGACGATCACGCTTGACTCTTGCGTCAAGGTTTTGACGGCATCAAACACTTCGGGAGAAACGGCATTCTTGGGAACGATGCCCTGGATGATGCCGGAGCCGTCGCGGAACTGCGGGAACAACAGTTTCCCGCTCTCACGCAGGTTGTACAGCCAGCCGCGAATGGTGACGGACTGGCCTTCGTGCTTGCCGATTTCGGCGATCGTACTTACGGGTGCGGACATAGAGCGATTTGGTAATTTTGTAATCGGGTAATTGAGTAATTTAAAAGCGCGTAGTCGTAAATTACTCAATCACCCAATTACAAAATGTTTCAGCTTTCCTCGAGTTTTTCGAATACTCCCCCGAGCCTCTCCAGCGGATTCCCTTTTTCATCGTCGCCAATTTCCAGCAACAGGGGTGGGGTTTGCGGGGCCGAGCGCAGCAGTTCCATGGCTTCTTTCCAGTTAATGGTTCCCTGCCCCGGCCACAGGTGCGTGTCTTTATCTTTGGCATTGTCGTGAACGTGCGTGGAACGAATGTAGTTCCGCAAGGTCTCGAAGGCTTCGCTGACGGAACTCATCATGTGCGCGTGTCCGAAATCGAAGCAGACGCCAACATCGTCGAAGTGCGCGCCGCGGATCATCTCCACCAGGCGATCCGGAGTGGAAAGCTCATTGGGAATGTTCTCCAGCAGAATCCGGACACCGAGGGGCTTGGCAAAGGCGCGCAGGTGCTCGATCGATGTCATCGCGGCTTCAAATTTCTTGTCGCTGAAGCTCTCGTTGACAGTGCCAAGATGCTGGACCAGGAAGCGGAATGGAATCTGCTCGGCGATTTCAAGCGCGCGCTTCACTTCATCCATCGCTTCAATGCGGCCAGCCCGGTCTGTAGATGCAATGTTGACTGGCGGAGCGCCGGCGCGTCCCCACTCATAGTCCGCGTAAAGAGGGGAGTGAACCGAGTTCAGAGGAATGCCGCTGGCGCGAAACCAGTCAGCAATTTCTTTTACATGGGCTTTGCGGTTGGCATAATCGAGGTGCTGGCGGGCGGCGAAGATCTCTACGGCCTGCACCCCGTTGCGGACGAGTCCGTCGAGAATGCCGGGATGCAGCCGCTCTTTGACCAACAAGTAGGTTGAAACCGCTCTTTGCATGCAGGACCCTTACGGAATTGTTGATTTATTGATTGTTGATTGAAACCCTGAAATTCTCCGACGGTTATCGTCTTTTGCTTTTAATCATCAATCAACAATTATCAATCAACAATGCTTTTCTAGTATCCCATGGCCTTCCCATTGCTGTTGCGGACGTCGGTCGCGCCCAGGCGCTGGCCGGATTTCTCATCCACCGCAATGCACTCGGCGTCGCTCCAGTAGCCGTCGGTGTCAACCGCCCCCAGGCCAATCTGAATTTTGTAGCCCATACTTCGCAGCAGGTTCTGTGTATCCGGCGATAAAGTCTTCTCCACATTCACCACGTCCGGAAGCCACTGGTTGTGGAACCGGGGAGCATCCACGGCTTCCTGGAGATTGAGGCCATAGTCCACAACCCCCAGCAGAACATTGGCGACGGTGGTGATGATCTTCGAACTACCCGGCGAGCCCAGAACCATGACGGTTTTGCCGTTGTGCACCACGATGGTCGGCGTCATGGAAGAGAGAGGGCGCTTTCCGGGACCGATCGCGTTGGCTGACCCTTGGATCAGACCATCGGAGTTGGGAACGCCGGGCTTGGCGGAAAAATCATCCATCTCGTCATTCATCAGGAAACCAAGGCCGTCGGCGGTTACGCGCGAGCCGAACCAATCATTAATCGTAGTCGTCACTGCGACGGCGTTGCCCTGTTTGTCGATCACGGAATAATGCGTGGTGTGATTTCCCTCGTGAGGAGGAGCGGCGGGATGCGCGGAGGCATAGGTTTCCAGTTGGCTGAAAATGCCGGGACGTTTCAGTTCTTTGCTGGGGCTGGCGTGCGCCGGATCGATGCTGTCCCGCCAGGCGTTGGCGTATTTCTTGTCGATCAACTGGGCCACCGGAACGCGGGAGAAGTCCGGGTCTCCCATGAACTCGGCGCGGTCCATGAAGGCGCGGCGGAAAGCCTCGACTGTGAAGTGAATCGACTGGGCTGATCGATTCTGCATTCTGGCCAGGTCGTAGCCCTCCAGAATATTCAGAGTTTCGATGAGAACCGTGCCTCCCGAAGATGGTGGAGGCGCGCTAATCACCTCGTACCCGCGATACGTACCGCGAACGGGTTCGCGCTCTTTCACTTCGTAGTGCGCCAGGTCGTCAGCGGTAATGAGGCCACCGCCCTTCTGCATTGCTGCAGCGAGTTCGCGGGCCAGAGAACCGTGGTAGAAATCGTCGGGATTGGCGGCAATGCGCTCCAGTGTGCGTGCAAGATCAGGTTGCTGGAAGACTTCTCCCGCTTTGTAGTAATCGCCATTGCGCTGGAAGACGCGGTGAGACTCGGGAAATCTGGCCAGGTACTCGTCGTGCATCCAGTCGGCCTCTTCCCAAGTGAGGGGATAGCCCTCGCGGGCGAGCTTAATGGCGGGAGCCATCACTTGCTTGAGCGCGAGCTTGCCATATTTCTGCTCGGCGTAGGTCATGCCGGCGACTGAACCGGGCACGCCGATCGACTTGTAGCCGATTTCGCTGGCGCCCGCGATGACATTTCCAGAGGGATCGAGATACATGTCGCGAGTAGCGGCTGCAGGAGCTTTCTCGCGGTAATCCAGAAAATGCGTTTTGCCGTCGGCCATGCGGATCAACATGAAGCCGCCGCCGCCAATATTCCCCGCAGGAGAATGAACGACCGCCAATGCGAATCCCGTCGCAACCGCCGCGTCGATGGCATTGCCTCCGGCCTGCAGGATTTCGACACCAACCTGGGAAGCGAGTTGATGCACGGTGACCACCATCGCATGCTGGGCATGGACCGGGTGGCTGGACGCCGGGCAGATCGTAACTGTAAGGAACAGCAATCCGGCTGCTAGCAGCGGAGTTGTTGATCTGCGCGGAAGTGGCATGAAGGTTGAAAATCCAAGGAGCGGAAGACTCTTGAGGCTAGCCGAGGCAAGCGCGCGGAGTCAAATCCGGAAGGCCAATAATGGTGCTAATGCTTAGTACGAGAGGGGTGATCAAGTTTTCATTCTGTGAGGACGCTTTGCTGAGCGAAGGTTCAAAAAGTTGGGCGAGGTAGCGATTGCCTAGACACTGCACAATCCCGCGGTCACTGGAGGCGCCTCAGCGGCGCAGAGGTTGTCGAGATCGCCGGGTTCTTTGCAGCTTGAAGTTGCGGGCCGGGCTGACAACCACCGAAGCCCCTGGGAAGGGCATCAACGTGCCAGCCGTCGCAGCAGGTTTTCCTTTACGGAGGGCCAGTCGGAAGCGACAACCGAGAACCTGGCGGAGTCGCGCGGAATGAAATCCGCGGCCATGCGATGGGCGCGCAGAGTCCCTTCAAATTTCGCACCGATGCGCGCCAGAGCGGCACGAGAACGTTCGTTGCGTACCTCCGTATGGAAGCAGACCCGCAGCACCTGCCAACTCTCAAAAGCGTGGCGCAGCATGAGAAATTTGCTTTCGGTATTGGCCGCCGTGCGAATTGCTGAAGGGGAGTACCAGGTGTAGCCGATTTCGCACGCATCCGGTGTAGCGCGTCCGTGGGACGGATGGCCTTCGGGCCATGCCCAGCGCTCGATGTTCCAGAAGCGAGTTGAACCGATTACGCGATCATCCGCCAGTCGCACGGCGAAAGGCGCAGCGGTTCCTGCAGCCTGCCACGCCAGGGCTGTGTCAACGTACTTCTCTGCTTCTGTTCTTCCCTGCGGAACCGGACTCCAGCAGTATAAAGAGGGATCCCCCGCAGCCGCGGCCACCAGGCCGTCGATGTGACGCGGCTCCAGCGGCTCCAGGCGCACATGATTGCCGGACAACATGACTTGCTGGTTGCTCATGCCCTCACTATCGCAACGATGCGATTCAAGATGCAAGAGCATGGCGGGCCATGTCGAGCGCAAGCTCGCGACAGCCGCTATAGTGTTTTAATTACGGTCACCTTGCTGTACGCTACGCGGAATCCCAACCTTTCGGCGTTGCGTTGCGAAGTTGTACCGCCCTGCGTGACGACGACCGCATACTCACATCCGGCTTTCAGTGCGGCAGACATACGCGCCTGCAGGAGAGCAGTCTGCAGGCCGCGTCCGCGATAAGCGGACAAAGTACCCGCACCGCAAAGGGCGAAGACTCGGTGCTCGGAAATCACGATGCCCGTTCCGCAAGCTACCGGCTTTCCGTCCACCGTCGCCACGAACGCCAGCGCATTTTCCATCTGATACAGCGGGGCAATCAGGCCGCGGAAAGCTTCCGGAGCGCCGTCCGGAAAGAACGCACTCTCGACAATCGCTCCGGTGAGATCGGACTCCTCGGCGGGGCTTCGCCGGATTTCAAAGTTCGTGCCGGGCAGAGACGGTTCATGCGTCTCCTCGAGTTTTCGATACAACACATTGTTCAGTTCTGCAATGGCATAACCACGGTCTTTGAACAGTTCAAAAACTGGCGGGTCATGCAGAGGCGTGAGATCGACTTGCGACGGGGCGCCGCGCTCGCGATAGAACTGCTCGATGCGATCGAGGTCGTGGGATGTGAGCGGTTGATTCAGACCGACGCCTGTGGCTCTGCCGATGGGAGAGCCCAGGCCAGCGAAAACCATGTGTCCACCACAGATCTCTTCCTCGGCAGCGCCGATTTCTGGACGGGTCATTTGAAAAACCCGCGCGTAGAGCACCTGCGGCATTTCCTCGCACGATTCCAGACGGCGAGCGAGAGCCTTATCAACGAATTGCATGTGAGAATCCTTTCAATTTGCAGAAAGCACACGGATGGGCAAAGCCCGTTGGCGAGATATCGCCCAGGAATTTTCGCGAACAGCTAATTCGTGGCTAAAGGACGGCAGTCATAGGCAGAGCCATAGGCTAATGCATGCCCCGCTCCGATGCAACACAGGTGCAGGACCACGGTGCATCGTTGAAGCGCTTTGTACGCGGCCGTTGGAATTGTTCCCGCGGACTAGAACACGAATGTGATGAATGCGCTGTGAGCTACTGCCTCACACCTGCTGGCGCGCTTCGCCCAGAGAGACGGTCACGTCCATCTTTTTCTTGCCGCGGTAGATGGTGATTTTTACGGTGTCTCCGGCGCGGTGGTTATTCATGATCTGCGCCAAATCCTGCTCGTCCTCGATTCGCTGATCATCGATGGCGACGATCAGATCGCCGCCAAGCATAATCGGGGTGTTTCCCAGGTAGGCACGCTCGGTGCCACCGTGTAACCCCGCCTGGTCGGCAGCGCTGCCGGAGGTCACCTGGATGATGAGCAATCCGTGATCCGCCGGGAGGCCCATTTCATCCGCGAGCTCCGGAGTGACGGCGATGGTGCGCACTCCGAGCGCCGGACGGCGAACCCGGCCCAGAGTCATCAGGTCATTCAAAACGGCTTTCGCGGTGTTGATGGGAATGGCAAAACCGATGCCGGCACTCTGGCTGACGCTGGAAAGAATCATGGTGTTGATGCCAATCACTTCGCCATGCCAGTTGATCAGCGGGCCGCCGGAATTACCGGGGTTGATGGCGGCATCGGTCTGAATTGCCTCGTCAATCGTGGCGCCATTGGGTTCGCGCACCGGGCGAATGGAACTCACAATTCCTCGGGTCATGGTGCCGGCGAGGCCGAAAGGGTTCCCAATGGCATAGACCTTCTGCCCTACCTGCAAATTGCGCGAATCGCCCAGCACCGCCGGCACAAGATCCGGAGCCTTGATCTGAATCACGGCCAAGTCGTGAGGCGGGTCCGTGCCCACCACGGTAGCACGGTATTTCTTGCGATTGTGGAGGGTGACTTCGACCTGGCGGGCGTCGGCCACGACGTGATAGTTGGTGAGAATGTGCCCATCTTTATCGATAACAAACCCGGATCCTTGCCCCTCCTGGGGTACCAGGCCATAAAAGAAATCGAAAGTGACGGCGCGCGAGGTGACGTTCACAATCGAAGGAATATTCTTCTTATAGACGGCGATATTGTTCTGTTCTTCGCCGTCGAGCGAGTCGTTGGGTGCAGCTTCGGTGATTTCGACTTGCGTGGGACGTGAAAACCAGTTGGTCGACCGAAATTCTTCTTTGGAGTTAGAGCGCCAGGTGGTGAAGTAAAAGAATGCGCCGGCAATGGCCATCGCCAGGACTAACGGCCGGATCAGTTTCATAGTTCGACCATCCGATATGGACTACGAATATAAGTGCGATGTCTGGGAGTAGAAAGGTCCCAAGTTCATTCTAAATGCTGGCGCGAATAGCGAGCGACAGCCCTGCGAGCTTCGTTCAGGAAGCGGTGGAAGATGCTTGCGAACGCAACTTTTCCCAAACCTCGCCCACCCGCTCCCGAGTTCTGGCCAGCGAGCCGGAGTTGTCAATCACATAATCGGCAGCTTTGACCTTCTGTTCGTCAGGCAGTTGTGCGGCCATACGTCGTTCAACTTCTCTCTTTGCCGATTCCAAATCGATCTTTTGGCGGGCGGCAAAGCGGGCTGCGCGCTGCTCGGGGCTGCAGGTAACCACTAGCAGGCGGTCGAATCTGTTGTCCATGCCGGCTTCCAGGATGAGAGCTGCTTCCACGATGGCGACCGCATTTCTGTCTTGAATACCAATCGCCTGCATCCACTCTTCCTGGCTGCGGATCACGGCGGGGTGCACGATGCGGTTGAGCTCAGCAACACGGGACCCGCGCTGGTCTTCGGGAAGATCAGGCGCTCCGAAGGCAAGCTCGGCTAATTTGGCGCGATTGATGCTTCCGTCCAAATTCAGGATCTCGCGCCCAAAGTGCCGGACCACTTCGTTGTACACCGGCCCTCCGGGATTCATGAGCTCATGGGCCAGGCGATCTGCCTGGACCAGATGCGCCCCCAGAGCAACGAACATCTCGCCAACCACGGATTTTCCCGAGGCAATTCCCCCGGTCAAGCCGACTTTCAGCATGACGCTCCCATGGCTTCACGGCGGACACACGGAGGCCCTCCGCAATCAGTGTTATGCACGGGACAGTTCCGGGACTCGGCTTCCTCTTCGCATCTTGGCCGCTTTCACGGTATTGAACATCAGCATGGCAATGGTCAGCGGGCCAACGCCGCCCGGGACCGGCGTGATGGCACCGGCAATCTCAGCTACTTCGGGATGGACATCGCCGATAAGAGTTGAACCTTTTTTGCGGAAGGTTTCTTCCCGTTTGGCATTGCCGGCAAAGAACCGCTGAAACTCCCCCGGTTCGGTAACGCTGTTCATTCCGACGTCAATGACGGTGGCCCCTGGCCTCACGAAATCGCGGGTAATCATGCCAGCGCGACCGATGGCGGCAACGAGGATGTCGGCACGCCGGCAGACCGCCGGCAAATCGTGGGTCTTGGAGTGACAGACCGTCACGGTGGCATTGGCATTGATCAGCAGCATGGCGGCAGGCTTGCCCACGATATCGCTGCGCCCCACCACCACCGCTTCCCTTCCCGCCATGGGGATGTTGCTACGCTTCAAGATTTCCAGAACGCCTGACGGGGTACACGGCACCAGCCCCGGTCGCTGGGTGGAAAGAAATCCGACATTCATGGGATGGAATCCGTCGACGTCCTTGGCCGGATCCACTGCCAACAGCACGTTCTTCGAATCGACCTGCCGGGGCAGCGGTAGCTGTACGAGAATCCCGTCAATCTCGTCCCGGCGGTTCAGGTCGTCGATGAGAGCCAGCAGTTCAGAAGTCGTGGCCGACTCCGGAGGCGTGAGCTTTTCGCTGTGAATTCCCACCTCCTCGCACGCTTTGACTTTCCCGCGCACGTAAATTTCCGATGCCGGATTGTGTCCGACAAGCACAACAGCAAGCCCGGGCCGCACTCCTGCGGCAGCCATGGTTTTCACTTCCGCCGCAACTTCGCTGCGAATTTCCTGGGCGATTTTCGTTCCGTCAAGAATGAGAGCAGGCATGATTAGGATCCGCTTTGAAAATCTTACACCGGCAAGAGGTGATTTCCGCTTTGGCCCGCTGTGCGCCCGGTCACTGCTTCTGTCGTACAATGCACGGCATGATTCCCAAGGAATTGCTGGAAATTCTGGTCTGCCCGGCTTGTAAGCAGCCGCTGGAGTACCGTCAGAGCCCGGAAAGCTTGAAATGCACGCAATGCCACCGGGTTTATGCGGTTAAGGACGATATCCCGATCATGCTCGTTGATGAGGCGACGATCGAGCCTTAGCTAGCGCAAAAGGAGCCGCGGCACACGCACCCGGATTTCCGGGAGAGGACGGTTCAGCCGTGGCGACCCAATGCTTCTACTGCAATCAGTGTCTTAAGAAGTACCCTACCCACCAGACGCTGTTCGACACCCTGTACGACTTCTCTAAAAGATCTCCGGAACATTGCCCTGCTTGCGGCAGAGCGCGCGAGCTGCGGCTGAGCCTCGATTTCCAGCTCGGGGCCGGCGATGGCGAATTCAAAGCGGTTTCGGCATTCCTTCCTGACAAGCTGGAATCCTGGCTGGGAGAAGAGGAACAAGAGGTGACCCTGTACCCCTTTCTGGTCGTGCTGCAGAACAGCGAAGGCAAGCAGTTCTGCTGGATGCCCTATTGGCACGTCACCGGCAAAGAGGCGCGGTACGGACAGCATGCGGTTTGCCTGGAGAGTAGGCAGTTTGACAGCTTGCTGGCGCAGGTTGGGGACAGGGTTCTGCAGCCGGTGTAAGCGCGGGGCGGTCAAACGAGCGCCTTTGGAATTGCTGGGAATGGCCGGACACTACTTCCGCTGGTTGAGATTCATCACTCCAAAACGACACATTGTGTCATTTTTGAGATTACCGTGAGGTACTAATGGTATCCGGGAGTACCTGCAACGCCACATGGGGAAGGGCGCAACTTCCGGCGAACTCAGGGGTTAATTCAAATAGTGAGGTTTTGGGGAACAACCTGAAACTTTAGGGTAAAGACGGCAGTTTAATTGCATGCAACTAGAGCAACTGCCGATGAGTCTAATGGGGTAATTGGGTCGGAATCGGAGGTGATGACGGCCATGACGAACGACAAAGACAGATTCACGATAACGGAGCTGGCGGCGCTCAGAAACGATCTGCTGCAGGGTGGCATGATCGATTCTTATGAGGCTGCCGAGTTGCTTCGAGTTTTCCTGATGGGCCGTGGTTATGGGGTTTCTCCGACGGCAGCATTGGACGCTGCCGGCCGTGTCGAAATGGCCGGCTGCGCTCTTCCGGTGTTGCAATTCGAACTGGAGAATCTCGCGATGGTGATGTAAGCCATTTGAAGAGACGTAGCAAGCTACGTCTCTACAAAGAGGGGCCGCAGCAGTGACAAAGACATTCTCGGTCCGCTGATCGCAACCAAGATCAACGAACCAAGTTCCACAGTAGAGAGCCGGGCCAACCAGCCCGGCTTTGTGGTTTCTGGAGCTAGGAAAAACCGTTCCGAGGCGGAGCCCTGGCCGGAGCTATTCGTGGCGCAGGCTTTCCACCGGGTCCAACTGCGAGGCGCGCGAGGCGGGAACGGTTCCGAAGATAATCCCGACGATGGAAGAAATCAGAATGGCGATGATCGCCGACAGCCCCGAAATCGGCACGCGATAATCGGTAAAGAAGCGCAGTGAGTATGGCAAGGCAAGCCCCGTCAGGATGCCGGTGATTCCTCCCGTCAGGGAGATGAGAATCGCTTCGGCAAGAAACTGAAAGCGAATTTCACGATTGGTCGCCCCAATGGCCTTGCGGATCCCGATCTCGCGAATGCGGGAACTCACCGTGGCCAACATGATGTTCATGATCCCGATTCCACTCACCAGGAGTGTAACCAGGGCGACCAACATTAAAACCAGAGTGAGCGCGTCGGCGATTCGTCCGGCGACCGACAGCAACTGGGTCAGGTTCTGAACGCTGTAAACCGATTCAGCACGATGGCGTGATTGCAGGACTCGCTTGATGGCTGCGGTTGCGGGACCGACATCCTGGGGGCTGGCTGCCGAGAAGTAGATCTGGTAGACAGCACCCGTCGGGGTGAAGAACCGGCTGACGGTGTAGGGGATCAGCATGGTGTCTTCCTGGATCTCAGACTGTCCAAAGGTGTCCACGCTCTCCTTGAAGACCCCGACCACAGTAAAAGGAAGGCCACCGCTCAACTTGATGATTTGCCCGATCGAAGCGCCGGGCGAGCCGAACAGCTTGCTGGCCAACTTGTCGGTAATCACCCCAACCTTGTTGCGGCCGGAAGCGTCTTGCTGATCGAAGAAACGTCCGGCGAGGATGACAAGATTGCGTACCCGCCTGTACTCGGCTGAGACGCCCAGTACGAGGATGTCGCTCTGCTTGCCGCCACCGACGCTGATGCGGTCATTCAGGGCGATGGTGGGCGAGGCCGCTACAACCGCCGGCACCTGCTGTCGAACCGCATCGACATCTTCGACCGTCATGGGATCGGGCGTGGAATCGATGCGCTGGGATCCTCCCTGATAGTCGGCGTAAATCATGTTCGCGCCGATGGATTGAATCTGGCGCAAGATGTACTGCTTGCCCGTGAGTCCGATCGTGACTACCAGAATCACCGATGCCGTGCCAACCGCCATAGCCAGCGAGGTCAAGGTGAACTGCAGCTTGTTGCTGCAAAACGCGTCGTAGGCGAAGTTGAGGATCTCGCCAAACCCAATCGTGAAGCGTCTGGGAGTTGTGACCGGCGAAGAGGTCGCGATGGGCATCTGTAGGATTAGATGTTAAATGGCTCCCGGAGAAGCGGCAATCGCCTTCTGCCGCGGCGCTTTGAATCCTGCCATGGCCACCGCGGCCAGGACCACGATGAGCGGGTCGACGGGACGGAAGTAATACGTTTCAGGATGAGAGATGTAGTACGTCAGCGGGAAAAAGAGCAGAACAAGAGCGAACCGAGTTCCCAGGCCGGAATCGCGCCTGTAGAGTCGGCCTAAACCGAGCAATCCGAGAACCGTCAGCGTAGTGTTCAACAGAATGTTGGGCGGATCGAGTGGCTCGTCTTTTAGATAATTCCGATCGAAACTCCAATAACCGGTCCACATGTAAACCATACGGCGAAAGGTCATCCAGGCAAACCAGGCCGGATGGCGGCGAATGTAGTCTTTGGCCTGCCGGAGCTTGTGGTCCATGTAGGCCATCTCACCAACGCGCTCGTATTCCGACAGTTCAGCGTCGCTGTGGTTTGGGTGCAGGCTGCTGTTGACCCAACGATCAGAGTATCCGTTGTTGCCGATATAGAGTTCCAGGCCGAACCCGCTACGGACGGGTATGAATCGATCAAAAAGCTGGTAATTGCGGATGAACCAGGGACTCATGACAGCCAGCGCTGCCAGAGCTGCGGTCAGCATGGGCAGTTTCCAGGGCAGGCGAAGACGGTATCTTCGGTAGAGGCTCCAAAGCCCGAGCAGAGGCACAACCGAGAGAGTGACTGGCTCGGTCAGAGCGGCGAAGCCTCCCAACAACCCGAACAGAACCCAGTCGCGCGTCCGGGTGGAGTTCTCCAGCTTCCAGGCGAAGAAGAAGAGGCAAGCAAGTTCCAGGGTGACCAGGCATGTGGACCAGGCCCAATCGGCGCCGTAATAGATGCCGTACGGGGAAAAAGCCCAGCCCCATCCTGCCCATTTTGCCACCCTCTCGCTAACGGCTTGTTTCGCGAACATATACACCGGGATGCAGGTCAAAGCCGAAAACAAACTATTCAAGGAAAGCGCGGCGAGAACTGAGCTTTTGGTTTCGATTCCGAAAATCTTGAAGATGCCGGCCAATAGATAGGAGTACACCGGAGGCAGCAGTGCCGATGCTCCCGCATCGGCAAACGGGCTTCCGAAGCCGTGTCCGGAGGCAATGGAACGGGCAATGAGACCGAACGCCCAGTGCTCCAGCACAAAGGGATCCATCCAATCGCGATAAACGAAGGGTACCACCACAAGGCGAACCACGAGCGCGACCAGGGCCATCCATACCCAAGGCCGAGTCCTGACGGAAACACGATTTTCGAGCTGGGTCACAGTAACCGGCACACCTTCACATCCTCGTTTGCGTATGGGCAGATCATAACCGCGCTATCCGGGTTTGAGAATTGTCGATCTGCGCGGGACAGGAGAACCCAATTCACCCCAAATTGTTTCTGCAGGCGCTCGAGATCCGAAGACTGGAAGCTGCGCCAGCCATTCAGGGCTGTGACTTCTCGTAGCCAGCGCGGAGCCAGGCTTGGAACGCGAGCGGCCATGCCGGCATCCTTCTCGTAATCGGCGAGTGCGCTGCGCTCTGCCAAGGCCCGAAATCCGTGGTAGTCGTCTCCGGGCAGAGTTTCATAGTGGGGATCGAGAGCGAAATAGCTGTCCACCGGTGTGTTCTGACGAATCCAATCGAATGCCCGCAGCCATGCGCTCCCTGGCGAGACGAACGGCAATTCGAGGTGAGGTGATGCGGAGTACATTTCGCGCTGGGCATAGAACATCCCAGCACCTAACGGCACGAACAGCAGCAGCCACCGGTAAAAGCGTCGATCGAGCAGGTATGCCCCGCAGAGCCCGCCGGCGATAAGGAAAAAGAGCAGATAAAGCAGATGCAGGTAGCGCATCGGCTCGAAAGGGCGCAAGCGACCAAGAGCAGGCGGCAACATGATGAGCAAGCCGGCGCACATCTGAAATATCCCGAAATAAACGGTGCTCAAAATCAAGGGCCGCAGAGCCGAGCCGGCGATGGGCAGCGTTCGGCGCTTCAGCAACGCGCAAAGCGCGAGCAGCAGGAGCAGTGGTGCAAGCTACACCCAACCATTCGTACCAATGCCAGCTTCCGAGGAAGTAGAAGCCGCGTGTTGCATGCAGCCTGCCGCCAGGCGTCGGAAGCAGGTTCAAAAAGCCAGCCCAGGGGCAGCAACAGCAAAGCAGACGACGGCAGATCGAAGGCCGACCGGCGCAGGCTCCAGGCCAGGAACACGCAAAAAGAAATTCCGAAACAGGCCGCGATCGCGTGAATCGAGAATGCAACAAGTAAAAGGATTGCTGAGATCCACGGCTTCCGGTCGATCACTGCGACGATGGCAGCCAAAATGAGTGCGGTGGCGAGGGAACGGGGGTGAAGATATTGATCTCCGAGCAGGATCGCGATGCCGGGCAGCGGCATGCTGAGCAAAGCGGCAATCAGCGAGACTGCGGCCCACTGCGCCTCGGGACGGGTAAAGCACCGGCGAGCGATCCGGTAACAGCCCAGCAGCACCAGAAAAACGGCGGCGAACTGCCACAGGAGGACGGCCCACGGCAAGGGCAAATGAAGCACTCTGACGGACAGTGCAATGAGCTTGTCGAAGATCGTTGCCTGGAACTGCACCCGAAAGAAATCAGAGTCGTGGGGAAACAAAGCTGGGTTCAGATGATTCTTAATGGCGGCGAGATAGAAGGAGTCATCCTCAAGACCGGGGTGATAGCCCATCACGAGAATTGCAGCAACCGTGATGCCGGCTAGGATGACCAGGATCTTGGGACGAAAATCGTGGCTCCCCGATCGTTCTCTGGGCTGACTTTGTGCAGGTTGCGGCATCAGGACTGGGTGACGCTACACGGGTCCCGCGGTCTTAGCGCGCGAAGCGTAGTACATCTCCCGCTCGGACTCGAGCTTGCGTCCATTCGCACTATACCGAGGCAAGTGGATGAGCCCCCATTTCTGAAGTGCGAATTGCAAGGTGGTGGCAAGCACACCGAAACCGTATTGGACGCTGCGCCGGAAATTTATGGACGACGCTTCCTCGAAGTATTTCGTGGGACAGGAAACTTCGCCGATGTGAAAACCAAAATGCACGCATTGAGCGAGCATCTGATTGTCGAAGACGAAATCGTCCGAGTCTTCGAGGAGGGGCAGATCCGTCAGCACCTGGCGGCTGAATGCACGGTAGCCGGTGTGATATTCGGATAGTTTCACGCCCAGAAATAAATTTTCAAACGCGGTCAGCAGGCGGTTGGCGACATATTTGTACAGTGGCATACCGCCAAGCAGCGCGCGTCCACCGATGATGCGCGAGGCCAGCACCACATCGTACACGCCGTAAGCAACCATGCTGGCCATCGCCGTAATGAGCAGGGGTGTGTACTGATAATCGGGATGCAGCATGATGACGACATCAGCGCCCGCCTCCAAAGCCTCGCGATAGCAAGTCTGCTGATTGCGCCCATAGCCATAATTGCGATCGTGCTGAAACACCAGCAGGCCTAAACGGTGCGCCACTTCAACCGTGTCATCCCGGCTGTGGTCGTCCACGAGAATGCGAATATCGACGAGCTCGGGCACTTCCGCCACCGTCGCTGCAAGCGTCTTGCCCGCGTTGTAAGCGGGCATGACGACCGCGATACGTTTGCCGTTGACCATGAAGAGATTCGCCGAGACTAGTGTAACCGAGGAAGCCTGCGGGATTGGTACTGGAACGGCGAGTTCACAGCAAGCCGGATCACCGCGAAATCCGGGATTTTGCCTGCCCGTGCTGCAGGTTTCTGCCTACAACTGTCCAACGCGGTTCACGCATCGAACTGCAGAATGAAATGCCGTGCTTGCTACCTGATTGTTCTGTTCATGGCAGCAATTTTGTTGGCGTCCGACAGCACGGCATATTCCGTTCTTACCCACGAAGAACTGATCGATTTGGCTTGGAACGATTCGATCAGGCCTCTGCTGCTCGCCAAGTTTCCTAAAGCCACGGATGGTGAGCTGGTGGTTGCGCACTCCTTTGCTTATGGCGGCTCGGCCGTGCAGGACATGGGCTATTATCCGTTTGGAAAAGTCTTCTTCAGCAAACTTACTCACTACGTGCGCAGCGGCGATTTTGTGGTGCGCCTGCTCAGCGATGCCCGCACGCTCAACGAGTATGCCTTCGCCATTGGCGCCTTGTCGCATTATCTAGGCGACTCCATCGGACACTCCGAAGCAGTGAACCAGGCAACCTCGCTGGAGTTCCCCAAATTGAGGGCCAAGTACGGAGAGAGCGTCACCTATGGTGAGAGCCCGCACTCGCACATCCGGACGGAATTCGCTTTTGACGTGAAGGAACTCAGTGACCGGGCTTTCGCGCCGGCGGCTTACCTGGAGCGCGTGGGATTCAGGGTTCCAAGGAAATTCCTGCGCGACGTTTTCATTGCTACCTATGGTATCGATATTGCTGAAGTCCTGGGAAAGGCGCGCCCGGACCTGAAGAGCTACCGCACGTCGGTTCGAAGCTTCATACCAGCGTTTGCCGAAGCCGAAGTCGTGCTCCACCACAAGCAGTTTTTGCCGCCTCCGGACACCGAGGCCTACCGGATCTTTGCGGAACGCGTCGCCCATACGAATTATGAACGCCGGTGGAGGCACACCTACAAGGGGCCGGGATTCAAAGCTCATCTTCTCGCGATTCTGGTCTTTATCGTGCCCAAGATCGGCGCCGCCTCCGATCTCGCGATCAAAATTCCAACGCACCAGACCGAGGAGTGGTACCTGAGCAGCGTGAATCGCACGGCCGACCAATTTCGCGAGATACTGCATAACCTTCTGACCAAGAGCAACACACCGGCCAGACTTGCCAACCTCGATCTTGATACCGGAGAACGGGTCAGGTTGGGCGACTACGCACTCGCCGACAAAACCTACACAGAACTGCTGGCACGACTCACGTCGAAGCCGAGACAAGGAGTACCCGCCGACCTGAAGCGCAACTTGCTCGATTACTACGAAGGCGCGCTTGGGATTACGGAAGCCAACGACCCGAGGACAGTACAACTGGAAGCCTTGAAAGCGATGGGCGCCAAGCGAGCGCCCGATAGCGGTTCCTCAGAATAGTTGAAGAATAGCGTGGTGCCGGGAACAGGAATCGAACCTGCAAGGGTTATGCACCCGGCGGATTTTGAGTCCGCTGCGTCTGCCAGTTCCGCCATCCCGGCTTTGGAAGGCTTTTCTATTGTACGGTACCGCTTCTCAATTTGAATACCGTCACGCGGGTTGCGGAGTGCGCACCGGAGTCCCGATGGTAGGCAGTTCGACGCGAAATGTAGCGCCCTCTCCCGGCCGGCTTTCTACGACGATGGAGCCGTGATGCTGGCTCACAATCCACTGCGCAATGGAGAGCCCTAGTCCGTTACCGCCCTGGGCACGGCTGCGCGATTTGTCCACGCGGTAGAAGCGTTCGAAAATTTTCCCCTGCTCGTCTTGAGGAATGCCGATGCCGGAATCCTGAATGGTGATCGCGGCGAAATGTTCGCGTGCTTCCAAACTGAGCGACACCGAGCCGGGAGCTGGGGTGTACTTGAAAGCATTGTCGAGGAGAATGTCAGCCAGCCGCCGGAGCAGGCTCTCATCGCCAGCTACGAATGCGTCGGAATGCGGCAGGTTTGCAGAAAAGCGAAGGTCGCGAATAGCGGCGACTTGTTTCCAGGCGTCGGCAACTCCCTGCAACACGGAGGAGAGGTCGACGGGCTGCATCTGCAGCGTTTCTCGTCCCGAGTCGGCGCGGGCCAGCGACAGGAGTTGCTCGATCAGTGCCGTGGTGCGCTCCGCTTCCAGCAGAATATGACGCAGCGAATCCTGGTATTCGTTCTGGCTCCGTGCCCGGCGCAGCGACAGTTCTGCTTCGGT
Organism: uncultured Acidobacteriota bacterium; assembly: GCA_963801615.1. Lineage (GTDB taxonomy): Bacteria > Acidobacteriota > Terriglobia > Terriglobales > Acidobacteriaceae > Sulfotelmatobacter. Next base: position 1,220,324 of record CAWDFM010000003.1, on the reverse strand, counting down.
TCGGATCAGGGACACGGGCGTTCTCAGTTCGTGGGAGGCGTCCGCAGTGAATTGCGTGATTCGCGAAAAGGCGGCTTCGATGCGGTCAAGCATTTCGTTCAAAGTGTCGGAAAGCCTTTGCAGTTCATCTCCGGTGTGCAGTTTTTCCAGCCGAGTGCTCAGATTCGTACCGCTGACATCGCGTGCAGTTCGCACCAGTGCGTCCACCGGGGCGAGCGCTCTTCGGCTCATCCAGTAGCCCACGCCAGCGGCGATCAGCAACAGCAACGGCGCGAACATCAACAGGTAGGAACGGAATAGACGCAGGGTATCGAAAGCATCGTCGGCTGTAAGGCCGGTTTCTACGACATAGACCACGCCGTTCACGGGGAGTTTCTCGAATACGAAGCGAAAGTGTCGTCCATCGATCATGCGCGTGGTGAAGAGGGTTTTCTGCACAATTCGCGCCGGGGGCACGACTGAAGGATGCTCCTGAAGGGATGCCGAAACGTAAATCGGCTCCCCGCTCTGAGAGTAAACGGCGAGATAATCGCCCCAGTGCTCACTTCCGTAAGCTTCTTTCATCAGGGGTTGGAGCGTGGCGAGCGGGACGTCCTTCGGCTGGGTGGAGAGCAGGCGGCTCAGATCGTCTACCTGGCTCTCAAGGTCGTCATCGACCATATCAAAAAGGCTGTCGCGCAGGATGAACCACATGCCGACACCAAACACCACCTCGCCCAGGGCAAAGATTACCAGATACCACAGCGTCAGGCGTACACCGATGGAGAGTCTTTTCATGCAGGACCATCCGGACGGATCATGTATCCCACGCCGCGCACGGTGTGAATTAATTTGGCTTTGCCCGGCGGGTCGACTTTGTTGCGCAGCAGGCGCATGAAAGCGTCCAGGGTATTCTCTTCAATTTCCCGGTCGAAGCCCCACACGGCCTCGATCAGAGAGCGCCGGGAGACCACTTTTCCTGCGCGATACATCAAGCGTTCCAGCAGGTTGTATTCCGTGCGGGTCAGCGAGACGCGATCGTCTCCGCGCCATACTTCACGGCTGGCGGGATCGAGCATGAGATCGCCAACCCGTAGATTGGGATCCGGCGCGACCGAAGCGCGCCTTTTAACGGCGCGCAGGCGAGCAACCAGTTCCTCGAAGGAAAACGGCTTCGTCATGTAGTCGTCTGCGCCCGTATCGAGGCCACGCACGATGTCCGGTACGGCGTCGCGGGCGGTGAGCATCAGGATTGGGGTCCGTATTTTTTCGGTGCGCAAGCGCTTGGCCAGATCGTACCCGCTCAACTTGGGCATCATCACGTCGAGGACGATGGCGTCGAACTCGTAGGCTTTGGCCAGGGCGAGTCCTTCAGCGCCATCGCCGGCACACGTGACCGTGTGTCCCTCCTCCGTCAAACCTTTGCGGAGAAGGTCAGCCATGCGCGCTTCGTCTTCGACGATCAGAAGTTTCATGGAGCTGGTTGTGGCACTATTCATATCATCCAACGTGTGCCAGCAAAAATGCGAGGCCACGGTACCCTCGTTCCGCCTTGCCTAAGTATCTCCTTCCAACCTGTAACGAACCTGAAATTGCCGTGGCTTGCGGCAAGAATAGCGGGACTGGACTGAGGCGTGTTTGGACGTCTTTGCCGAACGCGTCGTGGCGTATAGCGCTCTTGGAGCGAAGGGGCGGAGGCACATGTCTGTGCAATCGAGCACGCTTCGGATAATCCGTTCCACCGCAACAATCGAGTGTCACAATCTGCTGGTGCGGATCGATGGTCCCGTGGGTGCACCTTACAGATTGCCAGCCTTCCACCGCGAGGGGAAAGACACGCAGCTGGCAGGCTTGCGATTCTTACACCCTGGAGCCTAAGCCCACGCAACGCCTAACGAATGCAGGATCAGTCCATCGCGGAATGTGAGCTTTCGGGCATCCAGCACCCCGTAGGCATATTGAACGATCGGATCACACGTCACGCACCACTTTTCGTGCTGAAGAATGCCTCCACAGTGCTCGCAGGGAGCTTGAGCATTGGTTTGATTTCCGTGATACCAACTGGCGGCGGGATTGGCGAACATGTTTACCTCCCAGCGAACTCAAAGCAAATTCCCGCAGCCGAGGGACAGCGGCAATTGGCTTGTTTGTATGATGGGTGTAGACCCCTGTCACGCGTGTCGGGGATGTCACGGATTAACGTGACTAAGATCACATACAGCCAAAACCCTCGTTCTAAAGTGGAACCCTTAAGGCCTGGAACTCCCATCTGATAAATCGCTGCCCGAGCGGCGGTTGGGCTTTTTGGGCATCATCGTTTATCCTCGAAGGTTGTCCATCGCATCTTGAAGCCTCTGAACGGACCTATCCTCATTCACCAGGAAACCAGGAGCTATCAGCTAGAAGCTGGCTTATGAAAACTGGCATTATCGGCCTGCCACAGGTAGGCAAGACATCGCTGTTTCAAATCCTTACGAGAGCGCAACTTTCCGCCCCAGCGCACTCCAATCCGCGCGAGGCGCATGTAGGAGTCGCAAAAGTGCCCGACGATCGGCTGGATCGCCTGGCCGCGCTGTACAGCCCGAAAAAGCTCACCCACACCTCGGTCGAATATGTGGACGTTGGCGCTATCGGTCAGGATGCCTTGAAAGAAAGTGCTTACATCGGCCACCTCCGCCAGGTGGATGCGCTGGCGCACGTGCTACGCGCCTTCGACGATCCCGCGATTCCCCACGTAGGAGTGATCGACCCGTTGCGGGATATCAAGAACGTCGAATTCGACCTGATGGTCAGCGACCTCGGCCAGATCGAGAAGAGGCTGGAACGGCTGGAAAAAGATCTCAAGAAGATGAAGACGCCAGATCTGGAGAAAGAGTTCGATCTGCTGAAGCAAGCGAAGGCGCACCTGGAAACTGAGAAGCCATTGCGCGAGATGGAGATGAGTCCGGAGAACAAGAAACGCATTCGTGGGTTCATGTTTCTCAGCGAAAAACCGATCCTCTACGTGCTGAATATCGGCGAGTCCACCGCGCTTGGGAAAGAACTGGAAGAGGCGGTGGGCAAGCACAAGCTCAGTGAGGTTGCGGCGCGTCCCAACGCAGGCGCGACCGCGATTTGCGGCAAGGTGGAAGCGGAACTCTCGGAAATGAGCGATGCGGATGCAGCCGAATTCCTGGCCAGCTACGGCCTGAAAGAGAGTGGGCTCACGCGGCTGATCCGTACCACGTACAAACTGTTGGGACTGATTTCCTTCTTCACTGCCGGTGAAGACGAATGCCGTGCCTGGCAGATTCCCGCGAACACTCGCGCGCAAGAGGCAGCCGGAGCGATCCACTCCGACCTCGAAAAACACTTCATCCGCGCGGAAACCATTCGATGGGACCAACTGCTCGAGGCAGGATCAGAGGCCAATGCGCGTGCTAAGGGGACGCTGCGTCTCGAAGGCAAGGACTACATCGTGCAGGATGGGGATGTGATGCACATTCGCCATTCGGGATGAGCAGCAGTTTCCAGTTTCCAGTTACCAGTTGCCAGTTGCCAGTTGTCAGTTCTCAGTACTCAGTACTCAGTACTCAGTACTCAGAAAGAGACTCAGCACCAAACCATAGGGGTGCTGAAACTCAGAACTGATATGATCCCGACGAAAATGCATCCGATCACCACCAGCATTCTCCTGGGCTTGACAGCGGCTGCGGCCAACATCTTTGGCGGCGCCATCATTGTGCAGCGCCACTGGGAACGGCGATACCTTCGCTACTTCGTTGCCATCGGTGCGGGATTCATGCTGGGCACTGCGCTGGTTGAGATGGTTCCCGAAAGCCTGGAAATACGGGGAAAGACAGGCGCCCTGCTGATTTTGCTTGGTTACCTCATCATTCACTTCTTCGAGCACACGGTGACTCCACATTTTCATTTTGGTGAAGAAACCCACCATGACAAGTTTGTGCATGCGCACACCGGATATTCGGTCCTGCTTGGACTGATCATCCACGCATTCTTTGACGGGATTGCCATCGCATCCGGGTTTCTGGTGTCGAACTGGCTGGGATGGATAATCTTTCTGGCGATCTTCCTGCACAAAATTCCGGAAGGTTTTACGATCAGCTCGGTGATGCTGGCGAGCGGCCGCAGCCGGGGAATCGCCTGGGGTGCGTCCATCATTCTCGGGGGTGCGACGCTGGCGGGGGTGTTGACCATGGCAATCTTCCGCCATCATGTCGGATCAGGCTTGCCGCTGGCTGCGGGCGTGACTATCTATGTTGCGGCTTCTGACCTGGTTCCCGAGGTCAACAAAGAGCCGGCCATGAAAATGGCTGTGCTGGTCTTCGTGGGCGCGGCCCTATTCCTGGTGCTCGACCACCTCTTCCACGTGCATTGAAGGTCGGCAGTTCTCAGTCCACCGTATGTTTCGCCGTGTAGCCTTCACGGGCCACGACTTCAATCTTGACGTCCTTTCCCTTCTGATCTTTAACTTTCAGCGGCCCTCCGTCGGGCGCAACCACCTGCACCTTCAGCTTGCGATAGGTTCCGTCGAGTTTGGTGTTGGTGGGCGAATAGGAGATCGTGTACTGGTTGCGAATGTCGCTCGAGATGTCCTGAAATAATTCCGGCAGCTCGCCTTCGAAGCGAGGGAAATAGGCCCGGCCCCCAGTCATTGCGGCGAAGGTTCGCATCTCGTTGTCGCCTTGAAGGTAATCCATATGTCCCACAGGAATACCCATGCCATGCGTGTATCCGCATTGGTGGACTTCGCAGTATTCGCGGACGATGAATCCGACGCTGACGGGGAAGATGGTCACATCCTTCGTGTCGCGGATCTTCTTCATGATCTTGTCGAGAGTCAGCCTGCTGAACGTGTCTACTCCGGTGGTGACGAGGATGACGTATTTCTTCCCCTCCACGCGATCCAGGCGGTCAAGGGTGTCATAAAGGGCGTCAAATAAGTTGGTTTCCGAGAATCCCGGGATCCGCAACTGGTTGAGCGCACCGTACACCGCCCGCTTGTCCTGGGTGAAGTCCACCAGGATGTGAGGCTGCATGTCGTAGTACGCCACCGCAACCCAGTCCTCCTTCTTCAGACTGTTGGCGAAAGCGTAGGAAGCCTGCAGCGCCTGAATCATGAAGACATAGTTGGTTGACGCAAATTCGACCAACAGGACGGCCGTAATAGGCGCCTGCGAGACGTTGAAGTGCGTCACCTGCTGAGGCACGCCGTCTTCCAGAACCCGGAAATTCCCTTGTTTCAGCCCGGGGACAAACTGTCCGCTCTTGGTGAGTACGGAGACGTCCACATTGACCAGCGGAACGTTCACCTTCAGAGAGTAGTCGGGCAGGTCAGGAATTTTTTTGGGCGTAACAGGAGGCGGCGGAGGAGGCGCATCTTCGGCCTTCTTTTTCGGAATGGCATAAGGTCCCACGTTGTCCGTAGGCCCACCCGCTTCGGCCGGAACCTCCTGCTTCGGCTTGCCATTTTCCGGACTCTGGGAAGACTGCGCCGAAGGTTGATTTGATGGAGTTTGGCTAGTCTGATCCTGAGCCGCTGCCACCATGCAGGCGCACAGCAACACGCAAAAGAACCGCCAACCCATGCTGAAAAATGACCTTGGCGCAGGGCCTAAAGTCTTGCCCCTCTGACAATTAAACATGCGGATACCGGAATCCTCCATGCTAGTATAGACGCACGGATTCGCAATTGGGATGTTTTGCCAAGTCCCAGGAGTTTCTCCTCCATTGGCAACGTGATCGCAGTTGGCCAGGATCTAACGCTTTTGGACTCGTTGGCGGGTCCTGTCGGGGCTTTAAATGAGAAAAGGTGTCCTTCCGCTCTTCGCTCTAAGTGTATCCCTGCTCGGTTCCGTTCTAAATGCACAAACCTCACAGCCGACGATCCCCGTGAGCCAGATTCATGCGGGGATGCGCGGGGTCGCATACACCGTCTTTCAGGGCGTTAAGCCCGAACCGATGGACGTGGAAGTGTTGGGCGTTCTGCACAACGTGAACGGGCCCAAGGGCGACATCATTCTGATCCGCTTGCACGGGCAAAAGCCGGAATACACGGGCGTGGTTGCGGGCATGAGCGGAAGCCCGGTGTATCTGGATGGCAAGCTCGCGGGCGCTCTAGCGTTCCGTATCGGTGAGTTCTCGAAGGAACCCATCGCCGGCGTGACGCCAATCGCTGACATGCTGGAGATCAATGCGCTGGACAAATCTCCCACCGAAGAAGCTTCAGCGAGCAAACCTGCAATCACGAACGCCGCAGGCAAAACTGCGGCTCCGGGGGATGGTTCGAGAATTCCGGGCTCGGCGGAAAGCTTCGCGCAGTTTTTGAAGCCCATCGACGCGCCACTCGTTTTTAATGGCTTTTCCGAAGATGCCGTCCGGCAATTCGCCCCTCAATTTGCTTCTGCCGGCATTGTTCCGGTGATGGGTGCTGGATCGGTGAGCGAGGCTAAGCAGCCCGAACCGCTGGAACCCGGATCGGCGGTGAGCGCTATCCTGGTGCGCGGCGATATGGATATCGCTGCCACCTGCACCGTCACCTACATTGATCCTCAGCGCCTGTTGGCGTGCGGACATCCGCTGCTCCAGTTCGGGTCCGTGGACCTCCCCATGAACAAAGCGGAGGTTCTGGCGACTCTTCCTTCACCGCTCAATGCCTTCAAGATCGTGAACACCACCGAGCGGGCTGGCGTTTTCGTGCAGGATCGTCATACCGGCATCCTCGGAGTCTTCGGAAAGCAACCCGACATGATTCCGGTCACGCTGACGATTCACGGGGGCAGCGGCACGAAGGAATTCCACTACGAGGTCCTCAACAATCCACGCCTCAGCCCGGTGGCCATGATGGCGACAGTGTTTAATGCGCTGCACGGGGTGAACGAATTCGGCGAAGAGATAACCTACCGGCTAAACGGGACGATCGATGTGAAAGGCTTCCCGGAAGTCGGCTTGCGCAACATGTTCGTTCCTGCTGACAACGGTCAGCCCGCAGCTATGGCGGCGGCTCTCTCGCTCGGTGAGCGGTTTGGACGCATCTATGACAATCCCTATAACGCCCCGGCAGTGAAGAGCGTCAATCTCGATTTTGATCTCGTGCGCGAACGGCGCTGGGCACGGTTGGAGAGTGCCCGCACGGACGTCACCGAAGCGCGTCCCGGCGATCAGGTCATGGTGGAAACGGTGCTTGCGCCCTACCGTGGCGAGCGCGTTGTCCGGCAGATTCCAGTGAAGATCCCCACTTCGGCGAGTAAGGGAACTCTGCGCATTCTGGTTAGCGACGGCGACACTCTTGACCGCGTGAACCGCACCAACCCTGCATTTGGACGGAAGCTCGACCTCGCATCCACGATCGCCCTGCTCAATAAAGAGCATTCCAACAACCGGCTCTATGTCTCGCTGCTTGAGGCTGACCCGGAAGCTCGCGTTGCCGACAAAGTCATGCCCACCCTTCCCATCAGTGTGATGAATGTGATGGAGGGCATGCGCGGCAACCAGGAGATGATCGTGAGCGGCGAATCCAACGTGGACGAGACGTCAACTCCGTCGCTGGATTATGTGGTCAGCGGAGCCCAGTTGCTGACTATTACGATTAAGTAATTGGTTTCGGAGCGGCTCCGCGACCGGGTCCGCACAGGCTCCATTCCCAAAAAGGGATTACTGCTAGATTATCCTTCTTCGTTCAAGGCTCGATCGAGCGTCTGCAGGAGGGATGCTCTCGTAAAGGGCTTTTCCAAAAGATGCATTCCATTCCCCGGTTGATTGGTAACCAACTCGCCGGTGTAGCCCGACATGTAAACGACCTTCATCTCGGGATAAGCTTCGATGAGTTTAAGAACCAAATCGGGCCCCGTCATTCCTTTCATCACCACATCTGTGAGGGTCAGGTCGACCTTTCCGCCGCTTGAAGAGATTGCAGCCAGCGCTGCGTTCCCGTCTTCCGCCTCAAGTATTTGATACCCGTGTTCCTCAAGCATTTTGCGTGTCAGCCGACGTATGACCGGATCATCTTCCACCAACAGGACGGTTACGCCGTCGCGGCGACGCGGCAGAATGTCTTCAGTCTTTTCCTGCCCTGGGACAAGCTTCTTTTCTGCGCTGGGCAGATAGATTTTGAATGTGGTGCCGTGGCCCAGTTCGCTGTAAACCCAGATATGACCGCCGTTTTGCTTGACTATGCCATAGACGGTGGCGAGTCCCAGGCCGCTTCCCTTCCCGGTCTCCTTGGTGGTGAAGAACGGCTCGAAGATACGAAGGCGCGTGGCTTCATCCATTCCGATTCCGTTATCGCTGATGGCCAACATCACGTAGGGGCCCGCACTCATGCCCGAATGCTCGTGCGCAAAAGCCTGGTCAAACTCGAACACGCCGGTCTCGAGGATCAGCTTGCCACCTCGCGGCATGGCATCGCGGGCATTGACTGCGAGATTCAGCACGACTTGGTCGATCTGTCCCGGGTCGGCCTCGACGATAGCGTTGCCCAGCTTGGGGAGATGCCCGATCTCAACGTCGTCTCCCATCAGGGGTCTCACAAGCTTGCGCACTTCCTTGAGGCGCTCATTCAAGTCGAGCAATTGCTTCTGAACGGGCTGCCGCCGGCTGAACGCCAGCAATTGCCGTGTCAAAGCCGCGCCGCGTTTGGCGGCTTCCCGGATATTTTCCAGATACTCGAGGCCCTCCGCATCCGGCAGTTTGTTACGAAGCAGTTCCGAACAAGCCGTCACAATGCCTAGCAGGTTATTGAAGTCGTGGGCCACGCCCCCTGCCAACCGCCCAATGGCCTCCATCTTTTGCGACTGTCGCAACTGCTCTTCCGTCTTTTTCTGCGCGGTGATGTTGCGGGCGATGGTTGAAGCGCCAACAACCTTCCCGTCCGAGTCGTAAATGGGCGACACCGAGATCGACATGTTGAGCTTCCGCTTGTCTTTGGTAATCCGTACGGATTCAAAGTACCCGACCCGCTCACCATTTCGGATGCGGCGCAGAATCTCGGTAATTTCCTCTGCCTTCTCTTCCGGCGCCAAGGTAGAAATGTGCCGTCCAATCATCTCCTGCGCAGTGTAACCATAGATTTCCTCCGCGCCCGAGTTCCAGTGAGTGATGATGCCGTCGAGATTCTTGCCAATAATGGCGTCCTGGGAAGAATTCACAATCAGCGCCAGACGTCTTTGATAATCGGCCAGCTCCCGCGATTTTCGAATTTCCAGCTCCGCATTTGCGCGCCGCAGTTCCTCTTCGATCCGCTTGCGTTCGCTAATATCGCGAATAGCGCTCAGCACAATGAGCCCGTTCGCGGTGGGAACGGGGCTGAGGCTGATTTCAACCGGGAATTCTGACCCGTCGCGGCGCAGGCCATTCAGTTCCAGACCGGACCCCATGCGCCGGAGTTTTGGTTGCGCATGGAACCTGTCGCGATGGCCGTGGTGCTGTCCCCGCTGCCGTTCCGGTACCAGCATCTCGATTGGCTGGCCTATCAACTCCTGCCGGGTGTAGCCGAACATTGCTTCCATCTGGGCGTTTACCTGCACGATGACCCCCTGCTGATTGACAGCAGCAACCGCGTCAGGAATCGCCTCCAGCATGGAGGGCGACAACAGTTTTTCGGCTATCTCCTGCTGATTCGACAACAGTCTCCCCTTCTACCAGACGAGTTGGACGAAGGACCCCAGATCCCCGCAACTTCCCACATTGCGCTAAATATACTTGAAAACGAATGATCAGTGCGCGCCAGCGGCTGGGGTTCCGGAAATCCGGAATTCAGTGCGGAAGGAGGGTAGCAATGGCTTTGGGCATGTGCGTAAAACCGCGGGTCACAAATAAAGCAATGATCATCTGCGCCCCGTTGTAGCCTACGTGTACCAGGAAACTGGCACCCACCGATTTGGTAACCGCTCGCACGGTCCCGCATACAACGCCGACGATAAAGATTACAGCTAGTGCTCCCCAGGCGTAACCATACTGCGGCATATGCATGAGGGCGAACGGCAAAGCTGTCAGGAACACAGCCCAGGCAACGCCCCATCTGCGCGCCAGAACCGGATAGAGGAATCCACGAAAGAATAACTCCTCTACCAGGGGACCAAGACTCACGGCAATGATGGCGATCAGGTATGCGTCTCGCGGCCTCGCGAACAACTTGTCAAAGGGCGTGTCCTTGGGCATGGGCAGCAGATTCTCGAGCATGCTCAGAACCAGCAACATGAATCCGCCCAGGAACAGCAGTACCCAGGCATTGTTGGGCCAACTCCAGCGAATGGCACTCCCAAATGGAGCCCGGTACTTACCCTCGATCAGCAAAAGCAGGTAAATCACGACCGCGAGGTCGATCACATACTGGGAGATCAACAACAGAAGCGGCCGCTGCGCCAACTCCATCAACGATGAATGCGGGTAGAAAAAATAGTGCGCCCCGAAGAGGATGGCGAATTGCGAAAGAAATATGGTCGCAAATGTCAGGCCGATAATCAGCAGAACGTCCCAGCCATCCCAGACTGGATTCTCTGCAGACGGGGGCGCAATTGGACTCGACACCGCACCGGAAAATGCACCCTCTGGGTGATTGGCATCGATGATGGGCGACTCACCACTCGCGGGCGCCTGAGGCTCTGGTTGCGGACTCTCGAGAGAAGACACGTATCTTCCTTAACTGAGGACTGCCGGCTGAGAACGAGAAAGCGCCTTCGCAAAATAGGTCGCGAGCGCCTGTCCGGTATACGATTTCTTCGCCCGAGCCACCTGCTCCGGCGTGCCTTGGGCCACAATACGACCGCCCTCTTCCCCGCCCTCCGGACCTAGATCAATGATCCAATCAGCATTGCGGATCACGTCCAGGTTGTGTTCGATGATGATGATCGAATTACCCAAGTCCGTTAGCCGGTGCAGCACGTCGAGAAGCTTCTTAACATCATCGAAGTGCAGGCCGGTAGTCGGCTCATCCAGAAGATACAGCGTTTTTCCGGTTTGCCGCTTGCTTAATTCCCGCGCCAGCTTAATGCGCTGCGCCTCTCCACCCGAAAGCGTCACGGCCGATTGCCCCAGATGAATGTAGCCCAGTCCTACGTCCACCAGCGTCTGCAGCTTCTGCTTTACCTGGGGGATGTTCTCGAGGATCGGCAACGCGTCGGAGACGGGCATTTCCAGCAGGTCGGCGATGGAGTACCCGTTGTATTTCACCATGAGTGTTTCCGAATTGTAGCGACGGCCGCCGCAAACCTCGCAGAGAACGTACACGTCGGGCAGAAAATTCATTTCAATGCGCCGCTGTCCCTCGCCCTGACAGGCTTCGCAGCGGCCGCCTGAGACGTTGAACGAGAATCGTCCGGCTTTGTAACCGCGCTCGCGGGATTCCGGAAGCATGGCATAGAGATCCCTTATGCCCGTGAACACTCCGGTATAGGTAGCCGGATTCGATCGCGGCGTGCGTCCGATTGGCGATTGATCGATGCGGATCACCTTGTCGATATTCTCCGCCCCCGACATCGCCTTGTGGTCGCCCGCCTTCTCCCGCGAGCGATACAGTTGTCGCGCCAGCGCCCGGTAAAGGATATCGTTGACTAAGGTCGATTTGCCAGAACCGGAAACTCCCGTGACGACGGTCATCACCCCAAGTGGAAAGCTCACATCGACATTCTTCAGATTGTTTTCCTTCGCCCCCAGAATGGTGAGTGCCGCGCCGTTCTTCTGGCGCCGCTCAGGACGCATTTCAATCGAGGTTCGTCCCGAGATGTATGCTCCCGTCAGCGAGTTCGGCTGCTGCATGATCTCTTCCGGCGTGCCGTGTGCAACGAGGTTCCCGCCGTACCTGCCCGCTCCCGGACCGAGATCGACCACGTAGTCGGCTCGCCGGATGGTCTCTTCATCGTGCTCCACAACCAGAACCGTGTTGCCTAAGTCGCGCAGATTCTCCAGCGCATTGAGCAGCCGCCCGTTGTCGCGGTGATGTAATCCGATGGAGGGCTCGTCCAGTACATACAGCACGCCTCGCAGTTTCGAGCCAATTTGAGTAGCCAGCCGGATGCGCTGCCCTTCTCCGCCGGAGAGCGTGGCCGCTGAACGGTCGAGCGAGATATATCCCAAACCGACTGCGTTCAGGAACTGCAGACGCTCAACCACTTCATGCATGACGCGTCCGGCGATGGCTGCCTCTCGTCCGGCTAATTTGATCCCCTGGGCCGTTTCAAGTGCGCGCGTAATGGGCATGGCGGTGAAATCGGCGATGGACATGCCGTTTACTTTTACCGCCAGGCTCTCAGGCCGCAAACGCTTGCCATGGCACGCCGGGCATGCGGTCGCTGACATGTGATCCATCAGCCAGTCGCGATACCCCTCAGACGTGGACTCCTCCAGATTCTGCTTGAGATATCCGAAGATGCCGTGGAATCCGGTCCGGCCGCCGCGCCCCTGCTCCCCGTTGAGCAGGAAGTCCTGTGTCTTCTCCGCAAGTTTTTCGAACGGAGTGCTTAGATCGATGCCGCAAGAGGCCGCGACAATCTGCAACTGGTGAATCAAGTTCTGCGACGCCGAGCCCGGCCCGAGTCCCCCATCCAGCAAGGGTTTCGACCAATCCGTGATCACTTTCGCGGGATCGAAGTCGTACTTGCTGCCCAGTCCATGGCACTCCGGACAGGCTCCATACATGCTGTTGAAGGAAAACGAGCGCGGCTCCAGCTGGGGCACGTTGATGCCGCAATCGGGGCACGCCAACTTTTCCGAGTACAGCTGCTCTTCGCCTCCGACAACCGCGACCAGCACCAAGCCTCCGGCCAATTTCATCGCTAAACCGACAGACATTTCCAGACGACGCTCAATTCCGAGCTTCACCAACAAGCGGTCGATCACGACCTCAATGGTGTGATTCTTGCGTTTGTCGAGATTGATTTCATCCTCAAGATTGAGCAACTCGCCGTCAATGCGGGCACGCGTGTATCCGTGCTTGACGAGCGTCTCCATCTCTTTCTTGAACTCGCCCTTGCGGCCGCGGACGATCGGCGCCATAACCATGATGCGATCCTCGGGAGTTAGCGCCATGACCCGCTGCACGATCTGATCGGCCGACTGTCGACTGATGTCGCGGCCACACCTGGGGCAATGCGGCATGCCGATCGAGGCGAACAAGAGGCGAAGATAGTCATAAATTTCCGTGATAGTGCCGACCGTAGAGCGGGGGCTGCGGCTGGTGGTCTTCTGCTCGATCGAAATCGACGGGCTAAGTCCATCGATGCCGTCGACATCGGGACGCTCCATCTGATCCAGGAACTGCCGCGCATAGGCGGAAAGCGTCTCTACGTAGCGGCGCTGGCCTTCAGCGTAGATGGTGTCGAACGCCAGCGACGACTTGCCCGAACCGCTGAGACCCGTCACAACGGTCAGCGTGTTACGAGGGATTTCCACACTGATGTTCTTTAAATTGTGCTGCCGGGCGCCCCGGACAGAGATCTTGGTAATCGCCATTATTCGCCGGGAGCACTGGCCCTTCCGTAACGTCGACAGGGCCACAGAATTGTTCCAAAGTAGGAATGCACAGCTCTACTCCGTATCTTAGTCGTCAATAGCACGGAGCGTCAACGAAGGTAGATTTGAAGTTGCGCGCTGCCGCAGGCGTAAAACGCAGGTATACGGTTTTTGGAGCATCGCATCAGATAACACTTGTAAAGGTGGTCGGTCGTGAACTCGTGGATGATGCCCGTGGTCCTCTGCTTCACTGTCGTCGCTTCCGTAAGCTTTGGCGTTGTGGCCGCCTATGCGGCGGTGTTCTCGATCCTTTCCGCGTTCCGTCATCCAGTAGAACCTGAGCCGGCCCGGGCCCGCCTTGTGTTGGTGCCCACCCAGAATCACGCCAGCGGCGACTGATCGCATCTACTTCGCCGGTTCCACAAATACCGCCGTTCCATACGCCAGCACTTCCGTCACTCCCTGCATGACCTCAGTCGCATCGTAGCGTGCACCGACAACCGCGTTTGCGCCCAGTTCGGCGGCATGCTGCAGCATGAGATCGAATGCCTCCTGACGAGTCTTCTCACAGAGGTTGGTAAGCAGAGTAATGTTCCCACCGACGAGCGTCTGCAGGCCCGCGCCGATGGTTCCAAAGATGGAGCGCGAGCGCACCACGATGCCACGGACCACGCCTAACGTACGCGTCACCCGGAAACCATCCAGTTCAAACTGCGTGGTGACCATGTTGTGAGCGACCGTCCTGCCAGCGCTGTAACCACTTGCCATGAACGCCTCCCCTGAGAAACTGATTGACGTACTGCTTGCTACCCGCGAAGAGGAGCCCGACTAGGGTGTCCGCGTTGCAGGCTTTCGCGGGACTTACAGGCAACTATAACGCAGGCGCCGCAGGACGAGGATTCGAGGCGCCAGTTCGATAAACTCCGCCGCTGAGGCGCTATTCCAGTTCCGACGTGATGAAGCATTCCCCGGCAGTGGCGTCGTACTCGATGCGCAAAACATTCGGCTTGCAACAGACCTGGCAATCTTCCACGTAGCTTTGGCGGCGGCCCGCGGATTCATCCACGGAGGTCACGTTCCATTCGCCACAGGAAGCGCATTGAAAGCCTGATTCCATCGATGCAGGGAGAATAGCGTAAATCCGCCCTATAATGTCCGGACCCACTGTCTTTTACCGGGAGGCTTCATGATTTCACGGCGCAAATTTCTGGAGGCAGGCAGTATCACTGCGGGAGTCGCGATGGCGTCCAGCGTACGGGCAGCCGCCAGTGCGGCTGAATGCCCAGAGGACAAAGTACCGCCTTCGATTGCAGGCCTGAAATCCCGCAAAAGCGAAGCCACCCCGATCACCCGGGACGAACGCGCCGAGCGCTGGGAGCGTGCTCGCCAACTCATGGCCGAGAGCGCGCTGGATGGCGTTCTTCTGATGGAAGGAACCTCGCTCAAGTACTTCACCGGCATTCGCTGGTGGGGCGGGGAGCGAACCTTTGCGCTCGTGCTTCCACAAAAAGGGTCGCCATTTTACGTTTGTCCGGCTTTCGAAGAAGGGCGCGCCCGCGAGCAGATCGCCCATGCTCCGGAGGGAGAAAACCCGGATGTGCGCATCTGGCAGGAAGATCAGAATCCCTATCATCTCATCGCGCAAGGCCTCAAGGATCGAGGATTTGCCAACGGGAAGCTCGGCATCGAAGAAAGCGTGCGCTTTGTCTTTGCCGAAGGAGTTAGCAAAGCAGCGGCGCAAACCACGATCACCAGTGCGACTCCAGTTACGGCCGGTTGTCGGATGATCAAGAGCCCACACGAGATCGCATTGATGCGGCTAGCCGCGCACGTCACGCTTGCGGCTTACGAGGCGACTTACCAGGCGCTCAGGGACGGCATGACTCAGCCCCAGGTAGAAGAATTGGTCCGCAAAGCGCATGAGCAACTGGGATTCAGCGGAGACGCCGATGTGCAGGTCGGCGAGTTCTCTGCTTTCCCGCACGGCTCGGTGACTCCGCAGATTATTCACGAAGGCACCATCGTCCTCATGGACGGCGGCTGCATGGTCGAAGGCTATGCGTCCGATATCACGCGAACCTTTGTGCTCGGCAAAGCGAGCGACAAGATGAAGAACGTGTTCGAGATCGTGCACCGGGCACAATCCTTGGCGCTGGCGGCGGCACGCCCTGGCGTAGAATGCGGCACTATCGATGCTGCTGCGCGCAAGGTCGTGACCGATGGCGGGTATGGGCCCGACTACAAGTACTTCACCCACCGTTTGGGGCACGGCATGGGAATGGATGGCCACGAGTGGCCCTATCTTGTTCGCGGAAATAAGACGAAGTTGCAGGCCAACATGACGACGAGCGACGAGCCCGGGATCTACATTCGTGGCGAATTCGGTATCCGTCTAGAGGATGATATGCACGTCACTGAAAACGGCGCGGAGTTATTCACGCCACAAAGCCCATCCTTAGAAAGTCCTTTCGGAAAAGCCTGAGCCGGACAAAATTACGCACTTGAATTCTCGTAGAGACGTAGCTTGCTACGTCTTGCCCCCAGCCGTAGCAAGCTACGTCCAGATTGCTGATTAACCCTGCTTCGTATCAGGGCACCGCTTCAGCGGTGCCGTAAGCGACGCAGAATCAATACGGCCTTTAGGCCCTGCCTTTATCCCGCGGACTTTGTCAACCATCTAGACGTAGCAAGCTACGTCTTTACGAAACTGCAGGAATCACGCTCGCCGGATCTTCGCGTCGGATCGCCAGTGAGCGAACGTAAACCTGTATAGATAACCTTTCCGAACATTGGTCACCAATACCGGTCGAAAGCACGCAATGCAGGTCCCGCCCGCACGCCGAACGCTGGGATAGACAATTCCGCTCGATCCCAGTTCGAGCAGCTGCGCCGCAAGCGTTTGCGATGCCGCGTAGGTCGTGGGTGAAAGACAGTTGGAGTGCTCACGAGAACTGCGCAGATCGTGGAACTCGGCGCGAAAGTCAGCCAGATAATCGAGATATTCCGATTCGTCCTCTTCCTCCCACGCGGTTTCCTGCAGCCACAGTCGCCGGTGATAGGCCACTTCAGCTTGGGAAGTCTGCAATTCAAACGAGGCGTACCACGCACCACGATCCGACGAGTTAAACCGCGCCCCGGCAGGTGCGGGGTGGCAGAACGCCGCATTGATGATGCGATAGGACGGAATCCCAAAGACCAGTTCTCTTTCATCAATCCCCGGCGCCAGACGAGATTCCGCCAGCAGCCGATCGTTGGTGGCGTTGTCCAGTTGGAAAATGCCTTCGAGAATGTCGGCGTCGTCGGTCAGCCGATTGAGCACAGATACTCCGCCATCGGCAAACTGCGCCGGAATGAGCCGATGCGTGTCGCGCTGATCAATGGGAGTGGTGGGGAGCACTTCGACCTTCTCTTTTTTGTCGTAGAGACGTTGCTTGCAACGTCTCTGGGGCTAGGCCATAGGGACCGCGAGGCAAGAGACGTTATTTGCGACCTCTCTTGCTTGGGCCACAGGTCATCGCGAGGCGAGAGACGTTGCAAGCAACGTCTCTACGAGTTATCGTCCGCCGCGCCGGCTATCGAGGAGCCGTCGGACACCAATCATGGCCGGCACCCCGCCCCGACTCAGGTATTGCAATGGCGGCGCTCCATTGAACATCGGATTGGAGTTGGGCCGCGAGGTCCACTGGTTCGCCAGACGCTGTCCGAAAAGAATATTGAGCGCCTTGAAAATGCCTATGAGGAGCGAGATGCGTGTGAGTTCGTCTTGCGAGAGCAGCCCCTTGCGATGGCGCTTCAACTCAAAATAGCGGCCATGTGAAATTCCGCCCAGCATCGCCATGGCGTCTTCGTTTCTGAGTTGCCATTTGTCGACGATGGAAAAAAACGCCACGATCGCAGCCGGGCTCAACCGCGCCCGGGTAGCGGGGTCGGCGAGATCCGGGATTTTGCGCAAATCCAGACCGAGATCAGGAACGACAGCCAGTGCATTCACCGCTGTACTCCATTTCTGTACTTAATTGTATCCAATATTGGACACAACGCAAGCGCGGAATCTATCCTGTTTTGTTCGGCTTGCAAAGGGCTATTCTCCGGGAACGGGCGGGCAACCGGGAAATTCACTCAGGTAGGTATTGCCGATGTAACCCAGATAATTGATGCCTAGCTCGCTTGTGAAGAAGCCGTCGGCAGTCATTTTGCGAAGAAAGCTGAAAAACTCAATGCCCTGCCCGAGACTGGGATCTGTCTTCGCGTTCTTGCGATACGCAATGCGGTCCAGGATTTCCTTCTGCTGCTCAGGCGTGCAGTCGAGATAAACCTTTCCGTAGCGATCGATGCAGGTATTATCCAGCCACATCAACCCGCCACCGAGAGAAACCTGATAATCCTGATTCTCACTGGTAAGCAGGTCAATGAATTCCGGTGCACCCGCCTCGATCGCACCCTTGGCGTTCTCGTCCGGCGGGATGATGGTCTGGCAAAGACTCTGAAGCGTTTTGTAGCCGTGCGGAGAAAAGAACTTAGGAGTGTAAGCGCCGCTCTGCGCCGCTTTCTCTGTCTTCACCATGTGGTGCGCGTATTCCGCGGCTTTCAAAGGAATGACGCGCAGCACCGAACCAACCACGGCGGTCATGGTCAGGGACTTCAGAATGTCGCGTCGCGAGATGGACATTACAGATCCCCTTTCTTCGCCTGGTCCAGCAGGTAATCCGACGCACGCCAGGTAAGCGCCATGATGGTAAGCGTTGGATTCTTGTCGGCATTGGTCACGAACGATGCGCCGTCGGTCACGAATAGATTCTTTACATCGTGGGTCTGGCAGTATCCATTCAGCGCCGAGGTGGCAGGGCGATCTCCCATGCGCACCGTTCCGACTTCGTGAATGATCACCCCGCCATCGGCGATTCCGTAGGGATGGTCCGCCCCGCGTTGCGTCGGAGGCATGTAAGTTCCGCCTGCCGTTTCCACAATCTCGCGGTAGGTTTCCTGCATATCTCTGGCCATCCTGAGTTCGTTCTCGCCCCACTTCCAGTGAAAACGAAGCACCGGGATTCCCCACTGATCGACCACGTTCGGATCGATCTCGCAGTAGCAGTTTTCGTTGGGAATCATCTCGCCACGGCCGGCAAAGCCGATGTACGTGCCGTATTTCTTCTTGCACTCGCGCTTGAGCGAAACGCCGTATCCTTCAAACTCATCACACAGGTCGTCGTAGTCGCCTACGCCCGGCATGCCGCGTCCGCCGCCAAACTCGGTGTGGTAGCCACGCAGAAATTCGTTCTTGCGATCGAACTTCCACCAGGGCAAATACATATGCATTCCGCCCACGCCATCGTGATTATGCGCCGGCATTCGCTCGAGTTGCGGAAAGTATCCACCACCGTCGCTGCCGACTGTATCCATCAAGTTGCGGCCGACGACCCCGGAAGAATTCGCCAAGCCATCGGGAAAGAGCGTGGACCTGGAATTCAGCAGGAGCCTGGCGGATTCGCACGCGCTGGCAGCTACGATGAAAGTTCGCGCGTGAATACGGCGTTCCTCACGAGTCTCCTTGTCGATGTACGACACCGCCGCGACTTTGCCGTCTTTGCCGACGATCAGTTCACGAGCCATCGCGCCCGTGATCAGCGTGAAGCGGCCGGTCTTTTCCGCCGGCGGGATCATCACCTGGCTGGAACTGAAATTGGAAGCGGTAATGCAGCCTCTCCCGCACTGCGCGCAATAGTGGCAAGCGGGGCGGCCGTTCAGGGGCTTGGTCAGAATGGCCAGCCGTGATGGTATGCACAGAATGTCCAGCTTATCGCAGGCCTTCTTGATAATGGTTTCAGTGCAGCGAGGCTTGGGTGGCGGCAGGAAAACACCGTCGGGCGCGCTCGGGATGTTTTCCTTCGTCCCAAACACTCCGATATAGGCCTCGACCTTATCGTAGTAGGGCGCTACGTCTTCGTAGCTGATGGGCCAATCGTCGCCTCTGCCGTCACGGGAGCGCACCTTGAAGTCGACCGGTGCCATGCGCAGAGCGATGCGTCCCCAGTGATTGGTGCGGCCACCGACGATGCGAGAACGAAACCAGCGAAACTTCGATCCCGGAGCGGAGACGTAGGGCTCGCCTTGGATCTCCCATGCGCCGTTGGGAGCCATGAATTCATCTGGCAGCCCCTGGCGCAAAGCGCCGCCGACCCCGCCGCCGCGATGCGGCAACTCGTAGGGCCAGACATGCTCTTTGTAATCTCGAGCGGGAATTAGCGGAGGGCCGGCTTCCAGCAGCGCGACGCTCAATCCCCCTTCGCTGAGCACCTTGGCGGCGGTGCCTCCCGCCGCTCCGGAGCCAATGATGCAGACATCATAGGTTTTTGGAGAACGCCGAACCTGCATGAACCCCGATCTTCCCCCCAGAAGAATGGCCGCCGCCGAAGCGGCGGCACCGTGCTCGTCAACTTACCAGCGCAAATTTTCCAGATACTGATAGCTCTTGGTGATGCTCTCGATCGGCTGCTTGGGATGATCGTGCTCGACGATGTAGTGCTTGATTCCCGCCTGCTGCGCGTGCGCGAAGATCCGTTTCCAGTCGATGATGCCGCTGCCCACTTCGGTCAGGTCCACGGTGTCGCCATAGTTCTGCGGGCCCCCGCTGCTGATCTTGGGCTTGGTCTTCAGATCCTTCACATGCACCAGCGGAAATCGTCCCGGATTCTTTTCAAAATATTTGACCGGATCGGCGCCCGCCGCCACCGCCCAGCATAGATCCATCTCCATCTTCACCAGATTCGCATCGCAATCCTTAAGCAACTCGTCGTAGGGCAGCTTGCCGTTGGTGGGAAGGAATTCGAACCAGTGGTTGTGATAGCCGAACTGCATGCCGGCTTTCTTGGTCTGCTCGCCGCACTTGTTGAATTTGTCCGAAGCCTGCTTCCAGATGTCCGGCGATTTGCGAAGGTCTTCAGGAATCCAGGGGCAGATGATGTAATCCATGCCGACTGTCTTGGAGAATTCGATGACCGAGGGGAATTTCTCATCCAGTTCGTCGTATTGCACGTGGGTCGAGGGCGCAGTCAGGCCATTTTTCTGCAGGATGTCTTTGACCTGCTGGGCGGTGTGGCCGAAGTAGCCCGCGAATTCCACCTCTTTGTAGCCGACCTGCGCGACTTTCGCGATAGTGCCGTCGAAATCTTCTTTCATCAAGTCGCGAACTGTGTAGAGTTGCACCCCGATCTTGTTGATCTTGTGCTCGCCGGCTGCCCATCCGAAGCGACTGCTGAAGAGGGTAGCTGCGCTAATCGTCGCTGCGGTTTCCAGAAACCTGCGGCGGTTCATGGCATGGAAACTCATGATTGCTTCCTCCAAAGGGGGTCCGCGGGAGCGGAAATCAAATCCGGGAGCATTATACGCGTACACAAAAATCCGCGTAGTAAAACGTTATTGTAGAGCGCGGGACGCACCGCAGGCGCAGCAAAAAAGGGACGCCGAAGCGTCCCTCTGCCAAAATCCCGCCCGCTAGGGCTGCTGCACCTGAAGATTATTAGTGACCTCGAAGGTACCCGGAACCGACTTGGCCCGAATGCCAACTAAGTCCTTGTCGGCTTGGCTATCCACCACGCCTTCGAGCGTTACGCGCCCGTTCTTCACGATGATCCGGATGGGTTTCTGCACGCCCATCTCATATTTCTGCAGCGATGGATACTGATAAATAGCGCGGAACAAGGCGATCCGGATGGCATCGTCCTGCGACGAAGGCGGCAGCACCTCAATCTGGTTGTCCACGCGATCGACGCCTTCAATGTGTTTGATCGCATTCTCCGCATCGGACTTCAGCGAGGGCCGCACTACCTGGCCCAGCAGGGTTACGGTTCCCCCTTGAACCTTGTACGCGATGTTATCGAAAACCCCGAAATACGGCAGCATCAAGAGTTCGTGGCGAACTTCCCGGACTATTCTGTCCTCTGATTTGTTCGAGGTGGCGTTCTGCGCAACGGCAGTGCACGCCATTACCGAAAACAAACTTACAACTGCGACCAGCAACCTCAATTTCATTCTCATTCTCCTTGCGGGCCCCTCTTCAACCTAGAAGTGGATGCAATTCGAGGTCATACAGTTGGAGATGAGACCGGTCGCTCCGGGCAGAATCGATGTTGGGAGTTACGTAATTACAGGGATGTTGGTAGGCCATACGCTTGGCTCGTGCAGAACCAGAGTGAGTTTCTTAGCGTTTGAGAGCAGGCGGATGTCGGCACAGGACCGCAATACCCAATCAGCGCCAGATTCCCGCAGGACCACGGATTCAACCGTGGTTGTGAATGCGATGATCTTCGCGCCTGCCGCTTTCCCGGAGCGAACGCCTGCCGGAACATCTTCCAGCACCACGCAATCCGAAGGCGAGAACCCCAGCTTGGAGGCGCCCTTTAAGTAAGGATCGGGATGCGGCTTCCCGTTGGTGATGTCGTTTGCGGTAACCAGTTTTTTGGGGAGCGGAAGACCGGCCGCCCGGATGCGAACCTCCGCCAATGCGCGCGTGCAAGACGTCACGATCGTCCAGCGATCGTCAGGCAGGCTAGACAGCAGCTCCAACGCGCCGGGCAGGGGAACAACGCCCTCCAGGTCCTCGATTTCTCGCCGTTCCACCTCCCGATTTTCAGCTTCGTGGTCGGCGGCTGGAAGATATTCTTTCACCGTCGTTAAGCTGGGCCGTCCATGCGCTTGCGCGACCACTTCCTCGGGGTCGAAACCGCGCTCCATCGCCCAGCGCCTCCACACCCGCGCCACCGCCGGCGTGGAGTTGATGAGAACTCCATCCATATCGAAAAGCAGAGCCTCACAGTGAATTTGGATCATGGGTTTGGTTTCTGCTACCACGTTCTGCGGATCGGATGAGCCTCGGTGTTGAACACGACGTTTTTCAGGTCGACCGTGTCTGGCGGCGCATACAGCAGAAACAAGTATTTGAGAGTCTCCGCGAAAAAGAAACTTTCCATTTCATCCTTCTTCGTTTTCTTCTCCACGTCGCTCAGGGCTGCGTAAGCCACATCGGTGCGGCAGTACTTGACCAAGCTATCAAAAAAGGTCTTCCCCATCTCGCGGTACCGAGGATCGTGGGTGAAAGAGTGGAGGTAGTAGGCAGATTCGATGATCTCGGGACGCAGTTCATAACCCGAAGAGACGATCTTCATAGTGCGGTAATCCATCTCTTCCGGCTCGATGCCGAAAGTGCTCCACATCTTGAAAGCCGAGTCCTCCAGCTTCTTTGCGCGCTCGAGGTCTCCCGACAAGGCGAGTGTTCCCGGAAAGAATGCATCCAGCGCTCCGAAGCTCGTGCCCACCCGAGCGCCCGTATTCATGTTCGCCTGCCCGTACCAAAAGCCGGATGAAGCCTGATCGGCGAGATACATGTTCACCGCCTCGATACTCGCCTTCCACATGCGCTCGCAATCCCTGTCATCGAAGAGCAGCCAGCATTTCAGCAGATATTCGTAATACGAATCGATTCCCCCGCTAATGTGGCTGACCGGATCGGTCCAGTGGCCACTCCTCACGTTGATGCTGGAACCGACCAGGCCGAGGGACGAACGCCGGTTGTAGAGCTCGACCAGAGCACGCTTCGCTTTCTCATAATAAATAGTCTTGCCGGTCAGCTTGCTTAACGTGCCGAACTCGATCAGCAGGGTTCCGACTTCGGCGGGATTCGTTTCCTCGCCCCGCACGGTTCCAGTCTTCAGATTCACGTAAACGTACGGCATGCCTGTAGGAGAACCAAATGCCGGCAGCAGACGGGTTCCAAGATCATCCGCCAAGGAGAGCAATTTCTTATCCCCGGTGAGCTGATAGCTGCTGAGCAGTCCGCCCATGAGCCGGATCGTGATCTCAAAGTTCTTGACGTAGATATCGCGATCGAACGAGAGATTCTTAACGATGTACTCTCGGGTGGCAATCGCTTCATCGTTCATGCCCATCAGGATCATGGTGTCGAGGGCATCCACGGGCGACATCAGCAGCGAATCCGCGTACCAGTCGTGCGCGCCTCGAGTAAGCGGCTTCAGCGCGTCGTGGCCCCACGCATACTGTTTGTAGCCGTTCCACGCGTGGCGAAACTCCTGACGAATTTCGTCAGCCATCGCAGGATCAGCCGCCGTTTCGTCGTGAGGCGATGCGTGGTTGCTTGCAGCTTGTACAGCGTAATTCGGCGCATCTGCTCGCGCGATCTGTGCAAACTCTGGCCCGGGCAACATTGCCAATCCAGCAACCAGGACCAAAGCCTTCATCCCTTGTTTTTTCATTACGGTTATCTTGGCAGAGATTCTAAACCAGCGATGTTCTCAGTCATGCTGACTCTGGCAGGATGGGAAAGGAACTTCGCTCGCCGGCAGGAGGGCCTCGCACCGACGTCAACGAGCTGCGACTGGGACAACTGTGCAGTTGCCCCAGCCCGAGCTAAGACTGGACGATCTTTTCCAGCGCTGGACGATTCCGAATCAGCAGCGTCGAACCTTTTAATTGCAGCAACTGCTTCTTCTTGAATTCGGAAAACAGGCGGCTTACGGTTTCGCGTGTGGTCCCGATAATCTCCGCAATTTCTTCGTGGGTCAGCGTGAGCTTGACCGGCGATGAACCATCGTTCTGCGTCGACTTGGTGGACCATGACAGCAGGAGCTTGGCAAACTTTTCCGAGGGTGAGGTCGCCAGACCCAACGTGCGGATCTCCTCATACGCGGTGTAGTAGTTTCGGCTCAGCTGTTCCGCTACCCGTAACGCAACTTCCCCATGATCCTTCAGGAACTGCAGCAAGGACTCACGAGGAATGAAGTTTGCCTGCCCCGGCTCCATCATCTCTGCCGAAACCTCGTACGGGCGGCTCGAAATGACTGAATTCAGGCCCAGCACATCGCCCGCCTCGGAAAGTTTGGTGATGATGGTCTTGCCTTCCCGAGATGAGGTTGAAAGTTTTGCCTTCCCGGCACAGAGCACAAAAACTCCGCGCGGCTGCTGCCCTTCAATGAAGAGCATTGCACCCTTGGGATAGACAGCAGTCGATTTAATGTCATTCAGACGTTGCCCGGCTTGCACTGAAAGGTTACAAAAGATGTGCTCTTCACGAACCGGACAGGTAAGGCAATTATCAAAAATATTTAGGCCATAAGGGGCGCGCATGGAAGCAGCACCTCCTTTTCACTCGAATTGTAGCATTGGAAAATTACTTGTGATCACCATCACCGGTGCACGTGATTGTGGTCATAGTGTGATCACAGACACACGAGGGAAACTCTGCAATGATGGGGGAGGTGTGTGGCGTCATCTTCGGTTACCCTCCGGCTCCGCTTGTGAAAAAATAACGTAATCTCGATTCGCGGGAGACCTTGTGTGAGTCAGTTGTCGAGCGCCTCAGCCAAACCATTGTCAGCATTGCTCGGAAAGAAAGCGAACCCGCGTCCGGGATTGGAATCCCTATTCCTGCCTGCCTCCATCGCGGTGATCGGAGCTACAGAGCGCCCTGGCACCGTGGGCCGGAGCGTAACAGCCAATCTGATTCAAAGTAACTTCCCAAAAAAAATTTTTGTCGTGAGTCCAAAGCACGAGCAAGTCCTGGGTATCAGGACTCACACGCACGTTCGAGACATCCCGGATCCCATTGACCTTGCCTTGGTGATGACGCCGGCGCAAACCGTACCTCAAATCATCGCCGATTGTGTGGACGCAGGGGTTAAATCGGCGGTCGTCATCTCTGCCGGCTTCCGCGAGCAGGGGGCGGGCGGCGCTGCCCTGGAAGAACAAATAAAAACTCACCTGCGCCGAGGATCCCTGCGGCTGCTCGGGCCCAACTGCATGGGATTCATGAATCCCACGATTGACCTCAACGCTACCTTCGCCAAGACCATCTCCCGAAAAGGCAGCGTGGCTTTCCTGAGCCAGAGCGGAGCGTTGCAGACCGCGATTCTCGATTGGAGCGAGAAGGAACACGTGGGCTTCAGCGCGATCGTCTCCACCGGCTCCATGCTCGATATCGGCTGGGGTGATCTCATTTACCACTTCGGCGATGATCCGCATACCAGAAGCATCCTCATTTATATGGAGTCGGTCGGCGATGCCCGTTCCTTTCTTGCCGCGGCTCGCGAGATCGCATTAGCGAAACCGATCATCGTGATCAAGACGGGGCGCTCCGAAGCGGCATCGCGCGCGGCGGCTTCCCATACGGGAGCGCTGACGGGAAGCGATGAAGTTCTCGAAGCCGCGTTCCGGCGTTGCGGCGTATTGCGCGTGCAGAACATCGCCGACCTCTTTTATATGGCCGAGGTGTTGAGCAAGCAGCCCCGGCCCCGCGGACCACACCTGAGTATCGTCACCAATGCCGGGGGGCCCGGCGTGCTGGCAACGGACGCGCTCATGGCCACGAGCGGCGAACTGACGGTGCTCTCGCCCGATACCATTCACGCCCTCGACGATTTTCTTTCTCCCAACTGGAGTCGCAGCAACCCGGTCGACGTATTGGCGGATGCCGACGCTGAACGGTACGTGAAAGCCGTCGATATCGTCTCCAAGGATCCCGCAGGCGATGGATTGCTCGCCATCATTGCTCCGCAAGGCCTCGCGGACCCGACGCAAGTGGCCACGCAAATGAGCCAGTATGCCCACAGCACCACCAAACCCATCATCGCCAGTTGGATGGGGGGAGAAGGGGTCGCCCAAGGAACGGCGATCCTCAACGCGGCGGGGATCCCGACATTTTCGTATCCGGACACCGCCGCCCGCGCCTTCACCTACATGTGGCGCTACACCTATAACCTGCGCGGTCTCTACCAAACCCCCGCGCTGATTGAAGGGCCGGACTTCTCCGACGAGGCACGCGTCAAGGCGGAGGATATCCTGAACGCGGTGCGTGACTCCGGCCGCACCATGCTCAACGAGTTCGAATCGAAGCGGGTTCTGGCAGCCTATGGAATTCCAACCGTCGATACGCGTGTTGCGGAAAACGAGTTCGACGCGGTCTCGTGCGCCAGGAGCATCGGCTATCCCGTCGTCTTGAAGCTCCTCTCCAACACCATTTCCCACAAGACAGATGTCGAGGGTGTGCATCTGCAACTTCAGGATGCAGATCAGGTCAGGGTCGCATTCCGCGCCATCCGTGAGTCGGTCACCAGGAAAGCCGGCCCCGAACACTTCGCAGGCGTGACCGTGCAACCCATGATTCGCCGCGACGGATACGAACTCATCCTGGGCAGCAGCATCGATCCCCAGTTCGGCCCTGTAATCCTGTTCGGCTCCGGAGGTGTGATGGTCGAAGTCTATCGCGACCACGCGCTCGCCTTGCCGCCGCTGAACACAACCCTGGCGCACCGCACCATGGAGCAGACGCGAATCTTCTCCGCACTAAAGGGAGTACGCGGGCGGAAGCCAGTGAATGTGCCTGCTCTCGAGCAGATCCTGGTCCGCTTCAGCCAACTTGTTCTGGAATTGCCCTGGATCAAAGAAATCGATATCAACCCGCTGCTCGCCACGCCCGAGCAGTTGCTCGCACTGGACGCGCGCATTGTCGTCCACGCAGCGTCCGTGCAGGCGGAACAGTTGCCCCGCCCCTCCATTCGTCCCTACCCTTCGCAATACATCCACCAGTGGCAATTCAAAGACGGGACTGCGGTGACCATTCGTCCCATTCGACCGGAAGACGAGCCACTCATGGTGCACTTTCACACCACGCTGTCGGAACGCAGTGTCTATCTGCGGTACTTTTGTTCCCTGAGTCTGAGCACGCGAGTAGAGCACGAACGGCTCGTGCGCATTTGCTTCGCCAGCTATGATCGCGGATTTGCGCTGGTGGCGGAGCGCAAGAATCCTGCAAGCGGCCAGCCGGAGGTTCTGGGCGTCGGTCGTTTCAGCGCAATCACTGCGCTGGAAGCCGAAACTGCGGTCCTGGTCTCAGATCAGTGGCAGGGCCGCGGGTTGGGCACCGAACTGCTCGCCAGCGTGGCTCGCGTGGCGCGCGCGGAAAAATTCAAGAAGCTCTCTGGCGAAATCCTGCGTGACAACCTCGCCACCCAGGCCATCTTCAAGAAGGCAGGATTCAAGCTCCAGTCGATGGAAGATCCGTCGTCTGTGTCCGCCGTTCTGAAGCTTTAAGACAATTATGCGATCGATGCCGGCTTCGTGATTTCGAGCTGTGGTTCGAACTTCAGAGTAGTTCCCATCGCTCTCGATACCAGGCAGAGCTTTTCCGCGCGTTTCAATAACTCCAACGCCTTGTCCCGTTCGTCGGACGACGCAATCTTCAGATTCGGGCGCACGGTAATTTGGGCAAAGCTGTAGCCCGATTCCACTTTGCGCACCGTTCCGCTGGCTTCCACCTGCAGATCGGTGAAATCAAACTGCGCCCCGCCCGCAATCGCACGCACGGTCGTGGTGTAGCACCCGGCAATCGCGGCCAGCAGGAGCTCCTCGGGAGTCCATCGCCCTTCCAGTCCGCCGAACTCCGTAGGTGCCGTAAAATGTATCGCATTGGGCGCGGAATCCGACTTCGCCAGGCCCGTCCGCCCCGAAGTCCACCATGCTGCTACTCGGTATGAATGCTCTTCGCTCATAGCTCCTCACATCTGCTTGGATTTTTGTAGGCTGCACAGCTCGATGACAGATGAATCCCGCAATTCAACTTTCGCTTCCTACTGCGCTACCAATTTGTTTCTATGCGGCGCCCTCTTTGCCCGAAATACCACGCTCGCGCTCGATCCGTTCGATCTGGGTACGCAGCCAGCCGGCGAGTGCCTCCTCAATCTCGACCTGATTGCCGGTGCGGTACAGGTCATCGAGACTCTGTCCCTCCTTCGTGAGCGGAATGAATCGGCAAGGCACAGCCTCGCTGCGTTGCTCCTGAGGCACGAATTGCGCCAGCAGGCAGCTGTCACACGGGTAGGGATGAGACACATCCGAGAAATTCGGACAGATGGGAGAGTCCTCGAAAATCGCCGGGGCTCGCCAGGGCGAACGCGGAAAGCGCCCGTAGCCTCCATCCATCAGGAAGTTCAGTTCGAACTTCAGAATTTCCAGAATGTCGCGACCGTTTTGAGCCATAGGTCACCTCAATTGACCGTCAGGATGCCAGAAGGAACATGCCAACACCGTGCACTGCGTCACCTGGAATCGTGATTCTGATCACAACTGAGGGGCCGCCTTGCCGCCGGAAATCCTCAAAATGCCTTAATTACCAGGGGCCTCGGCGAAAGATCGCGTGATGCTAATCACAGTGCCAGGTGACGGATGACACCTCGGCCGCAGCACAGGTCGCGCTCGAGTATTCCACTCCAGTTTCCAAGTGGGAGCGGCACTAGCGGGTCCTTGCTAGAAACTCCGCCCGGATCAGAAATCACACCTCGATGTGATTCGCATCACAATCTTCGGCGACGCAGAACAGTGAGCTGGGGCAAAGACACAGCTCATTGTGGCCCGAGCTTCGAAATAAGGGGGAGCACCGAAAGCAGGAATAAGCCATAAGCTAAGAGCTAAACGCTTAAGAGCTAGAAGCCAGGTTCGTACGCGCACGATGGTTCCGCAGCGAACAGATCGCCCGTCACCGCGTAGGCGCGAGCCCGTGATCCACCGCAAATGCTGCGCACCGGGCAGCGTCCACACTTCCCTTTTAACCGCGATCCATCTCGCAAGGATGTGAACAGCGGAGACTCGCCATACATTTCCGACAGCGCCTGATGGGTGACATTGCCCGCGGAAACGGGCAGGAATCGGCTGGGGTACACTTCGCCTTTGTAGTCCACAAACACGTATCCACGGCTGTCGTTTACGCCCTGAGGCGCGCACCGGACTGCGTCCATCTCGAGAAAACGCGTCTTCGTCTCCCGCGCCCGCTGCTGCAGAATGTAGCGCTGGTAGTGTTGCCCTTCCGTAGTTTTCACCTGGAAGTGAACCCGGGCAGATGCTTTGTAAAGCGTCGCGAAAACCTGCTCCGTCTCGTCCGCGGTGAGCATCTCGCCCCGGTCTTCCTCGCTGGACGGAACGAAAAAGAACACATTCCATGCCGCCACATCCAGCCGCGTGAGCAACTCGAACATGGGATCGATGTCCTGTAAATTTCGGCGCGCCACAATGGTGTTGATATGCACCGGAAGTTGCACTTCGTGGCAGCTTTCGATGATGTCCAGGGTGCGCCGGTACTTTTCCCGCATCCCGCAGTAAGCATCGTGCAACTCGGCGCTCGACCCGTGCAGCCAGAGCCCCACCCGCATGAGCCCAATTTCTTTCAACTCCGCGACCACAGTGCGATCCAGCTTCGGAGTCGGCAGCAAGGTCAGCGACGTACGCACCGATCGCTTGGAGGCAAACTCGATCACAGGAAACAAGTCAGAGCGGCACAGCGGATCTCCGCCCGTAAGTGCGAGCAACGGCACCCGCATCGCGGCAACGTCCTCGATGAGATGAAAGGCCTCGGCCGTTGACACCTGGGCACGCTCGCGCTGTCTGCGCCTCACCGGGCGTGACGACGCAGCCTTCCACTCGCACTCTCGCGTCATCTCCCACGTGACTTGCGACGGACGCAGTCTGAATCCAGGGCTGATGACTTGCGAACTGCTGGTTGCAGCTGGCGAGCAGAACCGGCCGTTCCCGTTCCCAGGGGAGGGCTCACTCAGCAGATCTTCGAAGACAGACATGTCCTGATGGTAGGTTTGGGGCACGTTGCCAACAGTGCGGCCCCGCACGCCCGGCAGTGATAAACATCACAATCCAGAGCAGAAAGGCCTGTGATTGATGTCACAGGGCCGCGTGATGTCTGCCCTAGGGTTCATCGCACCCCCATGCGAACCTACCGTTGCGAGTCAGTTTCAGGGTGCAGGACGAAAGCTCGATCCAAGGCAATCCCTATGGTGGGATTCTAGCCAGCAGTCAACGGGCGATGCCTGCTCTGTGATATCGTGCGAACGAAAATTCTTCCTCAGGAGGAAGGCAACACATGAATCACTCTTTTCGTATGGGGTTGGTCGCTCTACTAGCAGGTGGATTGATCGCAGTCTGCAGCTCTCCGGCTGTGGCCCAGGATGCAGCCGCCACGTATAAGGCGAAATGCGCCATGTGCCATGGAGCGGACGGCAAAGGCGGCAAGATGGGTACCCGCGATTTCGCTTCCCCCGAAGTTCAGAAGGCAAGCGATGCGGATCTCGCAGGCATTATCACCAACGGCAAAGGCAAGATGCCGAAGTATGGCGAAAAACTAAAAGAAGGCGAGATCAAGGATCTGGTCACTTACATCCGTGGTCTGGCGAAAAAGTAGCTCTTAAAGGCGCGGTCTCGAACAGGCCGCCCGGAGAGATTTCAATTCTGAAAGATTGGCGGGTGAGGGGATGTCCATGCGAATCATACGGAGTCTTTTTGCGCCTGGAGTCGCCCTCACCCTTCTTTTAGCCACCGCTTCCCTCTCCGCAGCCAGCAAAAAAGATCCTCCCAAACCGACGGTGGAGGAGTGCCTCGCCTGCCACAGTGATGCCAGCCTGACTCACGAGGTCAATGGCAAACCGGTAAGCCTGCACGTCAATCCTGAAGCCTTCAAGAATTCCATTCACGGCAGCATGTTCATCTGTGTGGACTGCCACACAGATGTGAAAAGCGCCGCGCACGAAACCCCGCCAAAGAAAATCAGCTGCGCCAGTTGCCACGCCGACCAGCAGGCCGCCTACGAGCGCAGCCACCACGCCAAAGCCGCTGCCGGAGGAAACAGCAACGCTGCCACCTGCGTGGATTGTCACGGCAGCCCGCACGAACTGCTTCCTGCCTCCGATCCGAAATCCCGCGTGAGTCACGCCAACATTCCTGCAACTTGCGGCGCATGCCACGGCCAGAAACTCGTTATGGCCGATGGCGGCCAGAGCGCGCAGATGGTCGCCTCATATGGGCAGAGCGTTCACGGCCATGCCGTGGCCAATGGTTCAGCCAAGGCCGCGGTCTGCACCGATTGCCACGGCACTCACGAGATCCTGGACGCAAAAGATTCCAAGTCCCCGATCTTCAAATTCAATGTGCCGCAAACCTGCGGCAAGTGCCACGACACCATCTCCAAAGAGTTCCAATGGAGCATCCACGGCACGGCACTGGCGCAGGGAAACTGGCAGGCTCCAGCGTGCACGGATTGCCATGGCATCCATTCCATCAAGGCACACACGGACCCGAATTCTCCAGTGTCCGCCCAGAACGTTGCGCAAGCTACCTGCGCCCGCTGCCACGAAGGAGTTCGCCTTTCCCAGGAATTCGGTGTGGCCGGACGTCGCGAGACCACATATCTGGCGAGCTATCATGGGCTGGCATCGAAACTTGGCTCGCAAATCGTAGCCAACTGCGCCAGTTGCCACGGCACGCACAGCATCTTCCCCTCCAGCGATCCGCGGTCCACCATTCACCCCAGTCGTCTGGCGACGACCTGCGGCCAATGCCATCCGGGCGTAACCGAGAAATTTGCTGCCAGCAAAGTTCACGTCGATGCGCCGCTCTCCGCCGACATCGGCAGCAAGGCCGTTCGCTGGATTCGCAAGTTCTATCTCGGCATGATCTTCGCCGTCATCGGCGGCATGCTACTGCACAACTTCATCATCTGGCGCTCGAAAATTATCGCCCGCCGCAAGCTGCAGCAGGCATTTGTCACCCGCATGCCGCTGCGCTTCCGCATTCAGCACGCGGCGCTGCTGACCAGCTTCTTCTTGCTGGTCTTGACCGGCTTCGCACTGAAGTTCCCCGATTCCTGGTTCGCTTCGATGCTCACTCTCGGCGAACACATGCGTGGATTAGTGCATCGCATTGCCGCCGTGGTTCTCATTACTGTCAGCCTTTATCACGTCCTGGATATCGTTGTCACACGCGAGGGCCGCCAGCTGGCGCGCGATCTCTTCCCCACACTGGACGATGTTCGGGGAGCATGGCAGAATCTCTCCTATTATCTCGGCCTCACTTCGCAGAAACCCGAGTTCGCCCGCTTCAATTACGCGGAGAAAGCCGAATACTGGGCCCTGGTCTGGGGAATGTTCGTGATGGCCGGCACTGGTATCATGCTTTGGGCCAAAATCATTGTGGGGAATCATCTACCGCGCTGGTGGCTCGATGTCGCAACCGCGATTCATCTTTATGAAGCGGTGCTGGCCACTCTCGCGATTGTTGTATGGCACTTCTATCAGGTGTTCTTTGACCCAGACGTCTACCCCATGAACTGGGCGTGGTGGGACGGCAAAATGACGCTGCACCACTATCGCGAAGAGCATGGCTTGGACGAAACTCCGGTGCTGGAAATCTCCACCGGCGCCGAAGCCTCAGAACCCGCCCCGGAAGCGGAACCGCAGGAGACTGAAGTCAAGCATGGACACTGAGCAAGTCTCTCCTTCTGAACCTGAGCCGAGACACGGATTGCGCATGCTGCTGCGCAATCCTGTCAGCCTCGCAGGAATTGCGCTGGCCATCGTGAGCCTCGCGAATATCTTCCTGTTCGTCGTGATTGATCTGATCGCAACTAAGCCGGGGCCTTATATCGGCATTCTTGCGTACATGGTCTCGCCAGCGTTCTTGGTTTTGGGACTGTTGCTGATCCTGGTCGGCATCCTGATCGAGCGCCGAAAAAAAGTCACCCGCACCGAATTCTACCCGGTCATCGATTTGAATGATCGCGCGCAGCGCAGCGCGGTCATATCCTTCGTGACCTTCCTGGTCGTCTTCGTTCTCGTGAGCTCCGCAGGCAGCTACAAAGCATACGAGTTCACCGAGTCGGTGGCATTCTGCGGGCAGCTATGCCACACCGTGATGAGCCCTGAGTACACGGCGTATTCCCTCTCGCCTCATGCCCGCGTCGCCTGTGTGGACTGCCATGTCGGGACCGGCGCGACATGGTTCGTGAAATCGAAGCTTTCCGGCACGCGCCAGGTTTTTGCAGCCGCCTTCAATACATTCCCCCGCCCGATTCCAACTCCAGTTCACAACTTGCGCCCGGCGCAGGACACCTGCGAGCAGTGCCACTGGCCCAAAAAGTTTTATGGCGGCCAGATGAAAGTCTTCACCCACTTCTCCGGTGACGAGAAGAACACGATGCGCCAGGTTCGCTTGCTGATCAAAACCGGCGGAGGCGACCCCGCCACCGGCGCCCCAGAGGGTATCCACTGGCACATGAACATCGGCAACAAAATTGACTACGTTGCCGCCGACGAAAAACGCCAGATCATTCCCTACGTCCACGTCCAGGACCTGCAAGGTCGAGTCACCGAGTACTACGCCAAAGATTCCACCCTGACCAAAGATCAGCTCGCCAAGGCTCCGCGTCATCACATGGATTGCGTGGATTGCCACAACCGTCCCACCCACATCTATGTGGCTCCCGACCAGGCCGTGGATCAGGCCTTGTCGGCGCACCGACTGGACACCTCTCTGCCCTTCATCAAGCAGCAAGCGGTGACGGTTTTAACCGCGAATTACGCGACCACGGATGCCGCCCTGCAAGGCATCGCCAAGGGCATCGATGACTTCTACGAGAGCAAGTATCCGGACGTTGCGAAAACTAAGCAACTCGAAATGCGCAACGCGGTCGCCGAACTGCAGCAGATCTTCCAGCACACCCAATTTCCGGAAATGAAGGTGAACTGGCAGACCCACCCCAATAACCTGGGGCATTACTACTTCAACGGCTGCTTCCGCTGCCATGACGGGCAGCATGTGAATAGTGATGGCAGAGTCATCAGTAAGGACTGTAATCAATGCCACACGCTGATGACCGAATCGCAAGGTGCTTCAGCCGTGCCTACTGCTGGTCCACCGATGTTCCAGCATCCGGTGGACATTGGAGATCTGACGCAGGTCAATTGCGCTGACTGCCACACCGGAGGAGTCGGACCGTAACAAAAGCCGTGAGCGCGAACTAAAGCACAGACGCGGATGATTTGTCGCCAAATCTAAACGCCCGAACCTGCCTGAAAAGAAGGCATTTCTACTAAGATGTGATCCTAATCACACCCCGCTGTGAACCCACGTCCCGACATCCACATGGCCCCCTCCTTATTCTGAATTCATCGCAGGCGGCCTGCCGCTTGAGCATTCGCGAACGGGGGATTACATGAAACGCAAGTTCAAGACCATGGACGCCAATGAGGCGGTCGCACACGTGGCTTATCGCGTCAACGAGGTGATCGCGATCTATCCCATCACTCCGTCCTCCCCGATGGGGGAGTGGGCGGACCAGTGGGCGTCCGAGAAGGTCCCCAACATCTGGGGCAGCATCCCTCATGTCGTGGAAATGCAGAGCGAAGGCGGCGCGGCCGGTGCCGTTCATGGCGCGCTTCAGACCGGCTCTCTGTCGACTACGTTCACGGCCTCGCAGGGCTTGCTTCTCATGATCCCGAACATGAACAAGATTGCCGGCGAGCTAACCCCCGCTGCGTTCCACGTCACGGCGCGCACCATCGCAGCGCACGCGCTCTCCATTTTCGGCGATCACTCCGACGTGATGCTTTGCCGTTCCACGGGATGGGCCATGCTCTGCTCCAACTCGGTTCAGGAAGCCGAGGATCTCGCCTTGATCGCCCACGCGGCCAGTCTTGAAACCCGTATCCCCTTCCTCCACTTCTTCGATGGCTTCCGCACCTCGCACGAAGTCAACAAGATTGAGATGCTCAACGAAGACGACATGCGCGCCCTGATCAACATGGACCGCGTCATCGAGCATCGCCAGCGCGCGCTCTCCCCCGATCATCCCGTGCTGCGCGGCACCGCGCAGAATCCCGACGTCTTCTTCCAGATTCGCGAGACCGCGAACAGCTACTACGATGATGCGCCCGCCAAGGTACAGGCAGTCATGGACAAGTTCGCGGAAGTAGTAGGACGCCGCTACAAGCTGTTTGACTATGTAGGAGCAGCCGATGCCGAGCGCGTGATCGTGGTGATGGGTTCCGGCGCCGAAGTAGCGGAAGAGACCGTCGCCTACCTCAATGCCCATGGAGAGAAAGTCGGTCTGCTGAAAGTCCGCCTCTATCGGCCGTTCTGCGTGAAGTCGTTCCTCGAAGCCCTTCCCAAGACCGTTCGCCAGATCGCAGTTCTGGATCGCACCAAAGAATCGGGAGCCGTAGCCGAGCCCCTCTACCTGGACATAGTGAACGCACTGCACGAAGCAAGGCATGTAGCCCCGGACGCAAAAAATCTAGCCGACGCAGTCCGCGTGGTAGGCGGCCGCTACGGTCTGTCCTCCAAAGAATTCACCCCGGCGATGGTGAAAGCCGTTTACGACAACCTGAAGAAGCCCGCACCAAAGGATCATTTCACAGTCGGCATCAACGACGACGTCACGCACACCAGTCTCGACTACGATGCGAGCTTCTCCACCGAACCCGACAGCGTAGTGCGCGCCATGTTCTACGGCTTGGGCGCGGACGGCACCGTAGGCGCAAACAAGAACTCAATCAAGATCATCGGCGAGAACACGGACAACTACGCGCAGGGCTACTTCGTTTACGACTCCAAGAAATCCGGCGCGATGACTGTCTCCCACCTGCGCTTCGGACCTCAGCCGATTCAATCCAGCTACCTGGTTTCCAAGGCGAACTTCGTCGCCTGTCACCAGTGGATATTCCTCGAGCGCTACGACATGCTCAGCGCGCTGGTGGACGGCGGAGTGTTCCTAATCAACAGCCCCTTTGGCACAGATGAAACTTGGGAGCACTTGCCGCGCGAAGTGCAGTCGCAGCTCATTGCCAAAAAAGCGAAGTTATACGTCATCGACGCCTATCAGGTCGCGCGTGAAACCGGCATGGGCTCACGCATGAACACCATCATGCAGGTGTGCTTCTTCGCAATCTCGAAGGTTCTGCCGCGCGACGAAGCCATCGAAGCCATCCGCGAGTCGATCCGCCACACCTACGGACGCAAGGGCGAAGACGTGGTCGCGAAAAACATGAAGGCTGTGGACGAAACCCTCGCCCACCTTCATGAAGTGAAGATTCCCGCCGCCGCGACCAGCAAGAGTGAAATTTCCGCGGCCTTCCCCGGCGCCCCGAAATTCGAGCGCGACGTCCTCGGCGCTATCTACGCGGGCAAGGGCGACGAACTCCCGGTCAGCGCCTTCTCTTGTGATGGCACCTTCCCTACTGGCACGGCGAAGTGGGAGAAGCGCAACCTGGCGCTTGAAATCCCTGCCTGGGATTCGAAGATCTGCATCCAGTGCGGCAAGTGCGCCATGGTCTGCCCCCACGCCGTCATCCGCATCAAGGTCTACGACAGCAAGGAACTGGAAAGCGCTCCGAAGACTTTCAAGTCCTGTGACGCGCGCGACAAGGAATGGACGGGCATGAAGTACACCATCCAGGTCGCGCCCGAAGACTGCACCGGATGCGGCATCTGCGTGGATATTTGCCCGGTGAAGAACAAGCAGGAAACGCGGCTGAAGGCCATCAACATGGTGGCGCAGCCTCCATTGCGTACTCCAGAAACTGAGAACTGGGAATTCTTCCTGAAGATTCCGGAACTCGATCGCCGCAAGATCAAGGTCGGCACCATCCGCCAGCAGCAAGTGCAGGAGCCCCTGTTCGAGTTCTCAGGCGCCTGCTCCGGTTGCGGTGAGACTCCTTATCTGAAGCTGGTCTCGCAACTCTTCGGCGATCGCGCCGTAGTTGCGAATGCGACCGGGTGCTCCTCTATCTACGGCGGTAACTTGCCCACCACTCCATGGAGCAAGAACGCTGACGGCCGCGGCCCGGCATGGTCGAACTCTTTGTTTGAAGACAATGCCGAATTCGGCATGGGTTTCCGCGTCTCCATTGATAAGCAGACAGAATTCGCACAGGAACTTCTGCGGCGCTTGAACGGCAACATCGGCGAAGAACTTATCAAGGCGATCTTGAACGCCAGGCAAAAAGATGAGGCCGATATCTACGATCAACGTCTACGCGTTGACCTCCTGAAGCGAAAGCTGGCTGACCTCGACAATCCAGAGGCAAAGCAGCTTCTCTCGCTAGCCGACATGCTCGTGAAAAAGAGCGTCTGGATCGTGGGCGGCGATGGCTGGGCGTACGACATTGGCTACGGCGGCCTCGATCACGTCATGGCCAGCGGACGCAACGTCAACATCCTCGTGCTCGACACCGAGGTTTACTCCAACACCGGCGGCCAGGCTTCGAAGGCGACTCCTCGTGGCGCCGTTGCCAAGTTCGCCGCCGGCGGCAAGCCCGGACCGAAGAAGGATCTGGGCATGATGGCGATGACCTACGGCAACGTCTACGTGGCCAGCGTTGCCATGGGCGCCAAAGATGAGCACACGCTCAAGGCCTTTCTCGAAGCGGAAGTCTATGACGGTCCGAGCATCATCATCGCGTACTCGCACTGCATCGCTCACGGCATCGATATGACCACCGCGATGAGCGATCAGAAGGTCGCCGTAGAGTCCGGACAGTGGCTGCTCTATCGTTACAGCCCGGAGCGTGCGGCTGCCGGCGAGAATCCCCTCACGCTCGATTCCCGCGCGCCCACGCGCAAGGTGCAGGACTTCCTGCTGCAGCAAACGCGTTTCAAGATGCTCACCAAGAGCAAGCCGGAAGAGGCAGACCGCCTCTGGAAACTGGCGCAAAGTGACGTCGAAAGCCGCTACCGGATGTACGAGTACCTGGCCAGCCGCAAGATGCAAGCTGCGACCCCAGCTAAGGAAGCTGAATCCACCGAGAAACCCGCTCCGGCTGCCCAGAAACCGGAGCCTACCGCAGCGCGCTAGCAGCGCGAGGAGGAATTCATGATCGATCTCAGCACCAGTTACCTCGGGCTGAAGCTGCCGACACCGCTCGTGGCCTCGGCATCACCCTTGTCGCGCGATCTGGATGGAGTTCGCCGGCTGGAGGATGCCGGCGCTTCCGCCGTGGTGCTCTACTCTTTGTTTGAAGAGCAACTGCGGCAGGAAGAGATGGACCTCGATTACCACCTCAATGCGGGCACGGAGAGCTTCGCGGAATCGACCACCTTCTTCCCCCAGGCCAGCGAATTCCACACCGGCCCGGAGGGATACCTGAAGCACATTCGCAAGTGCAAAGCATCCGTGAAGATCCCGATCATCGCCAGCGTCAACGGGTCCACTCTGGGAGGTTGGACGAAATTCGCCGCCGAGATCGAGAAGGCCGGCGCCGACGCCATAGAGTGCAACATCTATTCCATCGCTACGGATCCCACGCGGAGCGGCGCGGATATCGAGAAAACTTATCTGGAGATTGTGCAGGCGGTAAAGGCGACCGTCACGATTCCGGTTGCCGTGAAGCTGAGCCCCTTCTTCAGCAATCTTGCGAACATGGCCCAGCGTCTAGACAAGGCCGGCGCAGATGCTCTCGTGCTCTTCAACCGTTTCTACCAGCCAGACATCAATCTGGAAGAGCTTGAGATCCAGCCGAACGTGCTACTGAGCACGCCGCAATCGCTACGACTGCCGCTGACCTGGATCGGCATCCTGTTCGGCCGCATAAAGGCGAATCTGGCGGCGACGGGCGGCGTGCACAACGCAGAAGATGTG
Organism: uncultured Acidobacteriota bacterium; assembly: GCA_963801615.1. Classification (GTDB taxonomy): domain Bacteria; phylum Acidobacteriota; class Terriglobia; order Terriglobales; family Acidobacteriaceae; genus Sulfotelmatobacter. Next base: position 1,181,425 of record CAWDFM010000003.1, on the reverse strand, counting down.
GTGAAGTTGCTGATGGTGGGCGCCGACGTCACGATGCTGTGCTCCTCGTTGATGCGCCACGGCATCAACCACCTTCGCCACGTGCAGCGCGAACTGCGCGAGTGGATGGAAGAGCACGAATACGAATCCGTCCGGCAGATGCAAGGCAGCATGAGCCAGCAAAAATGCCCTGATCCAGCGGCGTTCGAACGTGCCCAGTACATGCGGGCTGTGAAAGGCATGCAACACATTCACATGGCAGGATGGCGCTAATGGCAGCAAAGAGTACGGCAAGACCGGAGACGGTATGGAGTCAGCCCGCCGCGGCTGTTGCGCCCGATGCTGAGGAATCGGCCGTGGAGAATGCGCGTCGCGAGCGCAACCGCGCTCTGATCGTCCCGCGCGAGCATGGCGCCTGGGGCTTGCTGCTGGTTCCCATGGTCACGGCAGCCGGAGTGGCCTTTCGCCAAAGTACGAATGTGTTTTCCTTCGTTCTGCTGCTGACTGCAGCGCTGGCATTGTTCTGGCTGAGAACTCCTCTGGAAAGCCTGCTGGGCATTTCGGCGATGCGCGCCGAAACCAAAGAGGAACGCAGTTCCGTTGCCTTTGTGGTTTTATATCTCGCGATGGTGTCCATTCTGGCATCGAGCATGCTGCTGTGGGGAGGCCACAATTCACTTCTCTGGGCGCTTGGCGCTGCGGCCGGCTTCGCGTTTGTGGCGCAGGCAGTGCTACGCAAGATGGGCCGCCGCACGCGCATGCTTTCCGAAATTGTGGGTACGATTGGGCTCACAGCTTCGGCACCCGCGGTCTACTACGTGATCACAGGCCAATTCGGCATCACGGCATGGATGCTGTGGCTGGCGAATCTTATGTTCGCGGGCAATCAGATCCACTACGTGCAGATCAGAATTCATACCGTCAAGCTGGTCGGTGTGCGCGCCAAGCTCGCGCGCTCCTGGACCTTCGCGCTGGGACAATTCGCGATGGCAGCGGTGCTGGCGGCGGGTTGCGTGCTCGGCTGGATGCCGTGGCTGGTCCTGCTGGCTTTTGTTCCCCTGCTGCTGCGCGGCTTCTACTACTTCGTGCAGAAACCTACGCCGTTGCGAGTGCGCCGCTTAGGCTGGAATGAGTTAGCGCAGGCGATCGCCTTCTGCGTGCTTTTTATCGCTCTCTTCTCAGTTTGAGTCAGGGGGCCTGTAGCCGGCCGCCCGCAGAGTAAATCCTTTGTTTTCACCGCCGGCTTTCACAAAAGTGTTCCTTCAGGAACACTTTCATGTACACATATGTACATACAATTGGCATTCAGGGCACAATGACCGCGGCACCGTCGATGGCATTGTTCTTCAGCGCGAGGAGTGCCTCGTTGGCCTGATCCAAGGAGAAGACGGTCACTTTGGGACGCAAGCCAATCTCGGCCGCGAGCGCGAGGAAATCGCGCGCATCCGCACGCGTCATGTTGGCAACGCTCCGCAACTGGCGCTCTCCCCAAAGGAGCCGGTCGTAATCGAACTCCGGCATGCGATCGAGGTGAATGGCGTTGATGGCGACCACGCCCCCTTTGCGCAGGCTGGCGAGCGCGGCAAGCACGACGTCTCCACTGGGTGCAAACGTTACGGCTCGATCCAGTTCAACGGGTGGCTTGTCGGTTTCGCTTCCGATCCAATTCGCGCCCATGGATTCTGCCAAAGCGCGATGAGACTCCCCTCTGGTGGAGACATACACTTCACACTTCCAGGCCTGCAGCACAGCAATCGCGAGATGTGCCGAGGCCCCAAAGCCAAACAGGCCGACCCGTTCCCCCGGTTGGACGCCGGCGACGCGCAAGCTGCGAAAGCCGATGATGCCGGCGCACAGCAGCGGCGCTGCGTGCAAGTCATCCAGCGCCGGGGGAAGGGGAAAGACAAAATCGTTGCGAGCAAAGGCGTACTCAGCGTAGCCGCCGGCAATCGTATAGCCGGTGAAGGTGGGTGAGTCGCAGAGATTTTCCATTCCCCGCGTGCAGTAAGGACAGGTGCCATCCGTTCCGCCCAGCCATGAAACACCTACCCGCGAGCCGACGGGAAGGTTATCGGTGGCGCCGTCGATGACCTCGCCCACGATCTGGTGGCCGGGGATGAGGCGCAATTGCCTGGGCGGCAACTCGCCTTCCGCGATGTGGAGATCGGTACGGCACACTCCGCACGCGCGCACGCGCAGCAGAACGTGTCCCGACCTGAGCCGCGGGTTGGCGACATCGCTAATCTGTAGCGGACGTTGGTCTATGGGCTGCGGAGAGGACAGGATGGCGGCTTTCATGGGGGAGTCTTGCCGCCTTATGATGCCAGAGTTCTTATCTTTGTTTCCATCTACATTGGTACGCAGACCGGGACAGCGAGCGTGGGGCGGACGCCTCATCCGCCCTGCAGTCGCGGAACGCGATGCTTGCGATGTCAAGGCTGGCCTAGGGTGATCGATCGCGCTTCGCGCGACCCCGGGCGAAGGCGTCCGGGGCTACATGCGGGCGGCGGCGCTACCTGGGCGACAGTTCGAGAGTGAGGACTTCAAAGGGCTGCAGATGGAAGGTGTGTGGCTCTGCGGCAGAGATCGTGGCGATAGCATCGCTGCTCCACGGACTGCGTGCGGTAAATTGCTTGCCGTTTGCGGCAGGCAATTCCAGCAACGCGGCAAGTTTTGCCGTGAACTCCAGAGGATGATCGCTGGGATTTCGCAGGGTAAGGATTGCTTTGCCCGGCGACCATGATGCCCAGCCATACACTTGCAATTGGGCAGGGTCGCCACCGACCCAGTGCGAGTCCTTGAGCACGTTCGCATTGTCGCGCGACCACTTTGCGGTTTGCGCCAGCACATCCCAATTCTGCTCGGAGAGCAGGGCCGGGGTGACGTACATCTCCTGCAATTGCGTGCCTGTGCCGAAATACGAATGGACCTCATCGGCAAAGTCGTGGCCGGGATCGTCGCCCAAGCGCTCGGCATAGCGCGCGAAGATGATGCCATGCAACATGAGCGAATTGATGGGGAACAGAGGCCCTTGTAGCACGACGCCACGATAGATTTGCGAGTCGCGGTAAGTGATCCAACGCTGGCGATTGGAACCGATGCCGGCAAAGCTGTGATCGTCGCCTCCGCGCCATATGGAGTCGGCGTAGAGCAACCAGAATGGCGAGGGATAGGTGCCGGTCGTCAAGTTGATATAGATGTCCGGCTTCTTGAGGCGCAATTCGCCGATCAGATGAATGGCGGCGTCAAAGTCACTGTCGAACTCACTGCCTTCGATCACCTGGTTCGCGTTGCCCGTGCCATCGAACTTGAACTGGTTTACGCCATACTTTTCGATCATCTCCATACAGGTATCGCGAAAGTAGCGGTAGTACTTGGGACCGGAGAGGGCCAGCCCGCTTTCATTGGTTTCGAAGCCTTGCGTGCGGGCCGAGGCCAACCGCTTCTCCTTCGGACCGTCGTAGCCGCCCCAAGGCGAGAGCCAGATGCCGGGAGCGGCATCGTAACTGGCCGCCTGCTGGGTAACTTTGGTCAGGCCGTCGGGAAACCCGGGATTGAATTTCCAAAGCGTGCTGGGATCGTCCCAGCCATCGTCGAACATGAAACTGTCGAGTTTGACTGCGCGCTTCCTGGTGAGTTCCTCGCCGAACGCATGCACGACCGACACGGCATCGTGCTCGCTGTAGCGATCGAAAAATCCCAGGTCATACCAAGAGTTGTAATGCAAAAAAGTGCGGTAGGGATGCGCGCGCTCCAGTTCCAGGTACCTGGAGAAATCCCGGCGCAACTGGCCGGAATGGGTGGCGCCCAGCACAGCGGAATAGGTGACGCTCTGCCCGGCTTGCACCGGCAGTTCGCGGGAAAGCCAGCAGGATGCACGGTCCTCGCGCACACGGCATTGCGACAGAGGGTGCTCGAATCCGACGAACCATGTGCCCGCCGTGACGGGTGATCCCTTGGCCAGACCGGAAACTTGTGCCCCGGGTAGAGCGATATCGATCAGGTGAATCTCGGCCAGAGGCAAAGGCTTTTCGCCAGCGTGGATGGTAATTTCTTGCCGGATGTAATTCGTGCCATTGCGCAGGATGGCTTTCCAGCCGATACGGGTACCGGCAGCGTCCTGAAACTCAACACGCGCCTGGCGGCCAGGAAGCCGACCGGCAGCTTTGGAGGAGTTCGCCTGTGGCGCAAGCTCCTCGACGACAGGTTGACCGAGCATTTTGAGTCCGGCGGAACTCAGGATTGAACCTTCCTTTGGCAGCAGTTCGAAGACAGGAGCATCGGAGGTCAAAGTCGAGTGGGTGAAGCGATTAGTGAAGCTTCGCCAGCGGATGCCGCCATCGCGGACCGACCACGTAGCGGAAATCGCATCATTGGCAAGGGTGAACTCGGCAGGTGGCAGCGCGGCCTGAGAGAAGCAGAATGGGGAGATCCAGATAAAGATCGCGAGCCATCTAGCCGTTCTAAGACAGAGATAGGAGGAGTGGGGCTTGGTTGTGGCCATGAGGACGATCCAGATTACGATACGCAAGCTGCCGCAACAAGAAGAAATGACTCGAAAGGGGTAGAATGTTGCGTGGAATTGCGGGTGCAACCGTTGCCCTCAATTTAGTTTTGCTGCGATTTGACTTGACTTTCGGTATAAACGAAAGTAATAGTGTTTACTCGTAACAATATGAAAGCGCAAGGGGGCCTTGCTATGCGTGTAGACCGCTTCTCTTCATTCTCCACTGCCTTCTCATTCATCTTCTTGCTCATGGCTGCGATTTGCGCCTCAGGACAGGCAAGCTATACGGCGCAGATACGAGGAGTGGTGAAGGACGCCAGTGGCGCCATGGTGCCGCAGGCGACGATCACAATCACCAATAACGGCACGGGAATCAGCACCAGTTCGCACACGGACGAGCACGGGATGTACATCCTCACGGGCCTGCGTCCGGCGGTGTACACAATTCGGGCGGAGGGTCCAGGATTCCGTGCGTCGGAGCAAAACAATGTCGTGCTGCAGGTCGACCAGCAGACAAGTATCGATTTCACGCTGCATCCGCTGGGAGTCATTACAACGGTGGAGGTAACGGAAGCTGCTCCCCTGCTGGATACGGAGAGCGCCGCCATCGGCACCGATATCACCAACCAGTATGTGCGCGACATTCCACTGTATGGCCGCAACCCCTTTGCGCTGGTATTTCTGGCAGGAGGGGTGACGGAGACCACGGGTTCCGACCTCGGCTATCCCGCCGGCACCAACTTTGTCTCCAACGGGCAGCGTAACGCCACCGCCCAGATTACGCTCGATGGTAGTCCGCTCAGTGCGCCGGAACAGGGCGAGGGTGGAAACTCCAACGTCTACTACCAGCCCTCGGTCGAAATCGTGCAGGAGTTCAAGGTACAAAACAACAGCTTCTCCGCCGAGTTCGGGAACAATGGCGGCACCATCGTCAACATGGTGCTCAAGCAGGGTTCGAATGCATTTCACGGCAGCGGGTGGTGGTACGGACAACGATCGAACTTTGATGCCCGCGACTTCTTCAATACCGGCGAAAAACCCGACCACGTACGGGATCAATATGGCTTCGCGGTCGGGGGGCCAATCATCAAGAACAAGACGTTCTTCTTTCTAGATTTCGAAAAAATCCGGCAGCAGGATCCGGGCAACCTCGAAGGAATCGTTCCGACAGATTTGGAACGCACCGGCGACTTTTCGCAGAGCCTTGCCAATCTGTCTGACGATCCGACTAATCCCGATATGGCTCAAGCCGGAGTCTACGATCCGTGCGCCGGCAACCAGGGATCTGCGACACCCTGCCCGCATAATCAATTTCCCAATAACATTATTCCTGCGTCCCAGATCGATCCCATCGGCCAGGCAATTTTGAATTTGTATCCACACGCCAACATCCCTGGTGCGGCGTATCCGGACCCGAACTGGCGGCAAGTTATCGTCGGTAAAGACCCAGGATGGCAGTTCGACGTCAAGTTGGATCATCAGTTCACCACGAATCACAGGATCGGCGGACGTTACAGCCGCCATCATGACCAAGGCACCACGCCCACCGTCGTCGGCAACGACGGAGATGGCACTATCTACATCACGAACGCGCAGAACGGTGGGGTGGAGTACAACTGGTCGATCACTCCGACCGCTCTGTTGACCAGTCGCTTCAGCGTGGACCGCGTGCACGCTCCCGGAATAAGCAACAACTATCCGACGCTAAGCGACGTGGGCCTATCGCCGGACCTTGCGGCCAACGGACTGACCCGCATGCCGACCATCGGCGTCGATGACCCGTTCCTGTCGCTCTTTAATCAATGCTGCGTGGATACGCACTTTGCCCACACGCTTTACAGTTACTCTTCCGGATTGCAATGGGTGAAGGGAAGGCACTCGATCAAAATCGGGGGCGAGCAGCGCGTCTTCTTTAATAACTTCTGGCAGCCTGACAATCCCACAGGAATCTTCAATTTCTCACGCGATGTGACCACGTCCCAACCCAACAACAGCCTGGGAGATGACGCTCATCGACAAGGGAATCCATTCGCGACGATTCTGCTCGGCTATCCCCATGACGCATCGCTGCACCTGGTACCGGCGGTGGCCGACAAGTCCAAAGAAACTGCCTTTTACGTGCAGGACGACTGGAAGGTTACGCCCCGGCTCACGGTGAATATCGGCTTACGCTATGAATGGAGCACGCCGTACACGGAACGATTGAATCGGCTGCAGTTCAACGATTTCACCGCAGACACGGGCATCAGCATTCCGGTGAATCGCGATGCCTCTGGAACGTTCCCTCAGTTTGGTCAGATCGGCGCAGTCCGGGGAATCTCGGTATTTCCAAGTTCGGGCCATCGTAACTCGCCTGTGGACCGAAACAATTGGGCTCCGCGCCTAGGGTTTGCTTATCAGCTCACGTCCAACACTGTGCTGCGCGCGGGCGCGGGAGTGTTCTACGGGATGAACGTAGCCACCAATTTTCAGTACGCCGGCCCTGCCTTTGCAAAAACGGCAAACATGTATTTCAGCAAAGACAATTTCGCGACTCAGTCCGCGTGTTTGGGACCTTCGCCAATCCAGCCCACGTGCGACAGCCCATTTCCCGCCGGACTGGCACCGCCGCAGGGGACCAAGTACGGCAAACTGGCGCAGTGGGGCTTCGGCAACTCGAGCGACCTGGACACCGGGACCGCTCGTAATGCAGAAATCTATCAATGGAACCTGGGAATCCAGCACCTGTTTCCAGGACAGATCGTCATCGGTGTGGATTATTCCGCGAACCGCAGCACGCACCTGCCGTGGGCAGGCGCCAACGCTTCAACCCGCAACCGCAACTTTATTCCATCGTCCATCCGTAACGCTCTGGTAGACACTCTCAATCCTACCCACGATCCTGGCAGCACGGCGGTTACGGATTATCTCAATACGGAAGTACCGAATCCATTCCAGTGCTTCTTCACAACCGGGGCGGCGCTGACCGGGTCCTGGTGTCCGGCAAGCCCGATTTTTAGCGCGGCCGATGTGGCCGATTCCCGTTACGTGGACGATACGATCCCACAACAACTGCTGCTGGAACCATATCCACAGTTTGATGGAGGCTTTGAAGGACTTCCCAAGCTGATTGCCACCTCGTGGTACAACTCGCTACAAATTCGCTTCCAGAAGCGAGCCAGCCACTACATCAGCTTCGAGGGCAACTACACATTCTCCAAGTCTACCGATGACTCCTCTGCAGGACGGAACGCATGGCTGGGGAACCTGCAGAACGACAACCCGCAGGTGCTCGACAATCTCAAAGCCGAGCATGCGCTCAGCTCGAACGACACCCCTCATCGCCTGGCTGCAGCCATCATTTTCGACCTTCCTTTCGGGAGAGACCGCTGGATTGGGCGGGGCATGAACCCCGTACTTGACGCCATTGTGGGAGGCTGGGCGCTGAACAATGTGATTACTCTGCAATCCGGGCAACCGCTGGGTCTCTACAATGCTGCCGGACTGCTGGTCGACGGCAATCAACGCCCGAACGTGACCTGCTCTCAACTCTCCACCGGCCTGAGCTATCGCGACGCCGCCATGACAGGAGGGAGTGTGATCAATCAGGACTGTTTTGGCGAGCCTGGCGACAATATTCCCGGCGACGCGCCCCGCCACTTCTCCAATCTACGTGGCGATGGCATCCGGAACCTGGATACATCGCTCTCCAAAGAATTCAAGATCCGGGAGAACAAGGCCCTCCAGGTGCGGGCAGAATTGTTTAATGCCTTCAATCATCAGCGCTTTGCTTTCCCGGATTTGGGATCGGGAGACGGCGCTTTGGGACAGGTTACGTCCACCACCAACAACTTCCGCAGAATGCAGTTCGGAGCGCGGTTCCAGTTTTAGACGCAGCTTGGGTGTAGCCGGCGGGGACAGCCGAGTTGGCTGTCCCGGCCTGCTTAAGGCGCGGAGATTGCGCTGAGTTGAACTGGTCGAGCTTCGCTCGACTGGACAGCCGAGGCGGCTGTCCCTACATGGTCTTCATAAGGAGTTGGAGCTAACCGTCCCCTTTATGCGGCGCAGGTCCTTTCTGAAAGCTGGCGGAGCGATCACTCTTGCTGGCGTCGCCAATCGCAGTTTGCTGGCGCACGTTCCTACTCACAATTTTGACAAGTACGATTTCGGCGGGGGGCCTGCTGTCCCAGATCGTCTCTACCAGGGCCCATTCTCTGCGGACGATTATCCCAGCTGGAACGTGGTTATGGCGCTTACGCCTTCCACAGAGGTGGTGCCGAACTATGGAATGGGTCTGATCACCTACATCTGCGACGAGGTTGGGCCCGCGCACAAGGACGGAGAGAGCCTGGCAGAGTCCATTGAGAAGCTGGTGAAGCTGCCAATGGGCACCAAGCTATACCTGAGAGTCAACTGGAAGGACGTACAGCAGCGCCCGGGCAGGCTCGATTTGTGCGAGCACTGGAAGCTCACCTTCGATCTGGCGCGGCGCTATCAGAAGCGCATCGGCTTTCGCGTGATGATGAGTAATCCGGACATTCCCGATTCGCCTCTGCCCGAATTCCTGCGGGACAAGATCCCCATGGTCAAACTTGGGGATTGGCTGAATCGAACACGGTTTGAGCCGCGCTATGACGATCCACAGTTTCAAGCCGCGTTTCGGGAACTAGTCGACTTACTTGCGGATTCTTACGATGGACACCCCGACGTCGAGTATGTGGACACGTTTATGTACGGCTTCTGGGGCGAAGGGCATACGTGGCCGCTGGAGCGGAATTCGTTTCCTGATTCCGTAACCGCGGAGAATACTTTCGTCAGCATGTTTCAGCACCAGGCGGAGCGATGGAAGAAGATTCCGATGCTCACCAACACCCAGCCGGACTTCAGTAAGGTCGGCAACTCGGAGTTGCTGGACCGCACGGTGCGCAGTGGAAACTGGCTCCGGACGGACACGATCTTCATCGAGAACGAGCAGATTGACGAGCTCAGCAATCGCCCGCCATGGACTGGAGTTTCCGTCGAAGTAGGCATGTCGGACGGATCGCCCAAAACTCTCAAGCTCGACGATGGGGTCCCGTACACCGACAACGTGGTTCATCATGCGGGCGATGCCGGGGCGTGCTACTTCTCGCTGTGGAACTGGCACCACATACAAGCTGACCGTATTCTCAACTACTACCATCAATATCCCGAGGCCATCGATGGACTGGCGCGACAAATTGGTTATCGCGTGCGGCCGTCCTGGGTTTGGACCTACGAAGAGGGCGGATATCCCGGATTAATTATTGGATTCGTGAATGATGGGATTGCCGCCGTGCCAGGCGTGTTGCGGGTCTCGGTTCTCAGCGAGGACGGAAAGGTGAACGTAAGCGGCAGCCTGGATGCCGGCTACCCGCTGCCCGGCAAGGTGAGGCAGGCGAAGTTCGCGTTGCCCAAGGGGACGAACTGGAAAGGGCTTCGCCTGAAGGCCGAAATTGAGGTCAAAGGGCAACGACATCCGGTGCGGTGGGCCTGCCGACAGAAACTGAACGAGGACGGCAGTCTGACACTGCGTCCGACCGTTGGTCTTGGCCAAGAAGACGCGACGGGCGGCGTCCCGCCCAACGGCTGAGTTCATGGCTAGGAAATTTGGACAAGGGGAAACATGAAACGATACTTCGTTATTGCATTCGTCTGCCTCGTATTCTTCGCGTTATGCCTAACCGCAGCTCCTGAGCAGCACCAGCAGGATTGGACCAACTACGTTCGCATTGGCGCCTACGGGCTGAAGGGCGGAGATGCGCAGCAGATCGTGGACAAGGCGCAAGCCAGCAACGTTGCCGGGATCGAGGTCGACAATGATATTCCGGGGCGGTATGAGAGTTTCGTGCACCCCGAGGCGAAGCTGAAGGCGATCCACGACGTGGCCGAGGCGGCCCACAAGGTGGGGAACCACGCGTTCGTCTATATCGCGGGAACGGAGTGCATCACCGCGCACGGCGACCAGACGCCGCATACCATGGCCAAGGATCATCCGGACTGGCTGCAGCGGAAGATTACAGGCGAACCCGCAATTTTCGGCGGGGGTACGGCGTTTTGGATCGCCAAGGGAGATGAAGATGTGTGGGTCAGTCCTTATGCTCCGGAGTGGCGCAAGATCTACATGGAGCGTGTGCGGCAGATTGCGCAGACGGGGATCGATGGGATCTACATCGACATTCCGTACTGGATGACTCACTTTGAAGGCTGGGAACAATCCTGGGCCAGTTTCGACGACTACACGGTCGCAGCTTTCAAACAGCAGACGGGATTGGATGCGAAGCACGATTTAAAGCTTGGCGACTTTTCCGATCCGGCATTCCGGAAGTGGGTCGATTTTCGGATTCAGACCTTCACGGATTTTCTGCATGAGATCGACCAGACGGCCAAAGCAGTAAACCCGCAGATCAAAACCATTCCTGAAATTTATCCGGGCATTGAACAGGAGGCGGTGCGGGTTGGGGCAGATGTGTACAGCCTTTATCCCGTGGTCGATGCGATTGCTCACGAGTACGAGTTCGGCAGCGGCGACCACATGGCGTCAGGGCGCAAGCCGCTGGACTGGTTTAGCTACCAGGTGGGCATGCATTCCTTTCGAGCGTTTGCCCAGGGAAAGCCGACGTGGATTCTGAACTACTCCTGGGATGGCGACAAAACAGTGGATAAGCGCGAGGCGATGAAGAATCTGGCCATGTCGCAGGTGATGGCGGGCGCGAATTTTTGGGATGCGCCCGGGCACTCCATGGCGGGCTCGAATGATTTACCGACTCGCAAAGTTATTTTCGACTGGATTCGCGCGCATGAGAAGACCTTCTATCTGCCCCGCAGTCCGATCGATCCCATTGGCGTTTACTTTTCCCCGGAGACACGAAACTACTATGCGGACGAGTTTATTGCTTCGTACCGGGGAATTTTGATACTGCTGATGCAGAAGCATCTCGAATTTCAGGTGGTCACTCCGCGCACCCTGGAAGGTTTTCACGGACGCACGCTGATTCTGCCGGATGTGCGCGCTCTCAGTTCCAGTGAGAACAAGTGGCTGAAACATTTTGAGGAAGGTGGCGGGCGGATCATCATCGGCGGTACCGACACGACTGAAGTCGGGGAATCGCACAACGTGGTCAGATTTCCTGACGGTCCGGGAAAGTCTTACAACGCGCTCCTGGAAAAGGATTTCGAGCACACGTCGCCCGAGGCAGAGCAATCGTTGTTGAAGGCTCTGCAAGGCGGTGATGCGGTGCAGGTGAAAGCAGGGCCGCAGGTAGCCACGTCGATTGCGAGGACGTCGGATGGACACGTGAATGTCTACTTCGCCAATTTCGCTGGGCTGGTTGGAGGCAAGAATCCGGTGCAGACGCCCCAGACGGGGGTGGAAGTCACTCTCGCGTCCAAGTCGCAGGGGCGGGGATTCTTTCTGCCATTTCTGGGGGAAGCGCAGGCGGTGAAGGGAGTCCAACACGGCGACTCGATGACATTCACGCTACCGGCAATCACGAAAGGCGGCGTGTTCTGGTTCGAGCAGTAGCGGGCCATTCGCCCTAGGGAAGTCAGGCCCCGGGCTGCCAGGCTTTGGAGCGAGAAACCGCCTCGTCCCAACGCTCGCGTAGAGCACGGGCCTGTGACGAAGGCATGTTGGGCTCGAAGCGGCGATCGTTGTTGCCGGAGTTAGACTGGCTATCGGGCCAGAATCCAATGGCGCGGGCTGCGAGCATGGATGCTCCCAGCGCTGTGGTCTCAGTCACGGCAGGACGGACTACCGGAACGCCGAGAATATCCGCCTGAAACTGCATCAGGCTGTCATTGGCCGCCGCGCCGCCGTCCACTCGCAATTCCTGCACCGAATTGCCGGAATCGCGCTGCATGGCGTCGAGCAGATCGGCGACCTGATAGGCGATGCTTTCGACGGCGGCCCGCGCGATATGTCCCGCAGTAGAACCGCGGGTCAGTCCGAAGATTGAGCCGCGCGCGTAGGAGTCCCAGTGCGGCGCGCCCAAGCCTACGAAGGCCGGGACAAAATAGACGCCTCCATTATCGGGCACAGATTTCGCGAGCGCCTCCACTTCCTCCGATTTGCGAATCAAGCCAAGGCCATCGCGCAACCACTGCACCACCGCGCCTCCGACAAAGACGCTGCCTTCGAGCGCGTACTCGGTCGTGCCACCCAGGCTCCAGGCAATGGTGGTCACCAGGCGATTGGAGGACGGGACGGTACGCGTCCCCGTGTTCTGCAGCATGAAACAGCCCGTGCCGTAAGTGTTTTTGGTCATGCCAGATTTGTAGCAGCGCTGGCCGTAGAGGGCGGCCTGCTGATCTCCAGCGATACCCGCAATGGGGATTCCGTTGAGACCCTCAACGCCATTCACCTCAGCGTAGATTTCGCTGGAGGAGCGAACTTCCGGCAGCACGGATTTGGGAATACCGAAGAGCTTTAAGAGTTCCCCGTCCCAATCGCGGCTGTGAATGTTGAACAGCATGGTACGGGAGGCGTTGCTGATATCGGTGGCGTGGACCCGCCCTTGGGTCAGTTTGTAGAGGAGCCAGGTGTCAACGGTGCCGAACGCAAGCTGTCCAGCATCTGCCAACTGGCGCGCACGCGGAACATTTTCGAGCATCCAGGAAATCTTGCTGGCTGAAAAGTAGGAATCAATCAGCAGGCCGGTACGCTGCTGAATCGATGCGCTGTGTCCCTCGCTACGCAATCGCTCACAGAAATCGGCGGTACGGCGATCCTGCCAGACAATCGCGTTATGGATGGGCGTACCGGTGTCGCGGTTCCAAATGAGTGTCGTCTCGCGCTGGTTGGCAATGCCGATGGCAGCTATGTCTTGGGCGCTGGCACGTACCTTCTCGAGAGCGTCACGCGCCACCGCGACTTGCGAAGAAAGGATGTGCTCGGGATTGTGCTCGACCCATCCCGGCTGGGGAAAGATTTGATCGAACTCACGTTGGGCGACGGTGCGGATAGCGCCAGTTTCATCGAACAACAGGGCTCGAGAGCTGGTTGTGCCCTGATCCAGTGCCAAAATGTATTTCACGAATCCCCCTCGTTCGGTTGCGATCTCGGCAGAGACGTTGGGATCCCGCAGAGACGTTGCAAGCAACGTCTCTACGAAGGCTTCAGGTAACGCCGAATGCCGAAATCGTAGAGTGCGGCTCCGGCCAGGCCGCCGAGCAAGGGCGCGACGACGGGAATCCACCATACGTGAGTGCCGTCCGTCATGCCGTTGTTCTTGAATCCCGCAATGACGGCGAAGAGGCGCGGGCCAAAATCGCGGGCGGGGTTGATGGCGTATCCATGCATCCCGCCGAAGCTCATGCCGATGGCGACCACTACCAATCCGATCATGGCGGGCACCAGGTTTGCGCCCGGCGGCATATTAAATTCGTCGATGATGGCGAAGATCAGCAGCAGGAGCAAGCCCGTGCCGATGAACTGATCGAGGAATCCCGCCTGCGGCAGGCCAGCAAAAGCTGGGAAGGTGGTGAAGATGCCTGCGGTCCTTTCCAGGTTGGGGTCGACTTGCACGAAAGCCGGATGGTAGTTCCAGAACACCACCGCCGCAGCGGCGAAAGCGCCTGCGGTTTGCGAGAGGGAGTACGGAATCACTTTTGCCCATGGAAATTTTCGAAATATCGCAAAGGCCAGTGTCACTGCGGGATTGAGGTGTGCTCCGGAGACTTTCCCCGCGATATAGATTCCCATCGTCACCCCCAGTCCCCAGCCGAGCGTTATGTTGGTAAATCCGCCATGAATCGTTTCGCCGGGATTGTGGGTCGGGAAGAGCACCACCATGGCCACGACGCCCGTGCCGAACAGGATTAACACGAACGTGCCCAGGAACTCGGCGATCAGTTCTGCCCCCAGCGTTGGCTTCGAGTTCATTCCTTCTCCCGTGCGGAAAATGGCACTCAGTACCGCGCAGTAGTCTACCAAGCCCGGAGCGAGCGCGGGCAGTTTTCAAACCCGCGGCGAAATCGGCAAGACTTTGAAAAGTTACGTAAATGTGCGGGACTGCCCTTGACATTTGGGGGAAGGTCCGTAAGATAACAACATAATTATTCATTTTTGTGAATAATTATTCATTATGAATAAAAGTTTGCGCCAGCGCGCGGTTCTGGATGTCCTGAAGCACGGATCGGTGGCCAGCCAGGAGGATCTGCAAAGGCATCTGCGCCGGCGCGGATTCAAGGTGGGACAGGCCACGCTTTCGCGCGACATCCGTGACCTGAATCTCAGCAAAACAGCTCACGGATATGCCCTCCCCCAGGGTGAAAACGGCGCGGGAGTGGCGCTGCCGCCAGTCTCGCGCCTGGTTCGCGAATTCGTGCTGGATATCCGCTCGGCGCAGAATCTGCTGGTCATCAAGACGATTGTGGGCAGCGCCCAACCGGTGGCCGCGGCGCTGGACGAAGCGGACTGGCCGGAGATGGTCGGCACCATCGCCGGAGACGACACGATACTGATCGTCTGCCCGGATAGAGATCAGGCCCGCACGCTGGCCGGACGGATCGAGGAAATGCTGGGGTGACGTCGGGGAAACTCAAAACTGCGGTGCTGGGGGCGACGGGCTATTCCGGCCTGGAATTGACGCGGATTCTTATGCGTCATGCACAACTGGAGAAACCTGTACTGCTGCGCCGCAATTCGGAGAATGGCGGTCAGACGGATCTGGCAGACGTCTTCCCGGCTCTGTGTGGGAACGGCGGCTACCCGCTTCAGTCGCTGTCCTGGGCGAGCCTGAAGAGGCAAGGAGTGCAGTTGCTCTTTCTGGCGACACCTCATGAAATATCGCGCTCGCTGGTGCCCGAGGCTATCGCTCAGGGCCTGCGTGTCATTGATCTGAGCGGGGCGTGGCGCCTGAAGAACGAGCAGCACCGGGCAATCTATGGCTTTGAAGATTCCGATGCGCAGAGTGCGGCCCAACTAACGGATAGGGCTGTGTATGGCTTGCCTGAACTCAATGCGGATCGGATTGCGAATGGAGATCTGATTGCGAATCCCGGATGCTATGCCACATCCGTCATTCTGTCGCTCGCGCCTCTGGTAAAAGCCGGAGTCGTGGATCGCAGCCGAGGCATCATCGCCGATGCGAAGTCGGGCGTATCCGGTGCGGGAAAAGAGCCCACGTCGAAAACACATTTCGTGTCGGTGGCTGACAATTTTTCCGCCTACTCGGTTTTCAATCATCGCCACTTAGGCGAGATGGTAGAGCAGCTTGGGTTGAATGGGCCGGAACTGACATTCACGCCGCACTTGCTGCCGATTCCACGCGGAATTCTGTCAACCGTTTACGTTCAGCTCAATCGAACGATGACGCCGCTGGAAGTGGAAGCCTGCTATCGCAACTTCTATTCCGGCAAACGGTGGGTACGAATCTTCGCGACTCCGAAGCTGCCGCAGGTGCAGTTCTCGCTGCACACGAATTACTGCGACCTCGGATTCTGCCTGGCTGACGACGGGCGGCGATTGGTCTTGATCTCCTGCATCGATAACCTGCTCAAGGGTGCGGCGGGGCAAGCGGTGCAGAACATGAATCTGATGTACGGATGGGACGAGGAAGAAGGGCTGCAGTGACGATCGTCATCAAAATCGGAGGTGCAGCGCTGGAAGACGCCGCAACCCTGCGCAAGTGCGCGCGGGCCATTGCCGAACTGGCGCAGGACGGGCATCGCGTAGCGGTGGTTCACGGCGGGGGCAGCGCTCTGACGCGAGTTCTGAAGCAACTCGGCATGCAGAGCCAGTTTATAAGCGGACTGCGGGTCACGGATGCCGAGACGCGGGATGTGGCGCTGATGGTGCTGGGGGGAATGGTCAACAAGAAACTGGTCGCGGCGATTCAGGCCGCGGGCATGCCGGCCGTTGGCTTCTGCGGCGGAGATGGCATGAGCTTTCGCGCCCGGCGCAAGCAGGTTCAAGGGAACGATGTGGGATTCGTGGGTGAAATCTGTTTCGCGGAACCGTGCTGGATTGAGGCGCTCTGGCAGCAAGGCGGCATTCCCGTGCTCGCTTCACTGGCGCTCGGGGCTGATGGCGAATACTACAACGTGAACGCGGACGAAATGGCAGCCGCGTGTGCGGCAGCATGTCACGCCAATGCGCTGATCTTTCTCACTGACGTACCAGGAGTAAAGGACGCCTCGGGCACAGTCATTCCCTGGCTGAGCACAAAACAGGCGCAGGATCTTGCTGCCGGATCCATCGTGAGTGGCGGCATGCTGCCGAAACTGGCGGCGTGTACCCAAGCTCTGAAGCAGGGAGTGGGGCGTGTGCGCATTTTGCCTGCGGCGGAAGCGGAGGCGCTCCCGCAGTTTTATTTGACCAAGTTGAATTGCGGGACTGAGGTGACTTGCGTGTGAGTTTCAGTGCACGCGGTTAGAACGGCTGTCGAGCTTTCGCTCGACTGGACAGCCGAGGCGGCTGTCCCTACATGGCTGTCTCTGGAAGGCTGTCTTTACATGGCTATCTCTACATGATGGAGAAAGAGGAATTTAATTGAACACTCAAGTGCAAAATAGAACACCGGTTGCGCCACAGCTATTTCCTGGCGTTTTCTGGTGCTCAGACCTGATTTCCACGCGTGATC
This sequence comes from uncultured Acidobacteriota bacterium, assembly GCA_963801615.1. Lineage (GTDB taxonomy): Bacteria > Acidobacteriota > Terriglobia > Terriglobales > Acidobacteriaceae > Sulfotelmatobacter. The sequence continues at coordinate 1,164,358 of CAWDFM010000003.1, read as the reverse complement.
TCGGCCGGGAGGGGGTGCACGCCGTCCTGCATCTGGCGGAACTGATGAAGGCGCGGCCATCGGTGTTTCAGCGGGCACTTGCGGGCAAGCAGATGGTGATGTTCTTCGAGAAGCCCTCGCTGCGAACGCGCCTCACGTTTGAATCCGGCATGGTCAGCCTTGGCGGAACGGCCATGTTCGTGGATCAGTCGCGCAGCAAACTGGATGCGCGCGAGAAACTCAGCGACATCGCCCAGAACCTGGAGCGGTGGATCGATGTGATCGTGCTGCGCACGTTCGCACACGAGACCATCGAAGGTATGGCGCGTCACGCGTCTGTACCGGTGATCAATGCGCTGAGCGATCTGGAACATCCCTGCCAGGCTCTGGCCGACTATCTCACGCTGCAGGAGCGCTTCGGCGATTTGAAGAAGATCACGCTGGCGTATGTTGGGGATGGCAATAACGTCGCGCACTCGTTGCTGCTGACTTGCGCCTGTCTGGGTTCTTCGATCCACATTGCCACCCCGAAGGGTTATGCGTGCAATCCGCAGATCGTTGCCGATGCGAAGAAACTGGCGAAGCAGACCGGAGCTCAACTCGAATTTCTGACGGACCCTCATGCTGCGGTCGCGGGGGTTGATGCGATCTATACCGATGCGTGGGCCAGCATGGGACAGGAGCACGAGTCTGCGCAGCGTTCTCAAATTTTTCAGCCTTATCAGGTCAACAAGAAACTGATGGCGGAAGCGGCGCCGCACGCGGTGTTCATGCATTGCCTTCCGGCGCATCGGGGCGAAGAAGTCACAGATGAGGTGATGGATTCCGAGAACTCCGTGATTTTCGATGAGGCCGAAAACCGGCTGCACGTTCAAAAATCTATTCTTTATTTATTGCTGGGTGGTGCAGTTCGTCTGCCCGTAAGGAGCGCTCATGCCTGAGAAAGTCGTTCTTGCTTATTCCGGTGGACTCGACACCTCCATCATCATCCCGTGGCTGAAGGAAAACTACTCGTATGAAGTGATCGCGATGGTGGGCGATGTGGGCCAGGGTGACGACATCGAAGCCGTCGTCGAGAAGGCATATGCGACCGGGGCCAGCAAAGTTATTGTCGAGGATTTGCGGGAAGAATTCCTGACCGGCTACGTGTTCCCTGCCCTGAAAGCGGGCGCGGTTTATGAACACAAGTATTTGCTCGGCACTTCGCTGGCTCGCCCCGTAATTGCGAAGCACCAGGTGGAGGTGGCGCTGCGTGAGGGTGCGACCGCTGTCGCTCATGGTTGCACGGGGAAGGGCAACGATCAGGTGCGGTTCGAACTCACCTATCAGGCGCTCGCTCCGGAGTTGAAGATCATTGCGCCCTGGCGCGAATGGACGCTGAAGTCGCGCGAAGATTGCCTGGATTACGCCGAGCAGCATGGCATTCCGGTGGCAGCCAGTCGCGAGAAGATTCACAGCCGCGACCGGAATCTATGGCACATCAGCCATGAAGGCGGAGAACTGGAAGATGCGGCCAACGCGCCTCTGCCTACGACTTGGCAGATTACTCGCTCTCCGAAAGACGCTCTGGATAAGGAAGAGCAGGTGCAGATCGGATTTCTTCAGGGAGTTCCCATCTCGGTGAATGGGCTGGAAATGGATCCCGTATCGCTGGTTGAACTGCTAAACGAAATCGGCGCGCGTAACGCGGTGGGGCGTGTCGATCTGGTGGAGAACCGCTTTGTGGGAATTAAGTCCCGAGGATGTTACGAGACTCCTGGCGGCACTGTGCTGATCACAGCGCACCGCGAACTGGAAGCGCTCTGCCTGGAGCGGGATGTCGCCCACTATAAGCAACACATTGGCCTGAAATATGCGGAACTGGTGTACTTCGGCCTGTGGTTCACGCCGTTGCGGGAGGCGCTGGATGGGTTTGTGAATGAAACTCAGAAGAACATGACGGGCAGCATTACTCTTTCGCTGTACAAGGGAAACCTTTCCATTGTGAGCCGCGAATCGGAGTACTCGCTCTATCGGACTGATCTGTCGTCGTTCACGATGGACGACAGCTACGACCAGAAGGACGCCGCGGGATTCATCCGAATTCTCGGGCTGCCCTCGCGCTCACGTGCTCGCGCCCGCGTCGAGGTCGCACGATGAAGATGTGGTCGGGCAGATTCCGGCAGGCGCTGGACGGTGATTTTGAGCGCTGGCAGCGGTCGTTCGACTTTGACCGCCGGCTGCTGCGCTACGAAATCTCCGCCAGCGAAGCGCATGCGCACGCCTTGAAACATGCCGAGATCATTTCTGCCGACGAACTGATCGGCATCGTGCAGGCATTGCAGCAGATTCTGCAACGCGCTTCGGCTTCTCCGGAATTTCTGCAGGATGAGGAAGCGGAAGACGTGCACCACTTCGTCGAAAAGCAACTGGTGGCTCTGATCGGCGATACGGGATACAAGCTGCACAGCGGCCGCAGCCGCAACGAACAAATCGCGACCGATTTGCGGCTTTACGTCAGGGCCGCGATCGATGAGTTGCGGAATGAACTGGCGGAACTCTGCGCAACGTTTGTGGATCGTGCTGAAAAGGCGGGGGACGCGGCGCTGCCCGCTTACACGCACCTGCAGCGGGCCGAGCCGGTACTGCTGGCCCACGGGCTGCTGGCTTATGTAGAGATGTTTCTGCGCGATGCTGATCGACTCATGGACGGCCGGAAGCGGCTGAACGTGTGCCCGCTGGGCTCAGGTGCGGTGGCAGGCGCAACCTTGCCGCTCGACCGGACGCTGATGGCCAGTCATCTGGGATTCGATGCTCCCACTGGCAACAGCATCGATGCCACCAGCGATCGGGATTTTGTGGTGGAGTTCGTCAGTGCCCTATCGCAGATGGCCTTGCATTTGAGCCGCTGGGCTGAGGAGATGATCCTTTTTTCTACGCAAGAATACGCATTCATCAGCTTGCCGGAAGCATATTCGACGGGCAGCAGCGCCATGCCACAGAAGAAGAATCCGGACCTGCTGGAGCTGGTGCGCGGAAAGAGCGGGCGAGTTCTCGGGCACGTCACCGCGCTGATGGTCTCGATCAAGGGCTTGCCTCTCGCTTACAACAAGGATCTGCAGGAAACCCAGGAGCCGCTGTTCGGCAGCACGGATACGCTCCTGCAGATGCTGCCGCTGGTTACGGGGTGGATGAAGTCGGTGGAATTCAATTACGAGCGGATGCAGTCCGCCGCAGATTCAGGATTTATGAATGCCTGGGCCGCGGCCACATATCTGGTCAAACGCGGCGTGCCGTCGCGCCTGGCGCACGAGCGGGTTGGAAAGGCGGTGCAGCTTTGCCTGGAGCGCGGATGCGAGTTGCGTAATTTGCCGCTGGTAGATCTTCGCTCGCTCAGTCCGGCGTTCGGCGAGGACTTCTATGAATCATTATCCCTCCCCTCGGTGCTCGCCATGCACGACGTAAAGGGAGGAACGGCCCCGGGCCAGGTGAAACAGGCAATGGCAACGGCAAGAAAAGTTGTCGAGTCCCTTCGCGAGGACGTCCATGCGCACGCGTAAAGCAATCCTTCCCGATGCCAAGCACATTCACGAACTCATCGCGGCGTACTCGGGCGATGGCACGCTGCTGCCGCGCACGCTGCCGGAGATCTGCGAGAATGTCAGGGATTTCGTAGTGCTCGAAGAGGATGGAAAGATCATCGGCTGCGGCGCCCTGCACCTCTACGGAACCCACCTGGCGGAGATCCGATCCATTACGGTCGCGCCCTGGGCTCAGGGTAAAGGCGGCGGTGGACGGCTGGTGAAATCGCTGATGGCAGAAGCCAAGCGGCACCAGGTGGATTGCATCTGCCTGTTTACGCGCAAGCCGGACTTTTTCGCCGGACAAGGCTTTTCCGTGGCACAGCGCGAGGATCTACCCGACAAGATCTACAAAGATTGCCATGCCTGCCCACGATTCCATTATTGCGATGAAGTGGCCATGGTGCGGGGCCAAATACCCAAGTTTGCGATTCTGCCGGAACCCGCGAACTGGCTGGTGAAATTGCAGGGCTGGGCGCCCAATGCAGAGGGGGCTAGCTAGCTGAAGCTGACTTCTTGCGCTCCGTTGTCGGCGTGGCAAGGATAGATTTGCGGAATGATCCCCGTGACTTGTTGATAGCGTTCGCCGATTTGCGCGGCGAACTCCGTCGCCTTCTCTTCCCGCACTAGATTAACGGTGCAGCCGCCAAAGCCGCCGCCGGTCATGCGTCCACCCATGAAGCCGGGCAAGCCTTGAGCCGCGTCCACCATGGCATCGAGTTCGCGGCAGCTCACCTCGTAGAGATCGCGCAAGCTCTCGTGAGATTCCCGCATCAACTCTCCCACGCGCGCCAGATCGCCATTGGCAAGAGAGCGCGCCGCCTCGAGGGTTCGCTGATTCTCGCGGATCACGTGGGTACAGCGCTTGCGAATGGTCGCGGATAGCTCGCTGCCCACTTGCTCCAACAATTGCGGAGACACATCGCGCAGCGCGTGAACCGATGTATCCACTTGAGCGAAATATCGTACCCCTTGTTCGCATTCCGCACGTCGCTGGTTGTAGGCGCCGGTCGCCAGATCATGTCTGACCATGGTGTTGCAGACCACCAGTTCGATGCCCGCAGGAATCGGAGCGAACTGAAATTCGAGCGAGCGGCAATCCAGAAGCAAAGCGTGGCCTCGCTTGCCCATGCAGGAGACGAATTGATCCATGATCCCCACCCGCGCACCGACAAATTCGTTTTCCGCCTGGCGACAAAGCTTGGCCACCTCGGGCAGGGGCAGTATTTCGTTATCCAGGCTCATCAAAGCCAGCGCCGAAGCGACCTCGACTGCTGCCGATGAGCTCAGGCCTGCGCCAACGGGCACATTTCCGTGCACCAGCAGATTCGCTCCCCGCAACGAAGTCCCGTGCTGGCGGAGTGCGCCGGCAACTCCCAAAACATAATCGCACCAGGAATTGGTGCGTTGCGTGGGAAGGCGATCGACGTCGAATTCCAGATTCCCGGGGAACTCGTCGGACTGAATCAGCAGCTTTCGATCGAGGCGCGGAGCAACCGCTACAAAGGTGGAGAACTCAACTGCGGCGGGCATTACGAAGCCTTCGTTGTAATCGGTGTGCTCGCCGATGAGGTTCACGCGGCCCGGGGCGCGAAAGATCCTCGGCACGTTTCCAAAGCGTGCCTCAAAGCGCCGGGCAAGTTCACTAGAGTTCATCAATCCGCTATCCTGAGGAAGCCTTGCACTCGCTGATTTACTGAGATCCCGGGTCAAGATCGAATACCCCAGCAAAAGGGGTCGTTTGGATCAAGCACGAGTTCGGCCTCCGAGTTCACGAAAGCCGAACCTGTAATGCTGGGATACAGGTTTCCATCGCGCACTGAAATAGTACCTTCAAACACGCTGCCGACGATGCTCTCCTGCTTCCATACCTGGCCTTCGCGAATCTTGCCATCGGCATACAAGCAGGCCAGCTTGGCGCTGGTCCCGGTACCGCAAGGAGATCGATCATAAGCTTTCCCTGGGCATAGAACGAAGTTCTTGCTATCCACTCCGGCGATAGCAGACGGACCAAACAGCTCCACGTGATCGATTTCCTGCTGGCTCGCACCGGTGATTCCCTGCTCACGGAGTGCGCGGCGGATTGCCCAGGTGAAGTTCGTCAATGCCTCAATGTTGCCGATCGACAGATTCATCGAGTGCTCGCGCACCAGGAAGAACCAGTTCCCTCCCCAGGCGACGTCTCCGTGCACAGTTCCGAAGCCGGGAACCTGGACAGGAACATTCGAGGCGAAACGGTAACTGGCGATGTTGTTCACGGTCACCAGACCGTTCTCATAGAGAACAGCTGTAACAATTCCTACCGGAGTTTCAATGCGATACTCCCCTGGACCGATCCGGTTCATGAAAAGAAGCGTCGCGACTAATCCGATGGTCCCATGGCCACACATGCCCAGACATCCGACGTTGTTAAAGAAAATGACGCCGGCTACGCACGCCGGGTCCATCGGTTCGCAAAGCAAGGCGCCCACGACCACATCAGAGCCCCGCGGCTCATTCACTACTGCGGAGCGGAATGCATCGTGTTCCTTGCGAAACCGGCGCAGTCTTTCGGACAAGGGACCTGTTCCAAGATCAGGGCCGCCACTGACCACCAAGCGCGTTGGTTCGCCGCCCGTGTGCGAGTCGATCACGCGAACTCGTTGAAGTTGAGCTGTATCTGCCAGGCCTGCGTTCCCTTCAAGTTAAGGTTGACCGCTTTATGATTGTACGATTGTACGAATTTTGTTTCGTCCGTGGCCATGGCCGGAGGAGGTTTCTTTCGGCTGAGCGCCAGAAATAGCAATGCCCGAAGCTGCCAAGACGATCGGACCGGCTATTGTATGAGCTCGCCGGTCGAATCGAACCGAATGCCAGCCAGGGGTCGGCCGGAGGCGAGAGTCTGACGGATCGCGGTCCGAGTGGGACCGGCTTGTTCGATGGCGACAGAAAGGCAGCCCAAAGCCTGATCCAGCCCGGTCTGGTCGGGTAATCGGAATATCCACGGGATATTGGTCGAAGTCAGTGCGTGATCGGACGAGATGGCAATGACGGGGATGAAGGTTTTCACGGCGATTTGCTCGGCAAGATGACTGGAAGAGCGGTCCAAAGCGATGAGGGCCAAAACATGCTCCTGATAAACGGCCTTGACCAAATCGCTAGAAGCTTTTCCCCAGGAAGTATCCGATGGAATCGGGATGAGAGAGTAATGCCGACCGGAAGCATTCAAAGATGCAAGATAATGTTGCGCTGCCGGCGATCGCACCACCTCATCGGCACGAGGACCGACAACTCCGATTTTGCGATCCTCGCCCTTCGCAGTTGAAGCGGGGGGGCCGGAATACTGCACTCCGTCTTCCCCGACCTGGGCATAGGGTTTTTCCATGGTGATGCGGCGATAGGCAATCTGCCCATTGTGAACCCGGGCGAGAAATAGCGGCGCGACATTCTTGCAGTTCGGATCGAATGCCATGTCGCCCGTGACCCCCTTGTAGCTGGTCAGCCCGGTAAGCGCGTCCCGAATGCGGGCCTTGTTCAACCCCGCGCGGCAGATGGCGTCCAGCAAGATTCGCATCTGATCGTAAGCGAGAGCGGCGAAGTGATCGGGCTTTACATGGTAGCGAGCCTCATAGCGGGCCACGAAATCAGTCCAGCGCGGATCCTTGCGGCTGGGATCGTAGGGATAAACCGCCTCAAAATTTTCAGCGGCAGACCCGGCAAGCTTAATTAGTTCTTCGCCGATGGTGCGGTGGCTGCCGAAGACGCGCTGCTTCATGCCCAGCTCCTGCATCTGCCGGAGGATCATCGCGGTCTGCTCGATATCGGTCCAGAGCACGATGGCATCAACGCGGGAATCCTCGATCACCTGGAGCTGGCGATGAAGGTCGACGTCTCCTTTCAGGAACTTCTGCTCGATGACAACAGGATGCCCGAGGCGGCGGGAAGCGTCTCGAAACTTGATCACCCCAAACCGGCCGTAGCGGTCATTAATGCGTAAGAGCGCAACCCGCTTCAGACCGAGTTCGGTATAGATGTGGCGGGCCAGCGTATAGCCCTGAACACGATCGTCCTGAATGTCAGTGAAATACCAGGGAATGATGGTTTCGGGAATCGTGGGATCCGTGGAAGCGCTGTTCACCAGCGGAGTTTCCGCCTTCAATGTCAGCCGAAGCACAATGTGCGTGGATTCCGAACTGATGGACCCGAACATCGCCCACACCTTGTCTTCATAAATCATGCGCACGGCATCGTTTGATGCCGCGCCCCAAATGGCCGACTCCTTGGAAACTCCCGGCAAAGAAGTACTACTGTTCTGCCAGTTGTCGTAATCGTTGTGCGTAATCAGGCGGAACGGTTTTCCGCCGTATCCAGCGGCTGCATTCGCCTCGTCAATGGCCATCTGGGCGCCATTGAGCATGTGCGCGCCCCGGACCTGGTCGGGGTGATCGTACAGCGGAGCCAGAAATCCGATGCGGATCTCGCTGAGGCCGTTCAGGTCGGGATCGGGAATGTCGCGGGCTGCGCCGTTGTACTCGATCAGATCCTGATAGTACTCATGGTACGGAGCGGTGAACTTTGAGAATGGGCGCAGGTCCTCGGGGGCGCCCGCGTAGGGCTTCAGCGACCGAGGCGCGGGTGGACCGGGAGGATTTTTGCCGCAGGCACACGCCGGAGGATCCTGGGCCCAAGCCGCGCAAGCGAGCGCAGCCGTCATGACAGCTACCGATACGAGGCGCATGTCGCTACTCCTTGCCTACTCTTCGGACGTTTCGCGACGGAACATGGCAATCGCTTCAATTTCGATCAGAAGATCCGGCCGGCAAAGGATCGCCTGGATTCCGGTGGACGCCGGGAGCGGATCAAGTCCCTGCTCTTTGAAGAACGCGGTCCGCTCTTCGTTGAACGCCTGATAGTCGCGCTCAATGTCGCGCAGGTAGCAGGTGGTGCGAACGATATCGTGCCAGGTCGCCCCTTCCGATTCCAGCAACCGGGTGATGTTCTGGTATGTACGCCGAAGTTGCGCGCGGAAGTCACCGACGTGCACCGTGCGTCCTTCTTCGTCGATGCTGGCGGTGCCTGAAATCAGAAGGATGGTTAACCCATTGAGGTCAATCCGCATGCCTCGGGAAAAGGCGCTGCCGTATTCATACGCTTCGTTCAACGTCGAGTGATTTGTGATCGCCCGCTTCACGACGGGTGCTGTTGCTACTTCTGCGAGTAATTCTTGAACATTCATAAAATGCCCCCTGAGATTAGCGTTTCTTCCCTTCTTTGCTGCCGAACGCTTTTGCGATATTGACAGTTTCTTTCTGCCGAATGCCGTGGCTTAGACCGTGCGCGGTGGCGACCCAGATGTCGTCACCCTGGAAATCGACTGCAAGAATGTAGTTGTGCGATGGAGCGCTCTGCACGGGTATGTTTTTCACATTTCCATCGCGATCGCGCACCAACATCTCCGGCTTATGAGTGTCGAGAGCGGGACGGTATACGGCCCAGTTGGTGCCGTCGTAATAAGCCAGACCCTTATCGGTCGAGAACCAGGCGCGATTGGCGTCGAGTCCTTTGACCTGGTTCAGGAAATTGCTGGGGAGGCCGCTGTCTTTCTGCAGGAAGTTATGCCAATAGCGGCCGTCGTAGCGGCTAGCCCCGAAGTACGTTGCCACCCAGAGAATCTTGTCCACGTAGCTGACGGATGTGGTGATCTCGTGAATGAGACCCTGGTCCTTCATGACGACCATTTGCGTTTCCCCGTCGGGATCGTTGTAATCTTTCCAGCGCTCGGTCGCCTGGTCGTACTCCAGCACGCCTCCGCCCCACACGGCGAAATAGACCTTGTCCTCGGCTGCGCTCACGGCGTAATTCCAGATCTCGAACATGGGCGTGTTGCGCTCGTTGAACAGCGCCCACTGCCCCGTGCGGACATTCAGGCGACTCGCTCCCGCTGCGGTTGCGGTCCAGACAGAGTCGCCCTGCACGCCAACTCCGTACACAATGTCATTACTTAAACCGGAATTCAGTTGAGTGTAGGTATCAATGCGGCCGGCGGAGACCCGGCTGAGTCCGCCCATGGTGCCAACCCAGAGATCGCCGGTATGCTTGTCGAGAGCCAGCGAGAGCACTGCCTGGTGCGCTAAACCGTCGGCGGGGCGAAAGACTTTCCAGATGCCGTTCTCGTAGAGGCCCAAACCGTTATCGGTGCCGGCCCAGATGCGCTGGCCGTCCACGAGCACGCAGTAGACGTGGTTGTCCGGGAGCCCGTTGGCAGTCGTGAAGTTTTCCCAGCGGAACGTCGGGAGGTCCTGCGCGAAGATTAGCGAGGCAAAGATGGCGAAAATCGCTAGCAACACACAGCCTCGCAGCGCTGTTCGGCCGCAGTGCTCAGTCGAGCTTCGCTCGACCGGACAGCCGATGGCGGCTGTCCCTACATGATTCATTCGCATCTTCATGCTGTTCCTACATGATTCATTCGCATTTTCATAACGTCTTCAGGTACTCGATTAGGTCGTTCAATTCATCTTTGGTTAAGTCGTTCGTAACTCCATGGGTGTCCTTGGGATTGAAAACCGTCCAAATCTCTTCGAGGGAGCGAGCCGAGCCGTCGTGCAGATAGGGCGCGGAATAGGCGACGTTCGGGAGTTGTGGCACATCGATTACAGGGGAGCGGTCAGTCGCCTTGCCTGAGCCAATATCAATCTGCTTCTGATTGGTGTATTTGGGACCGCTGTGGCAATACGTACACTGATTGGTTTCCGCGATGTCCGCACCCTTCTTTGATTTCGTGCGCTCGAATATGGCTTTGCCGCGCTCCTGAGCCGAGGTCAAGTCGTCGTTCGGCAAGCGGTAACGATTCGGGCGGTATGGCAGGGAGTAGACGAAGGTGACCAGATCGGTGAGCTGCTGCGGATTGAAGCTTTGCGTGCGGAAGAAGAACTTCTCTGTGCGTGGCCCGCATTCGGTGGGCATATCCGGATTGCCGCCGTTCCATTTGAAGGGCTCGGTTCCGGCCAGATTCTCGAGCGAGCGATTATCCACGATATCCTTGCCGAATCCATCCGGCTCGAGGTCCCATTCGAGGCCGTCAATGGTTGCGTCAATGTGGCAATTGGAACAGCCAAAGCCTCCCTGGAACGCAAACTCTGCAGTGTAGAAAAGGCGCTCGCCTCGCCGCACGGCGTTAATGTCTTTCGGCCCGCCGAGATCAATTGTGGACAGCACGCTTTCGGCAGCGGTGTCGATGACGGAGATGCTGTCGTCGAGGCGATTCGCAACGTACAAACGCTTGCCGTCTGGCGACAGCGCAAGTCCCCGCGGATTGTGGCCGACGGAAATTCTCGAAGAAACATACTCCGCCGAGGCAGACAGATCGTTGACAAAGGGCTGATGACGGGTGCGCACCGTCTCAAGCAGGTGCGGGAGATTGATCACGGTAACGCTCTGAGCTCCCGCGGTGGTGAGGAACAGCTTCGATTTGTCTGGCGCAATGGCTACACCCCACGGCAGGGCATAGTAGCGATCGAGTTCGTCCAGGGGAATCTGGATCATTCCGCCTACGTCCGAACCAAACAGGGTGAGCGAATCGCCGAAGACCCAGCCGTGCTCCACATGGGCCAGCGGAATCAGGTTCTTCGGCCTGAGCTGAGCAACTACGGCGAGCTTGCCGTCGGCGGAGGTGGCCAGATGGAATGCGCCGGCGACATTGTGCAAGGGCTTGCGTTCGACAACGGTTTGCGTCCCTGTATCAATGACCGTAATCTCCGACTGCGGCTGGCTGCGGAATGCGCCGGGATTCGGATACACGTGCGTGCAGTAAATGAATCTTCCATCAGGGGACAACGAGAGATAGCTCGCGCCTCTTCCCGCCAGAAGGCGCTTGGTTTCCTGACCGGTGTTCAAATCGATTACGGAAACGTCGTTGCTGAGCCGGTTGGCGACGTAGAGGGCATCGGCCCTGGCGTCGAAGATGACGCCGCTGGGCTCGAAGCCAGTGGGCAAAGTTCGCACGACCTGCAGCATGCTTGTGTCGATGACGGACACTGTGTCGGACCATGCGTTGGTGATGAACAAGGTCTTGGCGTCCGCCGAGAGGGCAATTCCGCGGGGCACATGGCCAACAGGAATGGATTTGACGATTTTGCCGGAGGCGGCCTCGACGACTCTCACCTCATCACTGTCCTGGCAGACGACGTAGAGCAGGCGGCCGTCCGGCGTGATCGCCATTTCGATGGGGGATAAATAGAGCTGTTTCGGGGTGGTTCCCGACTGGCGGGGAGCGGGGCGGGCGGCGATCGCGAGGAGCGCAATGGCCGCGACGCCGAGGACGCGGGTGAGCAGTACGAACTTGCGGTGGAGGATACGCGGGAGCGGTCGGGGCGGAGTCTCGGGGGATGTGGGTAGTTCGGGGGAATTCCTGTCGAGCTTCGCTCGACCGGACAGCCGATGGCGGCTGTCCCTACATGCTTTGTCCGTTGGACAACCTGGGGGGCGCGGTGGCATTTACTGTTCCTCCACCGTTAGCACGCGATCCGCAGCGAGGTTCTCAAGAACTTGCTCTTGACCGCTGGGCCATCGGATCGTGAGTCTGTCGATTTTGGCTGCCGTACCGAGTCCGAAATGGATCCGGCTATCGTCCTGAGACAAATATCCCGAGCCGGCGATTCGTTCCGCCACTTGCTTGCGCCCACCGGCAAGCAATTCCAGGTGCGCGCCAATGCCGTCCCGATTGCTCTTCTTCCCTCTCAATTTCACCGTGAGCCAGTGATTGCTGTTCTGGGTAATGTTGCGCAGTAATGTGGCCGGTGCTCCGAGATTCACCACAACGGCATCGACTTTGCCGTCGTTGTCGTAGTCGGCAAAGCAGGCGCCGCGGGAGACGGCCTTGGCCTCGAGCACCGCACCGGCTTCACGCGAGACATCGACGAACTTTCCATTCCCCAAGCCTCGAAACAGCGACTGCTCCTGAGGCACGAGGTGAACCAGGCCGCCGTGAAAAATCATAATGTCGAGCGCGCCGTCGTTGTCGAAGTCGTACACACCGCTTCCCCAGCTGGTGTATTGCGCGTTGGCCTGGGAAATTCCGGAAGCCGGGCCGATGTCTTCAAATCCGTTCGCTCCCACATTGCGCATCAGCCGGTTGTATTTCGAATCCGTCACAAACAGATCAAGGCGCCCATCGTTATCCACATCCGCAAACACCGGTCCCATGGCGGAAGTGTTCTCGCCGTTCTGACCGTAAGCGACTCCAAGATCGCCCGCGACTTCCTGAAAGGTTCCGTCATGTTTGTTGTGGAACAGGAAGTCTTCGGTCTTATCGTTCGAGACGTAGATGTCGGGAAATCCGTCTCCGTCATAGTCGGCCGCAGTCACACCCATGGTGCGGCCTTTGTACGCGCCGATTCCGGACTTGTCGGTCACATCGGTGAATGTCCCGTTGCAGTTGTTGTGATACAGCCGGTTGGTATCTCCGGCATAGTCAAGAGGCCCCGGATAGTTATCGGCAGGGTAAAAATTGCGATACTTGGGATCGAACTTCACATAGCGTCCCACGAACAGATCCACGCAGCCGTCGCGATCGAAATCGAGCCAGTCGGAACTGATGGACCAGCCGTCCACATCGATTCCGGCTTTGCCGGTCACGTCAGTGAACGTGCCGTTGCCATTGTTGTGGTAGAGGATTGCCTTTCCATAGCTGGTGACGAACAGATCCACGAAGCCATCGTTGTCATAATCCGCAGCGATGGCTGCGGTGCCGAAGACATTGGCCGCGACTCCGGCCTGCTCGGTCACGTCAGTAAAGGTTCCATCGCCATTGTTGCGGTAGAGATGATTGTGCGGAGGAGGCGCGGGCAGCTGCTTCAGCGGGTAAGGATGGATTCCTTCCCCCAGAGGCTTGCCAGTTGCGACGTAAAGATCGGGAAATCCGTCATTGTTGAAATCAAACCAGACACAACCGGAGCCGGTGCTTTCGAGCAGCGAGCCCAGTTTTTGGGCGCCAAAACTATGCGTGAACTGGATACCCGATTTCGCGGTGGCATCCTCAAAGCGGATAGTGTTTGTTGGCGGCGCTTGCGCCAGCAGGGAGGAGGACAGGAGTACCAGAATGAACATTCGCAGTTTCACACTAATGTCCTCCGGAGGCATTTTGGGCATTGCCGGTCAGGTCAGCCGGCGTGGTGGACTTGAGCAGAACCGCCGGAACCGCATTTTCGGGCGCGGTTTCGGGGCCCGCGTGGCAGCCCACGCAGCCCCGCTGCTCGCCTCTCCGCATCCAGAAGAATCCAGACTCCCGCTTCAGCGTCTTCCCTGAGGCATCGAGCAGTTCGATCTGCAACGGCTGATCCCCCGGAACCTGTACGAAAAACGAGCCATCGTTTTCCACGGGGGCACCGCCCAGCAACTTCGTGCCGCTGTTTCTGTCCTGCGTGTAGATGCGAACTGAATGAATCGATCCTGGGGCGAATGTGAACTTGGACGTGTACGCGTTCAGGCAAAGCAGATTTGCATTAGGCCAATCGTGCAAACCTGAGGGATGACGGTTCGGCACCGGACGTGGGGCGATCAAAGCAGGTTGAAGAACGCTGCTACCTTGCTCGGCGATGACTGGCTCCATGCGCTCGCTGCCCTGTTGCCATCGCATCATGCGAAAGGTTGAATTCGAATCCGGTCGCCAGGAAAGCAACCACTCCCCTTCTTTGTTCTCCGCAAAATCTCCGGCGAATTCCCCCGCCGGAGCGGAGAGCGGCATTCCCTCCGCTCGCGACGACGTAAATCGCCCCAAGCCTTTCGCAGCCACAAAGATGAGATCGCCAGAACTGTCCTGCCTTGCCGAATGTCGCGCGCCGCCGTGATCGCAGCGGTACGATTCAACGCCGCTCCCATCGGAATAGACGGTGTAAATTTCCGGAGTCTCCCCCCTTCCTAACGGACTTCCTGCGGAGAAGACGATTCGGCCGTCGTGAAGAATGTCGCTGGGGATGGCGCTCGCGGAAACGTGAGTGAGGGCCAGGGGTCTGCCACCGCCCTGATCCAGGGCCTCGATCACATAGCGCCCATCAACCTTTCGCGCGTAGACGATGCGATCGTCGGGAAGGTAGAAGGGACGAATGCAATCTTCAGTGCCTGTGGTGGTCCGGCGTGCAGGCCCGCCCTGCAGGGACATTTCCCAGATCTGCCAGGGATCGGCGGGGTGCGCCTTGCCGGCGAACAGCACGCGTTGTCCATTGAAGGAAACTACCGGATCGGCGGACGAAACAAATTCCGGAATCAGCGGGCGTTCACCCTTGGCATCTTTGAGGAAAAGGGCAGCGCCATTGGGGAACCGTTCCTCGCCTCGCATCCAGGCCAATGGCTCGTAGAATTTGGCGACCGTGTAGATGAATGACGGATCACGGTTCGTGCCCGCAGGCTGCGACTGGAGACGTGCAGGTTCGGTCGCGAGAAGCAACAGACAGAAGCTAAGGATGGAGCGCACCAGCACTAATCGACTCCTCCTGCTGCGAGGAGTTGAGGCCGAAACCGCCGCGCTTCCTGCTGAAGTTCCAAATAGGGCTGCAGATCGAGCATCATCCGGTGAAATTCGCCGAAGGCCAGGGATTGATCGCCATCGCTCATCGCCTGCTCAGGGCAGGGATGCACTTCAACGAGCAGTCCGTCGGCGCCGACCACGGCCGCGGCACGCGCGAGCACAGGAACCAGGCTGCGCACGCCCGCCGCATGACTCGGATCCACAATGACCGGCAGATGTGAAACCGTTTTCAGGACCGGTACCGCGGCAATGTCGAGCGTGTTACGGGTGGCTGTTTCGAAGGTGCGAATGCCGCGCTCGCACAGAATTACATCGGGATTGCCTGACATCGCAATGACCTGGGCCGAACGCATCAATTCTTCAATGGTGGCCGTCATTCCGCGTTTTAGTAGAACGGGCCGCCCGCATTGCCCCAGGGCCTCGAGCAGCGCGTAATTCTCCATGCTGCGGGTGCCCACCTGCATGATGTCGGCATACTCCGCGATGAGTTCCACATCTTCTTCGCTCATCACTTCCGTGACGATGGCGAGTCCGGTCTCTTCGCGCGCCTTGCTCAGCAATTTAAGCCCTTCCACTCCCAAGCCTTGAAATGCATAGGGACTCGATCGGGGCTTATAAGCTCCGCCCCGCAAAATGCAGGCACCGGCCCTGGCAACGGCGTGGGCGGTTTGAAGTAATTGCGTTTCCGACTCAACCGCACATGGTCCCGCCATAACCACGAAGTCGTCCCCACCAATCTCAAGTTCGCGCACGCGCACTACAGTCCGCGAGCGCGTGTCGGTTTTCGCGACCAGATCGAAACACGAGAATTGCCCGTTCCACTTAGGGTTCATGGCCGTCGCCATTTTAGTAAGCGGCTCATTCGCAAATCACTAACCGGAATCTGCTAGAACTCGCAAGAGCAGCGCATAAAAGCAGAGGCAGATGCGCCCTAAGTTCTTTCTAATGACGAAGTGAGCGATCGCTTGTGATTTGAATCACTCTTGTAAGAGACGGCACGCACACGCGCACTGTCTTTCTTCGACACTCTCTCCTGGTTTCAAAATTAAATTTGGCCGCTGAAGGTGGTCGCGTAGCAGCGCCGGGCTTGTGTCGGGATCTCCTACAACTCGCGTTGGAAATCCCAACACACGACGGCTCGGATTTCTCGCAAGTCGTTGATTTCACATGTTGGCCGTCCACGTGCATTTTCATCGGTGCCGACCGTCTGGATCGGCGAGGAGGTCACCGCGTATGGCTGGAGAGAATTGGACGATGTGGCTCAACATCACGAATTTCGCGCTGGGACTTGTGACCTTGATCGCGTTGCTGGTTGTGTTCTTCGCGGTCGGCTGGGACTTGCTGGTTCGCAAGGTTGGAAAAGCCCCAGAGGTCAATCTGAACAACATCGATGCCGACCTGAAAGCGCTGTTGCAGGGCAGTTCGCATAGCTTCTCCGTCCCCGAGCTTGGCTTGACGATGGCGGACGGCGGCGAGCGCATCGAAAAATCGAAAGACAAGAGTTCCAAGAAGTCGCAGGGGTAATGCCATGTCCTGCCCGTTTCTGCGAGAAGGCCGAGCGCGATATTGCCATGCAGCCCCGGTGCGCAAACTGATTCTCGACGGGCCGGGAGCTACCGAGGGTGGCCGCTGTGCCTCCCCCCTGCATGTGGAGTGCGAACTGGCAGCCAAGAGCAAAACGCCGCGCGATCGCTGCCCTCAACTGGAAGAGATTCGGGTGCAGTACTGTGGAGTCTCTCCGATTCCGAAGCTGGTGCCCTTCAGCGATTCCGAATTATCGAACTGCGCCAGCAATACTTATCGTTACTGCGACTCCTACTTACAGCTCGCACAACCGCACTCCACCACTCCGTCCACCACGTTGTTCTATAGCCAGAATCATTTCTGGCTGGATGCAGAAGCATCGGGTCTCTGTCACATTGGCATCGACGGATTCGTCGCCGACATTGCCGGCACCGTAGACGGAGTCACATTCGTCTCGTCGCGCGGAACGCACTGCCCTGCTCTGGCACTGACAGTGCAGGGAGTTGAGTGGCCGATCAGCTTCCCCAACCCGCTCATGATTCAAAAGATAAACAGCCGAGTGCGCAGTGATCCGGCCCGTTTAACCGCGGACCCCTACGGCGCGGGCTGGCTGTTTGAAGGGTGGGAAGTTCCCGGACGCACGCGCGCGGGCCTCATCTCCGGACCGCAAGCGGCAGCCTGGCAAGGCCAGGAACGGGAACGCCTGGCCCGCGAAATTCACGAGGCACACGCTCCCGGTTGCGACGGTGGTACGCCGGTGCGCGGAGTCGCGCGATTTCTATCGCGGCAAGACCTGGTGTGTCTGTTCCAGCATTTCTTTTCCCGGACGGATTGGAGCGTCGAATCGTGAGGAACTGGCGCAACAGCTTCGTTTTCGCTTTCGGCCTGACGGCCGCACTCTTCGTCGGATGGGTCGTTTTCCCGCGCGTGCTCTATTCCCACAAGCATCAGCCGCTCGACTTTCTGCATAAAACACACGCGGAAAAATCCGGGCTGACCGACTGCGCCGAGTGCCATACGATCCGCCAGGATGGAACATTTGCCGGGCTTCCAGCCACGGAGCAATGCGCCGCATGTCATTCCGAGCGCGTGGGCGAGACCAAGGCCGAAGCGATCCTGGTCGACAGGTACATCAAGCCGGGACAGCAAACGCCCTGGCTGGTGTATGCACGGCAACCCGCGAATGTCTGGTTCTCTCACGCAATCCATGTGAAGCGCGCCAATCTGCCCTGCACGGAATGTCACTCCAAATACGGCGAGTCCGATAGCGTCCGCGTGTACGAAGTGAACCGGATCAGCGGGTACAGCCGCGACATCTGGGGAAGTTCGATGTCGCGCTTGCGGCGCGCTCCACATGAAGGCATGAAGATGAGCGACTGCGAGAACTGTCACAAGCAGCGCAATGTGGAAGTTGGTTGTCTCGGATGCCATCAATGAGGGGAGAGCAATGAAGGTTACACGGCGAGATCTGCTGGTATGGAGCGCGGGAGCCGCCGCGGGTCTACTCGCAACGCCGGTTCCCTGGAAAGTGTTGGATGATGTTTCGATATGGAGCCAGAATTGGCCGTGGATTCCGCAAGCGGCTCGCGGCCCGGTGGAGGTGAAGCAATCATTCTGCACGTTGTGCCCCAAGGCATGCGGCCTTCGAGTTCGGATGGCGGCAGGATGGGCGGTGGGCGTCGCCGGATCGAATACGCATCCGATCAGTCGAGGCGCTTTGTGTCCTCTGGCATTCGCTGCACATCAATTGAATTGGCATCCACAGCGGTTGCGGACGGTACGCCACGGCTCGAGCACGTCATTTTGGGCGGAGGCGCAGGCGGCGTTTGCAAAGGCGAGCAAGGAAGGACCGGTGGTAGTGATCGACGGTTATCCGGGGCGAGCTGCGTCGTCGGTTCTGGAGACCTTCGCCGCCAAGCAGGGGGGCAGCTACCGTGTCCTTGCCACTGCGGAACTCAGGGCGTTGGCTCCCTACGAGGAGTGGAGCGGGATTCCGGCGACTTCCCTCGGATACGATTTTGAGCACACTGCAACAGTCGTCAGTTTCGGCGCGCCTTTGCTGGATGGCTGGGGAACTCCCGGGCGATTCACGCGACTCTGGGCCGAGCGCGCCGCCGGCATCGACGATCCGCAACTTCGCCTCATTCAGATCGACTCCTCCCTGTCGCGAACTGCGGCGCGCGCATGGCAATGCATAGAGATTCGCGAAGGCTCCGAATCCGCTTTGGCTTCGGGATTGGCTCGTGCGCTGCTCGAACAGAACCTGGTTCCGGCGCACGGCCCAGTCCCGTCCATCACGCTGGCTGAATCGGCAGCCCAGACGGGCCTCACCGTCGACCGCATTCGCGAACTCGCACGCATGATGGTCGCGAAAACTCCAGCGCTGGTCATCGCACGCGATGACAATCCTGCTGTTGCCGCTTTGAATGTGCTGTTGGGCTCGATTGGCAAGCGTGGTGGGATCGTCCAACATTCTGCGCGAGTCAAGCCCTATGTCGCAGCTGAAAGCGCTATCGGAAATGCCCGCGCCGTGCTGATCGATGCTAGCGTGCCTTGGGACTTCGTTCCGCAAGTGGATGCTGAGGTCTTCCGCTTCGGCGCTTGGGACGGCGGTGCTACTAAAGCAGACTGGCTGCTCCCGGCTCCGGGGTTTCTGGAAGACCTGGCTGATCTCCCGACGGCCCCGGGCTGCTCGCTACAGACGTACGGAGTCGCGCCGCCTCTGGTGAAAACAACGAGTGAGGTGCAGAGTGCGGCGCAGTTCCTGTGCAACCTCGATGGGAGCCTCCCCACCACGGCAAAGATCATTGATAGCCGTTGCGAGGATTTGTTCCGCCGACGTGAGGGCAGCGTCCATGCTGGCGAAACTGCCGCGATCACCAAATTCACTTCGGTTCAGAGTTTCAAGGAGCAATTGTGGAAGGGTGCAGTCTGGGCCGGCGAAGCATCCCCGACCAAAGATTTCCGCTGCAATTTAAAGGAATGGCCGACACCCACCCGCGCCGTCTCTGCTGAGAATTGGGCTACAGAGTGGAGCGCTCCGGTAATGCCTCCACTCGCCTCCAAGCTCTACCAGGAATCCGGCTTGCGGGAAGCTCCCTCCAGGAGGAACGCATGAGCGCACGGTACGGGATGGTGATCGACGTCGACCGCTGCACCGGCTGCGGCTCCTGCATGATGGCCTGTGCTGCCGAAAATAATGTTCCCGCTCTTCCGCAAGCCAGCGCGCGCACTGGGCTCACTCCCCTTCTGGTCCGCAAAGTCTCGAACGCTAAACAAGGAGACACTCGCCGCGAAGCTTTCATTCCGATCATGTGCATGCACTGCGAGCACGACACTCCCTGCGTAAAGGTTTGCCCGCAACAGGCAGTGGAAGTGGACAAGGCAACAGGCATCGTCATGCAGATGCCGCAACGCTGCCTGGGCTGCCGCTACTGCATGACCGCGTGTCCGTATCACGCGCGTTATTTCAACTGGTGGGACCCGGCGTGGTCTCCGGGAATGGAAAAGAGTCTCAACCCCGGAGTGGCGGTGCGTATGCGCGGCGTGGTCGAGAAATGCAACCTGTGCCATGCCCGCCTGCATTCGGCCAAAGAAAAAGCGGCTGCCGCAGGAAAGAGAGAAATCGATCCGGCGAATTACGTTCCGGCCTGCGTTGAAGCTTGCCCCACAAATACGATTCATTTTGGAGACTTGGCCGATGCGAATGATCCAGTTTCGAAGGAAGCGCAGTCGCCCCAGGCGTTCCGGCTGCTGGCTCGGCTGGGGACGGAGCCCAAGCTTTACTACAAATCGAAGGAGGCGTGGGTGAGAGCGCTGGCAGAACCAAATTCGCCTCAAGCTTCGGAGGTGCAACGTGGCTAGCACCGTCCTCACCGATGCTCGCTGGATCACGCGCGGGGCAGAGCGCATCACGCTTTCGCGATTTCTGCTGTGGCTGAGTCCCTGGGCTGTGTTGCTGGCGGTCGGTATTTACGCGGCCGCGCTCTGCCTCTTTTACGGCCTGAACCAGACCAACATGGACAACCGCTTTGCCTTCGGGCTGTGGATCTTTCTGGATCTCGGCATCATTGCCTTGGGCGCGGGCGCATTCTTCACTGGATTCCTCGTCTACATACTGAAGCGAGTCGAACTGAAGCCGATCCTCAACACCGCTGTGGTTGTGGGGTTCATCTGCTACAGCGGAGCGGTTGCGATCCTGATGATCGACGTCGGCCAGCCACTGCGGGCCTGGTTCACCTTCTGGCATCCCAACACGCACTCCATGCTGACGGAAGTCACGTTCTGCATCTCTTGTTACTTACTGGTACTCAGCCTGGAGTACATTCCGATCCTGCTACGCAACCGGCAACTGCGGAGGCTGCCGTCGTTCCTGGTTTTCGAACATCAACTGCACAAACTGGTTCCCGTGCTCGCGGCGGTGGGAACTCTGTTGTCGTTCTTTCATCAGGGATCTTTAGGCGGGCTCTACGGCGTGCTCCGCGGGCGTCCATTTGCGTTCCGCGACGGATTCCTGATCTGGCCATCTACTTTCTTCTTGTTCATCCTCTCGGCCATCGCCTCCGGGCCCAGCTTTCTCATGCTCATTACTGCAACGGTCGAAAAGGTGACTGGCCGCAAGCTGGTTGCGCAGGACGTTTTCCGGCGGCTGGCGTTCATTTCGGGAGTGATGCTGGCGATTTACGTCGCCGTGAAATGCATCGACACTCTCATATGGCTGAACTACACGTCACCGGCCGCTGGTTTCGCACCGTGGCAGTACTACCAGTACAAGCCCTTCGGAACGCCAATTTTGTTCGCCGAAATCGTTCTGTTCGGGCTGCTTCCGGCGTTTCTCCTAACTTTCCGCAAAACTGCGGAGAGCAAACCGTGGCTGCTGACAGCGGCCGCGATGGCGTGCGTTGGCGTGCCGCTGAACCGGTTCGTGTTGACGGTGCAGACACTCGCGCTGCCCACTTTGCCCTTTGATGATTTCCTGCAATACACGCCCAGCTGGCAGGAGGTAGCGAGCTTCGCCGGCGTGATCGCGTACGGCGTGATCGTGTATTCGTTCTCCTACCGTTATCTGCCGCTTTTCGCTCCTGCGAAAGGAGAGGACTCGCATGTTTCCGGGAATTGATGGGTTCCACTGGACGTTCGGCCACGTTGTATTCCTGGCGCTGTTTTTCGCCGTAACGCTCACGATTCTGGTCACGGTTGCGTCTGCGGCCTGGCGGACGAGTCGCGACTTTCGCTCTCACCGGGCGATCGATCTCTGGTGGCGTTCGCAATTCGCGGAACTGCCCGCAACCGACCGCCGTTGCCGGCACGAACTCGCCGGACGAGTGCTCTCCCGCACCTGCGACAATGCTTTCGATTGCCGCCATTGCGAGAAATATCCTCAATTCGCCGTGCTGCCGGCGACCGGGAACGTTGGCTCTGCAGGCCTCGATTATGCCGACGATCGCTATTACCATCGCGGGCACACGTGGGTGAAACCGGCAGAAGACGGAACCGTGACGGTCGGCCTTGATGAACTCGCAGCTCATCTGGTCGGAACTCCCGACTCAGTGAGCCTGACAGACGTGGGCCGGGAACTGGAAGTAAACGAGACTGCCTGGAGCATGAAGAAGAACGGCCGCGAGATTGAAGTGCGCGCTCCCATTGAGGGCACGATCATCGACGTTGGGGGAGCCAAACAAGGTTGGTATCTCAAGATTCGTCCCCGCCTCGACGTGCGCGAGCCTGCGACGTTGCGTCATCTGTTGCGCGGCCCGGAGGTGCACGGCTGGCTGTCGCGCGAACTGGAGAGACTCCAATTGCAATTGCGCGTTCCCAACACTGTCCCGGCACTGGCGGACGGTGGTGTGCTCATGCCCGATCTGATGAATGCTGTACCCAAGGCTGACTGGGACACCGTGCTGGCTGACACGTTCCTGCAAGGCTGAGGCTCTGGAGCGGAAGCCACAACCCCACCTTGGATCACGACGAGGGTTAATGAGGGCTTGGGGCATTAACAACAATCATCAGAACGCGTCAGTAGTCATCAGAATGCTGTCCAAACCGAAACGCCGAAAAGCTGATTTGGACAAGCGTGACGTGCCTCACGCGGTTCAGTGTTGCGTGACACAGCGTTGCTCCTGCCATCGGTGCTTCTCTACGAGGGAGGTCCGACGCCCCATAGGCCGGACCGGGCTTGAGCTTGGCCATTACAAGCGGTGGAAAGACTCGGCGTCCGAACGGGACAGCGCCCGAGAACGAAAAGGGTGATGAAATGCGCCAGGCGCTCGCGATACTCTTCTTCATTGCAATGACCACTCTCGGCGTTAAGCCGACGCAAGCGCAAGCAAATCAAAATCTCCGGGCGTGGTGGGCCGGAGGCGAAATCGGGGAGGGGCAGCTCAGCCTTTCGTCCGACCAAATTCACCGCAAGCGCACGCCAACCTTCGCGCTTGGCTTTTTCGGGGGTCACAGATTGGGTGACCGAGCCCGCGTTGGGCTGGAGGTAAACGGCTGGCTGCTTCAAGCGTCCAACCTGAACGACCCGACCGTCGGCGAAGGTGTGAGCAACGTGTTGGGCGTGATTGACCTCTTCCCAACACGCAAGATTCCGCTGTTTATCCGCGGCGGGGGCGGCCTCGCGATGTATCAAAACAATCGCCCCGCAGGATCGGGCGGCAGAGGATGGTCCTGGACAGGTGGTGCGGGATACGAGATTCTTTTCAGCGAGAGACTGGGGTTCGCTCCGATGGTCGAGTATGCGTATGGCAGGTTTGACGATGTTCGCAACCCGATCACGGTCGAGACGGGCCGCCACTATTCGGTAGTCGAGTTCAAGGTCGCCGCGATCTGGCACTTTGGAAAGAGAGCGGGAGAGTAGGCGTCATATTGCCTCGGCTTTCGCGCAGAAGCTAAAGCGGCCCCTTTCGTCTTGTCACGGAAAGTCTTTGCGCTGAAAATCCTCCGCTCCCGGTATTTTGAGGCGACTTATCACTCTTTCTAAAAGGGGCATCGGCGCACACTGGGCCCTGGCATCCTCCGCAATTGGAAGAGATAAGCAGAAACCACTATGTGTTTCGTACGGTGAGCGCCAGATGTTGTCAAATCAACGCAGGTACACGCGCGTTCCGATAGGGGCGCAGGTGAGTTGCATCGGGGATGCAAGAACGCCCCGAATCCACGCCCACGCGCGGCATCTTTGAACCGCCCGCAGAACGATCAATGCCTGGGCTGGCGACGAGCCGACTATCGGACGACCCGACTGCGGCGATGCCGGGCCGCGCGGGAGGCAGCGCTCTTGACAAACAAGAAAGCCCCGCCTTTCAGGCGGGGCATCGAGCTAGGAGTGAGAGTGCAGACCCTCTTACACCTTCAGCTTGCGGCGCAATATTCCGGCAAGACCAACCAAGCCGGAGCCCAGAAGAGTGAGGCTGCCCGGTTCAGGAACCGTAGCGATGTTGGTGTCGCCACTGGAGATGTTCGTCGACCCGTTGAAGAAGCCTTTTTCCGTGTTGATCGTCAACTGAATTGTTGCGCCGGATACGGTGCTACCGTTGTACCAGGTACCCGTCACGTCGCCTGAGAGCGTGTAGTTGTGGGTTCCATTCGAAAGCGTTACCAGCGTCCAGGTCACCGGTCCGTGGAAGGTTCCATTGAAGATCACACCGTTCGGAATGCCACCCGTTCCATTACCCGTGATGACGAAACTTCCGCCGAGCGTGGGATCTGGGGGCCCGAAAACAGCGCCCGTCTGGAGATCCCCGCTGAGCAAAGCGCCAGTCGAAAAGCTCAAACTGCCCAAGTTACTGCCCGTCACCAAACCGTTCAGGCCATTGACGTTAATCAGCACTGAGCCGCTTAGGCTCATTCCTGCGCTGCTACCAGTCAGGGTACCGCCGCTATTCGTGAAATCAACATTGCTATCAGCAAACGCCGCCATCGGCAAAGCAAATGCAATCAGAGCCAACCACAAAATGCGTTTCATATAGGCACTCCCTCCTTAGCTTAAGTGGAACGCGTTGGAGCTGCACGCGAAGCGCCAAAACTGGAAGGTACTCAATTCACTGCAAGTAAATAAGTTAGTGAGCTTCTACCACTCTTACCGAGGTTCCAAAGCGCAAAGTAATGCATACTTTGAAACATCCCTTTACGACCCTGAATGGCGACAGTGGCGGCTCGACCTGAGGAAAACAAGTGACCGTACCGATCAACGGTCGAAAAAAGGGGTTACACAGCTGAGCAAGCACAAGGGTTTTGAGCCAGATTGCATATAACTGCCCAATAAGCACAAGCTGAAGGCGTATTCTGAACCTCCGCCCGCTCACACTGAGGAGAGCCGCGCGCTTCGTGATCACCGGCACTCAGTGCGAGATCTCGTAGCGTTTGAGCTTGTCATACAGGGTCGAGCGATCGATGCCCAGTGCGCTGGAAGCTTCCGTCACGTTGCCATGTTTGCGTTCTAAGGCCGCGACGATCGCGCGGCGTTCCAATTCTCCCAGAGGGACATCGGGCACTTCCCAATCCTGTGCTTGTGTCGCATCCCGCCGTAGCCAGGAAAAATCCGCGGCCTCCAGCGCGCCGTTGCGGCAGGTCACAATGGCGCGTTCAATTACGTTTTCCAGTTCCCGCACATTGCCCGGCCATTCGTAAGCGATCAACACCTTGAGTGCGTCGGCAGAGATTCCCGCGACATCTTTCCCCAATTCCGAGGAGATGCGCTGCACAAAGTGTTCGGCCAAAAGCGGAATGTCTTCCCGGCGTTCGCGCAACGGGGGAAGCTGGATTTCGATGACGTTCAGGCGATAGTACAAATCCTCACGGAATCTTCCCTGCTGCACTTGCTCAGCGAGATTCTTATTAGTTGCAGCGATGACGCGGACATCAACTTCCACCTCCTGCGTTCCGCCCACACGATAGAAGCGGCGCTCCTGCAGCACTCGGAGGAGATCGGCCTGCAACTTGGGAGAGATGTCGCCAATTTCGTCCAGAAAAATGGTGCCTCCATCCGACAGTTCGAATTTGCCTTTTGCCTGCCCGCTTGCACCCGTGAACGCACCTTTCTCATACCCGAACAATTCGCTCTCCAGAAGAGTCTCCGTCAGGGCCGCGCAACTCACGGTGATGAACGGCTTATCGGCCCGATTGCCGGAGAAATGCACCGCCTTTGCCACCAACTCCTTGCCGGTCCCGCTTTCGCCGCGAATCAGCACTGTGCTGCGCAGGCTGGCTACATCTTGCGTGAGCGCGAGAATTTCTTCCATCCGCGGATTCTTGGTAATAATGTCGTGATGCTTGTACTGTCGCGCCAGCTTCTTGCGGAGAATGGCGTTCTCGCTCTGTAACTTTTTCAGCTTGAGAATGCGGGACACCAGCATGGAAATTTCCTGGGGATTGCAGGGCTTGACGATGTACTCCTGCGCCCCTTCTTTCATGGCCTGAATCGCGGTATCCACCGTTGCATATGCGGTGATGATAATGACCGAGGCATCCGGCCGAATGCGGTGGATTTCCATCATGGTCTCAATTCCATCCATGCCGCCGGGCATTTTTAGATCGACAAAGCAGATGGCATAATCGGCGGCGCGCGCCAGTTCCAGCGCTTTCTGCCCGTCGGGCGCGGTGTCCACGCGGTAGCCATCTTCCCGCAGCCAGGCCGCCATCGACTCGCACATGACCTCTTCGTCGTCCACTACCAGGATGGGCCAATGCTTTTTCATACTCCTCCGTTTCGGGCGAATCGCTGCGCCAAGTGCGTGCCGCAGCGCGCACAATATCTTTCCGCCTTCGAGTCCACCAGTTCGATGTGCGTAGCCAAACTCATGGCACAAGTCGAGTCGGAACAGTGCACTAATCCGAACGTGTGCCCTAGCTCATGCAGAACTTCTTTCACGGTGCGCTCCCGCAGAAGAGCCTCCTGCGCCGGGAGGCCATAAAATTCCTGGTGCAACCGGCACATGGAAACCACGGCAATGGGGCCATCGAACTGTGCCTGTCCGAACAAGAAACTGAGCATGGGGATAGAAAGATCCACATCCGTAATTCCCAGCACTCGAAAAGCATCGCGCGGAGCGCATTGAGCCAGCATCTTCATAAATTCAACCGACTGGTACTGGCCTCGCCTGGCGTCGTAAGCACGGTCGGGGATGGCTATCGACGGCAAGCGACGCGTCGGCAACGGGAACCACTCCGCGGTGGCGTTCTCGATCCATTCCAGTGCCTGCGAAGGCAGGCTGCCAATCGGCACCAGGCAAAGTTCGCTCACACACCTTGTACCTGCACTTCCTTCACTTCTGCGGCGTTGGCTTGCGATTTGATCGGAAGGGTGACAGTGAAGGTCGTGCCTTCATTGCGCCGGCTCATGACTTCGACCTCCCCTTCGTGCGCCTTGACGATGCCGTAGAGAACCGCAAGCCCGAGGCCAACGCCTTTTCCCTCCGCCTTGGTGGTGAAGAAGGGATCGAAAATTTTCGCCAGATTTTCGGGAGCGATTCCCTCGCCGGTATCCTGAACGCACAGTTCGACGCTCTCCTCTTGCGGGATCAGCCGCGTGCGAATCGTCAGCTTGCCTCCACCGCGCGACTGCATAGCCTGGGCACCATTGAGCACGAGATTGAGAATCACTTGCTGGATCTGAGAGGAGTCGCACTCCACCAGCGGAAGATTTTCCTGCAAATCGACAATGACCTCCGCGCTGATCAGCTTCAGCTTGTGATCGGCCAGCCCCATCGTCATCCGTACCAATTTGTTCAGGTCGGCAGGCGCGCGCTGCGGCTTGGAGCGCCGCGAGAATGCCAGCAGATCGGAAACGATGCGCCCTACCCGCGCCGTCTCGCTTGAGATCAGGCTCAAGTATTTTCGAAATTCAGCTTCTCTCCCCGCCGGGTACGAACCGCTTGCCATGAGCCGCTCCAGCAGCATGGAAAGGTTCAGCACGCCAGAGACTGGATTATTGATCTCGTGGGCAACGCTGGCCGCAAGTTGCCCGAGAGTGGCCAGGCGGTCGGACTGCACCAGTTTCTTCTGGGTGGCCTTGAGCTGCTGCGTGCGCTCATCCACTTTGCTCTCGAGCGTGGCCTGCATATCATTCAATTCACTGACAGCAACCTTCAGGCGCTCGCGCATTCGATTGAAGGAATCCACCAGCTCGTCGAGTTCCTGGCTGCGCCGCGCAGCGCCAATCTTGATGGGCCGGTCCAATTCCATCTCGCTGACCGCCTTGGTTCCCGCGATCAACTCCTGGATGGGAGTCGCCACGAAGCGCTTGGTGAATAAAATGACGAACGCGGCTCCGAACGCCACTTCCAGCAGGGTCCAAGTGACGGTCTGCAGCGTAATTGCGCGTGTCTGCTTCTGCACCGGATCCAACCGTAGACCGACATCCACCACTCCAAGGACCTTCGTGGACGCACGATGCGCGTGGCAGGAGGCATTGCTGCAGGAGGGTTCGTTGTAAATAGGAGCCACCATGTTGATGGTCTTGACGCCATCCGGCGACTTGGCATATCGAACCCGCGCGTCCTGGGTGGGGCTATCACGTATTGCCTTCTTGTTGTGGCAACTGGCGCAGACTTCGCTGTCCAGGCTTGCGAGCGACGGATGCTCTCTGGGATCGGTCGAGAACACCATCCGCCCTTCGCGGTTGTACATCCGGATGCGGTCTACCCCCTGTTTATCAGCGATGACCTGCATAATCTGGTACGCGGCCTTGCGATCGTCGTCCAGCATGGCGTGCCAGGTTGCGCTGGTGATGCTTCGGGAAAGTTGATCGGCACCCAGGATCATCGTCTCGACCAACTGCTTTTTTTCGGTGCGTAAATTGATGTATCCGCTGATGCCGCTGATGGCGACGATCAGGATGGTAAGAGAAAAGATCAGCTTGGGGCCGAGTTTTCGAGGCATTCGCGGCGTTCTCAGAGGCTGCCTGGCATAGAAGTCTCCGGCCCTGATCGCATTGGGCCGTACTCCTGATTAAGGCTATCTGGGGCGAGGCTCGGGCTCCGTGATTGCTACAGCCCCCGCCCGTGATTTCGATCACGTTGCTAGGTCGTTGCGCATGATGGCATTGCGCATTTCCACACAGTGGGAACACCGATATTTGGGTTGCTGCGGCGGTGCCGGTCCGCCGTAAAATCATCTGCTCCAAAAGTCAGCTCGGGAGGATCTCTCTATGAAAGATCGATCTCGTTTGCCTCATCCATCCGCGCTCGTATCGCGCCGCGATTTCATAGCGCAGACCGCAGCAGTTGCAGCAGGGTTCTCGATTGTTCCGCGTCATGTATTGGGCGGCGCTGGGTACGTTCCCCCTAGCGACAAAGTCAACATCGCATTTATTGGAGTGGGCGCGCAGGGGTTGCGGGTGATGCTTCACTTCCTGCGGGAAAAAGATGTTCAGGGCGTGGCGGTGTGCGATGTCGCGAAAACGGGCGATCAATATCCGCAGTGGGATGACCATGAGTTTTGTAAATCGGTTCGTAATCTGCTGGGCGTGAACTCTGGTTGGGAGTGGCTGAGTCCCGAGCAGCCGCTACAGTTGAGTCACTCGCTCAAAGTGACCAGCGGAGTCGCCGGGCGTGAGCCAGCCCAGCAAATCGTGAACGCGCTTTATGCCACACAGCAGCGTTCAGGCCAGTATCACGGGTGCACAGCGTACACCGACTTCCGCGAACTTCTCGAGAAAGAACGGGACGTGGATGCGGTGGTGGTTTGCACGACCGATCACCTGCATGCAGCTGTTTCGGCGGCCGCAATGAGGAAGCGCAAACATGTTTTCTGCCAGAAGCCTCTGACCCACACCATCTACGAAGCGCGCCGTATCGCGGAGATCGCCCGCGAAACTGGAGTGGCCACACAGATCGCGGTCGCCAACCAAGCCTCCGAGGCGACTCGCGAGCTTTGCGAGTGGATTTGGGGCGGCGCCATCGGGCCTGTGCGTCAGGTCGTCAATTGGTCCAGTCGGCCTTTCTGGCCGCAAGGAGTTGAGCGCCCCAAGGACAGTGAGAAGGTTCCCGACGGACTGGATTGGGATCTCTGGCTGGGGCCAGCGCCCGAGCGCCCATTCAATCGCGCCTATCTTCCATTCGTCTGGCGGGGCTGGGGCGACTTCGGCTGCGGAGCTTTGGGCGATATGGGCTCTTATAGCTTCGATACCATCTTCCGCGTGTTGAAACTGGAGG
The DNA here is from genome assembly GCA_963801615.1 of uncultured Acidobacteriota bacterium. Taxonomy (GTDB): domain Bacteria; phylum Acidobacteriota; class Terriglobia; order Terriglobales; family Acidobacteriaceae; genus Sulfotelmatobacter. The sequence continues at coordinate 1,134,644 of CAWDFM010000003.1, read as the reverse complement.
CCCCGGTCAGCGTTGAAGCCAGTACCACTGACCGGTACGATGAAACTTATCCTCTAGCCTCAATTATTCATTATGATTTCGGAGCCCGCGGCGATATGCCCCCCGTCAAGTTCACGTGGTACGACGGTGGCCTGAAACCGCCTCGGCCCGACGAATTGGAGCCAGATCGCCCGTTCAAGATTCCTGAAGAAGAGGAGGACGAAGGTCTTCTTTTTATCGGAGATGGCGGCAAGATCCTGTGCGGCTTCAACGGATCTCATCCTCGGCTGATCCCGCAATCTCGCATGGATGCCTACAAGCAAGCGCCCAAGACTCTTCCGCGTTCGCCCGGAAATGAACGGGAATGGCTGGACGCCTGCAAGGGAGGGAAAGTGAAGCCCGGAGGGAATTTCGAATTCGAGGGCATGGTGACGGAAACGCTCCTGCTGGGAAACGTGGCGGCCCGCACGGGTCAGAGATTCACCTGGGACCGCGCAACCATGAAAGGTAACAACTCGGATTTCGCACAAAACTATATCCGCCCCGAACGTCGCAAGGGATGGGAAATCTAATGGAGTTTTGAATCCAAGGAGGCATTCATGCTTTCCAGACGAGAATTTTGCAAGGTTGCAGCCGCGCAATCGGCGGCGATAGGCCTGGTCTCTGCGGGAGTACTCAAGCTCGGGGCGAACCCGCTGGGCATGCCGATCGGATGCCAAACATGGCCGGTGCGCGAAATGATTGCGAAGGACTTTCCCGGCACTCTCAAGCAACTGGCGGCCGCCGGGTTCCAAAGCATTGAACTGTGCTCGCCCGTCGGGTATGCGGACGAGGGGTTCGGTGGACTCGCAAAGTACAAGGGTCCCGAGCTTCAGCGGATCATCTCCGATGCGGGGCTCACGTGCGTCAGTTCGCACTTCGGTATCGACGAACTCAGAAAGAATCAGGATGACCGCATTGCCTGGGCGAAGGACGTCGGCCTGACGCAGATGCTGGTGCCCAGCCTCGATGGGCCGAAGAATCCGAGCATGGACGATGTGAAACGCGCCGCCGACGAATACAACAAGATCGGAGAGCGCGCCGCTCAGGCCGGCATTCAGCAAGGTCTACACAACGAAGACTTTGAACTGTCCAAGGTGAACGGGCAGCGCACGTACGACCTGCTTTTTCAACTTCTCGATCCCAAACTGGTCAAGTTTCAGTTCCAGGTCTCCACCATCAGCGAAGGCTATGATGCGGCCGAGTACTTCACGAAATACCTGGGCCGGTTCGTTTCCATGCACGTGCAAGGATGGGATGCGGCCACGAAGAAGATTGTGCCGGTAAGAGAAGGGTCGCTGGACTGGCCCAAAATCTTTAGTGCTGCAAAAACCGGAGGCATCAAGAACTACTTCGTTGAGATGAAGCTCGATATGATGAAGGCCAGCGTGCCGTATCTTCGCAATCTAAACGTTTAGAGACGCAAGCGAGAAAAATGGACCTATGCTCGTGTGTGGGTCCCCATAGCGGCAAAGTTTTCCAGCGCCGCTGCATCTTATCGCCGGTATCCAACCCTTAGAGCGGAGACATGCGACTTGGCAAACCAGAGCCGAAGTAGTTCAACGACCGCCCCGATTCTGGAGCAGAATAAATCTCCCACCTTCACCTCAAAAACTCACGTGCTCACGGTTCTCGTGGTGCTCACGAATGTGGTTGGAAATATCTGCCTCAGCCACGGCATGCAGGAAGTGGGTCGAACCATCTCTGCTTCCCCCGCAGACTACGTTCGAGCGCTCCTCAACCCATGGGTTCTGGCCGGCAGTTGTACGCTTGCGCTATGGATGATCAGCGATCTGGCTTTGCTCAGCCGGGCCGATCTCACATTCGTCCTCCCGGTCACGGCCAGCGCCTACGTGTTTATCGCCATTGCCGGACATTTCGTTTTAGGCGACCGGATTTCGTGGGAAAGGTGGCTGGGGATCGTTGTCATTACCCTGGCCGTAATTCTGGCTGAAGAAACACCCTCTTTGACGTCCAAGGCAAAGTACCGGGAGCACTCTCAATGAAATGGATCCTGGTAGCCATTATCGCCAGTTCGAATACCGTGGGAGACCTCCTGAACACGGCGGGAATGAAGCGGATCGGCGCTGTGGAAGACCTGAGTGTTCGCTCCTTCTTCCAATTGTTGCTTGCGATCGTCCGTAGTCCGATGGTGCTGGGGGGTATCGCGGCCCTGGCGATTGGATTTTTCGCCGTCATGTCTTTGCTGTCGATTGCGACGGTGAGCTTTGCGATCCCCGCCACGGCCAGCAGCTACCTGGTAGAAACGTTATTGGCAAAATACATCTTGAAAGAGGATGTGCGCTGGCGGCGCTGGGCGGCAGCCGGACTGGTAGTGGTTGGAGTGGTGTTGCTGCGGTGGTGAAAAGGTTCTCTCCGCAGGACACCGATTTCCGCAACAGCGGCAAACACTTGCGGAGAGTTGTTCATCCGATCTCCGGGTGCGCCTCTAATCGGCGGCCCCGTGGAGACTTCCATATGGCTGCTCCATATGAGCTCTCCACTATTACGGATTCCCATTCGCATGCAAGGTCCCCTTTCCGCCAACTGCTCTGGCGCGTGCCATACTAATGGCCAGGCGATTCTTTGCTTCACGGCTTTGGGCCCGATATGAAGTTAGACCACCCGCTCCTTCAATCTCTGCCGAAAGTTCTGCTGCACGAGCATCTGGACGGAGTGCTGCGACCGCAAACCGTTATTGAACTTGCCAAGGAAGCCGGATACACGGACCTACCGAAAGCAGATGCCGGCCAACTCGCGAAGTGGTTTCATGAAGGCGCAAATCAGGGCAGCCTCGGCAAGTATCTGGAAGGATTCAAACATACGGTCGCAGTCATGCAGACCGCGGAAGCGCTGGAGCGCGTCGCCTACGAGCAGGCTGCAGATCTGAGCGAGGATGGCGTCGTTTACTACGAAACCCGCTTTGCACCTCTGTTTCATACGCAAAACGGCTTGACGCATCAGCAGGCCGTCACTGCTGTGCTCAAGGGAATGGCGCGAGGCAGGCAGGACTTCGGCATCCAGTCAGGACTGATTATTTGCGCGATGCGCAATATGAATGTGTCGCTGGAGATGGCCGAACTGGCGGTTGATTTCCGCTCTCGTGGAGTAGTGGGCTTCGACTTGGCGGGCGAAGAAGGAGGATTTCCGCCCAAGAAGCACGTCGACGCTTTTCATTACATTCAGCGCGAGAACTTCAATATAACGATTCACGCCGGGGAAGGGTTCGGCAAGGAATCTATCTGGCAAGCGATTCAATATTGCGGGGCGCACCGGATTGGCCACGGCACCAGACTGATTGATGACATTGCTATCTCGGATGGTAGAGCGGTGAAATTAGGAGATCTCGCTCAGTATGTTCTGGACAAGCGTATTCCGCTGGAAATCTGCCTGATCAGCAATGTGCATACGGGCGCTGCGCCCTGTCTGGAGCAGCATCCGTTCAAGATCCTGTATCAGGAGAGATTCCGGGTAACCTTGAACACGGATAACCGGCTGATGAGTGACACCAGCATGAGCAAGGAATTCGCGGCGGCGGCGACAACCTTTGGACTCACGATCGGCGACTTCGAAAAGATCACCATCAACGCGATGAAGAGCGCGTTCCTGCCCTACGGACAACGTTGCGATCTTATCTACAACGTCATTAAACCCGGGTACGCCCGTATTCGCCAGGATTGAAGCCAATGAGCGACGGGGCCGAACTGGCCGGCTGCCGCTGTCCTGTTATTCCTTGTGACGCTGTTCCGCCTCGGCCAGCCATCCTCGCCGCAACTTCTCGGCGGGAATACTCGACAAATAAGGCTTGAGATCGAGGATGGGAGTCCCATCGAGCATGTCCACGCCACGAACATGCAGCCGGCATCCGTCGCGCCGGATCAGTTCGACAACGCTGAGTCCAATCGGATTCGGACGGCGCGGAGAACGGGTTGCGAACACTCCGTGCGGGCGATTGTCGGAGGGCGGCGTTCCCAGCAGTTCGAAGCCCCCGGCACGATCAAAAACCCACAGAACAATCAAGTGCGAAAAGCCTTCGATGTCGGTCAGTCCGGCTTCGTATTGCGGCAGAATGTCGAGGATTCCTTCGGCCTCATGTCGCGCGCCCAGGCCTTTGGGGACCTGCTGCGTATCGTTGTAAGGAGTCCGAATATGCCCTATCGGCTGCGGCGAGAACATCACAGAAGTTTACCTGCAATGTCACCCATAGTGTAGGCGGGCACTTTGGCCTGCCCAGGTTCTACACTGCAGAACTCGGAATCCCAGTCGGGGCCTGCTGAATCTAACATCCATGCGCCGTCGCCAAGGGCTGGTGGTCTTTATCTTGATCATTCAGTCGCTACTTTTTCTCGCCCATTTCGTCCTTTATAAGACTTGGACGTTTCAGCTTCCTGGTAACGCACATCCTGCGAAAATCTGCGTAGGCGCAATACTGGGAGTCCTTTCTGTCAGTTTCGTTGCCGCTTCACTGCTCGCATTCCGTTATACGAACGTCTTCGTCCGGACGTTCTATCGCGTGGCCGCCGTCTGGATGGGCCTTCTGAGTTTCCTTTTTCTTACGTCGGTTTTGTTTTGGATCATTTTCGGGGTTGCCATGGTGGCCGGCGCGCAACTCCAGTTCCATCGCATTGCGGAAACGTGTTTGGCATTGGGTGCAGCCCTGGGTCTGGTGGGAGTTTTCAACGCGAGTTGGACTCGCATCACGCATGCGCGAATCCGGCTGGAAAATCTGCCGGACGTATGGCGCGGGCGCAAAGCGGCGTTGATCAGTGACGTCCACCTCGGTCATGTGCGCAATGGCAGCTTTCTGCGGCGGATGGTTAGCAAGATTCTCGAACAAGAGCCCGACGCCATTTTCATCGCCGGCGACCTGTACGATGGAACCGCAATCGACGCGCAGAGCGCCGCAGCCCCGCTATCCCAACTCAAGGCTCTGCATGGCGTCTATTTTGTGGCCGGAAATCACGAGCAATTTGGGGACGATAGCAAGTACCTGAATGCGGTTGCGGCCGCCGGAGTGCGCGTGCTCCGCAATGAAAAAGTTGATTTGGCCGGTCTGCAAGTCGTGGGAGTGCCTTACAACCAGGCCGCGAACAACGGTTCATTGGCGTCAGTTCTACGCCGTGTACCTTTGGATCGCGACCGGGCCAGCATCCTGTTGACGCATGCGCCGGATCATCCCGACATTGCCGAGGCGGCCGGTTTCTCCTTGCAACTCTCGGGACATACCCACCTGGGCCAGTTCATCCCCTGGAGCTGGTTTGCGCGCCGCATGTACAGGCAGTTTGTCTACGGGCTAAGCCGGATCGGCAAAATGCAGGTCTTCACTTCCAGCGGCGCTGGAACCTGGGGGCCCCCGCTGCGGCTTGGCTCCAATCCGGAAATTGTTGTCCTGCAGTTCGAGTAGCAACGTTTATGCTCTGAACGAAGCCACCCGCGACACTGCCCTTTTCCCCCCATTGTTTGAACCCTACTTTGAGTGGTTCACGCCAGCCTGTGCATCCGGCCGATCATTCACCACCTTGCGCTGGCGCGCATTTTCTTCGTCGGGCCGATCGGTGATTCCCTGAGCCGGGCGTTTCGGAGTCCGTGTATTGACGGATCCTTCGTGGGCTACAGTTTCCGGTTGCGTATTGTGTTGCTGAGCACTTCGAGGAGCTCGGCGAGGACTTCGATTGGTGCCCGTTTCCGCGCCTTCCATGTGTTCGTAGGTTCTTTCCTCTGCCTCATTCTGCAAATCGCTCTGAGCGGTTTCGAGGTCTGTCTGTTCTGGAACTGTGTTTTGCTCACTTTGTGTGTGTGGACTCTTCTGCTTTGTCATTTGAAATCCTCGCTGAATTCCAAAGATGCACGGGAGTCGCTGTAACAGCGCCCTCCGTGTACCGGCATTACCAACGCAATCCGAAGGTGACTGGAACAAATGTGAGATCATCGCCGTGAGTTGTGAACATGCGGGAATAACGTGCCTCGCCGAACACCTTCAGGGGACTGTGGCCCAAGGGAAATTGGAGGCCTGCGCCGGCATTGAATCCCATCTTGTAAGTTGTTGCTGAGGATACGACTTGATTCACGCCGAAAGTGGCCGGGTAGCAATAGCCCCAAAAAGGATCGCAATAAAACGAGTTGACGAGGCCGGGTTGAGTGAGGCTGAGGTTACGGTAAAACACACCCGGGCCGGCCAATGCATACGGCTGAATATGCCAGTGGGGAGAGCCGTAAAAAACCGGCGTGAAGCTGGCAGACCAGATCGTCGTGTATCCGCCCGGCTCTCCGAACCGTGCCAGAGCGGCATTGTTCAGATTCCAGCGGTTGTAGCTGAAATCGAGGTCTAGCGCGAAATTCCGCGTGGCTCTGTAGCCACCCCGCACGTCAAAGTTCCACCCTGTATTCACATTATTTCCGGCGCGGCCCGCAGGCTCCGTGAAGCCTCCACCGACGCCGACATCGATATGAGAAAACGGTTCCGACTCCTGGGCGTGAGCCACTCCAAATGCACATACACCAAGAAAACCGAGAAGAAGCGCGACAAAACTGACTTTCATGATCTAACTCCCGAGTTATAGATGCGTGGGTTGGTGCAGGAGTTTACACATGAAGCAAAACTCGCGTGCTTCTCGCCGGGACTTTGAGGTGGGGAAAATATATGTGGTACTGCGTGAAACTCTGCAAAACGTGGGACTCAGTGACCTTTAGGCTTGGCCGACTTCTCAGTCTTTCCAGTGTGGTCCGCAGCTTCTTCCCTCTGGTTCCGACTTACAAAGGAAATCCCACGTTTGAGTTCAGCGGTAAGATCGGTGGAGTCGGTTGCTACGTGCACCGGCTTTCCCGATTCGCGGCCTAGCCACTGATTCAACTCGTCGGCGGTCGTGGTTACATAGCGCCCTTGTCGTCGCATGGGCATCCCCTGTGCGGCCCACCGCTGCACAACTGAAGTAGGCTCCCCCAGAAAGCTTGCAATCTGCTGCCAGCCTTTGAGGTCTCCAGGGTCCTGCCTTGGCGCTTTTTTGCTGACTTGTTTCGCCATCGGACTGTCAGTGTTTCGCATCGTCCGGCGGCGTGAGCGATGCCTTGTGGTTCTCCATGTTTTCGCGCCGCGACCCGGCGCGACTGGCGGTCCTTCAGGTCGGAACGCCGAGTTTGGGCAACAACCACTGCGTCAGGACCAAATAAACAACAAGAAATGCAATTGCCCAGCCCCACTCATGCATGTTTTAGTTGCTCCTCGCCTCGCACTCCGCACTTGCGGAGAAATGTCATCATCGGGCACCACTTCGTAAAACCAGACTGGAACAAGTTTAATCCCACGAAGGCGGTAAACAGATACCAGTAATCATTGACCCAGTGTCCGAGGGCTAGGGAGACGAGCACAAACAAACCAGCAACGATGCGCAACACGCGTTCGATAGTCATTGTATCCTCCGTAAACAGGCTCACATGGTTAGTTCACACTGCGGCACTTCACAGTCGGCGATATTCTCCGGCGAATGCGGATGCGCCGGGGGAAGTGCTTTTCTCTTTTGCGACAAGTAGTACAGAACCGGCACTGCCATGCGGGAAAGCACGGTGGATGCTACTTCCCCCGCCATCAGCGATAACGCCAGCCCCTGGAAAATTGGGTCAAATAGAATTACGCTCGCCCCGACCACCACGGCAGCCGCGGTCAGCAGCATCGGACGGAAGCGAACCGCGCCCGCATCCACCACCGCCGCTTCCAGGGTCATGCCCTGCAAGCGCCGCAATTCGATGAAGTCCACGAGGATGATCGAGTTCCTCACGATGATGCCGGCGCCTGCAATGAAGCCGATCATCGAAGTCGCCGTGAAAAACGCGCCCATCATGGCGTGGGCTGGAAGAATTCCCACCAGGGTCAGCGGAATCGGCGCCATGATTACCAGCGGCGTGACAAATGACCGAAACCAGCCGACCACGAGCACGTAGATCAGCACCAGCACGGCGGCGAACGCCAGCCCGAGATCACGGAATACTTCCACCGTGATGTGCCATTCACCATCCCACTTCATCGAGAAGCGGTCGGTGCGCTCGGGCATCGTCGTGCCTTTGTACTGTTTCACGCCGTAGCCATCGGGCAACTGGATCTTGTCGATGGCGTCGCTCATTTTCATGATGGCGTATACAGGGCTCTCTTCTCCCCCGGACACGTCGCCCGTCACGTAGACCACGTGCTGCAGATTCTTCCGGTACACACTCGTATCGATCGTCTTCTTCTCGACGTCGGTAACCTCTTGCAGCGCGATCTGCCCCCCGGAAGCCGTAGGCAGTTTTAGACTTCCAAGGTCCTCGATGGATGAACGATCTGCCCGCGCCAGCCGCACTTGGATCGGAATGTCCTCGCGGGACTTGGCATCGTGCAATAGTCCCGCTTCAGCGCCACCCAGGCCAACCTGCAACGTGCGGGTCACGTCTGCGGGCGAGATCCCGTGTAGTGCCGCTTTATCGAGGTCCACCTTCATGTCGTACTTGACCTGCGGATCCTCGACGTACCAGTCCACATCCACCACTCCGGGGGTCTGCTGGAAAATTTTCTTGATCTTGCCGGCAAGTTCGATCTGGCTTTTATAATTCGGGCCGTATACCTCGGCTACTAAAGTCTGGAGCACGGGCGGACCGGGCGGGACCTCGGCCACTTTGATGCGGGCGCCGAACGGTTCCGCGATTCTGTCGAGTTCGGGACGCAACCGCCGCGCAATTTCGTGGCTCTGCGCCTTGCGGTCATGCCGCGAGAGCAAATTCACCTGAATATCGGCCTGATTTGGCTGCGATCGTAGAAAATAGTGCCGCACGAGACCATTGAAGTTGTAAGGCCCTGAGGTCCCGGCATAAATCTCATAATTCGTGACCTCTGGCTGCCGTGCCAGATGGCGCCCGAGCGCCTGCGCCACACGGGTCGTCTGCTCCAGCGGAGTTCCGTCCGGCATGTCGATGATGACCTGGAACTCGCTCTTATTATCAAACGGCAGCATCTTCACCCGCACCCACTTCAGCGGCACGAAAGCCGCCGCCGCCAGCAAAAGTGTGACGACGCCTCCCAGGAAAAGCCAGCGCCTGCGCGCATCGAGAATCAGCGGGTTCATCATTCGCCGATACAGGCGCGTGGTCCAGCCTTCGGCCTCGTGGTGACCATTCGTAGCGTGAGCGTCGTGGGCCGCATAATGCCTGAGCAACCGCAAAGCCGCCCATGGGGAGACGACGAATGCCACGATCAGCGAGAACATCATCGCCGCCGATGCTCCCACCGGAATGGGCCGCATGTATGGCCCCATCAGGCCACGCACAAAGGCCATTGGAAGGATGGCCCCGATCACCGCGAAAGTGGCAAGAATGGTCGGATTGCCTACTTCGTCGACCGCCTCGACGGCTACACGGGCCAGCGCGCGTCCGCGATTCTCAGGCAGCCGGAAGTGACGGACGATATTTTCGACGACCACGATGGCATCGTCTACGAGAATGCCGATTGAGAAGATCAAGGCGAAAAGCGTGACCCGGTTCAGCGTGTATCCGTATAGGTAAAAGACAGTCAGGGTCAGAGCCAAGGTCACAGGCACTGCTAATAAAACAACTCCCGACTCCCGCCAGCCCAGCGCCAGGGCAATGAGCAAGGTTACCGAAAGGGTCGCGATGAACAGGTGCTTCAAAAGCTCATCGGATTTATCTTTCGCCGTCTCCCCGTAATTGCGAGTGACCGTCAGGTTCAAATCGCGCGGCAACACGTACCCGCGGAGGCCTTTGATCTGATCGAGCACTCCTTCGGCGATAAGGGTCGCATTCGTGCCCTTGCGTTTGGAAATGGTGATGGTGACACCCGGGTATTCTGCGCCCGCTGTCTGTCCAGCTTCACCGCGCCCCTCTCCAAACAAGACATAGTTCTCCGGCTCGGCGGGGCCATCCTCGATGGCTTCGACAACGTCGCGCAGATAGACCGGCCTTCCCGCGTGAACCCCAATCACGACTTGGCGCAGATCCTCCACGGTCGTGAAGAACAATCCGGCCTGCACCTGGAACTCGCGATTGCCGCGCGAGAAGCTTCCCGCCTGCGCCCGCGTATTCGCGCCCTGTAACTGGGCCACAACCGCTCCGGGAGTCAACCCGTAACCGGCGAGACGCTGGGTATCGAGTACGACTCGGATCTGGCGCGGCTGTCCCCCGATGATCTTCGTCTCCGAGACGCCTTCGAGCGGCTTGAGCGAGTTCTCCAGCTCGCCGGCAATCCGCCGCAGCCGGAACGAATCGTAATCTTTGCCCCATAGCGTCAGGGCCATAATCGGAACGTCGTCTATGGAACGGATTTTGATGAGCGGCTGTGAAACTCCCGGCGGAATGCGATCGAAGTTCGCATAGAGCTTGTTGTAGGTCTGAACGATGGCGTCTTCTTCTTTCGTCCCGACATAGAAGCGCACCACCAGCATGCTCATGCCGGAATGGCTGATCGAATATATGTATTCGACTCCGGGAACTTCGCGGAGCAAGCGCTCCATGGGAAGACTGACGCGTTGCGCGACTTCCTCCGAGGACGCGCCCGGCATCTGCACGAATACATCCAGCATGGGCACAACGATCTGGGGCTCTTCTTCGCGCGGAGTCTGCAGAATGCTGAACGCGCCTAGCAACAGGGCCGCAATAATGACCAGCGGCGTCAGTTTCGAAGCAATGAATGCGCTGGCGATTTGCCCGGCCAGACGCAACGGGGACGATCCCTGACCCGGCGATTTGGAGTCATTGTTGGCCGTCATCGCTGCGCCTCAATTTGCTTTCCGTCCAGTTCCAGACCTGCCGGGCTGGCGACAAGCCGGTCTCCATCCTGCAATCCCGCCAGCACTTCAACGTCGTCCTTCACCGGCTTGCCCAAGGTGATGTAATGCAGTGCCGCGATCTTGTACTGGTCGACGACGAAAACACCCTGCAGCTGCCCTCTGTCCACAATCGCCGTGCGCGGAACCAGCACCGACTCCCGTCGCCCGCGTGCAAATTCGGCATGTCCAAACAAGCCCGAACGCAGCCGCGAATCGCTCGGCAACTCCACTTTCACGAGGAAGCTCCGGCTGCCCGGATCGGCAGCCGGAACCACTTCGACAACCTTCCCTTTGAGTTCCTTGTCACCTAGCGCATCCACGAGAACCGGCGCCGCTTGCCCAACTCGCACGTATGCAAGATCGCTTTCATTGACTGAGGCCTCCAGCCGATAGTGCCGCACGTCTTCCACCGTAAAAAGCGGCATGCCGGGCGACGCCAGCGCTCCGGAATCAACCTTCTTCTCTGTGACCACTGCATCAAAAGGCGCGCGAATGGTCGTGTAGCCCAGCATGGTTTGTGCCTGCGCCAGAGCAGCCTTGGCCTGCTGCTGGTCAGCACGCGCCATCTCCCGACGCGCGAGCGCAGCCTGTTGTCGCGCTTTCACTTCATCGAATTCCTGTGGGCTCAGCGACTTCCTCTCGTAGAGCATCTGAAAGCGCTTCAGCGTGGATTCCGCCAGCGAAAGGTCGGTGTCGGCGGCTGCCAACTGCTGCTGGCTGGCATTGTTGGCCGCGATAGCGCGATCCAGCGCGGAACGCGGCTGGCTCTCATCGATCACTGCCAGCACTTGCCCGCGCTGCACTCGATCTCCTTCGTGCACCCGGATCTCAGTAATATTCCCCATCATCTGGGCAGCGAGCACACTCGTCTGCTCCGCGCGCACGCTGCCTACGGCCTGCAGCAGATCGGGAATATTCCTCTTTTGCACATCGATGAGAGAGATATTCCGCACAATCTGGGGGGCCTGTGCATTTGGCTGGCGCTCGCCCGAGCACGCCACCAGCGCGCCCAGAGACGAAAGCACGATCAAAGTTGTGAGCGTACGATTCATGGCATCACCACCGGAGATTGCAGATTCAAAGTTCCACTCGCCAGCTCGAGACTGGCATAGCTGGTGTGGAAGCGGCTCACCGCTTCCCAATAGTCATTTTGGCTACGGCGCGCGGCATCCTCGGCGCCCAGCAGATCCGTGATCGTGATCAAGCCGCTTTCATAGCGATCCTGATTGATGTGCAAACTATCCTGCGCCTGGGCGATCGAGGCCCGGGCCACTTCAATCTGCTGCCGGCTGGAATCCACGTCGTAGTAGGCACGCCGCACTTCCAGCCGCACTGCATCTGTGGCGAGTTGCTTCATCGCGTTTACTTTTTCTTCGAGTGCCTTCTGCCGCTGCAGTTCCGCCCGACGACTGCCACCGTTGAAGAGATCCAGCTTCAACTCAATGCCGCCAACCCAGTTGTTCCCGCCTCCACCGGCAAGAAGCGTGGGGTTGTCCAGTTCCCATCCTGCAAAGGCGTTTACCTGCGGCCCGAATCCGGCCTTGGCGATCGCGACTCCTTGCTTCTGCGCTGCTTGTTCCGCCGCAATGCGCTTCAGGTCGGGACGCTTCGCCAGCGCTTGCGTGTCCAAATCCTGCAGAACGGGGCTGGGCAACGCGCGCTCCGTCAATGCTTGAGTCAACTCGAAGGTGGATTCCATGGGCACGCCGAGCGCGGTATTCAACTGCGCCAAAGCCAGATCATGAGCATTCCTGGCGCGAATCAATTCCTCTTGCCGCGAGGCCAATCTCACCTTCGCGGTCAGCAGATCTGATTCGACCACAAGGCCGCTTTCGAAGCGCGACTGGCTGCGATCCACAATAGCCTGCGCTGTCTTCACAGATTGCTCGGCTACGTCCATCTGCTTCGCCGAGAGCAGGGCCTCGTTATAGCCGGCAATCACGCGAAAGACGATCTCCTGCTCGGCCCGGTCCAACTGATGCGCGGCCGCTTCATCTATGAACCTGGCTTGGCTCAGACCACGCCAACTGGCAAACGAATCGAACAGATTCCACTTGCCTTCCAGGCGCGTCGCGAAATTCCCGATAGGCAGTGGACGGTTCAATGCGTTCAAAGTGAAATCAGCTTCCGTAAACCGCTGCTGGCGCAATCGGCTGCCGAAAACGTACACCGGATCATTGCCGCGCGTGGCCGTCTCAGAAAAACTCACCTGCGGGAGGAGATACGACTGTGCCGTCTTGATCTGAGCAGACGCAGCGCGCGTGTCCGCCAATGCAGCCTTCCGCGCCGGATTCTTTTCCAGTGCGATCTTCACCGCCTCCTGTAACGTCAGCGGAGAGCTTTCCTGCTGTGCTTGCGCAGCGTTCATAATGGCGAGCAGAAAAATCAGCCCAACTGGAATGCGGGTTCTCACCGCTCCACTCCCGCAACCTCCACCGGTTGCATCCACGTTGTCGTCTCGCTCACGATCTCGAATGTGGTATGGAAACTGGCGGTTTTCTGCACCATCGCTCCCACGGAACAATACTTCTCCTCCGAGAGGCGAATGGCTTCCTGCAACGCTTTTTCATCGATATCAATGCCAGTGACCACGTGATGAATTCTGACAACCGTGAACACTTGGGGCGGACGCTCCGCCTGATCCGCCTCAACTTTCACCTGATACCCGGTGATCTTCTGGTGATATTTCTGGCGAAGCACCGTGATCACATCAAATGCGGTGCAGCCCGCCAGACCGGCGGCGACGAGTTCAATCGGCTTCGGCCCGGTCCCGCCGGCAGTATCATCCAGCAGCAGGTGATGGCCACTGCCGGTTTGTGCCACAAATTGCCGTTGCAATTTAAAGGCTTGGGTAAGTTCAACTTGCGCGGAAATCATGGTTCCCTCCTGCTTTCGGGTTCAGAAGAACACGAATAAATGCAGAAGTCAGTGATTTGTTACACACTATTTCGGATTTGAGGTTGGGAAGGCTTTAGACCGGAAACGGCTCAGGAGTGAGTTGCCAATGTGGCCATGGCGCGCTTGTAGTTTCTTACCAGTTCCTTACGCAGCCCAGTGGCTTCTTTACTCGTCGGGCACTCAGCAGGAGCTTTGCGGCACTGCTCGATGGTTGCCTCCAGAGTCGCAAGAAACAACTTGCATGGCCCACAACCGCCGATATGCTTCTCCAATTCCTCGCATAGGGAATCATCCAGCTGATCGTCGAGATAATTGGATAATTCGGCGAACATCTGCTTGCACCTCACCGGCCGCGGACCCTCGTCGCTGGAGATGGCCGGGGCGTTCGGTTTCAGCTTGCGCGGCTTCCATGCGCTCATCAGCTCTTTGCGTACAAACAGTCTGGCGCGATGCAGCCGCACCCGTACGGTGCCTGGACGCAGACCGGTAATTTCGGCCACTTCCTCATCCGTCAGCCCTTCCATATCCCGCAGCACGAGGACGATGCGGTATGGCGCCGGCAATCTCTGAATGGCCTCGCGCAACCGCGAAGCCTGCTGACTGTGAATGGCATAGGCCTCGGGATTAATCCTGCCATCAGCGCTCAGTTGCTCCAGCTCTCTGCGATCCGGCATCAACTCGTCCAGCGAAAGCTCCCGTGCGGGAGCAAACTTGCTTTTCCGGCGGCTCATCAGGCAGCGATTCTTTGCCACTTTGTACAACCACACGACCAGCGCCTTCGGACTGTCGAATCTGGGCAGGTATGGGACCGACTTCAGCAGCACCTCCTGCATCGTGTCCTCAGCGTCTTCGCGCTGGCCGCAAACCCGCATGCTGAAGGAAAACACCGTGTTCTGCAGCAACGCGAGCGCCTGTTCCAGTGCCGCTTGATCCCCGCGCCGCAACAACGCAACTGCCTGCTCGATGTCCGCCCTCATCGGGCTAACTGTAGCACGAGGAACATCTTTCCCCTGTGCTGGTCGGCAGTTCCGTGATCCTGATCAGCAATCAACCATCATGTGCTAGCGAGTTCTTTTTCAATGGCGGATAATTACTGCCGTATTGAAGCCCCTATCCTGTCCGGAAACCTGGAGGCCGCGGGAAGAATCTTGGCGCGGAGTGGGGCAACGAGGCAGAGGCAGATCGAATGACGACTTCGCAGAGGCGTGATGTTACCCGAGGCATTCGCACGTTGAGGGCTCGACTCTTTCCCATCCTATTTTCCTTCGGTCTACTGTCTGGGTCCTTACTTGCGCAGGGTGCGCCGCCCGCGGCGACTATTCAAGGATGGCTGATGCAGGATGCCAGCAAAGCTGGGGCTGATGCTGGGGTCATCTCCAGCGCACAATTCAAGCCGCAGGGATGGTATGCGGCAACTGTGCCTGGGACCGTCCTCACTACACTTGTCAATAACGGGGTATATCCGGAGCCCCTGTATGGCGAGAACATGCGGGCCCTCCCGGAGAGTTTGAACAAGACCAGCTACTGGTACCGAGTTGCAGTGAATGTGCCTGCTGGCTACAAGGGGCGGCACACGTGGGTGCATTTTGAAGGCGTCAACTATAGCGCGCAGATCTGGGTGAACGGTCACGAAGCGGGGACGATGCGCGGGGCATTCATCCGGGGTGACTTCGATGTCACGAGGTGGGTAAAACCTGGATCGGCGGCAGTGCTGGCCGTGCAGGTGTCGCCGCAGCCCCATCCGGGCGTGCCGCACGAGCACACGGTAGCCCTGGGTGTGGGAGCGAATGGTGGGGAATCGGCCATCGATGGGCCTACTTTTTTATCGACGATCGGCTGGGACTGGCTGGCAGCGGTGCGGGACCGAGATACCGGAATCTTTCTACCGGTGACCATGGATTCCAGCGGGCCAGTGATCGTGAAAGATCCATTTGTAACAGCGGAATTGTCCGCCGCGTACGACAGCGCTGACCTGCGTGTAGCAGCGACGCTGGAGAACAAGTCAGCGAAGCCGGTCAGCGGTGTCGTGAAAGGAACGGTTCAGTTACTCAATTCACAGGATCCGGCGATCACGGTTGAGAAGCCAATGACGATTGCAGCGAGCGGGACGGAAACACTCGTGCTGGACAGCAAATCCGTCCGGCAGTTGCATGTCAGCTCGCCGAAGCTGTGGTGGCCCAACGGCTACGGTCCGCAGAATCTGTACACGCTGACCCTGAGCTTCGAAGAAGGTAAGAAGACATCATCGAGCGAGACCCGCCAGTTCGGGATCCGCAAAATCGATTACCAGGTGCCGGACTCGGAAAACCTCACGCTGGTGGTAAATGGAGTTCGCGTGATGGCGCGCGGAGGCAACTGGGGGCTGGACGAGGCCATGAAGCGGGTAACGCGCGAGAGGCTCGATGCGCAGTTTCATCTGCATGCTCTGGCCAACCTGAACATCATCCGCAACTGGGTGGGGCAGAACACCAGCCCCGACTTCTACGACATGGCGGACAAGTACGGGATGCTGCTCTGGGACGAGTTTTTTCAGCCGAATCCGTTTGATGGACCGGACCCGACGGACACCCCTACTTATGTCGCGAATGTTACGGACAAAGTCGTACGGTACCGTAACCATCCTTCGATTGCGGTGTGGTGCGCCAGGAACGAGGGATACCCGCCGAAAGAACTGGATGAGCAACTGAAGGCATTGATGGGCAAACTTGATCCTTCCCGGCTGTACCAGTCGAATTCGGCGGAGGGGCGCGGAGTGTCCTCGCATGGCCCTTATTACTGGCGCGCGCCGCGATTTTTTTATCCGCTGAATGAAAGCTTCAAGACGGAGACGGGCTCAGTATCGGTGCCGACGATCGAATCGATCCAGGGAATGATGCCGGAGAAAGATTGGGAGACGATTAACGACGACTGGGCGCAGCATGACATGGCATCGGGGGCGCAGAGGGGGAACGAATATCCGAAGACTCTGGCGGAGCGCTATGGGCACATTCGGAACCTGGCAGATTTCGTGCGAAAAGCGCAACTCGCAAATTACGAAGCATTCCGCGCGATGTATGAAGGGCGCAACGCGAAGATGTTCAAGGAGACTACGGGGATTATCACCTGGATGAGCAATCCGGCGCAGCCCAGCTTCGTCTGGCAGCTTTATCACTACGATCTGGAGCCAAATGCGGCGCTGTACGGGGCGAAGAAAGCGGCGGAGACGATCCACGTGCAGTTGAATGAGATCACGCGGGCGATTGAAGTGGTGAACAACCGTCCGGATGCACTCAAGACGGCGAACGTGCAGGTGGCTATTTATCGATTTGATGGCACACGGGACTCGCATGAGGTTTATCCAGTGGCGGAGGTTCCGGGCAGCACGACGATTAAGGTGGCGCAACTTGAGGTGAGCGCACGAATCACTCCGTTGTACTTCATCAAGCTCGATTTGAAGGATGCCGCGGGGCATCTGCTCTCGACCAATCTTTACTGGCAGCACGTGGCGCAAGACCAGTTTGATGGGCTGATGGATCTTCCTCCGGTTGCTCTGGACGCGCAGGCGGGCGTGCGAACTGAGGGAGACAAGACGGTGGTCACGGTTACTTTACGCAATGAGACTGAGCGCGTTGCGCTGCTGACGCATTTGCAGCTTCATCAGAAGAAGAGCGGGCGGCGGGTGCTGCCAGTCTTTTATTCGGATAATTACATCTCGCTGGTGCCGGGGGAGAGTTCCACGGTCACGATTGAGGCGGCGACGAAGGACTTGCAGGGGGAGGAACCTGTGGTCGAAGTCGACGGGTACAACGTGGATGTTAAGCGGGTGGAGGGGGCGGTCGGCGTGAGGCTGAATTTGAATGCGCAGCCTTCGCATTGGCCGGAGTCGGGGATTGTGCCTTGAGGGGTGGCTCAGATCGCGGGCGAGCGCGCCCGCGCCACACAAATCCGCGCAGCATAGCGTCAGGTCGCGTGTCACACTGCGCTAGCGGAGAGAAGGAATGTGTAAACGAATTTGGAGGAAAGTCTTCATGAAATTGTTCAGGACTGTACTGTGTTCCTCGATTTTGGCGAGCGCGATTGCGACTTGGGCGCAGACGGACGGGGCACCACTCGTTTATCCCAAGGCAAAGACTGTCGATCAGGTGGACGATTATCACGGAACCAAAGTTGCCGATCCTTACCGCTGGCTGGAGGACGCGGACTCGCCGGACACCAAGGCCTGGGTACAGGAAGAGGACAAGCTGACGTTTGGATATCTGGAGAAGATTCCCTATCGCGGGGCGATTCGCGACCGGTTGCTGAAGCTTTGGAACTATGAGCGGTTCACCACGCCGGAGCAGGAGAACGGAAGATATTTCTACCAGCACAACAACGGGCTGCAGAACCAAAACGTGCTGCTGGTGTCGGAGTCGCTGAGTGCGGAGCCGCGCGTGCTGCTGGACCCGAATACGCTTTCCTCCGATGGGACGGTCGCTTTGGCTGGGGCGTCGATCACCGACGATGGGAAGTTGATGGCATATGCGACCGCTCAGTCGGGGTCGGACTGGCAGGAGTGGCATGTGCGAGATGCGAGCACCGGGAAAGACTTGCCGGATCTACTGCAGTGGTCCAAATTTTCTGGGGCGGCGTGGAGCAAGGATGATAAAGGATTTTTCTATAGCCGATATGACGAGCCCAAGGGAACGGCGCTGCGGGATGCGAATTACTTCCAGAAACTCTATTACCACCAGCTGGGGACATCGCAGGCCGAAGATAGGTTGATTTATGAGCGTCCCGATAACAAGGAGTTACTATTTGGGGGAACGGTAACGGACGATGGCCGCTATTTGGTTATTCATGTATCTCAGGGGACCTCGCCCAAGAACCGGCTCTACTACAAAGATCTGGCAAAGCCGGATGCGCCCGTCGTGAAATTGCTGGACGATTTTGATGCGCAGTATCTGTTCGTCGATAACGACGGGCCGGTGTTCTGGATCCAGACCGATCTGCAATCGCCGCGAAGCAAGTTGATTGCGATTGACACCCGGCATCCGGAGCGGGCGAATTGGAGGACGATCGTGCCGGAAAGCAAGGACAAGCTGGAGCAGTCGACGGTGGTGGACAACCGATTTCTGCTGAGTTACTTGAAGGACGCGCGAACGGAAGTTCGAGTGTACGACCTGCAGGGTAAGGCGATCCGCACTGTGGATTTGCCGGGAATTGGGACGGCGAATGGCTTTCAGGGGAAGCGGAAAGACAAAGAGACGTTTTACTCATTCACCAGCTTTATTTCGCCGACCACGGTTTACCGATACGAGCCTTCGTCGGGAAAGAGTTCCGTTTTCAAGCAGCCGAAGGTGGATTTTGACCCTTCGCAGTACGAGACCAAGCAGGTGTTCTACAACAGCAAGGACGGGACCCGCGTGCCGATGTTCCTAACGTACAAGAAAGGGCTGAAGCTGGATGGGCAGAACCCGACTTTGCTGTATGCCTATGGCGGGTTCGATATTTCGCTGACACCGTCGTTCTCGGTTCCGAATGTGGTGTGGCTGGAGATGGGCGGCATCTATGCGCAGCCCAATCTGCGCGGCGGGGGTGAGTACGGAGAAGAGTGGCACCTGGCAGGGACGAAGGCGCACAAGCAAAACGTGTTTGACGACTTCATAGCGGCGGCGGAGTGGCTCATCGCAAACAAGTACACATCGACGCCCAAACTGGCGATACGCGGCGGGAGCAATGGCGGCCTGCTGGTGGGGGCTTGCCTGACGCAGCGTCCGGACTTGTATGGGGCAACTCTGCCGCATGTGGGTGTGATGGACATGCTGCGGTTTCAGAAGTTCACGATCGGGTGGGCTTGGACTTCGGATTATGGGTCTTCGGATAATCCGGAGGACTTCAAAGCTTTATATGCCTACTCGCCGTTACACAATCTGAAGCCTGGGGCGAAGTATCCACCCACTTTGATTGCGACCGCGGATCACGACGACCGCGTGGTGCCGGGACATAGCTTTAAATTCGCGGCGACCATGCAGGCGGATCAGGCAGGACCGGCTCCCGTCTTGATCCGGATCGAAACCAAGGCGGGACACGGCGCGGGGAAGCCGATCTCGAAGATCATCGATGAGACCGCGGATGAGTGGGCGTTTGCGGCTTACAACCTGAAAATGGATGTGAAGCTGCAGTGACGGCCGTTGGCCAGGAGAGTTGAGAGAAGAAACACTCGCGGCTCTGCTTTGCGCCTGGAACTCGGTTGCAAGAGCGGGGCACGCGGCAATTCATGTGCAACGCACTGTGCACTGGGCGGTTCGCTCTGATACGATGCAGCGCGGAGGATAGCCCGTGGCCAAACTTGTACTCATTAAGACCGCGCCGAACGATACTTACATTAATCCCGATCACGTCGTCTGTATTGAAGCTGTGGGGACAGGCTCCCGGATCACCATGACAGATGGACGGGACTTCACCACGCCCGAAGATAAAGACAGGGTCGCGGTGCACCTCTCGCAATAGCATTCGCTGACGTCCCGCTACTACGACTGATTTTTAGCCAGCATGGCTCCCGTGCGCGTGGATGCGCCATTGCTGCTGGCAATTTCTTCTCGCCGTTTTTCTGCCGGGCGGGGCAATCCTCGAAATCCCGTATGCTCTGCTACAGCATAAAGTTTTCCCCGCTGCGGATCCTCAGTACAACCCAGTAAAGCCCCATCCACATCGAAGAGACGCTACAACTAGACGAAAGTGGAGAGCTTAAATGGGCAAGCTTCCCCTGCTTTGGCTTGTAGGGCCTCTATCCATCTTGGTATCGGCGGCATGCCTTTTGAGCTGCCAGTCTTCTTCTCCTTCTCCGGCACCTGTTTCCACCGGGCCCGTCCAACAAAGAAATGCAAGTGTTAACGGCGTGCTGATGTGGAAAGGGGATTCCTCGGGATCGGGGAACTATGCGAGCGAAATAACCCTAACGACGGCGAATGTGAACGCGTCACAGTTCGGGCGCTTGGGAAGTTTTACCGTCGACGGGATTACCATCGCCCAGCCCTTGTATGTCTCGGGACTCGATACGGGCGCTGCGGGCACGCACGACGTCGTGATTGTGGCCACAGAACACGACAGCGTGTATGCCTTCGATGCCGACCATCCTGGTGCTGGATCGTTGTGGGAACGGCACTACGTGGATGCTGCGAACGGAATTACTCCGATGGCGGACAGCTTTGGCGGCCGCACCACACTGGGAGGTGAAGTTGGAATTACAGGTACGCCGTACATCGATGGCGACACTGGCGCGCTCTATTTTGTGACCACGCTGTCACGGAATGGTGTGCCCGAACAGTGGCTGCGAGCGATCGACATTCGCAACGGGAAGGACTATGGACCAGGAAGCGTACAAATTCAGGCCAGCGTTGCGGGCGACGGAAGAGGAACCGTCAACGGGCAGATCGCATTCGATCCTTCGAATCAGAACCAACGCATGGGCCTGACCGAGGTTGGCGGCAGGATCCTCGTCGGGTGGGGATCATTTTCTGACTGGGGTGTTTATCACGGCTGGCTCATGGCGTATGATCCCGCCACTCTGAAGCAAATCGCGGTATTCAATCCGACTCCGGAGGCCCAGGCGACGGATGCGGCAGCAGGCCCCTCGGATTACGGCGGAGGCGGAGCCTTTTGGCAAGGTGGAGCAGCGCCCTCTATCGATGCAGCGGGCAACATCTATCTCAACGCAGCGGATGGCAGTTTCAACGCCGACCAGGGTGGAAATAATTATGGCGACACCATGCTCAAATTGCAGTTGAGCGGAAGCGCCTTCAAAGTAGTGGACTGGTTCACGCCCTCGAATGCCGCCTGCATCGATCTTCACGATCTCGAACTTGGCTCCGGGGGAGTGGCCTTGCTGCCCACGGACTTCAGCAACGGAATCGCGCTCGGCGCTGCATTCAGCAAGGAGGGCCGCCTGTTCCTGGTGAACACTGCAAGCATGGGAAAGTTCAATTCCGCTGGTGACAACCAGATTCCGCAAGAGTTTATGGTCGGGCAATACACGTGTTCGGACGCGGTCACGGGTGACGTCGCTGAAGGACCGGGTTGGAACCGGCTGTACGGAAATCCAGCGTATTGGAACGGCAACATCTATGTCGCAGCCTCAACTATGCCGCTCGAACAATTTCGCTTTGAAAATGGAGTGCTGAACCCGACACCGTTTGCCACAGCGCCCAGCACGTACGGGTTGCGCGGGGGTAACAGCGTGGTTTCATCCAACGGAACCGCGAACGCTATCGTGTGGGCGTATGAGAAGACTGCTGCGGGCACGGGCATACTGCACGCCTATGATGCCACCGATGTGTCCAAAGAACTTTGGAACAGCAACATGAACGCCGGCCGGGATGGACTTGGCCAAGGGATCGGATTCGGAACGCCAGCCGTTGCTGAAGGGCGGGTGATTGCGGCCTACGATTCTGGCATTGCCATTTATGGGCTCCTGCAGTAAGGCGAAAAATAAGCGTATTCGCGGTTGGGTGCCGGACGGTATGGGCGCGGAGGGTGGCGGCAGAAAAACGATTCTTTCCGCCAAATTGGGAATGCGAATTCCTCTACCGTGTTTCATGGTTTGACCGGCCTATTGCGACGTGTTATAAATTTCCGTTTTGCGCTGGTACGCCAAGAATAGGGACTAACTTCTCTATTTCTTAGCGGCGTGGTGCAGGAGTCGATCCGGCGCAGGACCCGACGCGGCCAAGCTTCATCACTCCTTTCGGTCTTGCGGTGGAAGCGTGTTCGGAAATCCGGAAACAATCTCAGCTGTTTGGGCGTGCTCAGGGCGCGGGCCGGGAGATTGGGTCTGGATGGCGAACCTAAACACGTTTGAAGTTCCTGAAACCGTCCAACTCGGAGGCTTTATGAGTAACTGGCTTGCCACGGCTGCGGTGATTTGCCGCCGCATGGCGACGAAAATTTCGGCTGTAGCCGCGCTGCTTACCGTCGGCGCGGTCTCGGCCTTAGCCCAACCGGAATCGGCCGGTGGCGAGGCTTCGCTGAAACTGCCGGATCTGTCCTCGGTGAGTTTTTTTAATGGTTCGATCGACGGACACAAGCTGTTGCTGATCGGCATTCTCTTCTGTCTGGGCGGGCTCGGATTCGGCCTGGCGATTTACATGCGGCTGAAGAACTTGCCCGTGCATCGGGCGATGCGGGAAATTTCGGAGCTGATCTACGAGACTTGCAAGACTTATCTGATCACACAAGGCAAGTTCATTCTGCTGCTGTGGGCGTTTATTGCCGTCATTATTGCCGCTTATTTTGGCTGGCTGTCGCCGGTTCCGGGGAAGTCGGTTGGGCTGACGCTGCCTATTATTCTTGGGTTCAGCCTGGTTGGAATCGCGGGAAGCTATGGCGTGGCCTGGTTCGGCATTCGAGTGAACACCTTCGCGAACTCGCGGACGGCCTTCGCTTCCCTGCCCGGCAAGCCTTATCCCGTGTACCAGATTCCGCTTGAGGCCGGGATGAGCATCGGCATGATGCTGATCAGCGTGGAACTGCTGATCATGCTGTTCATCCTGCTGTTTGTGCCGGGCGATTACGCGGGCCCGTGCTTCATCGGGTTCGCGATCGGCGAATCACTGGGCGCAGCGGCACTGCGCATTGCGGGCGGAATCTTCACCAAAATCGCCGACATTGGGTCGGACTTGATGAAGATTGTTTTCAAGATCAAGGAAGACGATGCGCGGAACCCTGGCGTAATTGCCGATTGCACGGGAGACAATGCGGGTGACTCCGTTGGCCCGTCGGCCGACGGATTTGAAACGTATGGCGTGACCGGCGTGGCGCTGATCACGTTTATCCTACTGGCAGTAAAAGATCCAAGCGTGCAAGTGCAGCTGCTGGTTTGGATCTTTGTCATGCGCGTGATGATGCTGGTTTCAAGTTCGCTTTCGTACTTCCTCAATAGCGCCATCGCCAAGGCGAAATACGGATCGTCGAACGAGATGAACTTCGAGGCGCCGCTGACTTCGCTGGTCTGGATCACGTCGCTGGTATCGATTGCGCTGACGTACCTGATTTCGTACTACACGATTCCGCTGCTGGGAACGGATGGGTCGCAGTGGTGGAAGCTCTCGACGATCATCTCCTGCGGAACGCTGGCGGGTGCGCTGATTCCAGAACTGGTGAAGGTGTTCACCTCGGTCGAGTCACGGCACGTGAAGGAAGTCGTGATTTCTGCGCAAGAAGGTGGAGCGTCGCTCGGGATATTGTCGGGATTCGTGGCAGGAAATTTCTCGGCATACTATCTCGGCCTTTCGATGATGATCCTGATGGCGATTGCCTATTACATGAGCACGATGGGGCTGGCTGTGGCTGCAGGAATGCTGGCGCCGGCCGTGTTCGCGTTTGGGCTGGTGGCGTTCGGATTTCTGGGCATGGGACCGGTGACGATCGCGGTCGATTCCTATGGTCCAGTGACAGACAATGCGCAGTCGGTGTATGAGCTTTCGCTGATCGAGGCGGTGCCGAACGTGGCGTCTGAAATCCAGAAAGACTTCAACCTTTCCGTCAACTTCGAGCGCGCCAAGCACCTGCTCGAAGCAAATGACGGGGCGGGCAATACGTTCAAGGCCACGGCCAAGCCAGTTCTGATTGGCACGGCTGTGGTTGGCGCTACCACCATGATTTTCTCCATCATCATGGCGCTGACCAACGGGCTCACTGACACCGAGGGTGTGGGCAAGCTCTCTCTGCTCTACGCTCCGTTCTTTTTGGGTCTGATCACCGGTGGAGCGATGATTTACTGGTTCACGGGCGCTTCGACCCAGGCGGTCACTACAGGGGCCTATCGCGCCGTGGAGTTCATCAAAGCCAACATCAAACTCGAGGGGGTGGAGAAGGCCTCGGTCGCGGACAGCAAGAAGGTGGTGGCGATCTGCACCCAGTATGCGCAGAAAGGGATGTTGAACATTTTCATTGCGGTGTTCTTTGGAACGCTGGCATTCGCTTTCGTCGATCCATTCTTCTTTGTGGGCTATCTGATCTCGATTGCAATTTTTGGCTTGTACCAGGCCATTTTCATGGCCAACGCCGGGGCCGCGTGGGACAACGCCAAGAAGATCGTGGAAGTCGAGATGAAACAGAAGGGCACGCCGTTGCACGATGCTACGGTGATTGGCGACACGGTGGGCGATCCCTTCAAGGATACGTCTTCGGTAGCGATGAATCCGGTAATCAAGTTCACTACGTTGTTTGGATTGCTGGCGGTGGAACTGGCGGTAAGACTGGCCAGCGATCAGGGTCCCACGTTGACTCGGATACTGGCGCTCGTCTTTTTTGCCGTGTCATTTGCATTCGTGTACCGGTCGTTCTTCGGAATGCGGATCAAACAAGGGGCGTAGTAGAAACGTTTCTCAGCATGCGCCATCCGGCCTGGCCGGATGGCGTTTTGTTTTGAGCAGTGAGCGGTGAGCAGTGCGCGTTCGGCACAAAAGAGGAGTCAGAAGTCAACTTAGGGTCGCAGAATAGGTCATTGGCGGTTGAGCTTGGGTGCCGGCTTCGCAGTCGAGCTTCGCTCGACTGGACAGCCGATGGCGGCTGTCCCTACATGCTTCTCTAGATGCTTCTGCTCAGAACGACTGCTTCATTTTGGATCTCACGCTGTGGGCCAGTTTTTCGATCTCCTCGGCTTTTTTCAAGACTTCCACAGATATCGTTCCCTGCGACTTGGTCTGTAGGTATTCGTTCAATTCCTGGGTGAGTTGCACAAGCTTTTGGCTGTCGCGCTTCATGTCGGCCTGGCGCTGAAGGTTGGCTGCCATGGCCTGCTTGCGCTGCGTCTCGTCGCCGGGCATGACCGGCACATTACCCATTCCCTGACTTTGCGAAACCGCGGGCGGGAGGTGAATCTGCTGGGCGGACCCCAGCTCTGGCGCACCAAGCAAGATAGAAACAACAATGACCAGCGAACTCAGCTTCAACATAGGAACCCCCAATTAGCTACTTAGGCTCTGTGCGGAATTATTGCGCTCGGCGGGTTGGGAAACAATAGGGGCAACGCTAAAAAGCACGGACCGAATTGGGGTTGGGGCAGGGTCGAGGGTCTAGTTTGGCCCTTTCATCTTATCTTTGACGCTTTTGGCGAGCTTCTCGATTTCTTCAGCCTTCTTAATAACATTGACGGAGAGGACATTTTCGTCGGATTTGTCGACATAGGATTTCAATTCCGTCGTGAGCTTCAGCAGTTTGTCGGTGTCGTTCTTCAGCGCGGCGACTCGGTCCTTCGCAGCTTTCTTCTCCATTTCGTGAACCAGGCGGGCGCGGGCTTCGTCGGCATCGGTCGCGGGCGAGTTCAAGTCGCCTGGGTTGACGACCCGGGGATCCTGGGCAAAAGAGGCAGCAGAAACCAGAACAATGATGAGAATCCAAAGAGGGCGGCAGGATTGCACGGGAACCTCGCAGCTTATAATCGGCTCTCGAAATTATACGTGCCGGAAAAATCGAACACCACAGGGGGGCACAAACGGGAACTGCGGGGCGGACAAGGCGTCCGCCCCTACACAAGCGTTTTACAGGGCGCTCATGTTCGCCAGAAATTCGCCGTTGGATTTCGTCTTGCTCAGCTTGTCGATCAGCAATTCCATGGCTTCTACGGGCGAGAGCGGGTTCAGAACCTTGCGCAGAACCCAAATTCTCGAGAGGTCTTCTTTCGGAATCAGGAGTTCTTCTTTACGGGTGCCGGAGCGTTGGATGTCGATAGCCGGGAACACACGCTTGTCGACCAACTTGCGCTCCAGGATGATTTCGCTGTTGCCGGTGCCTTTGAATTCCTCGAAGATCACGTCGTCCATGCGGGAACCGGTGTCGATCAGGGCGGTGGCAATGATGGTCAGAGAGCCGCCTTCCTCGATGTTGCGGGCGGATCCGAAGAAACGCTTGGGGCGCTGCAAAGCGTTGGAATCCACGCCGCCGGAGAGGACTTTGCCGCTGGGCGGAACAATGGTGTTGTAGGCGCGAGCCAGACGAGTGATCGAGTCCAGCAGGATCACTACATCACGCTTGTGTTCCACCAGGCGCTTTGCTTTTTCGATCACCATTTCGGCGACCTGGACGTGACGCGCGGCGGGCTCGTCGAAAGTCGACGAGATGACTTCACCTTTGACTGAACGCTGCATGTCGGTGACCTCTTCCGGGCGCTCGTCGATCAGCAGGACCATCAGCACGACTTCTGGATGGTTTGTGGTGATCGAGTTAGCGACGTTCTGCAGCAGCATGGTCTTGCCGGCGCGCGGCGGAGAAACGATCAAGCCACGCTGGCCTTTGCCGAGTGGCGTGAGCAGATCCATGACGCGGGCGCTGGCGTTGTCGCGAGTGGTTTCCAACTTGATGCGCTCCTGCGGATACAGGGGTGTCAGGTTGTCGAACAGAATCTTGTTGCGGGCTTCGTCAGGAGATTCGAAGTTGACGGCTTCGATCTTGACGAGCGCGAAATATTTTTCGCCTTCATGGGGCGGGCGCACCTGTCCGCTAATGGTGTCGCCGGTCTTGAGGTCAAATTTGCGGATCTGGGAGGGGGAGACATAGATGTCGTCTGGCCCGGGGAGGTAATTGTAGTCGGGCGAGCGCAGGAAGCCGTAACCGTCGGGAAGGATTTCGAGGACGCCTTCGGCGAAGATATGGCCTTCTTTTTCGCTCTGCGCCTGCAAGATTTTGAAGATGAGGTCCTGCTTGCGCATACCGCTGGCACCGGGCAGATCCAAGGTCCTTGCGATCTTGGTCAACTCGGTGATGTTCTTTTCTTTCAGTTCAGCAATAGTCATTGATTCACCTGAACCCGTGCACTAGAGCTATCGGTAGTGTCGACGGGAGATTTTTCAAAAAGGAGGGGACTCAGGAAAGATGCGAAATACAACGCCAGGCAGGGAGGGCGGGGCTGGTGTTAGGCAGCCCGCCGTTGTGCCTCGGCAACGTTCTCTGGTTCCGACAAAACTGCCTGCCGCTCCGAGTCAGCGATCCGGTCCAATACGCCGTTCATGGTTTCCTGGATGCGGGTGCTGGGCCGGTGGAACTTCCGCGTGGCCTTGGAGGCAAGCTGACAAAGCATATAACGATTGCGAAGAGTCTGTAAAGCGTCAAACACACGATCAGAGCGCATGAGCGGTAGTTCTCCTTACTATATGATTGTGGCCTTTCGCCTGTCCTTTCGCTAAGGAGGGTGACCGGAAACCCCAGTTTCCGACCTAAGTCACTGATTCCGATTAGGTTGTAAAGGATTCAGCGTAAAACTCACTTGTTGAATAGATGCGCCGTGGGACTTCGAAGATGCTCGATTTTCCGGGCTTAGCTCTGCGGCGGAGGTGAATAAAACGGCGACCTAGGAGCTCCGGTATCCCTCGGAACACGCTAATTTAGCTGCACAAGGCGAAGAGGTCAAGCGATTATTTGTAAAGGTATCGTAATCTGGTGTGGAAAAGGGGCCATTTTGGTCCAAGTGAAACGCGATCAAGAGCTTAGAGGCTAGGACACTGCTTCAACGGCGTATTTGGCTGGGTCCGCGCGACATAGGAGAATGGGGTCATGGATGGAATCAGGATGGATGGCTGGCTGTGGGCTGCGCGTTTTTTCAAGACGCGGACGTTGGCAAAAAAGGCATGCGATCTGGGGAGAATTCAGACAAACGGACACTTGGCCAAGGCGGCGCGGGAGGTCCGGGTAGGCGACATGCTGCGGGTAATCAATGATGGCGGCGAATTCGAAATCGAGGTTTTGGGATTGAGCGAGGTACGCGGTCCGGCAGCCGAAGCGCAGAAACTCTATCGAGAAACCGAGGCCAGCAAAGAGATGCGGCAGAAGGTAGCGGCCGAACGAAGGGCGGCGCGGGGGTTCGAGATCTTGCCCGCGGCTAGGCCTTCCAAGCGGGATCGGAGAAGGATTATCCAGTTTCGAGGGAGAGGATAATCTTCGCTTCGATGGCCCAATTGAATCCTTCAAAGCGCACAGACATGTGCCGCGGGTTTTTTGAGCGGATGAAGTGACGACTGAGAATGCCGTAGACCTCATTCCCTGCCCTCCCGTTTTTGGCTTCTAGGGGAAGAATCCTATTGACAGAATCCCCGGAGGCGGAGGAGTATTCATGCGTTTTATTGAAACCTTTCACTAAGGAGACTCGCGACGAGACCTCCGGCCCCTGCTTCGCCTCGCAGCAAGCTTTCCCTCTCCAGACTCCTTCTCGTAGCCCTCACCCTCAGCAGCGCGGCGTTCGCGCAATCGGCGTTCGTCCGCGTGAATCAGGTTGGGTATGTGTCCGGCGCGGCGAAGGACGCGTATCTCATGGCTTCGGGCGTGGAAACAAGTCACGAATCTGGTTCCTACTCCTCCAAATGGACCGCCATTTTTGTCCGGAGCGGCAGTGGAGGGGCCGAATTCGGTTTCGGCGAAGGGGACTCTTTCGGGCATGGTGGCGTGTCCGCCGAATGGGGTGGATGTGTTCGCGCAGTTCAACGGCAAGGCTGTGTACAAAGACTTCGTGCAGTCGTACTCGACGGTTGAGCCTGCCATTGATCTGACAGCGTCCTCGTTTCTGGCTTTCTCGTGGCAAATGGCGGGTGCGCCGGCGGGGACCCCATAGAGCGGCAGCATCCGCAAGCAGGCATCTGGACGGGGTCGTTCCCTGCTGAGCGACCACTCGTTCGGGGTCACAGACGTAGCGCCTCTTCGTTTTTCTGGGGATCCTGTTTTAACTGAAAGTGAAGTTCCCCCAATCTCTCGCAAGAGCACGCGAGGAATGGGTACCCTATGCTTTTTCTTCTCTGAAAGGGAGAACATCTATGAACCGAATTGTCAGTGGGATTGTTTTTGCCGCGATGGTCTTGCTGGGCATGGTTGGCGCGAACGCGCAAACGCCGATTCAGATCTACGGCGCGTGGCATTGCTATTCGGATGCTTGTAGTTGGGCTTCGGTTCCGAACATGACGACCTTTGATACGGAAAATCGCTGGATGATCGATCGCAATTTGGACAGCACATATCATCCGTCGGTGAATTTGGTCATACTGAGCTTCGTCAATCCGGTGAAGTTGATGAATCTCACTACCGACTCGACCACCACGAAAGGCATTCCCATCGGCATGACGACGGCGGTGATCAATTATTTCCAGAGTCGGGGCGTGCGGGTGATGATGTCGGTCGGTGGCTTCAGCTATACGAAGAATTGGGACAAGGCGCTGGGTGCGAATCCAACTCAGTTGGGGATCAATGCTGCCAATGCCGCCAAGCAGTTCAATGTGGGGATGGAGATTGATTGCGAGAAGAGCAGCAATCCCAATCTCAGTGGATTACAGCAGTTCGTTACCGCATATCGCTCGGTGGTGCCCTACGATGCGACGGGGTCGAACAACGCGGCGCGGCTCACGATTGATTTGGGAGACGGCGATACGTATCTGACTGCACTGGCGAACTACGCCGTCACAAACTGGCTCAAGACCAGCGCACCCGTGCTGGACTACGCTAACGCGATGGTCGGCAGTCAGAAGACCAGCGTTGCCATGTTGGAATCGGGATGGCAGCAGCATGTGAGTGGGATCTCGGGATCAGTGCCTCCTATGGCTCCTGCGAAACTCACGGGTAGCCTCTGGCTCGTCGGCGGCAAGCCCAATTGCAACAACTTCAGCAACTCCGATCAGAATACCGCGGCGAGCTTCGTGGAAACTCTGGCTCCTGCGGGCGCTGGGACGAGTGCCGGCATGCTCGGTTATATGTTCTGGGCCGCGGGATGCCAGGGCAACGGCACGGGCTGCACTTTTCCCTCGACTACTTGCGAGAATGGGATGGGGGGAGCTGCTACGGCTTTCAGCATTCCGATTCCGATGCCGGCCTTGCGGCAGAATTAATTTACGTAAGAAGCTCACCACAGGGGACAGAGGTACACAGGGAAGTCCCCTTTAGACTAGTGCCCTCTGTGGTGACTTTTCTAACGCGGCCAGAGCCAGCCGAAGGTTCCGGCGGTGAGTAACGAATACACCAATCCATCGACTACTTCCTTGACCGTAAAGCTCCAGGTCTGGCCCTTCCAGATGGCATTGCTCATGGTCCCGAAGCCATACGCGAGGAACGCGGCAGTCCCTACCACGCGAAAAACGGCGAGGTAGTACGCGCCCGGCGCGACCGTGTGCGCCGTCAGGTAAGCCACGAAGAAGCTGATCAGCAGGCAATAAACGAACCACATACCGAGGAATTTCGGCAGGGCGGGCGGGCCGCTGGGGAACACTGTAATCATTCCGACCGGCCCCTGCTTATATTTCTCGATCATGGCGGGCGACTTCATTTCTTTGGGCTTGCAGTAGGGAAAGACGTAGTGTCCACGCGTGAGGCCGGCGGCGCGAAGGGCAGGAAGGACTTTCTCTTCGTCTACCTTCTGGTAATCCTCTTTGTGGTATGGCAGCAGCATGTGCATGATGGAACTGGCAATAAATACGATGACTGCCGAGAGGACGATCGGCAGCCAGAGAGCGGCGAGTGGAACCATGCAGAACCTCCTGTTGTTGCGGACGTGGGGAAGCTACCGTTTCGGTTGCAAAAGGTCAAGTGCCCGGCGATCTGTTTGAGAATGCGTCAACATTTCATCTCCCGCCCAAAAAGCGGCATCTAATGAGGACTATGACAACCGAAATAAACCCGGCCCACGTTGAGGTGACTGGTGGCGTAAACGATGGGGACAATCCGCATCTGCATGGGTGGCTCGAACGGCTGGTCGCAGAGAAAGGCAGCGACCTGCTGCTGGTGTCCGGCGCTGCTGCGGCGGTGCGCACGGAGGGAGTCCTGTCCACCATTGGGGAGAGCGCCTTGAGCGGCGAGGAAATTGAGGCGGCCGTACTGCCTGCTCTGGCGGCGCACGCACGGGAAGAATATCAGCAGTACGGGATTGCGGACTCATCTTACCGCGTGCAAGGGCTGGGGCGGTTCCGCATCAACCTGCACCGCGAGCGTGGGCGGGCGGCGGCAACCGTACGCTCGTTGCCCTCAACGATCCCAACTCTGGAGGAACTGCATCTGCCCGCGGGAGTGGGGGCGTTGGCAAAGCTGCAGCGTGGACTGGTGATCATCGGGGGCGCCACCGGTTCAGGTAAATCCACGACTCTGGCTGCGCTGGTCAACGACATCAACCGCGAGACTTCGCGGCACATCGTGACCATTGAAGATCCGATCGAGTACGAGCACCAGCACAACCGCAGCGTCGTGGAACAGGTGGAGATCGGAATCGACGCGCCAGACTTCCCTACCGCGTTGCGCGCGGCCATGCGGCAGGCGCCGGACGTAATCGTAGTAGGGGAAATGCGCGATCCGGAAACCGCACGCATCGCTTTATCGGCGGCGGAAACGGGGCACCTGGTGTTTACTACCCTGCACACCACCGATGCGGCTTCCACGGTGTCCCGCATTGCGGATTCGTTTCCGCAGGAGCGCCAGCATTCGATTCGCGCCGAGATCGCCATGGCACTGGCCGCAATGCTCACGCAGAACCTGCTTCCGCATCGAAACGGGGGACGTGTGCCCGCGGCGGAACTGCTGATGGTGGGATACGGGGCGCGGCAGCATATCCGCAAGAATGCCTTGCAGCATTTGCATCAGGAGATCACGATTACCCGAAAGCAGGGGTCCTTTACCCTGGAAGAATCTCTGGCGCAGCTCGTCTTCCAGCAAGCGCTCAGCCGTGAAGATGCCCTGACGAGGGCGTTACATCCCGACGATCTCGACACCATGCTGAAAGCTCGCGGCTTCTGAGCCGCGGATCCGCGCGCATGGCACGGATCCTACAAATTTTTGCATGGTCCGTGCCAAACGTAGAGATCGGCCGAAAGTCAGGGGCCAAACATGAGGGTTAGGACGGTATACATCCGCATGACCGTTTGGCTCAAGCCCAGTATGTCCGGTCGAGACTGCGGTATTGGATGGCTTCGGCGATATGTTTCGGCGCCAGATCGGGTGCATCTTCGAGGTCGGCAATGGTGCGGGCGACTTTGAGAATCCGGTCGTGAGCCCGGGCGCTGAGACCTTGCTGGGTCATGGCGCGTTCCAGCAGGCGCTCGCAATCGGCAGAGAGATTGCAGAAAATCCGGATATGCCGCGAGCTCATCTGGGCATTGCAGTAAAGCTTCTCGCGGGAGGAGGCGAATCGCTCGAGCTGTTTCCGGCGGGCAGAGATAACGCGCTCTCGAATCTGCGCCGATGCTTCCGGTTCGGTGGCGGAGCGCATCTCCTTGTAGTTCACCGCGGGTACGTCAATGTGAATGTCGATGCGATCCATCAGCGGACCGGAGATCTTTGAAATATAGCGTTGGATCATTGGTGGCGTGCACTGACATTCGCGCGTGCGATCATTGTGAAATCCGCAGGGGCAGGGGTTCATAGCGGCAGCGAGCATGAATCGTGCCGGGAAGGTCAGGGACATCGAGGCCCGGGCGATGCTGACAGTGCCATCCTCCAGAGGCTGCCGCAGAACTTCAAGCACATTGCGCGGAAACTCCGGCAGTTCATCCAAAAAGAGCAAGCCGTTGTGGGCCAGGGAGACTTCGCCGGGACGCGGGATCACGCCCCCTCCGATCAGGCCCGCATCCGAGATGGTGTGATGAGGCGAGCGATAGGGCCGGGTTCCCACCAAGCCTGTTCCCTGATCGAGCACTCCGGCGACGCTATGGATTTTCGTGGTCTCCAGAGCTTCTTCAAATGTGAAGGGTGGGAGGATTGTGGGCATGCGCTTGGCTAGCATGGTCTTGCCCGAACCCGGAGGTCCGATCATCAAGATGTTGTGTCCGCCGGCGCAGGCGATCTCGAGTGCGCGCTTGGCCGTCTGCTGTCCGCGCACATCCTTGAAGTCGATAAAGAATTGTTGCGCTTGGCGCAGAAGGGAGTCGCCGTCGGCCTTGATAGGCGCGATGCCGTTGCCCGAGTTCACAAAATGAATGACGTCGAGCAGGGAGCGGACCGGGTACACATCCACGCCGCCGACCATGGCAGCTTCTTTCGCATTGGCCTCGGGAACCACCATGCGCGAGATCTTGCGTCCGCGCGCTTCGAGGGCGATGGGCAGTGCGCCTCGGACGCTGCGCACGCCGCCATCCAACGAAAGCTCACCGACGAAAAGGCAATCCGCAATTTCCTTCTTGGTCAGCCCGCCGTACGCGCCCACGATGCCGAGCGCCATCGGCAGATCGAAACCGGAGCCTTCCTTCTTGATATCCGCGGGAGCGAGATTGATCGTAATTTGCGTGGGCGGAATGTCATATCCGCAGTTCTTGAGCGCAGCGCGCACGCGATCCCGGCTCTCGCGCACCGCGGCGTCGGGAAGGCCCACCGTGTGGAAGTGGTCCTGGTCGCACTTGATGCCCGAGCAGTCGACTTCCACCTGGATGATATTGGCGTCGATGCCGTAAACCGCGGCGCTGAGGGTCTTGTAGAGCATGGGCGAAATTCGCGATTAAGCTTTGGCTGCGGGCGCCTGCTCGGGCACACGGAGGCTCAAACTTCAATTCTCCGTATCCGGATGTCGCGCTTCCAAAGTAGGAGATTGAAAGAAGTAGGGATGTGACGAATGTCACCTTGGCGGGGAAAATTCTCGGATAGGCCCGTTTCGGGAAAGGCAGCAGGTGCTAGGGACTAAACGGGCACGCCCTTCCGTACCAAAACTGTTTACATCCGAGCGCTGCTGTCGGGCTATAGAATGAGATGGCATTCTGGTAAACAGCCCAAGGTGTATGAACCCAGACCGTAATCCCACACAGCAGCGCTCGCCCGGCCACCTGGAGCAGCAAGAGTCCCTGCTTTGGCGTTGGACTCTGCTGTTCATGATCCTGCTGGCGGTAGCGTTAGCAGCCCTTATGTGGGAGCGGCTGGAAGCGGTCCCATTTCATCTGCGCGCGATTCCGCTGGGAGTGCTGGCGCTGTCAATCCTGTTCGCTGTGTATGCGTTCGGCAGGCGGCGTGAGGTGAGCGAACTGAAGGACGCGCTGCGCGGGTTGCAGGAACATGTGGGCGCCGCTCCGTCGGAGGAGCAACTCGACCAACTCAGTCAATTGATCATGCGTTCCCAGCGCAACTTCAAGGAGTTGATCGACTCCTTCGACGACCTGGCGTGCGCAGTATCGCTGGATGGGACCTTGCGGACCGTCAACAAGCGGATTGCGGAGCTGACCGGGCTGAAGTACTCCGAACTGATTGGGCGCAAGATCTACGAACTGGTCGATGAACCGGCGAGAGAGGATGCCGAGCGGGAGTTAGGACGATTTCTGGAGAAGAAACACTGGGCGGGAACCGTCAAAATCCGGCTCAAGGGCAGCACCCGCCCGATGTATTTCGAGTGTGTGGTCAACGGCATCATCAAAGGAGATGAACTCGCGGGAGCGAGCATCCTCGGCCATGACGTCACAGAACAGCGCGAAAAAGAACTGCGCTTCACCGAATTGTTTGAGACGCTGCAGGAAGGCGTGTACTTCAGCACACCGGAGGGGCATTTGTTGGACGCGAACCCGGCGCTGGTGAGCCTGCTGGGATATCAGGACAAGCGCGAACTGCTGGCGGTTGTGCCGGCGGCCTTGAACTTCGATCCGGGAGCCCCGGTGCTGGGGCGGGCGGCAGATGATAGTGGCGGCGTGCGCACGCGTGAAATCCGGTTGCGGCGAAAAGACGGGGAACCGGCCGTGTTTCTCGATTCCTCCCGGGCGGTGTGGGATGCAGCCGGGAAAATCATCCGCTACCAGGGAACGCTGGTGGACATCACGGAAAAACGCAATATGGAGTGGGAACTGGCGCAGCAGGAGGAATTCCGGCGCCGCCTGCTGGAGAGCTTCCCGGACCTGATTCTGGTGGTCGATCCGCAGGAGCGCTACACCTTCGTGAGTTCACGGGCGAAGGACATGCTCGGTTACGAAGCCAAGGACATGCTACGGAAGAAGATCAGCGACCTGGAAGATCATTCTCCCGAACTGGCGGCGCTGTACAAGGACGTGGTCTCCGGGAAACAGGTGTTTGGATCGGCGGAGTACAGCGCACGCCATCAGAATGGAACCTGGCGAACGATGCGCGCCTCTGCCAGCCAATTGGTCGAGGCGGAGGGTAAATCCAGCGGGGTCATTATGTCCGTCCGCGATATCACGATTGAACGCAAACTGGAGCAACAAGTAGTGCAGAGCGAACGCCTGGCGGCTATGGGGGCAATGATCGGGGGTGTCGCGCACGAATTGAACAATCCCCTCACCGCCATTCTGGGAGTCAGTGAACTGCTGCAGGATGTCGAGACGAATGAAACCGCGCGCAAGCAGGTCGCACTCTTACAACAGCAGGCACGACGGGCGGCCGAAATTGTCCAGAACCTTACTTACTTCTCGCGCCCGCCCGCTCCGGGACGCAGCAAGATAAATCTCACCGAGGTGGTGGAGCGGACTTTAAACCTGCACGCGTATTCCTTGCGCAAGAACAACATCACTGTGGACTTCTTGAAAGAAAACGGAATGCCGTACGCCTCGGGGGACCCCCATCAACTGATGCAGGTGTTCTTGAATCTGATCCTGAATGCCGAGCAGGCCATTCGGGAGGTGCACGAAAAAGGCACGCTGCGGATTCGCATGGGGCGAGGAGAAAATACGGTGTGGGTCAGCTTCCATGATGACGGCGCTGGAATCCCGAAAGAAAATCTGGTGAGCATCTTTGACCCGTTCTACACGACCAAGCGTCCGGGACGCGGGACCGGGCTGGGTCTGAGCATCTGCAAGTCGGTGATGAAGGAGCACAACGGGAGCATCGAGGCGGCGAATGCTCCGGGTGGGGGAGCGGTGTTCACCGTGACTCTGCCGGCGGCGGGAGTGAACTGAAAACCTAAGTTCACACAGGGGCACAGGGGAAACACAGAGGGAAGCTGCTTCCAAGATCTTAAGCGGGGCGCGTTGCGCTCGGCTTTGCCTTCGCTTGGACAGCCCAAGGGGCTGTCCCTACGTGGGTCGTTTAGCGCTCTACGGCCATGGCGACGGCGTTGCCGCCACCCAGGCAGAGTGCGGCGATGCCGCGTTTCACGTCGCGGCGGACCATTTCATAGATCAACGTGACCAGGACGCGCGCCCCGCTCGCGCCAATGGGGTGGCCGATCGCAACCGCACCACCATTCACATTCACCTTGTCCAGGTTAAGACCCAACTCACGGATCACCCCCAGTGCCTGAACTGAGAAGGCTTCGTTGAGTTCATAGAGATCCACATCTTCGTTCTTCCACCCGGTCTTCTCCCATATCTGGCGAACCGCACTCACGGGTGCCATCATGACCCATTTGGGTTCGACGCCGCTGGTGGCTTGCGCCATGATACGGACCATGGGTTTGACGCCCAGTTCTTTGGCGCGCTGAGCGCTGGTCACTACCACTGCTGCCGCTCCGTCGTTCACTCCCGGCGCATTTCCGGCAGTGACCGTGCCATCTTTTTTGAACGCTGGTTTCAAAGCCCGCAGGATTTCAATTGTCGTATCCTCACGCGGGCCTTCGTCTTTATCAAAGAGGACCGGGGCAGCACCCTTCTTCTTTGCGGGAATCTCTACGGGAACAATCTGCGCCTTGAAGCGGCACTCTTTGATGGCGGAGACGGCCTTGCGATGGGAGTTCACCGCGAACTCGTCCTGCTCTTCGCGAGTGATGCCGTATTTCTCGGCGACGTTCTCGCCGGTAATACCCATGTGGTAATCGTTGTACACGTCCCAGAGTCCGTCGTGGACCATGGAGTCGATGATCTGGGCGTTGCCGAGGCGATATCCCTTGCGTGCCTGGGGGAGAAGATAAGGAGCATTTGTCATCGACTCCATTCCGCCGGCGACGACGATGGAACTGTTTCCGGTCTGCACCGCTTGCGCGGCGAGGGCGACCGATTTCAATCCCGAGCCGCAAACTTTGTTTATTGTCATGGCACCTGTCGCGGGAGAGAGTCCGCCGAAGATTGCGGCCTGGCGCGCGGGATTTTGACCGAGTCCGGCGGAGACGACGTTGCCCATGATGCACTCGTCCACTTGTGCGGGATCGAGGCCGGCGCGCTTCACCGCTTCCCGCACGACGATAGCGCCCAGTTGCGGCGCGTTGAAATCGCTGAGACTGCCCTGGAATTTTCCGACCGGCGTACGGCAGCCGGAGAGGATGACGGCATCATCAAAAGTGGGCATAAAATGCGGCTCCTACGCTGATTTCGCTCCTTTCATTATAGAGGTTGCGCGAAAAGATTGTTGGCAGCAGCCGCACACGGCGATGCCTCTGCCTTGCCACCCGAATGCGCCATCGAGTGATGAACGACGCAAACAGGTTGCGCGTGCGCGATGCAGTACAGAAAACCTCCGAGACCGAATGAGTGGGCTCACAGAAAAAATTTGGTTGACTTTCGGCAAAGAAATTCTTGCGCGATGACTTTGGTGTCATGACTGGCGCGAAGGAACGATCATTTTTTTCTTGACTTCATTTTTCAATAACTCTATACATCAACTAGTTGCAGTAGAACAGCACTGCAAATTTTCCATGAAGAATGGAAGGGAGAATAGGAACAATGGCAACCAAGAAAAAGGCAAAGAAGAAAAAGAAACACTAAGTAAGTTGACTACGAAGTCAAAAGGGGACGCGAAATGCGTCCCCTAAGTTTTTGGGGCGGGAAAAGTTTTAGGGTTTCAAGTTTCGAGTTTCGAAATGCAAGCCTCACCGCGATACAGCTTGCAACAGGACGCCGCATATTCAGCTTAGTTGGATTGGGAAGCGGGAACTGCGGTGCGGAATGCGCTTTTCCTTCTCGGGACACAAGCTGCGATAGGCGCAGAAATTGCAGTGTATGCCGGGCTTCGGATCGAAGATGCCCTCGGCAATGCCCTGGGCAGCGGCTTCGACCCGATTGCGAGCGGCTATCAGGTCTGACTCAGAGCGGGCAGTGACGACCGGAACGTTCTCTTGCATGTTGTGAAACATCAGCGCTCCGACCTGGTATCCCCACTTCTCGTGTGCCGCAATAGCATACAAAGACAGTTGCAGGCTCTGATCCGCATCTTCCTGATCGCGGCCTTTTCCTGTCTTGTAGTCGATGATGGCGACGCTGCCGTCAGGCCGGCGGTCGATGCGATCGATCCGTCCGACTACAAGCGTTTCGCCAATCCGGATTTCAAACGACTCTTCCGTATGCAGGACCTGCGTGGCAGGAATCGCCCGGGCTGAGGCAAGGAACTCGAGTAATTGCACGATCCCCTGCGCTTGGTAGAGTTCCTGCTGGTAAAGCTCCTGAATCTTTGCATCCGCGAGGTCCTGACGGAACAGATCGATGAGTTCCTCATCCGTTTTGGGACGGCCCGCGCGGACAGAATCGAAGTACGTCTTGAGCACGCGATGAATGGCGGCACCGTACTGCATGGCGGCAGCCGGTTTCGCGGCCAGACGCCAGTCGCGATCCAGTTTGAACCGTAACCCGCAGCGCTCGTACGTGTCGACGGCAGAGGCGCTCAGGCGCGTGTGCAGCCCATCCAGCACCGGCATTTCCAGCCAGAGAGTGGTTTGCGACTCGGCAGGATATAGCTGGGAGGCGGTTGCCTCCATGTCGAGCGTGGCCTGCGCGCCGCTGGCAGGAATGGACCGGAACCAGGCGATGAGACCGGGCTTCGACATCAACTCCCGGATATATCCCGGAGGCGTTTTATCGTTCCTTCCACCCCCCTCACGCGCGTAGATGCGCAAAGAGTCACGCGCACGGGTCATGGCGACGTAGAATAAGCGGCGCTCTTCCTGGGCATGCAATGCCTTATCATTGGCTTCGGTGAGAGAGCCGGGATCCCGCAACTCGCGCGGGAAAGCCACCAGCGTTTCCTTGTAGGACGCGGGAAACGAGTTTGAATTGGCGCGCAGAATAAATACATGGGGGAACTCGAGTCCCTTGGCTCCGTGCACGGTCATCAGATGCACCGCGTTTTCGCCTTCGCTGGCCTGTAGCGGGATCACGCCTCCGGCTTCGCGGAAGTACTCGAGATACTCCATGAGTTCCTGCAGTTCGGTTGTCTTGTTGACCTTTTTCTTCTCCCATTCCTGAACGAAGTACAGCGCGGCGCGGAGAATCGGAGACGAACGATCGAGCGAAAATTCTCGGACGATGATCTGTGCGGCAAGAAGAGCCTTGGTGTCGCGGCGGCGGATTTCTTCGCGGGCCCTCTGGATGGCCTCGAGCACAGTGGCTCCGCCCTTCACCCGATCGAGCGCGGAAGAGAGCGGAACAATCTTGCTGTCGCGACTTTCACGAGCGATGGCACGCATCACCTGGCGCAACTGCTGGGGATCGACCTGAAAGCAGGGCAAAGCGGCTACCCGGAACAGGCTCACGTCGTCGCCGGAGGACACTACGGCGCTCAGGCAGGCGAAAAGGTCACGGGCTTCGGGCGTGTCCGAAACGTCCACGTTCTCGATGACGAACGGGATTTCCGCTTCCGCAAGTTCCAGCACGACATCGTCCCTCTGGTAGTGGGACCGGTACAGAATTCCGAAATCCGACCACTTGCACCTGGATTTTTTTTGCAGGTCGCGGATTGTACCAACGACATTGGCGCCATCAGCATCGCGGCTGGTGAGAATGACCGCCTCCACAGGCGGGCTCACCAGCTTTCGGCCCGCGTTCAATGCCTCTTCCTCCCGAGCCGACTGCAAAGGAGTTCGCTGGTACGCCTGAGCGCCACTGCAATCCTTAGCAGTTATAGGAGGATTCTGGTCGATAACCGCGAATGCGGTACGCAGAATCGGGGTGGTCGAGCGACGGTTCTTTTCTAAGACAACAAACCTGGTCGACGGGAAGCTTCGCTGGAACAGCTCGAAGGCGGCGCTCGACGCGCCACGGAACCGGTAGATTCCCTGGTCGGGATCGCCCACGGCGAAAAGGTTTGCCTCCGGGCCCGCAAGGCGGCTGAGAATTCGGATCTGGGCGAAGTTGGCGTCCTGGAATTCATCGGCCAGAATAAAACGCGCGCGGGCGCGAGCTTCGCCGAGAACGCGCTCATCGCTGTGCAGAATATCGTGCGCACGCGTGATCATGTGGCTGAACGTGCCGAGATTTTCTTCGCGCAGCCAGCACTCCATCGAGGAGAATACGCGGGCGATTTCCCGGCAGCGGCCGAGAACTTCGGAGTCTGCCAGGACGCTCTTGCTCTTGGCGACTCGAGGAATGGAAACCTCTCCGCGAGCGAGCCGTTCGACATACTCCTGGTAATTCTCGGGAGTGACCAGTTCGTCGTGGCAGCGGGTAACGAATTTGAGGACATCGCTCAGGAACTGGCCGATGTTCGCTGCCCGGATGAAGTGCTCAAGGTGAAGATCGCGAAT
The DNA here is from genome assembly GCA_963801615.1 of uncultured Acidobacteriota bacterium. Classification (GTDB taxonomy): domain Bacteria; phylum Acidobacteriota; class Terriglobia; order Terriglobales; family Acidobacteriaceae; genus Sulfotelmatobacter. The sequence continues at coordinate 1,093,643 of CAWDFM010000003.1, read as the reverse complement.
GCGACGGCGAAGGTAGATCCAGAGATCCTGCTCATCCAGAACACCGAAACTTTTGCCGCAGCGCTTCAACAGGTCCAGGCAGTAGTCGTGGAAGGTGGTAGCGTGGACGGTTTTGCCCGCGAGCAAGGTGCGCACCCGATCGCGCATTTCAGCGGCCGCATTACGGGTATAGGTGAGGGCCAGGATTTCGTCCGGTTGCGCATAACCTTCTCGGACCAGGCGTTCGATGCGATGCGTCAGGACGGAGGTCTTGCCGGTGCCTGCTCCAGCAACCACCAACATGGGACCATGGACATGCTCGATGGCCTGGCGTTGACGCTCGTCGGGGATGAACGGACGGGAACTCAACTTCTGGGACGGCATTGCCGCTCAGGATATCACTTGGGCGGATGAGGAACGCTGTGCGAAAGCGGGTCTATGTAGGGACAGCCGCCCTCGGCTGTCCAGCGGAACGGAGTTCCGCTGCAGTGCTACATTCTTTAGAAAAGCCAGGCGAGCTTCGCTCGCCGGGACAGCCGAGGCGGCTGTCCCTACATGGGTTGTTTCGCTCCATCAGCGTGAGTTGCGGTTATTCGGCCATTGTAATTGCGCTGGCGGCAATGGCGGCGGTTTCGGCGCGAAGAATGGTCGAGCCTAGAGAGGCTGATATCCAGCCCTCGGTCCTGAACAATTGCAGTTCATCTTCCGCCCAGCCGCCTTCCGGGCCGATGGCGAGCAGGATTTCGTTTTGTGCTTTGTGTGCTGAAAGAACTTCGCGCAGGGTGTCCTCCTGCTCGGATTCATTGAGGAGGATGCGGGGCACGCCGGCAAGTTTGACGGCATCCTGCAGCTTCATGGGCGTGGTGATCTCGGCGATTGCGGAGCGGCGCGATTGTTCTGCTGCCTGAAGAGCGATTTTGCGCCAGCGCTCAACGCGCTTGGCCGACGCGGCTGCGAGATGCGCGTCGGTGCGGCGGGCAATCACAGGGACGATCTTCGCCACCGCGAGTTCGGCGCATTTTTCGATCGCCCATTCCATGCGATCAAATTTGAAAATAGAGAGCAGCAGGGTGACCTTGGCCGCGGAATGGACGCCAAGTTCCTCTCCCAATTCAAATTCAACCCGGCCATCACGGATGCTTGTAATTCTGCCCCGGCGCACAGCGGAGCCGGTGGCAATGTCGAATTCCTGGCCTACGCGGGCGCGCAGGGCGCGAATGAGATGATCGGCGTGTTCGCCCAGCAGCGCGGCGTGACTATCAGAAACTTCGTCGGCGATCCAGCGGCGGCGGGTCATGCTTACGGATGAGCTCCAGGAATAAGGCCCCGGCGTTTGGCACGGCTGTCGCGGCCCTGAAGGGTCGCTCTTCCACTTCCATTACTGGAACATGTCTTTCATTTTGCCCAGAAATGACTGCAGCAAGGGTTGGTTATCCACCTTTGAGATGGCGTCCAATTCCTGCAGCAGTTCTTTCTGACGTTTGTTCAGCTTGGTGGGGACCTGGACTCGCACTTCGACGTAGAGATCGCCTTTACCGCGCCCGTTCACCACGGGCACGCCTTTGTTGCGGATGCGGAACGTGGTGTTCGGCTGCGTGCCCTCGGGAATCTGCAGGGCGTGCTCGCCTTCCATGGTCGGCACGCGAACCTCCGCCCCCATGGCAGCCTGGGGAATTGAGATGGGGACCACACAATGGAGATCGTTGCCTTCGCGGGCGAAGAACGGATGATCCTTCACGTGAAGAACAACATAGAGGTCGCCTGCAGGCCCGCCAAACAGGCCGACTTCTCCCGCTCCCGAAAAGCGGATGCGGGTTCCGTCCTCGACTCCGGCGGGAATCTTGGCGTCAACGGTCCGTTGGCGCAGGATCCGGCCTTCGCCCTTGCACTTGACGCAGGGATCGGTAATCACACTGCCCGTGCCCTGGCACGTAGGGCAGGTACGAGCGATGCTGAAGAAACCTTGCTGATAGCGGACTTGTCCGCGGCCATTGCAGGAACGGCAGGTGGTTGGAGCTTTTCCGGGGGCCGAACCGGAACCGTGACATTCCTCGCAGGCTTCGTGGCGGCGGACCGTGACTTTCTTTTCCACGCCGAAGAAAGCTTCCTCAAATTCGAGAGTCATGTCTTCGCGGAGATCGGCACCGCGCTGAACGCGGCTGCGGCGGCGTCCGCCACCGCCGAACACATCGCCGAAGCCGAAGAATTCGCCGAAGATATCACTGAAATCCTGGAATACGCTGGGATCGAATCCAGCGCCCTGCCCAGCTGCGCCGCCAAGTCCGGCGTGGCCATAGCGGTCGTAGACGGCTCGCTTTTCGGTGTCGGCAAGCACGGCGTAAGCTTCGCTGACCTCTTTGAACCTCTCCTCCGCGTCCGGATTATTGGGATTGCGGTCGGGGTGGTGTTGGAGCGCAAGCTTGCGGTATGCGCTCTTCAGTTCGATCTCGGTCACCGTGCGGGAAACGCCCAGAACCTCGTAGTAGTCTCGTTTTGCGTTTGTCGTCAGAAGCGGCCCTTCCTCTTTAACCAACAGTCCCTTATGGGACGGAATGAATGTGTAGTAATTCAGCGACCCTACGGCACGCCCTAAACCAAATCCTTTGTGCTAAAAGCACAGACTGTTTCGCAGCCGCCCCTCTGGGGCGCAGCGGCTACGATTTCCTTCTAGATTGTTGCTCGTTGCCGAATCCCACGCGGGTATCTTACTTCCCAGGGTTCCTCGCCACCTTCACCATCGCCGGACGTAGCAGGCGGTCCTTGAACTTGTAGCCGCGCTGCCATTCTTCCAGCACTTCGTGATCGGCTGCGTCTGGAGTGTCCACCATTTCGATTGCCTCGTGCACATGGGGATCGAACTGTTGCCCCTTGGCGGCAACGGGCTGCACTCCAAGCTTCGCCAGCACATCCTGCAGCTGCTTGTAGATCAGTTCCACTCCTGTGCGGAACTCTCCCATGTCGGACTTCGCTTGCAGGGCGCGTTCGAAGCTATCGATGACGGGTAGCAGGGATTTGATTGTCTCCACGCTGGCAAAATCACGGAAATCCTGCTGCTCTTTGGTGGCCCGGCGGCGCGCGTTTTCAAATTCAGCTTGCGCGCGAGCGAGGCGATCCAGCAGCGTATCGCGCTCGGCCTTTATTTTTTGCAACTGCGCTTCAGCCGCTGCGACATCGTTGTCGGGCGTAGATGTGCCGCCGGTTGCTTCCGAGGAATTCTGGTCCTCATCTCCAGCTGGAAGTTCATGCTCAACATCCAAACCGGACAGTTCTGTTTCCCGTTTTCCGTTCGATTTAACCATGACTGCGGTATTACTCCGATTCATTCAAAATTTGGTCGAAGAGGCGCGCAATGTAGGACACAGCCGTGATCGTGTGCTGGTAATCCATGCGGGTGGGACCAATGACGGCGAGCGAGCCCATCACTTCGTTGCCGGCATGCGCGGGCGCGCCGATCAGCACGAAGTTCTGCATGGACGGCAACTCCTGATCCAGTCCGATTACCACCCGGACGGCTTCCTGCTTCACGTCCAGGTACGCGCTCAACAACTTGATTACCTTTTCCTTCTCCTCCAGGGTCTTCAGCATTTCCTGGAGACGCTGGCGATCCTGCTCAGCCGCGAGCAGGTTGGCAGCGCCTTCTACAAAGACCATCTGAGATCCCTGGTCGGCCGCGAGGGCGCCCTGCTTGTAGAGTTGCTCGATCGAGTTCATCAAGCGGTCGTACTCGCTGCGTTCCTGTTCGATGCGGCGGAACAGTTCGGAGCGCAGGGATTCCATGGTCCATCCGCGGAAATTTTCATTGATGTAGCGGGCAGCCAGGTCCAGATCGGCTTGCGGCAGATCCATGCGCAATACCCGATCGCGCACCAGGCCAGAGCGGGTTACGACGACGGCCAGAACCTTCTGATCACCCAGGCGCGAGAAGTAAACGTGCTCCAGCGCGTTCTTGGGGCCGCTGGTCGCGACCGCAACGCCCACGTTGCGCGAGATGAGCGAGAGCACGTGCGAGGTGCGTTCCATGAACTCCTGCACATCGGTGATCCCGGCCAGCGAGTCGGAAATCATGGCTTCTTCTTGCGGAGCCAGGCGTGCCTTGCCTGAGATTTGCTCCACGTAGTAGCGGTACGCTTCCGGAGTTGGAACCCTTCCGGCGGAGGCATGCGGCTGCTCGAGATATCCGGCATCCGAAAGGTCGGCCATGACGTTGCGAATCGAGGCGGGGCTCAACCCCTCCCGATTGGAGCGCGCCAGCGTGCGCGATCCGACTGGCTCGCCCGTCGAGATAAAGGTCTCGACGATGGCGGTCAGAATCTCGCGTTCGCGGTTCCCGATATTGGGTTCAGCAGGCATAGTTTATTTTGTCAGTAGTTCTCAAACCGCGGCGGAGGTCCCGGGGGAAGAACGGCTTCCGGTGCATTCCTTAACTATTTTAGATGCAGAAGCTTAGGTTTTGGATCGAACTTCTCATCCTGTTTGGATTCTAGGAAGGGGGTGGGGGGCTGTCAAGGAGGGGTTCAGGGCGGGCGGTTTGGCCTGCTGAAATCGAGGAAATCACGGTGAACTCGGCTGTAGCGGAACTTGAAACTCTGAAACCTTCAGATACTATCCTTTATTGAATGCGAGCTAAACCACACATTGCAGTGATCGGTGCGGGCGCCTTCGGGGGCTGGACGGCCCTGCACCTGCGGGAGGCAGGGGCAAGGGTCACCCTGCTGGACGCGTGGGGGCCGGGCAACTCTCGATCCTCTTCGGGAGGAGAGACCCGGGTCATGCGAGGGACTTATGGTCCAGACCAGCCTTATACGAAGATGGCGGTTCGGGCGCTTTCTTTGTGGACGAAGTACGAGCGAAAGTGGAAGCGGCAGTTTCTGCATCGCCCCGGCGTACTCTGGATGGCGGTTGGTCGGGATGATGCGTTCGAGCGCGGTTCGGTGAAGATGCTGCGCGCGGCGAACATCAAATTTCAGGAACTGTCGTCCTCTCACATGAGGAAACGCTGGCCCCAGATCAACTTCGAAGGTGTCGAGTGGGGGATCTTTGAGCCGGAATGCGGATACCTCGAGGCGCGGGGAAGTTGTCGGGCGGTGGTCGAAGCGTTCATAGCCGCGGGCGGCAAGTACCGGCAGGACGCTGTACAAGGTGACGAACTTGATAGTGGCAACTTGCGAGGCTTGCAGTTATCGGATGGCTCGGAGATCAAAGCCGATGCTTACGCCTTTGCTTGCGGGCCCTGGCTGGGAACGTTGTTTCCTGAAACTGTGGGCACTCTGATAAGAGCGACCAAGCAGGACGTCTTTTTCTTTGGCCCGCCCGCTGGCGACAACCGCTTCAGCTTTGAGGCGATGCCCGTCTGGGCGGATCATCGCGGCAAATTCCGCTACGGCATTCCCGGCAGCGATCGCCGGGGATTCAAGATTGCCGACGATAGCCGCGGGCCGGACTTCGATCCCACGCAGGGGGAGCGTGTAGTGAGTACGCAGACATTGAGAGATATTCGCGAATACGTCGGCTTCCGCTTCCCTGCCCTGAAGAACGCGCCGTTGCTCGAAACTCGGGTCTGCCAGTACGAGCAGACCCCGGATAGTAACTTTATTCTCGACCGACATCCGAAGGATGAGAACGTGTGGCTGCTTGGCGGAGGCTCGGGTCATGGATTCAAGCACGGCCCCGCGCTGGGGGAAATGATGAGTCGCTTGATTCTGCGAGATGGGACGCCGGAACCGATATGGCGTCTGGGTCGTTTCAACACGAAGTCACGAGCGAAAATCACAGAAAAAGGCAGAGGACTTCCCCTCTGACCCCTTGTGACTATTGGATTTGGATCACGCCGGCCGGTGCATTGGCCTTAATCTCGGCCACTCTCTCGATCACCTTGCGCGCAAATTCGTAGATGGACTTCGCGTGCGGCGAGTTCTCGCCTTCCAGCACGACTGGCTTGCCGCTGTCCCCCGACTTGCGAACTTCGGGATCGAGGCTGATGTTCCCCAGGAACGGCACCCCGAACTGCTTCGCCATGTTTTCGGCGCCACCGCGGGAGAAGATATCAATTTCGTGATTGCAATGCGGGCACACGAAGTAGCTCATATTCTCGACGACGCCGGCGATGTCGACCTTCATCTGCCGGAACATTTCGATCGCCTTGCGCGCATCCTGCAAAGACACATCCGACGGAGTTGAAACCACTACCGCCCCGGTCAGCGGCACGGTTTGCACAAGGGAAAGAGCGACATCGCCTGTTCCCGGAGGAAGATCGACCACCATGTAGTCGAGCCGTCCCCATTCCACCAGGCCGAGAAACTGCCGGATAATCTGGTGGAGCATAGGTCCGCGCCAGATGACAGGCTTGTCTCCCGGATTGAGAAATCCGACTGAGATTACCTTCAGCCCGAAGGCTTCGATCGGCTCGATGCGGTTCTCCCCCACCATGCGCGGCTGGGAGTTCACGCCTAGCATCAGCGGGACGTTGGGGCCGTAGACGTCCGCGTCCAGCAGTCCTACTTTGTGGCCCATTTTGGCGAGCGCTACCGCCAAGTTCACCGACAACGTGGTTTTGCCGACGCCTCCCTTACCCGACCCGACGGCGATGATTGAGTCAACCCCGGGAAGCGGTTGCGGACCGGGCTGCGCCGGACCATGTCCATGCTGATGCGGAGTATTTGCACTCAAAGGATTGCTCCAGGGGATGAATTGCGGAGATTAGTAGAACCCCAAACTTCGATTATACAGCGGGCATCGGGCGGCTCGGCTCGCGGCCACCGCCATTCATCAATTTTGCAGATTGAAAGTACTAGTGGGACGATGCCACTCTTGTGACAAGAGTCGGGCTCCCCAGCGTTGCGGCGGGGGCCGTCGCGTTGGAGATGTTCACAGGTAAGCGGCCGGGGGCCGGAATCTCCCCAAACAGCGCTCTGGCTGCGCTAATCTCGGATACGTTCGCGTTCGAGAAAGTGCAGATGTAATTTTGGATTCTGGGGAAGTCTTCCGTGAGATAGGGAGTTCCCATAGCCAGAACCGCAGTCTTGCCGCTGGCGCGCGCAAGAATCCCGCCGAATAACTTTGCCGTCGAGTCCGGCAGAGACGCGGAATTCTTCTGGCCCCGAGCTACCGTCCTGGTGCGCGCGGCAGAGGGCACGACATACACCGCCACGACTACCTGTTGCGCCCGATCCACAGCCTTCAAGACCGCATCCGATCTGGCCGCCGCGACCCGAGGATCCAGGTAGATTACTCTCGCGTCTGGAGCCCGTCTTCGGATCTCAAACTCCAGGACGCGCCCGTCATCCGAACGAACATTGTCGCAAAGAATAATCAATAGCAGGGGCCGCCGAGCTTTTACTGCTGGGTACTGAACCAGCAGACTTTTGCCAGCTCGGCGCTGTCTGAGCGGAAGCAGCTTGCCGTTGTCCCGAACCAGCGTAATGGAGGCATCCGAGATCTGCTGGCCGACTGCAATGTTCTCGGGCGTCCCCACTAGCCTGGAAATCGCCGACAGATCAACCACACGGTTCTTCTCCAGACCGAGCAGAGCTTTCGCCTGCAAGATCTTAAGAACGGACGCATCGAGCCGTTCCTGCCGAATCTCGCCGGTCTGGACTGCTTCCAGCATGGCTCGGTAGCTTGCATCCAGATCGGCGGGCATGGTGAGCACGTCGTTTCCTGCGTTGAAGGCGTCTACCGCTACGCGTCCCGGTTTGCCTTTATAGAGATTAGTGAGAGCCGCCATGTCCAAGGAATCCGTCAGCACAATGCCCTTGAAGCCGAGCTGCTTTTTCAGCAGCCCTGTGACAATCGTCGGTGACACTGTAGCCACGCGCAGGCGGTCCGGATCGAGTGCCAGAACCTGCACGTGTGCCGTCATCACCGCATCCACTCCCGCCGCGATTGCTTTTTGAAAGGGAGGCAGATCGATGGCGCGCACGTGCTCCAGATCGTCGTTCACCACGGCTATGGCAAGGTGCGAGTCGGTTGCGGTATTGCCGTGACCGGGAAAGTGCTTTGCGGTGGTCAGCATTCCATTCGCCCGCGCACCGCGGATATAGGCGGCCACGAGATCGCCCACCTGCTCCGCGTTCCCGCCGAAGGCGCGTGTCCCGATGATGGGATTGGCAGAATTGGAATTCACGTCGGCGATGGGAAACAGATTCCAGTGCACCCCCAGGGCCCGGCTCTCCTGCGCGGTAATGCGTCCGAACTCCTCTGCGTAAGCCAGGTTCCCGGCTGCTCCGAAAGCCATGGCGTGGGGAAACACGGTGGTTCCAAAGAGGCGCGCGGGAAGCACCCCGCGCTCAAAATCTCCAGCGATCAAGAGCGGCAGCTTTGCGTCCTGCTGCAGTTGGTTGAGCAGCGTAACCGTCTCAAGGCGACGGTTCACATCACGTGCCCGTCCTTGTGCCGGGACCGACATGGCGAGAGACCCGATGTGATATTTACGAATGTTGTTACGGAGCTGAACATAATCGGGACTCTGTCCATGCAGGAATTCCACCCGCATGCGAACCATGAACAACTGCCCCACCTTCTCCTCCACTGAGAGCGTCTTCAGAGTATTCTCAGCCCAGCCTTCATCCGCACTTGCAAGCCGATGCACGGATGCCTGGGAGGACGGTACGGGCGCCAGGGCAGCGGACCCCGAAAAGGTCACCAAGGCGAGCAGCAAGGTGGGATTGCGAAGGATCCTCACCGAATGAGCATACTGCCGAAACGAGGGGGCGCGACCTCAAGTTGAAAGAATTCCCGAACGAACGTACATGTCCTGACAATGCACGCCTCCCGACGTGGACAACCAGAGATGATGAGGCTCGAACCGCTTTAACCGGCCCTTAGACTGGTGGTAACGCTATGCCTGGCGGCTGCCGACGTGCCGGCCTAAGGGCTACTCGCGACTTCGAGTCGCAGTCTGGCGAATGATCTGCACAGATCGAACTGACGGGCAGCGTTAGAATTGCAAACACGGTCACCGAGAAGCCGTAGTTCGTTGCTTGGGCCTTCAGTGCACAATACTGAACATGAAAATCAAATTCTTCGCCACTACATGTCTTGCTGTTCTGATAGCTGTAGCCACCAGGGCGTCAGCTCAGCTTCCACCTGAAGCTCTGAGAGACCTGTGGAAGGCCCAATGGATAACCTCGCCGAGTGCGCCGCTGAGGGATAGCGTCGTCCTGCGCTTTCGGAAAACCTTCGAGATTCCACAGGCTCCGGAGCATTTCGTTGTTCATGTGAGCGCTGACGCCCAATTTGTCCTTTGCGTAAACCAGCACGAGATAGGGCGGGGACCTTCGCGAAGTGATCTGGCACATTGGAAGTACGAGACTTATGACCTCGGGAAATTTCTGCACTCTGGAAAGAATGAGATTGCTGCCACAGTGTGGAATTTCGACGTCACGCCGTTGGCTCAAATCACTGACCGAACTGCATTTGTACTTCAAGGTGAGACAGCGACCGAAGCGATTGCCAATACGGACGATAGCTGGGAAGTCGAAGAGGAAAAAGGGATACAAACTCTGCCGACTCCCACGGACTTTGAAAAAGTTTACTACGTAGCAGAACCGGCGGAACGCATCGATGGTGCGATGCTCGATTGGTCATGGAATAACGCAGCATCTTCACACGGGAAATGGGAAAAGCCTTTGTTGATTGGATACGCGTCATTGCGAGGTGCGGCTCTGCAGAACAACAACTGGCAGCTGGTGCCGGACACGTTGCCTGCAATGCAAGTGGAACTGACGCCTGCAGGACGGGTTGTGCGTGCTACGGGTATCGAGTCGCCAGCAAATTTTCCGGGCTCGGCATTTGAAATACCGGCACACTCCAAAGTCACTCTACTGCTGGACCAATCCCATTTGACTACCGCATACCCAGAGTTGACACTGAGCGGCGGCGCACATGGCACAGTTCGTCTCACCTACGCGGAAGCTCTCTTCGACAGCAATGGGCAGAAGGGAAATCGAAACGAGATCGCCGGCAAGCACATAGAGGGCATCTATGACGAGTTTTTGCCGGACGGATCCCAACGGCGTCAATTCATGCCCTTAGTCTGGCGCACCTGGCGATATCTGCAACTCGACATCAACACCGCGGACCAACCGCTTCGCCTCGAAGATCTCCGTTGTTGGTTTACGGCATATCCATTCGAAGAACGCGCTCGCTTCTCATCAGACGACCCATCTCTGAGCCCCATCTGGCAAGTTGGCTGGCGGACTGCTCGCCTCGATGCTCACGATACCTATATGGATACGCCCTATTACGAGCGCATGCAGTACATCGGCGACACGCGAATCCAGGCTTTAATCTCGTACACAGTGGCCGGGGACGATCGCCTCGCCCGGCAAGCGATTCAGGCCTTTAACGATTCCCGTGTCGCTGACGGCCTTACCAGAAGCCGCTATCCCTCATCCGTAACCCAGATGATTCCAACGTTTTCGCTGTTGTGGATCGGAATGCTGCATGACTTCTGGATGTACCGCGGGGACGACGAATTTGTTAAGGCACAAATCCCGGGCACGAGGACGGTTCTGGATTGGTTTCTTGATAAGCAAAGGCCGGATGGACTCGTTGGGAACATAACGTGGTGGCCATTCGTCGACTGGGGAAAGGATTTTGCCTTTGGTATGCCTCCCCAGGATGTGGACGGAGGATCTTCTCCGATTACGCTGCAGTATATTGAAGCGCTTCGCTATGGCACTGAACTCGAGTCGAGATTCGGCGACCCGGTTCGTGTGCAACGCTATCGTGAAGCCGAGTCCAAGGCAGTAGCGGCAATCCGAAAGTTGTCCTGGAACGAAAGTTACGGCTTAATCGCAGATACTCCAGCCCACAAGCATTACAGCCAACACGCGAATATTCTTGGGGTGTGGCTCGACGTAATCCCGGCGGAGCGGCAGCAGGAAGTTATCAGCAAGATTCTTTCGACGACCGATGCCGGCTTCACGGCATCAGGCCCAGTGCCCGATATGACGAACGCGACCTATTACTTCCGCTTCTATCTGGCGCGCGCTCTCGAGCATGCAGGTCTGGGAGACCGGTATTTGGAGCTGCTCAAGCCCTGGAAGGATATGGTTGCACTCGGGCTTACGACTTGGGCGGAACAGCCAGAACCGACGAGGTCCGATTGCCATGCCTGGAGTGCCCATCCGAATTTTGACTTTCTCACCCTCGTCGCTGGCATTCGACCGAAGACGCCTGGGTTTTCCAGCGTTCTCATCGAGCCGCATCTGGGATCCTTACAAACTGTGGTTTCTGCGATACCAACTCCAAACGGGACGATCGAATTAAAGATCAGCTCGAATGCCAAGAGTGGACATGCCGAAGTAGATCTTCCACAGAATGTATCGGGTGATTTCGTATGGAAGGGAAAGACCACGATTGTGCATCCGGGTCACGAAGAATTCCAGTTGCCGTGACATCGCAACGGAGATCCGGAATAGGAGCCGAGTAGGCAGCAGTCGTAAGTGACGAGTTAACGCATCCACTCACGTGCAATGACATTTGGTCTGAAGAACCTCAGTGTGCCCCACCGGCGTAGTTCCCATAGCCCACGACTACTGTGGAGGCCACCAACACTAACAAGCTCAAGCCCACCAGCAGCTTCGTCCGGTTGCCGGCTCCATTCCATTCTTTCAGCGCGATACCCCATAAGGTGCTGAAGATGATGATGCTTGCCATGTGCAGAGTCCAACTGGAGAACTTGAATCGCCCCATCTGGGTTTCGCCCATGGTGTAGAAGAAGAACTGCATATACCAGGTTGTTCCCGCCAGAGCCGAGAACAAGTAATTGGGAAGCATGGGGGCTCTCGGCGGAGTTTCCTCCTGAACTGCTACGGCGACCGCCATTTCTTCTGCTGGCGCGTCTGTCACAGCTTCGAGAATGTGTTCTTCGTTACGCTTCGGAATCTCACCGCGAGTCTGCGATTGGAAATACTGATGGCCCGTGTGATTTCGCAAATTCAGAATGACGCACCAAATAAAATTTGTGGTAAAACCGCCTGCAAGCACTACCACCAAGACTGGAAGACCTTGCCACAGTCCCGCAGTGCCGTGCTGCACGGTAATGGCTTTGATCGGATCTCCCGCCGCAAGACCGTAGGCAAAACAAGCGCTCATGACTCCGGAGAAGGTTGCGACGAGCAGGCCCTTTTTCAGATCGAATTCTTTGATCGATGAGCGTTTCTGTTCGTATGACATCTCCCGCTCTTTAGAAACTCCGGCGGCACCTGCGACAGCGATGCCCATCAGACAAATGGCAACGCCGCCTAGAATGATCAGTCCAGAATGTGTTCCCAGCACTTGGCTCGCGAACTCGCCTCGAAAGATCGGAGGCATCAAGGTGCCAAAGGCAGCGGTGTATCCCAGTGCTACCGCCATGCCGAGAGACATTCCGAGATAGCGCATCGTTAAGCCGAAGGTGAGACCCCCAAGTCCCCAAAGCACGCCAAAGGTGTAAGCCCAAAACAGCGCGGTCGTTGGCGCCTCATGGAGTACTTGAGTGAGGTCCCGAGTCATGGTCAGCGCCAATAGCCATGGCGCGATGATCCAGCTAAAAAAGCCACCAACCAGCCAGTAGGTTTCCCACGCCCAGTTCTTTACTCCGCGATAAGGGACATAGAAGCTGGCCGAAGCGAGACCGCCAAGCCAGTGTAAAAATACCCCCAATGCCGGGTTAGGATTCATCGTCTCCTCAAATCTGAGCTATAAGTGGAACACTTCTTCTAGCGGTCGCATGGCGCGATCGGGTAAGGATCCGTCGGACTGAACGAAGAATTCGCCCATCTCCCGTTGCCATCGCTCATTTACCGCACGCTGTGCCATGCCAGACCTGGCGCGCTGAAAATCTTCCGTTTCCAGGTATCCAACCAAGAGACCATCCTCACGCAAGAAGAGGGAATAGTTGCCCCAACCGGTTTCACGCAGGGCGGTCAGCATTTCCGGCCAGACGTGGCGATGGCATTCTTTGTACTCCTGGAGCCGCTCCGGCTTAACCTGCAAGACAAAGCAGATGCGTTGCATGGATCTCTCCTTAGCGCAGGTAGGCTTCGGGCAGCCCACCGTCTACGGGGATCACATGCCCCGTAGTCTTGCCGCTCTGGTCCCCAGCAAGCCACACGATTGCAGCTGCACAGTCCTGCGGCAAGATCGGACGCTTGGTCAAAGTGCGCTGCGCGTAAAAATTCGCAAGCTTGTCTCGCAGCTCGTCGCTGGACTCTGATTCAGAAAAGTCAATTTTGTATTTCTGCAGGGACTGGATGACGCGGTCGCGGGGAAACATGGTCGAACCGGCAACGACCGTGGCAGGCGCGATTCCGTTTACACGCACATGCGGGCTGAGCTTGACGGCGAGTTCGCGAATCAGATGGTTCAATGCCGTCTTGCTGGTGTCGTATGCTTCACTGCCTTTCTTGGGGACAACTGCGTTGGCGGAACTGGTCAAGACCATCGTCACCGGCAGGTTCTGATCTGTGAACACCCACTCAGTCTGGCGAGCCAATAAGTAATTTCCGGTTACGTTGACGAGGAATGTTTTGGCCCACTGAGCATCCGAAAGCTTTCCGTCGTCGCCTGGCACAGGATAGATCGCGGCCGTGTTAACGACGATATCGATGCCACCAAATTTCGAAATCGTGAATCGGACAGCATCTGACAGAGATTCCGAAGAACTGAGATCGACCGCCGTGGCCGCAACGAACTCTGCAGAGGACAATGCCCCAACTTCCTTGGATGTCTTGGTTGCCCCCTCCAGGTCGAAATCGGCAATCACGACCTGGGCTCCTCGGCGGCCCAGCAGCAACGCCGCCTCCCGGCCAATGCCGCTGGCGCCGCCGATGACCAGGGCGATCTTGCGGCTGAACTCGGCTTCGGGAGGCATGCGCTGGAGTTTGGCTTCCTCCAGTGCCCAGTACTCGATGCGAAATGCTTCGGATCGAGGGAGTGCGACATAGTTGTGAAACTGAGTGAACTGTTGCGACTGCTCGCGGGTCCGCGCCTGTGGAAGAGGGTGCGCAACCTCACCGTCTTCCAAAGCGTTCGCTCCGGCCATCACATGAATCGCGTTGACAAAAAACTCCGTCGTGATGCGGGCTTCTTTCTTGTTCTTTCCGAAACCGAAGAGACCAAGTCCTGGAATCACTACGACCGAGGGATTGGAATCACGCAGCTTGGGTGAATCGTGTGTCGCCCATTCTTCGTAGTATTTTCCATAGGCCGATCGGTAAACGCTAACCTCGCTCTGAATTCGCGCCTTCAGAGTCTTCACGTCCTCTTTTGCCGGGTTCCAATCGACGAACCACGGGCAGACGCGGGTCCGTAGAAAGTGGTCGGGACAACTGGTGCCGAGAGCGCTCAGATCCTTCGCCCATTTTGATCCCGCGAAATCCAGGGCATCTTGATCGTCGGCATAGTGCCCGACGACTCGACGGTTTGACGAGAGTGCGCCTCGTAAGGCAGGAAGAATTTGAACGGCGATTGTATGGCGATCCTGCACGGGCGCGTTCTCAATTCCACCAAACAAAGATCCCTTTTTCGCCTGATGAGCCTGAATGAACTCGCCCATCTGATCGATAGTGTGGACGCTATTCAGGTAGCACTCGCGCTGCGTCATGCCCCAGGTGAACAGACCATGCCCGCCAAGAATCAGCCCCTCGGCCCCTGGGTTATCCTTCACCGCTCTTTCGATCAGGAGGGCCAATTCGAATCCCGGACGCTGCCATGGAACCCAGACGATTCGCCGGTCAAATTCTCGATTGAACTCTTCGAGCTTGCGCTTGCCATTGGCACTTGCGGCAATCGCGATTGCCCAATCGGGATGCAAATGGTCGACATGCAAGAAGGGCAAGAATGCGTGCAACGGTGTGTCGATCGAAGCGGCAACGCGATTCTCTCCGAAAGCAGAGAGCGGATAGTAGCGAACCATCTCGTCTTCGTACTTTTCTCCACGGTAAAGCTTCTTCAGGAGTTCGAGACGATCCAGGTAGAGGAGAGCAAAACCGGATTCGGTGATTGAGCCAATGTCCCCTCCGCTTCCTTTAACCGCAAGAACACGCACTGGCTGCCCGGTGAATGGGTCTGGAAGTTCGATCTTCGAACTGGTATTGCCACCGCCGAAGTTCGTGATGCGAAGATCTGCACCGAGCAGGTTCGAGCGATAGCGCAAAAGAGCTAACTGATTGCCCAGCCCTCGAGCCTGCTCTTCATTCCATAAATCTCTCAAGCGTGTCGTTTCTTTGACCTCATGCATAAGTGATCTCGCAATAATGTTGAAAGCGCTGAAAATGCTGCTCCCACTTGTCGGTTTCGGTGGGCTCGAAAACCTCAGTCGGGAAGGAACGGTCAATTATGGCGCGAACCTCTTCCAGCGACGATGCCTCGCGAGTCGCCAACATTTGAATCGCAATATTGCCAAGTGCTGTAGCCTCAGCTGGACCAGCAAGCACCCTCCTGCCGGTGGCATTGGCAGTGAATTGGTTCAGGAGTCGATTTTTCGAGCCACCACCAACAACCCGAACCTGTTCGATGCGCCGTCCGCACATCTGTTCAAGATTGCGGAGGGTCAACCGGTACTTCAAGGCCAAACTCTCCAGAACGCATCGTACATATGCGCCGGGGTTCGATGGCGCTGGCTGATGCGTCTTGGAGCAGAACTGATTGATTGCGACCAGCATGTTCTCAGGATGCAGAAACAAGTCATCATCGGGATCAACAAGATGCCCAAACCCTGGTTCGCGATTGGCTAGTTCTACGAGTTCCTCATAGCTCCCGTTCTGGCCCTGCGCACTCCAGCAATTTCTGCAACCCTGCAGCATCCAGAGTCCCATCACGTTTTTGAGTAATCGAGTTGTCCCATTCACACCACCCTCATTGGTGAAATTGAGCTTAAGTGCCTGAGATGTGAGAACCGGAGCATCGAGTTCGGTCCCAATTAACGACCACGTCCCAGAGCTTAGAAAGGCTATACCATCTCGCGCGGTAATGGCTGCCACAGCGGAACCGGTATCGTGACAGGCGGGCGCGATGACGGGAGTTCCAGCTAAGGATGGATTCGAGGCGATGCCTGGCAACAAAGGTCCTATGACAGTTCCGGGCTCGACCATCGGTGCCGGGAGGTCAGCGCGCAACCCGGCCCTCTGGATGAGATCCCTCGCCCAAACACGTCGAACTGGATCGACCATCTGGGTGGTAGTCGCGTTGGTGAACTCGCATACCGCTTTTCCAGTCAGCCAATAATTAAAGAGATCAGGAATCGTAACCATTTGCCTTGCAGCCGCAACAATGGAGGGCGTGTCCCGGCGTGCTGCATAAAGTTGGTATAAGGTATTGATCGGCATGAATTGGATGCCGGTAACCCGATAGATCTCTTCCCTTGGCACTCTCCGAAAAACTTCTTCCATTACGCCGTCGGTGCGACGATCACGATAGTGGTAAGGGTTCTCTAGGAGTTGCCCACCTTCTCCGAGTAGCGCATAGTCCACACCCCAGGCGTCAACGCCAATGCCGGCGAGCTTCACACCTTCCAACAAATTCAAGGTTGTGCGGATTTCAGACCACAAACGTTTTACATCCCAATGCAGCGAGCCGCGATGTTCTACCGGCTCATTCCGAAAGCGATGAACCTCTCGCGTCGCAAGAATCCCTGATTTCAGGTCGGCCAGCAGCGCACGTCCGCTTTCGGCACCGAAGTCAAATGCCAGGTAGGGGGAGCGTCGTTGTTTTCGCTTAATGAGCACTTTTCTGCCGCGTTCCTCTTGCTGGCTGGCGAATCCCGTCAATGTGGCTTTCGCGAATCGATGTTCCACGACTCGCGAGTCGTGCCACGAAGTCGTTACGCATACGAAGTGACACGATTGGAGTTTTTCGCCGCGCGATTCTTCGTGATTCGCTCCAGATACTACTGTGCGGTTAAAGGTTATGGGCCTCTCGTATTGTCCTACGCTACTGCCGCGCCTCAAATCCCTTAACGCAAGTAAAGGATTGCTCCTATACCAACGGTTGGTCGGGCTTGTAATTGTGGCGCAGGGTTAATGAGCCATCCGAATTGACCTTCTGTCTGCACGCCCATCGGACCGGATAACGCACGCCCTTAACTTCGAGCTCAGCTTTCAGCCGCAGCCCCTCCCATTGGACTCCTGCAGGCAGCATCAACATCGCTTGATGAACGCCCTCCGGCTTCGGATACCCAGGGTCGATGCAGCCGGATACGTTGATCTTGTTGTCCTCACTCAGCACGCTCAGTCTAAGCACCCCGGGGCCAGGCGTGATTCCATCGTTTGCGAGCCCGATCACCAGCCCAGTGACTCCGTCCCGCTTGAAGGTCCAGATAAACGACGGGCGGATGCGGTAACCGATCTGGCGGGCCATTTCATCGATGGGCCCGGGAAACTTCTCGTAGTAGCTCAAGATGCTCCGGGCGGATTGGTTGTGCCAACTCCAAACCGATAGATAATTGACGCCGACATCGGCTGCGTGAGAAATGATCTGCTCGTTGTACGAAATTCCATCTTCGTCGATCTGAAGTTCCTTGGGATCGCCAGTGGTGAAACCAACTTCGCAGATCGCAGCGGCCCACGGTGGTCGGTAGCTTAGCGCCTCGATCTGAGTGTTCTCGATGAAGATCGTATCCGTACGCAGCCAGTTGCCGGTGCGCATCGTGCGATCCAGCAGGTCGGAGTTGCCGACGTTGCTGAAGTCGGGCTGCGTGTTCGTGGCCAGCGGGACTTTGGTCCAGTGTTCCAGTTGCATCTCGAACATGGCCGCCCAGGTCTGTTCCGCAACCAACTGGCTGGAGAACGGATTGCCCTCGAATGGCCAGGTGTGCCCTTCCCCCCAAAAACCGTACATCATCGTGTCCATGAACTCGATCTGTGGATGACCATTGAGTTCGGCGGCGAGCAGCCCATTCAATTCGCGAAACGCGGCCTGGTACGCCGGGTGATCGTATTGCGGCACACGGTTATCTTTCCGGTAACGCATCTCCGCGGGGTTACCCTTCCACTCCCCTTTGAGCTTCACGTAGGGAACCTTGTTTAGGAGAAAGTCCGGCATGCCTGGATCTGGAACGTCGGGATTCTCCAGCTGCACTCGGAACCCAATGCGCTTGTCGTAGCGGCGTGCCAAATCGAACGCAATCTTCCACCACTCCGCGAAGTCGAGCCGGCCTGGCTGCTTCTGGACCTCGCGCCAGTTGGGACGGAGGTAGACCTTCTGCACGAACGGTAGCTTGATCAGGTCCTCGAGCGTTCGTTCCGTCGTCTGACCGGAAACATGAAGTGAACCCGTGTCGTCGGAGGCATACACAATGAGGCCCATGCCGTAATTGCTGACGATTTCCCTGGATGGCGAAGTAATCATCGACACATCGCTCTCCGGAACAACTGCGCAGGGACCGTACTGTGGGAACGGGCCCTGATAAAGCCGGTTGGGAACCGGAGGCCCTGATCCCCAGTCATATTTATCCCAGTTGTGTTCGGGCGTAGAGGCGTGGGCACCGGTCTGGTACACACCGACTGTGAGTCCTGCTGCGGCGGCGGACTTCAAGAAGCTGCGTCGATCCATTAGCTCTCCTGGGCGAAGCTCGGCAACGAGCGCTCGATACGGGGATAGTACATCAGAGTCGAAATAAAGCGGAGGCGTTAGAAATCATTCGCAAGAATGCTGGGCGATGAGATGGAAAAGCCTTGACTTCTCAATACTTTCGTTATATTACGATTTGTTACGGACCCCCCACACACAGATATTAGCTGGATGCAGTTGAGACATTTCCATTGGCGCGCAAACCTTGACCCTGAACCAGCAACCCGAGGATTCGAGTATTCGACTGCGGGAGCTATTGCGTAGCAATCGCCTGTCAGGAAAAGGTGGCATCTACGCGGTGTGTTCCGCTCATCCTGCGGTGATCGAAGCTGCCGTCCAGCAATCGTTGGGGGATGGTTCGGCACTGCTGGTGGAGTCGACGTCAAGCCAAGTCAACCAGTTTGGCGGCTACACCAGCCTGACTCCGGGCGAGTTCGCGGATTTCGTTTATTCCCGGGCGAAAAACGCCGGACTGCCAGCGGAGCGAGTGTTGCTCGGCGGGGATCACCTTGGTCCCTTCCCGTGGCGACATGAAGCATCGGTTTCCGCCCTCAGTAAAGCTCGGCAATTGGTGCACGATTGTGTGCTTGCGGGATACCAAAAGATCCACCTCGACGCGAGCATGCCTTGTGCCGACGACGAGAAGGCAATCACGGAGCGAACGGTGGCGCAGCGGGCCGCTATTTTGTGCCAGGCTGCAGAGGAAGCGGCTCGGGAATTGCCGTCGGGCTCTCGACAACTCGTTTATGTGGTCGGAACCGAGGTTCCCGCGCCTGGCGGGGAGTCGGTCGATGCAGACTCTCCCGCAGTAACCAAGGCCGAGGATGCTCAGCGAACGCTGGAAGCCTTCCAGGCCGCGTTTGTGGAACGGAGACTGTCATCTGCCTGGGAACGGGTGATCGCGTTAGTTGTTCAACCCGGAGTCGATTTCGGATCCAATGCGATCTTCGGCTATGATCGCGCCAAAGCACAGCCGCTGTCTGCCGCACTGTCAGAACGCCCCGGAATCGTCTTTGAAGCACATTCCACGGACTACCAGTCTCCGCAAGCCTTAGCGCGGATGGTCGAGGACCATTTCGCGATCCTGAAGGTAGGTCCTTGGCTGACCTTTGCCTTCCGGGAGGCGGTGTTGGCTCTAGGTGCCATTGAACGCGAGTTGTTCACAACGGGGTGGAAGCGGGAAATCTCACACGTACGCGAAGCCCTGGAAGCGGCAATGTTGCGCGACCCGACACACTGGAGGTCTTACTATCGCGGCGATGAAGACGAAGTGCGCCGAGATCTCATCTACGGCTATAGCGATCGTTGCCGATACTATTGGCACCAGCCGCCGGTCAAAGAAGAGATCGCACGACTGTTCGATAACCTTGGCGACAGACCAATTCCTCTTACCCTGATTAGCCAGTGTCTGCCGCTGGAATACGAAGCAATCCGGAGCGGAAAACTGCAAGCTGTTCCCGCCCGGATGGTTCAACATCACATTCGGCGAGTTCTGCGTGTGTACGCTGATGCGTGCTTGGCAAAACCGCCTGCTTAAGGTGGAAGCCGTGGCCGACGAGAAAGGGTTCTATGTCTCCGATTGGGAAAGCGGTTCCGAGCGCTCGCGCTAATCGATACGGGAAGCTGAGAGCTACGACGGTATCAACTCTTTGGGCCACGACCGCCGTTCTCGCCCTTGTGTTTTCATGCTGGCTACCCGCTGGTGCTGCGGACGTCTCCACGAAGACGCCTCAGATTCAAGGGGAGCACCTGAGAATTGAATTCGATCGCAACCTGCACAGCCGCGTGATCGCCCGCTTTGAGGGTCGCGAGACCACGATGGGTCCATTTGTCGCCAGTGAGAGAGTAGCAGTCGCCGACAAGATGTGGAGCGAGTTCGCACTGGTTTCCCAAAAGACCGAGCGGGTTAGCGATGCTTTCGGAGCAGGAGAACGGCTCATCGTAGTCGGGAAAGCTGGAACACTTACCAAGGAAGTCTCGGTCACGATCTACGATGACTTCCCGGCGATGGCGTTCTTTGATGTCCGTTACACCAACACTGGCGCTTCCAAGCTCGCTGTCAAAGGCTGGACCAACAACGCCTACACACTGAACGCACAGCGCAACAGTCGGATCCCGGCCTTCTGGTCTTACCAAAGCGGTTCCTATGAGAAACGCCCAAACTGGCTGGTACCGTTGCACCCCAACTTCCGGCAGGAAAACTTTCTCGGTATGAACGCCAGCGACTACGGTGGCGGCACGCCGATCGTTGACGTCTGGCGCCGCGATGTTGGGGTCGCGGTGGGACACGTGGAACCGCGGCCAAGGCTGGTTTCGCTGCCCGTGTCGATGCCGGATTCCGGTCGTGCCAAGATTGCCGTGAATTATCGGCACGCCAGCATGCTCGATCCCGGAGAGAGTCTCAATACCTTCCGTACTTTCGTGGCCGTCCACCAGGGAGACTACTTCCGCACCTTGGTTGATTACCGGCGGTTCATGATGAAGAGGCCAGGCTTCCAGACACCCGCGCCGCCGGACAGCGGGTTCGGTCCAATCTGGTGCGCGTGGGGCTACGGACGAACCATGCAGCCGAAACAACTGCTCGACACGCTGCCGACGGTCAAGCGCATGGGATTCGTCTGGGTCACACTCGACGACGGCTGGCAGAACAATGTTGGTGATTGGGCGCTCGATCCCAAGAAATACCCCCGTGGCGACGCGGACATGAAGGCTCTGGTCGATCGAATCCACCAGGAGGGTTTTCGCGCCCAGCTCTGGTGGTCTCCGCTCAGCGCGGTACCGGCCTCGGAACTGCTGAAGGATCACCCTGACTACGAATTGCTGAATCGCGATGGTTCCAAGCGAAAAGTTTCCTGGTGGAACTCCTACTACCTCTGTCCGGCGGACCACCGAGTTGTGGAGTATCACAAGGCTCTGGTGAAGAAGATTCTGGTGGATTGGGGCTTCGATGGCCTGAAGTTGGACGGCCAAGATATGAACGGCGTCCCGGCCTGCTACAACCCCGCTCACCACCACAAGCGGCCGGAAGAATCCGTGGAGGCCTTGCCCGATTTCTTCCGCGAGATCTACGAAACCGCGCAAACCGTGAAGCCCGGGGCTTTGGTCGAGTTCTGCCCTTGCGGCACCGCGTATTCCTTCTTCACCATGCCGCATTTCAATATGTCCGTTGCCTCCGACCCCGGAAGTTCCTTCCAGGTCCGCTCCAAGGCTAAAACGCTGAAAGCTCTAATCGGAGACTCGATCCCGTACTTCGGCGATCACGTTGAACTGAGCGATGGCGGAGACGACTTTGCCTCCACGATTGGTGTGGGCGGCGTTGTGGGAACGCAGTTTGTCCTGCCCGCGCTGGCGGAGAAACCAAGCAAGTCTGACCTGACACCATCACGCGAAAAGGAATTTGAAACCTGGCTTCGCATCTATCGTGACAAGATGCTCTCGCAAGGCCAATATCTCGGACAACTCTACGACATTGGTTTTGATGTGCCCGAGACGCACGTCATCCGCAAAGAGCAGAGTCTGTACTACGCGTTTTATGCCAAGCATTGGAAAGGCCCGGTTGAGCTTCGCGGCCTGGAAGGCCGAACTTATGACGTGGTTGACTATGTCAACGGAACGAAGCTCGGAACAGTCTCGGGACACAATGCCCACGTGACGGTTGAGTTCGAAAAACATCTGCTTTTGGAAGCGCGGCCACAATGAAGTGCCGGCGGGCAACTCCCTGCCCGAGGAGTTGGCGATGAAGATGTTAAGGTTCGCTGCAGTCCTGCTGCTTCTGTGCGGAATGGCGTTTGCTTCGACTGCGTCGTTCACGCAGCCCCGGTTGGCAATCTTTCTAAGCAACACCAGCTATCACCACGCGTGGGAAACGAGTCAACTGGCCGGACACGGCTGGGTCGGCATTGCTACGCTGGCGGGAATTCCGTACGACACGCTGTTTGTAGAGGAAATGCCCGGTGACCCGGAACTGTCGAAGTACTCCACACTCGTGTTTGCCCAGGCGGCGCTGGTGGATGACGCGACGTACTCACAAATACTCCTTCGCTTGCGCGCGTATTTGGCGGGCAACCATAGCGTGATCCTCGACGGGCCGCTCGCCACCAAAGATGGAAATGAGAAAGAGCGCGATCACCACGCTCTCGATGATCTGCTCGGTCTGGAATACAAAGGACTGCTGGGCGGAACCGAATACCGCATTCGAGTGAGCTCGAACGATCATTATGTGACGCGTAGATTCGAGGTGTCGCAGTTCCTGACGCCGGTGCTCGCGTCCGCCACGGAGGTCGTGCAGCCTAAATCCGGCGGAGCGGTACTGCTGGTTTCGACCGATGGCCAGCAGAGTTTCCCTTACCTTTCCTGCCTAACGCGGGGGAGTAGTCGCGTGGTTCTCGTGAGTGACTTCGGAACCTCGGCAGGTGCAGGAACATTCTTTCGTAATGACCCGCCGCAGGTCGCTTATGCGAACCAACTGTGGAACGCGATGATCCGCGCGGTCCAGTGGGCGACTTATGGCGATGTGGACGTCGCATTCCCTGCTCCGCAGGTCTCTAATGCCAACCTGACCGCAGTCGTGCGATTCGATGGAGACAACAGTGGCGACCTCAACTATCAACTCAAGACGCTCAATTTTCTCACCGGCGTAGCGCAGGATACCGGAGTCGTGCCGCTCTACACGTGGGTATCCAGCTTCGTGAAGAAGGCGGGTTGGGACAAACTAGCGCCACTTGGCAAGCATCTCGAGGATCTCGGGGGTGAGATCGGAACTCATAGCAAGTTCCACGAAATCGATCGCAAGATGACGCCCGACCGCTGGCGCGAGGAACTCGACGGCTCGGTCGAGGAAATCGAGCAGAACATGCGGGCGCAGGGTTTTCCGATACGCAAGATTCAGTCCATGATCAACCCGGGCGACACGATTCCCATGGAGGATTACGGTGAAGTAGCCAGGCGTTTCTCGTTCTACATGACCCACGGCTTGGAGCAGAGCGTCCCGCTGGGTTTTGGCAACATGGCCTGGTTTACCGGCGCGAACAAGGATTTTGTCCTGCTCGAGAATTCTCCTCACCCCGACTACCAGTGGTTCTATGACCCCACCTGGAGCTATACGACAGCTCAAATTACCGCTAATGAAGAAGCCATCTTCGACCACATGTTTCACAATGTCGGGCGTGGGGTGATCTTCAATGAGATGTGGCACGACTACTCCATATCGTCGGCCCCCGTCCATGAAGGCAAGGACAAACGCATCACCAATGAGAACAACTTCCCGTTCTACGAGGCAATGAAAACGAAGTTCGGGACGCTTCCCATCTATTGCCCCGAACCGCAAGAGCTCGCGCAGAAACTGCGCGCGATGGCGCAATGGAATTATTCATGGAAGGCCTCCGACGACGCGATTGAGATGACGCTCGACCTCTCGAGTCTCCGCCGAAATGATACGGCGGAATCGTTGGGCGGCATGGGAGTTCGTGTCGAGAATACACGGAAATTCATCCAGTCGGTGCTGATCGATGGGCGCGTGCATCCTGCCTTTGAGGACCGGCTGTTGATTCTGCCGAATCTCTCCCCGGCAAAGAAGCACACCATCACGATCAAGCTAGGTGCGCAACCGACAACCGCAGCTCATCTGGTCTATGTCTCGAAGCTGATGACTGATGTCGGGCCGACACCGGCGGGGTTGGTTTTCAACGTAAAGGCGAAATCAAAAGCCAGATTCGCTGTTGCAGTCGCCCACCCGGCAATCGTGCTGAATGCCGATTGGCAGGAGTGGGACGAAAGCAACGGTCACCTTAAAGGGTTCGTGGGCTCGGACCGCCGGGTTGAGGTAGTAAAGGTATCGGCCGCGGGATTTCGTGTGACACGTGCAGACTTGCCGATCCTCGCGGTGAAAGAAACGCCGGGCACGCTGGCATTACAGCTCGCGGCCCCAGGTCAGGAAATGCCGTGGGTCAGTCTGCAATCTGATCGCCCGCTGCGGCGAGCCACACTAGGCGGCCAGGATCTGAAAATAAAAAAGATCGGACAAAGGTACGACTTGGAACTTCCCTTTTTCGCCAAAGAATCGGAACTCATTCTTCACTTCCTGGAAACGAACCGTTGAACGAGTCCGCAGCGCATTATCGTTGTGCAGGAGTTCGGCTCTCCGCGACAAAGGGTTCATGGTGCTCGATATGTCACGAGTGCGACGACTCCGAAGTACAGGAATACCTCGACTCTCCCACGCCGGGTCTTAAACGCTGAAGATTCTGTGCGAGCGCGTGGACGCGAAATCTCTTACGGCAACGGAACACCGTAAGCAAAGGAAGCCTTGGAAGACGCACTCCATGCCTTGGTGCGTCAGAATGGTTTTGCAGCCTAGCCAAGCCGCGGGATTCCCGGCCTCGCCACACACTGACTAATGGTGATCAAGATCACTGACACCGGGGTGGAAAGGGCGTGAAATAGATACAGGAGGAATCAAAACTGAATACCTCCCGAATTGGGTCCGGCCCCGCCAGGTGCGAGCGTCGCACCATTTTAGCCGCCGCTAGACGGTGAAGGGGCCGGGCCTCTTATTCTCAGGCGAGTTCCTCCGGACCCCAAGGTAGTATTCAGCTCAACAATTATCTTGCCTCGCCGCGAGTCGCGTTCAAAACTCGCGGCCTTCCAGCGCACATTGGACTGGTCCACCGGAGATGTTGATCTCGGACAGCCAATCAGCATGCGACAAAGGTCGGACGGGCGCGGCCTACGATCTGCCAGCCTGATACTGCTGCTTGTGTTCCTGCATGAACCACACTAAGCAAGTTCGTCATCAGGAGCGTGGAAACGGAGCTAGAAAACGAGGCCGCCACCTCTCTTCAATTAGAAGTTAAATTTCAGCCCCAGTTGTACCTCGCGCGGTCGCACTGACGTGCGGTCGATCCTTCCGAAGTTCTCGTCGTCCACCGAAGTGTTTGGGGTACCAAATACTGGGTGATTGAACGCATTCCTGGCTTCAAGGCGAAATTCGAGGTTCATCTGCTCACGCAGCGTGAACTGCTTGCCCAAAGACAGATCGGATGTAAATGCCCAGGGGCTGCGGACGCTGCCTAGCGCTCGCGGAGCATTTCCCATCGTGAAATCGTCCGGACGCTGGAAAACGCTGCCATCGACAAAGTAGTTGTCCACCCAATCCGTCCCATGATTGCGCTTGGGCGTCCCTACAATGTTCGGCCGTTGCGTACCGTACGTGGGCAGCGCCAAACCGTCTGCCACCGAGAAGGTCAGCGGCCGTCCATCGGAGATGCGCCAGATGCCATTGGTCCTCCATCCCCCGATGATTGCCTCGGCCCACCCTGGCATGTTCCCCAGCATTGCGCGGCCGTGTCCAAAGGGCAGGTCGTAGCTGTAGCTGAACTGAATCACGTGCGGGATGTCGAACGTAGAGAGACTCCGCTCCAGCCATGGCTTGTTGGGATTCTGCAAGCTGCTGAAACTGCCCAGCCAGGTTACGTTGTCATCGGCCTGGGAAGAATCGTCGATGGACTTCGACCAGGCGTAAGTGACCAGGAACTGGAGGCCGTTGGAGTAGCGCTTTTCCGCGAGCAATTGCAGTGAATGATAGGTGGAGTTGGCGATCATCTGCGGCTCGATCGTAACTCCGGTGAACTGCGGATAGGGGAGCAGCAACTGAGAATACTGAATCTGCGAACTGGCTAAGCCGCTGTTGGGATCAGTGATGGCACCAGCGAAGGGATTATCCACATAGCTGTTGAGGCAGGCAATCGTAAGAGATTGGCATGCGTTGCTTGCGTTGGGATCGCCGACCGGCAAACCCTCCACCCACGGGCCCAGGTGGTTGATGTAGTTGGAACCGCTGAAAGGCAGGTGAGTTCCTTTCTTACCGATATATTCCGCATTGAACAGGATATTGCTGGGCAGCTGGCGCTCGATTCCAAAACTCCAGCTCTGCTCATAGGGAGTCCGGTTTGCACTTGCTGTGCGAAGTGGGCCATTCGCGTCAAAGCCAACATCATTCATCAGGCCGAGCGAACTGCCCGCCGGCTGAATTAGTCCGTTGGGGAACGGGTTGTCCATATGCAGCCAGGGGGAGTTGCCCAGATTCTGGTAAGAGGTGACTACGTTGGTGTACTGGTTGAAGCCTTGGGCTCCATAGGGGACGACCCCGGTTACGCCGGAGCGGGATTGTCCGTAGTAAATACCGTAGCCTCCGCGCACCACCATCATGGGAGTGAACTGGTAGGCCAAGCCGAAGCGGGGCTGAATGCTGTGCCAGTCGGTCACATAAGTCGTGCGCTGGCCGGAAGTGGCGAATACTTCTCCGCCTTTCAGTGCAGTCGTGACTGGCGCGCCGGTGACCGGATTGCTATAGCTGATGCTCCCGCCATTCAACGGACTGGTGGCATTGGGATTGAACCAATTCTGGCGGTTGTAGCGATCGGTGCGCGGCAAAGTGATGTCGTAGCGCAAGCCCAGATTCAAAGTCAGCGTGGGAGTGACCTTCCAATTATCCTGAGCGAAGACGCCGTATTGGTAGTTTGTGGTGGCGGGGCGGATTTGGGTTTCATAGAACGAGCCCCATCCGTTGCTGGCGGGCGCCTGGGTGAACTGAGCCATCAGAAAACTGGCCATGGCGTCGCCACCGCATGCCTCTACTCCTCCGGGGCATGCATAGGAACCATCAGTAGCAAAGTCGAAGAAGCCATTGGGAGCGTTGGTTTGAATGTAGTTCATCTGGTGAATGCGGCCATCAAAGCCAAACTTGATCTCATGCTGGCCGTGCACCTTGTTGAGCGTAGCGGCCAATTGTCCCGTCTGTTGGCCGAGCAGCATGTTCCCAAAAGGATCGCTGCCGATATTCGCGAAACCGGACGGGCTGTACATGTCGATGAACATGGCGGGCACGCCCATGAATCCGTTGCTGTTCAGATACGAGGGGAATCCCAGCTTGGTCAACGGATCTGAAACGCCGTGGGGGTTGTAATTGGTGTAGTGCCAGACGCCACGGGTAAACCCCAGGGTTACGTTCATCAACAGGCTTGGACTGAAAATGTGAGTATCGGTCACGGCAAACAGGTGGGCATTGCTCCATCCCGGGCCGCCCGAACAGGGATCGGCGAAGTTCTTAAAGCAGTCGAGGCCCGTGCCGTGATCGCGCTCATAGGCGAATTTCCCGCTCAATAAATTCTTTTCTGTGAAGCGATGATCAATCTTTATGTCGAACTTGTTGGCGTAATTGCGGCCGCTTCCGGATCCCACCCAGTTCTGATAGATGCCTCCTGCGGCGTAGTTCGGTTGGGGAAACAGGGTCATCATGTTCTGGGCAATCGGATCGATCAGATTGCCTGCGGCGCCGGGAGTCGGCTGAAGATTCGCGGGCAAAGTGGGGTTGCCGGGGCTGATATAGCTGGCAATGTTGTTGAACGGAATGAATGTGTTGCGCACGATACCGCCAGCGTTGGAATCGTACATTCCGGAGTACGGGTCCCAGATTTGACCGGCTGCGACACTGCACAGGCCGTTAGAGTCGAAGCTTCCTCCCTGGGCCGCGCAAACCTCGCCAAAATCGCCGGCACGCATAAGATTGCTCGGCACTGACCCGGAACTCGTGCTCTGGCTGGACTGGCGCAGACCATCCCAGTCGAAGAAGAAGAAGGTTTTGTTCTTAATAATCGGGCCGCCGATGGTGAAGCCGTAATTGTTTCGGCGTAGGTCCGGAATAGGATTACCCGCGCGCTTCGCGAACCATTCGTTTGAATCGAGGCTGGCGTCGCGGACAAAGTCGTAGACGCTTCCATGAAACTTGTTCGTTCCCGAGCGCGTGATCATATTGACTACTGACGCGCCCGAGAATCCATATTCCGCGCTGAAGTTGGTTTGCTGCACCTTGAACTCTTCCACGGCTTCCGGAGACGGAACGTAAGTGGCCTGGGTAATGCCGCCGTTGGGCTCGGAGTTGGTCACGGAGACCCCGTCGGTGAGAATATCGGATGTCGATCCGCGGCTGCCGTTGGATACGAAGTTCGTGCCAGTGCAAGTGACGTCGCATTGATCGTCCATCGCCGTGACTCCGGGCGCGAGCGAAGTCAGTTGCACAACGTTGCGGTCGATCAAGGGAAGGTCATTGATGAAGCGGCGATTAACCACCTGCCCGGTTTCGGCATCCTGGGTTTGGATGGTCAAGGCACCGGCCGATACCTCGACCGTCTGCTCGCTTCCGGCGATTTTCAGCGTCAGCTTTACGGTCAGATTTTGGTTAACATCGAGCTTGAAATTCTTCTGCACCGTCTTGCTGAACCCCTTCGATTCTGCCGACACCGAATACACTCCGGGAGAAACGGAACGGAACAGGTACCGTCCACTACTGTCGGAGACTGTGTCGAAAGTGAATCCTTTCTGCTGATCGGTGAGCACGACCTTGGCTCCCACGACCACAGCGCCGGTGGCGTCGGTTAGTTCACCGCTGACCGTACCGAAATAGGCTTGGCCTAACACAACCGGGACCAGGGCAAGTGTGGCGACAAAGAGCATGCCCAGGAATGAGTAAGGAGAATTCTTGCGAACAAAGGCGGCGGATGCTTGCATCTGACCCTCCTTGAACGTGCTGGAAGTGACACGATCACGTGTAGCCCAGGGTGGGCTTGGCTGCCATCGCGGCCGGTTCTCAGGCAAATGCAGCCGCTCGTGACCTCTATTCATACCAGCCGTTTCGGTCGCTTCCTATGAGTGAAATCACAGTGGTTTGTGAGTGGAAACGGGCACGTGAATCCCGCCATTCTACTCACTGAGGGTCAGGATGCCAGCTTCAATTGGAACGGTACTTCTTCCACGAGAGCACACCGCGGTCTTGGCTTGGCCAACACTCCGCGTTCGAAAAGAACTGTCGTTATTGCGTGGTGATGGGGACCACAGTCGGCTGTGACAGCGGTCCTGTGCCTGCGTCTCCGTGCAGTGTTAGATCAAATGGGTCAGTGTTGATAAGGCCTCTTCAAGTTAGCCCCAAGATCATCTCGACGTGCTTGGGTTTCTCAGACCTGCACCAGGAGTAAAGGAAATGTTCCTCATCCGAGGCTGTGCCCTTCTGCTCAGCTTGTTCATGATTGCTTCCAATGTGTTTGCAAGCCAGGCCGCACAGATCAGCGTGTGGTCGGTCGATTCCCTGACGAAGGTGTTCCCTAATGATCGCTCGGGAACACACGCGGTGGTCTCCGAGTTTTGGGCAGCACGGGCGCAACATCTCAGCATTCAGTTTGCGATTCGCTCAACCAAAGAACTGAAGAATCTCTCAGCCGAAGTCAACCTGGAGAATGGAAGAATACCCGTCCGCGAGGGCGTCACAGTGCGCCAGGTCGGATACGTGGTCGTTGGTTCCCACACGAACGATACTCCCGCCGACGAGCTCATCGGTGAGGCTCCCGGATGGTATCCCGATCCTCTGTGGAACTTGCCGATGGACCTGGAGAGAAACCGCACCCAGTCTTTGTGGGTCACGGTAGCAGTTCCTCCCGATGCCACATCGGGCTTGTATCGCGGAACGCTTCTCCTGCGTGCCGGAAAGCGATCTCTGGCGCGCCGGGAGTTTCGGGTTCATATCCTGCCCGCAACAGTTCCCAGTGAGCGCACGCTCAAAGTTACAAACTGGTTCAATGTGAGTGACGCAGCATCCCGGCAGTTTTATGGCGCACCGCAGTTTTCCGACCCATGGTGGACCCTCGTTGAGAATCTTGGGAAGGTGATGGCCGATCACCGTCAGAATGTGGTGTTCACTCCGGTTATGGATCTGATTACTGCACACGTACAGGGTGATGTCCTCACTTACGACTTCTCGAATTTTGATCGCTGGATTGAAACCTTCCGGAGAGCTGGAGTAGTTGGCTACATCGAGGGCAGTCACCTGCTCGGCCGGGCGGGAAGCTACGACGCGGCTCTCACTGTGCCAGCATTCGTGATCGACAACGGCACGGTGCGCCAGCAGGACCTCGTGCCCGATGATCCTCGCGTTGAGCCGTACTTATCCGGTCTGCTATCCGCGCTGAACACTCACTTGACGGAAAAGAATTGGAAATCAATTTATTTCCAGCACATTCTCGATGAGCCTCATGCCGCCGAGCCGCCTCAATATGCTCGTATCGCCGAACTCGTCCACCGCAACCTGCCGGGCGTGCTCACCATTGATGCGATCGATGCGTCTGAGATGCGTGCTGAACTGAAGAACAATTGCGACATCTGGGTTCCACAACTCGGGAGATTCGATTCGCAGATGGAACTCATCCGTGATCGTATTCAAAGCGGCCATGAGGTGTGGTTCTACACGTGCCTGTTCCCCAATAAGCACTATTTGAATCGACTGATTGATTACCCTTTGCTGAAAGTTCGCCTTCTCCACTGGCTCAATTTCCGGTACGGCTTCACCGGATTCCTGCACTGGGGCTGGAACTTCTGGACCCCGGAACCCGTGAAAGACACGCAGCCTGTGATCGATGCCAACACACAACTGCTGCCCCCTGGTGATGCCTTCATCGTTTATCCGGACCGCGCTGCCAAGTCTGTTTACAGCTCCATTCGCCTGGAAACAATGCGGGAGGGCATCGAAGATTACGAGTTATTGATGTCCTTGCGGCAGAAGAACCCGGCTCTTGCAGAACAGCTTTCACAAGCGGCTATCCGATCATTAACGGACTATGTACGTGATCCCGCGGCATTTCGACTGATCGAACGGAGATTGTTACAGGCGCTTTCAAATTGACCTCCGGTCAAACGCCCACCCTGCCTTGGCGCGTTGCAAGGCCCACATGCTGCCACCCGAGCAAGTGTTTGTGCTCCCTAATGGATGGAGTCGTGACTCCAGTCACAGATTGTCCTGAGCCGGGCGCGTAAAGTCGTGCTCGAAGTTGACTTTCGCAGAAGAACCGCAGCTTTGTCGTGGTCGGATCTTGTTATCGACGATGATTCGATTGCGACTTGCGGAATTTTCACTTTGGCGTGGAGGATCTGGGTGCGTTCAAGATCATGGCCCGACCGCGCATTCGTTGTCGACCAAATCCCAGCACCGATCTGTTCGCATGGACTGTTGATAGCCAGGTTCTCGCGCCTGCTGGTGCTGTTCTTGTTGTCGTGCACGTTCGGAGTCTCGGCTCTACCACTTCCCGAGGCCTGGGTTCCGGTTCGCTGGACCGGCGGCCCGTTGGAACTTGCCTGGCGGACCCGCGCGAAAACGCTGCCGGCCGATGCTGCTCTCCGCGACGCCATTGCACGCTGGTACGAACCCGCTACGCTCAGTCTTCTCGAGGACTTCTCCGCAAACTGCCTGCTGGTCACCTGGAGCGCGCCCGCCGATGCAGCGATCGAAGCCGAGCAGCGTCAGCTCGTGAAGATCTATACGGAGGCGGCACACAAGCGCGGTCTGGCCGTGCTCGGTCTGGTCTATGCATCAGGTGATGCGTCGACAATGGCGGCGGACGCCACCCGGGCTGGGCTCGATGGGCTTGTACTCGAAGGCGAGTTCACTCCGGAATTTGCTGCCGCCCTGGGCAAAGCCGCCGGACCCATGTTGATCATCGAGATCACGAAGGACGCCGCGCCGTGGCGCTGGAAAAATGCAGCGATCACCGCCGTTGCGGGCGTGGCTCCGAGCGCACGAAATCTCTCCGAAATGGGCATCCGCGGCACCCCCTCGAGCGAGCCGTGGATTGAGTCAAACATCTGGCTGGTGCGGTCGTTGAGTTTCGTCTCGCCCTCGCGTACGGTGTGGATCAGCAGCCAGCTCGAGAACCCCTCGGCGGTAGATTACGCGCGAGCCGTGGCCGATGCTGCCGCCGCCGGCGGACATTGGATCGTCTCGCTCGACGACGCTCTTCGCGCCAAACTGCGCGCCCGGGATGCCTCGGCGCTCGAAACATGGCGGCGTATCGGCAGCTATGTGAAGTTCGCCGAAAGTCACGGTGCCTGGAGTGGCCTTGCGCAATATGGGAACGTGGGCATGGTGCTCGATCCAGCGAAACAGGATTTCGATGACGAGTACCTGAAGCTCGTGACACGCCGCCAGGTGCCATACCGAGTGGTGCCCCGTTCGGACCTGAATGCCGCTGCAGTGGCGAAGTTCCGTGCGCTGGTCACCACCGAACTCGACTCGCCGTCTGCAGTCGAGCGCAAACTCCTGCAGGATTTCGCCGAGAACGGCGGGATCGTCATCGCCGGTCCGTCCTGGGGCGGCGCTCCGCAGACGGCGCCGTTCGCCGAAGTCCCGGCGGGCAGAGGCCGCGTGCTCGTTTACAAGGATCCAGATCCCGAAGCGGTGGCGCGCGATGTCAAAGAACTGCTCTCGGACGACGACCTCGGTGTCGTCCCTTTCAATGTTCCGTCAGTAATAACGTCTGTAAGCGGAGGCGGTCGCGGACAACCTCTGCTCGTGCAGTTAGTCAACTACTTCGACCATCCGGTAGAGGCGATCACGCTTCGTGTGGCTGGAGAGTTCCGCTCGGCTCGCCTGGAAACGCCCGAAGGTGGGGTGCAGGACCTGCCGCTGCGGGAAGCCGAAGGAAGAACGGAAGTGATGATTCCGAAGCTTTTGTCGTGGGGCGCAGTCTCAATGCATTGATAAAGGAGATAAAACAATGAGAGAAGGTCTGACGCGGCGCGATTGGCTGGCACTTTCTGGTCTTGCTGTAGGTGCAATGGCAGTGCGACCCGCCGAGGGAGCGCGGCCCGTAGCGAACAGTCCGGCAGAACCTGTATCTGTCGCCAAGGTCCGCAGCTACGACGAAGACCTGACCGCCCGATTCCGGCAGATGTTCGATCAGATTGGCGGGATCGGCAAGCAGGTCAAGGGGAAGACGGTGGGCATCAAGGTCAACCTGACCGGCGGCGGCAATTTCCCCGGATACACCACCGGCGACACGCATTGGGTGCATCCGCGCGTGGTCGGCGCGGCCGTGGCAGCCTTCGGGGCGCTCGGCGCGAAGCGCATCCGCATTCTCGAAGGCGCCGAGAGCCGCAAGCGCGGTTACACACTCGAAGACAAGTTGCTCTCCGGCGGTTGGGACGTCGCCGCTATCCGCAATGCGGCGCCCCTGGTGCAGTTCGAGGACACTGACCCACTAGGCCAAGCGAAGCAGTACTCTCTGCTGAAGGTCCAGAGCAAACCGTATGTCTTCCCGGCTTTCCAGATGAACCACTCCTACGAGGACGTCGATTTCTTCGTGAGCATGGGCAAGATGAAGAACCACGAAGAGATGGGGCTCACCATTTGCATCAAAAACCTGTTCGGCATCACGCCGCTGGGTATCTACCGCAATCGGGAAACCGTCTTCCACTACGGTGAGGTGCAGGCGCCCGCTGGCGCGCCCGTCGAACTCGATCCGAAGTCGAACCGCTACGAAGGCTGGCGGCTCCCTCGAGTCCTTGTCGATATTCTCGGTGCGCGCCCGGTGGACCTCGCCATCGCCGACGGCATTGTATCTATGGTCGGCGGCGAGGGCCCATGGGTCCTGGGTTCGAAGCCCTGTCATCCGGGAGTACTAGTGGTCGGCAGGAACTGCGTTAACACGGACGCAGTGGCTGCGGCGACTATGGGCTACAACCCCCGTGCCGGCCGCCATGAGGCGCCGTATCGCGTGTTCAAGGACCCCAAGTCGCATCCTCCGGAGCAGTTGCAACCCGGCGATGAGACGTTCCAGTACGCAGACAATATGATGCTTCTCGCCGAAGCAGTGGGACTTGGGTCCGCAGACGTGAACAAGATCGATATACGCGGTGTGCCCATCAAGGAAGCAATGTTCGACTACGAAGCCTTTTGGAAGAACCAAATCCCAAAGGAACAGTCCTGATGCGTTTCTTTCTCGCTCTGCTGGCTGCGCTCGTGCTGGTTCAAGCAGCCGCAGGACAGCGAACGGAAAGAAGCACGGATGCCATGGGCGCGACGTTTTCCATTGTCCTCTATGGCTCCGATCAGGAATCCGTGAACCAGGCAATCGACGCAGCATTCGAGGAAGCCCATCGCCTGGACGCTTTGTTGTCGAACTACCGGCCCGCGAGCGAGTGGAGCCGTGTCAATCGCGAAGCGGCAGCGGGTCCGATAGTAGTTTCATCTGAGTCGTTCCAACTCCTGTCCGATTGCATCGAGTACAGCCGGGCCAGTGAGGGCACCTTCGATGTGACCGTCGGCCCACTCATGCGCGCTTGGGGCTTTTTCGGCGGGGATCGCCACGTTCCATCTCCCGACCAAATTCTCGAGGCGCTAGAAATGGTTGGATACCACCACATACAACTGAACGCACGGAAGCGCAGCGTGCACTTCGATCGTCCGGGCATCGAGATCGATCCCGGCGGACTGGGCAAGGGATATGCGGTCGATCGCATGGTGGAGGTCCTCCGCGCGCGAGGTATTCGCAACGCCCTCGTAGCGGCATCCGGCAGCAGTATCTTCGGACTTGGCAACCCTCCAGAGGAGCCCCGCGGCTGGCCCATTAGCATCGCCGACCCCTGGGACCACCGGAAGAACGCGGCGCAACTGTTCCTCAAAGACATGTCTCTCTCCACCTCGGGCACTTATGAGAAATCATTCCGTGCTGGGGGGCGCCGTTACTCGCATATCATGGATCCGCGCCGTGGCGCTCCGGCCGAGAGCGCTGTTCAAGTAACCGTTATCGCGCCGCGCACCGTCGATAGCGAGGTCTGGGCGAAGCCCTACTTCATCCAGGGATTCGCCTGGACGGCGACGCACAAGCCGAAGTCCTGGCGTGTGCTCTACTGCGAAAACACTCCCGGAGCCGCCTGCTCCTGGGTACAGTCGGCCACTCCACTGGTTCACTGATTCTTTGAAACGACATCTTCTGCCGGCTAAGAACAAGAGTATGGCGGAGAGAGTGGGATTCGATTACCGCCATTTCTAGCAAGTCGTGATGATGCCTACAGATAGCGATAATACCCTGTGTTTATGAGGGTTTCAAGCACATTCGCAACTTAGGGTCCATTGTCTGAGACGACCTCTAACGACCTCCATTGCCCATCAAAACGATATCACTGGTATCACTCCCATGCTTTGAAGCCTGCCGTCCACAACTGGTCCTGAGAGCGCAGCGGGCGTAAGTAATTCCAGGAGACCAGAATTGCGTCATTACGTCCTGTTTGCCGACCACACGCCCAGGTGACGAGCCGATTCCCGCATCGTGAGTGATAAGGTGTTTTCGCCAATGGCGCCCCCTATTTCTCTGCCCCTTCAGGTAGTTTTCATGTGCAACCCCTAGCGTTATCTTCGGAGGTGTTTCTCCATGACAATTTCTCGGGCCAATGCAGTTGCTGCAGCCGCCATGCTCTTCCTTGTTTTTGTGTCAGCGCAAGGGCAAGAGAAGAAGATTCAGCGATCAGCTTTGCCAGCTGCCGTAGAGAAGACTGTGGTTGAGCAAAGCAAGGGAGCAACGATTCGCGGTTTTTCGCAGGAGAAGGAGAACGGGCAGACCTACTACGAAGCTGAGTTGATGGTCAACGGGCACACCAAAGACGTTCTCGTGGATGTGAACGGTTCCGTGGTCGAAGTGGAAGAACAGGTTTCTACTGAATCGCTACCTGCTGCGGTACGACACGGTCTGCAAGACAAAGCCGGAAAGGGCAAGCTTGTCAAAGTTGAGACGCTTACCAAAAAGGACAAGCTAGTGGCTTACGAGGCCAAAGTCCTGACTAATGGAAAGACGTCGGAAGTTCAGGTCGGCACCGACGGGAAAGCTTTAGACCACGAGGAATAATGCGTGATGGAGGTTACTCCGCACTTCTTACTGGAGGATTTCATGTGCTCTCGGAATGTACTTGCAGGCTTTCTGACCGCAGTGTTCTTATGCGCGCTTAGCGGCCGCGTTGCCGCGCAAAGCAACTGGGCTGTCGAAAAGACGTTTCACGTTGGCGGAGAGGGCGGCTTCGATTACATCACAGTTGATGCAAAGAGTCACCGTCTCTACGTCCCGCGCAGCACACACACGATGGTCATCGACGCGGAGTCGGGCGCGACAATTGCCGACATTACCGGCCAGAAGCACAATCATGGGGTTGCCGTAGTTCCCGAACTCGCACGGGGATTCATCAGTGACGGTGCCGGCTCGATTGTAATATTCGATCTCAAAACCAACGCAGTTCTGGGAACTGTGGCGGCGAAAGATGATGCAGACGGGATCGTCTACGACGAGAGCACCGGGCTGGTCCTGGTTGCTTGCGGCGACGCAGGCGTGTTGATCACCCTCAAGGCAGACGCCGATCCCAAGACTGCGGTGATTGAAGCGCCCATTGAACTGGGCGGCAAGCCCGAGTACTTGGCGGCGGACGGGGCCGGCAAGGTCTATGTCAATCTGGAAGACAAAGACCAAGTCGCAGTGGTCGACCTTAAGGCTCGGAAAGTGCTTGCGCACTGGCCGGTCGCTCCCGGCGGTTCTCCCGTGGGCTTAGCCATCGATACAGAGAAGCACCGACTTTTTATCGGATGCCGCAAACCGCAGAAGATGCTCGTAATGAGCACGGACGACGGCAAAGTGGTTGGCGATCTTCCCATCGCGGCTGGCGTGGACGCCACTCGGTGGGACGGTGATCAGGCATTCGCGAGCACCCGGGAAGGCAAGCTCAGTGTTGTCGAGGAGAAAAGTGGCAAGTGGGAAACTGTGCAGAACGTGACGACCGGACTTGGCACCAAGACCATGGACATCGATAACGCGGCGCACAAAATCTATCTGCCGACCGCAGATTTCGAAGAGGGGAAGCCGGGGGCGCGTCCGGCGGCCAAGCCGGGAACGTTTATGATCGTCGTCGTCACTCGGCACTAAGAGGTGCGACCGGGTTCCGGTATCACCGCGTTAGCCGGCGCGTTCTGGAAGGCGATTACATGCAAAATGCCCGCGCGGTCAGAAAGAGTATTGCCCACCGCCGACTTCGATCGTCCGATACCGGAACGATAGGGTCGTCTGCCATTCAGGAAGGTCATGATTAACGGGTGCTACCTTTACCATCAAACCATGTACCGGATCGGATAAGTTCTTATTGCGGCCCCTTCACAAACGGTGTCCAGCGCAGCCCGAGCGAGATGGTGCGGCTGTAATACTCGCGCTGGATCGGGTACCGTTCGTTGCCCACGTAGAAGCCGAATACTTCATTGTTGAGATTAAGCATCGATACCACGGCCTGCAATCCGTGGGAACGCGGAATCCAGTAACTGACCTGCGCATCCACCTGCGTGTGCGGATACAGGTACGTGTCGCCGCTCGGATCTTTGGCATTGCTGCCGCCGTAAGACCAGATGTAGCCATCATTGTGGGTCAGACCCATGCGGGCCGAGATGCCCTTTTTGTCGTAGGTCACGTCGAAATTCCAGTTGTTCGGCGCGGTGCGCAGCAGCGAGGGGTGGTCGGTGCGGCCCCCGGCTGGGAATGAGGCCTGGGAATGTGTGTAACTGTAGTTGGCACGCACGCCGATTCCGTTCAGGCCACGGGGAAGAAATGATAGCCGCTGCTGCCATGCCATCTCTACTCCGGCGATGTGCGCGGCCGGGCCGTTTGTCAGGGTCTGCAGCGTGTTTGAATTCACAACGACCGTGTAAATCGGGTCGGTGAGCGACTTGTAGAAAAAACCGCCCTGAATCAGGCCTACCTGTTTCAAATAGTGTTCGAGCAGCACGTCGAAGTTCTGCGCGTGGGTGGGTTTCAGATCTGGATTTCCCTGAGAGAACTCCGGATTGGAAGTGGGATCGTCCACGAAATATGGAGCAATATCCCCGAAGTTGGGCCGTGCAATGCCCATCCCATAGGAGGCTCGCAACAGGGTGTCGGTACCCAAACGATATTGGGCCTGGATGCTGGGGAATACATTTATGTAGCTATTGTTCTGGTGCAATGGAGTCACAGTAATGGGATCTGTTGTGGTGTCGAGCTTGTTGGCCAGGAGCGTATCCTGGGTCGATTCGATTCGCACTCCAGCTTGCAGCCGCAGCTTTCCGAGGCTGATCGTGTTCATAGCATAGCCCGCCCAAATACGCTCGCCGATGTTAAATGCATTTTGCAGGTTGTTCTGCAGGTCTGGACTGGTCCCACCGCTTTGCACTGCAGCGAGGATCTTCCTGAAATCAGTGACCGGACCGTACGTATAGTTTCCCAAATAGTAGTTCCTATCCGTGAATGTGCTGAGGAAGTCGGTCATCGGCTGGCCCCCGGCCGCATTGTAGAATTCGCGATCGTAGCGCTGCGTTTTTTGCGCATCCCAGCCCTTCATCCCGATCTCGAACGAGCTGCTATGCGAGCCGATCGAATACTGCTTGTTCACGGAGATGTCGCCCACAACGTCGCGCTCAAAAATACTATTGTTCTCGGTGAAGCCGAATCCCAGCGTGTATTGCGTGGGATCGTAAAGGTTCACGCCATTGAGCGGCTGGAGCTTGGGAACAAATGGATCCTTCGTATCCACCGCGAACGGTACGCTGTTGTCACTCGATCCCGGTCCGTCAAAACCCATGCGCGGAAAGCCTCCCGTGTAATGTGCCTGCGACAGGGCGACTCGGTAAGCGATGAGCATGCTGCGGATGGCGTGCCGCGCCCCAGCCTGTACACTGAAAATTCGCTGTCCGGGCGTTCGATTCACATCTTGCAAACCAGTGCCGCCGCAGCCCTGGTCCGCTCCCGCGGTGGTGATGCCGCAAGTATTGTTGAGATCGGCGGGATCTGAGATGAAGGTACTAATTCCCGGCGTGTAAGCCCACTGCTCGCCAAAGTCCTTGAACTTGGAATAGAGTCCACGCAAGTACACCGATGACATGTCCCCGATCTTGTAGTCGGCCTCGCCTCCGAAACCGTAGCGGGTGCGATCGTAGAGATATTCCCGCAGGTCCATGGTGTTGGGAACCAAGGGTGGGGGCGCGTACGCCGGCTCAATATCATTGATGCCGCGGGCATTGTGGTCATAGCTAAGGCCAAATAGCAGGCCTAATTTCTTGTCCGGGCCGAAGCGTTCTCCTGCGGTGGCATCAAACTGGTATAAATTGCGCCCACCGCTGATCGGCGTGTAACCGCCCATTCCCAGCACCGACACGTAAGGTTTGTCGTCGGCACTCTTGCTCACCAGATTTACCGATCCGCCGATGGCGTCGGCATCCTGATTCGCCGAGAGCGTTTTGCTGATCTCGACCATGTCCACCAAATCGGCTGGAATGACATCGAGCTTGACGTTGCGCACGCCTTCAGGGGATGGCACGTGAATACCATCGATGGTTACATTGCTCAGCCGCGGCTCCGTGCCGCGAATCTGGATGTACTTGCCCTCTCCCTCGTCGCGTTCCAGCGACACGCTGGGCAGGCGACCGACCGCATCCGCAATATTCGTGTTGGGCAAGCTGGTGATCACTTCGTTGGGTAGAACCTGAATGATGTTTTCGGATGTCCGCTCGATGTTGATCGCTTCTACTTCGCCACGCTCGCGCTCGCCCCGAACTGTGACCACCTCGCTTCGCGTTGCGACCTGGAGTGTCACGTCGATGTGTTGCGCCGCCTCGCCAGTGACGTTTACATCACTGGAGTAGGGTTCAAATCCCACATACGACACGGTGAGGGTGTATTTGCCTGGCACGATGTTGGGGAGGGTGAACTCGCCGTGAGCGTCGGAGACCGCACTATTCTCTCCGGGCTGCAACTCCACACGCGCGCCAGGCAGCACTCCCTGGCTCGCATCCGTGACGCGGCCGGTCATGGTCACACGACGCTCTTGCGCCACGGTTCCAGCAACCGAAATCAAGCTGCACAGCAAGCAAGCCAACAATATGGATCGGACCGGGATTTGCATTACCTGCCCCTCCGTAAGGAATAAACGAATGGGTCCTTATACGTTAAGAATGCGGCAGTTAAAAGTGAATATTTTTTCAGATTGGAGGTGCGACCCGGGTCTTCAAAAAACCCTTCGCCGTCGTTTCCCCGGGGCCTCCAAGGCAGCCAAAATCCATACACCTGGCCATTTCAGTCAAAACCACTGCCCAACGCATTTTGAGTGCAATTATTCCATGACAATGTGGGCTCCCGCGCCCGAGTAAAGTTGGTGGTGCTAACGCCAACCAACAGGCTCAATGATCATTGTAGGAGTAGATTTTCATCCGAGTTTCAGCAAATTGCTTTGGTCGATAAGGAGACGGGAGAGTTTCAGGAAAAGCGGCTGGCGCATCGCGAAGAGGCGGAGAAGTTCTCTGCGCTGGCGACTGCGGGCCAAAAGTTGCGCGTGGGGATGGAAGCCAGTGGACATGCGCGCTGGTTTGAGCGGCTGCTAGCGGAGCTAAACTTCGAGCTGCGGATCGGCGACGCCGCGGAGATCCGAACCAGGCGAGTACGCAAGCAGAAGACGGATCGCCAAGATGCGCAGCTGATTCTGAAATTGATGTTGAAAGATGACTTTCCGCAGATCTGGGCACCGAGCTGGGAGAATCGCGATCTGCAGCAACTGCTGTGGCACCGCCACCGCATGGTGCAGGCGCGCACGCGAATCATGAACCAGTTGCAAGCGGTGGCGCTCAACGAAGGCCTGCGCTGCAAGAAAAGGTTGTGGCGGGAGGCGGGACGAGAGCAGCTGGAGGCGTTCCCGTTAGCCCCGTGGGCGAGTCGGCGGCGTCTCGATCTGCTGGAGTTGCTGGACCGGCTGAGTCCGACGATCGCGGAACTGACGCAAACGATCGAGCAGGAAGCAGAGAAATGTCCCGCGGCGCGGCGGCTGATGACGCATCCCGGGGTGGGCCCGCTGACGGCGTTGGCCTTCGAGTTGGTGATTGGAACTGCAGAACGGTTTCATTGCGGCAAGCAAATCGCCAGCTATGTAGGGTTGGTTCCTTCGGAAGAGTCCAGCGGCGATCGGCGCCGACTGGGACACATCAGCAAGCAAGGCAATTCACTGCTTCGCTTTTTATTGGTAGAAGCTGCGCAAGTCACGGTGCGCAGTTCACCGCAGTGGCGCAGCAAGTTCTTCCACCTGGCCCTGCGCCGAGGACGGAAGATCGCGAAGGTAGCGATGGCTCGGAAGCTGGCGGTACATCTGTACTGGATGTGGCATTGGGGTTGGGATTACGGTCAGTTTGAAAAGTTCGGTTCGCACGCGGGAGCGCCCGGAAATCCCCATGGTGCGCAGTAAATCACCGACGTAATGATTGGGCATCCCGCTCCCCTTCGCAGGGGAGTTCGAAGTAGTAATCATGATCGCAGTTTGGGATCGAAGAGATGGATGGGTCGGACTGAGTTCCTGACCCCAACGATTAGAAGCGAGCCCAGGTTGGAAGGCGCAAACCATCTACTAGAGCGAAATGGCGCTCTTCAACGAGTGCACGCAGTAGTGTGCGCACTTAGTGCTTGACATGGCCGACATTGTTAGAGATGGGGATTTTGCGACAACCAACCTTGCAAGCGAACTAAACTACCCTGGTAAGCCCCGCGGCAGGTTGAGCCTAGTCTCTGCATACAATGAAGTTGAGATACACAGTTTTGACTGGGATTGACTCGCCCGACGGAGCAAGGCAACGAGGAGTTGCCGTGATATGCGCCCTTTGAACCTTGTTGGCGATCTCGTGAAGGACCTTGCTTATGCTGCACGGACCCTTGGAAAAGTACCCACATTCGCTACCACGGTGATTTTGACGATTGCCCTTGGCATTGGTGCCAGCACGGCGATTTTCAGTGTAGTCAACGCGGTGTTGCTCCGACCCCTTCCGTACAAGGACCCCGACCGTCTGGTTTTATCGGACGATCCCGTTTCGAACGCATACTTCTACGATCTGCACGATGGCACCAAGGCGACCTTTGACGAGCTGGCAGCCGTCATGGTCTTCCGTGCCGTTGCCCCCCGCGAGGATGGTACTGCCGAGCGCATCAGCAAGGGCCAGATCACAACCAACTTCTTCCACATGCTGGGCGCTCATGTCATCTTCGGCCGTGATTTCACCGAAGACGATGGCATCCCAAAGCGTCCGCCACCGCCGCCGTTTCCACCATCGGAGGGCTCCGTTGCCATCCTCAGCTACGACTACTTCCAGCGCCGCTATGGCGGTGATCGGGACGTTATCGGCCGCAACCTTCTTAGTACAGGAGGAAACGGGCCGCAAATCGTCGGGGTGCTGAATCCAGATTTCAAGCCTCTCCTGCCTAAGAGTCTCAACTCGCAACCTGGGG
Source organism: uncultured Acidobacteriota bacterium (assembly GCA_963801615.1). Classification (GTDB taxonomy): domain Bacteria; phylum Acidobacteriota; class Terriglobia; order Terriglobales; family Acidobacteriaceae; genus Sulfotelmatobacter. The sequence goes on along the minus strand of CAWDFM010000003.1, from coordinate 1,050,975 downwards.
TGGACGTCTGGATTGCCAATGACCGCGGTTACGATGCCCAGAATCGCGGCGAGCTGATGCTGCACGTCATCGGTCGCCTGAGACCAGGCGTTACTGTCAATCAAGCGCAGGCACAAATGGATGGTGTCGCCTCAACCTGGGGTCCTGATCGTCCCGATGTCCGTCTCATTTCGTGGCACAAAAGGCTGATTGAGGATGTTCGCCCAGCTCTGCTAGCTCTCATGTCTGCCGTCGTGCTTCTCTTCCTTGTCGCTTGTGCCAACACTGGCAACCTTTTCCTCGTGCGCACCTCATCCCGTGAGCGTGAACTCGCCATCCGTACTGCTCTCGGGGCTCGCATTGGTCGCCTCACTCGTCTCATGCTCACCGAATCTCTACTCCTTTGCGGAGTAGCCACACTACTGGGAGTCGGCCTCGCTTGGATCGGGATTCGCGGGTTGGTCAGGCTTGCACCTTCCAATCTCCCGCGCCTCGACTCCACATCCATCGATTGGCGTGTGTCTTTATTCTCCGCCTCCTGCGGCCTAGTGGGGTCCATCATTCTGGCCATGCTCCCGGCTTGGAGCTTCGTGCGATCCGATCTCATGCAGGCGCTGCACAGCAGCGGACGAAGCACGCACCTCGGTGGCGGCCGCTTCATTCGCTCTGTCGTGATCGTTGCGGAAGTGGCTATGGCCTTCGTGCTCCTCGTCGGATCGGGTCTGATGTTTCGCAGTTTCGTAGAACTACTCCATGTCCATCCCGGCTATGAGGCTCATGGCTTGCTCACGTTCCTAACGGTTGGCGATGCGAAAGACGTTGCGCCTGAGCGCCGTCTGGCCTTTCTCCGCGATTTAGAGGAGCACCTCCGCTCGATCCCCGGCGTTCAAAGCGTCGGCGGAGCCACAGGCTTGCCACTGCATGTGGTAGGCCCACCGGACGGGGTTTCTTGGTCTGCCGAAAAAGGTCCGGCAGACCCGGCTCGCAGGTCGGACATCGAAACCGTTTTGCCGGGATACTTCGAAACCCTCCATTCCCGCGTGCTTGAGGGCCGCACGTTCTCCGAAGCGGACAACGCTGGCGGGCAAGGCCTGGCAGTCATCGACCAATCGCTCGCCGAGAAGGCTTTCCCACATCAGTCTGCTCTGGATCGCCGCATTTGCGTTTACATCCCTGAAGCGACATGGCTCAGAGTAATCGGTGTAGTCGAACATCAACGTCTGCATTCTCTCGCTGATCCCGGGCGGGAACAGATTTTTGTGACGGACGGCTTCTGGGGAATCGGCATATCGCGGCACTGGGCGCTCCGTACAGCCGGTGACCCGGAGAAATATGTTTCCATCGTTCGTTCAGAGATTGCAAAGTTCGCTCCTGGACTCCTCGCCATGAGCGACGTGCAGACCATGGATACCACGATCGACCGCGCACAGGCAGGCACGCGTTTTGATCTGCTGCTCATTGGAGTGTTCGCCATTATCGCCGCCCTGCTGGCGGCGGTAGGACTTTACGGCGTGGTGGCGAGCGCGGTGCGGCAGCGCACGGCGGAAATCGGTCTCCGTATCGCCTTCGGTGCAGAGCCGAGGAGCGTCGTCAGGCTCATGATTGGCCAAGGCCTGACTCTAAGCGCAGTTGGAATCGGAATCGGCCTTGGCGCTTCCGCCATGCTCACCCGCGTCATGACCAGCATGCTTGTCGGAATCCAGCCAACGGATCCCACGACCTATGCAATGATGAGCGCGCTGTTTTTCCTGGTTACTGCCGTCGCCTGCTGGGTTCCAGCGCGACGTGCAGGTGGCATTGATCCAATGAAGGCGCTACGTGAGGAGTAACCCTAGGAAGGCGGGAGTCTGGGTAGTTACGTAACCAGGCGGTTACACTCAAAACCCCTGCCGGAGGCATTTTGAGTGCAATGGCGATATTGCGTCAATGTACTCTGCAAGCGATGAAACGCGCTACGGCCGTGAAAGAAAGCGAAGCACGAACTGTTATTCTGGGCTAAGAATGCCCAGAAAGTGCTTGTTCTGCCCAAATCCAGTTGATAGCGCGGAGCATCTTTGGTCGTACTGGATTCTTGAAGACCTTAAACCTGTCAAGCCCATACAGATTAGATTCGGAAAGACTTTCGCCAAATGGGTAGACGACCCTGAAGTGCGAATCAAGTGCGTGTGCCAAAAGTGCAATAACGGTTGGATGAGCGCTATTGAGCGTGAGAACAAGCCTCACATGCTTGCGATGATGAATGCCAAGCCGACTTTCCTGCTGCCAACACAGCAAAAACTGCTAACACGGTGGGCAATCCTGAAGTCGATGATCCTTGATGGTTCGTCCCCACAGCGCCGCCCAATACCGTTTTACACCGAGTGTGAAAGAACTGGTATGAAGCCTCCGTCTCGCGCTCTTCCTGTCAATACCCTTACCTGGATCGGACGTCTTGAGGTTAAGGCACTTCATGCTGGCTTGACGAACACCTTCGGAGGGATAAACGGCATCCCTAAAGCATTTCAAGGTTGCGTCGTAACAATCATTGTTGGACATCTCGTGATTCAAGTTCTCACCATGCACGTCCTTCCGATGTTCGCAACCAATCGCATTCGTCCCGTAGACAAGCCGGGGGCATGGGACGCAGATCTGTTGGAAATCTGGCCTGTCTTTGGCGAGAAGCGTTGGCCTCCGAAAGTTTCGTTTGTGCTTAAGGGGACTACGCCCCACCACATCGGCCACCTGATCAACAGGTGGAAGATTGGAGAAGACGTCACCAAATGACACACGCGGGACAAGAAGCAGTCGCCGGGGGTTTTGAGTGAAATTAGGAGTGGGTGTTGAAAAAGTCACGTCGATTAGCAGGATGAGATTCAGCAGAAGCATGTTAGAAGAAAGCATTCGCCATGCTCTGTTTGATTCCGATCCTCGGAGGCCTGCTGATCATGATGGGACAACACGACCGTTCCGAAGCGCTGTTTTATTACTTCCGCCTGGAAGATCAGGTTCCTGAGACCCACCTGCTGCGACTCATCGAAAAACACATCAGCTTTGCCTTTGTGCGCGAGAGGTTGAAGCAGAGTTACAGCGAGACCGGCCGTCCGTCGATTGATCCTGAGCTTCTGTTGCGCATCCTCTTGATCGGCTACTTATATGGCGTCACCAGTGAACGCAAGTTGGTGGAGGAGCTGCGCATGCATCTGGCGTGGCGCTGGTTCACGGGACTGGGCTTCGATCAGGAGATCCCGCATCACTCCACGTTCTCGAAGAACCGGCATGGACGGTTCCAGGAATCGAAGCTGTTCGAGGAGTTGTTCGAACAGATCGTGAAGCAGTGCGTGGAAGTGGGATTGGTGCAGGGCAAGCACCTATCGGTCGATGGCAGTTTCGTGGAGGCGAATGCTTCGAAGGAAAGCCGCATTCCGCGCGAGCAGTTGGCGGAAGCGGCGCAGGTGAACCAAAGCGTGCGCCAGTACTTGGTCGAACTGGAGCAGCAGAACCCAAGCGAAGAGCCGGTGCATCAGCAAGAGCAAGTGTCGACCACGGATCCAGATTCCACCTATGCGACTAAGGGTGGGACTCCGGCCCGACTGGGGTACTACGACAACTATCTGGTCGACAACCACAGTTGCGTAATCGTGGGAGTACAAGCAACGGCAGCCCGGATGAGTCAGGAGACGGTGGCCGCGCAGGACATGCTCACTCGCTTCCGGCAATGGCAAGGACGAGAGCCAGAATCGGTAGCGGCCGACACCACCTACGGGAACGGGAAGTTTTTGCAATGGTTGGCGGATCGGAGCATCACGCCCTATATGCGGACCCGAGACAGTATCCACCGAAAGAATAGCCCGTTCTTTGGTCCCGAGCGGTTCACGTATCAACCCGAAAGTAACAGCTATCGCTGTCCGGCGGGACAGCAACTGAACTATGGTGGCCGCAGCATGCGGAACCGCACCTATGCCTACATCGGGACCCGCAAACGTTGCGGTGCGTGTGCGCTAAAAGCCCAATGCACCAGCGGAGTGTTCCGCTTTCTTGCCATCCACATGGATGAACCAGCTCGGCAACGCGCACGAGAGTTGGCGAACACGCCAGCATTCGCCAATGCACAGCGGCAAAGAAAAAAGGTGGAGGCCCTGTTCGCGGAACTCAAGAATCAGATCGGATTGCGCCGCTTGCGCCTACGCAGACTGAAGTTCGTGCGGGAGCAGTTCTTCCTGGCAGCGGTGGCCCAGAACATCAAGCGACTGGTGCGATTCCTCAGCCGACCGATAACACCTACTATGGAAGCCGCCTCTTAACTAAAGTGGAAGGAAAGAACTCGATTGCAGCGGTAATCGCAGCGAAGGGTTCATTCCGATCACGGACTTTTTCAACACCCACAGGATTTCTCAACAATTGACTAGTTCAGCTCGTGTGGCGCTGAGTTTGGCTTTTGGACGGGCGACTTTTGCGTGACAAGAACCTTAGCACCCGCCGTGCCTCTTGAACGTTGCTGGCTCCGGCCTTCTGGAAAAGCATCATGGCTTGTTTTCGGTCTTCGGACACTCCATAGCCTCGCCAGTACAACTTGCCAAGCCAGAACAACGACCTAGAGTGTCCCTTATCGCTTGCTCGCCTGAACCAGACCTCGGCATCTACGAAGTCCTGCTCATCGTAAGCCATTTGGCCAAGGCTAAACATCGCTCTGGAATCGCCGTGCCTTGCCGACTTCCGATACCAACGTCGGGCTTGCTCTATGTCTTGTTCAACGCCAACACCGTTAAGGTAGAACCATCCCATTGCAAGAACTGCATCCTTCATTCCTGATTCGGCTGCCGTAGAATTCAGCATGAATGACTTCTCTGCGTCCTCCCGTGCGTGCTGGCCCGTAAGACTTTCCAACGAGCGATTGTAGAGATAGGAAGGATAATTCCAGCGGTGACGGATACCTCTGTTGCTGGAACGCGCTAGCGAATTGTTAGTCAGCGCACGTGTCATGTACCGATTTTACGGCAGCTAGCGAATGCCTTGCAGTGGCAACCCGGTTTTCTTGCGCTTGGGTGTCGCTATCAGGCCTTAACACTCAAATTCCGATTCCTTTCGATTCAGTTCACATTAGTCCGTTCGGAACATGAGTGTAATGGCGATATTTCGCCAACTTACCTGAACGCGATTCGGCTGCGCGGCGACACCGTGTCAACTACCTGAATTCCGTGGCATATTTTTTCAGAGCAATCTCCTTGATCTGCTCTCGCGTGAGTTGTTTTGGCGGTACGCCGGGCGGGGTACAAGTGTCACGGAAAAAGCCATCCAGGCCAGCAGGCGACACAACCCAGAGCAGGAGGAGTTCGTGATCGGGATTCTCAAATCCATGCCAGGAGTTTCTTGGAATGAAGATCGTTCCTCCCTTTTCAAACGAATGGCGTACATCGTTCAGTATGAACGTTCCGCGGCCTTCCAGAACCAGGAAGGCTTCGTCCATCTTGAAGTGACGGTGGATCGGAATGCCGGTACCGAGCAATACCTGCTGGGTTCTCATCGCGAGATTATCCGAGCCTGTTGCAGAGCCCAGTTTGATGAAGATATTTCCATGATCACGAAAATGAACAAGATGTTCGCCTTCGGTGGCGCTAAGCACATATCCTTGTCGCGCTGTGCTCTGAGCCTCGATGATGCCTTGCGGTAACAGTCCGGTCATGCCGAGTGCGCCCACGGTGAAGAGGAAGGATCGGCGTTTCTGCTCAAACGTTTTCATGGCGGTACCTCAAATGAGGTAGCATCTTACGCCCCGGGTCGGTAAATGGCGTAACCAGGCGTGGGTGTTGAAAAAGTCACGTCGATTAGCAGGATGAGATTCAGCAGAAGCATGTTAGAAGAAAGCATTCGCCATGCTCTGTTTGATTCCGATCCTCGGAGGCCTGCTGATCATGATGTGACAACACGACCGTTCCGAAGCGCTGTTTTATTACTTCCGCCTGGAAGATCAAGTTCCTGAGACTCACCTGCTGCGACTCATCGAAAAACACATCAGCTTTGTCTTTGTGCGCGAGAGGTTGAAGCAGAGTTACAGCGATACCGGCCGTCCTTCGATTGACCCTGAACTTCTGTTGCGCATCCTGTTGATCGGCTACTTGTATGGCATCACCAGCGAGCGGAAGCTGGTGGAGGAGCTGCGCATGCACCTGGCATGGCGCTGGTTCACGGGTCTGGGCTTCGACCAGGAGGTCCCGCATCCCTCCACGTTCTCGAAAAACCGGCATGGACGGTTTCAGGAATCGAAACTGTTTGAGCAATTGTTCGAACAGATCGTAAAGCAGTGTGTGGAAGTGGGACTGGTGCAGGGGAAACATCTGTCGGTCGACGGCAGCTTCGTGGAGGCGAATGCGTCGAAGCAAAGCCGCATTCCCCGCGAGCAACTAGCCGAAGTGGCACAAGTCAACCAGACCGTGCGCCAGTATCTTGTGGATCTGGAGCAGCAGAATCCGGTGGAAGAACCGGTCCACCAGCAAGACCAGGTATCAACCACCGATCCCGATTCTACTTACGCCACCAAGGGCGGCACGCCGGCTCGGCTGGGATACTACGACAACTATCTGGTCGACAACCATAGTTGCGTGATCGTGGGAGTACAAGCGACCGCAGCACGCATGAGTCAGGAAACCGTGGCCGCGCAAGACATGATCACCCGTTTCACGCAATGGCAAGGACGAGAACCAGAATCGGTGGCGGCCGATACCACGTATGGCAACGGCCAGTTTCTGCAATGGTTGGCGGATCGGAGCATCACTCCATATATGCGAACCCGCGACAGTGCCCTGAGAAAGAACAATCCCGGCTATGGCCCGGAGCGATTTACTTATCAGCCCGAGAGCAACACCTACCGTTGTCCTGCAGGAGAGCAACTGAACTACGTGGGGCTCAACGTTCGCAATCGGGCCCATGCCTACATCGGCAGCGCGAAACGCTGCGGAGCATGCTCACAAAAAGCACAATGCACGACGGGACGATACAAGTATCTCGCCATTCACATTCATGAGTCGGTACGACAATGCGCACGGGAGTTGGCGCAAACGCCCGAGTTCGCGAAGGCACAACGACAAAGAAAGAAGGTGGAAGCTCTGTTCGCGGAACTCAAGAATCAGATCGGGCCGCGCCGCTTGCGGCTACGACGCATGAAGTTCGCTCGGGAGCAGTTCTGGCTTGCGGCAACGGTTCAGAACATCAAGCGACTGGTGCGCTTCCTCAGTCAGCCGACAACACCGGTTCTGCCGGCTACCACTTAGTCGAACGGAGACAAGAATACCGGCGACGTCATGCTCGCAGATGAAAAGCCGTTCTGTTGAGGGACTTTTTTAACACCCACAGGCGATTTCACAAGTGTGCGCTTTTCGTTCGCCCTTTTGGGGCCTCAGTGAGTGATATGGCGATGTTTCGCCAATCAGCAAATGCCTCCCCACGCAGGGCGGCTCCGTCATGTGATAATTGCACGCGGAGCCTCTATGGCCTCGATCATTGTTGGCGTGGTCTTTGTTTGCTTGGGCGCTAGTTGTGCCGCAATAGGCGGCGTGTTGGTACACCGGGAAATTGCTGCCGTCAATCTCAAGCTTCCCGATGCGGAGCAGATTTCCCTTTCGTTTATGTACCCCGGCAAAATGCAGAAGATCAAAGCGCAATACAAGCGGCTTTATCCAACAGGAAAAGTTGAAAATTGGCGAGTAAGGATTCAGATTGCGATGTTTGCTTTCCTTGCTCTAGCCGCAATCTTCTTAGGATTCCTCAGGTGAACGAACTTCGTTGAGGATTTACCCACCCAGTTGGGGTTTTGAGCGTAATCGCGATTTTTCGACAATCGTCTAGCGCCACAGGTTCGTTTGCGGGCCAATGACCACGATGTAAGAACGCAAGGAAACTATCGCCTAGCGAGCCATGTTGCAATCAGCGCCGTGACCAAAAATACTAGCAGGACCCAGAGCCCGAATCGGACCCAAGCAAGCAGACCGCGCCGATTTCCGAACACTTGTCTGTTTCTTCTTCTCGTTTCGCGTTGCTGCTTCCTTTTGACGAAGTTTTGGTGCTTGGCCAGGTCTGCAGATGTGAGATTGCGGTTGCGCATCTCAGCATCTAGCGCAGACTTTGCGTCATCAGTAAGCGACTGGCGATCAAAAGCTAATTGCAGTAGTTCGTCGTCACTTAGTTCGGCGTATTCGTGCTGGAACTCGGCAAACATGGGCATTCTGAGTGTAAAAGAGATTTATCGACAGTTATTCAATGGCAAAGCTGAGCCAAGTCTTTATGGGGCGTCCTTCAGCGCAAGGCGCAGTTCGATTCTATGTTAGTTCGACGACACCTATTGCCGCCATTCCAGCAAGAAAAGCAAGAGCCAACAGGGTCCATGCGATTCGGAATAGCTGATGGCCCATGGAACGGCGTTTCGCTATAGTGATACCAATGGCGCTAATAAGACAGACTGGCGCGACGACCGTAAGCGGGATTAGCAAATACGCCCACATGTTTGGGTGCAGCATCGCAGTGACCACAATGAGGAACGCCACAAAGGTCGGCAGGCTCAAAATCACAACGATCCAGAAAGGCGCTGTTCGCTGATTTCGAGCGCTGCCCAGCGTTTTCCCTTCTTCCATGACTGAATTGTATAGCGGTAGCATGCCAATCAGGCAAGCCCTTAGGCTCTGCAATTTCGATGAGTGACCCGAAAAGTCATTTGAACGAACTGGCCACTGCGCGTCAAATGTTGTAACCAGGCCATTACACTCAAAATGCCTCACAGAAGGACTAACCGATAGCCCTGCGCGATGCGACGAATGCCTTTCGGTGATCTCGGAACATCAACTAATCTGATCGCCGACACATTGCAGGTTGTGACTGTTCCCTGCCAATGGATCTTTCTCGATGCTCAATGCCCCAAATCATTAAGCCTAGCGTGAGCGAAAAAATGCCTAGGAGCACATTCTGCATCAGGAAACGGAAGTCACTCTTGCTCTTGTCAATCCAAAGAAACAAATCATTGATGTCGCCCACTTGCACTACATCATTAGTTTTCGCTGGCAGCTCGGCGTACGCCAAATAGATTGGCGTCGTGGGCGCGGTCCACTCAGCTGTGATCCCCGGCGCTGTCTCAACCATTGCGGAGGTGACCGCTTTGTACCTAGCTATCAGTACTGGCTGCCGATCACGCGGAAGTTCAGCCTTTGTGTATCTCTTTATCAGGCCCAGTGTGGGCTTCCATTCCGGGTCGCCCGGACGGTATTGCCGCTTTGCATAGGCATAGGAAATGTTCATCCTTTGCGCAACTAACCTAACGTCATCCAAACCACGAACACGGTCCCAAAATCCGTAGTGTTCGGTCGCGACGAAGGCCAGATATAGGACTGGCATAATGCCCGCGCTGATGAACTTCAAGACGTGTTTGATGTGTTTCATTACGGTTCTTGACAAAGAACAGATCAGCAACGTTGCCAGCCCTACGGAGTGTGCCACCCGTTTGGGAAATTGATTCGGTACCTGTTTGCATCGTCGGAAACCGCGAATTTGTCGAGCCGTGGAAGGTAGACGTCCACGTATTTCTTCACAGCAGCATGGTATTGCTTGTGTTCATCTGCTGGCGCGGTGTCCGGTGGTTGCTTCACTCCGGCGTAACGGTAACTCGGTAGCACAATGTCAATTTGTGCATGATCCTCTGCCGGGAGAAAAATTGCATCCTCTACGAACTTGACATCCTCTGAGGTCAACGTCCTGCGCTCTCCAAGGACTGCGGACAAATGCAAATCCAACGTCTTGACGCGATAATCCTGGTTTGTATGGTTCTCTAAGATGTAGCTGAATACGAGGCTATTATCCCCAGCTGTGCCTGCTGTGAGGAAGGTCGCAGTTATCGCCTTTGAATCCCAAGGTTTCTGCGGCACGGGCTGGGATGCATGCCAGATATAGAAGCCGAAAGCCACACCCAGACCGATCCCAATTCCTAGGCCAAGCCCAAGTGACTTAAGCAGGATTCGCTTCCAAGTAGGCATGTCTACAAGAAACACACGATGTAAGGGTCGCCCGTCCTTTTTCGAGGAGACCCTGCCAGTCTTAATCAAGCGGCTTGGGGTCGCCGTGATCGCAGTCACAGTGGATGCCGAGCATCAGCCGAGCGCCGTCCCGGCGATCTTTTTTCGCGTTGAGTCACAGCCAGCAGTGACTCCAGTCATGCGACGAATGCCTTCCGTTGATCTCGCAAGCGATCAACTGAATACAGATGCATGGTTACTCGAAGTACTCGGGCGAGCATTTGCTTCACGAACTGAAATATGTTCTCGACTGGAATGGTACATTTCGGATTATCATTTTGACCTGAGGGTAGTCTGATGAGAGCCCTGTCTGCTGTTATCGTGCTGCTATGTCTGTATAGTGTCGGCTTGTCCGCTCAATCTAACCTACAAAAGTTTCGATATTGGGATACTCTCAGCAAGGTCGACAAACTTACCTTTTTCTTGGGATTCACAAACGGTTTGGGAGCATCTAGGGTAACAATTGTGGAATGCGAGAAAGTCACGTGCGCCACAATGACCCCGCTGAAACGAGAACAGGTTCGATGCCTTTTCAGTGGCAAATTAGACAACGATCAAGCCGTTGCCATGATTGACAAGTATTACAAAGAAAACCCTGAAAAATGGAATACTCCGATTGGTCTTGCCATGCTGGATGCTTTGACGATCAACGGTGGTCCTTGCGGCGAAACTGAGCCCAAGAACTGAGCGTGATTCATGCAACCACGTCCTTCGTGACCTCATCACGAAGACGCTTGATTTGCGGTCAACTCGAAACCGCTCCGGTTTTTCGGAACAGTAAAACAGCATCCTTCCGTCACAGCCAGCAGTGATTCCAGCCATGCGACGGAATCCGTTTCCGCGATCTCGCAACTGGTCAACCGATCTGAGCGAACCTGCTAGATTTTGAGTGTAATGGCGATGTTACGTCAACCATCGCACCGAGACGTCCCCAACGTATCGGCCTTCATTGACTTGGCCCACCCATCCTCAATCTGGTGGTGATTTTGCGGGACGCCGAGGAGGCGTCGTAGTCTGTCTCAAAACCACTTTGACGATACATTCGTCGTGAACAGCCTTGCCTTGTGCATCCACCTTGCAGTTTTCGAGTCGCACGGGTTTGTTACAGACAGCACAGTCTACAAAGAATATTTTGTCCAACGATAGGTGGCCTCCAGCCACGGATGACGAACATTCATCGGTCGCACAGGAGACCGACGCCCAGAGAGGGTCCGGCGGAGGGATGTGTAAGGGACTCCTACAGTCTAGCACCAACCCAAGGAACTCTGACGTCTTCGATGCTGCCATGTCACTTTACGAAATCAGATGTACGCTCCTCAGAACCCCTTGCCGGGGGATTTGAACGTAATGCGATTTTTCGGTACCTATCCGAGTTCAATGCGCAAAATTGACCATTTTACCTGCGCGGGGGGGTGCATCATTAACAACTATGAAGGCCAATGAGCTTACCCAATTGGACTTTCAAGGAATCAGGTTTATGTGAAGCACCGTCGCAAATACAATCTCACCTGCCGCATTTGTAAAAAGTTGATACGACTGGAAGGCAACACCGCGAGCGACGAGAACGGGAAACCCGTTCACGAACACTGCCAAGTCAAGCGAATCATTGGAACGCAACGCTACGAGGAGTTATCCCAATCCCGTGCCATGTAAAGGTCCAACCGCTATCTAAGCGGTAGCGCTACTGTACCGCGTTCAGCTTCTGGTAGAGCCACATCGCCGAGAGCACCATCAGAAATACCCCGGATCCGATGCTGAGCACGCGCATCGGGATGGTAAGCCGGTTGACCTTGGCCAACAGTTCCGTCTGCTCCGCGTGCATATGCGAACTCGCGTCATCCAGAAACAACTGGTCATCCCTGTGCATCGTGAGTGTGCTCTTGTAGATCAGGAGGACGATCAGACCCACGGCAAAAACTCCGAAGATCACAGCCACGATTGTCAGCGTCACAATCCACCTCCGCAGATTCCACTATGATGGTCCCACACTCCACTACGCGAAACTGATCAGTATTGGCCATACAGGCCGGACGACGCCGGGCGGCCAACGCAAAATTTGTGTTGAGGTCACCGGTGGCTGTGATATGCGCGAAAATTGAGCATAATTGGGCATTCTTGCGCCGGGAAACGTCTCATCATGCATTCATGAAAACCAAGGAACTCACTTCAAAGCAGATATTGTCCGTGCGTTGCCCCACCTGTGGAGCTGCGACCGGAGAAGTTTGCGAACTCAACTCGGGTGCCCCGCGCACCGAGGCGCACCGGGACCACTGCAGCCGACGCTGTAGAAATGAAGCTCAGCAAACGTCGTATACGTCATCCACTACGCGCTCTGCCCATTCCTGACTCACTGGCAATCGCCAATTTGACGATCTATCCGATGCGCCGGCTTGATCGGGTTGACCACAGGCATTCGGAGAGTGGTATTTGATTGTTGATGTAACCAAGGGGCCTTAGCACAAAGTCTGCGCCGTCTCTTCGCCAAAATCCGCGTCGATGAGCATTATGCGATTTTTCAACCACCAGTGATGTAGGGCTTTCCCTTACAAAAACAACCCAATTTTAGAAACTTCCCCTCTTCAAAGAAGCAACACAGTCTTGCAATATCGCAAATTGGAGGACTGTTAAATGCATGCCTGATGACTCGAACCAACTGTACCCGGATTGGCGACCAGAATACCAAGCGGCGATGCTGGAATTTGACCGCATGCGACTGCCAGGACGGATCTTATCCGCACGTAAGGCCATTGCCGAACGCATGAATGTCTTGGCGCAAGATCACTTCGGCACCCCTGAGGAACGACAGGCGATCACTGACGCTTTGAACGCACTTTCCATGCTAGAGAGAGAACTGCAAAAGCACGGATCTTAGAGAGACGGAAAAGCTACTTATTTTGAATGAAGGAGAAACGCTCTTTGAGCCGAATGTCGAAAACAGGCGTGGCTGTTGAAAAACTCCTGTTTTGCCAAAACAGCCGAAATTTGGGACATAGAAATGTCTACCAAAACGGAGATCGTCGTTTGTAGGGCTTCCTATCGCGAAGTTTTTTCGGCGATTTTTCAGCCTGTGAGTTTTTCAACAGCCACAGGCGATTTCACTCAAAACCCCTGCCGGGGGTATCTTTTCTTCGTGCCCGCCCCTCGCACGAGGGCTTCGACCGATTCCGATCACAGACCCATCTGACGGCGCCAAGCAATGGTCATTGTCGCCTGTCTATCGGCATTTTCCTGTCGCTCGCGTTCGATGAGTTCTTCTTGAAGGGCGTGAAGCCGCGCAGCGTCTGCGCTTTTCGCTTTCTGTGATGCGAGATTGAGGCTCTGATTCACTGCCAGGGCAGCCCTGCAGAAGCGAAGAAGTGATGTGTCGGCGTCTGGGTCTGCTCTTTCGACGATGTTCAACAGGTCGCGCTCCGTCTTATAAATCATCAAGTACTGCGAGTACTCGCGGTAGTTGATTCCGACAGCGTCACAGGCCAAAGACGCTGCATCTGCGGGCAACTGTTGGATCGCCCGAATCGCCGTCTGTTCTTTGTGCGAAGAGACTCCTGCGAGAAACTTGATGACCGACTCTCAGCGTCTCACACTGTTGACGGGTCTTCTCGTGCTCGGGGTCTGGTACGGTCTTTATTCTCACAGCGATGGCGTGACGCCTCAACGCCGCGATCTGCGCTTCGAGTTCCTGAATGCGCTGCGTGTCCGCCGCGTGCTGTGCGCTGAGCGCGGCGTGCCGTCCGCTGTCGAGGGTGTTCTTTCTTCTCGTCGAGAGTGAGTTGCAGCAACATTGTCTGCAAGCTCCGCCATGTTCATGAATGGTTTCTAGCGGCTTTTAGCCTCTCCCAACGTCTTACTCTGTGCGAGATTTTCTCCGCTGCAACGTGATCTGTAACTGAAGCGGCCCGCTCTTGCCGGACACGGTCTTCGTCTGCGAAGTCTGAGTCCGTTCATTGTCATCGAACAGAAGACTGGCGAGGTGAATTCGTCGTCTGGGTTTGCTGGCATGGTGTTCCTTTCCGCGTCTACCATATATACGGTGCGCGCACTGGTGAAAACTCCGCTTGGAGCCTCTGGTTGAAGAAGGGGATACTCTGGGGCGTCCGAGGTGCTAGACCTCGCTCCCAGACAGCCAGAATTTGAAATCTGGGTATCCTACGAGGCTGTTAAAGCCATCCTTGCCGACCTTACAGCCCATTTCTGGGCTTCGGTCCGCTCAGGCGGGTCAAGGTTCAGATCGGCGCAACACTCGCGACCGTGGGGTTTGCCACTGCGGAGCGCGATCCTCTGTTGCACAAGTCCCCAATGCTCCCGTGCGTCGCTGCACGCGTCGGCACTCCACGGCTGGAGCACACCGACAGGATTCTGGCGTTCGATCTGCGCGAGTCTGGTTTCGACTTGCGATAGTGCGTCTGTGATTTTCATGCTCCTCCTGAAGAGTGACCCGCGACTCTGACAAGCGTCGGATTTCGAGTCGGGGGTCAGTGGACGAAATCCGACGTTTCGAAAAAGGGAAAGCCGCTGGCTGCACTACACTTGCTGATGCCCACCAAAGGGCGCGTCAGCGCGACACGGGACCGCCAGCGGCTTTCGAGGAGTTTTGGCTGTCCCGTTCGGAATTGAAAAAGGATGGGCGGGGGAACATGACTAACCCCGCCCGCGCCGGTGGGGAACGGCGCAACTTTACTGTCGTTGTGCGCGAAGGGTGTTCAGGGTGTTCAGAAGACTCCTGCGACCTTCGTAAGCATGCAGATGACCAGACTGAGGCAAACCTTCATTTCATCGTACGCACGGTGATCCATGAAAGTCGCAGCAGAACGTTCTGCGCCTGCTCGATGCGCAGACTCATCCAGACATCGTAGAGCCCCAGCATAACCTTATTGAGAACGTAGGTAGGTTCCCACACTCCGTTTATCAAGAGGTTGGAGGTTGCGATTTCGCCAGCGGCCACTCTGTCAAAGATCTGGTGACCGTTCTTCGTGGGAAGAAGGTACCCGTCACCGAAAGCCCGCTGGCAGTCGGCGAGTTCCGCGACCGTGTAGATCAGGCGCTCTTGAATTCGAGGATCGCGAGTATTGTCGTAGCAATTCGCCATCGACGAAAGGTAGAAGCCGGTTATAGCGCCAGGTAGGCATTGGTCGGGTCCCGCGACGTCTTCAGACTCCCAGCCGCCGTATACGGGAGCCTTGGGCGTTAGTCCCGCCTCTCGGCGAAACCATGCGAGCAAACGATCAGGGTCGAGGGCAAGAAGGTATTCCTGATTCCGATCTTGCGATTGGCGAAATGGACTCTCCAAGAGCGTCACATCGGAGAGCCGAAAGAGGTGGGTATTGATCCGCATCGTAGTATCGGTGTCGGTCGACCGATCGAGCGCAGGAACCGACTCACCGAGTCCGCTGTAGAGGGATCCTGAAGCAGTCGCCAATCCAATCAGCCGAACCGCGTCTCGTCGATTTAGCTTCATAGCTTCCCTTGGGAGCACGTCTCCTGAGTTGCCGTCCGTGAGCTTTCTGGCCTTTATGCAGGTGCCACGGCCGGTCAAAGAGGTTGCATGCGCAATCTGTGGAGCAGCAGGAGACGCTGGCGGTAGCACGCCAATAAAGAGGGCGAGCAGGTTTGACGCCGCGCGCACCTCACAGCTCTTGGGGGGGAGGGCCTCGAGGAGTTTCGCCGGCGTTAGAGGCTTGATTCCGCCATGCGGTTCTCCTCGAGGAACCGATCCACTTCGCCGGCAGTGGGCATGGACGCTTGCGCACCGTTGCGTGTCACCGCGATCGCCGCCACAGCGGATGCCCATGCCGCGCTGTCGATAGGATTCTGCCCGTTCATCAGCGCGACCGCGAACGCGCCGTTGAACGCGTCGCCGGCTGCCGTGGTGTCGACAGCTTTCACCGAGTAGGCCGGCACTGACCGACGGGTTCCGTCCGATAGAGCGAGATAGCAACCGCGATTCCCAAGCTTTAGAATGACATTTCGACTTCCCTGTTGAAGCAGAGCGGTCGCCGAGTCTTCGATCCGGTCAAGTGACAGTTCCGGGCCGTGTCCCAGCAGAAGGCCAGTCTCAGTCTCGTTCGGCGTAAGCCAATCGACGCGCTTGAGCAACGGTGCGGGCAGCAATTTTGCCGGGGCCGGGTCGAGCACGAGGGGAATGCGCTCCTTGGTGGCGATCTGCGCCAGATACTCGACCGTCTCAAGAGGAATTTCCAACTGAGTCAATATAATTCCGGCACTGCGGATCAGTGCGATATGAGCGGCGAGGTCGGCGGGAGAGAGTTGCGCGTTCGCACCGGGAACGACGATGATGGCATTCTCCGCATTCGCGTCGGTTGTGATGAGGGCAACGCCTGAAGATCCCGGGACAACATCGACGGCATTGATATTCACGTTCGACTGTTCAAGGCTCTTCCGCAATTGAGCGCCGAAAGCATCCGTCCCGACTTTCCCGATCATGCTTACGGAACCGCCGAGGCGTCCTGCGGCGACGGCCTGGTTCGCTCCCTTCCCCCCAGGAAAGGTCTGGAACGTCTGTCCGGCAACGGTTTCGCCGGCAATTGGAATTCGCTGTGTTGCGGCTACGAGATCAAGATTAATGCTGCCTACGACTACGATCCTTTTTGACATAACAATTCCGGCTTCATTCTTTTATTCGTAGAAGTCAGGCCGAAGCAGCGTTCGGCAGTCCGCAAATGCTTATCGCGGAAAAACCGGCGCCACTGCAACCGCGGCCAACCCGACGAGAAAGAAAGCAAACATTAACGGTATAAGCTTGCGTGCGCTGGCCGGAGCCGTGGCAAACTCTTTCCACACGAAGACTCCCCATATTGCGGAAATCATCGTCGCTCCCTGGCCGATCGCGTATGAAACGGCGGGACCTATGATGTGGGCGTGCGAAGCAACGAAGTTCAGAACCGCGCCCGAGCACCAAATCATCCCGCCGACAATCCCCCACCAGTGCCAGGCGACGCGCCCCTTTTTGTAGTCTGCCATGCTTACGGGGGGCCCGCCGGTGAGCGGTTTCCGCATAAGAAGGTAATTCACCGGTATTGCGCATACCGCAGTACCGACAGCGAAGAAAAAAGCGACAGTATAAGGACCGAGTGAATGTTCTCCGCTGATTGCTTTGGCAACCAGAGGATAGAAGACCCCCATGAGCACGCCGCAAGCGAGACTGATTTGAATACCACGTGCGCTCAGAGTTTTTCGTTCGGTCTCGCGTCGACGATAGGCGAGCGCGTCCAACACAATAGCCAGCACGACCAGAAGCACTCCGCCGAACAGCAACATCGGACTTCCCTGTGGCGCGATAAAGTAGTTCAGCAGCACTCCCACTACAAGAGCTAGTCCAATGCCGATCGGGAACGCGACAGCGAGGCCGGCAATGTCAATCGCAGCCACGAGCAACAGGTTTGCGACATTGAATACTGCCCCACCAAAGAGTGCAAAGACAATATGAGTGGAGTCTGCGCTGCGAATATTAGTGAAAAACGAAAGCTCACCTCCACCGACGCTGCCGAGCGTGAGCCCCCATATAAGACTTGCGACGATAATGCCGATTACGTAGTCCCAATAAAAGAGCTGAAAGGCCCAGCCGGGAGTCAGTTTCATGGTGTTGGCCCACGAACCCCAACACATCATGCTTCCGATCATGAATAAGAGCGCAATCCCGTATGCTTCCGGTTGATACATGGCCCTCCCTTGCTTGAGTCCTTGCGATTACAGCTAAAAAGTTAGCGGCGCGAACGAAGCGATGGGCTGATCGCTCGCGCCATGCCCCCTCAACTTTAGAAAACGAACTTCAGAGCAAGTTGCATGTGACGTCCGTTTCGTGCGGCGGTGACATAACCAAACTGGCTTGCGGGATTGACAGCACGGTCATCGTAGGTGTTCACGCCTGCCCACTGCGTATGATTGAACGTGTTGAAGGACTCGGCCCTCAGTTGCAGTTCGTGACCTTCACCCCAAAGCGCGAACGCCTTGTTGAGTGAAATGTCCCAATTGTTGATTCCCGGTCCGATCAGGTTATTTCGGCGTTCATTGCCCCGGTGAATTGCGATTCCGTTACTGTCCGGCGACGGATCGACATAGCAGTCGGTGTTGAACTGTCGAGTGAACGTGCGATCACCACGCGAAAGATTCCCGTTGCAAGTGCGATCAGGAACATCGCCCATGTAATCGAACGAACTGGTATAACCGTTCCAGACCGTCGTCGGCGCACCCGACTCGAAGGTTGTGATGGTGTTTATCTGCCACCCACCCACCGCCTCGCGCAGCATGCGATTGCTCAAGTGGCGCCCCGGCAATTCGTACATCAGCGCAGCGACGAAGCGGTTAGTATGATTTCCGTCCGATGGCCCGTATGACCATTCCGGATGCCACTGACCACCGATGGTCTGCACACCGCTCTCTCCGCTCTCACCGAAGAAAGTATCCATCTGTTTCGACCACGTGTAGTTCACGATGCTGGTCAGTCCGTGCCAGCCCTGCGTTTTGAGCCCCACATTCAGAGCGTGATAGTTATTGCTGCGATTGTGGTGGACGGCATTGATCGCCTCCCAACGGTCGGGAGCAATCGCCGTTAACGGGCGAGCGTTATAGAACTCGTCGCTGTTCAGATAGACGCCCTGCGCCGGCAGGTTCAGATCGTACTGCGTGGTTAACTTGGTGCCTTCGGAGCCGACGTATTGAATCGTGCCGACTACCGCCTTGCCGAACTCGCGCTGAACATCCAAACTCCAGCGTTGAATGTAAGGAATCACCGCGCTGTTCTTGTCGATGGTTTGGGGAGATTGACGATTGTAAAGTTCGCCGCCATTGTCCCCCAATGGAACCGGCCAAGTGCCTTTTTTAATCGAGACCGGCGCCGGGAAGGCGTCGTTCAGCGTGTAGTAGGGCTGGTTGGGATCGGCTGCGTGCGTGGTCGAATCGAACGTGACGCCGCCATATCCGGGCGAGTTCCAGAACATCTGATCGAGGAACTTGAATCGTCCGGTTTCGTAGAACATTCCGTAGCCACTTCGAATGACAGTTTTATTATTCAGGCGATAGGCGAGTCCGATACGCGGCGCGAAATTGTTCTTGTCCGCGCGGTATGGAGGATTGTGAGTTCCCGGCGTGAGACCCGGCATGACAAGCCGCCATCCGGGATACGTCATATCCATCACGCCCCAGTAGTTGTCCACACTAAACGCTGGAACACCCACGTCGTAGCGCACGCCGAGATTTAGGCTCAGTTTGGAGGTGACGTTCCACGAATCGTTTACGTAGGCCGAGTACTCTGGCATGCGGAACCACAGGCTCCCGTCTCCGCCGGTGAGCGGAGTGCGTTGGTTCATGTTGGCAACATCACCCGTCACGAATTCAGCAAGGGTGTTCCATCCAGAACCGTCATTGCTGAACGGACCACGGCCCGTATAACTGGTGGTCTCTCCGCAGCCGGCGCAATCGCCGCCAATGTTCATGGAACGAATTACGTCGTTGTCACGCTCGTCACGTCGCTGCCAGTAGAAGCCGGCTTTCAGCGTATGCTTGCCAATGGTTTTCGCTGCGCTGTCGGACAACTGATAAATCGGCACGTGTTGATACCAGTATTCGGTCGTACCGAGGCTGAGATTTGCGAACAGGGGATCGGCGAAGTTCACCGAGAACGTGCCGTCGTTCTTGATTCCGAGCAGGCTCAGATCGTAGGGTGTAAACCCGACGCCGCCCGTGGAAGTATTCGAAAACAGGTCGGGAAGCCACGTGGTCTGCATAAACTTGTTGATCTGCCCCGACTGGTTGCTGGCGTTCTTGGCGTTCGTGATGCTGAAGTTCACTTCGTTGCTGAAGGTTGATCCGAAAGTGTGAACCCAATGCACCTGATAGGAATCAGTGGTGTGCACGGGGCCATTGCCCAGAGCCAGCTCTGGAATCAAGCCGCCTTCGTGCAATTTGGTGCCGTAATCGTGGGAGAAGCGAAAGTACAAGCTGTCAGTCTTGGAGAGGCTGTAATCCGCGCGGGCTGTGTAGTTGTTGTTGTCGATACCGTCGCTGGTTGGGCCAGCCCAGTTATTGAAGTCGCTGGCGACCGGCGAGGTGAAGTTGGGAGTTGGGTAGTGCGAAAGATACGCCAACGCAATCGGATTGGGATTCGTAATTACGTTGTTCGCGTACGGGGTTCGGGTTGCTGTCGTCGTGTTGTACGTCGACGGATCATAGATCACGTAGCGACAGTTGCCGGGCGAGTTCGCGGTACCATCGCACTGCGCAGGATTTACCGGGAAGCGCGTTAGCCATTCGCTGAAATTGCCGGTGCGCTCTAGCGCGGTTGGAACGTAAGCGTGCATTGTTCCGTTGGAGCGGTTGCGCAGCCATTCGCCCGAGACGAAGAAGAACAGCTTGTTTTTTCCGTTGAAGATTTTGGGGATATAAACCGGGCCACCAACAGTGAACCCGTATTGATTCTGGTGATACGGAGTTCGCGGAATGCCATAGGCGTTCGAGTACGGATCGTTGGCGTTCAGGCCGGAGTTCTGGAAGAAGTCGTACACAGTTCCGTGCAGATTGTTGGTGCCGGATTTCGTGGTCAAGCTGATCTGGCCCACGTCGCGACCATATTCCGCCGAGTAGTTAATCACCTCGGCTTTGACTTCCTGCACAGCGTCCATGTTGACGTTAGTGACGGGACCTTCTACCCAATTGTCATTATTGTTTAGGCCATCGATGTAGTAGCCAACACCATATTCGGTGCCACCAACGTTCAACTGTTTTGCCCCAGTGCTGGTCGCCGAAGCAAGGCCCCAAGCCACGCGGGAGTTATCGCTAGTCCCCGAGTTGAACATGGGAACAACTTGCGCATAGCTCAAGAAGTTACGGCCTTCGATGGGCAACTCGCGGACAAACTTGTTCTGAATCACTTCGGAAACATTAGCGTCATCCGTCTTCACCAGGCCGGCGGCGGCCGTCACTTCGATGACTTGCTCGCTCTGGCCGATTTTCAAGGTGATATTGAGACGCTGGGTGGTACCGTTTTCCAGCGTGATGGGAGTGGAGACCGTCTTGGCGAAACCCTCTTTGGCTACCTCGACGCGATAGTGTCCGGCAATGAGATTGGGAAACTGGTAAGCGCCGGTGTCATTGGTCACGGAAGTCAAAACCACGCCGGTGTCGATATTCCGAAGGGTTACATGGGCATCCGGAATCATCGCGGACTGCGGATCCGAAACAGTGCCCACGACGGTACTTGTGATGACAACCTGCGAGAGCACGGCGGAACCCAACAGGGTTAAAAAGGCGAGCAGAAGCCAGCCACAATGGCGACGCATACGATTCCTCCTCCACGATGAGTGATTTGCGCTGGCGGGTATCTGGGAAGGCCAGCACAAGAAGCTTTTTCAGTTTTGAAACGTTTCAATCATCGAACTTCGCAGTTTATGCCGCCGGCAAAACCGTTGTCAAGAAGAAGAGACCAAATCGCTGGCGGGATACCGGATTAGTAATTCCTCCGATTCGTTTTAGCGGAGCCTCATGGATTCGACATCGGCGGCCTTCGATTTGGCAGGAAGATGCGTAGGAGAAAGCGGGACAACCGAATTGCGAATCTTTAGCTCACTCGGCAAAACCACTTTCTTCGGAGATTGTTTCGATCCTTCGATACGCTCCAGCAGCAGACGTGCCGCGGTCGTACCGAGCTGGTAGCCGGGCTGGTGCACTGTGGTGAGTGCCGGCGCGGTAAACTCGGCAAAATCAAGATTGTCGAATCCTACGATAGATAGTTCTTCGGGACAATGCAGATCCAACTCACGCGCTGCCAACAGCACGCCGAGAGCCATCAAGTCATTGCACGCAAAAATCGCCGTGGGCCGGGGAAGCATGCGCAGAAGGCGCTTTGCCGCCTGGTATCCGCTCTGGCGATTAAACAGCGCTTCCTGAACATACTCAGGCTCGATCTTAACTTTGGCTTCGGCGAGCGCGCGCTGAAAGCCCTTCAATCGCTCGACGGCGTTAGTCAGGTGCATCGGACCGGTGATCACCGCGAGCTTGCGATGTCCCATGCGGAGAAGGTGTTGCGTGGCGCTGTAAGCTCCGGCTTCATTCGCCGCCATCACCACGTCGCCCTTCCACCCGTTCGGTTGACGATCGATGCAAACAATCGGCGGGCCCGCTGCAGCGGAGGATTTCAATAGCGACACCATCTGGCTGTCGGTCGACGGAATAACAAGCCATCCAGCGGGGCGATAGGAACGCATTTCGTTCAGATAGAAGCTTTCTTTCTGCGCATCGTTGTCGGTGTTGCAGAGGACCAAGCGAAAGGAATGTTTGTAAGCGACGTCTTCCACGCCGCGCACGACCGCAGGAAAGAACGGGTTAGTGATGTCGGGAATGATCATCACCACGATATTTGTCTGGTTACGGCGGAGACCGCGAGCCAACTGGCTGGGTTGATACCCGAGGCTGCGAATTGCGTCGAGGACGCGCTGCCTAAGTTTCTCGCGAACCTTGGCGGTGCCGTTGATGACATGCGAAACCGTACCGATGGAAACATCGGCTCGTTCCGCAATCTGCCGCATTGTGACCGGTGGATTCATCAAGCGGTTCGCTGCCGAATTAGGTTAGCAGATTGCCCTTGTTATGGAGGGCGGGTTATTAGATGCGGGGCCGCTGCTTTGCGCTAGCAGCCCCGCGTTTCACCTGGCGATTAACTCACGGACTCTTTATTCCGCATCTTGAACGCAGCGGAAGCCGAGCCCTCCAGATCGGTCCATGCTGGGCGCCATCATCAGCAACTTTCCATGCTCGTCCAGTTTGTAGGCTTGCGGGAAGTACCAAATTGATCCTTGAGGCTGATAATAACTTCCGCCTCGTAGAATGCCGCCTCGGGTGTGCTCGTCCTGAAACTCTTCAGTCCACTGCCATACGTTTCCGACCAGATCCATTACGCCGAACGGGCTTGCGCCTTGCGGATGCGCGTCAACTGCATCGGGCCCACGCATCGTACGGCTCTTGTCCGGAACCGGCACCGCGTCGGCCTTCCACTCGTTGCCCCAAGGATAGGTGCGTCCGTCGGTGCCTTGCGCCGCATATTGCCATTCCCATTCATGGGGCAAACGCTTCCCGGCCCAGGCCGCGTAGGCGCGTGCGTCTTCGAGCGAAACCCAGATAACGGGCTTGTTGTCCGAGCCTTCGGGATAGGTTCCGTTCTTCCAATCACGCAGGAAGTTCAGATCGTCCTGCGGATGGTAGTGAGTTGCATCCATGAACTTCTTGAACTGAGCATTCGTCACTGGATACTTGTCGATCCAGAACGACTTGATGTGCATAGGATGATCGTGAAAACGGCGCGGTGTGTCCTCCCATGGATACTGCACGTCGACGCCGATGTCGTTGAATCCTTCGATCTCGATACCGGAAACATGGAAATTAAAATCCGCCTCGGGGATCTTTACCATATCCGCAGGCGAGCCAGAACGCGGCTTCACTGCAGCGATCGGCACAATTTGTTGCGTCACAACCTTCCACTCGTGTGAATAAGTGGCAAGCGGCGTCGCGGTGAGTTCCTTCATCTTCGCCATTAGTTTTTGAATGCCTGCGTCGGGCGCAGCATGCGAAGCGAGAAGCGCGCCGTAGCCGTGCGCTTCGATCTTGAAATTCAATACGGTCTTTGCCAGCGTGATTCTCTGCGGGTGTGAGTTCCACACCGTGATAGAGATCGAAGTAATGCATCCCTTCTTCGGCGGGCATTTCGATCTGCGGACCCTCGACGTCGTAATCGTTGCGGTTCACGATCGTCCACACTGTTTGCTGGGCCAAGGGCCAGCGGCTGGCGAAGATGCCGTAGCGGATGGTGGGAACCATCGGCTCCCAGTCGGGACTCACCAGGAATGGAGCGACAGCGCGCTCGATCGTGGCGATGCGGCGCGTCGCTTCCGCGTCGCGCGGAGTAATTCCGTTCCAGATTCCCCAGATATTTTCCCAACTCTCCCAACCGACGCCGTTGAAGAAAGCGAATTGCAGGTTGTCGGTCTTGTCGCGCTTCCAGCGGTCGCGAGATGTTGACCATGTGGCGCGTCTCAAGCCATTTGTATTTGTCGACCATGGGCACAAATGGATACTGGTATTGGCCCCACGTCATGACGTTCCACGCCAGCGCTTCGTCGGATGGTCCGCCCTCGGGTTCAAATACGAGAGGATGGCCAATCTTGTCGGCAGCCAATGAATAGGCGAGCGGCACACCGTCTTGCGTGTCGCCGTTGATGCCGTCGGCGCCGATTTCCGCCATGGTAGCGGCGATCGCGTCGGGCCACGAAGTTCCGGGATCGTGCGTGCCCTGATCCCACATCATCATGGGAAACAGCACGCGCACGCCGCGGCGATGGAAGTCGGCAATCATTTGCCTCACACCCGCGACACCGCCGGGCATGGAGCGAATCAAGTCATGTTGGTTGCGATTGTCGATGCCCATGTTCGGATACGTCGGCCAGATGAGAACTGCGTCGATGCCGCCGTAGCGCTTTTCGAGATCGTCGACGTAGCGATCGACCGTGTAGCGATCGTGCGACGGGATCGTAGAAGTAGCGGTCCTGCACCATCATCTGCGGCTGGAAGAAACTGGACTGCGTCCACTTGAAGGCGGGCAGATCGTAGCGCGAGCCGTCGTAGCCGATACGAATCTTGCGTTCATTGCGCCAGTGGCGAATGTCCGCGAGCCACGCGTCATGTTCGTTTTGAGTGCAAGGTGTGGATCCACCCTCCCACGCACCCTTCATGTTGAGACAACCGGGAGTAGGAATTTGTTGACGATCAGGACGAAAGCGGGAGTCCTGTGCGGAAGCGGTCGTGGAAACACACTGAGAGAAGAACGAGAAGAAAAGACGCGAAGGCAATTTTCATACGCGCACTCCGGTTCGGAAGAGAAGTACGGGGGCAAATATAAAACGTTTCAAAAATAATGTCTATTCCCGATTTTGTCCGATAAGATGCGTTCAGCATTCGGGAAGGAAAAGAGCGATGAAGAAAGTAACCGTGGTGCTCCTCGGCATCGCAATGTTGACGCCGGCATTTCTGCTAGCCCAGACTTCGCGGCGCAGTAGCAAAGTACGATCGCATCCGACATTGACTCTGTCGCATACGGAATATCTGAATCGCATCCGCGCAGTCTGGACAGCACAGATGATCGCGCAGCGAACAGGATTACGCTTTGAGCACAAACCCGCGTCGGCGGCGCGAATTACTCCGATGGCGTCCCTTCCCGGCTATGCTCCCGTCGACGACGATTACTACTACGAGATGGTGGCGATTCGTGCCTTCGAGAAATATGGCATCGGACTGACGGTACAACAACTCGGGCAGCAGTGGCTGGAGAATAATGCCGGCTCGTGGGGATCGAGCGAACAGGCATTGCTACTACTCAAGCACGGGATTAAGCCACCTGACACGGGCCATCCTCGGTACAACAAATTGTGGTGGACGATCGGATCGCAATTCAGCAGCGACATTTACGGGATTCTCAACCCGGGCATGCCGAATGAAGCCGCCGAAATGGCGCGACGACTCGGACACATCAATGGCTATGCAGAAGGCACGGACGGCGGAGTTTTTATTGCCGGCATGATCAGTCTGGCTTTCGTCGAGAACGACACGCACAGCATCGTGCGAAAGGCAGCATCGTTGATTCATCCAGAGTCGCCCTATCGAAAATGCCTCGACATGATCATTGCGATGGCGGATGAGGGCCGCAAGCCCGAAGAGATATTTCAGGCGATCGATGAACGCTGGGGAATTGAGTATCCCGCGACAAACAATGCGGTGGTGAATGGCGGATTCGTGGCGACCAGCGTCTGGTTTGGCGAAGGCGACTTTCAGAAGACACTTCAACTAGCCGTTCATGCCGCGGACTACGCCGACACCGACTGCAATGCGGCGAATTCCGAATCTGTCGTGGCTGCCATTCATGGAATGGAAGCTTTGCCGGAAGCGCAGGTGGCGGAGCTTCACGACCGAGTTCAGGGATCCGAGATGGGTCCGCTGAAAATGACACCTCCAGTGGACGAGAGCATCAGTCAATTGGCAGAGCGAACAGAAAAACTTGGCATCGCGATCGCAGTGGCTCGCGGTGCGAGCGATGATGGCGCTACACTGCGAATTCCGATTCAGAAACCTGAAACTCAACCTGCAGAATTGTTCGAGCTCGCCGACCTGATGCAGTTTTGGAATCCCGCATGGAAACTGAAGCGCGCGGGATTTGGTGGGGCCGGAGGCGGCATGACCGGAATCCGCGGGATCACCTACTTGGACGGCGACGTTCTTTCCACATATCCGCGGGATGAAGTCCGTGGAACAGTCTTGCGGCGAACCGCGACGCTAGGCAAAATTCCAGTTTTGAAATTCAAGGCTGGGGTCGATCCCGGGCGCGCCTGGCAGTTGCTTGTGTATGTGGATGACGACAAGGTGCTCGACAGATTGATCGAAGGAAAATCTGCAACCAGAGAGTGGCAAGACATCGAGGTGAATCTGTACAAGTACGCCGGCCAGGAAGTCGTGCTGCGCCTCTACCAACGAGTGCTTATTCCGGGCCGAGAGGCTGGAAATGCTTACTGGCAGGATCTGGTCGTGAATTAGTTCTCTGGTTCCTTGATCGGAAAGATGCGATCCACGCCCACGTTGTGCAGTGTCTGCCTGATTCCGCTGGGCCAGCGAATTTCGATGTCCTTGATGTGCTTGTTCGAGCCAAGTCCGAAATGCACGCGGGCATCGCTTGACGATGCGTAGCCGACCGCAGTTGTTACTTCATTCCACTGCGATTTCCCGTCTTCCGTGACGATGTGGATCTGCGCGCCGATTCCCATCCGGTTGCTTTTTGTTCCTGCAAGTTTCAGAAGAATCCAGTGGTTCTTGTCTCCTGAAACATTGCGAAATAGCTTCACCGGACCGTTCAAAACCGTGACCACCATGTCCACGTGGCCGTCGTTGTCGATATCGCCAAATGCGACTCCACGGTGGGCCGCTTCTTTCGCGAAATCCGGACCAGCAGAGGAATTTACGTCTTCAAACTTCCCGTTGCCCAGATTGCGAAACAGCGAATTGCGCTCGGGATACTGACGCTCCGGAACCAGTCCGCTGATGTTGTCGAGAACATTGGAGCGAGCGACAAACAGGTCCTTCCACCCATCGTTGTCAAAATCGATGATGCCGTTGCCCCAACCGGACATCTGTGATGTTGGCCGCGCCAGCCCGCTGCTTACCGTCAAATCTGCGAAGTCGCCGTGACCGCTATTCTCGTAGAGAGGGAATGTTTCGAATTCCACGGCCGTGTGCCAGAGATCCGGCTGTCCATCGTTGTTGACATCGCGAAAATCCGAACCCATTCCTGACAGGGCCGAACCATTCGATCCGTAGGCGACACCCGCTAAAGACCCAACCTCTTCAAACTTCTTTCCACCTAAGTTGTGGAACAGGAAATTGCGTGTTGTGTCGTTGGCGGCAAAGGCGTCAAGAAAGCCGTCGCCGTCGTAATCCGCGAAGGAGACGCTCATTCCCTTGCCCAATTGAGCGGCGATTCCAGTTTCCTCAGAGACATCGGTAAAAGTCCCGTCTCCATTATTTCGATACAGAGAATTGTGGGTCGCGGCGTAATATTTGGGATGGCAATAGCCGCGGGCTCCGCCGCCGATGGTGCAATAGGGATCCTTGTTGACCTCCCACTTGCAGTAATTGACGACGAATAGATCGAGCAGGCCGTCATTGTTGTAGTCAAACCATCCGGCTCCGACCGACCACATCTTCTTTCCGCCGAGAGTTGCACCCTGCAACCCGGCTTTTATAGTCACGTCGGAAAAAGTTCCGTCGCCATTGTTGCGAAATAACTGGTTGGCAGTAACATTTGCGACAAACAGATCGGGGAAACCGTCGTTATCGAAATCCCCAACGGACACGCCCATGCCATATCCAGCTCCCGCTACGCCGGCCTTCTCCGTGACGTCGGTGAATGTGCCATCATGATTGTTGCGAAACAGGCGGTTCCAATACGCTGGCGATTCTTTCTTAAGCGAAGGAATGGCGGCGCCATTGACGAAATAGACGTCGAGATAGCCATCGGAGTCGTAGTCAAGCAACCCGACTCCGGCGACCATCGTTTCCACCTGATTTTTATTCGGCGTGGGCGAAGACTCGGTCGTGAAGGTCAGCTTCGACCGTGCGGCGATGTCTTCAAACCGAATGCCTGGTGTCCCAGATGCCGCCACGAGCGCCACCGTCGCGGCGAGGACGAGGATCAGTTGGCGCATAGCTTATCATTAACCAACAGAGCAGCGTCGCGCAATGGAGTCTGGTGTCGAGTGGAATGAAAACCCTGGCCACATTTCTCTTGCTGTCGGCCCTCGCGGCGGGCCAAAGCCCGCTAGATAAGGCGATGGTGCTGCAGCAAGGAGCAAAACTAGTCGGCGAAGGCCAGCTATCCGCAGCGCAAGATGTCTACGAGAAGGCGCTACAAGCTTCCCCTCAAGATCCCGACTTTCTGTTCGAGCTCGGCATGGTCTTCTTTCGACAACGAAACTGGCCGAAGGCAGCCGAGACTTTTCAAGGCGATCTCAACAGCCGCCCAGCCAACGTCAAGGCTTTGTTTTATCTTGCCGAGACCTACTTCATGGAGTCAGATCTTGATCGCGCGCGGGAAACAATTGCGCAAGCGGCAAGCATCGCACCGCACGATGCTCAAGTCTGCCAGAAGTATGGCGAATACCTGAGCGCAACGATTGAATCTCGTAAGCAGGGACTCGCGTGGCTGGAGAAGTCGCGCCGTCTGAATCCGAGCCTAGCACGAATCGATTTCGAAATCGGCAAGACGCAATTTGATCTGACTGACTTCCGCTCTGCCGCCTCCAGCTTTGAAAGAGCCTTGAAAACGAATACCGCTGACGGAGAAGCTGCATTTTTTCTCGCCGAATCCTGTGCAAATTTGGGCGAGTGGGAAAAGGCTCAGGATTCTTATTCCAACGCTTTGGAGCATGGTTACACGAACGGTCCGGCATATTACGGGCTCGGCAGGGCTCTGGTCGAGACCGGAGCGTATGAGGCTGCAGTGGAACCGCTGCAACATGCGCTGACTCTGCAGCCGTCTCTGATCAAGGCGCACTTCCAACTCGCGAAGTCATATCGTCAACTCGGTCGAATGAAGGAAGCGCAAGAACAAACGAAGCTCTTCGCCGCGATGACAGATCGCATTGACACTTCTCGCGAACTAAGAACTCCCGAACAACAGGAGGCATGGAAGCAAGTCAAGCCGCTGCTCGAAGCCAACCAAGAGGAGCAGGCCCTCAACATCCTTACAAAGTTGGCGAACATTAAAGACTCTGAAAGCAGCGATCCTCACTACTTATTGGGGGCCATGTATTACAGCCTGGGAAGAAGAATTGAGGCGAAACGCGTATTGAGGATCGCTCGTGCCAATGCGCCGGAATCGTCTCGCATCGCGGCATATCTTGGAGTGGTGCAGCTTTCGGAGGGAGAAACGGCTGCGGCAGAAGACTCTTTTCAGTCGGCCCTCGTGCTCAATTCAGGGGAAACGCTTGCATTGATTGGCATGGGCGGACTTCGTTATCAGCAACATCGATGGTCCGATGCGATCGAGTATCTCGAGAATTCACGCACAGCCGATCCGGACACGCTGTTCCTGTTGTGTGACGCGTACTTTCGCGTGGGGCAGACCCAGCAAGCCTTGCTGACTGCAGAAATAATTCGGGCTCTCGGCGACGATCGAAATTCGCTGCTGGAGGATTTACAGAACCTTGTGGCTCAACATGCGAGAGATTGAGAGTAGCTCCCTGATAATCAGCTAGCGTAGGGGGAGATGTGATTTGCAAACCGTTGTACGGGCTAACACCTGTACCGAGGGTCCGACGCTGCAGCAAATGCCCCGGGGCACGATCACGTTATGAGGAGCGCAGCCGACCACGACAGTGGCGCGGTATTGAGCAGGGATTTTCTTCGATCTGTTTTTCATCGATCGCCTTAAGTCCCACTTGGGGTTGCGACTCACAAAAATCTTACGATTGACCTATCTGCGCTCTCACAAAATTCATAGCCTGCCGAAAAACCGAAGCCCTTACGGCCGGGGCGTCATTGCCCAGGCAGTGGCTCCCCCCGGGGACGCGCAGAAATTCATGGAGCACCTTGAACTGAGACAGTTTCCCGTCCATCTTCACGGATTCCTCGTACGGCACATCGGTGTCCGCCGTCCCGTGAATCAGGAGCGTGGGCGGGTACGCCGCCGATACGTTGCGCACCGGGCAATACGGATCGAACCAGCGGTTCTCACGATCCGGGTCATGGCCCGCTACTTCCTTCGGCCAGATTCCTTGTTGGCGACAATACAGATAAAAGCTCCAGCGGTCGTCGCCTTTTTCGGATGCAGTCACGCAATGTGTTCCAACGGATCGATATGCCCGTTCTTTTGATATCGCCGGCTGCCCCGAATAGAAGGGACTAGGGCGGCTATACCAAGCCGAAGTGATGTCTCCGTAGCCAGACAATGAAAGGAGGGCCCTTGGACGAGGGCTCAACGCGAATCCCGACATCAAGGTCAAATAGCCGCCCGCCGACAGGCCGGCCACGGCTATCCTCTCCGAATCCATGCGAAACAGCCTGGGGCCTTGCTCGCGTACCCATCGGTAAGCGTCTTGAATGTCCTCAATAATCGCGGGCAATTTTGTTTCAGGCGAAAAGCGGTAATCGATTGAGACAACGACATACTGTCCGTCAGGGTCCAACCACTCGGGAGGAGCAACTCTCGATCCCGTAATCAGCGCTCCTCCGTGAATCCAGAGAATGACCGGCTTCTTAACGCTTACGTCAGCGCCGTGAACGTCAGCTTTGATTTCACATCCACCGGCCGTTTTGTAGATATACGTCTTAAAAACGGTCGGCGACTCTGCATGGAGGCATCGAGGAACAACCGCGTATACTGCCGCTGCGGTTGTCACTCTTAGAAATTCACGTTTGTTTATGTGTTGCTGACCCATGTTGTGACTGAGGCCATGCGAGCGAATCTGGAATCAATACAAAAAAGCGATTGTCGAGGAGACGCCGCGGATTGTCAACTCAAGCGCGGTAAGATGTACGACGTCATACCAGTCCGTTGCAGGTACGGGGTTCTATGCAGAAAATCTTTCTCTCAGTACCAGGGTTTGTGTTGTGCTTTGCGTTAGCCACTTCTGTACACGCGGCGGACCGCCACATCCGCGTCGCTGAGTACCGCGACAAAGTCTACGGAGCATGGGCGGACAGATTGTGGGCGCGTCTTACGGCTTCAACTTTGAAGGTCAGGCGCGCAATGTGATTGCGCTCGACCACTTCATCAACGATTACAATGCGGCCTTAGTCGACGACGACTACTACTACGAAATGGTCGCCCTTTATGGCTTTGAGCGCTTCGGCACTGACATGACCGTCGAGCAACTGGGCGAGATGTGGAAGGAGTACCGCGCGGGGACTTGGGGTTCGAGTGAACAGGCGCGCCTGCTGCTGGAGCGCGGCATCAAAGCTCCCAACACCGGCAGCCCTCGCTACAATCGTTGGTTCCATACCATTGGCCCACAGTTTTCGTCGGACATCTACGGGATGATCACGCCTGGGATGATCAATCTGGCTGGTGCCACCGCACGCAAGTACTCACACATTAACGGCTATGCCGAAGGATCCGACGGGGCAGTGTTCGTTGCGGCTTGCATCAGCGAGGCGTTTTTCGAAAAGAATCCGGCCAGAATTGTTCGCCAGGCGGCTCAGTTAATCGATCCACGATCCAACTACCGCAAGGCCCTCGATTTCGTACTGACCAGTTATGAGCAGGGGAAACCGTGGCAGCAAATAGCGGCGGCGAGCGAAGCCAGGTGGCGACCGGAGTATCCGCAATTGAACAACTCTGTCGCCAACGGCGCACTCGTGGCTCTTGGGATTCTTTTTGGGGCGGGTGACTATCTCAAGAGCATCAATATCGTCACTCGGACCGGCGACTTCACCGATGCGGACTGCAACGCTGCGAATGTGTCGTCGGTCGTAGGAGCAATGCGGGACTTCAACGTCCTTCCCTCCCAGCTTCTCGAACCGTTGCACAACCGCGTCTATGGCGATCACATGGGCCCGCTGAATCTTGGGCGCACGATCGACGAGCGCATTGACTATCTGGCTCGGCGCGTCGCTGACATTGGCGTGAAGCGCTTGCTTGCGAACGGCGCACGGCTGGACGGCGATACCCTGATCATTCCCCGCGAGAAAGTTGTTACACAGCCACTCGAATACTTTGACATCAACGATTATGGCCGGCTTTGGAATCCGGAGTGGCGACTGGAAAACGCTTCCCGCGGCGGTGAGGGCGCAACCTACCTCGATGAAAATGTCCTTGTAACTTTCCCGCGCGGCACGCGTCCGTGCATGCTGGAACGCACGCTGACAATTTCGTCCGGCACTTCCAGGCTACATCTGGAAATCGGCTCGCTGAAGTACCGGCCGTGGCGGATGCAAGTTTTCGTGGACGATGACAACTTAGAGACAGAGATTATCGGCGGGGAGGAAATGATCAATGCTAAAGAGGTCCCAGCGAACGCGACTTTCGCCGTTCCAAACTGGACGACCATGGATCTTGCGCTATCGAAATACTCGGGCAAGACAGTGAAGCTGAGGTTGTACCAATGGCTGGTCCCGAACTCGATCCCCGGTGCAGCGTATTGGCGCTGCGCGAATGTAGAGTAGGGGACAACACGATCAGTTCTAGCAACCTCGAGTTCCCTTCCGACACACCTTTTCTGAACCGACCAATTGCAGGATGAGGTTCTCCGTCGTTGTCCATCCCCGGCAACAGGGAAAAACAATCTCGAAATTGTCGTGGTGACGGCACTTCACATCTTGACTCCTTTCCTGACCCCCGGCCAGGATTTGAAACGTCCACGATAAAGTCCTTCCAGCGATGAGGGTCCAACGATCGCTTGTCGTTTCAGCCTCGCACTACTCACCACTTCGCGGTCTGTTTTTTTCGAGATTCGGGTGCAGAACTTGACGAATTCTAAGAAGCATTGGGGATGGCATTACAGCGAGGCTGCCGCCTTTTATCGCTGTCGCGCTGGAAGGAAGACGGGCTAGATAAGTTGGTGATCCCGCTACCTCGTTAGATTGGGGCGATCCCAGATGGAGGCAGGAAGCCGAGCACGTCGTGCGTTTCTGGATGGAGACAGGTAGCATGCATGCTGATTGACGCGGCGCTCTGCTATTCCCACCAGACTTGGGCGACCGGAGTAGTGGACAATTTCTGGGCCACCGAGAAAATGAGGATTTCGCGGGCTTTAGTCCCCAAAGCCGACTTCCGGCCCAGAATTAGAGATGCGGGTGGCGCTTGCCTGGCTTCTCCAGCGGTCGCCCAACGTCTGCTCATCCCGCGAACAGCTTCCATCGAGCATCTTCGCGAGAATCTTCAGGCTTCGAGACTGCAAATACCCTCTGAAGTGATTACCGATCTCGACGCAATCGGCACAAGGTCGACCGGATCAACATCGAGAAGTACGGCAGTCGCTTCCGGACAGACAAGATGTGCCATGCCCAAATGACAAGTCGAACGAATGTGTCATCTGGATTCTTGTGGAGCTGATAACCCATGTCCGTTTCCGCGTTATGCGGGGGAGATGGTCAGCAATATGGCTGGAATATACGGGTCTATGTCTTGGGACTTGGGGGGGATAATTTCTACAAACTGTGGATTCTTGTAAGACTTCAGAGTCTGATTTTGCCGGTCTGGTGAGTCGCTCGTATGCCGCACCCTCACGGGCAGAAACAGAAGGGAATATCGCGGCGTTGTACCCGCGTCAGCGCAGTCTACCGAAGCGCCAAATACCAGAACAGGAAGCATCCTAGCTACGGTGGTCGACAGTAACAACGATACGATTTCCAACGCGGATACGGATCCGCCGTTCGTCTCTCGAATGCCGGATATCGGCCAGCCACGCATCGTGCTCGTTCTGTGTGCAGGGCGCAGAGCCGCCTTCCACGCTCCTTTCATTACCAAACACCCCGGAGTCGGAATCTGCTGCCGCTCCGGGCGGAATTTGAAGTCTTGCGCCAAGATCCGGTTCGTAAGAACTCCTAGGAATAGAAAGAAAGAGGAAAACCATGCCGCGAAATTCATGAGGGCTCCCGGGAACACTGATTTTTGCCGGCAAATATAAAAACGTTTCAAAAAGATTGTCTATGATCTCCGTGCGGCGGTGATGCGGGAGCCAGATGCAGTGGATTAGTTGGATTCGCGAATGCCTTCCGCACTCACCTCCCCTTCACCCGAGTTTTTGGAGAACAGTTTCACCCCGTACATGGATCGTGGACAACTCGGACGACCTGCTCCATCGAATAGCAGTATGGGAAGCACGGTCGGCGGATGAAAACAGGCGTTTACTTTCGTGTCTCGTAGAACGCAAGGACCAGCGCTCCCGCCGAAGCGGAGAAGACCGAATAGTCGAGCGGAGACTTGATACCGAACGAGATTGCCATGGCAGTTCCGAACAAAAGCAGCAGGATAGAACTGCCGAGAGCCGCGCAACGGAGCCAAATGCCCAGCACCAGAGCAAGGCCAAATGCCAGTTCAGCAAGCGTGGCGGTCCACGCCAGGAACGGAATCATTGAGGCGGGCATGAAGGAATTCACTTGCGCTGTGTACCGCATGAATCCCGCAAAATTGCCATAGCCGACGTTCCTACCCCTATACAGGCCGAAGCGGTCGGCGATCCCAGAAAGGAATGCTGCTCCAAGCGCCAGGCGCAAGTAGAGCATTCCCCACCGTTGCCAAGCCAGCTCGTGCGATTTCGCCATTTTGCTGTTTAACGTTCCAGGCGAGCTATCCATGATTGGTCTCCGGCTGGGCTCCGGTAGTCGGAGGCGGGACGCTCAGAGGCGTATCGTGATCACATACAAAGAAGGCTAGAAATCTCGCGGGTTCGCTGGCACTAGCATTCGCAGAAATGGCATGAATTCCATCGGGAGCCTCGTAGAAGCTCTCGCCGACCTTGTAAATGGCTTCAGTTTCTCCGTTCACTTTCGAACGGAGAGTGCCTTCAACCACATAGCCGATCACTGGGCAGGGGTGGCTGTGAGGCGATGATGATTCGCCCGGCCCGTACGTGACCTCGACAACTGTCACCTTCAACTTCGTGCCATCCAATCGTGGCAGGGAACGGGAGAGAATGGTTTTGTCCCGTGACGGTTTGCTCGATGCAGGAGTGATTCCCGCTCCAGAGAACGACATCGCCACACAAGGCAGTATCGCAATGACCCTCATCCATTTTGTGCTTGATGTTACTAGCATCCTTTTCATAGCAAAGACCCCCCTAGCTTCGAATGAGCCGATCAAATTCGGTTTGTGCGGAATCGAAGGCACACGCTGGAAGTCAGCAGCTTGCCTGGTGGAATCTATGATCCAAAAGGCGTCCACCGGTAACTTTCGCCAGTAGTCATGACCGGCGCCAGAATTGGGATCAACACGCGCTGGGAGACCCCTAGATCTAATCCTGATTCGCCTACTTAGAAGCCAACGTACACATTAACTCGATGGTTACCACCAGGGTTGATTGCCGCTCGAAAGGCTGTTACCCGAACCGGGACCGTAAACGATCGCCCGCACAATCTGTAGCTTTCTGCCCGATGATCTCGAGTCGGCATCGGACCGGGTCACGATCCGGACGGAATGTTCCCCGGCAGGAAGACCGCTTACATGCCAATAGTCGTCATCGGTCGTGTTTTTCGGGATCCAGGCATCGATTTCCCCGACCTTCTCACCATCCAGGAATACGTCAGCACGGCCACCTTCCTGGGAGCAGAGGCCCAGGATGGCAACGCCCGTACCGTCGAATTTGAGCGTCGCCTCTGCACCAGCGGCTCGTGCTTCCTTGAATCTGAGGTCTTCACCCCAGTCGAGTTTGAGTTTCCTGTCCTTGAACTGGCCTTTGAATGCCCAGGACGGCTGAGTGACCTCGACCCTTTCTCGTGGTGGATCGATGTTCCACTGCTCTAGAGGAGGGGCTTCAGGCTCTTGAGCGGGTATTTCGATTTGTGTGGCGGTCACCTTCCCCCCCGCTCCTTCCACGACTTTCAGGGCGCGAGCCTGCGTGCTCGCCACGATCTGATTAAATGAGTACTGCGTGAAGGAGAACCGCGTGTCGGCGATAGCGAATATCCCGGCCTTCCAAACATCGGGGATGCGGTTATAGCCGAGCATCACGCCAAGCACACCGGCAGCGCTCGAGGGGTTGCAGTCCGAATCTTGGCCGGACCGTGTCGCTACTTCAAGCGTCTTCGCGAAGTCCCCAGCGCCGTAGAGCAGCCCGAGCGCGACGTAGCCTCCGTTCAGTTTGGCGTCGATGTTGAATGGTTCTAAAGCGCCGTCGGTGCACACATCGCCTTTGTCCCACTTGTCCTCGATAAGCTGCCAAGTTTTCTTCCAGTCGTTGGGGTTCTTAGCGGACCATCGCAGGACGTCGGCGATAACCTTTGCATAGGCGCTTTCCGCAGGGATTGATAAAAGGCCACGCTCCACGACCTTACGCGGATCGTTCTCAAAAAAAGCAGCGGCATACATGCCGGAGAAGAACATGCCTCCGTACAGCCCGTCGCCCCAGTTCATCACCCGTCCCACGCGGTCCGCGTATTTGTTAGCTTCCCGGGGAAGGCCAGGGGTCATCAGGCCGATGAAATCCGACTCGATCTGGAAATCGATGTCGTTGGCGTGGATGTTGTATTTCGGGTGGCCCGACATGGGAGCCTTGATGCCGCGATTAAGGTTTCGTCGGGCTCCGGCATTCGCATGCCACAGTTCATACAGGGAGTTCTTGAACATTTCTCCGTACTGCTCGGTGGTCGCGTCGAGGCCCACCTTGTCCATAACCTCGGCGAACGTCATCTCAACATACAGGTCGTCCTGGTCGATCGCGTTCTTAAGCCTCTCGGGAGACCAGTCAAGATACTTATTGAGATTGCCCTCCACGATTTTTCCATTTGAACGAAACTCGGTGGGTGCGCCGTACGAAACGCCGATCATCTGGCCCGCCCAGCCGCCGCGGATCTTGTCTTCCAGCGCGGCCCGTGAGAGACGGCGCAACTCACTGTTTTGAGCGCTCGCCAAGTTGGAAACCAGTGTCAGGCAAAGGGTCAATGCAGTCAGGGCGATGCGCATTGTTAGTTCCTCCGGTAAGCGCTCCGAACCATAACATTTCTGTTCCGGTTTTGTGAAATGCCTGGCTAACTTCACAGAACAACGGTGCCGAAAATGCGGAGGTCTGCGCAGCGGCGGGTCTCCAGGCTACACTTCAGTCGATTGATGTATCGGCGCGCTACCTCTTCGCCCAGCCTTTGGACGGAAGGATCCCTGCCCCTTCACGCAAGGTTACCAACTGATTAGCGGTCACCCCTTTGAACTTCTCGTGGAGACCGTTTGGCCAGAAGACTTCAATATCGGCCGAATTGAAAATGCCAAGACCGAAGTGCAACCGCGGATCATTGCAGGAATAAAAGCTCGCCTGGCTAAGTACGGCCTGGGATTGAACCCTTCCCCCGTAGCGAACCAGAACACGAGCACCGATGGCGCTGCGGTTCGACTTGACTCCCTCGCACTTGACTTTGATCCAGTTCCGCTTTGCTTTTAGATCGTTTCGTAACAGCGACGGAGGTTCGTTCAGATTCACAATCAAAATATCCACGTCGCCATCGTTGTCGAAATCTCCAAACGCACATCCTCGGCTACAGTGAGCTTCCATCACGCCCGGGCCGGTTTCCCGCCCTAGCTCTTCGAATTTACCGTTGCCCAAATTGCGAAACACCACGCGCGGGGTCTTATTCGCGTACTGTGGCAACTTGTGTTCGATTTCGGGATACACGTTGCCTGTCACCATGAAAATATCGGGATAACCGTCGTTGTCGAGATCAATCATGCCGGCGCCCCAACACACATACCGGGTCTCGACCGCGAGGAGCGAGGAATGGGTGAGTTCGTCGAAATTTGCTTTGCCGTCATTGTGGTAAAGGCCGTTGGCATCATCAGCGAAGTGCGTTTTAAAAAGATCCAGATGGCCGTCCAGATCGTAGTCCCCTACACCGACACCCATTCCGGCTTGTTCCATGCCATCGTCGCTGAGCGCCACTCCTCGGAGGACACCTTCTTCACGAAAGGTTCCGTCATGATTGTTCATGAACAATAGGCTCGGAGTGGAATCGCAGGCGACGAAAATGTCCGTCCACCCGTCCTCATCGAGATCAGCGGCCACGACTGTCATCCCGTAGCTTCCGGTAGCTTTCGAGATGCCTGCCCGCTGGCTGACATCGGTAAAAGTACCATCGCCATTGTTGCGGTACAACGAATGTCTTCCTGTGGGCATTCCGACAGGCCCACATTCAACCGGGATACCTTTCCAGTTGCAATTCGAATTCTCACCCGGAACCGGCGCGTGCTCGAACGAGAAATGTACGTAATTGGAGACGAACAAATCTAGATTTCCGTCCCGATCGTAGTCAAGGAAACTACATCCGGCTCCCCAACGCGGTTCTTCGTTCCACAAGCCAGCACCCTTCGTCACGTCGTTAAACGTGCCATCGCCGTTGTTGCGATAGAGACGGTTTTGCCCAAAGTAAGAACAAAAAATATCCTCGAAGCCGTCGTTGTTGTAATCGCCGATGCACACGCCCGACGCCCATCCGGTTGCCTTCAGACCCGCCTTTTCGGTGACATCGGTGAAAGTGCCGTCGCGATTGTTCTTGTAAAGGCGATTGCTCGCACCAGCCGGATCACCTGTGAGGCGGGTACCTGATAGCAAAAAAATATCCATCCAGCCGTCATTGTCGTAATCGATGAAGGCACAACCACAGCCAGTGGATTCCAGAATGTATTTCTTGCTGTCCACTCCGCCGTAGTTTGTGGGCGCTTGCAGCCCGGCAGCCGAGGCCACATCCACGAAATGGGCATAGAAGGGACGTCCCGAAGGTGCTGGTCGCCGCTGGGGTTTGACGGTGTGCGTGGCAACCCCTTGCGCCACAAGCCTTGGAGCTGCCAGGAAGGCCGCCGAGCTGAGAGAAATCTGCATAAATGCACGGCGGGTACAGGTCAAGGCGGTTGTTTCTCCTTCGCTAGAATGTCCCTTCTGCCTACTTGAAACGTTTTGATGTTCGTCGGACTTTCGTCAGCAATTATAGATGGCTTTGGTTTTTGCCGCCTGATTGCGAACCGGGGTTTTTTTTCTGAGAAAAGTGCTTGACAAAGTATTTTGAAACGATTTAAGTTTTCGACCATTCAGTCACTACTTCATCCACACTCCATGGGGTTGAGGGCTTAGTCTCTCGAATCACATGACAAGAAGCTCTATTCATTTTACGCATCGATTTTGCGACCTATTGCACCGCTCGCGCCCGACCTGGGTTGGATTGTGCTTGGTGCTGCTAGTTTCCCCGGCTGTTTGGGCGCAGTCCGCTCCAGTGTCCCCAATCTCCAGTGAGCCCGAAGCTGCCGAGGCGTACCGTTTGGGTATGAACCTGGTCAAAGAGGGGCGCCTCGATGAGGCGATAACCACGCTTGAAAACGGTTTCAGAGCTGACCCACAAAACACGACCTTGTTGAACATGATCGGGGCCACGTACAGCTTAAAAGGTGATTTTGGACGTGCCGAAAATTACTTGATCAAGTGCCTGCAAGCCGATCCGGGATTTCTGCCTGCTCGAAAAAACCTTGCGATCAATTATTTCAATTCAGGCAAGTACGATTCAGCCATTACAGAATTCGAAAAGCTGAGCGATACACCGGGAGACTCGCGTTCCGTTGCCTTTCTTTTCTTGGGAATCATTGCTGAAAAGCAAGGGGACTTCGACAAGTCCGTTTCGCTTCTGGGAGAGTCTGGTGAGGTCGTGTATCAGTATCCGCAGGCGGTTCTATCTTTGGCGCACTCCCTTTCGGAGTTGGATCAGGCGCAAAAGGCTGACGCCGCTCTAAAGCGGCTGGACGCGATGACCGGAGTGACAGCCGCTGAATACTTCAACGCAGGGCATCTCTACTCGCGACTGCGGCAATACCATCCAGCCCTCGCAGAATTTGACAGGGCAAACAAAGTGGATCCGGGGCTGGCCGGGCTGCAATACGAGCGGGCGGGCATCCTGGATCAGCTGGGCCGCTCGGAAGAGGCATTGAAACTACTCAAGAGTCTCGTCAGCATCAAGCCAGACGCCGACTCCTTGAACCTGCTGGCTGACCTGGCAAAAAGGGGTGGTGACCTCAATCTTGCAATCCAATCACTACGTCAGGCCGCGCAGCTCGCACCGGACAAAGAAGTGAATTATCTAGATTTCAGCACACTCTGCATGGACTACGAAAATTATCCGCTGGCCCTGCAAGCTGCTGATGTCGGACTGGGGCACCTGCCCGGT
This sequence comes from uncultured Acidobacteriota bacterium, assembly GCA_963801615.1. GTDB lineage: Bacteria > Acidobacteriota > Terriglobia > Terriglobales > Acidobacteriaceae > Sulfotelmatobacter. The sequence goes on along the minus strand of CAWDFM010000003.1, from coordinate 1,010,575 downwards.
TCCTATCGCTTACAGGTTCAGAAAGGCGCGATTCTCGATAAACTCGGCCGCTTCAGAGAAGCCGAGAAGATCGTGCAGAGAGCTAGCAAGCTGCAGCAGGATAACAGTGTCGCTCTATTAAGCCTTGCCATCATCCAGACACACGCGGGCGAATTACAAGACGCAATCAATACACTTTCTTTTGCCATAAGAACATTCCCATCCAATTCCCAAATGCATTACTACCTCGGAATCGCATTCGAACAAACGCTGCACCACGACGCGCGGGCTGCCGAAGCATTTAGGACAGCCATCCGATTGAATCCCTCTTTTGCGGATTCTTACTACCACTTGGCCAAACTGTATTTGAAGAAGGACCCGAAACTCGCCGAGCAAAACTTCCTGACCTGTCTGCGACTGGACCCGCACCACCTGTCGGCGGAGTACAGCCTGGGTCGTCTCTATCTGAAGACGGGAAGGCGAGCAAAAGGACAAGCTCTGATTGACGCGTTCAAACGCCAGCAGGAAGCGGAGAAGCTGAAAGCTCAGCAAAAGCCCAGTCTCGAGTTAGCTCAGAGATGACGAAGAAGGGATGGACACCGTGAAGGCATCACGTCTGGTAAGAACGACAATCACGCTTGCTTTCTTGTTCATCGGTCTTAGCGTGCCCACCTACGCCCAATTCACCAGTGGACTCACAGGAACGGTGACAGACGAGACTGGCGCCGCGATCTCCGCGGCCAAAATCGTTGTCACCAATCAAGCTACTCAAGTCAGTGGGTATACAAATTCCGCTGATAACGGTGACTTCCGCATCACCTCGCTGCCCGGCGCGATCTATACGGTTGAGGTCCAGAAGGAAGGATTTCGGACATGGGTGCAGAAGGACGTGCAGTTGGAATCCAACCAGGTACGGAGCGTACACCCGGTCCTTACCTTGCCCAGCGAAAACGTGAAGGTAGAAGTAACCGCAGAGCTGGCGGCGGTTGAAACAGACAAGAGCAACACGTCACGGGAAATTTCCGAGACTCTCATCCATGGTGCACCGTTACTCGGAAGAAATATCTACACCAGCATGATCGAATTAGCGCCAGGTGTGACGGGTTCGGGCCTACCCGCTGGAGGTGCACTCGGTTCCGGCTCTGCCAATAACGATAGTTTTGAGCAGGAAGCGGGATACCAGCTCAACGCAGCTGGGCAACGGCAGGAGAACAACCAGTATGATGTCGACGGTAGTATCGCGGTGAGCGCTTCTCGTGACGGAGTCGTGAACCTGTCACCCGAGCCGGATTTCATTCAGGCCGTGCGTATCTCAGGAGCAACGATTGATGCCTCCAAGGGGCGCTACAGCGGGGCCTACGTGCAGGTCTTCACCAAACCAGGAACCAACGAGATGCATGGGGCGTTATCGGAGTTCCACACGAATAATGCGTTGACGGCTCGAACCGAGTTTCAGTATTGTCCCCCTGGATCAATTGGGTGCCGCGCAATACCAGCTTTTCGAAGAAACGAATTCGGCGGAACCATCGGTGGCCCGATCATCAAGGACAAACTGTTCGCGTTTGGCGGTCTCTTTGTGCTGAGATCCTCGAATGCAACAACTCTCGTCTCCGCGGTCGAGACGCCCCAGTTCGCGCAGTTTGTCGAGCAAAATTTTCCGAATAATCTCTCGTCGACGTTCTTCAAGCAGGCACCCCCAGGATCCGCGCCGACCGCTGATATTGTCACCGTGGGGCAACTTCAGGCAACCCAGCCAGGTTTCTATCCAGAGGACCCTGCATTTCAAAACAATCCCGATCTCCCCGCTTTCGGGACAGCAACTTTCCCACTGAGTTTGACCCATAACGCATATCAGTGGCATGCCCGACTCGACTACAATATTAACGAATCAAAAGATCGATTTTTCTTCGATTGGTTTCGGACCTACTCAGATCAACTGCAAGCCGATCCGCGCCCCATATATCGGGTAAAGCTTCCGAACAATGGTTTCTTCGCCAAACTCGACTGGACTCACACGTTCTCGCCTAGACTCTTGAATGATGCCAGTTTCACCTGGATCGACGCCGACGGATCGAATCCGAGTGCAATCAACAACCAGAACCTTCCCAATGCCTACTTCTTCACCGGACAAGCGGCGTTTTCACAGTGGGGGCCGGCTGGCTGGGTCCATCAGAACTACAGTTGGCATGACGTCCTAACTTGGACGCATGGCAGTCACACTATCAGCGCGGGAGTTGATATCGACCGGCATCATGATGATGATAAATTCACCAGCCCACTGCTTCGGCCGAGTTTCGACTTTGCCAATCTCCTTGACTTCGCCCAGGATCAACCTTTTGACCAGTTTGGTCCCGCCATGCAGGTATCTAGCGGCGCGTTGGCCAGCAACTTGTATCAGATCTTGCGCTGGCTTTATGGGGGAGCATTCGTCCAGGATGACTGGAAGGTGACGCATCGGTTCACGCTAAATCTGGGTCTTCGATACGACTACTTCGGGCATTGGGGAACATATTACAATTCCCAAACGCCTTTTCCCTTCTTCTCTCTGGGTCCTGGGAGCGATTTTGCGTCTCAAGTCGCGAGCGGAACGATGTCCGTTCGGGGTGGGCAGAAGGCATACGTGACGAATAATCGACCCCAAGGATGGGGCCCTCGAATCGGATTTGCCTGGGATATTTCTGGTAATGGAAAAACCTCGTTGCGCGGCGGGTACGGCCTGTTCTTTAACAATGTAGCGGATGGATCGTGGTCATTCCCCGCACGCAGCAATCCCCCAGTGTGGGCCACCCCATCTTTCAGTGTGTTTAGTGCGGTTCATCCGTTCAGTTATGGGTTGGGGGACTCAACCGGTACAATCTGGCCGCTTCCAGCGGGAATCACCTTTCAGACTAATGCGGCGGGAGGAATCGTGGGCTTACCGGTCCAAACGTCGGGTCTAGTGTCCAACTTGGATCAACCGCGTACTCACGTATTCATGTTGTCCCTCCAGCGGGATATTGGACACAATATGAGTGTGGAGGCGGACTACAACGGCTCTCATAGTGCAAAACTTTACGTCCAGACCGACGTGAATCGCTTCCCGCGCGACCTGATCATCAACAACAACACTCAGACCCGCTTGAATCCTAACTTCGGTCCCATTATCTTCGGCCGCACGATGGGAATAGCGGATGGTCATTATGCCTCCCTGATGTTGAGCAAGCATTTCACTCATTCCTGGCAACTGAGAGGTATATACACTTTCGGGAAAGCCACGGATGACACGAGCAGCAACGACAATGGGACGAATAATGGCGAGGCGATCTTCAACCCGCTCGACGTTCGGTTTCAGCACGGCAGGGCGGACTACAGCGTGTCCAAGCGCTTCACCATCGATAGCATGTTGGAGGTGCCGCCAGGATTCTTCAAGAATAGTTTTGCGAAAAATATACTTGGCGGTTGGCGCATGTCCAATATTGTGGTGCTGCAGAGCGGTTTGCCCTTCTCCGTCTATACGTCGGCGTCGTTTAATCCGGTCCTAGATTCCAGCGGAAATGTGATCGGATTACAGCCGGGAAGCGGCGACTTCAACGCAGACGGTTACAATTACGACCTCCCAAATGCGGCGGCCTCGGGCGCCGTACACACGGGTCACCGGAGCGATTTTCTCAACGGCTTCTCTTCGGCATCCGCTTTCCCCAATCCCGCACTCGGGCAAGAGGGCAACGTGGGCCGAAACACCTTGACTGGTCCGGGTTTAGCTAACGTCAATACAGAATTCGCCAAGGCGATGAAGTGGGAGCGCTACTCCATCGAGTTTAGAGCAGATGTTTTCAACTTGTTCAACCGCGTAAATCTGACGCAGCCGGATAGCGATTTGTCCAGCAGCCTTTTTGGTCGATCAACAAGCCAGAATCTCCCACGTTCGTGGCAGTTTGGGCTTCACCTCGATTTTTGACGTTGATGAATCGGCATAGAGAGATTTTCGGAAGAAAAAGCGAGTCGATCATGCCGTATGAGTATATCGGTAGAAATCGAGGCCGAAACTGACCCGGAAACAACCGTTATGGCCAATGGCGACATGGCCGAAGCAGTGGTTCTTGCAGGGTCGCGGATCAGACACTTCGTGGGACCTCCACCCCAGAGCGTCCCTCTTGTAACGATCACAGCGCAAACGATCAGGGCGGCGTACACCCGCACACGTGCTCCCGGTTAGAGGTCATACCTCTCGCAGATCAATGACTACAGTTCCTGCAAGTATTTTGAGAGAGTATCCTGCCTACCTCTTTGCGACCACAAGCGTTTCACAGTGGAATAGAAATCCGATAACTTTCGGAGCCGCACGCCGTCTCTAAGCCAAGACACGTTCCTGCGCAACAACGAGTGCCTACTCATGCGCGGCAGCACGTAGAAGTCAATCACCCGATTATGGCGGCTGTTCATCGTACACAACAGCGTCACATAGTCACGTTCAAGTTCATCAGGCTGGATGACCCAAAAAAAGCGTCCATGCTTTTGCTGAGACCTACAAAGCAAAATAGAAACCCAAATTGTACGGTCTACCAGCAGCATTGAGCGGTGTTTTCCCGGTAAATGAGTCACGATCACATTCTGCGGGAACATTTTTTGGATTCGCTTCACCAATCTTTTTCTGAGACGCATCGAGCGCTCGAATTGACCACTCTTCACGAAATCTTCCGTGTCCTGTTGATAGTTCAATTCCTTGTAGAGCTGCTGATATGAGCCAAGATGGAGAGTGATCGTGCTCGGGGCAGGCATCCCTTTAACCGCCCTAATTATGTCCTCACTTATATGCCCTTTTCTCTTCAACAGTAGTCCAACCTTCTTCACGATCTTTTCCTTTGTCCAGTATCTAAGAACAGGAAGCATTCTCTGTGCCCGCATAAACGTCGCGTTATCGACAATCGGAGGGAAGGCGAGCGGCTTGTTGATCCACTTTTGGGGTTCGAGGTGGACTTTAGGCGTTTGCAGACGCTGATAGGTGCGGCCCCATACGTTGCTCCCCATGTACTTTGGATTTGTGACGATGTGCCGAACGGTCCAGTGATACCAGGGGTGCCCATAGTGTGTCTCGCCTCTTCGATTCAGTGCGCGCGCTATTGCTGTTGGCCCCACACCCTGCGATGCCATTGAGAATATTTCGCGAACGATCTCGACTTCATGGGGTGGACCAAGAACAAGGGTAACCCGGTCCGTAGTGAGGCTCTTTTGTTCGCCAGGCTTCAAGATTTGCTTGCGTTTGCCGCTCGCGGACAGCATCAGCCGCCTGAATCCGTAACCGGGAGGACCTCCCACCCAGAAGCCAAGCTGAACAATTCGGGTTTTTCCCCTAAATATCTTTTCTCCTAGCTCGCGGCTGAACTCGGCGGCCATGCTTCGCTTCAGCGCTTTCAGGAGAGAACTAGAAGCTGTACCATCGTTGACGAAATTTTCGGCACAGTAGTGAAGCGGGATTCCACAACTGGTACAAATGTATTCGTAATGGGCGGCTTCGTCATTATTAGAGAATCTACCCCATCGACTCACGTCATACACGAGAACGGCTCGGTAGGGTGCTTCGCCACTCACAACATCCTTTAGCAATTCCCGCAGGCCAGCGCGGTTTTTTGCTATTACGCCACTCTTACCCAAGTCCGCATACGTTTTCACAATGTTGAAGCCGTGAAGGGCAGCATATTGCGCAATAGCGTCCTTTTGGTTATCCACCGAGTATTGTTGTGCCTCATCCGACATGCGAACGTACTGAGCAGCGGGAATGAGAAGCGAATTATCAAGGGCGTTCTCATTTTGGAGTCGGACGAGAGGATTGGAAGGTTTGCCCACGCGATGTGACACTGAATCCTGAGTTGCCATAGAGTCCTCCCTCGTACATTTCCTATATGGAATTTTCCACAGACCTGAACCTTGAAATTGTGACATCCGTCACAAAGCTGAAAGACCGACTTGTAGTACGGTTCTGGGATGGCAAGCGAAAACCAAATATTTGAACGATTCGCGGCGGAACTGGCTCAGATAGCGGCTCTTGATCGGCGGTACTATTCAAACTCATACCCAACGGCATTGGATCGGGCTGCCTACGCCGCGCGTCAAGATCAACTGGAGTACACACGGTCTAGGTTTTACGCAGAGTTGCGGGCGCTGCGTCTCAACTCTTCCGCCGTTGTCGATCAGTGATTCGACAGTTCGTCCCTCGAACGCGGCGCGTGGTAAGCGAATCGCGGAATTAGGCGAGTTCTGTCGCGCTGTGAGGCCTGTTCTAGAGGAACATCGCAGAGAGGAACATCGCAGAGACTAGAAAGTCTACGGTCAGGCGAATGCCTCTTGACGCAAGTTGCATCGAGTGCATAAATGTGGGCATGACTAAGACTTTCGACCCAGCAATCGGAGCAGGAACTCGTTGGCAGAAGGGCCAGCCCAGCCCGAACCCTGGCGGGCGACCAAAATCCAGGCTCTTGTCCGAAGCGCTGCGAACAAGGCTGGCGGAGGTAAAGCCCGATGATCCTACGGGGCGCACCTACGCTGAAGTGGTGGCGGAGAATCTTATCCAGATCGCGTGCTCACAGGGGCCGGGAGCGGTGCACGCGGCCAGCGAAATCGCGGATCGGCTCGAAGGGCGTGCACCACAATCAATTCAGATTTCCGATCTCGCGGCTGATCTGCAGAGCCGTTCGGATGAGGAACTTGAGTTTCATTTGGCGAACAACCGCTGGCCAACTGCTGACGAACTGATGACACTCGGGTCTGGCCAATCGCTGCCCTCCTGATGCAATTTGGTCCTCGACAGTTTGCTAACGCAACACGCCAGAAAATTGGACTGCGCTACGCTGAAGCACGGGGAGTGCCAGGGCCCGTCTCTCACAAGCTGCCAGTTGATCCTTATTAATGATCACCGCTGGGGTTTCCCGTGTTGCGTCTGGTCTCCTATGCGTACATGCCATCGCCATTACCCCGGCAGGTCCGATGGAGCTTGTTCGCTCGTCCCTCTCCATCGTCAACGGCCTTCCCGTTGAAAAAGTCAGGTCGGCTCCTGCAATTGTTGTTTCGGGGCATGCTCAGCGTTCACTCTCGTTATGGCCTGTACGCTCGCGGAGTCGCCTAGCGACCCTTTCCGTCGAAAGCTCCGACAGCTTCGTTGCCTCTGTGATTGCTACCGGGTGGAGCGAACCAGTTCCCGGGAGTGCTCCGTTACGGTAAACTCGCGCTGTCTTGGAGGATCGAACAGTATGCGTTCTGCAGCTACGGCATTTCCTTTGTTTTGAATGGCGTCTGGTTGAGCCGGACTGCAGTTCTTACGCTCGTCACAACTGTTGCAGCGATTTGGCGTTGGTGGATTTCGATGCGAGAGAAACCAGTTGATGATGGGGCCTCCTCAAAGGCGTCGCCACAGCGAACGGCTCCGTGCTGTGGCGGAACGTAAAGAGCGTCCGCGGCATCGCTGAAGAACAAATTTCGGGATCCTTTTCCCGAGTCATGGCAAGTATCACTGAAGTTTGAGCTACGGCAAAATAAGAGAAATATTGGTACGCTTCGGGTGCGAAAAGAGCTCCTATCATGAAGCCGACCAAAGAACTATGCAGGGCCCCTACGAACAATCTCATTTCAACGTCCAAGTCGAGTCTCCTTAGCCGCCTCATGTTCGCGAATGCACGCCTGAAGAACAAGAGGTAAAGAGCCAGGGCCGGGATACCGCCCTCGGCGGCGATCTGTAAATAACAGTTATGTACTTCTTTCCAGATGCCCGAATACGAAACGAAGTTGTGAACACCTATCCCAAACAACGGGTAGCGCGCCATAGCCTGAATGCTCGAAATCATCAACTGCCGGCGTTCCTGATAAGAACCGTATGCGCTTTGCTCAAGTTGGGAATGACCGGAAATGGCAAAGAACCGGTTTTTGAGCTTTCCGCCCAGTCCGAGCAGTAAGATCGCTCCTACGACAAAACTCGCAACAATGAGCAGAGGTCGTCTTCCTTTGATGCCGAAATGCCACAAACAGAAAAAAGTTGTGATCACCAATTCGATGAATCCCGCGCGCGAAGCCGTGAGGAATACAGCGATGGCCATAACCAACATCGCGGCCGTCCACATCATTTTTCGCGCCGGACCGCGCCCTTGCAATAGGAAGGCAAGGCAAAAAGGAAGAGACAAGACGATCGCAAATGCGAGGTCATTGGAGTTATCGTAATTCCCGCCTAGAACTCCTATCAACCGCGGAGTATTGCGCCCTCTAGCGACAGCGATAATCGAGATGACTGCCACCGAGGCTGTCTGGATAAAAATGATTTGTCGAAGCCGTTTGAAATTGGTAATTACTAAGAAGGTAAGGACCCAAACAACTGCGACTTTGGCAAAATCCAGCGAACTAAAAAACGCTCCTCCCCTCCACACAGGGGAGAAAAGCGACGTGAGCACCAGGAAACATACGAGCGCGATTAGATAATGGCCCTCCCGCGGTAGATGCCGAAAGCTGCGCTTGGCTCTTCCGATACTGAACACGAGTGCCACCAATCCGCAAGCAGTCGTTATCTTTGCCAGTGGAAGGTACTTCAAACCGGGAATCCAGTCCTCCGGCCGAGCACAGTACACGACGTAAAAGGCACTCAGCCAAAAGAAGGCGCCCTGCAGAGGTTCACGCTTCTGCTCAACCTTCGGAGCGATTTTTTTCAGCAAAGCCATCGGGACCTGTTATAAACTTCCGCTCAGCACCTCGCGATGTTTTTCGCGGCAAGGAAGCAAAATAACCTCAGCCGTTAAGCTTCCTTAACGGGGTTGCTTATCAAGTTAAGAGCGAAACTCGTTGGGCCCTTGTCGCGCATGCTGCGGAGACATCCTCGTCTGAGAAGCGCGGCAGCCCTTCTCGACGTCTATTTCGATGTCGCCCGACACGCGACTGCAGCGGTCCTGCCCCAAGTCATTCAACCGGACCCCCGAGAGATATACATCACGCTGACCGCAAACTGCAACCTACGTTGCGTCGGTTGTCGGTACGGGCGTGACTTCATGCCAGGAAAGCAACTCCCCTTCTCTCTAGTCCGAGACCTTCTGGACGACTGCAAAGCTCTGGGTATCAAGAACATTCGGCTTTATGGGGGAGAGCCATTACTCCACAAGGACTTAACTCGAATTGTGGAACACTCCGTTGGCTTGGGTCTCAACACGTGGCTAACGACGAATGGAATCTTGCTTAAGCAGAAGGTCGACGATTTGTTTGCGGCGGGATTGCGAACGATCGCTGTGGGCTTCTATGGCACCGGCCAGGAATACAACTTGTACGTCCAGCGACCAGAGCGGTACGCATGTATGGAACGAGGAGTAGCGTACACCAGGGAGCGATATGGAATGAGTATGAGTCTCCGGCTTGGATGGGTGCTAATGCGCCCCACTTGTAACCTGAAGGCTGTTCGGGATATGTGGCAGTTTGCCGAACGCTATAATGCCCCGGTCGGAGTAAGTCTGATCCACTATTCGCTGCCATATTTTACGGAGGGCCCAGACCGACAGCTGCAGTTTCGCCCTGAAGATCGAGCTGCTATTGGGACGGTTGTAGAAGAACTTTTGCGCCTCAAGCGATTGCGGCCGGGGCTCTTACAACAATCCGAGATGGCCCTGCGGTCAATCCCAGATTGGTTGCTCAAGGGTCCTGACATGAAGGTGCCCTGTGAGAGGTATCGTTTGCTATGGGTCGGCGCCGACGGTACTGTCCAACTCTGCTATGTTACCTTCAAGCTCGGCGATCTACACGAAAAGCGACTGGTGGAAATGCTGTTCACGGCTGAGCACGAACAAGCTTCCCGCGATGCCTTCAGTCTAAAATGTCCCAACTGCCATTGCAGCTATCACAACCGGATTGAGAGACATGCGGCTAGCCGCTTGCGATACTCGGGATTGGGTTGGGGGCGACAGTCAAGGGATTTCTCGGGGACTGGAGAAAATCCCGGTCCGCAACTCGAGGTACCGTCAGGTGCACCGGTCCGAATGGACTCTGAAAAAACCGATCCGCTGGTACAGATACGATGAATTGTTCTGGCCCGTGCCCTCTCGAGGGGCGAATTGGTATTCCCGATTTTTTTATCGTGGGAGCTCCTCGCTGTGGTACCACCGCCTTGTACACCTACCTCAAAGACCACCCTGATATATTCATGTCGCAGATCAAGGAACCAAATTTTTTCGCAAACTACTTGGGTAAGCACCGCAAAGTTCGCACTTTGCCCGAGTACTTAGATTGTTTCACCGGAGTTCAGGGCGAAAAGAGGATCGGCGAAGCCTCGGTTTCCTATCTGGCTTCGCATACTTCCGCAAAGATGATCAAACAGTTTAGTCCACTAGCCAGCATCATCATCATGCTCAGGAACCCTGTGGATGTCATGTACTCAATGTACTACCTGCGTCGATTCAGCAATCTCGAAGATCAGCCGAGTTTCGGGGCTGCTCTGGATGCGGATGCGCGTGGCCGCAAGGTAGCAGAATTGACGTATCGGGAACGAGCCGAGTTTGCCACTCAGGTTGAGAGATACATAACTGTGTTCGGTCGGGAGAAGATTCATTTCATCGTTTATGACGATTTCAAAATAGACACGAAGAGTGTTTTCCAGAATACACTGCGCTTCCTCGGTGTGTGCAGTAACTCCAAAGAGGATTTTCCAAGGATTAATGGCAATAGGCGCGCTCGAAGCAGATTTCTGTGGCGTCTTGTTCGGCAACCGCCAGTGCCTCTGCGGAGGATTATGCTCCCTCTCACATCCCGTCGGTTTCGGTCAGCCGTTGGGGGCCGTCTCCTGCAATTGAATACCATCGAGGAGCCTCGACCACCGATGGAAGCCGAACTCAGGAACCGGCTACGAAAAGAGTTTGCGCCGGATATTCACCGGTTGAGCATGCTCTTGGATCGGGATCTAACCTCATGGTGCCATGGGTAGGTATGCCCGCCCCGCACTCGTAGAGGGTCAAGGGCAGGCTTGCTTCCTAAGCAGCGTGACGGGCGGTTCCATCGTAATGCTTTGGGCGGTCGCGCACCGACGTGAAAATCGACCAGTAATCTCGCCGGAAGCAGGAAGCACAACGAACCGGCTGCATCAGGAACAGCGGAAGAATATAGCGCTCCGGCCAGGTGCGACGGCGTGAGCGGACACCGTCTTCCCCGCCACAATCCCGACAGCGATAGGGCTCCGCAAACGAAGGCTCTGAGTGTGTCACGGTTAACTCCGAGCAAGAGGCCGGATCCACGCGATTATGCTCCGAGTCCCATTGTTGCGCAAGACGTCGCCTCTCGCCGTCAACGAGCATAATGGCGAAATTAGGCCCAGTTGACGAAGCGGCTCGGATTCATTGATCATCACGGCGGTGATGCATTGCAGGTTCACAGTTCACTTCTCAACATCGTTCTCGACGACTAGATTCTGCACCGCAATCCTAATCGCCCCAATTGTTTCTGGCTCTGCGATCTGAATGTTGGCAAGCGAATCGTCTCAAAACTGTGCAGTTTAGACCAGCGGAGCCATGATTTCCAGCCTACGCTCTTTTAACGAGCAGATGAGCAGGCGAACAAAGCCTCTGGGGTAATGGAATATGAGCCGCATCAATAAGCCGACACCAAAACTGCGCAAAGTTCCACAACCGCCTCTGTCGCACGCGGGAGCACCTGCTGACGATTCGAGCCTTTCCCCGCCGCCGAGAACAACAACGTGGCCAGCACGCCTTCTACGAATTTCGCAGCGTTCATCGTGATGAGCGTTATCCTTTTTGCGCTGGCGCAGCGACCGATGCCGGACAAATGTCGTGCGACCTGGTGCGCTCTGCCGCTCTGCTGTGCTGCGGATCACAGCGTCGGCCACCTTGTACGGGTAGACTGGCGAACGGCAATCTTGCATGGCGCAGCGGCGGTCCAGGTACGGCCCAAAAGAAGAGAACGCCGAGATGCTGAAGAGGTTTCGGCTATGGCTCACGGCTCAGAATTACGTTCCCAGCACGGTGGAGAAGTACTGCGGAATCTGCAAGCGCTTTTGCTCCTTTCTTGGTAGTAAAGCTCTTCGGACCGTAACTCCACTCGATGTTTGCGACTTCGTCACTTCGAATATTGCTCATGGATCATCGGATGGTGTTGTGCAGGGTAGGTTAGTTGCGCTGCGCGCATTTTTCGACTTCCTCTACATGGGAGGCGTGGTGGATGCCGTGCCGCCGCGCTTCATCCGGCCGCGACGGGTTACAAAGCTCTTGCCGAGGGCACTCACCGTGGATCAGGTGCGAGTCTTGCTCGACAAAACCACAAAGGTAAGGGATCGGGCCTTCTTGGAATTCCTCTACGCAACAGGATGCCGACAGAGCGAGGCACTGAGGTTGCGAGTTGCGGACGTTGATATGGATAGACGCAGGGCGAGGGTTCTCGGCAAACGTAGAGAACGGATTGTGTACTTTGGCTCAGGCGCGGAAAGCGCCCTGCGTCGCTATCTCGGCCGCCGCCGAGACGGGTACCTCTTTCAGGTCGAGTACCGCAGACAGCGCGGACACCTTCACGCCACAACGACGAGTTGGGTGGGGCAATATTCGACGTACGAGAATGGGCGCAGACGGGTCCACTATCAATACCTCGGGATCGTGGGCAAGGCTTCGGTAGCCACTGCAAGGGCCAGGTTCAAGCGTTTCCTTCGGGGCGTGAACCTTGCTCGGCCAGTTCCGGATAAGCCGATGTGCAACGACACGGCGTGGAAGATCCTGACAGTGGCCGCGAGGCGAGTTGGACTTCGCTTCTTACCGCCGCGCATGCTGCGGCACTCGTTCGCAACGCATCTTCTCGAAAACGGAGCGGATTTACCCACTATCCAAGCGCTGCTTGGGCACAATTCTTTGGGTTCTACGCAGGTGTATCTGAAGCTCTCGAACTCTCGGATTGAGGATCAATTCCGGCGCTTGCATCCGAGGGGGGCATAAAGCTATGCAAAAACGTTCTCCGCGTAAAGCACGGAGTCGGTCGACGGACGAGGTATTTCTTCAGCCTTGGTTTCTTGACCCTGAGCATGCGGCGGCGATCCGCAGCGTGGTTCCAGATCATTTCGTACACAAGATGCGCTTCTACTTTGAGGATTGGGGCTGTCTGGTGTGCGGATCGCGAAAGAGGCGGTACGGCTCGAACGGTATGTGCCACATCTGCATTACTAGAATCCTGAAGCGGCTGGTCGGGTCCATGAAAAGACGCCGAATCTGCGTGGAATCGAGGTTGCCTAGCGCGTCGACGGCTCTGATGAGCGAAATCGCGCGAGTGCGCAGCGCCAAAATGCTTCTGGGAGACATCGTCAGTGGCAAGTGGGTGCCGAATCGCTTGAGGCTAAGCAGCTCTGTGAGACGCACAAGGAGCAAAAACTCCCCTGGTCTCGCTCGCTGGGTCTGAACAGTTTCGGCAGATGCATTCGTATTCCGGCACCCCCGGCCGGACGGTGTGCGCGCAGTCTCGACATACGAATCGGCCATCTTTGTAGGCAATCATCGGCCTGAACTCGACGCCGATGAGGCAGTGGGGACAGCAGATTACTAACGTGCTGTCGGCTGGTCCGTAGCTGGATTTCATGACCAGGAGCGTTGCACGAGATGTTCCAAGCTACGTCAGGGCTCGGCGACGATCACATAGGCACCTAGCGGTGAGCTCAAAATCGGTTGTGCCGATGCTTCGGCATTCTTGCCGGCTGTTCGGCTATGTGGTTGTAGCTGCCAAAAATCCCTCTGCCCGTCAGCTTTGCAAGTACCTGAATCTGCGAGCACCCGTATAGCCTCGTCCAAGCGGCTCCGCTCGTGCTGCAACTCCTTCAACACCTCGGCGAGATTCGCCATGGTTCCCCCTCATAGGTTTTAATTACGACAGTGTCCATGTTACACACTGGCGCCATGAGTTCGCCAACCCGGTTCCCCGTGCTCCTGTCGATCAAACGGATCGATTCGTAAACAAGGTGCAGGCGCGCGCCCCTCATGATGTCACACACGAATGGCGAAGTGCTGATCAGCGTGGTCTACGTCATGACATGCTTAATGTCACCTAGCCGTTGACGACGTTGCCCGGCTTGGGCAGTGCACCCGCGTGTTTCAAACTGTGTGGGCCGGTTCCACTCATATACATCGTAGATTCAGGAGTGACAGTGACACTATCAGTATGATGTGGGGGGAGAGGAGAGAGGGGGGTTACTCCCATAAGCGCTAACTTAAGGTGCTTGGGTGGCTTGGGTACCAGTAGACGCCCATACGGAGCAAAACTCTAGTTTGACAGGGTAGAGTTCAGGAAATCCTCATGTTCAAGAGCCGAGTTCTCTATGCGGTCTTGGTACTACCTCTTCCCGCGTCACTCTCGTTCAACAGTGTGCGGAGCTTGCGCGCCAATTCAATTGGAAGAAATGGCTTTTCTAGGTAGCCAGCGTCTTGCGGGAGGTGCGCTGTGCGGCCGATTGTGTCTTCCGCGTAGCCAGAGATGAACAAAAATCGCAGATCTGGCCGCACCAAGATTGCTTTTTCCCTCAACTCCAGTCCATTCAGCTTAGGCATCATGATATCGCTGACCACCAGATCAATCTCGTCATGATTGTTCTCCAAAATTCGGATCGCCTCAGTGCCGTCCTCGGCCGCAAGTACGGTGTAGCCGCGTTTCTCCAGGGTCACGGAAATCAATCTGCACAGAGCTGGTTCGTCCTCGACCACCAGCACTGTTTCGGTGCCGGCGAGGACTTCGGTTTGTATCGGGGGCGTCTCATCTAGTAGCTTCAGTTCCGTTGCTGCCGTCGGAGGCAAGTAAATGCGGAACCTGGTGCCCTTTCGCAAGGCGCTCTCAACGGTGATGTGCCCCCCGCTCTGCCGTACGATGCCGTAAACCGTCGACAGCCCCAGCCCCGTCCCTTTGCCCACCTGTTTGGTGGTAAAGAAAGGCTCGAAGATTCGGGCCTTGATTTGTTCATCTATGCCAGAGCCGTTGTCGCTCACCGCCAGCATCACGTAGCGTCCAGGCTGCACCTCGATGTGGCGACCGGCGTATTCCTCATCCAGTTCCACGTTGGCCGTTTCAATCAACACTTTGCCGCCTTGCGGCAGGGCGTCCCTAGCGTTCACCACCAGGTTGATGAGGATTTGCTGGATCTGCGCCGGGTCCACTTTGACCGGTTGCAGGTTCGGCTCCAGAACCGGAACCAGGTCGATGTTTCCGGGGATGAGGCGGCGCAGGAGCTTGTGTGTCTCCCACACCACTGTATTGACATCCAGAACTTTTGGCTCAAGCACCTGCCGCCGGCTGAGGGCCAGCAGTTGTCGCGTCAGTGCAGCAGCCCTCTGAGTAGCTGCCTCGATCTCAGCCACGCTCCGGCGCAGGCTTTCAGTCGTGCCAGCGTCTTCCAACAACAATTCGCTGTATCCCAGGACAATTCCCAGATAATTGTTGAACTCGTGGGCCATCCCGCCAGCCAATTGCCCCACCGCTTCGATCTTCTGCGCTTGTCGCAATTGCTCTTCCAGTGCCCGCCGTTCGGTGACGTTCTCTGCAATCACCTCAAGCCCAACGGCTCTCTGGTTCTCGGTGCGTAAGACCCGGCCGCTCAGCCGTACCGTGATCAAGCGCTGATCCCGCCGCTTCCACTGCACTTCTTCTTCAATCTCCGCTGTCAGCTGCCATTTGTGCAGCAGACGCAGCGCTTCTTCTGGTTCGCTGAAGACATCCTGGGCTACGCTCAATGTCAGAACTTCTTCCGCCGAGCTGTAACCCAAGATGGCCACCAGGGCAGGATTCACATCCAAGAAGCGACCGTCCAGAGTGCCGCGGTAGATGCCGTGGACCGCGCCTTCGAAGACCGACCGGTGGTGAGTTTCCGATATCTTCAGCGCTGCTTCGGCACGTACGCGCTCAGTGATGTCACGGATATTGCACTGAACCACCTGGGTTCCATCAACCGGGTAGACATTGCTGACAAACTCTACGTTAATTCGCCGCCCGTCTTTGGTTTCAAGCGGCAAATCCTCGTAGCGGATAACCCCCTTCGTTTGGAGCTCACCGAAAGCGGACCGGGAGGCGGAAATGTCCTTAAAAGGGCCGATTTCCCAGAGTTTCTTGCCCACGAACTCACCGTGCGTATAGCCCAACATCTCAATCAGGAATGGGTTTACGTCGGCGATCTGCCCAGTCTTGAAATCAAGAATCAATATTCCATCTTTAGCGGTTTCAAAGAGCCGCCGATAGCGAGTTTCCGAGTCTTCCAGCGCCTGTTGCGCTTGATTGTGTGCTGCCTCGGCGAACTTCTGCTGCGAGATGTCTACCAGCGTGCCTTCGATCATGGGCGGGGTCCCGTCCTGCCCCAGCACTGGCTCGACGTTCTCCAGTACCCACACCGAACTGCCGTCCTTGCGACGCAATCGCGAAGCGAAATTGGTCAGAGAGCCGAGACTCCGGCATTGTTCCAGGAAGTCTTGCCGTTCGCTGGGGGAAAAATAGAACTCCAAGGCATGGCAGGCGAGCAGCTCCTCCCGCGACGCATAACCCATGATCCGCACAAACGCCGGATTGCAGTCGAGCACTTGGCCGTCCAGGGTAGTACGGTAAAATCCCACTACGCTCGATTCGAAAAATCGCCGATAGCGCTCATACGACTCCCTTCCGGGATTCGATTGCAAGTCGCGCTGGTCTTCCAGATGTGCCATCACTTGCCGCGCCAAGGCCCACAGGATGCGCGTCTGCTCTTGGGTCAGCGCGCGCGGAACATGATCCATCACTGACAGCGTTCCCAGTGCGTATCCCTCGGGCGTCAGCAGGGGGACCGCGGCGTAAAAACGGACTCCCTCCCGCGTGACCAATTGGTTCCTGGCGAAACGTTTGTCGTTCAGGGTGTCAGAAACGATGACTAGATCGGTTTGCAGGATGGTGTGGTTGCAGAAGGAGACTTCCCGCGGGATCTCGCTCGAATCCCACCCGATCCTTGACTTGAACCATTGTCGGTCGGCGTCGATGAGGCCAACCAGCCCGATGGGAGTACCACAGACATAGGTCGCCAAACGGGCAAGGTCGTCAAAACGCACCTCGGAACAGGTGTCGAGGATCCGATAACTGTAGAGCGCCCCCAACCTGCTGGCTTCGTTTTCTGGCAGAGGCAACTGCATAAGAAATGCCTCCTTACTACCCCCACAAATGTCCGCCCGACATTTAGTGCGATGAGATTGTTTTGAGTATTATAGCTTTGTCTTTTTGGCGCGCCGCTATTAACTACCGAGGTACGGTAGCGCTGTTACGAAAACCGAACAGAGGTGGCCAGGTAAACCACTTGCCCGAGTGAGGAGGAACCGGAAGGAGTCTGTCTTAAGTTAGCGCTTATGGGGGTTACTCCCCGATCCTCGTCGTCTCTGACCTTCTCCCATATAGCCGAGCGTCTCCCCCGCTTGGCGACAAAGCCAGCCGCGCGCATGACGCGGGAAACGACTTTCTTGTCTCCTCGCTTCTGGCAGTCCAGCCCGAGTCGTTTGTAGACATCCTTTGACTTCATCGTCTCCGGGAAGTGTCGCGCGAGTTTCAGCCGCCGTTTCCAGTCAGACTCTGGAGGTATCTTAATGATCAGTCCGGTAGACATCCTCGCTCTGATTGGCGGCGGATTGCCCCGCTTGAGGTCCGGGTTGTCAATGACCGACTGAATCTTCTCCTTCAGTTGCTGTAAAGGCCAGCCATTCGGGTCATCATCTCGAGCGACGCCGTAATCGGCGGCGTACTGTAAGAGCAACTCGGACGGGAGCCTGTCCTTCGCCATCCCGGCGTTGCTCAATGTTCTTGCCTTGCTGACCAGGTATCTGTACCGGTCTTCTCTGCCATGTTTGTCATATCCAGTCAGTCTCCGGCGCTCGTCAGCGTCTTCGGCAGCGACCCGCTTCAGAACCTCTCTGACCTCAGCTCTGCGCCGGCGCTCCTCCGCAGATTTATCGTTCCTCAAACGCTTACTGTCAGAAACGAGCCAGTTAGCGAGCCAATCTGGGCAGTCAGCGATCGGCAGTCCATTCCCAGTCCGGACCTCACCGGTGTTCGGTCTAACGCACCCCTCGCTGACGACTTGAAGGGCACGTGTCCCTATACCAATCAAGTCGTACTCCCCGGCGTTGACGTTCTTGTCGAAAAGCGAATGAGAGTACTGAGTATGCCGAAAGAAAATGTGACACTTGTAAGGCGCAGTCTTAGGTCGACTGAGCACCGTGTACGTCTCTGGCAGTACCATCCCCGTCTCGCGTTCCATTCGTTCGATGACACCTGGACTGTCGATGTCAATTGCAAACGGCTCGCCAACTCTCCGTCTGAGGACCAGCCCGACATCACAGGTCGGATACTCCTTGGCCGCTGTCAGTATTTCTGTCTCAGTCTCCAACGGATGTTTATTCCACGCGTGGAGGAACGGACGTTTGTCACGCAGTGGGGTGACAGCGAACCCGCGTGCCTGTGCAGCCATTGCGACCGTGAAGAAATAGTTGTCGGTCATATAGTCTTTTCCTGATTCGTCTTTCTTCCGAACGCCTCGCGGTGTTCGCCGTCCGGCTTGCTCCCGGCGTGCCGTGTTGCATTCACCACCCGAGCGAGATTGCGTCGTCCTGCTCAGAACACAAGCGTGATTTTGTTATCCTTGATGAACACGTACGAACCCCTCGGTTCGCATTCACCCGTCTCATCCATCACATCCAGCCCGCCCTCATGGACGGGCATGCAACCGCCGACGCCAAGGGCTTTCAAGTCCTGCTTGGAGATGGGGAACCACTTCTCCTCCTCCTCCGCCAGAAGTACGACCAGAGTGCGATCGGCTTCGATGGTGACTATCTGTCCCATCACATGTCCCGCGTTCGCTGCCCTGTCGATGAAGTTGTCCATCGTGAAGATGAACGCCCTGCCGTCGGTGTAGTTACCGCGCAGTACTTGAAGTCCGCGATGCGCTGCTTGCAGGTCGTATTCTGTGATTGTTTCCATGTTTCCTCCTCTGGCTGTTGTGCAGCCGTCGCCGCCTCGAACATCACGGCTTGCCGTGTCGCTGCGTGCAGACGTGAAATCGCCTGCTGCAGAGGTACTCGATCAACTTTCTCGGATTTTGGAGAGCGGTCGGCACCTTGCCGTCGGCGGAATCGAACCGCCATTCGCCCGGGTACTCAATCAGCCCGGAAGGGCAGTTTGCTTTGTGCTGGCGCTGTCATGGGACTCTCCTTTTTGGGCTTTCGCCCCGCATCTGGCCTGGAGCCGAACCAACGTGGAGATCCGATAATCTGAACCCCTCGTCTTGGTGGAGCCACCGCTCGGGTGACCCGCTCTTGATGCAAGTGAAGAATCGCACAGACCGGATGAGAAGTCGAGAAATCTTTGGTACCCAATGCCGTTGGGCCGGCGCGTTACTTTGTAAACCAACTTTCCAAAACTTTCTGTGCCGTCTCTGAAAAGGGCGGGTGCTTTCTGCGGATCGCGCCTATTAGTCCGGGAGAACTCTGGCCTGTCTTTTGGAGCACCATATCGGGCCGTTTAGCACGCAGCGCGATTGGCGTGGCAAGGTGACTTAGCGGGCAGAACCCTAGGGGGCGTCCCCCGGCGTACGCCACTTCGGAAGAATTACTTAGCAGGGGGACCCATCAGTCCGTTTTTCCGCACCGCGTACCCTCGATCTGGACGCGGCGCCAGAGCGCAGCGGGCGGCACGAAAATCGCTTGAAATGTCGCGGCGAGTATACTGAGTACACAAATCAGGGTTACAATTTAAACAGAATTCGCGCCCACCCAGCCGCTGTCGCCTCCATCCACGGCCCTCAACTCCCCGACCCGACGTACCTGTAAGATCCCTTTGCGGTCCCTTTCCGAAACATTCTTTCTAGGACGCGGGTGTCGCATCATGCGAGTACTCTCTTCGGATCAACGAGTTACGCACGGAGGCTATTGCACCAAACGGACCGATTTGGCGTGAGGCGTAGCCAAGCTGCACTGGCAAGACGGGCCCCGTGGGATCCCTGGGGCGTGTCCTTGTCCTTGCTCAGTGACCCCCTATCCCTTTGCAAATAAGTGACTTAGAGTAGAGTGATCAGAGACTGACATGAACCCAAGATCTGCTGGTCGCGTTACAAAGTACACGAATTCGTAAGTTTCGCTTATTTTTCGGGGCGAACGTACGACGCAGACAGGTTGAATGGATTCAAATCGTTGATAACAGGATAGATAAGTGAGAGGTTGTCATTTCTCTATTTTGACAACCAGCTCGTAACCCCCAGAATAGTTCGCTAGGGCACGCGTTTCACCTCACATAACCGCTTCGCCGGCGCGAGGGGCATGGCGTAGCCAAATGCGACCACAAGTCCTACGCTCCTCGCTCGGGTGCTCCTTTATTTGATAACTCTTCGCGCCCCACGCGGCTCGTCGCCTCTTGATGCCGTGTCAGGCCCGGTTTGCCATTCACGCGTTCTTGATCTCCTGTTTTCTCTGCTCCAGGTAGGCGTCGATCGCGCGCCTGATCAATTCTGCGACCGGGGCCCCTGTGACCTTCGAGAGGGTCTGCAACTTCGCCATCTGACCCGACCTCACGAATAGCGCGGTCCGAAGCATCGTGTCTTTCATGACATAGCGTAACCCGTAGGCATATACCTGTCAATGAGATGGACCATAGATTACGACAGATGACTATCGTGCCATAGATATGCCTGTAGTTACATTGTACACTGACGCATTGGAGGCACATGGAATACCTCAATCGCGACGAACTCGTGAGATTGTTCAAGGTAGCCCGGCAACACAATCCGCTGCACCACATTGCTTTGCTCGTCGGCCTATTACACGGCCTCCGGGTGTCAGAGACGCTGGCGATACGTGGGCGCGACATCTGCGACGGGCGGCTCGCAGTGAAGCGCCTGAAGAAGAGCCGCCCGACTCTGCACGCTCTGCGAATTGACAGCGATCCGCTCTTCGACGAGTCTCCACTGTTGGAGCTCGCCAAGGCTAATCCTGGGACTGAATTGTTTCCGTGGTCACGCCAGTACATGGACATTGTCATCAAACGTTACGCTGCCCTCGCCGGCATTCATCCTGCAAAACGGCATTATCACGTTTTGAAGCACAGCATTTGCGTTTTGCTGTGGCAGGAAACGCACGACCTTAACGCTATCCAGGACCACGTGGGCCACCGCAGTTCGTCGAGCACATTGATCTATTTGCGGGCAGACGCGGCTCTGAAGGCCCAGGCAACGGTCGTGGGAATGTCATTCGTCGAGGCGCCCCGTGTCCAACGCAAACGTAATGACATGTGCCTCAATATTATTGCGTAATTCGCGTGGCGGGCGCGTTGTGCGCTCGATGATCGCTAGGCGTAGCACACGGAACGCCCTCGTGCGGATATGCTGGGCACTCTACTTTGTATACGGCGCGTGATGTCCTCTGGCTTTTCCTCATGTGTCTTGCTGTCGTTCACTGCCCGAGTAGCCCGCTTTTCACAGGAAAGCGAGCAGGCGGATCTCAGCGCACCATTCGGGAACTTTCGTCGCAACTCATTGATGCCCGATTCCGATGCCCGGACGACAACACAGGTGTGGATGAATGCCTGACAAAATAGTCCAGGGTGGTTCGGCGAGGTGTCTGAGGCGTTAGCGAGGAGTGCGTAGTGCGGTTCCCCTTCTAAGACACGCCATGGCTCTGTTGAAGGACGCGTTTGTTGATAGTCGAGTGAGGGCCCGATTACAAGCCAATATCACAACCGACAATCCCCGCTCCGATGAGAGCAGCGCAAGCATACTGACAGGACGGTGCGAGAACGTGACCTGGCCAGCGATCTAGAACGGTCAAAAATCTCGCTCAGCGAGTACCTGGATCGCCACTTTGAGGCGGCCCTGAACACCTAACGTACGTCAGAAAACCTCAGGATTACCGAGGCATGCTGCGCTGATATGTCGGACGTGGGCCAAGGCGAAACCAATCCTGCCGGCACTTCGCCTTTTTATGTAGTACGGCCTTGCCCTATCTTCACAATGCTGCGAAACTGATTGGCCAGAGTCCGCTCATATGACGTCTTCTGTAACAGACGAAGTTGCGAGTGCGAGGATTCAGGGCCCCGAGACTGAGCAGCCTCGGGTAATAAAACATCGGATCGCTCTTGTGGTTTCTGCAGCATCGCTCCTACTCTTTGCGACAGTAGCTATCGTCTGGACCTTCCGATCACCATTGGTGAAAACATCTTTGACAGGACAACGTCATAGAGTTTTGCTCAAAGACCAAATTCGTGTGACCGGCACCACCGAAGCAGTGCGAATGCGGGCGATCGTTGCACCCATGCTCGAAGGCCAGCAGTTCGGTACGCTGACCATCACACGATTGACGCCGAGCGGTACGCGTGTGCGCAAGGCCGACCTTCTTGTCGATTTCGATCGCCAGGCGCAAATACGTGACTTGATCGACAAGCAGGATGCATATCAAAAGCTGGCAAACCAGGCCATTCAGGGGCAGGCCAAAGAAGATGTCGCCCGGGCGAAGGACGAGACCGAGATTCAGCATGCGGACAGCGACTTGAGCAAAGCTCAGCTTGAAATGCAAAAGGTTGAGTTGCTTTCCCGCATCGACGCAGAAAAGGCACAGCAGACGCTTGATGAGGCCAAAGCCACTCTGCAGCAGCTCCGCGCCACATTCGACCTGAAGCGTAAGTCGGCTCATTCTGCGGTTCGTCTGCTCGAAATTCAGCGCGACCGGGCGCAGCAAGTGATGGAGCACGCCCGCGCCAACACCGAATTGATGGAGATCAGATCTCCCATCGACGGCGTAGTGGTTCTGAACACCGTTTGGAAGCAAGGTAAGATGGGGCAGGCACAAGAGGGCGATCAGGTACGAGCCGGCATGACTTTCATGCAGGTTGTCGATCCTTCCTCCATGCAGGTACGCGCGTTCGTGAACCAGGAGGACTTTTTGACGCTCAAGTTCGGGGATACTGCCGAGATTCACCTCGATGCCTATCCCGAGCTGGTCCTTCCCGGCAAGCTGGTTGAGACTGCACCTATTGCCCGCAGCGGCGACTTTTCTTCGAAACTGCGTTCCTTTGCGGTCGTGTTTTCGATTGGTGGCACCGATCCCAAGCTCGTGCCTGATCTTTCCGCCGCCGTTGACGTAAATGTCTCATCGGAAGCGGGGGCGCAGGCACGTTCGAGTAGATGATGTGCTCGGACGTATGATCGGCAACGTAAAAGCAATTCTGCAGCAACGCAATGCCGCGATTGCGGTACTCGTTCTGCTCGCCGGCGGGGTTGTGTTTGGAGCGGTTCGCTATAGCCGCCGAGGACCGTCGATCCCCACAATCGAAGTGAACCGTACGGAATTCCTCGATTCCGTTCAATTTCGCGGCGAGTGCACAGCGTTAAAATCCTTGAGCATCACCGCTCCCGCCGAAGCGGGAGACCTGCAAATCCTGAAAATAGCGCCGGATGGCGCGAAAGTCATGCCGGGCGACATGATCGTGGAGTTTGATAAAACGAAGACTGAGCAAGATCTTGCCCAATATCGTTCCACGCTAAAATACTCCACCGCCGATATCGATCAAACGCGCGCGCAATCCCGCATCACCGAGGAGCAGGACCTCACGGCAATCTTCAAAGCCCGCTTCGACATCGAATCCGCCAAGCTCGACGCCGGGAAACAGGAGATCGTCTCGCAAATTGAAGGTGAGGAAGCGAAGCTCAAGGTCCGCAACGCCGAGCAGGCGCTTCGCGAGGCGGAACAGAAACTCAATGCCGACCGCGCCGCCGCCAAAGCGACTATTCAGGGTAAGATCGAGACCAGCCGCAAAGCTGCGTTTGACGTGCAGCGCGCCGAGACCGCCCTATCGAAGATGATGCTCAAGGCACCGGCTGCCGGAATGGTCAGCCTCGTGCCGGTCTGGCATCCGGAAGGCCGCTCAGTCTTCAAACCTGGAGACCGTGCCTGGCCCGGCGCGCCTCTCGCGGAATTGCCAGACCCCTCCTCACTTCGCATCTCCGCCCACGTGGATGAAACCGAGCGCGGCCGCCTTGCACCAAAGCAACCTGTCACCGTCCACCTCGACGCCATTCCCGACCGGCAATTCACCGGAGCCATCGAAGACATCAGTACGCTCGCCAGCGAAGATTTTCAAGCTGGCTGGCCCATCCCACGCAATTTCGACGTGCGCATCATGCTTCGCCAGTCCGACCCACGGCTGAAACCCGGCATGACCGCGCAGGTCACGGTCATCGTTGATCGCGTTCGCGATGCCCTCACCATTCCCGTCCAGGCATCGTTCCAAAAAGAAGGAGGGACGCTGGCGTACGTTTGGAGCGGTTCCGAGTTTCGTCCTCAGCCGATCCAGGTAAGCCGCAGGAGCGGCGACCGCATTCTCGTCGCGAAGGGCTTGCAGGCGGGAGACCGCATCGCATTGCAGGATCCCACAGGGAAAGGCCAATAACTATGATGCACCGCCAGATCATCATCGCGATTTGCGGGCTTGTCGTGCTGATGGCCGGAACGGTCCTCAGCCGCGGGTCGCGTAAGAGTCCGCTCACGAGCTCAGCGGACGAGATACCTGTTGCCGCCGTGAAGCGTGGGGAACTTGACCTTCGTGTCTATACCACCGGCGAACTTGAAGCGAAGAACTCCGTGACTCTCAGCGCTCCGCCTGTGGCCGGTGCCTCACTGCAGATTACGCACTTACTCCACACCGGCGCCGTCGTGAAGAAAGGTGACGTCGTTATGGAGTTCGATCCTACTGAGCAGCACTACATTCTCGAGCAGAGCCGATCCGAACTGCATCAGGCAGAGCAGGACATCCTCAAAGCTGAGTCCGACGCCGCCGTGCAGAAAGCGCAGGACGCTGTCGCGCTGCTCAAGGCACGCTACGACGTGCGCCAGGCAGAACTCGAAGTCCAGAAAAGCGAGCTGGTCAGTGCTATCGATGCGCAGAAAAACAAGCTCGCGCTGGACCAGGCCAAGCGTGCTCTCGCCGAGCTTGAGCAGGACACCGCGTCGCACACCACAACCGGTCAAACCGGCATCGACCTTGCCCAGGAAAAGTGGAATAAAGCCAAGCTCGCCATGGATGTGGCGCAACAGAACATCGAGAAAATGCGCGTTAGCGCTTCCACCGATGGTCTGGTGTCTATAGAGAAGAACACGGCGTGCGACATTTGTTTTAGTGGCATGTCCTTTCCCGACTTCCACGAAGGCGACCAGGTGCCGCCTGGCACGCCCATTGCGCGCGTTATCGTCTCAAGCGAAATGCAGCTCTCGGCAAAAGTCAGCGAACTCGAGCGCGCGAACATCAGCATCGGCCAATTAGCGGAAATTGAGTTTGACCCGTTGCCCGGGCGGATCTTTCATGGTGCCGTCAAGTCCGCCGGCGGAATGGTGCAGCGCGCCTTTTGGGAAACCGATTCGACGGGAAAGTTCGACATCTCTATCCAGCTCACCGACATTGATCCCTCGCTTCGCCCCGGCCTCACAGCACAAATCGTGATCCTCGGCGCTAAGAACCCGAATACGTTGTACGTGCCGCGCCTGGCTATTTTACAGAAAGACGGGAAGCAGACCGTTTACCTCAAAAAGACCTCTGGCTTCGAGCAGCTCCAGGTTAAAGTGGGATCGCAAAACGAGAGCCGCACCGCCATCGAAGGGCTGAAACAAGGAGACCAGGTGGCACTCATCGACCCAACATCTCCTCGCAAAACCACCGGCTCGGGCTCAGGCTCGCCGCTCGGAGGAGGCAATCTCTGATGCCTGTCCTCAGCGCTCCTCCGGTCCCCCGCCCGCTTTCCGCGTACAAGCAGTGGCTGCCTGATCTGCGCCTCGGCTTGCAGAACCTGCTCGCAAACCGCGTACGCTCATTGCTAACCATGCTGGGCATGATTTTTGGTGTCGCCGCAGTTGTGTCCATGCTCTCCATCGGCGCCGGAGCTCGGCAGAAGGTAATGGCGCTCATCGAGCAGATGGGCGTGCATAACCTGATCGTCGAAGCCAAAGAGACAATCGAGTGGCAGGCCCATGACAAGATTCGGAGAATTTCTCCCGGGCTCACGCTGCAGGACTACCGCATCATCCGCGACGTGGTCGACGATATTGCCACGGCCACTCCGCGCAAGCGCTTCACTCCGACTAAGACCATCCCTAAGTCCCAACAGGATCCGCCGGTTGTTTACGGCGTTGAAGCAAACTACACCGAAATCGCCGGACTCCACCTGATCCAAGGCCGGTTCTTCAATGAGGACGAAGAAAGTCATGCACGCGCCATTTGCGTGCTGGGGGCGGGGGCCAAGTCGAATCTGTTTGGCGCTGCCGATCCTATGGGGCAGTACCTGAAGCTCAACCAGCAGTGGTTCCAGGTGATCGGCGTTGCGAGTCCTCAGCTCAGCTCCCAGACGGAAGTCGCCGGAATTCCCACGCAAGACCTCAACAACGTTGTTTACATTCCACTCAATGGAGCCATTCTCCGTCTCGAAGACAGCTACAGCGAAGTCCGCGACGAAATCGACGGGATCTACCTGCAGCTACGCGACAGCGCCGATGTCCCACAAGTGGCGCAAGTCGTGCGCGCCATTCTGAACTGGAGCCATCACTCCGCCGGTGACTTCAGCGTGATAGTTCCTGCCGAGCTGCTAGCCGAGCAACGTCGCACCGAGCGCCTCTTCAATGTCGTCATGGTTGCGATCGCCTCTATCTCGCTTCTCGTGGGCGGTATCGGCATCATGAACATCATGCTGGCGAGCATTCTGGAGCGCACGCGTGAGATCGGCCTGCGACGCGCCGTCGGTGCGCGTCAGTTCGATATCGTCCGCCAGTTCGTCGTCGAGGCCACTATCATTTCATTCGTCGGCGGAGGCTTCGGCATCATCTTCGGCGTTTTCATGTCGCGCCTCATCGCGTGGCTTGCCGGCTGGTCCACCATCGTCACTGCATTCTCGATCATCCTCGCGTTTTTCGTTTCGATTAGTGTGGGACTGATCTTCGGCATTTATCCGGCGATAAAGGCCGCGCGCCTTGACCCGGTCGAGGCGATTCGCTACGAGTGACCCTCGTCCGTTTCTGAAATTGGGCCCGATCAGATTCTCTTGGGAGGAAGGATGAAAATCCGTCACATCAGTCTTCTTGTGCTCGCTTCATGTCTTACCGTTTCGGCGCAGACCGGCGAAAGCTATCGCCGATTGCTGACCGCGCAAGTGCGTTCCCCGAAGACCGCCACGCCAGAGCATCTTCACGACTATGTCGTCGATGGCAAGCTGCGCCTCAGCCTGCACGACGCCGTCGTGCTTGCGCTCGTAAATAACAGCGCTATCCGCGTCCAGGAAGCCTCGGTAGAGACGGCGAAGTTCAGCCTGCTGCGCTCGCTCCAGCCCTTCGATCCCAAGTTTCAGTCGGTATTTACCGCTCGCAGGAGTTCGTATCCGGGCTTCAGCCAAATCCAGGGCACCGGTACCTTCAATGACCTGAACCAGTCGGCCCAACTTAACTACACGCAGACCCTCGCAAGCGGCACCAATTTTCAGATTGGCATCAACAGCACAAAGGATTCGAGCAACAGCGGGTTCTATTTCCTGAATCCTTATTATCAATCATTTCTGAACTTCCAGGTCACGCAGCCGCTCTTGCGGAATCGTTGGCGGTTTGCCAACCTCGCGCCTGTCACCATTGCCCGAAGCAACGTTCGGCAGTCGCTCGCTACGTTCCAAGCGCAAGTGAACACCGCGCTCTTACAGGCGATCACGCGCTACTGGGACTTGGTCCGAGCTCGCAATAGCCTCGAAGTCGCCCACAAGTCAGAGAATGCAGCGGAGGCCACCTACCAGCACGATAAGCGCGCCCTGGAACTCGGCGCTCTGCCGCCGCTTGATATCTACCGTTCCGAGTCCGAAGTAGCTTCACGCCGCCTGCAGGTGATTCAAGCCGAATACTTGGTGAAGCAGGCGGAAGAGAATCTTCGCTTCACAATCGGGGCCAATCAGGACCCGTATATTGAAGCCCTCGACATCGAGGCCACTCAGCTACCGGAACCGCAAGGTGAAATGCTCACCGTCGACGCTGCCACCGCACTGCAGCAAGCCCTCGATCGGCGGCCAGAACTCCTGGCTTGGCACCAGGCGCTTGCCGCTGACGACACCAGCATCCGCCTCGCTCACAACCAACTCCTGCCTGACCTGCAGCTGCAGGCCTTCTACCAAGGAAGTGGCGTGGGTGGAAACTCCAATTTTGGGGGAGTAGTGACCAGGGGCGGTCTTGGAACATCGGTGAACCAGCTGTTTAACTTCGGATTTCCGGGCTACGGCGCCAGCATCACGCTGAATCTTCCAGTCAAGAACCGCGCTGCCCAGTCAGACCTCGGCACTGCGCTTGTGACCCGCCATCGCGACCTGTATTCCGCGCAGCAGGCGCGCGAGCAGATCACGCAGGAAGTAGCCAATGCTGTGCATCAGATCGAGCAATCGAAACTATCGATGGCGGCAGGGAAGGCGGCCCTCGATCTCGCGCAGAAGATGTTAGGCGCGGAACAGCGCAAAGCTCAGCTCGGTGCCGAAAACGTCTTCTTCCAACTTGATGCCCAAACCCGTGTCGCGAATGCCGAGGCGACTCTGTTGCAGGCTGAAGTGGACTACCAAACTGCGGTCGCATCTCTGCACAACGCAACCGGAAGCCTTTTACAGGATTACGACGTCCAGATCTCCGAGCTCACAAAGTGAATTGTGGTGCCAAGTAGCAGCCATCGAATGCCTCTTAAATGGGGTTGATCTTCAGGACCTCGGGACGACTCCTCGCTGCCCAAGACTCTGCCGAGCCGATCCTCGGGATCTTCCTGTGCTCGGCATAGGCTACGTTTCCGACTGACATTCCAACAGCGTCGCGCCTTGCCTCAGGCGAAGAATACGGTGAATCGTATCGGCCGCTGTGTGCGAGCGGTGTGCGTCCCAGCTCAAATAGTGATCGTTCGGACTTTGCTTGCGAACCTGATCTGATAGTCGAGGCTCATCGTCTTGCCGAGGGCGAGGTTCTTCGCCGCAGTTTGCAGCACGCCTTTTTTGATGACGGCGCCGACGTGCATCGCAGACCAGAGTTCCCATTGAGCATCAGATGGAGATGGACCGATTAGCTTTTGCCAGAGTTGCTTCAGGCTGTTCAGTTCGTTCATTGTCGTCCCTCCAATGTCGCGATCTGCGCTTCGATGTCTCGGACCTCAGCGCGATACCCCTCGGGCTTTTCGCCCTTCGCGTCTGAGGCATACATCGACAGTTGTGTCTTTAGCCTCGCGAGTTTGTCGCGCAGGGCGGCGAGGGCTTGCTTCACGGGTTTGTCGAGCGTATACGCAATAGACTTTTCACCGTGCTCACGCGACGAAGTTACAGAGTCTTCTCTCTTCTCTCTTTCTAAGGAACTAACAGATTTAGAACTCGGAGACTCTTTAAGAGAGACTTGGTTATTATGCTCATGAGCACGGGTTTTCACCGTGCCCACGGGAGCACCTGTTTTCTGTGTTAAACCCGCGTCTTTACTGGGGTTCACCCGTGCCCACTCAGAGGCATTTTCACCGTGCTCACGAGATTCAGCTTTTGACCCCTGCCTGAACCACTCCCGAACCCAGAAGGTTGCGACGGGAGCAGGGCGAACTTTGTTCGGAAGATTGCGTCCCTTGGCGTCGTGGCGATCTGTCTCGATGACCATGACATCGCCTGTCGCTTCAAGAGATTGTCGGGCGCGAGAGACACTCTGGCGGTTGCAGCCCGCGACTGTGTTTGCGATGTACGTGTCGCTGTCGCTAAAGCAGCCGTCTGTGTCGAGGTGAGTCGCGATGAACATGAACACCGCTTGTCGCCGCAATGCGACGATCTGTTCGCGTTCAGACTTTTGGTTGGTGACGGTGAGACTCATCGTGCACCTGTGTTTGTCTGGGTCATATCAGTCAGTCCTTTCACAAATTACTTCGCGAGTTCTTGCGCGACCAGAGCGAGTTCATTAGGCGATAGCCGCAACAGCAGGTCGCGCTGGGATTGTTCGGTCCGAAAACCAGATGTTCTCGTCAGTGTTCTGAGTGCCAGAACCTTGTCCACGATGGACTGCAGTTCGGGCTTGAGTGTCGTTGTCATTGTTCGTCTCCTTCTATCAGGTCTTCAACGCAAGCGTGCTTCCCACGCGTATCGTTTCGACTGCTCTTGTGGAGTGGGCACGCCACTGTGCAGCGTGCCCTAAAAACTAACGTACGAACTCAGCGGATGCGGCGATGAACTCCTTCTCAGTGACGAAAGAGCGGTCGCCATAAATACCCCAGTTGATGACGAAGATAAGCCCGTCGTCATCCTTGCCTTGCAGGTTGGCGTGTATTGTGTTGTTCAGACGCTCGCAGGCGTCATTGAACGCCTTGATGAGCACGAAAGCCCGTTCCGCCTCTGCTTCTGTAAGCCCCGCTCCCATAAGACTAAACAGCATCGACAACCTGTCGCTCTGTTCGTTCGCCTCGATGGTTCTGTACACGGCGAGGGTAGTGAGGAAGTTTTCGTGGACTATCTCCGTCGTGCTGTCCGTCAGGTTGTCGATGAGTTGGAAGATGAACTTGCCGTTGGCATCCATCCATCCTGCTGACAGGCTCATCGAATTTTCAGGGTCGTCGTCGTCATACTCATTGAACGGACGAGCCAGTTCGCGTGCACGGAGAGTCTCATCCTCAGTGAAGCCGCTGGCTGCCAATGTGCCATCTGGCAATATCGCTGACGCATCGCGTTCGATGCCAAGGAACAGCACTGTGCCTCGCAAAGCCTGCTTCATCTCAGTGATGAAAGCCTCTGCGGCTTCCTCTGTTGGGAACGAGGGGCCGTCCCCAGAGATTGTGTTTACGAGCGTGATAGCCTCACATGTTTTGGGATTGCACTTACCGTTCTTCTCGTGACTCGGGTAGACGCTGATGTCCCAGCCGAGTTCGTCGCTCCCGAACGGACGTGCGGTATCGAGCAAGGCAGGCGTTAGTTGGTTGAAGTAAGACGCAAAGTTGACTTCAGGATGCTGGGCTGCAAAACGTTCGAGGTTAGACTTCGAGATGGTTGGGTTGTTCATGATTCTCCTTTCACTGATTCGAAACTCAGCTTC
This sequence comes from uncultured Acidobacteriota bacterium, assembly GCA_963801615.1. Classification (GTDB taxonomy): domain Bacteria; phylum Acidobacteriota; class Terriglobia; order Terriglobales; family Acidobacteriaceae; genus Sulfotelmatobacter. The sequence goes on along the minus strand of CAWDFM010000003.1, from coordinate 979,550 downwards.
GTTATGTGGCATGCTTCCCTCCAAAGTGCGACGTTTGCCGCATCACTTCGCGAGAACAGCCGCTTCAGGCACTCTGTCTTGCCTTGATGAAGAGGAGCGGCGTCAAGTCCGCGCGGCGCAGCGGCAAGCCTTGCTGCGTGAGGATTGAGAAACATGCATTACAGACTGCGATGTTCACGTGCTCGTGAGGCTCTTGGTATACAAGCTGGGCGCCGTGCATCGAAAGCGGGAAAAGTTCTCCACCTTCCACACACCAGAACCCGTCGAAGGCGTTTTCGCACATCTTGCAACGGTTGTTCTGCTCTTTCGCCAACTGCTTGATTTCGGCGTCGCCCAGTAAAGTTCCTTCGATGATGCGCGAAGCGTCTTCTATGCGTCCCGTGTCCATACTGCTGCCGTCAGGTGTTTCGGTGTTATCACTGTTCATGTTGTTCTCTCCTCTCGCCCGAGTCGGCGGGCGTCCGATTAGAACGACCCGTGCCGTCGCTCTGTTAACGGGCACGGGGTATAGGTCTTCGCACTGCGTGGGATTTAGGTTTTGCTCTTCCCTGAGCCGCATCTGGGCTAGGTGCCCTGCACCGTGGCGTCGCTTACCTGTGACGCTCGGTTGTCCGACTGGCAGCGAGTGCCAGCCGTGCTGGATGCCTTTGTCTGTCTTCTTCCCTTCCTATATACAGGAAAAGTTCGTTACATCCCGTTCAACTTCTTCCGCAAGCGGAAGTATTTGACTCGGTCTTTGCGCGGTTTCGCTGACTTGTAGAGACTGTTCTCATACTCGAGCATCCAGTCAGCGTTTTGCTCACCAAGACGTCTGCACATTAGCTCGTACCTGGTTTCTGGTTCTTCCTCTGACCGTGTTTCTGCCCTCTGCCGGTCGATGCTTTCGGTGAGTTTTGACTCCTCAGCATGTGCAGACATCCAGTTCGGTCTTTGTCCATTGAGCGAGATGTCGTCGCATGCGAACACCTGCGGGCTAGTCTCATTGTCGGCTTGGTGGTCGTCAAAAGGCTCTGCCAATGCCTCCTCACGCCTCATTAGGTACACTTGTTTCCAAGAGACACTCATCGCTAGCTTCTCGACGAACGCTGCTCGTTCTTCTGGGATCATTGCAGCGAACTTTTCAGCGTGATGTTCTAGCAGTGCTAGGCAGGTTGCCTGCACGAAGTCGGAGGTGTGCTCACGCACGCCGTCGTGCCCTCTTTGTGTGACGGCAGCGTATTTCTTTACCTTTGCCTTGCGTGTTCCTCGCTGGATGGCCGCCATGATTGCGGGCTCTTCCAGAGCGGCTGCGACAACATCATGCGGAGTTGGATGGGTTGCGGTTATTACTTCGATGACTTCTGCTTGTGCGGCTGCGCTCATAACTACCCCCTTGCAGGCTAGGTGCCTGTCTAATCGAGGAGTACTTGGCGCAAGGAGTCATCGTTTTGTTGTGCGACAGGGACGTCGCAAGACCAAACTAGCAAAATTATGTAAGCAGGAGAATGGCACAACGGTCACATTCCAAGGGTTACCCGCGTTGGCCCGGAATGACCGGTTTATCCGCGACCGGCACTGGGCATTTCACTCTACATCGTATAGTCCAAGAAAAAGATATGAAGGCGACTTCTCTCGACCCACGTTGGCTTGGCAAGGCGCTCGTCGGTGGCGAAGATCCGGGAGACTCCCCGCCCGGGGCATGTCGGGAAGAATTACTTCGGAGGGGGACCCATCAGTCTGCTCTTTCGCAGCAAACCCCTTTCCTTCGTGTGGATCGCAGCGTCCCCAGAGCGACAGATGCGGCTCGTTAACGCGCCAAATGCGGTGGGGAAGGGGGCAGAAAGCGACTAGAAAGGTGAGTAGAGCGGGTCTGACTTAACGTCGTCGGCCGGCAAAAATGTGGTCACGAGTATGGCCCGTCCGTCAGGGCCTTATCACGGTGGAGAATACGGCGCTCTCCTCCAGTCATTGAAAACACATGACTTGGACGTAGTCACTGGTATCACTTCGCAATATCATCGCGCCTTGTTTACTAGCTCGACATCGTTACTGGCAGCCCCATGCTAACGATCTACGAATACTTTCGTAATTTCGAGTGGCGGGCGCGTCTTGCGCTCGATGGTCGCCAGGCGTAGCACACGGAACGCCACAGACGCGCGCAGCTGTGCTGTGCAGTGTACTTTTGTAAACGGCACGTCCATGCTCAGTGGCTTCTACTCCCTATGCTCGTGCTGCTGTGGATTGCCCGAATTGCCCGCTTTCGCAGGCTTACGAGCAGGAGCCGTGCGGTTTGACTCGCCGCCCTTGCCTCTGAGATCCGGAGATATGACACGGGAACCTCGCTTTAGAACTGTATCTATTTCCCGGCCTTCTTGGCGGCAGCCTCAATCCAGTTGCCAAGGTTCGCGTAGCCCTGATCATTCACCCAATCGTAAGTCGGATAGAGATCCGATAAGTAAATTGTTCGCCCGTTCTGTTCTACATGCCAGTTCGCGAGAGGATTGACTCCCCTGATATCTGTCCGTCCGTTCACGTCTTTCATGTTATGGATATAGATCCCGATCATTCCGTTTCCTCGCGTATAGCTTTGCTTGATCTCGTACCCGACGTACTGGCGAGTGGACGTTTCGGCCCCGATAAGCACAGCTGTCACCGAGGTCCCCAGGAGTTGATCGCTGATCCACTTTTCAATGGCTGCCTCAGTCTTCTTCTTCACTTCCTCCCATGCGCCGGCGTCCCAGAAACCTGCGCTCTCACGGTCCTTCGTTACCCAGCTATTACGCACCTGCCCGGCCCGCCACGCATCGCGTTCATAGTGAAAGCTGAAGAATACTCTTCTGGCCATAGGTGGTGATCTCCCTTCGTTAAGCATCTGATCAAAATGATCCCAGCAAAGCTCGATCTTCTCTCAGTTTCTTGAGCAGCGTAAGAATTCGCGCCACGACCTGGCGAGGAGTTCCCGATTTCCCAAGCGCCTCGAACAGGCGTCGATAGCCGGGCGCAGAATAGTGTTTATCGAAGTTTGTGAGAACCTCCGCATGGAGGCGCCCCGCCATGCTGCCAGTACATCCGACCGGAACGACCAAAAGACCCTTTGCCGCCGCAATGCGGAATTCCTCCTCCATTCCGTCCGCGGGAACAACAGCGCCACCCGGCCCAAGCTTGTTACCAAAAAGAAACAGCGCGACACCGGCGTATGAAAGCATGTCCTCGCGGTATGCCGTCCAGCGGCGCTTTCTTTCCCCAGGATCAGCGATCGCGATTGGAAATGGTCGGAGGACGATGCGGTCATCAAGTGAACGCGTGTTTTCCTCGTCAAGCTGCGCTAACACTCCGTTCAGCACATAAGGACCGACGCCCAGACCGTAGCCGGACACAATACCGAAACCCGAGTCCATAAGATTGCTGCTCAGCAACTGAAGCAACTGCTGGGCAGCAACAGGCTTCCAGGGAGAGTAATCAACCGCGCTGCCGGAAATGAACGCCCTCGCCATCTTGTATCGGCGTGTGATCCTCTGGATTACGCTGATATACTCCGCATAGTCGTCAACCAGCAGGCCCTGTATCCCGTACCGCTTCAGGTCCTTCACCTGCAAGTCCTGTTTGCCGCGGGCATAATTAAAATCGGCGGCTTTGTCGAAATCCTTACGCTGCACTCTTCTCAAGAGGCAGTAATGTTCACGACGGTTTTCGCCAAGAAGTAGGCGGATTCGGCTCAGGATGTATGCGAGATTGGGATCGTTGAAGCTGAATCCGATGAAGAGAAATGTCTTGGAAACGAGATCCCCCTGCAGCGCAGCAGAAAAAAGATGGCGGGTAGATTGATAGGATTCGTAGTCATCCTTCGTGACTACCGCTTTGTCCGGGAGGGATATGTCACCATGCATCTTGTACACGACCGCATCACGACGAGGTACCGTCAAGGCGAGATTTTCAACCGTTCGTTTGACATCGGGTCTCTTGCCGGCAGCAACAATAGAGTCTTCAAGGAGCGTGTCGTAGTTGGTGGTCCAGTAGGTCTTTATTGGAAGGGTCGCCAGCAGTTTATGGTTTTCGGTGAGCTTCGCCCGTTTTGAGAACTCGTCGATGAGCGCCTGATTTATGCGGTGACGCCCCTTGTGCTCATTGACATGAAACTGTGCCACAGTAACGAGGTCGTCTTCCTTGTGCACATCGAGTCCTACCTCGGCCGCAATATCCTCCAGCAGCTCCTTCCAGTTCACCAGTCCCGCAGGAATCGAAAGACCAGCCCCGGCAAAAATGGCTGCGTTCTGATCCTGAAGGGCCTGAACGTAGATCTCGACAAACGCGTCTAGCGGATCGCGTGGCATGGGTCATGTTGTCCTGAATCGTCTGTTTGTACGACTGACCCTATCACACCGAAACTCCCATGTCATGGATGTGGTTTACGGCTGCGCTCGCTTATGATTCTTCTAGCCGTACCAAATGGGGCATTGATTGAGAAAAAGCAGATTGTCGTTGCAATCACCGTCGGCATGCCTCCGCCGGTGCGGGGCTCCTCCGGTTGAGAGAACCACTTCAACGTCGGATGGATGTAGTTTCTCATCCGGATTCATCGGGTGCCCGTCAGGGAGCGACTTCACTTAGTGATTTGATCGCAGCCGAGGTATCGACAGATTGATCTTTGAGTTCTGGTTGATCGACGAAGTGGTATGAGATGAATCGTGCCCCGTCTTTCTCTACTCGATTGAAGAAATAGCAGGCATTCTTCGCTGAAGTGGGAGACGGCCCAACTTGGATAAGAGGTAACAGCAAGAGAGCGCGCCCAGAATCGCGCGATAAGAGATAGAGACGCTCGACATCCAGCCACGAGGACATCGTACGCGTCTCCTTTAGGAACTCTGAATTGCTACCGACGAGCACAGCAACCTCATTATCGAAAGCACCTCGGCGCGGCTGGCACTGAAGACATCTGAGGAGTTGTACCTGGCGCCAGCCATCTGCCATCACCTCACGCAATTTCTGAAGTTCAGCCAGCAATTGCTCATTTCTCAGCTTGGACTCCGACACGCTGACAACTCCGCCGTGTCCAGCCCAGTCGTTACGCATCTTATTCGCCGCCGACAGAACCGTCGCCAACTCCTTGAGGCTCAGCATCTCCGGTAGCGATTGCGTCGGATCTGCAAAAAGCTCGGCGCACAGGGCACGATTCTCAGCGTCGCCGGCCAGCAGTTCGCGAGTCTGCTTGGACAGATATTCAACGACGACCTTCCATGTGCCAAACGTCGCCCGCTGAAGGCTTAGATTCTGCTTTTTCCAGACCTCCCGGAGTTTCTCCTTCTGAATCGCAAACAACTCAGGCTGTGAAGCAAAAGCACTAAGATAAATAATGCTGAAAAACTCGGCAGCGGCTTCGAAGAAGTGAAGAAGATGTTCATACTTTGTCTTGAAGTCCTGATTCGGAGTAGCTTGCCAGGCACGCAGGATGGATGCCAGCGGAAATGGGAGCATCTCGGACCACTGGCCAAGCGTCAAGGACACGTGTTGCGAGATGCCAGCTGTGAGGCGACCTGAGAATGCTTGAACTCGCGAGTCGATATCATCACATTGATCAGGACTATTCCAGAGTTCACGGCGCATTGCATCCAGGTCGTTTTGTAATCCAAGAATTGTGTTCTGTTCAGCTGCGAGCTTGGCTGCAATATCAAGGATCTTCTTTTGAATCGCGAGGTTTGGGACGAAAATCTGAAGTGCCTTCAATCCTGATGTATTGAGCTTAGGGATCGTCATCCCTGACTTGCTTGCTTCGCGGATGGCGCGACCAAGCTCTGAGTTCAGGAATCGAGCCACGAAGCGCGCATCAGACCGCGTCGAGTCTACGACGACCTGCGCATAGTTCTGACGTTTGAGAGTCATGGCTTCGCTTGAGTCAACAACATCGCTGATCCCTATCAGGGGGATGTAAAAGGCGTTTTCTGCCTTAGGAAAGCAGAAATCATCCCCTGTCCGACCGAGCCGAACCTCATGGGCCAAATCGCCGAGCCTAATCGCTGGTGCTTGAAAGTGACATTCTGCGCTTCGCAACTGCTCAGCAAGCCGAAGGGAATCAAGTCCTCGGAACTCATCGGGTTTTACAAGCCGCCCAAGCTCCAGAGCGCCGTCGGCCCTCTTCTCTCGAAGATTTGCGACAACCTGGCGGTTGGTGTGAGGGTCTTGCGAGAGCTGAGCAACGAACATCAGTGCTGACGCTTGTTTTCGCACGACCACTAGGTAGGTGGCGATGTTAGTAAAAGGAGCAAAGCTACCCGCAGGCAGTGCCAGTGCCGCCGCCACACCAAGACCAAGTCGAGGTAAATCGTGTAGCACGGACCCCTGCTGGAAAAAGAAGCCGGGGGTGACGACGAAGAGACCAATCCCGTTGGGGGACAACAGCGAGGAAGCTGCTGCGAGCAGGAGTGAACCCAAGTCTCCTGAACAACGCACAGGCTCACCAGATTTTCCCCGTAGTTCCACAGCCTGAGAAGCGCGCATTCCAAAGGGAAGCACCGAGGCAATTACATCAAGCGGATCTCTCAGAGTCTGAAGGAAAGCGAGTGGGTCACCGGTATGCCATTCGAGTTGGGGAGCAATCACCTGACCCAGAGCGAGACTGTGTGTGTTTTGTACGCAAGAGATCGTCTTTTGTGCATCCACGACCTCCTGCACGGTTGCAGCCAAGATGCCGAGCCCCGCCCAGGGATCACATGCGACAGTGGCCGAGCGACCTTCGAGCAGCAAGCGGATGACACTAATAAGAAGAACAGGGGGAACGAAATGCTCGCCGATGTTGCTGAATCCGCGCAGTAGATCCGCAACAAACCACTGCAAATCCTCGGGAGGTATTGAAATCGAAAGTTCTTGAAGGCGCTTTGCTAAGTACTCACCGTCGGGATGGCGGGTCCCATGGGCGATCTCGTTTCGGAGTTTTCTGAGTTCTTGGAGGAGAGCCTGATTCATAGGTTCCTGCATTCGATCAAACGAGCTCGCCGCGAAATGCCTTGGCGAGCGTAGCCTGGTCGAGGCGATCAAGAAGATCCGACGCTCGACTGGACTCGGTCGCAATTTTATCGATAGCTGCGAATCCATCTTCAATCAGCGCGACGATGCGTGCCATTTCATCTGCCGGCGCAATAGGGACTGGCAATGCCGATATCTTGCTCATGCTAATCGAGGCGAGATTCGTGGTCTGTTTGCCCGCACGCAAGAAGTAGTTCTGCCCAAATTCATTTGCGTAATAAGAGAGATATCTTGACGGTAGCTCCGGAATCCTCGGCCGTAAACGGAAGACGTGATTCTGGTGGATACACCGTTTTATTTGTCCGTCCCAAACCCATCCGCGGCCAAGCTTGTCACGGTCTCCACCCTCGTTCATCAGCACGTCTCCAGGCTGAAGATAAAGGGATTCCGCTTCTTTTTCGGTAACAGGAATTGTCTTGATTTCATCCAAGTTCAGCCAGCCGCGCTGCACGTTTGCCACGCGAAGGTAGGGACGTTCAAACAACACAGTCCCAGGTTGACGCTTCTTGCCGAGTGTTATGCCTGACTTGATTACACAAAGGGTTCCAGCGGCCACCCAAGCCCAGCCTTTCGGAAGATGATCAAGATTCTCGTCGGTGAGCGGGCGCATTCCCTCACGCTTGAGGACATCACTGACATTCCCAGGATGGTGTTTTCGCCAGTCTGATGTGAGGCCTCCTCGAAAAGCTGCTGCCAGTATCGACCTTTTGTACCGTTCGACGAGACGCGGAATACGATCGAGTTCGCCGCGGGCGTTATTGGAGTGTCTGACGAGGTTATCCAGCCTGTTAACGATACGGCGTTGTTCTTCCAAAGGTGGGAAGGGAAGTGGAATTTGGCAGACGGTCTTGGATGACAGGTGCTTCACCGTTATCGAATGTGTGGCTTCATTAACAGTCCGCAAATAGCCTGGGAGCACATGTGCGACAAAGTTTTTGTCAGCCTTGTCGCCATCCACGACGACCTTGCAAACTCGTTGATTTAACAATGCTTTGCCCGCCGACCAGACTCGGAGGTTAAAGTCACCGTCCATCCCGATGACGATATCTCCGGGTTCAACCCAATATCCGTCTGGAATTGGCCCACGATAAAGGGTCTTCGCTTCTCCGGCGGTCACATCTCGGATGCGGATTACTGGCACACCTTCTTGATCTGTAAAGAACTCAGACTTAAAGGGGAAACCATTGATGATCCTCGCAACGGTCCCAAGGGAAACTCGTGACCACCCGGGAGCTTTTGCGAGCAATGGACTTTTAGAACGAGCTACGAGCTGCTCTATGGACGCACTAAAGCTCATGCAGCCCCCTCCCCCCGGCTTCGAGTTCCTCGCTAAAGGCATCAAGCTCTTCGAGCGCGCTCTTCAAGTGGTTGGTGATCGCTGCCGCCAGTTCCTCTGGCTCGGTCATGTCGTCTTCGGGATCGTTGCTGGTATCCCTCAGCCAAGCAATATCGAGATTGTCATTCCTGGTGCTGATCTCCTTCCGATTAAAGAAACGAAACCTACCGTCCTGTCCTTCATCGCGCCGTTTTGCCTTTCCCAGCGGATCTTTCCCATATGCTTTCTCGAAAGGCTCAAAGTCGGCGACTGTGAGGGGCTTTGTCTTGCCGAAGGCGTCCATGTTGGCTCGCATGTCGTAGACCCAGACACCCTTCGTGTTGGCTTTGTCGTTCTTGCCGCGCGTGAGAAACGCGACATTGGTCTTCACACCTTGCGCGTAGAAGATGCCGGTCGGAAGTCGCAGGATTGTATGAACGTCGCAGAGCTCCATCATCCAACTCCGCAACCGCCGGCCCACACCGTCCTCAAAGAGCACGTTGTCCGGCACCACAACGGCGGCGCGTCCGCCGGGCTTGAGAGCTCGAACGATGTGCTCGACAAAAGCAAGCTGCTTGTTCGAAGTGTCTGCCGTGATCGAGAAATCGGAGCGCGTCGGCCTGCCTCCGCCCTTCTTAGTGCCAAAGGGCGGATTCGTCAGGATGACGTTCGGCCTTGCCGAAGCGCTCTCCGTCGGGCGACAGCGTGTCGCCGCTTCCGATGAGGCTCTCAATGCCGTGCAGCATGAGATTCATCAGACAGAGCCGGTGCGTGTCTGGCACGAGCTCCAAGCCGACAAATGCGTTGTGTCGCTGAAAGAATGCGTCCTTCTCTGAGAGCTTGTAGAGGTCGTCCGTATGGTCCTTGATGTAACGGTCGGCAGCGACGAGGAAGCCTCCAGTGCCGGCCGCCGGGTCCTGAATCACCTCGCCCGGTTGCGGCTTGACCAAGCGAACGATGCAGTCAATCAGTGGGCGAGGCGTGAAGTACTGGCCGGCGCCGGATTTCTTCTCGGCTGCGTTCTTTTCCAGCAGGCCTTCGTAAAGATTGCCGAGGCCCTCCTCGCGTGCGGAAAACCAATCGAGCTTGTCGATGGCATCGGTCAGCGCCTTGAGATTCGTGGGCTTTCGCAGCTTGGTTTGCGCATCGGTGAAGATGGAAAGGACGACCGTGTCCTTGGTCTATCTTGGGATTGCCGAGATCGAGCAGCAGATGGCGATAATATTCGAGCTGATCGAGCCCCTCGCCGTGGTCAAGCTTCTCCCAGCGATACGCTTTGGGCAGGCGCTCCTCATGTCCCGGTCTCGGCCAGCATCTTGAGGAACAGCAGAAAGGTCAGCTCGGTGACGTAATCCGTGTAGGTGATTCCGTCATCCCGCAGGACATTACAGAGATTCCAGAGCTTGGCGACGATATCGCGGGTTGTGTTCCCTTTCCCGTTCGCCACCTTCGCTACGCTGCCGCCCGCCATACTTCCTCCTGAATGCTCGCCGAGAATCGCTTCCATGTTTCCATCGAATATCCTATTAAGCCGGGCAAATCCACCGTCAGCACGAAACGGTTCCTCGTCCAGCGCGGAGCGATCAACGACAATCTCTCGCTCGAGCTGTTCCCCGATGCGCTTCAGCCAGCGCTTCTGGATTTCCGTCCATTGGCGGCTTGCAAGTATGCGCCGAACGGCGCCCTGTACCCGGTCATGGTAGGGAATCAAGAGCATCGCCAATAGCCGCCTGGCGCACAAAGCCGACAATCGAGGCAGCGATGTCTTCGTTCTTGGCGTCGGCCCAGGCTCTGCGTAATGCGGCTTCCGAATAGCCGAGCGCTGTCCAGCTGCTGTCTTCAGCTCGCGCAATGAGGCGCGGGTAAGGTCGCGAGGTCGCTGTACCAGCACGGTCAGAGCGGCTATCTTGTTGAGATTGTCGCGCACAAAAGCCGTAAAGCTGCTCAGGAAATCCTCGGGCCGGGCAGCCGTCCCATAACCGCGCGTTACGGCGACCACTTCGTCCGGGTGATGGGAGATAGGCAGCCATAATGGATCTTTGGTGTCCGAGGTCCAATCGAGAATGCGCCCTATGCCTGGGCGTGCCTTAACCCATTGCGCTATCGCTGCCGGCGGTTCATTCTGCAGACGCGGTTCAGCGTCGCTTCGGGCGATTCCCCGGCTGAGGCTTGCATATTCGCTTCGCGCGCGTTCTCTGGAAGGCGCTTGAGTTGCCGGCGGAGCCGAACAAGAATCTGGTCACGGACAATCTGGCGATGTTCGTCGCTGCTGACCTGCGCCAGTTCGTCGAAAAGCTGTTCCAGGGTGATCGTACGGATTGACCACCACCGGGCGCATGGAAGTGAGTTCCTGAAGGTGCGGATAGAGATCGACTGCGTCGAAGATGCGGAAATTCTCCTTGCCGATCTCGTCGCATTTGCGGGTGGCGCGCCCCAGCATCTGTTCGTAAAGGATGCGGCTATTGACTCGCCGCAAGAAAACAAGGTTCTCGATTCGAGGCACGTCGATGCCGGTGGTGAGCAGATCGACGGTAACCGCAATCTTGGGCAGCTCATCATTGCGGAAGGAAAGAATCAAGCTTCCGACGCGGTCCACACTGCCGGTGATCTTGCGGATCGCAGCGTCTTCGATTTCACCGTACGCGTTCCGAAAGGCTTTCTTAAGCTCGGCGACAATGATGTCGGCATGGGCGTCGCTAACTGCAAAGATCAGCGTTTTGCCCGGAAGACTCGGGTCGATGTGCTTGGCGAGTTCCTCGGCGACTACGCGGTTGAAGGCCTCGGTGACCACGAGCTTGTTGAACTCTTCCACGTTGTAATGCAGCTCGTCAGGCAGTTCTGCCAAGTCCACGTCGCCGCTGCGCGAGTCAATCATCTCGACAGATTCACCCTTGCCGAAGGTGATGCCGCTTCGGCTCAGTGCTGTGGTAATTTGGATGGGCGGTTCGTGATCCACCAGCCAGCCATCGATGACGGCATCGCGGTACGGGTAGGTATAGACAGGTTTGCCGAAGATATCGACGGTATGCAGGGCCGGTGTTGCCGTTAGGCCTATCTTTACCGCATCGAAATGTTCCAGCACGCGCCGATATTTCGAGATGTAGTCGTCCTGGCTGCGGAAGCTGAGTTCGGCGTCTGACATCTCGCGATCAAGCAAATAGCCGCGGTGGCATTCGTCAACGACCATGAGGTCATACTGATCGATGGGCGGCACATCAGCCGGCTCGGTGGCGTAGAGGACTCTTTTTACCAGCCCCTGAATAGTGCAGAGGTGGACCTTGGTTTCGGATTCAGGAGTGATATCCGCCAGTTCCTTGATGCCGAAAATATCGGCGAAGGTGCGGACGCTCACGATTCTCGTGGTCTTGAATTCGCCTGCGGCTTGTGTTCCAAGCGCATTGCGGTCTACGACGAAGCACACACGTCGGAAGCGTTTCGCAGCGAGTAGGCGATAGAGCATCGCGATGGCGAGCTTGGTCTTGCCGGTTCCCGTCGCCATCGCCAGAAGCATCCGTCGTTCCCCTTTAGCCAGGACTTCCTCGACCTTCCGGATGGCCTTCTCTTGATACCTGCGAAGCGGAAACGCGAAATCAAAGGACTGTTCTTTAAGTGCCTGCTCTGCCGTTGGAACATCAATGTCGAACGTTCCTTGTAGGCCGTCCGGTGTGGGCCAATCCGTTAACGCACGGGCATGATTCGTGCGGCGTCGTACATCGCGGAACCAGATGCCGCTCTGGGTCTCTAGCTGCTTGAAGGTATGGCCTTCCGTTCGCGGAGAAAACGAAAGGCACGACATACTCGCCCCATGGACCGCCGAAAGACTCAACCCCCGCCCCTACGCGGAACCCCGCGGAGTAACGCTCGGCCTGACGCAGGACGGCCGAGACGTTCTTATTGCGGCGCTTGGCCTCAACCACGGCAATGCAGCGTGTACCGATGAATAGGGCATAGTCCGCTGGCCCGTTTTTCGTCGGCCATTCAGCGATCGCCGTATTGCGCCCCCTGGCGGGCCGTGTCCCGAGACTGTGGCGGAGCGTTTCAGTGTCAACCTCCCAGCCGCGGTTACGAAGCTGCTGATCGATGAGGGTACGCATAGCCTGCTCGTCAATTTCGAGAGCTGTTGCAGCCTGCTCCGCACGGACCACAACGGCAGCATTGTGAGCGGCGGGTGCCGCTGCGGCGGCAGCCTGTTGCGTTGCCAGCGCGTGCCTGGTGGCTGACCGGGCGGATTCTGCTTCCTGAGCGAGCTTCTCCCATATTTCCCGATCGGCGCGGTCCCTCGCCGCCTGTTCTTCCGCCTTGAGTCTTGCCCGTTGTTCCTGCTCAGCGGTCAGGCGAGCGCGCGTCGCTTCGCTCTGAGTTTCTTCCAACACTTTGCGCAGACGAGCCAACTCCTCATGGATCGCCTCGCTGGCAGCTGCTGGATCAGGTGGCGGAGTGAACGGGCCAGGGGAGAACTTAGGATCTTTCTTGAAAGTACGATGGAACCAGATGGCAAGTTGCCGGGCAATTTTCAGGGATGCCAGTGCCTCGGCGTGGGTGCCGCCCTGGTGGTGAGTCGCCCGATTGCCTGCGATGCGAAGCTGATGAAAGAGATCTGCCGTTTCACCGGGAAGGATGCGCTCAAATTTCAGTCGTCGTAAGAGGTCGGCCTGAGGCTCGTCGGGGGAAGCGAGAAGCCCTGCATTGGCGGCGGTTGTCTGCGCGAGCAACTCACCGAACTGCCGAAGCTTGATGAGACAGGTATTAGGGTCGTCCTGAAAATAGTGTTCAGCGAGTGCCCCGAGGCGCACCAATTGAGGGCTATCGGCTTTCAGAAAGCCAAAATTTGCTGAATTGATAGAAATCATGACTTGTGGCGCTTACGGAACTTTCTATCAGATCAGGATTTGTTGTCAGCGTGAATGTTTGGCGTGCGGAACACCCTTTCACCCTTCAATCGCTGGCCTGCACCTGAACGGGGAACACCAATCTTACTGCATCCCCAGCCAGAACCGTCACTTGATCACGTGCGGCGCCAGAATGGAGTGTGCCGCACGTGTGCCGACCGACGCGCACGCGTACTCAACGTCCTGGACAGATCGGACGGGAGACCAGACAAGGTCAGGAAGGCAATACTGCGACAACAATCGGCGTAGTTTCCGGATCGCCGACCAACGAGGAGCTGACCAGATTAATGGTTGAGACGCTGAGGGGCACTTTTAAAGTGTCTGGATGAGCCCGCCGTCGATAACGTAGTTGGAGCCCGTGACGTTTGAGGTGCGGAGCGAAGCAAGCAGCGCCATGAGGGTTGCGACTTCTTCTGGCGTCGTCATCCGCCCGGGGGCGAGGCCGCCTGCCATCCTCCGGGCAGACGTGTTCAGAAGGGCGTTATGCAGTACCGATGTGCACATTCAGAGCTTGGATTGGAGCTGCGCCGACGAGCTTGACAGCAAAAATCATGAGGGAAGCTAAAGATAGTTTCAACAACATGCGGGCCAGCGGATCACAACGTCTGACTACGAAAGCAGTGATAACACCCAAACAAGATCGCAAATAGAGCGTACATCGTAGCAAAAATCGATCGAACCTTATACGAGAAAAACTAGCCGGTCAGGCCATGGCGGGGCAGGAACCCATTTGGGGCCAGCGTGCAACTCAGCCGCAAGGTTTGGCCGCCCCATGCCATGCGCCAACCCGAACATCAGTTTTTGCCCACTCCAACGGCGTAACCGGCCATAAAAAATCCTGGAGGCGGAGCAGCGTTGGTTTTTCCCCGGACAAGCGTGCGGAAACGATCGCCGGTCTTTCCCAGTTGATAGTCGTACCCGGCGAGCGAGAACGTGAATGTACCCGTGACCGTGTTCACGTTTACCACGTTGAAATCGCCTGTCGTTGTATCCAGAATCACCTGTTGCTGCATCGTCGAGACTTGGATCGGTATCCCGCTGCGAAAGGAATCGGGGTCCGCAAAGCTGGGAGGTGACGTAGCCAGATACACGGTCGTGGTGCCCGTTCGGTCGACGATGCGCAACGTGCCATTCGTCGTCACTCGTTGTGTGACAGCTTCTGTGAAAAAGGTAAAGTTGGCGTGTGCTGCATCTTCGGGAGTTCCATTGAATGCAGGTAGTTGAGTTACGAAGCTAAAGTAACCAAACTGGTTGGAGTTGGCTCCGTTGTTGTTGACATTACCCACGTACTCAAGCGCGACCACATCTTCCGCAAACCTGACATGTTGGACATCGCCGGTATCTTCAGCAGCGGCTAAGACGGCTATGAGCGCGAGCGCTGCAATCACAGCCAACGATGACAATCGGCGCAAGACCATTGTCGTTTCCTCCCATCGCGGCGTTGTGGGGGATTTTTGCCGCGCCAGATCATTGCTGACTGGCGCTGCCAAAGCCGTCAATGAATTCCAGATCAATTTCGCATCAACATTGGATAGACCGGCAACACACTGAAATGAGGCGACTTGAGGTGGTGTAAAATGGCCCGCGCGACCGTAGGGTGGCGTGCATGCCGGGTCCGATTCTTCGCTTTAACGATACTGAAATTGACGTAGGGCGCTATGAGCTTCGGCGCAATAGCAGTTTATTGCGTCTGGAGCGGTTGCCTATGGAGTTATTGATCCTTCTTGCCTCAAGGCAGGGAGAACTCGTAACCCGCGAAGAGGTCATAGAGAGGCTTTGGGGCAAGGGTGTCTACCTCGATACCGAGCAGGGAATCAATACTGCAATTCGCAAGATTCGAATCTGCCTGCGCGATACGGCCGAGAACCCCAAGTACATCCAGACGGTGGTGGGCAAAGGGTACCGCTTTGTGCCGCCGGTTACACTCACTGCCAATGAGGAGGTCGTCCGGCCAGCAACGGGTCATCCGCCGATTGCAACCATGCCGAGAACCTGGCGACGAATTCACATTGCCACTCTCGCAGCCTTGGTTTGTGCGGCAGCGGCTGGCATCTACTGGCGGTCGACTACCCGTTCTGTTGCCAGCTCCTCCAGCGACAAAATAATGCTGGCCGTCCTTCCTTTCGTGAATCTCAGCGGTGATCCACAGCAAGACTATTTCAGCGATGGGCTTACGGAGGAAATCATCACCCGGCTTGGCAGCTTCAACCCTTCCCGGCTGGCGGTCATCGCCAGAACCTCCACGATTCAGTACAAGGGCGCAAAGAAGAGCGTGGCAGAAATCGGACGGGAACTCGGCGTGGATTATGTTCTCGAAGGGACTACAAGATCTGATGGGACCCGTGTTCGCGTCGCGGCCCAGCTGATTCAAGTTCGCGACCAGACCCACATCTGGGCCAACAGCTACGACACCGAAATGCGAGACGTTCTAGATGTACATCGCAACATTGCGTCGGCAGTGGCAAGCAGCATAAGCGTCGCCTTGCCTGAGGCCGCCCGCGAGCAAAGCGCCGCGAGGAGCGTCGATCCGCAGGCGTACGAGGATTACCTGCGCGGCAAATTCTTGTTTGAGCAGCGGACGGAAGAGTCTCTTATCGCGGCGCTGCACCACTTCCACGAGTCCGCGGGGCTGGACCCGCGTTTCGCCGGGACCTATGCAGAAATCGCCGATTGTTATGCTCTGCTGGAGTACTACGGGTACATGAGCCCTAAGGAGGCATACCCGCAAGCTCTCGCAGCGGTGACGAAGGCATTGCAACTCGATCCACAGTCGGCTGAGGCACACCTGGCGCTCGGTTACATCCGGAACCATTATGAGTGGAACTGGCGCGAAGGGGAAAGCGAAGTGCAGACCGCCATCACGATTAACCCCAGCTCCAGCCTTGCGCATCGGTGGTATTCCTATTTCCTGTTCGAAACCGGCAGGGTCAACGAGGCAATTGATGAAGACATGCGTGCCGTACAATTCGACCCTGTGAACGTTAGCACCATGTTGTCCTTGGCGTGGCGACTGCAACGCGTGGGCCGATACGAGGAAGCCGGGCGGCAAGCCAAGTCGGCGGTTGAAATTGCACCCGCATCGCCGTTGCCGCATTTAACACTTGCCGAGAATTATGAAGCAGTAGGGGATGTCGGACGCGCGGCGGCAGAATTCGAGCGCGCCCTGGTACTTCGTAATGATCTGAGGCTGCTACACGTTTTCCGAAGAACCCTGCCGCAAAGGGGCTTTCCCGAGGCAAAGCTCGTGACAGAACGCGAAGATAACTTGGCGCAGATTACACGACTCCAAGAACGAGAGCGTTCGGGCAAGTATGTCTCTCCTGCTGCGTACGCCGAGTGCTATGCGCGGCTCCGAGATAAGGACGATGCCTACCGGCGGCTATTAGAAGCTTTTAGGGAGCGGTCCAGCTTGATGATCGAACTCGGGTTTCGGGATGATTTCGATTTCATGCGCTCCGAACCGAGATTCAAGGATCTCGTTCGCCGCGTTGGCGTACCGCAAATCCGGCAGTAAGGTGGCAACGCTTGAGTGTTTTCTGTCAGCTCGCCAACCAACGGCGGGAATGTGCAGCCGCTCCAGCCGCATTGCCAAGTGACGATTCGGCAGGAGTTGCTGGCGGGCGGCTAACCTACAGGCCGTTGAGCGGTATAAACGATTCCAGGGACAGCAATCCCCAGCGAAAAGTGGTTGCCTCGGTTATTCTCTTACAAGTGACGAGCTAACCGGAAGTAACTGTCGCTAACAGGCGTCTCTGTGACTCAACCCTTGGACATTCTCTGCACGCCCTGCTGCATTAGCCACCTGGCGATGGCAGCCGAGTCAAATCTGACGCAGGAACCTACTCGAAACGACGGTATAGTGCCCCGCTTGGCCCGCCGGAGAATCGTTATGCGGGACATATGAAGGAGCTCCGCAAGCTCGTCGGCCGTCAGAGCACGATGAATGGCGTTGATGCGCGAGGCGAGTGACATCAAGCGATGCCGATTTGGACTGTCGAGTACGCTGTTCATTGCACCCCTCCGAAAATTTCATTCACTTTCTCACGCACCTGTTGACTCCGAGAAGGCTTCAGGTAACGCATCGTCGATTCCATGTCAGAATGCCCGAGCCACTGCTGCACGGTGCGAAGGTCGACCCCTGCCCAGAGGCACCGAGTGGCAAACGTCGCTCTGAACTTGTGCAGCCAAAAGTCTTCCGGGTTCAGTTCCGCACGCTCGGCGACCGCCTTCAGATCATCGAGGAAGTTCATCTTCACATTGCAGCCGGAAGTCGGAAAGACGAGGTTGCAGGTCTTAGCAGATTTCGCCTTCAGCGCCTTGAGGCTCGCGACCAACTTTGCTGGGATCGGGATCTCTCGTTCTTTGTACGCCTTTGGTGTCCAGCCTCGGTCTGGTTTGTGGCTGACGCGAACAGTGGAAGCTTTGAAGTTGATGTCAGCCCAGTAGGCGTGCATGACCTCCTGTTCGCGCATGCCCGTCATCAGGAAGAACTCAAACCACATCCTCTCCTTTTCATCACAGGCGGCAAACAGTGTGTCAAGCTCGTCGTTCTCGTAAATCTCCGGCTCCTCTTCCGTGTAGCGGGGCCAATCGTTCTTTTTCACCAAACCCCGAATACCATTTGCCTTCAGAAATGACATCACGTTCGAGAACTTGTTCCAGCAACTGCGTGGTGCCTGCTCCTTGTGGTCACGGAGAAACGCTGCGAACTTGAGCAGGTCTCTGCGGTCAATGTCTTCGAGGGAGAGCTTTGGGCAGGACTCGGTGAAGTAATTGAGAGCAGTCGTGTACGCTGCCAGCGTCTTGGGCTTTTTCGTGAGCTTGGTTTCGTCAAGGAAGTCCGAGACGGCTGCAGCTACCGACCTGTTTCCGTTCTGGCTGTCAGGCAGGAGAGCGACGCCGTTGTTCACGGCGTTCAGTTCCGCCTCCTTTTGAAGACGGCGGGCCGTTGCAGTAGCGGCGTCCTTGCCCACTGAGAGCCGGATAAGACGCTTTCCCTCGTACCATGAAATGTAGTACGCCCCTTCGGGGTGGCGCTCTTCCCGGTCTCCGACTAAAACCACATCTGGCTTGATTCGCCCATTGGCAGAAAGCACCACGGGGCAGTAGCGTGGGCCTTTGCTGGTCTGGATTCGTTTGGTGACGTTGCACTGACGGTTCACTGGTGATCCTCCACGTTGATATCAGTGTAGATATCACCAGCTTGCAAGTGCTAGATTACAAAGGTAATGGCGGAGAGAGTGGGATTCGAAAACAAGGTACAGCGTACATTCAACAACATGCAGGGCCAGCGATGACAAATAAGCCGCCGAAAGCTATGGTAAGAACGCTAACAGAGCGCAGTTTCAGGAAATTATGACGGCGAAGTGCGGGGCATCTGTCCGGTAATAGTGAGCCTGCAGTGCCGACGAGATCAGGGAACCCTCGCAGCACTCCCCTAGGTATCTCGCGGTTTTCTGGAGTCGCTTGTGAGAACGAAGAAATATGCCTCTGCTCTTTGTGCTGCCGATGGTCGGTGGTGGAATGTTGGCGGGCTATCTGGTCGGTGGAAGGGTCAGTCCCCAACGGTATGCCCGTAACTATTACGATCCTCAGGAATCGCGATTCTGGAAAACGGCGATCTCTTTGAAGAGCGCGGAACGCCTCTCGTCTGGAGAACAGGACCGGAAAACAACAGCCGCTGAAGAGCCGCTCGTTCGCCTCAGCCGAAGTCCCATAACTTCTGTGACTGTTGAAAAAGCAGTCCGCTGAATGTTTCGCCAGTGCTTTCAGCCCTGATCAGGGCGGTTCAGCTAGGAACGGAGGCTTATCCCGACACTAAGCAACCCATGCGCTTTCGCGGGAACTCGACAACCAACGAGCTTTCCGAGGTTGTTATCTTCACGCCGAGGTCAATGGGATAAACGACTTTGGCATGCGGCATCGGCAGAGGCAATGTGATCTTCGCCTCCCCATCAAGTCTCCAGATCGCGAGCACTGTCCTGTCCTGCGACCGCATTCCGAGGGCAACTGGGTTTTGCGATGCCGTGATATCTGAAGGTCCCAGCGGATAGAAAGGGAGTGCATTCGGAATATGTTTGCGAAGGAGTTCCTTGTAAATTCGGATTCCTTGTGCGACCTGGCCCCAAGCTTGCGGCGAAAGCGAATCGAGACGGCCACTCTGATGAATTCGACAGATCATGGCTGTAACCATGTTGAAGCTGGCCTGGTCAGGGTCGGAATTCGCCACAGGATAAGACCAAATGGCCAATTGCTCAGGCAGGACGGCTGCGGACGCACCCACGAGAATCGCAGGCAGCTTCAGATAATCCTCCTGATCGGTCATGGACTGGATATGCAAACGGCTGAGCATTGCATAGTCCATGCGTCCCCCGCCGCTGCCGCAGTTTTCAATCACCAGGTCGGGATACTTCTTCAAGATGGCATCGAGCCACTCAAGGTGCGCACGGTTGTGCTCGAGCAGGCCCTGCCCAAAGCTTTCCGCGTTTATTTCGGTCCCCTGCAGCGAATCGACGTTATAGTCCATTTTGATATAGCCGACGCCGTATTGATTCACCAGGCGTTCGATCACGTCGTCGAGGTAGCTCCGGACTTCGGGATTGCGGAAATCAAGTAAAAAGCGTGAATTCTTCAGCACGCGCTTCCCATGTCGCGCAAGAAACCAGCTGTCTGGCTTTTTTGCCAGCAGAGATTTCACGCCTGCGACTTCCGGTTCAAGCCACAATCCCGGAACCATTCCCGCTTGCCGGATCTGGTCGAGCACGAACTTTAAACCGCGGGGCCAACGTGCCGAAGAAGGTTGCCACGCTCCGATGGTCGGACTCCAGTCTTCATTGATGTTGGCGTACCAGCCAGCATCGATGACGAAGTACTCGCAACCTGCCTTTGCGGCCGCGGCGATCAGTGGCAATTCCCTTGCTTCAGTTGGGTCACCCCAAAGGCAGTTCATGTAGTCGTTGAAAATTACCGGGCATCGCGAATTGGCCTTTCCTAACTTTACGCAGGCCGCACGGCGGTAACGCGTTAATGCCGCTACAGCTTCGTCGAAGCCACCGCGCACGCATCCGATTGCGACAGGAACGGTCTCGTAGGTCTCTCCAGGATTCAAACGCTTCCAGGCTGCGGAATGCAGGTCGTCCGGTCCGCCCAGGTACGCATAAACGTCATCGGCATAGTTATCGCGTTCGGAGGCATTCGAGATTTCCCAATACCACGATCCATTGTGTTCAATCTGCCAGAACCAGATGACTCCCATTTCCACGTTCTCTGCCATTGCCATGGGCAGATACCGTACCGTTGACCACGTGCCGACGCTGCTCGCTTGCGCCTCCGAACGGCTTGTACGCTCGTTCTCCACAAAGCCCATTTCTGACGGACGCAGCGTACGCCACTGCCCTTCCGCCATCCAGCTGTTCTGGGCGACATGGATACGAAGCTCACGATCGTAGTTCTGAGGATCGGCAAGACCATGGAGCATGGCCGAACTGAAGAACTCAATGCCCGCGGGCACCTTACCCTCGTTGGTCACTCGCGAATGCCGGCGAACAACCGGGACGCCATCGAACGCTTCATAAACAGACTCCACGCGCAAGCGCAATATCGGGTCCGTATGTCTTACAACTAGGCGCTTGCCCTCGAGCGTTGACTCTTCGCGCCTGCCTATAAAGAGGAGCCGCGCACCGGGCTGTCCCACACCTGATTTCATGCCTTGATCAGGCGAATCTTCTCCGCTGCATTGCAGAGCCACTTCGACTCCGGAGGACGTATTCGCGCCGGGCGCTGCACCGGCCGGCACAAGACATTTCTGACGCAACCTGCCATCCTTCACTTCGAATGAGAACACCAGGTCATCGGTGCTCCAGCGAAACGGTTCTGGGCTACTGGAGGCTGAGGCGAAACTGGAGAGGCACGGAACACTGGCTCCGAATGCGACGAGCCCACTCGATCTCAAGAATGCTCTTCGATTCATGAACATGGGGAATCAATTCAACTGGTAACCCTCGGAAATCCTGCTAAACAAACAATCTGTTTATCCTGCCACAGGCACATCGTGCGAACTGTAACCATGTGGAACGGGCCACACGCAGCGGTGCACCTCATCCCGCACGTTCGACGGCCGGAAGAATGATTGAATCAATCCAGCTTTCGGAGTCGCCACTTTCAATATTTTTGAAGAGCCACCAGCGCTCGATATGTTCTGCCGTCTCTCCCGGATTCAGTTTTCGAAGTGGGCCGAGAGTCTCGAACTCAAGCGAGTGCGTGTCCGTATACAATTCGAAATTACAGCCGAAGTCGGGGTATCGTGCATTCTTCTCAACTTCAGCTTTCTTGATGAACAAATGTCCCCGTCGGAAGTAGGCGCCCCACCCGGACGAATTAAAGATCCCGCCCATTTGCTCCTTGAATGGACCTGCACAATTGCTTGTCTGTTGAAGCTGCATATACTTCGTACCGATCTTCCATCGTGGATCGGCCAAGTCCGTGTAAGGCCACAGAGCAAGGATCCCTTCGGGCAATAATCTGTCCGCTGACATCGGTGCGCGCGGCGGAAGAGGCAGAATGGCCTTCCCAGCACCAGCCATCACCGATAGCGCCCATGGAGCCATTTCGGTGGATTTTCTTCCAATGTTGCGGATGCGGTGTGTGACCGTAACCCGTGCCCCTGTGTCCGCCAGTTTGATCTCAATTTCTTTTTGCAAGCCTGTGCCCGTGGGCATGGATTCGGGAGGAGCGGTGAAAATAAAAGCATCGTGCTGTTTCTCCACCACAACCGGAAGATTGTCGGGGTAGTACGTGCGCGGGGTTTCCGGTGATACCCAGAGACGATGGCCTCCATAAACTCTAAACGTCTGATCCGCACGTTCTCCCGAATGCTCGGGAATCTCGTGGAACTCGTTCTCCTCTCCCAGAAACCCAAAGAAAAGAATACGCGGGCCGACTTCCGTCAGAACCAGCAACTGCACCCTGTCGTTGTAGATTTTGAATGCCTTCTTCCATAGATGGTGTTCTACCTCTTCGGTTTTTACTGTGCTGATTCCAGTAAGTTCCTGCACGTAACTTGGACCTCCAGGTTCAATCCATCAGGGAAAGGTTTCAAGAGTTGCTCGGATCAAAGATTCAGGGCCCTTGCACAGTAACTGCTTTCCCGGTGTATTCAATAGTTTTGTCAGGGCTGGCTACGGGGCCGGGTCCCGCACCGTGCTCGTTGGACACCCAGACAATATTCATCTGAATGCTGGCAGGCATTCCGGGATATTGTCCTTCTCGGTCTCCAATCGTGAGAGTCCGGTTTGCCTGGGACCAATGCAGAGGGATGAGAGAGTGAGCTCCTTTCTCATAGTCATAGCTATCGCCTGCGTCCTGATATAGCGCGAAGGCGCCGTCCGCTCCCGGATAGATCCGCAGTTCGATCGGTCCTGCTGGCTTTTCGTCGGCATATTCAATTTCCGGACCAAGAGGAAGAATTGAACCAGCACGCACGAATAGTGGAATACGATCCAGAGGGGCGTCCGCTTCGATCTCACGATCACCCTTCTGCGCCTCTCCCGTCCAAAAATCGTACCAAGCAGGAGAATCGGGCAGATACAGGGTCCTGTGACTGGCGTCTCCTTGAAGCACCGGGCCCACGAGAATGGAGGGTCCGAACATGAACTGGTCGCCAATGTCGCGAATTTTTGGATCTGTGCGCCAATCCATAACGAGCGGGCGCTGAATACTGTAGTCTTCAGTCGTGACCCGCCAAGCCAGCGAGTAGATGTATGGCATCAGGCGGTACCGAATCTTGTCGAACTTGATCAGGATGGGTTCGACTTTGTCGAAGGACCAAATCTCGTTTTCCGGTCTGTGCCCGTGGGTGCGGAAGATCGGGCAGAAGACTCCATACTCGAACCAGCGCGCGTAGAGCTCTTGGAACTTCGGATCGTCAAGAGGTTTGTCATGAGGTGGCCAGTAACCACCGATGTCGGTTGTCCAGTAGGGATACCCTGAAAGAGCAAAATTCAGCCCG
Organism: uncultured Acidobacteriota bacterium; assembly: GCA_963801615.1. Lineage (GTDB taxonomy): Bacteria > Acidobacteriota > Terriglobia > Terriglobales > Acidobacteriaceae > Sulfotelmatobacter. The sequence goes on along the minus strand of CAWDFM010000003.1, from coordinate 956,344 downwards.
GCTGCGACTTGGTGCCTTAAGCCCCAATACGAGCCATAGACATCTCCCGACCACACGGTCGCGCCGACCCGCTGCTGACCCAGGAACGCTGATCTTGTCAACAGAAATACGCGTTTGCGATCTGTAGTTGCCTTCCAGTGCTGCTGGATTCCTGTGGTGTGCATGAACGGGAATACATTCGTGTACTCAGCCCCGTTGCCAATCGCAATCTGCTTGTTCTGGAGAATTGCATCTCCCATGTGGGGCCAATATTCTTCGGGCTCCGCGCTATCGAGCCAGAATGCATCCCAGCCCTGCTCGAACAGCTTGCCGACCAAGTTATTCCAATAGAATTCACGCGCTCTAGGGTTTGTAGCATCGTAGACATGAGCGTCGGGCACAAGAAAATGTTGCGCTTCAAGTCCCTTGTAGTTCTCTGCCTTGGTATCAAACAGTCCCCAGACCGAGAGCATGGCGTGAATGTGCTCATCGTGCAGGCGACTCAATTCGCCGGGAACATCAGTGAAGTTCGAATTGAAGATCGGATCTCCCTCTGTCTTCCACCAATACCAGTCCTGCACGATCGCATCCAGCGGGATGTGCTCTTTGCGGTAGTGATCTGCAATCCCCAAGACCTCACTCTGCGAGACGTAGCGGTCCTTTGACTGGAAGAATCCGTAGGCCCACTGGGGAAGCAGGGGCGTATGCCCCGTAAGGCTTCGGTATTCATGGACGATCTGGTCCAGCTCGGGACCGTAAATGAAGTAGTAGTCGATGGAATGGCCCGCTAGTGAGTCGATGTTCAATTCAAGCGGAAAGCGGTTGTCAACATACGTCAGCGACGCGCTGTTCCACATCAATCCATAGCCTTTGCTCGACAAAAGCAAGGGAATCGCGACGTCGGTGTTATTCTGCGCGAGCTTTACCGTCGCTCCGCGGTAGTTGAACATTCCGCTTTGGTGTTGACCAAGCCCGTAAAAGCCTTCATCAAAATTCGGCGAAAACCTGTCTTCAACGTGAAAGGTCTTTTCGCCATTCAAGTCGACGGGATCATAGGTGCGGGGAATTGAAGTCCGCTCTCGTAAGAGGGTGTCGTTTCCGCTGCTCATGAACTGTATGCTTCCCCACTTAAGAGAAAGTTCCACCTTAAGAGTGTCGGTGGTAAGGAGCACTGTATCGGTTTGCCGCGACACGCCGAACTTCGCACCTGGGCAGGACTCCTTTGCGTTGAGGATCCATGGCGGGTTCCCTCCAGTGCTGGTCGACGGTTCGAGTCTCGCGACGATGTGAATTACATCGGGACGGCACACGGAAATGTGAAGATTCTCGCTACCTATTTTCGCGGTGAGGCCGTCCGCTGATTGCGCATAGGTGACGGGTGGCAGGGGGGGAACCTCCCACAGCTGTGCCCTCGCCGGGGTGTTCCAGAGGAAAGAGATCACGGCCAGCAGGGAGATACAGAAATTGCGGCACCGGACGGAAACGCCCGCCGCGGAATAGCACAACTGGATTGCTTCAATCCTGACAGTATCGCTAACTACGGTCGCCCATCTTTGAACCAGTGATGACAGCAGACGAAACGATCTTTTTCCGGCCATCGCTACCTCTCTTGAAATCCCTCTTGTTTCCATCGGACCTGGACAACACTATCTTTGGAACTAGTGTGGCTGCGAACTTTGCTAAGCATATTGTCGTTCCACGTTCGATTTAATCGACTACGACCGCCTCGGCTCGGCCATCTACATCGGGAATTTCGAAATTTACAAGTTCCCTTCTGAATCCACGTGTGTTGTAAGCGCCGTAAGCTAAGCCAACCACCATCCATGCAATTCCCAACACTTTGGCGCGCCAACTGAGGCTCATCCATAACAGCATGCAGACAAGAAAACCCATCACGGGGGAAACGAGGTTGAACCAGCGCTTACGGGCTGCACGAAAATAGAAGCGCGCCAGCGCCGCGGCATTGACCCCCATAAATGCGAGCAACGCGCCGAAATTCAGCAATTCAACGCCCCGCTCAAAACTCACAACCATCGCGCCAATCAGTGCAACTGCGCCGACCAGCAGCACGTTGTTTCGCGGAATGCGCTTCCGGGGCTCGATCGCCCCAAAGAAACGGCGCGGCAAGGCGCTACTCCGTCCCATGCCATAGAGCAGTCGTGCAGCACCCAACTGCGCCCCTAGTGCGGAACCGACCGTCGCCACCAGAAGCGTCACGTTGATGAGCAAGAAGAGCCAGCGACCGCCAGCTCTTGCCGCAACGAAGACGAAAGCCGTGTCCACATCGGGAAAATTCTGCGTCCCGGGCCAGATCAGTTGGGCGGCATAGACCTGGATGGAAGCCAACAGTCCAGTCAGTAGACACACGAAAACGGTAGCAAGGAGAATGTTGCGGCGGGGATTCTTGGCCTCTTCGGACAAAGTTGAGATGCCGTCGAAACCGATGTAAGTCAGCACGGCCAGCGAGGTCCCGCCCATGATGGCTCGGACCGAGAATGTCTTCGGATCGAAAAACGGGCGGGTAAAATAGCCGATCCCCTCATGAGGTGTTGCATGGATGTAGCGAACCGCCGCCGCCAGGAAAAGCAGAATGACAACACCCATCACGGCAACCAGAGTTGAGTTGATTCGCGCCGAAGTTTGAATGCCCTGCATATTCAAGAATGTGAACAGAGCGACGAACGAGATCACCCAAGCGGTGTATGGGATCTCGGGAAAGAAGTTCATCGCGAACTTACTGCAGAGGATGGTGCAGATAAGCGGATTGAGCACATAGTCCATAACCATGCTCCATCCGGTGATGTAACCCAAGGCTGGATGAATTTCGCGACCTACATAGGTGAAAGCGGAGCCGGCGCTGGGATAGGCGGATGCCATTTTCCCGTAGCTGATCGCGGTAAACAGCATGGCGACCATAGCGAGAAGCACCGTGATTACCGCATACCCGTGAGAACGCGTGCTCATCACTCCGTACACCGGCATGGGCGCAGTTGGTTGAATAACAATGAGCCCATAGAGAATCAGATCCCATAAACCTAATGCACGACGAAGCTGGGGTGCGGCCGTTTCTGCTAGGGATGTGGACATGACCTGGGTTTCGGCTCGGGCCTATGTAACATTCGGAACACTCTCACGAAAGCTTGGTTCGAATTCATGGCACGCAGAGCGAAGTGACTCGGAAAAAGACGCTCCGTGCGATCCCGCGAAGGCGAGAAGCTTCTCCATGGCGGCATCAGGGTGGATTGTGTGGGGCGAAGTAACACTGAAACTGCCATTCAAGACGCCCAGGTCCAGTGCCGTCCGTAGCGTTCGGCCCGAAAATGAACCAGTGCCGCCTTCATTGGGGATGACAAACGGGACGCCAGCCGCCAAACCACAGAGAACCCCTGCGAGGAGAGCATCTCCGGCACCAGCCGTGGATATCGGCTGAACCACCGGCGCTGGGCAGTATTGCAAATGACCGCCCTCGAAGCCGTACGCTCCTTTCCGCCCCGCACTAACGATAAGGCGCAGTCGCGGCAGAGTCAGCGTGAGTGCGGCAGAGCGCTGCACCAACAGGCTCTCTTCCAGAATATGACCGGGACCATCACCAAGCAGCGCCGACGCCTCCTCCTCGTTCAACGCCAAAAGATCTGCGAGGTCGATCAATCCCATCTTTCGGGCTTCTTCGATCTCCCCTAGCACGAAGGAGCATACCCGATAATTGCCGCAATCCGATGCCAGTTTCAGGAAATCCCGCCGCAATGGCAATGGAACCTCTGGAGCACAGAGCGCGACGCCCCGTGCTCCTGCAGCTTTCATGTAAGGTGCGGCTGCTCTTAGATCATCAACTGACAATGCCGCAGCAGCTGAGTTACTGCTGGTAATGTTTCCACCCGAGCCATCGGGATACATAAAGCAAATGCTGAACGGAGTTCTCAATGCGGGATGAGTCCGCACAAACCGTGTGTCCATGCCGGCGGCGCTCATTTCCGTGAGGATCTGGCCTCCCGCCGCATCGCTGCCCACCACCCCGACCGGCCATACCTGAAACGAACCCGCCTCCCTGCGAGAGCCCATAAGCCGGGCAATGTAGTGAAGGGCGATGTGCAGTTTGCAGTAATCCCGAGAATCGAGTAATTCGCCTAACCTGCTTTCGTTACGGCCGAGCTCGTGGTCGCCTTGAAGCGCATAAATCATGCCTGCTCCAATGCCGCCGATCCCAATGGCGCAGGTGAATCCACGTTCCGTATTTGCGCGCAGGGCGAGCATCGATTTAGAACAACTCCCATTCGGGATTTTCGCTGATGGGATGGCGAGCTGTGTCCACTGTTGACGTGATGATTGCGTCAGGATGCGCCTGCAGCAGGGTCATCGGGTATTCTGGTGTGGGCGCACTGAACAAAGCGACCCGCAACGCCGTTTGCTTCCAAGCGCCCGTGTCGCTGTAGACGCGAACTTTTTTAGCAGAGAGGCACTCCCGCATTCCCAACGTGATCGACATGGGGGGAACAAACTGGTAGGCCGCGCCGAACGTTCGCTGCGCGAGAGCGATGATCGTATCGATGTTGTTTTCCTGAATGCGTATGGTGCAGTTAGCGATGTCCTCCAACGTCGCGTGGTGAAACGGATGACGGCGCGCCTGGTTGTAAGCGACGTGCCCGTCTTGTCCCCAGCCACCCACTGTAATGTCCACGGGTGCCTGGTCGATCGCGGCCCCCACTTGTTCCATGGTCGCGGGCAGGAGCCAATGGCGCTGATCTCGCGGGACTGCCAGCTCGGGGCGAATGCCATTGTAGAAATGCCGCTCCATAAAGCTTTTGAAGTTGTAAGGATGGCCCGCTGGGAGCGGTCTCCCCTGCCAGTCCAGACACTCGTCCATATGAAATACGTGCAAACGTTTCAGGGACACGGCCTTCGAATTGACCAGGGTCCGAAGGGGTTCGTACCAACAAGTAGGTCCGCAAGGAATAATGGCGCGCGTCGGCCGCTCCTGCTTGTTGTTTTCGTCGATAATTTCGACCAACTCCCGCGCCATCAAGTTGCCTAACTCTTTCGAGTCGGCCACCTGCCGGTAGGGCACACGCAACTCCGGATGTCCAGTTAAGTTCGCTGCGGGGATCGCGCACCAGCGTTGAAGTTCCCTGGTGCTCACATAATAGGATGAGGCCAAACACGATTTCTTTTCGTCCATATTGAAGCTCAATCAACTCTCGAACATTCCTATTCGCGTACTGGTCAACAGCAGCATTGCTCCTGAGCTCTATTCGATCTGAGCCGAACTCGCGGTAGTGTTGTACCCTTCCAGCCGGACCCACCGCGGTTCTGCCGACTTCGGCAGGGTCGCGTGGATCTCAGCAGTTTCGCCGGGATACACGGTGATGTAGTTATCGTCGTAACGAATCGGAAGGATTTCGTCACCGTTCTCTGTAGCGGAGACGGCCGCCCGTTCGAAGAAAGCGATGCGTTCGGACGGGTTATGTAGCCGGATAGTGACCTTTGCTCCACTCTCGGTCGTGCTCCGTTCAGCGCTGAGTTCCAGTTGCACTGGAGGCATCGTATTCAGCGCGGTCATGTCCGCCCAACTGTCCTGCTTAAGATCGAACGCGGAATCGTTTTTCGGGTCTCCCATGTCATCGTCTTTCTGCGATTGCCAGTAGGTGTTCTCCGCCACCAGCGTTCCGGCGCTATCAGACAATTGGCAACGCACAAAGAACACGGGAGTACTTTGCGCATAGCGAGGCAGGGCCATGACCTGAGTTGTGCCATTGAATGGAACTTGGACGCTATCGGCGGAGCGGTCGTCGAGAACCTTGCCATTCAGATCGTAAACGCGCACGCGTACCCGGAGAGCCTGCACGTCGGCAGGACTCTGATTGAAGATCACGATCTTAGCCTGGCTGTGATCGCCCGTTGCGTAGCCATCGAAAACCACAGAAACGGGACGCAGGCCCTTCTTTGCGCCGTAGTACGCGCCGCCGGGACTCAGATAATAGTCAATGATGTGCCCGTAGAACGACGGCCAGTGGCTGTTTAACATCCAGTAGAGGGTCATCTTGTGATTGGCCCAGCCGCTCGCCGCAAAGTCTTCGAATTGCGCACGGGTGTTCTCGTAATGCGCCACTTGTGCCTTGCGCACGAACTCCTCCACGCCGCTGGAAGGGCCGTAGCGCCGATTCACAGCGCGCTGGACGTTCATGAGCACATTGGTATTGGTGATCGCTCCCGCATGAAAGAACCACGTGTCGTTTATCGGCCAGAGCTTGTCAGGGGGAATGAATTTCTTCAGGCTCTCCAAGGTGGGGATGCTTTCATTGTCCCCCTGCTCGGCGGAAGACCCACGAGTGGGAACGTATTTTCCACTGAACCAGTACGTCGGGGGACGCCAACTGTACGGGCCTTCCATGATGATGCCGTCCCATATGCGTTCGCCTTTTGGATCCTTGGCGAAAGATGAAACGGTATCCACGGTCCCGTTTTGCCAGTGCAACCCTGAGAGGATCTTGTGATATTCGTTGCGAACGGGCTCGGGTGGCAGGCCATCGCTTCCGTTGGCCCAAATGAATACCGAAGCATGCGGCCGGAGCATAAGAATCTGCGAGCGAAGACTCTCAGACGCAACGCGATGATCCTCGTCGCTCCACTGCTCCCATTTCTCCCACTGATTGCAGCACATCCAGCCGAACATCAGAGGTATCCCCTCTTCGTCGGCGAGTTCGACAATGTGCTCACTGGAGATCTTCGATTCCCAGCGCAGCATGTTCATCCCGAGGTCCTTCACATACCGCAGGATTTCGGCTTCGCGGTCAGGATCGTACCGATATAGCAGGTCCGGGGTGTAATCGGCGCCGCGCACGAGGAAGTCTCGACCGTTGACTTGAAGATAGAAATTTCCTCCCTTGCCCTTATCGGGGAATTCTTCGTCACGATCGCGGTGCTGCGTAATGCTGCGTATTCCGAAACGAATGTGAGAACGGTCAGAGGTCTTTTGATCCTGTACAAACTCCAAACTCAGCTCATAGAGGGAGGGCTGCCCCATGGTGTACGGCCACCAGAGGTCGGGATTGCTTACGATGAGGTTGGGATATTTTTCTGGATCGAGAACGACTTCGCGAGTCTCGCCGGCCGGAAGGGTGAGGCTCTGTTCGACTTCGATGTTTTGCTTCCCTTGCCGCGAAATTGTTCCCTTCAGAGTGCCGGTGACGGCTTGCGCGGCAAAGTTATGCAATGTCGCATAAACCGTAAGCCGTGCGATGGATTGCGACAGGGATAGTTCAGAGTTGACCGCTGGGTTTTCGAGGCCAACGTCCCCTGTCGTTTTTAAGTAGACCGGCTTCCAGATGCCGGCGTTTCTATCGGGCACGAAGGAGGCATCGAACTGATGTTTTCTGGTGTACTTGCCTTTGTATCCCAGATATTTCCAGTTGATCCAATCAAACCAGCTGTCCGCCAGTTCCACACCATCGACGTCTTGAACCAGTTGCTCGGGCGTGACTTTTACGGCCAGCGCATTCCGCGCTCCTGCCTTGATCCACTGCGTCACATTGAACTGGTGAGCGGCATACATCCCGACGATTTGCTTGTTCTCGGCGAGCTTATGCCCGTTGATCCAGATTTCGGCGCGGTAGTTGATACCAGGGAACTCGAGAGTGTAGGTCGAGAAACCAGCCGGCGCTTTGAATACAGTGCGATACCACCAGTCCTGCGTGTACAAATCCTGCGGGACCGTCTCCAGCATGTTCTTGCCAAAATAGAGGTTGGGATAAATACCATCCTCTTGCAGGATCTCGAGAACAGTTGCGGGCATTCGGCGGATCGGGTGCCACGCCTGGTCCTGGTAATCGGAACTAGAGATGGCTGCAGCGTCTGCTCCAGCGTCTTTCGCAGCAGACAATTTCCAGTTGTTCGACAACTCCAGCTTGCCCGGAGCGTCCGCCGCACTAACCGCAGGCGAAACGAATAGGCACAGTAATGACAATCCTGCGCAAATCACGCGAAACATGCTTTTCTCCCTCTCGGAGCACATGAGAATTATTGATCTGCGTCTGCAAAGTTATTGTCAACCTGGCTGCTGACGAGTCGCTGGCTACTCCCACTTGGAATCCATCGAAACGATGCAGGGGCATGTTCGAGTGCTCTTCTGCTGATGAAGGCGCAGCCAACGAGCCTCCAGCCTTAGAAATAAAGCTTCAGTGCGAATTGAATTTCGCGCTGATCGTTCTGACCATCGCGTGTCGACGTAATCTTTCCAAAATTCGTTGGGTTGTTGTAGTTCAGTGCTCCGGGAGCCGCTGGCACTCCGTTGATGCCGAATCCCGGATTCGAGAAGTTTGGATGATTGGTCAAGTTGAAGAACTCAGAGCGAAACTCCATCCGGAAACGTTCGGTTAACTGGAACTGCTTGAACAAAGAGAAGTCCATGCGATGAAAGCCCGGTCCACGGAACTGGGCCGGACCGCCGCCCAGGGGACTGTAGTCCGTTTGCCCGATTGTCGTCGCCACTGGAGGCGTTGCGAAAGCCGCCGGGTTCATCCACTGGTCCTGATTGTGTTTTCCGGCATACATATCCACTCCAGGCACCGTCAAGGCATAGCAGCCGAACCCGGAAGTCGTTGCAATGGCGCACGGGACCGTACCTGGTTGGCCGTCCTGCAGCGTCAGAATCCAGTTGGTGTCCCAACCGCCCACGATGGCGTTGAGCACACCGCTGCTGCTGCCCAGGAAATGCCGCCCATGTCCGAACGGCAGTTCATACATCCCGCTGAAGTGAAATACTTTGTTGATGTCGAAGTCGCACCGTGCGAAGTCCCCGTGTATGCCAAAATTCGGAAGGAACGGAGCGCGGTAGCTTGGGCCGAGTGCCGTTGGATTCAGAACGTCCACGGCATCACCCAGACAACTGGCCCAAGTGAAATTGCCGAGTACACTCAAGCCATGGCCGACCCGTCGTTCGTAGTTGGCTTGGAGAGAATTGTAGTGGCTATTACCTGAAAAAGTGGAATAGACCATGTACGAAGAAAAATCAGGATAGGGAGAATACGATAGGGCGTCCAGCCCAGGCGGGAGAATCTCGCGTGGAGTATTCGGGTTGACGTAGGTGCCCATATGATGGACGCTGTTTCCGACATAGCCCAATTGCACTGTATCGTTCCAGCTTAACTGGTATTGCAGTGTGAGGTTGTACCCCTGGGTGTAAGGAGTCTTTATGTGGTAGTCCTCGCCCGTGAAGGACACTCCTCCCGGTTCAACGGCACCCGGAGTCAGAGTAAGGCCGGTGGTTCCCGTCTCAAGCGTGCCAATGGAGCCGTTGCTGAACGTAACTGGCGCATTGGGCACCTGATAGCCCTTGCCCAGAGTGTATTGGAAAGGAAAGTCCACATAAGTCTCGATCACAGAATTTTCGAAACCGCCGTAGAAGAGCCCGTATCCGCCTCGCACCACCAACCTGGGAGCGACTTGATAAGCGAATCCGAATCGCGGGGAGAAGTTTCTCTTCTGCGACACGCCCAGACCCGGCTGGCTGGAACAAGTGATATCAATGCCATCCGCTGCCGCAGCAGCGGTGAAGTCCGCAGACAACGGGGTATTGCAGCGTTTCTGTGTTAGTAAGAGCGTCGAATTCCCGTTCGCACCGGGGAGCAGAAAGTTCGATTGATTCCCGTAATTCTCTTTCAACTGGCTGAAGTATTCGTACCGCAGCCCCAAGTTCAGTGTCAGCTTTGAGGTCACTCTGAGATCATCCTGAAAGTAGCCTGCGTAGTATCGGTGCTGCATTGACGTGTTGGCGATGTTAGAAGCGCTTACCGAATCAGCTCCTCCCACGTAATCAGAGGCACCGGGCACCGTTCCCGGAATCGGCGTAAGAAGCATCTGGGCAAGGCCCGTGTTGCCTCCGGAGGTGGTCGGGACTTCTGTATACAGACCGTTGAAAGCCCACGTGCCCCGGCCTGCGATCGGCTGCAGAATGGAGAAACCCAGGCGCTGCCATTGGAATCCCGCTTTCAGGGTCTGCCGGCCCAGCGTCTTGGTCACGTTGTCCGTAATCTGCGATGTAGTGCTCAGTTCGATGGAAGGCAAGTATTGGCTGCTGCCCAGGGAGTTCAGACCTGTGAAGTAGATGGAACCCAGCCCGCCATTCGAATTGCCTTGCGGGATGCCCTGAATGCCGAACTGCGCCGGAATTCCTTCTGTGTTGGCGAAGGGCTGAACGCGCGAGACCCGCAGATGGTTGTACCCCAGCCGGAATTCATTCACAAGTGTCGGGGAAAAGGTGTGCGTTTCGCTGAGCGCCGAGTTCCAGGACCTTGTGTCCTGATTCCCGGCATAGAAGGCACCGCCATCCGCGATGCCAGCAAAAGGACCGGGAATGATCTCCGGATTTCTCATATAACTGAGGCGCCCAAAAACACTGTCTTTCGAACTAATGTTGTGATCGACGCGCACGTCGAACTGATCGGTGTCGTTGTTTATAACTGGGTTCGACGAGTAGTTATTGAACAGGCCTGAGTTGTTCGGAGTTGGAAAGAGATTTAGGAGCTTAATCGCATTCGCATCCAGTCGCCCTGCGGGGAGCAGGTTTCCGGCGAACGGCTCTCTCACAAAACCGACCCCGGCGTCACGCGTCGTAGAAGGGTCGAACACCTGTCCCAGCGTGTAACCCCGCCCTAAGGCATCCATGACGCAGCCTGATTGGCTTGGGTCCTGCATACAACTAGTCGGATCAGGTCCCTGGCTGAGCAATTCGGAGAGATTCGTATAGCCGCTGCTGCGCTCCAATGCAGTGGGCACCGTACTCGTGTAAGGATTGGCCTGGCGAATGCGCGTGCCTTCGTAATCCATGAAAAAGAATGTCTTATTGCGGCGGATCGGGCCACCAAAGGTGGCACCAAACTGGTTCAGGCGGAATTCGCCCTTCTTGAGCCCATGCTCAAAATAGTTCGCCGCGTCGAATTTGTCGTTGCGCAGGAATTCCCATACTGCGCCATGTAACGCATTCGTTCCCGACTTCAGGGTGGCATTCAGTACCGCAGCCGCCGACCGGCCAGACTCCGCGCTGTAGTTATTCGTCTCAACTTTGAACTCCTGAATCGCGTCCACTGGTGGCTTCGCGGAATAGGCAGTACCGTTGAGAAAATCTACGAGGTTGGTGTTGTTGTCGATGCCGTCAAGCAAATAGTTGTTCTGCGCGGGGCGTAGTCCATTTGCCGCAAAGCTTCCGCTGCCGCCCAAGCCGCGCGTATCCTGCTGGCCTTGAGTGACACCGGCTGAGAGTTGCGCGAGAAAGGTAAAGTTGCGGCCATTCAGCGGTAGGTCGTTGATGGCCTTCTCCTCGACGACCTGGCCCACAGATGCGTCCAGAGTCTGCAGCAAAGGCGGCGCCGCATCGACGACGACCGTTTCTGTCGCCTGTCCGATCGTCAGCGAGACGTCCACCTCGAGCTTCTGCTGCACGTCAAGAGTCACGTTATTCTGCTTAACGGTCCGAAAGCCGTTGGCAGATGCGGACAAAGAGTAGTGCCCGGCCTTTACGGGCGAGAATGTATACCGCCCCTCTGATCCCGCTGTAGTAGAGGCGGAGATGTTCGTATCCTCATTCGTCAGCATTACCTTCGCATTGGGTATTCCTGCGCCGGATGGGTCACGGATCACGCCGGATATCGAGCCCATGTCGACTTGGGCGAGGGTAGTTGCGGGTAAAAGCAATCCCAACCAGAGCACCATAGCTGCTGCTGACTTGCGGCGCCAAAAGCTCAGAATCAACATGATTGCTCCTCCTCCCAAGCAGTGGAACTCCGAATCGCGGAATTGAGGTTCTGCGGCGGTTGATCCACAGTAGGAATAACTTTATCGTGCACGTGAACTATTTAACCGTGCACGTGCACGATGCTACCGTAGCCGGCATTTTGTCAAGTATTTTTTGACTTGCTAAGGACAGTATTTTTCTAACTTGCCAACAACAGCTGACTAGCGACTGCGAATGTCAGCCGATTCACTCCAGCCGCACTCATTGATCGATTCAGCCATTGCGGGCTAAGTCATTGAGCGAGTTGATTCGCATCCCGGCGGATGTAATCACTAAAAGACCGTAAGGACTCGATCACTCAACGGCTCGGTTGTTTCGTGCTTTTGTCTCGCTCGCGTCCATCGCTCGCGTCCGGCGCGCCGGCAGTTGTCGAGTCGATAGCGCCTGTCTCGCGAAACAGCTGCAGATTCGATAGCATTACCACCGCTGGACTAAGATGCACTGTCGGAGGAAATTTGATTTTTGAAATCAGATTGTCCGCCATAACACGGACCGCAATTTGTCCTTGCCGGTGCGGCTGGTGGTAAATGGACGCAGCGATCGTGCCTTTTTTAAAGTAGGGCGACATCTCCAAGAAAAGATCAGATGTAATTAGCTTAACTTTTCCCTCGAGCCTCGCTGCTTCGAGGGCCCGGCAAACGGGTAGGCAATTCACTGTGTTGACGTAAATTCCCGCAAGATCAGGAATGCGCCGCAATAAATCGAGAGTCTTTCGGAAACTTTCTGCTTCGTCCTCGTGACCTTCGATAACGGCTGCAATTTGGCCACCGAGGCAATGTTTCGGGAAAGTATCTGAAAAACCTTCCGCCTTCCTGCGATGGTCTTCTGCCATCAGCATTCCCGCGACGACTGCCACTTTCGATTGTGAGGGAACGAGCTTCCCGAGCAACTCGCCGGCGACGCATCCGCTGAGATAAGGTTCGACATAGACAACACTGGAACGGCGAGTTTCAGAAGCGTCCGTGTCCACGCAAACGACGCGGATTCCCTTACTCTCGGCTTTATTGATCAACCCCTTCAAATTCTTGGGATTGCCGGCGGTGAGAATAATTCCGTCCACCCCGTTGGCCATGAGTTCACGGAATACTTCAGCGTCTCCCTCACCAAGGTTCTGGATGGGACGATTGAGGAATTCAACGCCGAACTGCGAAACGCGCTCAGCTTCCTCCAAGACTCCGCTCCACAGTTGGTCGTAAAAGAAGTGAATCTCGCGAGGAATGCAGACGCCGATCCTGGCGGTCGCCTTGTTGGCCGAGAGGGCGCGGGCGGCAAGATTCGGCTTATATCCAATTTGCCGGGCGATCTCCAAAATCCGTTGCTGGGTTGCTTCGTTAATGCCTCCGCGCCCGTGCAACGCTCTGTCAACGGTGCCCCTCGACACTTTGGCAATGTCCGCGATCAGATGGGTCCCGCTGCGCCGCTTTGCCATGTTCGCTCTCTATCCTATGTCCATTTCAGGTTTGCAGCAAAGAAGCATTGCTTTCGATCCTGCTTTCTTTGAACTCCGTGTAAACTGCGGTCCGATCCTCCGGCGATACGAATGTGATCTGAATCACTGCGCGTTTACCGAACCGTATTTGAATTCTTCCGGAAGCAATTGCGCGTGACGCAAAACGACACATGGATCATCGCCAGCAATAAGCATTCACCAGCTGATTGGCGCCAGTTCCGCGCGGGTCGAGTCGGAACTGCAGGCCATGCTGGAAGCTGGGAACTTTGAGGGGCTGGGCTGGAATGTTGAGGGAGCAAACCATCTCGATCCACGCGTGCGGCTCGACAATCGAGGACGCTACCCGAAGTTCGTCCGAGGCGGCGGTCCTACATCGGGCGACGAACTTACGTATCTGGTCAGCAAGCGTGGCGAAAACTTGCGCATCACTCCCTTGCTGGTGATCATATTCTCGGACGTCGAGGTAGCGGCTGTTATCAATGCTCTGCGTGCAGAACGCACAGGCAATCTGGCGGATCGCGCAACACACCGTTGAGCGCAGTGCCGGGCAAATCAAAATTGCCAAAGGTGTTCTGGAGTTCTTCAGGAAGCTTATGCGCCTGGCTGCTCATTTGTTTTCTCATTTCCTTCAAGAGTGCCTTAGAGACATGTCTCCAGGTATTGAGCCTGCGAAAAGAAGCCACGTCAAACACCCAACTCAGAAATTCGCACGCCGTGAAGCTCCATTCGAGGACAACCTAGCAAGCCGCTCGGGAGAGCGCGCACAGTTTGTGGGTAGAAAGATACAAATCACCTCAATTTGCGGCAAAGTGCACCTCCCAAGCAACGTTCGTTTTTTGCCCGAGAAACGTGGCCTGCAAAAGATCTCCGTCAGTTTTCATCTCGATTGGCACGGCTCCCTTGTCCTCACCGAAAGCGCTCACACCAATCGGCCTCGAACCTTCGGAGATATGAAACCACAGCGAATAGGGCACTCCCGGCACGGTCGCCGATACACCTCTCAGTACTTTGCTCGACGGATCCCAAGTCTGGGACAGGAGCGAGTAGCTCCCGGAGATGTGCCGGGACAATCCAATAAGCTGAGGTCGCTCCATCAGTGGATGAATCAGCAAGATCCTTGTGTCATGTGCGGCTATCGGGACGTCTACGTGATCACTGAACGTACCTAATAGTTTCTGATTCCAAAAATCGAACACGACATATTTGGACTCGCCATTCAGCCCCAGCTTGTCAGCGAAGCTAACGCTCTTGTCAGCCTCTTTGCTGTGCCAGTTTGTCACTCCAACGACATCGTAGGTCCCGGCTGAAGCACGGATCTTGAGGTCGATAATTTCTGGATAATGATGGATGTAGTAGTCCGGCTGAATGTGTTTGAACTTGTCCCATGAGCTCTGGGTACCGCGGCTGAACAGGTCCATGGGGATGATCGGGAGCGTAGGTAAAGATTGTTGCAGCATCTTTACCCGTGTCTCTGGCAATTCAGGCGTCACGCTAGCCAAGGGGTACGCAACGCCGGTCAAGGCTATGTAGGTGACCAATGTCCTGGCTTCGGCGTCCGTAACACCAAACCCTGTAAGCGGCTCCTCTCGATCCCGTTCAGTCTCGAGAACAATTGGTTTGCGTTTCTTTGCCGCGTCAGCCACAGTCATGGGTTCGCCCAGCTCAATACCTTCTCCGGGCATAACGTAGACCAGTAAATGATTCAGGAATGCGTTTGCATAAATCGAGCTGAACAGCGAATACATTCCCTGCCAGTTGTTGTACACATCATCGCCATTGAAATAGGAGTTGGCAAACCCGATGGCGTTGAGTGGTGTGCCGGCGGGACAAACTTCGAGAAAGCGCTCCGGTCCGATCGTTTTCCGCATCATCGCGAGTCTTGATCGATAGTTCGCGATGAAGTCGGCTCCGGGATCGTGTAAACGCGTTCTGTCCACTGGCGGTGCGTACTTGGGCAGGGCATGTTCTCCGTCGAGTTTGTAGTAATCGAAGCCCCAGTCGTCCAACATCCGAAACACCCTTTGAACGACCTCCAGCGCCTGCGGATTAGTTGAATCCAGCGCGGGAGTGTCGTAGTCGCGAATCACGGCTCCTTTCTTGTCGTAAAGATACCAATCAGGATGCGTGCGCCGCCCGGAGGCATAGGAATTTGGCACCAGCCAGATTCCAGCTTTCAATCCTTTCGCCCGAATGTAACTCGTGAGCCACTGCGGCCCATGTGGGAATTTCTTCTGATCCCAGTTTTCGATCCAGGAATGCCCTTCGGGAGTGCGGTCGTAGCCGTCATCAAGTTCAACATATTCAAAGCCATAAGGCAGAAGATGTGCTGCGATCCAATCCGCATTCACGGTCATGTCAGTTTCGGTGACATCTTCGTAGTAGCTGGTCCAGCTCGACCAGACCATCGGAGCCGCTCTGAAATGGGTGTCATCCAGACGGGAATAGAACGGCACACCCAAAGTGTTCGTGTAATAGTCTGGAATCAGCCGAATGATCCTGCTTCCATGCACGGGGAGAATGATTTTCAGCAGGTCTGGATTCTGCGGATCTCGACTCATCGCCACGCCTTCTCCGAAGTCAATGGCAGTGTCGGTCTCGCGATCAAACAGGCTGTGAAAACCCGAGCCTTCGGTTTGCCCGAGCGTGAAATACATGACATCTGGATTGCGCCGCGGGAGGAATGAGCTGTTATGTGTCCTGCCGCCGCCGTACGTTCCCGCTACTTCACCTGTGCCCACCCAGTCGACGGGCGCTCCTGAGGCATCCATTAAACGCGCAATAATTCGGCTGGGCGGAGCTGGTGCGTCTGCGATCAGCTCGGCATGGTATTCCGTGCTCGAGATGGTTAATCTGTTTTCCGCGACTTCAAACGACCATGCACTTGGGGGTTCAGTCGTTTTGATGTTTAGTTGCCCGTCATCCCCGTGCGCCTGCCATCCTTTCAGTTCGTGACGGCCGCTAGGAGAATTCACATACAAGCGTGCGTTCTGCAGCACGATCCCGAGCGCTGCAGCTTTGACGTTTACCACTCCCTGGGTAGCATCTGCTGTAATCGTCCATTGCTTATCTGAAATTGACGCCATCTCTGAAGCCGGCGGGACCGCCGTTCCGCAGACCGACAGAAGCAAGTAGCAGAAAAGCCCGAGCCAAATCCTCATGTGTAGAGACCCCTGCCTTTGAATCTGCGCGGGATTATAGGCCACGCCACAAATCGGGTCCAAGCGGCGGGCCCGAAACTGTTGTTGGCGGCAGGCAGGCCGGGCCACATGATACTTTTCCCTTGACTTCAAGCACCCCCCAGGGGTACAAGGTACGCCATCGCCTGCTCGGGGTTTCGATAAGTTTCTCTTTCTGATCAAACGTTGCTTTTGTTGCGCGACCAAACTTAAGCGGAGGTGATGGATATGTCCGCGAAAGTAACCGCTTCCTGGAGTATTTTCTCCTCACTCGTAGTCCTCTTCCTGCTGGCGCTCCCATTCCCGGCAAACGCCCAGATGGGCAACGCCACGCTGAGCGGAACCGTGACCGACACAAGCGGTGCCGCTGTGGTCGGTGCGCAACTAAGCTTGATCAACAAGGCGCAGCAGTTTGAGCAAAAGGCAATATCCAACGACCGGGGCGAGTACACCTTCCGCAATCTCACGCCCGGCACATACGACCTGAGCATCGCGATGGCCGGCTTTCAGAAGTCCGTTCAAAGCGACATCTTGTTGACACTCAATCAATCCGGTCATGCCGATGTCACACTGAAGGCAGGAGCGACGACCGAGACTGTCACCGTTGAGGGCCAGAACACTCTTATCAACTACGACAACGGCACGGTGCAAGGGGGCATTGATCCACAGACCGTCAAGGACCTGCCTCTGATTGTCTCTGGTAAACCTCGGTCCTCGGCTAGTTTCGCGGTGCTGCTGCCCGGCGTCTCGACCGGCAGCAGTAATGAGGCTTTCAACGCGCGAATCAATGGTGGCATTCAATCTGGTGATGAGGCACTCTTAGATGGCGCCACCATGCAGGAAGGCTTTATGAGCCAGAGTGGCATGGTTTCGATCCAGGGTGATTTCCAGATGTCTCCCGATATGGTTCAGGAGGTCAAGGTACTCACCTCGGACTACGCCCCGGAATACGGCTCGTCCACCTCGGGCCAGATAACGATGGTCAGCAAGTCAGGCGGCAACCAATACCATGGTGCGTTATTCGAGTACACGCGCAATCGATGGTTGAACGCAAAACCGTGGAACGCGTCTTGCTCCACTCCCGGCTGCGATCCGCGTCCTTTCGACATTGAGCATGATTTTGGGGCGAATTTCGGGGGGCCCATTAAGATCCCATTTCTTTATCATGGGACTTCAAAGCACCATTCGTATTTTTACTTTGACTGGGAAGCTTTCCATCAAGCCGGCGGAGCAAGTACGCCCACCCTATCGATTCCCTCGGTCCGGGAACGCTCCGGCAACTTCACCGATTGGGGACTTCCTATCTACGCTCCCGGGAATTTCGCACCGGGCAGCAATGCCAGCCAGCCGACGGGGCCGCAATCTATCGCGTGTGCCAGCGCGCTGCCTGCCGGTTTTGGTCCCGGTTCGCAGTTTCCAGGGAACATCATACCGGGCGCCTGCATCAGCCCGATCAGCGCCGCCTACCTGGCTCAACTACCCTCGCCAACGAACGGTCAGGCCCAGAACAATTACACTTTGTCCCGGCCAGTTCCGGACACTCTGGTCGCGAACAGTAATGTTTACATGTTCCGGATCGACCACAACTATGGCGATAAGGACCACTTCTATTTCTTCTGGTGGCGGCAGTTTACGGGCTACAACACAGCCACCGAACTTCCTCTTGCCATTGCGACAGAAGAGCCCACGCGGCCTCAAAATTCTCCGATCGCGCGCTTTAACTGGGAGCACACGTTTTCCGCCACGCTCACGAACCATGTCACCGTCGGTTACCTGAACCGTAACGAAGGATATGGTTCCCTCAACCTCGCTTTCATAGGAAAGCTGCCGGGAGTTCCTGGCGCTCCTGGGAACAATGCTCTTCCCGAATTTACGTTTGGCAACGACTTCAACCAATTGTCCGACAACAAGGGCAGCCCTTCGGGCAATATCACAACCCGACCTACCTGGGTGATCAATGATGTAGTGAATAAGGTACTTGGCCACCATACACTCACCTTTGGCGGGGAATGGCGGTCGGTGCAAGGCAACGTTCACGATCACACGAACCAAGCTGGTACGTACTACTTTGATAGCTCTACAACAGGCATACCTAGCCTGACCAGTGGAAATCCGATCGCCAGTTACCTGTTGGGAGCGGTAGGGGGCGGCAGCGTAGATCACAAAACTGTCCCCTCCTGGTATCCACGTCAGATTGTGTGGGCTTTCCACGGGAATGATTCCTGGAGAGTCACTCCGAAGTTAACGTTCAATTTTGGATTACGCTGGGATTACTACTCGGCGTCACGGGAGAAGTACAACCATTTCTCATTCTTCGATCCGACCGGTATCAATCCCACTGCGGGAATTCCTGGAAGGCTCGCCTTTGCCGGTAGCGGTTCCAGTTGTGGAGACGCCTGCTACGGCAAGGACTACCCGGAGCAGCCCTGGAAGAAGGGCTTCGCGCCACGCCTGAGCTTTGCGTATGCCATGAACCAGAAAACTGTGATCCGAGCAGGCTACGGCGTTTTCTTGGCGCAGGCCTTTTATCCGGGCTGGAACGGAGGCATGGCGCTGGATGGCTATAACCTCACGCAAAATTTCGGTACTCATCAGGATCCAGTTACGAACCAGGCTGATCCAAACTTCTATTTAGATAATGGTGTACCAGCCCCTTCGCTGACGCCACCATTTATCTCGGCATCGTACGACAACGGACAATCCACGAACGACGGCCACCCCTTATATCGTCCGCTGGATGGGAACCGCCGGCCGTATTCCCAGCAGTGGAATTTGACGATCGAACGTCAACTGCCGAAGAACATCTTTCTGAGCGTCGCTTACGTGGCCAACAAGGGCACACGCCTACCCTCATCCTTGAGGCCTCTCAACGTCCTGAATCCTTTTGACCCAGGAATTCGGGCACTCGAGGCGAACACCACGCCGATCGATCCAAGCTGTGCAACCCCCAATCCAGCTCCCAATGCGAACTGCAGCTACGTGCCCGAGTTGAACACCGTGTTCACCTCCGACAGCCAGACCCTGTTCGGCGTGAAAGCTCCCTATGCGGGTTGGGTCGAGGATCTGACAAACGCCGGAGTCTGCGATCCTACTGTGGCTCAGGCACTGCTTCCGTTCCCACAGTATTGCGGCCATTTGCAGGGCTTGAACGAGGGCCACGGCAGTTCGATTTATCATTCGTTCCAGTTGAAGGCGGAGAAGCGTTACACCAACAGCCTTTACATGCTGGTCTCTTACACAAACGCAAAGCTGATCACCGACGCCGCCGATAACACCCAGAGCTCAGCAAGCGGCAACGAGAACGGATCGCAGGAAGTGATTTCGCCATTCGAGACCAGGCGGAATCGGTCCATTGCACCCGACGATGTGCCGCAGACGCTTTCTGCCGCCTTCGTTTACTCGCTGCCGTTCGGTCGCGGTAAACCGTACCTGAGTGGCAGCCATGCCCTCAATTATCTGGTCGGCGGATGGGAAATCAGCCCCATCATTCGCTACTCGACAGGAACGCCCATGTGGATTCGTTCCGGCACGTGCCAGGTGGTCGAGCAGTTTGGTCAGGCTTGTCTGGTTGGCCGCATTCCGGGAGTGAATCCGTTCTTGCAGGATGTCAACAGTTTCAACCCCGGGAAGGGTGGTTGCCCATCGGACGTACCCAATTGCGCTTCGCTGCTGAATCCCGCGGCGTTTGAGCCGGCCGGATCTTTCGAGCCGAATGGCGCTTGCCCCGGATGCACTGGGACGTTTGGATACACGGGCACCGGCCCGCGCATCTACTCAGCTCTCAGAGGGCCGAACTACAAGAATGTCGATTTTTCGATTACGAAAAAAACGGCTTTGACCGAACGCGTCAACTTGCAACTTCGGGCTGAGTTCTACAACGCATTCAACAATCACATGTTCATTGATGACAGCAATTTCAATATTGGAGGAAACTTCGCCTTCAACAATGACATCAGCGCTGCGCCTCTGACTAGCGTAACCGGGCAGAGTTTCCCCGGCTTTGGCATCTGGGGCGGCAACGTAAGTGCGCCGCGCCGCATTCAACTCGGCGCTCGGCTTGAATTTTGATCTGATTCCGGATCGAAACTCGTGTCAAATCCGGAACGCTTAGGAACAATGGAGCAGGGATCTGGCCGACGCTGGAATTGTAAGACGCGGGGCAGCGCTGATTAGTTCGCGGGGAGTCCCCTCCCCTCCAGCACGGTCAAAATTCGATCGACAGGAGGTTTGTTCAGAACTTCTACTTTTCCGCTCGGCCAATGAATCTCGAGTTTGTCGACCTCCGACAGGGTGCCGAGTCCGAAATGGACTCGCAAGTCAGAGCTCGAACTATAACTTCCTCCACTGAAAACGTCAGCGCGCTGCCGCACCTTGCCCGTCGTTAAAAATACCTTCGCGCCAATCGCATCGCGAGGACTGCCAGGACCTCCAACCAACTTTAGCGAGATCCAGTGGTTGTCATTCTTGACGACATTGCGGAGGAGTGTCGGATGTGAATCGATGTTGTTCAAAACGACGTCAATCTGGCCATCGTTGAAGAGATCCCCAAATGCCGCACCGCGAGCCGGAATCACGGCCGCGAGTCCACTGCCGGTTGCAGCCGGCACTTCGGTAAACTTAGTTCCGTCTACATTGCGGAATAATAGTGGGCGCTGTGCCCAAGTGGTACCCCAATCACGCTGATCGACCCATCGATATATATGACCGTTGGCAACGAACAGGTCCAACAATGAATCATTGTCGACGTCGAGGAAGCCCGTTCCCCACCCCAGGAATGGAATCGTGACACTGGATACGCCGGCCTGAAAACCCACCTCGGAAAAGCTGAGATTTCCGTCGTTCCTATACAAGGTGTTGAAATCATCTGAGAATACTGTCACATAAAAATCTAGCCTGCCGTCGCGGTTGTAATCGCCTGCGGCAACTCCCATCGAAGCTTGTGCCAGGCCGTTGTCGGTCAGCGCAAAGCCGGAAACATAGCTCACGTCTTCGAACTTGCCATTGTGAAGGTTGCGGTAGAGATACCGTGGAACCGAATCGTTGGCGACCGCGAGATCTAACCAACCATCATCGTCGACGTCCACGAAAATCGAGGCGAGGCCGTAATATCCGTGGGGATCACCGACTCCGGCGCTCTCGCTCACATCGGTGAATGTGCCATTGCCGTTATTGTGAAACAGATGATCGTATTCGCCGATCAATCCCAACGGGCCGCACATCGATCCAACTCCACGGAATTTGCAGGAAGATGGCGAAAGACCGCCTTGGCCCGGAATGGGGGGATGATGGGGATCGAACTTCAAGTACCCAGGGACAAAGAGGTCCAGCAACCCATCATGGTCGTAGTCACCCCACGTCGGGCCTGCTGACCAACCTCCAAGAGCCACGCCTGCCTTATCTGCGACATCGGTGAATGTACCATCACCATCGTTGTGATAAAGGCGGTTGTTCCCAAAGTTGGCGACGTAAATGTCAGGACGCCCGTCATTGTCGTAGTCGCCGACTGCTACTCCGAATCCCCAGCGTCCGTTGACTACACCGGCTTTCTCTGTCACATCCGTAAACGTACCATCGTGATTGTTATGAAAAAGCATCGCGCGAGGCGGCGCCTCCGTTCCGTTCAGTGCAGCCACAGTGGAACCATTGAGCAGGTAAATGTCGAGCCAGCCATCGTTGTCATAATCCAGCAGTGCCACGCCGGAACCTACACTCTCGAGAATCGTGGTCTTCTCCGGGCTGCCGGAGCGGTGGAGAAATTTGTCCAAGCCAGATGATGGAGTCACGTCTTCAAAGACAACCGGAGCACCATCCACAAAACCCCCAGCAGTAATCGGTCGCGCCTTAGCATCTTTGACCGCCGCATGTGGTGGTCCGGTCGACACGCCCATAGGTTGAGTCTGGGGCGGCTGATGAGAATCAGCTTCCTGGGCCGAAATGTTAACCATCGTTGTGGCGAGAAGGAAGACGGGCAACAACGACCGTAGGACGCCTCGATCCGTATCACGATGATTGAGAAGCTTCATGGCTCGCGCGGCGTTTCCTTATTCACCTGTTTCGACGCTCCGCTGTTCTGACGCGGCGCAGCCGAACTGGTCCAACTTTTGGAATGCAGCGATGTTGTGAGGGTCTGACAAGAGAACTTTCTTCAGTTCTGCCAGAGCTTCGCCATAGTTCCCCATGGCGAGCTCGGCACGGGCAAGAATGATGCGTACCGGCAGATCAGTCGGTTTCTTCTGGAATTGACTCCCCGCCAGTTGTTTCGCGTGTTCGTAGTCTCCACGGTACAACGCTCGTGCGGGTGAAGATACTGCTAGTTGTTGAGCGAACCCGTTCGTGAGAGGCAGGAACAAAAACAATACAAACAATCCGCAGAAGAAGTATGCCGAAAGGCAGTGCCGGATAGAGTGAAGCATTGAGTTCCCTTACGGAGTTTCGAATGGCCTTACTTCAACCGTGCGCAAGAACTCCTGAACCTTCGTATCTTTGAGTTTTTGCAGTTCGTCGTAACGTTTGGACTGGCTCTCACTTCGCGGATCGCGGGTCCGTGTGTACAGCGACAGTAGATAGAAGTTTGCCGCCATGTGATCTGGGTTCAGCCTGAGAGCCTGATACAGTTGTTTTTTCGCTTCGCTATAGTTCCTGCGTAGAAAGTAACACTGGCCCAATTCCGCTAGGGCATCTGCATAGTCTGGCTTTGCCCTTAGTGCGGCCTGGAGCTGAGAAAGCGCCTCATCGAGCCGCCCCATTCGCAACGCCAGCGACCCAAGGTAATAATGCGCTGAAGTCGCCGTCGCTACCTCTTTCGCGGCTTGATCCAGCCATACTGCTGCATCCTCATACTCTTTAGCTCGAAAAAATGCTATCCCGATGGCCAATTTGCCACGCGGATCGCGTGGATTACGTTTCAGATACTGCTGGAAGTATGGTACAGCTTCCTCCGGATCGTGGCTGAAAAGCGATGTCGTTCCCATCGCGTAGTTGTAACTGCTATTTTCAGGCTCGAGCTTGACTGCCTTCTCAAAAGATTTCTGCGCTTCGGCGATGAGCTCCAGATCCAGACAGACCACACCAAAGGAATAGTGGACGCTGGGATTATCCGGTGCCAGTTCGCGGGCATGCGCTAGATATCCGAGCGCGCCCGTGTAGTCTCTCTGCTGGTATGCCACTCTCGCCACGTCGAACAAAGAGCGGACTGACAAATGATCAACCGCAAACTTCTCCAGGATCGAGCGGGCATCATCCAATTTCTCCACCTGCGCATAAGCTAAGCCCAGAGTACGCTCCAGGTCCGGCGACAGTTGTTGTCGCTTCGCTAAAGCTTCCAGAAGGGCGATAGTCACGTTCTCATGCATGCCCGGTTTGATGCCGAGCAACACTTGCCGCACATCAGCCTCTGAGAAATCTGGACTTTCCAGAAGCTGCGCAAGCACAGTCGAAACGTTTTTGTGATCTCCAAGTCCTACATAATCCGCGCACGAAATCGACAGAGCCTGTGCACTTTCTCGCGCGTTTTTCGGAAGTCGGGACACACGAGTCAGAGAGGCTTGATATTTTCCTGCCTCCAGCAGCAGCAATGCACTCTGATAATTGGCCTCAGCATTGTCAGGTTCGTAGTTCAGAAGCGCGTGATAAATAGCCAAGGCTTTTTGGTTCGCCTGAGAGTCAGTGGAAGAGTTTTCTTGATACAGCCGCCCCAGGTTCAGATAAGCCGCTGTGAAGCGAGGTCGTCGTTCGATCGCTCGCTTGAATTCAGCTTCAGCAGCCGAAGAATGGTGCGCCTGCGCCTCAATCACGCCTGATAAGTTGTCGAATCCAGCATCACTGCCGAATTCTTTCCTCGATGCGTTTAGCTGTTCCAGGGCCGTCGGTAAATTTCCGTTCTCGATTGTTTTTTGGATCTCGAGGATGGCGCGATCGCGTGGGTTATCCTCGGGTAGCCTGGCTTGGGCGGAAACAATACCCAAAGACAATAAAAAAAAAGAGGCGGAAAGACCGGTAACGAAGCGACCCCGTGGCATTAATAAAACCGTCAACAGCTATTCTAGAGATCGAAAAAATCCGAGTCATTATACCCTGGCCCGATGAAGGCGCAGTTGCATAATTTCGACTGTTTTATACTATTGCTCATATCGAAGCTGAGACGGAATCGTAATACTTCTACCCAACATTGATGCTTTGCTCTCGCATAACTTTGAGTCGGCGAACGTTCTTGATAGTCATCCTATGGGTCGGCACAGGCTTCTCACAAATTTCTCAACTGTCCCTCTCAGAGGATGCGATGGCTGCTGGTGTTCAGGCCCTCAAGGCGGACGACCTGGAAACGGCGCAGAAATTTCTGCATCAGGATTTGGAGCGGGGTGTCAAACGCGCTATCGTATTCCATAATGTGGGTGACATTGCGCAAGAACATCGCAACAATGCGCAAGCTGTTGCATGGTTCCGGAAATCGCTGCTTCTGGATCCAAACTACGGTCCCAGCCGACTGCTTCTCGGCTCCAGTCTTCTATCACTTGGGAAAACGGATGACGCGGTGCATGAACTCAAGCGAGCGGTCCGATCAATGCCAACCGAACCCGCAGCACATTTGCAGCTAGCCAAGGCCTATGAGGCTACGGAAAAATGCCCTCGGTCAGGAGTATGCGATCCAGGGGAACTACGACCGTGCCCTTCTCGCCTATCAGCAGGCGACGATGGCAGATCCCATGCTACCGAAAATCCATTTGGGCATGGGGTTGATCCTCCTCCAACTCAAGAGGTTTGATGAGGCTCTTGCACAAATCAACCTGGACCTGGCGCTGGTTCGAGGGCAAAATGGCTGCCGATACGAAACCAGGATTGAGGCTGAAAAGACAGCATCTCATTAGTTTCTTTGTATTGCAGATATGAACAGTGCTCTCACCAGCTTGGCCTTGTTATGCATCTTTTCCGTATGCATAGCCGGGGGACAAATTCGTGCTCAGGAGAGTGCGTCTGAGGTCGCTGGGGAATATGACGTTTCCGGGCTGGACCTCTCACCCGAAAAACACAATCAACTTAAAGGAGCGCTTGAAAAAAAGGACTACCCAACAGCCGAAAAGATTCTGGTCGGAGAAGCAGAACGCGAGCCGACATCACTGCGGGCTGCAAGATTATTCGAGTTCTCTGGGGGGCTTTTTTTTCTCGATGGTCAATATGTGAATTCGGTTATCGCCTGGAAGAAGGCTGAGGCTATTGCGCCGCTCGATGAACGAACCCGCTTCACTCTCGCAATGGCATATGTAAAGGTGAACCGTCGCTCGTGGGCACGGTCGGAGTTAGAAAGACTTTCGCAGGCGCATCCCGATGATTCTCTTTACTTATATTGGCTATCGCGGATGGATTATGACGATCAGAAATATCTGGAAGCCATTGGCAGGCTGGGGACGGTTACAGAACTAAATCCTAATATGGTACGTGCACACGATCTCTTAGGTTTGTGTTACGACTACATCGGCCAGTTCGATCACGCAATCACGAGTTTCAGCCGTGCGGTCGAACTGAACCGCCGGCAAGCCAAACCCTCTCCGTGGCCTCCGCTGGATTTGGCCGTCACCCTGATGGAACTAAATCAACTGGCGAATGCGGAGAAAGGACTACAGGAGGCAATCACTTACAATCCAAAATTGCCTCAAGCGCAATATCAACTCGGCCGTGTGCTAGACAAAGAAGGAAAAGGTGATCAGGCGATCCAAGCGCTCAAGACGTCGGCAGCTTTGGACCCGGGCTATCCAGACCCACATTACCTGCTCGGACGAATGTACCAAAAGCTCGGAAAGAATGATCTGGCCAAAGCTGAAAGTCTAGAATTCCAGCGGCTCAAACAAGCAGCAAGCTCTGGCAGCCAACGGATTCCCTCTCCCTGAGTCCGAAGCCGCGGCTACACCACGAAGCCGCTTTAGCGCACTGGCGAGTGTCAGAGAATTGCATCAAGACGAACCTCTACTTGTCGATTTCTAGGCAGTGTAAGCGCACTACTTGTGACTTCAGCGTAATCGGGACCAATTCGCGAGCAAGTAGTCTACCCCGAGTCAGGTTCCACACGGCGAGAGATTTCATGCAGGCCGACTTCTGGACCTCTTTGCAGAGACAGTTGTTAAGGCGCGCCCAACTGGCAGAATGACTTCCGCTTGGGTTGCTTGCAGAGGGTAGGTGGGAGTCTGAGATGTGGCCATTCTTGCCCCTCCTCGCCAGGCGGTATCTCCGGATCGTCGACTAGAACTGGCGACGTGCTGTTCGGGCATTGCCAGCAGTTGCGCGAGAGAATCCTCCTTGATCTGCAGAACTCCCATGGGGCTCGGATCAATTCATCGCGAAGGAGACATCCAGTGCACACAGACGCTCCCGGCAGACAGGGGGGAAAAAGGAGTAGTCTTAACTTGTTTCCGCCGGAGGCTTGTTGGCGAGTCGTGAAAATGCGCGGGATCGCGTGGCTCAGCGATCGGAGCATATCCTAGGCGCGGACCAGTTGGGGAAGCTGATTGAGGCGTTGGTGCGCCGGGGCTATGAAGTCATCGGTCCCCGGCTGCGTGACGGGGCGATCGTCTATGACAACGTTGAGTCAGTCGAGGATCTGCCTGCTGGATGGACCGACGAACAGGAACCCGGGCGTTATCGTCTGAAGCGCCGCGAAGATGATGCCTTTTTTGGATACGCAGTGGGACCGCAGAGCTGGAAGAATTACCTCCATCCGGCGGAAGTCCGACTCTGGTCGGCCGAGCGCCAGGGTGAGACGTTCCGCATCCTGAACAATGAGACAAAGCCCGAACGTCCACATGCGTTCCTGGGAGCTCGAGCCTGCGAACTGGCGGCGATCGCCGTGCAAGATCGCGTGCTCCTCGAAGACAAATACCGTGATCCCATCTATGACCAGCACCGTCGTGGTGCGTTCATCATCGCTGTACAGTGCACGCAGGCGGCGGCAACATGTTTCTGTGCGTCGATGGGAACGGGTCCGCATGTGTCAAATGGCTTTGACCTTGTTCTCACAGAACTCCTGGGGGCCGAGGGCCACCGCTTCCTGGTAGCAGCGGGTAGCGATCGCGGCGCCGAGATACTCACTGAGTTGCAAACGGTTCCAGCTACCGCAGAAGACTGCCAGGAAGCCGGAGCGAGGGTGAAAGCGGCGGCGCGCCAGCAGGTGCGCAGCATCGATACCACTGGCATCAAGGAGCTTCTCTACGAGAACTTTGAGCATCCGCGTTGGGACGACGTGGCCAGCCGTTGCCTGACGTGTGCCAACTGCACGATGGTCTGCCCCACATGCTTCTGCACCTCTGTGGAAGATGTAACTGACATTACCGGAGATCACGCCGAACGCTGGCGCCGCTGGGATTCCTGCTTCACACAAAGCTTTTCCTATATTCACGGAGGCAGCATCCGAACCTCCGCCAAAGCACGCTATCGCCAGTGGATGACTCACAAGCTGGCCTCCTGGATCGACCAGTTCGGCAGTTCGGGATGTGTTGGCTGCGGTCGTTGCATAACCTGGTGCCCGGTGGGTATCGACATCACCGAGGAGGTCAGGGCTATTCGGGAAGGAGGCAAGAATGGAAACCCTTGAACGCATCATTGCGGAGCACCCGTTCTTCGTCGGTCTCGATGACGGCTTCACGAATCTGATGGTGAGCTGTGCCTCTAACGTGCGGTTCAAAGCCGGCACCTACATTCTCAGGGAAGGGGATCCGGCCAACACCTTTTACCTCATTCGGGAAGGGAAGGTTGCCGTCGAGGTTCTGGCACCCCAGCACAAGCCGATTATCGTTTCGACCTTGAGCGTGGGGGAGATCCTGGGGTGGTCGTGGCTGTTGCCACCATTTCAATGGAAATTCCACGCGCGCGCTGTCAATGACGTGCGCGCCATTGCGCTCGACGGAAAGTGTTTGCGAACGAAGTGCGAGGAGAACCACGATCTGGGCTACGAGGTTTTGAAGCGATTTGCCCAGATCATGGAGCAGCGGCTGGAGGCCACACGCTTGCAGTTGCTCGACGTATACGCAGTCAGATGACGACGATGGCAACGGCAATCACAACCGACCCGATGCTTCCCCAGCCCTACTCTGTACGACAGGTCGCCAAGGAGACGCCGGACACGTTTACCTTGAGGCTCGAGCCCGAGAACCCAGTGAACGGAAGTGTATTCCAGCCCGGACAGTTCAGCATGCTGTGGGTGTTTGGAGTCGGCGAGTTGCCAATCTCGATCAGTGGCGACCCAGCGTTGCACGACCGCTTGGTATACACCGTTCGTTCAGTCGGGCAGGCTACTCATGCGCTGGTGAATCGGGGAGTGGGTGAGGGCGTGGGTGTACGAGGCCCGTTTGGGGCAGCCTGGCCGGTAGAAGCCGCGCGGGGGCGGGACGTCATCGTGGTAGCTGGCGGCATCGGCCTGGCGCCGTTGCGACCCGTGATTTATCACATCTTGCAGAACCGGAAAGACTATGGGCGATTGGTAATACTTTATGGAGGGCGCAGCCCGCGCGACCTCCTGTATCGCAAGGAACTGGCGACCTGGGCTCGCAACCGCGAGACTCAAGTGCTGGTCTCAGTCGACTATGGCGGCCTGAACTGGCGGGGCCACGTCGGCGTAGTCACGACGTTGTTCAAGTACTCCCGGCTGCAGCCGGCTCGTTCGGTCGCGATGGTCTGCGGTCCTGAGATCATGATGCGCTTCGTCACGCGGGAACTGGAAACGCAGGGACTTAGCCGCGACGATATTTACCTTTCCATGGAACGGAACATGAAGTGTGCCGTCGGTTTTTGTGGCCATTGCCAGTATGGACCACACTTCATCTGCAAAGATGGGCCAGTTTTCCGCTACCAGCAGATCCGGAAGTTACTGGAGAAGTATGAGCTCTAAATCAAAACACAAGCCAAGAATTGGTGTTTTCAAATTCGCTTCGTGCGACGGTTGTCAATTAAGCCTCCTCGACGCGGAAGATGAACTGCTCGGCATTGCGGGGGCAGTGAATATTGCCTATTTTCCTGAAGCGACACGCGCCATGTCGAAAGGTCCTTATGACATCGGCCTGGTGGAGGGATCGATTACCACGTATCAAGATGCCCAGCGTATCCAGGAAGTGCGAAGGCAGTGCAAGACTCTGATCACAATTGGAGCCTGTGCCACTGCGGGCGGCATTCAAGCTTTGCGTAATTGGAAAGATGTCGATGAGTTCATCCGGGTCGTCTACGCCACACCGCAGTTCATCAGCACGCTGAAGCTTTCGACCCCGATCGCTGAGCACGTTCCAGTCGATTTCGAACTGCGTGGTTGCCCGATCAACAAATACCAACTCATAGAATTGATCACCGCGACGCTGGCCGGGCGCAAGCCGAATGTTCCTTCCTATAGTGTGTGCATCGAGTGTAAGCGCAAGGCAAATGTGTGTATTGCTGTGGCGC
Source organism: uncultured Acidobacteriota bacterium (assembly GCA_963801615.1). GTDB lineage: Bacteria > Acidobacteriota > Terriglobia > Terriglobales > Acidobacteriaceae > Sulfotelmatobacter. The sequence continues at coordinate 926,544 of CAWDFM010000003.1, read as the reverse complement.
GCGGGGTTCCTTGCCTTGGCCCGGTAACTCAGGCGGGATGCGGAGCGCTCTGCCCAACCTACGACCGTGGCTGCTACGGTTGTTACGGACCCATGGAGACTCCCAATACCGCTTCGCTTACGAGTCAGTTCCGAATTCTGGGACAGTCGGACACTCAGGTGGCACGTGCATTCCGTGGATTCAACGCCTGGGCGTGGCAGTTCCGCAAGGCCGGAGAGGAGTGTGAGCGGACATGACCGGACGCGGAGCCAGAACAATTCGTGTCGACACGCTAGCCCGCGTGGAAGGCGAGGGCTCCCTTTACATCAAACTCGTGGGTGAACGCGTAGCCGATGTGAAGCTCAAGATCTACGAACCGCCCCGTTTTTTTGAGGCCTTCCTTCGTGGTCGTCATTTCTCCGAAGCTCCCGACATCACTTCCCGGATTTGTGGCATCTGCCCTATCGCTTACCAGATGAGTGCCGTGCACGCGATCGAACGGGTTCTGGGAGTCCGGATCGACCCTGCGGTTCGCCTACTCCGTCGTCTCTTTTACTGTGGCGAGTGGATCGAGAGTCATACCCTGCATGTTTACATGTTGCACGCGCCCGATTTCCTTGGCTACCAGGACTCAATCGCCATGGCGCGAGACCACCGAGCCGTGGTCGAAAAAGCACTCCGGCTGAAGAAGATTGGCAATCGGATTGTGCAATTGCTTGGCGGACGCGAGATCCATCCCATTTCCGCGACGGTCGGAGGCTTTTACAAGACACCCACCAAGCAACAACTGCGCGATTTGGTGGACGATCTGGAATGGGCTCTCGAAGCCTCGCTGGAAGCTGTGCGCTGGACCGCTGGTTTGGACTTTCCCACCTTCGAGCAGGACTACGAGTTCGTAGCACTTCGTCATGCGGACGAGTATCCGTTCAACGAAGGACGATTGGTGTCGAATCGCGGTCTGGATATCGACGCCGCGGAATACGAAGATCACTTTGTCGAGTCGCATGTCAAGCACTCGAACGCCTTGCACTCCGTAGTGCGAGGAAGAGGCTCGTACCTCGTAGGCCCACTGGCACGGTTTAACTTGAATTTCGACAAGCTGCCTGAGATGGCACGCAAGGCGGCGATCGATGCGGGCCTACGGCCTCCCGTAAAGAACATTTTCCGAAGCATCGTGGTCCGCGCGGTCGAACTCGTCTTCGCCTGTGCGGAGGCGTTGCGCGCCATTCACGCTTACGAGCCTCCTGCCGCACCACGAGTCGAGGCCCACAACAGAATAGGTGTCGGTCAGGCTATCACTGAGGCACCCCGCGGCATTCTGTATCACCGCTACGCCTTGGATGAAAACGGGCTGATCGTCACCGCCAAGATCGTGCCGCCGACCTCTCAGAACCAGAAACGGATCGAGGATGATCTACGCGAGTATGCGGCGCAGTTGGTGGCTTGGCCCATCGAAGAAGCGACCTGGAAATGCGAGCAGGCGGTACGGAGTTACGACCCGTGCATTTCCTGCGCCACTCACTTTCTGCGGGTCGTTGTGGAGCGCGAAGACGTCTAGGACTGAAGCATGCTCATCATTGGCTGCGGGAATCGGCAGCGAAGCGACGACGGAGCCGGAATCTTGGTCGCGGAGCGATTGCGGGACCTTGGCGTCGAGGCGGTAACACGCAGCGGCGAAGCTATGGATCTCATGGAGACTTGGAACGGTGCCGACGACGTGATCATAGTTGACACGGTGGTGACCGGTGCGCCAAGCGGCACGGTTCAGGTGTGGGATGGACGGCACCAGCTGGCTGCCATCAGGATCAATACTTCAACCCATGGCCTCGGTGTCGCAGAAGCCATCGAACTTGCTTACGTTCTGGATCAGCTTCCAATACGGCTCCGGGTCTATGGAATCGAGGGAAGGCAATTTGAACTCGGTGCTGAGATCTCTCCCCAAGTACAGCGTGCTGTCGCAGAAGTGGTGGGAAGAATCATCGCCGACCTGAGCGCCCCACACGATCGTGGCCCGGCAAATCCTCTCAAGGCAGGGTTGTAGCTAAAGCGGGACGATCTCCTTGTCATCAACTGAGAGACCGATGCTGTCCGGGGTTGTGATGTGACTGAAAATGCGGTCCCGGCAGCGGCGGATGCGAGGATTCCCGACGAAAGGGTCGGCAAACCAGAAACTAGGACAGCCGTGTGCAGCCTCCCCCCGATTCGGCGTGGAACTCGGATAGCTGCTGCAACATCCCGTTATACTAATTGGCTCGGTCTCCTCCAGAGGAAGTTTTGATCAGGCTGACCCACTGCCTCCAAGAGGAGCCCAGGGCTACCCTCAGCTCAGGCGGAGAAGCAGTCCTTCTCCGGTACGCTATCTGTGCTGTTGTACACAGCATTCCCCGTATCTGTTCGCCGACTCCAAGAGCGAAAACTGCTACTGCCGTGACTTCTTGTTCAGCAACCGTCACATACGTTATGGGAAGCCAGCTCGCGGCATCCTTGCCCCGGAAGAATACCTACAGGTCCAATCCCTTCTCTTTGATGTATTTCTGCAGCTGATACTTCAGGATTCGTGCCGCATTCTCCCCAATATCAGCCTTTGCCCGCGCGCTCACCACAAGCTCGATACCCTCGTGCACCTTGAGACCGGAATCGATCTTCTCCACAGCTTCCAACACACAACGCGCACTTCTGCGAGAGCGACGCTCAACCTGTTTCGTTATTCCTGCTTCATTTTCCGAGTCCGAAGGTATCCGGTGCTTCCTCGATGCCCTGTGGTCCTGCCTTAGGGTGTTCCAGTTCTCGCATTCGTTCTAATCGCCTCACGCGCCGATACAAACCGCAACCGCATCACTGCATATCCAATTCCACTATCGCAACTACGTGGGGAACGGCCTTCTTGTCACGGTGGCTAAGCTGCAGGTGACTTCCGTATGGTTTCATGTATCCATCGGTGTTTTGATCCAGCACGCGACGACTCCGGCGGCGCTCAGCTTGGCAGTGGGTTAGTTTTACCGACTGCCCTCAGTTCGACGAACTGGCCTTTTGGTTCTTAATCTGCAGGTCGTTTACTACCTGCTTCACATTTGGAACTGCCGAAGCGATCTGTTCGGCCTGCGCCCGTGCGGATTGTGAGTTGACCTCTCCAGTCAGCGTGACCACACCATTCTTGACATCATATTTGACAATCTTCTGAAGCCTGCTTTGGATGAGAGCAGCGTGCAAGTTCTTCTCGATACCCTGGTCGAGATCAGAGTTCACTGCCTTCGCCTCGCTTTCACCACCCGGAGGCATCACGGCAATCTGATTCGCGACAACCTGCCCAGTTGCGATTGACTTTGCAATCGATTCGGCCTGTGACTTGTCCGCGTCAGCTGCGACGTGTCCGCCAAGAGTCACTACACCCTTGTCACGATCCTGACTCACGGAGACATCTTTGAGGCCGGCTTGATCGAGCGATTTGCGGATGCTGTCAGAAACATCAGGTGATTGCCTGGCCGTCCCTGAGCACCCAACAAGGGTGACGACCACGAGCAGGGCGAGCAAGCTTAAGCACAGTTTCAACGTTTTCATATTTCTCCTTTATTGAGGCATGAGATATAGCCCACAAAGATGACCCAATTCGTCAGCGCCTTGGGACGTTCGATCCACCAAACCGCCTCCGAACTTCAATGGGGCAGGCGCACTCCGCCGAACACATACACGAGCACCAGAATGATCACCAGCCCGAAAATCCCGACGCCTCCGCCCGTGCCCCATCTTTGATATCCGTAATAGCCACCACCGCCGCCGAACGCGAGCAGCAGGATAATAATCAGCACGATCATTAACGTGGGAATCTCCTTTCAGCTCCACCCCGGGCGTGCCCAGTCAAAAGACGAGCACAGGCACCTCCACGAGGCAAGAGCGACGAGAGTAAAAGGGCCGAGTCCACGCCCGCTACTCCCGCGCACAAGGGACCAGCCCATTCGCCGATCGCACGTGGGATACGAATTGCAAATGGACGGGCCAACCGTTGGGATGTATGGTTTGCGCCTGGCCAATGCTCCTCACATTGCAGTTGGGAACTCTGGTGGCCGGGATTTCATCCGATCTGAAATCTAAGGAACTTGTCGCGCAACTGCCGTCGAAGGCAACTGCCGAGATGTCGCTGACAAGCTACACTAAGAAAGAATCGACCTCGATTCCGAGCCAGTCCTTGACGCAGTGGCGGAGCTGCTATTTGCATTGGCAGATCCCGCTCTAGGACGGCTATTCCCGTTCCACAACAGTTCGTGTTAACCCCGCCCGCGGCCCCAGTACCAGCCGCCTCCACCAAGCAGGAACACAACCAGAACGATAATCAGAATCATTTCTAGACTCATATTGACTCCTTCCGAGGGCTAACTTATGAGGTTGGCGGCAGCTTGAACAGAACGCTTCACGGGCCGCCGCGATGTGGACCACAACTTGATGTGGCTACCGGACCTGCATGAGCCCAGTCCCTAAACAGTCTGACAGGTCGGGGTTTGAGCAGTCTGTTCAAAAAAGAACACAGGCCCGAAGTCGATTTCGTTCTTAGAGTTTCAGCAGTCTGTCAAAAAAGGAACGATAGCGTTGTAGAGCAAGCCGCAGGTTTTCAGTGGACACATTGTCGCCGCTGTCCCACTGTTTTTCCAAGCCCGATCGCTCGTTGGCGAAACCTTCTGCGAGTCTCCGCATCACAGCAGCTACCAGCTTGTCTGCGTCTTCCACGGTGCGGCGCGGCTCGTCGACGAAACCAGTCTGTACCTTGCTCCACTGCGACCGGAAATCTTCCATCTCCGATTCAGAAAATAAGGGCACAGGCTCTGACACTGCCGCCGCTTGACCCAGAGTTTCCGGCTCTGGGCCTTTCACGAGCTTGGGTCCTTCGGGCTGCTTTGGCGGAACGCCGTAGCTCGCCAGTTCGGTCGTCGTAAGCTCCCCTTCTTTTCTCTTCAGTTCAGCCATTTACGCCACCTCTTTCCTTTCCACCATCGTCGGTACCTGCACCAGTTCCTCGAATAGAGAGCGGTAGTGAATCATCGCCGTTCTCAGGTCCTCCGTTGTTGCTTGGTCTTTCCCAACCCGCAGCGCAATCTGATGCGCAGACCGGTAGTTCTCCACCAACCGAGGATGGTCAACAGAAATGTCGGCAGCGCGTTGATCAAAATCGGACACGGGATAGCCGCGCGCTTTCATGACAGAGGACACGAGGTCATCAGCTTCTGCGACCGCTCCCTTAGGGGAATCGACAAAACGAGACTGTACAGCTTCCCACCGTTTCGAAAAGCGTTCGTGTTCGGTCGGATCAAGATCGCGAATGTTGAGCCTTTCAACCCTCTTCTCGCGATCCTCTAATTTCGATTGTGCTTTTCTTTCTGACCCATGCTTCAGCACCGCGCGGTCGTACTCGGGACCAAACTTTTGCCGCAGGTCTTGCGTCGTACTCCTGCGTTTTCGCACGTACAGCCAAGCAAGCACTGCGATGATCAGAACCACCACGGCGGCCAGCACAATCAGCTTCGGATCCATCAGATTTAGATTCATTGAAACCTCCCTGCGTCAAGAGTGCCCACAATCCCAAATGTATTCATGAAGTTCCCTCTGGGGGCAAAAACCTTGTCGATCGCCAGTATCAAACTTCAGGCTTCGGAAAACTGTTCAGAATTGATCGTCTTGTGAATCAGTGCCGAGGCATCCAGCCGAAAGTGTGGGAGGAGTGCAGAGAAAACAATCATCAACGTTCTCCCGCCCTTACCCGGTTCTGAGTGTCTCGGAGAGTTGCGCGGGTTAGTTGCACAGATCCGTCAATGCTTCGCAGTCTGCTCAAGTTTAGATAAGACTAGCTGTATTTCCGAGAGTGCAGCGGCATCTCCCTTCGCCAGGTCCGCCGTGACCTGATCGCGGGTTGCCAGGCTGTCACGAAGCAAATTGCGGAGTGCGGAGTCCTCCGTGCTACTCGCAATTTGCTGAGCTTGATCAAACACCTCTTTGGAATACTCTCCGGCCTTCCCGTAGTTCTTTTGCACCACCTCCAGATACATCATCGTGGCTGTGTCGCGAAGCTGCGACAGTTGTTGGCTGGACTGACACGATCCTAGTTGTTTGGTTGAGGCAGACAGTTCCTGCTGTATTCGCTGCAGTGTGGAATACTGCAGAATGAACCCAAAAGAAATCCAGCAAGCACCAGCAGAAACCAGAGGACGAGTTTATGCCGCGTTGATCTTTCCCTACTTTACTCTTCTCAACCTCGACGAGGTCACGCAATGCGAGTGGTCCCGGGTCGATACCCAGCTTTGGCTGGGGCAGGCTAAACCTTCTTGAGCCACCGTTGTCGAAGTCTCGCACGACCATCGTCATCCCACTTGACGACCGCGTCATCTTCGTTGGCGCGCTCAACGGTACCGAATGCTTCAGTTGGCTTTCCGAAATTGCCCAAACCCTCAACGCGATCTCCGGGATTCAGTTCCTGGTCGGTGACAGACGGGTCGGTAAGTGGCGGCTTCTTGGCACGGTCTGAGTCAGCCGTCGCGCCGGGGTGGGACAGCGGCGGTTGGGGAGCTTTATGCAGTTTGGGTACCGGCTTATCGGTCATATGGGCCATACTCCATTACTTCTTCCCAAGAGGCCAGAACAGCGCCCTTCGCTGCGACTGTTCATCTCCTTGGTAGATACAGCATAGGTGCGAAAGGAATGGTCGGCTGGTCCAAACTGCACAGTTCTGACAATGGACAAATGGACACGGGTATCCGGCGAGCGTGCGGCTCCACGGCAGCGTGATGGGCACTCTACACCACAAACATAGCGACACCCTCAGCAGATATTGCCACTGTGGTGATCGCCACGACAGTCCATGCCAAGCGTGAACTCGGTTGGCCCTGCAGCAGTTTTCTGTCCGAAGCGACGACCGGGATGGCGCCGAGGGTACGCGGCTTTAGATGAGTGCCTAAGGAGAGAAAACTTCAGATGGACTGCCTTAGTTCAGAGAACCTGAAGGGTGAGCTGTTACCGACGCAATAGAGCGGAAGAGGATCCGTGAAGAATCGTCGTTTCAACATCGACTCATCTGATTCGGAACCTCACACTGCTTATTCCGAAATTTATCGCCAATCGCATGAGTATCGGGCCAGTCGCGGCGACGGTTGGGATTCTCTTCTGGGGCTGGTTGTTGGGTGTGATGGGCTTACTACTCGCTGTACCACTCACCGCATTGATCAAGCTGGTTGCAGATTTGCATCCGTCCTTGTGTCACTTCTCCAACATGCTGGCGCTGACGCCGCGTCCGAGTCCACGTTGGGTGCGCTGCGGCGAAACGGCCTTGGAACGGGCATCCTTCCTTGCGCCCCTGTCCTGGGAAAGCTCCGGTAGCGCGTAAACCCTAGGCGAACCGGGAACCATGATAGCCAAGCTAGTTCGTCAACGTTTGGCTGACAAACTCTTTTCAAAACGCCATCTCTTCGAGGCGGTCGATTAATTGTCAGGAAGTGGACAAAATAGGACAGATTGAACGGGAGTAGTTCTGCCACACTCTGGCCATGACAACGAAAACGATTCCGGAATACCTTGAGGACGAGCGCCAAAAGGCCAGAGACGCTCAGCAGAGCGCGGAAGAAGAAGCCGCTCGCATCCAGCCGCTGAACCATGGCCACCATCGCACTGCGAAACAGCCGGAGCTGGAATTGCGCTCTTCTGTTAAAACCGTACCCAAAGCGAGAAAAAAGTCAGCATCTCTGAAAAAGACACGCTCCGCGCGAAAGACGGCGACGAAAGTCCGCAAGGCGGCGTGAATCTAAAGCTACGCTCGCAGGGACGACAGGATGGGCTCTATGGGCTCGCTCGAATGGATGTGAATGCCGCTGGGAATAAAAATGGCGTGAGCGACGGGACTCGAACCCGCGGCCTCCTGTGTGACAGGCAGGCGTTCTAACCAGCTGAACTACGCCCCCGCATACCAAACGGTCGTCTGATTCCTTCCGATTCCCTCCGACGCTCTCTTCTTCCCTGCCGTACCCTCTGGCCGTGACGTGACACGGCAGAGCTCTAAATTTGTTTCTGTGACGGAAGCACAGACACACTAACCCACAGTCTTCTCCCAGAACGCATCCTCTTTATTTATTAGGGAGTTGACTAAGTCTGCTTGATTTCCCTTAGCCCATCGAAAAACTGGTTCCGAATCAGTCGGTTTCATCCGTTAACGGGACGCATTTTGGACGGGCAAAACTGCATGTCACTCATTCCAAAGATAGAACAAGCGCAGCGAGTGGACTATCATGCAGCTCAAAAATAAGTGTAACCTATTCTGTTTTATTTCGGCATGCTGAATCCTTACCGCCGCGCACTAGGATTTAATATCGGCGACGACGGTAAGGACTATGAAGTAGATGGCATCGACGACAAGCTAAGCACGATCAGCAACATGGACGATGAAGGCCACGTTTATCCGCTTTTCAAGTTCACGACCACCTGCGTCGACGATGAGACCTCGGCATGGCTGGAAAGTTACGGTGATGTCAACCGCTACGATTTTCTTCCGACCCGCCAGATTCTAACGGATGGCTTCGTCCACACGGCGGAAGGCTTCGCGAAGAGCTGCGCGGCTTCCGGCACGTGTTCCGGAACTTTCAGCGATCTGACAGGGCGGCGAGCAATGGGGTACTACGATCAAACCTATCTCAACTATTACTACTACATGGCCTCACAGTTCGCGTTGTCTGATCGTTGGTTTTCGCCGGTATCGAGCAAGAGCGTTCCCAACCGCATTGCAACTTTCACCGGCGGTACTACCCAGGGTCTGGTCAGGGACCCAGGCAATGACGACCACCTTAAACAGCTCGATATTCGATCCATTTTCCAGGAACTTGACGAGGCGAAGGTGTCGTGGAAGCTGTACTACATCGTCACCAACGGTTCTTGCCTCAACGATGATGAATGCTCGATCTCGTTGGGCGCCCGGTATCCGGCAACCGTGTTCGTCTATTTAACTTACTCGCATCAGTTCTTGTACGCAAACCCAACTGGCGCCCCCTGTACCGGCATTACGCAGGCATCCAGTGTAGTGGGCGACACAACGAACTCCTTCTGCATTGATCCGAACCACGTTGCCCCGCTCTCCCAGTTCTTCAGCGATATGAGCCAGGGCAGGCTGCCCAGTTTCGCCTTCATTGAAGCCGGGTATGGCAATAACGACGAGCATCCCGGGTCGGGGCAATCGATTTTGGCCGGACAGGCGCAGGTGGCGAACATTCTCAACTCGTTCATGGCCAGTCCTGCATGGAAGGATTCTGTCTTTTTTCTCAGCTACGATGAAGGCGGCGGACCCTACGATCATGTGCCACCCGTGCCCGGCCACTCCAACGACAACAGCGATGCCGCGCTGGGAACGATCACGGATATCTCGCATATCGCGGTTAACGCGGATAGCTTCTTTCCGTGCGTGCCAAGCGGCGGGACTGCGACGCTACATTGCGATCTGAAACCGAACGACCCTGGCGCCCATGCCGCGGACGTAGCGGCTGTTCAGGGCTTTGCGGCACAACTTGGCTTTCGCTTGCCGAATATGATCGTGTCGCCGTTTGCGCGCCCGCACTATGTTTCGCACACGCCGATGGATCACACGGCGGTGATCAAACTTGTCGAGAGCCGATTTATCGGCACTTCCACCCACCTGACTGCCCGCGATGCCGCGCAGCCCGATCTGCTGGAGTTTTTCGATTTCAATAACGTGCCTTGGGCTACGCCACCCGCACCACCCAGTCCGGCTACTCCGGCAACGCTGGGCTATGATCCGTGCCACCCCTCGAACCTAGGGCCGTGACCCGTTGCTGTGGCACCAACGTGACCCAAGACCTCACTTGAGGGCTTCCTATGGCGGACCATCTCGCGGACTGAGTAAACATCTAGCGCGACTCTTACAGCACAGCATGAAGAAAACCGATCCGTTGGAGTACGTACAAACTCGGCGCTGAAATCCGGCGGGGCCTTGGTGAACAAGAACGTCTTAATGATTCCGGGCGACAGACAGTTCAGTGCAGGGCAAGCCACAAAGACTTACGGATACTTCTTTGACCTCTTGAGATCGCTTCGAGCGATTTGGCTGACTCAGGTCAATTTACGAAATCAGGCCATTGCACTCAAAACCCCGCCCCAAAGGGGAGCGGACAACGTCTTCCCCGCCACAATCCCGACAACGATAGGACTTCGCAAACCAAGGCTCTGAGTATGTCACGTTAACCCCAAGCAAGAGGCCGGATCGACGCGATTATGCTCCGAGTCCCATTTTTGCGCAAGAGATCGCCTCTCGCCGTCAACGAGCATAATGGCGACAACAGTTAAAGAAATCCAAATGTCCTGCATCATCGCCAAATAATGCCGATGAGTCTGCCCAACTCAACACCAATGGCAGGTGACACAGGAAGGCCTGTTTGCGTCTCTGAAAATGACCTTGTAGTCGCCGACAAGTCAGACACTGAGCTTGGCTATCTGCGGGCCGTTCCGTCCATCAGCGCCGCAGCTTGCAGTTGGTTCATGATCCGCGTGCGCGTCTGCACCATGCGATGGCGATGCCAGAGCAGTTGCCGCACGTCCCGATTCTCCCAACTCGGCACCCAGATCTTGGGAAAGTCATCCTTCACCATCAGCGTCAGAATCATGTTGCGCATCCAGCCGATCCGTCTTCTGTTTGCGTACTCGTTTCGCTGCGATCTTAGCTGCGTCGCCCATCCACAGCTCGAAGTTCAGCTCTGCTAGCAAATCGTTCGAACCATCCTGCATGGCCACTCGCCTCCATGCCTACGCGCACCTTGGCTCCTGCTGTTGTCAAAGCGCGATAGAACTGCTCGGCTTCTTCCCGGTGCCCCAAGCGTCTTTGTTGGAGTTCTCCGTGTTTAAGTGTCGACCGAGCGCAATTTGTTGGAAGCTCGGGTGATAATCACAACCTTGTATCTTGATTGCAACTGCCCGATCTTGCGGTCCCGTGCTACATGGGGATTGGATCGGGTTTCGGCGGGAGGCCGTTCATCTCCTTAGGCGCAGTGAGCCGAGCAGCCTGGATTATAGATAGGCCCCCCGCCCTCCTCTCCCACGCCGTGGAGAATCCTAGGCCGCTTGAGCCTGCATTCACAAGGTCGGCGCGAGAGGCAGCACAGGGTCGGGGAGCCGGGACTCAGTCTAATCCCGTCGGGAGGATGTTATGAAAAAAACTGAGACATCGCAGCTTACGGTTCACGACTTCGCGGGGATCGATGTTAGCGCGCACGAGTTGGACGTGGCTATGCGACGCGGCATCGATGACCCGGTCACGATTGCAACCTTCCCCAACCGTGCGGCCGGACACAAAGCCCTGCTGAGGTTCTTGCTGCAGGGCAAGGCTCGAGTCCGCGTATGCGTAGAAGCCAGTGGAAACTATAGTCTGGATCTAGCGTTGACCTTGCAAGCACACCCGCAGGTGGAGATCAGCGTAGTAAACCCGCGTCGTGCTCGGCGCTTTGCAGAATCGTTGGGTAAGCGCAACAAGACAGACCGAGTCGATGCACAGGTGCTTTGCGAATACGCCTCGCGCATGCCTTGGGTTCCTTGGCAGCCACCGAGTGCAGTAGCCCTACACTTGCGCGCCATTACACGTGCCATCGCAGACCTGAGTAGTATTCACACTCAACAGAACAATCGTGCCCATGCCGCGGCGGCTAGTCGTGCCTTACCAGCGTTGGTCGTCAAGGAAATGCAGTACCATCAGAAGTATCTTGAACAACGCATGACACGGTTGCGTCGACAAGCCTTGCGCCTAGTCGCGGAGGATCCCGAACTGGACCGCCGCTTCCGTCTCCATGCTAACGGCAACCGGCATCGGCGAAATCAGTGCTCTGCAGATCCTCGGCGAACTCGCCGTTCTGCCCGATACGCTGGATGCGCGTCAATGGGTGGCCTTCAGTGGACTGGATCCCCGGCTTTTCAAGTCAGGGAAATCGGTCGAAAAGCGTCCCAGAATCAGCCGCGGCGGTAGCCGTCACTTGCGTCGCGCTCTTTACATGCCAGCGCTAGTTGCCCTGCGTCGTGATCCTTATCTGCGGCGCTTCTATCAAAACTTGCTGCTTCGTGTTGAGAACACCTACCTTCGTGGGCTCGAACAGCGTGAGCCCAGGCTACTTTGAGGCAATGCGTATTCCGCTTTTGCGCGGACGCTCTTTTGAGACGCTAGACCGCGACGGCGCGCCGCCCGTGGTAATTGTCAATGACGTTCTTGCCAGAAGATTTTGGCCGAACCAAGAACCTCTCGGTAAGCGCATACAGAAGCAGGACGGACGAACGTTCGAAGTCGTTGGCGTTGCCAAGACTGGCAAGTATGACACTTTAGGCGCGATGCTGTCGGTCACAACGATGACAACGTCGCTCTTTTACTATTCTGGCAGCCACGAGTTCTACGAGGCTCTTGCCATCAAAACCAAAGGAGCCTCATTCCATCGAAACCACTAAAGGCCAGCCTGCAAACGGTCTTTAGTTAGGTCCTATCAACGCACTCTTAGGAACGTGATATAATGAACTTGAGCTGGTTTCCACGTTCTCCTCTTTCAGGTTCCCTGAACTAAGTCAGCCCATCTGAAGTTCTCTCCTCTTAGCGTGAACAACCTTTAGGAGGTTGATATGTTTGCACGCACCGTTTCTATTCATCTGAAATCGAACATGCTTTCTGATTACACCCGGACACTTGAGAAGGACATTCTTCCTTTACTTCGTAAACAGAAGGGCTTTAGGGACGAAATCACACTGTCAAATCCCAGCAGCCTAGATGCGATCGCCATCAGTCTGTGGGAGACCAGGGCCGATGCAGAAGCTTACAACACCAATACCTACCCAGAAGTGTTGAAGACCCTTGCAAGAATGATCGATGGAACGCCCAAGGTTCAAACGTTTGAGGCCGTTACTTCGACCTTCCAGAAAGTCGCCGTAGCAGCGTAGAGATCTGTAAACATGGCGCACGGGAGGGCGGTTAACTCCGTCTTCCCGAGTGACAAGTGCCTAACTCGTCGCCCACGAACTTTCGGCAAGTTCCGCCACGGGCTGTTTATGCTCTGAAGAAAGCCGTGTACCCCATGCATCCGAATGCGATCCTGCACGAAGTTCAGCAACTCTACAACGTGAGTGACCGTCTTGACTCGCTGGCGGAACAACATCCGCTCGTGTCAGAAGCACTCATCACCATCTCGGGAAGCGTTCGTAACACGGCCACTTTGCTGGAGGTGGTGGTCGCGATGAAAATGCCGTCGCTCTCCGGATTAGAGCCAGCAAATGCCTGATTTGCTTATGGCTGTCGTTGAGCTGGCGTACTACGCCATGACTTCAAGAGAGGATGCGCAAGCAAACTGATGGGAGGCGCTTATGACAGTGCTACTGGGCAGACTTTGGACTAGAGATGAGGGTCAGGATATTGCCGAATATGCGGTGATGTTGGCCGTTATCTTAGTGCTCGTGGTCGGCACGATTCGCCTGGTCGGCTCGAACGCCAACAATGCCTTTTCCAGCGTGGCAAGTTCGCTTCAATAAGCCGAGTCCTTATAGGTGCGGGAGAGGACCATCTTCTGGGAACGTCTTGAGCACGAAGCCAATCGTGGAGAACGACGTTGAGAAGTGAGCTGTGGACTTACGGCCCGCCATTGTAGTGAATGAATCCCAATTTCCTTGAAGCGGTGGACGGGTGGTGGAGGTCGCAGTCCATCCTTTCTCTTCCCAGTCGTCTTGGTAGGGAGTTCGTTGTCTATTGCCGAAGGTGTGAGATTAGGTCATCAAGTTGCCGAAGGTTTGCGTTCATTAAATCGTCGGCATCAGGAGATGGATACGATTCTTTATAGCCGTATATTGCGCTATCGAGCAGAGCGCGAGCGTCCGCTCAGACTGATTCCGACCCGAAAGGGCCGCCTGAGTCGTCTCCCGAAGAATCTCCGCAAGTGAAATAAACATCTGCTTAGTTTCAGCGTCCATAAAACCTCGGTTGTTGAGCGATCCGAATTTTTCCCGCGCTCCACGCTCAACGCCTGATTTGCTCATCGCTGTCTTTGAGCTGGGCTTTGGGATTCCGGCGCGGAAGCTAATCGTGGAGAACAATGTTGAGAAGTGAACTGTGAACCTGTAATTCATCGCCGGCGTGATAGTCAATGAAGCCCAATTTCCTGAACCTGTTCATGAAAAAGCTGACCCGCGAGCGGGTTGTACCGATCATCTCTGCGAGCGTTTCTTGACTCATCTTGGGAATTACAGTCTCGGGCTTTCCGTCCTTGCCGAAGTGAGCCAGCAATAGCAATATCCGGGCTAGTCGTTTTTCACTTGAATTGAAAAGCTGGTCAACCAAATCTTCTTCGTATCGGATGTTCCGGCTCAGCAAGTACGCCACGAACATGTCGGAAAGCTCGTGCTCCCGGTGAAGCACCTCCATCATGTACTTCTTATCGATTCGCATCACGGAGCACTCGGTCATTGCGGTCGCAGAAGACAAGCGGAGCGGCTGTCCAGTAAGGCAACCTTCTCCGAAGAAATCGCCCTCGTTCAGAATGCCGATTGTGGCTTCCTTCCCGGTCTTCGACACAACGGTGAGTTTTATCTTTCCTTTCTGTATATAAAAAACAGCATCGGACGAGTCGCCCTGAACAAAGACCAGCTGCTTTTTGGGAAAAAGTGCGATCTTCCTACTGCCATCCATGGTCGAGAGAAATATCTTGGGATTAAATTTGCTGAGATTCTTGGCCGCTACGACGAGTTTCATGATCGGCCCCCTTTCAAGAGTTCCGCTTGCGCAGAAGGCAACTTCCTAGAATAAAAGGATAAATAATTGCGGATGAGGGCGAGAACAACGTCGGGGTTGCGGCACAACTGCGATCCACTCGACACCATAATGATTCCACCCTTGGTGTCGAAAGTCAAACCTCACCCCCTGGTGGTTTCAAAAGTTACCGCCGAGAACTGTGACCACGGTCACTGACATAACGTGCTCATCCGCACAGCATTGATGTGTCTCAAATGTGTCTCGCCCTCCGCGAAGAGCAGTCCCACCATGGGATGTAGCACCCCGTAGGCGACCCTAAGGGCTCCTTTCTACGTTCGTAGACGAAAGGGCGGTGGTGCACGGAGGTACGTATGCAACGGGAAGAACGATGGTCAATGCTGCTCGTGCTGTGTCTGGTCCTTCTGCCGGCGGTTCTCTTGCCGGCAGCTCAGAAACGGGATAAGACGACCTCGTCGCAGCGTACCACCGTCGAGGGACCGAAGATTTTTCAATACCACTGCGCCGCGTGTCATGGAACTGATGGACGAGGACATGGACCAGCATCAGTCGCCCTAAAGCATCCGGTTCCCGACTTGACCCTAATCTCGCAAAGAAATGGCGGAAAGTTCCCGTACCAGCGTGTAAAGGCAATCGTTGAAGGAACAGAATCTGGACTGCTCGCCCACGGCGATCGAGAGATGCCAATTTGGGGACCAATCTTCCATGAGGTCGAATCGGACCAAGACTGGGGAGAAGTAAGGTTGGACGCAATCACCAAGCACATGGAGTCAATTCAGCAAAAATAGGTGGCGTGCGATCTTGATCGAACAGCCTACGGGAAAGAGCGACATAACCATGTTAACCATTGCGGACGTAAGAGCAGCCGAGAAAAAGGTGAAAGATGTTTTGGATGCTCTCAAGAAGGCCGGTGCGCAAGATCCTAACCACCTTAGCACTGAGTTAAAGAACGCGACTGACGATTACGCCAGAACAGTTCGTGAATTAAATTCAAACTAGCCCACTACCTGAGATCAACAAGGGTAGCAATCGGGTGCGCCCCGTGGGAGGCTATCCGTATGTCAGAGAAACGAACAAAAGCCGATAAAGCACAACGAGAAGCTGATCTACTCGACAAGAAGTCGTCCCACCGTCCACCACAGAATCAGGGGAAGAAACCACGCGAGGACTTCAACCAAGCCGCTGTGCGGATCGTCGAAGAGGCTGCTGAGAAGCATTGAGCCCTAGCAGTCAGCCCCGCAAGCCAAGACTGTGTGCGGCTTCTTAGCAGGTTTGGGTCGTCCCTGCTTTCGCTCGGCCTTCGACTTGGCTTCCGCAGCCCCAGGGTCTCTCTTTACGCCATTGGCTTAGGTAGTCGGCTCTTGCGACGTGCTTGGCTGGGATGGTCCCTTCTTTGCGACTGTGCTCGGTTGGGATTGTGCCTTTTCCAGCGCCACCTTCGCGGCATAGCACGATTCGTGCACTGCCAAGTGATTTCCGTCGATTTTGGAGTTTCCTAATGAAACAGCTCTGCCGCATATCCAGCAGTTTGGGATATGTATCGTCGTCATACCAGCCTCCAGTGCGTGCTGATTGCACAAGAGACCGTCGCCCAGAACGGGCAGGCGGAGGGATGTGTATTTTTACTAAACCAATTATATCGCCACCTGTTCTCGCCCTGGATTAAGTGATTGTTCACGCTGTCATGCCATAGTGCTCATTGGACCGGGGAAACGGAGTTAGGGGTCAAAATCACACTCCTGCAGACGTCGCCGCATACAGCCCGTTCCAGTTTTTCTGTTCGCCGAGTGCTCATGGTTTGCAGGCGAGAAGCAGCCACCAAATGTGGTCATCCCCTGGCCGGAACGAATGTCATCTGCTACGACGCTGCCGCTCCTCCCGACGACAGGAGAGAGTTTGAGTGCAAAGTAGCCAACTCCAGAACCGAAATCCACCACGACGTTGCCTTCGTGTAGATTCAGTGCTTCCATCACATCGGATGAACGCTGCCAATGGTCTCGCTCGCTTTCAATTTGGTCCAACGCATTAAGAGTTTGGATGCCCTGGTAAAGGTAGCTCAGCAGGAGAAGCAGCAGTATCGTACCCACCAAGAACAGGGCTACGCGAACGCGATACGTTCGTTGGATCCTGCTATCGGGTACGGATCGCGGCGGCAGACAAGAGCTCTTCTATCGAAATCTTTTTCGCCGGTTACCCGAGTCGGAATGGAAGGATTTTGCTCGAAAAGCCTTTTACGGAGGACACCTAGGCGGAACAATCGACAGCATACGGACCAGTTCCCCAGATAAAACGGATGAACCATTCAGCCTAGCTTATAACTACAAGCAAGGGCGAAGCATAGTTAATTGGCGATGGTTCACTGCCAGACGCGGAGACGTGCTGCGTAGAGTATGAAGGTGAGTTCTGTCACAGACATCCCCGCGAAGGAGTGTTACAAGGTATTTCGGAAGGATGGTCCGATGCAGACGAGAAATTGGACGACTTTCGCTGGAACACTCGAAGAATTCGTTGCGAATCGAAAATCGGCGATGCGCAGGCGAGTCGGCTTCGCTCACGCACCTCTACCGGATTTCCCAAAGATCATCGTGACTAAAAGCGCCGTGGACGGTGTACACCTCAAAGGGCCTCGCGTTGCCGTATCAAGTGAGGAAAAAATGGTGGCTGTCGAACTTCCATCGGGTGCTGTGTATTGCCGCGCTGAGGACCGTACGTGAGATAAAAGAAGGAGGGGGAGAAAATGTCGACTATGACCGATAGATTGGAAGATCAACTACGCTTCGACGGAAAGCAATACACCATGGAAGAGGTGCTTGCTAACGCTGCTCTGCGATCTAGATTCCTTGAGAAGATCGAGGAGGATACGAAGGCCGGAGACGCAATACTCTTCGATTACGGCCCATCTATGCCCTCAGAGGCCAGAGCCACACTCGCTCGAAGTCAGGAAACATTGCATCTCGTAGTGGCTGCGCTGCGATCGCTTCACCTCAACGGAGGCAATCCCTGGGGACCTTCCAAGGCGTAAGGCCGATCCGACTGGCAAAACGGTTTCCCGCCGTGTGTCTCTGCCTGATTCTGGAAATGTTCCGGAGTACCTTCGAACGCGACTGCTTCTAACGGTTTGAAAGTCATGCTGTCGTGTTTGGCACAGAAGCCAGTGAAGGTGGAGGCGTCCCGCCATCCCACTTGACGGGGTTTTAGCTTGCTGGCTAAACGGTACGCAGAGGTGGATGGTGTGGTGCCGACACTATTCCGTCACACACATCTGCCGCGGCCAAAAGGTGGAGACATTACTTCAAGGTCGACGCTGCGCGGACAGCTTGCATAACGGCATCGAGTGGTAGCCGTCTTTCAGCTTCTCTATTTAGATGGCATTTCTTGAACTTCTGACCAGATCCACACCAGCAAGGGGCGTTTCTGCCGAGTTTCTTTGCCATACGGGACAGTCTCGAGTCGAGGCGTGCGCTCCAGATCCCCACTAGGCTCGCGTCAGGAAGATAGGCAGGCCCATCTTGCGATCATAGGTCGGCCGGTAGCGCGCTGTGTTGTACATTGTGGCAATGTCAACTCTACGCGGTCCTAGTTTGGGGTCAGGGATCGGCACCATCGCGTAACAGCCACTGCTGATCGCAGTCATCAGGCCGGTCTTTCCTTCTTGCAAAGAGTCCATCGCCATTCCAGCAAAAGTACTGGCCACCATCCGGTCGACGAAATCCGGGCTGCCGGAGCGTAAGTCGTAGGTCAGGTCGCTGACCACGGTTTCGTTTCCAGTTGCGGTCTTGATCTCGTCGCTCAGATCCTCCGCCACGCTCATCTTCTTGCGGTGGCCGAAGGCATCGGCTGGGCCGTATTCCTTTACCGTGTAGCCTTCCCACTCAGCCCCCTCGGAAAGAATCACAAGTGAGTAGTTGCTGGGGTTGTTGCGCTTGTCGGTGACTAAGATTTCGATAAGGTGCTCCAAATTCACCTTGTACTCGGGGATGCAGCAGCGCACCGACGTCACATACGCAGTGTAGAGAGCGGTGTAACCGGCGTCTCGGCCGAATACCCGAAATATCCCGATGCGCTCGTGCGAGCCAACCGTGGTCCGCTGTCGCTCGACGGCGTCCATGGCGCGCGTGATGGCCGTTGAAAACCCTATGCAATACTCGGTGTTGCGAACGTCGTTATCCATCGTCTTTGGTACCGCAATCACTTTCACTCCGTGCCGGTCAAGTTCGGCGGCATAGCTAAGAGTGTCATCTCCACCGATCGCCACCACGCAATTCAGCCCCAGGGTCTCGATATTCTTCAGTACCGCCGGCGTCACGTCGAACACCGCACTCGTTACGCCACCTTTGGTGGATTGCTTACTTGAAAACTGCTGCCCCTCCAGCGCTGGCGGCAGCTTTTTCATCTTGGTGGGATTGGTGCGCGAGCTGTGCAGATACGTGCCACCCGTGCGATCGATGGTGCGGGTATTCTCACGGTTGAGCGGCTGGATATACCGCGCCTGGCTCGCCGGATCTTTCAGATCGACGTGCGTCAATCCTTCCCAGCCGCGGCGGATGCCAACAACCTCGTATCCGATTTCGGATGCCCGGTAGACGACCGACTTAATGACCGAATTGAGGCCCGGGACGTCACCGCCTCCCGTGAGAATGCCAATTCGCTTTGCTGACATGAAATGCTCCTCCAAAATATAAGTGGGGGGCCAGGATTATTTCGGATTCACGTCCGAGTTGTGTACCTCTCTCGAAGGGCTTTGCGGGATCGTCGTACCCCCGCACTGCCGTTCGAACGGTGGGAACGGTGAAATACGCGGGCTTGAGCGGTGCGAAGAAATTCCTGAAAGGGAGGTCTCACCGCGCGAATGGGTATCCGCAGAACTTCATCTCTGCATGGCCGACTCACTTCTGAGGCTGGAGCACGGACAATATCTCGTCTCGAGCTTCAAAGATCCTTCCGTTTGCGGCGAGTGTTTCGAGGGGCATAAGACACCTCCTCTTTTTTTGTCGCGCCGGTCACAGCGCGGCAACATGCCAACGAAGTGACTACAAACTGTCTCCACGGTAATGCCGGAATTCGCTTCTGTCTGTGACCTTCCGCACACTGCCACGAGCCCTTCCAGGTTTGAGTGTAGTGATTCATGCGTCCAGATGAATGGGTTCAACGATCTGCGCGTCCAAATCCGCACAGCCATTGGAACAGGCAGATCCTGGCAGGTGACTTGAATCACGGAAAAGACGGAACGCCAGGAGGACAATGCAAACAAGAAGAAGGTCCACCATGTTACTCATCCTTGGGTTCCTGCTCTTCATCACTCTTGCCTCCTTGGTTCTGTTGTTTCCAGCCGTCAAAGTATTCGAAGATTTCAAGCGCCACAGCGGTAGCCGGGCCGTGGTTTGCCCGGAAAACCACCAGCAGGTCGCCGTCAGCCTGGATGCTCTGCATGCCGCGACCTCCGAACTCGAAGGACATCCCGATTACCGCCTGTCAGACTGCACACGCTGGCCCGAGCGCTGGCGCTGCAACCGCGCCTGTCTCTCCGACGCCCTGCACACCGAGCCGTATCGGCAGGGCGAAGTAGTGATTAAGCGCCAGCAGATCTACCATCTCCCTGTTCTGCTGGCTGCCTTTGCCGCCTGGTGTATCGGTGCGTTCTGGCACTCTCACTTCTTGTTCCGTCAGCGCTGGATGGAGGACTTGGGGCTCACGACGGCCCAAGTGAAGGAACTGGTCGAGTGGTACTCGCCCCACCTGCTGAGCACGGCCTCATGTCTCTTGTTCGCTTACGGAGTTGCCTGGCTCCTCGCTCTCAGTGACCGCAGAGGGGTTGTGTACGGCATTTTCAACGCCTTGCTCCTAGGCATCGCCGTTGCGTTCGTGACGAGTTTCGGCGTGAGACAACTCTCAAGCGACCTCGTTTTCCTGGAGTTCTGCTATGGGTTTATTGCAGCGATTGTGGTGGGTGCGATCATTGGCGGGCTCAGCGGCAAGCTAGTATTGTCCGGCTAAAGGAAGAAAGCAGTGCAACTTGGTGGCACGAGGCTTTGCCGCTAGGAGGTATACCATGCGCATGCCTGCGGAAGTGACCCGCATCTCCCTGAAGAACATCCTTCTCCCGACAGATTTCTCGCAACCCTCCCGAACAGCAGTGCCGTTTGCGCGAGCTATTGCACAGGTCTATGGCGCGACGATCCTACTCGCATACGCCATCCCTCCAGAACCCCATCAGTCAATAGCTTTCGATCGTGTTCCGCCCTACGACGACGTTGTTTGGCTGGACGCGCGCCAGAAGCTGACAAACTTCGGCGAGAACGAGCGGTTTGCCGGTCTGCACTGCAAATTCTTGCTCGGCCAAGGGAACCTAAGTGATGTGATCCTCGAAATGATCCGCGACAACCAAGTGGACTTGGTTATTCTCGGAACCCACGGTCGTAAGGGCCTCGGCAGATTGGCACTCGGCTCCGGGGCGGAACAGATCTATCGTGCGTCCCCCTGCCCGGTGCTCACGGTCGGACCGAAGGTGCATTCGCCCGCCGAGTGGAGGCCGCGCCGCATTCTGTGTGCCGTTGACTTATCGCAAAATCCCGAGGCGGCGTTGCGTTACGCGCTATCTCTGGCTGAAGAGAATGAAGCGAAAATCATCATTCTGGAAACAATTCCCCAGGTTCCCTTTCAGTATCGAGGCTCGGAAGAAGAGAAGGCTCGGCGCGCCGTAGAGAGTCTCATCCCACCGCATGCGGCTGACTGGTGCAAACCGGAGATCGTATTACGGTCCGATTATCCCGCCGAAGTGATCTTGCAGGTTGCCCATACAGAGGCAGTCAATCTCATCGTGATGAGCGTCCATAAGGCACGCGCCGCGGCCCTATCGTCTCACTTGCCGTGGCCGATTGCTTCCGAGGTCCTGAGCGGGGCCGAGTGCCCAGTGCTCACAGTACGAATTTGAGTTCGAGACAGGCAACGATGAAAATGGTCTGAACACGGCCAACAACACCGCGTTCATGTGGACGAGGTCAGGGCCGGGCTTCGCTACGTTCCCGGCCCGCTGCATTTTATCGCTACCCCGCACTGCCGTTCGAACGGTGGGCGCCCAAGGTAATTCAACGGGAGTGAACTCTTTAGCGGAAAGCCAAGATGCGCACCATGTGATTGATCTATCCTGTCTCAGGCCTGGGTGGAGCTACGCAGAATGGATCTTTCGCCCTTTTCTAACACGCGTCGTTGGGCAGTCGTCGGCTTGCTTTTTGCGGCGTCGTTAATCAACTATCTGGATCGCGCCGCCATTTCCTTCGCTCTACCCCTCATCTCGAAAGAATTCCAGCTCACAGCGCAAAGCAAGGGCCTGCTGTTGTCTTCATTCTTCTGGTCGTATGCGCTGATGCAAATTCCAATTGGTTGGTCCGCGGATCGATTCAATCTGCGCTGGCTCTATGCTGGAGCGTTCACTATCTGGTCATTCGCGCAGGGGCTCACGGGTTTGGCCGGAAGCCTCACGGCTTTACTCGCATTCCGGATTCTACTTGGCGTTGGAGAATCCATTTACCTGCCCGGAGGAACCAAGATCGTCAGCGTCCTGTTCTCGCCGAAAGAACGTGGTCTGCCTTCGGGACTCTTCGATTTCGGGACTCGAACCGGCCTCGTCTTAGAAGGCATCATGGTTCCCTGGCTCCTGGTTCATTTCGGGTGGCGCCGCACTTTTCTGATTTTGGGCTTTACGGCTCTGCTCTGGATCGCGCCGTGGTTTTGGGTCTTCCCGCGCCGCTTGCGAGCGGTGAACACCGACACGGCACTATCCACTCCCGAGCGACGGCCCTACGCTCGCACGCTGCTCAATCGCAACTTGCTTGGAATCTGCCTTGGGTTCTTCTGTTTCGATTATTACTGGTATGTGTTGGTAACGTGGCTACCAGACTACCTGGTGACAGTGCGTCACCTTAGCATCGTGCAAGCCGGCTTTTATGCGTCACTCGCGTTCCTCACGTTCGGAATTTCCGAACCGATTGGCGGATGGATCGCCGATACACTGATCCGTCACGGTTGGGATGAAACAGCGACCAGGAAAAGCATCGTCGCCGTAGCTTTCGGCATGGGGATCTTTCTAATCGCGGCAATGCGCAGTGCGCATACAGGAGTCGCGATCGGGTTACTTATCGCAGCTTCGCTGGTCGGGCTTGCAACCGGGAACCTTCTCGCCATTCTTCAGTCGTGCGCACCTTCCGCAGCAGTCGGAATTTGGACGGGAGCAGAAAACTTCGCCGGGAACCTCGCAGGAATCATAGCCCCGCTCGCGGTAGGATTCCTGATTACCTCTTACGGTTCATACGCTTTGGGTTTCCAACTCGCCTCCATCATTCTTCTAGCAGGCGTACTTGCCTACTGGTTCATAGTCGGTGACTTGAAGCAACACGGCTGTTAAGCCCAACCGATTTCGGCAGGAATGTCACCTGTAAGAGTCCGCCGAGGCTCGTCACCGACCCGGGTGCGTTTCAACAGTGAGACGCCACGCTCACATAGGATCTGTTCAGAGCGCTCACAGAAGAACATCCCAACAGCTTGAGACACCTTTCCAAGTCAGCCCGCAGCATCTCGAGCGACCTTGCAACACCTGCTTCGCCGGACGCAGCGAGTCCGTAAGCATACGCGCGCCCGCAAACCACAGCCCGCGCACCCAGGCATATTGCCTTGACAATGTCTGATCCGCGGCGAATCCCGCTATCCATCAGTACTTCTGCCTTACCTCCGACCTCCTCAACGATTTGCGGGAGGACTTGCAGGCTCGCCGGAACGCCGTCAAGCTGCCGGCCACCGTGATTGGAAACAACCACGGCGGCAGCACCATAATCGAGTGACCGCCTCGCATCCGCTGCGGTGAGAACGCCCTTGATGATGATCGGCCCTTTCCACAGCGCACGAATCCACTGCATGTCGTTCCAGGTGAAAGCGTCGCGCTTCATCGCAGTGTGCGCGTCGCGAACTCGGAGCACACCTCTTTCGGGGCTGACAATGTTAGGCATGTCGGGAAGGCCGCCGTCGAGAAGGAATCGCGCCAACCAGCATGGATGAACCAATATATTAGGCACAAAAGGGATCTTCGACCAGATGTTCCCGCGCAGCAGTTGCTCCATCCCATCACGTGACTCGCGTTCGCGGTGTCCGATGACGGTCGAATCAATGGTAATCACCAATGCCCTGTAACCCACATCCATGGCTCGGCGCATGGCATTCTCAGCCGCGGCGCGGCCACCGGTGAGATAGAGTTGATACCAGACCTCGCTGGTGGAAGCAGCCTTCACGTCTTCCAAACGATGACCTGAAACCGTGGAGAGAATCAAACCAACGCCGGCTCTGCTGGCGGCTCGAGCTGCCGCGATTTCACCGCCCGGATGCATTACCCGTAGATAACCCACCGGCGCCAAAAACAGCGGCATCGACAGTTCCCCTCCAAGAACACGAGTTCGCAAATCGCACTCCGGCACAGCGACAGCTTGGCGAGGTCGAAACGTGACCTTGTCGAAAGCCAGACGATTTTCGCGCAATGTCCACTCGCCTTCCGCGCCCCCATCGATGTAGTTGAAAACAACCCTCGGCACACGGTGGCGCGCCAGTTCGCGCAAATCCTCAATGTTCGCAGCTCGCGATAGTCGCCGCGTCATTCAGGCGTGTCCCAATAGCATGCAATCATCCATACCGCATGTCGGCTCATCATTGCGTCTCCGCACCGGGACCGATCGGACAACATAGTAGGTCGCCGGACCTGTACCGACGTTCATAATCCCATGCTCCTCATTCGAGTGACGCCTGGCGTGAAATGAATACGTCGGTCGCTTGCAAAGAGAGTACTAGCCGAAGCTGGAATGTGAAAGACCGCATCACCCGCAGCACCGTTGGCCATGCCATCGCGCTCGAATGTATGAAAACCAGAATTCGCAAAATACTGCTCTCCCGCGACTAAGTAGTGGTTGCGCTGCCCTTGATTGAGGTGATTGCAAGCTCATATTCACAACCCGAAGAGAGGGTCTAGGTGAACTGTTCCAGGCTGAATCCTAATTGCCAATTCTCCTTCTGAGCCAGCATTTGATCCCAGGCCACTTCGCGCTTCTGATACCCGGCCATGCGGCCGAGGATGCAGCTCAGTGCCGTGTCGACACCTTCGGCGATCTGGTTATGAGCCGGGCCGGAAACAATACTGTCGATGAATGTGTGCTCCTTGTCGCGGTCCGCGAACTGGAGGTTATCGAGAAACGCGCCGTTGGCGGCGAAGGTGCCGGAACCTGCAGCTGTTGACTTCGAATCCTGCCACGACCAAGCGTTAGAGCCAGTGATTGCGATCGGTCCAGCGTACGGGCACGTCGCTGATCCGGCGGAGCCGAACAGCTTCAGCCCTGCGTCGAACATGCCATCTGTGCCAAATTGCGTCGAGCTAAACGAGAAGTGAACGTCGTTCGGATAAGTAAAGTCGACCTGGTAGTTATCCCAGCAGTCGCCGTAATGCGTGAGCACGTTGCGGCCGCCGGTAGCGGTAGCCTTCACCGGGTGCCCTCCGAGCAGCCAATTGCACAAGTCGATGATGTGGATGTTCTGCTCGACAAGAATGTCGCCAGAGAGGACGCGGTCCCACAGCCAGTTGCGTAGGCGATATTCGTCCTGTCCTTCGCCTTCTCGCTTCTTCTCGGTAGAAACCGGGGCGTTGTAATTGCCGCAACCGGTGGCAATCTTGCCCAGTGCGCCTGCCTTGATTTTCGCAGCGAGAGCGGCGATCGGTGGCGCATTACGGCATTGGAAACCGACATCGACACTCTGGTTCGACTTTACGCGCTTCGCGATTTCGAGAGCACGTTTTGCTTGCGCAATGTCGACTCCAACGGGCTTCTCGCAGTAGACATGCTTCCCACCGGCGACAGCCGCTCCCAGGTGTTGTACGTGGAAATACGGTGGCGTCGAGATCTGGATGACGTCCAGGTCGTTCGAGTTGGCAAGCTGCTCATAGCTATGCGGACCACGAAAGAGGAGCTTCCTGTCGATCGGTGATTGTCCAAGGCTCACTTTCATCTTATTGAAGCGATCCTGGCCAGCGGCGAGATTGTCGGAGAACAGATCCGCAAGAGCGACGATTCGGGCTGACGTATTCCGCGCAAACGACTCGGCGACTGACGAGCCACGATTGCCGCACCCTAGCAGTCCAATCCGCACTGCTGAGTTCGCTTCATAACCAAATACTGTGCGGGGATTGAGCACCAACATTGCGGAAAGTACTCCGGTCCCTGTTTGCAGAAACTCCCGACGGTTCATGTGTCCTCGCGTTCCAAGAGTACGTGTGCTGCTCCTTAGATTCCAATGCAGGTTTGGACGTAAGCCTTGAGATCAGGACAGCACTTCATCCAGAATCCGGTGCAAATATAGCTTTTCATTCTTCACGTCTTCAATCTGCTGAGGGCCCGAGGTTTCGCGTTCAATCGTGATAGCGCCGGTATACCCGAACTGGTGAAGTTTCGTGAATACTTTCTTGAAATCGACCAATCCTTGCCCTATGAGCACCTCTTCGCCCAGCTTGCTCGGATCCGATGGCCACCTCCCATCTTTTGCATGCACGCTGCGCACATGCGGCCCCAGAATCTCGACTGCATCTACTGGATTTGCCTTGCCATAAAGGATCAGGTTGGCGGTGTCGAGGCCGACCCCGAGGTTTGACATGTTTACGTCTCGAACTACACGCGACATTGTAGTCGGGGTTTCCTGGCCGGTTTCCATGAGGAAGTTCTGGCCATTGCTTTGGCAGTGCTGGGCAACGGTGCGAATGGCTTCGACCGAACCGGAATAGAGCGCGTCCGCAGGATTCTCCGGAATGAAACCGCAGTGCGTCTGAACCTGGCTGACACCCAGCAATCTCGCAAAATTTGAGACCTGCTTTAGAGCATCGATGCGCGCAGCGCGCGTTTTCGCTGGCACCAGACCTATAGTGGAAGGGCCTTGAACGAAGTTCCACTCAAGCGGCTCAGGGCCCACAACTTCAACTGTCGTTGCTATCAGCTCGTACTTTGCCAGCAGCTCACCGATTTGCGTCGCCGCATCCGGAGTGAACTTGCCGATGTAGCCGTCCAGCGACAGGAAACAATTCGAGAACCCCATGTCTCGAACGCGCTTGATCGCGGCTTCAGGCGTACCATACGGGCTGATGAGCAGGCCCAGCGCCATCGGTTTCAGCATAGCCTTTTCTGGATCCCCGAATGACGGAAGCGGATGGAATCCAGTGGCAATTGCGGCAGCAGCAGTTGCGGCACTTAGAAACGTACGGCGATCCATGCGGTTCCTTTCTTTTGAGTTGCCACCGGAGAAATTCTACTGTGACTCTAGGCGAGTGAAAAATCAGAAAAGCTGAAAATCATTGTCTCTCTCAATCAATATTGGTTGAGCAAGCTGTGTCTTGCGCCAGACCTCGACCCGTAGATCGAAGACCACGAATGTCCGCATCGAGCACCCAGTTCACTCGTTTCCATTGGATGCCCGCCGTCAGCGCGTCCAGTGCTTGATGTGTCTCGTACTGGACAAATGAAATAAAACGATATAAATAGTAATTTTCCGATAGTGACTGAAAGATGTGAATCTCATACAGATGTTCGCGCTCCGGGCAGGTGTGGCCAAATGTACTGGAGAACCGCGAGTGAGGAGATGACTTCAAATGGAGCGTAGGGATTTTCTAAAGAGTACCGTCGCTGTTGCGGTAGCTGCAGAACTTGGAATAGGTAAAGCGCACGCGAAGGTTCCGGCGCACAATTGGGGACACTACGACTTCGGCTCCGGGCCTCAGGTGACCGATCGGCTCAATCAGGGGCCCTTCCCTCAATATCCACCGGATGCCATTATCCCCACCGACGATGTAGTGATGACCACTACTTCTTCTGACGACGCCGTGCCGAACTACGGCAAGGGACTCGTCACCTACATCACGGCAGACAGTGGCACGGAAGAAATCAAGTCAGATAACACCTCGCAGGCGATCGAAGACCTAGTTCGATTTCCCCTGGGCCAGCAGCTTTACATCCGCCCGACGTGGCGAGAAGTGCAGCCGCGTCCCGGACGCCTGCAGTTGCCCGATTATCTGAAGCTGGTTCTTGAATTGGCGAAGAAGAATAGCAAGCGGGTCGGATTGCGAATTCAGATGTGCGCGCCAGATTACAAGCACGAAGCCGCCCTACCAGATTTCGTCCTGGAAAAAGTACCAAAAGTTGATCTGGTGATCAGCGATCAGGAGAGTGCCGCTGCAGGGAAGAGATTTTTGGATAACCCACACTCGCGTTATCAGCCCCGGTACGACCATCCTTTTTTTCAGCAGGCATTCGAAGAGCTCGTTGGACAAGTGGCGGCGGAATTCGATGGCAATCCGCTCATCGAGTTCATCGACACTTTTATGTACGGTTTTTGGGGTGAAGGGCACACCTGGCCATTCGGCAATAATCCTTTCCCTGACTACCTGACTGCAGAGCGCACCTGGACCAATATGCTCGAAGTCCAGCTCGAACACTTCAAGAAAACTCCTCTGCTAACCAACACGCAACCGGATTACAGTCGGGTTGGTAATTCGGAACTGCTAGACCGCACCGTGCGCAGCAACAATTGGATTCGCAGCGACACCATCTTCATTGAGAACGAGCAGATTGAAGCGCTCAGCAACCGCCCGCCGTGGATCGCCGCATTGCTCGAGCAGGGACTTCCTGGGAAACCTCCCGATCCGAACGCCGCACATGAAGGGATATCTCCGGCGGAGAACATGATTGATCATGTGATCGATATCGGGGCGAACTACTGGTCTCTCTGGAACTTCCACCAGATCAGCGCAGAAAATCTCATGAGCTACTACCAGGCGTATCCGGCAGCGTTCGACCGGATCAATCGCCGCATCGGCTATCGGGTGAGGCCATCCTTCATCTGGAGCTATCGGGACAATGGTTACCTGGGGCTCATTGTTGGCTTCGCCAATGATGGGATCGCGGGTGTGCCGGGCGTATTGCGGGTGACCGTGGAGAGCGACGACGGAACGGTGCTCAAGAGCGGTTGTCTGGACGCGGGCTACCCATTACCGGGCAAGATTCGGCAGGCGCAGTTTGTGCTGCCGCAAGGGACAGATTGGGAAGCATTGAAACTCAGAGCTGAGATCGAAGTAAAGGGAATGCGCTATCCCTTGCGCTGGGCGTGTCACCAAAAGCTGAACGATGACGGGTCGCTCACGCTGCGCCCCAACCTCCGTCAGCAAATCTAAATGCAAGGATTCGGATTATTCTGTCATGTGCATGGAATTCGCGGGGCGTCCCTCAGAGTCCAGGAGGGACTCCGCGTGCGATCGGACAGGTACGGGAAGTCTTAGTGCTGTATCTGAAGCGCCCACGATCTACCCTTCCGATAAGCGGGTTTGTGGTCATTGACGCACAAGCGCAGATTGTAGGCCATTCGAAATTGCCGCAGTACCGCAGCTAATGTGAAGACTGCGTGATACACGGCAGAGAAGCAGCGGATTCGAAATTGCACCCAATTTCCTTGCACCCGAATGACATTAAACTTTGTTGTCCTTCATGCGAATCCTTGGTGCCTTAAACCAAGTGAAGTGCACCCATATCTTCCGATCACGGTCACAGTTTTGATTTCCGGCGAAAGGCGATTTTCGGTGGGGGCATCATTGCCTTACCTGTGGCAAAAACGGTGCGCTCATGTCGCGACCCCACGAGACGAAGGAACTAAACTTTCCCCACGAAGCAATTCAGTCGATCAGTAGCGCTATCGACTCCCGGCAGGCTTTCTGTTAAGAATTTGTCAAAAGCCGTTACGGCTAAAATCACTTCCAGGGTGTCGACCCCGCATGACCAATGGGTTTCAGTCTCAGCAAAGAAAAGCTACCTTACAGCCGCGTCGCCCTGGTCGTTGTGAAACCTGGAGCTCCCGTGAGCTATGCAGTGCTGTGCGACGCACCGATCGATGAAGCTTCCGCATGTATACCGCTGCTCGACACAGCCATCGTGATGTCAACGAGCCTTTCGGAGGACCGCAAAACCTTCCATTTCATCTGGCACACCCCATACCATCGAGCCAGCTGTGTCTTCGTGCACTCCAGACAGGCGATTCATATCGTCGCAATCACCCCGTCTGCTCACCGGGAGTCGAGCTGAAGAGAGCAGCCAGTCGCCAACGGCAGGCGACTTCTCCATTCCCAACTCCCAAAACCGCCACACATTAGACATCCCTTTCCATGTCTGAGGTCTATACTCATCGTGTCAGATGCGGAGGAAAGGAGAGTCCCAATGAAGGTGAACACATTCCTAGTTGCCCTGATATTTGCCTTGACTCCCGCGATGTCGGCGCAACAGCCGCAAACGCCAGCTCCAGGCGGAAGTCAGGCGCGGGCCGAGCGCCGCCAACAAATGATGGAGATGCATAAGCAAGAGATGGAAGCCATGAAATCCGATATCGGAAAGCTTAAATCGTCTCTCGCCGAGATGAAAGCCAACATTCTTACCATCAGGGAGCCGAACGAGCTGGCACGCTGGCGCAACAATGCGGATATGTGGGAAACGGTGATTAATCATATGGACCAGATGCAAAAACAGGTGGAGTCCATGGGAACTGGCATGATGGGGCCACGCGGGCCTGGTATGGGCGGCCCACCTCCCACTCCACAATCAGAACAGAAGCCCCAGTAACTGCAACGAAGGATAGCCTTCGCGTTCGCGAAGATTTTCTTTTGTTTTGTAGACTCGCCAAAAGGTAAGCAACACACCCGGAGTGCTCTCCATCACTGCAATTTAGGAAACGCTGCATTAGAAAGAAAGTAGGCCGGGAGTCGCACGAAAGGCGGCCTGAAGCATAGTACAAACCGTGCTGGCGAGCGTCCGGTGACCCCGGCATGGGAGAAAGCTGTCCGCGGAGTGATGTCAGCCATGCCAATCCACATGGGGCAAAATGTGCGAGAGGTGCCGCAGGGTCCACTTCATTGGTATGTCGCGCGGAATGAAACCAGTACCAACAGCGGGAATGTATGCCCTAAACTGCCAGTTCTGCTCTGAAACGCGGGAGTTCGGAAAAGAGATGATGCGCCCGTACCGCGTCCGAGATGATGTATTCAGAACAGGATTTGCGCAGGAAGGCGAGTACGAAGTGATTCCCATGACGCCAGAGCAGCCGCGCACAGGCAACAATGCACAGGGCCGTCGCCGAAGCGCGCAAAAACTCCGAAGCATTTTTTGGGCGGCTTTGCGCGAGGTGTATTAACGGATGCTTTCAGCAGAAACCACGCGCCCGGTCCAGCGCATGTTCGCCGTGTCGTATTCAAATGCCGTGCCGCAAATCAGACAAACCTGATACTCCTGCCCTCGAATGCCACTGTGCGGCCACGAGAAGCGATGTGGGCAAAGACTGCGAATGATCCGCTTGAGCAGTGCTGACATGATTGACCTCGCAGCAAAACGGCAGTGAGGTTCTCGGCCAAAAGCTCGTTCAATGCGACAGCGAACTGTGAGTCCGAAAGTAGCATGAAGTGGCGCCCCAACTCTCACACCCTAGTTCAACCGAGGTCTGATAATCGGCCACTGCCCGAACTCATTAGTTGCCTACCTTGTAACGCATCTCGCCAAAATGCTAATCGCTGGCCAGCCCGTGCTGTGCGTCACTGCAATAAGGTTTTGCCGTATTAGAAGGAGATAAGCTGGGAGTTTGTCCGAATTCGCAGTAATCGCCGAGAGCTGTCCCGTGTTCCGGATCGATCCGCTGTGAAAGCGACTGCCAAACTCCCTGCGCTGGTGGCGTGTCCATCGTTTTTATTCCCGTCGCTGTATATACGCACTTCCCAGCGCCCTTAATCGCGAAATCAAACGAAGAAGAGCAGCAGTTCAGGCACATCTGCAACCAAAGCCTCACGGCAAGTTCGAGGCCTCAAGCCTCGAATCCATGTCTCGCAATTAGATTCGGGCTGCCGCTTAACGCTTGGAAGGTCGATATCCTCGGTTGAATAGGCCGCGGATTGCCTGCGTCAGTTAGGGACTATTGCCCTGGATTGGAGATCAGTGAGTTGCAAGGGCATCGGTAGGACAGAGAGGGTTAAGGCGACTGGTGAGGCCTGTGCACTGTGTGACTAACTAGCATCGGCCGCTACCCTGTAGGGCACCGATTTGGAATAGTTGCACCCGTTTGTTACCGCTATCTGTCGCGTAGAGGCAATGCCCTGAGTCAATCCATATTCCTGAGATGCCACTAAACTGTCCAATGCCCGTCCCCGTCTCTCCGAATGTATACAGCGACTGGCCATCATGGCTGAAGACCTGCACATGGTTAAGCTGCGGATCGCTCACGTAGATGTTCCCGTCATTGTCCATTGCAAGACCACTACCGTTTTCGACATCTGGAACTCTGAACCCTTTAAGAAAACGTCCTGACGGGTCCAAAATCTGAACACGATAGTTGCCGCTGTCCAAGACAACGATTTCACCACCGCCCGCCACGACCTGCATCGGATATCGAAATTCCCCTGGTCCGTCCCCACCAAAACGCTTGCCATAGCGTGCCAGTACTCGACCTTTCTGATCCAGGGCGAAAACCATGTGTCGGAACTTATCGCACACATAAATGCGCGCCGTGGTGAGATCGACCGCTATGCCCCGAACACTGTCGAAGAACGACTCGCCGCCTTTCATTTTCTTCAGAGGGCGGATGAACTTGCCGCGCGAGTCATAAACAAGGACTGTCTGCAGTCCGCTGTCGCTAACATAAATATTGCCGTCACGATCAGCGGCAACCCCGACTGGCAAGTGCAGCGCCTCGCCCCCTCTGAGCCGTGAGTACGTCGAGTTGGCGAAATCGAAGACATGAACAGCTTCGGCACGAACATCAGTAACGAAGATCCGGTGTCTGGAATCTGTCGTAACAGCAGACGGGTCTTGTAGGGCATAACTCTGTGGCTCTGCGTCTTTGGGGCCGGCGATGATGTCGAGCGAGCGATCCAAGATTGGGTGCTCGCGTTTCATGTCCTCTGCAGAAGCAAACTGACGTACAAAAACGGGCCGTGATATGCCTTTCTCGCCCTCCGAAACTCGCCATGTGCTCGCACGTTCTACGGAAACTGGGGCCAGCATCAAGACCAGCACAAGAACAAAAGCTTGGGTCACGGCAGGCGTTCCTCCTCAAGGAACGATATCAGGATGCCTCTCTTTCATGTCTGAAAACAACCTCTGGTCCGATTTGCGGCACAGCGAACTTCGGAGGCAGAGCCGCCCAATAAAGGTGTACTCCATGCTCACCACGCTGTGCACAAGCTCGCACCCAAGTCGTCCCACTACAACGCGAGATTCCCTGGTTGCCTGCCAGGACATCCAAAAGCAAAGAACTCTCGCTCGCAAATTTCCTACCGATTTAAAAGCCGACTTATGAGTACAGTTCCGGGGTTGCACGTCCGATTATCTCCGGATTGCCGAACCATCCGCCCCGAATCGCGATCATCGTCCGCTGTGTTACTTTTCCTCGGAACGTCAGCGCGTCACAGCACATTCCTCGCCGCCTATGCTGGGAAGCAATGGTCTTCGACTCATTTCTGGCCTGCTTACAGCACTAAGCGAAGGAGAATCTCGTGTATGCCCAACGTGCATTCCTAATGGTGGTCGGAATCCCTCGGATCCAACCGGTTAACCACGGATCCGGGGCGGACGATCCCCCTTCGAGTTTGGGGGCCCGCGATCAATTAACCCTGGAGCCCACGAACGTGATCGCGTCCCCATCTACCACTCCGCGAAATTCCTTGCCGCGGTTCACCACCACGAAGTGCGCTGCGATCACACCGTTGAAAATCCCAGATGCGGTGCAATTCGAATTGACCGTGTAAGTTCCTGGATCGTCCTCTCTCCAATCCGCAGTCAGTGGTGTCCCGTTTAGTACGACGTAAGACTGTGACGTCGAATTCCCTCTGCCGTCAAAATGAACAATGACGATAGTACGAAGAGGCCAGTTCGTGCTAAGGAAAGTACCTTCAACTTGCATTCCGTAATCGCCGAAGAGCGATCGGTTCGAGCAGGGTCCGGTACCGGGCCCTTCCGCGGCGGCAGAAGCGCCTAGGGCCAGCACGACACAGAGGAGCATCATTGGAAGCGCGACCGTCAAGACGTTAGACATCCGATTGTTCTTCATAGTGACCTCTCATAATTGGGATTGGAATTTGAAGTCCACCGGTCTGGCGGTCCTCACCCCGTGTGGACTGAACCATCGCACTACCTGCCAGTCCGCACAATGCACGGAAGGTGAACCACGAGGTGTGCAAAAGGTGAACTGGGGAACTATCTGGTAATGTGGGAGTTAGCAGAGCAGCGAAGTGTCGATTTTCGGCTGTCCGTACCGCGAAATGATATTCGGCAAAGGTGATTAAGGTACAATTCACGACCACATGATGAGGGTTCCGGTGGCTACCTCCAGCTCATCTTCAGTTTGTGCTCGCTTTGACCGGTTCCAAGTCGATCTGAGCAGCGGTGACCTGCGTACACCGGAGGCTACTTCGGTTCGGATTCAACAGCAGCCTCTCCAAGTTCTCCGCCTGCTGCTGGCGGCCGAAGGAAGAGTCGTTACTCGCGAGCACTTGCGTGTCGCTCTGTGGCCGGACGATACCTTCGTTGACTTCGAGCATGGGGTCAACACGGCCGTGAAAAAGCTGCGACAGGCATTGGGAGACTCTGTCGACAGTCCCAAGTTCGTCGAGACCGTGCCCAAGGTCGGCTACCGTTTCCTGGTTCCGGTGGAATGGGTGACCGATCTGGAAGACAAGCGTCAACCGCACATGCTTCCGCCAGTTTCCTCTGGAGAAGCGCCAGTTCTCCAACCGAGGCCCGCGAAGCAGCTGTTCACAACGAGGAATCTCGCAGTCATGGCCCTAATAGTGACGGGCGTCTTGGGGTCGCTCTTTCTCTACCGCAGGTACTTACTCCGATCCAAAGCGCCTGAGCCGTCGATAAGCCTTGCGGTAACCAGCGTGGGTGAGAAATACAGTCCCAGTCTGTCCCCGGACGGCAAGCAGTTGGCCTTCGCCTGGAACGGAGGGAACGGCCCTTTCTTCAGCATCTACGTGAAGCTCATCGGGACTGAGGAACCATTGCGCCTCACGAAGCAGGAGTCCGTTGACTACAATCCGGTTTGGTCGCCCGATGGCCGCTACATCGCATTCTGCCGCATTCAAAAGGGCGAAACCGGCATTTACATCGTCCCCACCCTCGGCGGAGCTGAACGTAAAGTACGCGACACTCATTGGGAGGAACGCGAGTTCTACGAAGTCTTTTGGTACTTCGGTCGCCTTTCTTGGTCGCCCGACGGAAAGTTACTCGCGTTTTCGGATCGCACATCCGTCAGCGAACCCACTTCGATCTTTTCTACTTTCGCTCGATACCCTCGCGATCCGCAGACTCACTTCACCCAGGACTCCCGGGTGACTACAACCCGGCGTTCTCCCCCGATGGTCAAACCCTGGCTTTCAACCGTGGTTCGCAGGGAGTCACCTCCATCTACACGCTGGCAGTTGCAGGAGGAGAGGAGCACCGTCTCATCACCGGTCCGCAATACGGATGGGGATTAGCCTGGACCCCAGACGGCCGCGACATTGTTTTCGCGAAGGCTGGTTGGCTTGCAAAATCGGGCTGGCTTTGGAAGATCTCCCGGCATGGGAGTGATCCGGAACGTCTGCAATTCGGTCAGGAGGGGACCGAGCCTTCAATTCGCGGGAATCGATTGGCGTATGCGCGCCAGGTAACAAATCTCAATATCTGGAGGAGAAAACTCGACTCATTTCAGGCGTCCGCTCCGGAACGGTTCCTGTCTTCCACGACTATCGAGAGTGGGCCTCAGTTTTCACCCGACGGCAGCAAGATCGTCTTCGAGTCTACTCGCAGCGGTGCTGACGAAGTCTGGATGTGCCGCAGCGACGGACGCGACCTCATTCAACTGACGCAGTTAAACTCAGTGACGGGAACCCCCCGCTGGTCGCCGGACGGACAGCAGATTGCTTTCGATTCTCGTGCTCCCGGGAATGCCGACATTTACGTCATGGATTCTCGAGGTGGGTCGCTTCGTAAGCTTACCAATGAGGCGTCGACCGACGTGGTGCCAAGCTGGTCGCGAGACGGGCACTGGATTTATTTCGCTTCCGATCGCAACGGAGAGTGGCAAGTTTGGAAGATGCCGTCGGCAGGTGGCCCTGCGGTTCAAGTGACTCGCCATGGCGGGTATGGAGGATTCGAATCATTGGACGGTAGATTTCTGTACTACACAAAAGGTGCGACCGTTCCGGGAATATGGCGCATTCCGGCCTTAGGCGGCGAAGAAACCGAAGTCATCGACTCGCTGGCAGCAGGTTATTGGGGCTATTGGGGCATAGTCGAAAACGGGATCTATTACCTCGATACGACAGCGAAGCCGGGGATCGTCTTCTTCGATTTCACTACTCATCGCGCGACGAGGGCCTTCGACTTGGAAAGCCGCCCTGCTCGTGAAGCGACCGGGATCGCTGTTTCTCCGGACGGTGGAACAATCCTTTACACACAACTCGATGCGTTAAGCAGAGACATCGTCCTCGTGGAGAACTTCCGGTAATTTGAGCAGACCCGACCCCACGCCGGGACCCCCGTCTAAGCGATGATTGCGCGGGTTCTTTCTCTCCTTTCTGCACATCTTCTTGCGACCAACATCGGCGCGTGCGATTGCGCCCGAGTGACGGGCAATTGAGAAACCAGGAGTGACACTTTCGGTTGGTCGATGACACGGCCAAGTCGACTGTGAAGTCGCAATCTTTCGCAACTGGACTTCGGGCCCGTTTCGAGAGACGCGAATCGTTCTGGGCACCGCCTTATTTCGGCCTACCCAATTTCTTAGTAGACGTCGAGATCCCGCGCAACGACCACCTCACCGTTGTAACCGGAGAGCACTTCTTTCAAGAGCTGTTCGGGCGATGACGCTTGGGGACGCAGCCCCGGCCGCAGAACAATCGAAGCATGGTAGATGATCAGTAAGCGCGGCTTCGCCTTGCTGGCGAGTTCTGCGAGTTGCGTTGTGGTGGTGTGATACGTCGTTGCATAAGGTTGAAAATCGGGCCGCTTTGCGAGCGACTCCAGTGTTTGCGCTTCGTGAACCAGCACGTCGCAGCCATGGCACGCATCGATGGTGGCCTGGGAATAGGTGGTATCCCCTGAGATCACGACGCTGCGGTCGGCGGTATCAAATCTATAACCATAGGTTTCCGGGAAGGCATGCTTAGTCGGAAAGGCCGTTACGGTAACATTCGCATCTTTGTAAATCACTCCCGAACTGATCTCATGAACATTCACTTTGTACGTATCACCGTAATTGCGAGGTTGCCACGTTTCCGTTAAGACGCGTTCCTCGATGTCAGCTTGCCACGCCGCCAGGATGTGATCCGTCATCGCCCTGAGTCCCTTCGGGCCATAGACCTCGAGGGGTACCTTTCGACCCATCACCCATGGCGTAAGAATGAGATCGGGATAGCCAACGGTATGATCCGAGTGCAGGTGCGTAGCAAACGCTACAGTCAAGTTTGTGGGTTCCAGCGCTGTTATTCCCTTATCGAACATTGCTGCCTTGGCCCGCCGTATGACGCCCGGGCCAAAGTCAACCAGGTAGGCGCTGCCATTGACCACAATCGCTGTGGCTGGGCCAGATCTGTCCGGGTCCGGAAAGGGATTCCCGGTCCCAAGTAAAACAACCTGTGTCTTGCTCGGCGGAGCCGTGGATGACTGCTGCTGACCAGCGCAGCATGCGGCGAGGACTATGGAACACATCAGGGCGGTTCCAAACAAACCAATTGGAGCATTCTGATCGCGCATAAATTTCCCTCGCTCATTCCCTAGCACAACATTTTTTCCGTTTTGTACTTATCGCGTGATCTCGCGCTCGAAACAGACGTGTTGAGTACGTGATCCGTTGCATCAAACTCAAAAAGACATGCTCCTTTCGGACGCGCGTTTTGCGTGGCCACTGACTACCAGTAAAGACACCTTCGCGAATTATTTCTTGGCCTCTACTGGCCGGCTCGCGCTTTCGGCATGCCCCAGGTGCGCGCAGTCTTTCTGCTGCTCCGGGGTTATCGGCGTGGGAGTTTCGCCGGCTGGCACGGAATTGCATCGCATAGTATCCTCGAATCCGGGTGCTGAGAACACGAAAGTCAGGCTGATCGGTTCGTTACCAATATTCTTCGCGCTTATCCATGTATTCGCCGGAATAAACACAAGTCCCCCCGCATGGAGATCACGCTCTTGGTCTCCGAGCCAAACGTGAGCCGTTCCGCTGTGGATCAGCACGATTTCATCTTGGACCAAGTGCCTGTGCTTCGGTAGGGTTGCCCCTGGGGGAAGCACCTCCGTACCCGCTACTAGATGCTCAGAGCCGTTGTTTTTCGGGCTGACCTTCAGAATGAATTGGGAAGAAGCGGGAAGGCTGGCATCGGCGTGAATGCGGCGAGTCCGCAACTCGCCTTCGTTTCTTTCCAACAGAAGCGGCTTAACATTCGTTTCTGAACTTGGGACTGCGTGGGATTGGTTCAATTGAGAGAAAGCGCCGCCGAGCGCGAACACTATTCCCATCACCACTATAACCACATGCCGTACCGCTCTTGTTTTCACAGGACACCCCACCACGCAGTGTACGCTTAGCGTTTGTGCAACGGATTCCCATTCGGCAATTTGGGAGTACCCCACCCCAGTCGCTCACTTTTTGCGACCAGGATGGGAGTCTCCGAGTTGCTACAGCTTTCGAAGATATGCCAGCAACGCCTCACGCTCGTCGTCGTTTATGAAGCCGCGATCAAGGTCTACGCCGTTTGACGAGATGATCGGAGGAAGGTTGGGCGGTGGATTCAGCCGGGCCGCGCGTTTGAATAAGGCGACGTAGTGGTCAACCACTTCCTCTAGCGTGGCTGCGGAGTTGTTGTGGAAGTACGGTGCGGTCTTGCTGATACCATACAGATTGGTGCTGTCCAACACACCCAGGTCCGCGATCTGGCCGGTGAGCAGCAATCGCCCAGGATCGTCGGTGGTGAAGGTTTGGGTGGTGCCGTTGGCGAGCGTGATCTGGTAAGAGCGTGCGTTGCGAGCGAGCCGGTCTGGACACGGGGTGAAGCCATCCACCGCGGCGGGACGCGGACAGGCACTCTGGATGTTGTGATAACGCACGATGGGCCGCACGAGGGTGGCATCGGGCGTAGAGGTGCTCGGGCTCCATTCTTTCGGTCGGCGATGAAGACGGCATAGACATGTGTCCTCGCGGTGCAATCTGAGCCAAGGGGGAGTTGAAATCGTTGGTGGACGCAGCAGCGAGCGTTTCAACACGGTACGTGACGCGCACGGCGACTTGGTATCCATCAATTCGTCCGATCCCGGCTTGTTGATCAGACGCAAGAAGTAGCACCGTCCTGGTTCGCGCCAATCCAGAACAACATTTGTGGGCGGAAAGTTACGACCGGCCGGCGAATGAGATTTCGCACGCAATCCGCGTTCAACTTACCTGGTCTTGGAGGAAAATCTTCGGTAACCACGCCCCAACAAGTAGCCAAAACTTTGCCCTCGACTGTATTACTAAGGCTAGAGGACAAGGATTGACGACCCGAGAACTCATGGAAGAGCAGCGCATGCGAGTGCGCTCCAGCGACCTCACGAACGATTCGCAGCGGCGCTGCTCATCCCCGGCGTGCTGGCGGAGCAACTACGTGAACTGAATGACGTGCATCTTGGGCGGGTTTTGGAGCACGAGGTCTGCTCGAACTTGAGCGTGCTCGCTCCTGAGTTGACTGTCTGCATGGAAGCTGCTGAGCGCCTTTGCCAACGCCAAGCAGGCAAGTTCATCGCAGTTGGGCGCTCGCGGAGATCACTGTACACCGAAGGCGAACACCTCCTTCACGCCGAGTCGGCGCTGTACCACGCGGGCATACCGCACCTGCTGCTTCCATTTCAGAGGAATAAGTTTGCCAGCAACACTTTCATGGTGCCCTGCGTTGCGCAGGCAAAAGATTGTTTATGTCACGCAGGATTTCGAGAAACGCGGCGGTCTCCCTTGTGGCTTGTTGATGGCGAGACAGGTCGCCCGATCCGCCTTGTCGAAAACAGAACTTAATTCCCCCCAATGTCCAAGGAGGAAACCAGCCGATGAAGCGAGCCGCATTGTATGTCCGCGTTTCGACTCCCGACCAGCATGTCGAATCTCAGTTGTACGACCTTCGAGAGTTGGCGGCACAGAGAGGCTTCGAGGTCGTCCATGAATACGAAGACCGTGGTGTTTGTGGCAAGAAGGCACGCCGTCCGGGTCTCGACTCGCTCATGGCGGATGCGCGAAGGAAGAAGTTTTCCGTCGTGTTGGTCGCGGCTTTCGACCGTATCGCGAGGAGCACTAGGAACTTTCTGCAAGTAGTGGACGAACTGGACAGTCTGGGAATCGAGTTTGTCAGCCGCCGAGAAGGCGTGGCGACGGGGGACGCGATGGGTCGTCTTTTCGTTACGATCATCTCGGCGATTGCAGAACTGGAAAGGTCACTCGTCGTTGAACGTGTCAAAAGTGGAATGCGCCGGGCACGGCTGGAAGGTCGGCAGATCGGGAGATCGCGGCTCGATGTGAATCGGCAGCAAGTCATTGAAGATCGCCGCTCTGGGCTGTCCCTGACGCAAGTCGCCAAGAAGCACGGAATCTCGCGAGCGTCGGTGTGCCGTTTGATGAAGGAAGCGCCGGGCAACCCAGCAGTCCCGGCGTTCGCTGGGAATGTACCGGAGCAAGCCAGCGCGGCTGGGGCTGCACAATGAACGGCAGTGACTCCGGCAGGTGGGCAAGGTTTTCCTCGCCGTCGCCAAAGACCTGCGCCTGTGCTTGGTCTGCGAGAGTGTCCTCAGCCGAAAGGAAGCAGCCGAGCACGCCCGGACAACGTGCTTCCCAAGGCAGCAGAGTTCGGAGTCCACCGTCCACGACTCTGGAGCGCATTCACGGGGCGCAAGACGCTAGAGGACTGATGGAAGACTCAATGTTCGACGAGCACTTCGTGACGACCGCAGAGGAGATCAAGGAAGCTCGTGAGGCTCTGATTGAGCTTGGAAAGGACATCGCACGGCGCGGGAATGAGATTGAGCTTTGGCAGGCGCAGATCGCCTACACGCAGATGTTCGCCAAAATGGGGGCGAGCAAGCCCGGCGACGACGAGGTCACCAAAGAGTACGAAGCAGCCAACAAGCGGTTGTTCTCGCTGTTCGAGAAAGGGTGGAAGACTGAGGACAGAATGCTGTTCCGCTGCTATCGGGAGTTCAAGAAGAGGCTGGTGTACCACCACGGGGCGGACAGCTAATCTACATCCAGCATGGCATACCGCCTTCATTTGATGATCCGAATCAATTTAGGTTAACGGATCGAAAGCTCCATGTACTCGTCTGCAACCACGATCCTCAGCACGACGCGCACCGGAATCGGGAATCGACGCCGCGTAGGATCATGCACCACATGCGGTGCGGAAAGCTCATACCGCTTCCCGCGAGTTCTCAATTCGCAACCGCCCGCCGCGAGAACGTTCTTCACCCACTCCGATTGGCTGCTGTACGTGAGCGCGATGATGAAGCCGTTCGACGCTCGAAAAACATTGACTGGCGTCCGGTAGACGTTGCCGGATTTCCGACCCACGTGCGCGAGAATGCCGAAACCCGGAAGCCAGCCTGCGAACAAACTGGTGATCCGGTTAGTGAAGGCAATGTTGATCTTCGCCAGCCATCGCTTACGGAACCGCATCATGAGCACGCCCGTGGCGGCGATGGCGATGATTATGATGGCTCCGGTGCTCATGGCTGGCTTTCTACAACAGCATCCGCCTCGATTTCGACTAGCCAATCCGGGTCGATGAAGCGCACGACTTGCATAATCGTGTTCGCAGGACGAATA
Source organism: uncultured Acidobacteriota bacterium (assembly GCA_963801615.1). Lineage (GTDB taxonomy): Bacteria > Acidobacteriota > Terriglobia > Terriglobales > Acidobacteriaceae > Sulfotelmatobacter. The sequence continues at coordinate 884,903 of CAWDFM010000003.1, read as the reverse complement.
TCGCCGAAAAATTCGCCATGCACTGCCGCGACGTGTTCCCAATCCTCTATGCGAGTCAACAAAACTCTGGTGCGGATCACGTCACTGAGCTTGCCACCGAGTCCCTCTATCGCGGATTGGATAATCTCCAAACATCTCCGCGCTTGAGCCGCAGGATCGCCTCTCGCGACCGTTTTTCCATCAGGGCCGAGCGGAGCCGTACCTGTGACTGCGATGATGCTCCCGCTGCGCACTGCGCGAGAAATGCCAACTCTCGGTTCGAAAGGCGATCCGGTCGAAACACGCTGGCGTGATGGTTGCTTCATTCTCCACCCCTAGATTTTGCCGTATGCCCTGCGTAACCAAGCGTGCCAGTCTTATGCCGCGACAGAGGAAGGTCGTTCGACGCCCTGCTTTGCCGGAGCCAGCGCGACCAGCACTACACCGACGATTGCAAACACAACTACTCCCGCGAGTTCTCGGCGCTCGATCACATTCCGGTATTCCTGCGCTGCCATTACTCCAGCATGCGCAAGATTTGCCCATCCGCCGAACGCGATCAGGCTGCGGTTCGCCGCTGGGTCACGCACCGCCAGCAGCAAGAAAATTCCGAGTGTGACATAGATGCTCATTAACATGGGTACCGAAGGCTCTCGCGAGAAAAACATTGTCAGCGGAACGACTCCCGCCGTAAACAACAATTCCACCACCACCAACACGATCTTCAGTGCCCGTTCTCGACGCATGGTGCCTCCTCAACCCACTTCGACGGCGGGGTATTTCTCGACGTATTTCTCGACGTATTCCTCACCATTACAGCCATAGTACGAGACCGTGCGGGCGCTGAAATCAACGTCGTATCGGACGACACCCGCACGCCAAGAGGCAGCTAGGAACTCAGGGAAGGTGCTGTTGCCAGCCTGATCGGTGCGCAGGGCTGCAATCAGAGCTTCGCGATCAAACAGTGGCACGTCCACGGTGCCGGACACGAGTGGAGTGCCCTGCGTGACGACCGCTCCTGCGTTCGTGATGAATAGGCTTTGAGCGGATGGCAGACTCCAGATGTTGCGCCTGACGCCCGCCTGCCGAAGAGCCTCAGCCAAATAGGGAAACCCTCCCACCTTGGGTCTAATTGCCATCGCCTTCCGCTGTGCAGCTTCTAGGTTCTCTACTGCTTTGCTCATCTGCCTTTCTCCTCGCTAGGCGATGTCATGTGAGATTAGCATTTCGTCTGCATCCGGTAACGCAAGATGGTCTGCCCGATAATGTGCTGAAACTCTCGGTGCAATGGTAGGGATCGCACCAAGACTGAGTCAACAAAATGCGCAGGAATCTACCGACCCGTTGGCGGCATCAACTATGAGAAGTTCCACGAGGGAGAATCTCGCATCTCAGCACAACGAGGAGAGTTCCTATGAAAGCTGTCCGGCTGTACTCATACGGCGATCCATCGCAATTGCGGTACGAAGAAATTGCCGTGCCGAAGTACGGCGATAACGAAGTGCTCGTAAAGATGCACGCAATCTGAGATGTTCAATCCGTGGGACATCATCGCTGGTAAAGGGCGCATACTTCGCACGCCAAATCCAGAAGTCGGCGGCAATCTTTTCAGTGAATCCAGTTGGTTCGTTGAGCTTGCGATCTGAGCACCGCTGGTTCGGCAAAGGAACAATGCGAGCAGCACAAAAGCCATAGTTGTGTGCCACTGCAACGTGTCGTTCCTCTCTGACCTCGCAGAGTTGATAGTTGAGTTCATTTGGCAAAACTCCGGGATACTACGTGTCGTCCATAGTACCTTCGATCAATTGAAGCAAAAAGATGAAGCGTTCTGCACCACACCTTTTCAAGCGTAGTCAAGAAGGCATGCCGCCAGGGCACCGTTAGACGTTTCCTCGTCCATTGCTGGACGCCAACACAGCGAGTTACAGGACCCGCACGCTCGCACGCGAATCTCAGGGTCAGCGTTCAGCCTTGATGCTCACACATTCGATCCAACAAAATGATTGTAGAGCCAGGCAAAGACCGCGCCGCCGATGAGTCCATCTACCACTCCGTAGATCGTCCCGATGACAACTTCTGCAATGCTGCGAGTTGCATGGTAGCCGGGGTAGACAGACGACATTGTCTGAAGGAATTGCTGACCATAGTTACCCCAGATCAAATTGCCTACGCCCATCACTAGCATCGCCAACCCCCACAGGATCGCCGACGTCACGGCCAGAGCTTTGGTGTTGAATTTCATAATTGACCTCCAGTGTTCAATACACGAGTGCTCAGTCGAGAACTGCTCCATCTGAGTGGTGCAGCCAGCAAGGAGACGGTCAACACGGCTGCGTAAGTTTCCTCTCTTAGCTCGTTGACCCGGCGAGCCTTGGCTTTGATGGCCGGTACGCTCAAGCGCGATCACGTGCGCTTACACCGTATGCATCCAACACATCATGCAGGGTCAGGATGCCTTCCAACTTGTGCACATCCGCACGGCTCACGACGGGCAGGATTTCGATCTGGTTTGCGCCCATGAGCTCGAGCGCCAAATCAAGACCTTGGTCGGGGTGGACGTGCGGAAAAGCCAGGGCATCCACCAGTTCACCGACCTTCTTATCCGCGCCTTCCGCCAGTTCTCGCTCCAGCCTCGCAAAGTTGATAACACCAATGACACCTCGTCGATCCATCACCAGCCACGTTCGGAATTCACTTGATGGAGCCTGCTCCAGCGCTTCCCGAACCGTAATCTCGGCCGGCAGCAACTGGCTCGCAATCTGCATGATTCCTACCGCCTGACGCTGACCGTGTCGTAGGCGCGTCTTCGCAGTCGGCAGGTGTATGCCATCCTGCACGGCCAGCGCTTCGTAGATAGGCTCGTGCTGCAATCGGGAAGCGATGAAAAGACTCACCAGATTAGCAATCATCAGCGGGACGATCACCGCATAGTCCTGTGTCATCTCGAAGATCATCAGCACCGAGGTCATAGGAGCACGCACGATCCCGGCGAAGACTGCGCCCATCCCGACCAGCGCGTAGGCACCCGGCGTCGCGGTGTAGGCGGGGAACAAATGATGCGCCACCGTCCCCACCGTACCTCCCAACATGGCGCCGATAAACAGGGCGGGGCCGAAGATACCGCCTGCGTTGCCCGAAGCATAACTGGTGGTAACGGCGAGAAGTTTCAGAACCACCAGCAGCAACATCAGATTGAACGCCATCTTTCCGTTCAACGCGTCGCCGACAAACCCATAACCGACGCCCAGAACCTGCGGCACAAACCAGCCTATCAGGCCGACCAGTAACCCGCCCGCCACCGGTTGGAACCAGACCGTGTTCTGCGGGAACCGCAGGAAGCGCTCCCGCATGCCCAGCAAGAGCCTCGCGAAGGCCGCCGAAACCACACCGCCAGCCACGCCGAGCACCGCATAGACCGCAAACTCCGCCGGATGGACCAGTTGATATTGCGGAACTTTGAAGAGAGGATGATCGCCGAGGAACAAGCGTAGAACGATCCACGCAGTCGCCGAGGCCAGCACTACCGCGCCCATCACCGGCGCGTTGAGATCGCCCACAATCTCCTCGAGCGAAAACAGCACTGCTGCCAGAGGCGTGTTAAACGCGGCTGCAATCGCCGCCGCCGCCCCCACCGGGATCAGCTTCTTGACTTGCTCGGTGCGCAGCCCGAGGAAACGTCCGAGGACGGAACCAATGCCCGCCCCCACTTGAACCGAAGGCCCTTCGCGTCCTAGCGGGATGCCGCTGGCAAGCGTTGCTGACGTGCAGAAAAACTTACCCAGCACGGTGCGCAGTGTGATGCGCCCTTCACGCGCATACAGCGCAGCCTTCGTCTGCGGCACGCCGCTGCCTCGCGCATTAGGAAAATAGCGATACAGCAAGTAACCAATGCCGAGCGAGCCCACGACCGGGAATAGCAGGCGTCGCCACGGAGCGCCACCCACCGGGTACAACCGCATCCCCATTCGTTCCGTCAGCAAGATGAAAGCGACCACCGCCGAGCCTGTCAGGGCGCCTATAACCAGCGCCAGGACCATAAATACCTGATCCTCACGTTGCTGCAGCTTGCCCAAGCGATGTAACAGCGGTGTTTTCCACCAAGTCCCGCTCGTCCTCGGGATGTTTTCACTCATAATCTCGGGAATTTCTTCCTGAAAGCATATCTCACTTGGTTGGCTCTTAGGGTATTGGCAGAGATGAAGACGATGAACTGATCATCGTAATCACTCCCCCTTTTAAGGCCTTTGGAAGAAACGTTGGATTCCCTATGCAGTAAAGACGTGCTAGACAACCTCCGCTGAGCCGCGAAAGAAATGCACAAACCGGAACGAAACACTTCCGGCGACTGAGACTAAGACTGATAGGTCATAGAACGACGATCTGAGGAGAATCAACAACGCAGGATGGAGTTGTGCTCTGGCAGGCTAATCAATTGGAACTCTGCCGCTGGAAGTGACATCCAGGAGAGAACTACCAGCGGCGAAATTAGACGATTTCCAAGGGAGTTGAATGCGCCCTGCACGATAGCGGTCCGCAAGTGAGCCGCCGCTCGCGCTGCCTGAAGGGCGGTAACCGGTCCGTGTACCACAGAATACGGCCCCTGCATCACGGGAAAGAAGAAGATCATCAGGACACAAAGAACGGTCAGACCTGCTAGTTCGCATCCGATGCGGCTAGAAATCATTGAAGTGTGACAGTCATTATATCGGAGGACTAGGCACTGATCCAAATATGTTGCTAGAGCGATTCTCCGGGTACGAAGTACCACCAAACTCTTGAGAGAACGAAGAGTTGGCTCAGGCTCGGCCGTCCGCAAGGCCCAGGTCCCTGAGCAGTGGCTTCATCGTGATGATCCAAACAGGCGAACCCGACAGACGACGATTCCCACCTTTCGCAGAAAGCTAATCTCCGAACCGGTGGCGCAAGTGTTTTGAATTCCCAAACTCAGGTACGCTTACACTCTTGCTTCCGGTCAGTCAGCAACGCCTTCCGGCGGCAAGACATCCGGCAGGTCAAGGCGTGCCACGCCGATCGGGTAGTCGGCCATCCCGTAGTAAACGTCGAAGCGGCTCGGTAAGCCGAGATCGTTGCGACGGTCGATGCCCGTGGGGAACACGACATGCGGGACCGTACCGTGGCATTCCTGCGGCAGCACCGGCGTCAACACCGGTTCTGCCGAACGATAGCGAATCATCTGTGGATGTTCTTTCGAGAGCACCATCACCCCGGCCGAGTAGCACAGTTGGTGTTCGTCGTAGTTCGCTCTTTCGATTTCGCTGACGCCGTGATACACGATCAGCCAGCCGTGCCGTGTCAGGATGGGCGGAGCGCCTCCGCCGATTTTGAGCCGCTCCCAAGGCGATACAGGCGCGGCCAGCCGATGATGCGAATTAAATAAGCCGAGGTGACCGGGCTCGAGGCCGTCCAAGGCCATCGGGCAGTAAGAAATCCAACGCCCAGGCGGGCAAAACATGTAAGACTCGAACGGGTATGTATTTGACCTTTCGTCAGCAACTCATGCTTAGAAAGCTTAAAATCAAATGAGTATTAAGGGTCTCTGCTACTGCCGAATTGCTCCCGATTTCAAACTAGTAAGCGCGACAACATGATACCGGCGAGGTGATACCAGAGATCAATGTAACTGATCTCGCCTTCATCTACAAAGTCGGCAATTCCCAGGAAGGGGACGCGCACGTACTCCGGGTCACGCTCTCCTCGGCTCTTGGCCAGGCCGGGACGACACGCATCTCCGATGACGCCTTAGCAAGTCTTAACTCGCTGTTCGAAAGTGCGAAGAAGAGCCGACCATGTATGTGTGAAGATCAGGCAGATCTTTCTGAGCCTTGATCTTTGCCGCATCTCGTTTTGACAGTCACTCCCGATTCTTAGCTCTCCCGTCCACGATATTCATCTGCAGCACTACCGCCTCCATGCGCTGTACGATCTCTTGAGTCACAGGAGCTTCTGTTAACATAGAGAACACGGCGGGCACAGTAAAAGCGATGGACGGCAGTGGTAAGCAGTGCTAACGGATCACAAGCGGATCACGGCTCCGCGTGGCCGAAAATGCGGACGCAACTGTGGAGGATTGTGCATTTCTGTACACAAACGCGTTTGTCGGCACGAAATTTCTGTTGGTACTCGTCTGCTTACATCGGCCTCTCACACACGGCGAAAAAATCGAGAGAGGGCCTTGGAGACTTCCACCCGGAAGATGCTACCGAGGCAAGAGCCCGATGCGACGCTCCAAGTCAGCAAAGCGCGCATCTGATCGGAGCGCGTCGAACTGCGGTTCAATGGCCAGCTCAGTTATCTGCGTGTCCCGTTCCGCTAGGGCGTTCTCCAGGTTCTCGAAAGCTTTGGCCTTCTCTCCTAGGTGGGCGTAAATGATGGCGAGACCGTAAGGACGGACATAAGCTTCGGGAGGATTTTGCTGGTCCCGCGCAAACTGGAGTTGCTCATCCCAGTAGCCACGCTCGCCCTTCATAGCTAGTGCCCGTTGCAGTGCACTCATTTTCGCAAGCACATCTTGTTGTTTCTCACCGGCCAGGAGGCGTGCCTTCGTTTCCTCAGCGATGGCCTCGTCGTATCTTCCGAGGATGGCGCATAGCTGCGCCAAGCGCTCATGGTTTAAAGGGAAATTAGGGTCTATCTGGTTCACTTTTTGGAATTGCGCGAGCGAATCGTCGTAGCGCCGCGCCCACTTGAAGGTTACGCCGGCGAAAGATTGGATGTGGGGAGAAAGCGGATCCAACTCCATCGCTTTTCTGATCTCTGCAATGGCCTCTTCGTGGTGGCCAAGCGGTGAAAGGTAGCTGTTGGAGTAAAAAAGGTGAGCATACGCATCGTTCGGTTCTAGTTCGATCGCCCGACGAAACTCAAACTCCGCAGCGGGCCAATCGTATTCGTAGTGTGCTTTGACAAATCCCAGAGCGCAATGAGCGGCGGCCAGAGTATCGTCGAGGCTGAGGGCCCGACTGGCAGCCTCGAGGGCTTTCGGGGCCGCCTCTCCGGCGGGCACGCCTGCGAAAATCGGGGCTAGCGAATAGACGCGCGCAAGACCCGCAAAGGCAGGCGCATAGCCAGGATCTAACTCGGTGGCCCGGGTGAAATTCGTGATTGCCTGTTGGAATCCAATCCTCGTTCGCTGGTTCCAGCCTTGCAGGCCTCGCAAATATGCGTCGTGGGCCTCTACATTGGTCGAGCCCGCGGCAGCCAGGCGTTGATGAATCTGCTGCGAAAGCGTAAGCCGGATTTCGCTCGCCACCGAACGGGCGATATCGCTCTCGATCCTCAGAACATCACTGAGTTCCCGATCATAGCTGTCGGCCCAGAGGTGCGACTGGTCAGATGACTGAAATAGCTGCGCGGTAACGCGGATTCGGTCCCCAGAGTGTCGGATGCTCCCTTCCAGCAAGTAATTGGCGCCGACTTCCCGAGAAATTTGCGCAGCGCTCTTCTGTGTGTGTTTGTAGCGCATCGCCGACGTGCGAGCAATCACCCCCAGATGTCGCGGGTCAAGGCTCCCCAATTGGGCAATGATTTCCTCCGTGATTCCGTCCGCTAAATAGTCCTGTTGGGAGTCGCCGGTGAAGTTTTCCAGAGGAAGAACAACCAGCATGATCTTCCCAGGGGGTGGTTTGCGGTGCACCGTGGTTCGTAAGAAAAACGTCAGTGCGGAGACAGCGAAGACAGCGACGGCGAGACCCATCCAGTAGGTTTTGAGAGAAATGGGTCGTGGCTTCGCACCAACGTCCGTTGTAGGAGGAGAAGGCGAAGGGATCAGTCCCGGCTCGACCGGCGCTATGAAGCGATACCCCCGACGGGAAACGGTCTCGATGAATCGCGGGTTCTCCGCGGAGTCGCCGAAGGCGACCCGAAGTTTTCGGATGGCCGTGTTCAGCCCCTCATCGAATCCCACATAGGTGTCGACCGACCATAACCTTTCCTGCAACTGCTCGCGGGTGACCACTTCTCCCGGACACTCCAGCAGGATCGCCAGAACTCGAAAGGGCTGCTCCTGCAGCTGCACTTTTCGTCCGTCTTTGTGGATTTCGCCGGAGCCGAAGTCAATTTCGAACAGTCCAGTGCGAACACGGCGGCGCGAACTGACGGGCGTTTCCATTAACCTCCACCCAAGGAACCTGATTCTACCCCCAGGACTTAGTTCATGGAACTCGATAACTCCTTCGGCAACTCTGCCTTAGCAAGTCAGCGAGGCTTTAGGGCGGGTCAATTGACTGGGTTCGAGCGGCGCGATAGGAGTACACACAGTTCAGCAGGTTGCTCCGCAATGAAACAGCGGCGCGCTGAGGAAGACAAGACTCAACGAGGAGGGTTTATGAACAAGAAGCTGTTTGCAAATGTGGTGGCGTTGGCTCTGCTAGTGCTGGGGACCTTGGGGTCAGGATACGCGCAGAGTGAAACTCTTGCTGCCTGCAACAACAGACTCATCGCCGGCAACTACGGATTCACCATCCAAGGCAATAAATTGGGAGGCCAAGGACCCACGGGCCCACAGGTAGGCGTGGCGATGACTGAGTTCGATGGTAAGGGCGGGCTCACCCAGATCGACACGGTCACGGTGAACGGCGAGGTTGTCGCCGATTTCACCCACTCCCCGGCAACGGGTACTTACGCGGTGAACTCCGATTGCACCGGCACCTTCACAATCAACTTCACTGACGGCCGGCCGCCCGTCACCGCAAACTTCGTCGTGGTCGAAAGTGGCTTGGAGATCGACACCGTAGTGACCAGTGCGGGTGGAAGCCAGGGAATAATCGCCACCGGCAGCATCGGGAAAAGGCGGTTCTACAAGCACTGATACCTCGGCTCGCTGACCGAGGGCAGAGAGATCATCCAATCAAGGAACGATGAAGCGAGAACTCGATTCTGATCTCGCGTGCCCTCGGAACATCCAGCGGGGCGTCAGTACGCCCAGCAAAAATCAAGTAAACACGGTCGGAGAATCCGGGACAGTAATGGGGCCGCCTATCATGCAAGCGCGAAGAATAGCCAGTTCCTCATGGATCTGCTGAGGTGGCGGCCCACGCTGACAACCGGACCACATCAGTCGGTTTTAGCCTTAACGGCACGCACCTGCGCCTTGCAAAACTGCATGTCACTCATTCCAAGGACGAAACACGGCCCTGAGAGTGGGCTTAGCAGGCTAGGTAACTTGTTTATTTTTAATAAGTTGGCGGAGAGAGTGGGATTCGATTAGCACCATTTCTAGCAAGTCGTGGTGATTCCTACAGATAGCGATAATAACCTGTGTTTATAAGGGTTTCAAGCCCATTCGCGACTTAGGGTGGGTTGTCTGCGACGACCTCTAACGACCTCCATTGCCCATCAAAACGATATCACTAGTATCACCTGCAAGCGGGTCTGTACCAATGGCTGCTGAGAACGCATCGGAGCTATGCGGATGTAATTCCAGGGTCCGCGAATGCCTCGTTAATTCCTGTTAGCCTCCACGGCAAGTGCATCTCCGCGTTTTTGAGAGTCTCGACAACTGCCCGTGAAGCCAGAGGCCGTCTTCACTTCATCGGGGATTCCCCGCGAAGGCCTAGACCTTGCCCGCAATCCGGCGAAATGGTGTTCCTCCCTTGGTTTGATGAAGAGCACACAAGGACGAGAAGCTCCAAGGGAATGCGGAATTCGCAAGAATAAAGGCCTAAACAAGCCTACGATAGGACGAACTGGAACTGCGAATTGTAATCAGATCACTTGGCGACTAGGCTGTAACTCTCCAAGACACAACAGCGCGGCATGGGTCTTCTTCTCTGGGGGAAGTTTGTATGCAGTTAAGCCCGCGTTCAGTCGGACTCTTTCTTCTCATCCTCGTAATCTCTCCAAGCCTCCTCGGACAAGACACGGCGTCCGTAACGGGCACGATCACCGATGAGACTGGCGCCACGGTAGCGGACGCTGAGGTCGCCGTTGGTAATCTTGGCAAGGGTATTCATCGCATCACCAGCACCAACGCGGCTGGTGAATACTTGGTGTCTTTCCTTCCGCCGGCTCGCTACGACGTTGCGATTACCGCCCCGGGTTTCGCGATATATAAAGTGAAGAACGTCGTGCTCGGAGTGGCGCAGAAGGTGCGGCTTGACGCGAAATTACAAGTCGGCACGGCGTCGCTTCAAATTACCGTTGCTGGAGAAGACGTCTCCACAGTCGAGACTCAATCATCCGAGCTTGCAGGAACCGTCACCAGCAGAGAAATCGCGAAATTGCAACTGAATGGCCGTGATTTTACCCAATTGATCACGCTCGTGCCGGGAGTGAGTAACCAGAGTCTGGAAGATCAGGGAATCGGAGTCCCAGCTTTCAGCGTCAATGGAGGCCGCCTCCAGTACAACAACTGGGAACTGGACGGCGGCGACATGCTAGACAACGGAAGCAATGTGAGCCTGAACGTGACCCCCAGTATCGAATCCATTTCTGAAGTCCGCGTGCTCACGTCTAACTATGGTGCCCAGTACGGGCGGAACGGCTCCGGGACGATTGAAGTTGAAACCAAATCCGGGACGAGCGCGTTTCACGGCGATGTTTACGAATTTGTGCGGAATGACGTGTTCAACGCGCGTACCTATCTGGACCCGCCCGGAGCTCCACCCGCCTACAAGAAAAACAATTTTGGCTACACGTTTGGCGGACCGATCTTCATACCGGGCCTTTACAACACGAAACAGGACAAAAGCTTTTTTTTCTGGTCGCAGGAATGGCGCAAGGAACTTGTGCCTACCGGTTTCCTGTTCAATGCGCAAGTGCCGTCACCAGCCGAGCGAAACGGCGACTTCTCGGATCTTTGCCCCGGCGCTGACTGCCCAAAGAATCCTGCAACCAAAGCGCGATTTGGAAACGATCAAGTACCGGTGGATGCGAACGCCGCGTTCCTGGTGAACCTGATCCCTCTGCCTAACGGTGTTGGGCCCGGAGCCCAAAGCTATATCGCGAATCCATCAGTCCCGACCAGTCGCCGTGAAGACTCCATTCGCCTCGACCAGAATTTCAACTCAAAGCTGCGCGCGATATTTCGATTCACGCGTGACTCGTCGGATCAGGTGTTTCCTTCCCCATTTTATTTCGAGTACGTGAGCTTTCCCACAGTCCAATCGAAGATCAACGCACCCGGTATCAGCCTGGTGGCACGTCTCACAGCCAGCGTATCCAAGACAACACTGAATGAGTTTGTCTTCAGCTACACGAGCAGCCATTTCTACGGCACGAACCTTGGCAGTTGGCAGCGGCCCGCGGGCATGACAATCGGGGCTATTTTTCAAAATGGTTTTGGGGGCAAGCCGCCGGGCTTTAGCCTGGGTGGGAGTTCCGCTTACAAGGGCGGATTCGGGCTGAGCCTCGGCAGCGCTCCATGGGCAAACTCCAATCCTACCTACACATATCGTGACAACCTCAGCAAGGTAGTCTCCCGACACAACGTTCAGATGGGAGCTTACTTTGTGGCTGCTCAAAAGAATGAGCCGAATCTCGCCCCACTCCAAGGACTTTTAAGTTTTGACGCCTCCTCGCCGAACTCGACTGGCAATCCGTTTGCCGATTTGCTGACCGGGCGAATTTCTGTCTTTTCTCAGACCAGTCGCCAGGTCAAGTACTACAACCGGTACAAGATCTTCGAGCCGTATTTCCAGGACGATTGGCGTGCGACCCGTCGTCTCACGCTCAATCTGGGCCTGCGGGTAAGCCTTTTCGGCACCTACCGCGAGCGCTACCACCAGGCCTACAACTTCGACCCCAATGCCTATGAACGCTCCGCCGCGCCTACCGTCGATCCGGATACTGGGGCGCTGGTATTCCCGCCTGGGACCGACATTAGCAATATGACCGGTATGGTTCAGTGCGGAGTTGAAGGTGTTCCTGCGGGCTGCATGAACGGCCATCTGTTTAATTTTGCGCCTCGGATAGGTTTTGCCTACGATCCAAGTGGGACGGGAAAGATGGCAATCCGGGGCGGCTACGGCATCTTCTTCGAGCACACAAATGGCAACGAGGCTAACACAGAGTCCCTGGAAGGATCGCCACCGCTCGTATTGTCAGCTTCACAATTTAATATCGTTGGGTATGAAAACATCGGCAAGACGAACAATCCCGAAGGTGATCCAATGTTTTTCCCGCTCAGTGTCCCGTCCATTCCCGCGCAGGCGGTCTGGCCTTATGTCCAGCAATGGCACTTGGATGTGCAGCGCGAAATTGGAGGGAAGACGGTGCTCACCATTGCTTATGTCGGTAGCCAAGGCACGCACCTAACACTACAGCGTGATCTGAACCAAATTCCCGCGATTTCGCGTCCGCTGAATCCCTACAAGCTGGGAGAGCCGATCAAGGCCATCGATCCCAACACTGGCTTGCCACATGATGACTGCGGCACTGGACAAACGGCCAGCGGGATCCTTGTCGCCGGCGCAGCCGCGATCAACCTGGCAGTCGCTTGCGGTGTCGATCCAAGTCCGTTTCGTCCATTTGTGGGCTTCGGCGCGATCAACCGATTGGAACAAACCACCAGCTCCACCTACCACGCCCTCCAAGGATCTCTGCGTCGTAGAATGGGCGCACTGCAGTTCAGTGCTGCTTACACTTACAGTCACGCTATCGACAATTCCTCGGCTCGGTTTGACTTCAATATTGTCGACTCCTATAACCCCAGCGCCAGTCGTGCTAGTGGAAACTTCGACCAACGCCACATCCTGAACATCGGATACATATACGATTTGCCGTTCTACAAAGAACCAGGAGTGGCCTCCACACTGCTCGGCGGATGGCAGTTCTCAGGCATTACTACTTTCCAGACGGGAACTCCCTTCAGCGTCGCCAATAATGCCGCCTTCAGCGACAATGCCGGCGTGGCCAACGGCTTTGGAAGTGGAACGTATGCAGACCTAATTGGCGATCCTGAAACACCGCCACCGACCAACTTCGTGGAAAGTGTCGCTGGGCCGCTGCTGTTCAATCCTGCAGCATTCGCTGCGCCGGGTGGTCTTACGTTCGGCAATTCGGGTCGCAACCTGCTTCGGAATCCGCGTCGAACAAACTTCGATATGGCGCTCTTTAAGAATGTAGCCATCTCGAACGACAAAACCTTCGAGTTTCGCGCGGAAGCGTTTAATGTTTTCAACCACACGCAGTGGGCGGGCATAAACAGTGGGATGACTTGTTATGGTGGTCCCTCTAACTCTGCCGCGGATCCAACCTGTCTCGTCTCAAGCAACTTCCTTCATCCCTATTCAGCGCACCGTGCCCGCATTTTGCAGCTCGGCCTAAAGTTTACCTTCTAGCCGCGAAGCTGTCTCCCCGGGGTCGCGCAGACTCGAGACTCGAGATCCGGCGTTGGCGGTCCCAATTTTTTCGAGGTTCCGAGTTTTGCGCTTCCGCGCGTTTGGCGCGCAAGGCGGGAATGGAAGAACCGGGGCGGATGTGCTTTCGCCCCGGTGATTGGACGGTTAATATATCCGACTCACTGCTATGGCGTCTTACCCAAGAGAGAGAACTGCTGCCCCACGTCCGTTTTCGCCAGTTCAATTTGGCGCTTCGATTTAGGCAACGTGCGCCCTACCTCCTGTCCAGCAATCCACACCTGAGACAGGAAGCACTCGCCAAGGTAGCAATCGAAAATCACTCTGCCGTCTTTTTCGGGAACTCGCCCGTCCTGTGCGCCGGTCAACAAGACGGCAACGTTGCGGCCGCTCGCTTCCTGAATCCAAACCTTGTCTCGCGATGAAAAGAACGAGTAGTCACCGGAGGAGAAAATCGTTCGTTGAATCACAAATGGAAATGGCACGGTCACCTTTACTCCAGGAGCGCCTTTCTGTCCGTTAGCTGATCCACCCCAGAGGCCCAGCATCATCAAAATCGTTGCGATCTTTCGTATGTGTCTCATTTCCATCCTCCTGCCTTTTCTGACTTGGACATTGGCCGGCCCACTCGGCGATTTGTTAACGCACAATCGCCCGGCAAGCGGTACTATGGCAATGCACTGGAGGTGGTCTGGCTGCGATCCGCTGGTGACCATCTATCTCGCTGAACACTAAGATGTTTGTTGGATAGGTGACCTGATCTTGCAACTCGCAATGTGTGTTCGACTGTCCGCTTCGAGGTAGAGTTGTGCCGGAATCAACGCAGAACGCAAGGCTGATGCAGTTTGGGGTTTTTGAAGTTGATCTTCAAGCCGGTGAGTTGCGCAAGTCGGGTCTTAGAATCAAGCTACAAGACCAGCCCTTCCAGATCCTGGTCCTGTTGTTGGAACATCCAGGAGAGGTAGTCACTCGGGAACAACTGCGGCAAAGGCTATGGCCTGCGGACACCTTTGTGGATTTTGACCACAGCCTGAACAGCGCGGTCAAGAAACTTCGCCTGTCGCTGGGCGACGACCCGGATAATCCGCGCTTCATCGAGACTCTCCCACGCCGAGGTTACCGCTTCATCGTGCCGGTAAGAGTTGCTATTCCTTCCTCGGAGCAAGTCGTCAACGTTCCGCTTCCTACGCCAGCAATTGCGGCAAAGCCCAGATATTACAGGCAGGCAATTCTCGGTGCTGTGATTGTCACGGTTGCAGCTCTGTCCCTATGGAAAACACTGATTCCTGCCCCCAGCGTGCCACGAGTGGTGCGCGTCACCCAGTTGACCAGGGACGGGCAGGCAAAAGACGGACCGATGGCTACGGACGGTTCGCGAATCTATTTCAATGAGATGTTGCCAGGTCAGCGCGCGGTTATCATTCAGGTGTCCATCAAGGGTGGAGAGAGTTCCCCCCTGTCGCTGCCGCTGAAGAATCCTGTCTTTCTTGATCTTACGCAAGATGGAACCGACCTTCTGATCGCCAGTGATGACGGGATTGAACCGCTCCCGCTTTGGGTGCAGCCGGTCGCGGGGGGATCGCCGCAGCGCGTCGGCGCGATTCGCGCCGAAAATGCGGGATTCGGGGCGGATGGAACCAGCGTTATCTACGGCGTCGGAAATAACATCTACTCAGTGGATCGCGAAGGTTCTTCCCCTCGAAAGATTATGTCGGGGAATAGCGTTCCATTCGGCTTCCGATTTTCGCCAGACGCCCGGGTGCTTCGTTTCACCCAGAATGATTACCCAACCGATTCTTGGACCATCATCGAAGCCGCTGCAGACGGGAAGAAGCCCCACACCATATTTCAGGGAGGGTTGGGCTCGTGGACTCCTGACGGACGGCTTTATATTTTTCAGAACAGAACCGGCCTCAGACGGGATATCTGGGCTTCGCGGGAATGGAAAGGCTTCCCCTGGTGGAGGCGACCTAATAAGCCAATCCAGTTGACTGCGGGCCCACTGAGCTTTGACTATCCTTTACCGAGTAGGGATGGCAAGCAGATCTTCGCGATCGGTAGCTCTAGTCAGGCCGAGGTAATCCGCTACGACCCGCACAGCCGCCAGTTCGTTCCCTATCTTTCCGGAATCTCCGCTGAGGGCGTGGCATTTTCACAAGATGGGCAATGGGTTACGTACACTTCCTTTCCCGACGGCGCGCTCTGGCGAAGCAAAATGGATGGAAGCGAGCGGCGTCAGCTTACCTTTCCACCCTTGCGGGTCCTTTTGCCCGTCTGGTCGCCGGACGGTAAACAAATTGCCTTTAATGGCATGCGCCCGGGTGAGACCTGGAACGTCTACCTCATCTCGAGCGAAGGTGGCACGCCGGTGCGCGTTCTTCCCAGTGAAAAGAGTCAGACCGATGCCAATTGGTCATCTGATGGAAACTCGCTGATCTTCGGCACTGCAAGTGACCCGACCTCTCCTATTTACACTATCGATCTTAGGTCCAAGCGGGTTTCCTCCTTGCCGGATTCCACCGGACTCTTTTCCCCTCGTTGGTCGCCGGATGGAAGGTACGTTGCCGCCATTAAGACGGTGGGGACGAAGAAGTTGATGCTTTTCAACTTTTTTACCCAGAAGTGGACGGAAGCTTTCGGCTCAGAAATCGGTTACTTGCTCTGGTCCCATGATGGGAAGTTCATCTACTTTCAGGACATGCGCAATGCTGAGCGCATCGTCCGCCTTCGGCTGAGCGACCGCAAGATTGAAAACGTAGTTGATATCAAGAATGTCGGACGCGTGACCACTGGAACGTTCGTGGACTGGTTTGGACTTACGCCCGACGACTCTCCTTTGTTTGCCCGCGACATCAGCACCTCAGAGATCTGGGCGCTCGACGTCCAGTGGCCGTAGGATTTTCCAATCTTCTGAACCTCTAATTGCCGTCCGGCACTGAAACGAATGCCTAAGTGCGAAGCTGCGACCTCGCGTCCTGGGGATCTTGCTGGTGACGTGAGTTAGCAACAACGTTTATGAAAGCCGACGACAATGAGAGTTCTTACTTCGCCCCGTTGAATGATTACCTGCGGGTCACCTTCGTGCCATTTTCACGAGAGGCTGGTGCAGTTGGATATAGACAGCATCAGAACAGCGCGAAAGCGCGACCAACCGACTTGGAGAGCACGGTGGTATGGGCTTCGGCCCGATGTGGCAGAAATGCAAAGTTCTCCAAAGCCGCCTGATTGTGGGCGGCATTTCTTCTTTCGGTGCCTGATGCGCGTTCTCTCGAAGGACACACGTGCATGCGCTCACCTCAAGACGATGCTGCTTCCAAGCCCACTTGCAATCCTGACGTTCTCGTCAACAACGTGGGGACGCTGTACACATTCTGTCCCTTGACTCTTCGGGCTAAGGAATGGGTAGACGAGCATGTTCAGGACGATGCCCAGTGGTTCGAGTATGCACTTATCGTCGAACCTCAGTACGTGTGGGGACCGGCGCGGGGCATGAAAGACGCAGGGCTGGTTTTGGAACTAGGGGGAACAATGCTGCGGTTGATGAGTCTCTGCGAGGCGAAGTCCAGTGGTTCAGGTCAACTCTCAGTGTGACCGCCCAAGGTCTCATCAGATGGGCACGTCGGAGCGGACGCAAACGATGCCGTCGTCGAAGAGACAGTGATTGAAGCCCTCGTCATGTGCAAAGAGGCAGTCGATGGAGGCCCTGGCGTCGAGTACTCGAGTGGTCAGCGTCGAAACACGCTGAGGTGCAATGAAACGACCAACAATCAAACCGTCTGACTTCAGAGCAGAAGCACAGCGTCTCATCAGGGACGGGAAGATGCCGACGTTGAAACAAGTTCTCGACGCCATCGAGGAAGTGAAGGGCAATCCTGCACACGCACCGCTGCGCGACTTCGACGATGACGCAGAGACGATGCTTATTCGCAATCGCAAGGGAGGATCACAATGAAAACTCCGCCGCAAGCACGGAGATCACGACGCCCGAGATCAGCAGACTCCTAAGGATTGAAATGCTGAATCCCCGCAAGTGCTCTGGGTGGCCCTTTCTGAGTAGCAATCTCTAGCCTTGCTCAAAACCTGCGCGATGGATTTTGAGTGTAATGATTCCATAACAATGTCGGCTCCCAGGCCCGAGTAGACTTTGGTGGTGCCAACCAACCAAGGCTCGGGAGAAAGGAGCCGAACATGCTGATTATAGGTTGTGATTATCACCCGAGCTTCCAACAAATTGCGCTCGTCGACACTGAAACAGGAGAACTCCAACAAAGACGCTTGGGGCACCGGGAAGAAGCCGAGCAGTTCTATCGCGCTTTGACAACGGCAGGAGCCAAGGTGCGCGTAGGCATGGAGGCGAGTGGCCATGCAGGATGGTTCGAACGTTTGCTAGCAGAGCTGAACTTCGAGCTGTGGATGGGCGACGCAGCTAAGATCGCAGCGAAGCGAGTACGCAAACAGAAGACGGATCGGCTGGATGCGCAACATATTCTGACGCTGATGGTGAAGGATGACTTTCCCAAGATCTGGGTGCCGAGTTGGGAGAATCGGGACGTGCGGCAACTGCTCTGGCATCGCCATCGCATGGTGCAGACGCGCACGCGGATCATGAACCAATTGCAAGCTGCGGCGCTGAACGAAGGGTTGCGCTACAAGAAAAAGTTGTGGCGCGAAGCCGGACGGCAGCAACTGGAGTCCTTACCGTTGGCTCACTGGGCGAGCCGTCGCCGGCAAGATCTGTTGGAAGTTTTGGACCGAATCAATCCGACCATCACTGAGCTGACGCACGCGATCGAGCAGGAAGCGCAAAAATGTCCCGATGCGCAGCGCTTGATGACCCATCCTGGGGTGGGTGCGCTGACGGCGTTGGCCTTCGTGCTGATCGTGGGAGAAGCGGAGCGGTTCGGCTGCGGCAAACAGATCGCCAGCTATCTCGGTCTGGTCCCCGAGGAAGATTCCAGCGGAGAACGTCGCCGATTGGGACACATCAGCAAACAGGGCAACTCCCTGTTACGTTTTCTGCTGGTGGAAGCGGCGCAGGTCACGGTGCGCAGCGATGTGCGATGGCGCAACCGGTTCTTTCACCTGGCCCAGCGACGCGGTCGAAAGATCGCCAAAGTTGCCATGGCGCGGAGACTGGCAGTTCGTTTGTACTGGATGTGGCGCAGAGGATGGAATTACGCCCAACTGGAAAGCTTCGGTTCGCACGCGGGACAGCCTGGAAATCCTCATGGTGTGCAGTAAATCACCGACGTAATGATTAAGCGTCCCGCTCCTCTTCACGGAGGAGTTTGAACTAGGAATCATGATCGCGTAGGCGACCGAAGAGATGGATGGGTCGGACTGAGTTCCGCACCTGAAACGATTGCGAGCGAGCCTTGGTTGATTACAGCACTTGTTCAACTAGAGCGAAATGGCGCGCTCCTCGGAGTGCACGGGTTAGTACGCTCCAAAAGAACTTGACAGTGCCGACATTGTTAGAGACGGGGATTTATCGCCAGTTGACTTTAGTGGGCTTGCAGACCCAAGCCCCGGACCTGTACTTCCCGGCTGTATTCGGCATCCGTCCTGTCGTACTCCAGCACCTTCCATAGCCCGTACCCAAGGTCTTTTCCCATCGTCCACGGCGGTTGCTGCACGATCCAAGCGCCATTGCTATGCTGCGAAACAATCCGGTTGAGGATATCCCTGACAGTGGCGTTCTTCAGATCAAAGGGTCCGACACGGAACGCCAGATTGCCCCCCGGAGAATCCCCTGCGATTCCACCACTTTTCGGATTCACGACGAAACACAGGTGGAGACTAAGAGCAAGGCTGGCTTCGTGCATACTTGTCTCCCCAATTCGGAATTGTGGGATGCGAGTGTTCAGCAGGTTCGACTTTCCCACTAGTACGCCATCGTGTGTGACCGAAACCACTGCTCTCGCCATGGACCAGCGGTAACCAATCGGGTGAGTCAGAGCGTCCAATATTTCCCGCACGCTGCGTTCTCGAAATTCAAGGTTCATTCGCTGTTGAAAGGCTGCTTTGTCGATGTAGTCAATCCCAATCGGGATATGTTCCTGCGCCCCGAATGACAGGAGTGCATCAATCAAGTTCCGTTGTTTGACGGAGAAGAACGCCACCTTGCGGGACAGGTTCGGAAAGGAAGACCTAGTCTGGCCGTATAGAGCACCGATTGGGTAAAGAAGTACGATCGCAATGGCAATCGCCCTCATACTGGATTAGACAGCCAATGTTGAGCCCGTGTTCCCGCGACTTTTCCGTAACTGTCGTAAGCAGGCCTTAGTGCTCAAATTTCGACTTCTTTCGATTCAGTTCACATCTGAAGCGCTTGAAACTGGTCGGAAGATGAGCGCGATTAGGATTTTTCGCCCACTGAGAAAATGATCTTCTTGAGGGAAGAATGAACTGCGGCGATCTTTTGCCTGTTACCTGCGCTTGTCTTGTCCCGCAAGAACTAAGCCCGCTGCCGCGGCCAGCACCGCTACGCTCTTGAGTTCTTCAGGCGTCGGAGAACGGCGTTCCCGAAAGTAGGTGCCGAGTGTCCCGAGCACTGTGCCATCCGCAGTTTTGATCGGCATGCTCCACGCGCCATTAAACCCAAGCGACATGGGCAAATGGCGAAGTTCAGCCCACTTATCATCCGCTTGGAAATCGCGGGTCACAACTACCGACCCGGTCGCTGCTGCTGCCGAACAAGTGCCTACGCCAGGGTTAGGCTTCAGTCGATCAATGGCCGCTAGGTAATCGGCAGGAAGATTGGGCGAAGCGGCGTTACGCAAGAGACCTTCCTTATCCAGCACAAGGATTGAGCAGACCGCACTACCCCCAGCAACATCTTCTGCTGCGTTCACGAGCATCGTGAGGATTTCGTCTCCGGTCACTCCTGCGTGCAGCATCTCCCGCGCCTGCTCAGCTGCAGCGTGCGCGGCGAGTACACTCATCGACTCGGTCGCATAATCCCGTGCTTCAACGTTGGTTGATTGGTTGACTGCCATTTTTGCCTCTGAAATGACCTTTTCCAAACCTTAGCCTGATCCCTCGTAATAAAACTGAGCGATAGTGACCACAACTCAACGATGCCGGTAAAGGTGACGAAATCAGATGGGATGAGAAGGCCGGTCTCCGACGGGATGCTGTACGCTCCCAAGTTATCGACGTGCTCGAAGCGCAAGAGATAAAGGAGACCGGCAATGAAGAAGGTTAGCACCGCAGCGACGAAGCAGAGCAGGAATATTTCGCAGCAGAAACTGACCATTGGATTGGATCTGGGAGATCGCAACAGTTGGTACTGCGTGGTGGATGAAGCAGGCCAGATACAACTGGAGCAGCGAGTCCGTACGAGTGCGAAAGCATTGCAGGAAGTCTTCGGCGCGATGCCGCGCAGTCGGGTCGCACTGGAAATCGGGACGCATTCGCCCTGGATCAGTCGCTTGCTCAGCGAGTTGGGGCATGAAGTGATCGTGGCGAATGCGCGCAAGGTGCGGCTGATCGGGGAGAGCCGCAAGAAAGACGATCGGCTGGATGCGCAGACGCTGGCGCGGCTGGCCCGGATCGATCCGGAGTTGCTGTATCCGGTGAAGCATCGCAGCGCGCAGGCGCAAGCGGATCTGATGATGATTCGGGCTCGCGCCAGCCTGGTGCGGGCGCGCACGGGGCTGGTCAACGCGGCGCGCGGACTGGCGAAGTCTTACGGCGAACGACTTGCGCGGCTGCAACGTGCGCAACATGAATCCGGAGAAAGCGGAAGGGTTGAGTCCGGAACTGCAACGGGCGCTGGAGCCGTTGCTGTCGGCCATCGAAGACGCTGAGCGAACGCATCGTGCGAGTACAACGAGCGCATCGAAGCGTCTGGCGCAGCACGAGTTATCCGCAGGTGGAGCTGCTGAAGCAGATCAAGGGCGTGGGCACGCTGATCGCGCTGACCTTCCTGCTGACGTTGGAAGACCCGCATCGTTTCCGCAAGAGCCGCGACGTGGGCTGCTATCTGGGACTGCAGCCAGGACGCAGGAAGTCGGGTGAGAGCGAGCCGCAGATGCACATCAGCAAAGAAGGCGATCCCTATCTGCGAACGTTGTTGGTGCAGGGAGCACAACACATCTTGGGACCATTCGGCATCGACTGTGATCTCAGGCGCTGGGGCCTGAAGTTGGCCGAGCGTGGTGGAAGGAACGGCAAGAAGCGAGCCATCGTAGCCACGGCAAGAAAGCTGGCGGTGTTGCTGCATCACCTGTGGGTGAGCGGAGAAGTGTACGAGCCATTGCACAACAGCAACCGAATGGCAGTTGCGGCAGCCGCGTAAAAACAAAAAGGCAAAACCAAAGTCAAAATCGTTCCAGGAAGAGAAAAAGACAAAAGCCCAAAGCCGAGTTCCGGTGACTGCGTTAATGGCCTGGCCCACGTTCCACTCTAAGTGAAACGATAGGTCGCCAAACAGATGGCAGCACCGGCTGAATTGAGAACGCCCAACATGCACCGAGCGAAACGAATCGCTCCTCGAGAGTGCGGATGGAAGCATGGCGACAGTGGCCACTCGGCAGGCGAGAAGAAAAAGCTAGAAGACAAAGCTTGTCTGACAAAATGAAACAAGAATTCCCTTGACTCCGACCGGCCTTCTCATGGAAGGCCTTTACACTCAAAGTCCACGTTTTCACCGCCACAGCGTCCTCTGCTGGCCTTCGCCTCCGCAACGTGCGGCCTTCCCAAGCGAAGCTGATAGAACCATACCGTTTATTTTCCCCTTGAAATCCCCCAATGTCATCAGTCAATCTAACCGCGTGAGGGTGACCTCATGTCGGAACAAAAAAGTATTCTCTGCTCTCTTTGCTTCAAACCGGTTAATTCAAAGCAGTGCAAGCTTGACGAGCTTGGGCGACCAGTGCACGAGGAATGTTATGAAAAGTCGTTGTTGTATATGCCGCCAAAGAAGACCGTACAACGAGTGGGATTCTTGCGAAACTTGGGGACTTCCCGAGGTGTGAAGGCCATGAAAGCTCGCGCAGTTTTCTGGACCGTAGCGATGGCATACACCGGATTCCTCCTGACCGGCCAGGGCCTGCGAACTTTCAACAGCCTTTCAATTACGGAAGCCCTCCTCGGAGCTTTAACAGGATTCTTACTTGCTATTATGTTTACTCTCCGAGAGGGGCGGCGAAAAAGACCCGCCTTCGTTACATATTCCGTGGAACAAATGTTTCCGAACTGGCCCACATCCAGCGAAAATCGTGGCTCAGATCTCAAGCCAAAGCGTTGATCCAAACAGAAACCAAATCAAATTCAGTGTTTTTGGCTAGCCTAAGGCTCCCGGATTTGGTGCCTAAACTTTGGCCTTTCCAGCTTTGGTCGCCTTGTATTTTGCCCAGCGTGCCCGCTGCGCCGCCGCGATGCGCTTGCGGGCTGCAGGGCTTAGGTTACGGCGGCCCCTGTGGGCCGCGCCACGGTGGTGGGATACTCCTGTGAGTGCCTGCAGTGCCGCGTCAATCCGGGCGCGTTCTTGTTGCAGTTGTTGAACAATGCTTGCAAGTTTGTCCATGCACGGGATTGTAGCAGCCTTGGTTGTTTCGTAGCGGAGCGCGGGATTTTGAGTGCAATGGGGAGTAGAGTCGAGAACAGGCGCAGTGACTGTAGTCTTCCGGTGGATATTCGACGTAGCTTTCGCCGCGCCACCTCAGTCCGGTTTGGCTTGGCTCTGTTTCCTGTTCCCGCTCATCGAACCGGACAGGCAGATTTCCCGCATCCGGCTCTCGGAAAAGACACACAACGTTCCGTGTGACGCCGTCTGCAACTTCTGAACACAACTCGGGGTGGCTAGACTCATCGTCAATCCCCATGTCCTTCGTTGCTTCTTGCGTCCGTCTTTAACTGAGGTCCCTTCCCTCCTCCGGAGTTACCCGGCCTCATCGGTACTACGAACCTCTCCGCCACCCCAAACGGCCCGGCCTGTCTCTCACGAGCTGCCAGTTGATCCTTATTATGATCACCGCTGGGGCTTCCCGTGTTGCGTCTGGTCTCCTATGCCTACATGCCATCGCCATTACCCCGGCAGGTCCGATGGAGCTTGTTCGCTCGTCCCTCTCCATCGTCAGCGGCCTTCCCTGTGAAAAAGTCAGGTCGGCTCCTGCAATTGTTGTTTCGGGGCCTGCTCAGCGTTCACTCTCGTTATGGCCTGTACGCTCGCGGAGTCGCCTAGCGACCCTTTCCATCGAAAGCTCCGACAGCTTCGTTGCCTCGGCCGCCGTTTCGATTGCTACCGGGTGGAGCGAACCAGTTCCCGGGCGGGACTTGCACCCGCTGAAGTCCAGCGCCTTTCACGGCGCACTTTTTCGCCAACCAGCCTGAGTACAGCCGTAGACTAGACAATAAACTGCGATGAGTACCTTGTTTGGGCAGTTCTCGGAAAGATCGAAGATGGTAATTTTCCTAACCCGCAAGGACGCGGGCAGGAGAGGCGCGACCGCGCTTGAGCCTGGCGATCTTCTCGAAGCGATTATTAACGAAGATCAAGGCGAGCTAGCAAAGCGGTTCGTGGGCGCTGTAACGCGGTCCGGGCCAATACGTGAGCCACAGCCGTTTTTCTCAGCAGACGTTGCGTCAAAAGCTCTTCTTAGGCTCCGCACCATTTTGCCTCAGCATGAACCTGTCGCGGTCTCAGTGGACATGACGATGTCTCCCAGCCTTCAACACATTCTGAACGCGGCGACGACACTCGCGGGGGAATTGCATCACAGTCAGGTGCAACCACTCCATCTTGTAGCGGCAATCCTAGCCGAAGAGAGTAGCGGGCCTGCTGAAATTCTGAAAGAAGCCGGAATATCGAGAGAAGCCGTCATTCAAGCTCTCCGAAGCCAGTTGACGTAAGCAGCGATTACACTCAGAATCCCTAGTCCGGCCATTCTGAGTGTAATGGGGATGTTTCGCCAACTACGGCTTCTCAGGCGGCGAACCGACGTTTAGCCTGACCTTTGCGCCATCGGGACTGTCGGCAATCTGCCGATGCAAATCTCCGAGAAATGACACCTGTTCGTACAGGTCGGCGACGTAAGCGTTGTTAGGTGCATTCGCACTCTCCGCGAAAACAACGGGCACTTTGAAGCCGATACATTGCAGATCGTTCGGCCTCAAGCCACGCTCGGCGAATCCTTCCAGTTGCCGTTCGGCAAACCAAAGTTCACGTTTCCCCGACTGCTTTAGCGACTCCGTAAAACACGCTTCCGACTCAGCAACCTGAGCCAGACTTCCGTCACCCACGTCTAATCTCAGCACCGTTCCGTCCTCCGTTCGGAGGAACAGATCGCCGAAACCATTCCGGGCTACCAATGTCACAGACTGGCCACAAAGCCAGCGCCATTGTTCAAGCAGTCGGTTCACGTCCAGTTGGCCAACTTCAAATACTCGTCCCATAGCGGCGCACGATTGTAATACGAGTCATTGGGATTTTGAGTGTAATGGCGATTTGTCGTCACCTATGACCGCACTTTCGTATTGCCCGCAATACATCCACGATGGGACCCTTTCCTCGCGGCCAAAGGAGAACTGAATGCGGTTTGTCATTGCCTTACTCACACTAGTGTTTGCAGCCTGTAGCACGACTCCGGTTTCTCAAAGTCAATCTCAAGCGGCGAGCCCCGGTCAGGGGCTTGCTTCGGAGGAACCTAAACCATCGACAGATTCACTTATGGAGTTTCTGCTCAGATCAGCGGCTACTGATTTTCATGCCCACCGCCCACCCGTCGTTGAACGCTTTCGCGATGTTCGCTTTGGGCACGTCATGACTCCGGCCGGAGCAAAGCAGTACCAGTTATGCGGTGAATTTCTGCCGCAGCAACGAGAAGGCAAGGCTGAGTGGACGCCTTTCGCTACGATCAAGACGTCCGGCTTTGAACAATACCTTGGAGTGCAAGCTGCGAGCTGGTGTCAACGTTCACAGTTCGTACAGGATAGGCACGAAGATTTGTCGTCAACGTTGCAGAACCGACTTGATTCGATGCGATAGGCACGAAAAAACTGCCCAATAGCAATGGACCACGATGTACGGTAGAGGACGATAACAGGCTGAAGCGCTCATTGAACATCGTCTCGGCTCGCGCCCTTCGTTGCCTGTAACGTCCAGCCCTGCCGATTGAGAGCCACAAACCAACTAGAGGCTGAAGTGTTGAACGATCTTTGCGACAGTCGCAACTACTGTAGGTTTGCCGAGAACGTACCAGTCGCGCCCTGACAAAGGGGCGTGCTTGTGCTGCAGGATCCAGTCCCTTTCATCGTGCCATTGGCAACTGTGGCGGTGCCCGTGAACTCGAGGACGGTGCCATTCGATTCGCCGACTACGAAAAGCAGGTTGATTGGCGTATTCGCAGGAACTGGGTTCGAGGCCACTCCTACCAGAACTCCTTGCCCGTTATTTTTCGAGGAGCTGGGCAGTCCTGTCCCGGAGATAGAACCCTGCGCAGAATTGTTGTTGGCGATAAAGCAGACGGGGCCTTGCACTGAAAAGGTCCCCACTGGAGTGGTTACGCTGCAAGGACTAGAAACCAATGCGACCTGGTAAGTACCGGATCCGCTCTGGGAACCAAAGTTCCCGGTTCCACTCACCGTCCACGTCCCCTGCATGGACGTCCCTGATCCCTCCCCAGCGTTCTTGGACGAGCTGCAACCAGCCGCGAAAACGATCAAAGCCAAGATCAAGATGTGTTTCATATTCTCTCCTTTAAGGTTTACGCGCCATAGGCTTAGGTAGTCGGCTTTTGCGGCGTGCTTGGCTGGGATGGTCCCTCCTGTGCGACTGTGCTCGGTTGGGATTGTCCCTTTTCCAGCGCCATCTTTGCGACATAGCACGATTCGTGCACTGCCAAGCGATTTTCGTCGATCTTGGAGTTTCCTAATGAACCAGCTCTGCCGCATATCCAGCAGTTTGGGATATGTATCGTCGTTATACCAGCCTCCAGTGCGCGCTAATTGCACAAGAGACCGTCGCCCAGAACGGGCAGGCGGAGGGATGTGTATTTTTACTAAACCAATTATATATCGCCACCTGTTCTCGCCGTGGATTAAGTGATTGTTGACGCTATCAGGCGTGGGTGTTGAAAAAGTCCGTGATCGGAATGAACCCTTCGCTGCGATTACCGCTGCAATCGAGTTCTTTCCTTCCACTTTAGTTAAGAGGCGGCTTCCATAGTAGGTGTTATCGGTCGGCTGAGGAATCGCACCAGTCGCTTGATGTTCTGAGCCACCGCTGCCAGGAAGAACTGCTCCCGCACGAACTTCAGTCTGCGTAGGCGCAAGCGGCGCAATCCGATCTGATTCTTGAGTTCCGCGAACAGGGCCTCCACCTTTTTTCTTTGCCGCTGTGCATGGGCGAATGCTGGCGTGTTCGCCAACTCTCGTGCGCGTTGCCGGGCTGGTTCATCCATGTGGATGGCAAGAAAGCGGAACACTCCGCTGGTACATTGGGCTTTTAGCGCACACGCACCGCAACGTTTGCGGGTCCCGATGTAGGCATAGGTGCGGTTCCGCATGCTGCGGCCACCATAGTTCAGTTGCTGCCCCGCCGGACAGCGATAGCTGTTACTTTCGGGTTGATACGTGAACCGCTCGGGACCGAAGAACGGGCTGTTCTTTCTGTGGATACTGTCACGGGTCCGCATATAGGGCGTGATGCTCCGATCCGCCAACCATTGCAAGAACTCCCCGTTTCCGTAGGTGGTGTCGGCCGCTACCGATTCTGGCTCTCGTCCTTGCCATTGTCGGAAGCGAGTGAGCATGTCCTGCGCGGCCACCGTCTCCTGACTCATCCGGGCTGCTGTCGCTTGTACTCCCACGATTACGCAACTGTGGTTGTCGACCAGATAGTTGTCGTAGTACCCCAGTCGGGCCGGAGTCCCACCCTTGGTCGCATAGGTGGAATCTGGATCCGTGGTCGACACTTGCTCTTGCTGATGCACCGGCTCTTCGCTTGGGTTCTGCTGCTCCAGTTCGACCAAGTACTGGCGCACGCTTTGGTTCACCTGCGCCGCTTCCGCCAACTGCTCACGCGGAATGCGGCTTTCCTTCGCCGCATTCGCCTCCACGAAACTGCCATCGACCGATAGGTGCTTGCCCTGCACCAATCCCACTTCCACGCACTGCTTCACGATCTGTTCGAACAACTCCTCGAACAGCTTCGATTCCTGAAACCGTCCATGCCGGTTTTTCGAGAACGTGGAGTGATGCGGGATCTCCTAATCGAAGCCCAGTCCCGTGAACCAGCGCCACGCCAGATGCATGCGCAGCTCCTCCACCAACTTGCGTTCACTGGTGACGCCATATAAGTAGCCGATCAAGAGGATGCGCAACAGAAGCTCAGGATCAATCGACGGACGGCCGGTCTCGCTGTAACTCTGCTTCAACCTCTCGCGCACAAAGACAAAGCTGATGTGTTTTTCGATGAGTCGCAGCAGGTGGGTCTCAGGAATCTGATCTTCCAGGCGGAAGTAATAAAACAGCGCTTCGGAACGGTCGTGTTGTCCCATCATGATCAGCAGGCCTCCGAGGATCGGAATCAAACAGAGCATGGCGAATGCTTCCTTCTAACATGCTTCTGCTGAATCTCATCCTGCTAATCGACGTGACTTTTTCAACACCCACAGGCGATTACACTCAGAATCCCTGTTCCGGGCATTTTGAGTGTAATGCGATTTTTCGCCAACCATCCGAAAAGGTCAGACGATCTTTGCTCCTTGCGGTACCTCACCCCGTTTGAAAGCCTCACGTTGCAACTCATTCCTCAAATCCATCTCAAAGTGCACCCACTGGCCGCGCTGCAAAGTCCCCCATGTTCCACCCGCCTTTTAGCGGTGTCCGCAAACTGCCAGAGAATTGTGAATCCATCTTCGTCGCTGAATCCTTCGCCGTCCGCTTGGAGAATACCTCCTGCATGGTTCCACACTGCGCTGTACAAGCGGCGGAGTGGCGTCCAGCCATCGTCGACATCGGTCCCGCTGAGTAGTTGAAGAGCGTAGATCACCTTGACTGTCGGTAGGAATTTCCTGAGCCACGTAGCAGCGGATTCCGGCTTGTAATGTGCCACTTCCTCGATGAATTCCTGCAATTCATCTGCTCCAAGTTGCCCATCGACGACCGGGTTCTTCTCAACCAGCGCAATTTCCTGGCACCACCGCCTTGTTGACGAAACCAGGGGAAGTCTGGCTAATGCTAAGCCGCTGGGTTATACTCGACGACGCTCGGAAGGCAAACGCCGGAGGAAAATATGTTTCACTTTATCTGGTACATCCTTATTGGGCTAATCTCGGGGCTTATCGCAAAATCAGTGATGCACGTGCATATGACGATCTTCTGGACGATCGTTCTCGGCGTCATCGGATCGGTCCTGGGCGGTGCAGTGACCCACATGTTTTCGCGCCCGGCCAACGAACGATATCATCCCGCCGGCCTCATTTTTTCCACAGTGGGCGCGATCCTGATTCTCTTCATTTGCTATAAGCTGAACATTCATTTTCCCCAGGTCAGCCCCTTTTAGCTGATCGACTACACCTCGCATTCCCGAGAGCATGGTCACGCCAGGGTTCATGGAGCCACAAGAGCCCTGATTTAGCCCGGTTGTGAGCGATATAGAGATTTATCGACAGTTATCGCGTTGGCACGCAAGAAATCGTCCGTGCCATTCTCTATTTATATGCAATCAGAAAGGTGACCCTATGCGGCACTCACGATCAGCAGTCTTGTTGCTCGTTGGTTTACTGTGGATTTTTCATGGCAAAGGAACTGCTCAGAACGCCGCTTCGCAGCCGACTGTTCCAGGGCATGTGCTGTCCCTCGATAACAGAAACAGTGGGCAAGGCGTGACCGCCACAGTCGGACAACCGATACAAATAACCCTGCAAACGATTGGTCCAGGGCAATACGTCTCTCCACAAATATCCTCCCCAGCCATCCGATTCGTGAGTGCCGGGTCCGCCGAGACGCAGAATCCTGGCGGCCCGAGACAGATTTACCGCTTCCGCGCCGCTTCCGAGGGAGAGGCGCATATCACAATCCCGCATGAGGCCAAGGGCAAAGTCATAACTCCCGATGGTGTCGAGAGCCCGTACAAAGATATAATCCCGCCTTTTGCGGTCACGATTCGAGTTCACGGGCAACAAAAACCGTGAAGCCGACTCGCGCTAACAAATTTCAGTGTTGTTAACAGATGGGATGAGAAGGCCGGTCTCCGGAGGGGATGCGGTGTACGCTCCCAAGTTATCGACGTGCTCGAAGCACAGATAAAAAGGAGACCGGCAATGAAGAAGGTTAGCACCGCAGTGACGATGCCCAGCAGGAATATTTCACAGCAGAAACTGACCATTGGATTGGATCTGGGAGATCGCAACAGTTGGTACTGCGTGGTGGATGAAGCAGGCCAGATACAGTTGGAGCAGCGAGTCCGTACGAGTGGGAAAGCATTGCAGGAAGTCTTCGGCGCCATGCCGCGCAGTCGGATCGCACTGGAAATCGGGACGCATTCGCCCTGGATCAGTCGCTTGTTGAGTGAGTTGGGGCATGAAGTGATCGTGGCCAATGCGCGCAAGGTACGGTTGATCGGGGAGAGCCGCAAAAAAGACGATCGGCTGGATGCGCAGACGCTGGCGCGGCTGGCCCGGATCGATCCGGAGTTGCTGTATCCGGTGAAGCATCGCAGCGCGCAGGCGCAAGCGGATCTGACCCTGATTCGGGCGCGAGCTGGGTTGGTGCGGGCGCGAACGGGGTTGGTCAACACGGCTCGCGGGTTGGCCAAGAGTTACGGAGAGCGCTTGCGCGGCTGTAACGTGCGCAACATGAATGCGGAGAAAGCTGAGGGGCTGAGTCCGGAACTGCAACGAGCGCTGGAGCCGTTGCTGGCGGCCATGGAAGAGCTCAGCGAAGGGATCTGCGAGTACAACGACCGGATCGGAGCGCTGGCGCAACAGAGTTATCCGCAAGTAGAACTGCTGAAGCAGATCAAAGGCGTAGGCACGCTGATCGCGTTGACGTTTGTGCTGACGTTGGAAGATCCGCATCGCTTTGGCCGGAGCCGCGACGTGGGTTGCTATCTGGGACTGCAGCCAGGACGGAGAAACTCAGGACAGAGCGAGCCGCAGATGCACATCAGCAAGGAAGGCGATCCGTATTTGCGAACGCTGCTGGTGCAGGGAGCGCAGCACATTCTGGGACCGTTCGGTGTGGACTGCGATCTCAGGCGCTGGGGCCTGAAGCTGGCGGAGCGTGGCGGAAGGAACGGCAAGAAGCGAGCCATCGTGGCCACGGCAAGAAAACTGGCGGTGTTGCTGCATCATCTGTGGGTGAGCGGAGAAGTGTACGAAGCGTTACACAACAGCAGCCGAAGGACAGTAGCGGCAGCCGCGTAAAAATCAAAACCGCTCCAAGAGGAGAAAAGACAAAAGCCAAAGCCGAGTTCCGGTGACTGCGTTAATCGCCTGGCCCAGGTTCGACTCGCAAAGAGCAGAATCACAGGGCGCCAAACAGATGGCAGCACCGGCTGAAATGAGAACACCCAACATGCACCGAGCGATAACAGTCGCTCCTCGAGAGTGCGAATGGAAGCATGGCGTCAGTGGCTACTCGGCGGGAGAAAAAGCTTGTCCTATGAAAAAACAAAAGAACCGACTTGACTCCGACCGGCCTTCTCATGGAAGGCGGTTACACTCAAAACCCCTGCCGTGGCATTTTGAGTGCAATAGCGATGTTTCGCCAACTATGAAACCTGCTAAGGTAAACTTCCCTTGATGCTGGAAAGCGTACGTCCTACCGCGTGGTGGTCTCGTTGTGTGTTGATCCTCGCCACGTACGTTGTCGCTATCGATTTTCTCCCGATTCTGTTGTTGGTTGCGATCAATAGCATCGGCTATTTACCATACAGCGACCGACCTGGACCCGGTTGGCAGACGCCTCATCTTCCCTTGCTTGCGGAATTGAAGTTCTTCGTTGGCTTCGCCGCGCTCCTCTTGCCTGCAACCGCCTTATATGGCTCGTTCTTTGCAGTCGGGGCTGCGATTTTGGGCTGTTGTCGCCTGCCTCACTGGGCGCGTCGGACCGTTGCGGTCGTGCCTGCGCTCCTAGCTGGCGGTTTGTTGATGGCCGGGGTCGGATGGTACATCGCCATCTCAGCAACTGGAGTCTCCATAGCGGCCGGATGTGCAGTCCTCTGGGCTTTATTCATTTTTCCCCCACTAGTCCCAAGCACGAACCATGTTTTGCCATACGCCGCACGAGTAGCAATCCCGGTACTCGTGCTGTTCGCCGGGACGTATCTTCTCGTAAGACCAATGCTGCCCGATCCCGGCTTGACGAATGCGAAGGTCGAAGTGGTTAGACGGGATAACGTCGGGACAGACCTTTCTCAAGTAGACCTGAGCTTTATCGGGCTCTCCCGCCAGGCGAGTGGATCAGGTAAATACATTTCGGCGAATCGAATGGAGTTCACGACTGATAGCCGCAATCATGTTCGGGTATTACTGATCGTTGATGACGATCGCGCTATCGGACACACCTTCGCGCTTCCGCGAACTGGTTAAGCCATCTACCGCCAGAGTCAAGGACAGTGGAAGCAAGAACGAGCAGAAGCTCGGAATTCCAAGCTCTCATTGCAGCTGGATTCATCGGACGGGAAGGACATCAATCTTCAGGTCCAAGGTCCCTGTTGTTCCTCGATGACTCAAACCGTCGCGCCCTACCGTTAGACAATATCGCATGTCACTGTTGTAACCAGGCGTTATCACAAATTTGCGCCGTTTCTTCGCCTTAAGTCGGCATTTTGAGTGCAATGGCGATTTATCAACAACAGCGTCTTAGAATCGGCGATTAAGCACAGGCGGAGTCTTATCTTGCGGACTCATTTCAAGCCGAGTTCGCCATCGTATTGTCGGATAACCTCGTAGCACTCGCAGGCGGAGTCTTCGAGTTTCTTGCGGCTCACGATCTTCACTGCGCCACGGGTGTACTCGATGATCCCCTTCTTCTGCAAGCCACCAGCTGCCAAGCTCACGCTAGGCCGGTCAGTACCTAGCATCGTTGCCAGAAAATCATGGGTGATGGGCAGCGCGCCTGAGTCCACTCTGTCCTGAGTCATCAGCAACCACCGCGCAAGGCGCTGCTTAATCTCGTGCAGCCGATTACAAGCGGCGGTTTGTGCAACCTGCATACTTCGGATTGCGGCACAGCGGTTCAACATCAATTGCAGGTGTGGAGTAAATTCGAACGTATTTCGTAAAGCTCCAACCTTTACCCGAAATCCGTCGCCGGAGATTTGAACCACCGCCCTCAGCGGGCCCCTGCTCAGGCCAACGACCGCTGGTATTCCTGTAAAGCCCTCATTGCCAACCACACCAGCTTCGGCGGTCCTTCCATCTTTCATTACGACGACAAGAGAAATCAGACCTCGATTCGGGAAATACGCAAATTCCAGCTTTGCGCCGCCCTCGTGAAGGACTAGATGATTTGACAAGCGGAGGTATTGGAGGTGTGGGCGGAGGGAGTTGTACTCGCTATCGGAGATTGATAGAAGTATTTTGTTGCTGACTGGCTTTCCTGCGGCATTTGTCCGCTCGCCAGACTGCACGATTTGGAGTTCCTTGCGCGCCACAAGCGAGAACCGAAGAACCTCCAAGGATACGGGGATGAACTCACCCGTCCTGGTGTGCGAAACAGGAACTCCGCTGATTCGCGCTACTCGGTGGAGTATACAGGGCCAAACGCGACGCTTCTGTAGGGTGCCCGACAGACCATCCAAATTGGCGGCCTGTAAGATTTGCGCACCATGAGCCGGAGGCTGGTGTGGATTGAGCAACAGCGTTTTCGGGGTTTTGGTTGTTCGGAATGTGGCTGGCGGTTCAAACCTACTGAAATGCTGACCGGCCCGTCTTTCAATGAAATGATGCGAAACTTCGAGTTGCAGCGCGACAAAGAGTTTACGTCCCATGTTTGCGCCGATCACCCCAAGGAGGTTTAGGTACCCACCGGCCCGAACAAATATCAAGGCGCCGCCGTTCGCGTAGAACTGCCTTTCATCTCTTCTCCTCCGAATCTCGACAGTTGCTGTAACCAGGCGTGGCTGTTGAAAAAGTCCGGTTTCCTCCCAAATAGCCAAAATTGGGGGGATAGAAAATGTCTAGAAAACTGAGAACGTCGTTTATACGGCATCCTGACGCGATTTTGTTTTTGCGAATTTCGCGGGAAAGAGTTTTTCAACAGCCACAGGCCATTACGCTCAAAATCCAGGGATGGCGATTTGGCGGTCGCCATCCACGCGAGCGACCACGCTACTCTGTCATAAAGTGCTTCTCAAACAGACGCTTTGACCGTTCTGCCCCTTCGTCCGTCAGCATCACCGACTTCGCCTTTGACACGGGGTCGTGAATGTAGCCGCTCTCGTGCAGGCGTTTCAGAACATCCCAATCATGGCTCTTCCACGCCCGCAGCCCATGCTTGTCTTTGAACGTCGTCAGATAGAGCAAGGCCAGAGTGATTTCATCTACCTTCTCGTTGTCAATCTCCATCACATCCTCCAGCGCGGGGCTTGCACCGTCGCGCGCTCTGCCGTACTCCCAATGGCGCGGCATGGGAGGCCGTCGCTATGGGCAAGAAGAGAATCCAGCCAAATTATCGTCGCAGAACGCTCCGGCTGCCAGACCTCGATCATTCCAAGGTGGCAGTGCTCAACAGCCTCGGGTCACCCGGCTCGCGTCGTGTCTACGAATTTGCGCTCGATCAGTTCATCAGATGGTATTGCTCAGAGCCTCGGCTTGCCTTCAACCGGATCGTGGTCACTCGCTATCGCATGTACCTCGAATCGCGGGGGCTGGCCGCCAATACCATCAACCAACAACTTGCAGCCGTGCGTCGCCTGGCTCATGAAGCCGCAGACGCAGGCCTGCTGAGTCCAGAGCTGGCAGCGGGGATCAGCCGAGTGAAGGGCGTGAAACAGCTTGGCTTCCGCGTCGGGAACTGGCTGAGTGCAGAGGAATGCTCGGCAGTCCTGAGCCATGCTCATGGCACGACCCTTCGCGCGAAACGCGATTATGCCATGCTGGCGGTGCTGTTCGGGTGTGGTCTGCGGAGATCAGAACTAGTCGGGCTGGAGATGAATGATGTGCAGATGCGGCAAGGTCACTGGGCCGTCGTGGACCTGATCGGCAAAGGCGGGCACATCCGCACTGTGCCGATTCCAACCTGGGTCAAGGCTGCGCTCGACGACTGGACAGCGGCGGCAGGAATCACCGAGGGACGAATCTTCCGCGCTGTCGCCCGCACGGACAAGCTATGGGGCGACGGCATCTCGCAGAATGTGGTTTGATATGTGGTGAAGGGATGCTGCGAGAAGGCTGGACTGGAGCACATCGCTCCTCACGATCTGCGCCGGACCTGCGCGAAGCTGTGCCATACGAACGGCGGTGAGATCGAGCAGATTCAATTCCTGCTTGGCCACGCTTCGGTTCAGACCACAGAGCGCTACCTCGGCTGCAAGCAGAACCTCGGTCACCCCGTAAACGACTTGTTCCGGCTCAATATAGCTGTTATCGCCTGCGCCGTCGCCACATCGGCCATGATCGAAAGCCCAGATAGAATTGTCTACGAGCATGAAGTCAGTAGCGATCAAGAAGGGGCAGACGCGAGAACGAGCGCCCGACATGCAGGATATGGGAACTCTTCGGTGTGACGGCTGTGGCGAGGAATTTACGATTTTCCATGATTCAAGGCTGGCAAACAAGCAGACAGCGGCCCGCCAGGCGCATTGGCTAGAGAAAGTTCTTGCTGAGGAACACGAGCGCGACCGCAAACATGCGGATAGAATCCAGTTGCCGGAATAGGTTTTGAGCGTAATGGCCTGGTTTCGCCATTCAAGTTGGAATGCGAGTCGGCCAGTGCCTCCTCGTGAAAAGAAAAGAATCGTCCTTGGCTAGTTGGAGACGAGCGCGAGCGATAGGCAGTTCTTGTGCTTAATGAATTGAAGGCCGGGTCGATTTATCTTGCCGCGGTGCCAGCCTCGCACTTCCAGTTGTCCTTCTCCCCAACCTTTAACTGCGAAAGAGTACTTACCCAATGCGACGGGCCAAATTGAGAACATGCCTTCATTGTCGGTGATTGCGCTGTATTCGCGGTCTCGAGAGGACAGGTGTACTTTGGCATGCTTCACCGGCTTGCCTTCGGTCAAAACAACACCGGCAATTCCGTCATCGTCAACTACCCAAACAGCCTTGTCGCATTGCGCTCCGGCCAATGACGTAAGGAGGAGCAGGGCAACAAGTTTCATATGGCACCGGGTGCATTCTAGCGCCATACTCTGGCGACATTGGTGAAAAATCGCAATTTCACTCATTGTCATTGGCCTTGTAACGGGGTTTTGAGTTTCCCATGGGCCTGCGGCCCACCCATAGGGATGAAAGTCCATTTCTGGCGCCGATTGATTCCAAATGGGTTATGCGCGACTTCCGACGGAGTGTAATCGCGAGTTATCGTCAGTTGCTGTTGAGCAGGCGTAAAATTGAAATAGAGATTGCGTCGGAGGAATTATGCTCCACGCCCTATTCATTGCGATTTGTGCGGTTGCAGTGGTTTTCTTCCCAATCTGCATTTATGGCCTCATCGTGGATCTAAGAAAACAGAAAGGCCTCATCGGAGACCTGACCCCAGAAAGCCACAAACACCGGTAGGCCCCTTCACCCGAATTTCACCCGCTGGAATGTCCCACTCGCACTGCCTTTTAGTCGTGAAGAACAATGTTTAAAAGTGAACTGTGAACTCGTAATGCATCGCCACCGTGATAATCAATGAATCCCAATTTCCTGAACCTGTTCATGAAAAAACTAACCCGTGAGCGAGTTGTGCCCAATCATTTCTGCTAGCGTTTCCTGACTGATGTTGGGGATTGGAGTCTCGTGCACGCCTTCCTTGCCGAAGTGAGCCAGCAACAGCAGAATCCGAGCAAGTCTCTTCTCGCTAGAATTGAAAAGCTGGTCAACCAAATCCTCTTCGTATCGGATGTTCCGGCTCAGCAAATACGCCACGAACATGTCGGAAAACGATTGTTCCCGGTGCAGCACTTCCATCATGGACTTCTTTTCGATTCGCATCACGGAGCAATCAGTCATTGCGGTTGCGGAGCAGAGGCGCTGAAGCTGCCCTGTAAGGCAACCTTCTCCGAAGAAATCGCCTTCGTTCAGAATGCACGAGCTACAAATCTCTCTGAATCGGCAGCGTCGTCGCGACCAACGTTGAACTATTCAGTTTCCAATATCCGTTCAAGGGAGCCCGCTGCACCTTCTGTTCATTCAGCAGCAGATTGAGCGCGGTCACGACCACATCTGTGCGCTTCCGTAACTGTTCAGCGAGGTCGCGCTCGCTGACCACTACATCTCCAGTCGGGAATTGTTGGTGAACAGTGCGTGCGTAGGCGGAAATTCTCTCCGTCACTGCTCGGAGTTCCTTTCGCCGCTTCAGTTCAATGCGCTTTGCTTTAGTTTCCTCGGATTCGAGTGCCCTGATGCTCACGGCGACAACGCCGACAGCCGACCCGAGAACTGCGATCAAGAAGAGCGGGGGGATTGTGGAAGCCAAACCCGTAACAGAACGCATAAAAGCAAATGTATTCCTGTGAATTGCGCGAACAGAATATCAGCGAATCACGTAGGGCAGCAGATTACTGGAGTCGTGCGCCAAGTGCTGCGGCTCCCACCGACTATCGTCAGCGCCCAGTGTTCAGAAATGGGTTGCAATCTTGGATTCCCATAATAGCCCATGGAGGCCATTCCCATGTGCCGTCCAAGGCATTAGGGTGGTTGTGAACAGACTTCGGGGGAGGGCTGTTCGACGAACGTCCCATAACTCAGGCTGACTTTGGGGCGTTTTCGTTTGTACATGGAGCGAAGGTCGGCTATAAACGTCGCGAATCGGAGCGGCCGCGAGTGTCCTGTTGCCCCGCAAATGAGATTTGCTTTGCTTTGCCTCCGCACAGTGGAATGAGCGCAAATACGACCAGCATCAGGTAGTAGAGCGCACCCGCAACGGGGTCTCGCGTAGCGAGGTACTGCCTGATGCTGATGCGTCTGAGCCAAAGCACGAATCCAAATTCGGCAGCCAACATCAGAATGAGCGCGACAAAACCGACTGCAAGTCGTGCAGATTTCGTGCTTGGTACTGACAGGCTTCGTACAACCGACCGTGCTGCCACAGCAATGACCACTAGCATTACAGGCATTTCAAGCAGTTCGGCTGCCCTCGGGCCTAGTCGCGGCACCAGCCACAGAGTCCTGATCGTGCCCAGCGCGAAGCCCACACCGAAAACGATTGCGAAATAGAGGACGGCGGCTTTCAAGATTCGCATGACAAGTCCGCCCTCCTTTCGCCGATTACTCTTCAATATCGAAATAGATGTTCGTAGTCGTCCGGTACTGGGTGATGTTCTTGCCCTGCAGTTCCATTTCCAGTCCACAAACCCGAGCCCATTTTAGATTGCGAACTGTCTTCGCAGCCTCCGCGACCGCGTTTGCCGCAGCTTTTGCAAAACTCTCTTTTGACGTTCCCACCACTTTAATTACTTTTTGAGCCATTACCATTTCTCCCTAAATAGCAGTTTGCCAGCAGCGGCTCACCATGCCGCAACCGGATATTTTGTAGCATAATACGTCCGCGCAGCACTGAGGTCATCAGGGTGCCACCAGCCAAGAAAACCGAGCAGTTCAAGCGACTGCTCGAAGCTCGCATTGCAGAAACAGAGCGTACCATTGCGAATTCAGAGCAGGAAATACACGCAATGTCTGCAAGGCAAGCCGATACCGCCGACCAAGCAGCCGCCGAGTACGAAAGACAAGCATTGGCGCACAAAGCTGCGGTCGCCCGACAAACCCTCCAAAATCTCAGGCAAGCTCTCCAACGCATTGTCCAAGGAAGATTTGGTGAGTGTGCTGAATGCGGCAACGACATCGAATCGAAACGACTGGAAGCTATTCCGTGGGCTCGGTATTGTCGTAAGTGTCAGGAATTTAGGGAACAGCGGTGAGTACCGCACTGTACTAGCGCTGCCGCGCTGACTTGCCTTCGATGACAGCTTTGAATACGTTCAGGCAGAGGATGTTTTACACCATCGTTCCTGCCTTATGGAACAATTGTCGCAATCAATTTCGCTCAAAATCCCTGCGCAA
Source organism: uncultured Acidobacteriota bacterium (assembly GCA_963801615.1). GTDB lineage: Bacteria > Acidobacteriota > Terriglobia > Terriglobales > Acidobacteriaceae > Sulfotelmatobacter. The sequence goes on along the minus strand of CAWDFM010000003.1, from coordinate 846,448 downwards.
TGGATTTTGAGGGTAACGGCGATTTTGCAACAGCTAGCACTTAACCCCTGTTTTGATTCATGGTGCCGCCACGATTACTAGCATCCGGACAGGTTCGAACACAGGTCGCCCATCTACTCCCTGAGATTAGATTTTTCGATCACTTGGATACGCCACTGGATCATCGCGAGAAATAACACACAAGCAATCATCCAGGCAGACATCGTGAGAATATTAGGTAAGCGATATGCGAGCCAAGCAGATTCATCTGCGAGTTTGACGTCCGGGCCATGGGGATTGTGGAGAATTCTTTGGGGCGTCGAGAGAGATTGAGGATTGGTCCACCCATTCTTCACTCCCCAGGAAGTTGTTGACGGTGAACGCACGATTCCATAGCACGGGTAACGATCCCGTGTGTCAGCAGCGGTTATGCCGGTCAGGCACTGATCGGCGGGAACATCGAATTTGACCTCACATTCCATCCAGTAAACGGTTCTACGTCTCGATACTCCCTCTCCGACCTTTTCCCCGCACGACACAACTTCACCTCGTGCAACTGGCCAGTTGTGGCGAGCTTGAAATTCTGCAAACAACTCTCCCAGAAGAAGGAAATAGCCGACGGAACTGAAAGCAATCAACAACAGAACCGCAGCGCGCAAAAACCGCCCTCTGTCGCGATTCGGAATCAATCCGGAAAGGAAACCAGACTCGCTCGCAGGCAATGATGAGGGAGTCTCGGCCGTAGACATTTATATTGAGCCTTTGCGGCTTGTTGCGGGTCGCTATTCTTGCGCTTCGCGATCAAGACTCCCCGTAGTATGTCACAAGATTGCGCCGTCTGTTCGCTCCCGAATCGTCAACAATACTCCGTTATTTACTCCGGTAGAATTGACCGTCGAACTGATATGTGACCCTCTGTGCGCTCTCCGCGCTTTGATTGGCTTCGACCATCAGGTTCTTGATTCCGTTCGTAGTGCCTGGTCCGATTGTAAAGGCCTCGCATATCGGTGCTTGGTCTTGAAACAGCGAAATCCATCGATCATTCACTCTGCGGAATACGAAAATTTGGCAGTTCCCTGTACCGCCAAAGAGCAGATTGGTGCCCTCAAGCACGAGCCCGGGGCTGCCGCCGAGGTCGATTCGCTTTGTTCGCAGTTCGGTGTTCCATGAGTCTGGAATGTCGTACGCTAGCTGCTCCAACGCGGAAATGATTTGGCTAACTTCTTTTTCCGTGAGTTTTGCAGCCGCGAAGGTGTCTCCTGTACCAAGAGTCTTCGCATCGGCAAAGTTGCTCAACATTAACAATAAGAACAGAAGTAAGAAATTCTTGTTCATGTGCTTCATACGTTCCCGTGCACTATTTTCTCGCGAATGCGAGGAGTGAAATACCCTTACTTGAATGTTCTCCTTAAAAAGAAGCTGCCGGCACAGCAAATTGTATGGCATCAGGTGTAGTAACCGGGCGACCTGCCGGAGGCATTTTGAGTGCAATGGCGATAGTTGACTTCTAAACCTGCTATTTCCTTTTGAGGGCCTTATTATTATGCCTTTGGCAAACCCAACTCCGAACAATCCGGACTCTTTCTTAACCCCATGACCTTACTCCATCGGCCACCTCCCGAAAAAGGGTATCTTGTTCATGACGCGGCGTAGCACGAGGGTGGTGGTGCTACCGAACACGAATGATAGTGCGATCGACGCTTGAATGAAATAGCGTCCGAGCAGTTCGTGCCCCGGCGCTCCATCGGGCTTTACACCCCAAACGAATCCCCAACTCCCGACCCAAAGACCCATTTGGGGGATGAAAATTTCACGCCCTGCATCGCCGCGCTCTCCTCACGCACCGGGGGATTTTGAGTTCACCAGTGAGTTCTGATGCGTTAGGAAGATTCACTACTCTACTACATGTCTCAATGGCCTACCAGCACCACGAATTGCACTGATTTGAAGCGACTTGACGTGTTCTGAATATGGAACTACTGCAGTTTTTGGTGGCTAGCCGCTACGGTGTTGACAGCTTTGGAGAGTTCAGCTGCATCATCTGCAAGCAGCAGAATTGCCATATTGAGGGCTTCGATTTCCCTCTGCACGTGCCGCAGTTCTTGCTGCTTTCGACGTAGAGCTGCGTAGACAGTCTGTGGGTTGCATGAAGCGCGCACAGATTGCCGTAGTTCTGGCGAGCCACCCAGAACTGAGCTGCGGAGGAGCTTCGATCGATCCCTCGCTTCATTGAGTAGGGGGAGTTGGGCGAGGAACTCCAGCCCGAAACAGTCGCCCGTGCGATTGCGAACCACGGCTGTGACGTCTGAGGGGGGAGACGTCGGAAATTGAAGCTGCATCAGATCACCAGGGCTGAGAGCAATCAAAGCGTGCAGCGCCATACCCGCCCTGCTTATTGCGCTGGCACGAGCAAGAGCCGGGGTTGTTAAATGCCCGTTTAGTGCAACGATGCGAACCGGCAGAACGACCTGATGCCGCGGCCACCGTCGAGTGTTCAGGGTGGGCGTCATTTCAGAAGAGGAACGTGGAACAGATAGATAGCACTTCCAAAACAGAGTGCGAGAAGGGCAAGAGCCCCAAGAACGACTCGGAAGAATCCTCGTCGCGGAAAATTCTGATGGATTAGCGCTGCTCTGTATTTCTGTATCCATGCCTGCTCGCGAGCATCCAAGAACGATTGAACCACCGCTCGCAGCTTGCGCTGATCGCCTTCGTCGAGCGCAACGAACCGGAATGGTTGCCTGGTCGTGGAGACCGGGCTCAACATCTCTGCTGTGCCCTGCACCGGCCCCGTCTGAGTCAGGAACATCAACTTGATGCGGGAGCTCCGATCCAGCACGTTAGAGATACTGAGTAAGCCACCGGTTAAGGAAATAATTTCCAAATTGCCTCGAGAGCAGCATCCGTCCGACAATCGAAGGACAACAGGGGTGATGTCTGCAAGGCGCACGCGCGGGCTACGCCAATCTGGATGCGAGTGGGGGTGGTAATTCATGCGCCAAGCCGAGTATGGTCCGTGCCCGAGAAGAGAAGAAGATTACGGAAGTAACTGCCATTTTGCCCAGGCGCGAGTCCCTCCAAACTGGACAACGATTCTGCCAAGATTCTGAGTTGCACATGCGGGATCTACGCAGCGAAGAGTCTTGGTCAATTGGAGGCGCTGGGGTACACACTCAAAAATTTGGCAGAAAACTACGAACATTTCCTGAAGGGAGTGCGCAGAGAATCCGATGAAGCGGAGTTTACCCGCTTTCCTTTGCCGCTTCGAAAGTTTCTATGGCGCCGTCCGGCCCGAAAATCTGTTCTAGGTCCGACATCTTGGAAAGTGCGTGAAATTGATAAAGATCGAGATGATCGGTGCGCAGCAGGCGCAGCGACTCGTCGAGCAATTTGGCAGAACCCTGTTTCGTCCAGTCTTCTTCCTTGCACGCAAGGAAAACCTGGTTGCGATAGGGCTGGAGCGCCGGCCCCAGCCGCTCTTGCGAATTGCCATAGCTGGGAGCCACGTCGAAGTAGCGGGCAACAGATCAAATCCGTCATTTGTTGCAGGTCTCGCTGACCATCTTCAGATCGGTCACACGCAGGTCGCCATAGTAAGCCAGAGCGTTGATCCAAACAGAAACCAAATCAAATTCAGTGTTTTTGGCTTGCCCAAGGCTCCCGGATTTGGTGCCTAGGCTTTGGCCTTTCCAGCTTTGGTCGCCTTGTATTTTGCCCAGCGTGCTCGCTGAGCCGCTGCAATGCGCTTGCGGGCTGCCGGGCTTAGGTTACGGCGGCCGCTGTGGGCAGCGCCACGGTGGTTGGATACTCCTGTGAGTGCCTGCAGTGCCGCTTCAATGCGGGCGCGTTCTTGTTGCAGTTGTTGAACAATGCTTGCAAGTTTGTCCATGCACGGGATTGTAGCAGCCTTGGTTGTTTCGTAGCGGAGCGCAGCATTTTGAGTACAATGAAGATTTTTCGCCAATCAACTGGCTAAACGGCGATACGAAAGCGAATCGCCAGCAGCAATCCTGCGACCCCGGAAGTCAACGATTGAAATGACGAGCGCCCAGCGTTTGCCTTGAGGGAGGCGCGGCTTTCGGCAGTCGTTTGGTTTCTTCGTAAGTCACCCGGAATGGCCTTCCTTCCAATCATCAGGCGGAACAGATGCTCCCCAAATGTTCTGTGGCCTCTCTAGTCCGATTCCACAGTGCCGGGGCCAGTCAGGATCGACCCAGACCACCTTGGCCAAAGCACGCTTATCGGTCAGAATGACGTGAATTTCGATTCTCATCCCAACTCGCAAGGGGACGGTAGTCGACATCCGTGCTCCATGAAGGTTAACGACGATGGTCTCGCCTTCACAGGTCAGAGGGTCAGCAAGGCCCTTGGCCTCGATCCGAACCTTAACCTGAACCCGTGCGCTTCTTCGCGATTCACGAGCACCGTGCTCGGGAGTCATTTATGCCACCTGACTTTGCGTCGTTGGAAGAAAGAGTTTTCGTCGAAAACGGCTCGACCCAAGCCCTACCCAGAGTAGCAGCGTGCCATCTACTATTCCCACCTCAATTCAAAACCCCGCTCGACAAGACAACGGGATCCCGGTAGGGATACCACTCACGTGATACCCCCCGGACGGACCCGGACGGGCGCTCATTAGCGCATCCGGTTCTTATCGCGGATGACTGGCGGCAAAGCGAACCGCGGGGTAAGGATGGAGGACCTGCGGTTGGGGAAACCATCGGTCTGCTAAGGCGAGAGTGCGCGTCCAGTTGATCGGGTTTTTCTGGCTACGGCGGCGAAGTGTACGCCACCACTGCCCGATTAACCGGTGGCGGAAGGCGCCGAGGCTATCGAGATTTCCAGGTACCGCATAGTAGTTGAAGTGTCCCTGCACGATCGACTTGAGCCATTGGCCGGTTTGGCGCACCGGATCATGCATACGCTCGCGGAGCTGCTGTTTAATATCACGCAGCTTCGCTCCCATGCGTTTGCGGATCGTCTTACGCCTCACCGTAAATCGCCCTAACCTATTCTTCCCGCTGATGTGCGTGAAGCCTAGAAAGTCGAACGTCTCGGGCTTGCCTTCTCCTCTACGTCTCCGGTTCTCTTCGGCAAACCTGCCGAATTCGATCCGGCGCGTCTTATCCGGATGTAATTCCAATCCAAACATTCCCAGTCGTTCCTGTAAGTTCTCCAGGAATCGATCCGCGTCCGCTTGGTGTTGGAATCCTAAGATGATATCGTCCGCGTAGCGGACGACCACCACCTCGCCGTGGGCCCACTTCTCGCGCCACACGTTCACCCAGAGATCGAAAGTGTAGTGCAGGTAGATATTCGCGAGGAGCGGTGAAACCACCGAGCCTTGCGGACTGCCTGTCTTCGTGTCCGACCATTTGCCTTCCTCCATCACTCCCGCGTTGAGCCATTTCTGGATCAGCCGCAGGATGCGGGGGTCAGCGACGCGATGCTCCACGAACTTGATCAGCCAACTCTTGTCGAGGTTATCGAAAAACCCCCGGATGTCGGCATCAAGCACGTAGTTCACCTTCTTCTTCAGGAGCGCATACGACAACGCATCCAGCGCCTGATGCTGGCTGCGCCCCGGGCGAAACCCATAGGAAAAGCCGAGAAAATCTTTCTCGTAGATCTGGTTGAGGATGGTGACCACGGCATGTTGGACTAGTTTGTCCTCGATAACCGGGACCGCAAGTGGACGTTGCCGTCCATCTGCTTTCTCTATGTACACTCTTCTCGAGGGCGTCGCTCGATAGGCTCCGCGATGAACCCGGCCATGAAGATCGGTCAGCCGATCTTCCAGTCCGTCTTCATACTCCTGCCAAGTGACCCCGTCCACTCCGGGTGCGGCCTTTCTCTTGAGCGAGTAAAAGCTTTCCCGTAGCAGTTCGACGGTCAGGTGGTGGAGCAAGGCGGTAAACTTCATCTCCTTATTGTTCCCTGCTGCTTTCCGCACGCCCGCCAGCCCCTGTGACACGCGCTCCCCGCTCTGTGTCGGGGACGTGTTAGGTTGACGAACGTTTTCCTTAATCAGCGGCCTTCCCTCCCCACTCTCCGCCGGCGATGCTCCGTCTTTGTTCGAATGGTTCATAGGTATTATTCCGCTGTGTGACTCCTCGGTGACGTGCATGCGGGCCGTGCGGCCTAAGCCTTCGCCCGCCGGCCTCCGGCCTGGTTGAGCCGCAGGTGTCCCCGAGGTCTCCCGGTTCTCGTGCTTGAAGCTTCTAGGCGTGTCTGGGGTCTTCGACTACGCCGGACTGAGCGGAAACTCGCGCTATCGCTCCCGTTCATGTTGCCTTCCGCGCATTACAAAGACGTCGGCGTCCGGATTGCATCTTTTCGGAGCTGAATACCCACCCCACCTATCCTCTGTCTACGCTTCACTGTGTCCCTCGCGGTAGCAGCGCAAGACTCGAGGCCGAGCGGATCGCTACTCCTTTCTCGTAAGGAACTTTCATCCTCTACTTCAAGCCGGTTTAGCCCGGCGCACTGTAATGGCGATTGTTCAACAACAATTCTGAAAAGGTACGGAGGACTCAGAACATCTCCGGCAGTTCAACATCGGTTACGCAGACCGTGAAAAAGCGCATCGCGTGCTTGTGTCGGGTCACGGAAAAGTTGCACGCGCGCGCGTAGCGTATTGAGTGACCGCCCCATCGGCGACGACCAAACATTCCACAGGCTCTCCCGGCCTGTAAACCGTCCCGAAACCGCATTGCTGGACGATTGATCAGACCTCGACTGTCCTCAGTTAAGGAGGTCTTCCGATGGCCCGCATGCACCCTTCTTTTCATAACACACCTGCGGTCCCTATTCCTAAGAGACCCGCGCTTCCTGCCTGCCCGATCTGCAACAAAGAAGTCTGCCGGTGAAAGAATTTACTACGACCGAGCTACTGTCTTGCGACAACTGGGCGTCTTTCGCGAACCTCAAACCCTCTTGGGACGAATTGGAGTTTTCGTCGCTCATCCCTTAACGATTGTGCATGCGCTTCTCAGAGGCCTGCTCTCCAGCTAGCGGCCAAGAAGAACAATCGATAGGGTTTTGAGCGTAATGGGGATGTTCCGTCAACAATCGTCGAGGAACACTTAGGACTGTTCACTTTTGAACAGATTTCCTTTTGGCCGCCCCCTATCATGCCCGTCAACCAGCCTTGGCCAGCCTTGGAGGAAGTCATGGAGAACTTCGCCGAGTTGATGCAGAGGCTACTTGAAATCCAAAGTGGTGGAAGACAAAGAAGCCTAGAGCTCATCGCGGAAGATGAGCGATTGATGGATGCTCTACAGAAGAGAAATCTGGCAGGAAACCCCACACAAACAGCAAAGGCCAGCGAAGGTGGTTCAGAGGGGGTGCAATTCAAGGCTTAGCTTTTTTCGCCGCAGGCTCGGAGGAATGAGGTGGGTTGTGAACTTGAGGCGTTGGATGTGCCGTCTGTTGTCCCTCCTGAGAATCCACAGTCCAGATTGTGAAAATGGCAATCGTGGTGGAAGGTGCCGCGCGGTGAGGACATGCGAAAGCTGGCTTGAAGAGTTGCGGTGAAGGGGTTGCACTCCGATAGTCGCGGGCATCGTCAGAGCTGGCCGACGCACTTGGCGGTTCTAACTTGATGTTGTAATCGGTGCTTTCACTCACGACCCGGTGAATGAGTGAAATGGCGATTTTTTCGCCATTAACCGGAGCGAGGCCCTGGGGTGTCTCTCTGTTTGACCCGTCGTTCACTCTTTAGCGGCAACAGTCGCCGTCATCTCTTGCAGAACCCAGTTGGCACCCTTGTTGGGACAGTTGTGATTGCCGCAAAGTCCGAGGATCGTTCCCTTCTCGACAATCTCGGTAGAGTGACACGCCGAGTGCTGATATCGCCCGGTATCCGGTGCGCGGCTTCCGACTGCACGATAAAACCCTATGTTTGCCAAGAGGTCCTCCTCTTATTGGGCTGCGTGAGGAACACGCGGACTTGTCGGCAACAGCACTTCGGCAAGGAAGGCGTGCCCGAGACCCTAATCGCCAATATCAGTCAGGAGACCCTCGCAAAGATGATAGGCACGACTCGCTCGCGGGTGAGCTCTTTCATGAACAGGTTTAGGAAATTGGGGTTCATTGACTATCACGGCGGCAATGATTTGCAGGTTCATGGTTCACTTCTCAACATTGTTCTCCACGACTAGAACTTCCTTTTTTCCGAACAATGTGGCAATCAGAGAAACAGTAAAAATCTGAACTTCAGTGCCTCATACCCTCCGCCGATCTTCTGACACTGTTCGTCTTCGATAGTCCAACCCTCCTCAGAAGGATCGGTGAAATGGAGCACCGGGGAATGTTCCAGCGTAGCCTTCTCCCAAGGGAACTGTCTGAGCTGGATCGCTCACAATGGAAAATGATCGGCTCCCTGGCTTGAATCGATTCTTAACGGACGAAATCAGGCGTGGGTGTTGAAAAAGTCCGTGATCGGAATGAACCCTTCGCTGCGATTACCGCTGCAATCGAGTTCTTTCCTTCAACTTTAGTTAAGAGGCGGCTTCCATAGTAGGTGTTATCGGTCGGCTGAGGAATCGCACCAGTCGCTTGATGTTCTGAGCCACCGCTGCCAGGAAGAACTGCTCCCGCACGAACTTCAGTCTGCGTAGGCGCAAGCGGCGCAATCCGATCTGATTCTTGAGTTCCGCGAACAGGGCCTCCACCTTTTTTCTTTGCCGCTGTGCATGGGCGAATGCTGGCGTGTTCGCCAACTCTCGTGCGCGTTGCCGGGCTGGTTCATCCATGTGGATGGCAAGAAAGCGGAACACTCCGCTGGTACATTGGGCTTTTAGCGCACACGCACCGCAACGTTTGCGGGTCCCGATGTAGGCATAGGTGCGGTTCCGCATGCTGCGGCCACCATAGTTCAGTTGCTGCCCCGCCGGACAGCGATAGCTGTTACTTTCGGGTTGATACGTGAACCGCTCGGGACCGAAGAACGGGCTGTTCTTTCTGTGGATACTGTCACGGGTCCGCATATAGGGCGTGATGCTCCGATCCGCCAACCATTGCAAGAACTCCCCGTTTCCGTAGGTGGTGTCGGCCGCTACCGATTCTGGCTCTCGTCCTTGCCATTGTCGGAAGCGAGTGAGCATGTCCTGCGCGGCCACCGTCTCCTGACTCATCCGGGCTGCTGTCGCTTGTACTCCCACGATTACGCAACTGTGGTTGTCGACCAGATAGTTGTCGTAGTACCCCAGTCGGGCCGGAGTCCCACCCTTGGTCGCATAGGTGGAATCTGGATCCGTGGTCGACACTTGCTCTTGCTGATGCACCGGCTCTTCGCTTGGGTTCTGCTGCTCCAGTTCGACCAAGTACTGGCGCACGCTTTGGTTCACCTGCGCCGCTTCCGCTAACTGCTCACGCGGAATGCGGCTTTCCTTCGCCGCATTCGCCTCCACGAAACTGCCATCGACCGATAGGTGCTTGCCCTGCACCAATCCCACTTCCACGCACTGCTTCACGATCTGTTCGAACAACTCCTCGAACAGCTTCGATTCCTGAAACCGTCCATGCCGGTTTTTCGAGAACGTGGAGTGATGCGGGATCTCCTAATCGAAGCCCAGTCCCGTGAACCAGCGCCACGCCAGATGCATGCGCAGCTCCTCCACCAACTTGCGTTCACTGGTGACGCCATATAAGTAGCCGATCAAGAGGATGCGCAACAGAAGCTCAGGATCAATCGACGGACGGCCGGTCTCGCTGTAACTCTGCTTCAACCTCTCGCGCACAAAGACAAAGCTGATGTGTTTTTCGATGAGTCGCAGCAGGTGGGTCTCAGGAACCTGATCTTCCAGGCGGAAGTAATAAAACAGCGCTTCGGAACGGTCGTGTTGTCCCATCATGATCAGCAGGCCTCCGAGGATCGGAATCAAACAGAGAATGGCGAATGCTTTCTTCTAACATGCTTCTGCTGAATCTCATCCTGCTAATCGACGTGACTTTTTCAACACCCACGGGATATTACGTCAACAGCTCCCGCAATCGGAATCCCGCTTGTTCTTAAGTTCAGGCAGACCATGGACTTTGGTGTAGTTTTATCGACCAAGGAAAGGCCATAATTGAAGGGTCCGATCTCTTCGCAGCACGGAGACAATCCACCATGAACCGCCTCGCACTCGCCTTCGGCTTAAGTTTATTTTTTCTTTTCAACCTGTCAACCAATGCGCAGGATAACAAAACCTTTAGCGCTGATGCGCCCGCCGTGCGTGCCACAGTGACGAATTACATCGAAGCCTATTACATCGGCGATGCCGCCCGTATGCAGCAAACGTTGCATCCGCACTACCTTAAGCAAAAGATTCATGGAGACATTCCGGTGCGCGAGCAAACCGGACCGCAGCTTGTGCGGGACGTACGCGATGGCGGTGGCACTCGCGTGCCGCAAGCGCAGCGCACTGGACAGGTCACTGTCCTGGACGTTGCCGGGAACATTGCGTCCGCAAAACTAGTTACTCCCGGGTGGACCGACTATATGACACTTGAGAAGGTGAACGGAGAGTGGAAGATCCTCTCGGTAGTGCAACGATTCGATGACTAGAACCTTCAGAATCAGTTCGGCAAGCCTAAAGCCGCTCGAAGTCTGGGCGGTTTTTTTGCTCCAGAGGGGCGCTGGCGAAGCCACTGACGAAATCAGGCGATTTCGCTCAAAACCCCCTGTTCGGGCCATTTTGAGTGCAATGGGGATATTTCGACAGTTGACCCTCAAGCCTTACCAAAGTCTCGCTTGTGTGCCGCAATTGCGGCTTCGAGGGTGTCGTGTTGTCCAGAACGTTTAGCAGGGTCTTGTTCTGTCAAAAGTTCGACGAACTGGTCGTCCAATTCACGTGACTTCTTGCCATTTAGGCACAAACACCTGGCAGAAATGGAACTTCTGGGTGTGGAGTCTCGCCGTTAGAGCAGTTTTCGCCCGAGATTAACCATTTAGGTACTGTGTGCAATTGTGTATGACCTATATTGACCAGCCGAGCCAGATTCCCAGCCATATGATTTAGCCTCTTTCTGTATTAGGAGAACGGCACTCACGTGAATTGATCGTGCCAGGAAGACAGATGGCGAAACAAACTCTCGGTTTCAGTTCCACAGTTTTCCGCAAAAAGTTCCGGGATGGGATGACTGCGCGGACCTACCGAGACAATGAGATCATTTTTGCGCAAGGGGACAGCGCCGATGCTGTGTTCTACATCCAGAGCGGCACGGTGAAGCTCACGATGGCCGCTACGCGCCGCAAAAAAGCGATAATCGCCGTCCTGCTGCGGGATAGCTTTTTTGGCGAAGGCTGTCTTGGAGGTCAATCGCTGCGGATGTACACGGCGAGATCAATTGGACCCTCCAATATCACTCGCTTGCAGAAGGAGAGGTCGCTTCGCACGCTCAAGCGCGACCCGCAGTTTGCTGCATTGCTTAATGCATATCTACTTTCCAGAGTTATTCGAGTCGAGGAAGACCTGGCAGATCAATTCTTCAATTTTAGCGAAAAGCGACTGGCACGGGTTTTGTTGTTGTTTGGGCAAATAACCAAGGAATCAAAGCCGGAGAACCCCCTGAAGGTGAGCCAAGCAACTCTCGCGGAGATGGTTGGTACCACCCGCGCAAGGGTAAGTAAATTTATGAATGCGTTCAAGAAGAAGGGCTTCGTCTCCTACAACGGCGGTTTGCAAATAACTAGCGTACTTATCAGCGCCTTTCTGCAAAATCGGCCCATGTCCATTGCCAGAAGGGCGTAAACCGTCTAGATGGGGTTCGCGCAACTGGTCTAGTTGACCATGGTACACGGGGGATTGCCATGAAAAAGGGACTCAGCCTAAAACAGGTACTCGCCGTGCGCTGTCCGACTTGCGGAGCCGCTCCGGGGGAGAAGTGTGAACTTAGCACTGGCCAACCTCGCAATAATCCGCACCTAGACCGCCGACTGATCGCAAAAGATTGAACGCGCCTCGGCGGACCTCACCCCGTATGACGTGGTATCCATCATTTGCCGCTCGAACGATGGCTATCGCATGCCCCGTTTGGTTATCGACAGCGGTAGCCTGCCAATTCGGCAAGCCTTTGACTCTGCAATTTTCATAGAGCGGCCCTGGGCAAGTCGGACGGTCAATTGTTGAAATCAATTGTTGAAACCAGGCGTTAGCACAACTTTGCGCCGTTTCTTCGCCTTCAGGCGGCATTTTGAGTGCAATGGCGATATTAGTGCGCCGGGATAAACCGGCATGAATGTAGAGGATGAAAGAGCCTCACAAGAAAGGAGTAGCGAACCACTTGGCCTCGAGTCTTGCGCTGCTACCGTGAGGGACGCAGTGAAGCGTAGATAGAGGATAGGCGGGGTGGGCTATTGAGCTGCGAAAACTTACAACCCGGACGCCGACGCGGTTAATATGCGCGGAAGGCAACATGCGCGGGAGCGATAGCGCGAGTTCCTGCACAGTCCGGCGTAGTCGAAGACCCCAGACACGCCTAGAAACTTCATGCACGAGAACCGGGAGACCTCGGAGACACCTGCGGTCAAACCAGGCAGCAGGTCGGCGGGTGAAGGCTTAGGCCACACGACCCACGTGCACGTCTGCGAGGAGTCACACAGCGGCGTACTACCGATGAACCATTCGAACAAAGACACGAAGTCGTCGGCGGAGAGTGGGGAGGGAAGGCCGCTGATCAAGGAGAACGCCGATCAATCTAACACGTACCCGACACAGAGCGGGAAGGGCGTGTCCCAAGGGTTGGCAGGCGTGCGGAAAGCAGCAAGAGAACATAAGGAGATGAAGTTCACCGCCTTGCTCCACCACCTCACCGTCGATCTGCTATGGGAAAGCTCCCACTCGCTGAAGAGGAAAGCCGCACCAGGGGTGGACGGGGTAACGTGGCAAGAGTATGAGACCGGACTGGAAAATCGGCTCGTCGATCTTCACGGACGGGTTCATCGCGGAGCTTACCGAGCGCTGCCTTCGAGAAGAGTCTACATACAGAAAGAGGATGGACGACAACGTCCATTGGGGGTTGCGGCACTGGAAGACAAAATCGTCCAGCAAGCCGTGGTCACCATCCTCAACGAGATCTACGAGGAAGACTTTCTGGGATTCTCGTATGGGTTCCGCCCGGGGCGCAGCCAGCATGACGCGCTGGATGCGCTGTCGTACGCGCTCCTGAAGAAGAAGGTGAACTACATACTGGACGCGGACATCCGAGGCTTTTTCGACAACCTCGACAAAAGCTGGATGATCCGGTTCATGGAGCATCGCGTCGCCGATCCTCGCATCCTGCGGCTGATTCGAAAATGGTTGAAGGCCGGAGTGATGGAAGAAGGCAAATGGTCGGAACCGCAAACAGGTACGCCACAGGGCTCGGTGATCTCACCGCTGCTCGCGAACGTTTACCTGCACTATGTTTTCGATCTCTGGGTGAATGCCTGGCGCACGAAATGGGCGCAAGGCGAGGTGATCGTCGTGCGCTATGCGGACGATACGATCGTCGGATTCCAGTATCAAATGGACGCCGATCGCTTTCTGGAGAACTTGCGAGAGCGATTGGCCAAGTTCGGACTGGAACTACACCCGGACAAGACGCGCCGGATCGAATTCGGCAGGTTTGCCGAAGAGAACCGGAAACGTAGAGGAGAAGGGAAACCCGAGACGTTCGACTTTCTAGGCTTCACGCATATCAGCGGGAAGAATGGACTGGGACGATTCATGGTGCGGCGCACTACCATCCGCAAACGTATGCGAGGCAAGCTGCGACAGATCGGGCAGCAACTGCGCATGCGGCTACAGGATCCGGTGCCCCAAACTGGCAAATGGCTCCAGACGGTCGTCCAGGGCTACTTCAACTACTACGCGGTACCGGGAAACCTCACCAGCCTGGGTATCTTTCGTGACCGGGTGAGGGCGCTCTGGTGGCGCACTTTGCGTCGCCGTAGTCAGAGGCGTTCGATCTCCTGGACACGCATCCTCACCTTGGCAGGGCGATGGCTTCCCCAACCCCGTGCGCTCCATGCCTTTCCCGACGCTCGTTTCGCCGCCACACATCTGCGATAAGAACCGGATGCGCTAAGGAGCGCTCGTCCGGGTCCGTGGAGGGGATCGTGAGCAATCACGGTCCCTACTCCGATCAACAGCTACCTGCGCGCACTGGGTCAGCGTGTCCTCATTATCGAACGCCGCAGCATCCCACGCGCAGGAAAGCAGGTCGGCAGCACGGCAAACCTCCTGAACAAGGGAATCAGGCATGTGCTCAAAAGCCGCTACCCCCCACTGCTTCCTGCAATTCCTTTTTGAGGAGGGCGTTCTACTTGAGGCTCGGGAAAGATTTCAGAGGTTCACACTCAGTTGTGGTTTGGGTCCAGGCGAGCGTTGTAACCCTTGCGAGCGCGGACTTGCAAGCGCTTGCCGTCTTTTTCAGCGATGACGCTGATTGTGCGATAGCTCCCATTGGGTTGGAAGTCGGCGGGCTTATAGGCGACGAAGTAACGGCTGCGGATCAAATCATGCAGCTTATCGAAGGACTTGCCCAATGTCGGCATATCGCCGGGAAACAGTGCCTCGCCTCCGCTGCGCTCCGCGAGTAGCTCTAACACCTTGTCGGCATCCGACTTATCGCCCCTCTCCTCTTTCGTGCTGACCGTGTAGATCGTGACGCCCGTTCTCTCCGCTGCCTGGATGCTTTGTTTCAGACTGCTTTGGCTGGAATTATCTTCTCCGTCACTTAGTATGACCAGTACTCTTGCCACCCGATCGCTCTCGGGATATGCCCCCAGCTTCCGACACGCGATTGACACCGCGTCAAAGAGGGCTGTGCCCCCTCCGTTTGCGAGCTTCTCAATCCCTTTCGCCAATTCAGCTGGGTCCGAACTGAAATCCTGAGTCACTGCAAATTCGTGGGAAAAGCCCGCTATAAACCCGAGGTCGGAGGGACCACTTAGCATTTTCTCAACAAACTTAGTTGCTGCACGCTTCTCAAAGGAGAAGCGGTCAAGCACGGAGCCGCTCGTATCCACAAGCAGAGCCAGTCGTAAAGGAAGCTTCGACTGCGGGGCGAATCGTTCCACCTTTTCCGGCGGCTTGTTGTCATCGAGGATCTTGATGTCGGACTGCCGCAAATCGTTCACCATCCGTCCATGGCTACTGACAGCGAAAAACAAGGTGACTTGGTCCACATCGCTACGGATTGTCCATGCATTGGGAGGGGCTGGAAGGGCGTGGGGCACAGGCGCAGCTACGATGTTGTTCGTATCCGCGGTGGTCACATTCGCTTCGGCTGGCATGCTGCAACCTTCGCAACTCCGGCCATCGGATTCCTCGCCCACGGCGTTGAGCTGTGCCTTCAACATGTCGCTGTTAGGAAAGGTTTGCGGCCGCAGAGATGCGACCAGCGTTGTCGCTTGCGGCGAAGCGACGGCGGCCCGAACATCCTTGTTGTGGGTAAGAGCAGAGAGATTATTGCGCGCAATGGGGGCCAAGGCGTTGGTGGGGTCTTCGCTTAAAAAGAAGGTAAGTTCGTGCTCCATGGTTTCGTAATCGTGGAGGGACATGGCAGCCGACGCAGCCACGTAGTGCACATTGGCCATCCGCTTGTGGTTGAGAGCATGGACTTGTTGAGCTGTTTGCAGAGCTTGCTGATATTGATGGGTACCGTTTTGCGCGTACGCCAGACTCGAGAGGATTCTGGCATCGGTGGGTCGCAGGGAGGCAGCTTTCTGCAGTTCCGGTTGCGCAGTCGCAAAATCGTTCATCGACAGTGCCAACAGACCAAGATTCAGGAATGATCCTGGAAACTTCTCGTCCAACTTCGCAGCCGTTTCAAATTCGCTTCTGGCGTCAGCAGCGTCCTCCTGGTCGACGTAGGCGAGCCCAAGACCGATGTGAGCGGAAACGAACTTGGGATAGACCTGAATCGCTTTTTGGAGGTGCTTGATCGCCTCTTTCGAGTTTTGCGCTTTCATTAGAGACGTAGCGCGATTGTACTCAACCACGGCTTTATTGGGAGCTTGCAGGTCGAGCGCCGATACCACGCCGGAATCAATCAGAGATTCATCTTGCTTGCGTCGCTGCTCGCTCTCCTTCGCATGCCGGTTTATCTGATCGAGATACATTTGTCTGAGGTCGAATTGCGCGAGGGGATCCGGGCCTAGGTTGATACCGGTTGTCACTTGAACTGGGCCCTCGTTAAATCTTCCCTGTGCATGCGCGCAGATTCCGCTACAGACCGAAACGAGGACGCAGGCGAGCCAGCGCTTAATAATCCGGCGTCGATGGCCAGGCGCAGACTGCACGGAATTACTCCAGCTGGGATGTTGGGTGGGGGCTAATTGAGGATCGCGCCGGGATTTCGGACGAGTCACCGGCTTCTTCGCCCCAGAACATCCCGGGGAGATACTATAGCACGCTCCTCCCTGGGGCTCGGCGCGCATTGCACGCCACATCCCTTCGGATGCTTGACCTCCGGCGCAGATGACGCGCTGGAGTTTTTCGGCACCCTGGTGCCACTGCAGGGAATCTCTCTGAGATGCTGCCCATGTCAATTTACGAAAACAGATGGGATGAGAAGGCCGGTCTCCGGAGGGGATGCCGTGTACGCTCCCAAGTTATCGACGTGCTCGAAGCACAGATAAAAAGGAGACCGGCAATGAAGAAGGTTAGCACCGCAGTGACGCTGCCGAGCAGGAATATTTCACAGCAGAAACTGACCATTGGATTGGATCTGGGAGATCGCAACAGTTGGTACTGCGTGGTGGATGAAGCAGGCCAGATACAGTTGGAGCAGCGAGTCCGTACGAGTGGGAAAGCATTGCAGGAAGTCTTCGGCGCCATGCCGCGCAGTCGGATCGCACTGGAAATCGGGACGCATTCGCCCTGGATCAGTCGCTTGTTGAGTGAGTTGGGGCATGAAGTGATCGTGGCCAATGCGCGCAAGGTACGGTTGATCGGGGAGAGCCGCAAAAAAGACGATCGGCTGGATGCGCAGACGCTGGCGCGGCTGGCCCGGATCGATCCGGAGTTGCTGTATCCGGTGAAGCATCGCAGCGCGCAGGCGCAAGCGGATCTGACCCTGATTCGGGCGCGAGCTGGGTTGGTGCGGGCGCGAACGGGGTTGGTCAACACGGCTCGCGGGTTGGCCAAGAGTTACGGAGAGCGCTTGCGCGGCTGTAACGTGCGCAACATGAATGCGGAGAAAGCTGAGGGGCTGAGTCCGGAACTGCAACGAGCGCTGGAGCCGTTGCTGGCGGCCATGGAAGAGCTCAGCGAAGGGATCTGCGAGTACAACGACCGGATCGGAGCGCTGGCGCAACAGAGTTATCCGCAAGTAGAACTGCTGAAGCAGATCAAAGGCGTAGGCACGCCGATCGCGTTGACGTTTGTGCTGACGTTGGAAGATCCGCATCGCTTTGGCCGGAGCCGCGACGTGGGTTGCTATCTGGGACTGCAGCCAGGACGGAGAAACTCCGGACAGAGCGAGCCGCAGATGCACATCAGCAAGGAAGGCGATCCGTATTTGCGAACGCTGCTGGTGCAGGGAGCGCAGCACATTCTGGGACCGTTCGGTGTGGACTGCGATCTCAGGCGCTGGGGCCTGAAGCTGGCGGAGCGTGGCGGAAGGAACGGCAAGAAGCGAGCCATCGTGGCCACGGCAAGAAAACTGGCGGTGTTGCTGCATCATCTGTGGGTGAGCGGAGAAGTGTACGAAGCGTTACACAACAGCAGCCGAAGGACAGTAGCGGCAGCCGCGTAAAAATCAAAACCGCTCCAAGAGGAGAAAAGACAAAAGCCAAAGCCGAGTTCCGGTGACTGCGTTAATCGCCTGGCCCAGGTTCGACTCGCAAAGAGCAGAATCACAGGGCGCCAAACAGATGGCAGCACCGGCTGAAATGAGAACGCCCAACATGCACCGAGCGACAACGATCGCTCCTCGAGAGTGCGAATGGAAGCATGGCGTCAGTGGCTACTCGGCGGGAGAAAAAGCCTGTCCGATGAAAAACAAAAGAACCGACTTGACTCCGACCGGCCTTCTCATGGAAGGCGGTTACACTCAAAACCCCTCTTCCGGGCATTTTGAGCGTAATAGAGATTTGCGACAACAATGCGGCCCGGTCTCACTCATCGCGCCTTCGCCGGACTAGAGCGCCGGTGTTTCGGCCCTATGGGCGGCTGCTCAGCGTTCATTTGTGCCCCCAGATGCGGAACGCGGCGAAGATCAAAACAACTATTAGCCCGACAATCGAGGCCGTTAAGAGCCAGCTCCATATCACGGAAGTGTTTCGCTTCATCACACAACCAGATTACGCTTAGCCTCATTGACCCTCAATGAGTGCTCCAGTCTGCATCTCTCTTCAGTGATCGGACACAAGAGAAGCTTTATCACTCGTAAAGCGCTCACTGACCACTCGTTGCTATTAGAAAAGTCATTGCAATGTTCATGTCGGGTTGATTTTGCAGTGACTTCACGCCTAGTATTTGGCTGGTCACCGTTAGAGAGAACGAGTACCTGCAGGCATGAGCTGGCGCTGGAACTAACAAGCGATACACGGCCCGGAAAGTATTTCCCTCTTTGTCGGCGTCCTCCAATATCGCCCAAAGGTGGGCGAAGCTCGGGTTTTCCATCAACCTAGGCCATTTTTCTCCTACGCAAGGACATCGCGTGAGCAGGCATTGCACCCCGCAGTTTCCAACTTTTGCCTCACGGGGCATATGGCTGCTGGGCTTGGTGTTGGGTTCCGCCCTGAGTCTGGCAGCGCAGCAGCCCGCCGTCTCCCGCACCCAGAGTAGCCCGGACTTCTCGCAACCGCGGCAGCAGACCACACCAAATTCAACCAAGGGAAGAACCTCTACCTTCATCGGCTACGCGACAAACGGATCATTCTTCTTTCCCGACATCGCCACCGGCCCTGGCCCTCTCACGACGGGGGGGAAATTCAAACTATTTGTGAATCAGAGTATTTCTCCACCTTACGTTGTCGCAGCTTCCTTCAGCGCCGCGATCAACCAGGCTAGAAACGTTCCCGAAGGCTATGGCCAGGGCTGGGGTGCATATGGCAGCCGCTTCGGAGCGAGCATGGCCAGGGCCTCCACCAGTAGCTTCTTTGGGGCTTTTCTATTCCCCTCTTTATTCCATGAGGATCCGCGTTTTTTCCCTCAGAGCAAGCCTTCGTTGTGGGGCAGCTTGAAATATTCGACACAGCGTATCGTCATCACCCGAAACGATTCGGGAAAAGATGTCCTCAACATTTCAGGCTTGTTGGGCCCGCTGGCCTCAGAGGGGCTTGCGAATGTGTATTTGCCATCGTCCGAACAAACGGTTGGGAAAACGGTAACACGCTTCGCCATTGATCTAGCTTGGCAAGTGGGTGGAAATATGTTTAAGAATTATTGGCCGACATTCTTTCGCAATATGGGCTTGAATCGCCTGAAAGTGATTCCCGATCCTGGAAAACCTCAGGGCTCAAGCAAGCCAAATGGATCCCAACTTTTTCCCCCGCGTCCGCCCGTCATCCGTTGATAACTGTCGAAAACAGGCCTTTGCGCTCAAAACCCCTGCCTTGGCATTTTGAGTGCAATGGGATTTATCGCCAGTCATTGCCCAGAGTCAACGCCTGCGGTGGTAGAGGTCAGCGATGGAGTAGGTGAAGCCGCCCAGGTAAACGACCCGGGGGACGTTGCCGGTCACGCGAAACTGTACTGCGCTGTCCAGCACCAGCCGTGGCCTGAGAGTGTAACTCACCGCCCAGAGGTTCTGCGTGACCGCAGGCGTGGTGGCGTTCGCACGCGTCGCGCCCGAGAACTCCATCGCGAGTTGCCACTTTTGGGTCAGCGAATAGGCGAGCGTGCTGGTGGGCAGCCAGTTGTGGTTGAAGCCGCCGCCCGCGTGTCCGAGCCACACGTAGCCAAGGTTGGCATCGACATGGAAGCGCTTTGGAAGGTCCTTGGAGGCGAGCAGAGTGACAATGTGGTCCACCTCGCCGGAGCCTTCGACCGGCCCGGCTGTGGGGAACTTGGCCGAATATTCCACGGTGAGTGTCGGCTGGCGCTTCGCCTGACGAAGGAAGCGCCAACGAAATCCGGCGTAATTATCGCTCACCCCGACGTAATGCACGGAAGCGTCGTGTTGCCAGGGATTACCGGCCCAGTCCAATTCCACGTCGCGTAATAACCCGAACTTGAGCAGAGCCTGAAGCGACTGCTGCCGGGCGGCAGAGCTAATGCCGAATTCGATCTCGAGCACTCCAAACTGCGTTGTCTCCGCTGTGTTGGTGACCGTGGGACGGTTGGGCGTCGCGGTCAGCTTAGCTACCTGCTGCTGGGCACGACAATCAACTGTCGTCAACCATAAGAGCAGCAGGGCCGCCGTGAGCTTCATCCTCGGTGCCTCCCCAACGGAATGTTAGCAGCGACTCGGCAGCTTGCTGCGGATCATTACTAGGCGCGGTTCGTAGTTGATGTAAACGATTACGCTCAAAACCCCCTCAATGAGCGAGATCGAGATTTTTCAACATCCCAGAGCAATATTGAACAGATTCGTGGTTCATCTTCCGCTGTAAAATAAGGGAACGAGAGGTGGGAGCACACCATGAAAATCCGAATTGCGATTTGGGCGAGTGCAGGCTTTCTGGTTGCGGCGTTCTGGGCACTTTTTGCCATCGTGACCTTCCCATCTACCAGCGAACGAATGCGGGATGTCGGGATTCTGATCAACTTAACCTGCCCCGTTTCGATAGCTGGCATGCATTACCCGATTAGTCTCTACGAGGTTCTAGCGGCGAATGCCGTTACGTACGCGCTGGTCGGTCTCATCGTGGAAACCATGCGCCCCCAACTGCATCACGCGAAATAATTCAAAACGCCCTTCCGAATGCCCCGGGTCATTGAGTGAAATGGCGATTTATCAACAGCTATCCGAATACTCATTGCCGTTGTCCCCAAGCGGCACGTCGAAGTCAGCCTGCAGAGGAGCTATCGGGGGCTGTCCGAACAGCGTCGATACCATTCACATAAGATCCCGAAAGCCCACACTAACGGCCTATCGGCAACCGCGCGAACACGCGGAAGCGATGACCATTTGCAGAATGGCGTTGTACTCAGTGGTGCTAACCTCTGCATTAGGGGCCTGATCGATGTCGACCTTGTGAGCGATGACAAGGTAGGCGCTGGGAAGCACGGTGATGTACTGACCGCCAGCACCCATGGCCATGTAGGCTCCCTGGAAGGGCGCACCATACTGGTTTCCTGGCCATACCGGCGCGTCCCAAACCCACCACAGCGCGCCGTAACCCCAGCGGGCCGGTTGCCCTAACGCCCGCCGGGCTGGTGGATTCATCTCATGGAAAGGAGTGATGAGCCGGGTAATGTACCGGCACCAGTCTCTGGGCTCCAGTTGCTGGCCATGCCAATCGCACTCGCGCAGCATCAGTAACCCGAGCCGTGCCATGTCTCGCGTAGAAAGGTACATGGGATACTCCGAGTGCACTGAAGCTGGCATTGCGGTAATCTTTTTTTGCTGGGAGCGAGCGAAGTCCTGCATCCCGATCGGCCGCGCCAAGTCCGACTCCAAAGCGTCGTAGATGTCCTTTCTCGTGAGCTTCTCGAAGGCGGTGCCTGCGGCGTTGAAATCCCAGCTGTTGTAGTAAAAGTAAGAACCCGGTGCTTGCGATCCCCGTTGCGGAGCGTTCGGGTCGAGATTTTCGAGGCCGGTGGGGATATAAATTCCCGAGCGGGCGGTCAAGAGTTGCTCCAGCGTAGCTCCCTTCTCGATGGGAAGAAACTTCTGGATGTCGTCCAGACCGATGTCCTTCACGGTCTTGCCCAGATCGACCGTCCCATTGAAGACGTACTTTCCGTAAAGCATGGCCAGTATGCTTTTGCGGACAGATGCCACATTGCTCACGCGCTGCAGGTCACCGTATTCGAAGATGACCTTGCCGTGCACCGATACCAGCATGGCGGTCGTGCGTTGGGTTTTCAACCAGGCGCGCAGCGCTTCCAGCCTGGCGCTGGAGAAGCCTTCCGACTCCGGCTTGGCTCTCTCCCAATCAACTCCGGGATAAGCCGGCGTTGCGGCTTGCGCGATTGATAAAGCGGAGGCCAGACTGCAGAAGACAAAAAGCGACAGACACAGCCAGAGGCGGTTAGACCCGGACGCACCTTCTCGGGTGATGGATCGTAGGACTTTGCACTTGACTCCAAGGTAGCTGTCCATGGGAAGGCCGTAATCTGCGCCGAGAAAGCTCCGCCCACTCCTTATGCTGCCATCATAAATCTTTGTTTGTATCAAGCCGGAATTTCCTTCTTGACCTCGAAACCTGCACTAATTGCAAGCCTCTCTCGCCTGTTCGCGACATTGTGAAACGGTTTTCCAGCGTGCGCGGCGTAGTTGGTGCCCTCGACCATCAGCCCGCCAGGCTTGATCCGATGTCATGCACGCAAGCACTCTACGTTCACGACGAGAAGTGCACCCAGTTGCAGGATGACTGTCGAAATCAGGCGATTGCACTTAAAACCCCCTGCCGGGGGTATCTTTTCTTCGTGCCCGCCCCTCGCACGAGGGCTTCGACCGATTCCGATCACAGACCCATCTGACGGCGCCAAGCAATGGTCATTGTCGCCTGTCTATCGGCATTTTCCTGTCGCTCGCGTTCGATGAGTTCTTCTTGAAGGGCGTGAAGCCGGGCAGCGTCTGCGCTTTTCGCTTTCTGTGATGCGAGATTGAGGCTCTGATTCACTGCCAGGGCAGCCCTGCAGAAGCGAAGAAGTGATGTGTCGGCGTCTGGGTCTGCTCTTTCGACGACGTTCAACAGGTCGCGCTCCGTCTTATAAATCATCAAGTACTGCGAGTACTCGCGGTAGTTGATTCCGACAGCGTCACAGACCAAAGACGCTGCATCTGCGGGCAACTGTTGGATCGCCCGAATCGCCGTCTGTTCTTTGTGCGAAGAGACTCCTGCGAGAAAGTTGAGCGCGGCGCTCAGCGTCTCACATTGCTGACGGGTCTTCTCGTGCTCGGGGTCTGGCACAACAATCCGCTCGACGCGATTGGCTTGGCGCTTCAACTCTGCGTTCTGCGCTTCGAGTTCCTGAATGCGCTGCGTGTCCGCCGCGTGCTGTGCTGTGAGCGCTGCGTGCTCCGCTTCGAGTGTGTCTTTCTTCTCGTCGAGAGTGAGTTGCAGCAACATTTTCTGCAACTCCGCCATGCTCATTAGAAGGTCAGCGGCTTTAGCCTCTTTCAGCGTGTTACTCTGCGCGAGTTTTTCCATCCGCTGCAATGTGACCTGTAATTGAAGGCGCGGGCTTTTCAGCCGCACCCGGGTCTTCGTCGGCGAAGTTCGAGTCCGTTCACTGTCGTCGAACAGGACTGGCGAAGTGAATCCGTCGTCCGGGTTGCATGTGGGCATGGGTGGTCCTTTCGTGTCTACTTCGTAGACGGTGTTCCCGCAAGTGCGCCGCGCTCTGAAAAACGCATTAGAGGCGATTTGAGCAACGATCTCGCGCTGGAGGTACTACGGGGTCGGAATTGAATCTATGTAACGCCAAGCTCTTGATTCTAGGCTCGGTTTTCGACTGATATTGGCTGGGTAGGTCGGTTTTGAGTGCTCCAAACAGCATCCTTCGCC
The DNA here is from genome assembly GCA_963801615.1 of uncultured Acidobacteriota bacterium. Classification (GTDB taxonomy): domain Bacteria; phylum Acidobacteriota; class Terriglobia; order Terriglobales; family Acidobacteriaceae; genus Sulfotelmatobacter. Next base: position 822,870 of record CAWDFM010000003.1, on the reverse strand, counting down.
TTTCGGGACGCTCGGACCCGCTGCGGTGCCTTCGGTCCGCTGAATGCCTCAAGGGGTTTCGTCGCCCGAAACTGTGCGAGCGTGATCGCCCAGCGCGACGTATCTTTGCCGTACTTCGAGACGCCGAGGCACTGGATCGCGCACTCGTCGCTGTGGCACCAGACGACGCGCTTGCGCGTTCGCTGGAATTTGTTTTTTGGTTTTGATTCGATCTGGACCATGACGCCCTCGCCGTCGACGCACCACGATGGCAGACCGCAGTTTTCACACGTGTTCAATTGCTCCTCCATAAATAATTGACCGCGACCCAGACAAGCGTCGGATTCGAGTCGCGGTCGGGGGACGAATCCGACGTTTCGTTTAAGAAAATTGGGCGGGAACTGACCCGCCCGCGCCGCGTTGAGTACCAGCCCACTAAGGTGCTCGGCTCTAGGAGCTTGTTGAAATTACCCTTTCGGGCGACATTCTGAGTCGATGCATAAGCCGCAAGGTCAGACAGAATGCGTTGTTTGTGGTTCGATTGCTGGTTGGTGACGACTTTCACGAGACACTGAGGATGGTTTCATGCACTCTGCGCCCGTAGTTTCGGGATACGGATCAGGTTGAAGGCCGCGCAGCTGAATACGAACAACCATTCCACTTTCGCCAGTCCGCGCAGTTTTACTTTCTTCAGGGGTCCGATTTGCTTCAGCCATGCGAAAGGTTTCTCCACCAACCAGCGTTTCTTTAAACTAATCGCGTAACCCGGATGCCGACTCGTTCGTTCGTCGATCGCCCCGTTCTGGCGGCGGGCCACGTGCGGCGTCACCCCCAGCTCGCGAACCGTGCTCACGAAGTCTCGCGTGTCATACGCTTTATCGGCTCCCGCCGTGATCCGGGTCCGTCGTTTGCTGGTCAACTCGTGCAACATTAACAAAGCCGCATCGCGCTCCGCCCGGCCGTCGGCCTGCGTGGTCATTGCCGCTGCGATCAACCCGTTCCGGTTCTCCACCAGGGTATGTCCCAGATAGCTCAGTTTGGCTTCCTGACCCGCCGACTTCTTATAGAGCCGCGCCTCGGGATCCGTGCTCGATGTGTGGGTTTGGTTGCTGCGCGGCTCGCCATGAAAGTCTCCTCCGCCTCCACCTCCGCCCTCGTTATCCTCCTTGCGGCGAAAACTCTTCTGCCCCAGCCCAAGCCTCGATCAAGGTCCCATCCACCGTGAAGTGTTCGTCCGACATCAGCCCCGCCGCTTGTTGCTTCACGTGCGCGAAGAACTGCTGCCGTGTTCAGTAAGAACCGGGAGCGGTTGCTAAATCAAGATTTGGCCTCATCGTCGATCTCCAAGCCCACAAACCAGCGGAACAGCAAGTTGTAGTTCAGTTGCTCCATCAATAGCCGCTCGCTGCGCACGGAATAGAAAACCTGCAGTAGCAACGCCCGCAGCAGCCGCTCCGGCGGAATCGAGGGCCTTCCCACTTTGGAGTAACACTCCATCGAAGTCTTTCGACATTCCCGCCAATACTGCGTCCACCACCCGCCTCACCCCACGCAGCGGATGATCGGCCGGAATCCGATCTTCCAACGCCACATAACTGAACATTCCCGTTTGCAGTTGCTGATCGTCTCCACGCATGCCTGCTTCTTACCCACATCACTCGGTGGAAATGGAGTGGTTCTTCAACAACCTCCTAGGAGAGCGGCGAACTTACTGGCGTCGTTGGGCGAGAATCTGTTGCTTCAATCGGCGGCGACCTTCCCAACTTTGGGTGTCTACGTTCTCGATTGAACCTTCAAGAACTTCTTCCTCGGTCAAACACGTGGCGGGCAGGATTCCGCGCTTCACAAGGTTGACACGGCACTGGTCGTAACTGTTCGACAGGAACGATCTGTTGTTTTTCTGGAACCAGTTAATGATCTCGCGCTGCTCATCTTCGGTCAGGTTGTGGCCGAATGCCCTCGCGACGTGCGCGACGAACTGCTGAAACGCTTGACGCGCCTGACCGTCATCTCCGAACACGGCATCAGCAACGATCTGGCGGGCAAGTCTTGCGCCTTCCCGCGTCGTTGTGCCAATCGATTCGAGATCGTCAACGGTCAACTTCTTCTGTGGCACGACGGGTTCGGGCACAACTTCTTTCCGGCTTGGGTCGTAGCCTATCTCGGCACGCGCCTCGTCGAAACTTCCGAGTTGATACAGCCTGTCGAATGCGATGCGCCAAACCTCGGGCGAGTCCATTGTCGCCTTGTTCTCGCTGAACGCTTGCGCGAGAACGTAGTACAACAATCGCTGTGAGCAAGTTGCGCTGGTGTCCGCGAGGTGGTCGTCTTCTCTTCGCGCTTTTTGGCTTGGTCGATTTCAATCCTGTCGCGCACCGACCAACGTACTGAATCGCCGCGCAGCCCGCCACGCTTGGTGCGCGAGGCGCGGGTTCCGGATCTGGGGTTGCAGCGGTCCGTCGCGCCTCTTCCGCGGTCCGTGTCGAGATTGGACTGGCGTTCCGTTGCGGCATCCCGTTCGTGTTCAACGATTCCTTCTGGGCTTCGAGCCATGCTTGTCTTCGTTCCTCTGCTCTGGTCATGAAACAACTCCAGTCTTGCTCTTCACCAATGTCAACTTCGACTCAGGCACGCAGTACGTCGGCAGCGAACAACCCTTAATCATTAAAGTCCATCCCCGGTCGTCGTGGGTCTCATACAGAGTGTTGGTGTCTTTATCGGGTCGCGCCTCTCCGACGAGTGTGCACTTTCCCCACTCCGGAAAACGAGTATTAACGACTTTCTGTCCTTTACGCATTTGAACCTCCTTCATTAGATGTTTCTGTTCTCTTTACCTGCTGACGGTGTGTCGCTTCACTTCAAGCGGTCGTCGAGTTCGTCGAGATCATCAGGATCAATGATTGCCATTGCGCTTTCTCCTACGTTCTTCCTGCTGCTGTGGTCGCGTCTGCCATGAGCAATTCGACTTCTCATAATTTCCTGAATCACAACTTCGCCCGAGCGTCGTACCCTTCGGTCGCGGCCCGAGATCGTGCAAGAAGTTCTCGAAGCCGTGAGGTCCGAGCCATCGCTTGCAGATCGTGACGGGCGGATTCGCGCCGCCGTAATCTTTCCACGATTTATTCTTTGGTGAGTTATACAGGCACCTCTGCTTCATGCTCATCCATGAGATGTACTCGGGCGTCAGAGTCTGCTTGCCATTCACGTGCCTCGTCGCGCCGTGCGTTGCCGCCGCTTTGCACTTCGCAATCGAAACCTCGATCTTCCAGCAGCCGCACGATTTCGTGTTGCCCGACGTGAAAGCGTAACTGTGAACATAAATGACGTTGCCGCATGTGCAGCGGCACTTCCAGATGCGATTCGACGTGCCGCCCTTTGGCGTGCGGTAGCCCGCCATGCGCTCAACAGTGAGGCGTCCGTACGTCTCGCCCGTGTGGTCTTTTTTTCCTCGGCGTAATCTTGGTGCCCTGCAAAACTTTCCATCTCGATCTCGACATATCACACGCACCCCCTTTCCAGAGGTTTCAGTACCCTCTACTAATGCCTGAGTTAAGGGAGTGCGTGGAAGTTGTGTTTTTATAACGAGATGCGGAAAGGCGCGGAAGATTTTGGCAGACTATAGCGGAAGTCGTGCATCGTGCCCAGACTCCCAGAGCCAGATGCGGAAGCCCTTGACGTGACGTTTGCAGTACATCGACGCCTGACGCCACTGACCTTTCTTAAGCCGTTTCAGCACGCGACCAGTGTCCCGCGGAAACTGGCGCACATCTCCCGCAGGATAGCGAACGTCGATGACCTCTACGAGTCTTGCCTGATCCATCGTGAGATCGAAGATGGCGAAGGTGATCGTTGAGTTGTTTGCCCAGCGACGGCGCACGGAGTCGACAGCTTCATCAGAACTGAAATGCAGCATTTGCATTTCGACGATCTCCCCTGAGACAGCGTCTCTGACTTTCTTCGTTGCCCGATGGTAGTAAAACTTAGGCGGGTCTTCACGCTCACCGCGAGTCTGGATGCGAACGTACTTGCCATTGTTTCCTTTCTGCCATCCACGGGCTGCGTGACGTTCGACGCGCCCCCAGCATGAAGAGAGAGCACCACTCACTACGGCGTCTCCCTCCACTTCTTCGAGAGCTCGGGTGATGTTGCGCTGGGGCTTGCGCTGTTCGCCGTACGCCAAGATCGCGGCATGCAACGTTTCAGTGAACGTCAAGGCGACTTTCTCCAGCACTCCTTCAAACGTCTCTTCTTCAAGAAGACTCTCCCAGTCAATTTCAATTTCAGGTTCGTACGCATCAGGGACAAGAAGGTCATCATTTTCAGAGTCGTCAGATTCAACAGAGTCACGTTCTTCATCGTCGCTCTCTTCGACGGGTTCCTGCGCCTCGCGGACATCGATCACCTGTGTGAAGTCGTCTGTTGTTTGATCGTTGACGTCTTTGTCGGGGGTCAACGCGAACGATGGGGTCCGCGAAAAAGCCGTAGGGCTGGATGTTCGTCGACTGGCGTCCAGCATCTTCGTCAGGAAGTCGGCAGGGATCATCGGGCGACAGAGATAGATTCGCTTCCAGCCACTCCGCAGCTTCTCGCTTCTCTTTCTCAATTTCCTTCGCGAGTTGTCGCTTCCGCTTGTCAGAGATTCCATCCCACCATTTGTCGAGGGTAGGCTTCCGCTCAGGTTTCACTTCTGGGTGTTGCTTGGCGTAACGTCGGAAACGTCGGATGTCCTCTGCTTCGAGGTGTCGCATGGCGTAACGCAGGATGCCCTGTGCCTCGATAGTGTCGCGCAGTTCTGTCATGTGCGCGATGGATGCACCTTCAGCCTCGTACTGGCGGACCCGCGAACCCCTGAGCGTCGGCGTTGATTGAAGGCGCAGATTGATTTTCGACAGCCCGTGCTTGAGGCGCGATCCCGTCGTTCGACGCATTACTCGGAACAGGTCGACGAGAAGGTCTGTGCGGGTCGGCGCACGGCACCCTGTAGAAACTGCCTTGGCGATTCAATGTCTCGAACATCTCGGACATCTCGGGTGCTTTCACTGGGCACCTCCCGTCTTTCGAAGGCGTGCGCGGTTACACTTCGTTCTGTGCATCGCGAGCGGTCTGGTCGATCATGACCTTCGAAGCGAACCGGGTTTGGTAGTCGAGGCTCATCGTCTTGCCGAGCGCGAGATTCTTCGCCGCAGTTTGCAGCACGCCTTTCCTAATGACAGCGGGCGTGTGAAGTTCTGACCAAAGTGTCCACTGATCATCAGATGGAGATGGACCGATTAGCTTTTGCCAGAGTTGCTTCAGGCTGTTCAGTTCGTTCATTGTCGTCCCTCCAATGTCGCGATCTGCGCTTCGATGTCTCGGACCTCAGCGCGATACCCCTCGGGCTTTTCGCCCCTCGCGTCTGAGGCATACATCGACAGTTGTGTCTTTAGCCTCGCGAGTTTGTCGCGCAGGGCGGCGAGGGCTTGCTTCACGGGTTTGTCGAGCGTATACGCAATAGACTTTTCACCGTGCTCACGCGACGAAGTTACAGAGTCTTCTCTCTTCTCTCTTTCTAAGGAACTAACAGATTTAGAACTCGGAGACTCTTTAAGAGAGACTTGGTTATTATGCTCATGAGCACGGGTTTTCACCGTGCCCACGGGAGCACCTGTTTTCTGTGTTAAACCCGCGTCTTTACTGGGGTTCACCCGTGCCCACTCAGAGGCATTTTCACCGTGCTCACGAGATTCAGCTTTTGACTCCTGCCTGAACCACTCCCGAACCCAGAAGGTTGCGACGGGAGCAGGGCGAACTTTGTTCGGAAGATTGCGTCCCTTGGCGTCGTGGCGATCTGTCTCGATGACCATGACATCGCCTGTCGCTTCAAGAGATTGTCGGGCGCGAGAGACACTCTGGCGGTTGCAGCCCGCGACTGTGTTTGCGATGTACGTGTCGCTGTCGCTAAAGCAGCCGTCTGTGTCGAGGTGAGTCGCGATGAACATGAACACCGCTTGTCGCCGCAATGCGACGATCTGTTCGCGTTCAGACTTTTGGTTGGTGACGGTGAGACTCATCGTGCACCTGTGTTTGTCTGGGTCATATCAGTCAGTCCTTTCACAAATTACTTCGCGAGTTCTTGCGCGACCAGAGCGAGTTCATTAGGCGATAGCCGCAACAGCAGGTCGCGTTGTGACTTCTCGGTCCGAAAACCAGAAGTCTTGGTCAGCGTTCTCAATGCCAGAACTTTGTCCACGATGGACTGCAGTGCTGGGTGAGTGTTGTCGTTGTCATAGATTCATCTCCGTTCATTCGGCGTTCTAGGCACGCCACTCACGCAGCGTGCCTTGTATCATTAGAGGCTCACTCCTGTCGCAGCTTCGATTTCTTCACGCTCGACGTTTTTCTCGAACTCGTCGATGCGACCTTGATGACCGCGACCAACTCGCGGGGGTCATCATCTCCGAAAATTGCGAACGCCTCATCCATAGCGTCTCTGAATATGTCGATTGCAGTGTCCATTGTTTTTTCTCTCCTTTCTTGCTGTTTAACGCGCCAAAAACTCAGTGAGTTCGTTCTCATGAACAAACTCGCGCGTGCTGTCAACCAAGTCGTCGATGACTTTGAATATGAACTTGCCATCAGCGTCCATCCAGCCAGCCCACATGCTCATCGAAACTTCGACATCTTCGTTGTTGTACTTCTCGTTGAACGGACGAGCTAGGTCACGTGCACGGCGAGTTTCGTCATCAGTGAAGCCGCTGGATGCTAGGGTACCGTCAGGGAGAACCGCCCGCGCATCACGTTCGACGCCGTTGAACATCACGGTTGTGCGTGCTCGTACGGGCGTGACGGGGTTGACGGCGTTGGCGGGGCTCATCACCTCCTCCATCGAGATGTCATCGTCGTTCCATAAGTGTTCCATTGTTATCTCCTTCTCGCCCGAGTCGGCGGGCGTCCGATTAGAACGACCCGTGCCGTCGCTCTGTGAACGGGCACGGGGTATAGTTTTCGCACTGCGTGGGATTTTCTTTTGCTCTTCCCTGAGCCGCATCTGGGCCAGGTGCCCTGCACCGTGGCGTCACTTACCTGTGACGCTCGGTTGTCCGACTGGCAGCGAGTGCCAGCCGTGCTGGATGCTCTTAGTATTCAGTTGGATGTTACTTCAGTCACATATCTCCTTCTTTTTTCTCTCTTACCCCTCTACTTTCTTTATATAACGCTAGCGATGCACTTAGCGTCATTACTTTGGGGAGCTGATTTAGCAAAGTTAGCGAAATCACCCAGTGCGGACACTGTGGTTCAATCGGCCGTGTCGTTGCTTTCCATCTCCTTCTTTCCTCTATTTGTAAGGTACGATAATAGGGGGAATTAGCGTGTTACTACTTTAGGGGGCTGTTTTGGCAAAGTTAGCGAAATTACGAAGGCGCGAATCACTCTCTTGGAGGATTTGGGAGACTCTTGCTCGTTATGCGAATACCCAGAATGGCCGATGCATAGGACACGCCCAGGAGCGAGACTTCCAGACGCTCCTTAGCAATTGCATGAATTGGATAGGGGGCGACAAAGACGATATCGCAGAATGCAGGGACCTCGGGGACGGTACTCCGCTGAACGACCTGGAGATTCGGTATCGGCCAGATATCAGGCGAGTACTGACTTGGCTGTCTGACCCTGATCAACACAGCGAACTGGGCGCTCGCGCTGCGAGATTTCTTAGTATCTATGCCGCGGGTGTAAGGATGGATATCTCCGCGAACGGGGACTACAAGGGAGATGCGGATGATCCACTTCTTATGGAATGGCCTGACCCCTGTGAGTCAGTGATAGCGCCGGTGTGCAAGTTCATCCTTGAACAGATCGAGCGTCATGATATCGGGGGCGAGAGACTGAGCAAAGTTGTTCCGGTTGGATTATGTGCGCGATCTGGGTGCGGCAGCGTTTTCGTGAGCGAGCGAACTGGACGAGGACGGTTCTGCAGCGACAAATGTCGAGCAGGTGCTTATCAACAAAAACTCACCAAGGAGCAAAGGGCCGCCCGAATGCGCAAGCACCGAGCGACTCTCAAGGAGCAGGAAAGAGGGTGGATTCAGAGAAGGAGGAGCAGGACATAATGTGCAACCACCGAAGGTTGAGCTGGGGAAAGATAATGAGAACGTAGAGAAGAATTTACAATGTAACAATTCATAAAAATACCAACCCGGCCCTGTCGTTTTTGTGGGGACTTCGAAGATGCGCTGCACGCCAGAAAATCCTAGAAATCCTGAATCGAAGAGGCCAGCATCTGAATCCGGGCCGCTTGGCTTGGCAAGACGACTTAGCGGGCAGAAACCCCAGGGGGCGTCCCCGGCGTACCCCTTCGAGTAGAGGTGGGTTGACACCCTAAAAAGGGACCCCTGCAATGCATCGACCCCCTGCTTCTGGCCAGATGGATCGCAGTGGGCTACACGGAACGCTGAGCGCAGCGGGCGGCACGCAGAGCGCTTGAAATGTGGTCCTAGAGGGAGTTTTAGCGCGCCAAATGCGGTCGGGAACGGGGCGGGAAGGGACTAGAAAAAGGTAGATCGGGGTGTGCCCACGACCAAATCGGGCTGGGAAAATGTAGGCACGAACATAGCCCGTGTCAGAGCGGATCCCACGGAGGAGAATCTAGCCCTCTCCACCAAGCGTTGAGAAGAAGACACTTAGACGACGTAATCAGTATTACTTCGCGATATCGCAGTGTATTTTGTAAACGCCGCGGTTCATCGGCTGTGCTATTCCATGATGTGTCGTGCTGATGTTCATCGCCCGAATTACTCGGTTCCAGAGGATTACGACAGGCGGATCTCACGATTACTAGAGGTTGTGTGCGCAATCCGGTCGTCTCACGCGTGTGCGTTTCCACTGTCCGGATTGCCGACCATCCACTGGACAGTCGACTCAGCTTCCCGGAAGCTCGTTTTGGCACCGTTCCATGCCGAGTCATTCGAAAAAATCACAGAGATCCCACGGTCGGCTTTGCACGATATAATTGCGCGCACTCATGCCTCTTGCCTCTGGCACCAAATTAGGTCCATACGAGATTCAGTCTCCGCTGGGTGCTGGCGGCATGGGCGAGGTGTATCGCGCACGCGATACACGCCTTGATCGCACAGTCGCCCTGAAAATTCTGCCCGCCGTTTTCTCTACCGACACCGACCGGCTCCATCGTTTCCAGCACGAAGCGAAGGTCCTGAGCGCGCTCAACGATCCTAACGTCCTCGCTATCTACGACGTTGGTGAACAGAACGGGGTTCGCTTCCTCGTTTCCGAATTTCTGGAAGGCCAATCGCTCCGTGAAACCCTGGCGACTGGAACTCTTTCGCGCCGGCGGCTGATTGAGCACGCTCTCGACATAGCTAAAGGGCTCGCCGCCGCCCACGAGAAAGGCATCGTTCACCGGGATCTCAAGCCCGACAACGTCTTCATCACCCGCGATGGTAGGGTCAAAGTCCTCGACTTCGGCCTGGCCAAACAAGTTCCAGAAGCCGCCTCGCAAGACTCTGCCACCATGACTGGCGCTGTGCCCACCATTCCCGGCACTGTCATGGGCACCGTTGGCTACATGTCGCCCGAGCAGGTCCGAGGACTTCCACTCGATCATCGCTCTGACATCTTCAGCTTCGGTGCCCTGCTGTACGAAATGGCATGCGGCAATCGAGCATTTCGCGGCGATTCCTCGGTCGAGACGATGAATGCCATTCTGAAGGAAGAAGTACCTGAATTCTCGGAATCGGGCGCTCATGTCTCTCCTGGCCTCGAGCGAATAATCCGCCGCTGCCTCGAGAAGAATCCGGAGCGGCGTTTCCAATCAGCCAGCGATCTCGCCTTCGCCCTCGATACTCTGAGCGCCGCCTCGGGTGTTTCACAAAACATCGCATCTACTCCGCGTTCAACAAAAAAGCCCGGCGTCGCCCGCATTACCGCAGCATTGGCTGCTCTGGTCCTGCTCACCTCCGGATTCTGGTTGTTCCGGCGACCTGGTCCGTCAGCCAGCAAGTTCTCCCAAATCTCATTTCGCCCGGCTTACATCCGCGCAGCGCGATTCGCCCCGGGACGGACCATCGTCTACGCCGCTTCCATCAACGGCGAGCCCATGGCGCTTTTCTCCACGAGGACCGACACCTTCGAGGCTCAGCCTCTCAACCTCAGCGCAGATCTGCTCAGCATCTCCCGCTCAAGCGAATTAGCTGTTTCGCTCGGCCGCGATTTCGATATTGTCTGGACTCCGACCGGTCGCCTTGCCAAGGCCCCCCTCGGAGGCGGTGCCACCCGCGAACTGCTTGAGGACGTGATTGACGCGGACTGGAACAGAGATGGAAATGACTTAGCCGTTGCCAGACGCGCGGGCAATCAGTTCCGCCTGGAATATCCCGCCGGCAAAGTGCTCTATCAAACCGCTGGATATATCAGCGATGTTCGCTTCTCTCCCGCGGGGGATCAAATTGCTTTCGTCGATCACGGTCTCGTTGGCGACGATCGCGGCGCGCTTTCCGTCATCGATCTGGCGGGGCATCGTCGCGTGTTGACGCAGGATTTCGAAAGCGCACAAGGTCTGTCCTGGTCGCCTGACGGAAAGGAAATCTGGTTTGGCGCCAGTGAGGCGGCGGAACTCAACTCATTGCGTGCTGTGGATCTCAGCGGCAGAGTTCGCACGGTGGCAGCCGCTCCCGCACGCCTTCACCTTCAAGACATCGGCGAAGACGGGCAAGTCTTGCTTACTACCGATGTCGTGCATTACCAGGTCGGAACCGGAGAAAGCAAGGGCGGCCCTGCCCGAGATCTCACAGCTTTCGAATACACATCGCTAAGCAACATTTCCGACGACGGCAGCAGCATCCTTATGAATAGTTTTGATGTCGCCGGTGAAACGAACTACCGCCTCTACGTGCAGCACACGGATGGTTCCGCTCCGGTCCTAGTCGGACACGGTGCCGGCGCGGCTTTCTCGCCCGACAAAAAATGGGTCGCGGCGATCGACCCGGGGCATCCTGAGAACGCCTCTATCATTCCGACTGGTATTGGGGATGCCCGCAACCTGCACTCCCCCGCTGGCACCCATTACATTGGCATTTCATTATTATCAGATGACAAACACGCATTGATCACCACCGCAGCTTCGGGAGAGATGCCGCAGAGCGCGGTACAGGATATTGAAACCGGGTCCATTCATCCCATCGGTCCCAAAGGTCGCTATGTGCCCGCGGTCATCAGCACCCTTCTTCCTGGACCGTCTCCCGACGGCAAGTTTTGCATTCAGACTGACGGCAGCCACTACTGGCGGCAATCGCTTGAGGGCGACCTAATCCGCGAACTCTCCGGAATTGCCCCGGGAGAAAGAATCATTAACTGGCACGCCGATTCTAATAACCTGTTCCTGTGGCACCCCGACGGCATCAGCTTGCAAGTCTACAATCTCAACCTCGCCACCGGAGAGCGCAAGTTGTGGACTAATTTTTCCCCGCCTGACAAGACCGCCACAGTTGGACATACTCTCCTGTTTATCACGCCCGACGGTGCCCACTTTGCCTACGAGTCGCGCAGGATCTACTCCACTCTCTTTGTTGCCAAGGGCCTTCACTGATTCATTCCCGAAATTGCGCGGTTGGCGAACGCAGCTCCGCCAATTCGGGTTGTAGGTCTGGCACACGCTGAGTTTTCGAGTGCCCATCTTGTATTGACCCTGGCCCGGGCGAAGTTCCTCGGAGCAGCGATCATGCCCGCCGACTGTTGGTCAGCAACTCCTTGCAATTTCCGCATTGTTTGCCCCGTCCAGGATGTCGAGTGCGAGTGCGCGTCGGTCGGCACACGTCCTCGGGCACAGTTGATGCTGGGTTCAGCCTCAAGGCAGGGGAGTTCATCCAACTTGGCAATGGAACTTGTCTTGTCGCCGGCAAGGAGCCGGTTCTCGCCGTCGTAGGCGAGTGAAGCTGGCAACAGGAAGGCTGAGGAATCCCTCGCAAACTCCTGCATCACGAGCAAACCGGAAGTTGATTGGAAAACGACTGATCGGCCGCGAGCCCGAAAGCCACAGCTGAGGCGACTGCCATCGTGCCAAATCTGACGCACCGCTGGCACACAAAAAAGGTCACAAACTATTCGATTCTGGTTTCCAGGTTGCCGACAATTCGCCAAGCAACACGGAGATCGCACCGTGACCTCCCGGAAGAACCTGCTCGGATTCGTCAGAAAGTCAGCGGGTCGTGAGCCGTCACGCCAAATAACAGGCTGTCCATCAAGCGGGGGCGATATTCAGGCGCCCTGGTTCAGCCGACCGTCCTTAAGGCGAAAAAGCGAGGGGACTCCCGCGTACGTTTCGCCTGTCTATTCGTGGAAAGCGATATGATGCGGCCTGCAGAAATATCCTTGTACGAAGGCGGCACTATGGAAATTGATCGACGTGATTTTCTCAAGACGACAGGAAGAGCTATGACCGTGGGCGCGGCGACCCTTGCCCTGGGAGGCAGAATATTTGGCGCCAACGACCGGGTGCGGCTGGCAATTTGTGGACTCCGAGGCCGCGGCAACGATCATCTCAAGGGCTTCGCCAACGTTCCTGGAACCGAAATCGCTGGCATGTGCGATGTCGACGAAAGCGTATTGAACCAGCGTCTCGGTGACGCGGAAAAGATGGGGCTGGCCAGGCCGAAATCGTACGGCGACATCCGCAGGCTGCTTGAGGACAAGGATATTGACGCCATTTCCATCGCCACTCCCAATCACTGGCACTCGCTGATGGCGATTTGGGCCTGCCAGGCCGGCAAAGATGTTTATGTGGAGAAGCCCTGCTCGCACAACTGGTTTGAAGGGCGCCAACTGGTGCGGGCGGTGAAGAAGTACAACCGAATATGCCAACATGGGAGCCAGTCGCGCTCCAATCCCGGCATGATCGAAGCCATCAAGCGCGTAAACGACGGCACCATAGGCAATACCTATCTGGCCCGCGCACTCTGCTACAAATGGCGGCCCAGCATTGGACATGCGCAGGCGGAAGCGGTGCCGGCCGGGGTCAACTACGACCTGTGGACCGGTCCCGCACCGATGAAGCCCTTCACCCGCAATCGATTTCACTACAACTGGCATTGGATCTGGGATACCGGCAACGGTGACATCGGCAATCAGGCCATACACGAAATCGATATTGCCCGCTGGGGATTGGGTGTGCGTTTCCCGGTTCAGGTTTCCGCCATGGGGGGACACTTCATGTTTGACGATGACCAGGAGACACCCAACACGCTGAACGCCACATTCGCTTTTGGGGAACCGCAGGGCAAACGGAAGATGATGGAGCTCGAAATACGGCACTGGATCACCAATCACGAGGCCGAGATCGGCACCAACGCCTATGGCGCCGGTGGCATTCCACCCGCGGGCCTGACCAAAAAACCCGAGGATAAACAAGTTCTGGGCCCGAAAGATGCAAACACCAACACCATCGGCAATATCTTCTACGGATCAAACGGTTACCTGGCAATCGATGGATACGATGCCTACAAGACCTGGCTCACGGCTCAGGTCGAGCCTGGGCCGTCCGGCAAAGCATCCGGCGATCACTGGGCAAACTTCATCGATTGCGTTCGCAGCCGGCGCGTCGAAGATCTCCATTGTCCGATTGAGGAAGGTCACATCTCTACCACTCTGGTGCACCTGGCAAACACCTCCTACCGTCTGGGTCGCACCCTGAAATTCGATCCGGAGCGGGAGCAGGTCATCGGCGATGAGGAAGCCACCAAGATGCTGGGCGGCACCTATCGCGCGCCGTATGTAGTGCCGGAAGAAGTGTAACTTTTTGCACTGCTCATGGTGACACGCCGAACATTCCTGGCTGGTGCTGCAGCAGCCTTCGTATGCCCGGTCGCCTGGGGCCGGGCGCACCCAGTAAAGGTCGGAGTCTGTACCCGCGACGTCGTGGGCGCGGCGAAGTATGGGTTCGACTACGTAGAACCGGGCGCGGCTGAAATCGCCGCCATGAGCCAAGATCAGTTTCGCGAATTCTCCGATACCGTGCTCGCCTCGCCGCTCCGCTGCCATGCCTTCAATAGTTTGATCCGCCGTCCTGACTTGAAAGTGGTTGGATCCGAAGTCCCAACCTCTACCTTGAAGGAATATCTCGAGGAGTGTCTGCCCCGCTGCCGGCGTCTCGGTGCTTCCATCGTGGTATGGGGCAGTGCCGGTTCCCGCAATGTGCCGGAAGGATTTCCCCGTGAGCAGGCCCGGGGTCAGATTGCCGCCTTCCTCAAGATGGCGGGTGAAATAGCACGCCGCTCTCACATCATCGTTGCCATCGAGCCTTTAAGACACCAGGAGAGCAACATCCTTAACACCGGCGCCGAGGCTCTGGAGATGGTGCACCGTGTGAAGCACCCCAACATCCGAATGATCATCGACTACTTCCACCTGCGGGAAGAGAACGAAGACCCGCGGATTATTGAGATTGGGGGACGCGAGATAGTGCACCTGCACTTCGCCAATCCCCATGGCCGCGTCTGGCCGCACGATTTAGTGGAAGACGATCACTATGCCGCGTTCTTTGGGTATCTGAAGAAAACCGGCTACTCGGGGGGAATTTCGATCGAGGGTCAAGGCTCTTTCGAGAAGGACGGCAAGGCCAGCCGGGACTTCTTTCGACAGGCTTTGGTTTGACGGAAACGGAAACCGCGCCGTAAGAAACTGCCTACGGGCGGGCCTAAACAAATGTGGAGGAAGGTATATGAAACGGTGGTCACTAGTTCTCTGTTCCCGTAATCTTCAACTTTCCTTCCTGCTCTAGTGCCGCCCACTGCGGATGGTTGCGGTACTCGGCCGTCGGTGTGCGGCGAGTAGAATCCACGATCCCAGTCGCATGCCCTTGGCTTCGATGGCATGCCATAGAATGAACTCTGTCGCGTCTGCTGCGGTTTGCTATGCAAAGTATTTTCGTTCAAATCGGGTCACGCCTCAGCTAGCCGTTATAGTTTTTCACGTACGGACGAGAGAGCGTCCGACTGATCGAGCCGCAAGCTATCTAACAACGACTAATCGGCCGCAAGTCAGATTGGCAGTTTTCCGGATCTACGTATCCTCTGAATCTGGCACACGATTCGCACACTGCGCCGAAGTGAAGGTCTTCAACTTCCGAGTAGCCGACTAACCGGACGGAGCCATAGAAAACAACTCGCCATGAAGTGTCGTGTGCACCGGAAATTGCGTCGAGGCGCCGATGGTCAAGCTGGTCAGATCTGGGTCATGCCGCCATCGACGACCAGTTCGATGCCCGTGATATAACTACTTTCGTCAGAAGCGAGAAACGACACGACTTTGGCAATTTCGTCCAAGGTGCCGGTGCGACCGAGGGGTATATTGCCCACGACGCTGTCTGCGTACTGCTTGACTTGTTCTTCCGTCATCCCTAGCGAATTGCGATAGCCCGGCGAGGGAATTACGCCAGGACTAACAGCGTTCACGCGGATTTTGCGGTCTTTGAGATCCGTGGTGAAGGTACGCGCGAAAGAACGCACGGCGGCCTTGGATGCGCTGTAGACACTCATCGCGGGCGCTCCAGTACTGGCAACGATCGACGCATTCAGAATGACGGAGCTTCCATCCTTAAGGAGCGGAAGCGCCTTTTGCACGGTGAATAGTAGACCCTTGACGTTTGCGTTGAAAGTGTTGTCGAAGTGCTCTTCGGTGATTGCGGCGAGCGGGGCGAATTGTCCGGTGCCTGCGTTGGCGAATAGAATGTCGATGTGCCCCTTCTGCTGCTTCACAGCGGCGTACAAGCGATCGAGATCCGCAAGATTTGAGACGTCGCCCTGCAGTGCAGTAATACTCTTACCGATCTGCTTCACTGCTGCGTCGAGTTCGCTCTGACGGCGGCCCGTGATAAAGACGTACGCGCCCTCCGCGACGAAGCGTTGTGCCGTAGCAAGACCGATTCCGCTATTGCCTCCGGTGATGACTGCTACTTTTCCTTCCAGCTTACTCATGAGCTTTCTCCTGTTTGATTTCCCATTTCTCATGGCATATTTCCGTACCGCCTAGTACAGATGTCACGGGCAACTAAATGGTTACAATATTTGTACCGATAGGTATGGAAGAGGCATCATACATAGGTATGGAACGGAACAAATACCCAAAACGAATGGGACGTCCCCGCTCCTTCGATATTGACCGAGCGCTGGACCGCGCCCTGCTGGTGTTCTGGCGAAAGGGATATGAGGGCGCGTCTTTGTCCGACCTGACCAAAGCTGTGGGCGTCAATCGTCCGAGTCTGTATGCCGCCTTTGGCGACAAAGAAGCGCTGTTCCGCAACGCGCTCGACCGATACTTGAAGGGGCCGGCGGCCTACACCCAAGAAGCATTGAGGGAGCCGACCGCCCGCGCAGTCGTGGAACGATTGTTGCTGGGTGCGGCCGATTTGAACACAGCCCGGCGCAATCCCGGTGGGTGCCTCATGGTGCAAGGTGCGCTCGCGTGTGGCGAGGCGGCCGATTCGATCCGGCAGGAACTGACCGTCTGCCGCGCGGCGGGTGAAACTGCGATGCGCCGGCGTTTCGAGCGTGCGAAATCAGAAGGTGACCTACCGGCCAATGTGAACCCTGCTGATCTTGCTCGCTACGTCGCCACGGTCCTCTACGGAATGGCAGTTCAGGCAGCGGGCGGCGCAAGCCGAAGTGAATTACAGCGCGTAGTCGAGATGGCGCTGCGAACGTTGCCGATGTGAGACAGCCCCTCGATCGATAATACTGATCGAGCAATCCCTAAAAACAGTTCTTTTTCGGAACAGGAACGACCTTCGGGCTGACAGGTCGAACTTGTAGAACGTCATTCCCGTGTTACGAGCTACTCTTACCTAACCCGGTAAGGTAAGGTTTGCCGACCACACATCCAGAATCATCGCAGCCCCTTCAAAGTGCAGCGCAGGCTTATAATTGCGCCCACACATGGCTCTAATGTCTGGCACAAAGCTCGGTCCTTATGAAATTCAATCACCGCTCGGCGCGGGCGGCATGGGAGAGGTGTACCGTGCGCTGGACACGCGGCTGGAGCGCACCGTCGCCATCAAGGTTCTAGCCTCTCATCTTTCTTCTTCGCCAGAATTGAAGCAGCGCATGGAGCGCGAGGCGCGGGCCATTTCTTCGCTGAACCACCCGAATATCTGTCATCTCTATGACGTCGGCTCTCACGAGGGAACCGACTATCTAGTGATGGAGTTTCTGGAGGGGGAGACTCTAGCCGATCGATTGCGCAGAAGCGCGATGCCGCTAAACGAAACTTTCAAAATCGGCGTTGCTGTGGCCGATGCGCTGGGGGTCGCGCATCGCCAAGGCATTGTGCACCGCGACTTGAAACCGGGAAACATCATGCTAACCCAGAGCGGCGCGAAGCTGATGGATTTCGGACTGGCTAAACCGCTGGGCGCACGAAGTCCATCCCTTGGGTCGAGCGTAGCGCCTTCTTTCACCGCCGCAGCGACGTTAAGCGGGCGGAGTCCGTTAAGTCCGCTGACAATGGCGGGCAGCATCATTGGGACGATTCAGTACATGTCGCCGGAGCAGATCGAGGGAAAAGAAGCTGATGCCCGGTCCGACATCTTTGCGTTTGGGGCCGTGCTCTATGAGATGGCGACCGGAAAGCGGGCGTTCCAGGGCAAGTCTCACCTGAGCACGGCGTCGTCGATTCTCGAAAAAGATCCCGATCCCATCTCGACTGTTCAACCGCTGGCTCCGAAAGCTCTTGAGCACACAGTCCAGACTTGCTTGGCGAAGAATCCGGAAGAGCGCTTCCAAGACGCGCACGATCTCAAACTTCAATTGCTGTGGCTGGCTGGCGTAGGTGCCGAGGGTCCAGTAGCGAGTTCGCTCCCGGCACGCTCACTAAGAATGCTCTGGTTGGCGTGGACGATTGCCGCGCTCGTTGTGCTTGCCAGCGTGTTGTTCTGGGTTCGTCGCAACCCCGGCAGCAAACCCGCGGTCGCCCGTTTTTCGATCTCCGCGCCGGCGAACTCATGGCTTGACACCGAATCGGGCATTCCCCTGGCAATTTCACCCGACGGTCAGCGTCTGGCGTATGTAGTCCGAAGCACTGACTCGGCGACGTCCAAGTTATATCTGCGCCGCATGGACGAATTTGAAGGAACTCCCGTCCCCGGCACTGAAGGCGCCAGTATGCCTTTCTTCTCTCCGGATGGGCAATGGGTAGGGTTCGTTACCTCCTCCGCGATAAAGAAAGTTCCGGTCGAGGGCGGAGCGGTAGTGAAACTTGCGCCGTCTGTGGCCTTTGGGGTGGCCGGCGTAACATGGGGCACGGACGGGTTTATTTATTTCAGCCGCTTTTGGCAGGGCTTGTCGCGGGTCCAGCAGAATGGCGGGAAAGTCGAGACGGTGACCCTTCCAGATTCGGCCCGCCAGGAGCAGGGGCACCGTTGGCCCGAGATGCTGCCGGACGGAGACAGTATCCTGTTCAGCATCATGAAGAATTTCGGCGCGAATGACGCCGAGGCTGGGGTTTTG
Source organism: uncultured Acidobacteriota bacterium (assembly GCA_963801615.1). Lineage (GTDB taxonomy): Bacteria > Acidobacteriota > Terriglobia > Terriglobales > Acidobacteriaceae > Sulfotelmatobacter. The sequence continues at coordinate 804,406 of CAWDFM010000003.1, read as the reverse complement.
TCGATCAAGACAAAGACTTGGCGCAGCGTCCTGCCTAATGCCTCGAATGCTCATTATCTGCCCACAGGACACCTGGTTTACGTCCATGCAGGCACGCTGATGGCTGTTCCCTTCGATCTGAAATCGTTAAGTGTGACGGGAACGCCGGTGCAGGTGTTACACGGGGTATTGACGAATCAGGATGATGGCTATGGCAACCTGGCGGTAGCCCGATCCGGAAATCTTGTGTACGTGAGCGGCCCCGAACGTACAGATCGCGGGTCTTCTACGCGCCTGGTTTGGGTTTCGCGCGACGGAAAGGAGTCGCCTGCTTCGCAGACGGTTCGCGGGTACGAGGACATGAGCATCACGCCGGATGAAAAAATGGCTGCCTTCACGATTCCGGCAGATCCGGTGTGGAACATCTGGATACTCGATCTCGAGCGCGGCAATGTGAACCGCCTCACGTTCAACGGGGATAACCGCGATCCTTTGTGGTCTCCAGATCGACGGCACGTTGCGTACACATCTTTCCGCGATGGTCATTTCGGGATCTATTGGAGCGCCGTTGACGGTAGTTCGCCGGAACAGAAGCTGACGAGCAATCAGTTCGAACCGACCGCCGCAGCGTTCACCCCGGACGGGAAGAAACTCATCTTCACTCAGGACGTCACCGCGACAGATGTGAACTCCTGGGAGGTGGGGGTCACCGGTAATGCGACGCCCGTGCCTCTGATCAACCTCGGTGAGGGAGACTCCCTGGGTATCTCTCCCGATGGCAAGTGGATTGCCTACGAGTCTGCGGAAACCGGGCAGTTGGAGGTTTATGTTCAACCCTATCCTGGGCCCGGAGGCAAATGGCAGGTCTCAAACGGGGGCGGCTACCGCCCGCATTGGTCACCCGACGGGAAAGAGATATTCTTTCGCTGGGGCGACGCGATGATGGCGGCTAGTGTGCAAACGCGCCCTCATTTCACCTCCGACACGGCGCACATGCTGTTCAGTGGACACTACGCGCACGCTGGACGCGACTACGAGACAGACGGTCGGCGCTTCCTAATGATGAAGTCCGCAGACCAGAAAGGACCGACATCACTGCAGGTAGTGTTGAATTGGACCAGTGAAGTGAATCGGTGAGAGCATCCCCGCGGCACTAAACTCCGGCCTTGCGAGATCGTCGCAGCGCCAAGTTCGGGCATAACAGTGACCGCAGATCCAGTGATCGAGACCAAACGGTTATGTCGTTCGCTTTCGCGTGACAAATTTCCCCGGATCACGGGCAACCCAGAAGCCAACTTCCCAATTGCCGACCATCCAGACGCAAAATGGGAATGCTCTAGTCGCAACAGAGTTGCTGTGTTGAAACCAATGTTGCTCAGCACGTGCCTTCGGACTTGAAGAATCAAGGCGTTGCGCCGACAACTCGCCGGAATGCGTCAGCCAAGACCAACGCGATGGAGCAGATCTGCAAAACGCGGGTCGCCACGCAGCGGGTCAAGCAGTGGGTGCACCTTTGCTAGTTGCAGAAGACCACAGCGTTCCTTGTAGGCCTGCTCCAGCCAGTCGAAAGCCTGCTCGTTATCACCGAGCCCAATGTAAGCGGTCACGAACGCGCCGGCAGGAACATAGCTAGACTGTTTTCTTTTTTTCAGTTCCGCTAACAGCCGCAGAGCATCCGAGCGTCGACCGGCATGCGAATCGGCAACGATCAACGCAGCGACAATGTCAGGGCTTCGAACAGAAACAGAAACTGCCTTTTCCAGCAGGGGGATAGCTTGCTCCGGTTGCCCCGTAAGAGTAAGCGTCATTCCAAGTTGCGAAAGGGATCCCAGTGCGTCTGGTTTGAACGCAAGCACGTTCTGGTACTCGCGAATCGCGTCGTCGTAACGTCGAGAGCAGAATAGAACCAAGCCCACATCGGTGCCATGAACTGAAACCGGGTCGAGTTCGCGGCCACGCCGCATCAATGCCAGAGCCTCTTCTGTGCGCCCATGCGCAAGGAGCCACATGGCAAGGCCCGCGTGAGCATTCCCGTCGTTCGGGTTCAGATCAATAGCGCGCCGGTATTCAGTTTCCGCTTCCGCCCAGCGCCACTGCTCCTCGTAAACGTCTGCGAGCAGAACGTGTGCTTCGGCTAAATCTGGCTCGAGTTGCAGCGCTGTACGTGCGGCGCTTACTGCTTCTGCGCGCTCTTTTTCAGGAGGAGCTCCACTCAAAGCCGTGTCAAGTTGCATATACGCATTTCCAAGCCCGACGTAAGCCGGTGCGAAGCTGGGATCTTTTTTAATTGCCTCGGCAAAATAAGTGATGCTCCGTTCGAAGCCCGCATCGGTGCTTGCGTTATAGAACTCAAAGTGCCCTTTCAAATAGCTCTCGTAAACCTCAGGTGCGATCGCGTGGGCTGCGGCAAGCCTCTCGCGTTCCTTCCCCGTCAAAGTGACCTCAATTTTCCGCGCGATGGCTTGGGCTACGTCGCTCTGTAATGCCAGCACGTCAGGTAGCTCCCGATCATAAACTTCCGACCAGAAGTGCTGATCGCTTGAGCCACGAATCAGCTGAGCTGTGACGCGGATGCGATTGCCTTGGCGAATGACGGAACCCTCGACCACGGCATCCGCCTGCAACGTCTTTGCGATCTCCGGAAGCGAGAGCTTGGTGTCCTTGAGGCGCATGGCTGAGGTTCTGGAAATCACCCGTAGGCCATGAATACCCGAGAGTCGGGAAATCAGCGCCTCCGTCATGCCGTCAGCCAAGTACTCCTGTCCCGGGTCACCTGAAAGATTTTTCAAAGGCAGAACAGCCAGAGATTTGATAGCTGGTTGCGCAGCGCTGGCGGCCCGATGAATGTCGATCGCGAGCCAGCCGGACGCAAGAATTGCAAGCCCTGCTACTGCACCCGCCATTAGCTTTAAAACGAAGGGGCGCTTGCGGTTGTGCTCGGTAGGAGCAACTGCGCTCACTGTGTTTTCGCTTAGGGGGACATGCTGTCGGTTGGACGACAGCCCGGCCGTGGGGGACGCAGTCGCTTCGCCGTTGACCGTCACCGCCGCCGCGAAGCGGTATCCTTTCCCGACCACGGTCTCTACGAATCGGGGTTTATCCGGATCGTCGCGCAGCGCCAATCGGACTTTGCGAACGGCGGTGTTAATGCTTTGATCGATGTCGACGAAAACAGTCGTGCCCCAAAGCCGGTCCGCGACCTCTTCGCGCGTAACCAGCTCTCCGCGTTTCTCTACCAGAAGGAAGAGCAACTCCATCGGCTGTTTTTCGAGGCGGAGGATGCGTTCGCCCCGTCGCAGCCGATACTGCGACTGGTCAAGTGTGAAATCCCCGAAATGGAATACCTGGGCCGTACCTGCCTCCCCAGTCGCTGGTGGCCTGCTGGCTGCGAAAATGATGCGACATAAACGCCTAAGTAGCAACTGGTCAGTGGTTTCGCGCTTCAGAAGAACTTCACAAGACCTTCATTCGGCCTCCATTGCGGAATATCGGTGTCCCTGCGAGAGTTCCCCCGTTCCGCATTTCGGAGGCCAAGAATGAAGGAAAAAGTTTTGAAAACTGCTGCAACAGCCGCTGTACTGTGCGTCTTCGCGATCGGTGGCTACGTGCTAAAGATGTGGGCAACTCCTGCGATCGGTGTTCACCGCACATTAATTGGTAGAGGGACGTATGACGGTTTCATGGTGAATACCGACCAGAACCAAACTTTGAATCCCCCCGACCCAAGCGTAAAACCGTTCCAATACATCGCAAAAGCGCAGGCTCTTGATAAGACGAATCCCGCTATTGATGTGGAGGTGGATACTCACCTCTACGATCCGTCGGGTTCCACTGGCTGGCATAAGCATCCTGGGCCGGTGTACATAACGGTGACCTCGGGCCAGATCACGTTCTACGAGTTTGATGACCCGACGTGTTCGCCTCATGTGTTTAGCAAGGGCCAGGGCTTTGTTGACTTTGGGAGCGGGCACATCGGCATTAACCAGGATCCTATCAATTCGGCCAGCGATGTTACGGTCGCAATTACTTCGGTCGGAGGTGTGTTCCGCACCGAGCTTCCGGCCGGGAATCCCAATTGCAGCTTCTGACGACCGGAAACGATGCCAACTGCACGTAGTCAGAATTCATCTCCGCCCGCAGCTCGCGGATGCATTTAGAGCACTGGAGGGTTGAGCGGTGCACAACCTCGAAGGTAGAACCAGTGACTCTGAACGCATTAGAAAAGTAGGCTAGCGAGTTGCGGAAAGATCAGGTCAACCACTATGAACTTTGCGAAGCTTCAGCCGTCGCGGGCCACGTGTCACAAAACGATCCAGTGTGGAGAGGATGACTGTAGGCGTACCAATTGCTGAGAGGAAGGTCGGCTAGTGTGGCGTAATTGCCGACATGTCCTTTTCCTCCTGGATGACGGGCAATCCGGAAGTAACTATCGTTAACATGTTTCTCTTCGACTCACCCCTTGGACATTCTCTGCACGCCCTGCTGCATTAGCCACTTGGCGATCGCAGCCGAGTCAAATCTGACGCAGGAACCTACTCGAAACGACGGTATTGTTCCCCGCTTCGCTCGCCGGAGAATCGTTATGCGAGACATGTGAAGCAGCTCGGCAAGCTCTTCAGCGGTCAGAGCACGATGAATGGCATTTATGCGCGACGCCAGGGACATCAGACGACGCGGGTTTGTTCGCTGATGGAGCAGATGCTTGCGGTTCACCTGACGCAGAAGGCGCTGAAGTTCTTGCTTCGAGGTTTCTATCATTCGGCACCCTCCAGTATCGCGATGTCGTTCTTTAGTTCTTCAGCCTTCGTGCCCCAATAGGAATTGTGGGGTGACTTCGTCTGCTGGGCTTTCATCTCTGCAAGTTTGGTACGCAGGGCGTCGAGCGCACGTTGCACTGGCGGGTCGGTGTACTTTGTAAACCCGTGTTCACGGGAACACGCTCCATACTCAATACTCTGTTTATCTACAGATATAAAAGACGGTGACTCTAAGAGAGGAGTGTTGTTCTTGTGTTCATGAGCACGGGTTTTGTCCGTGTTCACGGGAGCCTCTGATTGTGGGGTCAACCCATGCTGATTCAGAGAGTTCACCCGTGATCGCGGAACGGCACTTTGCCCGTGCTCACTCCTCGGAAAATCTGGGTCGGTCTTTGAGCCGTTCCTGATCCACTCTCGGACCCAAAAAGTCCTGATTGGAACTGGGCGTACTCGGTTCGGCAGAGACTTGCCCTTCGCGTCGTAGCGGTCGCTCTCAACCACCATGACGTCACCTGTTTTTTCGAGAGATTGACGGGTACGGTTCACGCTCTGGCGATTGCTTCCCGCCACGGTGTTCGCGATGTACTGATCGCTTCCACTGAAGCAACCATCAGGATCGAGATGCGTGGCGATGAACATAAAGACAGACTGGCGGCGCAACTGGACGATCTGTTCACGTTCAGATTTGTTGTTGAGTACTTGTAGGCTCATCGCGTCTCCGCGACGGGGTTGGGTTCGTTCATAAAAGCCTCCGTGTCCTGCTCGTGCTCTGCATGTGGCGCTCAGTTAGCGTGCAACATCGGGGTCGTCAGGATCATCGTCCTCGTAGTGGTTGTCGTCGTAGTAGTCGTACAGTGGATCGAGTGGATCGTTAAGGTCGGCCAACTTATCGTCTATCTCTTCAGCAGCGAGGTTATTTATGTCTGCGAGATCGTCTTCATCAAACTTGTCTGCGGGACGGTCTTCAAACTCATTGAACCTCTGTTGTGGTTTGGGAGATTCGCCCCTGCGCTTCTTGTCTTCGAGTTGATCGAACTCCTCCTGTGTCAGCACACCTTCTTCACACCACACGGGGCGGGCACCGTTTGTTGCGAGGGCAACATGTGTTAAGTCCCTGAACTTCTTGTCTTCGTCGATAAAAACCATCAGGTGCGCGATGAGACTTCTGATGATTACGTAGGGGGTGATGTCGTCATAGTCATTTCGAGCCTTCGTGATGGCGTCGTGTATGTCGACGAGCGCACCGTGGGGAGGCGGCGCACAAAGAGGACAGTCACACGCACCCCCTCGTGTCCTGCGTTCCATTACGGCGTTCTCGTTCAGGTACTCCTCCAGTTTCGCTTTCAAACTTTCTAAGTCCATAGATTCCCAATTGCTGTTCATAGTTCTCCTCTCTGCCCGTGGGCTACTTCTTCTTGCGTCTCTTCATCGCCCTCTCTGAGTTCAAGAGTCTCGCCCTGATCGGCATCAGCTTCAATCGGCACTTATTGCATCGGTGGATGCCGCCGCGCCGCAGACTTGATCCCGCTGCGATTAACTCCCGCTTGCAACGACAGACGCAACGCCATAGTGCCTCGTTCTTAACTTCGCGCCCAACCCACTCGATGACAGTGACGGTGCCGAAACTCTCGCCTGTCAGATCGATGAAGTTGTGCGCGTGATCGGTCATTTGCCCGCCGTCATCGGATACGCTGATGCGCCGAACTCCTCCGCACGTTGCGCGTAGAACTCTGTGCGGCTGTTGTCTGCGTCAGTGATTGCCTCTTGAAGAACAGCATCGGCTACCGCATCAAGATAGAACTCACCGCTGATGACAACATCTCCGCCGACGTTGATGGACAGTATCTCGAAGTACGGCCCGCCTGACTGTGCCTTTGCTTCGTCGTTGAGTGCATCTTCGTTGTCTGCCTCTTCAGAGACACGGTCGATCTCACCGCGACGATTGAAGAAGACGAGATGCGCTTTTGCCTCATCCGCTTCGTCGATGTACTTCTTCACCTGTGCCAGTGCTTGTTGCATTGTCATTTCCATATTCACGTTCCTCCTCTCGCGTCGGTCGCTACCCTTAATTGCTGGTTCCCGACTTCACGGGCGTGTTGTGGGCGCCATCCGACGTGGGCACCGTGGTTCACGCATGAGCACGCACGAATGCGCCTGCGTACTCAATCAAAGTTTTAGATCAGTGTTCGGAGAGCGACTGGCACCGAGCCATCGGCGGAGTTGAACCGTCTTGTCACCCGAATCAGCCCTCTACAGGACGTACAGGGCGGTGTTTGCTTACCTTTTGCCTGCGCGTCGATATAGAACCAGCCGCTATAACTCTGAACGCTCTGCATGACACGCACGTTCGAGACAGACCCGCTGCACTGCGAGTAGAGATTTGACGTTGCCTGAGAAACGGCAACACTGATGGGTTCAGACGCTCTCTGAGATGAGCCGTAGCCTTGCGCGAGGAGGAAGGTGCTTGCGATCGCTGCGCCTGAGAGCGAGGCGAGAAGAACAGACTTGAGGTTGAAACGGACGATCTGAGATTCGAACTTCATGTGCCCTCCGATTGCGGCTGGACGTGCCAGCCAAATCAGGTCCAATCAGAAGGCGCTGTACTATTGGAATATTGCCAGCCTCTACTCCGCGTTGCAAGCAGGAAGAAGGACAATGACCTTTCGTAACCACAGTAACCACGGGGCTCTTGGGCGCGGGGCGTTTACACGGTAACAGTCTCCATCGGGCATCGGGCAAAGGGTCTGACATACACGGTACAGGAAAACTTGCTAACTATACCTCCCGCCCTCGCGCAAAGACCCCCACCCTCTTTTTCTGGTTTGCTCCCTATTAGGCTCGCGAAATCCGAATCGTGAATCGACGTCTCGAACGTCTCGATGTCTCGAGGGAGCGCAGGGCGCAGCGCAGGAGTGCAGAGCGCATAGTCGTCGGCTTCGCCACGCCGTTGGCACGAGCGGATACGGGCGGACTCCCCAGACGGCTGGGTCGAGGAAGAATTACTTGCAAGGGGGACCCATCGGCGCTCTTTATCGAGGCGAGCCCTTTCCCTTCGTAGGGGTGACAGCGCCTGCGGAGCTACCAAATGCGGCTCGTTACGTGCCAAAAGCGGTCGGGAACGGGGCAGGAAGGGACTAGATAAAGAGGTGAATCGCGTTATCCCTGGGCTGAATCAACCAGTCAAAACATAGGCACGAACAGGGCCCGTGTCAGAGCGGATCTCAGAGAGGAGAATACTGCGCTCTCCACTAGCGATTGAGAACAATAAACTTAGGCGACGTAATCGGTATCACTTCGCGATATCATTCCGCATTGTTTACTATGTGGACATCGTTACTGGCCTGCAAGCACGCCGAGTTACGGCGCGCCGGGCTGTGGTATACGAATAGTTTCGTAATTCAGCATGTCGGTATCGTGCGCCTCAATGGACGCTGGGCGTGCCCAATAGGAAGGAAAATCGAGCGGTGGGCGGTCAGGCGAGAACTCAACTTTCTTGCATGCCATGGGGTGGGCCGATTTTGAAAATTGAGCCCGCGCTCACTCTGGGCCTCCTCGTCCACTACAACATCATCGATCTATATATATACAGATAGTACAAATCTCACTCCTGGATCTAATAAATAGACCGCCCCCAATCAGGGATGACCGAAAACCTAGGCCCGGCTCACTTGTAGGCCCGGCTCCGTTAATGACTGACGGCCCATCAGTTCGCTAAGAGTGGAACACCCGCGTAAATATTGATTAGTTCTGATTGGCTATGTGCCGGTTGTATGCCGGTTTTGCCGACTAGGCATTCGTTAGAACACTCTGACAGAGCACAATCCCTGAAAGATTAACCATCTCAACGGAACTCTGCTACTTTAATGAGTTCTGTAATTGATCGATCTCGGCGCATGAAGGCAATATCCGCAAATTTTGATTTTCTCGCCCCGCATCCGTCGCTTTGGGAAGGGATCAACACATACAACTATCTACTTCCCAGAGGTTCGTGCTCTCCACATTTGCGTAGCACCAATGGACGAACAACACGAGATCGTCCAACGCATTGAAGTCGCGTTCAAGCGCGGCGACAGATTTTTCACAGGCGCCATTCGTGCTATGTCTCTTATCGATCGCCTCGACCAAGCCACTCTCGCAAAAGCCTTTCGCGGTGAACTCGCGCCTTCCGATTCAGGCGTATCCAATAAGTAAGTCGTTTTGTGCCCTTGGTACGCGCTCGCCTCGTGACGAAACGTTCACTGACAGCCGATAAATGATCTGGTATCGTCAACGCATCCTCGGGAAATAAGTACTGGACGAGTATTAAGATGTGGCTGCCATGATCTTGTCAGACAACGAAACGAAGGTTGACCTTCTCAATAATGAGGCGATCGCCAAGACGATAGTCACGTTATTGCGGGAGCGCCCCGAACATCCGGTCACCATAGGAGTTCACGGCGATTGGGGCGCGGGAAAGTCAAGTATTTTGGAAATGATCGAGGTCGCTCTCGGCGGAGATGATCGGGTTCTTTGCCTCAAGTTCAACGGATGGCGATTTCAGGGCTTCGAGGACGCCAAGATCGCTCTCATCGAAGGTATCGTTACCGGCCTTATTGAGAAGCGTCCCATTCTGACCAAAGCCAGTGAAGCGGTGAAGGACATTTTTCACCGCATCGACTTACTCAAGGCAGCCAAGAAGGCTGGCGGCCTCGCCCTAACCGCCTACGCCGCTGCTCACGGCCTTCCCGCTCATGTTGCCGTCGTCCCCGCTCTCATGAGTTCGCTTGAGGGCTGGGCATCCGACCCAGCGACACTAACCAAAGAAAACGTCGAATCCGTTCTTTCCGGTGCAAGAGACATCATCAAGCCGAAGTCCGAAACGAACAATGTCCCCGAGGAGATCGATGGCTTTCGGAAAGCGTTCGATGAGCTGCTTAAGAAAGCCGGCATCGACCAGCTGGTAGTGCTGATCGATGATCTTGACCGTTGTCTTCCGGACACCGCTATTGAGACATTGGAGGCGGTTCGTCTTTTCGTTTTCACTTCGCGCACTGCCTTCGTCGTGGCCGCCGATGAGGCGATGATCGAATACGCGGTCCGCAAACACTTTCCCGATCTTCCCGATACCACCGGCCCGCAAACCTATGCCAGAAATTACCTCGAAAAACTAATTCAGGTTCCGTTCCGGATTCCTGCTCTCGGAGAGACCGAGACTCGCATTTATGTCACGCTGCTATTCGTCGGGGCTGAACTTGGTGAAGACGACCCCGATTTCGCGAAGCTCATTGCCCTGGCGCGCGAGCGATTGAAGCGTCCGTGGACGGGCACGGTCCTTGACTCGGCTACTGTGAAGGCCGCATTGGGCGGAAAGGCAGATCGTGCTCAGAATGCTTTGATTTTGAGCGCCCAACTCGGGCCAATTCTGGCAAGTGGCACCAAAGGCAATCCCCGACAAATCAAGCGGTTCCTAAACACGCTATTGCTCCGTCAGTCTTCTGCCAACGCCCGTGGCTTCGGCGAAGACGTGAAGCTGCCGGTGCTAGCCAAGTTGATGCTTGCGGAGCGCTTTATTCCGCGGTTGTTCGACCAGATCGCCACGTCGGCCGCCGCTGCCGCCGATGGCATTTGCACCGATTTGATCCAGTTGGAAGAGGAAATTTCGGACCGCAAAGAGCAATCTCCAAAACCCGCGTCCCCCGCAAAAAGTAAGGAAACTGCTCGTCCCAAGGCCGAGTCCAAACTCGAAGTGGTAAAACCCGCAGACAGCGCACAATTGACAGAGTGGATTTCATCTCCAGCCGTCCGCTCGTGGGCGCAGATCGAGCCATCAATCGGATCGGTGGACTTGCGGCCGTATCTTTTCGTTGCGAAGGATCGAAAGGATTACTTCGGAGCCACCACAGCCCTTGGGCAACTCGCCAGCATCGCCGAGAAACTGCTCGGCTCGAAATTCGTGGTCCAAGGCCTCGAAACGGAACTCCGACAGCTCGCTGTCCCCGAGGCCGCTCGGGTTCTCGACCTGATCCGCGCCCGGATCGTCGGCGGCGATACTTTCGACTCAGAACCTGCAGGCGCCGCCGGAATAGCGGTTCTGGTTAAGGCCCAACCGCCTCTACAAGGAAATCTTCTCGACTTCCTTGAGGCTTTGCCGCGACAGAGATTGGGACCGTGGGCATGTAGCGGTTGGGAAGGCATCGTCAAGGACCCGGATCAGAGCCGGCGATATGACCAACTGCTGGAAGCATGGAAACGAGACGGTAGCCAATTTCTAAAGGCCGCCGCGGGTGCCGCGCTGCGTATGCGTAATCAAGGAGTGCAGCGTTAATGGGTACTTCCAATGCAAACGGAGGTCAGGGCGGCGACACGCCGCTCATTCCAACTTGGTTGCCGACTGATGGCAGCCCGACCCCTGCCCTCCAGCCGCCTACGCCGCCGCCCAATCCGCAGCCTGCCAATCCGCCGCGGGAAACACCGCCTCCGATGCCCACACCCCCCGTCCTTCCGCCGGTTCCTCCGGCAGCGGCAGGCGATAGATTCACGATGGCGCGCGGTAATTTCTCACGCTTTGCCGGTTCAGGTGGAAGTGATCGTGCCAGTCTCGGCCGCGCTCTATCGAGCTATGTATCTTCGGCATCGGGCGGCAGTCGGACCGCCGCCCAGCGAATGGCGCGGTCTCCGGCGTCCGGAGTTCCGCTCCTCAGTTTTCTTTCCGGTGCCGTTGCCAACGGTCCGCGAGAAGCCCTCCGCGCACTCAACCTTGAAAGACTTGCGGGGCGGCCGATTGAAGAGGTTTTTCTCGGCCTCATGGAATATGTCTGCCCCGAGGGCGGTTCGGTGGACGAGGGAATCGCGCGGGACGCTTTCATCGAGACAATCGCTGATTTAGCAGAAAGCGGAATTACCGACTTCGATGGCCTCACCGTTGACCAGATGCAGACGATCTTTGAACTGTACGCTACCCATGCGATCGAAACACGCCTGTGCAACGACATCGGCATGAAGGCCATCACGCTTCCGGCTGATGCGGCACAGGCGGCATCGGTCCAGCGACAGCTCCTGGATTTCGTTCGCCGCAGTGTCTCTGATTCGTTGACAGAGGCGCGTGCGGGAATGCAGGCTCTTACACCTGACCGGGTCTTCGGATTCGTCACCCGCGTTTATGAACAGGCTTATGCGATCATGCAGACCATGGCCGAAGCGGAGGCGGAAAAGACATGAGACGCCACCTTATCATCGGACGTTTCGGCAATTCTGATCGGGCGGAGATTCCCGCCGCCGCTGGAGAAGTATCGACCCGGCTGGAATTTGTCGTGGCCAAGAAGCGCCTTGAGCATGATATAGGCAGTTCGCTCGACGATCTCTCCAAGATCGGTGTTTTTCCCTCCGAGATCGGGCTTGATCTTCTGGTACTTGCCGCACACGTGCAAGCCGCGGATACGCGAATTTCGCGGTCCACCGAATCACAGGACGGCTGGACAAGAGAGATTCGCATTGTAGTCCCTGTCAGCGATCCTGTCCGCTGGAACACAGCGGTATCTTTGCTGCAGCGTCTCCTCAATTTCTTGACCGGTGACCGGTGGACAGTCGGGTTCCGGCCGCGACCTGCCGGATTTGAGAAAGCAGTTCGCGACAAGCCACCCCAATTGATACCCCCACCCTTTGACAGCCTCGCCTTGTTTTCAGGAGGTCTCGACAGCTTAATCGGCGCAATCGACTCCCTGGAACAGGCAAAAACTCCCCTCCTTATCAGTCACGCGGGAGATGGCGCGACTAGCGGTGCACAGAACAAGCTCTTCGACGCATTGACAAAGAATTATTCGAAACAAAACTTTGCTCGTTTGCGAATCTGGATGGATTTTCGCAATTGGCGCGTGAAGGGAGTAAAAGCGGAGAAGACGACTCGGGGACGGTCCTTCCTATTTTTTGCAACGGGCGTATTCGCGGGAACGGGCCTTAGTGGAGATTTCGTTCTCGGTGTGCCCGAGAACGGCCTGATCGCGCTTAATGTTCCGCTCGATCCTCTGCGTCTGGGAGCGTTTAGTACCCGCACGACGCATCCTTTTTATATTGCGAGATGGAACGAACTTTTGGTCCTATTGGGTATCTCGGGTCGCATCGAGAATCCCTATTGGGACAAAACCAAGGGGGAAATGGCGGGAGGCTGCAAAAATCCGGCCCTGCTTGCAAAGCTCGCCCCAAAATCGTTCTCGTGTGCGTCGCCAACGAAGGGGCGATGGCTAGGGCTGGCAACCGGTCACTGCGGATTCTGTTTGCCATGTTTGATCCGTCGGGCCGCCCTTCTCGCTACAGGCGATACGACGACATATGCCCTTTCGGACCTTGCTGCCAAGAAACTCGACACACGCAGAGCCAAGGGACAACAGATACGGTCGTTCCAATACGCGATTGAAAAGATACGGCAGAAGCCAAAACTAGCGGCGCTGTATATTCATAAGCCCGGTCCACTGTCAGACGAGTCCCCAGCCCGTCTAACAGCGCTTGCGGGCGTTTACCAGCGTGGACTCGCCGAGCTTGCCAAACTGCTCGCAGGCGTTCGTGCCACGCCGAGCTAGTTCCCATGAAGCCCGCTCTCGTTGACTTTCACTGTCACCTCGATCTTTTCCCGGACCCAGATTCCGCCGTGCGCGATGCGGAAGCCGCCGGCATTTACACCCTCACAGTAACCACGACCCCAAGAGCATGGCCGCGGAATTACGATCTCACGCGCAAGACGAAGTACGTTCGGGCCGCTCTAGGGCTTCATCCGCAACTCATCGCGGAACGCTCAGCCGAGATCGAGGTGTGGGAACAGTATTTGCCCCAGGCGCGTTATGTTGGCGAGGTCGGTATTGACGCCGGGCCCCAGTACTATCGCTCTCTCGACCTGCAAAAGGAGATTTTCACGCGAATCCTGCAAAGGTGCGCACAGGCAGGCGGTAAGATCTTAACCGTTCATAGCGTCCGCGCAACAACACTAGTGCTCGATCTTATTGAGGCGCATCTTCCTCCGCCGCAGGGCCGGGTCGTCCTTCACTGGTTCAGTGGTTCCAAGTCAGAAGCGCGTCGGGCCGCTGATCTTGGCTGCTATTTTTCGATCAATTCTTCGATGATGCGAAACCCACGTGGCTGCAATCTCGTTGCAACCTTACCCTCTGATCGCTTGCTCACCGAGACGGACGCACCCTTCACGCGAATAAATGATCGGTCCACAACTCCAGGCGACGTGAAACACACCGTCGAAGCGCTCTCTTCGCTCTCTCTAAAGAGTTCAGAAGACATGGCGCATGCGATAAGTTCAAATCTGCGCATGATGCTGAGTACAGCGGGCGTCACGGATTAGTGATATCTGGCTCTCAAGACACCTTCTCCCGCAGCCACGAGGTCAGACCTGCGTCGAAAACCATCCTTGCCAGACGGTCAGGGCCGATTAGCACGACATTGCTGTCGTCTATTTCTCCAACATCGCCGGAATGCCAGACAAAAAACATCTTGTCATAGGCATCGGAGTTTTTGAACCGTTCGAGATAGTCGTCGAGATCTTGTTTTCGGGCGGAAGACTTGATTTGCACAAAGGCCCTCTCCCCGGTCGTGGGCAGCATGAGCTCGATGTCGACGGTCTTTTGTGTCTTGCCAACCTGCCCGGTGCGGCGCCATCCGCTGTTGGAGAACACCAGATCGACCAGCCACTCGAAATCCTGCCATGGGAGCATATGCATTAACGGAATGATCTTCTGCACCATCTGATTCTCGGCCTGCGCGGCTTCGTCAACCGCCGGCAGCAATTGACCGTTCAGTTTCAGCTTCAGATATTGGAACTCGTCGATTCCGCAAATCGTTCCCCGGAAGCCCTGGGTCTTCAGGAGATTGCCGGAGAGCTTGTCTGCAAAGAGCTTTTTGCCGTTGATATCGGTGTTACGCCACCTGTCCACGGTTTCCCGATAGGTTCCTTGTCCGTCCTGATGCAGTTTCACGCCGGGCTTTGCGAAACACCACCAGAGGAATCCTCCGTAAAATGTGATCCACAGCGTGTCGACATCAGCTTCGAAAAAGTATCGGATCTGCGTCACGTCACTCGTCGCAACTCCTTCGTTCTTTCGCTTGGCAAGCCATACTTTGCGCACGGCCTCCCAATCCCCCGACACGGCAGCTTCGAAAGGCGTCTCCTTGTAACCGAAGCGCAGGATGCCTGAATCGATGCTTTCCTTTTCCCAACTTCCCGAGGTGCCGAGCTTTATGTACAGGCCTTTCGCCGGATTGATTGTTTGAGCAGACGGCGGCATTTGAGTCATCTCACCCTGTCTCTGTAGCTGCGATGGGCAGCCGCCAGCTTACAAGTTTCCCTCGCGCCCGGCAATCCGCAGCCCGTCCACCGTTCCACAGCGTGCTGAAATGCGGCCTAGCACACTGCGCGGTTGCCGCCGCCCTAGGCCGGCATGAGCAGCTGGTTTTCGAGAGAATCGAATGCGCCGCGGAAATAGAGGCAGCCTTGGCTGAAGAAACAGTTTCGCTGGAGAGTGGTCCGCGGCTCGTCGGGCGGAGCCAGGATTCGCATGGCGGTGGGGTGCGCGAACTTCGACAGCATCTTGTAACTGAGCCTGAAATGTACTCCGATGCCAACCTCCTCCGCCGCTTCATTGACTTTCTTGAAGTCCCCGTCGAGAGACGTAGTTCCGTCAGCGGCAGCGCGGCTGGACAGTTCCTGCTTCGCGGTCGAGAACAGGGCGAGGAAGTCCGGCTCTTTGGCCGTCGCTGTCCCCCATTTCTCGAAGGCGCTGTAGATCCCGAGAACATCGCGGCCCGCGTCTTCGTAAAGCCTCCGCGCATGTGCGCGGTCCTTCGCGCAGAACAGGCACCAGACCGAAAGTTCGAGCAGATTCCGGGCGCGCCACGCAACGAGGGATGAATCTCTGTCGCGTTCATCGGCGTATGCACGCTTTAAAGCGAGATATTCGGAGAATATCTGCGAACACAAACAGCCCAAGAGCTGAACGTGCCAGTCGTTGTCCGGTCCCGGATTTGCCGCCAGGGCTTTGATCCTGTCATTGGCGGCATCCCAGCGGCCCGACGTGGCGACCTCTGCTGCGGCATCGACAAGTCTCTGAAATTCCGGGTCCATAAATCTATTGCTCAGACTTTAGCTGATCCCCCGACTGCGCGCACGCATGAGGTCTTGCAGCCGTCTGTCGCTCATGATTTCTTGCGCTCGCCCCAGATCTGTTGCCATGCCTCGAATTCACTGGGCCTGATCTGGTAGCGTGCGAAATTTCCTTCGTGCAGGCCGACCAGTTCGCTTTCCGCCATGTCCCGGAATTTCTCGCGCTCGGTTTCCGGGATGCCGTTCTTCTCCACCCAGGCCGTAATGAACGCCGCTGCCGCTTTCTTGTCCATCTTGGCGCGGACCACTTCGCCGACAATCTGGCGAAGGGCCGCCCGGTGCCTGAACCTGAAGGGATCGGGCTCGCCCAGCGACTGCCGCACCGCGGCATAGCGGGCCGCCGACCGCTCATACGCCCAGGTGAATACATCGCGCAGCAGATCGATCTTGTTCAGTTCGTAGACGCCGAGGAGCGCCTCCATGTAGAGCGTACGGGATACGTCGATGAAGGACAGCGGCGAAAGATTACGCTTGATGAACGGAATGTTCGCCGACAGGCGCGACACGCGCTTGTTCACGTCATCGAACGGCTGCAGGTACGGAAGCTGCACCATCGCAAAAAACGCCTGCTCAAACGGGTCGAGAATTGCCGCCGCCGTGTCCAGCACTTGATTGAAACATTCCTCGATCATTTGAGGCATCTCCAGCGGATGATAGGTCGACTTCCCGATGCCGACGGCCATGCGGCGAAGCCTGCCGGGCGCGTCCGCGTCGGGCAGAAGGTTCTGCGCCAGAATTCCGTGAAGGTTGAGGATCGTGTAGCGGTTGAATCCGATCTCCTCGGCGTCGTTGACGAGGAATTCGATCGCCTCCTTGTGGTTGACGATCATCTGCGCTTCCAGCCGGTCGCGGCCTTCGGCGGCTTCCCCAAGTTCGATGAGCCGCGTCGTATCGAGCAGCGAATACGTGTTGCCCTCAAGGCGGCTTGAGTTCCACGAAAGGTCGATAAGCAGCCGGGTCAAAATCTGCTTTGCATAAGTGCCCGCCACCTGCTCCTCGAAATTCACCTTGCCCACTTTCGCGAGGTGCGTGCGCTGTTCTTCCGAAAGATAGAACGTCTCGTTGGGCCGGTACGAGTCGAGGAATTCACGGTTGTAGCCGACCGGCTTTCGCGCGTTGAGGGGCTGGCTCAAATAGGCGCGCATTTCCTGGCTGGCCGGGGACAGCGGCACCGCCGCATCCTCCGCCTTCTCCGCCGCAGGGGGAACAGCCTTCGGCGCTTCCTCGGCCAAGGCCCTTGGCGCCGCCTCCGCCGCCGGCACGCGATAGCGCGTCCACCGCCGCCCCTCGCCTTCCGTGATCAAACGCCCCTTGTCGACGAGGTATTTGAGCCGATACTGCAGGGTGCGATCCGCAAGCTTCTCGGGCAGAGCCGCGGCAACGTCGCTCAGGCTGGCCCCGTCGGGATGGCGCGCGACCGCTTTCTCGATGGCGGCCAGGGATTCTTCAGGTATGCGTTGAGCCATAGTGTCCTATGTTGCGTATAGATTTCTATGCGCAATTAAAACACATTTATGCGCAATTATCAAGCCTATGCGCAACGAAACGACTGCCTATACGCAACTATAACCATGTAAGCGCAACTAAAACGCTCCATCATTGCGTTTAGGAGCAACGACTCGGTTGCGCGGTCGAAGCACGGCTCCGCCACGATAGCCCTCTCCTTAATTATGGGTAAGACGCCGCATCCTGCCCCGGATCAGCCAAATCCGGCGGATCACCAGGCATGATCGCCATAACGATGATCATCGCCATGGCGGTGATCACAGCGACAACGACCACCGCGACCACTACTACTACTACGACGACCACCACCACCGCCACCACGCCGTCTTCCTGATTGCTCTCGATCAGCATTCTCCTTTGCGTTTCCAGTCCGACGCAGCATGGGCCGCGCGCGCCTGTCCGTCGACGGCCCGCCCGCTCCAAGAATCCGTGTTGGCCGTTGCCCTGCGCGGACGGTCAGGCTTGTCCGCCCGGTTCTCCAGCTCCCATCGAGGCAAACCCGAAATAAAGGAGCTTGAATGGGACTGGATATGTTTGCATACGCCACTGAATCCGATATTCCGTTGATCGACTTCGATTGCCCGGAAGACAGATCGGGCTTACATTCTGCCATCCCGATTGCTCATTTTCGAGTCGAATAACGCCATACATCGCGGCCGGATGAGGTGGCTATTCTGCAGCGGTTTGGGTTTGAGGCAGAGTTTGCACGTTCCAATCAGCATCGTAAAGATTGTACGATTAAGTACTCAGATCGAAAGAAGGCTGACTGTCGGTCAGCATTCCTGATGTTTGAAACCGCGGATAACGAAGTGCCCGTGTGCGAAATGTGTGCGCAAATAGCCCCAAACGGGAATCGCATTGCTGAATGAAGCTAGCACGTCTTCTTCCCCGTCTTCACCTTCGCCCATCTCGCCGGTTGTGTAGCAGCGATCCCTCTCCGCGCGGCGCCCAGAGAGTCTTGCTTTAATCCAAAGCCCCGTCGCCGGTTCGGCAGACTTCTGTCGAAGCGTTAGCTCAGTGCTTTCTGTGAGCTGCTGCGATTCCGGCACGAGTTAACTGATGAGTTTGCGTGATAGGCGCTAGAGACCGCGCCTGCCCTGCTACAATCGCCCTCGAGGAGGGGGTCCTCAAATGGCGAATATCGCAAGCGTGGTTAAGCTTTTGCAAAGAGAGCATGATCGTTTGACAAAACAAGTCAAAGGCGTCGCGGCGGCCCTGGAAGCCTTTGGTTCGGCATACGGAAAACGGAACGGCACTCGAAAGATCTCAGCGGCTGGACGCGCGAGAATCGCAGCGGCTCAGAGAGCACGATGGGCAAAGGCAAAGGTTACGCCCAAGAAGCGGGTTATGTCTGCGACTGCCAGGAAGCGAATCGCCGAAGCACAAAAAAAGCGCTGGTCTGCTTGGAAGGCGAAGAAAGCGGCTAAGTCTTAGGCGATGTACATCGGTGCGCCCTCTTTATTCCCGCCAAATGGAGTGATTCGGAAGAAATCGGACGGGGGCTCATTGTCGGTCAACAATTAATTCTAATTCTGTCGCACAGCGTCAGGTGTGTCGCACGTGTGCCAACCGACGCGCACGCGTAACTCAATGTCCTGGAGAGATCGGACGGGAGACCAGACAAGGTCAGGAAGGCAATATTGCGACAACAATCGGCGTAGTTTCCGGATTGCCGACTAACCACCAGTTAGCGGTCTTTATAAGGGAGTCTTGCGATCCTATACCTTCAAGAAGATCTTCTTCCGCCACAAGAACCAGAGCATTATCCAACAGATAAGCACCGCGCCGAGCGAATAGACCAATGAAGCATTGGCGACACTCAACCTCGCCGCTTCGAGATGCGCCTGAGCCGCTTCGTGCCAATTTCTTCTTACGCCATTCTCGGTGATCGTAAAGGTATAGCCCGGGCCATAAATCAGCGAATTAGCCACAAAACCTGCGATCGCGTTCATGCCGAAGACTAGGATCGGCATGCTCCATTTTCCACGCCACCGTTTCATCTCGGTTACCCAATACAGCAGCGAGAGGAATATGAGACAGAATCCCCCGCTAAACAGGACAAAAGAACTGGTCCACAGGTTCTTGTTGATCGGAAACCAGTGATTCCAGAGTTCGCCCGCGAGCATTCCTACAGCACCAAACAATGCCATGCCGCCGATTAGCTGCGACGCACTTCGCTTTGATTTGAGCCAGTGCCCCGTCAACACTCCGATCAGCGTCGTTCCGATGGCGGGAATTGTGTGAATGAGTCCCTCTGGGTCGCGGCTCCCGTCGTACAGATGACCCATAAAGACTTTTCGGTCGAGCCAGGCAGGCAGATTCTGCACTTGGTCCATGAAAGGAATGTCCCGGCCGGGAAGGCCAGCGCCCGGCACAGGAACAAAACGTAACAGGACCCAATATCCAAGCAGGCAGCCGAGGACGGCCAATACCTGGCCGCGACGCCCTGTCCACAATTCCAGGATCGCTGCGAAAAGGTAACAAAGTGCAATCCGCTGCGTAACACCCTCGAACCGCCATGTATGCACGTCTAAGCCATAGATTGGTGACGCGTTGACGAGCATTCCTACGGCAATGAGGATCAAGCTGCGCTTGAAAACGTGCGACAGGATCTGCTTGCTGGTTTCCCCTCTTCGCCGACGCGCGTCGAACGAATACACCAAAGAAATTCCTACGAGAAACAGGAAGGAGGGAAAGATGAAATCGGCGGGTGTCCAACCGTTCCACTTCGCGTGCATGATGGGCCAGTACGCATTTTCATCGCTGCCGGGATTATCCACGATGATCATAGCCGCGACCATCAGACCGCGGTAGACGTCGAGGCAAAGCAAGCGGCCAGGGAATTCAGTTGCGCCGTTGCGCAGGGTGGTTCTAGTTGGCTGAACGGCAAGCTCCCTCGTTGCCATGCGGCCAATATATGCTTCTCTCTCGCAGGCGGCTACAGCGAAGTTCGCGATATCTACTGAGCTCTTGCTTGACGGGCTCCCATTCTGAAGCATTCAAAAACTGAGTACACAAAAATAGAATAGCCGCCGATGTGGGAAACGGGCTCTGGTCGCGCCTTAGCAGATGACGGGCAAACCAGAACTTAACTTCCCAATGGCCGACGATCCGGGGGCTTGAAGACGATGGAGGGAATTTGTCCGTGCGGAAGGGTGGCGATCGTATCGCAACCCAGATCAGAAACTCAGGCGCGCCGCTATCTGAAACGCACGAGGTCCTCCTGAACCAAAAACCTGAGTTACTCGGCTGGTGGCCCGCCCGAACCCGGGGTTCATCACGTCCCCACTTCGGCCTGAGAGGTTTCCAATATTCAAGACATTGAAGACCTCTCCAATCAGGGTCATTCGCCATCGGTCGTGCAACTTGAATTGTCGGCTTAGGCGCAGATCCTGGGTCAGGAATGAATCGCCGAATTCGAAGGAGGACGGCAACACGATCGGCGGAATATCGTTGCCTCCCTTGTCCTGCCCGCCTGCGTAGGTATCGTTGAATTCGTTCACGAGCCGCCGAAGGTCGCTTTTCCCCAGTCCACGATTGAATTGGTTGACCTTCGTCCCAGGCAGCAGGTCGCCGGTCGTGCCGTCGCCGTTCATGTCCAGGTCGCCGAGAAAAACGGAAAAAGGAGGCTTGCTCAGGTAGCTCAGAAAGAAGCCGGCCCGAAAGCTTTTGGGCAGTTGGACAATTCCGGACAGACTCAGGATGTGCCGAAAATCGCGGTCACGGGGGCCTCGGTTGCCGAGTGGATTGTCGTTGTTAAAACCGGGGTCGAAATTGTCGCCAACGTTTGTTGAGTAGGCATAGGAGGCGAGAAACTGAAATCCATGCGAGAAGCGTTTGTCGGCCCGGATCAGCAATCCGCGATAGGTTGCGCCGCCTATGCCGGAGGTTAGTGATACCGGGCCGAGCGAGCACAGCGCCTTGGGATCGATTTGCTGATCAGGAGAGCAGATGGGGAGGGCTGGTTTGCTGACACTGGAAAAGTGATTCGCGTCGATCAATCCCGGCGGCGTACCGATATTGCGGAATTGCCGCACGGCGAAGTCAGCGCTGACCACAAAGTCGCGCGCGATCTCGCGCTGCACGCCGATGTTTACGTGGACCGCTGAGGGGCTGGGAAACTCGGCGGTATTCACCGAACCCTGCTTATCCACTTCAATATTCGTGACCGAGAAATCTCGATTGTTCGGATCGCCGCGCACCTGTGCCAATTGCCTCCGGAGCGCAGGCAGAATCTGCAGGGCGGTGATGCCGGTAAACATCGTGGGGTAGTTGAAGTCCATCAAGGTTCCCGCCGGAACGCCTGGAATATCGGTGAGCGGATTGCCAATCCCTCCACTGAAATAGGTACCGCGGCCGACTCCGCGCGGGCCTAGCGACACTCTTTCTTCATCCGCGATAAAGGCTGGATTCAGGAAGTCGTAATAAACTCCCACTCCGCCGCGGATCACCGTTTTTCCTTTCGCGCCCACGTTCCAGGCGAAACCGATGGAGGGAGAAAAATTCTTCCAGTTCTTGCGTGTTGACCCCAAGCCATGCCTGCCCAGAACCGCCTGAAGGTAAGCAGGTTTCGCAAGGTCGTAGTTGAGCGGGGAGTCAAACGTCCAGCCGAGGCCGTAGTCGACAACAAGTTTGGGATGCAGGCGCCACGTATCCTGGAAGAAAAGGTGAACCAGCGTCGAGATCCGCGCCCGTCCAAATCCGGCTTGGGGCACGAAGGGATCTCCGATTCCGGTGGTGAAATTCTGCATCGGCAACCCGAGAATGTCTGGCACGGTGAGGAATGTCGCCGGCAAGGGAATCTGAGAATCGGGCGGCTGCTGGGAGTTGAAATCCCTGACGCTTGTGGGAGCGAACAGATTCAAGGTTAGGGGCTCATCGCCAATCCCAGTGTGGCCACCTCGGGTCGTCTCCCAGTCACCGCCGAACCGGATGTGATGCAAGCTCCTTTCCCAGCTGACAACATCATTTAAGTGATAGCGCCGCCCTAGGTCGACGTTGGTACTGGAGAGACCAATAGATAACTGGTCTTCAATGTTAATCAAGGGCGCGCCGATCCCAAGGCACGTGGGGCAGCCCTGAATCTCGGGCGCCTGTTGCGCGAAACTGACGAAAAAGTAAGAGAAGCGCATATCGTTTACCAAGCGAGAACCAAACTGCGATGTAAGCCCGAAAATGCTCTGGTCGGTCCAATCGGTCTGGCGGGGCCAAGTCGACGGATACAGCGATCCAAATGGCGCGTAGGAGAAATTGCCTTCATGCGAGTAACGTACGAACAGGGATTGCGACGAGTTCAGCATGAGGTCGGTTCGCGCGCTGATCTGGTTCACGTAGGTCGGGCTGGGATAGATGCCGCTCAACCAAGCGAAGTCTGAAGACAGAAACTCCGTGCTGATGACACCTCTTTGGTCAAGACGCTCGAAGCTGCCGAAGAAAAAGGCGCGATCTTTGTGAAGTGGCCCCCCAAGTGACAGCCCGAATTGCTTCCGTTGGAAGAAGGGATCGGGATTGAAAGGATTGCGGTGGAGTGCGGGATACGCTGCGAGATGATGGTCCCGGAAAAAGAAGAACCCGGATCCGTGAAGCTCATTCGTGCCCGAACGAGTGGCAACATTCACGGCGCCGCTGGCGGTCGAACTGCCACTGAGGTCCATGTTCACAGTGGAAACCTGAAACTCCTGCACAACTTCCTGTGAAAAACCCAGGGCGGATCCACCATTTCCAACCTCCATTACACTGCCCCCGTCCACAGTGATGCGCGTTGCGCGTCCGTTATTGCCAACAGGGGATCCGAGCAGCGGCATCAAGATTCGGTTGGCGGTCGTTTTCACGGGTGGCTGCGCACCCGGTTCCAGCTTGATGAACTCCAGATAATTTCGTCCGTTGACTGGGAGGCCATCGATTTGAAGCCGGGTGATGCGGCCGTTGACTTCATGAGACTCATACTGGATTTGAGGAGAAGCGCCTTCCACTGTCACTGATTCAGAACTGACGCCGACCTGCATGACCAGGTCGACCTCGGTCGTGCTACCTGCTTCGATGGTGGCTTCCCGCACGATCTGCTTGAATCCCGACACATCCGCGGTCACCTCATACACGCCGGGGGCCAATGCAGGAACGACGAATTCTCCTGCACCTGATGTGAGGATGGTGCGTTTCATTCCAGTTTCTTTAGCGATGACAACCACGCTGGCCGCGCGAATTCTGGCTCCTGTAGCATCGGCCACGAGCCCGCTGATGGCTCCGGCAGGAGCTTGCGCGCAGACGAGTCCAGGCATCATCAGCGCCAGCGGCATCGCGCCAATCATCAGGAAGACATCTTTCATTGACGGTTCTCACCGAACCGGGATCAGTCGAGCCCGACCTTGTGGACAAGGTCTTCCTCGACCGTGTCCTGGACAGGTTGGTTCACCGGGGCGCCACTCAAGCCTTTATGTGCCACGCCGTTAATGAGAAATCCGTTGAAGGTTTCCCGGACCCCATTCACCACGGTGTTGGCGCCGTTCTCGAATATAACCCCGTTGATCGGCCCCGGAGCATATTGGATCAAGTCATACACGTTTCTTCCGTTCAGAGGCAGGTTGGCAATCATGGTGGGATCAATGGTGTGCGTCAGCTGGGCATTCTCGGTGTTCACGGCCGAATCCCGCACTTCGACAGTTTCGCCCTTCGCTCGCACCTGCAGCCGGAAGTCCGCGCGCAACCACCGTGCCTGCGCTTAGCGTCAGCGCCCCGCTGGTGGCAATTTGAAAGCCCGGCATTTCCACCGAGATCTGATATTGCCCCACAATCAGTTCGCGGCCCTCGTAGACTCCGTCCTGGTTACTGCGCACCTCGAGTGTGTAGCCCGTTCCCAGGTTGTGAATGAACACCTGAGCCTGGTTGACGACAGCGCCAGAAGGATCAGTAATCTGGCAGGGGCCCGCTATGCCTGGATCGTTCCGACGTTGGTAGGGGGACTATATACCTGTCCTGCGGATAATTGGAACCCGCCACGTAAACAGGATGTCTACCGAGGCTGGTCAAGCCCGACGCGGTGGACCAGATCAGCGAAGCGCGGGTCTCCGCGCAAGGGATCAAAGTAGGGGTGCACTTTGAGCAACCCCAGAATGTTTGACTGTTCCTTGTAGGCCTTCTCGAGCCAGATAAATGCCTGCTCGTTGTCGCCGAGTCCCAGATAAGCGTTCACAAAGGCGGCAGACGGAACGTAGCCTTTCTGCTGCCGCCGGTTCAACTCATTGAGCAAGCGGAGCGCATTCGCACGGCGCCCCGCATGCGCATAGGCCCTGACCAACACGCCCATCGTAGCCGAATCACGGCCGCTGCCGGCGAGCGCCTTCCCCAGCACCGTAATCGCTTCGTCGGGTTGGCCGTTGGCAATCAGCGGGAATGCCAGATACCAATCGTCCGGGTGGGATCGCAATTCCCGGATAGCCTCCTCGTAACGTCTGGCGTGAAACAATATGAAGCCATTCGTTCTGCCGGCGCCTCCAAGCGGATCAAGCTCGTGGGCACGCTGGGCCCACCTAACGGCCTCGTCCGTCCGCCCCTGGCACAGGAACCACATCGCAAAGTGTTCGTGCGCCCTGGCATCGTTCGGGTTCAGCTCCAGGGCCCGCTTGTATTCCGCCTCGGCCTCGCTCCACTGCCATTGTCGCTGATATGTCTCTCCCAGCAGGACATGTGGTTCGGCAAGCTCTGGATCCAGTTCAAGCGCCTTCCGAGCCGCGCTGATCAGTTTTGGACGCACCTCATTGGGCGGGACGCCGGCACGAAGTATCCCGCGGGCGGAATAGATGGATGCTAAACCGACGAAAGCTGGGGCAAAGTTAGGATCCATTCTGATCGTCTCCTCAAAGGAGGCAATGCTCTTTTCAGATTCGCCATTGCCTAATTCATCTTCGGCTTTGAGGTAGCTCTCGTAAACTTCAGGCGAGACATGATGCGACGCAATCAGCCTGGCACGTTCCTCTCCGGTGACCTTGACCTCCACTCTGCGTGCGATGGATTGTGCCACCTCGCTCTCAAGAGCAAGTACGTCCCCTAACTCGCCGTCGTACTCATCGGACCAAAGGTGCTCGTCGGTTGAGCCGCGAATCAACTGGGCGTGCACACGAATCCGGCTGCCCTGCCGTATCACCGAACCTTCGACCAGGGCATCCACTCCAAGCGTCCTGGCAATCTCTGGCACTGAGAGCTTCGTGCCCTTAAAGCGCATGACCGAAGTACGGGAAACGACGCGCAGATCATGGATCCGGGCCAGGCGTCCGCACAGCTCTTCGGTCATCTCGTCAGCCAGGTATTCCTGGGCGGGGTCGCCCGACAGGTTGTTCAGAGGCAGGACCGCCAGCGACGTGATCTTGGGTTGGGTCGTATGCCCCGCACGGACCCGGAGCATAACGGAGGTGACGGCAATAAGCGCGAGGGCAACCACTCCCCCAAGAACGAGCCAGAGACGCGCCTGCGAAGTCCCGGTTGGTCGGACGTCGACTTCTTCATCCGCCGGCGGCTCCGCCTTCCGCTCTTTCTCTTCCTCCTCCAAACGCAGTCTGCGGCTTTGCGACCAGGCTTCGAGCTCAAAACTGAATGCGTAAACCGAACCTGCCTTGTCATGCTGGTGCCGGTGAACCGGCATTCCCTCGCGCTTCTCCCAGCGCTGGACCGTCTTAACGTCCCGATGGAGGTACGTCGCGATTTCCTTCCACGAATCCAGCCGGCCTTCCTGCGGTCTCGAGGGTGGCAACATGCCAGGGAATGGTTCCCCCATCGTGCACTCCTGTTTGTTCTGCGGCTGATACCAGCCGGGGGGGAGCTAATTGTACCGCCTGTGCAGGGGCAAAGCACGGCATTTGAGTACAAGGCGGCAGTTCCGCACATTGCCCTTTGACGGCACACACGAAAGTGCCCGAATGTGTGTCCGCAAGTCTTTCCCGCGATGCCAAAAAAGTAGGCTCGAAAATGCGAAGAAAACGAATGTGGACGGTACTGTTCAGCGCAGCAATCATTGTTACGGCCCTTTACTATGCTCGGAAGGTCCACGCGACGCCGGCTCAAGGCTTCACGAGCACAACGCTAGCCCAGGGCCGGTTCGGCGAAATCGATGTTCTTAACCGCTTCCTTCCACCTGGCACCTCTGTGAGCAAACTCTGGCTGTCATGGCAGAAGACGAAGGGATCGTCAGACCTGTACGTGCAAAGCAATGTCTGGCAGCCGGGAGGAAGCACGGGCTGGCACAGTCATCCGGGCCACACGCTGGTTACCGTCACGGCGGGAACGATAACCGCATATGAAGGCGACGATCCCGAGTGTAAGCCCCATGTTTACACGGCGGGAATGGGGCTCGTCGACCCCGGTGGAACCCACGTCCATATCGTACGGAACGAGAGTACAACCGAAGTGGCACAGGTTATCGCCGTCCGGCTGATTCCGGCGGGTCAGCCCGGTCGTGTCGAAGCTCCGGACCCGGGGAACTGCCGTTTCTGACGAGGATGGACTACTGCAAAACGTCGCAGCGGGGGGCCCTGGACGCGCGCCACTGGAATCATCTGATGCGGACTACCACAACACATTCGTAGCCACCAACAAGAAGGTTGGCGGGAGGAGAATTGAGATGCGACGAATCATCAAATTAACCCTGTTGTGCTTGGCGGTCAGCTCGCTGCTATTTGCGGCTGACTATCGCTTCGTGAAGATTGATTTCCCCAACGCTACCCAAACTCTCGCGAACGGTATCAATGCTCGGGGGGACATCGTTGGTCGCTACGCTGACGCTGAGGGTGTTTTTCACGGCTTCTTGTTGCGCAAAGGCGTCTTTTCCACCATCGACTTTCCCGGCGCGTCATTGACCGCAGCGTTCGCCCTGAACGCTCGGGGCGATATCGCCGGACGTTTCATCGATGCCAATGGCATTGACCACGGATTTCTGCTGAGTGACGGAAAGTTCACCCAAATTGATTACCCGGGAGCATCTGGTACTTGGGATCGTGGAATTAACAACGCTGGTGACATCGTGGGAAGTCATTTCAACGCCGCCGGAATCGAACACGGCTTCCTCTTGAAGGATGGGACATTTCGTAACATCCATGTTCCCGGCTCCTCCTGCGAGCACGTGGGGATGGCCCAAGATAACGGCCAAGTGTTGGCCGGTTCTTTCTGTAACACTTCCGACGGTATGCTCTACGGATTTGTACGGAACCGGCAAGGGGAATTCCAGACCATCCATTTTCCCGGCAACGGCCTAATTTGTACCGGCGCTCGCTGGATTAACGAGAGAGGGGACGTCGTGGGGCCGTACACCCTAGTGAACAATCCTGACGAATGTTCGAGCGCCGCGCTGCACGGCTACCTCATGCGGCAGGGGCAATTCATCACCATAGACCCTCCCGGAGCAATCGGCAGCCAGCCCGACTCAATCAATGATGACGGAGTGATTGTAGGCCTATACACGGATAAGGCCGGTCTAACCCACGGCTACAAAGCCATCCCCGAGGATGAAAGGTGAGGCAGGCGGGGTCGCCATCTCGCCGCACTTGGGAAACCCAGGAGCGAGTTAGGCGCCATCGGGCCGGAAGGACCAAATCAACCAAGGAACAAGGTCCATGAAACACTTGTCAAGCACTGCATGTCTGCTTTCGGCCGTCGTTCTGCTCTGCGGGTGCGGAGGTGGAGTAAGAGCTTCTGTCCCTCCCTCGAGTCCACCTTCCGGTCCCCCTTCTGGTCCACCGACTCAGGGCCAGAACATTTCAGGCAATTGGCAAATAAGCACGACGTCCATAACCCGCCCGGGGATTCCGCCCGCAACAATTGTTGGGAGTATCACGCAGTCTGACAGTTCGGTGAGCGGCGTCGTGCATGTGGACGGTTGGACTTGTTTTGATCCACAGACTGCCGTTGGAGTAACCGGCACCTTGACTGACGGCGATGTCTCCCTGACCTCCACGGCTGTTGATGGACAGGTCATTACTTTCGTCGGGAGTATCAGCAATAAGACAGGCTTCCCGTATGCCCTCACCGGGACGTATGCCGTCAACGGCGGCTGCGCCAACGGAGATCAGGGCAACGTCACCGGCTACAGTGTGGATGGAATCAAAGGAGTCTGGTATGGCAATTTAACCACCGCGGGAGGCACAGATATTCACTGGGGCACTGACCAGTTGGGCCAGGTTGGCGCCAGCGCAGAGGGCAGCTTTGGCCTAACCGGGGATTTTAATTTCGACGGTGCCTGCTTTAATTCAGGGACGTTGACACCAGGAACGTTCCCCACACCCAGCTTCATTTTGGGTACGTCCGTAGTGCTTAATATTCCTACCGATAATGGCACCATTGCATTTGTTGGGACGGCGGATTCCGACGGTTTGATTCGAGGGGCCTACACGGTCACTGGCGGCTCCTGTGAATCTGCCGGCACGGGATACCTGTCCCCATGGGAGTATTGACCTACGCGTTCTTCTCAATGATCAAAAGAGAAAATTGAATGTAATAGCACACTGAGGTACCTCCCCGGCTTGTGGCAATCTTTTCAGGCCGCTGCGTTAGAGGAATCTGAAGAAACATCGTCTCCAGCGGAAAATTCGTAATGAGAAATCAGCCTCTGAGATCGATCGCAGTCGCTACCGAGTCACGAGCAAACCTTCCGTTAAGCCTTGAGGAAAGAGTTGCCGACATCAGGAAGATAGTGCGGTGGGAAAACGCCCGCGCGGGCGCTTTGCGCCACTACGATCGGATGACGGGTTAACCGGAAGTAACTGTCGCTAACAGGCGTCTCTGTGACTCAACCCTTGGACATTCTCTGCACGCCCTGCTGCATTAGCCACCTGGCGATGGCAGCCGAGTCAAATCTGACGCAGGAACCTACTCGAAACGACGGTATAGTGCCCCGCTTGGCCCGCCGGAGAATCGTTATGCGGGACATATGAAGGAGCTCCGCAAGCTCGTCGGCCGTCAGAGCACGATGAATGGCGTTGATGCGCGAAGCGAGTGACATCAAGCGATGCCGATTTGGACTGTCGAGTACGCTCTTCATTGCACCCCTCCGAAAATTTCATTCACTTTCTCACGCACCTGTTGACTCCGAGAAGGCTTCAGGTAACGCATCGTCGATTCCATGTCAGAATGCCCGAGCCACTGCTGCACGGTGCGAAGGTCGACCCCTGCCCAGAGGCACCGTGTCGCAAAGGTCGCTCTGAACTTGTGCAGCCAGAAGCCTTCAGGGTTCAGTTCCGCGCGCTCAGCGACGGCCTTAAGATCGTCGAGGAAGTTCATCTTCACATTACAGCCAGAGGTCGGAAAGACGAGATTGCAGGTCTTGGCAGATTTCGCCTTCCAGGCCTTCAAGCTGGTCACCAACTTTGTGGGGATCGGAATCTCTCGCTCCTTGTACGCCTTTGGCGTCCAGCCTCGGTCTGGTTTGTGGCTGACGCGAACCGTGGAAGCCTTGAAGTTGATGTCCGCCCAGTAGGTGTGCATGACTTCCTGTTCGCGCATGCCCGTCATCAGGAAGAACTCAAACCACATCCTCTCCTTTTCATCACAGGCGGCAAACAGTGTGTCAAGCTCGTCGTTCTCGTAAATCTCCGGCTCCTCTTCCGTGTAGCGGGGCCAATCGTTCTTTTTCACCAAACCCCGAATACCATTTGCCTTCAGAAATGACATCACGTTCGAGAACTTGTTCCAGCAACTGCGTGGTGCCTGCTCCTTGTGGTCACGGAGAAACGCTGCGAACTTGAGCAGGTCTCTGCGGTCAATGTCTTCGAGGGAGAGCTTTGGGCAGGACTCGGTGAAGTAATTGAGAGCAGTCGTGTACGCTGCCAGCGTCTTGGGCTTTTTCGTGAGCTTGGTTTCGTCAAGGAAGTCCGAGACGGCTGCAGCTACCGACCTGTTTCCGTTCTGGCTGTCAGGCAGGAGAGCGACGCCGTTGTTCACGGCGTTCAGTTCCGCCTCCTTTTGAAGACGGCGGGCCGTTGCAGTAGCGGCGTCCTTGCCCACTGAGAGCCGGATAAGACGCTTTCCCTCGTACCATGAAATGTAGTACGCCCCTTCGGGGTGGCGCTCTTCCCGGTCTCCGACTAAAACCACATCTGGCTTGATTCGCCCATTGGCAGAAAGCACCACGGGGCAGTAGCGTGGGCCTTTGCTGGTCTGGATTCGTTTGGTGACGTTGCACTGACGGTTCACTGGTGATCCTCCACGTTGATATCAGTGTAGATATCACCAGCTTGCAAGTGCTAGATTACAAAGGTAATGGCGGAGAGAGTGGGATTCGAACCCACGTTACCCTTTCGAGTAAACACGCTTTCCAAGCGTGCGCCTTCAGCCACTCGGCCATCTCTCCGGCGTATTCGGTTGGGGGCACTGACAAGGACGCTTCCGCCGCACGTATGCAGCGCAGTGCTTCTTTTTGATTCTATGGGTGAACTGACGGAACCGCAACTTGCGGGTTATTGCGGCTTGATTGCAGGCCCGGTGACTGACGGCGGAGCGGCTACGGGTTGAGAACTACCAGAGGCAGACGCTCCCGCTGCAGCGGCGCTCGCCGCCGGTGCCGACGTGGGAAGCGGAGGGACTTTCGTATTGTCCACAACGTGGTGATTCAAACAGTACAGCGCCAGTTCCAGTCGGTCGGCCACGCCTAGCTTGTCATAGACTTTGCGCAGGTAATTCTTCACCACCTGCTCGGTCGTGCCCACGCGCAAGGCGATCTCTTTGTTCTTCATTCCCTGAGTCACGCAGGACACAATCAGCGACTCTTTGGGCGTGAGCTGCACCTTGGAGCGGGCTCCCGCGGGCCGTGTGCCTTGATTGCGGTAGGCCTCCATTACCCAGTGGATTCCCTGAGGATCGAGCCAACTCTCGCCCGCAACAACTTTTCGCAGGCAGTCTACCATGACTTCGGGTTCAACCTCGCGCGACAG
This sequence comes from uncultured Acidobacteriota bacterium, assembly GCA_963801615.1. Lineage (GTDB taxonomy): Bacteria > Acidobacteriota > Terriglobia > Terriglobales > Acidobacteriaceae > Sulfotelmatobacter. The sequence continues at coordinate 773,120 of CAWDFM010000003.1, read as the reverse complement.
AATTCCGTGCACTCCGCGGCGGAACAACTCGAGCGTCAACTGTTCATCAGGACCCGGAGTGACGACGACCATCTTCAACTGTGGATACTGACGCATCAATTCGATGATTGCTTCCACCGGATTCGGCGTGAGCGCTGATTCGAAAATGAGGACATCCGCCGAAAATTTTGCCACCGCGGACTGGGTCTGACCCAGGGTCTCGGCCTGGCCGACCACCCGGATATCGTCTTCCAGCGCGAAGATCTTTCGCAAGCCTGCGCGGAAGATCGCCTGAGTGTCAGCTACGATCACCCGGACGAACTGTCCCTTGCCGTCGTCTGCTCCGAAATTTTCTTCTACGCCAACCGGAATGGTAGCCATTCTTTCCTACGCCCGTTCGAAATGATATTCATCGATGACGACGCCGACGCCGCGCCGGCCGCGATCCTCAAAGCTACGCACCACCCGGCCCCGGCAATCGATCTGCATATTCTGTCGCCCGCCCAGCACGTCCGCGGGCAGCATGATGGTGAAATCCACCAGCGATCCGACCGGGACGTCGCTGTCCATCGCAAACAGCACGCCATTGGCAGAAATGTTTTCCGTCTCCGCCGAATAGGCTGAGCCTTGCGCTTTCACCGACGCTGCCAGATGCAGTGGAAACCGTGGAGCACTCTGCATGTCATCGTAGTGTCCGGTGTTCATCTCGTCCTCGGCCGTCGCTGTTTTCGTTGCTGCTTCCAATTTCTACTTGCCTTTCAGCTCTCTTGCCAAACCCAGCTTTCTCTAACTCACACCGCGAGCGTACACCGCGAAATTCCTCAAACAAAGTTACCGAAGTCATGGAACAAGCGAAGGTAAAGGCTTCTCTTTGAATGGATTACGGCCGATCCAGAAAATCGAAACTGACCCCGAAACTGCCCCGCGCATGCGGACGAATCGCGGTCAATTCCGGGTGAATTCCCTGCAAGTGCCGGAGAGCAGATTTCGTCGGAGCCGTGGGTCTGGCACGACGGTTAAAGCGCAGGCTCAGTGTTGCGAAGCTGAGTAGTGGGGAGTGGATCGTGAGTATCGCTTTAGAATTTGGTTACTTCCGTGAAGTTGAACTCCCGCACCTTCATGGCGGGCACTACCATGTCGAAGGATTCTTCTCCGGATGCTCGGACGGGCTCACTCATCGCCTCTACGCTGGACAGCATGTGAATCAGGCTTTCATTGAAGCGGAAATTGCGCACGCCGGCCTGCACCCGTCCGTTCTCGATAAGAAAGGTTCCGTCCCGCGTCATTCCCGTCAGCATCTTCTCAAAGGGTTCCACCTCACGGATGTACCACAACCTTGTGACCAGGATCCCGCGCTCAGTTGAGGCGATCATCTGTTCAATGTTCTGCGAATCATGGGCGGGCGCGAAGACGATGTTCAGCGGCATCTCCCCCAGCTCGTTGGGCAGCGGGAACCCGTGTCCGGTGGGCTCGATCGGGCCGACAGAGTCTTTGTGCTCGGAGCGTTTCATCCTCTCGGCGGTTGCTCGCGCGTAGACAACGCGTTTCACCACGCCGTTTTTGACCAGTTCTACTTTTTGCCGCTGGACACCTTCGCCATCGAATGGCGATCCCGATTGCAAGGGGTGGGCGACATCGTCGCAGATCGTGATGTTCTCCCCGAACAATTTCTGGCCGATTCTACCGGTGAGGAACGAGCGCTGGTCGAGCATCGCCATGCCCGAGTAGTCCCAGAACATAAATCCAACAATATCGAGCACAGCAGAGGGTTCAAGGATGACGGTATATTTGTCAGCTGGGATGTCTCGCGGATGAGCCGACTCCACGGCTTTCTTTGCGGCGATCTCAGCCATTGTCTCTGGATCCAGGACGGCCACGTTGGGCGCGTTTGACTTTTGCCACCCGGAAGAATCTTGTGCCAGCATGGTGATCGATACTTCGGCGGACGTTTGCGTATGCCACTGGCTCAGACCGCTGGAATTGAAAATGCCCTCAAACGATTCGCCGCTGGAATAAATCCCGGCCGTAGACAGGGAGTGACGATTGGCGACCGCGACGATGTTTCGAACGCCCTCCGCCCGAAGCTCTGGCGTGATTGCGGCAGTCTCCTCAAAATGGCGTACAGGGGCAGGTTTCGCGGCAGTGCCCTGGTTCGGTCCACCGCCCGACGCCTGGTTGGGCGCAGCCATGGGCAAGAGGTCGGGGTCTGAATGTTGCACCCTGGCCAAGCGCTCCGAAGCCTTCACGACCTGGCGCACACTTTCGTCGTCAATCTTGTTGGTAATCGCACGCGCCGTCCGCCCCTCGAACACAGTGCGCACGGAGATGACGTGGTTCTCCTCCGCCACATTCTGATGAATCGCGTTATTGGCGAATCGCGTAAGGGCGAAGCGTCCACCGGAGAAAAGCACTTCAACGCCGTCGGCAGAAGAGAACGCTTTCACACGATCGAAAACGTCGCCGGCTTTTTCTCTTGTCAGCATTCCGCTGCAGGCTCTCAACCCTGTTCCAACTAGCTCCCCTGGAACGCGCTCCCGATCTTGATTTCGCGAAAACGCGCGGGCGATGCGCCATGCCCCGTTCCCATCACCTGCTGCGGTTGTCCCTTACCGCAATTCGGCGTGCCCCAGAGCGTCCACTGATCTTTGGAACAGATCGCCTCCAGCGAATTCCAGAATTCCGTTGTGATGCCCGAGTACGACGGGTTTTTCAACATGCGCACGCGCCGGCCATTCTTGATCTTCCATCCAATCTCGCAGCCGAACTGGAAGTTGTAGCGCTTGTCGTCGATGGACCAGGAGCGATTCGTCTGCATCAGGATGCCATGATCGGTGGAGGCAATCAGTTGTTCCAAGCTCAACGGCTTTTCGCCCGGCAGCAGGCTGATGTTGGTCATGCGGATCATGGGGAGCCGGTTCCACCCCTCGGCGCGCACCGTCCCACCAGACCGGTTCAGGCCGATGGTGTGCGCCGTCTCTCGCGAGCTCAGGTATCCAGTGAAGAGTCCATTCGTGATAATCGGAGTGCACTGCGCCGGTACACCCTCATCATCGAATCCAAACGTGCCCAAGCCCGGCCCATGCTCCTGCCGCGCGTCGGCCACCACGTTCACCAAGTCGCTTCCGTAACGCAAGGTGCGCAGCTTGTCGAGCGTCAGGAAGGAAGTTCCCGCGAAATTCGCTTCCATCCCCAGCACGCGATCTAATTCGATGGGATGTCCGACAGATTCATGGATCTGCAAGCCCAATTGTGAGCTGTCGAGGACAAGATCGAAGTTCCCTTCCGGGCATTGATCCGCCCTATGCAGGGCCACGGCTTCTTCGCCGATCCGGCGAGCGTTCTCCAGCAACTTCAGTTCTTGGATGAGCTCGTATCCCTTGTTCTGCCACTGGCCGCCGAATGAATTTGGATACGACCGCTTTTGAATCTCATTTCCCGCAAAGGCGTAAGCCGCGTACCCTGCGCCCGTCGAGAGCTTCGTCTGGTGAATGTCGGCTCCCTCGGATGACAGAAACCATTGTTCTTCGCGGCTGAAGTTAAGGTTCGTCTCGGCGAGGGTGATACCGCCAACGCAACGCAACTCAGCATCGATGGCGAGCAGCAGATCAATGTTCTGCTCCACGGAAACTGAAAAGGGATCGATCTTGAAGGGAGTACTCCACTCGGCAACCGCAGGGTTCTCGGGCGCAATCTGGACGTCTTCCCGCTTCACGCGCGCCGAGGCGCGGGCAATCGCTACCGCGTCCGCCGCCGTCTTCTCTACTGCGCCCCGGCCCAACTCCGAGGATGCCGCGAACCCCCACGCTCCCTCCACAATCACCCGCACATTCATGCCCACGGACTCTGTATCCGAAGCGCTCCCTACTTTGCCGTTTTTCGTGGTCAGCGCGCGGTTCCGTTGCGCAATGACGCGCACGTCCGCAAAGCTCGCCCCGCGCTGCGTTGCTACGTTTAAAGCCCAGTTGGCGACATGCTTCATGCGAAGAATTCAAATCTAACACACGCATTCAGGTTCACATTTGGCTGACGCGCAGGCCCACCGTCGTTTCGCACACAGTCGCCTGTGATCCGTATCACTGTCTTATCTTTCTTTCCGCCGTTGAATGGAATGACCTTCATTATGTCAGCGGATCCCCCGCCGCTGCCGCAGTTCAGGAGTGTGGTTATGAGCATTTTTATTTCTCAGGATCCAGCCACGATTTCTGGCGCTAGCGAGGTTGACTACGCCAATCCTACCTCTACTACCAGCGCAGACACTCAGGCCACGAAGAAAGCCGATCTCGCTGGTCCTGGAATTGGAGACTACGCGGAACTCGAAAAGATCCTTCCCTCCAACTACAACCCGCTGCTGACCCGGAAAGAGACGCAGCAGGCAATTTTTCAGCTTCGGCGCTACATCGAAGACAATCTATGCAAAGAGCTCGGGCTCATGATCGTGCAGGTACCGCTGATTGTCGACTCCGAGAGCGGCGTCAATGACATGCTCGACCGCGACGGCTCCCGTACTCCCGTTCAGTTTCATATCTCGAATGACCGCGGCAAGAATCCTATCGATGCCCAAGTCGTACAAGCGGCGACCAAGTGGAAGAGAGTCGCACTGAAGCAATTAGACTGCCGCCCAGGGGAAGGCATCTGCACGGACATGCGGGCGGTGCGAAAAGACTATTTCCTGGATCACGATCACTCTGCTTATGTCGACCAGTGGGATTGGGAGCGGGTCATCACTAGCGAACAGCGCAATGTCGAATTCCTGAAATCCATTGTGCGGAAGATCTGGAAAGTCCTGGTCGGCGCCGAAAAGTTCGCGCAGGAAATGTTTCCCGAACTCCGCAATCCTCGCTATCCCAACCTGCCGGAAGAACTCACGTTCCTGCACGCGGAAGAGTTGCTGGCCATGTATCCGGACTTGCCGCGCAAGCGTCGCGAGACCGTGATCCTGCAGAAGTACCCCGCGCTTTTCATTATCGGGATCGGCTGGCCGCTCAAAGATGGATTTCCGCACGAGATGCGCGCTGCCGATTACGATGACTGGATCAGCGATACCAGCAACGAAACCCAGCACGATACGCATGGCCTCAACGGCGACATCCTGGTCTGGAACCACGTCACCCAGCGGCGCCACGAGCTCAGTTCCATGGGCATTCGCGTAAACGCCGAAACGCTACGGAAGCAACTCGAGATGTCAAATCTTCTCGAGAATCTTAAATTTCCCTATCACCAGGGAATCATCAACAACGACTTGCCACTCTCGGTCGGCGGTGGGATCGGGCAGTCCCGCACCCTGATGCTCCTGCTGCGCAAGGCACATCTGGGAGAAGTGAGCGTAACGGTTTGGCCAAAGATTTTGAAACAGATGTGCGCGAAGAAAAATATTGTCGTGCTGGAATGATTGTACCGGGGCGAGGCACGCAGCCCTTCAACGCTTGGCCGCAAGATCCCCACGCGCGTTGCGATCGCGGGGCGGACGAGGCGTCCGCCCCTACACGAGCTAGGGCGTAGCGCGCGCCTCTGCTATCGCCCTGTTGAGTGCCAACAATTCCTTCAAGACTCCCCGCAATCTTGTGGATTCCAAGGCGTTGGCGCCGTCCGACTTCGCTTCATTGGGATTGTCGTGCACTTCCATGAACACGCCATCCACGCCGGCAGCCACCGCGGCGCGGGCAAGCAGAGGAATGAACTCGGGCTGCCCGCCGCTCGTGGCCGGACCACTGCCATCGCTTTGGGCCGACGGTAACTGCACCGAATGTGTAGCATCGAAAACCACCGGCGCAAACTTCCGCATGATGGCAAGCGATCTCATGTCCACGACGAGATTGCTGTATCCAAAGCTCGCCCCGCGCTCGGTGATAAAGACTTGCGTGTTGCCAGCGTCGCGACACTTTTCGACGGCGTGCCGCATATCCCAGGGCGCCATGAACTGCCCTTTTTTGATGTTCACCGCGCGCCCGCTCAAAGCCGCAGCCACGACGAGGTCCGTCTGCCGGCTCAAGAATGCAGGTATCTGCAAAATGTCCGCGACTTGCGCAACCTCGGGCACATCCGCCGCCTCATGCACGTCGGTCAGAATGGGGATGTGGATCTCGTCTTTAACTTTCTTCAAAATCCGCAGGCCTTCCTTGAGCCCTGGGCCTCGAAAGCTGCGAATAGAGGTGCGATTCGCCTTATCGTAACTAGCTTTAAAGATGAAAGGGAAATTCAAGGATCGCGCGACACCCTTAATGATCTCGGCCATGCGGATGGCGTGATCTTCGCTTTCAATCACGCACGGGCCCGCGATCAGGAAAAGATCGCCCGAGCCAATATGGATATCTCCGACTTGAAAGGAAATGCTCATCGGCTTGCGATGGCCTTGAATGAAGCAAGCTTGACTTCCGTGCCCAGCCGCAGCGAATTGGGAATCTCCGCCACACGATCCACGTGCTGGATTAATTCGGAAATTTCGGCTTCGGTCGCGTCTGCCTGCACCTCTACTGTAAAACAAACGTTCTGCGCTCGCACCGGGTCGCCGGCCCAATCGGCACTGACATTGACGCGCACATCGCTCACCACGATGCCGCGCTGGGCAGCTTCCCGGAATACATCGTTGCTGTAGCACCCGCCAATCGCGAGCAGCAGCAGTTCGCCGCCATTGAATCCCAAGCCCAGCCCGCCACTCTCTTTCGGCCGGTCAATGGTTACCGTGCGTGGGCCTGATGAACCCACTGCGAGCGAACTACCCGACACAGTTCGAACCTCAACGGCAGGCATGCTGGTGGGCGTTCAGAGCCTGATTTTCTCCGGCCGGTGGAACATCTCTACTTCGGCCGTCTCTTTTTCCGCCCGCCGCTTCAGTCCGTACTCATACGCCGCGCCGATAAATGTGCGGAATAGTGGATGCGGCTCGAGCGGCTTGGACTTGAACTCCGGATGGAACTGGCACCCGATAAAATGGGGATGATCCGGCAATTCCACCATTTCCACGTAAGTCCCGTCGGGTGTCGATCCCGAGATCCGCAGCCCGGCCGCGGTCATTGGTTCCTCGTACTCGCGATTGAACTCATAGCGATGCCGGTGCCGCTCGCTGATCTCGTCCTTGCCATAGATCTTGTGCGCCAGCGTGCCCGGCTCAATTTTGCAAGTCCAGGCCCCCAGCCGCATGGTCCCTCCGAGTTCTTCCACACCGCGCAGTTCGCGCAACTTGTAAATCACCCGATGGGCCGTAGCCGGATCAAACTCGCTCGAATTGGCTTCTTCCAGTCCAACGACGTTCCGCGCGAACTCGATGCAAGCCGTCTGCATGCCCAGGCAAATTCCGAAGTATGGAACTTTCTTCTCCCGCGCATACCGGATCGCAATCAGCATGCCCTCGATGCCGCGCTTGCCAAAGCCGCCCGGAACCAGAATGCCGTCGTATCCCTCCAACTGCGCTTCGTAACTGTTATCGCCTGTTTCCAACCCTTCGGCCTCGATCCAATTCAGTTGCAGCTTCAGATTGTGAGCCAACGCTCCATGCACAAGCGCTTCCTTCAGCGACTTGTAGGAATCCTCATACTCGACGTACTTACCCACGATCCCGATGGTGACCGTGTCCTTCGGGTTGTACACGCGATGAACAATGTCTTCCCACTTGGCAAGGTCGCGATCTTTGGACTCCATGTGCAGGCACTTCAATACCAGCGTATCCACGTTTTCATTCGCGAATACCACCGGCACTTCGTAGATTGAAGCGACGTCTTTCGCGGTGATCACCGCTTCCTCCGCCACGTTGCAGAACAGGGCAATCTTCGACTTGATGTCCCTGGCCAAGAACCGGTCCGTACGGCACAGCAGGATGTCTGGCTGAATTCCGATGCTGAGCAGTTCTTTCACGGAGTGCTGGGTGGGTTTCGTCTTCAACTCCTGCGCCGCCGCAATAAACGGCACCAGGGTGACGTGCACGAACAGCGTATGCTCGCGGCCCAATTCCTGCCGCATCTGCCGGATCGCCTCCATGAACGGCAACGACTCGATATCGCCAACGGTCCCGCCAACCTCAACGATGGCTATGTCTACGTCCTGCGCCACTTTTTTCATGGCCGCCTTGATTTCATTCGTCACATGCGGGATCACCTGCACCGTCTTGCCCAAGTAATCTCCGCGCCGTTCTTTCGCGATGATCTGCTCGTACAGCCGACCGGTCGTCCAATTGTTGTCGCGAGAAAGCTTGGCATGAGTAAAGCGCTCATAGTGGCCCAGATCCAGATCGGTCTCCGCGCCGTCGTCGGTGACAAAGACTTCGCCATGCTGAAAGGGAGACATCGTCCCGGGATCGACATTCAAGTAAGGATCGAACTTCATGATGTTGACCTTGATCCCGCGGCTTTCCAGCAGGCAGCCGATCGAAGCCGCGGCCAGGCCCTTGCCCAGTGAAGACACTACTCCGCCGGTCACAAAGATGTACTTCGCTGGCATCTCTTCCTCGCTTTAAGTTGTTTTTGAGAAATTGTGCAGGTGGGGTGCACGATCAATTATGGCAGAACTTACCTGTGGAAAGATACGGAAGAAACCGGCGCGGCGAGAAAAATTCGTCTAGGGACAGCGGCTCGGCTTGCGCTGAGGGATGAGCGAAGTGCCTAGCGCGTTGACTATCGCGTCAACCTCGGCGAGAATGATAGAGGTTCCACGCAAGCACAGACGTGTCCTCGAAAGTTGGGCCTGTGGCGCAGCTGGGAGCGCGCTTCCATGGCATGGAAGAGGTCGTCGGTTCGATCCCGACCAGGTCCACCAAATCTCCCTGGTATTCGCCCAACCACAAACATCCTTACGCAGCGGCGTTTTACTTGTGCTGAGCCGCCCCCCAGCGCTGATGTCCACGGTTCGAGTGTGTCCGCTACGGGCATTTTTACTGGTAGGCGGCTAAAGCAGTGCCATGATTGCATTGCGGTCAGGGTGAAATATGACTATTATGACCATAAATAATTTCACCGGGAGTCTAACCATGAGCACTCAGACCTGGACAGTAGCCGAAGCCAAGGCGAAACTGAGCGAACTGCTGGAGAAGGCAAAGTCGGAAGGACCTCAGAAAATCACGAAACATGGCCGCACCACAGCCGTGGTGGTTGCCGCAGAGGAGTGGGAACGCAAGGCGGAGCGGAAGGGCAACCTGGCAGAGTTCTTGGCGGCGTCTCCACTCCGGCGATTGGGAGTAAAGCCAAGAAAACTCGCCATACGTCTGAGCAGGGCTGAGCTATGAAGTATTTGCTCGATACGAATGTCATATCCGAGCCGATGAAGGGCCGCCCAAATCCTGGAGTCGTGAAATGGATCTCGGGGCAGGACGAAGACGAAGTCTGTATGAGCGTGGTGACGATTACTGAACTCCGCTACGGCATGGAAAGGCTCGCCACCGGCAAACGACGCGAGAGTTTGGAGGAGTGGTTGCGGAAAGATCTGAGCGGCAGATTCGCAGGCCGGATTCTACCAATAGACATCGAAGTCGCAGATGCCTGCGGGCGCCTGGTTGCCCGAAGCGAGGCGTCAGGACACCCCATTGAGCCTCGGGACGCCTTCATCGCCGCCACCGCGGAGGTCTACAATTTGACTCTAGTCACCCGCAATGCTTCTGATTTTCAACCCACCGTAAAGTCCATTCTTAGCCCTTGGACCTAAGTTCAAGAGCCACCGCCCGCTGAAGACTTTCCAGAATTTCAGGAGGCCTTCTCATCCCGGTTTTCAACAAGCTCTTCCTTCACCCTTTCCAGAGTCTTTTCTGGAAGCACACCCTCCTGCGGGACTTCCTCTTCTGACTCGTATGGCCGATGCCGGATGATGCGTTTTGCAGTCGCCTTGCCGGTCCCGGGCACGCTCATCAACTCGTCGCGCTTGGCGGTGTTCAGCACTTCGGCGACTTCTTCGCTCTCCATCTCAACCTCGGCCCGGGTCTGCTCCAGATTCCTCTGGGAAGGGCCCTGGAAATAGTCGCGCAGCTTTTGAGCCCAGTCCAAGCGCGTTTTGCTGCCCTCCTGAGGGGCAATCAGCAGTCCCACCGCCGTGCCGATCCCCAATCCGAACAAGAACGATTTCATGGCATTCTCCTGATGAAGTAACCCACAAGAAGGCATACTCACCCGGTCACAAACGAAAAGGAATACGGCAGAATCCTCATTTGGCTACGTTTAAAACTCGCGCGAAAGCAGCACGACATTGGCCCCTCCGTCGCAAATTGCAATTGCCTCCCCGATACCTATGAAAGCGCCCGTGACTACGACCACTTTCCCATCGAGTTCCATGATCGCGGTGCATTCTCCGCGGCCCCGTAAGTCAAGATACCGGGCGAGGGCTGTCGTACAATCGGGTAACCGTTGGCTCCTCATTCGGAGAATTCGTGGCTCTGCTCCCCCTGTTCCCGCTCGATGTCGTTCTGCTCCCGGGCACTCCCCTGCCTCTGCACATATTTGAGCCTCGCTACAAGGAGATGATCCGCGAATGCCTGGCAAATGAAGCCCCATTCGGAGTGGTCCGCGCCCTGGAACAAGGCATCGAGGACATTGGATGCACGGCTGAGATCGTCAGCGTGACCAAGGAATATTCGGATGGGCGGCTGGACCTGGTGGCGCAGGGCCGCACACGTTTTTCAATTCTGCATCTGAACGAGGAACGATCGTTTCTTCGTGCCGAAGTCTTGCTCGACCCAGACGAGCCGGGAATAACTGCGGAGGAAGAGAGAAGTCGTGCTATCCAACTACATCTGGAAATTCTCTCCCTGGCCGGCGCGGTCCAGGATCTTTCCGGGGCGGATCAGGCCCAGCTTTCGTTTCATCTCGCGGCCTCTTTGCCGCTCGAGCTTGATTTCCAGCAGCAATTGCTGACTACGCGTTCAGAAAGTGAACGCCTTCGCGTGCTCAGCCAGTATCTGGAGCGCATACTCCCCAAGCTCCACGGCGTGGTCAGGACGCGCCAAAAGGCAGGCGGAAACGGTCATCCACACTGAGCCGATGGACAAACTGAGCGCCCAACAGTCCCGCTGAGAAACGTTCTGGGCCTGCCTCGCATCGAATCTTTCAGAACATGCGCTCAAAGCTGGGCCGCTGACAGCGGGCGTATAATCACAGTCATCGTAGTTCTGTGGGGGTTCCTTTCATGAGTGTTCCGCGCACGCTGGGTGATCTGCGCCGCAGTAACTTCTCCGAAGAGCGTTTGCGTACTCGCCGGGTCAAGGATGAATTAAGAGACAATCTGGTGGCGCGCTTGCGCGAGAAAGGCGATGCCGCGGTTTTCCCTGGAATTGTGGGATATGACGACACGGTCGTGCCGCAAATCATCAACGCCATTCTTTCGCGCCACAATTTTATTCTGCTGGGGCTGCGCGGACAAGCCAAGAGCCGCATCCTGCGCGCCTTGACGACGCTTCTCGACAAGCAGATGCCGTATCTCGCCGGATGCGAAATTCACGACAATCCCTATGCGCCAATTTGCAAGCGCTGCCGCGATCTGGTGGCTGAAAAGGGAGACTCCGCTGCAATCGCTTACCTTACGCCGGACGATCGTTACGTGGAAAAACTCGCGACGCCAGACGTGACCATCGCCGACCTCATCGGCGATATTGATCCCATCAAAGCTGCCCGCGGCGGCCATGAACTCTCGAGCGAACTGACCGTCCATTATGGATTACTGCCGCGCGCCAATCGTGGGATCTTCGCCATCAACGAACTCCCGGACCTGGCCGGAAAAATCCAGGTCGGCCTCTTCAACATCATGCAGGAAGGCGACGTGCAGATTAAGGGATACCCGATCCGCCTGCCGCTTGATGTTGCCCTGGTTTTCAGCGCCAATCCGGAAGATTACACGGCGCGCGGCAAGATCATTACGCCGCTGAAGGATCGCATTGGCTCGGAGATTCGCACGCACTATCCCGCCACTATTGAAGAAGGAATCGCGATCACGGCGCAGGAGGCATGGACGCGGCGCAATGGAAATACCATGCACTTGCCGCAATATGTGCAGCAGGTGATCGAGCGGGTCGCGTTCGCGGCTCGTGAGGACAAGAAGATCGACAAACGATCCGGCGTCAGCCAACGGCTGCCGATCTCCGCCATGGAAAATGTCATATCAAATGCCGAGCGGCGGGCCATTCGTAATCGGGAACGGTTTGTTGTGCCCCGAGTCAGCGATATTTATGCGGCGCTGCCTGCAATCACAGGCAAATTGGAACTGGAGTATGAAGGCGAAATGAAGGGCGCAGACTTTGTGGGGCGCGAGTTGATTCGCTCCGCCATCGCCAAGACTTACGACGAGTACTACACCGGGGCCAATGTACAGCAGATCGTGCAGTGGTTCGATTTGGGCGGAGAAATCCAGCTCTCAGATTCGATCCCCGCCGCGGAAGCGCTGGAGAATTTGAAAGGAATCCAGGGCCTGACCGATAAGCTGGGTCCGCTCGGGATCTCGCAGAAAGATAGTGCCGAGCAGCAGGTCTCCGCGGCGGAGTTCATCCTCGAAGGCCTGCACGCCCACAAGCGCATCGGACGCAGCGAAGAGCGAGTGTTCAAGGCCGGCGAGAAGAAGCCCGAACCAGTACGAGAAAAATCGTTCGATGCCGACGAGAGGCCGTACCGGCAGAGAAGGCAGTTCAACTAGCGTAGAGACGTTGCTTGCAACGTCTCTCTTAGCAGCATTCGTGGTATGCGCGCGAGACATAGCAAGCTACGTCTCTACGACATGAAAAGAATTCGGTACTCCAAATACGTTCCCGATCCGGCCGGCGAGATGAGCATGGAGGACCTGCTCAGCGCGCTGGCGGATTATCTGCTGCAGAGTGGATTCCAGGACTCGATGTGGTACGAGATGCCGGAGGGCGAGCACACGCTCGACGCCCTGAAGCGCGCCATTGAAGACGCTCTGATGAACGGCGAGATGTTCGATGAGGAACTGCGCGAGCAAATCGAGCAGATGATGGCTGAAGGCCAACTCGATGAACTCATTCAGAAACTGATCGAGCGCATGCAGCAGGAAGACTACATCTCAGTCGATGAGCCTCATGATCCGGCGCAGCGCTCCAGTGTGGGCGGGCAGACTGGCGAGGCACAGCAGGCCAAATTCGAGATCACCGACAAGAGCCTGGATTTCCTGGGCTTCAAGTCCCTGCGCAATCTGCTCGGTTCCCTGGGCAAGTCGAGCTTCGGACGGCACGATACTCGCGATCTGGCGACCGGAATCGAGGCCAGCGGATCATCCAGGACTTACGAATTTGGCGACACTCTGAATCTCGATATCACGGCGACCCTGTCCAGCGCTATCCAGCGCGAAGGACTGACTCTGCCGTTGAACATCGAATATTCCGACCTGCAGGTGCATCAATGCGAATATCAGTCTTCCTGCGCCACCGTACTGATGCTGGACTGCTCGCATTCCATGATTCTTTATGGCGAGGACCGGTTCACTCCGGCGAAAAAAGTGGCGATGGCGCTCTCCCACCTCATTCGCACCCAGTACCCGGGAGACTCGCTGTCGTTGGTGCTGTTCCACGACTCCGCTGAAGAAGTCCCACTTTCCCAATTGGCGCGGGTGAAGGTGGGGCCGTATTACACCAACACGCGCGAAGGTCTGCGCATGGCGCAGAGGATTCTGCAGCGGCAGCGCAAGGACATGAAACAGATCGTGATGATCACCGACGGCAAGCCCTCGGCCCTCACGCTGGAGGATGGCCGCATTTATAAGAATGCCTTTGGGCTCGATCCCCTGGTCGTGAGCCAGACCCTTGAAGAGGTTTCCAAGTGCAAGCGTGCTGGCGTGCTCATCAACACGTTCATGCTGGCATCCGATTACGGCCTCGTCCAGTTCGTACAGAAGGTCACCGAAATGTGCCGCGGCAAGGCTTACTTCACTACGCCGTACACGCTTGGACAATATCTGTTGATGGATTACATGTCGCGCAAGACTAAGACGATCCACTGAGCAGCGTTGACGAAAGGCTTGTCGGGGGCGAACGCCTGGTCCGCCCCGAGGTGTGGAGAACGCTGCCCCCGGACCAATGGGTCCGGGGCTACATGGGTCCGGACACTCCCCGCAGCGGCGTGGAGTGCTGATAATCTCTAGATAGACATGGCAAAATGCATCCGATGCGGAAGGGAACTTCCCGCGTTTAGCTTCAAGAAGATCTGCCCATGGTGCAAGCACCATGAGGCCATCCAGCGCGGCGAGATCGTCAAGGACGATGTTCCGCAGCCGGTCATTCGCCGGCCCTGGGTCCGGGACCAATCTAATATCACTCTGACGCACATTCTTTTTGGCGCCAATGTAGCCGTTTACCTGGCCATGGCGATCGGCAGCGGCACGGTCGTCAATTTTCCTGGCCACGCGCTCTTGTTTGGCGCGAACTACGGGCCGTATACACTCACCGGCCAGTGGTGGCGGCTGCTGACGTACATGTTCATACATGGCGGGATCCTACACATCGCTTTCAATATGTGGTGCCTCTGGGATCTAGGGGCGCTCTGCGAATCACTTTACGGACGCTGGACCTATTTCGCAATTTATATGATCACGGGTGTCGGCGGCGGACTTGCGAGTCTTGCCTGGAATCCTGGAACGTTTAGCGTTGGAGCTTCAGGTGCAATTTTCGGATTAGCTGGTGCGCTCATAGCATCGTTCTATCTCGGCGAATTCTCTCTGCCGAGGGCAGCGATTAAGGGCACCCTTATGAGTCTGCTCTTCTTCGCTGGGTTCAATTTGTTCTTCGGAATGCTCCCGGGCATTGATAACTCTGCCCATATCGGCGGACTGATCGCAGGACTGGTACTCGGCGCCCTGATCGCGAAGCTTGCTCCAAATGAGGGCTCAAGTCGTCTGGGCGTGATTGCTTTAGTCGTTCTTGCGGTTCTCGGCGCTGGATTTGGGGTGCGGCAATGGCGGGGCGGCCCTATGAAAACGGCTCTAGCTTTTCAGGCCTTGAGCGGGAGCGAGGGTGACCCGGTCGCACGCTTGAAGATGATCATCGAGCAGAATCCCAATCTTGCTCCGGCCCATTTTGCTCTGGCACAGGCCTACTTCGAACAACAAAAGTTCTCCGAGGCAGAGGCCGAATTTAAAAAGGTCGTCGAACTACAGCCCAAGAGCGCGCGGGCCCGCTTTGATCTTGGGATGACTTACTTGAGCCTGACCCGTCCCGAGGACGCCAAGGCAGCCTTCAATGGGATGATTCAGCAGGGCCTCAACACGGGCGAAGCTCACTATGGAATTGCCATGGCGCTGGCTATGCAGGAAAAGCATCAGGACGCCATCCAGGAATTTAAAGCGGCGATCAAAGATGGATCGGACATGTCCGGCGTTTACTCCCAAATGGGCAATTCCTACGCCAAGCTCAACATGTACGACGATGCGATCTCCGCCTACTTAAAGGAAAAGGATAGAAGCGGCAATACTCCAGATCTGGAGAATGCGCTGGCCGATGCTTATCAGGCGAAAGGTATGACGAAAGAAGCGCAGGATGCGCGAAATCAGGCCACGCAGCTGAAAACCGGAGACAAAACGCAGTAGTGCTTATGTAGGGACAGCCGCCGTCGGCTGCCCGGCTTTTAGTCAGGATTTCGTCAGCTCACCTACTGCGCGGTACGCCTGATTGATTGCTTCATCCGTGTAGGCGTATGCACCCGCGTCGGAGTTGGCAATGGCAATGCGACCATGCGGCCGGCGCGCCACTTCGCAGGGAGTCTCTCCACCTTCCAGCCAGAAAGAATCAAACAGGGAGTTGTATTCGTAGGCGTATCCGTGTGGCCAGCGGTTGACAGTGATGGCCGCGATGTCGCGGGCGGGATCAAAACCGCTCCCATCGAGCGTGCGTGCTAATTGCGCTCGGATGTTGCGCTCCATGGTTTCGAAGGTGGTGGTGTAAAGCTCCATGCGGCCAAATGTATGCTGCTGCCTTGCCGGAAGCCCGGGATGGCACGCCGCCTTCATCATGTGCACGACGATGGGCTCTTCAGGTTTGCGGGCGCACTCGTATCCCCCGATGGTGACGGGCAAGTCGAGGTTCACTCCCGTGTGGTACATGCCGGGAGCATAAACCGAATTGGCGCCAACCTTCTGGAACGACGCCCAGTTGCGTAGAAGGACATTAGTGTAGAGCAGGGGTACTTTTTGGGCGGACGCGAGCGCCTCCTTCTGCTTCTCCGGAAGTTCGTCGCAGATATACGGGATGACCACGTGCCAGCAGGCGAGCACGGCGTTCTTCGCGTGCGCCGTATACGCTTTGCCGCCCCGGGCATAGGTCACCTCCACTTCAGTCGCACTCGAGGCGTCACCTATATGTTTGACTCGCACCGCCGTGCTGTTGAGGCGAATGCGCACTGGCGAATTGCGGTCATCCAACTTCGCATAATCTGCTTTCGCCAGAACGACATCAGAACTCGTGCTGCCCGGAATCGTCTGCGGAATCAGCTTGCGCACCAGCATTCGCGCAATGCTGGCATTGCCATCGGGAAAATGGAAAAAATACTTCTCCGCTTCTTCGTTGGGGATGGCGTCGCGATTCATTCCCTTCCCCGGTCCGGGATTCAGTTTCAACCCGCCAAAACCGGGTAACCCCAAGCCCCAGGCGTCCTGCGCGGCGACAGCGTCGATCCCCACCCCGAACAGTCCGTGAGGGAGCGCCTGATACAGTTTGACGATGTCTTCATGCACGCCTGCGACATCGGTCAGGTACTTGGCATAGCTGATGCGCGCTAGTTTGGCCTTTTTCTCGTCCGAAGTCAGGCCGGGGTAATAGTCTTTGGGATCGTCGTACAGGTTCTGCAGATCCCGTTTTGCTTGCTCCGCCATGGGCGCGTCGGACAGAAATTGCTTGAGCAGCTTCGGCGATTCTGGGCTGGAGTCTTCGCTCTCCCCGCCATTTCGCGGGCTGAAATTCGTCACCAGTTTATCGGCGCCGAAGGTTTCCTTGTCGAAGAAGATTTTAGGCCGCAGGCCGTGGGAAGGATAAACGTTTTTCTGGTAGTACTTCGAATACGAAGGCACGTCGATGCCTAACTCTTCGATCAAGCCTTTCGCGACGGCACTGTAGGGAGCGGGGCTCTCGATCGAGAAGGTCCCTCCGAATCCCAGGCGGAAGGCGCTGTTCAGTCGGAATTCGTTGCGCTTGGCGTGTCCCCCGAAATCGTCATGGTTATCGAGGATCAGAATGCGCGCTTTGTTGCCTGTGGCCTTGCGATGGAAATGCGCTGCAGCCAGGCCGCTGATCCCGCCTCCGACCACAATCAGATCGTAACTCTCGCCCGTATCTTCGGGCTTTCCCGCCGACTCCCAGAACGTCCCATCCCGCAAGCTATGCGCGGTTTCGAACGATCCCGGATGGCTGCCGCGCATTCCGGTCAGTGCAGGAGGATAGTAAGTTGACGATGTTTTCGGATCTCTTGCAGCGAAGAGTTGCCCCGGCATCACCAACGCGCCGGCTGTCGCTGCCACGCCGTTGATGAAATCTCGGCGCGTAATCTTACGATGCATCCCCAGTTCCCGGTCCTGTGAATTGTGCACGATCTTCTCCCAGACGTCGCGGTCAGTCGAAAACGAACGGCACAAGCAGAACTATGAACCGCTTTCTTCGGCTTTCTTCACTGCCAGTTCGGCTGCCTGGAATCCGAGTTTGCTGTGAGTTCCATCGCAGAAAGGCTTATTGACGGAACCGCCGCAGCGGCAGAGGGAAAACGCAGTCTTGCCGGTGAGATCGAATTTATTGCCGTTAATATCGACGATTTCAATGGCGCCCTCGGGAGCCTCGACTCGAAATGGACCGTTGGGCCTGACCGTGATCTTTACTTGCGCCATGAATTCCTCCAACCTTACGGGTTTCTAGTAAGCATAGAGAAGATATCACTACGGGCAGCCAGATGTCTTGTGAGGAGAGCGTTTCGGGAATGGCCGGACAGCCCAAGGGGCTATCGCTACGCCTATCTACGGAGGCAACAAACGTGAGCCGATCTACTCAGGCCGCAACAGAGCGTACTGAAATCAAGCTGCGGTAAAGCTCCAGCCACTGATCAATCATTCGCTTTGTGGTGAAGCGCTCGCGGGCGCGATTGTAAGCAAGTTCGGCATAAGCACGGCGCATTGTCCTGTCTTCATTCAGAAGGCGGATGTTCTCGGCCAGGCTGGCGGCATCGTTGCGGCGGAAGTATAGAGCGGCGTCGCCCCAGATTTCGCGGTAACTGGGAATATCATTGGCAATGATTGCGCAACGCGAGAATGCGGCTTCCAGTGCAGCCATTCCCAGCGGATCGTAGCGCGAGGTAGCGGCATAGATCGCCGAACGGCTATACAGCGCCCGCAGCTGTGCTTCCGTTTGCGGACCTCGAATGGCGACTGTCGTTTCTTCCGTCGCAACTTTCACGTCGGCACGGATCGGAATGCGCGGTATCGGCACAGTCTGCTCGGCTCCGACGATGCACACCGGCAACGCATGCTGTTGCTGGGTTAATAGGAAAACCTGTGTGCTGGCGTCCACCAGGCGGCCTACGGCGAGAACGCAGTCGTCCTTGCTCACGTAAGGATTGAAGAAAATCGGATTGCGTCCAGGATAGATTACTTCTCCCCGCGCCGGAGCGATGTAGCAATCCGAGATCTGCTCCAGCATCCACGCTGAGGGCGCGGCCACCACGTCGGCACCGCGCAAGCCGTCCAGCACGGTTCTCCGGTACCAGGCCAGAGATTGCGCGGCCCGCGGAGGCCGCTCGTGAACTGCCCGGCTCCAGGTGACCAGATCGCCGTGCGCCATGACTACGCGGGGTACATCGACAGGCAAGTTCCCGTAGCAGAACTGATTGAGATGCAGAACGTCTGGGCGCAGTTCGCGGATCAGTGAGGTTAGGAACTCAGATGATTCGGGAAGATCCTCTTCCGCCTCCTGCATCCACTCCAGGCGAAACGCCGTCGGACGATAGTCGAGGCCGTGGAGATGATCCATCCACGCCGTCTGATTGGGAAATGGAATCTCCCCGAAGCTCACCAGCGTCACATGCACTCCGCGTGTAACCAGCCCCGTCACCACTTCGCGAGCATAGCTCCAGGAACCGGATAGGGAATCGGCTGTTACCAGAACGTGCACAGAACCTCCGGGTCACTGCGGAAACCGCGCTGCACGCGAGATTCCGCGATGGTACGACCATTCTAAAGGCAATGAACCTGAGCGGGAAGCATTTTCCGCCATTCTCCGAGTTTTGCCCTGGAATTTAGACCACAGGGACGCGAAGGCTCACGAAAGAGCGTTGTGGTTGTTCGGGCCGTTTCGGCGGGGTTCATGCCCCGATAGGTGCAAGCCGGTGCTCAGAATGTAAGTTTCGCCGCTAACTGGAACGCGCGGGGCCCGCCCGATCCGAAAACTCCCCCGGCGCCACTCGCCGGCCTGCCGAACGCGGACGCCAGGTTCGGATTGTTCTGATCGGGCACAAGCACGTTAAAGAATCCCGAGTAGCTCGCGTTGCTGGTCCCGAGAATGTTGGCTTTGTTGAAAAGGTTGAAAACTTCTCCGAAAGCCTGCAAGTTGAACCGTTCGGTCAAGTGGAATTCCCGTGACAGGCGAAGATCAAAAGAGTTGAAGCTATCGTTGAATCGGGCCGTGGGAGAAACCATCGGCAGTGGCGTCCCCAGCGAGCCGTTAGAAGCGCCCCCAGCATTGAGCTGCGCGAAGTAGGCGTTCAATTCGGCTCCGTTATGGAACTGGCGGCCGCCGGCATTGCGGCCGATTTCCGGAACGCGATTGCCGCTTCCGTCGCCCAGCAGAATATCCATAGGCACACCCGAGCCGTAGGTCCAGAGAGGCGACAGGTGGAAATGCAACGGCAGGTCGGCAGTGCCCTGCAAGACGAGCCGATGGGTCTGGTCATTGGGCGCGAACCCATACTCGCGATGCAGGTTCGTGGGATCGACCGGCGGGTATCCGAACGGGATCTGATCGTAGTTGGCGTAGTTCAGGGCTTTGGAGAACGTGTATGCGCTATGGAACTGGAAGTGATTGCTGAAGCGGTGATCGACCACGGCCCAGATCGCGTCGTAGTGCGTGTTCGCCGAGGATCGGAGGTCGGTGACAGTTTCGGGTCCACCCGACGCCGGATTGAACACCGATCCTAGAGGTACACCTAGGATGAAGTGCGTACCCAGATTGTGAATACCATCGACTTTCAAGACCCAGTCTTTGGCAAACGAATACTGCACGCCCAGATTGAACTGCTGCACCATCGGGTTGCGCAGGTTGTTGTCGATGATGTTGATGCCTTCCGCCGCGCCGCCTGCCCCCGGAATCACCGGCCCGCTAAACGCAGTGTCGGGATAGGTTGGGGTCACTCCGGGAATAAAGTTGCCATTCGCATCGAGAATATTGGCGCTTCCCAGAGAAACGTTGATCGGCAAAGCGCGGCCGTCGAGTCCGCGCTCCAGTGAGACGATTTCAAGCGTGACACGATCGTAGTAGATGCCGTATCCGCCGTGAAGGCTCGCCCGCCCGCCCTTTGTCGCCCAATTGAACCCGACGCGCGGGCCCCAGTTGTTCGCCGCCTTGTGGCGGCTCCCGTGGAGAAAGGGCAGCAGAATGGGATTGATCTGGCCGTAGTGGCCAACATTGTTTACATCCGAGTCGATTTCGTAGCGCAGTCCTAGATTGAGCGTGAACTGGGGATGAATTCGCCAGTCGTCCTGAACGTACCCCACGCTGTAGTTGTTATCTGCATCCGGAATGACGAGCGCCGTCTGCGGGATCCCGCTGCGAATGGCGACTGCAAACAGCAGATCTTTGTCGTCGACCACGCCGTCACCATTGCGATCCTGGTCCGCGAAGTTTTGCACGAACTCGATCGCCCCCGATTGGAACACGCCGAGATTGAAATCTGCACCGATGCGCTGGAACTCGCCGCCAAAGTGGAAGTTGTGGCGTCCTCGAATCCAGTCGAGATTGTCGGCGAACTGCGAGCGCTTCTGGCGTGTCTGCTGGGGCACCCGGTAAGACGATCCATCGGCGAGACTGGGAAAATCCAACTCCGGGCCTACACTCAGCGGCGTGGTTGCATTTATGAAGTTGTTGAACGAGTAGCTGGTTCGATTCAGCAGACTCGAGGTCAACGTACGCGTCCAGGAAGCCTGAACGCTTTGAAAGTGATTCGTGAGATCCTGGCGTTCTGAAGCGGAACCGAGAGGCTGGCCGGAAAGGAAGCTCGAAGTCCCGGCGGCGCCGAGCCGTTCAATCGAATAATGCAGGCTCAAAGTGTCGGACCCGGAAATCTTCCAATCTCCCCGCAGCGTACCCATGGGATCGGTCAGGGGAACGGACGCGAAACTGGTATCGATGTGCTGCGTCGCAACGTTGCGTGTACCTACTACCGCGCCGCCAAGCTGGTCGCGATACTCGAAGGCGCCAAACCACCATGCTTTGTCACGGACGATGGGACCGCCCAATGTGCCGGAGTACTGTTCGCGCCGGAAGTTCGGGCTCTGGTTCACGGGCTCGGTGAAACCGCCCGTGGGATTGAAAATCGGACTCGCTGCCTGCAGTGATTTGTCGCGCTCGTAAAAGGATGCGGAGCCGTGCAAGCTATTGCCGCCGGCCTTCGTCACCACATTGACGACGGCAGATCCGCTGCGCCCCATCTCGGCGGAAAAACGGTTCGCGGCAACCTGAAATTCCTGCACGGAATCTTCGGGGACGTTGAGTAGCATGCCCCCGACCACATCATCGTTGTCGTCCATGCCGTCGATGCTGACGTTGCCGCCGCGCCCCAGCTGGCCTGCAGAGGAGATCACCACCGTGCCATTCTTTGTGGGATCGAAGTTAGGGGCAATCGTGTTGCCCGGAGTCAGCAGCGAGAGTTCCAGGAAATTGCGGCCGTTGAGTGGAAGATTGTCGATTTGCTGAGAATTGATGACTCCGTCGACGGTTGAAGATGCTCTCTCCACCAGCGGGACGGCATCCATCTCATTGATGTCGATCACTTCTTTCTGCTGCTGCACTCCTACGCGAACCTTTACATTCGCTTGCTGCCCGACCTCTAACTGAAGGGTGCTGACGTAGTCGGCAAATCCCGGCGCAACGACCTTAAGCTCATAGGCTCCCGGGGCAAGACTGTTAACTGCAAATAATCCTGCTGCATTCGTGGTCGCTTTACGATCCAGGCCGGTGCTCTTTTGCATCACGATAACCTGCGCGCTACGTACCACGGCGTTTTGCGGGTCAAACACTTCACCGCTGATGACGCCACTACCAAGTTGTTGCGCGAATGCGAATGAGGCACAGGAGAGAAACACCGTAAGACACAGAGGTAACTGCACCAAACCGTGAATAAGCCGCTGCCGCACGGGAGATTCCTTCTTGCATTCGAAACGTACGAGTGGGATGACACACGCCCGTCTCGTTCGCAGAATACGATAAAATTTCCGGGACCCCAAGTCCACAGAACTTTGAGCAGCGAAAAGTTACCGGAGCGAACTACCGCTGGCAATAGCGCAAAACGATTAGAAAGAAGAACACCCGCAGGGTCGTTGGAACGCGATCAGTTAATTTCCAGGCGCAGCCGCATGGCGCGCGCGAGATTATCAATAGCCTGGATCTTCTCTGCCGCAGAGCGAGGTACATCCGGCACTGCCATCGCCAGTTCACAGGAGAGCATCACCGCCGTCAAAGATTCCCGCATTTCGCTATTTAGCTGCTCCACCACGCTTCGTACGGCGGCATTCTCCTCCCGCTTGCGGCGGTGCAGCGCCATTCGGACTTCGCGGAGCAGGCGCTCCATCCCCGTCACTGCGAAATTGAGGTATACCGGAAAAGCGGAGCCTAAATGTTCGATCATCTGATCGCTCTCTTGCGGTTCGGTCTCCAGCAGCAACTGATCGATCACGGCGACCGCATAGCTTTGTTCGCGCAGGCGAGTGGCTGCTGCCTGCAGGGACTGGGCCCAGTGCGTTTCCTGACTGGTTTCGGAAGACAAGCATGCAGCGCACTCCGGGCCTCGCGATGAAGGTGTGATGAGTAGAATCATGTCCTTGTCTGTGCAACTTACCCGCCAATTGCTGCCATTGAAAGCAGGGCATTTGCGCTGTGCAATGCGCTCATCGTTCCCCTCGTGGCATCTCCTGCCCAAATTGGAATTCAGATTCGGGCCTCAGCTCAAATAACCCCGGGCAGCATAATCTTTGAGCTTGCGATAGAGCGTTGTCTTGCCGATGCCGAGGAGTCGCGCCGCCTGCAGCTTGTCGCCGTGGAGTTCGGAAATGGCGCGCAGAATCGTCCTTTTCTCCAACTCCGCGATCGGCAGGATCTTGGCGTTTCCATCCCCGTTTGCAGACGGGGCGTCCTGCTGGGGTAAGTTGGCGATTTCCGGTGGCAGATCGGTAGTGTGAATCAGCGGGCCGCTGGTGAAGGCATACGTGCGCTCCAGGCAATTTTCCAATTCGCGCACATTGCCCGGCCAATCGTAAGCCAGCATGGTCTTCAGGGCCTCGTCGCTGAGCATCTTTTCCTGTCCTGAGGTGCGTGCCATGCGCTCCAGGAAGTGCCCGATAAGCAATGGAATATCCTCGCGGCGTTCGCGCAGCGCGGGGATCCGCAGACTGAGGACGTTCAGACGAAAATACAGATCGCGCCGGAAACTGCCGTGCATAACCGCGTGCTCCAGGTCGCGGTTGGTAGCTGCCAGAATGCGAATATTGATGGGTACGCGCCGCGTGCTGCCGACAGGGCGGATTTCCTTCTCCTGGATGGCGCGCAGCAGCTTCGCCTGCAGATCGACCGGAAGCTCTCCAACTTCGTCCAGGAAAATCGTTCCACCCTCCGCCATAGCCAGCAATCCGTCTCTGGACTGGTTGGCACCCGTGAATGCGCCCCTGACGTATCCGAACAATTCGCTTTCGATCAATGTAGGCACCAGAGAACCGCAATCCACAGGAGCAAACGGCTTGTCGCGAAACGGCCCGGAATAATGGATCGAGCGTGCCACCAATTCCTTTCCGGTGCCGCTCTCACCGAGAATCAGGACCGGATGCACACTGTTGGCCGCTTTGGCGATGATGCGGTACAGCTTCTCCATTTCAGGGGCCCGCCCCACGATCCCGCCGTAACCCTGTTTCGATTTCACCTTCTCGCGAAGCATCCGGTTCTCTGACTTCAATTTCAAATGACTTGCAACGCGGTCCAAAAGCAGCTTGAGTTCCTCGACGCTGAATGGTTTGGTTACGTAGTCGTACGCCCCATTCTTCATCGCCTGCACAGCCGATTGAACGGTTCCAAATCCGGTCACAACCACCACAACTGCCTCCGGACGGCGTTCCTTGATATGGCGCAGAGCTTCAAGGCCTCCCCCGCCGGGCAGGCGCAGATCGAGCAGAACTGCATCGAAATTCTGAGCATCGAGGGCCCGAAATGCCTGCTCGGCTGAATCGGCCATATAAGCCGAATAGCCCGCTGAGGTTGCCACCTCTCGGCACGCTTCGCGAATGGCACGTTCGTCATCCACGATTAAAAGGTTCAGAAAATTCGCAGGTTCAATTTGCGGGGTGGTATTGACGAGGCTCAGTGTGGCAGACGTCATGGCGGATCATTCCTCTTCTTGAGATGAAAGTACTTCCCGTTTTATTGGGCTATAGAATTGTTGGCCGCTCCCAACCTCGGTTTCGTTTCGGGCAGCGAGAGGAAGCAGTACACGGACTCGCGTGCCCTGGGCGGGTTCACTGCTGAGATGAATCAGCCCGCCGTTCGAGGTCACAATCTGGTGAACAGTCGCTAATCCCAAACCCGTTCCTTTCCCCCCTTTGGTGGTAAAAAACGGCTCAAATACGTGGGCCCGCGTAGCTTCGTCCATCCCGCAGCCATTGTCTTGCACTGAGAAGAGCACGCACGGCAATGACGCTTCCGTAGCGCTGCCCAGAACTGATTCGGTCAGGGCCTCTAATTTGCAGTTGCCAGTTTCAACTGTGATCTGGCCGCCTGTGGGCATAGCATCTCGGGCGTTCAGCACCAGGTTGAGCAAAATCTGTTGAGCCTGCGTTGTATCCAGTCTGGTTAGCCCCAAATGTGGGTCAAGACGAAACTGCAGTTGGATGTTTTGTCCGACAAGCCGTCCCAGGAGGTTGCGCATGCCCTCGGCCACGTCATTCAACGAAAGTAAGCTTGGATGTACGGTCTGCGGGCGCGTGATCGAGAGCAATTGCTTTATCAGACCGCTTGCCTGCATGCCCGCTTTGCGAATCTCTTCCGCGTATTTGCGCGCTGCATGGCTGGAACCCAGGCTCGCCATCAGCAGATCGCAATAAAGCAGCACGCCCGTAAGAACATTATTGAAATCGTGCGCAACTCCGCCGGCTAATCTTCCTAAGGACTCCAGTCGGGCTGCCTGCTGCAGACGCTGCTCGACTTCCGGAGAGCGCCGGATTTCTTCAGCCATGGCCAACACGGACCCTGCCTCGCCGTTTCGCGCCGGAACTCTCCACAGGGTCCAGCGTATGCAGCCAAGGTTCGTAATCTTAGCTTTGCAATCTAGCTGTACGGTATCGCGCTTGCCGTCAAGTAGGGTCAAGAGCTCGCGTTCGGCTTCCCTGCTGTCCTGGGCTTCAATGAGGTCCACTAAGGTCAGCTTCCCGCGGCTCTGGAGTGGCAGGTGCAGAATTCGTTGCAAAGCCGGATTAGTCGCGATTACCTGTCCCGAAAGGCGGCACTGGGCCAAACCGACTGGGGCCTGATCGAAAAAGGAATTGAATTCTGCTCTGGGAGGCTCCCACACCCAACCGATTTCGCTGATTGCGCTCATAGATTTACTCTGCTCGGAATCAGAGTCGGAAGGAAGCGCGAATTGGGCTCCTTCCGACCTTGGTTTTCCCGAAATGGACCGTAAGTCTGCTCCACCCCGTGCCTATTCCGAACCCAACTATAGACAGACACGCCTGTGCCAGCGAAGGGCAGATGTCACCAAAAACAGAAATTCTCCTGTGGAAAACTTGGGGGGCCTTAGCGGCTAACTTGGGCTGGCGGCTTGGAAGTGTCAGCACTATCCACCAAGCGGAAAGTAAGCCGACGGCCCTTCTCCAGATGAATGACTGAGATGGGATTATTGCCTAGGGGAGCCTCATGTGCGAACAGGCTGGCGGTTTGCACGGGAACGCGACGATCTCCAAGGTCCACTGACTGGAGCGCCAGCCGTACGTACCCGCGATTCGGCTTGATCGTCGAAGTTTGAGCCGACTCCACCCGTCCCGCTACATTGGCCCCTTTAGGGATGATCGTGTTTCCGTCCACCACGACGGAATGCTCCACCACCGCTTCGAAGGAGCCCTCGGAAGGCGAAGAACTCGCGTACACCGACGTCTTCAGCCGAACCGTGAGGAGAGTGCCGGCTGGCAGGTCCTGAAGAGTTCCGCGGAGATCGTTCCCCGTTGCTGGCCTACGGCTTCCCGGCCAATGAACTCCAGTTCGCGAAAGTTCGGGGACGGTCTGCTCGCTCGCGGGCTGCAAGGAGCTGTCAGGTAGCTCAGTTTGTGCTGAGTTGGGCTCGCCCGGAATCACATCGGGGCGAGAGCAGGCAAAAGCTGCAAATAACATCGCGAAGGCCCACGCAGCTAGTGCGGCACGCCAGCCCAGCGTAGATGTGACCCCTTTGCCCATTGCCTCTTGCATGGCAAGCCGAATACCAGACAGAATGCCAAGAATTCAAACACTTAGCGATAGCAGCCATGGGTACTCCATGTAGATTTTTCATCTTCAGCGTTCTTTCCGGGACGCCACAAAAAAAAGGCGGAGGCCAAATCGAGCCTCCGCCTTAAGTGAAAGTGCTGAGATGTTCCCTGCGTCTACGGTTTCTTCGTTGCTTTCTTGGAACTCCGCTTCGCCGGCACTTTCTTCGGGGATTCGCGGCCGCCGATCAAGCTCAGTGCATCGGTCGAGTTGAACGGGAACTGGCGAACCGACGTTTCCGCCTGCCCCGCCGAGTTCAACGTCACATCCACACGGCGATTGCTGGCCATGCGGATCACGATGATCCTCGCTAGAGCTCGTTTTCGCTCTTCCGTCGTCAGGTCGGAATTTTGTTCAATCGACTGCTTCACTTCCTCGGTGGAGAGATTGTGTTCTTTGCCGAGTGCCTTGGTATCAATTGCCGACTCGGGAACGCCATTCTCAACCAGGAAGCTCTTCACCCGGGCCACACGACGTTCCGTGAGCGCCTGGTTGAAGGCGACGCTGCCGCGCTGGTCGGCGTGACCTTCCAGCGTGATGTGCGCGTCGGGCTTGGCCTGCAAGTATTTCCTGAAGTCAGTCGCCATAGCCAGCAGGATTTTCTGCTGAGTCGGCAGCAACCCTGCATTCGGATCCTTCGGAGTGGGCTGTCCAGTCGCAAAGTACACGCTGTGCAAAGCCAGCCGTGCCTCCAGGGCTTTATCCACCGGCGGCGGAGGAGGATTCTGAATGGTAACCTGCGTGGACGCTTGCCCCGTCAGGTTTCGGGAGTCCGTACAAGTCGCAGTCACGGTCACAGGTCCAGGTGGTAAATCGGCGGTGTTCAGAGTGGCCGTATTCCCGGCTCCAGTGACTGTGCCGGACGTGGAAGTCCAATTCGCCACCGACACGGGTACACCGTCGGGACTGGTGCAATTGGCTCTCAAGCTAACCGTGCCGCCTGGAGTGAGTTCGGTCGGATTCGCGGACATCGACATTGTCGGCGGATTCTTCGGCGGAAGCGGTTTTATGGTGTAGTTCGCGTTGCAACTTGCCTCGTTATTGTTCTTGGCCTTCGGATCGGTTACATGCGCAGTGACCGTATAGTTTCCGGGGGCCACGTTATTAGTATCGATGGTTGCGGAGGTCTCTTTCCCGGTAACCTGCCCGCCATTCCCGCTCCAGGCATAGTTCACGGTGTGCTTCGGATTGAAATTGTTCGCTGTAACGCTGGCCGTCACCGGTTCGCCCACCATCACTTCGGTCGGCTGCACGGAGCATGTGGCGGTTGGAGTCACGGCCGGTGCACCTCCCCAGCTGAAGACCAAGCCCGTGCCAAGGCGAGCGCCATTGAGCGTGGGCCGCCGCAAGTCAGAAAATTCGGGAGCGGCATACGTCGCGTAGTTATGGCGAGCGAACACGTAATTCGCTTCGAAGACTCGCCATGAAAAATTCTTGGTGAACGGCAAATCCCAGCCGCCGCCCAGGATGGCTCCGATTCCGTTCGTGCCGTTGGGCAATCCGCGCACTGAAAAACGATTGTAGCTGAGCAAAGCGTGCAGGAATATGTTCGTGCCTTCCGTGCGCCACATAAAGCGCGGCCCGGCAGAGAACGTACTTTCGTAGTTGCTGTTCCCCCAGCTGTGCCCCAGGTCGAATTCGGCTCCCCAATGAGGATCGAAATTGTACGTGAATGCCCCTCCCAGCCCAGTCGACATATCTGGAACTTTGTAAGGAGTAGGATTATTCGGATTGCCAAAAGGGGCCGGCACTGTCGCGCCGGGATGGAGCCACTGATAGCCAAGGTAAATGTCATACTTTGGCGTGGAATCACTCTGAGCAGACGCAGACGGTGAAAAAGCTATCATTGCGGCACTTACGGATAGGGCAGCCGCGAACACCAGTCGCGCTCGCCCACTTATGCGAACTCTCATGACTCCCTCCAAACGTAATCAACCGATTGCCGCTGCAACCTGGGGGGTCGCGGAAAATCACAGCAATGTGATTGAGAAATAGACCTGTTTTGTGGAACGCAGCATTCTATATTACTGAAAGGAACAGCAAAAGGTATGGCAAGGGTATTGACGACGTAGACACCTCTGCCGCTGCATGTTGTCTCAAAATGAAACTTGATGATACAAATCAGGCGGCCGTTCCCGCCGGCACAGACCTTGTGCCGGTGGGGAGGGCCGCGTATCGTGGAGTTCGATGCGTAGGCTAGGTATTTCCCGCCCGCGGCAGGCACCTGCAGCCGATACCGCTCCAACAAGCAGATGAGCCACGAAAAAATATTAATTGTCGAAGATGAAGAGAACGAACGCTCCGGCTTGGCCGAATTGGTGACCTCCTGGGGTTATCGCGTCGAGACCGCTGCAGACGGCACCGAAGGACTGGAAAAAGCCGCGCAGTGGGGTCCTTCCATCGTCATTACCGACCTGAAGATGCCGCGCATGGGCGGCATCGAACTGCTGGGCCATCTGGCCGAGCAAGCGCAGACGATTGCCGTCATTCTCGTCACGGCGCAGGGCACCATTGACAGCGCGGTGCAGGCCATGCGCATGGGCGCCTACGATTACATCACCAAGCCGATCGACACCAACCGCCTGAAAATCATCCTCTCGAACGCTTCCGCGCTGCTCGGAACACGCGCGGAACTGGAAGCCACTCGTCGCCGGCTTCGCGACACCGGTTCGCTCGGCAAACTGAACGGAGCCTCCCGCAAGATGCAGGAGATCTTCCGCTTGATTGAGATGGTCTCGCCCAGTACAGCCTCGGTTTTGATCACGGGAGCAAGCGGGACGGGAAAGGAACTCGTCGCCCGCACCATCCACGAACTCAGCCCCCGCAAGGATCGGCCGTTCGTAGCCATCAACTGTGCGGCGATTCCCGAAACCCTGATGGAAAGCGAGATCTTCGGCCACGAGAAGGGAGCCTTTACCGGAGCCTTGGAGCGCCGCACTGGTTGCTTCGAACTAGCCGAAGGCGGAACGCTGCTTCTCGATGAAATTGGCGAGATGCCGATCGGCACGCAAGCCAAACTCCTGCGGGTCCTGGAAGACCGGAAGCTTCGACGCTTGGGAAGCAAGGTGGAGACCTCCGTCGATGTGCGGGTGCTGGCTGCGACGAACAAGATTCCCGACGAAGCTGTGTCCCGAGGCGAACTGCGCAGCGATCTTTATTATCGGCTGAATGTCTTCAATATCCACATGCCTCCGCTGCGCGAGCATAAGGAGGACATTCCATCTCTGGTGCAATTGCTGCTGGCCGAAATGAGCGGCAAGCACGGCCGAAAGGTGTCCGCCGTCAGCGAGGCAGTCCTGAACCAGTTCAGCAGCTACTCCTGGCCGGGAAACGTCCGTGAGCTGCGTAATACCATCGAACGCGCCGTTATCGTCTGCGATTCCGGCGCGATTGAAACCAAACATCTTCCTCCGGGATTTGGCCAAGCCCCACTGCGGACCGCCGCCAACGATCCCGACGCCGTTCGACTGGGTGTGGGTACTACCGTCGAGGAAGCAGAGAGGATGCTGATCCTCAAGACGCTGGAGGCGACCAGCAACAACAAAACCAGAGCCGCGGAGATTCTTGGCATCAGCCTCAAGACTCTCCACAATAAACTGAAAGAGTACGGCAGTTCTGCGCCCGAAGCCGGCAAAGAGGAAGTGCCCAGCAGTTAGGGCTTTTCTCACCTCGCTCACATCATGCGTCGTAAAACCATCATCGTGCTTGTCATTACCCTTATGGTGACAGTGATGGTGTCGGCGTTCTCGTATTTATACATTTCTCAGATTCTGCGTCTGCGCATCGTCAGTGCCTATGAAACCGCGAACAGCCTGACCCATCAGTTGGCCTATGCGGCGGGAAACGCCGTGCCCGATTTCAGCAGCACCTCGGTAGACACAAATGATCCCGCGGCGCTGCGGCGCGCGCTCGCAGATTACGTTCAGACCGACGTCAGCCTGAACAACTTGCTGCAATCAATTCCGGGCGATTGGAGGTACATCTACTATGTAGCTATAGTGGATACCTCCGGCAAGGCGCTGCTCCACACCAATGCGGCGCTAGTCGGAAAGATAGTCCCTTCGCATCCTGATTTCGAGCAGATCCTCAGGGCAAGATTCCGCGAGCAGATTCGTTTGGTATTCAGCCCGGCAGCCGTATATGACGTCAGTTACCCGTTGGAACTCAACGGAGCTCCCTTCGGCACCATCCGCATCGGAGTACAAACCGTCTTTCTCAAGAGCGAGGTGCAGGCGCGCCTCATGCGCTCGCTGTACATCTCCATTGCACTCATCTTCATCTCGCTATTCCTCGCCGCTGGAATTTCCAATCTTGCACTCGGGCCTTTGAAAGAAATCAGCCGGAACCTGGATAGCGTCACCGCTGGCGAGTCTCAATCCATTGCCGGGGATGAATCCCAGCACGACGAATATGGACTGGTGACACTGAAAATTGCCAATCTGGGCCGCCAAATCCGCGACAGCCGCGAAATTTTCACCGCGCTCAAAGACAACGTCGACCAGCTCATGGCCAAACTGCAAGATGGCCTGATGCTCTTCGATCGCGATTCCCGCGTGGTGCTGGTGAGCGCTCCGCTGGAAGGCTTTTTGAATCGCCCCCGTGGAGAACTGCTGGGCCACTCTGTGCAGGATTTGTTCGATCGCAAATCCATCTTCGGATCTGCCTTGCTGAACGCATTCGAACGAAAGCGGCCCATCTCGCAGCGTGAGTTCGAGACCGCATCCGGAAAGCGGGTGCAGCTTTCCCTTGATTTCGTCCAGGAAAAGACTTCGCAAATCGGGGCTTTGCTGATCATGCGCGATGCGGAATCCGTACGGCGCATCGGGGACGAGATTGAGATGTCGCGCCGCCTCTCCGCCAGTGGACGACTTACACGTGGCGTAGCGCACGAGGTAAAGAACCCAATCAACGCCATCGTTTTGCATCTGCAACTGCTGCAGAACAAACTGGCGCAGCAGGAACCGGACACGCGGCGACATGTCGATATCATCGATAGCGAGATTCGTCGCCTCGACCGTGTCATTCAGACGCTTGTGGATTTCACGCGCCCGCGCGAACTGCATCTGGAAGAGATGGACCTGCGGCGCTTGCTTGACGATGTGGCGCTGCTGGCGGACCCCGATGCCGAACAACACGGCGTCACGGTGGAGCGGCACATGGACGAATCGCCGTTGCCGGTGAAAGTGGATGCTGATCTGATGAAGCAGGCATTTCTGAACGTGGTGATCAATGGCATTCAAGCGATGCCGAATGGAGGCCTGCTCACAATTTCCGCCCACCGCGACACCGATGTCATCATCGTCGAGGTGCAGGACCAGGGAGCGGGGATTCCCAAAGAACTGCACGATAAAGTCTTCGAACTCTACTTCACCACCAGGAAAGAAGGGAGCGGCATCGGGCTGGCTCAAACCTATCAAATCCTGCAATGGCATTACGGCACTGTGGATTTCGAATCTGCCGAAACCACTGGCACTATCTTTCGCTTTCAAATTCCCGCGGTGGGGCCCCCACCTCAAGGTAATTCGGAGTACGAGGCCGATACCGCCGCGTCTCACCGCGGGAATTAACCTGAATGGCGCGGCGATTCCTATGTCAGGTTTCTGACAAAGGCGTAAGATAATTTGACTGCCGCTCGGGACCCCTGTATGACTCTGGCCGCAATTTTCCTTTTGTTGCCGTTTTTATCGGCTTCGCCTTCACGGCCGCAGCCTGCGCAGAGTACATCCACCCAGACTTCTCAGCCGTCTACATCGCCAGACACGGGCCCAGCTTCGCAGCCGCCGCCAGCACCTCTAGATGCCGCACCACCGGCGTCCACCAAACCTTCTTCTGGGTCGAAGAAGAGTGCGGCCTCGCGGCGTAGAAAAAAGAAGTCCACGGTATCGCCCTGTCAAACATCCTCCGCTAGGAGCGAGACGGCGGATTCTCCATCGCAATCAGCCCAAGCGTCTGCGGCTCCGAGTCCCGCGAAGGACTGTCCACCATCGAAAATCATCGTGCGCCATGGAGGTTCCAAAGAACCGAGCATCCAGTTGGCCGGTCGACCAAGTGCGGAGCTGTCGGCGCAACAGCGTAATGGCATCAACCAGTTGCTGGGAGTTTCAGACCAGAACCTCAAGAGAGTCGCGGAGATGCAGTTAAGCGCAGCCCAGCAGGACACCGTTTTGCAAACGCGACAGTTTATGGAACAGTCGAAAGTCGCGATGGCCGCTGGGGATTTCGAACGCGCCCGCACACTCGCCTGGAAGGCGCAGCTGCTTTCTGAAGATTTGGTAAAACCAGAGAAGTAGCTCGACCTGCGCAAACCTTCAAACCCCGAAGCTTGGGTTTGACCCTACTTCCCTTTCGCCCGCGCGCTATTTACCTTCGTCAGTAGATCCTGGGACATGGCCTGCAGCGGCCCCGGAATTTTGACCGCTTCGGTCAGTACTTCACGTGCTTCGGTCAGCTTGTTCAGCTTGCCGTAGGCGAAACCCATGCCGTAGAGAGCCCGAGCATACTGCTGCTCATCCTGCCCCTTGAGCAGTCCCGCAGCAGTCTTGAGCTCAGGAATCGCGGTCGTAGTTTTCTCCTGTTTCAGGTAAGCCCATCCGATGGTGTTATGTGCCGCACCCGCCGAGAGCTTGCGAGACTTGTCGGCATCCGCAGCATCCGGCTTCGCGACTTCAATGGCTTTCTGCGCGTACGTGATGGCCTTGGCTGAACTGTTCGAGTCCGCGTAGTAGCTCGCCATCAAGAGCAACGCTGGCAGTGAGTTCGGATTCGCAGCCAGCGTCTTTTCGCCAAACGCTACCAGCCGGGTGGGATCATTCAACTGCCCGGGCCCCAAGGTGTACAACGCGTAATTTGAAACCTGATCACTGAACTTCGACTCCGGATACGCCGTCGTAAACTTCTCGATTTCTCCCATGCGGTTCTTGGGATCCGTTTCTGCAGTAATCGCGTTGAATCCGCTGCTCTCCAGAAAGTCGCAGTTACTTTGCGCAGAAGCTTTTTCTTCGCTGACTTTGCGGGTAAAGTCCTCGTCGCTCATTCCTTCCGGCTTACTCTGCTTAGCGATCGAATTACAGACCGCTCCGCCCGCGGCGGCATAATCCATCAACTTCACATTGTTTTTCGCCTGCTGGGCAATCCCAACCTGCGAAACCAGGATGTCGAGATTATGCGGCGAGCCACCCAGGGCCTTGTCCCCATAATCGAGGGCCTTGGGCATATCGCCGGTGGCCTGATAGGCCTGAGCAAGTTGCCAATTGCCGTAAGCGACCGCCTGGGGATTCGACGAGTACTTCTGCACGAAATCCTCATACATCGTCAATTTCTTTTGCCCGTCCTGCTCTTCCGTGATGGCCTGCAATGCATGATCCTCATCCGTGCCCGCGGCGATCACGATGCGGTCAATCTGTGCGCTTGCCTGAGAGATTGTGAAAATGAGAGAGGAAACAACACTCAACAGCAACGATCCTCTGCAGCGTCCCATAGCCCGCCTCCGGCATACGAGAAGTAACTTAAGTCCAAGCACGCGAATCGTAGCGCCGAATGGGCCTGCACGCAAGGCCCGGGGTCACTTTTTAGACCCCAGTCCACCACAAAGGCACGGAGTAGATTGGGTAATTTGGTAATTGAGTAATTTTGTAATTTTGTGATTGGCAGCAGAGCGGCAACGGTTTCAAATTACCCAATTACCAAATTACACAATTTCCCAATTTCCTCTCCGTGCCTCCGGTGGTGAATTCCACAACTCGACTCAGCTAAAGTAGATGGAATGCGTGCCAGTTTCGGTAATCGTCCGTTGCGTTTCGTCTTCGCCGCCAACCTCGTCTCAATGGTGGGTAGCGGGATGAATTCGGCTGCCGTAGCCTGGTACATCCTGCAAGCCACGCATTCCGAGATGGCGCTGGGCACGTTTGCCGTTCTGCAGACCCTTCCCGCCATGCTCATGCTGCCCTTCACGGGAGTGGTGATCGACCGCGAAGACCGTCGACGCCTGGTCATGTGGCTCGACGCCATTCGCGCTCTGATTATCGTCATGGTGGCGATCCTCGCCTTCCGCCATCGAGTCCATGTCTGGCAGCTTTATCTCATGAACACCCTGGTGGCTGCCGGGTTCTGGATGTTCTGGCCCACCATCACCGCACTCATTCAGGAACTCACCCCGGAGAGCCAGTTCGTGCAATCGAACACATTCTTACTCGCGGGCGTGCAAGGGGGATTCTTGATCGCGGGAGCGATTGTGGGATTTATTTACGACCACATCGGCCTCGGTGGAGTTTTGATACTGGACGTATCGACTTACGTAATCTCGTTCCTCTGCTACTTCGCGGTTCGCAAGGGAAAGCACGTTGTCATTCGGCCGGAGGAACTCCGAGCCGATATCGTCGCAGCCGAAACTCAATTCGAGCGGTTTTGGCGCGAAATGCGAGAGGGGGTGCACTTTCTACGCGATCATCGAGCCGTCGTTCTGCTGGGTGCAAGCTGGGCTCTGTTCGTAGGCGCGATGGTCACAGGAGTGGTCGTGACCCCGTCTCTGAGTGACCGCGTGTTTCATGCCGGAGCGAAGGGATACGGCTGGTTGAATGCAGGATGGGGCACGGGAGCTTTCGTCAGCGTCTTGTATGCCCCCAAGCTGATCGGGATGCTGGGCGGCCGCCGCGCGATTGCCTTCTCCATGGCCCTGCTGGCAGCCTGCGTCGCCTTCGCACCGGTCTCAGGTTTTTTCGTGCTCGCGATTGCGACCTATTTCGTGATGGGATCCGCACGCGGCGTGGGTGGTGTCGCGATGAACACAAATCTCATGGAGATGGTCCCGAAACATTTGATGGGGCGGGTGCAGAATGCCTTTTATTTCTGCGGCACGTTCCTGCAGGTAGTGCTCGCCGTCAGTGTAGGTGCGGTCGCGCAAAAAATCAGTCTGGTTGTCGCCTTTGCCATTCTGGCATGTGTCTACGCTATGTCGTTCCTCGCTTCGAGTTGGCCAATCGAAGCGGACGTCAGCAAGGAAGTTGCCGCTGATTGAGCGAATTGAGTGACTGAGAAATTGCGTAATTGAGAAATTGGGTGATTGGAAAATTGAAACTCCAGCGGTAATGTGATCTTAAATTACTCAATTACCAAATGCCAAACTACCCGATCTCCTCCGCGTTGCCGTGGTAAAGAAATCCCGCCGCCTGATATCCTTCTCCATTCCTAAGGAGCCGACATGTCCTCTGATCTCCAGGGCCGTAATGCCGTTGTCTTCGGAGTCGCCAACAAGCGTTCCATCGCCTGGTCCATCGCGCAGGGACTGCAGGCCGCCGGCATGAAGCTGGCTATCACCTATCAAAACGAACGCCTGGAGCAGGAAGCCAAAGACCTGATTCTGTCTCTTCCCGGAGCAGAAGGGTTCATGTGCGATGTTTCAAAAGATGAAGATATCGAGCGCCTGTTCACGACTCTCAAACAACGATATGGCAAGCTGCATACGTTAGTTCACTCGGTGGCGTACGCGCCGCCCGAAGAATTGAAAGGCGACTTCGTCAACACCAGCCGTGAAGGTTTCCGGGTTGCGCATGACGTGAGCGTGTTCTCGCTGATTGCAGTCTCGCGAGCTGCCGTACCGCTCATGGAAGATGGCGGATCGATCATCACCATGACCTACTACGGCGCGGAGAAGGTCGTGCCGCATTACAACGTAATGGCCGTCGCCAAGGCGGCACTGGAGTGTACGGTGCGCTATCTCTCGTATGATCTGGGCAAGAAGAAGATTCGAGTCAACGCAATTTCGGCCGGACCCATCAAGACTTTGGCCGCGCGCGGCATCTCAGGATTGGGAGACATGCTCAAGTCCCACGCCGAGCGCGCGCCGCTGGGCCGCAACGTCGAAGTCGCCGAGGTCGGATCGACGGGCGTGTTTCTCGCCTCGGACGCGAGCAGCGGAATCACCGGCGAAGTCATCTACGTGGACTGCGGCTACAACATCATGGGATTCTGATGGCCGTCACTTCCAGCGCCGAATCCCGCGATCCCGTCCGCCAGATCCGGCGTCTTCAGAGACTCACGATTGCATGGATGATCGCCGAGGCAGTCCTGTCGTTGTGGGCCGCATTCCGCGCAAGAAGTCCGGCACTGCTGGCCTTTGGAGGTGACAGCGCCATCGAACTGTTCTCTGCTGTAGTTGTGCTTTGGAGATTTCAGGATGGCAATGGCAAGGAAATGGGGGAAGTTGCCGAACGGCGTGCTGCACGGATTGCAGGAATCCTGCTGCTAGTACTCGCGGTCTATGTCGTCGCGGTAGCCTGCGCTACACTCTTTGGCCTCACCGAATCGGCGCCGAGCTATGTTGGAATCGCGGTCCTGATGGCTGCCACTGCCGTCATGCCCTGGCTCGCCTGGCAAAAGCGGCGTCTCGCTACAATTACCGAAAGCGCCGCTCTTCGCGCCGACGCCGCCGAATCCATGCTGTGCGCTTATTTGTCGCTGGTTGCCCTGCTTGGGCTGTCTGCCCACGCGTTGCTCCACGTCTCCTGGGCCGATCCGATTGCCGCTCTGGCAGTAACCCCGTTTCTCCTCTGGGAGGCTCGCAGCGCATTGCGAGGAGATGCATGCGGCGCGGGGCACGAAACTCATTGTAAAATAGAAGAATGAGCCGCCGCCTTCAATTCGCGATATTCGCTGCCGCAATTCTTTTCGCGATGGTCCGTGAGTGGAATGCTCCGGTCGCCTGTGCCCGCTCGATTCTGCTTTCTGCCCAGACTGCACAAAGGCCTCGTTAGGCCATCACTCGAATCGTTCGATCCGTTTCGCCATTGCGCCCGAAAGAAATCTCCACATCCCGTTCCATCATTAGCCAGGGAAACTTTTCTCCCCACTCAATCAGCAGAATGCCGTTCTCCGAGCGTAAGTCATCCAGAGCGAGAGTCTCTAATTCCCGCGGAGTATCGATACGATACAGATCAATGTGGTAAAGAGTAGCTTTCGGCCCGCGGTATTCATGCACCAGGGTGAAAGTAGGGCTGGTGACATCTTCCTCAGCCGCGGCCTCAAATGCGCCCGCAATTCCCTTGACCAGAGTAGTCTTGCCTGCGCCAAGATCGCCGCGCAGGAGGACGAGTTTCGGTGGAACAAGCAAGCCGGCAAGGGTCCCGCCGAAAGCGATGGTTTCCTCAGCCGAATGCGTTGTGATCTCGAGCAGTACTCTCCCGCCGATTTTCTCCTGCCTCACAAAACCAGTATAGCGGGGCAATCAGGGACGACTACGCGGCGAAAACCCATGTAGGGACAGCCGCCTCGGCTGTCCGGCCGAGCGCAGCTCGGCTCGCCTTAGGATTTTAGTACGTGGAAAACGCGCCCGACCTCATTCCCAGCGCGCTGCGCATCGCCACGTGATCGAGCGAGTTGCGCAGACGCCGGTGATCGTCGTCTTCGATCGCCACGAACCGGAACGCTTGCAGCACACCATCCGGCATACTCCGCATGGGGCTCAGAACTTCAGCCATGCCGTGCACCGGCCCCGATTGGGTTTGGAACGCGACTTCCACGAAGTCGCCTTGGGCGAGAGATTCAGCCAGACGAAGCAGCCCGCCGGTGACGGAAATGCTCTGCAGTTTGGCCTTGGTGCGGCGTCCGTCTTCCAGACGAATCGCAGCCAGAACGGAGTCGCCGAGCTGGACCCGGGACGCGCGCCGCGTAGGGTGCGGTTGGGGGAAGTGGGTCATAGGTCAAGACTAATATGGCACTGTCGTGCTGGTAACAAATAGATTACGAAGGCTCGTTGTCCGAATTCCTCGTCAGCGGGAACCCCGGCTGGGCATTCTCCATGGGCAGAAGCACTTAGAAGGTCTTTACTTAGTAGTTAATGTCCGTTCGCGGGATTGCCGTATCCGCTGTGTCGCGGATTTCTCAGGACCGCAACTCGCAATAGACTCTGCTGCTATGCTGACGGAACTCAGGAGGGACTCATGCTTCGCTTTCTGTGGCTGGCATTCGTGACGGCACTACTGCTGGAGTCAATCTGCTTCACTGGAACCGCGTCCGGGCAAACTCCTCGCGCGCTGCGGGTTGGCATTGTCGGTCTGGTTCACGGACACGTACATGGATTTCTCGAGCAGTCCCGCCGCAATCCCGAGATTGAGATCGTCGGCGTCGCTGAACCGGATCGACAGCTTCTGACCCAGGCTGGCACGAAGTATGGTTTCGATCAGTCGCAACTGTTTACGCAGCTCGAAGACATGATTGCGAAGGTGCAACCGCAGGCCGTTCTGGTCTATGCGAATACCTACGACCATCGACGGATTGTCGAAATCTGCGCTCGCCACGGCGTGCACGTGATGATGGAAAAGCCTCTGGCGGTCAGCCTCAAAGACGCCATGGCGATCGAGA
Source organism: uncultured Acidobacteriota bacterium (assembly GCA_963801615.1). Classification (GTDB taxonomy): domain Bacteria; phylum Acidobacteriota; class Terriglobia; order Terriglobales; family Acidobacteriaceae; genus Sulfotelmatobacter. Next base: position 734,137 of record CAWDFM010000003.1, on the reverse strand, counting down.
AGGCCGCACGCGCGGCGAAAATTCACGTGCTGGTGAACTACGAGACTTCCTGGTATCGGAGTAATCACGCGGCTTACGATCTGGTTCATGAGGGAGCATTTGGAAAAATTCGCAAAGTAGTAGTGCATGACGGCCACCAAGGCCCGAAAGAGATCGGTGTGCAACCTGAATTCCTCGCCTGGCTCACCGATCCGAAACTCAACGGGGCAGGCGCTCTTTTCGATTTCGGATGCTATGGAGCCGATCTGATGACCTGGCTCATGGGCGGCGAACGCCCACAGAGCGTCACAGCCGTAATCCAGCAGGTTAAGCTACAAATCTACCCGCGCGTCGACGATGAGGCGACGATTATCCTCAAGTACCCGAAAGCGCAGGCTATCATCCAAGCCTCATGGAACTGGCCTTTTGATCGCAAGGACATGGAAGTGTACGGGCAGACGGGATACGTGATCACGTTGAAGAAGGACGACATTCGAATGCGGCGCGCGGAAGACAAACAAGAAGAACAACTCGCGGCCAACCCGGTGCCCGCGCCGTATGACAATGAACTTTCTTATTTCCGGGCAGTGATTCTCGAAGGAGCAAAAGAGGATGGCCTGTCATCTCTGGATACGAACGTAACCGTAACCGAGATTCTGGATGCCGCCCGCCGCTCAGCGGAAGAGGGAAAGACAGTGCTATTGCCGAAAGAAAGATAACGCTGGCGTCCTGATGGTTTTCCGGGGCGCATCCTGTGCTCCGCTCCTGAAGACATAGAAGGCTTAGCCGTTCCAGCAGGCAAATCGCTCGCGCGCACTGGTTCGAGTGCGTTCGAATGCATCCGGTAATCCCCGCAACAGATCCGTAGCTACGAGCGAGTGCTCCCCCATGATTCCGCGCATGACGTCGCCAGCCAGTCCATGCAGATGGACGGCAGCACACACCGCGAGCATCGGATCGGTTGGATGTTGCGCGATCATTGCCGCAACCATTCCGGTCAGAATGTCTCCCGTGCCTCCGGTGGACATTCCGGGGTTCCCGGTGGTGTTAACCCAGGCATCGCCATCGGGCTGTACCACCAGCGTTCTATTTCCCTTAAGAACTACGATGACCTCGTGCTCGCGCGCGAACTGGCGTGCCACTCCCAATCTGTCTTTCTGCACATCTGCGGTGGAACATGCCGCCAGCCGGCCCATTTCCCCGGGATGGGGTGTAATCACCAGTGTGCGCCCACTGCCATTTATTTCCTGGGTGTGCCCCTGAAATGCATTCAGCCCGTCGGCATCCAGCACCATGGGCAGCTTGTGATTTGCAACCAGCGATCGCACGAAGGTAGTGGTATGCGGGTCACGCGAGATGCCTGGACCAATCGCCAGCACAGTCACGCTCTTGAGGAGTTCATCGATGCGCAGACCCGCTTCGGTCGCAATCGTGCCGGCAGCGGTTTCCGGTAGAGGTTCGGTCATCAGTTCCGGATAAAATGCCGCCACGGTCGGAAGCACCGACTTCGCCGTGGCGACAGTTGCGAGCCCCGCGCCGGCACGCAATGCGGAGATGCCGGCCATGGCCGCTGCGCCCGCCTTGCCCAGCGATCCTCCGACGACCAAAACATGCCCGTAGAGGCCTTTGTTGGAATTCGCCGGACGGGGCCCAATCAGGGGTGCGATGTCCTTGGCTGTAGTTACCTTCAAGCGAAGTGAAGAGACAATCGCTTCCGGGGGCGAACCGATGGCGGCAACACAAGTGGGTCCATCGGTGAGCAGGCTGAAAACGTGCGCCGGACGGGGCGCGGTGAAAGTCACAATCGAATTCGCGCGCGCCACGATTCCCTGCTGCGGAGCCATCCCGTCCGCGTCCGCGCCCGACGGAATATCTACTGCAACCACCGGAGCATTGCACCGGTTCAGAAGTTGAATCGCCTCGGCATATACGCCTTTAACGGGCGGCTTGAACCCGGTTCCCAGGATTGCATCGACGTACAGGTCAGCCTGCGATGCACCGGCGCGACTGAGTTCCTCGCCCGAATGGACAGCCACCGCTTCCGCTGGGAGTTTCTGGTACATCGCTGCGGCGTCACCCCGCAGATCGGTGGGATCGGCGAGCAAGATTACGCGGATGTTCTTGCCCCGCTCGTGTAACTGCCGGGCGGCAACGAATCCATCCCCGCCGTTATTTCCCTTTCCGCAAAAGACGACAATGCGCTGTGCCGAGCCGTAGTGTGAAAGCACATGGTCCGCGACCGCGGAGCCCGCGTTTTCCATCAACGTCAGAGAAGGGACGCCAAAGCGCTCGCTGGTGGCGCGATCGATGGCGCGCATTTCCTCGGCACTTACAATTTTCATGATGGCGAGGCAGTCTGCTCGAGTTGCCGCAACTGCGCGGGCTCACCCATGGCGATCAGGCAGTCGTCGGGCTCAATTCGTTCGTCAGGCGCTGGATTGAAGCGCATGCCATCGCGACGCTTGATGGCCAGCACGATCACCCCGCGCTCCTGCCGGATGCGCGAAGTCTCCAGCGTTTTCCCGGCAAACATCGAGCGCGATGTGATGTGAACTTCTCCGATTTCCAGATCCATGCCTAAGTGCGTCGTGGCAGTGTCCAGGAAGCTGACTACATGCGGACGCAATAGCGACTGCGCGATCCTCTGTCCCGCAAATGAGTACGGAGAAACGACGGAGTTCGCTCCTGCGGTCAACAGATGCTTCTCCGCGGCATCCTCACTGGCACGAGCGATGATCTTAAGATTGGGGTTGAGGCCCCGCGCGGTAAGTACGATATAGAGATTGGTCGCGTCCGTAGTAGTAGCGGCAATCAGTCCGCTCGCCCGCTCGATCTGGGCCTCGCGCAGGGTTTCTTCCTGGGTCGCGTCACCGGCGAGCACCAGCCAGTTTTCCGATGCAAACTTCTGCCGTTTGCTTTCGGCATTTTCGATGATGAGGAATGATACCGGTTTGCGCGCCAGTTCTCGTGCCACGCTGCGACCCACGCGTCCCATACCGCAGATGATGAAGTGGTCCGTGAGACGTGCGATCTCGCGCTCCATGCGCCGCCTTCCGAAAAAGCTCTGCAACTCGAATTCTAGCAAAGCCTGGCTGAGGGCCCCAACTCCCAACAGCAGCAGCGAAACTCCCGAGAGAATTACAAAGACGTTGAAGATGCGTCCCGTGTGTGACAATGGATGCACTTCCTGATAGCCGATCGTGGTCAGCGTCGTGACCACCATGTAGAAGCCGTCGAACCATGGCCAGCCCTCAAGGTAGTGAAAGCCGGTCGTGCCGATGCCCACAACAATCAGCAGAAGCAAACCAATGGTTCTTAGGTTGCGCAAAGCTTTCATTTCAGCGGGCCGTCTTTTCTCGACCCCCGACTATAAAACAAAAAAGCCCTCCACGCTCCGCGGAGGGCCTCGAACGCAAATTCCTGACTAAGCTTCTGGACTCTTCCCCGCGTTGAGGGCTTGCACGCGGCTGTGCTTCTGTCCGTAGGTGAAGTAGACCACTAGTCCAATCCCCAGCCATATGAAAAGCCGCGCCCAGTTAACCCAGCCCAGCTTGTACATCATGTAGCCATTGGAGATCACGCCGAGTATGGGAACCAGTGGCACCCAGGGAGTGCGAAATGGACGGTGCAAGTCCGGATGGGTGCGCCGCAGAACCAGCACAGCTATCGATACGATGACGAACGCAAGCAGCGTTCCAATGTTCACCATTCTGCCAATGTCATCGATGGGAGTCAGGCTGCCAACCACGGCTGCCACCAACCCCACAAGAATCGTGTTTTTCCATGGAGTTCGGTATTTCGGATGAATGGCTCCAAAAAACTTCTTTGGGAGCAGGCCATCGTTCGCCATCGAATAGAGCACCCGCGTTTGACCCAGCAGCATGACGAGCATGACGCTGGTCAACCCTGCGAGCGCGCCCAGCGTGATGATCCGCGAGGCGTTGATCAAACCCCGATCCAGGAAGGCCCGCGCAACGGGGGCTTCAATATTGATCTGCTGCCAGTGCACCATTCCGGTCAGCACGCCCGCCACCGCAATGTACAAGACGGTGCAGATCGCGAGCGATGCCATCATGCCGATGGGCAGATCCCGCTGCGGATTCTTGGCCTCCTGCGCCGTAGTCGAAACCGCGTCGAAGCCGATGTACGCGAAAAATATGTAGGCGGCCCCCGCTCCGATTCCGGCGAAGCCGTGGGGTGCGTAAGTGCTCCAACTCGAACCCCAATTGGCGGCGTTGATATAGCGGATTCCCAGAGCGATCACGAAAAGGACAACCCCAACTTTGACCGTGACGATCGCAGCGTTGAACCTGGCGCTCTCCTTGATTCCGACGACCAGAACGGCAGTGATGACAAGGGCGATTACAAAGGCCGGTAGATTGAAGCCGATCTCCATCCCAAACAGGTGAGGAGCACCCAACAGCGCATGAGCCCGCTGCACTAGTTCCGGCGATTGAGCGCTGATGATGGCGCTCATCTTATCGAGCAAAGCCTGCGAACCTTGCACCAATGAGGGATCCGAAGCTTGCGCGATCTGTCGCGCGACCATTTCTTGCGCGGTCTTCAATGCGGTCCAGTGGTCGTAAGCCAGCCACAGTGGCATCTTTACGTGAAAGATATCGAGCAGTTCGATGAAGTGGTTCGACCAGCCTGAGGATACGGTGCTCGCACCCATGGCGTATTCGAGCGTCAGGTCCCAGCCGATGATCCAGGCGAGCAACTCGCCTAATGTGGCATAGGCATAGGTATAGGCGCTTCCCGCCAGCGGAATCATTGCCGCGAATTCGGCATAGCAAAGGCCGGCGAAGGCACATCCGAAGCCGGAAAGCACGAAGGATAGAGTGAGTCCGGGCCCCGCATACTGTGCACCCAAGCCCACCATCACGAAGATGCCAGCGCCGATGATGGCACCGACGCCCAGCGCGGTGAGTTGGAAAACGCCGAGAGTCCGCTTGAGGCTGTGCTCCCCCGTTTCCTGGGCCTCGTCCATGAGCAAGTTCAACGGCTTCGTTGCCAGAAGGTTTGCCATTCCCCTTGGTTTCTCCTGAGTGTCCACACTACGACTCATGCAGATTCTCCTGACGGCTTCGCGCGGACCACGCGTAATAGACCGGAATCCCCAGCAGCACCACGATCAGCCCCGGCCACGTGTATTGCGGCTTATAGCGTAACAGTACGATATCAATGAACAAAGCCATCACAATATATACGAGCGGCAGAACCGGGTAGCCCACCGCCCGATAAGGGCGAGGTGCGTCAGGGTGGGTCCGCCGCAGCACGAACAATCCCACAATTGTCAAAATATAGAACACCAGCACCGCGAAGATGATGTAGTCGAGAAGTTGCCCGTAGCTGCCGGAGATGCAGAGCACGCACGTCCACACCATCTGCACCATCAGCGAAACCGCGGGGGTTTTGTAGGTAGGATGCAGGTTGGCGACCTTGCGGAAGAACAGGCCGTCCTTAGCCATGGCGTAGTAGACGCGTGCCCCCGATAGAATCAGCCCATTCATGCAGCCAAAGCCAGAGATCATGATGGCGGCTGCCATCATGAAGCCACCCTTGCTGCCGAAGCCCTGTGTCAGGACTGCCGTGGCCACGCGATCTTCGGTCGCATGCGTGATTCCCCTGGCGAGAATCGTTGCTCCTCCCGCTGTTCCCTGCAAAGGAATAGCGGCGAGATAAACGAAGTTGCACGCGATATAAAGCGCGATTACCACGCCCGTGCCCACAGCCAGGGACAGCGGCAGGTTCCGGCTGGGATTCTTTACTTCTCCCGCAGTGAAAGTGACGTTGTTCCAGGCATCGGCCGAGAACAAAGAACCAACCTGCGCAACCGCTAAAACGGTTGGCGTGCTGACGAATACTCCTTCGCCGATATCATGCAGCGACCACAGCCCCGCGTTATGCCAGAAGTGGCCGCTGAAATTCGCCAGAATCGCCTGCGGATTCCGGCAAAAAGCGAAGCCCAGCATTGCCAGTCCCAGCAATGCCAACACCTTCGCCGTAGTGAAAATGTTTTGAATAGCCGCGCCCGTCTTTAGCCCAAAGATATTGACGATCGACAGAACGATCGTGAGCAGGATCGCCATGAGGTTCTGGGTGTTAATGCCCACGTCCATATTGCCCAACACCATAGGACCGACATGAATGGGCGGAACCTTCCACAGATGCAGGATCCAGTTGGAGGAAGAGATGGAAGGGATAAAGACGCCGAGAAACTTGCCAAAAGCCACGCCCACCGCGGCAATCGTGCCGGTCTGGATCACCAGGAAGAGAGTCCAGCCGTAGAGAAATCCCCACAGCGGCCCCAGCGCTTCGCGCAAGTAAACATACTGCCCGCCCGCGCGCGGCATCATCGCAGCCAATTCGCCATAGCTAAGGGCGGCTACGATGGTCATGAGACCGGTTACAACCCAGGCGCCGATCAGCAAGGCGGGAGAGCCCACCTCGCGGCCAATCTCGGCGGACACGATGAAGATGCCGGAACCGATCATGGAACCGATCACCAGCATGGTCGCACTGGTCAGGCCCAATCCCTGGACTAGTTCTTTGTCCTGATGGCTGTGAAGGTCCCAGTCGCTATTGACAGCAGGCGGCGTGGTTGTAGGTGTACTCAGGCTTCCCTCCGAGCAAGTGTCAAGAGACTCTACCGCAGAATGCGCAAAAATGCCTGTGCTGATTTGCGCGGCTCCCGTAATAGATCGGATATCACCGCAACGCAATCCGCACCAGCATCAATCACCGAGGCCGCATTCGCCCGTGTAATTCCCCCGATTGCGACCAGGGGCTTGCCAGTCAATTCCCGGGCTCGGCGGACTCCTTCGAGGCCTACGACAGGATCGGGCTTATCTTTGCTGGAGGTCGCGAACACCGGACCGATTGCCAGGTAGTCCGCAGAAGTAAGATCTGCGTCGCGCAGCTGCTCCGGATTATGCGTGGAGACTCCAAGCCAGCGATCCGGCCCGATGATCTTGCGCACCGACTCCGGAGACAAATCGTCGTGGCCAACGTGGACACCGTCGAAATCGGTAGCCAGGCAGAGATCAGCCCTATCATTCATGATGAGCCGCACTGAATGTCCCGACATGCGTCTTCAACTCCCGCGCCTGTTGCAACATGACGAGGGCATTCCCGGATTTATTGCGGTATTGAAGGAGAGTACATCCTACGCTGGCTAAGTCTTCAGCGAATCTGACCAGGTCGATGGTGGAACCATGACAGGACGAGTCCACGATGGCGTAAAGGCGAGGAAGCAAAATCATGCCGGCAAGTCTCGGTCACCACAAAACGTGTAGCCCCGGACGCCCTCGTCCGGGGTTGCGCGCGAAGCGCGCAATGCTGGCTCGCTCAGTCCGGAACGTTCCTCACACGTCGCTTCGCTCCGGCGCGGACGAGGGCGTCCGCCCCTACACTTTGCCATTCTTCGCGAGGAAGCGTTCAATGAAACCGGTATCGAACTTTCCCGCGCGAAAATCCGCGTCTGCCAAAATCTTCCGGTGCAGCGGAATGGTCGTGTACACACCCTCAACAATGAACATTTCCAAGGCCCGCGCCATCCGCGAAACCGCCTCCGCACGATCTTTCGCGCGCACAATCAGCTTGGCAATCAGCGAGTCGTAGTAAGGCGGGATCACGCCTTCCGCGTACGCTGCGGTGTCGACGCGCACGCCCGTTCCGCCGGGAGGATGGAATGCTGTGATCTTCCCTGCCGAGGGCGTGAACTTCTCGGGATGCTCGGCATTGATGCGGCACTCAATCGAATGCCCGCGGTGCACGATCGGTCCATGGAGTACCTCGTCCATTTTGGCCCCGGCGGCGATCATGATCTGGCTCTTCACCAAATCCACATCCGTGACCATCTCCGTAACCGGATGCTCCACCTGGATACGGGTGTTCATTTCGATGAAGTGCAGGCGCCGGTCCTGATCCATGAGGAACTCGATGGTTCCAGCGTTCCAGTACCCGATCTTCGCCAGAGACTTACACAGAACCTCGCCGACTTGCGCGCGCATCTCCGGAGTGACCTGGGTCGAAGGTGACTCTTCCAGTAATTTCTGATGACGCCGCTGGATGGAGCACTCGCGCTCTCCCAGGCTGACGACACTGCCGTGCTCATCAGCCAAGACCTGGAACTCAATGTGACGGGGATGCTCGACATATTTCTCCATGTAGAGATCGCCGTTGCCAAATGCCCCCGCTGCCTCGGCCTGGGCCGCCTTGAACAGTGCCGGAAGTTCCTCCTCATTGCGGGCGATTCGCATGCCCCGCCCCCCGCCGCCAGCAGAAGCTTTCACGATCACCGGGTAGCCAACCTGGCGGGCCCACTCCACAGCTTCCCCGTCGGATGCGATGATTCCGTCGGATCCGGGCAGGATCGGCACCCCCGCGGCTTTCATGGCCGCGCGCGCCTTCTCCTTCTCGCCCATCAGCCGCGTGACTTCCGGACGTGGGCCGATGAACTTGATCTCGCTCATCTGGCAGACTTCCGCGAAGTTGGCATTCTCGGCGAGCAACCCGTACCCGGGATGGATCGCCTCCACATTGGCGATTTCGGCGGCGCTGATCACAGCAGGAATATTCAGATAACTCTGAGCCAATTGTGGGGGACCAATGCAGATGGCTTCGTCCGCAAAGCGCACAGGCAGCGAATTGCGATCGGCCTCGCTGTAAATCGCGACGGTCTTCACGCCCAGTTCCTTGCACGCGCAAATCACGCGCAGGGCAATCTCACCGCGATTGGCAATCAGGATCTTCTTGAACATGAGAGAAAAGCTATGAGCTTTGAGCTATGAGTTGCGAGCGAAAAGATCCAGGCTCGCGGCTCCTAGCTGGTACCTTGCAGACACAAAAAGGCGCGGCTTGGCGCGCCCCTTGAACAATCTCAGTCTCACTTCTTCGGTCGGACCACAAACAACTCCTGCCCATACTCGATTGGCTGCCCGTTGTTGGCCAGCTTTTTCACGATCTCCCCGGCCACATCCGACTCAATCTCGTTCAACAATTTCATCGCTTCCACGATGCACAGCACTTGTCCCAGTTCGACTGTATCCCCGACCTTGACAAATGGAGGTGCACCGGGCGAGGGAGCCTCGTAGAACGTGCCGACGATGGGCGACTTCACTGAATGTAGACCTTGTTCCGGAGCAGGCGCTGCAACAGCTCCGCTGGCCGGAGGCGGCGGCGTTGCAGAAGCGCTGGGGACTGTACCCACTTGCGCGGACGCGATAGCCGGAGGCATGGCGAAAAAGCGCGCCTCGTTCTGCGAGTGCACCAGGGTATGCTCGCCAGCACGCTTGATCCGCACCTTGACATCGCCACGCTCGAGTTCGAACTCGGCGATATCCTTCTCGATTAAAAACTCGATGAGTTCCTTCAGCTCTTTTTGATTCATTTGTGTACGGTGGGACCTTCGCCGATCCCCCCGCGCTACCCGAAGGGCGTGCGCAGATGCCGGACTGGTTCGTGCCCGGCCTATATCTAAGAAGATTAAACTGCCAGAAAATCCTTGCTGGTGGGCGTCAGTACCTCACAGCCACCGGCCGTGACCGCTACCATATCCTCGATCCTCACGCCCCATTTGCCGGGGAAGTATACCCCGGGCTCGATGGTAATGACCATCCCAGGCTGCAGAATCTCGCGCTGGCCATTGGCTACGCGGGGGCTTTCGTGAATCTCCAGCCCCACCCCATGCCCGGTGGAATGCGTGAAAAATCGACCTAACCCAGCTTTTCGTAATACCTTACGAGTCGCGGTATCGACCTCGCCCACGGTGATTCCGGGCTTTACAGCCTCAATGCCGGCCTGCTGCGCTTCCCGGACGGCCTCGTAAGCGCGCCGAGCTTCGTCGGGAGGCTTACCCACCCACACGGTGCGAGTCTGATCCGAACAATAACCCGAAAGTATAACACCGAAATCACAAACCACGAATGCGCCGGAGGGTATGCGCTGCGAGGAAGCCCGCCCGTGCGGCAGTGCCGATCTCGGCCCAGAAGCGATGATCGTAGGAAACGACATCTCCTCCGCGCCCGCCCGGCGCGCCGCCAATTCCATTTCCGCCGCCACCTCGACCTCTGTCGTCCCCGGATCCATGACCTCCACAGCCCGGTCGAAGAGCCTGGCTCCGAGTGCAACCGCCGCCCGGATCAGTCGCAGCTCTCCGTCATCTTTCACCATCCGGGCTTTCTCCACGATGGAAGGCGCATCCTTCAACGTAATCGAAGCTGGCCGGAATTTTGTGAGGCGCTTCTTTTCGGCCACGCTAAAATGCTCGGACTCGATGGCTATTGCTCTTTTCCTGCGAGCCGTTTTCCGTTGCGCGAGCACTTCGCCCAGAGCTTCCAGCAAAGCTTTCCTCGCAATGACTACCTTCGCGCCCTTCACCTCTTCGTGCGCTTGCGTGTCATAGCGAACGTCGGTAAGGAAAACACTGCCAGATTCCTGCACCAGCAAAAGACCCGCGCTGCCGGTGAATCCGCAAAGGTATCGAATATTCGGAAGGTGGCTGACGAGAAGTCCGTCAAAGCGGGTGGTCGCAAGATGCTCCCGAAGCTTGTTCTGGCGAGCCTGAAAATTCATTGCTGCGAGTTTAGCAAGAAGTACCGTACACGGTGTATTTCATAGCACGCTGCCAACGTTTACCGCTCTTTCGGCTTCACTTGACTTTACCCTGCCCGACTACCACAATTGGCGGCGCATTCCATCCGGGCACCCAGAAAGAGAGTACAGCTTATGAGAGCCTCCAGAATCTGTTGCTGGGTTCTATTTGTGCCGCTGCTGGGGATCCTCGGTTGCAGCAGCAGCAGCTATACCAGGAAAGGTCCGGAAGTAAAAACCAACACCGTGACCATCACCAACTGCAATGCCAATCCGGACACGGTGCAAGTTTCGAGGGGACACGATTTAACCTGGAACATTGATGCATCCGACAGTCACAGTTATTCGATCCGTTTCAAGGGGCACACGCCTTTCTCCTCGTCCACGGTTCCTCCCGGGCAGAGCCAGAAAGCAAACGGTGATTTCTGGTGCAACACTATAGGTGCCATCAACGGGAATCTCTGCGTGTATTCCTACGATCTCGTCCAGGACGGCACTAAGACTTGTCCCGATCCCGGCGTTCATATCGTTCCGTGAGTTAGCTCGCAGGCAGGAGCGTGCGGAAGCGCGGCTCGTCTCTGAGATGGTCGAAGTCGGGGGTGTCGCGAATCACCGTCCGCGAGTACCCCGCGGCTACCGACTTGGTCAGATACTCCAGGGTCTTCTCCTTGTCCCCGAAATGGTTGTACAGGATAGCCGCGCGAAATAGGACATCGGCATCCGCGGGCGCAATCTCCAGAGCCCTCGCGATCTGTGTGCGCGCTTGCGAATCCTGGTCGAGCATAGCGTAATAATCTGCGGTAAAGGCCAGGGCGAACGAGTCCTTGGGGTTGACCTCGAGCCTCGGGCGTGCCAGTTCAATGGCCTTTTGGTAGGCAGCAAGCGAATCCGCGCGCCGAGCTGGAATCTGAAACAGCGTGTCTCCCAAGTTTCCCCAGTTCAACCAGTCTTTGTCATCGATCTTGAGTGCCTGCTGCAGATTGTCGACGGAGTCCTGGTAGCGTCGCATGTAGAAGTACGCTGCTCCCAAATTTCCGTACGACTCAAACGAAGGGCGCAAGGTGTTGGACTGTTTGAGGACATCCACCGCGTCCTGGTAACGGCCGATCAGAAGATAAATCGCCCCAAGGTTGGAATACGCCCGAAAGTTCGACGGCGCCAGCGTGATTGCCTTCTGAAACATTTGCGCAGCGTCGGTGTAGCGCGCCTGATTGTAATAAAACGCGCCGAAAGCATTGTAGACATTCCAATAGTTAGGACGTAGCGATACAGCCTTGCGGTAGGCTTGTTCTGCATCCCCAAGCTTGCCCTGCTTCTCATAGGCCGCCGCCAGCAGGCGCAGGGTCTCGTCGCTGGTGTGGTCGAGATCGAGCGAGCGCTGAAACTGCTGCACTGCCTCTTCGTAGCGTCCTGCGGAGAAAAAAACATTCCCCAGGCACGTGTGCCCTTCTGCGAGTTGCGGACTTATGGCGAGGGCTCGCTCGCATTGAGTCTTCGCCTTGTCGAGCCAGTCCTTGCCCCGGTTCTTCCGTTGGAAGCCCACCGTGTACGCCAATCCCATTGCCGCATAGGCGGGCGCATAGTTTCCGTCCACAGCAATCGCCTTTTCGAACTGCGCAATGGCGCTCTCAATGTTGTCAGGATGTTTATAGTCTTCCAGGTATCCGCGGCCGCGCAGGTAGAAGTCGTAGGCGGCAGGTTTCGTATCGAGAGTCGCCTGCACAATCTGGCGCCGTGAAGGATCGACCGCCTGTGGCAATTTTTCCAGCACTTCGGCGACGAGGTTGTCTTGCAATCCGAAAATGTCACCGGCATCTCCGGTAACAGTGTTGGCCGCGATTTGAATGTGCTTGCGCGGATCGACCAGGCTCCAGGTGATGCGGATCCGCGCCCCATCCTGTTGCAAGCTGCCCTCCAGCACGAGATCGGTGCCGAACTCGCGCCGCGCCTGGTCGGATGTCTTCACCCCTTGCGCGATCAACTCGCGCGTCGAGACCAGCTGTAGGGGCGCGCCATCGGAGGCTTGCACCAGTTTCGCCGTCAAGGTCTGCGTCAGCCCGAGACCCAAAGCGTTCGTGGGCGCATCGTTAGAGACCGATTCGAACGGCAGAACCGCCATCATTCTTTCTTGCGGCGCCGAGGACTCGCTTCGATGCCGCTGCCACCACCACGCCCCACCGGCGACCAGCAGAATCGCAGCTGCGATCGGCATCCAGAGCTGCCACTCTAGCCGCCCCATTCGCCTTGGGCCGATCGTCGTCCTCCCACTCGCCAGGTTGGCGAGATCAATCCGAAGATCGCCTGCGGATTGGTAGCGTTGCCTGGGATCCTTCTGCAGTGCCCGCAGGATTACCTGCTGAAGCCCTTCGCTGATGCTGTGATTAATGTCGCGTGGCGGCAAGGGGCTCTGTTCGAGGATCGCGGCCAGCAGAGGTCCGCCTATCAAATCCCCGAATGGCCGTTTACCCGTGCTCATTTCGTACAACACGGCGCCGGCCGACCACACATCCGCGAGCGCATCCGGCTTCCGCCCTCGCACCTGCTCCGGGGCCATGTAAGGCAATGTCCCTGCATCCGAATAGCTTTCGGTGGGCGAAGAAGCCGTGGCCGTCAGTTCGGTCTCAGTTTTCAAAATGTACGCCAGGCCAAAATCCAAAATCTTAAGCCTGCCGTCGGGGGTGACTTTCACGTTGCTTGGCTTCAGGTCGCGATGAATGACGCCTTCTTTGTGCGCAGCTTCCAGACCAGAGGCCATCTGCTCGCCCAACCGAAGAACCTCGTCTTCCGGCAGCGAGCGGCCCGCCACTTTCGCCTCGAGCGTTAGACCGGGAACATACTCGGTGACGAGATAATCAATGCCGCCATCCTGGCCGAAATCAAAGGCCATCGCCACGCAGGGATCGGCGATTCTGCCAAGGCTTAATGCTTCCCGGCGAAACTGGCGCCGCGCCGGTTCGCTCAGCAGCGGCAACTTGGGAAGAGTTTTGAGCGCGACATCGCGATCGAGTTGCTCATCCCGCGCTCGGAACACCACGCCCATCCCGCCGGCGCCGACCTGCTCGACGATGCGATAGTGGCCAAGTACCTGGCCAATCGTGGGAGAGGACACCGTCATCTAGCGGATACTAGGCTGGGGAATTCTAAAGGTCAACCTTCGCGCAAAGCGGAAGATTGAGGCTGGCAGAAGGCGCATGCGCGAGCTGAAACTGGTCTCGTGGAGTGCCGCGAGAGCGGCCGCATTGACTTCTCTCCCGAGAACTTCTATTGGCGTAACAGCGTGCTTCCCACAAAACAAAAACCGCCGGCCTGACAGTTTCGCCAGGCCGGCGGCTTGGTACTCGGTACGAGGTACTCGCTATGTCTGAATGATCCTCGGGGTGATGAAGAAGATCAGCTCCTGGTTCTGGGTGGAAACCTGCGTGTGTTTGAACAGGTTGCCCAGGAACGGCAGGTTGCCGAGTATCGGCACCTGGTTGATGTTGATCGAGTTCTGCGTCTGGATGACGCCGCCGATCACCACCGTTCCGCCATCGGTCACCAGCACTTGCGTGGTGGCCTGCTGCGTGATCAGTTCCGGGTTGCCCTGCACCTGCTGCGCGAAGTTCGGCGTCGTGTTCTCCACGTCCACGTTCAGGAAGATAGTGTTCTCCGACGTGATCTGCGGGGTAACGGTCAGCCGCAAGAACGCGTCCACGTAGGTGACGGTCGGAGGACCACCCAACTGAGCCTGCGTGACGATCGGCACGCGCACGCCTTGCTTCACCAGCGCCTGAATGTTGTTCTGTGTCACCACACGCGGACGCGACAGCACCTTCAGCAAGCCGCGCGATTCCGCCATGGTGAGGATGGCGTCCAGTCGAATATTACCCGTGGAGTTCTGGAAACCAATGCCGCTCGTTGGACTGGTGACGCCCAAGTTGGAGAACAGCGGAATCTGGTTCAGAGCTGTTCCGGACGGTGCCGTCGTGCCCACCACGGAGTAGAACGGCGGCGTTCCGCCGAAAACTCCCATGGGAGAGGTTCCCACGCTGCTGGCACCCCCCACCGTACTGGTGCTGTTACCCCAGCCGAAACCGAGCTGCGTGCCGATATCACGCGCGAACTGACGTGTCGCGGCTACGACTCGCGCTTCGATCTCCACTTCCTGCGTCTTGCGATCCAGCTGCGTCAGCAGCCGGTCAATCGTCGGAATCACCTTGGGAATATCGTTGATGATGACAGCATTGGTGCGATCATCAGCCACCACGTCACCGCGCTGCGACAGGAACTTCTTCACGGTTACGATGGCATCCTTCGCTTTTGCGTAGCTCAGGAAGCGGGTGACCGAAACCTTTTCCACAGCAAGAGCTTCGGATTCGATCTGCGCTCGGCGGGAATCGGCTTCCTTTTTCAGCGTCTCGACGGTTGCGATGCGCAGGACGTTGCCTTCCAGTTCGCGGGCCAGATCGTTGTTTTTGAGCACGATGTCCAACGCCTGATCCCACGGCACGTCATCCAGCACGATGGTCAGCGTTCCGTGAACGTTAGGATCGAGCACCACGTTCAGTCCGCTGATCTCGTGAATGAGCCGGAAGAAATCTTTCAGGTCGACATCCTTCAGATTTACGGATATGGGTTCGCCCGTGTATTTCGGGCCCGCAACCGCGCTCTGCTGTCCGGCTTGAGCCTTCTGCTCCGCTGCCAGATTCACAGCAGGAGTAATCGACGGAGTCGACGTGCTGCTCTGGCTCTGCGCCGCATTCATGCTCACGGGCAGCAGTTCCGGCGTCGTTTTGTCCGAAAACTTTGCGGCCGCATCCTGTGCGCGGTCCGCCGGATCGTCCGAGGCCGCAGGTTTCGGCTCATTCTTGGCCTGGTAGGAAGGCTCAACGAAGACGTACTCATTGGGCGAAGCCGATTCCTTCGCCGCCGGACCTTCCGGGTTCACCGGAGACATGGTATTGGTCGCCACGGTCGTCGCCGGAACAGTGGCCTTGGCGTCAGCGCTGGCATGCAGGCTGAGCACAAGTTTGCCGGCCGGTCCGGGCGTCAGTTCGTAGGCGCAAGCCTTGTCGAGATCAACGACAATGCGAGTGGATGGATGCGACTGCCCATCCATGCCGATGCGCACGCCCTTGACTCCCTGCGCTCCAACGGGAATGGCCTTCTGCCTGGTTGCCATGATCGTCTCCGGCAGATCGACCACCACGCGGGCGGGTGAGTCCAGAGCGCTCACCTTGGGCGCCAGCGTGCCCTTCGAGCTCATCTCGACTCGGATTGTGTCCGCATCCCGGACTACGTTGACTCGATCGAGCTGGCTGGTGGTCTGGGCAGCCGCAGCTACCACCAGAACCAGCAGCAACGATACGAACTTTGCCAGTTGTTGCTTTCGCATTTCGCTTCTCCCCACCCGCGGGCCTGGCCCGCGTGTCCTTCTTGCAACTCGTTTCGGCGCCCCTTGCGGGTCCGCCGCCTTGCTTAAACTGCCGGAGCTAGAATCCGTTTCACTACTTCCCGGGTGAACGACTTACCCAGCTTGTCCTGAATGGTCTCCTGGAACACTACGGAGTCACCCGTAATCTTCACCACGTAGCCGTTAAACACGGGATCGTTTTCGCGCAGAAAATAAGCTTTATTCAGATTGTTGGTGACCACGGCAATGAAGCCGGTGTCAGATTTGACCACACCACGCACATTGATCGCGCCGATCTCCAGGCACTTCTTGCCCGTGGCACAACCCGAGCCATGCTGCTGCACCACCGGGCTGAAGAAAGGATCGCGCCTGCCGCTCATGGCCCACTTCTTCTCTTCCGGTTTGGGCCGCTTTGGAGCCGCCGCGAGTTTCACCGGAGCGGCAGCAGTGGCCGGACTAGCCTTGGCGGCGACCACCGTCTTGCCCAGCTGCTGCTTGACATCTGCTTTCACAGGCACCGCTACTGCTTTCGCAGCCGGAGCTTTCGCATCGGCTTTCGCGATCGCAACCGGGGCGGGAGCTTTTGCCTGCGCTGCTTTTGTCGCAACCGGCGTTGTCGACGGAGCTTTTGTTGCGGGCGCCTTGGCGTCAGCAACCTTCGGCGGCGCCTGCGGCTTGCCTGTGACAACAGCGGTTTTCGCTGGTGCTTGAGCATTCTTCGCAACCGCAGCGGCCGTATCCTGCGTGTGCAGAATCAAAATCGTTTTTCCCGCAGGACCAGGAGCGACCTCATAGGCCAATGCCTTGTCGAGATCCACAACCACGCTCGTCGTGGGCGGAGTCTTACCGTCCATGCCGATGCGGACGCCCTTGACTCCACCAGTTCCCACTGGAATCTTCGCCTGCGAGCTGGCGACCACCGTCTCCGGCAGTTCCACCAGCACACGGGCCGGCGAACTCAGCTTGCTCACCCGCGGCGTGACTGCCTGGCTGGAGCTGATTTCGATCTGAATATCGTTCGCCCCCGGGACCACGTTCACATGCTGCAGTTTGTTGGTGTCCGAGGCTGTAGAAGCGGATTTCACCGCCGTCTTCGCGGCTGAAATCGCAGCCGGAGCGGCGGGTGTCGGCTTGGCCGCCTGCTGTTGCTGCAGCGACTTCACCGTCTTGCGCGCGTTGTCGATGGCGTCCGGGTTCTGGGCTACCGCCGCTCCGCCCACCATCATTGCCAGTGCCACAATGCCTATCGTCAGCTTCATATGCGGGTCCCTACTTCTTCGCCGCGGGCGTTCCGGGTTTTCCGGCGCCTGCCGCGGAAGGTGTCAAATCGTGGCTGAAATAAGTCGTCGCCGTAAAGGTAGCGACCACGCTCTCATTGGGCGCGTACTGGTACGTATGCTTCGCCTTCGCCGCCCCCGGGTTCTTCGTCGTCGAGACCATCAGGTTGCTGATGTTGATGATCCTCTCCAGCTTGCTGACCCGGTCGAAAAAGTTCAGCGTCGAGTAGTACGGGCCATCCAGCTCCATATCGAAAGGAACTTCGCTGTAATACTGCTGCGACTTTACGTCCTTCGAGGTAAAGCGTCGCAGTTCCACTCCGGCGTGCGTCGCTTCCGAGTCCATCATGGTCATGAAGCCGTCGATCTGCTTCTCGTCGGGCACGATGCGCTGTTCGATCTCGAGCTGCTGCTTCAATTCAGCCAGTTGCTGCTCGATCTGCTTCAGCTTCGGCCGGTACGACTCCAGTTCGTTGTTCTCCCGGATCTTTTCCTCGAGGGTGTGCTGCGCCGCCGCGTTCTTATCCACTTGCCCTTTGAAGACGGTGAAATACAACGCTGCGGTCACTATTGCTCCTCCGAGAAGCACTGTTCCCCACTGCTTGATTCCGGACAGCTCGCTGAAATTCGCCATAGGTCTGCCTTTACGACTTCCCCTTCTCGCAGGTCAGGGTGAACTGGAAGGCCTGCATGTCTTTGATCGTCTCGTCCTGGAACGTTTCCTTGATCTCAACCGTCCTGAAGTAGCCAGTCTTCTGCAGGTTCGCAATCAGATTGGCGACGGCATCGGTGCTCAGGGCCGTCCCCTCAAGGTTTACAGAAGGTCCCGTGTCATCCACCTTGTTCAGCCACACAGCTTCGGTGTTGTTCACCGTTTCGCCGAGCATGGCCATCAGGTTCACCGGGCCAGCCTGGCCCTCATGCAGCTGCTTAATGACATCGACTCGCCGCTGATAGGCATTGGCCTGGGTCTGGCGCTCCAGGAAGCGCGCCTTCACGTCGGCCAGTTCCCGGTTCTTCTGTTCCGCTACTTTCGTCTTTGCGGCTATGGCTTGGGTCTCATGGTCGAGGCGATACCAGTAGCCCAGATTGCCCAAGCCCACGATCACCACCATGGCCAGGATCTTCAGCTTGGGCGACCCCATATCGCCCATTTCGATCGTAGGCATCGACGGGGCCGCGCTTCCGCCGCGCTTGCCTTTGCCTTTGGAGGTTTCGAGCAGGTTGATTTTGATCATAGGGATTCAAAGCTCCTCAGGGCCAAGCCCACCGCCACTGCCATCTGGCCGGGATTCTGCTCCACCAGTTCCGCTCCGTGTCCGTCGACTGGCGGCATCACGCGCTGGAACGGATTCAGCAACTCCACCGGCATGGAGAACTCCTGCCGCAGCGCTTCTACCAGGCCCGGCACCTTCGACGAACCGCCCGCCAAGTAGATCTTCTCGATGTGCTCTCCAGCCGCGCTCGCCCGGAAGAAATCGAACGTCTTCTGGATTTCCAGCACAATGATTTCGGTCACCTGCTGCAGGATCGGCTGCTTCGCGTCTTCACTCACCGTGCCCACCTTGTGCCCCAGCTTCAGCGATTCCGCGTCGTCAAAACTCAGGTCCAGCTCTTTCTGCAAAGAATCGGTGTACTGATGCCCGCCCACGCTGACGTCGCGCGGAAACAGCGGCGTTGTACCCTTCACGATGTTGATGTTCATCACGCTGGCGCCCAGGTTGAGCAGCGCGACAACTTGCCCCGGTGCGGGCTGGTAGTTGTACTCGTAGCAGTTCTGCAGAGCCAGCGCATCGATGTCGACAATAGCCGGGGTACGGCCCGCCATCGAGAGTACGTTGGTGTAGTTCAAAATCTTGTCCTTCTTGACTGCCACCAGGAGTACATCCATCTGCGGGCTGCCGACTTCGTC
This sequence comes from uncultured Acidobacteriota bacterium, assembly GCA_963801615.1. Taxonomy (GTDB): domain Bacteria; phylum Acidobacteriota; class Terriglobia; order Terriglobales; family Acidobacteriaceae; genus Sulfotelmatobacter. The sequence continues at coordinate 714,981 of CAWDFM010000003.1, read as the reverse complement.
CGACAAGATCTGGTAGTCCAGACTGACGTCGGCGAGATCGAAGGGAATGTGCTGCGCTGCTTCCTTCTCGATCGTCTCGGCCAGTTCCTGGTCACTCATCGAGGGCAGTGAAATCTTCTTCACGATCACCGAGTGCCCACTTACCGCGGTGGCCACAGCCTTGGTCTTGATCTGGTTATCGGCAAACAGCTTCGAAATCGCGCTCGATACGGTTCCCGAGTCCACGATCATCGAATCGACCACAATGTCCGAGGAGAGCGGTTCCAGACCAAGATGCGCGACCTCGATCTGCCCACCCTTCTTCTTCAGCTCCACCGCCTTGATGCTCGAGGAGCCCACATCCAGACCAACAATGGACTTCGATCCGAATCCAAACATGTGCCCACCTTTTGTGTATGTCGCGGGCTTCTGCCCGTGACAATTTTTCTAAAGTTGCCCCGCTGCCTTCGCTGCCGTCTTCGGCTTGCGCTTGGGCTGCGGTTCCATCTCGCTCGACTTCTCTTCCATCCACTGGTCCAGCTTCGATTTCTTGAAGCGCCAGCGATTGCCGAGCTTGAACGCGGGAATCTTCTGTTCGCCAACGTACTTGTACAAAGTGTCCGGACTCACGCCCAGATACTGCGCCGCTTGGCGAATGTTCATCACTTCTCGCGAGTCGGCCATAGTTCCTTTACCTGTTCCACTGAACCGGCCCGCGTTGCGTTCTGCCGTTGCGGGCTTCCTTGGGGGAGACTTCCTGCCCTCTCTATCGGCTTCGAGGGCTTTCGGTGTCCAGAGCATATATCAGCCCTGAAAAACCCCGGCTGGGAGCGAATCTCCCTGTTTCCCCGTGTTTTTTGCCTGTTTCCTGGAATTGGGGAAAACCTACATGAGGCGCTTGTTCGATATGTAGTATCCGAGGAGCGTAGTGGCACAATGTGTAGTATCGTCAATGTAGATCGGGTCCAGTTATCTGGGGAGCGGTAACTGAAGTACTAGGCACGGTACGGAGGTACTAGATCGCTCGCCCAAGCTATTGCTTCTGCTGCCTTTTGCTGCGGCTCCGAAACTCGTTGTCTCGTTACTGCACGTGCACATGCTGGAGATTGGCCGGGGAGCTATTCTGCGCGGGGGTGGTCAATGCGGTAATCTATTCCGTCCTTCAGGAGAACGAAGTTGCGATATCTGGATCGCTTGCAGCCGCTTGCCCTCCTCATCATGCGGGCCGCACTCGGTGTGGTCATGGTGGCGCACGGCTATCACAAGGTGTTCGGAGGTTTGGGGCAGTTTTCTCACATGGTGGGCAACATGGGCCTGCCTGCATGGTTGGGCTACGTTGCCGCATTCACCGAACTCGTGGGAGGTTTGCTGATCCTGGCAGGATTCTTCACTCGGCCCGCCGCCTTTGCCCTCTGTATTGACCTCGTGGTAGCGATCTGGAAAGTTCACTGGCGCAATGGCCTTATCGGTTCGTCCGACCACCCTGGGTTTGAATTTCCGCTCGTCGTGGCCGCACTTGCCTTCGGCTTGATCTTCTTCGGAGCTGGGCCTATTTCCATTGACCACGTTCTTCGCGGAGGAGGCGGTATCAAACGATCCTAAGCCGCGGCTGCTTGCCCGTTCCGCAACTTCGCCTTTGCTCTGGGGGTTCGCGAAACGCATCAGATTAAGAGACTCAAGTTGGGTGCTCGGTTCTACCTGTATTTGAATCCCATCCGCGCCGCAATTATGATTGAGTCATTCGCGCACACCCTTGCATCCGAATCGTTTGCCGCCAGCATCTTACGGCCAAGCAAGCATAACCACAGGAGGTTTCCCTTGAGAAAGTCCGTCCCGTTTGTGATGCTCCTCGGCTGTTTCGCTCTGCTCCCCCATTTCGCCGCAGCTCAGCAGGGAGATGCCATGATTGGTTTCGGCACCCTCATGGCCCCGGGGGCTGCCGGATGCAACACAGTTACCTTTACTTGTGCTGAAAAGGGCGGACTGTATATGAATCTTGGCGCCGACGTGATTCTGCACCGGCGCATCGGCTTCGGCTTCGACGCGACATGGAAAGCAGGCCAGGGATCATATGGCGGACCCGGTGGACAGCCGTTCCGTCCCATCCTGTTCGACATCAACGGCGTGTATCAGCCCAAGATGGGTAAGAAGGCCGGACTTGATCTCATGGCCGGCATCGGATGGCAGACGACCCGGTTCTACGGCTACACGCCCACCAGCAACTGCGTGTATTTCGGCGCTTGCTACAACAGCTCCAACCATTTCCTTGTGGATTTTGGAGCGGGCGTCCGCTACTACGTCTGGGGCCACGTGTTCGTTCGTCCGGAGGTGCGCTACTACAAGGTATTCAACAACACTGCGGACTTCACTTCCGGCAACCTTGTCCATGTCGGAGCGTCCATCGGATACACTATCGGTCCAGACTAGAACTGCGAAAGTCTTTGCCGCGCCCGTTCGCGATTGCTCCGCGTCCGGAAACGTGTGTCTGCATTTGCATGCAATCGCAGTCTGAGGGGGTGGATTGAGAAGGTTTGCCTTGGTCGTGTTCGCCTGCACGTTGTTCGCGGCTCCCAGAATCGCCTCTGCTCAACAGGTAGATTTCGCGGTAGGCGGCAGTACAGTCTGGTCTCCGCAAAACACTACCGCAGCCATAGGGTTCCTTGCCCCCGCGCTGCGCGGTGGAGTATACCCGAGCGCCTCCCTGCAATATCTTTCGCCGCGCAAGCTTGGCTTGAATGCTGAAATCGCCTACCGCGACAAGCGCGCCATCTACAACGGCTTCCAACCCTACCGCCCATTTCTGTATGACGTGAACGCGGTGTACGCAACGCGGTTCGCGGACAAGATAAGTGGGGACTTCATGGCCGGCGTGGGCGGGCAGACTGTGCTCTTCTACAACGAATTCGGCAATTGCAATCTGATTTCCGGCGGCTGCCGTGTCCATCTCAACAGCACCCACCTCCTGTTTCATGCAGGGGCCGGTGTGAAGTATTACTTCTGGCGCAATTTCTTTGCCCGCCCCGAAGCCCATTGGTATTACGTCATCAACAACACACAATTCCACTCCAACAATCTCTTCCGGGTCGGGGTTTCCGTCGGACATACCTGGGGTCGCTAATGTAGGGGCGGACGCCTCGTCCGCCCCGCGAAGGCGAAGCCCAGCGTCCAGCGGCTAAACACAAAACAGATCACCGCCCAAGCTGCATTTACTCGCCAGATCCCGCCGGGCCACGTTTCCGGTTTCGCCACCACAGGTAGGCGGCCACCAGCAACACGATAAAGAGGGCGATGATATCAAGCCGTTTTAAACCCTCCTCCAAGCGGTTCCAATGCCGTCCGAACAGGTATCCCACGGAGGAAATCACTGACACCCAAACCGCTGCCCCGAGAAAATTGAAGACGAGAAACCGCCGCCACGGCATGCGCAGCACACCCGCCATCGGCCCCGCAATGATTCGCATACCGAACACGAAGCGGGCAAAAAATACGGTGACGGCTCCATACTTCGCAAACAGATCTTCCCCGCGATGAATGGTGGCGCCCTTGATGCGGAAGAGCGACTGGTAACGCAGCAACAGGGGTCGTCCTCCGTAAAACCCAAGCGCGAATCCCAGGTTGTCGCCAAGCGTAGCCGCAACCGTCGCCACAACGATGATCCAAGGCAGCCGAAGATCGTGCTCGGAGTACGCCAGAAAACTGGCCAGCAGGAGAATCGTTTCACCGGGAACCGGAATCCCAGCATTCTCGAGGAGCAACGCAGCACCCACGGCCCAGTAACCATACTGCACCACCGCGTTCCGCAGCAGGTCGAGAATGGAGTGGGTCATAAAAGCCTTTCGCCAACGCTGCCGGTATAGCCCCGGACAGCCGAGGGCGGCTGTCCCTACATAAGCCCAAATTACTGCTTCAGGAAATCAATCACCACTTCATTAAACTCCTTCGGACACTCTTCATACGGCAAGTGTCCAACTCCCGTAAAGACGACCTTTTGCACGTTCGCAAAATTCCGACCCAGCGGCTCCATGGAGGAAACATACACCGCCGCGTCTTTATCCCCCCAGACCAACAGCGTAGGAACGGCCCGCAACGTGGGCAATAGCCGCTCCAATTCCTTCATGTCTGCCGTCCAGGTTTTCACAATGCTCAGCCCGTGTTCGAAAAAACCCGGCGTCGCCAGTGGAGCCTCATACCCTTTGAGACTATCGGCGGGAATGTTCTTCCGGTCCGCGTAGAGGCGCCTGTGCCCGTAGGAAAAAAGAGACGGCATGCGTCCCACCACCCGGCGGAAGGCCGCCGCACCGAAAGCCGTTCCCAATAATGGCGCGAGTCGCATGCCATGCGGGGAGTAGGGATTCACCGGGCAAACCAGAATCAGCCGCCGCACCCGCGGGCCTTCCCTGCTCAGAGACTCTGCAGCGGCATACATCGCCACCGCCCCGCCTCGCGATGTTCCCAGCAGATCGAACGAAGATAATCCCAGATTGGCCGCGAATTTCAGAACCCGCAGTGCCGACCCGCGCATGGAGTGATCGATGCCTTTGGGACGATCGGAGAAGCCCGCCCCCAACTGATCCAGCGCGTACACGGTGGCATAAGGAGCCAGCGCTGGAAGGGTAAAGCGCCAGGAAAATGAGTATGCCAGCAGCCCATGCAGCAGAATCAGGGGTGGACCGGACCCGGCGCGCAAATAGCGCATCCGCGCGCCCTCCATCTCCATCCAACACTCTTCCACGCCCTTAGCCAACCCCGGCAGCGGTTCCTTCCCTTGTCCGGAACTCATACGATCTGCACACTAAATTCTTGCGTCTGCGTGGACAACCGTTTGATAATAGCGGCACTCTATGTAAGTGAAACAACGCCTCTGTCGCTTCACTTTGGGGAGCCTTTCGGCTCCCCGTTTTTTTCACCCACTCCTGCAAAGCCGCGACCGCAATCTACTGTCCAGCGGCTGAGGCCTGAGGTTGGCGTTCGGATGCCGGCTTTTTCTTGCCCAGCAACTTCTTCAGCACGCGAATCGCTTTGTCCACATGCTTCTCTTCCAGCAAGAACGGAGGCAAGAATCGCACCACGGTATCTTGCGTGCTGTTGAATAGAACGCCTTCCGCGAGCCCCCCATCCACAATGGGACGAGCGGGGATTTCCAGTTGAATGCCCTGGATGAATCCACGTCCGCGCACACCTACAGCTGCGCTGCGCTTTTCGACGACTTCCTGCAACTGCTGCTGCAAATAGGCGCCAACTTTGTTGACGTTATCGAGCAGCTTTTCTTCTTCGACGATAGCCAGGAATTCGAGAGCCACGCGGCAGGCCAGCGGCCCGCCTCCAAACGTTGTTCCGTGCTGTCCGGGTGAAATGGCGGAGGCGAACTCTTCCTTGGCGATGAAGGCGCCCAGCGGCAGCCCCGCTGCAATCGGCTTCGCGATAGCCACAATGTCCGGCGCCACTCCAAAACTTTGAAAGGCGAAAATGGTTCCGGTGCGCCCCAGCCCGCACTGAATCTCGTCGAAGATCAGCGCCGCGCGATGCCGATCGGCCAGCGCCCTGCATTCCTGCAGAAACTCCACCGAACACTCATGGATGCCGCCCTCGCCAAAAATAGGCTCCAGCACAATCGCGCACGTGTTGTCATTTACCGCCGCGCGCAGCCCTTCCACATCGTTCTGCTTTACGAAGGTGACCTCTTCCAGGAGCGGTTCGAAGCCCTTGCGATGCTTGTCCTGGCCCGTAAGCGACAGCGCGCCAAAGGTTCGGCCGTGATACGAGCCTTCCAGCGCAACCAGCCGGCACTTCGACTCGCCTCCCGCACGATGGCCCGCAAGCCGCGCCAGCTTGATCGAGCCTTCAATCGCCTCCGTACCGCTGTTGGAAAAGAACGCGCGGTTCAATCCCGACAGGGTGCAGAGTTTCTCCGCCAGCGGCCCCTGATACTCGTGGTAGTAGAGATTGGAAACGTGCACCAGCTTCGCGGCCTGGTCGCGAATCGTCTTCACGATGCGCGGATGCGCGTGCCCCAAGGCATTGACGCCGAGGCCGGAAACGAAATCCAGATAGCGCTTACCCTCGATGTCGTAGAGAAACACGCCTTTGCCCCGGCTCAGCACGATGGGATAGCGGTTATAAGTCTGCAGCAGAAACTGCCGCTCACGTTCGGCGATTTGTTCAAGATGGGTCATAGGAAATTTCAATTCTACCGGATGAGCGCACGCGCAACGTCGCACGCCTGTGGATTCCCCCAGGTCTTGATTGTGTAGGGACGGACGCCTCGTCCGCCCCGCTCGCGAAGCGAGCGTGGGAGGGCGCAAACCTTTCCAAAAGTCTTGTAGTGGAACATTGAGCGCTCCGCGCGCAACCCCTGAGGATTCCCCTGGTCTTGATTGTGGCGGGGCAGACGTCCTGGTTTTGATTGTGGAGGGGCGGAACGCCTCGTCCGCCCCGGAGTTCACCTAAGGTTGGCTCAATCGCCCAATGCCCTCTGCACGTTCACCCGCCCCCTCCCGCTGTAAAGATCCACGCCCGGCTTGTAGATATCGTCCGCCGTTTGTTGCAGCAGCGTCTTAATCGCCGTCGGCCCGATGTGACCAAACTTCCCGACGATCAACGCTGCCGCTCCCGAAACGTGCGGAGCCGCCATCGAAGTGCCTGCAGCAAAGTAATAACCCCCCACGCCGTCACTAAGCACCAGGTCGAGGTACCACGTGCCCTGGGGGCAATCAATCCCACCGCCCGGCGCCGCCAGATTGATCACCGAGTTCCCGTAGTTGCTGTACGACGCAAACCGGTCGAAATCCGTCTGGCAATACGGTCCGGTTGCCGAGATTGCAATCCCGTTCCCCGACTGCGCGGGAATGCTCACGATGCTGCTGTTGAGATTCACGCCATCATTTCCAGCCGAACTCACTACCAGCGTTCCGCCAGCGGTCGCGTGATTAACAGCGCGATTCAAAGCGGACAGCAATATCCCGAGCCCCTGATTGTCTTTCCCGGCATGAGCCAAATCGAAGGTCGCTCCCAGGCTCATATTGATGACATCTGCCTTGATGCTCGCGGCGTACTCGATCCCCGCGATAATCCAACCGAACGAACCGGATCCAGCCTCGCTCAGCACCTTCACTGGAATCAGTTCGGCCTCTGGAGCCACGCCCTGCACGCCAACTCCATTGATCGCCGCGGCGATGATCCCTCCTACGTGCGTGCCATGGTTGAAGCATGGCGGATTCCCCCCACACTGCGGCTGCACAACTTCGCCCGGCACAAACGAAATTGCCAACCCCTGGTTGATATTCGGCAGAAGATCAGGATTCGTCAGGTCCATGCCCGCATCCAGTACTGCAACCCGCGCTCCGGCCCCGAGGTCTCCTGCGGCCGCTGTGACGTCCGCATGAATTACTCGCAAGTTCCACAGATAGGCATCGTACGGCTCGGCATTCGCGCCGAACGTCGCTGCAGGGGTGGCCTCAAATTGCACTACCTTTTCGGCCGGCAGCCATTGAATCTGCGGATCGGCTACCACCGCCTGGACTCCAGGCAGAGCCGCCGCCCACGTGGCGAATTTCGGATCCGAGGAAGTCGCGGTCACAACTCCGATCGCTTCCAGATTCGAAACCCGCGCCGGCCCAAGCGACTTAGCAAAGCTCGTGCTTCCCTTGCCCTGCGACTTCGCCAGAAGAACATAGTTCATCGTTTGCGCGTTTGACAGCGGAACGCATAAGAATGCTGCGCCTAGCGCCACCAGCGCCAGCCGAAATCCATAAAGCATTTTCATGATTGGAATCACTCCTGGGAGAAATTGACGTCCGAATGCGAAGGTGATCAGAAGCCTGAGAAGGGGCCAGAGAGGCCCCGCATTTCGTCTGTCACTGATAAAGGAAGTCCGGACCTCAGTCTGTGATTCCCGACACAGGCCTATGTGAGATCACGTACCCAGTCCGTTAGCAACACTCCCCGGGCGCCTTGACAGTGCCGTGAACCCCGTCATGCACTTCCCTTATCCCCCGTTTCCCACGATCATCCACATAGCTCGCATCCAGAACGTATTCCGCGACGGTAAGCATCGTGAGCGTGTTCGTTTATTTGTGCACACAATCTCGTGCATCCGCGCCGGACCACAGCACGAGACCCGGGGTTCAGCATGCTTACCGAACGACGCAGTTGTGTGCGCCACAAAGTGAATGGACCAGTGTTCGCCAGCTTTGACGGCGTTACCGGCGGCATGATCCTCGACCTGAGCGAACAGGGTCTCTCCATGCAGACGCTTGTGCCCCTCGATCGCGATCGCTGCCTTCACCTGCGTCTCGATCTTCCCGACTCCGAAGCTCAGTTGGAAACCACTGGGTATATCGCCTGGGCCGACGCACTTGGCCGCGCCGGCGTCCGCTTTTCCGAACTTCCCCAAGAGGCACGTCAGCGACTGGATCAATGGCTGGCCGTGAACGATCAGGCCCCCAGCCGCAAGGCCCCGAAACTTACCGTGGATCGAGCGCTCGGGCCCAACCGGGACGGCAACTCCGGAAACTGGTACAACACGCGGTCCATCAGCCTGGAGGGCGAGGCCGCCTCGGAGAAGGCTGACTCTCCCATGCCTTCGAGCTCAATTCAGTACGAATTTCACTCTCTGGGCCCCGATCTTAACGCTGCGTTGCGCGTCATTGGTGAACGCGCACGATCCCTGTTGCGCGGCTCGGGAGCGGCAATCGCATTGGTGGATGGCGGGCCGATGATGTGCCGCGCCAGCGTGGGCAGCGGCGGACCTCCCCTGGGCACCCACGTGGACGTGAACTCCGGGTTCACCGGAGAATGCATCCGCAGCGGGAAGGCTCTTCGCTGCGACGACACGGAATCCGACCCCAGGGTTGACGCCGAAACCTGCCGCCATTTGAAGATCCTGTCCATTGCGGCGGCGCCCATCCGCTATGAGCGTGACGTAGTTGGACTGGTCGAAGTCTTCTCCCCTCAGACCTTCGCCTTCGACGAAGGCGATCTGGCAATTCTCGAGCGCCTCGCTCAGACCGTCCTGCTCACGGTCAGCCAGACACAGCCGCTGAAACCGCGAAAACCGAGACGTTCGCCTGCTACGGCTTCCTAAAGCTCAAATCAGTACAGCGGCTTTTCTCCGGGCGGCCTGGTCTTCCAGCGCCGGTGCACCCACAGCCATTGCTCCGGATATTTCCTCACGTACTCTTCGATGACTTTCGTAAATTTCTGCGTGTTAGTTACGATGTCAGCCTCCAGATCACCGGTACGGATCAGTTCCAGGGCGGGATCAAAGCGCAATCGATACTTGCGCAGCGATTCGTCCCATATCGTGAATCCGGGGAGCACGGCCGCGTCGGTTCGCAGTGCGATGCGCGCCAGGCCGCTCGCCGTACACGCCGGAATGCCGAAGAAGTCCACGAATACGCCTTGCGGCGGCGTCATATTCGTGTCCATTAGGATCCCGACCGTCTCTCCCGCTTTCATCGCCGCGAGCAGACCGCGCACAAAATCGTCCTTAGGAACCACTCTGTTGCCATGCATGGTGCGGTAGCTCTGCAGCATGCGATCGAGATAGGGATTGTCCATGGGGCGCATCACGATGTTCACTCGATGCCCATGAAGCGAGTGGGCAAAAGCAGAAAGTTCCCAGCCGCCAAAATGTGCGGTCAGAAACAGTACGCCCTTGCCGCGCGCGTAAGCGCGCTCGTAGTTCTCCAGTTGCTCGTAGACCACTACCTCATCGGCATTTTCGGGTGTGTAGCGCGGAAACTGGCACAACTCGGCGAGCTGACGGCCCAGAGAAGTGAACTCACCGCGCAAAATCCCCCTGCGCTGCTTTTCACTCTTCTCGGGAAAAGCCATCTCCAGGTTGCGCATTCCCACCTTCCGCAACCGGGCATGGAAGAGATACACGAAGCGAGAGAGCGTAATAGCGAAGGCGCGCGCGAGCGGCCGCGGCAAGATGCCAAGAAGTTTTATGAACGGCCAGGCTGCCGCGTATTCGAGTTTCCGCCGCATTCAGGAAAAACGCCACTCTATCATGCGGAAGAATTCTGGTGCACTTTCGGGCGCGAAATCTGCCCGGACCATCCCACCGTGCACTCCTGAGAAATGCGCAAGCTTAGGGAAGCTCTTACTGATGGCTCACAGCTCATAGCGCGAAAGCTACTTCGCCGCTTCTTGCGCCCACTTTGCAAGAGAACTCAGGAACGGATTCGCCGCTGCCGGCGGCTCCACCTCTCCCGTCAATGCGGCTTTGAACGTCACCATGTGTCCATAAAAATCACGCGTGCTGTCTTTGTCCTGCTTCAACACCGCGCCGTTCAAGCTGGCACCCGCAAAGATCCCCCGCGCCCGCGAATAAGTCAGCACCTGAGCCCGCATTTTCCAGTCGGTGTTGCCTTCTGCGTGCCGTCCTACCGGCCCCGCTGCGACTGATGCATCGGCACCCAAGGCCACTTTGCTGGATAGCAGACGCTGCATGCCGTCGTTGTTCATGATCAGCATAACCAGATCGACGGCCTGCCCGCCGATCTGAAAACCAAAGCTGCCACCCTTCACCGTGAAAAAAGCAGGCGTGCTCCAGCCCTTTGGAGTTCGGCAACTGGCGAGGCCCCGCCCGTACTTGCCGCCTACCACGAACCCGCCCTTCAGCATGGAGGGCACTACCGCCACGCAATCGGCCCGGCTCAGAATCTCATTGGGAACGCCAGAATCCGGTGCTGACTGAATTTCATTCAAGACATCCGCAGCCGCCTGCACTCGATCGGTAGCTTTCGATTCTTTTGCCGGCTCGTCCGCCGCATACGCCCACGAGCACAGCCACACAACCAGGATCAGCAGCAAAAGCTTGTTCATGGCTCCTCACCACAACTGAAATTCTGGGATCTTATATTTGGATTGTAAATGAATTCAGAAACTTAAATCGTCAGGCAGGATCAAACGCGATATCACGCCGGAGAGCCCTAAGCAGAACGGTCAATGTAACCGTGCGGACGATGGTTTGTGGAAGGTTTTGCTCTGCAGGAAGACCCGCAGGGAAGCGGGGCAAAAAAATGCGGGGCTGAAAGCAGTGACCCTAATCGCCACTCTCAACCCCGTCTCCCAGGTTCTGTGGTAGGTGGAGCGAGTATGCGGCCAGTGCTATTTTGCAACAAGATTACGAAGGTAAGTTCCCGAAAGTTACGGAGGAGAGTTACGGCGGGTGAGCGCGGGGTTAAGCTCCGAGCCGGGAGCGAGAAACTGGTTTGCTCATCGCCCACAGCTCATAGCTCGTTGCTACTTCGCTGTCACCAGCGAATGCGTGATGGCATGCACCGACAGCGCGATCCGGTTCTGCACCCCCACCTTGCGCATCAATTTCGCGACGTGGGCTTTCACGGTGCGCTCCTCAATCCCGAGCTGTGATCCAATCTCTTTGTTGGAGCGGCCGGCGACCAGCATCTCCAACACTTCTTTCTCGCGATCGGTAAAGGTCACGCGCCCCGCCGGGAAGATCCGCCCGGGAGCCGAAGACACCCGCTCGATAAACATCGACAGCACACGACGCGGCGCCCAAACCGATCCCTGATTGACGATGCGGATCGCCTGTGCGAATTCCGCCGGCGTGGCAGCCTCGTCCACATATCCCTTGGCCCCGGAAGCAATCGCTTTGAGAATGGTCTCTTCGTCAATGCCCGATCCGGTAACGATGATCCGCAGATCCGGGCGCGTCGCCTTCAGGCTGGCCATCACATCGAACAGGTTTTGTCCGGAACGGTTGCCCAGCAGAATGAGATCGATGCCCTGCAGCGTACTGATCTCAGGCAAGGCAGCCGAGATGAGTTCGAATTCCGGTTCGGAATCGAACAACGCGCGGAATCCGACAAAACGTAAAGGATCGCTTTCCACTACTGCGATTCGAATCACTGGTTTTCTCGCGACTGCTGCTTTCATAGTTTTCCCTTGTAGGGCCAGATTCGTTGCAACCAGCATAGTAATAATTCGGCGTAATGCAAAGAGAAGGTGACCGAAGGGAAATTACGGGAGTAACATGAAATTATGCGTGCGCAACCTGTCCGGCACGCGTAGGGACAGCCCCTTGGGCTGTCCAGTCGAGCGCAGCGAGATGTTTTGTGCTACATACCCAGATTTTGGAGAATCTGCAAGCATGAGATCGAAGGACTTCTGTTCCGTACTCATCGTCGTCTTTCTAACCTTTCTTGGGCTCAGCGCCCAGGAAACAACCCAGCCGACAACAGGCCAAACCCCCGCCTCCACCTACAGTCCGAAGTTCAAGGGAGACCCTGCGCACTCTGATTCCGAAGCCGGGGCGCTCGCCTACATGCGCGTGGTCATCCGCGCGCAGAAACGGTTCAACAAGCAGTACGGGCATTACGCCACCACGCTCGCTGAACTGGTCCACTCCGGTTCGTTCACCAAGCGCATGGTCAACCCCGACCGCGGAGACTACACCGCGAGTTTCAAAGGCAAGAAGGACAGCTACATCCTCACCATGACCCCGAAGAACATGGACGCCCAGCACCGGTCGTTCTACGCCGATGAGGACGGCAAAATTCACGGCGACGACACCAAGGCGGCAGACGCCCAGTCCCCAATAGTGAAATGAAACCTATCGCCGGTCCGGGCAGTAGCACGGCGAGTACGTTGCGTGTTACGTGATCCGCCGCTCAGGCGGGACCCTTTTAACGAAAAAAAAAGCGCGCCTCTCAGCGCGACCGCGTCAAGCAATAAAAATTACCGGTGCAGTCCACCACCGTGGACCCCACCGAGAGCGAAAAATGGCAGATGCTGCCGACTACCCAGCGTGCCGAAAGGAGACGCCCCAGCACGCCGCCAAATTTCAATAAAGGACTGGGCTCAGCGCTTGGGCCGGCCGAATTCGTTCCCGATCTCTTTACTGCTCATCGGCCGCAGAAATCACGCTCAGCTGCACCGGCTTACGCTCGCCTTCACTCAGCCGTAAGGTGCTCCCCTGCTCCTCATAGCTCTTCAGAAATTCCGGATTGTAGTAGGCTTGCCCATCCACGCTGTCCCAGGCGAAAAGCGTGTAATTTCCGCCGCGAATTCCCCGCAAGCTGAAATGGCCCTTCTGGTCGCTCACCGTCTGGCGATATTGATCCACGCGCCCGCGCATCCGCAACTCCGGAACTGCAACCACAACCGCGTTGGCCACCGGTTCGCCTTTGGAATCCGCCACCACTCCGTCGACTACAGCGCCGTTCGCGCTGGCCACCAGGTCGAGGAGAACGGTCCCACCATTCACGGCGATTCCCGATTCACCCACGTCACGCGCGCCCGAAAGAACTGCTTTCACAAACCAATCTTCATTGGCGCCACTGCCGTTCCCTACGATCTGCACGTAATAATTTCCCGGAGGCACGTCACTCCACACGAACTCTCCACCGGCTACCACATGCGCCAGATTGGAGAAATTCGCGCCCGGAATCGCGACCTCGTCATCTTGCCCCTCTGCCGATTGCAGCACCAGATAAACCTGGTCCGGATCAAATCGCTTGGCAGCGCTCTCCAGTCGCAATCGTCCGCGCACGGTGGCTCCCGGCTGGGGTGAAAGCCGCAGCCCATCCACATTGCTCGAGCCCACTTCCAGAGACTGCCGCGCCATCATGGGCACCGCAGATCCCTCGACACTGGCCAACACCAAATAGCTGCCCGGAGAAACGTCGCGAATCACAAAGCTACCGTCCTTGTGCATCTCGGTCCCGCTGGTTACCAGGCGAAAATCGCGCGACTGCAGCATGATCGTGGCCGAGGTTCGTGGGGGAAGATTCACCACCTGTCCGCGAATGCTCAAGCTCGGACTAGGCGTCAAAGAGAAGTTCACGGGAAACTCATCGCCAGCATGCAACTGAATCGGCATGGCCTGGCTTCGGTCGGGTGTCCCGGGATAATAGGTCGTCTGATATGCCGTCGCCTGCGCGTTATCTCCAGCGCCAGAACTTTTTCCCGCGCCAGCCGCGCCCGCGGACTCGATCAGATTTTTGAAGTCGGGCGGAGGATTCACGGAAACGAACACGCTCCCGGCGGGCAGATTCGCAATCCGATACTCGCCCAAATCATTTGTGCGCTCCGACCCAACCTGCTCCCAATGCCTATGCCCCGTGACGAAAGTTTGACGCAGCGCGCTGACTTCCCCCCCGGCCAGCGGATCTCCGTCTTCATCGGTTACTCGTCCCCGTAGCACGGCCGCAGCCTGCAACCGGATCTGCAGGTCCTTAACTTCCTCTCCCGATCGCAGCGTGAGAACTCGCCCATCGGACCTTCCGTGATGCTTATCGATGTCCAGAAACCCTGTGCGCTCGGCAAACAAGCGGTACCGCCCCGGCACAATGTTCTCGATGCGAAATGCACCGTCGGGCCCACTCGTCGCGGTGTAGTCGCCACCCTCTTTTTGATTCTCAGCAATCAGTTCGACCAGAACCTTCTTCACCGCTTCTCCACTCGGATCCTTGGTGACAAAGCCCTCGATTGCCGCTTTCTCGGAAGATCGAATCACTTCGGAGTGCTGCGAGAGGGCACAACCACCCAGCACAGCTAGGCATAAAACTCGGGAGACCAGGTTCATAGGGAAACTTCGCGAGATTCTGCAACCGCCATGCAACAGGAGTCTACTGGCGAGAATCAATTTTATCGAGACCGAGGCAACCGTGTCCTGTTGTTCCGTTTGACAGCCGCGAATCCAGCAGACATAATCCGATTACCCCCAAGAAAGAGGCTTGGATCGTTGTCCTTCGTGGACCTTAGTGTCCCTGGGGCTCAGCATTTGGTGCCCAATGTTCCAGTTCACACAGAACCCGCCTGAAGCAGCGCACACTAGCGAGGCCTCCCAGCCTGCAAAGGCGAACGCAACGCCACTTCCCAGACGCTACTATCTGGCGGCGGCCGCGCTGATTCTGCTCACTGCCCTGCCGACGCTCCTGGTCTACCCGCAACTGCCGAGTGTCGTCCCGCTGCAGGGCGAGACCAACGCTTTCGGCCCCAAATGGTCTCTGTTCCTCTACACTCCCGGGCTGATGATCGGCATCCTGCTGATGTTTATTGCACTTCCCCGCATCTCGGTCAGGCGCTTCCAGATGAACTCTTCGCAATCGTCTTATCTGTACGTCATGATCGTCATCTTCACACTTCTGTCGTATTCCCAAATACTCGTTTTGCTTTCGGGTCTGGGCTGGAATGTGAATGAACGGTGGGGCCTGGCGGGCGGAGTCTGCCTGTTGGTCGTCCTACTCGGCAATGTGCTACGCAAGCTGCGCCGCAATCTGAAAGCGGACATGAAGATCTCAGCGGAGATATGAACCAAGATTGAGCAGGAACCACGTAGCGACAGCCCCTTGGGCTGTCCGGCCGCAAAACCCCGGGCTGCGGCGGGAACTCTGTTCTCTTCTCTTCAACTGTCTTTGCGATAGAGCAGATTGCGCATCGCTTCCCGGCGAGCAGCATTGGCTCCTTTGTCGCCCTTCCATCCGTCGCCGGGGTTCCCAGCAGCATCGGCGGCCTCTTCTTCACTGCACTCCGGACAGCGATTCGCAAACCCGGGTTTCCCCGGCTTTAACTCGAATTCTTCCCCACAAACCACGCACGTTTTGATCGGAAAGGCCATAACAAAATCATGATAATCGACGCCGCCCGTGCGCTTCTACCCTGGTATACGGAATGGAAATGACCGTGGAAGCGGCTTGGTGGGCGCGTAGAAGATGAAATCGGCCGGCTTGAGGCTCTGTGGGCTGACGCGCCTAATTCAGAAAATACTGCCGATACAACGTGTCCCTCTGCGCCGGACGGAACCCCGCATCACGAATGATGCGCCGCAGCTCTTCTTCCGTTGTGCAATTCGTCACCCCCGCGGCCCGCACCACATTTTCTTCCAACATCACCGACCCAACGTCATTGCCGCCAAACCGCAATCCCATCTGGCAAACTTTCAATCCCTGCGTCACCCAACTGGATTGCACGTTGAGAAAGTTGGAAAGATAAATCCGCGAGATCGCCAGCACTTTCAAATACTCCACCGCAGTCGCCTCATCCCAATGCCGCCCGCCAAGGGCGGTATTCGCCGGCTGAAAACTCCACGGTATGAACGCCGTGAAGCCGCCTGTCTCTTCCTGCAGCTCATAAAGTTTTTGAAAATGATTGATGCGATGCTCGTCCTTCTCTCCCACCCCGAACATCATGGTCGCGGTGGTGCGCATTC
This sequence comes from uncultured Acidobacteriota bacterium, assembly GCA_963801615.1. GTDB lineage: Bacteria > Acidobacteriota > Terriglobia > Terriglobales > Acidobacteriaceae > Sulfotelmatobacter. The sequence goes on along the minus strand of CAWDFM010000003.1, from coordinate 698,819 downwards.
CGATCTGATGCGCCGTGCGATGTACGTTAATCCAGTCTTCGGTCAGGCACTTGAGCCGCGCGATCTTATATCGCACTTCATCATCCAAAATCTCCGCGCCGCCACCCGGGATCGAATCCAGCCCCGCATCCCGCAGGCGCAGGATGGTGTCACGAATGCTGAGTCCGCTGTACTCAGCAATCGCGATAATCTCGGACGCCGAGTAGCAATGCAGGTGAATCTTCGGGAACCGTTCCTTGATCCCGCGCAGCATCTTCTCGTGCCACTCAATCTTCAGGTCCGGATGCAGCCCGCCCTGCATCAGCACGCCAGTACCGCCGAGTTCCACAGTCTCGCCAATCTTCTCGTAGATCGTGTCGAAGTCGAGAATGTACCCTTCCTTGGCAGCAGGCCCTTTCAGTGGGCGGTAAAAGGCGCAGAAGGTGCAATATTCCGTGCAGAAGTTCGTGTAATTGATGTTGCGATCAATGATGTAGGTGACTACGCCTTCGGGATGCAGCTTGCGCCGCACCGAATCCGCCTCCATCCCAATGCCGATTAGATCATCGGACTCAAACATCTCCAGCGCTTGCGGTTTCGTTAAGGACATAAGATCGAATCCCACAGAACTATGTATTTTAACGGAAGCGGGGGAACTCTCAAAAGCGCCATGAGCCTGCAGCGCGTCCGTCTGGGAGGTCCTCAGTTGACCAAATCTGTTGGGTCAGTTGCTGTCGGCGGCCTTATCGATCTTGCTGGCCATCTTCACGCCGCTGAGGCCATCGGCGTAGTTAGCAATTCCACGATAGAGGGACTCCGCAATGCGTTGCCGGTAGTCGCTGGTCTCCAGCCGGTGTTCGTCAGACGGGTTTGAAACGAAGGAGATTTCCGCCAGGATCGACGGCATATTCGCCCCAATCAGGACGATGAACGGCGCTTTCTTCACTCCGCGATTGCGAATCGAGGGACTCTTCGCAGCCAGGCCGCTGTGCAGCGAAGCCTGTACATCCGCGGCAAACTCGCGCGACTCTTCAATCTTTTCTTTGAGCGCAATCTTCTTCACGAGATCCTGCAGTTCGTAGATCGACTTCTCCGAAACCGCATTCTCACGAGCCGCGACTTCCAGTGCCTCGGGGGAAGAAGTAAAGTTCAAGTAATAAGTTTCAACCCCGCGCGCGTTCGGATCATGACTGGAATTGGCGTGAATTGAGATGAATAAATCCGCGCGCTGCTGGTTCGCGATCGCGGTACGGGTTTCCAGGGGGATGAAGGTGTCGTCCTTGCGCGTGTAAACCACTTCCGCGCCAAGTCGCTTTTCGAGGAGCTTGCCCAGACGGCGCCCCACTTCCAGAACCAGATCCTTCTCTTTCAGGCCGTTCGGGCCGATGGTTCCCGTGTCGTGACCTCCGTGACCGGGATCGATCACGATCTTGCCAATCTTCAGGCCCAACGCGCGGATAAGGGAGCGGTCGCCGCCTGCGGTGGGTTTTGCTTCGCGGGCATCGAAATCTCGGGCCTTGCGATTCGAAGCTACCCGCGACGACTTGCTGCGTGCCAGAGTTGGGCTATGCCTCTCTGCCGCCACAGTGGTCGTATCGTCCTCGTCATCATTGTCCACGATCACCTTAGTCGGTGCGGGGGTCTCGGCCCTGGTGTCCACTTTGCGAGGCAGATCGGGCAATCCGCTTTTACCGACAACGTCTTTCGGGTGAATCCTGGCTTCGTCATTCACGTCTTGCCTGGTGACGGGTGCCTTCCCTGCGGCCGCGCGCAAATCCTGCTTGAGGTCATTAGCCGTTGTGCCCGCTGATTTGCTTTCGTGCGAATTCGTCCCCGCCGCCGCGGTCTCGCTACCGTCGGTCTCAGTTTTGGACGAACCAGCTCTGGGCGGCGCCTCGACGTCCGCCGTCATGGCGGCAGCCTCTTTCATCTCCGCGTCTCGGGAATGCTTCCGGCGGGCGCTCCGACTCTTCTTTCCGTGGATGTCAATGATCAGCCGGTAGGGATTGGGCAGCAGAAAAGCGTCGTAGTCGGACAGGTCGTCCACTTCGAGCACCACCCGCGTGCGCCCCGGTTTGAACTGCGCCACCCGAATCTTCTTAAGGAAGCCATCGTCTACATCGAAACTTTTGCCCACCAGGGTGGAGGCCAGCTTGGTGTCGCGCAGGTCAAAGAAGATCCGGTCCGGATGCGAGATGCGTTGCGACCCGAACTTGATGTCGTTTTCCACGTCAATGGCCACCCGTGTGTAGTCCGGGGTAGACCAGTGGCGAATCGCAGTCACACGAGCAACGCGTTGCGCGTGCAACTCGGAGGCGTGCGTTGACACCGCTTGCGATGAACTTGCGTCACCCCGCGAGTCGTCTTCGGTTGATTTCGTATCAGCATTGCGATCGTCCCGCGCCGCGGCTTCTTCCTTGCCGGACTTCTTCTTCGGTTCGGCCTTTTCCCCGGCTTTGGCCTGCCGATCGATTTCGGCAACCGCCTCCTCCGCATCTTCGGCGAGACGGTTGTGCGGATAACGTTTCAGAAAATCCTGGAACACAGCACGAGCCTGCTCCGGATCGTTCAGGTCGTCCTTATAGATCTCGCCCATCGTGAACAGCGCATCGCAACGGTACTTGCTCCCCGGATATTCGCGCCGCAGGAATTTGTATTGGGCAATGGCTTTTTTGAGGATGGTCTGGTCGTCAAAGCGGCGACCCATTTCGACTAGCGTCTCGGCTACGGCAACCGCGCTGGGATCCGCCTTGGTGGAAGTCGGCGCTCCGTAGTACACGTTGCGATAGGCATTGATAACCCGCTGGTAGTCGCGGCGGCTGCGCTCTCCCGGAGGACGTCCGTTCAGCGCCTCGCGCATGCGGTCCGCGGCGGCATAGTGGTCTCGGCCCCAGGCTTCAGAATGCCCGTGGCGCGTCCGGGCGTGCACCGGCACTCCGGGGATGGCTAGCAACAGAAGCAACGCCGCCCCCCAGCGCAAGCCACGCTGGCTTAGTCTTGTGTTCAAAGTCGCCGGTCCGTTACTGTCTCGATCCGTCGTTGCAGTTGAACTGCCGTGATACCTGAGAGACTCTTACACAGATGCTTAGATTTTAGTCCGTGTTGCTGATGTACAGAACCCCGCGCGCATCTCGTTGCACGCGCACGGGTTCGCGGGACGCCCCCGATGGAGTCAGATCAAATCCGCCGTTGTAGAGGTTTGTAATCCTCCGCACGTAATTCTGGGTTTCGGCAAAATGCGGGATGCCTGCGCTTCGGGCCACTGCCCCCTCTCCCGCGTTGTAGGCCGCGAGCGTCAGATTCACGTCACCGCCATAGTTTTGCAGCAAGTATTTCAAGTGCCGTACCCCGGCATCTACGTTCTGCTGAGGATCAAACGGATTCTTTACGTTCAAACTACGCGCCGTCTTGGGCATGAGCTGCATCAGTCCCATCGCTCCCTTATTCGAGACCGCGTTGGAATTGAAGTTTGACTCAACTTTAATGACTGCCCGCACCAGGTTCACATCCACATTGTGGCGGGCCGCAGCCATCACCACCGCGTTATCGACCTCATCCGGTGAGGCCTGATGCCCACGAGCATTGGCGGAGATGATCTTTGCGTTGGCCGACGAGACCGACTCGTGACCAAAATACTGGGTGACTTCTTTCGCGGCCGAACGCGCGGCCTGCATCGAGGCCGCACCTGCCGAAGGCACCGGTTTCCAGCGGCTCTCTTTGCTGCTCCAGAAGACGAGTGAAGAGCGTTTGGACTGCGCAACCGGCGTGACACGCGGCTTCGCGGGAGCATCCTCGTCTACATAGATCTTGCGTCCATGCTCGTCGGTTGCGGTGATCCCATGACTGGAGCTGTCTGCCTCAGCGGCCCAAGCGTTGGGTAGTGTTAAGGAGGTCGCGATTGTCGTTCCGACCGTCAGCATCAGTGCGAGTTGCAGGCGCTTTCGCATATCCGGGCGTCTCCAAGTACTCCGACCTTGTGCTGGAAGGCTCTGGACATACCAAGCCCTCCCGAGTCCTACCCGGAACCTGACGGAGAATTGAACAGCCAGAGTAGGACGATTATAGGCGGAGGTGAAAGACAGGACAATCTCTCCGAAGGGAGTAGAACCAGCGGAGTAATGCGAGGCAAATGGTTGAACGGTAAGTAGATTATGCGATTCGATGAATTGCGGGCGGATGTCGGAGGTAACCACGGTGCGGTTACTTTGATGAATGCACGACGACAAGGATGGCGAACGCTACTGCGCCAGCTTGTTCAAGGACCTGTGATGAGATTGCCGGTGAGCATGGCCGTTTGACGCAGCAACGATTTGTGTAGGGACAGCCGCCTCGGCTGTCGGGTTGGGTGGAGCCCGGCCGTTCGTAGAGGGCGAAAAAGCCGTCGAGCTACGCTCGACCGGACAGCCGAGGCGGCTGGCCCTACATGGTCTTCTCCAGGGCGGCCGCAAAGGCATCCAGAGACAACGAGCGCAGCAGGTTCCGGCGCATTCCACGTTCCACCTCTGCCAATCGATCGGAGGCGGCCGCAATCCACTCGAAATCTGCCGATTCAGCTAATCGCTTTAACTCAGCGCCAACGTCCGTATTCCGGATCAACTCCGGCGCACCCGAATCAATAAACACCAAATCGCGCAGCAGTGAATACAACGTGCGGATCAGCGCCTCGATCTTCTCCCGGCCCTCCGCTCCCGGACGGTAGGACTCAGTGATCTTGAACAACTCGCTATGCTCCCCGCCCCGCAGAGCCGATTTCAAAATCGCCAGCGCATGGTCGCGGGCGGCGGTATAGGCCTCTATGTCGAAGCTGCGCGCGCGACCCACCGCTCCCTCGCTCAGTCGAGCCACCAGCGCCACTTGCGTGGGCTTCCACTCCGGGCGGTGCTTCGCCAGATCCTTCTCAAGCTCCTCCGTCGAGAGTGCGCACAACGTAAACACCATGGAGCGCGAACGGATGGTCGGCAGCAACTCCCCCGCATTCTCGGTCAGCAGGAAAATGGTGGCGAATTCCGGAGGCTCCTCCAGCACTTTGAGCAGCGAGTTTGCCGCCTCTTTCATAAACGCCGAGTCGGTGAAGATATAAACCCGTTCCCTGCCCTCCCCTGGACGGTAATAGATGGTCTCAATGACGCGCCGCACCTGGTCGACCTTGATCATCATCTGCGGAGGGTCGGGCGGAATCACCAGCACATCAGGATGCGTCTGCACGAAAATACGCGTTTCTTTTTTGTCGGTTTCGCGCAGGTTCTCGCGGGCCTCGACCGCCTCGGAAAAGCGAGTCTCGAGATCGCAAGCCTGCTCAATGCGCGTGCAGTTCGCGCATTTGCCGCAGAAATCCGGAAGTCCATCGCTGTGCGGAGGACTCAGACAGTTCATCGCCCGAGCCAGCATCAGCGCCAGCGTGTACTTGCCACACCCGTGACTTCCGGCCAGCACAACGGCATGGGGAAAATGATCGCGCGCCAGCATCTCGCGCAACCTATGCACGGTCTCGACATTGCCATGGAAATCAGAAAACGGCATACAAGCCAGTCAGCCAAAATCTATCACGAACCAGTAGCGGCGTTGAGCCCTCCACGGTTTGACCCTCTGGGCACAACCCCTTAAACTTAAGATGTTCTCCGCCATTGTCGGATCATGGCCGGTCGGTGGTCATCCTGCGGGAGGAATTCCTGAGTCGTTTCCTGGTTTCTGGCTTGCGAGCTTGCATCATTGCGGCCTTTCTCGGCCTGCTGGCGCCTTTCTGCGCCGCGCAAAATACTCCCATCACTCTGGACACGAGCGAGACTCTGTTCTCCGTGCTCACCGCAATGAACTCTTGCGGCTACGACGCGAATCTGAACGGGTCCGACGCGCAGCGTCTCAACATCCGCGCCGAGGTGCAGCGCAATCTGCGCGAGTCCGAAGAAGCACAAGGGGCTCTCAAGGCGATGTGCGACTGGTATCTCGCGCACCGGGGCAAAGATCCCCGTCATGACCTTTCACAGTTCATCTCCCTCGCCCTGTATCTGCAGGGGCCTCCGCACTTCTTGCCCCGCGTCAAGGAGGACGAACTGCCTCCGGATGCCCTGCCCATCGTGGGATTTGCTGCCTTGCTGGAGCGCTTTTACGAAAAGGCTCAACTGCATGAGATCTGGGAACGTCACCGCACCAACTACGCGGCCCTGGTGAGTCGATATCACGAGCCACTGGCCAAGATGGTCTTTGATACCGATATTTATCTTCGGCTGCAGTCAGGCGGCTATCTGGGCAAGACGTTCACCGTCTACCTGGACTTCCTCGGCGACCCCACTGAAACCAATGCCCGCAATTACGGCAACGACTATTACGTTGTGGTCTTTCCTTCTCCCGACCCGAGCGTGCCGGACCCACTGAAACTTCCGCAGATTCGGCATACGTATCTTCACTACTTGCTCGATCCCATGGCGGAGAAACACTTCAGCGCAGTTAAACGGCTCGACCCGCTGCTGCAATCGGTTAAACGCGCGCCGCTGGATGAGAACTTTAAGACGGATATCAGGCTCCTGGTCACCGAATGCCTGGTGCGCGCCGTAGAGATCCGCACCACGGGAAACAAGCAAACTGCCGAGCCCATGCGCCTGCAGGCCGTCGACGATGCCGTCAAGCAGGGATATATCCTGACCAAGTACTTCTATACCGCGCTGGCGAGCTTCGAAAAAGACCCTGCGGGATTGCGCACCGCGTACTCCGACATTCTCGGCGCCATCGACGTCAAGCAGCAGGAGAAGGCAGCCAGCGAAGTCCAATTCGTGCGTAGCTCGGAACCAGAGCTGGTCCAACTTTCCCGCATGGAAGACAGGCGAATGCTGATCACCGCGGAGAAGCGGCTGGCCGCAGGCGATCCCAAGGGAGCGCAGGAACTCGCGCAGCAGGCGCTCGATCGCAAGATCGGCGATGAGGGGCGCGCGCTGTTCATCCTGGCGCAGGTCGCCGTCGCGAACAAGAATCGGGATGGTGCCGCGGAGAATTTTCAGAAGGCAATCCAAGCCACCCGAGATCCGAAGGTCCTGGCGTGGTCGCATGTATATCTGGGCAGAATCATGGATATGAAAGAACAGCGCGACGCAGCGTTGAACGAATACCGCGCCGCTCTGACCGTGGCGGCCGATCTGCCCGAAGTCAAGGCCGCAGCCGAACGAGGATTACAACAGGCTTACGAGCCTCCGGTGAAACCGCAGTAGGTGTTGTGAAATCCGGAGCAAAGGCTGCGGAGTCCGCCATTTCCTGCGATAGAATGCAATTTCCGGAATTCAGGACGTTTGTCGAGGAGAGCTATGAAGCGAGCAGCGATCGTGATCGCAGTGCTGGGGATATCCGCGTGCGCCTGGGCGCAGGACAAACCGGCAACCCAAAATGCCCCAAGTACTCAAGCAGCGACAGCTGCGCAGGGCAAGCGAGCCCCGGCAGCCAAGACTCAGCCGGAGTTTGATGCCTACAAGGCCGCCGTTCAATTGACCGATCCCGCCGCCGCGGAAAAAGCGGCTGAGGATTTTTCCGCGAAGTACCCGGACAGCGAATTGCGCGTGGTCCTCTACAAGTCAGCCATGCAGAAGTATCAGGCGAATGCGGACAAAATGTTGGAGATGGCACAGAAGTCCCTCGCCATTGATCCGGATGATCCCGAGGCCCTGGTCACGGCTTCCCAAGTATTGGCGGAGAAGACGCGGGACACTGATCTGGATCGCGATCAGAAATTGGCCGAGGCCAAGAAAGATGCCGAGCGCGCTCTGGTGACCGTCGACAACGACGTGCCCACCAGCGGCTTTCCCCCCGAGAAGATCGATCAGTTCAAGCGCTTCGTCCGCTCCGAGGCCTATGCCATTCTGGGTACGCTCGCCTCCAATGCCAAGAACTATGCGGAGGCTGAGACTAATCTGCGTAAGTCGATCGAAGCATTTCCCGAGCAGGTAGACCCGGTTGCGGTGTTGCGGCTGGCCATCGCCCTGGATATGCAAAACAAGTATCCCGACGCGTTAAAGTACGCCAATCAAGCGGTGGATCTCACAAAGAACCAGCCAGATTCTCCCGCAGCCAAAGCGGCGCTCTCCGAGAAGGATAGGCTGACGAAGCTGAGCAGCGGATCGGCGCCCGGACAAAGCGCAGCACCGCAGAAAAATTAGCTCTCCGCAGAAAGCTACTCTCCGGTTCACAGGCGAGCGAGCGCGCCAGGACAGCCGAGGCGGCTGTCCCTACATCAACTTCGCTGTGCGTTAGAGTTTGTTCTTTATGAAAGAACGGGAAATCACGGCTCTGGAATTGGGATTGGGCTACCATTTCCGCCGCCGGGCCGTCATTGAGCAGGCGGTCACGCACAGCTCGCAGGCCCGGGAGCAAGAAGCGCAATATGCGGGCGAGAGCAAATATAAAATCCGCGACAACGAGCAACTCGAGTTCTTGGGAGATGCCGTGCTCGCGCTGGTTACAAGCGAGGAGTTGTTTCAACGTTTTCCCCAATTTCGTGAAGGCGAGCTTTCCAAGTTGCGCGCACATCTGGTCAGCGAACGGCATCTCATCCAGGTAGCACAGCAACTGGAGTTGGGGCACTACCTGCGGCTGGGCCGGGGAGAGGAAAAGAGTGGCGGGCGAGGCAAAACCGCGCTGCTCGTCGATGCCCTGGAAGCCATCCTGGCGGCTATCTATCTCGACGGGGGGTTGGAGGTAGCGCGCGAATTTGTACTGCGCAATGTGATCGCGCCGGAGTTGGAGCGCATGGAGCAGGGCGGCGGCACGCTTCCCATCACCGATTTCAAATCTGCCCTGCAGGAAGCGGTGCAGAGTCTCGGTCTTCCCCAACCGGCTTACGTGCTGGTGGAGGAAGCCGGCCCCGAGCACAACAAAACATTCACCGTCGAAGCCCGTCTGCACGCCAAAGCTAAGGATGGAAACTTTGTAGGTCGCGCCAAAGGATCGACCAAGAAGACTGCGGAGCAGGATGCAGCACGGCAGGTGCTAACCTTTCTGGCATCGAGACCGAAATCCGTCGAAGGAAAAGCAGCGGCCCGCGCACCACACACATCAGATAAGTAGAGTTCATGGATTCTCCCAACCCACCCATCGTCGCACCTGGCCAGCCAGAGCCTCCTGCATTTGCGGTCGCCACCGCCGAGACCAGTTTCCCGCCACCGGAGTCGCCGTCCGATGCGTCTGCCACTTCTCCGCCTCAGAACCACCCGGACACCAGCTTTGCCGCCGATATCGTCAGCTCGGTGCAGTCGCTCCTCGGAACTATCGTCATCGCCATCTTTGTGATCACCTTCGTCGTGCAGGCGTTCCAGATTCCCTCCGAATCGATGGAAAACACTCTCCTCGTCGGCGACTATCTTTTGGTGGATAAGCTTTGCTACGGCGGGCGCGGCTTGGGGGATCACATCATGCCTTATCAGAAGATCTCTCGCGGAGATGTGATCGTGTTTCATTATCCCGTGGATCCCAAGCAGCACTTCGTCAAGCGCGTGATCGGCGTGCCCGGCGACCGCCTGCGTATGGTCAACAAGACCGTCTACATCAACGGGAAACCCCTGACTGAGCCTTACGTGCGCTTCCTGGAGCCGCCCAGCAACCTGTTTCGCGACAACTTTCCGCGCACCGATATGCCCATCATCTATGGCATGGAAGGCAAGTGGTGGCTGGAAATGCGCAAGCTGGTCGAGGATGGCGAACTGATCGTTCCGCAGGGCAACTATTTTGTCATGGGCGACAATCGTGATGACAGCCAGGACAGCCGGTACTGGGGATTTGTGCCTCGCGAAAATATCATTGGCCGGCCGCTGCTGATTTACTGGTCGGTGAAGACCCTCGATCAGGATGTTCCTTCCGGCAAGGCTTACCGCTTTGCTTATGCCTTGACTCATATGTTCCAGAACACCCGCTGGAACCGAACCCTCCGGCTGGTACACTGAATGACGTGGCTCGAGCAATCAAAACAGTCGAAAGCACCCCGGTGGCAAAGAGAGACGGGATCGTAGAAAAGAAAGCAGCCGAAGAGAGGCCCAAGGAAACCACGGTCGAGTTTCTGGCCTCGCTCTGTGCGGTCCTGGTCACCGGCCTGTTCATCATCACGTTTGTCGTGCAGGCCTTCGAAATTCCCTCCAGTTCGATGGAGGACACGCTGCTCATCGGCGACCATGTCTTCGTCAATCGCATTCAATTTGCTCCCAAGAGCAACTGGATCGGCCCCTTGCTTCCCTACCGCGACGTCCACTTTCGCGATATCGTCGTGTTCTTGTCGCCGGAAACACCGGGTCTCTATGTGGTCAAGCGCATTATGGGGATCCCCGGGGACCACATTCATTTGCGCAACGGAGTCGTATATCGCAACGGTCAGGCTCTGGACGAGCCCTATGTCTTGCACGACCGCGACACAGGGGATCCTTATCGCAACAATTTTCCCTCCGTTCCTCCGGGCGATGACCCCAATGTTTGGTCGAACTGGGCCGTCGTTTTGCCCTCCTACATCCATGGCGACGACATCGTGGTTCCGCCGGATCACTACTTCGCCATGGGCGACCACCGGGGCGTGAGCCTCGACAGCCGCTATTGGGGATTCATTCCCAAGCAAAACGTCATTGGGCGGCCGATGTTTATTTATTGGTCGTTTGAAACGCCAGACGATCAATATCGCAAAACGACCTTTGCCGATCGCGTGGAATTCATCCTAGGACAGGTCGTGTTGCACTTCTTCGACAAGACACGCTGGAAGCGAACCTTCCAGTTTGTGCGATGAAGCCCCTCGGACTTCGAGTGAGGGCAGAGTGAAGTCGTTCTCGTCCAAGCGGCGCATCGCGGCGCTGGCAGTCATTCTGCTGGCGCTTTTCACCATTCGGCCAGGCGCATCGCGGCTGAAGTCCCGCATCATTCGTTCCATCAGCGCCGCCGTGGGCCGCTCGGTCGATATTGGCTCGGTGCACATCCGGCTTCTGCCGCGACCCGGTTTCGATCTGGAAAACCTCGTCGTATACGACGACCCTGCCTTCGGAGCCGAGCCTATCGTGCGCGCCAGCGAGGTCACCGCAGCCCTCCGCTTAACCTCGTTGTTGCGTGGGCGCATGGAGATTGCGCGACTGGACCTGGCTGAGCCCAGTCTGAATTTCGTTCATGGTGAGGGCGGGCACTGGAATCTGGAGGCGCTCCTGGAACGCTCGGCGCGAATCCCCCTGGCGCCCACAGGCCGGGCGAAATCGGGGCCGCGGCCGGCCTTCCCTTATATCGAGGGCACATCGGGACGCATAAATTTCAAGCATGGCCCGGAGAAGAAGCCCTACGCACTGACCAATGCGGATTTCTCCCTGTGGCAGGAATCCGACAATTCGTGGGGCGTCCGTCTGAAAGCCCAGCCGTTTCGCACCGACATGAACTTGAACGATACCGGCCTGCTGCAACTGACCGGCACCTGGCAACGGGCTGATGCCTTGCGAGACATGCCACTCCAGGTCAATCTGGAATGGAGCCGGGCGCAACTGGGCCAGATCACAAAACTGGTCAGCGGCAACGATCAGGGCTGGCGCGGAGAAATTCTGCTGGACGTCGCCCTCATGGGCACTCCTGCCAAGCTGCACATTGCCGCCACTTCTTCGATGAACGACTTTCGCCGCTACGACATTACCAGCGGTAAAGCTTTGCGCATGGCAGCACGCTGCGACGCCGACTACAGCACTGATACCCATGACTTTCAACAGCTGATGTGCAGCGCCCCGGTGGGCGACGGTCTTCTCACTTTGACGGGGGACGCGGGTTTACCGGGGAGTCACGAGTATTCTCTCGCCGCCTCTGCCGACAACATCCCCGCAACCGCACTCGTGAGCCTGGCCCAACGACTCAAGAAGAATCTTCCCGAGGATCTCACGGCGGAAGGCATTGTGGACGGGAATCTCTCGCTCGCCAGCGATGGACAATCCCCCGCGACGCTGAGAGGCGCTGGGCAGATTGCCAATTTTCATCTGAGCTCCGTCTCCAACAAAGGCGAGTTCGGGCCGGAGACTCTGCCCTTTGCTGTCGCCCTCCACGCGAAAACCACGCGACCTGCTGGTACTCGACCTTCCAATGGGCCGCTGCTTGATATTGGGCCCTTTGGCATTGGCGGCGCGCATCCCGGCAGCGCGACCATCCGCGGGTTCCTGGACCGCACTGGCTACAGCTTCTCCATCACCGGCGAGACGGAGATTGCGAAGGCTCTGCGGCTTGCGCGCATGGCCGGGCTCCCGGCGATCTCTTCGAATGCAGACGGTTCAGCTCTACTCGACCTTCTCCTGGCGGGCAATTGGATTGTGCCCGGCAAGGGCTTCGCCTCGCCCCAACTCACCGGCACAGCAAGGTTGCACAACGTCCACGTGCCGGAGCGAAGCGCCGGAGTACACGCCGAGATCATTTCCGCGGAAATGCAACTGATGGCCGACGCCGTTCATGTGGTGCGCTTGAATGCCAATGCGGCCGGCGCGGCATGGACTGGGTCCTTGGATCTGCCTCGTGGATGCGGAACTCCGGATGCCTGTCCCGTGCACTTCGCCCTGAACACGAATCAAGCGGCCCTGAGCAATCTGCAGGAATGGGTGAATCCAAAATCCAGGAAGCGCCCTTGGTACCGGGTTCTGACGAGGGGCGCCGAAGCACATCCCGCGTGGTGGTCGACTCTGCACGCCAGCGGCCGAGTTACCGCAGGGCGTTTTCAGATTCACGGAATCGAGGCCACGCACGTTTCTGCCAATCTCAACGTCGAGGATGGCAAACTGCGCCTCGCCGGGCTCACTGCGGACGTGCTGCAGGGAAAACATCGCGGCGACTGGAACGTGAACTTTTTAAAATCCCCGGCTGTATGCGCAGGAGCGGGAGACCTGGCGGACATCTCGCTGGCGGCAATTGCCGAGGTCATGAACGATGGCTGGGTCGCGGGCACAGCCAATGCGAGTTACGAACTCAAAGGGCCGTGCCCCGCAGATTTTTGGCCTTCGACTGAGGGAAAGCTGCACGTCGACGTCACCGATGCGCTGTTCCCACACGTCATGATCGGGGATGGATCCGAAGCGCTCCAGGCCAGCCACATCAAAGGCCAAGCTCGGCTGCACGATGGGAAGATTGAAATCACCGACACCCACCTGATCTCGCCAGGGGGAACCTACGAATTGACCGGCACCGCCTCACTGAAGCGGGAGGTAGACCTAAAGCTTACGCGCACTTCGAATGGTCCCCCGGAACTGGGATACAGGATTGGCGGCACACTGGAAGCGCCTCGCGTTGCCCCCTTGAGCCGCACTGAGCAGGCGCAACTCAAGCCCTAGTTTGCCACCGGACGCTGGATCTCACGGTAAATACGCCAGGCCTCGCAGCACCTTCCCCGGCAGCGCACCCGTCATCTTTCCCTGATCAATAACCGGAACTCCATTCACCAACACATATTCCATCCCTTCCGAAAGCTGATTGGGATTATCGAAGGTAGCCCGGTCGCGCACTGTAGCCGGATCGAAAATCACCACATCGGCCCACGTCCCTGTTTTCAGCACGCCGCGATCAGTGAGCCGCATGCGTTGTGCGGGCAGCGCCGCGAACTTACGAATCGCATCCTCCAGGCTCAAAGCCTTGTCGTCGCGAACATACTTGCTCAGGATGCGCGGAAAAGTTCCAAACGCCCGCGGATGCGGATGCGCTTGGCCCAAGAGACCCTCAGGAGAGGTTCCCTCTGAATCGTTGTCAATCGAAACCCAGGGCTGCTGCAGTGCGAGGGTCACGTCCGGCTGCGACATGCCGAAGACTGCCACGCCGGTGTTCGGATCCTGAATCAGAAAGTCGAACAGTGCATCGATAGGATCTTTGTTCCACAGCTTGGCGACTTCCGAGAGGCGCTTGCCCTGCAAGGGAAGCAGCGCGGGATTCTGCACCGCTCCGATCATGATGGCTTCCGGACCGGGAATCTCCTGCCATTCATTGTCCCAGTCGCGCGACGGAGTGAGCATATCTTTGCGGATGCGCGCTCGCGTACTCGCATCTTTAAGGCGCTCCCCCAGCTTCTGGGTGCCTCCGTCGTGGGCCCACGGGGGAATGAAGGCCGAGAAATCGTTGTACCAGGCCGTGTAGGCGTAGGTATCGGCAGAAACATCCGCTCCCGCAGCCCGGGCCGCATTGAGCTTCGCCACGACTTCCGGCATGCGTCCCCAGTTATTCTTCCCGGCAACTTTGATATGCCAGATCTCGACCGGAATATGGGCGTCGCGCCCAATGCGCAGCGCTTCATCGATTGCCTCCAGCACCGAGTCGCTTTCGTTGCGCATGTGCGTGGCATAGATGCCGCCGAATTTTCCGGCTTCTCCCGCCAGAGCAATCAGTTCGTCCGTTTTCGCGTAGGGCGCGGGCGCATACTCCAGCGAGGTGGAGACTCCCACGGCCCCATCGCTCATGGCTTCGCGCACCAACTGCTTCATCTGCTGTAGTTGCTCTGGAGTAGGCTGCTTGTCTTCATCGTCGAGCACCATGCGGCGGACCTGCGTCGCTCCCACATAGCTGGCGAGATTGATGCCGATTCCCTGTTTTTCCAGGCGCGCGAAATACTGCCGCAACGTCCTCCAGTCCGGCGTGACGTGGTAGTAGTCGTAGCTCTTGCGGTCGGACTGGATGATGGCGTCATTGAGCGGCGCGATGGAGTTCCCTTCTCCCGTGATCTCCGAGGTGATGCCCTGAAAAATCTTCGACGGAAGCCGTGGGTCGACAAGGATCGTCATCTCGGACTGGCCGAGCATGTCGATGAACCCCGGCGCCACCACTTTTCCCCCCGCGTCGATGGTGCGCTTGCGCGACGCCTGGGAGAGATTGCCAATCGCCGCAATTTTGCCGGCGTGAATGCCAATGTCGCCGGAGTACCAGGGCGAGCCGGTTCCATCCATGATGTGCCCGTTCGTGATCACCAGGTCGAAAGCTGGTTCCGTCTGGCCCTGAACCCAAGCCGCGGCCAGCACTGCGAACAAAATCAGCAATAGCGCTTTTCTGGTTCTCTGAATCATCCAGACTCCTTTCCCGTCCTACTTCGTGCTGCCGCTGCGCCTAACAAAATCCAGATTGCCAGAGTAATCCACTCGGCGGTCGTGAAATGGCCAGGCACTGATGGAAGCACTTTCATCAAAACCAGGGCAATTGCGACGGCAAGTCCGACGCCTGCAATCGCACCTCCTCCGGCGCGCCTGCCCTTTGTGCCAGGCGCCATCGCCAGAAAAGCGGCGCAGGTTGCGGCCCATCCGATCGCGCACGCCACCGAACCGACTTCGGTGATCGGGACCAGGATCGCGTCCCCCAGAAGCATACAAATCGCTGTCGCCGAGCCCACGCACAACACTGCCGTGGACGGAGTCTGATTGCGGGGATGAATTGCGCCCACCCGCGCTGCGATCATTCCACGCCGTCCCAAGGCGAAAAACAGCCGGCTGGCGGCGACGAAATTTCCATTGAAGCACTTGAATAGCGACAGCAGCGCTGCCGCAAGGATGATGTTCACGATCCACCGCGACCCGAGCGCCTGCTGGAAGGCAACCGCGGTCATGAATCTGGTGCTGGTCAAACGATGCCATGGAGCCACGAACGCGACCGCCGCAACGATGCTGGCGTAGAACAGAATGCCAATCAGGATCGCCATCCAGATCGCGGTTAAGAAAGTCCCGGCGCGGAATTCCGGGTTGGCCTCCTCCGCCGCCTTGCCCACCGACTCGAATCCTGTCATGAAATAGGGGACGATCTGGATCACCAGCAGAATCGAGATCAGCGGCGTGTGAGTAAACAGCGGCGCGAAGTTCTGAGCAGATCCTCGGCTCACCCCCAGCAGCACAAAAATTACGAATAGCGCCAGGGTGCCGAAGCTCGTCCAGTTCTGAAAAGTCGCGCTCAGCCGCACTCCACGATAGTTCAGATACGTGAGCAAGGCGGTCAAGGCAAGGCCCACGATCAGGCGCGGCAGAAACACCGGGCGTCCAGCGACCTCATACACCTGCATGGAATCAAGGGCAGGAAAAATGTAAGCCGCGATGCGGCCCACGGCAACCGCTTCCCACGGACATACGATGAAGTACGCCAGGGTCATCATCCAGCCGGTGGCGAAGCTGACGCTGCGCGGGAAGACCGCCGAAGTGTAGGCAATTTCTCCGGCTGCGTCCGGCATGGCGATGACCAGCTTGCCGTAAACCCATCCGATGGGAAACAACAACGCTCCGCCGATCACAAACCCGAGCACCGTCCCCAGTGCGCCGCCCCGGGTAAGCCAGTCATCCATAATGACCAGCCAACCAACACCGACCATGGTGCCCCATCCCAGCGTGAAGTAGTCGGTTGCGCGCAGTTTGCGGGCGAGAGTGGGCACGGAACTGGATTGTGGGGCGCGCGAATTATATAGGATCGCTCACAGACAGCCGACCCTGCCACAGCGCGGAGCCCATTGCATTGCACCACTGGCAGGGCGATTCCGGCTTTTTGCGTGGTAGTATCGAATTCAGTCCCGCATGAAACTCCAGATTCTGAATCCTACAGGTCACCCTGCATCGGCGATCGTGTGCCGCAAGGTCAGGCTTTCGCAGAAATGACTCCCGGCGCCACAATCCGCAAACGCGTACTCAGCGGCATGCGCCCGACTGGGAAGCTTCACCTCGGCAACTATGTCGGCGCATTGCAGAACTGGGTAGGCATGCAGGACCAGTACGAGTGCTTCTTCTGCGTGGTCGATTGGCACGCGCTCACTACCGATTATGCGGACACCTCGCGCGTGAAGGAGAATTCTCTCGAGGTCGCCTTCGACTGGCTGGCTGCCGGCCTGGATCCGGAGAAGTCAGTCCTGTTTTTCCAGTCCCATGTGCCGGAGCACGCCGAACTGCACTTGCTCTTCTCCATGATCACACCTCTTGGCTGGCTCGAGCGGGTGCCCACCTATAAAGAACAACGGGAGAACATCAAGGACAAAGATCTAGGCACCTACGGATTCCTCGGCTATCCGCTGCTGCAGGCAGCTGACATCCTGGTTTATAAGGCGGACTGCGTGCCCGTCGGGGAAGATCAGGTCGCCCACGTAGAGCTGACCCGTGAGATTGCCCGGCGCTTCAACGGATTTTACGGCGGCGCCAAGCCGGTCTTCCCCGAGCCTCAGAGCCTCCTGACTCCTGCCGCCAAATTGCCCGGCACCGACGGACGCAAGATGTCGAAGTCGTATGGCAATACCATTATGCTGGCCGACCCAGAACCAGTCGTGCGTCAGAAGTTGAAAACAATGGTGACGGATCCAGCACGTGTTCGGCGCTCCGATCCTGGCAATCCGGATTTGTGCCCCGTGGGTGATCTGCACAAAATCTTCAGCAGCAAAGAAACGATCGCCAAGGTGTATGACGGCTGCCGCTCGGCGGGCATCGGCTGCATCGAGTGCAAAAGCTGGGCGGCCGACGCGCTAGTGCAACTGTTGAATCCCATACAGGAGCGCAGGAAGAAATTTGAGCAGAATCCGCGCCTCGCCTGGGATATCCTTGAGGCGGGCAGCCAGCGCGCGCGCCAAGCCGCCGGCAAGACCATGCAGGATGTGCGCGCCTCTATGCACATGTCCATGGACTATGAGGCACCACAGGGAAGAGCTGACTAGCGGCGCGGCGAACAGCCATGACAGAAGAAACAAAAATCGTTTCTAACGCGCAACCGCCCCCCCCGGTTCTCGTGAGCAGCCCTGCTGGCAAGGCGAAGGATTCCTCCAGAAAAGAGGAAAGCGATTTTCCTTTCGCAGTTGCCGTGGACAACGTTTATGAAGGGCCGCTCGATCTTCTGCTCGATCTCATTCGCAAGCAGGACATCGACATCTACGATATTCCGATCGCAAAGATCACGGCGCAATACCTGGCATACGTGGAGAAGATTCGCGATCTCGATGTCAACATCGCCGCGGAATTCATCTACATGGCCGCGGTCCTGATTCACATCAAATCGAAAATGCTGCTGCCTCGCGATCCGCTGGCCGGCCCCGAGGAGCAGGAAGATCCGCGCGGCGAACTCGTCAACCGCCTGCTGGAGCACGAAAAATTCAAGTCGGCCGCACAGATGCTGCTGCAGAAGCAGCAGATTGAAGACGCCGTGCTGTCCAATCCGTCGCTGAAAGAATTCATGGATGACGAGGGCACGGAGCCAGAAATTGCCGCCGATGTCATCGACCTGGTCAAGACCTTTCAGCAGGTGCTCGAGCGGGTGCGCACGCGTCCCGTCCTGAACGTCGACGAGGAAACCGTCACGGTCGGTCAAATGATCGATTATCTGCGGCGCCGCTTGTCGCTGGAAGACCGGCCCATCCGACTGAAGCAGCTCTTGATGAAAGTGCAATCCAGGCAGGCTCTGGTCTGCATGTTCCTGGCGCTGCTCGAACTGGTGCGCCTGCAGGCTATCCAGGTGCGCCAGGACAAGTTGTTCGGAGAGATCGCTGTCCGCAAGCATACGCATTTCGAAGAAGTCATGAACCAGCAAGCGGCGGTAAGGGATGACTGGAGGTAGCAGTATTCAGGAGTCCGTCGATAGCAGTCAGTGGCTCGCCTTTGGCTTTGTGCCACCGCCGCTCGGCTTCGCCTTTGCGGGACAGCCCCAGGGGCTGTCGCTACGGAACTAACTTCAATGTCTTTAAAAGCTCAACTCGAAGCCATCATTTACGCGACCGAGACCCCGATCACACTGGACCAGATGACCGCGCTGGTGAAAGACTCGCTCGTTGCCGAAGGCATCTCTGGCGACGGCGAGATTAAATCTCGGGTGCGCTCCTGCCTGGAAGAGCTCGTTGGCCAATACGGATCCGAGGACCACGGCATTGAGATTCGCCAAGTCGCGGGCGGGTATCGCATGTCCACCAAGCCCGAGCAGCACGAAGTCGTGCGCTCCTTCGCCAAGAGCCTCAAGCCGCCCATCCGGCTGTCGCTGCCGGCGCTGGAAACTTTGGCCGTGATTGCTTACAAGCAACCGGTCACCGTTCCCGAGATCAATGACATCCGGGGCGTCGATTCGGGCGGCGTTATTGGAACTCTGCTGGAACGCAAGCTGATCACCACCGCCGGTCGTAAACAGGTCATCGGCCGCCCCATTCTGTACAAGACCACCAAGGAATTCCTCATGCGGTTTGGGCTGAAGGATGTAAATGAATTGCCCAGCATGGAGGAGTTCGAAAAGCTGGTCGCCGAATCATTTCAGTCCGAGTTGATGCCAGCCGAGACCGCAGCCCAGCCTGAGGAAGCGCCGGCTGGTAACGGGCAACCGGCAAGCGCCGAGCTTCAACCGGAGGCAGTGGCTCAACCCGTTTCGGAAGTACCGGAAGAGAGCGTAGAGGAGACGGAAAAAGCGGGATAGTCATCCTATCAACATGCCTGCGGAACGCCTGCAAAAGATCATCGCTGCTGCCGGAGTCGCTTCGCGGCGCAAGGCCGAACAGTTGATCACCTCCGGTCACGTAAAGGTCAATGGAACCACGGTCACCGAACTGGGCAGCAAGGCTGATCCGGAAACTGATCACATCCGGGTCAATGGCAAGCTGCTTCAGCCCAGCGAACAGCGCCATGCCTATTTCCTGCTGAACAAGCCCAAAGGTTACGTGACCACCATGAGTGATCCCCAGAAACGGCCTACCGTCATGGACCTGCTTCGCGGGATCAGAGGACGCGTCTATCCCGTGGGACGGCTCGACTACGCCAGCGAGGGTTTACTCCTCCTTACCAATGATGGAGAACTGGCAAACCAGCTGATGAAGGCCGCTTCCCACGTGCCCAAGACTTACGTCGTTAAAGTCGCCGGGACTCCCAGGGAAGAAGCCCTGGAAAAATTGCGCAAAGGACTATCCATAGCAACCGACGGCGGCAAGCGTGTGCGCACCGCTCCTGCTGCTGTTCGCGTGGTCAAAGAAGCAGCCAATCCCTGGTACGAAATCACCCTGATTGAGGGGCGCAACCGCCAGATTCGGCGCATGTTTGAGGCGGTTGGCCACCATGTCGAGAAAATCAAGCGGGTTCGCTACGGCCCTCTCACTCTCGATGTGCCGCCCGGAAAATTTCGTCAACTTACGTTGAAGGAAGTGCAGCGCCTGAAATCGGCAAGTAAAGGTACAGACAGGAAATCTCCGCGATGAGCTGCCCCCATGACCCGATTCTTTGATCTGATGTCCCTGCCCGCGCGCGAGAGCTTAGGGTTTTCCTCCCCATCCTCCAACCATGCCAATACGAATGCGGAATCTCCCCTGATCCGGCTCGATGCCAACGAGAACCCGTTTGGCCCCTCACTGCTCGCGGTGGAAGCGGCAGCCGCTGCCCTGAACACTTCGAATCTTTACCCCGACGATGACTCCATCCCGCTGCGCCGCAAGCTCGCCGAAGTTCACCAAATTCCCGGCGAACAGATCCTGATCACTGCGGGCTCCACGCAGATGCTCTCCCTGCTCTGCCAGACTCTGCTCGCCCCCGGGCTCAACGCCATTACCAGCGAGCGTTCCTTCGTCGTTTATGGAATGGCGGTGCGTGCCAGCGGAGCGCAGTTGATTGAAGCACCCATGCATGGCGACCACATCAATCTCCCCGCCATCTTGGACCTGATCAACGAGCACACACGCCTAATCTTCCTGGCGAATCCCAACAATCCAACCGGGACCATGCTCGATGCCGAGTCGATCGACCAGTTCATTGCAGAAGTCCACGGCCACGTCGTCATCGTGCTGGATGAAGCGTATTACGAGTTTGCAGCTCATTTTGCCGAGAAGCGCAAAGTGAACTATTCCCGGTCGCTCGACTACGTGCGGAAAACGGAAAATGTGGTCGTGCTGAGGACATTCTCGAAAGTTCACGGGCTGGCTGGCCTGCGCATCGGTTACGGCATGGGCCCGGCTGAACTCATGGCCTACTGCGCGCGCATGCGCAATACGTTTTCAGTTTCATCCGTCGCGCAGGCTGCCGCGCTCGCCGCCACGGCGGATGAAGACCACGTTCTTGAGACGCTCGCCAACAACGCAGAGCAAGCTCAGGTTCTGGGTGTCGGTCTTTCTGAATTGGGCTTTCATGTGGTCCCGACCTGGGCAAACTTCCTGTACTGCAACGTAGGTCAAGAGGCCGCGGGCTTTGCCGATCGCCTTCGTGAGCAAGGCATCAGCGTGCGTCCCCTGGAGGCTTGGGGGGGCCCGGGATGCATTCGCGTCACCATCGGCACGCCCCAGCAGAATGATGCCTTTTTGCATGCCGCCCAGGAGATTGCTCGCAGGCCGCCCGACGCGCGCGTTGTGGGACAATAACCAACGCTACGTTTGCTGGAGAACCGATGAGGCCGCTGGTCCCGCTACTTTTGCTGCTGATCACGACGACTGCTACTCCCCGTTCCTATGCCCAGAATGCCACTCCAATGCACGAATTGACCTGGGACACATACCTCGACAAAGTGCAGGGTGCGTGGATGGGCAAGATGATCGGCGTCACCTTTGGCCAGCCCTGGGAATTCCAGTACCAGAACACGCCCATCGGATTCGATATCACCGATTGGCCTCTCTCGCCCACTCGCATGAAGGATTACCGGGCAAGGGCCGTAAACAAACCCGGCCAGGAAAACTGGGAACCGGTCACCCGCGACGCCGACAATCAGAAGATCGTCATCATTCACGACTTCATCGCCAACTCAGAAAAGGAACATCCCAGCTTCGGCGCTCCCGACAACGACGACATCTACATCAATCTGCTATTTCTGTATTGCCTGAGGCGCTACGGGATCGATGTTGACCCAGTAACCGTCGCGCACGAGTGGGACGCCAAAATCCGGCAAGTCTGGCACGCCAATGATGCGGGCCTGAAGAACATTCGCAAAGGCATCCTGCCGCCGGACTCGGGCAATCCTCGATACAACCTGCACGCCGATGACATCGATTTTCAGATCGAGTCCGACGTTTTCGGAATGATCTCCCCGGGGATGCCCCAGGTGTCGAACCGCTATGGTGAACGCATGGGTCACATCATGAATTACGGCGACGGCGTCTATGGGGGGATGTTCATTTCGGCGATGTATACCCAAGCCTTTTTCGCCAAGAACATTCGAGAGGTGGTGGAAAATGGGCTGAAAGCGATTCCCGCCAGAAGCGTCTACGCGCAACTGATTCACGACGTCATCCGCTGGCACGATGACAATCCGAACGACTGGCTGAAGACCTGGCACCTGTTGCAGGCGAAGTGGGGCGAAGTCGATCACTGTCCCGACGGCTACAAGCAGCCCTTCAACATCGATGCCAAGCTCAACGGCGGCTACGTAGTCATGGGCCTGCTCTATGGCGCAGGCGACTGGTACAAGACGATGAACTACGCCACCCGCGGCGGCCAGGATGCCGATTGCAATCCCGCCAACGCCGCGGGAATTCTTGGAACGCTGATCGGGGCCCATGCCATCCCTGCCGAATTTCGCGAACCGCTGCACAACACCTACTGGAACAAGACGCTGGCCGGACTCCCCGATTCCTACGAAATTGATGTCCTCGCCGAAGATACGGCGCAGGTGGGATTGAAGGTCTTGCTGGCCAACGGTGGTGAGATTGCAACTCGCGACGGCAAGATGGTGCTGCGGATCCCGCTACAGGAACCACTTGCGCCCGCGAGGCTGGAGCAAGTCGAGTGGATCGATGACAAGCCGGTCCTGAAATAGATCTCAGGCCAGATCGGGCAGGCGCGCTGCTCCATAAAGCCCGGCATCGCTTCCCAGCAGGGATTGCGTGATGATGGTCTTCTTGCGCGAGTAATTTGCGATCTGCGCCGACGCGCCTTCCTTCTTGGCCGTCGCATCCTCGGGAGCGCTGGCGGCGTAGACCAGCGATCGCTCCCGCAGCTCTGCGAACATTTTGGGTGCGAAGGCGTCCCATGCGCTAACCACTCCTCCGCCAATCACAAACATGTCCAGATCAAGCACATTGACCAGATCGGCCATCAGAATTCCGAGCGCCTCGCCAAACCGTTCGAAGATGCGCTGCGCGTCCGGATTCCCCTGAATGGCCATGATGTACACAGATTTTGCGCTGAACTCCGGATCCGAACTCGCTGCTTTCGCGAGCTCCGGAGCCTGTCCGGATTCGATCGCCTCGCGAGCCATCCTCACTACTGCAGTCGCGGACGCGTACCGTTCCGCGCATCCTCGGTTCCCGCAGCCGCAAAGCACTCCCTTGGGCTCTATGGTGACATGACCGAACTCTCCCGCCATGCCGCTCATGCCGTAAAACAGTTTGCCGCCGAGGACAATGGCACCGCCGATCCCTGTGCCTAGAGTGAGCATTGCCATGTTGTCGGCATCGCGCCCGGCGCCCAGCCACTTTTCTCCCAGGGCGGCCACGTTCGCATCGTTATCCAGAAAGATGCGCGCACCCAGGCGGCGTTCGATCTCATCCCGCACCGGATAGTCCGTCCATCCCGGCAAGTTGGCCGATTTCCGCATCATGCCCTTTTCCACGTCGATGATGCCGGGCACCCCAATGCCCGCTCCCACAAAGCGCCCCGTGCCGCGATACTGCTCGGTCAAACGATGGATGGCATCGCACATCTCGCCGATAACGTAGTCGCGTCCCAGGGCGACCTTCACGCCCAAGGTGATTTTTTCCAGCAGCTGGCCTTCCGTGGTGATGGCCGCAATCCGCAGGTTGGTACCGCCCATATCCACGCCGATGGAGTAGTCAGGCATAACGCATGAGGGTAACAGAAATGGGTCGCTGAAATGATGACTGTTGTTCGTAGAATGAATGCTTCACGTAGGGACAGCCTCTCAGGCTGTCCCGGCGGAGCAAAGCTCCTCAGCTTTGCATTCAGCGATCAAGCATCAAAATCCAACACCTTACTTCTGACATTTGGGGCAGTAATGGCTGCTGCGCCCGGCAATGACGACGCGCTTGATTGCAGTTTTGCACACCAGGCAGGGCTCGCCCTCGCGTCCGTAAACCCGATGCTGCAGCTGGAAGAATCCTTCTTGGCCTTCGGCATCGACGTAATCCGAAATCGACGATCCTCCGAGTGCAATCGCTTCGCTGAGCACTTGCTGCAGGCCCGCGTACAATTTTTTCAGCTGATCGCGCGTGACGCTCGACGCTCGACGGCGCGGCCGAATGCCGGCCCGGAATAACGATTCATCTGCATAGATGTTCCCCACTCCGCACAGGAGTTTCTGGTTGAGCAGCGCGCTTTTGATGGGAGTCTCGCGCCCGCGGAAGAGGGAGACGAAATGGGCGAGATCGACTTCGAGCGGTTCAACGCCGGCGGCGTCGAATGCCGTAGCCACGCTGAGACGCCCGAAGCGGCGCGGATCCACGAACCGCAATTCCCGGCCCGAGCCCAGTTTCAGAATAGCGTGCGTGTGTTTGGCAATCTCAGTGTGCGCTTCGCACACCCGCAGGCTCCCGGTCATCCCCAGATGAACGATCCATTGCACATGGGAAGCGGCCCGGGCGCCCACTCTCTGCTTCGTCCCTTCCGAAAATCTACGCCGGCTTTTTGAGCTCGCCCGCAAGGGCCTGGGCTCACCCTCCTTAGGCTGCAGATCGAAAACGATGTGCTTGCCCATGCGCCGCACGGAGGAAATCCGGCTGTGCTCCAGCGCTCTCGCGATCTGCGCCGCGGGTGATTTCAGCGGCTCTTTCTTCTGCCCCAGCCACACGGATTCGATCACGTCTCCCGTAACCCGCTTCGCCAGTCCGCGCGCAATCGTTTCAACTTCGGGGAGTTCAGGCATGAGATCTTCAACCGCAGCAGCCGCCAACGCACGTACAGCAATCAGAGTGCTACAGCATTCCCTACTTCTTCAAGAACGTACCTTTCTCGAGTTCGTTGAAGGCCTGCTGCAACTCTTGTTGCGTGTTCATCACAATGGGCCCGTACCATGCGACCGGCTCTTGCAGGGGCTTGCCCGAGACTAGCAGAAATCGAATACCGTCCTCGCCCGCCTGCACCGAGACTTCATCCCCGCGATCGAAAACGACCAGCGAGCGATTTTCCGCGTCGGCGGGAGGACGAGTGTCGGCCCAACCCACACTCTCGGTGGGCACCGCCAGCGGACCTGACGCGTTGCAGAATTTCCCGTCGCCCGCGAACACATAGGCGAATGCGTGACGGGTCGTTTCGACCGGCAGCGTCTTCCGCTCGCCGGCGGGCACCGAAACATCAAGGTAGATCGGGTCCGCTGCAACCCCGTCCACCGGCCCCTTTTTTCCCCAGAAGCTTCCGCTCACAATGCGGACGTGCGTACCGTCGTCGTCGGTAACCTCGGGGATGTCGCCCGCCTTTACTTCCTGATATCGCGGCGCGGTCATCTTGAGCGCTGACGGCAGATTCGCCCAGAGTTGAAAGCCGTGCATTCGCCCCGTAGTGTCGCCCTTGGGCATCTCCTGATGAATGACGCCGCTCCCGGCCGTCATCCACTGCACGTCGCCGGCCGCAATCGCCCCGTGGTTCCCCATGCTGTCACCATGCTCCACGGTTCCGGCAAGCACATACGTCACCGTCTCGATGCCCCGGTGCGGATGCCACGGAAAGCCAGCCAGATAATCTTCCGGGACGTCATTGCGGAAGTCGTCCAGCAGGAGAAAGGGATCAAACTCTCCCGTATTGCCGAAACCGAAGGCTCGCCGAAGATGCACTCCGGCGCCTTCCAGCGTGGGTTTGGATTTGATGAGCCGTTTGACGGGTCGAATGGACATAACTCCTCCACGGGCTGCGAAGCCGGTACATTGTACGTGTGGAGGGTTGGATGCAGCGCGACCCTATTTGGACGCGGAGAGCCAAAGCTGCCGGGCTACTGCTCCGATAATGCTAGTCCTTCAGCGGAACCACGGGGCTGCCATCCCGGCACAAGGTCGCCACGCGCTGCAGATCACCGTTCGCTCGTGGAACCGTCATCACCGGGCCATAGCAGTAAATGGCGTGACCACTGGCTGCGAAGTACCAGCGTCCACCGCGCGAGTGCTTGGATAACTCGCTCGTGGGTTGCGCCACGGGTTTCCTGGGACCTAACCAGCCGGAGGGCAGACTCAACAACAATGCTAGGGTCAGAAGCTTCATTGTTTCCACCTGGGTCTTAACTTCCTACCTTAGTTGCCAAAACGCTTACCGGTGAAGCTTGCATAGCCGCAGGTCTTTGCCTGCTCAATTGGACTAAATAGTAACCAGCACCCGTGAATTGTCGCCTACGTCGGATGCGGGCTTTGAAGGCATGCGGAACGGCTTTTTCTGTGCTGCCTGGTCCTGCACACTCAACTGCGAACCTGCCTGGGAAGACGGGGCTTTGTTGATTGGTGCCTGGGTCGACGGGTTTTGCGGTACGATCTGCTGCGGTCTGGCGGCTTGTGGCGCTTGCGCCGCGTCTTGTCTATGGGCGTTCAGCTTGGCTGCGGAAAGTTCCTTGCTGTCGCGGAACAGCTCACGGATCAGAGCGCGCTGGGACTCGATGGTCTGGCCCTGTTCCACAATCAGCATAGTCATCAGGGCATACGAGATCAGGAACAGAATAGTCAGAATCGGCAGCCACCCATTCTTCTTGCGGGCGGCGGCTTCAATCAGCGGTACTTCCGCGGATTCAATAGTCCCAAATAGGGTCGTCAAGGAGCGCTCCGGTCATTTGCCTCGGCCAGCAGGCAATCTCCCAAATGCATCCTGTCCGCCAATGCCTCAGATGCTCCTATCTCTATGAAAACAAATTAATTAACGAAGCATTGAAAAAGTCCAGCACAACGCGGAAGTGCAACTCGGTGCACATTATGAGAACGCATCATTTGCACCAGTGATCAGTCAGGTCGGAGTTCCACAGCGCTTCTCATCGGTGACAAACCGGGTTACTGCGGTTACTTTTCGTTGAAGCCCCTCGCCTTCTAACATGCAATCGACAAGCTCTGCAGGGACAAGTAGGCAGGGCATAGCACGAAACTTCTTCTCAGGGATTCTTAATGCCGATACGGAATGCAGTCATCTTAGTCCTGATTGTCTTTTCTTTTCCATTCGTCGGACGGGCTCAAAATTCCCAATCTTCCAATAATGAAGCTGCGCGAAGAGTCCTTCGGAAGGTGGAACCTCACTATCCTGAACTGGCCCGCAAAATGAATCTCCATGGGACCGTCAAGGTCGTGGCCGTTGTCGCCTCCGATGGGAATGTCAGGAAAGTGGAACCACTGGGAGGCAGCCCACTGCTGGTCGATGCCGCTCAAACCGCCATTGCCCAGTGGAAGTTCTCCCCAGGCGTGGAATCCCGGGAAACTGTCGAGCTGCACTTCACGCCTAACAATTAGCAGCTTACTCTCGCCGGCCCCATGTAGCGCCGGACCACGTGTAGCGCCGGACCCATGTAGCGCCGGACCCATTGGTCCGGCCAAAGGTGCGGAGCACTCAACCTACTTCCCCAGCACCAGCTTGGCGATGGTCGCCAGCTGCATGTTGGATGTGCCCTCGTAAATTTTGCCGATCTTCGCATCGCGCCAATATTTCTCCACCGGGTAATCCTTGGTGAAGCCGTAGCCGCCATAGATTTCGATGGCCAGCGAAGTCACTCGTTCGGCGACTTGCGAGGCGAAGAGCTTGGTCATCGCCGCTTCTTTGACGAAATTCACCCCCGCATCTTTCATCCGGGCGCAGTTGTAAACCATCAGGCGCGCCGCTTCCAGTTCGGTCGCCATTTGCGCAATCTGGAACTGGACACCCTGATTTTCCGCGATCGCCTTGCCGAATTGCTTGCGTTCCAGCGCGTACTTGCAGGCGAATTCCCATGCCCCTCGCGCCAACCCCACCATCTGGGCCCCAATGCCAATGCGGCCTTCGTTCAGCGTCTCAATGGCGATCTTGTATCCCCTGCCCGGCTCGCCCAGTACGTTTTCTTTGGGCACGCGGCAGTCTTCGAGCATCAACTCGCACGTCGACGAGGCCCGAATCCCGAGTTTGTCCTCCTTCTTGCCGACCGCAAATCCCGGGAAATCTTTTTCAATGAGAAAGGCAGTGATGCCCTTGTAGCCAGCGCTGGGATCGAGCGTGGCGAAAAGCACGAATAAGCCCGCTTCCTTCCCATTCGTGATCCACAGCTTGCGTCCGTTGAGAACGTATTCTGATCCTTTCAGCGTGGCCCGCGTCTGCAGCGCGAAGGCATCGGAACCGGAGCCCGCCTCGCTGAGTGCGTAAGCGCCGACGATTTCACTTGCCATCCGGGGCAAGTAGCGCTTCTTCTGCTCTTCATTCCCCCAGCGCAGCAGGGCGTTATTGACCAGCGTGTTCTGCACATCCACGATGACGCCGGATGAGGCATCCACACGCGAAAATTCCTCCACCGCCAGGATGGCCTCGAAGAACTTCCCGCCGCCTCCGCCATACTGTTCCGGAATCTCAATGCCCATGAGGCCGAGCTGGAAGAAATCGTGAATGAGGTCTTTCTCGAACACCCCTTTCTCGTCCATTTCCTTCACGTGCGGACGGATCTTCTCCTCCGCGAACTGTCGAATGTTGTCCCGGAAAAGGATTTCGTCTTCCGTCAGGGTGGTCAGTGGGGTGGGCTGGGTAGCTTGCAGAGTCTCAGGCATAGGCGCACCTTCGTCGCGGGAGTTAGAAGTCGTGCAATGGTAGCACTTTCATTGCTGCCTGCAGGAGTCCGGCACTTCCGGTTCATGCTCCTGATCTGTTAGTGTTTTCTGTTTGCCTGCGGCAGTGGTGATTGATGTCACAGAACTGTTAGGCGGCGCGTGAAAGGATTCACTGCCGGGCTCGGAGAGGCTGCAAGCCGGGGCCTGCCCTGCTTCGCGGCACGGAAAGGACGAGAGCGTGATCGTCGGAGTTCCGAAGGAAACCTATCCGGGGGAATGTAGAGTTGCCCTGGTTCCCGCTGTCATTCCCAATCTCAGCAAGGCGGGACTGGAAGTCATCATACAAACTGGCGCCGGCGAACTGGCCGGCTATCCCGACGCGGCATACGTCGACAAGGGCGCAAAGATTGTTCCCGACCGCGCCACCGTCTTTCGCAATGCCGATGCCGTTCTGCAAGTGCTGTGCTACGGTTCCAATGACGTCAACGGCAAAGATGACGTGCCGCTGTACAAATCGGGACAGGCGCTGATCGGCTTCCTGCGCCCGTTTGGCTCTGTAGAGACGATCCAGAAAATTGCCCAGGCCGGAGTCACCGCATTTTCCGTCGAACTGATGCCGCGCACCACCCGGGCCCAGAGCATGGACGCCCTTTCCTCGATGGCGACGGTCTGCGGCTACAAAGCGGTACTGCTCGCCGCCGAAACCTCACCCCGCGTCTTTCCCATGATGACAACTGCCGCGGGCACGATCACGCCGGCGCGCGTGTTCGTGATCGGCGCGGGCGTTGCCGGATTGCAGGCGATCTCTACTGCTCGCCGCCTCGGTGCCGTGGCATCCTCCTATGACATGCGTCCTGCCGCAAAGGAGCAGGTCCAGAGCCTGGGGGGACGATTTATCGAACTCCCCATCGAAGCCCAGAATGCGCAGGACGCCCGCGGCTACGGTACCGCGCAGGACGAATCCTTCTATGCGCGGCAGCGCGAATTGCTGACCCGTGTGGTCGCGGAAAGTGATGTCGTCATCACGGCCGCTGTCATTCCGGGGAAAAAGTCGCCGGTATTGATCACGGCGGATATGGTGAAGGGAATGGCTCCGGGTTCTGTCATCGTGGACCTGGCCGCCGAGCGCGGCGGCAATTGCGAGTTGACCAAGATCGCCGAGACAATCAAGGTGCATGGTGTCACCATCATCGGCGCCATCAATTTGGCCAGCACCGTTCCTTATCACGCCAGCCAGATGTACGCTCGCAACCTGATGACCTTTCTTACTTACATGGTGAAAGACGGCAAGCCGCAGTTGAACATGCAGGACGAGATCATCCGGGAAACCATGATCACCAGCGGGGGAGAAATCATCAACCCGCGAATTCGCGATTTCTTCAAGCTGCCGCCCTTGCCACCTCAACCCGGTACCTAAAGGAGCACTGATGCCAGCGGATTTCATTTCCAATCTTTATGTCTTCATTCTCGCGGGGTTCGTAGGATTTGAAGTCATCCGACGTGTTTCTCCCCTGTTGCACACCCCGCTCATGTCACTGACCAACGCCCTGGACGCCATCGTGGTAGTCGCGGCGATCATCATCGCTGGGCGGCATGAGACCACGTTGACCACGGTACTGGGTGCCATTGCAGTGGCCGCATCGTTCAGCAACATGGTCGGGGGATTCGTGATCACCGACCGCATGCTGCGCATGTTCAAATCCGGCAGGTCGAAACAATCATGACCGGACTGGCACTTCAGCAGTATCTCGACTTCGCCTACATCGCCGCCGTCGTCCTGTTCGTTCTTTCCCTGCGATTCCTCAACTCGCCCACGACGGCGCGCATGGGCGTTCTCTGCGGGGAGATCGGCGCGGCACTGGCGGTAGTCGCCACGCTGTTCAACCCCGAGGTGGCCCATTACAAGTGGGTACTCATTCCTCTGATCGTGGGCGCCGGAGTGGGAGTTCCTCTGGGCCTGGTGCACATGACCGCGGTGCCGCAGCGAACGGCATTGAGTCATGCTTTCGGCGCGCTTTCCGCAGCCATGATTGGGATTGCCGAGTTCTACGTCGGCACGGAGCCAGTCACGCGCTTTCAAATGGGTGAAATCGGCCTCGAAGTCATTATCGGTTCGCTGACCTTTACGGGCAGTGTGATAGCAGCGGGAAAGCTACAGGAAATCCTGCCGCAACGGCCCATCGTCTATCGCGGGCAGAATATCGTCAGCCTCTCGGTGCTTGGAGCCGCACTCGCCCTGGCCGTCGCCTTGGTCGTGAATCCGGCGAACACCTTCCTGTTCCCGATCATGGTCGTCGTGGCGCTCATCTTTGGCGTGCTGCTGGTCACGCCAATCGGTGGCGCCGACATGCCGACGGTCATCTCGCTCTTGAACTCCTACGCTGGTTTCTCGGCGGCCTTGTTGGGATTTGTTCTGAACAGCAAAGTGCTGGTGGTGGCCGGAGCGCTTGACGGATCCTCCGGCTTCATTCTGTCCCTCATTATGTGCAAGGCCATGAACCGCTCCTTCACCAACGTAATGTTCGGAGCCTTCGGCCAGGTGCAGACATCGGCAGCAGCGGCGAAGGAAGAAAGAGTCGTTCGTAGCGCGAATCCGGAAGAGGCCGCATCCATTCTCTCCGCCGCCAGCAAAGTTGTAATCGTTCCCGGCTACGGCATGGCGGTCGCCCAGGCGCAACACAAAGTGCGCGAACTCTACGACATGCTTAGCAAAAAAGGCGTCGATGTCCGCTTCGCGATCCATCCCGTCGCGGGACGCATGCCCGGCCATATGAACGTGCTGCTCGCCGAGGCCGACATTCCCTACGAGCGCTTGATCGAAATGGACGAGATCAACGGCGACTTCCCGCAAACCGATGTCGCGCTGGTGATCGGGGCGAATGATGTCACCAATCCCGCGGCGCGCACCGACCAATCGAGCCCGATCTTCGGCATGCCCATTCTCGACGTCGACAAGGCCCATACCGTGATGGTCATCAAGCGCAGCATGAGCCCTGGCTTCGCCGGCATCGACAACCCGCTGTATTACCTGAACCAAACTCTCATGTTATTCGGCGACGCCAAGCAGTTCGTCGGCAGCATCGTCCGCGAGTTGGGTGCAGGACACTGATTCGGCGGGAATTTAATCGTCTCGCCGCTTTGCTGTTGCAAGATCCCGGACATTGTGGAAGTCCTGAACACATTACAGCCCGGCCAACTGGCCAAGTTAGGTTAACGAGCGCACTTATGAGAACTCTACTATCGTTGTCGGCCGTACTCTTCATCTCGGTTTTATCCTCCGCTCAATCGCAACCCCAACTGAACCTTATGCCCATGCCGTCCAGCGTGCAGCAAGGCACGGGGCAACTGCAGATCAGCACTTCGTTTTCCGTAGCCATCACGGGGACGCACGATGCTTCCCTCGACAGCGCCGCGCAGCGGTTTACCAGGCAGCTGTCGCAGATAACCGGCATCCCCTTCCGCGCAAATACGTCGGGCACTCCGACCCTCGAAGTTCACGCCGACCACGGGCGCGAAGCCGTTCAGAAGCTTGGCGAAGATGATTCCTACGAACTCACAGTCACCACTAAGGGCGCCAAGATTACTGCTCCGACTCCGCTCGGCGCTCTGCACGGGCTCCAGACTTTTGTGCAACTGGTGCAGATCACTCCCACCGGCTTCGGCGTCCCGGCAGTCACGATCAAAGATCAGCCCCGCTTCCCCTGGCGCGGCTTGCTCATCGACGTCAGCCGGCACTTCATTCCCATCGACGTCCTCAAGCGCAATCTCGACGGCATGGCTGCGGTCAAGATGAACGTGCTCCACTGGCATCTTTCGGACGATCAGGGCTTCCGCGCAGAGAGCAAGAAGTTCCCCAAGCTCACTGGAATGGGTTCGGAGGGCAAGTTCTACAGCCAGGAAGAAATCAAAGACCTGATCGCCTACGCCCATGATCGCGGCATCCGTATCGTTCCCGAATTCGATACTCCCGGCCACAGCCGTTCCTGGTTCGTGGGCTATCCCGAACTGGCCAGCAACCCGGGCCCGTTCACAGTGGAGAACGAAAACGGCAATCAGTCGGTGACCGATCCCACCCGCGAAGAGACTTACAAATTCATGGACAAATTTGTCGAGGAGATGGGAAAGCTGTTTCCCGACCAGTTTTTCCATATCGGCGGCGATGAGGTCGATGCAAAGTACTGGGATTCGAATCCCAAGATTCAGGCCTACAAACAAGCGCACGGAATGAAGACCGATGCCGACCTGCAGGCCTACTACAACCAGCGCCTGGAGAAGATTCTGGCCAAGCACCACAAGACCATGGTGGGATGGGACGAGATCCTCCATCCCGACCTGCCGAAGACCATCGTCGTGCAGTCGTGGCGCGGCCAGGAATCGCTAGCCAAGGCGGCCGAACAGGGCTACCGTGGCCTGCTTTCCTACGGGTATTATGTCGATCTCATGTGGCCCGCGGCACGGCACTATGCCGTCGACCCGATGAGTGGCGCGGCGGCAAACCTCACTCCCGAACAGAAGGCATTGATTCTGGGAGGCGAGTCCGCGCAATGGGCCGAGTGGGTCACACCGGAGAACATCGACTCCCATATCTGGCCCCGCAACGCGGCCATCGCCGAGAGGCTCTGGTCTCCTCAAAATGTGACCGACGTGAACTCGATGTACACCCGGATGCATGCCATCGGTCTTGAGCTGGAAGCCCTGGGTCTAACGCAATATTCCACCCGTGATCGCATGCTGCAGCGCATGGCGGGGTCTTCCGATCCGTCGGTTCTGCGCGTGCTTGCCGATGTGGTCGAGCCGGTCAAGGATTACAACCGCTGGGACGACGCCAAAGGCCCGATCGACTTCCACGCGCCGCTCAATCGCTTGATCGACGCAGCCTATCCCGAGAGCGATACGGCACGCGAATTCAGCGCCCTGGTGCAGCAGTTCATTCAGAGCGGATACAAAGATCAGCCCGCCGAAGCCAAGATTCGCCGTTGGCTCACGCTTTGGCGAGACAACGACGCGAAGCTCGAGCCCTTGCTGCGCCAATCTTCTCTCCTGCAAGAGGACATCCCGGTCTCGCAGAACTTGGCAATGGTCGCTGCCGCCGGGCTGCAGGCGCTCGATTATCTCGACAAAGGCGAACCTGAACCGGAGCTGTGGAAGGCGCAGCAGATAGCGGTCACGGAAGTAGCCAAGAAGCCCGTCGCAGGTTTGCTGTTGCAGGTGACCGCTCCCATCGAACAACTGGTGCAGGCGGCCGGCCAGGCGCAAAGCAAGTAATGCGGCGGTTCTCTGAGTGATAGATATCACTCAGAGAGGCCTATGGCACAACTCGTTGTCCGTAGTCTCGAACAGTCTGTCAAAGTTCGTCTGCAGCGTCGCGCCAAGCGCCATGGCCGGAGCATGGAAGAAAGGTTCGGGATATCCTCCGCAAAGCCGCAAGTGAACTTGAAAGCCACCCATCGGCTTGGGGAGCAAGCTAGCCTCAACGATGAAGGGCTCAGGCATCAACTTTGAGGTCGAGGAACTGCGCGGATATCCCGTAAAGCCAGCGACCTTCGACGAATAGCTGCCGAGAAATGACCATTCTGGACACGAACGTCATCTCGGCGCTCATGAATGATCCGCCAGACGTGCGGGTTGTGGCTTGGCTCGATCGACAGGCGCAGACATCAATCTGGACGACTTCGATCACGGTTCTTGAGCTCCGCACCGGGCTGCAGCTCATGGCGGCTGGAAGAAAGCAGTCTAAGTTATCCGAAGTGTTCGAGACCTTCCTGAACGATAATTGAGCATCGAGTGGCTGTCTTCGATGAAGAGGCGGTGCGCTCGGCGGCGGACCCTATTGCGTCAAGAAGGAAGACCGGAAGACTTGGTGAGCTACGAGACACAATGATTGCCGGCATCGTCCTGGCAAGGCATGCGACTTTTGCCACGAGAAATGTCTCGCATTTCAGGGACATTTCCACCAGGATTGTCGATCCCTGGGCGCTATAACCGTATCTGTGCCGTGATATCCTAATAACAGCAGCTGCGCACTGTCTTGGCGGAAGTCCCCGCCGTTCCTGAAGCAATTCAGAAGAAGCTCAGCAGAAGAGAAGCCAGAACTATGCTTTCAGTCAGTAATGTGTCGATGCGCTATGGCGCGAAGGTTTTGTTTGAAGAAGTTTCCACCGCCTTTACCGCGGGGAAGCGGTACGGTTTGACCGGGCCGAATGGCGCCGGCAAATCCACGTTTATGAAACTGCTCAGCGGCGAGCTGGACCCGCAGAAGGGGACCGTCGTCCGCCCGCGCAAGCTCGGAGTCTTGAGCCAGGACCAGTTCGCCTTTGACCCCTATACCGTTCTCAACGCGATCATCATGGGCAACAAGCGCCTGTGGGCTGCGCTGCAGGAGCGCGATGCCATCTACGCCAAGCACGACATGACCGACGAAGACGGCATGAAACTCGGGGAACTCGAAGGTATCGTGGGCGAAGAAGACGGCTACTCCGCCGAGAGCGACGCCGCGATCCTTCTCCAGGGACTTGACATCTCCGAAGAGCTGCACGCGCGCAAGATGGGCGAACTGCAGGGTGGACAAAAAGTCCGCGTGCTTCTCGCGCAAGCCCTCTTCGGCCACCCTCAAGCTCTTTTGCTCGACGAGCCTACGAACCACCTCGATTTGGATTCGGTCCACTGGCTGCAGGGCTTCCTCAATGCCTACGATGGGGTAGTAATCGCCATCTCGCACGACCGCCACTTCCTGAACAGCATCTGCACGCACATTGCCGACATCGACTACGAGACGATCATCACCTACACCGGCACCTATGACGATATGGTGGTCGCCAAGACGCAGGTGCGGTCGCAGATCGAGTCGCAGAACTCGCAGCGTGAGAAGAAAATTGCGCAGTTGAACGAGTTCATTGCTCGATTTGCCGCCGGAACCCGGTCCAGCCAGGTGCAGTCGCGACGCAAAGAAGTCGAGCGCCTGCAGGTCACCGAACTTGCCCGATCCAATATTCAACGCCCGTTCATCAAGTTCGAGCAGAAGCGCCCTTCGGGCAAGCACATTCTCGAAATCGAGCACCTCGGCAAATCGTACGACGGGAACCGCGTGATGCATGATTTCACTGCCAGCATCACTCGCGGTGAGAGGATCGCGCTGATGGGACGCAATGGCGCGGGAAAAACCACGCTGCTGAACGCGCTGCTGGCCAATTCGCCGACGACGCCGGAAGCGGAATTGCGCAAAACCAGCGGCTACGATGGACCCTTCGTCGATTCAGGAAGAGTGATCTGGGGACACGAAGCCTCCATCGGCTACTTTGCCCAGGACCATCGCAGCTTGATTGAGACCGGCACCACCGCCATCGAATGGTTGCATCAGTGGGACCCGGCGGCGGTCACCGAAGAACTGCGCGGCATTCTCGGCCAGATGCTTTTTGCCCGCGAGGAAGCCACCAAGAGCACCAATGTGCTCTCCGGTGGAGAAGCCGCGCGCCTGCTCTTCTGCAAGCTCATGCTGCAAAAGCCGAATGTTCTCGTATTCGACGAGCCTACAAACCACCTCGACCTCGAATCGATCAACGCGCTTAACATCGCGCTGCAGCGGTACCAAGGCACGGTCCTGCTGGTCACGCACGACCACGATTTGATCGACGAAGTCGCTACCCGCATCTGGCACTTCGAGAACGATCACAAAATTACCGATTTCAAGGGCAGTTACGAGGAGTATCAGTCAGCAGCGGTAGCGGTGTGAGTGCATGGCAAATGTCTCGAAGCAAAAAGCGCCGTTAGCCAACCCAGTTGCATGCAGTTTCGGCCGTAGGTGTCACCACGCTCTGACAGCCGTCGAGCTTCGCTCGACCCGACAGCCGAGGCGGCTGTCCCTACATACGAATTGACCGTTGCACCATTTCCGCTGCATGTGAATTAACCAGGTTCTCCACAGCTTTGCACAGCGATCCTAGTTGCGTTGTGCGCCCAAGTTGAAGATAATGAGCGCAAATGCCCTACTACTCAGGGTGTGGTGTCCCGTGTACAGCCGAACCGATTTATTGAGGATTCTTCACGTCACTCCGCGCCAGTTAGCCAACTGGGAACGCAGCGGTCTGGTGACGCCCAACGAGAGCTATAGCTTCGCCGATCTGCTGGAAATCAAGAAAATTCGCGACCTGTGCGCCATGAGCGTCCGCCCCAATGTCATCCGGGAGTCGCTTGACGCCATGCGCAAGCAGGCCGCTGGCATAGAAAAGCCTTTGCTCGAAGCCGGAGCTTGGTCCACCAGGAAGCATCGCGTGGCTTTTCGGCACCAGGGCAAGCTGCT
The DNA here is from genome assembly GCA_963801615.1 of uncultured Acidobacteriota bacterium. Taxonomy (GTDB): domain Bacteria; phylum Acidobacteriota; class Terriglobia; order Terriglobales; family Acidobacteriaceae; genus Sulfotelmatobacter. Next base: position 662,013 of record CAWDFM010000003.1, on the reverse strand, counting down.
GGAGCCGATCGCGGGACAATTTCTGATGGATTTTTCCGAGCGCGAGAAGGTTGTGACCACCACTCCCGTTCCGCGGCCCGAACCCACTCCGCGCGATCACGAAATTTCCGTGTTGTTCGCTCGCGGGATTGCCCTGGAAGAAAATCCCAGCACGCAGCCCGAAGCCATGGCGGCCTACCACAAGGTATTGGAACTCGAGCCCACGCACGCCGCCGCGCACATCAATCTAGGCACGCTGTACTACAACCGCCAGGAATTCGGCCACGCGGAAAAGCACTACCGCAACGCCATCGAATCCGATCCCCGTTATGCACTCGCCTATTTCGATTTGGGCAACGTCCTCGACGAAACCGGACGGGTCCAGGAAGCGGTGCAGACCTACAAGGTCGCTATCCAGCTGGCTCCCACTTACGCCGACGCGCATTACAACTTGGCACTCGCCTATGAGAAGCTGCGTGAGCCCCGCAAAGCTCTCAAGCACTGGCAAGCCTACATCCGGCTGGATACGTCGGGCCCGTGGGCCGTCCACGCGCGCAGCCAGATCAAGCGCATTCTGCAGGCTGACGGGCTGAAGCTGGTTTTCAAGCGCGCGTAAAGGGATACTTTCGGAGAAATAGCCCCAAAGATTTTCTCAGGACCTAATTGCCGCGGAGCCAGGTAGTAAATCAATCCGCCCTTAACTCGCGAAACGGTAATGCCAGACCCGCGCAGCGCCAATCAGATTCGTGTCATCACCCAGTGAGGCCAGGGCCAACTCCGTCTTATCCGCTGGCACGAAGCGGCAACCGCTACGGATCAGCGTGTGCATCCGGTCCATCAGTAGGTCAGCACTTTTCATCACGCTGCCGCTGAGCACGATCGCGTCCGGGGTGAACAGGTTGATAAGATTGGCGAGCCCCAGTCCCAGATAGTAGGCCTCGGTCTCCACCGCCTGCACAGCGACCTTATCTGCTTCGCGCGCCAGCTCACAAATGCGTTTCGCCGTGATCCCGTCGCGATGCGGGTAGTCGGCTGGAGCATTGTGTTGCAGCCAGCCCACCATAGCCGGCCCGGCAGCGAGCGATTCCCAGCAACCGCGGAACCCGCAAGTACACTGAGGTCCCGCGGGATCGATGACGTGATGCCCCATCTCCGGATGCGCGCCGTCCACGCCACGATAGAGTTTGCCGTCCAGGATGATGCCGCCGCCAATTCCAGTTCCCACCGTCACATAGATCAGGCGCGTCCGGTTGCGTCCCGCACCCCATTCGGCTTCGGCGAGCGCAGCCGCGTCGCCATCGTTTTCCAGCGCAACCTGCACACTAAAAACCTGCGCGAGATCTTTGACCGGACTCTTCCCTCTCCACCCCGGCAGGAAGTCGACGTCCCCAAATTCGCCTCGCATGGGATCGACGGGCCCGGTCGACCCGATTCCGATGCCTGTGATTTGGCCCCCCGCCCTCTGCGCGGTCCGGCGCAGCATGTGTGCGATGAGTTCGATGCCATCCGAATACCGGTTCGGGTCCGTAGGCGACTCCATTCGGGAGAGCACCTTGCCCGCATCATCCACCATGCCAACCGCAATTTTGGTCCCGCCGATATCGACGGCTCCGATCATGCATACTCCGGCTGCATGGACTTCGCTTCTTCCAGGGTCACCCGTTTCTTGTGCTTGTATGACAGGTTGGCGATGTGAACGGCGATCGCCGAGCGGTAGCCCAGTTCCACCGGAGCATTGGGCGTGCCCCGGCTACGCATGCAGTCGATCCAGTTTTTCATGTGATCCTGGTTCGGGCTGTGGCCCTTGGTGGACTCCCCATCCGGCCGGTTCACCTTCTCCGGCCAGTATTCCAGCGGCTCTTCGAAGTGGTGCTCCAGCGTTCCGTCGCTTCCCAGAATGCGATCGCCCAATCCATAATGCTTGTTGCTGAAGGTCGATTGCCACGTGACCACGATGTCTTGCGGAAACTCGAGAGTGACCACGATCGTGTCGGGGACCTCGCGTCCGTCCTTCTCCGAGAACACTCCGCCCGACATGTAAGCGGCGCTCGGCTCTGGCAGCTCGAGGGCGCACATGATCCACGCGATCTGATGAACCATATTTTCCGCGCAGTTCCCGCCAGAGAATTCCCAGAACAAACGCCAGTTGATCAGCTTGTAAGGATCAAACGGCCGGTCGGGACGTCCATTGAGAAACGCCTTCCAATCCACGTTTTGCCCGGTGCAATCGGAGGGAACCGGCCGCACCCACTGCCCGTGTCCGTGGGGCGTATTGCGTCCCATGTAGGATTCGACCTGCGTTACCTTCCCTACCCACCCGTCCTTGATCCATTGCCGCGCGTCGGTGAGCGCTCCCGAGCTCTCGTGCTGCAAGCCGATCTGGACAACTTTGCCCGAAGTCTTGGCCGCCGCCAGGCAACGGTCCGCTTCGGGGATCGACCAGGTCATCGTCTTCTCCGAATACAGATCTTTGCCAGCCGCAAGCGTGTCGATGAAATGGCGCGCATGAATGTGTAGCGGGCTAGCGACGATGACGCCGTCGATATCCTTCATGTCGAGCAGGCGGCGGTAGTCGTCGAAGCTCTGAATGCCGGGAACTTTGCTCTTGGCTTGATCGCGGCGGCGGCTGTAGATATCTGCCATGGCGACCAGATCGACATTCGGCACTTTGCGAATCTGCTCGAGAAGGTCGTTCCCGCGATCGCCCACCCCGATCATTCCAACGCGGATGCGATCATTCGCGCCCAGCGCACGCGCGGATGGATAGGCTAAGACGGCTGCCGTGCCCAGCGCCGCCTGCTTCAGGAATGTGCGTCGTGTTTGATCTGTCATGTATCTCCCCTGTTTGGGCCCGGACCAGTCCGGGGTTCGTGGTTGTGCCCGATTACAACGCTCCTGCTTGCTCCAGAAGCTTTTTCATTCCTGCCCAGCTCTTGCGTGTGGACTCCTCGGGAGAGCCTCCCCCGTTCCAGTGAGTCTCCAGGCTAACTGCGAAGCGATATCCATCTTGCTTGAGAGCGCGGAACTGACCGGCCCAGTCGATGAGCCCGCCGCCCATGGGCGCCCAGTCGTACTTCTTGCCTTTTTTCACGACATCTTTGCAGTGGCAGTGTCCGATGCGGTCCTTGGGCAGAAGCTTGTAGCCGTCGGGATATGGGATTTCTCCACTCGCGGCAGCGTTGCCCGGATCCCAATTCAACATGAATGCCGGCGCCTGCACGGCGGTGAGAACTCTTGCCGACTCGGCTCCGGTTGCGGTGTTGCAGGCCGGCTCGTTTTCCAGGACAAGGATGAGTCCACTCTTGCCGCATTTCTCAGCCGCTTCCCGCAATTTGTCGTTCATGGCAGCCCGATATGGGGCCTGGTCCTCCAGGCGCCAGAAATCGAAGCAGCGCACGCGATCCGTGCCGAATACCTTGGCCATTTCGATGGCTCGCTCCAGGACTTCATCCTGCTGCTTCCAGTCAAAAGCCGCATTAAAACTCTTGCTCTCGCTGAACTTCGATTTGGGCGCGCCAGGCCAATCGACCTTGAAGAGTGGGCTGGCGATATCGGTAACTTTGAGCTGGTTCTTGTCGATAATGCGGCGAGCTTCTGCGAGTTCTTTTTCGTCGAGGCTGACGATGTTCTTTTTCCACATGCTGCGAAGTTCAATCCAGCGCATGCCGAAATCGCGAGCCGCTACTTCGCAGACATGCCCGAAGTCCTGCGAGATCTCGTCGTTAATGACTGCCACGCGAAAAGGCGAACTGGAGTCGTTTGGCGCTCCGAACCGGGGGACAGCATGAGCAGCAGTCACGGCAACCATGCCAGCCAGGAATTCGCGACGTGCAATGGGAGTAGACATGCAGAAATCCTCAACTCGTCTCTAACGAAGGGTGCCAATAAATCTATCACTCACGGAGGGATCGAGGGTAATAAGGCGGCCCGCGTAGGGACAGCCTCTCAGGCTGCCCAGTCATGTAGGATTGCGGGAAGACCGGGTGGAGGGAGTTTGGCGCGTGACACCAAAGCGCAGCCGAGCTTCGCTCGGCCAGACAGCCGAGGCGGCTGTCTCTACATGGCCATCGATAGCCCGAGGGGCGTCCCTACGTGGGCTTGGACAACGTTAGGGGGTGTCGCCTCGGGATTTTCGCGGGCAAAACAAAACGCCCCAGACTCAATTCTGAGTCTTGGGCGTCTGTTGATCAGCCCTCCCCCAAGTGCTGCTCAAGGACTACTTTAGCTTTGCGGTCCCCTCCGGTAAATGGCTCGCCCGTGCCATGCATAGCACCAAAGTGCCACAGAGATAAGGCCCTGAGAATAAAGACCCTAAGAAGCGGCTCGCAACTTCGACTCTGGCCTGACCGGTCGAAATCCAACTTTGTTGCCCTGGGGGTCCTGTTGCGTAGATGTTTGCGTTGACAGATCGCCACCGAAATCCGTCGCAGGTGTGAGGAGGGGTAACCGGCAGTCAAGTGCCCATTGGTAATTTGTCGTAATACATGACCCGGTACAAGATCGACTTGCCCACCACTTCGTAGTCCAGCAAGCGGAGTTCTCTGTGGAACCCGCTTCGCTGAACAACTCAGACGATATCGAGTGAGGAGTACATGTCCCGCGCGAAGGCAACAATTCTGTGTATCGACGACCACTGGAGTGGACTGATCGGGCGCAAGATTTTCCTGGAACAAAGCGGCTACGAAGTCCTGGAGGCAACAGGCTGGGATGACGGGCTGCGGCTGTTCCGCTCGCGCATCATCGATGCAGTCGTTCTTGACTACCAGATGCCCGGCATGCGCGGCGACGTGGTCGCGGCCAAGATGAAGAGCATCAACTCGCGCGTGCCCATCATGCTGTTGTCGGCCTACGGACCGCTGCCCGCGAACAAGCTGAAATCGGTTGACACCTTCTTGTCAAAGTCGCAACCGCCGAACATCCTGCTCTCCACGCTGAAAGGCCTGCTGGAAGGACAACACAAACCGTTTTTCTCACGCTGGCTCGACCACTGGAAGAGCCGCAACCAGGGAGTGAGCCATTGAAGCTCTTGAAATTGATCCTTCGCCGAACCTGCACCCATCGTTTTTCCTGGCCCCGCATTGACAGCAATGGACATCACTACCAGGTCTGCCTGGGTTGTGGCATCGCGTATGAGTACGACTGGAATGGAATGAAACGCACGAATCGCGTACACAGCGAAAAGGTGTCGGGCAGTGACTTGCAGTATCTTCCGCACTAAATCAGTCTGCGTGCGAAGGGCTTATGACTCACGTATCTCAAATGTTCCGCTCCATCCGCGCACCCAGGCTAAGCCTGCGCGGCGTCGTACCGGTCACCATCCAACTGGAAAACAAGCGCCAGTTCACCGGCAAGATATACCGGCTGTCGATCACCGGCGGCCTCCTGGAACTCGTCCCTTTTATCGACGAGCGATGCAAGGTACTCCTCGCTTTTCAACTGGGCGTCGGACTGCTGCAGGGTAAAGCCGAGATGCTGTTCCCCATGCGCGGCGGCATGGGCTATTTTCAACCGTTTCGCTTCATCGGCTTCGCGGCAGGAGCGCGGCAAACGCTCGAGGCCCAGATCTCGGCCCTGCTGCGACAGAGCACGGGTCCAAACCATGCGTTGGGGCTCACGGCGCAGAAACCCTCTTTGGATTCGCTGTAGAATCCGCCTTCGCCAATGATCTGTTAGGGGGCGTGGAAGACACGTACGAGGAATGGAGCCGACGACCAGACTTGAACCGCTGACCTGCCGATTACGAATCGTCGAACAATTCCGGAGCCTCAACCACGAACCCTATTGAATTTAAACAGTTAACCACTTTTCGCCCGCACGGAAGAGAGTTCTGCCGATGTTGATAAAGTTGGCTTTGGGTGAATTCGGTTGAACGCTTACGTCACAAATACGTCACAACCGCCTGGGTCTTTGCTAGTCCTTAGACCGCAGGCGAACTTCCATTGGGCTCGAGGCATGACAAGCAAATCATCGCTGGGCGAACGCCATTGAGCGAAACTTCGGACGGAATCCGCTTCTCGACTATAAGGGCCGGGATGAACTGGGTGGGGCGACTAGCAACGATGGTGTCTCGCTAGCCCCGGCCGAAAAAACTTGGCCCCTTGCTGCCGTGTCAAGCGACAGAAAATACCAGCTTCCGCCTACGGCTCTTACCGAGCCCGAATCAATGCAGCTTCGGCCCGCGCTAGGACCATGCGCGCCCTCCGCGAGGGAAATAACGGATTTACCTAATGATCATGGGTACCGACAACAAGATGTGCAACGATCGCAACAGCATGGAGTTTATGCATGCCGTGATGACGCATATGGCGCCGCCGAATCAGATGGGGACCACGAGCATGCGCGAGCACGCGAGCCAGTGCCTGTTCCAACTCCTCATCTGTGTAAGCGTCTAGGTCTTTCATTAGGTCGGTCATTTCTCCCTCCTAGGCGGACGCCAAAAAAGCGTCAAGAAACACCATCCGTTGGCGTTGTGGATCGCCTCAGATTCAGCCTGAGCAAGTAGCACTGTTCGTGCAAGGCGCGTCCGACCTCGTCTGTTTTGGCAGTTTCAAGCGGAACTTCTTTGTTGCAGATCGGGCAGACAGGAAGCGCGGGTCTCCTGGGAATCGGGACCGCACGTGTGTTATGAAAAGAAGGGTGCATGCGGGCCATCGGAAGACCTCCATAACTGAGGACAGTCGAGGTCTGATCAATCGTCCAGCAATGCGGTTTCGGGACGGTTTACAGGCCGGGAGAGCCTGTGGAATGTTTGGCCGTCGCCGATGGGGCGGTCACTGTCTGAGCAGCCTCTTTGACGATCCGCACAGCGGCTTGGTTGAAGTCCTCGCGTGGTTTTTTCCCCTGATTCTGTGGTGGACGGTGGGACGACTTCTTGTCGAGTAGATCAGCTTCTCGCTGTGCTTTATCGGCTTTTGTTCGTTTCTCGGACATAAACACAGCTGCCGACGCGCACAGGCGGGCTGGTTTGGCGGCTGTGACAGGCGAGCATTACGAGGGCGGTCATTGGCTGGGAAGCTTTGCTGTCTACCTCGTCACGAGACGGGGCATCGCCCTGAAATGAGTGGCACCAATTACGCGCTTTTCGGCAGCACCCTCTGAGCTTCACTCATCTTCGCTGCCTCTGAGTGTTGCTTGATAACCGCCATCGTTCGTGCGGTGTAGTCTATTCGCTTGTCCGACTTGGGACGGCGTTTGCGCTTGGTGAGAGAATCGTGTTTTGACATTGGCTTCTCCTGTTTGTACCGCGATAGGATCTGCGGCAAAAATCCACTTTAGTCTGGAAACCGCCTTGAGAATGGTCACTCTTGCACATGCAGCGTAATGGCAGTTCGATGATCGGCCCCGAGAAAAGGGCAGCCTAGAACAATGTCTGCAATTGCGCGTACTGGCAAGTGGTCGCTTCTGACCATACACCGATAGGAATACCGCGTATCGTGAAGCTGCACAAAACCGTCGGGTCGCATCTTGAAATACGGATTTCCGCGAATTGGAGGGAAGTGAAAAAAATGGCTACCCAACTATGCCAGAAGTGCAAACAAGCGCACCCCGGTCGAGTCTGTGATTACGATGATGAAGCTGAATGCGCCGAGACAAAGGCGGTCGATGAGATTGCCCAAACGCCCGAGGAGCCATCAAAAAAGGAAGAAGAATGAGGTGCGGTACCAACGGGAGCAACCGGAGCGCACGCTGTCTTGGTCGCTGGTTCGCAAATTTGTCAGCCGAGCACGTAAATCAAGACGGCGGGCATTGATGTAGCGTCTGCTGAGAGCGGAGTATTGGGGTAAGCGATTCAAGCAGCTAGCGCATAACGGCTGTTCGCATAAGCAAGAAGGGCCTTCATTTCTTCGAGCGAAGCGATGTAGACCTCCGCGATTGATTTGGCATGTTTTAGTCGGCTCTCGACTGCCTTGGAAGGATGGAAGAGCTGGAATCGGATGTTGTGTTCCCGCTCAGTCACATTCAGCATGACTTCCTCGCAGCCTTAGTTCCATAAGGCACTATTCTGCCTACAACTGGAGCACGAGCCTTACCATCCTTTTGTTTTGTGCAAGTTGAGTCATTGCTTTCTGGACGGCACTGAAATCCCAAGAAGAAAGCGAGCAGATTTGCCTACTGAGCGGAAAAATCTCTCCACCATTCCAGCGACCGCGTTCCAAAACGACTATCGCTACAGGCGCTCGATGTCATGTCAGTTGTCGAATAACTTGGCGACGATACGCATCTGTAGAGATTTGTCAAAATGAGAACTTTTTCGCCTCAGTCTTGTTTTTACACGTGTGGGGTGATTTATGGCGACGATCATTGAATTCTTCGTACCTAGCAGCTTCAGAAAAAAGGCTCCGAAGTGGAAACGGCCGGAAGAATATGGGAAAGTGATTCAGTTCAGCCTGCCACAAAAGAAGTCGGCTTGACGCCTCATCGCTCCGCAAACCTAGTGAGATGCGACCGCTCAAGCTTGCTGCCTTGGGGCCCAGAGTTCGACACGTTTTAGCGACTGCGAAGGTGGATCGCTTATTTGAAGTTTACGACTCCGCCGATGACGCGATTAATTCCTTTCATTCTCGCCCCGAAGCTGCAGCGGGATAAATTTGGAACAGATCACTACACTACTCCACACAATCCCATGTTGTGCATGTTCTTCAGAGGGCCGAGTGCTGCGTCAGCGGCACATACCTCTATGGTTCCATGTGGCTCCGTCTTTGGATATGGTCAGGATGTCAATCGGGAGTCCCACGAGATCGGTACTTCCCTGGTCTCAATCTCTATCAATCGACGAATAGTCGAAACCGGGTCATTTTGAAGATCGGTCGGAAAAGAGGGATTCTCTCCGATGGCTCTATCTATTGCCTCATGCCTTCCCATTGCAAGAAAAACTAGCTTTTCCGTTCCAGGATCTGCTGATGGACATGCATGTCCTGGACAGAAGTCAAGATGCGCGCCTATGGAAACGCAAGTCTGTCACTTCCCGGATCAAAGTGGAACCTACCGCTCGGCGACCCAGTAGATCGGATGACACTCTGAAGATTTCGCCACGGTAATCACAAACGCTTCTAACTCAATCTCTCCCCAAAAGCAGCGAGCCTCATCACTCGATAGGACCCCAGTCACAAGGCAGCCAGAGCCCATTCAGTTACAATCCCTACGAGGGGGAACCAAATGGGAAATATATCCGGAGTGGTAGGGTATTTGAAGAAAGAACTGGACAGAGCACAGCAGGAAGTCCAACGTTTTACCACCGCACTCGCGGCTTTGGGAAGCTCGGGCTCGGACGGGCATCGTACATTGTCTGCCGATGCTCGTAGGCGTATCAGCCTCGCTCAGAAAAAGCGATGGGCAAAGGCTCGAAACGGATCGAAGCAAGCAGCGGCAAATGTTCCGGTTCCTGTAAAACGCACACGAACAATCTCAGCAGCAGGCAAAAGGAGAATCGCGGCTGCCACCCGTGCACGCTGGGCGAAGTTCAGGGCGGCGAAGAAGAACGCTGCTTAGACCCGAGAGAAGCCTGCTGCGAGTCTCGTGGCGGGCTTTCGTATTTAAAGCCAATGCCTCCTCAGCATGGGTTAAGTATCGGAGCGCGAACTCGGAATCCTTAGCCTTGCCTAATCTCCATTTGTTGCTGGTTGCGCAGGGCGATGTGCTCGCATTGGTGATCCTTGAGTTCTGACGCCATGGACTGTGCCGCCTGCCGAATTAGCAGTAGGTGTCTTGAGCACGCCGAATCCTCTGAGCTTGTTTCGGCCAGAAGTTCACAATGTCCGACAATAACGGTCAGCTTATCGAGTGAGCTGTGCGCCAACGGGCATACCGGAAGAGCCGACATTCCGTTTGACTTTTCCATGCCGCATTCCTTCTTTCTTATTGAGTAGAGGCTAGTCCGTCTTCGTTTCCGGGAATATGACCGGAATCACAATCACGGTGCCAACAGTTCGGCTTTCGTAAACCAGTAAGACTAAATCCGGGCAGAGAGATCCGTGAACAATCGCAGCAACAGGGCGCTCTACTAGGGACAATCGAATCCGCTGGCCTGCGGCCTCTGGCTCTGGACGAAACGTCCTGCACGGTGATCTGTGAACGCCTTAGAGGCGCACGCGATTTGTACGTGGCTGTGAAGCCAAGGTCTATGCCTTTCAAAAAGCACCCAACCTTTGAGGTATTCCGAGCATCGAGTTTGTATTTGGGTCCATTCAGATTAATCGCGAGCCTCCAGAAGAGGGACAGAAGGTCATGCCCAGAGTTTTAGTCGTTGATGACGAAGAAAACATTCGGAACGTGCTCCAGCAAGTCCTTCAGAAGGAGGGTTTTAACGTCACCACAGCGGGAACCGTAACGGACGCACTGGCGCTGATCTCGCATTTGCACTTCGATGTTCTCATTTCCGACCTCAATATAGGACATCCCGCAGATGGCTTCGTGGTGGTGAGCGCAATGCGGCGAACGCAACCTGACGCCCTTACTTTCATTCTGACCGGATACCCGGCTTTCGACACGGCTCTCGAAGCCTTGCGACAGCACGTTAGCGATTATTTGATTAAGGGCACGCCTACTAAGGAATTGGTCGAGACGATTAAAACAAGGCTGGCAAATGGTCAACCAGTAAAGCGACCCGCCAACACTAAGCGCGTTCCCGAACTAATAGAAGCAAACAAAGACTGCGTGATCGATCAATGGCTTCAACAAGTAAGAACGCACGCTGAACTGATGCGCGTGAGTCTATCAGACGCTGACAGGAAAGATCACGTCCCCGCTTTGCTCGATGCGGCTGTGGCCCATGCGCGTGATCTAGCCATGAAAGAGGGTTTTCCGAAAGCTGCGGAACGTCACGGTACATTGCGATACGAGCAAGGGTACTCGGTTCCGATGATTATATTGGAGGCCCGCTTGCTCCAAAATGTCATTGCCGAATGCATACGAAGCAACTTCCTTGTCATGGACCTGAGTAATTTGATTTCTGACATGAACAAGATGTCGGACACTATTGCAACGCAGTTGCAGGAGTCTACGCGGGCGTTCATGAATCAATACGAATCGCATGCAGTCCATATGTGATCCAAAGTCTGGGGAATGATTGTGAATTTCATATGTGGGCGATTTCGTTGTGCGAACTTGCAATTCTCGCTTTTTAGGCTGAAGCTGAGAATCAGCTACTTAAATTCAAGTAGCATGGTCAACACTTCCGAATCGCGGAGAAGGTGATCTGCGAGCAGGGAAATCCAAATACATCATATGTGTTGGAGTATGGGCGGCAGGGGAATGTGGTCTGTGTCGTAATTTGCAAATCAGCGTGGCCACAAAGGCTCCCAGCGCCTCTGAAACGCCCCAAGCCGACCCGAACCCCTCTCGGCAGCCAAATCGCCGCAGAATCGGCTTACAGGCGCTTCGGCATGAACTTCGACATGAGGAAATCCATGTCGTCTCCGACTCCATAGCCAATGTTACGGCTGATCAGAAGGGGGCGATTTCACTATTCGATGCATGCTTCAGGATCGATCAGGAGAAATGATGTGACCTCTACTCTGAAGCGCAGATTGGAACAACTTGAGGAGGATTGTTGGCGAAGAACCGTTGAAGCTGTTGACAGGTATCTTGAGGGCAGAAGCATTGCGGAGGTCGAATTTTTCTGCATTAACGGCTACTTCTTCGCGCCCTTGAGGTTTCCGATTTGGAAGCACGATTTAACGCGCTCGAACGTGTGCAGCAAGTGCAGGAACGGGCGTTCCTGCAGTCGAGTCCGGAGTCGAAAAAGATAGAAGAGGACTAGGTGGCCGAAAAATCGATTCGACGTTGGGGTTCGAGGCAGTATCCGCCGCAACAGGTCAGACTCGATCCTGAGGCCATCGCCGTCGATTTGCACAATGGCACGAACCGAAGCATCGCGAGCGCCTAGGACCACCGGTGATCCTCCTCCGACATGTTCTCGTCTGTGACGCGGAGCACCTCGAGGCAGTACCCCGACTCCCTTCACAGTGTCGGCGGCGTGACTGTCGTACCCTGCAGCGAGCGACCCCTGTCTTACGCGAGCAACTTCTGAAATCAGGCGTGGCTGTTGAAAACGCCCCCGAGAGGATGTATTCAGAACAGGATTTGCGCAAGAAGGCGAGTACGAAGTGATTCCCATGACCCCAAAGCCGCGCACAGGCAACAATGCAGAGGGCCGTCGCTGAAGCGCGCAAAAGCTCCGAAGCATTTTTTGGGCGAAGGTAGTCGCCTATGGACTTACTGGCTCGCTACGCGGGGGACGATTGACGTCGGATCGGTCAGGGGGTCGTCATCGTTATCGCGCAATTGCCGTCTTCGGTTTGTACATTGCTGGCAGCTTTCTTCTCCCCGGTCGCAAGCGCGTTGTGCCCTACAGCATTCAAACCCTAAAGCGGCTAAGACCGACCCTGTTCCGTGAAGACTTGACCGCGCTCCTTGAGCGTCTTCAACAGCAGAAGATAAAGCCCATTGTCGCGCAGCGGTTTCCTCTTTCTGACGCCAGACAAGCGCAAGAGTTGCTCGGCAAGGGAGGCGTCGTCGGTAAGATCGTGCTGGTGCCCAACGGGTCATCTCTTGGAAGAGCTGCGTGACGAAGTCGGGAATCACTCATCAGCCACGGAACGGCTAATCGCATTCGGCAGTTCGGGTTGCACTCGTGGAGAAGTAGCTACATCAAAGCCACACCGACCCTAAACGTCCCTGAGTTGCTCCTCCGTCATGCCGAAATAGTGCCCCAGTTCATGAATGAGAGTCTGGCGGATTTGGTGGCGGACTTCTGCCTCGCTCGAACAGACCGCTTCGATGTTCTTTTGGTAAAGCACGATGTGAGCAGGACCGACCGATAAGTCAAAGACGCTCTTCTTCGTTGCTGGCACTCCGTGAAAGATGCCAAGTAGCAATCGCCTTTGCTGTCCGGGTCGCCGTGATTGGTTCGGTGGGAAATCCTCGACCAGAATCGCGACGTTCTCGATACGGGAGCGGAACTCTTCCGGTAGCGAGTCCAAGACTTCTTCTGCAACCCTGACGAATTCTTCGCGCTTCATTGTTCAATCGCCCAAAAACGAGGGCACTCCCACACTAACCGCGCAGCGATCACTTGTAGTCTGTCTCGAACCATTTCGGGCGTATCCTGCTCATGCCCAATGGTACGCCTCGCGCACTTCGCATCGAGAGCGAGCATGCCACGTGCCGGCGAATGTTATGCAGACTATAGAAGCTGGCGTGCTCTATTTCGCTCTGGTCTTCGGGGCAGGCTTCGTCCTCGGCACTATTCGCACGCTGTGGGTCGTCCCCCGCGTGGGTGGGAGAAAAGCCGAACTGATGGAGATGCCTCAATTGGTTGTGGTTGTAGGGCTCGAACTTACATGAGCGTATTGGAGGCTGGTGCTGCGCGCCAAAACGGTGCCCGATTGCAGCGGGGTGATCCCTCGCCGAAAGGAAGTCTTCTCTCGGGCAAGTTGTATTGACGGCCATCTTTACATACTCTCGGCTTCATAGCCCAGCTCTCAACCGTTTCTCGAGGCGGCGAGGACAAGCCGATTGAGAGAGCGTAAAGTGCGCAGGTTAAGGTAAGGAGAGGCGATAGGATTTACCAGCCACCAGACTCACCACGTTACTGCCCAGCGGTGTTAGGCCATCTTCAGCGTAGACCACCATGGTTCCTTCCAGCGGAGTCGAAGCAATTAGTTGAAACCACTGCCGGTCGGGACCATAACTGCCCTGTGCAAAATGCTGGACTCCAGAGGAGTCGGTGATGACGACTCTCTTCTGCAACCAGCGCGCAAAGATTGCATTGTCCGCCTGTTGATTGTCGGGCGTTCCGGTGTTCGCACCGTACAATGTGCCAAGAACCTTACTACCTTTCGTGACAAAGGAAACAGTATCCATGGACGTGTCCAGGGAGGAGAGGTTCGTGAAAAGTGTTTGTGTGGGCGCGAACGTCAGCCCATCAGTGGACAGACTGTACCAGACTTGTGGTGCGTTGCTCATGAGTCCCATGAGGTACCAGGCCTGGCTACCGACTACAAACTTATTGACGCTGTTGGGGTCCGCTCCGGTCTGCAGCGCGACACTTTGGTATTGGACAACTTGAGGACTGGTTCCCGTAGCGCGATAAATCTGTGCTATAGCTCCAAAGTTGTCATAGAAATAGAGCACCCAGTCGCTGGTCTCACGGAAGAGGACGTTGCCAGCATTGAAGCCTCCTGCCTGGTAATCCGAATAGCCTTGAATGTTGACGATGTCGCTGAGCTGGGCCTGATAAGGTTCAGGCGTGCCGTTCCACACGACACCGTCCGGACTGGAGAAGTAGGTTGGCCAATTCCGTCCGTCATAGGTAGCTCCAGTACACGCCATGTGCAGGGAGCCATCGGAAAGTTGCTGAACGTTCACGTCATTCACATGCTGTAAAGCGCCGTTGTCGATGACCAGAATACGATTGCTGAAGGTGAGAAAGTCAGATGTGGTGACGCTGTAAATTCGGTCGTTGGGAGTGTCAGAACCGTCCCAGCCGCCGTAAAACATGCGCCAACCCCCAGACTGTTCCACGGCAAAGGGCGAATAGATGTTTTGATAGGGCGAGGTAGTTAAGGAAGTGAACATGGGTTCCCGCACGTCGGGGACCCAGTTAATGGTGTTCTGCTGCCAATATGTAGGATTGAAGTCTTCCGCACTCAGCCCTTGAATTTCGATTGTTCCGGCATTGACTTGGCCAGTGGTATCTTGCAGGACGGCAGTGCCAGAAACTGGGTTGAGAGTGAAATTCAGTGCTGCTGTGTGGGAGAGCCCACCACTAGAGGCTGCAAACGAGAGGGAAATGGTCCCAGTGGCTGTCGACGGTGGGAAGAAAAAAGTGACCTGCTGACTTCCCGTAGGCGGAATAGCGAGAGGAGCGGGCGGCAAAGATACTGCGTTGGCTGGAAGCCCCTGAATCAACACGTTAACGGTATCCGTGAAGCCGTTTTTGGGCGAAACTGTCAATGCAATCGGCTGGCTCACAGTTCCGACGATCTGCGCCACGGACGAAGGATTTACAGTCAAAGTAAAATCAGGAACAGCCGGTGGACTGGACGAGTGGCTTCCACATCCGGCACCGAATCCGCAAGCGGTCAGCAAAACACCAGCCACTATGACACAAGAATGGGGCCGGCGACGCGCGGTTCTGCGAAACATCGGTGTTCCTATCGGGACGCAATGTCCTCGCGTTACGGGTTGCCGTCATTAAGTCGTTGACCGGCAGAGCGGTCCCGCCCTGTCTTACGGCTTCCCGCAGAGCAGTTGTTGTTGCGGCGCCCCAATCAGGGCGTCCGGATACTCGATCGATGGCCCCCCCAACAACGGATTAGCCGGCTCTCCACGAAGATTCGTGTCTAGGAATCCTGCCACGTAGTCACGGATAGCAGACATCGTCTTCTGAGGACCCATCGGCCCGGTTTTTACCGCATCCCTCGTTAGCCAAATCCAGTCCGAAAGGGCCACGTGCTCGGTCCCCTGCAAGATTATCGTGAGCCGCGGGCCTTGCAGATTGCTCCACAGCCCGCACTCGTTGGCCGCCCACTGCTTACGGTCCGCGGCTAGGATCAGAACAGGTTTGCTCGTTCGCCCGGGCAGCACATCCGGCAACATGGGATCCATCAAGATGATGGCTTTGATATGCGGGTCCGATACGCCACTAACCAGCGCAGTAAGGCCGCCTAGGGAGTGACCAGCCAAGGCGATTGCCGCCAAGTCCAGTTTGCCTGCGAACGGACTCCCTCGCTGCGAATTGAGGCGCGCAAGCTCCTCAAACGCGAATCTCAAATCTTTCTGGCGCACATCCAGCGCAAACTCGAGCGAATTACGGTCGCGCAGCAGCGTCCCGCCAAGATGACTTCCTACCCGGGAGCGTACAATCCGCCCACCTGGGAATTCGACCGCAGTGGCTTCGTAGGTGTGGTCAATAACACCCACCACGTAACCGCGGCTTGCGAGATCCTCCATGAGGAACGTGTAATCGGACGAAGTTGCCGTGTATCCCGGCGTGAACAGGACCACTGGATGCGCCCCTTCTGCAACCTCGGCCTCTTGACAACTGTTGGTCGCCACGGGGAAGGGTGCCACACCAAGCAACTGCCCGAAATACTTCAAGACCCGCGGTGAGGTGTACTCCGCTGGTTTGCACGTCTGATTGGAATGGCTCGAAACCGGGTACCACAATCGGATCGCAAGCTCTCGCCTGCTGCCGTCTGCTGCGTAAGGATCCTGGCGCCCGGAATCAATTAAGTTCACCACCCGAGTGCCGACTACGCTATTGCCAGTCGGAGGAGGTACGGCAGCGGAGTTGGTAGTCGCTAACTCAGCACGCGCCATAGTCTCATTTCCGAGTCTTGGGGGCCGGGCTACGCCCACGAGCATCACTTGTTGAGGACTGTCTGAGCTATCATCAGCGAACTTCAATGCGCTATTGAATGTTCCCACAATGCTAGGGTGGAAAGTGATACCAATTGTGCACATCCCCGCCGGCTGTAGGTTGCTCCCACAATTGTTGGTTTGTAAGAATGGTCCGGTTGCGCTGATGCTTGTAACGGAGAGAGCTGACGCGCCGGTGTTGGTTAAAATCACATTCTGTGAAGGGGGCGGACAAGTGTTAAAAGCGCCACCCAATTTGCAGGTAAACGATAGGTCCGCAGGAATCAGTTGCACCTTACCGTTCGTCAGTGTAATCGATGCGCTGCTAGTCTTCGTCTGGTCGGTAATGGAAACGGCATTGACGCTCACACTGGGGTTTGCCGGCATCGCCGCAGGACCATGAAACGTAGCCGTTCCTGAAGTCGGTGATGGTGTAGTGAGGGTCCCACATCCCGGCGTGCAATCAGCTCCATTTTGCGTCAGGGTCCAATTCATGCCCTGACCAGTGGGATCATAAGACACAGTAGCAGTGAACTGTGGTGTCCCGCCGATAGGTATGATTCCACTCGGGGGACTCACAGCGGAGACCAAGATTGCGGGCACGGTCACCGCTGCCGTTCCCGAGTTTGCAGGGTTGGTGGCCGAGGTTGCCGTCACACTAACCGCCAGGTCGTTCACCGAGAGTGGCGGCGCCGTATAGGTGACAGATCCCGTAGTTCCGCTCGAAGTCGAGGGGGAGACACTCCCACAATCAGTCGCAGAACACTGCACAGTCCATGTAACTCCCCCATTAGTCGGATCATTGGTGACAGTGAAGGTCAACTTCTGTGTCGTGGTCGCAATGACCTTGGGATCAGTCTGTGGCTCGACATCGATGACGATCGCAGGAACCGTAACCACAGCGCTCGCCATCGCATTGTGATTCGTAACTGACATAGCTGTAACCGTGACCTGCAAATCACTGGCTGGAGGACCTGGAGCTGTATAAGTCGTAGCAATGCCACTCAAGGTCTGCGGCTGTGAAACACCGCCGCACGGAGTGGGGGAACAGGAGACTGTCCAGGTGACACCCGCATTACTCGGGTCATTTACCAGGGTTGCTGTCAGACCCGTGCTCTTTGTGCCCAGCACCGTCTGGGTCGCAGGAGCTACCGTGATCCCGACTGATGGCACCAGCAGCGTCGCCGAAGCAGACTTGGACGTATCAGTCGCTGACGTACCCGTCACGGTCACTGTCATGTCGCTTGCGGGAGGCGTAGCCGGCGCCGTGTAGGTTGTCGCTGCCCCGCTGCCGGTATCGATCGTCCCACAAGCCGGCGAACATCCGGAGCCATTCCGCAGTAACGTCCAGTTCATGTTACCGCCGCTTGGATCGTTGTTCACCGTTCCATTGATCATCAACGCTGCTCCTACTTGAACGGTAGCCGAATTGGTAGAAAGCGAAACAGAGAGCGCAGGAACCGTAATCGTTGCACTCACGGACTTTGTTGAGTCTGCTACCGACGCTGCCTTCAGGGTCACCGTCAGATCGCTCGCTGGCGGCCCTGGAGCTGTGTAGGTTGTTGCCATCCCGCTGCTGGTTGAATTTGGCGAAACTGATCCGCAAGAACTACCCGAGCACGAAACCGTCCACCTGACTCCGCCCGGGGTCACATCATTCACCACCGTCGCGGTGAACGACTGCGCCATGCTCTCCAAAACCGTCGCGCTGGTGGTATCGAGCGAAAGACTGATCGGTGGCGGAGGCGGTGGCGTCGCAGAGGCCCCTCCACATGCCAAGGTGGCAGCGAGTAACATAGCCGCCGTGAACACTCCCAGAAGCCGAGCGTAGCTCTCCGGAGACATAGAAGCCTCCATTTCAAATGTCTGAATTTCTTCGGGATGCCCTCAAGACGGGAGGAAGTGAAGTGGGCGCCCCAACGTGGCCCCAAGAACAAAACAATCATCCTCCCCTCCGCGCCCGGAGTCAAGGCCGATAACGGCTCCGTTATCTCGCCGTCGCCTCCGGGTGCAAAACCGGCGACTGAAGGTATTGCATACCGGCCCAAAAGTCCTGAGGTAGGTCTGAGGTTTCGGTGAGGTTCTGGTAAAGTCCTTTCAGCAGGCGTGTTTAACGAGGTTATAATCGTGCAATAGGGGCGCCCTATGGAGGGGTTGTGGATGGGGCATTCCGCCTGGGGACGTGGTTAGTCCAACCAAAACTAAATACGATTTCCTCAAACTACCACGGCGCGTCTTGAGCGGAAGGTGATGGAAGTATTGGTCTGCCTCGCAACTCACCCAGGCGACCCAATTCCAAAGAA
This sequence comes from uncultured Acidobacteriota bacterium, assembly GCA_963801615.1. Classification (GTDB taxonomy): domain Bacteria; phylum Acidobacteriota; class Terriglobia; order Terriglobales; family Acidobacteriaceae; genus Sulfotelmatobacter. The sequence goes on along the minus strand of CAWDFM010000003.1, from coordinate 643,369 downwards.
ACAATTCTTAGAACAGTCATCTGCTGGTATCGGATTGAGGCGGAGATCACCCAGTTCGGCTAATTGACGGCAAGCGTCTGCGATTTCTAGTTCGCGCGGCTTTTCGGTCGTGGTGATGAACGTGGAAATCCCATAGCGCGCGTCGTCCGCCACGTCATCCCGTGCAGTTCTGCAGTCGGAGAGATATCACTGCAACGCTCCCAGCACGACAATGGAAGAGGGTTCTTCACTCGTCGGGCCGAAGGGTGAGCCCGCTATCGGGGCTAGCGAGCCACTCGAATTGATCGAGAACGCCAATACTTCATTCAGCGAATAATCTGTCACCTAAACGAACGTTCCCGAGGGATCCACCGTGATCGCCGCCGGTGAGGCTCCTGCTGGGAAAGGCGATCCGGGCACGGAGGCTAAGCTACCATCCGAGTTGATGCTGTAACCGGAAATGATGGCAGACTGGGGATGTGTGACGTACAGAAACTTGCCTCGTGGGTCCACGGTCACTGAAAGTGGCACTTTGCCGGTCAAAAATGGCGACCCTGCAACCGGCGACAAGATTCCGGTCGAAACATCAATCCGATATGCCGAAATGTTGTCGTCATTTTCAGCCCGCTCCCGGTCTACTGCTGTGGTCCGGGGGCCGAAAGCGGAGTCACGCAGTTACCGTCAAACGGACAGGAAGCGACGGCAAGTGCCGCGACGGTCGGGTTTGACCCATCGGAATCCACATTGAGAATGTCGAACGTCCCATACGTGAACTCGGTGATATCGGTTGCAAACCGGTCGCTGATGAAGCTGATCTTGCTCCCGGCGAGTAGCTGGGGTAACCGTCGTGATGGAATACCCGACTGGAAGCAAGCAGCTTTCGGCCACTACCATCCAAGTTCATAGCGAAGATGCTCGATTCCAAGGCCGGAGGAGTGTCTTGGTTGGTGTAACCCACAATGTGCTTGCCATCCGGTGACACTCCCCAGGGTTGCGCTTTAATAATTGCAGGGGTCAGACGGCGTTGGTGCGAGCCATCGACGTTCATGATCCAGGAAGCCGTAACATACCCGCCCATCTGGCTGCCGAAAATGATGTGCTTGCCATCTGGGGTAAAAAATCCACCGACGCTCTCCCAAAGATCAGTAGTCAGCAGTTTTCTCGTTCCGCTACCGTCGGCCCGCATGGTGGCAATGACGGCCGAGCGAAGCCCCGCAAAAGTGCTGAATACTAGTTGCTTTCCGTCTGGCGACCAACGTGGCCAGAACGAGCCGTGGTCTTCGGTTATCTGATGAAGAGCACTTCCATCGGCGTTGATGACGAACAAGTCGGGTCCCTCACCGGCGTTATAAGTGAAAGCAATGCGCTGACCGTCAGGAGAGAGGCTTGGGAAAATACCATCGTCTTCTGTGGGCGCGAGATTCGTGACTTGAAACTGATCCGTGCCGTCCGTGTTCATCGTGTATATCTGCCAGCTTCCAGTGCGATCACTCGCAAATACGATTTTGCCTTGATGGGCCGTTGTGCTGGACACTAGAGTTGACGGGCACACAATCGCAATCACTCCAAGTGCGACGACACATAGCGATCGGCGGAATTTCATCGCTGCTCGCATAACTCCTCCATCATTGAATATCGTTGCAATGTTCATCCGATTTTGCCTTGATGGGCCGTTGTGCTGGACACTAGAGTTGACGGGCACACAATCGCAATCACTCCAAGTGCGACGACACATAGCGATCGGCGGAATTTCATCGCTGCTCGCATAACTCCTCCATCATTGAATATCGTTGCAATGTTCATTGCGCTGCCCCCCATCGGGGTAGCGCGCCGCCGTCCTCTATCTGCGTGAACGGGGGCATCTTTTTGTGGTGAGGGAAATGCACTTGCAACCGAACCCGCGGACCGTGATTCACGAACGCACTCGGCCGCACTTTCGTGACGCGCTTCACTCCACTGCCATCGGCGTTGATGATGTAGATTCCGTTTTCTCCCGTATCCAAGTTTGTGCTTTGGAAGACGATCGCGTCGCCTTGTGGTGACCATGAACTCCGTCCAGCCGCCATAAAGCCGTGATCGTTCGTTAACCGCAGCATTCTCTGGCCGTCGCGCGACATCACCACGAGATTCGGCAGTTCGGGATTGCAACACTTGGTTGTGAAGATGAGTTGGCGTCCATCAGGCGACCAGTCCGGCGCGAATGCTAACAATTCCGCTGCAGATAGTTCCCGAAGTGTTGTTCCGTCCGGATTCATCAGGTGAACCGCGGCAATGATTCCATCCCGCCCGAAACTGTCCAGCGCAATGGTCGTCTGATCGGGCGAATACTCGGGCTCGAAATCTCCGAGTTCAATACGAACTGGTGTGACCTGACTGAGCCCGCTTCCGTCCACATTGACGCGATAGATTGCGCAAGGGAACTCACCGTCCAGCGGAGCGCATCTGGAAAAAACGATGTTACTGCCATCAGGCGAGAAGCTTGGGGCTTCGTCGTCATATCCGGGATCGTTCAACAGTAAATGCTGATTGCTTCCGTCGGCATTCATCAGCCAAAGCCGGCCGAAGAAATCGGGCGCTGGAAATCGCGAGAAAACCAGCAACTGCCCATCCGCCGACCAGTTCTCCCAAAATGCAGAGTTGTCTTCAGTAAAAGTAGTCAATTGCCTGATGTCACTCCCGTCCGGATTCATCGTGTAAATGTCGGGGCCCTGCACGAACGCGATCCGGCCGTTCTTTCCCGGGAAGCTGGCATGCGCAGTCGCCACCAGAGCAACAATCGCCGCCAAAAGGACAAGGACGCGAGAGGTGAGGCGAGTTTGTGCGCAAAGCATAAAAACCTCCTAAGGTTTTCGTACAACCCGCGCAAATGCATACTGGCGGGCTACCTTCGCACGCCACTCAGCGGCAACATCCTTTGCTGTGACGGGGCGTTGAGTATTGACACTGCTGTTTAACGCTCTTCGCGCGGGGCGAGGTAGAAAACTCGAAACCACGGTATTCGAGTCCTCCGACACGCATTCGTTTTCTTCCTCGCACGGGACGAGAAGAACCATGTGCCCGAGATCTTCATCGTCGATGGGCGTGACACCTAAAGGAATCGATTTGGCGAGAATCTCTCCGCGATCGTTGATGTTGATCGCATTGGTAAGCTGTAGTCCGGAACCCGGAGGAATCAGCGCGTTCAGGTCGAGCATCGGACCACCCTCGTCCCACACGAATGCATGCAGGAAATTGTGGCAATCCGACGAACCGCCGACAATTTGGCCTATGGAATTGATGGCTCGGCCGCGACTGCAACCGTCTCCGTCGACCGTTCCCAAGTCCAGAATCTGACCCTGCCTCCAGCGGACAGCGTCGTGAATGTCGGGAGTGGAAAGATCAGCGGAGCCGACGATATCACCGGAATCATTCATCCAAATCGCCTCGGAATTGTCTCCGCCGAGCGTGCCGAGGTCTTTCATTCGGCCCCTGTGCCAGAGGAAAGCATGGTTCAGCAGGTTGCCCGGCAAAGTGGATTCGCCAATGACATCTCCTCGAGTGTTCGCGCACTGCCCAAAAGTAAGTGTTCCGCCGAGACTTCCGAGGTCGAGCATCGTGCCGTTCTCCCAAAGGAACGGGTGCAGCGTCGGAATGCCTGTGTCCGCATTGGGAGTAAAGCTGGTGTAAGAGGTGCCTACAATGCTTCCCGGGCGCTCGTTGGTACACCCGGGACCAGGGATCGTGTCCGGGCCTCCCAAGCTGCCAATATCTTGGAGCTGGCCATGCTCCCAAAAAAAGGTGCGGATTTGGATGCCTGCCTGGAATATTGAGAATGGATCGGGCACGCCATTGTCGGAAATTCCCACGAGCTGCCCCAAGTTGTTGATGGAAATCCCGATGCTGTTACTGCCGCCTTCAATCGTTCCCAGATTTATCATGCCTCGACGTATCCAGGCCACCGCACGGTTCTGTGGGAATGGAACTGGATCGAGGAGACCGGTTTGCGACGCTCCAATGCTCCATCCGTGGTCATTGATTCCCGCGGCCAAACTGCTATAGCCGTCCGCAAGAGTGCCGAGGTCCTGCATGACGCCATCTCGCCACCGATAAGCATGGGCGACAAGACAATCCTGATCGAAACAAAAATCCGGGGCCAAGGGGTCTGGCGTCGTAGTGTCAGCAAATGAAGACACGACGCCCATATTGTTTAGCAGTCTGCCGCCATCGCCATTGGCAGACCCATAACTGATGGGACCTCCGAGCGTCCCCAAGTCGACGAGCTTGTATCGCGGTTGTCTTTCCCGATGGTCTTGAGCATTGAGCATGAGAGTCATGAATAGTGTCGCAAACATTGTGATGGTTGCAAGGCGTACCACCGTTCTCATCTTCATAAGCCACTCCTTAGCCGACACATACAGTGTCGTGTTTATGCGATCGTCTCTATTGGGCCGCGGCCGGTGGAGGCCGCGGTCGAAATGGCGACGCGAGAGCGCGAAATGCACGAACCCATTAACGGGATGGTGCAGTACGCCCCAGGAGGAAGTGTCGACACTAATGCCACAGAAACGAGATGTGCGCATAGTAAAAATCCGACATCCCATTTTTTTCTTCAGAAAACCCAGACTACTAGTTAATGGTGAGTCGACCGCACTGTTTCCTTGCAAGAGAATGTAAATCTCGACTCCGTCCGCATCAGCCATTCTTGACAAACGGGAACACGAAGTCTGCTATACTTTGTAACTACGGGCTTTAGCTTTCCCCTATTTCAGAACCGGCAAGGCAGGTACATGGGCCATCTCGCAAGTTTTGAGTTGTCATCCGTATGTCATCCGTACAGAGTGCGCGTCCGCGAGCGGAATTAGCTCCCTTCGTGCGTGCATACGCCCAACGGACTGTTGCCTCAACCGACCAACCGTGGATGCAGTCCGTTCCAGCACAACTTGAGCAGCTTCTAAACTTTGAATTTGGTGTTTTGCCCGGTATACGACATCGAGATCGGGACGTGACATCGGAAATCCTGGTCGGTGGCGCCCAGGAAGGATTTTCCGGCACACTGTACCTGAGCCCGGGAGTCGTGTCTTTTGCTGTGTTTTTCTGGCCGTCCGGTTGGTCTCAGCTCTTTAACATCCCCGTCAGAGAAACCACAAACAATTTCGACAATGCGACACTTCTCCACGGTCCTGCTATCAGAGAGTTGTGGAATCGCATGGGAGAAGAATTGAGTTTCGGTCGGCGTGTACGCATTGTTGAAACGTTTCTTATGGCAAGACTTTCGTCTGCAGCACCAGACAGCAAGATAGGCCGAGCGGCGAAGTACTTGTTCAGCCAGCATGGTTCTGTAAGCATTCCGAAACTCGGACGACAGGGTGCGCTGAGCCTACGTCATTTTGAACGTCTTTTCCTGATGGACGTAGGTATGTCGCCGAAAACCTTCGCCCGCATCGCCCGGTTTCAAGCTGCTCTGGATGCGAAGCTGGCGAACCCATTGAGGACTTGGCTGGACATCGCCCACAGCTTCGGATATTACGACCAAATGCACATGGTGCATGACTTTGAACGTCTAGGAAGAAATGCCCCTACGCAGCTTCTCCTTCAAATGGGCGATGTCCGCCCCGCGGCTTTAGTTTCATCTCAGAGTTCAATTCATTGAGACCAAACTGGCACTCCGCCTCCATAGCGCTCTCGCCGGCCGCCGAGCGGAAGCGCCAAGCAATCGGCATGTCGTCATCGGAAAACGAAGACTGACGGTAAACATCAGGACTGGCAAGGGAATCCGGGTGGGAGCAACCCTTCTGAGCTGCTTATTTTGGCGGCATCCGGGCTGCTTACCTCTTCCCAGTTATGAAACGCACCGGATGTTGCCCATGGAGATCAAAACGATGTGGAGACGACTAGCCGTCAGGTCTTCTGAGCCCCGGGATTCTGTTACTGTCCCAAATGGTGTCCCGAAACTGACGAATGAGGTCACATTAGGTTGCATTTCGTGCGTGGGCACGGCTGTAAGTACATGGGATTGCAGGGGCTCGCGAGAGAGTCGACAATTGCTAAACCGTTGTACGTGACCGGGCAGCTAAAGGAAGTACAACGACTTGATGCAGCATAGCAGCGCTAAAATGGGGCTAAGTACCGAGTGTACGCCTTAAGGTCGCGACGAGAAAGTAATCCAGCGGCTGCCGTGGGCATTGGACGCCCGCCAACGCGCCCCGTGTTTGTCAGCACTCCGCAAGCCCCCTTTGTAATCGAGGTGGACGCCGACTCGTATCGGGTGCTGACTATTTTTACTGCTTTACGCTCTCCAGCAACTTCTTTTCAGGAATGATCTCGCCTGCGTCGCGACCTGAGCTTCCACCTGCAGATGTCAAAACTGCTGCCCTGAGCCGGTATAAGCTCAGGGCAGGACAGGTATCTTTATTTTCCGGGCGGCTTCACGCTGCCGGTACCGCCATCGCCATCATAAGACGCCCACTTGATCCCCCCTCTGCTGATTGGATAACCAAGGTTCGGCGCAAGATGCTTTTCAGGTCTAGTGCCGATATAACAGAGGAACTTGAAAGGACCCTGGCGCTCGAACGTTAGTGGTTTGTTGTTCCTTACGACGTGTTTCTTCCCTGCAAACGGCCATCTTCCTTTGAATACAACCTTGAACAGATCGGAGTCTGAGTTGAAGGTGAGTGTGTCTCCAACTTTCACGTTAGGAAGCTTTGAGGGAACAGCCACGACATACTCTCCCTCCATCTTTAGTGTCACGTCCTTGTTTGTGCCCGCCATACTCTATTTCCCTCCATTGTCGATTTTGGTGACTAACTGCTGAAAGCGAGAATGGCTACTGAGGTCCGCCAGGTCCGGATGATGTTCAAGTTCTCTAAGGAGTTCAGGAGTCGCTCCACGGAGGGCCGCGATCGACTGTTCCCTTTGCCCCAGGGCCTCGTAGGTTAGTACCGCATTACGAATTACCGACTTATTTCCAGGTGACAACTTCAGAGCTTGACCTATTTCGGTTTGGGCTCTTTGGTTATCACCGAGGCGCGCCGAACAATAGGCGACAAAGCCCCGGGAAAAAGCCTCCAGCGGATTTTCCGCAAGGTCAGCCAGACCCAGATTAAGTGCCTGCTTGTAAGCGTGTGTTGCTTCCCTTGAACGTCCCAGTCGACGATAGGAATCAGCCAGGTTTTGAATGAAGATGTAATCATTCGGATTGATCCGTATCGCGCGTTGGTAGTAGTCGACTGCCTCGGCATCTCGTCGCTGATAGGCTCGGACAGCTCCCATATTGTTCAGGGCTGGCGCGGTCTCTCTGACTTCCAGAGATTGCAAGAGCGATCTTTCAGCTGGGCCGTATTCCCCAAGATCCATCAATGTCGCCCCCAAGTTACTGTAGGCGACGGCGCGACCCGGAGCCCGGTCAATGGCTACTTTGAACTGCTCCACCGCTTCCCGATATTCACCTCGAAAATAGTGGAAGGAACCCAATTCTTCGTGAGGCAGATAGTATCCAGGGTCCAGCTCAATGGCCTTCTGGTAAGCGATGATGGCCTTGTCTGGCATATCAGCCCTGAAGTAAACACTGGCGATCTGCAAGAGAGCGTCAATATTGCGCGGTTCGAGTTCTAGCACGCGATTGTAGTCTTCGAGAGCCTTCTGATATTTTCCGGTTGCCTGGTTCAGCAGACCGCCAGCTAAGCGTACCCTGGCGGAGTCCGGGTTAAGGCTTTCCGCATCGCCCAAAGCTTGCTGCGCTTCTGCCAAGCAATGATGTGCTTTGATGATGCCGCATTTAACGACTTGTGCCTCGACCAAAGCAGCCGGCGGCAATGGCGAGCGTGGGTCAAGTCGCGCTGCTTCGCGAAACAGTGAGATGGCGTCCTCGTAGGTTTGTTCGTCCGTTCGCAACAGATATAGGCCTTTGTCGTATGGTGCGGTCGCTTCTGATGAAAGCACTTCTGGAGCCGCCGCGGTCGGCAGGCGCAATGCCAGCGAAACCTCGCTGGCAAGGGCTGAAGGAAGCGCACCAACAGTAGCTTGGGAGTAGCGGGTACTGAAGTCGCGAAGGTGCGCTTGGTTGTGGAGATCGAGGACTGAACCCTCGACAATGTAATCCTTGCCTTCCCTGCGCAACGTGGTCCGCAAGGCGTGCGTGGCGTGCAGGACTTTGACTGCTTGTTCTGCGGTCTGCACGGCTGTTCCTGCGTCTACACCCGGCGGAATTACGACCAGAGTCCGTCGCGCGCTCGGTATATGAAGAAGACGTGTGGAAACGTCGTGGAGTGCGCCTTCACCGACCATGGTGGCTTCGCTTGGATTTTGGAGCGGAAGAATCGCCAAGCGCACGTTTGCCGGCATGAACCGATCCATGAAGGCATCCGTGGCCCACTTTCGAGTCGGTGGAATCAAAGCGGCCAGAATTAGAACTCCGACCGCAATGAGTGGCGCTTTGCGCAAAGGCCGTTTGTCCAGCCGAGCGATGATCTGGGCGGCATCGGTCGGCCGTGCCGCCGGAGATTCGCTGAGACAGTCCAGGATTACCGGATCCCATCGGGGATCAAGAGCTTTAACCAAATCACTCGGAGCTGGCGGACAAGTCGGATGACTCTCGAGTGATTGGTTCTCGAACGGCAAACGGCCGGTGACAACCTCGTAGAGGATGACGCCCAGAGCGTACACGTCTGAAGCTTTCGAGGTTGTTTGGCCGCGCAACAATTCGGGCGCCATGTAATCAGGCGTGCCGCCGAGCGCCCCAGATGGTTGATTCGCTCCGCTCGCCAGCCCGAAGTCGGTAATCACCGGACGCAGGCTGCCGTCGTCATGCTGGCTAAGAATGATATTGGCGCTTTTCAAATCGCCATGGACGACCCCACTGTGGTGCGCTTCCGATAGCCCGGCGCACAACTGACGCACAAGTTCGAGAGCCGCCGCGGGATCGAGCTTGCCTTTGCTGTCCAAATAGGCAGAAAGAGTCTTCCCCTCGAGAAACTCCATGCTGAGAAAATCAACTTCTCCGGCGTCCGTCTTTGTGGTGTGAATCTGGTTAACCAGGCAGACGTTGGGATGACGCACCTTGAGCGCGCCTTCCAACTCGGGAGAAAGCAGGCGCTGGAAGCCGGGCTTTGCCGACTTGATGGCGATGCGCAGATTGCGTTTACGGTCGATCGCTTCATAAACCACGCCCATACCACCTTCGCCGACGGTGCGCACGATCTCGAAACGACCATCAATCACTTCCCCCGGTCGAAACAGCCGGCCCACCACGGTAAGGGCAACCAGGGGCTGCTGCAGAAAACTGCCCATGCGGGCTTCCCACTCCAGAGTCTCAGCAATTTCCTGGTACAGATTGGAGTCGGTTTCACACGCCGAACGCAGGAAGGGCTCGCGCTCCGTCGGAGACTGGCGACGGGCCTGCGAGACGATGCTCATCACTCGCTCATCGCGTTCAGAGTTAGTTTGCATTGTCCACACTTAATCGCGTAAAAAGCCAGAGGCGGGCGCGATGCCACTCGCGCTGAAAAGTGTGTAACTTAAGATTCAGGGCATCCGCCGCCTCTTCATCGGTCATCCCCAAGAAGAACTTCAACTCCACCACAGACCGCCGCTGAGGCGATTCCTTTTCGAGTTCGTTCAACAAGTCGTCGATGGTGATCGCTATCTCTAGCGGCGTGCGACGGCCCAAAACACGCTCGGGAAACCCCTCCATGGGCAAAAATTGGACGCTCGGTTGGGCACGGGCGTGGTCGATAAGAAAGCGACGCATGATCCTGGCAGCTAAAGCGAAGAAATGGCCGCGATCCCGCCACTCAATGTTTTTGGCGTGCACCAGCCGCACAAATGCCTCATTGACGAGTGCGGTGGGTTGCAGAGTGTGGCCTGAACGCTCGCCGCGGAAGCAGCAGCCAGCAATCTTACGCAAATCCGGTAGCAGCAGCTTGAAGAGCGCGCCCTCGGCCTGTAAGTCTCCGGCCCGCCATTGCTGCAGAAGTTGTGTGACGTCGCCAGCACCGTTCCCCATGCTGCACCCCCCGGGGCCGTGACCGCCCGATTATATCCGACTTAGGCGAGGTACGTTCATCTCATTTCCTGTGACTCCTCCGCTGTTCTGACCCCTGATCGGCGCCAGACATAGTTTCACCCGGCCCCCCTGTCACCAAAACCAGTGCTCCGGCAAAAGATTATTTTGAGTGAACTGGCGGGGTTTTCTCGAAGGGACGCTTTCCATTTGTAAGACAAAACAGACGGCACTCAGCCGGAAAAGAGGAACCCGAAATGAAAAGGAACTCGCTGTTATTCGCCGCAGCACTCGCCCTGGCAGTCACAACGGTTGCTAGTGCCCAAAGCACTAAGGTGAAGGTGACTGTGCCTTTCAGCTTCATCGTTAACCGCGCCAACCTACCCGCTGGAGAATACTTGTTGCAGTCGGTAGACGTTGAGGGAAAAGTCCTTGCGATCCGCAATGTGGAGACGAACACCACGAGCCTGGTGATGTTCAATTCCTGTATCTCACTAGCGTCCCCCGAACAAACCAAGGTCATTTTCCACCGCTATGGAGAGCGATATTTTCTGAACCGGATCTGGGTCGCGGGAAACACGTCTGGGCATGAACTCAGCCCCAGTCCTCGGGAAAAGGAAGTAGCAAAAGATTTTTCGATGCATGAGGTGGTGTTGATGGCGGCACGACGCTGAGCACTGCGCCATCACCGCAACCCCATGGAAAAGGCCGGGGGGATTTGGGGGAAGGTCCTCCCGGTTTTTCATGAGCGAGAGAAACCTCCATTCTTCCGCCGATCCCAGCCATTGTTGATTGGTACGGACCAAACTCAGGCTCGAAAAACGAGAGCACGAACCTGCTCATGAAGGAAGCGGAACGGCAGAACTTCGAATTTGCAGTCTCCGAGGATGCCGGGGCGCTTTCGGAATACCAGAAGCAGGGTTGCGATGTGACCGGGCAACTGATCGTCGATCTCCGCTTTGCGGCCGAGCACTTTGAAACGTCACCCGCGTACATCCGTTTTGAGAGCCGCCCGGCTGTCTTCTTCTTCGGATTAGAGAAATTCCCGATTGACTGGCGCCGCGTGAGGGAATCCCTGCCGCAGAAATCACTGTTTTTCTTTCGCAATCGTCAGAATGCGTGGTCACCCGACGGGGAAAGCATCTTATTTCCACGTATTGATAAGACCGGAGTTACCCTGATCAGCTGCCGAGAGAGGCACGATCGCTCTGGTAACTGGAGCGGTGGCCATTGTGAATGGGGAACGATGGATTCTCTAGGGCGCCTGAATTTGGCACAACCGCCATTCTGCGCTTGGCCACGGGCACCGTCGATAATTTCCTAGCTCGGCTGCGCACCGAGCATGAGACTTCAGCCGTGCCCGGACATTTTTTCGGTCTGCCCAATCACTTCCGTGTCGGCATGGGAGTGGACACGGAAATGTTCCGCGAGGGATTGCAGATGGGTATGACGCTTGACCGTATAAGCACGGAAGAGGTGGATGCGTTGGGACTGACAGGGTCACCTTCCTATGTCAATCAGGCTTTGCGCACACTGCGCAGGTTGCTGGGCAAGGCGGTTGAATGGAAGACAATTATGGCAGCCCCACCCCTCAAACTCGTCAAGGAGGTGGGCAGAGAGCAGACGATAGACTCAGACAATGAGTCGAAACTGCTTGCTGTTGGCCGCCAGCCAATGAGAGATGTACTCATCATCATCCAAGATACGGGGATGCGTCCTGAGGAAGTCTTTCGAATGAGGGTCGAAAATATCGATTGGAACCGACGGTTGATTTTCAACCCTTACGGCAAGACCAGAGCGTCGCGCCGGCAAGTGCCAATCAGCCTGCGCATGTTCGACCTTCTGGTTGCCCGTTGTGGCCAAAGACAGGAAGGCTGGCTTTTCCCATCCTCGAGAGCGGTGTCTGGGCATCTAACCACAGTAGCCAAGCAGTTTCGGGAGGCACGTCGCAAGGCGGGCCTGCCGGAATCCTTGGTCTTGTACTGCGCGCGCCATACTTTTGGTACGGCGGCGTATGAAGGCAACCGGCAACCTGGCAATGGTAATGAAAGTCATGGGACATACCGACGCGCGGACAGCGATGCAATACCAGCATCCGGGATTGGATCCGATCCGCGACGCCATTGACCAGCGCAATCTAAGTCACAATTCACGTCACAGTGAGTTGAGAGTGTAATGAGGAGTGGGCTAAGTGATTGAGAGAATGGAGCCGACGACCAGACTTGAACTGGTGACCTGCCGATTACGAATCGGCTGCTCTACCAACTGAGCTACGTCGGCCTGATTTTGATTTTAAATGGCAGGTACGAAACCGTAAAGCACGCGATCACTGAAGTCGTACGAACCCCTCCAAGGATCACAAACTCCAACCTCTGCAAGGTCACGCGGCTCGCGCAGTTGCCAACGCCTCGTATTCTCGCTCCGAATCCGAGGAAAGAAGCACCCACATGGTGTAGATACCCAGCGCGGTTCCGAACGGGATGTTGGTGAACAGCGAGATGAATCCCAAGATCAACACCAGGATCCTTGCCCAACTCTCGTGCTGCAGAAGGCCCCATCCCGCAATGAATCCTAAAGCCGCTTTTGCGAGCAGAAGAATGGCTATGACGCTCAACAATGGGCGCAGAAACGTTCCTGCAGCCTCTGGAGCACCGAAGTCGCGCATATGCGCGAAGATAGTATTCGCAACGATGTAGAGAACGATCGCGCCGACGGTATTGAAGGCCGAGAATGCCAGCCAAAACAGCGCGAGCAGGCGAACGTGTCCCTGCACTCGGCCGGGACGGGGCTGGGCAAACGAAACGGGGCCCACGACCTGCTTGCCGCAGTTACTGCAGAACCGCTGACCCGCTTGCACTGTCGTGCCGCATCCATCGCAGAACATGATTTCGCCCTCTAGCCGGATGTCTTCTGCGCCACTAAGAAAAGCCCCACTCCCAACTATACGAAGACCACCGACAAGAGTTCCGTCAGCGCACAAACCATGCCGGGAAATCTTACTGGCAGAGCGACTGCAAACGAAAAGGCCACCCGGCAACAGGGCGGCCTCTTCTTCAAGGGAGAATAGTTCCAACGGAGGCTTTTAAATTCCGTCAAAACTTTCTGCCGAAATCTTATGAGCCGAAAAACAAGGGTGTCAAGCGATTTTTCGGAAATAAATGCTTTTGTTTTCAGCAATTTACAAAATCCGTCAACACTCCCGCAGAATGTACCAAAATGAGACAACCTCCGCCCACTGGTAGGGTAAGCCGATCTTTCTAAAGGTACTTACCTTGTCAGGAAGGATTCTGGGGCAGCCCCTGGGCCCGCTCGGAGGCACTCCCCCCGGGCCCCTTCACGACCGTCTCGGTCAGATGCAGGGAAATGAATTCCATCTGCTCGGGACGATCAAAAACCCTGTCGGGAAAGAAACGTTTCACCAAAATGCGCACGCCTCCAAACGCGACGCCCGCGATGATGGCGAGCCCGCCTAGAATCGCACACAGCACCACAATGTTCAGAATCAGCGAGTAAAGCTGGCGAACTTCGGTATTTTCTGACGGAGTATTCCAGGTAACGTTGGCTTCGTAGTTCACGCGCCCGAGCAAAGTTTTGGCATCGTTATCGGAAATTCCTCCGCTTGCGATCGCGATAATCGGCCCGCTGCGCTTATCGAAGAAAGTTCCCGAACCCGCGATCTCTGAAATTCCAGAGCTATTCTGGTTGGCCACTTGGTGGGCCGCATCAATGCGCCGCAAATGTTCAGCCGCAAGTTGTGGCGTGGGGTAGGAAATCAGCATCAAGGTCGCTTCGCCGCTGGGAGTCTGGTAGCGCGCCAATGAGGCCTCGGCGCTTGTCCCAAAGTCCACCAAATCGGTGGACACAGGAGAAGCGATCGCGGCCAGAGCCAGCGGTCCCATCACGTACTTCTGCGTGTTCGTCACGTAATTACGGGTGGGAAAAAATTGAATGAAGGAGGGCAGATTCCCGGCATTGCCCCCCGGCTTGGGCAACATGCCCGCGAGTTCGCGCAATTCCGCACCGGACATTGGGGTTTCTTTGCTGAATTGGGCATCTACCAGCACATTTCCGCGATAGAAAAGAACGCGATCTCCAACGGAGGATCCCTGGTCGCCGATCTGCTCCTTGTTCATATCCGGCCGTAGATAAAACGTGTACGCGCCGAAGGCTCCGGAAGCATCGGCGAAGCGGGCGCCGCGAATCTTGAGCGTCCGGCCATCCTCGCGAGTGTAAGTGACCGAAGCCAGATCGGTGAAACGGTATTCCTGCAGCACGCGCGCGTTGCTCACGTCGGCAACTACGGGATCGCTGCTGGTGTGCGGAGTGCCCTGCATCTGCCATCCGCCAAAGGCCTGCGGCAGCAGCGCAGGAGATTGCGTTTGCGGCGGGTTTGTAGCAAAAGCGACGCCCACCAGGCAGGCGAAAAGTATCGACAAAATCAAATGGAAGGGGAGTTTCATGGGCGACGGTGCGTCTATTTATTAGACCACAGCCGGGCGGCAAAAGTTTCGCGATGCCCGCAAAACGTTGAATTTACGTGCTCTGCGGCGTTGGGAAGGCTTGGTTACTTCCGTGCCTTACACCTACCCGTCGGGGCCATTCCCAATTCCTGGCAGGCGAGGCAGACTAGGTACCGGAAGCGAATGTGCTTGGGACCACAAGGCAGATGATTGAGCGCCGCGGAAACCGCACGAAAGCCGTCCTGCCTGTAAAGGTCAAGGGGACGGACAAGGCGGGCAAAGCTTTTGAGGAACTGGCGCACACGCTGGACGTCACTGCAGTGGGAGCCCGCTTGGGGGGCATCCGTCACGAGTTGAACCTGCAGGACGAGATTACGGTTTTTTACCGCCAGCGCAAGACGCAATTTCGGGTGGTCTGGGTCAAAAAGATGCAGGGCACATCCGAGTTTCAGATCGGACTGCAGGCGCTGTCGCAGGACAAAGAGGGTTGGGGATTGGGGCAGGAGCAGCAAAGTGCTCCCGCAAAGGTCCCGCTGGCGATGGCTCAGGGGTCGGTTTAAACGGAGGGAACCGGTGAAATACTCATATCGCAATCTTTGGTCAGATGAAGAAGGACAGGACATCGCCGAGTATTCCGTCATGTTGGCGGTGATTCTGGTGATTGTTGTGGGGACGGTACGGCTGATTGGTTCGAACGCCAGCAACGTCTTCTCGCAGGTTGGCAGCGCAATCCAGTAAGAGACATTCCGCGTCACCACTCGCCCCTCGAGTCGCAAGCAACGGCCAGCGTCCGCATCGCAAGCCGCGCTGGTCGTTGCCCTCCGGTTACTTGCAGCCCGCAAGCTTTCCCGCTGAAATCCCACTATGAGCCGTCTTTTCGGTTTTCTCAGCGTGGTCATTGTCATGGCCGTGGGTCTCTACATCTATTCCCGCCAGGTGCAGAGCACGTCTGCAGCTACGGGAACGAACAATCCTAAAGCTGCCATCAACATCGTCGGAGTCCGCAGCGACCTGATGACCATCGCTCAAGCCGAACGTGGATACTTCGCGCTGGAAGGAAAATACGCCTCGCTCGATGACCTGATCTCCAGCCGGTCGTTGAGTGTTGCCCGGCAGCGTCTTCCGTACAGCTATGACATCGAGACCAGCGGCAGCGGATTCCGCGTGGTGGCAAGCCGCACTGGCGAGGACAACTCCGGGGCACCCGCCCAGATCTCGGTGGACGAGAACATGCAGTTTCAAACTGTGCAGTAGCTCGGATTCAAACGAGCATTCCCGCACTCCGCCCATATTCCGCCTGCTTTGGAGTTTGATTTGACACCGCCGTAAGGCTTACCTAGACTGCAGTGTAGGTCCGAGGTACTTTGCATGGGCTGGCTGCAAAACAAGTTTGAAAAGAATTTTCTGATTTCCACGGTTGACTACGTCTTCAACTGGGCGCGGAAATCGGCGGTATGGCCGATGACCTTCGGCTTGGCCTGCTGCGCCATTGAGATGATTGCGTCCTCCACCGCACGCTTCGATATCGCGCGCTTTGGATCCGAGGTCTTCCGTCCCAGCCCACGGCAAAGCGATCTCATGATCGTCGCTGGCACGGTGACGCTGAAGATGGCGCCGGTGGTCAAGCGCATCTACGACCAGATGCCGGATCCGAAGTGGGTAATCTCGATGGGCGCCTGCTCCTCCGTGGGCGGCCCCTTCAACACCTACGCCGTGCTACAGGGTGTGGACAAGATCGTTCCCGTGGACGTCTACGTCACAGGCTGTCCTCCGCGTCCCGAGAACCTGTTTTACGCGCTGCTCAAGCTGCAGGACAAAATCGACACCATGACGATCGCCAGGAAACCCACTGAAGTCCGCCTGGATCCGGGGATGGTAGAGAACTTCAAGCGCCAGGTCATGATCGCGCAGACGCTGCAACCGAAGTAGCTACGAACCACGTAGGGACAGGCCCTTGGCCTGTCCGGTGTATGTAGGGACAGCCGCCCTCGGCTGTCCGGCCGAGCGCGGCTCGGCGACCTCGAACCCCGGCGAATGCCGATGTCGACCTTCATTAAACTGACCAGCGAATCGAATCTCCCCGGCCCGGACGAGGCAAAAGAATTCCCCTGTAGCGGCAAAGAGATCTGCGTCGCCAACGTAAACGGCACTTACCGTGCGATGGACAACATCTGCTTGCATCGTGGCGGACCGCTGGGCCAGGGAACGATCGAGAACGGCAAGATCGTCTGCCCCTGGCACGCCTGGGCTTGGGATCCCACGACAGGCGAGGCCGCTCACAGTTCCAGTGCAAAAATCGCGGTGTATCCCCTGAAGATCGAAGACGGGGATGTGCTGATCGACATCTGAGGAGTGATGTCGGACGGCTACCAGTTCCCTACCTCAAGCCGTGGTCCTCCCTGCAAATCGTATGCAGTGTGCAACGGGCAGAGTCGTTAAGGCGTCAAGTACACCTTGCCTCGAGACACCTTGTATTGCAGGGTAGCCGCGAGATGATCGATGTCGGCAGCGGCGATGTTCACGCTCATGGAGTCGAGCAGCGGGGAGCGACTGCTGCCTACAACATCTCGCCGTACCTGGATCAGAAGAGCCTGCACAATATTGGGATCGAACTTCTCCGGAGCAAGCCGTACCAGATCGCTCAGCGCGCTTCCGACCGACAGGGGTGCACGGTAAGGGCGCGTGCTGGTCATGGCGTCAAAAGAGTCAGCCACGCCCACGATTCGAACAGCCATGGGGACATCCTCTTGCATCAGCCTGTCGGGATATCCCGAGCCATCGGCGCGCTCGTGATGCCAACGCACGGTTTCCGGGATCCTGGGCCAAGGGAACTGGACGGTGCTGACGATCTGATGACCGACCGTGGTGTGATCGGCCATTTCGCGAAACTCTTCGGGGTCGAGCGCTCCGGGCTTTCCGAACAGCCGACGATCCACCGCGACCTTGCCGATGTCGTGCAGATATCCGGCGCTGCGCAGGGCCGCGACTTCACTGGACTCCATGCCCATGGCATCGCCGATGGCGGCGGCGTAGCGCCCCACGCGCAGCGAGTGCCCGTGAATATTCACGTGTTTCACGTCGATTGCGGTAGCGAAGGCTTCCAGGGCGTTATCGTAAAAACCGTGCAGCGAAGCCATCAGTTTCAGATTTTCCGAAACGCGCTGCGCGATGGTCTGGGTCAGCGCATGGTTCTGTACGGCGAGGGCAACGTACGAGCACAGCAGTTCCAGCGCATCCAGTTCACTGTCTTCGTAGAGGGAATCGCCCGACCGGCGGCCGAGAGCAATCACTCCCGCGAGCCGTCCACCGGCCTTGAGCGGTGCCAGGCACTTGAAGAGCTCCGGGGCGACGTTCCCGTTCGAGCTCAAAAAGACTGAGTACGTAGACGAGTTCAGAACCACGGGCCCACGGGCCGCTACCAGCGCGTGCACGTGTTTGGGAAGGAGAGGAATGAAGGCGGGATCCGGCATCAAGGCGAATCCCAAAGCTGACGCGGAGCTCAGCATGTCAGGCTTGTCGCTGAACAGAAAGAGCACACCTTCGCGTGCGCCCGCTGCTTCCATCACAGCAGACAGCATCAGCCGCGAGGTTTCCGAGAACTCGCGCTCCGCCGTGAGCGCGGGACCGAGTTCCGAAAGCGCCTCGACTGTGTGCAACAGCCGACGTAAATTGTTGGTCTGAATCGCCACTGACGTGGGAGCCAGATCGCAGAGCAACTTGAGCGTACCATGCGGTATTACACCCACGCGATAGGCGCTTGTTGGTGAGTTTGATGCGGTAGTGACCAGAAATTAACGTAACTCTGCTGATTCTCTTCGAGCTATGGAAAATCACGCGCGAAATTCGGTGCTCGTGACGGGCGCAGAGGGCTTTCTGGGCCGCACACTCGTCAGCCTGATGGAGCACTCCGGAAAGCGGGTGATCGCGTTGGACTCGAGCCAACCGTCAGCTTTCCAACATCCGTCCATCGTAACGAAGGTTCTCTGCGACATTACAGATCAGCAACAGCTTGAGAAAGTATTTCGGGAATGCGACATCGGCAAAATTGTCCATTTGGCGGCGATTCTGCCGACCGCGGCCCAACGAGACCCGATCCGCGCCACAACAGTGAACCTCGTTGGAAGTGTGAACTTGCTTGAATTGGCTCGGCAGTTCGGCGTCGCTGGTTTCGTGTTTGGCAGTTCGTTGAGTATCTACGGAAGCTGCTCTCCCGATTATGTGGTTTCCGAAACCGATCACGCTGCACCAGAGGACGTCTACGGCGCGGCGAAACTTTACGTGGAACAACTGGGCAAGGCTTTCACAGACTCCGGGGCGCTGCAGTTTGTGAGCTTGCGAATCGGCCGGATCGTTGGTCCCGGCGCGCGCTCAACGACCTCCGCGTGGAGGAGTGCGATTTTCGAGCTCCTGCAAACCAGGAGTCCTGCCAATCTCACGCTTCCCTATGTCGGTTCCGAGCGGGTTCTGCTGGTTCATGTAGACGATGTTGCCAGAGCGGTGTTGGCATTGCTGGACGCACCTTTGACGAGCCACACGATTTACAACGGGCCTTGCGAATCTTGGGTAGTGAATGAGCTTAAGCAGAAACTGGAATCATTGAATCCCAATATTCGTGTCGGCCTGGGCGACTCTCATGCCGAAGGGAACCCGCGATTGCTGGATTGGACCAGATTTCAGAACGAGTTCGCATTCTCCACGATCTCCATCGCGGAGAGACTCCGAACAGCAGCGGGAAATGAGACCTAGAAGTGCTCGCGCAATTCCGCGAAGCAGCCGACGATTAAAAGCTTCCGATTCGCAGGCGCCGGATTGACCTCTTCGTGCTCCAAAATCCACGTGTCGCCGTGAGGAATAAAGACTGCATGCAATCCTGCAGCCAACGCCGGGTTGATGTCGGACTTCGGACTGTTCCCGATCATCCACGTTGAATCATGTGCGCACTCGTATTTCTCTGCGAGGTGAGCGTAAATGTGGGCGTTCTTCTCAGCCACGACCTCCGTTGCAGCAAAATATTTCTTCACCCCGGAGCGATCGATTTTGCCCGTCTGCTCGAGCATTGCGCCCTTGGTCACGAGAATCAGGCGGTGACGCTTGGCAAGGTATTCGAGCGTTTGCGGGACTTCAGCGAGGAATTCGATGGCGTGATTCTCAATCGTGCTCGCTATGCTGCGGACCTGAGCATCGACTTCGGGAGTCACGGGAACCGGGCTGAGCCGCTCGAAGGTGTCCACTAGCGCGTGCGCAAAACTCTGCAGGCCGTAACCGTGTTTCACGATGCAATCGCGCTCGACATCATTCAACACTTCCCGCACCTGCTCCGCCGTGAACTCGTGATGATTCAGGAATGGAATGAAACGCGCGATGGCGCGCTCGAAGTAGATGTTGTTCTGCCAGAGCGTGTCGTCAGCGTCGATGAGAAGAGTCTGTTCGGGCAAGGGTGAATCTCAGAAGCGGTCAGCGAGGAGCGTTAGCTATCAGCGGCCCATGGCTGGTCTTATCCAACCCAATCGACCCGCGCTTCTGGCCCGATCACACCCGCTTTGTGTCCCATATCGAGCAGGCGTCGCACCGCCTCGCGGCCGTCGGGACCATAATCCAGAGTGCGCTCGTTGACGTACATTCCGACAAACTTATCCGCCGATTGAGTATCGAGATCGCGCGCGAATTGCATGGCGTATGCAAGAGCTTCCTCGCGATGTTCGAGCCCGTACTGGATGCTTTCGCGCAAGGCAGCCGTTACCGTAGACATGAGTTGCGGTCCCAGTTCGCGGCGGATCGCATTGCCGCCGAGGGGCAGCGGAAGTCCAGTCACCTTTTGCCACCAGCGGCCGAGATCCACGATGCGGTGCAAACCCGATTTGTCATATGTCAGCTGGCCTTCATGGATGATGAGTCCCGCTTCGTACTTCCCTTCCAGCACCTGCGGAATGATTTGATCGAACGGGACCACTTCGGTTTCAATCCCAGGCGCAAACAACTGCAGCGCGAGATAGGCCGTAGTCAGCGTGCCGGGAACGGCAATGCGCTTGCCTTTAATTTCGCTGGTGGTAAATGGACGGGGGGAGACGATCATCGGACCGTAGCCTTCGCCGACGCTGCCTCCGCAGGCCATCAGGGCATATTTGTCCTGGACGTACGGATAGGCATGAAACGAAATGGCAGTCACGTCGTATACGCCTTCGCGTGCTTTCTGATTCAGGCTCTCGATATCGCACAGAGTATGCGTGAAGCGCAGTCCGGGGGTGCGCACCTTGTGCGTCGCCAGTCCGTAGAACATGAAAGCATCGTCGGAGTCGGGGCTGTGCGCCACCTTGATCTGGCGAAGCTGACCGGAGGCACTGTTATCAACGGCTTTTGTGGTGTCGGAAACTGCTGTCATCTATACCTTCTGGCCCTCGGGCCTCAGCGGCGGAAGCCGCTTTTAATTTGCTGTGCAGAGCGGCACGGCTAAATCCATGCCCTTCGGACTGCTGTTATAACCGGTCGGACGAAGGCGTCCGCCGCCGCTGGATCTAAATCTTTGCGCGGCGCCAGCGGCTTGCGACTCCTGCGGCCAGCATGATCTTCATAACTTCGCCTGCAATGAACCAGTACAGGCCCAGGTACGCGGCTTTCGCGAGTGAATGCGTGAACACGTACAGCCAGCTCAGGCCTCCGGCGAAGAGGAGAAACTCTGCCAGTAGGCTGGCGATCACACCCCGGGCAAAGCTCTTAGTACCCCGCTCAAAAATGTAACCTGCCAGGAATGCAACGAAGGGGTAAACGAGAAGAAATCCGCCGGTTGCGCCGAATAGCTGTGCGACTCCGCCTACACCCGTGGGGTTAAAGACGGGCAATCCGGCCATGCCTTCGAGCAGGTACACCATCATTACGGCAAAGCCGCGCCGGCTTCCGAGCAGTAGTCCCACCAGCAGCACTCCCAGATTCTGCGCTGTGAGAGGAACGGGCGTGAGGGGCATCAAAGGAATGGTAATGCGGGCGCACAAAGCAATGAAAAGCGTTGCGCCCACGACCAGAGCCACTTGCCGCGAGAGATCAAGCCAGTGCTCCTGTGCATTGGGAAAAGTATGAATCGCGAGTTTTTCCATGATCAGGCTCCAGCTGCGACGAGCGCTGATTCAGCGTTCGATGGAATCGACCGGGCGGCGCGCCTCACCCTCCGCTGAAAGTCCGTCGTGCGAGGCATGAGCCTTCTGCAGGTGCGATCGCAGGTGCAGGAACAACGCGATGGCTACACACACCACCACCAGCGAACTGACACCCAGGATCAAAAACCACCAGATCATCCGCACAGCCGATTAGGATAACAGAAGCTGCCACGGGTAAGCGACGAGCAACGACTTGTGAAGCTCAAGCGTCCCAACCGCTAGGAGCTTTTCTTTGCCTCTGCCGCCCGCTGGCGCATGGTTTCGACGCGGCCGATCATGAATTCGAGCCGCTTCCGTCCCCATTTGGTGTGAGTGACTGCTTTCTCAACCTCCAGGAACACATTCGGGTCATTCAGTTCTTTGCGCACGTCTTTGATGAAGGGATGGATTTTGGCGTAGATCAGAAACAGTTCCCCGCTGAAGCCCGGCTGCAGGAAAAGATTTTCGTTCAAAATACCGGCATTGACGAAGGATGCGACGATCCCCCAGTAACCGCTCACCTGCCGCAGCCAGGCGTTTTGCGGAGTTCCCATCGCCCAGGCGACCTTCATGAAGTCGTCGGCATTCTGGGGAAAAAATTCTCCTGCCCACCAAGCGCGGGCTTTGCGCATTTCGGCTTCACGGCGCAGATCATAGAGTTCGAGAATCAGATGGGCGTCGGCTGTAGTCGGCTTCTTAGCCATTCGGTTCCTCCGTTAGGATTTGAGTGACGGAATTTTAAATGAGAAGCAGATCAGCACGCCACATTCTGAGGAGACATAACAAGCCCCACCTTTGCCGTTAGCGGCGACGGGTGGGGCGTGCGGTTTGTTTCGTTTTAACTGCTGGCGCTATGCGCGCTGGTGGTAGCTGGAGGCTCTGGAGGCGGAGGCGCCGGGCGTTCGTAATCGCATTCCTTGTTCGGGCACGCGATCACGGGGCCGGCCTTCAGATTCTTTTCCACCAGGTACTCACTGCCGCAGCTCGGGCATTTTTCCGGAATTGGCTTATGCGCTGAAGTGAACTTACACTTCGGATAATTGCCGCATCCGTAGAACGTGTTGCCCTTACGCGCGCGCTTTTCGACCAGTTCTCCGTCTTTGCACTCGGGGCACTTCACGCCAATGAAGTTCTGCTTCACGTACTTACACTCGGGATATCCGCTGCAGGTGGTGAACTCGCCGTAGCGCCCGTGACGGATCATCATATTGCGTCCGCATTTTGGGCAAAGTTCGTCGAGCGGAATGTCAGGAACCTTCTTGCCCTGATCCAGGCGGCGAGTGGTCTTGCAATCGGGATATCCGGTACACGCCATGAACTGGCCGAAGCGCCCGCGCTTGAGCACCATTACCCGTCCGCAGTTTTCGCAGTATTCCTCTTGCGTCGTGCCCTGCACGTCGGCCGAATCCAGATCGGGCAGGTTGATCGGATTTTCCTTGGTGAACGTGCAGGTGTTCGGATCTTCTTTATCGTAGGTGCTGCAGGCGTAGAAGGAGCCGTGTTTGCCCCACTTGATCACCAGCGGCGCGCCACACTTTTCACACTTCTCATCGGTGGGCTTCTCCATCCGCTTGATGTTTTCCATGTGCTTTTCGGCATACTTCAGGTCCTTCTGGAATTTCTTCCAGAACTCCGCCATGGCGTCCTGCCACTTCTCTTTGCCATCTTCGATCTCGTCGAGCTCCTCTTCCAGACGCGCCGTGTACTGCACATCGAAAATGTCCTGGAAGTTTTCCACAAGCAGGTCGGTGACCACCAGACCAATCTCGGTAGGAACGAATTTTCCGCCGAGCTTCTGCACGTACTGCCGCTCCTGAATTGTGGAGAGAATGGCAGCGTATGTCGAAGGCCGTCCGATGCCTCGCTCTTCCAGTTCCTTCACCAGCGAAGCTTCGTTGTAGCGCGGCGGAGGCTCGGTGAAATGCTGCTCCGGCTTCAGTTCGCGCAAGGTGAGCTTCTGGCCGGCTTCGAGCGCGGGCAGTTTGTGCTTCAGTTCCTCGTCTTCCTCGTCCTTGCCTTCCTTGGACTCTTCGTAAACTCTCAGGAAGCCGTCGAATTTCAGGACCGAACCGGTTACGCGGAACCAGAACACATCATTTCCACTCTTGGCGTCGATGTCGACGGTGGTCTGGTCGAACACGGCAGGGTTGATCTGCGAAGCCACAAAGCGCTGCCAGATCAGCTTGTAAACCTTAAACTCATCTTCTTTTAAGTATTGCTTGATCTGATCAGGATGGCGCATCGCTGAAGTGGGGCGAATCGCTTCGTGCGCGCCCTGCGTGTCCTTCTTCTCCTTAAACGTGTTGGGAGTCTCGGGAAGGTAATTCTGCCCGTACTCCTTGCCGACGTACTCGCGCACCTCCGTGATCGCCTCGGGCGCTACGCGGGTGGAGTCGGTACGCATATAAGTAATGAGGCCGACGGAGCCTTCCTCGCCAAGTTCTACACCTTCGTACAAGCGCTGCGCGATCATCATGGTGCGCTTCACGCTGAAGCGGAGCTTGCGGGAAGCGTCCTGCTGCAGTTTGCTGGTGGTAAAAGGAGGCGCGGCATTGCGACGGCGCTCCTTCTTATCAACGCTCCGAACCACCCAATCGGCTTTTTCCAGGGCGACGCGGATCTTTTCCGCTTCTTCGCCATTGCCAACTTCGACCTTTTCTTCACCTTTTCCCACGAATCGCGCGTCGAAAGCTGGGGGCTTGCTGGCAGCAAGGTGCGCATCAATCGTCCAGTATTCCTTCTTCTCGAACGCCTTGATCTCGCGCTCACGTTCGACGATCAGACGCAGGGCAACGGTCTGCACGCGCCCGGCGGAGAGACCGCGGCGTACCTTGTCCCACAACAAGGGAGAAACCTGGTATCCGACTAAGCGGTCGAGAACACGGCGCGCCTGTTGCGCATCGACCAAATTCTGATCAATGGCCCGGGGATGTTCAAAGGCGGCCTGCACCGCGCGCTTGGTGATCTCGTTGAAAGTGACGCGCTGAATGCGCGGCGGGGCTTCGGGCTCACCCTTCTTCGCTTTTTTGGCCTTCTTTTTCTTCGAGCCGTTTCCGTCAAGTTCGTCGGCGAGATGGGCGGCGATGGCTTCGCCTTCGCGGTCCGGGTCAGGCGCCAGATAGATCGCATCAGCCGAGGCGGCCAGCTTCTTCAGCTTGGCCACAACCTTTTCTTTGCCGGGGATGACGACGTAATCCGTCTCGAAATCATTATTAACATCCACGCCCAGCGTGCTCTTGGGCAGATCTTTGACATGCCCCAGCGAGGCCTCGACAGAGAACCCCTTACCCAGGTATTTCTGGATGGTCTTCGCCTTGGCCGGCGATTCGACAATGACTAAACCTTTGGACAATGTAACCTCAGTGTTGCTGAATTCCGTTTTGAAGCTAGCACGAATGGGCGGGAAGCAACAAGTTACGGCAAAAAGCTATTTAGCTTCTAGCTGCTAGCTCCTAGCTAAAACTTCGGTGCAGGCGTTGCGCCAGAGCAGCCAACATTCGTTGTATTTCCAGGATCTTCGACTCCATTGCTGCGAACTCGTCCGGCGCGAGCAAATGCAAGTCGCTAGCCAGAGTAAATGGCATTCAAGTTCACTGGCTGATCCGCGAGCGATTTGAATAAACCTTCTCATTTCCGGATCGGATCTACGGCCGCATCCTTCTGCGATGTTCGCGCCGATGGACGCCGACGCTCGCCTGATCTGGGACGTGAGTCCATACATCTCATCCTTTGGGAAGGAACGCGTCCTCTGATAAATCCACAAGGTAAACTCGTGGGCCTTGCTCCAAACTTTCAGTTTTTTGAAATCTTCCATACGACGATTCCTTCCCGCCTCAGCTAGAAGCTAGGAGCTAGCAGCTAGAAGCTCTTCACAAAATTCTTCCCCGGCATTTGCCGCACTTTGCCGTTTAATTCCAGCTCGAATAATGCGGCGAAAATTTCCGAGGAAGACATTTGCGATTCCAGCTTCTCGATGAGCTCATCGATGTGCGTGGCCTCGTCAGCTTTCAGCAGGCTCAGGATTCGTTTTTCGTGAGGAGGAAGCCCGTCGTCTGGGAATAGAGATGCGGAGGAAGCGCTCGAAGATTCAGGCGAGGCAGTGGGGTTCAGCGTAAGTCGTACGTCTGCCGGGAGATCCTCCCACACGTCCTCCCAGGTCGCAACCAGCTTGGCACCCTGTTTGATCAGTGTGTTCGGTCCCCAGGAATTCTTGCTGGTGACGTTACCGGGCACCGCAAAGACATCCCGATTCTGCTCGATCGCCATCCGAGCCGTGATGCGCGTCCCGGAGTATTCGGCGGCTTCGACCACCAGCACGCCCAACGACATCCCGCTGATAATTCGATTGCGGATGGGGAAATTCTGCGGCGCCGCGAAGGTCCCCAGCGGAAACTCCGAGATCAGGGCACCCCCAAGCCCCAGAATCTGCTCGGAGAGGCGCGAATTCTCCTTGGGATAGATCACATCCACGCCCGTACCGAATACCGCCACGGTTTTGCCTTTGGCGGAAATCGCGCCGCGATGTGCGGCGCTGTCCACCCCGCGCGCCATCCCACTGATAATGACCAAACCTTGTGCGGCCAGATCGCACGCCAGCCGTTCCGCCATCCCTGAACCATAAGGTGTCGGATGGCGCGTCCCCACCACCGCCATTCCGGCCTTGATCAAGGCTTGCGGATCTCCCCGCACATAAAGAATGAGCGGAGGATCGTAGATTTCCTTCAGGCGCGGGGGATACGCGAAGTCGTCTAAAGAAACGAGGGACACGCCGGCTGCAGACGCTCGTGCGACTTCTTCTCTCGCCAGTTCCGCTGATTTTCCGGTTGCAATGGATTGCGCAGAGACCGACTTAATCCCTGTCTCCTCCAGAAGCGTCAGCGAAGCAGCGAAGACGCCTTCGGGCGATCCAAAGTGCTCGACTAACTTCCGGGCCTTGACCGGACCCAAGCCTGGTGTAAGTAGAAGGCCGGCCCACTCCAGCAGATGAGTGTTTGTGGGCGAAACCAATGCGGTGGACAAACTGTGACTCCGAGCGGACTCTACTGATCGCGCAGGAAGGGTGTCAAGGTCAGATGTCACAATGCCTTTGCTAGTATTGTGGAAAGCATGAGAAAGCCGCGTATTTCCGCCATTTCCTACCTCAATACCGCTCCTTTAATGTGGGATTTCGAGCACGGGGACGCGGGTTCCCGTTTTGAAATTTCTTACACTATTCCTTCCGCATGTGCCCGCGCTTTAGCAGAAGGTAGCGCGGATATCGGTATTATTCCCGCGGCCGCCTACGCCCATATCCCAGGCCTGCAAATCCTGCCGGATGTCGCAATTGCCTCGCGCCGCGCG
The DNA here is from genome assembly GCA_963801615.1 of uncultured Acidobacteriota bacterium. GTDB lineage: Bacteria > Acidobacteriota > Terriglobia > Terriglobales > Acidobacteriaceae > Sulfotelmatobacter. The sequence goes on along the minus strand of CAWDFM010000003.1, from coordinate 616,487 downwards.
GTGCGATCGATTTTGCTGGTTAGCAAAGTGCCCGTCGAGAAGGTGCGGACGGTGGCGCTCGATACATCCTCGATGACTTCGGTGGCGCTCGCGAAGATCCTTTTGCAATGGTTGGGCGGCGAACACGAATATGCTTCGACGGAGCCGGATCTTGAAAAGATGCTGACTCATCACGATGCAGGACTTCTGATCGGAGATCCCGCTTTGCAGGTGGATCGCAGTCGTTTTCACACCCTGGATCTCGCCGAGGAATGGATCCGAATTACCGGGAAACCGTTTGTCTTTGCCTTCTGGGCGGTACGAGGAGACGCGTTGAAGGAGACGGATTCATCCCTCGATTTGGCTGCCGTGTTTCGGGATTCCCGCGATCATGGCCTGGAGTCGTCGAGTCTCGCCAGCATCGCGCGCGAATGGTCCGCCAAACTGAATCTCACTGAGGCCGAGGTTCGTTCCTATTTGACTCAGAACATTCATTACCACCTCGATGTCGAATGCCTCGATGGATTGCAATCGTTTTACAAGTTCGCTGCCGAGATTGGCGCTTTGCCTCCGGCCCCCGCATTGCAATTCCTGGAGCCCTCCGGAGTAGCGGCAGCTAAGCTCTCGAACAGCTAACGACGCTCCACGAAGAAAACACTCGCGGGTAGTCTTCCCCCTCCCTCGCCATCTTTGTGGCTTCGGCATTATTCAGTTAAGCTGAACCGGACTGGCGCCAACATGAGCCTGTTTCAGCCAATTCCGAACCCCGGCACTGACGCAACTCGTCCTCTCGCGGATCGCATGCGCCCGCGCACACTTGACGAGTATGTAGGCCAGGAACATCTGATCGGCCCGGGCAAGCCTCTGCGCGTGCAAATCGAGCGCGACGATTCCGGTTCCCTCATCTTCTGGGGGCCTCCCGGAACCGGCAAAACCACGCTCGCCAAGATCATCGCGAACATGACCAAGGCGGAGTTCATCGAGTTCTCCGCCGTGCTCGCCGGGATCAAAGAAATCAAGCAGGTGATGGCCGATGCCGAACGCGCCCGCCAGTACGGAACTCGCACTATCGTTTTCATCGACGAGATTCATCGCTTCAACAAAGCGCAGCAGGACGCATTCTTGCCGCACGTGGAGAAGGGCAATATCCGTCTCATCGGCGCAACCACCGAGAATCCCTCCTTCGAAATCAACTCTGCCCTGCTTTCACGTTGCCGCGTTTACGTCCTGCAGCCGCTGACCGAAGAGCAGATCGTGCTTCTGCTACGACGAGCGATTGCCGATAAAGAGCGCGGGTTGGGCGAAATGAATCTGACCGTGTCTGACGATGTGCTGAAGATCATCGCGAGCTATACGAGTGGCGACGCTCGCAGCGCCTACAACGTGCTGGAAGTTGCGGCCGGACTGGCGCACAAGAACGCCGAAGGCGCTCGTGAGATCACCGACGAGATCGTCCGTGATGCGCTACAGAAACGCATCCTGCTTTACGACAAATCCGGCGAAGAGCACTACAATCTGATCTCGGCGCTGCACAAATCGGTGCGCAACAGCGATCCGGACGCCGCCCTGTATTGGCTGGGCCGCATGCTCGAAGCGGGAGAGGATCCACTCTACATCGCGCGCCGCGTGGTCCGTATGGCCGTGGAAGACATCGGACTGGCCGATCCTAACGCGCTTTCCCTGTGCATGGCTGCTCGCGATGCCGTGGACTTCATCGGCATGCCGGAAGGTAACCTGGCACTGGCCCAGGCGGTCGTTTACCTGTCGGTCGCGCCCAAATCGAATGCTCTCTACACGGCCTACGGAAGTGTTCTGCAGGACGTCGAACAGACTGCGGCCGAAGCGGTCCCCCTCCATTTGCGCAACGCTCCTACAAAGCTGATGAAAGGCCTGGGTTACGGGAGAGGATATCAATATGCGCACGACCTCGACTCCAAGGTCGCGGCCATGCAATGTTTGCCCGACAGCCTTCGGGACCGCGTTTATTACCAGCCTACGCATGAGGGTATCGAAAAGCGCATCCGTGAGCGGATGGACGAGATCAAACGCTCGCGCTCCCGCGCAAAGTCAGGAGATTCCGCTGGGCAAAAGAAAGAATCTTAGAAGCGAGCCACGCATCTTGGTAACTACCGGGCGAAGTCTGGTTGAAATGCCATGTCTACCCTTCCTAATTTAGCTACAGCCGAGGCTGCGCCGCGCATCCTCAGCGATGAACTCGTTGCAGACCTGCAGCGCTTGCAAAAAGCTGCCCAGAGAATCTCGTCCATCCTCGATCTTGATCAACTGATTGACAGCGTGGTCAAAGAGGTTACAGGTCCTCCGTTTGGCTGTTTGGAAGCCAGCATCTATCTGCACGATGAAGGGCGCGGCGAGATGGTGCTCGCCGGCGTCAATGGCTGCGATTTACATTCCAAGGGACACCGCTTGAAGGTCGGACAGGAAGGCATGGTCGGTCATGTCGGGGCCACAGGCCAACTGCGCTACGCGCCCGACGTGCGCAAGGATCCTTATTACGTCAGGTGCGGACACGCGACGCTCTCTGAAGTCGCGATTCCGCTGCGCGTGGGCCAGCGGGTAGTCGGCGTGTTTACAGCGTCGCATCCCGAGTTGGACGGATTTCCCCTGCAGCAACTAAGAATTCTGCAGGCGTTCTGCGATCACGTTTCTGTGGCGGTGCACAACGCGCAGCGGCTCCAGGCGGAACGAGCCGAACGTGTCGCGCTCGATCGCGACGCCGCGGAAGCCCGCAGCATTCAAGAGGCTTTACTACCCAAGAGTTCGCCATTTGTACCCGGCTTCGTGATTTCCGGGCGCAGCGTTCCCGCGCGAGCTGTAGGCGGGGATTGGTACGATTTCATCCCGTTTGCAGACGGGCGTTGGGGAATCGTTCTGGCCGATGTTTCGGGGAAAGGTACGGCAGCCGCGCTGCTCATGTCGGCGACCCGCGGCATGCTGCGCTCCTTGGCGGAAGCCTGCTGCACTCCCGGAGAGGTACTGACCCAGCTGAACCAACTCCTGGTGAATGATTTCCCTGCCGGCAAATTCGTGACGATGGTCTACGCGGTGCTCAATCCGGTTTCGCGCAGCGTGATATTTGCCAATGCCGGGCACCTGCGGCCGCTGCTAATCGACGGGAAGGGTGAACAGTTTTTGGACGTAGAGCGCGGGTTGCCTCTCGGCCTTTCCTGCGGAGACTACTCGGAGACGGAGATTTCGTTGTCCAAGGGGTCGAGGCTGGTCTTCTACAGCGACGGGATTACCGAAGCGGTGGACTCGCGGGAAGAAGAATACGGGCTTTTCCGGCTCGTCGAACACGCCATCCAGCCGGAGGCTTCGGCGCTGACCATCCTCGACGGCGTACGCTCCTTCGCGAATGGTTCCGGCGTGCAGGATGACGCTACCGTGGTCTTTGTCGGCGTGAACCCCTGATCAGCGCATGCGTGCGCGGTGTTCCTTGAGAATACAAAGATCCATTGCGACAAAGATTCCCGCCTTGCGCGCCTTCTCCGCCGCTTTTTCGTGGATCACCTCTTCCTGCATCCAGATCGCAGGCACTTTGAGCTGAATCGCCTGGTCCACAACTTCCTCCACGAACTCCGGGCGGCGAAAGATATTCACGATGTCGATCTTCTCGGGCACATCCAGAAGTGATGGATAAGCTTTCTCGCCCAGGCATTCTTCAATCTGCGGATTCACAGGGATGATGCGATATCCCTGGCTCTGCATGTAGGCAGACACGCCATGGCTTGCACGCAGGGGATTGCACGAAAGCCCAACCACTGCGATCGTTTTAGATCGCTTTAGCAAGTCAGCAATGGAATCGGATTGCGGTAACGAAGCCAAGGCCCCTCCGGCTTATTTTTTGTTCGCGGCGTCCAGTTTCTGCTTGTACATTTTCATCGCAAGCTTGCGAATCGTTTCCGAGACTTCTTTGTTGGCCGACAGATTCTTCAGATCCTGGATCAGCAGGTTCTTCATAAGACCGAGTCCCAAGTCGAGCGGAGTACGTGGATTCCCGACCAGGTTCCGCACCACTTTGTAATTCTTCATGAAGCGGCGCTTCAGCGGGATCTGGCGCAACACGGCTTCCAGCACGTTTTTCTGGCTGGCAATTTTTTCCACCTCGCCATCGGCCAGCTTCGGGGCTTCGAGCACGGCGAGGGCCACCACTTTGGTCCCGTCACGGATCAGGATGGAACGCTCTTCCTTGTTACCTTTCAATGCCAGCTGAATGCGGCCCTTCACGTCCAGAGCGTTAATCTTCTGTAGCGTGTTCTCGCGCTTCGGCGGAGCCGCAGGTTGGGGTGGTGCTATGAGAGCAGCGGATGCCGACGCTGACGATTCAACTGCCGGTCCTTGCTCTGCATGTATCTCTTCTTCGCGATGCGATTCTCCTGAAAGCATGTCGACCATTCCGCCGATCGCGTGGAACGGTTTTTCGCCTTCCGCCACGATGTCGTCCGCGTGTTCCTGGAGGTAGGCGAATACGCTTTCGTCTTCCACTCCGAAGGTCGCATCTGGACTGTTGCCATTATCCGGTTCTTGCGAGCCCTGCGATCCCGCAACTTGATCAGTTGTTTGAGCGCTCTCAGGCCCAGGTGAACTGGTTCCAGCAGTAGGCGCAATAGCCGGGGACATGGCCGCTATGAGGTTGTCCAGTTCTGCGGTTTCTTCTCGCTTGAGATAAAGGTTGGACTTGAGAGCCGCGACAACAGCCGTCGAAGACCTCACGCGCGGGCTCTTCAGCATAATCTCAACGACGTCGCGAACCACCGAATTCGCTAACTTTGCGATCTGTTCTTCGCGAATCGAAGGATTCTCCAGAAGCGCGGGCAGCAATCTCGGCCGCAGATTATCTGGCGAGATGAAATAGTTGAGCACTTCCTGTGGCGTCTGCGGATCAGCGACCGCTGCCAGGCAGGCTTTCTCATCCCATCCGGCCAAGGTCATGCGCGCCAACTCGCCGAAGACTTTGTTGTATTTCGCCAGATAAACCAGGATTTCGATATTCTCCGCTGCAGGCACTTGCAAGGCACCGCGCGCAGCGAACTGCATCATGTTGGAGGGCAACTTGGAAGCGCGGATTTGGTCGATTATGCGCGTCATAGCTTCACACTTCGACCGCAGGAAATCATCTATCGCCGTTTTCCGTCTGGCCCGCGGCCAGGGACTCGAGTTCGCCCACTGCCAGCGCCAAGTCCCGAGTGACTCGGTTCTCCTGATCTCGCAAAAATTCCTCTCGTAAAGTCCGATAGTACCAAAGAGTTCCCTCGCGCCCACCATTGAACCGCGACCAGACGGATTCGCCTACGGCGCGATAATCGCTGACGATGGAGCGGACGTTGTTGAGCTTATCGGCGGCCGAGACCAGGCGCGTATCCTTGTCTTCGTTGCGCAAGCGTGCCATATATTTCTCTTTGCGCTCGCGCCAGGGCGGCTTGGGATAAGTATCGGCGTCGGTACATCGGTCCACGACTTTGGCGACCCGCGTACCAAACCTGCGTCGGACTTCTTTGAGCATGGGCGCACCGCCGCAATCTTCAACCACATCGTGCAGCAGAGCGGCGATAGCCAGATCCTCATTGCCACCGGCTTCGAGCACAAGCGAGGCCACGCCCATCAAATGAGCGATGTAAGGAATGCTGGATGCCTTGCGAGTCTGACCTTTGTGCTTCTCCGCGGCGAAGACGAACGCCCGCAAGAACCGGGGTCCCAGCTTGATCTTCTTCAGCATCCTCTGCGATTTTGCTTGCAGGGCCCTCACTGCTTCTCCTCGCGGCGTGCCAGCAGATACGCTCGAATAAACGGTTGCAGATCCCCGTCGATCACGCGATCAACATCCCCCACTTCAACCTTGGTGCGGTGATCCTTGATCATGCGGTAAGGCTGCAAAACGTAAGAGCGGATCTGCGACCCGAACTCAATGTCGAGTTTCGAATCCTCGATTTTCTTCGTAGCCGCCCGCTTCTTCTCCATCTCGAATTCATAAAGCTTGGAGCGAAGCATGCTCATGGCGCGTTCGCGGTTCTTGTGCTGCGAGCGCTCGTTCTGACAACTCGCCACCAGTCCAGTCGGAATGTGCGTAATACGGACGGCGGAGTCGGTGGTATTGACGTGCTGGCCGCCCTTGCCACTGGAGCGGTACGTATCAGTGCGGATCTCCTCGGGTTTGATGACGATATCGATGCTGTCGTCAATCTCAGGGGAGACGTACACGCTGGCAAAAGAGGTATGCCGCCGTTTCGCCTGATCGAAAGGCGAAATGCGCACCAGGCGGTGTACTCCGATTTCACCCTGCAAGAGACCAAAGGCGTACTCGCCGTTGACAGCAAACGTAGCCGACTTCAGGCCCGCTTCCTCGCCGGGCTGGTAATCATAGAGAACCGTTTCAAATCCCTGGCGCTCTGCCCATCGCAAGTACATGCGCAGGAGCATGTCGGCCCAATCCTGCGACTCGGTGCCGCCCGCGCCGGGATGAATCGTCACGATCGCGTTGCGCGCATCGTTTTCCCCCGAGAGCAGCGTCTCGGTTTCCAGTTTGTCGATGAGATCGCGCAGAGAGGAAAGTTCGCGCTGCAGATCGGCGTCGACATTCTCGCCCTCTTTGGCAAGGTCCAGATATGCGTGAATGTCATCGCTGCGGCGGCCCAGGTCAGCGTCCGTAGCGAGCACATGTTCCAGACGCTTCTTCTCGCGCATGACTAGTTGCGAGCGCTGCGGATTGGACCACAGGTTCGGCTCAGACGCCTGCTTTTCGATTTCGGCTAGCTGCGGACGGAGCTTGTCCGCGTCAAAGATACTCCCGAAGCTCGTGGACTTTCTTGCTCAGCTTCTCGTATTCCTGCTCTATCTCTGCATTCATGACGACGCTTCAGCCTTTTTGCGGATGTTCGGAAATACGAAGCGCGCGATCAGCGCTCCTATCGAAATTATCGCACAGGCATAGGCGAACCAATCTCCGTGACGCGTGTAGAAAGTAGTGACGAAAGTGAGGGCGTAGGGAGCGACCAGCGTAGCTCTTTCTTTCCGGGCAAGGCGCGCGGCCACGCGCCCAAACGGATCGATGGAGGCCGTAACACCGGTGTCCGTCGAGCTCAGAATCCAGCGCTCGTTCTCGACGGCCCGCATTCGAGTCTGGTTCAAATGTTGCGCGTACGCGCCGCTGTCGCCATACCAGCCGTCATTCGAAATATTCACGAATACCTGCGCGCCATTGCTCGCAAACTGGCGGACCTCGTCCGGGAAAATAGATTCGTAGCAGATGAACGTCCCCAACCTTTGGCCGGACGCATCCAGAGGACGTCGCGAATTCCCATGCTCAAATTGCCCGACCTCCCTGGTGAGTCCTCCAGCAAACGAAAAGATCCCGGGGAATGGCAAATATTCTCCGAACGGCACCAGATGCGTTTTGTCGTAGCGCGCCTGCCATTCGCCATTGGCACCGACCAGAACCGCGGAATTGAATAGCGCGCTCTCGGTGTTGACGGTTGGGGCGTTGCTGCCGATTGCTCCTGTCACCAGGGGCACTTTGGCTTCCCGAGCCAGATCGCTGACCGCCTCGCGAAAATGCGGTTCATTAGTGAAGAACGGGGCGGGAGACTCTGGCCAGACGATCAGATCAATCTTCGACGCGGCATTTTGCGCGGAGGTCAGGGTCAGCTTTGTCAGATCGCTCAGCGTCTGCTGGTAGTATCCGGGAGTCCAATCGGCAGACACGGGAATATTCTGCTGGACCAGGAGGGCCGCGCGATCCGCCGTGGCTGGAGGAGGCTCGACCAGTCGTCCGGCCTGCAGAACGGCGGCGGCGGCGATCCCTGCAATGAGCATGGTGTTGCGCTTTTGCCGCGGAATCAGAAAGGCGGCGGCGAGGGCGATATTCACCAGCAGGATTTCGAACGAGATTCCATACACGCCGGTCCAGGCGGCGATGCGCGAGAGCGCAATATTATCCACCTGCGCGATGCCCAGCAGGTTCCAGGGAAATCCCGTGATGCGTGTCCGCGCAAGCTCTACTCCGACCCACAAGAATGGAGCGAGCACCAGCGCGCTCCGGTCATTGCGCCTTTGAGCCAGCAATGCGACCAGGAGTCCGAATAACCCGTGGTACAGCCCGAGATAACAACAGAAAAGGAATAAAGCCAGCAGCGCTGCGGCCCCATTCAGGCCCCCGTAATGACGCATCGTGCCGAAAATCCAGTAACACGTGCCGGCGTACCAGAGGATTCCGCAAACGTAAGCTAGAACGAATCCCTGCAGCGGGCTCGCGGCCTGCAGGCGAGGGGAACCTTCGACCTCCAACTCTCCTGCTGCACGGGTGCGCAGCAGCGCGAGCATGAGTGGCGTCAGCGCAAACCAGCAGAGAATGTATACCCCGGGCAGAGGAAAAATCAGCACCTGCAGAACGGCCGAGAGCAAGACGAGAACCCAGGCGCTGGAATGGATTTGCCGCACGAGGCAAGAATAGCAGTTCTTTAACCCGGTTCTCCGCTGCCAGTTCTCAGTCTCACTGCTGAGTACTCGCCAAGCTTGGAACGGACATAGCTGACAATTTCTGGCGTGACGTAGTCCGGGGGCGTGATGCGGAAGATTGGCTGACTCGCTACGGGCTTCAGCGATACAGCCTGCCACGCCGTGTCGCCCGCGTTCTGATGCAAGATCACTGCATCCGCGCGATCGAGAAATTCTCGGGCGGAGGTTTTGAAGTCGGCGGTCGCGGGGTCCAGTACGGTTAAATACAAATCAGGACGGAGGAATTTCAGAACGCTGTTCGACTCAATGATCACGTTCCGCGCCGTTGCCAGGCGATGGCGCAGGGTGGGCATCGCTTCAGCCAGACGGCCCTGCTCCGTGCGTGCCCAGAAAACTTGCGCCGCTCCAGCCAGGAGAAAACGCGAGGTATCGGTCTGGCCGCTGCGGTCCCGCTCCTCGCTGATTGCCCAGGAGTGGTCCCCCGTAGCACAGTCGCACGCTTCTCCGTTGGCCGAACAGATTCCGTGACCATGTTGCGTGATCTTCACCGCCGTCCACTGCAATTCGGCCAGGGCCGCAATCAGGCCCGCGACCACGCTGGTCTTCCCTACGTTGCGCGAATGACCGCCAATCACGACCAGAGCCACAGCTAATCCTTTTTCGCCAGGCGCGCCACCGTCGCCAACTGCTTTAAATACTGGCGCAAGGGCTGCGCAGGCGTTCCCCAGAACGCAACCCCTTTCCCACGCAAAATTTTATTTGGGAGAACTCCACCTTGGCCGCCCAGCATCACTCCTTCGCCGATGCGGGCGTGCTCGCCAATCCCGACCTGGCCGCCGAGTATCGCTCCATTCTCAATCACGATGCTGCCGGACAGACCCGTTTGCGCCGCGATGATGACGTCTTCGCCAATCTGGCAATTGTGTCCGACGTGAACCAGGTTGTCGATCTTCGCTCCGCGCCAGATTCGGGTCTCATCGAGCGCGCCGCGATCGATAGTCGCATTCGCCCCGATTTCGACATCATCTTCAATGACCAACCGCCCAACCTGCGGAAACTTCTCGTAATGCCCTGTCTTGCCATCGCGCACGTACCCGAAGCCATCGCTGCCCAGCACCGCCCCGGCATGCACAATCACGCGATCGCCCAGCTTCGTTCCCGGATAGATTGTGACGTTCGGGTAGATCTGACACTCGCTCCCAATCGTGACTCCAGTTCCCACGGCACACCCGGCGCCAATGTGGCTGTCCTGCCCGATCTGCGCTCGTTCCCCGATCACTGCCTGTGCTTCCACGCAAACACCCGGCGCCAGCATCGCGGACGCATGGATCACGGCTGATGCGTGCACCGTAGCAGATCCGGGCTGGTGTAATGCGTCGCGCAGCAGTTGCGCCGCCCGCGCGAACGTCAGTTTGGGATGATCGGTGATAAGTAGAGCTTTGGAGGAAGGTGTTGCAGCCGCGAACTCTCCCGCAATCACCGCCCCGGCACGGCTCTGCAGTGCTTGCCCCAAGTGCTTCTCGTCTTCGACGAAGACCAGATCGTCAGCCGATGCCGACTCAATGCTGGCAACCCCGACGACGTGAAGGCTGGAATCGCCGATCAGGCGCATGCCCAGCGCCTCAGCAAGCTGCCGAAGCGAGCGTTTCATGTCCTCACTGTATAGCAGCGGGTCGCGAGAACGAAAGGGCAGGATCGATGAAGGCCGCGACTCTGACTGGATTGCGCTCGCTCCCCGCCTGGTTCTCAGGTGGTTTCGCCAGTGCGGCAGCAGTGCTGCAAGTGGCTGCATTCTGGCACATCACGAAAGTCGCATCCGGAGCGTTCACCGCATTGCAGCCTTTGGCGCTGGCGTTCGCGCCAGGCGTTAGCGTCCAAGTGCCAACCACCACCCCGCTACTCAATGTACCGGTTGTGGTTGTCGTCCCATTGGAAGTTCCCGTCAGCCCATCGGGATTGCTTGTGAGCGTCAGGACGCTGCCAGTGGTGGTGGAAGTTATCTTCAGGCTCAAGGTGCCGGTCACGTGCCCGGTGGAATCGGTCGTAAACGAGGCGGTGCCGGTTTCTGTTTGGGTATTGAAATCCTTGGCAAAACAGGTGTTCTCGTTGAAAAACCCGAATCCGGTGATCTTTAGAGGCCCGCTATTAGTGACATTGAAGGAGACCACGAAATTCAGCAGGCTGGCTTGGCCTCCGCTGGGATTGATCAGCTGGGCCTCCCAATTACCCGTGGTGGACGTGTTGGTCACAGTCGATGGAGTGTTATTCGCACAGCCGCAAACCGCAAACTCCAGCGCCAGCAGGACCAGGAACGCAAGCCTTCTCATGAACCTTCCTTGGAATTGGGATCTTTATGAGAATAGAGAGATGCGGGCAGAGGCGTCAATGGATGTAAGGCGCGAAGAACTGCCGCTTACGTTTCTGAGCGGACGATCCATCCGCTCGTATCCGACCTAAACCTTGGTCCAGAGATCTGCTCTCGGGTCTTCCGGGTTCAACTTTGCCAATTCCCGCAGCAGTTCCTTGGTGCGCTCGTCGCGCGGCATCGGGACCGTGACTGTGATCTCGACGATCTCATCGCCGCGCGCGCCTTCTCTTGTGGCCGAGGGCACACCCTTCTCCCGCAGACGAAGCTTTTGACCCGACTGCGTTCCGGGCGGTATCTTCAGCAGCGCCCGGCCATCGATCGTGGGCACCTCGATCTTCGCTCCCAGAGCCGCTTCCGTGGCACTGACCGGAACCGTCAAGGAGATGTCATCCCCGTCGCGGTGGAAGACAGGATGATCGCCCGTGCGAATAATTACGTAGAGATCTCCGGCTGTGCCGCCGTGGGCTCCCGCATTGCCTTTGCCCGGGAGACGTATGCGCTGGCCATCCCGCGTCCCTGCTTTGATTCGGACTTCGAGCGGTTCGGTCTTGGAAACCGTGCCTTCGCCGTGGCAGGTGGGACACATCGTCAGATTCTTACCGGTACCGTGGCAGCGAGGGCACTGCACGTTGAACTTCATGCGGCCACCGGTTTGCGTGATCTGGCCAGTGCCGTTGCACTGCGGACATTTCCCAGGAGCTTCTAACGCTCCCTGGCCATGGCAGGTGGAGCAGAGATCTTGCCTGGTGATGTTGAGACGCATCACTCCGCCGCGGATGGCCGTCCAGAAAGGCACGTTCACCTGATATTCGAGATCCGTACCCGGTTCGGGACCTTCTTCGGCCGCCGCGGCGCCGCGTCCTCCGCCAAACATTGAAGAGAAGATATCGCGGAAGCTTCCTGTGCCCGCTGAAGTTTTCTGGTTCCGTCCAGCGTTGTTGATGAAATCAGAGAAATCGAATCCGCCGAAATCGAACTGAGCCCCTTGGCCTGCTCCGCCGGACTGAGCTCCAGGCGGGAAGCCGCCGCCGAATCCTCCGCCAGGACCACCGGCGCGAGCATAAGCTTCCGCCGTCGCTGGATCGATATTGTCGGAGTAGAAGCCGACCTGATCGTAGATCTTCCGCTTCTTGGGATCGCTGAGTACATCGTTGGCCTCTGAAATCACCTTGAACTTCTCTTCGGCAGATTTGTCCCCCGGGTTGACGTCAGGATGATACTTCCGCGCCAGCTTGCGAAAAGCTTTGCGGATGTCCTCGGCGGACGCCGATTTCTTCACGCCCAGGAGCTCGTAATAATCTTTTTTGGTGGTTGTCGCCATCGCTTAGCAAGCTTCAGTTCACAATTTCCCGTTTGCTGTGATCCTCTACCACTACCTTGACGTCCTCGAATTCAGGCGCGTCCTCGTAGACCGGAACGGCCCGGGGGCCGCTGGGCGTGTCGACGAAGACCAGCCACTGCCTCGCATCTTCCGCGAGATCCAAAAAATATGTTTGATCATTCACCTGGAAATTCAATTCAAGTCTCCAAAAAGCTGCCACGGATTCACAGCGGATTTTTCACGGATTCGATCCGTGTAGATCCGTGCCAATCCGTGGCTAACTCGCACTTACTTCTTGGGCTCAACGTCGACGTACTCGGCGTCGATGACCCCTTCATCTTTCTTCGGACCTCCGCCATCCGCACCCGGCTGAGGGCCAGCGCTCGGGCCTGCGCCCGGTCCAGCCTGGGCTCCGCCTGCGGGCTGAGCCGCTTTGTACATCTGCTCAGCCAGCTTGTGCGAGGCCGCAGTCAGGCTTTCGCGAGCCTTGTCCATCTGCGCCTTATCGTTGGACTCGAGCGCCTTTTTGGCGTCGGCCAGCGCGTTCTCGACGTCCCCTCGTTCCGAGCCGGAGATCTTGTCGCCGTGCTCGCGCAACATCTTCTCGATGTTGTAGACCATGGAGTCGAGCTGGTTCTTGGCCTCGATCGAGTCCCGCGCCGCCTTGTCTTCGGCCGCGTGCGAGTCGGCTTCCTTGGCCATGCGCTCGACTTCGTCCTTCGACAGTCCCGAAGATGACGTGATCGTGATCTTCTGGTCTTTCTGGGTGGCCGTGTCTTTCGCGGTCACGTTCAGAATGCCGTTGGCATCGATGTCGAACGTCACCTCGATCTGGGGCACCCCACGGGGTGCGGGCGGAATTCCGGTCAGATGGAATTTGCCCAGAGTTCGGTTCTGCGCCGCCATGGGGCGTTCGCCCTGCAGCACGTGAACTTCGACCGAGGTCTGGCTGTCAGCCGCGGTTGAAAACGTCTCCGTCTTTTTCGTCGGAATCGTCGTGTTGCGCGGGATCATCGGCGTCGATACGCCTCCCAGCGTCTCGATCGACAGCGTCAGCGGTGTGACGTCCAGCAAGAGCAGGTCTTTCACTTCGCCCTTGAGTACGCCGCCCTGGATGCCCGCGCCGATCGCGACCACTTCGTCCGGGTTGACGCCCTTGTGGCCTTCACGTCCGAAGAGCTCTTTTACGAGCTGCTGGATGCGAGGCATGCGGGTCTGTCCGCCAACCAGCACCACTTCGTTGATCTTGCTGGTATCGACACCCGCGTCTTTCATGCACTGCTTGCACGGACCCACAGAGCGCTGGATGATGTCTTCGATCATCGATTCCAGCTTTGCCCGGGTCAACTTCTTGACCAAGTGCTTGGGACCGCTGGCATCCGCCGTGATGAACGGCAGATTGATTTCCGTCTCCATGGTGGTCGAGAGCTCGATCTTGGCGCGCTCGGCCGCGTCACGCAGTCGCTGCAGGGCCATCTCGTTGCCCTTGCCGCGCAGGTCGAGACCTTCATCCTTCTTGAATTCGTCGATCAGCCAATCCACCAGGCGCTGGTCGATGTTGTCGCCGCCGAGGTGAGTGTCGCCGTTGGTGGCCTTCACTTCGATCACGCCTTCGCCGACTTCGAGGATCGAAATATCAAACGTTCCGCCACCAAAGTCGTACACGGCAATCGTCTCGTCCTTGCCTTTATCCAGACCATAGGCGAGTGCCGCTGCCGTGGGCTCGTTGATGATGCGCTTTACTTCGAGGCCGGCGATCTGTCCGGCATCTTTGGTAGCCTGCCGTTGCGCATCATTGAAGTATGCGGGAACCGTAATGACGGCTTCCGTGACTTTCTCGCCCAGGTAGTCTTCAGCCGCCTTCTTCAGCTTCTGCAGAATCAGTGCCGAAATCTGGGGTGGCGTGTACTCTTTGCCCTGCGCCAGCACGGCGACATGGTCCCCAGACTGGACGACCTTGTATGGGACCATCTTGATCTCTTCTGTGACTTCGTCATAGCGGCGTCCCATAAACCGCTTGATCGAATAGACGGTATTTTCCGGGTTGGTAATGGCCTGCCGCTTGGCGACTTGCCCTACCAGACGTTCGCCGGTTTTGGTGAAACCGACTACCGAGGGCGTAGTGCGCCCTCCCTCTTCGTTAGGGATAACCTTGGGCTCTCCACCCTCCATGACCGCCACGCAGGAGTTGGTGGTTCCGAGGTCAATTCCGATAATCTTTGCCATGGATGCTGCCTCCTAAAACATAAGTCTTTTGTAATCAATGCATCTATCATTGCGTCGGCTATGATCCTAGAACCTGAGTGAATCATTGTCAAGTTTTAGATGAGCCATAAATGCTTAAAGTTGCGCCATCTTTTGGTTGAAATAGCGCGCGAAGAATCCTGCATTTTGTCGGATTCTTCCTCTGCCTAGAGGATGCGCTCTTTCACCAATGTGGCGCAGAGCAGACAGAGTTCTAGGGAGCTTTGCAGGCGGCCTGGAAATCGGAATACGTACCCGGCTGAAGAGTCACGGGAACAATCTCTCCCATGTATGGGCGCTCCTTACCTCCTCCGCGATAAACAGTTCCATCGGGTTCGAAGGCGCGCTGGATGCTGCTGTGGTCATCCATGACGAGGTTTGGATTCTGCCAGTGGCCGCCTAGTTCTAGCCTTGGTCTGTGATCGTACCCCTGACTAACGGTGAATATTGGGCGGTAATGCGTATACAGCCCGATCTTCTCTCCATCGGTGTTGAGATTCAGGCCTCGACGCATGCTGCCGCCCAGGGTCATTCGAAAGATTTCGTGCCGGGGAGAACAGAGGTAGGCCTGTCCCTTCACGGCTGATTCTGGCACGATTCTTTGCCCCGAGGGCGTGGGATAGAAGTACACGTAGACAACGTATTTCCCGCTCTTGGCGTGCATCGTGCCGACGCCTTGCCACTGCGGAAGCCAATGAAATTTACCCCCCAGATAGAAGCCCCAGGGAGCAAACACGGCTGTGATGGCCAGAATGAGCACACCACCCAAGGCGAGAATAACAGCGGTTTGCGCCAGACAGCCAAGGCATCCGAAGCGCGACTTGCGTCGTCGTAAGCCAAGGCCAGCGAAAGCTGGTGATTTATCCATCCTCTGAATTGTGCAGGGTCGGGAGACTGCGATCTAGTCCATATCAAGCTTCCACAGCGGCTGCCCGCCGAGCGAATGATAGACGCATGCCTGAGTGCGCATGGCGGAGTTTCTCCGCTGCAGTCGTAGCCGGGTGGGATTGTATTACCATTCTCAACGATGACCTCTCGCCTCCCCCGGTGGCTGAACGATCCTCTCATCCTGCTGATATTCACAGCCGGACTGCTCGCATTCACGGTGCAATCGGGGGAACTGGGAACGGCCGACACGATGCACCGGCTGCAGACCACGCACTGGCTCTGGACTTCGCAGCCGCAAGTTCTTCCCCACGAGTACCCCGAGTTCGGACTCCACGGGCGTGACGGCCAAATCTATAGCTGGTACGGAATCGGTCAATCGCTGCTCATGCTGCCTGCGGATGTGATCGCCACCTGGATCGCTCACTGGAGCATTTTTGCTGGATATCAGGATGATCCCGCAGTGCGCAGCATCCTCGTGAGCTACGGCACCAACATGTTGCTGAACGTCCTGACCGCACTGATTGCATTTCGCATACTCCGGCAACTCCGGTTCGAAGTGCGCGAGTCCGTGTGGGGCGTGCTGGCCGTGCTGTTGTGCACGACGCATCTGCATTACACGCAGAACATGCAGGAGAACAACTACATCATGCTGCTCACGCTGGTGGGATTCTCCTACCAGTACGACTGGCTGCGAAACGGAAATCGGCGAGCGCTGTGGATTGGGTCTGCCGCGTTAGGATTGAACCTGCTGACGCGAGTAACGACGGCCCTGGACATCATGGCCGCAGGCATTTTCCTCCTCATGGTGCTCTGGTTCGAGGGAGTCCGCGGACGCGAACTGTGGGCGTGCGCGGCAGCGTATTGCAAGGTAGCGGTGCCGGTGTACATTTTTTTCGGGCTGGTGGAGCGTTTCTACAGCTGGTATCGCTTCGGATCCTGGACTCAGACTTACATTCCCATCTTTGCGCGCGAATCGCGCATGCAGGATCCCAGCCTGCCCGCGAATTTTCCCTGGAGCACACCGCTCCACGAAGGCGTTCTCGGCGCCCTTTTCAAGCCAGAGAAGTCGATCTTTTTGTTTGACCCGCTGCTGATCCTGGCGTTACTGCTGTTCACGTTGCTGTGGAAGCGTATGACACCCGAGGTCCGCGCTTATGCCGTGAGCGCTCTCCTTCTGCTTGTCGGCTACATCTGCTTTTACGCGCGCTACACCTACTGGGCGGGAGACTTCGCGTGGGGTGATCGTTACGTTTCGACCGCAGTGGAGATGGTCGCACTCCTTTGCATTCCTCTGCTGCTGCACTATCAGGCACAGTTAGCTCTCTGGACGCGGGCAACAGCGGCCTTCCTGATTGCGGCAAGCTTTTTCATTCAACTCGCTTCGCTGATGTTCTGGCTGCCTCTTGAGATCTACCAGATGGAAACGCTGGGGCATCCGACATTCGTGATCGCACTACGCTTCAAAAATATTGTTGCCTTCGCTCTCGGGAAGGTGAATGCCTGGGGCTTAGACATCGAGGCCATGCACGAGGACCCGTGGGATTACGTGCACATCACAACCTGGAACCTTCTTCCATTTCTGCTGCGGCGCGTGGGCGCGGCTCCCATCTGGTTAGTAGACACGGCATTTGCGATCTGGGGCGTTGCTCTGGCCGCGCTCGCGGGAGTGCTGCTGCAACTGAGACGAGTCCTCAGAATTCCAGTCCGAGACACGTAGCGGCGCACACATCGTCCGGGTGGTGAGAAGCGTGGATCGTGGTTTTACAAGCGATTGCAGCTGCGGTATGGTGGTGCCGCATTCTCCGGCACGTTATGCTCCGAGGTGTACCTTGTCCATCGATCGAACTGCTCGCTTCCGCCTTGCTTTGCTGCTCCTCATCAGCTCAACCCTGATTGCTTCGCAGGCGTACTCTGCCACGCTGCCACAAAACACTCCCGAGCCCGTGTCTACGGACTCTCCGCGAACCACGCCAGGCGGCGCGACTTTCACCGTCCCGTCCGGATGGTCTATCGCGAGCGGAAATAGTCTCGTAATCTTGCAACCGCCCGAGTCCGACACTCACGTCGCCATCTTCGATGCACACGCCTCAGATGCGAAAGCGGCTGTCGAATCCGCGTGGGCGGCCTATAAACCGGACTCCAAGCGTCCGCTGAAATTAGTTACTCCGCGGCCCCCGCATGAAGGATGGGAAGAGCGCCAGGTTTTCGATTACGAAACTTCTCCGAATGAACGCGCAGTCGTAGAGGCTCTGGCCTTGCGCGCCGGAACAGCCTGGACCGTCCTGATTCTGGATGGAACCGAGCCCACGGTGGAGAAGCGCTCGGCCCCCATCAATCTGGTGTTTGGAAGTATCCGGCCCAAAGGTTATCAGCGAGAGATCTTTGCCGGCCGTCAGCCCCATCCGCTCGATGCCGCTCGCATCGCGCAGATCAAAGAATTCGTGCAGAACTCAATGCAGCAACTCGGCGTGCCCGGAGTGTCTCTCGCGCTGATGGACCACGGAAAGATTGTGTACGAGGGCGGCCTGGGAGTGCGCGAGCTCGGCAAGCCTGAGAAGGTGGATCAGAACACGTTGTTCATGGCCGCGTCGAACACAAAAGGCATGACGACGCTGTTGTTGGCGGAACTGGTAGATGAAAAGAAGCTTGGCTGGGACCAGCCGGTCGTGGAAGTCTATCCCGGATTCAAGCTCGGAGATGCCGATACTACCAGAAGGGTTCTGGTCAAGAATTTGATTTGCGCTTGCACAGGATTACCGCGTCAGGATATGGAGTGGCTGTTCGAATACAAAAACGCTACGCCGGAATCCGAGTTGAACCTGCTCGGAACCATGCAGCCGACCAGCAAGTTTGGCGAGGTTTTCCAGTACAGCAATCTGATGGCGACTGCCGCGGGCTACATTGGCGCGCATCTGGTGTATCCCAATCGTAACCTTGGCGCAGCTTACGACAGCGCCATGCAGGAAAAGATTTTTAATCCGCTGGGCATGAAGTCCACTACGTTTGATTATGCCAAGGCGCTCGCGGGGAACCACGCCAGTCCCCATGGCGACGACGTCGACGGCAAGACCCGCATAGCCAGCATGGATATTAATTATTCGATCGTGCCGGCACGTCCCGCGGGCGGGGTGTGGACTTCGGCTGCCGATCTCATGCGTTACGTGCAACTGGAGTCCACGCAAGGCAAACTACCCAGCGGCAAACAATTAGTCTCCCCGGAGAACTTGCTGGCGCGACGCTCGCCCCAAGTTCCCGTGGGGGAAGATGCCACCTATGGAATGGGCCTCGAAGTGGATCGCAAGTACGGCATTCCCATCGTGAGTCACGGCGGAAGCATGTCAGGATTCAAGAGCAACTGGTATCTGCTGCCGGATTTTGGCGTCGGAGCGGTCATCCTCACCAACTCCGATACGGGTGGTTTGCTCGAAGGGCCCTTCGAACGGCGCCTGCTGGAGATTCTCTTCGATGGCAAGCCGGAAGCAGTGGCGGACGTGGCCTCCCGCGCCGCCGCACACAAAGCACAGATCGCCAAAGATCGCGAGCGGCTTGTCGTCCCTGCCGCTAGCGCCGCAGTCTCCGGCTTGGCAAAGTATTACTCCAGCAGGGAACTTGGAGACCTCGCCATCCTGAGCAAAAACGGAGCAACGATTTTCGACTTGGGTGAATGGAAAAGCCAGGTAGCTTCGCGGAAGAACGACGATGGCACTATTTCGTTCATCACCATCGATCCGGGGGCGGATGGATTCGAGTTCGTCGTCGGCGAGCGCGAAGGCAAGCGAGTGCTGATCATCCGCGATGGGCAGCACGAGTACACCTTCCGTGAGGTCGTGTAGCAAGGAGAACCGACCAGAATCCCCCAGGCTGATGAAGGCGCCCGCGGTATACGGCTAAAATGGTGGGACACTGCTTATGAGCTTGAACATCAAGAATGAGGAGACACACCGATTGGCCAAGCAATTGGCCGAGTTGACAGGTGAAAGCATCACAACGGCTGTTACCGAAGCAGTTCGGGAACGTCTGGAGCGCCCACGTCGGAACAATCGCAAAGCAAAGGCCGAACGGATTTTGAAAATTGGCAGGGACTGCGCTGCGCACATGCAGGAGCCGTTTAAATCGATGAATCCTGATGAACTGCTTTATGACGACAAAGGCTTGCCGAAGTGATTCTCGATTCATCGGCAATTGTCGGGAGGCCCTACTCGACGGTCACAGACTTGGCAAGATTCCGCGGCTGATCCACGTCGCATCCCCGACGCACCGCGATGTGATACGCCAGCAGTTGCAGCGGAACGATCTCCAGAATGGGCGACAGTTCTTCGGGAGCCGGCGGGATATATAGAACGTGGTCCGCTGATTCCTTGATTTCTTCGTCCCCTTCGGTGGCTAAAGCGATAACCACTCCCGATCGCGCCTTCACTTCCTTCAGATTGGAAATAGTTTTTTCATAGCGCAACACGGAATCGGGATTATTCGAGTCCCTGGTCGCAATCACCACCACCGGCAGATTCTCATCAATCAGAGCGTTGGGCCCGTGCTTCATCTCGCCGGCTGGATAGCCTTCAGCATGGATGTAGGAAATCTCTTTCAGCTTCAGCGCACCTTCCAGTGCAATCGGATAGTGAATGCCGCGACCGAGAAACAGGAAGTCATGGACTTTCTGATAGCGCTTGGCAAGTTCGTCGCAGGCTTCATCCTGCGCCAGAAGATGTTCGAGCTTGGCTGGAATACGAGTCAATTCCAGCATCGCCGCCCGTGCCTGCTCCGGCTTCATGACGCCACGCACCTGCGCCAGGTACATGGCAAAAATGTAGAGCGCTGTAAGCTGTCCAGTAAATGCCTTGGTGGAAGCGACGCCGATTTCCGGCCCGGCATGGGTGTAGATGGTCCCCGCGGCTTCGCGCGTAATCATCGACCCCACGACGTTGCAGATCGCCAGCGTCTTGGAGCCCTTTGCCTTGGCCTCGCGTTGGGCGGCAATGGTGTCCGCCGTTTCTCCTGACTGAGAAATCACCAGCGTGATGGTATCGCTGTCCACGATTGGATTCCGGTATCGCCACTCGCTGGCATAATCCACTTCGACGGGTACTCGCGCGAGCGATTCGATCATGAACTTGCCCGCCTGTCCGGCGTGCCAACTGGTCCCGCACGCAATAATGTTGATCTTTTTTGCAGCGCGGAATTCCGCCTCGCTGATCTCCATCTCCTCCAGAAAAATGTGACCAGTAGCCTGCGAAACCCGCCCCAGTGTGGTGTCGCGGACGGCGCGCGGCTGCTCGTGAATTTCCTTGAGCATGAAGTGCTTGAACCCGCCCTTTTCCGCCTGGATCGGGTCCCAGGTCACGCGCTGCACCTGTCGCGAAACCGCCCTGCCTTCAAAGTCGGTCAGTTGCACGCCGTTGGGCGTCACCACCGCCATGTCGCCATCAGCGAGAAAGAAAATGTCGCGAGTGTGATGCAGGATAGCGGTGACATCCGAGGCGACAAAGTACTCGCCATCTCCCAAGCCAATCACCGCCGGAGGACCATTGCGCGCTGCCACGATCTTGTCGGGGTCATCGCTGGAGATCACCGCCAGGGCAAAGACTCCATTCAACTGCTTGACTGTCTTGCGCACCGCTTCTTCCAGAGAAGGCCTCCCGTTTCCAGAGGGAGCGGAATATTTCTCCACCAGGTGCGCGATGATCTCCGTATCGGTTTCGGTAGTGAACTTGTGCCCTTCCTGGATCAGCTTCTTTTTCAGGCTGAGATAGTTCTCGACGATACCGTTATGCACGACGACGATCTTTCCGGTGCAATCGCGGTGAGGATGCGCATTCTCTTCGGTGGGGCGGCCGTGGGTGGCCCAGCGGGTGTGGCCGATGCCGTATGTGCCTTCGATCGGCTTCTGCCGGATCGACTCTTCCAGATTTCGAAGCTTGCCCTCGGCCCGCCGAAGTTGCAAGCCGTGACCGCTGCCGCAAACCGCAATGCCGGCGGAGTCGTAGCCACGATACTCGAGCCGCCGCAGACCCTCGAGAATCACTGGCACAACACTCTTTTTCCCTACGTACCCGACAATGCCACACATGGAGTAGCCTCGATGACTTACTCGGCCAGGGAGAATCGGAACTCTTCAATCACTGGATTAGTCAGGACTTCTCGCGCAATGCGTTCGACTTCTGACTGAGCCTCTTCGCGCGACAGGCCGCCGTCGAGCGTGAGCTCGAAGTACTTGCCTTGGCGCACTCCTTCCAAGCCCTTGTAGCCCATTTTTTTCAGTGCGCCATGAATCGTCTTGCCCTGGGGATCCAGAACGCTTTTCTTCAGTGAAACGTAGACGTAAGCAGTCATAAACCGACATTATACGTGAGGGTAACGGGGCCGAAGATGGCCTTGGCGGGCACACCTCGAGACCAAACCCGCACTGCTCATTGGCTCAACTTCTGATCCAGTTCGGCCAAAGCGTCTTGCAGGATCTTGCGATGGTGTGGATTCTGAACGGTCGCAAGTTGCTGGGTAATGCGCTGACGAGACAAACGTAGAACTTCTCGCTGGCGCTGATTTGCAGCCTCTTCCGGGCTCAACCGCGAGCGCCCGGTCGAAGGTTTTTCGCTGGCCTCTGCCTGTTGCGCCTCAACGGATTTGCTCTCCCAGCCGCGAGCCATCTGATTATTATCGCAGTTCCCTGCAGTGTGCACGGGCGTTGCACGAGAACGGGAGCGAAAATAAACGTTTCGCTCCTAACAATACAGTTATATAATCCCGGCGACCGAATCCACGCCTTGAGGGGGGCGCAGTGGGAGTTCTCTCTCATGGATCTGTTGTTTGCCCCGCCGGCAAGCCGCTTGACCGTCGTACTACCGGCCCAAGGGATGCTCCCTTTGTCCTTTGGCCGACACTGCCTAACCATATCCCGTCGTAAAATCCCCCGCAATCCAGAGAGACATTGGTCTCATTCAGGCGCAGCTTCGCCCCTAGCGGCCCACGGTCCTCAAAAACGTGCCGAGGTACTGCATCATGCCCGATGAGACCTCACGCTGGGGCGAAGGACCTAACGCGCCGCCCTCAGAAGTAACTGAGAGCGATCTCCTTGCAGCTTACAGGTCTTCCGCAGCGATTTGCATCCTCGACCCCACCGCACGCTTCGTCTGGGTAAACCACGAATTTGCGGCTCTGAATGGAGTGCCCGCGTCCGGGCATTTCGGCAAAACACTCCCGGAAGTACTCGGTTCCACTCCACAAGAACTCGAGCCTTACGTGCATCGAGCACTGGCTGGCGGCCAGCCGATTCTGAACGTCGAAATAGCTGCTAAGCACCCAATCAGAAGAACGGAAGTGCAATGGCGGCTGCATTTTTTCCCGATCAAGCATGACAAAGGCAAGCTGCGGGTCGGAATCGTGGCCAGCGAACTCACCGAGGAGAAGAAGCTTGCAACAGCGGTGGCAGAACTGAACGGCAAGCTGCGCAAAGAAATGGACCGGCTGCACGCCCTGGCCGACATCAACAATCTGTTGTCCTCGAACTGGGATGTCGCTTTCCTGTTCCCGCGAATTTCGGCATATTTGCGCCGAGTTTTACGCCACGAGATGGCCAGTTTCTTGCTCTACGACGCCGAGAACGACAAATTGGCACGCCAAGCTTTGGACTTTCCTCTCAGCAAGGGATTGCTGGCGCAGAATACAGTCAGCGGGAAAGGAAATCCGGCTCAACAAGCCCTGGACGCGGGTGTCCCCATCATTTTTTCGCGAAAGGAATTACAGGCTCTCGACGGTAGCGTCGCTCGCGGCCTTGTGGCCGAGGGCCTGCAATCTCTGTGTTGCATTCCGATGATGCGGCCCAAGGGACCTCTGGGCGTTCTAGTGCTGGGAAGTACGCGACCCAACGCCTTCGTTGCCGAGGACGTGATCTTGCTAACCCAGGTCGCCAACCAGCTTACCCTGGCCATGCAAAATCATCTCGCAGCTTCGGAGATCAAGCTACTGCAGCAACGTCTCGGCGAAGAACGCAAGTATCTTGAGGGTGAGATCGAGTACGAGGGACATTTCACCGAAATTGTGGGCAACAGTCCAGCGTTAAAGCAGGTGCTCCAGCAAGTGCTCACGGTTGCGGGCAGCGGCGCCACGGTGCTCATCCTGGGTGAAACCGGCACCGGAAAAGAGTTGATCGCGCGCGCCATTCATCGCTTGAGCCCACGTAAGGATGCTCCTTTCATCAGGATCAACTGTGCGGCCATCCCCACAGGTCTGCTGGAAAGTGAACTCTTCGGGCACGAGAAGGGAGCTTTTACGGGAGCCATCAGCCAAAAGATCGGCCGCATGGAACTTGCCGATGGAGGAACTCTGTTCCTCGATGAGGTCGGCGAGATCCCGCTCGAACTGCAACCCAAGTTGCTGCGCGTTCTGCAGGATCAGGAGTTTGAACGTCTGGGAAGTAACCGCACTATCAAGGTGGATATGCGAGTGGTTGCTGCCACCAATCGCAATCTGGCGGAGAGGATCGCGCAGAATCAGTTTCGGAGCGATCTTTATTATCGCCTGAGCGTGTTCCCGATTGTGGTGCCAGCGCTGCGGGAGAGGAAGGAGGATATCCCACTGCTGGTGCGTTATTTCGTACGCCAAATCTGTCTGCGCATGGATCGCCACGTCGAATCGATCCCCCCGAAGGCCATGGATGCACTTGTGCAGTGGCATTGGCCCGGGAACGTTCGCGAACTGGAAAACCTGATGGAGCGATCGGTCATATTGAGCGAAGGTGGGATCTTGCGCGTTCCGGTAGCTGAGTTGCGTGCGCCGACCTTACCCGGAGAGACCGAGATTCCCAATCAAAATTTGGATCATGCCGAGCGTCAACACATCGTGCGAGTGCTGCGGGAGACGCGCGGTAAGATTTCCGGCCCCCATGGTGCCGCGGTCCGCTTAGGCCTGAAGCGCACAACTCTGCAGTCGAAAATGCAGCGATTGGGAATCACCCGCCAGGACTACATGCAGAAGCAGCAGTAAGGCTGGCCAGCGTGCCCGAGCTACAGCTTCAACTTACGGCGAACGACGTCCATGATTTTTGCATGGGTCTGAGTGGGCGTGCCGCGAGCGTCCACGGTGATCACGCGTGCGGGTTCACGTTTCGCGATAGCGGCGAAGCCTTCGCGGACGCGGGCAAAGAAGGCGCGCGTCTCCTGCTCGAACCGGTTCTCATCGTGGGCGCGCCCCCCATGTTTGGAAGCACGCTCATTCCGTCGACGCGCCCGGCGCAGGCTGGCATGGGGGTCTGAGTCCAGAAGCAGGGTCAAGTCGGGTTGCAGGCTGCCACACAGCACGCGATGCAGGGCGCGGACGGAATCACTCCCTAGCCTCCGCCCGCTCCCCTGGTAGGCTTCGGTTGAATCCGTGAAGCGATCACAGAGCACGATGCCGCCCGACGCCAGCCCGGGTTCAATCACTTCGGCAATGTGTTGCGCCCGCGAGGCGAACATCAGGGCCATTTCAGCGCGCGCATCGAGAGCGGCAGTTCCGGAATCGAGCAGCACTTTGCGGATCTTCTCTCCGGTCGCGGTGCCCCCAGGCTCTCGGGTTTCCACGACTTTGTGTCCGGCTTCGCGCAGCGCTGCCGCCAGCTTACGCATCTGCGTGCTCTTGCCGCTTCCGTCGAGACCTTCAAAGGTGATGAATTTTCCGCGTCGCGACATGCAGCGGAATGATAACAGTCCGCTTCCTGTTTCCATTTCCATTTCAGTTATGTAAGTTCGAGTGCAATAAAGTTCACGAAGCTCACTCCTGGAAGCATTCCTACTGAGAGCCCAGCGCCTGTACGCTCGCACTTCGTCACTGCTATATTTCTTAAGCATCCGCCGCACGGTTAGGTTCATTCCATCGCTAACATCTGGGAGTCCACATAAATGAGATTGGCAAAAGGCCTGGCAATTACCTTTGTCCTGTTCTTTTCAGCTGTTAGCTGGGGCGCCAACGCGCCCACGGTCACGATATCTGTCGATGCGACGCATGCTCCCAGGAAGATCTTCCACGCTTCGCTGAAGATCCCGGCCAGTGCCGGCGACCTCACGCTTTACTACCCGAAATGGATTCCTGGCGAGCACGCTCCCGACGGCCCGGTCGTCGATCTTGCCGGACTGTTCTTCAAGGCAAATGGACAGACGCTCAACTGGCGGCGCGATCTGCAGGACGGATTCACCATTCACGTGGAGGTTCCCGCGGGCGTCAGTGAAGTCGACGCCGAACTCGACTTTCTCTCTCCTGCAAACTTTGTAGGCGGTTTCTCGGCAGGATCGTCCGCTACCGACAAGCTGGCAGTCATTAGTTGGAACCAGGTTCTTCTTTATCCCAAAGGCTGGAAGGCCGACGAGATCAATTACACGGCGTCACTGAAGATCCCGGAAGCATGGAAATTCGGTACGCCGCTTCCGATCGCCAGCCAGAACGGAAACGAAATTCATTTTGCCCCCGCCTCCCTGACGACGCTGGTCGATTCGCCCGTCATCACGGGAGAATTCCTGAAAGCAGTTCCGCTGTCGCAAGATCCTCTGACGGAAATGGATATCGCTGCCGATAGCGCCGCCGCGCTCGATGCGCCCGCCGAGGTCTGGGAGCATTACAAGAGCCTGGTCGATCAGGCGCAAAAGCTTTTCGGAGCGCATCATTATCGCGATTACCATTTTCTCTACAGCTTAAGCGATCACGTGGCGCACTTCGGGCTTGAGCATCACGAGTCCGACGATAGCCGCGTGGATGAGCGTGCGCTGGTGGACGATACCTCCCGCAAACTCTCGGCGGGGTTGCTGCCTCATGAGTACGTGCATAGCTGGAACGGCAAATACCGTCGCCCTTACGATCTGGCCACTGCTGACTACCAGCAGACCATGCAGGACGATCTCCTGTGGGTCTATGAGGGACTGACCAACTATCTGGGGTTTGTGCTTACGGCGCGCAGCGGACTGTTGACCGCCGAACAGGATCGCGACGATCTCGCGGTTACCGCCGCGCAACTGGATCATCTTCCCGGCCGCAAATGGCGCAACCTGCAGGACACCGCCGATGCCGCCCCCGAGCTTTATTTCGCTCCACAGGCGTGGTACTCCTGGCGGCGAGGCACGGATTTCTACAGCGAAGACACGCTGAACTGGTTGTGGGTGGACGTGATTATCCGGCAGCAAAGCAAGGGCAAGAAGTCGATTGACGATTTCTGCCGTCTTTTCCATGGTGCTCCGAGCACCGGGCCCGCGCTGAAGACTTACACCTTCGACGACGTAGTGAACGCGCTCAATCAGGTTGTCCCCCATGACTGGCGCGGGTTCTGGACCGAACGCCTGACCAACCATGGTCCGGGCGCGTCGCTCGGCGGCATCGAGGGCAGCGGATGGAAGGTGGTTTACAACGATACGCCTTCAGAGATGCTGAGTGGTATGGCGGGCATGTATCACATCGTTCCGGCGGGATTCTCGCTCGGGCTCTCGCTGCGGGACGATGGCGGCATCACGGACACGATCGAAGACGAGGTCGCGGCCAAGGCTGGCATCGGTCCAGGCATGAAACTGGTGGCAGTGAACGGTCGCCGCTTCACGCCTGAGGTCCTGCGGGATGCGATCAAAGGCGCCAAGGAAGGTAGCGGGACTATTGATCTGCTGGTAGAGAACACCGACTACTACAAGACCTACAAGCTCGACTATCACGGCGGGGAGATGTATCCGCACCTGGTGCGGGATGAGTCGAAACCCGACCTGCTGAGCGACATTCTCAAAGCGAAATAGCGCACCGCGGCCATAGGGCAGGAGCGCGCCGCTAGCCTCAGTGCACTTGCCCTGAGTTACAATCGCAGGCGCCCATGAGCCCGCTCCGTTGCGCCCTCGTCGCTCTGCTGTTTTTCCCTTCCGCCAACGCTCAAAACATCCTCGGCTTCAGTCCCTCATCCGCCGCCCGGGAACACGAAATCGAAAGCAAGTTCAAAGCCATTCCCAACCCGGATCAGGAACGCCGGCAGCACCGGATCTTCACCCAAGAGCCCCACGTCGCCGGATCCAAACGCAATAACAAGCTTGCTGAATACATTCGGGACGAGTGGAAGAAACAGGGACTCGAAGACATCGTCATCCGCCGTTATGACGTTTACGGCACCAATCCCAAGAGCGCGTCCCTCGAGATGATCGCGCCAGTCCACTACCAGGCGCTGCTCCGTGAAACTCCCCTGGCCCCCGATCCAGATTCGAAAAATCCAGCCATCAGCGGAGCCTGGCTGGGAATGTCGATCTCTGGCGAGGTGACTGCGCCCGTCGTGTACGCGCACAGCGGCAATCCTGAAGACTACGATCTGCTTAGGAAAAACGGCATCAGCGTGAAAGGCAAGATTGTGCTGGTGCGCTACTCGAATCCCTACAGCTATCGCGGATTCAAAGCGCTTACGGCGCAGCGCGAAGGCGCGGCGGCGATCCTCATCTACAGCGATCCCGCCGAAGATGGATACAAGCAAGGTAAAGTGGATCCCGACGGTCCCTGGGGACCCGAATATCACATTCAGAGAGGCGCGATCACCTACGATTTCATGGTGCCAGGCGATCCGCTCACGCCGGGCTGGGCGTCGATTCCGGGGGCCAAGCGCATCCGCATCGAAGATGCCATGTCCGCGCCCAGGATCATGGCGCTCCCGCTCTCCTGGCACGATGCCAAGCCGCTGCTGGAAAACATGGACGGCCCTGTGGCGCCCGAGAGTTGGCAGGGAGGCTTGCCCATCCAATACCATCTCGGCGGCGAACGCGTGCAAGCGCATTTGAAAATCGAAATGGAGAACGGCACCCAGCCCTATTACGTTGTGGAAGGCCGCATTCGCGGGTCGGAGTTGCCCGATGAATGGGTGGTGCTCGGCAATCACCGGGACGCTTGGGTGTTCGGTGGAGTTGATCCCTCGAGCGGCACAGCGTCAATGATGGAACTGACGCGGGCTCTCGGCGAACTGAAGAAACGCGGCATTCGTCCGCGACGAACCATCGTGATCTGCAGTTGGGACGGCGAAGAGGTTGGCTTGACTGGCTCGACCGAGTGGGGAGAGCAGTTCGCCGACGAGCTTAGGTCGAAAGCGGTGGCTTACATCAACGTCGATGAAGCGGCGTCGGGACCCAACTTCCACGGGCAGGCAGTCGCATCGCTGGCGCCCATGTTGGCCGAGACCACGCAAAGCCTGCAGGATCCCTCCGGCAAGAGTCTCTACGATGCGTGGAAAGCGACCATCGAGCGCGAAAGAGCGGAACGCAAGCAGTCGAGCCAAATGAATGACTCCGGCGTAGCCTCAACGACTCTGGCGGATACGCGTATCGGCAGCGGCTCCGATCACACCGTCTTCCTGAACTTCATTGGCATGCCGGTCATCGGGTTGCAATTTGACGGCGACTACGGCGTCTATCACTCCGCCTACGACGACTTCTATTGGATGAACCACTTCGGCGATCCCGGCTATCGTTATCACACACTCATGTCCCAGGTCTGGGGAGTCACCTCGCTGCGCCTGGCCAATGCCGATCTGTTGCCTTTTGATTTTGCAACCTACGCCAGCAACGTGCGCCAGTTTCTGGACGATCTGACGAAGGGCAAGGACATGGCGCAACTGGATCTCAGTGCGGTGCGGAAGCAGATTGACGACTTCGAAGCCGCGGGCAAGCGCCTCGACGAAAAGCTCAGCAGTACTCTCGCTTCTGGGAAAATCGATCCCAAGCTCGATTCCGAACTGAATCGCGGCATGATGCAAGTTGAGCGCAACTGGCTCAATCCCGACGGCATTCCGGGGCGCCCCTGGTTCAAGCACATCCTGTATGGCGCGCGTTTCACCTACGCGCATCTGGAATTACCCGGCTTGACCGAGGCGCTAGAGAAGCAAGACTGGCCTACTGCGAAGGCGCAGGCGGAAATCCTGCAGCACGCACTTGAGAAAAATACCGAACTGCTGAATCAACTGGTCGCGAAAGCCGGAGGAAAGTAACAGCTTCCAAGGTACTCGGTACCGCTATCGCTCCTTCATCTCCCGCTCCATGATCTTGCGCAGCGCACGGTTGATCCTGGTCTGGTAACGGCTTCCCTCCTTTTTGAACCAAGCCAGGACGTCGGCGTCGAGCCGCAGCGTGACCGGCTTTTTGAGTGGCCGGTAAAGATCCATGTTCTGGAGAGAAAACGACTTCTTTTTGGATCCCTGAGCGGAGGCTTCCAGATTAAGTTTCTTGCGCCGTCCGCTTCGCGCCTCCGGGCCTGAGCTCTTACGGCGGCTGGCGGAAGCTCTGGCGCCCGTGGACTGCCCACGAACCGCGGCATCGTTGCGTTCAAGTCTTTGTCTTCGCGTCATCTATTCTTATACCCGAGTCTGTATGTACATCTTTGTACATGGAAATGTTCCTAAAGGAACACTATGGAATCTCGGCCGACCGGTCACCCCGCCAGATCTTCTGGTACAACCTCCTCAGGATCAGCAACTTGAAGCACATCTTCGTCCACGAACGCAAAAGCCTCCTGAGGCACCGGATTCTGCCACACCGGCGCAAATGATTGGCGATGAAGAGGCGTGGGTCCCCACTCGCGCAGGGCGGCCAAGTGCTTGGGCGTACTGTAGCCTTTGTGAGAGGCCAATCCGTAACCAGGAAATACCGCGTCCCACTCGCACATGATGCGATCGCGCTCAACTTTGGCCAGAATGGAGGCGGCAGCGATGGAGGCCGACAGGGCGTCTCCATGGATGATCGGCTTCTGGGGCAGATCACAGTCGATCTTCACCGCATCAATCAGCAGATGATCGGGGACAGGAGCAAGGCGCATCACGGCTTCGCGCATGGCCGCGCGCGACGCCTGATAGATGTTGATCTGATCGATGCGGGCAACATCGACCGCGGCGACTGCCCAGGCAACACAGTGCTCGCGGATTCTTTGCGCCAGCACTTCCCTTCTTTCTGGCAACAGCAACTTGGAATCCCTCAGGCCGCGGATGCGGTATGCCGGGTCGAGTATCACCGCCCCGGCGACGACACAGCC
Source organism: uncultured Acidobacteriota bacterium (assembly GCA_963801615.1). Classification (GTDB taxonomy): domain Bacteria; phylum Acidobacteriota; class Terriglobia; order Terriglobales; family Acidobacteriaceae; genus Sulfotelmatobacter. Next base: position 586,227 of record CAWDFM010000003.1, on the reverse strand, counting down.
GAACAGTGAGCCGCGCCCCACTTCGTCCACACCCGCAACCAGGCGCGCGCCTGATTCCCAAGCCTTCTTTTCAAAGCGCAACGTACAGCGCAGCTTTTTCAGCAAGCGCAGCTTGGCAGCAGACGGAGACAGGGTTCGTGCGCTGGGGGATTTGAGGACGGAGGCCTTCATGCCAGAACCTGGAGTTGTTTCCATCTTCACCGACCGGAGCGAATCCTGCAAGCGAAGATTCGAATGATTGATTGCGAATGCCCTACTGTGCCTTGGTAACGCCAGTTGGTAACCGTGTCTTGGTTACGAAGGGCCAATTGTCCGAATGGACATGCACTGCTAATGTGACCTCAGACAGTAGATCAGTACGAGCAATCTGAAATGAGCACGGACCCCTATTCCGGCGAAAAGACCGCGCACCTGGCTCTACCACTGCGGTGGAACCTGCTTGGCCAGGATAACCGATCCTCAACTGCGACGGCGTGCACCTACGACATCGATTCCAAAGGAGCGCGCCTAGTCAGTTCCCGAGCTCCCAATCTTGGGGACCTGCTTATGCTGGAGCGCGGCAGGAACAAAGCCATTTGCCAGGTCACATGGGTAGCGGATCCCGCGTCGGATCTGCGTGGACAATTTGCCGTGCGCTGTGTAGATGGCAGGGCGCCATGGGATGAGGAACTGCGCCAGGCAGAAGAACAATACCAGCCGCTTGACTCGGAGGGCCTGAACCGACGCCACTTTGGACGCCTGGTTAACGCAGAGCAAGCGAACCGGCGCAGGCGCCCGCGATTCCAAGTTGAAGGCCAGGCGGAAGTGATCGAAGGAGTGCAACACGCTTCCGGCATCGTCGATCAGATTTCCGAGCTAGGAGCGCGCATCTCGGCCGGCCAATTGCTAGATCCCGGCACGGATTTTCGGCTGACGCTCAATGTTTTGGATGTGACCCTCGCGCTCAAGGTTCAGGTGAAGAATCTAGTCAGCAATGCAAGAATGGGCGTGGAGTTCCAGGAAATTCGGCGAGGAGACCGGCCGCTGTTAACCTACGTCCTGAGCCGATTGAGGCGACGCCCGGTCGAAGACTTCGTGGAAGTGGAAGTGGTATCGGATCGGCTGGTACACGCGGCCGCCGGATAGTCTTTCATCGCACCGCTGCGTGCTATCCTTCCGGGCATGCGACTCTGGCAGCGCACAGTTTCTTCTCTCCTGTTCCTTCTTCTGAGTCTGACATCAGTGAACGCACGTGTCGTTCGCGTGGAGCTCACATCGCGCGCCGACCTCCTCAACGGGACTCCGTTTGGCGAGGCGGGAGCATACGAACGAATCGCGGGTCGAGTGTACTTCGCAGTTTCGGTGACCAATCCGCACAACCGGCGCATCGTTGATCTCGACAAGGCCGCGAATCTGAAGAACAGCGAAGTGGAATTTTTCGCCGACTTCATTGCGATCCGCCCCAAGGATCCGCACAAGAGCAATGGGGCAATGTTGCTGGAGAATCCTAATCGCGGGCACAGCCGTATCCTGAGCCTGATCGACGGTGGAGACTGGGATGCGGCTACGGACGCTGGCGATGGATGGCTTCTGCGCCACGGCTTCACCTTCGTCAGCCTGGGATGGCAGTGGGACGCGGCCGGCGCGGACGCTCTGAAGCTTTATGCTCCGATCGCGAAGGAACATGGGAAGACAATCACCGGCTTGCTACGCGGCGATCTGATGCCATCCAAGCCCACGGCGGACATTCCGTTGGGGCATTTGATTATCGGCAACATCGGGGGGACAGAATACCCGGTATCCAAGCCGGATGATTCGCGGAACGTGCTCACGGTTCGCGACTCGCGCGAGTCGCCCAGGACCGTGATTCCGCGGTCGCAGTGGCAATTCGCGCATACGCTTGACGGGAGACTCACGCCCAGCAATCGTCATATTCACCTCAACGGCAACTTCCAGCCCGGCAAAATTTACGAGTACGTTTATGTCGTTTCCGATCCCGTCATTGCCGGGCTGGGATTTGCGGCCGTGCGCGATTTCGCTTCGTACGCGAAACATTCTTCCGATTCGATAACGCCCGTGGAGCGTGTCTACGGCCAAGGCATCTCGCAGAACGGGCGATTCCTGCGCGACTTCCTTTACCAGGGTTTCAATGCCGATGAGAACGGCCGCACCGCGCTGGATGGAGTTCTGGCGCACGTGGCGGGAGCGGGGCGTGGCGATTTTAATTATCGCTTTGCGCAGCCCTCGCGCGATGCGCAGCCGACCTCGTCCGTATTCTTTCCGACCGACATCTTCCCGTTCACCGATCTGCCCGAAAAAGATCCGACTACGGGAGAGACGGGCGGGCTGCTCGATCGAGCGGCAGCCGATAAGGTCGTGCCGAAAATCTTTCTCTCCAATACGTCGTATGAGTACTGGGGCCGAGTGTGCGCGCTGATTCACGTCAGCGCCGACGGAAAGCAGGACGCGTTCATTTCGGACAGCGTTCGCATCTATCACTTCACCGGCGAGCAGCATTTCCCGGGTCCATGGCCACCGGCGAAGGGGCAAGGCGACTTGCTCGGACAGGAACCGGAATCGCCACTCGCGATCCGATACTTCTGGCGCGCCATGGTGGCGAATATGGATGCCTGGGTGCGAAGCGGCACTCTTCCTCCGCCAAGCAGTTATCCTCGAATTGCTGATGGGACGTTGGTACGGGTGCATGATTATGCGTTTCCCGCGATCCCAGGGGTGAACAAGCCGCACGAAGCCAATGCGGCGTATGCCTTGGATTTCGGTCCGCACTGGCGCGATGGGATTCTGAGCATCCAGCCGCCGAAAGTTGGCGAGGCCTTCCCTGTTCTGGTGCCGCAAGTGGATGCGGATGGGAACGAGCGCGACGGGGTGCGGCTGCCTGAGATCAGCGTGCCCCTGGCGACTTATGCGAGTTGGAATTTACGCGATGCTTCGATCGGGGCGCCGGATCAGCGCGTTTCCTTTGAGGCGTCCTTTCTGCCCTTTCCGAAGACTGCCGTGGAACGGCAAAAGAGCGGTGACCCGCGGTCCTCGATTGAGGAGCGCTACGCAGGACGGGAAGATTACTTGTCGCGTTACAGTAAAGCCGTTGACGATCTGGTTAGGCAACGCTGGATCCTCCCTGAAGATCGCCAGGCTCTGCTCAAGCGCGGAGACGAGGAATGGGCTCAAGCGACTGAATGAGCCACATTCAGTTTCACAGTTCACCTGGACAGAGTTGACGCGGGCACACAAGAGATACAACCCGCAATTGGAGCCAACGAGGTCCCGCGCGCGCTGGGGACCTTTTTCTTTTGACCATATGCGATCCAAGTGATAACTTCTCGCCCTTATGGTCGCGGGAGAACAATTCGCGGAGGTGCGCGCGAGCGGAGCAGCGGAACTGCCACGCCGGCTCGGTTTCGTCGACGCACTTTCGATCGTGGTCGGAATCATCATCGGGGCGGGAATTTTCCTGGTTCCGAACCTGGTCGCCCGCGAACTGCACTCCCCTGCCTGGATTCTTGGAGTGTGGGTGTTCGCCGGCGTGATCTCGTTCTTCGGCGCTCTGGCCTGCGCGGAACTCGGCACCGCATTCCCGGCAACGGGCGGACAATACGTGTTCCTGCGCGAGATCTATGGACCGCTCATCGGATTTCTCTGTGGCTGGTCCATGTTTGCTGTGGCGCGCACGGCTCAAGTCGCGTGGCTGGCCGTGACCATGGCGCTGTACGTGTCCTACTTTGTACCGATGTCGAGTGGCGCGGCGAAGTTCCTCGGCCTGGGAGCGCTCGCGCTGTTTACGGGTATTAATTATTGGGGAGTGAACGCGGGCGCGCTGGTGCAGAAAGTCTTCACCCTGGCCAAGGTAGCGGGGCTGCTGCTGCTCATCGGCGCCGCGCTCCTCTGGCGAGGGGGTTCGGTGGGAGCGCATGCGACCGCCGCCGGAGGATTCTCCATCAGTCATTTCGGCGTGGCGTTGATCGCGTGCGTGCTGGCGTGTGACGGATGGGTACAACTCAGCTTTGTGGCGGGGGAGATTCGCAATCCACAGCGCAATATTCTATGGGCGCTGGCCATTGGATCGGCGGCTTGCACGGCAGTTTACGTGCTGGCGAACGTTGCCTATATGCGCGTGCTTTCCATTCCGGAGATCGCGGCCAGCGAACACGTGGGCGCGAGTGTAGCCGAGCGCGTTATGGGACACGCGGGAGGCGCGGTGGTTTCGGTCATCATTTTGATATCGATCATCGGAACCCTGAATGGCTGTTTTCTCACCAGTCCGCGGATCTACTTCGCGCAAGCCCGCGATGGACTTTTCTTCCGCAAGTTCGCGGAAGTGCATCCCCAGCATCAGACGCCCGGCTTCGCCATCATCGCGCAAGGAGTGTGGGCGGCAGCCCTGTTGATCACCGGGTCTTATGAATCGCTGATCGATTACGCCATGTTCGCCATCTGGCTTTCGTATGGCTTCATGGTGGCGGGCGTGATTGTTCTGCGGATCAAGCGGCCAAGCCTGGTTCGTCCTTACCGCATGTGGGGATATCCCGCGACGCCGATCCTGTTTCTGCTGATCACCGCGTGGTTCCTGGGCAACATGATCGTGAGCCGTCCGGTGCCCTCGCTCGCGGGATTGGGCTTGATTCTTACCGGTGTGCCAATTTATTTCTTCTGGGCGCGGCAGTTCCACGCGACGCCCTCCTCTCAGTAGATGCCTGAGCCCGAAGCGCTTCAATCCATCGGTTCGCCCCAGGGCTGAACCCTGAACGTCAGTACATCAATGGGTATTGCGCAATTGGAGCGCACCAGTGGCATTTCTTTTGCCCACATCGTGCATTTGCCGTCCGGCCAGTTCAGTATCCCAATACCGGCCTGAATCGGATTACCCACCACCCCGTCCGCTCTGATGGCACTGGTAACAGTTGATGCTGTTATAGACGTAACCCGGGACGTTCTCGTGACGGAAGTTGGCCGCATTGTTCCCACCATGGCAACCGGTGCACTGGAACACGGCGTAGTTATTCGAATTGATATGGCACGTGGCACAAACGTTGTTCGCGTTGCCGTGACTGGTTGGGAACGGCGTGTATTGCGCGTGATTGAACGTCGCCCCCGTCCAGGCACTCGTGTTATGGCAGTTCTGGCAGGTAGTCGGGAAGAACTGCGGCTGCGCCGCATGGCCAGGGTTGGTGCTGTTGTTGTAATCCGTCTGATGGCAGCCGATACAGGTAGTCGGCAAAGTCGTGTAATTGCCGTTGACGTGGCAATCTACGCATTTTCGCGGTGGCGCCAGGTGCGATCCGGTCAGCGGAAATGAGGTGTTGTTGTGATTAAACGTCGAATCCGTCCACACCACCGTGTCATGGCACACTTCGCATGTTGTCGGGAAGCCGGCCGCGGCGTGCGCGGGATCAGTTGTCGCCGCGTAATCCTTCTGGTGGCACGAGTAGCATAGCGTGCTATTCAGCGCGTAGTTGTTGTTGATGTGGCAATCCGTGCACTGCCGCGGCGGCACAGTGTGCGACCCGGTTAGCGGGAACCCCGTGGCCGAGTGGTTAAACTTGCCATCAGTCCAGAGCACCGTATCGTGGCAGCTTTCGCAGGTGGTCGGGAAGCCAGTGTGGGGAACAGGAGTCGTAGCGCCGGCGTAATCCTTCTGGTGGCACGAGAAGCACGCTGTGCTATTCAGCGTGTAGTTGTTGTTGATATGGCAATCCGTGCACTGCCGCGGAGGTGTCGTGTGCGATCCGGTCAGTGGGAATCCGGTGCTGTTGTGGTTGAACGTCGCATTCAGCCAGGAACTCGTGTTGTGGCAAGAGCCGCAGGCCTGCGGGAAGTTCGAACTCACGTGATTTGGATTCGTCGTACCCTGGTAGTCCTTCAGGTGACACGTTGCGCAAGTCGTGCTGTTCAAGTTGTAGTTGTTGTTCACGTGGCAATCGGTGCACTGCCGCGGAGGCACGGTATGCATTCCCGTCAAAGGGAAGGCTGTCAGCGAATGATTAAACGAGGCATTCGACCATGACGTTGTGTTGTGGCAGAGATTACAACTCTGCGAGAACGCGGCGGCGACGTGATTCGGATTTGTGGCCGCCTGATAATCCTTCAGATGGCAATTAACACAAGCCGTGCTGACGAGGTTGTAGTTGTTGTTGATATGGCAATCGGCGCACTGCCGCGGCGGGACAGCGTGGCCGGCGGTCAGGGGAAATCCGACAGAGCCGTGATCGAACTTGGCGTTCAGCCAGTTGTCGGTTCCGTGGCAACTTTCGCACGTGCTCGGAAAGCTCGCCGCGATGTGGTTAGGACTCCGAGCCGCCCGGAAATCGGCCGCGTGGCAGGAAGAACAAGCCGTGGACATGGTCTGAAACTGGCTGGTGGCTGCGCCCTTGTGGCAGGAATCGCAGTCCACGACCGCGTGCGCTCCGGTCAGAGGGAAGCGGTTATTATGCTGCTCGATCTGCCGGATTGAGACTTGCCAGCCGCGGACCGTGTGGCACTGTTCGCAGTTCGCCCCCAGCTGCCGCCTGTGAATGTCCGCATGGCAGTCCTGGCATCGTTGTCCTACATTTGTGAACACTGGCTTAACGTGGCACTCGGTGCAAGTGACCGCGTGGTGCATGCCGCGCAATGGGTACCGCGTCTGATTGTGATCGAACTCAGGGACCGCACGGATCGGCCTCCATCCCTCCGCAGTGTGACAGTTCTGGCAAGGAACATTCAGATTTCCGTGCGGACTGTGCGTACCTCCGGACTCCTGCGCCTGCGCCATTCCCGGAAGTCCGGAAAAGGCGAAGAACAGCACAGCAATCACACTAAGGACACGCCCCGAACCAAACATGATCCGCCCCCTGCTCGGCCGTCGACAACCTTACAAGAAAACGGTATGAAGATGAATTGACGAGCGACAAACTCCGACCAAATTAAAATAAAGATTCAACGCCCGAGAAAAATGCCCGATCACAACGTCAGGTGGGTCCATTCGCCCGATTTGCCCGAGTTTACTATTGCTATGAGTCAACTGTGAGTTCTTCGCGTTGCCCACGTTCTTGCCTTATTACTAGGTGTTCAAAACTTTGAACGCATGTACTGCAAAGCTAACCGGAAAATCCTCAGCAAGCGACAGTACGACCGTAATACGAAGTAATGCCGTATAGGAAGCAATAATGGGCGTGACGATTTCCGGTTCGAAGTCACAGCATGACCCGGTCAAACTAAGTTTGCCGTGATGGCACGCACACTCCGGCCTTGTCCCGAATCGGAATGTCTGGATCGGATACTTTCTCTGCCAGCTATAGCTCCGCTGAGTTTTCTTCAATAGCGACTGGACTACGGCTCAAGCTGATGGGTCCCAGGGAGTCCAGCTAACCCTCCAATACGCCGAGTTGGTGCCCCCGCATCGACTCGCAGCCATGCAGAGGCTGTGCGATACTGAGGCTGTGCAGGCACTTCGCTCGGTCGCACCCCATACGGCCGATTGGTCGGAACCCCTTGTCATAGTTGCGGTTCCCTGATTTAGGGGCGCGTAGCTCAAAAGGATAGAGCATCGGATTTCTAATCCGAGGGTTGCAGGTTCGATTCCTGCCGCGCCTACCAACGCCCAACCAACACATGCACCTTCTGCCCCGTGAACTGGGACGATTATCCTTTTGACTGCGAGGGTTCTGACCACTCGTTAGAAATTGTTTCCCACTTAGCCTAGAATCTCCGAACCAGTTCTTCCGTGGGTCCATACGCGTGGCGGAAACGGTTGTTCCCAAACAGGCTGTCGAATTGGAGATGGCGGGCAAGGCGGCTGGCCCGTGTGTGTTCGTGCTGTTTGGCGCGGCGGGCGATCTCACGAAACGCAAGCTGGTTCCCGCACTGTTCAACCTGGTCAAGGCGAAATTGCTGCCCAACGACTTCGCGCTCATGGGCGTTTCAGTCGACGATCTGAGTCTCGATGCCTTCCGCGATCAACTCAGCCAATTCCTGCCTCCCGGTGATACGGAATCGCGGAATTGGCTGCGAGACCGGCTGCTTTATGAGCGCGGCGATTTTGCCGATGCCGGCTTGTTCTCGCGCCTCGGCCAACGGCTCGCTCAAGTCGATCTCGAGTTTCACACGCAGGGGAACTATCTCTTCTACCTCGCGGTTGCGCCCAGGTTCTTCGGGCCTATCGTTCAGCAACTGGGAACCGCCGGATTGTCGCAGCAACGAGACGGACACTGGCGCCGCGTAGTCATTGAGAAGCCATTCGGGCAGGATCTGGAATCCGCCAAGGCTCTGAACCGCAGCATCAGGACCGTTCTGCAGGAAAACCAGATCTACCGCATCGATCATTATCTGGGCAAAGAGACGGTGCAGAACATCATGGTGTTTCGCTTCGATAACGCCATTTTCGAGCCGATCTGGAACCGCCGCTACATCGATCACGTGCAGATCACAAATGCGGAAACCGTGGGCGTGGAGCGGCGCGGCGCTTACTTCGACAATGCCGGAACGCTGCGCGACATGGTGCCCAACCATGTCATGCAACTGCTCAGCCTCACCGCGATGGAGCCACCTGTGTCGTTTCATGCCGACGCGGTACGCGACGAGCAGGCGAAAGTGCTGCATTCGATCCAGCCGCTAAATTCGGAAGAGGTCCTGCTGCGCAGCTTGCGCGGGCAGTACGGCGATGGACTTTTGGAGGGCGAGCGAGTTCCAGCCTACCGCGCGGAGCCGGGAGTCGCCGCGGAATCGCGCACCGAGACATTCGTCGCGCTCAAACTCAATATCGACAACTGGCGCTGGGCGGGAGTTCCGTTCTATCTGCGCACAGGAAAGCGCATGGCAAAAAGGCAGACAGAGATTGCGATCCAGTTCCGGCACACTCCGTTCCAACTATTCCGCAACGCTCCGCTGCACCAGCCGCACACGAATACGCTCGTTCTTCAGATTCAGCCGGCTGAGGGAATCGCCTTGAGTTTCGGCGCGAAGATCCCCGGGCCCTTGCTGCGAGTCGGCTCAGTGAATATGGACTTCGAATATTCCCAATACTTTGGGGCCGACGCTTACACCGGATACGAAGTGCTGCTCTACGACTGCATGATTGGCGACGCAACGCTGTTCCAGCGTTCTGACATGGTCGAGGCGGGATGGTGCGTGGTCGATCCTGTGCTCGACGTTTGGAAGGCACTGCCGCCGCGAAGGTTTCCTAATTACGCGTCCGGAACGTGGGGCCCGGCGGAATCGGAGCAACTGATGGCACAGGACGGGCGGCAGTGGAGGAGGATTGAACCGTGATTCTAGCAGGCGACATTGGCGCGACTCGCACGCGACTGGCGGCCTTTCAAACGGAAGGCAACCGGCTGAATTGCATAGTGGAGAAAACTTACGCCAGCCAGGAGCACAACGGATTGCTCGAGGTTCTGGTGCAATTCATTCGCACCGAAGGCATCCCGGTGCACAGCGCCTGCTTTGGGGTTGCAGGACCAGTCCGTGGCGGCAAGAGCAAAATTTCGAATTTACCCTGGACAATCGACTGCAAAGAAGTGGCCGCGCAGTTGAAGCTCAACTCCGTGGGCCTGTTGAACGATCTCGAGGCCTACGCCTATGGCATCGACGCGCTCGAGTCGAAAGACTTCGTCACGCTCAGCGCGGGCTTGGAGGATTCAGAAGGCAATCGCGCGGTGATCTCTGCCAAAACAGGACTGGGAATGGCCGGATTGTATTGGGATGGATTCCGACATCATCCCTTCGCGTGCGAGGGCGGACACGCCGACTTTGCTCCTCGGAATGAAATCCAGGCGGAATTATTTTCCTATCTGCAAAAGAGATTCGGTCATGTGAGTTGCGAGCGGGTATTGTCGGGACCGGGAATTCGCAACATCTACGACTTCCTGCGGGACACGAAGAAAGCGGAAGAGCCGGCCTCGTTGCGCGATCAGATCAAGAACGCGAGCGATGCGTCTGCCCTGATCGCACAGCTGGCGCTCGAGGGCAAGACTCCTATCTGCCAAGAGACGATGGACATCTTCGTCAGCATTTTCGGCGCGGAGACTGGCAATTGCGCGTTACGCTACATGACAACCGGAGGAATCTTCATCGCCGGCGTGATCGCGGCCAAGAACGTCGAGAAGTTGAAGAATGCCGCCTTCCTGCAGGCGTTTCTCGACAAGGGCCGCATGTCGTCCTTGCTCAAAGATATGCCGATCCGGGTGATTCTCAACGACGACTGCGGGCTCATCGGCAGTGCGCGTTACACCCTGGTGCAAAAAGCTTTCGGGAAAATACTAGAAAGGCAGCCCTAACGCGCTGCTCAGGAAAGCAGCCAGGGGCGACATTTTACGGCAGGCGTTCACGAACGCGGCCATGAAGCTCGGACTGCAGACCTGCTTGTCGGTGAACTCGACGGCTGTCCCCAAGTCCCGCAGCTTCAGGTCTTCCACATATTCGTGATCCGCCGGAAATCCTCGGGGAGGACGTGAGAGCTTGCTGGCATCGTCCCAGTTGAGCAACTTCCGCACCTTCCGCCACTCGTCCCCGCGCTCCACCATGGCGTTGCGGACCTTCAGAAGAGTGGGCGGTTCCGGATGCCAGAGGCCGGAGGCGGCGAAGCATCCTCCCGGCTCGATATGCAGATAGAACCCCGGAGAATGCACGTCCTTGCCGCGATGCGAGAAGCGCATGGCAAGATGCGTCTTGTAGGGACGCTTGTCGGAGGAAAAGCGGGTATCGCGATAGATGCGAAACAGAGACCCGCGCGCGCCACGAGGATCAGAAACAAGATGCCTACTGATGTTGTACAGCGGACCTGCGAAATCCGTGATGAACTGCAGCGCGGGTTGGCGAACGTGGGTCTCGTATTCGTCTTTGTGCGCGAGGAACCAGTCACGGTTGTTGTTCCGCTTCAGGCGAGTCAGGAAGCGGAAGAGTTCGGGAGTGAAGTAGGCGGGCATGGCTCTTTCGCCATCATCTTACCTGAGAAAAGCTTCCCTCCATCAAGGGCAGACATCGTCCGGCTCGGCTTCGCCTGCGCCGGACAGCCCGAGGGGCTGTCCCTACGTGAGTCCAGCCAATCTGCTGCGTTGCCATGGGTGGTGGCTCCACGATAAGATGACTCGTACACGTCTTTCTCCGCTCTATCCCTAGTATTTTCCGAGCAGGAACTCCGCGAGCAAGAAGTGTGCGACTTCGGGGCAGGCGTGAGTGTGTGCCTGCTGGACTTTCTGAACGGAGTGGGAATTGAAAAAAGGAAAGACTGCGGTCATCGTGGGCGCCCAGTGGGGCGACGAGGGCAAGGGAAAGATCGTCGACGTTCTGTCGGAAAACTTTTCAGTGGTGGCCCGTTACGCCGGCGGACACAACGCCGGCCACACCGTCATCATCAACGGCAAGAGATTTGTGCTGCAGCTTGTGCCTTGCGGCGTGCTCCGTTCGGGATGCCGCAGTGTCATTGGCAATGGAGTTGTCCTCGATCCCATCGCATTCTTGAAGGAAGTTGGCGCTCTGCGTGAAGCAGACGTGAAGGTGGATGGCCATCTTTTCGTCTCCAACCGGGCCCACGTAATCCTTCCCTACCATCGCATGATCGAACTGGCGGCCGAGAACGCGCCGGGACGCGTAAAGATCGGCACGACTTCGCGCGGGATCGGGCCAGCCTACGAAGACAAAATGGGCCGCCGTGGCCTGCGAGTTGCCGACCTGCTCGATCTGAAGCTGCTCAAAACGCACATTGAAAATGCGGTCCGCGAAAAGAACATGATCGCGCACTCCTTGTTCAACTCCGAACCGCTGGATGCGGACAAGATGTACACCGAGTACGCCCAGGCGGCCGAGAAGATTGCTCCCTTCGTTTGCGATGCCGCCGTTTTGCTGAACGAAGCGTTAGCTCAGGGCGAATCCATATTGTTTGAGGGAGCGCAGGGCACGATGCTGGACATCGATCACGGGACGTATCCCTTTGTGACATCGTCCAGCGCAACTTCGGGGGGCGCGGTGATCGGCACAGGCGTGCCGCCCAATTCCATCGACTCGGTTATCGGGATCACCAAGGCCTATTGCACGCGCGTCGGCGAAGGCCCGTTTCCCACGGAAGAAAAGGGAGAACTGGGCGAGCAGATCCGCAAGCGGGGAAATGAATTTGGAGCCGTCACCGGACGTCCGCGGCGCACCGGCTGGCTCGATCTGCCGCTTCTGCGTTATTCCGGAATGATCAACGGCACGAACTGGCTGGTGGTCACCAAGCTGGATGTGTTGGACGAACTCTCGGAAATTCCGGTTTCTGTGGCGCTGAAGATCGACGGCAAAAAGACAGTGGAAGTGCCCGCCCAGGCGAGCGGCTACGACAAGATTGAGTGCATCTATCAAAAGCTGCCGGGCTGGCGAACCTCAACCGAGGGAATCGTTGAATTCGAAAAGCTGCCGCGACAGGCTCGCGAATATCTCACCTTCGTGGAGAAAGAGTCGGGCGCCAAGATCGGCATGATTTCCACAGGGCCGGATCGCGGTCACACCATCCTCATGCCGGACTTCGTTTCCGAGTTGAAGGCGGCCGCGCAGAAAGCCTAGAATGACTTCCCCGGATCACCCTTGCCGCGGAAGGAGCGAATGATGGTGGTGTTAGCAGTCACCTGGATGGCGAAAGTTGGTCGTGAAGCCGAAGTTGCTACACTCTTTGGAAAGCTGACCGAACAATCCCGCAAAGAACCCGGTTGTGCCATGTACCAGGTGCATCGGCACAAGACCGAGCCGCGCCGCTTTTTCATCTACGAGCAATACAAGGATGACGCCGCGCTGGAAGCACACCGCGCAGCCCCGTATTTTTTGCAGCATGCGAAGAAAGATCTGCCCAAGATCGCGGATCGGGTGGAAGGACATTTGTTCGAGCCATTGGGATAGGGCGAACCCTACGCGACCGTAAAGGGCCGCTCTTCCACGGCTGCTTTCCTTCAAGGCCGGACGGCCGATGGCGGCTGTCCCTTCATTGACGGAAGCGATCGAATCACTTCAACTTGTCCATCATCAATTCGCCGCCCGAGGCGTAGCTCTCTTTTGAGACTTCATGGAAGGCGATGACGATTGCTTCCCTGCGCGCGCCGGCTTCTTCGACCAAGGCCTCGGTGATCCGCTTCGCGATCTTGCGCTTTTGCTCCGCGGTGCGGCCCTGCAGCATTGTGATTTGTACCATCGGCATAAGCAGCCAGTAATCAGCTCTCTGCAAACGAAACTGTAGAGTGAAAGCTATTTTGCTAATTCATAGCCCGCGAAAAAAAAGCTTAGTTCGAAGCGGGCGGTGTCTTCTGCGTCGGAACCGTGGATCGCGTTGTGCTCGATATTGCTCGCCCACTTCTTGCGGATCGTTCCCTCCTCCGCATTGGCGGGATTGGTCGCGCCCATCAGCGTGCGCAGATCGGCGATGGCATTTTCTTTTTCCAGCGCGAGCACCACAATGGGCCCGCTCGACATGAAGTCCGTCAAGGTGTTGAAGAACGGGCGACTGGCGTGCACAGCGTAGAACTGCTCAGCCTGATGCTTGGAAATCTCCAGCATCTTCATGGCGAGTATGCGGAAATTCTTCTTCTCGAACTGTTCGATGATGTCTCCCACGGCGTTGCGGCGGACAGCATCAGGCTTGACGATGGTAAGTGTGCGTTGCAGTGTTTTCATAAGTTTTCGTAGAGACGTTGCTTGCAACGTCTCTTCTTTTCCGGGCGCGCCTGAGACGTAGCAAGCTACGTCTCTACACGTTCACTCCAACAGCCGCTGCCAGGGTCTCGCCAATCGCCGCCGGAGATTTCGCAACTTTGATGCCCGCCGCTTCCAAAGCTTTGATTTTCTCTGCAGCTGTTCCCTTGCCGCCCGAGATAATGGCGCCGGCATGGCCCATACGGCGTCCGGGAGGCGCGGTCTGCCCGGCAATGAATCCGACTACCGGCTTCTTCATGTGGGTTTTGACGAACTCGGCCGCGGTCTCTTCCGCGTTGCCGCCAATCTCACCGATCATGATCACCGCCTCGGTTTCGGGATCACGGTTAAACAGATCCAGGGCGTCCACGAAGGTCGTTCCGATAATGGGATCACCTCCAATGCCAATCGCGGTGGATTGACCAATCCCGCGCTGCGTCAACTGGTGAACCGCTTCATAGGTGAGCGTGCCGGAGCGCGAGACGATGCCGATATTCCCTTCTTTGTGGATGGACGCGGGCATGATTCCAATCTTGCATTTTCCCGGCGAGATGATGCCCGGGCAATTCGGTCCGATCAGGCGTGAGCGGCGATCCTGCAGGAACTCCCAGGCTTTGACCATGTCGAGGGTCGGAATGCCTTCGGTGATGCAGACGATGAGATCGATCTCCGCATCAGCGGCTTCCATGATGGCGTCGGCGGCAAACGGAGGCGGCACAAAAATCACGGTGGCATTCGCGCCGGTCTTATCCACGGCCTCTTGCACCGTGTTGAAAATCGGCCAGCCCTCATGCGTGCTGCCGCCCTTGCCCGGAGTAACTCCACCTACGATTTTCGTTCCGTAAGCGGCGCTCGCCTTGGCGTGAAATGTGCCTTCGCGGCCGGTGAGGCCTTGTACGATTACCCGGGTATTCTTATCGACTAGGATTGCCATATAAATTCCTCGCTTCTAAAACATCGTCCACAGAGGGCCACAAAGTGAGAACTAGCGCCATTCTGCGCCGCCCGCAGCTCCGCCTGCGGCCGCGACCACTTTATCAGCCGCATCCTTCATGGTCTCTGCGACCGTGAAATTGAATCCTGAATTCATCAGGATCTTCTTGCCTTCGTCTACGTTAGTTCCTTCCAGGCGCAGCACGATGGGCAGCTTGATATTGGTCTTCCGCGCCGCTTCGACGACCCCGGTGGCCAGCGTATCCACACGCAAGATGCCTCCGAAGATATTAATCAGCACCGCTTTCACGTTCTTGTCGCTCAGAAGAATCTCAAAGGCGTGCGCCACCTGCTCGGAACTGGCCCCTCCACCTACGTCCAGGAAATTGGCAGGCATTCCTCCGGCGTATTTGATGATGTCCATGGTGGCCATGGCCAGTCCGGCGCCATTGACCATGCAGCCCACATTGCCGTCGAGCTTGATGTAATTCAGGCTGTACTTCGAGGCCTCGACTTCCAGCGGATCTTCTTCGGTAATGTCACGCAGTTCGCGCAGATCGGGATGCCGGAACAGCGCGTTATCGTCGAAGTTGATCTTCGCATCCAGCGCGAACAGACGACCGTCCGTCGTCGTGATGAAGGGATTGATCTCGAGCAGCGAGGCGTCAGTGTCGAGAAACGCCTTGTAGAGGCTGGTCAGGAACTGCACTGCCGGGTTGATCTGCTTGGCATTCAGACCGAGTTTGAAAGCAATTTTGCGTGCCTGGAAGGCCTCGAGACCCATGCCGGGATCGATGTGCTGCTTCAGAATTGCGCCCGGATTTTTTGCCGCGACTTCTTCGATCTCCATACCGCCCGCGGCCGATGCCATGAAGACAGGCTTTCCTTCCGCGCGATCGACCAGAATCCCGAGATAGAGTTCCTTCTCGATGGGCAGCGTTTCCTCAACCAGGAGGCGGCGCACAATGCGGCCTTCGGGCCCGGTCTGATGCGTGACCAGTTTCATGCCCAGCATCTTGCCGGCGAGATCCGCCGCTTCGTCAACGGATTTGGCGATCTTCACGCCGCCTCCCTTCCCGCGGCCTCCCGCATGGATCTGCGCTTTGACCACCGCTCCGCTGGAACCGGAACTCAACAAGTCTTTCGCGATCGACTCCGCTTCTTCGCGCGAGGTGGCCATCGATCCGCGGGGCACGGTGACACCATACTTCCTTAAGATTGCCTTTGCCTGATACTCATGAATTTTCATAATGATGACTCTTCCGTAATCACTCGGGAGGACCCAGCTTGCGGCGCAGCATTGCGGGCAGCAAACTTCTGATTTTATAGAACTGCGCGGAGTACGGCAAACGGAGTCGCGAATATATCCTCATTATCCGAAGGGAACGCGTGTGCGAAGAATTTGCGCCATTCCTAAATCACCGCCATCCAATTCTGGACAGGACGAAAGCAGGTACATAATCCCATGAGAGTGATCTCGCTGAATGTGGGCCGTCCGCGCCTGATTCGCTACCAGGCATCCACGATCAGTACTGGAATTTTCAAAGACCCGGTCTCCCGACCGGTTATGTTGCGGGCGCTCAATCTCGACGGCGACCGCCAGGCTGATCTCAGTGTGCATGGCGGTCCCTACAAGGCCGTTTATGGCTACCCTGCCGAGCACTATGACGTCTGGCGTCAGGAACTGCCCGACAAGGATCTCCCGTGGGCAATGTTCGGCGAAAATTTCACGACCGAGGGTCTGTCGGAGGAAGAACTCCATGTTGGAGACCGTCTGCAGGTCGGCAGCGCCATTGTGATGGTGCGCCAACCGCGCATACCCTGTTATAAGCTCGCAGCCAAGTTCCAGCGCGACGACATTCTCGAACGATTTCTACGTAGCGGCCGAAGCGGATTTTATTTCTCGGTCGAGCAGGAAGGCCCCGTCGCAACCGGCGATGCATTCAGCTTTCTGAGCCGGGATCGGGAGTCCATCACGATCGCGGAAATGAACCGGCTTTTCGCCGCAGACAAATACAATCGCCAACTGTTGGAGAAAGCCATTGCAAGCCCCGCTCTACCGGAAAGCTGGCGAGATTATTTTGCAAAACGTCTACCGGGGATGGCTCCGGCCCACCGCTCACTTTAGGCGCCCGCGACTTCAGGCGTTCAAGCTCCTAATGTCGTCTCATCTCGCCAGCGGGCCATTATGTCTTACAATGCGGCGAGCATGATCCTAGACGCATTGCATCGCTTGGCCAACCACCGTGAATCCCTCGCGCGAACTGAAGCTCGGGACGTCATGGTGGAGGTGCTGACGGGCAAGTGTAGCGACGCGCAAATTGCCGCGCTGCTCATAGCACTTCGCATGAAGGGCGAAACGGTAGAGGAGATTGTCGGATTCGCGGAAGCCATCCGCGCCGCGGCTGCGCCTTTGCCGATTGCACCCGCAGAAGCCCTGGCGGTGACCGGAACGGGACGCGAGGCGCTGTCAGAAGAATGCGAGAACGACTCCCTCATCGATACCAGCGGCACCGGAGGCGACGCCAGCGGCACCTTCAACATTTCAACAGCCACTGCACTGGTAACCGCCGGCGCAGGTGTACGCGTGGCCAAGCACGGTAATCGCAGCATTAGCTCGAAGTGCGGTTCGGCGGACGTCATTGAGGCATTAGGAATCAACATCCAGCTGTCCCCCGAGCGTTCGGCGCAATGCTTGCGCGAGATCGGCATCTGCTTTCTTTTTGCCCCCAATCTGCATCCGGCGATGAAGCAAGTCCAGGGAGTGCGCCGCGAACTGAAGATGCGCACTATGTTCAACCTGCTTGGACCGCTGACAAATCCGGCGCGCGCGTCCGGGCAGGTCGTGGGCGTCTATTCCCTCGATCTGGTGGAGAAACTGGCAGAGGCGCTTAGCATGTTGGGATTGCGGCGCGCGCTGGTGGTGCACGGACTGGATGGACTCGACGAGATCACCATCACGGGCAAAACGCGGATTGCAGAGGCCCGCGAGGGCTCCGTGAAGAGCTACGAAGTGGAACCGGAGGAATTCGGCATGAAGCCTGCTACGCTGCAGGAAATTGCTGGTGGCGATACGGCCGAAAATGCGGGAATCATTCGCGCCGTGCTTGGCGGAGAGAAGTCGCCACGCCGCGATGTGGTTCTGCTGAATGCCGCGGCCGCGCTGGTGGCCGCGGGACGGGCGGAACACATTGGCGAC
Source organism: uncultured Acidobacteriota bacterium (assembly GCA_963801615.1). Lineage (GTDB taxonomy): Bacteria > Acidobacteriota > Terriglobia > Terriglobales > Acidobacteriaceae > Sulfotelmatobacter. The sequence continues at coordinate 568,469 of CAWDFM010000003.1, read as the reverse complement.
GGGGTCCCGATCGCCGCCAAGTCCATCGATGCAGGAGCGGCAGCGGCAAAGTTAGAAGCCTTGGTTCGCTTCAGTTCGCAGTTGTGACGCCAGCTTCGCTCTTCGACGCTTCCTCGCTCTGGTGAACGTCTTTATCGCAACTCAATCTTTTCAAGGTAGCTGGCGATCTCGACTTTCCAACCCAATTCATCGGTCATCGTTTGGCTCAATTGCTGCGATGCGACGGCCTCGCCATGGACGAGATACGTTGTCGCTGGACGATTGCGAAACGTGCGTAGCCACTCCAGCAATTCCGGCAGATCGGCGTGGTCGCTGAACTGCTCCAGCGCGGCGACTTGGGCACGAATGGGAACGTAGTCGCCGAAGATCTTGATCTCCTCTGTGCCGCTCTTGATGGCAAATCCCCGCGTGCCCGGTGCCTGAAAACCGATGAACAAGATCAGATTCCTCGGGTCAGGCAAACGTTGTGCTAAATGATGCAGGATGCGCCCTCCCGTCGCCATGCCACTGGACGAAATGATGACCGCAGGCACGCTATTGGCATTGATCTTCTTCGACTCCTCCGGTGTAGAGGCAAAAATAAAGCCCGGCCACGTCAATGGCGATCCGTAGTTGCGAATCATCGCGCGTGTTTCTTCGCTGTATTCCTCGTCGTGCTTGAGAAAAATCCCGACTGCCTTGATCGCCATCGGGCTGTCGCAGAAAACCGGAATCCTGGGAATCTGCCCGGATTCAATCAGGTGCTTGAGGATGAACACAAATTTCTGCGTGCGCTCGATGGCGAACGCCGGGACAACGACACTGCCGCCACGCTGGACCGTGTTGGCAATCAACTTGGCCAGTTCCGGCAGAGGATCTTCTTTCGGGTGAACGCGATTGCCGTAGGTGGATTCCATGACGAGGAAGTCGGCCACTTCCCCTTCCGCTGGCCCGGAATGCACCACCTTCCCGGGCGCGACTTTTTGATCGCGGACGCGTCCTATGTCTCCCGTAAACAGCAAAGATCGCGTGACGCCATTCGCCTGCAGCGCAATCTCTGCCATGCAGGAACCCAGAATGTGCGCGGCCCGCACGAAGCGGAACGCCAGTTCGGCCGATAACTGAATCGTTTCCCCAACCTTCACCGGTTTGAAGTACTGCAGCGCGTCCTGCGCTTCTTCGAACGTGTACAGCGGCAACGCCGGCGTGTGCTTGGACTTCTGCGTCTTGTTATAGAACGCCGCATCTTCTTCCTGCAGATGCCCGGAATCGGGCAGGATGATTCCGCACAGATCGATGGTCGGCGAACTGGCGTAGATGGGACCGCGAAAGCCCTCTTTGATCAGGCGCGGAATCCAGCCGCAATGATCCAGATGAGCGTGCGTCAGGATGACCGCGTCGATCTCTTTCGCTGGCACCGGCGTGTCGCGCCAATTGCGTTCACGCCACTCTTTTGGTCCCTGAAATAGACCGCAGTCGATCAACACCTGAAACCCGCTCTTCCCGGAAGAATCTCCTGTGTTGATCAGATGCTTGGAACCGGTGACAGTACCGGCTGCACCGAGAAACTGTATGTACGCCAATGTCGCCCCCGCGAACTGATTAACTTACCATGCAGATTCACAGACACGAAGAAAAAGGCAGCGATTTACTCGCGGGGCTACGCCGTTATTTTTCGCAATTCGATAATCCCGCTGTAAGGCTAATTTTGAGGCGCTTCGACCTTCACGGTGTTGTTTGTCGTATCACTCTCAGGCACGCTTCCATCGTTGACCGTGATTTCTTGTGGAATAGTCGGGGTCTCGATGCGAATCGTGGCCTTGCTCTTGCCTCGAATCTCAAGCCTTTTCGTAGCTGCACCGCCGGCAAACTTCACAAGAACAGGAACCTCGGCTCCCGCTGATCCCAAATTTTCCACCGTCACAGTCAACATGAACGAATTGTTCATGGACTTGCGCGAGTACGCCGATTCAACTTTGAATTCGGGGAGGCCGCGATCCCGGTAAACCCAGTCGTCAAAAAACCATTCCAGGTCGCGCTGCGTCTGCGCGGCCACGAGGCGCGGCATGTACGAAGGCTCTTTATCCTGCTCGGGACGATACGCGGCGATTGCTTTCTTCAGAGCGGAATCGCCGACCATGTCGCGCAACATCCACCACACGGACATCGCTTTGCTGCGATACAACTCCTCGTCAATCGTATTCACCAAGGATCGGTCCGCTTCGTTCGCCACAGCCGGTGCGTTAGTCTGCTCCATCTTGATCAGCGCAGGCCGATGCGCGCTCATGTAGTCGATCGCGGCCGGCCTGCCCTTCTTCTGTTCCACGTACAACGCTTGGGCGAAGTGTGCGATGCCTTCTTCAATCCAGGGGCGGAACGAGAAGACGCGAGCGTGTGCAAGTTGATGAGCCGCGGACAGCCCAGAGGCGAATTCGGATTCGCTTAGCGGAGTCAGCAGAAGAGGCCCGCTCTCGAAGGGAGCATCGCCGGCATCCGGAAGGTCCGCGATTTGTGCTTTTCTGCGCGCACTTCCGAACCAGTCCGTGATCAGGGGGCTCACTTTCTCGGCAGCTTCCGCATAGAGCTCAGCTGCAGAGGCGTGGGAAGCCAGATTGAATACTGTCCCCCAGGATCGATCGACCAGTCCATAAGGACCGATCACGAGAGTGGGAACGGCGGATGCCAGCGACTCAAACGTGCAGTCTGCGTTCTTCTCTTGAGAACGGCCCGGTTGCCTCGTAGATGTGCTGCAGCCAACTTGATTCAGGAGAATCCTTAGAGACGGCTCGCCGCCGCTCCCGATTACGGCGATATTGAAATGCGCTCGCGAGCCGGTTTCCCGTGACTTCCACCGAGCCACGACCTCGAACAAACTGTTGCTTTCCGATAGATTCGCAACCTCGGTAGCGATCGGATACCAGGCGACGTAACCTACGCCCCTGACCGCCGTGAAATTCGCGCCGATCGAGTCCCAATCAGCATTCTTTGCCAGATCGTCCGGCGTGCCGATGCGCGTGAGCCGGGTTGCATCTCGCGTAATCACACCTTCGTATCCGATTTCCAGGTCCGTGGTGCCGCGGGGTGGGACTGCGTCCGGCAACGTCACAAGCGCTTCCGACAGAGCGCCGGTGTGATCGATGTCCGATGTATAAGTCTGGGTCACAAATTGTACGGGCTTCTCACCTGCTTTGATCGAGCGCCAATCGAGCGAGGAAGAGATCTGCAGAACCGCGATCTTCTGCGGAGTCGCGGCGTCATTGCGCAGGGTTATTTTGCCCCGAACTCCCAGCCGGTGCTGCTCCGGGTCGACTTGAAGGCTCAGATCATAGCTCGAAATCGAGAAGGCTTCGCGATCCAGCGCCCGGCACTTCAAAACAGGACCACATAAGAGGCACAGGGTTAACACGAAGGGAGTCTGGGGAAACCTCATTCTTGGTTGGATGCGTCCTCGGTTGCGCGGCGCTGGCGCACGATCTCGTACAAGACAACGGCGGCAGCGACCGAGACATTCAGGGAAGGCACTTTGCCCAGCATGGGGATGGAGACCAGGAAATCGCATTTGCGCTTGACCAGATCGTGCAGGCCTTTGCCCTCTCCACCGAGCACCAGCGCGCAGTCCATGTTGTAGTCCAGGGAATCGTAGGTCTTGCTGCCACGTTCGTCCAGGCCCACAGTCCAGACATTATTTTCCTTCAACTCCTCGACGCTTCGCGCGATATTGGTGACTTTGGCAATGGGCAGGTGCTCGCTGGCCCCGGCGGAGGCCTTAGTGACAGTTCCAGTCACTGCGGCCGCCCGCCGTTCCGGGATGACTACCCCGTTTGCTCCCGCAGCATCGGCCGTACGAAGAATTGCTCCGAGGTTGTGAGGATCTTCCACCCCGTCGAGGACCACGATCAGCGAATAGTTGCCGCGCTTCGCCGCGATCACGTCGGCAAGATCGTTGTACTGCTTGGCGGAGGTGACCGCGACGACTCCCTGGTGCGCGGCATTGCCTGCCATACGGTCGAGTTCCGTGCGCTGCAGAAACCGCACCGGCACGCTCAGACGCCGGCAATCTTCGATGAGGCGTTGCAGCCGGATGTCATGGCGCTCTTTCGCCATTCCAACCCATTCGAACGCCCGTCCGCGCGCTTTCAGCGCCTCGGTGACCGAGTTGATCCCGTAGATGTAGTGCATGAGAATATCAGTGTATCGAAAGCCAATCATCGTAGAGACGTAACTTGTTACGTCTCTCGCCGTCCCAGCGATAAACCCGCCCATTCGCGACACTCCAGGCAGAGACGTTGCAAGCAACGTCTCTACAGCCGGTGACATGCAGCGACTATTTCCGCTGGCTCCGGCCGCTGCGTGTAATCTTCGTCCCCTGAGGCATAGAGGATCGTTCCGTCGCCATCAACGATGTATGTCGCGGGCATGGGCAACTCCCAACTATCGTCCCCATTCGTGAAAGGCAGGTTCACGAAAGCGCGGCGGTAGACTGCTTCCTGCGATAGCGGGACGCGATATGTAAGTCCAAACTGCCGCGCCACTCTGTTGCCCGGATCGGACAGTAAAGGGAACCGCAATTTGTGCTGATCGTGCATGAAGAAAGACTGCTTCACCGTTTGCGGCGAGATGGCGACCAATGTGGCTCCGGCATTCTCGACCTGCGGCAGAATCAGATTCATGGCTTCCATCTGCCCGACGCAGAACGGGCACCAGCGCCCGCGGATGAAACAAAGCACCAGGCGTCCGTTGGCGCGCAGAGTGGATGAGTCAACAGCGTTGCCATTGTGATCTTGCAATTCGAAATCCGGAGCCTTGGCGCCGACCGGCAGCATCTGTTCCGCCAGGTGACGAGCTTTAAGTTCGGCGACTGCCCGCGCGTGGATGTCTTGGGTCTCAGCCGGAACGTACTTTGCAACCAGTTCCTTGCGTTCGGCCAGGATTTCGCGCAGAGAACGGCCGTCAGCACAGGAACCGGATTCTTCAAGAGAGCGCCACTTCATAATCGTGAATCGAAGGCAACCGTGGGATGCTACGAGTCCGCTGGAATAAAATTGCTTCTACATCCCAGGCATTTTCATGCCTGCGAGCCTGCGCGCGAAGCTCGGTTTACCCATCTGCTTGAACATCTTCTTCATTTGCGCGTACTGACGAAGAAGGTTGTTCACTTCCTGAATGGTCGTGCCTGAGCCGCGGGCAATGCGCTTCCTCCGGCTGCCGTTGATCACTTCGTGGTGACTGCGTTCGTGCCGTGTCATGGAGTTGATGATGGCCTCAACGCGATCAATTTGCTTCTCGTCGACCTGGTCGGCCGCTTTCTGCAAGCCGCTGAACGGGCCGATGGACGGGAGCATGCCCATCAGGCTCTTCATCGATCCCATTTTTCTCACCGAGCGCAACTGGTCGCGGAAGTCTTCGAGCGAGAAGCCGTCGCCGGCAAAGGCTTTCTTCGCCATCTCCTCGGCTTTTTGCTTATCGACGTGCTGCTCGGCACGCTCGATCAGGGAAAGGATGTCTCCCATGCCGAGAATGCGCGACACGATGCGGTCGGGATGGAACGGTTCGAGCGCATCGTACTTTTCACCGATTCCGATGAACTTGATCGGCTGTCCTGTGACGTGGCGGATGGAGAGGGCTGCGCCGCCCCGGGCATCGCCATCCATCTTGGTGAGCACCACTCCGGTCAGCGAGAGTTTTTTATGGAACTCTTCGGCGGAGTTTACCGCGTCCTGTCCGGTCATGGCGTCGGCGACGAACAGGATTTCCGACGGATTCAGCAGTTTCTTCAGCGACTGCATCTCGTCCATGAGCTGATCGTCGATGTGCAGGCGGCCTGCGGTGTCGACAATCAGCACGTCGCATCCCGTGACCACAGCTTCGCGGCGTGCTTCCTTGACCAGGCGCTCCACCGTCGCTGTGTTTGCCTCCGTAACTTGTCCTTCGTAGATGTGGCTCTTCACCGCATCCGCCACAATTTTCAACTGCTCGCGGGCGGCGGGACGATACACGTCGACCGACACCAACAGCGGACGGTGCCCCCCATTTTTGAACCAATGCGCCAGCTTGCCCGAGGTCGTCGTCTTGCCGGACCCTTGGAGTCCAGCCATAAGGACGACCGTCGGCGGCTGCGAGGCGAACTTCACCTTCGCGGTGTCTTTACCCAGGATTTCGACTAATTCGTCGCGCAAAATCTTGATCACCTGCTCTCCCGGAGAGAGCGCGGTCATGACTTCCTGTCCGACAGCCTTGGCGCGGATGTGGTCGATCAGCTGCTTGACGACTTTGAAGTTGACATCAGCCTCAAGCAACGCCAGGCGAATTTCGCGCAGTGCCTCATCGATGTTTTCTTCCGTGAGCGTGGCTTGCCCGCGGAGGCTTTTGAAAGCGCGTTGGAGTTTTTCCTGAAGATTCTCGAACATAAGGACAATGGTCTATTTTAGCAGCCGGCAGCAGCACAAGGCCTGCCAAGACCCGCCCCTGCTATTTTGCGATTGGCCTGGCTAGCTCGACGCGATTCGTGGTTCGGGTGTACTGGATACCTCCCATGCGACCGATCAGGTCGAGCGAATTCCGGTCGACGCGGCCGTCCTTGAGAAAGGCGTCATCGACGTGAATGGCGACCACTTTGCCAATTACCAGGCTGCTGCTGGTCTGCACGGGAGAAAAGTCAAGAATCTGATGAAGCTTGCATTCAAAACTTACAGGCGATTCTTTCACGCGGGCGGGACGGACGAGTTGTGACGGAACGGGCGTAACCTTGGCGAGTTCCCATTCGTTGACCGAAGAATCGTAGTCGCCGCTTGTGATGTTCATCGGCTCGAGCAGCGCAAAGGTCACAATGCTGATTACTAATTCCTTGGTGTCGCGAACGTTGCGCAGCGTGTCTTTCGGCTCTCCATGGGCGGAGTTGCTCGACTTCGGTGGACGTAGGCCGGGGGCAAATGCCAGCAGCGGAGGATCGATACAAACAGCATTGAAGAAAGAGAAGGGAGCGAGGTTTGGCCGTCCGTCGGCACTTACAGACGACACCCAGGCGATGGGGCGCGGAGCCACGGAATTAAGGATTAGATTGTAGAGCTCACCCTGCGACAGTTGGGACAGGTTCACGTACATCTATTCAATATAACGTCATCGCAGGGATTTGGTTACGAGGCAGCGTAGACATGCATTGCTGCATCCACGGTGTTGCAGTGGATCGTAACCGTATCTTCGACGTTCTGCGCGTAGCCGCCAGCGTACGTGACCATCACTGGAATGTCTCGCGTTTTTGCCACCCGGAATACCAACTCGTCTCGCTTCTTTAAGCCCTCGATTGTCAAATCCAGGCCGCCAAGCTGGTCTTCGCGATAGGGGTCGGCTCCCGCGACATAGCAGATCAGGTCGGGCTGGAACTGCCGGAAGGCCGAGCTAAGCGCATTATCCAGCCAGGCAAGATAATCATCATCGCCGATGCCGTCGGGGAGATCGACATCAATCGAGGACGGTGGCTTGTAGAGCGGATAGTTATTGTGCTGATGGAGGGAAATAGTGAAGACATTCCCGGCGTGCGCTCCGCGCATGCGAGTTTTCGCCGCCCACTCCTGATTCAGAGTGGATGCGGAAGCGGATGGCAACGGAAGGCTCTCAGTCCGCGTACCTGCGAAAATAGCAGCGGTTCCGTTCCCCTGGTGGACATCGCAATCCACGGTCATGGCAGTACGGATCTGGTCATCACGCTGCAAACGACGGATCGCCACCGCGACGTCGTGAATCATGCAGAAGCCCTCGCCATGGTCGGCATGAGCGTGATGGAATCCGCCACCGATACTGATGCAGACTCGGTCTTTCAGCGCTTGCCGCGCGGCCAGAATCGAACCGCCGGCGGCGAGCCAGAAGGCTTCAACCAGGTCACGCGAGTAGGGAATCTCCATTTCCATTTCTTCCCGCGCGCTGAGCGTACCCGCCTTGAGTTTCTCGACGTACTCCGGTTTGTGCACAAGCAGTATGTCCTGATCGGTTGCAGGTTGTGGCTCCAGAAAATCGCCGGCTTCCGCTACGCCACTTGCAATCAACCGGTCACGAATGCGGCGGTACTTCTCGGCCGGAAAGACATGTTTGCCGATGGGCAGATAATAGGCGTCGCTGTAGACGAGCTTGAACGGCAGCATTGAGCACTCAGTGGCAAAAAAGAATCCGTATGATACGCGCCAGGACCGCTCTTGGCACTCGGCATTGAACACTTAGCATTTGGCCTGCGCACCCATTGTCGAGGCCAACGACGGGTCAGCGCCTTTTTGTCCCCTGCTCAGCAGGCACGATCTGCCGCCGCACTGGCACCATGGCTCCTTTGGACGGGTCCGCGGCCGCGCTGGCGCGAGTCAACACTTCCTGCTGAATGTACTGCACGAACTCCTGAATCTGGCGCTGCATTTCTTCCATGCGCTCGCGCATTTGCAGGATGATCGCCATTCCCGCGATGTTGACCCCAAGGTCGCGCGCCAGCGAAAGAATGAATTCCAGCCGTTCCAGATCCTCATCGGTGTAGAGGCGCGTGTTGCCTTCGGTGCGAGAGGGTTTGAGCAGGCCTTCGCGCTCGTAGAGCCGCAGGGTCTGGGGGTGTATGCCGTACATCTCGGCGACCGCCGAGATCATGTAGGCTCCCTTGGATTTGCGCTTGGTCATAGACGTCCCAATCGATTTTAGTGCAGCGGTTCCCTTCCCTCCTAGTTCAACAGCAGCCCACCGGGAGAATTCCGCCAAACCTGAAACAAGCCCCTGCATCGAACTCCCGGAGGTCAAAATGGACGAGAACAATGCAATCGATGTAGTGGAACATCTGATTGAAAGGTGCCGGGACGGGCAAAACGGCTTTCAAGAGGCCGCCGAGAAGGTAAAACGCGCAGACCTGAAATCATTTTTCATCGAGGTCAGCGCCGAGCGTCGGAAATTCGCCGAAGAACTGCAGGCGGAACTCGCCAGACTGGGCAAGCCGGACAAAGAAGTATCGGGATCGGCGGAGGGTGCGCTGCACCGTGCCTGGGTGGATACAAAAGTCGCGCTGGGCGGCGATGATCATACTGTCCTGGATTGGCTGGAACACGGAGAGGATGTTGCCAAAGACGCTTACCAAAAAGCGCTCAGCGCAAACTTGCCGTCGACAGTCGGCGCAATCGTCACGCGGCAGGCCGCGAGTGTGCGGCGGGTGCATGATCAGGTGAAGGCCTTCCGCGATCAGGCGAAAGCGGCATAACTCTCAAACTGGAATTAATCTAGTTGCAGAAAAATCAGGCCACGGATTGGCACGGATCTTCACGGATTTGCTCCGCATCGATCCGTGCAATCTGTGGCTTCTTTTATCCCGCGGACTGCGCCTCACTGGGTTCAGCAACCGACCAGCCTTGCGGTTTCACCCGGTGATTGATGACATAGGCCAGACCGCCCGCCGCGATCAGGATCATGCCGAACGCGAACGAACTCATCCCCAGAATCGACTCGTGCTCGCTACGGATCACGGAAAATGCGAGCAGAAGCACCGGCGGAATGCCGATGGCGATGGTTCCCAGTTTTCCACCCGGAACACGGAACGGGCGCTTTAGATCCGGTTCGCGGAACCGGAGGACCGCCAAAGCGAGGAACTCCAGGAACAGGCTCGCCCCGTAAAGCAGGATGTCGAGCGTGACCAGCCGGGCGAAGCCCAGGCCCAGGCACATGGCCCATCCAATCGCTAGAGCGATAATGGCGACCCACGGAGCGCGGGATTTCTTCTGCAGTTTCCCGAAGACCGCCGGAAGCATCCCGTCCTGCGCCATAGCCAGCGGCAGCCGCGAGTAGCTCATCACCAGCGCATTGAACATGCCGAAGGCGCTAATCATGCCCCCGAGCACAATGCCAATGCGCAGAAGTGGGCCGCCGATCAGGGCGGCAATATCAGCCCAGGAACCGGTTTCCCAGGCGGTGGCTTTCAGCCCAGTCATCCACATAGCCGCGAAGGGCAGAATATAGCTGATGGCCACAATCGTGACCGCCACGAGCATGGCGCGAGGGTAAGTCCGCTGCGGGCGCTCAACTTCGGTGGCGATAGTCGACGCATTGTCCCATCCCATGTAGTTCCACATGCAGATGAGCAGGCCGCCAAGGATATCCACGTTTGACGTCGTCGGCTTGGTGACAGCGGTGGCCAAAGCTCCGAGCTTGAACGGAGCCAGCAGCACGATCGCGATGAATGGGGCCGAGAGCGCGAAGAACAGCCAGAGCGACGTCAGGGAGACGACTTTCACTCCGGCAATATTCAGGAACGCGCAGGCGACCACTACCGCCAGCGCCACCCACCATCCGCGGTTGCCTTCCTGAAACCACGGGAACATCCGGGTCAGGTAGGCCACAAACAAGGTGGGATAAATCGCCATATCGAAGATGGAAGCAATCAGTGAGAGCCAGGCTTCCTGGAATCCCCAGAAGTTGCCCATCGCGCGGCGCACCCAGGCATAATATCCGCCCTCGAAGGGCAGCGCGCTCGATAACTCCCCGATCATGAACGCCGTGGGCAGGCTCCACAGCAGCGGCGTGATGAGCAGGATCAGGATGGCCCGTCCGTACCCCGCGCCATGCACGATCTCTTCCGTGCCATAGGTTCCGCCCGACACCATAAAGAAGGTGGCGGCGACCAAGGGCCAAAGCGTAAGGCGGACGAATTTTTTCCGGTTGGGGACTACCGCAGGCTGGGGGTGTTCGAATTGTGGGCGCTGGGCGCTAGCTGTTGCCAATTTCTATGGCTTCCTCCGCAAGCGACTCACTCTCACCACCGCGTCTCCCTTGATGTCTCACTCGCGGCTCCCGGGTTAGAGCGATTCCACGGGCATTCCGGCGGAGTTAGTTCGCAGTTGTGAGATTACGGGAAATTTCCATAGATGCAATACTTTTTTGCGCCTAGATGGAAAAATTATGCGAGAAAGGAATGTAGCCCGCGGTCGCCTATTGGAGGGATACTCACAGAGGGACGCAGAGGAACCAGGTTACTTCGTCCAGTCATCGCCATCCACCATGCGCTTGATACCATCTCGCAAATGGAGGACATTGAAATTGATCAGCAGGCCTACTCGCATTCCGCTGAGGCGCATGTACGAGAGTAGTTGCGCTACATGGATCGGATGGATCGCCTCAGCTGATTTCACCTCGACGATTACTCGATGCTCAACAACTAAGTCGATGCGATACCCGGCTTCAACTTTGCAGCCCTCGTAGATCACAGGTAGGGCGACTTCAGTCGCGACGTGAAATTCTCGATTCCTGAGTTCGTGTGCGAGGCACGCCTGGTAAGCACTTTCGAGAAGCCCCGGCCCAAGAAGGGAGTGAACCTTCATAGCGGAGTTCACAACTGCACCGGTGATTTCGTTTACGTGCAGAGGGCGGGAACGCGCCGCAGTCGCCATGCTCACTGCATATCACATTTCCCCTGTGTTCCTCTGTGACCCCTGTAGTGAATCTGTTGTTTTGATTTCAACTCGGGAAAGTCGATAACCATAGGGGTCAGAGAGGAACACAGAGGAGCACACTTCGGCACTCCTGCAGCGCCGCTGAGATTATGCGCCCCGCTTGGACTTCAGCTCCGCCAGGAGGTGCTCGATCCGCTCTTCCTTTTCGAGGGCAGCGAGACGGTCCTCGATGTTGTCGCAGGCAATCTCGCCCTTGGCCTGGCTGACCGCTTCCGAGTGCGCCACTTTGCGCTTCATGCGATCAAAGGCTGCGGCCTTGGATCCGTCGCCCGAGGCCATCCGTGCATCGTTCGCCTTCCCAGTGGCGCGAGCGCGGCGGTGCTGTGCGATCAGCACGTCGGCTTTCGCTTGCGCTTCGGTCAGCTTCTGCTCCAACTGGCGTAATGCGCTCTTCAGGTTTTCGACTTGCGCCTTCTGATCGAACACCTGCTGTTTGAAGTTCTCGCTGAGCTCGCGGAAGCTTTCCACGCGTTGCAGCGATGCGCGCGCCAGGTCGTCTTCTTTCTTGTCGACCGCCAGTTCAGCCTTGCGCATCCATTCCGCCACTTTGTCCTCGTTCTCTTTCTGCCTTTTCTCCAGCAAATGCTGGTCGGCGATGGCGATGGCGACCTGCGTCTTGACCTGCAGAAGCTGGTTCTGCATGTCGAGGATCACCTGCTTGATCATCTTTTCCGGATCTTCGGCCTTGTCGATCAGGTCGTTCAGATTCGCTCTTACCAGTGTGGAAACACGCTCGAGTAATGCCATGGGGATTCCCTTTCTAGCGATACGCTATAAGCCTGAGCTGTGAGCCCGGTTCTGCTGGCCGGCAGCTTTCATTTCCTTGCCTCCGGTGCCACGGAGAATGCGCCTCGTGCGATGCCCGTCCCGATTACCATGCCTGCAACCGCGGCTCCGATGGCAGGCTGAACGTTCAGATATCCCGTGAGCAGGCCGATGGCTGCTCCCACAGCAGTGCTCAGCGCGATCCCGGCGCCGACGGCTTTGTTCGATTTCATGACGATCTCCTCTGGATGCCTTCATGGGATGAATGAATGGCGGCGCAGTCTGGACAATCCGGTCCCTTTCGTTTCCACGAAGCGCCAATCGCCACGCCGATTGCGATTCCAACCGCCAGCCAGACGCCCACATTGCCGGCAATCACTCCGAAAACAGCTCCCAGCGCAGCACCGAGTGCGATCCCTAACCCTGCATATCTTGGCTTGCTTGGCATAACTCACTCCTACGCGGATTCCGCGTTTCGGTTTCAGCCCCACTTCGAAAACCGGACGCCTCACGGCGGGGCGGACGAGGCGTCCGCCCCTACACAAGCTTTACGCTTTCGGCAACTCCGGCGGTTTTGGACCCTTGTCACCGATCGCTCTTACCTTGCCCAGCAATTCAGACATCGGCATGCCCGATAGCGTCTCGAACAGCGCCGGGACCTGCGCCGCCATCTTGGCGATGTCGCCGGTGATCTTGTTCATGCCTGCGGCTTCGCCGTTTCCGGTAGACACGATCGTGATCTTGTCCACGTTCGCCAACGGACTGGCCAAGGCCTTTACCACCTCTGGCATGCTGGCGAAGAGCTTGTCGATGACCGCGGCCTGGTTGTATTCCTGGTACGCCTCGGCTTTCACGTTCATTGCCTTGGCTTCGGCTTCGCCTTTTTTGAAGATGATCTCGGCTTCGGCCTCGCCCTGCTGCCGGATCGATGAAGCGTGGCCTTCGGCTTCCGCCATCAGGCGCTGCTTCTCGGCTTCGGCGAGCGTTTCGATGCGCTGACGCTCGATTTCCGCCTGCTTCAGGACGGTCGCGATCAATTCCTTCTCGCGACGATTGATCTCGGCTTCCTGCACCTTGACCTGCTGCTCTTTCTCGACCTGCTGCACCTTCACCTGCTCCGCCACAACCTGCTGCTGCATGATGTTGGTCTGGATGTCATAGGCCTTGTCAGCCTGCGCCTGCTGGCGCTTCGTGACTTCCAGGAACTGCGCTTTCTTCACTTCGAGATCGCGCTGCGCTTCCGCCTGCTTGGCCAAGGACAATGTCTCTGCCAGTACTCGTTCCTGATCGGCCTGCGCCTTAGCTACCGCCGATTCCCGCGTCGCCAGGGCCCGTCGGATCGCAGTATCGCGGTCCGCTTCCGCCGCAGCTACATCGGCATCGCGCTTGATACGCGCTACGTCCGGACGCCCCATGTTAGTGATGTACTCGTTCTTGTCGCGGACTTCCTTGATGGTGAACGAGATGACTTCCAGGCCCATCTTGTTCATGTCATCCGCACAAGTGGAGCGCATGCGGTCGGAAACCATCTCCGGCTGCTTCACGATTTCTTCCACCGTCAACTGCCCGATGATGCCGCGCAGATGGCCTTCCATGACCAGGCGAATCAGGCCTTGCCGCTCGTCGTCCGTCTTGGTCAGGAATTGCTCGGAAGCGGTGAGAATCGATTCGGTGTCGGACTTCACCTTGATCTGCGCCACCGCTTCTACCGTCACGGCGACACCTTGTTTCGTGTAGAGATCCTGCTGCGGAGCCACATCGAACGACATCAGTTCGAGCGAGAGCTCGCGGCAAATCTGCACCATCGGCAGCACCATCGTGCCGTGACCTTTCACGACGCGGGTTCCGCCCAGTCCATAAACGATCAGCGCCTCATGTGGTCCCGCTTTGCGATAAATCCTGGCCATCCCGCTGATCAGGAACAGAATGACCATGACCGCGAGCGCAACAAAGATCCAAATCTCTACTGCATGGGGTATCTCCGGCATAACGCCTCCTCCTGAAAACCAGCTCTCAGCTTTCAGCTATCAGCTCTCGGCAACGCTGCAAGGGCTGCCGAAAACCGAGAGCTGGGAACTGACAACTGGGACCTTCCCTTCTGTGCGTCCAAATTGAATTTCACGATTGCATGATTGCCGTACCAGCAAAAGCCCACGACTACATACGCAATCAGCAGCGCGGGCCAGGCGGCACTTGGCTTCTGCGCCTGGATGATCAACGTGGCTAGCGTGAATACCACCAGCATGACTGCCATAATTCCCAGGCCCAACTCCAGCGCGCCTTCGCGCGAGGTGTAGCCGTTCGGCCGCCAGTTGGCGTCGAAGTGGACCGCCATGCGCGCGGGCAGTTGCTCCCAGACGCTGCGATATTCCCAGGCGGAAATTGGCAGAGCCAGCCACATCAGCAAAACTCCCGCTTTGAACCAAGTGCGATCCATGTGCGCTCCCTAGCTCCCCTTCTCGCTGGTGCTCGCTTCATCAAACTCGCCCGACATCTCGCTCCACAGGCGAACGTATGCAATCCCTTTGTCGTAGCGCGTCACCACAACCTCAGTACCCTTCGCGATTGCGCGGCCATTGTCACTACGCGCTCCAGAAACACGCCGCGTGCCCATTTGCGAATAAATCAGTTCCCCGGTCCCACCCTCGCGTATCGGAACCGAGAGCTTCCCCAGGACTCCGACCATCTCGAAATCAGCGGGATCGAGATATTCCTGATCTGAGATCAGCACCTTGGTCAGGAAAAGGAAGATGATTGCCCCTCCGACCAGTCCTGCCAGTACCGACAGCGAAAGAGCCGTCCCCACCCAGACCGCAGAAAAACGGGTCAACAGATATCCCGCCCCGCCAAACCAGGCCAGGAAGGCGGCAATAGAAGGCGGATTGAACGGCGATACGGTCCCGCCATGATGAACGTGCGTGGCATCTCCGCCATTCCCTGCCGCAGCACCGCCGTTTCCCCCAGCTCCTGGAGCCGGGGTCACCGGGCCGTGTGCCGCAGGCAAATGCGCATGCCCGTGGAAATGCGGCATGTGTAGCTTTCCGAAGCGCGCTCCTCCAAAGACGAAAGAAAAGAAACTGAAGCAGAAGCCGACCGCGAAACAGATCAGATAGAAATCAGACCAGGTCATCGCATTCGCCTCCCTTCCCCGGACGCGCGCTTGCCGTTGCCCGACAACTCGGGGCGCAACGCCTCGAGCAGCCGGTCCCCCAGCCCCGGCGTGTCAAGAATGGCGCCCAGCAGCAGAAAACATCGGCGCGTATCTTTTTCCCGCGCCGCCTTGATCAGCACATTGCTGACTTCCGGATCGCTGGCAAAACGCTCCGAACCTTGCAACAGCCACACATCGAGCTGTCCCTCGGTGCTTCGCAAATCAGAGGTGAGCTCGGTGTGATACCCCTCGGGGTCATCCACCAGAAAGCCCGGATGCACCTTGAAAAACTTCGCCAGCAGCGCGCGGGAGGACTGCGTCATATGGGGCCGCGTGCCATTCTCGATTTGCGAGAGATACGACTGGCTCATCGCCTTTCCCGGTCCCAACTCCTCGCGAATGGCCCGAATCACTTCCAGTTGAGTCATAGGGCGGCCAAGCCCGCGAAGAGACCCCTCGACTTCCCGCAAGTACCGGATTTTTTCGCCCAGCTTCATGGCCGCTCCGATTTCAATCATATTCCAAATCGCAATATTTATATTGCAATATGCAATTTATGTCAAGAAATGTATCTTCCATACTTTCAGAGACTTGCGGCCAAGGTATCGCCCCTGGTTAGTAGAGACATAGCTTGCTATGTCTCTGCTGCCAACGCGAACCGCGCATTGGTGAGACGTTGCAAGCAACGTCTCTCCGCCATTGGCGGTTGCTGAATTGGAAGTTCGCGAGTGGCTTTCTCGTTTGTCCGGGAGGGCACGGAAAATGGAACAGTTAGAGTCCCGCTTCCAGCCGAGAGCGCGGATCCAAATAGTCGCGCAGTGCGTCCCCAATGAAATTGAAACTGAGAACCGCCAACATCACCGCGAGAGCGGGAAAAAGCACCAGGTGAGGCGAGTCGAACAGGTGCGCGCGTGCATCGTTCAGCATGGCCCCCCAGCTTGCGGTGGGCGGCGGAACACCCAGCCCCAGGAAACTCATGGTGGCTTCGGCCAGAATCGCTCCGGCCATGCCAATCGCGGCCTGCACGATCACGGGCTGAATGATGTTCGGAAGAATGTGGCGCACCACAATCCGCAGATCGCTGGCGCCGAGAGCGCGCGCAGCTTCGACGAATTCGCGTTCCCGCGCGGCCAGAACCTGCCCTCGTACCAGCCGCGCGTAACCCACCCATCCGCCGAGCGAGAGTGCAACCACGAGGTTAAAAATTCCGGGGCCGCGAAAGGCGACGAAGGCGATCGCGATCAGGATTCCCGGAAACGACAGAAACGCGTTCATCAGCACCACATTCACAAAGCGGTCGATCGCCCCTCCGTAATATCCGGCGATGGAGCCGATGATGAGTCCCAGAGTAAGAGAAGCAAGCACGACGCAGGTTCCAACCAGCATTGAAATGCGCGCGCCGTAGATGACCCGCGACAAGATATCGCGACCCAGTTCATCGGTGCCCAACCAGTGCGAGGACGAAGGAGAGCTCAACCGGGTGGGGAGCTCGATCGCGGCGGGATCTTGCGGCGCGATCCAAGGGGCGAACAGGGCAAAGATGACGAATACCACAACGAGCACCACCCCAATCGCCGCCAGCGGATTGTGGCGGGCGTTACCCGCAATGCGGCTTTGCAGTGAGTCGGCAGTCGGCACTCACAGGATCTTAAACGCAGTCTGGCGATTCCGGAATATCACTTTATGGTCTTGGGAGTTCTGCCACCCCGGCAGGCGAACTAGGGCGATCGGAGAATCGCAAGACTGTAGCCGGCAACCAGCAGCATGGCCAGCCCGAACGCGATTGCCATGCCAAACGCATAACTGGATCGTGCCTTTCTGTGCGCGATGAGACCGAAACCCACAAATCCCAGCGCAGCAAACAAGGGATACATGCGAGTATGGCGCGGGCCCAAGGTGCCACCCAGGAACACGGCGAAGAAGAGCCAGAACAAGCTGGCGACTACTCCGAGCAGAAATCCGAGGACGGCCTGCATGTTGAAGCGGGAATTGCGGCGTTTTGGGTCGAGCATGGGATCGCCCGGATGCAGTCAGGAATTTTTGGGCCGGGGTTGGACCCAGCGTTCCATCTCCCCGGTCCAGCGCAGGAAACGCCAAAGTTCGCGGCGCTCACGCCACATGAATTCCCAGAACTCCAGGAAACCGATTTCCTTCATCTTCACTCCGGTATAGGTTTCGATGCGCCACAGCAGATATGGACTGCGCCAGGGGGTGAAGCGATGGCCCTTGGTGGCATTCCAGAGGAAGCGGAGGCGGGAGCGCATGCAAGTGCATCATAAACAGAAAGGCGATGGCGGGCCAGCCAAGATGAAGGTGCGGGGGAGTACGGCTTCGCGGCTGGACAGCCGAGGTGGCCGTCCTTACATGCTAGAATCCAAGCTCCGCCTGGGAATTCTTCCATGTCCGACGCCCGCCAACAAGCTGAAGATCATTACTACGCTGCACTGGACCTGATGGCTGAAGGGCAACTGGAGCAGGCAGTCGCGCACTACCGCGAAGCGTTGCAGTCCGACCCGGCCTTTACCGAGGCCATGCACGGGCTGGCGCGCGCGCTGCAGGACCTTCAACGCTACGATGAAGCCATCGGCGTAGCACAAAAGATCGCTGAACTCGATCCCGACGACGTGCTGGCGCACACCAGCTTATCCGTCCTGTATCAGAAAAAGGGCATGATTCCCGAAGCCGAAGCGGAAGGCGCCAAAGCCCGAGTGCTGGGATGGAAGCAACAGTTGAAAAGAACCGGTGAGTAACAATCAGGGCCGGACCAATGGGTCCGGCCTTACGTGTGTCTCGCCTGTGGTGAATCGGTTAGGCGCCCTTGCCTGCGGCCGCGCCCTCGGAGAAAACGATGTTGACTTCGGCGCCCTTGCCCGCGCCGGTGATCTGAGCAGCGGCGGCGCGATTCGCCACAATCTCGAGAAATCCCATGCTCCCGAGGATGCCGAAAACTTCCCCCGGCGCTCCTTCGGCATAGGCACTGCGAATCTCAGAGATCTCTTTGCTGCCCACGATAATTTTGAAAGGCGTTTTGCCGGTAAACAGAGCTGGAGCGTCCTCCGGCGTGAGGTTGGTAATGAGGTTTCCGAAACGATCGACCTTCAGAACCACAGCCCGGAGGCGGTTGTCACCCGCAGGCTTCGGCTTGGGCGCCGCAAAACGCACGTAATCCTCAATTTCTTCGCCGAACTTGTGCGAGTCCACCAGCTTCGCCAGGTAGGCGGCGACGGGCGCGAAAATGTCGCGGCCGTGAAAGGTATTGCTGACCGGCTGCCGGAAATAATGCTCTGCTGTGACGTGACGCACGTGAACGCGTTCTTCCTTGGCATAGACCATGGAGAGCACGCCATTATCGGGGGCAACGAAATGGTAGCCGTCGCTGGAAGCAATGATCGGACGCCGCGTCGTGCCCACACCCGGATCGACCACAACCATGTGAACCGTCCCGGTGGGGAAAAAAGAATAAGTCTGTGAAATCGTCAGCGCGCCGTCGAGCACGTCGAAGGCCTGCACGGCATGTGAAATATCGACGATGGCCGCTTCCGGCACGATGTCGAGAATGACGCCCTTCACCGCGCCGACAAAATAATCGTTAATGCCAAAATCAGTGGTAAGCGTAACAATCGGACGATGCGCCAACTGGATGCCTCTCTGGAAGACAATTCTCTCTGTAATTGCGAAGTTAATTCGGAGCCAACAAGGCCGTCAAGGCACGTAGGTAATAGAATCCGATGGTCCGGAGTGAATGAAGCCGGGACGCAGCTGATGCCACGTCAATAAGGGCCGGGACGGCGCTGAACCACGTCAATAAAGGCCGGGACGCGCCGATACCGCGTCCCGGAGGGACGCCTGAAAATAGCCCGCCAGGCACGCTCGATGTCCCGGTTCAATCTTCCCGCAACGCCTGCATCGGCTGTATCGATGCCGCCTTGCGCGCGGGCAGGAACGCTGCAATCAATCCCACTGCGGGTAGCGCCACAACTACCGCGGCGTAAGTCCACGCGTCCAATGCCGGTACCTGGTACAGAAAACTCTTGATCAATCGCTCCGCGGGAAATGCGATGACAACACCGACAGCCAGCCCCACTCCGATCAAAATCGATCCCTGCCGCACCACCATCTGCGCCACGCTCTGCCGGCTTGCCCCCAGCGCCATGCGGATACCGATTTCGCGCCGGCGGTAGCCCACCAACTGCGACAACACTCCATATAACCCAGCGATAACCATCAGCACCGCCAGGCCCGCAAACGAGCCCACAAGATAAAGTCCGAGACGCCGGCTGAAGGTGTTCTGCTCGACCAGATCCTGCATGGTTTTGAAATTGTCCAGGGCAATTCCGGGTGCTGCCTGATGAAAAACCGATCGCATCTCTGCCGCGACTGGAACGTCTCCCCTGGTCTTCACGACGAAACTGACGATGGTCTTCAGCAGCCCCTGGTAAAACAGGGACGTCGTCGGAATCTGCTCTTGCGGGACCAGGATGAACGGTTGAATGCTCCCGCCCACACTCTTATCGACCTGGTCGGCGAGCACGCCAACGATGGTGTAGGGCTTGATCATCCCCGTATCTTTGCCGCCGAGATTAATCTGCTTTCCCAGCGGATCCTTGCCGGCGAAATACTCATGCGCCAGCGTCTCGTTGACGACCACCACAAAAGGACTGCTTGCCGTGTCATCGTCAGTGATATTGCGCCCGCTCACGAGCGGCGTACCGAGAGTGCGTGCGTATTCGCCGCTGACCGCCGACACTCGCCCCACTGGCGAGTTGTCAGGATCTTTCGCTTCCCCGATGATGTCGAAGCTCGAACTCAGGTCCATGCTCGAAAGAGGGGGAGCAGTGGCCAGTGCCGCGCTCTGTACCCCGGGCACATGGCGAATTTGCTCGAGAACCGGTTTGTAAGTGAGGGTCGCGATCGAAGCCGGAGCATTGCCGGTGTCTTCGGAAACTGCCAGCCCGGAGAATCCCGCCGCGTCGGGCGGCATTGCCGTGAACGTAGTGATGTGCTCCGTTTCGAATCCCAGCCGCGATTTCTGCAGATTCCAGAGCGTGTGAAACAGCAATCCAGTTCCCACCAGCAATAAGGTGGAAAGCGCGACCTCGCCTGCGACCAGGCCAGCCGTGAGCTTTCCGCCGACCGACCGCGCACCTACCCCTCGAGAGGCCGACTGCAAAGCAGCCTGAGGATTGGAACGTGACACAATCAGCGCGGGCAAGAGCGATGACAGCACCGTGGTGAGAATCGCAATAGCCGCGAGCACCAGCACAACCGTCCAGTGGATGTCGATCAAATCGCCCCGCGCGATTGTTCCGGGGGGCAGTTTGTGGACTCCGATGATGGCTAACTGCGCCAGCAGCAAGCCCACTCCGCAACCCGCGAAGCTCAGCGCCAAACCTTCGGCCAGTAATTGACGCACCAGGCGGAAGCGCCCGGCACCGAGCGCGGTACGGACCGCAAACTCCTGCTGCCTGCCCAGGCAGCGTGCAATGAGGAGATTGGAAACATTGGCGCACGCGATGAGCAAGACCAATGCCAGCGCGCCGAACAGGGCCAGCAACACGGGACGCACCGGTCCCGTCAGCAACTCATGGTACGAACTAGCCTGCAGCTTAACCGCAGGTTCGTCCTTCTTTCGCGGAATATGGGCGGCAATCGCATCTACTTCCTGTTGCGCCTGCGAGATGGTCGCCCCGGGCCGAAGTTCGCCTATGACTTCGAAGAGGTTGTATCCCCGGTCGTTCAGCATTGTTGGAGTAGGCTGCATCGGGACCCACAAGCCTTTTTGCAGGTCGGGCCCGATTTGCTCAGGAAACCGAAAGTTTGCCGGCATGACTCCGATGATCGTGTAGGGCTTGCCGGCAAGACTGACGCTCTGGCCTACGACGCCCTGGTCGGCATGGAAAGTCTCCCGCCATAATCCTTCGGACAACAATGCAACCAGCGCTCCACCGGGCTCGCCCTCCGATTCCGAAAACGTGCGGCCCAGCAGCGGGCGTGCCGCTAACATGGCGAATAGACTGGGCGTGACGTGCGGGACAGCTACGCTTTGCGAGCTGTTCTTGGTCTGGAGGACGGAAACGTCCTCGGAGTAACCACCCACAGTCTGCAGCAGCTTGGATTGCGCCTTAATGTCCTCATAGTTCATCCATGAGGTGGTCGAGAAGCTGGGTTGATCAGTTGCACCTCCGATGTAGACCAGACGATCTGAGTTCGGGTACGGAAGCGGCCGCAGCAGCACGCTCTGAATGACGGTGAAAATCCCGGTGTTCGCTCCAACGCCGAGCGCGAGCGTGAAGATAGCTAAAAGGGCCATCCCCGGTGTTTTGCGCAACTGGCGCACCGCATACCGCAAGTCATGCAGAAGGCTTTGCATCACTGTTCTCCATAAAAGAAGTGAGGTGGCATTTCCCCGGCCAAATCACAATTCAATATCTTCTGCGTTTTCAGTGTTTGCACTCTTCAAGTCCGTGCTGTTCAACGGGGATTTGATCGAAATCGGAAGGGACTGTTCGAAAATGAACAGCAAGCAACTCACCTCTCCCCAATTTCTGGGCAATCCATCTTACTCGTAGCGGAGAGCCTCAATGGGGTGGAGACGTGCGGCCTTCAGGGCCGGGAAGAAGCCGGAGACGATTCCCACCAGCGACAGAATCGTGAACGAAATGATCATCACGCTCACGGAAGCGTGCAGGAAAATCGCGCCCTCGTGGTCGGTGGTTTTGTAGAACTCGTCGTAGAGGGGCATGGGAGGAATGACCCAGGTCAGGAATTGGGCAACGAGCATCCCGAGGAGGCCGCCGACGAAGGTCAGAACCAGCGCTTCCAGCAGAAACTGGATGAGGATATGCCGCGGGCGGGCACCGATGGCTTTGCGCAAGCCGATTTCGCGGGTCCGCTCCGTGACCGAAACCAGCATGATGTTCATGACGCCGATGCCCCCGACGGCCAGCGTGCAGACTCCGATCAGCCCTAATACCGCCTGTAGCCCATAGGAGAACGCATTGATCATGGAACGGTCTTCGATCGTGTCCCACTCGGGCGTGGCTTTCTCGTCCTTGGGGTCGAAGTGATGGCGGCGCGCGATCACTTCGCGCACCGCGGCCAGAGCTTTCTTGTTCAGTTCCGGGGCGGTGGGCTGAATGATAATTTCATCGGGATCGCGCAGGTTCTTCAAATCCCGCATCAGGGCGAACGGGATGAACGCGTTCTCGTTGTCTGGGCCCTGGTACATCGAGTCCTGAATCTTGTTGCGCATGGTCCCGATGACTTCAAAATCCAGCCCGCCGATCTGTACGCGCTGGCCTGCTCCCGGAGCGCCCTGAAATACTTTCTTGGCGGCGTTGTAGCCCAGGATCACCACCCGACGGTGGTCGAGAAAATCGGACTCCTCAAAGTAGCGGCCGTCCTCAATGTCGAGCTTCCGCATTTGTCCATAAGGCAGATCCACGCCGCGGGTCATGATCGAAACCACACGGGTGCCGATTTTGAAACCAAAATCGCGATCGATCTCGCCGCTGACCGCCCGCACCAACGGCACCTCATCGCGAATCGCCTCGACATCCTCGAGCTCGTAGATGACTTTCTTGCCTGCGCGCTGCCCGCCCGCCTGCAAACTGGTTTGCCCCGGCCAGAGGACGATGACGTTGTTTCCCATGTTCAAGAAAGCGCTCAGTACGCACCCGCCCAGTCCCTGGCCGTAAGCGAGCAGCAGCACAACCGACACGAGCCCCCAACCGATGCCTAGCATCGTTAGAGCGGAACGCGTGCGATCCCGCATGAGCGCCTGCCAGCCTTGCGATATGAGCTCTTTCAAGAACATGGCAAACTCCCCGCCCACAGATCGACATGGACCTTCACTTCAAGCTCAAAGAGTTCTCGAGACGCTTCTTGATCCGTGTTCATCCGTGTGAATCCGTGGCCGCCCGAAGTTACTGAACGCGAATATCTCCCGATCCGGTGTGCACCCGCAGCGTTGGTCCGCCACCGTGCACTTTGCCGTGAATGGATTTGTGCGAGTCGCCTACTCTTCCCTGCACTGTCATTTCGATCGGCTGCCCTACATCCACCGTTCCCGAACTGGTTGAGATATCGGCGTCGAAGGCGGCGTTCTGCGGCAGCTTGATTTGCACATTTCCGGAACCGGTGCGCATGTCCCAGGTGCCGGTCTGCGTACCCTCGGCAGTGATGTCCCCGCTACCGGTCTCGCCGTGGAAGCCGCCCTGGACGCCGCGTGCGCTGATGTTCCCCGATCCGGTATGCAGATCCACATCTCCCGATCCAGACTCTTCGATCTCCACATCGCCACTGCCGGTTCCGCCTTTCACCGCGCCGGAGATTTCGTGCGCCCGAATATTCCCGGAGCCGGTCTGCAGGCGGATTTCGCCATTCAGCCGGCTTAGCTTCACATCGCCCGATCCGGTCTGGACATCGACGTTGCCATGCGTGCCCTCGATGATCTGATCACCCGAGCCGCTGCGCGAGCGAATGGTGGTGTCGGGGGGAACCGTGATCTCGTAATCCACGGAAATGTTGCGGTAATTCACATACTCGATGTGGACGCTGTTGCCGCTCTGGCGAATCGGCGGGTTCTGCTCAATGGAATGCACATCATCTTCCCGCCGACCGCCGAACCAGCGGTCGCCGACAAAGATCTTGCCGCGGATGAATATAGATCCGGATGATCCCGCGCGCACGGTGACATCGCCGGAATGGGTGAGCACTTCCAAATCGACGGGCCCGTTGACCTGCAGAGTGCGTTCGAAAGTCCCCTGCGGGTTCAAGGCAAAGACGCCAGTTGATGCGACGACGACCAGCACGATCGCGAACAGAGCGAAGCGTCCGGACACAAAAAGCAGAGAGATGGCATGATTTCTTTTATTCATAGCGCAGTGACTCCACAGGGGTCATATCCGCGGCCCGCTGGGCGGGATACATGCCCGCGGTCACGGTGATTAACGAGAGGGTGAAAATTGAAAGCACGATCGAAATCGTCGAGACAATCGGATGCGGGACAAAATCGGGCAGGGGCACGGCTTTCATAAGGACGCAAGTCCCCACTCCGAAGCCGAGGCCCAGAAGACCGCTGACTACGGTCAGCATGGCGGATTCGGCAAAAAATTGGCGCAGAATGTCCCGCTTGGTCGCCCCCATAGCCTTACGAGTGCCGATCTCGCGTGTGCGCTCGGTGACCGAGACCAGCATGATGTTCATCACGCCAATGCCGCCGAGGCACAGGGTCACGATCGCCACACAGCCGAAAAACAGCGTGACCACGCCAAAGATTTTTGCCAGTTGCTTGGCGCCATCCATGGTGTCCCAGATGAAGAGGGCGTCTTTATCCTGGGGATCGAAATGGCGCACGCGCGCCAGCGATCGCCGCACCTGTAGCACCGCCGCTTCGTGCTCTTCCGGATCCACAACTTCAAAAACAATGTCGTCCAGATAACCTTTGGTGATTCCCGCACCCGGCTTCTCGGGAGGAGGAAAATCGCGCGAGACCGCCGCATAAGGAGCAAACAGATAATCGTTGTCTGGCCCGCTGTAATTCGAATTCTGCTTCTTCTCCCGAAGAACTCCGACCACAGAATAAGGAACGCTCTTGACGAGGACTGTGGCGCCAATTGCCGGCTGGCCTGGAAACAACTGCCGATACGCTTTCGAGCCCAGCACCAGGACGCGGCGCCCTTCGCGCTCGTCGTCGTCGGTGATCAAGCGTCCTTCGGCGACCATCAGTGAACGAAATTCCTGATAGGAAGGCCACATGCCTACAACCCCGCGATTGGCGGAATTGAACTGGCTGACCTCGGGGATGGTTCTACGCAACTCGGGGCTGACGTTCTTCACCAGATAGCACTCGTCGCGAATCAGCCTGGCGTCATCCACATTCAGATGAATCTCGCGGCCGGCGGCCCGCCCGCCCACCTGGGCACTGGTGCGCCCTCCCCAGACGATGACCAGATCTTTGCCCAGGGATTCCATGTGCTTTTTCTGATCGACGACAAATCCGCGTCCCAATCCCACCAGCAGGATGACCGAGGCAATTCCCCACACCAGACCGAACATGGTGAGGAATGTCCGCAACTTGTGGGCCCGGAACGTGGCCACGGCTTGTCGAATAATTTCCGAGAGAGTCATAAGCGCGGATCCCGGACGTTGGTCTCGGAACTCAGGCTTAGCGCCTGAGATCAGCTGTCCTTACGCAAATCAGACCTCGAAACTCCAAGCTGAGGCGCTGAAGTCCGAGGTCTGAGGTCTGATGCCGTTTTACTGCAGTACTACTTCTTGCCCTTCCTTCAACCCGCTCAGCACTTCCGTCTTCGCGCCATTGGAGATTCCAATGTTTACGGCCAGTTTCTCCTTGCCGTCCTTCGCTTTGGGGTTCGGGATCTCTACCGACGACTTCTTGTCCTTGTCGTAGAGGATGGCGCCTTCCGGAATCTGCAGCACGTTCTTGTGCTCTTCCAGGATGATTTCCGCGTTGGCGGTCATCTCGGCCTTGAGCTCGCCGCCCGGATTCTGGATCGAAACGCGCACTTCGAACGTCGTGACGTTGTCCTTCTCCACGCCCATCGGAGAGATCTTGGTCACCTTGCCGTCGAAGGTCTTGTCTTTGAAAGATTCGACCTTGATTCGAGCGCGCTGGCCGAGATAGACCTTCCCGATGTCGCTCTCGTCCACCTTGCCTTTGACGTAAACTTCGCTGGTATCACCCAGCGTCATCACGAGAGTGGCCGAGGATCCCAATACAAGAATCGAGCTGACCGCATCGCCCATCTGCACATCGCGTGAGAGCACGATGCCGTCGATCGGCGAAATGATGTCGGTATAGCTGAGCTGCTCTTCCAATTGCTTCAGATTGGCTTCATCCTGAGCGACGTTCGCCTGAGACTGCGCGATCTTTGCCTTCAGTACGGTCACCTGGGCCTTGGACACATTCTGCTTGTTCAACGCCAGCTCATAATTCTTCTGCGCCTCTTCCAAGGCAGAGGTGGAAACCACGCCGTCTTTGGCCATGACCATGGCGCGATCATAGGCGCGCTTCAGTAGCGGCACGTCCGGACCTTCCGCGTCGACCTTGGCCCGCTCGAAATCGGCCTGCGAACTCTTCAGGTTGGCCTCGGCAGCTGCCAAACCCGCCTTGGACTGCTCCACTTGCGCCTCGATCTCAATCTTGTCGAGCTGCGCCAGCAGTTGTCCCTTCTTCACCCGATCGCCGTAATCGACCAGCAGCTTCTTCACAATGCCGCTGGCTTTGGACTTCACCTCGACCTTGGTGATGGGCGTGACCTTGCCGGTCGCCACCACGCTCTTGGCGAGGTCTCCCTTTTCCACCTTGGCGAGCTTGGAGGGGTCGATCTTGGTACCGCCGCGGGTCGCCGCAAACACTCCTCCAGCGATGAGCAGCACGATTACCGCGATCACGCTGCCCCAGATGATCAGTCTGCGACGCTTCTTTTTGCCATTAGTGCCGTTACCGTTCACAACTCCTCCTCGATGTACCGCCAGCTGGAGATTGGGAGCCATAGCACCCTCACTCGTATGTACGCCGAACGCCTGTTTTTTGTTCCTGAACTCACGTGAAAAAAAGAAATTGCCTCGAAATGGCCCTGCCTGCGAAGAGACTTCCGCGTACGCCTGTTCTCAGCGAGTGTCCTGAAGTTCGCAGAAAAGCTGGACTTCAGTCTGCAATGACAGAGGGTGGTCGAGCTTCAACCCGTTCTGTCATCTGCCAGTTAGACCATCTTGCTCTAGAAAGGATAGCGCAAATTGTTATAGGAATCTTGTGATCCCGCGCACGCAGCTGAATCCATGTAGGGACGGCCGCCTCGGCCGTCCGGGCGAGCGTAAGCTCGCCTGTTTTTCACCCGAAGCCCTAAGCGTGACGCCGCAAGCCTGAGGACCTGAGCTCCCAAGCGCCATTCCGAGTTCGGGCCGGCCAGAGACTTTGCACTGAGTACTGGGTACTAAGTACTGTTTTCATTTAAAATTACCCCCCAATGATCGCATTCGTGCTGCTCCGGGTCTTTCTGATCCTGCTTCTGGTAGCGGCCAACGCGTTCTTCGCAGCGGCTGAATTTGCGCTGGTGAGTGTCCGCGATACACGGATCCAGCAACTCATTGAAGCCGGACGAATCGGCGCCCGTGTCGTCCAGCGGTTGCACGCCAATCTCGACGAAGTTGTAAACGGGGTGCAACTCGGCATCACCATGGTCAGCCTTACGCTGGGGTGGATCGGTGAGCCAATGGTTGCGGGCTTAGTCGGTAACCTGCGTTTCCTGCAACGAGTTCCTCATCTGGCCGTCTACGCCCACGGAATCGCCATCGCGATTGCCTTCACCCTGATTACGTATATGCACGTGATCTTGGGCGAACTTGTGCCCAAGACCTTGGCGCTGCAGCGAGCCGAGCAGATTGCATTGGCGGTGGGCGCGCCCATGGAGGCTTTCCTCACCATCACTCGCCCCATCCGGTTCTTTATGCGCCGCTCCGGGGGCCTCGTTCTGCGCGCCTTTGGCGCACACCCCACTCGGCGCGGCGGGGCGGTACATTCCCCCGACGAACTCAAATTGATCGTCACCGCCAGCCGCCAGTTCGGTCAGATTCCAGAGTTCCAGGAAGAGATGATCCACAACGCCATCGAACTGGACAGCATCACCGTCCGCGAAGTGATGGTTGCCCGGCCCGACATCTTTTCTCTGCCCTCGGACCTGCTGCTGGACGATGCGCTGGCCAGAGTGGTGGAAGGCCAGCACTCCCGCATCCCGGTTTACGATCCGCAGCGCGGGCCCGAACACATCGTCGGAGTGCTCTATTACAAGGACCTGATGCGCTGGATGCGCCTTCGGCTGAGCAACCTCGGCCAGTCCACGACAACTCGCGTCTCGCGCATGCAGATCGGCCAGATCATGCATGATGTGGTGGTCGTCCCCGAGACGAAGGTTCTTGCGGAGTTGCTCTCAGAATTCAAAGAGCGCCGCCGCCATCTTGCCGTAGTGGTAGATGAATTCGGCTCCACCGCAGGCGTCATCACGGTCGAAGATGTGCTGGAACAGTTGGTCGGCAATATCGAAGATGAATTCGACGTGTCTCCGAGCCAGCCGGCGCTGCAGGATGAATCCGTAATGCTGCTGGAAGGTTCGGCAAACATACGAGACCTGGAAACGGAGTATGGATTGATTCTGCCGCGCGAGGCTGGATTCGAGACTCTGGGGGGATTCATCCTGGCACGACTGCAGCGAATCCCTGAAATCCGCGACACCTTCGAATACGAAGGGCACCGATATACGGTGGAACAGATGGACGGGCATCGCATCGCTCGAGTCCGAATCGAGAAAACATCGCCAACGGAAGGCGGAGCGGAAGCCGCCAAGGGCGCCGGCAGTTGAGAACCGAGAACTGAAACCCCTATTCCAACGCGTGCTCTACACCCTGCCAGTGATCTGGCTGGTGGTCAGTTTCGTCTTCCTCCTGATTCACCTGGTCCCAGGTGATCCCATTGCGCAAATGCTGGGAGAAGGCGCTCCCCCCGCCGATATCGCCGCGACGCGGCATGCCTTTGGCCTCGACGCGCCCCTGGGCGAGCAATATGTCCGATACTGGAAAGGCGTGCTGCACGGCGATCTGGGGCGATCGATTCGCTACAACCAGTCGGTCACGAAACTGTTGTCTCAGCGCTATCCCTACACGCTTCGGCTGACACTGGCGTCATTGCTCGTCGCCATCGTGCTCTCGATCCCGGCGGGCGTTCGGTCTGCGCGCCGGCGCAACCGGTGGGATGACCGGCTCCTGTCGGTGGTCAGCCTCTTCGGCCTCTCGTTCCCCAATTTCGCGCTAGGGCCGATTCTCATCCTGCTGTTCGCAATCAAATTGGGATTGCTTCCGGTATCCGGCGCCGGATCCTTCGCGAACCTCGTGCTGCCTGCGATCACCATGGGGGGAGCGTTAGCCGCCATCCTGACGCGCATGGTGCGCACCTCCATGCTCGAAGAACTCAGCCAGGACTATATCCGCACCGCGCGGGCCAAAGGACTGCCCGAGCGTACGGTCGTCTATCGGCACGCGCTGCGCAACGCAATGATCCCGATTCTTACGGTCCTCGGTTTGCAGTTCGGTGCGCTGCTCGCCGGAGCAATTGTCACCGAAACGATTTTTGCCTGGCCCGGTATCGGCCGCCTCACAATTCAGGCCATCTCCAACCGCGATTACTATCTGGTGCAAGGGTGCATTCTCGCGATTGGCTTAACCTACGTAGCAGTGAACTTCCTCACCGATATGCTGTACTCGGTCGCGAACCCCCGCATCCGACAATGATGATATTGCGATTCCGTTAACTGCGCCCGGCCAACTCACCGACCAGCAGTGACATCGAAAGGGTGGCCGTGCTTCCGCAATCTCCCCCTGAACTGCCGGACGGTTTTCTCTATCGTCCGGAATTCATCAGCAGCGAAGAAGAGTTCCGGGCATGGAGAAGCAAGGTGCCGGCCAAACCCAAAATATCAGTTCCCGGAATCACGTAGGGACAGCCTCTCAGGCTGTCCAGTCGAGCAAAGCTCAACAATGCCGCGCCAGGATATCCCGGAAACTTATCGCAAGACAAAGGCCGCCCCGATGCTCTGCACGCCAATGCAAGCAGCACCGCAGACGGCCCACTCTCTACTCGACAACCACTCGATCAATTCTCGGAACCCGGAGAATGGCTCCCCCGAATTCCGCAGGCGCTTTATTGGGACGCCCCCATTGTCTTCACTCGACCACCAACTGACAAGTCCAGAAGGTCCTAAGACTGCACGATCTTTTCCAGCGCCATCCGGCTGCGGATCACCAGCGTCGCGCCCTTCAACTGCATCAACTGCTTCTTCTTGAACTCGGAAAACAGACGGCTGACCGTCTCCCGCGTCGTTCCGATGATCTCCGCCACTTCCTCGTGCGTCAGCGTCAGTTTGACCTGGGCCGAGCCGTCGCTCTGCGTCGTCTTCGTCGACCACGACAGCAGCAGCTTGGCGAATTTTTCCGAGGGCGACGCCGTCAGCCCCAGCGTCCGGATCTCCTCATAGGCCGTGAAGTAATTCCGGCTCAGTTGTTGTGCGATCCTCACCGCCACTTCCGGGTGATCCTTCAGCATGTGCATCAGCGAATCGCGGGGGATAAAGTTTCCCTGTCCCGGCTCCATCATCTCCGCAGTGACCTCGTAAGGACGATTCGAAACCACTGCATTCAGACCCAGAACATCGCCCGAGTCCGAGATCTTGGTGATGATCGTCTTGCCTTCCCGCGAAGAAGTCGACAGCTTCACCTTGCCTGAGCACAGAACAAACACGCCCCGCGGTTGCTGTCCCTCGATGAACAGCATCGCCCCCTTGGGGTACACCGCCGTGGACTTAATTTCGTTCAGCCGCTGTCCGGCTTGCGGAGATAGATTGCAGAACAAATGTTCGCCGCGCACTGGGCAGGTCAGGCAGTTATCAAAGATGTTCAGACCATAAGGAGCCCGCATTAGACAACCTCCCTGAGCCAAGGCTGCTGAATGGCCTGTTGCGCCTCAACCCACACCAGGCTGTGGCAATCGGCGCGCCATTCCTCGCCAATAGCCAGCAAGCGCAGGATTCCCTTTTATCTCAGTCGTTTACGAGCGGCCAGACGTGTAAGAGGGCCTAACGCCGCGTGTTGAAAAACCCCACTCTGGGTTATTTCCCTCACGGGCCTGTGTGATCTACATCACTATCTAACGTGACTGGTCTTGCGGAACGTCACTGGCAGGAAGCACGTAGGGACGGCCTCTCAGGCCGTCCAGTCCAGCAAAGCTCGACAGTGCCACCGAGGATTTGGGGAACTACTGGCTGATTACCCACTGGCGTCCCCTTGCCCCCCGCAGGTTAACTGCTCAATTTCACAGGGATTACCGATCCTCCGGCGCATTGTGGTTCATTCACTTCGCTACGGTCCGATGCTCACCTGCAATGGCCCTGGCGTCTGCATCCGGTCTCGATAAATCAACCTTTTAGCCGCGACTTCCCCGACGGCATCCACGTGAACCACGTAACCCCCACGCGGCAGCGTCTCGCCAAATGGCAACTCCTGCTCAAGCGTGCCTCGCCGTAAGACCAGATGTTGATACCCGATCGCCGTCGCGCGCCCGTTGTCCGGCACGGCCATGACGATAAAGGTCAAATCGATATCGTCCGGAGTCGTATTCGAAACCTCCACGCTGCCCTCGATCCGGCTCCCGGTCACATGCGCCGGAGTCTTCCACTTCAGGCTCAAGGCCGATCTCACCCGCAGCAAGAACCCCTTCTGCACCGCCTGCTGAGGCTGGCTCCCATCTCGCACGGAGAGCACGAACTCGAAGTCCCCTACCCGTTCCGCCTTGCCGTGCAGCAAGCCGTCAGCTTCCACGGTTATCCCCGGCGGGAGCGCTCCTTTCTCCAGACGCCACTGCAATGCCGGCACGCCCCCGCGCGCCCGAAAACGGAACTGATAATCAGCCTGCGGATAGGTATCCGGCAGTTCCGAATCAGTTTCAATCACCAACTCGTTTTCGCGGTCTCCCGGTGCAATGGTCTCCTGTCTTTGCGATTGCTGAGGACCCGCGTCAGCCCTACTGACGCCAAACCACATCAGCACGCCGAAGCTACCTAAAAGTAATACCTGCCCCGGAATCCACCCTGCGTAAATTGATCTCATCCCGCTCGCACCCTGATCCTCTCTTGCTGAGAACGCCTTCCACATTCTGTCATGTTCTAGCCTGGTGTCAGGAATGTTTGCTGCCCACAATCTTGCGTTTTTTTCGAACCCTAGGCTGCGAAGTCATGCAATGGCAAAAAAACAATCCCGAGACCGCGGACGAACCATGTAGGGACAGCCGCCATCGGCTGTCCAGTCGAGCGAAGCTCGACTTTCCGTGGAAGCGGCGCTCTTGCTCCGCGTGACAGCCGCACGAAGACCGGGGCTTTAGCCCCATACGCCGGCCAGGGACTGCTGGAAAGCTTTTGGCGCAATGCTGGCGCGCGATGCCCAGGTGGCAAGGCGCAATGCCCTGCTCATCTTCTTTCAAACCTTCTTGCAGCCGCTGCTATTCGTCTTCATCTTCGGACGCGTGATGGTCGGCAGCGGCTACATGCCCGAGAAATATAAAAGCCTGCTGCTCCCGGCATCATCGCCTCAGCATGGTCTTCACCGGAATCTGGGCCGTCGCCATGCCCCTGATCGCCGAATTTCAATGGACGCGCGAAATCGAAGATCGCCTCCTCGCGCCCATTGATATCTCCTGGATCGCTATCGAAAAAGTAGTCGCGGGAAAGGCTGCAAGCGCTGGTCGCGGGCTTGGTAGTTCTTCCGCTGACCTGGCTGGTTCTGCGCCCTGGCGTGGACATCGCCGTCAAATCGCCAACCGAGTTCGCAGTCGTGATGATCCTGGTTGCCTTATTCGCCTCTGCTGGCGGGCTAGCATTGGGCTGCGCTATGAATCAGCAGCACGTACGCCTGATGTTCAGCATGGTCATTTAAAGAGGCGGGAGCGGGCATGTAGCCCCGGACGCCATCGTCCGGGGTCGCGCGCAAAGCGCGCGATGATGGCCCCAAGAATTGACGGAAAGCTAGAAGCTAAAAGCTAGGAGCTAGAAGCTCACCGCTCAAACAAAGAGAGTTCCGAGGTGATGTAAGGTCCATTCGTCTCGGCCAGTAGCTCGCGTTTGACCCTCGCTCGACCTGCTTGCGCTGCCTCCCTTGCGGGGCGCAACGCGCGATCGTCAGCTTGGGCTCCGGGCTCACCGCCAACCGGATAAACCTACCCTACGCCTCGGAACTCTATCCTGCCTTCAACATTTCTTCTTCGTTCTCCTCAACCAGCGCTTTGCTATAGACCCTTGCTTGCCCTCCTTCCCAATCTCGCGATCAGAAAGGTGACTTCGCTTGAGCCCCGGACGCCGCACCAACCGGAAAAACTTAAGAAGCTGTCAAAGAACGATCTTGTTGTACTCCTTCTATTTTTTGAGTCAACGAAAAATACGCGTTTGTAAGTACACGTGTTTTCAACGGAGTGCACGCCATCCACAAGCCCCTGACCAAAAATGGTGCAGCCCCAGAATCAATTTTCGCGAAAAGCCGTGCCTGACGCGGTTTTCCGCAGAATTCATTCACGTCAATGAATGTTCCTGCGGAATCTCGGCTGTGCAGCGCCCCTGTGAAAATCGCGCACTTTCCGCGCCCCACAAGGAATTTTGAGAAGACGGTGTCTACAACTCAAATGTAGCGGGAGTTCTCAAAGCAACAAGATTCTGGTGCCTACGCGCTCGGAACCGCTGAAACATTCGGTGCCGCCGCCGGTGAATCGGAGGAATCGCTTATCGGCGCTGGAAGAACAGCGGTCACGCGCGTTCCCTCGTTATTCGAACGGATCTCCAGGGTCCCTCCTAAATTCCGCAGACGTTCTCGCATCCCCAGAACTCCAACCCCCACCTGCGTCGAGGTGCCCAGCCTGGATGCCGGGAAAGGGATCCCTTTGCCCGCATCTTCAATCTCGACTCTCACATAAGTTTTCTCTCGAGTCACTCGAAGCGCCGCCGTCCGGCTTCCAGAATGCCGGTGAACATTGGTGAGGCACTCCTGCACCACTCGAAACACGCAAATTTCTGCCTCCTGGTGCAATCGGCCGAGGTTCGGCGAAATCTGCAGGCTCACGGCAATGTCGCTGCGCTTGGCAAAGCCATCGACGAAACAGTGAAGCGCCGGCTCCAGCCCGGCCTCATCCAGCAATGGCGGATGCAGCAGGTACGAGATGGTCCGGATTTGTTTGCTGAGCTCCTCCACCATCTGTGCGTTTTCCTGCAAACAATGGGCTGCGCGCGCGCTCAGTTTTTCGGACTCCGACTGCACCGCCGAGTGATTCATAGAAATCGCCGCAAGCAATTGCCCGACACTATCATGCAAGTCGCGCGCGATGCGCCGCCTCTCTTCTTCTTGCAGCAACGTCATTTTTGCGTTCAGCGATTCCAGTTGTCGCGTCTTTCGATGCAAATCGACCAGCGTTTTTACTTTTGCCCGCAGCAATTCCGGCGGCGCCGGCACCGGAACGTAATCGACGGCTCCGCATCGATATCCTTTAAGCCGGTCCATCTCCGTGACGCAAATCCCGGACACGAACACGATCGGCGTATTTTCAAAGCGCGGATGCTGGTGAATCATCTCCGCCGTTTCAAAACCATCCATCCCGGGCATACAGACGTCCATGAGCACTAAAGCGACGTCATTCTTCAGCAATTGCTCCAGCGCTTCCATCCCCGAATGGGCTTCGATCAGGTTCTCCCCGAGTTCGCCAAGAATGGCTTCATAGGCCAGCAGTTTGCTGGGCTGGTCATCGACCAGAAGAATGTTTAGTTTTTCGTCCATGACTTGAATGTTTGTCCAACTAGGCCTTGACTGCATTCCCCACAGGCTCACACGGTAGGACGAATGCTGCAGAAGGTGAATACAGGGAAAAACCTAGGGCAAGGTAGTTCCGCAGGTACCGGATCCAGAAGAGCCACGGCCAAGGATGTTCTTGACAATTAGTACATCGTTATATAAGCTATCGATTATGAATTTGGACGCAGCCTTTTCCGCAGTTGCCGACCCGACCCGGCGTGCCATCCTCGCCCGACTCGCACACGGCGAGGCCACGGTGACAGAGTTGGCCGGCCCCTTTCAGATAACGCAGCCGGCAATCTCCCAGCACCTCAAGGTACTCGAAGACGCGGGTCTAATTTCGAGTCGCGTGGAGGGCACCAAACGTCCACGTCGCCTGTCGAAGGCAGGGATCGATGCAATGGATCACTGGCTGGCAATGCTGCGCAGGGCTCTGGAGAAAAATTATGAGCGGCTCGATCAAGTTCTGGCCGCCATGGAACCCACGAAGAAAACCACAAAGGAGACACGATGAGCAAATTGAACCTAAGAACCGAAGGCGACAAATACGTTGTGGTCACCAGGCGCTTCAATGCCTCTCCCGCGGCTGTGTACCGTGCCCACACCGACCCGGAACTGATCCAGCAGTGGTTGCTCGGCCCCGAAGGCTGGACCATGCCGGTCTGCATCAACGACGCACGCCCGGGCGGCCAGATTCGCTACGAATGGTCCAATGGAAAAGGCGCCGGATTCCAGCTCACGGGAGAGTTTCTGGAACTGGTTCCCTACAGCAAGATCGTACATGTGGAACGCATGCACCTGCCCGATCCCACCCCCGACAACCACATTGAGACCACCTTCGAACCGGACGGGGACGGCACCTTCATGACAATGCGTATGACCTTGCCCGACGCTCAGACGCGCGCCGCCATGCTGGCAACAGGAATGGAAGGTGGCATGGAGACGAGTTATGTTCGCCTGGAGAACATGATCAGCGCCAATGCAGAGCCCAAGAAGATGGCGAGCTGATTTTCAGTCGTCCACAATCACGGTGCCCCATCCTGCGCGCTTTTCGTAGGGTGGGGCATTGGACCGGTTCATCACCGTTTCTTTCCGCTAGCCGCGGCAGCCTTGGCTCCGCTCGCTCTTTTCGCCTTGCCCCGCGCCACCAGATCGGCGACGGTAGTATTCTCCAGAATCTTCGCCGCCGCATCCCGCACCGCCAAAAAAACCTCGTACAGCGCCCGGTGATCCTCATCCTTGTCGATCAACCCGCGCAGTTGTTCCGCATCTCCCATCGGCGCCAGCGGGCCATCCACCAGGCGGATAATATCGCTCAGCGGGATCTCCGCAGGATCTCGTCGCAACTGGTACCCGCCCCGCGCCCCGCGCACGCTGTCCACAATGCGCGCATTCTTCAGTTCCAGCAGAATCAATTCCAGGAACTTCTCCGGCAGATCGCTCTCCGCCGCAATGTCCCGGATCTTGATTGCCCCCTGCTCATGCCGCCGCGCCAGCGTCATCATCGCCTGCAGCGCATATAACCCTTTTTGCGAAATCTTCAACTCTCGACTCCACCGCTCCGCCCTGCATTGTGCCCCATTTCAACCCCTTTGCCTAGAACCATGCAAGGTGCCCCAAGGGAAGGTCTGCGGCAGGATCGATTGCGCAGTTAGCGGAGTACTGCAAGGATGGGGGAAATAAAAGCGGCCGCTGACCGATTCGTAATTTCGTAATCGGGTAATTTTGTAATTTGCGCGGGCACGTGAACTCAGATTACAAAATTACCCGATTACCAGATTACAAAATTCAACTGGTGCCATCGAAGGGACTCGAACCCCCACACCGTTGCCGGTACATGGACCTGAACCATGCGCGTCTGCCAATTCCGCCACGATGGCAAGTGGACTTCATTCGCCGCGGCAGCCAAAAGCCGCCGGGTCAGCAAGATCTGCACCCCTATTCTACAGGCACGACCCTCACTGTCAAAGGCAACTCACGTAGGGACAGCCCCTTGGGCTGCCCCGGTGTTGAATTTCACTTCCGCCCCTACTCCAACCGCGCACTCATCGTGATCTTCGCGTTCAGCACTTTGGACACCGGACATCCCTTCTCCGCCGCCTCCGCATACTTCTGGAACGTGGCCGCATCCGCCCCCGGCACTTTCCCCACGACATCGATGTGGCTCTGCGTAATCGTCCATCCTGAATCCAGTTTCTCGAACGACAGGGTCACAGTCGTGGAGATGCTCTCGGGTGTAAGATTCGCCCCGCCCAGTTGCCCCGACAGCGCCATCGAGAAGCACCCCGCATGCGCCGCCGCAATCAATTCCTCCGGATTCGTCCCCGGGGCATTCTCGAAGCGCGTCGTAAATGAATATTGCGTATTGTTCAGCACCCCGCCGGGAGCCGACATAGTCCCCTTCCCATCCTTCAATCCACCCTTCCAAACCGCACTCGCCTTGCGTTGCATGACGTTCTCCTCAATCCATAGAAATAAAGTCGCCCTGCCATTTTAGACGGAGCGCGTTGAACCCGTCACGCGATCGCGCGACGACTGCTCTTTGAATGTTGGATGGTTGGGCCCTGGCATGTAGGGACAGCCCCTCGAGCTGTCCGCTCTTATCTCTCCAACGGAACCGATCGGCTCGGCAGCCGCACTTCCCGCCCGGCATCTTGCCTCGGCTTTTTCTCCCCCGGATGGTCGCGCTCCGCAATTTGCCGCTTCACCCGCTCAATCAGAACCACCAGCTTCTTCGATTCCTGATCTCTTTCCGCCTGCTTGCACATCTTTTGTAAGTCCTGGGGAGCATACGAAACACGATTCGTCATCGGATCAGTCCTCTTTACGATGGCTATCAATGAAATGATTTTTCAGAAGGCATAGCCTACCCTATGGGCGGGTTCTTGCCAATCCCGCAGGCAAGCCCACCTTCCACTGACATTTTGGATGACATTCAACCCTCCCGGGTTCGAATCCGTTTGCATGAAAGCGAGATCGTCTCGCGCTTCCAACTCCTATTGGCTCCAGAGGTACATGGCCTTCCTGACCGTTGAGCCCATGCCCAAATTCCACGAGAATCTCGAAGTGTGCGAATTTCCTTCGCGGGGGCGAGAGTGTTCTACCGTAAAGCCTTAATCTTCTCTTTATTCATCGCCACCGCCGGCGTGTCTTTGGCAGCAGCCCGCGATCTCGCGGTCGTCTCCAACAAATCCAACTCTGTTTCCGTACTGGCCGTTGCCGACCTCGTGAAGATCTGTAAAGGCCAGACCAACCACTGGCCCGATGGCAAATCCGTCACCTTTATCATGCGTTCTCCTGCCAACCCGGCGATGAAAATCGTGCTGGAAAAGCTCTATGAGTCTCCTGAACCCCAGGTGAAAGAACTCGTCACCACCGCCAATCACGGGCGCGCTGGCCATCCCGCTATCATGATCGTCGAGTCCGACGAAGACCTGGTGAATAAAGTCGCATCCATCCCGGGTGCGGTGGGCGTTGTCGATGTTTACTCCATCAATAGCAGCGTCTCTGTGGTCAAGCTCGCGGGCAAGCTTCCTCTCGAGCCCGGATACCTGCTGCACGGAAACTAGAAAGGATGAACGCGGTTCGCACCTGTCCGCGGTATCTGAAATGAGCACCGACGACAAAGCCCGCGCCGCAGCCGCCGCAGAAGCGGGCGCACAACCCGCCTCTGGCCACCGTTCCAAGGCGCACTACACCCGCCGCTTCCCTCGCTTTGCCATCGACGTCCGCTTGCAAGTCAAAATGTTTCAGGCCGGAGAATTCCGCAGCTGTTGGGGACGCTCCACCGAGATGGGTCAGGACGGCATCGGCGCCACCCTCACCGGCAGCCTCGAGCCCGGCGAAATCGTCACTCTCGATATCCCGCTGCCCCTTACACCCTATCCCATCAAGGTTCGTGCCATCGTCCGCTACCGCCAGGGCCTCCGCTACGGCTTCGAGTTTCTGACCCTGAACGATCACCAGCGCGACACCATCCGCCGCGTCTGCGAATACCTCGCCACGAAGTCTTGAAGAAATCTCTGGCGCGACCGCATCGCCCCACAACCGCCCTAATGATCGCGAACTATTGCAGAGAAATATCCTGAACCTGATCCCTGTAGCCTCAGCCCTGTACCCTGATTTGTTACCAAATCCGACTGCTTACTTCTTCAATTCCGCAGTTCAATTCGTACAAGCCTCAAGTCCACTGGCCACATGATGTTTGCAATCGCGACACCCACCAGAGGGATGCAAGCAGAACTTTTTTGGCTCGCCGCCGTGATGGTGGCAGGCTCCTCAGCATCAGCCATCAAGCGATGGCGAACATCTGGCGGCGGCGTTGCAGTATACGCCAAAAATGTGATTAAGAGGGCTATGGCAGCGAGAGTCGAATGCCGCATGGGACCGCCGAATCCAATAAGTAGCCTCAGGCATGATCAAAGTTTATTTCGGCGTCCTCCAGATGCGCGGTGAAGGGTCGAGCTTCGAGAGGGCAAAGAACTGGTTAGACAGACAGGAAGCAGCCTCTAGCGCATGCTTGGAACGATGAAGCAGAAATATGGTTGGTCAGAATCAGGCCGCCGCAAAAGCGGCTCGCCGGAAGCTCTGTCCAAAGGTCGGACGAACCTCCTCTTCCCTGGCGATCACGTGGGCTTTCAAAAACGCGACACGGCTGGCCCTCTCGTACAGACTGGCTAGCGTCTGCGCATCACCATCGGCGCGCATCCGCTCCGCGGTGACTGCAAACGTGGCTGTGAGTTGCAGGGCTTCGTGGGAAGACAAGAAAGGCATTGGCAACGAATCCTTCCGAGCGGATCTCCGTATTCTACCTCATTTCCGCCAGATATAAAATAGGCCATAACCTCCGATTTGTAAGATGCCCTCCAGTATGCCCCATCGCCTTGCAGCCCAGTGGCTTAGGTACTATTCCGCCGCACATCGGCATGCTTCCTCTCCACGTTCTCGCCCCCCCGAGTAACGTTCTTGGCTGTGAACTTTTGTTCCCCTTGAGAAACCCGCTGCTGCGCCGCCCGCATCCGACCGTAAAATATCCTTACAACCGCATGCGTGCTCTCCTCCTTACGCTCGTCCTGGTCAGCACGGCCGCGGCACAGTCCGCTCCCGCTCCCACAATCGCTGTCGTCGACGAAAACGGAGTAGCGGTCAGCTCCGCCCGCATTACCCTGCAATCCCCCGCGAAACCCGAAGTCCGCTGCCACACCACATTCACCGGACGCTGCCAGTTCCCCGCTCTTGCCCCCGGCCAGTACCACATCCACGTCGAAAAGGAAGGCTACTACGCCTTAGACCAGCCTGATGTCCAGATCGACCCCAGCTCCACCATCGAGGTCACCCTCAACCACCAGCAAGAAATTCGCGAAGTCGTCAACGTCCGCGAATCCACCCCTGCCATCGATCCCACGCAAGTTTCTTCTCGCGAGACGCTCACCGGACTCGACGTCATCAACATCGTCTTCCCCGCCACCCACGACTACCGCAATGCTCTCAACTTTATTCCCGGCGTGGTGCAGGACCAGTTCGGCCAGCCCCACATCGCCGGAGCTCAAACCTATCAAGCCGAAACTCTGCTTGATGGCTTCAACGTAACCCAACCCGCCAACGGACTCCTCCTGCTCCGCGTCAGCACCGACGCCTTCCGCTCCATCCAGGTCGAGCCTTCCCGTGAGCCCGCCGAAGCCGGCAAAGGCTCCGCCGGACTCCTTATGCTCAACACCGGGATCGGCGACGACCATTTCCGCTTCTCCGCCACCGACTTCCTCCCCTCCTTCATCAACCGCCACGGCTGGCGCTTCGACCAATTCCTCCCTCGCTTCACCTTTTCCGGCCCCATCGATAAAGGAAAAATCTGGTTCTACAATGCCTTCGACGGCGAATACAACAACCACATCTATACCGAACTCCCCCGTGGAGCCGACAACGACCACATCCTCCGCCTCGGCAATCTGACCAAGCTCCAGGCCAACCTCACCAACCGCAACATCCTCACCACCAGCTTCCTGATCAATGACCTTCACGACCAGTACGCATTTCTATCTCCCCAGAGTCCCCAGCTTTCTAATCCCAAGAATGACGAATCCGCCTACGTCGCCTCCATCAAGGATCAGCACTACTTCCCCAGCGGGGACCTTCTCGAAACCGGATTCGCATTCGACCAGTACAACAGCCGCTACACTCCCTACGGCACCAATCCTTACTTCGTGAACACGAACACGACGGGAGGAAACTATTACCTGAACCAGCAAACCAACGCCACGCGCTGGCAAGGGATCGCCAATCTGTATTTGCGGCCGCAGCAATGGCACGGCCGTCATGACTTGAAGTTCGGTATCGATCTCGACCGCATCAGCTACGATGCGCGTTTCTTCCGCCAGCCAATTTCATTTCTCACCGACAGCAATCGCGTCACCACTCCTGACCTCTGCTTCACCGCCCCGCAGGACAAAAATTTTCCCTGCACCCGCTACTCCGCCTTCACGCCCGCTCCCCTTCACGAGCAATACAACAACGAAGTCTCGGCTTACCTCGAAGATCGCTGGAGCGTTACCAACCGCTTTCTGATCGAACCCGGCGTCCGTCTCGATTGGGACTCCATGATCCACCGCTCTGACGTTGCCCCCCGCCTCGCCGCAACCTACGTCCTCGACAATTCAGGAAACACGAAACTCTCCGCCGGCATCGGGCTGATCTACGAGTCCACGCCCGTCTTCCTAATCGCCCGCCCCTACGCCGGATCCCGCCACGACACCTTCTTCTTCACGGATCCCAACTGCTCCACTCCCGCGGGATGCGTCACTACAACTGGCCCGCGCACTACCACCTTCACCGCCAACACCAGCGCGCTTCAATCTCCGCGTTTTGTGAACTGGAGCATAGCGCTCGAAAAGAAACTGCCCGCTGCCATTTACGCCAAGGCTGAATATTTTCAGAGACGCGGTTCCCGCGGCTTTGTGTATGACGCTCCCGCCGCCTCCAGCGGCGACTT
This sequence comes from uncultured Acidobacteriota bacterium, assembly GCA_963801615.1. Lineage (GTDB taxonomy): Bacteria > Acidobacteriota > Terriglobia > Terriglobales > Acidobacteriaceae > Sulfotelmatobacter. The sequence goes on along the minus strand of CAWDFM010000003.1, from coordinate 526,735 downwards.
CATCCTGCAGAACACGCGCGACGATCACTACAACTCGTTCCAGATCACTCTGCGCCGTAATTTCCGTGAAGCCTACATGCTCATGGGCTCCTATACTCGTTCCAGCACAACTTCCAACCGGGCGCTTGATTTCAACGTCGACAACAACATCCTCAGCCCCCAGCAGCCCGGCCCGTATCCGTGGGATACCCCGAACCGCTTTCTCTCCTGGGGATACCTCCCCTTTTTCCAGTTGCCGCTCATCCACCGCCTCGAAATTGTCTATTCCATGGAAGCCCGCAGCGGATTCCCCTTCAGCGAGTTCACCGACCAGCAGCAACTCATCGGCAAACCCGGAGAGCATCGCTTCCCCAGATACTTGTCCCTGAATCTCCAACTGGAAAAGCGCTTCCATTTCCTTGGCAACTATCTCGCTGTTCGCGGAGGCTTCGACAACATCACGGGCCGCTGCAACCCCTACGTAGTCAACAGCGTGATCGACGCCACCCACCCCCAACCCACCTTCAGCGCCTGCGAAGGCCGCGCCTTCACCTCCAGAATCCGCCTAATAGGCCGCAAATAATCGGAAGCACAAGGGAGATTACAAAACTACCCGATTACCAAATTACAAAATTACTCAATTCCCCAACCCTCTCCCTCCCTCTTTTGCCGCCCCTCACCCCTCGTTCTATAATCATCCCACTGCATCGAATTCGAATCTCCCGTCATCAGAACCTCTGGAGGATAACAATGGCTCACGAACTGCCCCCCTTGCCGTATTCCTACGACGCACTGGAACCCACCATCGATAAGCAGACGATGACCTTGCACCACGATATGCATCATGGTGCTTACGTAAAAAATCTGAACGCCGCTATCGAGAAGCATCCCGAACTGGCCAGCAAATCTGCTGACGAATTGATCCGCGACCTCAATGCCGTTCCGGAAGACATCCGCACCGCCGTCCGCAACAATGGCGGAGGCCACGTCAACCACAGCATGTTCTGGAAAATCATGAAGCCCAAAGGTGGCGGCGACCCCAGCGGCGAAATCGCCCAGGTCATCCAGAAAACTTTCGGCAACTTCAACGACTTCAAAACCAAATTCAATGACGCCGGCACCAAGCAGTTCGGCTCCGGATGGGTCTGGTTGGCAGGAAAGTCGAGCGGCGAAGTCCAGATTGTCACCACCGCGAATCAGGACAACCCGCTCTCCCAAGGCCTCTTCCCCATTTTCGGCAACGACGTCTGGGAGCACGCCTATTACTTGAAGTACAACAATCGCCGCCCGGAATACCTGGCGGCCTGGTGGAACGTACTCAACTGGGATGAAATCAACAACCGTTACCACGCGCTGAAATCAGGAAAAACAACCCAAGAACCAGCTCTAGCCCACCGCTAAATCTCATCCAGGGGCGGACGGCAACGTCCGCCCCGCGACAATGCTCACGTAGGGACAGCCCCTTGGGCTGTCCCGCGAAGCGAAGCGAGCGGCCCGCCCGAAACTCAAAGCACGCAACCCAATCAACACAAAAAGGCCCTTGCCGTGACGCAAGGGCCTCCGCGTACTTTCCCGTCTAAGCCGCCGACCTCGCATACTGCTCCGGATTCTGCTCAAACTCTTTCTGGCACTGCTCCGAGCAGAAGCTATATTGCTTTCCATTGTGCTCTGACCGGTATTGGGAATTATTCTCGTCTACATTCATTCCACAAACAGGATCTTTAGTCACCGTATCATCTCCCGTATGAAAAATTCTTCCTGAACCTAATTTCGATCCCCCCGGAGATAACTTCCCTCGGGTAGTTCCTGTAAATCCAGAGAAGGAATAAAATCCCGGCACATCGCGCCGTGACTGATTTGCTCGCGCACCGCCTACCGGTTTTTCCCCTACCCTGCGCAAACGCACCACTGACAAACAGAATGACAAATAAACACCGAGCAACCTTGTCCATGCCATCCTCCCAACTGAGAACTAACCCCTAGCCTCTGATCCCTGTCCCCTGCTTTCTGCATTTCCTGTGCACACCCTGTGGACAATACGGCTGCCCACTCTACCAAATTTCAAATCAGGCGTAACCCTCAGCGTCGAACCCTCACTATCGTGCGCCTTCCAAAGCCTCTCCAACTATTTCCCGATCCGGGAAAATCCGTCCCCGTCACTGCTCTCCATTTTCCTCACTTGCACCAAAAATACTGAATTGACCCGCGCCCAATTCGCTCGTACATTCTCTTCACCTCACGAAAGAAAAGCTGCTTTCGGGTCCCAAAGACAGTCGGTAGCAGCACTCAAAGTCAAAAGAAGAACGCAGTAGCCGGATACCGCACCATGACAGAAAATGAATGGAAGACGTACCGCACGCGATTCCTGGTCAAAGCCAAACAGCTCAACTCAAATCTCAGCTTTACCGATGCTCTCGGTCGTCAGCACTGCGGCCGCAAAGGCGACTACCTGGTTGAATCCTTCGAGGGAGTTCTCAGCATCGCTCCTCGCCAGATCTTCGAAGACATTTACGTCACCATGAGCCTCGGCGACATCCCCGCAGAGCGCTCCAGCACCGCGACAGTTTCCCTGCCAGACCTGCCAAGAGGAAAATCCGGCCAGGTTGCCGTCGAGGCGTTTGACCTGAATGCCCTCGCGCCACCCAATTTCCCTCGGCGTCGCCGCACCGATCCACCTCCACTTTCTGGTGCTCGCCGCAAATCTCCGCAGCCGGTTCGCCCCCCCCGCGTGTCCACTCAGCTAGGCCTGATGTGAACCCGGTGTGGAAAACTTGTCCCTCCCCGCGCATCAGGCCCGTCATTGCTGAGGATACAACATATAGTGTTTATCTCTTGACAGGCCCCATAAGCGGGAGTAACTTTGCAATCCCAAGCACTGAATTTCGGTCCACGGGAATGGGCCGAAGTTCTTCGAAGTGAAAGTAAGCCCTGCGGCGGGGTGCCCAGCCAGAGGTGACTGGTCACAACTTCGTAGGCCAGGAAAGGCTCAGGCGCCTGGGCTTCCGATTAGCCCGGCGCCGAACCCTTCCAGCTTGGACGATCTGCGCTCTCGGTAGCCCACACCGAAAGCCGAAAGTCGAGTCGAGTAGAAACGCGGTGGCCGTTCCCCGACCCTCCCCCGGGGACGACACAACGTTGCAAGTCGGTAGATAGACACCTGCTTAGCGGAACCGAAGGGAACTCCCTCGTTCTCGCCGGTAGCAACCATCAGGAGCCCGAAAATGGAGAGCTTAACCCGCCTCGTCTCAGAATCTCTGGCGCGCCACGGCTTCGACCGTCCTCTCGATTACCGTCGCCTGCACTGGTCGCGCTGGTTCCGTTGCGAGTCCCATCGCAGCCTCCTCTCGGTCCCCAGCAAACCCGGCGTATTTGCCCTGGCAGAAGAGATCCTGAAGGTAGGCCCATCCCACGTAGCGACAGCCCCTCCGGCGAGCGCCCCCGCGAATGTAGGGACAGCCGCCCTCGGCTGTCCGGTCGAGCAAAGCTCGGCCACTGCCCGAACGGAAGCCCCCGACTCCCCCCGCATGCTCGCCGTCACCAAATTCTTCGAAGACGACGACATGGCCTTCACCCTCGACCGCATGCTCTCCTGGCAAAATCCCATGCGCGCCCGCCTGGAGTCTGGACGTTATTTCATCCGCTACGTAGTAATAGAAGACCAGCCCCAGCGTCGAAGCATCTGCAGCGCCCTGAATCAATGGATCGCGTCATCCGCCGAAATCGCCACTGGCATCGGCACCCATTTTGCTTCTTCGCTGGAATTGGCTCCGAGCGAAACCCATGTGGCGACGGCGCCCTCGCCACTCGAGTGCGGGCGCGGCCCCGGAGCAGGACTCCCGGCCCATGACTGATATTCGCCGCCCGTCTCTGTTCCCCTCCGGTTTCTGAAGGGAAGCGTGCGGCCAGCCGTGGTTGTTTGGCAGCAGTACTGATGTGAGCAGCAAGGATTCATCAGCATGCCGTCCCCTGGGGACGCCTGAAACGGGCCCAACACGCCCCGTTTTGAATCGGTTCTTTACAACACAATCCGCAAGCCCCGCTGCAAACCGATGCGCCCGTCCGACCACCCGGACGCCCGAATCGGCCGCAACACCATAGAATCTAATTAGGAGAGCCCCTTGATGTCCGAAATCAAAACCATAAACCAATCCGCCTCCACAACCTCGACCCCAGTTCAAACTCCGTCGAAAAAGAAGGCCTCTGGCCTCTCCTTCCGCCGCTTCTTTACCAAGCCCGGCGCTTCTCCCTACGACGAAGTCGAGTGGGAGTTCCGCACCGCTCAAATCACCGACGCCCAGGGCAACGTGATCTTCGAGCAGAAGGACGTTGAAGTCCCCAAGGATTGGTCCATGACCGCCACCAACATCGTGGCCAGCAAATATCTTCACGGAAAGCTTGGGACTCCCCACCGCGAAACCGGAGTCCGCCAGCTCGTCACCCGCGTCGCCGAGACGATCCGTGACTGGGGTATGGCCCAGGGCTACTTCCGCTCTCCCGAAGACGGCGCCACCTTCCACGACGAACTGGTTCACATCCTGGTCCGCCAGTACGCCGCCTTCAACTCGCCCGTCTGGTTCAACGTGGGATGCGACCGCATCGAACCCAATTCCGACGGCCAGAGCTGGCACTGGAACCAGCAGACCCAGCAAGTCGAATTCGGCGTCACCGGCTATCGCAAGCCGCAGTGCTCCGCCTGCTTCATCAACTCTGTGAAAGATTCTCTGGATTCCATCCTGACCCTTGCCAAAACCGAAGGCATGCTCTTCAAATGGGGATCCGGGACAGGAACCAACCTCTCGCCCCTGCGCGGATCCACGGAAACGCTCTCCGGCGGCGGCACCGCCAGCGGTCCGCTCAGCTTCATGAAAGGATTCGACGCTTTCGCCGGCGTCATTAAATCCGGCGGCAAGACCCGCCGCGCCGCCAAGATGGTCATCCTCAACGTTGATCATCCCGACATCCAGGACTTCATCGAGTGCAAGATGAAGGAAGAAGCCAAGGCCCACGCGCTGGTCTCCTTGGGATACGACGGCTCCCATCCCGATTCCGATGCTTATTCCAGCATCTTCTTCCAGAACGCCAACAACTCCGTCCGCGTGACCGACGACTTCATGTATGCGGTCGTCCGCGACACCGATTTCTCCACCCGCAGCGTCGCCGACCACACCGTAGTAAAGACGTACAAAGCCAAGGAACTCCTGCACAAGATCTCCGAAGCCACCTGGCACTGCGGCGATCCCGGCATGCAGTACGACACCACCGTCAACCGTTGGCACACCTCGAAGAACACGGCGAGAATCAACGCCAGCAATCCCTGCAGCGAGTACATGTTCCTGGACGATTCCGCCTGCAACCTCGCCAGCTTGAATCTTCTGAAGTTCGCGCCGAATGGAACATTCGACGTAGAAGCCTATCGCCACGCAGTGGACATCCTGATCACCGCGCAGGAAATTCTGGTCGACAACGCCGGATATCCCACGCAAGCCATCATGGCCAACTCCCACGACTACCGTCCGCTAGGCCTGGGCTATGCCAATCTAGGCGCATTGCTCATGGCCGCAGGCCTCCCGTACGACTCCGACGCCGGCCGAGACTACGCCGCCTGCGTAACCGCCATCATGTGCGGCGAAGCCTACCTGCAATCCTCTCGCATAGCCGAACAATGCGAGCCACTGGCCCCCGCCACCGAACCAACAAAGAAGAATTTGTCCGAAACAAATCTAGGCGCAGGCATCGGCAATGCCCATGTAGGGACAGCCGCCCATGTAGGGACAGCCGCCTCGGCTGTCCCGCGAAGCGAAGCGAGCGCCGCCGCACAAACCATGCCCGGTGGCGCCTGCCCCGGCTGGTACATCAACCGCGAGCCATTCCTCGACGTAATCCGCATGCACCGGGCGTCGGTGAATGGAATTAACAAAGGCAACGTCCCGGCCTCGCTCTTCGAAGCCAGCAAACAATGCTGGGACGAAGCCCTCTCGCACGGCGAAAAGCACGGCTACCGCAACAGCCAAGTCACAGTCCTGGCCCCCACCGGCACCATAGGCTTCATGATGGACTGCGACACTACGGGGATTGAGCCGGATTTGGCGTTGGTGAAGTACAAAAAGCTTGTCGGCGGCGGGATGATTAAGATCGTCAACAATACCGTTCCCACTGCGCTGTTCAAGCTTGGATACACGCACGAGCAGACGGATGCGATCGTCAGCTACATCGACGCGACCGGAACAATTGAAGGCGCGCCGCATGTCAAGGACGATCATCTGGCTGTGTTTGATTGCTCGTTCAAGCCCGCCAAGGGGACTCGTTCGATTCACTACACGGGGCATCTTCGGATGATGGCGGCGGCGCAGCCGTTCATCTCGGGAGCCATATCGAAGACGGTCAATCTTCCCGAGAACGCGACCATCGAGGACATCAGCGACGCTTACCTGCAGGCCTGGAAGCTGGGCCTGAAAGCAGTCGCGATCTACCGCGACGGCTGCAAAAAGAGCCAGCCCCTGAGCGCCGCAGGCACCAAGACGGCGCAATCCGGCAATGCAGCCGCAGCCAATGTAGGGACAGCCTCTCAGGCTGTCCAGGTCGAGGAAGAAGATCTGAACGCTCCGCCGCGCGCCGTCCGCCACAAGCTGCAGGAAGAGCGCGCCTCGATCACCCACAAATTCAAAGTCGGAGACCACGAGGGATACATCACCGTAGGCCTCTATCCCAACGGCAAGCCGGGCGAACTCTTCATCACCATGGCGAAAGAAGGATCCACGGTCAGCGGCCTGATGGACAGCTTCGCGCTGGCGGTCTCGATCGCGCTGCAGCACGGAGTTCCTCTGGAGCTGTTCTGCGAGAAATTCGCCCACACGCGCTTCGAGCCGAGTGGATGGTCGGGCAATCCGGACATCGGCTACGCCAAGAGCATCATGGACTACATCTTCCGCTGGATCCAACTGCGCTTCCTGACCGGCCAGCAGCAGATGCTGTTCGAGAATCTAAGGCTAAAGGCGAGTCCCGAGTCCCGAGCCGTGAGTTCTGAGGATTCAGGCGCCGGTACACAAGAACCGCTCGCGACACGCGACCCAGGACTCAGGACTGGTCCAATCCACGCCGCCGACGCGCTGTCCAGCATCGTCGACCTGGGCGACGCTCCCACTTGCAGCTTCTGCGGCAGCATCATGACCAGAAACGGCAGCTGCTACCGCTGCATGAGCTGCGGCAGCACCAGCGGCTGCAGCTAAACAGTTCGTGTAGGGGCGGACCCATTGGTCCGCCCCGCTCGCGAAGCGAGCGTTGAGTCGTTTGGTCAGTTCGAATTTGTCGAGGTTTGGTAAGGGCACGGCTCAAGCCGTCCATAAACGAGCAACACACTTCACGGGCTTCAGCCTGAGGTCAACAAGTCGCAGCAGTCGAGTCGTATTGAACGAGCCGCAGAGGGCGGGGCTAGGGTGAGAAAAGTCTCCTGATTCGGCAGCTGTGGTGCCCAGCCTTCGACCGCGAAGGCTGGGGCAGCCGGTTCAGTGGTGGATATCCGGCAAAGCGCAAAGCTGGGCCAGCCCCCGTTTACGACTCGCTCCTAATTGCCGGCCGATTCCCGAGCCGCAGCGCAGCCCTCAGAGAAGGAATCAGAATCCCATGGGCCCTGCACTTGTGAATCCCCACCCTCAGCAAAAAGCGCGAAGGATGGGCCACCCGCCTAGACAATCGGAAAGTTAGGAACCCCGATCCTCTGCCATCTGTCGGCAAATGCATTGAGCGTAGCGTATTTCAAATGCTCAAGGGGCGGCCACTCCACGCCATACCCATAATTCGGCCAGAACGGAATAGAGAACACGTCCCATGCGGGATTCTGGGTGAGTCGGGGGGCAGAGATGCGTCTGGATCGACTTCGCGTCCACCGTGCGGCGGTTACTTGGAAACAGAGACGACCGATTGCATATGTGAACGTGTAGTGGTGGAATCCATTGGTTGCTCCGGAAGGGGTTTTTCCGTAGCGCATCCTGAATGTTCCCTGGCGCGGGTCGGAAACGCCGAGGCAGGCGAGCCACATTTGTACGCCAAAAGGAACGTCGAGCGTCTGCCTGAATCTGCGTCGAATGGAGGACGAAAAAAACGGCGCTTTGCCCCTACTCAAGTGGTCACCAACGACTGCCGCCTTAAACCCAAATACGGCAATTGAGGCAAGTCTCTGCACATCTAAAACGACCCTAGTATCTGAGCGAATAATATCTTTCATCGCAGGAGCGGCATATGTCGATTCAATGTCGCTCATCCATCCATTGTTGCACTGCTCACAAACCACTTTTGCTGTTAGATCAATCCCGCGCGTCGGCCCCCATCGGGTTATTTCTGTATCAGGGTGTAAGCGCTTGCTAAACACGAAATGCTCGGAATCAGGAAATAACCCGCGCATCCATTCGCTCCAAAGGTGTTCGCCAGTCATCTTGGCTGGATGCATACAAAACGCGCATTTACTGGCGGGCGATTTCATCTTGAGCGGATCATTGACAGCATGAAGTTTAATACGAGGGGGCTGGCCCAGCTTTGCTTTTCGTATGAACTGGCAAGCAATCGGTTGCCGGGTGCCCCACCCTTGAGCTCTTTGCATGGGTGGGTACCACGACTACCAGTCAGTGCTAAGCACGGCCTCGAATAGTCTCAGTCGCCGGCGACAGCCATCTGCCTTGCAGGGTCCAGAGCGGCCAAAGCGCTCTGAATTTCTTCGTTGATTTCTGATTCTTCGACTCTGCTCTCCAGAATGATCGGGGAGTCGGCCGGGATAAGATGGGCCACTTTCTGGAAAGCGATAATCGATTCCAGACTAAGACAATCGTGTTTGCTTTGAGTATTCACTTCGCTTACGTGAAGCTGTTTGATCCTGTGGCGAAAGCGCTCCAGAATTGTTGAGGCCTCGCTCATCGTGGGGTCTACCTGTCTGGCATGACCAATATCGAAGCAGAAGGAAGCGCCAGGCAGGTGTTCAAAGATTTCGGCAAGATCGTTGGCTGTCTGGCCGATCGGCTTCCGTTTGTCCATGTTCTCGATGCAGAGATGCTCGGCAAGGCGAGCCCACTTCTGACGGTGGTACATAGCATCTGGATGCACGATAATTGGCCAGTCACGGAGCGCGACCTGTTCGAGGAGCCGCAGAGCCTCAGCCTCAAACGCAGGCTCCATCGCACTCGGCGCATGGAATGAGACATAATTGAAGTTCGCCAGATCGAGGCCATCAAGTTCAGCCACGAGCGGGGCGAGTTCTTCCTGCCTTAGCGCCGACAGTTCGATAGCCGTGATATGTTTTCCCGCCAACATGCGCAGCGCGGCATGGAAATCTCCCCGTGCCAGTGCTCCCGTAGAAAAGCCGACGTTCCTCATTTAGAAGACTCCATATTTTCCAGTGAGCGGGGCCACAATCGGGTTCTTGAAGAAGATATGATCCAAGGCGTTTTCGAAGGCTCCGCTGATGTCTCTTATCTTTCGAAATGTTGGATCTGTCCGGGATTCAGAGGCGCGGAGCGTCTTAAGCGCATTCCGCGATGTCTCGTCGTCGAGAAGGCTTAGAAAATCGGCATAGCCTCCGAATAACTCTCTTGCAATCGCTTCGGGAACCTCATATTGCCCGACCGATTTTGCCAAAATCTGCAGAGGAGTAAGCCTCACGAGATCTCTTATGTGATTTACCAGTTTCAGCTTTATAGCATCTTTGTCGGTGGAAATCTGGTCATTCAGATCTGGGTCCAGAGTTGCACCGAAGCAAACCAAAAGCCCTGAGGCAAAGATGAGTTTCCTCGACATGCGCAATTTGGCATTACGCAATCCCCAACCTTCCCCGGCGCGATCTCTCTGCTTGCTGGCAAAATCGACAGCCATTGTCCGCCAGAATCGAACAATGTCGTTCAAAAGAAAGCGAGGCACGCGATACCTCTTGGAATCGTGTGTCAGCAAGTGAACGTCTTCTTCAACATACCGGTTTATCACGCCACGGATGACGCGCTCGTAGGCTTCAGTTCTCTTGCCGATGGGACACGATTCGAGCAACAGCAAAATACGCTGGGTTGTGTTCTTGTTCGTGTCATATTGACCGCCGATTTGGTGAATGATGTCATGGCTAAAAGCCATATTTCCGAAGATGCCGGTCGGCCCCGGGTCCGAGTATCCCGCGTCTTTAAGATGCCTCTGGATCTCTTGACTAATTCTCAGGTGATCGGAATTTGCGCCGCCGTCGATCAAGTACGTCCAGTCTAGGTCGCTCTTGGACGTCCATTCCCCTCGCGCGAGTGAACCGAAGACGACAAGGCTCGTGTCTTCGGATGCGTATTTTCCAATCTTGTTTGAAAGAATGGAGTCCAGATCTTCTCGGGTCTTTCGGGAGGCTTCGCGAGCTGTCCGCAGAGGGGCTAAATCAAGAAGTCCAGGTGATGCGGCCGTCATGGACGTACCGTCGGGCATCGAGCCTTATTGTAGCAACGTTTGACTTGCTCCTGATCCGCCGCGCACCTTCTGCGACAATCCGAACTGCCGGGTGCTCCAGCTTTCCAAAGGGGCAAACCGCTCGCCGGGTGCCTTGTCCTTTGCGCCCTTTGCAAGGGCAGATAGCGATGCTGCCGATACATTTATTTCGAGCGTGGGGGTTGCCCACCTTCGTTCCCTTGTCGAAAGGTGGGAACCACGGATCCCAATGGCAGCTTTCAGGCCCACAGGGGCTGAAGCCTGTTCGTTTTCAGCTAGCTCTAAGGCGGCCCTAAGGATCCGTTCTTCCACGGGTTGAGTTAGCCTTCTGGGCGTCTCAATAGAGTGCTGAAAATCTTCCACGCACCCAACCGGCCAATCTCCCCGATAGCGACGCCGTAAAATACGGGGACAAAAATACGGGGACCTGTCCCCAAATAACAGGTTGATTAGACCCCTTTTTAGACACAAAAGACGGGACACGAATATGGGAGTATATGGCCATTTCCCTCGGATTTCCCGACTCGCGCTTATCATTGATGTCCTCGTATTATTCCGCATATAGGTTCCATGCTCATGAAATGCAAATCGCTAATATGGTGTTCTCTCGCCTTGTTATGTACTGTCGGATGTAGATCGACGGTGAGCGCGAAATCGAGTGACTATGTAGGTGAGTATGTCTTCAGGCCTTTCAATACCGCTCCTGGAGACTTCGCTCACTTTCTGATCTTGAAAAACGATCAAACAGCTATTGAAATCCGATTCGTCAGGAACACCGGAGACGTACAGACAACCCAGAAGAAGTGGTATTTGTCTCACACGACAGGAGAGAATGTTGTGATCGGTAATTTCACGCACCCAGTTGAAGGCTCGCGGCCAATCAAGCTTGGGATCAATGATGATTTGGGGCAGTATTACGAAAAAGTACGTTGATGCCGCAAACAAGGGAAGGTTGAGTCGTGCACAGTCTCGAGTACGCCTAACGCGGCGCTAAAGCGCCGCTCTTCCACAAAGGACGCTGGAGATAATTGGAAGGCACTGCCTTGGTTTTCGTGTAATAGACTTGGCCGATGATCCGTCAGATCGCGCCGGTGTTCTTCACCACGGGCATTCCCACTACGGTTGCGTGGTACGAGGCCAAGCTCGGCTTCCAGTGTTTGGGCACGTGGCAGGATCCGCCGGTTTACGCCATTGTTGCGCGGGACCAGCGTGCGATCCACTTTCGCTGTGCCGAGCCTCCTACAGCCAATCCCGACAAGTATTCCGACGAACTGCTCGACGCCTATGTCTTCGTCGAAGATGCGGACGCTCTTTACGCCGAGTATGCAGCTCAGGGCGTGGAATTCATCCGGGGACTTGGCAACATGCCGTGGAAGTCGCGGGAGTTCGTGGTCAAGGATTGCGACGGGCGTCTGCTGGCGTTCGGCGCGGATTTGTAGTGGGTGTGCGCGATGGCCCATCGTTCGCGTATCGGGCCGCCTTGGCGACATCGGACCGCAGTCCATTCAGAAATCGCGCACTGACATAGGCAAAGAACCGGCACGAGAAAGGAAAATTCAGAGCCGCGAAGCGGCGGCAGAGTGCAGCCCAGCGCGTAAGCGCTGGGGCAAAGTTCGGAAGTCAGCAAGCCCCGAAGGGGCGAAAGAGGCTTTTGCCCCTCAAGAGTTTTCCACAGCCAAATAAATCTTCCCATTGTGACAAACAACCTTTACTGAGAAATCTGGATGTGGAATTTTGGGATTATGCACGACCAAGGTCCCAAACATTCCGACGGTCAGCGCAAGCCATCCGCCTCCGCCCCAGCGGCTCCCTGGATTCCCAATTCGGCACTCCCTCCCCTTCGCCCAGAGTCCCTTAACTCCATTGTCCGCAATACTTTACTCGCAAGTCCCGAGTTCCCAAGACTTTACGCGGACATGGTCCTTTCCACTCGCCCCAACTCCAACGAAGCAAAGATCTTACGTCCTAAGTACCAAAAAATTCTCGACAGGATCAATCTCATGCAAAACACAAAAACCTGCACTCATATCAAGATCTCCGGCGTCCGTTGCGATTCGCCCTCTCTCCGCGGAGCGCAATTCTGCTACTACCACCAGCGCATGCATCGCGGCGTCCGCACTCCCCCGCACGCCCGCCTCCACCCCATCGCCCTCATCGAGGACAAAGACTCCATCCAGGTCGCGCTCATGGAAGTCATCAATGCGCTGCTGCGCAACACCATCGACATGAAGCGCGCCACGCTGATCCTGCGCGCCCTCCACATTGCCGTCAAAAATGATGCACGCGCCGCCTACAAGGCGCAGCCCAGCAACATGGTCAAAGACATTCCCGAGTACGACGAGACCCCCGGCACCCGCGCCTCACATGGCCTGATCGACTTGGAGGTCCCCTTCGAAGCCGGGTTTGGCCAGGACCCGCGCGCCGCCAGACCCCAGCGCTATTACAAAACGGCGGAGCAATTCGAAAAAGACCGAGACGAAACCATCGCGAACTACTACGGCTACCCCACCGCCGAAGCCTACGCCACCGCCAAAAACAACGCGCCGCAGACACCCCCGCCCGCGCAACCCGCCGCCAAACCCGCGTCCGCTTCGCTACGCTCGGACCCATCGATCGCCAACGCCGCTGCGTCCACCTCGTTGCCAGCTCACCAGTTCAAGAAATCTCTCTCGCCGCAGCCAGCACAACCCTCGCAGCTCTCACCCGCTTCGAGCCCCGTCAACGCACCCCGCAAGCCCCCTACGCCCGTGAAGGAAGCACTCGCAAATGCAAAGAAAATGAAAGGATGGAACAGCAATTCTTGAGACAACGTTAAAAAACCCACTTCTCGCAAAAGCTGCGAGAAGTGGGGCACCCAATACATAATTTCTAAAAACCCGCTGCAACGATTAGCGAGTCTGCGCGGTTTCTTTGGCGTTCTGGACTGCGTTCACGAAATCGCGGGCTTCGGTGGTCTTGGCCTGGACCTTGCCCTGCAGGATGTCGCTCAAGGGCACGTCACTGCCGTAGAGGACCTTGGTGAGTTTGTGGTCCTGATTCAGCTCGGCGGAGCTACTTTTTTGCCTTCTTTTTTTTCGCCAGCTTGGACGCGATCTCGCGGGCGCTTCGCGAAGTACTTTTCGAGTTGAAGACGCGGGCGAAGATTTTGTCCACGTTTTTCAGCTGGCGTTGGAGGTCGAAGGCGTATTCGATCTGCTTGCGCGGGACACGGCTGGTGATTCCCTTGTCGGCCAGGACCAGGTCGTGGAAGTTCAGGCCTTCTTTCCAGGCGCGCATGGCGTGGGATTGCACTGATCGATAAGCGTCTTCGCGGCTGACTCCGTGTTCGACGAGATCGAGGAGAAGCTGGCCGCTGAAGATCAGACCGCGGGTGCTTTCCAGATTGGCGAGCATGCGCTCGGGATATACGAACATGGTGTCTACGATGTTGGCGGTCTTGGTGAGCAGGTAGTCCACCAAGGTGGTGGAGTCGGGGAGGATTACGCGCTCGACCGAGGAGTGGGAAATGTCGCGCTCGTGCCACAGAGCGACGTTTTCGAAACCCGCCTGCGCGTTGCTGCGGACCACGCGCGCCAGGCCGCTGATCTGTTCCAGGGTCACGGGATTGCGCTTGTGGGGCATGGCCGACGAGCCCTTTTGCTTTTCGCTGAAAAACTCTTCCGCTTCGCGAACTTCGGTGCGCTGCAGGTGACGGATTTCGGTGGCGATCTTGTCGAGCGTTGAGGCGATAACCGCCAGGGTGGCGAGATAGTGGGCGTGGCGGTCGCGCTGGATTACCTGCGAACTCACGGCAGCCGCTTTCAATCCCAGGCGAGCGCAGATCTTTTCTTCCAACTCGGGAGTGAGGTGGGCGAAGATGCCCACCGCGCCGGAGAACTTGCCGACGCGCATGTCCTCGGCAGCGGCGATGAAGCGCGCGATGTTGCGCTGGGTTTCGGAATACCAGTTGGCGATTTTGAAGCCGAAGGTGATGGGCTCGGCGTGGATGCCGTGCGTGCGCCCGACCATGGGAGTGTCTTTGAATTCCCAGGCGCGGCGTTCGAGGACTTCGGAGAGGCGTTGGAGATCTTGGGCGATGACTTGCGAGGCCTGGCGGATCAGGAGAGCCTGCGCCGTGTCGACTACGTCGTTTGAGGTGAGTCCGTAGTGGAACCAGCGGGCGTGCGGGCCCACTATCTCTGCGACGGCCGTGGTGAAGGCGATGACGTCGTGGCGGACCTCGGCTTCGATTTCATGGATGCGATCGAGGCGGAAGTCGGCGCGCTGTTTGATGGCGGTGGCGGCTTCTTTGGGAACCAGTCCGGCTTCGGCGAGAGTTTCGGTGGCGGCGACTTCGACGGCAAGCCAGGTGCGGAAGCGGTTTTCGTCGCTCCAGATGCGGGCCATCTCGGGGCGGGTGTAGCGGGGAATCACGTGCGTTCTCCTGGTCCGGCGTGGACAGAGGATTCTAAATGGACGGGCTGAATAGGGCTAGTTCTACCCCTGAGCAGCCGCCTCGCTTCGCTTCGGCGGGACAGCCCGAGGGGCTGTCCCTACGGGGGCTGGAGTGGCTCAGAAAAAAACCCATCTCCCGTGACCACAGGGCAGAGAGATGGGGAACCACGATCTCCCCCAATTCGGGATCGTGGAGTCTTGGGTGTATTTGCCCTATATTATATCGGTTAACGATATAATTAAAAGAGATTAGTCGGGGAACGATAGAATTGCGGGATGAAGAACTTGAGTATTGCGGATTACCAGGCGTTGGCGGAATTTCGATACCAGATCCGGAAGTTCCTGCACTTCAGTGATTCCGCGATTGAGGGTGCTGGACTGGAGCGCTCGCAGTACCAGCTCATGCTGACAATTAAGGGGATGCCGGACGGAGTGCGGCCGCGGATTCGGGACGTAGCCAACCGGATGCTGATTCAGCATCATAGCGCGGTGGAGTTGATTGACCGGCTGGAGTCGGGGGGGTACGTGCGGCGGGAGCGCGGGCAGGACGACCGGCGCGAGGTGTTGCTGGCGCTCACGGCAAAAGGGGAGCGGGTATTGGGGCGGTTAGCGCTGCATCATCACGAGCAGTTGCAGGATGCAGCTCCGAAACTGGTGGGGGCGTTACGACGGGTGACGAGGGAAAGGCGTCAGGACGAGGACGTGCCCCGGGGGCTCAAGGCTGTTTCGTCGGTTGGACGTTGACGCAGCGTTAAAGGCTGGAACGTAGTTTCAAGAAGAAAGAGGAAGATCAAGACAGCATGAGCACAAACGGACATTCGCCTTGGAGCAGCGTGGTACCAGTACCGCCGGTCCTTTCGGAGCGGGCACAGTTTCGCATTGTGCTGATCTCGTTTTTGGCGGCGGGCGTTGGACTGCTGGCCGGCCTGGTCGCCTACATTCTGTACAAGCTCATTGGGCTGTTCACAAATCTTTTCTTTTTTCATGAATGGTCCACAAAATTCCGCAGCGTGGGTGGGCATCACCTGGGATGGTGGGTCATTCTGGTTCCGGTGGTGGGCGGACTGGTTGTCGGGGTAATGGCCAAGTACGGCACTTCCAAAATCAAGGGGCACGGCATTCCGGAGGCGATGGAGGCGGTGCTGGTGAACCGCAGCCGCATCGAGCCGAAGGTGGCATTGTTGAAGCCGATCTCGGCGGCCATCGCGATCGGGACCGGCGGACCGTTTGGAGCTGAGGGTCCGATCATTCAGACGGGCGGGGCTTTGGGATCGCTGGTGGGCCAGGTGCTGCATACCACGGCGGTGGAGCGCAAAGTCCTGCTGGCTTGCGGCGCGGCGGCCGGGATGTCGGCAACGTTTAATACGCCGATTGCGGGCGTGATTCTCGCCATCGAGTTGCTGCTGTTCGAATTCAAATCCCGTTCTTTTATTCCGCTGGTCATTGCCAGCACCCTGGCCACGGCGGTACACATGCAGTTGCTGGGTCCGGGACCGATGTTTTCGGTTTCAGCGGTAGATTTCGGCATTCCGCATGCGCTGCCGTTTTACGTGGTCCTGGGGCCGTTGTGTGGCATTGCGGCGGTATTGCTGAGCAAGGCCCTGTATTGGGTAGAAGACACGTTTGAGAAGCTGCCACTGGACGAGTTGTGGTGGCCGGCGATTGGAGCACTGTTCCTGGGAGTCATCGGGTTCTTCGTACCGCGCGTACTGGGCGTGGGATACGACACGATTGGGGACATCCTCAACGGGAACCTGGCGTGGAAGCTGTTGCTGATCGTGATGCTGGCGAAGTTTGCGGCCCTGGTGATTTCGCTGGGATCGGGAACTTCGGGTGGTCTGCTGGCGCCTACATTCATGTGGAGCGCGGCCATGGGCGGGCTGTTCGCGATGGTCGCAAATCACGTGTTTCCCAGCGCTCATCTGTCTCCGGGCGCATTTGCGCTGGTCGCCATGGGCGCGGTATTTGGCGCGGCTTCGCGGGCGGCCTTTTCCTTCATCATTTTTGCCTTTGAGATTACCCGGGACTACAACTCGGTGTTGCCGCTGATGCTGGTGGTAGTCATTGCGGACGCGGTCGCTATGCTATTCATGCCGCGCAGTTCCATCATGACGGAAAAGCTGGCGCGGCGTGGATTGCAGGTGCACCAGGATTACGAGACGGACGTACTGTCGCAGACGACGGTCTCGGAGACCATGGAGAAGAATGCTCCGGTGATTCCGGCGGGGACGAAGGTGGGAGAAGTGGCGGAGCGGATCGCGCGGCATGATCCGGCGGTGGCGCGACATGAGGCCATGCTGATTGTGGATTCCGAGGGCAAGCTGAAGGGAGTGGTAACCCGCGGTGATATTCTGCGTGCGCTCGACAGAGACTCCTCTGGCGCCATTACGGTGGAAGAGGCGGGCAGCACCAAGATGGTCGTGACTTATCCGGACGAATTGATTTCCGAAGCAGTGGCGAAGATGCTGCAGTTCCAGGTGGGACGACTGCCAGTGGTGGATCATGCCGACGACCGCAAGATCGTTGGTTATCTAAACCGGGCAGCGATTATGGCGGCGCGCATGCGGCGCATGCAGGATGAGCACATGCGCGACCGGGGGTGGCTGGGGTCTCGCGGTCACCAAAGTATCAAGGTCGAAGCCTCCCGTTCGTAAGCTGGTTCCCCAACCAGAGAGCGCTTGGAAGCAGGAATATCCGACGTATAATGTTGGCATTCCATGACTTCTGGACCAACAGAATACGCGCTGACGGTGCTGGCGCTGAGTTTTCTGTTGTCCATTTTGAGCCGGAGAGTTCTTCGGCTGCGGTCTTCATTCCCCGCTGCTGATCTCGCGCGCTTGTTCCCTTTATTCGCAAGAAACTTTCCCACCCTGGTCTCTGCGCAAAGCAGGCACCCGGACAGGGCATCGCTGGTGAACTCTAGTTCCAAATTCTTAAGGAGAGTCGAGTAATGAAACAGACGATTCAGTTGTCTTTCGTGGTTACGATTCTTGGGGTTGTGTTGTTGTCTTCGGGTTGCGCAAAGAAGGCGGCCAAAGCTACGCCGCCAGCCGCTCCGGCATCGCCGACTCCCACGGCTACGCTGGCGGCGAGCCCGGATGTGATTCAGCAGGGCCAAAGCACGGTGCTGACCTGGAGTACAGAGAATGCGTCGAACATCAGCATTGAGGGCCTTGGAGAATTGCCGGCGTCCGGATCAAAATCGGTCACGCCGAACGACTCCATGACTTACACGCTGGTCGCCAAGGGACCGGGGGGGACGCAGAATGCTTCGGCGCGTGTGACCGTGAATGCAAAGACTGCGGAGGTGACAGCACCTTCGCCGTCGGAGGAAGAGTTGTTCGCGCGCAATGTAAAGGATGTTTTATTCGATTATGACAAGGCGGAGATTCGAGGCGACCAGGCGCCAAAGGTTCAGGGTAATGCCGCGTTTCTGACGCAACATCCGTCGATCAAAGTGGTGCTTGAAGGACATTGTGACAATCGCGGATCAGAAGAATACAACCTTGCGCTGGGAACCAGCCGCGCGGAGTCGCTGAAGAAAGCGCTGCTGCAACAGGGCGTGCCCGAAGATCGCGTGAAGACGATCAGTTACGGGAAGGAAAAACCATTCTGCACGGAAGACAACGATCAATGCTGGCAGCAAAACCGCGTTGATCACGTCGCCATGGCTCGCTAGGATCTGGAGGGCGGCCCGCCGCCGGCCGCCCTTTTTTACCTCATCCCACCGGATTGCATTTTCCCTTTGCGTTTCCCCATAGTATGAGTGGAGGATTGTGAGTGCCTGAATTCCAGGAACCGAAGGCGTCACCCGAAAGACTGAGCCGCGTGCGCTTGTACTTGCGGCAAAGACCGGTGATGCTCGTGCTGCTGACGGCTGTCACCGTGGTGTTCTTCGTCTTTGTGGCGGCATTGTCGCGCGCGTATCAGGACCAGCAAAGGTCGCTGGGGAATCGATGGTTCCAACGCGGCGTAGCGGATCTGAGCGGAAAGCGCTACCAGGCAGCGGTCACCGATTTCCGGGCGGCGCTGCTGTACTCCCGCGACAACTACACCTACCAACTGAATCTAGCCGAGGCGCTTCTGGGAATGAATCGCAGGGCGGAGGCGTCCGCGTATCTCCTGAATTTGTGGGACCGGCAACCGGAGGACGGCCTGGTCAACCTGGAACTGGCGCGCATCGCGGCGCAGAAGGGGCAGACGCAGCAGGCGGTCCGGTACTATCACGACGCGGTGTACGCGGTATGGCCAACCCAGCAGGAGATACAGAGGCGAGAAGCGCGTCTGGAATTGATCGAACTTCTTCTGCGGAGCAATGCCAAAGCGCAGGCGCAAGCAGAATTGATTGCACTGTCGGAGAATGCGAATGAAGATCCAGTGCAATTGAATGTTCTCGGGGATCTTTTCATGCGCGCCCAGGATTATGAGCATGCCCTGGCGGAATACCGCTTGAGCCTGAAAGCGGATGCGCACAATGCGAAGACGCTAGCAGGCGCGGGATACGCGGCCTACGAACTGGGGCAGTATCCCGTGGCTGAGCATTACCTGCAGGATGCGGTCAAACAGGATCGCAACGACAGTGCAAGTGCCGAGCGGCTGAAGACGACTGAGATGGTGCTGCGCATGGATCCGTTCCGGCGACAGATTTCCTCGAGTGAACGCGGCCGGTTGGTCATCGAAGCGTTTGCGACGGCCAGAGAAAGGTTGCAGAAGTGCGCCGTGCCAAGCGGTGATGGCGCTGATCCGGGCGGTATGACCTTGAGCGATCAGTGGTCGGCGTTGAAACCGCAGATCACACAACGAGGGTTGCAAAGAAGTTCCGACGTGGCGGATCAGGCGATGGATCTGGTGTTCCGGATCGAGCGGCAAACGAGTCTGAGTTGCGGCGCGCCCACGGGACCGGATCTGGCGCTGCTGCTGATTTCACAATTGCGCGAAGGAAACAGGTTTTGAGTCTGCAAGCCGACCCTGAAAGCGAAGTGCTGGCCGACCACACGGAACCGCCCCGCGCGACGGCGTGGATCTACGAGCACTCTCCACGGAATGTATGGCGGGCGGTATTTCGCGAAGACAACTTCTTCCTGGTGCTCTCGGTCTTCATTGGAGTGCTTTCCGGCCTGGCCGTGGTGTGCTTCCGTTACGCAATTGACTGGGCTCGACTCTACCTGCTGGGGACGGGAGTGGTGCTCACGCCTTTGCGCCTATTGTTAGCGCCGACAGTGGCAGGGCTGGTGATCGCGGTCCTAGTGATTCACTTCTTCCCCAGGACGCGCGGCAGCGGCGTGAATCAGACCAAGGCTGCGCTTTACATCTACAACGGGCAGATCCCGTTTCGGACAGCCATCGGGAAATTCATCACGGCGGCATTGGCCATCGGGTCGGGGCATTCGCTGGGGCCGGAAGATCCCTCGCTGCAGATCGGCGCATCGCTGGCGTCGGTACTGGGGCGGAAGATGCGGTTATCGCGGGACCGCATGCGACTGATTGCGCCGGTGGGAGCGGCCGCGGGACTGGCGGCGGCCTTCAATGCGCCGATCTCGGCGGTGCTGTTTGTGATTGAGGAAGTGATAGGCCGGTGGACCGCGGGCATTCTGGGCTCGGTCGTGCTGTCCGCCATTTCGAGCGTCGTGGTGATGCGCTGGTTCCTGGGGTCGGAATCCATGTTTCGTATTCCGGCCGTCGAAATGACCCAACCTTCCGAACTGATCGCCTACGCGGTGCTGGGCGTTGTAGGCGGGATCGCCTCGTGGTATTCGCGAGCGGGATCGGCATCCTCCGGCCGACATTCAAAGCGCTGCCGCGATGGACTCAGTATTTCCAGCCGGCAATTGCGGGGCTGTTGATCGGAATCATCGCAGTACTGGGTGCTCCGCAGGTGATGGGAGCGGGGTACGAATATATCGACCAGGCGATGCACGGGCAGTTTACCTGGCAATTTCTTGGCATCCTGGCAGGGCTGAAGATCGTGGCAACGTTGCTTTCGTTCGTGAGTGGAACCCCGGGAGGAATGTTCGCGCCGACCTTATTTATAGGGGCGATGCTGGGCGCGGCGGTGGGCGGAGCGGAACGGTACATGTTCCCTTACCTGACGATTTCGCCTGGGACTTATGCGCTGGTGGGAATGGGAGTGCTGTTTGCAGGATTTCTGCGCGCTCCGATGACCTCAGTGTTCATGGTGCTGGAAGTCAGCGGGAATTATTCCATCATCGTGCCGGTGATCGTGGCGAATACATTTTCTTATGTGATCTCGCGCGGACTGCAGCCGGTTCCGATCTTTGACATGCTGACACGACAGGATGGGTTGGAACTGCCTTCCATGGAGGAATTGCGGGAAGAGGACATCCTGCAAGTAGAAGATGCCATGCAGCCGGTGGAGGGGCCGGTGCTGGATGCAGAGGAAACTGTGGAGAAGGCGCTGCAGCATGTGGATGGTTCGCGAGGCGAGGATGTGCTGGTACGTTTGAGCCCGAGCGGGTGGAGCACGGTGACGAGGGATCACCTGCGAACACTGGCGTCGGACGGGAAACGGGGCGAGAAACTGGGGCCGCTGTTGCTGGTACCGCGGATTCCTTATCTGCATCCAGATCTTCCTCTCGAAACTGCCTTGCGCTATATCGAGCGATGGCCGCTGGTTCCAGTGGTGAGCCGGGCGAATTTCCAGCAACTTGAGGGTGTGGTTTCGCAGCGCAGCGTGCTGGACCGGTACCGGGAGTTTGGGGAGGGGTAGTCGTGTAGGGGCGCGGACGCCTCGCCCCGAGCGAAGCCGGACGTTGGCACCCTGGATTGCAAGACATAGTTACTTCTTTCTGGCAGTTCTCATGGCGCGCTCCGCGCGGCCACCCCGGACGATTGCGTCCGGGGCTACATGCATCGTGTGAATGCCCCCGAGCATCCATTGCGCGAAACTGGATCATCACCTTGATTTGGCGATTGCGCTTGAAAACTTCCAGCCTGTTTCTGTAAGCTTGCGAAAAATCCCACGAAAGCATCAGGCAGAGCTGTATCCGAGAGGCGGGGGAAAAGTGTAGTTGAACGACAGGAAGGCACCCGTCCGGGTATACACCAAGCCAAGCATTGCCGGGAGACTCCAATGTCTTCCATTCGCAAAAGACTCAGTGAGTGCAAATCCAGTTTTCAGAAGAGTAACGGGGAAAAACGACATGTCAAGTACTTCAATGAGAGTAGTGATACTTAGTCTCATAGTGGCGGGACTTGCGGCTCAAGGATTCTCCCAGGGCGGAGCTACCGGAGCGATCACGGGCACGGTACAGGATCCGAGCGGCGCCGTAGTAGCCAACGCGGACGTACAACTGACAAACCAGGACACAGGTGTGCTGGAACGGTCGGTCAAGACCGGGCCCGATGGATCCTTTAATGCGCAACTGTTACCCGTTGGCACTTACACCGTGAGCGTGCATGCTCCCGGATTTACTGCGGCGAAGTTCGCCAACATCGCGGTGCGAGTTACAGAAACCACGCGCATGACAGCGAAGTTGTCGACCGAGGCGGTGCAGCAGAAGATCGAAGTGCAGGCCGAGGTACAGACGGTGAATACGACCGATGCCACGACTGGGCAGGCCATTGAGGCTAATACGATCCGGGCACTGCCGCTGGCCACGCAGAACTTTCAGCAGTTGCTGACGCTGTCGAGCGGAGCGCAGGCGGAACTGAATAAGGCCACGCAACTCGGGCGAGGCGACGTTCGCATCCAGGTGAACGGGCAGCGCGAAGATAACAACAACTACCTGCTCGAGGGCATCAGCGTTACGGACTACAACGTGGCGGAACTGACCAATACGCCGCTGCCGAATCCGGATGTGGTGCAGGAGTTCAAGGTGCAAACCTCGCTGTACGACGCGAGCCAGGGGCGCAACGGCGGCGGGAACATTAACGCGATCCTGAAGACGGGCACGCAGACGTTTCACGGCGATGTGTACGAGTTCTTCCGCAATACGGTGCTGAACGCGAATGAATATTTTCTGAAGCAGACAGGGGCGCCGCGCCCGGTGATTCAGCAGAATATTTTTGGTGGAAGTTTGGGCGGGCCGGTGAGTCCGGGCGGGAAACTGGGGTTCTTCTTTGTGAATTACCAGGGCACGCGGCAGCGGAGCGGCGATTCGCCGGGGACGCTGATCAGCACATTCATTCCGTACGTGCCGGCTTCGCTGCGAGGCACCGCGAATGCAGGTGCGCTGGCTGCGGCTTTCGGGGTGCCGAGCGCCGATCCGGTAGCGGTGAATCTGCTGGCATTCCAGAGCAATCAATTCGGGGGGCCGGCGGGTGGATACCTGTTCCCGCTGCCCAACAATGTTCCGGCGGGCACGGCGCCGGGTTCGCTGGTGCAGTTTACGGTGAGCAAGCCGGGGAAGTTTACGGACGATCAGTTGACGGCGAATTGGGATCATGAGTTCCGGAGTTCGCGGGACTCGGTGGCGGCCCGGTTCTTCTACTCCAATTCAGAGCAGGACATTCCGTTTGGCGCGGGCGGGTTGCAGGCGTCGTTGGGGGCGCCGGCCAGCGGGACAGACTTGAACTTCCCGTATCAACTTCCGATTCACGACAGAGTTTTCATCCTGTCGGAAACGCACGTATTCAATCCGCACCTGGTGAATGATATTCGATTCGGGCTGGTGCACATCAACAACACGGCGAATAACGTGAATCCCGTTACGGCGGCGGACGCGGGAATCGATCGGCCCACCAACAATCTGACGAGCAGTATCTACAAGTTTACATTGCTGACTTCCGGATTCCAGTTTGGCCCGACGCCGCAGGCGAACCAGGCGCAGTCGCAAAACAATTACAACCTGGTGGACAACCTGAGCTGGGTTGCGGGCAAGCACAATTTCACCGTGGGCGGGCAGTATACGCGCGTGCGGCTGAAGAAGCTGTTTCCGCAGGTGTTCAACGGGCAGCTCTTCTTTACCAATACCGGGGCAACAACGGACTTCGGCAACTTTGTGGGCGGGACGCCCCAGTTCAGCTTTGGTGGAGGCGGGGTTTACAACCACGCGTACCGGCAGAGCAACTCCGCGTTCTTTCTGCAGGATGACTGGAAGGCGACCTCGAATCTCACGCTCAACCTGGGCTTGCGGACGGAGTTTCTGGGGGCATGGACTGACGGGGAATGCCACATCGGCAACATCGAGTCGGACCTGACGAACTCGGGCACCTATCCGTTCGTTTATCCCAAGTGCGTGGACAAGCTCGGAGT
Organism: uncultured Acidobacteriota bacterium; assembly: GCA_963801615.1. Lineage (GTDB taxonomy): Bacteria > Acidobacteriota > Terriglobia > Terriglobales > Acidobacteriaceae > Sulfotelmatobacter. Next base: position 502,674 of record CAWDFM010000003.1, on the reverse strand, counting down.
ATCGGGACTGACCGGAAACGCAAAGGGTTCGACGTTTAAGAACAACGTGTCGACGGGATGGGGCCCGCGCGTGGGCTTTGCCTGGGATGTGATGGGCCGGCACACGACGACGGTGCGCGGGGGATACGGAATTTACTACGTTCGCGAGGACGTGGGAGCGGTGGACCAGTTGAGCTTCCAGTCTCCATTCATTCCAATCGTTTTCTTCGGAACGACGCCGGGATACAACCTGACGAATTTCTTTACGGGGACGCCGGCAGTGAATGCGAATGCGGTGCCTCCGGCGGGACAGCTTTCCGGGGTATGGCTGCCCTGCCTGGCGCAACTGACCAGCTTTCCGGACCCCAATGGCGCGGCCACGTATGGCGGGTGCACGGGTCCGGGGGTGAATTCGACGCAGAACCTGTTTGTGCTGGAAGTTCCGCGGCACTTCGTGGTGCCGAATACGCAACAGTGGAACTTCACGATCCAGCGGGAGATCGGAAAAAGCTGGGTAGTGGACGTGGGTTATGTGGGCACACGAGGTATTCACCTGCGGGAGACTCGCGATGCAATTCAGTCCGTGGACGCGATGAAGCATCCGTTCACGGTGACCGATGCGTCGGGCAACAGCCAAACGATCACGACCGACACATTCGCCAATGCGATCGCAAGAACGCCAGCACCCGGGTTGAACGGCTACAGCGGATATCAATTGTTCGCCAATGACGCGTACTCGATCTACCATGCGTTGCAGGCGAGTGTGACGCGGCGCTGGAATCAGAGCTACTTCCAGGCGGCGTACACCTTCTCGAAAAACATTGATGCTACTTCGACCGGGAACACTGCTTTCAATACTGCGTATAACGATCAGAGCAACATCAATGCTTCGCGCGGGATTTCGGACTTTAACCGGCCGCACCGCTTGTCGGTCAGCTACGCCTACGAACTGCCGTTCTTCCAACACAGCACCGGGTTCAAAAAGACGGCCTTAGGCGGATGGCAGGTCAGCGGCGTGTCCATCTTCCAGAACGGGCTGCCGTTCTCGATCTACGACTCGAGCGCGGGTACGGCGTTCCTGGGACAAGGAAGCACGCCGCTGCTGGGCGCAAGCCTGACACCGGGAGCAAGCATTGGTAGCGGACTATCTGGTGGGAACCTGCGAGACCGGGTGGCCAACGGGTACTTGATTCCGACGAACTTTGTGCCGGCACCGCTGGTGGATCCGGCAGCTTGCGCGGCAGATCCTACGGGAAATTTCTGCACGACCGGATTTGGCGATCTGGGACGCAACATCTATCACGGGCCGTTCCAGCAGAACTGGGATGTGTCATTCCTGAAGCACTTCAGAATCGGGGAGCGGCAGGATGTGCGTTTTGCGGCTGACTTTTTCAATCTGTGGAACCATACTAATTTTGCAAATCCGACGGTAACGGATATCGAGCAGTACCTGGCGAATCCGACGAGCAGTCCGTTCGGGAAGATTGTGGGGACGAACGGGAATCCGCGGTTGATACAGTTTTCGTTGCGGTGGGGGTTCTAGAAGTTCAGACTTAGCGCTCGAGAATGACGAGGGGAATTTTTATCTCGTCGGAAAAACCTAGCGGCGCGATACTTCTGCGCCGCCTGGACAGCCCAAGGGGCTGTCCCTACGTGGTACTTGCTCAACGGTAGCGTCATCCTTGCCATCTGGGGAAACCAGGCGGCGCTTCCGCGCCGCCTGGACAGCCCAAGGGGGCTGTCCCTACATGGTACTTGCTCGGTCGACGGCGTCGTCGTGTCCATCTAGCGGGACAGTGTTACTGGTGGTCCAGGATCCAGATGTTGGCGGTGGTGCTGTTTACGTGAAGGGCTAATTTCTTGCCGTCGCGGGAGGGAATAGCCCACCCGACTCTGATCTTCTTGGGATGCCAGACGGGGCGAGCGTTGCCGCGCAGGTCGATTCGGAGCAACTCGTTTTCTTTCTCACCCTCGGTAGCCGCCCAGATGCTTTTGCTATCCGCTGCCCAATCGATCGAGGCGAGGTTCGGGGTTCCCTTCACCGCGATCCAGCGATCGGGAGTGCCATTGAGAAAAACGAGGCGAATGGGGCCTTCTTCGTCGCCCCACTTTCCGCGGGCGATCGCCAGCATCGATCCGTCGGGAGAGAGACTCCAGTTATAAAGTTGCGAAAGATCATCCTTGAGCTGAAAGATCTGAGCGCCCGTGCCCTTGAGTGGATCGAAAGCGAAGAAAGTGATGTCCTTGTCGTGAACGACACTGTACACACATACGTTGGCTGGAGAGCGGGAGCACTGATGATTGCTGATCCAGTTCGCCTTGGCTACTAGTTGCGGTGGGCCTCCCGCCAAAGGGACTCGCATCAAGGGGACCTCGACGTTGGAGTCATCCCAAGCGGGGTAGGACAGGTACAAGAGCTGCGTGCCGTCGGGACTCAACCTGGGCTCGGCCAAGATTTGAGATCCGCCCATCAGCATATCGGGAACCACCTGCCCAATGGCCTGCTTGTAAATGCTGAAAGTGCCGGTGCGGTCGGAGATAAAGATGACCTGCTTGCCGTCGGGAGTCCAGTCGAAAGGGAAATCCTGGCGATCATCAAGAGTAAGGCGTTGAGGTTCAGTCAAGGCGCCCGAGGTATCCAGTGCCCCGACGTATACATCGGGCTCCGGCACGCCCTTCACGTAAATGATGCGCTTGCTGTCTCCGGAAACACTGACGGAGAAGACTGTGCCTTGGTCGTTGGTCAGGCGGACAGGCGGGCCTTGCACGCGATTTTGGCGCTCGATGCGGCTGAAGAAGAGGTTGGAGTCCATCTCGCGGGGACGTGCCTCAGAGACTGAGTAGATCAAGCGGCCATCGGGCGCCCAGGAAATCGGCCCCTCCAGGCCAAGCACGGAGAGCACGGTCGTGGGTCGAACGATTAATCCCTGGGTGGTGCGCGCGTGGACATCCATCACATTGATAACCGCTTTCACGCCGCGTCCGTAAGCGAATCGGGCCGTGGTGTAGGCGAGTTGTTGCCCATTGGGAGACCAAGCCACGCCGCCGAACAGGTCGCCATCGCCTCCGACTAGTTGACGAGGTTGGGTGCCGTCGATGGCGGCCACCCAGATGCGCTCGCGCAAGGCTTTTCCGGCGATAAATGCCAGTTGCTCTCCATTGGGGGAGACTGCGGGGAAGCGGCCGTCATCCACCAATTTGCGCGGTTCGCCACCCAAGGTGGATATCTGCCAGAGACTGGAGTCCCGATGATCTCGGGTCAAGGCGACGATCATGTGAACGCTGTCCGGAAACCACGAAATGGAAGTTGCAGCCAGGCCTTCAGGCAAAGGGACAGAATGAGTTTCCCCGGTCTCAATCTGGCGCAGGAAGAAACCAGTTTCATCGGAAAAGGCGAGATAACGCCCGTCGCGGGAGATGGCGGCAGCGCGCACTGGGTCGTCAACAGGATTGGCGGTGAGACGAGTAATGCGGGGTGGCGCGGCCGGGTGAGGCATGGAGAGGATTGCGATCACAATGCTGAGGCTGACGAGGGCAAGAACGGCGAGGCAAACAAGAATCCACCAGCGCCGGGAATGGCCGGAAAGCGGAAACGGTATGGGAGGAGCGACTGGGGCGTGAACCGAACCGTTGCCGTTCACAACACCCAGGCTGACGGGAGCAAGAAATCGATAACCGCGCCGGGCGACAGTCTCGACGAAAGTGGGATTGTCGGCGGAATCCCCCAAGGCGTCGCGCAGGCGGCGAATGGCGGCGTTGAGGCTGTGGTCGAAATCGACAAAGGTGTCCGCAGGCCAGAGGCGGTTGCGTAATTCCTCCCGGGTGATGACCTCGCCGGGCTTTTCCAAAAGTTGTGAAAGCACCTGGAACGGCTGTTCCTGCAGCTTGACTTTGCGGCCGTGCCGGCGCAACTCGCCCGCCTTCAGATCGAGTTCGAACACGCCGAAGCGGCGAATGGCCTGTTGCGCGGACTCATTGGTAGATCCCAGCGGGTCTGGCAGTAGCACTCTCACCTGATTGTTCCCCATGTCACCCAGCCTTGTAAGCATTTGACGCGTGGCAGCTTAGCTCGTTACCCACATTTCATTGGCGAATTACCCGCCGGGCCTTGAGGCACGCGTCCAATTCAACCACCGTTGCATGAGATACGGGGGAGAAGGCGATGGGGTTCACTGGACGGGGCGCACGGCTTCTGTTTGTTTTGTTATGGGCAGCAATCGGCTGGGCATCGGCCGACAAGGGTGGGGGCGTTGAGATAACTGTCCTGCTGCAAAACCGTGCCAAGGTTTCCCGCGATGTCTTAAGCCACGCGGAGGCAGAGGCCACCCGGATCTTCTCCGTATCTGGGATGCACCTGCGATGGGTGGACTGTTCCCAGACACCGGTGTGTCATCACGTCCCCGGCACCAATGAATTTGTACTGAGCATCGTTCCCGAGGGGCGGACCTCGTCCGAACTGGTATACGGAGTTGCGTTCCTGGGACCCGGGGGTGAAGGCAAGTACGCTGACGTCTTCTTCCGGCGAGTCGAAGCCGCCGCTATCGAAAGTGGGCTCAGTGTGCAGCGGCTTCTCGGAGCAGTGGCAGCCCACGAATTAGGGCATCTGCTGCTGGGGACGCATGCTCACAGTTATGAAGGGATCATGTGCCCGGTATGGAAGAAGGCGGTCCTGCAGCGCATGGAGATGGGCCGCCTGCTGTTCACAGAAGGGCAATCGGGGACGATGAAGGGCCGGCTCGCCGGCGAGGCCACTGGGCAATTCCCGGCCTTCACGCTGGCGACGCCGCGCGGGTTGATTCCGTGAAGGCCCAGCTAGGGAAGAGAGTGGCTGCCGCTTACAGAGCAAGACTGAGTTGTGGGTGGCTTAGCGCTGTTGAGCTTGCTGCAGCAGAGGACGCAATGAATCCACAGAGACACCCAAAGTTCCGCCGGTGAAGCCATCCATGTAGGCGGAGTTCACGCCGATCACTTCGCCCTTGGTGTTGAAGACGGGACCGCCGCTGCCCCCGTGGGCTGTAGGGGCATCGTAGATCAGCTTGTCGCCGACGACGTCTCCCAGGTGTCCGCAGGTGGTAGAAGGGCGAATGAGCGAAAGGGCCGCGAGTTCGCTGGCGGCACTGATGTCATTGTGGCGGTACGCCAGGCGCTCGTAAATTCCGGTGGGGGATTTTGCCACCATACCGGCGATCCCCATGGGATAACCGATGACGGTAACGAGTTGGCCCGGGGCTCCGGCGGACTTGGCCAAAGGCAAGGCGAGCAGGCTCCGGACAAAGTTGGAATCGTTCACGCGCAGCACGGCCAGATCGGAGGTGCGTGACACGGCTGCCGGCGACAATTGGACCGCGGTAGGAGATCCGGGAAAGAATACGACCAGGCTCTCCAGCATGGGGGTGGCGCCGTCATCGATCAATTTCTGGGCCTCGGAATCTCCGTACCATGGCTCGGCAACATGCCGGTTGGTGGCGAGCAGACCATTGGCGACGAGGAATCCGGTACCGGAGACGCGAGCGCGGATTTCCGGGTGATGATTGGGGAATCCGACCTGGTAGATGCCGTAGATGTATCCAATGGAATCGCGGTAGCGGTTCAGCACAACGGCGGGCATAGCCTGATCTTGCTTCAACAGCTCGACTTGCGCGGTCAGCTCGTGAATCTCTTTCTGGAGGTCCTCCGGCGGAGCGGACGGGGCTGCACTGGGACCGTAGTGACGGACCATGATCACGGCGCCGAGAAGAAGCACGCCACCGAGCACGCCCTGGATGACCTGCTGCCAGCTCTCGCAGACTTTGCAATCCTGTGAGGGGTCGGGATCGGAAGGGGCGGGGTCAGTCATCTGGGTGTCGGCCATAGGTCGTGCCAGCTTGCGATTACAAGTTACTCATTTTCAGTCGCTTGCAACGTTCGGCGCGGCTTGAGTGACTGGTATCGAGTGGCTATCTTCGCCTGTTCCGGGGGCGTGCGCTACGGTACTGAAGGGGATGTACGGGGGTTACAGAAGCATTCCTAGCAGGGGTGGTACCAGAAACAGAGGAGATCTCCTAAAGCATCAGGCCGAGCCGTTCGGATGTTTCCTGGTAGAGAAAGCCTTCTCCGGGGCGGTAGGGCTGGAACCATTCGCCATTGATGACGAGCTGGGGGATGGCGCGCTTGCCGGTGCGGCGGATGACTTCCTGGGCGGCGCCGGGAGTGGTCTCAATGTCGATCTCCTGATAGTTAACCTGGTGCTTGTCGAGAAAGCGCTTGGCGGCGCGGCAGTCGGGACACCAGAAGGCCGTGTAGAGGGTGATCTGCATGGTTGGATTGATGCCGGCGGGCGATGGATTGTGGCCGGGATTTTGGAGTAAGGGGGGGACGTTGGAATCGGCTTCTGGGACGACGCCTCGCTTCGCTTCGGCAGGACAGCCCAAGGGGCTGTCTCTACGTGGGCTGGGTTTATTGCGGTTGCATTACGTCATCGAGCAGGACTTTGCTGCCCTTCTCTACGGTGACGATCTTGTGGATGGGGGCGTAGCCGCTAGCGGTCACGTCGATTACGTAGTTGCCGGGATCAAGCATCACGTCGACGGGGGCGCTCTTGTCGAGCATGTGCTGGTTGATGGCGATCTGAGCTCCCTTGGGCTGAGTATGAATGCTGATTGTGCCCTGGTCGGCTTGTCCTTTCTTGCCGAAGAATTTCGACATTTTGCCGACAGTCTTGATGTTCTCGACATTGCCGAGCGCGCGCAGAGCCGGAGAGAAGTTGAAGGTCTGGCCGAGAATGAATTGCGCATTCATGGTTTCGTCGAGGTAGCCTTCTTTACGCACGAGCACGAGGTGCTGGCCTTTGGCGACGCTGATCTGCGCCGGAGTTTTTGTGCCCACATCTTTGCTGTCGATGTAGATGCTCGCGCCGGGAGGATCGCTTTTGACGATCAAGGTCGCGGTCAGCTGCGAGAGATGAATGATGGTCGTGGCTTTCGCACCCGAAGCTACTTCTACGGAGCGCGTGTCGCTGCCGTATCCCGCTTTGCTGATGGTGATGGAATGCTTGCCGGGTTGAATGTTGGTGAGGGACATGGGAGTTGTCCAACTCGGGTCGGTGGAACCATCGAGTGCCACTTGCGCACCCTGGGGAACGGAATCGATGCTCAGCTCTCCCGACACTGTGACTGGAGCGGAAGCTTTCTTTCGTGCACCCCGCGAGTTCGGGCGAGAGGACGAGCGGGCGACTGGCTCCGGAGTGGCATCGGGAACCTCGGCGGGCTGAGCGTCAGCGGGCGAATCCGCGGGGGCTGCGGCTTCGGGCTGCGGAGCTGGCTGCGCAGGGCGCGGCGCCGGTTGAATCGCGGCGGCCGCTACCGGGCGCCTCGTGCCCGTGTCGTCGTCACTTTGGGTGTGAATGTAATACGTGACTCCCATGATGATTGCGAGAATCAGGACAACGGCCCCGCCGATCGCATAGAGCATCAGGCGGGGAGGCACGCCTTTAATTTCTTTCACTGCTTTGGCGGCAACTTCGCGGGGCTGAATCTTGGGTTTGTCCGCTATCCGCTCGGAACGGCGAGAGCTGGTCGATCGGAATTTGGGGGGCTCTGCCGGAGGCAGTTCTGGCGCCGGCTCAGGCGCAATGTAGACTTCCTTCAACGGAGGTAATTCGGCAATCTCCGAGAAGCTGGTCCCGCCGCTGGCGGGGGCGTTCCCGGCCATCAGGGGATCGACTGCAATGTTGGGCGACGCGGGCGGATCGAATGTTTCCACGTCGGGCTGTTCGGTCACTGCTGATGACATGAAGGATTCGGGCTGCGTTGGATCAGCAGGGATCACCTGCGACACCGTACTGGATCCAACTCCAGCCGCAGCCGCGGCGGATTTGGGTGTGGACAGGCGCGAGGGCCTGGGCGGTGCCTCAGGCTTGGACGAGACCGGAGCAGCGGCCTCGCGAATCGGAGCCTGGTTGGCGCTTGCAACAAATTTGGACTGCACCGCTGCCTTGACGCTCGCGGCGACTACGGTTGACGGAGCTGGGGCCGCGGGCTTTTTGGCCGCTGGCCTGGATTCTTTGCAGTTCTCCAGATCATCGAGCAACGCTCGGCCGGTCTGGTAGCGCTGGGCAGGGTCCTTCGCTAAGGCCTTCATGATGAGGTCGCTGAGCAGAGGATGCACTTTGGCGTTCACCCGAATAGGGGCAGCGGGGGTGCTTTCCAGAATGTTTTGGCGGATGCTTTCCGCGTCGCCTCCTTCAAAGGCTTTTCGCTCGGTCACCATCTCATAGAAAATTGCGCCCAAGCTGAATAGATTGGAGCGGAGGTCGGTGGCTTCGCCGCGCAGTTGCTCCGGCGGCATGTAATTCAAAATGGAAGAAAGGCCGGTTGCGTGTTGCACAAAATTGCCAACGCTGGAAACACCATAGCTAAGAATTCTTACGGTTCCGTCCCAGCCGCACATGATTTTGGAGGGCTCGAGGCTGTGATGAATGATCTGGTGCGAAGCCGCATCATCCAGGCCGTTGGCGAGTTGCCGGCCGATGTCGAGCAGGTCCCAAATGGAGAACCCTTCTTTGCGCGCCAACATGGTGGCGATGCTGTTGCCCTGAACGTATTCCATGACCGCGCAGAATTGTCCGTCAATGATGGTGGCGTTGGTGACGCGACAAAGATTCTGGCTGCTTAAGACCTTGGTGCTCTGGACCTCCTGCAACAAAGCTTGTTCGACAGCCGAGGATTGGTCCCCAAAGGCGGCGAGCTGAATCGCTTTCAGTGCGATCGTCTGGCCACTTTCAGCGTCGTTCGCCTTGTAGACAATGCCGGCAGGAGACTTCGAGAGCTCACTTTGAATTTCGAATTGGCCGAGTTTCGTTGGCATCGCTTCCTAACTCCAATCGCCACACGCGGTGGCGCGGCAAACCTGCCGGCGGAGAAATTCAGGAGATTAGAAGAAGGATATCGCTGTGCGTCGGAGGGTTCGAGTTACGAAAGTAAGCGGTAAACATTCAGTTCTCGCGGGGGCGCCGAATATGGGGGTGGATCTTAGCACTAGCGTCAGACCCTTGGCGGAGCTTCGCTCCGCATGGACAGCCTGAGGGTGCTGTCCCTACATGAACCCTTCGCGGAGCTTCGCTCCGCTGGACAGCCTGAGAGGCTGTCCCTACGTGAGTGCCGCACGTGAGTACGGCACGTGAGTACCGCCTCGGGCGGTGGGACGTAAGTGACATTTGTCATGCGACGGCGATGACGATCTCCACTGGTAAATGCGGCCCCGTCGCGACAGGATTGCGGCAGTAGTGTTCACCATTGCGAATCAGGATTGAGATGCGCACATTCAGCCTAGTTGTCGATGAGAAGGCGCTTCGACTATGCTGGTGGGGCGCATCCACCTCCTGCTCGCAGCTACCGGTTCCCTCCGGAGTACATCGATGACGTTGACCCGATTTGTCACTAAGAATGCGTTTCGCAACAAGCGCCGCAGCACGCTGACGGTGTTGAGCATTGCTTTCTCGCTGCTTCTGCTCACGCTGATGATGACTATCTGGCGGGCGTTCTATTTGGACCAGGGCAGCGCCGAGTCAGCCGAAAGGCTGGTGACGCGGCATCGAGTCTCGCTCACTTTTTCCCTGCCCGGCTTCTATCGGGAGAAGATTCGAGCGATTCCCGGAGTCGTTTCCGTGGTGCCGGTTTCCTGGTTTGGCGGAATTTACAAGGATCAGAAGCCAGAGAACTTTTTTGCGCAGTTTGGCACCGATCCCGAGGAATTCTTTAAGACGTTCCGCGATATGCAAATGCCGGAAGATCAGATGAAGGCATGGCAGCGCGACCGGCAGGGTGTGATTGTGGATGATGCCCTCGCCACCAAGTACGGCTGGAAACTGGGCGACCGCGTCATGTTGCAGGGGACAATTTATCCGGTGAATCTGGAGTTGAACCTACGAGGCATTTTTCACTCGGTTCCAGATAATAAGTCGGTCTACTTCAATAGCAAGTATGTCGAAGAAGCCGTCCCTTTCTTCAAAGGAAAGGCGGGGACTTTCAGCATTCTGGCGGCTTCTCCCTCGGATGTGGGGAAGGTTGCGAGTGCGGTAGACGACATGTTTCGCAACTCGCCACAGCCCACGAAGACAGAAAGCGAGAAAGCATTCGGGCTTGAGTTTGTAGCGATGATGGGCAATGTGAAAGCGTTCATCCTGAGCATCTGTTCGGCCGTCGTATTCGCGACTTTGCTGGTTTCTGCGAACACCATGGCAATGTCAATCCGGGAACGGACTCGGGAAGTCGCTGTACTCAAGACCTTGGGTTTCACCAGGCAGGGCGTACTCGGACTATTCGTCAGCGAGGCGGTGGCTCTGTCGCTGGCGGGCGGCGTTGTGGGCGCGAGCCTGGGATGGTTTCTGGTGTATGGGATTACTCATTCGCCGCAGTTCTTCACCTTCTTTCCGATGAAGGTGACCCCGGGAATCTGGCTGGTTGCGCTCTTTACGTCGGCAGTCGTGGGGTTGCTGAGTTCAGCCCTGCCGTCGTATCACGCGTCGCAAATCAACATTGTGGACGGGTTGCGGCATATCGGGTGAGGGGATGACGCTGGGCAGTTTCGTGGTTCGCAATACGTTTCGCAATAAGCGGCGCAGCCTGCTGACTATGATCAGCATCAGCTTCTCGCTGCTGTTGCTGACGATGATGATTTGCATATGGCGGTCGTTTTACATCGACCAAGTGGCGCCGGAAGCAGCGCGACGGTTGATCGTTCGGGACCGGGTTTCGCTGGCGTTCTTCCTGCCCGCGTACTACCGGGAGAAGATTCGGGTGGTGCCGGGCATCAATGCGGTGGTGCCGCTGACCTGGTTCGGTGGGCGCTACATCGACGATCGGCCGGAGCATTTTTTTCCGCAGATGGGCACTGATCCCGAGGAGTATTTGAAAGTTGCTTCCGACAAGATCGTGCCGCCCGATCAATTGAAGGCCTGGCAGCAGGATCGGGCCGGAGCGCTGGTGGACGTGACCCTGGCGGGGAAGTACGGGTGGAAGATCGGGGATAAGATCACGCTGCAGGCGAATATCTTTCCTACGGATCTGAATTTAACGATTCGGGCGATCTATCACCGCGATCCACCGCAGAATGCTTTGTACTTCAATGCCAAGTATCTGGAAGAAGCTGTGCCGTGGTTCAAAGGCCAGGCAGGATGGTACGCGGCGCAGGTGGATTCCGCGGAGGACGTGGCCAGGGCATCGCGGCAGATTGACGAGATATTTCACAATTCGCCGCTGCAAACGAAGACCGAGAGCGAGAAGGCATTCCAGCTGGGATTCGTGGCTTCGTTGGGAAATATTAAAGCGTTCATTCTGGGCATCTGCGGGGCGGTGGTGTTCGCGATCATGCTGGTATCGGCGAACACGATGGCCATGTCGGTTCGCAGCCGAACTCGCGAAGTGGCGCTGCTGAAGACGCTGGGGTTCACCAAGCAGAAAGTGCTTTCGGTCTTTGTAAGTGAAGCGGTCGCGCTGGCGCTGTCGGGCGGACTGATGGGAGTTGGGCTGGCAATCCCAGTGATTGCGGCAATCACGCATCGATTCATCGGCCTGGGGATCCCGCTGAATATGCGAGTCAACGGGATCACCGCGGGATTGGCTTTGCTGGTGTCGGTGATTCTTGGGATTGTGAGCGGCTACCTACCGGCTTACAGAGCATCGCGCATGAATATTGTGGAAGGGCTACGACATATTGGGTGAGTGCGAGAACTGAATATGGCCATACCAATCAGCTACAACATTCGGAATTTGAGGCTTCGAAAGGGACTCACCGTGATGACCGCACTTGGCATCGCGTTGACGGTGACCACCGCGATCTTTTTGATGGCGCTGGTGGCGGGGCTGGATCGTGCGTTCGTCAGCAGCGGCAGCCCCTTGAACGTGCTGGTGCTACGCAAGGGGTCGGAAGCGGAACTGTCGGGCGGATTCGATGCGACGCTCTTCCCTACTTTGAAGACATTGCCGGGCATCGCGAAAGACACCCACGGCGAGCCCATGGCCTCCGGCGAGTGGGTGGTGGTGATCGTACTTCCCCGCAAGGACGGAACTGGAGAGGTCAACGTCACGGTGCGCGGCATGATGCCGGATGGACTGGAGATGCGCCAACTGCCTGGGGCCAACGGAAAGCCGAGTGTAAATCTGGCGGAAGGGCGGTGGTTTCAGACCGGTCAACGCGAAGTGGTAGTCAGCAAGTCGGTGCGCGACCGGTTCGCTCATGCCAATATCGGCGACAGCATGCAGTTTGGAAAGGGAGCGTGGAAGGTGGTCGGCGTGTTCGATGCAGGAGGATCGGCGTACGAGTCGGAAGTCTGGGGTGATGTGAACCAGATGGCGTCCGACTTTGACCGGCAGGGAGGGTTCGCCTCGGCGTATCTGCGGGCGACCGATCCCATCTCCGCAGAGGCTCTGAAAAACCGGGTGAGTGATGACCAGCGGCTGAAACTGGAAGGGATGCTGGAGAACGAGTACTACGCGAAGCAAACCAGTTCCGGGACTCCGATCAAAGTGATCGGTTGGGTGGTTGGAGTGATCATGGCGATTGGGTCCATCTTCGCAGCAATGAATACGATGTATGCGGCGGTGGCGTATCGGGGACGGGAGATTGCTACCTTGCGGGTGATCGGTTTTTCGCGGCCCGCTATTTTGACCTCGTTCGTGTTGGAATCCCTGTTATTGGCGCTGCTCGGGGCTCTGGTTGGGATTCTGTTAATGCTCCCGTTCAACGGAATGCAGACCGGCACGTCGAACGCGGTGACTTTTAGCGAGGTCGTGTTTGCGTTGCGCATTACGCCGGCAGTCGCAAGCAGAGCGATCATATTCGCTTTGATCATGGGATTCGTCGGGGGACTCGCGCCCGCCTGGCATGCGGCGAGACAGAACATTCTTGCGGCACTGCGGGGATAGCTGCTGAAACCTACGGGAGAGTTGAAACATAATTATAGTTATGGCGCTTGATACGAAACACGATGATCTACAGAGTCTGCGGATTGATCGCTCGCAGCGCGGGGACAAGGGCGGGGAGCCTCCCGCGTGGGCGCGGCGCTACATCCTTGCCGGGATTGCGGTTGTGGTCGTGCTGGGGCTGTCCGCGCTGGCATACCGGGCATTCTCCTCGGATGCGCCGGAAGTTGAGGTGGTCCGTGCTTCGGCGGAAACCAGCGGCAACGACGCTGGGGGGACGGTGCTATCCGCTACGGGTTATATCGTGGCGCATCATACGATCAACCTGAACTCCAAAGTCACCGGACGCCTGAAATGGATTGGAGTGGAAAAGGGCGACAAAGTGAAGGAGGGACAGGTGCTGGTCCGGCTCGAAGATGAAGAGTTCCGCGCCAATTACGAGCAGGCCAAAGGAGCGTACGAGAATGCGCAGGCCTATCTCGACGAACTCCAGCACGGATCGCGCCCGGAGGAGATTCAGCAGGCACAGCATAATGTGGACGAAGCCCGGGCTACGCTGGTGAACGACAAGCGGACGCTCGATCGGGTCAAGGAACTGGCGGGCAATGGAGTGGTGTCGCGGCAGCAACTCGATGACGCCACCGCGAAATACGAAGCCGACCAGCAGAGAGCGAACTCACTGCAGAAAGCGTTTGAGCTGGCGAAGATCGGGCCGCGTTCGGAAGAGATCGCGCGCGCGCAAGGAGCCGTCGCCCAAGCCAAGGGCCAGATGGACTATGCGAGAACACAGATGGACGCTACCGTGCTTCGAGCGCCGGTCGATGGAACGATCCTCGACCGCACTGCGGAAAAGGGCGAGTTGATCACCTCGATGTTTGCCAGCTCGGCGGCTGGTGGGCCGCAGGGATCGCCGCTTTCGATGGCGGACTTGAACGATCTGCAGGTGGAGCTGGACATCGCGCAGGCGGATTTTGCGCGGCTTGGTCCATCCCAGAAGGCGGTTGTGACCACCGACGCTTATCCCGACAAGCAGTACGACGGGCAGATCGCGCAGATCTCGCCGGAAGCGAACCGGCAGAAAGCGACCGTGCAGGTGAAAGTGCAGGTGCTGAATCCGGGGAAGTATCCGGACGTTCAACTGCGGCCGGAGATGAATGCCACGGTGCGCTTCCTGGCGAACGAGACTCCGAAGAACGCCGCGGGCCCGTCGGGAGTGTTCGTACCGTCGACCGCGATTCGCGATCGCGAAGGCAAGAAGATGGTGTTGATCGCGTACAACGGGAAGGCCGTTGCACGCGAAGTTCACGTCACCAGCCAGCGCGCCGATGGAGCGCTGGTGGATGGACTGGTTGGCGGAGAAAATGTGATCACCACCGGGCCAACGACTCTGAAGGATGGGGACAAAATAAAAATCAAGGGGCAATCATGAGCACAGTCGCACAATCCAACGTTGCCACGGGGACCAAGGTAGTTCAGGTTCGCGGCGTCAGCAAAGTATTCAAGCGGGATGCGTTTCAGGTGACTGCGCTGGATGATGTCTCGATCGACATCGCCAAAGGGGAGTTCCTGGCGCTCATGGGGCCGTCGGGATCGGGCAAGACAACGCTGTTGAATATGATTGCGGCGATTGACCGGCCCACTTCCGGAGAACTGCTGGTGCAAGGGCAGGACATCTTCCGGTTCAGCGATGCGCAAATCGCGCGCTGGCGGAATGAGCACATTGGGTACGTGTTTCAGACTTTCAATTTGATCCCGGTGCTCTCGGCCTTTGAGAATGTAGAGTTGCCGCTACTTTTGACCAAGCTTAATTCCCAACAGCGGCGGGAACACGTGATGACCGCGTTGAAGCTGGTTGGACTGGAGGATCGGGTTCAGCATCTGCCCAAGCAACTGTCCGGCGGGCAGGAGCAACGGGTGGCGATTGCGCGCGCCATTGTGAGCGATCCGACTCTGCTGCTGGCTGACGAGCCTACCGGGGACCTGGATAGCCATTCCGCTACGGAGATATTGGAGATTCTGAAGAGGCTGAATGAAGATTTCCAGAAGACGATTGTGATGGTGACGCATGATCCGCACGCGGCATCGTACGCGCATGTGACCCGACATCTGGAAAAGGGGATGTTATTGCCGCCGGCTTAGGAAGGGGGGTGGGCAGGCAGGGGCTAAAGCCCGTTATTATCGCGCCCACGCTAACGCGGCCCTCAAGGGCCGCTCTTCCACACAAGCAGGATTCCCCACTCACGGCAGGATTGCCCACTCATGGCAGGATTGCCCACTCACGGCAGGATTCCCTACTCAGGGCAGGATTGCCCACTCATGGCGACTCATTCGAGCAGGGGTCTGCTGGCGGAAGCGCATGGAGCGCTGGCAAACGTTAAGCGACGTTGGAAGTGAAATTCTTGTCGGAGCGCTGACTTGAATTCGCAGCGCTGTCGGCGACCCATTTCCAGGCACGCCTGCCATTCACCATCACGGCCTCGGCTTCGCCGTATTCGACGAGACGATTCAGGACAGTGGTGACCGACGCGGTGGGATCCTTATGCCGAGCCAGTAATGCCGGCAGCTTTTCGTGGAAATAGTCGCATATATCGCGGGAACTCATGGCGCGACCAGATTCCATCAGGATCATGCGACAGGCTTTGGTGAAGCCGGGCTGGCGGCCGCTGGTTTTGCGGTCGACCAACTCCATGAGTTCCTCATTCAGCACGGCATCCCCGAACAAATTGGCGAGGCCGGAGATCGTCTGCTTGACGGTTCCGATGCGCTTCATGATCTCAGAGCGCTGCTGCAACAGTTGACGCAATTCCTCGTGAGCCTGGCGAACAACTTCCTGCACGTGGCCGATGTCGTATCTTTCAACGGGCCGAAACGAACTGTTGTAAATTTGACCGTTTTCCATTTTCCCCCCAGAAGCGGAAGCGTTTTGGAAAGCGCTGTGCAGGTCAGCGCCTTCAGACCCTATTCATGGTGCCGAACCAAGGCAGCTCTTATCCGGCAGGCAGAGCCCCAGTTGTTATCCGATACGGAAGTTGCAGGCTCCAAGTTCCGTTGATTTTGCAGGCCAATCTAACGGTCCCGGTAGCTAGCAAATTAGACGGGGATACATGGATTTGGTTAACAAAAATTAGCAGGGATGTGTTTTCTTGATTTTAATTGATTTGTTTACTGCAGAAAGACCACGAGCAAGCGCCCGTCGGAATGGTAGCCGTCTCCAGTAGCGTTTTTGGCTTCCTGCACGGGGTTTGGGGGGAGATAGTAGGCCATCGATTTGGCCAGTTTGGTCTTCTGCAGACTGATGCCGATGTTGTCGCGCTCGCCATCCACAGTGGGATCGATTTTGTGGGTCACGTTGTTGTTCCGGCGATCTTTGGCGAAACCGATGTCGTGAGTACCCGCGCCGACCCAGACCTCGTGGTCTTTCCAGGTGAAGGGCGCTTTCCAAATGCGGAAATGATGGCGGCTGGCGACCATGGCAATGGGCTCGGCCATCTCGTAGCCGAAATCCTGCTTACGGCCAAACAGAAAAAGTGTGCTCATCGGCATGGCCAGGTAATCTTTGCTGCCATAAGTCTGGACCGTGGCGTTGAGTGCGGCCATGGTGTTGCTGGTATCAGCAACATGCCACGTAGCCGCATCGAGCGCGGCCTGCACCTCTTTTTGCGAGCCGACGATCACGAAGTTGACCATGTCGCCGAGATTGTTGAATTGATCGTTGACCCGCCTGGGAAGGGTGTCGATTTTCTTGCGCAGATCGGGATCGAGCGGAGAATTGGACGTCTGCAATACGGTCGCAGGCTGCTTGCTATTCGTGGCCGCGGAGGAGCCGGGGGTGACGGCGCTGGAGCTGCCCGATTCGTTTTTCCCGAGACCGAACTGTCCTTGCATAAAGACCTGCGCGGCCGTTCCAAGTTGCGATTTCAGTTGCTGTCCGCGGCTCCCTTGTTGAGCAGTTTCATTGGCTGCGGACTCTGCCGGCGTCTTCTGAATTTTTACAACGATCTCGCCGTCACAGGATGGCTTGCCGGAAGAATTCATCCCGAGCAGCAGGTGGGAAGCTTCTTCAATTTTCAGTTCGCGTTGGGAGCCAACCAGAACTGGCGTGGAGCCGTGGCCATGAAGGCGGGCGATCAACGCACCGGAGGCGGCTGACGTTAACGGAAGCGCATCACAGCTGGCAGGGGCTGGGGTACCGCCCGTCGGGTTGCAAGCGGAGGAAGCCGGGGACGCGGGAGAAGCCGTTATTTCTACCAGGTCGCCGGGGTGCAAGTCGAGGCCGGTGTCCACCCATGGTTTGGCAGCGGAAACGCGGATTGTGATCTCTTTGGCACTGGCAGTTGGGGAGGACTGAGCCACCGCGTGGCTAGCAAACATTGCGAGAGGAAGCAGAAACATCCAAGTCCGATACATGTGGCACCCCAAAGCGTTCTAATTATCTTCTAATCAGGGACGGCATTCCAAGCTCAGCAGCTGCGCGGATCCAGATGGGTCACGAAGGCGGCTGTTGCCTAATCTTCTCTCCGGAACACTCCGATGGTAACCGGTAGTGGAGCAATGTTGGTGGCAACGGGCACTCAAACCGCGCTATCTCCCCTGCAGGTTCTGCTAGTCGGGGAAAAAGAGGAGGACTTCTTCCTGATTCGCGAGATTCTGGAGCGGAACAGCGGCATGCTTCCGGCGGAACTCGAACATGCGCGTTCGCTCGACGAGGCGCATTGCATGTTACAGCAGAAGCCTTACGAGCTGATCCTGTTTGAACACGAAACCGGCAATGCCGAAGCGGTACGGCTGCTCACGGAATTCCATCACGCTGGCAGGTCGGTGCCTTTCATTTTGCTCACGGAGAATGCCGATGAAAGGACGATCACGGAGCTCATTCATTCCGGGAACTGGAATTGTGTGGCCAAATCACAACTGGATGGGGCCACGCTGGTGCGCAGCATTCGCAGCACGATGGCCATGCACTCCATGCAGAAGGAGCAGAGGTCGGCCGAGGAGTCGTTGCGCAAGCTCTCCAGCGCGGTGGAACAATCTCCTGACACCGTGGTCATCACGGACCGGCAAGGAGTCATTGAGTATGTCAATCCTGCGTTCGAGGCGCTGACGGGACACAGCAGCGACGAAGCACGGGGAAGAACGCCGCGCATCTTGAAATCCGGCGAGCAAGGGCCGGAAATCTACGATGACATGTGGAAGACGATCCTGGGCGGAAAAGTATTCCGCGGAATTCTGGTCAACCGCAAGAAAAATGGGGAGCTGTATTACGTGGAGGAAAGCATCTGTCCGGTGCGGGACGTGCAAGGACAGATTACGCACTTCATTGCCAACGGGCGCGATCTGACCGAACGTTTGCGACTGGAGGCGCAGCTCTTACAGGCGCAGAAGATGGACGCGGTGGGACGGCTGGCGGGCGGGGTGGCGCACGATTTCAACAACCTGCTCACGATCATAACCAGCTACTCGGAACTGGCGCTCGACGACGTCCCCGAAGACAGTCCAGTGGTGTCCAAGATCCAGGAGGTTCTACTGGCGGCCAAGCGAGCAGCAGAACTGACCCGGCAACTGCTGGCCTTCAGCCGAAAGCAACCGCAGGCGTTACGGGTGGTGGATTTGAATCCGGTGGTCGCGGCCATTGCGAAAACGCTGCCCCGGCTGATCGGAGAAGACATCGAATTCAGTTTCATCCCTGGACAAGGACTCGGCCCGGTGCGCGTCGATCCAGTGCAGATGGAACAGGTCCTGATGAACCTTGCCGCGAATGCACGCGACGCGATGCCCGAGGGCGGACATCTGCGTATCGAGACCTCGCAGGTGCATCTTGATCAGGATTACATCCAGCAAAAGCCGGCGGCGATTCCGGTGGGGGATTATGCGGTGATTACGGTTAGTGATGACGGTTGCGGGATTCCTCGCGAACACATCGCACACGTTTTTGAACCGTTTTACACTACAAAACCTGCGGGCAAGGGCACCGGGTTGGGTCTGGCCACGGTGTATGGCATCGTGAAGCAAAATAAAGGATACATTTGGGTCTACAGCGAGCAGGGGTCTGGGACTATCTTCAAAATTTATTTGCCATGCGCGGGCAAGAATCGGCCGGCGCAGTTGGCCAACCCCCAAAAGGAAGCGGCGGCGGCGGGGACCGAGACTCTTCTGCTGGTGGAAGATGAGCCAGCGGTGCGGCGCGCCAGCGCGGAATTCCTTCGCGTACAGGGCTACAAAATACTCGAAGCCAAGGACGGGTTGGACGCGCTTTCGGTCGCGAAGCAGCATTCGGCGGTCATCGATCTCCTGGTAACAGACGTAGTCATGCCGAACATGAGCGGAGGCGAGTTGGCCAAAGAACTCGCGCGCCGGATACCAAAGATGAAGTTTTTGTTCGTGTCGGGATACCCGGGCAAGACCGTGCTGGAGCACCACGTGCTCGACCTCGACACTAACTTTCTGCAAAAGCCTTACTCTCTGAAGCAACTCGGCGCCAAGATTCGTGCGGCGCTGGATATAAAAAGGGGTACCTCGGTCGGACATTCGGCCGGCGATGCTGGGTCCTGAGGCTCGCGAGTCGCTATAATGACTGCGGTCTCGCCCCATGTTTCCAGGCGCCCGGTGCGCGCTGTCCATCAGCATTTTGGTGATGCCTCCCGGCAGGATCCTGAGCGGAATCCTGCTGCTGATTCTTTGTGGATCGATCGTCTACAGCATTTTGCAGATCATTGCGGCCATGCGGTACGTTGCGGTGCGCCCGCCAGCATTGCGGACTGCCGAGCCCATCAGCATCCTCAAACCTTTGGCAGGTCTCGATCTGGATCTGGAATTGAATCTGCGTACATTTTTTGAGCAGGATTATCCTTCGTTCGAGATTCTGTTTGCGGTCCGAAATGAAAAGGATGGCGCGGTCGCAGTCGTGAACGAGTTGCAGCGCGAGTACCCCGATGTACGCTCGAGGTTGGTGATCACCGGGGAGCCGCCTTATCCCAACGCGAAGGTCTACAGTCTCGAGCAGATGCTCGCGGCTGCGGCGAACGACCTGGTGGTGATGAGCGACAGTGACATCCGGGTGACCCCAACTCTTCTGCGCACGGTTGCGGCTGAATTTCAGGATCATCAATTGGGAGTTGCTACCTGCCCGTATCGCGCCGTACCTGGACCGAGCCTATGGTCGCGCTTGGAGGCGACGGGGATGAACACGGACTTCTGGGGAAGCGCGCTGGTAGCGCGGATGATCGAAGGCATGCATTTCGCGGTGGGTCCCACCATCGCTGCACGATGCCATGTATTGCAGGCGATCGGGGGATTTGAGCGGCTGAAAGATTATCTCGCCGAAGATTTTGTGATGGGCAAGTTTGCGGCTGAGGCGGGACACGGTGTGATTCTTTCGTCGTATGTGATCGAACACCATATTGGGGACGCCACGCTGAAGGAGAATATCTCGCACCGCCTGCGTTGGAATCGCAGCACGCGACGCTCACGGCCGGCGGGATACATTGGGCAATTATTCACGATGCCGGTGCCGTTGGCGCTGCTCGTCTGCGCAGTGTCGCCAGGCATGTGGCCGGTTTTACCTGTGACGCTGGTGGTGCGAGGGCTGGCGGCTTCCACAGTGTCAGCGCGAGTTTTACGGGCCAGAATCAACTGGCTGCTGTTACCCCTCGAAGATATGATGGGGTTTTGTTTTTGGCTGGCAGGCTTCTTCGGAAATACGATCTCCTGGCGGAAGCGGCGGTACCGGCTCTCTGCCGATGGACGCTTCGAGTTGCTGGAGGAAGGCTAGATACGAATGAGGCGGCCATTCTTCAACTGAAATCGATCACCGCGCCAGGTGACGGTGTGGCCAGTAAAACTCGCAATCCAAACCGCGACAGCGATCAAATCCCGCAGCGGCAATAGCCACAATCGCTCGACCCCTTCTTCGTCCTGCAACACCGATCTG
Organism: uncultured Acidobacteriota bacterium; assembly: GCA_963801615.1. GTDB lineage: Bacteria > Acidobacteriota > Terriglobia > Terriglobales > Acidobacteriaceae > Sulfotelmatobacter. The sequence goes on along the minus strand of CAWDFM010000003.1, from coordinate 481,869 downwards.
CAGACTACGAAGCCCAACGCGGTACGCAACAACACCATGGCTGCAAGCACCAGCCAGGACCACGGTGACGCACCGGCCGCAAGCACTACGAGGAGTGCCCATGCGATCCCAAACGTGGATACAAGGCCGATGTACCCGCTGCGCCGGGCATCTCGAACGCCGCGCGCCCAACGGAGTTGATGCCTGAGAAAGTCCAGCACATCGTAAGCAGGCAGATGCGTCCCGACCACGGTTTCGGAGAGCAGGACCTTCAGGTCAAGGCCGGCAATTCTTCGTCCCAGTTCGTAATCGTCCCCCAGGAAATCAACCATAGACTTGAATCCGCCGATGCGGTTCAGTTCGGCTCGGCGAAACGCCAGAGTCGAACCGAGTCCGAAATGCAAGCCACGCTCCAGTTGTTCGGCCACCAGGACGCTCGAGCAAAAATCGGTAATGCCGAGGGCTTCGAGTTTCGATCCCAAGGTGGGAGCGGCAATTCCGCGGTACAGGCACGTCACCATGCCCACCCGCGGGTCGTGCAGGGGAGCAATCACGTTTCGAAGGTAATCCGACTCCACGAGGATGTCGCTATCGTTGACGATCAGATGGTCATATTGTGCTGCCCGCACCATCTGCTCAAGATTGCTGACCTTCACGTTGGCGCCCAGGATTTCGGTACACACGACCAGCCGAATGTCGCAGTCGGGGAAGTCGCGGCGCAGCCAATCCACGCTCGCGATGGCGGGGTCTTGCGGATCACTGACACCGAAGATGATTTCGTATTGGGCATAGTCCTGCAGGCAGTGGCTGCGGAAGCTGTCGTAGATCTCCGGGTCCATTCCCTTCAGAGGCTTAAGAATCGAAACCGGTGGCGAGGGGTTCGCCTGGGGTGAAGGAGATTGCCGTTGTCTCCGCTGACTGAATGCGGCTGCGGTCCAAAGACAGATGAAGTAGTAGATTGCGCTGGAGAGACACCCGGCAAGGGCGGTGTACAGAAGGACTCTGATGAGGAAATGCATCATGCGCGGGCACCGGATCAATCATTCGTAGCGCAGAGACTCGATGGGATCAAGAGTAGCCGCTTTCCATGCCGGATAAATTCCAAACAGCAGACCGATGCCGGCCGATGCCGAGAAGCCGAACGCCGTCCAAAAGGTGGACATCCGGGCGGGCAATGAGGGCCAAATCGCTGGAATGAGCCAGACCACCAGAGCTCCAAACAAAACGCCAATGATGCCACCCATGGCCGTGAGGATGACGGCCTCCAGTGTAAATTGAAGGAGGATGTCGCGCCTTCTGGCGCCAATGGCCTTGCGGACGCCGATTTCGCGGGTTCGCTCGGTGACGCTTACCAGCATGATATTCATCACACCGACGCCGCCAACGATCAGGCCGACGCTGGAAATAGCGAACATGCCGATGAACAACATGCCGGTCAGCTGATTCCAAACGTCATTGATGGAATCGGCAGTGAAGACGGCAAAGTTATCAGGCTTGTCGTAGGCGACTTTGCGGCGGCGGCGCAGCAACTCGCGAACTTCGTCAATCACCTTGGGGACGTCGTCATGAGATAGCGCCTTGATGCTGATCCAGTGCTGCTTGAGTTCGGGATGCAGTTTGCGGAGGGTGCTAAGCGGCATGACCACCTTGTTGTCTTCGGGATTCTTTCCTCCGCCGAACACCGATTTCACCGGCGTGACGGTGCCGATTACGGTGAAGAGCTGGCCCTCGATGTTGACTTCCTTGCCGAGTGGATCCTCATTGCCGAACAACTCCTCGGTAGTTTCCGAACCCAGAAGCACGACCGGGGAGTGGTGCTCTTCATCTACCTCGCTGAACCAGCGTCCGGCAGCGATCTGGAGGTCAAAGACTTCTTTGGCCGCAGATTCATCGCCTTCGAGAATGGTGTTCTTGGCTTTGTGGTCGCCATACTTGACGGCGAAAGATCCCACGCCCAGTTCCGGGCGAAAATAGCGGACGCCAGCGGTGACCGCTTTCACGTGCGGCAACTGCGCGATTGCGCGCGAGTCCTCGTAGGTGAGCTCCTTGCGAGTGCGCATCTCTTCGGTGGGACGCCCGAAGGTAAAAGGTTCGATGTGAAAGGCGAAGACCACGTTGGAGCCAATGCTGGTCACGATGGACTGAACGTTGTCGTTCAACCCGCGGCCAATGGAGGAAACGCTGATCACCACGGCAACGCCGATGACGATTCCCAGCACGGTCAAGGACGAGCGCAGCTTGTTGCTGCGGATGGTGGCCGTCGCCATGTTCAGGATTTCGGTGATTTCGCCTTTACGCATGGGATCACTTGGTAATTTGGTAATCGGGTAATTTCGTAATCTGATACCGGTACTGGTGCTCTTTAAGATTACAAAATTACCCGATTACCAAATTACAAAATCCATTACATTTCAAACCGCAGCGCGACAATTGGGTCGAGTTTCGCGGCTTTTCTTGCGGGCCAGACACCGAAGAATACTCCTACGCTGGCCGCGACCACTAGCCCGGCTGCAACGGCCCAGATTTTGATGGCCGACGGCATCCCGATTAATGCTGTCACTAATTCGGCAATACCCACGCCCACCAGCACTCCGAGCGCACCACCGACCAGGGCGAGCATCACCGACTCGATCAGGAATTGGACCAGCACGTCCTCCCGCCTTGCCCCCATCGCTTTGCGGATGCCGATTTCCCGCGTGCGCTCGGTCACCGCGACCAGCATGATATTCATGATCACGATTCCGCCGACCACCAGCGCGATGCAGGCCACTCCAATGGTCGCCATGAAGAACGTGCGGCTGAAATTGCTCCAGATGCTCAGCAGGCTCTCGTTGGTCTCGATATCAAAGCTGTCATCGACACCGGGGCGATCATGACGATGAGCGCGCAAAGCCACCCGCGCTTCATCGACGGCCTCGCTGAGCGCAGGCCCGGCAGCCGCGGCTTTGCCTGAGATGCGAACGCTGTCTTTGTGCGCGCCGTATTGCTTCAGATAGGTGGTGATGGGAATCAAGACGTAATTGTCGAGGCTCTGGCCCAGGGTCTTGCCCTTCTTCTTGCCAATGCCGATCACCTGGTACGTCCAGCCATCGAGCCGGATTTCGCGGCCCAGGGGATCGACGCCGGGCATGAGGTGCTCGACAATGTCAGCGCCCACGACTGCGACGGGCGACCGGTTATTCATGTCCGACTCGGTGAGCATGCGGCCAGCCGTGAGGTCAGTGTCATAAATGGGAGCCATGGAGGGAGTGATGCCCTGCACGGTCGTATCGCTGATCGACTGCTCCGCGTACTTGACGTGACCATTGCCATTGCGCAATGCCGCGCCTACATATTCGCAGTGGCGGCAGGCCTCGAGTACGGCCTGATAGTCCTCCATGTCGAAGTTCTTTCGCTTCTCGGCTTCCAGAAACTTGTCGACATTCAACTGCACCGGAGACATTTTCGAGGCGATGAAGACATCGGCACCGAGATTGAAGATTTTGCCGGCGACGTATCCATCGATTCCGGCCACGAAGGTAACGACGGCGATCACCGCAGCCACGCCAATGACGATGGCGAGCGTCGACAGGAAGGAGCGCAGCTTGTTCGCCCACAGTGACTGCAGGGCTACGCGGATGGCTTCGGCAATATTCATGTGAAGTACCGCCCCAGCTGGGACTGGCAGTCCGGAATCACCCCATAAGTGTACAGCCAGACACAGGGCCGGGGGCCAGGCCCGTGAACCGTAATTCTTGTAGAGGATGCCCCACAAAATCAGGAGGAGGGCGAAGAGGCGGAGAACGCGATCTGGGTTGCACCTGGCGAATTCCGGCGTCGTGGTCCCGAGGAACGCGGCACCGGCGTGGCATTCTTATACAATTGAGGAGTAGGCAGCCGGACCGGACGGCCGCTTCGCGCGTCTTCGGGCGCGAGGAGAGGAAAGTCCGAACTCCGCAGGGCAGTGTGCCGGATAACGTCCGGGATGTCAGGTTCAAGCCTGATGGACGGAAAGTGCCACAGAAAACATACCGCCGCGGCGGCAACGCCGAGGTAAGGGTGAAAAGGTGCGGTAAGAGCGCACCGCCGCGACAGTAATGCCGCGGGCATGGCAAACCCCACACGGAGCAAGACCAAATAGGGAGGAAGGCCGCGGCTTCGGTCGCGGACACGTGCCGGCCCGGTGCGTCCAACCTTCGGGTAGGTCGCTAGAGCCGCGCAGTGATGTGCGGCCCAGAGGAATGGCCGTCCAGCGGGAGCAATCCCGCGGACAGAATTCGGCTTACAGGTCCGGCTGCCTTGTACTTTTACTTCAATGACTAGCAAAGCCGCCCAAAGCTGCTGTGACTGTTCTCGCCAGCAGTCCACAAGCCTCCCCAACAATGATTGTTTGCCGGCTTGTGGGTCACTTTGCGTCGCCCCGTCGGACTAATCTTCCCTGCGTACGAAGCCATGGATCGCTTGCGTTCCGAAATGTGCAGTCGCGGGTCCTTGCAACACCATCGTAAGATTAGAATGCGGGATCGAATAATCGCCTGCCGCTCCAGTAATGCAGACTTGGAGCGTCGATGACGGTGGATTCGTTTCGAAGGGCGCGTTGCTTCCGTTTCCCGTCAAAAGGCTGACCGTACCGTTTACCTGAAAACCCATGGTGGTGGCAGGCTTGAAGGTGGGGCAGCCGTCCATGTTCCAGGTGACAGTGGCATTCGTCAATTTGATGTGATGCGTGTGAGCGCCTCGAGTGGCGGGGTCCGCCGGATCGACAATGCCTTCGGTGATGCCATAATCGGATGTCTCCATATTCAGCTCGGCCGTAAAGTCGGCAGTGCCTGACTTTCGGTGCAAGCCTAAGGACCATTTACCCCGAATTTCATATGGCCCGCCTTTGACGGTTGAGGGCGAATAGTCATTGATCAAACCGCTGAAGTGTGCCGACTGCGCCAGAGCACCGGTAGCTGAGACCAAGGCCAGGACCGAAAGCACGATTACTACCCGAATTGAACGCTTGCTGCTCATAGAACCTCCATATTTGAGAGCCCGCATCATGCGCCCCAGAAGTCCTCAGGGGATACCGGATCGCTTCTTTCCGATCTCGCGCCGGAACGGGCGAGCACAGGGTCGGGCATCGCGGCGCGCAGGTCAAACAGCAATATAGGGAATCGCCATTTACCCTGAAATGCCTCCTTTTGCCGTGACCCTAGCGGGGGGTATAATCACCCAACCTTCCCCGTCGTAACCCGACCATGCACAGTGACCTTCCAATCGAACCGGGTTCAGGCATGCAGCCCTCTGGGAGAATGCCTGAAGACCGCCTGGATTCTTGGAAGGAAATCGCGGCATACCTCAGTCGCGATGTGACGACCGTTCAGCGCTGGGAAAAACGGGAGGGGATGCCCGTCCACAGACACCTGCACGACAAGCGGGGCTCAGTTTACGCCCTGACTGCAGAACTTGATGGCTGGCGGCAAAGCCGTAACCTCCGCTTACAGGAGGAGCAGCAAGAGTCCGCGACCGAAGCGCCCACGGACGTCGAACCTGAGCAGGCGGCAGCGGTTTCGAGAGTACGGCGCTGGCCTATTCTGATTTCGGTGGCAGCAATCCTCGGCCTGCTTGCCCTCGCCTACGCCCTAGGATGGATCCACGCAGGGCCTGCGAGCCGGCCCAAGATCAAATCACTGGCGGTGCTTCCATTACAGAACTTGAGCGGAGATCCATCGCAGGATTATGTCGCCGACGGCATGACGGAGGAACTTATCGGGCGGCTTTCGCGAATTCATGGACTTCAGGTGATATCGCGTACTTCGAGTATGCACTTCAAGAATACACAGCTGTCGGTGCCGGAAATTGCTAAGACGCTGGGGGTGGACGCGATTGTGGAAGGGTCGCTGGTACGGGAGGGGAATCAGGTCCTTGTGCACGCGCAACTGATTCGTGCCGCGACTGACGAACACATTTGGGCAGGAGAATACCAGCAAGAATATCGGAGCATCCTCGAAGTGCAGGATGAGGTCACAAGCAATATCGTTGAGCAAATCCAAGTCAACCTTAGCCCAGAGGACCGGGCGAGTCTGGCAGCGAGGCCAACAGCCGATCCCGACGCTCACGAGGACTACCTGAAGGGCCGTTACTACTTCAACCAGCGCACACAGGATGCGCTCAAGAAGAGCATCACCTCTTTCCAACAGGCCATCGCGAGGGACCCAGGCTACGCTCCTGCATATAGCGGCCTGGCGGAGACTTACGCCATGCTTGGATTTCGTGGAGCGTTCCCGTCGAAAGAGGCTCTGTCGCGCGCGAAAGCAGCAGCGCTGAAGGCCATCGAACTGGATAATGACTTGGCAGAACCTCACGCCTCCGTGGCGTTCATTGCGGAAACGTATGAATGGGACTGGGGCACCGCCGAGCGCGAATACAAGCGGGCCCTGAAATTGAATCCCAGCGATGCCCAGGCTCACAATTGGTACGCTGGCTATCTGACATACACAGGCCGATTCGATGACGGAATAGCTGAGGCTCAGCGAGCCCGGGAGCTCGACCCGTTGTCTTTGCCCATCAACAACGCCCTGGCAGGGAGATTGCTAGCAGGTGGCCATTACGATGAGGCGCTGAGGCAGGTGCAGGAAACCTTGGAGCTGGATCCCCATTTTGCACCGACTCACCAAACCATGGGATGGGTATACCTGCATAGTGGAAAGAAGAAGGAGGCCATTCAAGAGTTTCAAAACGCGCTAGCATTCTCGGGAACGGAGGACGCCGATCTCCAGTTGGACCTGGGTTTTGCCTATGCGGTGTCGGGCGAGCGAGATCAGGCGAGAAGAATACTCGCTAGATTAGTGAAGCTCCACGAGCAAGGAATCGTTCCGTCCGGTTCCGTTGCGATTCTGCATGCAGCATTGGGTGAGTCGAATGAGGCCTTCGCGTGGCTAGAGAAGGCCTTTGAAGAAAAAGACCCTCAACTTACATACATCAAAGTGGGACGCAGGTTCGAGCCACTACGTGAAGATCCGCGGTATGAACGATTACTGCATCGCGTCGGGTTCCCAGACTAAAACGCATCATGCTGCCGGGGGTCAACCGGAACTGATCACTCTCGACCGGCTGCCTTGATTCGTTCGTCCGACCCGACTATTCAGGTTCGCAATCCATCTGCCTCGCGAAGGGGCGCTCCACGGCGGGCACGTGCGCGATGGCACCTTTCAGTTCGCGAACGCTCTCTTCCAGAACTTGCGTGCGCTGGTATTCCCGGCCCGGAGCTTTCCCCAGAGATACACGTGGATTGCGCAGGAGCATGGGGCTTTGCACTGCCGTTGCCAGTCCTACGTGGATCTCGCTGACGCCGGTGCGCTGCAGGATCTCGGCCACGTTGTTGGCGGTGATCCCTCCGCCGGCCATGATGTGAATGCGGCCTTGCGCTGATTTGACGAGCTTGGAAATGGCATCGATCCCCTGTAAGCAGTCCTGCTCGCCTCCGGAAGTGAGAAGGCGATCGGCGCCGGTCTGGCAGACTTCGTCCAGAGAGATCTGCAGGTCCGCGGACATGTCGAACGCGCGATGAAAGGTAATGGACATCGGCCTCGCCAACTCACTCAGTTGGCGAGTGCGTGGGACATCGACGCGCCCCGTTGGAAGCAGGATACCCGCCACAACTCCATCGGCTCCTTCGCGCTTGGCGATTTCGATGTCACGCCGCATGATGTCGAACTCTTCGTCTGAGTAGCAGAAATCGCCCCCTCGGGGTCGAATGATGACATGCATTGTGAGGGAAATGCCGGCGCGGACGGCCTGCAAAAGGCCGAGGCTGGGAGTAATGCCGCCCTCGAGGAGGTCGCTGCAGAGTTCAACCCGTTGCGCCCCACCGCGCTCCGCAGCTACGGCGGAGGCGACCGAGTCCACGCAGACCTCAACAAGCACCGGTTCGACCATGATCTGGGTTGCCTAGGCCAGGCTGAGTTGCAGTTTGACTACCGATGCGGGCGGGAAGGTAAACGTCAGCGATTGGCCTTTGATCTCCACGTCTTTAGTTTGAGGAACGACCGCTTGCTTCTGATCGAACGTATTATGCGCGTGAATGTCGGGGGCCGTGAGGACCGTAGTTTTAGCCGAGTTGACGCGTGCCCCACGCGGGATGATCTGCGTTTCGAGGGCATCCTTTACGTTGGCGTTCACCGCCGTGATCACCAGTTCTCTCCCGTGCAAAGAAACCGACCCGCGGAGCGGGGAAAAAGTCGCCGGCTTTCCGTCGCGGTCATAATGAATTTCAGGCGCCGAGAACTCGGCGCGCACGCTTTGTCCTCCTTGATGAGCGGCGTAGATAGCGAAGACATGCCCGACGGGCGTCACCACAAACCGGTTCTCGTGCGCCAGGTAGAGGCTGTTGAGACAGTTGATGAGCTGGGCGCAATTTGCCATCACGACTTTTTCGGGATGACGATTGAAGATGTCGAGTGTCATGGCGCTGAATACAGCGTCGCGCAACGTGGGCATCTGCTCTAACTGATCGCCAGGGGTAGCTTCACTGCCTGGCCGGTACCATGGGCCCCACTCGTCGACGACCAGCTTCACCATGTGCTCTGGATCCTGCTCGCTCATGATCTGCCAATGGCCCTGGATCAGGTCTTCCATGCGCTGCCCTTCGCGCAACAATTCATACCAGTCGATCGCCTCGAACTTGAGCGCGTCCCCCTTGCCTTCGTTCCAATCCTGAGTGCGCCCGCGGCTTAGATTCCAGGCGTAATGGTGCAGAGCGAGGCCATATACGGTGCGTAGCAGCCCTTTGCCCTTGCGTATGATTTCTTCCAGGAAACCGCGCGTCCAAGCCCAGTTTGCCGAATCAGGGCCTGAGGCGATGAAGTTGAGTTTCTCTCCATATTCCGGCACCCAGGTGGCGAAGCGGCGGAACTCGGTCGCGTACTCCTGGGGTGTGAAGTTCCCTCCACAGCCCCAAGACTCATTGCCCACACCCCAATACTTCACATTGAATGGATCTTTGAAACCTGCGGCAGTGCGCTCGTCTGCCAGAGTGGTGCTTCCCGCGGGAGAATTGCAGTACTCCACCCAGCGGTAGAACTGTTCCGCCGGAAGGCTTCTTACATTTGCCGCGAGATAAGGTTGGGCGCCAATGAGCCGGCAAAAATGCGCGAATTCGTTGGTGCCAAAGCGATTGGGGTCATAGCGATGGGAAGCGGGTGCATCCGCGGCTTCTCCTCCGTTCCAAAAGTTGGTGCGACGGGGGCGTTTGTCCGCAGGCCCGATCCCATCACGCCAATCGTAGCTGTCGGCAAAGCAACCACCGGGGAAGCGCGCAACGGCAGGCTTGATCTTCACCATCTCGTCCACAAGCTCTTTGCGGATTCCATTCACATTCGGAACTTTGGAATTCTCGCCGACCCAAATTCCGTCGTAGACAACGCCGCTGAGATTCTCGACGAAGTGGCCGTAGATATTGGGAGAGATGGTACCGAGTATCTCGTCGAGTACAATTTCGATGCGGCTGTCAACGCTCTGCGCGAAAGCCAGGTTTGGAAACCTGGGAGCCAAACACAGAGTCGCGGCGGCGGCGGAATGGCGGAGGAAGTTTCGACGGTTAATCATGGCCAATGTCTCCCCTGATTAGATTTGTCGTGTGATGGTAAACGCTTACCCCGCACGCCCGGTATAACATTCTTGGAACTCGCTCGCGTTACCTACGTCCGGCAGGTACGGGGCAGACAACGCCCCGGACTCATGGGTCCGGGGCTGGGTGCTTCTGCAGTCGAGCTTTGCTCGACTGGACAGCCGAGGGCGGCTGTCCCTACATAGTGTATTGCGACGGCAAGCGTCGGCCTCTAGCTGCGTTCCAGCACTTTGCGGATACGATCGAAGGCCCAATCAATTTCTTCGCTTGTGATGGTCAGCGGCGGAGCGATGCGGATCACGCGATCATGAGTTTCTTTACAGAGTACGCCCTCCTCCTTGAGCGCTTCGCAGTAGTGGCCGCGCCGCGCTGTGCAACTCGATTCCAATCCATAGTCCCTTGCCTCGAGCTTCCTTGATATTGGCGCTGCGCAAGGTTTTTAGGCGATCCAGGAAGTAGCGGCCCAGAACGGCAGAACGCTTCACCATGCCTTCCTCCACCAAGACGCGCAGAGCGGTGCGCGCGACCGCACAGGCTAGTGGGTTTCCCCCAAACGTGCTGCCATGGTCGCCGGGGTTAAAGACGCCCAGGACCTTTCTTGAGGCGAGCACCGCAGAGACCGGATAGAAGCCACCGGATAGCGCCTTGCCCACAATCAGCACATCGGGCGTGATGCCCTCGTGCTGGTAGGCGAAGAGCTCGCCTGTACGCCCCAGACCAGACTGAATTTCATCGCACATCAGGAGCACGCCGCTTTGACGGCAGATCGCCGCCACTTCGCGGAGATATCCAGATGGAGGAATGATGATGCCCGCCTCTCCCTGGATTGGCTCGACCAGGAATGCACAGGTATTCGGAGTAATAGCCTCACGCAGCGCCTGGGGGTCGCCATAAGGGATTATCTTGAAGCCCGGCGTGAACGGCCCAAAGCCGTCGCGATACTGTTCGTCGGTCGAGAAGCTCACGATGGTGACGGTGCGGCCATGAAAGTTGTTGGCGCACACGATGATCTCGGCCTTGCCCTCGGGAATACCCTTGACCTTGTATCCCCATTTCCGAGCCGCTTTGACGGCAGTCTCGACCGCTTCAGCGCCAGAGTTCATCGGCAGCGCCATATCGAATCCGGTCAGTTCGTGCAGGTCGCGATAGAGCAGCGGCAGCTGATCGTTGCGGAAGGCGCGGGAGGTCAATGTTACTTTGTGCGCCTGCTCGATCAGAGTTTCCAGAATGCGGGGATGGCAGTGCCCCTGGTTCACGGCCGAATACGATGCCAGGCAGTCGAGATAGCGCTTGCCCTCGGTGTCGTACACCCAAACGCCTTCTGCACGCTCGATGACTACGTCGAGAGGGTGGTAGTTATGGGCTCCGAACTGCTGTTCCAGTTCGATCATTTCCTGGGCGGGAGTAGTCTCCATGACTGGCATGCGTTTCTCTCCTGAGATATTTCGCTATGAATTCTGGTCCAACAACATCGTTAAAAGCGCCATGCGTACATACAATCCGTTGGCCGCCTGGCGGAAATAAAGCGCCCGCGGGTCTTCATCCACCGACTTGTCCAGCTCAACCGTGCGCGGCAGCGGGTGCAAGATCAAGGCATCGGGCTTCATTTTTGACAGCAACGCGGAATCGATCGCGTAGCGCTTCACGCCGTGAGTATCGGACACACGTTCGGGACGAATTCTGGTCTGGTAAATGACATCTGCCTCGCCGATCACAGCTTCGACGTCGGATTCGAGTTCGTATTGAACTCCCCGCTCGTCCAGGTACTGGAGGATGTCCGGCTTCATCTGCAGTTCTTGCGGAGCCACAAAGAAAATTCTCACGCGATCGAATTTTGCCAGCAGATAAGCGAGCGAACGCGCGGTACGGCCGCGGTCCAGTTCTCCAATTATCGCTACGCTGAGACCGGTGAGCGGCCGCTCGCGGTAAATGGTGTACAGGTCGAGCAAGGCCTGTGTGGGGTGCTGCCCGCCTTCGCCGTCTCCCGCATTAATCACCGGAATCGGGGAAACATCCGCGGCGCGTTGTGCCCCTCCGGCCTGCGGATGCCGCACCACAATGACGTCGGAGTAGTTCGCGATAATTCGGATTGAATCTTCGACTTGCTCGCCCGCGACTTCAGACGAAAACGCTGAGGCCTGCTCGGTAGAAAGGACTTTGCCTCCCAGCCGGTACATCGCAGATTCAAAGCAGAATCTGGTTCGCGTGGAGGGCTGGTAAAACAGGTTAGCCAGAATTTTGTTCTGATATTCGAGCGTGCCACCGCGAGCCACCACGCGCTCCATGCCGCGCGTTCTCTGGAAGAGCTCCATCAGTAGCGGCAGCGTGAATTGCTGCGATTCGATCAGGTGCTTCAATCTCGAGATCTCAGGCTTGCGCGATGGATCGGACGCGGCCGGCTTCCATGCAGTGACATTCGAGCTCCCCATCTATCCTCCTACAGAAATTTCGGGGGCCAGCGCCTTGTCCAGTGGCAGGTCCGGCTCCCGGGTGATATGCGTCCCCATACTGCCGGCAACTGCTTCCGCCAAGTATTCATATGAGGTGATCACAACTTCTTTCCCGCCCGCTTTGAGAAAGCGCAGCGCGGACTCGACTTTTGGTCCCATGTTCCCTGGTGGGAAATGTCCAGCCTTGTAGTGAGCCTCCAATTGGAGGGCAGACACATTCCGCAATTTCTGTTGCGTTGGTTTCTTGTAATCGAGGTACACGAAGGAAATGTCGGTCGAGATGGCAAACGTGTCCACGCCCAACTGGCACGCCAGTAACGCCGAAGCGCGATCTTTATCGATGACTGCCTCCACACCTTTCAGTTCACCGTCACTGCGAATCACCGGGATGCCCCCGCCTCCGCAAGCGACGACTAGAATTCCGTGGCTCATTAAGGAGCGGATGACCCCGAGTTCTACTATCTCCACGGGCTCAGGAGAGGGCACCACGCGACGATACCCGCGAGCGGCATCCTCGACGATTTGCCATCCCAAGTGACGCTGCCGCTCCTCGGCTTGCTGGCGCGAGTAGAACGGTCCGATGGGTTTCGTGGGATGCTCCATGGCGGGATCGTCCGCACGCACCACGGTCTGAGTCACAATGCTCGCCACCGGCACATCCAAATGCGCTGCCGCCAGCTCATCGCACAGGGATTGCGAGAGCAGGTAACCGATCTCCCCCTGGGTCGCAGCGCCGCAAACATCGAGCGTTTGACCGGGCACCTGGTCGGAAGCCCGTTCTGATCGCAGCAACTGCGCTCCCACCTGTGGACCGTTCCCATGCGTTACCACAAGCCGGTAACCGGCGCGGATCAGTTGCACGATGGCGGCGGCGGTGCGCCGCGCATTGACCCGCTGCTCGGCAATCGTGCCCGTCTCCCCAGCTCGAATGAGGGAGTTGCCGCCCACGGCGATGAGCATTGTGCGCATCAGCAGTTCTCAGTTTTCAGTCCTGGTGCAGTTTTCCGATTCCTCAACTCCGTGCCAGGCCAGCTTCCCGCACCGGTTCTGCCGCCTCGCGATACTGCATCAGTTCCAGCAGGATGGCTTTCTGCGCGTGCAACCGGTTTTCCGCCTGTTGATACACAACAGAATGCGCCGAGTCGATCACTTCGTTCGTGACCTCGTCGCCGCGATGCGCCGGCAGGCAATGCATGAAGAGCGCGTCAAACTTAGCGTGGCGGAACAATTCCGAGTTCACCTGATAGGGCATAAAAAGCTTCCGCCGCTGCTCCGCTTCAGCTTCCTGTCCCATGCTGGCCCACACGTCGGTATAAATGACGTCAGCCTCACGAGCGGCCTCGACCGGATCGTGGGTCAACGTACAGGTGCTTCCCAGTGGTCCAACCACGTTGCACCGCCCATTCCACGGCCTCGGAGGCGGGCTCATACCCTTCTGGAGTTGCTACCCAGGTGTGCGCTCCGAGTTGCGCCCCGGCGAACATCAGCGAGTGGCAAACGTTATTGCCGTCTCCGATAAACGCCACCTTCAGGCCGCGCACATCGCCCTTCAGCTCAAACATAGTCAGGTAATCCGCCATCGCCTGGCAGGGGTGGCTGTAGTCCGTCAATCCGTTGATGATCGGGATGCTGGCATACTCGGCCAAGTCCTCCACGATCTGGTGCGCGTAGGTGCGGATCATGATTCCCTGCACCATGCGCTCCAGATTCTTGGCTACGTCGTAGAGCGACTCGCGCTTACCCAAATTGATTTCGGCATTCGAAAGATATAAAGAGAAGCCCCCGAGCTGCTGGATGCCAACGTCGAAGGACACACGAGTCCGGAGCGAGGGCTTTTCGAAGATCATGGCGAGCGTTTTGCCTTTCAACGCGCCATGGTGTGCCGCAGGATTAGTTTTGATCTCGCGCGCCAGATCCAGCAGGTATCGGATCTCTTCCGGGGAAAAATCCTTGATCGACAAAAAATTATGACGGCCCATGGGTCACCTCTGCTCCGGGCGTCGCCCGGGCGCGACAGGCGCAACGGATCTCACGGGCAAATCAATGCGAGCTTGGAGAAACAACTTGTAAGCCCTGAGAGCGTGCGCTTGCGTGTCGCCGCCGTAGCTGAACATAACAACGGAGCCTACTCGATGCTCTTCCCGGTGCTGGTTAGCGGCAAGGAAGTACATCACCAGCGGAAGTGATTTGAGTCACGCGCGGATTTTCTCTAAGTGATTGAAATCACGTTGCGGCTCACGCGCGCGGTCCGGGCAAAGCTGGGGTCGTAACTTTTATCTCGACTGCGCGTTGTGCAGGTATGTCGATTTTGGCTTTCCCCGTTCGACGTACTGGTAGGGAGATTTCCGAATCCGCGCTGAGCGGCAGATGCAGGGCAAAAAGAAGTCGAATCCGAATAGGGCCTAGTTGAATCTAGTTAGAAAAGTTTTTAGCTGGATTTCCGGTGCCGACCTTCGGCAACTGGAATGGATCGCTAACTGGGGATTTTCACGCACCATTCAAAAGAGGAATTTTATGGCGAAGCGAATGATACTGATGCTCGTTGTTATGTTAGGGCTGCTATCGAGCCTTGGTTTCTACAAGTTCCGGCAGATTTCGTCGGCGGTGCAAGCCGCTTCACATTTCCAGCCTCCGCCGGAAGCAGTGACGAGCATCGTGGCCCATCAAGAGACGTGGCCCGCGACCATGGGCGTGATCGGCACGATGGAAGCGGTGCACGGCGTGACGGTAAGCGCCGATCTCCCCGGAACTGTGGACAAGATTCTGTTCGAGTCCGGCCAATATGTGCATGAGGGAGATGTTCTGGTTGAGTTGGATACGCGCCAGGAACGCGCCCAACTGGCCGCTCTGGAAGCTCAGCGCGATCTGGCGCGAACGAACTTCAGCCGCATGAAGCAGTTGCTGGAAGCCGGAGTAATCTCGCGCTCCGACTTTGATGCCTCCGTCGCCCAGCAAAAGCAGACGGAAGCCAATGTGGCCGAAACCAGGGCGACGATCGAGCGCAAGACTATTCGTGCGCCGTTTTCCGGAGTGCTGGGAATCCGCAAGATCAATCTTGGTCAATATCTGGCGGCCGGTAACGCTATCGTGCCGCTGCAGTCGCTCGATCCTATCTATGTGGATTTCGGAGTACCGCAGCAGGACGCGGCGCAAGTGCGTCGCGGCACCACGTTGCATGTCAGTTCAGAAGGTATGGCTGGACGGCAGTTCAGCGGGCGCGTGACTGCGATCGACTCGGTCGTGGACGAAGCCACCCGCAATGTGACGGTGCAGGCCACGCTTGCGAATCCTGGCGGCAAGCTGAAACCGGGCATGTTCGTCCAGGTGCAGTTGGGCTTTGGGCAGAGTCGCTCGGTGATCACACTGCCGGCTTCCGCTATCAGCTACGCACCCTATGGCGATTCGGTGTTCGTGATTACGGATCTCAAAGACCCGAAGGGCAACTCGTATCGCGGCGTCCGCCAGCAGTTTGTGAAGGTCGACGGCTCGCGCGGTGACCAGGTCGCGGTCATTTCCGGGCTCAAGCCTGAGGATGAGGTTGTAAGCTCAGGAGTTTTCAAACTGCGAAATGGAGCCGCGGTCAATGTCAACAACAAAATTCAGCCGGAGAACAACCCGGCGCCCAAGCCTGCGGACAGCTAAACCGGGGGAAGCATGAAATTTACGGACCTATTTGTTAAACGGCCAGTTTTGGCCGTGGTGGTGAACCTCGTCATCCTGATCGCTGGGTTGCAGGCGATCCGCTCGCTGAGCGTACGCCAGTACCCCCGCAGCGATATCGCGGTGGTGCAGGTGACGACGGTTTACGTCGGCGCCAATGCCGATCTCGTGCGCGGCTTCATCACCACCCCACTAGAGCGGGTGATCGCCAGCGCCGATGGCATCGACTATATGGAGTCGTCGAGCGCACAGGGACTGAGCACGATCAGCGTTCACCTGAAGCTCAACTACGATACCAACGCCGCGCTCACGCAGATTCAAGCGAAGGTTGCGCAGGTCCGCAATGACTTGCCGCCTGAGGCGGAAGCCCCGGTGATCGAACTGCAAACCGCCGACAACCAGTTTGCGTCGATGTATCTGGGGTTCTCCTCAAAGGATCTGGATCAAAACCAGATCACCGACTACCTGACCCGCGTCGTTCAGCCGCGTTTGAGTGCGATCAGCGGCGTGCAGCGCGCCGACATCCTCGGTGACCGTACGTTTGCCATGCGCATCTGGCTGAAGCCGGACCGGATGGCGGCGTATGGGATATCGCCCTCCACTGTGCGCGATGCGCTGGCACGCAATAACTATCTTTCCGCGATTGGCAGCACCAAGGGTTCGATGGTGTCGGTGAACCTGGTTGCCAATACCAACCTGAAGACGCCGGAAGAATTCCGCCAACTGGTCATCAAGAATGAGAATGGAGTGGTCGTCCGCCTCGGCGAAGTTGCCGACGTGGTTCTGGGAGCGCAGAACTACGAGCAGGACGTGCGCTTCAATGGCGAGACAGCAACCTTCATGGGCGTCTGGGTTCTGCCCACGTCCAACTCGCTCGAAGTCATCAAGCAAGTACGCGAGGCGATCCCTGGAATCCAAAGCCAGTTGCCCACCGGGATGAAGGTGGGAATTCCCTATGACTCGACCGCTTACATTCAGGACGCCATCAACGAAGTGCTGCACACGTTGACGGAGACACTGTTGATCGTGGTTGTGGTCATTTTCTTGTTCCTGGGGTCATTCCGATCGGTTCTTATTCCGGTGGTGGCGATTCCGATCTCCTTGATCGGAGCCGTCTTCCTCATGCTGATTGCCGGCTTCACGATTAACCTGCTGACGCTGCTGGCCATCGTGCTCTCAGTTGGATTGGTTGTGGACGACGCGATCGTAATGGTGGAGAACGTGGAGCGCCATCTGCACATGGGCAAATCGCCGGTGAAGGCGGCCACGGACGCGGCCCGCGAACTGGTCGGCCCGATCATTGCGATGACTATTACGCTGGCGGCCGTTTACGCGCCCATCGGCATTCAGGGCGGACTTACCGGCGCCCTGTTCCGGGAGTTCGCTTTCACGTTATCCGGAGCAGTCATCGTGTCTGGCATCGTGGCGTTAACGCTATCCCCCATGATGGGTTCGAAGCTGTTGCGGCCCGGGGCGAGCGAGCGCGGTTTCGCTGGAATGGTCAACCGGCACTTTGAGAAAGTCCGTCAACTGTACGCGCGCACTCTCGACGGCACTTTGCAGTACCGGCCGGTGGTTTTCGCGCTGTGGGCAATCGTGGTCCTGGCCATGGTGCCGTTCTACATGTTCTCGCAGCGCGAACTGGCCCCGGCTGAGGATCAGGGCGTAGTGTTTGGCGTAATCCAAGCCTCGCCGAATTCGACGATCGATCAAACCGACCTGTTCACCAACCAGGTGTACGACGTTTACAAGTCGTTCCCGGAAAGCCAGAGCGTCTTTCAGATTACGCAGCCCACGGGCGGTTTCGGCGGCATGGTCACAAAGCCCTGGAGCGAGCGCAAGAAAACGGCACAGCAACTCTTGCTTGAATCCACCGGGCCGCTCTCCCACATCGCGGGAATCCGCGTGATTCCGTTGACTCCTCCCGCTTTGCCGGGCGGCGGAAATTTCCCTGTGGATTTTGTGATTGCCTCGCCGGCTGAACCGCAACAACTCGTCGCGTTTGCCAATCAACTGGTGAAAAAGGCGATGACCAGCGGCATCTTCATCTACGCTGACTCGGATTTAAAGTTCGACCAGCCGCAGACCGAAGTGGTTTTCGATCGCGACAAGCTGCGTTCACAAGGCGTCGATCTAAGCCAGGCTGGACAAGATCTGTCGACACTGCTGGGCGGGAACTATGTCAACCGCTTCAGCATTCAGGGGCATAGCTACAAGGTGATTCCGCAGGTGAAGCGCGCCGAGCGCCTGACCGCCGATCAGCTCTCGCAGATCTACGTTACGGGATCACAGAACAAACTGGTTCCGCTCTCCACGTTTGCCAGTTTGAAGACAACAACCGAGCCACGCCAGCTGAACAAATTCCAGCAGCTGAACGCGGTGCGGATTCAGGGAGTGATTCCGCCGGGAGTGCCGCTCGATAAGGCTCTCACCGTCCTCGAAGACGAAGCTAAGGCGATTCTGCCGCAGGGATTTACGGTGGATTATGCCGGTGAGTCGCGCCAGCTTCGAGTTGAGGGCAGCAAATTCCTGGGAACGTTCCTGCTCTCCGGAATTCTCATCTACCTGGTCCTGGCGGCGCAGTTCGAAAGCTTCCGCGATCCCTTCATTATTCTGGCGGGATCGGTTCCGCTGGCTCTCTCTGGAGCGCTGCTGTTCTCGTTCCTGGGGCTGACGACGCTCAACATCTACAGCCAGGTCGGCTTGATCACGCTGGTGGGATTGGTATCGAAGAACGGCATCCTGATCGTGGAGTTTGCCAATCACTTGCAGGAGCAAGGGAGAGACAAACTTGCGGCAATCATTGAGGCGGCCAGCACTCGTCTGCGCCCGATCTTAATGACTACGGCTGCGACCGTCATCGGCCACTTCCCGCTGGTACTAGCGAAGGGCCCCGGAGCCGGAGCCCGTAATAGCATAGGCATCATGCTGGTCAGCGGCATGATCATCGGAACGGCGTTCACATTGTTTGTGGTTCCGTCGATCTACATGCTGGTGGCGCGCACGCATAAGGTCGAGGCGGATCTCGAAGTGGAAAGCAGATTTGCCGAGCCTGCCGATGCGGTGGCTTAGGAAAACTGGGTTTACCAGGAACGATGTCGCCTCGGACTGTAGCTCCGGGGCGACTTCCGCGGACCGGCGAACCCGGGGGCAATGCTATACTTCTGATTCACAATCAAAGTCAGGAGCCGAACCATGTCCGCACCCAGCCGCCGGCCCGAAATTCGCCGGCGCCGTACCCGCAAAGAAAAGATCGTTCAACTCCGCAAGCGCCTCGCGGCCGCCAAAACCGACGCTGACCGTAGCCGCCTGACGGCGAAGCTGCAAAAGCATGCCATCGCTTCTCCCGGCCAACCACTCATAAAGTAGCGTGGTGGCGTGTCGCTGCCACTTATTCTCCAAGGCTAAAGCGTCAATCCGCGGCACTCTGCCGGACGGTCTCCCGTCCGCCCTTTCGCGCCACTTCGCGGTACACATCCAGCAACCGCCGCACCGAGATTTCCCACGAGAATCTTTTGGCCTGCTGGTAGCCCCGCTCCTTCATGCGATCCCGCAAGGCTCGATCGGTCAGAACCCGATGAACTGCCCGCATGATCTCGAACACATTCTCCGGATTGACTAACACCGCAGCATTGCCGACAACCTCCGGCAACGAAGAAATATTAGAAGTGATCACGGGAGTTCCGTGCGCCATTGCCTCCAAGGGAGGCAGACCAAATCCTTCATATAACGAGGGGAAGACGAACACCTTCGCTTCGTCGTAAAAGATCCGCAGGACATCGATCGGTACGAAACCGAGGAATCGGACCTCATTCTGCACGCCGCTGCGCACCACGGTACGACGCAAATCCGGATTGCCGGACAAGTCGTCTCCGATAATGATCAGCTTGAGATCCGGCCAGAGCTGGTCCTTTTCCAACTCCGTCTTCAGCGCCGAGAACGCCTCGATCAGCCGCAGCACATTCTTATGGGGGCTGATGCGTCCGGCATAAAGCAGGAAAGGGTACCTGACTTGATATCGCTGCGCGATGAGATCGCGGTCCGCAGCCGTGGCATGCCCGTGCAGAAAGCGCTCGTCAATTGCGTTGTACACGACTTCAATGTGATTGAGCGGGATGTCAAACAGCTTTTCAATTTCATTGCGGGTGAAATTCGACACCGCAAAAATACGCGCTGCTCCCGCCAGAACTCTCTTGGTCATCTGGAAGTAGAGCGAGCGCCACACCCCCTGCTGCCGCGGTCGAGACATATGCTCCAGCATGTCGTGCACCGTCATGACGTACGGGCAGGGCAGGAATCGCGGTACGGAAAACAGGTTGGGAATGTGCACGAGGTCGCAGTCGAGTTTGTGCAGCGCGCCCCGGAACTCGCGGTAGCCCTTCAGGGTGTTCTCGGAAGTGGCCAGTGGGATCGTTTGAAAATTGCCGGGCAGCGGACCGATTTCCTGCACCTTCGCGGGGGAGCCAAGCAGGAAGTACTGCGTTTCATGATCGAGACGGCCCAGAGTGCGAATGATATTGCGGATGTACGTACCCACACCAAATTCCGTCATCCGGCGGATATCGATCGCGATCTTCACCGAGCCAATTTAACCACACAGCTAGCCAATCAGCTAGCGCAGACATCGGGCCGGCGCAGACGGCTCAGCGCCGCCGCACCACTGAGGCATTTATAAGATGACGTCTAGGCGCGAACTTCCGCCTGTGCCTTGGCGCGCCTGTCTGCATACAACGGAAACGATTCACAGAGCTCCAGTACCTGTTGGCGGACCCTGCCCAGAACCGCTGTGTCAGTTCGATGCAACAAGGACTCGGCAATCCAGCGCCCGATCTGCCGCATTTCGTTCTCTGTCATTCCGCGGGTGGTTAGAGCGGGAGTTCCGATCCGGATGCCGCTGGGCTTCATCGGCGGATTCGTGTCAAACGGGATGGCATTTTTATTGACGGTAATGCCGGCCTCGCCCAGCGCTTTCTCGGCCTCGCTGCCCAGCATGCCTTTCGAGAACACATCCACCAGCATGAGGTGAGTATCGGTACCGCCGGAGATGATGCGGAAGCCTTCGTCTGCGAGCGTTTGCGCGAGCACTTTTGCATTGGCGACGATTTGCCGGGCATAATCGCGGAACTCGGGCTGCATCGCCTCCAGGAAGCACACCGCTTTCGCCGCCAGGATGTGCACTAGCGGCCCACCCTGCATCCCGGGGAACACAACCTTGTCGATGGCTTGGCCGAATTCAGCCTTGGAGAGAATCATCCCGGAACGTGGACCGCGCAACGTCTTGTGCGTCGTGGAGGTCACAATGTGCGCGTGCGGCACCGGAGAAGGGTGAGCGCCGCCGGCGACCAAGCCGGCAAAATGCGCCATGTCAACCAGATAAAGCGCGCCGACCTTGTCGGCAATCTCGCGCATGCGCTTGAAATTAATGATCCGCGGATACGCACTGCCGCCGCCGATGATCAGTTTCGGCCGCTCCCGTTCCGCCAGCTTTTCCAGTTCGTCGTAGTCGATGGTTTCGGTCTCTTTAGTCACGCCGTAAGGAACGATCTTGTAGGTCTTGCCTGAAAAATTCAGGTGATGCCCATGCGTCAGGTGGCCGCCGTGCGCCAGGTTCAATCCCAAGATCGTATCGCCGGGCTGCAGAACTGCGGCATAAGCTTCCATGTTGGCTTGCGATCCCGCATGCGGCTGCACGTTGGCATGCTCCGCGCCGAACAACTGCTTGGCCCGGTCGCGGGCGAGATTCTCGACAACGTCGGTGAACTCGCATCCGCCGTAATAGCGTTTCCCCGGATAGCCCTCGGCATATTTGTTCGTAAACACCGATCCCGCGGCCTCCAGCACAGCCTCGCTGACAAAGTTTTCCGAGGCGATCAGTTCCAGGCCTTCATGCTGCCGGCGGGTCTCGTTGTCAATCGCAGCCGCGATCTGCGGATCGCTTTCGTACAGCGGACGATACATCCCTGAGTTTTTCATGATGTTTTCCTGATCTCGTAAACGTTGGGCCGGTGCAGTTCCATGTAGCGCTCGGCCGACTTCAACGGCGTGAATCTGAATTGGTTGTAAAGACCGTGCACGTCGCGCGTCAGCAGGATCCAGCGCCTCAGTCCCTGCAGCGCCGGATACCGCATGATGCATTCCATCAAAAACTTGCTCAGGCCGCGTCCCCGGTAGGTTTCAAGCACGAACACGTCGCCCAGGTAGGCTACCGTAGCCAGATCACTCACCACCCGGGCGAAGCCCACCTGCGCGCCGCTACCATCATAAATCCCAAAGCACAAGGAATGCTCGATGGAGCGCGCAACCGTCTCTCGCGGTATTCCCTTGGCCCAGTAACAGTTCGTCAGAAATGGATGGATGACATCCAGATCGAGTCGTGCCCGATCGGTGCTGACGAGGAATTCGCCGCGATGCCATTCGCTAATAACCGTCACAATAGGACTTCCGAACTGCTGGATGGATTGTCCCTGCATTGAACACTTAGTCATTTTGGAAGGTTCGTAGCTAAAAGCTAAGAGCTAATAGCTAAAAGCTGATTCAAAAAGCTGTCCGCAGAAACGAAGCCAAGTGCCACCCGTCCATATATTTGTAAGGCATTTCGCCCGTGGTGTAATGCCCGCAAGGCAGCACTGCCACTTGGTGATCGAGCCCATGCCGCTCGAATTGTTCGACCACGTGCCGCGAGAATTCCGGCAAGAAGGTCAGATCATAGCTCGCATAAACGATCAGCGACTTCTTCGGCCATCTGGCAAACTGCTCGAAGTACGCCATGGGGCTGATCGCCAGCCATGCCTGACGCAATTCCTCGAGATCGATCTGCTGCTCAATGCCCTGCCGGATGTGCCGCGTAGACTGCCCATGCCACACCACGTCCGCGAAGTACGTGGCCGCATGATTGAAGGCAGCCACCCGGATGCGGGGATCATGCGCCGCAGCGATGAATGCGAAGCAGGAACCGAGGCTCGTCCCCACAATCCCGAGGCGGTTATATCCCTGTTGCTCCAGCCAATCCAGGCAGCAGCGGACATCGACCACACCCTGGCGCACGGCATTGACGGTGCGTCCGATGTTAGCTGATACGGCGTAGTCGGCTCGCTGGATCTCGGGCGGCTTTCGCGAATCGTGATACGGCATGCTCATCCGCAGCACCGCGATGCCGAGCAGGTTGAACACGCGGCAGAGGCCCACATAGGACAGCGCGTCCGAATTCCAGTGCGGCAACAACACCACCGCTCGCCGTCCCCGCGCCGGAAACCAGCGCGCCGTTACCGTGTCATTTTCGGGATACCGCGTCTTCACAGGCGAAGTGAATCTCAGAAACTCCGCATAGGTTCCCTTCACCTTGGCTGCAAGCTTGAGGTCGGGAACTTCGCGGGTCGAGAACACCCTTACTTCATCCTTCTCCAGGCGAAAGTCGGCGGGCCGTTGGTAGGAATAGAACTCATCGCTGGCAGCGACAATGCGGCGGTTGTAATCCAAGATGAATTTTTCGGGATTCTGCGCCGCGTGGCCGGGAGCATAGCCGTTGCGGCAAGGCCATTCGTGGGTGCAGTCCAAACCCCACTCCAGCGGACGGACCACACGATTATTGTCCACCGAAGTAAGCCGGTGCTCCCAGTCGTACATCCACTGTGCGTAGCGGGAATGCATGTTGAATCTTCTAGTGTAGCAACCCAGGCCGCGAGATTCTGCAGTAAGGACAGCCAATGGCAGCAATTTGCAGTTAGCAGCCGTATTGCGGAAGTATGTGGAGGCCCAGGAAAGTGGGATGCGGTAAAAGCTGAGGTCTAGGTTAGCTCGGGTATCTGCGCGGGACCCGCTTCGAAATATTGCACAGAATTTCGTAAGGCGTGCTGTTGGCCAATTCGGCGTGTTCGAGCGCATCCACACTCAAGCCGTCGCTTGATCCAAGCAGGATGACCTCATCCCCGACGGCCACTCCCGGAATGCCAGTCACGTCGGCTAGCGTTAGATCCATCGAAATCCGTCCCACGATGGGCGCGTAATGGTCACGCACGATCACCCGTCCGCGATTGGAAAGCTGACGGTTGTATCCATCCGCGTAACCGACGGGCAGGACGGCGACATGCGCTGGCGCTTTCGTGACGTAAGTGGCGCCGTACCCTAATGCCTGGTTCGCGCCGAAGTTTCGCAGGGACAAGATACGAGTCTTCCAGGTCAGAATCGGCTTGACGGGCAAACGCAAAGTTCCCCCGCTCACCTCACGCCCGGCTCGCTGAAAGGGTAGATAGTATCCGTAGAGCGCGACGCCCGGACGCACCATCGTGTTCCATGTCTCCTGCCGGGAAATCACCGCGCCGGTGTTGGCCATGTGTACGAATGCCGGTTCAAAGCCCGCGTCCCGGGCCATTTTCCGGGCCGCCTCGAAATTTCGCTCCTGCTCCGCTACGGAGGGAGCGTCCATGATCTCCGAAGAAGCCAGATGCGTCGAGAGTCCTTCCAGGACGAGATGCTTCGCAGCGCTCAAAGCCCGTAGCACTGCTGGAAGTTGCTCAAGCGCAGCGCCCAGGCGCCCCATCCCGGTATCCACTTTCAGATGCACGGGATGTCGATCTACTCCCAGGCGGGCCGCAGCTTTATCGAGCGACTCGATCTGCCACAACTCCCACACGGTCGGCGTGAGGTGCAAGCGGATAATTTCGGTTTCTTCACCGCGCCAAAAACCTGTCATCAGCAGGATGTTGGAACGAATTCCGGCCTCGCGCAGCGGAATGGCTTCGTCCAAGGATGTGACGCCCAACCATTTCGCGCCTTCACCTACCAGTGCGTGCGAACATTCCACGGCGCCGTGTCCGTAGGCGTCTGCTTTCACCACGGCGCATACGGTGACGCCCGCTCCAACATGCTTCTGGACGGTTCGGAAATTTTGCCGGAGGCTGGCGAGGGAAACATCGGCCCATGTGGGACGGGTTGCGGCGCGGCTTAAGACTTCTGCTGTGGTGGCCACTTTCGCGATTATAGCGGGAGAAACCCACACGCCGAGGTTACGCAGGGGCTACTCCCGCCTGTCATCGTGCTGCAGAGCGATAGAATGTGCGGATCCGTTCAGCATCCCACGTCGCTCAGTTCAGCTTGAAGTTCACCGTAATTTGCGTCTCCACCTCGATCACCTCGCCATTGAGGACGTACGGCCGGTAGCGCCATTGCCCCACGGCTTCCAGCGCCGCGTTCACGAGCATCGGATGGCCGGAAAGCACCTGCAGATGCTCAATGGTTCCCGCTTTGCTGATGATCGCAGCCAGAATCACAGGGCCCTGAATACGCGCAGTCCTTGCGAGGGGCGGATACCCGGGCTCCACCCGCCGGATCAGAGTCCCCTGCAGCATGCTTGAGGTGCGGAACGTCGGTTTACTGGCAGCATGCGGCGCGACAGGCGGCGGGGCAACATGGCTCAAGGAGCCGCTGATCGACTTCCAGACTCCTTCCCCTGAACTGTTGCCGATCGCACCATCCACTCCCACTATCGTGTTGTAGCTGATCTGTGGCGGAGGCTCGAGCTCATCGATCATTCTCACGTGGCGAGGAATCGATGGAGGCGCAATCAGCACGTTGTCAGCGAGATTGCTCTGATGGAGTGCGGTGGTGGGTTCAGGCGAGACCGGCCGCAGCAGTGCCGGAGGTACTCCCAACACCAATGGCGGCTGCAGAACGCGACTCTCAGGCAGTCCTGTGGTCCTAAGCAGTGGAAGGGTGAGCAACACTGCAAGAACCCCCATCTGCAATCCAAACGAAGTTAACGTTGTCCAGCTTCTCTGTGTGCGTTGGGCCCATGAAGTCTCGATCATGCTTTCCGCGAACATGGCATCCTCCAGCGTAAATCTGCTTGCTGCTATGGACACCACGAAACTCGCCGACAGCGCCCCGTTCCAAAAGAAAAAAAGGCCGCGTTTTCACGCGGCCTGCTGGAACTTTTCCGGCACGCAAGGTGTCGGGTTCGAAGCTATTTTGGCGGTTCGCTCGATTTCGGAGCGCTGGACTTCGGCACCGTGCCCGTCGGAGCTCTCGGGGTTGTCGGCTTCGGGGCTGCGGATCCCGCCGGAGCGGGAGGCGCTGCAACACCGGACTGCACGTTATAAGCCTCAACCACCGGCTTGGTGATGTCGACCGCCTCGCCCCACCAGAGAACATTGCTCTGCGGCCAGGGCTTGGACGTATCCACGATGATGCCGAATCCGTTCTCCTGCGAATACTTCACAATCATCGGCGCCATCTTCTGCAGGATTTTCGAGGCGATATCCTGTTGTTGGCTGCCGAACTCTTCCTGGGCATCCTGCACATTGCGATCGAAGCTCTTCTGCTTGGTCTCGATCTGCTTCTTCAGGTTGCCGGCAGCGTCTTCGTTCAGCTTGTCGCCCTGCGTGTTGAGCTGCTTCTTCAATGACTCCAGCTCATCGTTCTGCGACTTCAGTTCAGCCTGCTTGGGCTCGAACTTCTTCTGCAAAACCTGAATTTCTTTCTGCCCTTCGTTGCTGCCGAAGATCGCTTCCTGGATGTTGATGGTTCCGACCTTGGTGCCGCCAGTCGGCCCGGTGGTGGTGGCAGGCGCCGAGCCCGCCGGAGTTGTTGCAGGCACAGCCGCCGCACTCGACGGGGTAGCGGCGCTGCCGGTTTGGGCTAATGCGGAAAACGTCAAGGTCACCGCAATTGCCAGAAGAACACGCACAAACTTGCTTTTCATTGGATCGGTTGAACTCCTTGGAACATGGTTCCGGGAATGATCTTTCTTTCCGCTCTCAGATCGCTTCTCAGTCAATCGCTGGGCCGCTTTGAATGAGATCTCCGCTGCAGTTGCGGCCGCCATCGGAACAGGCGCACTGGACTGCCAGCTTTCACGCCAGCTATACGGACGTGCGGTCCACCCCTCGGACTCGCTACATGGCGTGGAACACCACCAATTATATTGATCCCGCTGCAGCACAGTCAAACTGCGTGTGTAGCGACCGCCGCCCCGGCTGTCTAGAACGTTGTTGCCACGGTAAAGCGGAACGTCTTGCGCGGTTCCCGCAGCAGGAAGTTCGGGGCGTACGTATTTACAGCCAGATGATAGGTGTAGTCTCCGGCAGCCCCAGCCGGGAACATGCCGCGCGTGATCGGGATCGGCGGTGTCGCCTGCTGATTCAACCGGAAGGGGTTGTACGCCCAATAGATGCGGAACGGTGCGTTGATCACGGGCAGAAACATCTGCAGTTCCAGCCCGGTCGAGACTCGCGGCTTCCAATTGGTGGCGCCCAGCACCTGCAAGTATTTCGAGGGAGTGGGATTCAGAATGCTGCCGCCGGCGCAGTTGTAGCCCGGATCCAGAGTCGCGCAACCAAACGGAGTACCAACCACCTGGTCATATTGCGCGGTCGCAATCTGCAACTGCGAGCGGCGAATCACGGGATCGATTCCGCTATCGATAAAAGGGGCGACCGCCACCGGTCCGGCGATCGTGATGCGATATTCCAGGTTCGTCCACACGCTAAGATCGCCGCCGGGGAACACGATCTGATCGACTGGAATGGGAACAGTCCAGTTTCCCTGGCGAGGATTCGAGGGATTTTTCAAAACCGGTGTTCCGTCAGGATTGGTCAGAGTGATTACGTTCGAACTGGGCAAAAATGCCACCGGGGAGACGGAGCGGATATCGAATCCGCGAATGTCGTTCTCGCCGCCCATATAGAAGCGCTGGAAGGGCGGAGCGACCAGTCCACCAAAGCCGCTGATGAAATTTGCATTAACGCTGTAGCCAATTGTGTTCCTTCGTTTCTGCACCGGAAAGAATTGCTTGTATTGAATGATCGGCCGGATCGAGCGCACCGTGCCACCGAGTCCGGCGAACTCCGCCCCTACCGTCATCTGCTTTCCGTTATGAGGGAACATGCCGCTATCCAGCGTGTTGAAGGAGAAGTTCGGGAAGATTTTGCTGGTAATGATTCCATTGACCGCGTTGGGTCCGGAGATTCCGCGGAACGCGATGAAGTCAAACAGAGTCTTGGACGCCGTGCTCAACGGAATCAGGGTGGAGCGGTCCAGCGAATAAGTCAGGCCAACGCGTTTGAAAGAGCGTCTCAGGGGATAGCTGAGCGAGGTGGTGAATCCCACGCTGGACTGCGAGTAGTTTTGCAGGTTCTGCAGAACGGCGCTCGGGAGGTTGAGATTCTGACCGCTGAAAATCGATAACTGCCGCGCCTGGTTGTAGCTGATCTTGTTCCCGAACACCGTGAATCCAAACTGCAAGGGCCGGTCAAACATGTAGGGCTGAGTGAAACCGAACATGACGCTCCGCGCCAGATTGCCAAGGCTGATCTGCATCTGCAGGGTTTCGCCTTTGCCCAGGAAGTTGTTGGTCGAGTAGTTCAGCCCGATAAACGCACCTTCCAGGCCGCTGACGCCGCCGTTCAACCCGATACTATTCTTGCCTTTCTCCTTCACCTTGAGAGTCAGGTCCACTTGCCCGTTCTTCTCGTCTAATCTCTTTTCCGTGACGTTGGGGTCATCCGGCTTGAGCTGGTCGAAGTACGAAAGCTGGTTCAAACGCTGCAGGCTGAGTTCCCAGAGACGCGAGTTATAAATGCCGCCTTCTTCCAGCGCCAGTTCCCGGCGGATGACTTTGTCGCGGGTGGTGGTGTTGCCCTGGAACTCGATGCGCCGCACGTAAAACTGCTTGCCTTCGTCAATATCGATTTCCAGGTTGGCCAGCTTTTTCTCGTCGTCGAAAGTAGTGGAAGGAACGCCGGTGTAATTGATGTAACCGTACTCTCCGTAAGCCTTGCGCAGATTCTCCAGACCCTTGGCGACCTTCTCGCGGCTGAAGATATCGCCATCCTTCAGCGGAAAAAGATTGCGCAGCGCGGCATTGTTGGAGATTGCCTTGTTGTTTTTGAAGGTGATTTTGCCCAGCCGGTACTTGTCCCCTTCATCGATGGGCATGGTGATATCCACAGCCTTGCCGGGCCCGGATTGCAGCAGGGGAATGTGAAATCCTTTATGGCCGGTGTCGTGGATCACGGTTTTCGGATCTGTGACGTTAGCCTTGAAATATCCGCGGTTCTGGTACTCGGCTCGAACCCGCTCGGTGTCTTCTTCGAGTTTGGTAGCGTCGTAGGTTTTGGCGAAGATGTTTTCCAGAAATATGGAGTGCGGGATTCCGATCGGCCGCAGGTTCTTCATGGCCGCACGCAGGACGCGGCTGCTTATGTTCTTATTTCCGTCGAAGCGAATCTTGCCTACCTTAACCTTGGGCCCTTCTTTCACTACGAAGGTAATGCCGACCGCCGCGGGCGGAATCTGGCGCACTTCAGTCCGAATGGTGGCGAATTGCCGCCCGTGTTCGGACACTAAATTCTTGATCGAGACCTCCGCCCTTTTGATGCGTGTGGGATCGTACTGGCTCTCCACCACCAATCCGACCTTATCCTGCTTGAAGCGATCGAGAATGTCACTCTGCGAAACCGAACTCGTACCGAGGTAGGTGATCTCGCGGATCGTGGGCTTTTCCTTGACCTGCACGATCAACCGCCAGCCCTTGGGCGTTTGCTCGCGCAAGAACTTGATGTCTTCGAAGTATCCGGTATTCCAAAGAGAGTTGAAGTCACGCTCCAGGGCGGCGGGATCGTAAATATCACCCGCCTTGGTAAATATGCGCGCCCGGACGGTTTCCGCCGGGATGCGCCGGTTGCCTGTAACCGTGATCTCAGAGACTACGTCACTCTGCGCCCATGCCAGTCCTGCGACGCCAAAAAGAATCGTCGCCAGCGCCAGCCAGAAGCCGCAACACCGCTGCGCCACCCGCACCCAAGGTCGCTGAAATGAAGGAGTTGGCACCACTGCGGCTCCGGGAACGCAGGGGCCGCTGGGCACAACAAGGTTCTCCGAATGAAAGCGAAAAGGAATCGCTACGACCTCAGCCTCTGGGATGTGAGAAAACTGCAATTATACGGTAGAGCGAGGGGAAGCGTCCAAAACGGCTCTCAATTCGTATCCTTCGGCCGCTCTGAATTTTTCTTCGGATATGGGCCTCACTCTGTGGACCTGATTACTGACCGCGCATCACGAGCCAATAATTTTCTCTACCTCCACCAAGACGGAATAAAACGTGGCGGAGTTGCCCATGTCGGTAAGTTTTTCTGAGGTTAAGCTGTTAATGCTTTGAAAGCCTGGGGTCATCTTAGCCCAATTTAGCTTCGCGGAAACTACGCCGGGCTGCACTCTTCCATCCACTTTCGCCGTCAGCACAATTTCTCCGCGTTGGTTGTAAACGCGCACGCGATCGCCGTCGGCAATGCCGCGAACTCGCGCATCCAGCCCGGAAAGTTCGAGCAAGCCAAGCATTTCCATCTGCTGCACGGAAGGCAGATTGGAAAAAGTAGTATTCAGAAAGTTGTCGGCTTTCCGCGCCAGCAGTTCCAGTGGCAGATTTTTTTTGCCATGACGCGACTCCGCAGGTGGCGTGAACTCCGCGACGGGATCAAGCCCCAGAGCCTTGAGGCTTTCGCAGTAAAACTCCGCCTTGCCGGAAGGCGTGCGGAATCCTCCCTCAGCAAAAGGAAGAAAGGCTGTCGATTCAGGCGCGGACCATGTAGAAACAGCCCCTGCGGGCTGTCCGGCGGAGCGAAGCTCCGCAGCCTGGACGCCTGACGCCTTTGCCCCGAACTTGAACCTCGCATGCCCCGACTCCAGCCGCTCGCGCGTCATTGCTTCCATCCAGGGATCGTCAGACTCGAGCGCGAGATCAATCATTTCATCCACACTCTGCGAGAAGCACTCCTCGGTGAATCCCATGCGCTGCGCCAGCGCCCGGAACACCTCCACATTGGACCGGCACTCTCCCAAGGGCTGAATCGCCTGGTTGGAAACCTGCAAGTAGTAATGCCCGTACGCCTTCTGCAGATCCTTGTGCTCGAAGAAAGTCGTGGCAGGAAGCACAATGTCCGCATAATCCGTAGTGTCGGTGAAAAATTGCTCGTGCACCACAGTAAACAGATCTGTCCGCATCAACCCGCGCACAACCTGGTCGTGATTTGGACAAACCGCGGCCGGATTCGAGTTGTAAACGAATAAAGCCTTTACCGGGGGATCGGTCACCCGGTTCAACACTCGCCCTAACTCCACCATGTTGAGTGTGCGGGCTTCGCGTCCCAAAGCGGTCTTCATCAGATCTGTACGCTTCAGACCCGAAGTGTTGAGGTCCACCGCCCCGCTCAGCGACATTTGAAAGCCGCCCCCGACTTCCTTCCATGATCCGATCAGGCAGGGCAACATCGCGACCGTGCGCGTTGCCATGCCGCCGCGCTCGGAGCGCTGCACTCCGTAGTTCAGCCGGATCACCGCAGGCCGCGTGGTGGCGTATTCGTGCGCCAGTTTGCGAACGTCGTCGGCTGAAATGCCTGTCCAATTTGCGACGCGCTCCGGCGAATATTCCTTCACTTTGTCGCGCAGTTGCTCAAAGCCGAGGGTGTACTTCGAAACGTAATCGGCATCAAAGAGCTTCTCGCCAATAATCACGTGCATCATTCCCAGCGCGAGGGCGGCGTCCGTGCCGGGATTGATGGGAAGATACCAATCGGCGCACTCGGCCGTTCGCGTCCGATAAGGATCGATCACGACCAACTTCGCGCCGTTTCTCTGCGCTTCTACGATGAACGGCCACAAATGCACGTTGTTGGCGTGAATGTTCGAGGCCCAAGCAATGATGTATTTCGAATGCCGGAACTGCTCAGGCTCGGTTCCCAGCTTGACGCCCAGGACGGAGATCAGCCCAGCTTCGCCCGCCGCCGAGCAGATGGTGCGATCCAATTGCGAAGCACCGAGACGGTGGAAGAAGCGCCGATCCATCGACCCGCCATTGAGAGTTCCCAATGTGCCGCCATAGGAATAAGGCAGAATCGCCTCACTGCCAAATTCGTCAGAGATCGCGCGGAATCGTGAAGCTATAGTGTCGAGAGCCTCATCCCAGGAAATTCGCTGCCAAACGGAATCAGTGCATGTAGGGACAGCCAACCTCGGCTGTCCGGCGGAGCGAACCTCCGCTGCGGCGGGCCCCTTCGGCGCAGTCCGCTTCATGGGATACATGACGCGGTCGGGCGAATACACGCGGTCCAAGTACTTCGCGACCTTGGCGCACAAAAAACCGCGAGTGACGGGATGCTCCGGATCACCCTGAATTTTGGTAGCCCGCCCGTCCTCGACCGTAATCAGGACCCCACAAGCGTCGGGGCAATCGTGAGGACAAGCCGCTTTCACTACCGTCTTCATAGTAGCCAATTATACGGTCTGTCAGAGAGCAGGTTCTTCGAGAGCGAGGAGTGAACGGGGAAAAACTGAAAACGCACGCATATCGCACTTGTAAGGACAGAGCGGGATCGCGCGCGAACGGGGGTGACTTCAAAGCGATTTTCAGGGGAGAACGGCGGCTCTACTTCAACTCCAAAACTTCCTTCTCTTTGGCCTTGCTCATCTCTTCCATCTTCTTGATCTCGTTGTCGGTGAGTTTCTGGATCTCATCCAGCGAGCGCTTCTCTTCATCCTCGGTGATCTTTTTGTCTTTCAGCGCCTTCTTGATGGCATCATTGCCGTCGCGCCGGATGTTCCGAATTGCAGTCCGGTGTTCTTCGAGGATGCGGTGCAGATGCTTCACCATATCTTGCCGCCGCTCCTGTGTGAGCGCAGGCACCGGTACCCGGATCACCTTGCCGTCGTTCATGGGATTCAGCCCCAAATCGCCCCCGCGGATGGCCTTCTCAATGGCTCCGAGTTGCGAGGGATCGAAAGGCTGCACGGTAATCAACTGCGGTTCTGGCGCGTGCACTTGCGCTACCTGGTTCAGCGGCATCTGCGCGCCGTAGGCGTCCACCGTCACTCCGTCGAGCATGTGCACCGATGCGCGCCCCGTGCGCACCGCAGCCATCGCCTTGCGAAAATCTTCGACCGCTTTATCCATACGCGTCTTCAATTGCGCATATGTCTCTTTCAATCCAACAATGGAAGCCATCATCGCCATAAGTTCAGTCCATCCCTTCCTTACTCAAAACGTCGAATTATAAACCCGCAAAAAACAAGCTGCCACGAATGGGCAACGAATCGACACGGCCAACTTCAATCCGTGTAAATCCGAGCCCATCCGTGGCCAGGCTTAAGCGCAGACCATCGACCCGATCTTCTCGCCCAAAACCACGCGCCGGATGTTCCCGCGCTCATTCAAATTGAAGATCACGATCGGCAGATCGTTATCCTTGCACAAGCTGATGGCGGTGGAATCCATCACTTTCAATCCCAGCTTCAGCACGTCCATGTAGGTAATCTGGTTGAACTTTCGCGCCCCATTCACTTTCATCGGGTCGGCGTCATAGATCCCGTCCACTTTAGTCGCCTTGAGAATGACGTCGGCCTTGATCTCCATGGCGCGCAGGGACGCAGCCGTATCCGTGGAGAAATAGGGATTGCCGGTCCCCCCAGCAAAGATCACCACGCGCCCTTTCTCCAGGTGCCGCATGGCCCGACGCCGGATAAAGGGCTCCGCCACCTGGTTCATCTCAATGGCGGACATGACGCGCGTGTACACGCCCTGCTTTTCCATCGCGTCCTGTAAGGCGAGCGCATTGATGACGGTGGCCAGCATGCCCATGTGGTCGGCAGAAACGCGATCCATGTCCTTGGCCTGCTGGGCGACGCCGCGAAAGAAATTTCCTCCGCCCACGACAATCGCCGTCTGAATTCCGAGCTTTTGCACCTCGCTGAGCTCGCCGGCGATCTCGTGAATCCGCACCGTGTCCACACCGAAGCCTTGATTCGCGGCCAAGGCTTCTCCGGATATTTTGAGCAGAATGCGTTTGAAGACAGGAGTTGTATTCATTCGTAGCGCCGGCGTCCCACTCGCGCACTCACAGCATAAACTAAAAAAGGCGCCCCGCAGGGCGCCTTCGAGTTACTCAGCCTTTGGCTCTGTAGGCTTGGTGATCGCGATCGTCTCGCCCGCGTCCCCTACCTTGAAGCGCGCAAACCGGCGCACCGCGATGTTCTCGCCCAGCTTGCCGATCTTGGACGCGATCAGTTGTCCGATCGAGATGGTCTGGTCCTTGATGAAAGGCTGCTCCAGGAGGCAGACCTCTTCGTAGAACTTCTCCATCTTGCCGGCCACCATCTTCTCCGCGATATGGGGCGGCTTGCCGCTGGCGACTGCCTGCGAGAGAAAAATTTCCTTCTCGCGGGCGAAATCCGCAGGCGTGACGTCTTCCTTGCGGACGTACCGGGGATCGCTGGCCGCGATGTGCATGGCGATATCGTGTACCAGTTCCTTGAAGTCCTCGGTGCGAGCCACGAAGTCGCTCTCACAGTTGACCTCGACGAGCACGCCAATCTTGCCGCCGGCGTGGATGTAGCTCGCCACCGACCCTTCGCTCGTCACTCGAGTTGCTTTCTTCGCCGCCACCGAAACACCCTTCTTTCGCAGGATCACGACTGCCTGCTCCATGTCGCCTTTGGCTTCGGTCAAAGCCTGCTTGCAATCCATCATGGGAGCCCCGGTCTTCTCCCGGAGATCCTTCACTTGTGCCGCTGAAATATTCACTGTAGTAGTACCCATAAGGTTCCTTCTTCGTAGAGACGTAGCTTGCTACGTCTCTTCTTGCTACATGATGATCTGCCGCTACCGGCAGGAGACGTTGCAAGCAACGTCTTTACAGAAACAACGACCCGCGCCAGACGACCCGCGCGGGTCATAAGTCCAATGCCCGGTTTGTCTCGTGCTCGGTACCGCTTGCGGGTGTTAATTGAGTGCTGACAACTGTCTACTGAGAACTGCCCTAAACCGTCTGGCTCTCGACCTTCGGGATATCGGCCTCTTCGTTAGCCACCGGCTTCTTGTGCGTTCCCGGACCCAGCACTTCTTCCATGCTGATGTCTTCGCCTTCGCCGGGGTACTCAGCGCCACTGGTATCCGCGGCGCCCTCCACCGGGGCCTCGGTCGCGGCCAGCTCGGCTTGCCGGGCAACGCCGGCCTGCAGATCGGCGACCTGCTTGTCGGTCATCAGTTGTGCACCTTCGGCAATCGACTCCGAAATCTTCGAGGTAAACAGCCGGATCGCCCGCAAGGCATCGTCATTGCCGGGGATCACGTAATCCACTTCCGTCGGATCGCAGTTCGTATCCACGACGGCGACCACGGGAATGCCCAGCTTGCGCGCTTCGCGCACCGCGATCTGCTCTTTGTTCGAGTCGATCACGAAGATCGCGTCGGGCAGGCGGTTCATGTTCTTGATGCCGGCCAGGTTGGCCTGCAAATGCTTGCGCTCGCGTTCGAGCTTTATGACTTCTTTTTTGGGCAGCAGCTCGTAGCGGCCATCCGTGGCCATCTCATCGAGCTCTTTCAGCCGTTTTACCGATTTCTGCACGGTGACCCAGTTGGTGAGCAGCCCGCCCAGCCAGCGCTGGTTGATGTAGAACGCGCCGCACTTCTGCGCCTCTTCGGCAATCGCATCCTGCGCCTGGCGCTTGGTTCCCACGAAGAGAACAATTTTCCCGTCGGTCGCCAGGTCCTGCACGAATTTCGACGCTTCTTTAAACATCTTCAGCGTCTTCTGCAGGTCAATAATGTAGATCCCGTTGCGCTCTCCGAAGATGAATTCCTTCATCTTGGGATTCCAGCGCTTCGTCTGGTGCCCGAAGTGAACTCCCGCTTCGAGCAACTCTTTCATGGTAATGGTAGCCAATGAACCTCCTGTTTAGTCTGCATCCTTTGCGTCAACTGCCGCTCCGGATTGCCATTCCCGTCCCCGCACCGCGAGGCACGGGAAGAATTGAACACCAAAATTCGTTTGTAGAGACGTAGCTTGCTACGTCTCTTGTTGCACAGCGCAATCTGCCTTGATCGCCAAGAGAGACGTTGCAAGCAACGTCTCTACGCAATTAGCGCTTGCTGAACTGGAAGCGTTTGCGAGCGCCCTTCTGTCCGTACTTCTTGCGCTCTTTACCGCGCGAGTCGCGGCTGACCATGCCCTCAGCTTTCAGCTTCTTGCGCAGCTCAGCATTGAACTGCATCAAAGCGCGGGCGATGCCCAGTTTCACCGCATCTGCCTGACCGCGAACGCCGCCGCCTAAGACGCTGGCGACAACGTTGAACGAAGCGGCTGTATCTGACGACGCCAGCGGAGCCTTGGCCGCCGACCTCTGCGCCGGAGTCACAAAGTATTCTTCAAAGGCGCGCCCGTTGACCTTGAAATCCCCGGTGCCCGGACGTAAATACACGCGGGCGATTGCCGTCTTCCGGCGCCCCGTTCCGTAATATTGAACCAACTCTGCCATTTAGCTTTTAGCTCCTAGCTCCTAGCTTCCAGCTGAACCAGAAGCGGAGTTCTAAAGATCTCCCTTACGAAACCGCTACCTTGCGCGGCTTATACTCGCGCACTTCCAGTTTGAAATCCTGCGGCTTCTGCGCCACGTGGGGGTGCTTGTCGCCCTTATACACATTCAACTTCGAGAGCATGTGCGCGGCCAGTTTGTTCTTGGGCAGCATGCGCTTCACCGCGGCTTCGATGACCGCCTCCGGCTTGCGCACCAGCCGCTTGTTGTAATCTTCCGTCCGCAGCCCACCGGGATATCCGGTGTAATGGTGGTATTGCTTCTGCTCCGCTTTCATGCCGGTCGTGCGGATTTTCTCCGCATTGATCACGATGACATGATCCCCAGTGTCAAGAAATGGGGTGTATCGCGGATTTTCTTTTCCCATGAGGATGCGCGCCACCTGCGAAGCCAGGCGGCCGAGCGTCTGCCCGTTCGCATCCACGACGTACCACTTGCGCACAATTTCCCCCTGTTTGGGGAAATACGTTGACATCGGAACTCTCCCAAGATTTGAAAAAGGCTGCGAAAGAAAACCGCTCGTTGATTCCCCTGACGAGGACGCCAGGACCATCAGGCGGGCAACCACATTACTACCAAAGTCTTTACGATAACTTACCGCGCAAACTCTTGTCAACGCTATGTTACCGCTGTGTTCCGGTGATCAGAGTCACTCGCGAAATCGGTATCAGAGTCCGCTAGAAGAATGCCTTCAATGCTTCCATTCGAACCTGCTCGCGGGCCACTGTCGCCCCGATGCGCTGCATATTCGAGATCTGATCGGCAGCATCCATCTCTCGCACCCTCTCGGGATCGATATCCTGAAACCCCAAATCGTCTAGACGCTTCCGGGTCAAACCAATTGTGATTCGCTGATAGGTGACGAGCTTTGCGGCCGACAGCCCAATATCCACTCGCGACAATGCGTTCTCGTCCGGCACCCCCTTGGAGGCCCCCGAGGTAGTCGACTCTTTCGTCGCAGACGCTGCCGAAGCAGGCCGCTCCCCGATGATATGCAGCAGAATATTCTGCTGGAGATTGGCCTCGTTCATCATCTCTTTCACCACGTACTTGCCCCAGTCAATCAGGTTGTACCTCGCAGCCTGGCCACTTGGAATTGTGAGCGAATTGAAACCTGTGCCCAAGGAAAGCAACAGCAATCGATCCGCACCCATGGGCCACCCGTAGCCGTACTCGGGAATGGTGGCTTCCAGAAAAAGTTGGAGCGCCGGATTGTTGTAACTGCTCACGCCGCCATCTACGAATTCGTAGCTCTGGTTTTTGCCCGTACCATCGGGCACGGCAATGGACTGAGGCGGGAAATACGTGGGGGCCGCGGTGCTCGCCCGCACGATCTCCCACAAGGGTAAGCCGGTATTGTTCTTGAAAAACTTGTTCTGCGGATTGTTGGTAAAGAACCAATCATTCCCCAAAGTTGCGTTCTTGGTAACAATGAGGATCTGGGTGCGCAGCAGGTTGCTCCCCAGCGTTACATCTCCGAACACTTCTTTCAGGTGCTTTGCCAATGGAGCATCCGAATAACTGTGCCAAAACCGTTTCCCGAACCATACTTTGGTGAATATCTCTTTGCCAAACTGAAGATAGAAATCGCGTAATTGCCTTGCGCTTAAACCCAGCGCCAGCCCAGCCGCAAGAATCGCTCCGGTGCTAGTGCCCCCAATCAAATCAAAACGATCGCACAGCGGCTTATCGCTCCCGGTAAGCTGGTTCAATTGTTCTTCGACCAGGCTGAGCGCTTCGGCCGGGATCAAGCCCAGCAGTCCGCCGCCGTCGATCGCGAGCAGGCGCCGCGGCCGGTCATTCTGAAAGTTTTCCGGTGCCATAGGGATCCCCGCGAGGTGCCCCAGCATACGCCCAGCGCATCAACAGACTCGTAAATTCGGGGGCAATTCCGGAAAGCGTAACGCAGGGGATGAAGCACGTAGGGACACCCTTGGGCTGTCGGCCGGAGGTCACGTCCTTTGAGAGCCGACGGGGCGCCCCATCAGGCGAAACGGGGACGTGTCAATCACTCATATGCCAACGCATCAATGGGATCCTTCTGCGCGGCTTTGTACGCTGGGTAGATCGCCCCCAGAGTTGCCCCAACGATTGCAATTGCCGCCGAAGCGAGCATCCAGTCGCCACTTTGATCAATGTGGACCAGGGGCCAACGTTGCTGGATACCGATCCTCGCCAGCAAACTCACCACCACGCCCACGATGATGCCCGCGACCGCCAGCACCAAGGTCTCCCGTAGGATGACATTCACAATGTAGAACTTGGAGGCGCCCAGCGACTTCAGGATTCCGATCTCGCGGGTGCGCTCCATCACGGCGGTGTAGATCGCCTGAAAAATCACGAGGAAGCCAATGATGACGCTAACTCCGATCACCACCCCGATAAACGGCCGGAAGCCGGGCAAGTTACTCGGGGTCATCATGCTGAGATAATCCTGCGTGGACAAGACCGAGTAATTCTCCATTCCCGGCTGGGCCTTCACGGCCTTCACCACCTGCTCGGCGTTGCCGGGATCATCCAGCTTGACGTAAAACACGGAGGCTTTGTTTTCCGCTCCCTCGAGATCCTGCAGAGTTTTCATGGGAACAAACTTGCGAGCTCCGCGACCGTTCTCGATGATGCCGCAAACACGAAACGCGTGATTAAGGATGGTCATCGGGTCCCCCACCTTCACGTGTCTCTGGCGAGCGATATAGTCGTCGACAAGTACATCATCGGGTCCCTGAAAAGGTCCGCCTTCGAGATAACGAAAAGGTCCGCCCAGCGCCTGAAAGCTGTTTATGTCGATGCCGTCGATGACCTCGAGCCCGCCGCCCGTGGCGATCTGCCAGATGACTGGACTCACCACCTTCACATGCGGCATCCTGCGGATTACGTCGCCGACCTTCACCGAAACCGGAGCGCCGCTGATTCCGGATAAAAAGGAAGATCCGGGTGGCTGCACAATCACGTCCGCTCCAATCCCGGCGGTGCGGTTCTTGGAATCGTTCATGATTCCATAGCAGAGCCCGACGATCAGCAGGATCAGGGTCACTTCCAACGCGATCGCAACGATACTGATCAAAGAACGAACGGGCCGGTGCGCGACGTTGGCAACCACCATTTTGTTAATCATAGGAAAGCTCGGAAATTTATCGACTGCCTCCAGCGCTTAGCAGTTGGCATTTAGGCTATTAGGCGCGTCGCTCACAACCAGGAGACGCTAACTGCTCAGTCGTGTCGTCCAGGCGCTGGCGCCAGCACCAAGCTGGATTGCGGACGATCCAGGTGCACCACCTGTGCTCCAGCCGGTTGCACCAGCACAAACTGCTCATCCTTCAAAGGAGTGTTGATTTCCACCTTCAGCATGTTGAGAGTGATGTCGTACTCTTCTTGCGGACGGTAAATCTGGATTCGGGAAGGAAAACTGGTGCCTGAAAAATCTTTGTATTCCGCGTATTTCGCATCGGTCGCGACTTTGCCGTCCTCGCTGTAGATGAACTGCTCGTGAGGCTTCAGATCGGTACGGCTGATAATGATCTTGCGCTCCAGAGCCCAGCCGTTTTCCGCCTTCTTGATCACGGTCAGTTCGTAGTCTTCCTGCAGCACACGATGGCCCTTGGAGTCGTGCAGGGTCTCATAGCCGTTCTCCAGCACGGCGATCTCATCCTTGGGATCGATGCGCCGGATCAGCAGCGCCTCATAGATATTCTGCGGACGGATGTTCTCCATCGGCTGGCTGATGTTGGGAGTCGTCACCTCATTTTTGCCGATGACGAATTTGTTCTTGGGCGGGATCCACAGTTTGAAGTTCTGGCCCTCGCTGACCATGTCGAAGGCGGTGGTCCGCACGAAGGGCATCAGCCCGATCATGTGTAGCGAATCGGGCTTCTTCGCCAGGACATAGCCCCGGATTTCTTTGTAGTCAGTGACGTGCCCTTTTTTCATTCCGCCGGCCGAACTGTCGATGTCGACGGTTGCTTTCAGGGAATGAATGGACTCCGCCTGCGCATTGATGCTGTCGATCAGTTCTTGCTGACTCGCCTGCTTCAGGGGGGCTTTGGAATACTGATCTTCGACTGGACGCGTGCGCAGAAAAACCCCGCAGCCGGTCATCCACGTCACTGCTAAAAATAAGGGCGCGAACCAAAACTTACTGCGTCTCATCAAGATATAAGGATGCCTCCACCGCCATTTGAGTATACCGCGTGGAAAAGGGTTCAAAATCCGCATGCGGTACTTTCCCTGTTGTCCGACCCGATGCCCTGCACCGCTTCTAGCTTCTAGCTGCTAGCTGCTAGCTTCTAGCCAGCCCAAACTCCCGGCTGCCTTAGCTAGAGGCTAGGGGCTAGGAGCTAGAAGCCGGTCTCGAAGCGCCCCCCGAATGCCGTCATCCTGCCAAACCGCAGCCCAGAAGCCGTATCACCATCGTCAGGAGTGCGCCCTAGTGTTCTCGTCTAAACTGTGCGTATTGTGCGAAAGCTCGTCTGGCTCATTCTGATTGCCGTGATCGGCGCGGCCGGCTGGCTCGCCTGGGCCCTGATGATGCCCGTCGGGCCGCCGGGACAAACGGTCGTCTTACTCCGTCCGGGATACTCTACCCGTCACATCGCGGCCGAGTTGCAGAAAGCCGGAGTTATCCGCAGCCAGCGCGCCTTCATACTTTGGCACTATTACCATCACGGACGGACGCTGAAGGCTGGCGAGTATTTGTTCGACAAGCCCGCCAATATCATTGAAATTCAGAAGCGCCTTCGCCGTGGCGACGTTTACTTTCATACCGTCGTCGTGCCGGAAGGCTTTACTATGTTCGACATTGCCCGTGCTGTTGAAGCGGCCGGACTCGGCTCCGCTGACAACTTTCTGAAAGTAGCCCGCTCCGAGACCAGCCTCGTATCTGACATCGATCCCCAGGCTCACT
The DNA here is from genome assembly GCA_963801615.1 of uncultured Acidobacteriota bacterium. GTDB lineage: Bacteria > Acidobacteriota > Terriglobia > Terriglobales > Acidobacteriaceae > Sulfotelmatobacter. The sequence goes on along the minus strand of CAWDFM010000003.1, from coordinate 440,933 downwards.
CTCTCGAGGGGTATCTGTTCCCGGAGACCTACCAGTTCTCCCGCATGATGACCATGCAGGAGATGGCCGCCACCATGGTCCGCCAGTTCCGCCAGGTGGCGAGCCAGATCGGACTCACCGGCAGCGCGCCCCCAGACGCTGCGACGCCCGGATACTCACTTCACGAAGTTGTGACCATGGCCTCGATCGTGGAGAAAGAGACCGCTGTCCCCGAGGAACGCCCCATGGTGGCCAGCGTCTACTACAACCGGCTGGACAAACATATCGCCCTCGATGCCGATCCCAGCATCATCTACGCGGAATTGATCGCAGGCACGTATCAAGGCGCGCTGCACCATGCCGATATGCAGTTCTCTTCTGCCTACAACACCTATCGCCACCCCGGCCTGCCCCCCGGGCCTATCGCCAACCCGGGTCGCAGCGCCTTGCAAGCCGCCATGCACCCGGCCCAAACTGATTACTATTACTTCGTAGCCGATGCGCAGGGCCATCACCGCTTCGCCCGAACGATGGAAGAACATAACAAGAATGTCATCGCATACCGCAACGCGATGAGAAGCCAACACCAATGACCATGCAGGGACAGCCGCCTCGGCTGTTCCGGCGGAGCGAAGCTCCGCAGCTGGCGACGATGAACCGCATCGCTCTGAACCCCATCACTCTATAATCCGTACGTGCCCTCTGAAACCGGCTCCTTCGCCCGCGTACTCGGACTGGATGTAGGCTTGCGCCGTATCGGAGTTGCGATTTCCGACCCTCTCGGCATGACGGCCCAAGGTCTGGAAACGCTGCACCGGAAGAATAAAAAGCACGACTTCGCCCACCTTCACCGTGTGATCCGCGAATATGGCGTGAAAGAAATCGTGGTTGGCCTCCCCTTGCGCATGAGCGGCGCCGAAGGTGCCCAAGCCGAGAAGATCCAAACATTTGCCGAGGATCTCCGGAAGCACTTCAAACTCCCCGTCCACCTGTGGGACGAGCGCCTCACCTCTGCCGAAGCCAACCGCCTCCTGCGCGAAACCGATCTCTCCATCGAAAAGCGCGCACAGGCAGTCGACCGTATGGCCGCCATCCTCATCCTGCAGGGATGGATGGAAAACCGCACAAAGCAACCTGCAAGTGAGGGAGCAGGGGCCTGAAACCGGGGCTCAGCCAGCTAACTCCCTCCCGGCCAACCATCTACATACCTTGCCTTCCCCCCTCCCGAGGAGTAGCATATTTGTAGTAGCTATTGAGTTTTTCCCCGCTCCTTCCGCCTCACTGGGTGCCTGACTATGAGCAGTACCGACATGAATTTCCACATCGGCGACAAGGTCGTCTATCCCAACCACGGTGTAGGAATTATTGAACAGATCAGCAGCCGTTCGATCGGTCCGACGGTGGAAAGGTTCTACCTTCTGAACATCAAGGCCAGCAGCCTGAAAGTTATGGTGCCGTGCCAGAACGCGGGGAGCGTCGGCTTGCGCCGGGTCGTGCGTAACGGCGAGATTCAGAAAGTTCTCGATCTACTCTCGGTGGCTGATACCAATGGCAGCGGCGACTGGAAAGACCGCTTCAAGGAAAATTCTGACCGCATGCGAACGGGTTCGCTGCTGGAAGTTGCCGGAGTATTGAAAAGCCTGATCGCCCTGCACCAGGCGAAGCCGCTTTCTTTCCGCGAGAAAAAGATGTTGGAGCGCGCTCGCTATCTCCTGGTTAGCGAGTTGGCCATGGCCCGCAACTGCGAAGAGGCCAAGGTAGAGGAACTCCTCGGCGCGGCGCTGGCGAAGTGCAAGCTCCGCTTCCCCGAAGCCAGCGAATTCCAAGCCTAAATCTTAATTTACCTTCTTTAATTTTCTTTCCCTGATATTGCCGCGCCCTGGTCCTTCGGGAGCAGGCATTTGTTGCTGGAGCGCGCTCGGGATTGCAGGAATTGATGCTCTAGTGAGTGCTGCGGAGCTTCGCTCCGCCGGACAGCCGAGGCGGCTGTCCCTACATGGGCATTCCGATCCGACGTCTCTGCCATGCTCAAAGCGATGCGAACTGTTACCGGCGTAATCTCGCGCGCGTGTTTTCGGTTCTTGGCGTTAAAAGACAAAAGTTAGCATTGCGGCATGCGGAGTAAGCCTGCGGAAGTTTCACAACTAAGGACGCGCCTGGTTTTGTCGGGCATCGTCGTTGTCGTCATGATCTTGCTGGCTAGCAGCAAGGACAGCATGGTGCGGGGTGCCGCGAACCGTCCAGTTGCCGGCGACAGGGAACTGATCACCCGGGTCAATCCTGATTATGCTGCTTCATGGAAGAGCCTGAATCTGGGCGGAGTGGTGCTGATCGAAGCCCTGATTGCCCCGGACGGGACAATCAGAGCCACCAAGCTGCTACAAGGAGATCCGGTTCTGGGGCAGTCCGCTATGAATGCGATCAGGCAATGGAAGTACGCGCCCGCGGCGGTGGACGAAACGCTTACGCTAAAGATTGAATTTGATTCCCGGCACTGAAACGGTCAATCTCAGATTCTTTCTCAGGCGGGTTGGCGTTTGGCGACGATTAGCGTGATCTGGAGCGTGTCCCGGCAGGTGCGGCGCATATGGGCCATGGTGCGCATTCCGTGTCATGGAGGCCGCCCGTTCGAACTTGCAGAACTTCCGTGCATGGCGGAATTTCAGATTTGGAATCTCTGCTAGGCTTTACGATAACCATGATCGCATTTGCGATATCTCCTCTTTGATTGATTTGAGCTGGAGCCCGGCCGGATTCCCTGCTCTAGGGAGACGTCGAACCGAAATGGGGCTTTTCGACATTATTGCCAGCCGCTTCGTAGAATTGTGCCCTCATCCCTGGACGCCACGACTGGTACAGTGAACAGACCCGATTTGGGGGATCATATTCTGACAGCCGTGTTCCCGTCTGTTCGCAATTCCGAACACCGGAACGCCAGAAGCCGGAATCAGGAAGCGCGGTTTATAATGTCCCCAGCCTGAGCCGTAATCCATGACCGATCAAATCAAGCGAAAACTGCAGGAAGAGATCAACACTCTGGAACACGAGTTGATCCACGAACTTCCGAAAGAAATCAAGAAGGCCGCCGCACTCGGCGATCTCAGCGAAAATGCCGAGTACCACATGGCCAAGCAGCGCCAGGAGTTCGTGAAGGCCCGCGTCCGCCAGCTCGGCAAGCGGCTCGCCGAACTGTCTATGATCAACATGAATAACATCCCCACAGACAAGGTCGGTCTGGGCTCCACGGTGAAGGTTTACGACACCACCAAGAACGAGGAAATTGAATACAAGCTGGTCACCAGCGAAGAATCGGATGTGGCCGCGGGCAAGATTTCCACGACCAGTCCCATCGGTCGCGCGCTCCTGAATAAGAAAGTTGGAGATGAGGCGACGGTTGTCACCCCCAACGGCAAGCGCGAATTGGAAATCCTGAGCCTGAGTACAATCCACGACGTGATTGACGACGGTTCGAAAGAAGCCCAAGCGTAAAACGAAGAAATTCATGAAACACAAGCGCCACGAACTTCCAGAGAAGAAGCGACCATCACGGTTTGGTGCGTGCACCTCTGTGCCTGGTAGGTTGAGATCAGGACCTTCAGGGCTTTTCCAATGAGCCACTCCTGGACCTCCGCCTTCGGAAGAGCCTGCGGAGTCCTCCTCGACACGATCGTTCGCTGGCTGGCGCTCTCCCGCATCAACCCCAATGTCCTCACGTTTATGGGACTGGTGGTCAACACCTGGGCCGCGATCCTGTTCGGCTCGGCCAACGCCTCGAATCAGAAGCGAATGTTCATCTATGCCGGTCTGGTGATTATTTTCTCCGGATTCTTCGACCTGGTAGACGGGCAAGTCGCCCGCGCCACCAACCGCGTCACCCGCTTCGGAGCCTTTTTTGATTCGGTCGTGGACCGCTACTCCGATGCCAGCCAGTTCCTAGGCCTGCTCGTTTTTTACGCGCGTGGTGAGCGCTTTTTCTACGTTGTGCTCACCGCCTTCGTGATGATCAGCGCCATCATGGTCAGCTATACCCGCGCCCGTGCCGAAAGCCTGATCGGCTCCTGCCGCGTGGGATTCATGGAGCGTCCTGAGCGACTCGTGCTTGTAATTCTTGGAGCCCTTTTCAACCGGATTTCTCCCGTGCTTTGGGTCATCGCGGTCTTAAGCACCATCACAGTAATCCACCGCATGCGCTATACCTGGACCCGCACGCAAGATCCGCCCGTAAGCCTGACCCCAGGTCAAGCCGCATAGCCCGCGTAGGGACAGCCCCTTGGGCTGTCCCGCGAGGCGAAGCGAGCGCGCAATCAAACTCAAAGATCGAGCGCCACCGCCATAAGCTCCAAGAGCAAGGTTGTAACGTTTATGTTATCTCCCGAATGTGATTAACGGATTTGCTGTATTTGTCTTTCTGCTCCCCTGGTTTTTACTGTTTTTAAGCAAGCGATGTAGAGAGACAACAGCCAGTTGATGTAGCAAGACAAACGCAAGTGATGTGGCAAGAAAAGTGCCGCTTCGGAATTCCTGCACGCCGGGTTCCGAGGCGGCACGACCATTTTGCGCACAAGTCCAGATACCTATTTCGTAACCTCTGGGCGAGGCTTCGCCTCTCTCGGTGGTCCGTAAGACCAACCAATTTAGGATCTTAAGGATTTAGGGTACCAAAAATATTGATCTCTGGGCGCTGATCCCTGCCCCTGGGTCGGATGCGGCCGCCGCGAGGCGATGCCGGGGCGATACAAACGACCTGCTATCCTATCCGGTCGTTTCAGGAATCTGGGGACACTCTTTGCCGAAAGATCCAGTGCTAGTCATTCATGGCGGCGCGTGGGCCATACCCGATGACATGGTTGACGCCCACATCCGCGGCGTCAATAACGCCCTCGCCGCGGGATGGCGGGTGCTCGAGCGCGGCGGCTCCGCCCTGGACGCCGTCGAAGAAGCCATCGTCATCATGGAAGACGACGAGACTTTCGATGCGGGACGCGGCAGCTTCCTCAATCGCGATGGGCGCGTGCAACTGGATGCGCTGATTATGGATGGCGCCACGCTACGCGCCGGTGGCGTGGGATGCGTCGAGCGCCTGCGCAATCCGGTGCGTGCTGCGCGCAAGATTCTGAGCGAAAGCCCGCATGTCTATTTCGTGGCAGAGGGCGCGGAGAAGTTCGCCGCCGAACGCGGCATCGCGCTCTGCAGGAATGAAGAACTCGTCATTGCGCGCGAAGTAGAACGCCTGCGCTCGTACCAAGCCGAACTCGCAAAACGGATTCAGAAGCTGGATGGCAACGATCTTTTCGCGGGTAGCCCTGACGATGTGACCATCTCGCACGACACCGTGGGGGCCGTGGTCCTTGATGGCAACGGCAACATTGCCGCCGCGACTTCTACCGGAGGCACGCTCAACAAAGCTCCCGGACGTCTGGGCGACTCATCTCTTATCGGCTGCGGCTGCTACGCGGATAACGAGAGTGCTGCCGCGTCGACCACCGGTTGGGGCGAGCCCATCATGAAATTGGTTCTCGCCAAATGGACGGCCGACCGTATCGCAGCGGGCAACCTGCCGGAGTGGTCCGCGCAGGAAGCCATGAACTACCTGAAGCAGCGGGTAAACGGACACGGCGGCATCATCGTGCTCAGTCGCGATGGTCACTTCGGCATTGCTCACAACACCCCGCGCATGGCCTGGGCCTACAAGACTGTCAGGAAGCAGGACGCCGGGATCATCCGCGAAAACTGAGACCAGACCTCAAGCCGGGGATGCGAGAGTTCTCGTCATTACGGCGGTCAATTGTTTCCCACACCGATTCGTGCTGTAATCACGCGCATGGCATTTGTTCGCAAGTGCCCGAAATGCGGCCTGGACATTACTGACCCCTCAGCATCCAAGTGTTCTGCCTGCGGGACGAGCATGCTCGTGCTTCCGCGCATCGGAATCTGGGTCGGGGCGCTAATCCAGATCACCCTCTGCACCGTTTTCATGCTGTTGTTCGGATTTCCGAAGATCATGATCCTGGTGTTCGCGGGATTCATTCTCGCGGGTTCGGCGTTGGCGGCCTGGGTGAAACCGAAACCGAAGCAAGCTGCACCGGTGCCCACAAGACCGGTCTCGAACCCGGTCCTGCTGAAGATCCTCAACGTTTTCCTCGCCGCCTGTTCAGTTGTCTGCCTTGCGCTGGTGATCTTTGGTTTTGTCATTTTCATGAAGGCGTGGACGAGCTGGCATCAATACGAAGGCCAGTCCTATCACCGCGCTGAGTTCCAGGTGAAACATGTCTATTACCAGAAGCGCACCAAAGGGGGCACCGATATTTCCGCCAGCGGAATGGTAGAGGGCCACCTTGAATATCTAAGTCTCTTGCCGTACGTTCACAGCGTGCCGCGCAGTGAGGCGGAACTCGACTCGAAGGTTCCGATTGGCACCGTGATTCCGATTTATCTATTTCCGAATTTGAAAGGGAGGGCCCGCGTGCAGGTCTACGACCCCGTACCGCCCGCGGAAGCCAGCCACCGCATGGCAGTAAGCACGGTAAAAAACACTCTGTTAGCACTGGCGGTTATGGCAGGACTGCTCTTCGTTCTCACTCGCCTTCGAGCTCTCTGTTTCGCTGAGGACGAGAGTGCGTTTCACCAAGTCGGAACCGAATAAGGCGATCCGGCAACTGCATTTTCAGAAGACCTACAGCCAGCCTTTGGTTCTAGCCAAGCGCGCCGCTTCCACCCGATTGCTCGCCCCCAGTTTGCTGATCGCCTCGGAAAGATAGTTGCGGACCGGCTCGCTGAGTTTCTCGAGCCCAGCGGTCGCCAGGACTTCCTGCGAGGGATTGGCGACGACGGGCTGCGAACCGAACGGCGCCGCGGTCTCACTTAATGTCTCGATCATCCGTCGCCTCCGGGTACGAGCGGGTGGGTTCAAGCCAGCCGTGGTAGCCTTATAATCGTGCAGCCCCGAACACCATGCCAGTGCCATCCATCACGGATGGGCCATGACAAATGTCATCCGCCAAATTCGACTGAGTGCTGGTTCGCGGAGAACACTAAGATGTGCCCAGCCCGGCGACGCCTGAGGGGGTGCTCCCTAGCATCGTGACGCGCGGGTATCCGACAGTAACGGTGTTACGAAATCCGAACAAAGTACGCAAATGCGCAGACCGCGAAGACCGAAGTGGAACCATGGAGGATGTTGTACGAACAGCAATTTAGATAGGAAATACTGGGGTCAAATCGTGTTCGGTTTTCGTAACAGGAGAGGGGCTGGAGATTTTTTTGCACAATCCTGCCTTCAATCCGCTTTGTGTTTGATATTATTCCGAACTTAGTCGAGGGGGGACGCGTGTTGCCAGCAGGCAAAAGTCTTCGCACATTGCGAGAGAAGCTTGGTCTCACCATGCGTGACGTGGAAAACTCCAGCGCGCGCATCGCGGACCGCTATCGCAACGAAGAGTTTTCCATTCCGCCCAGCCGCCTCTCGGATATCGAGACCAAGGGCATTTTGCCGAGCATTTACCGGCTTTACACATTATCGGTCATTTACCGACGGGATGTGCGCGAACTCATGTCCTGGTATGGGGTAGATCTGAATAATATCCCTGCGGATCTCGGGCTGGTATCTCCGCCGAAATCGCACGTGTCCGAGGCACTCAGCGGACTGCAATCAGTGCAGGTGCCGGTGCGCATGGATCCGGGGTTTGACGAACGCCGCACCACAAACATGGGCCGCATGGTCGAGCAGTGGGGACTGGTGCCACTGGCCTATCTAGCGCAATTCGCGACCACAGATTTCACCTACGGCTATGTCGGCACGCACGATTTCACCATGTATCCGATCCTGCCGCCGGGCAGCTTCATCCAAGTGGATGAATCTCGGAATCGAGTTCTCGAAGGCTCCTGGCGGTCAGAGTACGAGCGTCCCATCTACTTTGTGGAAACCCGTGACGGGCATACCTGCTGCTGGTGCAGCATGCGGCGCGAAGAGATCATTCTGCAGCCCCATCCGTTGTCTCCGGTTGCGGTGCGCATCCTGCGTCATCCGCAGGAAGCCGAAGTGCTCGGCCAAGTGGTGGGTGTGGCTATGAAGTTAACCGAGTGGCACCCGCTGGATTCTTCTCCAAATGGGAAAGCGCCAGCAGCACTGAATTAAGATGCTGGGCTGCCGGAGAATCCTGGCGTCCTTCTGGAAGTAAATCCTCGAGCCGCCCGCGCAGTTGTTCGACATACGGTCCCGCCGCAAGGCCGCCAGCGTGGCAAGAAACCTGTAAGTCTTCTTCCAGCCGCGGCAAGGGCGTTCTCAGGACACCTTTCAAAACATCCGCATGGACGGTCTTGAGCGCCCGCTCGGAAGCCTCCGGCCCATAGACGTTCTCCATACCCCAGTGTTGGTACCTGCCCTGTTTATGCCGAAGGGAGGCCAGGTAGGCCAGTCTGGCAAGCAGTCCTGAGACCGCGGCAAGCGTCGTGTCCTTCACATCCTGGAGGGCAGATTTCAGAGTCATCTTGTTACGAATTCCGAACAAACCAAGGCCCGAAGTAACGTTGCGCGCTGCTACCGCGCCCATGAAACTATCACGGTTCAAATCTCAACAACTGAGGAGAAAACAACCGTGAAACGTATACTACTCGTGCTTGGAGCCGCCGTACTATTCGTTAATACTCTCGTGATTCCAACCGCCCTCCGGGCGGATGGTGGTACTGGTTCGACCAGCTGCGGCGCCAAGCTCTGCAAGCCGTAGACGATCAATTATGGCACCTAAACTGGCGATCTGAACACTCGGCTCGCTGGTCTTACGAAAATAGAACAAGAGTGACCAGTCCGTTGCGAGCGGCGGCTTGGGGCATTATATTGCCTAGGCATGCTGCAGGCGCACTCATGGCTTTGGCACTATCTTTGGGTCGCGCCCAGTGTGTTGCTCCTGATCCTTGGCATTGGTCTATGGCGCCTTGGAGTGCACCGGCAGCATCCTTTTTTCCTAGCCTTTGTCTTGGCCAGTGCGCTCGAACAACTCAGCTTATACGTCCTCGATATCGTCCCGTCCGTCGAGCCACTGACTTGGTGGCGCTTGTTTTGGGCGGGTCTTATTGTGGAAGGCATCCTGAAGTTTGCTCTGCTGGCTGAGATTTTTGCCCACGTATTTCGCCCCTACGTCGCTATCGCCGCATTGGGAAAACGGGCGATCGGTGCAGTGGGTGTTCTTCTCATCTTCGCATCCACTCTGGCTGCTGCCTTTGCGCCCACAGATAGCCTCTTTGGCATTGTCTCCGGGGCGCATCTTTTGCAGCAGACCATTTACATCATTGAATGCGGAATATTGATCTCGATCTTTGGATTTTCCTCGTACTTCAGCATTGGCATGCCATCCGCTGACCGGGGAATTGCTCTGGGGCTCTCCATTTCAGCTTGTGTTCACCTCGCCACATGGGCCTTAGTCGCCAATAGCAGCCTCCCCGATGACAGTCGCGTCGTTCTCGACTTCATCAATATGGCCACCTTTCATTTCTGTGTGTTGATGTGGATTTACTATCTTCTGATCTCCCGCAAAGTCTCTGCAACGACGGCTCCGATTGCTCTTCCCGAGAACAATCTGGCCCTTTGGAACCGCGAATTGGAGCGCCTCTTACAATGACTCTGGCCATTATTCTCGTTGTCGCTGCAGCGCTCGCTCTGGCGCTCATTCTGAGCATTACGTTTTCGCAAAGCCTGCAGCTATTGAGGACAAACCAGCCCGCGAGCATTCAACCCGTCGACCTTGACGCGTTTCGGAACCTTATCGATTCCGCGCAAGCAGAATACCTGCGCCGTCGTTTAATGCCGTCGGATTTTCGCGCGGTGCAACGACAACGCCTGCGCGCCATGGCCGCCTACGTCCAGGTCGCAGGAAAGAATGCGTCGGTGCTGGTCCGCATTGGCCAAAGCGCTCTCTCCGCCAACGATCCCCATACCGCCGAAGCGGCACGCCAATTGGTTGAGCAGGCCCTCCTCTTGCGCCGTAACGCGACATTTGCGCTTCTCAGGATCTACTTTGCGTTGGCCTGGCCCAATTCGGATTCCGACGCCAGCCCCGTTCTGCACGGTTATGAGCGCCTCAGCGGATCCGCCATGCTGCTCGGGCGGCTACAGAATCCCGCGGCACCCGTGCGGATCTCTGCTGGTTTGTGATCCTAGTCGCTGTGTCAGAAGGGTTACTGGAAGGCGACCCAGGCCCATTCCTCACTTGTTTTCCGGTATGGATCTGATGTAAAACCAGCGAGAATCGGGCGTTTCAAACCTTCGAGTGACTGCACCCGCAATTTGCCGTGGGCACGTGTCCCACCGTTTGCTCGCGTCCGCGAGTTCAAGGGAGATCTCTATGTTCCGCATCGTCAAAGCTGTTGGCGCGTTGGTTCTGCTTTCATCCGCAATCGCCTGGGCTCAAGGTGGAGCGGCGACCGGCGATCTGCACGTGACTGTGAAGGATCCGCAGGGCAAGATTGTCACCAATGCCAGCGTGATAGTCCGCGATGTTGCCAAGGGCCTGGAGCGCACAGCTACCAGCGATGGGCAGGGTGGTTACAGCGCGCAATTGCTGCCTCCGGGTACTTACTCGGTGAGGGTTACGGCGGGAGGATTCGGGACAATCCAAAACACCGGGGTCGCAATCACGGTCGGCGGACTTGTGGAACTCCCCGTCACCCTGCAAGTAAGCGGCAAGACGGAGATCGTCGATGTTTCCGCGCAGGGGGAACTGGTCGAAACCTCGCGGAGCTCGACAACCGACACTATCGGGCAACGCCGGATCGACAATCTACCGATCAACGGACGCAACTACATCAACTTCACGCTGACCGACTCCCAGATTGTGCACGATGCCGCGCCCAATCTCGGCGCTGCTCCCACCTCCGGCCTCAACATGAGTGGACAACGCGCGCGCTCGAACCTGGTCAACGTCGATGGCACGGACGCCACCGACAACTCGGTGAATGGTGTGCGCTCCACCGTGTCGCAGGAAGCCGTTCAGGAATTCCAGATCATCACGAATAACTACGCCGCGGAATATGGTCGCGCCTCCGGGGGCGTGGTCAACATCATCACGCGCTCAGGCTCGAACCAATTTCATGGTGACGTATACGGATATCTGCGCAACCGGAACTTTCAGGCGGTGAATCCGTTCAGCACGGTAAAGGATCCTGCCTATACACGCGTGCAGGCCGGGGCGGCATTCGGGGGCGCGCTGAAGAAGGATAAAACGTTCTATTACTTCTCTTACGAAATCACGCGACGGCACGAGACGGGATTCTCCAGCATCGGGCAGGATTGCTCCATCACCGGCGGACAGGTGTGCTTCGGGCTCACGCCTTATGATGCGACATCAATCTTCAGCCCGTTGCTTCCTACGGGAAGCGTGACGCTTCAGCTCACGCCAGATCAGATTTCTTTCCTCTCCAATCCCATCGTTCAACGCACGATGGCGGCGAGCCCCTTGTATAAAGGTGAGGTCCAAAAGTATGTAACCCTTTCCGGAGCCGCTTCCGGACAAGGCATCCAGGGAGCGTGGCCCTCCGGCCTGGCTTACGCCTTGAGCGGCGGACTCCTCACCTCCTGGGCAGGCTTTCCCACCAGTTGCGCTCCTCCCGGACCATGCAGCCCCGTCCCCGGCACATTCCAGACGTTAAACTCCCAGAGAGGCAACTTTCCTGTGTTCGAAGGAACGAGTCTCTACTCGCTGCGCCTCGATCACAACATCAGCACTTCGAACCGGCTCATGTTGCGCGCTAACGTCAGCCCCAGCACGGTGACCGGAATCGAAGTCAGCGGGCAGGATCAACCGTTTGGGCAAAATGCATATTCACGGACATCGGAACAGACGTATCGTGATGTCGCCGGCACCGTGCAGGACACCTGGAGCATCGGCACCAACAAGGTGAATGAATTCCGCTTCCAGTATGCCCGCCGGGGTTTGTCCTACTTCTATAACACCGACATTCCCGGCGGATCCGATCCCGCTGTTAACATTCCCGGTTTCGCTTATTTCGGACGCGAGCCCTACTCGTATATCCAACGCACCGAGACTCGTTATCAGTTCACCGACAACTTTTCTTTGAGTGTGGGCCGACACAACATGAAATTCGGCGGCGACGTCAATTATCTGCCGGTCACGGCGACCTTCACCGTGAATTACGGCGGTGTTTACGATTTCGGAAGCTTCGGGGCTGCCAGCCTGGGCTTCGTGAATCCCGCTCCTGGCAGCCTTCCCAATTTTCCCGACCTCTCACCGGTACAGTCCTACGGCGCTGGTTTGCCGGGTAGCTTCGTGCAAGGATTGGGCAGCCCCAGTGACAAGTTCAAGAACATTCCGATCGGAGTGTTCTTTCAGGACTCGTGGCGTATCAATCCGAAACTCACGCTGAATTACGGAGTGCGGTACGACGTGGAGATTCCGCCCAAATTCAAGCAACCGCAAGGATTGGCTCTGCCCGCTTACAGACTGCTCGGTCTGCAGAAAGGGATTCAGACCGATCGCAATAACATCCAGCCACGAATCGGATTGGCGTTCGATCCAGCAGGGAATGGCAAGACCGTGATCCGTGCTTCCTACGGATTGTTCTACGATCACCCGCTGCTTGGACTCTACTTCTTAGGGGATGCATCGGATGGATCGTCGAGCGGACAGCTGGCATTCGCGGGCACAGGGTTGTGCAGCGGCGCCGGGAGCCCCGGCAATTTGAACGGAATTACGATTTTCCAGGGTCTGCCGATTAACCAGCCAAGTGGCGCGAATCCGTGTGCGGCCACGTTGAGCCCGGCGACGGCGACGGCGATGGGATATCTGCCCAACCAGCAGCAGTTTGAGTCTCTGAATTTTCCGCAGTCCGTGTTCCTTAACCAGAACTATTTGAACCTCGACCTGGCCAATCCGGCGCAATCGACTTTCTTGCCGCTTGGGTTCCAGCCGTTCGGCTATCCGCAGTCAGCGAATTTCGTTTACGCCTATTCGCAGCAGGCCAATCTCAGTCTTGAGCGTGATCTGGGCCACGGGTACGCGCTCAGCCTGGCCTACAACTTCAATGGGGGACGTCATCTGAATCGTCCCATCAACGCCAACACGATTCGCGGCGATCTGATGGTCAAGAACTTCAACGCGGCTCTGGTCGATGCCACTCTCTCAGGACAGCCTCTGCCCTCAAGTCCGTTCACGGTGAGTGGCTGCAACCAGGGCGGAGCGCCCACAAGCCCCCTTCCCTATATCGATGCTTCTCTGATGAACTTCTTCCGGCCTGGCGGATTGAACCCCTCAATCATCGGCGCGTACGCGTTTGCCGATCCTGCTTGTATCGGGCAGGCCGCTACCATGGTCGCCTCAATTCCAGGGTTCAATGCGAACTGCGATCCGGCCTCCTTTAGTGGATGCGTTCCGTTTGGAGATATGGACGCGAACTACTCAAACGGCAGCTCGATCTATCACGGCTTCACCACCAACCTGCGCAAGCGCTTCAGCAATCACTACGAAATGCTGGCGTCTTACACCTGGTCGCATTCGATCGACGACTCGACCGACCTGCAGTCAACGCTCACCCCGCAAGATAGTTTCTTTCCGGGACTCGATCGCTCCTCATCGCTGTTCGACCAACGCCATCGTTTCGTCTTCAGCGCGGTCTATCAGACCGGGCATCTGGGCGGAGGCTTCGGACGAAAGCTGATCAGCGACTGGACATTCGCCCCGATTGTGGAAGTAAATTCGGGACGGCCGTTTAACATCATCACCGGCAATGGCGATAATATGCAGCTCTCGTCGTTGACGGGGCGGCCCAATACCACGGTGAATCCCGCGTGCGGACCGATCTACTCATCCAGGTACTCACCGACTGGTCAGTTGCAGGAACCGTGCATCCTGGGATTCCTGCCTAGCGCAACGAATCCCCTGGGCACGACGCCCACCCTGCTTCAGCTCGACGGCAATCTCGGGCGCAATGCCGGGGTAACGCCCTGGACGGTGTTCGACGACATGCGCGTCTCGAAGCGCATCTACTTCACCGAGCGATTCAATGTGGACTTGATCGCCGACATGTTCAACATCGCCAACAAAATGAACGTAGCCGCGGTAAGCCCGCTATTCAGCAATGCCGGGCAGCCCACAGCAGCATACGACCCGCGCCAGTTCCAGTTCGCGATGAAGATCAACTGGTAAACGTAGGAACAGCCCCTTGGGCTGTCCTGCGATGCGAAGCGAGCGGATTGGCGCAAATCTTCCCGGTGAGGTCTTGCGCCGCTTACCCCTTGTTCGTAAGCAACCACTACCTGGTAAAGGCGGACGCCCTCGTCCGCCGTTTCTTAATATCGTAAAAATTGCAACCTACATTTCGATCCGGGAGTCTGAATACCATGGATCGCAGAAAGTTCCTCCAAACCGCCGCAGCCACGACCCTTATGACCTCGCTGAGCAAGCAACTCGCCCACGCAGCTGACGCCACCGTTCCTACTCGCACCCTGGGCCACACCGGAGAAAAGATTTCCATGGTCGGCCTTGGCGGATATCACATCGGCATGCAGTCGAGCGAGCAGGAAAGCATTCGCATCATTCGCACCGCGCTCGACAACGGCATCACCTTCCTCGACAACTGCTGGGACTACAACGGCGGGGAAAGCGAGGTCCGCATGGGCAAGGCATTGCGGAATGGATATCGCGAGAAAGCATTCCTGATGACGAAGATCGATGGGCGCACCAAGCAAGCCGCAGTGCAGCAACTGGAAGAATCGCTGCGTCGCCTGCAGACCGACCACATCGACCTGCTGCAGTTTCACGAGGTCATTCGCGACACGGATCCCGATCGCATCTTCGCGACGGGCGGCGGCATGGAGGCGGTGCTCGAGGCCAAGAAGCAAGGCAAGGTCCGGTACATTGGATTTACCGGCCATAAGAGCCCCGACATTCATCTGAAAATGCTGAACACCGCCTTCGCTCACGACTTCACGTTCGATGCCGTGCAGATGCCCCTGAATGTCATGGATGCGCACTACGATAGCTTCGAGAAGAAAGTCTTGCCGGTTCTGGTGAAACACAACATTGGCGTTCTGGGCATGAAGCCGATGGGCGACAAAATTATTCTGAAAAGCAAAACCGCAACCCCGGTCGAGTGCCTGCACTATGCCATGAACCTGCCGACCAGCGTCGTAATCACGGGATGCGACTCTCTGGAAATCCTGCAGCAGGCGATTGGGGCGGCGAAACATTTCAAGAAGATGAGTTCGGGAGAAGTCTCCAGCCTTCTCGCCAAGACCGCTCCCGCAGCTGCGAAAGGCGAATTCGAGCTTTACAAGACAACTCACAATTTCGACGGAACCTACCAAAATCCGCAATGGCTTGGGTAACAACAGCTCGCGTAGGGACAGCTTTTCGGGCTGTCCAATCGAGCGAAGCTCGACCCTATTTGCTCCGGTATTTGTAGGAACGCCGCCCTCGGCTGTCCGGCACGACGGAGGGCCCGGTCGCTCTCAGAACAAAACCTAGCGGAGCTGCGCTCCGCTGGACAGCCGAGGCGGCTGTCCCTACATGGATCCGGACAGCTAGCCATATTCTCCCTAGGACTAATCGTGGACCCACCCTGAGTTAAGATCGGGATAAAACGATCACGTCCGATCCGACTCTCAACGCTCCACAAGAACAACCACATCTCGTTCCCACTCCTCCAGTTCCGCAACCGGCAAACACAATCTTCCGCGGCGCCAATGGCCTTCGCGCTGGCTGGCGCGCTCTGCTGTTCCTTGATGATCGTGGTCGGATTGTTACTGTGGCTCATCGTTGCCCTGCGATTCTTTGTTAGAGGAAGGCCACAGTTGGGAGGAGTATCCCAGCTCACCACAACTTGCTGAATTCAGAATTCAGCGGCTCGCACTGGATCACCGGCGGCAGTGTAGGCCCGGAAGCCAGCATCTTCACGCCCATCGTACTTGTGATTGTAGGGATCGTATTCGCGAGCAGGTGGCGCCAAAACCGCTACCTGGCCTGACCTACTTCACATTGAAGATCTGAAACTCACGAATATGCGCCTCAGCCGAGGATGACAGGATATTCAGCCGCACCCGCGATGCGGATGTACGGGGAAATGCATCGATCTTCTTATGGCCGATGGCAAGTCCGCTAGCCACGCGCACCCATTTCCCGCTGCGAAAGACTTCGATCGCGTACTTCTGCACGTGCTGTCCGTCATTCAACCACTCCATGGTGAGCGCGTGATCGAACGACACCAGCCTGCCGAGATTCACCTCGAGCACCGCATGATGCGATCCAACTGGTGCTGACCAGAAGGTATCGGGATTGCCGTCCAGAGGCAGTTCACTTTCCATGTCGCGGGGAACGTGCGAAGAAGCCAAGTTGTTTCTGTAGCGCGTCTTGATCGCCGCGCCGAATTCCTCCAGACGTTTCACGTCGGAATCGGGCAGCAGTCCGCGTCGATCCGGCGCGATGCCCAGCAGGAGTTGTCCGCCGCGCCCGACCGTTTGCTCGTAGGTCGAAATCAGTTCCGGCACGCTCTTGAGGTTGGCCTCATCATCCGGATGCCAGAACCAATGCTGCTTGCGCAGAGGCGTGTCGGCCTCCACGGGACGCCAGCGTAGATACCCATGACGATCGATGACGTTCCGATTCTCGTACGAAATGACGCCCTCTTCGTTGCCCACCCAGCGGATATCTCCGTAGTCGAACAGCGCCATGTCCGCGAAAACCAGCGTATTCGGCTGAGACATGCGCAACTCCTCGATATAACGCGGGAAGTTGTAGACATGTCCTGCGCTGCCCGCGCCGTCAAGCCAGAATTCCTCGAGATCGCCGTAATGCTGGGCGAGTTCGTCGAGTTCGGCAGTGTAATAGCGATCGTAATCTTCGGAGTTTTTGTAGCGCGGCTCGTGGCGATCCCACGGCGAGAGATACACTCCAAACTTCAGCCCGTACTTTCTGGCAGCTTCTTCCACGCGCCTGACAACATCACCTTTGCCGTTTTCCCACGGGCTGTTCTTCACGCTGTATTCGGTCTGAGCCGTCGGCCACAAGCAAAAGCCATCATGATGCTTGGCGACAAATACCACGTACTTGATTCCCGCGGACTGAAGCGCTCGCATCCATTGCTCAGGATTGAATTGACTTGGATTAAATACCTTCGGATCGGCTGAGCCGTCCCCCCACTCCTGATTCAGAAAGGTGTTGGGACCAAAATGAATGATCGCTCCCATCTCCAGATCCTGCCACTCGACTTGCTGCGGAGAGGGCTTAAGGTCGACGGCATTCTGCGCTGCGACTGCCGTGACTGTGAACAGCACCACGAGTAAGCCGATCCCAAGCGAACGAGAATTCATGCCCAAGAGGATAGCAGGAGAAAAGCCGCGGGCTTGCGGTCTAGGGGTTATCACCGCCCTGGAGACCCGACACCCGGCCGGAGCCTGAGGTCTAACGTCCGATGTTAAACTTTTCTTTCACCCATCCTTGGCGCTTGCCGGAGTTGTTCCGCGAATGTCTGAAACCCACCTGTCCACCGGGCGCACTCGTGTGGTGCGCGAGCCCGACCGTGCCGTGTACGATCGCGAAACTGTCTATCGCATTCTTGACGAAGGTTTCTTGTGCCATGTTGGCTTCAACGTGGATGGACAGCCATTCGTGATTCCGACCTCGTACGGGCGCAAACACGCAAATCTCTACATCCACGGTTCCGCCGCGAGCCGCATGTTGCGTCAGATGAAAGAAGGAATCCCGGTGTGCATCACCGTGACCTTGCTGGACGGGCTCGTACTCGCGCGCTCGGTTTTCAATCACTCCATGAATTACCGCTCGGTCGTAATTTTGGGAAAAGCGACGCTGGTGGACGATCCTCAAGAAAAACTTGCAGCCCTGCGCGTGTTGTCGGAGCACATCCTTCGCGGGCGGTGGGACGATTCCCGCCAGCCGAACGAACGCGAACTGAAGGCGACGTCCGTGCTGCGAGTGCCCATCGAAGAATATTCCGCAAAGGTACGCACCGGCCCGCCGATCGACGATCCGGAAGATTATTCCTTCCCCACCTGGGCGGGAGTAGTGCCACTGGAGATAAAGGCAGGAGCGCCGATCAACGATCCGCAACTGGATTCGAATCGGCCAGCCCCGGGATACGTTAAGAGCTACAGCCGCAGATCCTGAGGAGAGGCTGCAAGCTACATGGTCTGTGGTCCGACTGGACAGCCTGAGAGAGAGGCTGTCCCTACGTGGTTTCCGCGAGGACGCCAATTTGGATCAGGGGATCAGCAATAACTTTCCCGCGAGCTTCCGCGCCTCCATGTCGGCATGTGCCTGGGGAGCATCTGCCAGCGGATAAGTTTTCGCGATGCGCAGCTTGAGTTTCCCTTCCGCGATCATGCCGAACAACGCGCTAGTGCGCGCGAGCAGTTCTTCCCGCGTGGCAGTGAAATGCGCCAGCGTAGTTCGCGCCATATACAGCGATCCCTTTTCAGACAGCTTTGCCGGATCGACGGGAGGCACCGGTCCGCTCGACATCCCGTAGAGCACCAGCATGCCGCGCAGACGCATCACGTTCAGATTCTTCTCAAAGGTGTCCTTCCCCACACCGTCGTAAACGACGTCCACTCCCTTGCCGCCAGTCATGCGTTTCACTTCAGATTCGAAATCGTTTTTCGTGAAGACCACGACTTCGTGGGCTCCCGCTTCGCGTGCCAAGTCAGCTTTCTCGTCGCTCGATGCTGTGCCAATGACGCGCGCTCCTATCGCCCTGGCCATCTGCACCAGCAGCAGACCGACTCCTCCCGCAGCCGCATGCACCAGCGCGGTTTCTCCCGGCTTCAGTTTGTGCGCGTCGTTCACCAGGTAATGCGCGGTAAGGCCGTGCACCATGCCGGCAGCCGCTTGCTGATAGGTAATGTTCGACGGCACGGGGACAAGATGTTCTTCAGGAACGGCGAGATATTCCGCGTAGGAGCCGAGCGTCCCGCTCCAGGCCACGCGATCCCCGACCTTCACGAATCGGGCTTGGGGGCCGACCGCAGTGACGACTCCCGCGCCTTCGTGTCCGGGGATAAAGGGCAGAGCGGTCCGCAGCCGCCCGTCACGAAACTGAGCATCGATGGAGTTCACGCCGGCAAAGCTGACTTTGACCAGTGCTTCCGCAGGCTTGGGCTGTGGAACCGGGATGTCAACCAACTCCAGTACTTCTGGCCCACCGGGGTGGGACACGCGAATGGCCTTCATATGGTTAGCGCCGCTGTCCGGCGGCTGTGGTGGAGAAGTTTCGCCCCGCCGCGACTGGCTAGTGTACAGCGTGCCTGGAGTTTCAAGGACGCGTGGGTCTCGGCGCTACGGCAGGAGCAGCAGTTTCCCCGTAGTTTTCCGTCCTTCAAGGTCACGATGCGCGCGCTGCGCTTCGGCCAGTGGGTAGGTATGTGCGATCCTTAGTTTCAGTTTTCCCGATGTGATCATTGCAAACACTGCGCCGGACCGAGACAGCAACTCTTCGCGGCTCGCCATGTAATTCACGAGGGTTGGCCGGGTCACGTAGAGCGATCCTTTTTGCGAAAGGGCAATCAGATCAAAAGGCGGCACCGCGCCGCTGGATCCGCCGAAGAGCACCATCATCCCGCGCGGACGTAGAACATTCAGCCCCTTCTCGAAGGTCGTTTTTCCAACAGAGTCAAAGACGACATGCACTCCCTGGCCATTCGTCAGACGCTTCGTTTCGGCCTCGAAGTCTGATTTCGTATAAGAGATAATTTCGTCCGCCCCAGCCTCACGGGCCAATTTAGCTTTTTCTTCAGTCGAGACGGTTGCCAGGATGCGCGCGCCGATGTTGTGAGCCATCTGCACCAGCAGTAATCCCACGCCTCCGGCAGCAGCATGCACCAGTGCACTCTCCCCGCGCTTCAGCGGATAGGTGTCGTGACACAAGTAATGCGCAGTCATGCCCTGCAGCATGGCTGCCGCAGCCTGCTGATCGGTGACTCCCTGAGGGATTGCCACTAAGCGGTCGGCCGGAACCGCCGCATAATCGGCATATCCGCCCAGCAATCCGGTCCAGGCAACCCGGTCGCCTGCTTTGACGGACCTCACGTCGGAACCCACCGCCGTGACCACGCCCGCGCCTTCCTGTCCGGGAACGAACGGCAGCGGCACCTTGTAACGGCCCTCGCGATGATAGACATCAATGAAATTCACTCCCGAAGCGGCCAACTTCACGAGCGCCTCGTTCGCTTTCAGTTCAGGAACGGGCAAATCGACGAGTTCCAAAACCTCAGGCCCACCCGGTTGCTTGACTTGTATGGCTTTCATGGAAGTTTGGATTCAGGCTCACGGCAAAGGATTCCGCCGTCGTTGCGGTGAATAGTACGGAGCTTCTAGCCCTTGCCGGACGCTTTTGGATCCTGCGAGTCCAGACCCGCAGCGGCGAGCACAGCGCGGCCGAATTCCTCAGCACTGACGTGAAACTCTCCCGATGCCGCGATGTTCGAAGCGTCAATCTCGGCCATAAATCTGTACCCTTTTCCGACGACCGTCTGCAAGAATCGGGGCTGCACGGAATCGTCGTCGAGGGCCATCCTGACTTTCCGGATCGCCGTGTTGATTCCGGTTTCCGCATCCACGAAGACAGCCTTGCCCCACAGCGCATCTGCTATCTGCTCGCGCGTCACTAACTGACAGGGATGCTCCACCAGAAAGATCAGCAACTGAAGAGGAAGACCTTCCAGGCGAACCAGCTCTCCACGGCAGTAGAGCTGAAATCTGTCGAGGTCCAACTCGAATTCGGCGAACTGTACCTTACGACGCATACCGTAGCTTGGCAGCAATTGTTGTATGCAGGTAACGCCCTGTCAAGCGGATCGCACTATCTTCAGATCAATTCAGACTGTTTCAGACCGTCTCCATGGACGTTTTTGAGCTTCTGACACATGATGCATTCGGTTGACCCAGAAAAATGGAGGTGCATTATGAAATACGCAACGGTTATCGCGCTTTTGGTCGTGATGCTGCCAATCGCCGCTGCAGCGCAACTTGGAGCGAGTGAGAAGGTGGCCGCTAACGTGCCTTTTGATTTCGTCGCATGGGACCGGGTGGTTCCCGCCGGTAACTGCATTGTGCAGCGAGCCACAATGTACGGCTCGACTCTGGTCATTGAAAATGCCGGAGCCAAGATGACTACATTCGCACTGAGCCGGGAAGACCGCCACAAAACCGCTTCCGGCGTGTATGCGCTGGTATTCCATAAATACGGAAGTCGTCACTTTTTAAGCCAAGTCAAGATTGCTGGCGGAACCGTGTACCGGCTGCCGGAGGGCAAGCTCGAAGGGGAACTGCGCGCCCAGAACATCACTGCTCACGCACAGATCGTGCTCGCGTCATTGAAGTAAGCGTTGGGCTACCACTAAGAAGTGAGGGTTCGGAGGTCCTCTCCGAACCCTCTGTTTTTTTTGATCGAACTCTGTTCCCGGGATCGTTCGGGTCCTACGCTAGCTCTCTCGCGGGCCGCCTGGGTTGTTGGGATCCAGACCAGCCGCGGCCATGACGGCGCGTCCGAGTTCCTCGGCAGAAAACATGATCTGTTCCGAAGCGTCATCGCCGGAATCTTTGGCGATCTCGGCAACGAAGCAGTAGCCTTTCGCGACTACGGTCCGAACGAAACGTGGCTGAACATAATCATCGTCCAGGGCGATGCGAATCTTGCGGATAGCGGTGTTAATTCCCTGCTCAATATCGACGAAGAAATCCTTGCCCCACAATTCCGCTGCAATCTGCTCGCGCGTCAGAACATTGGGTTGATTCTCGATCAGCAGCATGAGCAGCTGCATGGGAAGGCTTTCCAGCCGTACGGGAGTACCCCTGCGGGAAAGCTGGAAGCGCCCGTAATCCAATTCGAATTGGTCGAACCGGACCTTCTTCTGAGACATGTCCCCAAAGCCTTAGGTAATTCTTGTCTCTCAGCACTGGGCTGTCAAGATCCTTACAGGTTCTTCAGATAAATTGAGAAGGGTTCAGGTTGCCTCCATGGACTCGAACCTCCGGCCAGCAGAGAGTCCAGAAACTGCTTGGGGGTTCAAGCAAATTCGGAGGTGATTCATGAAATACACAAGACAAATGTTGGGAACGTGGGAAAGGGAGTACGGCGTGTAATCTGTACCCTCAGACTGCTAATAAACCCTGCTTCGTATCAGGGCACCACTTCGGTGCCGTAAGCAACGCCCAATCAGCGGCCTTTAGGCCCTGACTTCATCCCGCGGAGTTGGTCAAGCGTCTCAGTCGAGCTTCGCTCGACCGGACAGCCGATGGCGGCTGTCCCTACACGGTGACCGGACCGCTGAAAAACCCTGCTTCAAGGGTTCCTCTAAAATCTGCACGCGGCCGAGCGCCATCCAAACATCTCCTATAGCTCCGGAGAACTCTGCTACACTGCCGGTTTCCTGTTCAAAGGAGATCCTCATGGCCGAGAATCAGCCGCAGAGTTTTGCCAGTCATACGCGCTTTGATCCACTTTTTCATTTCTTTCTGGTGCCGGTCTTCGCGCTGGGACTGGTGATGTCGCTGATCCATTTCTTTGCGCATCTGGGCGAAAGTGACTTTCGCGACAACTTTCACTCGGCCTTGCTCATTCTGCTGGCGGTGGCTTTTCTGCTCTGGCTGTTCAAGACCCGCTTGTACGCGCTCAGAGTACAGGATCGCGTGATTCGTCTCGAGGAACGCCTCCGGCTCATGCAGCTCCTGCCGGAGCGGCTGCGTGGGCGCATTCCGGAACTCACAGAAAGCCAATTGTGCGGGTTACGTTTCGCCTCTGACGCCGAACTCCCGGCACTAGCTGAACGAGCGCTGAACGAGAAGCTCTCGCGCAAAGACATCAAACAGTCGGTTAAAAATTGGCGTCCTGACCACTGGCGAGTCTGATGGTTGACTCGACGCCGGCAGCACCCAATCGGGGTCATTCAGCGATGCGCTGACTCGAATATCAACCCGTGCTGGCCCCTCAAGTGTTTCCCCTATTTTCGAATTCACAAGAAGACGCTATTGTGCCGTGGACTTCATTCATCGGAGGGGCCATGAACGGCGTCACGTTTCTCGATCTCGCTCGCACCAAGCCGCTGGAAACTATCGTCGAGCATGAAATCCAGATAAGGGCGTACGAATTGTACGAGCAACGGGGAAGAGGAACCGGTTTCGCCTTGCAGGATTGGTTGCAGGCAGAGGCCGAAGTTCTGGCGAAATGTTATCCGCCAGCGCATTCCTAAGGGGTTTATGTGCTCTCGATCGTGCTCGTCATTTCAACGATGCGATCACTGCTCGAGATAAGGAACGTAGCCCTGGGTCCGAACGCGCAAGCGATAAACTGAGGTAGTCGCGGTGATGTAGAGCGTTTTGTAGTCCTTGTCACCCCAGGTTAAGTTTGCGGGCTGTTCCGGCATGTCGATCGTGCCCAGGTGATTCCCGTTTGCATCCCAGACCCATATCCCTTTGGGCCCCGTGATGAAAAGATTGCCGTCTTTGTCGACCTTAATGCCGTCCGGCACACCGTCGTTCTTGCCACCGGGCTCTGTGCCAAAAATGCGCCCGTGGCTCAGTGTTCCGTCGGTCTCGACATCGTACACGCGGATATTGCGCTGCTCGCTGTCGTCCACATAGAACTTTTTGCCGTCTGGAGAAAAAGCCAGCCCGTTGGGTTGGGTTAGATCTCTGGTCAGCAAGGTCAGCTTTCCGCTTTCGCCCAATCGGAAAACGCCCTGAAAAGGGATCTCCTGCTTCTCGCCGGCAACCAGGTCGAGAGTAGGGTCGGTGAAGTACAGTGCGCCGTCCGGTCCCACGATCACGTCATTCGGGCTGTTAAGTCGCTTGCCTTCGAAGCGGTCCGCTAGAACTTTGTACTTGCCGTCCGGAGTCACCTCGATGATCGCTCGCAATACGCTGGCGCAATCAATCAGGCGATGGCGCCGGTCGAAGGTGTTGCCGTCCGGGTCGCCGAGTGTGATGACTTCTTCCTTCTTGCCGTTGGGATAGACGCGGAAGATCTTGTTGATGCTCTCGTCACTGACGTATAGAAATCCCGCGGGATCCCACATCGGACCTTCCGTGAAACCGAACCCGCTCGCAACCCTTTCCAGCTTTGCGTCGCCAACGAGATTCGTGAACTTCGGAGAGAGAGGTTCGAGCTTGAAGGTCCGGGATGTCTGACCCGAAGCAGCGGCGAGGAAGCAGGTCACCGACAAGGCAGCGATGATTATTCGGGCAAATTTCATTCGTAATCGTCCTCTGGTTTTTTCTTGTGAGAAGAACCTGCCTTATTCGCGTCTGGACTGACGCTTACCAGGAAACTGACGAGATCACCCAGTTCGCTGGAGCTAAGACGATCGCGATAATCGGTCGGCATCAACGAAGTGTCACGACGCTCGAAACTTCGCAGTTCCGATTTCTGGAAAAAGTGGAAGCTGCCGTCTTTCGTCTGGAACTGAACAGAAAAGTTGTCTTCGTTCCGAATCAGGCCTTCGAGCCGTTCCCCGTCGGCCGTGGTAAGCACGGCCGGACGGTAACTGGATGCGGGAGTACGCCGGACCTTGACGATCTCGTCGCGAATTGCTGTTGGCAACGCTGTGGCCGCATATCCAGAGAGGTCAGGGCCGAGGAAACCACCGTCGCCGGAAATCGTATGGCAGGTTGAGCATTCGGCTTTGCCGAAGAATAGCTCCTTGCCGCGTTTGGGATCGCCGGGCAGACTTCGTCCCTCGGCTTTCCCCTGCAGTGACCTGAGGTACAGTACGACGGCTTGAACCTGTTTTTCACTGAGGTTGCGAAACGCTGGCATGCCGGTTCCGGGCACACCGTTTGCAATAATGCCGGACAGTTGAGCGTCTGAGAAATGCTGCGCGTCCGAGCCGGCCGCTATATTTACGGCCTTATCGCTTCCGTGTCCATCCAGCCCGTGGCACGCGGCGCATGAGTTGTTATAGGTGTTACGACCCACTACGCCGGAATTGGTTGGGTGTTTTGACGGAGAGCCTTTTTGCGCCAGCGAGAGGGTAAGCCCGGAGAGCAGTAGAGCGAGGGCAAGGCCGAGCAACGAACCTGAGGTTTTGCGGATTAACGGCATAGGCAAGCGCCACATTTTATCGCAACTGGGCGCAGGAGCTGGCAAAATCAAGGATTATCGTTTCACGTGATGAAATTCTGATTCCACGCGGTGGTGTCCATTCGGATCATTTTCCGCGGCACTCTTTCAAAAATGGGCCTGAAAGTGTTACAGTCCGCGAACGGAGACAACCAGGAGAACAGAATGATCCTAACGCACTCAAGAAAGCGCATTCTCATAGTGGTCGCGGCCGTGCTGTCTATTTCGGCGGTTGCCGTCCGGGCCCGTTTCGCGGACGCGCAATCCAACTCAGCGCCGGCAAGCACCTCGAGTGACCATGACCTGCTCGCTGAATACCGGCGCGTGGAAGTCGCCTCCGTGTCCGACGCACTCGAGCAGATTACTGGCAAGAAGATGTACATGAGCCACCGCATGCAGCCGATTTTCACCAGCAAATTTGCAGGATACGCGCGAACTGTTCAACTGAAGAAGGACGAGGGCAACAAAGATCCCGAAGCTCTCAGCGGGATGCTGCAGGCCATTGATGAGGGATCCACCGATTCAGTCTACGTAATGGTAGTTGAGGACGGAGAAGACATCGCGGGCATGGGGGGATTGATGGGCACCGCTCTGGCGGCGCGGGGCTACTCGGGAGCGGTAATCGATGGCGGGGTACGCGATGTAGCCTATCTGCGCAAGATCGGATTCCCGGTTTTCGCCACGGGAATCGTTCCTTCCACTTCGGTCCATCATTACCGGTTTGCAGGGGCGCAAATCCCGCTCGTCTGCAATGGAGTGCCGGTGAACCCCGGCGACATCGTCGTGGCGGATAGCGACGGGGTGGCTGTAGTTCCCATAGCGCAGGCGCAACCAGTGCTCACCCTGGCGCAGCAGATGGACTACAAAGAACATGCGATGTATTCGGTTATCGAGCAGCTAAAATCCATCGTGCAGGCAGTGAAGAAATTTGGCCGCTTGTAGAGACACGAGTTGCAAAAAATCGATTTTCATCAGATAATCCAGCGTTTTCATTTTGTCGATTTCAATGACGGTTCGTCCGAAACGGAATTACGACATAACGGCCCTGCAGCGCGGGTTACGGCTTCTGCACCTTTTCAGCGAGTCGCCGCGGGGCCTCACCGCAAAGCAAGTGGCGGCACTCTCGAGGCTGCCGGTCAGTACGGTACATCGCTTCCTGGCAAATCTGGTCACGGCCGGTTTCCTGAACCGCGATGGAGAAGGCACCCATCACCTCGGGATTGCTTGCTTCTCGATCGGGCAGGCAGCCGTAGGGCAACTGGATATTCGGCGCCTGAGTCTGCCCTACCTGCGCGAACTCAACCAGCAGACCCGCGAAACCATCCACCTCACCGTGCGACACGGGCTCTCCGCCGTGTACGTGGAGAAGCTGGATTCTCCCGAGCCGGTGCGTATTCATTCGCGGATTGGGGCAGCGGTTCCGCTTCACTGCACTGCCGTAGGGAAGGTGATGCTGGCCTACATGCCCCCTGAAGAGCAGGACCGCATCATCTCGCAAATCGATTTGAAACGTCTGACTCCGAATTCGGTGGGGAATGTGCAAGAGCTTAAAACCGAGTTGTACCGCGTTCGCAAGAACGGGTATGCCTGTGACCTGGAAGAGCACGAATTGCACATTCGTTGCGTGGCCTCGCCGATCTGGGATCACACCGGAAGTGTGCAATCGAGCGTCAGCATCACTGCTCCGACATTACGCATGCCCGTAACCCGGCTGCGGCAACTCGCGCCTCTGATTCAATCCGCCGGGCTGAAGATTTCGGCTGAACTAGGATATCAATCGGCTGTGCCCGCGTCCCCAGCGACGCTGAGAAACCGGAATAACAAGAGGGAGACCGGTCTTGTCAAGATGGCTACGTAGCCCGCTCAACCTCATAGTAATTCTGAATTCGTAGCTGCTAAATCGAAAGGAGCACGTCATGAACTCTACCTCCACTCGAAGGACCTTCGCGATGCGTTTTGGTTCCATCCTGTCAGCTCTTGGCATTGCTGCGGCGGTTCCGCCTACGCGCGGTATGGCTGAGCCACGCGCGCAGGATAAGGGCGCGATCCGGAAACTGAATGGGGAAGGCAAGCCCGGCGGCGAAAAAGAAGTCATTATGCCGGTCATTATTCACAATGGGCTGATTTACGTGTCGGGGCAAGGCGCTCACGACACGCGGGACAAGAAAGAATGGACCATCGAATCCCATACCACCATGGTCATGGACAAGATTAAAAAGATGGTTGAGATCGGCGGAGGCACGATGGACACCATTCTGCAAACCAGTGTGTTTCTGGTGAACATTGAGCATTGGGAGGCTATGACGAAGGTGTTCGGGAGTTACTTCCCCCATGGCGGACCGACCCGCACCACGGTGGCTGTCGCGGCGCTGCCGGGAGATTCACTGGTAGAAATCAACTGCATCGCGGCTATCTCGCGCAAGTAAAACGTAAGGAGGCTGTCATGGGACTGCAATTGACATGGAACCGCCGTGGATTTTTGGGCACGGCTGCGGCCGTGGCGGCCTCGATCTTCGCTCCTGGCAAACTTTGGTCGGCCGCGGGAAAACGCAACGGCAACACAACTGTGACGGGTTTCGGCCAGACCGGTAATCCTTACGATGAACTGGGCGTGACCACTGTTATCAATTGCGAAGGCACCATGACCATGCTCGGCGGTTCGATTCTTCGCCCCGAACTCGAGGCGGTAATGGCCATGGCCGGGCGTCACTTTGTGAGCATTCCTGAGTTGGAGGTCGCCGCCGGCAAGCGCATCTCCGAGATGCTGAAGTTGCCGGATAGCTACTCGGCGCTTGTGACCTCCGGTGCGGCCGCAGCCATCCAGTCAGGACTCGCAGGCATTCTCACGGGAGACAATGAGGCGTTCATTCGCCAGATACCCGATCTCACCGGCATGAAATCGGAAGTCATCATTCAGAAATCGCATCGCAACCCATTCGATCACCAGTTGAGAAATACCGGGATCAAGCTGGTCGAGGTCGAAACTCGCGAGCAACTGCGGCAAGCCGTGAGCGATCGGACGGCGATGATGCATTTTTCGAATTTTGCCAATGCTGCGGGGCAAATCAAAGTTGACGAATGGATCAAGCTGGGAAAGCAGTACAACATTCCATGCATGAACGACGCGGCGGCGGACACGCCTCCGGTATCGCATTTGTGGGATTACGCCAACATGGGATACGACCTGATCACCTTCAGCGGCGGCAAAGCTATGCGCGGGCCGCAATGTGCCGGGTTGCTGATCGGGCGCAAGGATCTGGTTGGCTATGCACTACTCAACAACAGTCCGCATGAGGACACACTCGGCCGCAGCCAGAAAGTCGGCAAAGAAGAAATTATCGGGATGGTGAAGGCGCTGGAAATTTACTTAAAAGAAGACCATGATGCCTTGACGCAAGAATGGCAGGCCCGTCTCGAACGCATCTCGCGCGAACTGACCAAGGTTCCGGGAGTGAGCACGTCATTCTTCATGCCCGACATCGCCAACCATGTCCCGCACATGCAGATCTCCTGGGATTCCAGAGTTCCGCTGGAGCCGAAGCAGGTTTCGCAGATGCTGCGAAATTCCAAGCCTTCGATTGTGATCGGCGGTGGCGAAGGCCGGCCCGGGCTCACCATGTGCTCCTTCATGCTGCAGGCAGGAGAAGACAAGATCGTCGCCGAACAATTGTTGCGCGTGCTGCGCGAGCACTCGGCGTAGTCCGCTTCGCTGCAACTCAACCATGCCCTCCGCAAACACAACTCGGGTACGCTGGTTTCTCGTATTCTGGCTCTTTGTCCTGAGCGCCGTCTCGTATCTGGATCGTGTCAACTTTTCGATCGCGGGCGGGGCGATCGTCGACGCATATCAGTTGACCCAGGTGCAACTTGGCGAGGTGATTAGTGCGATGCTGGTCGGCTATGCCCTCTTTCAAACTGTAGGAGGAAGGTTGGCCGATCGTTTTGGCCCCCGCCGTGTGCTCACGTTTGGAGTCCTCTGGTGGGGAATTTTCACCGGCCTCACTGCGCTGGTACCCGCCGATATCAGGGGCGCGTTCTACGCGTTTGTTGCGGTCCGCTTCTTGCTCGGTGCGGGCGAGGCGGTGATCTATCCTGGCGCGAACCAGTTCATCGCACGCTGGATTCCTTTTCGCGAGCGTGGAATCGCGAACGGGTGGATTTTCGCCGGTGTTGGCGCCGGCGCTGGCCTCACTCCTCCCTTGATCACCTACTTCATGCTGCACCACGGCTGGCGCTCATCGTTTTGGGTATGTGCAATCATCGGGTTCCTTGCCGCAGCTGTCTGGTTCGTCACTGCTCGGGACACTCCGGCGGAGCACAGTCGGGTATCTTCGTCGGAATTGGCCGAGATCCAATCTGGAGTTTCGCCCGATCGTGCGGGACAGTCACCAAGCAGCGGACGGGCAACGCTGATTCCCTGGCGCAGGGTGGTGTGCAGCAAAGAAGTGCTGGCCCTTACAGTCAGCTATTTCTGCTACGGTTACGTTGCCTGGATTTTCTTCAGCTGGTTCTACATCTATCTTTCTCGAGTAAGAGGATTGAACCTCAAGGCGAGCGCGCTTTATTCCATGCTCCCGTTCATTGCCATGTCTGTAAGCTGCCTGGTGGGCGGCGCGATTAACGACCGGCTGACCCGGTCGTACAGTCCACGCCTGGGCCGGTGTGGGTTGGCAGTTGTTGCCCTAGCAATTGCGAGTATTTTTATTGCTTGTGGTGCTTACGTTCAAAGTGCTCGGCTCGCGAGCGTGATCCTCGCGGGAGGAGCCGGTGCAGTTTATCTTTCTCAGAGTTCCTTTTGGTCGGTAACGGTCGATATTGGTGGAACGTCGGCAGGATCGATTTCAGGCTTCATGAATATGGGGAATCAGATCGGAGCTGCCATTACCGCATCACTGACCCCCTGGATCGCAGCACGATATGGATGGACAGCTTCATTCCTCGTGGCGGCTGGGCTGTGCGTTGTCGGAGCGCTGAGTTGGTTGGTCATCGATCCCGTCAGAACGCTGGCACCAGCCACGGCTGTCGAACCACAGCAGGTCCGTTCCTAAGCGGCACTACGTCACGGTTACTTGAGAGTTCGCTCTCAGGCCGGATTGCAGCTTCGGTCCCAGCAAGGAAGCCGAGTTCGTATCCAGATAAACAGTGGCATTAGGGTGGCGCCTCAAGATTGAAGCCGGAGCCATGGGACTGATCTCTCCTTCGAAGCACGCCTTAATGGCCTGCGCCTTGCGCTTGTCGGGGACCACCGCCAGGATTTCTTTTGCCTTGAGAA
This sequence comes from uncultured Acidobacteriota bacterium, assembly GCA_963801615.1. GTDB lineage: Bacteria > Acidobacteriota > Terriglobia > Terriglobales > Acidobacteriaceae > Sulfotelmatobacter. The sequence goes on along the minus strand of CAWDFM010000003.1, from coordinate 410,608 downwards.
TCTGTTTCGCCGACATCGAGATGGCCTGTTTCGGCACTTGCGAGATGTTGGCGAACCAGGCTTCACCAACCTGCTGCTGGCGACAAGCTTCATCGAGGTTGACAATCAGGTAAGGATCGTCCGTGTCGAAGTCCGCTGGCGGATCGTTGAACGCAATGTGCCCGTTTTCGCCGATGCCCAGAAATGCAATATCCACCGGGGTCGATGCTAACTGCTTGCCGAGCTCGCGTACCACTACCGACGGATCAGCAGCATCGCCATGCAGCAAGTGATAATACTGGATGCCGGTTTTCTGGACCAACTGCTCCATCAGCATCTTGCGAAAGCTTCCCGGATGCGTGATGGGCAACCCGATATATTCGTCGAGATGGAAGGCCTCAACCTTAGTCCAGTCAATGCCGGGAGCTTTGGTAAGTGCGTCCAGAAACTCGAGTTGAGATGCAGCGGTGGCGGCGATGATGCGAGCCTGACCGCGCTCGGAGATGGCGCGTCGAATTGCATTGGCGGCTTGCTCGGCGGCGGAACGACCTAGTGTTGCTCTGTCATTAAATACTCGAATCAGCATGGCGAAGTCCCGATCGGATAACCTTGGAAACGGCGAATTATACAAGGCAGGCCTTTGCCAGTGACCGCAATTCTGGACTCCATTCTTATGCTGTGAAAAGAGGAATGCTGATCATGGCAGGAGTGACGCCATCTGTTGTATGACTCTTGTGGCAAAGAGGCTCTGCAGGAGATCGCCCTTGAAAAGAACTGGACAGTTTCTTTCCGCAATAATTCTGAGCAGCGTCTTGTTTGCAGGCATGCAGGTGCTCGCTCAAACCGTAACGGTTGACGCGAACCCGAATCACGTGGTCAACAAATTCAGCCCTTTGCACGCATTGGGGTCCACCGTGGATCGAGTTCCCAGCAATGCCACGGACGTGTTCTTCCGCCCCGACCAGGTTCAGAAGGTTTTGTCCGCAGGCTGGGGAGTCATCAGCTATCGCCAGAACACGGATTTATTTGTGCAGGCCTGGCATTGGAATCCGAAGGGCACATGGAGCGATCCCGCGGGTAAAGGTTATTTCACGGGAGACCCCAATCCGAGCGGCGAAATGATCCGCCATTCCTACGGGTATTCGCTGCGTCACCGTGGGTTCACGCGCAATGGGGGCACGGAATTCGACGGCTACTCGCGTCTGGATGATGGAAATGCCGAAAGCTACTGGAAGAGCAATCCGTACCTGGCGAGCGAGTTCACGGGAGAGAGTGACGCTCTGCATCCGCAATGGGTGGTCATCGCCCTGGACAAGAAAGAGAGCGTCAATGGAGTCCGGATCCAGTGGGCCGAACCATTTGCCCGCGACTTTCAGGTGCAGTACTGGGTCGGCGCCGGAGATGCCATGGACGAGCAGGATAAAGGCACGTGGCAAGACTTCCCTTCCGGCACAGTAAGAGACGGAAAAGGCGGCGATGCAACCATCACGTTGTCGTCAGCCCCGGTGAGCACAAAATTCGTGCGCGTGTGGATGACGCGCTCGTCCAACACCTGTGACAGTCACGGATCCGCTGACCCGCGCAATTGCGTGGGCTATGGCATCCGAGAGCTTTCTCTGGGCACGATGGATCAGGGCCAAGTGAAGGACATCCTTCACCATTCTCCCGACCAGAAACAAACTCTGACCCTGTGTTCCTCAGTCGATCCATGGCATGAGCCGTCGGATCTTTATCTCGCTCCCAACCGCATGGAATCCGGCGATCAGCCGGGTTTCGATCTCTTTTTCACCAGCGGAATCACCCGCGGGCTCCCGGCCATTGTCCCTGTGGCAATGCTCTACAGCACACCGGAAGACGCGGCGGCGCAAATGAGCTACCTCAAAAAGCGCGGTTACCCTGTCTCCTACATCGAAATGGGCGAGGAAGCGGACGGGCAATACATGCAGCCGGAAGACTACGGAGCTCTCTATCTTCAGTTCGCCAGCGCTCTGCACCGTGTCGATGCAGGTTTCAAGCTGGGGGGTCCCTCTTTTCAGGGCGTGACCGAGGACATCAAGGCTTGGGCGGACGCACAGGGCCGTACTTCGTGGTTTGGGCGATTTCTCGATTACCTGAAGTCCCACAATCGTCTGCGGGATCTGTCGTTCATGTCGTTCGAACATTATCCATACGACGGATGTGAAACGCCCTGGGAGAACCTGTATCAAGAGCCGGAGCTGATTACTCACATCATGCAGGTCTGGCGGGACGACGGATTGCCGGCGGGCGTTCCTCTACTCGACACTGAAACGAACGCACATGGGGGTGAAGCTGCAGTGGATATCTTTGGCGCCCTCTGGCTGGCAGACTCCTTCGCAGGATTTCTCACTGCGGGTGGACACTCCACTCACTATTATCACGACCTGTCGTATTCGCCTCCCCACCCAGCTTGCCGCAATAGCTGGGGAACTTATCACATGTTCATGGTCGACGATCAGTATCAGATCGTGGAGCCGACTTCGCAATTTTTCGCTGCTCAACTGATCACGCAAGAGTGGGCACAGCCGAAAGATGCAGAGCACCTTCTGTATCGAGCGGCCAGCAATATCAAAGATGCGCAGGGTCACGTGCTGGTGACGGCGTACGCGCTCCATCGTCCAGATGGCCAGTGGTCGCTCATGCTCATCAACAAGGACCGCGATCATCCGCACAAGTTGCGGGTGCTGTTCCATGATGCAGATGGCAGGCCAGACACGTCTTTCACGGGCAAGCTGACAATGATTACGTTTGGCAAGGAGCAATACCAGTGGCATGCGGATCGAAAGAAAGGTCACGCGGATCCTGACAGCCCCCCAGCCACGCGCATGCTCAACGCTGAGAAAGGTACGGAATACGATCTGCCGCCGGCTTCGTTGACGGTTCTGCGGGGCAGCCTCGGTGTTCCGGGATCATGATTCCCGACGGAATCAACCTCTAGCTCCACAGCCTGTCCCATGAGCGTTCCTGATCCCACTGCGGAGTCGGTTCGAAATAGCCGGTCCCGGGGGCAAGGTGCTGTCGGACCACGTCCTCATTCAACGTGACGCCCAGCCCCGGCCGATCCGGCACTTCGATCCAGCCGTGATTCACGATTGGAGATTTGCTACCTTCCACAACCAGTGACGACCACCACGGGACGTCCAGAGAATGATTCTCGAGCGCGAGAAAATTCTGCGTCGCCGCCGCGCAGTGGACGTTCGCCATGCAGGCAATCGGCGTACCGGCAAAATGCAATGCCATGGGAACGCCGTAGTCTTCCGCCATGTCGCCAATCTTGTGTGTTTCCAGGATCCCGCCCGCCGTCGCCAGGTCGGGCTGAATCTTGCTCACCGCATGACTCTCGCACAACACCCGAAAAGGTTCTTTCAGGTAGATGTCTTCGCCCGTCAGGATGGGCGTGGGACTCTGGTCCGAGATCTGTTTCAGCAGATCGGTATACATCCACGGAATCACGTCTTCCATCCAAGACAGGTTGTACTTCTCGTAAGCTTGGCCGAGTCGGATGATCGATTTCACTCCCAAATGGCCCAGGTGATCCATCGAGAGAGGAATGTCCATACCGACAGCGTCGCGCACAGCGGCAACGTACTGCTCCAGCATGGCGATACCTTTGCTCGTGACCTCCATGCCCAGCAGGGGGTGCGGAAGCTGGTTGGCTTGCCATTGCTCGATATCGCTGGGGTTGGTGACAGTACCGGGAGTATCCGCCACCATTTCGATTCCCAGGTCCATCTTGAGCCAGGTGAGCCCCATGACTTCTTTGCGCTCCTTCAATCGCTGCGCGTAGATTTTGGGATCTTTCGACTCGATGGTATCCGCGTAAAGGCGGATCTTATCGCGGAACTTGCCGCCTCCAATGAGCGCGTACACGGGCGCGTTGAAGACCTTTCCGGCAATGTCCCAAAGAGCCATTTCGATGGCGCACACCCCACCGCCCTGGCGGGCATGCCCGCCGAACTGCTTGATCTTGCGGAAAATCTTGTCGAGTTGCAACGGGTTCTCGCCCACGATGCGACTCTTCAGAAACAGGGCGTAGGTCGGACTGGCGCCGTCTCGAACCTCCCCCAGCCCGTACACCCCTTGGTTGGTATCGATGCGAACAATCGGACACGGACTCGGGCCTGGTTTGACGACCGTGGCTACGCGCAGATCGGTAATCTTCAGCGTTGACGGGCTGGAATTGGTGTTGACAGCTTTCGGGTAGGCTTCCAACGGATCGGCGGCCACTAGAGCTCCGCCCAGCAATAGTGCAGAGCTTTTCAAGACATCACGACGTCCCCACAGTCCGGAGTTCTGTTTAGTCATGGGTACTCCCTCTCGCTACGAAGTGTGCACCTGCGATAAAATTCGCTGGCTCTCGAATCAAGAAATAGAATTGTAAACTCGTCAGCTAGTGCGACTCTGAATTCAGCCCCGAGGGGAGACCGAGAATGTTCCGGTTTGCGCCTGCCGCCATCTGCCGCCACGCTTTTTATGCCACGTTCCTGCTCGCGTCCACTTGCGCCTGTGCGCAGTTGTCTACTTTTCCGAAGCAGGAAATGATGGACTACACGGCTAAAAATCCGTTCGACCGTTTTCCGGACGGCCGCCCGAAAGTGCCCGACGCCATGATCGAGCGCGCTCGTGATCTATCCTCCGAAGAAGTCTGGTCCGGGCTTGAACAGGTGGAAGGTTTTAAGAACCAGTATGCGGACGGCTTTCAAGTCCTCCATCCTGGCAACACCATGGTCGGGCGCGCCTTCACGGTACAGTTCATGCCGCTGCGTACCGATGTAGACGAAGTTGCCAAAGCCAAGGCTAAGCAGCGTGGATTGCCGAATCTCTTCAATCAGACTGCGATCGATATGCTGCAGCCCGGCGATGTGCTCGTCGTGGATCTCTTCGGGAAGAAGGTGGATGGCACCATTGTGGGCGACAACCTCTTCTACTACGTCATGAAGGCTACGAATGGCGGCGGACTGGTAGTGGATGGCAGCATTCGCGATCTCGACGGCATCGCGAAAATCGATATGCCCGCGTATTACCGTTCCGCCGATCCAACTCCCATCGGGAATGTCATGCTGACCGGCATCAACGTGCCCATTCGAATCGGTGGAGTGACCGTGATGCCGGGAGATCTCGTGGTAGGCGATCGCGAGGGCGTTTACTTCATTCCGCCGCAATTGGTGAAAGAAGTTCTCGACCACGCTGACGAAACTCACATTCACGATGAATGGACGAAAAAGAAATTCGACGAAGGGAAATACAAATCCGCCGAAATCTACGGCTCGCCAAAAGATCCGAAGCTTCAGCAGGAATATCGAGAGTATCTCAAGAAACGGCTAGACGAAATCCCTAAGCAGCAGAGCTCGCAATAGCCGCGCTCCCGGCCTGGACACCGTGCCTCAGAGGGATTGCAGGCGATCGGTTCGCTGGTTGGGATCGGACATAAGCGCCACTGCTTTTTTGAATCCCGCCAGGCATCCTCGCATAATGGCCAGGCTGCTGTAGTAATCGTTGTAGCGGAAAAATCCCGTTTGTCCCCGCCACATGGGATAAAAGTCGCACGCCTGGAGCCACTTTTCACAGACCGCGTCAATGTTGACGTAGGTGTCTGGAATGAAGTTGGTGGCATCCTCCCAGTTGTCGGCATAAAAGAGTTTAGAAATAGCATGCGCTGGCCGGCTGCGCTTTAGCGTTTGCAGTCCTGCATAGAAGATCGCGTCCCGCACGATAAGATGGCAATTCTGGTGGTCCTTGTGCCAACTGCCGCTCCAGTGCGTTACCACGATCTCCGGCATCTGCTCTCGGATCACATCGCACACCCGCACCGAGCTTTCCTCATTGAAGGGAATCTCGGCGTCGGGATAACTCAAAAACATTGCCTCGGCCCCAAGCAGATGCGCGGCCTTCTCAGTGGCCGTACGTTGCATTTCACCGTACTGCTGGACCGGAATATCCTTCGGCGCTCCCTTTTCACCCAGCGAGAGGCTTAGAAGAACGCCCGATCCGCCGCGCTCGATCTGCTGCGCTAATGTCGCGCCCATGGTGAACATGCCGTCGCCGGGATGTGCCGCGATCGCCAGAATCTTTCCCGGTGTGCCGGAACTCGGGGTTAACGCTGTACCGTGAAGAGCGGACAGCGCCGCCACACTTCCCGCAGTCTGGATAAAAGAACGCCGATGCATGGCCACTCCTTAAGTGTTAAACCCGTTTTCCAGCGTGCTCCAACGCCAGCCGGGCGCAACCCAGCAGGTTGGCTTTATCCCCGAGCCTGCTCACGACGACTTTCACCTGCGCGGCTGAGAGCGGTTGTGCGTGCTCGAGCATGGCACTGCGCAGTGAGTCGAGGTAGAGATCGGCCACTGCGGCGAGGCCTCCGCCCAGAACGATGACCTGGGGATCGAGCAGACTCACCATGTTCGCAACGCCGTATCCCAGCAGGGCCCCGACGCAGCGAAAGATTTCGACTGCTAAGCGATCCCCTTTGCGCGCGGCAGCGGCGACCTCATGAGCTGTAATCCCGGAAAGATCGATGTGGGAAAGGCTGCTTATTTCTCCCGCCGCCAAGCGTTCCTGTGCAGCCCGCGCGATCGCCGGACCAGCGGCAAGCCATTCCAGTTCTCCGATTCCGGCGGCAGGAGCTCTTTTTGCCTGTGTGATCGTGAGCCAGCCTGCGCAACCTGAGAGTTCGTGTGCCCCTCTAAGAACTCGGCCGCCGCTCAAAATGCCAGCTCCAATTCCTGTTCCGATCATGAACACGATGGCGTCCGTTTTGCCGCGCGCCGCTCCGCGCCAGGATTCTCCAACAATGGCGGCATTGCGATCACTCTCTACAACCACGGGAATTCCAAGCGAGCGTTTGAGGCGACTGGCCAGCGGCATCCGCTCCCAGCCGGGCAAGTTCGGTGCCCAGACTGTTCCACTGGGACGGACCAGGCCAGGCACCGCGACTCCGGCCGCTAGAAAAGCGCGTTTCAATGGATGCGGCGCTGCGAGTTGTTTCGCAAGTTGAATGATCTGCAGCACGGGAGCATTGGGGGAACTGAGATCGACGGCGACGGTGCGCCGAGAGACAATGCGCCCGCTCCGATCCACCACTGCGGCGGAGCACTTCGTCCCACCCAAATCGACGGCGAATACGTCGCTCACTTAAAAACCTTTTCAGTTCTGATGTTCTACATTGCATGAATAGAGACGTTGCAAGCAACGTCTCTACAGTAGAAAAGCAACAGTTACCGGGCGGCAGGTTTTGCCAGCCGCGCAGCCGCGCGCTCGCGGAGCATGAACACAATTGCCAGGACGCTGATACCGACTGCTCCCAGGCCCGGCACAAGCATTCCCATGCGCAGTCCGAATTGTTGCGAGACCTGTCCCACAGCCCAGGGCAGCAGCATGCCCCCAATCAGCGCAATGGAAAACAGCAGTCCAAAGACAGTTCCAGCTCGCTCCGAGTAGCGATCACCCGCGATGGCCAGAGTGGTTGGAAAAATGGGGCCGTACGATAATCCGATTAATGCCGTCCCCAACATGAAGAACCAAAACAAATGCGCCGTGAGAAGAATGGCACAGCCAACGAGCGAGATCGTTGCGCTCAAAGCTACAAGGCTCGACTTGGCGAGTGCATGAAGCATACGCGCGGCTAATATCCGGCCCAGCATCAGAGCCGCCCAGTACGCCGCCAAAGCCAGAGTGGCAGCGCGCGGGGAATATCCGGCGCCGTTGACGTAGGTGGACGTCCAGCCGCCAATGCTCGCCTCATTCCCCGACTCGAAAAAGAGAATGAAGCCCAGCAGCAAGACTCCTTCGTACTTGGCGACACCGAAAGCCTCGCCCCAGGAAAATGCCTGGCCAGCTCTGGCGGGTGGGAAAGAAATTGCGCCATATACGACAACACAGACCGAAGCGAGCGCAGCACAAGAAACAAACAGCGGAGCAATCGTGAAGTGTCCTTCTATCGTGGCTGCAAGCAGGGGAACGAACAACGCACCGACTCCAAAGAAGATCCCCAGCAGATTCAGCATGGGACCGCGCTGGTCGCCGTAAAGGTCAGAGACGAGAGCGTTGGTACAAGTGTTCAATCCGCCTCCGCCCAAGCCGAGTAAGAACGCGGCCAGACAGGCAGCAGAAAATGAATGTGCCGCCGCAAATCCCAGCATTGCGGCAGCCACAATTACGGAAGAGATGAACAAGTTAGCCTTATTGCCAACGTGGTCGATCAGCGGACCGACGATAAGCGAGGCACAGAATATTCCGAAATAGAGCAGGAGGAACAGGTTTCCTTGCTGCGCCAGATTGATGTGCAGACGCGCCCGCATGGCGGGCAGGCCGAACACAGTTCCAAGAACGGCGAACACGATGCCAAACACCAGAGTGCCGGCACATGCACTGAGGAAGAGGATTCGGGGGCGAGGCGGTTGGCTCACAAGTTATCGTTTCAGCGAGCGCTCATAAGCTTCATAGACCCGATTATTGTTGTCCGCCGGAATTCCCGGCACATTGGGTGAGACAAATACGGGAGGGTTGTGCCCCTTCGAGGCAAGGTCAGATGCCACCTGCGCCATGATCGCCATTGCGATTGTGACCGTGGAAACGGTGGATCCCGCCGCTACCGGTGCTTTCCAGCCCTCGATGGTCACCAGCGCGTCTTCGGCGGGGACACAGTTGTCGATTACATAATCGGCAACGTCAGCCAGCTTTTTCCCCGAGGAATGGGTTGCCTCACGTTTCCGGTAATTGTCCATCGACGTGATTGCTACCGTAGCGAGGCCGCGCTTCTTCCCTTCCTGCAGCACTTCAATTCCCGCGGCATTCAGACCGCCATGCGAGAAGACCAGCATGACGTCTCCGCTGCGTATAGGCTCATTCTCAAAAAGGACGGCAGCGTATCCTTCGCGCCTTTCCAGCCAGAGGAGGCCCTTGGCGCCGCCCGACCCGATTACGTTCGTCCACATCAGCCTCATATCCATGAGTGGCCGAAAGCCCGGGAACGCACCATAGCGTGGAAACATATCCTGCACCGGCAGGACGGAATGGCCACTGCCGAATAAATGCACCAGACCGCCGCGACTGATGCAGTCGGCCATCACGGCCGAGACTTTCTCGATGTTGGCAGTTTGGGTCTCCCAGATTCGACTCAATACTCCGGAAATACGGTCGCGATACGCGGCAACACTCACAATATGCCTCCGACAACTATGAAGAGGAAATGAAAAGGACTGCCCCCGTCGGTCCAATCCTTTTCTGGAAAATGCATTCGCTATGAAACGACTGCCTGCTGCAGAACTTCCCGCAAGCGCTTGGCGACCGCCATCTCCTCACCGGGCTGCAACATCCAGACTCCGACCACGATGGTGTTTGGCCCTCCCTGCAATCCTGCGCTGGCAGGGGCACCTCCAGTCGCGGGATTCAGTTCGATCCGCGGCTTGCCCAAACGCATCTTTTGCATGACTTCCGCACCCGTGATCTTCACGCGATTCTGGTCGTAACTAATGAGCAAGTGCGGAACGTGATTCGCGACTTCGGGGATGAAGACCTTGGTCTGCACCGTTGGAATCGTGCTCAAGTGTTTGGCAATACGATCAGCCCGGCCTCGGTATTCAGCTTCCATGGCGGCCTCGTCCTGTTTGAGGAACCAGTCCACGGCAGCGACCAGCCCGACAATTTCCTCTTTCGCAACTTTCATCCCGCGGCCGACAGTATTTGAGTTCGGCGAATTATTCTTTCTGGCTGCTTCGATCAGATCCTTCCTGCCCAGGAGTAACCCGGTGCATTGGGGTCCACGAAGGCCTTTGCCTCCAGAAAACGTCACCAGATCGAATCCCATTTGAGTGTATTTCCACAGATTGGAAATCGGGGGCACATCAGCAGCAGCGTCATTGAAACACGGCACTCCATGCTGATGAGCCACTCGAACCCAATCTTCGCGGCTGATTGTGCCTTCACCGGCATTGAAAAAATGCGCCATCACGGTACGATCCGTGAACGCTTGTTCGTACTGCTCAAGCGTTTCCACGTCGACGAAGCGGATCCCGCAATTACGCACGGCGTGATCGTAGTCGTAGCGATGAGTTTTCTGAACGATCACTTCATTCTTCAGCCCGGACATGTCGGTGGGAATGCTAAGAATGGACTGCTCGTTTCCGAGCGTTACGCAAGCTGCCGTTCCCACTACGAGGGCCGCGGCAGCGCCCGCGGTGACGAGTGCGGCCTCACAGCGGAGTTGTTTGGCAAGATACGCGCCCGAGGCATGGAGAAGTTCATTGAGATTCACCGGCTGTTTTGCCGCCAGAGCCACCGCGGCCTGGACCTCGTCTGGCATGGTAGATGCCGACAGAACCGTGTATGTGCCGGCAGCGTTGATGAACGGGGTCACCCCAAGTTTTTGAAAATAATCCACAGCTTGGGGGCCGGGCTTGGAAGATGCACGGGCTTGCGAGGCAGGCAGGCCGGACAGCGCAACTGTTCCAGCAACCACCGCCTGTGCTCCTGTGCTGAGTAGCTTTCGCCGACTTAGCTGTCGCATCCTCAAACTCCTTTCGGAGTACACGAAATTTTGAAATCAGTCTCTGGGGTAGTCGTCCGCTCGCGCCGGCAACGAACTTCCGAGACCTGGCGTTAAGAAATACTGCGGACGCGCTTTCTCCCATTCGACCATGCTGAGGCCGGAGGGATCATACACAATCCGTCCCGCGCGGAGGGTCATGCGTGCCGTGAGTTTGACGTTCGCGTCCATCTTGGCGACGCCGCAGTCGATGTAGCCGAAACGGCCCTTCATCAACTCCAATACGGCAATATCGGCATCCTTGCCAACAGACAGTGTGCCTAAGTCCGGCCTGTGAATCTCGCTTGCGGGATTCACAGTCGAGCGTCGAATGATATCGTCGAGCGGCACACCCATCGCCAGGAATTTCGACATTACATTGGTCATGCTTACGACGGTGTAATTGCCCATGTGCAAATCGGTGGACATGGAATCGGGAATGAATCCCTGCTTCTGCGCGGGTACGGCGTTGCGGAACCAAAAGCTGCCGCTTCCATGCCCCACATCAAAGATCACTCCTCGGGCCCGGGCCTCCGCTAAGGCGGGATTGATTTTTCCATCGGGAAGAATGATGGGAAATTGCTGGGCGAAGACATGGGTGTGTATGTCACCCGGTCGCATCTTCTTTAAGATTAGATCCTCATAGGTTCTCTCTTCCCGAGGCCAGAAATCGACCATGATAGGAACGTTGGCGAGCGTTCCGCATTCGATTGCGCGGTCCACCGCCGCCCAAGGCACATGTTCCGCATCCCACGGGAGGTTCGTCCAGTAATGGGCCGTTTTTACCCCCACGATGAGGTCTGGGTATTTTTTGATTGTGGCGGCGCAAAGCTTCGTGTCCATCTGATCCAAGCTCTCCTCGAGTCCCCCGTTCATGCCGTTGGCGACGATGTTCAGGAAAGCGAGTACGCGCACCCTGGCTCGGTCGATTACTTCTTCTTTCTCCTGGAGGAATGTTTCTGCGCCCGAAGTACCAGCATCCACGATCGTGGTCACCCCCGACTGCAGCGCCAGGTCCGCCGGAATGCCCAAGGGCAAGGCATGAGCTCGGGCTTCAGGCATGAACCAGTTCAGCGGCGCGCCGCCGTGACCCACGTGGTAGTGGATGTCGATAAGCCCAGGCGTAACGTAAAGCTTTGAGACGTCCACGACCTTTCCGGCCAGGTTAGCCGGAATGTTTTTCTCCACAGCAGCAATCTTCCCTTGCAAAACCGCGACATCGCGAATTTCATCGATGTGATTAGCAGGGTCAATCACGTGACCGCCTTTCAGCAGCAGGTCATACATAGGGGCGGGGACAATCGGAGCCTGCGGAGAAGGCGTTTGGGAGAACGTCAGTAGCGGAGCTACGAGGGCGATTGCGATCACTGCGAGGATTGTCGATGGGGTCTGGTTCCAGGTGTTCATAAGGAGTTTCATTTTTACCGAAGCGAAAGTGTATCCAGTAGAAATAAGATTGTCACCACCTGAGCAGAACCAGTATCACACCTTGAGAATCAGTGCCAATCAAGGTTGAAAACGGATCGCCGCTGTCGTAATCTGATCGCTGTTTTCGCTTCCCATCGGACTGGACTCATGGATCGACGTACTTTCGTAAAGGTCGGCTGTATCAGCAGTGCTTCGCTGTTGATGCAAGGTCTCGATCCCATGGTGCGCGCGGACACGGCGCAGCCCCCGGTGCCCCCCATCGAACTGCACGGACTTCCAGGTTACAAACCTTCACCTCTTGGGCTGCCGGGACTTTTTCCGGGGAGAGTAATCGAGGTTCGCGATCCCTCCGCGATCGTACATAACCGCGTTTCGCAACCCGTGGTGCACCGCTTACTGGATCAGGCGATGAAAGAGCTGACCGGAGAAAGTTCCGTTCGCGCGGCGTGGGCCAAATTCGTTGAGCCGAAGGACATTGTTGGAATCAAGATCAACCCTTCGGGCGCGCCTGCGTGCTGCTCCTCTCCAGAAATCGTCCGCGAGATCATCAGCGCGGTGCAATCGGTCGGAGTTCCTGCGCGGAACATCGTGGTTTACGACCGGTACTCCTACGAAATCGATATTGGCAGCTATCAGGCGCTGCTGCCTCCCGGCATTCGAATTGTAGGCATTCAGGAGGCATTCGCGGCGGGTGGCGAGTACGAACCGAACGTCTACTGCGATGCCAGTTTCTTTGGGGAGTGGGAAACCCGCTCCTACATGGCGAATATAGTCACGCACGAGGTCACGAAAATCATCAACGTGCCCACGATGAAGGACCACTCGGCATCCGGCGTCACTGGGGCGCTCAAGAATCTGGCATATGGCACATTCAACAATGTTGCACGTACCCATCGCCCTCCGTACTCCTTCACCAATCCGCTGATCGGGCTGATGTGCACGGTCGAGCCCTTGCGTTCGAAGTCTGTGCTGCACGTCATGGACGGCATGAGGCAGGTATGGCACGGTGGCCCGCTCACTCAAGTTCAGGATTTCATCGAGCAGAGCGGAATTCTCCTGGTGGCGACGGACCCGGTTGCTATGGACACCATCGAACTGGAGGCGATTGAAAAGAAGCGTCAGGACAAGGGAGCGCCATCCTTGTGGCAGCAAGATCCCAAAAGCATCACCAGCAATAGCGAAGAGTTTTATCACGACGCCTCGAAAAATTTATTTTTTCGCCAGCCCGGGCACGTCGCGGCAGCCGGCAAGCTCGGCCTGGGCGTGGCAGACCTGAAGCAGATCGATCACCGTCGTCTCTCGGCCTGAGTTGATGAAGACGGAAACCGCCCAGCCCAAACATTCCGCAGACTGGCCCACGTTGCTCAAAGACAATGCCCGTACCGGAGGGCAGGGGCAACGGCCAGCCCGCGCGCCCGGACGAGCTCTCTGGCAATATCGCGCCGGTGGCTCCGCCCGGTCCTCGCCCATTCTCTTCGATGGAATTTTGTTTGTGACCTCCGTCAATGGACTGCTCCACGCGATCGATGCCGCAACGGGGGTTGCAAAGTGGAAATTCAGGGCCGAGGGGCAAGTTCATTCCACTCCTTCGCTTTGCGGTGAGCGAGTGTTATTCGGATGCGACGACGGCAAGGTGTATGCCGTGGACGGCCGTGCCGGAACGAAAATTTGGGAGACCGCTACGGGCGCGGAAGTTTGGGCATCGGCTGTCACTTGTAACGAAGTTGTGTTTTTCGGAAGCGCCGACGCGAAAGTTTATGCGGTCGATGCGGCAAACGGGCATACGCGCTGGGTTCAGGAACTCGGCGGCAGAATCTACTCCACCATTTATGCAACCGAGCGGCAGCTGTATCTCGGCTGCGGAGATGGAAGAGTCTATTGCCTCGACGCTTCTTCAGGAAAGGTAGTCTGGAGTACTCCCACGGGCAATGGCATCGACTCATCTCCTGCGGTTGCAGGCGGCCTGGTCCTCATCGGGTCTGAAGATTTTTTCTTTTACGCCCTCGACGCCAACACGGGAGAAGTACGCTGGAAGTACGAGACCGGGCTGGGTATCGCGTCGTCACCGGCAGTCTCGGGGGATCTCACCATTTTCGGCAGCAAGGACGGCTTTCTTTACGCACTCGAGACTCAGACCGGACATGTGCGATGGAAAGCCGCGGCGGGCGAGTTGGTCACCGCGCCTCCGGTGATCGGCGAGGGCGTTGTTTGTATCCAGGCGGGAGGAACCCTGGCTTTCGATCTCGCGACCGGCAAGGAAGTGTGGAGGGCTGCTCTCGGCGGATCGCTGCAATCTGTTCCTGTACTCGCCGGCGACACAATCTACCTGGCGAGTTTGGGCGGTGAGATATATGCGCTTCAATAGGCGGGTGGCAGCGCTATTCCTTTTTTTCGCGAGCGCTGCGAGCGTCCAGAGCTCACAAAGCCCAGTCCTCGTTTATCAGAAGAAGTACATCATGGGCACGGTGTTCGAAATTGCTGCCTATGATCAATCGTCGCAGCATGCCTCGACTGCCATCGATCAAGCTTTTCAGGAGATCGTGCACATTGATGATGAGCTCAGCAATTACCAATCCGAAAGCGCCCTGAGTAGGCTCAACCGCTCCGCACACTTTCACGCCGAAACGGTTCCGTCCGACTTATACCGTGTAATCGAAGCAGCGGTGCAGTTTTCCAAGCTCTCCGAGGGGAAGTTCGACATCTCCATCGCACCATTAGTGAATTTGTGGAAAGCTGCCTTGTCGGGCGACGCCGAGCCTACTTTGGAGCAGCAGCAGGACGTCAAACGTTGTGTCGGCTACGAGAAGATTGAATTCATCGCTCCGCAGCAAATCAGTTTTCGTTCTCCCTGCATGCAATTGGACCTGGGCGCCATCGGCAAAGGCTATGCCGTAGATAGAGCTGCCGAGGTCTTGCGCGCGTCGGGAATTCTCAATGCTTTGATCAACGCAGGAGGAAGCACGCTTGTGGCCATGGGCGCTCCTCCCGGACAGACCGCGTGGCTTGTACACTTGATGGACCCCTCCCACAAACTGGATCCTCAGGTCATGCTCAAGGATGAGAGTGTGTCTACGTCCGAGCAAACGATGCCCTCGTTACTGGGGAGAAGTTCACCCGGACATATTATTGATCCCGAGACAGGACGGCCGTTGCAAACGGAGTTCGCGGTTAGCGTGATTGCGAAAACGGGGACATTCTCGGACAGCCTTTCAACTACCTTGCTGCTGCTCGGTCCCGCGAAAGGTAGAGTTCTGATTCACGGCATGACGGAGGTTTCCGCAATTTGGATCGCTCCCGACGCGCGACAGCAGACAGTGATGAGCGGACCACAAATTCTTTTCGGCGGGAAGACGTGATCATTCACCATTGGCGAACAACCCGAGAGCGTATTGCTGAGAAAGCTGTTCTAGCCGTGTTTCTCTTGGTGTCCACATGCGCATGGAGCAGCGTTTTCGTACATTGGACGACTCCTACGTTACCTCCTGCCCGCGAATTTGGGTTCAGCGATCTCGTGCTTTCGTGGAGCGATGCGACTTCTCCGTTACCGCAAACGGCCCGGAAGCAAGGATATCGCGTGTATGTGGAGGTGTCGCCACAGCAGGCCACAGCAGCAGCCACAAAGGCCGAAACGGAGGGCTGGGCGGGAATCATTCTCAATGTTCGGCAATCCCAACGCGCCGAGATGCAGAATGCCCTTGCCGCCTTGCGATCGGCTCATCCCAAGCTTCGATTCTTTGTGCTCGATCCGGATGGCAAGCAACCGGAGATGAGAGGCAGCTTGGTCATCAAGCACGATGCTGTCCTCGAAGTATCGAGCCCAACCGCGCAACCGTGGATTGATAGCAACCTTGCTCTCGTCAGGATTGAACAGAGCTCGGTGGCCGGGCAGGCTCCCATGTATAGCTTTTCGTGGAACCCTCCCATGTCCGGACAGCAAACGCGGACCATCACCGCCGCCGATTACTCGCTGGCAGTGGCGGAAGCAGGTGCCTTTCACGCCGAGTTGATCCTGGAACTGGATGCGGGCTTGCAAAAAGCTCTCAGCCAGCGTGATCTGCAGGCCTGGGCTCTTTGGAAGCAGGTGCGCTCCTATGCCGAATTTTATTCACACCCAGCGCAGGCGGGCCTGCAAGCCGCTGCGGATGTCGCAGTTGTGGTCGATGACCTTGACCCGTCCGATGAGGCCATGAATCTGCTCGCCCGTCATAACATCCCATTCAAGGTTTGGCTTCCCGCGGGCTTGCAATCGGGAGATCTGGAGGGCGTCGCGGTTGTAGTAGTCTTCGCAAAGCCGGACAAGGAACTGGGGGTTCGACTCGAACATCTTGCAAGTCAGGGCAAGACCGTCGTGCTGGTGGATGCTCACGGTTCCTATCCCTGGCAGTCCCGGGATGCTGTCCAGTTGAACGAACACGCAGTCTCCTATGCAGTGGGAAGCGGAAAAGTGCTTGAGCTCTCCGAACCAGTCTCCGATCCTGAAACCTTTGCCCAAGACATTCGCCGGCTGATCGGCAACCAAAACGCGCTGATGAGCCTGTGGAATGGATTAACCACGGTCGCGGTACCTTATCGCGAAGATGACGGCGCCCTGAAAGTGCTCGAGTTGATCAACTACGCGCAGGATCCGGTTCGCGTCCAGGTTAAAGTCAAGGGATCGTTCGCCGCCATCCGCTACGAGAGCCCAGAACACGGATGCTGCAGCTCTCTTGCTCCTACCAACCATGACGGATTCACGGAATTCGTAATTCCGGACTTAGTCATTGCGGGCAGGGTGCGTCTGGAGAAGCAGCCGGCGACTGCTTCCGGAACAGGACGTCGATAAGTCCTCGCCAGAAAAGCTACTTATAAAGATTAGCCGGATCTCGCAGCACCTGCTAAACGACTCAGCGAGTCGGCAGTGAACCTCGAAGCACCACTATAGCCGCGGCCGGCAATGTGAAGGTGGAGTCGCGACCAGCCGTAGTCTGCGTTTTGAGCACGGGCCCATCGGGATCCGCAACCTTCCGCAGAGGGTCCCAGCGATACTGAGCGCTCCCGAACGTAAAGCTATCTACCGGGCCGGCAAACGAAGCATCCCGCCCAGTGTCCGTATTATGGAAGTTGATCTTTACCGTGTGTGGATTCTCCTGGTCTCGGTTGACGATCAACAATGCCCATTGCTTGTCTGGCCGCTTGACTGCGTACGCAGTAACCAACTTGTGGCCGGCGCTATCTTCTATGTCGCTTTCCGCCGAATAAAGCTGGTGAGCGTCATTGCCGGGTTTCAGCCATTCGAGATTGATGAGTTGGCTGGCAAAAAATTGCGACAGCGGCTGCGTAATCTGATGTTTGTTATCGGTGGCGAACATTCCAAAAGTCGAGTCGGAGTTGTTGCAACCAGGATGTACGCCGAAAGGAATGTAATGGAAATAGTAGATCGCGTCGCCGCCGGCTGTCAGGAATGCTCCGACGTAGTCCGCGAGCCACAGTGCTCCAAAGATATCGACCGACGCTTCCGAAGCGTTGGAAGAGATATTGCTCTCGGTAATGAACATCGGGATGTTGTCGGGAACTCCATCCTCGCGCCACACCTTCAAAATGTTCGAGACCAGTTGCGGTTCGTCATAAAGATTTCCCCACTGATAGCGGCAGGGATCGTAGGGATAGTGCTCGAACGAAAAGAACGCCAGGTCTGAAAGTCGATTGTGCCGCTTCAGGTAATCGATAAATCGACCCGTCCACGAAGTGCGCCCTTCCGCATCGGCCCAGACCTCGACGTCCTTGTTCTGCCCCGTAAAGATGGGTCCACCGAGCTTAAGGGATGGATCGACTTTGTGGATCGCCGTCGCGAATTGCAGGTACAGGGCGGCGTAGTCTTCGGGCAGCATGTAATGTCCGTCCGGCTCTTCCCCCATCTCGACGTACGAAATTGGATAGTTGCGTTTCTTGAGGTAACTGATCTGGGCGGCGGCGTCTTCCGGGGTGCTGTAGATGAGAGCGATGGGGACCATCGCAGGCAAGCCGCGAGTGTATCCCGCAGTGTAGAAGAGGTCGAAGCCGACCTGCGCGCGCCCGCTTTTGTCTATATCGGACGCCTCATGCCAGGGATCGACCGACGAGCAGTAGGTGGGCGTCTGATCCTGATCCGGAGTGTGGCGCAGGATGTCGTGAAGCTCTCCCCCGGGCCCCAGCGTGCCCATGTACAGCTCACGAATTGCATAGCCTGCACAATTCCGGCGATCGGAGGCTCCGTGATCGTCGCACGTGTTGGATGACTGAGTCATCCAGAGGCGGACCCAGCGCACGGGAACCGGGGACGAAGCAAGGCGGATCGTCGCGGTTCCGACCTTTCCCTCCTGAATGAGACCGAATGGGAAGTTCTGCCAGACGCCTTTATTGGGGGCGCGGATGGGATCGTCCCCGGTGAAGAATTGCACGGCATACTGTCGCGCGTACGGATCGCCCCACGCGATGCGGATGGCTTCGACACTTTGAACGTTGGCCAAATCGAAGAAGACCCACTGCGGATTCTTAGAGTCATCTTCTCCGGTGAACTCGTGCGAGAGATAGGGATTGCTTTTCCAGTAGGTATGCGCGTCGCCATCCGTCAGCCGCGAGTAACTGACGGTCTCGGTCCCATCGTCCCGGGTCACGCCGCGGTGCGGCAGCGGGTAGCCGTAACTGTAGCGGATCATTTCGGTAGGATTGGAGCTGCCCACAAAATATCCCTTGCCCGAGGGGTCGCTCCATGTGCCGCTGGGATTCCAGTGCCAAGCTTCTGTGTAGAGTTCCGTGTTCTGACGATAGCTCACTGTCCCCCATCCTGCTTCCAGGACGCGGTCGATTACAGGCTTGACGAAGGTCTCATCGATGAACTGCTGGCTCATGCGGTCGATTCCCGCACCAAGGGCCTGATTGGGCACGAATGACTTGCGGATATGGCTGGGCGTGGCGTCGACTGAAATGGTCTGCCCGTGGGCAGCGAGGGCAAGGAGAAAATAGGCAAGAAATATGCGAACGCAAGAATGCGGAGACATTGGGCAGCTTCCTCCTGGATTAAGCCGAAGAATTCGAAGCTGTTCTTCTAGCTAGCCACTCTATTCGGGATAGTGAAACGTTTCAATAGGAACGCAAGTCGGGATTAGCGGATCAACGGGATTTTGAGTGCAAACGCCTGTGGGTGTTGAAGAACTCATTCGCTGAACAGTGATCGAAAAAACTTTGCGTCAGGATGCCCTACAAACGACTTTCTCGATTATCTAGGCATTGTGTATCCAAATTTCGGCTGTTTGAGAGGAAGATGGAGTTTTTCACCAGCCACTCGCGATTAAACTCATCATCGAGGCTGAGGAATGAAATCAAAGCAGAAAATCTGGTGGGCCGTGCTGGCAGGTGCTATCTGCTTTCGCGGCTCTCCTGGCTGGTAGCGGCTCATAAGCCTAAGGCCTTCACTTGCTCCTCTGTTTCGTAGCCGAGCCAGTGTGCAACCTCATGCCAGACTACCCGCTTCACTTCGGCCCGTAAATCTCCTTTTGAACACCGCAGAATGGGGCCACGAAAAACAAATATCAAGTCAGGGGCATACTGAACCTGGCCGTATGACCTTTTCGTCCGAAATGTGCCGCTGTACAACCCTAATAACTCGGTTCTACGTCGCCATTTCTTTCTGTTCGACATGTCCTCCAGCACGTCAGCAGGAGGCTCGTCAACCACTTGAATGCCGGGGAAATCTGGAAGGTCCCTGATCTTCTGTGGCAGCGTGCTATATGCCCACTCCACGACCTCCTCAAAGCTTGCGGGATTCGTGGTGTCGGACATCAGGCCAACTTTACCACCAAGGCATCCTGCGAAAAGTGGCCCCCGGCAGGTTCTGCTGGAAAAGTGACGCCCGCCAAGGATAACTTTTGCTATATCGTCATTGCACTCAAAATGCCGGATCAGGGGTTTTGAGTGAAATCGCGTCAGCTGACAGTTGGTGACTTGGGAACGAGTAGTCGGAGTGTTATTTCAGTTTCACGAATAGCAGCACGAAAATCGCCCACACTCCGACTGTCATGGGAAACTGAATTAAAGACGCCTCCCGCAGCGCGCCTCCTCGTGGCAGTACATACGTTAGGACGAGCATGGCGAGAGCAGTGAGTATTCCGAGGGCAAGTTTTTTCCAGTTCATGAATGTACCTCGCTCGCTGTTTGTGACTGTCGAAACGGCAGCGATTGTACACCGATTTTGCAGAGCGACAAGTGTTTTGAGTGTAATGGCCTGATGGTTTCACCACGGGACATAGTCTCAGCGGCAACACTTCATCGCAATTTCAATCGCAAGGTACACGGACGAACACGATCAGAGGTTATGAGAAAGATTTGCTTACCATTGGCGCAGTGTGTGGCGTTGGTCCTATGGTTCGTTTCATCCGGGAACATGGAAGCACAGAGCACAAGAACTGGGAGCTCCAAAAGCCAAACCTCGCCTACAGTTCTGAGCTGCACCACAGAGGCCCAGTGCCCTTCCGGTCAGCGCTGCGGCTTTACATCTGGTCGTAATAGGAAGGGCAAATGCGTGGTCCCGAGCCATGATGGTCATTGCATCGATCCCGGAGGTCGTTGCGGCTGCGACGGCCGCCCGGTCGATATTTTTTGTGCGGTTGGCTCGCGCATGGAATACACATCGGCTCCCGCATGTTTCGTTGGCCCTTGTCCAATAACTTGCACCGAGGAATCAGGGTGCGGAAAAGCGGATCTAGTGTGTCAGAAGGGCGTCTGCGTTAAGCCGTAAGGCGTCTCCCCGGACAGCCTAGACGGCGTAGTTGGCGAAATATCCTGCTTTCGTCAGTTGATGGAAAGGCCTGCCCTCTTCGGGTAAAGTGCTTGGCATGAATCGGCCTTTGTTGCCGGACCTGCTTCCTTCGAGATTCCCATCTGATCTGACTTCAGCCGCCTTCGTCGCCTTTAACGAAGTAGCATGGCGGCCTGCACTCGCTGCCCGCTCTGTACGTGAAGCGGGACGAGATATGGGGTTCGTTGCTGTTGTGCAGAAAAGATATCGCCGACAGCAGTGGCTGCCGGCGACCGAAGTTTGACAATCGTTACTCCGCACTCAGCCTAGGCAGCCTTACGATCTGCGGGCGTGTCGCGCTTACCCGGGTCAGATTTCGCTTCCTTCGTAAAAGAGAGGTTCTGGCCTTTCGTCTCCTTCGCAAGTTTTTGTCTCTTCCAGCGGTTGTATATAGGGACCGCTACGCCTATGAGGAGCACTACCACAACGATAGAAACTAGCATCACCGTAGACCGGGCCATAGACGCCTTTGGAGCGACTGGAGCAGGTGCAGCAGGTGTAGCAGGTGCAGTGGGAGTGTCAGAAGGAGGGCCAAAAGCCTTGGCAGTTACAGCCGCGTCCGCGGCAGGTGTGCTGACGGGCTTCGCGGGTGCTGCAGCCGCGGCAGCCGGCGTTACTGCCGGTTTCTGATGTCGTGCTGATGGCCGAGCTTGGTGCACAGCGGCAGCAGTAGCGGGTGCACCGGCAGTCTCGGCAGGCGCGCTGACAGCTCGCATCTGGTACAGCGGCTGGGCGCTGGTGCGGCTGCTGCCGGTGCAGCGGCGGCAGGAGGCGTGCTTGTAGTCTCGGCAGGCGCGCTGACAGTCGCATCTGGTACAGCGGCTGGTGCGGCTGCTGCCGGTGCAACGGCGGCAGGAGGCGTGCTTGTAGTCTCGGCAGGCGCGCTGACACTCGCAGCGGGTACAGCGGCTGGTGCAGCTGCTGCCGGTGCAACGGCGGCAGGAGGCGTGCTTGTAGTCTCGGCGGGCGCGCTGACAGTCGCAGCGGGTGCAGCCGGGGCCACAGTGCAGTGTTCGGAGACCATGTTCACTTCAGTGACGACAACGCTGTTCTCACCAGTACCTGCTTTGTGCCCGACGAGGTTTACTTCCTGGCCCGCATACGCCTTGAGATCGGCAGTGCTTGTAGTGATCTTGTAAATCTTGCCCGTGTTGTCTTCCGCAACGGTGTAGTTGGGGTCCGTTCCACCCATGCAACCTTTGACGTTGATCTGGTCAGTATTGCCGCTCGCCGCGGGAGTCTGTGCAAACCCCATCGCGACCAGCAGGGCCGGTACAACGATCAGCAGGAATACTCTCTTCATGGAATCCTCCGAGAAGTCTCGCCTTGCGGCGATCCAAATTCCGCTTGGGTGTGATTGTGCTTCCGATTTCTCTGTCGAATTCTCGCGCGTGCGGGGCCCCGGCCGGAAAACCTGGAGCATTCCAAGTGAAACTACACAACCCTAGCCCTTGCGAATCTGGATGTCTGTTCCATACCGCTCACATTCCCGCTCATATTCACAGGAGGGGCGACACGCGCTGGCGGTTGGTCGCGTGGGGCGGACGGGAACGACATGATTAGTCGCCGACCACTGAGGCTTGTTTTGGGTCGGTTGGCGATAGATCGCCATTGCACTCAGAATGCCAAGCGGGAGGCGATGATCTTCCCGGCTCCGACCGTTGCCCTACCGATGAGGACCTACCGGCATCGTATCCCTTAATTTCTTGATGATCTCCTCGCTTGGTTCTCCACCTTTGCATGCAGGATGACCGAAGCCGCTGCTGCTCGCTCCTTGCTGGATATCAAAGATGAGATTGTCGCTAGGACCGGGTGCAACACCCATGGGAACATTGTCGAGGCCGAGGCTGTGGCGAGTTTTCCAGGCCACAACATGATCGGCACAGGATGTGTCACCACTTACGCCCAGAGCTCCGACAATGTGACCGGATTTATCGTAGAGCGCGAGGCCTCCGCCGAACACGATGACTCCACCAATGGGTTTGCCGACCAAAGGATCGTCGGCCTGCCCGAATTTTTGCGGATCGCCCGCAAACGCAGTGTTGGGGTTGGGGCCAGTCACAATACTGTACAGAGAATTACCCGGTTGCGCGGCGGAGTACACATTCCCCGTCGAGAGCGCGAAGTTGTCGGTGCTGAATGCATTCGCCGTGTTGGCTTTTTCGGCCTAAATCAAGCGGCTGCCCGGCCATTCTGCGCCACGATTCGGTCCCGTAAACACCACCGCGCAGACGATCCCATCGCGATTCACTACCGTGCCCCACTCCTGATTACCCAAGCCGCCATTCTTTCCTTTGCCTTCCTTCACCGCGGCCGTCAGAGCCGCTTGCAGCTTGCTGTGGTCGGGCACGTGCGAGCAATCCGCAGGATTCTGCGAAAAAGCGAAGGCGGAACACGCAAGAATGACCGCGGCAACCTCTGCTCGGCGATAAAGGATGGATGGCATGGTGATCTCCTGATTATTGTGCGTATAGATACGCCGCGACGCTGTTCCGACTGTTTCATCCATTTCACGAGAAGAATCAGGAAAGCTGCAAGTAGTACGGTTCCAGCAGGGATCCACATGATAAGGCCTCCGAGTTGTTGATCTTCGAGCGCAGTGAGATTCCACAGTGGCGCGGTGCCCACGTACGGCGCATACCAGGGCGTTCGGGCAAAAGTGAGCAGAGCCCAATACAGCGAAGAGGGCAGACTTTTCAGGAGTCTCTGCCCAAACTTTTTTCACCCAGCGTGCGGTGACTATGCTGTTGCTTCCGCTGTTTGCGTTATTCTTACTCCTCCGAGTAATGATGCAAGGGTGCCTGCCATGAGATTTCCTCGTTCCAGCGGACTTCTGCTTCATCCCACGTGCTTGCCTGGGCCTCATGGCATCGGCGAATTCGGATCCGAGGCGTTCGCGTTCGTGGATTTTTTGAAAGATGCCGGTCAAAAACTGTGGCAGGTGCTGCCGCTGAACCCGACTGGCTACGGAGACTCACCGTTCCAGTCTTTTTCGGCGCACGCGGGAAATCATCTCCTGATCAGCCTCGAGAGACTGCGGGAACAAGGGATTCTGGACGCCTCGGATTTTACAAATGAACCGGAATTTCCCGAGGACCACGTCGAGTTTGGGAGCGTTATTCCGTGGAAGACGTCCCTTCTGAAAAAAGCAGCGCAGCGATTCCTCAGCGATAACAGCAAAGAGAAGAAAGCTTTCGACGAGTTCCGTGCGGCGAACGCCGGCTGGCTTTCGGAATTCGCATTGTTCATGGCGTGTAAAGAGG
This sequence comes from uncultured Acidobacteriota bacterium, assembly GCA_963801615.1. GTDB lineage: Bacteria > Acidobacteriota > Terriglobia > Terriglobales > Acidobacteriaceae > Sulfotelmatobacter. The sequence goes on along the minus strand of CAWDFM010000003.1, from coordinate 386,586 downwards.
AACAAGGCGGCGTTGCCTGGAACCGCTGGCCAGCCGAGATCGCGCACCGTCAACCGGCGGCACTCGCCGCCGCACGCGAGCGGCTAAGGGATTCTGTCTTAGCCATGCAGTACTGGCAGTTCGAGTTCTTCCGGCAATGGCAGGCACTCCGCGGCTACGCGCATCAGGCGGGAATTCGCGTCGTCGGTGACATCCCCATCTATGTCGCGCTGGACAGTGCCGATGTATGGACGAATCCACAATATTTCTGTCTCACTCCGCAAGGGGAGCCGATCGTGATTGCCGGCGTGCCTCCGGACTATTTCAGTGCCACCGGGCAGTGCTGGGGCAATCCAATTTATCGCTGGGATCGTTTGCGGGAAGACGGCTACCGCTGGTGGATCGAGCGCTATCGTGCGGCGATGAATTTGTATGATGCCGTGCGCATCGACCACTTCCGTGGATTCGAGGCGCATTGGGAAATTCCGGGAAATGAGACCACCGCCATCAATGGTCGTTGGGTGAAAGGACCAGGCGCCGAACTATTTACGGTGCTGGAGCACGAATTTGGCGCGCTGCCGATCATCGCGGAAAACCTCGGAGTCATAACTCCGGAAGTCGAAGCGATTCGCAAACGCTTTCATTTCCCTGGCATGGCCATCCTGCAGTTTGCGTTCGGCAAGGATCCGCAGGGCCCATCGTTCCGTCCTCACAACTATTCTCGTGAACTCGCGGCGTACACCGGCACCCACGACAACGACACGACCGCCGGATGGTGGAACAGTTCGGGCGAGAACGACAGTACGCGAACTCCGGAGGATGTCGCCAAGGAACGTGCCTTTGCCCGGGCGTACCTGGATTTGAAAGAGGACGAACCCATTCATTGGCGCTTAATCCGAGGAGTGGAATCCTCGGTCGCCGATCTCGCCATCATCCCTCTTCAGGATGTGCTCGGTGTGGGCACGGAAGCGCGCATGAATCTGCCGGGCACCTCGAGCGGGAACTGGCGCTGGCGCTTCCAGCGCGGGGCGCTACGCCCAGAGTTGGCGAGGCGCATGGATGAAATGGTCCAGATCTACGACCGCTCAGGGCATACGTATCTTCAAACCTAGACAAGTAGCGGCTGGCTGGCTATCCAGCACTCTTCGGGTTTTAGAATGCAGTTGGCATTTTGAAGGTCAACAGGAAACACCGGCGGATGGTGCGCGCCTTGACCGAGCTGAATACGGATGTTAGCTTCGCTTTTCCACACTCAAAGGCAGGAGGCAGAACACTGGTCCGTAGACGAGTGCCGCTTCGATTCGGGGATCTCAGCCGGCGCGACTTCCTGGTTCGACTGTGTGGGGGCACCGCGGCAACTTTCATTCCCTCGACCCTTTGGAAAGTCCCTTGTTTTGCTGATGCGACCGGCGCGCGTGGTCTCTCAGAAGACGCGGAATTTGTTTTGCGTCCACGGTATCGCAGCGAGCGGCCGCTCGATGCAATGTTGCTGAAGGTGCAGGCAGGTTCCGACCGGTTCATCAGCGAAAAGTATGCGGAGGAGATTGCCGCAATCCTGGGCGAATGGAGCGCGGCGCTGCTTCGGACTCCTCGCTCGACGCCAGCCATCAGCGCATCCCTGTCCCAGGACTTTCGGGCGGCGTCGCTCAGTCCAGAGGAGTCCACCGTGCTTCGTTCTTCCTCGGGCCTCCAAGTCCGCCGAAACCGATTCAGTAGCGACACGAACATCGATCCCGACCGATTCGTGCTTCAGTGGGAATCGCGGCTCGAGGGTTTCTCCAGTATTGACGTCGCCGAGTTTCAGGTGACCAGCATCGAAGTCGAGGAGAACACAACCAGCGCGAACGCGAGCCCTCGCAATCTGATCACAGAAATTCGCTACGAAATCGCGGGCTCGGGAGCAGGCTTCCACCGCCAGCAGCGCGTCGGCAACTGGCGCATGGAGTGGGAAGCATCCGGCGACGGCCGCTTTCAATTACGCAATCTCCAGGTGCTGGAAGAGACAGAAGCGAGATCCACCTCGCCCTCTTATGTAGACATCTCGGCCGCGGCCCTCGGCGCGAATCCTTCCTTTGCCGCGCAGATGCTTCACGGCACAGACTACTGGCGGACGATCCTCGATGGTGCCTCCGGCATCGACGTTTACGGCCACAACGGCGTTTCATTTGCCGACATTGACGGCGATGGTCTGGATGATCTCTACGTTTGCCAGCCTGCGGGTTTGCCCAACCGCCTCTATCGCAATCGCGGCGATGGAACCTTTGAGGACGTAACCGAATCTTCCGGACTCGGTGTTCTCGAAAGCACAGCTTGCGCGTTGTTCGCCGATTTCAACCACGACGGGCATCAGGACGTCATTGTGGTGCGCGCGAATGGCCCCCTCTATTTTCTGAATGATGGCACCGGCAAGTTCCGCCAGAAACCAGACGCCTTTCAGTTTGCGAATGCACCGCAAGGAACATTCACCGGCGCTGCAGCGGCGGACTACGATCACGACGGATGGCTTGACGTCTATTTCTGCCTGTATAGCTACTACCAGGGCACTGGACAGTATCGCTATCCCTCTCCCTATCAGGATGCGGAGAATGGTCCTCCGAACTTCCTGATGCGGAACAATCGCGATGGCACCTTCCGCGATGTGACGGCGGAATCTGCTCTCAGCAAGAACAACTCGCGGTACAGTTTCTGCTGCTCGTGGAATGACTACGACCGGGACGGCTGGCCCGACCTGTACGTGGTGAACGACTTCGGCCGCAAGAATCTGTATCGCAACAATGGTGACGGCACTTTCACGGATGTGGCGGCGCAATCGAAAGCGGAAGACGTAGGCGCGGGGATGAGTGTCTCCTGGCTGGATTACGACGGCGATGGCGCTGACGATCTTTATGTCGCCAATATGTGGACTGCAGCTGGTATGCGTGTCTCAAGACAGGACGCATTCAAAAAGGGTTCGGCCCCGGACGTGCGAGCCCTGTATCAAAAACACGCGATGGGCAACTCGCTGCTGCGAAATAGCGGTTCTACTTTTAGAGACATCACCAGTTCTTCAGGGACGGGGATTGGCCGATGGGCGTGGTCGAGCGATGGCTTCGATTTCGATCACGACGCTTTCCCCGATATCTACATTGCCAACGGAATGGTGTCTGGACCGGCGCGCTTTGATCTGAATAGTTTTTTCTGGCGGCAAGTGGTGGCGAATTCACCCGACCAAGCGGCCTCGTCGCACGAGTACGAGCAGGGCTGGACGGCGATCAACGAACTGATTCGTAGCGACGCGACCTGGAGCGGCTATGAGAGAAATATTTTCTACGCCAATAACCGCGACGGAACATTCTCAGATGTGTCGGCCGCAGCAGGGCTGGATTTCATGGAAGACAGCCGTTCGTTTGCGCTCGCAGACGTCGACCACGACGGCAGGCTGGAACTCGTTCTCAAGAACAGAAACAGTCCGCAGTTGCGGATTCTGAAAAATGTCGCCAAGGATCTTCCGCCATCCCTCGTCTTTCGTCTGCAGGGCACCACAAGCAATCCCGACGCCGTAGGTGCTTCGGTAACCATCGAAAGCGGATCGCGAACTCAGACACAAACTGTCCGCGTGGGTTCCGGCTTTCTTTCGCAACACAGCAAAGAAATATTTTTCGGACTTGGAGATCATGTGGGTCCCGTCCGCGCCGCGATTCGGTGGCCAGGCGGACTGGTGCAGCAAATCGCGGACCTTCCCATCAATCACCGGATTTGGGTTCAGGAGGGTAATCAGCCCTCGCGAATGGAGCCGTTCAGAAACATAAAGCCCCTGCCGGCGACGTCCTCAAGCGGCAGGACGGTGGACGATCCGGTGCCGTACACGGTTGAGACATGGCTTCTGGCGCCGGTTCCAGCTCCAGAGTTCTCGCTTCCGGATCTGGGCGGAAAACAGTGGACACTCGCCGCACTTCGCGGCAAGCCGGCTCTGCTTCACTTCTGGACGAGCAAATCAGACGATTGCGTCAGGACACTGCAAAAGCTTGAAAAAACCTACAAGCGCTGGCCTGGACAACTCGTCACCATCAACGTGGATGAATGGACAGCGGGTGCAGAATCGAAGCCAGGCGCCAAGCCGCAAGACCTGTCTGCAATCGTCCGAGAGCAGGGTTTTACTTTTCCCCTTCTGCGCGCTTCCGACGACATAGCGGCCATCTACAACATCTTGCAGCGCCAAATTTTTGATCGGCATCGGGACATGGCGCTCCCGACCTCATTTCTCGTCGATGAAACTGGAAACATCGTCAAGGTGTATCGCGGAACGCTTGACCCCAAGACCGTAGATCAGGATTTGCGAAGCATACCCAGATCTGAGGCGGAGCGACTCCATCGCGGGCTGCCGTTTTCAACTACAGTGTCCAGCTTCGCCGTCGGGCGTAACTATCTTTCGCTGGGCGCGCAGTTTTTTCAACGAGGGTACTTCGAACAGGCCCAGGCATTCTTTCAACGGGCGTTACAGGATGACCCCTCCAGCGCCGAAGCGATCTATGGCATCGGAAGCGTCTATCTGAATCAGAACAAGAATGCAGCTGCGCGCGAGATGTTTGAACGCGGACTGCGGCAATCCGCGAGCTATCCCGATACACTGCCCGATACCTGGAACAATTTGGGCGTGATTTCGACCCGTGAAAACAATCTTGGGGAAGCAATCCAGGACTTTGAGAACGCCCTGAAGCTCAATCCCAATCATCTGCTGTCTTTGGACAATTTAGGCAACGCATATCGTTTGCAGAAGCGCTGGACGGAGGCACGAAACGTTCTCGAGCGGGCTCTGGCCATTGCGCCCGATGACCCTGAAGCCAACTACAGCCTGGCAATGGTGTACGCCCAGACGGACGAAACAACGAAGGCGTACGAGTATTTGCAGCGCGCTCTCAAAGCGCGGCCGGATTATCCGGAGGCTCTGAATAACTTAGGAGTCTTATATATGGTCACGCAGCGCCCGGATGAAGCCGCTGCAACGTTCCAGCGATGCATCCGTGTGGCTCCGGCGTTTGATCAGGCATATCTGAATCTGGCGCGTGTCTACGTCTTACGCGGCGACGGCGACCAGGCGCGCGAACTGCTGAAAAATCTACTCAAGCAGCATCCGGACCACGTTCAGGCGCGGCGGATGCTTGAGCAGTTGCAGTAGGTGTATCGATCTTCTTCAGGACTTGGGCCCAGGCGCCGAAAGCAACTCCACAAACTCCTTGTAAAACCGCGGTGCATCCAGATCGACCTGGATTTCAACCTGCCCGCCGTGAATCTTTGGCGCGTCTTGTTGTGTCCAACTCAGAGTGTCGCCGAACCCAGCTCCACGATTCAGGTCAACATCGAGATACCTCGTATCCTTGCCCGTAATCAGAGATGGGTCGAGCCAGGCGAGCGCCGCCAGTTCGTCCCACAGGTAGTTGTATTGGCCTTGAAGGCGCGCGTAGGTGCTGACGTATTTTGCCGCCGGTGAGTTCGCAGCTTTTATCTGATCGATCAAGTTCTGGGTCAGGCGCGTCTTCACCGAGATGTCCACCGTCGTGCAAACGATCTTCTTCCACGGCGCGAGCAGCACGTTGTGCGCGGCTTCGGGATCAAACCACAAATTGAATTCGTGGCGGGGCGTGTTCACGAACTCAGGATCATCCGTCTTCGGATTGAGGCTGCCGCCCATAAAGACCAACTCTTTGGTAAGGCTGGGAAACTCGGGATCAATCGCCATGGCGAGGACCAGATTCGTCATGGGTCCACCCTCGTAAATCGTGATCTCGTGCGGATACTTCCTCACCATACGGACAAGAAAATGCGCGGCATCTTCATCCGACGGCTTGGTCGTGGGCTTGCCTTCGGGCATTTCGCCCAACTCGTCTGGCGGGTGATACAAGCGCGGGGTCCACGCGCCCAGCCAGGCAAATGAGCCGTACTGCTGCTCCCAGAGTTCAGTCTCGTCTTTGCGGCGGACCAGCGGATATTCCGCTCCGGGGACCACAGGAATGTCGCGGCGCCCGATAATCTCCGGCATGCGCAACGTGTGCGCGACTTCGTCTTTCAGTCATCCATCCCCGGTCACGACGGTGATGCCCAGAACTTCAGTCTGCGGAGACTGGATGAGCAGCAGCATCGACTGCTGATCGGTGCCCGCCGGGCCCGCCGCGTCCTGATCGATGATGACTTTGCGCTTGGGAGAATGCTCCTGCGACCAGCATAGCGCTGAGCTCAGCGTCACCAGAATCAGCAGGATGCCGCAAAGGGTTCGAGCAAGGAAGTGCAAGCGTCTGCAAGGTTCGACCATGAAGCACTGCATTCTAGTAGTTGTTGCCTTCAGACGCCAGTCGAGCGGCACGCGCCCCTCGAAGCAGCCCGACCTCTCACGGGTGCACGCGAAGGTCAACACTGTCGAAGATCTGAGGAATCAGTTTCGGCGTGAACTGGAATAAGTTCTTCGTGAATAATCACAGAGTGGAGGGAAGAGACTACCGGGTGCTGGCGATGAAGGGACCGGATTAGGCCGGGAAACTGATCGAGAAAACCCGCCCGTAGCGCCAGCGGAAGGCTCAGCACACGAAGTTATCTCGCGCCAATGTCCGTAACTGCGCGATTTTTCTCCCGATCTGCACACTATTTCGGCAGCTCAGTTTGCAGGATTCGCAACCATCGCACGCCGCGAGCCCTCTTCCGCCGGCCATTCCCGCTATCGTGTCGCGCGCCAGCGCAGCGTTTCGATATTGCACCGCGTACATGTGCGACCGCATCAACGAGGGCACGTCCACGTGCATGGGACAATCCTGGGCGCACTTACCGCACTGCTGGCAGAACTCCGCCTGCGCAAAAAAGTTCTTATCCTCCAGGAAAGCTTTTTCTTCCACGTTGTAGTCGAGATTCCGTACCACGGAGAAGTCCTGTTCCAGATGTTGGTAGGTACTGAAGCCCGGGATCGCGGTGGTGACGAACTCGTGATTCAGGGCCCACTTCAGCAGCGCCGTTTGACTGATAGGCGGCAATAGTTTCCGATTCTTGGCGTCGGGCTTCGCCGTACCACCCGCCTGCGTCTTCATGGCGACAATTCCGATTCCGCTCTTGGCCGCTCGCTCGATAATGTTCAGCATTTGGGTGTCGTGCGCCATGGAATAGTTCAAGGTGACCAGGAACACGTCGAAAATGTTCTGCCGCATCGCTTCCGGCAGACTTTCCGAGGTCTTGTGCGTGGAGAGCCCGATGAACCGGGTCTTCCCTTGCTTCTTCAGGGCTTGCAACGCTTCCAGCGGGCCATCCGCGCTGGCGCCTTCGATGGAATCGACCCCGTGATAGTAAAGGATCTCCACATGATCCATCTGCAGCCGCCGCAAACTAGCCTCCACTCCGTCCATGAACTGCCGCTTGGCTTCGGCAATATTCGGAGGACGGTTCCGCATGTGCTGCTTGGTCGCGATGATCACTTCCTGTCGCACGCCCAATTCCTTGATCACCGAGCCGACCATCTCTTCGTTGCGCCCCTCCTGGTATCCCGCAGCGGTATCGAAGTGCCGGATGCCAAGTTCGTACGACCGGCGCAATAGCCCGGGAATGTCCGCGTTCATCACACCCATACTCACGACCGGCATGGTGAGTCCCGTTTTGCCCAGCGTCCGCTGAATAAGCGGGCCCGAATCGCCCAGCAGTTTCGTCAGCAGCGAATCCGTTCTGCCGAAAACACTGGCAGTCCCCGCCACCACGATTGGCTTTACCACGAAGTCTCGCCGATTCCATTCCATGACTCAGCTCCTCTGACTCTGAACACACCCCGGATACTGTCTGACGCTGAGTACTCGCTACTGGAGTGCCCGCGCTGTCCTTTTCAAAATCTCAGCCCCATTCTCCGGTGGATTGAAGATCGCGATCAGGTACCTTCCTTGCGTGCGCGCGATGACGCGTCCTTCGTAGCTGTTTTTCCCGCGCATCCCGTTTTCCCCCAGCTCGGCTGCTGCCACGCACTCGCCGCTCTGCTGAAAGTGTTTTAAAAACTGATACGCGCGCGCCTTCGCTCCCACCGCATCACTCGCCACCGACAGCACGAGCTTGCTTTCCTGTTTCCCCGCCGACGTATAGCCGACAAGGTACGCCGGTGCCAGGAAGGAGTGCCCCAGCGGATCTTTCCTGACGTACTGTTCGGAATGCGCGACCCGATGCTCGATAGGCAGTTTGGCCAGCAGCGCCGGAGGGCGCGCCGTTCCGCCGATTCGCCTCGACAACATGCGGGCAAATGGATCGAGGGCCGCACTAGCTCCTGCTCCGGAGGCAGCGAGTTTCAGGTAGTAGTGATCTTGCAGAAAGTTCAAGGTGCCACCGCTGCGGTGGCCTTCCACTCCGATACTCACGAACTTGTATCGGGGCGATCGCTCCGCCGAATATATCCCAAACGCGTTCTCCGGCCTGCCCATGTCATAGATGTCGGCCGTCAGTTCACCATCTCCGGTTTTGAAATTCTGATGCAGCAGAACTTGAAAGTCGTACAGCAGATAAACATCAGCCCCGCCGTCGATGTACTCGTACAAAGTGTCCGGCTTATAAAAGGAAGCAGCCTCTTCGCGGGTTACACCCGTGGGAAGAGGATCATTAGCGAAGCTCTGTAATCTTTTTTGGATAGCATCGCCGCTCTGCGCTTCCATGCCGATTTCAGGAACCGCCAGCACACAGATCGCAACCAGGATCCAAACCAGCCGGACGTTTCGGGGAAAAAACTCTCTCATGGACACACACCGCATTCCTGACTCGCGTAGCGGATCGCGAAGAAGGCTCTCTTGCGAATGTTAGGAATTCAGAACGCTGGCTGCTATGACCATGATCACGCAGAAATGTGATCCCGCCGTCCCCCACTCTTCGTCGATTACGCCCAGCCGCTATGCCCGCGCATATGTGATCAGCAACACAGCGGCGCCTCCGCCCCCGTTCGAACATGGGGTCTTGCAGTGACATAGAGCCATCCAGCGGCCCAACTTACCGAGGACCAATATGGAACCCTTTCATCACCACGTATACGTTTGCACGCAAGAAAAACCCGAGGGCGTCCCCTCGTGCTCCAGCAGCAACTCCTTGAAAGTGCTGCAGGCTTTAGAGCGCGAGGTACTCGCCCAAGGATTGGACGACGATGTCCAGATCACGACCTGCGGATGCATGGGACTGTGCGATGACCGCCCAGTGATAATCGTCTATCCGGAAGGAGTTTGGTACCACAAGGTGCAGGAACAAGATGCCGGAGAGATAGTTTCGTCTCACCTGGTCAATGGCCGCGTGGTCTCCCGCCTCGTGTGGACTGATCTGCCCGCGATGAAGTCTCAGGCCATCGAGCATCGCAACAAATACCGCGAAATGCTCAAGAGTCGACCCGAGCCGCAACCGGCTACGTCCAAGAAGTGAGACGCGCTGTGCCCCCGCGTTCGATCCGCCCGTTTTGCTAACATCCAACGAATGCGCCGCACCTGGCTCGCCGTTCTGCTGCTGAGCAGTTCTACATTCGCCACCGCTCAGATCTCCGCCCCCGCCGACTCCTACCAGGTCGTCCATACCTACCAGCACGATCCCAACGCCTTTACCCAGGGAATCATCTACGTTGATGGCCACCTTTACGAAAGCACGGGCCTAAACGGCAGGTCTTCCCTCCGTATGGTGGATCTTGCGACTGGAAACGTTCTGCAGAAACACGATCTCCCGCCCGACATCTTCGGCGAGGGTCTGACCGATTGGGGCAGCACGCTAATTCAGCTGACCTGGACCAGCCACAAAGCCTTTATTTACGATCGCTTCAGCTTCGCGGCCCAGCGAATTATCTCCTATGAGGGCGAAGGCTGGGGTCTGACTCATGACGCCACTCAGTTGGTCATGAGCGATGGCACCTCTTACCTGCGCTTCCTCGATCCCAAGTCGTTCCACGCCATTCGCCGCCTGCGGGTGAAGGACCAATTGGGACGGCCAGTCGAAAATCTCAATGAGCTCGAATGGGTAGGAGGTGAAATCTATGCCAACGTCTGGCAGACGGACGCCATTGTGCGTATTTCCCCGCACACCGGAAAGGTCCTGGGGCGAATCGATCTGAAGGGCATCATGGACCAGCGCCAACTTCACGGGGAAGGTGCCGTGCTGAACGGCATCGCGTACGACAGGGCAGGCGACCGCCTGTTCGTCACCGGAAAGCTCTGGCCTAAGCTGTTCGAGATCAAAATCACAAAGCATCGCGAAGCGAAGATGCCAGGCTTCCCACGGCTGGACAGTCCGTAGAAACAACCCGTAGTCCGTAGGGACAGCCCCTTGGGCTGTCCGAGCGAAGAACGCAGCGAGCAAGTTCTACGATCCACGGACTAAAAGCCAGAAAATACCCCCAACCTCCTGCCGCCCGCCATCATTCAAAGCAACCTCTTGCACTCTCTGGCGGGGTAACCATGGCCGAACGTAACCCTTGCTACCTCTTTTCGGCGATTGACCATATTGCAATCCACGGGTACCATTTTTGGTAGAATCCTGCGGACATAGACTCAAGGGAGAGGGCGCGCATCTTATTGAGGAACATGCGATTCGTAGACCTCCACGTCCGGACCGCACTGCTCGTTGTCGCCCTCCTTGGGGTGTGCGCCTGCCACTCGGCTCAGAAGCCGGTCGCGGTAAAGCCGCCGTCCAATCCGCCTGCCCTGCAGCCCTCGACTAAAAACTCTACGACTACAGCCCAAACGTCCGCCCAGGAACCAAAAGCAGAGCAGAAACAGGCTGCCGCCGAGAAACCGGAGAGCGGAGAGCAGTCTTCCAGGCCCGAGTCCGCCGCCTCGCTCGCTCCTATTCCGGATCCGGTAACCTTGCTGGTCGATAACGCAGAGAAGAAATACCAGGAAGGTCTGACCCAGTATCACGCCGGCAAGCAGGACCAGGCCAAACAGAATTTTGACGACGCTCTCAACAGCCTGCTCTCCAGCAATCTGGATGTCCGGTCTGATGCGCGTCTGCAGAAAGAATTTGACCGGATCGTGCAAGGGGTAAATGAGTTATACCCCGGCGGTACCGGCGCTGATGCCGAACAGGCGGAGGCTCAGGAGCCCCAGCAGAAGTCGGAACCAGCCCCAATCGACCAGACGAACGAACTCAGTCCTTCCGCCGACGCCCGGACCAAGGCCAAAGCCGAAGCGGACGTTAAGAACACCCGGTCCGACCTCCCGCTCATGATGACTGACCAGGTCGCCGGGTTCATCGCCTACTTCTCTAACCATGGACGAGGCATCTTCGAGCGCGCCTTGGCCCGCTCCGGCAGGTACCGCGAGATGATGCTGCCGATCCTGAGAGAAGAAGGCGTCCCGCAAGATCTGATCTATCTGGCGCAAGCCGAATCCGGATTTCATGCGTTAGCCGTCTCTCGCGTAGGCGCCCGCGGCATCTGGCAGTTCATGGGCAGCCGCGCCCGGGGCTATGGTCTCCACCACAACGTGTATGTGGACGACCGCCAGGATCCCGAGAAGTCCACCCGCGCCGCCGCCCGCCACCTGAGAGATCTCTATAACCAGTTCGGTGACTGGTATCTCGCCATGGCCGCCTATAACTCTGGTCCCGGCACCGTTCAGGCAGCCGTCAAGCGCACGGGGTACGCCGATTTCTGGGAACTCTACAACCGCAACGTGCTGCCCAAGGAGACTAAGAACTACGTCCCCATCATTCTCGCCGTGACCATCATGGCGAAGAATCCGGCGCAATATGGTCTGCAAGATGTTGTGATGGAACGCCCCGCGGAGTACGACACGGTCACCATCGACTTTCCAGTGGACCTGCGACTGGTTGCGGAATGCGTGGGTTCAACGCCTAGCGAGTTGCAAGATTTGAACCCCAGCCTGCTGCGCATGACCACTCCGCGCACCGGCAAGTTCGAACTCCATATTCCTGCCGGAACACGCGACGATTACCAGACCGCGATTGCCATGATCCCGCCCGACATGCGGCTGTGGTGGCGCTATCACGTGGTAACGCCCGGAGAAACACTGGCCTCCTTGGCGCGTAGCTACCACACGACCATCCGGCAGATCTCAGAGATCAACCACCTCGAAGGCCGAGAACTCGATCCTCAGGCCCGGCTGGTGATCCCGGTTAGTCCTGGCAAGCACGCGGCGGCTGACACCGCGACCTACGCCCGCCGCATTACCCGCTATCATGTTCACAAAGGGGATACGGTCGAGAGCGTAGCCGATAACTTCGGCCTCTCGCCCCAACAGCTCCGCCGCTGGAATGGAATCCGCAGCACCACAAGCAGCCTGAATGGACGCAAAGTGCTCGCCTTGCACCTGCCGATCTCGCCCAGCGCTCGCGACGCCGAAATGGCTGCCTCGCGCAACAAGTCCAAGCGCCCCAAGACGGAGACCGCGAGCGTCAAACCCCCAGCCACGAAGTCGTCCGAAATCGAGCGTCTCAGTAAGGAAGAAGTGGCCGTGGTTCGCCACAAAGTCAGATCCGGCGAGACTCTCTACTCCATCGCCAACGCCTACCGCACCACAGTAGCGGCTTTGAAACGCAACAACCGCAACGTCGGGGTGATCCGCCCAGGAATGATCCTAAATATCCAGATCGCCCGCTAACTGTAGAGACGTTGCTTGCAACGTCTCCTTTGAGCGAAGAAATCCCTCCGAAAGCGTTCCTTCGTCACCCGTTCCCCTGTGCCACGCTCCCAAACACACGTGCGTAAAATCACATTCCGCCCTGCCCGGCAGCGTTAAACTTCTCTGTTATTAGGACCACGCTCTATATAACTTACTTACCGTCAAGGAGAAGCCTCATGAGGATCACGAAGTTCATTATCCTGTTCGTAGTCATCTCGCTGTCAGTGTCGATCGCCTTGCCCGCTTTCGCAGCTGACGGCGCCGCCCTTTACAAGACGAAGTGCGCTTCCTGCCATGGCCCCGAGGGTCAGGGAAAAATCGGTCCGGCCGTGAAGGGCGTAAGCCTGAGCGCCGAACAGATCACCGATCTGCTCACCAAGGGCGAAGAAGCAAAGAAAGCCCCGCACAAGAAAGCGATGTCACTCTCCGCGGATGACGCCAAGGCCGTTGCGGAATACGTGAAGACCTTGAAGTAGTCTTGCGCTTGAATAGTCCCAGAGCCCTCAAGTCCCAAGCTTGAGGGTTTTTCACGGCTCCGATTATTCCGTGAGTTCAAAACACAGCGGAGAACTGGAGCCGAGGGGGCTTACGTGTAGAGACGTAGCTTGCTACGTCTCATGCCCGGCGAGCAGAATCAGCGCCCGGCATCATGTAGGGACAGCCGCCTCGGCTGTCCAGCCGAGCAAAGCTCGGCATGCGGACGAGGCGTCCGCGGCTACACACACCTCCGGAGGCTAAGTTCCTATGAATTAGTGTCTTAATGACGGCGCCCCGCCCTTACACCGAGCGCGCCTGCCCGTCCTGGGAATCCTGCGGAAACCAGCTTTCAGGCAAATCCCTGCGCTCCCTCACGATGTACGGCTGTCCACCGACCACCGCAGCAGCACTCCGGTTGGCAACCCGCAAGGCGTGTTCCCGAATGGCCCTGCGTAGCTCGGAGAGGATCCGGGGCCAACCCCGCTCATTGGCCCGCTGGCACAAGTCGTGAATTCGGTCTTCCAGGCGTCTCCGTGGCATCCGCAAAACCCGCTCCCAATCGGGAGTTTAGGATGCTGGCCCGCACCGCACCGTTGTTTACCCTACTTACTGTAAATTTAGCTTGCGTCCAGTTCGGCGAAAGATAATTTCTTCGGTCTACGTAACACTGGAAAGCGAGCACAGAAGTGCGTGTATCCGGAGTCCTTGCAGAGCGCACCGAATCTCATGCTATAATCCGGCGCCGTTCCAGCAGAAGTTTTCCGGTGGTCTTTTAACTTTCTTTGTGCCTGCAGCCGGGTGGCGTACCGCTTCCGGCCGCCACTGAAATCAGGAGGAGCAATGACGTTCTACGATCCCACGCTCTACGGACGTGACGAAGAAGAAGAGTTCGGCGACAGCGGCGCCTATAGCGAGTCGCTCGAAGAAGATTTCGAAGAGGAAGAAGAAGAGGAAGAGGAACCCGGCATAACCGGTTCCGACACAACCGAATCCGAGCCCGCGCCAGTACCTCCGGCTCCCAGACCCGCCACTGGCGGCGGTGGCGGCGGGGCTAGAAGAGCCCCGGCGAAGAAGAAAGCCGCACCTAAGAAGAAGCCCGCACCCAAGAAGAAACCCCCAAAGAAAGCTGCGAAAAGACCAGCCAAAAAGAAATCCGGCAAGAAGGCTGGTAAGAAGGCCGGCAAGAAAGCTGGCAAGAAAACAGCAAAGAAAGCAGCGAAGAAAAAAGGCGGCAGACGCCGTTAAGGACCCGGCAATCCACCAGCGCCTCCCGCGCTCAGCGCAAAAACCGCGCCCGATTCGGGCGCGGTTTTGTTGGCTCAGTCGCTCTGGCGCACCTTGGCGCATGCCCGTCCCAATCACGCAATGCTAGAGTGATCTTGCTTGGATCTAGATATGCCCGTTGAACGACGAAAACAACGGCGACCTGCAAAATCCCTTCCACCTCCTTTACCAGACGACTTGGTCCGCCAAACCGAGGAGCAGCTTGCGTTAGCCAGAGAGCTGATCGAACTGGCTCGCGAACTCTGCATGGTCGCTTGGGAATTGCGCAAGATGACGCAGCGCCTATATATTTCCGGACCAACGGAAAACTGACACCTGCCTAGCAAAACAAAACGCGCGTAAGCCGTTAGAGACTCACGCGTGTATGTACTGCAAATGTTTTTGACCACCGCGATCGCATGGCCCCATGTGGGACTTCGGCGGGCCACGCTCGCACTTTATTTTTTTCCGCTCACCGCGCCGAGGCACCGGCCGTATAGTTCAAGTAGCTTGTCCGCATAATCTTCGGGCCTGGCGACCGATCCGCTGCCCTGAAAACCGACCCCGGTTGACGTCGTACGCCCGTACCCGGTAGTCATCGCGACAAACTTCATCAAATCCAGAGCAATGTCCTCGTTACGCCGCGCGTGGCCCGAACCTGTAGCTGGAACTTCATCCATAAAAGCCTCTCCTCGACCAGAAACGACGGGAATCTCGTCGTCTTCTTCGTCTTGCATTCTGGGAATAATTGCGATCCGCATGACCAGTAACTCTGTTGATGATAGCAGAGGAATTGCCACCGTCAGACCTGCGGGCTTGGCTCCCACACTCATCTTTCCGAAGGCAGCGTAGCCGCAGATCGGCACCGCGTTTGGCCCGCCCCGATCCCCTGTTCTAGAATCGTTACTTTGCCTGCAGTCATCTCTTCTAAAGAGGAAGACCTTGCCAGAAACTATCTATGACATCGCGTTCATCGGCAGCGGTCCTGCTGGCTATACCGGTGCGATCCGCGCCGGCCAGTACGGGCTGAAAACCGCGCTCATTGAAAAAGACGGATTTCTCGGGGGCACCTGCCTGCACGTCGGCTGCATTCCCACCAAAGCCCTTCTGTTCAACGCCGAGCTTTGGGATCACCTCAAGGACGCCAAAGAATTCGGGATCGAAGGCGTCGATGCCCGCAAGCTCAACTGGGCCGCAATTCAAGACCGCAAGAACAAGATCGTGACTAAACATACCAAGGGTCTTGATTTTCTGATGAAGAAGAACAAAGTCGAGACCGTCAAGGGCTACGGCAAGCTCACCGGCCCGGCCCAGAATGGCATTCACACCGTCGAAGTTACGAATGATGGCAAGACCACCCAACTCAAAGCGAAAAACGTAATTCTCGCCACTGGCTCTGAAGCCAGAATGATTCCCGGCCTGGAAGTCAGCGACCGCATTCTGACCAATATTGAAATCCTGAGCCTCAAAGAAATCCCGAAATCCCTGGTGATCGTCGGAGCAGGTGCAGTAGGAGTAGAGTTCGCATCGATTTATCGCTCGTTCGATTGCGAAGTGACCATCGTTGAAATGCTTCCGCGCCTTGTTCCAGTAGAAGACGAAGAAGTTTCGAAAGAACTGGCTCGCGTCTACCGCAAACGAGGCATCAATTCCCACACCAGCGCAAAAGTAGAGAAGGTGGACAAAACAAAAACAGGGGTCGCGGTAACCATCACCGTCGATGGCAAGCAGCACAAGATCGAAGCAGAAAAAATCCTGATCGCGATAGGCCGCAAGCCTCGCACCCAGAACATCGGCATCGAGCGCACGAAAATCAAGCCCGAGCGAGAGTTCATCAAAACCGATTCCTGGATGCAAACCGCCGAACCCGGCGTTTATGCAGTCGGAGACATCGTTCTCGGCACACCCCAACTCGCGCACGTGGGCGCGATGGAGGCCTTAGTTGCAGTCGCGAAGATCGCCGGCAAGACCGCGAAGCCCGTGAATCCGGAGCGCATCCCCGGCGCAACCTACTGCCATCCGGAAATCGGGAGCGTAGGCCTCACCGAATCCCAGGCCCGCGAAGCCGGATACAACCTAAAAATCGGCAAGTTCCCCTTCACCGCCAATTCCCGCGCCAGCATCGTGGGCCAGCACGAAGGCTTTATCAAAATAGTCGCCGACTCAGACTACGGCGAGATTCTCGGCGTCCACATCATCGGCCCACAAGCCACCGAACTGATCGCAGAAGCCGTAGCCGCTATGGAAATGGAAGCCACAGTCGAAGACCTGATGTGGACCATCCACGCGCATCCCACATTGGCCGAAGCCATGCTGGACGCATCGAACAGTGTCTACGGAATGGCCATCAACGCCTAAACGGAATACGTAGGGACAGACCCTTGGGCCTTTGGGAATTTGAGGTGTCGCGACCGACGGGATACTTGGGTTGCAACGCTATCCTCTGAGTCCGCGGCGTACCGGGGAGGAATGGGAGCTGCGAGTGGTAGAGTTGCGGCAACGCTATCCCGACTGGGGAGCGCGCAAGCTGCAAGTACTGCTGGCGCAAGCGGGAGTGAGGTTGCCGGTAAGCACCATCCACCGCATTCTGTTGCGTCGCGGCTTAGTGCGGGCGGAGGATCGGCGGGAAGCGGCGGTGCATCGTTTCGAACGGGCCGCCCCCAACCAGTTATGGCAAATGGATTTCAAAGGCTGCAAGGGTTGGGGAGGGGAAACGGCGGTGGGTCCATTGTCGGTGCTGGACGATCACAGCCGCTATCTGATTGCGCTGCGCGGGACCTGGACGACGAAGGCGGAAGCGGTGCGCGAGCAACTGCAATCCGCCTTTGAGGAATGTGGAATGCCGGAAGCGATGCTAATGGATCATGGCACGCCGTGGTGGAACGCGAAGGCACCGACGGGGGCGACCTGGCTGACCGTGTGGCTGATGCGGCAAGGCATTGAGTTGCACTGGCTGTCCCGCCGAAGCGAAGCGAGGCGGCACAAGGATAAACACAAATGGCTCACAATTCGCGCGATTGCTTCCGTAGTGGGAATTTTGATCAGTGTGAATCCGCGTAGATCCGTGGCAAGAAGACCTTGATCTCCATCGTCCAACTCGGCACAATCGATTACGCCACAGGCCTACGCCTGCAGCAACAGCTAGTCGCTCTCCGCAAAGAAGAAAAAATCGGCGACGTGCTCCTCCTCCTGGAGCACAAGCCTGTCATCACTCTAGGCCGCAACGCCAAAGCACAAAACGTAGTCGCGTCGCCGGAACTCCTGAAGCAGCGAGGCGTAGAACTCTTCGAATGTGACCGCGGCGGCGACGTAACCTTCCACGGCCCAGGCCAGATCGTAGGCTATCCAATCTTCGACCTCAGAACTCGTGGAGGGGCGGACGCCCTCGTCCGCCCGGGCGAGTCGAAGACTCGCCCTTCATCCCCCCGCAAAACCATGGGCGTAATAGAATTCGTCCGAAAGCTCGAAGATGTTCTAATGCGCACGTGTGCCGACTACGGAATCCAAAGCAAGCGGGTCCAAGGCCTGACCGGCGTCTGGACCGACCCCGACCCGACGACGGAACATGTGGGGACGGCCGCCATCGGCCGTCCAGTCGAGCAAAGCTCGACAGTTGCTGCCTCGACCTCACTGTCATCCCGAGCGCAGTCGGACCCCGCGTTTCCGGTTCACGCAAACCGGGAAGGGCACGACTTCAGTCGTGCCGATAAAGGCGACCGAGTCACCACGGCTTCAGCCGCTGAGGGCCGCACCGCCGAGGCCAAGCTAGCCGCCATCGGCGTGCACATCTCCCGCTTCGTCACCTCCCACGGCTTTGCCCTGAACGTAAACACCGATCTAAGTTACTTCGACCTGATCATCCCCTGCGGCATTACGTCCAAGCCCGTAACCTCCATGCAAAAACAACTAGGCCGCAAACTAGATCTGAACCACGTAGCCGAATCCATCTCCCGCAACTTCGGCGTAGTTTTTCAATCCCAAATCCTCTGGCTCGACACGCTCGATGCGCTGCTGGGACGAACCGTAGGTGTCCCCATGAAGCCCCCCGCCGAACTCCGCCAACTCCACAAAGAAGACGAAACCCCCTGGGCATGAGAAAGCCGCGTAGGGACAGCCCCTTGGGCTGTCCAGCGATGCGAAGCGAGCCGACTTGCCGCTAAACCGCGGAACATGCCCCACCCTAGCCCTTTCCCCCACACTCGCGATACCATCAATACACTGCGCCCAAGCGCCGCCTCCATGGGGAACAAGAAAAAATCCAAAGCAGCCTCGAACGGCCGCAACTCGCGCAATGGCTCCCGATCCACCACCGCTCGTGTAGGGGCGGACCCATTGGTCCGCCCTGTCGAGCGAAGCTCGACAGATAACGGCCGCTCGAAAAACCGTAATCATCGCACCTACGAAATCCCCGACTACCGCCTGGAACATCCCGAATTCCACATCCGCCAGGTTCTCGACCGAAACAAGCAGGGCCACGAACACGTCCGCTACGAAGTCACCGGAAACCTCAGCGCCCCCGTCCCGCCCATTCGCGACTCCAAATATCTCGACAAGCAGCAAGCCATCGAGATCTACCGCTACATGCTGCTCAATCGCAAGATGGAGATCGCTCTCGAGAATCTCTACAAGCAAGGCAAGGTCGTCGGCGGAGTCTATTTCGGCCTCGGCCAGGAAGCCTGCTCCTGCGCCTCCGCCTACGCCCTCGATAAAGACGACTGGTTCGCCCCCATGATCCGCAATCAGGGATCGCTCTTAGTCCGCGGATTCCGCGCCGCCGACACCATGATGCAGTACATGGCCAAAGCCGATTCGCCCACCAAAGGCCGCGACGGCACCAGCCATTTCGGCGACATCGAAAAGCGCAACATGGTCTCGCCCATCTCCATGTTGGGCGATCTCATTCCCGTGATGTCCGGCGTAGCTTTAGGCGCGCGCCTGCAGGGACGCAACATCGCAGTGATGACCTACATCGGCGATGGAGGCCAGTCCACCGGCGTCACCTACGAAGGCATCAACTTCGCCGCCGTACAGAATTTGGGCTTGGTGCTGATCGTCGAGAGCAATCTCTGGGCCTATTCCACGCCCTCCAACATGCAGTACCGCTGCAAAGATTTGGCCGAACGCGCCATCGGATACGGCATCCCCGGCGTGATCGTTGATGGCACGGACGCCTGCCAGGTATACGACGCCACCCACGAAGCCGTCGAGCGCGCCCGCCGCGGCGAAGGCGCCACCCTGATTGAAGCAAAAATGATGCGCATGAAAGGCCACGCCATCCACGACGCCGCCAGCTACGTGCCGAAGAGCATGTTCGACTTCTGGAAAAAGCGTGACCCGCTGACCCGCTTCGAGAACTATCTGGTAAAAGAAAAAAAGTGGCTAAGCCAGAAAGACAATGAAGCCCTGATTGCAGAAGTAGAAGAACTAATCGAAGCAGAACGCGAGATCGCCGTAAACTCCCCGATGCCCACACCAGAATCTGCCGAAGGCGGAGTCTTCTGCGAAAACGGCTGCCATGAAATCAAACCGAAGTACGCCATGCCAAAAGTAAAGAACCGAAGCGCC
Source organism: uncultured Acidobacteriota bacterium (assembly GCA_963801615.1). Classification (GTDB taxonomy): domain Bacteria; phylum Acidobacteriota; class Terriglobia; order Terriglobales; family Acidobacteriaceae; genus Sulfotelmatobacter. Next base: position 366,709 of record CAWDFM010000003.1, on the reverse strand, counting down.
GCCTATAAAGAAACGGAAGCCGCAGTGCATTTGAAGTAAAAGATCCGTGTGAATCTGTGCAGATCCGTCGCAAAGAATTCTGACCCTTTATGCAGCTAACCTATCTCGAAGCCATCCGCCAGGGAATCTGGGAAGAAATGGAACACGACCCCACCGTCTTCTGCCTGGGCGAAGACATCGGCATCTACGGCGGCGCCTTCAAAGTCACTGACGGATTCATCGACGCCTTCGGCCCCGAGCGCGTCATCGACACCCCGATCGCCGAGTCCGCCATCGTAGGCGCCGCTTTCGGAGCTTCCCTCACCGGCATGCGTCCAGTTGCCGAATTTCAATTCATGGATTTCATCGGTTGCGCCTTCAACCAGATCTCAAACATGGTTGCTAAGACGCACTACCTTTGGGGCGCGCCCGCTCCGCTCGTCCTGCGCGGGCCCAGCGGCGGATACGTTCATGGCGGCCCCTTCCATTCCCAGAATCCCGAGATGTGGTTCGTCCACAATCCCGGCCTGAAGGTCATCTGTCCCGCGACTCCTTACGACGCTAAAGGCCTGATCAAATCCGCCATCCGCGACAACAATCCCTGCATCTTCTTCGAGCACAAATATCTCTATCGCCGCATAAAAGAAGAAGTGCCGCAGGACGATTATGTAGTCCCCATCGGAAAGGCGCGCGTCGCAAGAGAAGGCAAAGACATCAGCGTCATCACCTACGCCGCCATGGTCCACACCGCGCTGGAAGCTGCCGACATTCTCGCCAAAGAAGGAATTGACATCGAGATTCTGGACTTGCGTTCGTTAGTTCCCATCGACCGTGACGCAATCGCGCAAACCGTCAAGAAGACAAACAAGGTGATAATCCTGCACGAACATTCGCGCACCGGAGGGTTAGCCGGAGAAATCGCCGCCATCATCAACGAAGAAGCCTTCGACGACCTGGATGGCCCCATAGTCCGCATCGCCGGCTTAGATTCCGCGATCCCGTTCTCGCCTCCGCAAGAGCATCACTATCTGCCGAAGGTCGAGGACGTAGTCCGCGAATCCCGCCGCCTGAAAGCATACTGAACCACGTAGCGACACGCCCTTGGGCTGTCGGACGGACCATGTAGGGACAGCCGCCTCGGCTGTCCGGTCGAGCGAAGCTCGACAGAAAAGTATTCGGAAAGCACGCTTCGGCGCTAAACGATCGCAACATACATATGGCTTTAGCCACCGCACAAAATCGCCCCGTTCCGGCCAACCAAGCCACTGATAACCGCCCCTCGATGCCTGGGACTTCCTCGCTGATCCTTCGCATCGCCCTTGCACTCGCCCTCATGGCCACCGCGGCGAACTGCTTTCTGAAATACCTCTGGTGGACAGCGTGCTACAGCGCCTGGGCTGGAATACCGAAGTTGGCCGCGCAGTGGAGAGCAGCAGGCGCCCGTTCCTCGTTCTATGGGTGGAGCGTCATCGTCCTAGAGCTGGCCAGCCTCACACTCCTCTACACCGCCATCCGCTTGCGCAAGGTGACCTTCTCGAGCACCTTGAGAACTGCGCTACGCCTCGCTGCCTCGTTCACCATAACTGTCGTCGGCACCGGCTTCCTGGCGCTTGCTTTGAGCTGGGTCAAGCAGAGTCATTGAGCAATTCCGTAACCTGCTGCCGTCTCATCACTCTTTCCTAAGAGCGGTTCTCAATCTCTGACTGGCGCTCCTGCCACGGCTCTGCCAGAATATCGCCGGAGGTCTCATGGGCAAATTTCTTTTAGGCATCATCGTCACGCTGGTTGCACTGATTCTCGTCGCGCTCGGCGTCGCAACCCTGGGCTTGTTCCCCACACCCGCAAATGTCGAGCCTTCCCACCTGGAGACTCACTTCGCCATGGGCGCGGTCGATGCCTCCATGGACCGTCACGCCCCACGCATAACCAATCCCCTCATGCCCAACGATCAGAACCTCATCGACGGCATGAAGCTCTACACCATGAACTGCGCCCTCTGCCATGGAGGCCTCGACCGCAAGCCCTCCACCCTCGCCACGTCGTTCTATCCACCGCCCCCAAACCTCGTCTCCGATCCGCCCGACGATCCCGAGTGGCACATCTTCTACACCATTCGCACTGGCGTCCGCTACACCGGCATGCCCTCTTGGGATAAAACTCTCACCCCACCCGACATGTGGAAGATCACCATGTTCCTCTCTCACATGGACAAACTTCCGCCCGCCGTCCAGCAATACTGGAAGACCAGCTTCGGCACCAGCCCAGAACCCGAGAACAAGGAAGGAATGAAAGACCTCAGCCACGACAAAGATCACCACTAGTCATGTACGGACGGCCGCCTCGGACGGCCGATCGAGTGCAGCTCGACAGCAACAATCCACGCAGGGCAACACTTGAGGAGGCGCGCGTAGAACTATGCGCGACATAACTTTAGCTCTGTGCTCCCAATCCCCTGCCCAGGCACCCGCTATAATATTCGTTTGCGCCCGCCCTCTTTTTAGACCCGTGGGACGCATGGAAGGAAATCATGCCAACTGACATCATCATGCCCCAGATGGGTGAATCTATTGTCGAAGGCACCATCACCAAATGGCTGAAAAAGCCCGGCGACAAGGTTCAGCGCGACGAACCTCTGTTCGAGATCTCGACTGACAAGGTCGACGCCGAAATCCCCGCCCCCGCCTCCGGAGTCCTGCAGGAAATCAAGGTCACCGAAGGCACCACGGTTGGCGTGAATACAGTGGTGGGGACCATTGCCGTTGACGGCGAAGCCGCCGCGGCCAAATCCGCTGCGCCCTCGGCCAAGCCCGCTGCGGCTCCCTCCGCACCGCCCAAAGAAGAAAAGAAAGCAGCCCCCGCTCCTCCAGCCATGCCTGCTCCCCCGGCTGCCGCTCACGAAGAAGAGGAAGACGAAGCCCGCTCTTCCCCGCTAGTCCGCAAGATCGCCCGCGAGCACGGCATTAGCCTCTCACAGATCACCGGCACGGGCCTGGGCGGCCGCATCACCAAGCAAGACATAACGCAATTCCTCGAGAAGGCTCCCGTAGAGACAGCCCCTCGCGCTGTCGAGCCGAAGCGAAGCGAGGCGGTATCGTCCCCGGCCCCACCCGCCGCTCCTCGCCCCGCAGCTCCCGCTCCCTACCCCGGCGATCTTGTGCCCATGACCAACATGCGCAAGCTGATCGCCAAGCACATGATCGAGTCCCGCCGCACCAGCGCGCACGTTCATTGCATGTATGAAGTGGATTTCACCCGCATCGTGAACCTGCGCAACAAGCTCAAGACCGCCTTCGAGCAGCGCCACGGCGTCCGCCTGACGTTGATGCCCTTTTTCGTGCGCGCCGCCCTCATTGCTCTTCAGCAGTGGCCCATCATCAACGCCAACATCGATGGCGACAACATCCGTTATCACCGCAACATCAACCTGGGAATCGCCGTCGCCCTCGATTGGGGACTGATCGTTCCCGTCCTCAAGAATGCCGGCGACTTGAACTTCCTGGGCCTGCAGCGCGGCATCACCGATCTCGGCGAGCGTGCCCGCACCAAGAAGCTCAAGCCCGAAGACGTCGAAGGCTCCACCTTCACCATCACCAACCCCGGCCAGTTCGGCGCCGTGTTCGGCCTGCCCATCATCAATCAACCAAACTCCGCGATCATGGGTGTAGGCGGCATCACCAAACAACCCTTGGTGGTCACGGACAAAGACGGCAACGACTCCATCGCCATCCGCTCCGTCGTTCATCTCACGCTGGGCTACGATCACCGCCTGATCGACGGCGCAGTCGCCGACCAGTTCATGGCCCAGGTGAAAAAGAATTTGGAGCAGTGGAGCGAAGACGTCGGCTAGCACCAAGCTCAACGCGAGCGGTGAGTGTTTATTGCACGGGTGTTTCCTTCTTGGCCCACGTGGACGCATTCAGGCATTGCACCGTACCGTCAATCACCAGCGAGATGCCCTGACGAAACTTCTCGGCATCCACGATCTCGCGCGCGGCGACTGCAGGGCCTAGTTGGAAAATTACGCTGTAATACACGCCCGCCGGAGTCGCCCCCTCGTTCGGTACCAGGGCCACGCTCAACGCACCGTTAGCTCCGAGTCCGACATTTGTGGTCCCCGCAGCCACCGCAGTTCCCGATGCCGTCACAAACGCCGGCCACGTGATGATGAGACTTCCCTGCGCCGTTGTGCCATCCGCCAGATACACCGTATCCGACACCGTCGTCGTGCCCGCACTCGGCGCCGCTCCTCCACACCGCAGCCCCAGATTCACACTTACGAGCGCCGTAAGCACCAAATAAAAAAGCCGCACCATAGCGCGGCGGCCAGCGTCAAACATCGTCTCCTCCATCACTACTCGTCTAAAAAAAGTTATCCCTGATCCCTAACCCCTGACCCCTGAACTTGAAATTGACCCCTGTAAAGCTACTGATGATTCAGTTCTTGCGCGAGGAACTTCTCCACGCTCTCGACGTAGACGTCCGCGAAATCTGCCACCGGCCTGCGCCCCTCGATCAACTCCATGGCTTGGTTCAGCTCCCATCCCAGGGACCCCAGCAGTGCCAATGTCATCATCGGTGCACGGTGTACCCCGGCCGCGCAGTGAATGAAGATTTTCGCGCCATCCTTCTGCAACGCCGTCTCGGCAAACTCTACTCCTCGCCGGAACAACGATGCCGGCTTGAACTCGAAATCATCGTCCGTCGGATTCCACAGCACCTCAACCCCAAACTCCTCACCCAGCGGCGTGTCATCAAACTCGATCTGCATGTCGATGACGTGCGTGATTCCCGCGTCCGCCACCTTCGCCATGTTTTCCGCCGTCCAGATCCCTCCACCCACCGCGATCCGATCCGTCACCCAGGTAATATCCATTCCGTTCCTATGATCGCCTTTTCTGTTCTAAAGATGCCCGTTGAGCAGAGGGACTCGCATCCCAGCCGCCTTCGTTGCGCTGGGATGCCGATTTGCATCTCCTCGTCCCCCAGAATCACCCCTAATTGTACAGAATCACTCGCACCCGACCATCGCATCGGGTTGTGCATCAATCGCTGGCTTTTCCTCCGCCTTCACCGGCTTCAATTCCTCATCATCCCCCTCCTCTTTCCCGGCCAGCCTCGCCGGGATCACTTCATTGGCCGCCTTCTCGTATTCGTCTGCCACCACCGGATGAGTTGGAATGCCAAGTCGGTTGAGCAGCGTTTCCGCCAGCGAGTCCTCCTCGGCCGACGTCTGGCTTCCATCCTCGGCCCGCGGAAAAATATTCGCCATCTCAAACAGATACTTCATCGGCGCCAGTTGTCCCTTCTTCGCTTCTCCAATCACCGCCGCCGTTACTTGTGTCGCATCTTCCTTCACCAGTTTCGAACACTCCTGCCTCACTTCTTTGGAGTCCCTCTCGGTTTTTTTTGCCTTGTTCTTTCCGCTCTTTTTCTTCTTCGTGGCTTTTTTAATGTCCTTGCCTGACGCCTTCTTGCTCTTCTTTCCCTTTTTCTTGATCATCGCGAACACTCGGTATGAATTCGTGAATTGCCCCTCCCCAAAAGTCAAAAGGCGCGCTCTTTAGCGCGCCCTTTGCAGGAGATCTTTCTTTTCTCACTCTCTATATCCAGAATAGCAAATTCACCAACCCTGACCGGAAAAATTTCAAAAAATATTTTTCCCTTGTTCGCAACGACTTACGAAAATTTCGCCCATCTTACCCCCTTGACAAGATTTTCTTGCATTCGTGCCCTGCGGTTCCATCAAGCCCACCTCCAGCAGAATGCCGCTCAACAAGTCGAGTGTGATCGGTACATATGTCCGCACCGTCCTCTCCGTGCAGTTCAGCAACTTCCCCGTCGCCGCCTGGTCGTGCTCCTGCAGGATATGCCGCGCAATAAGCTGCCGCGAAAACTCGTCCAGCTTATCCAGGCATTTCTCCATGTCATGCACAAAGATCACCCGATCCTCAAATGTGACCACCGTGTACGACGTAACCTTCGCCCGGAAGAATTCCCGCCCCAACAACGACGGTAACCTCCCCGTCTCCAGCGAGTACCTCATGTAGCGCCGCAGCATCCCTACCGTCCTCGCCCGGTAGATTTTCCGCGTGCGCTCCAGTTCCCATGAAGCCTCATCTCGCCAGTCCGCTGCCCACGGCTCCGGTGTCGCGCCCTGTCCTGAACCTGGCGCAGGATCCGCCGCCTGAGTTCCGGCTTCCGTTGTGCCCATCTGCGCTAAATCAACTGATTCACCCTGTGCGATCGGCTCCGGGTAGCTCATGCCACACCTCCTGCCGCCTCAAACTCCCAATCGTTTTCGCTTGCCGGTTCAGGTTCTTGATCGCCAACCACCGTATTCTTCGCAACCGGCAGGACGATCCTCCCCGATTTCTTTTTCGGGATAGGCAGATCCGCCACCTTGTCCTGGCACTTCTCGCAATAAACTCCCGCTCCCCCTTCTCGAACCCACAACCCTCCACAATGCTCGCAATACTTCAACTCCACTCGCACACTGCCTTTGGCTTTACGCCCATCATTGCTTTCCATCACTGCCTCCACGAATTCTAAGAATGAATCGAATCTGCTGGGATTTTGAATCTCCGGGACACCCAGCGCTGGGAACAAAAAAGCCCTGCGTTGATTTCCGCCATGTTCCGCGGGAACCATCGCAGGGCTCGTTTCTATTACGATGACCTGCTTGCGCTGTTTACTTTTTATGAATTCCGATATTCTCCTGCCGCGTTCCTCCTCGCCTACAGCTCACGCGACCTCGTCATCGACGCCCGCACCGGCCCGTTGCCGAAAGTATGCTTCCTCGTAGCCCGACTTCAGTACGCGTCCATTTTTCATCACCACGCTTAATTTTCCGGTGAAGCGCAGCGAAAAAAGCAGTCGCTCCAGGGACGCCGACAGCACTTCCGCCGATTTCACTTTCCGTCGAAATTCAGTGAAGACCTTTTCTTCGTTCAAGTTATCTAGAGGTCCTGTCATGTTTTCGTCCCGGGGTCGTTCTGCCCCTAATGTGTCGCGATCCTATGCCTGTGAATTTTCTCGGTCAAGGTTGTTTGACCATCCTCAGCTTGTGGAAAACTTTTCCCGCTCCCTCACTCACGTAGGGACAGCCCCTTGGGCTGTCCGCGCGAAGCGAAGCGAGCGCAACGCATCGCCGGAGAGTTAACCGGCCTCCACCTCGCCCAGCAAGCCGGATTCAAGCAAGCCCATATCTCCAACTTCCTCAATCGCAAGCGGGGACTCAGCCTCGAGGGCATGGACAAAGTCCTTTCCGTCCAGCACCTCTCAGTCCTCGACCTGCTCGATCCCGCCGAAGTCAACAAGCATTACAACTCACTTAAGCCCTATCCCAAAAATCAATTAAATATGTACGCTGTTCTGAAAAACGATACTTGCGCTGTGCGTTACGTCGAAACCGCCCCGCATCATATCCTCCTACGCCCTCACAACCAGTCCTCACCCGTCGAAAGCATCCCCTGGCACAGGGAACTACCTAGCTGGCCGCGTCTGCCAGATCGCCATCGGAGCCTAACCTGATTTTGAGAAGTAACCCTGAGTAGGAGTAAACCTCAGATCCTGACCCCTGAGCCCTGAACCCCGGCCCCTGAATCTGAATTACAACCTGTACAACGAGGACTAACTGGCAGCTCGCATCGGCTCCATTCCACGTTGGATCGATCCGCGTTCGCAGTGGATTTGGACTCAGTTTCGCGCATGGAAGACGGTATTCGCAGCAGGCAATCGCACCGGAACCGCGCGGCGACACTCAGGTTAGTTACACGTCGGCTTGCCCCGATACCAGAGTGTAATGGCGCGTTAACCCATCAGGCACGACAGTCTTCCCTGTACGCGTTCGTTCCCCATCCACAGAACTCGCGTTCGGGGGGACGATTCTTCAGTGCACCAGTGAGCCGTAAACAATTTCGCGCAATCCGCGCCGGTAGGGTCCCGCTTCGACAAAGGGCATCTGCAGCATCATGACCCCGTACATCTTCTCCTGCGGATCGACCCAAAAATAAGTCCCCGCCGCTCCCGCCCAGAAATAATCGCCGACTGATCCGGACACCGGCGATTGCCCCAGGGAGGTGCGCACGGCGAACCCCAATCCGAAGCTCTGACCAATCTCGGGAAACGGGTTCAGGTCTTGCGTCACCTGTAGTTCCCCAACCCGGGACGCGTGCGGCGGCACCTGATCCGATGTCATCACCGCCAACGTCTTAGGCGAGAGCAGGCGGACACCCTCCAGTTCGCCGCCATTCACCAGCATCTGACAGAAGCGCGCGTAATCCGATGCGGTGGATAAAAGCCCTCCACCGCCGGAAAACCACTTCACCTTCTCTTTCGTAAGATCGTCGATATTGCCGAACTCGGGACGCTTGCCGGTCTTGGGATCCACCTGCAACTGCGCCACGCGCTGCAAACTCGCAGGCTCCATGTAAAAAGCTGTGTCAGGCATCTTCAGTGGCTTGGTGATGCGTTCCTCGACGAAGCGATCGAACGGCATACCCGAGACTACTTCCACGATTCGCGCGAGCACATCGGTCGACATCCCATATTCCCAAACCGTGCCCGGCTGATGCGCCAGCGGAAGTTTCGACAGCTTGGTCACGAACTCGGCCAGCGTCTGCCCCGGATCGAAGAGGTTCGCTTTGTTGTATTCCTGATGAACCAGCGTATTTCCAAACGGCCCATACACAAAACCCGAAGTATGCCGCAGCAGATCCTGCACCGTCATTGGTCGCGCCGGCGGCTCCAGCGCTAGGTAAGTCTTGCCTCCCGCAGGATCCATCTTCTCCACGCCGACCTTCACATCCTTGAACTCCGGCAGATATTGCGCCACCGGCGCCATCACATCGATCTTGCCCTCTTCCGCCAGCATCATCACCGCAACGGTAGTCACCGGCTTGGTCATCGAGAAGATGCGAAACACGCTATCTACTTTCATCGGCAATTTCTTCTCGCGATCCTGATAACCCACCGCCTGGCGATAGACGATCTTTCCATTCCGTCCCACAACCACCACCGCGCCCGGAATCGCGCCCTTATCTACTTCTGACTGGAAGAATTGCGTAACCCGGTTGAGCCGGTCGGAAGCAAACCCGGCTTCCTCCGGACGGCTGACTTTCGGCACATCCTGCGCAACAACAGAAATTGTGCAGATGAAAAGGAGTGCAAAGCAGAAACTTCTCCTGCATTTCATGAGAATTCCTCCAACGCAACTCTGGGACTGAGCGCAACTCTGGGACTGAGGAAGAACCGATCATTGTAGTGCGCCAGAACGGCAATCACCAGTTCTGAGACCATGTAGGGACAGCCGCCTCGGCTGTCCGGCGGAGCGAAGCTCCGCGCTCTGATCCCTACATGCAGCACGAACGCTGTCAATTGCAGCAATTCACAGTTACTGCTTTCCGTTCCCGTACCAACGCAGCACGCGCAGCGCCCGCAATGTATTCCAGCGGCTTGCCTTGCCTACATCAGTTTCCATCCGCAATGGAATGTATTCGGGATAAAGCAGGTTGAGCGGCCAGCGCCCGTTCTGGTGGCGGCGCTCAATCACAACTCTGATGGCATCGCCGGCGCGGTCTGTCGGGCTTGATCCCTGCATTGCGCAGATAATCGAGTCCGCGCAAAACGTCGTAATGCCAAAATGGCGGGAACGAGAAGCGTAACCAGCCTTTGTCGATGACCTTGCCAGTCCGCAGCGAACGGAACATGACGCGCTCGAGCAAATACTCTTCGCCCCTCTTGCGAGCCCGAGTGACGGCCGCCGATTTGCGCCCTGCTCGTTCGTATGCGAGCAATCCTTCGAGCACGCAGATGGTGGTGTGAAAAGAAGAGCGGCGGCTTTTAGGCGCTTCGCAATTCCAGCCGCCATCTTCGAGCTGCTCGGCCAGGAGTTGATTGGCCAGTGCGTCGTTCGGTTCCTTGAAATGACAACCGATCCCGAGGATTCTGCCGTTGATGCAGGGCTCGGTCTCGCCATGAAGGAAGGGCCGGTTGTTGAGCCATTTAAAGACGAGCCGCTTTTCGACGCGATCGATCATTTTGCGAGCCTGCTTGCTGGCGGGGTCGAGGCCAAAGTCCATCAACGCGACCAGGCTATAGAGCGTAATAATCAAGTCCCGGTCCGCTTTAGGCAAATCGTCTCTCCACCCGCGCGGACTCCCGCCCCAGTGACCATCAGGAGATTGCCGGGAGAGTATTTGGGCTCCCCAGCCTTCGGTGGCGATGCGAGATCGCTCCGCGGCAATCGCGTCAGGAGCTTCCCCGGTGAGATCTCTCATCACCTGCCAGCGGATGGACGGGTCAGAATCGAGCAGCCATTTGAGGTGCGCGGGCCGCGGTGCGTAATCCTGCAGGCGCATTCGTACGTTATAGCAAGAGGTGGGTAAGTTTTCACTCCTGCGATCCGTGGTGAAAGTGGGTGGTCAGATCCAGAAGTCGCGGTTGGGAGCCGAGGAACTGCTCTGGCTCGCTGCCACCGCGCGCCCCAGGCTGGGCTCGACGCGATTGCGGCCGGCATTCTTTGCCTCGTACAGCGCGGTGTCGGCTGCGTGCAGCAGTTTCTCCAACTCCGCTGAGGCGCCGCTCGTCGCCACCCCCAGGCTCAGGCTGACGCGGACCGCGGAACCCGCCGCCATGATGCTGCAGCTGTCGACGTGCAGGCGCACGCGTTCGGCCAGTTCCCAGGCCCGTCCCAGATCGCAATTGGGCGCGACAATCAGAAATTCTTCCCCGCCGATGCGTCCTACGGAATCGTAAGGGCGCACCATGGCGGCAATGCCGGTGGCGATAATGCGCAGAACCGCATCTCCTGCAGCATGCCCGCGGGTGTCATTGATCTTCTTGAAGTGATCGACATCGATCATGATCAACCCCACGCTCTGGCGGTCGCGTTCGGCGCGCAGCAACTCGCGCTCCAGAATGCCGAGAATCGCTTTCCGGTTCCACAGGCTGGTGAGCCCGTCGCGCGAAGCTTCGCGGCGCAGCGCTTCTTTGGCCTCCAACAGCCGATGCTGCGTGACTAGCAGGCGCGCGCTGGAACACAGGAACGAGCAGACCACGACCAACGCTGCCAGGCCCAGACGCTCGCGCGCAATGCGTAACGACATGAACAGAACCAGAAGAGGGTAGATCAGGAATGAGATCTCCATGTACACCCGCTTCTCGCGTTGCGGAGCTTCGAGCGTGAGTTCCGGCGCCTCGGTTTGCTTCCAGACGCTGGCGATGATCATGGGCGCAATCAGCAGCGCGCTCCAAAGCAGGTCGTACCACGAGCCAGGCTTGAGACCAAGCCCCGGACCGTAGTAGTACATCGCATCGATGCATCCCGACAGGGCGAGAAACGCGCCCATGCGTCCGAACAGAACCCTGACATCACGCGACCGGGTAATCACAGCGCGCAGAATAAAAGCCCCGACTACGAACGCGTACCCAACAAAATAAGGCGCCCAGACCTCATGCGAGAGTTCCCCGGAAACCTGCGTTTTGGGAATAAGAAAAAAGTACAAGTACGCCGCGATGCAGAACAGCACGCCCTGCACGAAGTCGAGAGTCACCACCGTGTCGATCTTGCCTGCTTCGTGCTCGGGATCAAGAAAGATCGCCATGGCCAGGGGCACGAACCAGAACGAAAACAGCAGGTTGTTCGTCCAGCTGACCGCGGCCGCGTGGAACAGGTCGTTGTAGACGCTGAGCACCTGGGCCACAAACAACAGCGTGTAGGCGACCGCTGCTAATCGCCAGAATGAGATGGCCATGCCTTCCGAACGCTCGCTTGCCTGCACGATGGAATAGATCAGCATCGCGCCCAGCGTCACTTGCACCACATCGGACAGCAGAGGCCCGAGTCCCTCGCCGTGGAAAACAGAAACCACACCGATGTGCGCCAGCCAGATCAGCCCGGCGACCATCAACATGATTCGGTTTCTAGACAAAGCGTTCCTTTCCATTAGCGAGCAACAATTGTACTGATGGCGCCATTACGCACTCATCACCGGCCCGAAAAATCCGTCCCTACCTCCCGAAGGTACACGTCCTTCCGAGAATTAGGAGCGTCTAGTATCGTCCATCGCAACCGAAGATTCATGTGCCGAAAGTAACCTGCCGGGGTGCCGACGCTCCCTCCCGAAATCAAGCCCAGTTCCGCAGCACTCGCTCCAGAATCTCCGTGGATTCAGCCACTTGGGCGATTTCTTGAGGCGTTAATCCGGCCAGGTGCGAGGCCAGGTACTCGATTCGCCGCTGCCGCCCTTCGTGCAGAAGCTTGACCCCCTTGGGCGTAGGCCGGATCGACATGCGGCGGCCATCCTGCGGATCGGCAGTGATCTCGACCAGCTTGCTCCGGGCCAGCCCGGCGACGATCCGGCTCATGGTCGGCGGCTTTACCTGCTCGGCCTCAGCCAACTCTCCCAAGGTCTTCGCGCCGCCGAAGACCAGCACCGAAAGCGCCGAAAGCCTCGCTGGCCCTTCGCCGCTCGCGACATCCTGCTTGCGCACGCGGCGCAGCAGGTGAATGGCGGTGGAGTGCAAGCGGTCGGCCACCGAGAACACTTCGGAGGATGGCGAATTCTGCTTCGTTTTTTTTCTGGCCATGCCCTTGACTTTCGCCCGGGAATATAGTTAGCTATGCTAACTAATATCGCTGGGGAGGTCAAGGCTATGACGGCTGCTGCGGAAAAGGCCATCGGAATCACGCGCCTCGGGCAAATCCAGATTCCCACCCACGATGTGGAACGCGCCGCCAACTTCTACGAGCAGGTGCTGGGGTTGAAACTGCTGTTCAAGGCGCCTCCGGGATTGGCGTTCTTCGATTGCGGCGGAGTGCGCCTGATGCTCGATCGTCCCGAAAAGCCCGAGTTCGATCATCCTAGTTCGATCCTGTATTTCGCCGTGCCTGACATCCAGGCCGCTCATGCGGCAATGAAAGACAAAGGCGTGAAGTTCCAAGACGAGCCGCACCTCATCGCGAGAATGCCCGACCACGATTTGTGGATGACCTTCTTCCGCGATTCGGAAGGGAATCTGCTGGGCCTGATGAGCGAAGTGAAACGAAGCTGAGTTCGGCACGCCTCACGTGGCGCCGGACCCATTGGTCCGGCAGCCCCGGACGCCGTGGAGCCCCGGACGCCGTGTCCGGGGTGGACGCTAGCTTCGCTTCGCTTAAACAGCCCAAGGGGCTGTCCCTACGTGATTCGTAGCGCGTGAGTCTAGCGCGATAATGAGCGTGCTATGAAGAGCGATCGATCGATGAAATCAGCCTTTGGCTGGCCTTGGTTCGCGCTTACCGTTGCGTTCGCGCTGCACGTCCTCGACGAAGCATCCACCGGATTTCTGAATATCTACAATCCCACCGTCACCGCCATGCGGGAGCACTGGGGATGGTTTCCCATGCCGACATTCCAATTTCGCGAGTGGCTGGTGGGATTGATCGTCGCCGTAGCGATCTGTTTCGCTTTGACGCCGCTGGCGGCCCGCAACGTACGCTGGCTGCGCCCGTTCGCATGGCTCTATGCGGTGATTATGTTCTTCAACGGAGTGGGACACACGCTGGTCACCATCCTCGGGCACACGGTGGCAGGGATCATGGTCGCCCGTCCAGCGCCGGGATTCTATTCGTCACCATTGCTGTTGATCGGGTCAGTATGGCTGATCGCGCGCTTACTAAAGACGAACGAAAGTGACGTGCCGCTCACGTAGAGACAGCCCCTTGGGCTGTCCCGCGATGCGAAGCGAGCGGCTGAGCGGCGACCCCGGACGAGGGCGTCCGAGGCTCCGCGTTCGGAGCGCTAGGATTTAGTTATTTTTCGTTGCCGGGGTGCCGCTCGCTTCGCTTCGCGGGACAGCCCAGGGGGCTGTCCCTACGTGAGCAGCTAAGATTCAGTTGCCTTCGTTGCTGGCGCGCTTCCAGGAGATCAGTTCCCCGATCGTGGAACTGGTGCTCGATACCGGCTGTTTGTAAGCTTCGACCTCGGAACGCGAAGCCTCTTCGCCGACCGCGCGGATGCTCAGGCCGACCTTCTTCTCTTCCGGATTCATCTTGATGATCTTGAAGTCGTGCTCCAGGCCGGGCTCGAGGTGTAACGGCTGGCCGTGTTCGTCGCTGGCTTCGGACTTATGGCAGAGGCCCTCGACTCCCTCGGCGATCTCGACAAATGCGCCGAACGCCGCTACCCGCAAGACTTTGCCATGCACCACGTCGCCGACGTGATGGCTGGCGAAGAACGATTCCCAGACATCGGGCTGAAGCTGCTTCACGCCCAGCGACAGGCGACGCTTGTCAGGTTCGATCGCGAGCACGACCGCCTTGACCCGATCGCCTTTCTTCAAAACTTCCGACGGATGCTTCACGCGCTTGGTCCAGCTCAAATTGCTGACGTGAACCAGGCCGTCGATGCCGTCTTCGATCTCGATAAAGGCCCCGAAGTCAGTGAGGTTGCGAACGCGTCCTTCCACGGTCATGCCCACCGGGAACTTCTCATGCAGCGAATCCCAGGGATTGGTCGCCAGTTGGCGCATGCCTAAGGAAATGCGTCGCTCGGTTGGATTCACATTGAGCACCACGCACTCCACCTGATCGCCGACATTGACCAGCTTCGAGGGATGCTTCATGCGCTTCGACCACGTCATCTCGCTGACGTGGACCAGGCCTTCGATTCCCTGTTCCAGTTCAACGAAGGCTCCGTAGTCGGTCACGCTGATGACGCGGCCGCCGACGTGCGCGCTCACGGGATAGCGATGCTCGGCATCGAGCCACGGATCGGGCGTGAGCTGCTTGAATCCCAGCGAAACGCGCTGCTTTTCCTTGTCGTACTTCAGAACTTTGACTTGGATCTGGTCGCCCACGTTCACCAGATCTTTAGGGTGGGTGAGACGTCCCCATGACATGTCGGTAATATGCAGCAGGCCGTCGAGGCCGCCGAGATCGACAAATGCGCCGTACTCGGTCAGATTCTTGACCACCCCTGTGAGCACCGAACCTTCTTCCAGATGCTCCAGGGTCTTGGAGCGCTTCTCGGTCTGCTCGCCTTCCAGCAATTCCTTGCGCGAAACCACGATGTTGCCGCGCTTCTTGTTCAGCTTGATGACGGCCACTTCGATGGTCTGGCCCTTCATCGCATCGAGATTGCGGACCGGGCGCAGATCCACCTGGGAGCCGGGGAGAAACGCATGCGCGCCGTGAATATCAACGGTGAGTCCGCCCTTGATGCGGTCGAGAACGACAGCGTGGATGGGCTTCTTCTCGTTGAAGGATTTCTCGATTTCTTCCCAGGCGTGAATGCGCTGCGCCTTCTGGTGCGAGAGGTTGATGTAGCCTTCCTCGGCTTCACCCTTGCTGCGCATGACGTCGATCGAATCGCCGGGCTGGAACTTGGGCTTGCCCTCGTGATCGAGCACTTCCGACAGCGGCAACATACCTTCCGATTTCGCGCCAACGTCCACGACCACGTGGGTGGGGGTCAGCTTCAAGACCGTACCCTTGATCACGCGATCTTCGCTGACGGCCTCCTCGGCCTCCGTGGTGAAGGTCTCGAGAGCCGAGGCGAAATCCTCGCTGGCGGCGGCTTTGTCTTCCGACATAGAGGCGCCCGCAGGAGGAGCCTGAGTCTGGGCCTGCTCGCTGGCTGACGGTTCGCCCTGGTGCTGTTCGGCTGGCGTCGGTTCTTCTGTCATAACGTTGGAGTTGGAATCGGGGTGATGGTTGGCGGTGGTGTCGTCGAACAAGATTATGCCTCTCTGGTGATTGGATGCGGGAACTGCTCTCGGGACTGCTGGAGGAGCCGTTTGGTTGTGGTGGGCCCACCCTGGCGAGTGAGCTTGGACAATCCCAGCTGTCGGACGTTTAACAAAGAACCCGCGTCCAATGGGAACTCTTCGACTATAGCAACCGTCAGAGAACAGTGTCAAACGCAAATCCGGTGCACGTTACCGCAATGTTTCACGTCAATTGCGCTTCGCGCAACCCCGGAGGAGGCGTCCGGGGCTACACGAGCTGATTCGTCCCAACCCCCAAGGTCCACGTAGCGAGATGACCCACGTAGGGACAGCCTCTCAGGCTGTCTGGGCCACGATGCTTTTTATCGCGGCAGCGCGCCCGCATCCTCGAAATATTGTTGAGAGCCAAGGCCTCACATTCGATTTTGCCCCTCCCACGCCTTCTGCTACCCTGCCCTGCTATGGATTATCTCTGGACGCCGTGGCGATACGCCTACGTCTCCGGCACGGAAAAGACCGTCGGATGCATCTTCTGCGAGGCTCCGAAGCAGAAAGACGACGAAAAAACGCTCATTGTGCATCGCGGGCAGCATTGTTTCGTCATTTTGAACGCGTTTCCGTACACGCCGGGACATGCCATGGTGGTCCCCTACCAGCACTTGGATGAATTGCGCAAGCTGCCGGCGCCCGCGGCCGACGAGATGATGGCGCTCTCCCAGCGCATGGAAACGGTTTTGCGAGAGCTCTATCACCCCGATGGCATCAACCTGGGAATGAACATCGGAAAGGCCGCCGGCGCCGGAATCGCGGGGCACATTCACATGCACGTGCTGCCGCGCTGGGTGGCGGACGCGAATTTCGTTTCCGTCGTAGGTGAGACGCGGGTGCTGCCGGAGACGCTGGAAGTCACGTGGGCGAGGATGCGGAAGGTAATTGCAGAGTGATGGTACGGAACAGATCCTTAACTTAGTGCGTAAAGCTGCGGGCCTGGAGCTGTCGAGCTGCGCTCGACCGGACAGCCGAGGCGGCTGTCCCTACATGTTCCGTTAGCGTGCCAGCTCTTCCATTTCCTTCTCGTCGATCACCGCCACGCCCAGTTCCTTGGCTTTGTCGAGCTTCGAGCCGGCGTCCGCACCTGCGACAACGTAATCCGTTTTTTTGCTGACGGAGCCAGTCACCTTACCGCCGGCATCTTCGATCATCTTCTTGGCCTGATCGCGCGTGTACTTCGCCAGCGTGCCGGTGAGGACGAAGGTTTTCCCGGCCAGCTTGGTACCTCGTTCTTTTTTCTCGCCGGTGAAGGCCAGACCGGCTTTTCCGAGACGCTCCACCAGCTTTCGGTTTGCCGGATTGCTGAAGAATTCCGCCGATGCTCTCGGCGATTTTCGGGCCGACCTCGTTGACGCCCTGCAACTCTTCGACGCTCGCGTTGGCCAAGGGGTCCATCGATCCAAAATGTTCTGCCAGGAATTGCGCGGTGCGTTCGCCCACCATGCGAATGCCAAGCCCATAAATGACTCGTTCCAGCGGCAACTGCTTTGAGTTTTCGATTTCATCGAGAATGTTCTGCGCCGATTTGTCGGCAAAGCGCTCCAGACCCAGCAGGTCTTTCTTGGTGAGGTCGTAAATATCGGCAACATTCTTCACCAGGCGCTTGTCGAGCAACTGCGCGACCAGCGCGTCGCCCATGCCGTCAATGTTCATCACGCCGCGCGAGGCGAAGTGCAGGATCGTTCCCATCAGCTTGGCGGGACAGTTCGCGTTGACGCAGCGATAATCGACTTCGCCCTCGGTGCGCACCACCTTGGTTCCACACACCGGGCATTTTGTCGGCACCTCGATATCCTGAGTGCCTCGCGGATGATCCTTGTCGACCTCGACAACTTTGGGGATGACGTCGCCGCCGCGCTCGACTCGTACCCAGTCGCCAATCTTCACGCCGAGGCGCTCGATTTCATCCATGTTGTGCAGCGTGGCATTGCGAACAGTTGTGCCCCCAATGAAGACGGGCGTCAGCTCAGCGACGGGCGTCAGCTTTCCCGTACGACCGACCTGCCAGCGCACTCCTTCGAGCTTCGTCACGCCGCCGCGCGCGGCGTATTTGTAGGCGATGGCCCAGCGCGGGGCTTTGCCGGTGAATCCGAGTTCGTCCTGTAAAGCAGTGCGGTCCACTTTGGCGACGATGCCGTCGATCTCGTAGGGAAGAGCGTCGCGCTTGCCTTCCCATTGTTGAATGAAGGCCCAGACTTCCTCCATCGAGTGCACCGGCTTGCGAGCCTGATTCACTTTGAACCCGGCGGAGTCGAGCGCGTTCAGGGTCTTGGAGTGGCGATCGAAATAGGTGCGGCCGTTGACCAGCAGCATGTAAGAGAAGTAATCGAGGCGGCGCTCGGCCGTAATTCTCGATTCCAACTGGCGCACCGTGCCCGCGGTTGCATTGCGCGGATTGGCAAACAGCGAGAGCCCTTTTGCCTCGCGCTCTTCATTCATCTTCTTAAAGGAGGCGATCGGCATGAGCAGTTCGCCACGCACTTCGAAATCTTGCGGGATGCCTGCCTTCTTCAGCTTCTCCTTTGGAATCGAAAGAGGAACCGAGCGCACCGTGCGCACATTCAGAGTGACGTCCTCTCCGGTGGTTCCATCGCCGCGCGTCACACCTCGAGCCAGCTTTCCGTTTTCGTAGGTCAGCGCAAGCGACATGCCGTCGAGCTTCAGTTCGCAGACGTAATCGACTTCGCTGCGCCCGGTGAGATCGTGAACCCGGCGCTCCCAGTCGCGCAATTCATCCTCGTTGTAGGTGTTATCGAGCGACAGCATGGGCGAGGAGTGGCGGACTTTGACGAATCCCTCGCGCGGCTTGCCACCCACCCGCTGCGTGGGAGAGTCGGGCGTGATCAGGGAAGGATTCTCGGACTCGAAATCCTTCAGTTGCTGCATCATCTTGTCGAATTCGAGATCGCTGATTTCGGGCTGGTCGACGACGTAATAGAGGTATTCGTGATGGCGAATCTTGTCCCGCAGCGCTTCGATTTTGGCAGCGGCGTCTTTAACGGCAGGCATCGTGGAAATTATAACGACTCGCGTAGGGAACAGCCCCTGCGCGACGCTCCGGTCACGACGCTCCCTACGTGGGCATTGCTAGACCAGGTCTTCTAGCTTCAGGGCGGTGGCTCCGCCTTTCCAGGAGCTTTCGAATTGTTTTTGGACGAAGCCGGCGTCGTACTCGCGTTTCTGCTGCAATAACGACTGGCGCAGGCCCCAGAGGGAACGCGGATTGCGGGGATTACGATCGAGATCTTCGCGGAAGATTTTTTCCGCGCCCGCGGCGTCGCCGCTCATTAGCAGCGCGCCTCCCAGGTTCTCGCGCACGGGATAAAACCAGTCGGGCGGCTCTCCGTAATTCAGCTTGTCCTGGATCGCGACCGCCTCACGCAGCATGGTAACCGCGCTCGCGCTGTCCTTCTTTGCTAAGGCGATCTTCGCGCCGAGTACATCCTCGGCAATTTTTAGGATGTCTTTGGCTTTGTTGTTAATCGGCATTTGAAAAATGACGTCCGGCGGGGTGGCCGCCTCCGCTTCGGAAATGATCTTGTATTCCGCCTCAGCGCCGCTCAGATCGCCGGTACCGGCCAGCGCCATTCCGCGACCAAAATGCCAGAACACCGACGCCGTCTTCATGGCAGGATCCGGCGCGGGCATTTTCAACAGTTCGTTCCAGTGATGAAACCGAATCTCCACCGCGACGGGAATGGTCATGAAACCTTCCAGCGGCGGCATGTCTTTGACATGCGGGCCGACGTTCGCCACCAGTAAGTCGGCATTCTTGCGCGCCTCGGCGTAACGCCCGTTCATGGCGCCACACATGGCCACAAAATGCAGGTTGTGGCTGTAATACATCATGCGATAGATGCCCTGCGCGCCCGTCTGCTTGAGGTAGGCGCGATCCACCTCGGCGGCCTTCTCATTGGTTTGCACGGCGGCTTCGTAATCCCCGGTGCGGATGTAAATGTGCGCAGGCATGTGGACGATGTGGCCGGCGCCGGGGGCCAGGCGGGCGAGCCGGTCGGCGGCGGACAATGCGCGGTCCGGATTATTCGAGGCCTCGACCGAATGAATGTAGTAGTGGATCGCGCCCAGGTGATTGGGATCGCGCTTGATCACGCTCTCGAGCGTGCTGACGATCTCGTCCGTGCCCGCGATGGGGGTGCCGTCCTGGTTCCACAATCCCCAGGGATGCAGGTTCATGCCGGACTCGGCGAACAGCGTGGCGGCATCGAGGTCATCGGGAAATTGCCGGGAAACTTCGCGCATAGCGTCGTGATAGTCCTCGGCCGCTTTCTTGAGATCGGTGGATGAGTCGGGTGGAAAGCGCTTCGCCATTGCCTGGATGTACGCCTGCTCACTCGGCGAGGCTGCAGCAGAGAGGTCGACCGCTTTTTGAACCGCCTCATGCGCGAGCTTGTAGCGTTCGGGATCGGCAGGATCGTTGTAGTTGGGGCCCACGGCTTCGGCGACTCCCCAGTAGGCCATGGCCAATTTCGGATCGAGTTCCGCGGCGTGCTGGAAGGAGCGCGCGGCCTCATCGTGATTGAAGGCATAGATAAAGCGCAGCCCTTGATCGAAAAATTTCTGCGCTTCGGCATTTTTGGTGGAGACCGGATGGTGGAGGTCGCCTAGCCCACTCACTAGCGCAATGGGATGCGACTGCATGTGAGCGGCATGATCCTGCGCCATGGCGCTCGGCCCGAGCAGAAGACCGCAGAGTACCGTCACCAGAGTTTTCATCTGGTTCATCCTCCTGAATTGAGATCGATATGAGCCCCCAACTGCGGAATACGGCGGAGTGACACACCCCAATGGGCTTCAGCTTATGCCAGACCCCCCGGTTTGCCAAGTTGAATCGTGACGGGCAGGGCTAAGCGCTCTGCCCTGGGCGCTCGCTTCGCTTCGCTTGGACAGCCCAAGGGGCTGTCCCTACGTGAGTATCGTTTACTCAGGTACAATCCAGCGCGGGAATGCGTAAAGCGGCGTTGCTCTACAATCCGGAGTCGGGAGGCAGCAAGCAGCGGCAGCGGGAACTGCAATCTGCGGTGGAAATCCTGCGCTCTGGGGGTGTGGAGGCCGACCTTTTTCCCACGGACTCGAAAGAACACGCGGGCGAAGAAACGCGCCGTGTAATTCAGGCCGGATGCGACACCATCTTTGCCTGCGGAGGCGACGGCACGGTTCACAATCTCGTCCAGGTACTGGCCAACACTCCCGTTGCGCTCGGCGTTTTTCCGATTGGCACCGCCAATGCCCTGGCCCACGACTTGAGGTGGCCGTTTCGAATTCCGGCTGCGGCGAAAGCGGCTTTACACGCAAAGCTTCGTCGGGTGGCGCTCGGTCGCGTGAGCTGCCAAGGTCTCCACGGGGCGCCGACCACGTGTCACTTCGTAGTCGCTGCCGGGATCGGTGTGGACGCTCATCTTTTCTACAAGCTGCACAGTGGTATCAAGCAGCGGATGGGAATGGCCGCCTACTACGCCAAGGCATGGCACCTGTGGTTTTCCTACGCGATGCCCCGGTTCAACGTGCAATATCAGCAGAGTAGCGCGAGCGCTGCGAAGCAGGCGAACGTCACCGAGTTGCTGGCGGTGCGCATTCGCAACTTCGGCGGAGTGCTGCGGGAACTGGCGCCGGGAGCCTCGCTCGACCGCGATGATGTGCGGCTGGTGTTCTGCCACACCGCCAGCCGGATCGCTTACCTGTCGTACGTGACCGCAGGATTGTTGCGCATGGCGTGGCCGATTCCGGGCATCGAGCTCGCTTACGCGGTGAAAGCTTCCTGTGACTATGTTTCACCCGGGGCGGAGCAGCAAGACAAGATTTATGTCGAAGCGGATGGGGAGTTGATCGGGAGCCTGCCGGCGGAGATCGGGGTGGTGCCGGACGCGTTAACGCTGCTGACGCCGGTGCGGTGAGCTCTGCAGCGAATTGTTTACCCACGTAGGACAGCCCCTCGGGCTGTCCGAGCGAAGGCGAAGCCGAGCGAACGAAGCGGTATGGATCGTGGCGCCGGACAGCCCAAGGGGCTGTCGCTACGTGGATCGTGGAGGGGCGGACGCCTCGTCCGCCCCGCGAAGCGCAGCAAACTCCGCGCGGGCATGTAAGATAGAAATTCTCGCTTGGAACCGATCACTCACTTCCTGACCGGGGCGTGCCTGGGGCGTGCCGGACTCAACCGCAAGACGGCGCTCGCGACTCTCACGCTTACGCTCGCGGCCGAAGCACCTGACCTGGATATACTCGCGCAGGTCAAAGGCCCGGCGTTCAGTTTCGCGCATCATCGCGGATTCACCCACTCCTTCCTGGGTGTCCCGCTGGTCGCCATCGTGGTGATCGCCTTCGTTTATTTGATCTGGCGACTGCGCGGGCGCAAGACGAACGATCCGAATCTCGCGCCGCGCTGGGGCTTGCTGTTTGCCTATGCCTGTCTTGCGGGGCTCAGTCATATCCTGCTCGATTTCACCAACAACTACGGCGTGCGCCCCTGGTGGCCCTTCCGGGAGAAGTGGTACTCGTGGGACATCGTTTTCATTATCGAACCGGTCATGCTGGGATTCCTGTTTCTCGGGCTGGTGATCCCTCTGCTGTTCTCGCTGATCGACAAAGAAATTGGCGCGCGTCATCGCGGGCCGCGAGGAAAGGTGGCCGCCACTCTCGCGCTGGCCGGGGTGGTGTTCATGTGGGGCGTGCGCGATTATGAGCATCGCCGCGCCGTGAACGCCCTCCAGGCTCGCACGTATAACGGAGCGGATCCGCTGCGGGTCTCGGCCTATCCGCACTGGATTAATCCTTTCCAGTGGGATGGAGTGGTAGAGACTCCAGCTTTCTTCGCCCTGGCGCCAGTCGATTCGCTGGGGTTGGAAGTCGATCCGCAGGGCGAACTCGAAATTCATTACAAGCCGGAAGAAACTCCGATCACGCTGGCCGCGAAGAAGTCTTACATGGGGCGCGTGTATTTGGATTGGGCTCAGTATCCGGTGACCGAGACGGAAACGCTGGCGGAGGGCGGGTACATCGTCACTTTCCAGGATTTGCGCTACGTCCGGCTGACGAGTGCTCTTACCAGAAGTCGGACTCGGCGTCCGCTGTCGGCGTCAGTGAAACTGGATGGGGCTTTGCGCGTGGTTGGCGATGTGTATGATCGGGAAGATGGGCAGGTTGTGGTGCCTGAGCCTGGGCCGGATTAGGCGAGAGGGCTCTTCGCCGGAAACCTTGTCGAGCTGCGCTCGACTGGACAGCCGAGGCGGCTGTCCCTACGTGGTTCGTCGCGACTGGACAGCCTGAGAGGCTGTCCCTACATGGCGTCGCTTGACGCGGGGGCTTGCAACGCCCAGAATAAGAATTCGAGTTTCGAGGTGAGTAATGCTGGCATACGTTTTTATTCTCGTCGCAGTGGCGGTGCGGTTCATGCCTCATCCGCTGGCCTTTACGCCGGTGGGAGCAGCGTTGCTGTACTTCGGAGCGCGCGGTCCGCGCCGTCAGATGTGGATGCCACTGGCTCTGCTGGCGGCATCGGATGTGGTGCTGACCACTCTGTTCTATCGCTACCCGTTCAGCTGGGATCACTTCGTCACCTGGGCGTGGTATGCCGGTATGCTCGGGCTGGGATCGACCATCAAGCGTGATTCAGGCCCGGTGCGCATTCTGGGTTCTGCATTGGCGGGTTCGGTTGCATTCTTCGTGGCCAGCAACTTCGCGGTCTGGGCAGCGTGGAATATGTATCCGCGGACATTCGCCGGCTTGATGACCTGCTACGATGCCGGATTGCCTTACTTCTGGCGCGGAGTTGAGGGAGATCTTCTGTTCACCGCGGTGATGTTCGCAACGCCCGTGCTGCTGCACGCGCTCGCCGCCAAGCTGCACGGAACGGGCGATCCCACAGCCGCCGCCTGATCCAAGTTTTCACGTTTACATTCAAAGCCGCGATTTACGTCGCGGCTTTTGCTTTGGGCGGATCAAGGATTCCTGGCGTCCACTGGCTTGCGCCGAAAGCGCAATACCAACCACAGGCAGAGCGCGCCTGCCATCAGGCTCAAGACCAATATCCAGTGCTGTTTGAAGAGCAGCGCGGCAAGACTCACAATTCCGGGGCCAAAATAGAGCACCAGGATTGACAAGATCAGGAAGCGAACGAATCGTCCGGCAAAGATTGCTCCCAGAAAATGCCAGACATTCATTTCGAAAACTGCTGCGCCGAGCACGAAAATTTTGAACGGCATGGGCGGCGGAAGCATGCCGGGAAACATCAAGGCCCAGAATTCGTGTTGCTCGAAGGAGCGATGGATTTTCAGAAAGCGCTGCTCGGAAATGCGCTTGCGCAGAACTTTTTCTCCGCCCACGTATCCGATGATGTACAGCGGAATGCTGCCCAGCGCGGAACCAAGCGAGGCCATGACTACATACAGCAGCATGCGGTGCCGGTCCTGATGGACGTAGGTGGCCACGATGAAATCCACTGGCATGCCGAAGAGCGCACTGTCGGCAAAGGCGATCACGAACACGCCCCAGATCCCCAGGACCTTCATCAAGCCAAGGACCCAGGCGGTGTAGCGGGCCAGAATGTGTCCGAGTTTCTTCAACGTGGGCTCAGGGGGAAGGGTTAGTGTACGTGATTGGATTCAGTAACGCGCAGCCGCGACTTCGTCGCGGCGGGACAGCCTGAGAGGCTGTCCCGCGAAGCGAAGCGAGCGGCACCGCGAAGAGAACCTCCGCCGGACCCATGGCTCCGGCGCTACTTGCTACGCAACCGCCGCGACAGACTTCATCGCGGCTGGACAGCCTGAGAGGCTGTCCTACGTGGGTACTGCTATCATGCGGGGCTTTGGAGATCTTCATGCGCAAAATGCTTTTGTGCCTGGCTTCACTGTTCTGCGCTTCGTTCCTGTTCGCCCAGCAGTACGACATCGCGATTGAGGGTGGACGGGTGATCGATCCGGAAACGAAGACGGATGCTGTCCGCAACCTTGGCATTCAGGATGGACGGGTTGCGCGAATTTCTGATGCGCCGCTGCAGGGGCGACGCGTGATCCATGCGACGGGCCTGGTCGTCGCGCCGGGCTTCATCGATTTGCACCAGCATGGGCAGGATCTGGCCAGTGAGCGGGTGAAGGCATTCGACGGCGTAACCACGGCTCTGGAGATGGAGATCGGGGCGCCCGACGTGGCTGAGTTTCTCAAGTCCAAGGAAGGCCACTCGCTCATCCATTACGGAACTACTGCGAGCCATCTGGCGGCGCGAGCGCTGGTTTTCGGGACACCTCTGCCGGACGGGACCATTTTGCCGAAGAGCGGGCCTGCCACAGACGAACACGCAACTCCGGAACAGATTGAAAAGATGCAGCAGCGCCTGCGGGAGGAGCTCGATGCCGGGGCGCTCGGCATCGGCATGGGCATTGAATATGCTCCCGGAGCGACTCGGCTGGAAGTCATCGACATGTTCCGGGTTGCGGCGGAACGCAAGTTGCCGGTGTACACCCACATGCGCAGCGCCGGCCACGTGGAACCGGGATCGGCAATCCAATCGGTGGAGGAAGTCATTGGCGCGTCCGCGATTTCAGGGGCGCCACTGCACATCGTTCACATCAACAGCACGTGTTTGAAAGATTCAATGGAGTGCCTGTCGTTGATTGAAGGAGCGCGCGCCCACGGAATCGATGTAACCACCGAGGCGTATCCCTACATCGCAGGGATGACGGCAATCAACTCGGCCGTGTTTAATCCCGGATGGCAGGAGAAGCTTGGCATCAGCTACAACGATCTCGTGCTACCGGAAACCGGGGAGCATCTGACGAAACAACGTTTCGACGAGTTGCACAGCTCCAACACGAAGCAATGGGTGCTCATCTTTGCCAACACGCAGCAGATCGTGGATCAGCTCATCCCTAATCCTCTGATCATGATCGCCAGCGACGGAGCCCAAGGGCATCCGCGCAATGCGGGCACATATTCTCGCGTGCTGGCGCAGTACGTGCGTGAGAAGAAATCTATGACGCTGATGGAGGCTCTGCGAAAGATGACGCTTATGCCGGCGCAGATGCTGGAACGGTCCACTCCCGCGGCGAAGAGAAAAGGACGGGTGCAGGAAGGGGCGGATGCCGATCTTGTCGTGTTCGATCCGCAGACGATTTCTGATCGATCTACGTTTCAGAAGCCAATGGAGCCGAGCGTGGGGGTGCACTATTTGCTGGTGGGCGGGTCGGTGCTGATTGACGGCGGGAAGATGGTTTCGGACGTGTATCCGGGGAAGGCGATTGTGGGGCCGGTATCGGCGGGGAGTGGGCGGTGATTGTTTTCGGGCTGTCATTGCGCGCTTCGCGCGCAACCCCGGACGAGGGCGTCCGGGGCTCCATTATCCGGATTGGTTCGTGGAGGGGCGGACGCCTCGTCCGCCCCGCGAGCGTAGCGAGCGTGGTTCAGTTCAACCCCGGACAGCCTGAGAGGCTGTCCCTACGTGAGCATCGGTTACTTATGCTCCGTTTTTCCGCTTAGCAGATCGAGTGCGTGGGGGAGCAATTCTGCTACTGCTTCCAGCGACTCTGCCGCTCCCCTCGGACTTCCGGGTAGATTCAGGATCAGGGCTTTGCCCCTTACTCCGCAGACTGCGCGGCTTAGGGCGGCGAAGGGCGTCTTCTTTACACCCTCGCTGCGCATGCGCTCGGAGATCCCGGGAAGCAGACGGTCGCAGACGGCGCTGGTGGCTTCCGGCGTGACATCGCGAACGGCGATGCCCGTCCCGCCCGTGGTTACGATCAATTGCACTTCGCGCGAGAGGCGAATCAGCACGTTTTGTATTTTGATGAAATCGTCGGGAACTGTCTCGCGCGCGGTGACTGAGAATTTCAGTTGCTCCAGAAGTTGCGTGACCGCGGGTCCCGACTGATCCTGGCGCTCGCCGCGAAAGCAGGAGTCGCTCACAGTTACCACGGCGGCGGTGAATCTCGCAGAGGGCTTATCCATCGAGCAGGACGTCTTCCTCTTCTTCCCGTGCGGCGCGCGGATTCGGCGCACTGGGCGCGGCCGGAACCGGAGCCGCGGCGGGTTCCGGCTCTCCCCCACTGTCGCGGGCCGACTCATCCAACAGCCGCAAGCCTTCCATCAGCAATCCCTGGGTGTTGAGCTGCGTGGTTTCCTTGTCGGTCTTGCCTTCGAAGTCCAGCTGGAAGTTGCCTCCGGTCCAGCGCAGAACTTTGAAGACGGCCGCATCGCCGACCAGAGATCCATAAGTGGCGTGCTTGACCTGGCCTTCGACAAAAAAAACTTCGCACTTGTCACCATCGTTGCTCAACGAGAGCCGGCAACTCTTGCGCCCCATTTCCAGCGACTGCATGAGATCGATGACGTTCATCTGCGACAGATTGCCGCGAACCACGCCGTCCGAAGGCGCGGTCTTCGCCATCTTCTCCAGCGCGATGCGGTCGATCATGCGTTTGATGCGGCGGGTGGCATCTTTCAGGAAGAACGGTTTTTCCAGATAATCGTCGGCCGCATCCTGGGGAGAGAGGCGCTCCGCGATGTCCGACTTGCTGGCCATGAGCACAGAAGAAAAGTTCGCGGTGGCCGGACGGCTCTTCAGCTTCTCGAGCAGTTGGCGGCCGTCCATGCCCGGCATACGGAAATCGCAGACGAGCAAGTCGGGAGCGTCATCGACGGCCTTGAGCAGCGCGTCCGCCGAATCGCTTGCGGTCGTGATGCTGGCCAGCGAGGACAACGCCTGCTGCAGCATACCGAGAATCATCGGATTGTCGTCGACCAGAAGCAGCTTGACGTTGTCAGGCATGAATTCGTCTATTTTCGGCGGCGATACTCTCCGGACTTGCCGCCGCTCTTGCGTTCGAGCACGATCTGGCGAATCTCGATGCTCTTGTCCGCGCCTTTGAGCATGTCGTACAAAGTCAGCGCGCAAACGCTGACGGCCACCAGGGCTTCCATCTCAACCCCGGTCTCGGCGGTAGTCGCGGCTTTGGCGGTGATCGCGAGGCCATTCTCGCATACGCGCACTTCGACATCAACGAGCGACAGCGGCAGCGGATGGCACATTGGGATTAGCTCGGACGTACGCTTGGCGGCCATGATTCCGGCAATGCGCGCGACTTCCAGGGGATCGCCTTTGGGATTTTTGGGCAACGCGGCCAGGACTTCGGGGCTGACCGCAACGAATCCGCTGGCTTCGGCTTCGCGCTTGCTGGCAGATTTTCCGGAGACGTCCACCATGCGTGCGCGTCCGGCGCTGTCGTAGTGCGAGAGCTTCTTGGCCATTGTGCTGCAGTTATCTTACATGCATGCGTAAGGGCACACGGGAAGGATGCCCGCGTGGGGATACCCGCGTAGGGACAGCCCCTTGGGCTGTCCCCGCGAAGCGAAGCGAGCGGGCAGCGCGAAGAAAACCCTGCCGGACCAATGGGTCCGGCGCTACGTGCAACCGCCGCCACAAAATTCGTCGCGGCTGGACAGCCTGAGAGGCTGTCCCTACGTGGGTCGTCTCGCTATGTGGGCCTTGGCAGGATTGCGACGAATTCGCCTGAGGGGATTCGGTCGCGCTCCGGAGGGATCACCACGTAGCAGTTGGCCCGGGCCGTGGCTGCGATGTCGCCGGAGCCTTGCCATCGGACCAGTTCTACCTGCGAATCTTCGAATTCGCCGGAGAGTATGGCCGGAAGGAAGCGCTTCAATCCCGGCTTCACGCGGATCTCGGATTTCAGCTTCGCATGGACGAACTTCAATTTGTGCGGGGACATGCCTGCTAAGGCTTCCAGCATGGGGCGGGCGAAAAGTTCGAAGGTCACCATGGTCGAGACCGGATTTCCAGGCAGACCGAAGAAATAAGCCTCACGCGCCTTAGAGCCAACGGCGGCCGTGCCACACTTGCCGAAGACTACCGGACGTCCGGGCTGGATTTTTGCGCCGGTGAAGAAGAATTCGGCTTTCATTTCTCCCAGGACTTGTTCCACCAGATCGTAGCGACCCATGGAGACTCCGCCCGTCAGCAGCAGCAGGTCTGAGTTCAAACCTTGTTCCATGAGGCTGCGCAAGGCTTGCGGTTCATCGGGGGCGATGGGTAACAGGACCGGATCGCCACCTGCGTTTGCAATCTGCACTGCGAGTGAATAGCTGTTCGAATTGCGAATCTGGGTCGGGCCGGGACTGGCGTTGATGTCCACAATTTCGTCGCCGGTGGTCAGGACCGCGACGCGTGGGCGTTTGTACACTTGCAGGCGAGACTTGCCGACTGAGGCCGCGAGAGCAATTGCGGCCTCGTTCAAGCGCGTGCCGCGGGAAATCAAAGTGCTGCCGGCGCGGGCTTCTGCGCCCATGGGAACTACGTTCTCTCCGGGAGCGCCGGTGCGGGTGATCTCGACGCGCTGGTCGCGTTCCGAGGTGTATTCGACCATGATGACGGCGTCCGCGCCGGAGGGAACCGGAGCGCCGGTCATGATGGCTGCGGCTTGTCCGCTGCCAACGCTTGGAATTCGGTCGAGCTTTTCGCCCGCTTTGATTTCTCCGATGACGTTCAGGACAACGGGCAGCTTTGCCAGATCGGAGGAGCACACGGCATAGCCATCGCGGGTGGAACGCGGGAAGGGCGGGAGATCGCGGTCGGCGATGATTTGCTCTGCGAGTACGCGGTGGGCCGCGGCAAGAAGATCGACCGCCTCGGTGTCGGGTGCAGTGATCACGGCAGCGTGCTGCTCGACGACTCGGCGGGCTTCTTCGAAGGTTAATACCGGGGCAGACGGGCTCGAGGGCATGGGAACGATGATAGAGGAGGAGGAGAAGTAGAAGGTCGAGCATCTTGGCGGTGCGGCCGCTCGCTTCGCTTCGCGGGACAGCCTGAGAGGCTGTCCCTACGTGTTCCTGTGCGGGGTTCGCGTAGGGACGGCCCCTTGGGCTGTCCCGCGGTGGCTGATTGAAGAATAAAGGTTAGCGGGCTAGTTCCTGGCCTAGCACGGACGGGTTCGTGGCGAATGAAAGGCCGGTTTCGAAATCTATTACCTGGTCCTTCACCAGGCGGGCGATGTCGCCGTCGAAGTGCTGCATGCCTTCCGCGGTGCCGGCCTTGATGGCCTCGAGCAGGCTCTTGTTTTCGCGCTCGCCTTTTTCGATGCACTCGCGGGTGCGGGCATTCGCTTTGAGAATTTCGAAAGCGGCAACGCGCCCACTGCGATCGGTCTTAGGCATCAGGCGCTGGCAAACGATATAGCGGAATGACTTGGCGAAGCGCTCGCGCACAATCGGCTGGTCGCCGGGCGCAAACGAGCCCACAACGCGCTCGATGGTTTTGGGCGCGTCCATGGTGTTCAGGCTGGAAAGAACGAGGTGCCCGGTCTCGGCTGCTTCCAGGACGATTTCAATGGTCTCGCGGTCGCGCATCTCGCCGACCAGGATCACCTTTGGGGCTTGCCGCATGGCCGAACGCAAGGCATGGGCAAAGCTTGGCGTGTCGCTGTGCAGTTCCCGCTGGTGAATGGTGGAACATTTGTGGTTGTGCAGGAACTCAATGGGATCTTCCACCGTGATGATGTGGTAATTTTTTTCGCGATTAATCGCGTCGAGTAGCACCGCGAGGGTAGAAGACTTCCCTGACCCTGCCGGTCCGGTCACCAGCACGATGCCATCCCGCAGCTTGGTAATGTCGGACAACGATTGGGGCAGGCGCAGCGAAGTGAAGTCGGGAATTTCGGTGGGAATGACGCGCATCACCACCGCACAACTTCCCCGCTGGATAAAAATGTTGACGCGAAAACGGGCCAGACCGGGGAGACCGAACGAGATATCGCATGCCCCATGCTCGCGCAGGGTGGTGATGGCCTGCTTGTTGTCGGCAATCAAGTCGGCCGCGATGTGGCGGGTGTCATCGGCGCTCAGGACGGCCAAGCCGGGCACCTGCACCGGGATCATCTGCCCGTAAACCTGCACCTGCGGAGGACGCCCGGGAGAGAAAATCAGGTCGCTAATCTTTTGTTCGGCGCGCAGCATGGCGCCCAGCAAAGCCGGGGTCGCAATCCGGCCGCTCGCCGAAAAATCGTCCAGAACAACCGAGATTGGGGCAATGCCTGGTGCTGCCATTCATCCTCGCTTGCGGAATCGCACGCACCACAGACTTGGAAAGAAAGCTGGATTTAATGTACCGCGAGCAGGTTGTGCGGAGTAGGACCGGTAGGAGCATACCCAAGGTAACCAGCGATTGGACAGCCAGAGCACGCAAGGGCGGCCCGTGAGCCGCCCTTGGGCGGGTTAAGTAGCTGAATTGAGACTTCTCGTAGAGACGTAGCTTGCTACGTCTTGCCCAGAGAGACGTAGCAAGCTGAACGTCTCTACAGGGCTAAATCTACTTCTTGGAAGGCTTCTTCTTGGAGCCGAAGGTGGTTTCGACCGACGCTCCGATGCTGGCCAGCATCTGCTTGGCCGCGTCCGCATAGGTTCCGGTCGGCTGCAACTCGAGATACTTCTGGAAAGCTTCCGCCGTGCCCTCCGGCGCAACCATCTTGCCTCCCTGCCCCAGTGTGGCTTTGCCAATCATGTTCACGCCCTTCCAGTAGTAAGCGTCAGCGCGGGTGGGATCGGCAGCAATCACTTTGTCAAACGCAGCCAGAGCCGGATCGACCTTGCCGGAGTTCGTCAGCACGGCCCCTTCGTTGAAGTAATATCCGGCTGCGTGGGTGGGATCGGCCTGCGCCGCCATTTCGTAGGTCTTAATGGCGTCGTCGGTCTTGCCCGACTTGGCGTAGGCTTCGGCCATGTTGTTGTAGTAGGCAGCGAGGTTGGCGGCGGCGTTCGAATCCTTCTCGTTGGGGGCGCCCTTCTTCAGGTCGATCGCTTTCTGATAGGCCTGAATGGCGGAATCAAACCGTTTCTGCTTTTCCGCAGTATCAGTCTGCTTGGGGGCCGACATGCGATAGTAATCCCCCAGCTTGAACCAGAGGAGGTCGCGCGAGGGATCGACCTGAGTGGCCTCGTTGAGGTCGGCAATGGCGGTGTCGAAATCCCCGCCGTCAGCGGCGGTTTTGGCAGCATTCAGCTTCTCGTTCAGCGACTTTACGGTAGTGGTTTCCTTCTGTGCCTTGGCCTGCTGCTCCTGCATCTGCTTCAGTTGCTCGGGAGTCAGGCCCTGTCCCTTGGCGTCACTCTGGGCTTGCTTTTGCAGGTCAAAGTCGAGATTATTTTCGCCAAGTTGCACCGGGAAACCGTTGAAGTGGTATGTCTCTTTGGCCGCCTTCTGGTCGTCTGGCGTCTTGAACAGCGTTACTTTGTACTTGCCCGCCGAGAGTCCGAGAGAGAAATACTCGCCCCTGGCGTTGGTCTTCAGGGCGTATTTCTGGCCGTTGTCGAGATTCTCGAACTGAACGACACCACCGGCGATCGGCTTGCCTTCTACATCTTTGCAGACGCCTTTCACCGATCCGGAAGCCTGGGCGAATACTTGTGGGACACACAGGGCCAGTGTCAGAACGGTGAACAGAATGAATCCGAATTGCTTTTTCATTTTGCCTCCCGGCAAAAACATTAATTGAGCGGTCGCTCGACGGTTTCGCGAGCCAGCAACTAAACTTTCGCCGCGTACGGAATCGGATCGCGGACTCCGGCTGCCTCGAACGCGCGCAAGCGCAGCACGCAGCTGTCGCAGACACCGCAGGCCTCATCCTCGCGGCTATAGCATGACCAAGTTAAATCGAACGGTGCACCCAATTCAAGGCCGAGGCGCACAATCTCAGCTTTGCGCATGGCAATCAGCGGGGTCAGGATGCGGATGCGGCCGTCCCTGGTGCCCGCTTTTACTACCTCATTGAATGCCTGGTAGTAGGCCGGCCGGCAATCGGGATAGCCGGAACTGTCCGGCTCAACCGCGCCAATGTACACCTTTTCGGCGCCCAGCACCTCAGCCCAGCTCACCGCCACGGCCAGAAAATGCGCGTTGCGGAAAGGTACATAGGTCACGGGGATGTCTGTCCCGATGTTTTCCGCATCGGGCACGGGGATCGACTCGTCTGTCAAAGCGGACCCACCAATCGCGCGGAAGGCCTCGTTGCGGACCATCAGGCGATCGTGGATCTTTAAACGCTGGCAGATGGCCAGGAATGACTGGCGCTCGCGTTCCTCGGTGCGCTGTCCGTAACTGACGTGAACGGCTGCGGCTTGGTGATCGTGGACTGCAAGCGCAGCGCACACGGCGGAATCCATGCCGCCGCTCAGGAGAACTACGGCGCGGGATTTGCCGGAACTGGGCATCTCAGATTTTCATTCCTACCGAATTAAACCCTGGTCCTTCCCGTTTGTTCTGGACGGCCGTAAGTGGCAGAGCTACACGCCTTTCAGAGCCGGGTCCCAGATGAACTTGTGCAGTTGGAGGCCGAGCCTGGCTGGAATGTTGTCGGCGATCATCCATTCGGCCAGTTCCCGGGGATCGAGCAGGCAGTGCGAACTGTCCCGCGCGCCGGTTGCGTGTTTGCGGAACGCCGGGGAGAACAAGATTGCATTCACTTTGGCGGCGAGATCGTGCTGGCCGACGAAGTCGCAGGCGAACTCGTAATCTTTGCGGCTGCTCAACACGAACTTGATTTCATCGTGCGGGGTCAAGGCCTTCAAATTTTCCAGATCGAATGTGTCGCCCTCAGCCGAATCGGGGCATTTCACGTCGACAATCTTGATGACCTCGCGTGGAACTGCAGAAAGAGGACGCTCGCCGCTGGTTTCCAGCAGGACTTTGTATCCGGCCTGGAGGAGGCGCTGCATCAGGGGAACGACTTCGCGCTGCTGCAGCATGGGCTCTCCGCCGGTGATTTCGACCAGGCCTCCCGTTGGACTGAGGCGCTGGACTTCGGTTATCACGTGGTCGAGGGACATCTTCACGCCACCCTGGAAGGTGTACTCGCTGTCGCACCAGGTGCAGCGGAGATTGCATCCGGTCAGGCGGACGAAGATGCAGGGGAGTCCGGCATACGTGGACTCGCCTTGGAGCGATTTGTAGATTTCCGAAATCTGCATAAAAACAGTTGCCAGCTCGCGGACAACCCAAACCCTGTCGAGCTTCGCTCGACTGGACAGACCGAGGGGGCTGTCCCTACATGGCCAGGGAATATCCCCGCAGCTCACTCGCTGTATTTTGCCGTGGTTGTATCTGTCTCGAACACCGTTACGTCTTTTACTCTTACACGGCCGCTGGTTACGGTTTGCAGGCGCGTGTTGGATTCGTCGTAGAAGTACTTGGCCAGATTCTCGGCTGACGGATTGATTCGCGTGAAGGGTTCAACGTCGTTGATCATCTGGTGGTCCAGGCGTTCGATGATGTGCTTCATCACCTCACGCAAGTCCTTGAAATCGAGGAGCAGGCCGGCTTTGTCGAGTTCGGCGCCGGCGAGCGTGACCCGAATCTTGTAGTTGTGGCCGTGCGGGTTCTCGCACTTGCCTTTGTAATTGCGCAGGTAATGACCTGCCGCAAATGTGTCTTCTACCGTGACTTCGAACATGTTCCCCCAGCCGGTCGGCCGCTACTTCAGAGCCAGATTGTGGCTTGGTTTCAAACCTCTATTGTACCGCCTTGCCTCGGAGGCTTGCGCTTGGACTGCGCTGCTCTTGCGTTGCCCGCTATTCGGGGCCGCTCGCTTCGCTTCGCGGGACAGCCCAAGGGGCCGTCCCTACGTGGGCGTTGTTACGTGAGCGTTGTTGCGTGAGCGTTGTTGCGTGAGCATTGCTAGCTCACGCCGAAGAACGCTTCCACCACTCGGATATCTGTCGTTCTCTTGTAATTCGGCAGGCTGTCCACGAAGGTGCGTCCGTATTGCTTTTTCAGGATGCGGTTGTCGAGCAGGACGAGCAAGCCGCGATCGTGCAGGGAGCGGATTAGGCGTCCGAAGCCTTGTTTCAAGGTGATCACTGCTGCGGGTACCTGGTATTGAAAGAAGGCGTTGCCGCCTTCGGCATCGATGGCTTTGACCCTGGCTGCGACCACGGGATCCGTCGGAACCGCGAAGGGCAGGCGGTCGATGATGACGCAACTCAACTGATCTCCCTGGACGTCTACGCCCTGCCAGAACGATGAAGTGGCGAATAACACAGCATTTGGGGTGAGCCTGAACTCTTCCAGCAACGCAGTTTTGGGCGCGTCTCCCTGGCGCAGCATGGGGAATTCCAGTTCGCCGAGAAGGCGATGGTAGACGTCATTCATCTGGGCGTAGCTGGTGAAGAGAACGAAGGCGCGACCGCGGGTAATCTCCAGCAGTTTGCGGATGCGCTGGGCCGCCTCGGCCGTGAATTGCGGGGTGCGTGGGTCGGGCATGTCCGGCGGAACGTAGAGCACGGACTGACTCTGATAATCGAAATGTGAAGGCAGGACGGCTTCGCGTGCGTGTTCCAGGCCGAGGCGTTTGCGGATGTAGTCGAAGCCTCCGCCGACGGCAAGGGTGGCGGAGGTCAGCACGGCGCAGTCGAGCTTCGACCACAAGCATTCGCGCAGGATAGGGCCAACGTCGATGGGTGTGGCTTGAAGGAATACGTTATGGCGCCCGCGGCCCCCAGGGGCTAAAGCCCTGTTCATGGTTGCGCCGGCATCGGCACGGCTGAAGCCGTGCCCTTCCCGGTTCTGCCCGTCGCGCGATTGCCTAACCTCTCGCTGTTCTTCGCGAGCTCCGCGGCCGCCGCGGCGTTCGATCCAGAAGACTGTGTTGCGATCTTCAGCTTCCATGGCGTAGGAAAGCTGCACTTGAATCTCTTGCGCGCGGCGGACGAAGTGAAAAACTTCTTCCGGCTTCTGCGGCAAGCCTTCGAGTTCTCCGGCGAGGCGGGTCAAAGCTTGATTGAAACCACCGAACTCATCTCCATTCTCTTCCAGGAATTCGCGGCGGCTTTCGAAGGCGAAGCGTCCGTCACCGGCGGGCAGCAACGAGAAGAAAAGTTGAGAGCGGTCGCGCAGGCTGCCCAGTGCACCGGAGAGAGAGGGCGACAGCATTTTATTGCTCTGCATCGAGCGCTCAACGTCGCGCGCCAGTTCCTCCACCCGCAGATTGCTTACCGAAATGCCAAAATAATTCGCGGCCACATCTTCCAGTTCGTGAGCTTCGTCGAAAATCACCGCCGCTGCGTCGGGAAGGACGCCGGCGTCGGGCGCGCCGTCGGCCTGCAGCTTGATGGCGAGGTCAGCGAAGAAGAGATGATGGTTCACGATGATGATGTCGCTCTCCATCGCGCGGCGGCGCATTTCGGTGATGAAGCACCGCTCCCATTCACTGCACTTCTGTCCGGTGCAGGTATCGGCGCGCGCGTCCAGCTTGTGCCAGAGCAGGCTGGCTTCGGGCAGTTCGGCCAGTTCGGTGCGATCCCCCGTGGCCGTGTTCTTTTCCCAGGCGGCGATGGCCCGGTACTGCTCGATTTCTTCCAGGCCGCTGAGGACGGGCTGAGTGGTCAGGTCGTAGAGCTTCTTGCGGCAGAGATAATTGTTGCGGCCCTTCATGTAGCAGACGGAGAGATGGCCTCGCTGGGCAGCCCAAGGGGCTGCCGCTACGTGAGCCTCCGGCTGGGCAGCCCGAGGGGCTGTCCCTGCGTGGTCGGGGGAGAGCGCTTGTTCCAGGAAGGGGACGTCTTTGTAGAAGAGCTGCTCCTGCAGATTCTTTGTGCCTGTCGAGATGATGACGCGCTTGCCAGAACGAATCACCGGGACCAGATAGGCCAACGTCTTACCTGTTCCTGTTCCGGCTTCCACGATCAGGTGGCGCTTTTCTTCTAATGCTTGCTCGACGGCCTCGGCCATCTGCAGTTGACCGCGACGGAATTCGTAGGCGGGATGGGTGCGCGAGAGAATTCCGCCGGGCGCGAAGAACTGGTAGAGAGAGGCATCCTTGCCGGTGGGGGCGGGACGGCTCGATGCGGGATGGGTACTTGGGGGCACGGAGTCTCTATAATAGCGATTCCGGATCGCTTGCATGGTGGCACGGTCGAGTCTTCGACTCGACTGGACAGCCGAGGCGGCTGTCCCTACGTGAGCCGGACAGCCCAAGGGGCTGTCGCTACGTGAGCATTGCCGTGAGCGTTGGCTCGTGATTGCACAATGAGGATTGCTGGTTCCAACACGATGGCTGCGACTGTGCCTACGATTGCCATCGTGGGGCGGCCCAACGTGGGCAAATCTACGCTGTTTAACCGGATTGTGGGATCGCGGCGGGCCATTGTCGGGGACGAGCCCGGAATCACTCGCGACCGGCTTTATGGGGATGCGGAGTGGAATGGGCAGAAGCTGCGCATCGTCGATACTGGGGGCATCCTGCCCGAGGAAAAGGATTTTATTCCGGCTGAGATCTACCGGCAGGCCCGCGTGGCGCTGAAGGAGGCTTTCGCCATTGTGATGGTCGTCGATGGGCGGAGCGAAATTGCTGGCCCCGATCTGGAACTGGTGCGCTTGCTGCGCAAGGCAAACCGGCCGCTGTTCGTGGCTGTGAACAAGATCGATTCGGAGAAGCAGTCATCGCTCATGAGCGATTTTCACCGGCTGGGCGTCCAACAGATGTTCCCTGTCTCAGCCGAGCACGGGCGCGGCATTGACGATTTGCTGGATGCGGTTCTGGCTCATCTGCCCGAAAGCATCGAGACGGAGGACGCTGAGATCACAGAGGAAGATGCTGATGCGGTGCCTGGTGAAGAGCCAGCACGCGAGGTCAAGGTGGCCATCATCGGGCATCCCAACGTGGGCAAATCTACGCTGCTGAACCGGCTGACTTCTTCCGATCGCGCCATTGTTTCGCCGATACCTGGGACTACGCGCGATGCCGTGGACGAGGTTGTGGAGCGCGATGGACGGCGCTTCCGGTTTATCGACACGGCCGGCATTCGCCGCAAGGGCAAGACCCATCTCATGGCGGAAAAGCTTTCGGTGGTCATGGCGCGCAAGCATCTGGAGGCGGCTGACATTGCATTGCTGGTCATCGATGCCACCGAAGGCGTGAGCCAGCTGGATGCGTCGATCGCGGGATATGCGCATGAGAGCGGGCGGTCGACCATCATCGTGGTGAACAAGTGGGATCTGATGATCAGTGGGCAGAAGAAAGAGGGGCGTCCTACAAAAGCTGAGCGCATGCGCGAGAGCAAGCGTCCGGGAGATCGCGCGGCTTACGAGGAGCGGCTCAGGTACGACCTCAAATTCCTGAATTACGCGCCGGTGGTATTCATCTCCGCTGAGACGGGGACGGGAACCGAAAAGATTTTTCCCCTGCTGGAACAGGTTGCCAGCGAGCGCAGGAAGCGAATCGGCACGTCGGATATGAATCGTTTTCTGGAGCATGTGGACTTCGAGCGGGCTTCTGTCCCCATGCGCCAGCGAGTGAAGATTCTGTATATGACGCAGGCGTCGGTGGGGCCTCCGACGTTCGTGCTCTTCACCAATCGCGACGTGAAGCTGCACTTCTCCTACCAGCGGTTTCTGGAAAACCAGATTCGGGATGCTTTCGGGTTTGTGGGCACGCCGATCTGGATCAAGAACCGGGCCAGGTAGGAAATTGGGCCAGGTAGGGACAGCCCCCTGGGCTGTCCAGCGGAAGCGCAGCGACGCTGCGGTTAAGTTCGTGCATTCGTGCCGGTCGGGTTAAAGTCGCTTTGGGTGGACAGCCTGAGGATGCCTGCAGAAAACCGCTGCCGCGACGAAACCCGTCGCGGCCGGACAGCCTGAGAGGCTGTGCCTACATGTTCATCTCTCGACTGGACAGCCTGAGAGGCTGTCCCTACGTGGGCATCGTCTTGTCAGCTCGCAGGGGCGGGGTTGGGGGTGAATGGGGGCGGCTCCGGGGGCGAGATACTTCCTGTTGCCGGGAGTGGAGGCGCTTGCGGCGGGTATAGGGCCAGCGCTAGCTGCCGGTAGCGGGCCGCAAAGAAGTACATCGCGTACGCCGGGAAGAAGACGATCACCGGCACCGAGAGCAGCGAAACAAGAAACATCAAGATCGCCAGCAAGACACAGGCGACGACTACTGCAATGGTGATGGTGAAGACATTCCAGGTGAGCCCGGCCGTCTTTCCGGCGGTCAGCGCAACCACCACCATGGCTACTGCGGGAATGGCGAGCACCACGACCAGGAGGAAGCTTGCGATGCCTACGAGAATGCCGGCAGCAATCGCCAGCACAACCTTCATCACGGCATACATGGCGTAGCCACTCATTTCCTGCTGGATCATGGGCCAGAGCCGGCGCCAACCTTCGATCGCTCCAATACCCTCGAGCGCCATTTGCGGGACGACGAAGTCCTTGGTGAAAACGTGCACTACGGCTACTGCCAGTAGGCCCGCCAGGAGGAAAACGACGACCACAATCCCGGTGAGAACCAACGCGGGTACATGCGCTTTCGGAGCCCTGAACCAGCCATTGGCGAAGGCAAACAGGGCAGGGAGTCCGACCAGGATGGTCATGGCGCCGAAGATGAAGAACATCAGACCCAACTGCCAGAGGAAATATTTCCAGCCTGCGTCCTGCCTGCGGCCCCATCCGGCGCGAATGCGGCATTCGCGGGTGAGCACGCTGTCGAACAGAATGAAGCGCATCACGCTGCTGATATACGTAAAGACGATGAACAGAATGAAGCCCGTGATTGCGATGACCGCGATCAAACTGACCAGAATGGCGGGATCAATTTTGGGGAAACCCGGAACGGGCTGATGGCCTCCTCGAAATGGGGAGGAGAAGTTACAGCCGCTTCCTGAGCCCAATTCGCCGGCGAGCAAACCGACGAAGGCCAATCGCAGCCACTGCCCAAAGCAGAAGGGTTGGGCGAGTT
Organism: uncultured Acidobacteriota bacterium; assembly: GCA_963801615.1. Classification (GTDB taxonomy): domain Bacteria; phylum Acidobacteriota; class Terriglobia; order Terriglobales; family Acidobacteriaceae; genus Sulfotelmatobacter. The sequence goes on along the minus strand of CAWDFM010000003.1, from coordinate 327,230 downwards.
GACGCTTGGTGTGTTGGAAGGCCAGGGAGATAGTGTCGACGGCAGAGATGGGCACGTGGCACCTCGACGGGAACGCCTCACCAGCAAGGTACTGCGAAGCGGGGCTGTGGGCAAATGGATTCTGCGTTGCCTACATTGCGAAAACCGCGGTCGGGATGCTGATGCAGGTTGCTGGGTACGCGTCGAATCTCGTGCTGCAAGTTCTGAGAAATTCGTACTGCCGCTCGCTTCGCTTCGCGGGACAGCCCAAGGGGCTGTCCCTACGGGGTTCTACTCGTAGCGGAGGGCTTCTACTGGGTCTAGTTTAGAGGCGCGCAGGGCTGGGACCAGGCCGCTGATGATTCCGACCAGCAGCAGGACGGCGCTGGAAAGCAGGACCGTCATCATCGAAATGCGCAGGTGGATGTCGCCCTGGCCGGAATCGTCTTCAAACAGCGGGCCCATCATGGGGAGCGTGCCTACGGCCCAGGCGATCAGGTAGGAGAGCAGGACGCCGATGGCGCCGCCTAGCACCATGATGAGCAGAGTCTCGGCGAGGAATTGCAGTTTGATGTGGCGCTTGCGCGCGCCGAGGGCGCGGCGCAAGCCGATCTCGCGGATGCGCTCATCGACGGAAACCAGCATGATGTTCATGACACCGACGCCCCCGATGCCCAGCGTGAGCGTGCCGATGAAGGTCAGCAGAACCTGCAGGCCGATAGTGAGCGCGTCAATGATGGGGCGGAATTCGTCGCGCCCGAACATCTGGAACGCCTTTGGATCTGTGGGCGAGAAATTCTGGCGCTCGGCAACGGCGGCCAGCACTTGCGCCATTGCTTTCTTTTCAAATTGAGGCGCGATGGGTTGAAAGACCATGACGGCGGCGTACCGCGTGTTCCAAAGATCTCCCGCGGTGGAATACGGGATCCATGACGATTCATCGTCGCTGGAAAAGTAATTGCTGAGCTGGATCTTTCGCGCCATCACGCCGACGACTGTAAAACGAACGCCGGAGACCTGCACTGTCTCGCCCACGGCGGGGCGCCCGCTGAAGAGCTGTTCCTTGAGACGCCCGCCGAGGAAGATCACGCGGCGGCGCTCGAGCTCATCTTCGGCATTGAGCCAGCGGCCTTCGGAGGGCACCTCGTTGCGCATCTCGCCATATTCGGGACAGACGCCGCGAACCGGCGCCGTGCCCACCATGCGATCTCCATAGGCGATCCCTGGACGGCGCACGGTCTCAAGGCAGACATATTTCACCAGAGGCGCGGTGGCCTTGACCATGTCCAGATCGGCTTTCTCGAGAACGACTTTCTTGCCGGCGCGCTGGCCTCCGGGTTGCTCGCTGGTCTGCTGCGGCCAGCAAATGACGACGCTCTTTCCGAAGGCGTCGAAGCCGTGAACGAGTACGCCACGAAAGCTGCTGCCGTAGGCGATCAAAAGCGTGACTGTCGCGATGCCCCACACGATGCCGAGCATGGTGAGCAGGCTGCGCGTCAGGTTGCGCTTCAGCGCGACCCAGGCTTCGAGGATGATCTCAAGTAACATCTGTTGCCAGTTTCCAGTTTCTAGTTTCGAGTCTCGGAAACGAGAGGTCCCGCGCGGGGCGACTCTCGAAACATGAAACCCGAAACCTGAAATTTATCCGCCCGCTTCATAGCGCAAGGCCTCAATGGGATCGATGGATGCGGCGCGACGGGCCGGATAGAGGGCGGCGCCGACTGCAATCGCTCCCAGCAAACCGGCAGCGGTCAGGCCGGAAGTCCAGCTTGGAACCAGGCCTGCGAAGAAATCCGGCATGGGCAACATATTCACGAGGGCGCAGAAACCGAACGCGATTCCCAGGCCGACAGCTCCGCTGAGAAGCGCGATGATCAATGCTTCCATAAAGAACTGGCGCAGAATTGTTCCCGCGGGTGCGCCGATGGCCTTGCGCACGCCGATCTCGCGGGTTCGCTCGCGCACTGCTACGAGCATGACATTCATTACGCCGATTCCGCCGAGCAGCAAGGTCACGATTCCCACCGCCCCGAGGAAAAATTTCATGCCGTCGGTCATAGTTTTGAAAGCCTGCGCTTCCTTCACCGTGTCCCAGATTGGGCAGGCTTCCTTGTCGTTCGGGTCATAGCGATGCATGCGAGCCAGCGCGGCGCGCACTTCGTGCTTGCAGGCTTCATGCTGGTCCACGGACTTTGGGGTCACGAGCAGCTGATCGAAGGTTGTATTGGTGCCGGGAGGCTTGTCGGGAAAATCGCGCCGCATGGCCGAGAAGGGCACGAAGACTTTGTTGACATCCCATCCGTCGTAACTGGAGTCCTGCTTCTTCTTGGCCATGACTCCGATGACGGTGTAGGGGAAGTCATTCAGGTAGACGGTTTCGCCGACCGGATTGCGGCCGGGGAACAACTGCTTGGCAGAATCCGATCCTAGAAAGGCGACCCGGCGCGCCTCTCGCAGGTCCTCCCAATCGTAGAAACGGCCGTTCCCGACGTCGAGGGTGCGAATGTAGCCAAAGGGCGGATAGGAGCCGGTCACGGTGAAGGCGCCGCTGTTGAAGTTGGAATGAGTGCGGATGGTGTCCTGCTCAAGCTCGGGAAGGGCGTATTCGCAATCGGGCGACTCGGCTTGCACCACCGCGACGTCCTGGTCTTCCCAGCGTACGGAGCGACCGGCGTGCGTTCCCCCGGCTTGCAGGCTGGTGCGGCCGTGGAAGACGATCATCACGTCTTTTCCCAGATTGCGCGCCTGTTCTTCCTGTCCTTTGCGCAAACCCTCGCCGGCCGCGACCATCAGCACGATGGAGACGATGCCCCAGGCGATGCCAAACATGGTCAGGAATGCACGGAGTTTATGGGACCACAGCGTTCGTACCACGTCGAGAAAAAGGTCGCGGAGGGTCATCAAACCTATCGTTTTGGACGTTGCCCTGGGGAGAAAGTTATCTCCCGAGGCGTGATGAGTGATACGGATGGGGTGGGAGTTTTGTTGCAGGAATTTGGAAGTATCCGCTTCTTAGGGACGCCGCGCACTGGGCTCGCTTCGCTTTGCATGGACAGCCCAAGGGGCTGTCCCTACGTGGGTGCAGCGGGTTGTAGTTACGGTGACGGTCTTCATGGGGTGACGGCCGGGCGACACTCTCGGGGAGAAAGGGTCTTGTAGGGACAGCCGCCTCGGCTGTCCAGGGCGAGCGCAGCTCGCCTTGGATTTGGCTCAAGTTGGTGCGCAGCGAGTGTGTGCGGTTATAGAGAAGAGTTCGTAATTTTTTTGGGCATCGCCGGGGCTAGACTCGCGGGAGCGGAGCTTCGCTCCGCCGGACAGCCGAGGCGGCTGTCCCCACATACTCCTTGCGGCTCGCTTCGCTTTGCCCGGACAGCCCAAGGGGCTGTCCCTACGGGCGGCAGCGGGTTGTAGTTACGGTGACGGTCTTCATGGGGTGCCGGCCGGGCGACACTCTGGGGGAAAGAAGGTTTGTAGAGACAGCCGCCTCGGCTGTCCGGGGCGACCGCAGCTCGCCTTAGATTTGGCTCAAGTTGGTGCGCAGCGAGTGTGTGTGGTTATAGAGAAGAGTTCGTATTTTTTTGCATCGCCGCGGTAGACTCGCGGCAGCGGAGCTTCGCTCCGCGGGACAGCCGAGGCGGCTGTCCCTACATATTCGTTGCCGCTTCGCTGGGATAGCCCAACGGGGTGTCCCTACGCGACTCTGCAGCCCAACGGCTCTAGCCAGGCATCAAAGTCTTTCAGGGCTGCTTCGCATTGCAGGCGATGGCGTTCCTTACGGTCTCGGACCTTGCGCTCCAATGGGGGCAATAGATCGAAGGTGATATTTGCCGGCTGAAAATTCTTTGGATCAGCGTGGGTCACGTAGTGCGTGAGAGAGCCGAAGGCGGAGGCACGGGGCGGCGGATTCAGCGGCACGCCCTGAACGAGCGCGGCGGAGTGCATGCCTGCAATCAAGCCGGTTGCGACGGACTCCACATAGCCTTCGACCCCGCAGATCTGCCCGGCGAAGAAGACTAGGGGATGAGCTTTCATCTGCAAGGTAGGTTGAAGTAGTGCGGGGGCATTAATGTAAGTGTTGCGGTGGATCTGACCGTAGCGCAGGAAGCGCGCATTCTCGAGTCCCGGAATCAGACGCAGGACTGTGGCCTGCTCGCCGAACTTGAGATGATTCTGAAATCCGACCAGATTGTAGGAGTCGGCGCGCAGGTTCTCCTGACGCAATTGCACGACGGCATACGGGGTTTTGCCGGTGCGTGGATCGCGCAATCCCACCGGCTTCATGGGGCCGAAGCGGAGGGTATCGCGGCCGCGACGCGCGATCTCTTCTATAGGGAGGCAGCTTTCGAAATAATTCAGATTTTCCCAGTCCTTCTCTTCGACGGATTGGGCGGCGATCAGGGCGTCGTAAAAACGGCCGTACTCCTCTTCATTCATGGGACAGTTGATGTAGTCTGCGGATCCCTTGTCGTAGCGCGCGGCCAGGTACACGCGCGCCATGTCGATGGAGTCGGCCTCCACGATGGGGCTGATGGAGTCGTAGAAATACAGGTGGGGCGCAGAGTCAGCGGGGGCGGCCGATTCAGATTCGGCGGATTTGGATGCGCTGAGGCGCGCGATTTCAGCGGCTAACGCGTCAGAGGTCAGTGGACCTGTGGCAATGACGGTGATTCCGTCTGCCTCGTCAATTTCCGTGACTTCCTCGCGGCGCACTTGGATGCGCGGCTCGCGCGAGATTTCTTGGGTGACGCGGGCGGCGAAGCTCACGCGATCGACGGCCAAGGCATGTCCTGCAGGAACTGCGCATTCGCGAGCGATGGTCAGCAAGAGAGATCCGGCACGCCGCATTTCCTCCTTCAGCAGCCAGGGAGCGGTATTCTCGCTGTCGGACTTGAGCGAGTTCGAGCACACCAGTTCGGCGAAGTCTCCCGTCTGGTGGGCGGGCGTGGAGCGGACAGGGCGCATCTCGAACAACTCGACATCGATGCCCCGGCGAGCGCACTGCCAGGCTGCCTCGGTTCCCGCCAGCCCCGCTCCGATGACTTTGATCGCTGCCATGGTTCTCCGCCGATCCCTTGCGCCAGTGTAGATCATCGGTCTGGTGGAGGTTTTGTTCCCGGTGCCGCTCGCGCTCCTCGCTTCGCGCGGACAGTCCTACTGTGCGACGAAAGTTTCTTTGCAACAAGCGATTGTTGGTTTACAATGACGCGTAAACGAGGCATTGCCTCGGGGCGTTCTACGTTGTCGTGTCCACTTCCTTCCAGCTGTTCGTTGTGCACTCACGTGGCTGTGGCCCGTTGCACAGATCACGAAACGAACAACGCTGGATCAATTACCTAGGTCACTTGGCGGAGGGTACTCTCTCTTTCTAACATGCAAACACCGAGAGAAATCAGTGAGAACCGCGCCATGCATGGGATTGCTGTAGCCCTGCTGTCCGAAGACCGGGAACGCCTTGCCGTACTGCAGGAGCGCTTGCAAGCGACCCGGCTGGGGCGTGAAGTGTTCAGCCACGTTGGCTTCCCCGTCAGCCCGACCGACACCATCATCCGGCAGATGCAGGAGTCGCGCGCCGAAGTTGTTATCGTGGAAATTCCTGCGCACGACGCTCAGCGGGCGATTCGCGCCATTGAACTGATTCGGTCCACCACCCAACAGATCGCTATCTTCGCCAATGGAGAAATGACGCAGCCGGCGAACATCGTGGCCAGCATGCGCAATGGTGCCAGCGAGTATGTGGATCGCTCGGCGGGCTACGAAGTTCTGCTGGAAGCGTTGACCCGCTTCAATTCGTCGCGAACCCGGGCTGCCGGTGGTTCCGGAAAAGCGCGCGTGTTCACGTTTCTCAGCGCGAAAGGCGGCTCCGGTTGCACCACGGCTGCGGTGAACACCGCGCTTGCCCTGCAACAGAGCCACGGCGACGTCGTTCTGCTGGACTTTGCCCCCATCGGCCACGCTGCCCTTCATCTGAATTTACGGCCGCAGTTCGGCGTAGCGGATGCGCTGCAGAACCTGCATCGCCTGGACGTTTCCCTGCTCGACGGGCTGATGACCACGACCAAGGAAGGCCTGCACCTGCTCGCCGGACCGCAGCAACCCTACCCGACCGAGACCACACCGGGGGAACTGGCGCGGCTGTTCGATCTCTTGGTGAATCATTACCGGTTTGTGATTGTGGACGCTTCCAGCCGCCTGGATCCCACGACCCGGTTGCTCTCGGATCTATCCAACGCCGTGCTGATTGTGGCGCAGACGGATGTGGTATCGCTCTGGTGCGCGGGCCGTATTCACACCTTCCTCGAAGAAGGGACGGGACGCGATCGGGTTCGCATGGTTCTGAACCGCTATAAGAAGATTCCCGGGTTCGGCGATGAGGAGGTACGGCAGGCCACGAACTGCAAGGTTTTGTGGAAAGTTCCCAACGCCTTCCAGGCGGTCTCGCCATCGATCGACCATGGCAGCCCCGTGGTTCTGCAGGAAGGCCCGGAAGTCAGCCGCTCGTACCGCGGGCTGGCGGCGGCTCTGGCAGAAGCTTCCAACTCCGATGGCCCGGACCTCGCGTACGTGGGGGAAGGCGCGCCCAAGAAGACGCCTCCCGGCCGCTTGAATCTCTCGCCCATCCGTTCCGGAAATTAATTTCTGATTGCGAGCACCCGGAGAACGCCGGCAAATCTATTCCTCCCAAGTGCCTGAGAGATGTCGCCGGAACCCGTGGAGAATTCCACAACGGGACACGGGGCCTAAAGGCCGTATTATGCACTACCTTAACGCGGCGCTAAAGCGCCGCTCTTCCACGTGCACACGCTGGGCGTTCAGCTTTTAGGGAATGGCTAAGAGCTAAAAGCTGGACGCAGGTCTGCGATAGAAAAGCATTTATAATCCTTGGTTCAGTTCATCCGTCATTCTCACTGTAAGGACAAACCTTGCTCGATTTCTTAGGAGATTTACGCCGCACGGATATGTGCGGAACGTTGCGGCCCTCCGACGCCGGAAAAAAAGCTGTGCTCATGGGTTGGGTAAACCGGCGGCGCGACCTCGGAAACATCATTTTCATCGACTTGCGCGACCGCACTGGGGTGACGCAAGTGGTATTCAACCGCGAACTTAAGCCCAAGGCGCACGACCGCGCCGAAGTACTGCGCAACGAATACGTGATTGCGGCGATTGGTACGGTGAAGCTGCGCGACGCCGACACCATTAACAAGAACATCCCAACGGGCGAAGTGGAACTGGTGGTGGATGAAATTCGCATTCTGAATGAGTCCAAGCTGCCGCCGTTCTTGCCATCGGACACGGCGCTGACCAACGAAGAGACGCGCCTTAAGTACCGCTACATCGATCTGCGCCGCGAGGTCATGCAGTTCAACATCGAAACGCGGCATAAAGTCGCCAAGGCCATTCGGGATTACTTGTCGGCGCAGGGATTTTTAGAAATCGAAACCCCTTTCATGACGCGCTCGACGCCGGAAGGGGCTCGCGATTATCTGGTTCCGAGTCGGGTGCAGCCGGGAACGTTTTATGCCTTGCCGCAATCTCCTCAATTGTTCAAGCAGATCCTGATGATTTCGGGGTTCGATAGATATTTCCAGATTGTGCGCTGCTTCCGAGACGAGGATTTGCGCGCGGACCGGCAGCCGGAGTTTACGCAGATCGATCTGGAGATGTCCTACCCGCAGGCGGAGAGGGTGTGGGAGGTGGTCGAGGGCTTCCTGACGGCCGCATTCGCCGCGACCGGAGAAAAGATCGCGACTCCCTTCCCGCGCATGGATTATGACGAAGCCATCCGTTTATATGGGATCGACAAGCCCGACTTGCGGCTGCCTGCGTTCACCGATGTGCGCGACTGCTTCACGGCGGAGAATCTGCAGGAATTGGCCATCAACGCGAACCTGCCGGTCATCGCCATCCGCACGCCCAAAGTCGGAGAGCTTTCGCGCAAAGAGCGCGATGACATCAAGCCCATGTTCCATTCCAAGGGCGGCGCGCGCGTCTACGAAGATTTCAAGCGCATCGCCAACAAGTATCCCAAGGCCGCGGCCGCGATCGCGAAGAAGACGGGAATGGAAGAGGCGGATCTCCTGGTGCTGGTCGCGGGATCGGCCCAGGCGGGACCGCAGACTGCCATGCCCGCCCATCGCAAGGTTACCCCGGCAGAGCTGGCGATTTACGCTTCGGCGGGATTATTGCGTCTGGCATTGGCGCAGAAGTATGGGGATCGCCATGGCATCTTCAAGAAGACTGGAGATGCCGCGAAAGATTACCGCTTTCTGTGGGTCACGAATTTCCCCATGTTCGAGTGGGATGAGGGCGAGAAGCAATGGATGGCCGCCCACCATCCGTTCACCTCTCCGCATGACGAGGACATGAAACTGCTGGAGCAGGGAGTGGAGTCGGTGAAGGATCCCCAGTCGCCGCTCAGTGCGGTGCGGGCGCTGGCCTACGATGTGGTGCTGAATGGCACCGAGTTAGGATCGGGATCGATCCGTATTCACCGCCAGGACATCCAGCGCAAAATCTTCCGCGCGCTGGGCATGACTGAGGAAGAAGCCAAGTCGCGCTTCGGATTTTTCCTGGAAGCGCTGGAGTACGGCACGCCTCCGCATGGCGGCATTGCGTTGGGACTGGATCGCATCGTCATGATCCTGGCAGGAGCGGAGAGTTTGCGGGAAGTGATTCCATTCCCGAAGACGGCCCGCGCGGTCGATCTCATGTGCGATGCTCCGACCCCGGTCAGCGAGAGGCAGTTGCGGGAGTTGGGGATTGCACTGAAGAAGTAACGCAGAACCGGTCGTCCGTAGAGATGTAGCTAGCTACGTCTCTACGAAGCGGTCGTGCACCCGATCCTAAGGTTTTGTTCCCAGCAGGCGCATGTACTCGGTCAGGGTTACGAATCGATATCCGCGCGCCTTCAGCGTTGTGATCAAATCCGGCATCACCGCCGTCGTCGTCGATAATTCATGAAATGCCAGGATGTGGGTGTACACGCCCTGCTTTTCGCGCCGCTCGATCTGCGTCAATACTGAGCCGGCCAGCGATGGTTTGGGGCAGGCGACCGGATGTCTGCCGGCGCACAGGTAGTCGAGCGAGTTCACATCGCGCCGGGCAATCGGGTTTTCCGACGAGATGCTCAGTACGGAATAGCCCTGCCGCTCAAGCTCGTGGCGGGCGTCTTCGGGAAGAATCCAGTCCGGACTGCGAAGATAACGCGGCTGCGCACCGGTAATCGCCTTGATCGCCTGCGCGCCGCGGTTTACATCATCAAGGACCCACTGCTCGCCGCGTTTGCGCTCCGCGGTGCGCAATTCGATGTGGCTGTAGGTGTGATCTTCTAATTCGTATCCGTCGTGGAGCAATCGTTCGGCCGCATCGATGCAGGTGATCCCGACATTCTCCTCGGCTCGCCGTTCGCCCCAGGTCTTGGGCGTGAGTCGCCAGCCGACAACAAAGAACGTGGCCTTCACCCCATTGCTGTCGAGCACTTTGATAAGGCTCGGCCTAGAAGGATCTTCCTTGCTACCGAACAGCACATAGGGGCGCGGGCCGTCGTCGAAGGTGAGAGCAATGAGCTTGTCAGTCGAGAACGCGGAGCCCGCCGCGAGCAGCAGGAGCGCGAGAAGGGCGAGCTTATTGCGGGATGACGTGCAGGTCACCCCTCAATTATCCCGAGCCGACTTTGTCCAAGGCTAATTACCTTTGTCGGTGGTCCGCAGGACATCCGGGCTGCGTCTGCACGGAGCTATCGCTTGTTAGCGCAGGAAGATGCCCCCGGGCGCCGGGATCCGAACTCTACCGACCTACAAGCGATCCGCTGACTACGTTCTGCACGGTCACGGTTCGCCAGCGATTTGCCTGATGCCGGCCCTGCAGGCGCAACTTCAGATAGTTGTCGGTCAAGGCTTCGGTGAACTCGCCCTCGGAATCGCCCCCGATAACATTCAAAGTGATGGCTTCGAGCGTCTTGCCGACGAAGCTGCGCATGAAGGCCAGCTTCTTCTCCGCTGCCAGTTCTCGCAAGATGCGATTGCGTTCGCGTGCGACCTGCACTGGGACTTGCTTCGCCATCGCCGCCGCAGGTGTTCCCGGGCGCGCCGAGTATGTGAAGACGTGCAGGTAAGTGAAGGGAAACTCTTCAATCAACTTGCGCGTGGACTCGAATTCCGCATCGGTCTCGCCCGGGAATCCAACCATGACATCAGCGCCGATTGCCGCGGTGGGCATGGCGGCGCGGATTTTTTCGATCTTTTCGCGGTAATGCCAGGGGCGATACTTGCGATGCATGCGGCGCAAGACAGCGTCGCTGCCGGATTGCATGGGCACGTGCGCGTGCTGGGCAATGCGGGGCGAGGAGGCTATCAAAGAGATCAGGTCGTCGGTCCAATCCATGGGCTCGACCGAGGAGATGCGGAGCTTCTCGAGGCTGGTCTCGGCGAGGATGGTGCGGACGATAGCAACCAGCGACAGGGGCGAGCTTCGCTCGCCCGGACGGCCGATGGCGGCCGTCCCTACATGGGCGGTGCCTGTGGCCGCCGTCCCTACATGAGTTGTTCTATGGGACGGCAGATCCCTTCCCCATCTCCCCAGATTGATTCCGCTGATCACCACTTCTTTATATCCCGCGTTCACCAGCGTGTTCACTTCTGCCAGGATGCGCTGGGGAGCGAGCGACCGATTGTGTCCGCGCACGTACGGGATCACGCAGAACGAGCAGCGATTGTCGCAGCCGTCCTGAATCTTCAGGTTGGGACGCGTGCGCTCATTGGCGGCATCGAAGACCGGCGCGGCCAGCAGTTCCGTGTGGGCGAAGATGTCGGAGACGAAAATTGAGTTCTCGCTCGACTCGCGTAGCGACAGCCCCTTGGGCTGTCCGCGCAAAGCTGTTTTTTCAAAGCCAACTTCGTGGACGGGCAGAGTTTCGTGAGGGAAATCAGGCTTCAGCCCCGTAGCGCGCTTTCGGCTCTCAACGAGCTGCGCCACAGAAACGAAATTGGAAGGAGACCCGTCCCTTGGGACCCGCTGTGGAATTGCGATTTTCGCTAACTGATGCTTATGGGAATTTCCGACCACCAAGTCCACACCCGGCAGGGCGGCGATCTCCTCCGGCGCCCTCTGCGCATAACAGCCGGTGACTACAATCCGGGCGTCGGGATTTTGCCGGCGCACGCGGCGGATCGCGGCCCGGGCGTCCTGGTCCGCCCCGCTGGTGACCGTGCAGGTATTCAGAATTACGACTGAAGCTTGGGCAGAGCTGGAGGCGCGGGCGAGACCGCGCTCTTCAAACTGGCGTTCTAAAGCGGCGCCATCGGCCTGGGTGGCGCGGCATCCGAAATTTTCGACAAAGAATGCGGGCACACTCTATGGTAACGCACACTTCGGCATTGACTCTGGCGTAGAGGGGCTATGGGCAACCAGATTAGGCAGATGCCGCGGTTCTTCGCGACTGGAAGCACTCGCGGCAGAATACGGGACGCCCTTGCGTCGGCCGGAAGGGAACGGTGGTCTGCTTCCCGCATCCCGAGCACGTGGCCTGAGTCTCCACCTTGGCATAGCGATAAGTCGGTGCCTGCGCAGGAGCCGCCCCCAGAACGGCTACGCGCTTGCCTTTGCAAGTCTTACATCGTTTAGGTTCGTTCTTGAACTGCTTATCGTGAAAGAAAAGCTGTTCCCCGGCAGTGAAAATGAAGTCATTTCCACAGTCGATACACTTGAGCACCTTGTCCTGAAAATCCATTGAGGATGGCTCCCTTCAGCCCGTTTCCGCGCGCCCACCCGCGGGGAAGGAACTGCGGTGGAACACCGAAAATGCAGGTTCGTCTTACTCCCCCCTCTGAACTACCCCTGGACTCGGCCCGACCACGCGCCAGAACGGCGCATGGGTAAAACTTATCGAAGATGCCGGGAGAACCTTAAGAAGTATGAAATCCCTGGTGCAACTCAATCGGGATGGGGGCCAGATTGAGCAGAGCCGCCCCGGGAAGGAGCGGCCCTGTGCTGCGTTAGTCCTGTTCTTTTCGCGTTTTCTTACGCGCACGCTTGCGAGCCAGCGCTGCCTTCACACGCTTTTTCTCGCCGGGCTTCAGGTAAAAGGAGTGACGCTTAACCTCCTTGATAATGTCTTCCTGCTGCACCTTGCGCTTGAAACGGCGTAGAGCATTCTCGAGGGATTCGCCCTCTTGAAGTCGTACTTCTGCCAAACTTACACACCCCCAAACTCGTCCGGATGGACCGAATAGTTATTACAAGGATTTTATTGCAAGTCAAGCGAAACTGGTGAATTTCTTAACAGAAGAACGTTTTTGTCCCATTTTGAGACGCGATTCCTGGAGTGAAGAAAATTGCAGTTCAGGATTTCTCAGTCTCGATCACGAACGGCTTGGATCCCAGCGCCACGAAGAACAGGAAGATCGCGCTGGGCCAGAGTTGCAGGAACAGCCGGGAGAGCGAAAAACGCAAGTGCCAGTAGATGTCTCGCGGAGTGATCAGATAGATGAAGAAGTACCCGGCGAGCGCCATAATCAAGGCGATGGCCGAAGCTCGGACAGTCTCTTTCTCTGCCCTTGCGATGCTGCTTTTCATCAGGAAATAAAGCACAAGCATGAGGATCGGAATGGGGATCAACCACCACTCTCCAAAACGAACCAACTCCCTGCAATACCACTTGAGCACCGCCCAGTATCGCGACGGGTCTTCCAGCTTGTGAAGCATGGTTGCGGGATCGGAAAACAGATCGCCGGGAGGAGCAATGGCGCGTTTGAAGAACGCGATCAGGGTGAATATGGGCGCGACCGCCAACAGCATGGGAGCGATCTGCGAGATCGGGCTTCTGCCTCGGGAAGACTGGCGGAAGCTTAGCCACATCCTCGCAAGAAGGACGGCCACCAAAAAGAGAACGCCTTCGTTCTTGGTCCAAGCCGCAAAGCCTGCCGCCAGTCCCGCCATCGCCAGTATGCTGCGGCTCTCTACCCCGCTGTTGGCCAACCGATCATGGAGATGCAACAGCACCAGGGTCGCCAGAATGAAGAACGAAAGAGGCACATCCGCGTACTGCCACGTGCCCAGGTCGATGAAGAACGGAGTGCAGAGCAGGAACATAGCTCCGAGCAGAGCAGGGGTGCGGCTCAGGAGAAGGTCGAGGCCGCAGAATAATAATCCCACCGTACTGAAGGTGAAGACGAGCCCGATGACTGCCGGAAGCGCCGAACTCTCGCGCCCCATCACGGTCCAGAAATGGGCGATGGCCGCGGGAAGAAGAAGAGGGTAATCCGGGTGAGACCACGGGATAAGCGGACTGAACCCGTCGCGCCAGTAAATCCCACCGCGATAGAGAAAGCGGGCGTGCAAATTCCAGATGGCGAACGAATCCCATCCGCTGCCGTACGGGCGAGCAAGAGCGCGCACAATCGCTGAGTAGAGGGCAGCCAACAAGGCGACTCCGAATGCGACCAGCAGGCATCTCGGCGGCGCGTGTTGCGCATTCAAGTCCGGAGCAGTGCTTGCCCGGCGATTGCGAAGGGAGACGAGTGCCAGGACCAGGATCGCGCAGAGTGCGCCCTCGATCACCCACAGGTGCAGAAACCCAGAAAGACGGGCAAGAAAATAGATGATCGAGAAAACAGCCAGCCCGAAGCCCGCGGAAAGGCTGATGTGCAGCAAGAGACCGGAGCGGGAACGTAGACCCAAGCCGAGCGCCACGACCAGGAATCCTGTTACGAAGCAAAGAATTCCCGCCAGGGCGATGGCCATCTATCTTGCGTCCTCGTTGGCTAGCAGCAACACTCCATTGCCGAAGTCTCGCAAGACCTTCAGGTTCGCGGGCAAGTTCTGTGGCGGAGTATTGGGAAAATTCCCGATGAGCAGCGAATGGTCCGCGGAAAAGTCCACGACGAGAGGCGCGAGAGCGTATTGCGTGAGGTAATAATGCCCCACGGAATCTTGAGACTGGCCGATGTAGCCGATCACACCGCGTTTGGGCAGAGCTTCTCGCAAGGCAACGAAGCGTGCGCCGGAACGCCGCTCGTTCTCCGCGGGATCATCGCTGGTCCGCGCGGTATGGACAAGCAGGCGGCCGGAAGATAACAGGCAGCCCACAACAAATATGCACAAAGCAGCTTTTGGCGAGAGCATTCGCGAACCTGAGACATGCGCATTATAAGGTGGAACGTCTGACGTAGGGACAGGCCCGTGGGTTGTCCGCCTTGCGGGAAGGCCCTGATTTCAGACGTGAGTTGCCGCGCTCCGGCTCGCTTCGCTTTGCCGGGCGCCCAAGGGGCTGTCCCTACGTGGTTCAAGGTGAATTTGAAACGACGCCACCGCCATTTTTTAGCTTGCGATTTTGGCGCGTAGCACCGTGATCGAGGCCTTGGGCAGGGTGATCGTCTCGGTCCCGGCAGCTAGCGTTTTGGTCGCGGGCGGCAGGTTCGGGTCCGGATGGCTGTTCGGGCCGTCCGACTTCCACATGTATTGCTCGCTACCGAACGTGGTCATAGTGACCTGGCCGGCAATCGACTTGGCCGACGCGCCTGCGCCATCGAACGCAATTTTGATGTCATGCGGATTGGATTGATCCTTGTTGATGATCATCAGCGACCACTGGCCATCGGGACGAGAAACGGCATACGCGGTGATCAGGGTATGCCCGCCTTCATCTTTCAGATCGCAGGCAGCGGGATAGAGCTTGTGGACTCCGGCGCGGTGCTGCACCCAGTCCAGATTGATCAGCCGGCTGGCGTGATACTGCGAAGTGAACGTTTTGACATTCAGGTTCTCGTCCGCTACATAGTTGCCGTAAGTTCCGAACCCGCGGCATCCCGGACGCAGTGGTTCCGGCTGAATTGGCGAGTGATAGTACACCGCGCCGCCGGCAGTAAGGAACGCACCCACGCTGTCGCATAGCCACAGGGCAGCGAAGATGTCCGACATCTGTTGCGCGTTCCCGTAGGTCACATTGCTCTCAGTGTTCATCATGGGAACATTGGCGGGCAGACCGTCCTCGCGCCAGACATCGAGGATATGGCTGACGAGTTGAGGTTCGCGATAGAGATCCGCCCAAACGATCTCGCAAGGCGGGTAGGGATAATGCTCGAAGCTCATGAAGGCGACGTCGCCCAGGCGATTGTGAGCTTTGAGGTAATCGAGAAAGCGGCCCAGCCAGGAGGTGCGGCCTTGCGCGTCCGGCCAGACCTTGATGTCTTCGTTGACTCCCTCGAAAACCGGACCGCCGAGTTTTAGCTCGGGATTCACCCGATGCAGGGCGGTGGCGAACTGCACGTAAAGCGCCGCGTAATCTTCCGGCAGCATGTTCTGGCCGTCGGGCTCTTCGCCCATCTCCACGTAGGAAATCGGATAGCCGCGCTTTTTCAGATAGGCCATCTGCGCCGCAGCGTCTTCCGGCGTGCCATACAGCATCGACACGGGAATCATTGCGGGAAGATTATTCGTGATGCCGCTGGTGAAGAACAGATCGAGTCCGGTCTGGTCGCCGTGACTGTCGATATCAGACTCGGAGTGCCACGGGTCGATGGACGAGCAGAGCGTGGCCGTCTGGTTCTGATCCGCACGATGCTGGATCAGGTCTACGAGTTCTCCTCCTTCCGCCAGCGTGCCCACGTATAGTTCGCGGATGGCATATCCAAGTGCGCTGCGCGGGTCTTTGGGATCGTGCGTCGCAGTGGGCCGCCGATCGGCAGTGTTGGAGGACTGCGTCATCCAGATGCGGAGATAGCTCGCCGGGATTGGAGTGGAGGAGAGCTGCAGGATGGGCGAGCCTCCCTTGCCGTTCGTCATGGTTCCACTGGGGAAGGCCGTCCAGACGCCCGACGTAGGGCGGTCCATGGGACCCTCGCTGGAGGAAGGCTTCTCGGCGACCCAGTACTGCACTTCGTAGTTCACAGCGTAGGGGTCGAGCCAATCGATGCGAATGTGGGAGACAGGTTCGGTCGATCCGAGATCGATGACAATCCACTGCGGGTGAGGCGAATCCGGCTCGCCCGTGTACTTGCCGGCAAGATAAGGATTGCTCTTCCAGTACGAGTCGGGATTGCCGTCGGTCAGACGAGAATAGCCATGTTCCGCGCCGCCGTTGCGCGTATGCCCGCGATGGGGCAGTGGATATCCATACGAGTGGCGGATGGGATCCTTCAGTTCCGTGCTGCCGGTGAAGTATCCGCGTTTGTTGGCGGCGTCGCTCCAGGTCCCATTTGGATTCCAGTGCCAGGCACCGATGGACAGCTCAGTGTTCTGGCGATAGGTAATCGGCCCCCAGCCGGCAGAGAGACACTGCTTCACCATGGGCTCGGTGTAAATCTTCTCCACGACATCGTGCGAGAGGATGTCCATGGAACTGCCGAGCGCCTGGTCAGGATCGAAGAGGATCGGGTTGGCCGACGAAGCAATGCGTATGGTGGCTACTTTCGTAGAAGTCGCGGCCATCGACGCGGCAGCACGAAGTTCTACGGGAATAACGGTCAACGAAGCAGCCGCAGTTGCGGTGCCGAGGAACTTGCGGCGGGAGATGCCTGTGGGTTTCATGGGAACCGGGAAGTATAACGGAACAGGGGCGAGAATCCGGCAAAGTTCCCACTCAAGACTTACCATTAAGACGCTCGCTTTGCTCGCAGGGCGGACGAGAGCATCCGCCCCTCCACCAGATTAAAAGATGAACTTCACTGCGAGTTGTATCTGCCTCGGGGCATAGGCCGCGTTGGGCTTCATGAAATTTCCGGGGAGGGAGTAATAGCCGGGATAGGGTGCCCCCTTGGCCTCCACCGAATTCTGCACAAAAGTGCTGGCAGTGGCGATCATACCGTTGGAAGTGATGGTGACCCGCTGGTTGTCGCGATTCAACAGATTGAATGACTCGGCCACGAGGTTGAGCTTGTAGCGCTCGCGAAAGCGGATGCTCCGGGTGAGGCGAACATCCGTGGTGGAATAGTCAGGTCCGGTAAATGCGTTGCGAATGTATCCGGGCAAGCGATCGTTCAGGCTGTTGCCGTCCTGGTTGGGATCGCCGGCGACCGTCGCGTTATAGGGGCGTCCGGTTCCGTAGTTCACCACCGCAGATATCTTCCAATCATTGAAGTAGCGGCCGAGGAGTTCGTGCCCGCGGTGAAAGAGTCTCGGCTCGGCTGAGAACGCCGCCACCAGGCGATGCCGCTGATCGGTGACGCTCGGCCCGCGCTCGGCGCTCGGGTTATAGGAATTCTGGACTGTGGCTGGCTGGCCCGCCACCAGCGCGTCCTGGCCATCGTCGATTGCCTGCGCATAGGTGTAGGAGAAGCGAATGTAGGTCCCCCGCGCCACGCGGCGATTGATGGAGAGGGTCGCGCCGTTGTAGTTGCTGGATGCGGCGCTTTGAAAGACATTGATCGCACCCAGATCCGCAATCGGTCTTCCCAGCGGATTGATGCAGGGCGGCCAGGGGCACGTTGAACTGCGGGCGAACTGCCAAGTCGAGAACGAATCCACGGTGTAGGCGCCTCCGTCGAAAATCGATCCCGTGGAATCGAACAGGGGATACGTTAGCGCAACTGGCTGAGGCAGATTTACATCGAGCGCACGAATCAGATGCAAGCCGCGCACGTTCAGCAATGAGACCGCAACGGTAGTACGCGAAACGATTTCCTTCTCGAACGTAATGCTGGATTGCTGCACGCGCGGGGTCACGAAATTTGCAGCGAACGCCGACACTTCATGGGTCACACCTTGCGTCAATCCTGCCGGCAACGCGCAGTTCTCAGCGTACAGGGGGCAGGTCACCAGCGCATTCGGGTATGAGGGGAAGACCCGCCGGTCGTAGTATTTGTTGGCATTGAGGAAGAGATGGGAGTTGGTGATGCCGTTTTCCGTCTGAATCACCGAGTTGTAAATCTGCGGAATGCGGACGAAAAAGATGCCGTATCCGGCACGAACTACCAGGGGGCGCCGGTTGCCAAACGAATATGCCAGCCCGGCGCGTGGGGCAAAGTTATAGGGCTGGAAGGGCACTTTGCCCACAGGAGGGAACAGAGGATTGGAGAGCAGCCCTTTCGTCGTGAACGTCTGAAGATCCCAACGAACTCCCACATTCACCGCGAGATGATTGGTCACGCGCATCGTGTCCTGCGCGAAGGCAGCATATTCGTTGGTATGCGGATGTGAGGTCGCGCTGCCGAAATTCTGCAGGTAATAGTGCGGCACCTGATGCGCGTACGCTCGCAAGGGCGTGAGTTGAAGCGCTCCCATCTGCGGGTCAAATGTGAACGGGTTGACCTTGATGGGATAGAACAGATATTCGCCGCTTTGCTGGCTGGGAAAGAAATCAAAGATCCTGGTGATGAGCGCGTCTCCGCCGAACTTCAGGGCGTGGCGGGGACCTTCTACGCTGACCGTGTCCGCCAGATGCAAACGGTGCTCCCGGGTTTCCCGGGGAAGAATGTTGGACCTGCCGATCGCGTCGAGAACGGTCGGGATCTTAACCAGCACGTCGCTGCTGTTGGTGTAAGACTGTTGCCGGTCGCGCGAGAACTGAGCCCGGAAATGGCTGAGCCACTGCATGCCCAGGCCGCTGGTCAGGGCCAGATTCACGGTTTCTGTTGCAACCAGTTCCTGACCGTTGTTGCTGATCGAGTCATAGGTCAACGGGCTCGCCGGATCCAGAAACACGTTATTCGATCCCCAGTAGCGGGTAGTGTTCACCCGCAATCCCAACTGATGACGAGGGGAGATATTGATGTCGAGCTTGGCGTAAGCGGAGTTGCCGATCTGCGCAGCGGGATATTCGCCGGTCAACGAAGAGAGCTCGGCCGCAGCGGCAAACACGAGGGCGGAGTCCGTAGCCTCATAGTCGCCGGGAACAGCGTCCGTGCCGGGCTGCGGCTGCAGTTGAGAACTGCCGTCCAGGAACCGCACCACGTTCGGAACCCGGTACACATGCTGGTCAAATCCGATGAAAAAGAAAACCTTATTGCGCTTGAAGGGACCACCGATGGTGCCTCCCACCTGCTGTTGACGGTTATGCGGCTTGAACGAGAGAAAAGGGTTGGTAGCGCCGAGCGAACTATCGCGCAGATAGTAAAACATGGTGCCATGGAGGTGATTGGAGCCGGATTTCGTGACCACGTTCACCACCGCGCCTCCGGATCGGCCCTGCTCCGCTCCATAGGCGTTCGACGAGACCCGGAATTCCTGCACCATTTCGCTGGAGAAATTGTAGGGAGTGCGATAACGCCCGCGCGCCTGGGCAAAGAATGCATTGTTGTAGTCCCCGCCGTCGACGAGGAAGGTGTTCTGAAAACCGCGAATGCCGCCGAACGAAAGGTCGCCATTGGTTGCCGAGGTAAGACTGCGTGGATCCTGGGTGACGCCGGGGGAGAAGAGCGCCAGATCTGAGAATCGCCGTCCATTCAGCGGAAGATCGTTGATTGCGCGTTCATCGAGCAGAGTGGAAACCGAGCTGGGTTTGGTTTCGACGAGCATGGGCGCGGCGGATACGGTAAGAGTCTCCTGCGCCCCGGCCAGCTTCAGATGGAATTCGATTTCGGCGGCGCCTCCCACGTCAATGTGCAGCTGCGGCGTTATTTCGGGCGACATGCCTTGAGCTTCCACTCGCGCGGAGTAGTCCCCCGGTGGGAGCAAGTCGAGGTAGAAGCGGCCTTCGCCGTTCGTAGCCGCGGTGTACCGGGCCCCAGTCCCGGTGTTTACCATGACCACAGACGCCTGAGCCACGCGTCCGCCGTTAGGATCAAACGCCGTGCCGCCTAGCGACCCGGTGGCAGAATCCTGCGCTGAGGCTGGCGCAGACATGGCAAGGAATGAGAGTAGAGAAAGAAGGATGACCGCACGTGTCGTGAACATAGGTCCGCCCCTGGCGTCTGAATCTCGGAGAGGACCACCGGCACGCGTACCGGACGCGCGGCGAATAAACTCCACGGAGAAGTGCCGGAGGGCGCATCAAAAGCAAGCGCGGCCGGGAGACTTCCCCGTGGGAGCGGAGAAACCTACCGCCTGTATAGCATTCCAAACAGAGGGAGTCTGTGATTGGCAGCGGATTTTTAGCGATTTTCCCGGAGTGGGAATGGCGGAAGAGCAATGAGCGATGAGCGATGAGCCATCGGGGCGGAGCGCAACTCGTAGCTTTTAGCTCTTAGCTCACAGCTCATAGCTCATAGCTTGTTGTGCTATGTTCAATGGTTTCCGGAAACAGCATGATTCGATCGTTCAAGGGCATTCGGCCGACGATTTCAGCGACCTGTTTTGTTGATGAGTCGGCGCAGATCATCGGGGACGTCGTACTCGGCGAGCACGCTTCGGTGTGGATGAATGCGGTCCTACGCGGCGACGTGCACGAGATCCATGTCGGCGCCTTCTCCAATGTCCAGGACAACAGCGTGCTGCACGGCATGAAGCAGCAATGGGGCGTCTATCTCGGAGAGTACGTCACGGTCGGACATTCGGTCACGCTGCACGGATGCGTGATCGAAGACCGCTGCTTGATCGGCATGGGATCGATCATCCTGAACGGCGCGCGCATCGGGGCAGGATCGATTATCGCCGCCGGGACTCTAATCCCAGAGAAGACGGTGGTGGAGCCGGGCTCGCTGTGGATGGGATCTCCCGGAAAATTCCGCCGCAAGCTGCGCCCGGAAGAAGATGAAATGATCATGCGCTACGCGAAGAATTATTTGGGCTATAAGGACGAGTATCTGAAAGAAAGTGGTCAATAAGGCTGGGAGCGGAATGATCAAAGCTGTTCGAGGAACTCGGGACCTGTTGCCGCCGGAAACGGCGCTGTGGGACTTCGTTGAATCCGCGGTGCGCGAAGTGTTTCGCGCCTACAACTTTCAGGAAATTCGCACGCCGATTTTTGAGGAGACGGCCCTGTTTGCCCGCGGCGTCGGGGAGGAGACCGACATTGTGGCCAAAGAGATGTACACCTGGGAAGATCGTTCGCGCGCTGCGAGTGAAAAGGGCCAGTCTCTCACGCTGCGTCCGGAGAACACGGCCGGCGTAGTGCGCGCCTACATCGAGCACAAGCTTTGGGATCGCGGGCTGAACAAGCTCTACTACATCGGGCCGCAATTCCGGCGCGAGCGCCCGCAGAAGGGGCGCTACCGCCAGTTCTACCAGATCGGCGCCGAAGTGATCGGACCGTCGAGCGCGGGCAGCGAGTCTCCGGCGCGCGATGCCGAAGTGCTGGAGATGCTGGCGACTCTGCTCGACCGGCTCGGTATCAGCGGCTGGAATCTCGAACTGAATTCCGTCGGATGTCCCAACGACCGCGCTGCCTTCAACGAGGCTTTGCGCAAGGCTCTCGAACCGGTGAAGGAGCGGATGTGCGCCGACTGCCAGCGGCGAGCCGTGACCAATCCCCTTCGCGTTTTCGACTGCAAGGTTGCCGAGGATCAGCCGATTATCGAAAAGCTGCCTCGCATCAGCCAGTTTCTCGATGAGGGCTGCCGCCAGCACTTTGAGGCGGTGCAAGCCATCCTGACGAAGGTGGGAGTCCCCTTCACTTTGAACGACCGCCTGGTTCGGGGACTGGATTACTACACGCGCACTGCATTTGAATTCACGCACGGCGCATTGGGCGCGCAGAATGCAATCCTGGGCGGCGGACGCTATGACGGGCTCTCCGAAGCTCTGGGAGGTCCACCCGCGCCCGGAATCGGCTTCGCCATTGGGGAAGACCGGCTGGTGATGTCGCTGCAGGAAAAAGCTTCGGATGAGAGCGTCCTGCGCAAGCCGGATGCATACATCGCTCCCATGGCGGGGATGAATGCCGATGCGGCGCGCCTGGCCCGGGAACTGCGGCGCAAAGATCTCATCGTAGAACTGGGCGACGATACCTTCCGGCTGAAGAAATCTTTCGAAGCGGCCAGCAAGGCTGGAGCGAAATACATCCTGATTGTCGGCGAGAACGAAGTGCAGTCCGATGCCTTCGCGCTGAAGAATCTGGCAACGAGCGAGCAAGTCTCGGTACCCCGCGCGCAACTGGCAGAAAGAATCCGCGGAGCGTAGCCTTTAGCTTCTAGCTTCTAGCTTCTTAGCTTTTAGCTTTTAGCTTTTAGCTTTTAGCTAAAGGCTAGGAGCTAACAGCTAAGAGCTGAATTTCCATGAATGGAGGGGGGATGAGATACAGCTTCATAACTCTGGCGATCCTGCTCTGCAGTACGTTTTCCCTGGCGCGTGTAGGCCAGGCGAACCCGCCCGCAAAGCCGCCCGGCGCGCTTGAGCAGACGTTAACGGACTGCGAAAAAAACTTCATTGCGGCGGCGAAGAAGGGCGATGTCGCGTTCTTCAAGCGCACGCTCGCCGACAATTTTTCCTTCGTTGGCTTCGACGGCCAGCTCTACACCCGGCAGGAGATGATCGATCAGTTCAGTGAAGGCGGTTTCGACATCATGCCGTACGAGATGCAGGTGGTGTCCGCCGGGCCGGAGAGCGCGATTGTGACTTACAACGTTGTCCTGCGGGTTCCGGTCGCTCAGGATCAGGGGCCTCCGCCGCGCTACCAGCATTTCAGCACGGTCTGGGTGAAGCAGGGCGACACGTGGAAGATGAAGTTTTTTCAGATGACCGCCTCGCACTGGGGCGACTGGTAGCCTCACACTTGTCCAGTTCGGGGGTTGGCAAATTGCCGTTTTGCGCCAGGCTTCAGCCCACAATGGCTGAAGCTTTTTTGTTTTCCGCATAATAGAATCACCACACGGTGAAATCATGAAAAAGGCTTTCCGCGTGCTCGGATTGTTGTGTCTGCTGGCGTTCGCAAGCATCTGCAGCGCTCAATCCGCCCCTTCCCAGGGTCAGGCTCCCCCGTCTCCCGAGGCCTCCAAGCCGGACGGCCATGCCTATTCAGGGATGTACTCCTTCCTCAAAGATGGGGAGTTCGTTCAGATCACGGTGGAGGACGGCGGGCGCGTCAGCGGCTTCATTTCACGTTACGGAGACGGCGAGAGCGATAAAGGTGCGTTTCTCGATCAGTTCTTCAAGACCGGCAAACTGGAAGGCAACAACTTGAGTTTCACGACCGAGATTGTTCACGGGGTGGCATTCGACTTCAAAGGATCAGTGCAGCGTGGCGACGGCAAGACGGGGCAAGACGAGGGTTACTACGTGCTTAAGGGTACCCTTACCGAGAATACCAGCGACGTGAATAAGAAAGTCACCGCGCGGGCGAGAGAGGTTGTTTTGAAGAGCTTTCCCCAGGATGCTGCGCCTGCAGCGGTGCCCAGGAAGTAGGCTGCGAACGGGCGCTCATACAGGCAATCTTTGGACACGTACTTAATTTGGTAATTGGGAAATTGAGTAATTTGGTAATTGAAGATCAAAACTTGACCGTTCTTCAATTACTAAATTTCCCGATTACCAAATCTCTCTCGAGAACATCTGCGAAGCTGCGCTTCGCGGGACAGCCTGAGAGGCTGTCCCTACGTGATTCCTTCCTACGTTCGGCCTGTGGCTTTTCGCTTTTCCAGGGCGGCGTAGATGGCGGAGTCGGTGCAGATCTCGTAATAACGGCGCTCGGTCCAGCCTTTGATGGCGAAATCTGTGGAATCGATTCGCGGAATCCGGCTTTCGCGGACGACGATTTTCCGGAAGATGTCACGGTCCACGGGGACGGTCGCGCTGTACAGGCGGTACTCGCCCTTATCTGACGAGGCAAAGGAAGCCGGCAACTTCACCTTCAATGGTTCCAGGCTAATTTCCTGCTGCAGCTTTTTGAATGCAGCCTCATTCATGCGGATGCCGCTGAGATTGAAGCTGAGAGTGACGTCCTCGGGATTTCCGTTCTCATCGATCTCCGCCGCCTGGAACGCGTAAACATGGAAAGGGCCGGCCTGCGGTTCCATAACCTTACGGGCACGCTTGTTACAGGCGGAGAGGCGGTCACTCTCGTTGAGCGCCTCGGAGATCATGATCTGGCGCTCGCCATCCATCAGGTAAAGAGGGGCGGAATCCTGCAGCGTGATGCCGATGCCCAGCTCGAGTTGCGGCATACTCGAGCGCTGCATCAGCTCGTTGTAGCCGCGCACGATCTCGATGATTTCGCGGGCCAGCACCGCCATGCGGCTGACGGCCAGGCTGGGCGCTCCTTCGCGCTCCAGGATCGCGACGATGATGGCATCGCCTTCGAGGAAAACCTTCTGAGCGCCATACTTCTGCAGTAGCTTGTTTACGGGATCGTAGAAATTCAGGCTGAAGTGGGAGGCCGGATTCAGGCCTTTTTCCATCATGGTGCGGGTCAGCCGCGTGGAGTCCCGCACGTCGGCCTTCATCACCACGTGCCGCAGCACGCGGCCGGAATCTGCCTGCCCCTTTTCTTCCGGGAGCAGAAATTCGTAAAGCGTGCCATTCACGCGCGAGAGTTCCTGCAGCCGCTCGTTGCTCGCCAGATTGATGGAGTCCAAGGCTGCGTTGAGGACTTCCAGGCGGCGCAGGTCGCGATGATAGTGAAAGAAATCTGCCAGGAAGCGCGCAGCCACCTTCGCCCGCTCCGCGCCACGGCAGCTCGCGACTTTGGCGACGCCGGCATACAGGTTATTGAGCGACAGCTTGCCGTGCTCCTGAATGAGCCGCTCCACACGGTCACATTCGGTGCGATCGACCAGCGCGTTCTTCAGCTGTTGCGGATTGATCAGGGGAGCGTATTCGGTGAGCAGGGGAACCACGTAATAGGACGCGATCACGTTTTCCATGACGCGCTCGTCTTCGAGCAGGCGTACCCAAGCGGCCAGCCGATCCTGCTGAGCGGAGCCCTGGGCGGAATCTTCCGGCGTTCCGGTGCCCACCAGTTCGCGCGCATTGTCGGGGACGTTCATCCAGGAATCGAGGGTGTCCGCATTGAGGTCGTCGCCATAAACCGAACGAAGAAATCCCGAGACAATCTCGCGCATGCGGCCGTAGCGATCAGGATCGCGATCCCAATTGCCCAGCATGACGTAGTGTTCGGCGCAGAGATAGTCGTCCCGCCCGTCGTCGGAAAACAGAAGCCGGTTCATGAATAGGGGATAGCTGAACCAGGTTCCTGTGCTGGTTTCCTCGCCAAAAAAGGAGCGCCGGGTGCGGGCGAGCGTGCTCTTTTCCACCTCGCGCAAGGTCTCAAAAATCTCCTGCCCGGTTTTACGCAGAATGATTCTTTTTCGCACCTGGAAACCAGCGATGCGCTCACGGTACTCAACCGCACTCTGTTGGCGCGCGTTGTCATAGCCTTTCAATTGCACCCGGCAGCGTTCCACGACTTGAGCGAACTGCAGATTCATCTCGGCGCGCAGAAATTTCGTGACAGCGAGGCGCGCCAGAAGATCGATGGACAGATTGGATTCTTTTTTGGCGCGGTTCAGAGAGGCGAGCAGCAGTTCGCTGAGCGCGGTCTTCCATTCGCCGCGATCCTGTTTAGGATGGGCGGCCTGCGCCTGAGCCCGCATCCAGGAAGGCCCCTGATTGGACGGGAAGTCCGATTTCAGCACTCCATCCAGCTCTCCGTGGCGGGTGAGCTGGCGGGTAATTTGAGCGCGCGCCAGTTCCGCAAATTTCGGACTGAGCACCACGTCGTGACGCAGATTATCGACGCCGACTGAGATGCCGTCGAGCGCAACCTGAGGGGTCGACGCAGCCAGATTCGGCAGCGCCGGCTTGTCGGGCCTTCCTCCCAGGCGAAAGATGGGGATTTTCGGCATCTCCGGCAGGATCTCGTTCGGAAGTTGCTGATTTGAAAACTACTAACGAGGCTAGCATGGCGCTGGCGCGGTCTAAAGTTACCTAGGTTATGGGGATAAGCTGCGTTGAATGAATTGCACGGCCGCTCGCTTCGCTTCGCGGCGGACAGCCCAAGGGGCTGTCCCTACGCGGGCATCCTTCCCGCAATCCTTCCAAGAACCGCGTCGCGAGACGACCCACGTGGGGATAGCCTCTCAGGCTGTCCAGCCGCGACGAATTTTGTCGCGGCGGTTGCGCACCCCGTAGCGCCGGACCCGTTGGTCCGGCAGGGTTTTCTTCGCGCTGCCCGCTCGCTTCGCTTCGCGGAGACAGCCCAAGGGGCTGTCGCTACGTGATTCTACTGCTGGCTTTTGGTTCGGGCGGGCTCAAACTCGTCGCCTTTTTGCCAGCTTATGAGTTTCGGCGCGCTGGCCGCCTCCCAGCCGAGCGCGAATCCGAAACGCGCCATCGCGGAGTCGCCTACGAAATCCATGTCGGGACGATACTCATCACTGGGCTGGTGATAATGCTTGTCGACGTACTCGCGCTCTTTGTCGAGGCCCCAGGATTCGGGATGGCCCTTGAACTTCATGCCTTCATTGATGGAGAACGATGGGATTCCCACGCGCGCGAGGCTGAAATGATCGGAGCGATAGTAGTGCCCGGCTTCGGGTCGCGCATCCGGTCGAATCGTGAGCCTGAATTCTTTCGAGGTAGCTTCGACGTTCGGATAAAAGCTGGTGCGCTCGGCCCCGGCCACCTGCACTTCCTCGGGCGCTCCGAGCGGCTTCACATCGTCGTAGTTCAAATCGAGGGAAATCTTGCCGGCAGGGATCGGGGGATGTTTCCCGAGATATTCCGAGCCCAGCAGTCCCTGCTCCTCCCCCGTGACGGCGGCGAAGAGAATGGAACGCCTTGGTCTTATGGACGCCGCTCCAAAGGCTCGCGCCAGCTCGAGCAGAATGCCGCAGCCCGTAGCGTTGTCCTCGGCGCCGTTGAAGATGTTGTCACCCGGCATATCCGGACGAACTCCGAAATGATCGTAGTGCGCGGTGTAGATCACCGCTTCGTCCGCCACTTTGCGATCGGAGCCGGACAGGATGGCGACCACGTTATTCGATTCGAAATTGCGGATTCTGCTCACCATGTGGGCGTTCAGCCGCGCCGCCAGGTTCACAGGGTGAAAGTCGCGGGAATTAGCAGAGGTCATCAGCTTGTCGATGCTGGCGCCTGAAGCCGAAGCCAGCCGCGAAGCCACCTCCAGATGGATCCATGAAGCCACTTTCAGAGCCGGCCCTTCCACCTTCAATGCGGACTTCTCGCCAGAATTCGAATTTCGTACGACCTCCCAGGGATAGCTCGCCATCTGGGTCTGGTGCACCAGCAGCACTCCGACGGCACCCTTACGCGCTGCCTCTTCGTATTTGTAGGTCCAGCGGCCGTAGTAGGTAAGAGCCTTGCCTTTGAAGAATTTGAGATCGTCGGAGGGAGGCTCGTTGACCAGCATCAGCAGAACTTTGCCGCGAACATCGACCCCTTTGTAGTCGTCCCAGCTGTACTCCGGAGCCTCAATCCCGTATCCCACAAACACAATCTCAGCGTCAACACTGGATTCCTGCTGCTGGGTCTGATCGTAGGCGACGTACTCATCCAGCGGCTTGAGATTCATGGCCTCGCCCCGTTTGGGAACAAGCGTGAAGTGGGTTTCGGGGAGAGTCGTGATTCCAACCAGCGGAACCTTTTGCATGAACGTACCGTGATCGCCCGCGGGTTTCAGGCCATACTCGGCGAATTGGGTCGCAATGTATTCCGCAGCCAGATCCCCGCCGCGCTGGCCGGTGCCGCGGCCTTCCAGAAGATCGTGGGCCAGAAAGCGGACATGCCAACGAATGTGTTCGGGATTGATGGTCTCGAGAGCAACGAACGCGGGCCCCGGCAGCTTCACCGACGAACCTTTTGGCGCCCCTCCGGCGGCTCCCTCTGCCCAGGAAGGCAGGCTCAAACACACGACCAGAAACGCCGAGATAATTCTCGCCATTCCCTGCATAGATTAGGTTCTCCCCCGACGAAGCGACGTTTGGTACTAGAAAATGCTTTTTATGAAGATCTACAAAGATTGTAAAGGAAAGATTTCGGCGGGATGTATGGGAAGTAGGCACTAATAGCGCACGAGAGTGCATCCACCCTTGGAATCAGGCTCCAGGAGGGCTTGTCCGGGTGGGCAGTCCAGAGTTAGCTACGAAAGAACCCCATAGCGACAGCCTCTCAGGCTGTCGGCGAAGCCGGCGGGCCGCCCCTAAGGTGAGCCGCTCGCTTCGCCTCGCGGGACAGCCCAAGGGGCCGTCCCTACGGAGTGTATTCGGGAAGGGAGGGAGTTTCAGGCGCCGACCGGCGCCTAATTTTTGGACCCTCAACCAGCGCGGAAATCCCTGACGTCTTCGCCAGGCGTGTAAATGAGGGAGGGCGAGACGTTGCCGGCTTCCGCAATCTTGCGGTTGATCAATTCGAAGTCGACCTTCACCCAGCCGACGGTGGAGAGTTCGATCTCCCCATCCTGAGCGACCCAGAAGATGGTGGGGACGTGGGTCAGGCCATAGGCATTCGAAGCGGGATAAGAGCGGGTATCGTCGAGCAGCACAGGGAAAGTAATCCCGAACTGTTTGATAAACGCTGTGGTTTCCTTCGAGTCGTTTTGCGATACCGCGACCAGAGTGACGTTCTTCTGCCCGTACGCCTGGTGCAGCCGCTCGAACATGGGAAGGACATACTGGCATGTGGGACATGAGACTTTGAAGAAAACCAGCACGACGGGGCCGCGGGCAAGTTGGGCTTGGAGCGAAAATTTCTTTCCATCTATCGTCATCAGTTCAACGTCGGGCACCTTCGTACCGGCAGCTAGCGCCGTCATGGATCGTCCTCCGAACAAGGCTTTTACTCGTTGAATTAGATGACTCATGGCAGCCGGGGGATTGAAACAGATGCGCGGCTGGGGGACATCAGATCAGCTTTGCGCAAGATTTTCCGAGCCAGGCCGGTCAAGGGAAAGCTGTGCAACCTCTCCAGCGGGATCCGCCGGCCCGGAATATCGGGAGGAACTGCCGAGCGCCTCACCTGCACAGTGTAGTCCGTTACTGTAATCGAATGGCGCAGGCTGAAATCGGCAGGCGGCTTGGCTTGGTTAGGAGCTTCGACGTCAGTAGCTTCGAGTTGCGGAAGTTCCCACATCCCCGCCATAAGCTGCGCATCCCGGGGACGCTGGACCAGATACACTTCCCCGTCGCGGCAATCGAGAGCGTAATGAATCTCGCGCTTCTTCTGCTTTGAGGGACTGCCCAGGCCGGGCAACTCTCCGCGTGTAGCGCAAGAGTCGACTACGGGACAGGTTAAGCAGGATGGCGTGCGCGGAGTGCACACGGTCGCGCCCAGTTCCATCATGGCCTGATTGAAGTCTCCCGGGCGCTCGCGGTCGAGCAAATCCTCAGCCGCTTTCCAAAGCTTCTCGGGCGCGAGCCGCGTGCCCGAGAATCGCTGCAAGACTCGTTCGACGTTCCCGTCCACGACGGCGACGGGTTCTCCGAAAGCAATACTCGCGATGGCCGCCGACGTATATCGTCCAACCCCGGGCAATGCCCGGAGGCCCTCGGCGGTATTCGGAAAGTCTCCTCCGAGTTCCCGCACGATTAACTTCGCAGCTGCATGCATCATGCGGGCGCGGCGGTAGTATCCCAAGCCGCTCCAGGCCGCCAGGACTGAACTCGCTCGTGCCGCCGCCAGCTTCTGCACCGTGGGGAAGCGCCGCAGGAATTCGTGGTAGTGCTCAATGACGGCGGCCACGCGCGTCTGCTGCAGCATGATCTCGGAAAGCCACACGCGATAGGGATCGCGATCCGTGCGCCAGGGCAGATCGCGCGCATGGACGTCGTACCACGCCAGCAGCAGGCGACGAAACTTCGCTGCTTGCGAGTTGCCGCGCGGGTGGTTCGAGGATTTCATTGAAGCGGGCATTTTATCAGTGACCTGTGGCGCGTTTCGCCGGAGCAACAGATGTGTAGCGCCGGAGCACCGTTACCCGGTGAAACTAGCCGCACTTCCCTGTCGCGGAGATTTGGCTGCCCATAGGAGGATGTCCTCGCGGCTGTACGGATTCCTGCTGCTCGCGGCACCATCGATTCGGGTTCCGCCATTGACCTCATGCTTGAGGCAGGAAATAATGGTCGAGCCTGGCCAATCCGCAGTACCGCGTGAACTCTTTCACGCCGCAGTATCGCGAGGAGTACCATGAACGACTTCAACCGCAAGGTGGAAGGCGCTTCGGCGCGCGTTGGCAAGACCATCAACGACGCTGCCGAGCGTCTGGAGAAAGAGATTCCGGAATTCATCAATTATCTAAACAACGAAGTGGTGCCGGCAGTGCGCTCGCATTCGACCAAAGCTTTGCGCGTCGCCTCGCAAAAGCTCGCGGAAATGGCCGAGTACATGGAGCAGCATCCGACCAAGTAAATCTTCTGTGTGCCAAACCATGCAGCAGCAGTCGCTTTCGTGTCCGTGCCATTGCCATGCTCTTTATTGTGCTCATCACGATCCTGTTCCTGAGTGCATGCGGCCATCCCAAGGCGGCTCATGTGGACGTCCCGCCGCCTCCTGCGCCGGAAGCGGAGAGCGTTCCCAGCACCCCTGAGCCCAGCGCGAATATCCCGAGCACGCGGGAAAAGCCTTCCCGTCCGGGTAAAGAAGCTGATCTCGCCGAGCCGGACCTGCCGGCCAATGCCAAGGCGATCGCGACGGAGATTGGACTCGCCAGCTGGTACGGTCCTCCGTATCACAACCGGCGGGGATCGAACGGGCAGATTTACAACATGCACGCGATGACCGCCGCGCATCGCACCTATCCCCTCGGTTCGATCGTGCGCGTCACCAACGTGAAGACCGGCTCCGCCGCCCTGGTCCGCATTACCGATCGCGGACCGTTCATCCGGGGACGTGTCATTGATCTCTCACTGGCAGCCGCGGAGAGAGTTGACGTGAAGAAAGCGGGCGTTGCCAAGGTGAAGATCGAATTGATGCAGGCCGCGGGAGTTGCCGGGTCGCGCGGAAAATGGGCCGTTCAGATTGGTGGATTTCCGGACGAACAGGAAGCCAATAAAGTTGCTGACCACTTGACGCGGCGATACCGCACGGCGAAGGTCGCGCGGTTTGCAAGTCCGGCGGGCGATTGGTGGGTTCGCGTGCGGGTGCAGGATGACGATCAGGAGCGGGCGCAGAAGCTGGCTGCGGAAACGAAAACCCCGGAAGGGGCTGTGTTTGTGGTTCGCCTGGATTAAGGGCTGCGGAGCTTTGCTCCGCCGGACAGCCGATGGCGGCTGTCCCTACATGGGTCGGCTAGAATGAAGAGACCATGGACGACGCGACGAATTGCCTTTTCTGCCGCATTATTCGCGGAGAGATTCCCTCAAAGAAGGTCCACGAAGACGAGCACGTTTTCGCCTTTGAAGACGTCAACCCGCAAGCGCCGACGCACGTGCTGATCATTCCCAAGAGACATTTCGCCGGATTGAAAGAAGCGCAGGAGAAAGACGCCGAGATCATCGGGCGCTGTCATCTGGCTGCGGCGCAGATCGCGCGGCAACGCAACATCGAGAAGGGATACCGCACGGTGCTGAACGTTGGGCCGGGGGCGGGGCAGTCAGTCTTTCACCTGCACGTTCATCTCCTGGGGGGACGGCCGCTCACGTGGCCTCCGGGGTGAGACAGGGATTCGAATGTCGCTGAAGAGCAACATTATCCATGACGCAACGGGGTCGAACTGGGTCGCAAATCGCTGACCGGGAATTCCCACTTCTCGCAAAGGCGGCGAGAAGTGGGGCACCCCATTTTTTTCGGGCACCCCATTTATGGGGTCGGGACGGTTGCGATTACTGAACCGTCGGATTCTCTTCTTCTTCCGGCGCACCGTGACGGCGCAGCAACTGCGGCAGGTTCTGGGAAAATGCCGAGCGAGGCAGCACCATATCGCATCCCACTTCGTGGGCCTTTTGCTTTAGATCTCCCTGGACATGGGAGAGGAATCCGATAATCGAGGTCCCCTTCTTCAGCTTGCTTTTCAGTTTGGGGATCAAGGTCAGCGGCTTCGCATTGGCGTTGTTCAGGTCAAAGATGATCAGAGAAGGCTTTTCTTCCCCATTCTGGTGCATCTTGTCCATTAAGTCCTTGTCGGTTTTGACGAACTCTACCTTGACGTTGAGCTTGCGGGCCGTCTCCTGAATCTTCGCCATGAAGAATAAATCTTCGATGAAAGCGAATATGCGGGAATTGCCGTTCTCCGAGCCCGCAGACAAAGGCTCCGGCTCAGGCTGGGGATATTGCCCTCCAAACCCCGGCCGCTGCCGCCCTCCCTTATGCCCATTGTTGCCCCCGGCCAGCACAGCCCGGTAGCTGTGATCCATGGGAGCGGTATAGATGCCGTCGCGGTTCTCGCGGCTCAAGCCCGGTCCAGGCCGTTGTCCGCGCTGATTGTGTGGACGGCGTCCGCGCCGTCGCCTTCTGCCCCCTCCGCCTCCGGAGGATTTACCTGGTCCTGCGTTCATAGTCCTCTCTAGTCGCTTCGTGCTAAATGCAGAGTTTCACAAACTGTCTTGTTGTCTTTCTCTCGTGCTGTTTCCCGTCACAAGCCTAAAGGCAAAGCTCCGCCTGGCGCACTCTGCGCCCCGCGCACACGGTTGCCGATTGAAACTGGACACACTGTGGAACGAACCCCACCTCTGAACGAACCGCTAACTCGCGATGAAACTTAACCCGTATATCGATTTGGCGTATTCGGATCCGTAAGGCGCCGCTTCGGAAAGGCTGGCGCGGAAGGCCTACGCGGGAACGAGGCCTCATGAGAACAATTGTATGTTACTAAGCTTTGTGCTCCTGTGCAAGGCCTCAGTCCGCCTGCTTTTGCACAAGAGGCCATCGGCCCGAAGTTTTCTCGCCGATGAAGCCCCGGTAGCGGCGGGATGGGTCGGCCACACCATGCATGCCAACGCTCTGCTACTCGATGAGGGAAAGAGCGCGGAAGTTTGTTCGCTAAGGGCTTTGTTCGCCTCGGGGCGGCTCGCTTCGCATCGCTTGGACAGCCCAAGGGGCTGTCCCTACGTGGGCATGGCGGAGTGGGCATGGCAGATTAGAAGCTTTCTTCGGAAAAAGGCTAGGCCCGCTGTGCCCCACCCAACGAATTCAGGGCAGAGACGATGTTGGCCGACCACTGGGCCACTTCATCTTCGCGCAAGGTTCTTTCGGCGGACTGGAACTTGGCGCGCAGCAGGACGGAATATTTGCCGGACGGGATGGAGCCGCCCCGGAAAATCTCGACTGGACGGAATTCGCGCAGCGCTGCGATTGCGGTGTTTTCTACCGCTCGCCGTATTTGCTCGAACGTCACCTCGTCGGTGAACACAAACGAGAAGTCGCGTTCCACCGCGGGATATTTCGGGAGAGGCTCAAAGCGCACGGGGCGCAAGCCAATTTTGTACAACTGCTCGAGATCGATTTCAGCCAGGAAGACATCCTGCCGCAGCTTCCGGAGAGACGCAATCTCGGGATGGATCTGTCCGAACTGCGCCACCATGGTGCGGTTGATGAGAGCGCGGGCAGAGCGTCCGGGATGGAAGTATTCCGCGGTTTCGCGGTCGTACGACACGTCGCCGGCGAAGGCTGCCAGTAGATTCTCCACATCCCCTTTGAAGCCGCGAAATGCCTCTACCGCAATGGCATTGGGACCTTTGCTGACATCAAGCGTTGCAGCGGCCGGAAGAACATTGCGAAGCGCCGAGAGTGTCGCTCCCAGACACGCTCGTTTTGGCTCGACCCGCTCCTCTCGGTTGAGGCCGTAAGTGCCGCCGATCTCAAACAGGCGCACATCGGCGACGTCGCGATTCAAATTCCACGCCAGCATGTTGAGCATGCCTGGCGCCAGCGAGGTGCGCATCACAGAGGCTTCTTCACTTAATGGATTCTCCAGTTCCAGCACTTTGCCGCTGGAAGCGACAGTCGCGAACTTTTCCGCATCTTCATGCGAGATGAAAGTCAGCGACACAGCCTCGTTGTAGCCCAGGGCCAGAGCTCGAGTGCGCAGGGTGCGATCCACCTTCCCATGAGGTAGTTCGATTACGGCGCCGCTATAGGCGGGGAGCGTGCTCTCGAACTTGTCGTAGCCATGCAGGCGCGCAATCTCTTCGATGACATCGATCTCGCGTTCTACATCGAGGCGCCAGCTTGGAATCGTGACGTGAAACTCGGCATTCTGCTGTCCTTCCGGGATCAAGACGAATCCCAGGCGCTTGAGCAGACGATAGATCTGGCCCACATCCAGATTGCCGCCGAGAATGCGGTGAACTTCGGAAATGCGCAGCAGGACCGGAGCCAGATCCAAGGGCCGCGAGACCACATCGACGGCATCGCCGACCGATTCGCCGCCACCGGATTCCAAAATCATTTGCGCGACCAGGTCGCAGGAGAGAACCGTGGATTCGAAATCGGCGCCGCGTTCGAAGCGGTGGGAGGCGTCGGTGTGCAGGCCGTGGCGGCGCGACATCTTGCGGACGATTCCTGGATCCCACCACGCCGACTCGATCACGATGTTGCGGGTCTTTTCGGTGATCATGGTGTCGTATCCGCCCATGACTCCGGCCAGTCCGACAGGCTTCTTGGCGTCGCACACGACCAGATCTTCGGAGGTGAGCTTGCGCTCGACGCCATCAAGCGTCTTGAGCATCTCGCCGTTGCGGGCCTTGCGGACAATGATCTTTCCGCCTTCGAGCAGGTCGGCGTCGAAGACGTGCGTTGGCTTGCCGATCTCCCATAAAACGTAATTCGTGGCGTCGACGGCGTTGGAAATTGGGCGCTGGTCGAGCAGTTGCAGGCGATGGGCGATTTTTTCTGGTGAAGGCTTGATCTTTGTGTTGCGGATGACTCGCGCCGAGAAACGCGGGCAGAGTTGGGGTTCTTCGACCGTGATGGGGAAGCTAACCTCAGCGGCTGAAGCCGCATTTCGTGCGCCGCCTGATGGCACGACTGAAGCGGTGCCCTTCCCGGTCGTGCCTTTCCCGGCGGAAATCGGTTTTAGCGGCAGATCGTAGATGGCCGCCGCCTCCCGCGCCACGCCGTAATGATTCATCGCATCGGGACGGTTGGTGCCGATCTCCATGTCGAAGACGGTGTCTGCGCCGCTTCCGCTGATCGCTTCGACCGAAATCCCGACATTGGTCAGAGCTTCGGCGAGCCGGTCGTTGTCGACCGAGAGATCAACGAAGTCGCGAATCCATTGGGCAGAGAGTTTCATGAAAATCAGCTTTTAGCTTTTAGCTGTTAGCTTTTAGCTAAAAGCTAAACAGCTAATGGCTAAGAGCTTCTACGCAAACTGCTGCAAGAACCGCGCGTCCCCTTGGAAGAACAATTGAATGTCATCGACGCCGTACTTCAGCAGGGCGAGGCGATCCACACCCATGCCGAAGGCGAATCCGGAAACTTTCTTCGGGTCGTAGCCGTTGTCCTTCACGAACTCGAAGACGTTGGGATCGACCATCCCGCAGCCTAGCACTTCGATCCATCCCGTCTGCTTGCAGGGGCGGCAGGGGTCTGACCCGCGCTTTCCGCTTCCGCCGCAGATGAAGCACGTCACGTAGAGTTCCGCGCTTGGTTCCGTGAAGGGGAAGAAAGACGGACGGAAATGCGTTTTCACAGACGATCCGAACAGCGCCTTCATGGCGTGATCGAGGGTGCCTTTCAGATCGCCGAAAGTGATGTTGGTATCGACCGCCAGGCCTTCGATCTGATGAAACATGGGCGAATGGCTGGCGTCGGGAGGATCGTTGCGATGCACGGTCCCGGGAATCACGATGCGGATGGGCGGACGCATCATCTCCATGGTGCGAATCTGCACCGGAGAGGTGTGCGTGCGCAGCAGCAGTCGCTCGCGTTGCGGCTTCGATTGCTGTCCCGCGATGAAGAGCGTGTCCTGCGTGTCGCGCGCCGGATGGTTGGGAGGAAAATTCAGCGCTTCGAAATTGTAATAGTCCGTCTCGACGACCGGGCCCTCGGCTACGGAATAACCGAGCTTCTGGAAAACAGAAACGATCTCGTGCAAAGTCTTGATAACCGGATGTTCGGCGCCAATCGGACGGCGAACGCCGGGCAATGTGATGTCAACGCTCTCTGCCGTGAGTGCGTCTGCGTTGCCGCCGACGTGCGCGGCCTCGAGCAGTTCGGTGATCCGCACCTTCACTTCGTTGACGCGAATCCCGGCTTCGCGCTTGGCGTCTTTGGGAGCGCCCTTCAGCCAGAGATCGTTGATTTGGGTCAGGATGCCATTTTTGCGCCCCATCCAGCGGTCGCGAAAAGATTTCAGGTCCGCTTCGGTGCGGACCTGCGCCGCTTCGGCGTTGCACGCGGCGACGCATTCGCCCGCGGCCTGGTGCAGCGCTGCCGGCGAGTAGTCCTTCAGTTTGGGAACCGTGTAGGGCACAGGATCTTTCGCCCCTTCGGGGCTTGTTCCTCTTGGTCAACGCTCACCCACGGCTTGCGCCGTGGGCTGCATTCTTGCGCCGCTCCGCGGCTTTGCGCCGTGGGTTGCATTCAGGCGCCGCTTCGCGGCTTTGCGCCGTGGGTTGCATTCCGGCGCCGCTTCGCGGCTTGCGCCGTGGGCTGCATTCCGGCGCCGCTTCGCGGCTTGCGCCGTGGGCTGCATTGCGGCGCCGCTCCGCGGCTTTGGCTTATGTAGGGACAGCCGCCCTCGGCTGTCCTTCGGCTCGAAGAGCCGATGTATGCCTACAGCGCTAATCAGAGTCTGCATCAAGTCTCGACAGCTAAGCCGGGCTGAGCCCGGCAGGACAGCCGAGGGCGGCTGTCCCTACATGGGCACTGCTTGCTTTTTACGCCAAGGCGCCTTTGGCCTGCGAGGCCAAATTGGCAAATCCCGCCGGATCGTTCACTGCGAGATCGGACAGAATCTTGCGGTCAAGTTCCACGCCCGCTTTCTTCAGCCCGTGGATGAACTGGTTGTAGCTCATGCCGTTCAGCTTGGCTGCGGCGCCAATGCGCACGATCCAGAGCGAACGGAACTGGCGCTTGCGCTGCTTGCGTCCGGAGTAAGCAAATTTCAGCCCGCGCTCGACCGACTCTTTAGCGGAACGGTACAGCTTCGATTTTGTCAGGAAATAACCGCTTGCGCGGTCTAATATCTTTTTGCGTTTCTGGCGGCGTTTGGTTCCGCGCTTTACACGAGGCATGGTCTTCTCCTTTTTTTACTTCGTTTCATGGCGGCTGGAGGTAAGGAAGGCCTGAACGGCCTTTGGCCTCTTCACGCGCCTGTCAGCGGCCTGTAAGTTTGAAATCACTTCTGGCCACTGATCACTAACACTGACACTACTTCACTGGTACGGAATCATCCGCAAGACCTTGGCCAGATCTCCGTCACTCACCAAGGCGGACTTACCCAGCTTGCGTTTGGTTTTCTTATCTTTGGATGTCAGGATGTGACGCAGTTTCGCATGTCCCCGCTTCACCTTGCCCGTCCCCGTCTTCTTGAAGCGCTTGGCGGCGCCTTTGTGCGTTTTCAATTTCGGCATAAATCCTCAAATCAGCTTTTAGCTCTCGGCTCTTAGCAGTTAGCTAAGACAACAACCGGCACAGGCATCTTCCCGAGTGGCTCAATGTTAAGTGCTGCAGCGCCCTGCGATGAACTTGTGACCGTCGCCGGCGCGGGTTACGACGCGGGCTTGGCGACCTGCGCCGCCGGAGGAGGAGCGCTCTGGCTGGACGCGCTGCGCGCGGCCACAGCCTTCTGCTTCTCCTTTTCGCGTTCCTTGTCCGACTTCTTCGGCGCCAGGATCGCGTGCAGCGTGTTGCCCTCTTGTCGAGGACGGAACTCCACGATGCTTTCCGGCTCCACGTCCTTGATGAGCCGTTCCAGGATCTGGCGTCCCAGGCTGGTGCGAGTCATTTCGCGGCCGCGGAAAAAGATCGTCGCCTTGACTTTGTCGCCCTCACCCAGGAAGCGCAGAACGTGATTCTTCTTGGTCTCGTAATCGTGGTCGTCCACGTTGATACGGAACTTGACCTCTTTTACGGTGATCGTCTTCTGATGCTTCTTGGCTTCGCGCTCTTTCTTTTCCTGCTGGTAAAGAAACTTCCCGTAATCCATGATGCGGCAAACGGGAGGCTGCGCGGTGGGCGAAATCTCAACCAGGTCTAGATTTTTTTCGCGGGCTTTGCGGATCGCTTCGTGGGGAGGCATAATCCCGAGTTGCTGCCCCTCATCATCAATCACGCGTACTTCGCGTGCTCGAATGCGATCGTTCATGCGAATAAAACGTTTATCGATACAGTCCTCCGTGCGCTAAGCGACTGAGAATAAAGAATTATAGCACGCGCGGTGCGCACCTCTTCAAGCCTGCAATTCTGCATTCCGGGTTCGAACTCCTTATAATGTTCGATTCCCATGTCCACCTTCGCACCAGTAGATGAACAGCTGAAGTATCTGAAAAAGGGCGCGGCGGAGATTATCCGCGAGGCCGATTTGCGGGCAAAGTTGGAAAAGTCGCGCGCCACGGGCAAACCGCTGCGGGTGAAGCTGGGGATGGACCCGACCGCTCCGGACCTGCACCTGGGGCACACGGTTGTGCTGCGCAAGCTGAAGCACTTTCAGGATCTGGGGCACACCGCGATTTTTCTCATTGGCGACTTCACCGGGATGATTGGCGATCCTACGGGACGTTCGGTGACCCGGCCTCCGCTGAGCCGTGAGCAGATCGAGCAGAATGCCGAAACCTACAAGGAGCAGGTCTTTAAGATTCTTGATCCCAGCAGGACGGTGATTGATTTCAACCGCCGCTGGATGGGCGCGCTCAGCGCAGACGATTTCGTGCGCTTGCTGGCCAAGTACACGGTCTCGCAGTTACTGGAACGCGAGGACTTCCACAAGCGCTTCCACGAGGAGAAGCCGATCTCGGTGCACGAACTGCTGTATCCCCTGGTGCAGGGATACGACTCGGTGGCGCTGGAAGCGGACGTCGAACTGGGCGGCACGGATCAGAAATTTAATTTGCTGGTAGGACGGGAATTGCAGCGCGCGTATGGACAGGAATCACAGGTGGTGCTCACGACGCCCATTCTCGAAGGGCTTGACGGCGTTCAGAAGATGTCGAAGTCGCTGGGGAATGCGATCGGGATTCATGAGCCTCCGCTGGAGATGTACGGGAAGATCATGAGCATCTCCGACGAGATGATGTGGCGCTATTACGAACTACTGACGGATGTGCAGGTGTCCGAGATCGAGAAGATGAAGCGCGAGGCACATCCCATGCAGGCGAAAAAGGATCTGGCGCGGAAGATCGTGGCGGACTTCCATTCGGCCGGGGCGGCCGCGCAGGCGGGGGAGGATTGGGCGAAGCAGTTTCAGAAGGATGAAGTGCCGGAAGAGGTGGAGGAGATTGGCCTTTCGGCGGAGCAAATCGGCGGGTTAGTCGATGAGCAGGGACGCAACCTCATTCGGCTCGACCGCTTGCTGGTGAAATGTGGACTCGCGGAATCGGCAACGGAGGCTGCCCGTAAAATTAAGCAGGGTTCGGTCCGCATCGAAAATGCCGTAGTAAAGGATCCCCGTATCGTCCTCGCGGGCCCACCACCTACGCGACTAACGTTGAGGGTCGGCAAGCAGTTGCGCATCGCCGTGATTCAGTGGTGAGGCCGAAAGCATGTAGGGACAGCCGCCTCGGCTGTCCGGGCGAGCGCAGCTCGCCTGGGTTTTGACACCATTCCCAATCTGGAATCGATTTGTCTGCAAAAACACCAAGAATGCACAGCATCACACCTGTCCTCGCATAGCATAAAAGCAGCGGAGCTTCGCTCCGCCGGACAGCCGATGGCGGCTGTCCCTACATGGTCCGTTTATGCCGCAGGCTTTTTATCGGCGGAAGCTTCCGCACCTGCAGTGCGACTTCAAGCAGCATTTTGTTACGTTCTGCACAGATCGGCGCTGGATTCTTCCTCCGCAAGCTCGTTCTCTCGCGCTGGAATCTTGCTTGCACGATCATGGAACGAAGTACGATCTTCGCGTCGCGGTCGTAATGCCCGACCATGTGCACTTGATCGTCACACCTCTTGTCGATTACGAGGGCATGGAAGTCTGGTCACTCGCGAAGATCATGGATGCAATTAAGGGCGCTTCGGCTCACAGGATCAATCGGGCGCTCGGCCGCACGGGCAAGGTTTGGCAGACGGAATTGTTTGATCATGTGTTGCGGTCATCGGAGAGTTTGGATGCCAAGATCGAGTATGTCTTGCAGAATCCGGTGCGGCGCAATCTAGTCACGGTCTGGCGGGAGTATCCTTGGCTTTGGAAAAAGGCGTTTGTGAATTCTTTTAGACCTCCGGTAGCTTAGCTAACGTTGAGAGTCAGAAAGCAGTTGCGGATCGCTGTGATCATCGGTAATGCCGAAAACATGTAGGGACATCCGCCATCGGCTGTCCGGGCGAGCGCAGCTCGCCTGGGTTTTGACTGACGCCATTCCCGACTCGGAATTCTCAACAACCCAAAACAGGCGTCAGCGGATGTTTCTTGCCCTGGCAAAAAGCCCAGCGGAGCTTCGCTCCGCCGGACAGCCGATGGGGGCTGTCCCTACATGGCTGACGCTACACGGGTGGCATGTGCTAGTCTCTTGCCGCGCATGCGGGCGGCGGCCATTCTCGGGTTGGGGTGCTCTGGTGAAGACCTTTCCCCTTTTCAGAATGACAGCAGTATTGAATGGCGCATGGGCGTGGCTGCGCGGAATGATCACTGCGACGTCATCCTGCTGTTTGGCGGGGATGGGACGATTCACCGGCATCTGGGCTCGCTGGTCAACTTGGGATTACCTGTGCTAGTGGTGCCGGCGGGAAGCGGGAACGATTTTGCCTGCTCGTTGGGATTGCGTCGCGTTCGCGATTCGCTTGCGGCTTGGGAGCAGTTCTGCGGCGGCCGAAACAATGTGCGGGCTATCGATTTGGGGGTAATCACACCACTGGCCGGAGCGAGGGAGGCGCCATCGACTGGTACTTACTTCTGCTGCGTGGCGGGCGTGGGGCTCGACGGGGAGGTTGCCCGGCGTGCGAACAAATTACCGCGATGGCTGCGGGGACATGGCGGGTACGCGCTTAGCATCCTTCCGGCAATTTTCAGTTTTGCGCCGCTGCCTGTGAAGATCTTGGTGCCTGCCGAAGGGCCTGCCGGAGAAGATCCGGGATGGACTGTCCGCAGCCATCAATCGACCCTCGTTGCGGCATTCGCCAACAGTCCTTTGTATGGCGGGGGGATGAAAGTCGCACCGCGCGCCAAAATGGATGATGGCCTGCTGGACGTCTGCCTGGTCAGGGCTGTTCCTACCCTGAAACTGCTCAGCCTTTTTCCGAGTGTGTATGCCGGACGGCATTTGGGCATTCGGGAAGTGGAATACTTTCATGCGCGCCGCGTTCGAGTCGAGACGGATGAACCGTCAGACGTGTATGCGGACGGGGAGTTTGTTTGCCGGACACCGGCCGAGGTGTCGGTGGAGAGGGCGGCGCTCAAGATTGTGATGCTCGCCTAGATGCGCTGTCGAGCTTCGCTCGACTGGACAGCCGAGGCGGCTGTCCCTACATGGGCCTGGACAAGCCGACGGGCTGTCCCTACATTCGTGTGCCCGGTGCTACACTCTCCTACATGCCAGAGGGACGTTCGCGCACGCTGCTTTGGATTCTGATCGGCGGAGGAGCGTTTTTTCTGTTTGTGCTCGCCGTCTTCACCCTCGTCTATCTCACCATGCACGCTGGCACCGGCGAGGCCGGCATCGGCGGCTTTGGCGATCGCATCGGGGTTGTCGATCTCGATGGCGTAATTCTTTCGCCCCAGCCGGTTGTCCGGCAGCTCAAGAAATTTGGCGATGACTCATCCATCAAAGCGATCATCCTGCACGTGAATTCTCCCGGCGGAGGGGTGGCTGCTTCGGAGGAGATTTATCGCGAAGTGAAGCGGATTCGCAGCGAGAAGAAAAAGAAGATCGTGGCCTCCATTGAGACTGTGGGAGCGAGCGGCGCGTTCTACGTGTCCTCGGCTTGCGACAAGATTTATGCCGACCAGGGCAGTATCGTGGGATCGATTGGAGTCATTGCGCAGTGGGTTAATTATGGCGACCTGTTGAAGTGGGCCAAGCTGAAAGATGTTGTCATCAAGACTGGGGAATTCAAGGATACGGGCAATCCGGCGCGCGATCTGACTCCCGCCGAGCAGGCCTACATGCAGGGACTGATCGACAACATGTTCGGGCAGTTCATTAAAGCCGTGGCTGATGGGCGCGGGCTGAAATACGACGATGTTAAGTCGATCGCAAACGGGAAGGTCTGGACCGGTGAGCAGGCGCTCGACATGAAGCTGATTGACAATGTAGGCGACTTCGAGACCGCG
Source organism: uncultured Acidobacteriota bacterium (assembly GCA_963801615.1). Classification (GTDB taxonomy): domain Bacteria; phylum Acidobacteriota; class Terriglobia; order Terriglobales; family Acidobacteriaceae; genus Sulfotelmatobacter. The sequence continues at coordinate 285,130 of CAWDFM010000003.1, read as the reverse complement.
GTGGCCGATACTGCCAAGTCGGTCGGGATCCATGGAGAGCCGACGCTGGTGCGTCCGGAGAAGGACCGGCGTACTTTGATGGATCTGCTGCTGGGCGATGTCTCGCAGTATCTGCCCAGCACCGAGAAGATGCTGGAGCAACACGTCGGGTTCTATTACCTCTGGAAGTGAGCGTTTCTGCTCCTCGCATTCCCAGGAGCGGGTTCCCAGAAACGCAACTTGCATCCAAAGCCTGAAATTTGAGAGAGTTATGGATGCCGGGGTGACGCACCGGGGTTCCGGCGCGGAATATTCGTTAGAGAATCAAGAGTCTTGGGGGCAGAGAGGGACGTTATGACCAAAGCCGACCTGATCGATGAAGTCTCGCGTTTGGCGGAACTTACGCGCAAAGACAGTGAAGTGATTGTGGAAACGATCTTTGACAGCGTAGTGCGCTCGCTGCGCGCCGGCGACAAGATTGAAATCCGCGGCTTTGGCAGTTTCCGCACTCGTCAGCGGCGACCCCGCGTCGGACGCAATCCGAAGACGGGCGAGCGCGTCGAAGTTCCCGCCAAGAAGATTCCTTTTTTCAAGCCCAGCAAAGAGTTGAAAGATCTGGTCAACGAGAACGCGGCGAGCAGCACGCCTGCGGCCACCGCTCCACCTCCGGCAACTCCGCCTACTGCGTAATGCTGCCGCGCTTCGCGCGGCTGGACAGCCGATGGCGGCTGTCCCTACATGACACCCCGGACAGCCTGAGGGGCTTTCCCTACGTAGTTATTGCTTCAAGAACAGGTCTGCTACTTTCAACGCTATTTGCTCGGGATCCGTGTCGGTGCGGTTGGCTAGCACGATTACCGTCAGGTCATCGTCGGGAAAGCGCTGGATTGTGGTGAGAAATCCGATCGTCTCGCCGTTGTGCGACATGCGCTTGTGGGTCTGGTAGGGATCCAGAAACCATCCGAAGCCGTAGCTGACAGGTTTCCCTGCCGGAGATTTCGCTGGATTTGCTGTGGGCTGCGCTGGGGTTAATGCCGGTTGCATTTCGGCGGCTGTCAGCAACGTGTGGTTGCGAAGGGCGCGGTCCCACTTCGCCAAATCGTCAATCGAGGAGTAGATTCCGCCGTCGCCCAGAACTGCTGACGTCGGGCTCTGATCGGTTTCGCGCCAACCGTCTTTGTCTTTGGTATGACCGTAGGCGCGATGCGGGACTTCGTTCTTTCCCTTCTCGTAAGCCAGGGTGTTGTTCATCTTCAGGGGCGTGAAAATTCGGTCGTGCAGAAACTGGCCGAACGGTTTGCCTGAGAGTTTCTCGACGATCATTGCCAGGACGGCATATCCGGAGTTGCTGTATTGCCATTCGGAGCCGGACGGGAACTTTCCGCTGCCCTGCTGCTCCAGCAGTTTCAAAACACCCACGTCCAAAATCTGCGGGATTTTATCTTCCGGAGTGTTGGGATACTCCGCCATCAGAAGGTCTTCGTAGTCGGGCAGGCCAGAAGTATGGTTGAGCAGATTGCGAATGCTGATGGCTTTTCCGTAGGCGGGGAATTCGGGAAAAATGTCGGTGAGCCGGTCGTCGTAATGCAGCTTCCCATCCCGCACCAGCAGCATGATGCAGACGGCGGTGAACTGCTTGGTGAAAGAGGCGAGTCGAAAGTTCGTATTCGGCTCGATGCGGTGCAGGGTGCGACGATCCGTGACGCCGTATCCGTGGCGGAAGACTTCGCGTCCATGGCGGACGACGAGCACCGCGGCTCCCGGAGCCTCCGCTGATTTCAGCGAGGAAAAGATCTGATCGATTTCTCTCGACGAAACCTGCTCTATCGAAGAAACCTGGCCGGACGAGAAGATCGAGAACACGACGGTGACGGTCAACAACGCGATGGCAGTTCTGGGGTGCAACACGGTTCTCCTCAGGACGGCTTGCGGATGGGGCGAATTCCGGCCACGCCCATCAGTCGTCCGGTGTTTCCTTTCTCAGCGCGGTAGGAAAACAACAACTCTGGATGGCAGTTCGTACATAGCGGCGAGCTTTCGATGTTTTTCTTGGGCACTCCCGCGGCCAGAAGTTGCTGACGATTCGCTTCCACCAAGTCCAAAAGAATTTTCTTCGGCAATTCGCTGTGACCGGGCGCGCGGGCGGTGAGAAAAAGCAGCGGATATTTCTCCCGCACGGGATCAGACTCCTTCACCTCGTGAAACAGCTTGTCGGCGTAGGCAAATTGCGAGTGAAATTTTGTGCGAACTTCTTCTCCCACCTGGTAGCAGCAACCCTGAACTCCAGGTCCGATTGCCGCTTTCAAGTCGCGGGGCCGGGTGCCAAAGCAGCGAAACATTTCGCCAACGCCCTTCTCGACGATTCGCTTGAGGGTGCCGCGCCAGCCGGCGTGAAAAACGCCAATCGCACGAGTTCTCACATCGACCAAGATTACGGGAAGGCAATCTGCCGTCTGTATGGCGATGACGTGGCCGGGAGTGCGCGTGATCAGGCCATCCCCCATGAGTGATTCTTTGGGAACTGCATCAACGCAGTGAATCACGTCGGAATGAATCTGACGCAGCGTAATGATTGGCCAGAAAGGTTGTTTCCGGGAACGCGAGGCCCGCGGCGATGTCGCGCCCAACGCACTCAGGAAGGCAGCGCGGTTTCGCTCGACGGCGGCGCGCGCATCGTCTTTGGTGAATCCCAGGTTGAGGTCACCTTTGCGGTAGGCGCGCGAATAGCCGCCGACGCGCGTGGAGAATCCATGCACCAGCCAGGAATGCTGGCTCAAGTGGCGCGCGCGAAGAATGGTGAGCTTAGTTTTTTTCGGGGCCCGGGTTGGCACGCATCCATAATAACGGACACCTATACTCAGGTGATCTTGTGGAACGTGCGTTTGCCCGCTGGGCGCGCTCCGGGTTCGGTGAGGCTCGCTTCGCTTCGCGGGACAGCCCGAGGGGCTGTCCCTACGCGAGCTTCCTTCCCCCGAGTTTCCTTCCCACGTAGGGACAGCCTCTCAGTGTCCAGTTCCATTACATGGTTTACATTTTGTTCCGACACATCCTTTACACATTTAGGATGGAACTCAATCCGCCAGCCAGCGCGCCACGGCCGTGGCGCGCTGGCTGGCGAGATCGAGTTCCCGGATCACGGTACGGCAGTGATAGACCAGTATCCGGTCCTCCAGTCGAACCAACTCCACCCACTGCCCGGCTAGGGCGTAGCTGATCTCCCAGCGCCGATGTTCGGTCCAGATCTGACCCTGACTGCCTACTTTCACCACCGTGGCTCCTTCCCGGTACTGCCAGGGCGAGGGGTGCAGATCATAGCTTCGTGCACTCTTGCTCCACCGACTGGCGGGAGTCCGCATGCCCAGAGCTTGGTGGGGTCGTACATGGTTGTACTCGTGGCGATATTGGTCCAGCCACTGTTGCCGTTGTTGCTGCGGTACCCCCCGTCGCTGCTGGGCACGCTGCAGCGAGCCATGAAACCGTTCCACCTTGCCCTGGGTTTGGGGATGACGATACCCGCTCCAGTGCAACTCAATGCCTTGCCGCATCAGCCACACGGTCAGCCAGGTCGCCCCCGTCGGTGCCTTCGCGTTCCACCACGGCGTGCCATGATCCATTAGCATCGCTTCCGGCATTCCACATTCCTCAAAGGCGGATTGCAGTTGCTCGCGCACCGCTTCCGCCTTCGTCGTCCAGGTCCCGCGCAGCGCAATCAGATAGCGGCTGTGATCGTCCAGCACCGACAATGGACCCACCGCCGTTTCCCCTCCCCAACCCTTGCAGCCTTTGAAATCCATTTGCCATAACTGGTTGGGGGCGGCCCGTTCGAAACGATGCACCGCCGCTTCCCGCCGATCCTCCGCCCGCACTAAGCCGCGACGCAACAGAATGCGGTGGATGGTGCTTACCGGCAACCTCACTCCCGCTTGCGCCAGCAGTACTTGCAGCTTGCGCGCTCCCCAGTCGGGATAGCGTTGCCGCAACTCTACCACTCGCAGCTCCCATTCCTCCCCGGTACGCCGCGGACTCAGATCCGGTCGCCGGCTGCGTTCGGCAATGCCGGACAAACCCTGCTCGCGATAGCGTTGCAACCACAAGTATCCCGTCGGTCGCGACACCTCAAATTCCTGGCATAAGGCCCGAAACGTCTTCTCCCGCCGACTCGCCGCCACTACGAATCGTACGCGTTGTTCCTGAACGTCCACGCTTCTCCAAGTCATCTCTAATCGCGCCCCCGCGCTCGCTACGCTCGCGCGGGAGTGTAAAGGATGTCCCGGAACAATGTGTAAAGGATGTCATGGAACTGCACACTCTCAGGCTGTCCAGCCGCGACGAATTTTGTCGCGGCGGTTACGTCCCAGGTAGCGGCGGACCCACTGATCCGGCAGAGGTTTTGCTATAGTTTTAATTATGTTCGAGAACCTTACCGCCACCGATCGCTGGACAAAAAAGCAGGTCCACTGCACTTACCAATCGCAGATTGTTGCCATTTCCACCCGGCATGCCGATGCCGTGGATTACAAATTTCTGGTGGGTGGGCATAAGGTGTGGGTGGTGCTTCCGTGCGTGGCATGGGTGGAATACAGGAAACGAACCGGAAGAACCATTACGGATTCGCTGGCCGTCGAAATCGCGGGGCATTATCTGAAGACCGCACTGGAAGCGGGCGAGGGGCTGGGCCGTGATATGTACACGCTGACGGTGGAAGAAACCCTGCAGCACCTCGAGGCAGCGGTGAAAGAAATGGAAGCCCAACCGGCGTAGAGCGCCATTTTCTGCGGTGAGTGACGCGGCAGCGGTTTCCAAGGTGCCGCACTTCCAAACTAGATCACAACCGCTTCTTTGTACTCGCCGAAGACCCGGCGCATGGCGTCCGAAATCTCTCCCACAGTCGCGCAGGCTTCGACGGCGGTAAGGATGCTGGGCATCAGATTTGCGCCGCTACGCGCGGCCTGTTCCACGCCTTCCAGCGCCGACTTGCATCGACCAGGCTCTCGCCTTGCCCGCAGCGCTCGCACGCGCTCGATCTGTTTGGGCTCCAAGGCGGGATCGATGTGTTGAATCGGAATCGGCTTCTCTTCTTCGACCTCGAAACGGTTCACGCCGACGACAATGGCGTCCTGGGCGTCGACCTGCTGCTGGTATTCGTAGGCGGCGTTTTGTATTTCCTGCTGCACGTAGCCGCGCTCGATGGCTTTCAACATTCCGCCGAGGACTTCGATCTTGCCCAGGTACTCGGCTGCGCGCCTTTCAATTTCGCTGGTCAGGGATTCGATGTAATAGGATCCGGCGAGTGGATCAATGGTCTGCGGCGCGCCGGATTCGTAGGCGATGATCTGCTGGGTTCGCAATGCGATGCGGACCGCCTGCTCGGTCGGCAAAGCCAGAGCTTCGTCAAAAGAGTTGGTGTGCAGGGATTGCGTGCCGCCCAGGACTGCGGCCAGAGCCTGCATCGCGGTGCGCACGATGTTGTTTTCCGGCTGCTGCGCGGTTAGTGTCGAGCCCGCGGTCTGGGTGTGAAAGCGCAACATCCAGGAGCGCGGATTCTTCGCCTTGAAATGCTCACGCATGATCCGCGCCCACATGCGGCGGGCGGCGCGGAACTTGGCAACTTCCTCCAGAAAATTGCTGTGGGCATTGAAGAAGAACGAGAGCCGCGGAGCGAATTGATCCACGTCGAGGCCGGCTTTGATGGCGGCTTCGACGTAAGCCATGCCATTTCCCAGCGTAAACGCGACTTCCTGAACGGCGCTCGATCCCGCCTCGCGCATGTGATAGCCGGAAATCGAAATCGTGTTCCAGTCCGGGACGTTCTCATTTGCCCAGGCAAACATATCCGTGATGACGCGCATGGCCTGATGCGGCGGATAAATGTAGGTGCCTCGCGCGATGTATTCCTTCAGAACATCGTTTTGTACCGTGCCGGAGAGCTTGCGGATATCTGCCCCCTGGCGCCGGGCCATAGCCACATACAAAGCCAGCAAAATCGATGCGGTCGCATTGATGGTCATCGAGGTGGAAATCTTCGTCAGGTCGATGCCGTCGAACAGGCGCTCCATGTCTTCGATGGAGTCGATGGCAACGCCCACCTTGCCAACTTCCCCCGAAGCCAGCGGGTGGTCGGAATCCAGACCGATCTGGGTAGGAAGATCAAAGGCCACGGAGAGGCCTGTGGTCCCATTCGCCAGCAGGTATTTGTAGCGCTTGTTGGATTCGTCGGCGTCGCCCATGCCAGCGTACTGGCGCATGGTCCAGAGGCGCCCGCGGTACATGGTGGCCTGCACGCCGCGGGTGAAGGGAAATTCCCCGGGGTAACCCATTTCGCTTTCGTAGTCGAGCCCTTTGAGATCGCCTGGAGTGTAGAGGGGCTTTACCGGAATGTGGGAGGAAGTCTCAATCTCCGTCTGCGGGGCGGGAGCGGTCTTGACATCGTGGGCCATGGAATCACCTGACGGCAATCATGCCAGCTGGGTCGAGGCGGAAATGGCAGCTTCAGGAGCGCTGCTTCTTTTTTCGTACTCTCCAGAAGGAAGTCACTCCGAACCAGGCAAAGGTCACAGCAAAACAGATGGTGACGGCAACGCGGCCGGCTCCCACCTGTCCGGCGTGGTATTTGCCGTATTCTTTGACACTGGCGCTGGTGAAGCTGAGCGCCATCACTAGAAAGAGGACTCCCACCATCTCCAGCCATAACTGGTGAAGCACATTTCCAAATGAGCGGGCGGTGGCGCGAACGGCTTTGGCGAAGGCACTCAGGGTGCGACTGCGCCCGGCCTGCTTTCCGGCCACTCGGGCGACGATGGCCATTTTGCGCCATGTGGATAGTTTGCTCACGATCTCGATTTTAGCAGCCTGCGGAGATACAATGGCGCAACTCTGAGACAGCCGGGCTGCGCCGGGCCCGACAGCCGAGGCGGCTGTCGCTACGTGAATCGCTTCTCCGACAACCCAACATGGGCTGTCGCTACATAAACCGTTCTTGAATATGGGGCATCTAACTATGGAGAAAGGCAGCATGCACACCTCTTCGCCCGAGATTGATCAACTCAAATCACGCATGAAAGCTACCTGGATGGCCGGAGACTTCGGCCAGATCGCGAACTTTACTGTCCACGCGGCAAAGGAGTTCGTTGAGCGTTTGGGAATTGCACCCGGCTCCAAGGTGCTCGACGTGGCATGTGGAACCGGCAATACGGCGATCCCGGCCGCGCGGACAGGAGCGGATGTGGTCGGCGTCGATATTGCGACGAACCTGCTGGAACAAGCCAGGCAGCGCGCGACCGCCGAAAACCTGAGCGTCCGCTTCCAGGAGGGCGATGCGGAGGATCTTCCGTTTCCGGATCACTCCTTCGACGTGGTGTTGACCATGTTTGGAGCCATGTTCGCGCCGCGTCCAGAGAAAGTGGCTGCGGAGTTGACCCGGGTTTGCCGGCCGGGTGGGATGGTCGCGATGGCGAATTGGACTCCGGAGGGCTTCGTCGGAAAGAATTTCGCGGTTACCGCCAAAATGGTCCCGCCTCCGCCGGTTCCGGCTCCGGTGCTTTGGGGTGACGATGCGGTAGTGCGCCAGCGCTTCGGACCGAAGGCGAAGGAGATCAGCTGCATCCGGCAACACTGCAACTTCCTGTTTCCATTTCCGCCGAAGGAAGTGGTGGGATTGTTCCGGCAATATTTTGGGCCGACGCAGATGGCGTTTTCCCGGCTGGACCAGGCCGGACAGGCCGAGTTAGCCGCGCAACTCGAGGCGCTGTATCACGAACACAATATTTCGCAGAACGGCGACACGGAAGTAAAAGGCGAATATCTCGAAGTGCGCGCGATTCGCGCCTAGTACGCGATCGTGGTAACTTGGTTTTAGGGGGACTCAGTGGATCCACAACTCAAGCAACTGATGAAGGAGCTTGGCGACGCAATCAACGAATCTTTATCGGACTCCGAGCAGATCTCTGAAGTCGTCTCCCGAATCAAAGAGGGTGGCTACGATATTTTTCTGGTGCTCGAAGCGACCATCGGCGTGAGCAAACAGGGCGAAAAATCGCAAGACAAAACCTCACTCGTCTCTACCATGTCAACCAACCCTGACTTCAAGATGAACGATCAGGACATGAAATTCCTGAAATCGCTGCGCATCAAGATTGAAGAAGACAAGCACGACAAAGACAAGTAGCGCTCGGCAGGCCAACCTTCACTCGCTGTGCTAACATCTACTGTTTTCTTTTCCCACGGGGATAGCCTATCGGCTCTCGGGAAGAGACGGCATCTGAGGGTCCGTCATGAAAGACACTCTTGGGGTTCTGTTAGCAGGAGGTGTCGGCGAGCGACTCTATCCCCTCACTCGCGATCGTGCCAAGCCGGCGGTCACCTTCGGCGGCATTTACCGCATCATCGATGTCACCCTTTCTAACTGCCTCAATTCCGATCTCCGGCGCGTCTACATCCTGACGCAATACAAGGCGCTCTCGCTGAATCGCCACATTCGCGAGGGATGGAACATTCTGGGACACGAGGTGGGCGAATTTATCGAAGTACTTCCCCCGATGAAGCGGGTCAGCGACCAGTGGTATCAGGGCACGGCGGATGCCGTGTACCAGAACATTTATTCCATCGGCTCGGAGCAGCCGAAGTACGTCATGATTCTCTCCGGAGACCACATCTACAAAATGGATTACGGGAAGATGATGCGGCAGCACCAGGATTCAGCGGCCGACATCACGCTGGCGACGATTCAGATCGATCCCGATCAGAGCTATCACTTCGGCGTAGTCGATGTAGATCGAGAAGGAAGAATTCACGGTTTCCAGGAGAAGCCGAAGGTTACGACGCTGCGCTCACCCCTGAATCCGGAAAAGATCGCAGTCTCCATGGGCGTGTATCTCTTCAATGCGGACGTGTTGATTCCGGTGTTGCTCAAAGACGCGGAGGATCCGGATTCGAGCCACGACTTTGGAAAAGATATTCTGCCGAAGATGGTGGATGACTATCGCGTCTACGCCTACGACTTCGTCGATGAGAACAAGAAGGAAGCTTTGTACTGGCGCGACGTGGGAACACTGGAGGCTTATTACGAGGCCAATATGGATGTGGTCTCCGTGTCGCCCATTTTCAATCTGTACGATGAGCATTGGCCCATTCGCACCCATCAGCGGCAGTATCCGCCGGCGAAGTTCGTATTTGCGGAAACGGGACGCATGGGCACGGCGCTGGATTCGATCGTCTCCGGGGGATGCATTGTCTCTGGCGGCATGGTGAAAAATTCCGTGCTGTCGCCGGACGTGCGGGTGAATTCCTTCAGCGAAGTGGATGCCAGTATTTTGTTCTCGCACGTGAGCGTGGGACGCCGCTGCCACATCCGTCGCGCCATTCTCGATCGCGACGTGCATATCCCGGAAGGCACGACCATTGGGTATGATGCTGACGCGGACCGGCAACGCTATTTCGTGACGGAGAGCGGGATCACGATTGTGACGCGGGATTACTCGCTGTTTGAAAATCCGGTCACGGTGGATTACTTCACTCCGGAATGAAGCACTACCCGCTAATCAGCCTTTTGACTGCGAGGCCGCAGGTTGCCACAATTCGATCGGATTTCCCTCAGGATCATGCAGGCGAGCAAAGCGTCCGATCGGGGATGACTGTGGCTCGATCTTGACTTCGATTCCAACAGCACGCAACTGGGCAGCCATCTTGTCGAGGTCGCGCACGCGGAAATTCACCATCCAGATTTTGTGGGGATCACCAAAGTAGTCAGTGGACTCTGGGAAAGGACCGAAAACTGTGGGCCCAGCTTCTTGTTGCCAGACTGGGTCTCCGTGGCTGGTTGGCGTGAGCGTGACTCCCAGGTGTTGCTGGTACCAGCGCCCTAACGCTGCCGGATCGTGAGCGCGGAAGAACAGGCCTCCGATGCCCGTGACTTTTTCCATATCTACTCCCTTCGTGAGCGCAGTTGCAGCTTCAGGGTGCCTCTTCGGCGGAGAGTCACTTCGCGCAGGTGTCTGCTCGGACACGGCGGCGTGTGTTCGACCAAAGATGAATCCGGAGCCGAAAACCAACGACGCCAGTCGAAGCAGTTGCCGCCTGCGATGAAGCATTGGAGTTCTCCTTCGGCGGGGAGAGTTTAGCAGAACAAGACTGCCGGAGCTGGAGTTTCCGTTGCGTGGCTCGCTTCGCTTCGCGGGACAGCCCAAGGGGCTGTCCCTACGTGATCCGTTAAGCAAAAACCCGCGTCCAACCCGCTCGGCGTAGAATTCATCCGAATGGGAGGAGATTCTCATGCCCAAAGCAGCAACCGCTAAAGCCAAGACGAACAGCGCATTCATGAAGCCGATGAAACCTTCGCCGGAGCTCGCCAAAGTAGTCGGTTCGGAACCGCTTCCCCGAAGTGAGGTCACGAAGAAGGTCTGGGATCACATTAAAAAAAATAATCTACAGAATCCCGAGAACAAGCGGGAGATTATCGCGGACGACAAGTTGGAGCCTGTGTTCGGCAGCAAGAGGCTGAACATGTTTCAGATGACCAAAGCGATCAACAAGCACCTGAGCTGAGCGCTGCCGGGACGGACGCATGTAGGGGCAGCCGCCATCGGCTGTCCGGCCGAGCGAAGCTCGGCTGGGGTTATGCGCGGGCAAGAACGAAGCTGCTGACGGGGTCTTTCTTCGTATTCAGATCTTGACGTTTCAGTTTGGAGAATAAAAACCGCAGGCGAGCTGCGCTCGCCCTGGACAGCCGATGGCGGCTGTCCCTACATGGATTATTCCGTGACTGGGACTACGCTGGCCTGCTCCAGGGCATGGTTCAGGGCGGGTAGATCTTCTTTCATCATTTTCTCGTAGCTCGCGTCCGTTGCGGAGATTTCTGCTTCGAATCCCTGCAGCAGTTCCATCTGCGTGTCGGTGGGTGCGAAATCGGCGCCGCCGGCTACGTCGCCCCCGCCCGTGCCTACTTCAGCGTTAAGCCACATCAGGTTCAGATAAACCTTGTAGGGCTCGACGAAGTATTTGTCATCGCTGTTCAGCAGGGCTGGCGAGACGAATCTGGTTTCGATCCCCAGCAACTTCTTATCAAAGTCCTCTGCGGTTTTCAACAGGTCGGCCTTGCGTTTTGCCTCAGCCTCGCTCTGCGCCTGGGATGCGGCGGGCGCGGGGGAGGGGCCTTCATAATCATCATCATCGTCTTCCGCATCTTTTTCTTCTTCTTTGTTTTTGGGCGGACGCAGCATTCCCTTGATCACCTCGAGTTGCTTGCGCATCCATTCCATCTGGTTGACTTCATCGGAGACGTGTTCGATGTCGCCGCGGATGCGGAGCAGCGTCTTTACGGAGAGTTGAATGTCGGCTTCAGATCCCGGACTGCGCGGATCACGAAGGACGGTCAGAGGCTGGTTGTAGGTTTTATCTTCAATCTTGAGTCTAAGAGTGTATTTCCCGGGCGCGACAATCGGGCCGACTTCCGCGGGTTTCGAGCCCCAATGGGTGATGGGACGCGAATCAGCATCGCGGAAACGCGGTTCATCCCAGATATGCGGGTTATCGGGCGCGGCGGTTCTCAACGCGACCACGCGGGGCGATTCATAGCGGAGATCCCAGGTCACACGATTCATGCCGGCACGAGCCTTGGTTTCCAGCTTGCGAATTACTTTGCCATCTGAGTCGAGAATCTCAAGCTGGGCTGGATCCTTGGGAGCTGTTTTTACGCTGAAGGTGAGCATTGCCTGGCCGCCACGAGTGAAGCGGTAATTCTGCCTGGGTTCAAACAACGTCACGGCTGCCTGTGAGTGATTTTTTGCCATCTGCTCCAGCGGGCTGATGTCGTCGAGAATGTAGATCCCCCGGCCGTAGGTCGAGATCACGAGATCGTGAAAATCCTTCTGCACCACGGCCCAGGTTACCGGCGCGTGCGGCAATCCCGTGTCTAGAGCGGTCCAGTGGGCGCCGCCATCGAGCGAGTAGAAGAGATCATTGCCCGTGCCGGCAAACAGCAGGCCTGAGCAGTTGGGATCTTCGGCAATGGTGCGCACGTAGGACAACGCGTTTTTGGGCAAGTTGCTGCTGATCAGTTTCCAGGTTTTTCCCAGGTCGGTGGTCTTGTAGATATAGGGATCGCGGTTATCGACCAGATGAAAGTCGGCGCTGATGTACACGGTACGCGCGTCGAAAGTGGAAGGCGCAATGCTGGTAATTGTCCCGAGTGGGGGAAGACCGAAAATGTTTTTCGTGACATTGTTCCAGTGCACGCCGTCCTGTGTGTACCATACCTGACCATCGTTGGTGCCGGCCCAGATGAGTCCTTTCTGAATTTTTGAGGGCGCGATCGCGAAGACGACCTCGCCATAGAACTGGCCGAGATTGTCCCCGACGATGCCTCCCGAAGCAACAATGTGAGCCGGATCCTGGGTGGATAAATCGGGGCTGATCACCGACCATGACTGGCCGCCATTGCTGGTTTTGAAGATCACCTGGCAGCCGTAGTACACCGTATTGTGATCGAAGGGATCGATCGCCAGCGGCGCAGTCCAGTGGCAGCGGTACTTGATCTCATTCGGCGGCGAATCGAGCGTGTGCATCCACGGGCTCACCGAGCGGGCATGCTTATGACGGGCATCCCAGCGGGTGACTTTGTTGCCGTAGCACGTTGCCCACACCACCTCGGGATCGGTGAGATCAGGAACAGTGAAACCGGATTCGCAGCCCCCCATGGCGTGATCCCAGCCGGTCTCGCGCGAGTCGATGGGAACGCTGGGCCCGCGCATGTTTCCGTCGTCCTGCATGTTGCTGTAAAAGTAGTAGGGAATCTGGTTGTCCACATCGACGTGGTACATCTGCCCGATGGGCAGAGTCGCACGATGAAAGCCGCGGCCGTGGACAGTCGTGATGTTCATGCCGCCGTCGTCGGTGATAACAAAGCGATCGGCGTTCTGAGGATCGATCCAGATATCGTGCGTGTCTCCGCCCCAAGGAACGTCTTTGAAGTTTTCGCCGCCGTCGAGTGACTGATGGAAAGAACTGCTGGAAATGAATACTTCGTTGTCGGTGGCGGGGGACACAGCGAGGCGGATGTAATAGCCGGCGCGCCCGATCAGGGAACGCTGGTAGTTCAGCGCTTTCCAGTGCTCGCCGGCATCGTCGGAGCGCCAGAGCGAACCTTGATCCTTGGTCTGGATGAGCGCATAGATGCGGTTGGAATTTGTGGGTGCAACTGCGACGTCGATCTTGCCCAGCGGTGAGTGCGGTAATCCGTGCTCTTCGATGCGCGTCCACTTCGCACCGCCATCGCGGGAAACATAAATTCCGCTTCCGGGACCTCCGCTGAACTCACCCCAGGTGCGCATCTCGACCTGCCACATGCCGGCGAATAGCGTGTGCGAATTGTGGGGATCCATGGCCAGGCCGGAGCAGCCCACGTTGTCTCCGGCAAATAAGACGCGCTCCCAATGCTGGCCGCCATCGGTGGTGCGGTAGACGCCTTTGTCCTGCTGCGGGCCGGTGGTTCGCCCCAGAACACAGGCGAAGACTACGTTGTCGTTCGCGGGATCAATGATGATGCGACCGATGCGGCCACTCTCGGGCAGGCCCATGTTTGTCCAGGTCTTGCCTGCATCTGTGGACTTATAAATTCCATTGCCCATGACGTCGCTGTCGCGGATGACCCAGGCTTCGCCCGTTCCCGCCCAGACGGTGCTGGGATCGGAAGGCGCGACGGTCAGAGAGCCGATTGCGGTGGCGGGCTGCTTGTCGAATGCGGGCGTCCAGCGGTTACCGCCATCTGTGGATTTCCAAACGCCCCCCGAGGCGGCGCCTGCGTAGTATGTGCTCGGATCTCCGGGAACTCCGGCGACAGAGGCGACTCGATTGCCTGTCTTCGGGCCGACAAAACGAAACCGAAACTGGCCTTCGTCGTCGGAATCGGATTGTTGTGCGAACGTGGGAAGCACACTGCTGATCACCGCGACGACAAAAAAGAACAGCACGAGTCTTCTCGCGAGCATTCTGGACGCCCTCCGGAGTAACCAGCGTGACATCTTACATGTCGCAGGCGAAACAACCAACTGGCTGAGAGAAACGTTAAGGGCGCGACCCTCGGAGGTAGAACTCGTCCCTGGCAAGGCTCCGGTCCGCATAGCAAGATGACCCACGTAGGGACAGCCTCTCAGGCTGTCCAGCCGCGACGAATTTTGTCGCGGTGGTCGCGTACCGGGTAGCGCGGGACGTAGATGGTGCAGCAGACATTTTCTTCGCGGTGCCGCTCGCTTCGCTTCGCGGGACAGCCCAAGGGGGCTGTCCCTACGTGGGCTTCACATCAGCAATTGATGGAATCCGCACCGAGCCGAAGTGCATCTTTGAATGAAAGGTAAAGCAAGATGGCGCGCGTATTCATTAGCGGATCTTCCGACGGGCTTGGCCGCGGGGCGGCACAGTTGCTCGTGGAGCAGGGGCACAGCGTGATATTGCATGCGCGCAGTGAGCAGCGTGCGCAAGAGGCGCTCGCGGCCGTGCCGGGAGCGGAAACTGCGGTGGTTGGCGATCTCTCGAGCATCGCGCAGACGCGCAGTGTGGCGGATCAGGTCAATGGGCTCGGTCTGTGTGACGCCGTCATTCACAATGCGGGCGTGGGATATCAAGAGCCTCGACGGATCGAAACTGAGGAGGGACTGCCGCATGTGTTCGCCGTGAACACGCTGGCTCCCTACATTCTGACCGCGCTCATTCACAAGCCGAAGCGGCTCGTCTACCTGAGTTCCGGGCTGCACCAAAGCGGGGACGCAAGCCTGAAAGATTTGGCTTGGAAAGAGCGCCCGTGGCGCGGGCAGCAAGCGTACTCCGATACCAAGCTGCACGACGTGATTCTGGCGTTTGCGATTGCGCGGCTGTGGCCGGATGCCTTTTCGAATGCTCTCGAGCCCGGATGGGTTCCGACAAAAATGGGTGGGGCCGGCGCTCCGGATGATCTCAAGCAGGGATATGAGACACAGGCATGGCTTGCCGTGAACGAGGAACCCGCGGCGCAGGTGACGGGCGAATACTTTTATCATATGCGGCCTCGCAAGCCGAATCCGGCCGCGCGCGATGAGCGGAGACAGGACATGCTGATTGAGGCTTGCGAACGATTTTCGGGAGTGAAGTTGCCCAGCCACTGAAATCGGAGCAAGCAGTTCGGAAGGCTGCAACCCACGGAGCTCCGTGCTCGCGAGAAGCTGATCAACTTCAATAACAAAGGGCACCCACCGGGATGGGTGCCCTTTTTTGTTGAATCAGGATTAGTGATGCTTGTTGTCCTGGTTCTTCTGATCCTGCTTTGCCGGAGGCGCCTCGCGTCGCGCCTGAGGACGGTCCGGGGGAGCGGGTTGGGCGTCAGGACGCGAAGGTGGGCGGTCCTGCGGAGCGGGCCGAGTCTCGGGGCGTGATTGTGGGCGATCCGCTGGCGGAGGAGCTTGCCGCGAAGCCGGTTCGGTTCTGGGCTGCTCAGACGGACGCTCGTTGCGCGTTGGCGGCTGGGGCCGGTTGGGTTCGGGACGATTCACATCCGGCCTGCCAACATTTGGCTGACTCTGCGCGGGCATGGGCACGTTGGGCCGCGGCTGATTTGGATCCGGGCGATTATAGGGCTGAGCCGAAGGCGGGCGATCCTCACGCGCCGGTGGAGGACTGGGCCGCGCCGACTCTGGACGATTGTTCGGAGCAGGAGCGGTCGCCTCGGGGCGATTTGGTTGCGCCGACGGCGGACGGTCGTTCCGGGCCGGTGGCGGAGTTGGTTGTCCCCGATCAGCAGGCGCTGGCTGGTTGGGCTGCGGGCGATTCGGTTGTGCAGAGGGCGGACGATCATTGCGCGTCGGCGGAGCGCCCGGTTCGGGACGTGCGTTGGGCGCCGGCTGGTTCGGCTCAGGCCGATTCGGCTGCGCCGAGGGCGGACGATCATTGCGCGCCGGCGAACCACCCGGTTCGGGACGCGCGTTCGGCGCTGGCTGATTCGGCTCAGGCCGATTCGGCTGCGCCGAGGGCGGACGATCATTGCGCGCCGGCGGACCACCCGGTTCGGGACGCGCGTTCGGCGCTGGCTGATTCGGTTGCGGGCGGTTGTTTGGTGGATTGACTCCCGGGCGTTCGTTGTTGCGTGCAGGCGGCTGTGCCGCTGGCGTGCCGGGCCGATTGTTGGCGCCCGGCTGATTTGCGGGCGGCGGATTCCCGCCGGGGCGGCCGTTCGCCGGTTGTCCTGCTCGAGCCGGTGCCGGGGTAGGCTGCGCCGGTCTGGATGGAGGAGCGACCCTCACTTGCGACGCCGGAGCATTCGCCGGACGCAGCTTCGCCAGTTCCTGTCGGGGCACGGCCATTCCGGGGTGTTGCGCCAGCAGTTTCTCTCGCGCAGCAAATGATGGCGGCGGCGGCGGCGGCGCGGTCCTGGCAATTACCTGACGGCTGGCCACGGCTTGCGGCGGCGCGGCAACGCGCCCCGCTGTATTCGCGTGTAAGCCCAAAACGGAAGCGCGTGCTGGAGGCACGGCCGCTCTGGCCGTCACCGGCATCGCCCTGAGCTGCTGGGGATTGACCCGAATGGCGGATTGGGCGACAGGCTGTGCGCTGGCAAATGAGCGTTGCGGCACAGCAGTCACTGCGCCGTTCACGTTACGGTTCACGTATCGCGCGTTGTTAATCGTCGTCACATTGTTGTTGTTGTTGATGATGGTGGTGTTGTAAACGTTCGTGACCGTGGTCTGATTGACCGTCGTGTTGCTAACGTTCACGCGGTTCACATACCCGCGACTCACGCGGTACGAGGGAACATAAACTTCACGCGGACCGAGCGGGAACCATCCGACGGTAGAGCCGGCGGCCATGCCGCCGCCAACGAACACAACCAGGGCGGGCGCATAGACGGGACGCACTTCCCTTGGACCAGGGATCCAGCCCCAGCGGTCACGGACATAGGCCCAGCGGCCGTAGTGAAATGGGGCGTATCCCCAGGAATTATCGTCGACCCACGTCCAGCCCCAGGGATCAATCCAGGCCCAGTGGCCGGTGTGATAAGGAGCCCATCCGGCTTCTACGCGCGGAAACCATGCGTACCCGTAATCGGGAGTTGGACTCCAGTCGCCGTGCTCGTCGAGGTCTTCGAAGCCTACAACCCGGCGATCGCAGTAGCGAGCAGACGGCGAATCCTGGTAGCGGCGCTCACGTTGGTCGGCCCAATTGTCGAAATCATCAGGAGCCCCGATCTGATCCACTTCTGCATTTAGCGAATTCGTGCCGGTGAAAGTAAAGCGCTGACCGGAACGCATGGTGTAGCTCTGGCCGTTGCCCGTGGATTCGCCTTCTCCCTCACGAACCGTGACCACGGTGGAATCGCCGTTTTCGGAAGCGTCCACCCGGTAACGGCCGGGACGGGCGATGGTGAAAGCCTGGTTGGCGGTGTCGATTTCGAACACATTGTCACGGTCGAGGTCCCAAACGCGCACGTTCATACTTCCGCTGCTGAGTTGGACTTGAACCGTACGGTCATCGAGATTGAGAAAGGTAATGCCAGTATTGGCACCAATATTGATTTTTGACGAGCCCAACTGCACTTCGGCACGGGAATCGCGATCGGCCCACAATTTGTCTCCCGTCGTCATGGGACGGTTCGGACCAGCCTCAACCCACTCGTTCTCTCCCGCAGGCTGGAATGAGACGGACCCTTGCATATAGCCAAGACGGGCCACGCGGCCTGGAGGATCGTCCTGATCCTGGGCGACTGCCGAGAGTTGAAATGCTGCCGCGATGAACAGAACGGCAAGAACTGCCACGAAAGCACGGAGACGCAACTCCCAAGCTGAGGGTCTCACTGCCACGTTATCACGCATGAACTTGAACCTTTCTGGGCTAGCGTTCGCGCCCGAGCACGCCATATCTCTAAAAACACGCGACTGAGAAGAAGTTGCTGGGGGTCTTCTGGCCCCTCCGGGAGCCAAGTCGCCCCGATAATAGATGCCTTGTAGAATGTAGAAGTTATAAGGTAATTCGCGTAGGTAGCGAGGGGACAGTGACCTTTCAGGATCAGCAGGTAGTCGTCCAGCCGGCTGTCCCATCTTCTTTCGCCTGAGGAATCCGACAGATTCCAGAGTCTGAGGCTTCGAGCGGTGGCGCTCACTTTATTTGGAGGGAATGCCAAACGGCTGTTTCTACCTCTGGTAGTTTTGCCTGATTCCCAGGCACTGAAGCGTCTTCCCTTCGCTGCTACAATGCCGTGTTTCATCGATACTTACGAGCGGGGTCGAACTTCAAGAGGTGCAACAGCGTACTGTCCGATAGGCCTGATGCGGTCTCAGTCGTTCAGGCCCCAGTCTCAGTAAAGCGATTTCCGGGGAGCGCAAGTGGAAGACGTCCAGGTCGTTGCGATGCTGGTTCGGCGATGTATTGCCGGCGATGCCGCTGCCTGGGAGGAAATCGTGCAAACCTACAATCGGCGTATCTACAACCTCTGTTACCGCTTCGCCGGGTCCGCCGACGACGCGCAAGACCTCACCCAGGAGGTCTTCATCAAGATGTACCGCACCCTTGCGAGCTACGATCATACCAAGGGAGCGT
Organism: uncultured Acidobacteriota bacterium; assembly: GCA_963801615.1. GTDB lineage: Bacteria > Acidobacteriota > Terriglobia > Terriglobales > Acidobacteriaceae > Sulfotelmatobacter. The sequence continues at coordinate 266,602 of CAWDFM010000003.1, read as the reverse complement.
TCGTAACCTGGGTCACGACGATCACGCGCAACCTGCTGGTGGACCATTTCCGCAAAACCAAGCAGGACCGAATAACCGATTCCATGGACTCCGCCGCCTCCGAACATGAGGACGCCCAGCCCCTCAGCGAGCAAATCCCTGACCCCGCCGCCCCCCCGGACAGCCGGGTACGCCAGCGCGAGGTCAGTGAGACGGTCCATGCGGCGCTCGGCAAGCTTTCTCCCGAACTCCGGGAAGCAGTGATTCTAAGGGACTTACAAGATATGGACTATCGCGAAATTGCCACAGTTTTGAAGGTTCCGGAGGGTACCGTGAAATCAAGAATAAATAGAGGACGCGCGGAACTTGCGAGGCTCCTCCAACGTACCTATAGGCAGGTGATGTGATGCGAGATCACACCAATCACGGAATGCAGTGCAACGAGTTCGATGCGCTGCTTGGGGATGCCCTGGATGGCATGCTGAGCGGGGCCGCACTCGAGCGGTTCCAAGCCCATGCGCGGGATTGCAGAGGGTGCGGTCCGCTGCTCGCCGAAGTCGAGGCGGGCCGCAACTGGCTGAAAGGTCTCGAGGAGGTAGAGCCTCCAGCGAGCCTGGTTACCAACATCCTGGCATCCACGACGGGCGTTGACACCCAGCGTCTGCGAAGCGCCGCACCGGTTCGACAGCCGCGCATTTCCTGGCTGGAACATGTGCAGGCGGCATTTCTGGAGCCGATCTGGGCGATGGTCCGGCAGCCGCGGTTTGCCATGTCGTTCGGCATGGCGTTCTTCGCATTGTCGGTGGGCCTGACGGTTGCCGGAGTGAAACCAGCCGACCTGCGCCAGGTCAGTTTGAGGCCATCGGCGGTCCGGCACGCCTACTACAACACGCAGGCGCGCGTGGTACGTTATGTCGACAATGTGCGAGCTGTGTACGAAGTGCAGGCCGCACTGGCCGGGATCAAGCGCAACGTCAGGCCCGCCGAGCCCGGTCCTGCAAAACCCACGAAAGAGCGTAAGAACGACACATCACAACAGCCCGAGCAGAAGCAGGAGCGCAATTACAGCCAAACCGGGGAGCAGTTGATTTTGGCTGGCGCGCCGCTGGGTCCATCTATTCGCGATCTGCCTGTAGTGTCGGTGACCACGTACAGGAGGTTCGTATGAACTGCGCCAATCACAGCGATCAAGCTGCGGTGGCGTTCTGCCGCACTTGCGGCAAGCCACTTTGTCCCACCTGCACCCGCGATGTACGCGGAGTGATCTATTGCGAGTCGTGTCTGGCCGCACGCATGGAAGGCGCAGCTCCGGCCGCAGGCTTCATGCCACCGGTTCAAACTGTGTATCCGCCGGTAGGAGTTGCCAGCGCTGCTCCACCCCCGCTCAATGCCGGACCCAATCCGGCCGTGGCTGGAATCCTTGCGGGATTCTTCCCGTTCGGTGTGGGCGCGGTCTACTGCTCGCAGTACGCCAAGGGATTGGCACATCTGATCGTGATGGTGCTGCTGATCGTGGGAGTGAGTTCCGAGGTGCCCTGGTACATGCACACGATGCTGGGGATCGGGATTAGCTTCTTCTACGTTTACCAGATCATTGATGCGGTTCGCACCGCGAAAGCAATGCAACTGGGAGAGCCGGTGCCCGATCCATTCGGGCTGGCGGCAACGTTTGGCGCCGGCGAGAAGTTCGAAGGCACCAAGGTGCCGGCGGGAGCGGCGATTCTGATCGGCCTGGGCATTCTGTTCCTGTTGCACACTGCAGGCTTGCTCGAAGTCGGCATGGGCGTTCTGATTTCGCTGGCTCTCATTCTGCTGGGCGTATGGCTCTTCGCCAAACACTGGGGGCTGCTGGGCGGCGGCATTAGCGGGCGCTGCAATTGCGAACAGTGCCGGACCCGCCGGCTCATGGGCCCAGCCATGCTGGTGACTTTGGGCGTGCTCTTCCTGCTGGACAGCGTCTCCAATATTGACTTTAACAAGACGTGGCCGGCAATCTTGCTGGTCATTGGTGTGGTCAAGCTGTTTCAGAGCAATGCCTCCTCGGCGGGACACGTCGGGCCATTCCCGCCGGACGTATCCACATATCCTCCCGTCCCGCCGCCTGCGGCAAGCAGTGGCGTAGTGAACCCGCAACCACCTTCCTCTGGCGAGGTGAAAAATGTCTAGCCCAGTGATGAGTCCGCCCCCGGTGGCTCCTCCGCCACGACGCCCACGGTCTTTCGCGGGCCCGTTCGTTCTGATCATTATCGGCTTTGTGTTCCTGCTCAGCACCATGCATGTGCTGTCGGTCGGCCGACTGGCCCACCTGTTCGCCAACTACTGGCCGGTGCTGCTGATCCTGTGGGGCGTAATTAAGGTCGTCGAGCACATGCAGGCGCAACGCCAGGGCGCTCGTGCTTCCGGCATTGGCGCGGGCGGAGTCGTGCTTATCGTGATGATCGTGGTGTTCGGCCTGATTGCTACGCAGTTGGAACGTGTCAACTGGTCGGGCATGCGAGACGACTTCAACTTTGACAATAACGACTTCAGCCATCTATTCAACGGAAATACCTACAATTACGACGATCACCTGGAGCAGGATTTCCCTGCCGGAGCCAGCCTGAGGGTCATCGATACGCGTGGTGCAGTGAGTGTGCATGCCTCGGATGACAACAAGATCACCGTGGTCGTCCGCAAGCGTGTGGGCGCGGAGAATCAGACGGACGCCGACAAGTACAACAGCGAGACCAAGCCGGCCATCACGGCCATTGGCGGCCTGGTCACGGTAGACGCGAAAGCTGATGGCGCGGGAGATCACGCGGTGGAAACCGATCTCGATATCGCTGTGCCCCGCAAAGTTGCTGTGAGCATCACTTCTCATCGCGGAGACGTAAGTATTGCCGGGCGCGACGGCAACGTTGATATCTCGGCGCAGCGCTCCGACACGTCCGTGGAAGACGTCAGCGGTTCGGTGAAAATCAATCAGGACAAGGGCACGGTTCGCGTACAGCAGATCAGTGGCGACGTGCACGTGGGAAACCGGCTTAACGAAGTTTCGGTGTCAGACGTGAAGGGAAGCCTGCAGCTCGAAGGCGAATTCCAGGAGAGTGTGAAACTGGAGCGTATCGCGAAGACGGTCACGTTCAAATCTTCGCGCACCGACATGGAATTCTCCCGGTTGGACGGTTCGCTCGATTTAGATTCGGACGAACTTCGAGCTGACCAGATTATCGGGCCGCTCCACCTCACCACGCGATCGAAAAATCTCCGTCTCGACAACGTGTCGGGCGATGTGCGTTTGCAGGACGATAATGGCTCGATCGAAGTGGCCATGCGTACCGTAGGCAACGTGCAGATTGACAATCGCAACGGCACGGTGCAGCTGAGCCTTCCCGACAAGTCCGGGTTTCGCCTGGATGCGCGGGTTCGGGACGGCGAAATTCAGTCGGATTTTCCGGAACTGAAGGTCAGCAACCAAGATCGCGAGTCCCGAGTCAGCGGCAGCGTGGGCAATGGGCTGTCGCATATCGTGATTAATAACCAGCACGAGGGAGTGGAGATTCGCAAGGCATCGGCAATAGCGACTCCGGCAGTAGCGCCGGTTCCGCCGCCGCCCGGCAAACCTGGGAAGGCACTGCCTGCGCCAAGAAATAGCCCGCAGCCTACCGACAACTAGAACACGCAAGGCTGGACAGTCCAAGGGGCTGTCCCTACGTGGGTTCAGCGCTACGTGGGTTCAGCGCTTCAGCTTGTGATTTACTAGCGTTTCAATTTCTGCCAGGACGTCGTCTTCATTCATCTCGCTGGAGTCGATCACGACGGCATCGCTGGCGGCAACCAAGGGTGACGCTGCTCTCGTGCGGTCGCGATGATCGCGCGCGCGCAGTTCTGCGGCCACATTCGCGGCCACCTCTCCTTTGATCTTCTGCTGCGCCATGCGGCGCTGTTCGCGAACCACGGGATCTGCGTCGAGGAAAATCTTCAAATCAGCGTCGGGAAAAACTTTCGTACCGATATCGCGGCCTTCCATGACGATGCCGGCATTCGCGCCCAGGGCTCGCTGATGTTCGACCATCCATTCCCGGACCTTGGGATGCACCGAGACGCGCGAGGCCGCCTCGGTCACATCGCGCTCGCGGATTCTCGCCGAAACGTCTTTGCCATCCAGCTTCGTGCGATTTCCGCCGAGCGTCGGCTCCAATTGAATGCGCGAGCCCTCCGCGAGTTTCACCAGAGCCGCTTCGTCGTCAAAGGAAGTGTCGTTCTCGATGGCCTGCAGCGCGAGCGCCCGGTACATGGCGCCGCTCTCCAGGTTGACGTAGTCGAGCTTGCGCGCGAGCCGGGAGGCAATCGTGCTCTTGCCCGCACCAGCCGGGCCATCTATGGCAATGATCAGTTTTCTGGGACGATTATTGTGCGTGGAATCGGCGCTCATCGGTGAAGCAAGATTGTACACGTTGGGACGGACGCATTCGTCAGTCTTAAGCCGCAGTTGCTGGTGTCTCCCACGCACGATTTGAAGTCGTGCGATTCTCACATCGTGTGATGCAGAAGCCTTATGAGCATCGCACCTGCTGCCGCGTCCATCCTGATTCGCGCAACTTGCGGATGCTCAGCGCATCGTGACGCTTCGCTAAGCGCACTCCATGCTCATCGCGCACCAGTTCGCAGTGATAGTAGTCGGGAATCGGCAGGCCCAACGCTCGATACAGCAGAATCTGGCGGGCCGTGGATTTCACGAGGTCGACGCCGCGGACGACTTCGGTGATGCGCATGGCGGCATCGTCGACCACTACCGCCAGCTGATAGGCGGGGACATCATCTTTTCTCCAGACGATGAAGTCGCCGAAGTCTTTGCCGGAAACCATTCGCTGACGGCCGAGGCGCAAATCTTCAAAACAAATTCCCTCGTCATCGGGGACGCGGAAACGCCAATTCACTCCCGCCGGGCCGCCTCGCTTCGCTTCGGCGGGACAGCCCAAGGGGCTGTCGCTACGTGGGCCGGGACGGCATTTCCCTGAGTATAGGGGCTCGTCGTCTCCGTCGTTTGGGGCGGTTGCCGACTGGGCCACATCCTTCCTTGAGCACGTGCACGGATAGATCAGGCCGCGTTCCCGGAGTTGCTGCCAAGCTTGCAAATAATGGATTCTGCGCTCGCTTTGAGTGTACGGGCCAAAGGGACCACCGCAGTCTGGGCCTTCCGTCCAGGAGATTCCCAGCCAGCGCAAGTCTTCGATCATGGGCTGCACAAACTCGGGCCGGCAACGCTGCGGATCTAAGTCTTCGTTGCGGAGAATCAGCGTTCCGCGATGGTGCCGGGCACGTTCGGCCGCGACCCAGAACGTGCGGGCGTGTCCGAGGTGGAGAAGACCAGTGGGGGATGGGGCGAGGCGTCCGCGATAGGAACTTGAATTGGAGTCAGACACGGGCAGCCAGAAATCCGATGAGGTCAGCGTGCCGCACTGCGCGGCGATGGTACGGGCACGACTTTCTCCGGCGTGATCTGCAGCATGGATTTGCCGCTCACATGCACGAAGCTCAACTCCCGGGCAGCGAGCAGCGCGTTTATCGCTTCCTTGATTTTCGAGCGCGCGATGAAGTTTCCGAAAAATATCTCCAACTCACTCTGCTCGACAGCGATGACGCAATCGAGATATTTCGAAACCAGCGCCGAGAGCGCCTCTGGAACGGACAGCCCAACGCCCTCTTTCACCGGCTCCGGGGCCCAGCGATACAGCAGGTCCCATACCGATCCCTCACTCGCCCGGTAATCGACCCGGGTGAGCCGCAGCTTTGTCCACAGTTCGGCCAACGCTTTGTCGAGGGCCGGCGTGGAGACTCCCCCTCCAAGTTTCTCCAGCAACTTTTGTTTGGAGAGCGCGCCCTCGCGCTGAATGACCACGTAAGCATCGCAGGCCAGTTGCGAATATGGAGACCCCGGCTTGGGAGCGAGCTTGGGGTTGCGTTCGCCCATCAGCGCATAGAAATACGGAAACACCGAGGCCGCCAGGATCAATCCGTTGTTCTCTTCGAACAGATTGGCTTCGAAGGCCGAGCGCTCGCGCAGCAGGCGGACCATCAACTCAGTGGCCTGCGCCGCCCGGGGATCTTTGAACGCGTGCCGCCACTCGGGCAAACGGTCGTCCGCACCCACAAACGCACCCACAAACGTGGGAGCCAGCAATGCCGGACGCTGGGGATACATCAGGCAAAATCCTACTTCTTCCACAAAGGCACGAGCTTCTTCGATGGTCCGAATGGGCTTGCCATTCAGCCGCCATTTTTCCCGCCGCTGCTGCTGGAGTTCGAGGTCAGTCATAAAAAAGCTGTGAGCTGTGAGCTATGAGCTATGAGCTGACCAGTTGCGCTCTGCGCGCATTGCTCAGGGCTCGTGGCTCATCGCTAGATTCTCTTAAATGCCTTCTGGATATCCTTTACAGAATACCTCAGCACTACCGGCCGGCCGTGCGGGCAGGACATGGGATGCTCGGTTTTTGCGAGCTCCGCTAGCAGCCATTCCATTTTGTTTTGCTCCAGGGGCATGTTGACTTTGATGGCCGCATGGCAGGCGATGGAAGCCGCAATCCGGGTACGGATCTTTTCCAGATTGAGGGATTGCTCTTCGCGCAAAAACTGGTCCAGCAGTTCGTGCAACATGTGCTCGACTGCCGACGTTTCTACGCCGGCAGGAGCAACTTTCACGGCCACGCTGCGGGCGCCGAAAGGTTCGGCCTCGAATCCGTTGTGCAGCAGTTCATCCGAAATTTCCGTGAAGACGGCCTGCTGCGCCGGGGACAGCTCCAGCACGATGGGCATCAGCAGGCGCTGGCTCTCCACTTTTTGGGCAGCGCGTTGCTTGAGGACTCGTTCGAAGAGCACCCGCTCGTGGGCGACGTGCTGGTCCACAATCCACAAACCGTCTTCGTTCACGGCAAGGATGAAGGAATTTCGAATCTGTCCCAACGGCTTCAGCGTGCTTAGGGACGAAAGCGTTGGCTCTTCTTCGCGGACTTCGAGCGCGGGCGCGCATCCATGATCGGGGACCACGTCGACGCTGCGTGCTGCGGCAGCCGAAAATCCCGATGCGATGGGCAGGTTTTCCAGTCCACGCGCCACCGGGATTGCGGCATTGCCTTCCACCGCAATGGCTCCTTCAAATTGAAGGCGCGCCGATACTGATGGCTGCACCTGGGGCTGTAAATCGAATCTGTCCGGAACATTTTGCGGAATGGCGAAGCCGGAGCCCGCAAGCGCAGGCGCGGAAGGTTCCCATCCTGATCCCGGGGTCAACGCCTGGCTGGCGGTGGCGTGAGCGCGAATCTCGGCCACGAACTGGGGCACCGGGCGAGCCTTCATCAGGGCGGCGCGTATGGTGTCGCGCACGAAATCGTGCATCGCCGTCTGCTGGCGAAATCTCACCTCGGTTTTCGAGGGATGCACATTCACATCCACCTCGGCAGCCGGCAATTCCAGGAACAGCAGGACAACCGGAAACACGGATGGCGGAATAATGTTGCGATAGGCCTCGGTGAGCCCATGCTGGACCAGGCGATCGCGAATCAGGCGTCCGTTGACAAAAATGAAAATCGAATTTCGGTTCAGTTTCTGGATCTCCGGCTTGGAAACGAAGCCGTGAATTCGCATCTCGCCCGGATCTTTCGGCAGTGAGTCCTGTTCTTCTTCCCGGCGGCGCCAGGGCGGAGGCTGCGGCAAACCCACGCGCTCCAACGCTTGCCGCGCGGCGACGGGAATCAACTGATCCAGCGTCTCCTTGCCGAACACCTGGTACACGCGCTCGCTATATCCGCCCACCGGCGGCGCAACCAGCATGGCGTTGGCGGCAGAGTGCAGCTCGAAGTGTTTGTCGGGATGAGCCAGCGCATAATGCGTGACCAGCGAGGCAATGTGCGACAGTTCGGTGGATTCAGCTTTCAGGAATTTCTTGCGAGCCGGCACGTTGAAGAAGAGATCGCGCACGGTGATCGAAGTCCCCAGGGGCAAACCGGCTTCTTCCACGCGGGCAATCTTTCCTCCATTGATCTCGACCACGGTGCCGGATGGCTCTTCCGCCGCGCGCGTTTCCAGGCGAAGCCGGGAAACCGAAGCAATGGAAGGCAGCGCCTCGCCACGGAATCCGAGCGTGGAGACGCTCAGGAGGTCTTCGGCATTTTTGATTTTTGAGGTGGCATGACGCTCAAAAGCAAGCATGGCATCGTCGCGCACCATGCCGCAGCCGTTGTCGATGATCTGGATGAGTTTCTTTCCGCCTGCTTCCACGCTGATCTTGATGCGAGTGGCGGCGGCATCGAGGGAATTCTCCAGCATCTCCTTGACCACGGAAGCAGGCCGTTCCACCACCTCGCCGGCGGCGATCTGGTTGGCGACGGTTTCGGAAAGAACGTGGATGCGGCCCATGCAGGGTGTTGTTACGGCTCAGGTTTCAGTTTCGCAGATGACACGCGGGCATGGCAAAGAATGAGGGAACGAAAGGCTCAAGCGAAGCGCGGCAGATGAAGGCAGGGCCTAAAGGCCGCATTCCTTTTGCGTCGCTTACGCCACCGCTGGAGCGCTGCCCTGATACGAAGCTGGGTTATCAGCTATCCGATCACCGTGTAGGGACAGCCGCCATCGGCTGTCCGGTCGAGCGCAGCTCGACTCCGACTACCGGAACTCCTAAACGCGGAAAGCAATCATGGTGTCACGTTGAGGGTGAACTGCAACGAACTGGTCAGCGCTGCTCCTCCTCCTGTGGTCGCTTTCACCGTAAAGGGGAAGGAACCTGTCGGCGTCCCCGGATCCTTGATGCTGCTGGTCCCGCCGCACGAGGCCATCCACAGCGTGGAAAGGCTAAGCACCACAATCATCGCCAGCATGCGCAGAGATCCTGCGGAGCGCCTGCGGGAGTCGAACAGGAACACGATGCCAAACAAGCCGGGCAGCAGGACTGCATAAAAAACGTTTCTTGAGCGATCCAGCGGCCTTTGCAGTCGGGCCGTTGGAGCCGTGGTGATCACGGTGAAACTCACGGCCGTGGCACGGCTAGTGATGGTTTGCCCGGAGCCTGTTCCGCCAGAGAAGTTGCAAGTAGCTTCACTGGGCAGGCCCGAGCAAGTGTAAGTCAAAGGCAAAGCCGTGGTGGAACCGGATCCAGTGGTGAGCACAAAGCTGGGAGTGCTGGTGCTGGTAACGCTCAAGTTCACTGCAGTAGTCGTCTGGCCCCGGGATACCGCGAGGGTTGTAACCGCGGGATTGGCAACCAGCGAGAAACTCTCAGTCGTTGCAGTAATGACCAGACTGACGCTGGTTACGGCCGAAGGCGTGCCCGACGATCCTTTCACCGTGATCGAGGTTGTGCCCGGTGTGGTGTTGGCGGCAGTTTGAATGGTCAATGTTGTGGTCCCGCTACCGCCGGAAACACTGGTGGGACTAAAGGCGCAGCTTGCCCCTGCCGGCAACCCGGAGCAGCTAAAACTGACCGTATCCGTAAAGCCGTTGTTGGGAGTGAGGGTGACGGTTGTAGTGGTACTTGTGCCGGCGGCAACGCTCGCAGGAGTCAAGGGTGCAGCAGAAAGGCTGAAAGGCGAAAGCGCCTGAGCCAGAGCGAATGCGTCGACTGAGCCTAATCCTGTGGCCTGGTCGTAGCCGGTGCCTGCGGTGAATCCAATTTGCGTTGTGCCCGAGGGGCAATCTGTGCTGGGCGCGGTGCAAGGCACTTTGTTGTCGCCCGACGTGACATCGTGGAACACCGACGGATGGCTGGACGCTAACGAGTAAAGTGTGGGATTGACCGGCGCCATCCCGGTGTTGCCGATGTACTGATTTACTAACGCGAGAATGGCACTTAATGTCGGCGCGGCAGCTGAAGTCCCGCCGACCGCGAAGAAGGTTCCGCCGGCACTATCCCGGAAGCCACTAGCACACGGAGTAGTATCGCCATCTTCCGAGCAGACCAGATAAGGGTCATGGAAATTCGAAGCACTGACGGAAATATCTGGAACATCTCGCTTGCCGTCAGCGGGGACGCCTGTGCCGGTTTGCCATGCAGGCTTTGCGAAGTAAATGCTAGCTCCGCCGCCGGAGGCGGATAGCCCGCCGGGTGGAGTGCTGGTGATCGAGGCCGTTGTGTCGTTCCATGCCATCTCGGGGATGTACTCCAGCGCGGTCGAGATGACATCGCTACCGGCATTCGAAGCAGCCCAATAAGGAGGATCGGCCGGGGCGAGCCCGCCGGGGCACGTCGAGGACGGACACGTTCCAGAATCGCCTGTGAACGCGTTGCCGCCTGCGCCCGTGACTTCCGGTATAGCAGCGGGAATATCCACCGCAAGGCCATTGGTCGCCGAAGTGCTGCTGCTGGATTCGCAATCAGCCGCGCCTGCGTCACCGGAAGCGGCAACAATGGTTTGGCCGTGCGCCAGTGCTTGCTGCGCCCAAGTCTGGTAAGTCTGAGCCTGCGAGAGCTTGATGCCTATGCTTGGCGATTCGCAGAACCCGTAACTGATGCTAATGAACGGTGCTACATTGTTGTCTATGGCGTACTTCAATGCATTCCAAACACTGTTGAATCTGTTTGTGCAGGTATCGCCCGAGTTCAATCCGGCGAATACGAAGATGATTTGCGCCTTCTTTGCGACCCCACCCGACCATTCGATATCCAAGTCGGATTCACCTTCATCGCCCGGGCACTTGGTCGCTGTTCCACCTGCGCGCGTCATGGTGACGGTGCTTGCGGGAAGGCCTGCGGCGCTGCGGAAGTTGTTGAGATCGGTGGTGCTGACCGTGCTCTGCCCGATGACGGCAATCTTCTGCCCAGTACCATCCGCGCCCGCCGAATACAAGGCGTTGATGTCGTAAATAGTCGCAAAATCTGCCGGCGTGAGGAAATGATTCCCGCTCACATACGAGGTGAGGTGCGACTGAATCTTGGCCCGCGGCTTGGGTGCAAAATCGTTGAGCGAGCCCACACCCAGAACAGTTCCAACCAGTGCAGCCGGAATCGCAGGCTCTCCCGCATTCGCCAGATGAACTACGCCGTCGACCGCGTAGTTGTGCATCTCGAGCGAGAAGGCCGATTCGATCTGTCCGACGTTGCCGTCAAACGAGATCTGATTGCGCCCATTCGCCACTTTGATATTGGTGAAACCTTGCGACTGCAGCCAAGTCGTGATCCTGGCGATGTCATTCAGGCTCAGGCCGAAGCGTTCGCCAAATTGCGCGGGTGTCAGATATTGGTGAAAGTTCGGGGACTTGGGGTCTGCGAGCTCCGCCAGGAAGCGATCCAGATCCTTCTGCTGCGCCGGGGAGGGTCGGAAGGCTAACGAGACTCCCTGGATGGGGCGGCTGCCGTCGGCACGTCCCAAGTCGAATTCCGGCCGTGCCAGGCCGTGCATGTTGCCCCGGAGGGCGACCTTTGGCCCGTTGGCCAGATCTCCGGCTATTCGGTCGGAAACGGCCCCGTAGGCAAATCCAGAAACAATCATCACCGCGAGCAGCCGACAAACAAGGACCCTACTCTTCGACATTCGCACCCCTGCGCCGTCCTAAAAGCTGAGATTCAATAGCTTACACGGCTTATCCCCTGTTCGATCAAGTCCCTGACGGTTCAGGTTGTATGGGGGCCGTAAAGTTCATAGGATTTACGTTACCTGCGGGCAGCTAGCCCCGCCCGTTCGCTTTGTTTCGCGAGGACAGCCCAAAGGGCTGTCCCTACACTTTAGCGAGGCGAAGGCGGGATGTGCGGGGGTTTGCCGTATACTGCCGTCGCGACCCCGCCATGGCCCAGTCCCCACCGCCAAAAACGCGGCTCGGCTACATCGACTGGATTCGGGGACTCGCTTGCCTGCTGATGTTTCAGACCCACTGCTACGACTCCTGGCTGGGCGGGTCGGCCCGGCAGAGCCGTTTTTTCATGTATTCGCAGCTGGGCGGGACGTTTCCGGCCCCTCTTTTCCTTTTTGTGGCTGGGATTTCATTCGCGCTGGTAACGGAAAGATTGCGGCAAAAGAATCTGCCACCGGGACAGATCGCCAGGACGACGATCATGCGCGGCGCCGAGATATTGGGCTTGGGCCTGCTCTTCCGCGTTCAGGAATTCGTGATCTCCTGGGGATGGGCGCCGAAAAGCGACCTGCTCCGCGTGGATATTCTCAACACGATCGGCTTATCGATGATGCTGATGGGGGTGGTCTGCTGGATGGTGAATGTGTGGAAACAGCCAGCGTCGGCGGTCGACGCGGGCGAGGGTGGAGCTCACGTTACGAGCCCGTTCGTGCTGATTGTTGCAGCTTCGGGCACGGCGCTGCTGATCTCACTGCTCACGCCTCTGCTCTGGACTACCTGGCGCCCGGACTGGCTACCTTGGCCTCTCGAGTCTTACATCAACGGTGTCCACAACCTGGGAAAACCGCAACCCTGGCTTTTTCCAATCTTTCCGTGGACCGCGTTCTCCTTCGCCGGACTGGCCGTCGGATTCCTTCTGCAGAGCGCGTGGATGCGAGCTCGAGAAGCGAAGGGATTCATGGCCCTCGGAATGGTTGGAGTGGCGCTGGTAGTGCTTTCGCGCTGGCTCGACCGACTGCCGAACAGAATCTATCCCGTGTACGACTATTGGCATACCAGCCCTGAATTCTTGCTGATTCGAGTGGGCATGGTGATGCTGATCCTGTGCGGGACATATGCGTGGTGCCGCTGGGGTGCGGGCCAGTGGGGCTTCAGCCCTTTGATCCAGTTGGGGCAGGCGTCGCTGCTGGTGTACTGGGTGCACATTGAATTCGTGTATGGGCGTGTGTCGATCCTGCCGAAGCACTCGGAAGGAATTGCCGGGGCAACCGGCGGTTTGGCCGTGATCGCTGGGGCGATGTTGGCGCTGGCGTACATACGCACGCATACCAAAGGTTGGACCAGGAGGTTGGGAAGGGCGCCGGTCACGGCGGAGGTGCGAGCTAAGTGATCGAGTTCTGGGGTCGACTGCAGCCGCGCTTCGCGCGGCTGGACAGCCGATGGCGGCTGTCCCTACACGGGTGCCACCGTGTGGCGCGCGAATTCTACTACCTGCTTTTCTGCCCAGCGGCCATCGTCATGGGGATTGCCATTGCGAACGCCGATAAATGCGCAGTGGCCACCGTCGGCCGTCTCAATGAATGTGATATTCCGATTGCGCAAAATACGTTCGCGCGTCTCGGGACGCATGCGAATGAAAGGGTCGTTGGCGGCGTGCAGAATAAGCGTGGGGACGGTAATCCGCTCGACTACGTTCGTGGCTGCCGCGCGAGCATAGTAATCGTCGGCACCCGTGAATCCGCAGTAGTAGGCGGTGATCCGGTCGTCGAATTGCCGCAGGCTTCTCACCCCCCGCAAGCGGGACAAATCGAGGAAGCCGGGAAAATGCTTGGCCTTCCTCCGCATGCGGCGGAATAGCTGCAGTAGAAAGTAGTACTCGTAAATCCGGTTCGCTGGCTCGTGCAGCGCATCAGCGGATGCGGCCAGGTCCATTGCCGGACAAACCGCCGCCACCCCTCGCAATTGCTGGGGCGCGCCGCTTCCCCACTCGCCCGCCAGTTTCAGCACCAGGTTGCCGCCCATGGAAAATCCAATCAGGGCGAAACGGGAGATGCCATCCTTCTCCACGACGTGGCGCGCCACGGCGCCCACATCGGAAGACAGGCTGGAGTTGTAGAGTGTGGGCGCGCACTGATCCATGCCGCCGCAGTTGCGCTGGTTCATGAGTACGACGTTCATGTCCGCGGCCAGCCCGTGGCGCGCCACTCCCGTCATGTATTGGGATTCGGTGGAGCCTTCGAGCCCGTGCACGACAATCAGAGTGAGTGCCTGCTCTCGATTCTGCGGCTGCCAATAGCACCAGCAGCGAACTTGCACTCCGGGAGCGACTTCGACCAGCCGTTCTTCCGGAGCGGGCAGGTGAATCCTGCGCGACAGGAGAAAAGCCGCGAGCGTCTGCACGTGACCGCCGCCCAGCCACCGCCTGGGGCGAAAGGCAGGCCGTTGCTCCCGAGGATCGGGTGGACCAGGGGCCCCCGATTTTGAAATTTGCGAACTCCCCACTGATCTATTCTAATATTGAACGAGAGTCCCCATGCCCATCTTCGAATACATCTGCAAGGAATGCCATCACCAGTTCGAGGCGCTCGTGTACGGGAAAGAGAAGGCCGAGTGCCCGAAGTGCCACACCAAAAAGCTCGAACCCCAACTCTCGGTCTTCGCCGTATCGGCCAAAAGTGCATCGCCGTCCGCGGCGCCCTCGGGGCCATGCGGATCCTGCGGCGATCCTCGCGGACCGGGGGCATGCTCGATGCGCGACATGAACTAGAGACTCGCCGGAAACAGAACACCCCGGACGAAGGCGTCCGGGGCTCCACGGCGCGGATACATCCCCAAGCTTCGTTCAGGCAAACGGATCTTCGTCTGCGCTGCGGCCGTAGATTACCGGCACAGGAACCTCGAGCAGACGCAAATACACCGACAACTGCCCGCGGTGGTGGTACCAGTGATTCAGCATGATGGTGCGCACGACCTCAATGCGCGGCCGGGCAAACAATTCTCTGTCCTTTTTTAGCAAGTGCCACTTTGCGCTTGCCTTGTCCTGGGTTAAGCTACGCAGAAATTGCTCGCCGTCGCGCACGCTCTGTTCGTAAGCGGCGAGGACTTCTTCGAGCGTTTTCGGGGAAGGAGGGACAAAGGTTCCCTGCGTCACGTCGAAGCTGTCCTGTTGCAGGATGCGTGCGAGGCCTCCTGGTACGGTAGCCACGTGCCAGGCTAACTGCCCCAGAGACATGGATTTCTGGTGAGGCTTCCAGGTCAGCTTATCGCCGGGAACCCGCTCCAGCACTCGTTTTGTGATTGCCACCTCGTCGCGAAACTCATTCACTACTGCTTCCAACGAGGAAATCGATTCCACCATAGTAGCCATTGCGTTTCTCCTGAATGAAATGTTGTTGTCGCGGACGTTAACTTTGCCCAGCTAAGCAGAACCATCGCGGTGACTCCCCCGATGGAGACCACGCCACCCACGACCAGTGCTGCCGTTGCCGCACATGCTGGGCACATACTGTCCCCTTACTTCGTTTTCGCTTCGGCGCGCTGCCGGATGCGCTCGTTGATGCTTGTCCAACCAACGTTGACGCCGCGCCGGTGCTCGTCCTGAATCACGCCGAAGGCCTTGTGATGAAACCTGATCAGTGTTCCTCCAGGCTCTTCGCTGAGCCGGTACTGCAGGTTGTTCGCGACCGCGTAGGACATGAACAGCGGACCGCTGATTTCCAGCAGGTTCGGTCGCCTGATTGACTGCACATGTCCCCACAGGTGGCCGTTGTCATCGCCCAGATCGCGGTACCATCTGCCACCTGGCCACGCCTCCAGGATCATCGGCATCTTTTGTTCGGGACTCTCATTCTCCGGACCAATTTGTTCCAGTAGAGCCTCGAACGTTGTCTCTAGCGAAGCCTTCACATGGATCTCTTGCGTAATGATCAATGTGAGGCTCTCAATTCCCGGTAGCGTTGCACTCATGCTCATACTTTCCTCCTAAAAGTCTTGGATCACTGCGGTCACTGCTTGTAGCGGCCGGAGGCAGTTGCTCGTTAATCCCCGCTCGAATGCTTGGCCTTCTCTTCGGCGCGTTCCTTGACGCGCGTCAACTGATGCGCCCAGAGTCGTTCAAACGTCTTCGTCCACTCGTGCAAGGGGCGTATCCCCTCCGCATTTGCTTGATAAAACATTTGCCTTCCATGACGGCGCACCCGCACCAATCCCACGTCTCGCAATACACGCAAGTGCTTCGAGACCGACGGTTGCTCAAGTCTTAGCCGAATCACGAGGTCGTTCACGGAATGCTCTCCGGACACCAAGTGATCCAGGATCTCTCGCCGCCGCGGCTCGGCTACGGCATTGAAAGCATCGGAAGTGGTAGCGGCCCTTGCCATGATTTGAATATATTCCTATATGGGAATATGTCAAGCGTAAAATTTGGCGGCTCGGAAAACGCGTAGGGGACAGCCCCTTTGGGCTGTCCCGCGGAGCGGAGCGAGCGGGTTGTCCCTAAGCCGGGGCGCGGCAACAGACCTTGCTGATGAAGAAAACCTGCCGGCCCAAGGGGCCGGCGCTACGTGGTCCGAGATCTATCAATGACCGGCGCCAATCGCGTCTTTCCTGCCCACGGATTTTTTCAGGGCAAACACGATTGGAATGCAGCCGAAACAAACCAGCGCCATATAGCGAAAATCATCCACATACGACCACAGCCGTGCCTGCGCATTTACGCCTTGCGCGAGCAGTCCGTAAGAGCGATGAAGAGCGTCTGTAGGGGATGAACCTTGCGCAGACAAATAGCCTTGCATCCCGCGAATGGCTCCCTGCACCTCAACTCTCCCCGGATCCAGCGAATGCACCAATTCGCTGCGGTGAAGTTGTTCATGGCGGGCGACGATGGTATTCACCACAGAGATTCCGATACTGCCTCCAATGTTACGCAGCAAGTTGTAAAGGCCGCTGGCGTTGCCAATCTCTTCATTCTTCAGGAACGCCATCGTGGTGGTAGACAGTGGAACGAATACGCAACCGGATCCGAAGCCGCTGATGATGATCGCCCATAGGAACGTCCACTGGCCAATGGAGAGATTAACCTCGCCAAACCAGAGGCTCGCAATGCCAAACAGCACGAACCCAAACATGATCAGGTAACGGTTGTCGATTTTGGCGGTGAGATAGCCAATCATCGGCATGGCGATAATTGCCCCCACGCCTCGCGGGCTGACCGCCCAGCCGGCCGCCAAGGCCGTATATCCCATGAGTTCCTGATAAAACAGCGGCAGCAGGGTCACTAATCCGTAGATGACCGCTCCGAACAGGCCGATCAACACACAGCCAAGAGTGAAGTTTCGATGGCGGAAGACGCGCAAATCCACGAGTGGATTTTTGTGCCGAAACTCGCGAATCAAAAATCCGACAAGACAAATAACCAAGACCAGAGCCGCCCAGCGGATCCAGGTCGCGCTAAACCAGTCGTCTTCCTGTCCCTTGTCGAGAATGATCTGCAGGCAGCCCAGCCAGAGGGCAAGCAGCCCCAGGCCAATGCCATCCAGCTTCCCCGGCTTCGCCTCCCGCACGTACGAAGGATCCTGGACATATCGCGAGATCATGAACACGGCGAAGACGCCGACTGGGATGTTGATATAAAACGCCCATCGCCAGGAATAAGAGTCGGTAAGCCAGCCCCCCAGGGTCGGGCCCAGCACCGGCGCGACCACCACGCCCAGCGCGAATACGGCCATCGCGAAGCCGCGTTTCTGGGGAGGAAAGCTCTCCAGCAGGATCGATTGGGAGAGAGGCTGCAAGGCGCCACCTCCCGCGCCCTGGATCGCTCTTGCAATCAAGATGACGCCGAGGCTGGTCGCGGCGCCACAGGCGAAGGAGGCAACGGTAAAGATGACTATGCATGCGATCAGGAATCGCTTCCTTCCGAAGCGCAAGGAAAACCAGGTGCTGGCGGGCAGAACGATGGCATTAGCGACCAGATAGCTGGTGAGCACCCATGTGGCTTCGTCATTGGTGGCGGACACGCTGCCGGCAATGTAGGGCAGGGCCACCGCGGCAATGGAAGTGTCCAGCACTTCCATGAAAGTGGCCAGCATGACCGCAATCGCCACCAGCCATGGGTTGGCCACAGCCGGAGCGGAGCTTTCTGGTTCGGTCATGACTTTCTCTAGCGAAGACTCTCGGAAGAGGGAAACTGGTCAGATGCTACAGCCTGCCTGCAGGGTTTATTTTTGTGTCAAAATTTGATCTCCTGGATTGTTGAAAAAAAACCTTGGATTGTGGGCGGTTATGGAGTATTTTTGCCGACATTGAAATCAGGGTCTGGCTTGGGTCTCACCTCGGCCAAGACTGGGGACATCTGCTGCGCGAACCGCCCTGCCTTTCCGCGCCGTGTTTCCAGACGAGTGAAATCCGCCGACACGAAGGGATCCTCCCGTGAGATCTTCCGTTTCCTTCTCCGTTTTGTTGGCGCTTTCTCTGCTGAGCGGCGATTTGTGCGCCGGCAGCGCTGAACCTGCACGCGCGGCTCAGTTAACTTCCGAGCCGAACAACGTCTCTGCTCAAGCAGCAGCCCCATCATCTGTGTTCATCATTCCGGGGCCGCAACGTTCCTTTCTGCGCATGGCCGGCATTAGCCAGAAAATCAAGCAGGATGAAGTTCTGCCGTTGCTAAGCAGGAACGTTTTCACGGAAGGCTACCAGGGCTCCAGCCGTCCTACGGAGTTTCTAGTTCTGCTGCGGCGATACGTGGTGCAGGCCAGGGAGTTGTCGTTGCTGGCATCGCAAACCGGCATGGTTCTTCGCGTCACGGGCTGCGATGACGCGGGTCCGCTGCTGCGCATTCTCGGATACCGCATCCGGCCAAACTGCGGAACTGCGGAGACTACTTTGCTGACGGATGATCCGGAGAGGGCTTTTCTTGCGATCGACTCCGGCTTTCCGCTGCCCGCGTTGGAGCAGACACTGCAAGGAGGAAAACCGTTTCAATACGCGTACTCCTCCGATGGGGTGCCCGTACTGTTCGCGGAGAGCGACTGGACACAGCTCAGCAAGAAGAACATGCGGGAGAACAGCCGAGACTTGCTGGAAACAATTCTGTTCGATCCCTCCATCGCGCGGCTTTACTGGGCGTTTTCCCGCCTCGATTCCGATACCAGCAAAGCATTGAAAGAATCCGTTGGACTGGGAAAGCTCCTGCCCTATGCCGCGGTGCTGGATTTCTACGGCAGAGAACTGTGCATCGAGAATGGCAGCGTGATCGTGCCCGGCGGATCCCGCTCGACTGAGGCATGGAAAGAACTGGTGGGTGCCAGCCCCGCATCCCCCGCCAGTTTCGTTCCCAAACTGCTGGCGAAAGATAAAGGGTGGCTGGCGGCGTATTTCGATGTCCTGTCGCGCATCCGCGGAAAGCAACAGGAGTATTTCACCGATCCCACCCGGCTCCGGCTTTTCTATAGTGGCCTGCGCGCACCCGATCCCGCTGCGCCCTCGACCCGAGGCTCTTTCCGCCCGGCACCCTCGATGCTGCTGCTGGCGACGCGGCTGCACTTGGACGACTCCGGGCAGCCGCTCGTGCCCGGGAATCTGCAGGAGTGGAACGATCTTATTTTCCGCCAGCACGATTCCAGCCTGTCGCGCAAGTGGGCGCGGCAGAATTTTGAAATCAAGAATGCCGATCAACTCATACGAATGATGTTTGCGCTGTCCCGTGCTCCCATCGACGCAACACCCCTGCAGGCCTACATGGCCATCAGCGAACTGGACGCCCGACGCGGTCCGGAACACCGCCTGGCCCCAGGCACTGTGCGCCTGTTGGGGCGCAAGTTCGAGGAGTTCGGCAATCAATACCGAATGTTCTCCGAGTTCCCGGCTTTGGACGATCAGTCCATCGGTCTTTTTCTGCAAACCGCGCAAGGGCTGCACAATGTTGCGCCCGGGGACCGCGGCAACGCGATGGGAATTTTCCAGGCCAATGTCGGAATGTGGCAGATCCTGGCGCGCCAGGGCGAGATTCCAAATTCACAGCTGAACGAATCGTGGCAGAAGCTGATCAAGCCCTTCGCAGGCATCCGGTCGGCGGCGCAGGTATACGACGCCGGGCGAGCGTCTGTGGCTGAACTCTTTCAGTTTTCCACGGGAACGCCCAAAATCTCGCAGGACAAGATCATCGATTTGCTCGCCGGTCCGGCGCAATCCGGGGCAGATGGAAAGGAGATGCATCGGGAGAGTGCAGCAAGGATTCGGTCCGTTCTGGATGACCAACGCCTGGTTTCACTGGACACGCTGATGATCGTCGGAGACGCGCTCAAGGACAAGGCGCGCGGCAAGCAGCCCGAGGATTACGTGATGCTGATAGCGGCCCAGACCAAGGAATTCGAGCTGCCGCGCCCGATCTTCAGCAATAGCGAGCATGAGGAATGGGCAGCCGGGGTTTATAACAGCCATCACACCGACCTGCAGATGAAAACCGATCTGCCGAAACTCCTGAAGTCCACCTCCGCCCCGGCACACCAGATCGAAGAAGCTCGCGGCCAACTCGCTTCTTTCCTGCGGGACACTCTTGTCGGCATGAATTATGCCTATTACGAGCCACCCGGCGCGCAGGCACTGCACAATAACCCGCTCTTGGTCCGGTCGCATGACTTTGCCGGCGACACGGTGAGCGGCTTGAAAACCCTTTGGCAGTCTCCGGAACTGTTCGGCGAAGGTACCCCGGCAGGAGGCGGAGCCCATCTGGTCGGCTCTTTGGCCGATCTTCCTTATGCTCTCGCCATTCTGGAACAGGACTTCATTTCTCCCAGCAGCGTACAAGCTTTGATCTGGAAGGAAGTCACCCCTGAACTCCTGGCGAGCGCCATCCTTCCGCGCTGGTGGGACGTAAGTCCACTGGAATTGCACGCCGCCGCGCTTTACCAGCGGACTGGAGAGGAGCTTCTGACGGCATCGGTGAAGAACGAAGAGCTGCGCAACAAGGTCGTCGCCATTCTCGGCGGCCGAATGCTGCCGCAGCGCTCGAGACAGCTGCAGCGAGATCTGGCGGCAGGGCACATTGCCGACATTCTGTCGCAAACCATGCCCGCGGATGTCTTCTATCTCGCCCTGGAGTTCCGGGAAAAATACCCGGATCAGTTGGCCGAGATGGGAAGCGCCACCCAGGAACTTCAGGAACTCTCTCGCCAGCACCCTGATCAAGTCAGCCTGAAACGCCTGTCCCACGATTTCGGCATTCCGCATCCGGCTCTCGCACAGAATTACGCCCCCGAATTGCTGAACGTCCTGCCCATGCCCCCGTTCGCGGGAGAGGCAAACCGTTTTCTCGCCGAGTCCTGGGATTCGCCCAATTTGTACTGGGCGCGCCTGGCTGATGAACGAGGCTATTCGCCTGTAATGCTGAATCATCTCGTGCCGGAACTGACGCGGATGATGGTGGAAAGAATTTTCGCAACTGAATTTGAGGATTGGCCTGCGCTTCTCCGGGCCATGCACGAAGCGGCCAATGAATTCCGTGCCGGCAAAGTGCAGCCGCCGGAGACCATCAGCGCCGGACGCCCGTGAATATTGCTGCATTTGGCAAAAGAGAACGATCGAGCGATCCACCAGCCGACGGGGATCGCAGAGTAGGAAGTTAATTATGGTTAGCAAATTTTACTTGCTGGTTCTGATTTGCGTCTCCCTTTTCATCGCTTCCGGGACTGAGGCCACCGCGCAGAGCAGCCCGGATATTCACGTCACGGTAAACATGGTTCAGCTCAACGTAGCTGTGACCGACAAGAAAGGACATTACGTCACGAGCCTGCAGCCCAAAGATTTCGCCATTTATGAAGATGGCATTATGGAGAAGCCTGCAACCTTTGCGGAAGGAAATGAACCAGCCCGCAATCTCGGCGATCTTGCGGAAGTGGGGCCCGCCGAGGAACTGGCACGAACTTCTCCGGAGCGGCCGCAGACCTTCAATGATCTGATCAGCGGCGCCAATGTCTTTGTCCTGTTCGACACCAGTGACTACATGTATCGGGGATTTGTGTTCGCGCAAGATGCGATCAGCGACTTCATCCGCTCGCTGGGCAGCGCGGATAAGATTGCCTTCTACTCCTACAGCCGGGATCTTTCGCGGGCTGCGCCGCTGACGGCGGACCGCTCCCAGGTCCTGCAAGCGGTACGCTCGACTGTCGCGGGAGACCAGGCAGCGCTCTACAACTGCCTGCTGCTGACACTGAAAGATGCGGCGCAGAATATGGGCCGCAAAGTCGTGGTGGTATTTTCCAACGGCCCGGACAATTCGAGCGTAGTGCCGCCCGAGGATGTCGCCGAATTTGCTCAGTCCGCGGGCGTCTCGATTTACATGATCAGCACGCAGGAAGCGAGGCTGGAACCCGTGTCCACAGCCGTGTTTGACCGCATGACGGCGGCCACAGGCGGAAAAGCCTACTTTGCCAAGAACTGGAAAGATGAGCAGCAGGCCTTCGCCTCCATTCGCGATGACCTGGCTCACTTGTATTCGCTGAGCTACTACCCGAAGGCCAATCCCAACAGCGGGTGGCGCATGGTGTCCATAAGACTTGTGGGCGATCAACTGAAGAAATACAAAGTGCGTACCAGAAGCGGGTATCGTCCGTTGCCCTCGCGCTTTTCTGGAAACCGGGCGGTATCTGACGCGCTGCCCCGACCCGATGCCGCGCCCAGCGCAGCAGAGCAAACCTCTTCAACGCTGAATAGGAGATAGGGATCTAACCTGGGTCGCAGTGCTCTTCTTCGCAGGCAGCGACGGTGAGGCGCCGCATTCAGTTAGTTTTTAGCAAAAAGCGGAAACTTCGTGCGCCCGCTGCTAGACTCCCTGCATGCGGGTGAAGGTTCTGGGGTCGGCCGCTGGCGGAGCGTTTCCTCAATGGAATTGCGCTTGCCCCAACTGTCGTGCTCTTCGCGCCGGAAGGTTCCAGGGAAAAAGTCGGAGCCAGGCTCAAATCGCCATCAGCGCCGACGCGAATTCCTGGTTTCTGCTCGGAGCCTCTCCCGATCTGCGGGCCCAGATTGAGTCCACACCAGAACTTCATCCCAGTGCCGGCCTGCGGCAATCGCCGATACGCGGAGCCGTTTTGCTCAATGCCGATATCGACCACGTTCTCGGACTGCTCCTTCTGCGTGAACTACAGCCGCTGTGCGTGTTCGCAACAGAATCCATTCGCCGCATCTTGACCGAAGACAACTCCATGTTTGGCATGCTGCAGCGCGTCTCAGGCCAGGTGAGGTGGATTGATATCATTCCCGCAACATTGTTTTCACTCAACGATGCCACCGGCCACGATTCGAAGCTTCGCTGCCGCACGCTGTCCGTTGGCGAGCATTTTCCTGCGTACGTGTCTCAAACAAGGTGCGCGGGGCTCTCCGACTGTGAAGCGTCGCTGGGAGTATTCGTTGAATGCCCTTCGGGCAAGCGCCTCGCCTATATGCCAGCGGTCCCGCACATCACGGACGCGTTGCGGGAGGAATTGGAATCCGCCGATGTGCTGCTTTTCGATGGCACATTCTGGAGCGATGACGAACTCATTCGGATTCAAGGCTCCGGGCAAACTGCGAAGCAGATGGGACACGTCCCCGTCTCTTGCAGCCTGGTGCAGTTGGCGCAACTGCACCGTCCCCGTAAGATCTATATCCACATCAACAATACGAATCCCATGCTGAACGAGGCGGGTCGAGAATACCGCCAGGTGCGCGACGCCGGTTGGGAAATCGCGGAGGATGGATGGCAGTTCGAACTCTAGAACAAAGCGCTGCGCCCCTGCTTTCGTTCGACGAACTGCGGGCCCAGTTGCGGGCCGTGGGCGAAGAACGCTACCACCACAAGCATCCGTTCCATTTGCTTATGCACGAAGGCCGGCTCAGCCGTGAACAGCTTCAGGCTTGGGCTCTGAACCGCTACTACTACCAGAGCATCATTCCGATCAAGGACGCGATCATCCTGTCGCGCGGCACAGATCCTGAGTTTCGCCGTGCCTGGCGCAAGCGCGTCATCGATCACGACGGCGACGCAGCCAGCGAAGGAGGGATCAAGCGCTGGCTGAAGCTCGCGGAAGCCACCGGGCTCGACCCCGACCAGGTTCGTGCAGGAACTGGAATCCTTCCCGCGACTCGTTTCGCGGTAAATGAATACCTGAACATCGTCCGAACCCGCAGCTTGCTGGAAGCGGTCGCATCGTCATTAACGGAGTTGTTCTCCCGCGACTTGATTTCACTGCGCATGGAAAAGTTGCGCGAGCATTATCCCTGGCTTTCTGGAGGATTGGCTTATTTTGAAGCGCGGCTGACGCAGGCGCCGGAAGACGCGCATTACGCGATCAATTACGCCTACGAGAACGCGAAGACACGACGCGAGCAGGAACTCGCCATTCAGGCTCTCCGGGATAAATGCGACATTCTTTGGGCGCAACTCGATGCTCTTTATTTCGCCTACGTGCAGCCGGGCTGGCCTCCGCCGGGCGCATTTCGCATCTAACCAGCATGCCTGCTCCTACGGATGACAGTCGACCACATCTCGCCGCGGGATGCCGCTGGGGCGGAACCGAAGAGAACCGGATGGTGCTCTATCCCGAAGGTGCCATCAAGCTGCAAGGCACGGGGCGGGAAGTGCTGGAGCGCTGCGATGGCCAGCGCACCTTTGGTGAGATCATCACGGAACTGCAAAAGGAATTTGGAATGACCGATCCGGAGAAGATCCGCGGGGATATCAGCACGTTTTTGGAGCAGCTACAGCGCAGGCGAATCATAGATTACTGAAAGGATTTTGTAATTTGGTAATCGGGCAATTTTGCAATTGCAACTTTATCCGGAGATTACCCGATTACAAAAATTGCCCGATTACGAAATTGTCCAATCCTCTCGCCCTGATTGCCGAAGTCACGCACCGCTGTCCGCTGCACTGCGTCTATTGCTCGAATCCCATGCAGATGACGGCAACACAGTCGGAGCTTTCGACCGGCGAGTGGACCGGCGTTTTTCAGCAAGCAGGAAAGCTTGGCATGCTGCACGCGCACTTCACCGGCGGCGAACCGCTGGCACGCACCGATTTGACTGAACTGGTTTCGGCGGCGCGTACTGCAGGGCTTTACACCAATCTCATCACCTCTGGCATTGGACTGAACGATCAGCGACTGGCAGCGCTGGTCGATGCCGGTCTCGATCATATCCAGATAAGTTTCCAGGATTCACGCGAAGAATCGGCCAACTGGATTGCGGGGGCCAAGGCGCACGCGCATAAAATTGAACTTTCGCGCACCATTCGAAAGTACAAGCTTGCATTCACGGTCAACCTGGTGGTGCATCGGCAGAATCTGGATCATCTCGAGGAGATGATTGCGTTTATTGAGAAGCTGAATCCAGACCGCGTGGAGATTGCGCACGCGCAGTATTACGGTTGGGCGCTCGCCAATCGAGCCGCGCTTATGCCCACGCGCGAGCAGGTCGAGAAGGGGGTTGCCATCGTAGCCGAAGCGGAGAAGCGACTTGCCGGGCGCATGCGAATCGATTCCGTTGTTCCCGATTACCATGCGAAGTATCCCAAGGCCTGCATGGGTGGGTGGGGGCGGAGATTGATGCTGGTCAATCCCTCTGGCAAAGTTTTGCCGTGCCATGCGGCTGAAGTACTGCCGGAGATGACTTTCGAAAACGCGCGCGAAAAGTCCCTGCAGTGGATCTGGGAGGAGTCCACATCCTTTCAGCGCTTCCGGGGAGAATCGTGGATGCCGGAACCTTGCCGGAGCTGCGATCAGCGCACAGAAGATTTCGGCGGATGCCGGTGTCAGGCATTCCTGCTGGCAGGAGATGCAACTGCGACGGATCCGGCGTGCTCTCTGGCGCCGGCGCACGGGCTGGTTGAATCCGCCGTAGGCGCCCCCCATTCACGAACTTCTGTTGCGCAGCCGGTCGTGGGATCTTCGTTTGTGCAACTGCAGAAGCAGAACTTGGAGCTGTGGAATTACAGAACGAATCCTGAGTAGAACAGCTGCTCTCAGCGGCTGAAGCCGCCGTGACTCTGCGTGACTTTCGGCACGACTGAAAGTCGTGCCCTTCCCAAAACCCAAAATTGGACTTGGGTTTAGCGGCAAGTTAGCCAATCTCACCAGCGAATCCCGATCGTGATCGGACGCAGGTCGGTAGTGATGTTGTTGTGCTTGCCGTGCAGATATCGGAACTCGGCGTACAGATCCACATTGGGGCGGATCTTGCGGGTGATGCCGCCGCCGAAGTTATAGCCGAACTCATTTTGACTGGAGTGCAGAAACTGGCCGTTGATGGGTAGGCTGCCGTTGTAGCAGTGTCCCCACCAGAGGAAGAAAGAATTGCAGGCCGAGCCGGGGATGGCGGTGGAAGCATCCAGTTTGCCGGAACGGTGATAAAAACCCGGACCGAACACGATGTAGCCGCCCCAGTTGCTGCTCACGGGAACATTGATGATGGGGTCAAGAGTGAAGGAATAAACGTGATTTGTGGCGCCCGTCGCTTGGGCGGCTTGCAGAGCCGAGGTTCGCAGGGGCAGATTATCGAACTGGAAGTCGAGGCGGATGCCGAAATACTTGCTGTAATTGCGCGCGGCGCCGACAGCAGCAATCCCGCCCCCGCCCCGCACGAAGGTTTTGGTGGTTCCATTGGTGAGACTTGCACCCCCGCCGACGTTGAACGTCCACTTCTCATATCCTTTGACCTTCTTCTTGCTTGGGCGATCAATTTCCTCGGGTGCAGCCTCCTGGCCGGTGGAGGGTTGGCTTTGCGGCTGCTGCTCGGTTTGGGGCGGTGGGTCAGCGGGCGGAGCTGGGGTTTGTTGGGCGTGAACGGCTGCGGCTGCCGTAAGCATCGCAATCAGCACCAGCGATCGCAATCCGCAAGCCGTGGCGAACTTTCGAATCATTCCTTCTCCTCCCGCTGCCGGGGTTGCAGACCGCCGCGCTCAAACCGAGAGGCGCTTGTAAAAGAGCGTGTCCGCGATGCTCCCGCTGGTGTTGCGCAGCAGGCAGGCACCATATTATCAACTTTGATGCGCAGTCGGCGCGGCACGCCGCCCAAGTGGGGCAAGACCGAGTCCTTCAACCCACTACCTAGATGAATCCGCAATTTTGCGGAACCACCGCTGCCACGTATCATATGGAATCCCATTTTCAGGCGGATTGCTTGTCCAAGAACGTTTCCAAGACGGTGACGAAAGTCGCTCCTGAAAACGGAGCCGACAGAAGTTCTGCCTGCAAGGTTGCGCTGATCGGCTTCGGCACAGTCGGCCGCGCTGTCGCGAAGATTCTGTGCGAGAGCAACAACAAGGCTCTGCAACTTACTCACATCTGCAATCGCAACGTTGCACGCAAGAAGCAAGATTGGGTTCCGGCCGATGTGGTCTGGACCGAGGAAGTCGATTCGGTGCTGAACTCCGATGTTGCGATCGTAATTGAGCTCATCGGCGGGATCAATCCGGCGGAGCAGATCGTGCGGCGGGCGCTCGAATCCGGCAAGTCCGTGGTCACTGCCAATAAGCAACTGATCGCACGCCATGGGCCCGATCTGTTGCAGCTCGCGGCCAGCAAGGGAGTTCGGCTTGAATTTGGGGCATCCGTGGCCGGTGGAGTTCCCGTACTCCCTGCTTTGCGGGCGGGATTAAGCGGTGACCGGCTGCACGGCATTGCCGGGATTCTGAATGGAACGTGCAATTACATCCTGAGCCGCATCGAGAGTGCCAGAATTCCGTTCAGCGAGGCTTTGGAAGAAGCCCAGGCTCGCGGCTATGCCGAGGCGGACGCATCCGAAGATCTGGACGGCGGCGATGCGCGGGCGAAGTTGGCCATTCTGGCGCTAGCGGGACTGCACGTGCAACTGACCCCGGAATCTGTGCGCGCGCGGACGATCCGCCCCGTGGATGCAGTGGACTTCGACTACGCGGCGCAATTGGGATGCACGATCCGGCAAATCTCACGCGCCGATCTGAAGGGCGACACTCTCTTTGCCGAGGTTGGGCCTTGCCTGGTGCCTTCGGATTCAGCGTTCGGGCGCGTGCAGAGGAATCTCAACCTGGTGCTCACGTCAGGGCAATACGGCGGCGATATGGCCTTCCTCGGAGCAGGCGCCGGGGGCGATCCTACGGCAGTCGCGGTTGTGTCAGATGTGATGTTTGTCGCCGCGGGGCTCTCCGGCGGCAGGAGAGAGGTAGCGAGCCAGGTCTTAAGACCCACGGTATGCAGCGATTTTGAGACCGCATGGTATCTGCGCTTTTTCGTGCGCGACCAGCCCGGAATCGTTGCGCGACTGGCGCAGATTCTGGCGGCGCATCACCTGAACATCGATTCTCTGCTGCAGAAACCTGGGTTCGAAAAGAATTCACTGCCGTTTGTGATTACCCTGGAGCCGTGCCGCGATTCCATGCTGCATCCGGCGCTGGAAGAAATGTCAGGGCTGGAATTCGCGACTCGCCCCTGCCTCTGCTTGCCCATTCTCCGCTGATTCGAAAAACAAAACGCCGGTCGTTTCCGACCGGCGCTGAGGAGAACTACGGCGATTAGTTCCAGAAAGGATTGCTCAGACCTGCGGGCGCCATTGCGCTATCCGCGTTGGTTTCCGTACCGGTTTCATCGGAAATCTTCTCATCAATGAAGCGGGACGGCGGCGCCTTTATTTCTTCTTCGCTCTTGCCCGGTGTGGGATTAAATGGATATTCAGATTTCATGGGAGCGACTCCTGTTTCTGTATGATCTAGCTCCATTAAACACCCCGAAGCTAACCTTGCGGACACAATAATTTTGATGAGACCTATGAAAAATCTGAATAGGGAATCGCGGCCAGAAACGGAATTCAGGGCTCGTCCGAGCGCGAGCGGGGCGGCTTCGATTATGCTGTCTGAGTTCACATAGCCGAAGTAGGTTGGCCTTCCAAAGGACGCCATTATGAAATACCGCAAGCTGGGCCGGACGGGATTTGAAGTCAGCGACATCGCCTATGGATTGTGGGGGATGAGCGGCTGGAGCGGGTCGAGTGACAAGGAATCTTTGGCTTCGCTGCAGATGTCCGTTGATTTGGGCTGCAATTTCTTTGACACCGCATGGGCCTATGGCGAAGGCAAGAGCGATGGGTTGCTGGGCGAGACCATGAAGCGAAACAAGGGCAAGCGTCTGTATGCGGCGTCTAAGATTCCACCCGCAAACGATCGCTGGCCTGCGCTGCCGGAGTACAAGTACAGCGAGGTCTTCTCGGCTAAGCACGTTTTCAAGTATGCCGACCTGATCCGGAAACAGCTTTGCGTGGATAGCATCGATGTGCTGCAGTTCCATGTCTGGGACGACTCCTGGACGAATGATCCGGAATTCCGGTCCACGGTTGAGAAACTGAAGAAGGACGGGATCATTCAATTCTTCGGGCTGAGCCTGAACCGCTGGGAGCCTTGGAATGGCCTCAAAGCGATTCGCGCGGGGCTGGTCGATACGGTGCAGGTCATCTACAACATCTTTGATCAAGCTCCGGAAGACGAATTGTTTCCGCTTTGCCAGGAAATGAACGTCGGCGTCATTGCCCGCGTGCCCTTCGACGAAGGCAGCCTGGGCGGAAAGATGACGCTGGAAACGCGCTTTCCTGAGGGCGATTGGCGGGCAGGCTATTTCGGGCCGGAGAATCTGCCCAAAACCATCGAACGCGTGGAGAAGCTTAAAAAGATTGTGCCGCCGGGTATGACGCTGCCGGAAATGGCATTACGGTTCATACTGTCGCATCCTGCCGTAAGCACCACGATTGCGGGAATGCGCAAGCCGGAGCACGTCAAGCAGAACATTGCCTCCAGCGACGCAGGGCCTCTGGACAAAAATCTTTTGGCCGAGTTAAAGAAGCATCGCTGGGATCGAAAGCCGCGGCCCTGGTCGGACTGAAACGCGACCTACTCAGCTGCCGCAGGTAGAACGCAGGCTTATACGCTACGAGCACTGGTAGTATCCCGGTGCACCACGCTACCCTCGCATCTCAGCCGCAGGTTTCACGCGGCTTCGGCTCGCGCTGCATCCACTCTCCTTTCTTAATACTGCGAAAATGGGATTATTGAAGAAAGCGGCGTTCGCACTCCTCTCCAGCCTGCTACTGCTCAGCGAAGTCCTGGGGCAGAGTCCCCGCGGATCTCTGCGGGGGAGTGTGCAGGACGTGACTGGGGCACGGGTTGAGAGAGCCACAATCGTCGTGCAGTCATCCGACTCATCGCTACGGCGCGAAGCGAACAGCGAGGATCGAGGAGAGTTCCGCATTGACGACCTGCTTCCGGGCAGATACCGCATTGTAGTTAGCGCAGCGGGATTCTCCGACGCTGTGGCCGAGGTTCCGATCGCAGTCAGTTCCGTACGCGAAATTACAGTGACACTCAAGCCGGCAGCTTCGGCTCAGCGCGTCACCGTGGAAAGCCAAAGCTCCTCCATCACGACTGAACCGGTTGATGTGGCGAGCGCGGTGCATCAAGGCGTGATCGGCCGGCAAGATTTGCAGAATCTTCCACTGGCGGCGCGCAGCTTTGCGAATATCGCCTACCTGGCTCCTGGCACCGAACCGGTGGAGCCCTCTGATCCCACGAAAGCTCGTATCACCGCCGTTGCTACGGGAGGCAGTTCGGGCCTGAACAATGAGCTGTCAGTAGACGGAGGCGACAATTCGGACGATTTCATTGGCGGATTCCTCCAGAATTTCTCTCCTGAGACCATCCAGGAATTTGCCATGCGCACGGCAAACGAGGAGGCCGACACCGGAGGGACCACGGCAGGTTCGGTCGTGATCACGACGCGGCGGGGCAGCAACCAATGGCACGGCGAGGCGGCTTTCTACGATCGTGCGTCCGCTCTCAATGCGCGCTTTCCCATCGAAAATCCCGCCCCGAATCCCAAGCAGCCCTTCTCGCGGCAGAATTACGTGTTCACCTTGGGAGGCCCGCTCAAGACCGACAAGGTCTGGGTGTTTTCGTCGTTCGAATATGTTCACGAGAACGCCAGCATCGCGTATAGCCCGGCCGTGGCGGCGCAGTTCAATGCGCTGTCCAGTCTGGCATCCGACGGCCTGATCCCCGGGGTCACTTCTATCGACGTACCGCAGAACACGCCTGTGCCATTCAGGGATTACATCGGGTCACTCCGATTTGACTGGGCTCAATCGGTGAAGTCGCAGTGGTTCTTGCGCGCGTCGGGGGACACCTACACCACGCACAACAATCTTGTGCAGCAGGGCACTCTGCCCTCGACCGGACTGCTGACGCACAACAATTACCTGAACATGGTGATCAGCAATTCATACGCGTTCAGTCCGTCGTGGCTGGGAACTTTTGTATTTGGCGCGAGCGGGCTGCACTTGACCCAGCGTCGAAATTCGAATCTTGGTTTTGCGTTGGCATTTCCCTTCAGCGCCACTTCGCAGACCGTCTCTGGGTTCGAAACGTATGGCGACAACCAGTTCACGACCGCGATTACCGCGTTTCCAGATCTGCGCAATCAGCAGAAGTATCAGTTTCGTTACGACGTCGGGCATGCGACCGGAGATCACTCTTTTAAGTTCGGGGTCAACTTCATTCACGAACCTGTGCTGGGCGGGGCTTTTCCGGGTAATGCGGAGACCTTGTACACCTTCCCGCAGGATCCAAGCTATTACGCAGCGAATCCGGCGCAGTTCAGCGTGGATTACGCTGCCGGGGCGGCGAGCACGCCGGCCAGCGATGGCAGTTTTTCGCAAAACGTGCAGCGGCTGGCGCTCTATGCGCAAGATTCCTGGCGAGTGACGCCTCATCTGACTTTCAACTACGGCCTGCGCTATCAAAGCACTTTCGGACTGTTCACTGCATCCGGACGCAGCCAGGCGGACAATCCTGCTTACCTGACGCTGCAAAGTCTGGGCATTTCGCTGATCCGCGGCATACCGCATGACAATCGCAAGCAGTTCGCTCCCCGGTTAGGACTCACCTATGCTCCCGGACGTAGCGGCAAGACGGTCCTGCGTGCCGGCTTCGGGCTGTTCTACAACGATCTGGCCCAGGGCGGGTGGGCGCCGGCCTTTCAAGCCGTAAACAATGAATCGGCAGGTCATTGCTGCTTAAATCCCGGCGACCCGGGCGCAGTGATTGATCCGAATTACAAGACGCCGTATGCGATTCATACCTCAACAGGCGTGCAGCACGCGATCCACGCACATTGGACCGTGAGTGCCGACTACACGCACGAACAGGGGAATCACTCGTATCGTCGATACGACTACACGCCAGGGTTGAACGTCGATGCCAATGCTCCTGCGCTGGCCGTGTTTCGATCGGATAATCGCTCGAGTTTCGATTCCCTCGCGATCGTCTTGCAGGGGAACGTTACGCAGCGATTGAACCTGATCGCACACTACACGCTGTCTAACGCAAAGACTTGGGGCTGCGTTCTCGGAGAGTTGTTCGATTATGTGAACGGAGTCTGCGATCCGCTGAACCCTTTTAGCCCGGGAGATTACGGCCCATCGGGCGAAGACATTCGCCACCGCTTTGTGCTCGGGGGAATGTTGCATGCGCCCGGCGGCATCGAACTTTCGACTCTGACGCAAGCCGAAAGCGCGCGGCCATTCACGCTCACTACACCGGTGGGAGATCGCGCCGTGGTGAATGGGATTAAGACATCGTTGGATCAAGTGCGCGGGACGCCATACATCCAGATCGATCTACGCGTCAGCCGCCCGATCAAGCTAGGCGACCGCGCAAGCGTGACTCCATTTGCCGAATTCTTCAATCTCTTCAACCGAAATAATCCCGGTGCGAATTACGTGACCGACCTTTCGGCGCTCCCCATCCCCGTGAACAATCTGGCCAACGCGACTGCACTGTGCCCCGACCCGAACTGCAGTGTGCCCATCACGAGCCTTAACCAGCTACTCGTCCCGGCAGGTGGCCTCGGAGATTTTTTTGGACCGGGAACTACCGTGGGAATTCCGTTCGCAGCGCAGCTCGGGGTTCGCGTCAGTTTCTGACAGACAGCTAGCGAATCAGCCACTCGGTGGCTCGGTGCACATCCGCCAGCAATGAGCCGTAGGTAATTGCGAAAACACCAAGGATTGGAACGACCATCGCGATAACGCTCTTGGCGGAGAAATCCGGCGACCTTTTCGGCCCATCCGACCACGAGATCAGGCGCTCTACGCGGGCGTTGATGGTGGCGGCATGACCATGCACCAGGGCTGCGGTCAGGTCGGGCGAGGGCTCGTCTGCTTTCAGTCGTGAGAGCTTTAACAGCGCTGCGGCCAGATCAAGGGCGTCCGCCGTGCTCGATACGGCGGCATCATCGGCAGCCATTTCAGATGCCTCCAGCCAGGCGGCCTCCAGGCCCCGCATTCCCGGAAAGGCCACGAAGCGAAGCAGGAATTTTTTGAAGTTGTCGCGGCGGCGAATGTGCGCAAGTTCGTGATTGAGCGCGGTGCGCAGTTCGTTGCCGTTCAGCAGAAATTCCGCCGAACCGGACAGCAGAATTTTGGGACGA
The DNA here is from genome assembly GCA_963801615.1 of uncultured Acidobacteriota bacterium. Classification (GTDB taxonomy): domain Bacteria; phylum Acidobacteriota; class Terriglobia; order Terriglobales; family Acidobacteriaceae; genus Sulfotelmatobacter. The sequence goes on along the minus strand of CAWDFM010000003.1, from coordinate 233,609 downwards.
AGGATTCCGACAGCGGTCAACGCCGGCACGCTGCGGCGAATTCGCAGTATCGGAACTGGAACTGGCGAAGCAATCTCCTGGGCAGAATTGCTCCAGGCAGAAACGGTTCGCGAGGCCTTCAGCAGCGCGAGCACGGCATTGGTCAAGCCGAAAAGGGCGAGACCGGAGCCGAAGAGTGCCAGGGCCAGAGGAACATCTCCCATCGGCTCCACAATGGAGCGAGGCTCGAGCAGCAGGAACGACGGGATTGCAAACGCCGCCGTGATGAGCGCGGCCACTACAAGCGGGAAGATTCGCAAAGCGAAAAACAGATCCCCGAGGCGCTGCACGGGCAGATCGCGGAGGCGCTGATAAACCCTGTTCCAGGTACAAAGAACCGCCAGCGACGTTGCGCAGTAAACGATCAGGAACACTGAGAACGAGACGGCAATGCCGCGCAGCGCAAACATTAAGATTTGTCCTTGGATCGCGAAATGTCCTCGGCGGAACGCGAGGCGCTGTCGCGGAGTTCGCGGCGCTTGGCCTCGACCAGTTCACGAAGATCGTCGAGCAACTCAGCATCGCGCTCGCCGACGATCTCCACCAGATACGACAGAGGCAGCGAGCCAACTGGGCTTGCATCCAGCAACTGCCGGAAGGCTTCGCCCGCCGCGTCGCGGTGCAGTTGTGCCCGGGTGACCAGCGGTGTGTAGCGAAATGCTCTGCCCTCGGCTTCCCGCGAGAGCAACTTCTTTTTGAAAAGGCGGTCGAGGGTGGTCATGACCGTCGTGTAGGCAAGATCCTGGCACTGCTGGTCGATCAACTCGCGGACGGTCGCGTTGCCGCGAGTCCAGAGAGCTTCCAGCAGACGTTCTTCCAGCGGACCGAGTTCAGCGGAAGAGGCTCGAAAATGAAAGATGCGCTTCACGCAAGAAGAGGCATTTTATCCCAGCGGCAATGCCGACGCCATATGGTCCTTTGACCATGATGAGATTTGAGGCAAGCTGATTTTCGGAATGGCGACCCCGGAGGGGCTCGAACCCCCAACCCTCAGTTCCGAAGACTGATGCTCTATCCAATTGAGCTACGGGGCCGCGTGGCGCCGAGAGGAGACCTGGTCGAGCTTTCGCTCGACCTGGACAGCCCGAGGGGGCTGTCCCTACATGATTCCTCGTGCAAGAAAATGGGGTGGGAAACGGGAATCGAACCCGCAACCGCCGGAGCCACAGTCCGGTGCTCTGCCAGTTGAGCTATTCCCACCGCAGGAACTTCATTATAGCAAGCGGCGCAGGCTTAGGAGCTCAACTGGGAGGGGCAACACGGCACTGTGGTGAATCGCCGAAGGGCAACCCGAAGCTTGGGGAAGAACGGCGGACGAGGCGTCCGCCGCTCCACGATCTAGATGCGCCCGATGCCTACGTATTCGAATCCCAGCGCGCGCAAGCGGGTGGAGTCGAGCAGGTTCTTGGTGTCCACGATAAGCGGGTTCTTGACAAGATGCTTGATACGGTCGAAATCGAGAGCCCGGAATTCGGGCCAGCCGGTGCCGACGATCAGGGCGTCGGATCCTTCTGCAACTGCATACGCTGAATCGCAGTAGCGGACTGCCGCGTTCAGATGCGTCTTCGCTTCCGGAATTGCAACCGGGTCGTAGGCGCGCACGTGAGCGCCTTTGGAAATTAGCGTCTCGGCAAGACGCAAGGACGAGGAGCCCGCAACGGAGTTCGTGTTCGGCTTGAATGCCAATCCCAGGAGACCCAGCTCTTTGTTCTCGACCGAGTTCAACGCGGCGGAGACTTTTGCGACCAGGCGTTCGGCCAAAGAATGATTCACTTCGCGGGCCGCACTGAGCACTTTCAGCGGCACGTTATGCGACTGGGCCAGAGATGAAAGGGAGTCCATGTCGGTCTCGGCGAAAACCCCGCCCATTCCCGCTCCAGGCTGCAAACAGCGAGGCGCAATCTTCTTGTCCAGGCCCAGGGCCAAGGCAAGGTGGACGGCATCGGCGTTCACGCGCTCGCAAAGGTTAGCCACTTCGTTGATGAAGGAAATCTTTGTAGCCACGAATGCGGTCGCGGCTTCGCGCACCAACTCGGCCGTGGCCTGATTGGTGACGATCACCGGCACACCACGCATGACCAGGGGATGGAAGATCTGCTTGAGGACCTGCACCGCTTCATTGGAGCCCGAACCCAGAATCAGGCGGTCGGGCCAATTGAAATCTTCCACCGCGCAACCATCCGTGAAGAACATAGGCTGCGAAACGATGGTGGCTTGCAGGCCGGCGTCACTGATGCTCTTTTCCAAAGCGTTGGCCGTGCCCACGGAAACGGGCGTGACAATCGTCAGAATCGGAGGTTTTGGCGCAAGCCGGATGATGCGCAGCGCGATGTCGCTCAGATTGTCGGCCTTGTCTTCCGCCAGAAAGATCACTCCGGTTCGCCGGGCAAAAGTTTCAATGTCGGTGGAGTAGGAGAGGCGACCGGCACGCACGTTGCGCCGGATGATCTCCTTCAAATTCTTCTCGAAAAAAGGAATGTTGCCCTGCGCCATTTCGACCATGCGCGTACGATCGGGATGACAACACGAAACCGGAGTGCCGAAATCCGCCAGGCAGGCGGAAATCACGGTGCCTAGATACCCCGATCCGTAAACGCCGATCTGCATGTGTGATCTCCCCGTGGCCGTCCGAAAACCCGCGTGGGGAAAGGCGTTCCACGGGGATTGCCGAAACTGCTCTAATCTTTATTTACAGTTGTGGAGACAGCTTTTCAACGCACGGGAGGGAGATGTACCTGAAGACCGGGTTCACTGGGCTGGAGTAACTGAGGAAAGTAATGCATTAGTGATTACGAGAGCTAGCGCGGCACGAGCTTTCTACCCAGCACGACGGGCGCGAGATCGACCCAGCAATTAGGTTCGTCCTCCCGCACAAAGGTCAGCTTTTCCAAAGAGATACGCCGCGTGCCCAGGTACTCCTGCCAGCGGCGGCGAGCCGTCTGGAATGCAGTTTGAGCGGGCTGCTCGGCCCCCATCTTTACAATCGTCATGTGGGGGATATAAGGCCATTCCTCGCAGTAGCGAAGCACGTCCGTGTTGAGTTTCTCGTGCAGGGCCAACATGCGCGCTGCTTCGGACTCGATGCGGATGAACACGGTCGGGGTAACCGGAATGAAAGTCTCCACCGCACCCAGACTCACGGAAAAAGGCTCTTCCCCGCCGCAGATCTGCTGTAACAGCTCCAAAGCAGAGCTCTCGCTTCCGGCCAGAGGGCGGGGAGGCAGGATGGTCAGATGGGCAGCAACCTGCGGGAGATCGGGATGCAGTTCCCGCCGGAGGTTCTCGACGAACTCTCCTGCCGGACTCTTTACATACGCGACCAGTGCGTAACGCGGCTTCTGCATACCTGAACAAAAATTATACAGGCAGGGGCAAACCCGGACTCACGACCAAAAACAAGGGGGGGTGACCAGAATATCGTTTTGCCCGGCAAACAGCGCGACGCTGATTCTGATTTGCCGTGTCCTGGCAAGGATGATTCCCACAAAGATTGGTACACTGCTAAGGAAACAGAAACCGAGCGATTGCGCGACTTCGCGTCGCAAACGTTGCTCCAGTTTGCTCACCTGCAATAGAATCCGGAAGGGGCCGAGCACCCCGTGAATGCTGTGAATGTCGGGGCGTAGCGCAGCCTGGTAGCGCACCTGCCTTGGGCGCAGGGGGTCGTAGGTTCAAATCCTATCGCCCCGACCATTAAGTTGCTGAGCATACTAGAACTTACGCTTTCTTCAATGTCCAGAAATGTCCAACGGCTTGGCATTCGCCAGATTTTGTAGAGAAAGCACAAGCCGCACGACACTCGAATGCGCCGAACGCTTCTGTTCGCTGACCGCCTGCGTGTACACGTTCATCGTTGTGCGAATGTCAGCGTGTCGCAACAACTCCTGTTGCACCTTCACGTCTACTCCGAGTTGCCGCAGCATGGACGAGTAGGTGTGGCGGAACGTATGCCAGCCTATTTCGGCCCCTATCTGAGCAGCCTCTGCAGCCGGCTTGATCTGCCTCGCCAGCATCCTGCACGAGCGCAACGGAAGTTCCCCCGCTTTCTGAGGACTAGCAAACACCCAATCACTATCCTCCCGAAATTGGGCTTTCCGTTTCCAATCGAACAGGACCTCGGCTAGGGCCGGATCCAAGGGCAGTGCAGACTCGGAGTACTTCGTTTTCACGTCTCCGACGACGCCATCGACAACCGCCCTACGGATATGCAGAGTCAGTTCATCCCAATGGACGTCTTCCCATTTGAGCGCAAATAGTTCACTGCACCTCAAACCTGTGCCGAGGGCGACGATAACCGCCGTTCGACAAGGATCTCCCAGTTTTGCGACCAGGGCCTGGATTTCAGCGGAATTGAGTACCCGGGTTCCTTCTGCCGTCGGCTGACCCCCTTCACTCGGACGAGGCTTACTGGATTTGTCCCTAGATCCATAAATCCCCAGCGCATCGCGCAGTTGAAGATCACGGCCATTACGTTACGAATGTTGCCTTTCGTCTTAGGCGCCAGAGCAAGCGACTTCAACCACTGCTCGATCGCGAAAGATGCGCCCTTGCTGGTTAGCTTCTGAAGTGTCCAGTCGGACCACTTCGGTCGAATATGCGTTTCGATGTAGGATCGATATGCCTCATTCGTCGAGTGCCGTTCGGGCATTTCGTCGGCGACATAGCGATCCAAAAGAGCCCCAAAAGTCAGGCTTTGCGCGCCTGGGTTGTCGCAGTTGGCTGTGAGTTGAAGGTGTTCACACGCCTTGAGGGCTTTAGCCTTCGTGGGATATTCAGTGATCGTTCCAATGACCTCCCCGCGGCGATTCACCCTGCCCGATGGCCCATATTCGCGCCAGCGGTACACCCACACATTAGGTCCGTTTTTGCGTTCGTCCAGTTGCAAGTTTCCGTGCTGATACCGAGTCCTCATTGAAAGGCTTCTCCTTTCGGACTCGGGTGGCCCGACAACTGTAACTGCCGAACGATGTATGCGTCTAGTTCAGATTCTCGGAAGCGCCAGACGCGCCCGATTTTCATTCCTGGGATGACCCCGGCGGCCGCCAAGCGCTTCACAGTCTTCTGATGGATACCTAGAATCTTAGCCGCGCGCTCAGCGTCAATGAGCGGTTCACATCTGGTCGGTCTTGGTTGTTCCGAAACCATGTGTTTCTCAAACACTGTTTTGCCTCTCTCGGATGACCTACGAACTCGCTTCACAGCCGGTATTCGAACGCTGCGCCCGATCGTCGCTGGCTTTAGAAGCGGCGCCCTCGGCACACATCTTGGACAGCACCCAATCGGTACACATTTCCTCGAACATCGCCTCTGCGCCATCCTCGTGGATCTCTAACTGGCCGGGCATTCCAGAAGTTTCAAAGGTCACCGACGCTGGACCCTTTTGGTTGCAGACGACGCGATCATATTGTTCCGGAATGACGGCGATTCTGCAGGTCCCACCGTAAGTGTCAAATAGAAAAAGGCGTTCCAGACGTCCCACAATGCGACCGCGAAGCGTTAGATGGAACAAAGGTGAGTGGATCGACAAGATTACCCGCGTGTGATGGCTTCTCCAGGAGTCCATCTGTGCGAGCACGCGAGTCAGCTTTTGCTGAGAAGTTTTGGGGATGTGGGATTTTTGTGTCATTCGGTCCTTCCGTTGAATCGAAAATTAGCCAAAGCATTCACCATCGTCATTGCGCCCGCAAAGACTGCCTGCTCGCGCTGCACGAGGCGCGTTATAAGCCGCCGATAGGTGCGCCAGTGCATCCCCTTAGGCTTCTCGGGAAGTGATTCTGCCAGACTCATCGAGCCGCCAAGCTTCGCGCGGCTTGTTCTGGCCTGGCGCAAAGATCGATGCCAGCCAGAGTCTTGCTGGCATTCGTAGGTGAGTTGGCGACAATGACGGCAGGCCAGTTCTACGGTGCCGTACAAAATTGCCACCCGACGTCCACAACCTCTGGGACAAATGAACCACGCCCTCTTCCCGCCATAATTACAGGCTGTCCATTCAATCCAAATTCGCTGGGGCCTAACACCTGTTCCGTGCCGCGGATGCAAGCACAGCAGGATGGGTTCATCACGGTCCGCAGATGTGACTTCGACCTCCCATGATGGCCAGGAAAAAAACGTTCGACCGGCGATCAGAAGTCCTTGCCGCTGCCACTTACGCACGTCGACCCGAACGTAGTCCGAGGTCGTTTCTGTGCTGCTCCACCGTCGCCCGCTGCCGAAACCACCCATTTTTCACTCCGCCAGATTTACCTAAATCATTAGGGAAATGTGAAAACTTTCCATAGCACGTGCTCGCTTCCTATTGCCCTCTCGAGCCGACTTCCCTTCCAAGAAAGGTCAGCGTCTTTAGATCAAAAAAGACTCTTTCATTGCTCACTGGACCATGCCGCTGCTTCGCGATGATCAACTCGTCTTCACCCGTGGGATTCCCGAAGTCGTCGACAGGACGATAGGTCAAGACGATTACGTGCGAATCGTTTTCCATCGATCCAGACTCTTTCAAATGAAACTTGTTAGGTCGGAAGTTCTGATTGCCGTCCTTCGGCCGGGATAATTGGCTAATCGCGACGACTGGAACGCCTGTGTCCTTTGCAAGGCTGCGCAGTGCGTTCGATACCTTCGTGAGGCGCTCCCTCTCGTCTCTCGCCGGCGCCGAAAGAAGCTGGACGTAGTCGATGATGAGCAACTGAACCCTTTCCTGCCGGATGAGCAATCGAGACTTTGCAAGAAGTTTCTGGATCGAGAGCGACCCATCCTCTACCACGAAGAGGGGCCATTTACCGACCTCGCACATCGCGTTCTGCACAGTCTGCCGGGTGCCTGAGTCGAGGTGCCGCGGATACCGGATTAGTTGGAAGGGGATCCTTCCTGCGTGCGACCAGAGCCGCTGTAGCAGATCAGCTTTTGCCATTTCGATGGAGAAGAGCGCGACGGGAATCTCCTGGCGGCAGTTGGCTGCCGCAATCTGCAATGCCAAAGCCGTCTTCCCGTCGCCGGTACGACCCCCTATCAACCACAATTCCCCTCTTCGAATCCCGGTCGTCACTAGATCAAGAGAGTCAAGGCTTGTTGAGAGTCCAATCAGCTCCCCGTTACTTTTGGAGATCTGTTCCCATTCGGCGTATACCTGATCAGAAAACGAAATCACGCGCTGAGCCGGGGCATCGTCACTGCCGGTCTGGATTTGCAGAATTGAATCTTGGAGGTCCTCCATCGCGTTCGTAGACGACATTCCGCTCGCGATTCTTCCGACGACCGCATTGCAAGTGTGGATGAGTTTTCGTTGCGCGGCCTTTTCCTGCATGATCCGCACGTAGCTCTTGATACTCGGACGCTCGGGTACTCCCTCAACTAGGCTCGACACGTAGGCCACGTCCCCGATCGCTTGGAGATCCCTGTGCCGCTCCAACTCTTCGATCAGCGTGATCATGTCGATCGACCGCGAAGATTCGGCGAGATCGATCATCCGGGAATAAATGCGCTGGTGGCTATCGAGGAAAAAATCGCCAATGACAAGACCCAGTGCCGCCGACTCGTCATAAGCTTTAGCATTCAGCAGAATCGCGCCTAACACCGTACGTTCGGCGTCAATATTCACGGGAAGAACGGTTCCTTGCAATTCCAGTACGTTCACTGCAGCCCTCCAGCAGTACGTTCCTGAATCTCCCGCCGTACCTTTACACTCCCAGGAACGTATGTTGCCGGCAATGCAGTAGGGGCCGCACTCTTCGGTGTCTTCGCTGCAGTTTTCAACTGGAGTTGATCGAACTTCTTACGGAGGGTATCCATGCTGAGGATATTGGTCATCCAAAATTCGTCGTGCTGGACCCATCGGATCAGAAACTCGATCTGCTCCGGTTTGCGCTTGTCGATGTCGAGCATCCGCTGGGCTGTAACTTCCCACTTGCGTTGTTCCGCACTCGTGATCCGGTAGTCGGATTTGTTGCGAAGGATTTCCGACCTCATGAGACCAGCAAGCCTACAAGCGTTTTGCGAAGGCTGTTTTGCGGTTTTCTTCTGAGTAGGAGGATTCTCCGCGTCCGAACAGGTTTGTTGTTCGGACGAAGGGTTTTTAGAAGAAGAAGAAGAAGGGGACCCCCCGAAGGATGTAACCGAGGATGTCCTTAAGGACTCATTGAAGGTATCCGTCTCGCGCCCCTTCGGACGTGGCACGTTGGGATGATTCAAGCTCTGAATCCCGCCACTGGCGCGGGCTTCCCTCACTTTCTCATCATGCACCATACGCCGGCTGAAGATGACGCCATCACTGGTTCGGCTGAAGACCCCAGCGCTTTCAAGTTCATCCAGTAAGCACTGAAGATCATCTGCGCCGGCACCGACCATTCTGGCAAGGACTTGCGGAAGGATTGGCCTAAGGACATCCTTGTGGCCATCCTCTCCAGTCGCAGGAAGGGTTAGGTGTCCATACGGTCTCCCCTGATGCATGATGCACAACATGTCTGCCCATAAACCACGAGCGGCAAGGCTAGAAGCACGCAATGCTGTGTCTTGAAGCCAGTCGCCCGGATAAAACTGGAAGCTTGGGCGTTTCACGCCGCCCCTCCGTCAGACTGTTCGTGGCAGTCAGGGGGGGTGTTCAGTTCCTGCTCATGCGCACGCTGGTGCTTCGCGTGCGGCACAACTCCCCGATCCACCTCGGACGGAACAATCCGAGCCGGCGGATGTACCTGCTGAAAGAGCCAATATTCGGGATACCCGAAATGTGCTGCGAGTCGCGCGCGTTCATCCGCGGAGAACTCGAGTCGTCCGGCTAGGCATCGCGAGAACCTGCTCTCGCTCATTCTGGCGACTGCTGCAACCTGGTAGTTAGCAAGCCGTGCCTGACTTCCTGCCCAAGCTAAGTTGGGAAACTTCATTCCGCTCCATCCTCTATGTCTGCAACTTGCTGCGTTGCCAAAAGCACTCTAGAACAAGTGGGATGGCCGAGTCAGTGGTATCTCGGTGGCACAACGGTGGTATGTTAGTGGTGTTTGCAGGGATCGCTTGTGGGAATCGCAGGACAGTTTGCGCTATGTTAAGTTGGTTGGGACTCTAATTCATGCACAGTCACCTCGCGCTTCAACGCCTTGCTGAATGCCTGGGCGTACACCTTGAGGTTCACGGGCCGAATGCCCTTGCCGTGGGCATGCCCGATAGCTAGCTTTTTGTCGATTCCCGTTTGCTTTGCCAACTCGTCGAAACTCCAACCACATTCCATCCTGAGTTTATCGATGATTGAGGCGCGACCCATGCCCGAGGAAGAGAGCGGCCGGCAGACGAGATCGATACGGGCTTTCTCGACTGCATCGTCAAGTACGTACTGCGAGCGATGCTCGAATCCTGAGCGAGCCAACCGCAGAACGGTGTTCGTTTGCGTTACCGTCATACGCTCGTCGCTCCATGGACGACCCATTATCGGACGCCCCGTCACCCACAACGGTGCAAGCCACACTTCCGTCTGTCCTGCTGAGTCCAGCGGAGGAATAAAATCGCTCCCCTCGATTGCGCGCATATACCACTCCAAGTGTCGGGCCGGTCTCGGGCGGTCCGTAACCGGCGCCACAGGATTGGCTGCCGCCTCCTCCTCGGCACGCCATTGCACATCCCTACAGAGCTTACCGTCCAATTCTGCCGCTATCAAAGCGCCGGTTTGCGCGTGCGCCCACTTGATCGGATCTGCTCGCACCCATTCCGGGTGCGCGAATGCCAGACTACACAATTCACGAAAACTCTCCACCACAACTCGTGCAAACCCTTCCTGCCATCTCCAGAGCGCGGACTCGAGCAGTTCATATGCGCGTTTGAGTCGATCCGATTCCGAGATCACAGCCAGGCAGCGGCGAATCTCGAATGCGACAGTAACTGACTCGTCGCTCCGAGCCTCATAAGCCTTCTTGAGAAATCGGCGTTGAATGAGATTAATAGCGTCTTCAAGTGAGGTTTCGGCGTGAGCAGACATGCCACCTTCTCGCATGGCTTCTCGTTTGTGGGAGTTCCTGGAAAGGGCGGTCGAGAAGTTACCGCCCTTTGTCGCACGCCGACCGTCGCCGGCAGCTATCCGGTGACCCCATACTAATGTGAAACGCTCTTGTTGGGAGCAGTGGTTCGTCTGTGGAAAAGGATGCAAGTCTCTGGACTGCGCCTGGCTGGCAGTCGGCTCTATGATCCACCTGCATCTGTCACGGGCAATCAGCTCTTGACAGGAAACAACAAATACGCCTATGGTATAGGCGATGAATTATTCCACGGTTCAGGTCGCGCGAATAATTGGGGTAGACAAACAAACGTTACTTCGGTGGCTATGGTCTGCGAAGATCCCTGAGCCAAAACACTTCGCAAATGGTGGTCAAAAGATCCGGCTCTGGACGGACCGTGATGTGAAAAACGTACTTAGGTACAAGGAAACAAACTATCGAAAAGGCAGAGGCAGAAAGAAAACATTGGAGAAGTAAACGCACCGGACCGGTGCAGCAACACCGATCCAGTGCTAACCACAGTCGCCTAACAAGGAGGCAACAATGGCTAGACAGGAACGTAGCACCATTTTCACTGAAGAATCCACTCGCCCTATCACTCGGGTCGCGCTCTACGCCCGAGTCAGCACCTTGAACAATCAAGATCCCGAGATGCAGCTCTCGGAACTGCGGGAATATGCAGGGCGCCGCGGCTGGCAGATTGTCGAGGAATTCACTGACCAAGGAGTGTCTGGCTGCAAGGAGTCCCGGCCGGCGCTTAACCGGCTGATGGCGGATGCCTGCCGGAGACGATTTGACGCGGTCTTGGTCTGGAAGATCGACCGTTTCGGAAGGTCCTTGAAGCATCTGGTCAACGCACTGGCCGAACTCGCAGCACTCGGAGTGTCCTTTGTCAGCCTCAGAGACAACCTAGACCTGAGCACCCCTTCGGGTCGGCTGATGTTTCAGATCATTGGTGCAATGGCCGAGTTCGAACGGGCATTGATCCAGGAGCGAGTCCGTGCTGGGCTACGGAACGCACGTGCGAAGGGAAAGCGACTCGGGAGACCGCGCGTGATCGTGGACTCTTCCAGAATTGCCGCTCTACGCGTCCAAGGACGTTCCTGGGCGGAAATCGTTGCAGAGATGGGCATCGGAAAGGGAACGGCTCAGAGAGCGCTTGCCAGCTTGCCCAAAATTGGCAAATGACATTTTTCGGGTGTCCCGACGCGATCCTATGGTGCTGTAACAGGGCATTTAAGCGGATTCAATATAGACCAATCGACCCGCTGTCCTAGCAACTGGTTTCTTGCTGTATTGTCGTATTCAAACGCATCCTCGTGAGGAAATCCCACTGGATCAAGGTACTCTTCGCCGCTCATCCGCCTGTTAAATTCTTCCTCGCTGTGAATAAAGACTCCGGAACTGTTCGAATCCCAGAATCGAACAACCAACGCTGATCCATTAAACTCTTTCACTACAATTACTTGTCCTCGCATGCCGGTACTCTATAGAATTGGCAGAGCAGGTGCAAATCTTTGTCGGACAGCGTACTTGACACGTATATCCCGTATTTCGTAAGATTGTATTTCGTTACGGCGTATAACACGCAACGGAGTCTTACAATGGAATCTGAAAAGAAGGCCGCTACTCCTCCCTATGTTCCCTACAAGACTCTTAAGAATTTCCTTGAGCGATTCAAACAGGGGATGCCTAGCCGTATTGATCGAGACTCAATGGGAACGATGTCCGGTGCTTCACAATCGCAATTGACTACGGCTCTCCGTTATCTAGGATTCACATCGGAGAACAATTTGCCACTTGAGCCAATGAAGGCTTTCGTTGTAGCTGAGGGGGACGAACGCAAAGCCTTGCTTCGCACTGCCCTATCGAAAGCTTACCCCTATTTGTTCGGCCGTGAGTTTGATTTGTCTAGCGCGACTTCGTCACATCTCCGCGAAGCCATTGAGGCCAATACCAGCGCATCAGGTGAGACGGTGGATCGTTGCATCGCTTTTTTGAAAGATGCGGCACAAGATGCTGGAATCGCGGTATCCAAATACATCATGCAGAAGAAGCCTCGGGGCCTAGCCGCCAAGAAGCGAAATGGAACGCAACGGAGGAACGATGATGGCGATTCCGTCAAGAATCCTCCAAATCCGGCGGGTCAGCATCAGCAACAACAACCGATAGTAATGGAAGCGCAGAATAGCATGCTGCTGTGGGGGCTCTTTCAAAGGCTCCCGAAACCGGGAAGCGTCTGGGCTAAAGAGCAGAGGGAGCAGTGGACTCAAACTCTGAACAATGTTCTGGCTCTTGAATACAAGGATCAGTAGGCGTGGATAGCCGGATCGCGCGCGCTAGCCCCTAAAGAGATTTATGACCAGAAAAGCTATAGCCTGACTCCATCCCAGGTTCACCGTGGAGTTGGGCCTTAACGGAAAGGCCCCAAACCAGAAGCCTTGTGGAGGGAAGCTGGTTCAGAGCCGTGGTGATCCGCTTTATTTTGCCCTGTCGGAGGGCGTCTGTTCGGTGACAGAGGCGGTCTTATAAACCGCCGTTCCTCTAGTGGAACGGGGTCCGATCCCCCCGCTCTCCGCCATTATATTCAAACGCGCAGAAATATGGAACCGATTGAACAACTCGAAAAACTGCTTCTCGATTCCGAAGTTCTTTCAAAGAAGAACAAGGAGCGGTGTGCTCGTGTTTTTTATGACACAGCGAAGATCGTTCTTTTGCGCCAAAATAAACTGAAAAAACCAGAGCTCAAGCCGAAGGAGATCTCGTCCGCTATGGTATTGGCGGATACCCTGCATTCGCAACCATTCCAATTCAACGCGACCGGGGAACTGGCAGGAAATTTTGGTGGCGATTTCAGCGAAGAACAAGCGTGGGATTATTTCGAGAAGAAAGTTGCGGGAGATGTACAGGATAGTTACGGGCGCAAAATTGTAATCGGTAATGACGTGCTGAAATCCCTCTACAAAGATCCAGAAACCGGGGCACACGAAATGCTATCAGAGAACTATGAGCAAGGACGTGGTAAGAGGTTGCCCTGGATTCGTTATACTCTACAAAGTTCGCGCGCAATCTACGTTGCGGAGGAGATGGTACAAGGAACATTTAGGAGAACATTCCTGTACTCTGCAATGGCGACCATCCCGCTAAAGACCGGGAAACCAGACGTTCAGTATTACGTCATTCCAGTGCGTGAAGACAAAAACAAGAACTTGCGAATGATCACTGACCTGCCCCCCATTTTTAGTCCAGGGATAATGAGACTTTCTCCGGTTTTTGTTCGCCCCGCAGCGTAGCGGGGATGGGGGTCTGGGGCAAGGGGCCGGCGTTTGAGGCCCCTTGCCCCAGTCCAGCAATGTAGAAGCCTGCTTTCCACGAAGCGACAAACTCCATTGGTGTTTTGTATCCCAACGCCGAGTGCGGTCGCACGTGGTTGTAGTCCGCCTTCCACTCGGCGATCTTACGACGGGCGTCCGCCAGATCGAAGAACCAGTTTTCGTTCAGGCACTCATCGCGGAACTTGCCGTTGAAACTCTCGATGTAGCCGTTCTCCATCGGTCGCCCCGGCGTGATGAAGTGCAGTTGGACTCCGTTTTCGTAGGCCCACTGGTCCACCACCTGACTGACGAACTCCGGTCCGTTGTCGATCACGATCACCTCCGGTTTGCGTCCCTGCTGCTTCAGTCCTTCCAGTACACGCACCACACGCGCTCCGGGCAGCGAGGTATCGGGCTCGATCTCCAGTGCCTCCCGGGTAAAGCCGTCCATGAGATTCAACGTCCGGAACTTGCGCCCGCTGGTGAACGCATCGCTGGCGAAGTCCATCGTCCACAGATGATTGGGCTGCGTCGGGCGCGGCGGTAGCACCAGGCGCGATCCCGCGCGTCGGCGTCGGCCCCGCTTCCGACGAAGGCTCAGCTTTTCTTCGACGTACAGCCGGTACACGCGCTTGTGATTCGCTTTCCATCCCTCACGCACCAGCATTCGTGTCAATCGGCGATATCCGAACCTTCGCCGCTCTGCCGCCAGCTCGCGCAACCGCACGCGCAGTCGCGGGTCCTCGGGCCGTGGCACGTAGCGATACGTCCGGCGATAGATCTCGATCAGCCCGCAGGCGCGTCGCTCTGAGACTGCTACTTCCGAGCGCATCACGACCACCGCCTCCCGTCGCAACTGCGGGCTCACCATTTTTTTGCAACCACCGCCTGCAATGCACGCTTGTCCAGAAGCAGTTCGGCCACCGTGTGCTTCAACTGCCGGTTCTCCTCTTCCAGCGCCCGCAATCGCTTCGCCTCGCTCACTTCCATCCCGCCGTACTTCCCCTTCCACCGGTATAGCGTCTGCACGGCGATCCCGTGCTTGCGGCACAGTTCCGGCGTCGGCACTCCAGCTTCGGACTCCTTCAGGATGCCAATGATCTGCTGTTCGTTGAATCGACTCTTGCGCACGACTCCTCCTCTTGGCCCTGGGCGGGCCATTCTAAATGGGAGAAGTCACATTTCCACTGGACTAATTTCCGGGGGGCAGGTCAGTAGCTGTCGTAATCAGCGATTTCACTCAAAACCCCTCCCCGAAAGGGATATGAGTGTAATGATTCCATAACAATGTCGGCTCCCAGGCCCGAGTAGACTTTGGTGGTGCCAACCAACCAAGGCTCGGGAGAAAGGAGCCGAACATGCTGATTATAGGTTGTGATTATCACCCGAGCTTCCAACAAATTGCGCTCGTCGACACTGAAACAGGAGAACTCCAACAAAGACGCTTGGGGCACCGGGAAGAAGCCGAGCAGTTCTATCGCGCTTTGACAACAGCAGGAGCCAAGGTGCGCGTAGGCATGGAGGCGAGTGGCCATGCAGGATGGTTCGAACGTTTGCTAGCAGAGCTGAACTTCGAGCTGTGGATGGGCGACGCGGCTAAGATCGCAGCGAAGCGAGTACGCAAACAGAAGACGGATCGGCTGGATGCGCAACATATTCTGACGCTGATGGTGAAGGATGACTTTCCCAAGATCTGGGTGCCGAGTTGGGAGAATCGGGACGTGCGGCAACTGCTCTGGCATCGCCATCGCATGGCCGTAAGAAACGGCAAATTATGCGGGGAAACGGTAGTCGAAGCGCAGCTCTGTCGCTCTCTTTTACAAACACGCCCGTTACGACTAGACTAGCGGCTGTTTTATGCGATATTTCGGACGCAGGCTGAGCAAAGGAATCGCCCCCAACCATCACTCGAGGAGGCCCTGCAATGTGTTTTCGACTCTCTTCAATGATTCTGTTCTTGCTACTGGCGCAAGTAGCGTTCGCGCAAGAGCCACCTGCTTCGCCTCCTGACCAACCATCTGTGAAGGAACTGCTCGAACGCATTGATCGGCTGGAAAAACGAGTAAACGAGCTTGAAGCGAATGAGCACACGCCCGTCGCAACTAAAGTGGCCAGTGCTGCGCAACAACCTGCGGCACCTGTGCAACCTCAGCGGCCGGACACAGCCAGCCCTTTGTCTGCTCATCAGCATATGCCAAGTTCCGAGTTGCAACAGGTCGAGACCCATTACCCATCGCTGCAGATTCACGGCTTTGGCGACGTGGACTTTTCGGCAACCGACCAAAAAGGGTCGAGCAGTGGCTTCAACATGGGACAGTTCGTGCTGCACTTCGCGTCCGCTCTGTCTGGAAAGGTCAGCTACTTCGGAGAAGTCAGCTTCACGGCGGAGCCGACGACCTACGAACTGGCCGTGGAGCGCTCCATCATTCGCTACGATTATAACGATTACTTCAAACTGTCATTCGGCAAATATCACACTCCCATCGGATATTGGAACGCGACTTTCCATCATGGGGCTTGGCTACAGACGAGTATCAGCCGTCCAGAAATGGTGAAATTTGGGGGGAGTTTGATACCGGTTCATTTTGTGGGCGCCCAGGCCGAAGGTAATATTCCCTCCGGCGGGTTAGGATTGGGTTACAACGTGGGCTTGGGAAATGGGAGAGGCTCGCTCTTCAGCAAAGCCGGCGACAGCGGCGACGTGAACAGCAATCGAGCCTGGGTCGCCAATCTCTATGCCAGACCCTCACGTCTTTACGGACTTCAAGTCGGCGGATCGTTCTACGGTGACAAGCTTTCCACTACGCCAGGCACATACTTCAACGAGTGGATCGCTGCCGCTGATGTGGTCTGGACCAAGGAGCATCCCGAGATTCTCGCGGAATATGCGAACGTCCATCACCGCGACCTGGCGACCTCCCAGAACTTCAATACGACGTCCTATTATGTCCAGCTGGGCTATAGGCTTCCCTGGGAGGCGAGTAAATGGAAGCCCTATTACCGCTTCGAGTATATTCATAGGCCGGGAGTGGAGCCGGTTTGGGACTTTTCTACCACTCCCAGCGTGGTCGATTTGGTCGGATCGTTGGTGGGGGTAAGATACGACATCACCAACTTCGCGGCGTTTAAGGGCGAATATCGCCGTGCCCGAAGCGCGGTGAATAAACCCAATGTCAATGGGGCGTTCTTCCAGACCGCATTCACTTTCTAAAACAAAATCATGAACCTCGACCGCAAAATCGCATCCATGAGCTTGGGGCTGGCCTGCGTGATTCTGGGCTTCTGCGCAACCATTGTCGCTCAGAGCCACGGCGTCGATGTCGCGGTGGTGGTCCATCCTGACACGCCGGTTAGCGATCTCAGTTTGGCCGATGTGCGTAAAGTCTTCCTCGGGGACCGGCAATACTGGACAAGCAATTTACCTGTGGTGCTGCTGATCCGCGCTCCGGTTGCGCGAGAACGGAATGTCGTGCTGAAAATCATCTACCAGATGTCGGAGGCGCAGTTCAAACAATACTGGATCGCCAAAATCTTCCGGGCGGAGTCAGCTTCAGCGCCCAAAGTGGTGTATTCGAACGATATGGCTAATGATCTCGTGACCGCCGTTCCCGGCGCCATTGCGTTTATCGATGCCCGCGAGGTGCGGCCCGGAGCCAAGGTCCTGCGGGTCGATGGCCATCTGCCCGGCGAGCCAGGTTACCCGCTGCGATAGATTCCGGGGAAGTGCGTTGCGTTACTGCGACATGGCAAGCCGCCGCAATAATTCCTGAAAACGCGCATCGGATCGAATGCCATCGAACACAGGCTCAACTTTCATATTAGTGAGATTGCTGTCGCGTTCGGTGTATGCCCGTTCCAGGGCCGCGAGGGCTTCCTGTTTCTGTTCGAGTCGCGCGTAGATTTCTGACATGTTGTATGCGGAAACATAGCCCCGCTTGGAAATCTCTTGGAGGCCTTCTAGCCAACTCCGGAGCACGCCTGAGTAGCCGGAGGTGCTGTAATCTTCCCCGATGGCCGCTGCCAGATCCGGATTGCCGGAGAGCGTCAACACTTTTTGCCGCTCGGCAACGGCCTCCTTATACATCCCGCTTTGCGCATAGGCTGCCTCCAGGGCATGCTGCGCCGGAACGAATTTTGGATCCATTTCTAATGTCTTCTGAAGCTGCTGGACCGCCGTGTCGTACTGGCGCGCAAAATATAGCTGGCGCCCGACACTCGTATTGATGAGCAGTGACAACGGATCCAGTTCTTGTGCCTTCTTCAACTCCAGCTTGCCTTGCTCGAAGCGCCCCATTCTTATCAGGAAATCGGCGTACCATTGGTGGGCAGTCGCGGAGTTCGCGTTGAGTTGAATCGCTTTCTTGAACTCACTCTCCGCTCCCCCCCAGTCCCAATCGTAACCCCCGCGAACCAGCGCCAAGGCGATATGCGCTTCGGGCAGTTGGTCGTCAAGCTTTACGGCTTGCATGGCGGCCGTCTTTGCGTTCTGCCATACCTTGCTCGGCGCGTCATATCCGGACTGGCCCAGGAAGTTATACGTATTCGCGAGGCCGGCGTACGCCAGTGCGTAATTCGGATCTTTTTCTACGGCTTGATTGAAATAAGTGATCGCCTTGCGGAATCCGTCCTCTGTCCACTTGTTCCAGTAGAACAGACCTTGCAGGTAAAGCCGGTAAGCGTCGGGATTTTCCGTCTCGTGCTGGGCCAATTGCCCAGCTTGCGTACCCATCAGTTTCGGCCGCAGATTCTCATAGATCTCTTTCGAAATGTCTTGCTGCACCGTAATCAAGTCGGAAACTTTTCGGTTGTATTGATCGCCCCACAACTCCGATCCGTCGGCCACATTGACCAAATCAGCCTGGATCAATAACGTGTCACCGTGCTGCGCAATCCTGCCCAGCAACACGGCATCGACATTAAGCTCTGTGCCCACTTTCTGCACATTTGCCTCGCGTCCCTTGTAACTGAAGACTGTGCTGCGAGCCATCACCTGAAGTTGAGGAACGCGGCTTAGACCGCTGATGATTCCTTCCGTGACCCCGTCGGCAAGATATTCGAGATTAGGATCCGCGCCAGCGTTCACAAAGGGCAGAACCGCTACGGAACGAATGCGCGATCCTCCGCCTCCCAGCAGTCGGCTACGCCAGTTATGCGGAATCAGGAGTGCTAGCAGAACAAGCAACAGGCAGGCGGCTCCCGCCACACCTAGAGATGCTTTGTCCCACCGCTTCTTGACGTTTTGCTTCTGTAAGGACGTGGGAACGCCGGCGGACTCGGTATCACGCTTGACCCGTTTGAGGTCAGCACGCAGTTCGGCTGCCGACTGGTAGCGCAAACGGCGATCTTTCTCCAATAATTTTGCGATAATCCATCCCAAATCGGACAGCAGATCTGGATTCAAGCGCGTGACGGGCAACGGGGCCCGATTCAGGATTGCCTCAAATACCACCGCGGTGGTGGTACCCGTGAAGGCGAGGCGTCCCGAGGCCATCTCATACAAAACCGCGCCGAGCGAAAAAAGATCAGTGCGCGCATCAAGTTCCTGCCCACGCGCTTGCTCGGGAGACATGTACGCGACCGTTCCCAAGGCCATTCCCGTGCTCGTCAAATTCTCGTCGCTGGTTAAAGTGGGATCGGCAGGAGTTCCCACCCCCTCCGCCACGCGGCGATGCCCAGACACCAGTTTGGCTAAGCCGAAATCCAGAATCTTGGTTTGTCCACGCTTGGTGATGAAGATGTTGGCGGGCTTCAGATCCCGATGGATGATTCCCGACTCGTGCGCAGCGTCCAGGGCATCTGCGATCGGGATGACAATCTCCAGGATTTGGGCGCTTTCCAGTGGCTTACCGGCGATCAGATGCTTGAGCGTTTGGCCTTCTAAAAGCTCCATCACGATGAAGGGCTGGCCCTCCCACTGGTCAATCTCGTGAATGGTACAGATGTTGGGATGGTTCAACCCCGAGGCGGACCGAGCTTCGCGCTGAAACCGTTCCAAAGCCTGAGGTTCGCTCAGCAGTCTGGGAGGCAGAAACTTCAAGGCCACGCTGCGTCCCAGTCTCAAGTCCTGAGCGCGATAGACGATGCCCATCCCGCCGCCACCCAGCTTATCTTCAACTCTATAGTGGGAAATGACTTGGCCGAGCATAGCTCACCGGTAGCGTTGGTCCGCAATGTTAGGACACGGGGAGGGACAAGTCAATGCACGTACCCGCGGTCCCGATCGGTTCACGTATCAACCCGAAATACTGGGAAACGGGATCGACCTTGATGAAGAGAACACCAGTACGATTGAAAAACGCTTTATTTAGGTCCGCAAATGCAGCATCTTTGTCCCCCAGCATGGCGTAGTCACCAGCCGCCCCGCTGTAATTGTGTTGGGCTTCCATGTTCGTGGCATCTTTTTTGAGGAAACCACGGTAGCCCGATCTTTCGAATGCCTCCATCGCCTCCGTCGCGTAATCATCGTGGCCAGCAGGAAGTCACGTGAGCATACGCAGAATTACAGGATTTGATCCAGTTGCCGTTTTTGTCGACTTTCGCGATACGCGAATTGATATAGCCATCGCTGATGTAAGTGTTGCCGGACTGATCCCACGCCATATCGGTCACCTGACGGAACATTCCATCTGCGGGAGGCAGCGGCGGGTTCGGGTGCGGCAGAGGCCCGGTCTTCTCGTCAGACGCCTCCTGCTTGCGTCCGAAAACCATGGCTACACGACCTTCCGGATTAAACTTTATGACCATGTCCGAACCTTTGTCGGCCACCCAGATATTGTCCTCATGGTCGACCTTGACCGAGTGCGCATAAGACCAGGCGTACAGGTTGTGGCCAATCTCTCGCAGAAACTTGCCCTGAGCGTCGAACTCCAGCAATTGTGCCGCGGCGGCTCCGTAAGCCGGGCCTGTCGAGTTGCCACGGGACAAAACGAAGATGTGTCCTTTTGAATTGACCGCCACTCCAGCAGTTTCACCCAGATATAGATCCGCTGGAAGTTTCAAAGGATCAGGAACTGATTGGAACTGGATTTCCTGTACTCGCGTTTGTTGCGCAAACAGGAAACCGGACACGCAGAGAAACAGCAGAAGATGAATTCGTCTCATTACAATCTCCGGGTAGCGCAAGAGCGCCTTGAGACTAGGATTCGCCGCTTTTCGTCGCAAAACTATATCTCGTGCACAATTCGATCCCCATCTGAAATTCTCAAAACTCAGTTTACGGCAAGCACCTGTCGGTCGATGGCAGTTTCGTGGAAGCCAATGCAGCCAGAGAGAGCCGCATCTACCGCGCCAAACACAAGCCCACGACGCGCGTTGCGATCAAATCATACGCGCAACGTAGCTTAAGTGCTCTTCAGATGAAATAGTGGGTTCACTCCGGCGGCTCCCGCGATCAGCGTCTGCATCTCCAATGCCGTAATGGGCTGGAAGTTCTGACCGATGTCCATCCCCAGCCGGAAGTATCGCTCATCCCCGGGGGGAATCGCGGCAGTGATCGGCTGCGACAGGGTCCAGCGCAATCCCAGCTCGGCTTCGTGAGGAAAGCCCGCGGGCTCATACCAGCACTTCGGATGCGGATGATCGTTCTTGGCAGACTCGGGCCAAGTCGTCTTAGCCATTCCCTTCAGCGCCATGATTCCCATCTGCTTCTGTTGTGCTTTATCGAGCACCTGCGGGCCGAATTTGGCCTGCGAAAAGAGAACAAAGTTCACCGGGAACAAGATCGTATCGAACGCATACCGGTCCATGGCCGCGAGCGCAACTTCCACCGAGTGCGCAGAGAATCCGATGAAGCGAAGTTTACCCGCTTTCCTTGCCGCTTCGAAAGTTTCTATGGCGCCGTCCGGCCCGAAAATCTGTTCAAGGTCCGACATCTTGGAAAGTGCGTGAAATTGATAGAGATCGAGATGATCGGTGCGCAGCAGGCGCAGCGACTCGTCAAGCAATTTGGCAGAACCGTTTTTCGTCCAGTCTTCTTCCTTGCAGGCAAGGAAAACCTGGTTGCGATAGGGCTGGAGCGCCGGCCCCAATCGCTCTTGTGCGTTGCCATAGGTGGGAGCAACGTCGAAGTAGTTGATGCCGCGATCGACGGCTTCGGAAACAATATTGGCGGCAAATGACGGGCTGTTGTCCATCACGACGATTCCGGCGAAGCCAACAATGGAAAGCTGCTCGCCCGTTTTGCCCAGCTTTCGCTTCGGGATCGTGCCCGATGGACTCGTGGTCTGCTGCGCTTTGGCGAGGGGCTCGAACAATTTCGTGGAACCAATCAATCCGGCGGCAGCTCCCGTCTTTAAGAATTGGCGACGTTCCATGATGGCCTCCTCAGTTCATACGATAGTTTATGCGCGTCTAAAATTGTAACTCCAGGGAGAATATGTAAGGGGGACGCCTCGTCCGCCCACTTGGGAAGTAATGGACCAGCACATCGTGAATGGCGGCAGCGACAGATTCTGATCCCGTTTGCTTTAGACGGTGATGGTCTACGGCTGGTCAAAGGGTAATGGCGTAAGACCAGAGCAGAAGTTGGTTTATTCACAGGCCGGAGCACGGCGTCCCGTGTTCCGGCTTTTCTCTTACATTACTCGCATTCCATGGTGGGACTCTCATCACGATCCAGCGTGCCAGGGGGCATTGAGAGTTTTTCCCACTACATAAAACCGCTGCAGTTTCAAATGGAAGGAGCTGGGCTGTAACTTCGGCTCGGAGAAGCCCTCCAAGAGCTTTTCGAACCGATTTCTCTTGTAGTCCTCGAAGGACCATAAACCTTACGTGAATCGGCTACGTAGGTGCCGGAAAGATTGGATGACTTTGGATTGGATAAGGCCGATCAGTAGGCGTAAACCTGCTTGTCGCCTCTGCGGAATGGTAATCATCAGCCGCGAACCCCGGCCAGCAACAGATTCTAATGTGAGTTCGCCGTTAATCAAACGGACGTATTCCTTGATTACCAATGGACCCTTACCCTCCCCTTCCAGGTCGGCCAGGGATAAGCGTCCAGTGAATGGGAAGCCCTGGCCATCGTCGTCAATGGTGAGTTGCCAATAGCCATCCCCGCGCTCGAAGTGGACCAGGACATGAGTCGCGCCACTGTGCTTTCGCACATTCACCAGCGCTTCCTGGACAATGCGGACCACTGCCTCGCAAATCTCGCGCGGCCGGATAGTCAGCGTCGATTCGCAGACAAATCGCGCGGTAATGCCGGTTTCGCGCTGAAATCTCTCGACGACCTCGATGAGGTGAGCGCGCACATTATTGGCCTCTACGTCTAGCGGTTTGATCCGCTGCATCCACTCGCGCAGCTTACGTGCCTCCTCAAGCAAGAGGTTACGGATTCGGGCTAGCTCTTGTGGAACGCTCATCGTCGGTGGAGTGGAATGGCGGCTCAGTACATCTAGCTGCATCGCCACGCCGATCATCGACTGCAGCGCACCGTCGTGCAAATCACGGACGAAACGGTCACGTTCTACTTCCGCTCGCAAATACGTGTTTTGTTCCGCCAAGTAGCCGAGCAACCAGCCCATCACGAGCAGATATACAGAACGTATAAGCATGTGTTTGGGCTCAAGCTCGACCACATCGATTCCTAAGTTGGAGTTGTGAAAATGATGGCGAAGCAGGAAGCCTTCAACTGTCGCAAGGGATCCCCAGTGCACGGCAATGCTCTCCACCCAGAGCAAAATCACGCAGGCGGCGGCTGTGCCTACGGTCTCCTTGAGACCCCATCGATAGGCAGCGGCAGCTAGCATAAACACGAAGAAAAAAAAGAAAGGATTCTCTGTCCCAGCGACGAATGCGGACATTGCGGCTGGCCAGACCAAGTCCGCAACGTAAACGAGAGATAGAAACGCTAGGCTTGGCCGTTTACGATACTTCAGCAGGAGCATGACTACGGTGCCGTGGATGATGTATATGCCCAGCAGCCATTCGCCCCAAAAGGAGACATGTATGGGGCCAATCCAGATAGAAAAAAGAGCGGGAATAGCAAGTGCGAGTCGAGCGATCGCCAACCATCGCTCAATGCGACGCACTTCGCCAACTCCCATTGGGGCTACAGCGTGCAATCGAGTAAGAACCACAGCGTTCCGGATCCCGGCATAGTATTGTAGATAAAACGTCCTATGGCAATGCCCATTTCTGCAATTCTTGCAACGCCCTCGCAAAAATATTTCCTGCAATGAAGCGGAATCTTGGGCATAAGTAAAGTAGGGAGCCCAAAGGAACAGCGGATGCCGGACGGAACGGGTGCGAACCGAGAGGAGATCCATCGCGCTATCGAGGCGCTGACACCTGGCGAGCTATTGAAGCTCAAGCGCTTCTCTGTCTGGAGAATGCGGGGTCTTGGCCGAGCGAGCTGCGGACGGACATGGGACGATTTAATAGGCGAGGCGAGGCTCGCGTTCCTACGCGGCGCGGCGAACAACGGGACCGGACGGAACTGGAAGGCGGATGTCGCTCTCGTAACCCACCTTATTGGCGCGATGCGAAGCATATCCAGCCACTGGAAACGGGACTTCGACGAGCACGAGCCTGACCTCGAATCAGAGATCCTGACGCGCACTGAAGAAGCAGAAGCAACTTCTCCTCTCGACAATGTCGCGTCCGAAGCACCATCGCAAGAGCGGGAGTTGGCTGCGATCCAGCAATGGAAACTGATAGCTGCGCGTTGCAAAGGCGACGCCGCTGCAACCAAGGTCCTTAAGGGATTGTCAGCCGGATTTCCACCCTCTCAAATCATGCACGACTATGAGCTTTCAAAATGGGAATATCAGCAAGCTATCAAGCGAATTAGACTTCGCGCGCGTGACATCGACCAGTAGGATCGCAGAACTGAAGCAAAGGGGAAGCACTGTGACTGATAAGAAGAAAGACAGTGAGCGGATAACGAAGCTCATGAACGGACTCGCCGATTCGGTTCTCCAACTCTCGGAAGAGGAGATCCTTGCCGAGGAGCGAGAAGCTGGAGCCGACCCGATCGAGGAAGCGGCACGAGTACGAGCGTTGCTTCGCGAAGCTCCGATACACATGCGTGGCTTACGTCGTCCCCTTCGTCTTGTTATCGCAGACGACCATCCGATTTTCCGCGATGGCTTGCGCCGTCTACTGGAAGCAGAGGCAGACCTCAAAGTACTCGGAGAGGCATCCGATGGCGCCGAGGCCGTTAAACTCGTACGTCACTTGAAGCCCGATATTCTCCTTCTCGATCTGGCTATGCCCAAACATCCCGGATTGGAGGCACTGCGCGATTTGAGTTCGCCGGGAAATGCGGCTCCAGTTCGCGTGATTCTCCTGACTGCCGCGGCGGAGAAGGGGCAGATCGTCGAAGCGCTCCAACTCGGTGCCCGCGGAGTCGTCCTCAAAGACAGCGCAACTCAGGTGCTTTTGAAGGCCATCCAGACCGTCCTGGCCGGCGAATACTGGGTAGGGCGTGAGAGTGTCTCCAATCTCGTCCAATATCTGCGCACGATGATGCAGTCCACGCACGATGAGGCGAAACAGAAAAGCTTTGGCCTGACTCCGCGAGAACTGCAGGTCGTTTCAGCCGTTGTGGTGGGTTACTCGAATAAGGAAATCGCACAGTACTTCAAGATCGCCGAAGACACCGTGAAACATCACCTCAGCAAAAGCTTTGACAAGATTGGCGTTTCTACCAGGCTGGAGCTGGCGCTGTTTGCCGTAAACCAATCGCTACCATTGGCACACATTGGTTAGCGACGTTGGATGAAGGCTTGAAGGATAAAATGGATGAGGTGGAATTGATCTGAGTCGATTGTGGAAACCTGACCAGGGCCGACGCCGGAGCAGATGAGAAGAACTGGGGCTGGACGGCAGGACAGGTGAATATGTAGGGCTCCGACCCAGTATCGTTGGTTTTCCTCGAAATAGTTCTTTGTACATCTTCGTACCTGCTCGAAACGGTACCCTTAGGTCTTCATATTTTCAACGAACGCATCGATTTGAGCAAACAACGGCGCAATCTCCTGTTCATCGGCTTGCACCTGTGTAGCGTACTCCCGCATGTCATCTCCTAGACCGTTGACAATGGAAATGAATTCAGCCGCCCCAAGCCTGTATTCAAATTTGGGTCTAAAGTGTGGTTCGTACAGATCTGGACGCGAAAAGCTCAACGAGTGACGTTGCTGACCAGGCCCGATTGTAAAATAACAAGAAACGTCCACAATGGAACTGGCGCCCATACCGGTGTACTTGTGGAGTTGTGCGCAAACGCAGGCTACAAGTGGGAAGTCCGCCGCGTCCTTTCGTAAAATAGTAAACCATTCGGCGTTCCTTACACCTTAGTCACCCAGAACGACCACCTGAAGTGAGAGCTTGTGCGGCAGAATCAGGTTCCCGCTTCGTGGTAGTAACAGCACTTCGCCCCATTGATCAGTCTTACTACCTCGTAGTTCAAAGAGACGCACGCAGCAAGTCAGGCGCTCCGGTCGGACTCATGGGGCGTGAAACAGCCCTTCCCCGTCGTCAAATGCAAAGGGGTTCCAGCCGCAATTTGACAACGGTTGCGCAGAAGCCTAGCCTTGTAACTGAGGTGGTTATCACCTTCTCCTCATTTCAGGTTTCCTGAACTAAGTCAGCCCATCTGAAGTAGTCTTTCTTAGCAACTCCAACCCTAGGAGGTTGCCTATGTTTGCACGCAATATCTCTATCCATCTGAAATCCAATATGCTTTCTGATTACACCCGTGCCTTTGAGAACGACGTTCTTCCTTTACTTCGCAAGCAGAAGGGCTTCAAGGACGAAATCACATTGTCCAATCCCGGCAGTCTAGATGTGGTTGCGATCAGTCTCTGGGAGAACAAAGCCAATGCAGAAGCTTACAACACCAACACTTACCCAGAAGTGTTGAAGACCTTCGCAAGAATGATCGATGGAACACCCAAGGTTTCGACCTTTGAGTCCGTCACCTCGACCTTCCATAACGTTGCTGTAGCAGCGTAAAAGGCCTGTAACTGTGTCGCACGGGAAGGTGGTTAACTCCGCCTTTCCGCTTTTAACAAAGCGCTGAGCACTAATCGTATTAGAACGGAGACTCCCTCTTATGAAAACCCTTTTATTGGCTATTCTCTCTGTGTGCTTTTGCCTAACCGTCGTCGTCGCTCTCTCTCAGGACGCGCACAATCAGGCACCGAAGACTCAGGCGGTTGCCGGGGGTCGGTTGACAGCCATCATGGGCACAGTTGAGGAAGGTGGCGACAAATTGAGGTTCGTCACCGAACAAAGAGCTCGGAGAGTAGACAATCCGGAAATTCTTGAGGGTCATGAAGGACACTACGTGCACGCGAAGGCTTACGTCTACCCGGATAAGAATCTGATTCACATCACGGAAGTGAAGATACCCACTGCACGCGAGACCAGGGAAGCCGATATAAAGTGAGCGCGCGACCCTCCCGCTCCGCCCGGTGTTTACTGGTTCATTGAAGACGGGCATCAAACCTTCGACGTTCTATCCCAAACGTTTTCCGCCGCGCCAGCGGCTTAGTACTTGTCGGCATCCCAACTGTCTGCAGATTCTTTATAATCCGCCCAAACACAATACTGAGTACCCAGCTACCGTGAAGGTTGAGGAGGCGCGATGAAGTGGGCAATCGGCGCACTTGCAGTGACTGCGATGATGATTTGTTCCTCGCGTTTCGTCGTCAGCCAAGTCGGGAAGACGGAAATTACAAAATGGCAATACGGCAAGAACGGAGCAGTCTCGCTGACGTATGACGACGGATCGGTGAATCAGTTTCGCATAGCGGTGCCGATTATGGATAGCTTCGGATTTCCTGCCACTTTCTTCATCATCACAGGAAACATCCCAGATCAGGCGCTGGATCGGCAAGTGGTACTCTGATCATCGTGCTTTGAGGCCCTCCACCAGAGGGTGGCGCAGCCGTCCCAGTTGCTGCGCCACCGCAGGAACGGCGGGCGATTGGGTAGGAGCCGCGACAGTTCCTTCTATTTGATTATTCGATAAATTTACAAGTTGACTTATTTCCTGTCTGTTCAGTATTGCTCAGGTTTAAAAGTGTCGAAACTCACTCGCATCTCGCTCGTCTTCGAAGAAGGCAACACAGTGCGCGCTCAAGAGTTCGTCTTGCGATGGTCTGGCGACACGGAGTATTTTGCCCTTCGATCGTGCGGCGCTGGTCGCTGTTGTGAAGGAACATGTCGGTTAACCTGCGCTCCTGGCCTGAGCTGCGCGTCGACGTGTACAATCGCCATCCGAGGAGGGGGTCCTCAAAATGACGAATGTCAGCAGCGTAGTTAAGCTTTTGCGCAAAGAACACGATCACTTGACGAAACAAATTAAAGGAATCGCCGCGGCGCTCGAAGCCTTTGGTGCGGCATATGGCAAACAAAACGGCACTCGAAAGATCTCTGCGGCGGGGCGGGCAAGGATCGCGGCTGCGCAGAAGGCACGATGGGCCAAAGCTCGAAACAATCGTAGCGCACAAATCACGGTTCCCAAGAAGCGGACTATGTCTGCGACTGCTAGAAAGCGAATCGCCGAAGCACAAAAGAAGCGCTGGGCGACTTGGAAGGCGAAGAAAGCTGCGAAGTCTTAAGCAATCCCACTTCCTCAGCAGATTTCTTGTCGATCCGCTTGGAATACCAGAGAAATCGTGGCAAGTCATGTTCTCATTGCGAGCGCTCTGTGCGTCGTCGCTGCGCACAGAAATAATGCAATGGCACTTCGACTGTGCACATGAAATCAATGTCGCGCTTCGCCGTGGTGTAGTGCCGAGGCACGGAGGCGCGTGCGAGTTCACTGAGTCTAAATTCAAAAAGCTGAACCCGGACCTAGCCGACAAATGATGCTAGAGGCCGGAGCGCGGTGTCCCCTGTCCCGGCTTTTTCGGTTGGGTTTATGTCAAGGGTAAACCTGGCGCAGTTCGGTCGTGTATTCGCACGGCACGGTGTCCTCGTCATTATCTGGCGCTGCAACGGATGTCGGCGATGGGTATGGAACGCGAGCACGACTCAAGGCTACAACTCTACCGAAGAGGAGGCCCAGAAGCAGCCCAGTGAGAAACAGCGCTAGTTTGTTCATGGCTTGCGCTCCGGTTGATTGCATGGTGCTGGAACTGCGCTGTACGTGCCGTCTTTCGTTAGCGTCAATGCCCAGCATTGAGAGGGTTTATTGTCCGGCAGGAGCCCAGTGCCTTGTTGCGGCACGAAAGGATTGCCTATGTTTGTGTAGACCTTCGACATACCCCAAACGGCAATCCACATAAGCATGGGAATCAGACGTGCGAGACGTGAAATGCTGTCACGGCGAACGGGATTTTGGGCAGTTTCGCTCGCGGCGATAGGTTCGGCGGATTTTTAACGATTAGCTTAGACTCTTATGTCTGACGTGATGTGCAAGAGAATCAGGTTGATGTCACAGAGCCGACAGCCGCGGCAGACCTCCGTTCTGTCGGTGGCCGTGCGAGAGTTCAGGCTTCAGAACCACGACGCAGTCTCAGATACCACAGAATTCGTCGACTTCAACGCAAGCGCAGCGCTCAACGTGCTGACCAGCAGCGAGTTGTAGAGTTGCGCATGCCATAATGAAAGTACTTTACAGCACAAAGGGCTATTAGTCAACTGTTAGTCAACGGTTATACGACGTGCGCCACGATTCTACTGTCCGGAATGGTGTCCGGAAACTGACGAATGAGGTCACATTAGGTGGTTTTTCGTACGTGGGGACGGCTGTAAGTACATGGGATTGCAGGGGCTCGCGAGAGAGTAGACAATTGCTAAACCGTTGTACGGGCTAACACCTGTATCACTGGAAGCAAGCGCCAAAGGGATTGCTCCAATTCCACTACAGGGGCTCATGAGACCCGGAGACGTGGACCTTAAGGAGTCCCTGGCGAAGGGAGTCGGCGCCACGGCCTCCCGTTACCGCTCACGCGCAGCCCGCACAGCGCACGAATTGTATGTGCAAGGCGCCTTCGGTGAGACCACGCGCACACCTGCCGAACAGAAGCTGATGCAGAAGCACCGCTCCGCGATCGATGCGGGCAAGTTCGATCCGAATGCCGTCCGTACCGATCTGAAAGCGGGACGCCTGACAGAACGCGATGCCAAGTTGCTCATCAGTGAGTCTCAGAGTCCGCAACTGCGGGATTTCAAACGCCTGCCGCTGGAGAAAGCTTTGGAAGTTTGGGAAGTGGCGAACGATGACGAGCGCAAACAACTGCGCCCAGCGCTGCAAAACAAAGCCAAGAGCTTGCAGAACCGCGTACCGGCAGAGAGGGTAAAGCTGCAGCAGCAGCAGCTACGGGGTGCGCTGAATGAGGCGACCGCTCCGCAACCTGCAATCCCTCAGTTCTTCAAAAAACTGGTTTCGCAAACGCGGACGACGGCCACGGCTGCGAAGCCTTAACCTGGCGGCTGTCGTGCTGCACCTTGGCTACTTCTTCGCACAGTGGCCAACTCTCATCGTCGTTATCGGGAGCGTGGACGGCGAACGGATCAGGGAGTGGTGCGTGGGCCAGAGGGTAGAACCGCCCGAAGAACAGCCCGAGAAGGATGCCGGCGAGAAAGATTGCGAGCCTGTTCATCGCCTATTCCTCTTTCTTTGGGGCAAATTTTAGGGCTTTTAGCTGTCTCCTATCAAATACCGCCTTTCCCACAGACCACCCAAACGCGAGAACGAGAGCTTCTTCGGCTATCTTTACTAGAAGAAGAAACCCTCCGAACAGTCCAATCGCAACCGCCAAGGGATTGCCCCAATCGGGGTGATAAGACCCTACGAGGACAGCAAGCATCCCCAATGTGAGGGCCATCATTAGTAGGGTCTTCGCAGCGAGTTTTCGCCTGTCTGTCCATGCGCTCATCGCTTGGCCTCCTCTCGTTTAATGGAAATAGCGTTGAACGAATGCGTCTACTCGGTCTCGGGTATTGAGGCGGTTCACGTCGTACCAGTGAAGGCTTAGGGCTTCAAAGGCCGCCTGCATGTGCAGTTTGAAGTGACAATTCGTCATCTTGCTCCGAATCTTAGCGTCCTCCTGACTATCGAACCGATGATAGCCGCCAAAATCAGTAAAGCTCTGGCCCGCCACAGCGCGCCGGATCTGGCTTACGCAGGCGAGCTTCGCCGCGCCGTCCTCGTTATCTGGGCCGCGCAGCGCGCTCAAAACGTTCCAGAGCTTTCTGCGTTCTTCGATCTCAATGAAATCATCGTTGAAGAAGACCCGCAAAACCTCGAGCATCTTTTCCATCGTATCGACCTTCGGTTCGGCGACACTTGCGTGCTCATCTTGGGCGGTTCGTGGCTTTCCGTTTTTCTTCCCGAGCAGGGAGAGGTAGTGGGAGAGGGTCTTCTCGGCGTTCATGTAGATCAATCCTCCGCGCCGGCAAATATACACCCGCGCTGGTCCGGAGGGAACGCACTGCTAGACCGCGCACGCCCGGGCGCACTTCGCGCACACGAACACGTATTCCCGCTCATCATCGCGCAGGTTTTGAGGAAAGCGCAGCCGGAGGATAAACATGAGAACGGGCAAAGGCTCAGCGCAGGAGCAAGTTTTCTCCGACACCGAGCCTTCTGGCTCGAGCACTCAATAGTCCTCGATCAGGAAAGCTACCAGCAAATCGTGAACAAGCTGGACGCATGCGGCCAATTACTCGGACTTGAAGGGATATTGTTTGTCACAAAGCTCGGAGACCACCGCCTCCATCTCCAAGACTCACCAGACATCGGGGCCATGTTGGACATTTCGCGACCCTAATACTTGCGATCAGCCGTGACTTCGTTCCTGCAGTCTTGTGAATGGCGAGATAGAAGGGGTCGAGGCACATGGACAGAGTTCCAGTTTTGAGATTCCATGCGCCCCGAAGGCGGATTCGTTTAATGATTCCGAATGCTCGTATGTAGACCTGGTGGGTTTCATCTTCTTTGCACCTCCTTCAACCTTTTAATGCGGAAATTCGCGTACCATTTTGCGCAAATAGTTGAGAATGCGATATTTCGGATATTGACCTGGGATGGATATAGGGGAGGACTAGTGCATGACTACCAATTACCGAATCAAAAAGCCCGGGAGATTTGTTCGGAATTTCCGAATCTGGAAAAATCGAACCGAAGTACGTTCCCTTGAGTCGGGGTGCTGAGGTGTCAGTTTTTTAGCTCTGCACTGTTCTCCGAATTTGTTCTTCGCCTTGCATTTGGTTGCGCTCAATAGCTCCTCGCAATATCACGTCGGAAGTGTCCAATTCATGTCCAATAATTGTTCCATTGGCTTCCATTGCGGTCTTTTGGCTGCCACCCGAGTCCCGCAAGTTGTTGTAAAGACTGTGGTCGGGTAGGTTCAAATCCTATCGCCCCGACCATTAACTTCCTGAGCACCTGATGTGGATTCCGTTTGATTAGCTCTATAGAGCGGCCACGCCGCGCTCCTGATTGCGAATGCGAATGGCCTCTTCCACTTTGGTGAGGAAAATCTTGCCGTCTCCGATCTTTCCTGTGGCCGCCGTCCGCAGGATGGCCGTCACGGCCGCATCGACCAGGTTATCGTTCATCACCGATTCGATTTTGATTTTGGGCAGCAGGTCTACGGAATACTCATGGCCGCGGTACATCTCGGTGTGGCCCTTCTGCCGGCCATGTCCGCGCACTTCGGAAATGGTGAGCCCGTCGATGCCCAGTTCAGAAAGAACTTCTTTCACCGCCTCCAGCTTCGTGGGCTGAATAATCGCTTCCACCTTTGTCATTGATTGTCCCTCCCTTTACAGGCTTTGTGATGACGCGGAATGTGCCTTCCAACAAACTCGAGCTGTCTTGCCGTGTTTTGAAAAAGGAGGCAGAGAGTCTCTCTGCCTCCTGGCTGCAGCGCGGCAGTTTGTCAGCTTACTGCTCGCGATAATGGGTTCAGTGCCGTGACACCCGATGCGGCGGGTTGAGGTTCAGGCAGATCCTGTGTCATACCGCTGGGAGCGCCCAAGGCTGAGATGACATATTCCGGATAAGCCGAGATGCCGTGCTCGTGTAGATCCATCCCGTAGAGCTCTGCCTCGCGCGGTAATCGAAGTGTCCCGGTTGCGTTGACCAGAAGCATGACGGCCATGGCAACGCCGAAGGTCGCCAGGGTTACGCACGCGCTCCCGATCGCTTGTGCTTCAAGCAGCCTAAATCCACCACCATAGAGAAGTCCCGTGAGCGGTGCGGAATTGTCCGCGGCGAGAGGGCCGGTGGCTCCATATTGCCCACAAGCAAACAAACCGAGTGACACGGTTCCCCAGATTCCACACAGGCCGTGAACTGGCACCGCTCCAATGGGATCATCGATGCGCAGCCACTCCAACAAATCGACGCCGAGGATAACGATTACGCCGGCAATCCCACCCAACAAAACTGAGCCAGTAGGGCTGACCCAATAGCAGGGGCAAGTGATGGCGACGAGCCCGGCCAGGAATCCGTTGGTGGTGTAGCTTGCGTCCCATTTCTTGAATTTCAGATAGCCGTAGAGGATGGAAGAGAGACCGGCAGCGCAAGCAGCCAGAGTCGTATTGGTAGCGACGCGCCCGATTCCAACAAAATCCATGGCCGAAAGAGTGCTGCCCGGATTGAAGCCGTACCAGCCGAACCACAGAATGAGTCCTCCGGTGACAGCGATGGTCAGATCATGCGGCAACATGGGACCGCCGCCATCTTTTTTGAACTTGCGGCCGAGGCGCGGACCAAGAACAATGGCGCCGGCCAGCGCGATGAATCCACCGATGGTGTGCACCACTGTCGAACCCGCGAAGTCATGGAATCCCATTCCCAAGGATGGAAACACGTATCCGGAACTGCCCATCGTGGCCAGCCAGCCATCCGGACCCCACGCCCAGTGTCCGATGATGGGATAAATGAAGCCGGTGACGCAGAAGCTATACAAGAGGTCGCCGACAAAACCTGTGCGTCCAATCATTGCACCCGAGGTGATGGTGGAACAGGTATCGGCAAAGGCGAACTGGAAAATCCATACGGCCAAGAAGGCAACGCCGGTGGTTTCGTAGGTCGCCGGCGCTCCCTGGAGGAAGAACCAGTGGTATCCGATAAAACCATTGCCGTGGCTGAACATGAATGCGAAGCCAACGGCGTAGAACAGAATGCCGCAAAGACAGGTGTCGACCACGCACTCTACGAGCACGTTGACCGTTTCACGGGAGCGGCAGAAACCAGCTTCGAGCATCGTGAAGCCGACCTGCATGCCGAACACGAGAAAGGCGGCAATCAGTGTCCACGCGGTGTTGAGCGGATTCACAACATCCGCCGCTTTGACTTCCGTCTCGGCTGCGTAGACGTGCGCGAAGAATACTCCAGAGATCACGGTGATGAGCAACATCAAGACCGCGATTCCAAGTGCCTTGCCCCCGAACAGCAGGCCGGCATAGCGGCGCCATTCGGGGTCTTTCAACCGTACAGCCAGTCGGGAGAGTTTTTCCGAATACGAGAGACTCATTCCTCTGCCTCGAGTGCCAGACTTCATGTTCTGCTCCTTTATTATTGGTTGTCGATTTCAGCCGCAAGCCGCAGCCGCCCTACGATCCAGCTCTTCCCTACTGCCCATAAACCCGCGCAACGCCGCTCCAAAGATGTTTGTCCATTACCGGTTTAGTAGATTTCGCCCTGGTTGATGCTGCGTCCTGTTCTCAGCTGACATCTGATGTGCCCCGCAAACACCTCCCGCCACACGCAGCGACAAGCTCATCGCGGAAAGCAGAATCAGCACGGCGCCTATCGGATGAACCGATAACATCAGCAGCCCTCTGATCAGTGCGACAAAGACCATCGGCAGCACAGTCAAACAGCAAACTCGATCTGAGATCACGAACTCTCTTCTCCTTGAATTTCGTGAGTCAAATCAAGCCCGCAAACGAAACAGTGATGTACCAACTCCACCGCCGTGTTCTTCGTTGCGGGCTTCTCCTTCTCGCTTTTTGGGAGCGGGGGGCGGCCAGGGTGCTGACACCAGGGGTTAGTTGGGTTTGTGCCCAAGCCGCTGATCCCCACATAGCCGGCAGCCCAGGTTTTGGCTGCTCGAAGTAAATCCAAAAAGCGGGCAGCGTCAATGCCCATTGCTTATTTCGCCTCCCGGCTGTCGAAGGTGAATACCAGTCCCGCCGTTAATGTGTTCTGATTCAGTACTGGATTACTTCCTTTCAGGAAGACGGGCTGGTTCGACATGTCACGCCGATACTCGAAGCGGCTGATGATGTGGTGCGCCATGAGTTTCTCGAAAGTCGTTGTGAATTCGTTGAAGTGTGTGGGTGCTAGAGTTCCCGTGGTAAACCCGTCATGGTCGTCGTAGTACTCGTAGCGCGTCGCGATCGCCGTGGTGGAGGTGAAGGCGTACTTGACGTAGCCCGCTACGCCCGTCCAAAACACCGGATGCGAGAGGGTATTGGTGAGGGGATTCGTAAAGCGATCGCCTCTCCCGTAATCGCCATTCACGATCAATGACAGTCTGCTCGTGGGGGAGTACGTGATGACCGTGTCGCTAAGCTGGCGCAAATTGCTATTCGTCGTGTTCTCTTCGGGCCCAGCCATGTAGTTTTGCGCGATGCCGAACTTCTTATTGGGATTCCAACCGAAGCTGGCGCCGTAAGTCTTGCCCGTATTGTTGTCGACGACATTGTTCCAGCCGTTTACGAAGAAGCCGGTGAGCGAGTACTTGTCATTGAAGACATACTTCGCACGCATTCCGAAGTGGTAATAGGGAATGGCGTAGGAGAAGAGGATTCCACGAGAGTAATTCCAGTCATCCTTAGTCTCGATGACTTCAGCTCCGTGGGGCGTAACGAACTTTCCGATATCCACCTGCAAACCCTTGCCCACCGGCGCCAGGTACGAGAAGTACGCTTCCTTCAAATACTGATCGAATCCCAGACCGCCCTTCGGTTCGGAACTATTCACGACATTCATGGCCTGTCCGAAACCGAGCGCCAGGTGATATCCGGTTCTGCTGTTCGAAGGATCAGGAGTTTTGTCGACAACCATCTCAACCAGGTTCAGGCCGAACTGATTCGTTGCGCCGTCAAAGAAGCGCAAGCCATTTGCCTGACCGGCGGGGTTATTGAAGTTCTGCCCGTAGTAGACGTCGACAAATCCGCTCAGCGTTGTCGGGCCTAATAGCCCGGCCAAGGATGGAGGCGGCGGCACTATGGGCGCGGTGCCCGCGTTGCCAGTGACAACATTTTGCGCCGGTGCTGGCGTTGTCGCTGGCGCGGCCTTTTCCGCGCCTTTCAAGCCTGCAACTTCCTGGCGCAGTTCCTTAATTTCTTGTTCCATTTCTTCCATGTGCTTTGCCATTGCGTCGTTCGTCGATGGTGCGCTGCTCGCCGCATCTTGCCCTCGACTTGGACATACCAGCAACACACTTGCAAGAAAGATCATGGCCCCGGTCTGGGAGCGACTACTCATTTAGTTTTCCTGCTTTCTCCCCTGGTGAACGCAACGGATGACCCGAACACATCCGCTGTCAGCACGCTGAACTTAGCGATGTGCGCTGCCGCAGTCCAACGCATAGTTCCACTGCCGCGAATCGAAATTTCATTTCGACAACAAAAATTTATGAGCGTGATAAATAAAGTCCCGCCCGGCAAAAGACGGGGAACCTATTTCAACAACTCGCGTTGAGGAGAAAGTCACGCAAAAGCCGCGCCCAATGGCTCATTTGCGCGTTGCACAGGACGAATAAGACATGAACTCAGACTCCGAGCATCACCTGTCCCAGCGTTAGGTTCTACTTCACTGAACGTGTCTATGTTTGGAAGTAATGAAGGCGATAGATTTTTTTCATGGCCGCGAAGCATTGGCAGCTATCAAAGCTATCGACGATGCGACAGTGGGAGATGGTCTGGTCGATCACTGGACTGCGCCCGGTTGGATCGCCTCATCTTAAGTGCGCCAGATTGCTCCGTCAGCGAATGGCCTGGGAATGAGAAGCCATGGCCCATCGTCGAATCGAGCGAGACACTCACTTTTGCCGTTCATGAGCCAGGGGACGCGCGCCACGTAAAACCGATTCGCAGAGATGATCCACGAACTCGGGCGTCAAGGGATCATGCTGGATGAGGAATCTCATATAGACGGGGCCGTAGAGGGAATCCAGGAGGAGATCCCGATCAATATTCCGACGCAACTCGCCGCGCGCGATGGCGCGGTCCACAGTGGCGTAGGCCTCTTGCCGGCGAGGCATCATAAACCGGTCCCGAAAAGCGGTAAGCACCTTTCGTTCGCTTTGCCCGGCGGCCAGAATAGCGGACACGATGCGGCCTCTTGGACTGCCGAAGACTCTTATCAACTGTCGCATCTGCTGGCTCAGGTCTGTATAGATTGAGCCGGTGTCGGGAAAGTGGAGCTTGCTGACCGTGCTGCTGGCGAACGCGTCGGCGATCAAGGCGGCCTTATCAGGCCACCAGCGGTAAACCGTGGCTTTGCCCACTCCCGCCCGCTCGGCCACCTCTTCTATGGTGAAGTCGGAGAATCCAGTCTTTGCCAGTACTTTGAGACAGGCGCGCAAAATGGCCAGCCGCGCTTCCTCGCTGCGCGGGCGCCCTGGGGGACGCTTGCCATTGCCATTCACGCCGTTCGTGTGGGCTGACGGCTTTTTGCGCATACCGCTACGCTACCATATAATCAAGCGCATTCTTTAGAATCCGATACGCGGAGTATCGAATCTAAGAATTTCTGAAGCAGCGCTTGGGGTGGTGTTTCTGTTCCATTGGGAAGTGGGCATAATTCATGTGGATTGTAGCTCTAGCCCTAAGGCGTCCCTATACGTTTGTGGTGATGGCGCTGGTCATTCTGATCCTTACGCCCATCACCATCCTGCGCACGCCGACTGATATTTTTCCGGATATCGATATTCCTGTGGTCTCGGTGGTCTGGTTTTACACCGGAATGTCGCCAGAGGACATGGCGAACCGGATTGTGTCCAACTCTGAGCGCGGCATCACCACCACCGTAAACGACATTGAGCACATGGAATCTCAGTCTGTGTACGGACTGGGCATCATCAAAGTTTTCTTCCGCCCGGGGACAAACGTCCAAGGAGCGATCGCGCAGATTACGGCCATCTGCCAGACCTCCGTGCGGGGAATGCCGCCCGGCACTACTCCACCGTTAATTATTTCGTATAGCGCATCCACCACTCCCATCATTCAGCTGGGGTTGAGCAGCAAGACATTGCCGGAGCAGGAATTGTTCGATCTCGGCCAGAACTTCCTGCGCACGTATCTCGCGACCGTGCCCGGCGCCGCAACCCCTTATCCCTACGGAGGAAAACTGCGACAGATCCAGGTGGATCTGGACATGGCGAAACTGCAGCAGTATGGGCTCTCCCCGAACGACATCGTGGGTGCGGTCAATGCTCAGAACATCATTCTCCCCTCTGGAACCATGAAGTTGGGTCCCATTGAGTACAACGTCGAGATGAATGGAACGCCCCAGACGATTGCGGAACTGAATGATCTTCCCGTAAAGACGACGAACGGTTCGACACTGTACATGCGGGATGTGGCGCATATCCGGGATGGATTCGCTCCCCAGACCAACATCGTGCGCCAGGACGGCAATCGTGGCGCGCTGATGTCAATTTACAAGAACGGTAAAGCATCGACCCTGGAGATCGTGGCAGGGGTCAAGAGTATCGTGCAGCAGGCGTCGCAGGCGCTGCCGCCGGAACTTAAAATTTCCGCGCTATTCGATCAGTCCTTATTCGTACGGGGGTCGATTTACGGAGTGCTGCGCGAAGGATTAATAGCCGCCGCGTTGACGGCCTGCATGATCCTGATCTTTCTCGGGGATTGGCGCCCTACCATTGTCATCTCTATCTCCATTCCGTTGTCGATCTTCGTCTCCATCATTCTGCTGGGCGCCATCGGCGAGACCATCAACATCATGACCCTTGGCGGTCTGGCGCTCGCCGTGGGAATTCTCGTCGACGACGCCACGGTCGAGATCGAGAACATCGAGCGCAATCTCGCGTTGGGCAAGGAAATGCGGCAAGCCATCCTCGATGGTGCACAGCAGATTGCGGTCCCGGCGCTGGTATCTACTCTCAGCATCTGTATCGTGTTTGTCCCGATGTTCTTCCTGACCGGCGTCGCGAAGTTTTTGTTCGTGCCTTTGGCCGAGGCGGTCAGCTTCGCGATGTTGGCCAGCTATCTGCTGTCGCGAACTCTGATTCCCACGCTGGTGATGTACATCATGCGAGGCCACGAGCATCGAGCGGAAGCGCCCAAGTCGTTGTTGGGCAGGTTCCAACGCGGATTCGAGCGGAAATTCGAGGATTTTCGCCGCGGCTACGAGGCATTGCTGGAAACGACGCTTGAGCATCGCGGAGTGTTCGCCACCTTCTTTCTATTGTTTTGCGTCCTCTCGTTGGGGTTGGCCCTGTTTCTCGGCCAGGATTTTTTCCCGCAAGTCGATGCCGGATTGCTGCGACTGCATGTGCGAGCACGTGCCGGATTGCGGGTGGAGGAAACGGCGCGTCTCTGCGATCAGATTGAGACCTTTCTGCGGGAGCAAATTCCTCCGGAACAGCTGCAAACCATCTTGGACAATATCGGGCTGCCCAACTCGGGCATTAACCAGTCTTACAGTTCAAGCGGGACGATTGGGACCAGCGATGCCGAGATACTCATCGGATTGAACCCGGAGCATCACCCGCCGACCGCCGAGCTCACGCGACACTTGCGCGAGGTTTTGCCGCAGCAGTTCCCAAGTACCGAATTCTTCTTCCAGCCCGCGGACATTGTCACGCAGATTCTGAATTTTGGATTGCCAGCGCCCATCGATGTGCAGGTGGTTGGAACGAACATGCAGCAAAACTACGAGATTGCCCAAAGAATCGCGAACCGGATGCGGCACGTCCCCGGGGCTGCCGACGTTCACGTACAGCAGATGCTTTCGTTGCCCACGCTGCACATGGACATCGACCGCACGCGCGTGACCCAGGTTGGCTTGACCGCGCGAGAGGTGGCTCAGAGCGCATTAGTTTCGCTGAGCGGAAGTTTCCAGACTTCCCCGAACTTCTGGCTCAACCCCAAGAATCTGGTCACGTATCAAATCGCAGTGCAGGCGCCGCAGTACCGCATGACCGATCTGCAAGATCTAATGAATATCCCTGTCATCTCGCAGCAAGGTCCGCAAGTGATGGGAAATCTGGTGCAGGTCGCGCCCTCGGTTCGGGCTGCCACGGTGAACCATTACAACGTGCAGCCGGTCATCGATGTCTATTCCAGCACGCAGGATCGCGATCTGGGAGCCGTCGCGGCCGACACGGACAAGATCCTGAGAGAGTTCGATAAACAGCTGCCCCGCGGAACTCATCTAGTCATGCGGGGGCAGGTCTCTACGATGCGATCTTCCTTCTTTGGGCTGGGTGCAGGGCTGCTGGGTGCCATCGTTCTTGTCTATCTGCTGATAGTGGTGAATTTCCAGTCCTGGCTGGATCCCTTCATCATCATCACGGCTTTGCCGGGAGCGCTGGCGGGAATCTGCTGGTTCCTGCTGCTGACGCATACGCGCTTGAGTGTTCCCTCGCTGACGGGTGCCGTCATGTGCATGGGCGTGGCGACCGCGAACTCGATTCTGATGGTCAGCTTCGCCCGCGAGCAGATGGACGAGGGTATGCCTGCATTCAAAGCGGCTGTGTCGGCCGGGTACACTCGAATTCGTCCCGTGCTCATGACTGCGCTGGCCATGATTATCGGCATGGTGCCCATGGCGCTCGGGTTTGGGGAAGGCGGCGAGCAGAATGCGCCACTAGGCCGGGCGGTTATTGGCGGGTTGCTGTTTGCGACCGTGGCGACATTGTTCTTCGTGCCCAGCGTCTTCGCGATTTTTCACGGCCGCCGCGAGCGCAAGCGGGCACAGGAGGTGGAAGGATGAAGCACTCAGGGCTGGAGAGCGAAGAAAGTTGGATTGAGGATGAGCGAAGAGGATAAAACCAGGGACATGGCAGTGGGCGAACGGCAGCGCCACGCCGATAGTGGCAATGGTGCACGCGACGGCGAACGCACCGAGCACTTAACACGATCGCAGATTGATGAAGAAATCGCGGCCATGGAGCAGCGCTCTCGTCATCAGACGCAAACTTTGCCGCCGCCGCCGGAACTTCCTCCCGCTTCCCCTCGAAAAGCGTTGATCATGATCGGGATTGCGCTGCTGATCCTGCTGGTGGCCGGAGCGGTAACTTTAATTAGCCGCGACACACATGAACGCGCGTTAGCCAAAGAAACCGAGCGCTCCACCATCCCGACCGTCGCCATCGTTCATCCCTTGGCAGAAACCCCGGATGAAGAACTGGTGCTGCCGGGTTCCCTTCAAGCATTCGAAGAATCCCCGATTTATGCGCGAACCAGCGGATATCTAGTGCGCTGGTACAAGGATATCGGCAGCCGGGTGAAGGAAGGCGAGTTGCTCGCCACCATTGACACTCCGGAAATCGATCAGGAACTAAACCAGACCCGTGCCGCACGGCAACAGATCGTGGCTCAGGTGGAATTGGCCAAGATCAGCGCGGAACGTTGGGAGAATTTGCGCAAAAGCGACTCGGTTTCCGCCCAGGAAGCCGACCAGCAGACCAGCGGCTACAAGCAGGCACAAGCCAACCTGGCATCAGCCGATGCGAATGTCCGCCGGCTGGAGCAGTTGGAGAATTTCAAGAGGGTCTACGCTCCGTTTTCTGGGGTTATCACCAAGAGAAATGTGGATCCTGGGGCTTTGATCAATGCCGGCGCCGGCACCACCGGCCGGGAATTGTTCGATCTCGCGCGCGTGGATCCGATTCGCGTATTTACCAGCGTTCCACAAGCCTATGCGCCCTTTATTAAGGTTGGCGGGCAGACCACTGTCACCTTGCAGGAATTTCCGGGCCAGAAGTTTGCGGCCAAAGTAGCGCGAACGGCGGAGTCGATCGACCCCAACACGCGGACGTTGCTGACGGAGGTGGACGTCCCCAACAAAGACGGACGCCTCTTGCCTGGATCCTTCGGGGAAGTACATTTTGCCGTGGGTTCGAACGTGAATAAAGTCACGGTTCCGGTGAATGCGATGCTTTTCCGATCCGAAGGGCCGAGGGTTGCGGTCGTGGATGTGAACGGCAGGATCCAGTTACGGCCGATCAACATTGGACGCGATTACGGAACGAGCCTGGAGATCTTGGGTGGAGTCTCGACCGAAGATCGAGTTGTAATCAACCCGCCCGACTCGTTGGAAGAAGGACAGCAGGTCAATATTGCTGCGGCTTCGCCGGGGCAGCAAGCAGAACAGCCCCAAAGCGTGCCGCAAAAAGAAAACGCGCCGCAACAGCGCCAGGACCAGCAGCAGAAAGGGAACCAGTCGGTGAAGCGAGCGGTGTTCTTCGCGGCTCTCGCCCAGCTCATGCTTGCGGCTGCATGCAGTGTGGGCCCGCGCTACGTCAGGCCTTCCTCCCCCGCATCTGCGCCCGACGCGTGGAAGACGCAGCCCCCGTGGCAGCAGGCTGCCCCTAAAGACACGGTGCCAAAAGGAGAGTGGTGGCAGGTCTTCCACGATGACACTCTGAACGGCTATGAACAGCAGCTTCTTCAGGCAAATCAGGCGCTGGTGGCGGCCCGCGATCGACTGAATCAGGCGCGCTCGTTGGCCCGCATTGCCACCGCCGCTTACTTTCCGCAAGTTTCGACTGACCCCACTGCCGAGCGAGCGCGCGGATCCGGCAACCGGCCGCTGAACGGAGCATCCGCCGCTGTCATTCAGCCTCGGCCGTATACCCAAGATGTCTACTCAGTCCCTTTTTCACTGAGTTACGAGGTCGATCTGTTTGGCCGCGTGCGGAAGAATGTAGAAGCGGCCAATGCATCACTGCAGTCCACGGCCGCCGATCTGGGGAACGTGCAACTGGTGCTGACGGCCGAGCTCGCTGCGGACTATTTCACTCTTCGCGAACTCGATGCCGAATATCAGGTGGTGCAGGAATCGGTCGACTACCAGCGTAAAGCTCTTGACCTGGTACAACGACGCCATCAAGGCGGGATTGCTAGCGGTCTGGAGGTCGCCCAACAGGCGACGCTGCTGGACTCCACTGTCTCCCAAG
This sequence comes from uncultured Acidobacteriota bacterium, assembly GCA_963801615.1. Classification (GTDB taxonomy): domain Bacteria; phylum Acidobacteriota; class Terriglobia; order Terriglobales; family Acidobacteriaceae; genus Sulfotelmatobacter. The sequence continues at coordinate 191,222 of CAWDFM010000003.1, read as the reverse complement.
CTTCGCTGGTGGAGCAATCGCGCGCGCAGTATGAACACGCCATTGCCGTGCTGGTGGGCCAACCAGCTTCGAGTTTTAATGTACCCGCACTCCCGATGAAGGCGACACCGCCTCCCGTACCACTGGGCGTGCCTTCGGACCTGCTGCAACGGCGACCGGATATAGCCACCCTGGAACGTGAAGTGGCCTACGAGAATGCGCAAATCGGCCTGGCGCGAGCAGCTTTCTATCCCCACGTGACCCTGAGTGGCGCTGGCGGGATGCAGAGCACTGACCTAGCTTCCCTGTTCAGCGCACCGAGTTTGTTCTGGTCACTCGGGGCCGACGCTCTGGAGCCCATTCTCCAGGGCGGACGGAACCGGGCCAACCTGGCTGCCACCCGCGCCGCATACGAACAGGCAGTCGCCAATTATCGCCAATCAGTGCTCACTGCTTTTCAGGAAGTGGAAGATGGCATCAGCAATCTCAGCACCCTCTCGCAAGCGCTGACGACACAAGGTCAGGCCGTGGCGGACGCGCACCGGGCTTTAGACATCGCTAACAACCGTTACACGGGCGGGGTGACCACCTACCTGGACGTAATCACCGCAGAGACGACCCTGCTCAACAGTGAGCGCCTGCAGACCCAGTTACTGGGACAGCAGATGGTTAGTTCCGTGTATCTAGTCAAGGCTCTCGGGGGCGGCTGGGATGCCAGTCAGATTCAGAACGAGCAGGTTCACCCTCAGCCCGGCCAGATCATTCAGCAGTAGTCTAGGGCGAAGATGCACTCCTGATTACTTTCTCATCGGCATGTAAGTTTGTGCAGACCTGGATAGCTGTCGGTTGTGTTGATTTACCTCACCAGCCGGTGTGATTTGCATCACTGAGCACGACCTCCCAAACAAGAGATAAACAGTAGGTTCGATTCGGGTGGACTGACCATCACTGCGCATGGGTGCACTCGTTTGATCCGTGTATATCATGCGTTCGATCCTTCCGTCCGGAAGACCAAAAATCCTATGAAATCCGTACTCATTGGCGGAATCGGTAATGTGCTGCTGGGAGACGACGGCGTCGGCCCCCACATCCTCCATCAACTCGAATCGCAATACGATTTCAGCGACGAAGTTGCACTCGCCGACCTGGGAACTCCGGCGCTCGATCTGACGCATCAGATTGCCGGCCTGCGCGCACTGATCCTTATCGACTGCGTCCGCACTAACGACACCCCTGGCACGATCGTGACCTACCGGAAGAAGGACATCCTGAGCATTGTCCCCGGGCAGAGACTCGCTCCGCATTCGCCTTGGTTATCGGAGTGTCTCATGACCGCCGATCTGCTGGGCGCCAGCCCGGAGTTCGTCGTCCTGCTCGGTATCGTGGGTGAAAGCTATGAGTCCGGACAGCCGCTCACTCCTGCCGTGGAGCGCGCCGTCGGACCAGTCATCGAGCAGGTTCTCAAGGAACTGGACCGGCTCGGGTATTGGCACCAGGAAAGGCGTACGCGGCATAATCCAGACATCTGGTGGGGTGAGGTGCTCGACCTGTCCCGCTTCGAATCGCGGGAATAGTTACGTACAGCTGCGGAGACGCTGCGCAACGGACCTTGCGCATCAAGAAAACCTCCGCCGGCCCAAGGGGCCGGCGCTACGTGGACGCTTGTGGCAAGGCTATAATGGCGCCGCACGGAATTGGCAGCCAAGGAGGAATTTTTGCCCCGCGGAGTGGAATCATCCCACATCGTGAGCGTGATGGACCTGCGGCCGTTAGCTCGCCGGCGCTTGCCCAAAGTGGTGTTCGATTATCTGGATGGCGGCGCGGATGGCGAATTTACTCTGCGAGAGAACTGCCGCGCCTTCGAAGACATTACCTTCCGGCCACGAGGCGCGGTATCGGTTCCGAGTTGTGATCTACGCGCACGCGTTTTGACCTTTGATCTTGCGATTCCCGTGTTGCTCGCGCCCGTCGGTTACAGCCGCTTGATGTATCCGGAAGGCGAGGTCGCAGCCGCACGATGTGCCGGAAAAGCAGGAACCGCCTATATCCTCTCCACGATCTCCGGGCATCGTTTGGAAGATGTGAAGGCGGCATCCACCGGGCCGGTATGGTTTCAACTCTACCTGATGGGGGGGCGAGCAGCAGCCGAGGGATCAATTGCACGGGCGAAGCAAGCAGGGTTCTCCGCCTTAGTGGTTACCATTGATACCGCTGTCGCTGGCATGCGCGAGCGCGATTCGCGCAACGGCATGAAGGAACTCATGGGCGGCGGAATTCTCAGCAAGATTCCCTTCCTGGGGCAATTTGTCTCCCGCCCCGCATGGCTCGTTCGTTTTCTGCTCGACGGAGGGGTCCCGCATCTTCCCAACGTTGTACTACCCGGCCTGGGCCCTCTGCCGATGACGGATGTAGGCGCTGCGCTGGCGAGTTCAACAGTGACGTGGCAGGACCTGCGCTGGATTCGCGACTTGTGGTCTGGCCCGCTCATCATCAAAGGGGTGATGACGGGTGAGGATGCGAGACGTGCTATCGATGAAGGAGCGTCGGCCGTCGTCGTCTCGAATCATGGCGGCCGTCAGCTGGATTCTGTGCCTGCCTCCATCCAGGTTTTGCCCGAAGTGGTCGCCGCCGTGAATGGTCAGGTTGAAGTATTGATGGACGGTGGTGTGCGCCGCGGCAGCGATGTGATCAAAGCAATCTGCCTGGGAGCGCGCGCGGTTCTAGTGGGGAGGGCGTATGCCTACGGGTTAGCTGCTGGAGGTCCAGCAGGTGTCACCCGAGCCATCGAAATGCTGCGAACTGAGATGGAACGAACGCTCAAACTGCTCGGGTGCTCCTCCCTCAGCGCCTTAGATCGCTCGTATGTGAACCTGCACACGAACCGCGTCACGCGTGACATTGAGAGCGTTCAGGCCTGATGCTCCCGCATCGGCAAGGTCCGCATCGCGAGCTGACCCACGTAGGGACAGCCTCTCAGGCTGTCCAGCCGCGACGAATTTTGTCGCAGCGGTTACGCACGTAGCGCCGGACCCATTGGTCCGGCGGGGTTTGTTCGTTGCGCCGCTCGCTTCGCTTGGCAGGACAGCCCAAGGGGCTGTCCCCACGCGGGCATAGGTGATTCCCCAGACCACCCCGGTGGGGCTTTCGCTACATTCTTACTTCAGAATTTCTCCCGGATCACTCAGTGCCTGGGCAAGATCGCTCAGAAACATCGCGGCGCGGGCTCCGTCGGCCACGCGGTGATCACACGAGACTGTCAGCGTCATCATCGGCTGCACTACAGGCTTTCCCTGCACGGCGATCACCCGGTCACGGATCGCGCCCACCGCTAGAACTGCCGCCTGCGGGGGAGTGATGATCGCCTGAAACTGATCCACCTGGTACATCCCGAGATTGCTGATCGTGAACGTGGCACCGGATATATCTGGGGGGCGCAGTTTCCCGGCGCGGGCGCGCTCAGCAATCTCGCGACGCTGCCTGGCAATTTCGGCAAGAGCCGCTCCGTGTGCATTTGGAACCACCGCCGTCACCACCCCGTCGCTGACTGCGATCGCGACACCCATGTTCACGTACTCATGCAGTCGAACTCCCTCCGAACTCCAAGTCGCATTCAGTCGCGGGTGCTTCAACAAAACGCGGGCGACCACAGCAACCAGCAGATCGGTATGCGTGACACGGGCGGCATCCGTGCCTTCCATGTCCCTGAGTATCCGCTCCCGGTAGCTGTTCAACGTGCTCGCGTCGACATCTCTGGTAACAAAGAAATGGGGGACCGTCGTCCAACTCTGGGTCATACGCTGGGCCATGATGCGGCCCAGGGAAGTCGGCACTTCGATGCTGCCGGATTTCTGCATGGAGGCAGAATCCGATGCCGCTGCGTTTGACGCACCTCGGGCCCGCGCTGCAGACTCCACATCTGTGGCAAGGATCTCCCCTCCCGGACCTGTTCCCTGCAGGGCAGCGATATCTACTCCCAATTCTTTTGCGAGGCGTCGAGCTTTTGGGGAAATTCTTGCGGCGGGCGAGGCCGGGACAGAGGCGCGCGGCGCTGCCATGCTGCTTTGACTCACTTCGGGCTTAGCGTGCGCTCCAGCGCGCGCGAACGGCGCGGCTGTACTGATGTCGGCAGGCGGATTCTCGCCAGCTTCGACAATCCATGCAATGGTCTGGCCCACCGGTATGTCAGCGCCTTCCGATGCGCTGATTCCTGCTAGAAAGCCATCCGCCGGGGCTTCAATTTCGACTACCGCTTTGTCAGTTTCTATATCGAGAAGAGGCTCGCCCTTCGAGACGCGGTCGCCTTCCTTCTTCCGCCAAGCCAGAAGCTTGCCGGTTTCCTGCGCCATCTCGAGAGCGGGCATAACTACGCTGAAGGCCATAGTTTTTTATGGGGAGGGCCGACTATGGCCTTCAGTCCGAAACTCCTACACGCTCGTTTTTGGCGCTGGCTTCAATCATCTCCAGCACGTGTTGGCTGGCGGGCGCTTCGCTCTCTCGGGTAGTCGGTAGCGGGCCGTTCACGGTGAAGTAGTGCGCGCCCGCGACCAGAAGCTCCTCCGCGGGAAACCGAGTGATGACCTCGTGGCCTTTCGGAGTGACCACGATCTCCTCTTCAATGCGTGCCGCACTCCAGCCGTCCGTCGAGGGCCAGAAGGTTTCCAGAGCAAACACCATCCCGGGCTTGATCTCCACTGGATGATCGAACGAAACCAGGCGGCTGATCACCGGCTTTTCCCAAATCGCAAGGCCGATGCCGTGTCCGTACTGCAATGCGAACGCAGCCTCTTCGTTGGGAAATCCAAAGTCTTGTGCTTTGGGCCACACCGCAGCGATCTCTGCGGTGGTGCGCCCCGGGCGCACCAGCTCAATGGCAGCATCCAGATACTCACGACAACGCTTGTAGGCGTCCACCATCGCGTGCGAGGCATACCCCACCGTGAAGCAGCGGTAGTAACAGGTGCGGTATCCCATGTAGGAATGCAGAATGTCGTAATATACCGGATCACCGGGACGCAGCACGCGATCGGAGAATACGTGGGGATGTGGGTTGCAACGCTCCCCAGAGATGGCATTCACTGCCTCCACGTACTCGGAACCGAGATCGTAAAGAACCTTGCTGACCAGGCCAACCGCTTCGTTCTCCCGAAGGCCGGGTTTCATGGCGCGATAGAGTTCGTCGTAGGCGGCATCCACCATCATGGCGGAAGTATTGAGAAGCGCGATCTCATCCTGCGTCTTGATCACGCGAGCCTCGGACATGAGTTGCTGCCCGTCAACCACTTGAATGCCTTCCTTCTGCAGAGCAAACAGCACCGGCAATTCAATGATGTCAATACCGACAGGCTCTTTGTGCAGCCCACGCTTTTCCAGTTCGAGGCGGATCTTTTTTGCGACATCTTCGGCGCGGCCCATCTCAGGACTCATCGCGCCGCGCAGCATGGAGATTCCCGGACGCGAGCGGTCGCCAAGCCACGGACAGTTCAACTGATGATGCCGGGCGGCCGATCCAAAATCCCAGAGAATGGGCTCATCGTTCTGCGGCAGCAGCGTGAAGCGGTTCGCCTTGTCTTGTGCCCATGTGCCAATGTGCGTTGCTGTGAGATAGCGCACATTGTTCATGTCGAAACAGAGCAGCGAACCCATGGAGGATTTTGCCAGCAGGTCTTTCGCTTTCTGCAGGCGTTCGCGGCGAAGCCGGTCGAAGTCGATCCGGGCTTCCCAATCTACCGCCATCGTTCCGTGAGTTTTGAGTGCCATAAATCCTCCCGTAAAGACGTTGCTGGCAACGTCTCTACCTGCAGAATGACTAGCGACGGCGAGAGCGACGTAGCATGCTACGTCCCTACGATTTGCCGCACATCGTTTTCGCGGCTTCGAATACCGCTTGCTCCGTCGGCACGGTCAGGTCTTCGAGCGGCGGCGAAAACGGAATGGGAACGTGCATTGCTCCCATGCGCTTCACGGGCGTATCCAGGTCGTAAAAAGCACCTTCGGCAACCACCGCTGCCAGCTCCGCCGCTACTCCATAACGCCCATAACCTTCGTCCATGACGATCACGCGCGAAGTCTTCTTCACCGACTCGATGATCGTCTTCTCATCCAGCGGCCACGTGGTGCGCGGATCCACCACTTCGGCGTTGATTCCTTCCTTCTCCAACAGCAATGCGGCTCCCAATGCCACCTGCACCATGCTGCTCGTCGCCAGCAAGGTGATGTCGTGGCCTTCGCGTTTCACATCCGCCACACCAAGAGGGATGGTGTAGTCGTCCTCCGGCACTGGCCCTTTCAGCTTGTACATCATTTTGTCTTCGAAGAAGACAACCGGATTTTCGTCGCGAATCGCCGTCTTGAGCAGGCCCTTCGCATCATACGGGGTCGATGGCAAAACAACTTTCAGCCCCGGCACATGGCTGAACCAGGCTTGCAGCGACTGCGAATGCTGGGCGGCGGATCTTCGAGTTGCGCCCAAAGTCGTGCGTAGAACCATGGGAACTTTCCAGTGTCCGCCGGACATGTAGTGGGCTTTCGCGGCCTGGTTGACCATCTGGTCCATGGTCAGCGTGAGAAAGTCGCCGAACATGATATCGACTACCGGGCGCAGGCCCGTCATCGCTGCACCCACTCCAATGCCCGTAAAACCCGCTTCGGAGATGGGCGTATCGAGGACGCGTTCGCGGCCAAACTCCTCGACCAGCCCGGACAGCACCTTGAACGGCGTGCCAGCTTCCGCAACATCTTCACCGAAGATGCACACCCGCGCGTCGCGCCGCATTTCTTCGGCCAAGGCCTCGCGCACTGCCTGAGCAAATGTGAGTTCGCGTTCAGGCATAGACGTCCTCGGAGACTTGAGCCGCGCCAGGATACGACGCTTCAACCGCGAACTTTACGGCCGTTTCCATCTCGTTGCGGGCCTCGGCTAAAACGCCCTCAAGCACCCCGGCAACGGCGTAATGGTTATCCAGAAGCCACTTGCCATGAAGCCTGATGGGATCGCGCTCGGTCTTCCAGTGCTGCTCCTCTTGCTTGGAGCGATAGTACTCACGATTGATGTCGCCCACGTGATGGCCGCTGTAACGATAGGTATCAGCTTGCAGGAAAGCAGGACCTGTACCAGCCCGGGCGCGCTTCACCAGGCGCGTTGCGATCTCGTGTACCGCGCGAACATCTTGCCCATCGACAGTGGTGGCTTCGATCCCGAAAGCCGCCGCACGTCCGAGAATCGTTCCTGCAGTCGTCTCGGAGTAATGTGTGTATTCGTTATAGAGGTTGTTTTCGCAAACGTAGATCACCGGCAGCTTCCAGAGCTGGGCGAGATTCATCACTTCGTACAACGATCCCTGGCCCAGTGCACCTTCTCCGAAGAAGCACACCGCCACTCGCCCATTTCCCAGCTTTTTCGACGCGAAAGCCGCTCCGCTGGCGATCCCCACACTACCGCCTACGATTGCATTCGCCCCCAGATTGCCCGTTGCTGGATCGGCAATGTGCATCGACCCGCCCTTGCCGCGGCAGTATCCAGCTTCCTTGCCCAGCAGTTCGGCAAACATGCGATCCGGTGAAGCGCCTTTGGCAAGACAGTGTCCATGACCGCGATGCGTGCTCGTGATGTAATCGTCAATATTCAGAGCTTCGCAAATGCCAACCGCAACCGCTTCTTCTCCGCTGTACAGATGAGCCAGCCCCGGCATCAGGGCGCGGGTGTAAAGCTCATTCACCTGTTCTTCAAACAGACGAATGCGCACCATTTGGCGGTACGCGCGCAGCCACGTTTCTTTCTCCGCGGCCAGATCGCGACTTCCTTCCGTCTTGGAAGTAGCGGTCGTCACTTCTTCGATCCTCCACTGGTTACAGGCGTGCTCACGCCCGACATGCTGGCCAGAACATCGAACATGCATGCAAAGTCATATTTGGTCCATCCCATGCCGCGGGCTGCCGTCAAGAATTCATTGCTCACCGCGGTCGTGGGAAGAGGGACGTCCAACTGGCGGCCCAGATCCATGGCAAGGACCATATCCTTCTGCATCATGTTGACGTCGAACCAGGCTTCTTCCGGCTGCTGCAACACAAATGGACCGCGGTACTGGATCATCGGAGAAGCTACGGCGCTATGGGTAAGCACATCCACCGCCACCTCACGGGCAATGCCGCTTTTTTCGGCCAGCAATACGCCCTCTGAAAAAGCCAGCATTTGCACCGCGAGGCTCAGGTTGGTGGCGATCTTCATGGATAAGGCGAGGCCGTTATCGCCGACATGAGTAACTTTTGGCCCAATATCGAGCAGCAGAGGCTTGATCTTCTCGAACGTCTCTTTGCGGCCGCCCACCATCACCGAGAGCTTGCCTTGCTGCAGCGTGATGACACTTCCAGATACGGGAGAGTCCACCATGTCCGCGCCCTGCGCCCGCACTTTTGCGGCTAGCGCGCGACTCACATTCGGACTCACCGTGCTCATATCGATGAATATCTTTCCTGTGCTCAGTCCTGCCAATAAACCGTCCGGCCCCTCGGAGATGGCCTGAATAGCGCTGGCATTGGTTACCATGGCGAAGGTGAATTCTGAAGCGCTCGCGACCTGGCGCGGCGAATCCGCCCACTGCATGCCTTTTTCGACCAGCCACTGCGCCTTTGTGCGCGTGCGGTTGTAGCCGGTAACGCTATGTCCCTGGCTGAGCAACCGATTCACCATCTGGCTGCCCATCACCCCCAAGCCTATGAAGCCAACTTTCGCCATCCGCTTGCTTCCTCCGAATTGCCTCCAGCTAATTCGTATGACTGCTCTGCTTGGGTGCGCGCTTCCCCACCGGCGACTCGCTGTCGTCCTTCACTTGCGATAAGTGAGCGCGCATAGCTTCCCGCGCTTTTTCGGCGTCGTGCCGCTCCACCGCGTCGAGGATGCGTTTGTGATGGACCTGGCCGCGATCGGGGCCGCCCGGCACACGGAAAATGCGCAAACGCTGCTCGCGCAACAAACCGACAATTGAATCGAGCAGAGAGAGAATCAACGGATTTGCGGCGCCTTCGGCCAGCGCCAAATGAAAATCGAGATCAGCTTCGATGTAAGAGTCTGGATCTTGCCCGGAGCGGTCCATGATGGCAACCGCGTCGCGCATCGTTGCTAATTCCGACTCCTGAATCCGCGTCGCCGCCAGCGCAGCAATCTCCGGCTCGAGGATGGCGCGTACTTCGGCGAGGTGCGATGACCCTTCCGGCTGCCCAATCTTGACCATCAAATCCAGGGACTGGCGCACCGCGTGTGTAGTCCCGTCGGTGATGAAGGTCCCGCGGCCGGAGTAGGCTTCCACCAGACCCTTTTCCCGCAGAGCCTTTACCGCCTCGCGCACCGCGGTGCGGCTCACGCCGAAACGGAGAGCCAATTCGCGTTCCGCAGGAAGCTGGTCTCCCGCCTTTAGATCACCTTTAACGATGGATTCCTCAATCTGCTGAACGATTTGCTCGTAGAGTCGCGATGTCCGAACCAGTTTGTACACTGGACAGCCCCCCGCAGGACGATCGGAGTACCCGGCGAAAGTGCCGGGGATGGTCCGGCTACTATACCGCATATCCAAAAACTTCTGCCGGGTTGTTTCACTTGGGAGCACGACGCGGTCTATTGGTATGCTGGTATGACCGAAATGTACATCTGCCGTTTACCCTTTTGCAAGTATTAAAATTGCATTGGGAACGACAACCCCCAATACTGAATTTACTTGACACGCTTTCTCGGGGGATGGTATGGCTGTCGGACCACACTCGGAGGGGTCCCTATGCTATCCCGCACGGTTCGTGCGTCCCAAAATGGGCGGACGGCTGCAACCTGGTTCTTGCTTGCAACCTTCACGCTCGGGCTGTTTGCCGTTTCCGCGTACGCCCAATCGACTGCCGGCCGGGTTCTCGGCACGCTCACCGACCAGAGTGGCGCTGCGGTCGCTGCAGGCAGCGTCACCGTCACGGACGTACAACGAGGCACGGCTCGCACCGTCACTACCGACGAGTCCGGGAACTATGCCGTGCCCGATCTTCAGCCCGGAACCTACAAGATTCACGCCGAAGCCCGGGGCTTTAAGGCTGCGGAGCGCCCCAGCGTGCAGGTGGAAGTTGCGACCGACGTGCGTGCCGATTTTGCGCTTCAGCCTGGACAAATTAATGAAGTGGTGACCATCACGGAGGAGGTGCCCCTCGTCAATACCACCTCCGCGACCCTGGGAGGCACGCTCAGCAACAAGGAGATCAACGATCTTCCTTTGAATGGCCGCAATTACGAGAATCTGCTGCAGCTGCGTCCCGGGGTGATGCGCTACCCAGGTGGAGGCTTTTCGACCACCAGTTCCAATGGCCTGCGCGCAGAGGATAACTCCTACTTCATTGAAGGCTTGTTCAACAGCGAGCCCTATTCGGGCCAGGCGATTATCAATGGCGCGGGCATCGCCGGCGATTCGGCGACGATTCTACCCATCGACTCCATTCAGGAGTTCAACCTGCAGCAGAATCCTCCCGCCGAGTACGGATGGAAGCCCGGTTCGGTCGTCAACGTGGGATTGAAATCGGGGACCAACCGCGTGCACGGCACGGCGTTCATGTTTGGTCGCGACGGCGCGATGGACGCGCGTAATTTCTTCAACACTGTACCCGCAAAAAAACTGACGCGCACTCTCGAGCAGTTCGGCGGCAGCGTCGGCGGCGCCATCGTGAAAGACAAAGCCTTCTTCTTCGGGTCCTACGAAGGGCAGCGCTACAACGTGGGCAACTCGTTCGGAGGTGTTACGAGCCCATCGATGCAGTCCATGTCCAACAACGGGACCTGCTCCTTCCTCACGACAGGCGACTGCGCCGACAGCATTCCCGATGCGATCGCCGATCTCCAGGCGGGTGGCATTCCGATCAGCCAAGCCAGTCTGAACATTGCAGGCTGTGCCATGTCGGGTGGAAGCGTGACTTGCAATGGCTCGGGATTTCCCCTGAACAAGACACAAGCCATTGACGTCAGCAACGGATTCAACAACAACGTCCACGTCGATAATCTGGTCACCAAGCTCGACATGCGGCTCAACGATCGCCACAGCATCAGCGGCATGTATTTCTTCGGCAACAACTCAGGAACGGTAGAAGACTTCCCGGAACTACAGCAGAAATGGCTTTCGAAGATTCACACTCGCGCCCAGGTTGTGGGCGGCAGTTGGATCTGGACTCCCGGACCCCGATGGGTGAATGAGGTGCGTGCTGGCTACAACCGTTTGTACCAGCCCACGTTGCCGGGCGACCTCAACACCCCGGCATCCAGCTACGGCCTGAATACTGGAGTCAGCGGGGCGTTTACCGGAGGCTTGCCCAGAATTGGTTTCGGCGGATATTTTTTCCCCGGACTCGGCGGCTTCAAATGGCCCAAATTCCAGGGACCTGATTCCATCACGCAGTTTACGGATCACGTCTCCTACACAGCCGGCAAACACTCCGTTGTCCTTGGAGGCGAACTGCACTACAACAACGTAAGGAATGCGGCCTACGGAAACTCGCGGGGCAGCATTACTTTCCTGGGTGGAGTGGCGACCGCGATTTCGCCGCAACTGGAAGACTTTTTCGCCGGCCTGCCGTTTAAGTCATCGGTGGAAGTCGGCAATCCGACCCTGCAGTTGCACAACTGGGCGTACGCGGGATTTTTCCAGGATGACTACCGCGCCACCAAGAATCTGACGCTCAACTTCGGCGTCCGCTACGAGTACAGCACGGTTCCGCAGGAGGCCCACAACCTGCTGGGAAACTTCGATCCCAACGTCGGGCTCGTACAAGTGGGCCATCAGATCAGCAGCCTGTATCGCCCCGATCACAAGAACTTTGGACCGCGCGCGGGCTTTGCCTGGGACATTCTTGGCAATGGCCGGACCATACTCCGCGGGGGCGGCGGCTTGATCTACGAGACGGTGAACTGGCAATCGTTCATCGCTTTCAACAATGCGTTCGGGCCCGGCAGCGTGCCTACGGGAGCCCCAATCGATGCCGTCGGAACTACGTCAGGCGGCACGATTACAACCGGGAATGTCACAATCAAGAATTTCTTGAACCCTGTTCCTTGGGACACGCCGGGTGCTCCGCTCTATGGGGGCAGCACGATCAATTGCAACGACAGTCCCTGCCCTGTGATGACGGTTGCCCGCAATCTGACGACCCCCTATGTGTGGGACTGGACCCTGAATCTGCAGCACGCCATTACTCAAAACCTGTCGCTGGAAATTGCTTATGTCGGGAATCACGGCGCGAACCTGACAGGCATTCGTGACATCAACCAGGCACCGGTGGGATCGGGCTGGCCCGCGGCGAACATTGCAGCTTGCACGGCCGCGCTAACTCCGAGCGGGAATTACGACACGGTTAACAATGCCGCATGCCAAGTTGCTCCCGAGGTTGGCCCCTACGCTACCAAATTCCCCTATCTCGCTAATATCTTTCAGATGGGGAACGTGTACCGCTCGAACTACAACGGCCTGCAGGCCACGTTGAACGCTCGCAATTTCCACGGATTGAGCATGGTGGCAGGCTACACCTACGGACACGCGTCCGATGATGTGGGGGCGAACTGGGACTTCGGCTACGGCTCCGGCCTGCCACAAAATTCCTACAATGTTGGGGCGGAGTACGCGAATAGCGATTTCGATATTCGTCATCGTCTGACTCTGTCGCTGACCTATGCCATTCCGAGCCGCAAGGGTTTCGGACAGATGATGGAGGGGTGGGAGATCAATTCCATCACCACTCTGGAGAGCCCACAACACTGGGGCCCGATCGATATGGGAACTGACGCAGCAGGCACTGGAGCTCTGCCGGTAAGCCCTCCGGCAACGCAGCCCATTCGTTGGAGTTTCTACGGCAACACGTCCGATTTCAAATCTCAGAAAGGAACCGGAATCCCATATTTTGGGGGCAACAACAGCCCCTCGGATCCGAGCGCCAATTCAGCCTGCAACGCGAAAGCTCTTGCGCTTGACGGGGGCAGCCCCGGCGCCTCGACCGAGTCGCTCGCCTTCTTTGGCTGTTACGCCCAAGGCAGTTCCATCATGATTCCTCCGCCCCTTGGCCATTTCGGAAACATGGGACGGAACATGTTCCCGGATACAGGCTTCAGAAATTTCGATTTCTCGCTGGCGAAGAATTTTCACTTCGGCGAAACCAAACGCCTGCAGTTCCGCGCCGAATTCTTCAACATCTTCAATCATCCGAACTTCGCAAACCCCTACGGGGGGCAAAACGGATTTGGACTGAATGATCCTTCGGTCCAGCCGTTTGGCTGTGGCTGCGCCACACCGGACGTGGCCGCTGCCAACCCGGCCGTTGGCTCGGGTGGACCAAGATCCATTCAATTGGGGGCTAAGTTCATCTTCTAGTTGCATCCAGTAGTTGCATCCAGTTTCTCAACTTACGGGGCCGGGCCATCCGTCCGGCCTTTTTTTATCCAATCCCGCTCAGGATCGTGAGCGGTCGAAAATGGAAGAAGGAATCATGATGAACAGAATTCAGCTCGCGCTGCTAGCCATAGCTCTCAGTTTCGTCATCAAGCCGATTTCCATGGATGCTCAAGAACGCCGTGAACGGACCATCGACGAAATCAAAAGCGAAGCCATTCATCGGGCCGAGGTCGGCCAATATCCGTTGATCGGGCTCGAGCCCCACGACGTCAAGGAAGCGTTCGAGACCATTCACACCGCCGATAAAGACGAATGGGCAGCGGGATTCATGCGGGTTGCGGACCGCTATTTCAACCAGGCAAAGTCTCTGGAGAGTTCCGATCCAACCAAGGCGAATGCGGACTACATTCGTGCCTGGCGACTCTACTCGTTTGGACGCTGGCCGATCCCGGCATCTCCCGGCAAGCAGCGAGCTTATGAAAAGGCCATCGAGGCTTTCCTCGCGCACGCCAAGTTTTACGATCCGCCGCTCGAAGTGGTGCACATTCCATTCGAGGGCAAGCAGATCGTCGGCTACCTGCGTTTGCCCAAAAATGCGAAAGGGCCAGTCCCACTGGTCATCGCAGTCAATGGGTTGGATAGCCGCAAAGAAGACCTAACCGAGAGTTTTGGAGCGATTCTTCCCTTCGGCATTGGCTATCTGGCGGTGGACGGGCCGGGCACAGGCCAAGCCCCCATCAAGGTCAGCGAGAATTCAGAACGTATGCTGTCGAAAGTCATCGACTACGCGCAGTCGAGGCCAGAGGTTGATAAGAACCGGATTGCCCTGCATGGGGTGAGTTGGGGAGCGTACTGGGCAACGAAGATGGCCATCGTGGAGCGAGCGCGGTTGCGTGGTGCAAGCGCCCAGTCTCCTCCGATTGACGGATTCTTCCAGAAAGATTTCCTTTTGAATCACCTCCTGGGAAATCGCGAATACCTGTTTGATCAGGTCCCGGCGCTGATGAACATTCTCGAAGGCGTTCACACGCTGGATGAAATGGCTGAGTATCTTCCCAAGATGTCACTCGTCCAGCAAGGCCTGCTGGGCAAGCCCATGGCCCCAATGCTCGTCATCGCAGGCGCGCTCGATACGCAGGTGCCCATCGCCGACGACTACCTGCTGCTCAGCAAAGGAGACACGCCGAAAGAAGCTTGGGTCAATCCCCGTGGTGGTCATCTCGGACGCCAGGTTGGCGTCTGGCCTGACCCGAAAATCTTCCGAGAAGTAATCATTCCCTGGCTGGTAAAAACTCTGGGAACAAACACTCTCATGTAGCGGCGCAGGTCCTTGCCGCCGGATAGGCCGTGCGCGCGCAAATTGCAACGGAACCTCGCTTAAGTCGAATCCCCTTTGCGCCCTCCTGTCTTCGTCGTAGGCTGGACCCATGAATGAAAAGACCGCGCTGGTAACCGGAGCCAATGGTGGACTCGGCATTCACGTCACCCAGGCATTGCTGAATGCAGGCTTTGGCGTAGCTGGCCTCGCCCCAACCATCAAACAGTCCGATTTTGATCATCCGCAATTCAGCGCAGTCCCGGCGGCACTTGGCAGCCTGGAAGATGCAAAACGAGCGGCTGATACGGTTCTGGCGCGATTCCGTAAAATCGATGTTCTCGCTCATCTTGTGGGCGGATTCTCCGGAGGACAGGCGATTGCCGACACCAGCGACGAAACGTTCGGGCGCATGTTCCAACTCAACGTAACCAGCGCATTCCATGCGCTGCGCGCGGTCCTGCCGCATATGAGGAAGGCGGGTGCCGGACGCATCATTGCCATTGGCAGCCGCGCGGCCGAAAGTCCCGGGACCGGTGTCGGAGCGTACAGCGCCTCCAAAGCAGCGCTGGTATCGCTGGTCCGAACGGTCGCGCTCGAAAACAAGGATCCCGGAATTACAGCCAATGTCATTCTGCCGGGAACGATCGACACACCGGCAAACCGCAAGGCGATGCCGGGGGCCGACACTTCTCAGTGGGTACAGCCTTCTGCCATCGCCGACTTGATTGTGTGGCTCGCCAGCGACGCCGCCAAAGACGTGACTGGCGCCGTAATTCCGGTATATGGCCGCGGCCTCTAGCGGCCGGCTTCGTATCAGGGCACCGCTTCAGCGGTGCCGTTAGCAACGCAGAATCAATGCGGCCTTTAGGCCCTGCCTTCATCCCGCGGAGTTTGTCCACCATCGGAGTCGAGCTGCGCTCGACCGGACAGCCGATGGCGGCTGTCCCTACACCGTCATCGGATAGCCGATAAACCGGACACGTAACCCTTTCGTAACCCTCCCGAGTGCACATTTTTTGTTGCACTTTAACGCTGGTGAAATATCTTGCATCTATGCTGTCTTGAGGAGGGCTGCGAATGGCGTCATCCCGAGCCGCGAAATCCTTGCCGCTTCAGGTGGCCGCCATCTGCTATCGCCGCCGCGGATCCGCAATCGAGTTCCTCCTGGTGAACACCAATGGCGGCAATAAGTGGACATTTCCCAAGGGCTCCACTGACCCGCACCTGTCGCACAGCCAGGCCGCCGAGCGGGAAGCCGCAGAAGAGGCGGGCGCGCTCGGCACAATTGAGCCTCGCCATTTCCATCTTTACCTGCATTCCAAAGGCGTGTTCTGGCAACCCGGAGGCGTGCAGGAATTTGTTGTGAAAGCCTTTCTGATGGAGATCCATCAGATGCGGCGTCCGGATGAATCCAGCCGCAAGCCCACCTGGGTTAGCCCGGAAGAAGGCAAACGCCGTCTCGCGAAGGGGCGCGAAGTGAAGTACTATCGCGAACTGGAAGCAGTCATCGACCGCGCCCTGGAAAGAATTCAATATCACACTGAACTCTGGGGCTCCTATCCCAATGCGCGCAACCCGCGATCTGCCAGAGCCCCCCTTGCCGCAACAGTTTGGCCGTAAGCATTCCTTCCTTTTGCTTGCCGTTCTTGGGTTCTGCCGCTCTCACCGAGATCTATGAGACGATAAAAGCAGTCCCATGATTCAGCTTTCCGGCGCCGGAAAACGCTTCGGCCACAAACTTCTTTTCGAAAACGTCGACTGGCTGATTACCAACCACGACCACATCGGCCTGGTCGGCGGCAATGGCACGGGCAAATCTACGCTAATGAAAGTCCTCGCCGGCATGGACACATTCGACTACGGCTCCCTCAACATCGCCAAAGGCACCTCCGCCGGATACCTCCCCCAGGACGGCCTGACTCTCTCTGGACGAACTGTGTTTGCGGAGTGCATGTCGGTGTTCGACGACGTGCGCGCCATGGAGCAGGAACTCGAATCCCTCACCCACAGCATGGCGGAACTCGATCACACCAGCCCGCAATATTCGGCGGTGGCGGACCGCTACCAGCGTGTCGAACACGAGTTTCAGGCCAGGGACGGATACTCCATTGAAGCGGAAGTCGGTCGCGTATTAATGGGCTTGGGGTTCGGCAAAGAGGACTGGCAGCGCCTGACCGACGAATTCTCCGGCGGCTGGCAGATGCGCCTCGCGCTGGCCAAACTGTTGCTACAGAAACCGACCCTGCTGCTGCTGGATGAGCCCACCAACCATCTCGATCTCGAAGCGCGGAATTGGCTCGAAGAATATCTGCAGAACTATCCCTATACCTTCCTGCTGATCTCGCATGACCGCTACTTTCTTGACGTGACGGTAGCTAAGATCGCGGAAATCTGGAACAAGCGGTTCTGGTTCTACTCCGGGAATTACGATAAGTTCCTGGCGCAAAAGACTCAGCGCAACGAGCAACTGCAGGCTGCCTACAAGAACCAGCGGGGCCGTATCGACCAGTTGGAAGTCTTCATCAACCGCTTCCGCTACCAGGCCACCAAGGCCAAGCAGGTTCAGAGCAGGATTAAGGAACTCGACAAGATCGAGCGCATCGAGATTCCTCCCGAAGAAAAAACCATCCACTTCAAGTTCCCACAGCCAAAGGCGAGTGGCCGCATTGTGGCTGAATTCGAGAGTGTCGCCAAGAGCTACCCCGGCAGGAATGGCGCTGCTCAAAAAGAAGTATTCCGCAACGTCAACTTCATGATCGAGCGCGGAGACCGGATCGCACTGGTGGGAGTCAATGGAGCAGGCAAGTCCACCCTGATCAAGCTGCTCGCGGGCACGGAACCATTGAGCTCAGGCGAATATCGGCTGGGCCACAACGTCATACTGGATTATTTCGCGCAGGACCAGTACAAAGAACTGGATCCGGACGCCCGTATTCTCGATGATCTCGGCGCTCTCTCGCCGCGATCCAGCGAAACCGAGTTGCGTGGACTGCTGGGCTGTTTTCTGTTTTCTGAAGATGACGTGTTCAAGAAGATCGGCGTCCTCTCCGGCGGCGAACGCGGCCGCTATGCTTTATTGAGACTGCTGTTACATCCAGCAAATTTTTTGCTGCTCGACGAACCCACCAACCACCTGGACATGCGAGCGAAAGACGTCCTGCTGAGCGCGCTTATGGAGTACACCGGCACCGTCGTCTTCGTATCCCATGATCGCTACTTCATCGATAAGTTGGCGACACGAGTCTTCGAAATCGGCGGCGGAAAGGTCGAGATCTTCCCCGGCAATTACGAGGACTACCTGTGGCGCAAAGAGGGTGGCCAACAGGTAGCCCCGACGCTGGATGATGTCCCAGGAGCGAGCCGTTCCAAAGTCTATTCCGAGGCCGCAAAGCAGTCACAAACCACGAATGGAAATGGCAGCGTTGCGACCGCTGGGGATGCACCCAAGAAGCGTCTGAATCCACTGAAGCGCAAGCAGATGGAAGATCGCGTCAAGCAATTGGAGGGCGAAATCGGCCGCACGGAGGACGAAATTGTTCAGCTGGAAACCGCACTACAGAGCTTCGTGAGCCCCGAGGAAACTCAGCGCAAGTCGCAGGAACTCGAGCACAAGAAAGCGAACCACTCCGCCCTGCTGGAGGAGTGGGAAGAGGTCAGCGAGACGCTCCAGGCGTCGGAATAAGCCTCCCGCGGCTGTACACCTCCTTCCGTAATCTCTCCGCTTCCCTTACCAGTGTGCGATAGTCAGGTTGGCCAAGTGGCCGTGCACTGGCGAAGGCCACAAATTTCAAGACCACCGCATGCAGCGGCGCCCCCGGGCACGCCGCGCGGGAACCCAAGGAAGGTCGCATGCTTCAGTCATCGGACAATTCATTGAACCAGAAGTCGGGCTTCCCGGCTTCCAACCCCAATTCGTATAACCCGGCAAAAAACGTCACCGCTCCGGTGGATCAGGCGACCATAGGCCGCACTTTGGTCATCAAGGGCGAAATCAGCGGCTCCGAGGCTCTTTACATTGACGGCCGCATTGAAGGCAAGATCAACATGCCCGAGAGCCGTGTCACCATTGGCCGCAACGGCAAAGTGGACGCCAGTATCCAGGCTCGTGAAGTTGTGGTCATGGGCAAAGTGACGGGCAACATCGAGTGCAGCGATCGCGTGGACATTCGCGCCGAAGGCTCGGTGCATGGAGATATTTCGACCTCGCGCATCAGCGTCGAGGATGGCGCCTCGCTGAAAGGTGGAATTCAGGTTCGCAGTGATGGCAAGGCTCAGAACCAGTCCCAGACGAAGCAGGATCAGCCCAAGGCCATGGCAGCTACCGCCAGCGCGTAGCTCAAATACAAGATTTGTCGAGTAGAAAAGCGGGGGCACGCAATCGCGTGCCCTTGCTCATTTTGGACCCATCATTTCTTCTCCGCCGCCCTGAACTCCAGGGCCGCCGAATTCATACAGTAGCGCAAGCCAGTAGGTGGCGGCCCATCCTCGAACACATGTCCCAGATGAGCATCGCACTTCGCACAGCGAGCTTCAGTGCGGACCATTCCGTAACTGGAGTCTCGATGCTCGACCACGCCACCTTCGGCGGAAGGCTTGTAGAAACTCGGCCAGCCCGTCCCCGAGTTGAACTTGGTCTGCGAATCAAACAGCGGCGCTCCGCAGCACACGCAGTGATACGCACCCGCTTCGTGATTGTCCCAATACTTGCCTGTAAAGGCGCACTCGGTACCCGCTTCGCGCGTCACGTGATACTGCTCCGGCGTGAGCTGCCGTTTCCACTCGGCTTCAGTTTTTCTAATTTTTTCTGCGGTCTTTTCCACGAGGAATCAACTCCATTTCGACGATTTAGGTCTGCAAGTATTGGATGTCCAGAACGGTCAAAAGTGACATCGGCATTTGACAGTTACAGGCTTTCGATCTCCTCACCAATTTTCCGGTATTTGCCGCGAAAGAACAGCAAAGGATCGCCCTCCTGCACCACGACATCTTCCACCTCGGCAATAAAGATGGTGTGATCGCCAGCGAGCTGAGCGGAGTGGAGACGGCATTCCAGGTAAGCCAATGCCCCATGCAGCATCGGCGTCCCATGGCGAGTGCGATCGAAGCGTGCTCCCGCCTCGCCTTCAGCGTTTTCATGGGTGCGTTCCGGGCGGGCATAGTATTCCGAAATGGCCCTCTGATCAGCGCAGAGTACATTCACCCCAAAACGCTTCTTGGCGTGCAGATGCGCGTGTGTCCGCGTACTGTGGTCGACGCAAACCAGCACCAGCATGGGATCGAGCGACACCGAGGCAAATGCGTTCGCCGTCATGCCGTGTACTTCGCCATCGAGATCGACCGTAATGATCGTGACCCCGGTGGCGAAGGCCCCCATCGCCTTTCGAAACGCCGCAGAATTAGTAGTCATGTCGTAGAGACGTTGCTTGCAACGTCTCTCTCTGGCGCGCCGCGACTTTCGGAACTCCGAACCAACCGCCTACCTTACCATGCCATGCCGTTGTATCATTCGATTCAAGTGCCCGTCAGGACCATCGCCGACGCTAGCCTGCAAACTGGCCCCGCGCCTGGGGGTGCGCTCGACGATGTTCAGCCGGGCGTTCCGATTTCCCGGGAGCTGGCTCTGCGCTTGATTACCTGTCCCGATGCGGACTTGCCCAGCTTGCTGACTCTGGCGCGTGCTGCGAAAGAGCGATTCAAGCCCGCCGTCATCACCTACTCGCGCAAGGTTTTCATTCCCCTCACGAATCTCTGCAGAGATTATTGTGGATATTGTACGTTTCGCCGCGATCCGGACGATCCCGGCGCGCACACCATGACTCCGGACGAGATTCTTGCGGTCGCCCGTGCTGCCGAAAAGCTCGGATGTACGGAGGCGCTATTCAGCCTGGGAGACAAGCCGGAACTCCTGTTTCCCGAGATGCGGCAAACATTGCGCCGGCTGGGCTACAAATCCACGCTGCACTATTTGGAAGCAATGTGTGGCCTGATTGTCCGTGAGACGAGCCTCCTGCCGCATCCCAATCCCGGCCTGCTCAGTGCCGAATGGATTTCGCGCCTCGCCGCGGTTTCCCCCAGCATGGGCCTCATGCTCGAGACCACCAACACGGCGCTCCTCTCACGTGGTGCAGCCCACGACAACGCTCCCGACAAAGTCCCGGCCAAGCGTCTCCGCACGATCGAAGAGGCAGGCAAACAAGGCGTTCCGTTCACTACTGGACTGCTGATCGGGATCGGCGAATCGCCTCAAGATCGAGTGGATACTCTCCTGGCCATTCGCAAATTGCACGAGCGCTACGGCCATATTCAGGAAGTGATCGTGCAGAATTTCCGCGCCAAGCCAACCATACCGATGGCGCACTGGCCTGAGCCTTCCCCTAGTGAGATGCTGCGCAGCGTGGCAGTAGCTCGCTTGCTACTGCCCAACGTCAATATTCAAGCCCCACCCAATCTCTCTGCGCCTTACTATGATGATTTGATGGATGCTGGCATCAACGATTGGGGAGGCATTTCGCCACTGACCCCGGACTTTATCAATCCGGAGAGGCCGTGGCCCCATGTGGAGCAACTGCGACTGCGCACCGAAGCCAAAGGCTTCGTGTTGCAGCAGCGTCTTCCGGTGTATCCGGAATTTATTCCTTCTCTGTTGTCCAAACCCGGTTTGCTGGCCGAGAAGCTTCGCAATTGTATGGCAGACGATGGTCTCGCCCGGAGGGCCGCGTGATTTGCGTTCTTAGTGGAGGCACCGGCGGGGCAAAATTCGTTGACGGGCTTCGCCAGATCATGCCCGCGGAAGAAATCACGCTCGTCGTCAACACCGGCGACGATCTTCTGTGGTGGGGCCTGTACGTTTCCCCGGACATTGACTCCATCACTTACGTGCTTTCCGGCATGTTAAGCCGCGAGCGCGGCTGGGGAGTGAAGGGCGACACCTTCCTGTGCCTGCAAGCCATGGGACAACTCGGCGAGCCGACATGGTTCCACACCGGGGACCGCGATCTGGCCATGCATCTGCTCCGATCGCGCTTGCTCGCCGAAGGCAAAACTCTTTCTGAAGCTACTGCCGTAATCTCTGAAAAACTGGGAGTAAAGGCCCGTATTTTGCCCATGAGCAACTCGCGCGTGGAGACCCGCGTCGACACTCCCATCGGCGAACTGAGTTTTGAGGAATATTTCGTGCAGCGCTGGTATCAGGATCCGGTGAATTCCGTGCGCTTCGCTGGCGCGTCGGACGCCGAACCCGCGCCAGGCGTGGTCGACGCCATCACCTCGGCCGACGTGGTGATTATCGCCCCCAGTAATCCCATCACCAGCATCGGGCCGATCCTCGCTGTGCCCGGGATTCATAATGCGTTGCTGCAGGCGAAACCGAAGATCGTCGCGATCAGTCCGATTGTGGGCAATGCTCCGGTCGCCGGTCCCGCCGGGATCCTGATGCAGGCGCAAGGCCTGCCTTGCTCGATTGCCGGAGTGGCGCACGCCTACGAAGATTTTCTAGACATTCTGGTGTGTGATACCCGCGATGCCCACGCTACCGACATGCTGCGTCAGAACGGCTTGCGCGTGCACTGCACGCAAACCGTTATGCGCACCGCGGAGGATAAGGCCGCGCTGGCGCGTGAGGTCCTGTCTCTGATCTCTCCCGATCTTCTGAAGGGCAAAACGGCTGCCGCTCCGGTCCAGCAAGTGGACTCGAAGCCGTGATCCTTGTTCCCATAAAAAACACCTCGGGGGCCAAGCAACGCCTTGCATCCATCCTTAATCAAGACTCTCGAACGAGATTAGCCCAGGCCATGCTGCACGACGTGCTCAGTGCGATTCACCAGTGGAAGGGTCGACCTTCCGTGGGCATTGTGACCAGCGATGCCTACGCCACCCAGCTTGCGCGCGAATATAACTTCGAGATCATCCCCGATCAGGAGAACCCGGGGGAGACTGGCGCCATTGAGATGGCCACGCAGGTCTGTGTGGAGCGCGGTGAAGACAGCACACTGGTGATTCCGGCGGACATTCCGTTGATCCAGGCATGGGAACTCGAAGAGGTTCTGCGACACGCGCCCGCCAAGGGAACCGTCCTCGTTCCCGCAGCGGACGGACGCGGCACCAACGCCGCTCTCCGGCGCCCGGCGGATCTATTCCCGCTGCATTTCGGAAACGACAGCTTCAAGCCGCACTATGCCGCGGCTCAACGCACAGGCGAGCCATGCATAGTGCTCAACTTGCCCGGGATTGCGGTCGATGTCGACAATCCCGAAGACCTGCAACAACTCATCGCACTCCCCGGCAACACGCGCGCCCAGCAACTCGCGCGCGAGTATGTTCGAATGGGGAAAATGGCGTCGCCTGTGTAGGCAGCAGGTCTCTCGAGAATTCATCATGGCGGGCGAGCAACCGAGAAACAAAGCCGCGAAGCGGCGAAAGAATGCAGCCCACGGCGCAAGCCGTGGGCCCGCATCGCAGGACGGGTCAGCCCCAGCGGGGCGGAAGAGAATCCCTCCGTCTCGCTCCCTCGAAATTCGCCTCATACCAATCATGATTGAAGGTGAAATTCATTCTGGCGACCATATCTCTCACAAGTTGCTCGAAGCCCTGCGGAAGAGCCGGCGGCAAATCCAATCCGGCGACATTCTCGTCATCAAACACAAAATCATCTCCAAAGCCGAAGGTCAGCTCATCGATCTCGCGACCATCACACCCTCCGCCGAATCCGTGAGTTGGTCAAAACAGTACGACCTCGATCCGCGCGTCATTGAACTCGCTCTGCGCGAAAGCCGTTCCGTGATCCGCCGTAAAAACGGTGTCCTGATCACCGAGACCCGCCACGGCTTTCTGTGCGCGAATAGCGGAGTTGACGTTTCCAATGTTGACGGAGGCCGGCACGCGCTCTTGCTGCCGGAAGATCCGGACCGTTCCGCCCAGGCGATTCACCGTACATTAAAAAAGCAAACGGGAATAACCGTTCCTGTCATCATCACAGACAGCTTCGGCCGACCCTGGCGTGAAGGCCTGACCGAGTTTGCGATCGGGATCGCCGGAATGAAACCTTTAAACGACGATCGAGGTCGAACCGATCCCCACGGCTACAAGCTCAAAGCAAGCGTCGAGGCGATTGCCGACGAATTGGCTTGTGCCGCGGGTCTAGTCTGCGGAAAGCTGAATCGCACCCCGGCATGTATTGTGCGCGGTTTGGCGTATGAAGCAGGCGGGGGCCGCATCTCTGAACTGCTACGTCCTGCCTCTACCGACCTGTTCCGCTAACTTCCGCTACACTGTAGAGACGTTGCTTGCAACGTCTCTCTTGCCAAGCCCGGAAATCCGCGGCAAGACGTAGCAAGCCATGTCTCTACGGAGAGAACGATGCACCGCGAACTTGCAACCTACGAACTGCAAAGCTTTCCCTCGCTCGATTGGTCCGACCTTGCTCCCCGCCTGACCACCCCCGTGCGCATATCTCTGGAAAACGTTCTCGAGTCGCAGAACGGCGCGTGCCTTTCACTGGACGACTGCTACACGCTCGCGAACTGTGGCGGGGATGATCTTCTCGGTCTGCTCGTCGCGGCCAATCTCCTTCGCGTCGAGCTCGTGGGTAACATCGTCAGCTACGTGGTGAACCGAAACATTAATTTCACCAATATCTGTTTTGTAGGCTGCAAGTTTTGCGCCTTCAGCCGGGGCCCGCGAGAATCCGACGCATACTTCCACACTCTTGACGACATGACGCGCAAAGCACAGGAGGCTTGGGAGCTGGGCGCGACTGAAGTCTGCATCCAGGGCGGCCTTCCTCGCGATCTGCCCAAGTTCTACTACCGCGACATCTTGCGAGCGGTGAAGAATGCAGTCCCGCAAATTCACATTCACGCGTTCTCGCCAATGGAGATCGCCTACGGCGTCGAACTCACCGGCATGCCGCTGCCGGATTATCTCTCGATGCTGCGCGACAATGGTCTCGGCACACTTCCAGGAACCGCGGCCGAAATTCTGGATGACGAGATCCGTCACATCTTATCGGCCAACAAGCTTTCCACCGCGCACTGGATTGAGATCATCCGCACAGCACATCGTTGCGGCATTCGCAGCACATCCACAATGATGTACGGACACGCGGAAAAACCGGAACACTGGGTCCGTCAGATGCGGCTGCTGCGCGACATTCAATCCGAAACCGGCGGCTTCACCGAATTCGTGCCCCTTGGTTTCGTGCATCAGAACACATTGCTGTTTCATCAAGGCTTGGCGCGTTCCGGCCCGACTCTCGCCGAGCATTTGAAAGTTCATGCGCTGGCCCGGATCCTACTCGCAGGATCCATCAACAACCTTCAGGTTTCGTGGGTCAAGCTGAACCGGGAGCTTTCGCAGCTCTGCCTGCACGCGGGCGCCAACGACTACGGTGGCACGCTGATGGAAGAGAATATTTCGCGCGAGGCCGGAGCGACTGCGGGACAGTACACCAGTCCGGAAGATTTTCAATTCCTGATTCTCGAAGCGGGCCGAATCCCGGCCGAGCGCAACACCACGTATTCCCGCATCAACATCAAAGCTCCTCTGGATGAATTCACCCTCGAAACGCGCGAGGCGGAATTCGCATGAGCATGCCTGCAGACCGGCCAGCCCGTCCCATTGCAATTATTGGCGGGACCGGGCCTGCCGGCATGGGGCTCGCACTGCGCTGGGTACGTGCGGGCGAAACGGTGATCGTTGGCTCGCGCGAAGAAAATCGGGCAGTTCAGGCTGCCGCCGCCATCAAAGCGCGCGTAGGAGAGCAAGCAAGGATCAGCGGCATGGAGAATAGCGCCGCCTGCGCCGCTGCCGACATTCTGATGCTGACCATTCCCTTTGCCGGTCAGGCTTCCCTCATCAAGCGTCTTAAACCCTCAATCACCCCGGGCAGCATTCTCATTGATGCCACCGTCCCGCTGGCAGCAGAGGTCGGCGGACGAGCCTCACGGACTCTCGGCGTCTGGCAAGGTTCCGCCGCGGAGCAGGCTGCGGAACTCGTTCCCCCAGACGTCAGCGTCGTGGCGGCTTTCCATAATGTTTCGGCAGATTTGATGGGAGGAGACAACCCTCTCGACTGTGACGTGATCGTCTGCAGCGACGATTCTGACGCGGCCCGACTCACTTGCGAACTCGCCGCAAAGATTCCCGGCATCCGTCCAATCGATGGGGGCAAGCTGGAGAATGCGCGTATTGTCGAGCAGATTACCGCCCTGCTGGTTGGGCTGAATATGCGCCACAAAGGGCACGCCGGAATCCGCATCACGGGATTGCCGCCCGCTGCTTACCGCTAACCGAGACTCGCCCGAAGGAGCCGTACGTTCTTGAGCCAGAATCAGAATCTCGACGCGACGTGGCAGTACCACAGCGGCACCAAGCACTCCTACTTGGGCCTGCGGACGCAGCCCCACTTTCTCGATTGGAAGAACAAGCCGCTCCTATTCAAGATTTATCCCACGCTGGAAGTCACCCGGCTGCCCCGCGACTTCCGCGAGACTTCCGTGCCCGCGCTCGCCGCGATTGCGGCTGCAGAACCGTCTTCTCAGCAAGATGCTATCCCGGATCTGGAAACTCTGGCCCAGCTTCTGTTCTTCTCAGCCGGAGTCACTCGCAGCAAGAAATTCGAGCAAGGTGAGATGTTTTTTCGCGCCGCCGCGTGCACCGGTGCGCTGTACGAAATCGAGCTATACGTCATCTGCACAGATTTGAAGAGCGCAAACTCACCACCGCTTCAGGCTGGCGTGTATCACTTTGGCGCTGCCGAATTCGGATTGCGCCAGCTTCGCGCCGGCGATTTCCGGCAAGTTCTCGTTGAGGCGACTGCAAGCCACCCATCGGTAGCTCACGCGCCTGTCATCATCGTTTGCTCGGGTACTTACTGGCGGAACGCCTGGAAATACCGCTCCCGCACCTACCGCCATTTTGGATGGGACAACGGCACGATCCTCGCCAACATGCTCGCAGTTGCACATTCGCTGAAGCTTCCCGCACACATCGTCGCCGGATTCATGGACTCGCAAGTCAACGCTTTGCTTAGCCTCGATACGAACCGCGAAATGGCATTTTCCGTCATTCCGATCGGATACCAGGAATCAACACCTCCCGCTGCCCCGGAAGTTCCTGCTTTGGACTTACCGACCGTACCTTACTCCTCGGAAGAAGTTGATTATCCGGCGATGCGCAGAATGCATGAAGCCTCTTCGCTGGATTCGGCGGAAGAGGTGACTGCGTGGAGGGGTAAGACTCCGCTGCAGAAGATGGCGGACCCGAAGGTCAGTGCGCGTCGCCTGCAATTGCCCCAAGACGCGAAGGTGCCGAAGGACACGATTGAGAAGGTGATTTCGCGGCGCGGTTCAAGCCGGCTGTTCGCGCGCGATCCGATCACCCAGCCGCAGCTTTCTCTTATCCTCGATCGCGCGACCCGGGGAATTTCGGCGGATTTTCTCGATCCGTTCGGCAGTCATCTCAATGATCTCTACCTGATCGTCAACCATGTTGTGGGATTGGATCCTGGCGCTTACGTTTACCACTGGGATAAGAGATCCCTTGAACTACTCAAGCCGGGTGAGTTCCGGGACAAGGCGGGCTACCTCGGTCTGGAACAACAGTTGCCAGCAGACGCGGCAGTTGACGTCTTCTTTCTTGCCGATCTCAAAAAAATTGCGGAGCGCTACGGCAATCGGGGATACCGTGCGGTGCAACTGGAAGCCGGTATTCTGGGTGGGAAACTCTATCTGGCAGCCTACGCGCAAGGCCTGGGAGCCAGCGGATTGACTTTTTATGACGACGACGTCGTCAGCTTCTTCTCGCCGCATGCGCGGGGGAAGAGCGCGATTTTCCTGGTCGCTCTGGGACGCAGCGCTGTGCGCAAAACCGCGAATCCCTAGTCTTCGACTACCGGCGTCGACATCTCTTCGGCTGGTGCCCCGCCCTCCATCGCTTGCGCCATGATCAGCCTGCGAGCCTCGCCCCGGATTTTGGGCAATTTCATCCCGAACCACCACGCGCCGGCAATCGAGGCAACCCCGCCAATCGCCACGGTCACGGGCGCCCCCAGGCGATCCGACAGCACACCTCCGAGCAGCGCCCCGAGAGGAGCCATTCCCATAAACATCATCGAATACACTGCCATCACCCGCCCGCGCAGAGCATCCGGCACCATCACCTGAATCAGCGTGTTCGAGGACGCCATCTGCAGCATGATGAAATATCCCACCGGCAAGAGCAGGAGCACCGAAATCCAAAATGATTTGGACACGGCGAACAGGATCAGGCTCACGCCGAATGCCGCACAACAAACCGCGACCCATTTCCCCAGTCCCTTCACGCCGGTGCGAATGGCTAGTGTCAGGGCTCCCAGCAGTGCTCCCACGCCGGCCGCGCCCATCAGGATTCCAAGCCGCACCGCTCCCAGGTCGTGCGACCCAATCATCGACGCAAATTCCTGGCCGCCACTGTGCAAGATGCGATCCGCAAAAATCGGCATCAGGACGACATAGGGCATTCCTGTAATGCTGACTATTCCCAAAAGTATCAACAACGCACGGATTGGCGCCGTGCGGTTCACGAACTGAAAGCCCTCCACGATGTGCTCCCAGGGCGAAGTCTTCTCGGAGACCCGTGCGGGCGCATGCACCTTCATCAGCATCAACCCCGCGATCACCGCAATGTAGCTGACCGCGTTGGCCAAGAAACACCAGCCTTCCCCGAGCCGTGCGACTAACACGCCCGCCACCGCCGGACCGATCACTCGCGCCCCATTGAACATCGACGAGTTCAGTGCGATCGCATTCATCAGATCGTCTTTGCCGACCATGTCTACGAGGAACGACTGCCGTCCGGGGATATCGAACGCGTTTACGATCCCCAGCAGCGCCGCCAGCACAAAGACGTGCCATACCTTGACGTAATGCGTCAGGGCCAGTGCCGCAAGGATGAATGCCAAAACCATCGACGCGGCCTGGGTCGCAATGACCACATGTTGGCGATTGTTGCGGTCGGCCACAATCCCGCCGAGCGGAGCAAACAGAAATACCGGAATCTGGCTGGCAAATCCCACCGCCCCCAACTGCAGCCCAGATCCGGTCAGACGGTACACCAGCCAGGACTGAGCCACGGTCTGCATCCAGGTGCCGACCAGCGAAATGAGTTGACCGCCGAAGAAGAGCTGGAAATTTCGGTGCCGAAGCGCACGTCCCGCCGCCTGCCACTGTAGTCCTCGGCTCTCTGGCTGCGCACCGGGCACGAGGTTGTTCTCGACGGAGCCGTTCGATTCAGTCACGCTGTTCTTTGATGATCTCCCACTAGCCCTGGCAGCAATATATCTCCTTCGTGGGCCCCAGGACTGTGGGTTTCAGCAGGGGAGGGAGTCAGGGTGCGGGCTTTCAGATGGTTTACTAACTTGCAACTTTCTTTATCACCCGATGTGGGCTAGAGTCTTGGTCTGCGCTTTTTCGGCGATTCGGCCAAAGGAAGTGACCCAATGACCACTCCTCCACTTCAAGTTGAACGCCGGGTCGGACAGCGCTTCCCTTACCTTCTTGCTACTTCTTTTCGTCAAACCAGCGATGGCGTTGAAGGCGTCGGTTTTACCCAGGATCTGAGTTCGCGGGGAGTGTTCTTCCTCACGGATGCACCACTCACAGAGGGTTCGGAGATCGAGTTGACTCTCCGCATGCCTTCGGAGATCACGCTCGGCCAGAGTATGCCGGTGCGCTGCAAGGGTCACATCCTGCGGATCGTTCACCCCAACGGCACATCGGCGGTGGCCGCGTCCAGCGCCGCGCAGGCTAAGATCGGGGTGGCCGTTCGACTGGAATGTTACGAATATCTTCCCGAGTGCGCCGACTCCCATATACGGGTTGCGGCCCTCCATCCTCGTCATGAAGAAGAACAGGGCCAGAGGCAAACTCCGTCTCCTAGACTGGCTTAAACGGCTTATCCTCAAAGTGCACACGGGGGGGCGATCCCGTTCACTTCGCCACCGGCGCGGCGGCGGCGGCAACGAGTACCCAACCCTTCTTCTTGTACACCCAGGTATCAACGAACTTCCATTGTTGCAGCCTTCGCGCCCCACGAGTTACGTGGCTCTCCGTGTAGGTGCCTAGCACGATCGCGGTGTCTCCGAAGGTGCGCACGGTCATAGCCTCTATGCTGATCTGATCCAGATCTGCTGGTTGCGCTTTGATTCGGCCGAGGTACTCCCCCTTGCTCACCAGTCGCCCGTATTCGACATAGATCAGGGCATTGTCAAAAATCATATCGAGAGCGCGGTTATCGTTTCGTGACTGGCCGACCATCCATTGCTTCTCTAAAGCACGGATCGCCGCTGCTGTTCCAGGTTCGGTCAATGCCTGTCCCCATGCTGCCACGGACAAAATGGAAACGGCAAGCACGGCAAATCTCACGATACCCTCTACGCTCGACTGATCAGAACGAAATTCAGCTCGCAGGGATAGACAAGCTGGCAATAAACATCCAACGCCCATTACTGTTCAAGCACGTATCCACGAACCGGCCTTGGTGCGCAAAAGGTTTCCCCCGTTGGACTCCGCTCATTTGGAACCGCCCGGTTACGATTGCCGTGTCTCCGTGCACCCGCACCAGCATGTCCTGAATCACGTAATGGAGCGCATCCAGGCTTTGCAAATAGGCCAGCAATTCTGTTTTGCTTTGCGATCTGCCCTCCTCTGTGACCAGCACAAACTCATCTGCCAGCACCGAATTCAGTGTGTTGAAGTCGCCGCTTGGCAGGGCTTGCACTCGCACCAACCGTTCCAGGGTCATCAGTCTGGATTGGATTTCAGCTTCATACGCACTTTGGGCATGAGCCTGCGAGAAAGCCAGCCCCAGGGTCACGGCAATGAGAACCAACTTATTCATCTGAGGTCTCTGCAATGACTCATCGGCAATGGCTCGCTTTGCTTTATGGCGCCATTACGGGAAAGGCTCCGATCTGAGATGATCAAGAGGAACATTCTCAACTCCAGGAGAACGCATGGCGCGCATCAGCCTGATCAGTCCAGAAACCGCAGTCTCAGAGGTGAAAGAGATTTACGAGAAGACTCTTCGCGGCAAGCCCGGAAATGCTCAGAAGGCATTGGCCCACCGTCCCGAGATGCTTAAGAACTTCTTAGCTTTCTACGGGAGCGTAGGCAAGTCACTCGACCGCAAACTCTATGAACTCATCTACATCCGCGTGTCGCTGATCAACGGATGCCGCTACTGCACACAGCACCATGTCACTTCATCCAAGCGCGTGGGCCTGACGCCCGAGGACTGGGCCGCCCTGAAAGCCGGCGACTACTCCCGCTTCGATGACAAAGCGCGCATCGCTTTGACCTACATCGAGAAACTAACCCGCGCCCCGCAGGCCATCACCGACGCGGACTTCGCGCCACTGCGGGGAAAATTCTCGGAACCGGAGATTGTCGATATTCACCTGCTCACGGGATTGGCGAATCTCACCAACCGCTTCACCGATCCGCTGGGCTTGGAGTTGGAGTTTCCGGAGGAGAACATCTAAGGACGGAGCTAAGTCCCTGACATGTTTGGCTAGCGAGATGACCCACGTAGGGACACACTCTCAGGCGGTCCAGCCGCGACGAATTCTGTCGCAGCAGTTGCACGTAGCGCCCGACCCATTGGCCCGTGCAGGGTTTTCTTCGCGCTGCCCGCTCGCTTCGCTTCGCGGGGACAGCCCAAGGGGCTGTCCCTACGCGAGCATCCTCCCCGCAATCCTTCCAAGAACCGCATAGAAGCTCGCAGCTAAAAGCTAAGAGCTCTGAATTTCTAAAGGATCTGCCGCGCGTCCCCGACGCGCTTGGTCACACGCTCGCGATCGAGGTATTCGAGCAGCGGAATCGCGTATTTGCGGCTCACCCCGGTCAACTCCTTGAAGGTCGCCACATCGATGGTCGCCGACTTCGTCTTGTACGCTGCCACCCGTTTGCGCAGGTCCTCGAGCGCGCTTCGATGAAATACCAGTTCATCGGAAACCTTGGCCAGAACTTTGTCGCGGAGAAGAAGAGTCACGATTTTTTGCGCGCGTACTTTGTCGATCTTCAGCCCGGCAAGAACTTCATTCAGAGCCGGCACCTTTAAGGCCGCAGCAGCAAAGACGTCTTCAATCCTCTTCTTGGACTCGGCTTCCTCGTCTTTCATAACTACGCCGCGTCCCGGCAGGCGGAGCAGATCCCCTGAAACCTCAATTCTTCTTTCCTGCACCAGTTCCTGCAGGACAGCCTGGAATACAAGATTACTCGCGCGGCTTTGAACTCTTAGTTCCTCCTTATTGATTCCGCTCACCAGCGGATTCCTGCGATGAAATTCCTCCATTGCGGCCACCAGCTGTTTCTTCATCCCTTCCCATGCGGCTGAAATCAGCAATACTTCTCCTACCCGAATCACCTGGCGAGTTTGCAGGGCGCCCGCCAGCGCGGACTCAATCATGCCTCTCCTCCAACCCGACTCCTTCACCAGATCGGCGACAGTGATGCCGTGAGAAGAGCGCCTTGCGATCCGAGCCAGAAGTTTTGCGGCACGATCTATCCCGGCAAAAATCTTGAGATTGTCATCAGGCAGTAATTTCCGCGACGCCGGCGCCGCATCCAACACCACTCCTCCTCCAATGGTTACGACCGGCGAAAATTGCCGAATGATAAAGCGATCGCCCGGCAAAAAAGGGGCGGACGCGCGGAGTTTAAGTCGCGCCAATACCTCCGTGTCCCGCGCAATCTGTTTGCTCTCATGCAGCACAATTTCGGCGACAGTTTCCATCGCGTTGCAATGAAAATGTACGCGGGATTGGCTCTTCAACGAGCGTGGCGCGGAAGCCAGCAGCCGAACCTGGGCATCGATCACATTGGTTGTGGCGAAGGTGTCGGGAGCAGCCAGCATCATCCCTCGAGCCAGCCCAGAGGGAATGTCACCGGCCAGATTCACCGCGGTCCGTTGTCCAGCCACAGCTTCATCCGCATCCTGGCCGTGCACCTGCACCCCGCGTACTCGCACTCGATTTCCCCCGGGGAAGAGCTCCAGTTCTTCCTCTCTGTGAATGGTGCCTGAGATCAACGTTCCGGTGACCACCGTGCCGAAGCCCTTCATCGTGAACACACGATCGATCGGCAGGCGCGCCAGAGCCTCAGAATCTCTCGGCTGGACGTCCGCTGCTGCCGCGGCAATCGCTCGCTTGAGCTCGTCGAGGCCTTCACCCGTCAGAGAACTGACAGCAACGATGGCGGCCCGCGGCGGTTCGAGAAAAGATCCCCGCAGGAACTCCTCCACCTCAAGCCGCACTACATCAAGAGTTTCCGGATCGACCGCATCCGATTTGGTCAGAACCGTAATTCCACGATTCACGCCGAGCAGTTGCAGAATCTCAAAGTGCTCCCGAGTCTGTGGCTTGATGGATTCATCTGCGGCAATGACGAATAAAACCAGATCAATTCCGCCCACTCCCGCCAGCATGTTGCGCACAAAACGCTCGTGTCCGGGCACATCCACAAAACCCAGATGCAGGGTTCCGCCATCTGCGGCAGGCAGGTCCATATGGGCGAAGCCCAGATCGATGGTGATGCCTCGCCGCTTCTCCTCCTCGAGCCGGTCGGCGTCGATCCCGGTCAGCGCCTTCACCAGCGCCGTTTTGCCGTGATCAATGTGCCCGGCTGTGCCCACCACGATGGATTTCATACTCAGAAATCCTAGCAGGAGAGCCTATCCGCAACTGCACCAGTTTTGCAGCAGCCCCTATCCCGGAAGCACCCCAAAATGCGACAATAGAACCTCCTTCCCATGCCTACTTCCTTGACTCCTGCCTTTTCCCCGGAGACGATCCGGCAGCACGGGCTTACCCCTGACGAGTACGACAAGATCCAAAAACTGCTCGGCGGACGTGAGCCTACCATCACCGAACTCGGCATCTTTAGCGTTATGTGGAGTGAGCATTGCTCCTACAAGTCTTCGCGCGTGCACTTGAAACGCCTTCCAACCCGTAGCAAGTTCGTGCTGCAAGGGCCGGGAGAAAACGCCGGCATCATCGACATTGGCGATGGCTGGGCTTGCGCATTCAAAATCGAATCGCACAATCATCCATCTTTCATTGAGCCGTTCCAGGGAGCAACCACCGGCGTCGGCGGAATTCTGCGGGATATTTTCACTATGGGCGCAAGGCCGGTCGCAGTCATGGATTCCCTGCGCTTCGGTCCGATCACCGCTCCGGTGTCCCCGGGGAAGAAGCCAGATGCTCCGCAATCCGTCAACCAGGCGGACATTCACAGGAATCACTCCATCCTTGAAGGAGTGGTCAGCGGCGTCGCCTCTTATGGCAACTGCTTCGGCGTGCCCAATCTGGGTGGAGAGACCAAGTTCGAGCCCTGCTACTCGGGCAATCCTCTAGTCAACGCGTTCGCTCTGGGCCTGGTACGCAAAAATGAGATCTTCTACGCCCGTGCGGCCGGCGAAGGTAATCCCGTCATCTATGTGGGCGCAAAGACCGGTCGAGACGGGATTCACGGCGCGACCATGGCCAGCGAGGAATTCAGCGAGGCTTCGGAAGCGAAGCGTCCCAACGTCCAGGTTGGGGACCCCTTCCTGGAGAAACTCCTGCTTGAAGCCTGCCTTGAAGCGATGCAGACCGGCGCCATTATTGGCATTCAGGACATGGGTGCCGCCGGACTGACCTGCTCCACCTGCGAAATGGGCGGCCGTGGCGGTGTGGGCATCGAGATCGAACTTGACCGCGTTCCCCAGCGCGAGACCGGTATGACTCCGTACGAAATCATGCTGAGCGAATCGCAGGAGCGCATGCTACTGGTCGCGCAGAAAGGCCGTGAACAGGAAGTCTTCCGCGTCTTCGAGAAATGGGGCCTGGATGCCGTTGAAGTCGGCAAAGTGACCACTGGCAACATACTGCGAGTACTTCAGCATGGAGAATTAGTAGCTGAGATTCCAAATCCCGCGCTCACCGACGAGGCGCCCCTATACAAGCGTCCCTTGGCGCGCTGGGAGCCCCCAGTCTCTCGAGAGAAGCCCGAGCATATTGCCTTTGCAGAGAGCGGCGACTTAACCGGTCAGTTGAAGACATTGCTCTCCAGCCCAAACATCTCCAGCAAGCGCTGGGTGTGGCAGCAGTACGATCACATGGTTCAGACCAACACGGTCGAGGCCCCCGGCGCCGGGGACGCCGGCGTGATCCGCATCAAAGGCTCGAACCGCGGGCTGGCGATGTCTCTCGACGGCAACGGGCGCTGGTGCTATCTCGATCCGCGCGTTGGGGCGATGCACGCGGTGGCAGAGGCTGCCCGCAAAGTCGCGTGTTCCGGCGCGACACCCGTCGGCGCCACCAACTGCCTGAACTTCGGCAATCCCGAGAAGCCGCACATCATGTGGCAGTTCTCGCAAACCATCGACGGCATCACCAAGGCCTGCGAGGAGTTGGAAATACCCATTACCGGCGGCAACGTAAGTTTTTACAACGAGACGCTCGGGGAAGGCATTTACCCGACGCCGGTGCTCGGAGTCGTCGGTGTCCTCGAAGACGTTCACAAAGCCGCCAAAATGCATTTCGCCGCTCCCGGACGCACCATCGTGCTATTGCGCGCTGGAGAGCCCGGCGATATGACGGATGCGGAAACCGAGTTCGGCTCGTCCGAATACGCCAAAGAAATCCTTGGCGCACTCTGGGGATATCCGCCGGAAATCGACTTGGACAAAGAAGCAGCTCTGCAGAAGGCAATCATCCAGTTGATCCAGGACGAGCTGCTGGATTCCGTGCATGACTGCAGCGACGGCGGAATCGCAGTCGCGCTAGCGGAAAAGACGTTCCCCATCGGCATTGGCGCCCGGGTTGAGCTGGCAAGCCAGGGGCTTTCCCCCGAATTTGTACTGTTCGGAGAGGACCCCAGCCGCATCGTAGTCTCTTGCGACCCCGCGCACCTGACGCGAATCAAAGAAGTAGCGGGAAAACACGCCGTCGCTGCGGACAAGATTGGCGAGACCATCCCGGACAGGCTCGAAGTCACGCTGGACGGCAAAGCAGTCATCACAGCGGCTGTGTCGGAACTGAACCAGGCGTACGAAGGCGCGTTGCAAGCGGCGCTGAAAAGCGATCCGGAACTAGTGAACGTGTAAGCAGACAAATAAGGCTAAGGACTAAATGCTGATTCCTGACAAATTTCACGATGAGTGTGGAGTGGTAGCCATCTTCTCGCATCCCGAAGCGGAAAAGCTGGCCTACCTTGGCCTGCATGCCTTGCAGCACCGCGGGCAGGAATCAGCCGGCATCGTTAGTTCCGACGGCCTGACCTCGCGCGTCCATAAGGCGATGGGCTCGGTGGCCGATATCTTCACCGAAGACGTGCTGTCGAAGCTGCACGGCACGCTGGCCATCGGTCACACCCGATACTCGACCGCGGGTGATTCCGCGCTGCTGAACGCGCAGCCGATTCTGGTGCAGTCAAACAAGGGAGCGATTGCGGTCGCGCACAATGGCAACCTGGTGAACGCCACCGCAATTCGCGCCCGCCTGGAGAGCCAGGGTTCCATCTTTCAGACCAATAGCGACACCGAAGTCCTCGTTCACCTGATCGCACTCTCGAAGGAGCACACTCTGCCCGAAGCTATGGCGGACGCGCTGCGCCGGGTCGAAGGTGCCTTCTCGCTCGTGATGATGAGTAACGACCGCATCTTCGCCGCCCGCGATCCGCGCGGGTTTCGTCCTTTGGCAATGGGAAAAATTTCTGCGGAGGGCCATAAGCACGATACGGTGGTGTTCGCCTCAGAGACCTGTGCGTTCGATCTCATTGGTGCCGAATACGTTCGGGATGTAAAGCCGGGAGAATTGATCATCGTCGGCCCGGAAGGCGTGAGTTCACGGTTTTATTCGACAGCAGCCCCCCAGTCCAGCTGCATTTTTGAACACGTTTACTTCTCGAGGCCGGACAGCCTGGTCTTCGGGCGATCGGTTCAGACCAGCCGCGAAGAACTGGGCCGCCAGTTGGCTCGAGAAGCAGGGGTGGAGGCCGACCTCGTCGTGCCGGTGCCGGATTCGGGAGTCACCGCTGGCGTTGGCTACGCTGCTGAGAGCGGAATCCCCTTTCGATTTGCGCTGATCCGCAATCACTATGTCGGGCGCACATTCATAGAACCCAGCCAGAGCGTGCGCGATTTCGGCGTGAAGCTGAAATTAAACCCAGTGCGCTCGCTGCTGGAGGGAAAGCGGATCGTATTGATTGACGATTCCATCGTGCGCGGCACGACCAGCAGGAAAATCGTCCGCATGATCCGCAACGCGGGAGCGACCGAGGTGCACATGCGCGTCTCGTGCCCTCCGACAATTTCTCCTTGCTATTACGGAGTCGACACGCCTTCCCGCAAGCAACTGATCGCTGCTAATAAATCGGTCGACGAGATTCGCGACTACATCGGCGCCGATTCACTGGCGTACTTATCTCTCGAGGGATTAAAAAAGGCTTGCGGCGAGGGAGAAAAGATCTCCTACTGCTCCGCCTGTTATACGGGCAAATACCCCACCGACATCGTCGATCTCGAAGAAATCCAGCCCGCCAGCACCGACGCTAGATCTCTGTTTCAGATGGTTGACAAACTCCTCGGGACAAAGCCAGGCCTAAAGACCGCATTGTTTCGGCCTCGCGTACGGTACCCCAGAAGCGGTGCCCTGATACGAAGCAGGGGTTTATCGGCTCCCCGCTCCCCGTGTAGGGACAGCCGCCATCGGCTGTCCGGTCGAGCGTAGCTCGACTGAGTGTCAGCAAACTGCTCGCACTTAAACCGCGCAGATGCCGCAAAGTTGCGCATTGATTGCCGTCCCGCGTCACGGCACCGCTGAAGGGTCCCTGGTACGCAGCAGAATCTATGCGGGCCTTCTCGGCCGCTCACAATCCGCGGACTCGCAACCGCAGCTGCCCCAAGCTCTCTTGCCGGATTCTGCCCGCCGCTCCCTACACGTGCGACTGGGGCCTTCGAGCCCGTATAACTCGGGGTATCTGCTGCAGGTCCAGAATGACCTCAACCTGATCCCAGCCTGTAAGTAGACGAAGAACCTGATCGGCAATGCTTGCACTGACTTCCAGGACCAGTGCCCCCCCAGGCCGGAGGAGTTCGCGCGCTTGAGGAATGAGTCGCGCAATCACCTCTGTCCCGGTAGGGCCCGCCGAACACGGCAGACCGGGGCTCAAATTTCCGAACTTCCAGTTGGACCTCTTCGGACTCGCCGACGTATGGTGGATTGGAAACGATGAAATCAAAGGGAGGCTCCAAATCAGTGAGCAGGTCGGTCTGACGAAACTGGATGCGGGCCTCTAACTGGTGCCGTGCCGCATTTGCGCGGGCGATTTCCAGAGCTGCGGCGGAAATGTCGGTGGCGTAGATTTCCGCGTTCGGCAGTTCTTTCGCGAGCGCGAGTGCGATGCAACCGGATCCGGTGCCCACATCGGCGATGCGAACTTTAGAGCCTGAAATCTGAGGTGCAAGGGCTGAGGTTTGAAGCTGGAGCACCGTTTCTATGAGATGTTCCGTCTCCGGGCGGGGAACCAGGACCGCCGGCGTCACGATGAAATCCATTCCCCAGAATTCCTGATGGCCCGTGATGTACTGCGCGGGCACGCCGCGGGCGCGTTCCGCGAGGGCAGCTTCGTACCGGGACGCTTCATCAGGAGTTAGTTCGCGCTCAGGATGCGCAAAGAGGTAGGCCCGATCACAACTGAGGACAAAGCGCAGCAGCAGTTCCGCATTCATCTGAGGGGATGGAACCTGCTCCGCGGTTAAGCGGGACACTGCGGCGTTCAAGGCTTGCTTCAGTTGCACAGAGACTATTTCAACACGATGTGCGCAGGCAGAAGTGAAGGCCACCCGAAGTATCTGGGTGCAAAGAGAAGGACACTAGCCCTTCCAAAAATGGGGATTTCACTGCTCCGGAGCGTCCCGTTCTTCTGTGCCGATATTTCGGCAATATGGGTCAATCTGTTTCGCTTCAACTACATAGAACAAGAACGCGTTTCCCGTGAGTGTCCCATGTGTTCATCACAAGAAAAATCCCTGATTGCCGGAACGTTCCTGCAGGAACATTCTTGGTAAACCTGCCCATCTGCCGTCACGACGTAATCAACCGACCAACTTCAAAACCTCCGCCGGCCCAAGGGGCCGGCGCTACGTGGTCTTGGGTTGGGCCTGCAATGCTTCGCGCCCTCAGCTGCGGTTGACTTCGCTCATTAGTCCCAGATGAGCTGCGTCGATTCTCTGATTCTTAAACCACGCTCGCGGTTTCTTGCTTCATCTTCTCGGACTGGTAATAGGTGATCAGAGCGTCAATCAGCGGTTGTATCTTCCCGTCCATGACCGAGTCCAGTTGATGAATCGTGAAGCCGATGCGGTGATCGGTGAGGCGGTTCTGGGGGAAGTTGTAGGTGCGGATCTTCTCGCTGCGGTCTCCCGATTTCACCATGGCTCTGCGCTCTTTGGCCAGAGCTTCCTGCTGCTTCTCCATTTCGATTTCGTACAAGCGGGCGCGCAGCACGCGCATGCCTTTTTCGCGGTTTTTGATCTGAGACTTTTCGTCCTGGCAGCTCACGACCGTGTTGGTTGGAATGTGCGTGATTCGTACGGCGGAGTAAGTCGTGTTTACCGATTGCCCGCCTGGGCCGGAAGAACAGAACGTATCGATGCGCAGGTCTTTGGCCTCGATTTTTACATCCACGTCTTCTGCCTCAGGCAACACCGCAACGGTTACCGCTGAAGTGTGCACCCTGCCTTGCTGTTCCGTGGCCGGCACACGCTGGACGCGGTGCACTCCGCTTTCATATTTCAGCTGGGAATAAACGCGGTTTCCTTCAATGATGGCGATCACTTCCTTCAATCCACCGACGGAGGAATCCGAGGTCGAGAGGACTTCCACCTTCCAACGCTGCGTTTCCGCGTAGCGGG
Source organism: uncultured Acidobacteriota bacterium (assembly GCA_963801615.1). Taxonomy (GTDB): domain Bacteria; phylum Acidobacteriota; class Terriglobia; order Terriglobales; family Acidobacteriaceae; genus Sulfotelmatobacter. Next base: position 151,601 of record CAWDFM010000003.1, on the reverse strand, counting down.
TGTACATGCGGAAGATTTCGGCAGCAAAGAGGGTAGCCTCATCCCCACCGGTGCCGGCGCGAATTTCCAGAATGACGTTCTTCTCGTCATTGGGATCTTTGGGCAGGAGCAGAACTTTGAGTTCTTCCTCCACTCCAGAGACTCGCCCCTGCAGGCGATCCAGTTCCTCCTGCGCATACGCCCGCATGTCCGGGTCCTTCTCGTCGACGAGCACGGCCTTGCTCTCGGCGATTCCCTTGGTCAGGTCCTTGTACTCCCTGTATTTCTCGACGATGAATGAGATTTCGGCATGAGCCTTGGCAGTCTTCTGATATTTCGCCGAGTCATTCACAATGTCGGGCGAGGCGAGCGCATTGGTCAACTCTTCGTAACGGGCTTCGATTTGATCTAATCTCTCAAACATTGTCGTTCGGCTCCTCGGGAGACCATGTCAAGTCTCAGTGCGGCCGTAACCCGCCTTGGGGCGGGACGTAAGTCTGATTACGTCTTTACGGCATTTTATTGTGGTCGGAAAAAGAGGAGAAGTATTCGCGGGGGGACCGCTAGGCAATCACCAGTTCACCACCGCGCTCTTTCTCGAGCGACATGGCGTTATTCAGGGCAACAATGGCGCACTCCGCCTGCTCATCGGAGGGCGGCTGAGTGGTGATGCGCTGCAGCCACAAGCCGGGCGCGGTCATCAGTGCGAAGAGCGATCCGCGATGCTTCGCGGCAAAACGAATGATCTCGTAGGATACTCCTGCGATGACCGGGAGGAGAACGATGCGCGAGGCAAACCGTGCTCCAAAGGTGGTAAACGGGATCAGCATGTAAAAACCGATCGAGATGAGCATCACGGTCATCAGAAAGCTGGTGCCGCAGCGCGGATGAAAAGTCGAATACTTCTGCACGATCGCGGTTTGTAGCGGATCGCCGTTCTCAAACGCAAAGACTGTCTTATGCTCGGCGCCGTGATATTCGTACACCCGCCGAATATCCTTCCAGAGCGAGATCCCCCAGATGAAAAGCAGGAAGAGGATCAGACGGACAGCTCCATCGATCAGGTTGAAGACGATCCGGCCGCCAAAAGCTGGATCGATTTTCTTCAACTCCGTTGCCGCCAAGAGTGGCAGGTACTTGTACATGAAGATGAAGAAAGCCAGCGAGATCACAATGTTCACTGTGGCCAGCCAGCCACTCACCGCCGCCGCCTTCTCCCGCGACTTGGAGGGCTCGGCCTCAGCGTTGAGTCTTGCGGCAGAGCTGGCAGAGGAGCTTTTTTTGCCGTCTTCCTGCAGGATGTCTTCAATCGCGACATTGGCCGAAAAGCGCAGGGCACGGTATCCCAGCTTCATGGCATAGCCCAGCGTCACCACTCCGCGGATGATGGGCCACGCCATCCACTTGTGCTTTTCCGAAGGCCTCTCCAGACACTCGCTCATGGTGACGACCTCGCCGGAAGGCTTGCGGCAGGAGATCGCCCAGGCATGAGGGGAACGCATCATCACGCCTTCCAGCACAGCTTGGCCGCCCACCAGCGTTTCTTCGCCACTTTCGAGGGCGGGTAGAAGCTGGATGGCCGCGAGAAACCGCAGGTAATTTCGGAAATAACGCACAGCTATTGGATGCTCCTTAAGGGCACACGACGCACCTTCAAGGGTAACACAGGGAAAGATGGTTTACGATGGAGTTGTGGCAGGGGTAAGTGGAGGCACATAAGCCACTTACGCCTAAACGAGCAGGTTTGCCGGCGAGCCCGGATGGCATCCAATTGGCTAGCATGAGCGATTCATTCCAGCGCTTCGCAAGAGCTTGCGAAGAGATCGCCGCCACCACCAAGAAACTGCAGAAGACCGCAACCGTTTCGGAGTTTCTGAAATCACTGCCCGTGGAGCAGGCCGCCGCGGCCGCTTTATTTCTTTCTGGTCGCCCCTTTCCGGTCTGGGAAGAGACTACCCTGCAGATCGGTGGACGCTCGTTGTGGCAAATTGTGGCTGAGTTGTCCGGCAAAGACGAAGGGGCGCTCACGGCTGCGTACCGGAAGTATGGAGATCTCGGAAGCGTGGCGGAGGCCGTGCTTCCGGACACCCAATCCGGCGATCTGGATGTGCTGGACGTGCAACGCGTGTTTCGCCAGGTTGCTGGCGTTCGCGGCACGGCAGCGAAAAGCGCTCTCCTGCGCGATCTGCTCTCCCAAGCAGCCCCGCTGGAAGCCAAGTACATGATCAAAATCGTGACCGGGGATTTACGAATCGGGCTTAAAGAGAGCCTGGTCGAGGAAGCGATTGGAAAAGCCTATGGCAACCTGCCGGCAGAGGTTCAGCGTGTGAACATGCTGCTGGGGGACATCGGTGAAACCCTAAAATTCGCCGCCGAAGGTCGGCTGGGCGAAGCCAAAATGCGGCTGTTTCATCCTCTGGGATTCATGCTGGCCAGCCCTATCGAATCGGCGGACGAGGGCCTGACCTATTTCGCGGAGGCCGCTGTGGAAGACAAGTACGACGGTATCCGGGCGCAGGCACACGTATCCGAAGATCAGGTCCGGATCTTTTCACGCACGCGAGACGACATTACCGAGTCATTCCCGGAGTTGCTTCCCGCTCTGGCGGGTCTGCCGCAGGATGTGATTCTCGACGGAGAGATCGTGGCTTGGGAGTTTCCTGCACAGCCGGAAGCCGCGAAGGCCATCGTGGATCAAGCTAGTTCAGATCAAGCCAGTTCAGACGCAGCCGAGACCAAAGCCGCCGGAATGGGCCACCCTCGGCCGTTCACCGCACTCCAGCAGCGACTCGGGAGGAAGATAGTCAGCGACAAGATGCTGCGCGATGCCCCGGTCGCGTACCTCGTATTCGACGTTCTCTACGCCACGGGGGAACTGCTGATCGATCGGCCCCTCCGCGAAAGGGCCCGGCTCCTGGACGGCTTGCTGCAAGCGCCTCGCAAGGCTCGCAGCGCCAACCTTGCTGGGAAAAAAGCGATTCAGCATTCTCTCGCGTTCGACGGCGAGGAGCGCGATCCCAACGTGGAAGCCAGAATCATGCGAGCACCCGTATTCCGCGCCTCAGCAGCGGACGATCTGGAGCAACTGTTCACCGCGTCGCAAGCCAGAGGCAACGAAGGGCTCATGATCAAGGATCTGGCTTCGACCTATACCCCGGGCAAGCGCGGGAAATCGTGGCTGAAGATGAAGCGGGAGCTGGCGACACTCGATGTCGTGGTTACCGCTGTGGAATACGGCCACGGCAAGCGCATCGGCGTGCTGAGCGATTACACCTTCGCGGTGTGGGATGGAGACAAGCTGGTCAATATAGGAAAGGCATATTCCGGCCTGACCGATGTGGAAATTGCTGAAATGACAAAATGGTTCCTGGAACACACGCTGCAAGATGAGGGTCTGCGGCTGGTAGTGGAGCCGAGAATCGTTCTCGAGGTAGCTTTCAACAACATGATGGAATCCGAGCGTCACGAGAGCGGCTACGCGCTGCGCTTCCCCAGGATCGTTCGCCTCCGTCCCGACAAGTCGCCGGAAGAAGCAGACACCATTGAGACAGTGCGCAAAATTTACAAATGCCAAAGTTCGAAAAGCTGATCGGCAGATGGGTCAGTGAGTGTGGCGGTGCTCCTCTGCGCTCTCGATTACCGGAATCACACACCCGTGCGCGGTCTCACAGACCACATGCTCGAACTGAATCGTCGTATGGTCGATGCGGAAGTCGCGCAGAAGGCGTTCTTTGACATCGCGCAAGATGCGCTCGCTGATGGAAGGAGGAATATCCTCAATCGAGATATGGCAGGAGAGAGCGTGCGTCTCTGACCCGATACTCCAGACGTGCAAATCGTGGACGTCGTTCACTCCCTGCACGGAGAGGATGGTGGTCTCGATTTTTTCCAACTTCATGCCGCGGGGCGTGCCCTCCAGCAAGATGTTGAGTGTCTCGCGCACGATTCCAAAGCCGGACCAGAGGATCAGCACGCCGATGCCCAGGGACAATGCCGAATCGATCCAGTAATTCCCGGTGACGAGAATCGCCCAGCCTCCGGCGATCACGGCCGCTGTCGAAAGCGTGTCCCCTACTTCGTGCAAGAGCACACTGCGCATATTGACATCGCCGCGGGAGCGGTACAGCAGCAGCGCGATGGCAGCGTTCATGATCACGCCGGCGCCTGCTACCCACATCATCAGGCCGGCACTTACATGCTCAGGGTGTTGCAAGCGTCGAAAGGCCTCGTAAAAGATAAAAAACGAGACCACCACGAGGGAACTGGCATTCACCAGCGCGGCCAAGACTCCGGCGCGCTGGTAGCCATAAGTCTTTCTGGCATTCGCCGGACGTGACTGGAAATACACCGCGATCAAAGAGAGTAGAAGCGCAAGAAAATCCGAAAGGTTGTGCCCGGCTTCGGAAAGCAGTGCCAGGGAATGAGCCCTGATGCCAGCTACGACCAGCAGCACGATGTACGCGAGGGTCATCCCAAGCGAGATCTTCAGAATCCGCGTAGGACTGCCTGCGCCGTGTACATGAACGTGCATCTTCTAATCAGTGTACGGACGATACGCGGGGTGTTCAACCCACGTCCGCCCTGCCTCTTAGTAACTTCTCATTCAAGAGAATCGGACGGTTGGACGATCTCAGGAACGACGGCGGTAACTCTTTTCAGGGAAGCGAACGCGGCTCCTGCAATGTCTTCATGTCAGCAATACTGCACGTTTGTTCTCGACGGCCAGGTGTTTGGCACGCCCGTGCCAAAGTGCAAGAAGTTGCTATTGGCTCTTGATGTCGACCGGGTGGTGACGTGGGTGAAATCGGCAAGCCCCGGCGCAACGACGATTAGAGCGGCGGCACGCCAGCTTCAGCTCTTTGCCAAGCTATCCAAGTAGCGCTTGTTGTAAAAGCTTGTGCTCTTCTGAACGAATTCGATAATGCGGAACATGCGATCCCTGGCCTCGCGATTCAATTCGGGGAACTGAACCGCAAGGCCGGAGCCCGGATCCAGCCGCATGACTACACCTTCGGTGGACAGGGTGGAATCATCCATGGAGAAACCCAGCTTGATTTTGCTACCGGCTGAGACGATGGTACTGGTTTCGATGAAGCATCCGCCAAGACTGATATCGGTGAGATTCGCGAATAGAGGAACCTCGGCGCTCTCGGTGGTCAATTCGATGGTCACCCGGCACTTCAGCCGGGGATGCGACCTGCGGTCTTTATAGGCAAGTTGCTTCTGCTTCTCCAGATACATGCGACGATCCGCTTCGGCCAAGAGTTGTTCTGCGTCCTTCCCATCAGCCGGAAAGACGGCCCTGCCCACACTGAGCGAAAGAATGTCCTCGCCACAAACTTCACTTCCCGCATGCCGGGCTAAGGCGCGCATCTGCTCGGTCTTCTTCGCAGATGCCTCAGGGGTCAGGCCCGGAGCGATGACCACGAATTCGTCGCCGCCCATACGAGCGACATAGTCATACTCGCGGCAAGTATCTTTCAGCGCCTGCGCAAACAGACGCAGCACGCGATTGCCCTCGAGATGCCCGAAACGATCATTGATCTGCTTGAAGCCGTCCATATCAGAGACCATGACGGTGAGGCTGGTGTTATCGCGCTTGCAGCGCGCCAATTCCCGGTCGAGCTGCAGGAAGAGAGATCGCGCGTTGGGAAGGCCGGTCAGGTAATCCGTGGTGGCGGAATTTTCGGCTTGCTGGTACTTCAGAGCATTCTCGATGGCAAGCGCCATCTTTCCGCTCACCGCCAGTAAGATGCGCAGGTGATCGGACGTAAAAGCGTCCCGTTCGCCGCGGTACAAAGCGAGAACTCCGATGATACCGGCAACTCCCTCCAGGGGCACGGCCAGCGCGGAACGAAGAGTGCTGAATTTTGAGGGATCATTCAAGTATCCCGGCTCTACCGAAGGATTTCCGTTGATGATGGGCTTACGATTATGAGCCACCCAGCCCGACAAACCCTGACCTACTGGAATGCGCAAGGAAGAAAACAGCCGGTAGTTGTCGCCATTGACGAACTCAGCCACCAGTTCCTGTTCGCGCTTGATGTAAATCGCGATGGCGTCGTACGGCACCATCGGCTTGAGCTTGACGGAAAAGACGGAGAGCGTTTCTCCCAAGCTGAGCGAGGCCCCGAGATCCTGGCTCAGTTCGAATAGCGACTGCGCTTCCTGGCGGGCGGCTGCGATAGAGGACAAGAAGGTCGTCTCGCGACCCACGTAATCCGTGGCCGTGGCATTTTCAAAGCCAGCCGCAGGTTCCAGTCCACGATCGATTTTGATACCAGTGGATAGCGGCGCGTTCAGATCTTCGGAGGACTTACTGATGACGAGTCGCTCCAGATTTTCATACCGCTTCAACAGAACGTCCACGACTTTCGGATCGAAGGACTTACCAGACTCTGTCGCCAGCTTCTGCAAGACCTCCCGCATCGGCAAGGCACGCCGATACTGCCGGTCCGAGGCCAGAGCGTCAAGATAATCCACGGCGGAAAGGATGCGTGCTCCGATGGGAATCTCAGCGCCCTTCAGGCCCATCGGATACCCCGAGCCGTCCCACTTCTCATGGTGGGCGCGAACAATGGGCACGACCGGGTAGGGAAATCGCACTCGTTCCAGAATCTCGGCGCCTACCAAGGTGTGGATCTTCATCTTCTCGAACTCTTCCGGACTGAGCCGTCCCGGCTTGGAGATGATGTGCTCGGGCACGGCAAGTTTACCGATGTCATGCAGCAGGGATGCGGCATGCAAGGCTTCGAGCTCCGGCCCGTCGACGCCTAACTGCTTGGCAACTTCGATGGCATATACCCGGACGCGCTGCAGATGTTCGTGAGTGGTGTGATCCTTCGCCTCGATGGCCAGCGCGAGCGCCTCAATGGTGCGCAAGTGCAGGTTGGCCATCTCCTCCACATGCCGCTTCTCATCTTCCAGCTTGCCGAGGTACAGCCGGTAAGATCGGTAAATCAAGTAAACCGCGGGCAAGACCAGGAGGGAGGTCTCCCAATTAAACGCGTGATTCAACCAGACGATGATGGCGGCGATCCCCGCTCCCACCAGGTAATAGGGGAAAGACCAAAAATAACAATCGACCAGGATGCGGGTGATTGGACGGCGCTCGGTGAGCGAAATTACGGTCGCAATTGTCCCTGCGTTGGCGATGAAATAAATCGTCGCGGCTAATCCCAATAAGATCGGCCGGCTATCCACAAAAAGGTTGATGAGCCTCTGATGGTAAGCAATGTACGCGAGAGCAGTGGCAATCGAGCCTGCGCAAACATTAAACGCCAACTGCAAGGCTCTGGGCCGCTCCGGGTAAAAACACTGTGCGACCATGGAGATTGCGCCCAGGATCAAGGTTTCCGAGAAACTGAGATCGAGAACGCCGATGAGGATGAAAAGGAAATTTACCGACAATGTTCCGGTGATCCCGGGCAGGTTCACTTTGAGCCGGGATGCCAGGACCGCGATACCCAGGTAGCAGATGAATTCGGCAATGTTGTTGCTGGTCTGGTGAATGCCGCCGTACACCAGGGTTGCCAGCCCGCCAAGAATGATCACCCCAATAAACAGTTTGGCGAAGAAAGGCAGTCCTCTCCACGAGCGGGAATGCTCAGGCAGACCGATAGCTATGCTGCTCGCGCCAGTCATGGAAATAAGCCGGCCCAGGGTGGGGACTCCCCGGGGACTTCCCATGAATATCAGCTAACTTGCACGGAGACAATGATTTAGAAGCAAATCGGCAAAACTTCAGTAATCTGCTCGGAAACGATCGACAGTTGACAGCCGTGGGATGATTCTCTTGCCCGTGCGATCACACCACGCCCAAATCCTGAACCTGCTGGTTGCCGTGGCATTCCTCCTGCTCAGTCCCGCCGTCGTCTATTGCCAAACCCTTTCCTTGCAATCGCTTGTAACGCCTTCGACGGTGATCCGCAAAGATGGCGTCACGGTGCGATTTGCGGTGCATGGGTTCATAGAGTTCAGTTCACTGGCGGACCTGTTCCCCTACATTGAATCCCAAGCTCGGCGCTGGCCAAGGAGCGGCACTCTCGAGCAAACTGCCCGCCGAAAGTTAAGCCAGGAGTTGCTGCAGCGCGGGATAGAAAGCCGTGTGGTCTCGATGGCGGACGAGCGACCGCTCGAAACCCTCATCACCCACACGCGCGCAGAACTTCAACAAGCTTTGGCCGGTGTGAAGGAACCAGTGCCCTCCGGTTATGCCGAAGCTTTTCTCGCCGTCCAGGAGAAATGGAAACATTCGTTGAACTGCTGGAGCGCTTCTCCGTCCATTCCAGGCCGGGTTTTGTCCAACTGGTACCCGATTGAGGAAGGTATCCGCCTGTATGGCGAAACCTACGATTCGACGGAACACTTCTGGCAGTCCGTCAAATACCATCCGGAAATAACCGTTGCGGACCTCATGAACCTGCTCGACGCGATGGAGAAGATCGACTGGACTCCATGGCTACAGCGCTTAGACGAGGATCCTGCGATGTATCTGCCCAATGCATATGCAGTGGAATTCCTGCGGCACAATCTTGCGCGCGAACGGCTGCAATGGTTTCGCCAGGAGCTTACCGCCCAAGCCAGCCGGGATGATCACCCGCGGCTGATTCAGCAGCGAGGATCTGCTCGTTTCCGATTCAGTGCTTTTAAAGAGAAGGTCCTCTGGGGTGACCTGGCCGATCTGTTTCATCTTGTGTACACGTTTTCGCAGGCCGATGATCCCGTTCGCATACAACTTGCGAAGAATCATTTCGATGCAATTTTCCTGGAGGGGCGCAGGATGGGGTTCATCAGCGAAGAATTCCGGTCTCTGATGCTGGAGATATGGAAGGTCAAGTACCTGGAGATGCCGCGTTTCGGAGAAGTAATCCGCTCCATTCCGGTCGAGATTCGTCTCTCCCACTCCCTGGATGACGGTGATTCGCCGGACATCCCGATTCCGGTGTACGTAGAGTACTTGAATCGCATCCGCGAACTGGCACGAACCGCGTCCCCTGTGCGTTGAGCTTTCTTCACCACAGAGGACACTGAGGAACACAGGGTAGTAGGGATGAAGCTCGCATCAAACCGACTGAGAGACGTCGTCCTCGGCGATGTCGAGTTCTTCGTTGATCGCGGTTCCAGCCGAGGTAGTGCTTGTGCCGCGGCGCATGGCGACGATTCCGGTGCGCACCATTTCCAGCACTCCGTAGGGCCGCAGGACTTCCAGCAGGCCATCGATCTTATCCTCAGCCCCAGTGATCTCGATGGTGAGTGAGTCCGGCGCGACATCGACTACGCGGGCGCGGAACACGCTTGCCAACTCCAGCACATGGGAGCGGGCCTCATGGGTCGCAGCCACCTTGATCATGGCCAAGTCACGCACAATCGAAGGCTGATTGGTGATGTTCTCCACCAACAGCACATTGACCAGCTTGTACAGGTTCGCTTCAATGCGCGCCGCCTGATCTTTGTCGGCGTCGACGGTGATGGTCATGCGCGAGACTTCAGGCTTTTCGGTGCGGCCGACGGTGAGTGAGTCGATATTGAAGGCACGCCGCCGAAACAACGATGCCACTCGCGTCAGCACGCCAGGCTTATTTTCCACGTACACCACATATGTGTTCAGCATGTTCGCCCCTACTCGTCAGTCGCTGTTTCCACGATCTTGCTGGGACGCCGGATCATTTCATGCAGCGAAGCTCCGGCCGCCACCATCGGGTAAACCGTGTCCTCTTGCTCGACTTTGAAATTGATCAGCACCGGGCCATCGTGTTCCCTGGCGGCGCGCACGCTGGGCACTACCTGCGAGCGCTCCGTCACGGTCATGCTGCGGATGCCGTAAGCCTCTCCCAGCTTGGCGAAATCGGGATTCAGCAGCGGCGTCGCGGCATAGTTCCGCTCGTAAAAGAACTCCTGCCATTGCCGCACCATCCCGAGAAATCCGTTGTTGATGATGGCAATGTTGATCTTGAGTTTCTCCTGAACGACGGTGGCCAGTTCACAAAGGGTCATCTGAAATCCGCCGTCGCCGACAATGACCCAGACTTCCGCCTCGGGGCGGGCGACTTTCGCGCCAACCGCCGCCGGTAGCGCGAATCCCATGGTTCCGAGCCCACCTGAGGTAATCAGGCTTCGCGCTTTCTCGTGCTTGTAGTATTGCGCCTCCCACATCTGGTGCTGTCCGACGTCAGTCACGATCACGGTGTCGCCATCCCGCGTCTCGCGCCACAAATCGTTGATCACGTGCGCGGCGTAAAGATGCCCGCTGTCCGGGAGATTCTGAATATCGCGCACCGCAGAATCGCCCTTCAACTTGTCGATGCAATCGAGCCACTCGCTGCGATCGATGGACTCCACATGCGGCAGCAGCTGGTGCAGGACTTCACGCAGATCGCCGACCAGCGGAACATCCACTTTCACGTTTTTGTTGATCTCCGCCGGATCGATCTCAATGTGGATCTTTTTGGCATTCGGGGCATACGTCTTCAGATTTCCCGTGACCCGGTCATCAAATCGCATACCGAAGGCGAGCAGCAGATCAGCTTCCTGGATGGTGTGGTTCACCCAGGCTTCGCCGTGCATGCCCATCATGCCCAGATTCAGAGGATGCGCCGCCGGGAAGGCACCAATACCCAGCAAGGTCAGGGCTACCGGAATGCCCGCGCGCTCCGCAAAGTCGCGGACCTCCTGCATAGCGCCCGAGATGATGATCCCGTGCCCTGCCAGAATGACCGGACGCTTGCTGTTGTGAATCAATTCCAGCGCCTGCTCGTATTCCTTCTGCTCGGGCGACAAATCCGGACGATAGCCGGGGAGCTGAGGCTTCGCCGCATCCCAATTAAATTCGGAGGAAGTCTGCTGCGCGTCTTTGGTGATATCAACCAGCACCGGACCAGGCCTACCGGATTTCGCCACGTAAAAGGCTTCCCGAATGGTGCGCGCGACTTCGTTGGCATGCGTGACCAGATAGTTGTGCTTGGTGATGGGAAGCGTAACGCCGGTGATGTCGGTTTCCTGAAACGCATCTGAGCCGATGAGCTTGCTTCCAACCTGGCCCGTAATGCAAACGATGGGAGAAGAATCGAGCATTGCCGTCGCAATTCCGGTGACCATATTCGTCGCACCCGGTCCCGAGGTTGCAACTGCGACTCCAACTTTCCCGCTGGCGCGCGCGTAGCCGTCCGCCATGTGCGTAGCGCCCTGCTCATGGCGCACGAGCACGTGATGAATCTTGCTGTGCTTCAGCGCGTCATAAGCCGGCAGAATGGCACCCCCGGGATATCCGAAGACGTCCTTGACTCCCTCGCGCTCAATGCATTCCCAAAGAATGCCGGCGCCGGTCATCGTTTTCCCCGCCGTTTTTGGCTTCATACGTTTTCCTGTTCCCCTAAAATGCAAAACCCACCTGGCCGGCGTTTCTGGCGGGGTGGGATTCGGGAGCTTCTAGGATTTTCTATTTGTCAGCTCGCTGCTTCCCTCCACACCGCCGTTGGCCGGCGCAGTCGCACTCGGCCGACAATAACGCTAATTCGGTGCAGGTAGCTATTCATAGCTGTTTCAAGCTGTGCAGAGATACTACCGAAGCTCCACCCGCACCGCAAGCAGAAAGTCCGCAAGTGCCAGGCGCACCGCAGCTGAGCTCGCCAAGAGTCGCAACGCCGAGCGATCTCCACGTAGCGGCGGTCCCTTAGGCCGGCGGAGCCTTCTTCATGCGCAGGGCCGGTTGCGCACGACGTTTGGGGACGAGCCGCTCGCTTCGCTTCGCGGGACAGCCCAAGGGGCTGTCCCTACGCGTTGGGCGCGCTCACCTACAACTGCAGCTTTCCGCTCTGGATGTCTTTCTCGGCCTGCAGAAGATTCTCCGGCTTACCCAGATCCTGCCAGTAATACTGATCGGCGCGAAATGCCAAAATGCGTTCTCCTTGCGCCGCCAGTCGCAAATATGAGTCGATAATGGAAAAAGTGCCCTCTTCGGTGATCATTCCCAACAGGCGCGGTGAGATCACATGAATACCGGAAAAGGCCAAAGCGTCCATTCCCGCCGGGACTTCTCCTTCCTGCCGAGCCCGGAGGTGCCCTTGTTGATCAAACAGAAGAGCTCGCGAACTCTTTCTACCCTGCACGGCGAGGGTGGCCAGCGGCTGATGTTCTTCGTGGAACTGAACCATACGCCTGAGATCAATCGTGCTGATGACATCGACGTTATGTAAGAGAAATGGCTCGGAATCGCCTTCAAAGAACCATGACGCTTTCTTCAGTCCACCGCCAGTATCCAGCAACGCCTCTTCGCGTGAAATTTCGATTCGCAGTCCGAAGTTGTGATTCTTTTGCAGATATTGGACGATTGAGTCCGCGAAATGATACGCGTTGACGATGACCTCGCGAATGCCAAACGAAAGTATTCTCTTTAACGTGATCTCGAGCAGGGTGCGGCCGCCAATCTCAACCAAGGCCTTGGGAGAATGGTCGGTCAGCGGCCGCAACCGGGTTCCGCGCCCGGCCGCCAGGATCATCGCCTTCACCGGGCAGCCTTCTGCACCTGCGTCGATTCCGCCGCCATTCTCTCCAATTCGCGATGCGTGATCACGACCTCGATGCCGGGCCGTCCTCGCAGCCGTTTGGCGACCTGCTCCGCGAGATATACGGAACGATGCTGCCCACCCGTGCACCCGAACGATAACATCAGGTTCTTAAAACCGCGCTGCTGATAATTGCTCACGCTCGCGTCCACCAGCGACATGACGCCAGCCAGGAACTGGTGGACGCTCTCCTGCTGATTCAGATATTCAATGACCGGCGCATCGCGACCAGTGAGTGCCTTGAAACGTTCTTCCCGCCCGGGATTGGGCAAGCTCCGGCCGTCAAAAATAAACCCGCCTCCGTTGCCTGTCTCATCCTTCGGCAAGCCGCGATGAAACGAGAAGCTGAAGATCCTCACCACAAGATTGTCCGCCTCGGAAGCCAGGCTCAACAGCTTTTCCGAGCGGAGCATGTTGTGAAAAGCATCCAGCAGGGTAGGCACCGCGACCGGCAACGTCACATTGTGCAGCAGCCAGCGGATGTTCTTCAGAGCGAAAGGAACGCTTTGCAGGAAATGCACTTTGCGCTCATAGAATCCGCGAAATCCATAAGCGCCAAGCGCCTGCATAATGCGGATGTAAACGTAGGCGTAGTAATGCTGCAGGAAGGCTTCGCGGGTCAGATCAACGTAGCCGCGCAGAACATCCAGGTAGTGATCCAGCAACTCCTGCCGCAGTTCGGGTGGAAGATCGGCCTTGGCATCGTAGAGAAGCGAAGCGACGTCATACTGCAGCGCGCCCTTGCGTCCGCCTTGATAGTCCAGAAAATACGGCTGGCCGTCGCGGAGCATGATATTTCGCGACTGGAAATCACGGTAGAGGAAGAAATCGCGGGGCGCACTGAGCAGGAATTTCGTCAGCCGGCTGAAGTCATCTTCGAGCGCCTGCTCGCTGAACGGAATACCTGCGAGCCGCAGAAAGTAATATTTAAAGTAATTCAAATCCCACGAAATCGACTGCCGGTCGAAACTCGCCCGGGGATAACAAACCTTGTAATTCAGGTCGCGGGCCGCCTCCACCTGAAAACGCGGCAGCGTGGCAATGGCCTTGCGATACGCGGTGACCACCTGAGGAGCAATCTGTTCTCCCTTGCGATTGTTGGACAGCAACTCAAAAAGGGAAGTGTCGCCAAGGTCCTCCTCCAGGTAGGTGCCGTGGTCGAGATCTACGCCATAGATTTCGGGAACTGCAAGACCATGCCGGCGAAAGTGGCGTGAGAATTCCAGGAAGGCGACGTTCTCCTCGCGAACGCCGTAAAGGATCCCGATCGCCGTCTTGCCCGGCGCGGTCAGGCGGACGATCTTGCGTCCCGACCCGCCGAGTTCGCCCTGCACCGGCAACATCCGCTCCACCGGCACATGAAAATGCTGTTCGAATAAGCTCTCGAGAACGTCCATGAGTACGCCCGCACCGCTTGGCCGCTACAATCTCACAAAGATATCATCGAAGCGAGGCCTTGCATCGCAGTAGCGATTCCGCCGGTAACCAGCGCGATTCTTGCCCTGGACTCACCATGAACTTTGAGGATTTTCGCAATTCTCTCACCTCGGCCGAAGCGCCCTCGAAGTTATCCCGTGCGCTCACGGCGCTGTGGTGGGACGCCAAACAGGATTGGACGCGCGCCCACGAATGCGCTCAGCAAGAGGACACCAGGGAGGGCGCCTGGGTTCACGCCTACTTACATCGCAAGGAGGGAGACCAGAACAACGCCGGCTATTGGTATCGCCGGGCAGGCAAGCCAGTCTGCCGCGAACCGCTCGAAACCGAATGGCTGCAAATCGCGCAAGAGTTGCTGCAATAGAACAAATTGCAGAAAAGTGTGGCAGGAATTTTGTCCGACGGGGCCGTGATGGCACGAATTGGGGTCAAATTAAAGGAGCGGGACCCCTCCCCCAAGGTAGTCCCGCCTCAAGAGCCGCTTGTTTTTCACAACGACTTCTCAAGCAGGACTGTACTACTGCCCGCCGGCGTCATACATCGCACGAAGGTGCCAATCCATACCTCGAAAGAGGTAAGGCATTTCCCTGCAATTGTCAGACTGACGCACAATCCGCCAATGAGCTCTTACAGTCGATCGTAGATTGCGCGCGAATTGGTGGCGGCGGTAGGACTCGAACCTACGACCTACGGATTATGAGACCGTCGCTCTAACCACCTGAGCTACACCGCCACTTGCCTGTAATTCGGGAATTCGCGAAAGAAACCTTGCCAGCATGGAGCCGGCCATTCGCGGCACGGAAGCAACGAGCCAGGCGGAGCGTTACGTCCGATTTCATTCTAAGAAAGCGCGCAAAATTGGTCAAACTGCGAGAAGGCGACCGGATATACTCTGGCAGATGTTTACGGGCGCTCACTTTCTGTTCTGCCTTCACAATAATCCATGAAAGCCATCGCCGTCATTCCTGCCCGGCTGGCTTCCACGCGTCTACCGCGCAAAATGCTGCGCGACGTGTTGGGCAAACCGCTGATCGGGGTGGTTTACGAAGCCGTGCGTTTATCCCCGCTGCTCTCAGACGTGATCATTGCCACCGATTCCGATGAGATCATGGCCGTTTGCCGGCAGCATGGCTGGAACGCTCGCCTGACTTCATCCGAGCACCGCAGTGGAACCGAGCGCGTGCACGAGATCTCCAATACCGAGTCCGCCGAAATTTACATCAACGTGCAAGGCGACGAACCGCTCGTCCGCGCGGAGCAGGTAGCCAGCCTCCTACAGGTAATGGAAAACCCAGTAGCGCGGGTTGGAACGCTCATGACCCCCGCCGCCGATCAGGACATTCCAAATCCGAATGCCGTCAAAGTCGTTAGCGATTTAAACGGCCGCGCGCTATATTTTTCCCGTGCGACCATCCCCTTTGATCGGGACAATTCCAATCCGCAATATTTCAAGCATCTGGGTCTGTATGCCTATCGAAAGCCTGCGCTGGACCAGTTTGTGAGCCTATCCGAATCCTTCCTGGAAAAGAGCGAGCGGCTGGAACAGTTGCGTTTCCTGGAGAATGGGATTCCTATCTACGTGGGCGAGACCCAATATGACAGCGTAGGTGTGGATACGGAGGAGGACTTGCGGCGGGTGATTGAAATCCTGAAGACGCGCTGATTACGGCTCTGGGTGCGATTTTGAGTGATGCACGGACTGTGTTCGTTCTTCGGCCAGTCTGTTTCGCAGTGCCTCGCGTCCCTGTCGCGCGAGTTCCGCGCAGGCGCCCTGGTTCACCATAGGATCAGGGGTGATTCCTTTCTGCCGGGATTGGAGGCGATCCCACAATGACGAGGCTTCCGGGTGGGTCGTAATCAAGATATCGCAGGGCGCCGTCTGCAGAAACGCGAAGCTCTTTTCGAAATCCGAGAGCGCGTTGGGGTAATCGCTGCTGCTGGAAAATCGGAACCCATTGGAGGAGACCGGCGTCAAACTGTCGGCGTAAACGAGATTACGGCAGACGGCCCCTTCACACGATTTCCAGGTCCAACTTGTACCCCCCGGCGTGTGCCCGGGAGTTAAGTGAGCGGTGATCGCGATTTCCCCGAAGCGAATCTGCTCGCCGTCGCGAAATCTTTGGACGCTTGCCACCGGCGCGATCGGAATTCCTCCTGCATATTGCGGGTCCCCTTTGCCGATCCCCCCGTTCCTCAGCACCTTTGCGCTCCACTGGCTCGCTTCCACTCTTGCGCCGGTCATGCGTTGCAATTCAGCAATTCCGCCGGCATGATCAAAATGGACGTGCGAATTCACTATGACCTTCACATCTGCAAGGCGGAAACCAAGGGACTGGATGTTCGCCGCAATCTGCCTGGCAGACTCGGGCAGTGCGCCGTCCATGAGCACGTGACCAGTGTCCGATGTAATGAGGATCGAGCTCAGCCCATGAGTACCGACGTAGTAAGTGTTGCCAAAGATGCGAAAAGGCTGCTGCGGACGGTTCCACTCCACGCACCTGGCACATGCCGTCGTACGATTTTGCGCGAAGCACAAAGCAGCGGAATACAAGCAAAGCAGAAGGTAAACGCAGCAGAATTTCACGGTTACGAATGCGCGTGTTGCGTCTTGCCCCATTCTTCTGCCGCCTCCAGCCGCCGCGAGATCGAGGGATGCGAGTGAAAGAACCATTCCACCCACTTCGAGGGCGTACGCTCCGCCAGATTTTGTTCGGCCAACTTGTTCATGGAAGAGATAAACGGCTCTACACTGGCGGTGGATTCGAACGCGTATCGATCTGCCTGGCGTTCATTAAATCGCGAGTAGGCGTTGAGCGCCGGCATCAGCAGGAGCGACAGGACCACCGAAACCAGCGCGAGCAGCGGCAGGTTCGCGAAATCCGACAACTCTTCAAACATGCGCTGGTCCACTGCGTAGTGCAGCGTCCAATTGGCTGCCCAGAATCCGAAAAAGGTGATGCCAGCCTGCACGAGGATGCTCTTCAGGATATGTTTGTGCACGTGATGCCCGAGTTCATGCGCCAGCACGGACTCGATCTCGTCGGGTGTGTAGTTATCCAGCAGGGTGTCAGCAAGAATAATTCGTCGCGTGCTGCCCATTCCGGTGAGCGCCGCGTTGGCTTTCTTACTCTTTTCCGAAAGCTTCCAGCGATAGATACCACGAACCCGGGTGCCGGCGCGCTCGCTCAACACTACGAGCCGTCTTCGCAGTTCTTCGTTGTCCAGCGGCTCAAACTTATAGAAGATCGGAAACAGCACCACTGGCGCCAACTGCGCGAGCAAAATAAACAGGCCCATGAACAATGCCCATCCCACGATCCACCAGTGCAGCGGCCATTGCCGGATCGACAAGTACACCAGTTCGACGACGATGGCGCCGAGGACTAATCCGACCAGAAATCCTTTGATCTCGTCCCAAGCCCACGCCGAGAATCTCTGGTTGGTAAGCTTGAACCTGCGCTCCAGGCGGAATCCGTAATAATCCAGGCCGAGTCCGAGCACCTTGCTGATTCCCAGCAGCAACACCACATAGACAAAAAGGGAAAAAGAATAATTTTGGAAGCCCAGCCGGTAAGCCAGATCACGCAGAGAATCCGACCAACGGGTCACCAGCAGGACAACCAGGAAGGCAAGCCCCACGATGAAATCCCCGATGCCAAGCCAGCGCCGAATCCGGTTGTAACGCCGGGCTTCAGGGGAATCGGGCTGCATCGAGGTGTGAGCGTCCGCCATGACTCTACTTAGAAGTATCGCACGCGAGGGAACATCGGGCTGCCCGCTCACTGGGAATGTGTTTTTAGTTCCTGACGAAAGTCTCGCCGATACGAAGAAACTCGCTCACCAACTCAGGCGAGGAAGCTTCCGTATACAAGCGCAGCAGGGGTTCGGTTCCCGAGGCGCGGAACAAAACCCAGGCTTTCGCTCCGTTGCCATTGGTGGGCGCATCGAGAAAGAACTTCACGCCATCCAGATGCTCCTTCTTCAACACGCGATAGCGCCCTAAGCTTTGCGTAGCGTCCGCCCGCGCACGCTCAATCGCGCTTTGCTTCATCTTCTCCGGAATGTGCAGATCGGTGCGGCCATAATAGTGCTTGCCGAACTCCCGCTGCAGGTCCGCCACTAACTGCCCCAGCGGTTTGCCTTCTTCCGCCATCACATTCGCCAGCAGGAGAGAGTTCAAGACTCCGTCGCGCTCCGGCAGGAAACGCGAATAGCCAATGCCGCCCGACTCTTCGCCCCCCATCAGGATCTCGCGTTCCATCATCAAGTCGGCAACGTACTTGAAACCGATGGAGGTCTCGTGCAACTTGCGCCCGTGTTTGGCCGCGATGCGATCGATCATGCCGGTCGTGTTGAACGCGCGCACGACCTCGCCGGGCCATTTCTTTCGTTCCAGCAGCCAGCGCAGCAATACGCAGAAAATCTTGTGCGAGTCGACGAACGTGCCATCCTCAGCCACCGCCCCAATGCGATCGGCATCGCCATCCGTGGCCAGCCCCGCGTCGCACTTCTCGCGCACCACCGTGTCCTGCAGCATCTGCGTATGCGGCTGGATGGGCTCCGGATTAATCCCTGGGAACAGCGGGTTCAATTCCTGACGAATCGCAATACATTGCACGCCTCGTTCGGCAAAGATCCCGGGCAGAACTCCGCGCCCGGAACCGTACATTGCGTCTACCGCGAATTTGAATTTGGTTTTCGCGATCAGGTCCATGTCAGCGAAGGCGCAGACGGCAGCAACGTAGTCCTTCTTGAGATCTACTTCCTGGACCGCAGCCTTGGTTCCCTTTGGCGCAGTGCCCGCAGCCAGTTCTTCTTCGATCTTCTTCATGATGGCGGGGGTGGCAGAACCGCCAAATTTAGCCTTGAACTTCACGCCGTTCCAGTTCCAAGGATTGTGGCTGGAAGTGATCATCACTCCGCCCGCGGCTCCTTGCTGCTTCACCGCATAGGAAACGGCAGGGGTGGGCGTGTAATCGTTGGCGAGTTTCACCGGAATTCCCGCTGCGGCGACCACATCAGCGACCACTCGCGCGGCCTGCGGCGAGGCAAAGCGCGCATCGTAGCCAACGATCACTCCGCGTTTCGCATCCTCATATTTCTGCACATACGAAGCGATTGCTCCCGCAACGCGCCGCACGTTCTCATATGTAAAGTCGTCCGCGATAATGCCGCGCCAGCCATCGGTGCCAAATTTGATTTCTTGCGTCATTAAAATTAAGTTTCGAGTTTCCAGTTTCTAGTTTCGAGAGGACTGAACGGCGGTTAGCGTTCCGCTCACTCGAAACTCGACACCAGAAACTTGAAACTAGGTGAGCTTATTCATTTTCTTCTCGTCCAGATACTTCACGATCTTGCCTACATCCTGCGCGTGTTGCCGGGTCGTTATCAATAAAGCATCCGGTGTCTCCACGACCACTAAATCGCTCACGCCGACCGCCGCCACAAATTTTCCCGGAGCATGCACGTAATTGCCGCGCGCATTCAACAGGAACATGCCGGATGAGACCATGACATTTTCCTCTGGGGGGCTGCTCTTGGCGGTTTGATGCTCATGCAATGCCGTCCAGGATCCGAGGTCGTTCCAGCCAAAATCCGCCGGAATACAAAATATGTTCCCTGCCTCCTCGCCTTTGGCAGAACGCGGCTCCAGCACGGCATAATCCACGCTGATGTTTTCGCATTTCGGATACAGCCTGCGAAATGTAGCAACAAACTTGCTCGTGCCAAACGTGTCCGCAATTTCCTCGAGCAGAGTCGCGGTCACGGGCAGATGCTCCTTCAACGCGTCGGCGAGAGTGCGCGCACTCCAAAGGAACATCCCGCTGTTCCAGTAGTAGTTTCCCGCGTTGACAAACTCGTCTGCCTTGTTTGCATCCGGCTTCTCGGTGAAACGCCGCACACGCAAGGCCTCGCCCTGGTACGCCCCACCCGCCTCGATGTATCCGTACCCAGTTTCAGCACGAGTCGGACGGATGCCGAGCACCACAATGTTTGCCCCGGCGGCCGCGATCTTAATGCCACGCTGCAATGTCTCGCGAAAGCGGTTCTCATCGGCAATGGCGTGATCCGAAGGAAACAGCCCGAGCACAGCCGAAGGATCCTGGCGCAACAGAAGAAATGCGGCCAGCCCGATGGCCGGGGCGGTGTTCCGCGGCGTGGGTTCCGCGATCAATTGACTTTCGGGCAAGCGGGGCAGTTGTTTCGCAACGGCCGGCTTTAGATCTTCATTGGTAATAATCCAGAATTTCCGGGCCGATGCGACTGGCAACAAGCGCGCCACCGTCTGCTGGATCATCGTCTGCTTGCCGTCGAGCGCCAGCAACTGTTTAGCTCGCTTCTTGCGGCTCAGCGGCCAAAAGCGCGTGCCCCGTCCACCAGCCAGAATCACGGGATAGAAATTGGATTCTTTCTTCAAGGTTTTTCCAGTTACGAGAGAACCAGTAAATCGCCAATCTGAAATGCAGAACTAGAATCTTGTCTCGGGCTCCGGATACGGCTTTCCCGGCACATACGCCCGCAGCAGTTCCAAGTTCCATTGCGGACGCACCGCAAATTCCTCCAGACACGCGGGAATCACCACCGCATCGCCTTTGGCCAGAGTGATCGCCTCGCCTCCGGGCACCTCGATCACTCCACAGCCTTCCACGGCGACCAGAATCTGCACCGAATGCTTGCCAGAATCATCTCGCGTCACTAAATGGAGGCGCTCCCTGGTCTCAAACATTTCAACCGCAAAATACGGGGCTGCCACCAAGGGCGCATAGCGGCTCTTGCCAGTTGCACTCTCGGTTGGCGCGGGCCGTAACACTTTACCGGAGTTCACCTTGTCTTTCACCGCCGCCATTCCATCCTTCAAATGCAATTCGCGCGGACGCCCGTAATCGTAAAGGCGGTAAGTGGTATCCGACTGTTGCTGTGTCTCGACAATGATCGATCCCGGCCCCAGGGTGTGCACGGTTCCGCCCGCCACGTAAATCATGTCTCCCGCAAAGACGTTGATCCAGTTCAGCAGTTCTTCCGCGCGGTTCTGGTGAATGGATTCTTCCAGCTGGGCTGTGGTGACGCCCGGTTTCAAACCCAAGGCGATCTGCGATCCTGGCTTGGCATGCGCGACGTACCAACACTCGGTTTTTCCCCAAGGCTGACCGACGCGCTGCGCCTGCGCATCATCGGGATGCACCTGGACGGAGAGCTTCTCGTGCGGAAAAAGAAACTTCAGCAATAGCGGAAAGCGTTTGGGGTCTCGTGCAGCCTCGCCCACCAACTCGCGCTGGTATCGCTCACCGAGATGGGCCAAGGTTTGACCGCGCAGCGCCCCATTCGAAACCTTGCACTCATCCCCGGTAAGCCAAGCTTCGCCAATCTTCTGCTCAAATTTGTGATTCGGGTAAATGGGCGATAAGTCCTGCGTGCCCCACGGCCGCGGATCGAAGCCGGGCTGCATTAGCAATGGATATAGAGTGTCCATGCAAAGTTGGCTAAAAAAAAAGACCGCTCGCAAACGGAACGGCCTTTGCCGAACCTAAATTCTTTCTGTAAACGTGCCCTTGTAAAAAATTTCCAACAGGCGCTCGGCTGAACTACAGAGCGGCGAAGAACTTTCGCATCCGCTCCAACCCGCGATCCAGTTCGGCCTTTGAAGTCGCATAGGAAACCCGGATGTGCTCGCTCGTCCCAAAGCCCTCGCCCGGCACGGTCGCGACATGGGCTTCGCGCAGCAATCTTCCGGCTACATCAGATGCAGATTTGAGGCCTCCGCGTCCGAGAAAAGTTGAGATGTTGGGGTAGGCATAAAATGCGCCCTCCGGCTTGGTGCAGGTGATCCCCGGTATCGACCGCAATCCCTGCACCACGTGATCGCGCAAGTGGATGTACTCCTGGCGCATCTGTTCCACGCACTCTTGCGGCCCTTTCAAGGCCGCAACTGCAGCTTTTTGCACAATCGAGGTCGGATTCGAGGTGGACTGGCTCTGCAACTTCGCCATCGCGCTGGTCACGGCGGCAGGGGCCATGGCGTACCCAAGTCGCCATCCCGTCATGGCGTAGGTCTTGGACAACGATCCCAGCACGACGAACCGCTCTTTGTACTCGCGCAGGCAGCCCACGGAGAAATTCTTTCCCGTGTAGTTCAGGTACACATAGCATTCATCGGAAAGCACCCAGATTCCGCGCTGATGGGCCAGGCGAATCACCTCGGTCATGTCCTCGGGGCTCATCACCGCGCCGGAAGGATTGGAGGGCGAATTCAGAATGATGACCTTCGTCTGCGGCGTGATGAGGCTCGCGACCATGTCCGCGGTGACACAGAATCCCTGCTCTTCGTCGGCATGCAGCAGCGCGCAATTGCCACCCGCATAGCGCACGATATCCTTGAACGAAACCCAGTACGGCACCGGCAGGATCACTTCGTCGCCGTGATCGACCAGAACCTGGATGGCGTTGAACAGCGCGTGTTTTCCACCTACTGAAGCGATTACTTCCTCGCGGCGGTAATCGGAATCGAAATCGACATTGTGCCGGTGCGCAATCGCGTCGCGCAGTTCGGCGGTTCCGGCAACGGCGGTGTACTTGGTGAAATTACCCTGGATGGCCGCGATGGCCGCGTCCTTGATGTGCTGCGGCGTGGCAAAGTGCGGCTCTC
Organism: uncultured Acidobacteriota bacterium; assembly: GCA_963801615.1. Taxonomy (GTDB): domain Bacteria; phylum Acidobacteriota; class Terriglobia; order Terriglobales; family Acidobacteriaceae; genus Sulfotelmatobacter. The sequence goes on along the minus strand of CAWDFM010000003.1, from coordinate 128,978 downwards.
CCGCGCCGAAATCGACCACGTCGATTCCCTGCGAGCGCAGCTTATCGGCTTCCGCCACCACCGCCATGGTGGCTGAAGGTTCAATGCGGTTGATTCGTTCCGTGAGCCTGAGCGCTTCCGTGGTTGCCGTGGTCATGCCTTCTTTTTCCTTCTCCTTGGGACTTCAATCACATTCGCTTCCTGCAACTTGTAAGCAGGATCCAGCTTCTCGCGCAGCTTCTGCTCCACCACCTCCGGGACAAGTCCTCTCACGGGACCACCCGCCTGCGCAACTTCCCGCACCAGACGGGAACTCACATAAGAATACTTATCCGCCGGCATCATAAACACCGTTTCCAGAGTAGGTTCAAGCTTGCGATTCATCAGCGCCATCTGCAGTTCGTACTCATAATCGCTGATGGCACGAATCCCGCGCAGCACGCACATCGCATCCATCGACTTGGCATATTCCACCATGAGCCCGTCAAACATGTCGATCCGAACGTTGCTGAGATCTGCGGTTAACTCCAGCAGCATCTCGCGGCGTTCTGCCACGCTGAACATCGGTACCTTCTCCGAGTTCCGCAGAATGGCCACGACCAGTTCGTCGAAAATCTTGCTCCCGCGCTGGATCAAGTCCAAATGCCCATTTGTGGGCGGATCAAACGACCCCGGGTAGATGGCCAAGCCCTTCTTCAATGTTCCTCGGTTCGACCGATGGTGGTGAATAGCAGCCAGGATATGGCAAGGAGATTCTATTCGGGCAGGACGAACAATAGCAATCAGCGATGGACCCCGTAGGGACAGCCCCTTGGCTGTCCAGCGAAGGCGACGGCGAGCCATGTAGGGACAGCCGCCTCGGCTGTTCGGCAAACGTCCCGTACCGTCATGAGTTTTGCGGAATTTCGGCGGGCTGTCGAGCTTCGCTCGATTGGACAGGCTGAGAGCCTGTCCCTACGTGAGATGCAAGGGAGGCCGGGCGCGGCTGCGTGAGAGAGTGAGTCAGCCGCGCCCGAAAGCAACAAACTTAGCGTTTAGCCGCAACGATCGGCGCCTTAACCGGCTCCGGAGGAGGCATGGTGGTAACGCGCCCGTTCCCGCTGCCTGTCGGCGCAGCCGCGGCAGGAGCAGTTGCAATCAACCCCAGCGCCTTCCGCACCTCGGTATCGAGCTTGGCCACGACATCCTTGTTGTCTTTCAAGAACTGGCGCGCATTCTCGCGTCCCTGGCCAATGCGCTCACCCTTGTAGCTGAACCAGGATCCGGACTTCTCCAGAATGTTGTTGTTCACCGCCAGATCCAGCAGATCGCCCTCGCGGGAAATTCCTTCGCCGTACAGGATGTCGAACTCCGCCTCGCGGAACGGCGCCGCGACCTTGTTCTTGACCACCTTGACCTTGGTTCGTGACCCGGTGACCACATCGCCTTCCTTGATGGCGGCAATACGCCGGATATCCACGCGCACCGAGGAATAGAACTTCAGCGCGCGTCCTCCGGTCGTAGTTTCGGGATTGCCAAACATAACCCCAATCTTCTCGCGAATCTGGTTGATGAAGATCAGGCAAGTCCGGGATTTGGAAACCGTGCCGGTGAGTTTTCGCAGAGCCTGCGACATCAGGCGGGCCTGCAATCCCATGTGGCTGTCGCCCATCTCGCCGTCAAGTTCTGCCTTGGGCACCAACGCCGCCACCGAGTCCACCACGAGGACGTCGATGGCGTTGGAGCGCACCAGAGCCTCAGTGATCTCGAGCGCCTGCTCGCCATAGTCCGGCTGCGACACCAGGAGATTGTCCACGTCCACCCCAAGCTTCTTGGCGTAAGCCGGGTCCAGCGCGTGCTCAGCATCGACGAATGCGGCCATGCCGCCAGTCTTCTGCGCTTCGGCAATCACCTGCAGCGTGATCGTCGTCTTGCCCGAAGATTCCGGCCCAAACACCTCCACCACCCGGCCGCGAGGGAAGCCGCCGACGCCCAGCGCGGCGTCGAACGAGATCGAGCCCGTGGGGATTACCGCGATGGGGACAATGGCCTCTTTCGATCCCAAGCGCATGATCGATCCCTTGCCAAACTGCTTTTCAATCTGCGATACCGCCAGTTCGATCGCCTTGCCCCGCTCGTCTGCCATGGAGTGGCTCCTTTAAAGAGTGCTAATTATGAGTGCTGTCTAAGTTTGGTCGGATTATACATGCGAAACGAAGCGAAGAAAAGGCGAATCTGGATAATAAACCTGTGGAAGGTCCCGAAATGGGTCGATATACATCCGGCGCAGCCGCTCTCGCCCGCGGAATCTATCCAGCAAGAGGACGGAGGTGCCGCGCGATCCAGTTGTGAAGAAGGACAAAGCGAAACTTGCCTTCGGCCAACTACGAAAGCTATCCAAGGGGCCAGAAGAAAGAACGCGGTGACTGCGCATCCTGAGCGTTCGGCTACCTCTGCAGCAAATCGACCGGTGCCGTAACGTCATGGACTCTGAAGTACTTGGCTAATGCGGGATACTTGCGCGCCACCGCCTCGTACATCGCATAGGCCACGTTGCGATAGGAAACATGCCCCGCGGGCGTCGTGCGGAGTTCCGAGATATAAACCGCTTCGGCGAAATCCATTTTGAACAACGCTCTCTTGCGGAACGCCAGCGGAATCGCGTATTGCGAATTTTCTTCTGCCTCAGGAGTCTTCTGCCCGCCCAACTTCTCAACAGCGGACTGCACACGACGCATCACCGCTTCGTAGCGCCCACGCATGCCCGCATCCTCAATGTCGAGCAGCATCTCGTACCCATGCTGGGTGGTGAATCCCTGCATGACCTGAATGCACCGCCGGTGCCGGTGCATGTCGCGGAATCCGCCGGTATCCATGAGGATGTCGAAGCGGAACTGCTGCCCGGCGCGGAAGCCGCGCAGCATCTCGTCGTGCTTGCCGCGATGGCGCAAGCCTAGATCAACAATCTCGCGCCGCCGGCGCTCACCCGCGACCTGCACGGCCTGCCGAATCTGCCGATAGGAATGATGGCAGTGCTCGTACAGCAAAGTCGTCGCGATCTCCACTTCCAGCGGTTCTTCGTCCAGCAGATCGACAATCGCCTTCGATGGCGCAATCGGCTCCGAGCCCATCAACTCGCGCGCGGCCTGCCGCAACTCGCGCCGCGTCTCCATCTCATACGCATTGGGATCCGCATACTTCACCAGGGTCGGCGCCACCCGCACCTCGCGCAGCAACTCCTGCTCGGCACGGGCCCCCAACTCGGGACTCAGTTTGCGGATCTGCGCCACCAGATCCTGCAGCGACTCCGCATTGACGTTGTAAGCCGCCCCGGTGGCGGCGTTCTTCAGCGAATCGCCCAGTTGCCGCACCTCTTTATGGGTATGCGACAACAGGTGCGCCACCTGGTTCTCCAAAGTTCGCGCATTGACGATCTCGCCAAGAGACGTATTCGTGGCCAGCGGCAGCAGGTAACGGGTGATATCGAATGCTCGCGCCTTTAGCGTGCGCTCGTAGGCGTCCTGCTTCATGTCGGCCGGCTTGGGCGTGATGTTGATCAGGTGCTGCGTCATGTGCGCGGAAAGCGCGTCGTACTCGGCGAACAGGAAGTCCACAGTCTCCTGATACAGCTTGCGTGCCTCATCCTCCGATCCGAAATCCGGCGTGTAGTAGCCGCTTTTCCGAAAGTCCTGATAACGCGTCGACCTCTCCTGCCCATCCCAGCGCTGCTCGTCCGCCAATTCGATCGCCGCCAAAATCGAAAGCCTCTCGATGGCCAGCGCAAGATGCGCCAGATCGGCAATCGACCGGTGGCCATACTGGAAGTAAAAAGTGTTGAGAAACTTTTCCGCTTTCTGCGTGCTGATCTCGCGCAGCGATTCCTTCATCGAAAGTGCCGACCGCGAATACTTGGCCATCGCGTAAGCCTGGATTTCCGGTTCCACACCGAACACGGCAAACACTTCCGTCGAAGGCGCAGCCGATGAGCCACGCGTCTCGCCCGTGTCCACCGGCTTCTCCAATGCCGAGCCGCGATGGGTCGATCGGTGCCCTGAGTCAGCGTCTGGAGAGTTTGGATTGGAAGGCTTAGGCATGATCACAACATTGGTTGAAGGAGACATGGGAGTGCTGGCATGTTACCCGCCGCGCTTGTGAATCCGCAATGGCCATTTCGTGGCTGGGAAGTAAACTGATGTCTTGCACCCGCTGCTGCAACACGTAGCGCATCGCCCGTGGCCCTTGCCTCGTGGGCCGTGGGTAATGAAGCAGACCTGGAACGATCTTCTGTTCGCGCATTGGCCGATTCCCTCTGCCCAACTCCGTCCACTCGTTCCGGAAGCGTTAGTTCTCGATACTTTCGAGGGACAATCCTGGATTGGCGTAGTTCCTTTCTGGATGAGCGGCATCCGCGCTCGCGGCCTGCCCGCGGTTCCCGGTCTGTCGCGCTTCCCCGAACTGAACGTGCGAACCTACGTGACCTACGGCGGCAAGCCAGGAGTCCATTTTTTTAGCCTTGATATCACCAGCCACCTCGCTGTGTGGGGCGCTCGCACGTTTTATCACCTGCCGTATTCCCATGCCTCAATGGGAAGCCGAGAAGAACGCGGCCGAATTCTCTATTCCTCAAAGCGCGACAGCCATCCCGCCGAATTTTCCGGCAGCTATGCCCCCGTCGGTCCCGCGCGCATCCGCGATAAGAGATCTCTCGAGGATTTCCTCACTGCCCGTTATTGTCTCTACACCATGCACGAGAGCCAGATTTACCGGTGCGAAATTCATCATCTCCCCTGGCCGCTGCAGGACGCTGAAGCCAGCATCGAACGCAACACGATGGCAGCGGCGGCCCAAATCGCATTGCCGGATGCGGCCCCTCTTCTCCATTTCTCGAAGACTCTCGAAGTGCTGATCTGGCCGCTCTGCCGCGCGGACGAAGCGAAGTCCCGCGTATAATTCCGGCTTCCACCGCATTCATCACTTGCACGGAGAATTTGAATGTCCCTTGCTCAGCGCGTCGCCTTCGTCACCGGAGCGTCTCAAGGCATCGGCCGCACCTGCGCCCTTCGTTTCGCCAAAGAAGGCGCCGCGGTCGCGCTGGCTGCGCGCAATCAGGAAAAATTGAACGAACTCGTGCACGAGATCACGGGCGCTGGCGGGAAAGCCGCCGCCTTCGCGCTCGACGTTGCTGACGAAGAACAAGTGAAGTCCGGCATCAAAGCCGCGATCGCCCAATTCGGCAAGATCGACGTCCTGGTCAACAACGCCGGCATTACACGCGACCAACTGGTCATGCGCATGAAGCGCGCCGACTGGGATGCGGTCCTCCAAACCAATCTGACCTCGGCATACCTGTGCATTCAAAACGTGATCCCGTCTATGCTGAAGCAACGCTGGGGGCGCATCGTCAATATCAGCAGCGTCTTCGGACAAATGGGGCGGGCGGGCCAGGCCAACTACGCGGCGTCCAAAGCCGGCCTCATCGGCCTCACCATGGCGATCGCCCGTGAAGTGGGCTCACGCAATATCACCTGCAACGCTATCGCGCCAGGCTTTATTGAAACCGCCATGACAGCTGTGCTGAGCGACGAATTGAAGCAGAACGCGATCAAGCAAATTCCGCTTGGCCGCGTCGGAACTCCAGACGATGTGGCGAGCGCAGCAGCGTTCCTTGCCTCAGAGGAAGCCTCTTACATAACCGGGCATGTGCTCAATGTAAACGGCGGCATGTTGATGGGCTGAATCAGGCGAATATGGCTTATCTCATTTATGTCCTAATCAAGCTTGCCTTCTACACGGCATGGTGCTGGGTCGGACTTCGGCTGTGGCAACCAAACTCTCCCCGCTGGCGAAAAGCCACCGCGTTCGGAGTGCTCCGCCTGGCGATCGGTGTCGTTTTCGGCGTTACCATTTTCATCACCATGCCGGCCCAGCCCGATGATGTTTTGTGGAAGTATGTCAGCATCTATACCCCAGTTCGGGTTGTCGAGTGGCTCATCATTGCCGGGATTCTTTACCGCAACTCTGATAACAAGAGACTGGCCAGCATAGTGGGTTGGTGCGCTGGCGGCATCGTAGTTTCGTTCGTCGCAGATTTCGCTTCCCCGGAAGGCGTGGCCGGCCACTTCTGCATCGGACGCTGTTTATGTTGAGCGATCCTCACGTTCAAAATCCGCTTCTCCAGTTTGTCCAAGCTGAATCTGCAACTCAGATCGGGCAAGCCCGCGAGCTGTTTGTCGAGTACGCACAATCCCTCGGCTTCAGCCTCTGCTTCCAGAATTTTGATAAGGAACTCGCGGAGCTTCCTGGTGATTACGTTCCTCCGAGCGGCCGGTTGTTGCTCGCCGAGTACGGCCAGCATGTCGCCGGGTGCGTCGCGCTGCACAAAATCGAGGACGGCGTCTGCGAGATGAAGCGACTCTACCTGCGCCCGCAATTTCGGGGAAAGGGACTGGGACTCGCCCTTGCCGATCGCATCATCGCCGAAGCTCGCCAGATCGGTTACCGCCACATGCGCCTCGACACCGTTGAATCCGTCATGAAGGACGCTGTCGCGATGTACCGCAAACTCGGGTTCCGCGAAATTTACCCTTATCGTTCCAATCCCATTCCCACCGCACTCTACATGGAGCTGCGGTTGTAAACCGGCATGCTCTTCAGACAGAATATGCACCCAGGTCTAGAAAGGTCCGCCATGAAGAAAGCCACCCTGTTCGTTCTCGCGCTTCTCCTGACAGCAACGCCCTTGTTCGCCGTCGAAAGCAAAACGGTCAGCTATAAGAGCGGCGACGAAACCGTCAGTGGAGAACTCTACACACCCGCGGGCAAGGGCCCATTCCCTACGCTGATCGTTATTCACGAATGGTGGGGATTGAACGATTGGGTGAAAGAGCAAGCCGGGAAATTATCCGACCAGGGATATGTAACGCTCGCGGTCGATCTATATCGCGGCAAGGTTGCGACTACTCCCGAGGAAGCTCACGAAATTATGCGGGGTGTCCCGGAAGACCGCGCCAAGCGCGATCTCCACGCGGCTTTTGAGTTCCTCGCCTCGCACGCAAGTGTGAAGAAGGATCGTATTGGCGCCATCGGCTGGTGCATGGGCGGAGGCTACGCCCTCGACGTCGCGCTGCAGGAGCCCACGCTCGCCGCCGACGTCATCAACTACGGCCACCTGGTAACCGATCCCGAGTCGATGAAGAAGATTCACGCGCCTATTCTCGGCATCTTTGGCGCTCAGGACAAAGGTATTCCTCCCGCCGACGTCAGGAACTTTGGGGAAGAACTCGGGAAACTGGGAAAGAAGATTGAGATCAAAATCTACGATGATGCCGGACACGGATTCGAGAATCCCAACAATAAAGAAGGCTACCGGGCCGCCGATGCCGCGGACGCGTGGAAGCGCATCGTCGATTTTCTCGCGTCCACATTGAAGAAATGAAAAACACGCCTAGCCCCGTCGCGTAGAGACGTAGCTAGCTACGTCTCTACAGGGAGCGCAAACTGGGCGCGAAACCCTAATTGGAACCGCGCACCGAATACTTTTACAACGTATAAATAGTCGAGCAGTCGTGGCAAATCCATCCGTCCGCCCGCCGATTTTGTATGGCACTGTTGTCCTAGTATCTGGCACAAATTTCCTCTTGCCAGAAGTTGCCGCTCTGGTTACCATGGCCCATCCTGCAATGCTCCCAACGATGAACATCGGCGAGACCATCCGCAATTACCGCCTGCAAAAAGGAATGTCACAAGGTGACATCGAAAAACGCACCGGATTATTGCGCTGCTATCTCTCGCGCGTGGAAAACGGGCACACGATTCCGTCGCTCGATACTCTGTCGAAAATCGCCGGGGCGATGGAACTGCCACTGTCGCAATTCTTCGCCGAGCCCGGTCATAGCAACGGCTCCAAAGGACTGCCGCAACTTTCCGATGATGAAGTTCGCTTCCTCAGCCAGATCCGCCGCTACGCCACAAACTTGAACGATAGCGACCGCAAACTGGTTCTCGCTATGGTCAAGAAGATGGCCTCCAACGCCAAGTAAGCTCTGCGGCGACTCGAGCTTTCAGGCCCGAGATTCTGCTCTCCGCTTACTTTCGTACCATACCCCTTCGTGCCCCACCGGTACCTCGCTCTTGCTCCATCTGCTGACCTACACTGGCTGCGGAGATACCTGTGAACATCGACGAAGAACTGAACGTACTCGATACCCAATTGCGCCGTCTGAAGATCGAGTACGAAATTTTCTTCAGCAATCCGCAAAAGCGCCCACCCACCGACATCGAGTGGAAGGTGCTGGCTATGCTGCGGAAATTCTCCGATGGCGGACGCATGAATTTCTCCCAACGCTATCGCTACAACGAAATGGCGCAACGATACGCGATTTACAGCGATCTCTGGCGCAAAAAGTCCCGCATCCGCGAAGAAGGATATCGCCGTCCGCAAGACGCGATTCTCTCGATCCAGGGAGTCCGGGAAGAAAAAGAGCACCAGCCGCAGCACCATCCCGTCTATGGCGTAAGCCACGCCGCGGCCGCTGCAGCCGCCGGAGTAAGGTCATCGCCGCACTTTACCCTGCACAGCGTGGACCAGTCCGAGCGCGAGCAGGTCGAACGCTTGTACAACATGCTCGTAGCGGCCAAGAAGAAAGCGGGAGAGCCCGTCAGCGGCGGCATCGATTCCTTCACCACATTCGTGCAAAAGAAAACCGAGCAAATTCGCAAGCAGTACAAATGCGAAAACGTCGAGTACTCGGTCGAAATCACCGACGGCCACGTCAAGCTCAAAGCCAAAGCGAAATCGTGATCTCTAAATAACAACGGCGCTCTCCTTGGAAGGCCTTTGGTATCCTTCGCCGCTTGAGCATTTGCTTTCACCACTCCATCAACTGATAGAATCTTCAGTCACGACTCACTGAAAGCACGTCCTGCCAGTTTTCAAAGACTCCGCGGCGAACGAGGCAAGAAGCTTTTATTTGCAGATCCGTGTGAATCCGTGCACTTCCGTGGCCAACAAGGATTAGGTAAAGACCTCAATGCCAGCCAATCGCAAAATTCAGCGCGCTCTTATCAGTGTGACGGACAAAACCGGCCTGGTCGATTTTGCCAGGACGCTCTCTGGTCTTGGGATCGAGCTCATCTCCACCGGTGGAACGGCCAAGCTGCTGCGGGACTCCGGCATCGTGGTCAAAGATGTCTCGGAACTGACCGGCTTCCCGGAAATGCTCGATGGCCGGGTCAAGACCCTTCACCCCAAAATTCACGGAGGGATACTGCATCGCCGCGAGGACCCCAAGCATGTTGCCGCGCTAGAGGAACATGGCATTCAGCCACTCGATATGGTGGTGGTGAATCTGTATGCCTTCGAAAAGACCGCCGCCAAAGCCGGGGTTGAGTTTCAGGAGCTCATTGAGAACATCGACATCGGCGGGCCGTCGATGATTCGTTCGGCAGCGAAAAACTTCCAGGACGTGGCGATCGTCACCTCCCCCGCAGACTACCAGGCGGTGGCGGATGAACTGCAAAAGGACAAAGGCACGCTCTCGAAAGCAACCAAGTGGCGCCTGGCGCAGAAAGCGTTCGCCACCACCGCCGCTTACGATTCCGCGATCGCGTCAACTCTGGAACGCATTAGCCCCGATCAGTTCGAAGTGCAACCGGAAGGAGCAACATTTCCCCAAGCGATCCGCTTCTCTTTCCAGAAAGTCCTGGACCTCCGCTACGGCGAGAACCCGCACCAGAAGGCGGCGATGTACTCGGACGGTTCCGGGGCAGGCGTCGCCAATGCGCATCAACTACAGGGCAAGGAACTTTCGTACAACAACATTGTCGACCTGCAAGCCGCTTGGGACCTCGCCCAGGAATTCGATGAACCCGTGTGCGCCATCATCAAACACACGAACCCTTGCGGCACTGCAACCGGTAAGACTCTCGCCCAGGCCTACAAACGCGCCTTGGAATGCGATCCCGTTTCAGCTTTCGGAGGGGTTATTGGAGTAAACCGGCCCATCGACCTCGAAGCCGCGGAAGAAATGCACAAGCTGTTCCTCGAGGTCATCGCCGCCCCCTCTTTCGACGAAGCCGCCAAAGCGAAGTTCGGCTCCAAGAAGAACCTGAGGCTGGTGGAAGTCAAACCGGCCAACCAGAAGTGGGTGTTGAAGAACGTTTCCGGCGGCATGCTTGTACAGGACGTGGACAGCAGGCCTCTTGCCGCCGCCGATCTAAGGGTGGTCAGCAAGCGCCCTCCCACTCCCGAAGAGACCCGTGCGTTGCTGTTCGCCTGGAAGGTGTGTAAGCACGTCAAGTCCAACGCCATCGTCTATGCGCGTGAGGGACAAACGGTGGGGGTCGGCGCGGGACAGATGTCGCGTGTGGATTCCGCCAAAATCGGTGCCATGAAAGCGCAACTCCCGCTCAAGGGCACCGTCGCCGCCTCCGACGCATTCTTCCCGTTTCCCGACGGCGTGGAAGAGATCGCCAAAGCCGGGGCGACGGCCATCATTCAACCCGGAGGCTCGCAACGCGATCCCGAGGTCATCGAAGCCGTCGATCGCCTCGGCCTGGCCATGATGTTCACGGGAGTCCGCCACTTCCGCCATTGAGCACGTACCACCCCTCGTGCGGACGATCCAATTCGAATCCGGGGAGCCGCTTCTTAATCGCTGGACATTAATAATCGTGGGGGCACAATCCCCTTTCTATGCTTTGACATCCAACGACGATCGCGAGTCCCTGACCTTCTGGTAACAGTGGTTTTTTCGCTTCCCGACCAGCCTTCACGGTAGAATAATAAGCACCTCTCCTCCGACGGCTTTGCATCCAAACAGGTTGAGGTTACGGAAACGCGCTGCGAGCGCAGTCAGGTTCAGAATGAACAGACTTTTTCGGCTCTTTTTGTTGATGATTTCAGTGGCCTCGGTCGCTGTCGCCCAAACCAGCCAGCGTTCGGAATCGAGCCAGCCAGAGGCCAAGCCGGCGCAGCCCACACAGCATAAAGTCGATAAGGCTTCTGCCTATTATCACTACACCCTGGCGCACATGTACGAAGAGATGGTCACTGCGTACGGCCGCAGCGACCTGGCCTCCAAAGCCACGGAAGAATACCGGCAGGCCATCGAAGCCGATCCGTCCTCCGAGTTTTTGACCTCCGCACTGGCCGAACTCTACGTCAAAACCGGCCGGATCGCCGACGCCGTTCGCGAAGCGCAAGACATCATCAAGCGCGACCCCAAGAATCTGGAGGCCCATAAGCTTCTGGGCCGCATTTATCTGCGTTCTTTGGGCGATATGCCGGGCGGCTCCGGCTCAGACAACATTCTGAAACTCGCCATCGACCAGTATGAACAGATCACTAAGCTTGATCCCGGAAGCGTAGACGATCATCTGCTGCTTGGCCGCCTCTACCGTTTGAACAACGATCTTCAAAAGGCGGAAGCTGAGCTGCAAACCGCCATCAAACTGGATCCCAATTCCGAGGAAGCCGTCACCACCCTCGCCATGCTGTACACCGACGAAGGTGACACCGCGCACGCTCTTAAAGTCCTGAGTGCGATTCCTGACTCGGCCCGGTCGGCAAAGCTCTACTCCGCTCTGGGCGCCGCTTATGAGCAGCGCAAGGACTACAAGAGCGCGATTGACGCATATAAGCACGCCATCGTTCTGGATCGCGACAATCTGGATGCGATCCGCGGGCTGGCGGAAAATGAAATGAACGATGGCCAGCTCGACGCGGCGCTCGAGCAGTATAAAGTCATTGCCGATTCCAACCCGGAAGACGCGCAGACCTATGTCCGGATGGCCGACATCTACCGCCGCCAGGGCAAGTACGACCAGGCCCTCGAGAATCTCAAGCGGGCGGAAACCCTCGTTCCTGACACCATGGATGTCCCATACAGCATGGCCGCGGTCTACCAGGCCCAGGGGCGTTACGACGAAGCCGCCAAGATTCTGCAGGATCTCATCAAGAAAACAGAACTGAAGAGCGAATCCGGCACCAGCCAGTCCGACCGCAACAATCGCGCGATCTTCGTTGAGCGCCTCGGCATGATCTACCGAGAACAGCAAAACTACACGGCCGCGATCGATACCTTCCGCAAAATGCTGACCCTGGGCGATGAAAACGCCCGCAGCGGCTATCAGGAAATCATCGACACCTACCGCGACGCCAAGCAGTGGCCGCAAGCCACTGCGGCTGCCCGGGAAGCAGTGCAGAAGATGCCTAACGACCGCGACCTGCGCATGGTGCTCGATGCTCAGCTCGCCGATACGGGGCAACTCGATCAAGCCGTAGCTGATATGCGCTCGATGTTGAAGGGTGGTCCGGAAGATCGCGACGTCTATGTCCGCCTGGGAATTGTCTACACCCGCGCCAAACAATGGAACGATGCGCTGCAGGCTTTGGCCAAGGCAGAAGAGGTCTCCACGAAACCCGATGACAAGGCATACGTCCTCTTCCTGCGCGGCGACCTTTACCAGCGACAAAAGAACTTCGACGCGGCTGAGGTCGAATTCAAGAAAGTTCTGTCCATGACTCCGCCGACCGATCCGCAGGCTGCCGCCACTCTGAATTACCTCGGCTACATGAACGCGGATCGTGGCGTGAAGCTGGAAGAGTCGCTGAACTTCATTAAGCAGGCCCTCACGTTTGAGCCCAACAATCCTGCGTACCTGGACTCTATAGGCTGGGCATACTTCAAGCTGGGCAAGTATGATCTCGCCGAAGACAACCTCAACAAAGCGGCCTCGCATATGGGCTCGGACCCGACCGTGCAAGAGCACCTCGGCGATCTCTACCAGAAAACCGGACGTCTGAAGCTGGCGGCCGCCCATTGGGACCGCGCCGTTCAGGAGTGGAACAAAACTGTTCCCGCCGAGCAGGACAGCGAAGCGTTCGCCAAAGTCCAGCAAAAGCTCGACGCCGCCAAAGTAAGGCTGGCGAAAGAAGATTCCAGCAGCAAACAGCAGCAGTAATCGATTGCAAATTTAGTAATTGGGAATCGAGTATTGGGCAAATGAAGATCGGCTTTCCCGGTCTCAATTACACAATTCCCCAATTCCTCTATTTTCTTCTATTCTTTTCCTATGCTCGCTCCGTACGCGGTGAACGTCGAACAATCCCGCGGACGCCGCTTCTCCGAGCCTCAGCATCCCTACCGCAACGACTTCCAACGCGACCGCGACCGCGTCATTCACGCCCGAGCCTTCCGCCGTCTGGAAGCCAAAACGCAGGTGTTCACGCGCCGCTACTCCGATCATTTCCGCAATCGCCTGACGCACACGCTCGAAGTCTCCCAGGTCTCCCGCACGATTGCCGGAGCCCTCGGTCTCAACGTCGATCTTGCGGAAGCTCTTGCCCTGGTACACGACATCGGACACCCGCCCTTCGGCCATGCCGGCGAGAAGGCTCTCGATGGCGCGATGCGCGAACACGGCCTCTTCTTCGACCACAATTTGCACGCCCTGCGTATCGTGGAAAACTTCGAGCAGCGCTACGCCGCCTTCCGCGGCTTGAATCTAACCTTTGAAGTCAGAGAAGGCATCATCAAGCACTCGCGCGACTACGATGAAAGAGAGCATCCGGAATTATCCGAGTATCTGCTGAATCAGCGCCCTCCGCTGGAAGCCCAGCTGATCGATCTGACCGACGAAATCGCCTACAACACCGCCGACCTCGATGATGGCTACGAAGCTCACCTGCTCTCGCTGGAACAGATCCGGGAAGGCGTTCCCGTCTTCGAACGCTTCTTTGGCGAAGTGGCGCATACCTATCCCGAAGCTCCGGACAAGCTGAAATTCAACGAAACCCTCAAACGGGTCCTGAACCTGTTTGTCGATGATCTGATCCGAAATACCCAGCGGCGCGTAACCGCAGCCCGCGTGCAGACCGCGGATGATGTCCGTAGTCATCCCGAGCGTCTGGCGGCCTTCAGTCCGGACGTCGAGGCCGAACGCAGGCAGAATAAGGAATTTTTGTACGAGAATTTATATTACAGTCCGTCACTGGCCGACGAAAAAGACGATGCCGAGCGCATCATCCGCGACCTGTTCACATTCTGGATGACGCATCCCGAATCGCTCCCCCGCAGCTACCAGGAAAAAGCGGAAGAAGACTCCCTGCCCAGGGTGATCTGCGACTACATCGCCGGCATGACCGACCCCTTCATCTCCGAACAACACGAAAAGCATTGCGGATAGCGACGCGTGCAGGGCCGCGGAAACGTCCGGAAAACCCTGTCGAGCTTCGCTCGACCGGACAGCCTGAGAGGCTGTCCCTACATGGCTTATCCCAAAGAACTCAGTGGCCCGCCACTCCTGCCACTACGTCAAACAGAATCTCCGGCCCTCGCCGCACTTCCTCCACCCGAATCCGCTCATCGTTCCCGTGCTCGGTATTGCCCTCCTGTTCCGTCGCGGTATACGGGGTGAATCCATAAGCTACGATCCCCAAAGGCCGGTAGCGCTGATTCTCGGTATAGCCGCTGGTGATGTGCGGCACGACCGGGGTGCCCGGAAAATACCTGGCCGAGACGTTCTTGATCGACCCGTACAGCGCATTGTCGGTGCCGGAATAGTTCGCTACGCGGAATTCCGCGTTAATCGGCTCGATGCTGACGTTAGGATCATTCACCAGCCGCCGCAAATCCTCGGCCAGCGGCTTCGGATCGCCTCCGGGCAAAATCCGCACATCCAGATTCGCCCACGCCTCCGGCGGAATCACGTTGGTCTGCTGCGAGCCGCCGAGCATGGTCAGTGAAATCGTGTCCCGCAGCAGAAAGTTCAAGGATTCATCCCGCTCGACTTCCTCCTGAAATTTCTTGTCTTGGATCGCCTTCTTCACATCCCGGTAATATGCAGCCCGATCAGGTGGTTCATACGGGGCCATATCCTTCAAGAACTCATCCACGACCGGCAATACCCGCAGGGGCGTCTCGTACGCGATGATCTTGTCGAGCGCATGTACCAGCCGGTTCGGCGCTGAATCCGGATTCGGTCTGGACCCATGTCCCGGCCTGCCGTGCGCCGTCACCTTCAACCAGTAGGTTGTCTTCTCCCCAACGTCTACCCCGACGTACTTCACCTTGCCGTTCTCCAGCAGATTCTCTCCGCCCTCATTGATCAGGAACTCGGCGTTTTCCAGCAAATCTCGCTGGTGCGCAATGAACCAATCGGTCCCTGTACCCTCCGCCTCTTCGTCGGAAACGGCGAGAAAGATCACGTCCCGGTCCAGGGCGACTTTTTCCCGCTTTAGCATCAGCATGACGACCAGTTGGGCGAGTCCTTCGTCCTTCATGTCCTGCGCGCCTCGTCCCCAGATGTACCCGTCTTTGATCTCTCCACTGAAAGGAGGCACTTTCCAGTGCGAAGGCATCGCTGGTCACTACGTCCATGTGGTTGAGCAGGATGATCGGGCGCTTCGCCTCCGATGTCGTATGCGGCAGGCGCGCCCAAAGGTCCCCGCGGCCTGGACGTGTATTCGAAGACCCGGTTCTCAATGCCCTCCTGATCAAGAATCTTCTTGAAAAACGAAATAGCCTTCATCTCGTTGCCGGGCGGATTAGTCGTATCGATGCGCAGGTAGTCCTGCATCAACGTAACGGCCAAGTCGGCATACTGCTGTTTATGGGCTGCGGAGATTCTGCGATGAAGGCAGCGCTGGCTCATCCCCAAAACCCAGGACACAGTTGGCTAAAACTGCCAGCCCCAGTAACCCAATCTCAGTTACCTTGCGCAGAACACCCATGGGTAAAATTCCTTTCTTTGTGCAGTTCTTTTCACTTGATGTGAAGCCGTCGAGCGATGGCGGTTACCGAAGGCGTTTAATTTCCACGCAGTTTTTATATCAGGTTTGCCAAAATTACCCTGCGGAACGTTGAACGCCCTGCCTTTGCTTCAACCTGGCAGCTATAATAGGCATAGTTTCCAAGTGCTTAGCCGTTCAACCTCGAGGGCCGATTTGGCATCCCACATGTAATAGAGAAGTACGGCGCGCGATTCCGGCGCCGAGACTTTAAAAGGCCCGCGCAGCGTCACCGCGGGCCAGCTTAGCGAAGCTGCTAGCTTTCTTTACTGTTCAGGGGACGCATATCACAATTCAAGCACGCCCAGGCGTGCAGGAGTGGAGCCCCAACGCTCCCCCTATTGGAGGAAGTCATCATGAACCACCGTCTCGTCATTGCCCTGCCTCTGGCCGCAGTGCTCGCTCTGCCGGCCCTTGCGCAGACCACCCAGGACCAGAGCCAGCCTGCCAACACGCAGCAGACGCAGTCGACCGACAACAGCGGCGGCAACGCCACCGGCAAAGCTCCTCTGGCCGCTCCGTCCCGTGAAGGCTTCTGGGGACGCATCAATCCCTTCGCCCGCAAGAACTACGTAAAGCGGCAGACCGAGCCCATCCGCGACCGCGTCAATGAACTCGATGAACTGACGTCGCAGAACAGCAAGCAGATCAAGGACGTCGATTCGCGCGCCCAGGCCGGCATCAAGCTGGCTTCCGACAAGGCGAACGAAGCTGACCAGCATGCTGTGGACGCTGGCAATAAAGCCACGCAGGCGCAGCAGTCCGCGCAGCAGGTGACGACGCGGGTGCAAACGGTCGAGAACGTGGTCAGCAACATCGACCAGTACAAGGCGTCGAACCAGACCGAAATCCGCTTCCGCGCTGGCCAGACCATGCTGAGCAAGAACGCTAAGGACGCTCTTGACCAGATGGCCGGCAGCGTCAAGGGACAACGCGGCTACATCATCGAAGTGCAGGGCTTCTCGTCCGGCAAGGGACAGACCGCCATCACGACTTCACAGAAGATGGCCGAGTCGGTGGTGCGCTACCTGGTGCTCAACCATGAGATCCCGGTCTATCGCATCTATCTTGTCGGAATGGGCAATGCCCCGGTTCCTTCGACCGACGAGACCGCGAAGACCAAGCGCCTCTCCGGCGGCCGCGTTGAAGTCAGCCTGCTGAAGAACGATCTGGAACAGCTCTCCTCGAACAGCGGAGCGCCCATGAGCACGGACACGCAGCAGCAACCAAAGTAAGTTTTTCGGGACCAGCGGGCGCCTCCGCCCAAAGTCCTTCCCCCGAAGGCCTCTCGGAAGCGAGAGGCTTTTTCATTGGATCGTGTAGCTCGTGTAGGGACAGCCGCCTCGGCTGTCCGGCAGGGCGGAGCCCTGCAGCCACCTCGCTCCAAAAACCAAAAACCAGCGGAGCTTCGCTCCGCTGGACAGCCGTTGGCCGGCTGTCCCTACACAAACCATTCGCGGTATTTCTGCTTCCACTTGCATTCTTTGTCCGTCCATACTTTTAGCCATGAATAACTTGAAATTCGCCTTCCGCCAGTTCCAAAAGTCTCCCGGATTCGCGGCCACGGTCGTCCTCACCATCTCCCTTGGAATCGGGGCGAATACAGCAATCTTCACCCTTGTTCACGCCGTATTGTTGAAATCCCTACCGGTTACCGACCCGGCCACGCTTTACCGCATTGGCGATCGCGACGACTGCTGCGTCAACGGCGGATATATGAACGACGATGGCGATTTCGACCTGTTCTCCTACGATCTCTACCGTGAAATCCAGAATTCCACTCCAGAGTTCGAGCAACTGGCAGCCTTCCAGTCCGGCCAGAACATGATGAATGTCCGCGTCGGAAACACGGCGGCGAAGGCGGAGCGCACCGAGTACGTCTCCGGCAATTACTTCACGACTTTTGGAATCGGTGCCTATGCCGGACGAATGATTCTGCCGTCTGATGACGTTCCCGGTGCTGCCCCCGTCGCAGTACTGAGCTATTCTGGCTGGCAGGCCAATCATGCCGGCAATGCCAATGTAGTCGGCTCCACGTTCTTCATTCAGAGTCATCCGGTCACAATCGTCGGAATCGCGCCGCCGGGGTTCTTCGGGGATCGCATCAACCCGAATCCTCCGGCGTTCTGGATTCCACTCAATGCCGAACCGATCCTGGAGGGGGAAACGAGCATTCTGAAGCAGCCTGGTTCCAACTGGGTGTACTCGCTTGGCCGTCTCAAGCCAGGTATCGCGCCTGGCGCCCTGCAAGCCAAGATCTCCGCCACCTTGCGCCACTGGTTAGCCACGCAGCCTGCCTACACCAGCAATGGCGGCGACAAAGAGATCCCGAAACAGCACGTGGTGTTAACTCCAGGAGGCGCGGGCATCCAGAATCTGCAGCAACAGGCAGGAGACGGTCTTCGCCTGCTGACCTGGATTTCAGCTCTAGTGTTGCTCGTCGCCTGTGCCAACATCGCCAATCTTCTGCTCGCCAGGGGCACAGCTCGGCAGGCAGAAACCTCGATTCGGACCGCCTTGGGTGCCTCGAGATCCGCTCTGATCCAGCAATTGCTCACGGAGAGCGTGCTTCTTGCTGCTGCCGGAGGCCTGATCGGAATCGCCGTCGCCTATGCAGGCGCGCGCATGATTCTTACCCTGGCATTCCCCGACTCCACCCAGATGCCCATCCATGCCAGCCCCTCACCGATCGTGCTCGGCTTCGCCTTCCTGCTCTCGCTCGTCACCGGCATCATTTTTGGCATTGTCCCAGCGTGGGTCACCTCTCACTCCGATCCTGCCGAGGCTCTGCGCGGAATCAACCGCTCGACTGGCGACCGTGCTCTACTCCCGCAGAAAACGCTGATCGTGCTGCAGGCGACGTTGTCGCTCGTTCTGCTCATGGGCGCCGGTTTGATGACAAAGACCTTGCGCAATCTCGAGCATCAGAACTTCGGCATCACCACGACCAATCGCTACGTCATCCATATCGATCCCATGGGGGCTGGATACAACATTGATAGCGTTCGCGCGTTCAACCAGCGCCTGGAGCAGGAGTTCTCGGCTCTCCCCGGCGTGAAGAGCGTGGGCATCGCGCTGTACAGCGCGCTCGAGGGCAACAACTGGGGCGAAGGAGTGTACGTCGAAGGCCGTCCCGCGCCCGGTCCGGAAGAGCACAACGGCTCTTCCTGGGATCGCGTCAGTCCCCATTTCCTCGAAACCGTGGGACAACCCGTGATTCGCGGCCGCGGCTTGACCGAGCAGGACACAGCTACATCCCGCATGGTCGTCGTAGTAAATCAGGCGTTCGTGAAGAAGTTTTTCCCCAAAGAGGATCCCATCGGGCGGCACTTTGGGAATTTTGATCAGAAGTATGCAGCCGATTATGAAATTGTGGGCATTGTCGCCGACGCCAAGTACCAGAATCCGCGCGAGGAGTTTCGCTCGATGTATTTCCGTCCTCTGACTCAATACAACCGGGGCTTCAAAGAGGCGCAGATGGCGATCGCGGAGGGCCGATCCCTTTTCCCCAATTCCATCACAGTACAGTTTCAGGGTGATGCCGCGGCTTTGGAGTCACTGGCGCGTCGCACGCTGGCCAACATCAATCCTGACCTGACCATGGTCGATTTCAAGTCGTTGGACTACCAGGTCGCCGACAATTTCAACCAGGAGCGGCTTATCACGCGCCTGACCGGTCTGTTCGGCCTGCTCGCGCTGATCCTGGCTTCGGTGGGTCTGTATGGCATTACAGCCTATTCCGTCGCCCGCCGTACGAGCGAAATCGGTCTCCGTATGGCCCTCGGAGCGAATCGCCGGAACGTGCTGGTACTGGTGCTGCGAAGGGCGCTTCTGCTGGTCGGGTTAGGACTGGCGATCGGAGTCCCTGTCGCTTTGATGGCTGGACGCCTGATGCGGAGCCAGCTTTATGGCGTCCGCACGTACGACCCGCTTACGCTGGGCGTGGCGGTACTGGTGCTCTCGTTTTTCGCCGCCCTGGCCGGCTTCATCCCAGCCCGGCGGGCAGCCAGCATCGAGCCCATGACCGCATTGCGCATCGAGTAGTGCGCTGCAGAGTACGTTGCTCTGCTGCCGCAGTACTTATGAGCCGCGGAGCGGCGAAAGAGTGCAGCCCACGGCGCAAGCCCGTGGGTGGGCCGTCGAGAAAAAGGATCGAGCCCCGGAGGGGCGAAAGAAAACTTACCGTTACCTGCCTCTGTCGCCGTAAGCCGTTTTAGCGGAGCGCGCCGGTCCCGCGGCATTGCTGAAATCAGCCAAACTCCTGTAAAATCGAAGTTCGCCTTAAAAGATCTGAACTTTTCGGGAGCAGCGATCCATGGCACAACAATGTGATATCTGCGGCAAGAAGCCGCAAGCGGGAAACCGCATCAGCCACGCCCATAACGTCACGAAGCGGCGCTGGAACATCAATTTGCGTCCAGTGCACGCCAAAGTGAATGGTCAGGGAAAGCGCATCCGCGTCTGCACGTCCTGCCTGCGCAGCGGCAAAGTCGTTAAAGCCTAGAAAACCTCACTGAGAACATTGAGTTTCACAGAGGAACTCAATTCCTCCGCGTGCCTCTGTGTCGTCACCGGCTATTTCACGGCCACCAAAGTGACATCGAAGATCAGCGTGGAATTTGGCGGAATCTGCGGCGGGTGCCCGTCCTCGCCGTAAGCTAGATCTGGCGGGATTTTGAGTTGGCGCTTGCCGCCGACTTTCATTCCGGCAACGCCTTCATCCCACCCTTTGATCACCTCGCCCTGGCCCAGCGTGAGCTCGAACGGCGCGCTTCCCACGGAACTGTCAAACTTCTTCCCCGACGTCAGCCATCCCGTGTAATGCACTTTTACCTTGCTGCCGGATTTGGCTTCCGGGCCCGTGCCGACCTTAATGTCCCAGTACTGCAGCCCGGAGGAGGTTTTCACGCCCTCACCACTTACCTTGGTTGGGCCACTCGCCGGTCGTCTGGTCGTGTGGGTTGGCTTTTTCGCGGTGGTCTGGGCACCGAGAGAGAGAACACCGGCTAATGCGAAGAGGACTACTATGCAGTGTTTTTTCATGGGCAGCTCCACAGGATTGTCGCGTCTACTCCAGGGCGATCACGTCAATTTCCACCAGGACGTCCTTTGGCAGCCGAGCCACTTCGACCGTGGACCGTGCTGGCGGAGAGCTACTGAAATACTTACCGTAAACTTCGTTCATCGCCGTGAACTCGGACATGTTCTTGAGAAACACAGTTGCGCGAACGACCTTGCCTAAGCCGCTTCCTGCAGCCTCAAGGATTTCAGACAGGTTGCGCAGCACGCGGTCCGTCTGGGTGGCAACTCCTCCCTGAACTACTTGCTGGGTTGCGGGATCAATGGCGACTTGGCCGGAAACGAAGATGAATCCATTGGCTTTGATGGCCTGGGAATAGGGACCGATGGCTTGGGGAGCGTCTTTAGTCGAAATGACTTCGCGCATGAAAGTAGTTCTCAGTTGCCAGTTCTCAGTTGCGTCACATTTCGCTCCGTGGAAGGGCACGGCTTCAGTCGTGCCGTTCGAGAGCGGTAAGTGTACCGCGGCTTTAGCCGCTGAGGGTACGCGGACGACACAAAGCCCACAGGCTATCACAGCCTACCTCGATAACCATCCAACATCTGCTTCGCTACCCAGCAAAAGAACACCAGACCACCGACCAAAGCGAGCGAAGTGCGAACAGTGAATCGGTGCGTTAGGAAGGAAAATGCGGTCAGAACCGTCCAGAAAACCGCCGAGAAGCAAGCAGCTATGAAACATAGCAGGAAGTACGCCTTCGTCCCTCGGTTCACGTCGTACTCCGCAAAACGCTTCTAGATCTTCTGCAGTCGCTGCACCTCATGCACCCCGGGAATCTTCCGCAGTCCGGCGATAATATTTTCCAGATGCTTCAGGTCGGCAATGTCCAGAACGACTTCCACGCTGGCTTGACTATTCTCCGTACGCGCGGCGATGTTGCGGATATTGCTTTTGGCGTCCCCAATCACTCCTGTGATGCTCTTCAGCATCCCAAAACGGTCATCGCAAAAGACAGTCAGTTTGACCGGATATGCGGTTGGGGTCGTTTCATCGCGCGCCCACTCCACATCGATCTTGCGCTCCGGTTCATACAGGAGGTTGGTCACATTGGGGCAATTGACTGAGTGCACCGCCACCCCCTTGCCCCGCGTTATGTATCCGACAATGCTTTCACCACGGATGGGATTGCAGCAGCGTGCGCGGTAGACGAGCATATCCCCCTGACCGCGGACGGTGATTGCATTATTATTGCCGCCGAACACCCGCCGGACGGCGCTGGCAATGGTCCCGGACGTCAGGCCTTCGGCCTCGATATCTCCCGCGATCGATGGCGTGGCACCGGCGGGGAGCAAGCGAGCCAACACCTGGCGGGCCGAGTACTTGCCGTAGCCGATTCCTGACATGAGGTCATCGGCCCTGCCGAGCCCGTATCCTGAAGCGATTCTCGTCAGATCTTCGTCCTTGATTTCCTTTAGCGCGATGCGATATTTGCGCGCTTCTTTCTCGATCAGCTTACGGCCGATTTCGATGGCACGCTCGCGCTGATGGACATTGAGCCAGTGTTTGATCTTGTTGCGCGATCGCGAGGACTTGACCAGTCCCAGCCAGTCACGGCTGGGTTTATGCCCAGGCTGAGTAAGAATTTCTACGATATCTCCGGAGTGCAGCTTGTGGCGCAGGGGAACCATGCGTCCATTGACTTTCGCGCCCACGCAGGTGTGACCCACTTCGGTGTGAATCGTGTAGGCGAAATCGATGGGCGTGGCGTCCCGGGGTAAAACTACGACTTTCCCCTTTGGGGTGAAGGTATAAACCTCCTCAGGATAGAGATCGACTTTGAGCGTCGACAGGAATTCGTTGGGATCGCTGACGTCCCGCTGCCACTCGACCACCTGGCGCAGCCACGCCAGGCGCTGCTCGTCCTGCGCGGACACCGGGCCGTCCTTGTACTTCCAATGGGCCGCAATCCCTTCCTCGGCCATTTTGTGCATTTCTTCCGTGCGGATCTGAATTTCAAAAGGCGTCCCGTCTTCCGTAATTACCGAGGTATGCAGCGATTGGTAAAAATTCGGCCGCGGCATGGCAATGAAATCTTTGATCCGCCCCGGCACCGGACGCCAAAGATTGTGAATGATGCCGAGAACGGCGTAACAATCCTGCAGCGAGCGCGTGATGACCCGCATGGCAGACAAATCGTAAACCTGGTCGACCGAAATTCGCTGCTTCTGAAGTTTCTTGTGAATGCTGAACAGGCGCTTAATCCGGCTTTCCACCCGGGCCTGGATTCCGGCTTCTTTCAGCTTGTCGTTGATAATCTTCTGCGTTTTTTCGAGAAACGCTTCTCCCTGTTTCCGCCGCGCATTGACTGCCTTCTCGACCTGCTCGTATCCCACCGGGTCGAGGAAACGGAATCCCAGGTCTTCAAGTTCTCCGCGTATCTTGCCCATGCCGAGCCGGTGCGCGATGGGCGCATAGATTTCGAGTGTCTCCTCGGCTATCTTGCGCTGCCGCTCAGGATCAAGATGCTCCAGCGTGCGCATGTTGTGCAGGCGGTCCGCTAGCTTGATGAGGACGACCCGGATGTCATCCACCATGGCTAGCATCATCTTGCGGATGTTTTCGGCCTGCTGCTCTTCCCGCGTCGCGAACTCGATCTTGCTGATCTTGGTCACGCCCTCGACAATGTGGGCCACCTGCTCGCCGAACTCCTCGCGGATATCGATGATCGTGACCGAAGTGTCCTCTACCGAGTCGTGCAAGAGCCCAGCCGCGATCGCTACCGGGTCCATCTTCATCTCGGCCAAGACGAGCGCGACTTCCAGGGGATGAACGAGATAGGGCTCTCCGGAGGCGCGGCTCTGGCCTTCGTGATGCTTTAGGGAAAAGTCGTAGGCTTTCTTGACGATGGAGAGATCGTCATGCGGACGGTTTTCTTGCATCCGCTTCATCAGATCGCGGAATTTGGTCAGCGTAAGGGTAGTTGTAGCGATCTGTTGGCGTAACGTCGCCATGCAGGATTATAGCCCGCGAACAGCCCATCATATGGGAAGCCGGAAGGGATGCAGGCCTGAGTAGATTATAGCGGGTCCGAATTCGTGGGCGCGCCGGCGCACACTGCTGGCTGGAAACGCGGTCTGCTAAAGTGTTGGGGCATGGTACACCTTCGAATGGCAAGAGTGCTGGTGAGTGGAGCCTCCGGTCCCATCGGCAAGGCGCTGCTGCCGACGCTGCGGGCCAATGGCGCACACATTACCCGCCTGGTGCGCAATAACGCCCTGCCATCTTACAGCGATGAGCAGACCATTCCCTGGCATCCTGAACAGCCACTCTCTGGTGACGTGCTCTCCGGCTTCGATGCCGTCATCCATCTTGCCGGCGAGACCATCGTGGGCCGCTGGAGCGAGCCTAAGAAGACGAAGATTCGTGACAGCCGCGTCATCGGCACTCGCAACATTGCTCAAGCCTTAGCTCAGGCCAAAGACAAACCGCAGATCTTTCTCTCGAGTTCGGCGATCGGCTATTACGGCAGTCGCGGCGACGAGGTGCTCACCGAAGAAAGTGCGCCCGGTAGCGGGTTCCTGGCCGACGTCTGCCAGGAATGGGAAGCCGCGACCCGGCCCGCCGCCGAAGCAGGCATTCGAACCGTCGCGATCCGCACCGGTGTAGTGCTCAGTCGCGACGGAGGAGCACTGGGGAAAATGCTGCCCGCTTTCAAAATGGGCGTTGGCGGAAGAATCGGAGACGGCCGTCAATGGATGAGTTGGATCGACGTGCAGGACCTCGTGGGCGCCATTCATCACATCTTGAAGAGTGATCTGCTCTATGGCCCAGTGAACATGGTTGCTCCCAAGCCCGTCACCAACGCTGAGTTCACCCAAACCCTTGCCTCCATTCTCTCCCGGCCTGCGGTGTTTCCTATGCCTGCGTTCGCGGTGAAGCTCCTTTTTGGTGAGATGGGAGAAACAGTTCTGCTTGGAAGCCAGCGAGTGGAACCTACGCAGCTGGTATCCAGCGGATACCCATTTCGCTTCCGCGACTTGCGGGCCTCGCTGCAAAATACTCTTAAGACATAGAGTGCCAGTCACTTGCGAATGTGATTTCGGTCACAGCTCGGGATGTGTTGGCATGTAAGACTGCCCGGTGATGCCGATCAGGAAGACACTTACCGCGGCGCTTTTCCTGGCCCTCCTGGCATGTTGGAGCGCACCGCTGTCGTTTGCGGCTGGCGGCTCGGCTTCCCGAACGGCAGGCCGGCGGCCAGATGCCCAGAATCATTCTTGCTGCCCCGGCCTCCACTCCCAGACGACGATACCTCCGCTTGTGGTGCTGACGGATCGTCCCATGATGCCATGCGGTGATCGGCATCCATGCTGCGCCCAGAGAGGCCCCGACAACGTTCCTGCGGTGACGGCATCCACGCAAGTAAAACCGCCGCACCCACATGGTTCGTTCTTGCGCACAGGCTTTCAGAATCTGAGCACTTGGCGAGAGCTGCGCACCCCAGCCTCTATTCCGAATGTTTCCCCTCCTTCCCTGCGGAGCACGGTGCTTCGCATCTGAGTTCTCGTCGCAACAGGCGCAATCCATTTCCTTGCAGGCCAACGCACGACGGGTCTGCAGCTTTTTCGCGGGCCCCCACCCGCAAAACCGAATTCACCCAGGAGATTGCAATATGAAGCACACGCTCTTAGCTCTCATCCTCGCCCTCACTGCAGTTTCGTGGGCACAAGATGCTACTCCCACGCCTTCCACTGATCAGCCGACGAGCGCACAAAAGGAAAAGTGTCCTTGCTGCGACAAGATGTCCTCGTCCGGCTCGAAAGATATGAACTCGAAAGATATGAAGATGTGCGCGCGTCACAGCAAGCACGCGAAGGGCGCCAAAAGTTCCTGCTGCGCGGGCCAGGAGGCCATGTCTTGCTGCAGCAAGGACAGCAAATGCATGAAAGACGACAAGGCCGCGGCGTCTTGCTGCAAAAACTGCGGCAAGGACAAGACTGCCTCATCGTGCTGCGGCGGCAAGGATTGTAAGGAAGGCTGCTGCTCGAAAAAAGTGGAAGCAGCCATGAATTGCTGCCATCACGCGAGCCACAGCTAGCGACTGTAGCCGAGTATCTGGGCCCTGGCGAACGCCAGGGCCCTTTTCTTCATCTTGTTTTTTATCCCGCGCATGCCGCGGAACGAACCACGTAGGGACAGCCTCTCAGGCTGTCCCCGGAACGATTCACGCAAGTGATCTGATTCACTGCTGGTTGGGGCGGTTCATTTCTTCCTGCAGTTTTTGCAGGAGCTGGGCGCGCTGCTCAGTGCTGAGTTCGCGCTGCAGTTCCTCCAGCGCGAGGGCGACGATGTGGTAATGGTGTGTGCCGGAGAACTTGGGATCTGAAGTGATGTTCAACCAGAGTTGGTGCATCAGTTCCAGATCTTGCGCACGCAGCCGCGGAGTATGCGGGCCTAAGGCATATTCCCTGATGGATCCGTCAGGCGCGCAGACCTCCAGCATCAGACGGGGACGAGGCTCGGTCAGCCGTTCCCACGCGTCGCCTGTAAGTTTTGCCTGCTCATCGGCGCTCAGCTTGTTGGAAAGGCCACACACTACCCGGCTGGAATCCAGACGCTGGGCCGTCACCATAATGGCCTCAAAGACATCGGTTGCAGGAACCACCAGCAGCGATATCGGCCTTCCCTCTTTTTCCGCCACAGCCACAGCTGCCGTAAACAGTTCCTGCTCGTAATGATCGAATACCTGGCTGGCCTCGAAGACGGTGCTGCCGCTGAAACTGTGTTCCCGGTGGTACAGCCTCGCACTCATGACCACGACATCCTGCTTAGCGGTATTGGTATGGCTCAGGATGTGGCGAAGGTAATACAGATTTCGGGGATCGCGCACTGCGACCAGCACATTCCCCGGCCTGACTCCCATGGCCCCGCTGCCGAGTTCCTGATTCCCGTAGACACGAAACTGATCGAGGTTCTCGGGCCTGCCCTTGCGTTCATGGACGACGCGACGTTCGGAGTAGCTGAAGATGATGAAAAACAGAGCGCTGAAGGCAAGCCCGCCGATCGTCGCCTGTTTCTTCGTCAGCAGGTTCACGACGGCGGTGGTGAACAGGACGGCGGATACGGCGATCACCCCCAGCGGAATCTCGCGCTCCCACAGGTGAATGTTGCCGGGGACCTTCCATAGTCGCCCTCCCGGCTCTTTGTACCGGAGCACCAGGACAGCCAGCGACATCATGGCAAAGCTCCAGATCACGCCAAAGGCGTAGAGTCCGGCCAGGGTAAATACGTTGCCGCGAGTGGCAATGATCGTCACCAGTTGCAGGCCGACGATGAGATTGATAATGCGATAACTTGTGCCGAACCTGGGGTGCGGCTTCTGGAACGCAGCGGTCAGAACCCCATCTTCCGCAACCCGGTTCAGGACGCCATTAGCGCCGACAATCGAGGTGTTTTGCGCGCCCGACAGAATCAGCACGCCCACCAGCACCACAAATCCATGAAAGAGCAGCTTGGCCCATTCCGGGCCCACCAGAAACATCGCAATGCCACCGATCAAGTTCCCGAAATAATCAGGACGCACCTTGTCGGGGACGATCATCACCGCAAAAAATGAAACCAGGGAGGTGAACAGCAGGCTGTAGATGAAGATCACCAGCCCCGTTTTCTCCAGATTCTTCAGCTTGGGGTGCGCAATTTCACGGTTTACCTGGGCCAGGGTCTCCTCACCGCTCATGGCGAGGACTGAGTGGCCGAAGCCTACGAATACGATGATGAATGTCAGCAGGGCCGATCCCGTCGCCAGATGCGGAATCGAGGTATTCGCAAGCCATCCCAACGATTCGCTGTTCAGCGGAACAATGCCGGGCCGGAACGGACTCGGGGGTACCTGAATGGGTACGCGGAACACCGTGATGGTGCACCAGATGATTAAGACCACCACCATCGCTGTGGTGATGATCATGATCTGAACCGCTTTCTGACTCGATTCGTGAATACCCTGGGTGTTCTTCCACCAGAAAAAGATCGCCACCAGTGCCCCAAAGCTCGCGGCAAACGCGTTATCGGGAAAATGCGGCAGAGGATGCCCAGCATACTGCGCAACATCTTTGATGAAACCCGCCAGATACTGACCAGCAACAACCGCACTGATGGGACCAGTCAGCACGTAATCGAAAAGAAGAGCCGAAACGGAGAACTTCGCCAAAGTTCCCCCCATCGCCTCCTTCACGACCTTGTACACGCCGCCTCGGGTAAACATGCTGCTGGACTCGATATACAGAGCCCGAACCGCGTAGCTGAACAGCATGACCGCGAGGATGAACCAGGGGGCGCTCTTGCCGATAACCTTTTCGGCATCCCCGCCGGCGTAATAAGCTGAGGAAGCGAGGTCGGAGAGAACAATCGCGGCAGCACGCCAGAACGAAATAAAGGTCAGCATCACCGTGGTGGCGACGAAGACCTTTACTGCCGGTTTGGAGCCCTCAACAGACGTAGCCATGCCTAGAACGATTGCATACTAAAAATAGGAAAACTTATTGAAGATAGCATAAGGATGGACTTCAAAGCTTCGTGGCGACCCCCGATGGCGCGATTCGGCGCTTACCTGGACATGTAAGTACCAATGCCGGCCGTCCGGACCCGGGAAGGGTCGCGCATCTCACCGACGATGGCTTCGAGAGCTACACGTTTGTATACGCGTAGCCCAAGTTGCCCGAAAGCAGACGCCTTACGTTTTCAGTTGGCTTTCTGCTGGGCAATCCACTTATCTGTGCGCGCCTCCAGCATATCCAGCGGCAGAGTACCTCCGTCGAGCATCTCGTCGTGGAACTTTCGGATGTCGAATTTCGACCCGAGTTCCTTCTGAGCCCGATCCCGGAGTTCCCGAATCTTGAGCTGCCCTAACTTGTAACTCAGCGCCTGCGCCGGCCACGAGATGTACCGGTCAGTCTCGCTCTGAATCGTGGGTTCATCCACCGCTCCGGACTTACGCATAAACTCCACAACCTGGTCGCGGCTCCATCCTTTGGCATGAATTCCCGTATCCACGACCAAACGAACTGCTCGGAACAGTTCGGACGAGAGCCGTCCATAATCCGAAACTGGATCCTGGTAGAAGCCGACCTCCTTGCCCAGCTCCTCCGCATACAGTGCCCAGCCTTCGATATACGCATTGAAGCCAAGGCCGTGCAACCGGAACTTCGGCAATCCCTGAAGTTGCTGCTGAATCGAGAGCTGCATGTGATGCCCGGGAACGCCTTCGTGATACGCGACTGCCTCGTCGTCGACCAGCGAGCGATCGGCAAAATGGGAGGTCGCAACCACCACGCGCCCGGGACGTTTCCCATCCGGAGTGCCGGTCATGTAGTGAGTCGCCGCCGCAGCCTGAAATTCCGGAATAGCCTCCACCGTGACCGGCGACTTGGGCAGCAGCCCGAACAGTTGCGGCAGCTTCGGCTCCATCTGCGCGATGTAACGGCGGAAGTCGTCCAGGATCTGTTCTGCCGAAGCCGGCTTGTACTTGGGGTTGGTTTTCAGCGAGGCACGAAACGATTCCAGATCTGCAAACCCTTCCTTCTTCGCAATTGCGGTCATCTCGGCCTCAATGCGGTCGATCTCGCGAAGCCCTATCTGATGAATCTCCTCCGCGCTCAGATGAGTGGTCGTGCGCGCGTAGATGTCGTTTTCGTAACGCTTCTGGCCCTCCGGAAGCGAAGTGATCGAAAGCGTGTTTCGGCCGTGGGGCGCGTACTCCGTCTTGATAAACGCGGCGAACTTCTTGTAGGCAGGCAATACCTCGGTATTGACCGCGTCCGTAATTTCCTGCGTCAGCCGTTTCTGGTCTTCGGGTGAAATGTCGGCCGGGTACTTCTTCGTCGGCCGGAGAAATGGGTCAGCGGCGATAATGCCTTCGCACTGTGCCGGAATCTTCTCCGCCAGGAAGCCTACCGGCATCAATTTGTCTTTCATTCCGGCCCGCAGCACTTCGGTCACCTGATTCAGCGCCCGTGGAATCTGATGAAGGCGCGAAACATAATCCTCATAGTGCTTCACCGAGTCCAGGGGAACCGCCTGCGGAAGGTCGGCGAGGCTGGTGTGGATGCCGTTCTGCTGATTGATCGGCATCTCGTATTCCTTCAGATTGAAATCCGTGACGCGCTGCTGAAGCATCCGAACCAGCAGATCATGCGAGAGTTGATCCTGATCGCCGAACCCGGTGGTCGGAATCGCCTCCAGGCGGCGGAGGAAGTCCTCATCTGTTTTGTGATGCTGCACAATGGCTTCGAGCGAGAAATCATTCAGCCGGTCGTTGTAGCGATAATCACCGAAGGCAGTCGCACGCTCCGGGAAGGTGCGGAGATCAGTCTCATACTGCTCCTCAAATACCGCGTTCTGTTGGGCGACTCGCTCGGCAACGGGCTTGAGGCTTTGCGAAACAGCGGGGATGCTCGAAGTGATCAGAAGGGCAAATGAAACGAGGATACGCATGGGTCCATAGCGTATCAAAGGATGCGGTTTACCCGCAGAAAGCGTTGCGTCAACAACAACCTCCGGAGTTCAAGAAGTGGCCGGAGTCTTCGTTTTCACCCCGAAATGCGTGCGCGTAATTCGGTCGTGCCAGCAGAGCGAATCTTCATCAAGAAAAGCCCAAGCGTACCCCAGGGCAAGCGAGAGAGCCGACAGATAGGAAGCTAAAATTCTCCACCGTCGGAGGGAGCGAGTCGTGGAACTTCCGTCGAAGCGCGTAAGCTCAAGTCCGGCGGCGTGAAGTCCAGGCGTAGTGCCCGAGTAGACGATCAGCAGATATTCGTAAACCGCCCAGAAGACGGCCAGCGTCCCGGTAGCAAGACCCAGCACCTGAATTTCCGGCGGACGCACCGCCGCAATTTTCCAGAATATGTACCCGAAGAGGGCCCCTGCAGAAGCGATAATCGCCCCGTCAATCAGCGATGCCGCCACACGCCGTCCCCAAGGCGCGATCTGCAAAGGCACATCGATTCCCAGCCTCTTCTCCGGCGGTTCCCCCTGAACCGGTTCGATCATGATGCCTCCCAGAGCGGGAGCAGCTGGCTGAAAGTCGGGAACTTCGAGAATCCTGAGTTGCTCACCCACAGGCTCGGCCAACTGATCGGGAGGAGGCGGGGGCGGCGCCCATGCAAATCGCGGAAACTCGATGATCTTTGCACTTGTCTGCTGAAGCTTGACTGGGATTGGCACTGGCACTGCCGTGCCCGGCGTGATCTCGAGCTGCGACGCGGGAGCGGGCTCCGGTTGGCTGCTGTCGAGCGCCAATGCGTGATTCGAGGTCGCTTCGAACACCGGCAACGACGAGGGCTCGATTGCTACCGGCCTGGCCGAGTACTGAATGTTGTCGAAGGGTAGTTTCAGTGAAGGATAACGTGGTGGCGGCGCTTTGCGACGCTCGCGATAGCGGTTCAGGCGTTGCGCCAACTCATCCCGCCAGGCGTCAGCGCTGGCTTCCCCGTCAGCCATCTGGTTTAGCGCAGGCGCTTCGACGGCGACTTCGGCGCCCATCGTCTCTGATATCGAGTTGTTGGGAGACGGCTCCGCAGCGCAACCGCAAACATCACCACACTTCGGACAATTCATGAAACGATCCCGAGTATTAGGCCAGCACTTCCTGCATGCAACCGGAGTGAACCAACGGCAATCCTAGCCTATGTCGTCACTTTGCGACCCTACGATGGGCATGCTACCTTCACGTTGCCGCCACCAAATGACGCCAATGCGCAAGCCTGCGATCGACACTGATCTTCCGTTGATTTTTCCCGATGACTCTGCGCACTAGATTCCTTATCACGGCGCTGGTGCTTTGTCATCAGCTTCTCTTGCCGAAGCTAGTAACCAGCCAGTTGCTTGCACCGCCTGCCGAGAAACGAGTGCCCGTCTCTGACGACCCGAGTGCAAAACCTCAGGGGCCATGCGCGGAGCAAGCCGCCAAAGTCCAGGATCAGAACATTCCCACCATCTGCGCGATTCAGCAGGAAAAGATTGGCGACATCTACAAACTTAAGGGCAATGTCGAAATTCACTACAACTCATACATTTTGCAAGCGGATGAAGTCACCTATGACGACCATACTGGTACAGTCACGGCGTCCGGACACTTTAGAGTCGACGGTGGGCCCAATGATGACCACCTCCAGGCCAGTCACGGCACTTACAACCTAACCACCGAGACCGGAAAGTTCTACGACGTTAGCGCCACCACCGGCATGCAACTGCGGGGAAACCGTGTCACCCTCACCTCCACGGCGCCGTTCGCCTTCAGCGGCAAGATCGTCGAGAAAACCGGCTCTGATCACTACGTGGTCTATGACGGCAGCATTACCACCTGCCAACTTCCCCAGCCCAAATGGATGTTCCGGGCCCACAAAGTTGTGGTCGATGTAGGCGGCAACGCCACTATTTACCACAGCGATTTTCTGCTGCATGGCTTTCCCGTCTTTTACTTTCCCTATGCCACGCACCCTGTCGCTCGCGAGGCGCGACATTCCGGCTTTTTGATCCCCTCCGCCGGCCGATCCTCCACCAAGGGAAACATCATCGGCGAATCGGTCTACTGGGTCATGAACCGCAGTATGGACGCATCCTTGGGAGCCGAATACTTTTCCAAACGCGGATGGGCGCAGCGAGGAGAATTCCGGGCGCGGCCCAGCAATACTTCGTACATCGACCTCAATTATTTCGGGGTGATGGATCGCGGCATTGTCATCAGCAGCGGCAGTCCTCCAGTCCGCGAGGGCGGCCAGGAAGCCCGCCTTACCGCAGAAGGAACCTACTACGGGTTTCGGGCGGTTTCCGATATCGACTACCTGAGTTCTTTTCTGTTTCGCCTGGCGTTCAACGAGGTCTTTACTCAGGCCATCAACTCGGAAGTGAAATCCCAGGCCTTCTTGGCCAAGAACTACAAAGGTTTTTCCTTCGGAGGAGTCGTGGAGCGCTATCAGGACTTCTTTCAGACAGTGAATGCGGCCACCGGCACGCTGTCCAACCCTCCGACCTTCGACTCCATCCGGATTCTGCATACCCCCAGCATTGATGCATCCAGCGTAGACCGACCTCTCTGGCACTTGCCGCTGCTGTGGTCTTTTGACAGTTCCGTCTCCGGGCTGTCGCGGAGTGAACCAGGGTTTCACACCAGCAATCTCCTGGGACGAGTCGATCTCACCCCCGAGATCTCTATGCCCTTGCACTTTTGGGGATGGTCGCTGCGCCCCTCCTTGACCCTACACGACACCTACTACACGCAAACATTCGTGAATGGCGCCGCGTCCAACGACCCCACGAACCGGAAGGCCGTGGATGCTTCGGTCGAAGTCCGGCCCCCGGCTCTGGAGAAAGTCTTCCAGCGGGAAGTTTTAGGCAAGACGTGGAAGCATGTCATCGAGCCGCGAATCATCTACAAAATGACCACCGGAGTGAACGACTTCGCGAATGTCCTGCATTTCGATGACCGCGACATTCTCAGCAACACGCACGAAGTGCAGTATGGATTCGTCACCCGGTTGTACGCGAAGCGGAAGCAGTCATCCGTTCAGGAATGCGAAACGCCCATGACCGCGCTCGCGGTCGGAGCGGCTGCCCCGGAGCAGACCGTACCCTGGGAACGCCCTAGAACTCTTGAGGCTCAAGGCTGTGTCCCCGGCCCTCAAGTCCGGGAGGTGGCCACATGGGAGGTCGCGCAAAAATATTTTCTTGACCCGACCTTTGGCGGGGCTTTAGTCACAGGCCAGCGCAACGTTTTTGCCACGACAGAAGATCTCACGGGCATTGCCTTTATCACCGAACCGAGACATCTTTCTCCCCTGATCTCCAGATTGCGCGTGGCAAGCGGAAGCCGCACCGACACCGAGTGGGATATGGACTACGATTTCCAGTTGCACCGGGTAAACGCCAGTACTCTGCTGGTGAACTACAACGCCGGCCCGTTCACCTTTGGCGGTGGCGATGCCTTTCTGCAGATTCCTCAGACCACTTCCGTTCAACCCGGGCTTGGACAAGGTAAGTGCGGTCCGGTAGGTGGCACCCAACAGGTCACTTGTAAGTTTCAGCAGTTCCGGGTGGCCATTGGTTACGGCAGTCTCGCCAAACGTGGTTTAAGCGCCGCCACCAGCATTGGCTTTGATGCGGAAACCAGGAAACTCCAGTTTGCGACCGCCCAAACGACATACAACTGGGACTGCTGCGGCATAACCCTGGAGTACCGGCGCTACGCCATCGCAAACCTCCGCAATGAAAACTTGTTCCGTTTCACCTTCAGCCTCGCCAATATTGGCTCTTTCGGAAATCTGAGACGCCAGGAACGTCTCTATTGAGTTCCAGAGGCTGATACCATATCAAGATGCAGTCGTCGCCAGCCCAGCTCGCGGCAAAAGCCTCTCAGTTGCAGGCTGATCTGAAGACTCTAGGCCGCGTCATGGTCGCCTACTCGGGCGGCATCGACTCTGCCTATCTCGCATGGGCCGCTCACAATGAATTGCAGGGGAACATGCTGGCGGTGATCGCCGACTCCCCCAGCCTCGCCCGAACGCAACTGGCGGACGCCTTGCAATTCGCCCGGGAGCAGGGCATCCCGGTTGAAGTCGTTTCCACCTTCGAGCTGGAGCGAGCCGAATATGCGCGTAACGACGGACAACGGTGCTTCCAGTGCAAGGATGAGCTTTTCACGGTCATGGAAAACCTGCGCCAGGCGCGCGGCTTTCACACCATTGCGTATGGCGTAAATTTTGACGATCAGGGAGACTTCCGGCCAGGTCAAGCGGCAGCGAAACTGCACCACGTTGCGGCCCCGCTCCTGCAAGCTCAACTTACCAAGGAGGACATTCGCGAATTAGCGCGCGGCGCTGGCCTGCGCCTGTGGGACAAGCCCGCCTCCGCTTGCCTGTCCTCGCGTATCGAGTACGGCCGCCCGGTCACCCGCGACGCGCTGGATGTGGTCGAGCGTGGCGAGGACGCGATTCGTGCCCTCGGATTTCGCCAGTTCCGGGTTCGCCACCACGGAGATATCGTACGCATTGAGATCGACCGCGACGAATTGCCCCGCGCTCTGAACCCCGTGATGGCCGCCCAGTTCACGGCCATCTTCAAGCAACTCGGCTTCAAGTTCGTGACCCTCGACCTGGAAGGATTCCGTTCGGGATCGATGAACACACTCCTGCCCCTTGACCAGTTGCATCGCGCCAAGTAACAGCGCCGCATACGGGTTCACTCGCCATCGCTGTGAGATAATCGAAGCATCCAAGCAATGCTGAGGCGGTTTTTGGTGATTCTAATTCGACGTTCCCTGTTCGTTTTGCTCGTGATTTGCATGGGCTGCGCGGCCCAGTCCGCCCCGCCCGACGTCGCTCGAAAAATCGAGCATCAAGTGCGCTCGTTCTACACCATTCCCGCGGATGTGAAGATCGTTGTCGGTTCGATACTGCCTTCCAGCGAAATGCCGGGATACGACTCCGTCTCGGTAAAAATCGATGGGGGTGACGGCAAAGCCAAGGACTACCAGTTCCTCATCTCCAAAGACCGCGCTACCATGCTGCGGGTCACCAAGTTCGAGTTGAACAAAGATCCTTTCGCTGACCTGATGAGCAAAATCGATGTCCGGGGTAGGCCCTCGCGTGGCAACAAGTCCGCCAAGGTTGTGGTCGTCAACTTCGATGATTTTGAGTGCCCCTACTGCTCGAAGATGCACTCGACTTTGTTTCCGGAGATCTTCAAAGAATATGGCGACCGTGTGAATTTCATCTACAAGGATTACCCCCTGGCCGAAATACATCCCTGGGCAATCCATGCCGCGGTAAACGCCAACTGCCTGGCGGCCCAAAACAACGATGGCTACTGGGACTACGCCGATACCATTCACGCCAGCAAACGCGATGTGGATAACGAGAAGAGCGCACCTGCGCGCTATGATCTTCTCGACAAAATGGCGATGCAGCAGGGACAGAAGCACAATGTTGACCTGCCTAAACTGCAATCCTGCGTGAAGGCGCAGAATGAAGACGCGGTGCGAGCGTCAATGAAGGAAGGGGATACCGTCGGCGTCAACGCCACCCCCACTTTGTTCATCAATGGCCAGAAGATTGACGGAGCAGTTCCAGTTGCAGAAGTCCGTGCCGCTCTGGATCAGGCTTTGAGGGATGCGGGCGAGCCCGTACCTCAGCATTCTCCCTCGGTCCCACTGCCCGCATCCAGGTAGACGTGGGCTCAAATTGCTGTCCCAGGAACCTGACCGGATTTCAGTCGCGCATCAAGAACGGGAGAACATCTTCTTGAAGAAAACTTCATCGCTGGTTCAGTCAGGCGTCGTCCTCTGGGCTGCCTTTCTGCTGGCGGCTCTGGCCGGCTGCAATTCCAAACCAGGTAGCGACGTGATGGCGACCGTCGATGGCCGCAAGATTTTCCGCTCCGACGTCGATAAGTATTACGACAACAATGTCGCCTCGGCGCAGCAGCCTCCCAGCGGAGAACAGGCGACCGCACTTCGGTTGAATATCCTTCACCAGATGATCGACGACGAGATCCTGATGCGCCGGGCGGAAAAGCTGGGTCTGCTGGCTACCGACGAAGAAGTAGATCGCAAATACAACGAGATCAAGGCCCCTTTCACCCAGGAAGAATTCGATAAGCGGCTGCAGGACAAGAAGATCAGTCTGGCGGATTTCAAGCGTGATATCCGCCGCTCGATCACCGTCGATAAGGTCCTGAACAAGGAAGTCTCGTCAAAAATCAACGTTACCGATCAGGACATCACCAGCTACTACAACGAGCACAAAGCAGAGTTCAACCTGATCGAACCTCAGTACCATCTGGCCGAGATTCGTGTCACACCCGGACCCAATCCCCAGGTTCAGAACCAGAATGACAAGGCTCAGAACGAGGCCGATGCACGCAAGAAAATCCAGATGATTTCCAATCGCCTCGATAGTGGCGACGATTTCGCCAGCCTGGCGATGCGCTACTCCGAGTCTCCCGAGACTTCCGGCAACGGAGGCGATTTGGGCATGGTCCTGGAGTCCCAATTGCGCTCCATTGATCCGGCCACTCGGGAAGCAGTCATGAAGCTGAAGCCAGGGCAATATAGCCCCATCATTCCCATCGTCAACCCCGGAAACAAGCAAGTCATGGGATATCGCGTCGTGAAACTGATTTCTAAAGAACCGGCCGGCCAGCGGGAGTTGGCCGATCCTCGGGTTCAGCAGGCGATCCGCTCGCAACTGCACGACCGCCGCGAACAGTTGCTCAAAGCCGCTTATTACGAGGTGCTGCGGGATTCGGCCAAGGTTGAGAATTACTACGCAAAGAATATTCTCGGCAGCAACGGCATTGAGAAGAAGTGATTCTGTAGCTACTCCACGATGGCCAGAACATCCCCTGCATTCACCGCGGCGCCCACGCTGACCACGATCTTCTGAATCGTCCCTTTTTTCGGGGACTTCACTTCGTTCTGCATCTTCATCGCCTCCATCACCAGCACGCCGACTCCGGCCTCGACCTCGGCTCCCTCGCTTAAGAGAACGCGCACTATCTTACCGGGCATGGGAGCGGTGAGCTTCCTGGGACCCCGATCGTCAATCGCCCTTGCACGCGAGCGCAGAGAACGCGGATCTCTGACTTCTGCCGCATATCGCGCGCTACCCACCCACAGATGTAAATCCCGGCCGACGCGCTCACATTTCACCTCATATGCTTTGTTCCCGAGGCGTAAGGAGAGCACATCCGGACGCGCCAGCACGGCATCCACCTCGATCTCCCGCCCGTCGAGACGGCACACCCACCGGCCTTCGGTAAGGTTCAGTTCGAGCCGGTAATTCTTATCGTCAATGGAGATCTCGTAAGTCATTCAGTAGGGACAGCCCTTGGGCTGTCCGGTCGAACATGTAGGGACAGCCGCCTCGGCTGTCCGGTCGAGCGGAGCTCGACCATCCGCGAACGCTGAGGTCAGTTCAAACCTTCGCGTCGTGCCGCAGCTTTCCACTTCGAATAAGAATCCGTCACATTCTGCGGACTTTCGATCGCCGCACGCTCCAACGCCCCTGCTGCCGCTTGTCCCATGGCCGCGAACATGCCTGCGGCAATCACGGCCACCTCCCTGGCCTGCGGATCAGGATCTCCGTCATGCTTCTCTTTCAGCAACCGGTCCAGAAATCCGGTGTCAATCTTCGCTGCCTGAAAATCCGGATCGCTCAGAATGCGGCGAAACAGCGAAATATTCGTCTTGATACCGCCCACAAAATACTCGTTCAGCGCGCGCTGCAGACGGCCAACCGCTTGGGCTCGATCGGTACCGTAGCCAATCAATTTCGCGAGCAGCGGGTCGTAATCCATCGGCACGGTCCATCCCTCGTACATGCCGCTGTCCCGGCGAATGCCCGGTCCAGAGGGCGCTAACAGCAGCGTGATCTTCCCCGGGCTCGGAAAGTAATTGTTATCGGGATCCTCCGCATAGATACGGCACTCGATGGCGTGTCCGCGGATCATCACGTCCTCCTGTCGGAAGGGCAGGGACTCGCCATTCGCAATATGAATCTGCAGATGAACCAGATCCAGTCCCGTAACCAGTTCGGTGACAGGATGCTCCACCTGCAGTCGTGTATTCATCTCGAGGAAATAGAAATTTCTCTGCTGGTCGACCAGGAATTCAACTGTGCCGGCATTCGTGTACCCGGCCGCCTTTGCGACCCGGACGGCAACTTCTCCCATTCGCTGCCGCATGTCGCCATCCACAACCGGCGAGGGTGCTTCCTCGACGACCTTTTGATGCCGCCTCTGCAAAGAGCATTCCCGCTCTCCCAGGTAAACCGTGTTCCCGTCTTCATCCGCGAGCACTTGCATCTCAATGTGGCGCGGATTCAGGATGGCCTTCTCGATATAGACTTCGCCGTCTCCGAAGGCACGTTCCGCCTCACTGCGAGCCCCCTCCAGCGCCCCCTTGAGGTCGTCCGCCGAGTGGACCAGGCGCATGCCTTTCCCGCCCCCGCCAGCCGCCGCCTTCAGCATGATGGGGTAGCCGATGCGCTCAGCGACCTCCCGAGCCTGCTCGCAGGAATCCAGCCCTCGGGAGGTCCCCGGCACCAAGGGAACTCCGGCCCGTTCCATCGCCTGCCGCGCCTGCGTCTTCGAGCCCATTGCTTCCATGGCAGCCGCCGTCGGGCCGATAAATTTCACCCCGGCATCCGCACAGGCTCGAGCGAACTTCGCGTTCTCGGAAAGAAATCCGTAGCCCGGGTGAATGGCATCCGCTCCCGACTTCGCTGCCGCAGCCAGGATCTTCTCAATGTTGAGATAGGACTCCTGGGCGGCTGCCGGGCCAATCGGGTAAGCCTCGTCCGCTTTGCGGACATGCAGCGAGGCCCGATCTACTTCTGAGTACACCGCAACCGCAGCGATTCCCATTTCATGGCAAGCGCGGATCACGCGCACGGCGATCTCCCCGCGGTTCGCAATCAAAATCTTCTTGAACATAAGAGTCCACGTAAGGGACAGCCCCTTGGGCTGTCCAGTTTGTGTAGGGACGGCCGCCTCGGCTGTCCGGTCGAGCGCAGCTCAACGGATGCCGCCGAGATCGCGACTCGACATTGTAACGGACCGCGGCGATCACCACCGTGATCCTCTGCCATCCACCCTGCCACTGCCGCAGGTCGAGATCTTTCCCGCATAATGATTACGGCGTAGCGACAGCCCCTTGGGCTGTCCGGGCGGCCCAGATGTTTGGGCCGCAGAAGATCACGGCGATCAGGATGCGAACCTCAGCCCCAGGCAACAGCTCAACTACTCCTGCACCCGTTCCCCGGTCCCGCGGCTGGGCTCATCGGGTTACGCTCGGCCTACTACTGGCCGCCTGTATCGTCGTTCGCCTTGTCTGCCTGGCCTGCAAGCCTTTCTGGTTCGACGAGGCATTTAGCGTCGAAGTAGCCCGGCTTACCTGGCCCAACTTCCTGCACCTTCTGTGGTGGCGGGAAGCCAATATGTCGCTCTATTACGTGCTCCTGCGCGCCTGGCTGCGCTTTGGCCAAGGCCCCTACTTCATTCGCAGCCTTTCGGTTTTAATGGTCGCCCTCACGCTGCCCGCCATCTACTGGCTTGCACGCCTGTTGTTCGACCGGCGAGTAGCGCTCATTGCCGCCGCTCTGTTCACCTTCAACGCATACCACGTTCGCTATTCACAAGAGGCGCGAAGCTATTCTCTGTTAATGCTGCTGGCCACGGCATCTTCATGCCTGCTCGTGTTGTGGTTGGCAGAGCCCTCGCGCCGCCGTCTGCGAGGATATATCGCCGCCAGCGTGCTCGCCGTCTACTCCCATTTTTATGCATTGCTGCTGATCGCCGCGCATTGGCTGGTATTGCAGGTGACTCGCCCGCCGCAGATCGCAGAGGAACTGCCGGCCTCCCGCCTGCGGAGAGCTTGGTGGACCACTGGGCTCCTCGTGCTTCCGCTCCTCACATTTGTCGCAAAGACTGGAGCCGGGCCGATCCGCTGGATCCACCGCCCCGGGCCGCGAGACCTTGTTGAATTCTTCGAGCATCTTTGCGGAAGCGATCGCTGGCCGCTTTCCCTGCTTTACGTCGCGGCCTGTACCGTAGCGGCCTCTTCGGTCGGCCAGCGCTTATGGAAGCGGGATCCCAGCCGGGACGTCTGGCGACTGCAGTTCCTGCTGATCTGGCTTTTCTTCCCTATCGTACTAACGGTCTTACTCTCGTTTGCCAGGCCTTTATTTCTAGGGCGTTACATGATCTTCTGCCTGCCTCCGCTGCTGATTCTGGCAGCTGCCGGCCTGGAGCGCTTGCGTCGCCCCTGGATGCTCGGAGCCGCCCTCGCCGTGATGCTTTTTTTCTCCCTGCAGGGCATCTTCTTCGTCTACGGCCACGATTTCGACAGCGAGCGCGACGCTTCGGAGTCCGCCAGCAATTTCATTCTCGATCAAGCCCAACCGAGGGACGCAATTCTGTTTCACATTGCTGAAACACGCATTCCCTATGAATTCTCTCGCTCGCTGCGCGCCGGACGGGATACCGCGAACCCCAGCTTCACGGACCAACTCGGTCCCGCAATTCTTTTCCCACATCACGGCCGGGGCCTTGATTATCGGGATTTCACCGGCAAGCCGGCGCCGGATTTGGTACGCCAGGCAGCGTCAGCGTCCCGTCGGCTTTGGCTCATGTTGATGAATAACGGCACGGACGAGAAGCCGGATGCGACGACAGTGATGCTGACACAGACTCTTCCGCAGTTCTTCCCCAAAGTACAGCGATGGCGGTTCGCGAAAGTAGAAGTACGCTTGTACAGCAAGTGACGCTCCGGGTCTCCACGCCATATCGGCGTTCTAGTTCGCCCCTTCGCAAAAAGAAAGCCCCGGGACGAATACGTCCGGGGCCACACTTGCCACATCGGGAGCTTATGCAGGCAATCTTGCTCCGCTACTTCGACTGATCCATGGTAATGCCGCCGCTTTGGTTCTGCGCGGCCTTTTCAGCCTTGGCCTTCTTGACTGCCAAAGTCTTATCCACCCAGCTGTCCGCCGTCTTGAGATCCTCCGTACGAGTAGCCGGATCATCGCACTCAATGTCCGCTTTCTCGCGGTACATCAAGTTCATGTAGGCCATGGCGTCGTCGTAATCGGGGCGAAGCTGAATGGCTTTATTCAAGCTTTCGATGCCTTCCTGGATGTACGGCGTGTTCTTGGGCTTCAGTGCCTCGCAGGCTTTCTTCTGTTCCTTGTTGCTGGCGCTGAGGTGCTCATCTGGCTTCATGCCCAGTTTGGCGCGCTCTTCCATGCGCGGCTGGTAGCATGCGGTCCAATCGATCACGCCGACGGAGTAATACGGCTCGGGATCGTTGGGATCCAGTTCCGACGCCATCCGGTAATACTTTTTCGCGTCATCCCATTTTTTTTCGTTCAAGTACAAGTAGGCGATACCCTTGGCGGCATTCACCTTCTGGTCGCGCGCGGGATTGGCGTCGATCACCCTCTGATATTCCTCAATCGCCTGCTGGGCCGTGCGCAAATTATCCGGAGAATCCACGCCGGGAATATATTGCGAAAGGTACGCCGTCGCCAGATACATGCGGGCATTGATCAGAGTCGGGTCGAGCCGAACCGATTGCTGAAAATGATCGATGGCTTGCTCGTAATGATTGTCTTTGTAGGCCTTCACGCCCTTGTTCAACTGGTCGCGGGCCTTCAGCTTGTCACAGCCTAGAGAAGAAAAGAGCGCCAGCACTACTGCCGCCAGCGTCAGCAGTCTTAGAGTTTTATTCATTGCCGTATAAGTCTCCCTCGCCACAGCATCCTAGGCCCAGAGACATCGATTTGACAAGCGGAGCCTTGGCAGCACGGAAGCGGTCGCGCTTCCGTGCCGTGGCGAATTGAGAAGATTTCAAACCTGGGCCTTACAACAGGCAGGGTTAGCTGCCCGATTCGATCTTCGCGGTGATCAGACCGACTTTGTCCACACCAGCGGCGTGTGCAAGATCGATAACGTTGGCGACGTTGGCGAAGGGAATGGCGTCATCTCCCTTCACAAACATTACCTTTTCCGCGCGTTGCTTATAAATGTCGGTGAGGCGCCCCTGCAAATTATCCCAGGTCGCGTCTTCGTTGTTGATTTTTACGCCGGGCTCTTGCCCTGCTCCACGGTCGATCAATTGAACGACAATGGTGCGGTCAGGATTTACGTTCTTGGGCGCGTTGGGCGGGGGCGGCTGGGGTACCAGCGCATCCAGTCCTTTCGGCGTCACCGGCGAGATCACCATGAAGATGATCAATAAAACCAGGAGTACGTCAATGAGCGGTGTGACGTTGATATTCGCGGTTTGGCCTCCGCTCGGGCCAACTGCCATTCCCATGGTCGTCTCCTCTATTGTCCTGCTGCCGCGGGTGGAGCGGGCGGCGGTGTGCTCGTCTTCCGTTGATCGGTCAGCAAGCCCAGATCGTCGACTCCGGCGGCGCGCACGCTGTCCACTACTTTGACCACTCCGCCGAAACGGGTGCGCATGTCCGCCTTCACGTAGACGCGCTTATCCGCTTTGTTCGACAGGCGATCTTTCACTTTCTGCGTCAGGCCATCCACGTCCTGGATCTGTTCACTGCCGAAATATACTTTGCCGTCGCGTGTGATCGAGACCAGCAATGCGTCTTCCTTATCGGCGTCCGGCATCTGCTCCGGATTGTTCACCTTGGCCATGTCCACGCTGATGCCTTTCTGCAACATGGGCGTGACCACCATGAAGATGATCAGCAACACCAGCATCACGTCCACCATAGGTGTGACGTTGATGTCGGAGTTGACCTTTGCTCCTTCATTTCTCTTTGCCAATGCCATAGCAGCAATCTCCAGTACTTCCACACGGCTCCGGGGGACCAGCGCTCCGCTTCAAGTTGGGAGAGCCCGGCGCCGGTTCGCTCCGGCGCCGGCCAAGCAACTCACTGCGGAAATCCGCTCCCGGTGTTCCTACCGGCGAATGTCGCCCCGCTTCTTGAGGAAGTAGTCGATCAATTCGCTGGATGAGTTATCCATTTCGACGTCGAACGCTTCCACACGACCTGTCAAGTAGTTGAACATCATCACGGCCGGGATGGCGACGAGCAGCCCGATAGCCGTCGTGACCAGCGCTTCCGCGATACCGCCGGCCACCGCAGCCAGACCGGTGGCCTTCGAGTTGTTGATGCCGATAAACGCGTTCAGAATGCCCATCACCGTTCCGAACAGTCCCACGAAGGGAGCGGTCGAACCGATGGTCGCGAGGCCGCCCAGTCCGCGCTTCAGCTCGGCATGGACAATGGCTTCAGTGCGTTCCAACGCGCGCTTGGAGGCTTCAATGGTTTCGCCAGGGATCG
Source organism: uncultured Acidobacteriota bacterium (assembly GCA_963801615.1). Classification (GTDB taxonomy): domain Bacteria; phylum Acidobacteriota; class Terriglobia; order Terriglobales; family Acidobacteriaceae; genus Sulfotelmatobacter. The sequence goes on along the minus strand of CAWDFM010000003.1, from coordinate 85,354 downwards.
CGCCCGGGCTGTCCTGGTGAGCCTTGAATTCCATCAGGCCGGCGGTGACAACCTTGGCCAGATGGCTCTTCTTGTTGCGCTCGGCAACCTTGATGGCTTCGTCGATGCGGCCATCGCGCAAAGCTCCCGCGACTGCGGGGGCAAACGCGCGGGATTGCTTGCGGGCCGCGCTATATGCCATCCAGCGATCGATCATCACGCCAATCGACCAGCCCGACATGATGAACAGAATGATAACCACGGTTCGAGCAACCCAGCCCATCGCTTTCCACAAGCCCAAGGGATCGGTTGCCATGGCGCCGCCGCCTTCCTGGACAACCCAGGTGGCCACAGCCGGTACGTGATGCAGAACTGCTCCTACGTGAAGTGCGAACATGAGTTGCTTTTCCTCCTCGGAACTCTATTACTCATACTCAATCGACACTTTGATGCGCTTTTTGGTGCCAACCGCTGGCCAGAACTCTCGCCAGTGGGTGTGCGAGGATCGCGCACACTGCTCAGACTGCCCCGATCTTGAGCCGAACATGGCTGACGAAGTCCGGGGCTTGCAAAAGCCCTTCCCAGCCACCGCTTTTCCTCAGGTGGGAGGGGAGGGCCTGCGCAATATCACTTCCAGGTGCCGACTTGAAACCGAAGTTCTAGCCTCCAGCCAAGGTGAAGTTCACCTGCACCTGCGTCTCAACTTCAACCGGCTCTCCATTGAGGAGGTACGGTTTGTACTTCCACTGTTTCACGGCCTCGATCGCAGCCGGGGCAAGCATCGGATGCCCACTAATCAGCTGAAGGTTTTCGATAGACCCTTCCTTGCTGATGGTGGCTTGCAGAACCACCGTACCCTGAATGCGAGCCTGGCGAGCCAGGGGCGGGTAACTCGGCGGCACCTTGCGCACCAGCATGCCGGTGCTCACACCAGACGACACCCGCACGCGCTGCGGAGTCGCGATCTTCGGGGCTACCGTAGGCGTGGCGCTCAGAATGCTGCCCATGACGCCACCCATGGAGCCGCCCGGAACTCCTCCGGGGACGCCGCCCATCACTCCAGCCGAAGCCATCGCCGGCGGCGGAGCCTCGTCCTCCTTGATGATTTTGACTTTGTTGGGAATCTTGGTAGGTGTGCGCAGCTCGCCGTTCACGATGTCGGTCTGGATCTGCTTCACCACCTTGACTGGAGCCGCAGCCGGCGGCGGTGGCGGGGGTGGCGGAGGCGGGGCCACCAGCATGAACATCGTTGTACCCTTAGGCAGAGCTTCCGTGAAAATCAGCGGAATCAGGATCATGACACCGACGATCATGACCTGTAAACCGAACGAGACAATGGACGTCCATCCTCGTTTCGTCTTCAGCCTGCCGCCCGATTCAATAAGGCTATCTTCAAACATGTGATTCTCCCCAAACTGGTTCAGACCCCTACGAATAGTTAGACACCGACGGTTTCTCCTTTGCTCCCGGTTTGTTCCCCGCCTCGGTGTCTTTTTTGGACCAGGAGGAGGCGCGGTCTGAGCAAACCCTCTAATTGCCTACTTAAGAAGGCCTAAACCAATGAATCCGCGGACACCATCGGGTAAGCTACCTACCTTTACCCGGCATTGCCATGGGACGCTTGCCCTTTTGTACTCGCCAATCCTGATATGCCACCAGAATTGGGGCAGCAATAGCGATCGACGAATACGTCCCGATTAAGATGCCAATTACCAGCGCGAGGCTGAATCCACGGAGTACCTCGCCGCCGAACAAGAAGAGAGCAAGTACAGTAAGGAACGTAAGCCCAGCTGTCAAGATTGTTCTACTTAGCGTCTGGTTGATGCTGCGATTGACGATATCGGCCAGCCTTTCCCGCCGCATGAGCTTGATATTTTCGCGAATTCGGTCAAATACCACGATCGTGTCGTTATTGGAGTAACCAATCAGCGTCAGGATGGCCGCGATTACCGTCAGGGAAATATCGGTGTTCGTAAGCGAAAACGCCCCTACAGTGATCAGGGTATCGTGGAACACCGTGACTACCGCCGCCACGCCGTAAATCCACTCGAACCGGAATCCCAGGTAAACCAGCATTCCGAGAAGGGAATAAAGCGTCGCCAAACCCGCCTGCGTACGCAACTGACCACCGACTTGCGGCCCGACAATTTCCACGTTCCGGACGCCAAAATCGGAAAGATAGAAGTTTTCCGGGATCGCTGTCGCTACTGCAGGATCTATACCGGGAGCACCCTTCAACTGATCCAGCGAATTGAAAACGCCCCCCAGCACTTTGTCCCGTATGTTCACGATGGCCTGTGCTTGGGCGGTGTATTTCGGGTCGGCATCGGTCCCCAGATGCATAGGGTCCTTATCCATCAGGTAGTTCTTGATGGCAAGGAAACTCGCATTATTGAGGTCCGTTTTGCCCGCGGGAGCATTCTTCTCCAGCGCCTGGATGATCTTGGTTTTGCCCTGATCCAGAGCTTTTTCGCTGGTCTCCCGGACATCCAGCTCGATCAGCACCTCGTTCAGTTCTGGCCGATCGTACGGCTGAATCTTGGGGTCTTTCAGCCCGGCACGGTCCAAGTCCGAGCGGATCGCGATCACATCCGGCTTGTGTGAGAACTTCACGTACACCAGCGTCCCGCCGCGGAAATCGACGCCCCACGGGATGTGGTGCCAGAACAGCATGGAAAAGAGACCCGCCACGCTGAAAACCAACGAAAACGCAAGAAAGTACCACTTCTTGCCAAGAAAATCGATGTTGACGTTATGAAAAAACTCCACCGGTGTTTAGCCCCTATCCGACCAATGAGATTTGCAATTTCGTAATCGGGTAATTTTGTAATCTGGCAATTGCCGCCACGCCTTTTTCAATTACCAAATTACAAAATTACCTAATTACAAAATGCCTAGATGCTCAGCGCTTCCCCGCGCTGCTTGCGGCTCAATATCCAATCAAAAATGACCCGCGACACGAACACTGCAGTGAACAGGTTGGCCAGCAGACCAAAGGTCAGCGTCGTGGCGAAACCCTTCACCGGGCCCGTACCGAAGATGAACAGAATGGCTGCGGACACAATGGTCGTCACGTGGGTATCCACAATCGTGATCCAGGCATGGCTGAAGCCCTGATCCACGGCGGACGGCGGCGTCTTGCCGTTCCGCAGCTCTTCCCGGATGCGCTCGAAAATCAGCACATTGGAATCCACGCCCATACCGACCGTCAGGATGACTCCCGCAATCCCAGGCAAAGTCAGCGCAACGTTCACGCCCGCTATGGTGGACCAACCCAGGAACCCGAGCAGGATAATCAAATTCAGAATTAGGGCCACGTCCGCATTGATACCTGCCCCGCGGTAGTAGACCAACATGAAGATCAGGACCGCAACCATTCCGATCACAGCCGCCCTTACCCCGGACCGAATCGAATCCGCACCCAGCGACGGCCCCACCGTGCGCTCTTCCAGATAGGAGATACTGGCCGGAAGCGCGCCCGAGCGGAGAATCATCGACAAATCTTTCGCCTGCTGGTCGCTCATGCGCCCACCGCTGATTTCCCCACGATCGCGAATCGGCTCCTTGATGTTCGCGACTTCCTTCACTTTGTTGTCGAGCACCACCGCCAGGCTGTCGCCCACATGCGAGGAGGTGAAATTGTAGAACCGCTGCCCGCCTTCTCCGGTCAGGGTAAAGCTCACACTGGGCTGTCCATTCTGATCGCTGCTGGGCTGCGCATCGCGCAGGTCTTTCCCGCTGACCGCGGAAACCCTCGATACCAGATACCAGGCCTGCCCTTCTGCAGCCCCGGGCTGGGATTGACCTGGAAGCAGAATCGCATCTGCCGGCAAAACTCCACCCTTGTCCTGCAAAGCCGCTTGCTCGCTCGAATAGGGTCCGCCGAGCGACTGCTTGATCTCCAGCATGGCGGTGGACTGCATGATGTCCTTCACCCGCTCCGGATCATCGATTCCGGGCAATTGCACCAGGATCTGATACTGCCCAAGCCCATGCTCCTGAATCGTGGGCTCGCTGACGCCCAGCGCATCAATTCGATTCCGGATGGTCTCAATAGCCTGGCTCACCGCCTTGTTCTTCAGGTCGGAGACCATCGAAGGCTTCATGACCATGTTCCAGCTGTTCTCGGGGGCGCCCGTAATCTCGTACTCCGGGAGACGTTCCTGCACGATGCTGAGCAAATCGGAGCGGGCGCCCGGCTGGACACCCTTGATCACGATATGGTCAGGATTGTTTTGGGGATCGGTCTGAGAGATGTCCGCGTAGTCGATTTTCCGGCTCTTCAGCTGCTGCTTCAACACTTCGATCGCATTCTGCGCATCGACATTGATGGCGTCGTTCACATGCACCTGCAGAATGAGGTGCGTCCCACCCTTGAGATCAAGGCCCAGATGGATATGATCGGTCACCGCCGTGGCCAGCGCTTCGCCGGAAAGGCCCTTCGGAATCCCGAAGATTCCGAACAGGAAAAACAACATCGTGCCGAGAATAAACAGCAGTTTCCAGAGCAGATTCTTATTCATAAATCGGTTTCGAGTTTCCAGTTTCGAGTTTCGAGTATTTGGGTTCCCATGAAACTTGAAACCCGAAACTCGAAACTATTTTGCCTTTAGTTCCGGTTCCTCAGTAGTCGAGACCTGCACCACCGAGCCTTTCGTCACTTCCAAAAGCAGATTATTCGGCGGCACGCGCAGATGAATGCAATCATCCTTCAGCGCCATAATCGTCCCGCGCAGGCCACCGCTGGTCGTGACCTTGTCCCCGGTCTTCAATTTGTCCAGCATCCCCTGCCACTTTTTCTGCTTGCGCTGCTGGGGAAGAATCAGGAGAAAGTAGAAAATAGCGAAAATGAAGATGAGCGGCGCGATGCCGAGCCATCCCATACCGCCGCTGCCGGTCTGCACTGCCAAGAATTGTTGCATGCTCTTCGAGGTCTGAGCGGATGTATCCGCAAATCGTCACGGCAATCACCAGCGCCGCGCAGCTGTTATCTCACCACGGGGTTTTAGATCGACTTCGGCCGGGTTCCTTCAGCTTTCAGGCTTGAATCCGGGAAGATCTCACGGTGTCGCTCGAGACCAGATACCAGAAAGAGAACGAGACTCTTCCCCAAGTGAAATAGAATGCCGCACGCGCCTCATAGTGTCAAGATAGAAGCTCAGATTGTGAATGGTGTTCAAGACCTGAGCCGACAATTCCTTGGATGCAAAAAGATGCCGTAAATAGGCCCGGGAGTAGCGCTGGCACACGCTGCATCCGCATTTCGCGTCCAGCGGCTCCGGATCGGCCGCATAGCGCGCCTGCTTGATCGAAATCTTCCCGTCCGAAGTGAACAGAAGCCCGTGCCGGGCCGCCCGGGTAGGCTGGACACAATCCATCATGTCGACCCCCATTCCGGCATACTCCACAATCTCCTCCGGATTCCCCACCCCCATGAGGTAGCGAGGCTTGTCCTTAGGAAGATACTCCAGCGTAGACTCGACGATCTCCCGGGTAAGCTCCCGAGGCTCTCCCACGCTAAGTCCCCCGATCGCATATCCAGGGAACCCGGTCTCCACCGTCCGCTCAGCTGATTCCCGCCGAAGCCCGCGATCCATCCCCCCCTGCACAATCCCAAACAAAGCCTGCGTCACCTCGGAACATGTAGGGACAGCCGCCATCGGCTGTCCAGCGGAGCGAAGCTCCGCAGCCGTAGGGTCTGGGGTCTGTCCCGCACAGCCGAGGGCGGCTGTGCCTACATCCGAAGTTCGCGAACGCCCGGAGGCGGAAGCTGGTCCCCAAGGTACCTGTTCCTTATGCTCCTCAAAATACTTCTTACTCCGGGCCGCCCACCGCGCCGTCATCTCCATCGAAGCCCGCACTCGGGATAGTTCCGCCGGATACTCGGTGCACTCATCAAACGCCATGATGATGTCCGCCCCCAGCCCGATCTGCGCCGCCATCGCGCTCTCCGGACTGAAAAAGTGCGCCGAGCCATCGAGGTGCGACCGGAACGTCACCCCGTCCTCGCTGACCTTCCGCAGTTCGCTCAGGCTGAAAACCTGGAATCCCCCCGAATCCGTCAGAATCGCACGATCCCACGAGATAAACCGGTGCAGCCCGCCCATCCGCCGGACGATTTCAACGCCAGGCCGCAGGTACAGGTGATAGGTATTTCCCAGGATGATCTGCGCCCCAAGTTCCTCAACAATGTCTTGCGGCACGCCCTTCACGGACCCGACGGTGCCCACCGGCATGAACACAGGAGTGTCGATCACGCCATGCGGAGTCGCCAACCGCCCCAGTCGCGCGCTGCCGCACACTTTGTTTACCTGGAAATTAATAGACACGCACTTGGGATTCTAACAACGACCCGTGTAGGGGCGGACGCCCTCGTCCGCCCCGCGAGCGCAGCGAGCGTCTGGCGAGCAAGGGTTCCTGCGTGAATCGTCACTCGGTAATCGTCACTCCGCAATCGTCACTCCGCAATCGTGATGATCTCCCCGCGCACGCTCTCCCCATGAATGATCAGCTTGCCCAGGCTGATCGGAAGTTTGAATCGTCTGGGCCCCGCGCTGCCGGGATTGAAATAAAGCACTCCATCCCGCATTTCCTGCTTCGGCACATGGCTGTGTCCGGAGATAACGACCTTGAATCCCGCAGCTCGCGGCTTCAGATCAAGCGTTTTAAGATCGTGAACCACATACATCGAGACTCCAGAGAGTTCGACTACTTCAGTCTCGGGAAGCTTCCGCGCCCAAATCCCCTTGTCGATATTTCCCCTGATCGCCGTGACCGGCGCAATTTCCGCAAGCTGATCCAGAATCTCCGGCTTGCCCACATCGCCAGCATGAATGATGTGCTCCGACCCACGCAAGGCCACGAGCGCTTCTGGACGAAGCAGCCCGTGCGTATCGGAGATCACGCCGATTACGATAAATTCTCCTTCGTCGTGTTCGCGAGAACTCCCTTCATCGCAGGATCGAGAAGAACACTTGTGCTTTGGGAAGGGCACGACTTTAGTCGGGCCGTGAGCGCCGCAAATCATCGCGGCTTTAGCCGCTGAGGGGCGCGCATTTCATCTGGAGCCCATCAACCTGTTCATCTCCGCATGCGACGGCGCGTCACTCAAACCCGAATACGTGCCCTGCTTCTTCAACTCTTGAGCGAGCCTCCGCAATGCTCCCAGACCCGCCCGCATCGGTCCCGACCCCAGGCTGATCCTCCTGACCCCCGCTCGCTTGAGCTCCGCCACGGACGGTGCACCCGCCCCGGCAAGAATATTCATCGCGCAACGCAGATCGCCAACCAAGCGCCCGATGCTCGCCAGGTCCAATAGCCCGGGCACAAACACGCAATCAGCGCCCGCATCGCGGTATGCACTCATTCGCCGTAAAGCCTCATCGTAGCGCCCGCCCGCGTCACCAATCTGCAGCAGATAAACATCCGTCCGCGCGTTGATCACGAGCGGCACACCCAGACTCTCTCCGGTCTCGCGGATTGCTCGGATTCTCTCCACCTGCAATTCCAAATCGAACAGCGGATGATCCGCGTCCCCAGTCGCATCCTCAAAATTCATCCCCACAGCCCCAGCCTCAATCACCCTGCGGGCTGTAAGGGCGGCGTCCTCCGGTCGATTTCCATATCCCGCTTCCACATCGGCAGTCACGGGCACGTCCACGGCCCGTGCAATATCCGCGATCACCGCCAGCATCCGTTCTCGTGGAATCTTCTGCCCGTCAGGAAAACCCTGCGCAAACGCAATGCCTGCGCTGCTGGTCGCAATCGCCGGAAATCCCGCGTCCTCGACAATGCGCGCACTGGCCACGTCCCACACATTGGGAAGCAACAGCACATCTCGTTCCGTGTGAAGCTTGCGGAAGGCTTCTGCTTTTTGTCTTTGCTCGAGATTCGGCATACGCCGGTTTTGGATGCGCCTAATGGCTTCCGTTCCTCATCTTTTCTAAAAACTTGCCCATGCTCACAACGGCTCGCCCCACCGTCCCGCGCCCGATTTCCTGGACATCGTCACGAGCGCTTACACGCCCCGTGTAGAAGCGCCCGTCGAAGGCCTCGAGAATGGCCTCCGCTGTGATCTGCGAACCGATCCCGCTGGCTGCTCGATGCTTAACGTGGATCGACGTCCCCACGGTGATCTTATCTCCCTCACAGTAGGGCTGAAGCGCGTGAAAGGCCGCCGTCTCCATCAACCGGATCATGTCAGGAGTCGAATACACGGGCGGCAACTCCGGATGATGAGCCGTTAAAGTCTGCTCAAGTGCGACGGTTTCCTTCGCCTCACCGCGCACTCCGAGCGGGATCGCCTTCGTCATGCAGTACAGTCTCCTCTGTTCCGGCAGGCCAATAGGATTCAGCCAATATACGAACCACAAACATTCTCAGCAAGCCGGTCGGCATCGCGTCTCCCCACGAATTGCTAGAATAAACACACACGTCGCAAGATCCTCTGGGGCGATCGCTTTCATGCAGTTCACCGAGCAATTCGACGTAGTTGTAGTCGGCGCCGGCCACGCCGGATGCGAAGCCGCCATGGCCTCCGCGCGCATGGGACTGAAGACCGCTCTGTACACGCTCAACGTCGACCTCATCGCGCAAATGTCCTGCAACCCGGCAGTGGGCGGCATTGCCAAAGGACACCTGGTCCGCGAAGTCGATGCTCTCGGCGGCATCATGGGCGAGATCACCGATGCCGTCGGCATCCAGTTTCGCCTGCTGAACACCTCCCGCGGCCCCGCAGTCTGGTCTCCGCGCGCCCAGTGCGACAAGCAGGCCTACCGCCTGAAAATGCGCGAGGTCCTCGAATCCCAATCAAATCTGAAAATCAAACAGGCCGAAGTCGCAGATTTGATCGTGGAGGACAGCGCGCAGCTCTCAGCTATCAATGAGCAGCACAACCGGAAAGGGCACGACTTCAGTCGTGCCGATCAAGACACATTAACGGAAGCGGCTTTAGCCGCTGAGGCTCGCCGCGTTCTCGGTGTGAGACTTCGCGATGGCCGCACGGTAGGCGCCAAAACGGTCATCATCACCACCGGCACCTTCCTCAACGGCCTGATCCACTGCGGAGAGCAACAATATCCCGCCGGACGCTCCGGCGAGCCCAACGCCGTCCTGCTGGGCGAAGCGTTAAAGAAACTAGGTCTCCGGGGATGCCGTCTCAAAACCGGGACTCCCCCGCGTCTCGACGGCAGAACGATCGATTGGGCGAAATTCACCGTGCAGCCCGGCGACGACGATCCCACCCCGTTCAGCTTCCGCACCAAGCGCGTCGCGCACCACGATTCGCAGGTGCCCTGCTACATTGCCTGGACCACGCCCGAAACCCATCGCATCATTCGCGAAAACGTGCATCGCTCGCCCATGTACAGCGGGCAGATCCAATCGACCGGTCCGCGCTATTGCCCCTCGATCGAGGACAAGATCGTCAAATTCCCCGACAAAGAAATGCACCAGCTCTTCCTCGAGCCCGAAGGCCTGAACACGCACGAAATCTACGTCAATGGCATGAGCACGTCGCTGCCGGTGGAAGTGCAGCTTGCGATTCTGCGATCCATACCCGGCCTCGAGACTGCCGATATGCTTCGCCCCGGATACGCCATCGAATACGACTCTATCGATCCCACCGAACTGGAGCGTACGCTCGAAACCCGCAAGATCTCGGGGCTGTTCCTCGCGGGACAAATCAACGGCACCTCGGGTTATGAAGAAGCCGCCTGCCAGGGCCTGATGGCAGGGATCAACGCCGCGCTGCAGGTGAAACAGCAACCGGCGCTCATCCTGGACCGTACCGAAGCCTACACGGCGATCCTGATCGACGACCTCATCTCCAAGGGCACGAATGAACCCTACCGGATGTTCACCTCTCGGGCCGAGTTCCGCCTGCACCTCCGCATCGACAACGCCGACCGCCGGCTGACCCCGCACGGCCGCCGAGTAGGCCTGGTCTCCGACCAGGCATGGAATGATTTCCAGGAAAAACAACGGCGCCTGGCAGAAATGAAGAAGCTGTTGGAAACCACGCGCCTCAATGCGGAGATGCTGCAAGGAAACGGCAATGACCATGTAGGGACAGCCGCCATCGGCTGTCCAGCCGAGCAAAGCTCGGCAGCGCTGTCAGTCTCATGGTCAGGCCAAACCCTGGCCCAGCTGCTGAAGCGCCCTGAACTCTCAATCGAACACCTGGCTGCCATTCTCAAAAAACTGACCCCGGATTTTTTCGAGCGGGAAGATTCCCCGCAGTTCTCGGAATTTTGCCTTTCGTCCCAAATTCGCAACGAGCTGAAGTCCGTGGAAACGGAAATCAAGTACGAAGGCTACCTTCTGCAGCAGCAGCGCGCCATCGAGCGCCTCAAAAAATCCGAGCAGCACTCCATCCCCGAATGGTTCGACTACCGCTCGGTCAGCGGACTCTCCCGCGAGATGCAAGAGAAGCTCACGAAAATCCGCCCCCGCACCATCGGCCAGGCATCAAGAATTCCGGGAGTGACTCCCGCTGCGGTGTCGCTGGTAAATGTCTTCATCGAGATCCAGGCTCGCCGCCGCCAACAAGCCGCGTCTCTTCAATAATCGTCCGGCACTCTCAGTCGCAGAGTCTGCCAGACGTGAGTAGAATGAACTGTATCCACTTCAGCATACTTGAGGGGACATCATGAAAAAGGCCTTGTGTGTTCTTCTCCTTCTAACGGCGGCATCGCTTCTGGCGCAGGACAAGAATCCGGTCACATCGGCGGTGAAAGAGATCCTTCCCCGGCAGCAGAAAAATCTTGTCGGAGCCGCCGACGAGATGCCCGCCGGGAAATATACCTACAAGCCCACCGAGAAGCAGATGGCGTTCAGCCATCTTGTGCTGCACGTCATGCAGTCCAACTACATGTTGTGTTCGAAGCTCAGCGATACGCCCGAGCCTAAGCCCGCGGCGCCTCCCAAAGAGACGGATGGAAAAGACAAGTTGGTCCCTGCGCTGAAAGCCAGCTTTGACTTCTGTTCGACCGCCCTTGAGAAAATCGATGATTCCAAGCTCGCGGACGAAGTGGAATTGTTCGGCGGGCGCAAGGGCTCAAAAGCCTTTGCCTTGCTGGCACTGACCGGTGGCTGGGCAGATCATTACAGCGCGGCGGCGATTTATCTGCGGCTGAATGGATTGTTGCCGCCCACGGCGCAGCCTAAGAAGTGACCCCATAACCGGATCGTAGAGACGTAGCTTGCTACGTCTCCCTAAGCTGCATCTGCGCTTAGTCGTGTTTCTTTTCCTTGTCTTCCAGACGGTGGTCTTTCGCGCTTAGCAGATCGTTGAGTTCTCTTACCAATTGAGTGAATTTGTCGCGGTCCTGTTCGGTCGCAATACGCTGACACAACACTGACATACGCTCTCGTTCGTCGGGGGTCATCTTTCGCCTCCTACGCTGGAATGATGGGAGTCGACGTACTCTAGCGAAAACACGTGGCGCGTGTCGGTCGGGCAGCCGACAAAGCTGACACTTTTCGGAATCCAATAAGTTACGAGAGGGTTTTACTACTCGGCAGCAATGTCGGTCCGTTTCCCTCTGGACTGGCTATCGGAAGATCCTCTACTCAATCTGCACCAGGGGACTCTCTGGAACATTCCCGGGGCTGGTCGACGGATGCTGCGGGGCCCGCCAGGAATCGAAGATCGACACCTGGTGAACGCACGAGACGGTGCAGTGTGGGGCACAGGACTTCTCGCTGAGATACTCGCGGCGCAGGTGTTCGCGGGTGTAGCTTTCGAGCGGAATCGCCGGATAGCCCCGCTGCTGGGAACAATAGTGAACCAGGCCGTCTTCGCAGATGTAAAGATAGCGCGATCCGGCCCGGCATCGCCAGTCATTCGGCTTGCCCTTCGCGATGTTGTCCTGAAAAGAATTTACGCGGGTAAAGCTACGTTTTTCCAGGCGCTTCATCTCGTGATAAATGCGGCGCTCATCGTCCGCCAGCGGCTGGACCTGCCCGCCCCCGTCGTGAATGATCCCGATGGTCGAGCTGAAGCCAAGTTCGACGGCACGCTTGCCGATCACCAGGGCATCTTGCGGGTGCTTGATGCCCGCGCCGACAACGGAGTTGATATTCACGTGAAAGTCGGCGTGCTCGGCCAGAAGTTGCAGCTTCTTGTCCAGCACCTTAAGGCTTTTCTTCGACACTTCGTCGGGATTGACGTTGTCGATGGAGATCTGCAGCCACTCCAGCCCGGCGCGGTTCAGGCGCTGGATACGCTCGGCCACCAGCAGATAACCGTTCGTGATCAGCCCCGCCACCATATCGTTGGCGCGAATGCGGCCAATGATCTCGTCGAGTTGCGGATGAAGTAGCGGCTCGCCGCCGGAGATCGTGACCACTGATGTTCCCAGCGCGCCGAGCTTGTCGATGCGGCGATACATGTCCTCGATGGCGACTGGCTTGGAGAAGTCGTCGAATTCGTTGCAATAGGTGCAAGCCAGATTGCACCGGCGCATGGGAATGATATGCGCCAGCAGCGGATGCTCGGTGTTGGCCAGCGCGCGCAAAACCATCTTGGTTCCGCGCACATTGCGGTGCAGGCCTTTTACGCGCCGGCGCAGGGTTGTAACTAACGATGCCATTTGGATGATTACTACTATTAGAACACAGGGCTTACAACCCTTGCACGGCCCATGTAGGGACAGCATGTAGAGACAGCCGCCTCGGCTGTCCGGTCAGGCATGTAGAGACAGCCGCCTCGGCTGTCCAGTCGAGCGAAGCTCGACAGCCCGGGACTTCACTGAAGCCAAACGCCGACCCTATGCAGTGTTCATGGTTTCAGTTCGTGCCCTGCTTCCCGCAGTACGGCCAGCGCCTTTTCGGAGAACTCCTCCTGGATCAACACATAATCCGTCTCATAGGTTGAGACGGCGAAGATCGGAATTGCGTTGTCGGAGAGCGGCTGAATAAAAGACAGCAGAATCCCGGTGAGCGAAAAAGCAAAGGGGCCTTGCAGCTTGAGGCAGGTCCAGCGCTGGGGAGCGTGAATGGTTGGGGGAAGATTTGTGGCGGGACAGACGATCGAGAGTTCGTCTGCCGTGCGAGTGATCGAGCTGAACTCGGCTTGGATCGCCCAATCGGGGATCTGTGCATCCGGTTCTAATCGCAGGATGGCATAGGCTTCGGCCAGCGACTGAAACTTGAGCATGTGACGCTGAGTGCGGGGTTCGTGTGGATGTGTGGGCATCCCCTCAAGCTTACTGGACCCCGATCCACGTAGGGACAGCCTCTCAGGCTGTCCCGGTTCGTGAGCTCATGTTTCTACGGCTTTGCGGACCGCAGCACGCGCCAGAAGCCGCGTGGAATCTAGCGTAGCCAGCGGCGATGACTCCGGCGTCACCAGCAGGGGAATTTCCGTGCAGCCTAGCACCACGGCATCGCAGCCTTCGTCCTTCAGCGACCGAATTACTTCCACGTAGTACGCCAGCGAGCGCGGAAGGAATTGTCCGTTCACCAGTTCGTCAAAGATGATCTGATTGATGCGTTGGCGCTGCTCTGGTTTCGGGATGCAATGTTCGATGCCGGCGGCCTTCAGCGCTTGCGGATACACCGGCCCTTCCATCAGGTACCGCGTCCCTAAGACCGCCAGGCGCCTGAATCCTCTTCTCTTTGCTTCTGCCCCGACTTCTTGCGCGATGTGCAGCCAGGGCCGGGGGCCACGATGCTCTACCAGATCAAACGCCTGGTGAATCGTATTATCCGGACAGATCAGGAAATCGGCTCCGGCTTTGGCCAGTTTGTCGGCGGAAGAGAGCATGAGTTCGGCTACCCCCGCCCAATCTCCAGCCTCGATACTCTTCATATATTGAGCGAGCGAGTGCGAATGCAGCGAGACTTCAGGGTGATCATGTGGCCCCAGTATCTGAGCGCCTTCCAGCGAGATCGTCCGGTAGCAGAGGGCTGCTCCTTCGGTGCTGCAGGCGATTATGCCGATGTGTAGCATCAGGCCTCAGTGGCTATTGGTTAGTGGCTAGCATCTGCTACTCACTCTTGGATGCTATTGCGTAGGGACTTGTGTCTCTGTAGCGTTTCTCGAACTCTTCTCGCGTGCAGATTGTCTTTGTATCGATCACGCGATCGATGGCCAGGATTCCATCCAGGTGATCAATTTCATGCTGCAACAATTCGGAGAGATTGCGGTCGTCTCCGGCTTCCACCTCCAGCGTGTTCCCTTCGACATCCTGATAGCGGACAGTAATCTCGCGGTAGCGCTCAACCTGCATGAAAATCGAAAGAAAACTCAGGCAGGCGTCCCAGACCACCATCGTTTCTCTGCTTCGTCGCACGATCTCTGGATTGATCAGCGGCCAAGGCTCTTCCCCAGGAAGCCTCAAAAAGATGACCCGCTGCAGCACGCCAATTTGCGGAGCGGCAATGCCACGGCCGTAGCCGGTTTTTGCCCGCCAGTGCGCGAGCGTGGCCGCGAGATCAGTGACAAGTTCTTGAATCCAGGAGGATGACGGATCCTCGACGCGGTTACATTTCTCGCGCAGCACGGGATCGCCGAGTTGGAGAAGCGGTTGAACCGGCATAGCTATCGTGCGACGGCTGCGTCGAACAGGCTTAACAATTCCAATTTCTCGTCAGCGGGCAAAAATGAGGCTTCGAAGGAATTGCGCGCCAACTCCCGCAGGTGCTCATCCGTGAAACCAAAAGTCTGCTGGGCCAACTGGTACTCGCGCGCCAGCGAGGTTCCGAAGAGCGCCGGATCGTCAGTGTTCAGCGTCACCATCAGCCCCTGGTCGAAATAACTTTTCACGGGATGCTCTGCTGCGGTCTTGCAGACTCCGGTTCGTAGATTACTGGTGATGCAGATCTCGACGGGAATTTGCCGGTACGCCAGTTCTTCCACCAGATCCGGGTCCTGGCTGGCGCTGAATCCGTGTCCGATCCGTTCAGCGTGCAGATTGAGCGCTCCCCAGATGGATTCCGCAGTACCCGTCTCTCCAGCGTGCGCAGTCAGGTGCAGTCCGTGATCCCCCGCGTAGGCGTACACCCCGCGAAACAGCTCAGGAGGAGCTTTGATCTCATCTCCGCCAATGCCAATCCCGACCACGTGGCGATCCTGGTAGCGAACCGCGAGTTCAAAAACCTTCTGCGCCTCTTCCACTCCAAAGTGACGGGTAGCGTCGAAAATCCAAAGCAGGGAGACTCCGAAATCGCGTGCGCCGCGCGCCCGTCCGCGCTCCAGGGCTTCAAAAATCGCAGGGAAATCCTGCTTACGATAAAGACAGACGCCAACCGCCACGTAAACTTCCGCATGCAGCACGTTCTCTTCTTTCAGTCGCTGCATAAGCCGGTAGGTGATCAGTTCATAGTCGTCGGGGCCACGCAGGTGAGCGCTGACTTCTTTGAACGCCATCAGGAAGCTGGGAAAATCGCTATAGCGATACAGAGCCTGGGTCTCGGCCAGGGTGGCAGAGTCGCCATGCTGCTTCCTGAGCTCCAGCAGGGTGGCCGGCTCCACCGCTCCTTCCAGATGCAGGTGCAGTTCCGCCTTGGGCAGCTGTCGGATGAAGGCATTCGGAGTGGGCGCTCCCGCGGGGCTCATGAGTTCCGATTGTAGATGGCAGAGCGAATATTTTCGAGTCGGAGCACTGAGTACTGAGGGCTGCCGACTGAGTACGGACAACCGAATTGCACCCTTTGCGCCATACGGGAGATCCAAAAAACTAAAGGCGGCCATCGCTGGCCGCCCTTATTCGAATTGTCTTGCGTGGAAGCGGTGTTAGACGCCTTTGACGTTCTCTGCCTGCCAGCCCTTTGGGCCTTTTACCACGTCAAACTGCACTTGCTGACCTTCCTGGAGGCTGCGGAATCCACTGGCCTGAATGGCGGAGAAATGCACGAATACATCCTCACCGTTCTGGCGGCTGATGAATCCATAGCCCTTAGCGTCGTTAAACCACTTCACTGTTCCTGTTTCCATGTGATGCTTTGTTCCTTTACCTTGATGTAGCGCTGAAACTTTCAGGATTCTTCTGCAGGCAGGTCACACGCTGGGTTGAGCGGAGATGCTTGTACTGCGAGGAACTCTAAAGTCAAACGCAAAAATATTGTACCCTGAACTGCCTCAAAATAGCTACAAAAATCGTGCGCCCATACACGTAAGTGGCTGATGTGCAAGATGTTATGTCTGGGCGCAAAATATGAGTTGCCAGCATGAATTTGCCACTTTTTCCAAAACCGATCATCATCTAGAAACATGCTTCTCAGAATCATCTTGCTGGCTGTTTGGCTGAGCGGTTCGGCGTGGGCCGGGATCGTCGACAATGTCCGGATTGCCCTCAGTCAGAACAATTTTGCTGCCGCCGAGGCAGAACTCAACGCCTACCGCAACCAGCGAGGCATCGACCCGCAATACCTCGAGGCCTACTCCTGGCTTGGCCGGGCTGCATTGGACGCAGGCCAGTACGATCAGGCTGCCGGTTATGCTAGGCAAACCAAGGCACTGGCCCTCGAACAATTAAAACAGCGCCCGCTCGACTCGGAACCACATCTTCCTCTGGCTCTGGGTGCGGCTTTGGAAGTGCAGTCCCAAGTTCTCGCGGCAAGGGGACAGCGCACCCAGGCTTTGGCTCTGTTGCAGAGCGCCCTTCGGACCTATGCCAGCACCTCCATCCACGACCGGCTGCAGAAGAACGTCAACTTGCTCACATTCCAGGGGAAGGTCGCTCCTGCCTTGAAAGCCGATCAGTTTCTGGGGACAACGCCCGCAGCTCCCGACCAGTGGCGCGGCCATCCTACCCTTCTGTTCTTTTGGGCGCACTGGTGTTCGGACTGCAAAGCTGAGGCTCCCATCATCACCCAGTTGCGATCAGAGTTCGCGACCAGGGGATTCCAAGTGATCGGTCCCACCCGGCTGTATGGATACACGGCGCAGATCGAACATGCCTCGCCTGCCGACGAGATGCGGTACATCGACGCCGTGCGGCACCGGTTTTATAGCGGGCTGCTGGATATCCCGGTGCCCATCAGCAAACACAATTTCGACGTGTACGGAGCCTCGACCACGCCAACTCTTGTGCTCGTCGATCGCGCAGGCAAAGTCGCCTGGTACCACCCCGGTGCCGTCCCGTATGCCGAATTAAGATCGCAGATCGAAAAGGTAGTCGCAAGATAGCCCATGATGGACCATATATGAACCATGTAGGGACAGCCGCCTCGGCTGTCCAGGTCGAGCGCAAGCTCGACTAAATTTTGCTACTTGCGAACCGCCGGGCTTCGCCCGGCTGGACCGCCGAGGCGGCTGTCCCTACACAGACACTTCCTGTAGCTTCCCCGTCTTCACGTCATACACAAACCCCCGCACTGGAATATGCTTCGGAATCCACGGGTGCGATTTCACGCGCTGCACCTGCCTCCGGACATTTTCTTCCAAATCATCGAAGCCATAGAAGCGCGCCGGCTCGCTGGCGGTGGCGCCCGTCTTTTCCGCTAGCCGCTGCCTTAGTTCTTCTTCCCGGATCTTCAGCAGACCGCAATCGGTGTGGTTGATGATGATGAACTCCTGGGTATCGAGCAGGTGATGCGACACGATCAAGGAACGCAGCGCATCGTCGGTGGCGATCCCGCCGGCGTTGCGGATCATGTGCGCGTCTCCAGGCTTCAGTCCCAGGCAATGCTCGAACAGGATACGCGAGTCCATGCATGCCAGCACCGCTACACGGCGCTTGGGGCGAACCGACAGCTCTCCCAGCTTGAAGTCGCGTGCAAAATCTTGGTTAGCTTTTAGCAGTTCGTCAGCGACGGACAAGATTCGTTCTCCTTAGACAGTGCCGATGCAGTTCAGAAGCCCCCACAATTAGCTGGCGATAGTTTACCCGTTACAATCGGGGCGTGAATCTGGACGACACCATTGTCGCGATTGCGACCCCTCCCGGACGCGGCGGCATTGGTGTGGTGCGCCTGTCTGGACCGCTGGCGCGCGAGATTGCGCTGCCGATGCTGCGAACCAAGCATCCGTTGGAGCCGGGGCGCGCGATTTTTTGCGAGCTGATGGAGCGTGATGCAGGCGCTGCCGAGGGGGCGGACGAGGCGTCCGCCCCTACACGATCTGAGCGGATCGATGAAGTTGTCGTCACCTATTTCGCCAAGCCCCACTCCTACACCACCGACGACGTCATTGAGATCTCCGCTCATGGCTCCCCGGTGGTGCTGCGGCACATTGTCGAGCTGTGTGTTGCCGCGGGGGCGCGATTGGCTGAGCCGGGCGAGTTCACGTCACGCGCTTTCCTCAATGGACGAATCGATCTGACCCAAGCTGAGGCGGTTCGCGACCTGATCGAATCGCAAACCGTGTATCAGGCCAAGGTGGCGGCACAGCAGTTGGATGGCACTCTGTCGCGCAGGCTGAAGCCGATCAAAGACAAGCTGGTGCACTTGATCGCGCAGCTTGAGGCCGGCATCGATTTTGCGGAAGACGATGTTTCGGTCGTGCCCGATGCGGTGATCTTGCAACACGTCGCCGAGGTGCAGGTTCCGCTCGAGCAGCTTCGAGCCAGTTTCGCTTTCGGAAAGATCGTGCATGAGGGTTTGACGCTCGCCATTGTGGGCCGCCCCAACGTGGGGAAATCCAGTCTGTTTAACCGACTGGTCGAACGCGAACGGGCCATCGTGACGGCAACTCCGGGTACCACGCGCGATTTAGTCACTGAAACCGTTGCCATCGGGGGCATTCCCGTCAGATTGGTTGACACCGCGGGCATTCGTCATTCGCTGGACGAAGCCGAGTCGATCGGCATTCGCAAGTCCAAGGAGGCGCTTGCCGATGCAGACCTGGTGCTCGTCGTTCTCGATGCATCGCAGGATGAAGCTGCCGAAGACGTGGAGTTAATTGCTCAGGCTTCGGTCCGCCCGACACTTGTTGTCACAAACAAAATCGACATGAAGATCAGTGGACAGAAATTAGGGGACAGGGCACCTGACGTTTGCACCTCTGCGGTGACCGGGGAAGGCGTCGCCGAACTGCGGGCAGAAATCCTACAGCACATTCGGGGGAAGAACAGCGCTGAAATCGAGCAGGGATTTCTCACCAACGTGCGACATCGGGGACTGATCGAAGATTCCCTGAACGCGCTCGAGGCGGCGAAGAAGGCGGTTGCCCAGAAGATCCCCCATGAGATGCTGCTACTCGATCTCTACAACGCACTGCGGCCGCTGGACGCGATCACAGGCGCCACCACGACCGACGATATTCTGAACCTGATCTTCAGTACGTTCTGCATCGGGAAGTAGCTATTTCGTGAGTGCTGCCAGCGCTTCGCGAAAGAGGGCATCGAAAGATCCTGCCTTATTTTTCGTCACGGCACCCAGGGCCTTTTCGGCGACTGCCCGCTGATAACCGAGGTTCAGCAGGGCAGAAAGCACATCTTCTTCGATGGGCGTGACAGCTTGCATGGTGGGCGCCGCGGCCATTCCCGCTTCTGGCAGCTTGTCGCGCAGCTCCAGCACCATGCGTTCCGCCGTCTTCTTGCCAATGCCCGGAATGCGCGTGAGGCGCGCCACGTCGTTGCCGCGGATGGCTCGCACCATCTCATCGGCCGGCATGCCGCTGAGAATGGTGATTGCCAGTTTCGGCCCGATACCGCTCACCGTGATCAGCTTTTCGAACAGCAGCTTTTCCGAACTGCGCAGGAAACCGTAAAGCGCGAGTGCATCCTCGCGGACGTGGGTGTGGATGTGCAGCGCAACTTCGGACCCTGTCTCGGGAAGATCCGAGAACGTCGGAACGGTGATGGTGACGTCGTAACCGACGCCCGAGGTTTCGACGATGACCTGGTTGGGATGCTTGGCCAGCAGCTTTCCGCGGAGATGCGCGATCATTCTGGGCCATTGTAGCGCGGGTGTGCGGTGGACACTCATGCTGGTGCCTCTTAGAATGAGTGAGTTCGTGACGTGGAGCCCCGGACCCCTCGTCCGGGGGGGCGCGCGTTCTTATGCGGCGGGGCAAATTCTGGATCAAGTTGATGTGGATAGGGCCGGTGCTGGCCGTGCTCTGCGGCGTGGCCTCGGCGCAGCGGGCGCTTGATCTCGAAGGGCATACCGTGGATCCTTTCGCGGCCGCTTCAGGCAAACCGGTGGTCCTGGTGTTTCTGCGGCGCGATTGTCCGGTGTCAGGGCGCTATGCTCCAGTGGTGCAGAAAATCAGCAAGCAATACGCCGATCGCGCCACTTTCTGGTTGGTGTACCCGGACAGGACTGACACTCCGCGGGAGATCCGCAAGTCCGTCGCGGAGTATGGCTATGAGTTGCCGGTGTTGCGGGATCCGGACCACGTACTGGTGAAGTTAAGCCGGGTGCAGATTACTCCCGAAGTGGCGGTGTTCGCCCGCGATCGTCAACTGGTGTACGACGGCCGGATCGATGATTGGTACATCGACTTGAGCCGTGCCCGGCCGTCCCCCAGTACGCACGAATTGCAGGACGCCATCACCGCCGCAGCGGCGCGAACCACGCTGGCACGGAAGGAAGTCAGGGGAGTGGGATGCTACATCTCGGATGTGGAATGAACTTTCCGCGACGCAGCGTCCTGCTTGGGTTCCTGAGCTTTACCCTAAGCGCTCTGATGCTTCAGCCGCTTGCCGCCCAGTCGTCCGCCGCGACTTCTCAGCTCACTTTCAATCGCGACGTCGCGCCAATCATTTTTCGTTCCTGTTCCGCCTGCCATCGTCCCGGGGAGGCTGCGCCGTTTTCGCTGCTGAATTACTCCGACGTGAAGAAACATGCGCGCCAGATTGCGGACGTGGTCCGCTCGCACGCGATGCCTCCCTGGCTTCCTGAGCCGCAGGAATTGAAATTTGCCGATGAGCTGCGGTTATCCGACGCCGAAATCAATCGCATCGTGACGTGGGTCGAGCAGGGGGCAGGCGAAGGCAACGCGGCAGATTTGCCGCCTGCGCCGAAATTTGTTCAGGGGTGGAGGCTCGGTGAGCCAGACTTGGTCCTCAAGGCCGAGAAGCCGTTCATTTTGCCGCCGGAGGGAACGGATACTTACTGGAATTTTGTTTTCCGTCTTCCTATCCAGGAGACGAAATGGGTCAAGGCGGTAGAAATTCGTCCCGGCGACAAGCAGTATGTGCACCACGCCAACATCCTGGTCGACCGCGCTGAGGGATCGCGCAAGCGCGAAACCGCGCCGGGAGCCGGCTTCGGCGGGATGGAAATCCGGATCGAGTCGCAGGTCTTCGATCCTGACAGCCATCTGCTGTTCTGGAAGCCGGGAACCGTTCCTTCCGTCGAGCCCGAAGGCATGGCCTTGCGCCTGGATAAGGGCACCGATTTGGTGCTTAACACACACCTGCAGCCTTCCGGCAAGCCACAGGTGATTCAGCCGAGCATCGGACTTTATTTCACCGATCATCCGGCGACCAAGTTTCCCATGCTGCTGCAACTGGAGAACGATCTAAAGCTGGACATTCCGCCGGGGGAAAAAGATTTTCTGGTCACTGACGATTTCACGTTGCCGGTGGATGTAGATCTGATGGCGATTTACCCGCATGCCCATTACTTAGGGAAGGACATCCAGGCACACGCTACCTTGCCGGATGGGACGAAGAAGACGCTCATCCATATTCCGCAGTGGAACCTGAATTGGCAGGCGGTGTACCGCTATGCGGAACCGGTGCTGCTGCCGAAGGGGACGACGGTCAGCCTGCGCTATTCCTATGACAACTCGGACGGCAATCCCATGAATCCGAATCATCCTCCGGTGCGAGTGCAGGGCGGCAACCGGTCGACCGATGAGATGTGCCATCTGTGGCTGCAGGTATTGCCGGTGAATTTCGATGCGGCGAACGGCGACCCGCGCATGGCATTGCAGGAAGCTCTGGCGCGCCATAATGTCGAGAAGAATCCTGGAGACTTTGAGGCTCACTACAATTTGGGAGCGATGCTGCAGGCCAAGGGTAACCTGGATGGAGCTCTCGCCGAATATCAAGCTGCCGTGAAGTTGCGGCCCGACGACGCAACCGGGAATAATGCTCTCGGCGCGGCTCTGGTGGCGGCGGGACATCCTGCGCAGGCGGTTTCCTATTTGCAAGCCGCTTTGAAGGCGCGTGCGGATTACTTTGACGCACACTACAATCTCGGCTTCGCTTTGGCGCTGCAGAATAATTTCCCGGGAGCGGTCGAGCAATTCCAGACGGCATTGCACTTACAGCCGCAAGATGCCGCAGTCGAGGCGAATCTGGGCGCGGCATTGGCGGAGATGGGACGCTATGCAGACGCGAGGGCGCACTTCCAGCATGCGCTGCTACTCGATCCCACTCAGCCGATTGCGAAAGAGAATCTGGAAGCACTGAAGGAAATGACTCCGCGCTGATCTAGCGTGCACTTGCTCAACGAAACTTTTGGGTCAATGAAAAAAAACATCGCCAACCTGTTGCTGGCATTCTTGGCACTCTCCGTAATTTCTGCGGCACAGCAGCCAGATGCCAGCCCTCCCGCTACCCCCAAACCCGCAGCAACAGCGGATTTTACCGAGCCCCGCAAGCTCATGCAGGAAGGAAAACTGGACGACGCCATCGCCCAACTGCATGCCCTGGAGGCGCAGGATCCCGCGGCCAAAGGCCTTGCCCTCGAACTGGGCACGGCCTACTACCGGAAGAACGATTTCCCTCAGGCAATCGAATACCTGAGGAAGGCGAATGCTGCCGATCCGGCGAATGACGAAGCCGTTCAGATGCTTGGGCTTGCATATTTCCGCGGCGGACATCCTGCCGACGCCATTCCTTTGCTCGAAAAAGTGCAAGGCTGGTATGCCCGGGCCAACGTTGACGCGGCTTACGTCTTAGGCGTCGCCTACATTCAAACAAAGAACTACGATCAGGCTCGCAAGTCATTCGGAAGCATGTTTGCTGTGCCGGCAGACTCGGCCGCCGCTTACCTGTTTACGGCGCGTATGCTGCTGCGGCAGGAATACGATCCCGTCGCGGAAGAGTATGCGCAGAAAGCCGCGACTCTCGATCCCAAGCTGCCGCTGGTGCATTTTCTTCTGGGCGAGTTGTACCTGTACAAGTCGCGGATTCCAGACGCGATTGCGGAGTTTCAAAAAGAAATCGCTCTCAATCCAGCCCACGCGCCGACCTATTACAAACTGGCGGACGCCTACTCTCGCGTTCAGAAATATGACGAAGCCGATCGCTTGCTGCAGAGGTCCATCTGGCTCGATTCAACTTCCACCGGGCCCTTCATTCTGAGAGGCAAGGTTCTGGAGAAAAAAGGCGAGTTTGACCTGGCTGTGCTTTCCCTGCAGCGGGCGGCGACCATGGATCCGAATAATCCCATGACCCATCAGTTGCTGGGCCAGGCCTATCGCAATGTCGGCAAGAAAGACGACGCGGAGCGCGAATTAAAATTGGCCGAAAAACTGCAGAACAGCCAGACCTTGCGCTAGTTGCTCCCCTCAACCAAGTCTTCTGGCATGGCACAATCAGATTATGCCCGCCGAACTCCCCTCTTTCATTTACGGCACCGCCTGGAAAGAAGACCGCACCGCTGTTCTAACGGAACTGGCGCTGCGCACCGGCTTCCGCGCCATCGATACCGCCAATCAGCGCAAACATTACTTCGAAGAGGCTGTCGGACAAGGTCTGGCCGCTGCCTACCGTGCCGGTGTAAGCACCCGCGACGACCTGTTTTTGCAAACGAAATTCACCTACCAGCGCGGCCAGGATGCTCGCTTGCCTTACGATCCAGCCGCAAGCCTGGCCACTCAGGTGAAACAATCCCTGGCAGGATCTCTCGATCACCTTAAGACTGACCACGTCGACAGCTTCGTCCTGCACGGCCCCGCGTCAAATTATGGATGGACCGAGCCTGACGCCGAAGCCTGGGAAGCCATGCGGAAGGAGCGCGCCGCAGGACGCGCCCGCCTTCTGGGAGTAAGCAACGTGGCGCTACATCATCTTGAGCAGATGAACTCTTCCGGTACCGAACTGCCCGCTATTGTCCAGAACCGCTGCTTCGCCCGCCTCGGTTGGGATCGCGATGTGCGCAACTTCTGCGCCGCTCACAACATCGCCTACCAGGGATTCTCTCTGCTCACCGCCAATCCAGAGGTCCTGCAGCACGCGCCCTTCGTCGCCCTCGCGGGCCGCCTGGGAGCTACTCCCGCGGAGATGATCTTCAGTTTTTCCCGAGCGATCGGCATCCTGCCATTGACCGGGAGCACCAGCCCCGAACACCTGCAGCAGGACTTGGCCAGCCTGACGCTGACCCTCCCGCTAGAGATCGTGAAAGCCATCGAAACGATTGCAGGATAACGGGCGCCCTTTTTACGAGAACGCCGCCGCGAGCGCCGCTCCCAGCACCGTGAACACTGCCCACCATCCAAACACGATCGCCAGCGAGGTGCCGCGCTTCACTTTACTGACGCAAGTGAAACCGATTGCCGTCAGCACCAGCGTCCAGATCATGAAGATGTCGACGCCCGTCAACAGGCTGTAGAGGAATACGTTGTCGGCGGGATTCAGGAAATACCCGGGGTTCGTCGCCACCGGATTCTGAAAGGAGAATGAGTCCGGGCTCATCCCCGCCAGCACCGACGCCAGCGCGAGCAGAGTCTTCAGCATCAGTGGCAGGGCTGAATAGATCACAATTGCAAGCGACACTTTGAAAGAAACATCTGCCCCCGCCGCCAACTTGAACGTTCCAAAAAGAGCTCCGGCAATGACCAGCCAAAAGATGAGTGTAATTATCGGGAAGGCATAGGAGATGATCTCGGTAACCTTCGCCCCACTCTCCAGTTGCGCTTCCCGCTGCGCAGCAGGCAGGTTCTCCAGGCGCGCCTGCGCTTTGGGCTGGGCCTGCATCTGGTTCTCCATGATCTTGCGGAACCCGATTTTCTGGCCCGCCGTATAAACAAACACTGACGACACCACCACCATCAGCAGGAATGGCGCCCACCAACTCGCGTTGCGCCGCAGGTCCGTAAACGTCTTCGACGGCGCTACAAACGTATCAACGATCCGCGCACCTTCCGAGAGCGGAGCAGGTGAGGCGCTGGGTGTGGTTGACGAAACCGGAGGGAGCGGAGCAACAGCCATGAGACCTCCATGAAAATATCGCCAGAATTCTATTCGCTCGGCCCAATCGATACAAGCATCAGGACAACCCAATGTAGGGACAGCCGCCTCGGCTGTCCGGCGAAGCGAAGCTTCGCCTGCCCGCGACTACTCAATTCCTCCCCAAACGAATTAAACTATAACTTGCATTCCGCGCAGCCATTTCTCGTCCCAGGATTCCCTGAAGGAAGGCCCTCATGTCTGTGAACAGCTTCAATTCCCGCTCCTCTCTCCAAATCGGAAACAAGCAATACGAAATCTACCGCCTCGACGCGCTTGACAAGCAGGGCATCTCGACCAGCCACCTGCCCTTTTCGCTCCGCATCTTGCTGGAGAACCTGCTGCGCACTGAAGACGGACGCAACGTGAAAAAAGAAGATATCCGCGCCCTGGCGAACTGGAACAGCAAATCGAAACCCGACAAGGAAATTGCCTTCACCCCGAGCCGCGTCCTGCTGCAGGATTTCACCGGAGTTCCCTGCGTAGTCGATCTCGCGGCCATGCGCGACGCCATGCAGCAACTAGGCGGAGACCCATCCCTCATCAATCCGCTGCAACCCGTCGAACTGGTCATCGATCACTCCGTCCAGGTGGACGAATTCGGCACCACCAACGCGCTCGAAATGAACGCGCTCCTCGAATTCCAGCGCAACAAAGAGCGCTACTCCTTCCTGCGCTGGGGCCAGACTGGATTCA
The DNA here is from genome assembly GCA_963801615.1 of uncultured Acidobacteriota bacterium. GTDB lineage: Bacteria > Acidobacteriota > Terriglobia > Terriglobales > Acidobacteriaceae > Sulfotelmatobacter. Next base: position 59,603 of record CAWDFM010000003.1, on the reverse strand, counting down.
GAAATCTCGCCATCGTTCCTCCTGATACCGGCATAGTCCACCAGGTCAATCTCGAATACCTGGCGCGCGTAGTCTTCGTCCATGAGTCTCCGGGCAAGCGAGTGGCCTACCCCGACACCCTCGTGGGCACGGATTCTCACTCGACCATGGTCAACGGTCTGGGAGTGCTGGGTTGGGGTGTCGGTGGCATCGAGGCCGAGGCAGCCATGTTGGGCCAGCCTGTGTCGATGCTCATCCCTCTGGTGGTCGGAGTGAAACTCACGGGAAGGCTTCGTGAAGGTGCAACCGCGACTGATCTGGTTTTGACCATTACCGAAATGCTGCGCAAGCACGGAGTTGTCGGAAAATTTGTGGAATATTTCGGCCCCGGATTGCGCGACTTGTCGCTGGCCGATCGCGCCACCATTGCCAACATGTCTCCGGAGTACGGCGCAACCTGCGGCATCTTCCCCATCGACAAAGAGACACTGAAATATCTGCGGCTCACCGGACGCACCGAAGAGCAAATCGCCCTGGTCGAAGCTTACGCCCGCGAGCAGGCTCTCTTTCATGACGAAAAGACTCCCGAGGCGGAGTACTCGGAACTCTTATCGCTCGATCTCGCTACCGTCGAGCCCTCCCTTGCCGGTCCAAGACGCCCGCAGGACCGCGTCGTGCTCTCCCAAGCCGGAGAGTCGTTCTGCAACGCCCTGCCTGGGCTGATGAAACCGAAAGCCGCCGACAAAACCGGAGCCATTCCTGCCGTCGCCCCAATCACCAAAGATCGCTGGGAGCAGGAAGGCGGACGTCCCACTGCCGTTGGCGTCACCGATCCTGAGGTGCGCGAGCATGTTCCCGAATCCGTCAAGGGTTCTCTGCAGCATGGCAGCGTGGTCATCGCCGCCATTACCTCCTGCACCAACACCTCCAATCCATCCGTACTCATTGGCGCCGGCCTGCTTGCGAAGAAGGCCGTAGAGAAGGGACTCACCGTTCCCCTCTGGGTCAAGACTTCGCTGGCTCCCGGTTCCAAAGTCGTGACCGATTATCTTCAGAAGGCCGGGCTGATGCCTTATCTCGAGAAGCTGAAGTTCCATCTCGTGGGCTACGGCTGCACCACCTGTATCGGCAACTCAGGCCCGCTGCCCACGGAAGTATCCCAGGCCATCGACGAAAAGGAACTGGTGGTCGCTTCCGTGCTCTCGGGCAATCGCAACTTCGAAGGCCGCATCAATTCCGAAGTTCGTGCCAACTACCTGATGTCCCCGCCGCTGGTGGTTGCCTTCGCGATCGCCGGCCGTATCGATGTCGACATGCGCAAGGATCCCCTTGGCAAGGGCAAGGATGGACAACCGGTCTATCTCGCCGACATCTGGCCGAGTTCGCGCGAGGTGGACGAAACCATCCAGCAGACTATTACTTCCGAGATGTTCAAGAAGTCCTATGGCGAAGTCTTCCAGGGTGACGACCGCTGGCGCTCGCTCGACGTGCCCAAGGGCGAGACCTACGCGTGGGACATGCACTCCACCTACATCCAACGCGCGCCCTACTTCGATGACATGGACGTGAAGCCTGTCCCTGTCGAGGAGATCAAAAACGCGCGCGTTCTCGCAGTTCTCGGCGACAGCGTGACCACCGACCACATCTCGCCCGCAGGATCGATCAAGAAAGACAGCCCCGCCGGGCAGTACTTGCAGGAACACGGGGTGAAGCCCGCCGACTTCAACTCCTACGGTTCCCGCCGCGGCAATCACGAAGTCATGGTGCGCGGCACCTTCGCCAACGTTCGCCTGCGTAACAGGCTGGTCCAGACCGAAGGCGGATTCACCCGTCACCTGCCAACCGATACCGAAATGTCCATCTTCGACGCCTCGGAAAAATATCGCGCGGACGGCACGTCTCTGCTAATCCTCGCGGGCAAAGAATACGGTTCAGGCTCCTCCCGCGACTGGGCGGCGAAAGGCCCCGCGCTGCTCGGAGTGCGCGCCGTAATCGCCGAGAGCTACGAGCGCATTCACCGCTCCAACCTGGTTGGTATGGGCATCCTCCCCCTGCAATTCGCCGCAGGCCAGGACGCCGAATCCCTCAAGCTGACCGGCGAAGAAACCTTCGAGATTACCGGCATCCGCGACGTAGTGAACCACTTCGCCCCCGGACGCACCGTCAAAGTGCGCGCCCTGGCCCATGGCAGCAATCCGGTAGAGTTCGATGCGGTCGTCCGCATCGATACTCCCCAAGAAGCTTTGTACTACGCGAACGGTGGCATTCTGCAGTACGTGTTAAGGCAGTTGCTGGCCAGCAAGCCCCAAACCGTTGGGGCTTGAGTCTACGTCGTCCGCAACCGAGCGCAACGCGATCGCATACGCTTTGTTAATGGCTTCCTGTCGCGTCTTTCCGTAGGCCGGTGCGCCGGGAACATGCGCCTGCGGCAGTTTGGGTTCAGTGCTCATTTACCGCAAGGATGCCCGATGTCGTTCCCGTGCCCTCGCTGCTGGGATGCAACGCCTGCCTCGATTTCGCTGGTGCGGCGCAGCGGGTTTTGAGAAACAGGCGTACGGCGGCGAGACACTTCGCTCAGAAATACCAAAGGCGCGACCTAAGGCCACGCCTCCCTGAATTTCTCTCTATATTTCCAGAATAGCAAATTGGCTGGGGTAAACCGGAAAAGAATTCAAATTTATATTTGCCCAATTTTCAGGTACTTACTTCGATCTGTTCCGTTTTACCCCCTTGACAAGTTTTCGCTCGAACGCAACCTACGGCTGCCGAAAACACAAGCCATGCGCCTCAATTCTCCAGGGGCTTGTTTTCGCTGAGATCGGTTGCTGGGGCATTGCCTCCGGATCCATTCTCTCCCTCTATGATTTCGGGATCAGGAACCGCCAGCGGCGGGATCGCTGTAGATGGCAGACGAGCCTCGTCCCTAGTCGCACTTTGTTCTCTCGCTTCCGCAGGAAGCAATTGCTCGACTGCGGCGAGCAATTCTCCCGTGTTCTCCTTCACCACTACATGCCGCACTCCGGACCTCTGGGCCGCCACTTCCAGCGAGGGCGTGCAATGCATGGTATACATCAGGATAGGAAGGCTTGGGAGAGCGCTCGAGATCTCGCGCGCTGCCGTCAAGCCGTCCATGATCGGCATGACCAGATCCATGATTACAAGATCCGGCCGCAACTCCAGCGCTCGCGAAAGCGCCGCCCGACCATTCTCCGCATCGATCAATTCACAGGAATGAGCCGCCGCCAGGAGCTGTACTAGAGCTCGGCGTACGGCAGGACTGTCGTCGGCAATCAGGATCCGCGTCACGTCAGCAATGGGCAAAAGTCGAGCAGGGCGCGCTCCTCCTCGTGTGTTTGATACCCGACAATTTATCCACGTGAGCGTTTACGCGAGTATAGGGAAAATCCTGTACGCATTAAGGTTTATTTCAACGAACGCTACGAGAGTGTCGCACGGCCAGAGTTCCCTTCCCACGCATCCCACATTGTGAAGTCAAGACCGTTCGCGCACGGAGGCAAGCTTTGCGCCCTAAGAATGCGATACCCACTATTACCGAAGTCCTCCATCCCGGAGAACGTACCAACTTCGAAGGTAAGCCGATACGAAATCAAATCCTGTTAGCCATCCCCGACGAAGAATTTCAATCCTTGCGCCAGGACCTGAACTACCTGGAACTGCCGCAACGAACCGTTCTGCATGAGCCCAAACAGAAGCTGGAATTGGTCTATTTTTTGAATTCGGGTATGGTCTCCCTGGTGTTCCGCACCAAAAGCGGAGAGAGCGTCGAAGTCGGTGTCTTAGGCAACGAAGGTTTCACCCCCATTCCGGTGTTGGCGGGGCTGCGGAGCGATCCTCATCAAGCCATTATGCAGGTCGGCGGAGATGGTTTCGGCATGCCGGTGAGCGCCATGGAAGCGGCATTGGCTTCGAATCCCAGGCTGCAGACGGCTCTCAACCGCTACGCCGCACTCCATGGCATGCAAGTGGCGCAAACCGCCGGATGCAACCGGCTCCATGATCTGGAACAGCGGCTCTCGCGCTGGCTGCTGCTGACCCAGGATCGCGTGGGCTCCGGACTGCTGAAGATTACGCACGATTTCCTAGCGATGATGCTGGGAACCGACCGGCCCAGCGTCAGTCTGGCAGCCGGCACGCTGCAAAAAAAGAAAATCATCGAGTACACCCACGGCGCCGTCAAGGTTCTGAACCGCAAGAAACTCGAGAGCACCGCCTGCGAGTGTTACAGCACGATTCAGCAATTCACCGGGGAAATGCTGCTAACTGCCCAAGAACTCCCGGGCGCAGCAGACTAGGTCTGTGTAGGGACAAGCCCCTCGCTCCATCTGATTTCACGTAGGGACAGCCTCTCAGGCTGTCCAGTGGAGCGAAGCTCCGCCAGCTTTTAGCGCAACTGCAGGGCTCCGCCCTGCCGGACAGCCGAGGGCGGCTGTCCCTACAAAAAAAACCCGGCGAATGGTTTTGCTTTGCCATTCGCTGCTCACTATTTTCCTCAGAACTCCACGTGAGCACGGAAAGATGGCACCGTCACCGGTCCACGGTCGCGGTTGTATCCCGGATTCGCGATGTGCTGCAATCCCGGCGCCACATAAATCCCGCGCCACAGATGCACGGTGTAGTACGTCTCGAAAATGTTCTCGCGTCCATACTCGAGATCACCGTCCCCGAGAAGAAACCCCAACCCTCCCGCCGCGAGGTAGTTCTGGTGATCTTTCTTGATCGCGTTCGACACCAATGCCACCCCCCGCGTGAAAACGCACTCGTGCAGCAAACCCTTCACGGTACGCTGCCTTGATGAACAGATCGTTACGATGGCGCTCAGCGTACCCCCCACTCTCTCCGAGTTATAACATTCGCGCTGATTGCCGCCCCGATGAACCACGTAGGGACAGCCTCTCAGGCTGTCCAGGCCGCGACGAATTTTGTCGCGGCGGTTGCGTATCCCAAAGCGACGGACGTATCAGTCTGGCGGCAGGTTTCGTCGCGCTGCCGCTCGCTTCGCTTCGCGGGACAGCCCAGGGGCTGTCGCTACGCGAGCATGCTCCCCGCAATTCTTCCAAGGCCCACTTAGCGAGAGCGTTTGACAGCCTTCGTATTCAACCCCTAACCTGATTTGCTCTGGCTTATGAAAGTTCTGGTCTTAGGTGGTGGCGGGCGCGAGCACGCCTTGGTGTGGAAGTTGCGGCAATCGCCTCGCATTACGCAGCTCGTGTGCGCTCCGGGCAATGGCGGGATCGCGGACGACGCCGAGGTTGCTCCCGCCGATCTCAAGAGTTTGGATTCCATTGTCTCGCTCGCCAACCGGCTGCAACCCGATCTCACCGTGGTCGGTCCGGAATTGCCTTTGACCCTGGGCGTGGTGGACGAGTTCACCCGTCGTGCATGGCCTATCTTCGGCCCGACACAGGCGGCCTCGCGGCTGGAATCGAGCAAGAGCTTTGCTAAGGAATTCCTGCAGCGGCATCACATTCCCACCGCCCACTTCGCGATTTGCGATTCCATCGATCAGGTGCGTTCCGCGCTGGGGCACTTTCATACGCCGGTAGTGGTGAAAGCTGATGGATTAGCCGCCGGAAAAGGCGTGGTCATCGCCAGGAGCAAGGAAGAAGCTGCTTCCGTCGCTGCCGAGATGCTCAGCGGGCGCATGGTGGGCGACGCCGGCGCGCGTGTCGTCCTCGAAGAGTGTCTTAAGGGAGATGAACTTTCATTTCTCGTCTTCAGCGATGGAGAGCGGGTGGCGCCTCTGGTCGCGGCACAGGACCATAAGCGGGTCGGCGACGGCGACACCGGGCCGAACACCGGCGGCATGGGCGCGTATTCTACCCCCGATCTTCTGGATGGCGGCATGCGCGATTGGCTGCTGAATCACATTGCGCGTCCCGTGGTCGCGGGGATGAAGGCCGAGGGCAGCGAATTCAAAGGCGTCCTTTACTGCGGGCTCATGATGACGGCGCGCGGGCCCATGGTGCTGGAGTTCAACTGCAGGTTCGGCGATCCCGAAACCCAACCCATCCTCATGCGGCTGGAGAGCGACTTGGTCGAGGCGTTCGAGGCTTCCATCCAGGGCCATACCAGCGAAGGCGATTTCCGCTGGTCGCAGGACGCGTCGGTCTGCGTCGTGATGTCAGCGGGCGGCTATCCCGGAACCTTTGAAGCAGGAAAGCGGATCGACGGCCTCGATGACGCTGCCAAGATTGAGAGTATCAAGGTATTTCATGCGGGCACCTCGAAGCGCGATGGTGTTTATTACACTTCCGGCGGCCGCGTGCTGGGGGTGACCGCGCGAGCGCCGGATCTGCAAACGGCCGTGAAGCTCGCCTATGAAGCATGCAGCAAGATTTCATTTGACGGCGCGCATTACCGGAAAGACATTGCCGCCCGAGCGCTGAAGCGATAATGCCGAATCCACACTCATTGAGTGGGAAAACATAATGCAAATCAGGAGAGAGTTCGAAATGAGCAAGCCACAGGTTTCGATTGTGATGGGGAGTGATTCCGATCTGGAGATCATGCGGGAGACGGGCAAGGCCCTCGATGAGTTCGGCATCGCTTATGAGATCGATGTCACTTCGGCGCACCGGTCCCCGGATCGCACCGCCGACTTCGCCCGTAAGGCCGCCGGGCGCGGCATTCGCGTGATCATCGCTGGCGCGGGAGGGGCAGCGCATCTGGCGGGAGTCATTGCGGCGCATACCACCTTGCCAGTGATTGGAGTCCCCATTCCTTCGACCTCGCTCAACGGAATGGACTCGCTGCTCGCGACCGTGCAGATGCCGGCCGGAATTCCTGTCGCGACCGTCGCCATTGGAAAGCCCGGCGCCACCAACGCCGGAATCCTGGCAGCGCAGATGATTGGACTGTCCGACGCCTCAGTAGCAAAAAAGCTGGATGCTCACAAAGAAAAACTAGCAAAAGGCGTCGAAGAGAAATCAAAAAAGCTGCGCGGCGAAAACAGGCGGGGAGAAACCACGTAGGGACAGCCCCTTGGGCTGTCCAGCGAAGCGAAGCGAGCAACCCGCGCAAATCGCGAGGCCCAATGTCCCCCGTTAAAACTTCAGCTCTTTAAGATACTCCCGAAACGGCCCCCCCAAGTCAGGCCGCTTCAGGGCGAACTCCACCGTGGCTTTCAGGAATCCCAACTTGTCGCCCGTATCGTAGCGCTTGCCCTCATAAACGTAGGCATACATTTTTTCCTGCTTCAGCAGCATGCGCATGCCGTCTGTCAGTTGCAGTTCTCCGCCTGCGCCGGTCGGAGTCTTCGCGAGGCAATCGAAAATTGCCGGAGTCAGGATGTACCGCCCGATAATGGCGAGGTTCGAGGGGGCTTCTTCGGGCTTCGGCTTCTCCACCATGTTGCGGATCTCGAACAGGCGCCCGTTGAATCCATCCACCACCTGGGCATCGAATACGCCATAGGAAGAAATCATTTTCCCTTCGACCACCTGCGCCGCGATCACGCTGCATTGCTTCTCGTTGAACACATTGACCATCTGCTTGAGCGCGGGCACGGTACTGTCAATCACGTCATCCGCGAGCAACACCGCGAAGGGCTCATTCCCAACAAGTTCGCGAGCCATCAGCACCGCATGTCCCAATCCCAGCGCTTCCTTCTGGCGCACATATCCCACGTGAATCATGTCGGAGATCTGGCGCACGATCTTCAGCAGATCCAGCTTGCGCCGCTCTTCCAGCATTTTCTCCAGCTCGTAGCTGACGTCGAAATGATCCTCGATGGCCTGCTTGCCGCGCCCGGTGATGATCAGGATCTGGTCGCAGCCGGAAGCCATGGCTTCTTCCACGCCGTACTGAATGATGGGCTTGTCCACCAGCGGGAGCATCTCTTTGGGTTGGGCTTTGGTGGCGGGCAGAAAGCGGGTGCCCAGGCCGGCGGCTGGAAAAACGGCTTTGCGGACTCTATTGGTCATGACGGCGAGCGATCAGCTGTGAGCAATAAGCTATGAGTTGTAATTTAGTTGCGCTAGCTTAGTGGCCGGATCATTGTAATTGGTTGCGTCGCGCGCTGGCGAGGATCGGCTCCGACTCGTGGCACTGGAAACGAACCACGTAGGGACAGCCTCTCAGGCTGTCCCGCCGGCGCAAAGTTTTTAGCCGCGCTACTTTCCCAGGACCAGGACTTCAAACGTATCCGGCAGGATGGTGCGCCGCGGATGAGGATTGTCGGCCGTCGCTGCCGGCGGCGGCCCGAACTTCGCCGTCACCGTGAACACATTGTGTGTCTTGCTGTCGAGCGCCATGGTGCGCGCTCCCGCCTCGGTCTTCACATTTTCCACAACGCTGAATTTCTCCGGCGAGTCCTCTTTGACGACCGTCAGCACGCCTTCACCGCAGGAGGCAAACGCCAGCCCGCTTTCGTCGTCGTAAGCGGTAGCATCCACACCTTCCCCGATCGCCGGAGTCGCCAAAACCTTTCCGCTATCCGCATCCACGACCGCCAGCATTTTATTGTCGCAGCCGACGAACAAACGACGGTTCTTGCGGTCGATCGCCAGCCCGCTCGGCTCGGTGCAGGGAGCGAGAGGCCACTTCACCTTCACTTCCAGCTTGTTGGGATCGATTACCGTGAGTTCGCTTTTATCTTCGATATTGACGAACACTTCGCCCTTGGCGTCGCTGGCTGCGAATTCCGGCTTGCCATCCAGCTTGATCGTGCCCAGGACTTTGCCGCTGGCTGCATCGATCGCGGTTGAATCCTGGCTGCGCCCGTTGAAAGTGAACACGCGCTTGGTCGCAGGCTCGTAGAGAATTGCGTCAGGATTTTCGCCAACTTTCACTTTGCCGCCGATTGGTGCCAGCGTGCTCATGTCAAAAATTGTGACGGTGCCTTCGCGGCCGTTGCTGACGAAGCCTTTGCCCAGCTCCGGCGCGAGTGCGATGCCGTGCACCCCGGGAGTATCGGGAATGTCGCCGACATTTTTCCCTGAGTCCGCATCCAGCACGATCACATGCGTGCCCCGCGAAATATAAAACCGCCGTGCGCTGGCGTCGACAGTGAGGTAATCCCATCCGCCTTCCCCGCCCACTTTGTAGGTTTTGATTACGTGATATCCCGGGCCAGCGGCAGCGACCGCCACTGCTGCCAGGGACACGCTGACTATGGAAATCCACCACTTCGAATTCGAAGCCATCACTTCCTCCTGATCAATTTGCGTACGCTCCGCGAAATAGGGCCCTTCCCATCGCGCGAAACCAATCTGCACCGAACTTCCGGCTTTTGACCCGAAGTAACTTTACCCTATTTCGAACCTGATCCTAGACTCGTCTGGTATGGAGCCGTCCCAACTATTTTCCGCAGGAGCGCAGAACCATGCAGTGCAGCAACTGGATCCGCGTCTGCAGCCCACGCCGGATTACGGCACGCTGGGGCCGGGATCGGACGCAGCCGGCTTTGGCACCGGTGCGCAGCAGCCTGTGCGCCCGCGTCAATCTGCCAGGGTTGCGTCGATCATTGCGGCGCTCGTAGGCATGTTCACCGCTCTGCTGGTTGGCGGCATGGGACGCGCGCATCCAGCCTGGCCGCGGCTGAACAAATTCGTATCCGCCCCCGAGAACAAGCCCGCCTCCGCAAAAGATCTGCAGCAACTGGATCACATGGGGCCGCAGAGACAAGCAGAAACTCTGCTCCAACTGGCGGTGGCCCAGAACGCGGCGGCGCCCGGGCAAATTGCGTCACACGTGGACCAATGGCAGGGAAAGCTGCGCTGGGATTCGCAAATGGCGACACTGACCACGGCTGCGCTGAACTCCAACGACATGCGCGTGCGGGAATCGGCGATTGAGGTGGAACTCGCTGCTTATGGATTGGCGAAAAATTCCGCCAGCCTGGAATATCTGCTTAAAACCGTGGAATCCACAAATCATTCTCAAAAAATTTGGGCGTTATGGGCACTCGGATTGATGGCGAATCGCGGCGTTCAGCCGGATCAGGTGCTGCAGGTTTTGATCTCGCATTTGAAGGATTCCGATGAGGACTCGCGCCACTGGGCGGTTGAATCATTGGCGCTCACCGGCTCCGATCAGGCAATCGACCCGCTGTTGAAGGCTATGCACGATGATCCGTCAGCACTGGTGCGAGAGCGCGCCGCCTGCGGGCTGGCGCAATCCGGCTTGTTCACACCCGAGCAGCGCATGACCGCGGTTCCGCAATTGCTGAACTACACCGACGATCCCTCGCTCGATGCCCCAACCCACGCCTGGGCGTTCCATGCCCTGAACGACATCACCCAGCAGCATCTGCCCAACGACTCCGCCGCCTGGCGGAGCTGGTATGAAAATCAGTGAGCAGTGTTCAGTCGTCAGTTGCCAGTTGAGAGTGGTCAGTCGTAAGCGTTAGAGATGGGGGGCAGTCGATAAGCCTGCCTTTTCACTCCGCCATCTTTGCCACGTGCACGTCGAATCCGGTTCTCGGCAGCAATGACGTTAGCGCGAAGGCTTTGAATCCATCGCCGCTCACTTCGGTGTGGCGGTAAACTCCCGGCTCATTCTCAATGGTTTCTCGCCGGCCTTCCATGTCGGCCAGAAATTCCTGTGCTCGATGCACGCTCACGTCTACATCTTTCGCGCGCGTGACCACCGCTTCGGAAGCATACGAACGAACGAGTTTGGGCCAATACTTCGCCAGCAGATCGGTGCTGGCAAAAATGTCGGCCCAGATGACGCGGCCATTGACGGCTACGACCACTCCGACGGCATTGCGATCGCGCAACTGGTGGATCAAACTCTGATAGTTCTGCTCGATCGGCTTGGCCACGGCGTCGACCTGCTTCCGGACCTCGGAATTTTCCATGACTCGAGCGTAGGAGCTTGTGCCCGCGACCTCAGCCTGGACTGGCGGCGCCATGGCAAGCCTGGTGGCGACCTGAGTCTTCTGCGCGTTCACGGCGTCCCACACTGCCTGCTGATCCTTGTCGCCCATGGCTTTGGCGCGCACGGAGGGCTGGACCATGATGGCCATGGGTGCGGGCGCTTTGGCATCATTCCTGGCGCCGCCATAAATCGCCTCTGAAGCGCCGAAATGCTCGCTGGTCGCGACCCAGCGGCCGGGCTCGACGCAGAACACGCTGAGATCCACGGGATCGCTTTCAGCGGGCACGATGCGGTCTCTGCCAATGACGCGATCTTGCTTGCCACCCGAAACCACCTCGCCTGCGAGCAGCAGCAGCGGATGTTTGGAATTGTTGACCAGCACCAGCCGGTTGACTTGCGCGCCATCGTGGCGAATTCCCGGATTCGGATGCCTGCGAATCAGCCCTTGCACGCTCCCGGACTCCGTAACGATAACCTCTCCGGAGCGCAGGCCCTCGTCGAGCGTCAGAAATTCGTTCGTGGGATAACTCTTCGCGGCCACGACTGGAAACACCGTCAGGTTCCCGTGGCGAATGGGATCGAGCACCTTGTATTCAGAGTTCGGGATCACTTCCCCGGCGCGCGCATCGCGATGATCGAGCACAACCAATCCCGCGACGATCAACAGAACCATCACAGCCAGAAAAAACTTGGGGCTCATAGAGGCTCCTTCGGCGGACAGCCGAGGGCGGCTGTCCCTGCATGAGGCGAGCACGCCCACTTCGAACGACGAAGACGTGTCTGGGTTACCGGCGTAATCCAGACCGGGCGCGCCGCCCCTTTTCGACTCCGCTGAAGGAACGTAGAAGGTACATCTGCTTGCGCCGTTAATTTCACAGGACCAAATTGCGGACCTCAACTGCGCTCGGGATGAACGGATGGTGTGTAGCGGCGAAGCCGCGGAAGAATGCAGCCCATGCCGCAAGGCATGGGTGCAAAATGGCAAAAGTAGCTCAGCCCCTTAGGGGCGAAAGAAGAGTTCTCACGCACACGCTATGGATCGCGCGTAGGCAGCGCGTCAAACCGAGGCCTTTCGGCTCTAACAAACCAAACTCAACCTCCCTCGACTGCGCTCGGGATGACAGAGGAAATTTGCAACCCCCCTCCGCCAACCGTCCGCGTCACGTAAAATTGGACTAACAACTACGGAGCCGCTTCTGTTTTGTCTTTTCTCGACCAACTGAATCCGCAACAGCGTGAGGCTGTCGAAACCACCGAGGGACCGGTGCTGATCCTGGCTGGCGCTGGCAGTGGCAAAACTCGCGTCATTACCTATCGCATCGCCTATCTCATCGAGCACAAGGGCGCGATGCCGGAGTCCATCCTGGCAATGACCTTCACCAACAAGGCCGCAGCCGAGATGGGCGAGCGTGTGGAGAAGTTGGTGGGTGGATTAAGCATCGCCAAGCCGGTGATCTCGACGTTTCATTCTTTTTGCGTGCGCATGCTACGGCGCGACATCGAAGCCATGCGCATCCCATCGACGGTGCCGGGCCAGCCTGCGATTGGGCATACGAAAAACTTTGTAATCTACGATGAAAGCGACCAGCAATCCGTGGTGAAGTCCCTGATGAAGCGGCTTGGGCTTGATGATAAAGAACTCACGCCTCGCACCGTGCTGGGCCGGATCTCGTGGGCGAAGAATCACATGCTCGATCCGCAGGAGCTTTACCTGCAGTCGGCGGATCCCAAGACGGAGCGCGTCGCCCACTTGTACGAGGAGTATCGCAAGGAGTTGCGTAAGGCGAATGCGCTTGATTTCGACGACCTGCTGCTCGAAGCGGTGCGCCTGCTGAAGTCCGCGCCGCAGGTGCGCGAATACTACAACCGGCGCTTCCAATATCTGCTCATCGATGAGTATCAGGACACCAACCGCCCGCAGTACGAACTCATGCGCATGCTCGCAGGCGAGCACCACAATGTGTGCGCAGTGGGAGACGAGGACCAGTCGATTTATTCCTGGCGCGGCGCGGACATCCGCAACATCCTCGAGTTTGAGCAGGACTTCCCCGAGGCCAAGATCATTCGCCTGGAGCAGAATTATCGCTCCACGCAGAACATTCTGCAGGCAGCCTCGGCGGTGGTTGCCAACAACGTACGGCGCAAGGGGAAAAATCTTTGGACCTCGCGGCAGGGCGGGACGAAGATCGGCTACTACGAAGCGCCTGATGGGGAAAATGAAGCGCTGTTCGCAGCGGATTGGATTGCGCGCTATGTTCGCGAAGCGAACGATCGCGGGGAAACTCCGAGAGCGGCAGTGTTGTATCGAACGAATTCCCAGTCGCGCTTGTTCGAAGAAGCCATGCGGCGGTATGGGCTGAAGTATCACGTGGTCGGCGGATTTTCTTTTTACGAGCGCGCCGAGATCAAGGACATGATCTCGTATTTGAAAGTCATCCAGAATCCTGATGACACGATTTCGCTGCTGCGTGTGATCAACACTCCGGCGCGTGGCATCGGCAAAGGGACCATTGATACGCTCGAACGACTGGCGCTCGAAACCGGGCTGTCGCTATGGGGAGCCATCGGCGAGGCGATCAAGCGCCAATTGCTGCCCCCGCGCGCTCTGGCTTCCCTCAAGAACTTTCAGCAACTCGTGGAAGATGCGCGAGCCATGCTGGTTGGGAACTTTGTGGAGCAATTGCAGCAGACAGCGGCAGAATCCACCGAGCCATCGGCGGAGGTGGCCCTCGCCACTCCAGCTCCCGAAACGCAGGCCGCTTCCGATGAGGACGTGACCGCTTTCAACCCAGAGGAGTTTGGGAATTTTTCATTCGAATTCGGACCAGCATCGCAAGATGCGGAGGCCGAACTCGTCGCCGGCAACTCGCTGGAGGCCAGCGCTACGAATGGCGCTGGTGCGGACGCCGAGCTTTCCGACGGGTCCAGTTCCTTCCCTGCACCTACCGTCAGCACGGCCGACATTCTCAAGTTCCTGATCGACCGCACCGGATACATCAAGCTGCTGGAAGCAGAAGACTCTCCCGAGGCCTACTCCCGCATTGAGAATTTGCGCGAACTGGTCAATGCCGCCATGGACTCGCGCGACCGTGCGGAGACGCTGGACCAGTTTCTCGATCATGCCGCGCTGGTTGCCGATGCCGACGACTACGACGAGCGCGCCCAGATCACGCTCATGAGCCTGCACGCCGCCAAGGGACTCGAATTCCCTCTCGTATTCCTGAGCGGACTCGAAGAGGGACTCTTCCCGCACTCCCGCACCATGCTGGTTCCCGAGGATATTGAGGAAGAGCGCCGCCTCTGCTACGTAGGCATGACCCGTGCCATGGACCAGCTGATCCTGACCCGCGCCGTCTACCGCCGCCGCTACGGAACCGACTTGCCGGAAGCCAGCGTGCCCTCAAGATTCCTGGAAGAAGTCCCGGGCGGATTAATCGAAGAATTAGGAACTAGAAGAGCCCGTGTAGGGACGGCCGCCATCGGCCGTCCAGCCGGGCGAAGCCCGGCAGCATACGATGCTGAAAGCCGACATTACTCCTATGAGGACGAAGATCAGAGCGCGTCCTGGCACGACGGCAATCGAGCACCGGGCAGTGCGTCAAAGCAAACCGCAGCCGCGCGCGCCTACAACTCGATCGAGAACATCGCAGAGTTCTTCGCCAGCCGAGGCAAAAAATTCAGCGTCCCCAAATCCGCTCCGGTCGAAGAGCCCTCCGGCAAACGCGGATTCCGTCCCGGACAGCGAGTCCGCCATCCAAAATACGGCGAAGGAACCGTGTACCAGCGCGAAGGAGAAGGCGAAGAAGCCAAGATTACGGTACAATTTCCACGCTTCGGCTTGAAGAAGCTGGTGGAGAAGTATGCCCAGCTGGAGAAAGCCTGAAGGAGATTTGGTAACTTTGTAATCGGGTAATTTGGTAATTTTGCCGAATCTGACGCCTTCAACTTACAAAATTACCCGATTACCAAATTACAAAATTCCTCACAGAAAGAGTTCATGGCAAATACGACAAAACTCAGCCGAGACGAACGCAAGAAAGTGAAGCGCACCGCCCGCAAGAAGCGCAAGGCGGAAAAGCCGCTCAAGCCCCGCGACTATCCGCGCGGATCGAAGAAGCCGAAGGTCAAGAAGTTGGCCCGCGGCCAGGCGAAGCGGTAAAAACAGCAGTTGGCGCTGACGTAGCTCCCATGTCTCGCAAAAGCTGCGAGACATGGGGCACCCTGCTTTGCTTCAGGAGAAACCGACCTCTTGTCACAACCTACAGCCGGCGAGCCTCCATCCAAAGACGTTGTGCGCACTTCCGAGAACCAGCTTTTCTGCTGCAAATCCATCGACAAGCTGATCTCCGAGGCGGAAGACCCGGAACGAAAACTGAAGAAGACGCTGGGCCCGTGGTCGCTGACGGCCCTCGGCATCGGCGCCATCATTGGCTCCGGCATTTTCGTGCTTACTGGCACCGCGGCCGCCGGAGAATATTTCCAGGCGCCCTCCATTCTGCACGCCCAGGTGCTCGATATCATCGTGAACTTCCTGCGGGGCGGCGGGACGGCGCAGGTTCTCATGCACGGGCGGCCTCCGGCCGGTCCTTCGATCGCCATTTCATTTTTCCTGGTGGCCGTGGCCTGCAGTTTTGCGGGACTTTGCTATGCCGAACTGGCGTCGATGATTCCCATCGCCGGCAGCGCCTACACCTACTCCTACGCGACACTCGGCGAGATCTTCGCTTGGATCATCGGCTGGGACCTCATTCTCGAATACGTCGTCAGCAACGTGGTGGTGGCGATTGGCTTCAGCGCCTATACAAAAGCGCAGTTGTCTTCCTTCGGATTGAATTTGCCGGATAGGTGGTCGACCCCCGTTTGGGAGTCCGGGCACTGGACCGGCGCTTATTTCAACGTGCCCGCCTTCCTGATCATCTTCATCCTCACCGTGCTGCTGGTGCGCGGGATCAAGGAATCGGCGGAAGCCAACAACATTATGGTGTTGATCAAGATCAGCGCCATCCTGATCTTCCTGGTGGTGGGCGGCGCGCTGGTTCACTCCGGCAACTGGAAACCGTTTGCGCCCTCGGGATTCGGCGGCATCGTTACCGGCGGCGCGATTGTCTTCTTCACCTACATCGGTTTCGACTCCGTCTCCACTGCCGCGGAAGAGGCGCGCAACCCGCAACGCGATCTGCCGTTCGGTATCATCACTTCTCTTATTGTCTGCACTTTGCTTTACGTCGGCGTGTCCATCGTGCTGCTGGGGATGATGAAGTACACGACCTTCATCTCCGGGGACGCCGCTCAGGCTCCCGTGGCCTATGCCTTGAAAGCCCTCGGTGCAAGCCGCTGGTCGCAATCGATCATTGTGATCGGCGCGCTCACCGGCATGATCTCATCGCTGCTGGTCTTCCAGTATGGCCAGGCCCGCATCTGGTACGCCATGTCGCGCGACCGGCTGTTCCCAAAAATGTTCTCGGCGGTTCACAAAAAATTCCAGACGCCGCATGTCTCCACCTGGATCGCTGGATTCGTGGTCGGAATCCCGTCAGGAATTTTCGCCATCAGCGACGCCGCTGACCTGTCCAACATCGGTACCTTGTTCGCCTTTGTGCTGGTGTCGCTGGGCGTAATCATCTTGCGGCGCACGCAGCCCGACCGGCCGCGCGTCTTCAAAGTGCCGCTGGTGCCCTGGTTCCCTCTGATCTCGATTGTCCTTTGTGGTGGACTGATGACCGGACTGACAGTGATCACCTGGGTCAGGTTTGTCGTGTGGCTCGTGCTCGGACTGTTGATCTACATCTTCTACAGCCGGCACCGCAGCGAGTTCGCGCAGCGGTAGAATCCGGCGGGTTGCACTCTTGCCAGAATTCCCACTTCTCGCAAAGTCGGCGAGAAGTGGGGCACCCGGATTCACTTTGTGGCTGCCAGCGGCTGCTTCTGCTGTTGATCCAGCCGTTCCACCATTTCCTGCGGCAGCGCGTGCAGCAGTTCGAGGAAAGCTGCGTTTGTCCAGCCGAAGCCGACCACGTTCATCTCGTAGCCCAGTTCGACGTGCGATTCTGAAGAGCGCGTGACCACGTTGTATTTCTCGCGGATGTTGCCATCACGCCGAAAGTTCTCGGCAACCGTCGACAGAAAGTTGTACGAGATGCGATCGGCGTCGGCGTTGTAGCCGTATTTGCGCAGCGCATCGATGGCGATCATTTCGATATTTCCCCAGCCATAGGGCAAGTCCCACTGCGCGCCCGAATCGAAGGTGCTCATGGGAAGACCACCGGGCTGCTCGAATCCTTTCAGATTGGCGACCACACCCTTGGCCTGTTCCGCCGTCGCCAATCCCGCCCACAGCGGGTAGAACATGCTTGCGTACACATACGTCGAGGCCTTGGCGCTGTCGAAATTGAAATCGAAAAACGTGTGGCGTTCGTCGTTCCACAAATATTGCACGATCAGCTTTTTGCGATCCTCAGCCCGCTTGCCCCATGTCTTCGCATCCTCGGCGCGACCTAGCCACAGGCTGATCTGCTCCATGTCTTTTTCCGTCTTGTACAGCAGGCTGTTCAGGCAAACGGGAGCATAGTGATGCGTCGCTGAGCCGAACGCTCCAAACCGGAAGCTCACATCAAACCCCGACTCGCGCATGGAGCGGTCGCCCTTGTAGTAATCCTTGCTCAACTTGAATTGCCGCGCCGCCTCGCACGTCGGCCGCGCCATCGCGTTCGCCGCGTCGCAGACTTCCAGCGAATAGGCCGCCCCGGCAACCGAGTCTGTTGCTTCCGGCCGGTTTTCGTAAACGTAGCTATCCGCCTGCCCAGGATGAAAAAAGAAATACTGCGAGACCTTGCGATAGAAGCCGGTTTCATCTTGCACCGCTTCTTGCGGCGGCCCATCGCCAAAGTCGTAATACCGTGACAGCCCGGTCTGACCCGCCAGGTGCGGTTCATGTGTCCACATCTGGTAGTCATGATCGAGATCCTTGTAAGCGCGTTCAAGCCAGGCCCGATCGGCGCGTTTGTTCTTCGCCGCGCTTTGCTTCGGTAAGGCCTGGTAGACGTCCATGAACATCGAACTGACGAACGGCGGTTGCGAGCGCGTCAGATAATAAGTGCGGTTCGCGTTGAGCATGGCCCCGTAGTTCTCAATCTCGAAAAAGAAATTGTCGACCATGTCGCGCGCCAGGTCCACGCGTCCGGCGCGCAGCAGCCCGCGAATGATGAAGTAACTATCCCAGCCGTACATTTCATTGAAGCGCCCGCCGGGCACAACATACTTGGCGGGCAAATAGAGCAGCCCGGGGGGATCGATATTGCCGGTTGTGATCTCGCCCAGGCGCTCAATCTTCCGCGGCAGATGTTCGACGCGCACCTTACATTTTCCACTCAGCTCGCGCACTGCTGCCGGCTCTTCCAATCCCGCGGGCAGATACAACACCGGAGTCGCTGCGATTTTGGGATCGACGATGCTCTCGCAACTCGTCATGGATCGCGTGAGCGTGTCCCAGGCCTGTGAGATGTAGGTAAGGATTGGCTTCAGTCCCTGCTTGTCGCCAGTATCGGCGGGCGCGGCTACCGCGCTGGTACAAAACAACAGCACGATGAGAAAGCAAGCCAGAGCGCAGTGAACCAGGACTCGTTTCTTCGAATGGGAGTTGATCATCATGTGGCCATGAAAGCTTCGACATGATAAATGCGCCGCGAGAATGCGCCCAACTAATTCGGTTAAGCCGCCCTCGGAGGTCAGCGGCCTCACTCCGATCACTGCGCGTTTGGTTTATGCTATCTAGTTTGCCGTTTCAGGTCTGAGGGGGAAAAGTGAACAAACACGTAGCCGCGGACGCATTCGTCCGCGGGCGCTCGCTTGGCTTCGCGGGGTGGACCAGTGGGTCCACCCCTACGCAGACCGTTGTGGTTGTATTTCTTTGTTTCATAACTCTTCTAGGCGCTGCATGTTGGGCGCAGGTTCCTGAAAATACTTATCAGGAATTGCACTGGCGCGATGATCGGCCCTTTCGCGGCGGACGCACCCGCGCTGCCGCCGGCGTGCCCAGCCAGCCCAACGTGTTTTACATGGGACAGGTGAACGGCGGAGTGTGGAAGTCGGACGATTACGGCCGCACCTGGAATCCCATCTTCGATCACGAACCGACGCAGTCGATCGGCGCGATTGCCGTCGCTCCTTCTGATCCGAATATTGTCTACGTCTCCAGCGGCGAGGGTCTGCATCGGCCCGATCTTTCGGTCGGCGACGGAATCTACAAATCCACGGACGCCGGCAAAACATGGACACACCTGCCCGGCTTGCGAGATGGCCAGCAGATTCCCGCACTCGCCATCGATCCGCGTGATCCGAATAAAGTCTTCGCGGCGGTGCTGGGTCATCCCTATGGTCGCGAGCGAGGAGCGCGGCATCTACCGCTCCACCGATGGCGGACAGAACTGGCAGCGCGTCATTGCCAAAGATGAAAACACCGGCGGATCCGACGTTGAGATCGATCCCTCGAATCCGGACGTGGTTTACGCCTCCATGTGGGAGGTGCGCGAAGGTCCCTGGGAAGATAACAACGAATTCAATGGCCCCGGCGGCGGGCTCTTCAAGTCGAACGATGGCGGCAGCACGTGGCATCAACTGTCCAATGGCCTTCCTAAAGATCTCTCGCAGATTTATGTAGCCATCGCCCCCAGCGATCCGCGGCGGCTATATGCGACTCTGGCGACCGCTTCCGGCAAGCTCAACGTTTACCGCTCCGACGACGCCGGCGACAGTTGGGCGCAGATCACCAACGATCCGCGGCCCTCGGGGCGCATCGGCGGAGGCGACCTTCCCATTCCGAAGGTCGATCCGAAGAATCCCGATCTGGTTTACGTGGCCAGCACCGTCACCATGCGCTCGAGCGACGGCGGCAAGACCTGGTCCGGATTTCGCGGAGCACCCGGTGGCGACGATTACCAGAATCTCTGGATCAATCCCAACAACGGCGACATTATTCTCCTGGTTAGCGATCAGGGCGCGATCATTACCGTCAATCGCGGGCAGACGTGGAGTTCCTGGTACAACCAGCCCACGGCGCAGCTCTATCACGCCATCGCCGACAATTCATTCCCTTACCGCGTCTGCGCGGGGCAGCAGGAGAGCGGCTCGGTGTGCATCAAGAGCCGCGGCAATGACGGCGCAATCACGTTCCGCGACTGGCATCCAGTGGGTGTAATCGAGTATGGATACGTCGCACCGGATCCGCTGAACCCTGACTTGGTTTACGGCGCCGGCCGAACCGAGGTTTCGAGGTTCCACTGGCTCACCGGGGAAGTGCAGGACATCACGCCCATTCCGTTGCGGAATAGCAAATACCGTGCCAACCGCACGGAGCCGCTGATGTTCTCGCCCGTTGATCCGCATGTGCTTTATTACGCGACCAACGTGCTGTTCAAAACCACGGATGGCGGGAAGTTCATGGCAGGAGATCAGCAAGGATCTGACGCGCGAGAATCCTGGCGCTCCGCCCAGCGTAGGCAGCTATGGTCAACAAGGGAGCGGAGAAACAGCGTGGAGTGATTTATTCGCTCGCGCCGTCGTTCAAGTCTCTCAATACCCTGTGGGCCGGTACCGATGACGGCTTGCTTTGGATCACTCGCGATGGCGGAACGAACTGGACGGACATCACCCCGAAAGAACTCACTCCCTGGAGCAAGGTCACGCAACTCTCCTCGTCGCATTTTGACGAGAACACGGCCTACGCCTCCGTGAGCCGATTCCGCATCAACGACACGAAGCCATATATCTATCGCACGCACGACGGCGGCAAGAGCTGGAAACTGATCACGACTGGGCTGCCGGAGTTCGGCCCCGTCGATACCGTGCGCGAAGATCCTGTCCGCAAAGGCCTGCTGTTTGCCGGGACAGAGAACTCCGTCTGGGTTTCTTTCGATGATGGAGATCATTGGCAGTCGCTGCAACTGAACCTTCCGCACACCTCCATGCGCGACGTGTGGGTCAAGGATGACGACCTGATCGTGGCCACGCACGGGCGTTCGTTCTGGATTCTGGACGACATCGCTCCTCTGCGCGAGATCGCGGCGGGAGTTACGAATTCGGCTCATCTCTATGCGCCGGCGGCTTCATACCGCGTCCAGCGCAACACGAACACAGACACCCCACTCCCGCCGGATGAGCCGATGGCCGCCAATCCGCCGGATGGAGCAACCCTGGATTATTTCCTTCCGTCCACGGCAAAATCGGTCACGATCGAGATACTCGATGGCAAAGGCCAGGTCGTCCGCAGGTATGCGAACACCGACAAGCCGGAGGCGACCGAAGAAGAATTGCAGCAGCAACTGATTCCGCTCTACTGGGTACGCCCACCGCACCCACTCTCGACGCAGCTGGGGATGCACCGCTGGGTATGGGATCTGCACTACACGGCGCCGGACTCCATGCGGCATGACTACCCGATCGCCGCCATTGCTCACGACACTCCGCGCTATCCACTCGGTCCGAACGCTGTGCCCGGAACGTACACTGTGCGCCTGAGCGTGGACGGTGAAACATCCACCGCGCCATTGACCGTGAAGATGGATCCGAGGGTCAAGACTCCCTCTGCCGGCCTGCAGAAGAAGTTCGAGACAGAGGCTCACCTGGCGTCCATCATGAGTGACTCCACGCAGGCACTGCACCAAGGGGGATCGATTCGCTCCCAATTGGCGAAGCTGACCGCCCAAGGCAACGCGCAAGTCAAGGCGTCCGCCGCGGAATTTGAGAAGAAAATCAACGCGCTGCTGGGAACTGCGGGTGGATTTTTCGCGCCGCCCTCCCCAGAAGTTTCCCTGAGCAGGCTGAACGGACAGGCTTCGGGCCTGTACCAACAGGTCTGGAACGTGGATGCGGAACCGACCAGCGCGCAACTGCAAGCCAGCGGCACCCTCGACCATGATCGCGAGGACGTGATTCGGCGCTGGAATGAATTCAAGCAGACGGAGTTGCCCGCAATGAATCGTCTGCTCCGGCAAGCCAATATTCCAGAGATCAACCCGCAGGCGCTTATTCAGCAGGATGAACCCGCTGTGGACGAAGAGTAAGCACGCTCAGCAAAGCTGCCTATTGCCTTGAGAAGTTCACAACGCCTTCACCGCTTCCGAGAGGCGGCTGGTGATCTGTTCCGGCGTGGTGCCCGGCTCGAAGCGCATGGGCTTCCCAATGCATACCGTGATCTTGTGCGGCGCTGCGAATTTCTTTCCCGCCTGCTTGATCTCGTAGAGCCCGTCGATGCGCATCGGTAGAACGGGAACCCCAAGATTCTCCGTAAGCAGCCCAATGCCCGAGCGAAACGGATTCATCTCCCCAGTTGTAGTATGGCGTCCCTCGGGGAACACGAGGACACTGTAGCCCCGGTCCACCGCCTCGCCTGCGTACGCAAAGCTGCGCCGGAATCCTGCCTCGCGCGGCAGGGGAAACAAATTCAGCAGGGATACTCCCAGCAACCATTGCAGCCGGTCATAGATTCTTGCGAAGAATCCACGGCCGGGCGCGGGACTGCGCAGCGCCTCCAGCGCTTCTCCTCCTGCACCGATCGCCAGACGATGCCTGAAACGCCCCGGCAGTGCCGTCAGAATGAATCCGGGATCGACATCCCCGATATGGTTCGCGATCACCAGCAGCGGCCCTTGAACGCCTCGCAGGTTCTCGCGACCCACAATTCGCGGCCAGCCCAGCAGAAAAACCGCCGGGCGCAGAAGCAGGTAATGCGTAAGCAGCCGAATCCACGTGACCGGCCAGCGCAGCGTCCAGCTGGGGTAGTGGTATCCCGCTCCCGGCGCAGCTTCCCCGCGCAGCATCCGTTCCAGATCGCCAACCGTGCGCACTGCGCTGAAGCGCGCTTCGCTCAGATCGACTTGATACCGATCTTCCAGGGCGCTCATCAATTCCACGCGATCCAGGGAACTGAGGCCGAGGTCCGCATCCAGGTTTGCGTCCGGTCGCACAGGCGGGAGCCGCACGTCCGGATACCTGGGCGATCAACTCTCGAAGCGGACTAGCCGGGGCGCCCCATCCTGCGCGCTCTTGGTTGGGTGGTTGAAAGAGAACCTGCTTCACGGTCTCGGCAATCAGATTTCGCTTTGGTTTCTGCGTGCTCGTTCGCGGAAAGTCTTCCTGCGGCCATTCCATCCACAGCCGCATCCGCTGATAGTCGGCCAGCGATTCATTCGCGCTCTGCACCACCTTCTCCACATTGGCATAATCGCGAAGGATGACGACCGCACAGGGCTCGGCGTTCCCGCCCCTCTCTACGCCGACAACTACGCAGTCCTTCACTTCCGGTTGCCGCCGCAGCGCGGCTTCCAAATCTTCCGGATAGACGTTCGTTCCGCCGGGAGTGACGATAACTTCCTTTTTGCGTCCCTTGAAATAGAGATTCCCTGCTTCGTCCAGCGCGCCGATGTCGCCCGTGCGATACCATCCCTCGGCATTGGAGACCGAGTGCGCCCCGCTCGCATCCCAATATCCCGACGCGATCCCACTGCCGCGCACCAGAATCTCGCCGTCCGGCGCAAGCTTCACCTCCCTGCCAGGCAACACTTTGCCAATCGATCCTTTGCCCAGACGAAACGGGTGATTCACGCTGACCAGCGAAGTGGTCTCGGTGAGCCCATAGCCTTGAATGACGGCGTATCCCAAGCGTCCCCAGAATTCTTCGGTTTCGCTGTCCAGGGCCGCACCTCCGGAGATAAAGGCCCAGAACTTCCATCCGAACTGGCGGCGGATGCGGCGAAATATCCACCAGCGGTGCAGAAAGTGTTTGTCTTTCGCGGCCGCGAAACGCTGGCGAAAACTTTCGATCTGCTTTCGGTCTTCAAGATCGCGTTTCACCTTCTGCTTCAGCGACTGCAGCACGCGCGGCACGCTGACCAGCACGGAGACACGCTCGCGCCTGATGGTACGGACCACCTCAGAGGGCTTCAGTTCCTGCTGAAAAATTACCGTGCCGCCTAGCAATGGGGGCAGATACATGGTCAGGAACTGCCCAAACACATGGCTGAGAGGCAACAGATTCAAGAACCGGATGGGGTGCACCAGGCGCTCATACTTGAGGGAGCGCTGCATCTCGCGCTCCAGGGGAGAGATGTTCGACAACACGTTGCCGTGGCTGATGACCACCCCACGCGGCTCGGCGGTGGTGCCCGACGTGAAGACGATCTGCAGGGTATTCTCGCGGCTGATGCCGATTTTCGGAAGACCTTCGTGCCGCGAATCCGGCAGGCTCCTGATGTCTTCGAAAATCATCGCAGGATTGAGTTGCGCGGCCGCAGCGTCACTGGCGTGCTGCCGTGAACTGACCAGCAATTTTGCCTGGACCTGCCGGAAGACGCGCGCGGCGAAATCCGCGGACGCTCCGTCGTCCATGGGAACCACGACCACTCCGCGAAGCGTGCATCCGAAAAACACCGCCACCCATTCGGCAGAATTTTCCCCCCAGAGCATGATCCGTTCGCCCTTGGCGATTCCGCGCCGGTCGAGCTCTCCTGCGAAAGCGGGCGCGAGCCGAAGGACGCCGCCGTAGGTACAGGACTCCATCCGGTATCCGCGCTTCTGCTTGTAGGCACACTCGCCCGCATGCGATGAAAAATGTTCGAGGAAGAACTCTGCCAAGCTTTCGGCCATGGTCTAGCGAAGCGCCGGCCTGAATAGGCCTCTCTGATTCAGTCTATTGGATTAGCAGCAGCCAGTACCGCGGGTGCTGCGAGTTGACGAATGGCCATGAGGGTGTGCCTCGATCCTCGCATCAAGGGGTGATTCCTTAAGGAACTTGTTCCGACCTTAAGATTGTGCGACATAGATGCTATGCGCATATTCACTTCGTGGGCTCTTGCTCTTGTGGTGATCGCCACTGCCGCCCTGTCCGCGCAACAGAAATCCGACGCTGACACAGTTCGCGCGCTCGAGATGAAGTGGACCGAGTCCTATAAGCAGCGCAATATCGAGATCCTTTCTTCTCTGCTCGCCGACGATTTCGTGATTACCGTGGAAGACGGGAGCGTCTACAGCAAAGCGGGATACATCAGCCATAGCGCCGACTCAGGCACCAAAGTGCACGTTGCCGACTTGTCCGATCTTAAGGTCCGAATGCACGGCAATACCGCCGTCGTGACTGGCACTTACCACGAGAAAGGCGAGTCGAATGGCAAGCCCTACGACTATCACGACCGTCTCACCGATTGCTGGGTGAAGACCGGCGGCAGATGGCAGGTAGTCGCGTCGCACTACAGCGTGCCCTACAGACCGTGAAAGAGCCGGAGAAGGCCATAAACTGTTCAGTTCTCGTTCACGCGAGTCAGCGTAACCCTGGCAGTCCGGCTCTCGCTTGTACTTTGCAGTTTCAAGTCTCCCGATAGCGAGTCATTCCCAAGTGTCAGATTGTAAGTAAATTTCCATTCGCCGGTGGTTACCTGAAAGCTCGCCTTGTTGCCCTCAACTCTTCCGTTCTCAAGAGGGTACTGTTCGCCGGCATTTGGCCCGGCGCTCCCCGAGAGGCTGGTCCCTTGCTGTTTCAGAATGATCAGTTGTGGAATGCTTTGATCGGCACCCTCCGCTTTGAAGCTACCCGACCACTTGCCGGAAAGATTGGCAGCCATCATATGGACAGCGAGCAGCAGGATCAGAGCAAAGCAACGTTTCATGGTCACACTCCGGGGTTACCTTGTGTGTACAATTCCTTTTCGGCGCAGCCAGATGAACAGGCCGCTGATGAGTTGGAGCGGTAGCAGCAAGCTTGCAAATCCCGCGATGACTCTGCTTGGCATTCCCCAAATACTGCCGCTGTGAATCGCGCCATTCAGAGCCAGCAGCCGTTCTCGCCATTGCAGATCGGACGAGAGATGTTGCGAGACAATCCTGCCGCTCGCATCCAGAGAAATGAAATTGCGGCCTCCGGTGACTCGATTCTGCGGATCATCCAGGGCGATGACGTACAAGCCCCCATATTGCGGCATCTGCACGCGATAGGGGAGAGCTCCCGGCAGTTGAGCTCTGGCGATTGCGACCGCCTTGTCAGGACTGATTTGGGTAGCGTCTACTCCCGACTTTGTCGCTGAACTCATCTGATCTTTGTCCACGGGGTGAGAATTGCTGACTTTGTCAAAGAGCCCGGCGAATTGATTCTCGAAGCCAAGCACCGTGCCGGTGCCAGCCAGGAGCAGCGCGGGTAATAGAGAAAATAAACCAATCGAACTGTGCAGGTCGTACCAGAATCTTGCGCTCCATAGGCGGCCGCTAATGCGCATGCGCTTGACCGGGCACCAGAGATACAAACCGGAGATCAATTGAACCAGCGTCCCGAGCGAAGACCATTTCAGAATGAAGCGCCCGCCGTCTCCCATGGCTAGCCGTACATGAAGCGCCCGGACAACACCGAGGAAGGATCGGCCTCTCGTCCGCACTCCGAGAATCACTCCCGTGTGCTGATTTACGGAGACAATTCCGCGCGACAGGATTACTTGCGTAGCCATGCCAGGTGATTCTGAAGGAAGAAACGCCACAATCGGCTCGCCCGGATATCTCTGCGAAACCGCAGCGCCGATTTCGCCGAGGGAAAGCACTCTACCGCTGGGTCTTACGTAGGTAGTTTGATAGTGCAGCAGGCGATCAAGTTGGGGTTCAAAGGCTAACACCGCACCGGTAATCCCAAGAGTCACCATGAAAGCTCCAGCCACTAGAGCGATGACCAGGTGAATGTTGAGGATCGCCTTGCGCACCGCGACATCTTACGTCCAAAACCGGTAATCGTCCTACTCCCGCCCCACTCCCAGCGCATCCGCAACCCGGTTGATGTAGTTGAACCACGCCGTAATTAGCGTGATCTGCAGAATCCCCCGGTCATCAAAGCCCGCTGCCCGCAGCTTTTCGTGATCATCCTTCCACACCTTGGTCGCGTCCTTGGTGACTTTGACCACGTAGTCCAGCATGACGCGATCCTGCGGCGAGATCGGCGCGGTCGTGTAGTCCTTTTCAAGCGCCTCGACCAGCCCTTTATCCAGCGTCACCCTACGCAGAAACTCTGCGTGTGACTCGATTCAATAGACGCACCGGTTGGTCACCGAGACCATCGTGGCGATCATCTCGTGCTGCCGACGCTCGAGCGGCAAGTCCGGGGACATCAACGCGCCAAAAGTGCTGAACGCGTGATAGAGCGCGTCCGGAATGAGCGTGTGCGAGCCCACGATCGAGGATGCCCCCGAAGGATCGGGATGCACCGGGTCGGCATATTCTTTGGGATAGAGCGCCCTCTCGCCCTCGATTGCTTTCTTCAGCTTCTCATCGGCCTCGGCCAGCGAAACAGTCTTGATCCAAGCCATAAATGTTATGTGATCTCCCAATCAAAACTTCCCCACGTGACGCGAAACAATACGCCTGGAAGCGCGTCCTTCCCATAGCGCATTGATATTAGAACACCGCGTCGGGACTTCAATTATGCGGCACCTGGATTCGCGCGAATGCCACTTCGGCGGAACACCCGGGCCGCTACAAACGTAGTAAAACGTAAGAAGCTGCCGGAGGCTTTTCCATGAGCGTTGGGACCGATCTCCTTGTTGCCTGGCGCGCCATGCGACGCAACCCCGGATTCAGCATCGTGGCCATCGCCACCCTCGCCTTCACCATCGGCGCCAACACAGCCATCTTCACGGTGGTGGACGCAATCCTTCTCCGGCCGCTGGGGTATGGCGATGAAAGCCGTCTGTTTGTAGTTCACGAAGTCGTCCCCAAATTTGCTCTGCTCGCGCCGCTGGTTCCGGTGAATGCCATGCACTTCCTCGCATGGCGCAAGAACGTCAATGCGTTCGAGCAGGTGGGAATGGTCGGCGGGATCAGTCGCAATCTCACCGGATTGGGCGAACCGCAGCGCCTGGCCGGCGCCCGCGTGTCTCCCGCCCTGTTTCCCATGCTGGGAGCGCGCACCCAGCTGGGACGCGCGTTTCTGGAAGAAGAAGATCAGCCCGGGCGGGACAATGTCGTGCTCCTCACCGACAAGCTGTGGAGGAGCCGATTTGCCGCCGACCGCAACATTGTGGGCCGCAAGATTCTGCTCGATGCGCAGCCGTTTGAAGTAGTCGGAGTACTCTCGCCCAGCTTTCATTTTCCCCGGCTCAACCAGCTCTACGCCATGAAAGTGACGGAAGATCAACCTGAGTTCTGGAAACCGTTCGCCATCAAGCCTGATGAACTGGAGCCGCTGGGCGATTTCAATTACATCTGCATTGCGCGGGTGCGGCCCGGTGTCACCCGGGAGCAGGCGCTGGCGCAGTTAGACGCAGCGCAAGCTGAGCTGGCGCGCCAGGCGCCGGAAAAAATCGAATTGCACGCAGCCATGGTTCCCCTGCAAGAGCAGATCACCAGCCGTTCCCGCCGCGGACTTGAGCTCATGCTGCTGGCAGTCGCCACGGTGTTAATGATTGGCTGCGTGAACATTGCCAATCTGCTGCTGGGCCGAGCCACTTCGAGAAAGCAGGAACTCGCCATCCGCTCGGCGTTAGGTGCGGGCGTTCGCAAGCTGCTGCAGCAGATGCTGGCGGAAAGTTTTCTGCTCGCCGCAATCGGCGGCGCTTTGGGAGTCGCCGTAGCCTACGCCGGGCTGCGCTTGATCCTGGCTCGCGCCCCGCTGGATCTGCCCCGGTTGGATGAGATCCACCTCGATGGCCGCGTCCTTGTCTTCACTGTGGCCATCTCCACGTTCGCTGGCCTCATCTGCGGGATTATTCCAGCTTGGCGCTTCGCGCGCAGCCAGCCGTTACTTGCCATGAAGTCGGGGTCGCGCACTACCGAGGGACGTTCCGCGGGGCGCCTCCGCACGGTGCTCATCGGGGTCGAAGTCGGCCTCAGCACACTATGCCTGATCGCTGGCGGCTTGCTCCTGCGCAGCCTGGTGAATCTGTTCGAAGTCGATAAAGGATTCGCCGCGGAAAAGGTGCTCACGGTGGATCTGAGTTTGCCGGAGACGCGTTACCGCGAACACTCCGACCGAAACCGGTTTATGAAGTCGCTGCTGGATTCGGTGCAGGCTGTTCCAGGAGTCGTTTCGGCCGGAATTTCCAATATGCTTCCGCTAAGCGGAGAAGGCGGAAACAACCTGATCTCCTTGGAGGGAACGACCGTTCCGTTTCCCGAACGCCCCTTGGCCGATATTCGCGGCGTTAATCCCGAGTACTTCCAAACACTGGGCATTCCGCTGCGTGAAGGAAGAATCTTCGCCGAATCCGATGGAGAGCACAAACTCACCGAGGTCTCTGCTCTTGCCGCCGAGCGGCTCTGGCCGGGAGAAAATCCGCTGGGCAAACGCTTCAAAATCGGCGACCCCGACGGTCCCTTCTTCGAAGTCGCCGGGGTGGTCGGGGACGTGCGCGGCGTAGGCCTGGACCGGGCGCCTTCGTTTACGATCTACGTGCCTTACTGGCAGCGCCGCACGTACAACGGCCCCTCGCTGGCGGTGAAGACGGCGGTTGATCCGCTGTCCGTGTCATCGGCAGTTCGAAATATCATCCGCCAGATCGACTCCGAGTTACCCGTCCCGCGATTTGAGACCATGCAACAGGTAGTCGATGACTCCGTGGCGCAGCGCCGTTTCCAGATGAATCTGCTGCTGGTCTTTGCTCTGACCGCGCTGCTGCTGGCCAGCCTCGGCATTTACGGGGTCGTGTCGTACTCGGTCACTTTGCGCACCAACGAAATGGGTGTGCGTATGGCGATCGGAGCCCGCGCCTCGGACATTCTGAAGATGATTTTGCGGCAGGCGATGACTCCCATCGCTATCGGGGCCTGCGCCGGCCTGGTGGTCGCGCTCATTGTCGGACGTCTGTTTTCCGGGCTGCTTTACGGAGTTGCACCCGCCGACGCAGTGACTATTGGGAGCGTCCTACTCATTTTGGGAGCGGTCGGAACCATCGCCAGCTTGATCCCCGCGCTCCGCGCCAGCCGCGTGAATCCCGTCACGGCGTTGCGCTACGAATAGCATCGGGAGTTGTCATCTGAAAAGGAACTGCTCCGGCAAGCGGAGCTTGCTCCAGCGACATCGAACCCTTCGGTACACTCCCTTCTGGTAACCCTTGGTAACCATCCCTTCCACCCCCTCCGGACGTACAATTGGCCTTGTCCGGTCGGCCATCTGTCGATATTAGAGATGACCTTCGCGGCCTGTACTCCGGAGCAGTTTCCCTCGACTGGTATCCGGGTCTGTGTCAAACCGTTTCTTGCGAAGATCAGGGTCTGGAGTTCGACGCTCTTATGGCATTGTTCGGCTTCAATAAGCAAAAGGTGTTGGCCAGTGCGGAGAAGTATGTCCAGCAGGGCAAACTGCAGAATGCCATCTCCGAGTACGAAAAAGTCGTCAGGAACGATGCCAAGGACCTGACGGTCAACAACACCGTCGGCGATCTCTACTCGCGTCTCGGCGAGACCGA
This sequence comes from uncultured Acidobacteriota bacterium, assembly GCA_963801615.1. Classification (GTDB taxonomy): domain Bacteria; phylum Acidobacteriota; class Terriglobia; order Terriglobales; family Acidobacteriaceae; genus Sulfotelmatobacter. The sequence goes on along the minus strand of CAWDFM010000003.1, from coordinate 29,358 downwards.
GAAAGCTGTCGAGTGCTTCAAATCCGTTGGCGATGCCTATGCTGGCCAGGGTTTCACGGTCAAGGCCATCGCCATGTATAAGAAGATCTGCAAGCTCAAGTCTTCTCTTGAGAGCCTGCTCAAGCTGGCCGAACTTTACAGCCAGCAAGGCCTGTTCAACGACGCCCGCGCCCAGTATTTGCAGGTCGCAGAAGAATTCCTGAAGGCCAACGAACTGGACAACGCCGTCCGCATCTTTCAGAAGATTCTGGAGATGGATCCGGAAAACAGCGCCATGCGGATCCGCCTGGCCGAAGTTTACGTTCGCCTGAACAAGAAGAACGAAGCTTGGCAGATCTTCGCCGCCGCGGCCGAGAGCCTGCGCGCCAAGGGATCGCTGAACGAGGCCGAGGAAGTTTTGCAGCGCATGTTGAAGCTGGATCCCAACAACAGCTATGCGCTGCTCATGCAAGGAAAAAACCTGATCGAGTCCGGGGACGCCGCCGCCGCCATCACGGCGCTGAAGAAAGTTCCCGATGTTGACTCCAATGCGGATGCCTCGCGCGACCTGCTCAAAGCCTACTTCCAGACGGGACAGCTCTCTGAAGCCGGCGCCGTTGCCAGCAAGCTGCTCAACGTTCACAACGATCTGAACGCCATCGCCAGCTTCGCCGACGCTCTCATGCAAGCCGGCCAGTACGAGAACGCCCTGCTGGTCTTCGACCAGCATGCCGATCGGCTGCTCTCAGAGAATTCCAGCAAGGTTCTGGAGAGCCTGCACGCCATCATTGGGCATGTGCGCGATAATCCTGACTCGCTGCAGAAGCTGCTTGATCTTTTCCAGAAGTCCGGCGACACCAGTCACGTCAGCGAAGTGATGGAACTGCTGGCGCATGCCAGTGTGCAGTCCGGAGATCTCCCGCGCTCCCGCGATCTTTATCAACAGCTGGCGCAGCTCGAACCGCAAAACGCCCTCCACATGCAGAATTACCAGCAGGTGGTCAGCCAGCTGGGCGGCACCTCCGGGACCAAACTGATCAGTCCGGAAGAAGCGATCGTCCTGCTCGATGATTTGGAGACCACCGCGCCCGCCCTGCACCAGCATTATTCCGACGAAGTTTCCCTGGCGGTGCGCGCCGCTTTGACCGACGCCGAGCTCTTCATCTCGTACAACATGCCGGCCAAAGCCGTGGGACCTCTGGTTGGCGTATTACCCATCGCGCCCAAGGATTTGCGTGTCAACCAGCGCCTCGCGATCTTGCACACGCGTGCCGGGAGGTTGACTGAAGCTGGGCTGTGTTGCCGCACGTTGCAGAGCCTGTATTCCGAAGCCGACTATCCGGATGAAGCTACGCGTTACGGCGAACTCGCGAATCGCTACGAAGAGCTCACGGCCACGCCCACGGCAAATGTGGCCGAGGACGACGCTCCCATTGTTCTTCAAGCCCCGGCGCCGGAATTAGAAGCGGACGAAAGTGCTGTACCTGAATTTTCTGTGGAAGAAGCCGCGCCCGAGCCGGTGGCTGAAGTAGCAGAGGCGCCCGTTGCTTCCGCGGCGGCGCCCGCGTGGCCTATAGCTGAGGAACCAGCCGCTGCCCTGGAATTTGCGGTGGTTGAGGAATCCCTGGCCGCATCGCCTGACACGCCTGAAGCTCCCGAGGAAATCGATCTCTCCTCCGAGTGGGATGATGCCCTCAGCGTCGAAGCCGAGGAGCCCGAACCCGAGATTGCAGCCGAAGGGCCGCCCCAAGTCGGAGAAGTTGAAGCGCCGCCTCCAGTGACGGCCCAGCCGGGCGATGATCCGAGAGTTAACGAGAAGATCGAAGAAATTCGGTTTTACCTCGCCCACGGCATGCCCGAGCAGGCCATGGCTGGGCTGGCGAAGCTGCAGACGCTCACCACGGACAAAGCCAAGGTGGACGAAGTTCGCGCCGAGGTGGAAGCTGCCGCTATGGAGGCTGCCGAGGCGCAAGCCTCCCCCGTGCCCGAACCGGTATTTGAGGAACTCACCGCCGACGATGTGCCTGCGTTTGAGGTTGTGGAAGAAGCTCCGGCCCCAGCGGACGTACCTGTCGCCGCTGCTCCGGAACCACCCGCAGTCGAAGAGATCCGGGTCGTGGAGGCGGTCGTGGAACCCGAACCGGCTCCCGCACCGCCACCTCAGCCAGCTCCCGTCGCGCCGAAGCCTGCGCCAGAAGCTCCCAAGGCAGCACCGGTGCTGCCCGCTCCAGAACCGCAGCCCGAAGCCGGCGTGCTCGAAGAATTCGTCAGCGAGCTCGAGTCCTCACTGGGAGATAGCTTCCTTCCTGGGACAGTCGCTCAGCCCGTGGAACCCGCACCCGTCCCGGCAGCGCCCGCACGTGCCATCGCGGCTGCTGCTGCCCAGGGAGCGCCAGTACTCGGTAAATTCGTGGCCGATATCGAAGCTTCTCTGGGAAAAGACTTCCTGAAAGCGGCACCCGTCCCGGAGAAACCGGCTCCTGCTGCAGTTGCGCCGCCGCAACCAGTTGCGCCGCGAACGCCCGCGCCGATGGTGGCAAGTGCGGCAGCTTCCGCTTCGCCCGCCGCGCACAGCGTCGCACCACTACGCCACGTCCCGCCCGCGCCACCACATGCCGCACCGGTCGTGCCGGTGTCCGCGCCACACGCTCGCGCTGCTGCCGCGAAAGCTTCTCCGTTCGCCGAAGAGGCGGGCGTCGATCTCGCGGAGATGTTCGGGGAACTCAAGCACGATCTCGAAGCTGACGTGGCCTCAAGCGACGAGGATCCTGAAACCCACTACAACCTCGGCATCGCCTTCCGCGAAATGGGCCTGCTCGATGAGGCCATTGGCGAGCTGCAGAAAGCCTGCCAGTACTTCGATCGCGGACGCCCTTTCCCGCAGATCATGCAGACCTACACCTGGCTGGCCCAGTGCTTCCTGGAAAAGGCAGTTCCCGAGGCGGCCGTGCGCTGGTACGAACGGGCTCTCCAGGTTCCCAGCATCGACAACGAAACCCGCACTGCGCTCAACTACGAACTCGCTTCGGCCTACGAAGCATCGGGCGATAAGCCTTCGGCTCTCAAATATTTCATGGACGTCTACGGCAGCAATATCGATTATCGCGACGTCTCCGAGCGCATCAAGGCCCTGAAGTCGTAAAATAGGGGGATGGGTTCTGCACCCCAAAGCTGCTGTTCTGGTTTGAATCAGCTCCTCGCTGCTCGGTTTCCGCGCGGGAGCTGTCGCGCATGACCGATCCCGCATTCTCCCCCACGCCTGAGCCGGCACCTCCGCCCGGCGACACTCATACCGGTCTTCTTGATCCGCCCGACGCTGGCAGGCACCCCACCGGCGCCCAGCTGTGGATGCATCGCATTTCGGTTTTTCTTTTTGTGTTGATCAGCGCGGTCGCGGGTGTGCTGCTCATCATCCTGCCGTGGACCCCAGGATGGACTGACAATTACCTGCTGATGTCGTTCCCTTCGCTCCGCACCGTGGTGGATAACGGTTTTTTTCGCGGCATTTGCAGCGGCCTCGGCCTGCTCGATATCTGGATTGGCTTCTGGGAGGCGCTGCACTATCACGAGCCCGGATAGCTCTGGCATTATTCAATACAGGCTTCGTGACAGCTGCAGTTTCCCGTTTCAGGTTTCCAGTTTCGAGAAACCTGTTTCCCCGTGCTTGACACTTGAAACTCGAAACCCGAAACTCGAAACGCTTTGGAAGATGAGTGACGCATGACAGATCACCTGAAGTCCGCTCCCGTTGCCTACCAGAACGAGTCTTTCCTCAACAGCCCTGACGGCCGCATCCTGCGCATGCTGGCCGAATACCAGGAGCCGCTGGCCCGCTTTCGCCGTGAGCAGATCCAGGACACCGTCGTGTTCTTCGGCTCAGCCCGGTTTCAAGGCAGCGAAGCCGCCGCGCAGACGCTCTCCGCGCTCAAGGAAAACCACGCCTCGACGCCAGACAAACTGCAGCAGGATCTGAAGCGCGCCGAGGCCGGAGTCAACATGGCGCGCTATTACGAGGACGCCCGCAAGCTCGCCCACATGCTGACCAAGTGGTCGACCCAGATTCCCGCCCGCCGCCATCGTTTTGTGGTCACTACCGGTGGAGGCCCTGGGATCATGGAAGCCGCCAACCTCGGTGCCTATGAAGCCGGAGGCAAGAGCATCGGACTGAATATTCAGCTCCCGTTCGAGCAATACCCCAACCAGTACATCACTCCGGCGCTCAATTTCCAGTTCCACTACTTCTTCATGCGCAAGTTCTGGTTCGCATACCTCGCCAAGGGGCTCGTGATTTTTCCCGGCGGCTTCGGGACCATGGACGAACTGTTCGAGATTCTGACCCTTGCCCAAACTGACAAGCTGGCAAAGAAGATTGTTGTCCTGATCTACGGCAGCGAGTACTGGAACCGCATCATCAACTTCCAGGCTTTCGTCGATGCCGGCACCGTCTCGCCCCTGGATACCGATCTCTTTAAAATCGTCGACAATCCTGACGAAGCGTTCGAATTTCTGCGCGACGGCCTGACGAAGTTTCACCTGGGGCCCACGCCGAAAAAGCAAGGCGAAGTCTTGCCGGAGATCGCGAAAACCAGGCCGTGAGTGAAACCGTTCGTGCTTAGGTGTTCTTGCTTTTTTGCCAACCTGAAAGCTGAAAGCCGATGGCTGAAAGCTGTCTTTTGTACTACATCACCGACCGCAGCGCTTTTCCCGGAGACGAATCTACCCGTCGCAAGGACCTGCTGGAAAAAATCGCCGAAGCCGCGCAGGCCGGCGTGGATTACATCCAGTTGCGCGAAAAGGATCTGTCGGGCCGGGAGCTGGAATCCCTGGCACGCACCGCTGTGATGATCCTGGACAGACGGAGAACTGAGGGCGGCCAACTGAGAACCAAGCTCCTGATCAATTCGCGGACGGACGTCGCCATGGCCACTGTAGCCGACGGCGTCCACCTGCGCTCTGACGACATCTCTCCCCAACAAATCAGGGCCATCTGGCAGAAATCGCAACGTGAGGCGGGCGCTTCCGCACGCGAACCGCTGATCGGAGTCTCGTGTCACACTCCGGAAGAGGTAACTCAAGCAGCAGAGAACGCAGCCGACTTCGCAGTCTTCGCCCCGATATTCGAGAAGCAGGGCGCTATGCTCGCCGGCCTCGACCGCCTCCGCGAAACCTGCCGCGCTAGCATCCCAGTGCTCGCTCTCGGGGGAGTCACGCTGGACAACGCGCAATCCTGCCTGCGAGCGGGAGCCGCCGGAATCGCTGGAATCCGGCTCTTCCAGGAAAACAACATGGCCGAAGTAGTGCACAAACTGCGCAAATAACCGTCGCGATGCGGAACCTCAATCGCGAGCGCTGGTAAACTTTATTCGTCAGGAACGCACACGCGACTGCCATGCCCACTCGCTCAGAGATCTCGCCGGTCACGCTGATTCCAGCGCTCGTCCATATCCCCGGCTTCTGGTTTCTGATGGGCTCCGATCGAGGACAGGAGTGCGAGCGCCCCATTCATCGCGTGTGGGTCGATGGCTTCGAACTCGCGGCGACTCAGGTCACAAATGCTCAATATGAGATGTTCCTGCGCGCAACTTCCACATTGCCGCCTCCATTCTGGACCGATCCACATTTCAATGACCCTGCTCAGCCGGTCGCCGGAGTCTCCTGGCACGAGGCCACGCGATATTGCGAGTGGCTGTCCTCGGAAACCGGCCGCGGTTTCCGCCTTCCCAGCGATGCCGAATGGGAACTCGCAGCTCGCGGCGGCATGGAGCAAAAGCAATTCCCCTGGGGGGATGACCCGCCGCAATCTCTGCCGAACTATGCAACCCGATGGCAGACCGGCCCTGAGCCAGTCGCGCAATACGCCCCCAATGCTTTCGGCGTGTATGACATATGCGACAATGTCCACGAATGGTGCAGCGACTGGTACGACCCGAACTACTACGCGGTCTCGCCCGACCGCAATCCGCTAGGCCCGGGGCAAAGTCCGTTGAAACCTGCGCGCAAATCGTCGCGCGGAGGCTCCTGGCGCCACCACATCAAAGTAGCGAGGTGTTCGTCTCGTTCCAGCATCCCGCCGGATTTCCAGTATGCCGATTACGGGTTTCGAGTCGCGTGCGATTTGTAATTTTGTAATTTCGTAATTTTGTAATCTGGAAATTTAAAGAAGGGTCAGCACCTCGACGGTCTTAAATTACACAATTTCCCGATTACCAAATTACAAAATTCCCATGTTTCGTCTCGATCTTCTGCAAGCCAAGCGCATTCTGATCACCGGCGGTGGCACCGGTTTGGGCAAAGGCATGGCCGCGCGTTTTCTTGAACTGGGCGCCATCGTTCACATCTGTGGGCGCCGCGAAGAGGTTTTGAAAACAACCGCTGCTGAACTGTCCGCAAAAGGCCCGATCCACGCCCATCCCTGCGACGTTCGCAGCCTTGAAGCGGTCGAGCAAATGATGGGCGCGATCTGGACCTCCGGCCCGCTGGACATTCTTGTCAATAATGCCGCTGGGAACTTTCTCGCCCGCACCGAGGAGCTTTCTCCGCGCGCCTTTGAGTCCATCATCAACATCGTCCTCATGGGCACCCTGCACTGCACCATGGCCTGCGGACGCCGCTGGCTCAAGTCGTCGCACAGCGGCACAGTGCTCAGCATCTCGGCAACCTACGCGCCGGTCGGATCCGCCTACGTAGTGCCTTCGGCGATCGCCAAGGCCGGCGTCGAAGCATTAACTCGCAGTCTTGCCGTGGAGTGGGGAAACAGAAGTATTCGCATGAACGCTGTCGCTCCCGGCCCGATCCCCACGCAAGGCGCCTTCTCCCGGCTGATGCCTCACCCTGAACTGGAAAAGATTGCCCGGGAACGCAACCCACAGCATCGCTTCGGGACCGTCGAGGAGCTAGCGAATCTGGCAGCTTTTCTGGTGAGCGACGGTTCCGGCTACATCAACGGTGAAGTCATTCGCATGGACGGGGGAGAGTTCCTGCAGGGCGCAGGCGAATTCAGCAATCTGGGCAGAATCCTGAGGGAAGAAGACTGGCAGGCCATCAAGCCGAATAAAACGGGTGCGAAGCCCTGAAAACAGTCCCTGCGTTCTCCGTGTGCCCTATCGTGAGTTCTACCGTTGATCGGCTTTCGGCATAACAATCGCCCTCAGCAAGAGGTTCACCAGGCTAAGTACAATAGCGCCCACGAAAGCCGCGAAGAAGCTGCGCACGTGGAATCCCGGAACCAGCGCCGACGCCAGTTCCAGCATCAGCGCGTTGATCACGAACCAGAACAGGCCCAGGGTAAGCAATGTCAGTGGAAATGTAAGGACCTTGAGCACGAACCCGATCGTGGCATTGATGAACCCGATGGCCAGGGCCGCTATCAACGCCGCCATTGCGCCGTCAACATGCACCCCCGGCACCACCTGCGCGACAATCCAGACCGCCAGCGCACTCAGCACCCAGTTCAAAAGCAGCCGCATCGCAGCCTCCCGCTTCTGCTGACAATATAGGCGCAGTCCCGTCCATTGTCATTCCGTGCATAAAGGTGCCCATTCCAACAGGGTTTTTGTAGGGCGGGGATTTTGACTCGCTTCCGTGTCGCGTATCTGAATTAAAATCAACTCCCGTGAATCTCACTCCAATCGAAACCCGTGTCCTGGGCTCTCTGATCGAAAAAGACATCACCACGCCCGATTACTATCCGCTGTCGCTTAACGCTCTCGTCAATGCCTGCAACCAGAAGAACAATCGCGACCCGGTGATGACGCTGGACGAAGCCGGAGTCCGCGAGGCGCTGGCGACGCTGCAGGAAAAGAGGATGGCCGGGCCCGCAAGCGGCGCCGACAGCCGCGTCACCAAGTACGAACATCGCCTGCAGGAGGTCTTCAACTTCGATCGTCGCGAGATCGCGATCGTCTGTGTGCTTCTTCTCCGAGGTCCGCAAACTCCCGGCGAACTCCGCAGCCGAACCGACCGCATGTACCGCTTCGAAGCGCTGGAAGACGTTGTCTCCACGCTCGACCGCCTCGCCCAGCGCGAGCCCCGTTTGGTCCGGGCGCTCGCGCGCCAACCGGGCACCAAGGAAATTCGCTACATGCACCTGTTTTCCGGAGAACCGCCGGAGCACTTGATGCAGGCCACGGTTGTGAGGACGCCCTCGCCAGCGACTGGAGACGAGTCAAATTCTGAGCGTATGGCCGCGCTGGAACAAGAAGTTTCGCGCCTGCGCGCTGAACTCACTGAAGTTCAGCAGCAGCTGTCGGCGTTCCGCAAACAGTTTGAATAGCTGCCATCGGCCGGAGAAGGGAACTTTCATCCAGCGATCAACGTAGAATCCTATAGAGCCGGAGGTCTCACTCGTGTTCACGTTCCTGCTATGGTGCATCCTGTTTGTGATCTGCTGGCCGCTGGCCTTGCTGGCCTTGATCGCCTATCCGTTCATATGGCTGCTGCTTCTCCCTTTCCGCATCATAGGCATCGCCGTGCACGGCGTGCTCGAAGTCATCTACCTGGGAATCACGCTCCCATTTCGGCTGCTTGCCGCGCCATTTCGAATCTGATGACCTTGGACCGCACAGCCCAAGGGGCTGTCCCCACAAGAACCGTCGTCTCTATGTAGGGACAGCCGGCCCCGGCTGTCCGGCCGGGAGAATCCCGGCGATTCGCATAGCCAGCAAAATCCCGTCGAGCTTGCGCTCGACCTGGACAGCCGTTGGCGGCTGTCCCTACATCCCGGCTTATGCCTGGGGATTTTGGCCTTGAGGTTGGCCTTCGCGTCCGCCCGCCACTTGGTGTAGCCTGAATAAACGCTACCGTCTTCAGGAGGACGCCATGCGTCGCCGCGAATTCCTCGTTCACACCGCCACTGCCGCGGGAGCAGTCTGGCTCTCATCAAAGTCTATCCTCAACGCGCTCGCGGAGCAGACGCTTGGCAAGAAGTTCTCCGCATCCGACACCGTCACTTTAGGCAGCACCGGAATCAAGACCAGCCGCCTCGCCATGGGCACCGGCACCGTAGGCTCCGAACATCATTCGCACCAGACCGCTCTCGGCGTCAAGGGTCTCTCCGATCTTCTCCTCAACGGATACGATCACGGCCTGCGCTTCTTCGACTCCGCCGACTCCTACGGAAGCCATGCCCACGTTGCTGAAGCGCTGAAGCACGTGCCACGCGACAAGGTCACCGTGCTCACCAAGTCGTGGGCGCGTGACGCCAACGGCATGCGGGCCGATCTCGATCGCTTCCGCAAGGAACTCGGCACGGATTACCTGGACGTTTGCCTGATGCACTGTGTCACGGAAGCCGATTGGACCGACCGCTTCCGCGGAGCCATGGATGTGCTTTCCGAAGCCAAGCAAAAGGGAATCATCCGCACCCATGGCTGCTCCTGCCACAGCATTGAAGCTCTGCGCGCCGCCGCAAAGTCTCCCTGGGTGGAAATTGACCTGGCTCGAATCAATCCGGTCGGCGCCTACATGGACGCCGATCCAGCCACAGTCGTAAGCGTCCTCAAAGAGATGAAGTCCGCGGGGAAAGCCGTGGTAGGAATGAAAATCCTGGGGCAGGGCACACTGCGCAACCGCCAGGACGAGGGGATCAAATACGCACTGTCGCTCGGCCTTCTTGACGCATTCACCATCGGCGCCGAAAGCAAGCAAGAACAAGAAGACCTGATCCGCAGGATGTCCGCCGCATAGTCATCGAGGGTCCTGGGGATCAATCCGACGCGGTTTTCGCAATTCAAAATCAACATTTCGCCGCTTTGCGGCTGGACAGCCGAGGGCGGCTGTCCCTACATTCGACGTCCAAAGACTACTTAGCTCTCCATCACCTTCAAATCTTTGCTCACAATCAACCGCGCCTCGGTGCACTTCTGCACCTCTTCGGCCGTTAATCCAGGCGCCACTTCCTCCAACACCAACCCGTCCTTAGTGACGCGAATGTAAGCCATCTCGGTCGCAATCGTATCCACGACTCGCACCCCTGTTAGCGGCAGCGTGCATTTCTTCAAGATCTTCGGAGCGCCTTCGCGTGTAGTATGCTCCATCGCCACCACCACGCGCCGTGCACTCGCGACCAGATCCATGGCGCCGCCCATCCCTTTCACCATCTTTCCGGGGATCATCCAATTCGCGATGCTCCCGCTCTCGTCCACTTCCATCGCGCCCAACACGCTCAAGTCAATATGGCCGCCACGAATCATGGCAAATGAATCCGCGCTCGAAAAATAAGAAGTGCCCGGCATTTCGCTGACCGTCTCCTTGCCCGCATTGATCAGATCCGGATCCTCCGTACCCTCCACCGGATATGGCCCGATGCCCAGCATGCCATTCTCCGATTGCAACGTAACTTCGATGCCCTTCGGCACATGGTTCGCGATGAGAGTAGGCATCCCAATCCCAAGGTTCACATAGAACCCATCACGCAATTCGCGCGCAATGCGCCTCACAATCCGCTCGCGTTTATCGACGTCTTTGGCAACTTTGTGCATGTTTGTGGTCTGTCATTTCTTTAACTAGTCACGAGACAGCTTACCGCAGGGCTGAAGCCCTTTCTTCATGCCGGCCTGGACGCACGACTAAAGTCGTGCCCTTCCCAACAACACGACGACGAATGGGCTTTTCCCGCAGCCTCTAAAGTCGTGCCCTTCCCGGTACAGGTACTCCTACTGCTTGCGCACCGTCCTGCGCTCAATCCTGCGCTCGTAGAACTCGCCCTGAAAAATACGCTTCACATAAATGGATGGCGTATGAATCCCGTCGGCATCCAGTTCGCCCACATCCACCAGGTGTTCCACCTCAGCGATCGTAATCTTCGCCGCTGTGGCCATCATCGGATTGAAGTTCCGTGCCGTCTTCCGATAAACGAGATTCCCCGAGCGATCGCCCTTCCACGCCCTGACGAAAGCGAAGTCGGCCGTCAAGCCGCGCTCCATTAAATATGGCCGGCCATCGAACTCGCGCGTCTCCTTGCCGTCAGCCACAATCGTGCCCACACCGGTTGGTGTATAGAACGCCGGAATCCCCGCGCCTCCGGCGCGAATCCTTTCCGAAAACGTTCCTTGCGGAACCAACTCCAGCTTGATCTTCCCGGTGAGCACCAGTTCTTCCAGTAACTTGTTCTCGCCAACGTAGGTTCCGACGTGATGCACGATCTGTCCCGCGGCTAGCAGCAACCCGTTTCCCACGCCGTCGATTCCGACATTGTTGCTGATCGTATGCAGATTCTTAGTGCCCTTGCGCACCAGGGCGCGAATCAGGTTCTCCGGCATGCCGCACAGCCCGAAGCCTCCGATCATGATGGTCGCGCCGTCGAAGACGTCGCGGATGGCTTCATCGGCTGTGGCCACAACTTTGTTCATAGCGGAAAGAATTCTAAAAGAAATTGAGTAATTGTGTAATTTGGTAATTGAGTAATTTATAACCACGTCCGGATCAGTATCTTGTACTCAATCGGCCCGAGCCTTCTTCGGTGTTGCACTCTTGCGCAACGCGTGCGCCTGATCAAACTCCTCGGCCAACCCCCTAGTCGCCAGATTTTCGCGGATGTGCGCCAGCCGCTGCTCCACCTTCCACAAGGCGTCCGCAAGGTTCTTCTTATTGCTGATTGCGACATCCCGCCACATCGAATAGGGACTGGCCGAAATCCGCGTCATCTCCTGCAGGGCGCGGCCGCCCGCCGGCAGCAGCGGAGCGTCCTCGCCAAACTCTTCCACCAGCGCGGCTGCCAGAGCAGTGGACATCATCTGCGGCACATGGCTGATCCAGGCACACAATCGATCATGCTCGTCCGCCGGCATCATCGCCACCCGCGCGCCGATGTGATCGATCCATCCCAGATATTCGCCGATGAGCCCTTCTTGCATGTTCTGGTTTTGCAGCGGGGTAAAGAACCACACCGCCTTGTGAAACAGATCTGCATCCGCAAATTCCACGCCGCTCATTTCCTTCCCGGCCATCGGATGTCCCGCCAGAAAACACTTGCCCGCGTTCTTGCCCAAAACTTTTTTCGCGCACTCCACCACCAGGCCTTTGGTGCTTCCAACGTCGGTCAGCAAAGCATGGCGCGGCAGTGCCGGACCCAATCGCTGAATCAAATCGACAATCGCCAGCACCGGAGCCGCCAGCACTACAACATCGCTTCCACGGACGGCGTCACCCGGTTCAACCGTTCCCTCGTCGATGGCCCCGCAATCGTGCGCCTTTTCCAGGATCGCTTCACGATCGCAGCCAATGATTCTCCCAGCAAATTTCTTCCGTCGCAGCGCCAGCGCGAGCGAGCCGCCAATCAGGCCGGTGCCGATGATCGTGATTTGCCGGATGGACATAGAAAAATTTAGTAATTGAGTAATTTTGTAATTTCGTAATTTAAAAACCGATCCGGCGAGAGATTACAAAATTACCCGATTACCAAATTACAAAATCCAATTACTCAATTCCCAAATTTCCCAATTACCCAATCTTGCGGCCCACGGCCGGGGCAATCATCCTCAGTTCGTCCATCAATTTCGCGAATTGGTCCGGAAATAGCGACTGCGCTCCATCCGACAATGCCTTATCCGGGGTGCAATGCACTTCGATCAGCAGCGCGTCTGCGCCCGCCGCGACTGATGCGCGCGCCATGGGCGCAACCTTGTCGCGACGGCCCGTCCCGTGGGATGGATCCGCCGTCATCGGCAGATGCGACAGCTTGTGAATGATTGGAATGGCGGAGATATCCATGGTGTTCCGCGTGTAGGTTTCAAACGTGCGGATGCCGCGCTCGCACAGAATCACGTCATAGTTCCCGCCGGACATCACGTACTCGGCCGAGAGCAAAAGTTCCTCGAATGTGGCCGCGATGCCGCGCTTCAGCAGCACCGGCTTGCGCACTTTCCCCAACTCGCGCAGCAGGTTGAAATTCTGCATATTGCGCGCGCCGATCTGAAGAATGTCCACATACGGCAGCATCATCGGAATCTGCGAGATCTCCATCACTTCGCTGATCACCAGCAGGCCAAACTTTTCTCCTGCCTCCTGCAGCAACTTGAGCGCTTCCTCGCCGTGTCCCTGAAACGAGTAGGGCGAACTGCGCGGCTTGAATGCCCCGCCGCGCAAGACTTTCGCGCCGGCCTTCGCGATAGCCTCCGCGGTGCTGAACAACTGCTCCCGGGATTCGACCGAACAGGGACCTGCCATCACCACCACTTCATTCCCCCCGACCCCGATCCCGTTCCGCAATTTGACGACGGTGCCCTCGGGGCGGAAGCTTCTCCCCGCGAGCTTGTACGGTGAACTGATGCGGTGCACTTCCTGCACCCCGGGCAGCAACTCCAGGATGCGGATATCGAAATCGATATTCGATCCTACCGCCCCGAGCACGGTCATCCGCGCCCCAGTCGAGCGGTGCACCTCGAAGCCCATCTTCACGAGATGCTCAATGACCTGCTGTATCTGCGCCTCATCGGCGCGTTCCTGCATGGCAACGATCATGAAAAACGGCTCCTAGCTCTTAGCTCTTAGCTTTGTCACGGCCCAACCGCACGATTGGCCAGGCTTTGCTGACAGCTAAGAGCTAATAGCTAACAGCTGAACTAGTCATTCACATCCGACTCCAACTCCGTCTCGGTTTCCGCTGGTTCCTGGTGCGGCACAATTTCTTCCTTCTGGATATTGCGCATAACATCGATGATGCGCTCGTAAATACGCACCAAGTCGCGGCCCGGCAGAGGTCCCGGATTCACTGCCTGCACGTTTTCAAAAACGATCCGCTCCCGATCCGGCTCGTAAATGGGCAAAGAAGTGTTGCGCTTGAGCTTGCCAATTTCAACTGCTGCCCGCGCCCGTTCGCTCAGCAGCGCTACCAACTTCTGGTCCAGTTCATCGATTTTCTTTCGCCAACCTTCTATATCCATGAACCCGCTCTCACCGGCCCGAGGGCGCCCTGCCCCACGCGGCTTTCGTAGCGCTGGAATTTGACTTCTCTGTCAATCAACGGAATCCGGACGCACTCACATCGCACCAACCGGAACGCGTCCCAGCAAGCCTCTCACAAAATCGCCCACAGCTTGGGCCTCTCGACCTCTGTTTTTCTCGACCGTCTGAACAATGGCACTCCCCACAACAACCGCATCCGCAAACCTGCCTACCTCGGCGAATTGTTCCGCCGAAGAAATTCCAAATCCCAAAGCAATGGGCAACTTCGTGACGCGCCGCAAGCGCTTCACCAGCTTCCGCGCATCCTCGGCCAGTTGCTGCCGCTGTCCCGTGACACCCGTTCGCGACACGGCATAGACGAAGCCGCGCGATGCTCCCGCTATCCGCGCCAGGCGGTCATCGGGACTGGTGGGCGCAGCCAGGAATATGGGAGACAGATCATTCTCCCGCATCGCTCGCAGATATTCCCCGGCTTCCTCCACCGGCAAATCCGTAACCAGCACGCCATCGACTCCAGCCGCTCGCGCAACTTTGCAGAATTTCTCTATCCCCATCCGCAGAATCGGATTGAGATACGAAAATACGATCAGCCCGGTGGACTGTGCCTGTTGGCGAACTTCCGCAGCCAGCGTGAGCACCTGCGCCAAACACGTTCCATGCTTCAGCGCCCGTTCACTGGCGCGCTGAATCACGGGTCCATCCGCAACCGGGTCGCTGAACGGCACCCCTAACTCGATCGCGTCCGCTCCAGCTTCAATCGCAGCCAGAATAATCTCACGCGTCGTCGTCAGATCCGGATCGCCGCAAGTTACATACGCCACCAGCGCCGGCTTTTTGTAAAACGTAAGAGGCATAAAGAAGGTGCAGAAAGGCTCAGTCGATCTTCAAATTCTCGCGAAGAATCCCTACATCTTTATCTCCGCGCCCCGACACATTCACAATCACCACTTCGGACTTCTTCATAGCAGGCGCCCTCTTGATCACCTCGGCCACCGCATGCGCCGACTCCAGCGCCGGAATGATCCCTTCGGTCCGCGCCAGCACGATCGTCGCCTCGAGTGCCTCCGCGTCCGACGCCGGCACATACTCCGCCCGTCCCGCATCGCGCAAGGCCGCGTGCTCCGGCCCGATCGAGGGATAATCCAGTCCCGCGGATACCGAATGCGTCAAGGCAATTTGCCCGCCGGAATCCTGCAGCACGTAAGAATAAGTTCCCTGAAGAACTCCGGGCGATCCGCCGCGAAAACGCGCGGCATGATCCCCCAGGGCCTCACCCCGTCCCCCCGCTTCGACGCCGATCAGGCGCACGCCTTTATCCTTTATGAACTCGTAGAACGCGCCAATCGCGTTGGAACCGCCGCCCACACAGGCGATGACAGCCGCGGGAAGTTTCCCCTCTGCTCTCAAAATCTGCGTCCGCGCCTCGCGCCCAATCACGCGATGAAAGTCGCGCACCATCGTCGGATACGGGTGCGCCCCCAGCACGCTCCCCAACAGATAATGCGTCGTGCGCACGTTGGTGACCCAGTCGCGCATGGCCTCGTTGATCGCATCTTTCAAGGTGCGCGATCCCGATTCCACTCCGCGCACCTCGGCTCCCAGCAAGCGCATACGAAACACGTTGAGTTCCTGCCGCCGCATGTCCTCGGTGCCCATGTACACGACGCACTCGAATCCCATGAGCGCGCAGACAGTAGCGGTCGCCACCCCGTGCTGCCCCGCACCCGTCTCGGCAATCACCCGGTGCTTTCCCATGCGCTCCACCAGCAGCCCCTGACCCAGGCAGTTGTTGATCTTGTGTGCTCCGGTGTGCAGCAAGTCTTCGCGCTTGAGATAAATCTTCGCCCCGCCCAGTTTCTCTGTCAGCCGCCGCGCGAAAAATAAGGGAGTAGGACGTCCGGCATAAGTGCGCAGCAATTCCTCCAACCGCGCCTGGAATTTCTTAACCTTCTTAGCCTTCTGGTACTCGCGGTCCAGTTCGTCCAGCGCAGCCATCAAAGTCTCCGGAACATACCGTCCGCCGTAAACTCCAAAGCGCCCAGGCACATTCGGGCGAGTAGAAACGGAAGTGTCAGGAGAAACTCGAGGGTGCCCCACCCTACGCGCTTTTCGTAGGGGGAGTTTGATTTTAGAACTCCGAGGAACCGTGCCCATCCCTAACCCACCTTCCGATCTGCTTCCCGCACCGCGCGCACAAACGCCCGAATTTTATCCGGATCTTTCTTCCCCGGCCGTGCCTCCACACCCGAGACCACATCCACCCCCCAGGGCTTAAGAATGCTCATAGCCACGGACACATTCTCGGGGGTGAGTCCCCCTGCCGCGACCACATTGCCCCGCGCCTTGATGTTTTCCAGTATGGGCCCTGACGCACGCCAGTCGAAAGTCTTACCGGTCCCGCCGGGCTTGGAACAGTCCCCTGAGTCGACAAGAAAGGCGTGAACGACATCGGGACGCCATCTCATCGCCCATCCGTCGGGACTTTCGTGAACCATCGAAATTGCCGCGAGAACCTTCAACTCCGGCCGCCTCGCCTTCACCAGGTCCGCAACGTGCGGGTCCTCACGATCGCCATGCATTTGAATCGCGGTCAGGCCGGTGCGCTCAGCGAACTCGCAGAGAATGTCCTCCGCCTTATTCACGAACACGCCGACCCTTTCGACTTCCTCCGGCAGTTCTTGCACAATGTGTCGCGCAGTCTCCATGCTCAGGTACCGAGGACTCTTTTCATAAAACACGAATCCGACCGCATCCGCTCCTGCCTCCACCGCAACCAGCGCGTCCTCCAGATTCGTCATCCCGCAAACTTTGACCCAAGTCATAAAGGAGCTACTTGCTGGCGGTGCGCGAGGACCCTGGCTTCACTGAGTACTGGGTACTGGAGTATTGAATACCTGGCGCTCGCATTAGTTCCCGCAGTGCAGCACCGGGACGATCAGCCCGCATCAGTGACTCGCCTACCAGAAACGCGTGATAGCCAACTGAGCGCAATGCGCTCACATCGTGAGCGGTGTGAATCCCACTCTCGGCCACGCGAACAACGTCGCCGGAAAAGCGGTCTGCCAGCGCGATTGCCGTCTCCAGATCAACCTTGAAGGTCCGCAGATCCCGCGTATTCACCCCAATCAAGTCACACCTAGCGTCCAGCGCCCGATCCAACTCCTCGCGGTCGTGCACTTCGCAAAGCACATCGAGGCCACGGGACCGGGCCGAAGTGGAAAGCGAGATCAACTGCTCCTGCGACAGCGCCGCCACAATCAGCAACACCGCATCCGCTGAATTGGCCCGCGCTTCCAGCAGTTGAAACTCATCAACAATGAAGTCCTTGCGCAAGCCGGGAATCGCCACCGCTGCCGACACCTTCCGCAAATTGTCGAGCGACCCCTGGAAGAATTCCTCGTCGGTTAGCACCGAAAGCGCCGCCGCTCCCGCTTCCTCCAACTCTTGAGCCAGAGCAACCGCATCGAAATCAGCCCGAATCAGCCCCTTCGACGGCGAAGCCTTCTTCAACTCCGCAATGACCGCAATCCCTTCGTTGCTGCGGGCGGCCAGGGCGCGCCGAAACCCGCGCGGCACATGCGTTTCCGCCTGGCGCTCCAACGCGCGCGAGTCTGCATGGCTCTTGCTTCGAGCCACCCGGCGGCGCGTTGACGCCACTATTTCATCCAGAAATGCAGCCATACCAAAAGCACCCACAACTCAAAGGGAATCCTCCGATTATACGGGAAGCGCCCGTCGCCACTTGTCGTCGGGACGTCTTCAAGGCCGGAACGAATAGGTGTACTTGATGACAAAGCGGTGCTCGTAAAACTGCTGCGGAGTCACCGCCGCCAGGCTCGCGAACTTCTGCCCCGCGGTGTAAATGAGATACAAATCGCTGTCCGCGCGGTAGTTCCACCGCAGCCGGATATTCGCGCTGGCGGCCTGCGGGTCCGCTGTATTCATCTGCAGGATGGTGGAGAGCGAAAGAAAACGCGAGAACGCATAGTCCGTCTCGAGCGACCCAAACACTACGGAAAAGTCCTTAAGCGAAGGCGCCGCCCCCGCACTCCCGTCCGTCACTCCCAGGTGAAATCGGTTCCATTGCTCGCTGAAACCGAACGCGAGACGCTGGTTCGCCCGATAAGTAGCCCGCACGCGCGCCTCGTTCAGCTTTCCGTTGTAGTATCCGCCGAATCTCTCATAAAAGCTTACCGTCGCCTTGCGCTCCTGCGACGAGCCATAGGTTAGTTGATGGCGCGCCCAGTTGTAGACGCCAACCGGAATATACAGGTTCTTATAAATGTTGAATGGCTCCGTCAGGCGTTGCGCAAACGCGTCCACAAAGTCGTCATCGGTATAGGAACCGTTGTTGAACTCCGCCCGAAACGTCGCCTGCCATTCCTGGGTCTGCACTCTGCCATGGGTATCCGGATCGTGCACGATGAAACTCTCGAAATTGATTTCCCGCAGCTTGGCCACTTGCGGACGCACTTTGAAAGTCGCATCCGCAAAATCGCAAACGCAGTCTGTCCTCTCCAGGAATCCCACGGCAGGATTGAAGTTTGGCCCAATCTTCCGGTGCTCCGCGAAGAAATCAAGCCAGTTCGAGCGATAGATCACTCCCGCGCCCAGGCTGGTCTGTCCCGACTTGCAGTTATCCGGATTGATGGAGCACAGATAAAATCCCGGACTCCGGGTTTGCGCCGCATAGCCCGACAGCGCCAGATTCTTCAGCAGCACCAGCCGCCCATCCACGCCCTCTGCCTGGTTATAATTTCCCGCCGGGTTGCCAAACCGCTTATCGATTCCCATCACGCCGAGATACGACCCGCTCTCGCCGATCGACCGTTTCACTCGCGCCACGGCATAATTCGCGTACGGATTCGGCCCCGACGATCTGGTATCCACATCCATCACGCCCAGTTCGAAACCGCCAACTTCGCCGGTAACCCGCGCTCCGCCGTTGATCGGCACTTCCTGCCCGGTAACCGGATCAATCCCAATCTGCCGGCTGAAAAACAGCTGGTCGCCGCTCTCCCCAATGCTCATGGGGAACGAAAAAACGTTGGCGTTCTCCAGAAAGAACTGCCGCTTTTCTGGAAAGAACAATTTGTACGGAGTCAGATTGAACTGCTGCACATCCACATCACTGTCGGCGAAATCGGTGTTGCCCGTAAGATTCGCGACCAGATTGGAGCGCAGCCCGTACTTGATGTCGAGCCCGCCCGTGTACAGCGGACTCGTTCCCGGCTTCAGGCCGCTGGTCACCGCGCTCGCCGGAAGATGGCTGAATCCTGCCAACGCATACGGCTTCACGATGAACAGCCGCCCGCTGCCAATCTGGCTGATCCCGCTGAGCTCCCCCGCTTCGCTGATCTTGCTGATGCCAAACGTCCGCCGCCAGGCGCTCCACAAGTCTTCTTCATTCTTGCGCCGGATAAAGCGCTTGAAGTTCACGCCCCACACCACATCCTGGCTGCGCATGAAATTCAGCGTGGAAAAGGGAATCTCCACCGTCGCGGTCCACCCCTCGTCAGTAATCCGCGCCTCCGACGTCCACACCCCGTCCCATCCCGGATCACCATCCTGCGAGTCCATGTGGCCTTCGTCCGTGAGCAAGCCGTCGCGCTGCGTTCCGAGAGGATTAATCTGGAAGAGGTACGCATTCCGCCGGTCCCGGCGTGAATCAATGATGATTTCGAAGTGGTCGTCGAACTCCTGGCTTACATCCCGCCGCAGTTGAGAAGCGATTACGCCATGAGGGGTCGAATCGTGACACGCGATGCCAAAGTACACGTCGTTATGCGTGTACAAGATTCGAACTTCAGTGGCTTCGGTTGCGCGCTGCCCCTCGAAGGGCTCTCGCTGCCGGAAATCTGTGATGGGATTTGCCAGTTGCCATATCAGGTCATCGAGGGTGCCATCCATCTTCGGCGCGCGCTCAACGTGCACCGCGCGAGCCGTGCGGACTTGCTCAATCCCGGACTCCGCTCTGGGGCCCTGTGCCAGCGATCCTGCCGCCCCGCTCAATAGCAGCAGAAACGCCGCAATCCAAGTGAATCCCGGTCTCCCTGCACCCATCGACAGATATCCCCAAGCCCTCAACAACCTGAACCGTACCTGAAACCGAAGAACGCCCTGCCTACTGGCACTGATGCAAAGCAAGAAAATGTACAGGAGCTGGCATGATGCCACAACGCACGTAGGGACCGCCCCTTGGGCTGTCCGCCGAAGCGTGCCGAGGCGGAGATCCCTTCGCGAGCCCTTTCCCCTGATCCCTATCCACTGATTTTCTCCATGCCTTACTCCATGCCCAGGCTTTTCTTGACTGCGATCCCATATTCCCGAGCCTTCTGGAGCACTGCCGGCTCGTCCACGGTCAGCAATTTTCGATTCCGCATGACCACTCGCCCGCCAATCACCACCGTATCCACATCACTGCCTTTTAGCGAATATGCAATCTGCGCATAGATGTCATACATGGGCACGGCATTCGGCTCATTCAGACTGATGAACACCAGATCAGCTTTCTTGCCGCGTTCCAGGGACCCAATGTCCTTCTCTATATGCAACGCGCGGGCGCCGTCGATGGTAGCCATCTCCACCACAGCCTTGGCATTCAACGCCAGCGGATCCATCTTCGAAATTTTCGCCAGCTTGGCCGCCAGATCGATTTCCTCCATCAGATCCAAATCGTTGTTACTCCCCGCCGGACCGTCTGTTCCCAGCCCCACCGCCACTCCTGCCGCCCGCATCTCGGGAACCGGAGACACTCCGCTGGCGATCATCATGTTGCTCGAGGGATTGTGCACACACCCCGTGCCTCGTTCCGCCAGCAACTTCCGGTCCGCTTCATCCACGAAAATGCAGTGCGCCGCTACTACGTCCGGGCCTAACACGGCAATCTTTTCCAGATATTGCACGGGAGACGCACCGTTCGCTTTCTCGCTGTCTTCCCACTCCTTCTTCATTTCCGCTACGTGAATCAAGATTGGCGCATGATACTTTCGCGCCAGCGCCGCCGCATCCTGCAGTGTCTTCTTCGAACACGTGTAGATAGAATGCGGGGCCGCGGCCGCGTGGATCAGCGGATCTCCCTGCCAGCGCTTCAAAAACTTTTCCGTGTACGCCAGCATCTCCGCTTCCGATTTATTGTCGGGAGCAGGGAAGTCGATAAACGTCTCGCCCAGCACGCCGCGCATGCCCGCGGCCTTCGTCTCCTCCGCGATGGCGTCCTCAAAGTAATACATGTCGGCGAACGTAGTCACTCCGGCGCGAATCTGCTCCGCCGCAGCCAAACGCGTGCCCCAGCGCACGAACTCTTCGTTCACGTTCTTGGCTTCCGCTGGAAAAATGTACTTGTACAACCAGTCATTCAACGTGACATCGTCATGCAACCCGCGAAACAGGGTCATGGGCACGTGCGTATGACCGTTAATAAATCCTGGCAGCACCAGATGCCCGCGCGCCTCGATGACCCTTGCACCTCGATAACGCGACTCGATTTCTGCCCGTGGCCCGACCGCAAGGATCGAGTCGCCGCGCACGGCCACGCTGCCATCCGGAAAAATGGCGCGCGCGGAATCCATCGTGACCACGATGCCCCCGCTGACGACCAGGTCGACCGGCTCTTTCTGCTGGGCGAGGACAGCAATGCTCCACAGGAGAGACACGACTACACTAAGATTCCGAAATCTTCTCATTGCTCCTCTTATAAGTCCGGGGTAACTCTTCACGCGTTTTGTGCGGGATTTTGACTCCGTTCAACTCACTCCGCCTCAGTCGCCTCGCTACGCTTCGGCGCGAGTTGTGGACTAAATCTCCTTCTTTCCCACAACTTCAATCTCCGTATCCGGAACTGGTTTACTTCGCACGACGCTGAAATCTCGGACCTGATTCAGCGAAAACGTTGGCACTCCGGCATCGGTCGCAGCCTTGATCCGCCCAAAGTCCGCGGCCTCCACATCATCGAGCACGAACGCGGGCCGTGCCTCTGGGCTCGAGTGTTCAATGTTGATGCCCTCCATCTCCAACCCTCGAACGTGACGGATGAAGAACCCATGCGCAGGAGTCGTCCCAAACATTGTTGGCTCGGGATATTTCTTCTGCTCCTCGGGGATCGCTCGCTGGGCATCACTCCGCGTGCCCCCGCCGGCATGCGCGACCACGACATCGCTGATCTTCAGATCTTCAATCGGGTGGCCTGGAATCCCCGCCACGATCGACGCGACGCGAGCTGAGTTCGGCGCGCTGAGCACAGTGATGTTGCTCAAGATCAATCGCCGGATCGTTCCCACAGCAACGCCCGACGGCCCCCGCATGCGTGCGCCCAGCCGTATGAATATGGGAGCCTCTATGGCATCGCGCATGCTGATGTTGGTGCACGTGACATCTTCAATCACCGCTCCATCCACGCTCTCGATGGCCAACCCGCGGCAGCCGTCAAAGACGCAATTCGCAATCGTAATGTTCTTGAATCCTCCATTCGATTCCGTCCCGAACTTGATCCGCCCCGTGCGCGGTACTTTCACATCGTTCGCAAATCGTTTGAACGTTCCCTCCAGCAGCGCCCCTTCCTCAAAGCTGCCGCTCAGCAAACAATTCGTGATGGTCACCATCTCGGTTGCACGCGCGTAGCCCAAGGCGAAAGAGCTCTTCAGGCAAATCCCGTCATCCCAGGGAGAATTCACGCTGCAGTTGGAGATCCGCACATTGCGGCAGCAGTCCACATCCATCCCGTCGCGGTTCGTATCGATCTTCAAATTGTCGATGGTGAGATTGTCCACCCCAGTTGCGAGAATTCCGAAATGCCCGCCATGCAAAATAGAGAAGTCCCGCAGCAGCACGTTCCGGCAATTCTTGAGCGCGATCGCTTTGTTGGCCACCCCGGGCTGCTCCGCAACCGGACCCGCGCCCCACCCGCGGCTCAGGCCTTTTCCCCAGATCAAACCCGGCCCGCAGATCGATACGTCGCTGAGCCCCTCGCCCCAGATCAAACTGTTGTGCCAGTGATTGTGGCCGTAGTCCTGGTAATCCTCCCAAGGCTTGTTCGATTCGGCCGGATTATAACTGCGAGACGCATCCGATGCAGGATCCGCCGCCACTATCGTTGCCCCCTGCTCGATAAAGAGCGCAACCTTGCTCTTCAGATGAATGGAGTAACAAAGATAATTTCCAGCGGGGAAGTAGACTGTTCCGCCGCCCGAACTCGCCGCCTCCTCAATCGCCCGGTTGATGGCGGGCGTATCCAGAGTTTTCCCGTCCCCTGCGGCCCCAAAGTTCCGCACATCCCAGAGAAGAGGCCGTGCCGCAGGGTGCTCCCTTTGCGTGGCGTCCTGTGCGGCCAGCCTGGGGATTGTGGGTACCAGAGCTGGAACCGCAGCGATCCCCGCTCTTTTCAAGAATCTCCGCCTGCCGCTCTCGTCCATTTTGCGTCTCCAACGCGATTTGAACTCAAAAAAACCGTCGGCGCTACCTCTCCCCCACTCTCCGCAAATAAAACTGGAAAAAATCCTCCGGATTCGAATTCAGGCAAACCTGCGCGTTCGGCGCCCCAGGCTCCTCACGGGTATATCCCTTCTCATCCACCCGAATATGCATTGGCGTCACCGGGCACAACTCCGGCTTCAATACAAACGTCACCGTCATCGGATCAAACAGCGTCGGAGTCTCCTGCGCCCACAAGTGATACAAAATCGCCAGCTGATCGGTTACCGGCGTCCCACGCGTAAACAGAAAGGCGCGCTTCACCTCGTCGAGCTTCAACTGCGTCGAATCCAGCGGCATGACATACACAGGCACGCCCGAGGCAAACAATTTCTGCGCCGATTTCACGTCGTTCAAGATATTCCACTCCGGCGACGGAGGAAAATGCTCGTTGTATCCGTAATCTCCATACCCGCGCCGGATCGATCCTCCCATGATCACGACCCGCTTAAGCTTGCGAAACGCTGCCACATCGCGATCGATGGCTTCCCCAACATTCATCAGCGGCCCAATCGCGATCAGCGTAATCTCGCCGGGATATTTTTTGATCTCTTGCAGCAGAAAGTCCGTTGCGTCCCCATGCGAAGTCTTCGCGAAGTGTCCTTCTTCGCCGTAAAGGCGCTGTGACATCGGCGTCTTTCCCACTGGTTTCCCCACGCACACGGGAATATCGGACTTGCCTACTTCCGCCAGAAAGCGGTCCACAATTTTGGCGCGCACGTCGGTTTCGCCGAATGCGGTCGAAATCCCCAGCACCTGCAGTTCCGGACTCTTCACCGCCAGCGCCAGTGCAAACGCGTCATCCACGTCGTCGCCAATGTCGGTGTCGATAATGACCTTCTCCTGAGCCCAACCCACGGACCCCAGAAACAAAAGCAAACCAAGCAAGCAACGCGTGCAACACTTCATGATGGAAGCTCCACGTAAAGGAATGTAAGCAAGAATGTTCTAGAAGAATGTCGAGCGCACCCCCGAGCATACCCGCTTTTAGCTTCTTCACCACAGAGGACACGGAGGAACACAGGGGTTAGGGTTGGTTTTCGACTCTACCCAACCCTCGCTCAGATTCAGAATGCGCGTCAACGTCACAGTACCAACGATACCCTCACCTAAACTCTACCTCACTTCGGTTGGACAACCCTCGTATAGCTTGGGTGCATCCCACCCAAAGAATACGCAAGGGCTTCTGTTCGCACGGCACAATTTAGCGCACCCGCGTGCTCCATGCCCGCCGGTGCTTCCTTCCAACCAGATCAGCAGGTGAGTTGCATGCAAGGCGCAGATGCTCACTTCCCTCACTCCCATTCCGCCTAAAAGTATCCTCCGGCGCTATACCATTGCGCTTGCCACCGGCGCGGCCGCCATCCTGCTCCGCTGGTTGCTCGATCCCGTCCTGGGACACGTCGCCTTTTACGCTACCGTTTATATTGCGGTCGCCTATTGCGCCGTGGTCTGCGGATATCTGCCGGCGGCCTTCAGCGGCCTGATTGGATTCCTCGGCATTTTCTACTGGTTCATGGACCCGCGCCACTCCTTCTCTCTGATTCATTCTTCAGAAATTCACGCCACGACCGGGTTCTTTCTAGTCACAGCCGTCCTGATTGCCCTCGGGGGCGCCAACCGCAATAAGCAATTGCGCCTGAACGAGAGTATTGACGCCTTGACCAGGGAAGCACGCGAGCGACAGCGCGCCGAGGAAGACCTGCGGAAGGCGCATGACCAGTTAGAAGCGCGGGTGCTCCAGCGAACCGCGGAACTCTCCCAGGCTCTCGAGCGGCTGCAATCGGAGATCAGCGTCCGCCAGCAGGCCGAGAGCGATCTCCGCCAGCTCTCCATCCGCCTCATGACGCTGCAGGACGAGGAACGCCGCCGCATCGCGCGGGACCTCCACGACACGGTCGGCCAGACCCTCGCCGCCGTGAAGATGTCCATCGCTCTCCTCCGGCAAGTGAAAGGATCTCCTCCCACTCTCCAGCCCCTGATCGACGATCTCAACGCGCTGGCCGATGACGCGCTGCAGGAAGTGCGGACTACTTCTTACCTGTTGCATCCGCCGCTGCTCGATGAAGCCGGAATCGGCCCCGCCGTACGCTGGTTCGTCGAAGGATTCGCCCGGCGCAGCGGTATTCAGATCGAATGCGATATCCTCCAGAAAATGGACCGCCCTTCGCGGGATCGAGAACTCGTGTTGTTCCGCATCCTCCAGGAGAGCCTCACCAACGTTCACCGTCATTCCCAAGCCTCGGCAGCTTCTGTTCGCCTTACCCGTACCGGCCAGCACATCGAAATCGAAGTGCGCGACAACGGCAAGGGAATTCCAGATGCCCGCCTGCGCAGAATGGATAGCTCGGCGGCTCAGGCCGGTGTCGGCATCACCGGAATGCGCGAGCGCGTCCTCAAGCTCGGAGGCCTTTTCCACATCGAGTCTCTCAATCCCGGCACAGCCGTCCGTGCCGCCCTCCCGCTGCATTCGCAAAGCTCCTCTGACTCCGCCGACGCTTCGACCATCCCTGAAACCAGCACGAGGTAGATTGCCCCGGCAGCGGCTCCCGGCCGGAACACAGGATGCATCCAGCAGCAAGCGTGTCCCCGCCGCCACAACGTGTCCCGCGCGCCACGTTCCCGATCTTCGTAGCCACAGCGAAATCAATCACTTCCCGTTGGTCCGTCTCGTGCATTTACGCATGGTGCCGCTAGCCGGCAGGAGGCAACCACCATGACCCGCATCAACGTAAAGAGCAACTCTCGAGAAAACAGTTTTCTGACCTGGGGCACCAACGCCAGCGCGCTCGTATTCGCTGCCGTGCTGATCATCTGCTCAATCGCAGTCGGATGTTCCAGCGACAAACCGAAACCCATAACCACGAACACCGAAGTTCCCGCGGCCCAGCCGCAACTGCAGCCCATGCCGGCAATGCCCGTCGCACAGGCTGAGAACAAGCCAGCACACAAGAAGCCCGTTGTCCGTAAGAGGCCCTCGACCGTCAATTATGCCGATAAGACCTATGGCGTGACCTTCGAGTATCCACGGCGCTACGCCATCGAAACCGGCGACGCTGCCACCCAGCTCATCCTGTCGAACCCGATCCCGATGAACTTCGTGCAGCCCGGTGGAGTTGCTCTCGCCGCGGTCGAACTGCCCGAGACGAACTACGTCAACACCGACTTCTCGTCCGCATTCTTCAACGTGAGCGTGCAGAAGAGCCTCACCGCGGACGAATGCGGTCAATTTGCCGTGCCGCAAATGAAGTCGATCGCAAAGTCGGATTCAGCTCCAGTGTCCGAAGTAAAACCCGAGGAAGTGAAGCCCGAGGCCGCAACGCCCAGCTCTGCAAAGATCGAAGAAGTAAAGACCGATGACGTAAAGAAAGACGCGCCCAAGGACTCGAGCGCGAAGCTTGATTCCTCAACCCCGTCCAGCACCGAACCCACCGCGAAGACTCTTGACGCCAACCAGCTTCTGATCGGCGACATGCAACTCCGCGCCACCGAAGCCGTCTCCGGCGAAGGCACGCGCCAGAGCGACTCCAAGTACTTCCACCTTTATCAGAACGGCGCCTGCTACGAGTTCGCGCTGAACGTCACCACGGATGCCAGCGAAGAAGGCCTCGTAAAGCATGTGGACCGCGACCGCGTCTTCAACCGCCTGGAACAGATACTCCACACGGTGAAGATCAATTCCACACAGCCAGAAGTCCAAGCCGAATCCACTCCAACCGAAACCCCAGCCCAGTGAATGAAACAAGTCACAACACGCTGCCCCACCCTGCGCGCCATTCGCAGGGTGGGGATTTTAACTTTCACACGAGAGAAGCCTCCAATGTCGATACCGAGTCCCGCGATCATCACCGGAGCCGTGATCCGTTCCCTCCTGCAAGCACTGGGCATGGAGCAGGTCGTGATCGATTTCCTTGCGGTCACCGCCCTGGGAACGATTGCAGTCGTTTTCGCCATCATCCTGGTGGGAATCCGCTGCTCCCGCTCGATCCACCCGAGATAGGCGAACCCCTTCCAACTCGTGACCGCCATCACTGCGATCGTCCGCCCGCCCCGATAAGCTCCTCAGTCCTTCACTCTTGCAACGGAGATAAACCCGTGTCCCATCCCTACTCGCGCAGAACCTTCCTGGAAATGTCAGCCATAGCCGGAGCCGCCCTCGCCCGTACACCTCATCTCTCACGTGCGTTCGCGGCAAGCAATCGCGAATCCTCCACGTCCGCAGCCAAGCCCGCCTTCCCTGTCGCGGACTATCATGTTCACCTGAGCGATCAGCTCTCGATCGAGCAGGCAGTCGCGCTTGGCAAAGACCGCGGAGTCCAGATCGGCATCGTCGAGCATCCTGGTCCCGGCTACAAGCTCAACAGCGATGCCGACCTCAAGCGGTATCTGGACACTCTCCGCCCCTATCCCGTCCGCATTGGCCTGCAGCCGGTCTATCCCGGCTGGTCGAAAGCCTTCTCGAAGCCGTTGCTCGACCAACTCGACTACATCCTCATGGACGCCCTCACCCTCCCCAACCCCGACGGCACTTTCCTCGCTATCTGGCAGATCGACACTATCGTCGACGACGAACAAGCCTTCATGACCCGCTACCTGCAATTCATCGAGCAAGTCATGACGACCGAGCCTCTCGGCATCTTCGGATGGCCCACCTTCCTGCCCGTCCCCATCGCGCGCCAATACGCCGACCTCTGGACGAAGCCGAGAATGCAGCGCATCATCGACCTGGCCCGCTCGAAAAAAATCGCCATCGAAATCAATGAAGCCTCGCATGTCCCCGACGCGAACTTCATCACGCTCGCCAAACGAGCCGGCCTGAAATTCACCTTCGGCACCGACTCCCGCACTCCCCAAGGCGCCGCCCACCTCCACTACTGCTACCAGATGGCGAATCAATGCGGACTCACC
This sequence comes from uncultured Acidobacteriota bacterium, assembly GCA_963801615.1. Lineage (GTDB taxonomy): Bacteria > Acidobacteriota > Terriglobia > Terriglobales > Acidobacteriaceae > Sulfotelmatobacter. The sequence goes on along the minus strand of CAWDFM010000003.1, from coordinate 1,101 downwards.
GAAGCAGATATGTTCGTGCCGAGGAAGAAGTCACTGAGCTAGAACGCTTGTGTAGGGGCGGACGCCTCGTCCGCCCCGAGCGAAGCGAGCGTGCTGGAATCCCGCGCATGCCGACGGTGTTGCACACGGGTGCGTACCGCTTCTTTTTTTGCAGCCATGGAAGATCGCGGGGGAGGCTACGCAATCCACTGGCCAGATATCGACGAGGACCTCAGCACCGAAGGCTTGCTGCGCGGTGCGCCCGCCCCAAAAGCTCACTCTCCTAAGAAGTGATTGCAGAACATTCTCACCCTGCCCGCAAAGAGCGCGGTAGGATGGGCCCCCCGCCCGCCTATCCCCAGCAAGCAGCAGCCTGATTTTGTTTGTGTAGGGGCGGACGCAGTCGTCCGCCCCGCGAGCGAAGCGAGCGCAAGAAGTAGGATGCTTTCGGCTTGGCACGCCGTAGTAAGCCCCAACGTGCGCTAAATCATTTCTGCTTCTCGATGAAGATGTGGGTCGCATTCTCTCCCGCAGCGCTCCGGACTACGCGAAACCCAAGCTGCTGCAGATTGATCCCAGCAAACAGATGCTCGCCTTCGCCCATCAACACCGGCGACATTGCCAAATGCATCTCGTCGATCTGCCCCGCAAGAAGATACTGCCGAATTGTCGACACGCCTCCGCCGATGCGGACGTCTTTGCCTGCAGCCGCTTCCCGAGCCCGCTTCAACGCCGACTCAGCCCCGTCCGTGACGAAGTGAAACGTAGTCCCACCCTGCATGGCCAGCGGCTTCCGCGCATGATGTGTCAGGACAAAGACGGGGACGTGATACGGAGGTTCATCGCCCCACCATCCCTTCCAGGACTCGTCGGGCCACGGCCCCCGCACCGGACCAAACATGTTCCGCCCCAAAATCCACGCGCCGACATTCTCGAACGCGCGCTCAGCCATCTGGTTGTCGACGCCTTGCCCGCCGCCGCTCTCGCCATGCATCTTCTTCCAGACATCCGTCTGAAAGAACCAGGAAAACATCTCAGGTCCACGCACTCCGAGAGGATTCTGCAAGTCCTGCCGAGCCCCAGCCCCGAAGCCGTCAATAGAAATGGAAAAGGAAGACACGC
>CAWDFM010000002.1:0-308599 GCA_963801615.1 uncultured Acidobacteriota bacterium | reverse complement strand
GTTTCATGGTCAAGGGAGCGTACACGTGGTCCAAAGCCATCAACTGGACCGATGATGATGGTTGGGCTGGCCTCAACTGGAACGACCCCAATGTGCTGCGAAAGAACCGAGGGCCGGCTGGCTACAACACGCCACAAATTTTCCAGATGTCGTATATCTACGAGCTACCTTTTGGCTCCGGCAAGCGCTGGGCGAGTTCAGGGACCGCATCCAAGATCGCTGGCGGATGGCAAACCAGCGGTATCTTTAGCGCCGTTTCCGGCCAGCCATTCCAGTTAACGGCTTCCGGCGCTTCTTTGAACGCTGTGGATCAAAGGCAAACACCTGACCAGGTCGGGCCTACACACAAGCTGGGCGGAGTTGGTTCTGGAAATCCATTCTACGACCCAAGTGTGTTCGTGCCCGTGACGGACGTCAGGTACGGCAACGTTGGCCGAAATAGCCTGCGAGGGCCAGGTTCTGTGAATTTCGATTTCAGCCTGTTCCGCACGTTTAAGCTGCTGGAGCGGGTGGAACTTCAGTTTCGCGCGGATGCGGCCAACCTCTTCAACTCGCCACACTTTCTCAATCCCAGTGGCGACATCACCAGTGGGGATTTCCTGACCATCACCAGTGCCAAAAATGACGAACGCCAGTTCCGTTTCGGACTGCGATTGGCATTCTGAGTGGAGAATCAGCCCCCGGGAGCATGCAAATCGTGCCCCGGGGGGCTTATTATTTGCTTCTCATGAGAAACTCGACGATGAAGCCATGCAGTTTCGCCCTGGTATTGCTATTGGCGCTCGCCGCTGCCAGCCAGGCGAGATCGGGATGGACTGCTCTGTTCAACGGCAAAGATCTCTCTGGCTGGAAGAAGAATGGCGACGAAAAATGGGTCGTCGATGGGGGAACCATTCTCTGCGAGAGCACAGCCAACAAGTACGGCTACTTAACCACCGAAAAGACGTATAAGAATTTTGTTTTGCGCCTGAAATTTAAGGGCGAGGCAGAAGGGAACAGCGGCGTCTTCATTCACTCGCGAATCACGGGCATGGATCCGGAGCATGGCCCCGACATTGAGGGCATGCAAGTGGAAGTCGATCCCGGCAAAGGCAAGCACACTGGTGGGCTGTACGAAAGCGGCGGGCGTGGTTGGGTAGCGCAGCCGACAGCCGAGGGCGAAAACGCGCTCAAGCCGGGCGAATGGAATGACCTCGAAGTGTCCGTGCAAGGCTCCCACATCACTACTCGTCTGAATGGCGTGAAGGTTGTGGATTACACCGATCCGTCTCCAAAATTCCCGGATGGCATAATCGCGTTGCAGATTCACACCGGCGGTGGTGTAAAGATGCGATGGAAAGATGTTGCGATCAAGGAGAATTAGAGAGAGCCGCGGCTGGCCTTGTCTCCATAGTCAAGCTTACAATTCGGCACCATGAAGAAATTGAATCGGCGGAAATTTCTGCGGTCTTCTGGCGGGGCTCTGGCTGTGACCATGAGCTTGCGGCCCGGTGCTCTGGCAAACACAGTGTCTAATGTGCGGCGTGCACCTTTTCAGGCGGAGATGTCGATCCCTCCTCTCGCAGCCGATGAAGGCAAAAAGCCGCTAAGACTCGGGCTAATCATCGACATAGGCAAAGATCCTGAGGCCGCTCTCGCCAAAGTCCACGAACTTGGTTTGCCGACCAGCCAGATCTTTGTGGACGAATCCGACGGCGATCTGGTGAACCGCCTGCGTGAGTCGCTGCAGAAAAATCAGATTGAAGCAACCTCCGTTGTGGTAGGTGGACCCGGAAAAGAAGTCTGGGATTTTTATCAAGGGCCGCTGACGATCGGCTTAGCTCCTAAAGCGACGCGCGAGGCCCGCATAGCTCACATCAAGAAAGCATCCGACTTCGCGAAGCAGTGCTCCATACCGGCCGTGCAGACGCACTGCGGATTCATTCCGGAGAATCCAAATGATCCGCTCTACAAAGAGCTCATTGCGGCCCTGCGAGACGTGGTTAGCTATTGCAAGCGCAATGGACAGAACTTCCGCTATGAGACCGGGCAGGAGACTCCCATCACGCTCGTGCGTGCGATAGGCGACGTCGGCTTGGACAATCAGGGAGTGAACTTCGATCTCGCGAATCTGATTCTCTACGGGAAGGCAAATCCCGTGGATGCTATTGAAATCCTCGGCCCCTACGTGCAAGGGATTCACGCCAAAGACGGGATGTGGCCTACGAACCCGAAGCAACTCGGCGAGGAAGTTCCCATTGGCAAAGGCAAAGTGGATTTTCCTCGTATCATTGAGCGCCTGAAACAGCTGAACTATCGCGGCGCGGTAACCATTGAGCGGGAAGTATCTGGCCCGCAGCAACTCGAAGACGTCCGCGCAGAGAAAACGTACTTAGAAAAATTGATCGGATAGCTTGGGAGATTATATGGCACTCCATCCAGAGCAGTTGCTGTCCAATGAAATCACCCGACGAAAATTCATCACAGTAGCCGCGGGAACAGCCGGGGCAATGTTGACCAAGCCGAGCTTGGTGCGCGGTACCGCTGCCAACTCTGCGGTCCGAGTCGGTTTGCTGGGTTGCGGCGGCCGCGGGACTGAGGATGCCGGCAATCTTGTAGATACGGGCGGTGCTCGCGTGGTCGCGCTGGGGGATATGTTCCAGGACCAACTAGACCTCGCACGTAAGCATTTCGACGAGATGCAACAGGGGAAAGGCTACGCGGCACTGGAGGCTTCACAGCTTTTTGTCGGTCCCGATGCGTATCAACGGATCGCGGCTTCCAAGGACGTGGATGCCATCGTGATCGCGACTCCACCCTACTACCATCCTCAGCACCTGGACGCCGTGGTGGCTGCAGGAAAGCACGTTTACCTCGAGAAGCCGGTGGCTGTTGATGTGCCGGGGGCACTCAAGGTGATCGAAATTGGCAAACGCGCGGACAACAAATTGAGTCTCGATGTAGGATTCCAGATCCGCGATTGTCCTCCGTTCGTAGAACTGGTGAACCGGATTCACAATGGGGCTCTCGGCAACATCGTTTGCGGCGAAGCTCATTACCTGACCGGCTACATTGATCGACCAGCCTGGCCTAACGCATCGCCTGTCGAGCGGCGACTGCGTAACTGGGTGCACGACCGGACTCTATCGGGTGACATTATTGTCGAACAGAACATACACGTGATTGACATCTGCAACTGGATTCTAAAAGGACATCCAGGTCAAAGCTTCCGCGACGGGAGGACGGCAGGGACGTCCAAGTGATGATGGCGATTGTTACGGGAATTACAACGTGGTCTTCCACTATCCGAATAATGTGGACGTAACGTTCAGCTCGACCCAATTCGCCAAAGGCTGGTGGGATGTGACCGAGCGCTTTTTCGGGACAAAGGCGCATCACAGTCTCCCTACACTGGACCGCTGGGCATCTGGGGCGATGAACCGTGGCAATACGGCCCTTCGACAAAACCTGCCGGTGACGCGCAAGCTTTTTCCGTAACGGGAAACTTCACCTCCAACCTGGAACTTGCCGATTCGGAAAAGAAAAAGGCATTCGTGGAGAGCATCACGAGCGGAAAATTCCACAACCAGGCCGCCAAGGGAACTGAATCCGCGCTGGCGTGCATGCATGGCGCGCACTGCGGCCTACACGGGCAGTGAAGTGACTTGGGACGAAATGTTGAAGTCCAAAGAAGTATGGGATCCAAAAATCAATTTAACTAAGCTAGGCTGAGCCGGAGATGGGTCAACCTTCACGTCGCGAGTTTCTAAAATCCTCGACAGCCACCGTGTGTGCAGCAGGGCTTAGCACCGCCGCGCTAGCGCGCACACTCCCAGCCGGCGCACGAAGTTCAGATGCCGCTCCAGCTTCGCCGCTTGCCATCAAGAAGGGCCTCGTCTTCGACATGTTGCCCGAGAAGCTCAGCTACGGCGACCGGTTCAAGCTCGCGCGTGATGTCGGCTTCGAAGTCGTGCAGGTGCCTACAGAGCCAGACGCGGGGAAAGCCGAAGAGATCAAGAAGGCCACGGATTCTGCGGGCATCCACGTCGATTCAGTGATGAACATGGATCATTGGAAGTATCCGCTGTCGTCGTCTGACCATTCGGTGGTAGAGAAGAGTCTTGCAGGAATGCGGACTTCTCTTCATAACGCCAAGCTTTGGGGGGCCGATACTGTCTTGCTCGTGCCGGCAGTGGTCGACGCGAAGACCTCGTATCATGACGCGTGGCAGCGGTCGCAAAGGGAGATCCGCACTCTCATTCCCCTCGCAGCAGAACTCAAAGTGATCATCGCGATCGAGGAGGTCTGGAACAAGTTCCTGCTCAGCCCTCTCGAGATGGCGAAGTACATCGATGAATTCCAGAGTCCTTGGATCAAAGCCTGGTTCGACGTAGGAAATGTTGTGCTATATGGGTATCCGCAGGACTGGATTCATACGCTCGGCACACGGATCGTGAAGGTTCATCTAAAAGATTTCAAGCGCAAGGAAGACGGATATGCCTGGGTGAATCTTGGCGATGGCGACGTGGATTGGGGGGCCGTGCGCCGAGCCTTCGCCGACGTCGGTTATTCTGGCAGTGTTATCACGGAGCTCGAGGGGGGCGACGAGTCCTACCTGCGCGACGTGAGCGGCCGCATCGACCGGCTACTTCTAGGGCGCAGCTGATATGAGTCTGCGAATCCGTAGCTAGACTCTTTCGATGATTCCCGGAATAATCTCCACCGTGGGCCGATCCCTTCCAGCGCTTTCGCGACGAGACTTCATCGCCGCGGCCTGCGCGGTGTTGCTTCCGCAGCGTCGTAAGGGAAAACACGATCTGAAGGCGGTTTCTGCGCTTTCTCCAATCCGTTTTCGCGAGGTTGCTCAGCAATCCGGACTGGATTTTGTCCTTCACAACAATCCCACGCCCCGCAAGCACATGATCGAAACCATGGCGGGAGGACTCGCGGCTTTCGATTATAACAACGACGGCAAGGTTGATATTTTCTTTACTAACGGTGCGGCTATTCCAAGTTTTCAGAAGGACTCGCCGAAGTTTTTCAATCGGCTTTACCGCAATGATGGCGGAATGAAATTTACGGACGTCACGTTACAAGCGGGTGTCGCGGGCGAAGGCTATTCGATGGGCGCCGCCGCTGCCGACTATGACAACGATGGATATACCGATTTGTTCGTGGCCGGAGTCTACCGCAACATCCTTTATCGCAATCTGGGCAATGGAAAATTCGAGGATGTGACCGAAGCAGCGGGCATCAAAAGCGACAAGTGGTCGGTTGCCGCCGGCTGGCTCGATTACGACAACGATGGATGGTTGGACCTGTTCGTCGTGAACTATGCCCACTGGACTCCTGATTTCGACCGCTACTGTGGCGATCGTGAGCGCGACTTGCGCGTCTATTGCCATCCGAAATATTTCGAGGGGCTGCCCAATACGCTGTATCGGAACCGTCGGGACGGCACATTTGAAGACGTCAGCAAAGAAGCTGGAATTCTCGAACACATTGGCAGAGGCATGAGTGTTGCATTTGCAGACTACGATAACGACGGCTTCACCGATGTTTTTGTCACAAATGACAATCTGCCCAATTTTTTGTTCCGCAATCGACGTAACGGAACATTCGAAGAGGTAGCGCTCGAAGCTGGCGTGGCGTTAACCAACAACGGCGCTCCGATCGCCAGTATGGGCGCTGACTTCCGGGACTTTAACAATGACGGGCTTTGCGACATCACTGTCACGGCCCTAGCCGGCGAGACATTTCCTTTATTTCGCAACGTCGGGAAAGGCTCTTTTTCGGACGTAACTCACAGCAGCCAATTAGCCCAGCTCTCGGCTGCACGCAGCGGCTGGAGCAGTGGATTTTTCGATTTCAATAACGATGGATGGAAGGATCTCTTCACCGCCAATTCGGATGTCAATGATTTGATAGATATGTTCCAGTCAACCCACTACAAGCAGCCGAACAGCCTTTTCGCCAACCTCGGCGATGGAACCTTCCGCGACGTATCTTCGGACGCGGGTCTTACGCTGGCACGCGCCCATCGTGGCAGTGCTTTCGCCGATCTTGATAATGATGGGAAAGTGGACGTAGTAGTCAGTGCACTGGGGGAGTCCGCCGAACTCTGGCAAAACGTTAGTCCCGATCCGAATCACTGGCTTGTATTGAGACTAACGGGCACTCGCAGCAATCGCGATGGCATTGGAGCTAAGATTCGCGTCGGCGATCAGTTCAATCACGTCACCACGGCTGTCGGATACGCCTCCTCCAGCCCATCCACTGTACACTTCGGGACTGGCAAGCTGGAGAAAATAGATCGAATCGAAATCCGATGGCCCAGCGGGAACGTTCAAGTGCTGCAGAATGTCGCGACCAACCAAACAATCGAAGTACGCGAGCCGATGAAATAGCTGGAAAATACTTACACTGCGTTCATGGAGGCGTGATATCTGTCTCTCGCTTAGCAGCTTCGTTCCGTGCTGCAATGGAGCGCTGCATCGATTCGTAATCGCTAAGCATTTTCTTGGAGAGTTCGATTTGGCCAATGGCCCGGTAAGCCTGCGCGAGCTGATAGTGCAGCGTGCCATCTTCGTCGCTGGCCAGCACTAGCTTCAAATGTGGAATTGCATTGGCCGCCTGCCCCGCCGCGAGTTCGCATCGCGCCAGTGATTTCTGTGCGGCGACAGATTTTGGATCACGAGCCACGGCGCGTTTCAGCAGTGGGAGGGCTTCCTTTGGTTGCTGCAGATCCAGCAAAGTGTCCCCCGCAAAGTAATTGAACTCAGCTGAATCGGGCTGCTGATGTAAGAGCTCCTGAAACAGGGGCAGAGCTGCGCTGTAGTCCTCGCCAAGCTTTAGACTGATCGCGAGTTCTTTCCTGATCTGCAGGTTCGTTGGCGAAAGCTCCAACGCCTTCCGCCACTCGGAGCCAGCCTCACTGTATTTCTTTTGGTTATTGTATATATGCCCTTTTAGCTCGTGCAGTTCGGCAGAAGGTGGCAGCCGACCGAGCCGGTCGAATGCAGTCAGTGCCAGCTCGTTGTAGGCTCGGGTTCTCCAGTACAACGACTCGGGTGTGTTTGCCGATTCGGCAGCAGCGATCAAGGCGTCGTACCTTCCGGCTTGAAAGTCACATTCGAGCGTAGGCGAGCGGCAATCCAGCAAAGCAAGTGCCATTTCCCGCTGTTCTTCAATTTTCGCCCACTCCGGGTGTCCGGTTTGCCGGTAGATCTCCGTTACGGCCCTGTGCAGCCCATGCAGGTTGGGCATCCGCTCCAGTGCACGACGATAAAGGTAGAACGCGCTCGAGAATTGCTGTTCTCGCAGGCGTGCTTCCGCTAGCAGGGAAAGCACGTAGGCCGATTCTGGAGCCAATCTCTGTAGCTTTTCGAAGGTGCTGCTCGACAGCAGTTCGTAACAGCGCCCGAGCCCATACCAAGCCGGTGCATTCTGAGAATCTTCAGTAGCGATCCGCTGGTACTCGGTACGTGCTTGTTCCAATCGGTCGAGCGAAAACAGCGCGTCAGCGAGCATCTGCCGCGCCTGGTGCTGGTCAGGTCGCAGTTGGAGCACCGTTCTGAGCGGCTTCAGCGCTGCAAACGGCTCTCCTAATTGCAGGCGCGTGGTACCGAGAAAAAGCCAAGCAGGTGCCATATGCGGATCCAGCTTCACGGCCTCTTCTAATTCCGGGATCGCTTCCCGTTTCTTGCCAGCCATGTGCAGCGCCATACCCAAGTTCAGCTTCAAACCCGGGTTATTCGGCACCGCCCCATTCAGTTCGCGATAAACAACAATCGCCTGCTGGAACTTGCCTTCGGCCATCAGTTGCTTGGCCTCCTGGGACTTCTCAGCTAAACGGTCGATTTGCGGCAAGGGCGTCGCATATGCCGAGATCGACACCACCCAAAAAAGGAACAGCTCTGCGAATTTCATGACAATACCAGATGGAAAGCTGTTCCCAAATTATAGAGCAGATGCGCTATCGGTCATCACGAGGATGAATGTTCATGCGGTCCAACCCTTAGATTCCCATCTCGGAGCGCAGTCGAATCTGGTACCGTACTACAAGCCACGAGGCCACGATGAGCACGTCTTCAAGGGCACGAATCCAGCGACAACTGATTGCTTTTTTGGCTGTTTCAGGATTGGGGCTTTCTCTTTCCCCGGCCATCAGATCGCAGGCACACAGCCGCCTCAGCCGCCAGCACAAGTTTACTCACGTCGCTTCTGCCGCGGTTGCAGCGGAGCACTCTACCTGGAGCGACTACGCGGGCGCTGCTGATGGAGCGCAGTATTCAGCCCTCGACCAGATCAACGGATCCAACGTCAGCCAATTGCGCGTGGCATGGAGTTATCCAACCGGCGACGGGAGTAAATATCTGTTTAATCCTCTCGTGGTAGGCAGAACGATGTACGTTCTGGCGCGGAATAACTCGATTGTCGCGCTCGATGCTGCAACGGGACGCGAACTGTGGGTTCACTCGACCGGAACGAGCACTCATCTGATCACGAATCGCGGCATCAATTATTGGGAAAGTTCAGATCACTCTGATAGCAGATTGCTGTTCGCAGTCGACAACTTTCTGCAGGCCATTAATGCCGGCACGGGTCAATCGATCATGAATTTCGGCGTGAATGGCCGGGTAGATTTGCGCGATGGGCTCGGACGCGATCCCGAAAGCTTGAATTTGGTTCAATCAACCACACCAGGCCGCGTCTTCGAAGACCTGCTCATTTTGGGATCTGCCACAAATGAAGAATACGAGTCTGGTCCGGGCGATATTCGTGCGTACAACGTTCGGACCGGTCGCCTGATCTGGACGTTTCACACTGTGCCGCATCCCGGCGAAGTTGGCTATGACACTTGGCCGAAAGAAGCGTGGAAGACAGTCGGCGGAGCCAACGCCTGGAGCGGGCTCTCTGTAGACGTCAAACGCGGCATCGTCTTCATTCCAACCGCAAGCCCCAAGTACAACTTCTACGGCGCCAACCGAACAGGCGCCAATTTGTTTGGTGATTGTCTGCTCGCTCTGAATGCGCGGACGGGAAAATTAATCTGGTATTTCCAAATGGTGCACCACGATATTTGGGACTACGACAACGCTACGGCTCCGATGCTTTTGAGCGTCCGCCACGCCGGCAAGACCATTGACGCGGTCGCGCAGGTTGGGAAAGAAGGTTTCGTCTGGGTGTTCAATCGCGAAACCGGTGAGCCGCTGTGGCCCATCGAAGAGCGCCCCGTGCCACCGTCTGAAATGCGCGGCGAGATGACGTGGCCCACCCAGCCGTTTCCGCTGAAGCCTCCTCCGTTTGCCCGCCAGAGCTTCACCAGCAAAGACCTGAGCCCGTTCCTCGACCCTGAGGAACGCCAGAGCATTGCAAAGACGGTCGAACAAGCACGCAATCAAGGCATGTTCACGCCTCCCGATGTAACCAACACCATCGAAATGCCGGGAAACAACGGTGGCGCGAATTTTCAGGGGGCGGCCGTCGACTCTGTCCGCGGCAAGTTGTTTGTGGTTTCGAAAGACCTGCCTGCTCTGCTCAAGTTAGAGCTGAGCTCATATGAGGCTGCGGACGTGAGCTTTCCGCCTGGCCGTTCTCCCGAAGAGCGCGGGCGGCATGTTTATGAATCCAAGTGCAAATTGTGTCATGGCGCCGAGTTGGCAGGGCAGCCGCCGGCTGTGCCGTCTCTCGTCGACATCGAATCGAGATTAAGCGCGGATGAGGTGCGAGCGATTGTCACACGCGGACGTGGCCAGATGCCCGCGATCTCGCCCCTTTCGGATGCGGCATTGGATTTCCTTGTGGGCTATGTATTGCATCCAAAGAGAGCGCGCGCAACCGGTCCACGGCAAGTTACGCAAGACTCCGCTCGTGAGACCACATCGAATATTCCCTCCGAAAAGCTCCGGTATCGAAGCAGCTTCGGTTTTATGTTCGCGAGTAGCGGATTGCCGGTGATCGCACCGCCCTGGAGCACGCTTACCGCCTACGATCTCAACGACGGCACAATCGAATGGCAGGTGCCTCTGGGAGATGTTCCGGAGTTAGCTGAAAAAGGCTTCAAGGATACCGGTTCGCATTTTCCCAAAGTCGGTCCCGTGCTGACGGCAGGTGGTCTGATTTTCACGGGCACACGCGACCGCAAGGTTCGCGCCCTAGATTCGCAGACCGGCAGAGTGGTATGGGAGGCTAAGCTGGATGCCGCCGTTGAGGGAATGCCGGCGGTGTATAAAGTTGACGGAAGGGAATATATCGTATTCTGCGCCGCGGCGCAGGCTACTACGCGTACGCACGATGTTCCGGGTCACCCCGCGCTGCAAATGCCCATCCCAGGAGCGTATGTCGCGTTTGCATTGCCCGAAGGTGTTCGGAGCCCTCAAAAACATTGCGTCCCTTAGACGTAAGTCGGGCTGTGCGCCTGATATGCCTCAATAAGCAGCATTAAATCGGTTATGCCAAGCAACTTCACGGTGCTGGCTTCGGGATTCACGATTGGCGCTTTGAACATCACCTCGCAGAACATTCGACCTATTGCCTGTTCGACACTGGCACCTCGCAACCGGGGAACGGAGAAACTAAAAGGAGAACGCCACTGCATTTCGGCAGTGGCGTTCATGGTTGCGGGGGGTGGATTTGAACCACCGACCTTTGGGTTATGCGATCTGACTCACCTTTCGATGAGAGTCGGACTGTACCTTCATCCACGAGGGATGCTCGCCATCCAGTCTCTACGCCTTCCCCGGTCTTCCGAGGCTTGGTTCGGTATTGCCCTATCGCTCACGCGACGTAGGTTCCACCGACTTTGACGAGTGATCTTCCGGTGCATTGCTGCCCCGGACGCCCAATTGCAAAAGCTCTCTTAGGAGTCCAGGGAACTCTAAGGAATCCTAAGGAGCGTGAGGTTATGAGCCCGAAAGGATTCGGAATTCCAACAACTTACAAGACGCGGGTGGCCCTCGAAAAACCTTGTAAGAAGCGATAAGGAACCCTTATTGGACAGTCAAAGGACAGGCGAGAACAGTGGCCTGCAGACCCCAATAAACCGTGACTCGCGCAACTGGCCTCCCGTTGGGTCTGCTTGTCGCGTCTGCTGACTCACCACGGACTGCAGCACTGGCCCGACACGACTTTCGAAATTCTGATTCTCAATATAAATATATATGTCGGAAGTAGCGATTCCGTTATTCGTAACGCAACACTGTCGCATCGATTTTTTTCTTGCCTTCCGCCAGGAAATGGTTTTAAGTGTTGCGCACGAGAGTTGATGATCACGCAACCGTGATCCCAGTTCTTTATTTGGTCCCGTCCCTTCGTCGAGTGCAATCGGGATATTAAGGAAGCAAATTCAGCAGATACGTACCGGTGCAGCTTCGGTCACCTTCTTGCTCCCCCTTCCTTGCCACAGAATCCAAGACCAGCTGCTTTTCCCCAGGGGATGAACGACCTTGGCGCAAGCGATACCGACAGCCGAAAGGGTTCGCGAAATATTCTGCCGGCTGGGTTTTGTCACCACCTGCCGAAACATGGACCCGGTTCTACACTGCGCCTACAAAGCGGCGCAGGTCAGCGATACCACGGTTCTGCTGCAGGGCGAAACTGGCACGGGAAAGCAGGTACTCGCCCGGGCGATTCACAGCCTTGACCAGAAGCGTGGCCGCTTCGCCTTCGTTACCGTACATTGCAGCACAGTGACCGAGACGCTGGCGGAGAGCGAGTTGTTCGGCCATCGTAAGGGATCGTTTTCCGGCGCTGACACTGTGCGCGCCGGGCTCTTCCAGGCCGCCAACAAGGGCACAATCTTCCTCGACGACATTAACGATCTGCCGCTGTGCCTGCAGCCTAAGCTTCTCGATGCGCTGCAGCGTGGCATTATTCGCGCCGTGGGCTCGGACCGCGAGACCGCTGTAGACGTTCGCGTTATCGCCGCCGCCAACCAGCCGTTGGAGCCGATGGTAGCAGCGGGTACTTTCCGCTCCGACCTGTATCACCGCCTCAATGTCATCCAGTTGCGCCTGCCGCCCTTGCGCGAGCGGAGTGAAGATCTCGCACCGCTGGTGCTGGAGTTCGCTCGCCGGCATGCGCACCTTCATGAGGGCATCGCCTCGCTCGAGCCGGAACTTGTGCAGCATCTGCAAAGCTACCCCTTCAACGGCAACGTGCGCGAGTTGGAGAACGCCGTACAGCGGATGCTGTTCCATAAGAGTGACGGCGATTCACTCTCACGGTCTGATTGGCTTGACCAACAGCCTTCGTCCAGCGACGCCGGCCAGAACGGTGAAGACGAAATTGCGCAGGCTGCGAACCTGCTATGGCTCGCCATGCGGAAGCAAGGACTGGCGTTGCCGGAGGTGTTGCGCCGCGCCGAAAGTGAAGTCTTGGGCAAAGCCCTTCAGCTTCAGGGCAAGACCCGGCGCGAGATCGCCGAGATGCTTCAGACCAGCGAGCGGACGCTCTACCACAAACTCAATTCCCACCGGAACATCGAAGGTCCAACGCGCCGGGCGGGGTGACTGGCGCGCATTATTAACAGCGGGGACTGCAAAGATTGGCAGCGGAGTGCGGTCCGTGTGCGTTGTCAACCAGCGCCGCTCTCCCAACTCTTGTATGCGAACTGCGTGTGCGGCAGCTCGAGCAGCCTTTCCCGGTGACCTATATGGAAGGCCAATTGCTCTGACGATCGCATCATGCTTTGCGTCTCGGCACGTCTTCAGACTTGCTGTTGATGCCAAAACTCCTGCGAGGTATTCCAACTGGTGCTGGCACGCGCGTCACTCGGCAAAGAATCATCCTCACAGGCCAAGGCCGCTCCCGCGTCCAAGCCGGACATCCAGTCGGCCTCTCAAGAGCAAGAGTCCCCCATCGAGGAGTTCACGCCGCCGAAGTTCGCCTGGAGCATCAGCAACATCGCGATGTCCGCGCCGCGCGGCATCGATCCCCCGAGTGAGAACAATGGAAGAAGATCTCCCTCCATACGTATGTCAGCACTGTCCTGGCCTCTGCAGGCCAAACTGGAGATTGGCGAGGTAAACGACCCACTGGAGCACGAGGCGGATCGCGTGGCCGAACAGGTGATGCGCATGCCGGATCCGGCATCCCCTGTTGTGGTCTCAAGGAGAGAGGCTCCTTCGGACGAAGCCTCCGGAGTGCCCACTCAGGCGTCAAGTCTGGCGTTACGGCGCAAGTGCTCCTGCGGAGGAACCTGCGACAAATGCAAAGCCGAGCAAGCCGACGATGAGCACGGCAAAGTGCAACGGAAGCCTGCGATACCGGACACTTCCAATCTGGGCACGTCGCCGGTAAGTTCAGGAATGTCCGCACCGCCCATCGTTCACGAAGTCTTGCGCTCGCCGGGCGAGCCGCTGGGCGTCGCTACGCGCGCTTTCATGGAGCCGCGCTTTGGACGAGATTTCAGCTATGTCCGAGTCCATACGGATCGATTGGCAGCAGGGTCAGCGGCAGCACTCGGCGCAAATGCGTACACCGTGGGGCATCATGTCGCCTTCCGTGAGGGAGTGTTCAGCCCTGCTAGTGAAGCGGGACGCCGGCTGCTTGCCCACGAATTGGCGCACACCGTGCAGCAAAGCCAGGGCTATAACCAGCCTTCAGGCCACGTGCAGGGCCGAGAGGGACAAACGGACGGCACCGGCGGTCAACTGGTTGCCGGCAGGGACGTACAAAAATTGACGTCATCCAGCCTTGTAGTCGCCCGTCAGCCGTCTGGAAAGACGGGAAGTAGCAAGGACCCAATCGAAGAGGCTATCAAGGCGATTGATCTGCAGATCGAATTATGGAAGGGCCAACTACAACTCCCCGGCTTGCCATCTCCAGTCGTTGTGACGATTGCAAACCGGCTATCTGAATTGTATGTGCAGCGGCACTTGCTGGCTGATCATGAGGATCAACCGGTCCCGTCGCAGGTGCCTCAGCGCCCAACAACGTTATCGTTACCGGGGGGAAGCTGTCCGAGTGGCGCAATGCCCTATAGGGGTGTTTGCCTGACAGACGAGATGCTGGGTATCGATTTTGATGCGCAGGAAGCGGAAAAAGAGAGGACTGAAGAGGAGAAAAGACAAAAAGCAACCGCAGATACCTATCTCTCACTAGTAAAGCTGAGAAAGCTTCTCCTGGAACATACTGGATTGCTCGTGCAGGGAATCCGATCGACGATTGAACGAGACATTGAGCCGATGGGTTGGCGCATACTTCAGCACTATGGGTGTGACTTGTGGAAGAAAACGAACAGCAAGCAGGAAGAATACCGAGATTGCATAATCCAAGCGATTAACAAGTATGAAGATAAGGTCTTGGGGAGAGTGGGACAAACGTACGCGACTGAGACGGACGTCAAAGCTGAACAAGAACGATGGCGACGAGAGCACGACCCTAGGAATGAAGGGCAAGAAATAACATTCGCGGGAGGAATTGCTCGCCGCATAGGACAAGTGTTTACATCCGATGAAAAAAAACTCGCCGGCTGGTCCGGAACTGCAAACGCAGCGGGAGGTACCATAGGCACACTTGCATTGGCACGCGGTCAACGCTATGAACCGCCGGCACCGTCTCGAGATGAGTCCGCTTTCATCGAACCTCGGCCTCCGGAACCGACAGCGAAGTCCGGGCCGACAACGCCGTCAACCGAACCGATGAAAGCGCCGCCCGCTCTACCTCCAAAGCCGATTCAGGTGCCGGGAGGGGCGCAGGGAGCCAGCCCCACTTCCCCCAAGGCTCCACTTCCGGGGCGAAACGCCACTCTTCCCGTTCAATCCTACGCAGAGGGAGAGTTTAAGTCGGAATACGCCCGGAAGCCAGAATTTCGAGACTCCGAAAGAACCGCCAACAAAAGTTTCGCGGCCCTCAAGCCTCAAACGCAGGAACACTTTAAGCAGGATCCGGGAGGCAGTAACCTTCTAAGTACCAAGCCCGACCTTTTTATCGCACAGGTTCCCGATCCCGGTGGGTCACCAGTTGCCGGTGAGGTAAAGACACCCAGCTTGGATACGTTGGGAGAGAAGGTCTACAAGGATTGGGCTATACAGCTGGCGCGACGCGATTCGGCAATTGCCAAAAGCAACCCCAAATGGTCAGGAAGACATTGGGGGATTGTCGACCTGCGCGGTACACAGGCCGAAGTAGATTTGCCGGCGCTGGCAAAGCGCATCAAAGAGGGGGTCCGCAAGGCCGGGACAATCGGCAACAAACCCGGACCCACTTTTGAAAAAATGTTTTTTATTCTCGACCGTACAATCGTGGAAATGCCTGACTAGGCGTTAACAGCTTGTGGTGAGCAACGCATATGCGTCGTCCATCTTTAGAATTTTAAGAAGCCGAGTGCGGTCGCGATCGGAAAGACCGAGCACCCGGATTGGTAACTCCACCGCTGAGTTCGCTGCAGCATCCTGGAAATGGCAACTGCCAGTTCTTGCAGGGCCCTCTGCCAAGGTTGGCATGGACTCGGCATGCGTCTTGAGCCCCGCACTCTCTTGATTCGCAGCAACTCGCTGAATCTCCAACAAACATCTGTATCAAAGGCCATCGGGAACCAAGCTCCGCTCGGCTTCGCGGTGGCGCATGAATTGCCAAGCATTTAATCGCGACCATTGCACATGCAGACAGCGGATTCAGCGCAGATCGGCGACCGGGTGAGCTTCCGCATCTCTGATGTTTACCTACCCGAGCCTTCCGAGGTGCTGGCGAACCTCACCCCCGAGGCCGAAACCAACGGAGTCATCGTCGAGTTCTCCGATTCGGGCAGCAGTCTGCGCGCTTATGCGGTGGTGCGAATTGCGGCACAGCAGTCGGTGCTGTTGCCGATGAGCGCTCTGCACGTGCTGAAGCCGGACTAACAGTCTCGAATCGTGTTGTGACCGCAAGCAGAAACGCAAGCTGGAGGTTAGAGTCAATGCCCAACGTTAACTGGCAATTTCAGGCCGCCATCCCAGGTGAGCCATCGGTGTTGCTGAACCAGCCGGGCATTCCGGTCGCTGCCTACGATGTTGCCAGCGTCGACATTGCTCCCGGCGCAAGCGGAATCGATGTCCCGATTCAGCCATCGACAGGCGCAGGAGATGTGGTCTTCCTCGTCGTCAGTTCCAGTGTGTATGACCCGGGAATCAACTACACGGTGGATGCGCTGAGCGCTAAGAACGTACTGGACGGGCCGCACGTCCTGCTGGGCAGCGGAGCCGTTGGATTTCTGAACAGTAGCGCGCCCCCGCAAAAACTCGTCTTCAACAACACTTCCGCAAAAGACGCCAGTGTACAGGTGGTGGTGGGGCGCAAGGTGCCATAGACCCCGGTTCGCACCCGCGGTCCAGTAGCTGAGAAACACAGCAAATGCAGGAGGAGATCAGATGCCGCCGACTTTGAACTATCCGGGCGTTTACATCGAGGAACTGCCAAGCGGAGTCCACACCATCACTGGAGTCGCAACCTCGATTGCTGCCTTTGCGGGCTGGGCGACCCAAGGATCGGTAACTGAAGCTGTGATGGTAGAGAGCTGGTCGGATTTTGCGCGCCGGTTCGGTGGCCTCAGTTCGGGCAACTATCTCGGATACGCGGTCAACCAGTTCTTCGCGAATGGCGGGCAGCAGGCGTACATCGTTCGACTGGTCGCCACTGCTGCAGACACGCCAGCGGCGGCGAGCTTCGCGGCAACTTCCTCGGGCATCGTCAGCACCCTCACGCTGTTCGCCAGCAGTCCAGGCCAGTGGGGAAACAACCTCAAGATCACGGTCACGCCGTCGACGCTCGATCCCACACGCTTCAGCGTGCTGGTGCAACTGGTCAGCGGAGGGCAGACCACCACATTGGAGAATTTCTCCAACCTCTCGGTGTCACCCACCGATCCGCAGTATGTCGTGAACGTCATCGACAGCGATTCAAACTACATCACCTTCATCGACCCGACCATCAGCCCTCCGCCGACGCCAGCTCCGCCCGCTTTGCCGGGCGCAACCGCGAGCGGGAACCTGGGGACATCCACAGTTGGCGCCGATGGCAGTGTGCTCGTGCCTGCGACCGACGGCAACTTCGAACTCGCACTGTTGTCCGCAACCGGAGCAGTCGGCATAAACCTGCTGGACCGCGTGGATATCTTCAACCTGCTGTGTGTACCTGCTGAAACCGATCCGCCGACGGTAAAGGCATTGCAAAAGTACTGCGCGGGCAAACGCGCTTTCTACATCATCGATCCGCCGCAGTTGGCGACGATCGCAGGCCTAAGAACTTCCGGTCCGGCGGGTACCGGCGGCGTGTCAGTAATCGGGCCGGATGCGCCGAATGCAGCCTATTACTTTCCCTGGGTATCGGCACCGGACCCGCTCACAAGCAATCGGGCCGCGCTGTTTCCGCCCTGCGGCTTTGTTGCGGGCATTTATGCCTCGACCGATGCGAGTCGCGGTGTATGGAAGGCGCCCGCGGGCGTCGATGCCGGCCTCACCAGTGAAATCGGACTTCAATACGTACTCACCGACTTGGAGAACGGCGATCTGAACATACAGGCCATCAACTGTCTTCGCGAGTTCAAGGTATACGGCGATGTGGTGTGGGGCGCGCGCACGCTGGCGGGGCAACGATCAGGCGGGCTCGCAGTGGAAGTATGTGCCCATCCGCCGGCTCGCGCTCTTCCTCGAATCCAGCTTGTATGACGGAACGCAGTGGGTGGTCTTCGAGCCCAACGACGAGCGGCTGTGGAGCCAGATTCGCCTGAACGTCGGCGCCTTCATGCAGGGACTCTTCCTGCAGGGAGCGTTCCAGGGCACATCGCCGCAGCAAGCATACTTCGTCAAGTGCGACGCAGAGAACAATCCGCAATCCTCCATCGACCTGGGAATCGTGAACATCCTTGTCGGCTTCGCTCCGCTGTATCCGGCGGAGTTCGTTGTGATCCAGATCCAGCAGATGGCCGGACAACTGCAAGCGTAAGGAGGCAATCATGGCTCTACCGTTTCCGGCGAATCCGAAACGCCTTGATCCATACAAGAATTTCAAGTTCCGCCTGAAATGGGACGGCAAGTATGTCTATGGCGGCAGCAAGCTCACCGGGCTGAAGCGGACTACCGAAGTCGTGGAGCATCGCAATGGCGGCGATCCCTCAACTTCGCACAAGTCGCCCGGCCGTACCAAGTACGAAGCCATCACGCTGGAGCGCGGTCTGACTCAGGACATGGAGTTCCACGACTGGGCAGGCAAGGTGTGGAGCTATCGGCGGAGCGCTCGGCGCCGAAGTGTCACTGGCCAACTTCCGCAAGGATATCTATCTGGAGTTCTACAACGAGGCCGGTCAACTGGTCATTGCTTACAAGATCTATCGCTGCTGGGTGTCGGAGTATCAGGCCCTGCCCGACCTGGACGCGAACGCCAATGCGGTTGCCATTGAACACATCAAGCTGGAGAACGAAGGCTGGGAGCGTGATACCAGCGTGAGCGAACCGGCGGAACCGACGCTGAGCACCGTGGCGACATAACAGTAGAACGCCTTCAGGACGGCCTCACTCCGGTCCTCGTATGAATGACCGCATAGCGCAGGTCTGAAGGCTGGCTCGACCATATTACATGCATGCATTTTCCAGTTCGGAAATTCTCGATCTGTGGGATCGAGGCGCGCGCTTGCATCCCCTGGACCGGGGCCTGCTCGCGGTGAGCGTTGCGTTGCCGCGAGCGTCTGAGGATTGTGCCGACTGGCCACTTGGCCGGCGCAATCGTGTTCTGTTCGAGCTGCATGCATCCTGTTTCGGCCCTCAACTTCAGGGGTGGAGTGCGTGCCCGCGTTGCGCCGAGAAAGTGGAGTTCGACATAGACACCAGTCTGCTCATGACGGCGGCAGAGGATAGTTCCAGCGCCAGCGTGATGATCGGTGGAGGGCAATTTCGCCTTCCCACCAGCCGCGATCTCGCCGTTGTTCTGACCGCCGACCCCGAAACCTCTGCGGTTCGCCTGTTGGAGCGCTGCCGCATCGGCGATGGTGCGAGCGAGGAATGGGATGAGGCTGCACTCTCGGATGCTGGGGAGATTCTGGCTGACGCGGATCCTCTCGCCGAAACGCAGCTTGCTCTCGATTGCCCATCGTGCGCTCACCAATGGAATGACGTACTCGATATCGGCGGATTCGTATGGGCCGAGATCGAGTCGCGCGCCAGCCGCCTGCTGTGGGAGGTGCACATCCTAGCTTCCGCCTACGGTTGGAGCGAAGCCGACACGCTGTCACTGAGCGCAGCACGACGCGCAGGTTACATGCGGATGGTGCAGGCATGAGCGGCTACCTGCAAAGACTTGTGCAAACGGCGGCGCAACCGGTGCAAGCCGTGCATCCCTTGACGGGCTCCATCTTTGCGCCAGGCTACGAGAATCAATCGAGCGGGATCGAGTTCGAGGAGTCCTCCATCGCAGATCCGCCAACCGCAGCGGCCGATGCAACTTCGAAACATCAGAATGCGCCGGAGCGGAAACCGCGTCGTGACATTACTTCACCACAGCGGTATCGTCGCGTCACTCCGATTCGCGCTACGACTCCGTTTACATCTGAAGATGCACGCGACGATTTGCCATCGTCGCAGGAACAATTCATTCAGCCGACACGTGCGGGCGCCCACATAGAAGAAGATGATATTGAACAGCCGCCGACGCCAGTATTCCCTCAAACCGAATTTCATCCGCTGATGCCGCGACCGGCGGCACCCGCGGAGCCCCAGCCAGCCCATGCTCCTTTCCAGGCGGAAATCCGACCCGCCCGCGACAGCCGCTCTCAGGCCGGCTTGGCGCACTCAAGCGATGACATTCAAATTCACATTGGCCGAATTGAGGTCACGGCTGTTCATCCGCCCGCACCACGCGCGAATAAGACACCGGACCGCGGCCTTAGCCTCGACTCCTATCTGAACCGGAGGTCGCGATGAGTTCGGCTCTCGCCATCGCCGGCGTCAGCGCGGTACTGCAGTTCTACTTCACCAACCTATACGCCCCGCTCAGCGCTCTGTTCGGCAGCACGGTGAAGGTCTCATCCCAAGCACCTGACCTCGTGCAGGAGGCGTTTACTCCCGGCTCACCGGAGAACCAGGTCAATCTCTTCCTCCATCAGGTGACCCACAATGCGGGATGGCGAAACCAGGATCTGCCAACGGTCGCGGCAGACGGCAGGACGCGCCTGTCGAACCCGCCGCTCGCGCTCGATCTGCACTACCTGTTCACGGCTTACGGCTCGGCAGACTGGCAGGCCGAGGCACTGCTGGGCTTCGCTTTGCTGATGCTGCACGAGAATCCGGTGCTGACGCGCAATGACATCAACAACGCAGTTGGGAAGCTGCCGCTCAGCGATCCAACCAACCCGCTGTCGACGCCGCTGGGCACGGCGAACCTCGCCGACCAGATCGAGATGCTGAAGATTACGCCGGCCACACTTGGCCGCGAGGAAATGGCGTGGCTGTGGACCGCGCTGAAAGCCGACTACCGGCCCACGTTTCCATTCCAGGTATCGGTGGTGCTGATTGAGTCGGAGAATCCTGCAGTCACGGCGCTGCCGGTGCTGGTTCGAGATCTTGTGGTGCAGGCGAGCATGGCTTCGCCGCTGCCCGCTGTCACGTTGATCACTCCGGCAGCGGGGCAGCCCGCCGCTACTCTGAATACAACCGTCACGGTACAAGGCAACCACCTGACCGGAGCAACCGCGGTAGTTCTGAGCAACTCGTTGCGCGGGATCAACCAAACGCTCGCGCCCACGGTTCTCTCTGATATAGCGCTTACCTTTACGCCGCCCGACCTGGGGACTCCGACCGAACTGGCGGCTGGCATCTACGACCTCTCGGTCCAAGTGCCGTGGATGCCCACCGCGACTAAGACCAACAGCCTGCCATTCGCCATCGCCCCGGGAATCCTGGCAGGAGCGCCGACCGCGCTGGCTTCGGGAAACACCACTGTCACAGTACCCTGCCGACCGTTCCTGCGCCCCGGCCAGCAAGTGTTCCTCATCATCGGCGACCAGCAGGCCGCCGCCGACCCGTTTACGGTGGCGACCAATTCGCCTTCCTTTACTTATCCCAACTTGCAACCGACGGCCGGTGCCGTTCCGTTGCGGCTGCGAGTCGACGGGATCGATAGCCCCATCATCAACATGACTTCGACGCCGCCCGCATTTATGGGCCCGACCGTGACGGTGACTTGATGAGAAGTACGCACGCCAATCCGTCCATCTCCTGGTCCGAGCAGAACCAGACATACCTGAGCGCGCAGTTCGCCGATGCACAGCATCGCCTCTCGCCTGAGCGCGATGATCCTGCGAAGACCGCCGAGTTCAATGGAATCGCCGACGAACTGCGCTCGCAGATGCAGGAACCGCCCGCGATCGATACGCTAGCCGAGCTCTTCAAGCTGACAAACTTCGAGCGCTCGCTGCTTCTGCTATGTGCCGGCGCAGAAATGGACTCGCGGCTCGCCGATGCCTGCGCACAAGCGCAGGGTCATCCGCAACGCACCTACGTCAGCTTCGGATTGGCAATGGCGCTCTTCGACGACTCGCATTGGGACGCGATCGCACCATCGCGTCCGCTGCGCCGCTTCCGCATGATTGAGCCGCAACCGGGAAGCAACTTGACATCGGCGGCGCTGCGCATCGACGAGCGCATTCTTCACTACATGGCGGGTGAGAACACCCTCGATCCGCGATGGCAGTGGCTGCTGCGCCCGAGCCCGCTGCCGGAGTGGATGGCCGACGAGCATCGCGGCATCGCTGCACAAATCGTGCAAAGCTACGAACGCTACTCGCCGATCATCCAGCTCTGCGGTGACGATCAACTGGGACACGAAGACATTGCCGCACTCGCCGCTCATGAGCTTGGCCGCAGTCTCTTCGCGGCAAACGCCGAGGACCTTCCCGCCCCTGGCGCGGAACTCGATCACTTCGCGTTTCTCTGGGAGCGCGAATCGCTTCTGCTTGCGGGCGCGCTGCTCATCAAGGCCGGAACGGGAGGACTCTCCCGCGCCACCGGATATCTGCTGGACCGGCTGCGTGGACCGCTGTTTCTGGCCACCCGGGAACAAGTCGGGCTGGACCGCAGATTCGTTCGTTTCGACGCCAACAAGCCCCGTCCGACGGAGCAAAAGCGACTTTGGCGGAAGGTGCTCGGCGACGCTGGCCAGAATCTCAACGGCACGCTGGACGACATCTCGGCGCAGTTCCGGCTGAGCGCACGCATGATCTCGTCCACCGGCTACCTTCTGTCGGCTGATCAGGGGCAGCTTGAACCTGCCACATTGTGGGATGCCTGCCGCTCCCTGGCGCGTCCCAAACTCGACGACCTCGCGCAGCGCATCGTTCCCTGCGCCACCTGGGACGACCTCATCTTGCCCGACTTGCAGAAGCAGACGTTGCGCCAGTTAGCTGCGCAGGTACGACATCGTCTCAAGGTGTATGAGACCTGGGGATTCGCCGCTCGAGGGCGCCGGGGTCTGGGTGTGAGCGCGATGTTCACCGGCACAAGCGGAACCGGCAAGACCATGGCCGCCGAGGTACTTGCACGAGAGTTGCGGCTCGACCTTTATCGCATTGATTTGTCGTCAGTCGTGAGCAAGTACATCGGCGAGACCGAAAAGAATCTGAAGAAGGTCTTCGATGCTGCCGAAGAGGGTGGAGTTCTGTTGCTCTTCGATGAGGCTGACGCGCTCTTCGGCAAGCGCAGCGAAGTACGCGATAGCCACGACCGCTACGCCAACATCGAAGTCGGATACCTGTTGCAGCGCATGGAGGCTTACCAGGGACTGGCGATCCTCACGACGAACCTGCGCTCGCTGCTCGACCCGTCGTTCCAACGCAGGCTCCGCTTCACCATCAACTTCCCATTTCCCGACGCTGGGCAGCGGGAAGCCATCTGGAGAAGCGCCTTCCCGCAGGCTACGCCCACGCGCGCCCTCGACCACAAGAAGCTCGCGCAACTGAACGTCACGGGAGGAAACATCCGCAACATTGCGCTGAACGCGGCGTTTCTGGCGGCGCAAGCGGGGAGGCCGGTGGAGATGGTCAACCTGCTCGAGGCCGCCAAGTTGGAGGCGCAGAAGATCGAGCGTCCGCTGTCGGATGCGGAAATGCGGGGGTGGGTATGAGCCGCATCCGCCTGAATATCGACCGGCTCGTGTTGAACGGATTCGATCCGCGCGAGGGCAAAGCACTGGCGGGCGCACTAGAATCGCAGCTTCAACAGGTGCTCGCGGCTCCCGCAACGCGCAACGAGTGGGCGCGGCCGCATCGGACCCCGGTCGTGAAGCTCGGCCGCATCCCGCTGCAAGCAGGCCCTGCGGGCGCAGGCAGATTCGGTAAGCAGGTAGCTAATGCGGTGGGAAGAGGTCTCAAGCCGTGAGCTTTGTGCACAAGTCGCGAGAGCCGGAAGCAGGCTCTAACCGGACGGCCCAAAGCGCACCTGCGCGCAGCCTGCGGATCGGCGACGCAAACGATGCCAGCGAGCGCGAGGCCGATCGCGTGGCGAACGAGGCGATGTCGGGTCGAACGCAGAGGCGGCACTGGTCGCTGGGAAGCGGGCAGCGCACAGTACAGAGGAAGTGCGAATGCGGTTCGGGCGCGTCCACAGGCCAATGCGAAGCCTGCAGCCGTAAAGAAGAAGAGCAGAAGGTACAGCGCAAGGCCGCCAGCAACTCGGCGCCTCCTTTCGCACCACCCATCGTGCACGAGGTGTTGAACTCCACAGGGCAGCCGCTCGATCAAGACTCACGCGAGTTTTTTGAGCCGAAACTGGGAACTGACTTGAGGAGAGTGCGCGTTCACCACAACGAAGCCGCTGCGCAGAGCGCGCGTGCCGTGGGCGCTCGTGCTTACACGATGGGGAATCACATTGCATTTGCCGATGGCGAGTTCGCGCCGCAGACCCCGACAGGCAGGAGCCTCTTGGCGCACGAATTGGTGCATGTTGCGCAACAGGCGGACGGCGCGATCGGCAGTGGCACGGGAAGCAACGAAGAGCACCAGGCAGAGGCGATGAGCCGGAATGTCGGTATAGGAGGGAACATAGCACCTGCCGCATTTGCCCGCTCGCCGATTCACCTAGCCCGGGCCGATGCGCCATACGTCTCGCCCTATACCGATGCACTTGCCACCGAGTTATTGGAGCGGATCAGGCAGTTACGTATCGCACAGGGTGGCGCATCAGCGGTGGCTCAGTCGAAGCGCGTTGGAGCCGCGGCTGCGGTCTTCGACCGTCAGGGGAATCGGCTCGGCACCATTGAGCGAATGAACGCACCCGGTGGGAAGCATGCTGAAGAACTCGTTGTCGAAGAGATTCAAAACAGAATCGCGGCGGGACAGAAGATCGAATACACCGTGTTGATGGTGGATCAGGATCCGTGTCCCGGCGTGTGCACTCCGTTACTCAAGGAATGGCGAGGCAACCCGGCGAGCGGGACGATGCGTGTCGTCACCCCGATGGCCCCGAACAAGCTGGATCCCAGCAGAAACGTCTCAGGAAAAACTGCTTATCAGCGCGCCCTGACGCAAGATACTGTGCCCGTTGAGCCAAAAACTCCCCCGGCCGGCAATGCTGCGTATTTGGCTACCCGCAAAGAGGTGAGCCGCGTGCGTCCGCCGCTTTATAAGGGGCCGCCCGATGTCGGTCCTGGAACCGGTGCGGGCAATCCTCCTCTTGCGAACCAAGCTGCTTCGGATGTTGCGAGCGCATCAACGACCGATGTCGGCACCAAGGCGGTGGCCGATGTCGGTGGCGACCTCGAGTCCGCCGCTACGAAGGCCCTTGCTAAAGGCGGACAGCAAGTGGGAGAGCATGCACTGGAAGATGCAGCGGCGTCCAGGGTTGCGAAGGCCGCAGCGGGAACCGCAGAGAAGGATCTGGCTGAAACGGCCACAGAGGCCTTCACGAAATCCGCGACCTCCACCGCAACACGCCGTTTGGGACAGGCGGCAACTCCGGTGATTGGAGTGGTATTCGCAGCGCCCGACGCATGGAGAGGCCTTCAGGATCTCGCCCATGGTGACATCGTTACCGGCCTCGGCACGATAGGAGTGGCAATCATTGATGTCGCGTCCCAAGGCCTACACCTCACCGATGAGGTCACGGCCGGTGGTGGCACCATCCTGGCGATCACCATTCAAACGTGGGCGGCAGCGATGCAGTTCGGGTTTGAACAAGCGCGCATCCAGCAACGCGCGTCCGAACTGAAAGCCTATATGAAGGCGCACGGAAACCACCTCCCTCCTGACCAAGAGTTGATGTCCTATTACGGTCTGAACGACGAAGACATCTTGATCCTCAAGAACGATATCTACAAAGCGCAACAGAACAAGGTGACGACGGAAGACTTGGCAAAACAGGTGAAGGCGCTGCTGGCCCAGATTGATGAAAACGCGAACAAGCCCTTGCCAGAAGGGGTAACACCGGAAGGGATACAGAAGGAGCGAGCGAGTCTCAGCAAGCTGCTGGTTGCCCTAGAGGCTGACGTCCAGCAGAAGCGTGCCCAGGCTGCTAGAGAACGGGCGGCAGCCGATGAGAAGCGACGGCAGGCAAACTACGATCGTGCGGTACAGCAACAGAAGCAGGCCGCCACGCAGCCACCACCTCAGCAGATGTTGCCAACGCCCGGGGCTCCGTCAGTGCAGCAGCAGGGAGCCGGAGGCAACGATCCTCTCGGCTTGTTCGGGCAGCAGAACGTGCAGCCGCTCAACGGAATCTCGATGGAGAACGCCGAATTGACTGCGACGGGCGCTGGTCGGAGACGCGATGCACTGCTTGCGCGTTATAAGCAACTTGAGGACCAACACTTTCCGTCCGAGGATGTGACCAAGTATCAGGAAGCGGTTCGCCAATATGTAAGCGGCCTCGACCAGGTCATCGACATGTTTATGAAAAAAGGATCCAGTGAGTGGCCAGGGGTGAAAGAGTTGCGACGGCTGCGAGATGCCGCCGATAACTCGGACCGGAGCAAGCTGATGCGATGAGAATCCATTCATCGCATGCGCTGCAAGGCGAGCAAACGATCGCTCAGGCAGCGCAAATTGAAGGAAGTTTCACCTTCTAAGAAAGCAGGTTGGCAGGAAGAGACTAGCGATGGCAGGCAGCTCACCACTTTCCCCGCGTCTGGTCAAAGGTGGCATCGTCACCATGGACCCGGATACCTCTGCGGTGCAGAGCGTGATCGCGCTGCAGTACAACCCGGACTCGCTCTCGCGCACGCTGCAGATCCAGGCGGTGCAAGGGGCGCAGGACGGTACTCGCGTCGATGCGCTGCGCCTGCGCGGGCCCGCGGTCGAGACTATCAAGGTTGACGCCGAACTCGATGCTTCAGATCAGTTGGAACATCCCGACACAGTTTCCGCTCGCAGCGCAACTCGGCCTCCACCCGCAACTGGCACAACTGGAGATGCTCGTGAATCCCACGGTCGAGACCCTGATGGCCGACGACAGCATGGCGAACGCCGGCACGCTGGAGATTATTCCGCTGGAACAGCCGCTCACATTGTTCGTGTGGAGCAAGATGCGCGTCGTTCCCGTGCGGCTCACCGATTTTTCCATCACCGAAGAAGCCTTCGATCCCAGCCTCAATCCCATTCGCGCGAAGGTGAGCCTGGGCATGCGCGTATTGAGCATTGACGACTTGGGTTTCAGTCATCCCGGCGGACACATGTATATGAGCTATCTCACCAACAAAGAGCATATGGCGTCGCAGGCGACCTCGGTTGCGCTCTCGGTCCTTGGTTTGGGAGGTTTGCCATGAAATCGCCACTGCAAGCGCTGATTCAGATGGGCGTAGTGCCGACCGTGACCTTCCCGGCCGACAGCCGCTACTACGGAACCAGCACGCTGACCTACATCACGCCCACAGGCGACACGATTGCCTACCTCGCCCGCCGCATCGTACCCCAGCCGGGCGCGCCAAACTTCGCAACTGTCGCGCAGCACACGGTGCACTCGGGCGACCGTCTCGACATCATTGCTGCGAAGTATCTCGGGCGACCCGCTCATCTTCTGGTTAATCTGCGATGCCAACGGAGCCATCACGCCGCACGACCTGGTCGCTACGCCGGGGACAGTATTGAACATCACCACGCCACAGGGCGTGCCGGGGGCGCCAAGTGCTCGATAACGTTCACCTCCGCCTTTTCATCGGGCCCATTATCCCGCTCACGCCTCCGCGCGCGGTAATGGATGCGTTGTCCGAGGTGGAGGTGAAGGTAGTCGATGTCGGCCAGAGCGGCTTCAAGCTGACCTTCCTGATCGACAAGCAGTCACCGTTGCAGATTCTCTTTCTGCTGACCGGCGGCATGCCGCTGCTCTTCATGCGCGTGGTGATTGCCGTCGTGGTGAACGGATCGACCAATGTGCTCATCGACGGCGTGATCACCGAGAACAATATCTCACCCGGCGACAAGGGATCGAACTCCACGCTGACCCTCATGGGCAAGGACCTGACCGCGCTGATGGACCAGTCGAAACTCAGCGGCTTTCCGTTCCCGGCGATGCCGGCCGAAGCGCGCATCGCGCTGATGCTGCTGAAGTACAGCATCTTCGGCGTCCTGCCGCTGGTGATACCCAGCGTGCTGTTGTTCGTACCGCTGCCGATCGATCAAATCCCCAGCCAGCAAGGCACCGATCTCGAGTACATCAAGTATCTCGCCGAACAAGCCGGCTACGTCTTTTATATCGACCCCGGTCCGACACCCGGTATCAGCAAGGCTTATTGGGGGCCGCAGATCAAGGTGGGCAACCCGCAGCCCGCGCTCAACGTTGACATGGACGCCTACACCAACGTCGAGAGCCTGCGTTTCAGCTTCGACCAGGAGAAGAACAAGATCCCATTGCTAATGATTTACAACTCGCAGACGGGGATCAGTTTTCCCATTCCCCTGCCGCCGATCACGCCCCTGAATCCGCCGCTGGGCATGATTCCGCCGCTACCCACGAACCTTCTCCCGCCCGACTTATCGCCCTTCGGTGACGACCTGTGCAAGCGGCCAATTCCGCAGGGAATCATGATGGGCTTGGCGCGGGCGGCGCAGAACGCGGAGTGCGTCTCCTGTGAAGGCTCGCTCGATGTCACGCGCTATCGCAACGTCCTGCAGGCGCGGCAACTGGTAGGCGTGCGCGGCGCCGGACCTGCGTTCGACGGTCTGTATTACGTCAAGAGCGTCACCCACAAGATCAAACGCGGCGAATACAAGCAGGACTTCACGCTAACCCGCAACGGATTGGTTTCGACAGTGCCAACGGTGAATTTATGAGTGCAGGAGATGCTTCAGCGGGCAGCAATCCAAGACGCTTTTACGGCAAGTATCGCGGGCTGGTGATCGAGAATATCGACCCCGAACAAATTGGCCGCGTGCTGGTGCAGGTACCTGATGTCTTGGGACCGATTCCCTCGAGTTGGGCGCTGCCGTGTGTGCCCGCTGCGGGCATCCAGTCCGGCTGCTTCATCGTGCCGCCCATCGGTTCGCAGGTGTGGGTTGAGTTCGAGCAGGGTGATCCGGACTATCCCATCTGGACGGGCGGCTTCTGGGGCCTGGTCGCCGAGGTACCGATCTTCGCCACCGCGCCGCCGGCCATTCCGCCGGGACAGAACATCGTCCTGCAGACGACAGGCCAGAACATGCTCATGGTTAGCGATGCGCCGCCAACGCCAGTGACGGGCGGCATCGTGCTGAAGAGCACCACCGGCGCCATGATCGTCGTCAATGACACTGGGATTTACATCAGCAATGGCAAGGGCGCACTGATCACGATGATCGGGCCCACTGTGGACGTTAACGTCGGAGCGCTAACGGTCATTTGAGTCCGCGTTTGTGGGGCTCGCGACAACGAGGTACGACAAAGTGCCCGGACCAATTTTGCATATCGGTGCAACGGTGCTGTGCTCGCACGGCGGGCAGGCGATTCCGACCGCGCCCAGTCCAATGGTGCTGGTCTCCGGGATGCCAGTGGCCACCATCACCGCGCCGTATGCGGTCGCGGGCTGCGCATTCGTTCCGTTGGCGGGCAACGGACCTTGCGTGACAGGACAATGGATTGTGGGCACCGTGCGCGTGCTTTCGCAGGGACAGCCGCTGGCGATCATGAGCGGCGTTTCGATTTGCGTGCCCACGGGGACGCCCTTGCTGCCGGTCGCGGCGCAAACACGAGCACTCGCGACTTAGGAAAAAAACAGTGAGCACCAGCGTCAATTTTCCGTATCAGTTCGATGGGCGCGGCCGCACGGCGGACGCAATGCAGGACTACGTCCGCCAACTCGTCGAGCAGGTGCTGTTCACGTCGCCGGGCGAGCGCGTGAACCTGCCCGATTTCGGCAGCGGGTTGTTGCAACTACCCTTCGCGCCCAACAGCGTCGAGATGGCTGCGGCTACGCAGTTCACGGTCCAGGCTGCACTGCAGAAATGGCTCAGCAACTACATCAAGGTGCAGTCAGTAGTTGCCACCGCGAATGAAGGCACTCTCACAGTCGCCGTGAGCTACTCGCTGCTGAACACCGATGTGACCCAGGTACAAACCTTCGTTTACGGAGGGAACCCGTGATCTACAAGTGCTGCGACGAAAAACGCAAGGCCGCGGTCCTCGGGAACCCGACGCTGAACGGGATCGACTACCTTGAGGTGCTGGGTTTCGATGCGCTACCGCTCGGGCTCGATCCGCAGACCATCCTGCTCGTACGCTGCCTGAAAACAGCTCCGACAACGCTCACGCCCGACAACATTCTCATCACCGGCGGTGAAAGCATCACCAACATCAAAACGGTGTTCGTCACGCCCGCGAGCACCCCGCCCGCGACGATGACGGCCGCGCAGCAGAGCTACTTCATTTCCCTGCCGAATGCCGCCGATGTGCTCATGGTCGGCGTCAGCACGCCTGGCGACTTCTCGCCCTACGCTCTGCGCCTGGTCAACTCCGCGACGGAGGCGAGCGAAGACTCGTTCGAGGTCACCGAGGCGCTCGCCGGTTTCGATCCGCAACTGGCCGAAGTAAAATTCTCCTTCAAAGTAGAGTGCCCGCCATCCTTCGACTGCAAGCCCGTCGCGGAGTGTCCGACGAGCCTGACGCTTCCGCCGCCGATCAACTACCTCGCCAAGGATTACGGCTCCTTCCGCACCGTCATTCTTGACCGGCTCAGCCAGCTTCTCCCCACTTGGGGAGCCACAAGCGAGGCCGACATCGGCATCGCACTCGCCGAACTACTCGCCTGTGCGGGCGACTCCCTCAGCTACAAACAGGACGCGGTCGCTACCGAGGCGTATCTGCAAACGGCGCGCAGCCGCATCTCGCTGCGCCGGCATGCGCTGCTCGTGGATTACCACGTGCACGACGGCTGCAACGCGCGCGCGTGGATTCACCTGGAAGTGAGCGCGCCGGTGGTTCTCGATGGTACGAAGACTCGGTTCTACACGCTCGTTCCGGGCGCTCCGTCGTCCCTGACGGGCAACGAACGGCAAGCGCTGGCGGCGGGCGTTGTCATTTTTGAGGGCATGCAGCAAGCGCAACTCTTTCAGGAACACAACCAGATGTCGTTCTACACCTGGGGCGAGGAGAACTGCTGCCTTCCGAAGGGCGCGACCGAGGCCACGCTGCTCGGCACCCTCGACAAGCTGCAATCCGGCGACGTTCTCATATTCGAGGAGATTGTTGGCCCGCAAACGGGCAATCCGGCGGACGCCGACATGCGCCATCGCTGCGCGGTGCGCCTCACGCGCGTAACTACGCAAGACGCCCAAGGCAATACGCTTGTCGATCCGCTCTTCGAAAACGGTACGGGCAATCCCATCACTTCTGCCGGGCAAAAGCCGACACCTGTTACCGAGATCCAGTGGGCAAGTGCCGACGCGCTCCCGTTCCCCGTCTGCATCTCCAGCAAGTACATTGACTCGACGCAGAAGGAGCAGGTCGTTTCCAAGGTCAGCATCGTGCTCGGGAATAACGTGCTTGCCGATCACGGGGTCAGTCTGCCCGGCGTCGATCTGGGGCGCGTGCCGCGGCCCAGGCTCTTCCGTCCGCCGAATCCCTCGGCCGACCGTTGTCACCCGACCTCGGCAGTTGCGCTGCCGGTGCGCTATCGGCCGCTGATGCCCGACAGCCCAATCACGCAGGCCGTCACGCTGCAAGTTGCGGGAAGCCCAATCACGCCGGGTATCGTGCACTTGGCAACCAACAGCTTCATCACTCTCGACGATGCGAACGGCCTGGTTTCTTTGACGGTGCAGGCGGCAAGCCCGCTGTTGTGGCCGAACTTCTTCGGCGTCCTCGCGAAGCAGAACACTGCGAACCCGGCGAACTTCGACTTATCCGTTATCTACAGCCCGGCGGGCGGAGCGCCGGGCATGAGCGCTCCGCCGGTGCTGGAGACATTCACCGACCTCTCGCTAGTACCCGCAGACCCGAACTATGTCCTGACAAAGATCAATGGGATGTCGCGCTTCATCACGGTTCCGTCAGCGCCGCCCGGAGCCATTCCCGCCGGCTATCCTGCAGCGCCAAGCATGCTAGTCGCCGGTGGCATCACCGACCTGAAGGACACCGGTGCCACCACCTACCTCACCGTGCAGCCCAGAAATCCTGCGAGCTGGCCTCCGCTGTTCGGAGTGCTGGCACAGGGCGACCTCACGAATCCGCTTCAGTTCAACCTGCTGGTCGTCTATGCACCGCCGAGTGGCAATGGCGTGCCGGTTCCGTTGGTCGTTGAAGAGTTCGACGGCTTGTCGCTCACCAGCGTTGTTGCCGGCACCGCGGCGTCAAACCTGGTGAAGGTCCGCAGCTTCGAAGACGAACCCAACCTTAGCCTTTCGGCGTACGACTTGCTGCACTACGACGCCAACCAGGCCACACCGGCAATGATGCTCACCAGCACGCTGAATGGCTCGACTAACTGGACACCCGAGCAGGATCTGTTGGGAGACGCTCCCGACGACACGCATTTCGTTGTCGAAGATCGAATACGACGGCACTGCGCGCCTACGCTTCGGCGATGGCGTGAATGGTATGAGGCCGAAGTCCGACAGCGTCTTTACCGCTTCGTATCGCGTCGGCAACGGGACGGCGGGCAATATCGGCGCCGACACGCTCGTCCTCTGCACCGACCCGCAGATTGACCGTTGCACCAACCCGCTGCCCGCCGCAAATGGTACGGATCCCGAAACCACTGACCAGATTCGCCGCCGCGCGCCACAAGCGTTCATGACGCAGGAGCGTGCGGTCACCATGACCGACTACGAGCGCGTAACCGAGATGAATACGCAGGTGGAAAACGCCGTCGCCACGCTTGCGCTGGACCGGCAGTTGGTACACCGTCTTCATCACCGCGGAACCGAAGGGCGAGGGTCCGCTGACGTCAGCGCTGCGGAAGCAACTCAAGTGCAACATCAACCGTTATCGCCTCGCGGGACAGGACATTGAGCTGGAGCCACCGCAATACGTCTCGCTGCAGATTGACCTGACCATTTGCGTCGATCCCGACTACTTCAGCGCCGATGTCGAGAGCGCGCTCATCCAAGTACTCGGCTGCGGCTCATTGCCTGACGGCACAGAGGGCATCTTCTATCCCGGCACCTTCACCTTTGGACAGACGGTGTACCTGAGTCCCATTTATGCGGCCGCACGGAAGGTCGCGGGCGTGCAGAGCGTGGTGGCGACCACGTTCCAGCCGCAGGGCGCGCCACCCACTTCGATTTACCTCAGCAACGGCGAGATACCGCTGGGTCCGTTCCAGATTGCGCGTCTGGAGAATGATCCCAGCTTGCCCGACCACGGTCAGTTGACGCTGACCATGCAGGGGGGAAAGTGAGGAGCCTGTGAGTTGCGCCGGAACATCCGATTGCCTCTGCGGCTGCTGCTCCGGCACTAGTGTGCAGACGCCGCAGGGAGAGAACAACCTGCCCGGCCTGCCGGCGATCACCTATCGCACCGGAACATGGGCGACGTTTCGTGAATCGATGCTGGCACGGCTCTCGAGCGCCGACTATCCCGCGCTCGCCGGGCTCAAGACGCGCGACTACGACGATTTCAGCATCGCGCTGCTCGATGCCGGCTCGGTGATGCTCGACATCCTCACCTTCTACCAGGAGCGGCTCGCCAACGAAAGCTATCTGCGCACCGCCATGCAGCTCCAATCCCTTACCGAGCTGGCTCGGCTCATCGGCTATCAACCGGCGCCGGGCGTGGGTTCGTCGGTATACCTGTCGTTCAGTCTGAGCTCAACGCCCGGTTCCCCGAACGACCCGACAGCACAGGCCATCACCATCCCCCAGGGCACGCAGGTGCAAAGCGTGCCTGCACAGAACCAGACGCCGCAAACGTTTGAAACCGCGGCCGACATCCTCGCCAAAGCCGATTGGAATGCCCTGCCGGTGCAGACCGGCATCCCATGGATGCCGAAGAGCGGCGAAGTGAGCGTGTATCTGCAGGGCACGGCGACACAGTTGCAACCGGGCGACGCCATCCTGATTGTCGGCGATGAACGAGCACGAAACGGCAGTTCCGATAATCATTGGGACCTTCGCATCGTCACCACGGTTCAGACCGACACAACCAAGGGATGGACCTATGTGACCTGGGGCGAAGGATTGGGCGGGGGAGGAGTTTCTCCCACAAGCGAGAATCCAAAGTTCTATGCGTTGCGCCAGCGAGCGGCGCTGTTCGGCTACAACGCCCTGAATCCGCTGATGCTCACCCCACACATTCAGGGACAGCTGAAAGATTTCCTGAATGTCTCAAAAAGCGAGTGGCTCTTCGGCACGAGCAGCGACGGCAGCAATCTAGTCACGGAAAATCTGGTTGATCTCGATGCGGTGTACTCCAAGCTCGCGGTTGGCGGATGGCTCGCACTCATCGTGCCGGACATGAGCGTGTCGCGCTCGCCCGCGGGATTCATAAGCCTGTGCCAGATCCAATCGGTGACGTCGATCAGCCGCTCCGGCTACGCGATGAGCACCAAGATTACGCGCGTCGGCGCCGACAGCCAGCCCAATCTTGCGACCTACTACAGCGGCACGCGCCACACATCGGTCCTCACGCAGAGCGAAGAACTGCCGGCTGCCGAGCAGCCCCTGACGTACCCGCTGTACGGCGTGCTACTCGACCTGCAGGGGGTGCGCGTCGATCTCGCCGGATTGCAGGCGGTCGCCATTTACGGAAAGCGCCAGAAACTGGAAGTCAACGCGGGAGTCAACACGCTGCTTTTCGAGCCGGACGATAACTCTGGCGAGCTTCGGCTGAAGCCCGGCGACTTGGTCACGCTGCTTGGGCCTCGCGATCTGCCGCTCGATAGCGACGGCACCATCCCAGACTGGACAACTTTCAATTTCATGCGGACCATGCGCGTGCTCGATCCCAGCGGTCGCGCGGGCACGCTCGCGGCACGCCCCAGCAACTTCACCCTTGTGCCCGCCTCCAGCAAAGACCCTGTCATCCAGGAGTTTGCTCTCGTCTCGTCAGTTTCAGTGCAAACCGACCCATATCCGCGGACGAGAATCCATCTGAGCTCGGAGTTGCTGAACTGCTACGACCGAACCGCGACCACTGTGAACGCCAATGTCGGCTTGGCCACGCAAGGGATGTCAGTAGCGGAGATCCTGGGCAGCGGACAGGCGTACACGGCGAACCAGAAGTTCTCGCTGAAACAGACGCCACTTACATTCGTGCAGGCGCCGACCCCCACGGGACGCCTGAGCAGCTTGCAGGTGAAGGCGAACTCAGTTGCGTGGAAAGAAGTCCCAAGCCTTTACCAGGAGGACGCATCCGCTCGGGTGTTTGCCACGCTGAATCAACCCGGCGGCAACACTGACATCCTCTTCGGCGACGGCGCGGAGGGCGCCACGCTGCCCACTGGACAAAATAATATTCAAGCGAACTATCGCATTGGCTCAGGGCTCTCCGGCAACGTCAGCGCAGGCTCCATCACGACACTGATTGATCGCCCACTGGGCGTGAGCGGTGTCAACAATCCTTCGGCTGCGACGGGCGGGCAAAACCCACAGGCGGTGGGCGACATTCGCGCCAACGCGCCTCTATCTGTACTAACGCTTGGGCGCGCGGTCTCCATCACCGACTATCAGAACTTCGCCCAGAGCTTCGCCGGAATCGCGAAAGCCTATGCGATCTGGATTCCCAGCGGACCCGGGCGCGGCGTCTTCATCACCGTCGCGGCCGCCGGCGGATCGCCGCTGCCGCCGGGAAACTCCACCTTGGACAACCTCATCACCGCTCTGCACGACTACGGCAATCCGCTCATTCCCATTACTGCCGTTTCCTTCCTGGAAACGCTATTCAGCTTCAATGCCGACATCAAGTACGACCCGGCGTATGACGCCTCGGCAGTGAAGGCCACCGTGCTGGCGCAACTAAGGCAAAGCTACAGCTTCAACGCGCGCAACTTCGGAGAAGGCGTCTCGGTCGATGAGATCGAGGCATTGATTCAGGGTGTGCCTGGCGTGATCGCCGTGAATGTCCGCGGACTTACGCTCGGGCCGACGAGCAGCGCCGGAGATCTCGCCAGCGAAGGTTGGTCCGTCTCTGCGTATAACGATTGGCTTGTGGGCTACGTGACACTCGACCGCCCGCACCCGCCTACGCCCTCGCGCATTTGCCCCTATTTGCCGATTGCCAATCCTGACGGGCCGCCGTCGCCTGCCGAAATTCTCGTGCTCGATCCGAATCCCAACAACATCGTCCTGGGGGTGCTCCCGTGAGTCTTGAGCTTTTCAATCTCATGCCGGCGGTGTACCGCATCCGCGATATCGCGATTGCGGAGTCACAGCAACTGCTGACGGCGTCGGAACTGGGCGAATTAGCCACGCTGCAAGGAGCGCCGCCTCCCCTCTCGCTCGATGATCAGTTCCGCCTCGACGAACTCACGGCCAAAGCACAACGAGGACCGTTGCACTCTTTGCTGCTGGTCCTCCAGGAGCAACTCGAAGTACTCGCCGAGGATCTCGACCAACTCTACGACGACCAGTTCATCGAGACCTGTGCTCCCTGGGTGATTCCGTACATCGGCGATCTCATCGGCTACCAGTCAGTCAAGGGCATCGCGCCTGCGGTGGACGATCCTCGCGCCGAAGTCGCGGAGACCATTTCGCAGCGTCGGCGCAAGGGCACCGTGCTGGTCATGGAGCAGTTGGCGCGCGACATGACCGCGTGGGGCGCACATGCCATTGAATTGTTTCAGGTGCTCGCCGACACGCAGTACATGAACCATTTGCGCCCGTGGAACCACTATGCCCCCGACCTCCGTTGCTGGAAGACGGGCCTCTACATCGAAACCGGCTTCGACCGGACAGCGCACAAAGTAGACGTTCGCCGCATCGAGACGCGGCGCGGCCGCTACAACATTCCAAACATCGGCATCTTCCTGTGGTCGCTCACCTCGTGCAGCGTTACAAGTGATCAAGCCGCCATCAGCACCGCTAGCCCCCAGTACCTCCGCTTCAGTTCGCTTGGCATGGACATTCCCCTGTTTCATCGCGCGATCTCGCAAGGGCAGGAGATCACCGAGCCGGCACAGCCCTTGAACGTTGCCGACCGCCTGAAACGGCGTGTGCTCTGCGACGATCTGCGCAAGGGCGTGGGCGCCGTTTATTACGGAGAGGGCAAGAGTCTGGCGCTCTATCTGGACGGCAAGCTGCTCAATCCCTATGAAATCGAGGTCGCGAACCTCGCTGGCGCCGACGGTTCATGGCCGAACATGCCTGTTGCCGGAAGCGCGTTTCGCGCCGCCATCGATCCTGAGCTCGGGCGGATTGCGCTGCCGCCCGCTGCAGCCGGAACCTCTCTGCCCGAGGTTAAGGTTTCCTATCACTACGGTTTCAACGCGGACCTCGGCGGCGGCGAATATGCCCGCGCGGATAGCTTCCTGGTCGGAGATGAAGCGTTCGTCTTCCCATTTCCCGACCCCGCGAATTATCCCGACTTGCAGGGCGCAATCAACTTCGCCATCAGCAAGTTGACGCTGAATGGAGCAGTCGCAGTGGAGATCACGACCAGCGAAACGTATCCGCAGACCGGCTCCCTCAACCTGAAGATCGATGTGCCCACCGGCTGCACCGTCGAGTTGCGCGCCAAGGACGGGACCCGTCCAACACTGCTGCTCGATAGCGAGATCAGCATGACGGGCAACGCCTCGAGTTCCTGTGCGCTGAACGGGCTGCTTCTGGCCGCGTCGGCGAGTATGGCACCCGCGAGTCCAACGCCCGTCGCGCTGGTGCACGTTCCTGCCAAACGACCGGACGGCAGCACGAACCAGCTTGAGGCGCTGAGTATCACGCACTGCACGCTCGTTCCCGGCTGGTCGGTTGCGACCGATGGCACACCGCACTTCCCGACCGCGCCCAACCTGGTGGCCGAGCCCGCAGGACTCACGGTCACGGCCACAAAGTCCATTCTCGGCGCAATCCGCGCAGGCGAGTTCGTTAATGTCGAAGCCTTCGACTGCATCGTTGATGCAACGGATCCGACGAACGTGGCGATCGCCGCGCTGGATGGCATTGCAGGAGTGGGCTCGCTGACTTTGGGCTCCGCCAAGACATCCGACCCTGCACAGATTCCTTCCGGCTGCACGATAGTCGGAAAGGTACACGCAGTTCTGATGAGTCTGGTCTCGAACAGCATCGTGTGGGCGGCGCTGGTCGCGGGCGATTCCTGGAGCACGGGCCTGATTGCCGACCGCAAGCAAGAGGGTTGTGTGCGCTTTAGCTTCCTGCCCGCGGGCGCGAAGACGCCACGGCGCTACGAATGCGTTGAACAGGCCATCGCCGGGCCGCAACCCATTTTCTTCGCGCTGCGCTACGGACGCCCCGGATACGCAAAGTTGCTGACCTCAACGCCCGACGTCGTGCGGCGCGGCGCTGAGGATGGCGGTGAGATGGGTGCATTTCATTTTGTATTGGCGCCGTTGCGCGAGAGTGATCTGCGCGTGCGCATGACGGAGTATCTGCCGGTAGGGCTGGAGTTCGGAATTATTTACCAGAATTAAGCGCAGTGTCTGCCGGGACAGGAGACGAGTGTGAGCTTTGACAATAGCCGTTATACCTTCAATCCGCGCAAGGACTACTCGGGAGTCGTCATGCAGCAGGGCCGCGTCCAACTGGACGCGGACTGGAACGAATGGCTGGCGGAACTTTCGCGGCGCACGCAGGCAGGCACCCTCGATATTCTGGGTGGCTCGGTCTATCCTTCCACCACTCCGTTCGCCTTCAAGATCACCGCATCGTCCTCGGGTGGAACAAACACGCTGACCATCGGCCCAGGCCGCATGTACGTCGATGGCCTGCTCGCGGAAAATCACGGCGATCCAACTACCGCAGTGTGGGATCCCGTACTCGCCGAGATGTCCAACACGCCGCAGCCTCCACCCA
This sequence comes from uncultured Acidobacteriota bacterium, assembly GCA_963801615.1. Taxonomy (GTDB): domain Bacteria; phylum Acidobacteriota; class Terriglobia; order Terriglobales; family Acidobacteriaceae; genus Sulfotelmatobacter. Next base: position 270,288 of record CAWDFM010000002.1, on the reverse strand, counting down.
CAACGGAAACCGGCGCGATCGATTACACGCAGCAGCCGTATATGCCTCCGGGCACAACAGTGCCGGCAGGCACTGGTCCCTTTCTCGCCTATCTCGACGTCTGGGTGAGGCCAGTGGATTTCCTGAACGACCCCGACCTCATCGAGAAAGCCGTCGGGATTGATTCAACGGGCCGCCTGCAAACGGTGTGGCAGGTGCAGTTGCTTGACCTGAGTACGAGCGATCCCGGCGCGACCTGCGACTCCGCTATTCCTGGCTGGCCGCCGCCCGCTTCCGCAGGGCTGCTGACCACAGGCACAACCCCGACGCCTCCTTCCGGCCCCTGCTGCCTCACCGCCGGTACCGCGTACACCGGGATGGAGAACCAACTCTATCGCGTGGAGATCCATCAGCCCGGAGCGCCGGAAGGCAGCGCGGTACCGCCAGCGAGTCTCGCGTCGGGTATTGCCACCTTCAAATGGTCGCGCGACAACGGTTCGGTGGTCACGGGCGTCACCGCCATCAACAACGTGACAAACAGCCTCGGGAATCCGGCGAGCCAGTTCGCGGTGCAGAGCCTTGGCCGCGATCAGGTTCTGGGCTTTGCGCCCGGCAACTGGATCGAGATTGTTGATGACGCGCTGGAGTTCGCGGGAAAACCCGGAGAACTTCACCAGATCGACACCATCGACTTCTCCGCAAAAACCATCACACTGGCGAACAAGCTCAGTGGCTTCTCGACCGGCACCACCGATCCCACGCGGCACACGCGCATCCGCCGCTGGGACATGTCGGGCAAGGTGTACGAACAAGACGGCACAACCGTCTGGTGGGACATCGATGCGCAGGGCTCAGCCGATATACCCGTTCCGCCATCCGGCACATCGCTGATTCTCGAGAACAGTATCGTCGTGAGTTTCGACCTCAGTACTCCGGTTGGATCATTCCTGACGCGCGATTTCTGGAACTTTGCCGCGCGCACAGCCGACGGCTCCGTGGAGATACTCGACAAGGCGCCTACACGCGGCCTGCATCACCACTATGCTCGGTTATCCATTGTCACGTTCCCCAGTTCCGCGTCGGATTGCCGCCACCCTTGGCCGCCTTCGACTGGCACAAGCACACAATCGGAGTGCGGCTGCTGCTGCACGGTCACAGTGGGGGACGGCGTTGACAGCGTCGGGCAATACACCTCCATCAACGCCGCAGTCAACTCGCTGACGAATGGCGGAGAAGTCTGCATTCTGCCCGGACGCTACTTCGAAAATGTGTTCATCCAGGGAAAACACGACATCGTGCTTCGCGGTTGCGGATGGCAGACGCGCATCGCATCCGCAGCACTCCAGCCTCCGTCATCGCCTGCGGGAGCGCCGGCGGGAGGTTCCAGTTCGTCATCGTCGACGACCTTTCCCGCTGTCATCACTGTGACCGGTTCTCAACACGTGAAGCTGCTGTCGTTCGCAGTCGAGGCGGCGAAGGATGAGGTCGGCATCCTCCTCGATGGCACCGGCAAGCTCAGTGCCACACCTCCATCGGACACGGGCATAGCCGAAGTTCGCGCCTCGGCGGTCGCGATTGGACCCCGCGTCATCGACGTCACCATCGAAAATCTAGTCATCACAGCATCAACGCGACCGGGCGTGCTGGCGGTGAGCGTTGCACTGCTTCAAATGGATACCAACCGCGTCGCCATGGCGAACGTGCGCAGCAAGTGGCCGGCGGTGTGGGTAAGCGGCATCGAGATCAGGCTCGTGCACAACTGGGTTGGCATCCAGAGCGCTATCGCCAACCGTGAATGGCTGCCAATCAGCGTCCAGACCGACCTAAAGGCCGACTCACAGATTGACGCGGCCACTTTCGCTTCTGCCATCGGTGCGGTCTCACTCAATCCGGGCGGCATTCAGATCGCCGGCCCCTCCAGCGACGTTTTTGTCGTGGAGAACGAAATCGAGAACTCCGGATGGAATGGCATCACACTCGGCAGCCTGTTGATTCTCGACGGGAAAGGCAACGATACCGGCCCAACTGGCACCACCGTCACCATCCCCGGTCCATGCGATACGACCGGAACATTGCAGGTGCCCGGAACACCCGGCACGCGGGGCGGCGGAAGCATTGTGGCTGGAGGCAGGCTTCTCAACATCCAGATCAACCGCAATCGTATTCGCAACTCCGGTCTCTGCGGAATCGGTCCGGTCGGATTCTTCGATCTTCTGCAGGAACTCGAGGTCATCACCATCGAGAATCTCACGATTACCGCCAACACGATCTTGCGCTCGCTATTGCGACCTGTAGCAATTCCGCAGCAGGGGATATCCGTCTTCGGATACGGCGCAATCTGCGTACCGGATGTCCTGAACATTGTGATTCGCGATAACAACATCACCGATTTCGGCGAACAACCGGGCGATGACGTCTGCGGCATCTTCATCCTGCATGGCGAAATGGTCGAGATCAGCCGGAACCATGTGCTGGAGACGCGCGACTGGCGGGATTCAGGGCAGAAGGATGTGTCTGCCAGTAGTTCACGCGGCGGCATCGTTGTCTTTCTTGCGACCCCCCCGACAATGACTTCAACCTCGTCGTTCGGAACCGATCCCGCTGGAATCGCGGCTGAATATCTGCCTCCGATCTACCTGCCGGACTTGCCCGCGTTACGAGTCGAACATAATGTGGTGCGGGTACCGTTGGGCCGCGCGCTTGAGGCTTTCGGCTACGGACCATTTACCGTCGTCAACAATCATCTCGGATGCGGTGGCAGAGTCTCGGCAAGCGGACGTCCCCTGGGCGAAAGCGTCCTTATTCTGAATCTGGGCGCCGCCATCGAGGCCGGAGCATCGACCGGAAAGTTCTCCGGCATGTATCAAGGTCCGTCCAGCTTCTCCACCACGAACACGGGCGTAGGCTTCGCCCCGGCGTCGGATGGTATCGTCCTGTTTACCAACAATATTTGCCAACTCGAGACGCAGCTCAGTGGCCGCCGTTGTTTCGCATCGGTCGTGGTGGCGGCTCTGGACGACCTCATCTTCGGCGAGAACCAGTGCTGGCTCGACGGCGCAACCGGCACGGCCTTCCTCGACGCTTTCCTGATTGCCGGCTCCATGCAGGTCACCAGCAACCGCTTCCAGGAGGCGCGCAACTTCCCCGTGCTCGCTTCGGGATTCACGGTCGGCGCCCTGAACATCACCTCGCAGAACATTTCGACCTATTGCCTGTTCGCCACCGGCACCTTGCAACCGGCAATTGACAACAACAATCTCTCGCTCATCAGCTCGGACATCTGCGGACAGGCTGCGCAGGCGCTGAAACTCAACAATACGAAGTGAGTCAAGTTCGGCGAGACCACGACGGAGTTCCACATGGCAAAGAAAACGGCATCGACAGACTCGAACGCACCGGACGCATCACAACTCGGCGCGCAGATCACCACTTCTCTGGCCACGGCCGATACCACGGCCGCCCAGCGTATCCAGTTTCTTCAGCAGGTGCTCGCGGCGCGCATCCGACCGTTGACGCGCACCGCGCACGCCTTGAAGGCGCAATACGGTGCGGATGATCCCGGCGTGAAGGCGGCGGAAGGCAACGTGGCGACGGCGACACTTACAGCCGCGCGCATCGACATGGCCCAACGCCAGACCGCCACTCCCGATCCGCAAGTCTCAGCGAATGGCTGGGCGCTCCAGGGCCGCGTCTTCGATGCACAACTTCAGCCGATGTCCGACTTCACCGTGTTCTTGGTGGATGCCTCTAAGACGTATCAGCAGCAGTACGGATTCGCTTACACCGACGCTGGCGGATACTTCCTGCTGAACTACGCCGGACCGGAGGCGGCGGCGCAGGACAAACCTGCCAAGGTTGCGCCTGCCCCGGACTTGTTCGTCGAAGTAGCCAACGCGAAAGCCAAGCCGGTCTTTTTGAGCACGATCCCGTTTCGGCCCACCGCCGGAGGCGCGACCTATTTGAACGTCGTGCTCCCTTCGGGTAATGTTCCAATCGGAGATCCACCACCCCAAATTCGCCATGTTGCCGTTCCCCCGACACGAAAAACTGGCAAGTAATTTGTCCAACAGAACGGCGGGGAGCCCTGTCAGTGACTGTGTTTGGAAATTTGAGGGCGGTTTTGTAGGAAGCGGAGAAACTAAAAGAGGCGAACGCCACTGCTTTTCGCCAGTGGCGTTCATGGTTGCGGGGGGCGGATTTGAACCGCCGACCTTTGGGTTATGCGATCTGACTCACCTTTCGATGAGAGTCGGACTGTACCTTCATCCACGTGGGATGCTCGCCATCCAGTCTCTACGCCTTCCCCGATCTTCTGGGGCTTGGTTCGGTATTGCCCTATCGCTCACGCGACTTAGGTTCCACCGACTTTGACGAGTGATCTTCCGATGCATTGCTGCATCGGACGCCCAATTGCAAAAGCTCCATTAGGATGCCCAGGAAACTGCAGGGAACCCATGGAAGCATTAGGTTATGAGCCCAACGAGCTACCAGACTGCTCCACCCCGCATTCTGATGATAACAACCGCCAGAGCACGCGTCAAACTTGCGTTGCGTTTTTGAAATCGTAGTGAGCAGCAATTCGCAGGCGGCTGAGGAATGAGACTGCTCGCAGTGGCGTTGGGCTGCGCACGATTACAAGCATCCAATCCATGCCTCTGACAATCCAAGGCATATCGATTCATCGACGCGATCGGCTGCAACAATGCGGTCGCGTTGCAAGGAGGAATTTTGCGTATGGCGAAAAAAGAAAGTGCAGGACGGCAGTCAATGCTGAATGCGCAGCCGCGAATTCATCAGCGCGCCGCCGAAATTCAAGCTTATGGGACCGTATCGCATGCGTTGCCGCTCGAGTTGGACGAGCCGGTTCGGCTGGAAATGACCGAGCAACTGAATCAGTTGCTGGCCGACACTATGACTCTGCGGGACCTGTACAAAAAGTCGCACTGGCAAGTTGCGGGGCCGACGTTCTACCAGTTGCATCTTTTATTCGATAAGCATTTCGCAGAGCAAGTCGAGATCGTGGACACGATTGCCGAGCGCATCCAGTTGCTCGGCGGAATATCGTTGGCCATGGCGCCTGACATTGCTGAAACTACCAAGATTGAGCGCCCGCCACGCGGCCGGGAAGAAGTGCCGGTTCAGATTTCGCGGCTGCTGGATGCGCACCAAGTCATCATCGGGGAATGCCGTGAGTTGGCCGACCGCGCCGATGAAATGGGGGATCATGGAACCAATGACATGGTGGTGAGCGATGTACTGCGCGCTAACGAACTGCAGGCATGGTTCCTCAGTGAGCACCTGGTCGAGATGCCGCTGGTACACGCGCAGGAACCGCAGATCAGAAAGGCTGGATAACGTCTCGACCGCGAGTGCGGGTCCAAATCGGACCCGTGCTTGTAGTGCTGTTGCCTCACGGAGCCAAAGGGTTCTCGGCGATTGCCCCTAAGGTCGACTCGCACTTGGTCAGCGGCGTCAGCAATGGCCAACCCTTGCTAAGTACGTAATCGAGCCATGCGCCCGCCACTTGCGAAGTTAGCACGGCCGCTATCACCAGAGTTGTATAAAACTTTGGGCTGATAATGCCTGCATCAAATGCCACGCTCGCCAGCACGATGCCAGGTCCTCCGCGTGCGTTGGTTGTGATGGCGAGATTGATCAAGTCCAATCCGCGAAACCCCGCGAACCGGCCTGCCAAAGAAACGGAAAGAATCTTCACGGCACAGCTTCCGACGATGAACGTGCCGATCATCCCCAATGACAAGCCGTGAATTAGATCCAGTTTCAGCCCGACGAGTGCGAAGTAAACAGGAATAAAGAATGCGAATGATACTTTGCCTATCGCATCAAGCGCTTCTGCAAACAGTCTCCGCTTTTTGTGAACAACAGCGAACCCAGCGAGAAAGGCGGCAAAAACCAGGCTGACATCAAGGGCGCCTGCCACAACGCAATACGCCAGGAGAACAGCGATCGCATATGCCACCGGAGACTGTTTTGCGAACACGTTGAACTTAGACTTATTTAGACGCTTTACGATCCGCGGAACAATGGTCAAACCCAGCCCGAAGAACCCAACCGTCATCAACAGGTGGTAGGACAGCTGTCGCGGATTGAGAACGGTCTTTCCAGCCAGCGCGGTTGCCACCGCGAGAGCGAGCCAAAGCACGATGTCTTCTAAAACCGCCACTCCAAGCACCAGACGCGCGAAACGAGTGTGAAGTATTTTCAGATCCGAGAAGATCTTGGAGACTACCGGAACCGAAGTTACCGCAACCCCCACCGCCAGAATGATGATCAGGGAAATTCGGTTGCCATTGGGACCAGCCAAACTCGGCCCAATCAGCCATGGCCCCACGATCAATCCAAGGGCAAATGGAATACCGGTCCCCACGATTGCCAGCCAGCCCACTTCGCGGCGTTCTTCGCGCGTGAAGAGTTGCTGAGTTTCAGCGCCCGACAGGAACATAAGCAATAACAGACCGAGCCAGTACACGAAGTTCAGAACGTTTGCTTCGCGCTGCGTCGCTTCGAGAATCCAGGTTCCAGACGGCAACCTGCCCACGAGAGCAGGGCCCAGTAAAACGCCAGCCAGGATTTCGCCGACGACCTTCGGCTGGCGGAGCTTCATGAACAGATAGCCGAGCAACTGCGCAAGCGCAACCAGAAGTAACAGGATCAGCAGAACTGATGTGAGATTGGAATTCGACACGCGGCGTTTACCTCGCATTTAGATGGCATCGGTGGCCACAACGGTTTGTCCTTATTTGTAGAGCTACGGCAAGGCCTTGGATCAGGTCACTCGCGCTATTTGTCCGAAATTGTCCGCCATTCGGGATGACTTAGGGTCAAAGTCGATTCTGCACATCCAGCCAAATTACTTAGGGCGAAATTACCGAGGAATATTGAATATTGAAAGTGCAACCGTCTTTCGCTATGCTGTCGTGACTTGAAGTCACGATTCGTGCCCGCGAGCGCAACCAATCCGCCTGTGCCTTTGCCGTTGACGAATCCAGACAATGTACACCCTCGTTCGCAAGCCAAGCGCAGGCGCATCGTGGACGCCGCGACGAAGCATTTCGCTGAGCATGGCTATGAAGATGCGCGAGTCGCCGATATCGCCCTTGCTCTCGGAATCGCGAAAGGTTCAATCTTCCAGCACTTCGGCAGCAAGGACGCATTGTTCCTCGAGGTGTACAAACGGGCGGTGCGTTCGTTTTCGAAGTATCTGGATGTGCCGCAGGAAGTGCGCGAGGCAGGATTTTTCGAAGTGCTGCGCTATTGGCTCATTCGCACAGAGCACATGGTCCACGAAGATTGGATCCCGTACCGAATTTATCTCTTGGGGAATTACGGAACCGACCTTGCGCTCAAGCGGGAGATCAACCGGTTTCTGATCAGCGAAGATCCCTACGGCCGGGTGGAGTTCGTTCGCTTCGGATTGCAGCGCCGCGAACTGCGCGACGAGTTGGAGATTGAACTCATTGTTTCCATTATCGACTGGATGGTCGAGCGCTTTCAGGATGCACTGCTGACCGCCGAACTCGATCCCGGCTTGTTCCGCCGCCAGGGAGAGTTACCGGAGAAGAAGGAAGCCAGGATTCAGCAGTTCCTCTCGGTACTGGAACGAGCCATTGGAGCGGAGCGCCCCGCCTTTGCGGCAAAACGGGTTCAACGAAGCGAGCGCCGTTAACCCTTTTCAGGTGAACTTATGAGCATGACGGTATCCGTGGAACAAATTCTTGCCAGCTACGACGAGCGCGCACCGCTGTCGCAGGCGTCGACAATTCCGGGACCGTGGTATACCGATGCGCGCATCGCCGAGCTTGAGCGCCTCAACGTATTCAGCAAAACATGGCAACTGGTGGCGCGTACAGCACAACTGCAGAATCCCGGACAATTTGTAACTACGCGTCTTGCCGGTGAACCGGTCGTTGTGGTGTGCGGAACCGATAAACAACTGCGCGCGTTCTACAACGTCTGCCGGCATCATGCGGCCGCGGTTGTGACTGAAGCTTGCGGGCATGCCTCGATCCTGCAATGCCCGTATCACGGCTGGAAGTACGGCTTGGATGGCACTCTCAAAGGGATGCCTGAATTTGACGGAGTAGAAAATTTCGAGCGGGCGGACAATGGACTGGTTCCCATCCGCGTGGAGACCTGGGAAGGTTTTGTATTCGTGAATCTCGATCCGGACGCGATGTCGCTGAACGAATTTCTCGGTGGCCTGGTGAAGCGGATCGCACCCCTGAACATCGGCCAGTTGCAACATTTCGATCGCCGGACTTACGACATCCATTGCAACTGGAAAGTCTTCGTGGATAACTATCTCGATGGTGGATATCACGTTCCCCACCTGCACAAGGGATTGAGCTCGGTTCTCGACTACAAGCAATACACCATCGAGAACGAAGACCGGCACTGCCTGCAGTCGAGTCCCATGGTTGCGTCCCAGGAAGATGCAGCGACCGGAGCCACCCGCAAAGGTGATCGCGCGTGGTATTTCTGGCAATATCCCAACCTGATGATCAACTGCTACGAAGGATACATGGATACAAACTATGTGATCCCGGTGGATGCCGACCACTGTACGGTAATTTTCGATTTCTACTTCAGCGATATCAGCGAATCGCGTAAGGCTTACAACACTGAATCAGTGAACGTGGGCAATCGGGTGCAGGAGGAAGATCTGGGAATCTGTGAGGATGTGCAGCGTGGGTTGAAGTCACGCGCGTACGGGGCGGGCCGGCTATCGGTGCGGCGTGAAGCCGGCGAGCAACTCTTTCATCATTTGCTGGCCGCCGACCTCAGGGCGAGGTCCAGTGTACTCGTAGCTACGTAACGGCTTTCCACTCATCTCTGACGCAGGGTCATTCGCCTGCGCCCTGCTCCCGGCGCAACGCGCGCATATCGATACCGAGTTGCTCCGCCTTCTTGTACAAGTGACTGCGCTCCAGGCCAAGGGTTTTCGCGGCCGCAGTGACATTGTTCTGGCTGCGCTTGAGTTCCGCGAGAATGACCTCGCGTTCAAAGGACTGAACGCGATCGGCCAGAATGCCGGAGCCAGCGTCCTGCGCGGTTCCGGACGTACCGCGCGGGAGCGCCATCTGAACTGTCGCCAGATCCACCTGCCCGTCAGTCGCCAGCAGCATCAATCGCTCGACCATATTGCGCAGTTCGCGAACGTTCCCCGGCCAGGAGTACGACTGCAGCGCCTGCATCGCATCGGCCGAGAAGGGAATCGGCTTCCATCCGTTCTGGGAGCACACCTGTTCGGCAAAGTGCTCGACCAGCGCAGGAAGGTCTTCTCGACGCTCTCGCAGTGGCGGAAGGACCAGAGGGAAAACGTAAATGCGATGGAATAAATCCTGACGAAACTTCTCTTCGCGCACCCGCGCTTCCAGGTCGCGATGGGTTGCCACTAGCACGCGCACGTTCACCACAATGGGCTTGTCGCCGCCGATCCTCTCTACTTCCCCTTCCTCCAGCACGCGTAACAGCTTGGCCTGCATGTGCAGAGGCATGTCGCCGATTTCATCCAGAAAAATGGTGCCCTGGTCCGCCTGCTCAAATTTGCCAATGTGCCGTCCGGACGCGCCTGTGAACGAGCCTTTTTCATGACCGAACAGTTCTGATTCGATTAACTCCGCCGGGACAGCCGCGCAATTCAGGGTCACGAATGGTCCAGAAGCGCGGGGACTGCGTTCATGGATGGTGCGGGCCACCAGTTCCTTGCCCGTGCCAGTCTCGCCCAAGATGCAGACGCGCGACTCGCTGGCGGCAACGCGCTCCAGTTGGGCGATCAACCGCCGCATGGTCTCGCCTTTCCAGACGATTTCATGCTTTCCGAGGCGCTGGCGCAATTGCCGGTTCTCGCGCTCCAGTCGCTGCAGTTTCAGCGCATTCTCGACGGTAAGCAGCAGCTTGTCGGTGGTGATCGGCTTTTCCAGGAAGTCGAGAGCGCCCAGCCGCGTTGCGCGAACCGCCATCTCGATATGTGCCTGCCCCGACATCATGACAACCGGTGCGCTCACCCCCTGCTGCTTAAGTTCCTGCAGCAAGGCCAGCCCATCTTTTCCCGGCATCACTACGTCAGACAGAATCAAATCGAAGTCCTGTGCTTTCGCCAGTTCGAGCGCTTTGGCGGCGTTGTCGCAAACCGTTGCTTCATGTCCCGCCAGGCGGAAAGCGCGCGACAGGGACGCCAGTGTGTTGGCCTCATCATCGACGATCAGCAAATGGGCTTTCAACGGCAACTCTCCTCCTCGTCAGCTGCGGACCGGCTCGACTGCATCTTGCGTATTTGTCTCGCCGCGCTGAGCTAATAGCTCAGGGCGCTCCGGCAACTCAATGACGAATGCAGTTCCTTTGCCCGGCTGGCTCCGCACAGTGATGGTTCCCCCATGATCGCTTACTACGGATTGAACAATGGCAAGGCCCAGACCGCTCCCGTGTTGCTTGCTCGTGTAATAAGGAGTAAAGATGCGCCCGCACTCTTCGGGTGTTAGCCCCGTGCCAGTATCGGAGACTTCGATGATTACCTTCTGAGGCTCGCGCCTGCTGAGCAAGCGGAGCGTTCCACCCTGCGGCATCGCGTCCATCGCATTGAGTACGAGATTGGAGATCGCGCGGTGCAGCAGTTCCGGATCGGCTGCAATCGGGCCAACGCTTTCGTCCGTTTCCAGACGGCATTCTATGGCCGGTTTTCCCGGCACATTGAATTGTGCCTGGAACAGCTGCACCACGCCTCGGAGCACCTCGTTGACGTTCACTCGCTGCAACTGGGGTTGCGGCATTTTTGAGAATTCGCTGAACCTGCCGATAATCGCTTTCAGGTTTGCCAGCTCGGTGAGCAGAGTCTGCGAGCTTTCGCGAAAAACTTCTTCGAACTGTTCGGGATATTGAGTTCGGGAGCGGATCAGGTTCTCAACCGTGAGTTGAAGCGGGAACAGCGGGTTCTTGAGCTCGTGAGCTAAGCGCCGGGCCAGTTCGCGCCAGGCGGCAACGCGCTCGGCTTGCACCAGGCGCTCTTTTTGTGCGAGCAACTCCGTCGTCATTTGGTTGAATGAGTTGGCCAGTTGGGCTATCTCGTCGCGTCCGCTCACTTGCACGCGAGTGTCCCAGTTTCCCGCCGCCACGCTCTGCGCCGCGTCGGCGAGTTGTTCAATGGGACGCGTGACGCGAGCGGCTGCCCAGCCACTGAGGAAGAGCGCCAGAACAATTCCACCGGCTCCGGCCAGCAGGGCTGCGTCCCGAATTCTTCGGCTCAGTTCCACGTAGGTGCGCCGGGATTGTCCAATGAGCAAAATGCCCAGGAGTGGGCGATCGTTCCCCAGGCCGCGCAAGGGAATCGCGTCGAAAACCTCATCACCCTCTGCATCGGATGACCAATGCACCACCCCGGTCATTTCTTGATTCGATCGGCGGACGCCTTCCACCAAGGCACGAAGTTTTTCCGCAGGCCGGGTTCCGTCAGTGCTGGAGGAGTCAGGATAGATCAGCAGATCAGGAGAGAAGCTCACATCCCGGTTCTGGTAAAGCATGACGCGCATTTCCGGAGTGACATTCAGTATCGACAGGAAGGTCTTGTCGAGGCGGCGTCCACCAACAACGTACAAGGGATGTTCGCGGTCATGGCTGGTGCGCACAGTGAAGAGGCCCAGAGCGGTCGAGTCCTGAAGTTGCTCCAATTTCAGGAACGCGGGTTGTTGGGCGGAGGACGAAAGGATCTGGAACGCTGAGTCAGGATATCCAAACTTCGCGGGCCATTGCGCTGAAGACACAATCATCCCGCGTGAATCGAGCAATTCCAGGAAATCCAGTTGGTAGCTTTCGGCGAGCGAACGCGCGAGATCAAAGTACTCCGCTGAATCGGCGGAGGTGCCGCTGAGCGCCGCCGCCATTCGGTTCACTGTGTCGGAAGCCGCGATATTTTCTACCCGCCGTGTGACGTCTTCTCCTTGCCGGTTGAATTCTTGCTGAAATTGCCTGACGAATTGCGACGTGCGTTGATTCTCGTTTTTTTCGAACGCTTTTCGTGTCACCTCCTGCACCAGCCAGGCAACTGCTGCGACGGATAAAGCGACACTTACAGAGAAAACGAGAAGGAGCTTCCGTCGAAAGGTCATGGTTGGGAACTCTTCAGCCACGCGCCCGCAACATTCAGCGTTCCGCCGGTGGTTACAGTCCAGTCGTGGAGATTCGTCGCGGAGGCATAGGCAACAGGCAAATGAAAGAGCGGGATTATGCGCCCACTCGCCAGCATGCTCTGTTCGGAAGCAAATAATTGCTCGACAGAACGTCCCTTCGCCTCGATTGGCGGCAGGCCCAACTCACGATTCAGGAATTGCAACGAAATCCCGGGATCGCAGGATGCGAGAGGAATTCGCACCAGCCGCAGCTCCGTGGCTGAAGCGTTCAACTGTACCGATAATCCAGCGTCCCTGGCATTCAACGCGATGCGTTCGGCCAACAGTCTCGCCAGGGGATCGTTGCTATCGTAGCCCAGGGTGAAAGAAGGTACGCCAGGAATCTGATCCCGCAATTGCTGGGCTCGAGAGCGATCGGACTCGGTGGAAAAGACAAATCCGTAACCACTCATCCAGGTGGGAAGAAAGCTGGCGGTCGGCTGTCCCGCACCTTGCAACAGGACGTTATGCATGGATTGACGCTCGATACTCAGGCGCAGAGCGTCACGGGTAGCTTTCTCCTGGGCGGAACCGGCCTCCTTTCCGAATTTCAAAGCGATCAGTTCCATGGGACTTGAGCGCAAAAGTTCATAGCGCCGGGAAACAACGCGGTGCATTTGTTCGGGGGCCACTTCCACCAAATCTGCCCTGCCGCTTTCCAAAGCGTTCTTCTGATCGCGGAAATTTCTTCCCATATCCACATCGATTTCATCAACAAAAGGCCGCCCCTTCCAATAATCCTCATTCGCGGCTGCCACCAGCCTTTTGCCGGGTTGCCAGTCAACAATGTGAAAGGGGCCGGTTCCGCTGATGTTGCTGCTGGAATCTCTCTTTGCGATCGCGTTTCGAGGTAAAGCGACTTCCTGTAAGAGCTCAGCAGTCGCGCCAGCCGACTCGATCGTGACCAGGTCTCCAGCGGCTGTGACGTTCCACGCGGGATTCGCTTTGCGCAGGGAAGCGGCCGCGATCTCGGCAGTCAGCGGGCCGCCGTCGTGAAATTTCACATTGCGCCGCAGACGGAACTCCACCCACCGATCTCCCGGCGCGCTTTGCCAGGACTCCGCCAGAGCACTTTGTGGACGGCCAGTCGCATCTACCGTGATAAGAGTATCGAAGATAAGCGCAACCAAATTGCGGGCGCCCACCGAGTCCGATATGTCAGCTGGATCCAGGGACGATGCACTCATGCTCATGCTGACGTGCAGAGTTCCGCCATACTGCGGGCGCGTATCCGCGCTCGCGCTATAGGCCGCGATCAGCAGAACACTAATTGCAAGCCACTGTAAGCCGGTAAGCTTCATAGCTGCCTGTTTCTGGGTTCTTGGCGACGGCAATTGCGTTGTCGCCACTTGCTTGGGTCCACAATCCTGTGACTTTGCCCGGAAAACTTATGGGCGCGCTGACGGCGATCGGATCCCGATCTGGCAGTTCGTATGCTCGCACGGAGTCGCCGCTTTGTTCGTCTGCCTTCGTCGCAAGCACTTGCCATCCTGCGCCGCAGTTTGTTCTCACCGTGGCAATATCACTTCCCCAGTCGGTTTCCAAGATCTGGTCTCGGATGCCATCAATGATGTGTAGTTTCCCATCCGTAGCCGCAAAGAGCCACAGCATGTATTCATCTCTGGGTAGGAATGCGGCGGAATAGAATTTGGGCGCGGCGCTAAACTTGCCTATCGACGGAGTGATCGCACCGGTAAAAAAATTACGTCGTGGAGTAAAGAAACCTGCCAGCGGCGGAGCTGGGGGAGAGCCAGGAGAAGGACTGTTATTTGTGCCCAGCGGCCACGGATCATCGCTCTGCCGGCAGTTCAGGCCCGCGGCGCTTGCCATGTGACAGAACACGCCGGGAAGGTACACATCCAATCCATGTTCCCTGGTGGGAACCAGCCTGCCGTGAAGGTCCAGCGGCCATGGTTGGAGGTGGCTGATGGAAAGCTTCTGTTCGGCTTGCCATTTTCCTGCTTGCACGCGGTACAAAGAGAGATCTTCAGGGCTGAGTACCGCAATCCGCATTGGCGATGGGTCTCCTTCCAGAACGGCGAGGTCAAGAATGGGATCATTGCCGGTCCAAAGCAGCGTCTTAGCGAGAGTCATTGGCATGGAGTCAGGGAGCCTGGCGGTTGCCGCTGATCGCGGAACTGACACCATGACCACAGCGGACTCTGCCACACCCTGCCGTACTTCGGCTACCCATACGTAAGCTGTTTGGTTTTCCGACAGCGAGATTGCGATCGAAGCAGCCGCTTGCTCGCTGTTCACAAGACGTACGCCAACTTCCTGGAGAGCGCTTTGCAGGCCGTTTTGCACGATCTCAGCATCGCGCTTGCCCAAAGATGAGCGATTCTGGATCGTCAATGCTGCGGCGCCGGGGCCGGCCACCGCTGCAATCTTCTGCGCCAGCTGTTTTTCTGCGCTGTTCCAATCGGATGCGGATGCAAATGTGGTTAACAGCGCAATGAGGCAGTAAACGCCGAACCGGGTAAGCCGGGAAAGACGAGCCGGTCCGGAAGCGCCATTCACCGATTTCAAGATGCCTGGAATGCCCGAATTATAAATCGGCTCGCGCATGGCACCGCATCCTTCCTCTGTACTGTTTGGACACCACCGCCGGGCCTTACCGGCGACAGCTTCTTCTCGTATCCGGGGCTGGCAGGGTACTATCCAGCGCCGCCGCTTAGTGTGGTTGTCCTTCCCCCTGGTCACTCTGGCTGGCCTGATTCGACATGTTCATGCTGCGGAGAACGTCATTGGCGAAAAAGAACTTGCCATCTGCCGGGACCATCATGATCTGCAGTTTGTCGGATAAGCGCTCGGCCACGATCTTGTTGATAAGCAGCGGATTTTGTTTCAGAATCGCGCCCTCGCTGCGCATGCGCTCGGCGTCCGCAGCCGCGGTCACCCGAATTCGGTCAGCTTCTGCTTCGGATAGCAGCTTGCGGCGTTCGCCTTCAGCCTTGCTGTCGATGACTTTGGCTTGCGCTGCCGCTTCCGCGTTTTGGATCGTAGCTTCCTTGCGGGCCGCCGCCTCCAGTTTGCTTTGCTGAATCTGTTTTTCCTTTAGCGGCAGGGTGTACTGCATCGCGTCCGCTTCTCCCTTGGCCTGCAGCACGTGAACGCGGGCTTCTCCCTCGGCTTGTTTGATCTGCCGGGCCTTGGTGGCTTCCGCCTCCAGTTCCGCGATCTTCACCTGCTTTTGCTTCAGCTCCGTTTCGACGCCCATGCGATCATTTTCCTGCTCCTTCAACAGCAGGGTCTCCAATCCTTGCGCATACTCCTCGGGCAGTTGAATGTCGCGCAGCATAACCTCTTTGACCACGATGCCATCGGCCGCAAGTTTCTGGGTGATGAGGCTCGCCGCGCGCTGGCGAACTTCCTCGCGTTTCGCGGAAAACACATCTTTGACGGTGTAGTGCGGTACGAGTTCTCGCCATACGCTGGCCACCACTGGCGGCACGATTTCTTTTTCTACTGGATGGGGCAGATTGCTCTGAATGTAGTCCAGGCGTTTGGGATCGAGCCGATACCGGACCGTGATGGCGAGACCCAACGTGAGTCCCTCCTTCGCCTGCACGTCGAGAAGGTCCGGTTTGGAGGGCGCCTTCGCTATGGCCGGCTTTCCGTCCTCCAAAGTTCCCGTGGTGAATACCTGGTCGCGGATATCGAATAACGCCACGTCTTCCACGAGTGGTACGACGAGATGGACGCCCGGATAGAGCGTTCCCGGTTTCGTTCCGCTGGTTTGGCTCACGCGAACCCCGGCGGCGCCACTCGGCACGACGACTATGCTGAACGCCACCAGGATGGGGCCCCACGCAAGCAACACCAGCGCGATGGACCGGCGCCACCTCCACTGCGGAGCCGTTGGGATTGGCGTAATCCCTGGGGTGGCAAGCGCTCTGCGATACAACAGTTCGCGATATCGATCGTAGGCTAAGATTCCCAGTGCCGCGAGAATCATTCCAAAGCCGCCGTACAGCAGCAGATTTCTGAGTACCAGCATGGTCGTTCTCCTTTGCGTGTCAGCGCTTGTCTTCCGGTTTCACAGTTGCTGTCTGCCGGGCGAAGAGCCGGAACACCTGCCCGAAGATCAGTTCCTCTGCGAGGAGGGCCACCGCTAACGAGAAAACCATCCCCGCGACGACTGCCATAAATGTGATTGCCATTTGCATAACTTCCTCCTGAGCTTTCCAGTTCACCTACTCGACCATAGGCACGGTTCAGACCAGAGCGCAGGCAGTTCAAAAACAAGGAGTTAGCGCATACAGGCAGGCATGTAACGTGGCTTATAAGACACGGGTGTGGCAGTGCTGACACGCAGTCTGCCGGCCGTTACGACATCACTATGGAATAAGAAAATGGGGGAAGTGGGAGGGCTGCATCTTCGCGGCCTTCAAGCGCCCGGCTCCCGCCGTCTGGGGTAACGGCTTGTGGGGTTCTGTGGGTTGGAGCCGGGCGATCCTATGACTAGAAGGCCTAGTTCAATTGTGCCTATTTAAGTCCTATTAGCCCATCATTTCTGTGACGCTGGTCACAGTTCATCGTGATTATTATCATGCCGATTCCTTGTCACACACCCAATCATTCTCTCCCTTGCGCCCTTCGATCTACGTCACACCAGGCACAACTGCATGTGATCGGAATCACCGCCCCTCTGAGTTTCACTTTCTTACACTCGTAGTTGAGCGAGCGAAGTGCTCATCCAGGAGACTGATTCATCATGGCCTATGTAATTACTGATACTTGCATCAAAGACTCCCTCTGTGTTGAGGTTTGCCCAACGGATTGCATCCACCCCAAGACGGACGAGCCCGGCTTCGAGGCCGCAACTCAGATGTATGTCGATCCCGAGGGATGCATCGACTGCGGCGCTTGCGTTCCGGCATGTACCTCGGACTCGATCCATGCGCTGGAGGATGTGCCCGAGGAGAAGAAGGACTTCATCGGGAAAAACGCAGCATTTTTCCAAAGCTAAGGCAGTTTTGAACGGGTGACAGCCGCCGGGCGCCGGACGCAAGGTGAACCAGCCCAGGTCCGATGCCCGGCGGTTTGCTGCGTGCAGTAGTGATGACTTCGGGACGACCCGCCGCTTTGAATTCTGGCTCCCCACCACAACCGAGTGGTCAAAAAGGATCCACGGCTTCAAATATTGCAGCACTGCGGGAAGTCGAAGGACGGATGCGACCAGCTACGCCTATTTCCTTACGCAACCCCTTTTTCGGCCGCTCGAGAGTCGGGGTTCGCGACCGGATGTCTGCGGGCGATGAGCGTGATTCCAACTTCGCGATCGTAAATCAGAGTCCATCGCATCGCACACTCATCACACAGCCAGAAGTGCTCGATGGACCGTTGTTGCTGACGGGCAGAGACGAAAACAGCCGGGATCTTCTCGCCGGGCCGGGCGACCCGGTCGATTTCCACCAGAAAGAGCTTGCCTTCTCGCAGTTTAAGAAAGGGCTTGCCGCATTGTGAATTGGCACATTGACTAAGCATTGTCGATTCTTTCTGCCCGAAATTCGAATCTCGCCCGAGCTTTGAAACTTCACAAACGAGCAGCTTGACTGCCATCTTCTGGTATTAAGGAACTGCTCATTTCTTGGTCTTACATTTTCGATATGGCAGTCGCGTTGCGATGCAACTTGCCGAAATTTCGGCATTCAACGCCGACGCCAAAGCCCGCGCGGTTGCCTGCGCTCGCCAACGCCGTCTACCATCTGTGGTATGCCGAACGTGCTGGTGTGTCCACCGGACTATTTCGATGTGGTGGATCAAAAAAATCCGTACATGTCGGAGCGATCGGAAGTGGACCGCGCGAAAGCGCGCACCCAGTGGGAAAAATTCTGTAGCGTAATGCAACAAAACGGCTGCCAGATTCATACCATCGATCCCGTCCCAGGGCTCGAAGACATGGTGTTCGCTGCGAATCAAGTTTTCGTCGGCGAAAAAGCAGGATACGGGAAGTTCGTCGTCCCCAGTCGCATGCGGCATCCGTCTCGTGATCGCGAGGTCCCGTATTTTACCCAATGGTTTGCCGCTCGTAATTTTCGCGTGATTGATCTTGCCTTGCGGGAAGACGACCATCTCGAGGGGCACGGGGATCTGCTCTGGGATTATGAAGGCACCCGCATCTATGCCGGGTACGGCTTTCGCAGCACCCGCGGGGCAATTGATAAATTTTCTGCTGCGATGTCCGAAATGGGAATCCCGGTTACTCCCCTCCAGTTGATTGATCCTTATTGCTACCACCTCGACACTTGCCTGTGCCCATTGAATGCCGAGGCGGCTTTGATTTTCGCCGGAGCGTTTTCCGCCGAATCCTTGGCATCAATACATAAGCATTGGAAAAGGATTCATCTCCTGGACGCCGATGAGGCCCATCACTTTATGGGAAACGGGATTGTGGTGAATGCTCACTACATCGCGCCGCGCATCACGCCGCAGTTGGAGACCATTCTTCGCCACGAGGGCCTGACTCCGGAGATCGTGGATACCTCGGAATTCGAAAAGTCGGGTGGTAGCTGCTTCTGCATGACAACCTTCTTCCCGTGATTCCGCCCATGATCTCAACTCCAACCCTGAGTGATGTCGGCAGACTGGTGCGATGCGCTCGAATTCCGCGCCTGCGGGCATTGGCGTGGGAAGGCGAAACACTCTACGCCTCACGGGGATACGAACTGCTGCGAGCCCCGGTTGCGAATGTCCCGGGTGAGCTGAATTGGCGGGTCGTCGGGAATTTCAGGCCTTCATGGAATCGCAAGCTCTCGGTTTTCAATCGTCTCACCGCCCGCCTGTTTCGCGACGGCTTCCATGCACTGGCGTTTTTGCCTTCCGGCAGAATCGTGACCGCGGTGCCCGGAGCGATTGCCACGCTGCAGGCCAATGAAACAGAATTCCGCCGGACTTTCACCATCGTCCGCGGATCGCGGCCGCTGCACATCACGGCAGTTCCTGGCGGCCGGGTTTTCTGGGGAGAGTATTTCGACAATGCCACTCGCGATGAGGTCCACATCTATGGATCAAGCGATGGCGGCATGTCTTGGGATGTCGCGTACACGTTTCCCAAACGCGCCATTCGACACGTTCACAATATCGTCCACGATCCCTGGCAAGATTGTCTTTGGGCGCTGACCGGCGACTACGGAGATGAGTGCCGCATCCTGCGCGCGAGCTGCGATTTCACCAGCGTAGAAGTCGCTCTGCAGGGTAAGCAGCAGGCCCGCGCCGTCGCAGCCGTTCCGACCGAAGAGGGCCTCTATTTTGCTTCCGACACGCCTCTTGAGCAGAACTTTATCTATCGCCTCGACCGTGGAGGTATGCTGTCCCGCCTGGCGCCGGTCAGCAGTTCTTCGATCTATGGTTGCCGGGTCGGTAGCCAAATCTTTTTCTCGACGATGGTAGAGCCGAGCGAAATCAACCGCGATCCCATGGTCAGACTTTATGGCGCCCAGACCAACAATCCGCAGCGCTGGCAGTCCCTGCTCAGTTGGCGCAAAGACCGCTGGCCCATGAAATTCTTCCAATATGGAAATGCATTTCTGCCCGACGGAATCAACCGGACTCGATATCTCGCTGTAACAACAGTGGCCGTCGAATCGGATGATATGGTTACATCCATCTACTCGGTCAATCCGTGACGTTTATCGGAAAATGAAGTGCGCGCTACCGCTAAGATCGGAATCTGTCGGCAACGGCGCGATTCGGTATCACATTCGAAAGTAAATGCCAGGGCTCAGCTACTACCGTCGAATCTTCACTGCCTATCTCCTCGGAGGCAAGAGCCACCTGACCTTCTGGCACGAGACTCCGGCAGAGAATCCCGATGCTTCCGCCAATGAACTCGGGCCGTATTACATGCTCTTTTCGGAGAAGGCGGACTACTCGGGGCCGTTCGATTCCACCGGCATTCCGCAACTCGATTATCACGGCCGCATCGGCGTGCAATACAACCCCATCGCGATCGCGCAATATGGATTGGGTAATTACAACTTGTGGCGCCTTCGCCGCGATCCTGCACGGCGCGAAAATTTTTTTCGCAGCGCCGACTGGCTAGGTGAGCACCTGGAAAGTAATTCCAAAGGGCTGGCGGTGTGGGCTCACCACTTTAACTGGGAATATCGAGATACATTGCAAGCGCCGTGGTATTCGGGCTTGGCCCAGGGCCAGGGGATCTCGGCGCTGGTGCGCGCGCATAAGGAATCGGGGAACTCGTGCTATCTCGACGCGGCCCAGCGCGCCTTCGTGAGCTTTCAATGTCCCATCTCCGAAGGTGGAGTGGCTGTCACCGACGAATGCGGCGACCTTTGGTTCGAGGAATACATCGTTTCTCCTCCAACCCACATTCTCAATGGTTTTATCTGGGCGCTCTGGGGCGTTCACGATTACTTCCTTGCCACAACCGACAAATCTGCGCAGGAACTTTTTTCTCGAGGAGTGGGAACCCTGCTGCACAATCTGGAGCGCTATGACCTGGGATTCTGGTCGCTCTACGAGCAATCCGGCACACGTTTGCCGATGGTGGCCAGCCCGTTCTATCACCGCTTGCACATCGTACAACTGCGCGTCATGCATCGCCTGACCGGAGAAGAGAAATTCGCTGAACTGGCACGTCGATGGGAAAGCTATGCTCGCAGTCGCGCCAAGCGCACTCGAGCACTCTGTTATAAGAGCGCGTTCAAGCTCTTCTATTACTAAAAGGCCGGGCGGTCCGAGCTGACCGCTGTTCCAAGCCCTCACGCATGGGCTACTCTGTCACTTCTCGTGAAACTTCTCTACATCTCCCAATACTTCCCGCCCGAGATGGGCGCTCCCTCCGCTCGGGCATCGGAACTCGCGCGCCATTGGGCTGACGCGGGACACCAGGTCTCCGTTCTCACCGGCTTTCCCAATCATCCCACTGGTGTTGTACCTGCAGAATGGCGCAGCCGCTTGCGGCGGCTCACCTATCAGGAACAGGTCGGGCGAGTGAATGTGTATCGCACCTGGCTCTGGCCGCTCCCCAATCGCAAGGCGCACGAGCGCATGCGCAACTACGCTTCGTTCTGCGTTTCGGCTGCTCTGCGCGGCATGACCATCCCGCGTCCCGACGTGATCATCGCGTCTTCTCCGCAGCTGCTGGTCGGACTCTCGGGCTGGTGG
Source organism: uncultured Acidobacteriota bacterium (assembly GCA_963801615.1). Taxonomy (GTDB): domain Bacteria; phylum Acidobacteriota; class Terriglobia; order Terriglobales; family Acidobacteriaceae; genus Sulfotelmatobacter. Next base: position 248,995 of record CAWDFM010000002.1, on the reverse strand, counting down.
CTTGCTTTCACGCGCCAGATTCCCTTCGTCTTCGAAGTGCGCGATCTCTGGCCCGAATCCCTGGCCGCGGTCGGGGTGGGCGAAGAAGATTCTTTGCTGCACCGCGCTCTCGCCGGCATCGCCGGATTCTTGTACCGGCGCGCAGATCGCATCGTAGTGGTTACCCCTGCATTTAAGAATTACTTGATTGACCGCTGGCGGGTGCCTTCCGAAAAAATTGATGTCGTCGAAAACGGGGTGGAAACCGATCTTTTTACGCCAGCCGATCCCGCGGTGGCGGCAGGCCGAAGAAAAGAGCTCGGTGCCGAATCGCGCTTTCTGGTTTGCTATATAGGCACCATGGGGATGGCCCACGGTCTGGAAACGCTGCTGGATGCCGCGGCCAGACTTCAATCCGAACATCCCAATGTGCTCTTCCTGCTCATCGGAGAAGGCTCCGAAAAAGAACGCATCAAATCTCTCGCGCAATCCCGAGGGCTGACCAATGTGCGGTTTCTCGATCAACAACCGCGCGAGAAGATCCCTGCGTTTATTTCCGCATCCGACCTTTGCCTTGTGCTGCTGAAGAAGACGGATGTGTTCAAGACCGTCATTCCCACCAAAATGCTGGAATTTATGTCCTGTGCGCGCCCCGTGATCCTTGGAGTGGAAGGTCAAGCACAGCAAATTGTAGAAGACGCTGGCGCTGGCCTCGTGATCGAACCGGAAAACGCGGATGCCCTCGCCGCAGCCATCACCCGGCTCGACAGCAACCGTGAGCTAGCTAAATCGCTGGGAGAGCAGGGCAGAGCCTATATCCTGCAGAAGTTTTCGCGCGCGAGTACCGCAGAAAAGTACCTCACAGTTTTGCGCGACCTGGTATCCACCAGCCGTTAAGCGACCGGCTATCACGTCTCCGTGAGAGGGCATCTCTTGTATAACGCCTGGAACTCCGCGCACCCAAACCTTTTGCCTCAGTTTTCCACAGCTTTGACCAACTGAGAGATTGAACTCACTTTCTCTCGCTGTTAAAGTTCGGGGCACTCTCGAAACTCAGCAGGAATGTATTCACTCACTATCAGCCCAGGGGTAGGTGTAGCAGTACTTTTCCGAGCCATGGAGCAGACGCCGCAATACGGTCTCGCTCGGTTTGAGGGTCATACCGTTTGACACCAATTTTTTTCGTCATATTTTTATTAGCGCTGTTTCTGTCATTCGTCCTCACACGCTCCGTGCGCGACTACGCGAAGTCGCGTGGATGGGTGGCGGAGCCCACGCACGAGCGGCACCTGCATTCGGTGGCTCTGCCCCGTTTGGGCGGAGTCGCAATCTTCCTCAGCTTCGCCGCCTGTATGGGGCTGTCCGCTGCCTGGGCGATTCGCCATCCCGATCTCCACCCAGCCAACTTTTTCCAGACGATGCAGACGGTGCTCGTGCCCGCCGCCTTGGTGTTCGCATTGGGTGCCTGGGACGACCTCCGCGGGCTCGGGCCCTACGTGAAATTCGGCGTGCAGGCCGTTGCCGCGACCATGCTCTACGCCGGTGGATTGCGCATCGTCAACATCCCCGTTCTCTTTGGCAATCGTCCGTTGCCCTGGTTTGTCGGTCTGTTGTTCACGGTGATCTGGGTGCTGGCCATCACCAACGCCTTTAATCTCATCGATGGACTTGACGGGTTGGCCGCGGGATCGGCCTTGTTCTCGACTATGGTGGCGTTCGTCCTGGCAGTATTCCATGGCCCGGTTTTGGTCGAGGTGATGACGATCGCGTTAGCCGGAGCGATCCTGGGATTCCTGCGATTCAACTTCAATCCGGCGACCATTTTCCTGGGCGACTCCGGCAGTCTGTTCATCGGATTTCTGCTGAGTGCCCTTGCCCTGCATGGAGCTCAGAAGGCTCCGACGATCGTCGCGGTAGCGATTCCGATCGTCTCGTTCGGTCTCCCCATTCTGGAGACGGTGCTCTCTATCGCTCGTCGCCTGATCAGCGGGCGCCCGGTCTTCACTGCCGATCGCGAGCACATCCATCACAAACTTCTGCAGCACGGCATGTCCCACCGCCAGGTGGTGATCATCCTGTACGGAGTCTCGGCGGTGTTCGCTATGCTGAGTCTCTTCCTGTTGTGGCCCACTGGGAGCTCGCTTGGCCTGGTCATGGCCGTGCTGGGAATCGGCATCTGGATTGGCGTGCAGCACCTGGGTTATCTCGAATTCGGAGAGATTGCCCGTGTAGGACGCCGCACTCTGGATCAGCCGCAGATTTTTGTCAACAATCTGGCCATCCGCCGCGCCACCGAAGAATTGAAAGTGGCTCGCGACTTCGTGCAGATCCAGCACATCCTGACCGCTGCATTCGGCAGCAACGATTTCGATGGATTCCAACTGAACCTGGGACCTAGCCGCGGGCAGAGGATCTCCTTTGCCGATTCGCATGCGGGCGTTTCGGAAGACAGCGAAAGCACCTTCCGGTGGATCAAACCGGGGGTAAAAGAATTGAACAGTTCCTTTCTGTGGACGATTGCTCTGTCGCTGCTCAGTTCGTCCCAGCGTTCCTGTGGAACTTTAATGATTTATCGGCTCTACTCGAGGCGCGATCTGCAACTCGATGTCAACCTGCTAACCGCGATTTTTCCGACGGCATTGGCCGATGCTCTGGACCGCACCCTGACGCAACCAGTGGAAGTGATCACCATGCCCGAGCATGATCGCTCTCTGCTCCCCGCACAGGCCGGATAATCGCATTCTCTTCAGAACCGGATAGAATCTCCTGTTCCTGATCCAGTTCCCATGCACATTCTTCACGTGGTCGGTGCGCGCCCCAACTTTATGAAAGCCGCCCCCGTGCTGCGCGCGCTGGCGCTGCATTCTGGAGTTCGGCAGAGCCTGGTTCACACGGGGCAGCACTACGATGCCGCCATGTCAGACGTGTTCTTCCAGCAGCTGCAAATGCCGGTACCGGACTGCAACCTCGGTGTGGGCTCGGGAACGCATGCGCAACAGACGGCTGCAGTCCTGACCGCCATCGAACCAGTTTTGCTGGAGCGCAAACCAGATATCGTGCTGGTCTACGGGGACGTCAATTCGACATTGGCCGCGGCACTTGTGTGTTCGAAAATTGGCATCCGTGTGGCGCACGTCGAAGCCGGATTGCGCTCCCGGGATCGCAGCATGCCGGAGGAAATCAATCGGCTGGTCACGGACCAGCTCTCCGATCTGCTCTTCACTCCCTCCCAAGACGGCAGCGAGAACTTGCAGGCAGAGGGCATCGACGCACACAAGGTTCACCTGGTTGGTAACGTCATGATCGACACCCTGGTGCGTCTGTTACCTCAAGCGGAACAGGAATTTCCTGCTGACGTCGTGTGCCCTTATGCCCTGGTGACTCTGCACCGTCCTTCCAACGTTGATGATTTGCCGTGGTTGCAGGAAATGCTTTCTACGCTCTCGCAACTGAGCGAACAACTGAACATCATATTTCCGGTGCACCCGCGAACCCGCCAACGCCTGGGTGCGCTGGGTTCCTCCATTGCGGGGAACAAACGGCTCCAGTTGCTCGATCCCTTGCCGTACCTCAGCTTTTTGGCGTTGCAGACCCGTGCGGCAATGGTGATTACCGATTCCGGTGGCATTCAGGAAGAGACTAGCTACTTACACGTGCCGTGCCTCACGGTGCGAGAAAATACGGAACGGCCGATCACGGTAACCCTTGGGACAAACCAGCTTGTAGGGCGGGATCTGGGGAAACTGAAGCGGGCCGCCAGACAGATACTCAGTCGCGAATCGCATCCTGCGGCGCGAGCCGCGAGGGCGGGCATTCCTCTGTGGGATGGGCACGCCTCGGAGCGGATCGCAGAAGTCATTCTGCGCCGGTAGTCTCGGAGCGATGCAGACCGGAAGACGATCGTTACAGCTTGGCGCTGGCGTACGAATTGATTTCGCAGTTCAGGCAAACTTCTTCGAAAGCAGGTGCTGTCCAGGTCATTGATCCCCCAGCGGTCCACAAAATGGACCGTGAATGTGAATCGAGCATACCCGAGCTCCTGCCGCAAATCAACGCTCCCCTGCAAAATAAAGCCGGCAAACTTGTCCCTGCTCTGCGCATCGCTCGGCGCGCCGATTGGTCTGCAAGGTTTTGCGTACTGACGCAGAATCAAACGTTTAGCCCAGTTTTTCCACACCCCGGAACCAGTAGCGTTACTTCTGTACGCTTCGCGTTGTATTTACCTTCGACTGCACCGTGGACGGGAAGCGAGGGTTCAGTAGCTATGTTCGGCAAGACTGTGTATGGCTCTACCTTTAGGGACCTAAATTTTGTCCCTCTGCAGTCGGCGACATTTTGCATTCAATGTGAGCTGATCAGCACGAGCAACAAGCCATCCTGCCCGGCCTGCGGAAGCCAGGCCGTGTTGGGGCTCTCTCGTGTGCTGGGAGGCTCATTGGGTCAGCAGCAGACCGCACACCTGATTACCGATTGCGAACTGAACAACCTCGTGCGCGACCTCCTGCGCACCGTTCCAGACCCGGAATCCATTGCCGTCGGCGGCCATTCCCGCATGCCGTCGCTGGAGCAACGCAGTCAGTTGCGGGTGGCCAATGCTGCATATCCGGCCGCGGGATTTAAGGCGGTCCCGGTGAACGAAGAGGTTGAAATCTACCCGGCTGAGCTTGATTTGGAGCCGGCCATCAGCGCCATCACAGAACGCGCCCAGCATTTGACCGCTGCCACTGGAGCGGCCATCGCCTTGCGCGCTGGGGATGAGATTGTCTGCCGAGCCCGCGCCGGGCGTACGGCCCCCGATCTCGGCGTTCGCCTCCAAACCGATATCGGTATCTCCGCTGAGGCGGTGCGAACCGGGGAAATCATGCTGTGTCATGACGCTGAGCGGAATCCGCGCGTGGACCTCGCAAGTTGCAGGCGCTTGGGAGTTCGTTCCATTCTCGTCTCCCCGCTCCGTCATTACCGCCGCACCTTGGGAGTTTTTGAAGTGCTGTCTACGTCTCCAGGCGCTTTTGATGAGCGCGACGTGGCCACCATGCAGCTGCTTTCCGGCATGATGGTAGCTGCGATTTCGCGCATCTCCAGCCTGAAGCAGGCCGGGATTCTGCAGCGGGCTGGCTAAGCAGCCCGCCTGTTTCCTCTCCAGAGCCGTTTTTTGGCTAAAATCTCTTCTTGATTGCATACTTTTGCGCAGTCCCGCGCTAATATGTACGCGATAAGAGTTCGGGCCCCTCCCCATGGCAGCCATAAATTCGTCCCTGTCTCCCGCCGTAGCGAACCGGCGCCGACGCGTGCGGCACAAAATTCAGACGCCCGCGTACGCCAGTTTCACTGCCGAATCGCAAGGCGCGATGCTCGATCTTCACGAGATCGTCAACATCAGCGAAGACGGAATCGCTCTACAATGCCACACCCCCCTGGACGTACAGAAAACGGTCAGCCTCTGCCTCGAACTAGCCGAGTGCCCGGAACATATCTACACCACGGGGCAGGTGGTCTGGTCCCATGAGTCGGGCCGGGCTGGAGTTCGATTCTCTGAGCTCTCGTCGGAGTCCCTGGCGCGCTTGCGCGAGTGGCTGTTCGTCAATGTAATGGCGGGGGTGGCGAACGGAGAAACTGAAGTCGCCACGCTCACGTTGGCGCAGGACGCTGTGCCCCCGTGCCCCGGTTATACCGATACACTGGCTGCCGTCAGTGCAGTGCGGCGACAGGTGGAAGCCCTCGGTTCCGATTTCCGGCGCGCCCTGCAGCTCATCGCCGAACGCGGTCAGTCCCTGGTGGAGGCGTCGGGCGCTGCCATTGCTCTGGCGGATACCGATGCCACTTCAATGATCTGCTGCGCCAGTTCGGGCTCAGATGCGCCGCCGATCGGCGCCCGTCTGCAAATCGGAACGGGCTTCTCCGGAGAGTGTGTTAAGCGATCGCTGCCTCTGCGATGCGACGACAGCGAAACCGATACGCGGGTGGATCGCAACAGTTGCCGGGCCTTGGGTATTCGCTCGATATTGGCCGTGCCCGTTCGCGTCGGCGAAATTGCAGTCGGACTTATCGAAGTGTTTGCGCCGCACCCGCACCGCTTTTCCGACGCCGATAGCACCGTGTTACAGCGTCTCGCGGATACCGTGATGGAGGCGGCTCACCGCGCGTCGCGGGTTGAGAACCTGCCTTTTCTCAAGCCCGTCGAAAAGAAAGCCCCGCTTTCCCAAACAGGCACTGTGCTTTTTGCCTCCTCCGACCAAAAAGAAGAAGGAAGAACAGAGTCATCCGCTGAGGAGAAGAACGCCTCCGGAATCACCCTGCCCCGCTCGCACCTGATCCTGCTGGTTTGCGCTGCAGCGACCATTATGTTCGCCCTGGGATGGGCGCTTGCCCCCTGGATTCAGAGTGACGGTGCGCCGTGGATTCTGAGCAAAATACGCTCCCGCGGGCAGGATCATCTGCCCACCGTTCTGGCCTCGTCTCAATCCCCGCAACCGGTGAACCCAGAACCGCTGAGTCCTTCCACTGCATCGATTGAGGCCAGTCCCTTTGAGCAAGTTTTCGAAGTCGCGCAGAAGGGAGATGTGGCCGCTCAAAACGCGTTAGGCCTTCGTTACGCCACCGGACAGGGAGTGAAACTCAGCGAGGCCGAGGCGGTTCGCTGGTTCACCCGGGCCGCCGAAAACGGCTACGTTCCCGCGCAAGCGAAGCTTGGCTCCCTTTATTACAGCGGACGCGGTGTACCACAGGACGTGAACCGCGCCTACTTCTGGATGGTAGTTGCACGGGTGAGTGGGGACCAGGCCAGCAGCACGCTTGCCACCGTGGTTCGAGCGCGCCTTACCGTTTCCCAAGCCAACGCTATTGAATTAGACGCGGGCCGCTGGGTGCAGACCCATCATCCCAGCACGAAACCCGCAGCCGGACAACTGAAAGTCGAAGCCCTCAGTCGCCATCCCCGCCAGACGCGCTAAAATATGGGCAAGAGGTTTTCTGTGCTCACCCTCCGCGACATGCTCGAGGAGAGAGTCCGCGAAGCCGATCCATCGCTCTACGAGCATCTCGGCAATGATCGCGTTCGCTGCTTCTCCTGCGGCCACTGCTGTCCCATTCCCGAGGGACAGGCCGGCGTCTGCAAAGTACGCTTCAACCGTGGAGGCACCCTTTATGTGCCTTGGGGTTACACCGCCGGAATGCAGTGCGATCCCATCGAAAAGAAGCCCTTTTTCCATGCTTATCCCGGAGCGCTGGCGTACAGCTTCGGAATGCTGGGCTGCGATCTGCACTGCGCTTATTGCCAGAACTGGGTCACGTCGCAGGCGCTGCGGGATCCTGAAGCGGTTTCGCCGCCCGTCGAGGTTTCCCCGGAAGCTCTGGTTCGCGATGCCTTGGATCAGGGCGCGAAGGTCCTGGTCAGCACCTACAACGAGCCGCTGATCACCAGTGAATGGGCCGTCGCAATTTTCAAAGAAGCGAAAGCGGCAGGGTTGATCACCGGATTCGTCTCCAACGGCAACGGCACTCCGCAAGTCCTCGACTTCATAAGGCCCTGGATTGATCTCTACAAGGTTGATCTGAAGAGTTTCGATGACCGCCATTATCACGAACTGGGCGGACGCATCGGGCCAATCCTCGACAGCATCCGCCGCATTTACAGCATGGGGCTGTGGCTTGAGATCGTCACGCTGCTCATCCCGGGCTTCAACGATTCTGAGGATGAACTGCGGAAGCTCACCGAATTTGTGGCGGGCGTCTCGCCCGATATTCCGTGGCACGTCACCGCCTTCCACGGCGATTACAAGATGAACGAGCCGCGCGATACCACGCCGGAAGATTTGTTAAAGGCCGCGGAGATTGGTCGGGAATCTGGCCTCCGTTACATCTATCCGGGAAATCTGCCGGGCATGGTTGGAGACTGGGAAGACACACATTGTCCGCAGTGCCGCGAGACGCTAATCCGCCGATACGGCTACTTGATCCAGGAATATCGGCTCACATCGGAAGGGCGATGCCCGAATTGCGCTGCTGATATCCCGGGACGCTGGTCGGCCGACTTCGACGGTCAAATCACCTCTCATCCTTTCCTCCCACACAAGCGCTCGCGTTTATTTACAATCACAAGTCGCATGTAGGGACAGCCGCCATCGGCTGTCCAGCCGGGACGCAAGTCCCGGCTCTCTTGCGGCAAACTCGAATTGTGCGAAGAAGTCTAAATCTCGCGCCGTTGTTGCTGCTGCTCGTGCTCGCGTCGTGTTCCGCGCGCGACTTCCTGACCCGCCGTTTAGCCTCAGACCTGATCTCCGCCTCCCCCGAACTCAAGCCTCCGCAATCATTCTTGCTGCGCACCGGAATCGTCAGCAGCAAAGATTATCCTTCTCCTGAGTACCTGGTCCTGCAGAATCACGGATGGATTACCGCGGCCACCGTCGCATGCCCAGCCGGGCTATTACCTCCGCCCTGCTGGAACATTGTCCTAAGTCCATCCGGGGTCGATGTGGTTCGCTCCGCAATCGCGGCCGAGGAGGCCGGGAAGTCCTCCATCTCCCTGCCGGTAGCAAGAAGGGAACTGCTAGGCATTACCGGCATTGCGAAGCAAGACAACTCAGCTGATGTCGAATTTGAGTGGAAATGGGTTCCGCTGAACGAAATCGGGGAAGCGCTCTACTCGCGCGATCTGCGCTACCGCTCGAGTGTCGGATTCCGTCAATATGACGACGGCTGGCGGCTGCTCGAAACTCCCGTGCGTTCCGCCCAGACCATGGATGATGCACTCAAGAATGCCGAGTTGATCCCGTGAAGCCGGCAGCCTGGATTGCCTCAGCTTCGATTGCCTCTTTCGCACACTGGCTCAATCCGCGGCGTCTTCGCGCGCAGGCCACAGTGGTCGCGCTCTGCTTGTGGGGAGTGTGCGCGCTTGATTACTCCACCCCCGGTCTCTTTGACCGCGCCGGCAATATCAAATTTCAGGATTTTTTTCAGTTCCCGGTATCAGCAAGTCTCATAGCCCAGGGCCGCGCGGACGAACTCTACAATCCCCAAATTCTCACCAATGCTCTTCGCGCGGTTGCGGGGCCCGAGACCAGAGTCCGCCTGCAATATTTCTATGGACCACAGGTCGCGCTTCCATTCATCCCGCTTCGGCCACTCTCTTTTCTTGCCCAGGGTACAATCTGGGTCGCGCTTTCTGTCTTCCTCTATTTCGGCTGCGTGTATTTGATCTGGAAGACTTGCGCGGCATTGAAACCCTACGCCGCGCTCGTGGCCCTCTGTGCGATCGCTTATCCGCCCTTGTTTCATTTCTTCGTACGCGGCCAGATTTCTGCGGTGACGCTCGTCTTCTTCACTGCCGCGTATCTCGCCTTCCACGCCCGGCGGGACTGGCTGGCCGGAATTGCTCTGGGATTTCTGTTCGTCAAGCCTCAGTTTCTGGTTGCGGTGCCTCTTGTTCTGTTGTTGGGAAAATCGTGGCGAACGTTCGCGGGCCTTGTGATCTCTGCCGGCGCGCAGTTGGGACTCACATTCGCCTATTTCGGTCACACAGTCATGCACGCGTACTTCCAGATGTTGCTCCACAGCGCCAGCCAGCCGAGCTCCACGGAACTCAGTCTTTCGCCCATCCAGATGCACTCCCTGCGTCCTTTCTGGGCGCTCCTGATTCCTTCGCCGGCCGTCGTATGGCTGCTCTACCTTGCGAGTTCATTCGCGGTGATCGCCCTCGCCGTCGCTATCTGGAGGTCGTCCCCTTTTCTCACGCTTCGTTTTTCTTCTTTGCTCCTGGCGGCTGTGCTGGTCAATCCTCATCTTTATATCTACGACCTGCTCGCATTGGCTCCGGCTCTGCTCCTGATGGCGGACTGGGCTGCCACCCACTTGCAGCATCCATGGACTGGGGAACTTCGCGTTTTGCTGTATCTGTCATTCCTGCTGCCGCTACTCGGTCCGATCTCCCGCTGGACTCACGTTCAACTTTCTGTTGTGGCATTCGCCGCATTGTTATGTCTGTTGTTTCGCATATCATCGACCGCGAAATCCAGCGCCCGCGAACTTGCAACCAGCGAATCCGCCGTTGTATAAACCTTCTTCCCACCGGGAACCCTATGATCCGAAAACCTGCCTTGCTCATTGCTCTGATCTTGAGTTGTGTCCTGTTTTCCGCCGCGCAAAAGCCGAAGCTCACGCTGGACGAATTCTTCAACTCCGTCAGCTTCCGCAGTGTGGAAGTGTCGCCCGACGGAAACTCGGTGGTCATCGCCACCGAACGCCCGGATTGGGATCAGCAAATCTTCCGCGGCGATCTATGGCTCTACCGGGACGACGCCAAGACCCTGATTCAACTTACGCAATCCGGACATGATTCGGAACCTAGATGGTCTCCGGACGGCAAATGGATCGCATTTCTCTCCGATCGAAAAACCGAAGCAGGGAAGAGCGGCGACTCCGATTCGGATTCCAAGGACGATGCAGTCAGCCAGGTCTATCTGATCTCTGCCAATGGCGGCGAGGCGGTTCGCGTCACGCAAGGAGAAGAGGACGTCCACGCCTTCTCCTGGTCCTCGGACTCGCAGAAAATCTATTTTGCCACCCGGCAGCCCTGGAGCAAGGCTCAGAAAGATGATTATAAGCAGCAGTGGAAAGACGTGGTGCAGTACCGCACCGCCGAACGCGGCGACTCCATTTTCGAAATTGATGTGAACGCGGCACTGGCTCGCAACCTTGCCGGACCCGCAAAGGTTGAGAAAAAAGAGGGAGAGCCGGAAAAGAATCCAGACCTCAGTCCGGGCGCGCGCATGGTTTCGACCTCCGCATTGCGGGTGGAACACATGTTTACCTCGCCCGACGGAAGCAAGCTCGCTTTCGTCAGCAATGCCATCAACCAGCGCCAGGAAAAGTACGAAGATGTCGAAATTTATGTGGTTGATGTTGCCACTGGCTCCAGCGCTCCGCCGCGTCGGATTACCAGGAACCAGGGCGTGGAATCGCAACTTCGTTGGGCCAAGGACAATCGCCACCTCCTGTTCACCATCGAAGAAGGAGACGTGTCCGGCCACTATCGCGATCTTCAGCCGCATCTTTATTGGGTTGACATCGACGCGGGCGCGATCGAGCAATGGGGCAAAGACTTCATCGGCCCGGTGGGAAACTACTCGGTCGCGGGAGACTCTGTGCTCGCCTGCGCGCGTATCGGAACCGAAGTACAGATGTACTCCAGTTCAAAGCCCGCCGAATCGCTGCACCGGCTGAATGGCTGGCAAGGCACGTACGAAAACGTTTCGAGCGCGCTGCAATCACCGCGTGTGGCATTCGTGTACTCGTCTCTGGGCAAGCCCAGCGAAGTTTATCTGGCAAATGGCCCCGACAAACTCGATCAGGCCCACGCCATCACTTCGTTCAACAAACTTTTTACCGAACGCGAACTTCCGCAGGGCAAGCCGTATCAATGGAAAGCGGACGATGGCACGGCGGTCGAAGGCATGCTGATTTATCCTCCGGGAAAGTTTGAAGCGAAGCATCTTCCCATGCTGACGCTGATTCATGGCGGTCCCGCGGATGCCGACGGCAATCACTTCGAGGCGGACTGGTACCAATGGGCCGCGCTGGCCGCGACCAACGGATGGCTGGTGTTCGAGCCCAACTACCGCGGTTCGACCGGTTATGGCGATAAGTTCCTGATGCAGATCGTGCCCGTAATCGTGTCGCGTCCGGGCAAAGACATTCTGCAGGGCGTGGATGCGCTGGTGAAAGACGGCATCGCCGATCCCGATCACCTGACCATTGGCGGCTACAGCTATGGCGGGTACATGACTAACTGGCTCATCACGCAGACCACGCGTTTCAAAGCAGCGGTCACGGGCGCGGGCGCGGTCGAGCATGTCGGTAACTGGGGCAACGACGACACCACCTATGATGACGCGTACTTCCTTGGCGGACGTCCGTGGGAGGCGCCGCAGCGCTATCACGATGAAGCGGCGATTTTCCAGATCGACAAAGTGAAGACGCCCACGCACATGGTGGCCGGCGCGGCGGACATTCGCGTGGCGGTGCTGGAAGATTACTTACTCGAGCATGCGCTCTATTCACTCGGCGTCCCCAACAGTCTGCTGGTCTTTCCCGGGGAAGGTCATGGGCTGGGCAAGAATCCCTGGCACGGAAAAATCAAAGTCCGCGAAGAATTGAAGTGGCTGCAAAAATACGGCGGCGGCGCAGCGGAGTAACAGATGGAGCTAATGGGCCGCCCCCTGCAGGCAACGGCAAACATAACTGGAGGCCGATGTTTGTGCATCAGAAGTCCACAAGAGGAATGCAGCAGGTGGCTCCGGCTACGCAGGGAACGGTCTGGCTTTTTTCGCGGCGACAGGGGATACTGCCGCTCATGAAAATCCCATTGAAGGCCGTTCTGCTCGCCCTGCTGATCTCCATTTGTGCGTTCGCCCTGATTGCGGCGCAAAGCCCGTCTGCGTCATCTCCCGAATACACCGGCGACGGCCAGATGAAGCTGCCTGAGAACTACCGCCAGTGGGTCTATCTCACCACGGGTTTCGACATGAGCTACAACCCCGGCCTCATGTCCATGGACCATCACATGTTCGACAACGTCTTTGTCAATCCCGAGGCCTACCAGGCGTTCCTCGAGAACGGCACGTGGCCCGACAAAACCGTGATGGTGCTCGAAGCGCGACAGGCCGAGGGAAAGGGCTCTATCAACCAGAAGGGCAATTTTCAGGGGAGCGAAATCATGGGACTCGAAGTCCACGTTAAGGACGAGGCTCGCTTTCCGGGGAAGTGGGCCTTCTTCGGTTTCGATCAGGGTAAGACCGCCAAAATGATTCCTACCACAGCGAGTTGCTACAGTTGCCACGCCGAGCACGGAGCGGTGGATACCACGTTCGTCCAGTTCTACCCCACGCTGTTACCCCTGGCGAAATCGAAAGGGACGCTGAGCGCTGCGTACCAGAAAGAAACCGCAGCAGCGGCGCAGAAATAGCCGATACGCCGGAGGTGCGGGTCGGGGTGAAGCGCTTGCCTCTCTGGCGTAATATGGCTGCCATGCCATATTCAAATTTTTCCCGCCGCTCCTTTCTTGTCCTTTCCGCGGCCTTGCCATGGGCCTTCCGTGGCGTGGCCTCCGGTCTTGCACCCTCCAAAGAGATTCCTGTGGGCCTGGAACTTTATTCCGTTCGCGACGATTTGCAGAAGGACCCTCAGGGCACGGTTCGTGCGGTCGCGAAAATGGGCTATCAGGATGTCGAATTCTACGCGCCGTATTTCGAATGGTCCGAAGCTCAAGCGAAAGAGATGCGGAAGTTGCTCGACGAGCTTGGGATCCATTGCTACTCCACTCATAACGACGAAGATTTCTTCAGCGACAGCAAGATTGGGAAGGCGCGTGACCTGAACAAAATCCTGGGCTCGAAATACATGGTACTGGCTTGGAGCGATCCCAAGCCCAGCCTCGACGGCTGGAAAAAGGTCGCGGAGACTTTGAATAATGCTGCGGAGAAACTTGCACCGGCGGGACTCAAAGTCGGCTATCACAATCACGATGCCGAGTGGAAACCAGTGGAAGGGAAGCGCCCCATCGAGGTGATCGCGAGTAACACCAAGCCCTCAGTAATGCTGCAACTTGATGTCGGAACTTGTCTCGAGGCTGGCGCCGACCCGGTGGCATGGATCAAAGCCAACCCAGGCCGCATTCGCTCCATCCACTGCAAAGACTGGTCGCCCGATCCGAACGTCGGTTACAAGACCTTGTTTGGAGAAGGCAAGGCCGATTGGAAAGCAATTTTCCAGGCAGCGGAAAAGCAGGGTGGAGTCGAGTTTTATCTGATCGAGCAGGAAGGCAGCCGCTATCCTGAACTGGAGACCGCCCGGCGATGCCTGGAGGCATTCCGCTCCACGCACGCATGACATAAAATAGGTGTATGCGAAGTGTGTTGCTGGCCGTCCTGATTATTGGCAGCGTGGCCGTGTGGGCGCAGAACTCCAGTCCAGCCGATTCGACCTCTTCGAAATCGAAGGAGTCCTCGAAAATCACTCCGGCGCGGAATCCCAATCTCGCACCGCCGCGCTCCGACCGCGTGGACGCGAGCACCTTGCCCGACGATGGACAGAGTTCCAGCAAAGCGACCCAGATCGATCTGAGTCCGCCCGCCGACGATGCCAAGGCACATCCCCGGAGCTCGGAAATTCTCATGGATGAGGGTAGCGGCGAAGCGGGCGAAACCCATCCCTGGGATCCTCACAAAGCTGCCAAGGACATTGAGGTCGGCGATTTCTATTTTAAAAAGAAAAACTATGCCGCTGCCGAAAGTCGCTATCGCGAAGCGTTGTATTACAAAGATAACGACGCCATTGCCACCTACCACCTCGCAGTGTGCCTGGAAAAGCTGGATCGCCCCGGCGAGGCACGCGAGCAATACGAGAGCTATTTGAAGATCCTGCCGTATGGTCCTGAGGCGGAGAACGCCAAGAAGGCAATTGAGCGCTTGAAAACCGGCGCGGTGAAAGCAGCGAAGTAGGGAACTACGCAAACGCGCGGAACGTGCGTACAGTGTTGCCGAACCGTTGACGTCCATCGTCCTCGACTATCGCTTCAAGCCCAGCGCAACTCGCGGGCCGCGCAAATCGTCAACGCCGCAACTTCTTCCCTTTGACGCTGCCGGCACCGTCTTCCGGGTTGCCGACCGAGCTCTGTTCGGCTTCTCCCAGGATCACGGTGGCCGGCCATTTCGGGCCCGATTGCACCAGTGCTCCATTTCTCGCAGCCTCCATGACGCTATCCACCGTGTCGAGGCAGGCATGAATAGCCTGCGCGCGCAATGCTCCTTCGAAGCCACCGCGGATGATCAGCATGGCGGTGCCGTGCATCAGGCACCAGAGCGCAAGCATGAGCCGGTTATGCTCACGCGCCGTTCCGCCAAGTTCTTGCGCCAGCCGTCCCCGCATCAGGTTGAAAGATGGCCAGGGCTCATGCAATGACGGGGGCCGGCCCACGCCATCGAACAGGACCTCGTAGGCGTGGCTATTATCGAGCGCAAACTGTAACTGCCGCTGGATGGCATCGCGCAAGCTGCGGGTGCGGCTAAGAGCGGCGAACAGCTCGCGCCGGGTTCTCAAGCGCAAGCCCTTCAAAATGTCTTGCCGGTCGCGGAAGCGCTCGTAAACGGTCGGGGTGGTGGTTCCCGCCGCCTTGGCTACTGCCCGCATGGTGAGCGACCGTTCTCCACCGCGAGCCCACAAACGCGAAGCTGCGGCCAGTATGCGCTGTTCAACGTCGGGATCGGGACGGCGCGGCAATGTTCCTCCTCGAAGGCGCGGCTAAAGCGAATTGGTTTCTTGCACAGCGTTTAACTAACGTCGTATAATAAATGTTCCCTGACGATCAAAATTGGGACCGCAGGAGGGATTCCGCGCGCCACACGGCAGCAGTCCTCCCCAACCACGCCCGGAATCCAGCCTGCGATATTTTCAAAAGCAAGGAGGTGTAGATGCAGTCTGGAAGTAAGAATCCCGTTGACGTTGCACGACTCAAGGCCGATATTGCCGCCGCCAGGATTGAGCTGTTAAGCGCGCACTGTGCCGCCGACCGGATCCGTCTCCGTTATTCCCCGCAAGACATCGTGCACTTTGGCGAGCGCAGCGATCTGAAAAAAGCCTTCGCCTCCGCCGGCGCATTGTGCCGCTTCTTTACCCAGCTCGAGGCCCAATTTCAACAGCGGGAAGAGCGGTAAGGCGAGCCTCCTGTTCCGCTCCTGAGAAACTTATTTTTCGACGCGGATGAAGGCGCCCGTGGAGGCGTTCACCGACACCGTGAGTTTCGCTCCTTCGCGGCTGGCCCCGTAGATCACGTGCCAGATCAGTTCGTTAGTATTGTGGTTCCAGTCGCAAACGTAGGTCACGGGAGTGTCCGGACTCTTTTCCAGAGCCTTGTCGCCGCCGTGTTTCTGCGCTTCTGCGAATGCCTGGTCGGAGTCGATCTTGAGAAACGCCATGTCCCACACGTTGGTATTGGCATTGCTGGGACTATAAGTGTCTTCGCTTCCGCGGTTGATGCCCAGCGACGGCGCTCCTTGCGCCGTGCTGCCCGACCAGGTGAAATTGATTTCCCTTTGCGTCGATGGCGAGGCGAAGCTGCCTACCCATACGGCCCATTTGCCATCGTGCCCATTTCCATCACTGGTAGCCACCGAGGCCAGGCGATAAGGCCGCGCATCCGCATTCCAGCCGCGTGCCGCGATGTAAACCTTTTGGAAGGCGGAGCGCGCCGTGATGAGTTCCGGACCTTTGTTTTCCGGCTTGGCCGGTTCTTCCGGCTTTTTCGATTCGGAAGTGCAACCCGCGAGCATCAAGGCCAGAACTGAACAAAGCAGCAGCATGCTGCGGTTGAGAGCGCAACGACGCGGCCTTTTCTCATTCTGCTGACGAGAAAAAAACGTTTTCGCCTTTGCACCCCTGTAGTATCCGCACCGCAAACCTGCGAAGCTCGCCGTCTTCATGGAATCCTTCCTGTTATAAGTGTATCCATATGGAGTTGCGGCATCATTCTAACTGAAAGGGGAGAAAAGGTGAGTAACCCACAATGGACCCTCATCTCGTAGAACTGCAGCGGGAGATCGCGGATGCCGTCTCGGGTCTGCACCCTGAGCAGTTGACCTGGCACACGCCCGAAAAGTGGTCCGTGGCTGAAATTTTGGAGCATCTCTACCTGACTTACACGGGAACGATCAAGGGCTGTGGGCGCCTGCTCACGGCGGATAAGCCACTGGTTTCGCGGTCCACCTTCAAAAAGCGTATGCAGTCTCTGGTCGTCGTAGGGTTAGGCTACATGCCGTCAGGCCGGAAATCGCCGGAGGTGGCGCGGCCGCGGGGCTTGGCGGCCGATAAAGTAGCCGGCGAGATTCAAGCGAAGATCAGCGAGATGGACGCGGCTCTGGCCCAGGGGGCGGCGAAATTCGGAACTCGCGTGAAAGTCCTGGATCACCCGCTGCTCGGTCCCTTTTCCATCGTCGAATGGCGCAAGTTTCACCTTGTCCACGGCCTACATCATGTGAAGCAGATTCGCCGGCTCCGGGAACAACTGCAAAGCACAACCTCGCAGCCCGCACTCGCCCAAAAATAAACATCGCCGCAGCAATCAGGCAGGCAAAGACCAGCACGTATCCGAAAAAGGCAAGCCGAGCACACGGCGTCTATTCCATTTTGCCCGCGGCCGGACCGACGGCGGTCGCGCGCTTGGTCTTGGGGTCAATGCCGATCAGCGCCACCCCGCCCACTCCGCCGCGGCTGGCGGTAACCACGTGGCCGCGAGCCCTCAGATCAGCCTGCACTTTTTCGGGCAGGGTGCTGGGCACAGACAAGCTGCCCAGGCTGGCACGGTCCTGGCCGAAGGAGCTGATGAAATGCTCCGTGGAGAAGCGCGGCGCCTTAAACGCCTCCTCGGGACTCATGCCGAATTCCACGTAATTAAGGATGACCTGAATGGCGGCCTGATCCTGCTGGTCGCCGCCCGCTACCGAGATCGCCATCACGGGATGGTTGTCATGGAAAAGCAGCGTGGGGCTAAGCGTAATTCGCGGCCGCTTGCGCGCTTGGATGACGTTGGGAGTTCCCGCAAACGTGTTCAGGCTGGTGAGCCGGCTTCCGTGAATGATGCCGGTGTGTCCGGCCACTCCCGCTGTGCTCGACAGGCCGCTGGGAGTCGCCGCGATGACGTTCCCAAACT
This sequence comes from uncultured Acidobacteriota bacterium, assembly GCA_963801615.1. Lineage (GTDB taxonomy): Bacteria > Acidobacteriota > Terriglobia > Terriglobales > Acidobacteriaceae > Sulfotelmatobacter. The sequence goes on along the minus strand of CAWDFM010000002.1, from coordinate 231,321 downwards.
TATCGGTCACACACATGACGGTGGTTCCGCCATGCCAGGGGCCGGTAATGGTGGGCGGCTTTGCCGGTTTCATATTGTACGGGTCGCCTGGCCGGAGCTCGAGAGATGCCTTCTTCGGATCGATCAGCTTGCGCCGCATTTCGGTGTACTGATCGGAAAGCAATTGTTGCATCGGCACCTTCACAAAGTTCGGATCGCCGTAATACTCGTCGCGATCCGCCAGCGCAAGCTTCTCCGCTTCAATCACGGTGTGGATGTAATCCGCCGAATTGAAGCCCATCTTCTTCAGGTCGAAGCCTTCCAGCAGGCGCATCGTCTGTGAGAGATAAGGACCCTGCGTCAGCGGACCGGCCTTATAGACCGTGTAGCCGCGGTACATGGTTGTGAGCGGATCGACGACGGGAGTTTTGTGTGCGGCCAAGTCCGCCTTACGAAGGAAACCGCCCTTTTCGATATACCAGGCTTCCAGGGCGTCGGCGATGTCGCCGCGATAGAAGCGGTCCGACACGGCCTGCAGTTTCTGCTCCCGCGTACCTTTCGCAGCCTTTTCCGACTCTACCAATTTGCGAAAGGTCACCGCCAAATCTGCCTGCCAGTTCACGCCGGTTTCGATTCTCTGCTCACTGCCGGTATCGATGTACCAACTGGGGCCTCCGGCGTCGAGAATGGCCAGCGTTGGCTGCACCACCTCCTCGAAGCTTTTGGTTCCGTAAAGCCTCAGCAAGGTGACGATCGCATCGATGGTGCCAGGCACGGCGGCTGCCTTGACGTCACCGTCCGGGATTCCGTGTTTCATGTACCAGGCGATGGCTTTGGGATCGCGAGGGGCCTCGCCTTGTCCCTCCAGCAGCTTCACGTTTTTCTGGTCGGCGCTGTAAACCAGAATGGGAATTTCTCCTCCCACGCAGAACGCGCCTACATAGGTTACGGACAGTGCCAGCAGGGTGGCGGTGCCTGCATCAGCCGCATTTCCGCCCTGTTTCAGAATCTTGATGCCGGCCGCAGTGGCCGCTGGTCTACCCGAAACAACCACGCCCTGGCTGCCGGTAGCGACACTCGGTCCGCGCGGGCTGACCGGCGTTTTGGCAGCCTGCGGCCAAGCGAAGGGGGCGAGCAAAAGGAGGGACGCGGCCGATATCGAAATGATCTGGCGCATAAGAGTTCAACTCCGTCGTAGCTGCTGGCATCCAAGCCAGCATGTCACCAAGGTATATCAACTCGCTTATTCAGCGCTGTTTCGGTTGGCTCTCCGGATCTCGAAGTTGATCCTGCCCGCGGTATGATCAGAAGGGCAGGACGAGTGGTGAAATAATCTGCAACCACGGCAGTCCACCAGATGAGTTGGTGGGTCACTGGTACGGAGCGACGCAAAGACCGCGGCGTTGGCCCTGATTGAGCACAAGGAGCAAACGAACATGACGTCAAAGAACACGATCTGCCTCTGGTTCGACAAGGACGCGCACGAGGCGGCGCGCTTCTACGCCGCCACCTTTCCGGATAGTACGGTAACCGCCGTTCACAAGGCGCCCGGTGACTATCCCAGCGGCAAGAAGGGCGATGTGCTGACGGTGGAGTTCACCGTCGTGGGCATTCCCTGTCTCGGTCTCAATGGTGGCCCGGCGTTCCGGCACACCGAGGCTTTTTCTTTCCAGATCGCGACAGAGAATCAAGAAGAGACGGACCGCTACTGGAACGCAATCGTCGGCAACGGTGGCACGGAAAGCCAGTGCGGCTGGTGCAAGGACCGTTGGGGTCTCTCCTGGCAAATCACCCCGCGCGCGCTAACCGATGCGCTTGCGGCTGGTGGCGGTGAGGCAAAGCGCGCTTTCGACGCCATGATGACGATGAAGAAGATCGATGTCGCCACCATCGAGGCAGCGCGGCGCGGCTGACGGAACACGCCGACACGTCCTTATTTGCCCTGGATCACAGACGTTGTTAACGGTCACTCGGAAACACCTCCTTATGATTTAGCGCTGAACCGGAAAGGCGCCGCGCCCCGGCCGCGCTGCCCGAGTCTTCGCCGCGCCTGTTTTCACCAGAATGGGCCGCTTCAAAACCGTTTCCAGCAAATAGCGTTCGGCCGCAACCGCCTGCGCCGTCGCAGTTCCATCGCGGTAGCCCTCAGCCGCAATCACCAGCGCTTCATTCTTCCCCAGGCCGGCAGGTTTATGCCGGAATCCATTGCGGCGCTGTTTCCGCGATTCGACATTCTCGACTATCACGTTGCGCACGCGTCCGTCGTGAGTCGCATCCAGCGCATTCGCCAGGCGCAGAATCGCCGCCAGACGAATCACAATTTTCTGTTCATCGCTGAGCAGATCGCGAAGAGCCTTGTGATGGCGCACCGGCAGCGCTCCGTCGTGAAACCGCGCTAGAAGTGCTGCCCGTCGGATGTTTTCCGCTTTCCAGCCCAAAGGAGTTCCATGGGCCTCGATCAACTCCATCGATCGCTTCTGATGTCCATGGTTGCCCTTGGTCTTGCCCACGTCATGCAGCAGGGCGCCCAGGTACAGGCTCGCGCGCGCATCCGCCCGCGCACTTTCTCCGTTCGAGAAATACCTGGCTATCCCGCAAGCCTCCAGCCCGTCGTAGAGTTGCAGTGCGAGTTTTGCCACCCGTTCCGAGTGGGCGAAATCCGGGTCGAGCGCCTTGGCCCATAGCTTCATGCGCAGCGTGGCGATCTTCTGAATTTCGTCGCCGTGCGGCAGTCCCGCGCGCCACACATTCCACAGCGAGTCCGGACCATTCGTCAGCGACCGGTACTCCTCGACCCGCTTCTTCCGCTCCGCCAGGATTCTTTCGTGCCACTCCTGCCGCGCAGCTTCGTGGCTAAAGATGCCAGCCTTCACTGCGGTTGCCCAGAGCACGTCCAAGTCGTGCATTTCCCCAAGCAGATCCTGGACGTGCTTTAGATCGTTACCCCACAACTGGTGCTCCTCGGGCAGAAAGTTCTCGACGATGTAGCGGAATCGTTTGATCCCGATGCGCAGGCTGTGAAGCGCGATCCCCGATTGCGTCCGCAGGGCGCGCGTATGCAACTGGCGGGCGGCGCTCCACCGCTCCAGCGCCAGGTGCTTGAAAACTGCGCTCCCCGGGCGGATGCGCGCTGCGCGCGCCGGAAGCGTCTCGCTCCATTGCCGCCACTGCTTGCGATCGAACTCCTCGAGGGCAGTGCGCGCCTCATGCTTGTGCTCGCTTTCGCGGGATCTCAGAATCTGCAGCAGTGCCTCGACTTCGGTCTCCTCTGAGAATTCAGGTGGGTTCGCTGGCTCCGCTTGCGCTTTCGGCACCGTCGATGTGGGCGTGCCTTGCATCGCCGCAAACTCCAGCTGATCGATCCACTCCATCATGATCTGCACGTCGCGCAGCGCGCCCAGGCTCTGGAATAGTTTCTTGCCCGCCTTCTTCATGGATTTCCATTCGCGATCGGGATCCATGGCCATCATGCCGTCGGCCAGCGACCGGCAACGGCGCAGGGAGACACGCAGGTCGTGCACCGGATCAGGCTGGAAATCGGTGGCGGCGTTGCCGCATTCCTCGAGCACGCGCAGCATCCAGTAGCGCAGTCCGGTAGGTTTGTATTGCTTTTTCAAAGCCTGGTCGCAGGGGTGATTGCCCGAGGACATTTTACTTAACCGGTGGGTTCAGCGCTCAGACGTACACTTCATTGCCCTGCGTGTTCAGCGATTTCCTTTCTTTTCGATGGCCTTGTTGAAGATTTCGTCTGGCATGTTAGGGAAGAAGTGTTTGCGGGTCAGGGCGTGGATGTCCTGATCGAATTCCTTTTGCGTTGGATAGGGTTGTTTTTTGGGAGCGGGCTGGGTTTGTGGTGGTTGCGGTATGCTGCTTGCCGCGTTGGGCGCGGGTTGAGGCGGTTTCGCCGTGGCAGTGTCCGGCGCTAGGCGAGAGTTCAACGGCTTGTCTGCATTCTCATCGGGTGGTTTCAGGTTGGGGTGCCTGGCGTAGAACGCCTGCATGTGCTGTTGCCGCAGCTTTTCCTTGCGGTATTTTTCCCGGACTGCTTGCGCGGCACTTTCGGCTGCGGCCTCGATGCGGGTGGATTCAGGGTCGTCGGGTTGCTGGTCCTCGTCTTCTTCGAAGTCATCGTCTTCCCAGAGTTTCGAGCCTAGCGGGGTGTCGGCGGCGTCGCGCGGGTCGAGGATGGTGTCGTGCTTCAAGGCTTCGAACCTGGTCAGGCGCAGGTTGGAGCTGGCGGTTTGCAGGGCATAAAGAAGGAGGCTGGCGGTTTTGTGGTCGATGTCGTGGGAGACGAGCAGGCGCATGACTTGCATCAGGGCCATCTGGATGGAATTGGCGTCTTCCAGAACGGGCAGGACGAAGGTGGCGAGGCCGCGACGTTTGCGGTCAGCGGCCAGGCGAATGCGTTCGTCCTGGAAGCGTTTGTGAAAGAAACAGAAACGGTTGCGGCGCAGGGCGGGCGATCCGCACTGGGTGCCATTGATTTTCAGGTGCTGACAGCGATCTGGATAGGATGACATTTTTGCCTCTACCCCTCCCCCTGGGGTTCTCTCGAATCAGCAGGTTGGAGGAAATTTTGGAATTAATCTATGAGCTGCAAGCAGTTGCGGGGAAAATCTTGATTTGTTGGGAGTTATGGGGTTTTCCCGGGGCAATGGAAGTCGAAATCACCACCCTCTCGCAAAGTACGCGAGAAGGGCGGGGCACCCCTTGGGTGTGTACTGACTCCGCGTGTGATTGCCGGCTCATAGGTCGAGTATTCGACAACTGAAATTTTCAGTAAAGGTTGTTTGTCACACGGGGGCGAGTTTTTACTGTGGAAAACTTCGGGGGCCAGGGACCTATGGGCGCTAACTTGAGAGTCTCGGCTTGAGAGACTAGGCAAATTGCGAAGTCCGTTTTGAACAGCTTCCGGTTTGCGGACAAAAAATCCAGAATCGCCGATTCCCTGTGCTCCCATCCCATCGCTGCCTTACTGAAGAATTCGAAGGTGGAGACGACCTTCGAGTAAACGTGCAAGGATCGTCCGCTCGTATGGCTGGCAAGGTCTTGCAGTGGTAAGCCGGATTTCGCGGTTCATTGATGAGCGCCTTGCATGGAGCGCGCTGCCGCTAGCCGTCTAGTGATGCCTCTGGACGACACGGTCCTGCGGGTTCTCTGCTGAGGTTGCACCATTTAGGCCATGAGCCTTGCCCTCGCGGAAGAAAAGGAAATGGATGAAGAACATCACGATCAGAACCGCACCGAAGGTGCATACGATGGTCGCGCCCGTGGGCGTGTCAAGCAATACCGAAAAGTACACGCCCAGTCCGGAAACCAGAGTGCCCATAGTCCAGCCGATAGCTAAGCGCCGCCCGATCTTGTCGGCAAAAAGCATGGCGCCCACTGACGGAACGACGAGATAACAAAAGACCAGAAGCACGCCCGCGATGGCGACCGAGGAAGTCACAACAAAACCGAACGACGCATAGAACAGGAAATCCCAGAACCGGATGCTGAGCCCGCGCGCTTCAGCCGCTTCCGGGTCGGTAGAGATCAGTAAGAATTGCTTGCGGAAGATGTAGTGGAAGAAACCGATGACGCCGTAGAGAACCGCGGTCTTCACCACGTCGTGCATGGAGACTGCCAGGATGTTCCCCACCAGCATGTCCTTCAGGTGCTCAGTTTCGCCGGTGGCCTTGCTCATGGCCAGAATCGCAGTCGCCGAGGCCACGGCGTACGCGATGCCGATGAAAGCCTCTTGCGGGATATGTCCCCGCCTCGTCCGCGCAAAGGCAAAAACCGCCGCGCCTACGAAGGTAAATGCCAGGCTCAGCCAGTACGCCCCGTTGCCATGAGGGTCCATACCGATCAGGATGGCGATCGTAGCTCCCAGCGCGGCGATTTGCGCCAGCGCCAGGTCAACGAAGATAACTCCGCGCTCCACCACATGAACGCCGAGGTATGCATGAATGCCGGTCAAGATCAAGCTGGCCAAAAAAGGTGCCAGCAGAAAGGGAAGGATTGCCATGGATCTCCTATGGGGTTGCGCTGAAGGCTTTGATCAACAGACCGATATCGTAGTCGAAGAGCTTGAAGTAGTCGTCCACGCCTTTTTCGCCACCGACCGAGGGCAGATACACGACCACCTGCGCGCCGGTTTCCCGGCCAATCGACTGCGGTGTCTTAAGGTCGAAATAGGGCTCGACCAGAACCACCTTGCAGTTTTCCCGCCTCATCAGTTGGATCAGTTCCACGGTATGCGAGGGAGTTGGCGGAATACCCGGCCTCGGCTCAACGTAGCCGATCACGTCAAGGCCGAAGTGTTTGGCGAAGTTGGGAAATGACCGGTGATAAGTAACGACCTTGCGCCCACGATAGGGTTTCATCTCCGCTTCCCACTTCTGCTCGGCCACCGTCAGACGCTTGTCGAAATCCTGGAAACGTTGTTGGAAGTATGCCGCGTCGCCCGGGTCCGCATCGCTCAGTTTGCCAGCGATTCCTCGGGCAATCCGCCGCCCGTTGTCCGGATCAAGCCAATAATGAGGGTTGCCCAGGGGATGTACGTCGCCCTCCGCGCGTGTGACCGTTCCTTGCGGAATCTCCAGGATCTCGGCAAACTGGGATGCGTCCAAATAACCCGGCGCTCCCACCTGGATTCGGGGATTCCCACTCTGGTTAATCAACGGCGGAAGCCAGCCAATTTCCAGTTGCAACCCCACTACCACAAGCAGGTCGGCCTGACGCAGCTTGAGCAGAAAGCTGGGCTTAGCCTCGACAAAGTGCGGATCTTGATAACCCTTGGCGATTGATTCAACATTGACTTTGTCCCCGCCAACCTCCCGGGAAAGCGCCGCCATATCGGTGGTCGAGGTAACCACGTTGAGCTTCTTCGCATATGCAGGGATGGGCAAAGCCAGCGTCCAAAGCAGCAGGGCAGCCACTGTGACTACGGTGAAGTGAAAAGAGCGTGTTCTCATGTCCCTCCTAGAACGGATGTGCCCCATGCGCACCGAGCGAAAACATCACCTGCATCAGGAATTCATTCGTATCGATATTACCTGCGTAGTGCATAAAACGGTATTGGCCGCGGACCTGGCTGAACTCGCTTGGCCAGTAGGTCAAAACCGCGGAAGCACCTTGATCGGTCAGGTTGGCAGACTCCGGACGACCGGAACGATCAAAGCGTCCACCGACAAACCAGCGGCGGCCCAACTGATAGTCGCCCGAGGTGTAGAAGCCGAATGAACGTTGTTCGAAAGGCAATTGCTGGCGCTGGCTCCAGATGAACTCCCCTCGCCCGACGAAAGAATGATAAATGGAGCGCCGCAGCGGCTTCCAGCGGACGGTGGCGTCAATGCCGTAGAGCTGGGTCAAGAAATCGCTGCCCAGATCATTGTGGCCGCGCGCATAGGAGAGCCCGAGATCGATGTTGGTGGACTCGGTGATGTCCTTGTAGGATCGCAGATGCGCCACCGCGCTGACGTCGCCCTTGCTGGAAGCCCGGAAGACCGGGCTCTGCAGATTGCCTGAATCTCCCCGGAAAAGCTGCCATGTGGCATCCAGGAAGATTCCTTTCGGTGCGGGAAGGATCCGCTCGACCGACACGCCGGCATCGTCGATTCCATCTTCGCCACCTACCAGATTGTTTGTCACCAACGGCCGGTCAACCCAAGGGAGTACGTGGTTGTGGAGAGTGTTCACTTTTCCAAAGGCAGACCGCATCTTTCCGACCTTGGCAACAAACCCTCCGGGCAGCGCGGTGAAGGTGATATATCCCTCCTCCAGATTCACTCCCTGCTCGCCGAAAGAGAGGAAAAAATCGCCGCGCGCATAGGGATCAATGATGGCTTGAAAGCCCAATTCCGACTCGTGCATCTCCATCGATGGCGAGGGCTGCACGGGATTGTGGCCGGCCACACTGATGAAATCGCCGATCGCGCTGATGTCTGGGTTTAAGGCCTTTGCTGCGCTGCCCCCGGCTCCGCCAAGCACCACCTGAGCTTCGGCTCCGCTCGTGACGGCGCCCAGGGCGGGAGGCTGGGATTGCGGCGTGGGGCTTGCTGCCTGCGTATTCGACTCAGCGCTGGCCGGGGCTGCTGGCGCGGCCGGAGCTTCTTGAGCCTTCATCTGCCGAATCTGGCCCTCCAGAGTAATTACCCGATCCTCGAGGTCGCGCATCTTTTGCAGAAGAGCGGCATTGTCCGGCTGCGCCGCCGCTGCGGCTTGAGGAGCGTCATTCTGCTGGGCATACGCTGGCATCGAGATGAGGAGCACAGTCCCCAGGAAGTTTAGAACTCTCATTGGAAAAATCCTCCCTCTGCCTTAAGACTACCTCACAGTTTGACATCCACAGGGCTAGTAAGGCGGAAACGAATAAAGGAGCGAGCCGGTTTCCGTCAAGCAAGTACTCTGCACGGTGACTCTAAACTGTGGAAACTGGCGAAGCCTGAGCCCAAGTCGCGATGAACGCGAAGGCGGCTACATTCAGAAGTGACCCAGTCACCGGGGATCAGCGGCACATCTTAGGATTGTGCCCGGATCACGGGCAATCCGGAAGTAATCTGGCCGACTTATCAGCCGATAGTCGAAGAACTGGCTGCCCCAACCTCAGCGGTTCACCACCCACTCAGAACGGAGGCCCTGATAGACTTGCCGCCGATAAGGAGGGGGCCTCCCATGCGCAGAATTCTTGTCTTGCTTGCCTCATTTCTCTTGTTTTCTATCGTAGCTGCCGGGCAGGCGCCGACGCTGATTGCGATCCGTGCTGCAAAACTGATAGATGGCAAGAGCGAGAAGCCGCTGCAAAACCCACTCATCCTGATCGAAAAAGACAAGATTGTATCCGTTACAGCCGGCGGGAACGCACCTCCTGGCGTTGTAGTGGTCGACCTGGCGAATGCAACTGTGCTGCCGGGATTCATCGACGTGCACACGCACGTGCTGGTTCAAGGCGACGCTTCGTCCGAGGAATACGACGCCCAACTGCTGAAGCAGTCAATCCCGTACCGCGCGATTCTCGCGGCGCGCAACGCACAGATCGCGCTCTCGCATGGGTTCACTGCGATGCGCGATCTGGAGACCGAAGGAGCGATGTACGCCGATGTGGACGTCAAGAAGGCAATTGCCAATGCAGAAGTGCCCGGGCCGCGGATGCAGGTGGCCACGCGGGCCATGTCGCCGACCGGGATGTATCCGCTGCTCGGCTACTCATGGGAACTGAAGTTGCCTACGGGTGTGGAGTACGTCGACGGCGTCGACGGCGCGCGCAAAGCGGTACGCGAACAGGTAATGTACGGAGCGGACTGGATCAAGTACTACTCCGACCGGGGTGAGCATTTTGAAGCGGATGGTCGGTTGCGCTCAAGCGTGAATTTCACCGATGAAGAAGCCAAGGCCATTGTCGAGGAAGCGCACCGCCTGGGAAAGAAAGTTGCCGCCCATGCCATCGGCAGCGACGGCATTGCGGCCGCCCTTCGCGCTGGCGTGGACACCATCGAGCACGGTGACGGTCTGACGGACCAGCTGATGGATGAAATGGTGCGCCGGAATGTGTATTGGGTGCCGACGCTTACCGTCGATCACAGCTTCCCCGCCAACAACGCGGACTTCGCCGAGTTCTGGAAGAAGACCTTCGCGCTGCAGAAGGCCAATTTCGCCAAGGCGATGCAGAAGGGAGTGAAGATCGCTCTGGGCTCCGACGCGGGCGGCTTCGACTGGAAGAAATTCAATCAGGCTAAAGAGTTTGAGTATTACGTCCAGAATGGCATGACCCCGATGCAAGCGATTCGAGCAGGAACCTCGGTCGCCGCGGAGTTGCTCGGCTGGAGCCAAACAGCGGGCTCGGTCGAACCTGGCAAATGGGCAGATATCGTGGCCGTGAGCGGCGATCCGCTTCAAGACATTACTGAACTGCAGAAAGTGAAATTTGTGATGAAAGGGGGCGTGATTTTCAAAGATGAACTGAGAAAATGAGTTGGTGCCGATCAGCATCGTTTGAACTGACGCTAGCTAGCTTGACGAGTCTGCGAAAAATCAGACATTCTCGTCCCAGCAGACCAATGCAATGTGGATGATTGACTGCCATTGCGGAATCAACTGATCGGCCGTGGGTCCGTCCAACCGGTAATGGCGAGTACTTCGGTTGCAAGTCTCGACCACTGTTCGCGCACAGCAGCAGGCGAGCAAAAACAGATGCATTTTCCGAATTGCCGACGCTTCGTCCGGAATCGGCGCAACATCCGGGTCTAGCAACCTTCGACGAACAGGATCAGGCAGTCATAAATGGGTTCTTGTGGGACTCTGCTCAAGGTGCGCTGGGGTGCCCGATTTAGCTATAGTTCATTTTTTGGGCTTTACCACCCTTGCTAATGACAGTACCTTCTCCCCGTGATCGTCGCCGATTGAGATCACTTCCCCGTCGGCGGGCTCCCGAAATCGTCAACGAGGAGAGAAGAAAATGCTAAGAGATTTCTGTCTTTGTGCCGTTTTGATAACGACCTCGGCGTTTGTGCACGCGGGCGATGTGCCGCGATGTGGTGGCCGCGAATCAGAACATCTTCCACCAGCGAGCAATGCCGTGGTGTTCTGGAACGCAGTGGCGGACAACAGCATCGCCGTGGTGGGCGGCAAGTCGCCACAGCAGGGCTCAATTGAGATTGCAATCGTTCAGATTGCAGTGTACGAAGCAGTGAACGCGATTTGCGGTTATCCGTTCACCGCGTATGCGGTCAAGCCAGACGTGCAGGTTCCAGCGCTGCCGGAGGCGGCGGTAGCAGCGGCAGCTCACGACGTGTTGGTCGCCTTGTATCCGGCTCAAGCGGCCACGCTCGATCAGCAGTATGTCGATTATCTAGGTGCCATACCAGGACACCACGAAAAAAAACTCAACGGCATCGCTGTGGGCCAGCAGACGGCTGCCGGTATCCTTGCGCTTCGAGCCAATGATGGCCGGAACGCCGGGCCTGGGTGGACGCCCCCTGCCCCGGGACCTGGCATCTGGCAGCCGACACCACCAGGCTTCCTTCCAGCGGCCACGCCATGGATTCGTTTCGTGACCCCGTGGACGATGACCAGTCCGTCGCAATTTCGGGTCCCGTCCCCGCCGGCGCTTGACAGCGCCACATGGGTGCAGGACTACAACGAAGTCAAAGATTATGGTGGCGCCGTAAGCAGCCTCCGCACCCCGGAACAGACCGACCTAGGAGTGTTCGTCGGGGGGCCGGGCGTGCATCCCATGCTGCAATGGCATGGAACTTGGCGCGGGATTGCCATAGATCAGGAGCTCTCGGTTCTCGCTGCGGCGCGCCTATTCGCAATGCTCTCCACCGTCGCATCCGACGCACTCATCGGCTGTTGGGATTCGAAGTTCGAATACGCGTTCTGGCGTCCCGTTACCGCCATCCGCGCTGGTGGCGGAAATCCAGACTTGGTAGCGGATCCCACTTGGATTGGGCGCGTGATTACGCCCAACCATCCCGAATATCCAGCCGCGCACGGCTGCTTTAGCGGCTCGGTGGTCGAGGTATTAACGGCCTATTTCGGCACCGACCAACTTCATTTCACCATGAGCAGTGCGGCGCCAGGCCTACTGCAGCCGGTCCGCTCATACGACCGATTCAGCCAGGCGCTCACAGACATCCTCGACGCCCGCATCTACGGTGGAATGCATTATCGCAATTCAACCAGCGTCGGCGCGGAACTGGGGCGAAAGGTCGCGCGGCAGGCCATCAAGCATTTTTTCCTGCCTCGCGACGATGACTAAACGAAGTTCAAAATTGTACTTGCGCCAATACAGAAATGAGGCCATGCTCTACCGCATGAAAGGATATGGCCAGTTTTGTCCCGTGGCGCTGGCCGCGGAAGTTTTCGCTGAGCGCTGGACGCCTTTGATCCTGAGAGAACTGCTGTCCGGGGCTCGGCGCTTCGCTGATATCCATAGAGGTGTGCCACGGATATCCCGCAATTTGCTGTGCCAGCGCCTCGACTCCTTAGCCCACACCGGGATTATCGAGCGGAAACCGATCGTCAACGGGCGAGGCTTTGAATATCATCTGACGGGCGCTGGTCGGGAGTTCGGTCCTGTAATCGAGTCCTTGGGAGCCTGGGGGTACAAGTGGTCAACTCGTGATCTCCGCGACGAGCACCTTGACCCCGACTTCCTGATATGGGTCCTGCACCGGTTGATGCGGAAGGAAAATTTGCCTGATCACCGAATCGTCCTTTTTTTTCAATTTCGGGAGAAACCGAAACGGCGTTATTGGCTCGTACTGAATCGGCCCGATGTTGACGTGTGCCTCTTCGACCCGGGGTTCGGGGTCGACCTTGAAGTGCTCGCCAATGTCAGAGCCCTTGCAGACATTTGTCTTGGCCATCTTAGCGTTCGCGACGCCACCGCTCGAGGTTGGTTGACTCTTGTGGGCACCAGACCCCTTTGCAAGACCTTTCCGACTTGGCTCGGCACAGCTCACTACGCCTCGGCAGCGGCGGCGTAAATAGTTTCCTTGGTCTATTTCTCAACGGGATCCAAGCCCATGGCTAGACGGCCAGTGAAATGATGCTGCTTCTTTGCTGGCATCGGGTGAAACTGCGCAGCCTGAGCATCGCGCAGAATTCTTTCCAGGCCAAAAGCTCGAAAATAGCCGCTTCCGCCCGCTGCCTCAAGCGCCTTGTCAGCGGTGCGTTTGACTGCTTCTGTCACAATCGTTTTGCGGATGAGAGAGCGGTCTGCGTGCTCGATGCCAGGCTCCACATTCAGCTCGTCGACATTCGCAATCATACTCTCGAGGGCGATCTGGGCAGCTGTGAGTTCGGTCTGCATTTCGCCAATCACTAGCACATTCACTCCGTCGTTGCCTTTCCGTTTCGCGCTGGCAAGAGCCTTTTCGGCAGCGGCCTCAGCGACACCGACGTAAGCAGAGCAAATCAAGGGTAGTGCGACGGTCAGAATCACATTCCACACGCTGTGATACTCCCCGCAAGGGCGCCGCAACGTGATGGCCTGTTCAGGGATATAGGCGTTTTCGAGCACGACGCTATGCGATCCGGTGCCTCGCATACCCATCGTCTCCCAATCCCGCTGGATGCGAACGCCTTCGGCGGACATCGAAACAGGAAAATGTAAGACCTGGGGCCCAGAAACAGGGTCATTGAATTGACCGCTGGTGACGAGCAGATCAGCGGCAAGACAGCCGCTAGCGAACATTTTCTTTGCCGTAAACCGATATCCGCCCTCGCAACGCTCCAGAACGCCGCTGGAACTCAGCCAATCAGTGGCGCCGCTGCTGACAAGAATCTTTTCGCCGTCGGCAACCCTCCGCAAAAGTGTCTCACCGGGCTTGCCGTGGCGGTGGTTGCACAACGCGGTGGCGATCACATGCTGGTGCATCGAAAATGCCAGCGCGGTGGAGCCGCAACAGCGTCCAAAGCCGCGAATGAGACTGCAAGCCGTACTATACGAAATCCCGCCGCCCCCGAATTCTTTTGGCACAAGGGCTGAAAACAGCTTCGCCGCCCGCATGTCCGCATAATTCTCGAGAACGAATGCATCGGTGCTGTCATACTTGGCAGCCCGTTCGCAGAATATTGGGCCGAGTGTGACAAGGATTTCTCCCCAATCTCGGGCAGGGCCGGTCATCATGTCCACCTCCCCGCGCATATTGCGCTGAGCCACAGTCTAGTTAAATCCCAAGCACCTTACTATCTGACCCGCAGGTTCGGTGGCGAAGCTTCGCAATTGTCGGATGACGGGCAATCCGGAAGTAATGGTGTTTAGTTAGCCCTTGTAGGGTAAAGGGACCAGGCCTCAGGCGGGGGAAATTTTGAAATTAATCTATGAGCTGCAATCAGTTGCGGGGAGAATCTTGATTTGTTGGGAGTTATGGGGTTTTCCCGGGGCAATGGAAGTCGAAATCACCACCCTCTCGCAAAGTACGCGAGAAGGGCGGGGCACCCCTTGGGTGTGTACTGACTCCGCGTGTGATTGCCGGCTCATAGGTCGAGTATTCGACAACTGAAATTTTCAGTAAAGGTTGTTTGTCACACGGGGGCGAGTTTTTACTGTGGAAAACTTCGGGGGCCAGGGACCTATGACGCTAACTTGAGAGTCTCGGCTTGAGAGACTAGGCAAATTGCGAAGTCCGTTTTGAACAGCTTCCGGTTTGCGGACAACTTACCCGGACGGCACAATGCGTCCTTAGCGATACGCCACAATTTAAAAATTTGAAGCAGAAGGGCTCGTGTTTCGTACTCTGCGAGCCCTCCTGAACGACGGGGTTTAGAAGTGAAAGCCTAGCTCGGCCGTGTAGGTACGTGGAGTCAGAAAGTGCGTCCCGCTGAACGTCGACAAGAAATTATAAAGTGCAACCTTGTTGGTGACGTTAATCGCAGTCAAACGGAGGCTCCATTTGTATTTGTCGCCGCGAAAAATATTGTCATCGCCAACCGCGATGTCGAACAGGTGGCGAGGTGCGATCCGTGGAGGATTGTGATCGTCATTCTCGGTGCCAGGTGCCGGAATGGTGACTCGCGTTGAGCCATACTGAGACGGTGCGCATCTGGTGAGGGGTGACGTCAACGTGGGGAACACATTCCCACAGAACAGTCCGGCCTGCATCTGCTGGTCCGCTGTGAGTCCACTTAAGTTAACGGGTGTATTTTCGTCTGTGGCGAATGGAACCGCGCCTGCCACCATTCCGCTATCGTAGCGCCAGTTGAAGCCAATCCACGGCCCTCGCTGCCATGGTTGGTATTGCAAATGTGTCGTTTGGTTGAATTTCTCGTCATGGTCGATGCGGAAGACTCCGGAAGGGGCGGAAGGTGTGGCTCCGGCACCGCTGACCTGTGGGAGGAAGAACCGAGCCGAAACCGTTGAGAAGACCGTTTGCGCGGAAAATCCATGCAGGTCCGGTATGCTAATTCGCCCCGCAAATCCGGGAATTTTAGATCTGTCCCATGCGATCGGGAAGAAGATCGGAGTGTTCCCGAGAATGCTGAAATCATAAGCATTGTGGGTGTACTTCCAAATGTACTCACCGGAGAACACCAGATATTTGCTGACAGCTTGTTGCAATCCAGCGTGGAATTCATTGCGCCAGCCTGGGCTCAACGGAGTTGAATTTGACGAAGCACAGCCAAGCAGCGGGTTTAAGACGGAACTGTCGCATCCCACGCTGGCAACGATTAAATTTTCGTTGAACGGCGTTTCCAGCACTCTCGCATAGGAAAGGCGAAGAACCGTGCTTGTCCGTTTGATGTTGTAGGCGAGGCCTAGGCGAGGCTCGGGTTCTTTGTGGGCAGTCAAACCGTTGTAGAAGTCTCCCCGCAAACCGACGTTGAATGACCAATTCCCCTTCGTGATCTGATCCTGAATGTAGAGCGCAAGCTGTTTTACGTCCGTGTGGCCGCGAAAAGCAAACAGACCGCCTCCGCGCGTGAGGTCGTATGGCAGCAGATCCGAACACGGGGAAGCCAAAGCCACGCCATTCACAAAGCACGGATTGCCGTTCCCATCAGCGAGCGACGGAAGCAGACCGTTATCCACGATTCCCAAGTTGTCACTCTCGTTCAGGAATGTCTGTTGGTACGTAGCTCCCACCTTGATATTGTGGACGCCCTTTACATACGACAGTGCCGTCCGCAGGCCCGCATTTGTCAGGGTTCGATCCTGAGCAACCGACTCCTGCTGGATCGGCGAAAGGTCGTCGAAGAGATTGCCACTCGGGTAGTAGTTGTACTGATCGTGTCGGACGAAGCCGCCGAATGTGAACACCGCGTTCGTGCTGAGCAATCGCGTCCAGGACGGTGCTACGTTGAAAGTTCTGATCTGCGATCTCTGATCGGTGGCGCTAAGCGGGTTGCCAGCAGGATCGGTTTGGCCGGTGTGCAGAACGTTGTCGAAGCTGTTTGGATTTTGGAACCACGACCTTGTGAAGCCCAGATTGAGCTGGATCGAGTCCGCTTTCGACAGCTGATAGTCGACCCTGTCAAAGATATTCTCTTCATTGCCCTTCGCGTGGATAACGGTGAACTCTGGCGGGTCGAGGAATCGTCCCGTATTCAAACCGCTTGCCGAGACGAAGTTGCCCCACTTCGGCCCGCCGTAGCCGACGTTGATGCCAACCGTCGATGTCCCGAAACTGCCATAGCTGGTCGTGACGCTGCCGGTCGGTGTCGTGAGGCCCTGACCTGAACGTGTGGTGGCGTTAATCACTACACTCGTCTTTTCACCGAACTCAGCTGGAGGCGCACCTGCGATGACCTCCATCGATGCAATTGAATCGAGGGGAATCTGGTTGGAAAAGACCTTGCTCTGCTGATCTGTGATCGGCTGCCCATCAACCATGAAGGAATTCTCCGCATGGTCTCCCATTCCATGGAAGAGACCGTTTGAATCTGCAGCAATTCCTGGCGACGACAACGTTACGAGCGAGCTTAACGATGACGACTGGCTCTCCAGCGGCAGTTTGTCGAACAGGCCGCGGTCCACGTCCGTGTGAAACGTAGACGTGGTCTCGATGAGATCTCCACCGTTTGCTTCCACGGTGACGCTTTCCGCCGAACCTCCCACCTTTAGGGCGATGTTGAGATTCACGGGAACAGTCGAACGGACATCAACATCTCCAGAGTACGGTGCAAAACCTTGGCCGGTAACCGTCACGTGATAAGGATTGAATGGGACGTTTGGGACGACGAATTTTCCAGCGGCATCAGTGACTGTATTTCGAGAAAAGCCACTAACTGGATTACGGACTTCGACTGTTGCGTTAGTCACTACTGCCCCGGATGGATCAACTACTGTGCCCGTAATCGATGTGGAACTACCTGATTGCGCATGAGCAACGACACTTAACGCCAGAAAAATCGTGAGCAGAAAAGTCGCAGAACGCGACTTCACGTATGAAGCCAGCATAAATTCCTCCCGAAGAAATGAAAAACAGATTCCGAACGACAGATCGATTTTCTGAACAGCTAGATCGCGGGAGGTGGGCGAACGCTGAGCGCGAATGCCACGAAGCTTTGTGCGGCAAAAACAGGCTCAGGTAGGAATGTAGATATGGGAGTGAACTTCGCCTTCAGCAGGCTGGCAATGGCTTTAGGAGCGGCAGAATGGGCTGCCACACAGACGGTACATTTGGCCGCTTCGGTACCATTGGAGTGATGATGCGCAGCCAATGCCATTGCTGACCAGAACGTCAGCAACAAGCACATCACCGCCAAGTACTTCACAATCGACCGCACGTTGCTTTCCCCACAAAAGACGTTGATTAAATCTACACCGAAATAAAGACCCAACGCAATGAAAGCACTGCCACCCGCACACCTCACATTTCACCGAGGTGAGAGCACCTAGGTAACGGCAAGTCGGCTCAGTTTAGGCGCCGAATAGTGTGTTGTGGGTGGATGACGGGCAATCCGGAAGTAATGGTGTTTAGTTAGCCCTTGTAGGGTAAAGGGACCAGGCTTCAGGCGGGGAAATTTTGAAATTAATCTATGAGCTGCAATCAGTTGCGGGGAAAATCTTGAACTGTTGGGAGTTATGGGGTTTTCTCGCGGGAAATGGGAGTCAAAATCCGCACCTTCTCGCAAACTACGCGAGCGCGCCACTACGGGCGTCGCTCTTTCACCACCTGTGCCGTTTCATCCTTCTTCGTCGGGTGGATTAGCGTCGGCGAGGGAGTCCCTTTGCCGAGGCCTCGGATCCAGATGGTTCACGGAACGGTTCCACAGAAATGCGCTCGTAACACACTTCCAGCACGGTCAAGTGTTCTGTACCGCCCGGCAATTGAAGGACTACGCTGTCACCCTCTGCCGACTTCATCAACGCGCGCCCCAGAGGCGACACCCAACTGATGTGGTTGCGTTTGAGATCGACCTCGTCGGTGCCCACGATGCTCACTACTCGCTCCGCTCCCGCGGCATTGGCATAGCGCACGGTCGCTCCGAAGAATGCCCTGGTCGCCGCCTGCCCCGCTCTCGGAGCTTCCGGGTCCACCACTTCCGCGGCTTCGATTCGCTTCGTGAGAAAGCGAATCCGCCCATCGATCTGCCGCAGCCGCCGCTTGCCGTACCGATAGTCGGCGTTATCGCTGCGATCGCCGTTGCTGGCAGCCCACGCCACCACCTCCGTCACGGCCGGGCGTTCCCTGGTGAGCAGAAACCGGTGCTCATCTTTGAGGCGCTGCAGCCCGCTCCGCGTTATGTAGTTCTTGCCTGGCGTCGCGGGCTCGTCCGTTTGTGGTTTTCTTGTAAACCCTTTTCGCATTTCGTAATCTTTCCAGGGCGAATGCAGTGGGTGCACCAATGAACGCGGATGAACGCCGATGTCAGAGAGTCACACATCTTTGGGAGGATGTTCGACCGTGCCGAACTCCTTGCGTATATCTTCGAAAAGTCCAAGTCCACCTTCGGCGGCAAAGAAGTCAATGTACTCATCATGACTGAAGAATGCGTTTAGGTAGTCCGCCTGAGTCAAGATGTATCCGCCCCAGCCGTTCAACATAGCAATTTGCAGAAACGATGTTGAGTCTTCCGATTCGTGGCCGAGAAACAGATGGCCGGGTGCTTCATGAAGCAGACGAAGATCACTGTAACTTTGCCGGAGTTTGTAATACAGATGCCAGTTCTCGCTGCTTCCCCAGATACCCCACTCCGTAATCCATACCAACGCCGGACTGCGGTACATCAATGAGCTTCCGATCCAATGCGCAAGATAAAAAATGCGGCCTACCGTAGTCGGATAGTGAACGTGCGCTCTATGGATTTCAGGGATCGAGTCGGGCTTTACTCGGCCTAGCCCAGCAAGCCATTCGTCGCATTCGTCTTTAGTGTAAAAGCGCATTGCGGCTTGATTCTATCAGCGGGATGGCGGGTGGCCCATCTTTGCATTGCACCATTCCCACGGAGGGTGCCCCATCCTTGCGTTTTTTGCAAGGGTGGGTGGCGATGCTGCCGGCGCAACTCCTGTCCGTTCTACACCACCCGTTGTGTATGCCGTCGTCGTACCCGCCCTTCGCCTACGCGAAGGACGGGCACCCGCATCTGTGGTGGCTTCTGCAGTTTGAAAACCGGGCCGCCCGCCTACCCTTAGGTTTCCGGGACGGACCCGGCGTTGCATCACGTTTAGATCTCGCGCATGACGATCATCAAAACTCGACCTTTTTATTTCGCCTGCGCTAGCTTCGTAACAACTGCGGCAAGTTTATCGAGTATCTGGTTCCAGCCCTCCAATTGACCGCTATTTTTCGCGCTCTCCATGGGCTCATTTCCAATGTAGGTGAGTTTCGTCTGGCCGTTTCCGAGATCCTCAAAGATGGTCACGTCGTACGCACCGTCTATAGCCTCATGTTCTATTCCTAATTGCGCAGGCTCGATCTTGTTTCCCTTCGAGTCGGAAAAGTACATCAAGGAAACGATCTTCTCGTACGGAACAATCTCGTGGTATTCAACCGCATTCCAGAACTCCTGCCCATCCGGCGACTTCATGCAGCAGAGGAATTTTCCTCCAACGCGAAAATCCATCTGGCAAACGGGCGCAGTAAAGCCCTTCGGTCCCCACCACTGCATCACGTACTTCGGGTCTGTCCACGCCTTCCAAACCAACTCGCGTGGGGCATCAAAAACTCTTGTAACGACCATCCGCTCAATCTCGTTAACCGTGTTTTGTGTCATCTCTGACCTCCTCTTTCTTCATTTGATTTACAACTACATCCAGTTTGTCGAAGCTCTCTTCCCAGAATCGGCGATAGCTAATCGCCCAGTCGCGGACTGTCTTGATCGCCTCTGGCCTAAGCGTGCACACACTCTCTCGTCCACGCTTCGTCTTGATCACAATCCGCGCCCGCACCAGGTAGGCAATATGTTTTGAAATCATCTGCTGCGAAAGTGCAAACGGTTCCGTCAATCCATGCACAGAGGCAGGCCCATGGGAGAGTCGTTCGATCATTGCCCGCCGGGTTGGATCAGACAAAGCCGCAAACGTTGTACCTAATTTATCCACAACCATATGGTAGTGGATCATTTGTCAATGTCAAGTGTGAATTTTGCGATCCCTGATTTCTCTTCACTGATCCCCAATGTGCCAAGTGTTGGCCGGCAATTTTCTGGCCGGGCTACACTGGAAGAGGCACCGTACCGCAAGTTGCTCTTTCAAAATGATCTCTTTCTCAAACATCAATAAGCAGTATGGCAAGCAGTTGCTCTTCGTGGACGCTTCGTTTCAAGTGAATCCCGGCGAAAAAGTCGGGCTGGTCGGTCCCAATAGGGCGGGCAAGACAACGCTGTTCCGTATGGTGGTCGGCGAGGAAACTCCCGACGAGGGCGCGGTCTCAGTCCCCAAGAAGTTGACGATCGGCTACTTTCGCCAGGACGTCGAGGAAATGCAGGGCCGTTCGGTGCTGGATGAAGCGATTGCAGGGAGCGGACGCGGCGGCGATCTCCACCACGAGCTCGAAGCCTTGCAGCGGGAAATGTCCGACCCTGAAAAGGCTGATGACATGGACCGCATTCTTGATCGCTTCGGTCACGTGCAGGAGGAGTACGAGCTGCTTTTCATTGAGCTCCCGTGCCGTTGCAAAACTCACCCTTGGTGAGACGTGCTCGATGACATTGGTCGCTGTTCATCATTGCCTTCGTATTGAGCTCAGCTGAGTTCTTGGGCGAGTCCGATGAGAAGCCCTTCAGGCCCGCGGATGTAGCAGAGCCGATAGGCGTCTTTATACTGGACTACTTCGCCTACGAGGTGCGCGCCGCGCTTGCGGAGTCTTTTAAGCGTCTCGTCGATATCGTCCACGGCGAACATGACGCGGAGGTAGCCTAGAGCGTTCACCGGAGCATTGCGGTGATCCGCGACGACAGGCGGCGTGAGGAAGCGGGAGAGTTCGAGACGGCCGTGGCCGTCCGGCGTGCGCATCATAGCGATCTCGACGCGCTGATCGGCCAGTCCGGTGACACGTCCCGCCCATTCTCCTTCGATCGTGGCTCGCCCTTCGAGCTCGAGGCCGAGCTCGCGAAAGAAATCGATTGTCCCTCCGAGGTCATCGACGACGATTCCTACGTTGTCCATCCGTTTGAGCGCCATGCGTCGAATCTACAAAATGTCGTCTAGTTCTGACAACGGCGCCTTTTTACAACCGGCCGAAGAGGGCTTTAGATCGCTCCCGAATAACCCTAACTCAGGGCGGATGACGGGCAATCCGAAAGTAATCGTGCTTAGTTAGCCCCAGGGGTGAGGGACCAGGTTTCAGGGGGCAGGGCTAGTCACCGCGCACTAGTTGAGCACGTCATTCAAACGCAAGAACAACCAAGAGCAAGTGGCTTGGTTGCAGAAGTCGCACTATACTCGTTGCGGCGATTGGCCTGTGACCTCCATGGACAAAAGGACATTTCTTAGACTCTGCTCGGCGGCGCTGACTGGTCCCGTCCTCGCACGGTTGCCTGGGTGGGCTGAGGGGGACAAACTCAGGAATTGGGCCGGCAACCTGGAATACGGCACCGAAAAGTTGAGCACGGCGGAATCGCTGCAGCGGGTGCAAGAGTTCGTCAGGAAAGAAAAAAAACTGAAAGTGCTGGGTACGCGGCATTGCTTTAACGATATCGCCAATAGCACGGATCAGTTCCTTTCTTTGAGGGCGATGGACAAAGCCGTTGCCCTGGACCCTGACGCGCGTACGGTGACCGTACAGGGTGGCATAACGTATGGGCAATTATGTCCATACCTGGATAGCAAAGGATGGGCTCTGCACAACCTCGCCTCTCTGCCTCACATCTCGATTGCCGGGGCCTGCAGTACGGCGACTCACGGTTCGGGAGAAAAAAACGGCAATCTGGCGACCGCAGTTTCTGCGCTCGAAATGGTGGATGCAGCGGGGAATGTGGTGACGCTTAGTCGGGGGAAGGATGAAGAAACGTTCGACGCAGCGGTGGTGGGGCTGGGCGCGTTGGGTGTCATTACAAGGATCACGCTCGATATTCAGCCCCGTTTTGTGATGCAACAGTACGTGTATGAAAGTCTTCCCCTGCGCGAACTCAAGGACCACTTCGATGAGATCGAATCGTCGGCCTACAGCGTAAGCCTGTTCACGGACTGGCGAAATGAATCGCTGAATGAAGTGTGGCTGAAAACGCGAGTGGAAGCGGGGCGGACGTGGGATGCACCTGCGGAATTTTTTGGGGCGAAGCGGGCCACAAGGAATCTGCACCCCATCGTGGAACTTTCCGCTGAAAACTGTACAGAACAGATGGGAGTGCCCGGGCCGTGGTACGAGCGCCTGCCACACTTCCGAATGGGGTTCACACCCAGCGCCGGCCAGGAACTGCAGTCGGAATATTTTGTGCCGCGACAGAACGCAGTGGAAGCCATCCTAGCGGTGCAGCGGCTGCATAATCAGATCAGCCCGCATTTGCTGATTTCCGAAATTAGAACCATTGCGGCGGACGAGCTTTGGATGAGCCCGTGCTATCACCAAGACAGCGTGACTATACATTTCACCTGGAAGCAAGACTGGCCGGCGGTCAGCAAGCTTCTGCCGCTGATCGAAAAAGAGTTGGGTCCATTCAAACCTCGTCCGCACTGGGGGAAGCTGTTTACGGTCCCTTCAGAACAGCTGCGCTCGAGCTACGTGAAGCTTCCCGAGTTCGTTAAATTGGCTAAGAAATACGATCCGCAGGGAAAATTCCAAAATGAATTCCTGCGGGCGCATATCTTTCAGGCCACATAATTCGTTTTGGGGCGAGCGCCCATAGCTGATGGAGTTAACGCAGATGGTACGCGGAAGGGGGAAGAGTGGGCTTCCCTGCGCCACCCGAATCCTTTACTTTCAACTACTTAGCCCCGTATAATCCTGCCAATCCCCACTAAACCCCCAAATTGCACCATTCATTGGGAACTTGGTGCGTCATTTCCAATCGCTCCAATAGGATAGCTCCAGAAGAAACCCTAGGAAAAAGTGTACAAATTCCGGCTTCAGCCGGAGATAAGTCCCAGGGAGCCGCAGTTTTTGGATGATGCTTTCCAGGTTCATCCGAGGCGAAGGCAAAAAGCTAACGAGTAGTTGGGATAGCACCATCTGGCATAGCCAGTTGGCGAGTCCCAGCCAAACGCAGCGACTAGTCACACGGGCTAGTTGCTAGCAGCTAGGAGCGAAAAAGTTATCATGCGCAAGCCGATTAAGTACGTAGAGAAAGC
Organism: uncultured Acidobacteriota bacterium; assembly: GCA_963801615.1. Lineage (GTDB taxonomy): Bacteria > Acidobacteriota > Terriglobia > Terriglobales > Acidobacteriaceae > Sulfotelmatobacter. The sequence goes on along the minus strand of CAWDFM010000002.1, from coordinate 208,178 downwards.
CGCTGTCACCGCCGCCAAGGGCGCCTGGGTTGTGTTCGATCGCCTGAATAGGGTCAACCCCAATCCGTCGCCTACTCCCAAGTGGTCTGACAAGCCGCTGCTCAAGTCGTACGAGAAGACCAAGCCCCCGCTCGGCTGGCCGCGTACCACGGATTCTCTGTGCCCCAAGTGCGTGCCGGAAATCCGGCAGCAGATCCTTGATGGGCACCTGCCGCACGAAGTTTTGATGAACGAGAAAGTCGGGGAGATCAAGGCCCAGATCATCGAGCGCGACGGCAAGATCCTCATGGTCAAGGATTGCCCCAAGCACGGCCACTTCGAAGACGTGATGTCGATTGACACGAACTTCTCCAAGCACCTCGAAGACGTCTTCCCGGGCCGCGACATTGTGGCTCATAACGATGAGCATCTGCATCATCACGGGTCGTCGACCGTGAAGTACGGTCGCGGATCCGTGCTGACGATCGATCTCACCAACCGCTGCAACATGATGTGCGATCCCTGCTTCATGGACGCGAACCAGGTTGGCTTCGTGCACGAGCTGAACTGGGAAGAAATCAAGACCATGCTCGACAACGCGATCACCATCAAGCCGCGCCGCCAGATGTCGGTGCAGTTCTCCGGTGGCGAGCCGACGCTGTCGCCCTACTTCCTGGATGCGGTTCGCTACGCCCGCCACGTGGGATACAACTCGGTCCAAGCCGCGACCAATGGAATTGAATTCGCGAAGAGTTTTGAATTCGCCCAGCAGGCCGTTGAAGCTGGGATGCGCTACGCCTACCTGCAGTTCGATGGCATCGGCAATGCCGCCAACGCCCATCGCATGGTCGGCAACCTGTTCGACGTGAAGCTGAAGGCCATCGAAAACCTGCACAAGGCGGGATGCGAGATTGTTCCCGTCATCACCATCGTGAACGGAATTAACAACGAGCAGGTCGGACGAATCATCAAGTTCGCCCTCGACAATCCCAAGACGATCAGCTTCCTGAGCTTCCAGCCAGTAAGCTTTACCGGTCGTGACGAAGCAGTCACCGACGAGCGCCGCCAAGCGCAGCGTTACACACTGAGCCACCTGGCGCATGATGTGAAAAATCAGACTGGGCTAGGTGAGCCGGCGCGTGACTGGTTCCCGATTTCGTTCATGGGAACCTTCAGTGATTGGGCCGACTTGATGCACTCCCAAGACGCAAACAACGACTGGGGCCAACTCTCTTGCGGCTGTCATCCGAATTGCGGGACTGGGATGGCGGTGATGATCGACAAGGAAACCAAGGAAGCTGTGCCCGTGACGGCATTCCTGCACGGCGACCAGCTAGCGAAAGACATCGCGAAGGTGAACGATGCGGCGCGCGGGAAGTTCCTGACCGGGCTCGGGATGGCGCTGTGCCTGATGAAGAACTACGATCCGTACCAGTCGCCGACTCACTTCAAGTTGATGGATCTGCTGAAGAAGTTCGACAAGAACTATCACGTGACGGGAAAGGACTACGGCAAGGTTGGCCCGGACCGCACGATCGACGATGTGATGAAGCGGCGCCAGACGGATCGCTGGAACTTCCTGTTTATCGCGGGGATGTGGTTCCAGGATCTGTTCAACTACGACTTCCGGCGGACGGAGCAGTGCATTATTCCGTACGCGACGCAGGAAGGCGAGATTTCGTTCTGCGCTTACAACACGGGCGTGGGATGGCGGAACATCATCGAGAAGATGCACATGACGGCTACGCTCACCAAGTGGTACGAGGAGCATGGGCGTCATGAGATCTTCGCGGGTGGCAAAAAAGTCAAAATGGACGAGCCTGCGAGCGCCACTGAATATCTGAAGCTGCGGGAAGAGATTGTCACCAACGAGCAGCAGCAGGATCTGGACAAGCTGGGCATCGCCAAGAACGCGCGCGAGGAGAAGAAGCGTGCGCGGGATGCGAAAGCGGCCGGTGAGGCTCGGGGGCCCGAGAAGAATGATGCTGCGTACAACGCCCGCATGGCTTCTCTTTATCGCGAGGTCGTGCTGAAGGAGAAGCCGGTGCAGTCGGAGAACGGGTTCATCCCGCTGGGTGCGTTGGCGAAGCCTAACGGAAATAGCAACGGCAACGGCAATGGGCACCATGCCGCAGGAGGCAAGCCGGAATTAGCTGAACCGGTGGCAGGAGACTAGTTCGTATTCAGCAAGAGAGTTACAGGGGCTGCCTTCGGGCAGCCTTTTTTTCCGCTCGATATCGACATAAACCTTCCGGATCCCACCCTAGTCGCGGCAAAATACGATTCTTTCCTCGCGGGAAGGGTTCAAAACCCCCCACCCTCTCGCAAAATGCGCGAGAAGGGTGGGGGCGTTTGGCTTACTTGATACTGCCGAAGACTTGTTTTAGCAGCTGGGTGGTTTGGGCGGCGGGGTTTTTGCGTATCTTCTTTTCTTCTTCGCCTAGCATGTAGAAGAGGCCGTCCAAGGTCTTGCCGACCACGTACTTATCAAGATCAAATTGATTGGCAATGGCCGCACCGCCGGGGGCGGTCTGGAGGAAGCGGTCGTATTGCCCGACTACGCCCACCCTTTGCATCGAAGTGTGAACGACCGGGGCGAAGGCGGTGGTCAGGCCGGGAGTACTGGTGCGCTTGAAGTAGTCGGTGGCGGCGGTATCGTTTCCGGTGAGGATGTGGCGGGCGTCGTCGAAGGTCATCTTCTTGAGCGAAGCCAGGAAGATTTGTTTGGCTTGCGGAGTGGCTTGTTCGGCGGCTCGATTCATTCCGACTTCAAGTTCGTCCACTTTGCTGCCCAGTCCGATGAAACGCAGGCCTCGGCCGACTGTCTCCAGCCTCGGTGGAAGGGGGATCTTGATGGCGTCATTTTTCAGAAATCCATCGGGGCGGCCGGTCACGGCAACCGCTCTTGTGGTGCTGAGTTGGAGAGCTTGTTTGAGTCCAGCGATGATTTTGTTGTCGCTTAGGCCGGAAGTATCGCGCTGCTGCAGCGAATCGTCAACTTTCTTGAAAATTTCGTCGATTTGCGCGGTTGCGGAGACCGAGCATGCCAGCAGGACGGGCAGGAGAGCCTGAGAAATACGCATGGAATTCCTCTCAGATTAGACCAAAGATGTCGTGATCAGAGGATTCTAGATGTCGAAAGATGGAGAGGAAAGATACAAGTTGGTGGCCTGAGGCCATACCGGCCTGGGGCCGGCCTGGGTTGATGCCGTGAGAATCCATACTTCTCGCATGACTGCCGGGACAGATAGGGGCACCTATTGGCTTAGCAGGGGCCGCCCAACCGGGGGGGCACTTTCATCATCCAAGGGATGTCCTTGGGGAGCAGGTCTTTATTCTGTAGACTAGGCAGAATCGCGTGCAGGGTGAAGTTTAGCAGGCGGGGCCGAACTTCCTCTGGCAGCTCGAGATGCAGTCATGAAGGAAGCACCTGAATTCTGGAGCGGATGGCGGGACCGGCTGTCGGCTCTACGTAACGTGCCGACGGTGCTGCACTACGTGTGGGAATCGGGCCGCACGGTTGTGGTTGTCGGACTACTCGCTCGAGTGTTTGCCGCGTTGTTGCCCCCTGCGCTGTTCTGGGTAACGAAGCTCATTATCGATACCATTTACAACCTCACTATCCATCAGCCGATCCGACATAACCTTTGGCTGCTGGTTGCGGCTGAGTTCAGCCTGGCCCTGGTTGGTGGACTGGTGGCCCGCGGAATCGACTACACCGACGCGCTGCTGGCCGGGAAGTACATGAACTACATCAGCGTGCGGGTGATGGAGCATGCCGCCAGCCTGGACCTGATCGCATATGAAGACCCGGTATTCTATGACCAGCTGGAACGCGCGCGGGTGCAGGCGACAGACCGGCTCTACATGATTCAGGCGATGGGCCGGCTAGTCCAGCAGGTGATCACGACGGTGACCCTGTCGATCTCCATCATGCTGTTTTCGCCGTGGCTGCTCCTCATTCTTATTGTGGGGGTGATCCCCGCCTTCATTGGAGAGACGCACTTTGCATTTCTGGGGTACGCCAAGAATTTCCGGCAGACTCCGGTACGGCGGCAGCTGGACTACCTGCGCATTCTGGGCGGGAGCAAGGAAGCAGCCAAGGAGTTGAAACTCTTCGGGCTGAAAAACTTTCTGACCGGAAAGTTCAAACGGCTTTCGGACCAGGTTTACGAGGAAGATATTGCGCTGGCGAAAAAGAAGGGGAGTGCCGGGTCGCTGTTGTCCGCCATTGGTACGGCTGGGTATTACACGGCTTACATCTACGCTGTATGGCGTACGGTTACGGGCGCGTTTAGTCTCGGTACGTTGACGTTCCTGGCGAACGCGATTCGGGATGCCAGCTCGAACTTGCAGCAGACGTTCTCGACGCTGTCGACCATTGCGGATCAGGCATTATTTTTGACGGATCTGATTGCGTTCTTTGACATGAAGCCTACGATCCGCTCGAAGCCGAACGCGCTGCCAGCGCCGCGTCCGATCCTGCATGGCTTCGAGTTTCAGAATGTTTCCTTCCAGTATCCGGGCAGCCAACGGAAGGTGTTGAACGGGTTGAACTTCGTTTTGCGGCCGGGCGAGCGCGTGGCGCTGATCGGAGAGAATGGGGAAGGGAAGACGACCATCGTCAAACTTCTGACTCGGCTGTATGACCCCGCCGAGGGCAGGATTCTGCTGGATGGAATTGATCTACGCGAATATGACCTGGAGGATCTCTATAAAGAGATTGGAGTCATCTTTCAGGATTACATGCGGTACGAGATGACGGCGCGGGAGAACATCGCTGTGGGCCGGATTGAGTTCCTGGATAACCTGCAAAAGGTGCAGGAGTCGGCGCGGAAGAGCATGGCCGACGAGGTGGTGGCGAAGTTGGGACCGGCGGGATACGAACAGATGCTAGGCCGGCGCTTTGAAACCGGGGTGGATCTATCAGGCGGAGAGTGGCAGAAGGTGGCGCTGGCGCGAGCTTATCTGCGGGACGCCCAGTTGCTGATATTAGACGAGCCCACCTCGGCTTTGGACGCGCGCAGTGAATATGAAGTGTTTCAGAGATTTGCCGAGCTGACGGCGGGGAAGATGGCGGTGTTTATCTCCCACCGTTTTTCTACGGTGCGCATGGCGGACCGGATTGTGGTGCTGGAGAATGGAAGGATCGCAGAAGAAGGCGATCACGAGTACCTGACCAGCCTCGGAGGAAGGTACGCGGAGATGTTTGAGTTGCAGGCGGCCAGTTACCGGTAGTCCAAGCAGCGTGGGCGGCAGGCTCCCGCGAGGCGCGATGGGAATTGAGGGATATGGCTTCGGAGACTCAGCTTAAAGGTACGGTGCCAGACACGGGCGGCGCGGTGCGTGGGGACGAACGGCGTCCGACCCAGGCGGCGCAAACGGCTGAGATGCAGGCGCTGCGCGCGGGTGCGCTCGAACTTGCCGCGAACCTAAGCTGGCTGCCGGACCGTAATGCGGGAGAGATGTTTTCGGAACGGTGCGAGAGGCTCTCCGAGGCATTCGACTCGTTGTTCGAGGGGGTGAAGGAGGCGTTCGGAAAGGGAAAGCCTTCCGAGGACATCCGCTGGTTGCGCGATAACGATCAGCAGCTCATGCTGGCGGCGCGTGCCCTGGGGAACGATTTGGGAGGGCTGACCACGTTGCCGGTAGTGTCGAATAAAGTGGACATCCTGCCGCGGGTGATGGCCATCGCTCTGGGATTCCTCAACGTGGTGGACACGTCATTCACCAAAGAGCAGTTCACGGAATTCTGCAAAGCTTTTCAGGAGCACACGCCTCTCAAGTTCCACGAGATCGGGGCGCTGGTGCCTTTGCTCGAGCTTCTGTTGCTGGAGACCATAGCGGCGCACGGCAAGGCCGCGGTGAGCGCCCCAATTTCGGGAGGCTCGAAACGACTCCCTCCTTATATACGCATCTTCCGCTACGTAGCGCAGACTTCCTGGAAGGAAGAGATCGAGTCGCTGCTTCCGTTCGACGGAATTCTTCGACAAGATCCGGCATGCGCGTTCGCGTTCATGGACGCAGAGACGAAGAATCGTTACCGGGAAAGAGTGGCGCAGATCGCGTTGCGCTCCGATCAAAGCGAGATGGATGTGGCGAGGTCGGCGCTGGCGCTGGCCAGAGAGGCGGAGGCGAGGACTTACCGGGACCCGAAGATCGGGCTACGAGAATCGCACATCGGCTATTACCTGGTGGCGGAGGGCGCGCCACTTCTGCGGCAACGGGTTGCCTATCATCCCACCTTTGGCGAACACGTGCGGATCCGGTTGCGCACGAATCCGGACCGGTTTCTGCTCGTCGGCATCGCGGTGATGGCGCTGATCATAATCAGCGGGGTGCTGTGGCTGCTGACTCCGTCCAGCACGCCTTTGGGAACGATCCTGTTTGCGTTGCTGATTCTTGCGATCCCCAGTTCCCAGGCCGCGGTCGAGGTCATGAATTATCTGACCACGAACCTGCTGGAGCCGGTGATGCTGCCGAAGATGGACTACTCGGAAGGCATTCCCGAAGACTGCGTCACACTGATTGCGATTCCTACGCTGCTGCTGAACGAGAAGCAAGTTCATCATCTGGTGAAAGAGCTGGAGGTGCGATACGTAGGGAACCAGGACCCGCATATTCATTTTGCGATTTTGTCGGACTTGCCGGATTCACGCAAGCCTGCCCCGGACGAAAACGAATTAGTGGTGCTGTGCTCGAAGCTGATCAACGATTTGAATGAGCGGTACGCGCGGAAAAAGGCGGGAACGTTTGTCTTCCTGCACCGTCATCGCGTCTACAATCCGCGGGAAAAGGGCTGGATGGGATGGGAGCGGAAGCGCGGGAAACTGATGGACCTGAACCAGTTCTTGCGCGGGAAGTACGATCCTTTTCCGGTGAAGTCGGGGAATTTGTCGATCCTGCCGAAGGTGAAGTACGTCATCACGCTCGATTCCGACACGGAATTGCCGCGAGGTGCGGCGCAGCGGATGGTGGGTGCGATTAATCACCCCTTAAACCAGGCCATCATCGATCCGCAGGACAACATCGTGGTGGCGGGATACGGGATCCTGCAGCCCCGGGTCGACATCAGTGTGGACAGCACGGCGCGATCGCGGCTGGCCGCGATCTTCGTCGGCGAGACCGGGCTTGACCCTTACACACGGGCGAGTTCCGACGTCTACCAGGATTTGTACGGAGAGGGCTCATTTACCGGGAAGGGGATCTACGAGGTCGATACGTTGCTGAACGTGTTGTATGGCCGATTCCCCCGCAATGCGCTGCTCAGCCATGACCTGATTGAAGGCGCGTACGCGCGCGCGGGACTGGTGAGCGACATTGCGGTGATCGAGGATTATCCCTCGCACTACAGCTCGTACAACCGGCGGAAGCATCGCTGGTTGCGCGGCGACTGGCAGATCGTGCAGTGGCTTACAGACAAGGTGCCCGATGAGTCGGGGGCGCTGGTGCGGAATCCGATCTCGCTGGTATCGCGCTGGAAGATTCTCGATAATCTGCGCCGCAGCCTGGTGGAGCCGGCCACGTTTGTGCTGTTGTTGTTTGGCTGGTTCGTGATGGGGCATCCCGTCTGGTGGACGGTGGCGACGGTCTGGATCATGTTCGTGCCGGAGTGGGTGGAACTCCTGTTCGGATTGACGCGAGCAGTGATCACGCGGAGCTTTGGGGTGGCGCGCGACGCGCTGGGAAATCTGATCCAGGCGAATCTGACGGTTCTGCTTACATTGACACTGCTGGCGCACCAGATGCTTCTGTCGATTGATGCCGTGGTGCGAGCGCTGGTGCGGCGGCTGGTCACCCGGCAGCGGTTGCTGGAATGGGAAACGGCGGCGGAAGCGGAGATGGGTCACCGGCGAACTCCTATCGACCGTTATATCGACTGGATGCCGTTCTTGGCGGTAGGCCTGGGCTTGATCATATGGCTTACGAAGCCACATTCTCTGTGGGCGGCGATGCCGGTGCTGGGGCTGTGGTTCTGCAGCCAGCCTTTCGCGCTGTGGCTGAACGGGAGCCCGATTGCCACCGAGGACGAGATTTCAGGACGCGACAAGTGGCTGCTGCGGAAATCGGCGCTGTACATCTGGCGTTATTTCCTGGAGTTTTCCACGGCAGAACACAACTGGCTGATTCCGGACAACGTGCAGGATGAGCCGCGTAAGCCGGCGCCCACCGTCTCTCCGACGAACATTGGGCTGTTGTTGAACGCGCGGCAGGTGGCGACTGAGTTTGGTTATTTCACGGTTCCGGAGATGCTGGAACTGACCCAGAAGACACTCGACACTTTAATGCGCATGCCCAAGCATCGCGGGCACCTGCTGAATTGGTACAAGACGCACAGCCTGGAAGTGGCGCCCCCATTTTTCATTTCCTCCGTGGATAACGGGAACCTGGTCGCTTCCCTTTGGACGCTGCGCCATGGACTGATGGAGCGCTGCCAGCAACCGCTGCTTCCCAAGGCGCTGGGGGAGGGACTGCTGGATCATCTCCGGCTGCTGAATGAGTTTGGCGTGTTTGCCAAGCGGGAGTTGAAGCGGTACGAGGAAGAGCTGGGCGGAGATGACTGGCTCAACTCGATTCAAAATTTCCCGGACGAATTGCTGGAACCGAGAGAACCGGAAGCGAAGGTTGAGGTTGACGCTGCGGATATCGAGTGGTTCCGCGCGCAAGCAAAGGCACGGGTGCAGACCGTACGCGAGGTGGTGAAGACGTATTTCCCGTGGAAGCTGCCGGAGTACACGGAGATCCGCAAGGCGCTGAAAGAGGGAATGAAGTTCAGCGACGAAGCGATAAGGCTGGAGCGGCTGCCGGACCTGATTACGGCGTTGGAGTCGTTGCTGGAGCAATCAGGCGAACTGAACCGGAATGGGCATCGATCACAGGCTGAGCAACTGAAGCTGCTGCTCGCGGATGCGCGGTCGAATGCGCTCGCGTTGATACAGACCCTGCAGAAGACGAGTGAGCAGGCGGACCGGCTGGCCAGCGCGATGAACTTCTCGTTCCTGTTCGATGAAGAGCGTCTGCTGATGTCCATTGGGTATGACGCTGAGGCGAAGGAGATGGCTCCGTATTATTACGACCTGCTGGCAACGGAGCCGAGGACTGCAGTGTTCGTGGCGATTGCCAAAGGAGAGATTCCGCAGGATGCGTGGTTCCGGCTGGGGCGGCCGTTCACCGAGGATCGCAATCCGGCATTGCTGTCGTGGACAGGAACGATGTTCGAATACATGATGCCGGCGATCTGGATGCAGACGTATCCCAACACGCTGCTGGATGGAGCGTTGAAAGCGGCCGTACGGGAGCAGCAGGCGTACGCGGGGAGCAAGGGCGTGCCGTGGGGAATTTCAGAATCGGCGTCGGCCAAGCGCAATCCCGTGGGGGACTATCACTATCAGGCGTTCGGGGTGCCGAAGCTGGCGTTGAAGAGAGAAGATTCGGAGCCGCTGATCATTGCTCCGTATGCAACGTTCCTGGCCTTGAGTGTGGATCGAACATCCGCGCTTTCAAATTTACGTAAGATGGAATCGATGGGATGGTTTGGCGTGTACGGATTCTTCGAGGCTGCCGATTATACGTCAGGCCACAGGCGCTTTGGCGCGCCGCGCTTTGAGTTGGTGCGGCAGTGGATGGTGCATCATCAGGGGATGAGTTTCCTGTCACTGGCAAATTTCCTGTGCGACAAGGTCGTGCAGCGGTGGTTCCATGCCGATGCGCGGGTGCAGGCGACGGCGCTGCTGTTGCAGGAGAAGCCTGTGGCGGCGGTGGTTTAAGGTCTGCGCCGCCCGAAATTTTGCACGGTGCCCCACTCAAGCCCGCCTTTGGCTTCGCGTGAGAGAGACGTTGCAAGCAACGTCTCTACGTTGCCGCTGGTGTCATCCACTCACGCTCGAAAGATCCTGATTATTGTTGGCCAGCGGGGTTGGTATCCACGGGCTTCAACTGCAACTTGGTGGCGATGTCTCTCTCCTTGGATTTTTTGGGCTCGAGACTTTTCAGATAGAAGACCAGATCCCAGGCCTCGTCGGGCTTGATGTTATCGGCGAAAGAGGGCATGGGAGTGCCGTCCAGTCCAGTCATAAAAATGCGGTAAAGGTCGGCATCCGAAGAACCGCATTTGGGAGTGCCCTCGGTGAAGTTGAAGGCGGCAATCGGGCGTCCCAGATCGTCCTGCAAAGTTGCCGCGGAGGGACCATTGGCCTCGCCGGTAACGCCGTGGCACTTCCAGCACTGCACCTTGGCAAAGATCTCGCGCCCATTCTTGATGCGCTCGGCCGTGACCTCTGGCTCGGAGGGAATCTGTATCGGTGTTCCCGGCTTTTCGCTGGCCCAGCGCGGGGAATAATGCTTCACCCATGCCACCAGATCTGCCTTCTGCTGCGATGTGAAGGTGTTCCATGAAGGCATGTTGGAACGGTCAATGCCGCGGGCAATCGTGTCGGATAGATCCTGGTCGGTGGGAAGAGTTCCCGTAGGAGTGGAGCGGCATTTAAAGATGCCTAATTGGAAATCGCGCGGCTTGGGATCTATATAGGGGGCATTCTCGCCATTGCCGTCCCCCCTCTCGCCGTGGCAGCCAACACAATAGCGGCGGTAGCCGTATTGAGCGTTCTTGGCATGGCCCGTCACACTGCCGATGTGGCTCTCCATGCCCATGCGGGCGTTGAAGTCGGCTTGTGTTTGTTGCGCGAGTGAGGCTAAGGGAAATGCCATCACTACCGTGCCGAGAAAAAGCAATGATTTGTGCAGTCTTGTTCGCATGCATCCCTCTTAGAAGTCGAAATCAAATCCGAGCATCAGGCTGTTGCTGCTCAAGTCTGTTGCGGTTACAGGCGAGGTGCCACGCTGGCGAATCCACGAGTACTCGTTGTGGAAGGCAAAGCCAGCGCGGCTCGTCATGAACGGGTTATAGCGATAGCCCACGACATAGTTGTCGATGTCACCAAGATTCGATGGATTGGTCGCAAACGCCTGCTGCGACATGCGAACCCATTCGGAACGCTGGAAAATCGTAAGCTGGGGGCTATAGACATAATGGGTTTCGACGAAGGCGCCGTTCCATGTGGGATTGCGAGCTCCAGTGGGGAGAATCCCAGTGGTGTTGTTCTGAAGCGCGGGGTCACAAGTGCCGGTGATGATGTCGCCGTAGCAATCTCCGAACCATGCACTATCAGAGCCATGCTGCGTGAACACCTGGAAGTCGAGGTGTTGGCCGAGGTAGAAGAGACCCTCAAAGCCCACGCGGCTGAAGCTCTTGTTGCCGATGCCGGAGCCTAGAATCGGAACGCCTCCGCTGGTCAGGTAAGTGGTAGGAGCTACGCCGTACATGGCGTATCCGCCGATGCGTTGCACTCCGAGCTTGCCTGTGCTGAAGGCCTGGCTTCCGGCGAAGAATGCGCTGTATGAGTTCTGGCCATACGGCAGATCAACGTTGCCGTCGGTGGAACTGAATACGGCTGCCGACAAGCGGGTCCGATCGTTCTCCGAGTGCCCCATCCACTCGACGCCGAGTTGATTGTCGCCGACCTGGCCGAAGATATTGCCATCCCCCACAGGGATGAAATGGAAGAGTTGATAGTCGCCACCGCTACCCGACAGGGTCAGGGTGCGCTTCTCCGAAATAAAACTATCGAGTTCAAACTTGCCCACTTTGACGTTCAGCCACGGGCTGTGGAAGAGGTTGTCGAAGCGCACGTTGACGGCTTCGAAGTGGAATTCCCCGGTCTCCTCGGAGGAAGGTACAAGCTGGAAGGAAAAGTTCTTTTCCAGTGTGCCCATGGTCAATATGTCGAGCCCACCCAAGTTGAATCCTGTGGTGGTGATCTTTTGTTCTCCGGTGGGCGCACTATCGACCGCGACTTTATTGACGCTCTCGCGGCTCCAAAACGGCGTCATGCGCAGCGTGATAGGCCAGTAAGAAGCGTTCTGCCATATGGGGGCGTCGCGATCGTTCATCAATTGGTAGCCATTGTCTTTGAATTTCTGGCCGAAGTAATTCAACATGGGCCAGGATTCATGACAGGCCGAACAACGGAGGCCGTATTTTCGCGCGAATGCGGGCAGAGCGTGGGCGCTGGGAATGTTTCCCATTCCCAGTATTGAGAGAAGGATTGCAATAAAGATTCGAGATTCCCGCACATGGAATTTCGCGCACAATTGTGCCAGTAAGGTCGGCATGAGTGAAGAGTGCCCTGTCCTGTGGTTCTGCATGCTTCCGGTCTCCTAGTCGCAAGGCGTTTGGAGGTTGTGTACGTAAGATTTCGGCTGCTTCAGGCGATCTCGGGGGATGGATTTTCTCGCGGGCAATGTGTCAGCCTCTTGAACTGACACCTGGGGTGACCGCGTGCCGAACATAGCAGCCGAGAGACGAGAGTATTTGCAGTGCGACAAGGTATTTGTCAACACAGTGTAAAATCGGGGCGCAAATTCGTGAGGGTTGATCCCCCGCTTTTTTTTAATAACTTGATTCAGTTGAGGCCGCGTTGCCCTGACGCATTGCCGTGCTGACGGACCAAAGGTTTCGCGATGTGTTAGATTGGAGAAAAGTGGGCGCGTAGCTCAGTTGGCAGAGCAATGCCCTTTTAAGGCATGGGTCGCAGGTTCGAATCCTGCCGCGCTCACCAAGATATCGAAGGGGTTAGCTGATTTCGGCAGGGCTGATTTCGGGCACCCCCGGACCCCGGGGCGAAACCTAAACGCCAGGGGCGCGCACCACGATATCCTAGCCTTCGCTTTGGACGGGAGCCAGGGTGAGAGAAACCGCCTCAAGGTTTCCCTTCTGCTCGCTGGCGCTCGACCTATGACCGAACTGTCGCCCACTTGCTCAAATTGTCCCGCTAGAAAACGAAGGCACCGCTTTGAAGTCTCTTATGGAGCGCCATCTTTTGCCCATGTTATGGGAGAAAAGGAGTGTTGTGTCGGAGGAGAAAAGGCACGATCGAGCGCTGGGCATTCATGAACCAATTTGCCGGCGCGACTTCCTGAATTCAACTCTGCTGGCCGCGGGAGGCGTCTTGCTTGGCCCGCTCACCCCGCAGCAACTACTGGCCACCGCCACAGATGACTGGACGGGTTACGGCGGCATCGGAGATTACGCCAATTCGAACGGAAACACGCTCGAAGTGATGAGCGCGGGCCACCAGATTCGGGATCGCATCTTTGATTCACTGCCGCCGGACACAATCGATACCGGCGAAGTATTCGATTGTGTGGTGGTAGGCGGAGGAGTCAGCGGTCTCTCCGCGGCGTTGTTTTTGCAAACCTACGCCGGCATGAAGCTCACCTGTCTGGTTCTTGACAATCATCCTGTGTTCGGCGGCGAGGCTAAGCGAAATGAGTTCATGGTAGATGGCCAGCGCATCATGGGGCCGCAGGGCGCCGATCATTTCCAGGTGCCCTTGCCGCATAGTTTCATGGCGAGGTTCTTTGAGCTGATCGGCCTGAACTGGCGTGACTTCCAGTATCAGAAGTGGAGTAGCTCTTCTCCTGAGATTCCCGTGGGAAACAGTTTTGAAGACGCCAGGGGCCCCATCGGGTTTTACTTTGGAGCGAAGTTTGGGCATACGCCCGGCATGTGGCTGATCGATCCATGGAAGAAAAAGCTGCAGGGCGCGCCAATTTCAGAGAAGATGCGCTCTGAACTGCTCAGGTACAACCAGCAACAGAAGCCAGGTTTGCCGTTTGCGTATCCGGGCGATGAGAAATCGCGGCAGCTGGATCGGGTCACCATGGAACGGTACTTGATGGATACGTACGGCCTGAGCCGCGAAACCATTCAAACTTTCATGGCCGAGGAAGGCGGCGGCTTCGGAGCGGGACCGGACGTGGTCTCCGCCTATTGCATCTACGCCTTCGATGTCGATCGCTCCATGGATGAACCCGCGCTCTCGTTTCCCGGAGGAAATGATGGAATCGCGCGGCACATGGTGAAGAGACTCATCCCCGATTCGATTTCCGGTCCCAACTCACTCGAGGCGGTATGCCGCAACAACATTGCCTTTCAGGCGCTTGATGTCCCCGGTCAGCCAACAAGAATTCGACTGGCGAGTACCGCCGTATGGGTGCAGCACGAAGGCAATCCGTCCACGTCAAACTTCGTTACGGTCGCTTACGCCCGCGGCGGCAAGCTGTACCGCATCAAAGCGCGATCCGTGGTCATGGCAGGAGGCTGCTGGACGACAAAGCGAGTAATTCGCGACCTGCCTGCCACCCATCGGCAAGCCTACGATCAGTTCTACCGTTCGCCCTGCATGATGGTGAATGTAGCTCTGCGCAATTGGCGATTTCTCTATAAATTGGGTGTCTCAGGATGTCAATGGTTTGAAGGATTGGGCAGTTTTACCGCGGTTCGGAAGCTGCCGACATTTTCGACCGACGCAAATACGATCAGTCCGGATTCTCCCGTCGTGCTCACGCTCAAAATTCTTTTCCCCCGTTACGGTCTGCCGCTCCAACAGCAGGGAGATTGGGGACGCGCTCAACTCCTGACCACTCCATTTCGCGATTACGAACGGCAGATCCGCGCACAATTGACCGAGATGTTTTCCGCTTCTGGGTTCAATGCCGCTCGGGACATTGCCGGCATCGTGCTGAATCGCTGGGGACACGCATACGTAAGCCCTCAGCCCGGATTCTTTTTTGGCAGTGACGGGAATCCTGCCCCACGGACCATTTTGCGCGGAGCGCCCTTTGGACGAATCGCGTTCGCGAATACGGACCTATCCGGCACGCCAGATCATCGTACAGCCATCGGCGAAGCGCATCGCGCCGTTAGCCAACTGCTCGATCAGGTGCTCGAACGATGAGCAAATAGAGCAGCGGGCAAACTGGCCCTCGATCTTCTCTCCTGCGGGAATTGCGGGTGTACCAGGAGACCTAAATTGCCTCATTGTCGTCAGCGGTCTTGTGTGGAGACCGACGACTGACTGCCAATCAGTGGCAGTTTTGCGAGGAATATGCCGGGCCGGTGCGCCAGCTATGGGCCAGGTGTAGAGTTCATTTGCCTTGCGAGCGCGCCAGTTGCACCATTTCAACCAAGACTTTCCGAGTCTCACCCTGATTGCTTACCTCCCTCAAGAACGCGATGCGGGCGCCACGCACGCCCTCAGCAGTTTTCAAGCGGACATGAAAGCCGAGGCGATCGATTGCGGTCATCGTTGCTTCGGTTGAGTCGATGTCAGCAAATTTCAGAGCAAGCAAGCCGAGCGCATCCTTGTGGTCGGCGTTCATGTGCTGAATGATTTCGGCTATGGAGTCCGCAAGAGGGTCGGGTTGGCTGCGGCCATAGTCTGATGCGGATACCCAGCCCATCACTCCGAAGCCTCCCACGAAATAAATATCAACGACGTCCATGCAGTAAAAAGAAAAGTCTTCAAAATCGACCCAATATCTGCTGTTGGCATGACGCTCCACGTAGAGCTTGCGAGCCTCGGCCAACTCCGCCTTGGGTATCGGCAGAACCGTCCCTAGCAGCGTTACCCTCGATGCTCCAAGCGGTTCGCCCTCGGTGTCCTGCTGCGTGACAAGCAGACTGGCATGGGGATCGGCCTGCAGGTTCTGAGTGTGCATGGCCATGGTGCTGATCAGAAAGATGGGACGGCCATGTTCGTCGAGCCCATAGGGCATCACCGAACCGAAAGGGAACCCTGGCTGTTTTCGCGACAAAGTGGAGAGGCTGCCCATGCGACCTAAGTAGAGCAATGTGCGGGCCCGCTCGGCGAATGTGGGTTCCGGGACCGTCCGCAGTTTAGTCGCTGGCCCGGGCCCCGCGTGTTTTCTGGCTGATGAGCTAGTCATTCGTAGTCTTCTCTCTTCTCTCCTACGTTTCATCGTCGGGCAGACCCGCCGCGCCACCGAGGTCCTGAGGCTTAATCTTCTCGACATTGAACTTCGCTACACGCTAGCGCATTGTTTCCCCCGATCTTTCCATGATCGCAGACTTAGTATCAATCGGACCCAGCAAAGTAATTGGGTTGGCGACCCTTTTAAGGTATGGGTCGCAGGTTCGAATCCTGCCGCGCTCACCAGATTCTTCCGCGCTTGCATCAGTCCCGCTCGCACCCCGGATCACGGTTAGATCCGCCTGCGCTTTCGCGCCGCGATGCTTCACCGTTTTCCCCGGCGATCCGGGAACTTGGGCGCAAACCAGGGTGAGGTGTAGAACCTCTGAGTGGAAAATCCGAGTTCTCCGCTTTACGTAAATAGGGTCTTTTTGGTATTCTCCACGCAATCATTATTTAAGCCGCATAAAGGCTGAGTCCCAGTCCGTTCCATAACGGACACTTGGCAGACAGAAACGGCGTCCAGCAGTAGCGGTTAAACGCCCTAATTCCACGATTCTATCGGGTTGTCCCCGCTCGGCGTTCCCGAGAGTCTCGCAGGGCAAGTCTGAGCAAATCGCAAGCAAATAATCTCAGGGAGAAGTACATGTATAAGTTCGCATTCATCCTAGCCCTCGCGGGGGGCTTGATCTCTCACGCGTTTGGCGTCACCGTCAGCAGTCCTACTAATGGATCCACCGTCGGTTCTCCAGTCCACTTCGTGGCGAGGGCGGGTTCCACATCCTGTTCGAAGGGGGTAGCTTCGATCGGCATCTACAAAGCACCGGGCGATCTCGCCTATACCGTCAACGGAACCAGTCTCGATACATATCTTTCTCTTAGCCCCGGCACGCACTACACCACCGTCCAGCAGTGGGACTACTGTGGCGGATCATCCAAAGCGAACATCACGGTCACGGTGGGCAGCGCAACTGGGGTATATGTCTCCTCGCCTGCAAACAACAGCACAGTTTCATCGCCGGCACACTTTGTCGCTACGGCGATCACGAGTACGTGCTCGAAGGGCGTTGCGTCCATGGGTATCTACACCGCCCCATACCAGAAGGCCTACAGCGTCGCGGGAGGCAAGCTCGATACCTATCTGAGCCTGGCGGCCGGAACGTACAAGACCAATGTGACGGAATGGGATTACTGCGGCGGGGCTACGACCAAAGCTGTCACCATCACGGTAGGTGCCGCTGCCACCCCTAAAACAACCACCACCGGCAAGACGTTTTACAACGTGCAGGCTAGCGGCGGCTGGAGAGGATACGGCGAGTTGCCCCCGAAGTACGACATCTGTACCAGTTGCGGATCGGGTATCACCTGGTCCATGAATCAGGGCATCAGCTCGCCGTCCATGGATGGAAAATCCGCCAAGTACAGCATCGGCGGCAGTACGCCGTATGCCGACGTGCTATGGAACAACCACCTGATCGGCGATTTATCGTCGCAGGGAATGCCCGACAGTAATCACACTTTGGTGAATACACTGCACAATTTCACCTACGACGCCTACTTCTATGGGTCGAATCTGTCACTCTCGGAAAACATCGAATTCGATATCGGCCAGTTCTTTAATGGCATGCAATTCATGTTCGGCACACAGTGCCAGTTCGTGAACGGCCAGGTCTGGGGCATCTGGGATAGCGCGCATGGGCACTGGGTTTCGACGAACGTTCCTTGTAAACCCAACAGCAATGCCTGGAACCATATCATCCTCCAGTTCCAACGCACCTCCGACAATTACCTGGTCTACAAATCCATCACCTTGAACGGGGTCACGACCACGCTGAACGCGAAGTATGGGCACGCGTCGGCCCCAGGGAACTGGTGGGGCCTCGTCGCCAACTTCCAATTGGATGGGAACCACAATCTGTCCGACTACTCGGTGTACGTTGACAAGCTGAACGTGAGTTATTACTGATGCATGGTTGGCGTTGGCTCAGCGCACGTAGGGGCGGAACTACTGGTCCGCCCCACAACCGCAGTCTCTAGTACTTAGATAAACACTTCACCGGGCAACGCCGTCAAAGTGCGGCTTGCAAGCGTGTTCTTTACGGCCCGCATCGGCGATGGTTCGACAGCGCTGCCGTCCAGCTGCTTGCGCTCCATACGCATCTGGAGCGTGCGTTCGATACTCCTCAGGTCGGGAAACTCAGCAGCGGTAACGATGGTGGAAGCGCAACCCTGGGATCCAGCTCGGCCCGTGCGGCCAACGCGATGGATGAAGTCTTCCGCCATCTTGGGCAAGTCGTAGTTGATGACGTGAGCAACGTCGTCGACATGCAAGCCGCGCGCGGCTACGTCTGTAGCCACAAGCACCCGGTAACGACCTTCCTGGAAGCCGCTTAACGCGCTATTGCGCTGGGACTGCGAGCGGTCGCCGTGGATCATCGCAGCATTAAAGCCTTCGCGCACCAATTCTTTGGCTACCCGTTCGGCGCCACGTTTGGTACGAGTGAAGATCAGGGTCTGACCTTCCTGCGAATTGAGCAATTGTCGGAGGGTTGCCATCTTGTCGTTGGGCCGAACTTCATAGGCTCTCAGTTCGACACTAGCCGCAGGCTTGAGGACCGAGCCCAATGCTATGCGCACGGCGTCCCGAGTACAGTCCTGGACGAGGCGCACGACCGACTGCTCCATGGTGGCCGAGAAGCAGAGCGTCTGCCGGTTCCGAGGGAGAATGTCGATGATCCGCTGGATGGCGGGCAAAAAGCCCATATCCAACATCCGATCGGCTTCATCGAGCACCAGGATCTTAATCTGCTTCAAATCAACGAGCCTTCGGGAGATCAGGTCCTGCAGCCGTCCAGGGGTTGCGACAATGAAGCCTGCACCCTTGCGAACGGCCTGAATCTGCACACTCTCCGACAAACCACCGACAATAAGGGCGGCGTTTGGGAGCCGCTTGCTGCGGAGTTGCTCATATTGCTCGTGCACTTGTATTGCGAGTTCGCGGGTGGGTAGCAACACCAGCGCGGCCGGCTTTTGTGAGTCTTCTTGGTTGAGCATCTCGATGACGGGAATCAGGAAAGCCAGCGTTTTTCCAGTCCCGGTCTGCGCAGTTCCAATCACGTCTTTGCCCTCAAGTGCGGGCTGGATTGCTCGCTCCTGGATGGGCATTAGTTCAGTAAATTGAGCTGCCGCCAACTTCTGCTGCAATGCAGAAGACAAGGGCAGTTCGGCAAATGTGGTCATGTTTCGTTTGTTCTTTCTGGAGGGCGTCCGGGGTCACACACTTGGATCAAGAGCGTCCACGCCGCTCGCACTCATTCTTTTAAGTTTTTGGCGCTGAATTAAACGGTGGGCAGGAAAGGCGGAGATGAGTCTGGTCTGTACGACCACCGCGTCACGAGCAAACCGTGGTAAATGCGTCCAAGTCAGTATAGCAGAAGGAGCATTCGCCTGGGCCAAGTTCCCTTCAGGAGCAGAGTGGAGCGGTCAGGCGGTTTGGCGAAATGGGCTTCATTTGCCAGGCGTCGAGAACTGCCCCTTCCAGATTTCCTTCCAGCGCTATCTCCAGGGGACCGGCGGCAAGTTGATAAATCCGCGCGGTGATAAAGGTGGTTTCGTTGGCGCGAATTTCCAGGATTGATCCGTCAAGGAATATCTGGAGGCGTACGCGCATGCCGGAGAGGGGCGCAGTGATTTTGTCGATACGAAGCTCGCGGCCAGCGGGTCCGCTTGAGGCGGTGATGACGGCGAAGTCGCGGTTATTGGAGTGGAGGCGGAGGGTGAAGCTGTCGGCCTTGGGTTGAAAGTGGAGATCGAGTTCGGCGGCGAGATCGTGGATGCGGACTCGTTCGATTTCTTTTCCGTGCGCGCGGGTATGGCTGCCTCGGAGAATTCTGGCTGCCGGTGCAATTTCGGTTTGAAGTTCATTCCGCGGAGTCAACGAGAGCACACGAGGTAGAGACATCACGCCGGCCCATCCGGCGGCGATCAAATCAGCATCCGGGCGGGTTTCCGGAATCCATCCCCACAGGATGCGATTGCCGTGACGGTCGAGCATGGTCTTGGCTGCGTAGTACGAGCCCCAATCGACGACTCCTTCTTTTTCCGGCGTGAAGCGCTGGTCCGCGTACGTTCCAACTTTCCAGCGAACTTTTCCCATGGTAGAGATCAGCAGCACATGCTTGTTCCCGAGCGGGAAGAAGTCGGGACATTCCCACATGTCGCCTGTGTCCACCGGGTTGGTCGCCGTCTTTCCGTTGGGAGCACCCTCAAGCAGCGGGTGGAGGTAGGTCCACTGACGGAGATCGGGGGACGTATAAAGGAGGATGGCGCCACCTCGACCGCGAATGCCCGAACCCACGATCAGCATCCAGCGGCCTTCCTCGCGCCACAAACATGGATCGCGAAAGCCAGTGACGGCGAGACCAGGCGGAGGACTGGCAATGACCGGCTGCGGGAGCTTTTTCCAGGTACGCAGATCGTCATCCGCGGCGACGGCGAGGCATTGCGTTTCGCGCCAGGTGTGGACTCCGTCCTTGAGCGTCGCATCCGTTCCGGTCTGCGGAGGTTGCACTCCGGTGTAAATCACTGTTGGCTTGCCGTTATCGAGGATGGCGCTGCCGCTGAAGACACCGTCCTGGTCGGGGCCGCCGGGAGTGGGAGAGAGGGCGATGGGCTCGTGCCGCCAGTGAATCATGTCGTCGCTGATGGCGTGGGCCCAGTTCATGTTGCCCCAGACGGCGGCTTGCGGGTTGTACTGGTGGAACATGTGATAGCGGCCGCGGTAAAAAATGGGACCGTTGGGATCGTTCATCCAGTTGTGGGCGGGGAGGAGATGATATTGAGGGCGGAGCGGATCGGAGGAGAGCTTGCGGCAGAGTTCTGAAGCCTCGCTGGGCATGCCGGGGCAGAGGCTGGAGATCGCGGTTGCGGCCGAGAGTTGCAGGAATGTGCGACGAGAGATAGTCATTGCACAGGAACCGTTGAGCGGGGCACCGGCTGGGGTCCCCCGACGTGAATATACACTTGCTTCGATATAATGGCGATCAAGCCGGGCCTAGTTCATTCAGCGAACATTCTCATCCATCGTGTCCCTAAGACTCTTCAAGTTGGTCCTAATGGTGCTGCTTCTGAGCGCGGCAGTCGAAGTGGCGCGCGCGCAGGCGGCGCCATCAACGAAATCGAGCGAGCAGAGTGCGTTGCAGCGCGGGCAGGAGGCGCTGCGGACGGGCGATCTTGCTTCTGCTCAGAAAGAGTTCGAGAAAGCGGTGCGGCTGGAGCCCGGTGATGCTCCGGCGCAGGCGGCGCTGGGCTGGGTGCTGGCACAACAGGGGCAAGCGGAGGCTGCCGTTCCTCATTTGAGGGCAGCTCTGAAGACGAATCCGAGATATGTCGAGGCGCGACTGACGCTGGCAGGAGTTTTGGCGCAGCAGGGGAAGGTGTCGGAGGCGGAGCAGGAAGCGCGCCGCGCGGTGAAGGATGCGGCCTCGAATGCCGAGGCACATCGCACGCTGGCGAGAATTCTCAGCCGGCATGCGGGGGATGAGGCCTTGCTGGAGATGCGGCAGGCGGTGGAACTGGCTCCGCAACGGGCGGAGCTGTCCGACGAGTTGGGGACGCTGCTGGCACAGCAGAATCAATCAGCCGAGGCTGCGGGAGCGTTCAACGAAGCGATCCGCTTGCAGCCGGGGCTGGCGTCGGCGCATTTCCATCTGGGCGTGATTCGTTTGCAGCAGCAGCGCCTGGAGGAAGCGGATAACGAACTCGGAGAGGCGGTGAAGCTGAATCCGCAGGATGCGGCCGCGCACTACTATCTCGCGAGAGCTCTGAGCGCGCAGGGGAAATCCGGCGAAGCGGTGGAGGAACTGAAAAAATGCGCGACGCTGAAGCCGGATTGGTTTGAAGTGCAGGTGGAGTTGGGGATTGCCAGCCAACGCGCGGGCGACATCGAGGCAGCCGTGGGGGCGTTTGAGCAGGCGGCGAAGCTGAATCCACAGGATGCGGAGGTATACAACGATCTCGGACTGGCACTAGTGCAGAAGGGAGATGCGGAAGGGGCTATTCCGCAGTTTCAGAAAGCGGTGCAATTGCATCCGGAGGATGGTTCCCTGCGAGGGAATTTGGCCATTGCGTATATCCAGCAGGCGAATTTCGATGCGGCAGTGACCGAACTGCAGGCGGGACTGAAACTTGCTCCGGAGAACGCTTCTCTGCATTACAACCTGGGGCTGGCATGGAAGCTGAAAGATCAACTGGACAAGGCGGTGCCGGAATTCAAGGAAGCCATCCGGTTACAGCCGGACCTGGCGGATGCGCATTACACGCTGGGAATTTTGTATTGGCAGCGCGGGGAGTTCGACCAGGCGACTGCCGAAATGCAATCCGCCCTGAAGTCGAAGCCGGACTATGCCGAGGCGCACTACACGCTGGGCACCGTTTATAAGCAGCAGGGGAAATTGCAGGAAGCTGCAGTGGAGTTGCGGGAGGCTATACGCCTGGAGCCCGATTTTGCCGGGGCGCACACCACGCTGGCAGGCGTGTTGCGACAACTGGGGGACTCGCAGGGAGCGGCGGAAGAAGCGAAGGTGGGGGCTAGCATCGTGGCCTCGACGAATAATCTGCAAGCGGCGAAGGTGGCGACCAATTCGGGGAAGAGATTGCTCGGGGCGGGAGACCTGGACGGGGCCATCTCACAGTTCCGGTCGGCGATCCATTCGGAGCCGAACTATGCGGCGGCACATTATCAGCTGGGATTGGCCTTGCAGCAGAGTGGGAAGCGAGACGAGTCGGAGAAAGAATTTCAACGGGCGGCGGAATTGGATCCGCATCTCAGCGTGCCTGGGAAATAAAAGCCATTCACCCGGGTCGCCCGGTTGAGGCAGCCGAGCTTCGCTCGGCTTGGACAGCCCAAGGGGGCTGTCCCTACGCGGTTTTCCCCCATCAGTTGCCGCGCGTTCGCAGGGCGATCAGGTCCGTCGTCACCGGAACTCCGTGGGTGATCTTTACGTGCAGGACTGCCTCGAACGGCTTCAGGTCGGCCGGCCTGGAAACAATCAGGTGCTGGAGGAGAATTTTGAGGTCGTCTTCGCGGCACACATATTCTACTGCCGCCTGGGTGCCGAAGGTAGTCGCGCCCGCCAGAATCAGGATAGATCGCGACGGATCTAAGCCGGGAAGCAGGCTTATGATCGCATAATCGTCGGTCGTGGGCTGATTGGCAGGAGTTCCAACGAAAAACTTCTGTTCTCCCGGTTGGGGATGAACGTTGATGATCGCGAGATCTCCCTTACGCGGGCCGGAGTCGATGCGCTGGAAGACGAAATCCTGCGTCCCAGGGATATCGAGCAGGGTGAGGTTCTCGGACGGCGACCCGACGAAGATCAAATCATTGTTCTTTGCGTCGTCCAGGGAAAAAAGCGCGCCACGCTTGACTCTCAGAGGACGGTTAAGCATCTCGAAGACATGGTCGAGCTGGTGGATGGCGAGGACTTCTCCCACGCCGGTGTAGTGATCGAGGATGAAGGTGCGCTGGTCGGAGCCGGGGTTGAAGTAACGCATGCCGGTCTCAGGGCGTCCGACGAAACTACCGTTGCTGAAGATCACCCAAGGTTGCTGCGGGCTGGTGACGAAGCGATTCCAGAAGAGCTGGAGCTCGGGCGGAGCAGCTTGTCCGGCCGCGGATTGAATGCGCGGGCGTTGCGAGAGCAGGATCGCGCTCGCCATAAACGAGGCCGCCAGAAGAACTGATAACACCAGCACCGCGATGGCCCAGCCCCGGTTGCTCGACAAAACAGGCGCGGTTTTCCCTTGCTGTTCAATGGCAAGGAGGGTTGGTGGAGCTAGACTTGGCTTCGAGGGACGCAGCGTGAACGTCAGAGCATACGATCCCTTCGGTATCTCCACCAGAACGGGATCGTCGATACCTTCCTGTCCATAGTATTCAGCCAGTTTGACCCGCAGGCGTCCGGCTTGCACACGAACCGTGGAGTCACTCTGGGGATCGAACCCGGCGGGACGCCCCAAAACTTCGGTAGCGATCTGGTATTCCTTGAGCGCGAGGCCGGGGTGATCGAGGGAGTGCTCAGCTAGATAGCGGAGCAACTTGCAGAGCGAGTCGGAGCTGTGAAGGCTATGGCTTTTTGTAAGCTTCTCTATTTGCTGGAAGCACTGGTCCCGACCCACCGTGAAAGTGTGTGTTACACCCATATGACGTGGAAGTAACAGAATGCGCTAACGCACAGAAAACCTTGGCTTTCCTTCCGGTAACAGTATCAAACCTAGTGAAACTTAATCCAGTTAATTGTTTTGTATTACGACTGCACACTGTCCAGCCAAGTATCCACCTGCATTTCTGGGGCAATCGAGTTTGGAAAAGTTGAGGAGAGTGTCTATGAGAACGACTCTGTGGGTCGCAGTAGCGACTTTGAGCCTGTTGTGTGGTCTGTGGGTGCCGGTCGCGGTCGGACAGGCAATATACGGGAGCGTGTTGGGAACCGTAACCGACCCGTCAGGGGCTGCGGTGAACGGGGCGAAGGTGACCGTAACCAGCCAAACGAAGAATACGTCGGTGACGGACACGACCAACGAGAGCGGCAACTACTCGGTGACGCACCTGATTCCGGATGTCTATTCGGTGCGAATTGAGGGGTCCGGCTTTAAGACCATCCAATACAAGAACATCCAAGTTTCGGCGGATACTGGCGCGCGCGTGGACGGCCAGTTCCAGGTGGGCTCGGCCAGTGAGCAGGTGGAAGTCACTGCCGAGGCGCCCCAGTTGAAGACGGACCGAGCGGATGTTTCCATTGAATTCAATCAGAGGGCGATCGAAGACGCTCCGATCCTGAACCGGAACTTTACTTCGTTTGAGCTGCTCTCTCCCGGAACCCAGAAACTGGTGGGATGGAGCCATGCCGCCACGGAGAATCCGCAGGGCGGACAGCAGATTTTTGTGAACGGGCAGCATTTCAGCGGGACTGGTTTCGAATTGGACGGCACCGATAACCAGGATCCAATTCTTGGCATTATCGTGGTTAATCCGAACCTGGATGCCATTCAGGAAAGCAAGATTACGCTGGGCAACTATGACGCCGAGTTCGGCAAAGCTGTAGCGGGTGTAGTGACGGTGCAAACAAAGTCTGGAAGCAATGACCTTCACGGCAGCGCGTTTTGGTTCCGGCGCACGGATGCGCTGGCGGCGCGTGATCCATTCACCCAGTACCAGCCCGATGCCGTTACGGGCAGGATGATTCCTTCGTCGCGATGGCAGCAGATCGGCGGAACGCTGGGTGGACCGATCATCAAGAACAAGCTCTTTTTCTTTGGCGACTTTCAAGCGACACGACAGAAGAACGGTATCAGCAACCAGGAAACGATCCCAACGCTCGGGTTAATTAACAGCTGCGCGGGCGGAGTGTACTGCGATTTCAGCAATTACGGCCAGGTTCTTGCCAATAATGGATCGCCTTATATTTACGATCCCACCACCGGTGTTGCGGACGGCACGGGACGCAATGTATTCTGCGGAGCCTTGGGAAGCGTACCCCAGGCAAGCTGCACGGGGACTACGAACGGTGTCCCGAATCAATTTCTTGTACCCATCACGATCGGTGCGCGTCAGGTGATCTCGCCAGCAGCTTTGAACATGTTGGCAGCATTTCCGAGCCCAACCACAGCGGGAACCTGTGCTCTGGGCGGAGCCCTGAATTGCTTAAACAATTTTGTGGGTGCTGGAGCCGGCCCGTACAACCAGAACAGCTTTGACGTGCGCATCGACTATGCGGCCGGCCAAAGCATGTCGGTGTTCGGGCGCTACAGCTTCAACCATTTCAGCCTGTCTGGGAAGCCGAGCCTGGGTGCCGTCGGAGGCGTCGGATACGGTCCCGG
The DNA here is from genome assembly GCA_963801615.1 of uncultured Acidobacteriota bacterium. Classification (GTDB taxonomy): domain Bacteria; phylum Acidobacteriota; class Terriglobia; order Terriglobales; family Acidobacteriaceae; genus Sulfotelmatobacter. Next base: position 182,547 of record CAWDFM010000002.1, on the reverse strand, counting down.
TGGACTCGCCGGCAGTTCGATCGTGCACAACTACAGCTTAGCGGCTGGTGTGACCAAAACTTTCAGCGAGAGTTTACTGGGTGATTTCCGGTTCGGATATTTCAAGTACAACCCGGTCACGGATAAGCCGGACGGTGGCACGACCCCGATGACGACTTTTGGTATTCCCAATGCCAATCTGGGCGACAACTTCACATCCGGGTTGGGCGAGTTTGATATGGACGGCACGGGTACCAACTTCGGAGACGGGTTGGGCGTCGCTCGCTGCAACTGCCCACTGATCGAGAGCGAGCAGCAGTTCCAGTGGGTCGCCAACATCACCAAGATGAAAGGAAATCACCAGATCAAGTTTGGGGCGGACGTGCGCTACGCTCAGAACCTGCGAGTGCCCAGCGATTCGAACCGCACCGGCGTTTACGCTTTCAGCCACCAGGGCACATCGAACGGTGGAGAAGGCGGGCTCGATTTCGCCACTTTTATGCTGGGCGAGGTTACGCAGCTAAGCCGCTACGTTAGCACCAGCACGAACGCGGCCGAGCGACAACATCGCATGTTCTACTACGTGCAGGATACCTGGCGAATCACCCCCAAGCTGACTTTGAACTATGGCTTGCGGTGGGAAGTGTATTTCCCCGAGTACGTGAGCGGAAAAGACCAGGGTGGGTTTGCCAATCTGCAGCAGGGCGTCATTCGCGTCGCGGGGGAGAGTGGCATCGGGCTCAACGGAAGTATCCAGAACAAGTTCAACTACTTTGCGCCTCGCTTGGGCGTGGCATACCAATTGAGTCCAAAAACGGTGGTTCGGCTAGGGTATGGCCGCAGCTTCGATATGGGCGTGTTCGGATCGAACTTCGGGCATGCAGTCACGCAAAACCTGCCGGTCTTGGCCAACCAGTTTGTGCAACCTGCAGTCCCGAACAAGTTTGCGGCCTTCACGCTTGACCAGGGGCCGCCGGCCTTTGTATTCCCTCCAATTCCCTCGAACGGACTGTTCCCTCTCGCCGGGCCCAATTGCTTCCAGGCGGGTACGGTCGTTCTTAACGGAGTTACGGTGCCGCAGAGTTGCACCTCGACCAACATTCGTCCGACCTACCAGCGGCTGCCAACCTTGGATGCCTGGAACGTGACGGTGCAGCACCAATTAACCAGCACCATGTCCTTTGAAGCGGCTTACATCGGCAATAAGGGGACCAACGTCTTTGCCGGTGACGGGAATACCTACAATGCGAACCAGCCATTTATCGGGGCGGGTAGCGCGGTAGTTACGGATCCAGGTTCATCTCCCAGCTTCTCTCCTGCGGCTTCGCAAGAACAGCGGCGACCGCACTTCAACCAATTTACCTACGCGAACTACCCCGATCCGAGCAGTATCAGCGGGAATCTGATGTGCTGCTCGAAAGACTTGAACGGCTATTTAGCTAATGACGCGAACAGCTTTTACAACGCATTTCAAGTGAAAATTGATAAGCGGTTTTCACGCGGTCTGCAGTTGTTGTCGCACTATACGTTCGCGCACGCCAATAAGTACGACAGCAACTACTTCGCAAACAACCATCCATACTCGTACGGTCCTGACGACCAGGTCCGAACACACGTGTGGGTGACCGAAGGCGTGTACGAGTTGCCGTTCGGCAGGGGCAGGACCTTCGCCGGAAACAGCGGTCGTTTGGAGGACTTGGTCATTGGAGGATGGCAGATCACGGGTACCACGAACTGGAGCGGCGGCCTGCCATGGTCTCCGAGCTTCTCCAATTGTGGCCAGGTGAACGATGTAGGATTGTGCCGGCCGGACAAGAATGCTGGCTCGTTCCATGTAGGAGCTGGAAAGTTCGATCCCGTGAACCACGTGGTGCCGTTCTTTACGCCGATTCCAACGCTTGCCTATGACCCCGCAGCCCTGGTACCCGGAGTGGACACCTGTACACTGCCTCGTCCGGCTGGATCGGGGTGGAAGATGCCTGCCTGTGGCGCTCTGGGCAACGCCGGTCTCCTTCGGCTGCGTGGTCCGCGGGCATTCTTTGCGGATGCTGCCGTCATGAAGAACTTCACCATCACCGAACGCGTAAGGATGCAGTTCCGTATGGATGCGTTCAACGTGTTCAACCATCCGGTGCTGGGCTTCAACAACAACCAAACGGGCAGCGGCGCTTGTGTCGATTGTGGCGGCAATGGCAACATCACGGACATTGAGCTTGATGCTTCTCCGGGTTCGACTACCGGTATGCGTCAGCTCGAGTTCGCGTTGCGACTGATGTTCTAAACCGTCTGGGGTGATTCACAAGAGGGATTCCTTCGGGAGTCCCTCTTTTTATGAAGGCGTGGGTAAACGTTTTCGGACGCGGTGCGGTGAGCAGCTATGAAAAAGAGAGTCGTGGGGCTGGGCGAAGTGTTGTGGGATCTGCTGCCTGGGGGAGCTTGCCTGGGCGGGGCTCCGGCGAATTTTGCTTACATCACGACTTTGATGGGGGATCAGGGGATTGTGGCGAGCCGGGTGGGCGAGGATTCGCGGGGGATCGAGGCATTGCGGCGGATGGAGGGACTGGGGCTCGACATCGATCATGTGCAGACGGACCGGCAGCATCCCACGGGAGTGGTGAACGTGCAAGTGGATGCGGACGGGATGGCGCAGTACCAGATCGCGCATCCCGTGGCTTGGGATTTCCTCGAATGGAGTTCGGACTGGCAGCAGTTGGCGCTGGATGTGGATGCGGTTTGCTTTGGATCGCTGGCCCAGCGGTCCTTGAACAGCTGCGCGACCATTCGCCAGTTCGTGGCCGCCGTCCCGGAGCACACGGTCAAGGTATTCGACGTGAACCTGCGGCAGGCTTATTACTCGGCGGAAATTCTTGTGGAATCGATGCGGCTCGCCGATATCGTCAAACTGAACGATGATGAACTGCCCACGCTCATGGGGCTGATGAAAGTTGTTCACAAAGATGAGAAGGCGTCGGCTCGGAAGCTGCTCCGGGAATATGGATTGAAGGTGGTCTGCATCACCCGGGGGAGCAGGGGCAGCTTGCTGGTGCAGGGAGAAGAGGTCAGCGAGCATCCCGGGTTCCGCGTGCCGGTGGCCGATACGGTGGGGTCCGGCGATGCGTTCACGGCGGGCATGGTGCATGAATACCTGCAGGGGGCGTCGCTCAGCCTGATGAATGAAGTCGCTAATTTAGTGGGGGCGTGGGTGGCCAGCGAAGTAGGGGCGATGCCTACTCCCAAGCGCGGAGCGCTGGAACATTCGCTGGCCGAGATACGGTAAGGCAGACACCGGGCGGCAGAATTCCGACCTCAGCCCGGCAGTTCATTCCGCTTCACACCCGAAAGAATCAGACCTCAAGCTTTCCGCTTAACCCCTCACAAAACATTTCCACGGGGTACCTCCCGTGTAGTCTATTAGGGGCGCCCCTCGACCTGCAGTTCTGAAAGCGTTGACTTGCTCCTTGCGGGCGTAGTTTGTATAGTTACGAACGGTTATGTTTTCTTTCGATTTGGTTAGTCTTCGATTTGAATCATAAAGAGGGAGGCGGTATGAAGCGCGTCGGTTGGAGTGCGAGTCCTGTTTCAATCTTCTTTTTCGTGCTTGCGATTCTGCTTGCGGGAAGCGTGGCGAGTTGTTCCAAACCAGCGCAACAGACGAAGCCTGCGCCTTCGCATCCCTCGGAAATCAACGTGGAAGTGCGCGATGGCGGGCCCATCGTGGTCACCACCAAGACGGCGGAATTCCAGATTCTTCCTTCGGGATTTCTGCAGGCCAGTCTCTTGAAGGACGGCAAACACCTGACACTGGACGAACCGCCCGTGGGATCGACTGGCGGGAGCGACTCCATTCTGATTGCGGGTAAGGAGTTGGACTTCATTCCAGATTTCAATCAGGCCAAAGTGCAAGAGGCGAGCGGGAAGCTGGGACGTGGGAAACGAGTGGAGGTTACGGCGCATCCGTTGGCCCCAGCGGGCGTTCCGATCGAGCGCACGCTGGTGTTGGAGGCCTACGACGATTTCCCCGGCATCGCCCTGGTAAGCACTTCTTATAAGAATGTGGGAAGTTCCGAGGTGCAGATTGAAAAAGTGTTGATGCAGGAGCACCGGCTGAACGCGAAGCAGGCGGACGCCAGCGCGCAGCCATATGACATGTGGTCGTTCCAGGGATCGAGCTATAACTGGGGCCAGGATGACGTGCAGAAGCTGAGCCGGACTTCGTCGCAGCCTAACGTCATGGGCGAACAGGTGAAAGGCGGCTACGGGGGCGGCATTCCGGTCGTGGCGTTCTGGACCGCATCGGTGGGAGAGGCGATCGGGCATGTGGAGACGCTGCCGTGGACGCTCTCGATTCCGGTGAAGGTGGAGCGGGAAGGGCGAGTCGAAACCCAGTTGGAAATTCCGGTGAATTCCAGTTTGAAGCCAAACGAGACCTATTCGACTCCGCGGAGTTTTGTCGCGGTGTACAGCGGAGATTTCTACGAACCGCTGCGCATGTGGTCGAGCGTGCTGCAAAAAGAAGGATGGAATGTGCCTAAGCCCTCGAACGAGGCCTACAGCGTTGCCTGGTGCGGGTGGGGATACGAATTCAACGTCACCCCCAAGGAGATGCTGGGAACGGTCCCGAAGCTGAAGGAGATGGGGATCAAGTGGGCCACGCTGGACGACCGCTGGTTCGACACGTATGGGGATTGGAATCCTCGGACGGACACGTTTCCGGGGGACTCGATCAAGCAGATGGTCGATGACTTCCATAAGCAGGGAATCTATGCTCAGCTGTGGTGGCTGCCGCTCGGGGTCGAGGACGGGCAGGGGAAGTATGAATCGCACAAATACAAGGTGTCCGAGGTTGTGAAGCAGCATCCGGATTGGCTGATTCTTGACAAGAATGGCAAGCACGCGCGGATGGTTCGCGATCTGGGCGCGCTGTGTCCGGCGGTGCCCGAAGTGCAGAGTTACTTCAAACAGTTGACAGAGAAATTCATTCGGGACTGGGGCTTTGACGGGTCGAAGCTGGACAACATTTATACCGTACCCGCGTGCTATAACCCGGCGCATCATCACAAGTCGCCGCAGGATTCGGTAAAGGCGATGGGCGACGTTTACAAAGTCATTTTCGAAACGACGCGGGCCATCAAGCCGGAAAGCGTCACGCAGGCGTGTCCGTGCGGGACCCCGCCATCGCTGGCGTGGCTGCCGTTTATGGATCAGGCGGTGACGGCCGATCCGGTGGGAGGAGTGCAGGTGCGGCGGCGGATCAAAATGTACAAGGCGTTGCTGGGGCCGCAGGCGGCAGTTTATGGAGATCACGTCGAGTTGTCGGAGATGACGCGCGTAGGCGCGGATGGCTGGAGCGAACATGGCTGGGACTTTGCTTCGACGATCGGGCCCGGCGGCGTGGTCGGAACGAAATTTGTGTGGCCGGATCCGGGGCCGAAGTTCAAGCCAGTTGCGCTGACTCCGCAGAAAGAAGAGCACTGGAAGAAGTGGATCGGACTGTACAACCAGAAGATGCTTTCCAAGGGCGAGTTTCTCGATCTTTATACCTACGGCTATGACGTGCCCGAGGGATACGCGATCGCGAAGGACGGGAAAATGTATTACGCGTTCTTTGCCGAGCCGGGGAAGCCGTTCTCGGGAGACGTCGAGTTGCGCGGCCTGAAACCTGGGTCGTATGAGGTGGTCGACTATGCTGATGGAAAATCATACGGGACGGTGCAGGCGGAGCAGGGGAAAGCTCCGCGGCTGAAGGCAGAGGTTAAGGATCACCTGCTGCTGGAAGTGAGCGGGAAGTAATCTCGCGGCTTCACGCCAGTTTACTATTGGCCAACATACTGGGCCGCTCGTGCATGTTCTTTAGCGCGCTTGGGTCCGCTCCGTATATTTCGCCAGAAATTCCGCCCGGTGCTCCACATCGCGGAAGGCTTCTGTGCCTCCAGGACGCGTGGTGGAGAGGGCTCCGGCCAAGTTGCCACTGGCTAAACAGGCTTCGATACCGGCGCCTCTCACATACTGGTGCAAAAAGCCTGCGTCGAAGCTGTCGCCGGCGCCCACGGTGTCCACCGGTTCCACAGCCTGGGCCGCGCTGGTAAAGCGCTGATTGCCGCGCTGTGCGATCGCGCCTTTGCGGCCCATCTTCACTACGAGTAAGGGCACGAGTTCGGAGAGTTTGCGGATTGCGCTTTCCAAATCTTCGGTTGCTGCCGCTTTGCAGGCTTCGCGTTCGTTGGGGAGGAATACATCGACATACTGCAGCACTTGTTCCAGGTTTCCTTGCCAGCGATCGTCGGGATCGTCGTTTGTATCTAAGGAGATCGTGAGGCCTTTAGACTTGAAGAGACGGAACAATTCGCCTATTTTCGGCCGCAAGCTTCGGTGCAAGTAATACGACGACAAATGGAAATGGCGGGAGTCACCCAGGTAATCCAAATCGAGATCGGACCAACTGAGTTCGGTGATGGTTCCGGCATACGTCAGAATGTTGCGCCAGTTGGGATGATGCAGGATGACGGTCAAGCCTGTCGTGATCTCCCCCGGAACGCGGCGGACTTGCGAGGTGTCGACTCCACCCTGTTGCAGGCGTTCGAGAGCGATGGCGCCGAGTGGATCATCTCCGATACGGGATTGGAAGCCTACGCGGCTGCCGAGAGCGGAAAGATTATGCGCGACGATGGCTGAGGAGGAGCCCAGGGTTAGCATCATGCGATCGGCGAGGAGTTCGCGTTCGGGCTGGAGTTGCTCGGGCAGGCCGTAGAGGATGAGATCGAGATTCAGTTCGCCGGCGATGGTGACGTCGAAACGGGGCATGATCCTCCGGGGCTAAAGCGCGCATTTACTGCTTGCGGAGACGCGGCCCTCAAGGCACGCTCCACCGAGCTATATCGAGATACTCAGACCAGGGTTACTTCTATGCCCGCCTGCTTCAGGGCGCGCACGTCGGACTTGGGAGCACCGCGGTCGGTGATCACTTCGTGGAGTGAAGAGGTGGGAGCGATCAGGGACAGGCTGCGGCGGCCGAATTTGCTGGCGTCGCAGACGGCTACGGTCTGGCGCGCGATTTCAACCATCACGCGATTCACTTTCGCTTCCAGAAGATTCGGAGTGCTCAGGCCGAAGTGAACGTCGAATCCATCCACACCGAGAAACAGGATGTCTGCGCTCAAGCGGCGCAGAGTTTCTTCGGCAATGGGGCCTACGAGAGAGAAAGAGTTCTTGCGCAGGGTGCCGCCGGTGAGGATCACTTCCACGGCGGTTCCCGTCAGTTCGGCGGCGATGTTTACGGCATTGGTGATGATGGTGAGATTTTGAAATTTTCGAAGCGCGCGGGCGATGGCCGTGGTGGTAGTTCCGGAGTCGAGAATCAGGACCTGGCCCTCTTTCACCTTCTCGACGGCGCATGCGGCGATGCGCATTTTTTCCTGGTGGTGGAGCTTTTCTTTTTCGCGCAGCGTGGGGTCTTCCAGAGCGCCCTCGCGGGAGGGGAGGGCTCCGCCGTGGGTGCGGTGCACCAGGCCGTGCGCGTGCAGGATCTCGAGGTCTTTGCGAATCGTAACCTGCGAGGTTTCGAATTGGCTGGCCAGTTCGGTGACCAGCACCCGGCCCTGATGAGTGAGGAGGTCGAGAATAGCGCGTCGGCGTTCTTCGTTGAGCACGGGATGTGAGTGCCGCTTCCAGTTCAGCGGGAACGCCCACCGCTGGCGGCAGGATTTCTTTTTATAACGAATCGTTTCGTTTGTCCACAGGAAATGAGGGATTTTGAAGTGGCGGACGGGCTATCCGCAATGACGGCAAGCCATCTTTCGCCCCTGCGGGGCTTTACCGTCTTTTCTTTCGCGCCCGTACCCACGGCTTGCGCCGTGGGCTGCATTCTTTCGCCGCTTCGCGGCTGGACGCCAAGTGGTGTCCCTACGTTCACGCGGCTGGACAGCCCAAGGGGCTGTCCCTACGTTTACGCTTCTGGACAGCCCGAGGGGCTATCCCTACGTTCACGCTTCTGGACAGCCCGAGGGGTTGTCCCTACGTTCACGCTTCTTGACAGCCCGAGGGGGCTGTCCCTACGTTCATCGCCGTACATTCAGGAGGCGGTTGTGGCCAGGTTTGGGAGGGTGGCGGTTCTTCGCAACGGCTCCGCGAGACCGCGCATGACCTTCTCGAAACCCTCGAAATCGAGCGACTGCGGGCCGTCGGACAAGGCGCGCTCCGGGCAGGGATGGACTTCGATGATCAAACCGTCCGCACCTACGGCGACGGCCGCCCGGGAGACAGGGGCAATCAGACTCTGCTTCCCAGTTCCGTGGGAGGGGTCGGCGACGACCGGCAGGTGAGAAAGATCGCGGGCCAGCGCCACGGCGGCGAGGTCGAAGGTATTGCGCATTTCGCTTTCGAAGGTCTTGATGCCGCGCTCGCAGAGGACAACATTGCGGTTGCCGCCGGAGAGCAGATACTCGGCGGCGAGGAGCCACTCCTTAACGGTGGCTGACGGTCCACGCTTGAGAAGGATCGGTTTGCTGCTGCTTGCGAGGCGCCGCAGGAGAGCAAAATTCTGCATATTGCGCGCGCCCACCTGTAGCATGTCAGCATGCTCGGAGATGACATCGATGTCCTCGGTGCTCATGACTTCGGTGACGATGGGCAGGCCAGTTTCTCTCTTGGCCTCGCTCAGAATCTTCAGTGCCTCGATGCCTAGCCCCTGAAAATCGTAGGGAGAGGTGCGCGGCTTGTAGGCGCCGCCGCGAAGCATGGAAGCGCCGGCACGCTTCACGGCATGGGCAGTCTGGAGCAACTGTTCGCGGGACTCCACTGAACACGGGCCAGCGATGACCACGACGTCCGGGCCCCCGATCTGGACGCCATCGATCTGCACAATGGTCCGTTCGGGATGCACCTGCTTGCTGACGAGTTTGAAAGGCTGCGCGATGGCGACGACGTTATCGACGCCGGGGGCGACTTGCAGGGCTTCGATCTCATGACGGCGACCGCTGCCGACGGCGGCAACGATGGTGCGCTCGGTGCCGCGGGTGACGTGGGGGTTGTATCCGGCTTCACGAATTCTGTCGATCACGTGCGCGATCTGTTCCTCCGTCGCTTTCTCTGACATGTTGACGATCATGGGCTGGGATCTCCTTTGGATTCGAGTGGAAAACAAAAGCCGCGATCGTTGGATCGCGGCTGGCAGCTAAGCTTGTTTCAAGTGGCCGTTAGAGGCTCATCTTTCCTCCAAGCTGCGCTGCAGCCGCACGCCAGGTAAATCCGTAATACACGGCAAAAGCGAAGCGAGGAGCAAATCGTGTCATAGGATCTCTTTTGGCGCGCGGGCGAACTTACTGCAGCGAACTGGCGACGCTGGAGAATGCGTTGTTAGAATTCGAACCGATCAAGCGAACCGTTCCGACTACCAGAACCAGGATGACGGCAAGCATGACGGCATACTCGGCGATATCCTGACCTTGTTCGTCGGACCAAAGCGTGCGAATGAGTTGGGACATAGTGTTCTCCTCCGGGCCACTGTGGGTTGTTGCGAGGTGAAGCGAAAAACTAGTGCAGACATGATGCACGCGGCCGACTCAGGTTGTCAAATAGTAACGACACATTATTTTTCGATTGTTAATGCATGGAAGTGGGCGTCGGCTGCGGGATTTGGGTGGTAGCAGCGGCAGAGGGTTGCGGGAGCAAATCCTGCGCCGAGTGCTGGGCAACTTGCAGAATCCGGTTGGGTAAAAGTCCCAAGTACAGTGTGGCAAAAATACTCACTGCCAAGGCGGTCGCCAGGCCGAAAGGAACGGGGGTGACCGGGACTTCTTTGCGCGATTCGCGCATGTACATCACAACAATGATCCGGAGGTAGTAATAAGCGCCGATGGCGCTGTTCACGACACCAATCAGGGTGAGCCAGACGAGGTTCGCACGCAGGGCGGCGCTGAAGACATAGAACTTGGCGAAGAAGCCGCCAGTAATGGGAATTCCGATCAGCGACAGGAGAAAAATCGTTAAGGTGGCCGCGAGCAGCGGGGAAGATCGGCCCAAGCCTTCATAGTCTTCTAAATTGACGTAGCGCTCGCCGGCATTGGCGAAGTGGCTGACGACGGCGAATGCGCCGACGTTCATGGCGGCGTAGGCGGCGGTGTAGAACATAGCGGCGGAAATTCCCGTCGCTGAATTCTCCGGCGTGGTCATGGCGAAGGCCACGAGCAGGTAGCCGGCGTGGGCGATCGACGAGTAAGCCAGCAGGCGCTTGATATTACTTTGTACGAGGGCACCGACGTTGCCCAGGGTCATCGACAGGGCTGCGGCGACCCAGAGAAACCAGAAGCGTCCGGGAGCATTGATCGCAAAGACCACCCGGAGGAGGACTGCGAAGGCGGCGGCCTTGGGTGCAGTCGACATGAAGCCCACAACCGGGGCGGGAGCGCCTTCATAAACGTCGGGCGTCCAGATGTGGAAAGGAGCGATGGCGACTTTGAATCCCAGGCCGACGAACATCATGGCCATAGCCGCATAAACCAGCAGGCCAATGTCTCCGGACTGCAATTTCTGCGAAATGATGTCGATGTTGGTGGAGCCAGTGGCGCCGAACATGAGGGCTACACCATAGAGGAAAAACGCAGTGGCGAAGGAGCCGAGGAGGAAGTACTTCAGCGATGATTCGCTGCTGGACGCTTCGTGGCGGCGGAATCCAGCAAGGATGTAGGTGGAGATGGAGGAGATTTCAAGGGCGATGAAGATCATCACCAACTCGACAGCAGAGGCCATCAGCACCATGCCGACGACGCCGAACAGGATCAGGGCGTAATACTCTCCAGCGCGGATGCGCTGCACGGCCATGTATTCGAAAGAGCTGAGAATGACCACCGCCGCGATCGCGATTACGAGAAAAGTAAAGAAGATGCTGAAGCTGTCCACGCGGACGATGTTGGAGAACGCGAGGCCGGGGGATTTGGCCATGTACCAGGTGGAGAGCAGCGCAGCGACCGTTCCAATGAAGGCGATGTAGCCCAGCGTCTTCTGAGTTTTCTCTTCATCCACCAGCGGGTCCAGAACCATTACCACGATGCCGAAGATGGAGAGAACGATCTCGGGCAAGATGCGCACGTAGTCAACCGATTGAGGGATCGTCTGCATTTGCGCCAGTAGGATGGTCATTGCAGCACCACCTTACTGACAACCTGAGCGAATGGAGTGAGTGCAGCTTGCACCGCAGGATCGATCGCCGCCAGCCACATGATGGGAGCAACGCCCATCGCCAAAGCTGCGACTGCGCACGGCCAGATAGCGGCTTTCTCAAAACCGAGCAGATCACTGAGCGAAGTGTTGATGGGATGAGTCACTGTGCCGTAGAACACGCGCTGGAACATCCAGAGCAGGTAGCAGGCGCTCCAGATCACTCCCGTAGCAGCCAGAATTCCGTAAAGCGGCTTCGCCTGGAACGCACCGGACAGCACCAGGAATTCACCCACAAATCCGTTGAGCAGGGGCAAACCGACGGATGCCAGCACGATGAACAGGAAGGATGCTGCGTAGACCGGCATGGGGGATGCGAGCCCGCCGAACTCGGAGATTTCGTACGTGTGACGCCGCTCATGCAGAACTCCAGCGAGCATGAACAAGCCGCCTGTCGAGACGCCGTGCGCCAGCATGACGAACATGGCTCCGTTGAGACCTGCGGTCGTGAAGCTGAAGATGCCCAGCACAACAAACCCCAGGTGGCTGACTGAGGAGTAGGCGATCAGCTTCTTCATATTGGGTTGCACCATGGCAACCAGCGCGCCGTAAATGATTCCGATCAGCGCCAGTGCGATGATCCACGGCGCATTGCCGCGGGCCTGGTCGGGGAACAAGCCGAGATTGAAGCGCAGCATGCCGTACGTGCCCATCTTCAGCAGAACGCCGGCGAGCAGAACGGATCCCGCGGTGGGTGCTTCGACGTGTGCGTCAGGCAACCAGGTGTGGAACGGGAATAGTGGAACTTTGACCGCGAAGGCTATGAAGAATCCCAGGAAGAGCCACTGTGCGGCGGCAGGGAACTTCGTGATCTGATGATTGGCAATGGCGTCGCGGATGGTGACGAAATCGAAGCTGTGAGTTTGCGTGTAGAGCCAGATGATTGCCGCCAGCATGAACACGGAGGCAATCATGGTGTACATAAAGAACTTCACGGCGGCGTAGACTTTGCGCTCGTGGCCGAAGACGCCGATCAGCAGGGCCATTGGAATCAACGTTGCTTCCCAGAAGAAATAGAAGAGGAAGAGGTCGAGCGAGGTGAAGACGCCGATGAGAGCGGTTTCGAGGATCAGAAGAAGAATGAAGAATTCCTTGACGCGATCGTGAACCGATTTCCACGAGATCAGTACGCAGAGCGGCGTGAGGAATGTGGTCAGCACTACCAGCCACACCGAAATACCGTCGATGCCCATGTGGTAGTGAATGTTGGGACTGGTGATCCAGGGCTTGTCGATTTCGAACTGGAAGCCGGACTGGCCGCGGTGCAAATAAACGGGGAGATGCAGGGAGAGTCCGAATGCGAGCAGGGACACGACCAGCGAAAAGATGCGGATATCGCGATCGCGGCGGGGTAGCAGGACCAGCAGCAGCGCTCCCGCGAGCGGAACGAAAGTGACCAGCGTCAGAATATAAGGGCTGAGGTGGTCCGTGTTCATCGTGCCACCCCCCGCCAGAGCATGTAAGCAATCAACACCGCGGCACCGGCGGCCACCCAGCCCGCGTAGGAGCGCAGGTTTCCGGATTGCATGTGCCGGACTTCGTCGGAAACATGGCGAGCGCCGTCCGCCGCATTGTTCACCGTGTCGTCGATGACTTTGCGATCCACGCCTTGCCAGAGGATGCTGGTAGATCCGTTAATTAACGGTTTGACGATCAGGGCCGCGTAGATTTCATCCACGTAGTATTTGTGACATACGACGTCGTATAAGCCCGCGATTCTCTGCACAATCCTATGGGGCACGTCGGGGCTGCGGTAATAGAGCAGCCAGGCGAGCGCTAGGCCAAGGAAGGCGGCGGCGACCGAGATTCCGGTGAACATCAATTCCTTGGAAGCGGCTTCTTTGGGCTCGGTGCCCTCCGTGGTTTGTTCCGTTGCGCCTTTTTCACCCATCTGCGCCTGACCGCTGTCGGCCGGTAGGGTGGAGCGGAAAACAGGACCCAGGAAGTGATCGAAATGATTATTGCCGCCAAGTGATCCGGGAACGCCGACATATCCGCCGATCACCGATAAGACAGCGAGGATCGCCAGCGGAATGACCATAACTTTCGGACTCTCATGCACTCCGCTGTGACCATGCGCGCCGTGGGCATCGTGCGCGTGTGCGCCGTGTCCCGCTGCTTCGCCGCGGTATTCGCCGAAGAATGTCATGAACCAGAGGCGGAACATGTAGAACGAGGTAATGAATGCGGTCACGACTCCAACCAGCCAGTAGGCCCAGCTCGCCTGATATGCGCGCCAGAGGATTTCATCCTTGCTGAAAAAACCTGCGAAGCCCGGGATGCCAGCTATGGCTACGGTTGCCGCGGTCATGGTCCAGAAGGTCCAGGGGAGCTTGGTGCGCAGGCCACCCATCCGTCGCATGTCCTGCTCGCCACCGACCGCATGGATCACGGAACCGGCTGCCAGGAAGAGCAGGCCTTTGAAGAAGGCGTGGGTCATCAGGTGGAAAATTCCGGCGGAGAACGCACCTACGCCGCAGGCCATGAACATGTAGCCGAGTTGGGAGACGGTGGAGTAGGCGAGAACTTTCTTGATATCGGTTTGCGCGATGCCGATGGTTGCGGCGAAGAACGCGGTCAGCGTGCCGATGACTGCGACTACGGTCAGCGCAATCGGAGCGCGCTCGAAGATCACGTGCGAACGCGAAACCATGTACACGCCGGCTGTGACCATGGTGGCGGCGTGGATCAGCGCGGAGACTGGGGTCGGACCTTCCATGGCATCGGGAAGCCAGACGTACAGTGGAATCTGGGCAGACTTTCCGCAGGCGCCCACCATCAGAAGAATCCCGATCGCGGTGAGCAGTCCGGCGCCGGCGGTCTCGGGCGACATGGGTTTGACCTGATCAAATACTTGCGTGAACGTCAGCGAGCCGAAGTGCTGGATGAGCAGGAACAGGCCGATCAGAAATCCGAAGTCGCCGATGCGGTTGACGATGAATGCCTTTTTCCCTGCGGATGCGGCCGAATCTTTGGTGAACCAGAACCCGATCAGCAAATACGACGCGAGTCCTACGCCTTCCCAGCCAATAAACATCAGCAGGTAGTTGTTGGCGAGCACCAGCGTCAGCATGAAGAACATGAACAGGTTCAGGTAGCTGAAGAAGCGGTAGTAACCGGGGTCGTCCCACATATAGCCGACGGAGTAGATGTGGATGAGGAATCCGACTCCAGTGACGACCAGAAGCATCACCAGCGAGAGTTGATCGAGGTAAAAGGCGAAGTCGACGGAGAAATTGCCTGAGCGGATCCAGTGCGCGAGGTATTCCTGATAGGGAAGTTCCAAAGATGAAAATCGGAGTGCCACACCGAGCGCCCAGGCGAAAGCCGCGCCGGAGAAGAACAATCCGACAATGGTCACCGCTTGTCGCGAAGACTTCTTCCCGAAGAAGCCGTTGACCGCAGCGCCTGCCAGCGGCAGGATCGGGATGAGCCAGAGATTGAGATTCGGCGGCGTCATAATTTGAGCAAATTCACCTGGTCGATGTTGAGCGTTTCGCGGGTGCGGTATACGGCGATGATGATGGCCAGCCCGACCGCGGCTTCCGCAGCGGCCACGACCATGACGAAGAAAACGAAGACTTGTCCCGCCAACTGATGCCAGTGCGCTGCGAAGGCAACGAAGGACAAGTTCACCCCGTTCAGCATCAGCTCAATGGACATGAAGATGGTAATGATGTTGCGCTTGATGAGGAATCCGCACACGCCGCAGGCGAAGAGGATACCGCTGAGCACGAGATAGTAAGAAATTGGGACCATTTAGTCTTGCACCTTCTTTGCGGGTCCGCCGCCGGGAACGGTTGGCTTGCTGGCCAGGACCACGGCGCCCATGATGGCGATGAGGATCAGGATCGAAGTAATTTCAAAGGGCAGCAGGAATTCGTGGAAGAGCAGTTGGCCGATGACATTGGGAGCGCCAGGCAGAGCTCCGACAGCAACGTCACCGGTACCCGAGTGCTTCAGGACGACCCAGGCAATCAGGAGGCTGCCCAGCAACATCCCGGGAATACCCAACAGGATTGCGACGCGGCTGCCTTTGGTCTGTTCTTCGACGCCGGCATTGAGAAGCATGATGACGAAGACGAACAGCACCATAATCGCCCCGGCATAGACGATGATCTGCACGGCGGCGACGAACTCGGCGCCAAGCAGCATGTATTCGCCCGCGAGGGCGGCCATCACCGCGATCAGCGAGAGAGCGGCATTGATTGGATGGCGCTGCACCAGCAGGTTGATGGCGCCTGCCGCGGCTACGGCACCGAAAGCCAGAAACAGAATTAGATGAACGCTTATCATGAATTTCAGATTTCGTAATAAGGTCGCAAAACACCCGCTGGACTTCCTGAGCAGAATTGTTTTCGCCAAGAAGGGCTTCCCTCAGGGGCCAAAGCCCGCATCCATTGCGGTCTAACGTGGCACGGCTGAAGCCGTGCCCTTCCCAGTACCACTAGCGCCCTTTCCAACGCTATTAACGCGATCCCGCCATATTGGTATCTTCTCGATAGTGTTCGTACTTCTTTCAAAGGCGAACAGTGCTAACGCTTTGTCACCACGCGATTGCAATGGCGGTGGCGATCAAGTTCGCCAGCGCTACAGGCAGCAGGAACTTCCAGCCGAATGCCATCAGCTGGTCATAGCGGAAGCGGGGCAACGTGCCGCGCACCCAGATATACAAAAAGAGAAAACAGAAAACCTTGGCGACGAACCAGAACACCGGCAGAATTGCCTGCAGCACCGGAGGGCCGAAAAGCGGCCCATTCCAGCCACCCAGAAACATGAGCGTGGCGAGGCATCCTACGGTGATCATGTTGGCGTATTCCGCCATGAAGAACATGGCAAATTTCATCGCGCTGTATTCGGTGTGATATCCGGCGACGAGTTCGGTTTCGGCTTCCGGAAGATCGAATGGAATGCGGTTCGTCTCGGCATATGCCGCCATCAGGTAGCAGAAGAATCCGATAATCTGGCCGTGGAAGATATTCCAGTTGGGGATGAATCCCCAGAAGTGGCCTTGCTGCGCGTGTACGATATCGCGCAGGCTAAAGCTACCCGCCATGATCAGCACGCCCACCAGCGAGAGTCCCAGCGAGATTTCGTAGCTCACCATCTGGGCGCTGGCGCGCAATCCGCCGAGCAGGGAATACTTGTTGTTCGACGACCAGCCGGCAAGTGCCACGCCATAGACGCCGATAGAGGTCACGCCCAAGATCAGAAGCACGCCCGTGTTCACGTCCGTCGTGATCTGCAGAGGAATGACATAACCGCCGATTACGATGTCGTTGCCGAAGGGGATGACCGCGATCGAGGTCAGCGCGAACACGACAGCGATCAATGGCGCCGCCAGGAACAGGGGCTTGTACACGTGCGGCGGAGTCAGATCCTCTTTAAAAAGGAATTTCAGCCCGTCGGCGGCGGGCTGCAGCAGGCCGAAGGGGCCAACGCGCGTGGGTCCCCAACGATTCTGCATATGGCCGACGACTTTGCGCTCGAGCCAAACGGTATAGGCGACCGCTGTAAGCAGCACAAGCAGAACGATGGCCGATTTGATGACCGACGCCAGGATGTAAAGACCGATTGGCAACGTGCAGCTTCCTCTCTCGATGCTTCACGACTTCGACAACTACAACTGAAATTGATCTAGTCTGCCGCGACCTCGGCAGGTTTCTCTTCGTGACTTTCAATGACCGAATGCAACGCGTGCGAGTAGCGGCCCAGCGTGCCCGAGGTAAACAAGCTGTCGTTGGACGGTGCAATCAATCCCGGTTTATGTGCTATCCCCGGACCACTCTTTTCCAGCGACGTGTGCTCACTGTTGCCGGCAAAAAGATTGGAGCGAGAAATGTCATACCCCGGTACGAGCCGCTGAATTTCGTCGAGAATCGCCATAGGATCGAGCGGGCTCAGCTTCGATTCGAGGCCGTGAGTTTCGAGCCACACGGCATGACGATCCGCTTCGCCGGATTGCGCGCCGCGGGACTGTCCCATATCAGCGCGGACACCGGGACCGCCAAACGGAACCAGTTTGCGAACGTCGGCTCCCATCGCGTCAGCGATGCGCACGATCATTTCAAAATCCGGCTTTGTGCCAGAAACTTCGCCGGCTTTCTTCAGCAGTTGCAGGTCGCCGCAGGTGCTGGTGAACGAGCCAGCTTTCTCGTAGGCATTGGCCGCGGGTAATACAACATCGGCCATCTGCCCGGTCTCGGTGACGAACATGTCCTGCACTACTACGAAAGCTTTGGAGAAGACGAAGGGGTCGACATTCAGTCGGCCGATGGGATTGGAGCCAACCACGTACAAGGCTTTCAACGTGCCTGCCTTGGCAGCCTCGATCATCGCAGGCAGATCCAGGCCGGTGGTCTGAGGGATGTCTCCCCACTCCTGATGGAATTCGCTGTTGCCGGCGACGGGGTGATAACCGGGGAGCAGATCCGGATAGAGGCCCATGTCGGCAGCACCGCGGGAGTTGGCGTAATCGCCGAGGCAGACGAACTTCGCGCCCGGAATTGAAGAACCGAAGGCGACGAGGCTTGCTACGTCATTGCCCCGGATCTCGGAACCGAAAATGATGACGAGGTTCTGCTCGCTGCGCAGTTTGTCACGGAGGGTGATCCAGGAATCCTTGCTGGATCCGAGTGCCTCGGTTGCCGCGTCGTTGCCGCTCAAGAATGAGACCACCTTGCCTTCCGATCCTTGTGGAATCTGGGTAAAGCTTGTGGCCTGACGGCGCAGCTTGATGTCCTGCGAGTTGATGACGTGCAGCTTGGCGCGGTGGAGGCGCACGTTGTTGCGAATCTGCCAGGCGAGCAGTGGATGCTGATTTGTCGGATCGTTGCCAATCAGCAGAATCGCGGGCGCGGTGAAGACGTCAACCATACTGGCGCTTGCGTTCGCTTTGCCGCGGAGGGCAGCGGCAAAAGCAGGGAAATCGGCGGTGCGATGATGGTCGAGGTTGTTCGTCTTCAGCACCGTACGGGAAAATTTCGAGAGGAGATACGCTTCTTCATTGGTGGTGCGGTTGGAGCCGATCACTGCGATGGCCGAGCCGCCATCTTTGTCGCGAACCTCGGCGAATTTCTTGCCGACCAACTCGAAGGCTTCCTCCCAAGTGGCGGGAGTCAGCTTTCCGTTCTTACGAATCAGCGGTTGGGTAATGCGCTCTTCACTGCTGGCGAAGTCGAAGGCGTAGCGGCCCTTGATGCACAGGAAGTCGCCGTTGGTGCCGCTCTTGTCGCGGTTGTCGCCGCGGACGATTTCCATTCCCGTCTCGGAACGGCGCACGCCAAGCGTGGTCTTGCAGCCATCGCCGCAGTGGGTGCAGATGGTGCCGACGTGGTTCATCTCCCAGGGGCGCGTCTTGTACCGGTAGGCGCCAGAGGTCAGCGCGCCGACCGGACATATGTCGATGCACATTCCGCACTCTTCGCATTCGAGATGATCTTCTTTGTTGGGTGCGATCAGGGAAGCGACGCCGCGGTTCTGTACACCGAGAGCCCATACGTCCATACCCTCGCCGCAAACACGCACGCATCGGTAGCAGAGAATGCAGCGCGGGCGGTCAAAGAAGACGATGGGCGACCACTGCTGTTCGTCTTTGTGGTTCTTGGCGTCGATGAATTTCGATTCGGCGGCGCCGTACGAGAACGTCATGTCCTGCAGTTCGCATTCGCCACCCGCGTCGCACACCGGGCAATCCAGCGGATGATTGGCGAGCAGCATTTCGAGCATGGACTTGCGGGCCTGCTTGATCTCCGGACTGTCGCTGGTGACGATCATGCCCTCGCTGATCACCGTGGTGCAGGCGGTCTGCAGCTTGGGCATCTTCTCGATCTTCACGAGGCACATGCGGCATGCGCCCTGCAAGGACAAATTGGGGTAATAACAAAATGACGGCACTTCGATGCCCACGCTCTTGCAAGCTTCAATGAGAAGCGTTCCCGCGGGGGCCGTGAGCTTTTTGCCGTCTACTGTGAGGTTAACGTCTGGCATGGGAAATTTTGTAATTTTGTAATCGGGTAATTTCGTAACTTGTTATCGTTTCAATTTCGCCGTTCGTCGTGATGCGGTGAAGATCGCGCTCAGTTCGTGCGCTTCCCCGATTAGCAACTTCAGTTTTTCTAAGGGCACAATCTCGCAGTCTGAAAGCATTTCTAACCAGAATACTGATTCGTCCGCTTCCTCAAGCACTACTCCTATTTTCGCGAGCCATTCGGCTCTTGACCTCGAACGACATGCCGCTCGATAGTTGGCGGCGACCGCCGTACCGCATCGGAGCAACTGCTTCCCTAACACTTGCGCATCCGCTTTGTACGGAAGCGAACGGTAAAGCCGAACAATCCGCACGGCAAAAGCTTTCGTACGGTTCCGTAATTGTTCCTGTTGTACCGGCATCAGGGTTCCAGATTACGAAATTACCCGATTAACAAATTACAAAATCTAATGTGCCAGCACTGGAAGCTCTGCGATCGTGCCTTCCTTTTCATAGGGGCACGGCCTGCCTTCCAGGTGGTCCTCGAATTCCTTCCTAAACTTCTTCACAAAGGCGATTGTGGGCATGGCCGCGGCATCGCCGAGCGGGCAGAATGTGCGTCCGAGCATGTTTTCCGCCAGATATTGCATGTTGTCGATGTCTTTCATCACGCCACCGCCGGAATGAAAGCGGATGAGTGTCTTCTTCAGCCAATCCGTGCCTTCGCGGCAGGGAATGCACCAGCCGCAGCTTTCGTGTTGATAAAACTTCATCGTGCGGAGAGCGAATTTCACAATGCATTGCGCGTCGTCCACGATTACTACACCACCCGAGCCCAGCATGGATCCGGCTTTCATAAGGGTGTCGAAATCCATGGCGACATCAATCTCATCTGAGGTAAGGCATGGGCAGGACGATCCGCCGGGGACGACCGCTTTCAGCTTGCGACCGTTGGGAATGCCGCCGCCGACGTCGTAGATCATCTTTTTCAGGTTGTAGCCCATGGGCAGTTCATAGACGCCCGGCTTGGCGATATTGCCGCTCAAGCAGAACAGGCGTGTGCCGCCATTCTTCGGCGTACCCAGCTTGGCGTACCACTCGGCGCCACCGAGAATAATGTGGGGGACGTTGGCCAGCGTTTCCGCATTGTTAATCACGGTAGGGCCGCCCCAGAGCCCAACCACGGCAGGGAAGGGAGGACGGATGCGCGGAATGCCGCGCTTGCCTTCGAGCGACTCCATCAGCGCAGACTCTTCGCCAACCTCGTAAGCGCCAGCGCCGCCGTGCCAGTAAACGTCAAAGTCGCGTCCGCTGCCGAAGATGTTCTTGCCCAGGAATCCCTTGGCGTACGCGTCTTTGATCGCCTTCTGCATGATGTTCGACAAATAGCGATACTCGCCACGGATGTAGATGTATCCGCTCTTGGATCCGACAGCGAGGCCAGCGATCATCACGCCCTCAATGACCGAATGAGGATCGTGCTCGAAGATCAGGCGGTCCTTGCAGGTGCCGGGCTCGCTCTCGTCGCCGTTGCACAGAACATATTTGGGCTTCGCCGCCTGCTTGGGCACGAACGACCACTTCATCCCGGTGGAGAAGCCCGCTCCGCCGCGCCCGCGCAACCCGGAGTTCTTGACCTCATTGATGATGGCGTCCGGTTCCATGGCAAGCGCCTTCTGGACGGCCTTGTAGCCGTCGATCTCGAGGTAGCGATTGATATCGGTCGCACCCTGGCCGAAGCGCCGGGAGACGACTTTTACCTCGTCGGGATGGGAAACCAAGTCAGCCATTTTGTAATTTTGTAATCGGGTAATTTTGCAATCTAAGATCTGAGATTTGGAATAGGTCTTGAATTACCAAATTACAAAATCCTACTGCGTTCCTTTCTTCTTATACTCGTCCAAAATCCTGTCCATCTTCTCCGGGGTCAGGTTCTCGTGAAAATCGTAGTTGACCTGGGCGGCTGGGGCCCAACTGCAGGCGCCAATGCACTCGACTTCTTCCAGGGTGAACATCCCGTCGGGGGTCGTCTGCTTATTGCCGACTCCTAGTCTTTGGGCGCAATGATGCAGGATCTCTTCTCCGCCGCGAACCATGCAGCTGATGTTGGTGCAAACCTGCACGTTGAATTTTCCGCGCGGCTTGGTGGTCAGCATGGAGTAGTAGCTGATGACGTTGTGCACTTCCAGATCGGTCAGGTCCAGGCGGGCCGCGATTTCGGCGATCACTTCATCGGAGAGGAATCCGACCTCGTCCTGCGCGTATAGCAGTGTGGGCACGAGCGCCGAGCGTTTGGTCGGATAGTGCGGGACCATTTCGGCGAAGCGCGATTCGAATTCTTCAGAAAAACGCATAGATCAATTTCGTAATTTTGTAATCGGGTAATTTCGTAATCTGAAAGGCCGCTCAAGTAGCGATTTCAAATTACAAAATTATCCGATTACCAAATTACAAAATCCCTATCGATCGATCTCCCCTAACACGATGTCGATGGACCCAATAGCTGCCACCACGTCGGCCAGCAGCTTGCCTTCGCACATGATCGGGAGCGTCTGCAGGTTCGCAAAGCAGGCGCCACGCATGTGCACACGGTACGGCTTGCTGGTACCGTCGCTCACCACGTAGTACCCCATTTCCCCGCGGGGCGATTCCACTGCTTGATAGACCTCGCCTGCCGGAACGCCAAAGCCTTCGGTGATGATCTTGAAGTGATAGATGAGCGACTCCATCTGAGTCTTCATCTTCTCCCGGTCCGGGAGCACGATTCCCGGGGCGTCGGCTTTTACCGGGCCTACGGGCATTCCATCCAGCGCCTGCCGTACGATCCCAATCGATTCCCGCAGTTCCTGAACGCGGCAGATGTAACGCGCGTAGACATCCCCGTCGTGCGAGACGGGCACTCGGAACTGGAATTTCTCGTAGCTGGAGTACGGCATATCGCGCCGCAAATCGAAGTCGACGCCGCTGCCGCGCAGGGTCGGTCCTGTGCCGCCCAGAGCGAGACAGTCTTCGGCGCTGATCTTGGCGACTCCCTTCGTGCGCATCAGCCAGATCGGATTCGAGGTCAGCAGATCCTCATACTCGTCCACTCGCTCGGGGAAATATCCCGCGAAATGGCGCACGCGATCAAAGAACCCCAGCGGCGGCTCCAGTGCCAAGCCGCCGATACGGAAGTACGAGGTCATCATGCGCTGGCCGCTGACCATCTCGAAAAGCTTCAGGATTTCTTCGCGCTCGCGGAAGCAATACAGGAAAACCGTCATTGCGCCGATGTCCATGGCGTGCGTGCCCAGCCAGACCAGGTGCGAGTTGATGCGGGTGAGTTCGTTCAGCAGCACGCGCATCCACTGCGCCTTGGGCGGAATCTCAAGAGCGAGTAACTTCTCTACCGCCAGGCAATAGCAGAGATTGTTGGTCAGGGGACAGAGGTAATCAATGCGGTCGGTGAGCGGAACCACCTGCTGGTAGAACTTGGCCTCGCACGTCTTCTCAATACCCGTGTGCAGATAGCCGATGTCGGGCATGATCCGGACGACATTCTCGCCGTCGATTTCAAGCAGCAGGCGGAGCACCCCGTGCGTCGAGGGATGCTGCGGGCCCATGTTCAGGATCATGGTGCGATCCTGGCCGGGTTCCAGAACTGGCGTGGGGGTAAAGTGAGCCATCTAGCGGTAACCCTCCACCGGGTAGTCTTTGCGGAGAGGGTGTCCTTCCCAATCTTCAGGCATGAGGATGCGTCTTAGATAGGGATGGCCGGTGAAACGGATGCCGAACAGATCGAATACTTCGCGCTCAAAATAATTTGCCCCAGGCCAGATCGAGGTAATCGACTCCACCGCCGGGCTGGAACTGTTCAACTTAACCTTTAAGCGTATCCGCTCTTTGTTGGGAATCGAAAGTAGATGGTAGACGACCTCGAATCGCGGCTCCGAAGGGTACCAGTCCACGCAAGTCAGGTCGGAAAAGACGTTGAACGGGCACGCGGGATCTTCTTTCAACAGCACGCAAGCTTCGCGAATGGCAGACCGTTCCACGTAGATGGTCATCTCGTCACGATCGAACTTCACGCCTTCGACAACCTGCGGATTCCAGGCGAGCAGCTGCGCGATAGCGGGGTGATTCTTGAGTTGCTCCAGATCGGTGATGGGGGGAGCGATAGGCATTACCGTCGTTCGCCTCCGGTCCAGGCCTCACGGGACCCGGTCTCGCCCCAATCCAGCACACCCTTCTTCCAAACGTAGAAAAATCCCACCAGGAAGATTCCTATGTACACCAGCATTTCCCAGAGTCCGAAACGTTTGAGGTCACGAAGGATGATGGCCCACGGATAGATGAAGACCGCCTCAACATCGAACAGAATGAACAGCATGGCGACCAGGTAGAACTTCACGGAGAAGCGCTGGCGCGCGTCGCCGATGGGGACCATGCCGGATTCATAGGGCATGAGCTTGGCGCGGGTGGGCCTACGTACCCCAATGAGCCAGGAAAGAGAGATAATCGCGACCGCAATACCACCCGCCATGATCATATGGATGAGAAACGGGAGGTAGCGTGCGAAGTAATTGTCTGGCATAGGAAGAGGTATATATAATTCGCGCCAAGAGATTGCTTAAACGTTCTAGATTATGGGGTTACTCTCGCGAGTGTCAAGCGAGAGCGGCCAGATTCTGCGGAAAACGGGGAAGAAAATTTTGTAATTTTGTAATCGGGTAATTTTGCAATTTGAAAACGCCACTTGTTTTGAAATTACCAGATTACAAAATTACTAAATCACAAAATTGACCTATGGTTTTCGGCTTCAATACCGATGTAAAGCATCAGGACACGATCTACCACGTGCAGAGCGAAGCGCGGGAGGCGGATCTTCTGCTGCAGACGCAAGTCTTTGTGCGCGGCCGGTGCATTGGGAAGCGGGCGAAGTCATACGCCAGCAAGGCGGCCGAAGCGGGATTCGGCGACGCACAGAAGGAAAACGAATTGCGCGAGCAGCATCGCCTGGTGCTGGATGCGATCCGGGAAGGGAAGCTGGACAGCGTTCTGGATAAGGCCGAGGCTGAAAACCTCACCGGCACAAAAGAATTAGACGTGCAGTGGCTCAATGCCGAGTCGGTGCATGCGGAGCGCAACCTCACCATGCAGTTGAAGGTGACGGAAGGGGGGAGTGCAGCTTCTGGGGCGCGGCTGACGTTTCGCTTTGCGCGTCCCAACGCCGCGCCATTTTATACGCAAGCCGTGACCGATTCCGGGGGCGCTGCGGAGATCAAGATCGAAGTCGAGGAATCGGGTCTGCCGGACGCCTCTTTGCTGGTGCAGGCCAACTTCGAAGGACGGACGACTACCCGCAAGTTCGTACTGCGCAAGGCGGACCAGCCGCAGGTTTAAAATACCTGTGGCGGGCCAGGAACGCGCCGCCTTTCTTCCGATGAAAATTCAAATCAATGGGGAGGAGCGCGAGTTTGCCAACGCTACTGTTCCCTTTACCCTTGCTGCCCTCGTCGAAAGCCTTGGCATGAAGCCTGACCGGGTCGCGGTGGAGTTAAACCGCGATATCGTATCGCGTGCTCGCTGGGCGGAGACCGCTCTCAACGAAGGGGACCGGCTCGAAGTCGTGCAGTTCGTCGGGGGCGGAAGCGAGCAGCGAACTCAATCGCCCAGCTAGAGCCCGTCGCGCTCTCATGCCGCTAGCGGCCCTGAATAGCCGCTTTTCCATCCCTCTCGCAGTAGCGAGTGAAGCGCTCCTCTAGACAAAACCGGTACGCGAAGGAACTCTGTTAGTCACCCCTCTCGCAGCAATTCAGTGCTTGATTCACAGGAGTCCTGCCTACAATGACGGAAACATTTGCACATTTTTGGTTGCAATCTGGCAAGGTCAGGAACCTGGCGGTGCCAGCGAGGCGAATACTTCGGTAACCTCGCCCGATTACGGCGAGCGTGCTAGAAACGCTTGGTAGCAAGCATTTGGGCTCGCAGCACGAGAAAGACTCGGGGAGGAACACATGGTCGGTGAACTGGACGTCCTGAATGAATGGATTCCGGAACAGATGCAGCCGGGTACCGTCTTTGTGCTCGAAAATGCCGGAGAGATTGGTGAGAAGGAAGATCCTTACTGGGCCGTGCTGTCCTGCCCCTCGTGCGGCATGCTGGGGTTGATCACGCGCAAGCAGATCAACGGGCTGATTCCTGTGATTTGCGGCTCCGAGCAGTGCTCGGCGCAGTTTTTCATTCGCGACGCCGAAGTGGTCGTGCGCAAACCGTTCTAGCGCCCTTCTGCAACCTTTTGCGTAGAGACGTAGCTTGCTACGTCTCTGCTGACCACAAGAATTCAACTTTCAATCGATCCAACCCTGACCGACATCGATTGGCGTACCTGCAGAGCCGTAGCTAGCAACGTCTCTACGCCACTAATTTGGTGAACACCGTCAGGTCGATATTTCCTCCGCTGACCACGCAAACGATTTTTCCAGAACCGCATTTCCCGCTGAGCCCGGCCGCCACCGCGCAGGCGGCCGCTCCTTCCGCGATGATGTGATTCCGTTCGGCAACGATCTTCATCGCGTGGCGGCATTCTTCCAGTGTGACCACCACCGACCCGGCGAGCAGATGGTGTGCGATCCCCCACATGCGCGGGAAGACGGATTTTCCGCCGCATCCATCCACGAAACTCGCCTTCCACGCGGGAAATTTCTGCGGCGATCCGGCCACGAACGATGCTGCCAGAGGAGCGGCTGTTTCGGGTTCGGCCGCGAATACTTTGGCCGTGCTGCCTTGCTCCTGCAAGGCAGCAGCGATGCCGCAAGACAAACCTCCCCCTCCGAAGCCCGCGACTACCGCGTCCACATCAGGGAGATCCTCCAGAATTTCCAGGCCGCAAGAGGCATTGCCGGCGATGAACTCATCGTCCTCAAACGGGTGCACGAATGCTCCCGTCATTGCTGGATGCGAGCGGGCCCCGAGCGCCTTCCAGCATTCGTCATAAGAGGTCTGCACGATCTCGGCACCGAGGCGCCGAATGGCGTCAAGCTTGGCGGCGGGAGCGGTATCCATGGTGAGTACTTTGCAGGGAACGCCAGCTTTTCTTGCCGCGAGGGCCACTCCCTGGGCGGCATTGCCGGCGCTGACTGTCCAAACGCCCTTGCGGCGCTCCTCTTCGGGCAGGAGGCGGACGGCGTTATAGGCACCGCGAATCTTGAAGGCGCCGATCGGCTGCAGGCACTCCAGCTTGAGATAGATTTCAGCCGGTACATCGTAGTTCAGGCGTACCAGAGGGGTGCGAATCGCGGCCTCATAGACATGCTTGCGGGCATCGTCGATCATCCCCGCGGGAATATTGCGCACCGCAGCTACGTTCTCAAGCGTTATTGGATCGGTTGTCATGGGAAATTATGGTAGTGGGAAGCGAAACTTCAATCAAATCGTGGGCGAATCGGGCGCTTGCAGGCCTGTATACGAGCGAGCCACTATCCAGTCGCATTAACCTCAGAAGCTTCGAGCGCCTGCTAATCAGGGTCGGGGGCTGCGGCTTGTTGTGGCTAGTTCGACGGGCACCTGCTCGACGATCTCAATTCCGAAGCCTTCGAGCGCTGCGACCTTCTTGGGACGGTTGGTGAGCAGGCGGATGCGGCGAAGATTGAGGTCCGAGAGGATCTGCGCACCGATGCCGATTTCGCGCTGCACGTGCTTTTCGGAGGTGTCATACAGAGAGGTAAGCGTCCGCCCGCCATGGAAGCTGAGAGCGGTGCGCTCCGCAACCTTTTCGACCGAGAAGCCCTGCGAGGTCTGGTGGAGGTAGATTACCGCCCCCAGGCCTTCCTGGGCGATGCGGCGCATGGAGCCTTCCAGCATGCTGCGGCATTCGCAGCCGGTGGCGCCGAAGACGTCGCCCATCAGGCAGTGGGCGTGCATGCGGACCAGCACCGGAGTGTCGCTGTGCTCGATGTCCCCGCGGATGAGGGCAACGTGCGATTCACCCCCATCGACTTCGCTGGAGTACGCAATCAAGCGGAATTCGCCGAAGCGGGTGTCGATCAGAGCTTCGCCCACGCGATTGATGTAGCGTTCGTGCGCCATGCGGTAGCGGATGAGTTCCGCCACGGTAAGCATCTTCATGTTGTGAACGCGGCAGAACTCCGTGAGGTCCGGCACCCGGGCCATGCTGCCATCGTCTTTCATGATTTCGCAGATGATGCCGGCGGGGACCATGCCTGCGAGCCGCGCCAGATCAACGGAGGCTTCGGTTTGTCCGGCGCGCACCAGGACTCCGCCTTTGCGGGCACGAAGAGGGAAGACGTGGCCAGGGCGGGCAAGGTCTGAGGGCTTGGTCGCGGAATCGATTGCGACCTGAATAGTCCGCGATCGATCGTAGGCCGAAATGCCGGTGGTCACTCCCTGACGGGCGTCAATCGCCTCGCAGAAAGCCGTTCCGTATTGCGAGGTGTTTTCGGCCGTCATAGGGCCGATGTGGAGATGCTCGAGGCGCTCCTCGGTCATGGCGAGGCAGACCAGGCCGCGTCCGTACTTGGCCATGAAGTTGATCGCCTCGGGAGTGACCTTCTCGGCGGCAAGCGTCAGGTCGCCTTCGTTCTCCCGGTCCTCGTCGTCGACGACGACGATCATGCGTCCCGCGCGGATTTCCTCAATGGCGTCCGGAACGTCCGTAAATGGCAACTGAGGGCTCATGGGCGCGATTTTAGCAGAGGGAATCCTCCACGGTGTCACGTCAGGGACAGGGAATAGGGGACAGGGAATAGGGAAGAGTGGAGATCGAAAGTGAATTTCCTGACAGGTCTAATCCTTGGCTTGGCCGGCGAGTTCTTTTTCGGCACCCACGAAGAGGGCGCGCATCGCCCGGATCACCAAGCGTACGAGGAAGATGATGATAAGAACGAAAATGCCCGCCACAACGCCAGCTACATAGGGATGCCGCGCGGCCAGCCAGGTCAGCCCGACTGCCAGGACATCTTCGGCAACGCTGAGGCCCATATTCGACAGCGGCTCCGGGGAAGGGGTGACGGCCGCTCGAGCCGCAGTCTTTCCGGCGTGCGCGATCAGCGCGACCACCGTGCCGAGGAGAGCCGCCATCAACTGATGCTCGGGAGAAAGTTGGCTGGTGGCGCGCCAGGCAAGTAGACCAGCGACAGGCGCTCGAATGAAGGTGTGAAGGGCGTTCCAGATGAGGTCAAAGGCAGGTATTTTGTCGGCGAAGAACTCAATCCCAAATAACCCGGCACTCGCCACGATCACGGGCCAGCTTTCGAGCAGCAGCAATCCTGGCGGGAGGGGCAAGTGTCCGAAACGAGCGAGCACGCCTAAAACGGTCACGGTTGCGTACAAGTTCAGCCCAGCCGAAAAGCTGACGGCTACCAAAAGTGCGAACAGCTCGCTGGGCGGGATTCTCAGTAGTTCCGGCATAGCGTACGAGGCGTGCAGGCCAGGAGTGAAAGGGAGGCCGCAGGGATTAGGTTGATGGCTCCCGGACTAGAAGTGAAAGCACCCAAAAATGGAAAGGGTCGCTCCGACGAGCGACCCCGAAGTCAAAATCAGGTTGCGCTATAACGTGGACTCGATCTCGAAACCCCACGCTTCCAGAAGGGGTTCCGGAATATACTTCGAGTTTTTATTGCGCCGCGCCCACTCTCGCAAGCGAGTGGACCGCAAATATTGATCTGGGGACAGCTTGTATTCCCGCACGACTTGCTCGAACTCGGTAATAGTCGGGGTGATAGGTCCAATCGGTTCCGGCTTGCCCCAATTTGGATTTCCGCGTCGCTTAGCCATGAACTATTGCCTTTCTACTCAGGGGATGAAATTCCAGCACTCTTTTTTGGATGCGTCCTATATTAAAGATTCTCCGTCGGTTCTAAAGGATTCAGCCAAAATGTACCTGTCTGCAGACGAGCTTAGGACGGACGAAATCCTCAGGTACACCCGTAGGCTTCTCGGAGAACCAGTATCTTACAGTCGATAAATAACGAAAGTCAATGGAAATTTGGCTTCGCGAGCGGCTTCGTCTGGGCGTAAGTAGTTGCGATAAAACAGTTTATCAATAAAATACGGCGACTCCGCTTTTCCCGTCTGGGAGCGTGGCCAAATCGGCAGATGAACTCCGGAAGCAAACGAAAACGCCATAATTACGGTCGTAACCAAGCGATGAGAAGAGCCGTTGATCGTCCCAGTCGATGGAAATAGAGTGACAGCAGAGGGCGCCCTGCACTTTAGCCGACTCGATCCCCGCCCTCATCGCGACCGACTGCGCATCTCTATGGGCCTTAAATCTCTGTTGCTGTGTTCCGATGAAAAGATCGTGCGAGTGTTGCGACGTGTCCTTGGGGACCTCGATATCGAGCTGGAACTCTGCGCCGACGCCGATTCGGCGCTATACCGGTTAACCCGGCGCAGATTCGAGGGCATCATCGTGGACTGCGCGGCCGAGGGAGCTTCGCAAGTCTTGCGCAGCGCCCGCAGCGCGCCCTGCAACAAGCAGGCGGTCGCAGTGGCTATTGTGGAGCCCGCGGTTGGCTTGCGTGAGGTCTTTGCTCTGGGAGCCCACTTTGTGCTCTACAAGCCGGTCTCGGGGGAGCGGGTCAAATCCAGTTTTCGGGCCGCCCGTGCACTGATGAAAAGCGAACGGCGGAGGAATGCACGGGTCGTGGTAGAGATTCCAGTCACCATGCAAGATCCAACGCTGGGCGACAGCATGAGGGTCACGACCATCGATGTGAGCGAAGGGGGCATGGCGGTTCGCCTGCCGAAGAGGCGTCGTCCAAGCGGACGTTGGCAGATTTCCTTCGCACTGCCCGGAACCGAGGGCTTTATAGAACTGCCGGCGGAGTTCGCGTGGGAGGGAGCGCGGGAACAAGCGGGGCTGCGATTCCTGGAAACATCTCCACACGCGACGCAGCAGCTAAGGGAATGGCTGACGCAGAACTCACCAGAGGCCGAACCGGAGGATCCTCCGACCCGTTGCCAACTCACGGACCTGAGCTTGGGCGGGTGTTACCTCGAGATTCCTTCGCCATTCCCGCTCTCCACGCGGATTACGCTTTCCATGCGGGCGGGAGCGGTCGAAGTTCGCGCTCAGGGCGTCGTGCGTGTGATGCACCCGGATAAGGGAATGGGCGTGGAATTCAAACTAAGTACGGCCGAGCATCGGGTTGCGGTCGAGAAATTCCTTGCGGTTTTGACAGAGAATCGGGGTCTATTGCCGGAACTGCTGGTTCAACCGGAAGGACTCGAGGCCGATTCCAAACGAGCACTCCCGGCCCGCGACTGTTCCGAGGACCCGCTGCTGCAACTGTTTAATGGGGAACCATTGTCCGCGGAGGATTTCCAGGAGGCGCTTCGCCAGCAGCGTGCAGTCCCCATCCTCCCAGCCGAAAGGGCAGTGGCTGAAGCGGCAGGTACAGATTGATTATGCGGTGCTCCCGCTACGCGAGCGCCACTTCAACGGCACAGAACTCCGTTTTAGGAAGCCTCTGAATTGGGGATCGTACCAAAGATCAACACTACTTTTGCCACGCGACCCCGGGGTAGAGACTCGGTATTCGATAGCCACGATAGGTGCTAACGCCGCCAGTAACATTCATCTGCCAGACGAGTTGGGTGTTGTCATGAGTTACCTCGTTGATTTGCCCTCCCGTAACAGGGCCGAACGGTGCGCTGCTGTCGAATTCGAGGTCACGATTACTCAGAGTGCCAATACTGCCTCCCCAAAAGGAAAAGAAGCCCGGCAGATATTCCCACGCTAAGTTGGCAGTCATGGCGCCCTCGTCCAGGTCAAAAATCGCCGCACGGGAATAGCAGTTCGATGGCGGCGCAAATGTGCACTGTGCTCCGTTAGAACCGACCCGAAAGTCGCCGTTGTCATAGACAGCCAAGGTGAATTGCTTACCGTTAACGCTTAAGATGTTCGGGAAGTGTTGCGCATAAAACCACTGGCTCGAGTCACCGTTTGTTAAAGTGAATTTCGCAAAGCTCTGGTCTTCTCCTGGAAGCACTTCACCCAGTCTCCACAAGATGTCACCGGCGCCCGTGCCATTCGCGTAGTCGAGTTTCAGAATCCAGCTCTGGTGTCGCATGGAGACAAGCAGATTGCCGTCGGCGGTGTAAACGAGAGCATTCGCGTGCGTCCAGTCGGGCAATCCAAAGTAAGGATGCCGATTGACGTCCAAGTGATCGAAAGCCGACCACGCCCACGCAACATTTCCATCCAGATCGATGTCAAGGACAGCGTCCCCAACGACATTTGTTGTGCCAGGGTACCCAGGCAAATCCGTGAAGCTTTTGGCGATTTGCGCAAGTGCGATCCAATGGCCATTGGGCAGGACTAATACATCGTGGTGCAGTTGGTTTCCGCCTAGTAGTCCTAAAGGTGGCGGAACGATGAAAGAATAGCCGCTGGCTTGAAGCGACTGATTGATTTGATCCACAGAAATATGGCGGATTACCTTGCAGGATAGATCGATTTCCTCCAGAGAGGAATTCCGAACAATGATGAAATCTCCATTTTGCATAGGTTTGACAGGGAACGCGAAACCGGGGCAGTACCAGATGATATTTCCCTGGAGGTCGACCGCCACAGCCTGTATAGCTGCATTTTCATTTGCATTGGAGGTGAGGCTGAGCAATTCCACGCCGGGTGCGGGAGTGAGCCCTGGTGTAGGGAGGGTAACGGTGATGGCTGGGAACTGCACAACGGAAGGTGAAGATGGAGGCTGCGCACTCACTGGCCCGGGAAGGGCACCGGTGGTAAAAGTGTGATCGTCATCGACAAATGACCCGGTTCGCGTGTCAACGTGTGCGCGCATGTGGTACGTGGTCTGCGGCAGCATACCAGCCACCAGAACGTTCACAACGGCGCTGCCAGGAACGCTGCCGGAGTCACTCACTTCTGACGTCCGGCGGCCGTATGTGGTGTCGGTTCCAAATTCCACCCAGGCCGAGAAGCCCGGTTGATAGTGCCTGACGCTGTATTGGGCAACAAGCGGATTTGCGGTTGGGGTGACCCCAGTTTCATACGGAATGTAGTTGGAAGTGGCACAGCCGAGCGAAGCTATGGTCAAGATAGCAGCGCAAAAACAGAACACAACTCGCGTGTGAATCAAGGCCTGGGACACCCCTTGTCGAGGAAGTATAAAGCGCACCTTTATGTCGCATATTAGGGTCTTGTGTCAAGTGTTCGATAAGCAGGCGCTTTATCAAACGAGGCAGGGCTCTTTAGAAACGCCTGCGGCGAAAGCGAAGGTCAATGATTGGCGCTCTTAACATGTTGGCGTGGTCAGGGAGCCACTGCCAGGTTTGTGCTTCCGTTAATCCCGGTCGCCTCGATGATCTCGCCTGAAATCGTCTGGTTGCCCGGAGTCTTTAGAACGAAGCCATTCGTCCAGGTATGAGAACCCGCATCCGCCCGAGTGAAATAGTAATCGCCGGGAAGCCCGGCTGCCGGATCAGAGCTGGTAAAGTGAACCCGGTTGTTGATGATTGTGTCTCGCTCCGAGCCGATTATCACGGTAACGGTAACGGTAAACGGCGTGCCTGCCATCGCCATTGAAGGAGCCGTGAAGTTCAGAGTGGCGTGCCTCGTACCGCAGCCGGAGGCGGCCAGAGCCAGGAGCATCACGCTCAGCGTGCGGACTTGGGTCGCAACCCGAGCCTTTACGAATCGCGGGCGCTCGGATTGATCCGCAGCCCTGGCGTGAATGCGGACCAGGCCCGGACTTGCATTGCACAGTTGCTTTCTCATCTTAGGACACGGATGCACAACGCTCGCGACTGCCCCGGCTTTCATTCCGTAGTGTGGTGATGCGGCTTTCCAAGGCGGACGTTCATTCCAAACATCGGGCCATAAACGTTGATTCCATAGTTCACGAATTGCGGTTCGGACAAATATCCGTTAGAGATATGCATGTAGTTCATGCCTGCCGAGAAGGAGTATTTGGAATCCAAGTTGTATCGGACTCCCGCCCCCATGTTGTAGGTGAACGTGAGATTCTGCCCCTGGGCCCACAACACACCCAGGGGTTCCTTCGCGTCAATCATTCCCGCCCCGCCGCGTTCTTCGAAGAAGGGTACGAGTTTCCAGTTGCGGTAAACAAAATTCCGGCGAATTCCGAACATGAATGAATAATAGTGAGTCTCGGGCCCTCTCGGAATCGGTGTAATGGACCCGCCGAAGGTGAAATCCATATTGCCGCGGAAAAGCCACCGCCAGCCAACATTGGTCACATGCCAACGCAAAGAAGCAATAATCGGCACCAAAGTATATTTCAGCGGCGTCATGTTGTAGCTATCGCCCACCGCAAAATCGTACACAAATGGGATGTTGATGGGATGCCAGCCAACGTCCAGGCCGAACTCCAATCTATTCCTGTAATAAATATCCTGGTTGAAATCAGGACGTGGGTGACGAACAACTAACGACGGCGCCTTCGAATTCTGGCCAGCGGAGTCGGCAACGGCTGAGTCGACCGAGACAGGCGAGTTGAAAGTCGAGATCGGCTGCTCCGAATGGAGGCTTGCGCCAGACTGAAACTTGGCGCAGGTGTTCTCGAAGTTGATCGTAGTCTGGCAGGGAGATGTTTCGGAGCCTGCCTGATAATCCACGTCTGGGATTGAGGATGCCTGAGTAAGGTGGGGGGCGATATTGCCTGAACTTGAATCGGGGATGAATCCTGGAAAATCGGAGGGTGCTCCCGAACCGGATTGGGCCTGGAGTGCCGCCGTTGATGCGAGCACGATAAGCAGAGCCACAATTAAGTATTTCTGGCCAATGAGTGCTTCCCACTTCGGCAGGTGCGTGTGGCAAAAATCAATGCCTGGAAATACCCGCCGCAAACAACTCCCTTTCTGGGGGAATCGAATCTTATACCACAGACCAACTGAAGAAAGACAGAGCCCAGAGGCCGAGGTAGTGCTAACAAAACTCAGACCAGAAAATGGGAGCTGATCTGCTGCAATGCGGAACACGGCTTGTGAACGCGGCATGGAACTCAATGTTTGTGTGGAGTTGGCCAGAAGCTGAACTGGACGGAGGCGGCCACGTCGGACTGCCGGTTGGTTGCCAGGAACGGAATCTGCCAGCGTTCGTATTGCATATTGGCCGTGACGCGAAATCCTCGGTTTGTGAGGATGTCCGCATTCACCGCAAGGTCATTCTGTGTCCCGCCTTGGGGGACGTAGCCTGGATCTAGTTTTCTGTGGCGGAGTTCTAGACCTATTTTGCTTCGAGCTGTCAGCCAATAGTTGGCACGAACTTGCTCGCCTTGGGCGGAGCGTCCAATCCAAGTTCCGACTAGGCGTCCATCGTTGGTATATCCGCTGTTATATTGGGCGTTGGTATAAATGCAGATTCCACAGAAAGCGATCGGGTTGGTATATCCGCCTTCGACTCGCAGGTCCAGCTTCGAGATCCTCGGAACCTTTGCCAGATAGAGTCCTCCCTGAGAAGCGTTCCGCCGCATATAGGGAATGGGCGAAGGCTGGTCCTCACTGAATGTCTCCCCATATAGCGTGAGCCAATTGCGGAACCCTGGAAGACGATAGGAGAAATCAGCAGCCGTTCGCCCATCTCCTAGAACATCGCCGTGGTAATGCCGGCCAAAGCTGGCATCCAGGAAGGTCGTAATCGTGAGCGGGTTTCCGGGGCCCCCGTAGACGGTGGTTTTGGACATTCCGAACTCAAAATTAGGGGTCACCTTCAAGGTTATTTTTCCGCCGCTGAGAAATGGCTGAGGATGTAAGTTCAGACCATACCGCCCCAGAACAATACGAGTCGTGGTGCCGGTGTAGACAGTTGTTTGAAATTGCAGATCAGTCATGTGCCCGATGAACCCTTCAATTCGCATATCACCCAGATAGCGTAAAACCCAGGGCAAACGAAAGGGTGTCACGCGATTCACCGTGAACATATTGTTCAGGGGCGAGGCATTGTCGGAAAAGATCATGGTTCCGCCTTCGCTGGGTCCCCACCACAAGCTATTCTTGCCGAAAGAGAACTGCCAGTTCCCGAGGTTGAGCCCAACATATGTATCCAGAACGCGAAAGCGGCTGATGGAGGCCACGGCAAGGGCAGGACCGGTCGGCCACCCATCAGTGCTGTTGAAGAAGTTAAGCATCGACTGGGTTGGGGCCGGGCCTGATGGCGCGTATTGATACTCTCCGCGCACGTAGAGGACCAGTGGGCCTGCGGTGGCCCAGCCTGAGGCGCCATTCACGGCATTAAAACCATTTTGATAGGGGCGGCCGTAGTCGTTGAGCAGTGTCTGTCCGAAGTGGTAGTTGTCAGTGAGCGGCGTCCCGGATACGCCGAGAAAACGGGAGTACACCGATTCGAATTGTGCGTTGATATTGCGTTCGCCATCCATCAGTTCTGATTCGAAACCAAACTCATGGGCGAGAGCATGGTAGAGATTTTGAACTTCATTTGGAGTGTCCGTGTCGCCGGCGGTGTGCTTGGCGGCTTCTGCTACCAGTCGTACGCATTCCAGGCGAGTCCAGGGACGCAAACTCATGGATTCAGTTTCGATATAACCCAGTCCGGCAAGCCTCCCCAGGGCGGGATACACCCAACTATCGAGAGGTACATAACTGGATCCCATGTTTCGAGTCTTGCGCAGTGGGGGGAATTCCTGGTCTCCCTCGCCTTTGTAGAACTTGCCATACCTGGCCAACTCGGCGTCGCTGTAGTGCGAGTGAGCGTGGAAGACCTGATAGCCCATGTACCACCCCAGCGCACTGGCGATAATGACATCGGAAGCGAAGTGCTTTTGGCCGGCCCAGCGCGCCGCGCTGACGCTTCCGGCCATGCCGTAGGCAAGGAACTGGGTTAACGGGCCGGGATATTCATGGGCGATCACACTTGCTATAGCCCAGCTGACGGAGGCGTGGGTTGAGGGGAAGGAATCTCCGCCAACAAAAAAACGCCCTGTGCCCGATCCGGTGAACGGACGTTCTCGTCCGGCGGCGTACTTGAAGACTTCGGTGTCCAGGAAGGCTCCAATGGCAGCCTCTCCGGCAAGAATTCCGGTTTCGCGTTTCTGATCATCGTTCTGGAGATGGCCCAAAAGAAACAAGCCGCCCCCGCCGCCGACCAATGCGGCCAGCCCGGCGTTGGAATAAGTGACACCATGCGACACCGTGCTCTTGCTCGTGGGAACGTGCTTTTGGATGCTTCCGTCAGCCTTGATCAGCAGGCCCCCGACGAGTACAGAAGGAAGAGCCCAGTCCCATTGCTTTTCGGAGAAATGAAAAGGCGCGGTCCAAAAGTCTTTTTGGTCGAGAAAAAGATTCTTGGGAAGCGACTTCACGTCAACAGGGGCGGGCCCGAAGTTGGATGCTCTCCCCTGCGCAGTCTGTTCTGTTGCATCCTTCTCGTCGCCTGCGTTGGTCTGTGCTGAAGCCAAACTGCAGCACACGAGCACGACTAGCAGCCAGGGCGTGAGAAGAATCCGGACTCGGAGACGAGCAGTCCCCTCCCGAGCAGCAGCAATAATCCTCCTCATGTGCTCGAGAATGGGCCCCTTGTAGGATTGCTCCGATTGCACACTGGGGATTTGCCGAACACAGAAACCATTCATTTCAAGGGAGAGATATTGGCTCATCCAACCTAGCATAAAAGTGGTCGTTGCTGAAATGTACGACTTGGATTAGGTATCGGGTCCGAGTTGCGTGAGCTTTGAACGAAACGCGCCAATCTGTCGTAAAATCGAGGAACCCCCTTGCCGAGGTCATAATTAGAGAGTGCCGACCCACACCGAAATGATGCCGCAGGCGCATCCGTTGCTGGATGAAGAAAGCGCCAGCGTCCCTGAAGCTGCGGCTACTGAGGTTTCGCTCCTCGACATTGCAGTTCTGCTGATGCAGCACAAGCGCTTCATTGTGCGTTTTGTGTCAGGTGCTGCGGTACTTGCTGCTGCGATTGCTCTGGTTCTGCCAGTCACTTACGAAGCCAATATCGTTCTGCTACCTCCTGCCCAAAGTTCCTCCATGGCTTCGGCCTTGCTGGGGCAGTTAGGTGGGCTAGGTGCTCTGGGCTCGCTTTCCTCTCTTGCCGGTGGCTTGGGGATGAAGACTCCAGCGGACATGTATGTGTCGTTGCTGAAGAGCCGCACGGTCGAGGACGCGACGATTCGGCGCTTTGACCTCATGAAGGAATACCGTCTCAAACGCATTTCGGATACGCGGAAGGAGTTTGAACGGCGCACCAACGTGGTTGCAGGACCCAAGGACGGGTTGATCCGGATTACGATCCAGGACCGAGATGCGAAACGAGCCGCAGAATTGGCCAACGGCTACGTGGACGAGTTCCGAAAACTCTCCGCCAGCCTCGCCATCACCGAAGCTGCCCGACGACGGGTGTTCTTCGAGCAGCAATTGCGGGATGCGCGAGAGAAACTCACCGAGGCCGAAGAGGCCATGAGGAAAACGCAGCAATCGACAGGCGTTTTGCAGATTGATAGCCAGGCGCGGGCGCTGATCGAGTCTACGGCCGTGTTGCGGGCGCAAGTTGCCGCGAAAACCGTGCAGATCCAGGGTATGAGGTCTTTCGCTACCGAGGACAATCCCGAACTCGTGCTGGCTAAGCAACAGCTTGCTGCATTGGAGTCACAGCTGGAACAGTTGGCGGGATCGCAGAAGGATACTGGGTCTGACATCGTATTGTCCAAGGGCAGAGTCACCGGAGCCGGCCTGGAATACCTTCGCCGCTACCGAGACCTCAAATATAACGAGACGGTTTTCGAGTTGCTGGCGAAGGCACTCGAAATCGCCAAGCTCGACGAGGCGCGCGAGGGAGAAATTGTGCAGGTGGTAGATGCGGCCGTGCCTCCGGACAAGAAAGCGTCTCCGCACAGGACTCTCATCGTGATCGTGATGACAGTTCTCTCATTCTTTTTCGTGGTGTTATGGATCTTCATCCGACGTAGTTTTGAGCAAACTCTCAGGCTCCCGGAGAACCGCGAACGAATGCTTGCACTCAAGCACTATTGGAAGGGAAAGCCCGAAAGAGCTTCGTAGGGCTGGAGCAACCAGGTATTAGCACCGGATGGACACTTTTGGGGCGGAAACCGCCTGTCGTGCGGCAAACCTCTGCTATACTTTTGCCTAATGCGTGTCTTGTTTCTGAATCCTCCGTTTCATCCTCGCTTTTCGCGTGAGCAGCGCAGTCCAGCTGTCACGAAGAGTGGGACGCTGTACTACCCCAAATGGCTGTCCACTGCTGCTGGTGTGGCGATCAGGAACGGACACGAGGTGGACTTGGTGGATTCTCCAGCCGCCGGGTGCACAATCCAGGCGGTAATTGACCGCATTGCGCGGAAGAATGTCGAAGCAGTCGTGTGCGATACTTCCACGCCCAGTATTCTCAACGATGTCAGTGTTATTGAGGCGCTGGTGGCGGCAAAGCCTTCGCTTCACGTTCTGTTGGTCGGGCGGCACGTCTCTGCGTTGCCGAAAGAGACGTTGGCCATGTCGAGGGCGCTCGAGGCAGTCGCCATCCGGGAGTACGAGTACACCGTGCGGGATTGGCTGGCGGCAAAAGCCTGCGGGGCAGATCTTTCCGATATCGAAGGTTTGGCCTGGCGGAACCGTGGCGGCGAAATTACGGTCAATTCTCCGCGTCCTCCGATTGAAAACCTGGACGAACTGCCTTTCGTGTCAGAGGTGTACAAGCGCTTCCTGCACACACCTGATTACTTCTACGGCCACTCCCTATGGCCGTTGGTCGTGTTCGACACCAGCCGAGGGTGTCCCTATCACTGCTCTTTCTGCGTTTATCCGCAGACTTTTAGCGGACACAAGATGCGTTACCGCTCGGTGGCGAACGTCGCAGACGAATTCGATTTCGTGGCGCGCGAAATGCCCGAGATCAAGACGGTGATGCTGGAAGACGATACGTTCATCATCAGCAAGCCGCGGACGCTGGAATTGGCCAAAGAATTAATCCGCCGCGGGAATAAACTCGCCTTTGACGCCAACTGCCGTGCCGATATTGGCGCCGACCCGGAATTGCTCTCAACTCTGCATAGGGCCGGGGCCCGGCTTTTCTGCGTGGGCTTCGAAAGCGGCGATGTGGAAGTGATCCACGGCATGAAGAAGAACAATGATGACCGTCGCGATGCTAAATATCACGAGGAGGCGCATCGTTTCGTGCGCCGCTGCCAGGAGTCGGGCATCATGGTGCACGGTTGCTTCATGGTTGGAAACCTTAATGAGACACCGGCCAGCATGAACAAGACGCTGGCGTTTGCGAAAAAACTGAAACCCGATACGGCCCAATTCTTTCCGATCATGGTTTATCCCGGAACGACCGCGTATGAGGAAGCCAAAGATCGGAAATACATCCAAATCGAGAATTGGGGAGACTGGCTGACCAAAGATGGGCTTCACAACAGCGTTGTGAATCTGCCCAATATCACACACGAGCAACTTGTCAGTTTCTGTGACCGCGCGCGGCGCAGTTTTTACCTGAGTCCGAGCTACATTCTCTATAAGGTCAGGCAGTCCCTGAAAGATCGGCGGGAGTTCCAGCGCAACCTGAAAGGTTTCCTCACGCTATCCAAATACCTACTGCGCGGCAGCCAGCACGAGAAGTCGGGAGTTGCCCAAGCAACGCAGGGTGACGGTCATCTGACACAGATCACAAGCCCGCAAGCAGGGGACTGATTTCTCGGCTCCTTCACGTCGCGAAAACTCGCACCGCTGGGAGTGGGCGATGTGGGACTTGCGACTACGCCTGCTGGGCAGCGTTCGAAATATCGGGCTGGATCGCAGCCCGATTGAACTGCCCCTCATTCCTGCCACAAAACCGTGCCACGTCGACATCCATATCGATGTAGGGAGCGCGCATTGATAGAATTACCTTTCGTTGTTGTCGTGGCTGCGGGGTGCGTTAAATCGATGATGAGAGAACTTCGTCTGCTCGGAGTATTGTTCGTTGTCTGCACGTTTGTCGCATTATCGTTTTCGCAAAGCGGAAATGATTCGTCTGCTCCGGGCCAAACGCCGTTCAGTGGTGTGGATTGTAACGATCCTTTCCAGGCATCTAGCCCCGAGTGCATGTCGCAGAGCCAAGGTTCCGCGGCGTCTCGCACCGGAAGCTACGCGACGGCGCCGGAGAGTGTGCCGCAACTAAAGTCTCCGCCCGATACCAGCCAGAGCCAATTTCCCCCAGGCGCGACGCCACCCAATCCTTCACAAATTGCCGGAGCGAAACATCAGGTAGTGCCGGAAACCGAGTTCGAGCAGATGGTGGCGGATTCTGCCGGACGGCCTCTGCTGTTGTTCGGACAATCATTATTCGAGCAGCCCCCCAGCACTTTTGCGCCGCTGGATATGTTGCAGATTCCGGGTGACTACGTGATAGGGCCGGGAGATCAACTGGAGATCAAGATTTGGGGCCAGCTTGAGGCTAACCTGCGTGTGACAGTCGATCGTGGCGGGCAGATTTATATACCGCGAGTTGGGGAGGTATCTGTAGCGGGTATGCACTACGGCGAACTCGAGAAATACCTGAAGAACGAAGTTTCAAAGATATTCCGCAATTTTAATCTCACGGCCAACGTGGGACACCTTCGCTCAATTCAGGTACTGGTAGTCGGCAATGCGCGTTATCCAGGGACTTATACGATCAGTTCGTTAAGTACGCTGGTGAACGCAATCTTTGCATCCGGAGGTCCGAATCCCCAAGGATCCTTGCGACACATCCAGGTGCGCCGAGATGGAGCGACGATCACGGATTTTGATTTCTACGATCTGCTGATCAAGGGTGATAAGTCCAAGGATGTACATCTGCAGCCAGGTGATGTTCTCTACATTCCTCCGGTCGGAGCTCTGGCAGCCATCTCCGGATCTGTAAACACGCCTGCAATTTACGAACTGAAAGGGAATTCCACGCTGAGCGACTTGATCGAGACTGCAGGCGGGCTGAGCAGTCTGGCCGATACGGGCAGGATCACGATCGAACGCCTGTTGGATCACCAGTCTCGCAAGACGCTGGAATTTCCTTATGATGATGCGTCGCGATCCGCCCCACTTCAGGACGGCGATATTGTTCGGGTTTTTTCGATTGTGCCGAGCTTTCAAGATACGGTGACGCTGCGAGGAAACGTCGCGAATCCCGGACGTTATGCATGGAAAGCGGGCATGCGCGTCCGTGATCTCATTCCTAATGCTGAGGCCTTTTTGACCCGGCGTTACTGGCTGGATCGAGCAGCGATAGGCAATGGCCGCGCGACCGAATATCCGGTCGGACAACAAGCTCCCGTGCAGGTGCGTTGTCTGCCGGCAACGTCGGCGGGCGGTTCCCAGGTTTCTGCCGCGCAGCAGCCAAGCGTTAGCGCCGGCTCCGGCGGCGGGCAACCATCGGCGGTGCCGACAGAAAGCCTAGTCGCGACAAGCTCGACGGAGCAGTCGAATGTGGTTTATGTCCCGTGCGCGGCGGGTCAGCAGACGCCTGCGGCGTCCGAGAATGCCCCGGATCGCGTCGCGCTGGGCAATCGCGGAACCGCTGAAATGCACACAGACATTGCGACGACACAGCGGACGGCCAACAGCCTAACCGCCGATCTGCGGCGTTATTCCCCGGAGATCAATTGGGATTACGCGATCATTCAGCGCGTCAATCCGACAGATCTGAGTTCCAAGCTGATCTGGATGAGCCCGCGCAAAGCCGTATTGGAACACGATGATGCCAGCAATCTCGAATTGCAGCCAGGAGACATTGTCACGATTTTCTCGCAGCGGGACATCAGCTTGCCGCAAGACGAGCGCTCGCGCTATGTAGTTCTGGAAGGCGAGGTGAAACGCCCCGGCGTTTACAAACTTGAGGTGAACGAGACTCTGCACTCGGTGCTGCAGCGGGCCGGAGGACTGACACCGAATGCGTATGTGTATGGATCGCAGCTGCTGCGGGAATCGGCTCGCATTGAGCAGCAGAATAGCCTGGACCAATTGGTGCATACGATGGAAGTGCAAGTGCGTCAGTCGGCGCTCTCCATCGCGGCAACCGCGGCCAGCGGAGACGCCCAGGCCCTGGCGCAACTGCAAGAGGGAATCGTCTCTCAGCTTCGGGCTGTGCGAGCGAGCGGGCGCGTCGCTCTTCCGGTGAAACCTTCCGACAAAAAGCTGACACAGCTTCCGGACATGCTGATGGAAGACAACGACCGGCTGATTATCCCGCATACTCCGTCGACGGTGTCGGTCGTCGGAAATGTATACAACCCAGGCTCGTTTATCTATGATCCGCGTACCAGTAGCGGAGGTTACCTGGAAATGGCGGGTAAAGGGAAACCGCAATCCGACCTGCACCATGCCTTTGTGTTGCGAGCCAATGGCGTGGTGGTAGCGGCAAACAATGTGAATGGAGTGTTCACCGGCGCGAAATTCGAGCACCTGCGGTTGTATCCGGGAGACGAGATCATCGTGCCCTATAAGCTGCCTACCGGCGCCTTCGTGCGTGGATTGCGCGACTGGAGCCAGATTACATCCCAACTGGCAATCACAGCCGCAGCTCTCGCTGTCGTGGTCCCATAGGCGTGTTTCAACGGCAGAGAATCAAGGCAGGATGTATCCCAGGAGCAGATCCGTATGCTGACCTTCGCATTTCCGATCATTGCTGGCGAAATTGTCGCGAGCGGTGCTGCAGCGGTATAGCGGCAGCAAGTGCAATCCGGAAACCGGCTGCGGGTATGCATAGCCTGCGGTGCCGAGAATCCTCTGGCCTTCGCACGCGCCATCGAGCGATACGAAGTAGTCTGTTCGCTCCGCTTTGCAGCTATATAGGGGTACCGTCCCCTGAACCCAGTTGCCATATAGGTGGCCAAGAACCCGCTCCAGTTGGAAGGCGCTATCAGGACTGACCCAGCCCGTCGTCACTTCGTGTACGCTTCCGTTGAAATAGCGACTGAGAGGGGGTTTCGCTTCGCTGCTCGTGGACCACTCCGTAGGAAATAAAATCCAGTTGGAAGTGTCGGCCGATTCCCCAGCTTCCTTTGGCGTTGCTTCCCATTTGGGAGCTGGATAAGAAATTGATACATACA
Source organism: uncultured Acidobacteriota bacterium (assembly GCA_963801615.1). Taxonomy (GTDB): domain Bacteria; phylum Acidobacteriota; class Terriglobia; order Terriglobales; family Acidobacteriaceae; genus Sulfotelmatobacter. The sequence goes on along the minus strand of CAWDFM010000002.1, from coordinate 139,359 downwards.
TCTGGACCTTGTTCTGAGAGGTCAAATTGAGGTTGCCGTAGGCATCGCGCACGAACGCGGCTATAAAGTTTGCTTCGAAACCAGTAGCATTGGTGTCGATGGTCGCCAGGTGTTGCCAGCCCGAGCCGCCCGTCAACAGCGCGTGCTCGGAGATTTTGTACAGTTCGACTCCATAATTCCCGCGCTCCTGTACTCCTCCAGTAGACGAAATTGGCCGGCCCGGGCGATTGAAAACGGCATACCACTCACCTTTGTTGGGTTCGTAAGCCATATCTCCCCAACCGGGCTCCGGATTATCCGGGTTCAAACCATTGGTAGTGAGGGTGCCTTGGACCTTGAAATGCACACCATCGCTCGAAACAGCGGCGACGTGGTGTGCAGTAGGGAAGGTATCTTCGTAGAACATCCACAGCGCGGACTTATGATTGTCATTGTGCAGTACGGGTTGACCAACGCCGTAGCCTCGCCGCGACGTTGAGGGGATCACGGGATGTGGCAATTTCGTCCAGGAGATGCCGTCATTGGAAAATGCCACGCCAATACTGTTGTCCAACCCGTCAGGGGACGCGGTGCCTACGTAGTACATCGCGTAGGTGTATGTCTTGCCGTTGCCGAGAGGATTCTGGAACTTGCCGGCAATCACTTTTGGATTACAGGTAAAAGCGGAGTCCCACGCGCCGGGAGTTTCAGCGAGAACCAGTTTGGTCCCATCATTTTCAGGAGCGGTCAGATGAATCGATTGATAATAGATGGCATCGGACTCCCGAGAGCTAGTTCCCTGATTGTTTCCTTCGCTGCACCACCAAAACCGCCGCGTCCCTTCGGACTCAATGATAGAAGGCGAATAGTTGTATCGCCCAATGTTGCCGATAGCCCCTTTGGGCAATTGCCGAGGCGCGCCGCAAGCGGCGCTTAGGAGCATGATACCGAAAGCCAAAAAACACATAACGACAGCGAAAAGGCGAGTCGCGATAGCGGTCATCGTGGCATGTGCAATATCCAAGAGATCTGGGACGTCGACAATCTTTTACTTTGCCTTGCGACAGAGATCAAGCTCTTTTTTTTGGAAATTGGAAACTGCCAGGAAGCCTCTTTTGACCAGAGTACCCTGTTCAGTGCTGACGCTTGGGTCTAGACACAGCTGTTTTCTTGCTAATCACACAAGCGAGACTGCACGCAAACTGCCGAGGTCGTCGGTCGCTGCATCCTGTGATCATTGTTTTGGCACTGCCAACGAGGATGCCCTTCCAGTATCAAGAATCAGAGTTAAGGCTGGCGCGTTCGTCCGTCCGTACGACCACAACAGCGCGAGCATCAACCAGAACAGAGGCTCCGTTTCCGTTTGGTAGGTCAGGTTGAACGTAAGAATCGCTGCAAGCGCAGGTATGGCACCCGTCCTTCCAAATATTGGATATCCGAGGAGAAACAGCAAAGCAATGAATGCGGGCAATCCCATTTCAGCGAGAGTAGTGATGTACAGACTATGAAAGTTGCCGCGCTTATCGTCTCCGAAAAAATCCGCTAGGACTTTCGGTGCAGCAGCGTACCCGATGCCGGTCATCACCGTCTTGGTTGAGGTCAACCATGTGTTGAGACCTCGTTCAATCAGAAGCACATGGCTTTCTCCGGAGCTCCCCGTATCCATCGACAGCTTTGCAGAAATCGCATCCGAGATCTCCCATGCCTCCGCCACAGCCGTCAATTGTTGCTGGTACTTGGCAAAAACCAGCAAACTAAGCAAGAGAATTGCCGCTAACCCGGCCACAGCCCGCCGAGACGACAGTCGCAACCAGAACTTTTTGGAGGCGAGATAATAAGCCAACCAACAAAGAACGCCCGAGCGCGATAGCGTCAGGAAAACGAGAACTGCGATTGCAAGACGAAGAGCGGGCGTATAGCGCGACTTGGCCGCAAACCTGTCGATCAGGGCTAAATACATCGTGAGCACGAATCCCGAGCGGTTCGCGTCGTAGGCAGTTCCGGACAGCGTCGGTATCCACGGCCCGATGGAACTGGTGGCGAACGTCGATTCTAGCCACGGGCCAGTTCGCTGGGCAGTCATGACGATGCCATGCGTCCAGGCTATGCACTCTCCGAGGACAAAAATGGCATAAGCGAGCAGGGCAAAAGTGACGGAACGTACAATCAGCTTTTCCTGTTCCGGTTCGTTCAACACCTGCAGCGAAATGTAGTATGCCAACCCGGTTACCAGGAGCAGATCACAAAAAGCCACTAGTCCCCGTTCGGGGTCAAGGCCGATCGGGATCGAAAAAAACGTAAGAAGCAAAAACACGCTGGACGCAGCAACGAAAGGGAACTGCTGCCGCATTTCGGGGGTAACTGCAAGCCGAAACATGGCACTTGGCTGGCTGCGGAACAGGCGTAGAATGACGACCAGCGGCGCTAGAACCAGAAACGGAGTGAGTGTGAACGGACCGCGCCCCGCAAACAGATCGATGCGGTCCGCATCAGCCAACCCGATGCATCCGATCAGGCAAACGTATTGTAGTTGTCGCAGCATCAGCACGACATCACAAACATTAATCCATCGTACATGGGGCCCCCGGGAACGGGCTGCTCTGGTAACGTAGAGCAGCGGGCTATCACACCGGTCCCTTGCCACGCGTCACTGATTCAAACCCCGTTTGTTGCGACGGCCTCCCGCCCAGAGTGCCAGCAGTCCGAACAACAGCTGAGATCTCATTCTAAATCGGGTGTAGTTTCCTAATTTGACTCGGCCCGTCACATTGCTGGAGTGTCGCCGGTACGCCACCAATGGTTCAGCAATGTAGTGTGTCTTACCACCCATCAGCGCGTTCACGCAGCCGATCCAGGTGTCATGATGCACAAGCCTTCCGGGGGGCAAAGGCAAGGCCGTTTGCAGCAGAATGGAGCGAAAGGCCATTGTGCATCCATGGAATTTTCCGATCAGCAGGTTCGACCATAACCCACTCTGAAATTTGCCGCGCTTCGCATAAAAGGAATGCCCGATTGTGGCGCCGCCCTCGTCGATAAGCATGGCGTCGCTCGTCACCAGCATCACGGCCGAAGCATTGGCGAATGCCTCAAGCACGGTCTCAACTTTTTTTGGAAGCCAAAGATCATCCTGATCGCTGAGAAAAACGATCTCCCCCGAGCAGCGGGAGAGTGCAGTCTCGAAGGTACGCAGGACTCCTTGATTCTCAGCATTTCGTATCAACACGATGCGCGGGTCTCGCAGGTCAGTGACTTCTTCGCAGGTAGCGTCGGTTGAAGCATCATCGACAACAATGATCTCATCTTGATCTGCTAACTGAGGTAGGATCGAGCGCAATTGAAGGCCGATGTAGCTTTCGCCCTGATAGGCTGCCATGCATACAGAAATCCTTGGCCGAGTGCTCGATTCCTCCAGTCTCCTGGGCAGAGCGTCTGGTTTATGCTCATTTCCGCGATTTCCTGCATTGGTGTGTGAGGTCAAGAGGGTTGGTTGCTTCAGCAGCAGAGTAAGTTCATCCACACCAACCCAGCAAGTAGACGGAAACCCGCAGGCGAGTGCGTTCCCATAATTATAATAGGGCGAGGCGGGCAAAGTTCGCGGCGCCGTGCATCAAGGGGGCACAAGATCTACTTCGGACGGGGCTGCAAGAGTCGCTGCGATTGAGTTGCTGTGGGCGACCGTTCCTGCTCGATTGCTTTGGCCCTGCGAATCGTCAATCAAGAGACCTGTCGAGGGCGACACGGGTTATCAAGAGATTCTAAGTGGCGTATGAACGCGGGCTGAAGCGATATCTTCGCGACGCGCAGCAAATCGCACTCACGTCTCCCAAAGGCTGGCAGACGTGGGGCACCCTGAAGGAGACAGCTTGGGGCTGACCTTTTCCGTGGCTATGTGCACCTTTAATGGCGCGCGGTTCCTTGCCACGCAACTGAAGAGCATTGCGGACCAGGAGCGCCCCCCGGACGAACTCGTCGTCTGCGATGATGGCTCTTCGGATGGCTCCGTTGAGATCGTAATGGAATTTGCTCAGCGCGCTCCGTTCTCCACCCGAGTTGTAGTCAACGACGATAACCTCGGGTCCACGAAGAATTTTGAGAAAGCGATTTCGCTGTGTAATGGGACAATCGTAGCCTTGGCAGACCAGGATGATGTTTGGTACCGACACAAGCTCCGTTGCATCGAGGAGGCTTTCCTGCGCTCAAGGGAAACAGTTTTGGCTTTCAGCGACGCCGATCTGATCGATGACGATTCACAGTCCGTACCGGGGCGCCTCTGGCCCACGTTTGCGTTTGATCGTGCCGAACAAAGGAAATGCGCAAGCGGGGAGGCGCTGGCTGTTCTGCTAAGGCATCCGGTGGTGACGGGGGCGACGATGGCGTTCCGCACGGAGTATTTCGGTCTCTTGGCCCCTATCCCCGCGGAACAGATTCATGACAGCTGGATATCCCTCTTGCTGGCTGTCCAGGGAAAGTTTGCAGTAATTTCGGATCGATTGATTCAGTATCGTCGGCATGCGGGACAGCAAGTCGGGCCAGGGCCCCGGACTCTGCAGGAGCGAACGCAACGCGCCAGGCTCACCACGGCGAGCTTCTATCGCGGTGAAGTGGAACGCTTCCATGAATTCCGCGAACGCCTGGAAGAGCGCAGCGCTCAATTCCGCGACAGCCGACGGGCGCTTCCTGAGATTTCCAGAAAAATCTCTCATCTTGAACACCGGGCCGGATTGCCGGCGAGTAGGGTGGCGCGTATTCGTGGGGTCTTACGGCAAACTCTGAACGGGGATTACCGGCGTTACTCTACCGGGTGGAGCAGCATCGCCAAAGATCTGTTACTGCCCTAGATGACCCGGCCAGCGCCCGCGAGCAAAGAGCGCCGCGTTGCGCTCATTCGCTACAGCCGTTCTCGTTTACCCATTCTTCCGGTCAGGCCATCCCAGGTTCCAATCAGGAGACTCCAAAACTGCCGCGCTCGGTTCTGCTCGGCCATTAGGCAAACAAGCGTCTCATGCATTTGCCTATAGAAGGCCCGCAACACCCAAGCGGGATAAGAGAATAGATACTTGCGATAGAAGGCGATGGAGTTTCGTGAAATGTAATAACGCCTGATCGCGTCGTGCCGGCTGTGCTGGAATGCGCGACCGAAGACGCTGAGCTCTGCCGGGTTTCCTGGAGAATGCCACAGTTTGGCTCGACTTGACTGGGCGATCAGAAAGCCCGCGGCTCGGATACGGAAAGCGTATTCCCAGTCCACAAGATCAATGAAATATTCCGACGCGAACCATCCGATTCTGTCGAAAACCCATACCGCCATGAGGGATCCCGAAGTCATGGGAAAGATGGGGCTGCCGTCGACGGCGCGGGGTATGTGCAGTTCGATGCCTGTTTTCGGGTCCACATAGCGAGGATGAATCGAAGCTAGACGTTCGCGGCTGGCGTGCATGTCCCATGCCTCGAACATTTGATCGATGAATCCGGGCGTCACTGCGCTGTCCTGGTCGAAGAGAATTACCCAACCATACTGCTGGTTTTTTGCCCATCGAACCCCTTGGTTCAGCGCTTCGGCAATGCCAACGTTATCCCTGTTTTCGATGAGGTGAAAACGAAGCGCCGAGCTGGCTGCACGCAATGGACTGATCTCATCATCGCTGGACCCGTTGTCAATTACCACCAAACCCTGCACCTGCGGCTGGATATTGTGCAAGTGCTCAAGGACTGTTGCATTAGGCCTATAGGTAACAACTACGGCGCAGACAGGTTGGACGCTCATTGTGCCCGCTTGTGAAAGCATCCTCCGCACTTCATCTGAAACGGAACGACTCCGACAAGGTTGAGCAGGTCGAGGCAGAAAACATCGATTATCCCACCAGGCGGGAGTTGGCGGGGATCTCGGCCGATTTGCGGAAAGCCTGGATTATGCCGGCGGAAACGCCCAATAGCTGCGCACAAGCTCGCAACGCCAATAGTGCCGGAGAGAGGAGTCCAACCATAGGATCTTTCACCATGGCACGGGCTGCAAACGGCAGCGTGCTGAGTAAAAATCCGCCGATGACAAGAATGGAGATTGGCATTGCCGGCCGCAGTGCCAGGTCCAGGCCGGCCGCAAGCAGCAGGGCGGGAGCAAAAAAAAGCTGGAGCTTCATGAGTTGTGGTGTGTGGCTGTCTCTCACGGCCTTCCTCGGATTTTTTCGTACCGCCAGCACACGCCAATATGCAAATCTATACTTTTTCCTGAGATAGCGCGAAAGGCTGTCAGGGTGGGTATGATAGACCACAGCAGCGGGGACAAACTTCATTTTCCAGCGAAGGGACGACATGCGGTACGAAAGCTCGATGTCCTCAGCGCACGCCACAGGAAATGAAGTATCGTAACCGTTCATCTGCAGAAAGCGATCACGGCGAAACCCTGCTGAGTAGGTATCGATAAAGTCAATCGAGGCAAGACGCGCCATAAAGCGGTATCGATCTTCGTATTCAATCTGTACAAAACGCGCACTGAGACTCGTTTGGGTGGTGCGGTAAATGCCCTTTACTGCCACTACTTCCGGATCAGCGAAAGGTGCCATCATGGCGGATATCCAATCCGGCGCTACAACGCAGTCGTCGTCCGTGAATAGAATGACGTGGCCGTTTGCCTCACTGGCGCCGCGATTACGAGCCGCCGCAGGCCCAGCGTTCGCCTGATTGATGAGACGTACATGCTGGTAACGGGCAACAACATTCACCGTATTGTCGGTTGAACCGTCATTGACGACCAAAATCTCCGGATCGTTGTCTGCGGTGTGCTTCACGAGGGCGTCCAGGCAGTTTCCAATCCGAGACGCGCCGTTGAATGTAGGGATGATGATCGATACTGACATCGTTTCAACGGCTCTCTTTCCCGAAGAGTGACCTCGGCAATTGCCTACAGCTCTAAGAAACGCATGTGCGATCAGACCAGCTCAAAGCGGGGAAGAGGCACAATAAATTTCCCGGTGGACGACAAGTAGGCCTGCTCCCGCCGCTTGAACTCCTCAATGAAATGCCATGGAAGTACAAGGAAGTAGTCCGGTTTCGCAGCGCGGGCATCCGCTTCAGAAATGATTGGGATGCGAGTACCGACCGTCACCTTGCCCCATTTGTCCGGATTGCGCTCGGCGGCCGCTTCGATGATCGAGTGGTCCAATTCGAAATACTGAAGCATCGTGTTTCCCTTGGTTGACGCGCCATAGACGAAGACTTTCTTTTTCCGCTTGACTTCGTCCTTGATGAACCCGGACACCTGCTCCTTGATTTGTGCGACTCGTGCCGCAAACTCCAGGTAGGGAGCTGTCGTGTCCAAACCAAGATCCGCTTCGGCCGTTCGTAGCTTGCAGACGCGCTCCGCAGCTTGCGCCCGATAAGCCTCATCGCCAAAAGCCTTGCTATCTGCATCACGATTGCGGATGTAGGCGCGAATACTGCCGCCGTTCACATCGTTCAGTTGGGCATCGACAATGGAGAAGCCGTGCAGGCCCAGAAGATATTGAAGAGCTTGCAGGGAGTAGTACTCGAGGTGCTCATGGCAGATGTTCCCGAAATCATTCTGCTCGAGCATCAGCGGCAGATAACTCATCTGCATGATCCAGAGGCCGTCCGGATGCATAACTCGCTTTATGTCAGCCACGAATTTGCGCGGTTCCTCCAGGTCGTAGAACATCGCAATGGATGTGATAACCTTCGGACGATGGCTGGCCAGTTTGCTGTCCGACAAAAAACGGTCCGCCTCAAAGAATCCGACCAGCACATTGTCCGCGACCTTCCGCGATAAGACGGCCAGGTTTCGTGCCGGATCGAAGCCGATCTTGTAAAGCCCGGGCACCTGATAGGAGCCGACAAGCGTGCCGTCGTTGCAGCCAATGTCGAGAACAGAGTCGCCCGCCTGCAAGTGCATCAGCTTCGTGGCCGAGCCCGAAATGTCTGCCAGCGCATCTCGCATCGTCTGGTTTGTCCCTGAGTGATACCAATATTCCTGGTACATCATGTCCCCGGCCACTGTGTGTCGCAGTTGCAGGAGCCGGCACTGCCGGCAAAGAACAAGCTCCAATGGAGCCTTCGGGCCATCGGGCTGATCAGGCGCCAGGAAAGTGGATACGTACTGCTCCCCCAACGAAAGAATCGGATCGAGTGAACCTCCGCAAACTCGGCAACAATTCCAGGTCTTCATCAACTATTTTGGTCTCCTCACGATAACCTCGAAGACGGAGGGTCTGTTTCGAGACTCTCCGCCAGCGATTTCAGATCAGCATCCACCAGCATCTTGACTAATTCCCCAAAGCTCACAGTGGGAGCCCACCCGAGAATACGTTTTGCTTTCGTTGGGTCTCCCAGCAGTAGAACAGATTCCGGCCCGCGCAACTCCTCGCGATCTTGCACTACGTAATCTTCGTAACTCAGGCCGACTTGGGAAAAGGCTATCTCGCAAAATTCGCGCACCGAGTGCGCTTCTCCGGTGGCGACGATGTAGTCTTCCGGCGTTGGTTGCTGCAGCGCCAGCCACATGGCGCGAACGTAATCTCCGGCGAAGCCCCAGTCGCGCCTGGCATCAAGATTGCCGAGGCGGAGTTTGCGGGCCAGCCCGAGCTTAATCATCGCCGCCCCGCGAGAAATCTTTCGCGTGACGAATTCTATGCCTCGGCGAGGGCTTTCGTGATTGTACAGAATGCAGGAGCATGCAAAAACCCCGCGTTGCTCGCGGTAAATCGAGCTCATCCAGTGGGCGAATGCTTTAGCAACTCCATACGGATTGCGAGGCTGAATGGGCGTGGATTCATTCTGTGGCGTAATGGCAGCGTTGCCGAAGATTTCGCTACTGGAGGCTTGTAGGACTCGTATTCTGCGGTCGACACGGTGAACGATATCCAGCAGTGCCAGGACAGCTACGCCGTTGAGCTCTGCGGTAGCGATAGGATCAGACCACAAATGCTTGCTGGATGCGCGCGCCGCAAGGTTGTAGATCTCATCAGGTTCGTAGGTACGAATAATGTTTTCGATAGACTTCTGATCAAGCGAGGCATTCTCAACAATCTCAACTCTTTCCCGAATGGGAAGAATGTTCTCAGCATTTTGACGCGGCGTAATTCCAACTACGCGATAGCCTTGGGCAAGGAGAAGCTCTGCCAGGTAGCTTCCATCCTGACCACCAATACCGGTAATTAAGGCTGTCTTCATGCCGAAGTCGACTTAGTCCTTTTGCCGTTCATCAACCGCTCCATGACTTGCTCCAGCTTGGCAGCACTGTTCTCCCACGAAAAGTTGTCACGAACAAAATGTTGTCCATTCTTGGAGATCTCATTCCACTTCTCAGCAGATAGTAGGGACAAGACCCGGTCGGCGAACTCTCGCCGATTGTCGGCTACATACAGGTGTTTGCCTGAAACTGCTCCAATGCCATGATTCCCGGCAGAGGTCGTCACCACTGGAGTGCCGCAGGCCAGAGCTTCCAGAATCTTTGTCTGAGTCCCGACGCGTAGCTGCACAGAACAGACACTTACCATGGCTTCCCGAAGAGAAGTGCGAACGTCCGGCACGAAGCCGGTGATCTTAATACGCGGGTGGTGAGCCCATTTTCGCACTTTCGCCACTGGCTCCGCTCCAATTAGCCAAAGATTGGCTGATGGTTCTCGTTCGCAGATGAGAGGGAAGATATCTCTGCAAAAGAACTCAATGGCGTCTACGTTTGGGGTGTGATACATGTTCCCCGTGATCACGATCATTCCCTTCCGACGACTGACGTCTGGACGGCATGCGCTTTCCTCATCTACGCCATGCGGCACAAAATCCGCAGATGCTCCCGGGACTGCGTTCATATATTCAACGGCATCTTCTCGATTGACGAAGGTGACGCAACCAAACTTCTTCGCATGCCTCAGGTCGTATCGTCTAAGTTGACGAATGCGAAGGCGATACAGTGGCCTGCAAAACCATGGAAACATCGATAGCATTTTCTCTGTCTTCAACGCCGGAGGATCCTCAAGGTTCCAAATTGTCGTTCCCAAATACGAATCCGGCCGGAATTGTGCCGCCTGTATCGTTTGGAACAGAGCGATATCGTAATGCCCTTCAGCCAGGCGCTCAGCCACAACTCTGGACATCTCAGAGGATCTGAAACGAGAGATCTCGGGGAGCGGATCGACGAGCACGCGACTCAGCATTGAAAGTACGACCTGCCAGCGAGGTGGGCGTTCGACAAGCAGGATGTCATTGCACCAGCGCGGCAATTCGCCCAGATCGGCCGAATTCGCTCGATCCCTAAACGAAATCAGATCGATGGTGTGGCGAGCGGACAGAACCCTTATCTGGTTCAGCGTAATCACTGCGCTCCCGATCCGCGCCGGATACGGTGCTGCGGGGGAGACAACTAGGATTCTCATTTCTGGGCGACGACCCTGGCCAGAGAATCCGCCATAGCGCGAGGAGCAACCGCGTGGTAGAGGGACAGATGGGCTTGCGCAATCGAATCCCAGTCACGAGGCAGTTCCAATCGAGCCGCTTCGTTCCTCCTGCCGATATAGGTGGAGAGGGCATTTCGCATGTCGGCGATATCGCACGGATGTGCATAGTAGGCATTCTCGTCTGAAACGTAGCCATGCTGTTCTCGCGAGGTAGTCAGGAGAAATGTACCCTGCGAGATCGCTGCGCGGATCGAGGTATTCCACATTCCTCCCCCATCTTTGAAGGGCAAGACCACGGCATCTGCCGCAGCGAGGATCCGCCCCACTTCCTCGGCCGGCAAATAGCCCGTTACGCTTAGCTTTCCGGCCCAGGGTGGCCACTGTGCCTGCTCGAGAATCGACGCCTGATATGGATCGGCGGCATTCAAATCCGAGATAAACACCAGGTGGTGCTGGCCGGGATCTGCGATCTGGAATAGCAACTCCGTACCCCTGTCTGGGTACGCGAACCCAAAGAAGACAAGCAGCCGAAAATTATGCGGGCAAAAGCGCGAGCGAACGGTAGATCGTTCCTCGACCGACAGTTGAGTGGGCGAAATTGTGGAAGCATTCGGGATGAACTTCGTGTGCTTTCGACGATTAAGCCAGCGATACAAGGGCTGCATGTGATCCATGTATTCCGGCCGGACCATAATCAATCCACCTGATAACACTGAATTCGGAAGTAAGCGGCGGGTCATCCGTCGAGAGTCATAGCCGTGCCAAGTCTGCACGACTGGGATGCCCGCCATGCGAAACAATACCGGCAGCAGCCAGGGGAGATAGCGTTGCCCGTATCCCTGGGTGGGGTATTGAATGTGCATTAGGTCAGGTTTCCATCGCCGAACCGCCAACGCAATGCGCCCGATGTCGCTTAGTATCCAGCCATGGCATATCGGAAATACTTCAAAGTCAAAATTGGAGGGTTTCGGCGTCGCGGATACGTCGGTGAGAACTGCGATATCCGTGTTCCCCTGACGAGTCAGCGCCTTGGCAAGATGAGCGGTGTAGTCCCCCACGCCGCACTTCATCGGCGGTAGCGAGCCGGAAATAAGCAGAATTCTCATATTGAGGCCACTACCGGGGCCGTTCTCATTGTGTGGCTGGTGTAGTCTTCCGCAAGACGAGCCACGCGAACGTGTAATCCCTTTCAGCAGAGCGGATGGGTTTCTCTGCGGTGTCTAAGTCGATGTGACCCGGCGGAATCAGGCCGTATTCATCCGCTTCTCTAATGAAGCTGCGCACCTCCTCTGCGGAAAAAATCCTCCAATCCATACCGAAAATTTTTATGCCGGCGCTGTCGATTTTCTCAGGCCAGTAGTCGAACGAGGCCACAAAGTATCCAGCAGGCCGAAGCAGCCGGGAAAGTTCTCGAAGAAGAGCCTGGCCGTTGTATCCATGCTCAATGACAGAAATCGCGGTGATGATGTCAAAAGACTCGTTCGGGAATGGCGTATGCATGAAATCGGCAACTTCGTAACGTACAGAACTCGAGTATGGCATATCCCGGATATTCGGGTTCAGGTCAACGCCGACCAGGTTGGAGTAATTCAGATTGTGCAGAATGCATGGAACTTCGGAGGCGAAGGCGCCCATGTCCAGAATGGAAGCATCGCGGGCCAGGTGCTTTTCGATGAACGTGACCGTCTTGAAGACGTCCCAGCTTTTCAGTTCATCCCCAACCTCAATCGCGCCTGAGACGTTCGTTTTGCGGGTAAGGCGCTTCCACCAAGGCTTCGTAAAAGAAAGCTTTCTCCGGTTCAATTCGCGGCGCGCGAGCTTGATGTCAGTCCTTGATTTCAGTACTTCAACACACATTATCTAGGTCCGGGGCTTCCGAGTGGCCATGGCTTCATTGGACATTATAGAGCTAAGAGGCAAATGGTTTTGCGAGCAAACTGCAGCGTATCTGTGGCGCTACCGACGTTGCCGCCAATAATGCTGCCATCAGAATGAGTAAGAGCACCCCCAACGTCACTAGCGGCGGCATGGGCGTACTGACAAAAACTCGTGCCAGACCGACCACCAGCACTGAAGCTGCTAGCGGCGGAGCTATGTCCTGCAGAAACCACTTTGTCATCTCCTGTCGAAGCAAGCGGCGATGAGTCAAGGGAACCCCGATAAGCATATTGATGAGCTGCAGGCCTAGGAAAACGTATGCCGCGCCAATCGGCCCGTACTGTTTTGCCATAAACCAAACCCCAGGGACGACGATGATGGTGAGAAATATCGTGATCTTCAGTCCGAGGCTGGTCCACCCATACGCGAGCTGCAACGTGAACGGCAGAAACATCAGCCCGTTTATCGCTGCTGCGAGTACGAGAATGGTTGCGATCGGACCAGCATTCCGCGCGACTTCCGGATTTCTGGTCCACAGCTGCAGGACTTCGACCGAAAACAGAGCGAGAACCGCGGTGAGGGGGACGATGAGAAGCAACATCAACTGAGTGCCCTTGTGGTAGAGGCTGATAATGGCTGCTTCGTCTCCTTGTGCTACGAGGGCCGAAAACTGCGGGAATATGGTGTTGAATACCGACGAGACGATCAAAACCAATCCGCTTCCAAAAACTCCCGCAATCGTATAGTAGGCAAAAACCTTCAGGTCAAGGACTCGGCTGAGAACGAGTTTATCGGCTTGCCCCAGAATTAGCGAGAAGGTGGCGATTCCGCTGATGCCAGCCGCGAAATACCCTATGTTTCGCAGCAACTTAGGTCGCACCTGAGGAGAGCGACTTCCTCCAGGCAAGCTCTTCCAAAAAAACACCGTCCAAACCAGCACTATCACTGCATTCGTTGCGACGAGCCAAAGAAAGAAAACGTGAATGGTCGCGGAGATGATCCAGAGCGCAAGGACAGCTCCGCCGTTCGTCGCTGTCGCCCCCAGGATGCGCAGCAGGTTGAACAGCACCTGCTTTCGCAGTCCGGTCAGGCCACCTTGATAGAAGCTCATTGGCCATTGGAAGAATGCCAAAACACCCATCAGAGTCACTGCCTGCCTCAGGCCACGAACTGGTATCCCGTTGGCCTTGATCCAATGGACCGCAATCCAAGGAGCCGCAGTGATCAATGCCAGCGCAATCAGAACTCCAATCAACCAGTAGCCCACTTCCAGCGTACGCACGAGATCGCGCGCCTCGTCGGCTTTTTTCGGATCAACCGAATAACGGGCCATCTCGCGATTCATGGTGGGGCTGAGGCCGAGATCCAAGATCTGAAGCATCGCCTGCAGCATCAGGTAGAAGCCCACCAGGCCGTATGCCTCCACGCCCATGAACTTGATGTACAGGGGAATGCAAACCAATTGCACAAGCATGGCCCAGGCGGAACCGGTGAGATTAGCCGCCAGGTTCAGCTTTAAGCCTGAAATGTATTCAGAAATTGGGAAAAATTTCATGAGTCAGAATGCGCCCACTCATGCGAATCGTGACATTGAACCGAAAATTCTCGCTTCACTCGGGGGAAAGCGTCCGTGCTGCCAACCGGCCGTCGATTTGGTCAGCAAGCAGTTTGATATCAGCGTCCACCATCAACTTGACCAAGTCCTGGAGTTTCACTTTGGGCCGCCAACCGAACTTCCTTTCGGCTTTGCTGGCATCGCCCTGCAGAATTTCAACTTCGTTAGGACGAAAATACTTGGAATCAATTTCAACGTATTTTTCCCAGTCGAGCCCTACATAGTCAAAAGCGATCTGCACGAACTCTCGAACCGTATGAGTTTCGCCGGTGGCCACGACGAAATCATCAGGCTCGTCCAGTTGCATGATTCGCCACATCGCCTCCACGTATTCAGGCGCGTAGCCCCAGTCCCGCTTAGCATCCAGATTTCCCAGGTAAAGCCGCTGTTGTAAGCCGGCGGTAATCTTTGCAACTGCCCGCGTGATCTTGCGACTGACGAAGGTTTCTCCTCGCCGGGGTGACTCATGATTGAAGAGAATGCCGTTGCACGCGAACAGTGTGTACCCCTCACGGTAGTTCACCGTTGTCCAGTACGAGTACAGTTTGGAACAACCGTAGGGGCTGCGAGGCCGAAAGGGCGTAGCCTCGCTTTGCGGAGTCTCGACCGCTTTGCCGTACATTTCGCTGCTCGATGCTTGATAAAACTTGGTCTTGATTCCCGTTTCCCGAATGGCTTCCAGCAAGCGGACGGTGCCCAGCGCCGTGATATCGCCGGTGTATTCAGGGATCTCAAAGCTCACCAGAACATGGCTTTGAGCGCCGAGATTATAGATTTCATCCGGCCGAAGGCGATAAAGGAGTCTGACCAGGCTTGTCGAGTCGGAAAGATCGGCGAAATGCAAGAATAGGCGGGCGTCGCGCTCGTGCCAGTCCGGAAGAACGTCGTCGATCCGTGATGTGTTGAAACTGCTCGAGCGGCGCTTAATGCCATGGACTACGTAGCCTTTGTTCAGCAGCAGTTCAGCCAGGTACGAACCGTCTTGCCCCGTAATTCCTGTAATCAACGCTGTCTTTCCCATGAATTTTCGTGTCTTGGTATCCAGGTCCTCGACCATCGAACAGCTTGCCCGCACAAACACGCGATCACTGAATTAGGTGTGGCGATACCCTTTCTGAGTTTCGCGAGGAGTTTTGGGCACATGAAAAAGAATACACCAAGAAGCTGGACGAAAGGGGGTAAAGGGTTGCTCGGAAAGCCAATTGACGCATGCGTTTCAGGCTGCTTCGCCCGGGTAGACGTGAATCTGCGCCACAAGCGCAGAGATTCGAAAAACTCGTTTCACGATGTCCAACCTAATATCCATTTGTGCCTGTAAAAGCGACGAATGCGGTACGAAAAATGATCTGCAGATCCATTCCGAAGCTCCAGTTGCGCATGTAGTAGAGATCATACTGGAGCCGGTCCGAGATCGAAGTGTCGCCGCGAAGACCGTTTATTTGTGCCCACCCGGTCATACCAACATGGCAGCGATGGCGCATATTGTATTTCTCAAAATCCTCGCCAAATTTGGCCACATAGTAGGGGCGCTCCGGCCGAGGCCCAACCAAACTCATCTCACCTCTAACAACATTCAAAAGCTGTGGCAATTCATCGAGGCTGAATCGGCGCAATGCCGCACCGATCACCGTACACCGAGGATCATTCCTGGTGGTCCACAGTGTGTCGCTTTCGCTCTTGCTGCTGCAGTGCATTGTCCGGAACTTCAGCAAAGTAAACGATTTACCATGCCGACCAATGCGTTCTTGACGAAACAGGATTGGCCCGGAGGAACTTATCTTAACCACGGACGCAATCGCGACGAAGAGGGGGCTCAGTAATATGAGCCCCAATGTGGCTGCAATCAGGTCAAACGCCCTTTTGATGACGGTGTAAGCGAAGCTCTCCACAGGGGAAATTGCCAGATTCATCATCTGCAATCGGCCGGCCTGGAACAGCTTGCTGCCAAATGATAAGCGCGGACCAAGATCGAATACCGCGCGGATGGGCTTACCTAGACCTTCCAGCATCTCGATAGCATGAGAGAGATTGAGATAGGAAGAAGGGGGCACGGCGACAACGACCTCATCCACGTTAAGGTCTTTTGTTTGCAGCGGCTCCGCCACAGCAATCACAGGTGCATCGTCCACTAACACCGCCTGGCCCGGAAGCTGCAGATATGCCTCAACTTTGCAGTCGAAAAAGGGGATGCGACGGAGCAGCTTGACATACCTCTTGGCGTACTGGTCGGTTCCTACGATCAGCAGCCTTTCACATTTTCGAGGCCAGATCGTCGAAGCGGAAGTGAGGCGAAAGAAGTTCCTTGCTGCCACTACTAGTAGAAAGAGTATGACGTTCGTAACAAAAAGGAATGTACGAGAAATGATCAATTGACGGACGAAGACCAGCAGGGCCGTTTGCAGCAGGAAAGTAGTAAAGCAGGCGAAAAATGCTGCTCGAATCCCGGTGTACTCCCAAAATAGGTCGGCGACGGTCGAGAGCTTGGAGTAGTTGGCAGCGAGAATCCAGGCGAATTCGGTAAACAGGAAGAGAATCACATAGTCTTGCCGGGCGGGGACATCTAAACTAAAGGCGCCAAACCGCAGGTATCCACACATCCCAAACGAGAACAACGGAAGCAGATAAACCAGAACACGGAGCGAGAGATTGTAAACGTACACTCGTGACATCATCTACACAGTCTCCGACGGGCTTACGATCGAACTTCGCAAATCGACCCGCGCATGCTGACCAAGGCTCGCGACAATGCTCGGTACAAACCCACGTTCGTGTGAATGTTGCGTAAGAAGTGTAACAATCTTAGTCGTATTCTCCTGGTTCTTGGCAAGAATAAAACCCAACCAGAGACAACACAAGATTCAAGTTGGGCCTAGAACCCCTATTCGGTCGTGACGCTACTCCGAATACCTGAGATTCCCGAGAAAGTAACGATTTTGTGATTGTTCTGGGATCAGAATCGGCGAAAGGAATAAAATTCTCCTTCCCATCGCCTTCGGACGCACCAGCAATGCATGTAGTTCAATTCTAAGTGAGCACGCAGCGGACCGGGAGGGGAAGCACATCCTCATAATATGGGGATGTGATTCTAGGGCCGACTGGGTTCACCGAAGCGGGAATTCTATGATCTCCCACCGCGTTTCGCAAGTAGTTTTCTAGAGACCGCAGTTGCCTTTCGGTACGGAGCTGAAGGCCCTTCCAGAAAGCGATAAAAGCGATCGACAGTTTCGACGTGATAGCTGTCAATTTTCTGCTTAGATCCTCCGCTCCCGCAGCCCACGAGTAAGGAACTGATTACCAGCGTTGACGAAAGCCAATTCGGGCTTTGGCTCATCTTGAAATACTAATCCTGAAAGTCTGGCTTGGCATTCTTTTTTGGGAGATCAAGAACGGGGCGGAGCGGGAAGACTCTGCCCCGATGGCCCAGTGTGCACCTCAGAGTCCGGGGCACCGGAGAAAGTCACACGCCTCTGTTGAACTCTTTACCCGTTGAGAATAGAGTGTCGGAAGCCCAACGCACTACAGCGAACGGCCGGCGTGCAGATCCACTTTCCGCTAGGTGTTCAGCATTCGACTACTTTACGCGCTTCGCATAGAGGGAGCGCATGTACGATGTGACATTGTTAATGGAGCCCGTCATGACCCACGTACGGTACGTATTCTCGCCTGTTGATACGATATCCGGGCCGTAGACAGCAGCGAGCTTCGACGTACTGAAATCGCCGGGGCCGGTTCCAGGTTTCTGCTTGCACTCGGTAACCTTCGTAAGGTTCCAAAGCGTGAAGTAATTTACGGAACCACCCTCGCTCCTGTTGACACCATAGATGGCCATCGCGTGGGCGGTCGAAACGTCAGTGCCATCAGAGACGATGACCCCCCCGAAACCAAATGTCTTGTAAGAGTATCCTTTAGGTGGCTTGGTCGCGCACCCATCCGGAACTTGAGCGCTGACTGGCGTGAGCGTTTGCATCGCCGCATCATAGGTCCAGTAGACGTTGAATTTTCCTGGAACATAGATACTTGGGATTTCGACTTGCGCCTTCGGAAGCGATTTGGGGATGTCGAGTTTGACATACGTCGAATACTGCCCTACCGGGCCTAGGTTGTTGAAATTGAGGGTGAGGTCCTTTCCGATGAGGACATCCTGCCATACGACGGCATGGCCGGGTGCCCCGCCAAAGTTCTGAGGATTAAACTCGAGAGGGATTGCACGCGAGCTTTGTGTATTTCCGCTGTTAGACAACGAGTAAAGTGGCGAGCCGTGGCGGTCAGCTCGCCTCGAAAAGGCATCTCCCGCCTCGGTGGGGTTCGAGTTCTTGGTATCGCCAGGAAAGAGAGACGACTGCATCTCGCGCCCGAAATCCCAAGTATTGATGAACTCAATCCCGTTCCAAACCCACGACCAGACCGAACCGCCCGCGGCCGGATTGGATCGGACAGTGACACCACCTGCAGTCAGGGAGCGCAGCGAGGACGACCGGAGATTGTCTTTTCGGACGGGTTTGGGAGCACGCTCCAGACGTTCCAGCGGCACCGACGATCCAGCCGTCTGGCTCCAGAGAACCTCACGAAGTTCTGCGCATGCGGTCAGCGCAAGGGCACCCAAAACAATCACTCGCCACACAGTCCGGAAAAACATATTGCCCTCCCGTAAGGCCGGGTCCCGTCTACCTTGCACGGGCACGTACCCAGACATTCAAGGGTACCGTCAGAGACGCGGCGCGTCGAGCATAATTTCCTTTCAACGGGGTACTCTTCACAATGGCGCAACCGATGTTTGGGAACGTGAGTAACATTCGTGGGATGGGCGAGGACGAGATCCAGGACGCCCTAGATGCTTAACAAAGCGCAAAATTGCGAGTCCAGGCGGTAAAGCACGCGCCAGTGGGACTTTGTCGATCTGGAGAAGCGCATCCTCACAATCCCGCACCGCAAGCAGGGCGGCACGCGTTATGTAGCAATATCTGCTTTATAAATGTTATGGAACTTTTCCGGTGGCGTAGGTCGAGTCTTCAGTAACGGCTATCGGAGCCACAAAAGCTATGACGCACGCGTGGTTTCAAAACTGCGTAAACGCCGCTGGCATTCATGGCTTCACATAGCACTGCTTGAGGCACACGTTCGCAAGCAACTTGGTGATGCGAGACGAGGAACTGCTAGGGCACCGCACCGTCCAAATGACACTGCGGTATTCCCACCTTGCTCCGAAGCATCAATTGGCTGCAGTCCAAACACTATGTGATACGAGTGCGAAGCCGAATCGGGCGAGGCTGTACAAAGAGTCGAACGGACCTCAACTAGCACCAGGGAATCTGAAGCCCTATGCAGAAAAAGCAGGTTCGGTGCACTAACAAACGTCAGATCAGTAGTTTCCCGAAATGCCGGTATGGCGAAATTGGCAGACGCAGCGGACTTAAAATTTGCAGGGCCCAAAAAGGCGTGGGGGTTCTATTCCCCCTCCCGGCACCACCTTCTGGCCGGATGAAAGTCGCCCGTAGTACTTGTTCTCCGCGCGTTGTGGGCGTTTTTCTGCATTCGGGCGTATGCGCCTCAAGATCAGGACTCTTGAGCAATTTTCAGCCACGGTGCTTTGCCGCATGACAAAACGAACAGAGGGTAATCAGATTTGGCTCGGAATCGTCTCCTCCATGGCTTCGAAACTGCTGATGGTGGATTTCCAGGTTTGACATCGCGCCACAGGATTGACATCGCCAGCCATCACGGCGGAATATTCTCTGCCGCTGAGCTTCGTATGAGGCAGTATTAGGACGCAGACAGGGGGATTGTGATTGAGTCGATTTCATGCGAAACTCGGCCCAGATTTTTTAAGAAAGCCTGCTGCAGATGCTCTGGGAGAAATCGATAGAAGCGAGTCATAGAAAACAGCAGTGTTTCTGGGTCTCCATTGTCCAGATTCGCTCCTGCGAGAAAGTCTGCACAGATCATCTCCAGACAGTAGCCTCGCGATCGATCGGAACCTAGCATCAGAGCCGCTGTCTCAAGTGCCCGGTCAATCACAGGAATCTGGCTCTGGTAAAGCTTGAAATAAACGATCTCCCAAGGTTCGGTTACTTTGCCGGTCAGTTCTCGTTCTACTGCTTGCTGAAATTCCTCCTTCGGCATTTCTTTAGCTTTGTGCAACCAGGTTGCACAATCGAAGTTCTGTCTGCCCCTCCTGGCTAGTTTCGCGAGCTCGACAGCCTTCGTCCAACCAATAGTCTGCAACTCCTTCCTTGCTTGCGGCGGAAGGTGCTCGTGAATAGACATCAGGTAGTAGGCCTTTCTCCGAGAGTCCCGGAACTTGTTAGCCAAGAACTGATCGAAGGATTTCACATTATCTAGCCGCCAGTACTGCCCAGCGCGCACTTCGCAGAGATAGCGACCCCGTTCGACGAATTTGTTATCGCGCTCTATGTCTCGCCGCTTTTCCCAGGCGAGAATGTCATCGATCTTCGTCAGTACGAACATCGCCCTGCGTCGACTAAATTTCGGTGGCATCGCCGAATTCCTAGAAATTAAGCTCGTCAAGCCAACCAAGGTTTTCTGCTCCAGGACGACGCACCAAGTTCAGATTGATCGAATCCTGCCTTTCCAAACAGAATCCGAGGTACGGGCATGCACCACAGGGATTCTGGGGAAACCTGACACCGCTGTGCCGAGGGAAATTGGACGACTCGATCCTCCAAATCGTATCTTCCACCAGTTGCCCGAACTCCTCTCGTTGTTGTTCGCTAATTGTCGCTCGCAAGTACTGAATCTCCACCAGTCGCTTTCGTACGAATACTACTTGTGCGACGTCAGGTATTCCTGTTATCCATGAGTAACAGACAAGCTGCGGATCAAGTGCTAGGAGCCCATTTTGGACGTTCCTGAAAACAGCTTGAAGAGGTCTTCCATTCTAAGATTGAGTGTTTTCCGTCCAATCTGCCAATTGCATCAATGAATGCAATAAACTGATTTCGTCCCACGGGACGTGTAATCTCACCTGAAGATTGCGACGAGGCTCCACGACACGGACGCGATCGTCCTGGCAAAAACGCGTGAGGAGCATGATGCCTCGCTCCAGCATCCGGTCCCACGTCTCATAGCTCGAGAATTGTAGGCCAGTATCTCTACAAGCAGACCACTCCCGAAAGAGGACCGCTCCCGGATCTTCTCTTCGAAAGTACGCGCCAAGTGCCAGTTCGAATGCACGCCCGAAAATCATCGCGGCGCGCACGTCTTTTTCTTGCCAACCATCAACGTACCGATGCCGATACCGCCTTGTGCCAATCCGAAAAAAGCCGCCGAGCTCGATCGGATGGGGGGCAAGAGGAACCGCCGTATCCCACGCGGGGATGTCGAGCCGCTGCCGCCGGTCGAAAGCGCGAATGCAGTCAGGGAACTGGTCGCACGCCTGATCTCCGAAGTGTATGCCGGCCGAGTGCACCCGAGAACCGCCGCAAGTCTAGCCCCACTCATGAATCTGCAGCTGCGCGCGATCGAGCAGGCGAGTTTTCAGGAGCGGTTGGCGAAACTCGAAACCCTAATCGGCAAACTCGTTGCGGACAATCCGGCCGCAAAAGCAGTTGGGGGGAAGCCATCAAGGCATACAGCTATCTGAACGCCAATTGAACGTGCAAAAATGCCTTTAGACCGCTTAAGGCATCTCGGGGCAGCTGGGCTCTTTAGTACTGGGTCTACTTCGATTCCTTAATGATCGCGTCCACAGCGTTGCCGGCCACGACCCAGCTTGCCGACCCGGCCACGACGGCTTCATCCTCAAACCACAGGAATCCGAAGTCGTCGATGCACTCCGGAAAATCTGGCTTGATGATGATGTATCCCGGAATCACGGCACCCGGGATGTAAGCATTGTCGGCGCGATTGTTGCTGTACGTCATCGTCTTCGAGACCGTACCGACTCCACCTACATACGAAGTGCTAGAGACCGGGTGCGTGCCGAGAATGTAGTTGACGGCGCGAAGGGTGTATTCGGGGCTCACGAGATCCGGAAACGCCTTGTGCAGGAAATACATTCGGATGGCCATGTCCACCACGGCGCCCGATCCGCCCCAGGTGCCGAGGCTCGGGGGCACGCCGAACGGGGTGGCGTCCAACCGCTCGTCCAAACCCGCCATGTATGTCTTCACCGCTTCGCGCATTTGAGCTTTCGCGCTCGCGCCCAGATAAGGCAATGCCCGGACGGCTGTCCAACCATGGAGGTCCATCTGCTGCGGGGTGATAATCTGAGGGAACAATTCCTTCAAACGGGACTTGTATGGCTCGGCACCGTTCGTCGCGATGGTCAATTCCAGAGTTGCAGCCCAGTCCAGTCCGACCCCAAATCCGCCACGGCCGAGGCCGGCCGGCGGAGCTGTTTGTGTGCTAGTGCTGCCAGAGCTTGTCGGAGCGCCCGAGACTACACCCTGGGACGCAGCCAGTACACCACCTCCGGGGGCACCTGCCGGAGCCTCTCCGTCTAAGCGGATGTCGGCCGGATACTGCGTCGGGTGAGCCTTCGAGTCCTTCCATGCTTTGATCGCGGTCTCGAGACAGTTTTTCGCTAATGCGTCATCCCAGCCCTTCAGCGTATCCGCCGCTGCAGCCAGCGCCGCAATAGCATTCCACTGGAAATATGGGTTGTTAGTAGTGAAAATCCAGCGGTCGTCCGGCTTGCCGGAGTAGTCGCCCTTCACTTCGTTCGGGCCGAGCTTCGGGTCGTAAATGCGGCCGTCAGTTTTCGACGCTCCGTCGCCCAGGTGCGTGTACTGGCGCAGATCTGGCTCGTGAGTGCCGCGGATGGCGTGGCCGATGTTGTGGAACTGCGCCAGCATGAGCAGTGCGCCGTGCTTGACTTGCTGCACCGTATCCGGCACGCCATCGGGACGGTGCATCTCAACCTCACGTGCGGCTTCATCCACCGTAAGCTCGTCGTACGTGAGATTGAATTCGCGATACGCTAGAGCGAGGCTCTGAATCACGCTCAGCTGCGCAGGCTCCTCGAGGTCGAAGTCGCCGGCATCGTACCAGCCGCCCACATTCATCCCGGGGATGTGATCGCCGCCTTTGTACTTCCCGTCCGTTGCTGTGACCTGGTTCCAACCGTCGAATTGCTCCCCAACTACGGGCGCCATGCGGCCATCATCCAGGTGCGAAGCGCCATGCCACACGCGGTAGCCTTCGCGAACGGAAACGTGATCCATCTGCTCCGCAAGGTGATGATCCAGGCTGTCCTGCCAGATGTTGGCGTAAGCGTCCCTTGCGATGGGGAAGGGCGCCGTACGCTGGTCTCCATACTCGACAACATAGAGGCCGGGGTCCTTCATGAGGCTGAAGTCGAATTTCGAATAGACGTAGCGCAGCCAGGGTGTTGAAGGCGTGATCGGGCCCTCGAACACCTGTTTGTAAGATCCGTCTTCCATCAGGCGCAGCACCTTGGCCGTCTTCGGGGCCTTGTACTTCGAGTCAAGTTCGAGCACCGCCACCTTTGAGAAGCCCGGCTCATAACCGACCTGGCTGTGCGCGATCATCGGCGGCCGCGTCCAGTTCGGAATCACGTCCGGCCTGATGTGCCAGACGATGGCGCCTGTGGTCTTGCCTGAGGGGATCAGCGAACGCAAGACGAACCAGCCGTTCTGCGCGCGGTCGCGTCCATCGAACAGCATGAGGTTGGCCGTATCCGAAACTACATTCACCCGGGCCAGCGCGTCGTCAATCCCCAGGGTGATGCTCTTGCCCTGGGCGAACGGTAACGGCTGAGTGTATCCCTTGGCCTTATCCCAGTCCTCCAGGTAGTACGCCTTTTTCGGTTCATCAGGCAGGGGCAAAACCTTCGTCATCGGATCGTTAGGCGTACGCGGGAAGATGCCGGCTTTGGTTCCGTCCACCAGGTAAGCCTTGCCCATGTAGATCGAGGGCAGGAACTCCAGGTTGAAGCCAGCCCGCCCCGCCAGTTTCTGCGGTAGCGGCTTGTCGAGATTGATGCTGACCTTCACGCCGCCTGGCTCCGCTGCCACTTCCAGCGTGTAACTGAAGTCGAACGTCGGGAAAGCGAGGTCGGCGGTGAGCCGGCTGTTCGCTTTGTCGGCATGGCGACCTTTGAGGCTTGCCACCAGGTCCCACTGCTCCGGCGTTGGCATCAGGCGCACGTCGCCGTTGGTGGCAATGCGCTGGCCGTGGAGAATCATCTCCATGGCCGTGTTCTTTTGGTCCACAAAAACGGGATGGTACGTGCTGTCGTAGAGAAAAACGCTGAAACCTTGAGTATCGAGGTAATTCTTGTCGGTCACGTTCATGGCGAAGTCGGCGCCGGACAAGCCTGGGGCCGAGATCAGCGCCAAGAGGAAAGAAACTATGATTCGCGTGAACATAGATTGGGATTGATACTGCTCCTTTGCCCTAACATGATATGACATGCACACCGTCCGGGGCTTAGGCCTGACCCGTTTCCAACGTTCCTGGTGTGAGAGCACTCGGGGCTACTTATTCGCAGCGTGCTTGAGGCGGGCCGGCTCTTCGAGGATATCCAGGAGAGTAGTCGCGCAATAGACCGGTCACGCTTCGCATCGCAAACCTATCTTACGATACGTGCACCTGCTAGTCGCTCGATGGCGCGCTGCGCGGTCGTAAACGCGATCGTCAATTTGTTCGCCGCGCCTTTTGCAGTGATGAAGGGATTTGCCCCCAGAGTGGGAGTACGGAAGCAAATGCCGCGATAGCTGGTGCCGGGAGGAGGAATCGAACCCCCACAGCGCTTTTGGCCCTGCGGATTTTAAGTCCCGCTGCGTATTTAACTATCGAGCGCAGCCAGGCAATCAGGAGTGGAATGAAGATGCCTGGGGGAAGCAGGCGGCGGCATAAACTCTTCTCCCGGGATTGCACTTCCAATCAGTGCTCCCAGGCCGCAATCGTGGCGGCAGCAAAGGGCGGCCAAGCAGTAGAGCAGAATGATGAATGCGGTGACAGGGGAAATATACGGTGTGGTATGGAGGCCCGCTCTTCAGGTGTGACGGCGATAACTCCGCCCAGAGCCCAGCCGTAACTGTGGCGCACCATCGGCAACTTGAACTCAATTGCAAGGGCGTCGCCTTGTGCAGTCCGCCCTTGACGAATATGCCGCCGCCGCTCTCGCTGCTATCGAAGCTGATTCCTGGCGGGTCCGGGCCCCCGCCAGGTGCCAAATGCCTCAATTGCACAGTACGCTGAAGAGCCGACGCGGATGGCCCCGCAGAGACTCTTCCCGGGTAGCTTTCGGACGAAATCGTGCTGTCCATTGGCCGAAATGGCACGGACAACGCAATCCGAGCCGCCGCTTAAGCGGGCAACCCCGGTCCCGATTCCGCGTGTGACAAAGTGGCTCCGATTACCGCCAGCAACTCGGCATTGTCGGCAGGTTTTTGGAAAAAAGCGGCCGCGCCAGCCCGCAAGGTCAGCTTTTCGGTTGACTGAGGGTCGCGCGCCGTAAGAACGATTACCGGGATGGTTGAGAGCTTGTCATCCTTCTGCAGGCGTTCGAGCACGACAAAGCCATTTCCCGCGGGCAATCCGATATCGAGAATAATGAGGTTGGGGCGCTCCTTATACGCTTGGGCAATGGCGGAGTAGCCATCACAGGCATTGACGGTTTCGTAGTGATTCGCGCGCAGACGCAAGCGGAGCGCCTGGCGGAGATCGGGATCGTCATCCACAATGAGTATTTTTCCGTTTGTCATAGTTGATCTCCCTGCATTGGGTTCACATTCAAAAAGAGCTTCTCGCGGCCACAGCGGCCAGGGCCATATCGGTAACGGATCCTGCGATAGCCTCTACCTGCTGCTGCAGCGATTGGATGGCGGAAGGGGCGGGCAAAGGCACCGGAAGGGCCGAGATGTGAAATTCGCCACTCCCGCTCAGTTCCTCAGATTTTTCGAGCAGCTCCCGGATGCGCTTGATCATGACGGCGGAGCGCTCCAGATCGGTTGACGCGACCACGAAGACACTCTGTTCGCGTCCGCTCATGTTCATCAGCGGAAGGACCAAGTCCTTATTCAGGTAGACGCAACGTTCCAGGATTTCTCGGGTACGCCTGCAGATCTCCTTCCAGTTGCGGGACACGGTTTTGGAGCGAGGCCGTAAGTCAACACGAAGCAAAGCGATGGCCGGACGCAATTGGTTCTCATGCGTGATTACCGGCAGCAGCAGCTTGGGCAGGGAAAAGAGCGGCAGAGTGAACGAGAAGGTGCTGCCGCTAGCGCCATCACTGGCGACCCACATGCGCCCACCGTGCAGCGCAACGAGTTCCTTGGCAATGAATAGTCCCAAGCCCAGGCCTTTGCGGTTGTTGTCGACCGCATTGGGGTCCTGGTAGAGACGTTCGAAGATGAGGGCACGCGCTTCGGGGGCGATGCCAATTCCGGTGTCGGAAATCGAAATGCAGATAAAGTTTGGATCCGTAGGAATGCGGCAGGCTTGCACCCCGACGGCCCCATCCGCGGGAGTGAATTTGATGGCATTGTCGAGCAGGTTGATCAGCACCTCAAGAATACGGTCGGGATCTCCGTATACAAAGGGCAGCGAAATCTCCGCTCCAACTTCGATGCCAAGCCCCTTCTGGGTGGCAGTCGGCCGCAGCATGGTGACGGCCTGGCGCATGAGTTCTTCGATGGAAACACACTGCCGTTCAAGCTTGATCTTGCCCGATTCGGCGCGCGCGGCCTCGAGCAGATCACGCACCATCGCGCTCAACTGGTTGACGCTGTTCAAAATGGTCGTGAGATGGTCACGCTGCTCGGGTGCGATTTCTCCGGCCAAGCCATCCAGCAGGATGGTCACGAACTGGTGAATGCAGGTCAGGGGGGTGCGCAATTCATGAGAGACATGGGAAAGGAACTGGTTCTTGAATTCGAGTTGCTGCTTGCGGCTCATCTCCAGGGAACGCAGCAAAGCCTGCCGTTCGATGGCGTAACGCATGCTGCGGTCGAGCTCCTGGCTGGTTAGTTTGTTTTTGACGAGATAATCCTGCACGCCCTGGTGCAGTGCTTTCGTGGCCAGATTTTCATCGTCTTGTCCTGACAGAATGACGATGGGCACGCCCGGTGCCTTCTCCAGTACGCGGCGAAACGTCTCTGCACCCTGGCTGTCGGGCAGGTTCAGATCGAGCAAGACCAGGGAGGGAACATTCTCTTTCAGAGCAGCGATGGCATCGCCCAGGCGAGGGACACAGCTGACATTCACCATGGCATTGCTTTCGACCAGGCGCAGCCGCACCAGATCCGCGTCCCCGGGGTTATCTTCAATCAACAACACATTTGTCGAACCCTGATTCATGTTCTCCCCTTATCTGGCAGACTGGCGAAACCACACCAGAACTCAGCCATGGATTGCACTACCGCGCGGTACTCGTTTAGGTTGCCGGGTTTCCGCAGGTAGCAATTCGCGCCCAAGTCGTAACAGCGCGAGATGTCCGAGCCAGCCTGCGATGTGGTGAAAACGATCACAGGTATCTTCGACAGTTTTGGGTCAGACTTGAGTTCTTTGAGCACCGCTCGCCCGTCCCTGCGGGGCAGGTTCAGGTCCAGAACCAGCAGATCCGGAGTGGGTGCTTCCGAGTATTGAGCTTTACGATGAACAAAGCAGAGGGCCTCCTCGCCATCGCGCAAGGCGGTTACACGAAAAGGATGCTTGGACTTGGTGAGGACCTCCCGGGTCAAGTCAATGTCGGCAGGATTGTCGTCGACCAGCAGGATTTCGGTCGCGCTTTTCAGTGCCGTGATCGTAGGTCACCCGCTCTCTTCACCGGAAGGGTGAATTTGAAGGTGGATCCTTGCCCGGGCTGGGATTCGACCCAAATCCGGCCGCCGTTTTGTTCAAGGATTTTCTTGCAGATGGCCAGGCCGATGCCGCTGCCCGGATACTCGGCGTGCGTGTGGAGACGTTTGAAGATGACGAACACATCTTCGGCGTACTCCCGAGCGATGCCGATGCCATTATCGGCCACGGAGAACAACCACTGGGAGCCGGTGTTTTTGGCATCAATGCGAATGACTGGCGGAGCCGAACTCTGGAATTTGACAGCGTTGCCGATGAGGTTTTGAAACAGCTGCAGCACTTCGGAGCGGGCTGCTACGACGGTTGGCAAATGATCATAAAGAACTTGGGCTTTGCTCTCCCGGATGGCGGTTTGTAGGTTGAGGACGGCTGCGGCAACAACAGCATTGCAGTCGAGTGTCTCGAACTGCGTTTGTTCCCGACCCACGCGAGAAAAAGCCAACAGATCCTTGACCAGGCTCTGCATGCGCAGAGCGCCATCGAGCGCGTAATGAATGTATTGGTCGGCGTTTTCATCCAGCTTGCCCTGATAACGCTCTGCCAGCAATTGGGTGTAGGTTGCCACCATGCGTAAGGGTTCCTGCAGATCGTGGGAGGCAAGGTAGGCGAACTGCTCCAGGTCGCGGTTGGAGCGTGCCAATTCTTCCAGGGTACGCCGGTGCTCGTCGCGAAGTTTTTTCTCCGTCATGGCGCGGCGGACCAGCTCTGGCAGACGCGCCAGGTGATCTTTCAGCACGTAGTCCGCGGCACCGACCTTGATGCAGTCCACTGCTTTCAGTTCGCCTAGAGCGTCGGAAACCACGATGACGGGGATATCCAGGCATTGGCGACGGAGGATCTCGACGGTCTCTATGCCATGCCAGCCGGGAAGGCGATAGTCTGCCAGGATCACGTCGTAGTGCTTCTTCTTTATGCAGGCCGTAAACTCCTCTGCACTCTGGACGAGGTCCTTCTGTGGCTCAAAGCCGCCCTTCCTCAGTTCGCCTATTTCCAGTTCCGCGTCCGATGGATCATCCTCCACGACCAGAACTCGCAAGCAGGACGCAGCGCTTTCGGCGTGGGGAACTGCTTGAACCGGCTTGCCGTTGCCGGGATGCGGCTCTGCCCGGCTGCAACCATCGCGGAACTCGCCGAGATCAGTTGTTTGTGGCGCGCTCATGACCCGTAAGACAAATATCTCGTGTTCAGTGGCTATTCTGGATGATCGGCGGCTGTCGCTGAAGCTTGAGACATCCGACATTACTGAAGGTGAATACTCAGGCATGGCCCGCCGACACACCTGCGGCCGTCACAAAGACATGTACGTGTAGGTTAGAAACGTGGGATGGAAGTAGACGTTGCGCGCACTCGGGTCAGAGGGGCAGGTGTCGGTTCGGGGGATGGGTCTTTTTCGGCCACGTTGGTTTGTTGATTGTGTCCAGAGTCCAGCGCAAAGGCCAGCAAAACATTTCCTGCCATGGCGTTGGTATACCCGGTGTTCACGAACAGCATGCCGTTGAAAATGGCCGGGCCGGCGCCGTTAAGGGAGCCGCCGTGAGCGTGGACTCCATTGGTGGTTTTGAAATCCTGCGCGGTGTCGAAATCCCAGATCACCTGGCCGTCGCGGGTATCGTGGGCGCGCAGGTGCCCGTCTAAAGATCCGGCGAAGAGGATTCCTGGAATCAAAGTTGGAGGTGCCATTTGAGCAGGACTGCAACCATACTGTCCGGCACAGGCGGGCTTGGGGGGAGCTACATGCCAGATTTGTTTGCCGGTGTGGAGGTCGAGCGCGAACACTCCTCCACCTACGTTGGGATTATCAAAATCGAAATCTGAGACGGGGAAGTACGCATAATGGCTATTCGCGGCTCCGCCCCATTCCACGCCTCCCAGGGGTCCACCCTTGCTTATTCGAGTTTTCCAGAGAAGCCGGCCCTTGTGGTCGGGGTCGAGTGCGTAGATCACGCCAGATTTTTGGGCTGCCAGAACTATCCTTCGGCCGTCTGGAAGTGATTTCAAGAGGGGAGGGGCGCCAAAGTCGTAATCATTTCCCCGCTCTGGGGGGCAATTATCTTTCTTCTCGGCCACGCATCCGCTGTTCCAGACGTCCTTGGGCATGAGTTGGCGCGCCCACAGCCTGGTGCCGGTGCGGATATCGAATGCAACCACCGCATCTGACATGTTCGTGGGCGGATCGGAATAGTTATTCCCCGTGGCAACATAGATGGCGTGCGCCTTCAGATCGAGGGTAGGAGAAGACCAGACTGCAGCCCCGGAAGGTCCAAAGTACTGTACTCCCTGCGAATTCTTGCGGGTAGGCTGGGGCTCCTCAGTGATGGTGGAGGCTTTCCAGACCTGCTGTCCGGTAGAGGTATCCAAGGCGATGATGCTGCCGCGGAAGGTGCAGCAGGGATATGCCGGATCGGCCGAGGCTCCTTCTTCCCCCGAAGAAATTGGCACGTACAGGCGGTTGCCGTGGAGAATCGGCGATCCGGTGATGCGCGCGGCCGGATGTGGCTCGGGATGGACCTGCCAGATCACCGAACCATCGGCAACGCTCAATGCGTAGACATTTCCGTTGGTGTCGCCGAACAGCGCGGTCTTTCCGCCATTGCCGATGGAGATTGCAGTTTTCACGGTGGCGGAGGCCTTGAACATCCACCATAGGCATCCGGTGGCAGCATCTAGAGCGTAGACGGTGCCGTCTTCGCTGCCCACGAACAGTCGTCCTGCATAGGAAGTGGGCTGACCGAAAGTGGCCGCAGCTCCGGGAAATCCGAATGCCCATTTCAATTTGAGATCTTTCAGCTGTGCGCGATTCAATCCTGCGACACGGGAAGACTGGTACCGACTGTTGCCCGGATCGGCGCCCCAGCCGTTCCAAGCGCCAGAGTTGGGTGGGGGATTGACGTCGCGAGCGCAGTAGCCCGTAAACGCGACCACGGGAGAGTCGGGCGCGGCCAGGTAAGTTGCGATGGCAAGCTTCTGGGCTTTGGTGAGCCCTTTAGCTTCGAATTTCATGCGGCCGGAATTCAGCGCCGCAAGGATGAACCGATGGGACATCAGGTGTAAGGCTGCGGGCTCGGGAGCACGCATGTCATTGCCCGGGCTGTGACAACTGGCGCACCTTGTCACAAACAGGGCGGAACCATCGGGCGGCGAAGAATTCGGCTTTCGCGAACAACCCTGGAGGGACAGAATCCCGAAGGTAGCTGCAAGAAGGATGGCGATCCTGCGTTCCTGGGCCCAGGCTAGTGCGAAAACATTTGCACACACGTCGGGGCGGCGCGGCTTTGTACGCCTCGCAAAAACCTTAAGAATTGACCGTCCAGCAAGCATCCGGAGTTAGATGATCGATCGCGGCATAAGTACTGTCTGACGTGCCTAGAGAAAGGTAAAGATTTATTCACAAATTCGCGTGACATAAGGGCAATTCTGGCGTGAGTACGTGTCCTGCTGTATAGACGCAAAGCCAAGCGTTGTACATGAGGGCACGATGAGATCAAAATGTTGATGCCTGTGGCACTGCTAAAATCTGTAGCAACATGGCTGCCAACGACCAATGCGCCTTCCCTCGCACCATCTTCCATGTGGACATGGACGCATTTTTCGTTTCGGTGGAAGAACTCTACGATCCATCTCTGAAGGGCAAAGCGGTGGTGGTGGGCGGACAGCGAAACGAACGTGGGGTAGTATCCGCGGCTTCGTACGAAGCGCGGAAATTCGGAGTCCACTCCGCCATGCCGTTGCGCACCGCGGCGAAGCACTGTCCACATGCCATTTTTGTCGACGGACATCCTGAGCGCTACCGCGAGTGTTCCGAAAAAGTTTTTAAGGTGCTAAGCGCGTTCACTCCGCAAGTGGAGATGGCGTCCATTGATGAGGCCTATCTCGACATGACCGGAACGGAACGGCTGCACGGGCCTCCGCTGAAGGCAGCGAACAATTTGCACCAGCGGATGAAAACCGAGACTGGGCTGAATTGCTCGGTGGGAATTGGCAGTTCGCGTTTGATTGCCAAAGTGTCGTCAGGGCAAGCGAAACCAAACGGGCTTCTGTGGATCGTTCCCGGAGAAGAAGCCAAATTCCTGGCGCCTCTGGACGTCCGTGAAATTCCCGGCGTGGGGAAGGTGATGGAAAGTCATCTTCACTCACTGGGAATTAAGAAGGTGGGCGATCTCGCGCGCCTGGAAGAATCGGAACTCAGCCAGCGTTTCGGAAAATGGGGTCTCGCGCTGGCCGGCAAAGCCCGTGGGGAAGATGCGGGCGGATGGTTCGATAGTGAAGTCGGCGCCGACATCGATGCGAAATCCATCAGCCATGAACACACTTACAACGAAGATACGGCCGATCCGGTTCGGCTCGAATCTACTTTGATGCGATTGTCCGAGATGGTAGGACGGCGTCTGCGGGAGGCCGACTTCCACGCCCGCACCGTGCAACTCAAGCTCCGCTACAAGGATTTCACGACTATCACTCGCGCTCACACTTTGGCCAGCGCCACCCAGCTCGATACTGAAATCTTCGAGCAGATCCGGGCCTTATTCAGAAGTAACTGGAAGAGAGGATGTGAGGTCCGGCTGCTGGGAGTCCAGGTGTCTTCCTTCAGTACGCAAGCCGCGCAAATGGATCTGCTGGACGGTAATCGCCAGCAACGCTGGAAGAACGCTCTCGCGGCCGCAGACAAGCTGCGGGACAAGTTTGGAGAATCCAGCGTCGGACTTGCCTCTGGAATGCGCGGCAGTTTCCGCGAGCGTACGCATGAGAACCCCGCCGGTTTGCCGGGGAAAGGGAAGAGCTGACCGAAGTCGATGTTTATGCAGACCATTGACCCGCTATTTTGCCCTTCTTATAATTTACACGGAGGACGCCGATGAAAAGTGCCAAAGAAATGGTAGCGCAAGCGAATTCACGGGTGAAAACGGTATCCGCACAGGAAGCGATGTCTCTGCTCAAAGACTCTGACACCGTGTTCGTTGATCTGCGGGATAGCTCCGAATTACAGCGCGAGGGCAAGATTCCCGGTTCGGTGCATGTAAACCGCGGCATGCTGGAGTTCGTATTGGATCCCGCGCTTCCTTATCACAATCCTGTGTTTTCTTCGGGGAAAAAGATTTTATTCTACTGCGCGAGCGGTGGCCGCTCTGCGCTGGCAGCGGATACGGCGCAGAACATGGGACTGGAAGGTGTCTCCCACCTCGGGGGCGGGTTCAAAGGATGGAAGGAAGCTAGTGGCCCGGTGGAGAGCACTCAGAGCTCAGAGTAATGGGTCTTCTTGCCTCTGTATGTGAACGAAACTGCAGTCCGGATTGCCGCCGAAGACGCAAGGATCCACGTGAGTCCGCAGATCTCGGCGGAGTTACGAACGCCCAGGCCTGCTCTGCGGCAACAGCAGTTTGGTTAAGATCACGCCACCATGCCCGCGCCAAATCGCGCGCCGTAAGACTTGCAGGTCTTGCTGCTGACATTTGAAATGTTGCATGCTGGGCCAACACGCCACCATGCATCTATGCGCCTTGACCTCTACCGCGGCGCAAACTAAGATTCCCCTTCTCTTTCCGCATTACTTTGGAGCCTCGTATGCGCAAGCTGGTACTCCTCTGCCCAATCGTTTTTCTACTCTGTGTGTGCGGGTATGCCGCCGATTCAAATCCTCCGTTATTGCTGCGCTTTCCGACCGTTAGCAAGACGCAAATTGTTTTCAACTACGGCGGCGACCTGTGGATTGTGAGCCGGGACGGCGGCGAAGCTCGCCAACTTACATCAGGAGTAGGAGTCGAAGCGCTGCCGTACTTCTCTCCGGATGGATCGATGATTGCCTTTACCGGAGAGTATGACGGCAATCGAGACGTCTTCGTGGTGTCCGCGACAGGTGGAGTGCCGCGACGACTGACTTACCACCCTGCTGAGGAATACGTTTCAGGATGGACGCCGGACGGCAAGAAGGTGATGTTCAATTCGTGGGGCAGCAACTTCATCCATTTCGAGGATCAGCTGTACACGATTCCGGTGGAAGGAGGACTACCCACGGCGTTGCCACTGCCCATTGCGGAGGACGCTTCGTTTTCCCCAGATGGAACCCAACTTGCCTATGTTCCGCATCCCAAGTGGCAGCAAGCGTGGAAGCGTTACCGAGGCGGCCAGACCAGTCCGATCTGGATCGCTAATCTGAACGACTCCAGCACCATCAAGATCCCGCGGGACAACTCCGACGATTACCACCCCATGTGGGTCGGAGATACCATTTACTTTCTCTCCGACCGCAACGGACCTGTGAGCTTGTTTGCCTATGACACCAAGACCAAACAAGTCACAGAAGTTCTGCACAGCGATGGCCTGGATTTCAAGACTGCTTCCGCCGGACCGGATGCCATCGTGATCGAGCAGTTTGGAGCGATTAAGCTTTACGATCTGCAAACGCATCAGGCGCATAACCTCGACATCCAGGTGCGCGGCGATGTGCAAGCCGTTCGCCCGCACTTCGCCAAGGTCGAACCCAAGAAGATTCAGAACTTCGGAATCTCACCGACCGGAGCGCGCGCGGTATTCGAAGCGTGGGGAGAGATTTTCACGGTTCCCACGGATAAGGGCGATATTCGGAACCTGACGAAGACTCCCGCCGTGGCGGATCGCGATCCATCGTGGTCCCCCGACGGAAAGTCGATCGCGTATTTCTCCGACGAGTCAGGCGAATACGAGCTCTGTATTCGGGATCAAAACGGGTTGGGAACGGCACGCCACATTAATCTGGGAACCCCCCCGTCCTTCTTCTACACGCCAACCTGGTCACCAGACAGCAAGAAGATCGCCTACACCGACAAGCGTCTTCAGTTGTGGTATCTGGATCTGGATAAGGCAGCGCCGAAGGTGGTAGACACCGACTACTACTGGACGTTCGCGAACAATCCCATGAGTCCCAGCTTTTCTCCGGACAACAAATGGATCTCCTACACCAAGCAGCTGGTCAGCGGACAACACTCCGTGTTCGTGTATTCGCTGGAGCAGGGCAAATCGTTCCAGATCACCGACGGAATGAGCGATGCCCTCTATCCGGTGTGGGATAAGAACGGCAAATATCTTTACTTCACGGCCTCAACCAGCCTGGGACTTGCGACCGTCGCCCTGGACATGTCCAGTGATGAGCATCGCGTGACCCGCAGCGTATATTTGGCCGTGCTGAGCAAGGATGAGAAGTCGCCGCTGGCTCCGGAAAGCGATGAGGAAAAAGCCAAGGCGGAAAAGAAACCAGATCAGGACAAGAACAAAGATCAGCCCGCAGACAAGGGGAATTCAAAAGCAAAAGACAAGAAGAAAGCGGACGCCAAGCCGGCCGACGACAATAAATCCGACGACAAGGCTAGCGATAAGGATAAGAAGGACGAGCCGGTGGTGGTGAAGATCGACCTGGATGGTATCGGGCAACGCATCATCTCGCTGCCCATTCCGGGGAAGAATTATTTGAATTTGCTGGCGGGAAAAAGCGGAACGCTGTTTCTGGCTGAAGGGCCGATGATTGTGACCGAAGACGATTTTCCCAACGTCCCTGAAACCATTCAGAAGTTCGATCTGAGTAAGCGGAAGGTCGACAAGGTTCTAGAGGATGTGAACGACTTCACCGTGTCCTTCGATGGAGAAAAGATTCTCTACCGCAAAGGGGACTCCTGGGCGACAGCTTCTTCCGATGATTCTCCGGGAGGGGGTGGAGGAAGTGCTCCCAAGCCGGGCTTTGGGCCGCTGAAGCTGGACGGCTGGCAAGTATATGTTGAGCCGCGGGCGATGTGGAAGCAGATCTATAACGAGACTTGGCGGATCGAACGCGATTTCTTCTACGACCCGCACTATCACGGGCTCGATCTGGAGAAGGCGAAGAACAAATACGCTCGTTATCTCGATGGCATCGCCTCGCGCGATGAGCTGACGTATCTGTTCCAGGAGTGTCTGGGCGAGATGACAGTAGGCCACATGTTTGTGGGAGGCGGAGAGACTCCGGAACCCAAGAAGTTCAAGGGTGGATTGCTGGGCGCGGATTATAGCCTTGAGAACAACCGTTACCGGGTCGCAAAAGTCTACAACGGAGAGAACTGGAACCCAGGCAACGAAGCGCCGCTGACGCAACCGGGCGTCAACGTAAAAGCGGGAGACTATATTCTCGCGGTAAACGGGCGCGAGCTCCATGCCTCCGACAATATTTACAGCTTCTTCGAGGAGACGGCAGGGAAGCAGGTGGTGTTGAAAGTTGGCGCTAATCCGGACGGTAAAGATTCGCGTGAGGTTACGGTCGTACCGGTGGAAAGCGAAGAGAACCTGCGGCATCTGGAGTGGATCGAGAGAAATCGCCGCCGGGTGGATGAGGCTACCGGAGGAAAGATCGCCTACGTGCACGTGCCGAATACGGCTGGAGCGGGCTATACCAGCTTCAATCGGTACTTCTTCTCGCAGGTTGGGAAAGAGGGCGCCATCATTGATGAGCGCTTCAACGAAGGTGGACAACTCGCCGACTACATTGTCCAATATCTAAACCGGCCGCTCATGAGCAAGGTAGTCACGCGGGAAGGGCATGACTGGGTGAGTCCTTCGGAAGCGATCTACGGGCCGAAGGTCATGATCATCAACGAAATGTCAGGTTCCGGGGGTGACGCGCTGCCCTGGTACTTCCGAAAAGCGGGAATTGGTCCGCTGATCGGCAAGCGAACTTGGGGCGGACTGGTGGGCATTGGTGGTTATCCCGAACTGATCGATGGCGGTCGAGTCACCGCTCCTCGCGCCGCAATCTATGGTTTGAAGGGCGAGTGGGAGGTGGAGAACCATGGCATCCCGCCCGATGTGGAAGTCGATCTCGATCCTGCTGCCTGGCGGCAGGGAAAGGATGCCCAGCTGGAAAAGGCAATCGAGGTCGTGATGCAGGAATTGAAAGATCACCCGCAACCGGAGATCAAGCGCCCGCCGTATCCCAATTATCATGAGAAGGATGACTTGGGGCAGCACTAAGCCGCGAAAGGAGAGTTTCATGTTACGACCGATGTTGCTGATGTTGCCTTTGATTCTGGGTGGTATCGTGCTGGCCGCAGCGCGAAATCCCTCCCCGCGCGGCGTGCTGCTGGTGGCGAACAAGGGCGATGAGACTCTGGGGATCATTGACGCGAAAGCCGGCA
The DNA here is from genome assembly GCA_963801615.1 of uncultured Acidobacteriota bacterium. GTDB lineage: Bacteria > Acidobacteriota > Terriglobia > Terriglobales > Acidobacteriaceae > Sulfotelmatobacter. Next base: position 102,565 of record CAWDFM010000002.1, on the reverse strand, counting down.
AGCAAGTGGCCACGGTTGCCGAGGGCGGAACCACTGGCCACGAGGTCGTTGCCTCGCCTGACGGGAAACTTGCGTATATCCCTATCTATGGCAATTCCGGCGTGGGTAAGCCCGGGACCGACGGCAGCAACATGGTCGTTGTAGACATCGCCTCTCGAAGAGTGGTGGGCAATCTTGATTTTGGACGTGGTGTACGTCCGCATTGTCCGATGTTCGGGCCTAAGGATGGGCTGCTCTACGTCACCACCGAACTCGACAACGCGGTCACCGCCATTGACCCTCGCAATCTTAAGATTGTTGCCAAGATTCCTACGGGACATCCTGAATCGCACATGCTGGCTATTACCCACGACGGGCGTTATGGATACACGGCCAACGTGGGATCTGGCACCGTGTCTGTGCTCGATCTTGAATCGCGAAAACTGATCGATACCATTGCCGTTGCGCCGCAAGTGCAGCGCATTTCGTTATCGGTCGATGATCGTTCGGCATTTACTTCCGATCAGACCAAACCTCAACTGGCCATCATTGACACTCGCGCACGCAAGGTCCGCAACTGGGTTCCCCTGCCCGCCTCAGGATATGGAACGGCGGCGACGCCGGATGGAAAATGGCTGGTGATTGCGCTGCCCGGCGCAAAGAAAGTTGCCATCCTCAATCTGAACACGCTGAAGATTGAGCACCTCATCGAGGTGCCAGCAGCGCCGCAGGAGGTATTGGTTCGGCCGGACGGCGCTGTGGCGTATGTATCCTGCGACGCCAGTCATCAGGTGGCGGAGATTCAAACTTCAAACTGGAGTTCGCGGCTGATCGATGCGGGTCCCGGAGTTGATGGTTTGGCTTGGGCTCGCCAGTAGCGCATCTACTTCGGGCAAACTTGGCCTGGACAAGGTGCGTCCGCGGCTGATTGTCCCTTGTGAGGTAGCTTTTGTTCTAATGGCCGGCTGATGCCAGCAGCGATCCCACTCCTGGCTTGTATCCGTAGTAGTCGCCGATCATTTGCAGGTGCTCGATGATCTCCTCGTCATAGCGCTGCTTTAGCGCCGGAGTCAGGGCGTTGTGCTGCGCATTGGGATCGGCAACAAGATCGAAGAGATAGCTCTGCGCAGGCGAATCATAGGTCGTGTAGAGAAAGCGTCCATCCGAAGTCAAAATTCCGTACACCGCACGCACATCGGAAGCGAGAAGCAGATCGCGCTGCGGATAGGCGTCGAGTTCCTGCTTGGTTCGGGTGAGCAGGGGTCGTCCATAGAGAGGATTCTGACGAATGGGACGATGGCCGAGCAAGTAGTAGAGAGTGGGCGTAATGTCGGTCAACGTCGACAGGCGGGCATCGTCATAAGAAACATGCTCGCGCAGGTTCGCGGGTAAATGGACGATCAGCGGCACGCGCATGATCTCCGGCCATATCGAAGTCGAGTGGCTGTTGCGGCCTAGTTCACCGGTAGCATCGCCATGATCGCTGGTGACGATGATGATGCTGTTGTCGTACATCCCACGCTGCTTGAGATATGTGAAGAAACCGCCTAGACAGCCATCGACCCAATGCACTTCATAGGTGAGCCGCGTGTGCAATCCAGGCCTGTCGGGCCAATGCTGCGAGGCTGGTGATGGCACCTTGTTGCGTGCGAACTGATGCACATTCATGGGCTGTGCGAAAAAGAGCACAGGCTGCGACTTGTTCGCGCGCGAGTCTAGATGGTTCTCCAGTTGATCCACGGTAGAGCAGGCTTCGTATTGGTTCCAGAGTTGCTTATCGGTGTCGAGCTTGCTGAGCGCGTCTGTGGGTGCGAACAGTTGCTTGAGTACCGTATCGAAGCTGGCAACCAGCTCATAATCGTCCGTACGAGCCAGGGTGCGCAGGCTGTTTACCGACTCAAACGGCTCCGGAAAATGCGTATGCAGCAATTGGGCTCCCGCCCAAATTGCAGGCTCAGAGAGACTTGTTCCAGCATAGTGAGTATAGGTTTTGGTGAAAACAATGCTCTCGCGCGCGAGTGCGTCGAGATTAGGCGTGTAGTCGACGCGAGAGTTGTATGCTCCAAGATAATCCGCCCGCATCGAGTCAATTACAAAAATAAAAATATTTGGGCGTTGCCCTCGAGTTTGCGAAAGATCACTTACCAATTGCACGCCACCGCGAATGTGGGTGTCGCGGATATTCGTGTACTCGCGCAGGATGCGGCAAAGGTCACCGCAATTCTCCTGCCGGCTGTTGCCTAGGATGTGATGGGCGAGTTGAAAGGAAGCATCTCGACTGCCGTATTGCTCGAGTGTCAGCGAGATCTCATCGTCAGTCGATCCGAGAGGCTTGCCCCAGAAAATCTCTGTGAATTGAAGACCCTTGTAAACGAACGCGCTCACCAGCAAAGTCCCGAGGATAAGCGCCAATGAATAGCTCGTGCGCGTGGGACGCAAGCGGTAAACGCACAGGCTCATGGCAACCCAGAAGACGAGCGCCCAAGTGTTACCAACGAAGCCGTTCCAGTCCTCGCCTCCAATCAAGGAGCGCGACATCAGGGCGAGCCCGATTAGGGCCGCGACCAGAAACCAGATGGCGACGGCCTTCGCGGTCGAGAGTCTCTCTGCTGACATCCGCAGAACAAAGGGCCGCCCGATCCAGAAACCCCAGAGGGTCAGGGCTAGCGACAATGCGAAAGCGTATGCCCAAGCCATCCGGCCATCGAAGCTCATGGCGTGATCGAGAAAGCGCACAAGCACAAGCCAGAGGGCGATAACAATGGTCGCGCCAATCATCCCACTCCGGACCATTCGCGGCTTGAAAGTTTTGGACGCAAAAAGGTAAATGAGGTTGAGAACAGAGACCACCGCCATTGCCAGCGCAAAATGAGAGATCAAACTCCAGAACGCCAGTTGGAAGGCCCGCAAGTGGAACTCGAATCCTCCGCTTTCCTTGTACCCCTGAATTCCGGCGCCAACCGCATAGACGACACTCACAGTGAAAGCTGCGAGTAATCCTGAGGAATAGGGAAAAGAAACGGCTTCGGCGCTTGCCGAACCGTCCATCGGAGATCGGTTGCGACCCGTCGATAGCGACAGGATTATTGCGGGGATCAGCGATGCCGTAGCCCAGAGGTATGCTGCCTGTGTGTCTTGAAGTCCCGGAAGAAATGGCCGTACGCTGAGATAGATACCGACAATTGCGAACCAACCAGCATTCACCAGGAAAGTTGAACGCTTGACGCTCGGGCGATCATGCCCAGATCCAATGTACGGAATAATCAGTCCACACGCGCTAGCGATCCAGTACTGGGCCGCCTGGTGATAGGTGAACCATGGCATCCACGCATATGGCGGCGCTTTAATGAAAGCACAATACGTGTAGGGCAGAAACGCAAGCAGGCAATACAGCGAGGTCAGGATGAAGTAGATGCCCACGATGAATTTCAGTAGAGTTTGGGCTGCCAGTTTCAACGGAATCTACCCCAGACACACGAATTCAGCAGTGCTTGCCTGATCATTGTCGTTCAGCAAGTTCAGTGCGGCAAGTTACCCGGGTGGCGGATACCCGGCTAGGAGCGCTGGTAGCAGGCGTGACCAAAGTACCAGTTTCGCTACTACTTCGGTGCGGAGAGCGCCTCCCCGGATCAGGTAGGATGAAACCGTATATTGGGGATACCTAACAATGCCCAGTCCGGCCGCTACCAAGAGCCGAGTTCCGATCTCTCCCGTGGCGCTTTTCGCTCGCAATTTCATCAAATACCCGGCCATGCTCGGCTCCATCGTCCCCAGTTCGCGCTTCCTGGTGAAGGATCTCATGTCGAAGATCGACTGGAAGGAAACCCGGGTTCTGGTTGAGTTCGGTCCGGGCGTGGGAACCATCACACGGGAAATCCTCAAACGCATGCGGCCAGATGCGGTACTTCTGGCGATTGAGCTCAATGAGGAATTTGTGCAGTATCTGAGCGGCACGATTCGTGACCCGCGGCTGCGCATTGTGCATGGCTCTGCGGCACACGTGCGAGGAATCCTGGCAGAGCAGGGCCTTGCGCCTGCTGACTGCATCATTTCCGGTTTGCCGTACAGCTTACTGCGGGAGGAACTGCGGAAAGAGATCGTCTCGGAATCACGCCAAGCCCTAAAAGCGCAAGGGTCGCTGCTTGTGTTTCAATACAATCACAGGGTCCTGCCATATTTGCGCGCCAGTTTCAGCTCTGTGAAATCGGGCTTTCAATTTTGGAACATCCTGCCAGCAAGAATCTTTCACTGCACCCCCTGAACGGGGGCTTCACAGTGCCGCTCCTTCATTGACTTGGATATTGGGGCCACGTAAGGTCCCGTCCATAGCTCACAGGCCTGAGTGTCCCGCTCGACTCTGACCCACCGATTGTTCCCTGTGCAACTCCGCGCATTTTTACCTTCGGGATCGATGCCCTCTCATTCATCAGTTGAAACACCTCCGGTAAGCCCCTGATTCTGCTTCGCAGAATGCCGCCAACTCAGGAATTACAAGTGGCATCTGAATGTCGCACGCTTCTGGGGAAGACAGTGCCACGAATCAAGACATGAAAAGAAAATTGTTTCGCTGGGTTACCTGCGCTGCGATACCGGTCGCCTTGTTATCATTTTCGGGCTGCAATGGGGTGAGCAACGCCAATGGCAATGGCAATGCTCCGGACCTGGTATTTTCTGCCAGTTCGGCTGCCATTAATGCCGGACAGACGGTTACGCTGAATTGGCAGACGGCCAATGCTACTTCGGTCACGATCACAGCTACGGCAGGTTCCTCGACGCGCACACTGACTACCAGTTCACAAGCTTCGGGCAGCATCACTGACGCACCCACAGCGACCACCACCTACAGCGCGACTGCTAAGAATGCACACGGAACGACTCCCGCGCAAACCGTGACGGTGCAAGTGGTGGGAGCGGCACCACCGACGATTACCCAATTCACTGCGAACCCCATGTTCTTGAATTCGGGGCAGAGTACCACCCTGACTTGGGCGACCACGAATGCAACTTCCATTACGATCACTCCGGCCATACCTCAGCCCGAAGACACCGGTCCGCTGCCTACTTCCGGGTCGTCTTTGGTTCCGATCGCTGCGACTACAACCTACACCCTGACGGCTACGGGACCGGCTGGCACATCTGCCCCCAAGACAGTGGCCGTCACAGTTCCATTCACGTTGAGTCTCACGGCCTCGCCCGCAACCATTACAGCCGGCACGTCAGCAACATTGTCCTGGGACATAAGCGGTGGTACCCCCACTTCTCTCACCATCACGGACGGATCTGGCACGAGTGTGTGCAATCCATGCACCGTACCTCGGGGCACAGCGACGGTGACTCCGGCGGCGACTACGACCTACATGGCAACGGCAGCCGTCGATGCCACGAACTCCATCCAGCAATCCGCAACCGTGACTGTCGCCTCACCGATAGCGGGGAAAATCAAGCATATTTTCTTTATGCTGCAGGAGAACCGCTCTTTCGATAACTATTTCGGACAACTCGGAGCTTATCGCGGGCCTCGCCTGAAGCCGTTTGGCATCACTGATACGGAGAAAATCAACGGGCTTGACACTAGCGTCGTGCTTACAAATCACGACACCCAGGTAAGTGCGAGCCCCTTCCATGAGGCAACTGTGTGCACCGAAAATCTCACCCCGTCGTGGGATGAGAGTCACCATGACACCGCTCTTAACGGCGGCGACGCCGCTTGGGCCACTACCACGACCTTCGCGCCCGGCGATTTTCAAATGAACAATTTCATGGATACGGCGACCGAGCACGTCCTCTATGACCCTAATGGCACGCGCACCCTCGGTTATTACAACCAGACGGATCTGCCGTACTACTACGATCTCGCGACATTCTTTGCCACCAGCGATACCTGGTATTCGCCCCTGTTGGCTAACACGGTGCCGAACAGGATGTATCTCATGGCAGGTACTTCGTTCGGGCACGCGTATCCGGATGGAGACGCGAATCATCCGAAATACGCAGCCCCAACCTTTTTCCGCGCCATGAACACCGCCAACGTGAGCTGGTTGTACTACTACACGGATGGCATTTTCCTGGCGAATTTCGCGGATTTCTCAGATCCGTTAATTAGTGGCAAGGTTTTTCCCACCACCGATCTGATGAGCCGCCTGGCAGGCAAATGCAGCGGCGGACCCTGCGATCCGGATGAAGCCCTGCCCGAAGTCATCTTCATCGAAAGCGCTTCCGGCACCAGCAAACTTGACGAGCATCCGGACAACAATCTTCAGACTGGTTCCGCATACGTGCAGTCCATCATCCAGGCGCTCATGCAAAGCGATGCCTGGCAGGATTCAGTGTTTATTCTGACCTACGACGAGGGCGGTGGCCTGTACGATCACGTGCCCCCGGTGCAAGTGCCTCCACCCGACGGCCTCCTTCCCGGACAGTGTCCGGATCCCAATAATGGATCGGTGCTTTATTGCCCGGTTGGAAAGCTGGGTGGCAGCTTCAATCTGACGGGCTTCCGCGTGCCGCTCATGGTGGTCTCGCCCTACGCGAAACCAAATTTTGTTTCCCACACTCCACGCGATTACACGGCCATTCTTGCCTTCATCGAAAAAACGTTTGGCGCGCAATCTCTGACGGCCCGGGACGTGTATTGGCAAGACCAATCCCGCGACATGAGCGAATTCTTTGACTTCAGCACGCCAGCTCTTCTGAAGGCGCCCGATGGCAGGCCCTGGGTGCAGGTACTTAATGCGCAGCCGACAAACGGTCTTTGCGACATGACCAAGGAGGCCGGTCCGACACAATAGCCTTTTTCACGAGGTCAGATACAGTTACTCGTGTCGGGCTAAAACGAAGGCCGGGCCTCCCCGAAGGAGTGACCCGGCCTCGTTACTTCAACTTGGAATGTCATCCTGGGCGAAAACGAAGTGCCGGAGCACTTCGCTTTGCTCAGGATGACAGCGTTAACATCGCAGAACTCTAATTGCTGCCGCTGTTATTGGCTGCGCTGGTGGGCGCTGCGGGAGTTGTAGCGTTAGCACCATAGCGTGCCAGGCGCGGGAAGAACGGCGTGACTTCAAACGGCATCTTGTCACGGGCCGAGGTGATCGCGACCGGAGCCGTCTTCACCATCTCCGCCTTGTTATCCCACGGATTGACCTTTACACGTCCGCCCAGCGGAAGCGCCGCAATCTGGTCGAGCTTGGTGTTCTCGATAACAGGGCCTTGCGTGGCCAGTGCCGACAGACGGGTCACCGTCCCATTGCTCGCGAGCGGATTGCCCAAGTGCGTAGTCAGAAGTGCATTTAGTGCCGGCGCCCGTTGTTGCAGAGCTTTCAGAAACAGCCCGACGTTATCCAGTTTCTGGGCGTAGGGCGAGTTCTTCAGGAGCTCAATCGCTTTTTTATCGGCCGCGGTTTCTTCTTCCGGAATGTGACGGAAGCCGAGGTTCTGATACGTGCCTTCGTCGGAGAACAGCATGCGGTCGTTGAAGGCGTATTTTGATCCCAGGTTATGACCCAACACAATGTGGGCGAGCTCGTGACAGAGTACGGCCGCCAGGCTGGCTTCGTCGGGAAGCACGTCAATAAGCCCACGGCTGATCACAATGGTATTGCCCACGCTGAAGGTTTCCAGTGGGGAAGTGAGCAGCACGCGCGTGCGTACCGGGCGCGGAAGATCAATGTTGTTTGTGACTTCCAGGTTGTTAACGACGGTCTGGAGAATACGGTCAACATCGCCGTCGGGAGCGAGCAATCCTGCGTTTGTGAGGCGTTCAACGACGTTGTCTTCCGCCTGCTGCTGCCACGCCCGCTCGGCTTGCAAGGGAGAAGCATCCTGTGCGGTCGGGCTCTGGTCGGTAACGCTGTCGACGCGGATCTGCGTCAACTCGTCATCTTTGCCGCCCTTCTTCAGCTCATAACCCCAAATGCGGGTTTGCGCTTTGAACGCCAATTTGTTCTTTGCACCAGCGCTGAAGTCACCTTCCTCGCTGTAAATGAAGGCCGGCACCCAGTAACCAGCGACCAGATTGAGCCGCCAGCTGTCCATGTGGAAGAAGTACGAATTGCGCGGGGCGGGATAGTAGGTGCCGTTCAGTCGCACGATGTTGAATTCCTGATCCTCAACCCAAATGCGACCCAGGAAACGCCCCCGTCCGGAACCCTTCTTCGGTGTTACGTCAAACACCAGGCAGCGGACATCGCCTAAGAATTCGCGCCGAGCGTAGCGGAAGTCATAGTGTTCCCGATCGAAGTCCGTGCGGTCGGCGTAGACCATCCAGGAGAAGCCGAGGGGCTGATATTGGACCTTGTAAAGCTTCTGGAAGCCGCCCATCAGGCGCTGCTGCATGCTCTTTTCTTCTTGCTTCAGATAGTCCTTGCGATCGACCGTCTCGCCCATGTCCATCCGGCCAAGAAAATAATGATCTTCGCTGGGCACGGCGCCGAGCACAGGGTCGGCAGTCAGGTTCTGAAGGTAGGTCTCAACCACAGGCGTGCGGCTCGCCAGCATTTTGATCAGCCCGTGTTCGCGTTCGATGAACAGGCTCACAACCTGGTCCATAGTCGTCGGAGCGGGTAGCGTGGCAGCCGCTGCTGGTTGTGCGGGAGCGGCGGCACTCGTTGCAGGCGCCGAGGCGGTCTGCTGCGAAGGCTGCGCGCTTTGCGCCGCTTCGGGTGTTGCCGGTTGCGCCGACGACTGCGATTCCGCTGCTTGCTGTGCGGCTGCGCTCAGCGACGCCAACAGAGCGGCGGCGATCATCCATTTTGTAGTACGCATGGCTCTTTCTCCAGGCCTTGATTGACCCAAATCGTTTCTGTTCACTGCCCCAAACCATCAGCCTTACTTTGCCAAAAGTTAGTACGCCAACTGGAATGTCACGTGAACAACGGCCGTCGAATCCACCGGAGTGCCGTAGCGCAACGCCGGCTTGAATCGAATCCTGCTGGCTGCCGTGACAGCGGCCTCATCCAAGCCATGTCCCAAGCCGCGCACGACGCGGTTCACATGCAAAGTTCCGTTCGCAGAAAAACTCACTTCGAGAAGGATTTCGCCTTCCAGCTTTAGCGCGCGCGCTTCCTCGGTGTAAACCGGGTTGGGCTTAAAAGTGATTTCCACTGGAGTGCTTGCCGGGCCGGAATCCTGAATGACTTTGGGCTTCTGTTGCTGGGCAACTTCCTGCGATCCGAACCCGCCGGTTGCGATGGTGTTCTTACCGTTGCTGCGTCCATCGCCACGTCCGGCTGTCGCGACGCCATTGCCGAAATCGGCGCTGGCCACAGTTCCTTTGATGCCCTTCGCGCCGCCACTCCCGTTGCCTTGTCCGGGACCTGCGGGCATATCAAACGCCCCCGTTTGGGCAGCGTATAGCTTCGCACCCTGCTTTCCCGTGCCGGCCAGGCCGTTGGGATCCCCAAACCCGCCGGTCTGAACTTTTTCAACGGCGGCATTGACGGTCGGCGCCTGCGAACTGCCGGTCGCGTTGAATTCTCCGGTATGTACGAGCTGAGGGCGCGCACCTCCGGCCGTGAGTTTCAACTGTGGAGGCGCAAAATTGTTGACCACTACTTTGGGTGCTTCTACCGGCTGCAGAATTTCGCGCTTTAGTTCCTTCGGCATCACGAGCTTCGGTTGCTCGAAGACCGGAAGCTTCACTGCGGGAAGGAGCTTGGGCTTGATTGCAGCAACGACCTTCATTGGCGCGGGCTGAGGACGGAGCGACGGCTTCGGAATGAGTTCTGTCATGTGATACTGCCTCAACTCCAGCCTTTCCGGCACAAGGAGTTCAAGGTTGATCACGATGAGCAGGGCGAGCGCAACTAGCCCGTATGCCGCTGCTACCGCCCGTTTGTTGATCTTGCGTTCGGGCAATAACCCGAGCTGAAATCCGCCGTACGCCGTCGCCATGCAATTTCGCTCCATTGGAACCTGGTCGGGGAGAAGAGCCAGGACTGGAGCTTCAAAAATACGGGAGTTAGGACAAGGGGTAAACGTGTCCACGGCTCTTGACCTTCAGTAACCCAGGGTATGTGCCTTCCGGAAAAGGCATCAAACAGGACAGAGCCCGCTATATTCTCAGCAGTGGATTCCTCGGGTGCGGGAGAAAGAGGCCAAGGCCAAATCCGCGCACGAATGGCTGCTAAAGAGTAGTTAGGAATCGGCGCGGACGTTCCTCGAACCAGACCAAAGTATGCTGGTCGTCAATCCCACAAGGAATGTCACGCTGGTACCAATCATGACCCACCAGGTCCAGGCGACGTGAGTACCCAGCCATAAATACAGCTCAACGCTGAATCCGCACGCCATGCCTACCATCCCACCCATCTGGTTGGCTCGGCGAGTCAACGTGCCCAGCAGGAAAACCCCGAGCAGCGCGCCATAAGCCACGGATGCGATCTGAAGTCCCACTTCGACCACGCGTCCAACTTTGTGCAGGGCAATCAGTGCCAACCCGAACAGGATAAGAGCCCACGCCAGGGTTGCCAGGCGGGAGAGTCGCATCTTGGTTTTCTCATCCGATTGCGGTCGCAACCGGGCGTAGAAATCCATGATGGCGCTGGAGGATAAAGAATTCAGCGCAGCACTGAGATTGGACATGGCTGCGGCCAGGATCGCCGCAATCAGCAGACCGGAGATGCCATGCGGCATCTGGGTCACAATGAAAGTTGGATAGATCCGGTCCGGCCTGCCAAACGCCGCCGAAGGCAGCCGATAAAAAGCCCAGAGCATCACGCCCACAATCAGGAACAGTGCGAATTGAAAAAAAATGGCGATGCCGCTCGACAACAGGGCGGTTACGGACTGTTTCTGCCCCCGCGCAGCGAGCAAGCGCTGCACGATGAGTTGGTCTGTGCCGTGGCTGGCTGTAGTCAGGAACGTCCCGCCGATGACGCCAGCCCAGAACGTATACGGCAGCCCAATGCTCGATCGAAAATCGAATACCTGAAACTTTCCCGCGGTGAGCGCAGCCCCCTGAATTGCGTTCCAGCCTCCCGGCACCAGATGAGTGATCGTAATTAATCCCACAAGTGTCCCGCCGACGTAAATAAAGGTTTGCACTACGTCGGTCCAGATGACAGCTGCCAGGCCTCCTTCAAAGGTATAGATGAGCGTCAGTGCAGTGATAATCGCGATGGACGCGACTTCACCCGTCCCCAGCGCGATGGAAACGACTATGGAGACCGCGTATACCCGAACGCCCTCCGCAGCAGCGCGCGTCAGTAGAAACAAGCCAGCGGTAAGGGAACGAAGATTTCGTCCAAAGCGGCGTTCGATGAGTTCGTAGGCGGTGTAGAGATCACCGCGGAAGTAGTGTGGGAGCAAAACAAAACTGATGACCACCCGTCCCACAACGTATCCCATGACAACCTGCAGGAAGGTTAAATTGCTGTCATAGGCCAGTCCTGGAATGCTGATGATGGTGAGAGTGCTGGTCTCGGCCGCAACAATCGAGAGCGCAATCGCCCACCAGGGAATGTCGCGACCCGCGAGAAAATAGTCGCGCAAGGTGCGTTGTTTCTTGCGAAAACGCAAGCCGAACAACGTGATGCCCGCGAGATAGAGCGCGATGATGGCGAAGTCGAGTCGGTTTAGTCCCATGCGTACGAGCCGAGCTTTGATGCCCCAATCACAGTACTTGCGCGCTACGCGCCGTAATTCGCCAACGCCATGATCTGGACCTTTGCACTCATATCGACGGACTTTCATTATCGGAGGATTTCCAGCTTTCCGCGAGTGAGTCTTTATAGTCCTCGGGCTGAAGGCGGCGACGGCATGTGTTAGAAATGACCCGTGCCCTACTATCTCGGGATTGACGGCGGCGGGACGAAGACCACCTGTGCGGTGGGAGATGAAGCTACGCTCCTCGCCACAGCGACCGCCGGTGCAAGTAACATCGTTCGAGTGGGCGAGGCGACATCGCGAGAGTCGCTGCACACCGCTATACGGCAAGCTTGTGCTGCAGCGGGCATAACGCCGCACGAGATACAGGGCACCTGCATTGGCGGAGCCGGTGCTGCGCGTCCTGAATTGGCACGGGTGGTGCGCGAAATCATTGCTCAACTTGTACCGACGCCGATCGTGGTAGTGGGTGACATGGAGATTGCGCTCGAGGCGGCCTTCGCGTTTGGTCCCGGTGTTGTCGTAAATGCGGGAACAGGTTCCTTCGCGTACGGTCGTGACCGGCAGGGAAGAACGCTTCGAGCGGGAGGATGGGGATTCGCCATAGGCGACGAAGGATCCGCGCACTGGATCGGCCGGTCGGTTGTAGCCGCCTTGCTGCGGGCCAGCGACCGCGATGCGAAAGCGGCGGAATCCAGACTGGCGCAAAGCCTGTTCGAGACTTGGCAAGTGAACTCTGTTTTGGATTTGGCGCGCCGCGCCAACTCCATTCCACCCCCGAACTTTGCAGCGTTGTTTCCCGCCGTAGTTTCCAGCCAGGACGATATCGCGCGAGCGGTTCTGAATGCTGCGGGAAGGGAACTGGCGGAGTTGGCGGCTACTGTGATCGGGCGTCTTTTTCCTGGCGACGAGCAGGGGCCGGTTCCGGTGGGCATCACGGGTGGTGTCTTTCGTCACTGCGAGCTTGTGCGAGAGATTTTTTACAATGAACTACCCAGGCTCGACCCACGCACGCAGGTTAGTGTGCAAGTGGTGGATCCAGTGGAAGGAGCACTAAGCATGGCGCGGAGAGCGGCCTCGAACCGCAACTAACGAGCGCCAGCATCCATGACGGAGCCAATCCATCCGGAATACCTCGAGGGCGCCAAAACGGCTGCTCAGGATCTTCCGCCGTTGTCTGCCCTGACCGAAGATCAGGCGGTGGCCCAGTTGAAGCAGCGCAATCTCTCCACCGGCGCCATTGAGGGGATCGCGCTAAACCCCGGGCTGATGAAGTCGCACAAAGTGCGGATGCTCCTGGCTGCTCATCCCCGTGCCCGGCGACGCCTTACATTGCGGTTGATCAGGGAGTTTCACACTTTCGAATTAATGCGTTTCGCTTTGCTGCCGGGGACAGCCGCGGATTTGAGACGTTTTGCCGACGAACTTCTGATCTCGCGCGTGGCTTCGATCACACTGGGAGAATGTATTTCGCTAGCCCGGCGCTCGTCGGAGATGGTTGCGGGCGCGCTGCTGCCTCACAATGAGACTCCGGTCTGGCAAGCAGCGTTGCAGAATCCTCGCTTGACGGAACGGGCAATCATTAAGGCCTTAAGCCGAACCGCCACGACCGCGGCGTTTGTTGAGTTCCTTAGCGAACATCCGAAATGGGCATTGCGAGCCGAAATCCGGGTTGCTCTGCTGCGGAATTCTTACACTCCGGCGGCGCTCGCCATTGAATTCGCACGAGAACTGCCAGCCGCCCAATTACGGGATGTTCTGCATTCATCGCGTCTGCCGGAACCAATCAAAGAATACCTGCGACAAACATTCGAAGCTGCGAACCGGTGAGGAAACTAATGTGCGCGTCACCTGCGGTGCGTGCCTTTAGGCCACTTCCAATTGGGTGCAGGGAGCGATCTATCTTTCTCACGGCCCAGTCGCGGGCTCGGTCAACATTAGTGGCACTGGCAAACACAGGGAAAGATGAAGTGCTCCCGATTTCAGACCAGCGCCGACTGCAAGGTAATTCGGAAGTAAGCGGCTGCGTACGGCAACTACCTTCGTCTCGAGGGGGCTCCGGTGTCGGGAAACTGTCAGTTCACCGAGCGAGGAAAGACCAGCGACATGAGTGTAAAGGATTCTGATACCGCCTTCCGCTGTGAATTCCAGAACGTTGACACTGTCAATGGCGGGGAGTACGAGGTTCACGCCAGCGGCGAAGAATCTCCCTGGGCTATTGAGGGCAAAGCATATCCAACCCTTTTTCGGGTGTCAATGGAGGAAATGGCTGCAACAACTTACCCAGGCGTCCCCTGACCGACGGCCTTGCTTCTTTAACCCGGTCTAGTCATCGGGCGGGCGGCTTATTTGTGCCCGCCGGAAACGGCTTGTCGGGTTATGATCGAACCATGTTGGCCAATATCATTCGCAATGGAATTCAGCAATCTAACATTGGTATCTCGTGCGTATCCGACTGGACTGCACTTAGGCTAACCGCGGCGTTCGCGATTCTCCTGTGTAGTACCTCACCCGCGCAAGCGCAACGGCTCGGCCAAAAACAATCAACGGCCAGTGGGAATGTGGTTACGGTCTACTCAATCTCGTGGCCAACGCCGATCAGCTCGGTAAGTGCTGACGTGGAGGTCTGCGCTGGTCCGAGCGCTCCAGCCAATAGCTTCGCCTTTCCGTCGTTTTTCCAGCTCCACTTTGTTGACGGAGGTGCGATTGCCTCGTATGGTTCCAAAAACCAGCCTACCCTTGAGAGAACCCCACTGAAACCTAAACAGTGTGTACGCGGCTGGCTCGACTTCGCTGTGACGTCCGGCCAAAAGCCGACTGTCATCCGCTATCACGAAATGAGCGCCGACAAGAAAGTGATCGAGTGGCCGGTTAAATGAGTGCTGTCTTGTGTTCGTTCGACGTTTTTTTACGAATTTGATTCAGGTTGCGCAGCCCGGGTCGCCCTGCGATGACTAGCTGACGTTTTGCTGCGTTCTATCGGCGCTCTCTTTCCTGTTAAAAACGACGGGCGAGGATTCCTGGTTACACTCCCCGAAGTCGAAGGCTAAATCCTTAGCCGCCAGGGCCGGGCTGCTCCTGCAATCCCCGACGCCTTCCGGGACTTGGCCTTCTAGAAAAGCCTTGGAGCAAAATCTTTCAGATCGCGGCGCCAGGTCTGCCACTCATGGTCGGTGCCCGGTGATTCGTAGAAAACGTGTTGAATGTTTGCTTCGAGAAGGGAAGTGTGCAGTCTCTGGAGTCCAGCGCGCATTCTTTCCGGCTCATTGGTTCCGACGCCAAGCCAGAGCAAGTGCACTTTCTTGGCGAATGCCGCTGGATCAGCGAAAACTCCGTTGTAGTCGGTCTTGGGATCCAGTTTCCGATCGCCGAGCACGAGCATTCCCCCCGCTCCGCTGAATCCGCCAATGTAGGAAAAAAGATCCAGATGATTGAGCGTGATCTGGAACGTCTGCATTCCTCCCATGGACAGGCCAGCCATAGCGCGATGATCGCGATCGGATAGTGTGCGGAAGGTTGAATCAATGTAGGGAATCAGCGCCTGCGTCACATCGTCTTCAAATGCTGCAGCCATTTCCTGCATCGCCTTCAGCATTTCGGGAGAGCCAAAGGGTTTTCCGGTCAGATCGGACAAATTTTGGCCGGCGCGTTTGGCATAGCCGTAGGCCATCACGACGATTATCGGCTTGCAACTCTTGGCTGCGATCAGATTGTCGAGGATGAAATTGGCATTGCCTTGGCGAATCCAGCCGGTCTCGTCCTCACCGGCGCCGTGTTGCAAATAGAGCACCGGATAGCGCTCTTTGGTCTGTATATCGTAGTCTGGCGGCAGATAGACCATCGCGTGCCGCCAGCTACCCGTTACCTTCGAGTCGTACCAGACCTCCCGGACTTGGCCGTGGGGCACATCCTGAATCGAGTAATAGGTCGAACCCGGCTCCGGAACCTCGACCCCACTCGCTTCCTTGGTTCCACCAAAGAACGCATGCGTGTTGAGGTCGCTGACTTCCATGCCATCGATGATCAGCGTGTAGTAGTGAAAGCCGGGAACGAGCGGTGGAGTCGTGACGGTCCAGTATCCGTCCTGCTGTTTCTCCATATCAACTTTCGGCCCGCTCCAGAAATTCAATCTGACCTTCGTGGCGTCGGGAGCCTTAATGCGAATCTGTACTCTCCCGGCGCTGTCAACTCGCGGATACTCCGCTCCCCACACATTCGTCGTAGCGGCTTGAAAACCGCCTGACGCCTGTGCCCAACAAAAAGTCGATGATAAGAAGATCAGTGTTGCCAATCGCCGCATGTGTTTTCTCCTTCGTTGCCATCGAATGTCAACCATAGAGCCGGCGAGCGATAAGCCTTTCATTAGCTTCAGAGTCGCAATTCGCCGGATCCAGCTGGGGTCACTGCTCAACTGAGACGACGGTTACAGACTTAGGCTCCAATTCCAGAGTCAGCTTGCCCCCCTGAACCTTCGCTGAGATCGGCCTCGGCATGACGGTGTTAGCTGCGTCGAAGGTGTTAACACTATCCACCTTCGGTGCGGTCAGAGTTTCTCCAGTCGCTGATTTGGCTTTGATACCACTCAGACCTGCCTCGATTTCGACCGGTTCGTTGGGATCGAGATTGGTAATCTCCAGCCACAACTTGCCGTTTGCGTCTTTCGCTGCGATCGCGTCCACGCGCGGCACGGCCACGGCCCCATGTGTGTACCAACCCGCGTCAAAAGTCACGGGTATGAACGTGGCGTCCTGGAACGGCACATACATTTTGAAGACGTAATAGGTTGGTGTCAGGACCATCTTCTCTTTGTCTGTGATGACCATTGCCTGCAACACATTGATCATCTGTGCGATGTTAGCGCCGCGCACGCGGTCGGCATGACGTGCGAAGATATTGAGGTTCAGGGCTGCGAGAATGGCGTCGCGCAGGCTGTTCTGCTGGACCAGGAACCCCGGATTGCTGCCCGGTAACGGCGCGTACCATCCTCCCCACTCGTCAACAATGAGCCCTACCTTCTTGTCCGGGTCATACTTGTCCATGATCGCCGAGTGCTTGCTGATAAGACCGTCCATCTCCAAAGTGGACTTGAGGATTTGACTGTACTCAGTTTCACCAAACCCCACGGACGTATAGGAAGGTGGCCAGTGTCCCACCGTGTAGTTGTGCATGGAAAGTCCGTTGATGTCCCAGCTCCACGTGTGTTGCTGATAGGCCTTCATGACGGTTTCCGTCCAATCGGTCCATCGCGGGCCGTCGCCGCCCGGACCCACAGCGATCTTCAGCATCTGCTGCTTGTCCTGTTGCGCGGGATTGTAGTTCCTTACGAAGCGGCTGTAGATCTTCATCTGGCTAACGTAGTAGTCGGCGGTCATGTTGCCGCCGCAGTCCCAGCTTTCGTTACCGATGCCGAGCAAGGCGACTTTGTATGGAGCTGGATGCCCGTTGGCGGCACGTTCTTTCGCCAGTGTCGTCGGCGCTGCGGCCGTCATGTATTCCAGCCACTCGGCTGCCTCCTGGGGAGTCCCGGAACCGACATTGACGGAGACATACGCTTCCGCCCCGATCTGATCGATGAAGTCCATGAACTCATGCGTTCCAAATGTGTTCGCCTCAGTCACTCCGCCCCAGTTGGGGTTGAGAGTCACTGATCGTTGAGGGCCGATGCTCTTGCGCCAGTGATATTCATCGGCGAAGCAGCCACCCGGCCAACGAACGTTGGGCACCTTGATCGCTTTCAAGGCACCGACAACATCGTTGCGAATCCCGCGCGTATTCGGGATCTTGGAATCGGGCCCGACCCAAATGCCTTCGTAAATGCCGTGTCCGAGATGCTCTGCGAACTGCCCGAAAATGTTACGGTCGATCTTCGCACCGGTTTTGGATGCGTCAATCGACAATTCGACTTTCTGGGCAGCCATCATCGGCACAGTGATAGCCATAACGATCAGCGTGAAGCCGACAAGAAGTGAACGCATAAGAAGCGATGTCCTTTGAAGCAGAAGTAACAATTCAACGGCATTCGAAGTTGGCTGCATCTTCCGTGTCCCCTTGCCCCTTGTAGTGAGCGTGCTTCGGATAAGCACATAGCGGCCGGCTGCGCCCAGGAAACGCTTTGCCAGTCGCGATCACTGATGTCGGCACGGCTCCTTTCTCGACCCAGTTAACGATCGCGCCCAACAAATCAAACTGATCCAGCGCCTGGCCTCCACCACAGTGGCTCATCCCTGGAACGAAATAGAACTGACTCCACTTGGACACGGCGTCGAGTCCGCCGTTGGCAGCTGCCATATCCTTGTAATAGCCGAACGTATCGAGCGGCGAGAACCATGGGTCGCTATCGCCGTGGTAGAAGATCAGTTTTCCTCCGTGCGCAGAGAAGGCCGTCAAGTTGGTGGACATTGAGTCCACTAACGGCTGGATGGCCGCCAGAGCCTCCTTATCAACATCCATCGTCATGTCAGTCGTCGCAGGTCCGAAAATACCGGGTCCGGGTGAGAGCAATCCCCGGAACGGAGGACCGTTCGTGAGGCCTGCGTCGTAAAGGAAACCTGCATAGACTTGGGTTCCACTCGAGGTCTTTGGCCCGCCGAGGGCCTTCTTGATGGCGGCAGCCTTTTCCGGAGCCAAGCAGGAGTCGTTCTTGTCGCCCTTGCATGCCAACGTCTCGGGATCGAAATCACATGCGAGAGGATCGGAGATCAAGCCGTCGGCAACACCGTCTTTGGCATCGCATTTCTTCATGAGGGCATCTTTGATCAGCTTTCGGTCGTTGTCAGTAATGGCTTGTTCGATAACTGGTTTTCCATTCGCGTCCTTCGGAGCAACTTGGTTGAACATAATGGGTATCCATCTGCCGATCGCCAGATTGGAAAGCCCGGTGCGCATGGCGGGATCGCCGGAGATGATGCCGTTGAACACCGTGGGATAACGCTGGGAGAGGATCATCCCTTCGCGGCCGCCCGTCGAACAGCCTGAGAAATAGGAAAACGCTGCGGGCTTTCCGTAGTGTTGCGCGATGAGTTGTTTGGCCACCGTAGCGACCTCAGCGTTGGCGAGATAAGCAAAATCCAGATACGCCTGCTGATCTCTCATAAAACCGAAATCAAATCCTGGACGGTGGCTCTTATGACCCGTATCCGTACTCGCAACAGCGAATCCGCGCATGAGTCCAGGTGTGTCTCCCGCAGCGTTTAATCCAAGCGGCGCAAGGACAATACCGTTGCTGCCACCTCCGCCTTGCATCAGGAAGTCGCCATTCCATTTGTCAGGCATGGCCAGTACGAAGGTGATGCCAAACTCCTCGCCGTCAACGCCACTTCGCCGATGGAGTATTCCCTCGACTCGGCAATATGCGGGAAGAGGGGCGCTGCGGCTTTGGTTCCAGGGAATGGGCTCGGTGCTTCCAGCCTCGACATGAGCGGCCTTGGTGATCTCGAGGCTGGTAGCCTTGACGTTTAATAGAGTGGTGCATGAATCATTCTGTTGGGCGAACGCAGTTGCAGCGAACGCAACTATAAGAAAGAATACTGCGCGCAAGCTTTCCGAACGCATTCGTATCTCCTCAGTGGATGTCGGTCGCGCAGACAATTCCCGGCTGAATCCTAAAGCGGTTTGCTTACCTGCCGATCACGATCACCCTTGCTTTGTCCAGTTCACTCGATCCTGACGCGCCCTCGTGGCTCAGTCGATGTGCGGCATCGTCCCAGGTCAACTTCGTGACTGAGCCGCCACCGTTCTCGTAGGCGTAGGTCTTTCCGTCATCGTTGTAAAGAGAAAAGCTGCCGTTCGCTCCCGGATACACGCGCAGCGACCCAATTCTTCTGCGTCTCCTGAGTGCTATCCACCTCCGACCCAAGCGGCACGATGCTTCCCGCTTTCACGAACAGAGGCAACGTATCGATCGGAGCATCTGCCACAATGGTTTGCCCGCCATGCAGACGCTCATTCGTCCAGTAGTTGTACCACTCGCAACCTGCCGGTAGATACACCGTCCGATGCGTTGCGCCTTGCTCGGTCACCGGAGGTCCCCTTCCAGCAAGCTCCCGGTTCTTGTCCTTGGGCCGAGATCTTGGGCCTGGAATCGGGCCTCTCACGTTGAATTCAAGATCTTGCCGGCATCATTGGCCGACGAGACGGGTAAACGGGGGGACGTATGCCTGCAGGAAAACGACGAGGCCGACGATGGAAGCTAACGCGATACTGTGCCAGAACACGTAACGCAAGATCTCACCCTCGTGTCCATACCATTCGGTGGCTGTACTCGCCACCACGATGCTTTGGGCGTCGATCATCTTACCCATGACGCCGCCGGCGCTGTTCGCCGACGCCATCAGGACGGAAGAAATGCCTGTTTGCTGAGCCGAGATTTTTTGCAGGCTGCCGAAGAGCACATTCGACGAGGTATCGGAACCAGTCAGGGCTACACCCAGCCAGCCCAACAAAGTCCCGAAGAACGGATATAGGTATCCGGTTCGGGCAAAGGCTAGACCCATAGTGGCATCGACTCCCGAGTAACGAGTAAGGAAGCCGACTGAGAGCATGGCCGCGATCGTCATTAATGAGAAGCGCACATGCCAGACGGTCTGCCACCACATGGCCACCATCTTGGAGAGCGACAGCCCCATGATGAAGGCGGATATGATCGCCGCCAACAGGATTCCCGAACCTGTTGCCGAGAGCCAGTTCAAGCCGAACACCGCGGCTTCGGCAGTGGGCTTTGCCACGACCGGAGGAACGCGCTGCACCATCTTGTTGAGGCCGGTCACCGGTATCTGTGGATTGGTGATCAGGCTCGGTGGCGTGTGCCAGGTGCTCATCGAGGGGAATACCTTTTCCGGAGTATTCATGAACTCCTTCCCCGTAGTTGTACCCCAGCAGAAGACAAGCACGCTAAGGACGAGCCATGGCAGCCACGCGCGGAGCACCTCGCCGCCACTGTAGCCGTGCACGCCGCGAGCCGCACGCCCTTCACCCTGTTGATGTCCCCCGTGTCCCCAAATCTTCTTGGGGTGCCAACTCCTGAGGAACACGATAAGACAAATCATCGAGCACAGGGAGGCAATGATGTCGGTTAACCATGGCCCGTGGTAGTTGGAAACTAAGTATTGTGGGATAGCGAAGCTAATTCCGGCTACGGCGATGGCCGGCCAGATTTCGAACATGCCCTTGAATCCCGCGTAAGCCCATACGAGCCAGAACGGCACGAGCACAGAAAAAAATGGCAGGATACGACCGACCTGTGCGCCCAGCACAACTTCGCTGTAGCCGGTGACCGCGCCGAGCGCGATGATCGGCGTCCCAAGCGCACCAAAGGCCACCGGCGCGGTGTTGGCGATCAGCGATAGCCCCGATGCCTGCAGCGGCCCGAATCCGAGGCCGATCAGAATGGCTGCGGTGACCGCAACAGGCGTTCCGAACCCGGATGCGCCTTCAAAAAAGGCACCGAAGGAGAAAGCAATCAACAACAGCTGCAACCGCGTGTCTTGCGTGATGCCGGTCATGCTCTCCTGCAGCACTTTGAACCGACCGGTTACCAGCGTCATCCGGTAGAGGAAAATGATGTTCAGGATTATCCATCCGATTGGGAACAACCCGTAGCAGGCACCATAGATGACCGTGATGCTCGCCATTTTGACCGGCATGTGGAACAAGCCCGAAGCAATCACGATCGCCGTGACTAGTCCAAGAAACGCCGAATAGTGTGCCTTCATGCGAAATATGGCTAGAGTTCCGAGAAGCACCACCACGGGTAGCGCGGCGCAAGTCGTCGATAGCCACCAATGTCCGAAGGGGTCGTACTCTTGCGCCCAAGGTTCGGTTGAGCCGGCCAAGGCGAGCACAACGACTGTGATTGCGACTAGGGCCATCAGAATGGCCGGAAGCCGGGGCCCGCGTTCAGACATTGGCGCAACCGGTTTGCCGTAAGAAGTAAATGGGGGCGCAGTTCCAGGCATGCATGACTTACCAGTGCTTCGGATCATCGCGAAGCGGTTCGACGGTGACCTAGTCTCTCATGCGGGAACGGTTTATGGGCATCACTTCTTGGCCCGTGAAAATGAAGCTGGATCCCGATTTTCGACCTTCGAACCCCAGGGAATTCTTTGCGGCTATTGGGGAACGAAGAGGTCCAATGGCTTTTCGATACAGCTTCGCTAGTTCGCTGAGTTCCACCACGTCTACTCTCCACGGCGATCCAGAGCGCAATGCATATTCATCCGATGCGGAATATCTCCATGCCATCTTGTCCAAGCTGGAACACTGCATTTCATCCAGACTGATTCAGGGGAATCAGTGACGACTCTCTGGGAACTCGCCAAGAAAGACACCGGTCGAAGCAGTAGTGGGAACAGCGCTAAAACTGTTCTTAAGCTCAGTATGAACGCAACGACACATTGCTGGCCTTTCTTCCAATCGTGCTTGGTTGCCTCACTCTTTCGCGTTCTGAGAGAAGCTGTTAGGATATTTCTGTGCTAAAGGCTTGTTCAAAGCTGTTGGCGGCGAGATCCAAAGTGGTGACAACTTGGGTCGGTCGGAGTGGACCGCGCAGGCTTTTTGCACATCGCTAAGGCGCACAGTGCAGCCACGATTTGTAGGCGTTTTGTGGGCGGGTCATCCAGAAATCGCGCTCTTTTCGGCAGTCCGGGGCAACCGGTGCACGGTATGCAAAGCGTGCAAAGCCGCATAACACTGACGATGCGCATCGCGTTGACTTGGCGAGTGGGGACGTAGTTCAGTTGGTTAGAACGCTGCCCTGTCACGGCAGAGGCCGCGGGTTCGAGTCCCGTCGTCCCCGCCATTCTTTTCAGGCACTTGCAAACCTAACTTCCAGCAAATCAGGGGATGTTAGGGGACGATAAGCGCCGGACGAGAATGGCCCCATCCGATAACGCTCACACACAGCATTCATTGGATCAGGTTTGTCTTGGGCAAAATACCCGTAGGCAAAATGGCGTCGACCAATTTGTCCCTGCGCCAATCGTTTGGTCTTCGAAGTCGCCTGCAGGTACTTGTTCGTGACATGGAGGTTGCTGTGCCGCAAGTAGTCGCGGATCGTGAGCTGATGTTCCCCCATCTCCGCCAGCATGGTTCCAACCGAGTGCCGAAAAGTGTGCCAGCCCACACCCGTGATTCCGATTCGTCTGAACGCAGGCTGAATCTTCTTCTTTAACACTGAAGCTAGATCCAAAGGCTTGCTGCCTTGCAGTCTATGTAGGCCTAACTTTCTATCTTCCTGACGTACAGCCTAAGCCCAACTAACACTATCCCGATCGCGATGAGAGACATGCCTAACCCGGCACGGCGATGGTTGCGCTCAACCATGGCTTCCTTGCCGGCTTGCAGGTTCTTGGCGGCGATTTGCAGGCCGGCTCGGATGTCCTGATCTATCAAGTCCGTCCGGAAGCTATGGATCGTGACTCGAGCTTTGGTCAGCGAATCCCGTGCCTGATCCTGTCCTAGCCGAGCCTCGCTCACCTCCATGCCAGAAGACTCGGCGACACCGAGAACTTGGTCCGCGTTCTTGATCGCCTCGTCCAATCGACTTAAGCTACTCAGTAATCCTGCCCTTGCTTGATCACATATGTCTCCTGAGGTATGACATTGCATGCAGAGGGCATCAGGACCAGTACCAAGCTTCGCGTCGGTAGGATGTGTGATGCCATGATTGCTGTGGCACACGACGCATCCTGGAAGAGCAGCCGCTTGAAACGCATTCTTGTGCGAACTCTTTTCGTACATCTGTGCTTGAAACGTGTGACAGTTCGAGCACACATTCTGGACCTTGTCGACTCCCGGCGGCGCTGCGCCATGGTTTCCGTGACACGTTGAACAGGTTGGCGCACTCAGATCGCCTCGCACCGCGAGCGCTTGGCGGTGCACGCTCGTGCTGTACTTTGCGAACTGATCCGTGGGAATGGGATATCCCTTCATGTAACCCGCGTCCGAATGGCAGCGAGCACATGTTTTTGCCACATTGACCGGGTTCACCGTGGAACGGGAATCGCTGGGTGCCCTTAGATCGTGGACACTATGACAATCCGTGCACACTGCAACCTTCGTGTCTCCAGCCGCCAGGCGCTTGCCGTGCACACTGGTCCAGTACTGGCCCAACTGGTCCGTGCGCAAGCTGGGGTTGAACTGGCGAATATAGGACGGATCCGAATGGCAATGCCCGCACATTTGCGGAATCTGCTTGCGATCAATCTTGCCCTTCCACCCAGCCTTGCGGCTCATGGCTTTGTCGGGGTCGTCGCTGGTGGGGTCGCCCCCATGGCAACTCGTGCAAGTCAGCCCCTGTTGTGCGTGAATGTCCTGGCTGAACTTCTCCTGGCTCAATCCCAGGGGTTCAGGCAAGGCGGAGTGGCAATCCATGCAGGAGTTCGTGGTCTGTCCATGTGCCAAGCACGCTGCCACGACGAAGCCAGCCAGCAGGAAACAGTGGGCTGCGCGGGACGATCGGAGCTTATTTCGCCAGATGGCCATAGACACTCATCCCTGCTATGTAGGCAAGCGCAAAGACTGCGAGGCCTGTGATCCACTTCTTCGTACGTGTAGGCTGGTCACTTTCAAAAAACGGCAACAGAACCCACAACAAACCGACCAGGCCGAAAGCAAGCACACCCAGCACCTCCCCGTCGATGAACCATACTTTGGAAGGGATGAGCTTGAGCGTCTGGAACATGAAGAGGAAGTACCACTCAGGCTTAATGCCCGCAGGTGCGGGCACAAAAGGATCTGCCTTCACGCCAAGGTTCCACGGAAAGACTGCCGCCAGCGCACCCAGCACTCCCAAGGCCACATACCAGGCCATCAGCTCCCGCAGCAGGAAGTTGGGAAAGAATGTCATTTCCCGCTTGGCCGACGGATTCGCGGTCCACTGCACTTCCAGTTTGGGTGGAACGCTGATGCCCAGGCGTTGCACCAACAACAGGTGCAGCAGGAGCAGCACAGTTGCCAATCCCGGTAGTACGGCGACATGGAATCCGAAGAACCTGGTGAGCGTGGCTCCCGTCACTTCCTCACCCCCGCGGAGAAAGATCATCATGGGCTTGCCGACGACGGGAACCTGTCCAGTAATCTCGGTGCCGACTTTGGTGGCAAAGAAAGCCAAAGTGTTCCATGGCAGCAAGTAGCCGCTGAAACCGAACCCCATGACCAAGAACAGCAGGATCACTCCGCTGACCCATGTGAGCTCGCGCGGTTTGCGGTAGGCCTTCAGGAGCAGCACACTGAACATGTGCGCAAACGCAGTAAAGATCATCAAATTGGCCGACCAGGAGTGGACGGAACGAATCAGCCAGCCAAAACGCACCCGGGTCATGATGTACTGCACGCTCTCGAAAGCTTCGTTCGCTCCGGGCCGGTAGTACAGCAACAGCAGAATCCCGGTTGCCACCTGGATTCCAAAGAGGAACAAGGTGATGCCTCCGAGGAAATACCAGTAGGACAAGTGATGACTGGGGACGGTCTTGTGGCGGAGCGGAGCGGTGAGATCGTCCCAATCAAAACGCGCATCAAGCCAGTGGCGGATCGTGGCAAACAAGATCACGCCTCCCGCTTCCGGCTGACGACAACTTCATCGCCGCGCAAGTGGACATCAAACACATCCAGCGGCCTGGGCGGAGGACCGGAGACGTTGCGGCCGTTGAGATCGTAGATTCCGTTGTGGCAGGCGCACCAGACCTCGCGCAGATCATTGCGATACTGCACCGTGCAGCCGAGGTGGGTGCAAGTCGCGGAGAGAGCGCGATACGTGCCGTCGCTGTTCATGATCAACAAGCCGGGTCGACTGCCAAAACGGAAAATTTTTCCGCTGTTCGGTTTCAGCTCCGCGAGCTTGGCGGCGACGACCTCGTCTCCGCCGAGATCTGCCACCGCCGGAGGGACGAGATAGCGCAAAACGGGATAGATAAAAGAAGCGAAAGACGCAAGGAGGCCGCCGCCGAGGAAGATCCCAATCACACGGCGGCGCCTGGGTTCGGGTTGGGAAAGCTGGTCACGGTTCATTTCACTGCGCTCCCTGTCGCAGCAAGCACTCGGAATCCGGAATCGACTACCTGCGGCCGCTTCCCCGGGTCAAGCAGAGCGCACCTCCACGGTGCGCTGCATCTCGCGCAGCCACATCGTCTGAAACAGTTGCAGGCGGTGTCCGATGACGACTGCCAGATTCAGAGCGATCTTGTATCCAGCCGCAGGATTAGCGGCAAAATACTGGAGCAATGCCTCCCGCGGCAGGGCGATCACTTCCGCTTCAAACAGCGCCGCGGTGGCGGCGAGGGTAAACCGGTAGGGAGGAATCAGCGCCGACCAGCCCACGGTCTGGCCAGGAGATCTCTCTTCCACGAAAACATCTTCTTCCCGACCCCGCAACTGCATCGGCAGGGTCAGCTTGATTCGGCCACGTTCGGTCAGGAACAGGCGATCAGCCGGGTCTCCGAGCCGGAAGAGGAAGACTCCGCTGGGAACGATCAGCCTGGTGCCCAGTTTCAGAACCTGTTCGATCTCGACGGGCGAAAGACCATTCAGCAGTTCATGCGTCATGCGCCACTCTCTCAGTTCACAAACGGCGAAGTCGTCTTGCTGTGCAACAGCGCCTGCGAGGGGAATGCCAGGAAAGACTCTGCGGCGGCCTGCTCCAGGCGGACGTGGTTCTCGATTTGCAGCAACAGGACTTCTATAGGCACCTGCACGGGTGGCACAACTGTCGATACCGGCGCACGGTCCGAGAAAAAGCGGGCCGGGCCGACCGCTTTGACCAACGGAAGCTCAGGCTGCGCAGTCGTATTCCATGGCTCCGAGCGCAGCGCCGCTCCAAATGCGAGAGCCACGAACACTACCCCAATTATGGCGACGCACAATCCCATCAGGAACATATCCATGGCGGAAGTCCTCCTTGACCCTGTATCGCACGTGACGTGCCAGCGTTGGCCTGGGCCGAACTCCTTTCTCTTCAGACAAAGTGGGCATTCCCGAAGCAGCTAGCTGCCAGAATGTCATGTCGAGCCTGACGATTCGTCAGTCGTTGACGGCGGGCTGCACGTATGCCATCATCCCGCCATCTCTTGGCCATCACCATGAAGTTGCGCTTTGCCAGCATGACCGTAGGTCTCGCGCTCGGCGTAACCGCAGCGGTGGTTGTGGCCTGCACGGTCGCCGCTTACATCTATTCGGTCTATCACTTCAGGACCGTTCTCGAAACCGTCCAAACCAGTGCGCTTGCCGAAGGTGAATTGATCCGAACCGCGCTCGAGCACCAGATGGTGGGGAATGACCGCACCCTGATCGCACAGATGATCGAGAGCTTCGGCAAACAGGCGCGGGTCGAACAACTCGTCGTGCTGGACCGCAATGGCGTGCCACGCTACTCGAGTAAGCCTGCGACTGCGGGAAATGATTTCCGGATCGATTCTCCCACCTGCCAGGCCTGCCACCGCGATCCGCCGGAACGCCGGGGACAAAGTCGCGTGATCGAGACGCGAGGTGGAACAATTCTGAGAACCGTCGTGCCCATTCGTAACCGCGACGAATGTCACCGCTGCCACGATCCGCAGCAGAAAATCAATGGCATCCTGATTCTCGACTACAACGCCGGAGAGGTCCGTGCCGCGATGACGCGGGATTTGCGCTGGATGGTAGCCGGCACCGGCGTGTTGACTTTCGTTATCGTGGGGGCTATCGCCCTCGTGATCCGCGTATCGGTCTTGCGACGCTTGCAGCGTTTCGAAACCACAGCACGCCTGATTTCCCAGGGCGATCTCGAACGACGTGTGCCAGCGGAAGGCTCGGACACTCTCGCCTGGCTAGCGAAGGAGTTCAATGCCATGGCCGATTCGGTTTCAGGCCTGGTCGGGGAAGTCCGCAGCCAGCGGGAGCAGCTAGAGACGGTAATTAACAGTATTGATGACGGGATCGTAGTCCTTGATGCGGAACGAAAAATTATGGCGGCCAATGACGCCTTCCTGCAGCGAGCCAGCAACTCGCGCGAACAGGTTCTGGGCTGCTGCTGTTACGACCTGGGACCTGCGCCCTGCAACCTTACCGACTGTCCCACCCTCGCCTGCCTGCGTTCGGGTGCGCGCCAGGTGCGGATCCACGAGCGGAAAACAGGCAATGACACGGTGGCTTGGGAAGAAATCCACGCCTCACCGATTCTGGACGCCTCGGGCCGGCTCGCTCAAGTCGTGGAGGTCTGGCGCGACATCTCCGAGCGACGTGCGGCCGAGGCGAAGCTAGCGGAGTCCTACCGCCTGGCGTCGGTCGGAGTCCTGGCCTCCGGGTTTTCGCACGAGATGAACACCCCTTTAGCGACGACCCTGATGTGCGTGGAGGGAATCCTCCGCGAGGCCCCCGCGCAGGGCGGACAAATGGATCAGACCAGAATCCGTGAGAACGCGACGATCGCGCGCGATCAGATCCTGCGGTGCCGCGGTATCACCCAGCATTTCCTACGCTTGTCGCGCGGACAGCGACATGCCGGAGACATTGTGGACCTGGGTGAGGCCATCGCCGCCGCCCACAGGCTTGTCGATCCGACGGCCCGCGCAACGTCCGTCGACCTCGCGGTGCAGCCGTTCGCAACCACTCTGCATGTCCGGGCCGACGAAGCCGAGTTGCAGAACCTGCTGGTTAATCTTCTGCTCAATGCGATTCAGGCTTCGAAGCCGGGCGATAGGGTCGTCGTTGCCACCGAGGGCGGTGACTCGGTGCACGTTCGTGTCACCGATCAAGGATGCGGAATTGCCCCGGAATACCGGCAAAAGATCTTTGAGCCCTTCTTCAGCCTCCGCCAGGGGGGCACTGGCCTCGGTCTATTCCTGTCACTAAACGCTGTCCGCAGCTGGGGCGGCAACATCCTGGTGGAGAGTACTGTGGGAAAGGGGTCTATATTCGAAGTCGTGATCCCGGCAATCCATCCCGGTCCGCAACCCAAGGACGGGCAATGAAGCCTTCCTCCCTCCTTCTGGTCGATGACGATACGGCGTTCCGCCAGGTGATGAGGAGCGAACTGAGTCGTCTCGGTTACGAAGTCGAGGCAGTGGGTACAGGTGAGGAGGCGATCCAGCGAGTCGTAGCGACGGAACCCGAAGTCGTCGTACTTGACCTGCACTTGCCCGCAATGGGCGGGCTCGAGACGCTGAAGGCCATCCAGGCCGCCATGCCGGCAACCGAGGTCATCATGTTGACCGGACACGGTTCTATCGATACCGCAATCGAATCGATCCGTATCGGTGCTTTCGATTACGTCGTAAAACCTTGCCCGCTGGATGAACTGCACATTCGGATTCAAAGGGCGATTGAACGGCGATCCCTACGCCAGCGAGCGAATATTCTCGAACGTGGTCTGACTCCCCCGGATCTCGGCAGCTCCTTCATCGGCGAGAGCCCGGAATTCCGCCGCTTGCTCAATCTCATTGATCGGGTGGCCCCCAGCGATTCGACCGTGCTCATAACCGGCGAGACTGGCGCGGGAAAGGAACGGGTGGCCAAGCTGATTCACGCGCGCAGCTCCCGACGAACGCGGCCGTTCGTGGTAGTCGAGTGCGCAGCCCTGCAGGAAAGCCTCCTCCAGAGCGAATTGTTCGGCCACGAACGCGGCGCGTTCACTGGAGCGGACCGCGCCAAGCCCGGATTGTTCGAAGTCGCGAATGGCGGAACGATTTTTCTCGACGAGATCGGGGAGGTAAGCCCGGCGACACAGACCAAGTTGCTGCGCGTGCTCGACACCTCCACCTTCCGCCACGTCGGCAGCACAAGGGAAATTCGTGTGGATGTCCGGATCCTGACCGCGACCAATCGCGATGTACCCTCCATGGTGCGCCAGGGCCTCTTCCGTCAGGATCTGTTCTACCGCCTCAGCACGATCACAGTGGAGGTGCCGCCCCTGCGCGCGCGAGGGTCCGACGTGAACCTGCTGGCGCAACACTTTGTGACCGTGCTCAACGAACGCTTCGGCTTTAGCAAACAGATCAGCGAATCGGCCCTGCGACTCCTGCAACAGCACGGCTGGCCTGGGAACGTACGCGAACTCCTGCACGCCGTCGAAGCGGCATTAGTACTATGTGAGGGATCTCAAGTTCTGCCAGAGCATCTCCCCGCCTCCTTGCGGAATTCGAAGCCTGCTCTGCCGGCCGGTCCTGCAGCGCAGAACGCCCCGTTGCCGACGCTCGAAGAAGCGGAGTGCACCTATATCCGCTTGGCGATCGAGGCCAGCAAGGGTCACCGCGGAAATGCCGCCAAGATTCTCGGAATCAGCGAGCGGAATTTGTACCGGAAACTGCGAGAGCATGGGCTGCTGTCCTAATCCACCAGGTTCTTGCGCTTTTCGGAGTCCCTGGGATCTCCCACCCTCGACGGTTCTTCGACATGCTCTCCCGCCATCAAATCACAGGCGGGTACTCAACAATGATCGTCGATCCGCGCAACCATCGTGCCGTTATACCTACCTGCTTCGAAACCGCACAGAAGGGGAAGTTGCGCGAGCCAACTATTTGGCGGAGTTTCGCGTCGTCAGCTAGACCAGCCCTCACTTGCATGGCCACTGTTAGATTCACAACACCCATTCGCCGTATGATCCACGGATGCGGCTGTTTTTGACAACACAGCGGACTGGTTCCCCAGCGTCGGATCTGCTGGGGAACTCGGTGATCTCAGCGACGATGTCCGGGAGTATACTGTTTCTCCAATCATCCTATCGGGGCATCAGAATGCGCCAGCAAGGGGCGACATTGCGGGTCAGAGGGGCTCTTCAAAGCGGAGCATTACTTGCCGCCGCGATCCTGCCTCTTTGGGGACACGTCCCCTCCGAGGCACCAAGTTATTTGCCGCTGGTCGTGGGGCAGAAGTGGGTGCTACGTTCGCCCGCTGTAGCGACTCCGATAGTCCTCGAAGTATTGGCCAGGCACGCCGACGTTTACGACGTTAGATTTGACAATCCCTGGATCAACAGCGTCATGTCCTTTCGGCCGCAATCAGGACAGTATGTTTTGACCGGACTCACCATGGGCGGCCATAACGTCCCAGCTTCCAACGATGTGTATTATGACTTCAGCGCGCGTGTCGGACAAAAATGGAAGAACCATATCGGGACACTTACCCTACTCAGCCGCACGAAGACTGTAACCACCCACAACCACACTTATAAAGACTGTATAGAAATTGAGGAGATCAATTCACAGGGAAATAAGCTCTACTGGTATTTCGCGCCCGGGGTTGGCTATATCCAGTTCGGTGAAGGGCCGCAGGCGTTCATTTTGGATGAAACCGCCTCTGGAAAAACCTCTGTCGCCTCGCCTGCCGCAGTGCCAACTTCTGAACACTCTGCGCGGTCCGACCTAACACGAGGCCGCAGTTCGGGAACAACGTGGATTGCTGTGGCGGCCAATCCCAGCCCTAACGAGGGTTACACTCCTCGAACTGTGCAACAGCGGCTCGATCAAACCCTGAGCGCCGGAGTAAGTTACGTCTATCTCAGTCCCAAATGGAACGAACTGGAGCCGCGAGCGGGGAATTATCGTTTTAAGGACCTGGATTTTCTCATCGCCGAGGCAGACCGAGCCAATCTGCCGCTCGTCTGCAATCTCCGCGTTGTGGACACTAATCAGAGAGCGATGCCGCCAGATCTGATGGGGAAGTCATTTCGCGACAGCAAAGTGCGTGATCGATTTAACAGTCTTATATCTGCCATGCTGACAAGAATGCATGGCCGATTACGCTACATGCTGATCGGAAACGAAGTTGACAGCTATTTTAGGGGCCATCCGGGCGAGGTGAGCGATTACAGCGAGTTTTATAAGGTGGGGGTTGCTGGGGTGAAAGCAATCGTTCCGGGAACGCAAGTAAGCGTAAGCATAACGTTCGACGGGTTTGGGATCGCAGACAGCCTGCTCGAACCACTTCTGCAGCAGACCGATTTTCTGGCGTTGACTTATTATCCGTTACGACCGGATTTCACGGTGCGCGATCCTGGCGATGTGCCCTCAGACTTCAACCGGATCATTCAAGCCGCCCATGGCCGCAAGATCCTGCTCCAGGAAGTAGGTTATCCGAGTTCGCCCGTTAACGGCAGTTCGGAAGAAAAGCAGGCGGCTATGTTCGCCGCGGTATTCCGGGAGTTGAGCACACATTCCCAGGACTTCATTGGTGCGAACTTCCTTTTTCTCTCGAATCTCTCCGACGAGGTGGTCAACAGTCTCGCCAAGTACTACAGTCTTGCGAATGCAGACCGCTTCAAAGCGTACCTGAAGACGTTAGGAATGCTGGACGATCAAGGACGGCCGAAGAAGAGTTGGGAAGTTTTCCAGCAGCAGGCTCAACTGATGAAAAAGTAGAACAGGGACTGTGAAGAATAACTAACCAGTCTGGCCGACGCTCATCGAAAGTCTAGGACCTTTTGTGTACAGGTTGGGGCCGAGCCAGAGCTACAATTCCTAGACACCAATCCTACACAAGTATCGAGCGGGGGTGTCGTGCTCGCCTTTCAACACAGACCGAGGCTAAAGGGACTGTCCGCTGTGCTGAAGTATACCCGCATTCTGTCTCTAACCATCTTGGTTGGATGTGGGAGCAGGACATCGACCACTGCGAATTCCAACCCCGGAGTGCCAACGAGGCTTATCGGAGTAAGGTCTATATGGGTCCCAGGCGGCTTTGGCTGTTTGGCGGGTTCTGATTTGTTTGGTGCTCCTGGGTGTTTCAGCGGTAGTTCGGTGGATTGGTTAGAATCCGCGGCCAATTGTTGCCAAATCAGCGCTATCACATAAGCCAATATGTGGCGAGAGTGCTAGAGAAGAAACGTGTACCTGTTCGAATCCGTCAATGCTTTGCAGTTTGCTCTAGCTTAGATAAGACTAGCTGTGTTTCCGAAAGTGCAGCGGCATCTCCCTTCGCCAGGTCCGCCGTGACCTGATCGCGGGTTGCCAAGGCGTCACGGAGCAAGTTGCGGAGCGCGGAGTCCTCCGTGCTATTCGCGATTTGCTGAGCCTGATCAAACACCTCTTTGGAATACTCACCGGCCTTCCCGTAGTTTTTTTGCACCGCCTCCAGATACATCATCGTGGCCGTGTCGCGAAGCTGCGCCAGTTGTTGGCTGGACTGACAAGATCCTAATTGTTTTGTCGAGGCAGACAGCTCCCGCTGTACCCGTTGCAGTCTGGAATACTGCAGGATGAACCCAACAAGAAATCCCGCCAGCAATAGCAGAAACCAGAGGACGACTTTAGATCGCATTGATCCTTTCCCTCCTTTATTCCTCTCAACCTGGTGAAGTCAAGCATTGGGAGCGGTCCTCAGCTCGATACCCGGTTGGCCATGCGGGCTATACCTTCTTGAGCGACGGCTGGTGCACTCGCATACGTCCGTCATCATCCCACTTCACCACCGCGTCATCTTCGTTAGCTTGCTGAACTGTGCCTAATTCTCCAGTCGGTTTTCCGAAGTCGCCTAACCCCTCGACGCGATCTCCGGGATTCAGTTCCTGGCCGCTGGCAGCCGGTTCGGCGAGCCGTGGCTTCTTGGCTCGATCTGAGTCAGGCACCGCCCCACGGTGTGACAGGGGTGGTTGGGGAGCCTTAGGCAGTTTGGGTATCGGTCTGTGGGTGCCGTGGGTCATAGTGTTCGCTTTCTACGAGTCCAGAGCGTCGCGCTTCGCCACGACTGCTCATCGGCTCGATAGATACACGATAGTACTGAAAGAATGACTCCGCAGGTCCGAACTGCACACTTCTGTTAATTAGTTTGGTTAAGCCGAGCGGCTCGACGGCAGCGAGGTCGGCGTCTACACAACAAAGATAGCCACGCTTGCGGCGAACAAGCACGCTCCGGTGAGCGTCGAGATGGAATCCCCAACGGAGATAAAGGGATGGCTTATGCGTGCTGCCTTTTCATCCCATGTCCCCCCGGCGACCGTGAAGCTAGAATCACTTCGACGTTTATCAGGACGGCTCGATGTTAATCGAACCGTCCTGAGCCATCCGCTTCACCGCGCCAAATCGACTCCAGCCTAAGCGTGCTTTTTCTGCGGTTGATCCAGTTTCTCTGGCTCCGACTGCGGACTCTTGGGCTGTGCGATGGGGACCGCCGGTTTCTGCTGCACGGGCTGATTCGGCTGGACTATCGGTTTCTGCTCCGGAGGAACGGGCTTCTGCGTCTCTTGATCTGACATTCTATTTCTCCTTTGCTTGTCTTCCTGTTGTTGGTAATTGGTGAGTTGTGACAAATGCGTTGACTTCGATTCAAACGTTTACGGGGACATCCGCTCGGGTTCAGGCCCGAAAGCAGCCCGGTCTTCATAAACGGCTCCTCCGCCGTTATGCGTCACACGAAGGCCGAGATGTTGATCCGTATCCGTACAATTGTGCGATCATGGGCAACAACTGGCTGGCCAAACGATCTTTGGCTATGAAGGCGTCTACCCACTTCAGGGCCTGCTCAGGAACATCCACTGCCCCGGATAACATGATGATTGGTGCCTGCGGCCTAAGTCGTTTCATCTCGATGGCCACCTCTTGCCCGTTCATTTCGGGCATGAAGTAATCCAGGATTACAACGTCAACCGAGTGCTTGGAGGCTAGTTCCAATCCCTGGCCACCGCTTGCAGCCGTAAGCACGGAATACCCGAAGCTTTCGAGGAATGATTTCTCGCATTCCAGCACGTCCTCGTTGTCGTCGATACAAAGCAGCACTGCGCTTTGGAGTGCCGGATAAACCGCCGCGGGCATGGTTCACCTTCAAAGTAATTTTCAACACTTCGGCGCAGAAAACTGTTCAAAATTGCTCACACCATCCTCGGTGGAAACCGATCACGTTCCACCCGACACCTTAGCCGCTAGCTTCTGAAGAACGCTGGCTCGATTTCACAAAAGAGGTTGTCGCCTGGTTCTTGGGAAATTGGGGAGAACAGAAGTCTTTGCTCCCAATCTATTGGGACGCAGCGCAGTCGGCATCCCCTGGCCTCCGTTGCCCAAAGCTCACAACTCTACGCTCATGCAGCACCACGGGTAGCGCAGCGTACTGGTAACATCTCGATGACGCCGGGCCATTATCGGTCGTTGAACAGATCGGCGCCGAACCTGGTAGGTATCGGAGGTGTGGATGGGTTTGCCAACGACCACCATGAGTCCAGCTCAGCGCCAGGGTAATCTCACGGAAGAAAAGGGAGCGCCTGTTTCCAATCAATTACTGGAGAAGGCGCGGGCCGATACCGAGACCGTTCTGAGAGAGCTTGAATCGCGACCAGACGGCCTGAGCCAGGTGGAAGCCGATTCCCGGTTGAAGCAATACGGACTGAACGAGATCGCCCGCGAGAAGCGTCAATCAGCGCTGATGCGGCTCCTGAGTAACGTCAAGAATCCATTAGTCCTCCTGCTGACGGCGCTCGGTGTGCTTTCTTTTCTGACCGGTGACCTGCGAGCAACAGCGGTGATTTTCGTGATGGTCGTTCTGGGCGTAGTGTTGCGTTTCTTCCAGGAGATGCGGGCCGATAACGCCGCGGAAAAGCTCAAAGCGATGGTCAGCAACACGGCGACGCTGGTGCGGGATGGCAAGGAAGCCGAAGTACCACTCAAGATGCTGGTGCCGGGCGATATCATTCGGCTTGCCGCCGGCGACATGGTCCCAGCCGATGTACGAGTGCTTTCCGCTAAAGACTTATTCCTGAATCAGGCGGCTCTTACCGGCGAATCCCTGCCCGTGGAGAGAAAAGCCGACGCCACGTCCGCCGGCGTTCCGAACCCGCTGGAACTGCCCAATATTTGCTTCCTGGGCTCCAACGTGGAGAGCGGCTCGGCGACGGCTGTGGTGATCCACACCGGAGACAAAACGTACTTTGGATCGCTCGCTGCCAGTATCGTCGGACAGCGTCAGCTGACCAGCTTTGATAAAGGCGTCAACCGGTTCACCTGGCTGATGATCCGTTTCATTGCCGTGATGGTTCCGGCGGTCTTCCTGATCAACGGGCTGAGCAAACATAACTGGTTGGAAGCTTTCCTGTTTGCGATGGCTGTGGCAGTCGGACTCACTCCCGAGATGCTACCTATGATCGTGACAGTCAACCTGTCCAAGGGCGCCCTCGCGATGGCGCGCAAGAAGGTAATCGTCAAACGTCTGAACGCGATCCAGAACTTCGGCGCGATGGACGTGCTGTGCACCGACAAGACCGGCACCCTCACCCAGGGCAAGATCGTACTCGAAAAGCATTTGGACGCACACGGCGATCCCAGCGAAAAAGTGCTGCAGTATGGCTACCTCAATAGCTACCATCATACCGGGCTGAAGAACCTGCTCGACGAGGCGATCCTCGACCATGGGGAACTGGAAGAACGTCTGAAAGCGAAAGAAAAGTATCGCAAGATCGATGAGATCCCGTTCGACTTCGTGCGGCGGCGGATGTCGGTGGTGGTGGAAGATGAAACCGGCTTGAACACGTTGATCTGCAAGGGTGCCGTGGAAGAAATGCTCGGCTTGTGTACCCGCGTAGAAGTCAAGGGAGAGGTCATCGAGGTCCTGCCCGAGCACGACGCCAAACGCCGGTTGTTGGCGGACGATCTGAACGGTCAGGGCTTCCGTGTGATCGCCCTCGCGTACAAGCAAATGCCGGGTGCGACAGACGAACCCGTTTATGCGATCAAGGATGAGTCAGACCTGATCCTGCTCGGTTTCCTGGCATTCCTCGACCCGCCAAAGGACAGCGCCACGGAGGCCTTGAAGCGGCTCCACAACCTGAGGGTGGACGTGAAGATCCTGACTGGCGATAACGAGATCATCACTGCCTACATCTGCAAGGAAGTGGGAATGCCCGTAGAGCGCCTCTTGCAGGGCTCTCAGATTGAGGGGATGACCGCGACTGCGCTGGCCGAAGCTGCCACCAAGACCAGCGTCTTTGCCCGACTGGCCCCAGTCCACAAGGAACAAATCATCCGCGCGCTCCAAAGTAAGGGACACGTGCTGGGATTCATGGGCGACGGCATCAACGACGCTCCGGCCTTGAAGGCTGCTGACGTGGGCATCTCGGTGGACAGCGCGGTAGATATCGCCAAGGAGTCGTCCGACATCATCCTGTTGGAAAACAGCCTTCTGATATTGGAGCAAGGCGTGCTGGAAGGGCGGCGCGTCTTCGGCAACATCGTCAAGTACATCAAGATGGCAGCCAGTTCCAACTTCGGCAACATGTTCAGTGTCGTGGGGGCCAGCGCGTTCCTGCCATTCCTCCCTATGTTGCCGATTCAGGTGCTGACCAACAACCTCCTCTACGACTTCTCGCAGACCACCATCCCCACCGACGAGGTGGATGCCGATTGGCTGACCAAGCCTCGCAAGTGGGAGATTGGCGGGATCCTTCGTTTTATTCTGTTTATCGGGCCGATCAGCTCGATCTTCGATTACTTGACATTCTTCATGATGCTGTACGCGTTCAATTGCTGGCACAACCCGGCCCTATTCCACACCAGCTGGTTCGTCGAGTCGCTCTTCACCCAGACACTGATCATTCACATCATCCGCACAAACAAGATCCCATTTCTCCAGAGCTGGGCTAGTTGGCCACTCATCCTCACTTCGATAATCATCGTCGCCGTGGGCGCCGGACTGACGGTTTCGCCCCTGGCCGGTGCGCTCGGGTTTGTCGCACTTCCACCCCGGTACTGGTTGCTGCTGGCGGTGATACTGGTGTGTTATGTGGTCCTGACTCAGTTGATAAAGACCTGGTTTTACCGCAGGTTTGCCGAATGACGGCGGTGGTCGGGATGGCGCTCTCCTCGATGAACACAACCTGCCTGTCGAACACATCATTCGGATCACTATCGAAGCCTACGATGAACCGGGCCATAACCTCGATACCGTATTGCTGAATGCAGCGTACGCTATCGAGCAACCTTTTCTCGGTGTTGCGCTTCGACTTGCCTATTGCTGAGCCTTAGGCTTTGCCTTTTTCCTTGCGACTGGCGCGGTCGTTTTTTTCGTTTGTTCCTCCTTCAGCAGCGTCAAGGAATCCGCAGCGTTGAAGGGGTACTGGCGGACGGACTCCTGGGATGCCTGGCCGGCGTTACTCAGCGTGATGTCCACGCGGCGATTGCTGGCCAGGATGATCGTTCTCATATGATTGAGCACCCGCTGCCGGTCTTCTGGACTCAACTCGGGGTTTCGTTCAACCGCATTCTTCACCTGAGCGTCGGTGAGGTTCTCTTGCTTGCCGAACGCCTTGGTCTGAATGTTGGCAGCAGGAACGCCCTGTTCGACGAGGAAGCGCTTGACACGATCTACTCGCCGCTCGGAGAGTACCTGATTGTATTCCTCGGAGCCGCGGGGATCAGCGTGACCTTCAAGGGTCAACCGGGCATCCGGCTTGCTTTGGAGATAGGTATTGAAATCACGGGCGAGCGTAATGAGGGTTTTCTCCTGGCTGGCCAGCAGGCCGGCATCGGGATTGTCGAGCGCAGGCTTCCCCGTCGCAAAATAAACACTATGAAGGGCAAGTCTCCTCTCGATGACAGTGACATCGGGCGGCGGAGGTGGCGGGGGTGGCGCTTGCAGGTTCACCGTGGTTGAGGAAGAAGCCATGAGCGGCGGATTGCGGTCATCGCCCACGCTGCAAGTCACGGTAATTGTCCCAGGCTGAGCGCCCGCGGTATCGAGGGTTGCTGTAGACGTAGTGCCGGTAATGTTTCCGGCGCTGGTGGTGTAACTGTAGGTCAACCTGCGTCCATCGGGGCTGCTGGCGTTCGAACTGATGGTTGACCTCCCACCCGTCGGTACGCTCGCCGGGTCCGACGAGCATGAAATCACCGGCGGACGCCCCTGTTTCACGGTGAACGCGGCACTGCAGGAGGCAATGCCATTCTTGCTGCCATCGCTCAAACTGGCGGTGACATGGTATGGGCCGGACTGCAAGCCGGTGGTGTCAATCTGCGTAGACGCTCCGGCCTCTCCAGGTTTCACGCCGGAGCCACTCCACTTATAAGCGACTGTACGCTTAGGATTAAAATTGGATCCTGCAGCAGTCGCAGCAACAGGCTCGCCGGCATAGACCTCGGCTGGCTCTACGGAGCAGGCTGCTGTTGGTGGCGTTCCATGCCGTTCGCCGCCGAAGTTAAACACAATACCAGCCTGCAGTCTTACGCCCCTGAGGTCGGTGCTTGGAGTTGTGGCCGACGGACCATACCGGTAGTTGGACATTACGTAGTCTGCCCTGATGAGCCGCAAGGCAACGTGCCTGGTCAGGTTGACATCAAGCCCGCCACCGACCATGAATCCTAATTTGTCGATATCGTGGAAGGCACTGGGCATCAGACGGTGGTCGCCCACTAAAACCTCAAGAAATGGAGAGAAATGAGCGCTGCGGAAAGTGACTTTTGGTCCAAAGGAGAGGTTGGCGAACGCGGCGTCGTCAATTCGCTTGTTCAACCCAGTCTCGCCGCTGCCCCAGTGATCACTGGCATCGAGCGTGAGGCCGAACCAGCGATTGAAGTCATAGGTGATGCTGGCACCGGCGCCCCGCGGATTCGGTTCCAAGCGGCTGCTCACCGGGAGCACTCCTCCGGGAAGCAGGCCGTGCACATCGGCGCCAGGATGGAAGAAAGAGTATCCGCCGTAAAGTTCCCATTTGGGAGCAGGCTGATCCTGTGCTGCCGCGAGCGTGACAAGCGTGCATGGGACAGTAATCATTGCCAGCAGCATTGTTAATATCCGACAAGGATTGCTGCTTAGTTGAGATGACATGCGAATATTCCTCCGTACTTCTATAACGTGAAATCGTTTTTCCCAGCCTCTCCAGCAGACAGGCTCAAACCGATCTCACTAGCGAATGCCTCATGGACAGGAAGGTACATTCACCTGATTGCTTAGCAAGGAAACGGCACCCGTCCGGGCCAGCGCTCTGCCATTCAGCGTTGCGCCGGTGCTAAGCGAAACGGACGCCTGAGCCATGATGGTTCCTGCGAATGTTGTGCTGGTTCCAAGCGTCGCCGAACTGCCAACCTGCCAGAACACGTCTTGAGCCGAGGCGCCGCCGCTGAGAATGACATCGCTGTTCGTCGCCGCCGTCGTCAATGTGGATACGATCTGGAAGATGTACACTCCATTGCCACTGAGAGTAAGGTTCCCGGTTATTCCCAGCGAGGGCTGGGCGCTCGTCGTCTTATAAACTCCAGGAACGAGTGTTTGTCCTCCTATATCCGCCGTTAGCACGGCGCCTCCTGGTGCTGCCGCGGCGAAGTTATACGCCGTGGTCAAGTCACCCTGAGCGGTCTGCGCGACTGCGTCACCCGCGTGGAACGTTCCTGTGATTGTCCCCTGTCCCGCACTGAATCCAGTGATCGCAGATCCTGACCACACTCCAACATCTCCGGTAATGTTGGACGGTCCGGAATTGGTGACCGTGGAGCCGCCCAGACCTCCAAAAGTGCAGGCTGTTCCCAGCGGCACGGTGGCCTGACATGGCGCAGCAGACGTAGTGAAGGTCCACACAAAGTTACTTGCTAGTCCAATGCCAGCGAGATCCTGGGCTCCCGTGGTAATGGTGGCTGTATAGGTGGTGCTGAGTGCTAGAGGATTGGTCGGTGTGAATGTTGCGGCATCGCTTGACACAACATAAGTAACTACTCCTGCTACTGGTGTAAGACCAGGACCAGTCAATGTAAAGGTTGTGGAATTGATCGTGGACGACTTCATGGCTTCGCTGAAGGTGGCGGTCACCACAGTGTCGGGGCAGATGCCGGTTGAAGCATTAGGAGGGGCAACGGAAATCACAGTGGGCGGAGCGCAGGTTGCACTACCGGTTGTGAAGCTCCATGAGAAGTTACTGGCTAGCGGATTGCCAGATGTGTCTTTGGCGCCGGTCGTAATCGTGGCGGTGTAGACCGTATTCAGTGCGAGCGGGTTTGACGGAATGAAGGTTGCGGTTGAGGCAGCGTAAGTGACTACTCCTGCCACGGGTGTAGTGCCCGGGCCTGTCAACGTAAACGTCGTGCCATTGATCGTGGAGGGATCCATCACCTGACTGAAGGTGGCGGTCACTACGGTGTTGGGACAGACTCCGACCGCCCCACTAAGAGGCGTCACTGAACTCCCGGTGGGGGGAACGCAGTTACCGTTTGTAAAGGTCCAGACAAAGGTACTCGCTAGCGCAATGCCGTACGCGTCTGTGGCGCCCGTCGTAATCGTGGCGGTATAGAGCGTATTCGCGGCGAGAGCGCTTGTCGGTGTAAAGGTCGCAGTCATGCTTGACGCATCGTAGGTAACTGCACCGGCCACGGGTGTAGTGCCCGGCCCCGTCAACGTAAAGGTCGTGCCATTGATCGTGGCGCTGTTCATCGCCACGCTGAAGGTGGCGGTCACTGCCGTCGTACAAAGGCCGGTTGCACCACTAAGGGGCGTTTCGGAAATCACTGTCGGCGGGATTAAGGCTGGGTTGGTGCCGGTCTTGTCCGGATCGCTGCATCCGGTGGCGACAATGAGCAGTAGGAATGCTGGTAACCAAATCTTGAGATTGTTGTATTTATGCATGACCGTCATCTGTTTCCTCTCGGCTTCACTGCGGCCGCGTAGCAGGAATCTTTCCACTCACGAACATTGATTATGCTCATTTCGTTTTGGGCACAAGGTCAGATGTCACAACTGGGCTGTGGATTTCGGGTTACGGCCGAAAACAAAGACCCACTCTCTCGCAAAATGCGCGAGAACGGTGAGGTACCCCGCAAAGCTGGAACTCACAATTGCCTCCGGGTTGCTCGTCATACAGCCGACGTAAAACCCTCATCGAGGAACAGGGCCTGTTCAACCTTTGGCGTGAACAATGGAATGACACGTCCGTTTCGCAATTGAATTCTGACGAAACCGTTCACAATTGCTTACATTTACATCAAGGGGTGATTTCGATCACACTTGTGCCGCAACCGGGCTACGGACAACGGTGTTCCACATGCTTGCCATGCCTACGACATGCGCGAGTACTGCCAGAGCAAGT
This sequence comes from uncultured Acidobacteriota bacterium, assembly GCA_963801615.1. Classification (GTDB taxonomy): domain Bacteria; phylum Acidobacteriota; class Terriglobia; order Terriglobales; family Acidobacteriaceae; genus Sulfotelmatobacter. The sequence continues at coordinate 61,035 of CAWDFM010000002.1, read as the reverse complement.
GAGCGAGACTAATCATCTGCGCCTGCTCTCCAGTTCGTGTCTCAGTAATGTTTGGGAGCCGCGATAGAACCGGTACCCATCGATTCAAAGGGACTATTGCCCGCGGCGTGCAACCTGGGGATCAGGGAAAAACGAAAAGCACCCGGCCAGCAAAAGCGCCCAGGCCGCCCCAAGCGATATGCCGCTAGCGACGTCGCTTGGGTAATGCACTCCGAGGTAGATGCGAGTCATTCCCACCAGCAGTATGATCCCAACCGTTATCGTCAGAATCGCGATTTGATGCCCGGTCGTTTGAAGATACCGGCACACAAGAATGGCTACGGTCAAGTAGAGGGATGCGGCCGCCAGTGAGTGACCGCTAGGATAGGACAAGCCCGAAACCTCGACGAGCTGTGTAACGACCTCAGGGCGAGCCCGCTCAATGTAGTCCTTTATTGCGGTCGTTAGAATCCCTGCACCTACGGAAGCTGCCACCAGTTGCAGCGCCCCCATCCGGTCCTTCAAGAGGAGCAGTACACACAACGCTAGGGTCGAAATAAGCACCACGAGCGTGACCGATCCCAATGCCGTCAAATCCACGGCCACCACCGTCAGCCAGGGCGTTCGCACCGTCGCGAAACCAAGCAAGATCGTACGATCCACGCCGGACACCTCGTGCTCCAGCAGTTCAGAAGTGATCTTGATAAAAAGGCCAAAAGCCAGCGAAGCCGTCCCCAACCACCAGGAGGCCTTTATGGCTCGGGCCGAGAATTTGGGTGGACTCGGTTGCATGCCGTATCTCCCACATACAGCCTCAATCGCCATGGCTGAGAAAATACAGAAGACCTTCCCTTACTCAGACGAGAGGCCTGGCTGGACGCGACCCTCAGCGGGTGTGGGAACCACTGGCGGAGCTGCCTTCTTCAGTTGTTCAACTTCGGCCTGAACTCTTGCCCAGTCCTTTGGTTTTCGTTTCGTGGCGTAAGGAGCATCCGGATGTCCATAGAATTTCAGAAGCTCAGCTCGCACCTCCAGCGAAGCACCACTGAAATTCTCCTTCGCTAGCGCGTCGAGCAACTGTGCATGCGTCTCATCGTTGAGCCGATATTTTCCCGGCCCCGTGATTGCACCGGTGTCAAAGTTCACGTTAGGCAAGTCCGGCCGGCCGGTACCGACCTGGGTTAGCAGTTGTCGGTAGCGATCCAGAGTCGAGTTGAAGCTCGCTTGGAATAGTTTTTCTGCCGCAGGCGTAGGTGTTTTGAGTCGCAGCACTCTTAAGGGGCCCACCTTGGGGAGAATCCGAGTAAGAAAAGCGAGAAATCTTTCCCAACAGGTCGGCGGTTGATAGTTCTTTCCCCAGTTCTTTTGGTAGCTCGCGCGAGAAAGATTATAGAGAAACTTCTTTCTCGTCATGCTGGGCTGATCCTTCAAGATCTCGTTTTTCTTCAGGCTCCAGGCAACGCGCGTGGCTTTGGGAAGGAGCTGGCCGACAGCGTGACGGTAGGAGCCGAGGACCTCGTCTTCGTTAGTAAGAACGGTTTTCAAATCCAAACCGTAGGTTTCCTGAAACGCTTGTTCCAGTAGAGGAACCGAAACTCCAAAGCCGATGAAGTCGTGGTAGGTATCGGGAGCGTAACGTCCCTGTGCTACTTCCAGAACGTCGAATCCAAATTCCGTCTTCACGTGCGCGAGCTTGTCTTCTTCGTACGTCACGGAGTCGCCGTATTTCGTTTTCAACTTGGGATACAGGAGCGGGACCGCGCGATTCGTGCCGAGGGGGTGCCCTTCATTGTCCGCGGCGTAGTGAGCGAGGGCCCCAAGCGCAAAGGCATAGCCGTCAAGATCCTTGGAATCGCGGAGAAGAGCCAGGACAAAGTCTCCGCTCCGCACATAGTGCGTCAAGTCGCTGAAGAAGAAACTTCCGTGCGGGTAATAACCCATGTCCTGGATAATCGCCCCGCCGTACGTATAGCCATGTGCTTCTTTGAGTTCTTGTGGCGTGGCACTGGGAAAACGCTTCAACAATAACGGGCGTATGTTGGTGTCCCATGCGCTGTCAATGATCGCTTCATGCGCAAGGACGGCATAGGCCGCGGTCTCGTTTGGCCAGCCCAAACACAGAACAAGTGCCATGATGCCGGCGAAGGCTCTCAAAGACAACCCTTCGCGGCGTCCGATTCTCCCCATTCGAACCTCGTTGTGAGTCTAGATCCTTCTATCGTACCGGGAAATCGTATGTCCCTCAATTCCACGGCGAGTGTGGAGTGTCGTTTGAATCGGGTCTTCGGCAAACACTAAGCAGAAGTGCTCTACTCCAACCGTTCGAACGGATCACGAATCATACTGCCCCCTTTCCATTGCCGGCTCTCAGCCTCACAGTTCGCGGCTATCACGTAGGGTCGGACCAGGGTATCTATTTGCCCGACGACCCCAGCTCCCCAACCCAACAAGATCAGCGCTTTCCATCAATGTCCGCCCGCGACCAGTCCCCATAAGACCTATCTCGATTTTGGTGAGTCTTTGCGTGAACTCCTTTCGGAGTCCGAGGGGCACCAAGGCTCACGGCTACATCCTCACATAATTGTCATGAGTGCACCGTCTGGCCTCGATGAGCAACACAGAAATAAAGAGCCGGCTCACAACGGAGCCGGCTCTCGGTTAACGGATTCACCTGGGCGTGGTCGCGCTTCGGTTACCGAACCTCGTACGGTGTGACGGATCCGATCTTGGTTCCGATCACATCGCCTGACACTATCAATTCAACGCGTCGATTCTGTTGACGGCCTTCTGCTGTGCTGTTCGACCCAATGGGCTGGCCTTCGCCCAAGCCCTTCGCTGTCATCGAGGACTCCGGAACTCCTTGCTGGGCGAGGTAGGACCGGACCGCCTCTGCGCGCCTCTCGGAGAGACCCTGGTTGTATTCATCGCTACCAACGCTATCGGTATTGCCTTCAATTCCTAGCGTCAGTGCGGGATAGGCGAGCACGATGCCGCTGATCTTGGCCAGCTTCTCTCGCGCCAGCGGGCGGAGTGTGTGCTTGCCGGTGTCGAAGAGAACGTCGGACATGTTGACGACCAAGCCGCGCGCCGTGTCGCGAGTCTCGAGGACAGCGTTGAATTGTTGCAGCAGGCGGGCGCGGAGTTCTTCGCGATCACGATCCGCTTGCTGGAGTTTCTGCTCAGATGCTGCAGCGGCAGCTGCGGCGGCAGCGCGATTACGCTCCGCTTCGGCATCGGCGGTCTGTTGCTGCTGTAGGGCAGATGCTTGGGCGTCCCGTTTCTGGCGCTCAGCCTCGTCACGTGCGCGAAGCGCCGCGGTGGTATCGGCTTCGGCACTGACTGTCTGAGCCTTGGCGTTGGCCTCGCGGTCCGCGGCCGCCCTGGCTTCGGCGTCAATGCGCTCTGCTTCTATGCGCTTTACTGAAATCTCGCGGGCGTCTTCTGCTGTCTGTACAGCTTCGCGCGACACCGAAACAAGCGACTTCTTGTCGATGTGCTTGCTGGTGGCGTTTTTATCCGCTTGGTCCATTAGGCGGACAGCATGCTGATAGCTATCGCTGGCGTACTTCTCGGCTCCCTCGGATTCAGCGATACGCAATGCATTTCGCGCCTCAAAGAATTCCAACGGCAACTTGGCATTCATGACGACCGGGTCGAATTTGTAGCCGGTGGGAATGTAGCCACCGCGTTCGAGAAGGTCGTACTTTGCATTCACCACCTCGGTAGTTCCCTTGGTGTCCTCGCGAATGACGTTTTCGAGCACCACCACGTTGCTGGGCTGGCGCACCGCGAAATAGGGTTCCGCGGTAACGACCAGAGCGAAGGCCTGGAGGTCGGTAGTAACGTCCAGCTTGCTGCGGTTGCCATTCAGCAGTACTTCACCGAGGTTCACTGACCGGCCTTCGGGGGTAATCGCCCACATTACGTAGGTCAGGTACTCATTGCCAAAAGTCTTAGACTTCTGGAGTTCATCGAATTCCACTTCGATTTCGATATAGCCTTGCTTGCTCTCCACCTTGGCTTCGCCACTGGCTTTGGGCATAAGGTCCGTGCCCGCGAAGTTTAGCTTGGTCGCTCCGCCGCGGTGCTTATAGTTGACCGCCCGAGCCATCCGGCTGATAACGTTCACGTGGAACGTGGGTGTCGGAGACATCGGCTCGACGGCCATTGTGGTTTGGGTCTGTTGCGTAGCCTGGTCGATGGAACTGGCTTGTGACTGCGATGGAGGAGGCATAGCCAGCGCGAACGCCCCCAGAACGATAGAGGATGCCAGAAACATTCTTAGGATTGTCATAATTATTCTCCTAGAGGGACCTTACGTGGTTATTTTTGACGTTGAAGGTTCTGAATACTGGTCAAAATTGATCAAGTAACTTTTCTGGCTGCACCCCACTTGTGAGCAATCTTGCGCAGACTCTCAACGCTCCCCCCTGTCATCATCTATTCAGTAAGCTGCTCAGGAATGAAGGTAGGAGATTCAATATGCTTTGGACAATTTTCGTAGTGCTTTTGATTCTGTGGCTTCTGGGTTTCAGCCTCCATGTCGGCGGAGGCCTAATCCACTTACTCCTGGTTGTGGGGTTGGTGGTTCTGGTCATCAATCTATTGAGCGGTCGACGAAGTGCAGTGTGAGGTTCCGAATCAGATCAGTCGATGTTGAAACGACGATTCTTCACGGATTCGCTTACGCTCTATTGCGTCGGTAACGGCTCCGCCCTTCAGGTTCTCTGAACTAAGGCAGTCCATCTGAAGTTTGCTCCCCTTAGGCACTCAGCGAAAGCCGCGTACTCATGCATACCAAATGCGATCCTGCACGAAGCTCAGCAACCCTACAGCGTGAGCGACCGTCTCGACTCTCTGGCGGGGCAGCATCCCCTGGTCTCAGAAGCACTCATCACCATCTCAGGAAGCGTTCGTAACACGGCAACTCTGTTGGAGGTGCTGGTCGCGACGAAAATGCCTCCGCTCGCCGGACTAGATCCAGCCAGTGCCTGATTTGCTTATTGCTCTGTTTGAGCCGAGCGTTGGGATTTCAGTGCGGAAGCTAATCGTGAAGAACGACGTTGAGAAGTGAGCTGTGGACTTGTAGCCCGCCGTTGTAGTGAATGAATCCCAATTTTCTGAACCGGTTCATGAAAAAGCTCACTCGCGAGCGGGTGGTGCCGATCATCTCTGCCAGCGTCTCCTGACTGATCTTTGGAACTACGGTCTCAGGAACGCCGTCCTTGCCAAAATGAGCGACCAGCAGAAGGATTCGGGCTAGTCTCTTTTCACTGGAATTGAAGAGTTGGTCAACCAGATCCTCCTCGTAACGGATATTGCGGGCCAGCAAATACGCCACGAATAGATCGGAAAATGTGTGTTCGCGGTGGAGTGCTTGCATCATGGCCTTCTTCTCAATTCGCAGACACAGCGCAATCCGTCATGGCGGTTGCAGTGCCCATGCGGAGAGTTTGGCCTGCAAGCGAACCTTCGCCGAAGAAACTCCCATCACTCAATATGCCGATCGTCGCTTCCTTGCCAGTCTTGGAGACAACGGTGAGTCTTACCTTGCCCGTCTGCAGATAAAACACCGCGTCTGCCGGATCCCCTTGCGTGAAGATGGTGTGCTTCTTCGGAAAGAGCATGGCTTTCCTGCCCTCGCCGATGGTGGCTAGGAATGACTGGGCATCGAACTCGCGGCTGTTCTTGGAAGCTCGACGCGGAATCGCAGAATTCCGCGTTCTTTGGGATTCGCGATCAATGGGCGCTTGGCGGACGATTTTCGTTGAACCTTTGGACTCGCGACGCGGAGACATAGGCACCTCCCGAACCCCACGTCTAGACAAATTGTAACGCCCCGCCGGAAGGGCTGTAAATGTCAGAAAACCAGCACAACCCCAACCGCCAACCGAACCCACGCTCACGCGGGTGCCTGGCTCCCTTTCCCTTTTTCGGGCCGCCCCAAAGCGGTTCGTCGTGCACGTGCAGAAACATTGGGCACAACTACAGCCACCTGCAACATCATGCGTTCTCACGTGGTCAAAACGAGACAGTTAAGCACCTCTTGCGACGCTTACGCTGGAATCGTGAGGTAACGCTCGTAAGCGGAAATGTGAGGCAACTTTCATGAAACGATTCGGATTCATCATCGCCACGGCAGTTCTGCTCTGCGTTGTCGGCACCACCGCTCCTGCCCATGCTCAGCAGCAGGATCAGCAGGACGAAAAGCAGGCCAAGCAGAAAGAACAAGCCCAGCCCGAGAAGCAACGGGCCAGGCTAAGAGTGCCCAGCAGCAGAAGCAGCAACAACAGAACCAACAACAACAGAACCAACAACAACAGAACCAGCAGCAAAAGCTCAGCAGCAGAAGCAGCAAGAACAAAACCAACAGCAACAAGCGCAGCAGCAGAAGCGGCAACAACAGAATCAACAGCAGAATCAACAGCAAAAAGCGCAGCAGCAGAAACAGCAAGAACAGAACCAACAGCAACAAGCGCAGCAGCAGAAGCAGCAACAGCAGAATCAGCAGCAAAAAGCGCAGCAGCAGAAACAGCAAGAACAGAACCAACAGCAACAAGCGCAGCAGCAGAAGCAGCAACAGCAGAATCAGCAGCAAAAAGCTCAGCAGCAGAAACAGCAAGAACAGAACCAACAGCAACAAGCGCAGCAGCAGAAGCGGCAACAGCAGAATCAACAGCAGAATCAGCAGCAAAAGCTCAGCAGCAGAAGCAGCAAGAACAGAACCAACAGCAACAAGCGCAGCAGCAGAAGCAGCAAGAGCAGAATCAGCAGCAAAAAGCCCAGCAGCAGAAACAGCAAGAACAGAACCAACAGCAACAAGCGCAGCAGCAGAAACAGCAACAACAGAATCAACAGCAAAAGGCCCAGCAGCAAAGACAGCAAGAACAGAACCAACAGCAACAAGCGCAGCGCCAGAAGCGGGAACAGCAGGACCAACAGCAACAGGCGCGGCTCTCGCAACAGCGCCAGCAGCAACTCATTTCACAGCAGCAGCAGCGCAACGTGCAGTACCGTCAAAAGCTGGATCAGCAGCAACAGCAACTGCAGACCGCACAGCGGCAGACGGCGCTGCTACAGCAACAAAACCGTGCGTCGCAGTACCGTTATCAGCAAGACTACTTAGAGCGGATACGCCAGCAGCAGGTACGCATACGTAGCGACCGCGACCACGATTACGATCATGATCCGTATTTCTACTCGGCTCCGATCTATCGTTACCATCGCGGTGACAGATACTACGAGACGAATCAGTACGGCGCGGACTTGCTGCGTCAGGCCGTGAACTACGGTTACGAGCAAGGCTTCCGCGCTGGAGAAGCGGACCGGCAGGATCGCTGGCATTCCAGCTACCGTGACTCGTTCGCCTATCAGGACGCGAACTATGGCTACACGGGCTATTACGTCGACCAGGACGAGTACAACTACTATTTTCGGCAGGGCTTTCGTCACGGCTACGAAGACGGATTCAACAGCCGCTACCAATACGGGCAATATTCGAACGGCTCGTATATCGTGCTTGAGGTCACCCTCGGGCAGATCCTCGGCTTCCAGTCGCTTCGCTGAAGACGGAGGTTCCAACCCGCGCCTTGCCCACTGATCCACAACAGGTCCGTGGAGCAGGGCGCGTGCATTGGAGTGACGTTCAGCGACGCTGTAATAGAACGATCAAACTTCGCGGGCCGGATTACGAAGGTGTGGACTCTGAGCCTTGGAAGAGCCGGTGCCATGCGGGGAGAATCGAACCCCCAAAGTACCGGGTACCGACGGATTCTGAGAACACAGGAGAGTCCTGACCCGCTAGGTCTGCGTACCTGATTGCAGTCGCGCATGTGACGTTTGGCCAGCACGGGAGGAAGTCATGAAGATCCTATTTGCCACGGATGATTCCAAGTTCTCAGAGGCTGCTGCGAAGAGCCTCGCCCAGCAATTCCGACCTCAGGATACCGAAGTCCGGGTTCTACATGTCGTCGAACCGATTACGATCTCAGCACCTCCACAGATGTCCCCAGGGTACTATCCGGAACTGGAGGATCGACTCCCGCAAGCACACGAGGTCGCAGAGCGGGCTGCGAAAACGCTCTCTTCTGCTGGCTTCAGAGTGACCACGTCAGTCACCACAGGCGACCCGAGGAGCGTCATTTTGGACGCTGCCTCAGAATGGAATGCCGACTTGATTGTTCTGGGCTCTCATGGGCGCACCGGGTCTGGGGCGCTTCCTCCTCGGCAGTGTTTCTGAAGCCGTAGCACGCCACGCGCGCTGCTCTGTGCAGATTGTGAGGATTCCATCGTAAGCGCCGCAGCCCATCTTGCCGGGGGCATCCGTCTGCGCGGAACCGAGCCTGGACTTTGTCTCCGCAGCGAAGCGGCGATCAACGGAAAACGTAGAACATTTCTTCCTCGAACACGAGAACAGAATCCGGTAGTACCGCCGCAGATTCGGCTACTGAGGTGAGCTACCCCGAAGTGAGCCATTTTGAACAGACGCAACGCCGAGAAGTTTCTTACATTTCAGAGTGGACTAAATCTCGGCCACTAGAGTTTCTCAACCGGAACTTGAGTAGCCATGGCCAGGCGCAAAACGAAAGTCCCACGGATGGCTCGCACCAAGCGCGTCCCGGTTTCGAAAAGATCACTGGCCGAACATGGCTGACCGCGCCCGGTCGCAAGGCGATGGCCAGCCCGCAACAAGATAGTCCAGCGACAGGCCATCGCCCATTGAACGCTCACACCACTACCCGGGTGGGAGATCGAAGCCAGCCCGGTGTTGAAAGGAGATTCCCATGTTACTGATTTTGCTCATTATTATCCTGCTACTCGCGTTCGGTGGTGGTGGTGGCTACTACGGATATCGGAGGTGGGGAACGGGCGGAGGCGTCGGAATCTTTGGGCTGGTCCTGATCATTCTGGTGCTTTTCTACGTGTTCGGCGGAATGCATATGCCCCATTAAAGTTCGGAGCGGTTTGGCGGATCGAATGCGCCAACGCGCCGACGAGGCGTTACGCGATCAGAGAACGAAATGCGAGAACTGGAACACTCAGAGGGAGGACCGCAGGTCATCGAGGACGCACCGGATCACTTCAAACTCGAAAAACAACAGAGAAACAACGAAACAAGTTAAGCGTTGCTATCACAGAAGTGCGCATTGTCACTGCAATTGTCGCCGGAGCCATTTATGAAAATCATGCTATTAGCAGGCCTGATTTTGGTTGTACTCGGTATCGCATCACTGCTCGTGCCGATTCCCCATAGCGAAAAGCATGGAATTAAAGCCGGAGATGTGAACATCGGGGTGGAGACCACTCAGAGTGAGCGTGTGTCACCAATTATCAGCGTTGTGCTGATCGCAGGCGGGATTGCGCTGACGGTTGCAGGGGCGCGTACGCGATCGTCTACGAAGTGACGCACCCGAGAGGAACCTTAACATTAGCGATTATCGGTGATGTCAGCCTCCTTTCAAGAGTGTGCAAGTTTGACCAGTCGCGCTCTGTGCGCAAGTCGTAACATCCCGCCTGTGAGGCAAGTTCTCAACTCTCTTGGAGGCTAATGATGAATCTCAGAATCGTGACTGGGCTCATTGCGCTTTTCATGTTTGCGGGCGTGGCCGGACTGGCTACGGCGCAGGACACCACAAAAACAACCCACAAGAAAACGCGGACGCTCACCGGTTGTCTTCAGAAAGGCGAAGATGCCAATGAATACAATCTAACCGCCAAGGGCGGCGGAACCTGGGAGATCAAGAGCGACAGCGTCAAGCTCGACGAGCATGTCGGTCACACGGTCAAAGTTGTCGGCGTAGTGTCAAATGCCACGATGCATGGGATGAAGGAAGACGCGAAAGAGGAGATGAAAGAGCACGGCATGGATAAACACACCGCCGAGCGTGGTCACATGACGGTCACCCATTTGACCATGGTCAGTGACACCTGTCAGAAGTAACCGTGGATCGTACGTGAAGTCGAAGTACGAATGGTGTTCAAGAGTGCCGGGATATCTGTGTTCGCCATCCAATGGTGGTGGCCATTGAGACGGTTTGGGGCCGCTTGCCGAGCCTTGCACTAGACTTTTCCTTGGTATGACTACACAAGGATGTGAGGTCCAGTATCGACTCCGTACAAGAAAAGTGCGCAGAATTGTCGCTCTCGTACGTTTGCCATGTCTGGTTTTCCTGGCAACGCTCGCCTCATCGTCACAGGTAGCCTCGTCCACCACTGAAATCAAGCCTCCCGATCTAACCCTGATCCTGCAACGCCTGGAGGACATCCAGCATCAGGACCCCGCCCAATCTCGGCCATATGAGTTGACGCGAGAATACAAAGTGTTTCACGGTTCTGATAAGAAACCCACTTCTGAGGTCATGGCGCAGATCAATTTCGTTCCTCCCGACATGAAGACATACAAGATTACTCAGGCGCGAGGGAACTCACGGGGAGCGAAAATGGTTCGCGAGCTTTTAGACCGGGAAACCGAGTCGGCGAAGAAAGGAAAGGGCAGCGAGGTCAATCGGACGAACTACGACTTTGTTTTCCTTAGGCAAGAGAACTTCGGCGACGTTCCTGAGTACGTTTTGGGGACCCTCCCGAAGAGGAAGGATAGAAACCTTCTGCGCGGGCAGATCTGGGTAGATGCGAGCACTTTCCGTATCCGCCGAATTGAAGGAGTACCCGCCAAGAGCCCCTCTTTTTGGCTAAAGAACATTCATATCACTCTGCAATTTGCGCAACTGGGCGGTATGTGGGTACCCGTTACCTTCGACGCTGTCGCGACAGTCCGCTTATTGGGGCAGTACACACTTGCTGGCCTCACTATCCGATCCTCCGAATCCCTATCCGCCGCGCCATAACCCTCGTTGATGGAGTCCGGCCAATTCTCAACTTGTGAAATGGACTTTCCCGCTGCCGTGCCGATCTTCTATTTTCTCCAGTTCAGCCATTACGCCACTTCTTTCCTTTCAACCGTCGCTGGCACACCTGCACCAGTCCCTCAAATAGAAAGATATGGTCCAGTTAGGCCTGTGCCTGCTCCCGTGCGCGGTGCCGGGGTGAGAAGGATAGGTCCGATGTGGCCCTTTGAAGCACGCTTCCCTCGTGCTGAAAAAGCTAGCGATGCACCTGGACGGTCAAGACCTTGGCACGATCGGCAAGATCAGAGCCGAGGGATGCCCTGCGTCATGAACGATGGCGTTCTGGGCTGGTGCGAACTTCCGCGAGTGCGCCGTGTCGTCCCCGGTATTGGTGTTTCTGTCGAAGCGGGGAAAATTGCTGCTGGTGACTTCAAGGCGCAAGCGGTGTCCTCGCCGGAACAACGTTCGACGTCGCCCATAAATCGATATTGAATTTGTAAATCTCGCCTGGCTTCAGGAGTTCTGGCGTTTGCTGCGAATTGCGATACCGGGCCCGAACGATACCCTCGGTCAAGTTCTGCGCAAAGCCATCAGGGCCCACGTCCACCAGTTTCGCGACGAAATCGGTGTCGACTGCGGAAGACTTGGCGAATAGTTCGAGCCGAACCGGTCCGGTGACCTCAAGATCCTCTTGCAGCGCCGTAGTCGAATAACTGAGGACGTCCTGTCTTGCCTCAACAGAGCTCTGGTCGCGTGGACCAGGCGCCAGATGCGCGGAATCACAACACAAGGGGCCGCCGATCGTAGGCACCGGGTTGGATGGGTCGTAGGTGTACTGATCGTTATTTTCCGAGGTCGGAGCGGTAGTCGAGAGAACGCCGTCACCCCTTGCGGCGTTCGCCTTTCCCCCGGAGTGAAGATAATATTTTGTTTCCTTTGCGTGGGCGAGCGGCCAGTCGTCTTCGTCCCGCCATTGATTGACGCCCATTACGAAAATCCGCACGCGCTTTGGCCCGGCAAACTCATTGGCCACATTCTTGAAGAGATGGTCGTACCAACTTAGAGTCACGGCATCTTCGTCAAACGGAGCGGCGGGACCGAAATCCACGTCTCCGACCTTTTGCGCCGAGCCGGCGTGGCCACCAAGGGTCACCAACAGACGCTGGCCCTGGCGAGCGGAGTCGCCGCCGGCTTGTTCCTTCAACCCGATGTAGTTGCGCAGCGATCCGCCCAGGAAGATGTCATACCATGCCGCGACCGTGAGCGACGGCACCCGAATATCAGGATAGTGTTCTTCAATCGCCCAGCGCCTCCAATACTCGTCGTAGTTGGGATGTGCCAGCCAATCGAGAAAGTATGGAGCAAGCGTGCGCAGCAGTTCCGCGTTAGACGAAGATTGCGGCAAAGGAAAGAGTGGGTAGTCGGTGAGAGGTAACGTTGCGACGCCGTGTTGAGCGTTGACCTGTTGGCGCACCGTTCGATTCAATGTGTCTTCCGCCAATCCGGAGGTCCAGGATTCATTGAACCACTGCTCGAAGGCGCCGCCCTGGTAAGTCCAGCCATCATGATAGTTACTGGCGGTGACGACGGGACAAATTCCGGCAAGGTGCGGCGGATGGCCAATTGCCGCCAGCATCTGGGTCGCGCCGACGTAGGAGCCGCCATACATCCCCACTCTGCCGTCAGAATAGGGAAGCGCGGCCGCCCATTCGATGGTGTCGTAACCGTCCTCGGCTTCGTGAAGAAATGGATACCATTCGCCTTCTGAACTGTAGCGGCCGCGCACGTCCTGATTGATGACTACGTACCCGCGGGCCACAGCCTTCAAACTGAATTCGAGGTCATTGTTCTTGTCGTATGGAGTGCGCGTAAGAAGGATCGGGAATTTCCCCGGCGCATTCGGACGGTAAATGTCGGCACGAAGAATCGTCCCGTCGCGCATCTTCACGGGAACGCCTCGCTCAACAATAGGAGTGGGCAGATCTGCAGCGACCGAAAAGCGCGAGACAACGGCAATAACGATGAACAGGACGTACGAACCGGATTTGCGAAAGGCTTGCATGTTCAACTCCCTCGAGTATTTCTACTTGTTTACCAGCTGGATCAAACCGAAGCGCTCAGGAGCGTGAAACGTTTCTTTCATCGGAGCCTTCCACGCCAATTCGTGGTGATTGGCCGGAATGCCCTGGCTCATGAAGAGATTAATGCGAAGAGTGTTGCCCACATCAGGAGGCCGCTGATCAATGGCCGAGAAGGGAATGCGCATCACGGCATACCATGTGTGCTTGGCCTCATCGATACGAGCGGCTGCTTCGAAGCCTGAGTTCCACGTCCAGCCATCTTCGTGATGTGGATTGTGCAGGTTGATGTCGAGATCCACCCATTCGCCCTGGGGAGAAACCTCGAATTCCTTGTAACGCTGAATGTCGTTGAAATCGGAACCGATGAAAACTTCTGCTACATCCCAGTTCCAGAGTTTGTTGGTTTCCTTTTCGGTGGTGGGACTCGGCTTGAGATGGAGTTCATCGTAGGGAGAGACAAACAGAAAATAGATATTCTTCTGCGTCCAACGGGTGCGGGCCGTGGCGCGAAAACGTGGGACTAAATTCCCGAACCGGTCTCTATCAACCGTGACCTCGCCTGCCTCGCGCCAGAATGGCGAAGCTGGATCGAGCATGAGTGGCGCGTCCTGATCGGCGTGCACGCACTCGATGACGCCCTGACCGTGAGCCGGCGGGACCGCGGCGAGGACCAGCATCATGAGGACAACGCTAGCGAAGCCATTCATCAAGATGTTCCTTTACAAAATCATCATCCTGCAGGAGAGGATAGCTTTTGCAAACGCGATCGATCTCTTCGCATTGTCCGGGTGAGAGTTCTTCGGCGGGATCAAGACACCAGCGTCCTTCGAGCAGCCCCTGCCGGCGGAGAACCTCGTGAATCCCGGAAATGCAGCCGCGAAAGTGATGGGCTGGATCAAAGATGGCCGCATTCGCATCAGTAATCTGGTGACTCAGGCGCAGCAGATCGCTTGAGATCGAATCGCGATGTTGTCGCGCCAAGGCCAGATGCTCAACAGCAGTGTTTGTCCAGACGGCCCATTGACCGAGTAGGCCGCCTGAGAACCGGATCGGCCCAGAGCCGAAATCAAACACCGAGAGCAGGTCGAGCAGAATGTGGTCATCGTTTCCGGTGTACAGCGCGATCTCCCGAGCCCTGCCTGAATCGGCAATGGCCCGGACAACGTCGATGGTCTGATAGCGATCAAAGGGCGCTATCTTGACCGCCACGACATTCTCGACGTCGGCGAATTGCCGCCAGAAATGGTAAGGCAATAGCCTTCCTCCGACTGCAGGCTGCAGATAAAAACCGATTACCGGAATGATAGAGGCGATGGCTCGGGCATGGTCCAGCAGTTGCGGAATGCTCTCATCCTTGAGGTCGGCGAGACTCAGCAGTGCGGCGTCATAATGCAATCTTGCGGCAAGCTCTGCTTCCGCCACGGCCTGCTTGCAACGTCCGCATACGCCGGCAATCTTCACTACGTTGGGATTACGACACTCTTCGGCGGCCAGAGTCAGAACGGGCTCGAGCAATCCGACCTTTCGGATCGCGAACTGAGTGGTGTGAACCCCGATCGCAATTCCGCCCGCGCCAGCGGCCAAATAGTAGCGGGTGAGGGCGCGCTGCCGCCGTTCGTCCAACTGGCGTTGGGAATTCAGGGCGAGCGGGTGCGCCGGAATGACCAGGCCCGAATGCAATCGTTCGCGCAATCCCATTAAAATGCTCCGTCCCGTCTCTGAAAATGCGTGGGCTTGTTCATGCGTGCCCCGCCGTTCCGAATCCAGTGTGCAATCCAGGGAATCATTTCTTGAGGACTGATTTTGGGATCGCCAAACAGTTCTCGTGCCTTGCTGGCGTCACTGAGCAGCGCGCTGGGACCTTCAGTTTCCGAGGCGAAGGTTGGCGCGATACCGAAATGCCGGCCAAACTCGAGCGCCAGTTCGCGCACCGAGAGCGCTTCTGCCCCGGTGATATTCAGAACAAGCGGAGGGGCCTGACATAAGGGGAAGGACCGCAAGCACCAGGCATTCGCTTCGCCCTGCCAAATGACATTCACCTTGGGCATCGCCAGGTCAATCGGGCGTCGTTCGAATACTGCCAGTCCGATGTCAACCAGTACTCCGTAGCGCAACTCGACAGCATAATTCAAGCGCAAGAGCACGACGCGGGTGCCCCACCGGGCCGATGCGTACTCGAACATGCGCTCGCGCCCCAGCGCCGATTGCGCATACTCTCCGACCGGACCGGCCGCAGTGGTTTCTTGCGCTCCGCCTTCCGAAATCGAACGAAGCGGATACACGTTGCCGGTAGAAAAGGCGACGATCCGAGAGTCACGGTAACGCTCGGCCACGAGCCCGGGAAGGTATGTGTTCATCGCCCAGGTCAGGTGCGCTTCGCCGGAGGTTCCGAATTTCCTTGCCGCCATAAAGATGACATTTGGGATGTTGGGAAGATTTGCCAGCGCATCCCGATCGAGAAGGTCGCAGGGGATGGTCTCGATGCCAATCGCGTCCAGTTCGGCCCGCAAATTCGAATTGGTGAAGCGGGCAACCGCGACGATACGTTTCCTGATGCCCGCCCGTTCGCATGATCTGCGAGCCAATCGAGCCAGGCTGGGGCCCATCTTGCCGCCCACGCCCAGAATGAGCAAATCGCCCTCAAGGGACGCCATGGCTTCAGCCGTTTTGTCGTCGGGCCGCGAGAGCAACTCTTCCAGTTCTAGTTCTGTCTGGATGTGCATATTTAACCAAGCTCAAAACCAGCGATGGCATAGATTGCATCCCGTTTTTCGGAAAGTTCCTTGCCGCGCGCCATCCGCAAGAGACGCCTTTGCGGAGTGAATCCCAATTCGCTGGCGATGGCGACCGCGCGCTGGTTGCGGGGAAACAAGTCCCAGTACCAACTGCAGCGGGAGTTTTCCACACATGCCAAGATCATGCTTCGCGCCTCTTCGGGATTATCACTCACACACGGACCCAGGTACGCGCTCGCACGGCCGGGCCGCGAGAACAGATACGATTGTTCGCGTACGGCTGGAGGATTTCGTTCTGCCAAGCGTTCCAGCAAGGTCAGGCGGTCCGCTCCGAAATAACTTGCGTCCACCTGGCGCCACAGCGAGGCCGACGACCGGACGGCGGGCAACTGCTCAGAGCCGGAGTTTGGCCGAGACCTGCGCACAATCTCTTCTTCGCGACGAAAGCCGAACTCTCCATAGAGAGGCTGCCCTTGTTCTGTGGCGTCAAGCTTTATGGTTTCAATCGCCATTTCGTCCGCTCGTTTTAGGGCTCCACGCAACAACTTCCTGGCAAAGCCGCGCCGCTGGAACTCCGGTTTGGTCAGAACCATTCCAAGCCATGCCAGTCGCCGGCCGTAGCACAGCAGAGTTGTAGTCGCCGCCAGTTGCCCGTTGACTTCGATTGCGAGACAGGTTTCCGAAGCGAGTTCGAGCAACGTGCGCCAGTCTTCTTCGGTCTGGTTCCAACCCGCCTGTGCCGACAATTGGAAGGCGGCGGGCACATCCTCGGCTCGCATCGTCCGCATTGTTTCCTGCTCAGCCATGACTGTATGCCTTGCCAAACTGCTTCGCGAAATGCGGCACGGTGATGGTAGAGTCCTCCAATTCCAATGCCATTTCCTTTCCCATTCTAATGAGACAACCCGTCATACTGCAGCTGTTTCAACGCCTGCATTAGATCCTGCCATGGGAAGACACCTTCGCCAGTAAGAACACATTGAACGCCAACGTTGGTATGCCTGGTATGCCCCTCACCCCAAAAGCCATCCTGCATCAGCTCAACCCACTCGATCAGCGGATTGCCATCAAACTGTGCGGCAAGCAGGTCGTTTCTTCTCTTCAATTCCTATGAAAACCAAGTATAAAGCGGCGCACGCCCTCAATTGCCATACGCTGCCACCGAATGTCGTCACATAGATCTGGTCACGGTTGCGGATCGGGGATCACGCGGTGGGCCCATTTGAAATTGAAACCCGGAACACGCGAGCAGTGCATTCCGCGATCGCCTGACCGCCATACGGAAGACCCAAAGCCCGCCGCATACAAAGTCTTCGGATCCACTGGATCAATGGTTACGTCGTAGACGTGCTAGTCCCGATGAAGTACCGAATGCCAACTTTCACCGCCATTTTCCGAGAGGTAGATCCCTCCGCCCTCGCCATGCTGCCCGACAGCGCGTTGCCAACTTGCTGGTGGAAGATTATCTCCGTCCGGCTGCGGTGAAAGTGGGAGTGCTAAAGGAAGGCGAGTGGGTACGTTTCGGGTTCCACAACCTGCGTCACAGCTTGGCGAGCTTCCTGGTACGGAAAGGGACAGACCTGAAAACGGTGCAGAAGATGCTCCGCCACAGCGACGTTTCCACCACGCTCGGAATTTACGCGCACAGCATGAGCGAGGATCGTTTAGCAGCGCAGGTTGATATGCTGACCGCGATGATGACGCCCTCAAACGCGGTGAGAAATGTGGTGGCCAGGGACGGAGTTGAACCGCCGCCGCCAGCCTTTTCAGGGCTGCGCTCTACCATCTTATCTCCCTGTCCGATCAACAACTTAACCGATCAGAGTGGCCGATTTATTGTGACCACTCTGTGACCAGCGCCGATGTTCGCCTAAGCGTCGGTGAGACATTTAGAAATTGAACAAAGAGCAAAGATCGGAGCAGGTGCGCCTCTGCCGTGACAGGGTAACAACGACGTGCAACTTATTGGATTAAACGGTACTGACAGCCCGTTCTTGATTCTTTTGAGCTTGCTATCATAGCCGCGTGTCCGGGGCCAGAATCTTCACTCTAGTCACAATGTTCTTCCTCACGAGCGTGATCAGCGTCGTGACCGGGAGTACGTCTCTCATTACCGTGCCTGTGATGATCGCCTTGGGCATTGAAGCCCACGTCGCGGTTGCGACCAACATGTTGGCTTTGACCTTCATGAGCGTAGGCGCGCGATTCGCATCGGTCTTGCGGGAGAAGAGGTATCTGAGGTTTGGCTAGGCCAAAGGCGCTTTGACCTCGTGGTCAAGTTGCGCGAGGAAAAGCGTGGGGATTCGGCTGCCATTCAATCGCTCCTCGTTGATCGACATGATGGAAGTCCTATTCCGCTTGGACAATTGGCGCAGGTTGAGGAGACCTTCGGTCCAGGTTCCATTCGTCGGGAAGCAGGAAGCCGACGTATTGCAGTTGAGGCGACGGTTCACGATCGCGACTTGGGCAGCACAGCCGACGAAGTTCGCGAACGCGTTGCCCGCGACGTGCGCATGCCTACAGGTTATTTCTTTGACGTCAGCGGTAGAGTCGAGAGCCAGGCTCGGGCTAGTCGGGCCCTTTCGGTTGCTATTACCATCGCTCTCATAAGTGTGTTCCTCCTTCTATACCTCGCGTTGGGATCATTTTCCGACGCGGGCGTCATTCTAGGTACGTTGCCGGTGGCGTTCGTAGGGGGAATCCTCGCGCTGTTGCTGGCCGGTGAGACATGGAATGTGTCTTCACTCGTGGGATTGATCGGTTTGTTCGGGATTGCCGTTCAGAACGGGCTCGTCCTGGTAACGCAGACTCGCTCTCTGTTGGCCGAAGGCAAGCCCTTTGAAGATGCAGTTAAGGAAGCCAGTATCGGAAGGGTTCGCCCCAAGATCATGACGGCTTCCACCGCAATTCTCGGACTGCTGCCGTTGCTGGTGCTGAGACTGCATGGGACCGAGATCGAGAGGCCGCTGGCCATCGTGATGGTGGGCGGTCTGCTCACGTCGACCCTGTTCACGTTGCTCGCACTTCCGACGTTCTACATTTTCGTGCACCGAGTGAAACGTCGTCTTTCGAGCCAAGACTCAAGAGGCTTATGATTAATCAGAGTCTATCGACGCGGGGGTGTGTTTGATATGAATGTGCAGACTCATTGGGAGAAGGTTTACGGCGAGAAGGCACCCAATGCTGTCAGTTGGTACACTCCGCACCTCGCGAGGTCACTGGAAATCATCGAACGGGCCGCACCCTCGCACTCGGCCTCGATCATCGACGTTGGCGGCGGCGAATCCACATTGGTTGACGACCTGCTTACACGCGGGTATCAAAACATCGCCGTCCTCGATGTCTCGCATATTGCCATTGATGTGACGAAAAGGCGATTAGGGACAGCGTCGGAACGCGTCCAGTGGATCGTAGCCGATGTTACGAATGCCGAGTTCGCGCCTCAGAGTTACGATGTGTGGCACGACCGCGCCGTGTTTCATTTCTTAACCGCGGCAGACGAACGACTGGCGTATGTTCGCCAGGTAGCAAATGCGGTCAAGCCCGGAGGGTATGTATTGGTTAGTACGTTCGGGGCAGAGGGACCAACCAAATGCAGCGGCCTTGACGTTGTTCGCTACGACGCGCAGTCGCTACACCGGGAGTTCGGTGTGCGTTTCCGCTTGCTCGAAAGTTGCGAGGAACTGCATCGCACGCCGTTTGGGACAAACCAGCAGTTTCTTTATTGCTTGTGCAGGGTCGAATAGCCAGAAGTGTTCGATCGCGGGAAACTCAGATCAGTCAACGCTTAAGTACGATGTACAGTCCGAGGCTGATGAAAACAAGCGGGACGATCCAATGACCATGGCGGTCGACGGCTCGCAAAATGACTGGGCGTTCTCCCAGCCATCTGCCGACAAACACCAGATCGGCAATAGCACGACGTAGCAGGCCAGAATCCACAAGACGTACTCTGAACTGACGGCGAAGAAAGGGACGTATGCCCCAACGTTATCAGCACCATTTGCGAACGTGATGGAGGCGATGGAAAATATGTTGAAGGCGTTTCCAGCTTGTGATTCCGGGCCGCGCAGGTGGACCAGACTGAGGACGAGCGCGCAGCGCATTCCATCAAGGCCCGGAGCTTTGCGCTCCAACAAGGCCGAATACATTTGCGCAGGCCAACCTGTCTCCCTCATTTTCGCTTGCGCAAAGCGGCGGACCATACATTGCGGTTGCCTGTTATACGGGTGCCGAGGTCTCGTGCGGCAGTCGCAAACGATCGATCCAATATGCCCAACCGAACACGGATGGGGAAGACGATGAGATCGACCGTCACGCGAACGTGGACACTTGGTGGTGGCGCGCCGTTGAAGCTGAGTAACCAAAGCCTCAGTGAACACCACAATAAGCGCGTCTATCGACGCCAAGTAGCAGACGAGCTTTGCGACTTCTTGCGGCTCTCCGACCCTGCCAGAGGAATCTCGCGCTTAAGGGCAAGCTTCTTCTCGGGATTGGACAGTGTGCGTTTGTTGATCGGCGCGTCGATGGCTCCGGGGGCCACGTTCACAATGTTGATGCCGAATGGAGCGAGTTCGAGCGCGAGATCGCGGCAGAGCATTCGCAGACCGCCTTTCGCGGCGCAGTATGCGGAATAGCCGGGAAAGGGAAAATCTTCGTGAACCGACGAAATGTTAATAATCGTTCCTTTCTTCCGCTTCGCCATATCACGCGCGGCCGCCTGTTTGCAGAGGAAAGGCCCCCTTAAGATTCACCGCGATCACCGCATCGAACTCGCTCTCAGGCTTTTCGAGAAACGGCGACTCTTTTTCGATTCCGGCATTGTTCACCAGCACATCCACTCGACCTAACTTCGAGACGGTTTGAGAAATCATGCGCTCGACCTGATCCGCCCCCTATACGTCTGCTTCGATAGCAAGTGCTGCGCCATGGTTGTTCTCGATCTCGCGAACGACTTCTTGAGCCGTATCCGGTTTACCGATATAGCTCACCACGACATTGGCACCTTGCCCGGCTGTTTCAAGAGCAATCGCACACCCAGTCCCGCTTGCAGCGCCAGTGATCAGGATGACTTTGTCCCTTCAAAGATCGATATGTATTCGCTTGTTCAACGTTCGCTGTAATAGTGCTCATATTTCACCTCGGTGTTGCTTAGATGCCCGTCTCCGGGCTTATGAAACTGAATGGTTCTTCGCGCAGCCCAAGTTCCCAACCCGCTGCGGGTCAATAATGTGACGAAAAGGAGGTTGCAGAAATGCAATAGTAAAAGCCAGAGTGGAAAATCCAGCGGATGCACACTACGCCGCCTCTAAACTTTCCCGCTTTTGTTCGACTTCAACTCTGATGTAACCGCGGCAATTGACCACGTCAACGTGAACTTCTCCGTCACTCGCGCGTTCGAAGCGGAGATCGATCGTGCTGTCGCCGATCTTGATGCGCCGGAGATTTAATTCATTGACATAGCTCGGAAGCACAGGACGAACCACACGCAAACGCTTATTGAACGCGTCCGCCGTCAGGCCCAGAAGACTGCTCATCATGAAGGGGACGGAGCCGGCAGCCCAGGCCTGCGGATGGCATGCAATCGGATAACGCACCGGAACCGCGAACTCGTGCCGCGAAAAACTCCCGAACACTTCGGGCAATCGCGCATGCTCTCAGGTCCTACACCCGAATGAGTCGCGGTAGATGCTCCCAAACGTCGGCTGGAGGAAAGTCTCGCTGCGGATATTGAGTTCTCCGCTGGAGAGCGGGGTGGCCCGCGTGGTAGAGGAGAGCTAAAGCTGACAGGCACGACTACACACACCGCGAGTGCGGGCGAAATTTGTTTACAAAGCCATGACAGAGTTTTTACAAGAGCGAGTACTCACGATCATCCAATTCCGCAGACGGGAAGCGTGCTGAAATCGCAACGCGACAGGCTGCATCCCGTCACGCCCAGATGGACTATTGATAGCCGCGACGCGCAGAATGCCGAACGCTCTTAAAATGACACGTTATTCGTCCTTGTCCCTGACCGAAATTGTCTGTCTCTGCGCCGACGGGGGCAGCGATGAGGCATGGCAAGAGTTCCTTTCCCGTGTTGGCAGGCCGATCAGCCTCACAATATTGCGCACTGCATCCCGGTGGGGCCAGCCATCCAGGTCCCTGGTCGAGGATCTTGTGCAAGTGACTTACCTGAAACTGTGGGAAGGTGGCTGCCGCCTTCTGAGGGACTTTGCGATACAACGTCCCGACGCGATTTTGGGATATTTAAAAAAGACTGCTGCCAATGCCACCCATGATTATTTCAAGCATCGCTGTAGTCAAACATCCGGGGGGGACGAGCCTCATGTTTCCACCAGCGATGTCGATCCCCAGGCAGCGGATCAGGCTCCTGGAAGTGAGCAAAGAATCGCCTACGAAATCTTGTTGAATGAGATTGACGAATATCTGAAGCGCTGCTCGGCCGCGCCCGATCGGGAGCGGGATCGTGTGATTTTCTGGCTTTACTTCCGGCAGGGAATGAGCGCAAAAGAAATTGCCTCCCTACCCACGATCGGGCTGGGGCCAAAGGGCGTAGGAAGCGTTATTGAACGGCTAAAGGATGGCATCAGGGGGCACATCCTCGGGATTCCCTCGACTTCCGACGATGGCACGGGAGTAGAGTCAAAAGCAAATTCCGTCGCAAACTCGTTTTAATGTATTGGGGGTGTCAAGACTTGGGACGTCCGTTCGAGAAACATATTGACAGCAGAGAGCTCAATGCTCTCGTGCCCTCGTCTTGGGAAAATGGGCACAGGCTGCAGGGGCTCTCCCCGGACACGCTCCGCGAAGCCGAGCGTCACCTGCGCTCGTGTGCGGACTGCAACATCAAAGTGTCGAAGTACCGGCAGCTCGTGAACACGGTCTCAATCGTGGCGGTTTCCAACGGTGCCCCGCTGGGTGAAGGTTGCCCCAAAGACGAAGATGTCGATTGGCATGAAGTAGCCGCGGGACAGTGGCCGGAGTTGAAAGCAAAGCAGTTAATCATGCACGCTGCGTTTTGCGATCACTGCGGGCCTCTGCTTCGCGCTGCCGCGTTTGTGGACGAAGAGCCGACTGCTGAGGAAGAAACAATGCTGGCGGAACTGGCGCCGCCGTCGCGGCCTGTCGCGCAGGCCAGGCGAGAACCACAACCTGGGCCTTCACCCGTTTGGCGCAGGTTTCTGTCATGGAATGTTTTTGTGCCGGTGGCAGGATTGGTCTTGCTCTTTGGGGTCCTGATCGGACTGAAGTCATCGTCTAAGCCACTTTCCGGGCCGGACTATGCTCAATTCGCCGTCACTACTCACCGGCAGCATGTCGAAGGAAAACTTCCGCTCGAGGTTCGCTCCGCTTCGCAGCAAACTCTCAATGAGTGGTTCAAACAGAACTCACGGTTTCCGCTCGCTCTGCCGGCGTCACCGGCGGCCGCAGGCGAAGTGCGGCCTTATTGGCTTGAGGGGGCGCGGATAGTAAAAGTCGCGGGTAAGCCGGCGGCCTTCATCGCGTATGAAGTGTGGACGCCGAAACTGCAGATGACGCCCGCAAGCCTGATAGTGACGCGAGATTCTGTGGCGGTGGCTTCAGGAGGCGTGCAGGCCAATTTCAAAAAGGTGAGTTTCCATTACGCTACGGTTGAGGGTTACAAGGTTGTAACGTGGTCCCAACATGGCCTAACTTATGCTCTGGTGTCCCAGGAATCTAATAACACGCAGGGATCCTGCATGGTTTGCCATTCTGCGATGCGGGACCGCGATCTAAGTCACACCCCGACGCCGTTACATAGTCGCCAAGATCCTGCTGAGAGCATCTTGCAATAACTCTCTCCATAAACGAAATTCCCTCGCGCTGCCCGACAGGAGACACCGAGTCTCCAACGTCGACGAGATTACGCGCTGCGTTGGCCGCACTGATTTCGATCTCCCCTGCGTTCACTTCCCGCATGACGCTGCGTTCAAAAAGCAAAGTCTCACGACATTTCGTTTATGTATGGTGAGGACGATTACGCTTCTGCCCGGCATATCTAGCCGAGCAGCTTAAACAAAAAACAGGAGAATACTTCGTGCACGCTCAAAGATTTCGTGTAGTTAGCGCTCTGGTCTCATTGGTCGTAGCTTTGTCAACAATTTGTGCGGCTCAACCCCAAGGGCTCCCTGATCCGGACGCGCCTGCCGCAGCTCAAGAGAAGTTTCCGCACGGCCGAGTAATGGCGCCGGGATCCAGCATTGCTCGTCCGGGCGACAAAGGGCTTCGGGCTCATACTCACTTGCAGATCTTCGTACCCGAGCAGGCTCTGGCACCCTTCGTTGGTCCTCCCTTCTCGGGTTTGGGCTTTGAGACTCCGGCGTCGCTGGCATGCGTGTATTTGCTCGTGCCCAGGACAAATTCATGCAATCCGAACCTGGTCTTTGCGAATCCCGCTGGTGGATTCGGCGCGATAGCCCTGGTCGATGCCTTTCACTATCCGACGGCGTTGACTGACCTGCGGACCTTCTCCGCTCAGTTCGGCGTGAAAGCACCGAACCTGACGGTGGTTTTCGCAAGTGGAGTGAAACCCGCGCAAGATCCCACGGGAGGCTGGGAACTCGAAGCAGCGCTCGACCTGCAGTGGGCACACGCGATGGCGCCCGATGCCAGACTGTTCCTGGTAGAGGCCAGGTCGAACAGCTTCAGCGACCTGTTGGCTGCGGAGAGAGTTGCCGGACAGCTGGTGGCGAATGCCGGCGGCGGAGAGGTTTCCAACAGCTGGGGTGGGGACGAATTCGCAGGTGAAACTTCGTTCGACTCGAATTTCATTACCGCCGGAGTAGTTTACTTCGCGTCCTCTGGAGATCAGCCTGGCGTGCAGTATCCGGCAGCCTCGCCTGACGTGGTGGCTGCCGGTGGCACGACCACTGCTCGGAATGCTTCAACGGCAAACTTCTTGTCCGAGCGAGCCTGGGACCTGGCCGGCAGTGGCCTCAGTGCCTTTGAAGCCCGCCCTGTCTACCAGAATGTCATCCAGACGATCGTTGGCAATAGGCGCGGAGTTCCAGACGTGTCGTTCGACTCTAATCCGGTTACGGGCGCATGGGTGTTCGACAGCACGGTGGTGCAAGGCGCAGGCAGCGGGTGGTTCATTGTGGGAGGGACCAGTCTGGCCTCGCCCGCGCTGGCAGGAATTGTGAACGCGGCCGGAAGCAAGCTCACTTCCAGCAATGCGGAATTGAATCTCATCTACAACAATCTGGCGATTACTACGGATTTCAACGACATCAATAGCGGTTTTTGTGGCCCCACCGCTGGCTTTTCGACCAAGTTAGGGTGGGACCTCTGCACTGGAATCGGGAGTGTGAAAGGCAAGGTCGGAAAATAACCTAAGGTTCGCGGCCGCACGTTGTTCCCCTACTGTGCATATTCGGCACGAGCGTACCTCGAACTTTCAGGAATAGCGATAAGCCGAACAGACCGACGCCGGGACTGATCGGAGAATAAATATGTGGATGAGATTATGTGCCGCGTGTAAGAAGCTGCTGATCAAGCCCAACTTGAGCCATTCGGTGCGCTGCGAGTGCGGATGGGAATGGTAGCCGCTCCCTGCATCGATGCGCATGGGACAGAAGAAATGAGCCCGTAAGCCATCACATAGCTCGGCATTCCCGGAAAGCAACAGTTCACAAGATCTCGTTAAGTCTAGTGGGGCGACGATGATCCGCGTGACACCGGCGAAACAGTCACACTAACGCTCTTCTCACGATCAGATGCCCGCAAACAAGGGCACTCAATGGGCGACAGCGTTCAAACCCCGGTGTTCCTGTAAGAGCCTGAATCTCCGAGTTCGAAAAATAAACTACAAAGACTGGAGTACACAAATATGAACAACCTTAGTCCACAAACTGAAACAATCTCGCGAGCTCGAAAAGTATTCGGTTGTGCCGCAGCACTCGCCTCGGTACTTCTGATTGCACAGCTCGCCACAGCCCAAACCTTCTCTTTTAGTCCTGGGGGTCCTGATGGAAAGGCCGGCGCGTTATCCCGCACTGCCAGTCCCGGCAAACTCTGAAACTGAAACCGCAGATGATTTCGTTTTACAACAGACGACAATCATTAACAAGGCGACAATTAAAGGATTGCTTCCCGCCGACGCATACCTGAACACAATTAAGGATGTTGAGGTGGAGATATATCATGTGTTCCCGCTCGACTCTGCGCCTGCTTCGGGCCATGTGCCGTCGCGCACCAACTCGCCCTCGGATGTCGAAATCGGCACCGCCACACGAGATGCCAGCTCGGGAACGCTCAAATTCTCGGCAACTGTGGAGAATGCGAACTTTTCCGCTGATCATACGGTAGTAAACGGCCTTAACAATGCCCTCACCGGCGCGCCGGGAGTGGCACAAGAGGAGGTCGAGATTACTATCACGTTTACGTCTCCGATCATTCTGCCGGCCGGCAACTACTTCTTCCGCCCCGAAGTCTTGGTGACAGGTGGCGATTTCCTCTACTTGTCAGCGCCAAGGCCGATCGTGCCGCCCGGTAATGCCTTCGTCGGAGACCGGCAGGCTTGGATTCGCAATTCCACACTATCTCCGGATTGGTCGCGGATCGGTACGGACATTATTGCCGATGGCGATACCTTCAACATGGCTTTCTCTCTCGACGGTGAGAAAGTTCCAAACGCTGGAACACCGGGAACCGTTAACTGTAAAGGTAAAACTGTCTCTGCGATCTCTGAGCAGTTTGGCACCCTTGATGATGCTATTGCTGCCCTCGGATTCTCTAGCGTGACGGCACTGCAAGATGGTGTCTCTTTGTATTGCGGGAGATAGCCAGGGCTGGCAGGTGGTTAAATTAATATCAAACCAGTTAGTCGAGTGAAGCTATGCCCGGTCTGTTGAGACCGGGCATTTTATTCTAACGAGGGAATCTGATGTCGAAGCGTAGCTAGCCCTACTAGAGAGATGTCCATAAAACGCAAATGCCACCCAGATCTCGTCTTCATCTAGTGAGGCCGATTACGCCTTCCAGGTAACTATTTCGTAGAGACACTAACAATTAGGTCAACAAATGGCTGAGTACAGGAGGGGAACTCTCTGTTCTTGGTAGGCCACGCTTCCGGCAGCCAGGGCTACACTTGCCGGGCGACGAACACAGATGGCCTGGGTTGGCGAAGACGCGGCATAGAAAAGAGCGACATTAGGCTGATCTTGTGGTCGCACTGATACTGTCCGTGTTCCCACTGTCATCACCTCGTTTTAGACATTCGCGCCTCGCAAGTGCCAGCTTGCGTGTATGTGGGATAAATCTTAGCCTACTTAGATGTAGCCATATACAGATCGGATTGCAAACGGAAATACGAGTACACGAAGGTGTCCCCCTTTGGTGTGGCATACACTGACGAGATGTCCGGAATGATTCCAGCAGGATCAGGGGGTGCAATTTCGCGCAGCAACACGCGCCTGCCAGTGACTCGCTCGATGCCATAGACTCGGGCGGGAAGGTAATCCGAGCGCGCCACATAAACCTGTTGCCCGTCTTCGCTCCAACCCACGGGCAACTCCCCCTTTTCGGCGCCTTTCAAAGGAGCAGGTTTGTTTCCCGCAATAGGATAGATCCAGATAGTTCCATCTTCATCCACCGTACACAGGAATTTGCCGTCCGGCGAAGGACGCGTACCAGCAACTCCTTCGGGAGTAATAGGCCGTGGTGCACCGCCACTCAGGTCTTGAAGCCAGGTTTGGACATCGTGTTCCGGCTTACTTCCCACAAAGACGATATGACTGGGATCCAGAAACCAGGCACCGCCGTAGTGTGCGATGGCATCCCGGCTCAGGAGCTTCTTCGTTCCTTTTCCGACCGGCAACAAGACCAGTTGGGGAACCGCGTCCACTCCGCTACCGAACGCTGCAATCGACAATACCGAGTGACCGTCGGGCGAAATCGCGCTGCCATAACCTTCGCCAAGTTTTACCGGCGGCGAACCGTCGGTAGCGCGCATATATACTTCGTAGTTCTTGCCAGCGGCCTCTCCCTCCACGGTCAGCAGTACGCTTTGACCATCGGCAGAGAGAGCGTCAGCTCTAGAGAAATCGAGCCAAGAGAGATCGCGGGTGACTCCGGAAACATTAGCCAGAATTTCATACCTCTCCACATCCCGGCTGAGTAGAAGACCGCGCTCTCGTGACACGTCGTGCAAAGTCAGGTTACTGGACTCGCTTACCACTCGCTGCAGTCCTCCGGATAGAGCCAAGCGATACACTGCGCGAGGGCTTTCTCGATCGCCTTCCGCCTCACTCGCGGAAAACCACAAGGAATCTCCGGAAGGGTCCCAAACCACCCCGCGGACACTCGACCAGAACAGGGTCGTAATTTTCTTATGTCCGTTCAGATCTATGACTTCTGCAACGCCTGCGTCATCTCCCTCCAGTGGATGCTCCACAAAAGCCAACGAATCTCCGCGAGGTGAAACTCTGACATCGCTAAGCCAATGGCCTCCAGTTACGCCGTAGATCACCGTTCCAATCGGGAATTCCAAGTTGCAGCGCCTTCCCGCCCAATGCACAATCGCTAGATTCTTGCCGGCGTAGTCCCAATCCGCGTCCTGCACGTTCTCGAGAAGCTCGCGAGGTGCTCCACCAGCGATGGGCATTGTGGCAAGAGTTCCGCGACTAATCCAACCAACTCCCGCTCGCCGGTTGATCAGTATGGCCAATTCTCCCTGCGAAGACACGTCGAGAATGTCAGCGTCCGGCAAAGGATATTGGCGTGACTCAGGACTCTCGACTTGGGTCCAGAACAGCTGCACGGGGGGGCCGTTCCAGGCCGCACCGTAAATAATGCTGCGCTCGTCAGGGCCGAAGCGTGCGGAGCGGACCGCACCTTTGCCATACGAGATCCGATGGAAAACGTAGGGAGTCTGTGCAGGACGAAAGAGAAACAAACCTACCGCCAGAGCGATAATCCCAATCGCAATCGCCGCGCCAAGGGCCGCCCGTTTGCCAAGACGAGATCGTGGACGCACCGCAGAAGGCACGGACAGCCGCAACTCATTCCCTTTCATTGCCGCAGGCGAAAGCATGCTGTGCGCGCTGTCTTCTGAGTGCACGGGAGCGATGAAGCGATAGCCTCTACGCGGAACAGTCTCAATGAACCTGGGATTGTCTGCCGAGTCTCCTACCGCGGTGCGCAGTTTAGCGACCGCAACGTTCACCGCCTGATCGAAATCTCCAAAAGTTGCGCCGGGCCAAATTCGGTCATGCAATTGCTCCCTGGTGACTAGTTCGCCTGGGTGCTCGAGCAATGCCCGCAGAACCTTAAACGGTTGCTGTTGCACTTTGATTCTTATGCCGGCTTTGCGGAGTTCTCCCTC
Organism: uncultured Acidobacteriota bacterium; assembly: GCA_963801615.1. Lineage (GTDB taxonomy): Bacteria > Acidobacteriota > Terriglobia > Terriglobales > Acidobacteriaceae > Sulfotelmatobacter. Next base: position 32,045 of record CAWDFM010000002.1, on the reverse strand, counting down.
ATCAAGATCCACTTCGTAGATCCCGAACTGTACACATGTGTGTCTTGCGGAATCCATGGTTCGGGAGTTTACCACTTTTCCTATTATCCCCAGGAAAGGTATTCCTCAATCACGTTCGAAATCAGTGTTTTACGTGGAAATGCCTGGTGTAGGCACGAACCATGGAACAAAAAGAAATGGTGAATTGACCTACCGTATCCCACGAGAGACATTGTCTCCAGAAACAAAGCCGACTGTGGGCCGGTCTTTTGTAGCGCAAGAATGCAGTGAGAAAACTAGTTCCAAACGGGTCGAGTACCAGAGTCGGCATTATCAGACGCGAAGTTATGGAAAGGGGCTTTTCCGTGACGATCAAAAACTCAGCCGTATTCGACGGAGCACGTCAGACCTCAATGGCTAGGGTTCCCGCGAGAACAGACACTCTCAAAGCGACAGAAGAGTTCGGCATCCAGATAACGCCTCACGAACGGATCACCGAGCTCGAGTTGGATCATTTTCAGGTTGCCCTTGTTCCCCGTCAAGGTCCAGAAGAAAATACAGGAAAGAGCCTTACTCGAACTGGCGGCGCCAGGCAGCTATTCGTCCTGCCTATGACCTGGAAGCAACTTCTGGAGCAGGTCCGCAAGGAGATCGATCGCGCAAGGGCAACGGTGAAAGAGGGCCTTGTACGATTCGGTAATGTCACGGTCGATCTTTTGTCGATGGAGGTCCGTCGATCCGACCGCCCAGTATACCTGACTGCAATGGAGTTCAAGGTTCTCAAATATTTGGTGTTGAATCCCAACCGTGTAATTTCGCGCGATGACTTTCTGGATCAAGTGTGGGGCTATGAAAACTACCCCTGCACTCGCACCGTCGACAATCACATCCTGAAATTGCGCCAGAAGCTTGAGGTGGAACTCGCCAATCCCGTGCACTTCCGAACGGTGCATGGCACGGGTTACAAATTCACTCCCTAGCCTTCCGTCTTGGCTCGACGGAGGCACCAATTGATTGGGTCAAGAAATCGCTGGCAGCTTCTATCACATTGGCATCTTTAGCCATCTAGCAGAAATGAGAAAACATGTGTGCCGAAATACAACCCGCGCGGACGCAAACAGCCAGTGATGATCTGGCATTAGTCCACGCCTGCAAGAACGGAGATTACGCCGCGTTTGAGGAGATCGTCAAACGATACGACCGCAAGCTCTTTCGAATCGCTCAATACCTCATGCACAACCGAGAGGATGCCGAAGACGCGGTACAGGAGGCCTTCGTGAAAGCCTTTCAGCATCTGGATCAATTCCGAGAGGATGCGAAATTCTCGACCTGGCTGACCCGCATTGCGATGAACCAGTCCTTGATGATGCTCCGAAAAAGGCGCTCTGCGAAAGAGGTGTCGCTCGATGAAGATTTTCAATCGGACGATGTCAATCTACCAATTGAAATCGCGGATTGGGCCCCGAATCCCGAGGATCTGTACCAAACCACGCAGTTGCGTGAAATCTTGCGCAAGACACTACAGAAGCTGGGACCGGGCTTGAGGATTGTATTTGTCCTGAGAGATATAGAGGGGTTCTCGCTGGAGCAGACGGCAGAAGCGCTGGGGTTAAGCGTAGTCGCAGTGAAAGCACGATCATTTCGAGCTCGCCTGCAGCTGCGCGAACGATTGAGTAGGTACTTCAAGCCGGCAGCGGAATCTGGCGAGCCCAATCCCGTAGCAGTTGTGCGGGCACAGTGTTTGCTCTGACATATCGCGCAATACATCACTCACATCAGCTGCTAATGAAGCTGCGACGGCAGCACTCTAACGAAGTCTCCGGAGACGAGGATTTTAAGAACCTAGATCCGATGGCTATCGAGCTCTTGGAAAAGATCCATCACGTTATCGAGGATCCCAGGAGTCACTCTTACGTCGAGTGTCGCAAGGACAAGGCCTCTACACGATCAACACGGTGCTGGAAATCAACAACTTGGTTTGATTAGCGAGTAGCCACTCTGTTGGTAGCTACGATTGCTCTCACATCCATTTCCCCGCCATTTTCCGAATTGGCCAGAAGGGCGAGTCGTACAAAGTCATTGGGAAACAAATGATTAATTTGGAACGTCGCTCGTGTCACACCTCGATTGTTATCTGAGGACAAAAGCAAAGTCCGCTGAGATCTCGTTATATCTACTGAGGCCGATTACGCCTTCCGAATAATCGTTTCACAGAACAGACACTAACAAGTTGTTAGAAAGGTCCACTTGTGAACCGCAGCAGTAATGCGGCGAAGCACCTTCGCGCTAGTCGTGTCTCTTAACAACGGCAACCGTACTACACAGAAAATTGGAGAACAAATAATGAACTGCAACTTTGATCAGCAAGCAAAAAAGACCGCGCGAGTTTGGACCCTGTTCGTGGCCGCTCTCGTGCTCGCATGTGCCTTCGGCACAGTCAACAATGCGTCGGCGCAGACTCTCACGCCCCCGCAGACGCCGGCAGAGATCACAGTGCCCGACGGAAACTCTTTGTACTTGATCGGCCACGCTTTCGGTAGCCAAGGCTATACTTGTCTGCCGACAAGCACAGGTGGCACCGCGTGGAACCCCAGCGCCCGTCCCGAGGCCACCCTCTTTTCGGATCTTTTCGGGCAGCAGTTCCAGATCATCACCCACTTCCAGAGCATCAACGAAGGCCCCAAGGCAGGCGTCACTCCTCCGCTCAGCGGGAACGCAACATGGCAGGGCTCCCTCGATAGCAGCAGGGTGTGGGCTGTGAAGGCCGCTGGAATCGACCCGGACCCCAGCATTGCGAGTTGCCCGAATACCGGTTCGATTCAATGCCTCAAGTTGCAGGCCGTAGGGAACAAGAAGGGGCCCACCGGCGGGAACCTCCTGTTCAAAACCACCTTCATCCAACGCCTGAACACTAACGGCGGAGCGGTTCCTACCACCGCCTGCACCGTGGGTCAGACTCAGTTGGTCCCCTACACGGCCGACTACCTCTTCTACCGGGCGGACAATTAAGCGCTCCAGTCCGCTTTGGGTGAAGTTTCGGGTTATGCACGCGAGGTTAAACCGTATCGGGGCGCTTCGCGTGCACGCCCACTGAGCTTGGAATTTGTTTGACGTTCTATACGAACCGCTAAGACTGTTGTGAGTAGTACACCGAGTTTGCAAACAGAACCGCGGTGTGGACGACTTAGTAGAAAGCAGATGGATTTGACGGCGACGAGATTCGCCGAGTTCGAAGGATCAATGCACTTGCATTTTCGAAAACACAAATAGGAGAACTTGCAATGAATAGGAATCTGTATCGATCAAGAAAGAGCAGTATTTCTTCGCGGATATTCCGCATTCTGAAGTTGCAGCGCATCTGTGCAGGTCTTGCCCTGGTGGTTTCAATTTCTGGTACTGCGGCCGCCCAGTACCCTGGCGGCGGAGGCGGAACGAGTAACTACCCGGGAGGTACGCGTCCGAGCTACGGCTCAAGGGGCGCTGTAATCGGCGGTGTCGCTGCTGGCGCGGCCGTGGGTGCCGGGTTGCTTTATTGGAAGCTTCACAATCGGACCAAGCTGCAAGGTTGCGTAGCTGGCGAGGGAGACAAGCTTATCAGTGAAAAGACCAACCAGACCTACAACCTCACCAACAAGCAACAACAGTCGCTGAAACCCGGAGAACGCGTTGAACTGGTGGGCAAGAAGGCCAAGGACTCTTTAGGCGAACCAACGTTCGAGGTCCAAAAGATGAGTAAGGACCTGGGCCAATGCGCAGCAACAACGGCAGAGCAACGGTAATGCGGCAGGCCTTCATTGGCCCGCCATCGAGATAGGGCGGGACAATCCGCCCTTTTCCGCAAGAGCTTCAACTTCCGGGTCCGGTTCCGCTGATAGGCTCCGCAGCGCTAATCCTTATGGCGGTGGTCCTGGCGTAGATGGTGCCGGCCCTCCGTGCTGCTCGGGTCGACACCATCGGTACCGACGTACACCGCCGAACTCCCAGGATCGATTGTGACGCTTTGCACAACGCCCAAATCCCGTGTGAGGGACGACACCCAATTGCTGCCTCCATCGCTGGACCTGTACAGCCGTCCGCGGAGGACAATGTACCCGATGCTGGGGTCGAAGTCATCGACCGCTATCGCCTGCACCGAACCGCCGTATGGACCTAGCGAGGTCCACGTATTTGATCCAGCAAAGGCCATCGATGGTATCCAAAAGATTGCCAAGCCTACAAACATCATGCCGCGATGAAGGTGGTAGCGAGGGACACCAAACACTGCCGAGAAGCGCACTAGGTGCGATTTCGGACCTCGTCGCAACGGGTCTGTCTGAGTCCTGAACGCAAAATAGATTCGCGGAATCGTAAAAATCGACAGGACCGCAGAAACCGAGAACGCTATTAGCCTGAAAAGAATGTCAGTCATAACCTGCCTCTCTGTGGAGCTTTTGCTAGATGGTCTGGCTCTATTGATCAAACGTAAAAGCGGAAGGGAATTAGCTCACATCTGGCCCGTGGCGGCGTTAATCGCCACGCTGCAGCAAAAATCCGTGAACACAGGCAGTGGTCGAGCAGTTCGTGACCGAGTCGCGATACTGACCGACAACGTTGCCGTTGCTGGCGATGCCGAATGCGACTGCGCTGAGCGCTCCCGTGGGATCAATGAATCGGTAGTCGCCATCCTTGCTGCGGAGAAAGGCATGGGCCACCGTGAAGCCATTTGTGAACGCCTGGCCGACAATTTCGCCATTGGAGTTAATGTCCCAGGCGAGGGTATCGTCGGCGCCTGGAAACGCAAGCCGTTCGACGTTGCCGGACTTGTCGATGCGGTAGGCTGTGGTGTTCGAGTTGTCAAGTCCAACGATCTCACCTTCGGCGTTGATGCCGTTATTCATCGTCATTCCATTCGCAAGCCGTGTGAAAGCGCGGTCACGCAGGAGGAACCCATGCATGCTGTCCATCTGATCTATATCGTGGATGCAGCCCACGAGGTCGCCATTCGCGTTGATGGCGCGTGGAATGATGCTGTGCGGCACCATGGAGCCGCTGTGGTCGTAAACCGGGTTGCCGTAAGCGTCCTGCTCCGGCGCGTCAAAGTACGTGAATCGCGCATTAGGATCTGAGCAGCTTGATGCTGCGCAGGCGAAGCCGCGGAAGCGAGGATTGCCTAGAGTTGCACCATCTTCCAACGTCAAATAAGCGCCGATCACGACTCCCTGCGGGCTGATGTAGCGCGCTTGCGTCCCGATAGCACCCGGCTGATCCGTGGTGGGCACAACAATGTCGTGGAATCTGCCGTCAGGATCGCGCAGAAAGCCCCGGAAGCTCGCTGCATTGCAAGGAAGTTGCATGCAGTACCAACCGACGACAAAGCCGTCGCCATTGATACTGGACGCGACGGTAACTACGGCTGTTTGGCCATGCTTCTGAAAGTCGATTTGTTTAAAGGTTTCGGGTCGGCCAGCCCACGCCGGCGTAGCCATTATGGTGAGGACAAGGCCGGCGCTGATTACTGCTCTCCAACTACTGCCTATCATCCCTAAGTCAGTCAGCGGTTTTCCGGGCATGTCGATCTGCTTGATCAGCAGGCTTTGGATGGTCGCGAAAATTGACGGTATTTTCATAGGCTACTCCTTCGTTTTCTCATTCACGCCCGGTGCGTCTTCGGCGTGTTCTTAACTGTTAAAGTGCAATTCAGAGCAGAATTGGCTCACGAGCTAGAAGAAATTCTCGAGCAGGCGGTGAACTGATCGCCCAAAGCTCGCCCATTATCGGAAAGGGCCTGTTTTTTCAACGCATTGACTTCGCCCACCGAAGCCGATATCTTTGCGTTCAACAAAGACTCGCGTTGGGGGTCGCGTTCAGTGCCAGAGCCCACGTCTCAGCCTGTCAGTGAGCTACTGGCCAAATGGCGGGCCGGTGACGACGAGTCTTTGCGCCGCCTGCTGCCGGTTGTCTATAACGAGCTTCGCCGCGTAGCTCACGGCCACCTTCGCAAAGAACGTCCCGGTCACACTTTACAAACCACGGCCCTGGTGCACGAAGCCTATCTTTGCCTGATGAAGCAGGCGCCGATGGACTTCGAAAATCGCACACATTTCCTTGCGGTTTGCGCCCAGCTGATGCGGCAGATTTTGGTCCAATACGCTCGCCGACGCAATGCAGCCAAGCGCGACGGAGGACTCAAACTTATGCTGGAAGACGACGTCATGGCGCTCATTGGAAAGCGAAGCCTTGACCTGGTGGCGCTCGATGACGCCTTGAATGGGCTCGCCGAGCTTGATCCCCAGCAGAGCCGAATCGTCGAGCTGAGATTTTTGGCGGGCCTTTCCATCGAAGAGACTGCTAAGGTTTTGGGCATCTCGCCCGCGACGGTAAAGAGACATTGGACGACAGCAAAAGTTTGGCTTCACAGCGAAATCAGCAGGGCTGACCGCCATGAAGCCTGAGCAATGGCAGCAGGCCAGAGAGGTGTTGGCTGATGCGCTGGGGCTAAAACCGGAAGACCGGTCTGCGTTCCTGGATCGCGTATGTTCTTCGGACACTTCACTGAGGCGGGAAGTCGAGCGCCTGCTTTCCTCCAGTGACGAAGTCAAGTCCAGCTTCCTGCAATCCTCGGTCTCACGCGTAACTCTCGCGCTGGGAGCTAAATTGGGGGAATACGAAGTTCAGAGCTTACTTGGCTCGGGCGGCATGGGCGAAGTTTATCGGGCGCGCGATGCACGGTTGAAGCGCGATGTCGCTATCAAGGTGCTGCCCGCATTTTTATCGCAGGATCCCGACCGCCTGCGGCGCTTCGAGCAGGAAGCACAAGCCGCCGCTGCGCTCAACCACCCGAACATTCTTGCCGTGTTCCAGATGGGGACATATGAGGGCGCGCCGTATCTGGTTTCTGAGCTGCTCGAAGGCAGTACGTTACGGGAGCAATTAGTGCGCGGCCCGGTGCCGCTGCGCAAGGCGGCCGATTTCGGAGTTCAGATTGCTCGCGGCCTAGCTGCGGCGCACGAGAAAGGCATCGTGCATCGCGATCTTAAGCCGGAGAACCTTTTCGTTACCAAGGACGGACGAGTCAAGATTCTCGATTTCGGTTTGGCAAAACTGGTGCGGCAACCCGCCTTCGATCACAGCACAGTCACGGCGGCCACTGACACTGAGCCGGGCGTAGTGATGGGAACCGTCGGCTACATGTCGCCGGAACAGGTGCGCGGAAATACAGCCGATCATCGCGCAGATATTTTCGCTTTTGGAGCGATCCTGTATGAGATGTTGGCAGGGAAACGCGCTTTTCAGAAGCCGACATCAGCGGAGACGATGAGCGCAATCTTGAATGAAGATCCGCCCAGCGCTTCGCGACTTTCTGCGAGTCCTTCAGCGCTGCAAAGTGTTGTACATCGATGTTTGGAAAAGAACCCGGCAGAGCGCTTCCGATCTGCCTCGGACTTGACCTTCGCACTGGAAGCTTTATCAGATTCCGGGAGATCATCAGCCAGTGCGCTGACTCAACCCCGGAATCTTCTCCGGAAATGGATGTACCCGGCCCTTGGCGCCGTGCTTGCGTTTGCCGCGGTGCTGGCCATCCTTTTGCTGCGCCCGCGAAGCTCGTTAGTGCCGCCCACCGACTGGGTGCAGATCACCAATTTTGCTGATTCCGTGACTTCACCGGCTTTCTCGCCGGACGGTCGGATGCTCACCTTCTTGCGCGGCAATGACACATTTGTCACCGCCGGGCAGGTCTATGTGATGCTCCTTCCTCACGGCAATCCAGTCCGACTGACGAACGACTCTACAGCTAAGATGAGCCCCGTCTTCAGCCCTGACGGTGCCAACATCGCATACACCGTCCCGTGGGACACCTGGACCGTGCCTGTGCTCGGGGGACAGCCGCGGCGTTGGCTTCCAAATGCCTCAGGCCTGTTTTGGCGGGATGCCGATAACCTGATGTTCTCGCAAATGACCCATGGCAATCACATGGAGCTCGTAACTTCTGATCTCAGCCGCGTTCATGTGCACTCCATCGACGCACCTGAATCTGCTATCGGCATGGTGCACCGGTCATATTTGTCACCCGATCACAGATGGGTGATCGCCGTCGAGATGAGCGGGGCCTTCTGGGAACGGTGTCGCCTCGTCCCTTTCGACGGCAGCTCAAGAGGCGCCCCGATCGGACCGGCGGATGGTGTATGTACAGCGGCAGCCTGGTCGCTGGATGGCACTTGGATGTACCTCAATGTCAATTCCGGCCATGCCTTCCACATCTGGCGACAGCGGTTTCCGAATGGCAGGATCGAGCAGATCACCTCCGGTCCGACAGAGGAGGAGGGCATTGCCCTTGCCCCCGACGGCAACGCGATTGTCACCGCCGTGGGCATCCAGCGTAGCAGCGTGTGGCTGCACGATCCACATGGTGAACGGATGCTCACCTCGCAAGCCACGGCCGACCTATCTGATTCGCGTAACGGTGGGCCGTTTTCACCCGATGGCAAGAAGCTCTACTACCTCGTCCGCCGTACTGCGGGGCGAGAAGACACATCTCAGAGGGCGGTCGGCGAGTTGTGGGAACTCGACCGTGAATCTGGTGCCACCGAGCCCATTATGCCGGGGATCAACGTATTTGAGTTTTCATTGTCACCCAATGGCCGCGAAATCGCATTTACAGTCCTGGGCGATGACCACACTCGAAGTATCTGGGTGGCACCCCTCGACCGCAGTTCCTCCCCACGCGTATTGCAGGTGGGCGCTGATAATCCGCGCTTTACCTCTGCCTATGTTTACTATGTTAGGCGTACGCTTGCTGGTGCCTATGTCCATCGCGTCCATCCTGATGGCAGCGGCGATGAACAAATCTGGGGTGGAGAGATTCAGTGGCTCGCCACTTCTCCCGACGGCCGCTATCTTGCGGTAGTTGCGCCTAGGGAGAAAGGCGGGAAGAGGAAACTCGAAATTGTTGACTGGGCGCGGAAACACGTTCAGCCGGTTTGCAACGACGCCGACGGTTATTGGTCCGACGATGGCAGATCTTTCCTGGTAACCCGCGGTTTTGACCTTGCCAACAAGAATCAACCAATCTATTTGCTCGATCTTCCCGTTGGCAGCGGCGTCCCAGAGTTGCCTTCATACGGCCTATCCGATTTCTCGCAATTCGCCAAGTTAAAGCACGCGCACACCATTTCCGAAGGGATGATCGGCTTCGGAAGGGTCCCCGACACTTACGCATTCGTTAGGGAGACAGTGCAGCGCAACCTTTACCGGATCCCCTTGCCTTAAAGATAGCGCGAGGCCAACCACCGCAAGGCTCGCCGTTAACCTGTGTCTGTGGGCTGTATCACCAGCCCGCAATTCCTGTCTGAACCTCGGGCTGCTGGCGGCGAGCGCAGTCCACTGTCAACCGTATGTTTACTCTGACACTTACCCCTTCTTTGGAGATTCTGATCATCTGGCTCAACTGTGGTCGCTCAATACTTGAGCACTCTAGCATTTGCGTCGGTTGCCGCCGAGATCAGTTGCTGAATGGTCGCTATCTGGAAACCGTCAGTGGTGTGCGGGTGAAACTTGCCTAAAGACGAATCTCACCCGTTCTGCGCCATTTCTACGACAAATCTAACGTGGCTCCCTCTTGATCTGCAGTCTTGGATCCCCATCGTCTATCTCGTGTCTTACGTTTCAGAATGTTCGACAATCCGAACAGCATTCCCTTTACCAAGGAGACACGACAATGGCGCAGAGACATCAACGCGGCTGGCTAAAAAAGGAAAATCGCGCTCAAGGCGAAACCTGGGTATTGTTCTTCCGCACTACTCGAAAATCTGATGGCAAACAGGTAGAAAACAAAATCCCTATAGGCTTGGTCCGACACCTGTTCGTCATTGCTCCAGCTGTCGAAAAGGCCTCATGGGTGCGTGCCCTCCTGTTCGGGGCACTTTTCGGCCTCATCACCTACGCGACTTACGATCTCACCAATCTCGCCACGCTCAAGGATTGGCCGCTTGCACTAACGGTGGTGGATTTGATGTGGGGCACGGTATTAGCAGGCTCTGTATCTGTCGGAACCTACCTCATCGCGCACAAGATCCTCCGATGAACTACTATCCGACAATTGTCGTGGTGTTATGGGGATACATGACCCTGTGGTTCCTGGTCTCGTTGATCAAGAGAAGAAACGACGTGGCCGACGTGGCATGGGGTTTGGGCTTTGTCCTGCTGACGTGGACGTCTTTCTTTCTATCTGGGGGCTCGGGAACGCGAAGCCTACTGGCAGGCATCTTGGTCAGCATCTGGGGTCTGCGTTTGGCTTGGCACATCCATGCGCGCCACCGAGGCAAGCCGGAAGATTTCCGCTACTTGGCCTGGAGACGGGAATGGGGCAAGTGGTTCTACGCTCGTTCGTATGCGCAGGTGTACCTTCTGCAGGCCGCGCTTCTTTTCATCGTCGCGTTGCCGGTGCTGATGATTAATCGCAGCCCCGGAGGTGCGTTCGGCTTCCTTGATGGTATCGGCGTCTGCGTTTGGCTGTTTGGCTTCTTTTTCGAATCGGTGGGCGATGCAGAACTCGCGCGGTTCGCAAAGGATCCGCTCAATCGGGGCAAGATATTGCAAAGCGGGCTTTGGCGGTATACCCGACACCCCAACTATTTCGGAGAGGTCGTGCAATGGTGGGGTATTTGGCTGATCGCGCTCGGCGTTCCGGGCGGCTGGTTTGGCATCGCCGGGCCCCTCACCATCACCTTCCTGATCTTGAAGGTTTCCGGGATTCCAATGCTTGAAAAGAAGATGACCGAGAATCCAGATTTCGCGGAGTACAAACGAAGGACAAACGAGTTTTTTCCTTGGGTTCCAACGAGATGATTCACGGAGTGGATTCTGACATTGCTCTCCTCATCTGATTCCGGTGTCCGGCCGCTGGTCCTGCTGACTGGAGCCACGGGCTACATCGGAGGACGTCTTCTCAAGGGTCTGGAGAAGGCCGGTTGGCCGGTTCGTTGTTTGGCCAGACACCCTGAATTTCTGCTGCCGCGCGTTGCTCCCGCCACCGAAGTTGTGCAGGGTGATTGCCTCGACCAGGCGTCACTCCCACCGGTTATGGCCGGAGTGCACACAGCCTATTACCTGGTTCACTCGATGGGATCCTCAGGTAAGTTCGAAGAGGAGGACCGTCAAGCCGCCCGCAACTTCGCGGCATCCGCGCGCCAGGCCGGTGTTCGCCGCATCATCTATTTAGGCGGGCTCGGTGCAGAGAGCCAGTCGCTGTCTGCTCATTTGCGCAGCCGTCAAGAAGTAGCGGACATTCTGCGTTCCTCTGGGGTCCCCACCATTGAGTTTCGTGCCTCGATTGTGATCGGGTCGGGGAGCCTCTCCTTTGAAATGATTCGCGCGCTGGTTCAGCGCCTGCCGGTGATGATTTGCCCACGCTGGGTTGCCGTGAAGGCTCAGCCGATCGCAGTCGAAGATGTAATCGCCTACCTCTTGCAGGCGCTTGAGCTGCCGGTCGGCGAAGCAGCGGTGTTCGAGATCGGCGGCGCCGACCAGGTGAGTTATGGCGAAATCATGCAAGAGTACGCGCGGCAATGCGGTCTCCGCCGATGGATGATTCCGGTTCCGGTCTTAACGCCTCGCCTCTCGAGTTTGTGGTTAGGCCTAGTCACTCCGATCTATGCTCGCATAGGACGCAAGCTTGTCGACAGCACGCGCAATCCAACGCTCGTCCGGAACCCGTCAGCGCTGAAGGTGTTCGATATCAGGCCGAAAGGTTTGAAGGATGCGATCGAAAGAGCCTTACACAACGAGAGCCTCGAGTTCGCGGAGACGTCGTGGTCGGACGCTCTTTCCTCCGCCGGAAAGACCCACTCGTGGGGCGGCGTGCGCTTCGGAACCCGGCTCGTAGACTCGCGTACTCTACGCGTGTCCGTGACGCCGGCAGCGGCTTTTACTCCCATCCGGCGGATTGGAGGAGCGAACGGTTGGTACTTTGCGGATTTCCTGTGGTGGTCGCGCGGGTTTCTGGATCTTCTCGTCGGAGGTGTCGGAATGCGGCGGGGGCGCCGCAACGCTCAGACTTTGGCGGTTGGGGATGTACTGGACTTCTGGCGAGTGGAAGCGTTCGAGCTCGATCGTCGCCTGAGACTGGTCGCCGAAATGAAAGTGCCGGGACGCGCTTGGCTCCAATTCGAGGTTGAGCCGATCGATTCACAGCCAAATCCCGAGGGATCAAATATCCGTCAGACCGCCATTTTCGACCCTGCGGGACTGGGCGGTCTTATCTACTGGTACGCGTTGTATCCCGTCCATCGCTGGATTTTTGCCGGAATGCTTCGTGCGATCGCTGTTCGGGCAGTGTCCGAAGCTCGCGTCACGCACAGGTAACTTCCTGAATATCTGGTTGTGGCGCTTTCGGGATTATGCCGGGTCAGGTAATGGATCACTCAATTCGGCAGTAGGCAATTGGCAACGCAGCTTCCGGCGTCTGTTCAGGATCGTAAACCTGCGGCCGGACGATGGATCACCGAAACGTTTCCATCCCCATATGTTCCGCGACACGTTTGCCGTTGAGATGCTACTTGCGGGTGTACCTCTGGAACAGGTCTCAATTCGGCTTGGTTACAAGAGTGTGAAGATCACGGAGAAGCATTACGCACCTTGGGTCAAAGCTCGACAAGAGCTGCTTGCTGCCAATGTTCGTAAGGCATGGACTGTCTGAAGAGCGATGGCAAGAGGTCTGGCCGGAAGCAACCGCAGAGGGCGAAGACTGCCTAAACGCCGAAAGAGCACGACCTAGATTCAACTCGCACATCGCAGTCTCCTGTGCACGCGAAGGAGAACTGTCTCGGGGACCCTCAGATGTTCGGTAGCCACGCTTGGGGCGAGTTTCGTTGGAACCCCACTGAATCACACGAGGCTCTCGTTCAAAGATCCTGCGTACGGTTTTCTGACTCAGAGCCCAGAGCTGGCGAAAACCTGCCTCCGATGGACCGTGCAACGCTTGTGAACGGTCAGTTGTGCCTATGCCTTTATTCCTCACGATTTGTTTTCAAGGACGGAAGGTCTTCACGGCAACTAGGTCCCTTGATGAACAGATCATTGCCCGGCCTTTCCGTTATCCATCACCCAAGGAACTGAAGCGTGGGAGGGCAACAGTTCGGCAGCGAAGGGATGAGAGTCAACCCCTGCGCTCAGCATTCGAGGGGTATCATCATGCTCATGGGAGGCAGAATCCGCTTTTGGATCATTGCGGCATCGGTGGCCGGACTTATCGCCTTGGCCGTTGTGAGCTGGTTGTCCTATCGCAATACCAAAGAACTTATTGCTGCTAATGGGCGTCTCGCACAGGCGCACAAGCTGATTGAGGACCTTACCGCGCTGCACTTGCTGCTAGACGATGCCGAGTCCAGTTGCCGTGGATATGCGTTGAGCGGGAAAGGCGCCTACCTGAAGCCCTATGACGCTGCGCTGGTCCAACTCGATATCACCACGCAAGTACTTGGGCATGATCTTGCGGACGACCCGAATCGTTGGCGGCAGTTTCAGGAACTGGAACCGATCATCCGGGATCGGCTGGACCTGATGAAGGAGCTTGTAAACGCGCGGCGAAATGGCGGGTTTGAAGCTGCCATTCGGGTGGTGCAATCGGACCGCGGAAAGAGACTCGCGGATGAAATCCGTCAAAGGATCTCGGTCATACAAACGGAAGAGCGGAACGATCTGCTGGACCGAGAGCGGGAATCAACAGAACGAGCACGTAGCACGATTCTTGCGGTCGGCGTGACCTGCCTGCTGGGTATCGCGCTGCTGCTCGCTGCTTCGGTCGTAATTTACCGACTCAACCGGCAGAGCGAAACGGATCACGTTGCCCTGCAAAATGCGGAACGGATTCAGCGCACCATCCTGAACAGTGCCGCTTACAGCATGATCTCCACCGATCCCGCCGGATTAATCCAGCTGGCCAACGCGGCAGCAGAAAAGTGGCTCGGGTACATGGGCGCAGAATTAGCAGGAAGCAACGTCACGATCGTACACGATGCTCGCGAGTTGCAGTCCCGGGGCGACCAATTGACACGGGCGATGGGCATGCCCGTACCGGGCGACTATCAGGCCCTAGTCACAAAAGCGAGATATGGCGTGGCGGACGAATTCGAGTGTAGCTACGTTCGAAAAGATGGCACGCGGTTCCCGGTGTTGCTCGCGGTGACGGCATTACGCCGTGGAGACAATGATCTGGCCGGGTACCTGATGATCGCGGCTGATCTCAGCGAGCGGCACGCCATGCGAAAAATGAAAGACGAGTTCGTGTCGGTTGTCAGCCACGAATTGAGGACTCCCCTCACGTCCATCAAAGGGGCGCTCGGGCTGTTAGCCGGCGGCGTCACGGGCGCACTGCCGCCGAAGGCGGCAGAGATGGCGAAGATCGCGCAAAACAACGTTGAGCGTTTGAGCCGGCTCGTAGGTGACATTCTCGATCTGCAGCGCATCGAATCGGGGCGGGTCACGATGGAAAGGCGGCCGTGCGACATTGATGATCTCATGAGGCAATCCGTCGAATCCGTGCATTTGGTAGCCGAAGGCGAAGGAATAACGATCGCGATTTCTCCTTGCCAGGTGTCAATTAGAGCTGATCGGGAGCGAATGGTACAGGCATTCGTCAACCTGCTCGGGAATGCGATCAAGTTCTCGCGGCGCGGCGGTCGGATCGAGTTTGCAGCCGAGCGAACCGGCAGCATCGTGGTCTTCCGGGTTAGGGATGAAGGCCGAGGCATTCCGAAGGACAAGCTGGAAACAATTTTCGAGCGGTTCGAGCAGGTAGACGCTTCTGACGCCCGTGAAAGGGGGGGCACCGGCTTAGGTCTTGCGATCTGCCGGAGTATCGTGGAGCAACACGGCGGCCGCGTCTGGGCGGAGAGCGAACTCGGCCGGGGCAGTACATTCTATGTGCAGTTGCCGCTTGCCGAAGCCGATGCGGTCACTGCAAACTGAATTGTTCTGGATCCAGGATGCCGAAAACCGTGCTTGTGATCGACGATGACCGGGATATTCGAGAAGTAGCGAAGACCAGCCTGGAATTGGTGGGCGGCTTCATGGTCATTCTGGCCGATTCAGGGAAGAGCGGAGTGGACCTGGCGCAACAAGCAAAGCCGGACGCCATCATCCTGGACCTGATGATGCCCGACCTAGATGGACAAAAGACCCTCCTCCAACTCAAGTTGCTGCCCGAAACAGCCTCGATTCCGGTAATCATGCTGACGGCGAAGGTGCAGGCGAGCAAGAAGGAACTCGTCAGTAAAGGGGCCGCAGGCGTACTCGTTAAACCTTTTGATCCGATGCAATTATCCGATCAAGTTTGCGAAATACTGGGGTGGACTCTAACCGGGAAGGATGTGGGCCACGATGGCTCCCCAAAAGAGTGACGAAGTTCGCTCAGCTCTGGAAAAAGTCTGGCTCAACAGCAGGCCTGAGGCGTTGGGACGGCTGGCGACGCTGGAATGCTTTGCCGAAAGCTTGCGTTCAGGCACCCCCGACCAGCAGTCTTGGGAGACGGCGCTATCGGCGGCCCACCGGCTTTCGGGTTCGCTCGGGATGTTTGGACTCAATGAAGCTTCTTCCTGTGCCGAAAAGATTGAGGCTCTGCTGGGAGACGGTCCAACACCGGACCTTGCGGCGACGGTCAACCTAGTTGAGCGCCTGCGAATGCTGCTGGAACGAACGCAAGCGTCTAGCAGAGAACCGCAGAGGCGCGATTCATGAAGCGTACAACCGTCAAGCCGGCCGTCGTTACAGTCTTGATCGCCGACGACGACCCCATCGTGCGCCAAGCAGTGCGATCCGTCCTTGATGTCTCAGGCGGGTTCAGGGTTGCGGGTGAAGCTGAAGATGGGAAGATGGCGGCCGAACTCGTCAAAGAAACCGACCCCGACATTCTGCTTCTTGATCTGCTGATGCCCAACCTCCCCGGGTTGGAGGCGCTTCGAGCCATCACCACCGCTGGCTCGGAGGTCCGAACTATCCTGCTCTGCTCTGCCATCAGTGCCAAGCAGGTTTTGGAGGCATTACAACTGGGCGCGCGAGGAGTGATTTTGAAAAAGAGGGTAGCGGAACTGGTACCGGCGCTCGAAGCGGTGATGAGAGGCCAATACTGGATCGAGAGTCAAAGCGTCTCCAACGTGGTGCAGATTGTGCAACAGCTGGCCGCGGCGAACGCCCAACCTTCCCAGTCGCAGAATCGCTTTGGCCTAACCGCCCGAGAAACCGAGATCATTTCGTTCATCACGCAAGGATGTATGAATCGCGACATCGCCAACTCGCTTTCCATCACGGAGGAGACGGTAAAGCGGCATCTCACCAATGTCTTCAACAAGGTTGGCATGTCGAACCGTCTCGAACTGGCGCTGTTTGCAATTGAGCACGGGTTAGTTCGAAAGTGAGGTCTCTGCCGCTTGAACGGTGCGCGGCGACTGGCGTGTCTTGATCAGCTTGCTAGGGTCGAACCCTGCCGCCCGAATTTGATCCAATACCTCCGCGTAGGTGCTTCCGTCCATGTCTGGCGTACGGCTCAGGACCCATAGATATTTCCGCTTCGGTTCACCAACAATAGCGTAGTGATAGTCGGCGCTGAGCCCAATAACCCAGTAGTCACCGTAGAACGGCCAAAAGAAGGTCACCCTCAGTTTAGCGTTCGTCGTCTTATCTGCGACTTTGGCCGTACCGCGCGCCGTCTTCGTCTTTCCGTCCTTCTGACGGCACGAGTTCACGATCTGAACTTTGCCGTCTTTGCGGAGCGTGTACTCGGCGGTGGTATCGGATTGGCAATCGCGCTGAAACCGGTTTGGGTAACGCGCAATCTCGTGCCAGGTGCCGCTGTACCGGCTGAGATCCACGCTGTCGACCGTCCACAACGGCGGACGAGTTGTTGACTCAGCCCCAGCAGGACCCACAGAAACCATCAACACCAGGAGAACTGCGCCTACGGTCATCAGGTGCATAGCTGTCCTTCATTACACGCTTCTTTAGATGTCGCGACCCGCGGAATTGCATGTACGACCAAAGTCGTATTCGCCTGCTACCCAAGTGGAATTGTCCGTGCCATGCTCGAGGTGCGAGATTACGCGAGAGAGGCCCCAACCCTATGTCCCGAACCCCAACGGCAGGCGACTGGCAGACGCTTTATCTACGCGCCATTCTGGAATCGGACCCCGCAAAGATACTCGATACGGCTGATCTGGCGTACAAGGTAATTCAGCGCCGAGCTTTTGAACTCTGGTACGCGGGAGCACCGCCAACGAAGGAGAGGCACGAACTCGACACTGCACTCGCTTCTCTGGACCTGCTGAAGAAGTTCGGCCCTGTGCAGGCCGATGGCTCCAAATCTTCAGCAACGGGAGCGTAGCAAGTGCTGACTCTTTCGGAAAAAACCGCGTCGCAGAGAGCGAAGGTACCGCTTCCGCCCACTCTGACAGCGCCCCCGCAAACGGCAGCGCAGATTCTCATCGTCGACAATGACGAAGATGTCTTGGTGAGCTTGGAACGCGTTCTGGAGGACCAAGGCTACACGACCGCGACCGCGATCAATTACGAGCAAGCGTTGACGTTACTTTCGCAGCGTCCTTTCGACCTGCTTATTCTGGACGACCACTTGTCCGACCGGGACTCAATCGAGGTGGTAGTCGACTTGCGCAGTTCAGACTTGATGCCGCCGCTCGCTGTCGTTACGTATCACCGGCGCCCATCGTATGGTGAGGAACAACGCCTATGGCTGTTAGGCGTGAGCAAGTTGATCAGCAAGCTGGCTCATAAAGAACTAACTCAAACTGTTCGTGCGATGCTCGAGTCTTGAGGGCATGGTTCTCTCCGCGTGTTTCGTCCTGTCTGATGCTGCAGCACCTCCTATCAAAACCCACGCTTTCTCTCGACGATAGCCCTGCCATTCCTCGGATCTCGCGCGGTTTCCAGAGCAGGGCACGTGTGTCTGATGACAACCGGATCCCACATCATAAAAATTGTCGTATCGAGCAAATGTCGCTACGACCAAAGTTGTAAGCAATTACTACCCGTGCGGAATTTCCAGCCGCGTCGCTTCCAGCGATACTCGCAATCGTTGACGGGCGAGGCGCCCAAATTCAAGAAGAGGAGAAATTCCATGAAGAAACTGTATATGGCAGTTGCGGCGATGGTACTGATGAGCATCAGCGCCTTCGCCAGCCACACCCGGCAGGACATCGTTGACACCGCTGTCCAGGCGAGATCTTTTAACACTCTGGCACAGGCGCTCAAAGCAGCGGACCTGGTCGATACCCTGAAAGGTCCGGGACCGTTCACCGTGTTCGCGCCGACGGATGAGGCATTCCGCAAACTGCCCCCAGGCACTGTGGAAGTGCTGCTGAAGCCGGAGAACAAGGAACAGCTACGTTCCATCCTGACCTACCACGTGGTACCGGGACGGGTGACCGCGAGCGATGTAGTCAAGCTCACGTCAGCCAAGACCGTGAGCGGACAGGAGGTCCGCATCAGCGTTCTTAAGGGCGTGGTGCGGGTGAACGACGCCAAAGTTACGAAGGCCGACCTCGCCGCCAGCAACGGCCTGATTCACGTGGTCGATCGCGTCATCGTTCCTCCGATGGGCGAAGTATCGCATGTGTCACAAATTGACGACATGCTGGCCGACTTCGAAAGCAAGGCGATCGAGACTCGGCGCGATGCTGCGATGCTGGAGTCGAAGAGGCGCAACCCGCAACTCAGTTGGCAGACCCATGCCGACAAGCTCAGCGTCATGAAGCAGCACATTAACGAGATGGGCAAGATGCTGGCGGAACTGGAGGGGATGAAGTCCAAGGCCACGTTGTTCCAGGAGAAGGCAATCGAAACTGCGCGGCCACACCTCGAAGACTTGGCGCAGCGTGTGGAGAAGGGCATTAACTGGATCAACGAAGACCGGCGGAGTATCACCAAAGCCGAGTACAAGGACAACCTGCACGGGATTTGGAACGACGTTCAGACCAGTTGTATCGGAACGTGGACACCATCATCGACTACCACGAAGCCCGGATGCGTCTGCACGAACTCGCGGAGGAACCGGTTGCGCGTTAACGCGCGCGGCCAAAACCAGGGTGGGTGTGGTAAGCCTACACTCACCCGAGCTGTAACTCGATCAAATTCTATAAGGAGAGAAATACGAACATGAAATCGATTGCGATGTGGATGTTGCTCGTAGCGCTGGCCCTGCCGGTCAGCGCTCAACAAAAAAGTGAAGGTCGCTACGACCAGCAGATTCGGGCCAAAGCGTCAGAGGAACTGGGCAAACGCGACAAATTCAAAGGGGTCACGGCCACGGTGGAAGACGGCATCGTGACCTTGGCCGGGAACGTGGAACTGTACATCGACAAGGTAGATGCCGAGAAGCGGGTGCGCAAGATCCAGAACGCGGATGGCGTCCGCAATCACATCGAGGTCGCAAGCAGCGTTCACGATGAGATCCTGCGCGATCAGCTCTCGAACAAACTGCGCTACGACCGAATCGGGTATGGGATTGTCTTCAACAATCTGACCTTGAGTGTCGAGAACGGGGTCGCAACAGTGGCAGGCAAGGTACGGGACTACCCGGACCGCGACTCAGCCATTGCCATTGTGGAGACCACGCCCGGAGTGAAGGACGTTATCGATGAGATCGAAGTGGCGCCAACCTCGATCAACGATGACCGCCTGCGGATCGCGCTTGCCCGCTCGATCTATGGCAACTCTGCGCTGCAGAAGTATGCCATCGATCCGCAAGCACCGATTCGCATTGTGGTGGAAAACGGCAATGTCGAACTTCATGGTGTTGTGACGAACAAACTGGACAAGCAGGTGGCTCATACGCAGGCCAGCTCTGTCCCAGGGGTGTTCAGCGTGAAGAACAACATCATGGTTGCGTCGGAGATGAACCGTTAGTCCGAACCGAGGCCCTGCCGGAGACGGCGGGGCCTTTCGCTGGTCGATAACTCACGGGGAGGTCAGAACAATGAAATGGTCATGGAAGATCGGAACCTTCGCTGGAATTGCGGTTTACGTGCACGCCACGTTTGTCCTTTTGCTGGGCTGGATTGCGCTCACTCACTGGATGCAGTACCAGAGTTTGATCCCGACACTAACAGGCGTAGCTTTCATACTCGCACTCTTTCTGTGCGTGGTTCTGCACGAATATGGTCACGCCTTGGCAGCGCGCACGTTTGGCATTGCAACAAAGGACATCACGCTCCTGCCCATCGGTGGCCTGGCCCGCTTGGAGCGAATACCGGATAAACCGAACCAGGAACTCTGGGTCGCACTGGCTGGACCGGCGGTCAATGTTGTGATCGCAGCCCTGCTGGCTGCGTACTTGTCCCTGACCGGCCATTTTCAACCGGTACAGCAGATCGGGCTAACCCACGGGGTGTTCCTGGAGCGCGTGATGTTCGCCAATCTGTTTCTGGTGGGCTTCAACATGATCCCGGCCTTCCCCATGGACGGCGGTCGGGTTCTCAGGGCGCTTCTGGCGAAGCGGATGGAATATGCCAGGGCCACGCGGATCGCGGCCAGTGTCGGCCAGGGACTAGCCTTCGTATTCGGATTTCTCGGTCTGTTCACGAATCCGTTCCTGGTGTTCATCGCTTTCTTCGTCTGGATCGGAGTGGCACAGGAAGCAGCCATGGCGGAGGCGAAGTCGGTGCTGGGATCCGTTTCCGCAAAGGACGCGATGATACCGGAGTTCCGTACCCTGTCTCCGCGGGATGAGCTATCGCAGGCCGTGAAGCTCATCCTGAACGGCTGGCAACAGGACTTTCCGGTGGTAGATCAAGGACGGGTCGTCGGCATGCTCCTGCGCTCCGACATGATCGCGACCTTAGCTGGTGGCGAAGCCCATGCGAGCGTGCGAGAGGCCATGAGTGAGGATTTCCCCGTTGCCTCGCCGATGGAACCTCTGCACTCGGTCTTCACGCGCTTGCATGATACCCAGGCTGCAACCGTACCCATCGTCGAAAACGGACGGCTGGTCGGACTCATCACGCTGGAAAACATGACCGAATACATGATGGTGCACGCGGCGTTGTCGGAAGCCAAGAAGAACAGATCCGGCAACGTCAACGCTGACCTTCTGACTCTGTCCGGACGTGCAACGAGCTAGACCATTGGCGCAGGCGGGGCCCGGCGACAAACGTCGGCCTCTGCTTCATCGAGATCCAGCGCGATACGCGCATGATAGGACGGGCGAGGTGCTTCTCATCCGCGCTCATAGGGTATGGTGGCGCGGCAATACAACCAGGAATTAAGTGCAGTGGAGCAGCAACAAACATGACAGCAATATCACTGTTTCCTTTCGTGGAGTACTGGTGGTTCTATGCCGCCTTCACGCTATTTGTACTAGGTATGTTGGTGCTGGACCTTGGCGTCTTCCACCGGCGCGCGCACGAAGTTTCGACGAGCGAGGCCCTTACATGGAGTGCTGTTTGGACTGCCATCGCACTCGGATTTGCCGCGCTTCTGTACGGCTATTGTCGGTGGAAGTTCCCGCTCGATCCACGACTGGGCGGCAACCCAGGCGCGATCGACGGGAGCCTGGCCTGGCAAACCACTCTGGAGTTCTTGACTGGCTTTCTCATCGAAAAATCACTCGCCCTGGACAACATCTTTGTTTTCGTCGTGATCTTTCAATTCTTTGCCATTCCCGCGAAGTACCAGCATCGCATTCTGTTCTTCGGCATCTTGGGCGCATTGGTGTTCCGCGTCATCTTTATCGCTGTTGGTGCCGTACTTCTGCAATACAAGGCGGTAGTCATCTTCTTTGGAGTATTGCTGATAGCGACGGGAGCGAAGATCCTGTTCGCGCCCGTAAAGTCGATTGACCCAGAGGCGAACCTGGTCATCCGCCTGCTGCGCAGGCTTCTTCCGGTCACATCGCAGCTCGACGACCAAAACTTCTTTCGCCGCGTTGTGGGAAAGCTGCACGCGACGCCCTTGCTGGTGGCCCTGGCATTCATTGAAGTGTCCGACATCATATTTGCCGTGGACTCTGTGCCAGCGATCTTTGCCATCACCAGCGAGCCATTAGTCGTGTTCACGTCGAACGTCTTCGCAATCTTGGGAATGCGCGCGCTTTATTTCCTCCTCGCTGGTGTGGCGCAGAAATTCCACCTTCTCAAATACGCGCTTGGAACAATTCTCGTATTCGTGGGCCTGAAGATGGCCTGGCTGAATGAAGCTTTCGGCGGCAAGTTCCCGATCAGTTGGTCGCTGGCCATCATTGCTTTCATCCTCATCTTTTTCCTTGTCCTGTCACGGACTAGTTCATCGCGCGCCGCGTCAGCGGAACGTGAGAATTCTTGCACTGAGCGTTAGCGGGAAGCTTGCATTGGTCGCTCAAACGGCATGAATTCCTAGTGAGGGTTGCCGTTCGAGGGTTTACAAACGTGCCAAACTGGTGTGAGTGAACAGAAATAAGAAGTTCGAAGCGCCACTGTCCAGCATTTTGCACTTAGTGCCGAATAAAAAACCTATGAGTAAAAACCTTCTCAGAGACTCGCGACATGCCCACGTAATCACCTTATTGATGACTCCTTTATTATTTGTTGCTCCGCATTCCTAGCCCCTTCGTTCCTCACTATTCCAAGTTCCTGAAAATCCGTAAGGAGCAGCGGCTTTCCTTCTGGAAGTCTTCTGCTCTGCTCAACCTCGTACCCCCGTCACCTTCGAATCCATCACTTAGCGACGTTCAACGGAAGACGCCAAGCCCTTATGGGCTGCGCTCTACCATTGCTTAACCCTAGTATTCGCATGTGTTTATGAAGATCGAAGATTATCGATCTACCAAAATCCTGCGCGATGTGATGATTTAACAATAAGCGGTAAATAATTGAATGGTAATGATTTTGGTGGCCAGGGACGGAGTTGAACCGCCGACGCCAGCCTTCAGGGCTGTATTCTTTGAGCCTAAACCCTTTTTCAATCAATAACTTAATTCGTCGAAATGGCCGATTTATTGTGACCATTCTGTGACCAGCGCCGATGTTCGCCTAAGCGTCGGCTTGGAAATATTCACGATTCAACGAAAATGGAGTTAGTACGGATTCAACTGTGTAGTTAGGCGTACTCCGGGCGGTGACTTAACATTCCACCAAAGCAGCTGGCGAGTCTGAGTGGTCTGGAAGCGTTTCGGCAAACGTCTTCCCACTTTGTCAGTCCAGCGGAGAGCGCCGGCGCAGAACCGATGATTCTCAAGGTCTCGGCAGTTGCAGTGAAGATGGTTGAAACCGAGAACCTGGGAAGCTCGGTTGCCGCGCCGCCCGAAAGGCTTAATCAAGTTTCTGAAGCGTAGGTATGGATGAGATGACGCACGATCGGTTCTCCTGAAAGAACGCTGTAGATTAGCCCGTCCAACTCTCGGTCCGCTTGCGTTTGTCGCTCATGCTGGCGCAAATGCTCCGCCCAGGAATTCACTAGAAACACCTCCAGATAGCGTTCTGGAACTTCGGTGTCCCGGAAGATTCCCCACTGATAAGCCCCGTCGCGACGCCGAACCCGACCATATTCATGCATCGCATTCACAAAGTCTGCCGTGTGCTTCGGTATGACGGTGTACTCGACCGTGATCATCACCGGGCCTTTCCGAACATCTGTTTCAATGTCCCCGGTGACGACGGGCATGCGCCAGTGGTTCCAGGGACTTAGATCCGCCGTCGAATCGGCAAGTGGCGCGAAGAGGGCGATTGCCGCAGTGGCGATGGTCCCAATTCCAGCGTAGACAAGCGCGGTTGCAATGCCGGATCGTTGTGCGACTGCGCCCCAGGTCGCGGTTCCGAGCGCATAGCTTCCTTGATAAATCAGAATGAAGATGGCGAGGACTCTTGCTCGTACCCAATCAGGCGCCAGGTTCTGGACAAGGGCATTGATAAGCGAAATGAAAACTACCCATGCGGCACCGCCGATCAGCATAGCGATGGCGAGTGTGCTCAATCTGTGCAATCCGCTCAACGCGAGAATCACTAGCCCCAAGCTCACGATGCCTGTCGACACTATGGATTCCATTGGCCACCGCGCGCGGGCTGGCTGCATAATCAGAGCACCAATGATCGCACCGCAACCAAAGCAGCCGAGCAAGAGTCCGTAGCCGGTGGCATTCCGATTCACACTGCGAGAAATTGTCGGCAACAACGCAAAAAAAGCGCTGCTGAAGAACATGGCTACTCCGATTCTGAGTAGTACCGTTAGGATTGCAGGAGAGTGCCGGACGTATCGAATAGCGGTGATCGTAGCTCCCGAAAAAGATTCCCTCTGCCCTCTCCTCCGGCGGACAGGCCTTTTCCACCTGGCAACGACAAGAATGACACCGAAGAACGATATGAAATTTGCGACGAAGGCTGTCGCGACACCCGCCACAGATATGATCGTGCCGGCCAGAGCTGGCCCAACCGCACGCGCCAGGTTGAATTCAATCCCGTTGAGTGCAGAAGCCGCCGCAAGGTCTTCCTTCGGCACCAATTCCGGGAGGGTTGCACGCCATGCCGGCGTTTCGAACGCATCTCCCGCTGAGAGTGCAAAGGTCAGCGCCAGCAGTATCCATGGCGACATCACTCCTGCGATAGTCAGGATCGCAAGAATCAACGCGATACCCATCATCCACGATTCCGTGAAAAGGATCAGCTTGCGTCGCTCGAAAATATCGCCAGCGGACCCTGCGGGAAGAGCCAGCAGGAAATACGGAAGAGAAGCGGCAGTCTGCGTCAGCGCAACGTAAATCGGTCCGGCGCCGAGGGAGACCATCAACCAGGCAGCGCCGACATTCTGCATGAAAGCGCCTGCGTCTGAAACGATGTCCGCAACCAGCAGATGACGGAAAACGGTTATTTCAAGCGGTCGCCAAAGACTTGGGTAAGCGGCCGGCTTCATTTCTCTCCGCTGTTCCCGCCCAACTCGCCACTTGCAAGGCTTGCGTACAAAGCGAACCGGCTCATGCGACCTCTCGTGTGCGCGGCTGTATTTCGGCTTCCATGGCAACCTCAGCCCGCAAGCTTTGCAGATCTCGCGAGATGGTCGCAGTAGCGAGCGTGCGACCGCCATTCTTGTACACAATGGAACAATCGCGCGCATCGAGATTCCCATCGATCTCGACAGCGTCCCATTTCTCGGCGTGGCCCACATAGTTAATAGTCACGTCGTAGTGTTGGCTCCAGAAAAACGGAACAGCGTCAAACTTTTCAGAATGACCAAGAATATTCTTAGCGGCCACCTGTCCCATGCGTTCAGCAACCACCCAGTGCTCGACACGAATCCGCTCCCCGGTGTGCGGGTCGGGCCAGCGGGCAGCATCGCCAGCCGCGAAGATTCCCGGCACACTCGTTTCAAGGTATTCGTCAACGTTGATACCTCGATCGATCGCGAGACCCCCTTGCTCGGCCACAATTAGAGACGGCCGTACTCCCACACCCAGGACTATGAAGTCCGCTTCTAAATCTTTTCCATCGCTCAAGGTAACTGTGCGACCGCTGACCCGGCTGACGGTCTGCTCCAAATGAAAGGTGACGCCGTGCGCTTCGTGAAGCTTGCGAATGAAGACGCCAACCTCAGCTCCCATCACGCGCTCGAGCGGCTGCCGATCAGGAGCGACTACATCTACATGAATTCCACGGGCGCGCAGCGATGCAGCAACCTCCAACCCGATAAAACTGGCGCCAATAACCAAGACGCGTTTTGCAGAAGCCGCCCTG
The DNA here is from genome assembly GCA_963801615.1 of uncultured Acidobacteriota bacterium. Taxonomy (GTDB): domain Bacteria; phylum Acidobacteriota; class Terriglobia; order Terriglobales; family Acidobacteriaceae; genus Sulfotelmatobacter. The sequence continues at coordinate 6,390 of CAWDFM010000002.1, read as the reverse complement.
GCAATGATCGCCTTACTGTCAGAGAACGTGCGCAGATAATGAAGCTGAGCGTCAGTCGCGCCTTGTATCGGCAGTCGGACCGGATCGGCCCCCGTGGCCAGTAGGAGCGCGCCAAATTCGAGTTCCTCGCCATCCTCCAGCAGGATCCGTCGTCTTTTGGTATCAAGCGAGGAAACCCTTGAGTTGAGGAGAAGATCGATCCTGCGGTCGCGATAGTAGTCCGAAGATCGCAAAGGAATCCACTCTTCTTGCGCGGTGCCTGCCAGGTAATCCTTGGAAAGATTTGGACGATCTACTGGCGGAGAGGCGTCGGCACTGACGATCGTAAGCGGACCGTCGTAGCCCTCTCGCCGCAGCATGTCAGCCGCAGCCAAACCTGCGGCACCTCCGCCCACAATCACGACCGAGCTTGGACCCTCTGCTCCACGTCTGGGAGCCGGTCGTGCGAGCTTCTCACGAACAAAAACCTTGTCGCCCAGTTTTTCCACTCGCCAACAGACGATTGGGTCCAGGGCAGGTGCCCGCAGCGCCTCGCCATCCTTGAGACTAAAACAAGCATGGTGCCAGGGGCAGCGAACGGTGCCGTCCACCATTAAGCCCTCTGCGAGTGGGCCGCCGTAGTGGGTGCAATGCGCGCCCACGGCAAAGAATTCATCGACGCGACGGACCAGAAGTAATTCTTCGTCGTCGACGTGGCCCAACTTCATGCTGCCATCGCTAAGATCGTGAATCGAAAATCCATTTCTGAAATCGGGTTTGTTCGCTTCTGGTGTCTCGGACATGATTTGCCTCCAAAGCGGTTCGTTACACAGTGAAAGAAGACGGTATTGGGGTCGCTATTTCTTCCCCGCAGGCACGGCGGCGTCCTCGCCGGACCGCTTATTCCACCCGTGGAAGAGCGAAAGGTCGCCCGCATTCCACGCTTCGTGGAGTCCTGGTTTGCTCAGATCCCAGTCTGGACGAATTTCCTGAGTCACGGCGCGCAGGTCGTGCCAAAGATCGACGACCGACGGACGACCCCAGAACCAGTAGCCGTTATAGATGCTGTGGATTACGAGACCCGGCTTGAGTACGAGCGTATGCGGGATCATCGGATCATGCTCGGGGTCGGTGTATTCCTGGATGTCGAGATCCTTCTGAACCTTCCGCTCAGGATCGGAAAGGAAGGCCCACTGGGCACCGACTGACGCACGAAATTCTTGCAGCGCATGGTGATCGTCCGTCGCAATCGTTGCGATCTGGGTGTACCCTACCGCGATCTTGGGATAGAAAGCGGCGAGTTCCAGATGCTGCTGGTGTTCTTTTGGGCAATAGTGGCCACGCGCAAGGGTGAGGATTAGCGGGTCGTCGCCCTGTAGTTCGCTGAGCTTGCGCAGTTGTCCCGTGTGATCGGGCAGTTCGTAGTTGGGGAAAATTCCTCCGGGCACGATATCAGAACGCATCTTTAAAACTCCTTCCGCTTCATTAAAGATCGAGAGTGACCACCGCGTTTGGCTCGGAACAGCATATAAGCAGGTTCCCGGGAGCAGGGCTCTCCAGCGGTTCAGGGTTGTAAGAAATCGATCCGCTGATCAGGCCGGTCATGCAGGTATGGCACACCCCAGTCCGGCATGACCACCTGACCGAAACGTCGCACGCCTCAGCCAGTTCGAGCAAGCTCGCGAATTTCGGATCCCAAGCGACGGTAATCCCGCTGCGCGCGAATGTGACAGCCGGGCCGGGGCCGGCCGGCCCTTGCGGCAGGTGAGGAGTGTGCGCCACCTGTGCCATACCAGGCGTAATGCTATCGAGCGCGCCAAAGATTTCCGTGTGCACATTCTCTGCGGGCACACCCCAGCTCTTTAGGCCATCGCGCATATTCTTCAAGAATGAAGATGGGCCACATAGATAAAAGTCTGCACCTTGGGGCACGCCGATCCTCTGCAGCAAAGCTGTGTCTATATGCCCTGGAGCATCGAAGTCTGCACCGATTTGATCGCCCGCAGTAGGCCTGCTGTAGAGGATGAATCCTCGTCCGCGAGAGAGCTGTTTCAATAACGAACGTGATTCCTCAGCAAATGGATGATCGGCTCGGTTGCGTGCTCCGTAGATCCACCAGACCTCCCGTTGCGATTTCTCCGAGGCGAGTGTGTGCAGCATCGACATTACGGGCGTTGCGCCGACTCCCGCGCTCAACAGAACTGCAGGATTTTGGCTGGGTCGCAGAGTGAAGCTGCCGCGCGGCGCGCTGACATCCATCACGTCACCTTCTTTCGCCCGGCTGCAGAGAAAAGAACTGCCAATTCCGTTCAATTCACTCTTCACGCTGATGCGAAGATGGTCGGCCGCCGGCAAATCGGACAACGAATAGCTGCGAAGAATGGGTGGTTTGCTTGGATCGACGAGCAACCGCAGAACCACAAATTGACCTGCTTGGAACTTACCGAGAGGCTGGCCATCGACCGGCTCTAGCACGAAGGACGTTACATTATCGCTTTCCTTGTGCGTGCTCGCGACTCGCATTTGTCGGAAGCCGGGCCATGCTGACGCTTGCTCCTCATAGGCGAGCCCGGGATTTCCCACTTCGGTTTTGGAACTCAGATCTTGTTGGAGCATTGCTTGGAACGACCCCTGCCAACCCTTGCTCAGCGCAGGAACACGGAGCGCGCGTTGTAGTTCTTTGCGGGAATGTTCCGGCAGGTAGAGCAGGCTGTCAACCTCGGCAACGGTGATTCGCTCGGGACCGTCGACCATTTTCACAATGTCGTCGCCAGCCCCAACTTCTCCCTCTTGCAACACTCGGAAATAAAACCCTGGTCTGTGATGTGCAACGAGAAGAGCCGCCATTCGAGGTTCATTCATGCGGATGCCGATGCGGTAGCACGTGACGCGCGGCTGGCTCACTTCAAATATCGCATCGCCGATTCTGTATCGATCGCCGATGCAGACCTCGTCATCAGGAAGACCTTCGACAGTGAAGTTTTCTCCGAACTGGCCGTAGACGAAGTCATTACGTCCGAGAAAGCGTTCCCAATAATGATAGGACTCCATTTGATAGACAAAGACGGCTCTCTGCTCCCCTCCATGGCCGGCGAGATCGCCTTGCCCGTCGCCAAGGATGTTGAGCTTGCGCACCATCCTTCGGCCTTCCACGGGAGACTTCCAGATCCCGGTACGCACAGTCTTCCCACTCCACGTCACGTCGCGCGGAAGACCGACATTTACCGAGAGCAATCGCCGCATGTGTACCTCATCGATATCCTGAGCCTGTCTGGAGTCCTTTGTTTGTTTTACCAGCGACGCGCTGGTGCAGCACCATCTACGTGGAGGATCTCTCCGCTCACGTGATCTGCTCGTACCAGGTAAAGAACGGCGTCCACAATGTCTTTGACCGTCGCCTTTTTTGTGGCAGGATGCGATGGCGATTCATTTGGATCGTCCGGGTGCATTGGTGTGTTTACAACGCCAGGAGCCACAGCCATTGAATCGAATGAAATCCTGCGCGTATTCGACCGCGAGATTCTGGATCGCCGAATTCAAGCCTCCCTTCGTAATCATCGAAACGGAGCCATTGGTGCCGCCGATTGGCCGGTCGGCAAGAGCGGCAGTAATGCTCACGACGCAGCCCGATTTCTGCTTCAGCATTTCTCTTACCGCGTGCTGAGTCATGTGGAAAAATCCGAGCAGATTCGTGGAGACCAGCACTTCGAAATCCTCAACAGTGAAGTCAGTGAAAGGTTTGTTAAGGAAGATGCCCGCGTTATTCACCAAAACATCGACGCTTCCGAACTTTTTGATTGCCGTTTCGACAGCATCGGCAGCCGTTTGCTGCTTGCCGATATCGCCCTCAAGAAGGACCAGACCGCGAGACGCAGTCAGCCTTTGATTTGCGGCACGAGAGGTTGCGACGACGTTATAGCCTTCTTTCAAAAAACCCTCGACTAAACCCCCGCCGATACCCCCTGATGCGCCGGTTACGATTGCTGTTCGTTTGCCCGACATACACAACCTCTCACTGGACTTAGGCGGCCACTTGTTCTGCGGACGTGCTGAACTTGGCAGGTACAAACAGTTTGGTTCCGCCAGAAATACAGAAGAAACTACCGATTAAGGCGCGCACGGCTGCAATTGGCATCCGTTCCGCTGCGCGGAGCGTCGACAAGCAGTTCTCGATAACGTGCCACATTCGAAAAGCTCCTTGAACGCTCTTGCGGCCCCAAATTATTTATCGAACCGGATACGCGGTAAAGATGTAATCTTTCGAGGCTACCTTCGTGTGGCACGCATATCCGCATTCGGAGCCGGTCCCGAGGGGCTTGAACGTCTTTGACCCAGCATCGTATTCAAACTTCGCATAGGCCCAGCCATGCGTATTGGGGAAACTTTTCGAGTCCTTCTCAATAAAGGAGAGCGACTTCAAGACATCGGGCACCTCCACAAAATACGGCGACTCTGAATTTGTTTTCTTGAGCCACTCAATTTTCACGGTCTTGGAGCCGTCCGGGAAGAGCTTGCCATTGTCCGGGACACCCTCTTTGTACGCCTGAATCATCGTCGGGTTTCCCAGAATTGCCTTCACGCCAGTTTTGGTTTCGCTGACCGCGATCGTCTGCCATGTGTCGTAGCCTTTGAACTCAGAGAATGCGAGCCCGTCCGGCACCTTCAGCGTGTACCTGTCCTGCTGCGCCAAGAGTGTCATGCCGATCAGCAGCGTAAGGGCTGCTGCAGCAATTGCAAACGTGGGCACCGGTTTGTTCTTCATGTGTAAGTGCCTCCTGCGTGTAGTGCCTGCTCGAATCACTTAACTTGATAGCCGCCGCGAGCGCGATCAGCAAGCTCCACGGTTTCTCTATGGAACAACATTCCTGCTGTTTTCCTTTCCAGGGACCTAAGCTGCCTTTTCTATAGCCATGAAGTTCAGAAGGGCCTGGGCTGTAACGGTCGAGGAAGGGGGATTCTGTCCGGTAATGAGTCGACCATCGGTGATGGCAAAAGGCTGCCAGTTCGCCTTCTTCTCAAAGATGGCGCCGAGCCGCAGCAATTCATCTTCCACCAGGAATGGCACAACGTGAGTGAGCTTCACTTCTTCTTCTTCACCATCGGTGAAGCCGGTCACATGTTTGCCCTTCACCAGCGGTTCGCCCTTGTACCTAACGTGGCGAAGTACGCCGGGAGAGTGGCAGACCAGCGCAATCGGCTTCCCGGAGTCGTAAAACGATTCGAGCAGAGCGATCGAGACTGGGTCCTCCGCCAGATCCCACATGGGGCCGTGCCCGCCCGGATAGAAGACCGTATCGAAATCTTCCGCTTTCACATCTGCCAGCCGCACTGTGTTGGCGAATGCTTTCTGCGCTGCCTCATCCTGCTTGAAACGGATTTGGGCGGGCGTCTGATTTTTCGGGTCATCGCTCTTCGGATCGATCGGAGGCTGTCCGCCCTTGGGCGAGGCGAGAGTCAACTGGACGCCAGCGTCCCTGAAAACGAAGTACGGAGCCGCTCCCTCTTCTAACCAGAAGCCGGTTTTGAGGCCTGTGTCGCCGAGTTGGTCATGGGATGTAAACACCATCAAGATTTTCATGTTCTGCTCCTTTTCCTTCGCCGTGCAGGTTTCCGATCGAATCGGACTAGGCCATCACACCACAGGCCCCGGAGCCGGACAATTAGACGATAGTATCGCCACTACTTTCCGCCACTACTTCCAATGATTGGCTGAGATTCGTTGGGCCGAGGCGACGATGGAATCACCGCACCAATACCAAAGTCCAATGGCGCTCGAGCCAGCTGAAGTGCAACTCTGGTATTCGGCAGAGGAATGAGACATGGATCACAACGAGGCAACACGAAGTTTAGAACGCCTGTTCGAAAAAGAGGCGAATCGAGCGCAGGAAGCAGTAACCGAACTTGAGGCTTTGGTCCTGCACCTTCCTGAAAAGCCCCGACAACTGGCGCAGGCGCAGATAAAAGCAAGTCACAAAATGGCTAAGGAGTTTCGCGAACTCGCGCTTCGAAGCAAGGAGAAGTAGGTCGTCGCGAGAGCGGTCGGGCGTGAGGTTCGTCGCGGTTACTCGCGGCGCCAGTAACCAAATTTTTCGCTGGGATTGTCGGTCGGAGCACCTTATTCAGTTTTGGCATGGACACGATTTGACAATCGAGCTGCGGCGGCGATCGTGACCGCGCGCCACTTTCGCGCCTCTGAGCGAGGAGGGTCGTCCATAAGCGCCGATTCATGTAGCCAGTCCTCCGCCGAGAGCCCAGCCTGCTCCTGGCCATACAATTCCGCCACCGCCGCAAGGAAAGAAGACAGCTCGCGCTCCGCCAGGAGAAGCTCCTCCTCGTAAAGCGAATCCGAAATCGACGCGCGCTCCTTCATTAGATTCACTCTTTTCTGTCGTCATCGCCGAAGCTGAACGA
>CAWDFM010000001.1:0-417508 GCA_963801615.1 uncultured Acidobacteriota bacterium | reverse complement strand
TTACGGTTCACGAATCCGCGTGGATCCCGACTGAGGGCTCCACCTGCTTCGAGATTCACGCCAGCGACGCCGGCCAGGGAAAATCGGTGAACGTGCTCCCCGACCTTGCTACCTGCGAGGATTGCCGCAACGAACTTTTGGATCCAGCCAACCGCCGCTTCGAATATCCATTCACCAATTGCACCAACTGCGGCCCGCGCTACACCATCGTGGTCGATATTCCCTACGATCGCCCGAACACCACCATGAAAGATTTCGCGCTCTGTCCCCAATGCCGGGAAGAGTACGAGAATCCCGTCAACCGCCGCTTCCACGCGCAGCCCAATGCTTGTCCAGTCTGCGGCCCGAAACTCGATGGAACGATTTCCGAAACGGCCAAGGCCCTACTCCGGGGCGAAATCGTGGCGCTGAAGGGGATCGGCGGATTTCAACTTCTGGTGGATGCTCGCCAGCCCGCCGCTGTAGCGCGCCTGCGCGAGCGCAAGCACCGGGAAGAGAAGCCGTTTGCGCTGATGATGCCTTCACTCGCCATGGCCCGCCAGTACTGCGAGATGTCTCCGGCGGAGGTTGAATTGCTTGAGTCCCCGGCCGCGCCGATCGTCTTGCTGCAACCCAAGCCCGGCACCGGCATTGCTTGGAACGTGGCCCATTGCTCGCCCTACTTGGGAGTCATGCTCCCGTACTCTCCGCTGCATCACCTGCTCATGAAGCAATGCCCGTTTCCTCTGATTGCCACCAGCGGCAACCGCAGCGATGAGCCGATCGCCATTGCGAACGACGAAGCCACGACTCGCCTGGAAGTTGTCGCCGATCATTTTCTGATGCACAACCGGCCCATCGTGCGTGCCTGCGACGATTCTGTCGTTCGGCTTACCCGGGGCCGCGCGGGTATTCTCCGCCGGGCCCGTGGCTATGCTCCCCTTGGCGTGCGTGTTGCTCGGGAACTTCCTCCGGTCCTCGCGGTCGGGGGACATTTGAAGAATACGGTAGCCATCGCGGTCGGGCGCGACGTCTTTATCAGCCAGCACATCGGCGATCTTGAAACCCTCGAAGCGCGTCAGGCGTTCGAAAGAGCCATCGCAGATCTCTGTCGCCTCTACAGCTTCAAGCCCGAGGCCATAGTCTGCGACTTGCATCCCGACTATGCCTCGACCCATTGGGCCGAGAGGTCCGGCCTGCCGGTGATTCGCGTGCAGCATCATCAGGCGCACATTGCGGCCTGCGCGGCGGAGAACAGTGTCGAAGGCCCGTACCTCGGAGTCTCCTGGGATGGCACAGGCTACGGCCTGGACGGCGCGATCTGGGGTGGGGAATTCTTCCGCGTAGAAGGCAATCGTTACGAGCGCGTTGCACACCTGCGCCCCTTCGGGCTTCCCGGAGGAGATGCCGCAGTCCGGGAAGGCTGGCGCTCGGCCGCCAGCCTGCTGTTTGAAGTAGAGAAGCATAGATTCCCAGGTCTCGCAAAGGCAGCGAGACCTGGGGCACCCCCGGCCCTACAGAATGAAAATGGTGTGCCTGAAAATGGTGTGCCTGAAAATGGGGTGCCTGAAAATGGGGTGCCCCAGGTCTCGCTGCCTTTGCGAGACCTGGGAACCCAACTCTCAACGGTTCGATCCATGCTCGAGCGGGGAATCAACGTAGTCCCCACGACCAGCGTCGGACGTCTCTTTGACGCGGTAGCGTCCATCGCTGGACTTGCCCAGCAGAACCGCTTCGAAGGCCAAGCGGCCATGCTTCTGGAGAACGAAATCGGCACCCTGCGCACGGAAGAGGCGTATCCTTTGAGCAGTGGGGATTGGGCTCCGCTGATCTCAGACGTGATGCAGGATTCACGCGCAGAAGTGCCCGTTTCCCGCATCGCGGCGCGATTCCACAACGCATTAGTAAACTGGATTGTGGAAGTTGCCGAGCACGCGAAAGAGAAGCAGATCATGCTCAGCGGCGGAGTTTTTCAGAACCGTTATCTGACCGAGCGCGCCGCCGCCGTTTTGGAAGCACGCGGTTTCGTAGTACACACGCATCAGCAAGTCCCGCCCAACGACGGAGGCATCTCGCTGGGACAGGCGGTGATGGCCGCATCATAATGGCGTCCGTCTGGAAAGCAGGAACGGGAAGGGCACGACTTCAGTCGTGCCGCAAAAGCTGGCGTTTGAATTGCGGCTTTAGCCGCTGAGGTTGATTCATGTGTCTGGCAGTCCCAGGCCGGATTGTCGAAATCATCGATGGAGGCGACATCGCCTTCCGCGTCGGCAAAGTCGATTTTGGCGGCATCCGCAAAGAAGTCAATCTCGCCTACACTCCTGAAGCGGAAGTCGGCAAATACGTGCTCGTCCACGTGGGCTTCGCCCTCAGTGTCATCGATGAAGACGAAGCCAATCGCGTGTTCGAATACCTGGAGCAGATGGGCGCAGTAAAAGAGGAACTCGGTGAAATTCCTCAGTGAATATCGCGATCCGAAAGCCGCCGAGAAGCTTGCGGCCGCGATCCGGCAAAAGGTCACCCGCCCGTGGACGATCATGGAAATCTGCGGCGGCCAGACCCACACCATCGTAAAAAGCGGCCTCGAAGACCTGCTACCGAAGGAAATCACTCTGGTCCATGGCCCGGGCTGTCCAGTCTGCGTTACGCCGATCGAACTCCTCGACAAAGCGGTGGCAATCGCGAAGCGTCCGGACGCAATCTTCTGTTCTTTCGGCGACATGCTGCGTGTTCCCGGTTCTTCAAAGAGCCTGTTCGACGCGAAGGCTGAGGGCGCCGATGTCCGCATCGTTTACTCGCCTCTGGATGCGCTGAAGCTGGCGAAGACGAATCCGCACAAGCAGGTTGTGTTCTTCGCCGTTGGGTTCGAAACCACCGCGCCGGCCAATGCCATGGCCGTGTGGCAGTCGGATCATGATGGCGTCGAGAACTTTTCCATCCTGGTCTCGCACGTGTTGGTCCCACCTGCAATGGAAGCTTTGCTGTCTTCGGAGCAGTGCGTCGTGCAAGGATTCCTTGCCGCCGGACACGTCTGCACGGTCATGGGATTCGAAGAATATTTCCCCATCGCCGAGAAGTACAAAGTCCCCATCGTAGTGACCGGATTCGAGCCGCTCGACCTGCTCGAGGGCATTCATATGACGGCGAGCCAGCTGGAAGAAGGCCGCCACGAGGTCGAAAATCAATACACGCGCGCGGTAAGGCGGGAAGGGAATCGCCCGGCGCAGAAGACGATCTCCGAAGTATTCGAAATCGTCCCGCGGCAGTGGCGCGGCTTGGGGGAAATTCCTGCCAGCGGCTTCCAGTTGCGCGGACGCTTCCAGAAATACGATGCCAACCACCGCTTCCCGTTCACCGGGGAAGCTGCAAAGGAATCGCCGGAGTGCATCAGCGGCCTGATTCTGCAAGGACTCAAGAAGCCGCACGAGTGCCCGGCTTTCGCCGTCAAGTGTACGCCGGAAAATCCGCTGGGCGCGCCCATGGTATCGTCCGAGGGCGCGTGCGCGGCTTACTACCACTATGGCAGACGCCAAAATCAATTCATTCAACCTGAGCTGTCCGGCCCCGCGCGTCGCTGATGACCGCATCGTGCTGGCGCACGGCGGCGGCGGAAGGCTCACGCATCAGCTGATCGAAAAAATCTTCATGCCGGCATTTTCCAATGCCGCGCTCGAGCAGCGCCATGATGGGGCGGTCGTGCCGGTGAATGGCGCGCGTCTGGCTTTTACCACCGATTCGTTCGTAGTGCGCCCGCTGATTTTTCCCGGAGGAAATATCGGCGATCTCGCGGTGAACGGCACGGTCAATGATCTTGCCATGTGCGGCGCGTGCCCGCTTTATCTCAGCGCCGGATTCATCCTCGAAGAAGGCCTCGAAATGGAGACGCTGCGCACTGTGGTCAACTCGATGCGGGAAGCGGCAGCGAAAGCAAATGTGAAGTTAGTGACAGGCGACACGAAAGTCGTCGATAAGGGAAAGGGAGACGGGATCTTCATTAACACCTCGGGCATTGGTGTGATTGAGGCCTTCCCGGGTCTCGCAACCCCGGCGAGACCCGGGGCACCCCATGTTAGGGAAGGCCGAGACAGTGAAAATGGGGTGCGCCACGTCTCGCCGAAGTTGCGAGACGTGGGAACTCGGGCAGGCCAGATCGGCCCACAATCGGTGCAACCCGGAGACGCCGTCATAATTAGCGGCGACATCGGCCGCCACGGCATCGCAATCCTCTCAGTACGCGAAGGTTTGGAATTCGAATCGCCGATCCTAAGCGATACATCGAATGTCTGGCCCGCAGTGGAAGCCCTGCTGAAAGCCGGAATCGAAATCCACTGCCTGCGCGACCTGACCCGCGGCGGCCTGGCCACAGCGCTGAACGAGATCGCCGCCGACCGCAACGTCTGCATCAAGCTGGAAGAAGCGCTGATCCCGGTGGATGAGGTGGTGCAGGGCGCATGCGAGATTCTCGGTCTCGATCCGCTCTACGTCGCAAATGAAGGCCGCTTCGCGGCGTTTGTTCCTGGGGCGCAAGTAGATGCGGCACTCGAGGTGATGCGAAGAGTGGAAGTCTCGCTCGGAGCAGTGCGCGTCGGCAGAGTTGAAGAGAGCCCGGGTCGAACGGTAGTGCTGCAAAGCCGCATCGGCGGCAACCGGGTCGTGGACATGCTCAGCGGAGAACAACTACCCAGAATCTGTTAATCCACAATGGAGCCCCGGACGCCTCGTCCGGGATTGCGCAATGAGAGCGGCTGCGGGGGCGGAGACGCACGTACTCTCTCACACTCCCTTCAGAGCTTTAGGTGTGCCAGGGATTGACTAGCGCAATTCCGCAGCCTTCGAAATCAACCCCGTTGCGGGTGGCGAGAGTGGCGCCTTGAGCGCGCGCGATGGCGGCGATTTGGGCATCAGCAACACTGATCGGCCGACCGCGAGATCGCCGCACTGACGCAATCAACGCATACATTCGGGCCGCCGATTCGTCGAAACTCAAGATGTGGCCGGCAAAATCTTGCGAGAACGTAGCCTCAGACTGTTTGAGCAATTGGTCGCGGCGCTTCCCCTTGGGAGCGATCTCGACTCCATACAGGATTTCAGCAACGGTGATCGTCGTGGTGAAAAATTCGACCGCAGCTTGCCCCGACATCCACGCGACCACTGCCGGAGAGATCGCAGGTCTCATCAGTTCTGATACAACGTTGGAATCGAGGACGATCATCGGAAAGGCGCAGCTGGTCAGCCGGCCCTACTCCCAATCCTTCAGCCACTCAGGATCGCGAATCGCTTCGCGGGGAGGAGGCTCTAGCTCGACTCCGCCGAGGGGCTCAAAACGCTGGCGAATTGCGCGGACCAAGTCCGCGCCCGTCTTTGGCTTTTCGTTTTGCCGTTGTCGCAGTGCGCTCTTCAGAATCTCCCGCGCCTCCTGCTCCATCGAGTGCCCATGCATTGCGGCGCGCACTTTCAGCTTACGTTTCGTGCTTTCCTCCAGATTACGGATAGTAATGCTCGCCATGATTGCAATGATATCATTGCAATCATAGATGCGCAATGTATCCCGGGCGCCTCGTCCCGGGGTTGCCCGCCAAGTGCGTCAATGAGAGCCGGCCACAATGATTTGCATCGCTACCTCCTTTCGCGCACAATGTCCGGAGCAGGAGGTGCCCATGTTGTCACTCTCCGCGCAATCCCGCATCCTCCTCATTCCACACCACCTCCACTCCCCGTGATCACAATCACGCCTGCCCGTGAGAATTATCACTGCCGGGTTTTATTAGGGCCTGACAATGGAGAGCGGAATCATGCTTTTTAGGCTGTACCTACGGAGGTAGGAAAATTATGACGTCCGTGATGACACCCCCGGGAGTCAGGACTCCCGCGGATTACATTGAATCCGTGATGATCAGTGTGAAAGCGAAGAACCCCGCTGAGCCCGAGTTCCACCAGGCCGTGCAGGAAGTGTTCGACTCTCTCAGATTGGTTCTCGCGAAGCACCACGAGTATCAGTCGGCGCGCCTGCTGGAACGTATCGTCGAGCCCGAGCGCGTCCTCATGTTCCGCGTGCCATGGTTCGACGACCAGGGCAACATCCAGGTAAACCGCGGCTTCCGCATCGAGATGAACAGCGCCATCGGCCCCTACAAGGGCGGACTCCGCTTCCACCCGAGCGTCAATCTCGGCATCCTGAAATTCCTGGCCTTCGAACAGGTCTTCAAGAACTCGCTGACTACGCTGCCCATGGGCGGCGGCAAGGGTGGATCGGATTTCGATCCCAAAGGGAAGAGCGATAACGAAGTCATGCGTTTCTGCCAAAGCTTCATGACCGAACTGCAACGCCACATCGGACCGGACACCGACGTGCCGGCCGGCGACATCGGCGTGGGCGGACGCGAGATCGGATTCCTCTTCGGCCAGTACAAGCGGCTGCGCAATGAATTCACGGGCGTCCTGACCGGCAAAGGCCTGGGCTGGGGCGGATCGCTGATTCGTCCGGAAGCCACCGGCTACGGCTGCGTGTACTTCGCCAACGAGATGCTGAAGAGCCGCAAAGACTCGCTCGAAGGCAAGCTCTGCCTGGTTTCCGGCAGCGGCAACGTTTCGCAATATACAGTCGAGAAGCTGCTTGACTTCGGCGCGAAGCCGGTCACGGTGTCTGACTCGAATGGCGTGATCTACGATCCCGACGGAATTGATCGCGACAAGCTGTCTTACATCATGGAGCTGAAGAACTTTAAGCGTGGACGCATTCGCGACTACGCCGACAAGTTCAAGAAAGCCATCTTCATGCCCACGGACATCAAGCTGGAACACAATCCGCTGTGGAACATCAAGGCGGACTGCGCCTTCCCCAGCGCGACACAGAACGAAATCACCGCGAAGGATGCGGCCAATCTGCTGAAGAATGGCTGCAAGTTGGTTGCCGAGGGCGCGAACATGCCGTCCACGCTCGAAGCGACGAAGATGTTCCTCGATGCCAAGATCCTGTACGGACCAGCCAAGGCCGCCAATGCCGGCGGAGTGGCCACGTCTGGCCTGGAAATGTCCCAGAACAGCGCACGCCTGAGTTGGACGCGCCAGGAAGTGGATGACCGTCTGCACAAGATCATGATCGCCATCCACCAGAACTGCTACGAAACGGCCGAGAAATACGGCACGCCCGGCAACCTCGTGAACGGCGCCAACATAGGCGGCTTCCTGAAAGTAGCCAACGCCATGCTGGACCAGGGGTTGGTGTAGCTGAATATCGAATAATTGAATATAGGAAATGGGTGCCCCAGGTCTCGCCGAAGTTGCGAGACCTGGGATTTTCCTTTTGAAGTCTCGGGGATTGAACTTCCCATGTCTCGCAACACCAGCGAGACAGGGGGCACCCCACTACATCCTTGGGGAATGGACTTTCATCACCAGGACATTCGTGTCATTGATCTTCACTAATCCTGTCTCCCCTGACAGGTACCAGCGGAAACTACTACAGGGCCATTCTTCGGGAGAGCTTACTAATCCCCTCTTCACAGGATTTCGATGAATGTATCGCAGTTTCTCGATCCGCTTCTTCTCCGTCCACATTGAAGTCATAAAAGCGCGGCAACCAGAACGGATTGGGAAGAATAGGGCCGGGGCTGCCCCAGGTCTCGCCGAAGTTGCGAGACCTGGGAACTGCGGACCCCTGCAACGCACGAACGAAACCAAGCTTCAGCGCCTGCATCGCGATCGAAAGCGTAGACCGCTGCGGTTCGGTCACCAGCAGATGAACGTGCTCGGGCATGACCACATATCCGAGGACGACCAGTCGATAGCGCCGGCGTACACGTTCAAGAATCTGCAGGAGTAAATCACTTCGCTCTGGATCGGCAAGCAGCGGCTCGCGCTGATGACAGCTGAAAGTCAGGAAGTGAAGATCTCTTCCACCGAAAGATCGGTGCAGACCTTGCGTCATGAAGCGAGCTTATACAGAATGGGCGGCAGCGGTCTGTGACCCGTGACCATTTTCACAGGTTCGGATTCGAAGGGAATACTTGGGGTGCCCCAGGTCTCGCCGAAGTTGCGAGACCTGGGATTCTCAGTTTGAAGTCTCGGTACTGAACTTCCCATGTCTCGCAAAACCAGCGAGACATGGGGCACCCCCGATTTCTCGCTGCACAAAAACCATTGCAGACCATGTCCAGTCCCATCATTTAACGGCTTCTTCCGCCATTAAACTTCTGTGCAAATAAATGTCCGCATCTCATTGCGTTTCAATGACATAGATTTAGAGGTTAAATCGGTTTAACTGACTCGTGGTGAGGCTCTCGACTCCCATGACCTCAGGGTCGGTCGCCTGCTGCTGTTTCGTCCTATCGGTCCGCTCGCCACCGGAACAGGCATTCCTTCTCACGACCAGAACTGTCGAGCTTCGCTCGACCGGACAGCCCAAGGGGCTATCCCTAACGCGAAGTCGGATAGGCGAGGCAGCCGTGGTCTACATGAAACCCACGCGCTTTCTACCTCTCTGAAATTGTTCTACGATACGGGGCGTGACGGTCCGCTCCATTTCCGCGCCCATTCTCGACGTCGAAGAGCGATTCGAAGGCTTCGAGAACCTGATGCCCTTCCGGGTGCAGAACATCCTGCTGGTCTCGAGCCTCTACGATTCGTTCATCCTGCGGGAAGATGGACGGCTGAACGAACTGCTCATCGACGAGTCGCTCGAGATGAACCTGCGCCAGATTCCCAACATCACGCACGTCTCGAGTTGCGCGGAGGCGGTGGAGCTGGCGAAATCCAATCCCCAATTCAATCTGATCGTCACCAATCTCGCCGTGGGCGACATGAATGCTGCGCAACTGGCTCGGGAGGTCCGCCGCGCCGGACTGGATGTGCCCGTCGTGGTGCTCGGCTACGACTACCGCGAGATCAAGGATTTTGTGGCGCGCAATCCGGCCACCGATATCGACCGAGTTTTCCTCTGGCAGGGAACTGCCCGCATCCTGATCGCGATCGTCAAGTACGTCGAAGACAAGCGCAACGTGCTGCACGACACCCGCGCCATGGGCGTGCCCGTGCTGCTGGTCGTGGAAGACAACATTCGCTATTACTCGTCGTTCCTTCCGGTGATCTACACCGAGCTGATCAAGCAGTCCCGCCGCGTGATTCAGGAAGGCATCAACGTCGCACACAAGCTGGTGCGGATGCAGGCTCGACCCAAGATTCTTCTGAGCTCGAGTTTCGAAGAAGCCTCGGAGCTGGTACAGCAATACCGGGAATACATTTTCGGCGTGGTTTCGGACGTGGAGTTTCCCTGGGAAGGGAAGCTGAGTCCCGAAGCTGGTTTCGAACTCGCCCGCATGGTGCGAAGCCTCACGCCAGATGTGCCCGTAGTTCTGCAGACCAGCCGCACCGAGTTCCGCCCGCGCGCCCAGGCCCAAGGCTATTCCTTCCTGCGCAAGCGTTCGCCGACTTTGCTGAAAGACTTGCGTCGCATTTTGACGGATCAATTCGGCTTCGGCGATTTCGTTTTCCGCATGCCCGATCAGGGCGAGGTGGGCCGCGCCAAAGATCTCACCGAGCTGGAAGAAATGCTGCAGACCGTGCCCGCCGACAGCCTGATGTTTCACGCGCAGCGCAATCACTTCTCGCACTGGCTGATGGCCCGCACGGAATTTGCGCTGGCGGCCAAGCTGCGGCCGCGACGTGTGTCGGATTTCAACGGCCCCGAGCACCTGCGGCACGACCTGATCGAATCCATCAACGACTACCGCCGCGAGCAGAATGAAGTCCTGATCGGCGATTTCAAGGCGGACACGTTCAAGCCTTCGCAGTCGAGTTTCCTCCGCATCGGTTCCGGCTCGCTCGGGGGCAAAGCCCGTGGCCTGGCATTCGTTCGACATCTGTTGCGCACGCGCCGTATCACCAAACGATTCCCGGGGGTGCGCATCACGGTACCGCCCGCAGTCGTGATTGCGACCGATATGTTCGACCAGTTTCTCGCCGAAAATAATCTGGGCGACTTCGCCTTGCATTGCGATGATGACAATGAAATCCAGCAGCGCTTTCTTGATTCTTCGCTGCCCGCTGACCTGATCGAGAACCTGGAAGCCTTTCTCGAGGAGGTTCGCTATCCCCTGGCGGTACGCTCCTCGAGCTTGCTGGAAGACTCGCAATACCAGCCCTTCACCGGGGTGTACGAAACCTTCATGCTGGGCAACCAGCAGGGCGGGTCGCGCGCCCGCCTCGATGAGCTGTCGGAGGCGATCAAGCGGGTTTATGCGTCGACCTTCAGCCAGCACGCCAAGTCCTACGTCCGCGCCACGCCGTACCGCCTGGAAGAAGAAAAGATGGCGGTGATCCTGCAGCAGGTGGTAGGCACGCTGCATGGGCAGCGCTTCTATCCCGACTTTTCCGGGGTGGTGCGCTCCCACAACTTTTATCCCGTGCCGCCCATGAGTTTCGACGATGGAATCGCCGCGGTGGCCTTGGGCCTGGGACGCACGGTCGTGGATGGCGGTAAGTGCCTGATGTTCTGCCCACGCTATCCCAAGAACCTGCTGCAGTTTTCGTCGGTGGAAGACATTCTCGCCAACACGCAGACGGAATTCTGTGCTCTGGAACTCGACGCCGTTTCTCCTGCGGGAGGGCCGGGTCACCTGCGCGAAGCGCGCTTTGGCCTCGATGTAGCCGAGAAGGATGGAACTCTGCACGCGGTCGGCTCGACGTATTCCGCAGACAATCAGGCCGTTTATGACGGCCTGAGCCGGCCTGGCGCCCGGGTGGTGACGTTCGCGCCCATGCTGAAGCTTGGCATGTTTCCTCTGGCGCCGATTCTGGAGTTACTGGTGCGCTCCGGAGAAGATGCGTTGGGCAATCCCGTGGAGATCGAGTTCGCCGTCCGCCTTCCCCGGGGAGAAGAGCCCGCCGATTTCGGATTCCTCCAGATCCGCCCGCTGACGCTGGCGCGCGATCATCAGGACCTTGCGATCGAGGACGTTGATCCCGCTCAGGTGCTCTGCCGCAGCACAAAAGTTTTGGGAAACGGACGAATCGAAAATCTTCACGACATCGTGGTAGTGGATTCTCATCGCTTCGAGCGAAGCCGCAGTCAAGAGGTGGCCAAGGCTGTGGCTCACTTTAATGCCAGCCTGAACGCCGAAAACCGCCCCTACCTGCTGATCGGCGTCGGCCGCTGGGGATCGAACGATCCCTGGCTCGGCATTCCCGTCGAATGGGACGAAATTTCCGGAGCGCGCGCCATCGTGGAAGCGGGCTTCCGCGATTTCCGCGTGACGCCTTCGCAAGGCAGCCACTTTTTTCAGAACCTCACCGCCTTTCAAGTTGGCTATTTCACCGTCAATCCCGATGCAGGAGAAGGCGCCGTCGATTGGGAATGGTTGGCTGACCAGCCCGCCATCGAAGAACAGGGATGCGTACGCCACCTGCATTTTTCCGAGCCGGTTAGAGTGGTGATGAACAGCAAGCAGAGTCAGGGCGTGATTTTCAAATCCAACGCTACCTTGAATGCATAGCCCCAGCATTGTTCCGTGATCGTGAACACACCTGCTAGTGCTTCTCTGCACAGATGTCGCATTCCGGTTGAGCGTTCGCCCGAAGATGCTATTGGAGAACCACAGCGAGAAACTCCGCAGGGTGAGTTGGGTGCTGTCCGCCTACGCAACTCGCAGCATGTAGGGACAGCCGCCATCGGCTGTCCGGCCGAGCGAAGCTCGGCCGGGTTTTATGCCGGGGCAAGAACAAAGCTGCTGACGTGGTCTCCTTACTAGTCATTTCAAGTTCTCAGTTTCGATAGTCTTATCAGTCACAAACCCAGACGAGCTACGCCCGCTTGGACAGCCGATGGCGGCTGTCCCTACATGAATTCCAGAGGCAATGAACCCACGCCGGAGCTCGTGAACCAGCCCAAACACCGCGCTGGGCGGGCCAACAGCAGCTTTCGTCTGAGCATCTGATCCAACAAGCCCTGGGCCACACCGCCGCCCCAGAACATGAGTGGAGCCTGCGACTTCACCAAGCAATAGCCACCGATCCTTATGCTACGGCTTTAACGTACTGGCATGGCGCGATGAATGCACGTAGTGACAGCCTCTCAGGCTGTCTGGTTTGACGGCCCGTACCCGGGATCACAATATCTGGAAGTAGGTGTCCGGCGCCTGCGACGGCGGGTACTTACGAAAGGATAGCCCTTCCGCACACAGGCTTGTGATGGAGATCACAGCCCATCCGTTGTGATTCCGAACACAATCATAGGTCGGGGAAATCTGTCATTTTCCCCGCTGCGGAGCGCCTGTGTTCAAGATCGTCAACGCGCAATTCCTTGCGCCGGGCATCAAGCGATTCGTCATTGAAGCGCCGCGGATCGCGCGCAAACAGAAGCCGGGACAATTCGTCATCCTGCGGATTTACGAGGAGGGCGAGCGCATTCCGGTCACTATCGAGAACTCCGACCGCGAACGTGGCACCATCAACATCGTTGTGCAGGCGGCCGGGAAGACTACGCATCTGCTCAACTCGCTCGAAACGGGCGACTCGATTCTCGATGTCGTCGGCCCTCTCGGCAAGCCTTCCGATATTCGAAATTACGGCACGGTGGTTGTCGTAGGTGGCGGAGTGGGCACCGCGATGGCTTATCCCACGGCGGCTGCGCTGAAGCAAGCCGGCAATCGCGTCATCTCGATTGTGGGCGCCCGTAACCAGGAATTGGTGATCCTCGAAAAAGAGATGCGCGCCGTCAGCGATGCGCTCATGATCACCACCGACGACGGCAGCTATGCCGACAAAGGCTTCGTCACCGACAAACTTCGCCAGCTCATTGAGAACGGCACCCGTATCGACCTCGTCATCGCGGTCGGGCCGATCGTGATGATGAAAGCTGTGGCGGAGATGACTCGCAAAGAGAACATCCACACCGTGGTCAGCCTGAACCCCATCATGATCGACGGCACCGGGATGTGCGGCGGGTGCCGCGTCCTGATCGACGGCAAGAGCGAATTCGCCTGCGTCGATGGGCCCGAGTTTGATGCGCACAAAGTGGATTTTTCGGTGCTGGTGCAGCGCAACACCATGTACCGCGACGCGGAGCAGCGATCGATGGAGGAGTTTCGGGCAGGCGATTCCACTTCTCGCAAAGGCGGCGACAAGTGGGGCACCCCAGGCAATACTGGCACTCCCCCGGAAGGGCGACCAGGAGAACTGCGATGAGCCCTGCGACGAAATCCAAGAACCCGGTCTCGCCCAAAGACCGCATGAAGATCCCGCGGCAATCGATGCCCGAGCAGCCGGCCCAGGAGCGGGCGCATAACTTCGAAGAAGTGAATCTGGGATACAGCGCGGACTTGGCCCAGCAGGAAGCCAGGCGCTGCCTGGAATGCGCCAAGCCTACCTGCACCGACAACTGTCCCGTGGGCATTGACGTGAAGAAGTTCGTCGAACTCATCGTGGCTGGGGATTTCCTGGGCGCTGCTGCGAAGATCCGCGAAGCCAACGTGCTGCCTGCGGTCACCGGGCGCGTCTGCCCGCAAGAAGATCAGTGTGAAGGGAAGTGCCTGCTCTCGAAGAAAGTAAAGCCGCTGGGAATCGGATATCTGGAACGTTTCGTCGCCGACTACGAGCAGAAAATGGGGACACATGTAGTCCCGAAAGTTGCGCCCACGGGAAAGAGAGTCGCCGTGGTCGGAAGCGGTCCTTCCGGCCTGACGGTTGCAGGAGACCTGATCCAGAAAGGGCACAAGGTGCGGGTCTTTGAGGCGCTGCACGAAATCGGCGGCGTTCTGGTCTACGGTATCCCCGAATTCCGGCTGCCCAAGCAGATTGTGCGCGAGCAGATCGACTACATGCGCGAGATGGGAGTGGAGTTCGAAACCGATGTCGTCGTCGGGCGCACCGTAACCATTGACGAACTCCTGGAAGAAGAAGGTTACGACGCTGTCTTCATCGGAACCGGTGCGGGCTTGCCGCAGTTCATGAACATTCCCGGAGAGCATCTGAATGGCGTGTACTCCGCCAACGAATTTCTCACGCGCATCAACCTGATGAAGGCGTATAAGTTTCCCGAATATGACGAGCCTATGCTCGATCTGAAAGGAAGAGATGTAGCGGTGATCGGCGGCGGCAATACAGCCCTGGACGCGATCCGTTCCGCGCTGCGACTGGGCGCGCGCAAGGCATATGTGATCTACCGCCGCAGCGATACCGAGATGCCCGCTCGCGCCGAAGAAGTGCATCACGCGCGGCAGGAAGGGATTGACTTCCAGATGCTGACCGCGCCAGTCGAGTTTCTGTCCGACGGCAAGGGATGGCTCACCGCGGCGCGCTGCGTGCGCATGGAACTCGGCGAGCCCGATGCTTCCGGCCGCCGCCGCCCGGTTCCCATCCAAGGTTCAGAATTTGATCTGCCTCTGTCCGTGGCCGTGATCGCGATCGGCACCAGCGCGAATCCTATCGTGCAAAGCACCACGCCGGGGCTGGGCACCAACAAGAGAGGATACATTCAGGCCAGCGAAGAAACCCAACGCACCACGCGCAAAGGAGTATTCGCCGGCGGAGACATCGTTACAGGGAGCGCAACCGTGATCCTGGCGATGGGAGCGGGACGGCGCGCCGCCAACTCCATTCATCAATATCTGACTACGGGTGTCTGGTAAGCAGAAGAAGTTTCAAGTTTCAGGAAGAAGTTTCAAGTTTCAAGTGCGAAAGGTCCGCAAGAAACTCGAAACTTGAAACTTCATTCGAATCTGATCTCAATGTAAGTGTCCGTCCTTCGCCAGATCAGGGGAAGGCGAGCCATCCAATACTTCCGATTCAATGTCTGACGCGCGCGGCGATGCTCTTCCGGCGGCAGGACGCGAGCCTTGGCAGGGAACTCCGGCCCAGTCACCTTGCCCCGCATCGTACAGGGCGCCACCTTCACCTGAGGATTGTTTCGGATCCGCTTGGTCTTTCCCATATCGCTGCGGGTCATCACGTAGAGCTTGCCGTCTTGCTCTCCGAACCACACGGGGGTGGGCACAGGCGGTCCAGTCTTGCGAAAGGTTGTGAGCGAGATGTATTTCTGAGCATGGATCGCGGCCGGAACTTGGCTTGCCATATGGGCCTCATTGTAGAAGCTGGAGAATGGAAAACGGATACGGATCGTGAGGCTGCTGGTTCGCAACAGCGTGCGCGCATTGCCCCGGTCCGGTCATCTGTGTTACAAGCCTGAACATGCGTAAATGGATGCGCGAGCGCCTACAACGCCGCAAAAAGAAGAGTCCGGAGCAGGGAAGCCAGACTGCGCCTCCCCCCTTGCAACCCGCGTATTTCGATGCTGAGGAGCCTTCGGCGGCACCGGCGGAGTCCGTCCACAGCGAGCCTCAGCCAGCCGATTCCGAACCGGAAGTCGAGGCGCCGCCCGCAGCATCTGAAGCTAAATCCGGGGAGACCAGTGAGCGAGCGCCGCAACGACGTGGGGACGCCCGTAGCGCCAGGGGACGCCGCCGTCGCGGAGGCCGTGGACGCGGAGGCCGCGGTCGCGAGCAAGCCGTAGCTCAAGCCTTCACCCCGTCCGCGGTCAAAGGAGTCAGCCCTGAGGTTTCTGCCGAGGGTGGCGAAGAGGCCGCGGAAGGAACAGAGCCGCAGGCTGAAGCTGCAGTCCCGCAAGCTCCGGCAGTTCCGGCGGCTGTGCCGGCCGCGCCGCCGCGCCCGCCGAAGGGCATTGTGGTTCTGGCCATCGGACTGCCCGGCTCCGGCAAGAGTTCGTGGTTCAAGCGCCACAATCTGACTCCGCTCTCCAGCGACATGGTCCGCTCGTTGCTGTTTGACGATGTGCGCGAGCAGCGCTTCCAGGATCTGGTGTTTTCCAATCTGCGCTCGATGTTAAAGGCGCGCCTGATTGCCAAGCGTCCCATGAACTATGTGGACGCCACCAACCTCACTCCGCAGGAGCGCCAACACTGGGTCAAGCTGGCCAAGGATTACAACTACGAGGTGCACGCGGTTTTTTTCGACGTCCCGCTGGAGGTCTGCATCGACCGGCACCAGCGCCGGGATCGCGTAGTCCCCGAGGACGTGATGCGCCGCATGGCGGCGAAGCTCAAGCCCCCGGCGTTCGACGAAGGCTTCGCGAAGATTACGGTCGTAAGGGTGAAGAAGAAAGAGCAGGAAGGATAGCCCAGTTTCGAGTCAGGTTTCGAGTTTCAGGTTTCGAGTTTCACAAGGATTGCTCTTGCATTGAAACTTGAAACTTGAAACTTGAAACTATCCTTTCAGGTGCGGCAACAATTCCTTGAAGGCCGCCGAGGAAGACGCGCGCATCAATTCATAAATCATCATCTCGGTCGATGAAATGACCGTGCCCGCCGCACGCATTCGATCGAGCCCGATCTTCCAATTCCACTCCGTCCGCGAGCTCACAGCGTCGGATGCGACGTGAACCACGTATCCTTCGCGCAGGGCGGCCAGGGCGGTCTGGGTCACGCAGATGTGGCTCTCCATGCCGCTTAGTAATAAGGTGTTGCGCTGTCCGGGCAAGCGCTTGAGCACGCTGCAGAAAACGTCGCTGCCAAAGCAGGAGAACAGAGTTTTATCGATGGCGGCAACTCCGGGCAGCAGGGAAGCGATGTCGGGCACGGTCGCGCCGAGGCCCTTGGCATACTGCGTGCTGACCAGAGCTGGAATTTTCAGAATGCCCGCGGCGCGGATCAGCAGCTGCGAATTGCGCACCAGTTGCTCTCGCTGAAAGATCGGCGGAAGCAGTTTCTCCTGGATGTCGATGATGACGAGGGCGCAGCGCTCAGCCTCGAGCGGCTGCCGTGCGATCTCGGCATATTCGGAAGTCGTGGGGAGATGCTCAATGCCGGTGGCCATGAATTCCTCGTGGGAGCTCAACTAATTGTACTGCCGCTCAGGTGTTGTGTCGGCGGGAACGCGTATTGACCGCACTTCGCCCACCACCATAGAATCGAGAAGGCACGCGGCTCACGCCAACGACTCGCTGCCCCCTCGTTCAACGGCTAGGACACCTGCCTCTGGAGCAGGTTATCGGGGTTCGAATCCCTGGGGGGCAGCCAAATTCCTCCCAAAAATTCATGCGGCCTTCCGCGGCTTCGGATTGGGCTTTGCTTTGGTCTTGCCCTGGAGATTGAGCGCGACGGCGGCGCGGATCAGATTCTTCAACGCGGCCTCATTGATCTTGTCCCCTTCGTGGATGTCGATGGCGCGCCTGACATTCCCTTCCAGGCTGGAGTTGAACAGGCGGGAAGGGTCCGGTAGCGAAGCTCCCTTGGCAAAGGTCATCTTGACCACGCTCTTGTAAGTCTCGCCCGTGCAGACGATGCCGGCGTGGGAGAAGACGGGAGTCCCCGGCGAGGTGGCCTTGGCCCACTTCGACTCTTCGACGATGTCCGGGTCGGCCTGGTGGATGATCTGGCGCACTTTGGCGAGCGTCTGGCCGCGCCAGTCGCCAAGTTCCTTGATCTTCGCGTCGAGCATGGCAGAGGCAGAATTGTCAGGGACGGGCGTTTTCATGTGTCACTCCAACTCTCTTGCACCTAATTTAGTTGCGCTCAGGGTGACCTTGCAACGTCCGCAGGCTTGAATGCGATTTTTTTTGATGGATCTTTGTAAAGTATTCAAGCTTAGGGAGTTGCGGGTTTCTGGTCCTTGCCATGCCTCGCAAAGTATTCAAAACAGATACTTTGCAGGCAAAGTATTCTGAAATAAGGAATTACCGGGCAATTTGATGGTCTTGGTGAAAGACTTTTTTTAGATCTGATGGCGCAAAATATTGATTACAAGCGAGTTACGCGATGCCTATCGCCAGCACGCCTCGCAAAGTATTGTCAAAGAACGACTTACTCGCAAAGTATTCCGGAATAAAGACTTACTCGATGGACAGAGCAGAGACGTTGCAAGCAACGTCTCTACGATATCGCCAAGCCGGGCTTGAGTGGGCCACCGTCTCTAAACCGGAAAATTCTGTGGTGCGAATGCGCACGCTACGATTGTGCGCTTTTGGTGGCCAGGGTCAAGGTTGGATGTCACAAGGACAGCGAGTCGGCTGTGGAAAAGTTCTGACGCGGAGTTCGGATCGTTACGGCCGCGCTTCTTGGTGATTTTGAAGTGATCAGAGAATCTATACAGCCCGCGTTTGCCAGGAGCCAAAGCAACACCTCTAATGCGCATTCGGCATAGATTGTAGTATCAACTCACCAAAGACAACCCCAGAGATTTTCGTCACGTGCGAACGACAGGACGGGTGGCACTGGGCAGGCTTTCACGCTGTCGGGGCGGAGTACGAGAGTTCGACGAAGCCGTTTTTGTAGGCGACTACGTCTTTCAAATTCCACCTCTTCTCCTTCAGGGAATCATCGAACAGGCGGAGTCCTTCTCCTAACAGGACGGGCGCGATGGTTAACTTGATTTCGTCTACCAGGCCCAGTGCTAAAAAACGCTGGGACAACACGGCGCCGCCTACGAGCCAGATGTTTCGAAATCGAGGCGCGAGTTTCACGTCAACTAACGTCTGGAGATTGCCGGAATAGAACTCGACGGTCTTCCTTGCGCTTGCCGGGCTCGCGCTTACCGGCGGCCATTTTCTGGAGCTCACCACTACGACCGGAGTGTCGCCATAGGGCCAGCCCAGTTCAAGCGCGTGTTCATAGGTGCGGGAACCGAGCACATAGCAGTCTATGGTTTTGAGGAAGGTCGCAACTTGTTCCTCGGAGATGGAAACCCCGGCTTCATAGACGCTTCCAGGGCTATCGAGCCAGGAGACGGAGTTGTCCTTTTTCGCGATGAAACCATCCAGACTGGAAACCATATGCAAGGTTACGGTTCGTCCTTTTGCGTTTCCTTGGGTGCGTGACATCGTTCCTCCTCGGGGGAACCTGGAACTGTTCTGGAATTTGTACAACCGTCAGGAATCTGCACAACGTCAGTTGATATGCATTCGATGTTACAACTGGAAAACTTCTTTTCTGCTTCTTGGAAATTTCCCACTCAGCCAAAGGCGGTTTGAGTGGGCCCCGTCCAGCGTTTCTGATGTGTCAAGGCAATCCGCAGTGTGAATTTACTCAGGAGTTCTACAGTACTTTACGGACAAGCCGCTTTTGACATCGAGGAAAGTACGTATTCAAAGAAGGTTTAAGACACTGCAGAATGTGAAGCGCTCAGCGCGCGCCACGTCGCCTGCAAACCATGGTTATTGAACTTCAACGAAAGGCGACACTACATGCGCAAGGCCCTCCCCCTGCTTTCATTGCTGATGTCTCTAGCGTCGTTCGCTCAAACCACTACTTCCCACCCTGTGACCGGAGGAAGCGGAACTGCCACCACCCCGACGCGGATTAGCTTTGCGGCGATGGGCGGGAGTCAGTTTTTCGAGTCCGGCTACGGTACAAGTTGCAGCGGTCAGACAACCCAGGCCTTGGGATTTGTGCTCTTAAACGGCGGGATATTTGGAAACGGAGTCTGCGCCAGTGTGACCACGCAGCCCGTGGGATCATGCGGGCATTTGTACGCCGAGTTCTACGGGAAGGACGCAGCGGGGATTCGGTTCAAGGGATCGCTGAGTCTGACCACAACCTGCCGGTATGTGAGATTGCGTTATTCCAAGACCGTGTACACGGTGACGGGCGGGATGCTGACCATCACTGAGTAAATTGAAAGGCCTCCGGCTGTGCGGATGTGAACAGGTCCGCACAGGCGGAGATCTGGACAGTTCAGCTTCACTGAAGCGGACAGCCGATGGTGGCAGTCCCTACATTCTTGACGGAAGATTTCAAAAGTGCCTAAGTTCCTCAGCATTCTTGCCCGCGAACGGTGTAGAATCTGTCCACACTGGGAATTCCACAAAAATCGATATACAAGGCACTGGCTGGGCTGCGCGGTTGGCGGCCCCGCTCGTGACGGCCCCGGCGTGATTTATGCACGATCAGAGGAGGAGCTGTCATGAGGATCTTGCTTTATAACCCGGACAATGGCGTGACGCGGAATTTCATGCCGCATTTGTGGATGTTTCTTCTGCAGTCGCTGACCCCTCCCGGGCACGAAGTAGTTCTGATCGACGGCAATGCGCAGCCCATGGATGAAGCGCAGATCGCGCAATACGTGCGCGACGAAAACATCGGACTGGTCGGCATCGGTGCCATGACTCGAATGATCGCGAAGGCCTACCGCATCGCGGACGCCATTCGCGCGACCGGAGTTCCTGTGGTGATGGGCGGTCCACACGTAACCGAACTCGCCGACGAAGCCCTTGGCCGGGATGGCGGCCCGCGACATGCGGATGCGGTCGCTCTCGGCGAAGCCGATGACACCTGGCCGCGGATCGTAACCGACGCGGCGCGGGGCGAGCTGAAAGAAGTGTACGCGCCGGTCGATGCTGCTGGAAAAGAGAGCAAGCCTAGCCTCAAATCGTATCCCGTAATTCCCTGGGACAAGATTGACCTGCACCAGTTCAATCTTCTGCCCAAGGTTGTGTACCCGCTGCTGAAGAAAGTCGGCGAAGGCTGGGGAACGTTCCGCATTGTTCCGGTGGAGTCTGGGCGCGGCTGTCCTTACGGATGCGAGTTCTGCACGGTGACCGGATTTTTCGGCGACTCGATCCGCTTCCGTACGAACGAGAGCGTGGTCAACGAGCTGCTGCTGTTGAAGGCGCGCGCACGAAAAGAAAAAGGGCAGATCGCGGTTTTCTTTATCGATGACAATTTCGCCATCAACGTGAAGCGCACCAAGTCGCTGTTGCGAGATATCATCGCGGCAAAGGCGCAAGTCCACTGGGTGGCGCAGATCAGCGCCAACCTGCTGCGCGACGAGGAACTGTGCGACCTGATTGCGGCTTCCGGGGGGAAGTGGGTGTTCATCGGCATGGAATCGATCGACCCCGCGAATCTCAAAGACGTCAACAAGGGATTCAACAAGCCGGGCGAATACGGGGCGGTTCTGGAGCGCCTGGCCAAGCGGAATGTTTATGCCATTACGTCATTCATCTTTGGGATGGACAACGATACGACCGGAGTCGCGGAGCGCACGCTGGAGCAAGTCCGCACCTGGCCGCCGGGCCTGCCGATCTTCGGCCTGCTGACGCCCCTTCCGGCTACGCCGCTCTACAAGCGCCTGGAAGCCGCGGGACGCCTCACGCGCCGCAAACATTGGCAGGAGTTTATCCCGTTCGCGATGGCGCATACGCCGCTGAAGATGTCGATCGAAGAAGCGCACGCGGAAGTGAACTATGGATGGTCGCACTCCTACAGCGCAGAAGCGCTGGCCCAAGCGGTGGAGTCGCTAGATGACCAGCCTCTCGGGTATCGGATCAATATTTTTCTGGCGCGGCTCTGCTTCCGAGGGATCTATTTTCCCATGCTGGGAAAGCGGGCGTGGCTGAAAGTGGCAGCGGAAAACCGGGGCACGATTTTCAAGCTGATCAAAGAAGCTGTGTTCGGTCGCAGAGATCGCCCCACGAGGCGCAACGTCGAAGAGCGCGAAGACGCGCCAGGCCCAGAAGTTCAACGCGAAGCCAGCGCCTAAATAAAGCAGCCTGCCGAGCGAGCGCCGGAGAAACGCGGGCGTCGATAAGGACTGGGAAGCGCGATCAATTTCGCGCTTACTTTAGACCCTTAGCCAGCCGCGGAATCCCCTGGCGGCGTAGTAAGATTCCGCACCGTTGTGATACACGAAGACGGTGTCGAAGCGGCGATCACAAAAGAGGGCGCCGCCGAGTTTTCTGATAGCAGCAGGTGTTTTCACCCAGCTCGACGTCTTCGTATCGAACTTTCCCAGTTTCTGCAGCTCTCGATATTGTTCTTCGTTTAAAAGCTCAGTGCCCATGGCAGCGGCCATCGTCAGAGCGTTACCTTTTGGCCTGTTTTCTTTCCTTGCATCCAGCGCTTCTCGGTCGTAGCAAAGACCTCTGCGGCCTTTCGGACTTTCTGCCGAGCAATCATAAAAAATGTATTCGCCGGTCTTCTTGTCATGACCAACTACGTCCGGTTCACCGCCCGTTGTTTCCATTTGATGGAGTGACGATAGCTTTTCAGCATTGGCTTCGAGCTTGGCTTGTACGGTGGCCCATTCAAGATCTTTATGGCGGTGCATGTTTTTCTCAAAACGGGCTTTCAGGGTTCTGAGCAGTTCTTCACGCTGTTTCAATGAAAGACATACGTTTGACATAGTTTTGCGGCCTGGAAGAGAGAATGAATTTGAATCATGAGCTCATGACCACGCGATTTCAAGGCCCAGTCCCCTGGGGGACGTGCGAGGTGATCTGCTTCAGGACGAATTCTCGGATGAGGTTGGAGACCGCGTTGGCGCCCGTGCTCGCCAGACCATTGAACAGGACCAGGGAAGCTCCGCGGTCAGAGGCGGGATAGTAAAGGTTGGAGATGGCTGCAGCGGAGAAGTTGCCGAGGACATGCGAGTAATTGGGTTTCCATCGGCCATCATCGCCTCGCGCAATCACGGCAGCGGATACGGCATACAATGCGCGCGACCCGATACTGCCTTTGCCCTTGTAAAAATAGCGTGGGTCTTGATGGAAGATCGCGGGGTAAACGGCTCTGCCGAGCAGGCTACCGGCTACGTGATTAGCGAACGCGGCCCCGTATCGCTTTCCGTATCCTTCGATGCCGCTGCCGTAGGCGGGAAAGATGCCCTTGTATTGCTCAGCGCCCGCAACACCCGCCACGGTCAGAAACGAAACGGGATCGATAATGGAACGAAAGCTCAGCTGAAACTTCTGTTTCGCTTCCATGGGTGGGGCGTTCCAGTCATACGTGCTGTAAAAATTCGGGATGACGCCGCCGACGCGCTGCTGTAGCGCGATGTGCAACTGCTGCTCGGCAAGCTGCTCCTTGTTTCCACTCACCGTGATCGTGGTGGACCCGCCCGAAACCGACAGGGTCACTGCCGGCAGGATACGGTGCTGGCCTGCCTGCAAAGCAATCTCGGCAGAGGAGAACGTGCTCATGCCCGGCGCTGTTACCGTGAGCTTGTAAATATCGGGTGGTAACCCAGTGAAGGCAAATTGACCATCGTTGCCGGATTGCGCGTTCTGTAGCACAGAACCAGATTGCGCGGCCACCGTCACGCTGGCACCCTGAAGCACGTCGCGATTGGTGTCGAGGATAGTCCCCGTCAAGGTTCCGGTGCCCGCCTGCTGGGAATCAGGTAGTGCAAGTGAAATGGAATTCTGTGCCGGTTGGGGTGCGTCCGGCAGAACGTTGTCGTTGGCAGGAGAGTCTACAATGGCCTGGGCCAAGGCGGCGGAAGCGGTCAAGGTGGTAAAGATCAACAAAACGGAGCCGGACGCCAGGACCAGCTTCAACCATCGCAGAATCACAACCAATCAGCCCATCCTCGTGGTACCTCAGAAATTGCTCTGTCTTAGGTTCGACGCGAATTATGGCTGCGGAGTTTCCTCAACACGGCGAATTGATGGCCGCAAAGCTGATCTTTGCGCTAAATGCATTGACGGCACGTCCCGGACCACTAGAATGAGGCCTTGCGCACTGTAGGGCACCTGCGTGGAATTCGCTGATGGCAGGAGGAGCATGATCGAAAACCTATACGAGCTGGTCGGCGGACAGGAGACGATCAAGGCTGCTACAGAGCGCTTCTATGAGAGAGTCCTGGAAGATGAGAGGCTGCGCCCGTTTTTTGAAGGAACTGACATGGCACACCTCCGCTCCCGGCAGGTCATGTTCATTTCCATGCTCCTCGGGGGACGGGTGTATACAGGCAAGGAGATTCATGCGGCTCATGCCGCGGTCAGAGAACAGGGTTTGACCGCTGCGCAGTTCGACTTATTCCTCCAGCACTTTCGCGCCGCCCTGGAAGAAGTGGGCGTGAAGCCAGAAAATGCGGAGAAGATTATGAAGCCGCTGGAAAGTAAGCGAAAGGCTATCTTAGAAGCATGACTTGTTTTGGTGCACAGCAGTCCCGAAAGATTCTTACGGCTGGCGCACATTGCTCTAGAGCAAGTTCAGCTGCAAATTCTTGCAACATTTCCGCGGGCCCGCTCTTTTGTGGTTCTCCTCATGGCAGCTTCCGTCCAAATGCATTGATTTTAGGCCTCCCAGGGCCCTATTTGTGTTGACAAGGGAATAACTCGATTAGAGAATCAGTGCGCGCGTTCCGGTGGGGAGCGCGAGGGGCTATCGAATCCGAGAGCGTGTGTAGGACACGAACTCGGCATCTGGGGTTCATCACTTTTTCCAATAAGAGTAGTGATGCTGGGGGCAAGCCTGCCCTTCTGGCATTGAATGATGTTTCTCCGCGCGAGCTGGTAGCTGCACGGCACAATTAACCTTCAACGCAGTGACGGTTCTCTTCCCCCCTGAACCCGGGTCGTACTCCGGCAAGCTAAATCCTGAATCGAAAGAGGCTTTCATGCGTGCAACAGAGAAAATGATTTCGTGGCGGAATGTGGTCACGCGAGGGAGTGCTGTGCAAGCCAAGGCCAGCCGCTTTCAAGCCATCCTTTTGGGCGTGGTGTTGATGTTGGTGTCGGCGGCAGCCAGCGGCTGGGCCGCGGAAGTGCCGCCGCCTTGTCCTGCTTCCCCGAACTTCACTCCGGATTTCAGCGCGAACGGCAGTTGCCTGGCGCTGAACGGCAACGCGCTTCCCATGTTTGTGGCAAATGGCAACAACGTGGCGCTGCAGATTACTTCCAGCAGTGGCAATCAGACCGGGTCGGCCTGGTACGTCACACCGCAGGCCGTTCAAAATGGATTCAGCACCAATTTCCAATTCCAATTCACGAATGGGACGGTTCCTCCGGCTGACGGAATCGCGTTCCTGATTCAGAACTCCGGCACCACCGCGATCGGGTTCACAGGGGGAAACGGCGGCGCGATGGGGTACGGCGATGCAGATAGCAACTCCAATCCCAGCCAGGGAAGTGGCATCCCGCGGAGCGTTGCAATCGAATTCGATGCATTCCAGAACGGTTGGGATCCCACAGCTGTCAACAACTCGGTCAGCCACGTGGCTATTCAGAGCTGCGGCATGGGGCCGAACACATCTCACCACGGGTATCTTTGCGCGGGGGAAAGTGGCACCAGCTCCACCTTGGGGGGGCCTGTGGTTACTCCGAATTTCGCGGACGGCGCAGTGCACAACGTAACCATCACCTATGTGCCTGCGTGTAGCACGTGCAACCCCGCGACCGTAGCCAATATCCAAGTCGTTCTGGATGGCGTGAACCTATATCCAAACGGCGTCGCCTTGGATTTGAGCAGTATTGGACTGGGCCAGGGCGGGACGGCGTTGGTCGGGTTCACGGGCGCAACCGGCGGCGATTTTGAGACGCAAGATCTCCTGAGCTGGAGCTTCACGCCAACACAGCAGGGAGCGACAATCGATCCTGACCAGTCCGGCAGCTTGACCCAGAGTTTTATCGCGAACAACACTCCGGGGCAGCACCAGGAATTCGATTTTGACTATAGTGTCGCCAACGGCGGAGGAAGTCTCACGATCCAATCAGGCACGACGCCGTTCGTGACCACTGGCGGAATCACTCCGCTGGATTGGGCCAGCATTGTCAAAGGGACTGCGATGGCCGACGCCCCTTGTCTGACGGCGGCAGGTCAATCCGTCTGCGCCGTAAGCACGCTGACCTGTACGATCGACGGCAGTTCTACTCCCGCCGGGTCAAATTGCCCGCAATCCGAAACCAGAAACGCGCTATTCGCGCAAGAAACGGATCTGAATCTGAACCAGCCCGGAATCGTGGATGGAAAACTGACGATCCCGCCCGGTTACGCGCCAGGGTTCGTTATGGCGCCGGATGTGCTTGTGTCCGGTGCGCAATGCAACTATCCCACAGGCGAACCGCTGGAGACACAGCTCTGCCCGCAGAACATCCTGACGCAACTTGAAGACGCAACCATAAGGTCAGGCGGAACCGGCACGACTACGAATTCCAGTTACGTGCTCATTTGTTGCGAGCCCGAATGGCAGACCAGTCCGACCATTACTTTGTGGACGAACTCCACGACTGTATCGGCCTCGTTTACGAGCGCGCCGCCGGCAACGCCGAGCCCCGATACCAACAACTTCCATGCGGCGCAGGGTGCTTCGGTCGTCGTCGGAGCCGAACCTCGTGGCGCGTTGCTGGACACAACCTATCCGCTTCCGGGTGAACGGACGCTCAGCAATACGATTCCTTGCCCAGCCCTGGGCGTTGCGCCAACGCCATGGTCAACGCAGGATCCGGAAGTATTCAGCGTGACGGGACAGATCACAACCTTTGACAACAACGGGACCGAAAGCCCTCTGGTTGAAGGGGCGTATGACGCTCACTACTTCTCCGTGGATTGCGATTCGTTTGAAGAGTTGGTCTATCCGGGAACCATCGATATCAGCCCCGGACCCCCGGCGTCAAACGTTGCCAGCTTCAAGACAGTGCCGTTTAACATCGACACGACCGCGCCGAGCGCACCGTCGATTACGCTGAGTCCTGCCGGAGGATACTACGCGCAGAATTCCGCAGCGACGGCCACGGTTACGTGCACCGATCCGTCCAGTGCAAACATCGCGAACTTCTTCTCAGGCATTGCGAAGTGCGCGGGCCAGACAGCCGGCGGCAATCCGCAGAGTGTGACAGTCACGGCAATCCCGATTGACACATCCACGATCGGCAGCAAGACGTTCACAGCGGCTGCGGTTGACGTCGCCGGAAACACTTCTGCTACCGCCACTGTGAATTATCAAGTTGTAGGAACGGCGAATGTGGCGGCAGCGATGCTTGGGAACCTGCTGGTCAGAACCGGGACAAACATGACGTACTACATCTCGGTGGTCAACATTGGGCCGAATACCGCGAACGGAGTTACGCTGGCGGATACTCTGCCTGCAGGCACGACGTTCGTGAGTTCCGGGTATGCCGTTGAGTCGTGTAGTTTTAGCAGCAGCACGGCTCGCTGCTCGATCACAGCTCCGAAGAATTCATGCGGCAGCGTTGCCGGCTCCTGCGCCCTCGGCAACCTGGCTGCGTGGACCTCGAATAATCCGGTCGGAGCGCTAGTCGCGATCACGGTCCATGTGAACGCCCCTGCAAATACAACCCTCACGGACACTGCGGCAGTGAGCGAAGTCAATGTCGATTCCAACCCGAAGAACAACAGCACGAAGTGGTCGACGTTGGTGACGAGATAAAGGGCAGTCTGGCTAGAAAAGGGGAGGACCGGACGGTCCTCCCCATATTTTATGTGCGTGCTCTGGAGCGGGCGGGTTGCGGAGAAGAATCCGGATGCCTGGGACCAAGGCCATTCTCGAATTCAACCGCACGACGCTGTTGCCGATCCGGGATGGATTGGCGGTGGCTCTAAAAAAGTGATGTAGGGACAGCCGCCTCGGCTGTCCGGCCGGGCGCAGCCCGGCAATTGCGGAAAGCGCTGTCGAGCTTCGCTCGACTGGACAGCCGAGGCGGCTGTCCCTACATGTTCATTTATTGGGGTGAATCAATTCGACTCCGACAACGTGCTCTGGAGCGGGCGGGTTGCGGATAAGAATCCGGATGCCCGGACCAAGGCGATTCTCGAGTTCAATCGCAAGCTGTATGACTCGGGAGATTTCTACACTACGCTGTTGCCGATCCGGGATGGGTTGGCGGTGGCTCTGAAAAAGTGATGTAGGGACAGCCCCCTCGGCTGTCCCTTCGGGACTAGTTGTTGGAGCCTGCGTACCGTGTTGCTTCGGTGAACATCGTCTTCACATCGGAACGTTCCAGCAACTTCTCCGCGCCGTCATCCTTTTGCATTTCGTCAATCAGCTTCAGGGTCGCGCGGTAGTGGGAAGCGTCGCCCTGACTTCCGGCAGCTCGCAGGGTTGTTCCCAACAGATACTGAATGCGGGCAGTTTGAAACTTCGAACCGAGCTTCTCGCTCTTTCCCAGGTCGCTTTGAAGTTCCTGCTGAGCCCCGCTATAGTTTTTTCGCGCGATCAGGGCTTCCGCAGTATCCACAGAACTCTGCAGCGAGAGATACTTCAGATTGCGGCTGTCGGCCTGCTGCATCAACTTCCGCAACTCTCGTGCCGAAGCTTCCGGGTTCCCTTTATTGAGAGCAATCTCGGCGGCACGCAGGCGGCAGACTAGAATCTGTTCCGGGGAATTTCCATGCAAGGCCAACTGAAGGGCCTGGTGATAGAGCGCTTCCGCTGATTTGCTGTCGCCACGGTAACGTTGAATATCTCCGTTGGTGACGAGCAGTTGAGCCTTCAGATTTTCATTCTTCAGGTCATGACTCAGAGACTCGGCCTCGCGCAATAGAGGTTCGGCTTCGGCGCCGCGCCCGGATTGCGCGAGCGCATCTGCCAGATCGCTGAGAAGTCCTGCCATGTCGGCACCCCGGTCGCCTAAGCTGCGGTATCCGTTGACCGCGTCCTGCATGGCCTTGACGGCTGCGCCGAACCTTCCTTCATTCTGGAACACCAGCCCGATGTCGTGGGATTCATAGGCGGCGCCGCGAGGGTCTTTTGCCTTGCGCCAGAGATCGAGCGCGCGCATGGAGGTGGTCAAGGCGTCATCGTATCGGCCAGTACTGATGAAGACCTGGGCGAGAGCGGACAGACTCTCCGCGATGGATGCTGGCACGTTCAGTTTTTCGCGCAATTGCAACGCCTGCTGCAGATAAGTCAAAGCGTTGTCGGTGTCGCCTTTGGCAAGATACATGCCACCGATATTGTTGAGGCACAGCGCCTGGTAGTTCTCGTCGCCGCTGTCGCGCTGGATCTGCAACGACTCCTTGTAGTTTTGCAGCGCCTTGTCGTAATCCCCCTTCGCTTCGTACACCACGCCCATATCAATCAGGGTGTCGCCTACCTCTTTCTTCACACCGATTTCGCGTTGCAGTTGAAGGGCGTGCTGGTAGTCGGAGAGGGCAGCGTCGACTTTTCCCTGGGTATTCTGAACCACGGCCCTCTCCACCAGATTGCTGGCCAATGCGCGCTTCAAGCCCAGCCGCTGATTGATCGCCATCGCTTCCTGGTAGTTGCGGATGGCTTCGTCGGGCTTGTTCATCAGGCGATACGAGATGCCCAAAGATTGCAGGATCAAGGCCTTCAATTCAGGGGCATCGACCTGCACCGCGAGGGAAAGGCCCTTGTTCAAGGGGTCGAAGGCAGCCTGCGGGTTTGCGCTTACGATTTCGACGACGCCCATCTGCCAAAGAGCCTTGATGTTTTTGGGGTCGGCGGTCAACAGCTTGGACAACTGAGTTCTGGCCTGAGCATAGTTGCCGGTGGCGGTGTACAAATCCGCCAGGCCAGATTGGACCTCCGAATTCTCCGGCATGCTCCTGGCGAGATTCTCATAAGCCTGGATCGCCCGCTTATTGTCCTTGATCACCCGCGCATGTGCCGCCTCGATCAGATACTTCTCGACTGGCGGCAAAGATTGGCTCAGGTCGATTGCCCGGCGCGAAGCCTGTTCGGCGTCGGCATCGTACCCCAGCGCGGAATCGGCCTCGGCCAACCGAGAATACGCAAGAGCGAAGTCCTGGTCTTCCCTCGTAGCAGATTGCAGGACTTTGACGGCATCAAGATTCTTCCCGTCTCGCACGAACTGCACCCCCTGGTTGAAGTCTCGCAGTGCTGCGGGGGAACGGGAACTGGGCTGAAACGAGCTTGCTTTCAACTCCTGCATGGCATCGGAAGAGATAGCCAGGTTGTTGCGGATCGATGCAGCCAATCGGTCCACCGCGCCAGGGATATCTTTTTCATCTGCGGCCTCGGTCTTGATGGCTACAACCCGATCATGTTTCAGATCCTGGAGAGTGGCGTCAATCCGGATCTGCCTGCCAAACCGCACATACTGCCCCGAAACCAGCGTGTCTGCACTGCTGAACTCGGCCAGACTTCGCAGGGTCGTCGGGTCTATGGCACTGTTGGGCGCGATGCGGAGATCGGAAAAGACCTGGTGCAAACGGTCCTGCGATACGGTTCTGAGACTGGCCGACTGGCCCACGTCGGTGCTCAACATGTCGGCGAGACTGGGTCCAAGCCAATCGATCGCGGGATCGCCCGATGCATTACGAAAAGGCAAGATCGCCAATGAAACGTTCGATGCGGTTACCCCTTGTTTGGGGCGCGTGGAAAGCTTTCCGCGAAAGGCGTAGAGGAGTATGGCCAAAACCAGAATTGTAGCGATGCCGGTCAGCAGGCGCCAGGGAATGGTACGGCCCCAAGGTTCTACGGCCGGCTGAAATCCCAGAGTTGCTCCGGCCTGATTGCCTTGCCATG
This sequence comes from uncultured Acidobacteriota bacterium, assembly GCA_963801615.1. Taxonomy (GTDB): domain Bacteria; phylum Acidobacteriota; class Terriglobia; order Terriglobales; family Acidobacteriaceae; genus Sulfotelmatobacter. Next base: position 387,334 of record CAWDFM010000001.1, on the reverse strand, counting down.
CCTCAATGTCGCGCAGCACTTCGCCGGCATTCTGATAACGGAGGTGGGGATCCCGTTCGAGGCACTTGCTGACGATGTTGCTGAGCGAAGTTGGAATGGTTCCATCGTGATCGGAAACCGGGATGGCACGTTCCGACGTTCGCCGCACCAGGCTGGCGATGGCGCTATCTGCGCGGAACGGTGTAACACCGGCCAGCAGTTCGTAGCAGATGAGCCCCACGGTGAAGATATCGGAGCGCGCGTCCACTTCTTTGGCCTGCGCCTGTTCCGGGGACATGTATTCCATCGTCCCCATCATGGTGCCAGTGCGCGTCATGCCGTCGCCTACAAGCGAACGAGCCAGGCCAAAGTCCATGACCACAATGCGGCCCTGCGAGTCGCGCATGATGTTGCCCGGCTTCAAATCACGGTGGATCACACCTTCACGATGCGCGGCCTGCAGGCCACTCAACATCTGGCGCATGATCTCGACCGCTTCGTTGACTGGAACTTTGCCCCGGCGTCGAAGGATGTGATAGAGACTCTCGCCTTCGACGTACTCCATGGTGATGAACTTGATGCCGTTGGCCTCGCCCAGATCGAAAATGCGGATGACGTTTCGGTCCGTAACCTGCCGGGCCAGGATGAGTTCCTGCTTAAAGCGCTGAAGAATTTCAGGATTGCTGGCTAACTCCGGGCGGATGACCTTGAGCGCAATGACGCGGTCCAATTCAATATCTTTGGCCTTGTAGACGGCGCCCATGCCGCCTTCGCCCAGGATTTGGATGATCTGATAACGATTGCCGAGGATGGTTCCGGGCTGGAGGAGGAGAGCACCCAACGTGCTGCCCGGCGGCGTCGGAGAACCTGGCGTGAGGGCTGCGGGAGGCGGGTTCTGGCGAGTCACCGGAGCCATCGGCGGCAAAGCCCCTTCGAGCATGGTCGGTGCCTCGGAGTTGGCGCCTGGCGGCGAATTCGGCACCGGCGTTTGTACCGCCTTGTCGGTGCGGGCAGGCGAACTCCCAGACGAGCCGCTACCGGGAACGAGCGTGGCAGCTTCCGAATCGTAGTTCTGGTCTTTTGGGTCGATCATGCCGTGACCCGCAACTCGCGGCGGACTCCCCACAACTGATGATGAGACCGCCCGACCCGGCCTCATCTATGCAGCATTTGGCGCATTAAAATACCAATGCAGTATATACCTCGTCCTCCCGACAGGCAGCGAGAAACCCGCTCTGTTTGGCAGCTTGATTCCGTCACAAAGGCGCATGGGACTTCGGCCCGCGTTTTCGACAAGGAGTCTGAATCGAGCCCCAGGCGCGGTTTTCAGAGTTGGGCCTGAGTCACCAACCGGATCCCGCAGACCTCGTTGGCGGGGAGGCGTGTCTGCTTCTGTTCTTATCCCTCGAGTATCTGTTTTCCTGCAGCTTAAAAACTTCTCGCCTCTTTAACTGCCGGGCACATTAGTTTCACATTCAAGTGAGCGTGCCCTTAGAAGCAAACACTTTGCTCTAAAGTTAATTCATGCAGAGGTAAAAAAGGTGCACAAGTTGGATGGCACCAGCCGGCTGATGTATTGGGCCAAGAAGATTCTCGAATGGAGTCCTTCCGTCGCGCTGGCTCTGCGACGCGCGCTATGGCTCAACGATCGTTATGAATTGGATGGGCGTGATCCGAACGGCTATGCGGGAATCGCCTGGGCGATCCTGGGCAAACATGATCGTGCCTGGTTCGAGCGGCCGGTGTTCGGCAAAGTTCGATACATGTCTTTGGCCAGCACAAGAAGGAAGTTCGATTCGGAAAAATTCATCGCGCAAATTGCCAGACTGGAGGGCGCCCGTGCCGAGGCCTAGTGGTTCCTGCTTCTACCGGTCATCCTTAACATGAGGGCTGAGCAACATGAGGGCTGAGCGGGTTGCGGTGAGGGCCTGTCTTATTCCACCTTCGTGCTACGGTCCCCGCACAAAGGTGTTATTGACGGGCTAGGATGGGCAGGGCATTCTCACTAGTGGCGCAACGTTTACGTCAGTCACTCCCCGGGCTGCGCGCAGCACTCCAGGTTCGTTCAATTTCAGAATGCTGCTGAAGCCAGCTGACGTGGGAACCCAGATCCTGACGGAGACGGAGCATACCAGTTGTCGACTGCAAGATACAGCCTAGTTTCGAACTTCCCGCTATTCGCGGATGTGGAACCCGCCGATTGCGATCTCATCCTGGCATCAGGGCGAGATAAGCAATATTCCCGCCGAGAGACCATCTTTTCTGAAGGGGAACCCGTTCGGCATGTGATCATGCTGCTTTCCGGCCTGGTGAAGGTCACGCAGACCGGGCCGAACGGCAATGAAGCCATCCTGCGGCTGAATGGCGCGGGGGAGATCGTGGGATCGTTCCGGACTTGTACTGGCTGCATTCATTGCTCGACCTCGCAGGCCGTTCAACCCTGCGTGGCGTTGATCTGGGATTCACTGGTGTTCGAGAAACTTCTGGGACGCTTCCCGGTTTTTCGTCGAAACACGGCGCGAGCGCTGGATGAGCGGCTGCGGGAGATGGAACAGCGTTTTCGCGGGGTCGCCACCGAGAAGGTGGGTTCGCGCCTGAGCAGTGAATTGATTCGGCTGTCCGATCAGATCGCGCGCTCCAGCAGCGGGGATCTCGAGATTACGCTATCGCGGGCAGAACTGGCGCAATTGACCGGGACCACGCTGTTCACCGTGAGCCGGCTCCTCTGCCAGTGGCAAACGCTGGGACTCGTAAAAATCCGGCGAGAGGCCGTACTCGTTCAAGACGTGGACGCGCTGGCGCGTTTCTCCGCAGGGGAATAGCCGGGCAGGAGATACGCAGCGCGGAAGCCGCACCAGCTCTCCTTAGCTTAGTTCCTGGCTTAACCCATCCAAAAAAGGGATCTTTTGCGCAGAGCGTCGGCCATCACAGTGCCGTACGCCTCCGCGGCATCTCGCGGGAGTCAATTCTGCTTCGGAACCGACTTTTGTCCCTACTCAATCGAAGGAGCAGTTGATCACACCGTTTTCCGTGCCCACCAGGTGAGTGCCTGTGGGACATTGCTCGGTGGGCGCCTGGGCTGCTGCCGCCCGCTTTGGACCCGGCATGCTCGTCTTGGCGGTGGGAGCCGCTGCAGGACTGCTCTGCGGTTGTGAAGCGAGACGCACGGGTGGTATGTCCTCTTCCTGAGGCTGGGGACGCATGGGAAGATTTTCCGCTTGTAAAGCGGCACGCGACGGAGGGCTGATATCTATTTGTGGGGCAGGGCGCGCGGGAGGGTTGTTAACCGGTGAAGCGGGCGCCGGGATCGCGGGACTAGTCTGCTGGAGGGACGCGCTTGCAGGTCGTACCGCAGTGTTGGTGGCCGCCGGTACCGGGATCTGCGCCGGGGCTTTAGGCGCCTCCACGGACCTGCTAGGCGCAGCCGCGGGCGCGGTCGTACGCTGTCCTTGCGTGCGTCCTTGACCCTTATTCGCGGCGCTTTGATCCATCAGCCCATGAGATGCAGCACCGTCCCTTGGGTCCGTATGCCCGACCGAAACCGAGTTGCCGCGTCCGAGGTCGACGAGCCGCAGATTATCGTCGGTCACTTCCTGCGCCCGGACAATATGAGGCGTGATGGCAAAGATAATTTCGTTCTCCCGCCGATCCTTATCCTCTTGTCCGAACAGATATTTCAGTATCGGGATCTTCGTCAGCCAGGGATAACCGCTGAGCGAGTGCGTCTCGGTGTCTTCCAGAATCCCACCGACCAGATTGACTTCTCCATCCCGCAGACGGGTTTCGTGCTCGATGCGACGTTGGCCGATGACCGGCTGGCTGATACCGCCAATATTCTGCGTTCCACTGACCGAGGAGACTTCCAGCGTCATCTTCAAAGTGACTTCGCCCTCGGCATGAATACGAGGAGTGATATCGATGTTGACCCCGACGTCGAGATACTGGAATTGAGTATTGACCAGTGCGCTTACACCACCCAGACCGCCGGCGGCGCCGAACGAACCGGTCGCGATCGGAACCCGATCGCCAATCTTCAGCGTGGCTTTCTCGTTGTCAAGGGCGCGAATTTCCGGATTCTGAATCAGTTTGGTGTCGCTATCACTCATGAGGTAAGACAAGGACGCGCCGGGAATGCTGACGTGGAAGTTGTTCGCAGTCAAATTGCGAAGAGAGTTGATGGTAAAAGAGCCATTGGATCCCGATCCGCCGCTGTCCCCGCTTTGGGCACCGGTGCCGGGAATCATCACCACATTGGCCGAGGTTGGAGGATTCACTCCCAGGGTGCGGAGGCGGTCACGGCTGACTTGCAGGATGGCGATGTCAATCACAACTTCGGGTTTGGGTTTGTCCAGATCAGTGAGCAGCTTCTGGGCCAGGACCATCTGGTCCGTGGTGCCGCGCAAGATGAGCGCGTTCTGATTGGGAATTAATTGAACGCGGTTCATGTCCAGAATACTTTTCAGGGTGGTGGCGGCTTCCTGCAGTTCTGAGGGAGCGGAAACGTTCTTGAGGTAGAACGTTTTCATGACGGTATTTTCCATCTCCTTGCGCTTCGAGGTGGTGTCTGCCGCGACCAGGATAGTGTTACTGGATACCACACTCCAGAAGGTCCTGGTCTGCAGGGCGACGGTGTTCAGTGCTTCGCGCAGAGTGACGTCATTCAACTCAACTGTAATTTTCTGGGTCTTGTAATCCTGATCGAACAGAACGTTGATGCCGGCGAGGCGCGCGATGGTTTTGTAAACCATAGTCGCATTTTCCGTCAGACGCAGATTGATGAGGGTGTTGGACAAGGGCTGCAGCTCTACCGGGCCTGCGGCTTCCTTCGCCATTTTGTCGAGAGGCAATTCCTTTCTAGCTGCTTCTCCCTGGGCCTGCTGTTGCGCCTTCTTGATCAACTCTTCGATGCGGCGAGCCTCCCCCTTGGCGGCAAAGTTTGTGGGATCGATCGCGCCGGCTCGCTGAAACTCGACCCCCGCTTCCTGCAGCTTGCCCTGATCGCGCAACAACTGCCCTTGGCGGACGTGCTCGGTGGCGGCGTAAAAGCGCATGCGGATGAAGGCCGCGAAATACTTCGCGTCCTTGGGCTTGAGGTCGTGGGCCTCGCTGTACTTCTGAAAGGCTTCGTCGTAGTTGTTCTTGGATTCCGCTTGAACGCCGTGCTTGAAGGCGGCGCTAGCCTGGTCCGCGTAAGCGGACACTGAGAATACAACTGCGAGAATGAGAGCTCCGACAGCACGCGAACGTTTCATGGGAGTCCGTTATGCCTGTAAAAGAAGAAGTTGAATGAGGTCTCGTCGTGCATGCTGAATACTCTGGGGGTTCGTTGCTTGCCGTGCCGAGACAACCTGGGGGAGCAATTGGTTCGCGCGTACCGGCTAATTTAGCCGGGGCGTGAGCACAATGATCACAATTCATAAATCACGGAGCGCTTCTGGTGTTTGCGCTGGCGCAAAGAGCCTCGTTATCGCATGAATATTTCCATCGAGGATCTAAGGCAGATGAAATTGAGGCGATTCAAGATGGCGGAAGCTAATTACTAAGAGGAGTCGCGGGTGTTATTAAAGGTCCGAGCCGCCGAAGTGAAGTAATAGGTGAAGAGGATTTTTGAGAACGCGGCCTTCACTTTACACAACTTTACAATTGTATTTGGCGCAACGCAAAGAGTTCATGAACCGAGCCGAGTACTGTTGCCTCGCGGATTCAGGGAACGCCAGGTCCGAACCCCCAGCGCGCGGAAGTCTACTTTCTCTTCGCGACATCGGAAAGCGTTCAAGCCCGCCCCCCATAACACAACAGGTGCACTGGAGCGAGAACTGAGTTTTCGCGCCCCGAAGGAGGCTGCACAGCCATGAGGAATACGTGTCGGTTTTGGTTGCCCCTTTTTGTCCTCGGTTTCGCAACGACAACAGTTAGCGCGCAATCGTTTCGCGTGCAGTGCCCGCCGAGCACGATCACTCACCCCAATGCAGCAACTAAGGAGCCTGATTACACGGCACCGACGATATACAAGTGCTCGGTGAATCAGGGCTGCAGTGGCTTCCAAGGGACCGTATCCAATGCTGGACCGAATAACACGGGCTATCTAATGCCCGCGGGAGCTGCGAACGGTGCTGTCAAGTGCCAGCAGATTTCCGGAGGTGACGGTTTCTCGACGATGGGAGACGGTACGCAGACATACATGTTCTCCTTCGGCCCGCTGTCCGGCCTGGCGGCTATCGCCAATGGGCAGCCAGGTACCGAGTTTCCTAATGTGTTCAATACCGTGTACCTGGATACGAATGCGGTGCCCCTGCTGCCCGGCGATCCCGCAACGACAGACAACCTCGGCGGCAGTTTTACCTTCAACGGCGCCATCGGGCTGACCGGTGATCAGCAAATAACACCCCCCAGCGGTAAAACGGCGACAGCCTCCCCCGTCTTTGCAGCAGGCGCGGTGACCGGTGTGACTATTACTGACCCCGGCTCCGGATACGTTATGCCTCCCACAGTGACATTCAGCGCGCCTCAGCAACCCACGGGTCTTACTCCCGACGCGGTCGCGGTCATTGCGGGTGGACAAGTCGTCTATCACGCTGAATGATACGGGTTCGGGCTATACCAGTGCTCCCACCGTCACGTAAGCGCTCCTGTATCGGGCGCTTGCACCGGAACCGCGGGGCAGAACACACCGTCGGGATGTCTGACAGGACACGTGGATCCGCGACAGATCATGGATATCGGGGTGATGAACGGGAACATCCCAGCCCCGTTGATGGCGATCGACGAAGATGACGAATTTTTCCTTACGCTGACCAACGTCGGCATGATCATGCGGCCGGACCTGTTCGAGCAGCACACGGTCCACTTCCACGGATATCCGAACGCGTCAACGTTCTACGACGGCGTGCCTGATGCTTCGGTGGCCATCAATATCGGCGGCAGCTTCACCTATTACTACCTCGCGCCCGATGCCGGTACTTACTTCTGGCATTGCCACATCACTCCTCCCGAACACCTGCAGATGGGAATGGTCGGGCAAATTTACGTGCGTCCGCGGCAGAATCGAGTCCCGAAAGACACCCCTCTTGTTGACTCGTTACGAACCCAGCAGGCTGACTTGCGCACCGCCTGCCGCAGACCAGGTGATGGTGCGTCGCCCGCCGTAGCCTCCGTCCCGGATATTTTGTGCAGCAATCCCGTGCCGGCTGGCAGCCCGGCCGCTACCCAGGGCCTCGACCTATTAGGCAACCTGCACAAATACGCCTATAACGATGGCGACGGATCGACGGCTTATGACGTTGAGTATCCCATCCAGATTCACGGCTTTGATCCGAACTTCCACTTTGTCGGCATGACCTTCAACCCGGAAGGGTTCGCCGACATGAAGGACAAGTACTTCCTGCTGAATGGGCGCAGCTATCCGGACACGGTGACAGCTGGGCCGCTGCAGACCCAGACGGCCGATGGCTCGTCGCACTTCTCGCAACCGCTTCCCGCGATCATCAACATTCCGGCCGGAGGGCGCGCGCTGTTACGCATTTCCGACCTGGACGTTTCCGAATATCAGACGCTGGCATCGCTGGGAATTCCGATGCACGTGATCGCCCTCAACGCCAAGATGCTGCGCGATGAAGAAGGCAACAACATGGCGTACGACACGAACTCGATCACGCTGGGTGGCGGCGAATCGCTGGACGTGATTCTGGATGCCAGCAATGTTCCGGCCGGCAAGACGTATTACCTTTACACCCCGAATCTCGATCATTTGGCGAACGACGCAGAGAACTTTGGCGGGCTGATGACCGAGGTTCATGTTTGCCCGAGCACAGTTACGGGTCCCACCTTCGGCAACACTTGCAATTAGGAGAGCAGCGATGAAACCCATGAACAAGGAAAACACGATTTCAGTTACGAGACTGCTCCCGCTGGCAATGGCGGCATTGGTTCTGCTGCTCACGGCGAGTGCTTACGCTGCGGCTCCCGGTATTCAGGGTACGGAGTTCAAGCTGACGGCAAAGGCCGCGTTCCTTACTCAGCCCGATGGGCAGGCGATTTACTCCTGGGGCTATGGCTGCACCGGTAACACGCCTGGAAGCGCGACGTTTATGCCCTCGGCCATCAGCAATACGTTCTGCAATGACATGCAGGTTCCTGGTCCTACGCTGATCGTGACGGAGAACCAGTCAGTCACGGTCACGCTAACGAACAGTCTTCCTCCGGCGGCCGGCAACACGTCAATTCTTTTTCCCGGTTTTAACGTGACGACGAGTTGCTCAGCGCAAACTCCTTCCGGTGTCCAGGGCTTACTCACCTGTGAGGCCGCACCCGGCAGTACGGTCAGCTATACCTTCACTCCTTCCTCCGCGGGTACGCGCGCGTACTACAGCGGAACACAGGGCGACCTGCAAGTGGAAATGGGGCTGTATGGCGCGATTATCGTGCTGCCGAGCCAGCCCGTCAAAGGTGCCAGTTGCACAAACGGTGACCTCCAAACCAGCAACTTATCGGCACAGGCAAACTGGGGCGAATCTAATTTCACGCTCTCGACATCAGCCTACGACAACCCGAACACCTGCTACGACCGCGAGTACCTGTTCCAATTCTCCGAGATCGATCCCAGGATTCACCGCCAGGCGGAAGAGCAACTGGCGACAATTGCCAACTGTACGCCTTCGGACACGAATGTTTGTCCGACCAGCCTGAATGTGGCGACCGAGCCCTACCATCCGGCCTATTACATGATCAATGGGCGTTCGATGCCAGATAACATGGACCCGAACTACGCGATCCAATATCCGCACCAGCCCTACAACGGTAATCCGCACATGCACCCAGGTGAGTTGACCCTGCTGCGCGTGATTGGCCAGGGCCGGTGGCAACATCCCTTCCACGAGCACGGCAACCACGTGCGCATCCTGGGGCGTGACGGCAACCTGCTTCTGTCTCCCGATGGCACCGACCTCGCCGGCCCGCTGCTGTTCACGACTACGACCACGCCAGGGTTAGCGATGGATGGCATCTTCTATTGGACCGCGAAGGGGCTCAACTGGGATGCATATGGTCACCATCCAGGCTCCAGCGATCCGAATGCAGTGCTGCCCTGCAAACCGGATGCGAACGGCTACAACACCGGTGATCCCACCGCGATTAACTATTTCGAATGGTGCCAGGACCACAACAAGCCACTGGAACACGCTCCTTTTGGCGACGTGGCAGGGCTCGGTCCGGCCACGTTACCCGATCCCAACATTCTGACTAATGGTGCCTGGTTTGGCGGAAGTCCGTACTTGGGGCCGGATGCGACCACGCGCGCCACCTTCGGGACTCCGTGTGCGACGCCAACTCCGGGAGGAAACTGCGGTACCAGCGGCACGACTCCGCCTTCCGGCACGATTGCGAATAGTCCTTCGTCCGAGGCGGGCTTTGCCTTCATGTGGCACTCGCACAACGAGCGTGAAATCACCACCAACAATATTTTCCCGGGCGGCATGCTGATGATGATGCTGGTTGATTCCCGGGAGTTCGTCATTGACGAGTCGTTCTAACCAGGAGAAGAAAAGATGCTATCCCACTTCGTTAAGTCGAGTTTGAAGATCGCTGTACCGCTAACCCTTCTTCTCCTCCTGGGGGTAAGCCAGTCTGTCGGCCAGCTGCCGGTCAATTTAACGGCCGCGCCCACGATGGCCACTCTGCCGGACGGCCAAACCGTTCCGATGTGGGGCTATAGCTGTGCCAATGTTGCGGGCTCGGCGGCAACTTGCGCCCCGCTGAATCCAGCAGCTGCCAGCGTTGGCCAGTGGTCGCCCGTGGTGATCACGGTTCCGGCGAGCGCGGGCGGTTTGCAGATCAACCTCACGAACAATCTTTCGTTCGCGACGGGAAGCACGACAGCGAACAACATTCCCACATCCATTGTGATCGTGGGGCAGTTGGGCGGTGGGCTGGGAAGCACGGGGGGAACGTATTCTCCAAGCCCGTCTCATGCCGTGCAGGGAGCGACTTGGCCCATCGTCGGCGACAGCAGCGGCGCCACGTTTAATCCCCCTGCCCAGGGTCCACGAGTGCAGTCGTTCGCAACGGAAGTAGCGGCAGCGGGCGCAACCCCTATCTCAGGCCAAGTTGCGTCAGGTAGTGCTTTGACTTGGCCGACTCTCCGGCCCGGCACTTACCTTCTGGAATCCGGAACACATCCATCGATCCAAGGTCCCATGGGGCTTTATGGAATCGTCGTTGTGACTGCTAACCCCAATACGGCTTATACAGGCGTGACATACGGCGCTGACGTTCCCCTTGAATTCAGCGAAATCGACCCGGTCCAGAACAAGGGAGTTCAGGCGGCTGTAACTACTGCGGGATTCAGCGAGACGGCAATCCGTGTGTTGCGCGACAGTGTCAGCTCAGTGACGGTGAATACTGATGCTGACGGCAACCCGACCGGCGGAGGAACGAACTACGCAGTAGGAGATGTCGTCAACATCATCGGTGGCGGCTACAGCACTCAGGCAACTGCGCACGTATCCTCCGTAGATCCGACAACTGGCGCCATTACCGGTGTCAGCCTTGACAATGCAGGCGCAGGCTACACGTCCGTTCCAAGCTTGGTGACTGTAAACAGTACTACCGGTAGCGGCGCCCAGCTCACTGCTAACCTGAGTTTATCCGCGGGATCACCATGTAGTGACGGAGTCGCGGCTTGCTATCCGCCGGTGGTGAATTACACCCCACTCTATTACCTGATCAATGGCGTTGCCTTTAACAAAACCAATGCCACAGGTTCACTGTTTAACGCTTCATCTGGCATCGATTCGACTACAGGTCTTCCGATCACAGTTGGGATTACCGGAAATGTGTTGGTGCGGTTGGTGAATGCCGGTTTGCGTATGCACGTGCCGTCGATCGTGGGATCGACCACCGGCACGAATTCCCCTGGGATGTCGTTAATCGCGGAAGACGGGAATGTTTTTCCTGACATCGCGAGAGCCGCGGCTGCTTCCAAGCCTCTAAACCTGCGTGTGCAGAGTGAAGTGTTCATGGCCGCGGGCAAGACCTACGATGTCATGATCAACTCGACGCCGGCGTGCACTGGCGACGGTTGCACGAGCCCTGCGCTGCCGATTTTCGATCGTCAGTTGAGCTTGTCAGGCGCTTCCATAAACCGTGATTCCGGAATGTTGGCGTACATCAGCGTTAACGGATCGTCAATTCCCAGCGGTGCGGGAGGAATTGGGGCAGCCAGTGCTAGGCCGGACACATACAACTCTGTCGCATGCCAGTCGACAACGTGCACTAGTCTTACTGTCTCGGATGTTTCGACGGGAGTAATCGCAAACGATACGAATGTTTTCGGCGTAAAGGTCGTCACACAACCAACGAACGGCGTGCTGAGTCTCAACTCGAACGGCACCTTTTCGTACACTCCGAATGCCAATTGGACTGCTCCGGACACGTTCGTCTATATCGCGAACGGAGCATCCGCCTGCCAGGCGGATCTAACGACGGCAGGACCTTGCGCGACGGTCACCCTGAATAAAGGCGACGTTGGGACCGCTGGCGGCATCCTGATGGGCACCAGCAACTACACGTCCAGCCTGGCAACCTACCTGAAGATTGCGCCTCCGGGCATTCTGTTGGCAGACAAGGATACGGCTGGCTATCCGCTCACCGTTGCCGCTGCCACAGTGACCGCGGCCTCGACTAACGGAATCGGGCCTTGCGGTAGCACGCCGGTAGCGCCTTGCGTCGCAGTGGATCAGAACGGCGGCTTCATTGCCTACGCGTCAGGCGCTGGCACTTTCAGTTTCACTTATCAGGCGAAAAACTCGCAGGGAACCACAAGCGGCGCGAGTAATGTCGGAACCGTCTCGCTGACTTTCCCCGCTTCGCGCGGACTGGCAGTTACGGTCTACGACGGGAACGACAAGAAGACGACGATCAGCGATTACCGTTGGATCCTTGAGGAGGACCGCACCTTCTATGTCGACCCGAAGTGCACAACGAACCCGCCACCAGCGGGTTGTCCCGGCAACGGCGGCGGAGTGGTTCCGAACTTCGGGACGAACTTCCACAGCAGCAGCATGCCGGTGATCGCCACCGGTTGTACCGGTCCAAATTCGTGCGAAGCCAAGCAGTCGCTGCAGGGTAATCCCGTAGTCTGCGACCAAGGCAACGGGGTCTGCCGTCCGGACCTGAGTGGAAATGGGCAAACGCCTCTTGATCCCAGCCAGGTTGGATTGTGCTCGGCAGCTACGCCGGAGGTGCAGAACTGCATCGATCCGAACAAGCGCTACTACATCTCGGTGTTACCCGGTGATGCGGCGGACCCGTTCAATGCCGGTTATGCAGGCGCGCCCGATTGCTCCGCTGCAGGCGTTGCAGCAGGTTCCTGCGGTCACGGCATGGGTGGAGCTCCGATCAGCGCCGGACAAGCGTCGGTGAAGATCTATACGCAGCCCAGCCCGTATCCCACGGCGAAGCTGAGCGTCTTTGTATTCGAGGATGACTTCCCGTTGAATGGTGAGCACGACGCGGGCGGCGGTCTCGACGTTCTGGCTCCGAACGAGCCTGGCTTGGGTGGCTTCGAAGTCACGATCTTTGACGACGCGGGCGGAACCGGGGATGCCACGGGTCAGCCCACCTACGACATGTTCAATATGCCGTTGACCAACAGCCTGGCGGGAACCATTGACCCGCTCACGAACCTGGATGCCTGCCCAATTTCACCAACCGTCACGGCGAACGCGCTGACGGGGGACCAGAGCCAAAAGGGTATCGTGGGCATGATTCTTACCTGCCCGACTTACGAATCCGACGGCGTCACGCTCTCCCCCCTCGCAGGCCAGGCCGTGGTGCCCAATTTGTACCAGGGCCGCTATGGCATAGTCGCCACCCCTAACGCCGACCGCATCGGGCGCGGCGAAGAATGGCTGCAGACCAATACTCTCGACGGCCAGAAGGCGCACGACTCCTTCATGCGCGTTGGCGAGCCGGCATATTTCCAGGAATTCGGGCCCGCCGGTTACCACGTGAGTATCGGTTTCGCGAACCCGGACATCATCAACCAGCGCCTCAAGGCCCTGTGCACTGGGAACGCGGCCTGCAACAATTCGGTAAAGGGTCACATCACCACCGGGCGCATGAGCCGGACGCCGGATGAACGGCTGTACGGCAGCGGCACGCACGACAGCTATTCCTTTACCCAGTCCTACGTCAGCCTGGGCGACCCGGACGGCGCGGATTTTGCATTCACCAAGTGCGACGCTGACGGCAACTTCAGCTTTACAGGTATACCGACAGGAAACTGGAAGATTACGACGTTCGACCAGTGGAACGACCAGGTGGTGGACGGAATCTCGACTCCCATCGGCCTGGCGGGCAACACACAGCTCGATATGGGAGAGGTGGCGGTCCACCAGTGGCAGTCCGACATCTACACTCGAACGTTCCTGGACATGAATGGGGACGGCCATACTCATCATGACGGGCAAGGCAACGATCTGGATACGGGACTTCCGCTGGTAGCGACCAACATCCGCTTCCGCGATGGCAGCTTCTCGAACTTCAACAGCACCGACCTGAACGGCTATGCCGGATTCAACGAGGTGTTTCCGCTGTTCAACTGGTACGTGGTCGAAACTGATAGCACTCGCTACAAGACCACAGGCGTGCACGTCGTCTACGACGCGGGTGGACCAGCCGACGGGACCGCGTTCTGCGGCAACGGGAGCAACGGATACCCCAACTGCGGCGGCTCCGCGATCGGCAAGTACTTAGCCAATACGTATGAGAATTGGCCTTTGCCCACGGATTTATCGCTGCCAGGCGCGGTGTATTGCTCAAATGCGGATTGCACGGGTGCTGGCGACTCGATCAAACTGGGTCCGGTTCCCAGCAGTACCGGCAACCACTCCGCCGGCCGAATCGATCCGCCTTACTGGTTCGGTTCGTACGGATGGCAGGGCTTCGCGGGACAGAACAACTTCCTGGAATTCGGCAAGAAGCCGTACGCGGAGGCCACTGCTACCGCCCCCGCCGAGAACGGCGGCATTCACGGGCACGTGGTCTATGCCTCGACCCGGCCGTTTGACGATCCGACGCTGCTCCTGCAACTCAGCTGGGAGCCACTCGTTCCCCATGTCAAGGTCAATCTGTACAAAGAAGGCTTCGCAGCGGATGGTGTAACTAAGACGCTGACGCTGGTCGACACCACCGAGACCACCAGCTTTGATGATTGGGTTCAGGGCTTCCGCAAGGATGCCAATGGAAACCTGGTGAAAGCTGCCGATGGGAGCAGCTATGTTCCGAACATCAGCTGCCCGGGGCAGTCCACCAGCGACCCCTTCTTCTACGCTTTGGATAACCAGCCGCAGTGGCTGGACCTCTACAACGACAATGGCCAGGCGCAACCGCTGCCGCTGGCGCACAACTCGCAGTACAAGTGCTATGACGGCATGCACAACTGGAACCAGTTGCAGCCGGCTCCTTACGATGGCATGTACAGTTTCCCCAGCGTCACCGGTATTGACCCGCAGACGGGAGAGCCTTTGGGCAGCAATTGCGACCCCAAAGTTTGCATTCCTAACCCGGATACAACCGACAAGTACCGGGCCGGCGCTCCTATGCTGCCGGCAGGCAAGTACGTGGTGGAAGTGGTTGTTCCTCCGGGCTATGAACTAGTCAAAGAAGAAGACAAGAACATCCTGATCGGCGACAACTTTATCGCCCCGGTCACCCAGCAGTTCGGTGGATTGGGCAGTATCTTCATCCTGCCCGACCAGGCAGAAATTGCCAGCAACGTCGGCAGCGGCAACCCCCTGAATGCTCAGAACGGAACTGAGAATCTGGGGCGAGATCCCAGCGTACCCAGCCATGAGGGCGACACCGGCAGCGTAGAGAGCTTCTGGCCTTGCGTCGGCACGGTGCGCCAGGTTCCGGATTACATCAGCCTGTTCCCGTTGTCCGGGGAAGTGGCGCCCTTCGCCGGAGCGATGCGTCCGTTGTGCGATCGCAAAGAAGTCACGCTGGAAGACCAGAGCTCGGCCTTGGCTAAGTTCTACCTCTTCAGCTCGGTGCATAAAGCTGCGCACTACACGGGCGTTATTACCGACGACTTCACGGCGGAATTCGATCCGTTCTCACCGCAATTCGGCGAGAAGTTTGCGCCCGCGTACCTGCCCGTTTCGCTGAAAGATTGGACCGGAACGGAAATCGCGCGCACGTATTCCGATGCATTCGGCGCGTATAACGGCCTGAGCTACTCGACGTGGGAAGTTAACCCGCCGAACCCGACGGGTTATGGTCCGACCATGATGGTCCTTTGTATGAACGATGCAGGATCGGATGCAGCGCCCGACCCGCTGTTCCAGCCGGGCTACAGCCAGTTCTGCTATGAACTGCCCTTCATGCCAGGCCAGACCGGGTATTTCGACACGCCGGTGGTACCAACCTCGGCGTTCGCTGAAGGCTATAACCATCCGGACTGCGCTTATCCGGATACCACGCCGTCCATTAAGCAAGTCAATGGCGACGGAGTGGGACCGTGGGTGGCCAGCGGCAAGGGACCGGTGATCGCTGTGAACGTCACCAATGGCGGAACGGGATATACCAGCGCTCCATCCGTTAGCTTCAACAATTCCGGAACCGGTGGCAGCGGGGTTTCCGCGACTGCGGTCATCTCGGGGATGGTCACTGGAGTAACCATTTCGAACGGCGGTACTGGCTATACGAGCGCTCCTGCAGTCACGTTCAGTGCTCCGAGTTCGGGCGGAACCGTTGCCACAGGTACTACCACTGTGGTCTCGAAGGTAGCTTCCGTTTCGGTGACGAGTGCCGGCACGGGCTACACCAGCGCACCCACGGTAAACATCGCCGGGGGCGGCGGCAGCGGCGCAACTGGAACGGCGCGCCTGAAGGTCAACTCAGTCTCGCTCCTCACCCCTGGCAGCGGCTACAGCGCCTCTTTCTTTAATACCTTTACGTTCACCATTAATGGAGGAGGCTGCAGCGGCAACGGCTGTGCTCTCGTAGCTGTTACCACCAACGCAACCGCACCGCGTCATGTCACGAACGTTACGCTGTTGAATCCGGGGAACAATTACACATCACGGCCCGGCACGAACGGCGTCGTCACGGTCACCGGTCACGGTTGCACCACGAGCTGCGCGACCTTCTCGGTGGCCATGGGAGTGGGCAGCGTAACCGTAAATAATGGCGGTTCGGGATTCACCTCTGCGCCGGCCGTCACGTTCACGAGCGGCGGCGGCAGCGGTGCTGCCGCGACTGCGAATGTGACTCAGGCGGTAGCTTCAGTCACGGTGACCAACCCAGGGTCCGGCTACGGCAGCGCGCCGATAGTGACGTTCGCGGCGCCTCCAAGCGGAAACACGGCAACCGGAACTGCGACGATCACCTCGAGTGTTGTCGCGGTGAACGTCACCAATCCTGGCTCGAACTACACCAGTGCTCCGACCGTTGGTTTCTCCGGCGGCGGCGGCAGCGGTGCTGCGGCCACGGCAACCGTGCGCACTGGCGACGCTAAGCTGACCATCACGGCGCTGGGCGACCAACCGGTGGACAACTACGGGTATACCGGCCCATCGGCCACAGTGGATCCATTCAACAAAGCGAAGGTGACGCGCCACTATGGTTTCGGCACGGCGCCGTCAGCTGCCTGCAATAGTGGCGTCGAAGGCACGCCTTGCCCCAACGTGACCATCGCCGGCAAGCCCATGACGGGTGTGCAATGGTCAGACAGCTCAATCACGGGCTACGTGCCCAGTGGCGTGCCGGCTTGCGAGGTGCAGCAGCAGACGCTGTACGGCGGCTTGCCTGGAGCGTCCTGTGGCGAACTGGCGATCACAGCCGCGAACCTCAAACAATCGATTGATACCGTGACGGTTACCATCGGAGGCAAACCTCCAATGGTTCTGTCCGGGAGCGAGACGATTCAATCGGCCATCGACGCGGCTGCTCCGGGCGACATGATCATCGTTCCCCCGGGTAGCTACGACGAAATGGTGCTGATGTGGAAGCCAGTGCGCCTGCAAGGTGTCGGCGCCGTGTCCAGTGTCATCAACGCCAATCCGCATCCCCAGGGCTTCTCACTGTCGACCAAGCTCGACCCGTGGCGGCAGCAGGTGGGTTGCCTGTTTGGCCTGGCGCCGGACGGCTCAGCAGCAGCCAGCGGGAACCCTGCCAATTGCCCGGCCGGCATGAACTACCTGCCCAACGGCTCAGCTACTTTCCCGAGGCTAATCGTGGATCGTGTGCCGATGGAAGGTGTGCTGGGTTGGGATACGTCAGTCAATGGCAACCTGGCAGAACAGTTGATCGAGCCCAGTCTGATGGGCGCCTATGAAGGTGCCGCCATTACCGTGCTCGGCAAGGGCGTCAATATCCCTCGAAATGGAGGCGATCCGTTCGGCAGCGGAGCAACTGAGTCGGCATTCCCGGACGGCAGCGTTGTGCTGACGAGCGGCGATTGCCAAGTTGGGGGGAACAGAAATCCAAGCAACCCGTATCCCAGCAACTTCCAGTGCAACCCGTCCAGCATCGACGGATTGAGCCTGATCAACAGCTCCCAGGGCGGCGGCGGAATCTTCGTCCACGCGTGGGGTCACCACCTCCAGATTGCCAATAACCGGATCCATAGCAACCAGGGAACGCTGTCTGGCGGCATCACCATCGGTCAAGGCGAACACACGGAGATTCCGGTGGGCCCGACCAATGGCGCAAATGCGGCGGTTAACGTTCCGCCGGGCTCCTGCTTAGGTACGAACATCGCTAACCTGGCTTTGCCCTACTGCTACAACTTGAACGTCAATGTGCATCACAACGCAGTTACGGCGAACTCCTCACTGGGAGACGAGTTGTTCTCGTCCACCCCGGCGGGTGCGGGCGGCGTCAGCTTCTGCAACGGCGCCGACTACTACAAGTTCAGCTACAACTGGGTGTGTGGCAACATGAACACGGGCGACGGTGCCGGCGTAGCGCACGTTGGATACAGCTACTACGGCACGATCGAACACAACACGATCATCTTCAACCAGAGCACCAACCCAACCATCGCAACCAACGGCGGCGGCCTGCTGATTATGGGCGCGCCAGATCCCGATCCGGCTTGCGGTTCGGTCAATGACAAGGACTGCGTCTCGACTCCAGGCTCGATTACCCCGAGCGACGGAACTGGGCCGGGCCTGATCATTAACGCCAACACCATCATGGGCAACTCGGCCGACGCCGGCAGCGGCGGTGGCTTGCGGTTGCAGAACATCAATGGAACGGATGTGCTCAACTTCCCCAATGGCAGCCGTTTCCCCAACGGCAGCGGTCCGTCGCCATGGCCAGGCGCGCCAAGTGATGGGTCGCGCCTGTTCCAGATGTCGTCGCCGTGGAACGGCATCCAGATCACCAACAACATCATCGCCAACAACGTTGCGGGCTGGGATGGCGGCGGTATCTCGCTGCTGGACGCGTTGAACGTCGACATCATCAACAACACCATCGTGGACAACGACTCGACGGCGTCTTCGGGCGTGCTGTTCAACTCGCTGTTTGCTCCACTGGCGAGCGCTGCAGGTCCGTGCCCGACGGGTCATCTCGATCCCAATACCGGTATCTGTGACGTCGGTGCGGGCTCCAAGCCGCAACCTGCAGGTCTGGTTGCTGTGACCAACAGCGCGGTACTGGCTGCGAACATGCAACAGACCGGTACGATCACCTGCCCGGCAAATCACGGCGGCACCACAGGGACGGCGTGCAGGCAATACTCGGCGCCTCAACTGAGCGCCGACGTTATCTACCAGAACCGTTCCTTCATCATCGGTGTGGAGGCAGTTGGTCCGGGGACGGGCAACCAGCAATACGTCGTGAAGCTGAAGAACATGGACGGTACCCTGGCAGGCGACCAGACTGCAACCGGATCCTGCCCGAGTGGCTCCAGCTTCTGGGATATCGGCGTACGTGGCGATACCGGGCCAGGAAACCATACCGGTGGCACACTCGCACCGGCGTACTCGGTTCTAAGCAGCACAGCGGGTTATGCCTCCACTAACATCAGTGGCAACCCGCAGCTCAATCACCAGTACTGCAACGGCTCGCGCATACCGCCCGAGGCCTGCGGGACTGACAAGAGTGCGACAGCCTGCTACCAGAACCTGGGATGGCAGGTGCCTCCGGGAACCAACGAATCGAACGCGCTGCCTATACCCCAGTTCAGCCTCAGTCCTTCTGCGACGACGGACGAAGGCAACAACTGGATCAACCTGCGGTGGGGTCCCTTGACGACGTCGAACCCGGTCACGGGCGCGACTCTCGCCGACTTCAACCTGTCGCAGTACTCGCCGGCGATCGACATGGTACCGACCAACGTGACTCACCCGGTGCTGGATTTTTATGGAAACCCGCGGCCGGATCTCCCCAATAACCACAACGATGGCAAATTTGACGCGGGTGCAATCGAGTTCCAGGCAGATCGTACTCCTGGTGCGAACGTATACCCAACGTCGTTGTCGTTTGGCAACGTGGCAGTCGGTGCGACCGCAACGCAGACTGTGACCCTGTCTAGCGGTACGGTACCAATGACCGGTATCGCGGTCACCGTCAGCCCGGCTCCATTCTCGCGCGTAGCCGGCGGCTGCGGCGCGACGTTGGCTGCGAACAGCTCCTGCACCATTACCGTGGCCTTCCACCCGACCGGCGTTGGAAACTTCATCACTGCCCCCCCCAACGGCGTGAGCATCACGGCCACTGCCGGTGGACCGGTCGGTGGGTCACCGGTGATGCTCAGTGGTACGGGTGCGGCGGAGGTCTTCGTATCGCCTTCGACCGTCACCTTCCCCAACACGAGAGTCGGCGCGACCAGCGCACCGATGAGCGTGACTCTGACCAACTCGAGCGGGAGTCCGGTGACGGGAATCGATGCAACGTTCTCGACCGGCTCAATGTTCGCGGCGGCTGGGGGTACTTGCAGCGCGGCTACCCCTGTGCCAGACGGCGGGACGTGCACTATCAACGTGGCGTTCTCGCCGACGGCGGTGGGCAACGCCATTGCATACCTCACCATTACCTCGAGCGCTGCGGTAGTTGGCTCGCCGGTGACGCTCAGTGGAACCGGTACGGGCGCCAGCTTGTCGCCGAGTTCGCTGAACTTCGGGTTCGAGGCGCAGGGTGTTCCTAGTGCGGTGCAGACGCTTACGTTGTCGAACACTGACGTGCAGCTGAACAGCATTGCTATCACCTTTCCAGCCCAGTTCTCACGCTCCGGCGGCTCTTGCGGCACAAGCTTGGCTGCAGGTACCCCGGCCAACCCGCGCATTTGCACCATCGGCGTAATCTTTACGCCGACGGGACCGGCGCCAGCAACCGGCAATCTCACAGTAACGGGGAATTATGCCAGTGGCTCGCCGGCGGGCGCGGTTATTAACCCGGTGGCCCTCGCAGGCAGTGGCTTCACGGTCAGTCCGACGTCATTGGCCTTCGGTACGCATCTGGTGAACACGACCACTGCGGATCAGTTGGTGACAGTGACGAATCCGAGCACCACCGACAGTATGTCGTTCTCCGGTTTCGGCGTGACCTCGAACCAGTTTGCGGTGGGCACGACTGGTACCTGCACTACGTCATTAGCGCCACAGGCGAGTTGCACCGTCGCAGTGCATTTCAATCCAACCTCATCGGGGGCGAAGACGGGATTCTTAACGGTTACGCTGTCGAATCCCGGCGCTTCGAGCGTGGAAAACATCGCAAGCCTGAGCGGAACAGCAACCGCTGTCTCGTTCTCGGCGCCGAGCCCAGCAATGACGTCCTTTCCCGCGAACCTTACGACTAAGAACGCTACCATCACCGTGACAAATACAACCGGTGCTTCGACAACGCTGACTGCTGCCCCGACCATCACCAAGACGACCGGGGGGGGAGGCACGTTCTCTATCACCGGGGGAACCTGCACAAGCGGCACAACGTTGGCCACCAACAGTACTTGTACGATCGCAGTCAGATATGTTCCAGGGACCAGCACCAGTACACGAGCGGCATTTGTATCGATTAACGTTACGGGCGCAGCTGGCACCGGGACTCAGAGGAGCGCGAACTTCAACGCAAACTAGAAGCTCTTACCGGGGTGGTAGCAACCGACTACCCCGGCAGGATCCGCAAACATCGCGAGAGAAATCGGTGGATTGAAAGTCCGGGGGCCGGTACCGAGAGGAAAACCAGCCCTGGGTACTGCCCCCGGAAAGCTTTTCGTATAGGATACGGACTCGGGAGTCACGGGGTTATGTGCATAAGTGCGGTTCTGGCTGCAGCGGGGAAGCATCTCGTCTTAGCCCTCGCCAGTGTTGTTCTTGTTTCCACTGCGCTCGGCCAATCCTCAAATCCGAATGCCAGCAGGTCAGCGCGCACCGCTACTCCTGCTGAACGTGTAGGGAGCCAGCGGACGAAACGATCGCAGCTCTACTCCCAGATCGTCTGGGGCGTTGACTCGCTCTCGACAAAATCAGTCGAATCCGGGGTGATGATTCGCTTCACCTACCGCGTGGTGGACCCGCAAAAAGCGAAGGCTCTTAGCGATAAGCGGCTGAAGCCGTACCTGGTGGATGAGCGTGCCCATGTCAAGCTGGTCGTGCCCAACATGGAAAAGGTGGGACAGCTGCGCCAAAGCGCCGCTCCAGAAGAAGGAAAATCCTATTGGATGCTGTTTTCCAATAAAGGCGGCTTTGTGAAGCGCGGTGACCGCGTCAGCGTGGTGATTGGGAAGTTTCACGCGGACGAGCTCGTGGTGCAATAGGGAATCCAGAAGACCAGGTGGCAGGAATAGCTGCCGGGGCGTGGGAAAACGCTGGAATAGCCGCAAAAAGCCCCAAAATTAAGATTCCGCCAAGACATGAAAATTGTGCTTGGCTGGGCAACGAATTCGTGGCAAAATAATATTCCCCCCAGGCCCGCGAAAGCGCGGCAAATCGAAAGAGCAGATAACGTACCTCCTCCAAAGCACACCTCGCTCGGGACTATTCGTCGTTATTGATTAGTTGGTAAAAGGGGAATTCGATGAAAACGAGACTCTTGTTTTCCGCAACTCTGCTGTTGACGTGTGTCTCCGTGTCCATGGCTGCGGCGGCCGGTACGGAGACCAACGGTACTGCATCCGGCTTGACAGCCGCACAGATCGTCGACAAGAACGTGCAGGCGCGGGGGGGATTGACGGCTTGGCGCGCAGTGCACTCGCTGGAAATGAAGGGGAAGATGGACGCTGGAGGAAATAACCGCCCAACGATTCCAGTTCCCGGAGTGCGGAAAGCCGGGGCAACGCCGCAACGGCCGGCCGAGCAGGTGAAGCTACCGTTTGTGATGGACCTCGAGCGCGGACGTAAACAACGAATCGAGATCGAATTTAATGGCCAAACCGCAGTCCAGGTTTATGACGGCAAGCAAGGCTGGAAATTACGTCCGTTTCTGAATCGGCATGATGTGGAGAAATATACGCCTGAGGAACTGCAGTCCGCGGCGACGCAGTCGGACTTGGACGGGCTACTGATTGACTATGCGGCGAAAGGCTCGCACGTCGAACTGCAAGGTGTGGACCAGGTTGAAGGACATAAAGCCTATAACTTGAAAGTGACGGACAGTGCCGGCCACGCTCGGCACGTTTGGGTAAGCGCAGAGAACTTCCTCGAGATCAAGATCGAAGGAGCTCCACGGCGCCTCGATGGCAAGTACCACCCGGTGGCGACCTATTTGCGCGATTATCGTGCGGTCAATGGGCTGATGATGCCTTACTTGATGGAAACAGTGGTTGAGGGCTACAAAGAAAAAGAACAGATCCAGATCGAGAGTATCGTCTCGAACCCAAAACTGGACGAATCGCGGTTTGCTACACCGCGCTGATGTTGGCCTTCCCCCAATTATTAGAGTGATGAAGTGCAAGTGCTTTGAGGAGTGCGCTAGAGCACAATTTTTCATGCCAAGGAGAGATTGAGATGAAGTCAATTACAGCAAGCGCTGCCATTCTGATTCTGGCCACGACCGCCGTTGTGGCGCAGACGGTGGCGCCTTCAGCACCGCGAGCCTTTCCGCATCGGACGTCGGGCATGGCCGTGACCGATGCAGAGGCTAAGGCTGCGGCAGCGCATTCCGGGTCACTGATGCAGCAGCGTGTAGACGAAATGAAAACTACCGTGGCCAAGATGCATGCGCTATTGAAGCAGATGCAAACGACGGCCGTGGCTAATCATTCGAAGGATCCAGTTGCCAAGGCGAATCTGCAGATGTGGGAGCTGATGGTTGGACAGTTCGATAAGCAGTTGGCTGAATTGAGCCAGGCCGCCCACGTGCGCGAAGACATGGAATCGCGCCGCCAGGCAATGTACAAGCAGGCGGAACAGCGAGCTGCAGAGCAAGCACAGAAGGCACGAGAGGCGACTGCGGCGCAGATGGCTACGGGAGTCTCGTCACCGAGCTCAGCCACGCCAGCAGCGACACAGGAATCAACTCCCCCGAAATCGCCATCAAGCTCTTCCAGCTCACCCCAGTAGCAGAGATGGGCCGAGGTTTGGCTACGTGTTGCGGTATTAATGTCAATGAAAAAAATTGGAGCAGCATTCGCAATCGCAGTTCTGATGATTGGTTCCTATCTGGCAGGACGGCGTCACAGTGCGCAAGCTCCTGCCCAGCTCCAGAGTGCGCGTCGCGTGCTCTACTGGGTCGATCCGATGCATCCCGATTACCGGTCGGACCATGCCGGGATTGCCCCGGACTGCGGCATGGAGTTGGAACCGGTTTACGCCGAAAACACTTCCGGGCAAATGAATTCCCCTGCGCCTATGTCCGCGGGAATGGTTGGCATCGACTCCGACAAACAGCAACTGTTCGGCATTCGCGTGGCGGCTGTCGAAAAAACTCCTGCCCGAGAGAACGTTCGCGTGCTGGGCCGGGTGGTCCCGGAAGACACACGCGTCTATAGGATTGACGCCGGCATGGACGGATTTGTGCGGGAGACTTTCAACGATTCCGTGGGAACGCTGGTGAAAAAGGATCAGAAGCTGGCAACCTGCTACGGGGCCGACGCGTTATCGGTGGCTTCCGGATTCCTGGCGGCGACAGCATCGGTCCCGGGATCAACAGGCCGGGATGGTTCGCGAACTGTGCCGTTTCCGGGTGCGGTGTCAAAGCAGGGAGTGAGCAGCATCCAGGGATATACCGATCGGTTGCGCAATCTGGGGATGAGCGATGCCCAGATCAAGGAAATGGCCGAGGACCGCCAACTGCCGGAGAGCGTTAACCTGGTCTCGCCGGTGGAAGGTTTCATCCTCAGCCGCAACATCAGTGGCGGACAGCATTTCGATCGCTCCATGGAGTTTTATCGCATTGCGGACCTGAGGCGCGTCTGGATCGTGGCAGACATCTTTGCCAGTGACGCGCAGACCTTCCGTCCCGGAACCCTGGCCCACGTGACATTAGCAGGTGGAGAAAAAAGCTTCACGGCCCGGGTTACGGAGATTTTGCCGCAGGTGGACCCCTCCTCACGAACGCTGAAATTACGATTGGAGGCGGATAATCGCGGTTTTTCTCTCCGCCCAGACATGTTCGTGGATGTGGACTTACCGGCTTCGGTGCCGGAGGGACTTGCGATTCCGGTGGATGCTCTCATCGATAGCGGCCGTGAGCAGCGAGTGTTCGTCGAGCGCAGCAAGGGGATTTTCGAACCCCGTGCGGTGCAAACCGGATGGCGGCTGGGAGACCGGGTGCAGGTTGTACGCGGATTATCAGAAGGCGAGCGCGTGGTGAGCGCGGGAACTTTCCTGGTCGATTCCGAAAGCCGCCTAAAATCCGGCCCGTCCTCGACCAGCGAACCACAACCCGAGAAGACACCTCTGCAAGCGACTCCGGCGAATGGGGTTGCGCTGGGTGCGAAGGAAGTCAAAGATCCGGCGTGCGGCATGGGCATCGATCCCGCGAAAGCTGCCAAAGACGGGAATACGGTGACGCGCGACGGCGTGACCTATTACTTCTGCTCCGATCGCTGCAAGCGTAAGTTCAGCCAGGAACCGGAGCACGTAGCAGCCTTAACTCCTGCTGGGCGCCGCCCATGATCAATCGCATTATCGATTTCTCTGTAGAGCACAAATTCTTAGTGCTGGCTTCGGTAGCGCTCGCCTGCATCTTCGGATGCTGGGCGATGTTGGGAATTCCCCTGGACGCTACGCCGGATCTTAGCGACACCCAGGTCATCATTTATTCGCGCTGGGACCGCAGCCCCGACATCATTGAGGATCAGGTCACGTATCCCATTGTGACCGCCATGCTGGGCGCGCCGAAAGTGAAGACGGTGCGCGGCGTCTCCGATTTCGGCTATTCCTACGTTTACATCATCTTTGAAGATGGCACCGATCTGTACTGGGCGCGCTCGCGCGCTCTGGAATACTTATCGGGCGTGCAGTCGCACCTGCCGGAAGGGGTGAAGGCGGAGCTCGGACCTGATGCCACCGCCCTGGGCTGGGTCTACCAATACGCGTTGGTCGATACTTCCGGCAAACACAGCTTGTCGGATCTGCGGTCCTACCAGGACTGGTATCTCAGCTACCACCTGCGTTCGGTACCAGGGGTCGCCGAGGTGGCGCCAGTCGGCGGGTACACGCGGCAATTCCAGGTGAACGTAGATCCCAACCGGCTGCAGGCTTATGGGATTCCGATCCGTCGCGTGGTGGAGGCGGTGCGCAGCGGGAATGAGGAAGTAGGCGGGCGGCTTCTGGAATTTGGCGGCACGGAATACATGATTCGTGGCCGCGGCTATGCCACCTCCACGGAACAATTCGGCAACATCGTGCTGTCGACGAGCGCCGACGGCACGGCTATCCGCATCAAGGACGTTGGCCAGGTGGTGGAAGGGCCGGAACTGCGGCGCGGGATTGCCGACCTGGACGGCAAGGGAGAAGTGGTTTCCGGCATCGTGGTGATGCGCAGCGGCGAGAACGCAATGGACGTGATCGGCCGCGTGAAGCAGAAAATAGCCGACATCACGCCCGGGTTGCCGGAAGGCGTCAAGATCGTTCCCGTCTACGATCGTTCCGAACTCATTCATCGCGCGATCAGCAATCTGAAGCTCACCATCGTCGAAGTGATCGTCACCGTGGTGCTGATCATCCTGATATTTCTGTGGCATTTCCCCAGTGCTGCCATTCCCATCGTCACCATGCCGGTGGTGGTGCTGGTCTCGTTTATCCCTTTTCGTCTGCTGGGGATCAGCGCCAATATCATGTCTCTCGCCGGAGTGGCGATCGCGTTTGGCGAATTGGTGGACGCCTCCATTGTGGTGGTCGAGCAGACCCATAAGAAACTTGAATTGTGGGAACGGGGAGGACGCGTCGGCGACTACCGCGCTGTAGTGATTACGGCCATTAAAGAAGTCGCAGGCCCTACCTTCTTCGCGCTGCTGGTGATCGCGGTGAGCTTTCTGCCGGTGCTGGCCCTGGAAGCGCAGGAAGGCCGCATGTTCAAGCCGCTGGCCTATACGAAGACGTTGGCCATGCTGATTGCGGCGGTGATGGCGATTACGCTAGATCCTGCTCTGCGCTTGCTGCTGACGCGCGCGCAGCGCTTCGATTTTCATCCGCGCTGGGCATGCCGGATCACGAACGCTTTGCTGGTCGGTAAAGTTCGCAACGAAGAGGACCACGCGATCAGCCGCTGGATGATGCGCGTCTACGAGCCGCTGGTTCGCAAAAGCCTCCGCTGGAAATGGGCGGTTCTCGCGGGCGCTCTTGCCATCGTGCTGCTCTCGATCCCGGTGTTCATGAAACTTGGTTCGGAGTTCATGCCGCCGCTGGATGAGGGCGCGATCCTGTACATGCCGACAACGATGCCGGGCATTTCGGTGACCCAGGCTCAAATTCTGCTGCAGAACACCGATCGGATTCTCGCCCGCTTTCCGGAAGTCGATCGCGTACTGGGCAAGGCGGGGCGAGCGCAGACCTCGACTGACCCCGCACCGCTCTCGATGCTGGAGACGGTGATTATCTTGAAGCCGCGATCGGAATGGCGGCAGCGGGCGACCTGGTATTCGTCGTGGGCTCCGGAGTTTGTGAAAGCCGGCTTGCGGCACTTTACCCCGGACACGATTTCTTCGGACGAACTGGTCCAACTCATGGATCAGTCGCTCCGCGTGCCGGGATTGACAAATGCCTGGACCATGCCCGTCAAGGGCCGCATCGACATGCTGACCACGGGCATGCGCACTCCTCTGGGCTTGAAGGTTTCGGGCGCGGATCTGGGCAAGATCGAACAGATCGGCATGCAACTGGAAACTGTTCTGGCCAAAGTCAAAGGCACGCGCGGTGTGTTCGCCGAACGTACCGGCACGGGCTACTTCCTGGACTTTCAATGGGACCGCAACCGGCTGGCGCCCTACGGATTAAGCATCGAAGACGCGCAACGCGCCGTGGAAAACGCCATTGGCGGCGAGGACGTCACGACCGCAGTCATTGGACGAGAGCGCTATCCCGTCAACGTTCGTTACATGCGAGATTTTCGCAGCGACCTGGGATCCTTGCAGCGAGTTTTAGTTCGGGCGGGCGAGAAACAGATTCCGCTCGGCGAGTTGGCGCAGATACACATCACGAGCGGTCCGGCAATGATCCGCGACGAGAATGGGATGCTGACCGGGTATGTATACGTCGATGTCGCCGATCGCGATCCGCGAAGCTACCTAAATGAAGCGTCCGGCATTGTCCGCGATCAGCTCAAATTGCCCGCGGGATATGCCATTTCGTGGAGTGGGCAATACGAAGCCATGGAACGAGTGAGACATCGGCTCACGCGCGTGGTTCCGCTGACGTTACTGTTGGTCCTCTTGCTGTTATATGCGAACACCCGTTCGCTGACCAAGACGACCATCATTCTGCTGGCAGTTCCGTTCTCGGCAGTCGGTGCGGTCTGGTTCCTTTATTTTGCCGGATACAACATGAGCGTCGGCGTCTGGGTAGGCCTGATTGCGCTGCTAGGCATCGACGCCGAAACCGGTATTTACATGCTGCTGTATCTGGAACTCGCCTATGACGAGGCTCTGCGGGCGGGGCGATTGAGAAGCATTGACGACCTGAACGAAGCCATCGTGCAGGGCGCCGTCAAACGTTTGCGCCCGAAATTCATGACGTTCGCGACCATGTCGATTGGGCTGCTGCCCATCATGTGGAGCATCGGCACGGGCTCCGATGTGATGAAGCGCATTGCGGCGCCCATGGTCGGCGGAATCTTCACTTCTTTCCTGCTTGAACTCCTGGTGTATCCCGCGATCTACGCAGTGTGGCGGCAGCGCTCTCTGGCGCGGCTTACTTTTTCCGAAAACATTGAGGAGCCTTCCACGCTCGGATCTCTTGAACAAAGCGAGGACCGGCTGGTAACGCTGAAGCTGTAGCTTTGATTCAAGCAAGCTGTGAAAGGTGCTCAGCGCGAGCATGCCTGGGTCGGCGGAGCAGGGACTGTGTTTCGTCTCGCACAGCGCCCTCGGGTAAAGCAGTCGAGCTTCGCTCGACTGGACAGCCCAAGGGGCTGTCCCTACGCGGACCGGGTAGCCGAGGGGCTGTGCTACGTAACGCTCATTGCTAGTGGGAATGGTCCTCGGCGCCGTTGGACATTTCGTCTTTTGGAATTGTGCCGCCGCAGGGACCGAGCTCCTTCTCGCCGGCCGGATGCGGCTTGGAGCGCTCCAACGCCGCCTGGCACTGATCAAAGGTCTTTCGTTCTTTGGCCGGAATCAGGCGAGCGATAGCCTGGCCAGTCTCAACCTGGATCTGCTCAATCTTGTCGTGCTTTTGCTGCGCCGATGTGGATGGTTCTGTACAGACGGCGGCGATCTTATTCTTTTGCACGTCTTCCAGCTTCCAGCGCTGATTGACCATGTCCGGCGTAAGGCCGGCCTGTTTCCAACATGGGGCCGAATGGGCTCTTCGGTGAGCTCTTGGCGCGCCATCATCGGGCGCCGCATCTGCATCAGAGCCCGGCTCGGCGGATTGGGCTGCGGGCTGCGAAGCTTTCCCTGAGTTTGTATCCACCGGCGCGGACTGCGCTAATCCCAGGCTGGAAAAGGTCAAAAGCAGCAAGCCTACATACCCAATTCTTAGATTCGCCATTTCAAACTCCTGATGGATATCTACTCTTGTTGAGAGAGTTCCTGCAGGGCAGGAATGTCATGAATCCGCACTGCCTCTCTGGGCGCGGTGACGATGCCCTGTGTTTCCCACTTGCACAGAAGTCGGCTGACGGTGAACAAGGTCGTGCCTGTCAATTGCGCCAGTTCCTGGCGGGAGAGATAAATGTGGGTGTGGCCGTCGCCCTTGGTGCCCACCTGTCTGGCGAGACGCACCAGCAGGCTGCAAAGACGGGACGCGACTTTCTCGGTTGAGATTTCGCGAAAACGGGTGTCCAGGTCGTCGAGTTGGTGCTCAAGGCCACGCGAAACGTTCCGCCGGAGAATGGGAAAGCGATCCACTGCGTCCTGGAAAGCGCTGGTTTTCCAAATCAGAGCCGAAGAAGGTTGGACCGCGCGGGCAGACAAAGAACCTCGCCGTTGCCCTAACACGCCGCCCACTAGTTCCCCAGGTCCATTCAGGCGCAGGATGATTTCATGCTCGTTTGCGCCCCGCTCCGTCAATTTCAGGCACCCGGAAACCAGCAGTAGCACATGATCCTGTGCCTCATGCCCTGAAAAGACAGTAAAGCTGCGCGCGTAATGCTTTTCCTGCGCACCGGTGACGATGGCGATGCAATCCGCCATGGGAATGTCGGCAAACGCCTGCAGGCGTTGCACGGATTCCGCCCGCCGCCGCATGTTGGCTGCTACATCAATATTTATGGAAGGGTTTCTTGGTCTCTCAGACTCCCACGAAGCCCGAGCTGTTGTCCTTATGGTTGCAGGAAACGATGACAATCCGACGGCTATTTGCCCCATAGTTTATCTCCCCCACACAGAGTTCGTAATGGCCGGCTGCCAAGCAATCGCTGATAACGGGGGGGAGAAGGGAGGATGCGATTCAACCGTTTTCCAACGGCGAGTACGCTCAATCGGCCAGAGAAAGCTTTCAGTTATCACCGTCACGCACGGCACTGGGCCGCCGCAGCGTGGCGTTCTGGACTGATGATCCCTATTTCCGTTTACGCCCGAAAGTGGCAAATCCGGGCGCTTTATCTGCGCGCTTGCTGAAAAACCCCACAGAAAATTAGGTCCCAACTTCTCAGATGTACCCGATCCTGCCTTGCAGTCCAGATCGAGTGTTTTCGCAGATAGGGGAAGGGCGGTTGAAAAAGTACTGAAGCTCGCTCTATATTACCGGTTCGGTCCGAACTCTCTTTGCGCTAGAGCAAAGAGAGTTAAAACCTCTTGACATATTACCGGCCCGGTCCGAAGCCTCTTTGCGCTAGAGCAAAGAGAGTTAAAACTTCTTGACAAATACCTCGACTGCAAACGAAAGACCCCTAAGGCACTAAGGGAGCTTTAAGCCGAAGTAATGGTTACCGTTTATAGCAAATCTTTTCCCTCTTGGCGTTTGCGCTAGCGCAAAGAGTGAGACGAGCTTCTGACAAATACTCTCAAGATTGACACTTGGCCTTGGCCCAGCAGCCAGGATGTTAAAAATAGGGCTTCTCCAGTGGAGCCAGGCAGATTTCCGCCGGCAACTACGAGGGGAGTCTGGGGGATGTGTACAGTGTGCTGCACCGGGTTCGGTAGATCATGTGTGCGCTTGATCGGCTGCCAGAATTGGGCAGTGGGTTCAGTCATGCTGACGGCCCTGCTGTTGCTGGGCTCGGCGGATGGCCAGGCCACACGGGTCAAACGACCGCAACCACAGCAGCCTCCCCCAAAGACGATCGTGGTCAGCATTACTGACGCAGTTGCATCCCCGCCAAGTCCAGTTCCAGCCATCGCGAATCCTGTTCCCGTGGACCCAGTGGTGGAGCAAACTCTTCCCCAGGCTCCGGTAATTTCCTGGGACGGCAAGCAGCTCACCATCGATGCTGAAAATACCAGTCTGTCGGAGATCCTGTTAGCGATTCGCGCTCGAACCGGCGCTTCCATCGAGATGCCCCCGAGCACCTCTGCGGAGCGGGTTGCCGTGCACATGGGCCCTGCGCCCGTGCGCGAGGTTCTATCTTCTTTGCTGTACGGCACCGATTTCAATTATGTAATCCAAAGCACCGACGGCGACGAAGAGGGTTTAGGGTTGGTCATTATCACCGCCCGGGAGAAAGACAACTCTGAAGATGTATCGGGCAGCAATAAGCCCGCGAATCGCTCCGTTCGGCTCATGCCCGGGTATGCTGCACCGGGTAAAAGAGACTTTGAAGTCAAGCATGACAACGGCGACAATGATGCTTCGGCCCAGACCGAACCGTCCAATTCGGCGGCCGCGGAAGTGGCGAGTCAAGCGGCGGCAGACCCTGTCACCGAAAATCCTCAATCGGCCAGCAAAGCCGACGCACAGCCTGGGCCTTCCTCGTCGGGCGAATCCGCAGATAGCAGCGCGCCAGCAGCATCCGATGCCGGCGTAGCGTCCGTGGGTCTCGCGCAGCCCGGCGGCATTGCACCTATTGCATCTTCCTCCGACGCGGGTTCAGGCGGCGGCTCTCCCATCTCGAAGATGGAACAGGACCTGCAACGCTTGTACCAGCAGCGTAAGCAGATGCAGGCGCAGCAGAACCATCCTCAGCCACAAGGCGCGCCCAACTAGACTCAATACTGACTCACCCTCGACCTGCGTCGAGCGTACGACCTACCAAGTATTGCTCTGTCACTGCGATCACAAAATCGAAATGAAAGATTCGCCATCCTTGGGGCCGAACCCGGCTCGATCTGACTCTTCGGTCCGCGGCAAACCATCGACCGGCCGATCTCGACGGTTCTCAGAGCCGTTATTCGGCAAGCAACTCACCGGCTTGTAGTCCGCTCGCCAGCGACAGCAAAGTCAGGACGTCGAAGTGCAAACTTCTGCAGTCGCAGCCCTCACAGTCGCGGCATTCACAGCGTAAATTGCTGTGCTGCACGAACATTCAAGCACTCTAGCTTTGGCTCACTGCGTGCGTGGGAGATGGTACGGTCCCCCCGTTGTGAGCCTACTCACGCACGCCGCCAACAATTGCAAAGAAAACTCAGGGCGCAAATCTTAGAACGAAGTTGATCCTCAGGAGGACCAAAAATGAAGTCCCGTCTCTTAATCCTCACTGCGTTGCTGGTCTTATTCGTAGCACCAGCATTCGCTGATACCATTTCGATCGCTTTCACAAATCAGGGCGTGTCCGGGAGCTTGACTACAGGAGTGATCTCATCAGCTATGGACTTGGCATTCGATGGCACGGTGATTGAACCGGGGCCATTCGCCACACTCATCATGGATCTCGGGTCGTTCACCGGCAGTCTCAAGACCGGGGGCACCTTCACTGGTGGCACGTTTGAACTCGTGAGTGGCAGTTCGGTGCTCTTTCAGACCTCGTTTTCCGGCACTTGGGACAAGATCGGCAAAGGCGTTTACGACCTTGCGGGCAGCTTCTCGACAGTTTTCGGTGGCGTCCAATACACCGGAACTAGCGACCAGACCTTCAAGGTATATTTTGATGACGGGCGTGCGTGCCTACGAGATCTAAGCGGTCAGACGAACATTACTGCCAACACTGCCGTAGTTCCGGAACCCGGCACCGTGGCACTACTGGGGACAGGTATCGTCAGCCTTCTCGGTGCAGCGCGTCGGAAGTCGCGAAGGCTGACAAAGGTCCAAGCCGATACCCTGCCAGAGATAATCATCCGCTAAGACAAACGCCACAATGAGACAGCGCGTTAGTGGCCAACTCTCGATGTTCTTCCGTGTACCAGGAGGGAGCGTATTCCTCGAGCAGGTGAGAGAGGGCGTGCAGAGCTTCAAGTAATTTTTTGTGATGTTCCCTGGGGCCCAGCAGTTCAGCATCCGCGGCGCGACTTCCGTTCTTTCGTGGCATGAACTGATTTCTTTCCGGCCAGGGAACGCCTGTTGAACCTAAATTCCATCGATTTTGAGATGCCTCGAGTGTGCCGGAGTTTCGACACACGCCCGCCCACCACGTTTTGGGTATCAATATAGAGGTTTCGGGGAGGCGGTGACGCGCCAAATTACGCCAGCGCAGGGCGATTCCGATATCCGCTGACCAGCTTAGATGCACCACGTATTTTACGGTCCGAGCAGGCCGTAAATATCCAACTCGTTTGAGGTTCCTACAAATACTTTTCCGCCCGCAATAGTGGGAACCGTGAATTTCAGAGCGGTGCCTGCGACATCGCGAGAACCGGCTTGCGTGCTGTTGTAGAGTTCTTTGCTGACGTCGGTGGCGTCGTAGGCGCGCAGAATCGTGGGCCCGCCGCTGTCGTGATTGGAGTTGTCGATTTCCCAGAGGATTGCGTTGCTGGTGCCATTCGCCGAAAGGGAAGCGGTGGCCCCGTGAACGTCGACCGGAATCTGCCCCAGCTTCACCGGCTGATCTGAGAGCCGCCCGTTGCTCCAGGTGAACTGGCGTAACACATCCCCTTCGCAGTGGATGTAGAAATATCCGTTCCAATACACCGGGGTGGAGAAGATGTTGTCCAACTGGTGCACGCCGGTGTGTACAGTTTGGATCACGTTATTGGTGGCCGACGAGAACGATCCCATGTTGCTGCGGTTGACTACGAATACGTTGCCATCCTTGCCCCCGCCGATAACTTCATAGGGCGTGCTGGAGGAGTTGTCGGGCATGAGCACCGGAGATCCGCTCCCCAGGTCGGCATCATTGGCCGCGAGAAAGGAAGCGTCATCCGGCTGGAAGTAATCTTCCACCGATAAGTCAGTCCCCGACAGCCGGAGGAAGGAATCGTTGTAACCGCTGGGCGGATCGTCCTGATCCACTCCGGACATAATGTACACGTTGCCGCTGGAGTCGTTGATGGCCGGAGCGCCACCGCCGTTCCAGAAGCCACCTCCGGCGCCATCGGGCGTGTCGTTGAAAATAGCCACTTGTTTCAGCGAGCTCTTGTCATACGCCAGCAGCCAGCCGTGATTGCAATGGCCGAATGCAATGTAGATTTGATTGGTGACCGGATTCAGCGCGAGCGCGTTGCGCTGGTAGCAGCCGGGCTCCAGAGAGATGCTTCCGTTCGAACTATCCCAGCCGGTACCCGAGACCGATCCGTTCACCCTCACCGGTCCACCCAACTTTTCAGCGCCCGATGTGATGTCCAAGGCGTGCAGGTAGAACGGCCCGCTGTTGGTAATGGCCAGCACGTACATGGTTCTACTCGTGATGTCGATGACGGGAGTGCTGGTGATGCCGATGGACGGAGAGATGCCCTCTACGTCGTTGCGCGGGGAGGGGACGCCCAGGCTGACTTGCCACAGAGGCGAGCTCTGCTGGTTTGCGTCAAAGGCGTACACCGTATCGTTCTCCGTGGCTACGAACACCACATCGTGATTTGCTCCCCGGATGCTCAGTTGCGGCACGTACAAGGGCTGCGCATAGATCTGACCGTCAACCTGATAAGAACGCAGCTTGCCGAACTGGGATGAGTTCACCACCGCGGGCGTCAAGGTCGTCTCTTGAGTGAACGCTCCGTCCCGAGCATCATTATTGTGATAGGTAAGTACCGCGCCGGAAGCCTGGTTGAGCACAGTGATATTGGCTTGCACCGTACCCGATGGATCCGCCGCACTCGCGGCTGTGATCACGTGCCCTCCGGTTGCATTCGGAGCCGTGTAGAGCCCGCTCGAGTTCATCGTTCCGACCGAGCTATTGCCGCCGCTGACTCCGTCCACGCTCCAGGTCACAGCCGTATTGGAGATTCCTTGCAGCGTGGCGGTGAATTGCTGCGTTGCTCCCGGCGGCAGCGTAGCCCCTGCCGGAGAAACACTCAAAGTGAATACGCTGATTTGCACGCTGCCGCTCTGCGACGGCGTGCCGGAGGATGTGGCGCCAATCGTGTGATTCCCGCTGCTGCCCGGTGTGGTGTAGAGTCCTGCGCTGGTGATGGCTCCGACCGCGGAATTTCCGCCGGTCACGCCATCGACAGACCAGGTGATCGTAGGATTCGCCTGCCCGGTAACCGTCGCTGTGAATTGTTGAGTAGCTCCCGTCATCATCAGCGGGTTGGCAGGCGAAATGACAACGCCGGTTGCGGCTGCGGTCACCGTCACAGTCGCGCTTGCGCTCTTGGTAGCGTCGGCAGCGCTGGTGGCGGTTACGGAGTGCGAGCCCGCTTGCGTGGGCGCGGTGTACAACCCCGTGGCGTCGATTGTGCCAGTGCTTGAGTTTCCGCCGGCGGTCTTGTCCACCGTCCAGTTCACCGTGGTGTCGCTGGTTCCTGCCACCGCTGCGCTGAACTGCTGCTGCGCGCCTGCCTGGAGCGTGACCGCGCTTTGGTTCAGCTGGATGGTCACGTTAAGCGACTTCGGTGGCGGAGTGCTGCCAGTACTCGACTTCAGGCTGGCACAGCCAATAGAAGGAAGAAGGAATGCAAGCACGAAGAGATACTTGGGAAAGAAAGAACAGTCAGTGACGTACATATAACCGAGTATTGCCCGCCTCCAGCAGGCCTTGCCCGATCGCGCCAGAATAGATGTAAGTTCCTGCTGGAGGGTTGCAGCATGCGGCCAAGCGAAGCTGGCTCAGATGCGCGCCTTTCCGGTTGGGGATGTTATGTTTGGGCGGCAGAAGTCCGATACACACCTGCAGGATCCGACTAAGTATCTGTGGTTGCTCCGGGATTTGGGTTCGAATAGACGCAGTTCATCGCAGCAGAGAGAAGCGAGCGTCCAAGATGTGAAAGTTCCGTGCGCAAAAGCGGGCAAGCCTGGACATACAATGACGCAATGAACGATTTGCAGGATCGGGTGGCGCTGGTGACCGGAGCCAGTCGCGGCATCGGAGCCGGAATCGCCATTGCCCTGGCAGGCGCCGGTGCCGATGTTGCAGTGAACTATCGCGAGCAAGCCGCGGCGGCGCAATCCGTGTGTGCCGAGATCGCGGCCTTGGGGCGAAAGGCCATCGCAGCTCAGGCCGACGTCTCACGCGCACAGGAGATCACTCGGATGGTTCGGGAGGTGGAAGCATCGCTTGGCCCAGTCGACATTCTGGTGAACAATGCGGCGATCGCGCAGCCCCGGCCTTTTGAAGAAATCACCGAAAGCGAGTGGGAGCAGATTCTCGGCGTGAACCTGAAATCCGTTTTTCTGGTCACCCAGGCTGTAATCGCAGGCATGCGAAAACGCAAGTGGGGACGGATCATCAATTTGTCTTCTGTGGCGGCACAAACCGGGGGCGCCGTGGGAGCGCACTACGCGGCATCCAAGGCCGGAATCATCGGCCTGACGCACTCCTGCGCCTCTTCCTTCGTCAAGGAAGGAATCACGGTGAACGCCATCGCTCCCGCCCTCATCGAGACCGACATGGTGACAAGCAATCCCAATGCGAGCCCGCGCTTAATACCGATGGGCCATTTCGGCAAGGTGGATGACGTTGCCTCGATCGCCGTGATGCTGGCGTCCAACGAGTACATCACGGGACAGACGATTTCGGTGAACGGCGGGTGGTATATGACGTAGCGGCGCGAGGGAAGTCTGCTGAAGTTCGCTAGAATAGAGGTGCTCGAAATCTTCGTAAGAGTTTTCGGCCGTCTCAGAACCAATTACCGCGAGACGAGCCCGAGTGGCCCCGTAGCTCAGTTGGATAGAGCAGCGGTTTCCTAAACCGTTGGTCGGCGGTTCGACTCCGCCCGGGGCCTCCATTCCATCTGGTAGAGAAACATGAGCAAGGCCTCAGACTGATAGTTCGGGAATCGACCTATTCCTTTCTTCGAGTTCGGCGCCGCAGACGGGTTTGCGTTCTCGTCGTCCGCGAGCCCGAGTCTTTTCAAGGTTTCGCATGGTCAATCGGCCCTGTGGCGTTTCGCCGAGTATCGCTTGTTCACGGGGCTCAGACTTTCCCGGTAGCCGCGCCTACGCGAAAGCAGGGGGCGAGTCAAGGGACTGGTGATTGCGTTCGCCACAGTGTCGGCGCGAAGAACTCACGTTTCCGTCGGCTCGCCCCTTTAGAGTTCTCGCCACCGGCCTGAGTCCCACAGGGGTGGCGCGAAAGAGGGCTCGGACGTCTTGAACCAGAGCCTTGGCGAGCCCTCTTCCTCCCGACTCCTCTCCCGATTCAGAACAGAGGTGTTAGCAGCAGCATTGCGCGAAACGGAAGCCGCGCGCCACTTTTCCTGAGCAGGAGAGGCCTTGGAGAGGCCATAGCTAGCCACTACCCCGAGTCGGAACCTCGTTCCTACAGCTTCCTAGCACGCAAAGCATCGACGGCCTTAGGTGGCAGCCATCTAACTTCTTACGGCAATTTCTCGGTGTGCGCGACTCCTGAAAAGGAGATAGTGGCGCCGCTTGCAAGGGTCGATATGTCGCCAGGAGAATACATCATCGACACAACTGCCGTCCCGTGGCCAGAGATACGAACCTTCAAGGAAGCGGGACCAAGGCCGCACCCTGCTCCGTTTTCGTCGCAGTTAACAAGGCCGTATTCGGTGAGAGTGCCAGCAACGTTTACGTGCATGGGGAATGTGTACCCGCCCGTGTAAAAGCCGGTTAGGGTAAACGTCAGAAGGTTTGTGTCAAAAAAAACTCCTCCGGAATACCATGTGCAGTAAGAGCAAAATCCAGAGGCCGGATAGGGTGTTAAGTACAATGTACAATCCGCGCCCACGGTGCACTGGCCGATCGTTGGAAGACCCTGTGGCAACACTTGGTATCCGACTCCTGAGATGTTGAAGTCACCCATCGTCATCGAATAACCAAACACGGCATCTCCGACGATTTTAAAGTTCTTACTTCCTTTTGCTGACGAACGAAGGGCATCCGATTGCGCCAGCAGAGTTGCAGACATAGCGAAGAAAACGAATAGAAGACGACGATATCGCATTTCTCTTCACTCCTTTTGAGCGACAGCAGGTTGGTTCTCGGTTGGCTCTGAAACGTTAGAGCGTTGGGGGAAGAATAGAGCTGCTCGGCCGGCAGCAAGCATAGGAGCGCGTTTCTACTGGGCGCAATGCGCGAAATCACAGATGTGCGTGCGCGGAGAGTAAAGAGGACCCCCTCGGACAGCAGCCTGATAACGTCCTCTCGGCTGTAGCAGTTCTGGGTGAACTGAAATTATGGTAACCGCAGATCAAAATCCCCCCAAATCATACTCGTCGGAGGCGTTTCCTAATGGTAAACGCCCGAGTTTCTTTGCACGTGCTAATATTTCCGCGTCGTAAACAGTGCGATTTGATATGCCTCTCCCGTTATCTCTAGATGATTTCAAGATTGCTTCCGCAGTCTGCGAGCTTCGTTACGAAGAAGCCTGTCTGCTCTTCGATCGAACAGGTCAACTTTGTAACGAAGCGAAGGCGCGGTATACGGATTGCGAAGTAGTCAGCGCCGTTCCTAATCAAACCGTGCTTCGGGCAGATGAGGGTACCTTCACAGTCGAACTGAAACAATGCAGGGTCGGAACGACGAGTCCCGATAGCGGGCTAGAGAGGTTTGGCGCGCATTGCAAAGGCTTTTTTGATTCAGTGGCAAATAGTCTAGAGGTGAAAGTCTATACGCGCATTGGACTCAGGGTTCTGTTCCGCAAGGAGTACAAGGATTTTGCTGAGGCGAAAGCTGCTCTGAATTCCTTAAAACTTCTTAATCTTCCGCAAGTAGAGCGTTTTGGCGCATCATCGGAACCACGCGAAATGATCTTCCGATGGGAAGGCGCACAAATCGGAACGATGTTGCGTTTATCGGCAGAACTTGGGAAGATTGATGTTGTTCTCCCTCCGGAATTGGACATGGAACAATCCGAGTTTCACAAATCCCTCATTGGCCTAGTCGTGGACGTCGATTATTACACCGTCGCGCCGGTTGAGCGGTCTCAGTGGGATGCTGTGGCTTCGATCCCACGTGCATTAAGGACGATCAAGAAGGAAAGCGATGAAGTCATAGGACGCTGAGCATCATGGCTGAGACGGTAGTTGAATTTCCTAAACGCAAACCTTCCCAATCCGTGCCCTTGCAGGGGACTGGCTTCAGACTACCGGGTACGCTCGTGACCTTCCCCCAGGAGGGCTTACGTTCAAATTACTCAATCGGAGCGGCGGCTCTTGCACCGATCGAGATCGATAAGCTCTTTCCGGCTGAGAAGGACTCGAAGTCACGCGTAATTACAGCGCTTGGTTTATTGGCAGACGCAATTTCGTTGTTAGAGAAGGCTCGGGTTAGTGCGCATGAGGAGAAATTGATTGACGCTGATCGTTATACGCAGAGGTTCCAAACGCTTTTGATCCCGCTGTTCGCACAGCGGGCAATAGGGGATGGCTTTGCGTCCACGGTTAATTCAATCCATTTCGCATTAATCAACCATCACGGCAAACCGCTCACCTTCGAGCAACTGACGACGATCTGGCGAGTCCTGAGGGAATTGCGCAATTCGCCATTTGTCTCATTCGAGAAATCGCTGAACTGGGCGGAGGAATTTGAGGAATGCGAGTTGAAAGTTGATCCTCCGGTACTTGCAGGCTTGATCGAAGAAGTCGAAAGTGAGTAAAGCCTACGTAGAGACTACAATCCTCACCAATGTTCTGCTAAAGCCAGATTCTTCGAAGCAGACAGCGGCTCTAGGCGCTGTGCGGCGATACGCCGAAACGCTCCTGCCCGTCTATGCAATTAAGGAGTGGAAGGCAGGCCCGTTAGATCACTATTCCTATTTCCATGACAAGCTCGTACAGACGCGCTCGCTCAGATATACATTTGCAGCGATAAATGCGCCAAATCCTGTAACAGAAGCTAGACGTAAAGATACTTCAGTAGAGGCCTTCGAAGCTGCCGCTGTGCTTGAGGGAACGCTCCACGAAACCCCCTCTATAGGTACTCGGGACGAAGAAATGGCAGATCGGTATCGTCTAGCAATAGCGGGTCTCATCATTCGCAGCTGGCGAAAACGCCGAAAGGTAACAACGAAGACTATTCAGGACTTAGAGTGTTACGCGGAAACCGAACCGACAATTGGAAAAAATGGCTTCTTCGAAATGTCGCCGAAGGAATGCTCGGGGGATCGCCCATGCTGCCTGTGGGATGAATTGACGAAAGACGCTAACCGAAATCTGCTGATTGCACTTCGCGACTCCATACCCGAGACTTCCACGAGATACGAGGACAGAAATCGAAGAAAAGTTCTTAAGCAACTGATTAATACCCCAAAGATCCCACTAATGCGAGAGAACTGCCGTTGGCTGGGCGATGCCGTGTTCGCATTTTTCTGCCCGAATGACGCTGTCATTCTGACAACAAATGTCCGCGATCACCGACCATTAGCAAAGGCGATAGGAAAGCGGGCCGAAGCTCCTTAAAAGGTCGCTGTCCGTTAAGTTGTCAGATAAGTGACTCCTCGCGTCTCTCCATGTCTCGTGGCGCCACGTCTGGCCACCAGAAACACTGGAATTACGCGAGGAGCGAAGTACTTCAGAAAACTCCTAAACCGTTGGTCGGCGGTTCGACTCCGCCCGGGGCCTCCATTCTCACAAGGGTCCGAACCGGAGACATGGGGTTACAGAATGTACCGGCTACATGGGTGACAATCTGGGGCCGAACGGGTTCTCGAGTGGTTCCAATTACTGTTTGAAATCTGTGTCTATTCCGCTGCGCAAGCGAACGTGATAACGTTCCCCGGGGCGGGTGCTCCGCCCGAGCGTGACAACGATGCAGAGACGCACCTTCATGAACCTCACGGCTGGCGCGGTGACTGCGCTGGCGGTGGATTCTTTGCCGCTGGCCAGGGTCCCACAAACGAAGACTCCCGTGGTCTACCCGGATCCAGCGGTTGAGATCGTCGATCCCCGCTTCGCCAAATATAAAGTCCAGAACGCTGCCGTCGAGCGTTTATGGACCGGGGCTCGCTGGGCCGAAGGACCCGTGTGGTTCGGCGACGGCCGCTACCTGTTGTTCAGCGACATTCCCAACAATCGCATGCTGCGGTGGCTGGAGGATACGGGCGAAGTCTCCGTCTTCCGCAGCCCGTCCAATTACAGCAACGGCAACTGCAGAGATCGGCAGGGAAGGCTTGTCACATGCGAGCACGATTCGCGCCGCGTCACTCGTACCGAGCATGACGGCACGATCACCGTGTTGATGGATCGTTTTCAGGGCAAGCCGCTAAATGCTCCCAACGATCTCGCCGTTCATTCCGATGGTGCGATCTGGTTCACCGATCCCGGCTACGGCATCATGTCCGACTACGAAGGCCACAAAGCGACATTCGAACTTCCCGCCAATGTTTATCGCCTTGATCCGAACACGCGGGAAGTGACGGTGGTGGTCGGCGATATGGCGAAGCCCAACGGCATCTGTTTCTCGCCCGACGAGAAGAAAGTCTACATTGTGGATACGGGCGAGCCGAAACATTCTGGCGATCCCCGTCCGATCCGCGTGTACGACGTCGAGAACGGAACCAGGCTGAAGAACGGGCGCAGCTTCGTCAATATGGCGCCTGGGACTTCCGATGGAATTCGCTGCGATGTGGACGGCAACCTTTGGTCCGCGGCGGGATGGGGACCGGAGGGTTTCAACGGCGTGCACGTATTCGCGCCCGACGGAGTCTTGATCGGCAAAATCCATCTGCCGGAAACCTGCGCTAATCTGTGCTTCGGCGGCGCCAGGAAGAACCGTCTATTCATGGCTGCAAGCCAGTCTCTGTACGCGGTCTATGTTGGCACCGAGGGGGCGCAACAGCCGTGAGAGCCTTCGCGGCGCTCGCTTCGCTTCGCGGCACAGCCCAAGGGGCTGTCCCTACCTGTGCATTGAGTGGCAAAGGTCAGCTATCCCGTTGAGCGGTCACGTCCGGGGAAGCGGTGTCTG
Source organism: uncultured Acidobacteriota bacterium (assembly GCA_963801615.1). Lineage (GTDB taxonomy): Bacteria > Acidobacteriota > Terriglobia > Terriglobales > Acidobacteriaceae > Sulfotelmatobacter. The sequence goes on along the minus strand of CAWDFM010000001.1, from coordinate 345,476 downwards.
CGGCTCGGCTTGATGGCTCTCTACCGACAACTTCCGGAACGAGAGTCGCTCGCGGTGAGCCAGCAAAAGTCCGAGCGGGACCACTGCCGCAAAGGTGACCAGCCAAAGAAGAATTCCGCAGCTTGCGGCCAGCTCCGGAGGCACATCGAAAACGCTGGATAGTGTCGCAATCGTGGCCATCTGCGAGCCTCCGCCAACAGCCGGCAGTTGCAGCATCGATCCCACCATGCTCGAACCCATCAGGATCAGCAATTGCGAGACCGGGATCTCCAGCGCATCAACCCCGTATGAATGCGTTACTTCGTGGTACGACAGTGCGATCAGGTACCACATGCCGATCGACACGGCGCTCAGGTATAGCATCTCCAGCCCACCGTGAATGGTGTTCAACCCCATGCGGAACTCCCGCACCTTGTCGCCGAGCTTGTGTCCGACCTTCGGCAGATGCGAGAAGCGTTGCTCCACCCACTGGGCGACCGCTTCTCCCTTCCTCTTGATTACGAAGGCGGCGATGGTGGTGGCTGCGACCAGAACAATGAGGATGAATCCCGCCTCACGAAATCTGGTGTAGTACTCGGGGTGCGGAATGGAGGGCAATGCGCTCGGCAGGAAGATGGCCAGTACGATCAGGAAAGCGAAGGCGCCGATATCGAAGATTCTTTCCACCGCCCACACCGCCAGCTGGGAGGAAAACGAAAGCTCCGTGCGCCGCGCGATCAAATACGGACGGATGAACTCACCCGCCCTCCCCAGCAGCGCAATTCCGGTGAATCCCACCAGCGTTGGTGAGACCATTTCCGTAAGACTGGTTTTGGGCCGCACCGGCTTGAGAAAAATCTTCCAGCGCAGGGCGCGCATCAGGTAGCCGATGTAGATGTAGGCAATCCCGTGCAGAACGTGCCACTTGTTAATGCGATGAGTCTGGCTCCAGAACGTGCCCCAGTCGAAGGTCCGCCAGTGGCGGTATTGCAGGTAAACCAGAACGGCGAGGATGAGGAACACGACAACGCTGGCCAGAATGCGTTTTCTATCCATGTAGGGGAGTGCTCCGCGCCGCCATCCCTGCCGCGCGAAGCGGGAAACGGCACCACTCAAGGTAAATGACACTGCGGGAGGAATCAATGAACAATCGTGGTTTTGCAAGTGGCGCGGGTGCGCCCGCCATTACTCGCTGGCTCCGCTGGTCTTGGCTTGTGTGAGGGGCGTTGCGACCTTCTTCGCCCGAACAGGAGTCTTGTTGACGGTAACAGCGTTGGTAGTGCTGTTCTTCTTTGCGGTCGACGCTCTTTCCTGCGCAGCTTTCTTCTTATTAAAGTCGCGCACGATTTTCGCTACGTAAGCCCTTGTCTCGTAGTACGGGGGCACTCCGCCAAAGCGCTCCACTCGCTGCGGCCCGGCGTTGTACGCAGCCAGTGCCTTAACCAGGTCGAAGTTGTACTTCTCCAGCAGTTCGCGTAGGTATCTCGTGCCGCCATCCACGTTGGCCTGCGGATCGAACGCATTGGGCACACCCAGTTGCGACGCTGTCCCCGGCATCAACTGCATCAGGCCCTGCGCTCCTTTGGGCGAGATAGCGTGTGGATTGAACTCGCTTTCTGCTTTGATGACGCTGTTCACCAGGTCCGGATCCAGGCGATATTTTCCACTGATCTCATTTACCACTTGGCTCAGATCAGTCTTAGGACGCGCAGGAAATGCTCTGCCGGCATCGTAGCCTGCGGGCCTCGGAGCAGAGGATAGCCGGGACGCGGAAGGCGGAAGCACGGGACTGACAGGCACATCCGGCGCTGCCTCAAAATGCTCAATGTCATCTGTCGGCACATCGACAAAGTTCGATCCGTCAGCATTGATGTACAGCCGGGTCAACTCACCGATGACTTCCCGCCGCTCGTGCAGAATCGAAAACCCGTTCTTCAACACCGCGACCTCGCCCGCAAAACAGGGAAGTGCCATCAACACTGTGATGAGCAGAACGCGGCTGATTGTGAATTTCACCATGTCGTAATCGCCGGAACTGACTACTATCCCCTGATTACTTCCTCGAGAGCCGCGGCCACGCCGCAAGCTTCATTGCCTAGAGTAACCCGCCAACCCCGGGCCCTCAGTTCCTGGCATGCATTTCCCATGATAACCGGATGCCCAGCAAACTCAAGCATTTCCACATCATTATGGTTATCACCGACGGCCATGACCTCATCGCGATGGAAGCCGCGGTGCCTCGCCCAGCGCTCCAGCGCATGTCCTTTGGAGCACCCGCAATTCAAGACGTCTATCATCGACAGATCGCGCACAGGATACTCCGTCCGCAGCACCGTAATCTTGTTTTGCAGACCGGTGCCCTTCAGGGCTTCCAAGGCCAGACTCATTCGCGCCATGGTGCCGCAGAACATGGCCTGCACCGGATCGTGGACCAGCGCGCGCTCGATCGGTACCACAAATTCAATGAACTCCATATTCTTTTCAAGCCAGCGCCGGATGCTTGCCCCAATCTCATCCAGGTGCTCCAGCACGATCGCCCCTTTGCTTTCTTTATCGAAGGTAAGCACCGTATTTCCGCGGAACTTGATCATGGCCTGGCACAATTGCCGACAGGTTTCCGCCGGCATCAGATCGCGATGGAAAGTTTCACCGCTCAGCGACCTCGTGACTGCGCCATTGGAACTGATCAACCACAAATCGAAGCCAAGCTGTTTCGCAATCGGCAGGGCAAACGAATGCCGTCTTCCCGTGACCAGGACGACTTCCATTCCGGCAGCATGAGCCCGCCGCAAGGCGGCCAGGTCGCCTTCAGAAATTTGAAATTGTGGATTGAGCAGCGTCCCGTCGATATCAGTGGCGAGCAGCCGAATGGAAGCCTTAGAAATAGTCACTTAGACAATTTTATCAGTTCACGTCGGAGCGGACGCATTGGGGCCGCCAAGACTCCTCTCAACCGGAGATTGAACGGGGAACTCCGGTGCACTAAAAAAAACCAGCCCGGACCAATGGGTCCGGGCCTACGTGTTCCACTAAAAAAACCAGCCCGGACCAATGGGTCCGGGCCTACGTGGGTACGACAGAACTTCAAGCCCGTACTCTTCCCAGCACCGCGCTGGCCCCGCGGAACCACGGGCGCTCGCGGCGCTTGAGGTATCGCGGCATGGTAGGCTTCTTCGCTAGAATCTTCTGCGCCCACTCCCTTGCCTGTTCGGCTCGGCCCTGCGACTCCAAAAAAAGCGAGTAGTGATAATAAGTTTCCGACAGGGTCGAGATACGCGTGGCCTCTTGAAACAGGGCGCCGGCTTTGTCTTTCTGATCCGTCTGCGCGTACGCCCACGCGAGCAAGCCCTTGGCGCGATGGAAATCATAATTCCGGTCAAATTTCAGCGTGCGTTCCAGATCGGGGACAGCCGCGGCGAAGTCTCCCAACTCCATCTCGGCCAGCGCGCGCCGGTAAAACGGATCGGGATGATCGGTGCGCGCGGAAATTGCTTTGTCATAGCACGCCCGCGCCTGCGAGAAGCTCTTGTCATCCAGGTACAGCAAGCCCAGTTCTTCGTAATTGCCCGCCGAAGGGTTGTCGAGAATGGCCGCTTCCAGTTCGTGAATGCGTTTCCGCCGCGGGAACATCTGAAACGAGTCCCGCAACAGGCCTGCATCGGGAATCACTTCCACCACAATGTAAGCCAGCGCTCCCACCCAATGAAAAAGGATTACCCACAGCCAGTAGAAGTCCGGCCGCCGCTTGATGAAGTGCACGAGCGCAATAATGCGCAGGGCGATCGCCCACCACGAAAAAGCGAAAAAGAGAAACGATCCCATGCTAAAAACGCACTATAGCATGCAGCCGGGCGCCGGGAAGATCACCAAAGAATGAGGACAGTAATTGCTCAAAGGAGCGCTGGCGCCTCTATTTCTTTTTTTCCTGCGGCGCGGTCGGCGGGGCCGCCGGTCCTGCCGCCAGACTATCCTTCACCGCTTGTGGCAGCTTGTCGGCGTTGGCGATCAGCAAACTTACCTGCCACATCTGCGTGTTCGAAAGCGTCTTCTGAAAACCCGGCATGCCCGTCATGCGAATTCCGCCAGCCACTTTCCAATACGACTCTGCCGGAGGATCATCGGTCACGCCCTTGCCTTGCATCAATTTCGGAGGATCCGGAAACATTCCCTTGGCGATGTCGGTCTCTTTGCCATCCGGTACTCCATGACAGACGGCGCAATTTTCTTTGTAGACTTGCGCTCCCGCCATGTAATTGGCCTCGTCCGCCTGGATCGGCACTGTCTTGGGCACTTCCTTGTCCAACCGGGCGTGCAGCGCCATGCGCGCAAACATCTTTTCAAACGGCATCGGAGGCGCAGTCGTCGCCACCGGCGCCATACCAGTCATGAAATAAAGATAAACGATGACCGGCACAAGAATGACTCCCAGAATCAACCCGAACACAAACTTGCCCATGTGACCTTCTCCTCGATCAACGCTGGTCTTTGATACTACCGTACGTACAACCCAATCTGCAGTGAATGCACTCACAGCGCGTGTAAAAAATTGTCAATCATTGTGCCCGCTTGAATCAGCAATTCGAATGCGGAACTTAACCGCGGTAGACCATAGCCAGTATCGTCCTTCTGCTACACTCAGCACCGTCGATGCTCACTCATCTGGAATGCACCCGCTGCGGAGAGCATTATCCCGCGGACCGTCCGCAATCGGTCTGCCTGAAAGACGGCGGAGTTCTCTATGCACGCTACGACCTGTCCAGCATCAAGCGCACCTTCTCAGCGGCTCGTCTTGCGGGACGAACGCCCACCATGTGGCGCTACGATGCGGTTCTGCCGGCGGCCGATCCCGTCACGCTGGGGGAAGGCTTCACTCCCATGCTCCCCAGCCGCGAGTTTCCCAACGTCTACATCAAGGATGAGGGCCTCAATCCCACCGGATCTTTCAAAGCCCGCGGACTTTCAGCAGCGGTCACCATGGCTCGTCACTTCGGACTAAAGAAGCTCGCGATCCCGTCCGCCGGAAATGCCGCTGGCGCCCTCGCCGCCTACGCCGCTGCTGCGAGCCTCGAAGCGCACATCTTCATGCCGAAAGATGTTCCCATGGCCAACCGGATTGAATGCGACTACTACGGCGCCCACGTCACCTTCGTGGACGGACTCATTAGCGACTGCGCCCGCAAAGTCGGCGACATGAAAAACGAAAGCTACTGGGAAAGAGAAGGATGGTTTGACGTGTCCACGACCAAGGAGCCTTATCGGGTCGAAGGTAAGAAGACGATGGGCTACGAAGTCGCCGAACAGCTAGGTTGGCGCATGCCGCAAGGCATCATTTATCCCACCGGCGGCGGCGTCGGCCTGCTGGGCATGTGGAAGGCGTTCGAGGAAATGCAGGCGCTGGGATGGACCGGCCCGGAGCGCCCCAGGATGATCGTTGTGCAAGCGGCGGGTTGCGCTCCCATAGTGAAAGCTTGGGATGAGGGCAAGCCGTCGGCAGAAATGTGGAAGGATGCCGCTACCCTGGCCTCCGGACTCCGAGTGCCGAAACCCTATGGCGACTACCTGATCCTCGACATATTGAAAAGGAGCAAAGGCACCGCGATCAGCGCGACCGACGAAGAACTCGTGGAAGCGACGCGCCACTGGGCGAAACAGGAAGGAATTTTCGCCGCGCCGGAAGGCGCAGCCAGCCTGGTGGCCTACCGCAAGCTGCGCGCCAGCGGATTTTTCAAGGCCGAAGACACGGTGGTCCTGTTCAACACCGGGAACGGTCTCAAATACCTGGATGTATTGGACGCGAATGTCGCGGGGAGCCGCTCGTCCGCAAAACCGGCCGCCCGTCAAATTGGCGGCATTATCGGCCCGTACTAAGCTCTCCGTAGAGACGCAGCTTGCTGCGTCTTCAGGCCCGCGAGACGTAGCAAGCTACGTCTCGACAGTCGAGGTTCAAATAAAATAAAGACGCATGACCGACCGTCTCTACTACCGCGACTCCTTCCTCTACGACTTTGAAGCTGAGGTCCGCGACATCACCGAAACGCCGCGTCCGGCAATCACTCTCGACCGTACTGCCTTTTATCCGACCAGCGGGGGCCAAATCCACGACACCGGTTGGATCACTTCGAGTTCAGCGAGACACCGCGTTACCGAAGTCGCGGATGCAGAAGACGGCCGCGTCGTCCATTACCTCGAAGCTCCGGTAAAAGACGTGGTTCCCGGAAGTCACATCCGAGGTGAGATCGACGTTGTCCGGCGGCGCGATCACATGCAGCAGCATTCGGGACAGCACGTCCTCTCCGCCGTCTTCGTCCGTCTTTTCAATATGCCTACCATCTCGTTTCACATGGCGGACGATTATTGCTCCATCGACCTTGAGACTCTTACCCTGACGAAAGAACAAATCGAATCCGCCGAGCGTCTCGCCAACGAAGTCATCCTGGAGAATCGTCCCGTGGATATTCGTTTCATGACGCGCGCCGAAGCAGGGAAGCTCGGCTTGCGGAAGGTACCTCCGACGGAGCGCGATGAACTCCGATTGATCGACATTAGCGACTTCGATGTCACGGCCTGTGGTGGCACGCACGTCCGGCAGACGGGACAAATCGGGTGCATTCTTCTCCGCAAGACCGAGAAAGTTCGCCAGGGATATCGCGTGGAATTCGTAGCGGGCCAGCGAGCCGTTGCTACCGCCCGCCGTGATTTCACCACCCTGACCGAAACTGCAGCATTATTCTCGGCACATATTTATGAGGTGCCGCAGCAAGCAACAAAATCCCTGGAAGAAGTCAAAGCTCTGCGCAAGCAGCGTGCGCAATCGCTGGAAGAGTTGGCCGCAGCGCAAGCCGCGGCGCTGCTGGCCGAGACCCCCGAGGCGGACGGACGCAGATTCGTGGTGCGCACATTCTCCGATCGCGACCTCAATTTCCTGAAATTGTTCGCCCAGAAATTAACGCGCCTCGCCCCGAACGCGGTTGCTCTGCTGGGCACCACATCTCCGCAGCCGGCCTTGGTCTTCGCACAATCGATCGGACAGCCCTTCGATATGGGGGCGCGCATGAAGGAGATTTCAGGACGTTTCGGAGGCCGCGGTGGCGGCAGCAAAGACATGGCCCAGGGGGGCATTGCCGATTCGTTCCAGGTCGAGGCTGCCCTCGCGGATGCCAAGGCGTCGCTGGCGGCAAACTAACACCACAGTAGCCGGCTCAAACGCTCGGCTTGGGACCTTCCGCCGGTCGCATGGGCTTACTGGCTCGAATGGATTGCACGTAGCACTGTTCGTGCACGGCTTTACCCAGTTCGTTGATTCGAGCCTTTTCCAGCAGTACCGGTTTCTTGCATAGCTCACAAAGGACAGAAATGGCCATAAACGCCTCCCGAAGCGGCCAGGGCGACGATCAAATTGGCGAGAGCATAAGCCGGAGTCAGGTCGAGTGTCAAAGAAATTCACATTTTTTTAAAGGCGCGATTTCCAGCCAATGCGCCTCCGTGCTTCTACCGAACCACGTAGGGACAGCCCCTTGGGCCCTCCAGGGAAAGCGAAGTCCGCTAAACCTGCGGATTTAGAAAGCAGGAACTCTTCCGCCTGGCTTCGCTTCGGCGGGATAGCCCAAGGGGCTGTCGCTACGTGGGTTGTGCTGGGTAACGGAAGGCAGCCCCGAATCAAAGCCGTCCCAGAACTTGGGTCCGCCTCCGTGTCTCCGCTTGTGGGGAGACTAGAGGGGGAGGATCGCCGTAAGTCACTGGAATATCTTGCTGCCAGTGCTACAATTTGCTGTAAGCTCCTTGTCCCAGAGGAGGTTCCTGTGTACCGCTCCGCACTGATTTTTCCAGCGCTTATCCTCATTGCCGGGTTCGCCCAGCAGTCCTCCAATCCTCCGGCCGCTAAGACGCCTTCATATGCTGCCATTCCGGTCGAAGCCACCAAACAGCCCAATCCGGTGAAATCCACTCCGGAGTCGCTGGCCCGCGCCAAGAAGTGGTGGACTCTCGACTGCGAGATGTGTCACGGCAAGAATGGCGATGGCAAGGGCGACACCGCCAGAGAAATGAAACTCCAGATCGCCGACTTCACCAACCCCGCGACGTTCAAGGATCGCACCGACGGCGAAATCTTCTATATCATCAAGAACGGCCACAACGATATGCCCGCCGAAGGTCCCCGCATCAAGACGGAAGAGAATTGGGACCTGGTTAATTACGTCCGCTCTCTGGCAAAGAAGAACGGTGAGGCCAAGCAGTAACTCGGCAGCAAATTGTAGACACACACTGCACCCTTAGAGGGATTCAAGCGGCGCGCTTCCGCCCTTGCTGAGCCTTGGCTCGCATTCCTGTCCCCTGATTACAATGCTCAAGGCGAGTTACGTTGAATTTCGCATTTGAACTCGCGTGAACATTGATCAGGCGATGATCGCAACCTGCATCGGCGCTCTGTCGTGCGTCACCTGGATCTATCTGGTGGCGTTTCGTGGACGGTTTTGGCGAACGGTGCCTCAGAACCCACTCCAGGCTCGGCCTTCCGCCTCTACTCCTCGCGTTGCGGTGATCGTCCCCGCACGCAACGAGGCCGATGTCATCGCTCAACCGGTTCTCTCGCTGCTGCAGCAGGATTATCCCGGCCCGCTACACATTTTCCTGGTAGACGATCACAGCTCCGATGACACTGCCAATGTTGTTCGCAACGCCGCCGCGGCAAAGCCCGATGCTTTGACGATAGTTTCCGCCGCCCCGCTCCCCTCCGGCTGGACCGGGAAAATGTGGGCGCTCTCACAGGGCGTGCAACACGCAAGTAAGTTTGCCCCAGACTACTTCCTCTTCACCGACGCCGATATCGTGCACGCCTCCGACAGCGTCAGCACCTCGGTCGCGCTCGCCCAGGCAGGGAACCTGGACCTGGTTTCGTTCATGGTGAAACTGCGCTGTGCCTCTCTGGCGGAACGAGCCCTGATCCCCGCATTCGTATTCTTCTTCTTCCTGTTGTATCCACCAGCGTGGGTCAACCGTAACAAAAGCAGCACTGCGGCAGCGGCGGGCGGAGACATCCTGGTTCGCGCCGACGCGCTAGCCCGAATCGGCGGGATCGCCACCATACGCAACCAACTGATCGACGACTGCGCCCTGGGGCGCGAGATCAAGCGCGGCGGCAGCGTTTGGCTTGGGCTAACCGAGCAGGCGCGCAGCATCCGCCCTTACGGCACCTTCGGGGTGATCGGCCGCATGATCTCGCGCAACGCCTTCTACCAGCTGCGCCATTCGTTCTGGCTCCTGGTCGCGACTCTCCTCGGCCTCGGGATCACGTACTTGGCGCCACCGGTTCTGGTTTTCGTCGGCGGCTGGGCAGCTCTTTTCGGAGCCATAGCTTGGGCGCTTATGACGATCAGCTTCCGGCCGATGGTCCGCTTCTATTCGCTCTGCCCACTCTGGGCTGCAATGCTTCCAGCCATCGCGCTGTTCTATGCAGGCGCAACCATCCACTCGGCAATTCAATATTGGTCTGGCCGTGGGGGCGAATGGAAAGACCGCGTGCAAGACACCAGACCCGGTGCGTAGCTCAGCCATCCGCCGCAGCAGCAGGGGACTTCAGACCAAGGGGTCGTCTTCGCCTGGATTCGGGATGCTCGACGGCGGATCGCTGATGGGAAACGAGTCAGCCAGAGTTTTGTCCAACATCTTCTCCCGAATCTGATCCTTGTCAGGGTTAGGCTTTCATTTCTAGCCCGGTTAATTCGGGGTGTGATGGGAGTCACGCTAACCGCAAGGATGCAGCGACCATCCGAAAACGGGCCAGAGACGACGAGTTCGGATTCCCACGCCCATCGTTAACAGGTGCACGCGCGTAGCACAGGAGTTATAGCGGCATGATGAAACCCTTAAGTGCGAGAAGACGCCGAAATGCCCCCCTCACCTGATCGACTACCCCCGCGCGCGCCCGTAATCTGTCCCACAACTGCCACGTTCGCCAGGACCTCCCTGTAAGCGGGCCCCAGCAGTGGAAGGAAAATAATGCGCACACTATTAGTGTCTCTTGCATGCTCTTTGCTATTCATCCCAACTTTCTTAACCATTCCAGCCCAATCTCAGGAGAATACCTCGTCGTCACAAGCGGGAAACGACAGTCCCGTGGAAGGCACCGTTGTCTCCACCACGCGGAACACTCTAGTCGTAAGAAGTGACGATAATGAATACCATCTGTTCACCTACGATCGCAGCTCCGCGCGGGCAAAATCGCTCGTAGCAGGGGCCCGAGTCCGTGTGACCGCAGGCGCTGCGGACGAAAATGGCACCCGCGCAGCTACCAACGTCACAGTACTCGAGGCGAAGGGAAGCACCGAGGATAAGAGCGCTCAAGCTGCCCCCGTTCCCTCCAAGGTGCGAGATGTCGAGAACGACATCCGCCGCGAGAGTCGACGCTGGCGCGCCGGTGTCCGTGCAGGTGCAGCTTTCAATCCCGAACTCTTCACCTTCGGCGTCCAATCGCAAATCGGGCCGATCTTCCACCCTCGTGTCGTGTTCCGGCCCAACGCCGAATTCGCCTTCGGAGAAGTCACGGATCTCATAGCCATTAACCTTGAGGCCACGTATCGTTTCTCCAACACGGAGCGCCGCGGAAACTGGACCCCCTATGTCGGCGCCGGACCCGCGCTCATTTTTATTCACCAGAATTTCGAGCAGGGCAGGAATATCGACTTCGGCAATTTCGATTACGAGACAGGCTTCAACATTCTGGCAGGCATGCAATCCCGCAGGGGCATGTTCGTAGAACTGAAGACCAGTTTGTATTCCGGACCCGCTCCCAAGCTGCGCATGATCTTCGGCTACAACTTCTGAGCGCGTACGGGAGCTTTGCCCACGACGGTGCCCCATCTTTCTCGTGCATTTGCGAGTGGGTGGGGTTTTCGCCAAAGTGGTGTCTGTCAACGTGAATTCTTGGAGCTTTCGATTCGTTCCCACGTCCCAGATCCCTTTGGGCGGACCCGACTTGTCCTGAGCGAAATCGACCTTCCCCCCGCGAAACAGGCGGGAGTTTCGAGGAGAGGTGGGACGATATAACCCGTGCACCGCCGGCCCTTTGCCCTCTGCCTCTTGACAACCCTGGCTCAACCATCTACAATTAGCACTCGATAGGCTCAAGTGCTAACACTCCGCAGCCTACCCATCCGATTCATAGGGTTACAGAGATTTCAATCGCAGCAGATCAACCTTCTAACTACCCGAAAGGAGTCAGAACTATGGCAAAATTCGCACCGCTTCACGACCGTCTCCTAGTCCGTCGCGTTGAGGAAGCTAACACCACCCGTGGCGGAATCATCATCCCCGATTCGGCCAAGGACAAGCCCCAGGAGGGCGAAGTCGTCTCCACCGGCAAAGGCCGCACCAACGACGAAGGCAAGACCTTCCCGCTTGGCCGTTAAAGAAGGCGACCGCATTCTGTTCGGCAAATACGCCGGCACCGAGATCAAGATTGATGGCGAAGAGTTCATCATCATGAAGGAAGACGAAGTCTTGGGCGTCCTCACCGGCACCGCCAGCCCGGCCAAGAAAGAACTCGCCGGCTCCAGGAAATAGTCAAGCACGACGCTTTGGTGGTACTGAGTACCAGGTACTGAAGTACTAACGAAATCCGCAGGCCAGCCCTGCAAAAAGAAATTCACGAAGGAGACAAAAGACATGGCAAAACACATCGTTCACGGAGAAGAGTCGCGCCAAGCGATCCTCCGCGGCGTTAACCTTCTGGCCGACGCCGTGAAGGTCACACTCGGCCCCAAGGGCCGCAACGTCGTTATTGAAAAGAAATTCGGTTCGCCGACCATCACCAAGGACGGCGTCACCGTGGCAAAAGAAATCGAACTGAGAGACGGGCTCGAGAACATGGGCGCCCAGATGGTCCGCGAAGTCGCCAGCAAGACCAGCGACGTAGCCGGAGACGGCACCACCACCGCCACCGTTCTCGCCCAGGCAATCTACCGCGAAGGCGTAAAGACCGTAGCCGCCGGCGCCAACCCGATGGCCCTGAAGCGCGGCATCGAGAAAGCCGTCATGACAATTGCCGGCAAGCTCGACAAAGAAGGCAACCGCCTCCCCGGCGAACTCGACAAGCTGTCGAAGCCGGTCACCGGCGAAATGATTGCCCAAGTCGGCACTATCTCGGCCAACAATGACGAAACCATCGGCAAGATCATTGCCGAGGCGATGAAGAAGGTCGGCAAAGACGGCGTCATCACCGTGGAAGAGTCGAAGACGCTGGAGACGCAGTTGGAAGTGGTCGAGGGCATGCAGTTCGATCGCGGATACCTGTCTCCCTACTTCGTCACCGATCCCGAGCGCATGGAAGTTGCTCTGGAGAACGCCTACATCCTGATCAACGAGAAGAAAATCAGCTCGATGAAGGACCTGCTCCCGCTGCTGGAGCAGATCGCGAAGAGCGGCAAGCCGCTCCTCATCATCGCGGAAGACGTCGAGGGCGAAGCGCTCGCGACGTTGGTCGTCAACAAGCTGCGTGGCACGCTGCAAGTTGCGGCCGTGAAGGCTCCTGGGTTCGGCGATCGCCGCAAGGCGATGCTGCAGGACATCGCGATCTTGACGGGCGGCAAGGCCATCACCGAAGATCTCGGCATTAAGCTCGAGAACGTGCAGATCTCCGACCTCGGCCAGGCCAAGAAGATCACCATCGACAAGGACAACACCACGGTGGTCGAAGGCAAGGGCAAGCACGCCGAGATCGAAGGCCGCGTAAAAGAAATCCGTAGCCAGGTCGAGAAGACTACCAGCGACTACGACCGCGAGAAGTTGCAGGAGCGGTTGGCGAAGCTGGTCGGTGGCGTAGCCGTGATCAAAGTCGGTGCCGCAACCGAAACCGAAATGAAGGAAAAGAAAGCCCGCGTGGAAGACGCGATGCATGCGACGCGCGCAGCCGTGGAAGAGGGAATTGTCCCCGGCGGCGGCGTGGCTCTGGCCCGTTGCGCTGCAGCGCTTGACAAGGTGAAAGCAGATGGCGACGAGCAGATCGGTATCAACATCGTGAAGCGCGCCATTACCGAGCCTCTGCGCCAGATCGTCGAGAACGCCGGCGAAGAAGGTGCAGTGATCCTGGGCAAGGTGCTCGAATCCAAGGAATCGAACTACGGATTCAACGCCTTCTCGAACGAGTACGAGGACTTGGTCAAGGCCGGCGTGCTCGATCCGACGAAGGTCGTGCGCACCGCGCTGCAGAACGCTGGTTCCATTGCCAGCCTGATGCTCACCACCGAAGCCCTGGTCGCAGAGATTCCGGAAAAGAAGGAAGCTCCGGCGGCTCCGGGACACGGCGGCGGCATGGGCGACATGTACTAAGAACAGCTATTAGCTATTAGCTTTTAGCTAGAACACGCAGGGACAGCCCCTTGGGCGGTCCGGCCGAGCGAAGCTCGGCAGCAGAACAAGCCCCGCTCGCGAGAGCGGGGCTTTTTTGTATCTCGTGTTTCTCGTCTGCAAAGTCAAAATCCTGAGCTTGCATGGGCTTTGCCTAGGGGAGCCCCGAGGCTAATCTGGCAAGCCCTGCTGACTTCGAAGTTACATACGTAATTAGCCCAGCGACATTCTTGCCTCTAGCATAGCCGGGCAGGTTGTGGCTGCTGTCCTAGACGGCGGCCCTCAGGGGTGTTTCATGGCGACCACAGCTATGGCATATGGGGAGCGTAGGTTCGGCGCGGCATACACTGTACGGATTGTTTTAGCCTTGGTAGTCGTTGGACTGCTGATAGGACTCTGGTCCGGGGAGACCAACCCGCGTGCTTCGTCTCATCCGGCGCTCTTGTGGATCTCTATCGGCCTTGTCGCCGCATTTGCCGCACTGTGGATCGTACTGGGTAAGACCGCTCTGATCATCAACGATGCCGGAGTCCGGCGCGAATCGTTACTAGGACAGCAGGAACTTACCTGGAGCCAGATTGCAGAGACGCGCTACCGCGTAGTTCCAGTCAACCTCTATGCCCACTTGGGACTGATTGGGGCCATACTGGCGATGTCAGGCAAGTCGAGTCGGGCGCAACTCACGCTGCAGTTGATTAGCAGTGATGGTAAGAAGTTGAAGGTGACATCAAATTTCAAAAAGGCGGACGAAGCCATCGGAATCATTCTCAGCCGAATTCTGCCTCCCATGGTGCAGAGCACCAAAGCGAGATTGCAGCGAGGCGAGACCGTGGCATTCGGGGGCATCGGGCTTTCGGCGACGGCGGTTACGTGGAAAAAGAATTCAGTTCCGGTATCGCAGATCACAAAGGCCGAGCTCGTTGGTACCAATCTGCAGATCAAGCAATCGGGAAAGTGGCTGGCCGCCATAAACGTCAGATCGGACAAGGTGCCCAACGTGCTGGTTTTCCTTGAGGTTCTGGAGTCCGTGGCACCTCAGGTAAAGTCGAGTGGAGTTGATCCGCTGGCACGTGTGCGGCTGTAAGCGAGATGAGGAGTTGGCCCTGCTCGCGAGAGCAGGGCTTTTTTGCTGGCTGAATTCGAAAGTGCGGGTGAGTGTCAGGTTTCGATTGCGCGCAAGTTTAGGGCTTGGGCACGTGTGAGGACAGACACCCTCACTTGGCCGGGACCGAGAGATCCTCCAGGCGGGCGCCTTTCTTTGCGATGTAGAAGGCGATTGCCTTGGCGGGCTCGGTGGTGCTGGCGTTCTTGACGTTGTGCACCTGCCCGGCGGAGGTGGTGAAGGCCTCGCCCGGCTTAATGGTCTCCGGTGACTTGCCGTCAATTTCAACGGTAACCGCGCCGCTTTGGATGTAGACGATCTCATTGCCGGACTGGGTGTGCTTGCCGCTTTGCGCGCCGGGTGGCAGAGTGCGGTCTACGAGGATGGCTTCCCATCCGGGAGCAGCTTTCAGTTCGGTTCGTTGCAACACCTTGCCGGCACGCAGATTCTCCTGCGCACGCAAGCTTCTGCTCCCCGCGGAACCTAACACCACGCCCACGGCCAACGTGATTCCCAGCAACCAGTAGATGCGCTTCATGTGAAATCTCCTTTGGTGAAATGTGCTTTGGAAGGACAGCCGAGGCGGCTGTCCCTACATGATCTAGCCAAGCTCGGACGCGGCATCGTAACACAGGAGAAGGAAAGTCTTGAGGGGTCCGCCATACGTGGCTGCGAATTGATTTGGACAAAAGAAAACGGCCCCGCACCTGAGGCCGTTCCCTTCACGCTGGAGACGCAGCTACTTATTTGCAGACTATGCTGGGATTGTCCTTCGCCAGAGCCTGGCAGGCTTTGAGCTGCTGCTGACGCTTGGCGGCGTCGGCTAGATTGCTGGTGTTCTCTGCCGGAGCCGGGGCAGGAGCAACCTGATCCTGAGCCGCGTCCTGAGCGTGAACCGAGGAGACGGTCTGCAGTTTGGCCGTGGGCGCTTGAGCCGGTGCAGAGGCTGGAGCGGGTGCCGCATCGGGAGACGGCAAACGTCCATGCTGGCTCCAATCAGCCACGATCAGCTGGCAGGCATCTTTCGCAGCATTGCCCACGCTCCTGGTTGCACTGGTGCCCAGGACGTCGCCCAGGCGATTGGCGACTTGAACCTGGCTGTTGGTGCGCAACAAGCCACGATTCTTCTTGGACTCGCGATTCAGCATGACGGTATAGTCGGCGGCGTTCTGATTCAAGGTGACGGTCACGTCGGAACAGTTTTTCTGCAGATCCTTGGTGACCTCCATACCTTCATCGTGGGAATCGACGGTGGTCCGGCTGCCGAAGGTGGCCCAGTGCCGGCCACCGACGCCGGAGCCTGAGCTCTGCGCATCTTCCGATCCTTTGCCTTGCACGAAAACTCTTGGCTTCTCCTGCGCGACGGCGACGCCAGTCAGCAGGACTAAGACGAATATGTATTTTTTCATGGTTCTCCCCCGGGATGAGTTTGCTACGGAGGACACGTGCGCAAAAATGACTAAGGTACTGGCGAAGGGAGGGCGAAACAAAAGGCAGTGGCGCAGCAGGGTCGAGCTTCGCTCGACTGGACAGCCGAGGCGGCTGTCCCTACATGAAGGCTGGACAGCCCAAGGGGCCGTCCCTACGTGGTCATTGGATTACCCGCTTACAATCGATGATCACGGTTGCTGGACTAGAGCTCAGCCCCAACTATTGATTTGAGGTCCCAGGGATGGAGAGTGGGTCGTTATCGGTTTCCTCGGTGAGTTTTTTATTGTTGATTGCGGCACTCGCTGTTTTCCTCGTGATTCGTGTCTTGCGGCGTCTTCGAACGACAGGCGCAGAGAGCCGGACGGAAATCGACATTGAGGGATTGGGCGGCTTCAGCTACCCGCAGCTGGTGCTGATCAGCGTGGCGGGGCTGTTTCTTGAGATGCTGATGATCCGCTGGGTTTCTTCCGAGATCAGGATTTTTGCGTACTTCAAGAATTTCGTGCTGGTGGCTTGCTTTCTGGGATTTGGACTAGGGTGCTATTTCTGCCGGCGGCGGGTGCAGTTGATGGCTTTGACCATGTCGTTGCTGCTGCTGACGGTCATCTTGAAGGCGCCGCTTTCTCCGCTGCGCAGCACGGTTAGCGCCTTGCCGCAATTGCTGGGTGCCAGTGTGGAAGTGCACGTTTGGGGTGTGCCGGCGATGCCTACGAACTGGTGGGGCATGCTGCTGGCCCTGAGCTTTGTGGTCCCGCTGTTCGCGGTGATTGCCACTTCGTTTATTCCGATCGGGCAGCTGGTGGGAGGGTATCTCGAGAACGCGCCGCGTGGCGTCGTGGCGTACAGCGTGAATGTGCTGGCGAGTCTCGCGGGGATTGCGGCTTTCACGCTGCTCTCATTTCTGGATCAGCCGCCCTGGGTGTGGTTTGTGGTGGCGGGGATTTCTTTGGTGGCGGTGTTCTGGCGGGCGGCGAGAGCGAGAAGAGTGGTCGCGCTTACATTCGCGGCGTGTGTTGTGCTGCTACTGTACCCGGACTATCGCAACTCGACTACTTACTGGTCTCCGTATCAGAAGTTGTCGATTCGGCCCGTGTATGTGAACGGGCAACTCGAGCAATATTTCTTGTGGACGAATGAGTCCATCTACCAGTCGATTCTGAATCTTTCGCCGGAATTTGTGCGGCAGCATGCGGACGCGTTTCGCGAGCATCCGGTGAATCAGAATTCTTACAACATGCCTTACCGCTTTTATCCGACGCCGGATTCAGTGCTGGTGCTGGGGTCGGGGATGGGGAACGATGTAGCGGCGGCGCTACGGAATGGCGCTGGGCGGGTGGAAGCGGTCGAGATTGATCCGCTGATTCTGCGGCTGGGACGGGAGCTGCACTTCGAACATCCTTATCAGTCTCCGCGGGTACACGTAGTCCTTAACGATGCGCGCAGCTACATCGAGAACAGCCATGAGCAGTTCGACCTCATCGTGTTCTCGCTGCTGGATTCGCATACCACGACTTCGCACTTCACGAATATTCGCATCGATAACTACGTGTACACGCGCGAGGCATTCGCGCGAGCGCGGCAACTGCTCAAACCAGATGGTCTGTTCGTGGTGAAGTTTCAGGTAGATACTCCCTGGATCGCAGGCCGGTTATATGAGCTGATGCAGGCGACGTTCAATCAGAAGCCGGTGCAGTTTCAAACCGATCTGGGCGGCTACGACACCTCAGGCCGGTTTTTTATCAATGGATCCGCGGAACGGTTGAGGAGTGCGGTAGCGGAGCCTGAGCTTGCGAGCTATTTGGCCTCGCATGGAAATATGCCTATGCAATCCGCTGCGCCCACGACGGACGACTGGCCATATTTTTACCAGCACGCGCCGGGACTGCCGATCAGCGTCATTCTGGTTTCGATAGCGGTGCTGATCGTGTTTGGCTGGTTTCTTCGCCAAACCAGCGGAGAGGGTGGAGGCGTCGATCTGCACTTCATGTTTTTGGGAGCCGGATTCATGTTGCTGGAGGCGCAGATTGTCAGCAAAATGGCGCTGCTGTTCGGAACGACCTGGGTGGTGAACGCGGTGGTGGTGTCGGGATTGTTGTGCCTGATCGTCGGGGCCAATCTGATGTATGGCGCCCTGCCGCGGATTCCCCTACCGGCCGTGTATGTGGGCCTGTTTCTTTCGCTGGCGGTGATGTATGCGGTTCCGCTGCAGAAGTTATTTTTCGAATCGTGGATATTGCGGGGAGTGGTAGCCACACTGATCTTGTGTACCCCGGTTTTCTTTGCGGGCATCATCTTTATCTCGAGTTTTGCGCGGGCTGGTTTTCGCGGTAGCGCCCTGGGATCGAACCTGTTTGGGTCATTAATAGGAGGATTGCTGGAATCTTCATCTCTGTGGTTTGGGTTGAAGTCTCTGACTGTGATTGCAGCCTTGTTGTATCTTGCATCGGCCATTTTTCTGCGATCGGGCGCCGGTGCCGGAATTGAGCAAGAAAGGGTGGAGGTGCCGAGTTTGGCTTCAAAATGACAGCAAAACTGCCCTAAATCAGGTGAGACTGGGCTAGGTGGGCCGTAGCAGCCGTACGAATGAAGCTGCGATTTGGTGAATACGGCGTATGATGAAGGAGATGCCCTACATCTCGGAACACCTCAGCAGCCTTCGCCAGGAAATTGCGGACCTACGAAAACTCAACACCCACTTTGCGGAGAAGACCGGACACAACGAATTTGATCAGACGGCTCTGGAACTGCGCACGAACCGGCTGCGCGAGATCAAGCAGGAATTATCGAAGATGCTCGCTCGTCCGGACGATCCCAGTGTGTGGTGGGAGCGGTCGCGGCGGTCACGGTCACAGATCGCGGAATAGGTCCGAAGCTCTTCGCCGCGTAGCGCGATCGGCATTCCCCGATCTCCTGCAAGTCAAACCTGCGCTAGCCGCGTAACAATCGCGACCCTAGCGTGGGGCCCTCGCTTTTTCCCCTCTTTCCTCTATTAACCCTCGGAATTATTTGAGAACTTTTTCTAGTTTCTTGCCGTACTTTCTTCAGCAGTAACATCCCTTGCCGAGAGAGGTCTCATGATGCGAGGTTGCGGTCTGCCCATGTTTGTGGCTGTTTTGTGCGCTGTTTTGTTTGTTCCATTCTCAGAGGCGCAATCGGTGCCTCCGCTCGACGAGATCCAGAATCAGGCCGAACTGGATCGTGCCGGCGCGGCCCTGGATGCGGCCTTGTTTGATTCCTACAACAAATGTGATTTGGACAAGTTCGCGTCGTTTTTTGTGGACGACGTGGAGTTCTATCACGATCAAGGCGGCGTCACGTTGGGCAAGACGTCGCTGACCGACAGCGTTAAAAAAAATATCTGCGGGAAGGTTACGCGAGAGCTCGTCTCGCTGAAGGTCTTCCCGATGAAGGGATACGGGATGCTGGAGACGGGGGTGCACCGGTTTCATCATCCCGGACACGAAGATACGGAAGGGGTCGGCGAAGGGCAGTTCATTCATCTCTGGCAATTCAAGGATGGAGCCTGGAAGATCACACGCGTGATCAGCTATGACCACCACTCGGCAGGGAAGTAGGGCCAGTGTCGGTTAACTGACCAGCTTGCGCAGAAACTCCTGCTCGTCCATGCGGTACTTGAAGGCTTTACGGCCATCAATGAAGACGACTGGGACTTCGTCGTTAAACTGACGGCGGAGTTCGGTGTCCGCGTCGACGTCGATCTCGCGCCAGATGAAGCCGCCACGGCGGGACAGCTTGGAAAGACTTTCCTTAACCACTTCGCAGAGGTGGCATCCCTTCCTGGAATAGATGACGACGGTGCGAGGTTCTGGCATGCGCGGGTGATTTTAGCTCGAAAAAACCAATAATTTCCAGAGTAAAAGAGCGTGGCGGCCAGCTGGGTATTAGCCCCTGCCAGGGGAGCCAGGCATTAGAATAGGC
The DNA here is from genome assembly GCA_963801615.1 of uncultured Acidobacteriota bacterium. Classification (GTDB taxonomy): domain Bacteria; phylum Acidobacteriota; class Terriglobia; order Terriglobales; family Acidobacteriaceae; genus Sulfotelmatobacter. The sequence goes on along the minus strand of CAWDFM010000001.1, from coordinate 325,684 downwards.
GGCTATGCCAGACCTACTCGCAAAGCCGCTTCAGGGGAAAACGGTGTTGATCACGGGAGCCGCCAAGCGACTGGGGCGGGCATCGGCGCTTCGGTTGGCCGAGGCCGGAGCCGATGTGGCGATCACCTTTCTCACTTCGGCTCGCGAGGCGCGGGAAACGGTGGTGGAGCTTTCGGCGCTGGGCGTGCGGGCGTTCGCGTTGCGCTGCGATGTGACGGATGAACGTCAGGTTCGGCAGATGATGAAAGAGGCTGGGCGGGAGTTGGGGCGCATCGACGTTCTGGTCAATAATGCCGCGAATTACGAGACGGTGGAGTTCGAGAAATTGACCTTGTCACAGTGGGATGCCATGTTCGCCTCGAACACGCGGGGTCCGTTTCTAGTCTCGCGCGAGGCCTTGAAGTGGCTGCGGCGGAACCGCGGAAAGGGCTCAGCGCCGCTCGAAGCCAAAATCATCAACCTGGGATCTCTGGGCGGGCTCCGGCCGTGGGCCACGCACGCCCATTACTGCTCTTCAAAAGCCGCACTGCACATGCTGACGAAGGTAATGGCAAAGGCGTTGGCGCCCGAGATCGCGGTAAATGCGGTTGCGCCCGGGATGATCGACCTGGGCGAGAAGTCCGCCGCCGCTTTCATGCGGCGGATGGCCAAAGAGACTCCCATGCGGCGCAACGGCCGTGGAGAGGAGATTGCCGAGGCCGTTTTGTTCTTCGCCACCGCGCCGCAGTTCATCACCGGGCAGATTCTCACGGTCGACGGCGGCCTCGGGCTGTAGCGTTCAGGCTTCCGCCGAGGTGGGATCGATGGTCAGCTTTACTTCCGAGATGCGATTGGCGGGAAAGCCTCCCTGGCGGGCGTGTTCCTTTACCATCTCCTCGTTGGGCGCAATGTAGACGCAGTAGATCTTGTCCTGGGTCACATAGCTGTGTACCCATTGGATCTTGGGTCCGAGAGTATTCAGGACGCTGCAGGATTTCTGGGAAATGGCAATTACCTGGTCGGGTGTGACATCGCCAATCTTAGGAATATCGCGTTCAATCACGTACTTCGGCATGTTTTCTCCATTCCATAGCGGCGCTTGGATGGCGCTGGCCGTCGCAAGATTGTAGGACAGGATTCCTGAAATAGCCATCGCTCCGGACTCAAGGTATATTGAGTTCGAATGAAGAAATCTCAAGCGAAGTCCTCAGCTTCGGCCAAGTTGGCCTCGACCCCGAATAGCACTGCCGCGCCGCGGATCGCAATCGCGATCATGGCTGCAGGCAAGGGAACCAGGCTGAAATCGCAAATACCTAAAGTATTACATGAGGCAGGCGGCAAGCCGCTGCTCGAGCACGTGATCCGCGCGGCGCGAACAGTCGTGCCAGCGAGCGATGTGTACGCCATCGTCGGATATGAGGCCGACCGCGTGCGTGAGGCGGTGCGGCACACCGGCGTCAATTTTGTTTTGCAGGCCGAGCAGCGAGGAACGGGGCATGCTTTGATGATAGCGGCTGACGCCTTAGCCGGTTACGACCACGTGATTGTGCTCTCCGGCGATGCTCCGATGATCACGGCCGCAACTGTGGAGAGCCTGCGAGACTTTCATCTGCGACAGCGCGCGGCCATGACTTTGCTCAGCGCGGAACTGGCGAATCCGACCGGGTACGGCCGCGTTTTGCACAAGAAGCCCGGCAGCCCCGAGGTTCGCGAGATTGTGGAGGAAAAGGCCGCCAGTCCGGCGCAGAAGAAAATTCGGGAGATCAATTCCGGATTTTACGTCTTCGATGTGAAGGCGCTGTATTCCAACATTGGACAGCTATCGACGGACAATCCTCACGCCGAGTATTACCTGACGGATATGGCGGAGGTGCTGCGCCGGCTTGGCAAGCGTGTGGTCACTTTTCCTACTGCTACTCCGAACGAAGTGCTGGGCGGAAATACGCGTGCGGAATTGGCCGCCATCGACCAGCAGATGCGGATAGCGAAATGCCGGCAGTTGATGGGGGATGGGGTATCTGTCTTTTATCCAGAGACTTGCGTCATCGATGCTGATGTGGAGATTGCGCCGGACACGGTGATCGAGCCTTATGTGCAGTTGCTCGGAAACACGAAGATTGGCGGCGGTTGCAGAGTGCGGTCGTACTGCGTGATTCGCGACTCGGAGATTGGCGACAACGTAATGGTCCGGCCAGGTTGCATCATGGAGAAGGCGAAAATTGGGGCGGGAGCGATTATCGGTCCCTATTCGCATTTGCGTCCGGAAAGTGAGATCGCGGACGGCGCGCACGTGGGAAATTTCGTGGAGACGAAGAAAATCAAGCTGGGCAGGGGATCGAAGGCGAATCACCTCACCTACCTGGGAGATGCTGAAATCGGTGCGGGCGTGAACATTGGCGCGGGTACGATTACCTGCAACTACGACGGCGTGCATAAACATAAGACCGTCATCGAGGACGAAGTTTTCATTGGCAGCGACAGCACGCTGGTTGCGCCTCTGCGCATCGGCAAAGGGGCGTACGTGGGAGCTGCGTCGTGCATCACCGACGATGTGCCGGAGGATTCGCTGGCGATTGGGCGCGGACGGCAGGTGGTGAAAGAAGGATGGGCGAAGCAGAAGAGGGAAGAGCGCGGGAAGCGCTGAGTCAGTTCCTGTCCGCGAAAAAGCGGGGTTGACTGCGGTATCCACGGTTGTAGAATCTTCCTGCCTTATCACCCTGGGAATTCAAAGAAAAAATCAGGAGGCGAATATGCGCACGCTAGGTGCAAGCTTTGCTGTGGCAGTGTTACTTTTGGTGGTTGCGGGTATCGCGGAAGGACAGAAGAAGTCATCGTCGGATGCCCAGTACATTGCGGAGTCGCTTTCAGCCGCTCCGAAGATGATCGCCAAAGATGCCAGCGTAGTCCGTATCGAAAAAGATGGGAGTATGACCACGCTGCGGCCAGGCAAAAATGGTTTCTCTTGCATGATCACCGCCAACAACAGGATGTGTGCCGATGCCAACAGCATGGAGTTTTTCCAGGCATGGGCGAAGCATCAGTCTCCGCCGGACAAACTTGGACTCACCTACATGTTGGGAGGTGACAAAGGCGCGAGCAATACGGATCCGTTTGCCATGGCGAAAACTGCTGATAATCATTGGGTAGTCACAGGCCCGCACATCATGATTCTGGGTCCAGGAGCAAAGAGTTTGGGATTGCCTTCCAATGCCGATGCTGATCCTTCAGTACCCTCCATGATGTGGGCCGGGACACCCTATGAGCACGCGATGATTCCGGTGGGTTCGGGACCTGCCGCGAAAGCCGGCAGCGCGAAAGCGGATGAGATGAAGAAGTGATCCGGCAATTGTGATTCCAATAAGAAAGGCACTGAGAGCTTTTCTCAGTGCCTTTCTTAGCGAGGCCTTCAGCGGCTCAGTGCGAGACGGCCGCGAACAGGTCTGAATGCATCAACGATTGGAACTGCTGGTCATTGGCCTTGAAATGCACCCCCAGATTGGAGCCATCCGCATCGACCATGGTGTTGTCGATGGCGACTTTCTCGGCCGGGGTTGCGCTCATTTTCTTATAGAGAATGCCCGCTTTTACCAACGAGGACATGGTGCTGGCGGTCATCGAGTCCGAAGTGAGGACGGTTAGATCGAAATTCACTCCGCTGTTGAAATTCATGGTGTAGCGCGAGCCGACCAGGCGCTTTTTCACGCTTTCGTAATCGGCGATCTTGGATGCGTCCCCCAGAGCGGAGCGCATCATGTTCTGCGTGCCTTGCTGGTCGAGGATGCTCCAGACCGGGGCGGAGTCAACGCTGCTCATCATGTCGGCCATGGTGCCGTTGGTGTCGAGGCCGAGAGTCTGGCCGTCACGCGTGTCCAAGGCTGCGCGGATCGCGGTCGAGTCGCCGAACAACAGGGTGCTGTCGTCGAGGAAGCTCATCATGAAGCCGCCGTCCATGGGATAGATGTAGGAGTTGTTGTATTTCTTGGGTACGTACTTCTGCAGCTTCATCTTTTTGAGTACGGACTTCATGTTGAAGGGGCCCGCGGCGACGCCTACACCTTTGACTCCCTGCTTGCCCGATCGGAACGACGCAAAGGTGAGCGTGTCCACGTCTTTCTCCGGATCAATCCCGATGCCCTTCAGGGCGTTTTCGAATTGCTTGATATTGTCCGGCATAAGTTGCTGCTTCAGCGCCATTGCCGTAGGCGAGTCTTTCAGGGCGCGGTAGTCCACTGAGATCAATTGCAGTAGATCGGCAGGCATGCACGATCTCGCCGAAGAGTTCAGGGGCATGGCGTAAGCCATGGTCGCCATCAGCAGGAAAGCCAGACAAATCTTTAGAAGTCTCATAACGCCTCGAATCAGGAAATGATCAGGTTTGCGGGCACCCTCAGTTGGATGCGCCCTCAGGCCGTGTCGTTAGTGGAACGCTTTATTCTATTTTACTTGCAAGCGGATAGAAGCAAACAAAAGGCCAAGACCCATTGCCGCATTGGGTCCCGCGTGTTCTTCAGACCGTAGAGACGTAGCTTGCTACGTCGGACAGCACGGCTGTTCACGTGGCGGTAGAGAAGGCAACTGACATAAACATCGCGCTAGCACCCAAAATAGCTGTGCAGGATTCTGAGTGAAATGGCCTCGCGATTACACGCGCCGAAAAAAGGTTAGCAAAGAGTTGGCCATTTGCCTCTCCTGTAACCACCATAGATACCCGAAAGACGAGGAGATTATGGCAAATTGCTAAGGCCGAGTTGTAAAGAGACTGGTAGGTCCCGTAGCTAGAGTAACTGGCGGAGAGGGAGGGATTTGAACCCCCGATACCCGTTAAGGTATGTCCGCTTTCGAGGCGGATCGTTTCAACCACTCACGCACCTCTCCGCGTCGGACGATACTCGCCTGCCAGCGCTCGATGGTCGGGAACGACCGCTGGTTACCGGCGATTTCGAAAGAACGTTTGCAGCACTTCCGCGCTGCGTCCCGCCAGCACTCCGCTCCGAACCTCAACCTGATGGTTCAGTTGCGGGTGATTGAGCACCTGCATCACTGATTTCACTGCGCCTGCCTTGGGATCGTCCGCGCCATAGACCAGACGTCGAATGCGGGCATGCACCAGGGCACCGGCACACATGGCGCACGGCTCAATTGTAACAAACACCTCGCAGTCCCCCAGACGGTGGTCGCCCACAGCCGCACCGGCCTCGCGCAGCGCCATGATCTCCGCATGCGCTGTGGGATCGAATCCCGTAATGTTGCGGTTCCATCCCCGCGCGATGATCTGTCCCGCATGGACAACAACGGCACCCACGGGCACCTCGCCGCTCTCCAGCGCTCTCTGGGCACAACGGAGCGCTTCTTCCATCCATAACTCATCTTTCGATTCCGAGTAGGGTTGCGCCTGAGCGGTTATTTTCATGAGTGCGGGACGGCAGAACTCCGCCATCATTCTAGCGGTTTCGGCGCACGCGGAAGTACTCGAACTCTCCGAAACAAGTTGTTCTCGGTCCAGCTAGATGACGCTCAGGACCGAGCGCACCACTTCCGGCACCACGGCACGGAGCACTGCCGGTAGCACCATCGTTGCGATAGGGTAGGCAAGCGCCACCGCGGGTACGACCAGAAGCAGCCAAGTCCTTGTCGGCAGGTTTGCGAGATGGGCCTTCATCACGTCCTCTGACACAGGGTACGGAAGGGAACCGAAAAAGGTTCCCCGGCCCTTTCGATGTTCTCAACCCGTCAGGGGTCGCGAACGGATCCCTCGCCCACGCTGGCAAGACCTGGAATCAGTGATTTAGCCTGGCCGAGCCTTAGTCCGCCACCTCGGATCTATGGATCCGGGCGAGATTGCTTTCGCTTCGTGGTACGCACTCCGAGAACGGCTCTAGTCCATCTTCTGCCGCTCCGCCGAATGGTACTTGTCATAGCACTGCGCGTGGAGTTCGCCGCCATTCTTGAGTTGAATAGAGGGACGCTGCTCGGGCGTAATGGGAAGCTTGCAATAGGCGCAAATAACAATGGGGCGAGTCTCTTCCCGCACGAAAGGACTCCTTTCCCTGGATTGTTTCTGGTTATATCACCGAATGAATGTGGGAGTGTTAACAAGTTCTGTGACAATCTTCATGCAGCCGGGGGCTTGGCTACTCCGCCATTCGACTTCGAGAGGCTTTCCGGGTCGGGTCGCTTTCTCTTCCTTAATTCCGCTTCCTGCAGTCGATCGCAGAGGGCACGCACCAGCTGAATCAGCTTTTTGGGATCAGATTCCCGGGAAGCCCGTTCCGCGATCTCGCACCAGTCTGGAACTTCCAGATCGCCATTGCTGGGGGCCATCGGGTTTCTTCTCCATCTGGGGCGTAGAGAAATCCTCCCCAGTATGGCGAAGGATCAGCCTCCGTGTTGGGCCTTTGCAAGCGCCAAATTGCGCCATCCGCCGACCAGAAGCCTTATTTCTTCTTGTGTAGGGCCAGCAATGGCCATCTTCCCCACGTTGTAGATGGGGAACACGTCGAGGTCACGACTGAAATCCAGGTGGACTACGAGCTCAAGTAGCCTGCATTCACCGGTAGGACAGCCTGAGCCTCGGGAACGAACGACGTAGCTGCGAGCCACGGCGGAAGTGCAGCATCGTGTTCTGATATTTGAGTTGCTACATATGGGGTGGGATCATAAGACATTCCGCAGACAGCGCACCGGATCATCACGCCATCGCGCTCAATTCGTGCTCTGTCGCATCTCGGGCATACCATGGGCACCTCCTCCGCACCGTTGAATGCGACAGTAGCCCCGCCGTCTGGGGAACACCATCGGGAGTGCAGCCCACGTGAATGGGAAATATTGTTGGTAGTCGTGCCCGGGTATGTAGATGGTGTCGGGAGTTCCCCCGAGTACCTCCTCTCAAATCCCACGAACACCTACGGTCCGCAACGGAGTGACTTCGCCAAGAGCGAAGAGTCGAGGACGAGCGCCGCAGTTTGCTTCGGCGGGCATGCAGTCCCACCTCATTCCGTTGGCGCTCGGATGCAGGCCCGTCTGCTCCGACTCTGGATTCAACCTTGGCGCAGTGAAGCAGCCATCAGCAGAGCTCCACTTTTTACAGCTTCTGGTGTATTTCATCGTTTGCTCGGAGGACTACGATCACTAGAACGAACGGGCACGCGAAGGAACGTGGACGCCGCCGAGAGTAACGCTCCGGGAAATCGCAAAAATCGAGTTGCGTAACGCGTAGCGATCGCATAGCGATAGGGGAGGCCCCGTTCTCGACAACTGAGCGGGGCTTTCCTTTTGGAGCCTTAGCTGCGCGATTGACCAAGTGTGCTCTGCAAAGGCTCCCTCCGATGCGCTACTCTAGAGAAAAGGGGTTCGGATTCCCATGCCGGTTCAAATCGGGGCCAAGACTCACAACTTCACCGATCCCACGGGTTTGCTTTGGGACTGCCATCGCCGCATCGAGATGTTCCTGGAATCGTTGGCGGCGGTGGGTAAGGTGATGGATCAGCCTCCTTCTGAGGAGACTGCCCGCGCCTTGCAGGCGGCTCTGCTTTACTTCCGCCAGGCCGCGCCCAAACACACCGCGGATGAGGAAGAATCGCTGTTCCCAAGACTGCGCGGCAGGGAGGAGCCGGAGGTGAGATCTGCCCTCTCCACGCTCGATCGGCTGGAAAAAGATCACGAGGCTGTCTCGCCGTTGCATGCCGAAGTCGAGCGACTGGGGGAAACGTATCTTGAAACTGGCAGCCTTTCCGTCTCGGAGCGAGAAGCGTTTCGGACGGCTGTTGCCAAATTACAGGAGACCTATCGCGAGCACATCCGCGTTGAAGATTCGGCGGTCTTTCCCCTTGCCGCGCGTCTGCTCAGTAACGGCGAGAAATCGGCCATTGCGCAAGAGATGGCGGCGCGCCGGAAAGTTCCCTTGCTGGGAATCGACGGCACCAAGCCGGGGTAATGAACGCGCTGGGTGCCTGGATTTCGTCGTCGTTTTATTTCGCTGAGAAGTCCGCCGTACCCACTTTCACGACCGTACCTTCACGCTTCTTTTCTTTACTCTCGTCCGCTTTCTTATCGGCAGCATTCGTTGGCGGCGTTGGTTTTTCGGTCCACACTCCGTACACTCGTCCGCCGTACGCCGCCAGACCGCTGTAGTCTCCGAAGAAAACACCACCCGCCTCGAATGGCTCCTCGGTCCACGCGAAATTGCTGAAGGTGCGCCCCGAGTCCGTGGAGCGCGCCAGCACAACAATCTGCTTGCGGTTGTTGGGATCGCGGCGGCGATCGTAGAACACCACATTCACCGAACCGTCCACCGGATCCACCGCCAGCCATTGAAAGAATTGCTCGGCGCCATCATGCACCGAATCATTGTTCACCCTCGTGGCCGGAGTCCAATGCTTGCCGCGATCCGACGAGCTGGATACGAAAACATCCAGATCCCCGTTCCGGTAGTCGCTCCAGGTCACGTAAATCCGCCCGCTCTTGGAATCGACCGCAATCTGCGGAAACCCGTTGGCACGATCGAGCGTCTCAATCGCAAACCTAATGGGCGCGGTGTGAATCACGGCCCGCGCACGAGAAAACCGCTTTCCTCCATCGCGCGATGTTGTGAACATGATGTCGTTATCCTGACTCCAGATCGCATACAGAGTGCCATCCGGAGCCACAGCCCCGTCGAATCCTTCCGCCGCGCCGTTGTCGTCCCGCGGCAGCCCGGGATGCGCATCGATTTCCACCGGCGCCGACCAAGCCTTGCCATCGTCGGTCGAACGTGACAACACCATCTGAGAATCGGTGAGCCGCCAGCGCGTCCATCCGATGTAGAGATTGCCCGCATACTTGCTTCTCGTGTTGTCGGCGACCAGATAAGGCTTGTCTTCAAACGGGATCCCCGGGTGGCTGAGCTGTTCAGCCACCGCAACGTGATTCGCTTCCCAGGTCTTTCCGCCATCCAGCGAACGCCGGATGAAGATCCCGTTGCGGGTCGCTCCATGGGCCCAGTAGTTGAATGTTCCAAGCTTGTCGAACGCAATGTAACAGACGAATGCGTGGCCCTGATTGTCGAAGACAGTAGAAACGTCTCCTGAAACCCTGTAGTTCTTAGGGTCAACGCCCTCGGCGACAGTCCACGTATTGCCACCGTCCTGAGAATAGGCAGCATGGGCATTGTCCTGAAATACCGCAACCACTTGCTGTGGATTCGCGGGATTGACCGCGATGCCCGGCTCAGTGAAATATCCGGGCTGAGGTGTGAGCGAATAGACATGCGCCTGCGGAACTTTCGGCAGATCATCCGCCTGCGCGCACGGCATTACGCTGAGACAAAGAGCCATAGCCAGACAGCCGACTGCAGCGCGAAATCTTCGTGGTAAGTACATTCGGGTCCTTTAAAGGTTGGATTTAGGGTGAACGGACTAAGCGCAGAGCGCCGCTCCGCCCGCAATTCCCGCGTCTGCTCCATAGTGGGCCATAAGCAAGGGAATCTGGCTGGCGTGCGGGTTCACGCACCAGCCGGGGAGCGTCTTGCTGATGACGGGGAAAAACGGTTTCAATATCGCGGCCACTCCGCCACCAATCACGATCACGTCCGGGTCAAGCAGGTCGACAATGTTTCCCAGCCAGCAAGTGAGCAGTTCCGTGGTTTCGAGTAGAATTTCCCGAGCCATCAAATCGTCAGCGGCGAATGCGCGTGCGACGGTTTCGCTTGTGACTGACGCAATATTTCCTTGCGTCAAATCGCGCAGGGCGGATGCTAGCGAAGGTTCCGCTTCGACCTTTGCCCGAGCACGCGCTCCAATGGCCGGACCCGATGCCAATACCTCAATGCATCCGCGCTTTCCGCAGTTACAAAGCGGACCGCGGTAATCAATGCTGACGTGCCCGCCCTCGCCAGCCGAGCCCGTATTCCCGTGATAAATCGCGCCGTCCAGCACGATGCCAGTCCCAATCCCAGTTCCGATGGTTGCATAAAACACGTAGTGGAATCCCCGAGCCGCCCCCCAACGCGTTTCTGCCAGCGCCGCCGCGTTGGCATCATTGTCGATCCTTACCGGGATCTTGTATTTCGCGCTGATCTCAGCGGCCAGAGCGAAATTCCGCCAGCAGGGAACATTTGGCGGATTCAGCACAACGCCAGACTTCGGATCGAGTGGCCCAGGAGCGCAGATTCCAATGCTGCCGATTTCTGGTTGCGCCCCGGAGATCATCGAATCAATCGCGCCGATGACTGCGTCCAGACCGGCTTGCGCGGTCCCGTTCGCGACCATCGGCTTGCGACCCCGCGCCAGGATCTTGCCCTCACGGTCCACAATTCCCACGGCGACCTTGGTCCCACCAATGTCGACCCCGAGGATCGGCGGGCTCATGGCTTCGCCGCCGGCTGCTGCAGATTGGAAAACTTCACTTCAACCGTCTTGATCTCGTAGGGCTTCGTCGGCACTTTCAGGCTGCTGCCGTTCAGCGCAATCGAGCCCGTCCGTTTCTCCATGAGATCCGTTTCCGTAGCGGATTCGGCCCCGGGAGGCAGTTGCAGGGTCACATCTCCCTGCTTGCCCGCCCATTCATAGAACCGAACCACCAGCGCGTTGTCGTCTTCCGCTTTCTTCATGGCAGAGACGATGACGTTCTCTGCCGCAACCTGCAGAAAGGAATGTTCCGGAGGCAGCGCGCCTTGATGCGTTCCCACCGGCAGCGAAATGAGCTTGTAATTCAGTTCATATCCCTGGCGCACCGTTAGCGCCTGTTTCCAATCCCCGGAATGGGGATACAGCGAGTACGTGAACTCATGATGTCCTTCATCGGCGTGCGGATCCGGGTACTCCGGGGAGCGCAGCAGCGACAATCGGAGCACGTTGCCTTTGGCGTCGTATCCGTACTTGCAATCGTTCAGCAGGCTGAATCCGTGTTTGCCGTCGGAGATGTCGGCCCAGCGGTACGCGGGAACTTCAAACTGCGCCTGTTCTGCGGGAGTATTGCGAGTTGTCGGACGCGCCACCGATCCAAAGGGAATTTCGTATGTCGCCTTGTCGCTGTGAGCGCTCACCGGAAATGCAACCTTCAGCAGGATGTGCTTCTCGTGCCACTCCGCTTGCATCTTCACATCGACCCGGGGCATGCCGGCATAAAGCGTGATGTCGCGTACGAAGGTCGAGTTCTGAAAATGGTTCTTGACCTGAATCACCGCGCGCAACGGGCCGCTCTCGACCAGCTTTACCTCGTCAGCTTTGTCCAGATCCCAGTGTTGCTTCTCAAAGTCTGCATCGATATTCCACGCATCCCACTGCTTGGGTTTGTCCACAAATGTCTGCAGCAAGTTGCCACAAACGGAGTTCTTCGGACCTCCGGTGTCGGTCTCGGCCGGCGCAAGCGATTCCGTGCCACTGCGTTTATCGAACAAGCTGGTCATACAGCCCGTTTGCGGATCGATCTTTACTCGGATGAACTCATTTTCCAGGATATCTGCGGAAGCCTTCAACAGCGACTGGGCCGCAGGAGCTTTGGCCGTGCCCCGAACAAAATAGGTCGCGTAGCCCAGCGACGGAGTATGCGCCAGCAACAGGAAATGGGCCCGCTGTGTGTCCCTGTCGATTGAGAGCAGTTGCGCCTCCGCAGGTTTTCCCGCTGCATCCACCACTTGGATGTTCTGCGCGGGCTCCGGCAACTGCGCCTGGAGTTCCACCACATCGGTGCGCGGCCACGACTGCGAATTGAACAGCAGGACCGGTACGCCCTGGCCCCGCGTATCCACGTGTGCCGCGATTTCGCGAATCGATCCCAGCGTGACCTCATTGGTCGCGCGATCCACATTTTCCAAATTCCGTTTCGCGTCCACATAGTTGATCGCAATGCCCGACCCCGGCATGATGTCGTGAAAATGTTCAAACAACAGATTCTTCCAGTTCAGCAGCATGCCATCTTGCGGGTACGGCCGCCCGTACAGCGAAGCCAGGGAAGCGAACTTCTCGGCATTGAGAATATTTTCTTCGGATCGCCGGATCCTGCGCTTGGTCTCCGCCTGGGTGGTAAAGACGCCGCGATGATATTGGAAATAGAGTTCGCCATCCCAGGTCGGAACCTGCATGCTGGGAAGCTTTTTCTCCATGTCCGCAAAAAAGTCCCGGGCGAAACTGAGCTCAAGCTTGGGAAACACGGTGTTGGGATCCTTCAGTTGCTCAGCGTGATCCAGCATCACGCGAGTCGGGCCGCCGCCGTGATCGCCCACTCCGTACAGGTGCATCATTTCGGGATGATCCGTCAACGTCTTTCCGTAGATCGAAGGCATCCAGGTCGCAACCTGGTTGCCCAGCGGCTCGGCATCAATCGGGTCAGCATAGTCGTGCGGAAAATACGTGAGCAGCCGGCTTCCGTCCGGTGCCTGCCACCAGAAGAATTTGTACGGAAAGGTTGTGAACTCATGGGCCCACATCAATTTCTGGGTGACGAAATAATCCATGCCCGAGCGCTTGTAAATCTGCGGCAGCTGGTAGTTGTACCCAAACGAATCCGGATTCCACCCGATCTTCACGTCCACGCCAAAATTCTTCTCGAAATAACGCTTGCCCACCAGAATCTGCCGCACCAGCGACTCGCCGTCGGGCATGTTGAGATCGGGTTCAACCCACATGCCGCCGATGACTTCCCATCGCCCTTCCTTGACACGCTGCTCGATCTCGGCAAATAGATCGGGATATTTCTCCTGCATCCACTCATACGTTCGCGCCGACGACATCGTGAACTTGAAGTCGGGATACTCGCGCATCAGATCGAGCACGCTGCGGAAGGTATTGCGAACCACCTCGACCGTCTCCGTCCACGGCCAGAGCCAAGCCATGTCGATGTGCGAATTGCCAACGGCGCGAATAGTGAATTGCTGTAACCACGGCTTCAACTGCGCCAATTTGTCGTGCGCGCTCCTGAGCGATGCATCGAAGGCCGCCTGATCGCCTTTATCCAGCGCACCCAGGTCAATTGCCTTGACCGCCTGATCCATCTGCTGCTCGCGCTCGGCCTTGCCTTCTTCGTAGGCCGCGATGATGGGCCGGTTTGCCAGCATTTCTAGTCGCAACAGCGCCGGATCCGGACGCGACTTGGGCGCTGCAATTGTCAGCTCGCTGTGAAAGAATTCCACTTGCACGTTGTCCGCTGTTACCACGCGCAGGGCGACGAGAAACTTTTGTCCCGGCTGAGCATTTTCGGTCAGAAGTATGGGAAGAATATTGTCATCGTTCCCGCGATAGCCAATCGCCCCATTCGAGAACGCCGTCACCGTCAAACTGCCGGGACTGCCAAAGCGCACGTCCAGGTACGCCTTCGATCCTGCCGTCGCGTATCCATGAATCTTCTCGGGAATCTGTACCCAGCGCCGGAACACGCGTGTGCCTGTCCAATGTTCTTCATTGGCATTCTGCCCCCCAGGTCCGGAAACATTCTTCACCGTCCACGTTCCCCAATCCGAATCGTTGATCGAGGGATCTTCGGGATGGGGGATATCTGCGTGAAACCGCCACTCGCTTTCTCCTTGCCGAGTGAGCGACTCAAGCCCGTCCAGAGTCGCTTTATAAGGATCCGCTGGCTTGTCCTGGCACAAACTGGCCGCGGCGCATAGCAACAGGGGCAGCAGGAAACACAGACAAGAGCGCTTCATATAAGAAGGTGCACCTTTCTGAACGGATCAACTGAACTATGGACGGCAAAAACAAAACATTATCACTCAGAACCAGTAGCGGACTTAAGTTGCTGATTCTACAGCTTGGGGCTCGACTCTGCGGTCGTTGCGAAATTTCTGATTCCTTTTATCGAAATTTTGAGTCTAAGCGGTTACGTAAGGATGTTGACGGGCGCAGTAAGCCCACTTACAATCAATCTCCGATGTCAGACTGCTCCAATCTTCGCGCGACGTGCTGCTGCACTTGTTGTTGTTGTGCATGCGTGTGCGCTGGCGCGGGGAGTGTGCTGACCTAAGAAAGTTTCCTTAATCACGGCACTCATGACCCACCGCCAGACGACCTCTGGCGGTGGGTTTTTTATTTCCCGTTTTTCATCAAAGATGACAATCGCAAACACAACAACGAAGAAGGAATCCAAGGCACAGCGGGCCGAACGCCTGAAAAGGGCAATGAATCCCTGGGACGGGCTGAACGAGATCCGCCGCTTCGCGCGCGAAGGATTCGATTCCATCCCGCCAGAATGGATCGGCACTTACTTCCGCTGGTGGGGCGTTTACACCCAGGGCGACGGCGCTGGCGTGACCGGTGGACAGGGCGGGGAAGGGCGCGCCATCCAGCGATTTATGGTGCGCATCCGAATCCCCAACGGCATTCTCACCTCTCCTCAACTCCGCGCTATTGCCGATCTCACCCGCCGCTACGCCAATGGAATCGCCGACATCACCGTTCGCCAGAACATTCAACTCCACTGGATCACCATCGAATCTTTGCCGGAAGTTCTTGACGGCCTGTGGAAGGTTGGCCTGAACACCACCGGTGCGTGCGGCGACGTAGTCCGAAACGTCACTGGATGCCCCGTAGCCGGGGTTGATGCGGACGAGATTGTCGATGCATCGCCTCTCGTGCTCGAAGCCTCGCAGCTACTCGCAGGCAATGCCGAGTTCTATAACCTGCCCCGAAAATTCAAAATCTCCATTGCGGGATGCCACTCCTGGTGCTCTTACCCGGAGATCAATGACATCGGCCTGACCGCGGTCACACGTCATATTGGCGGCAAGCCCGAAGTAGGATTCTCACTGCGAGTTGCCGGAGGGCTCTCGGCTGAACCCTATCTCGGCGCTCGCCTCAATGCATTCGTCCGGTGGAATCAGGTGGTGCCGGTAATCAGGGGCATCGCTGAGCTCTTCCGCGATTCCGAGGTCCTTCGCGAGCATCGCGAGCGCGCTCGCCTGAAATTCCTGTTTCTGCGCCACGGCTGGACCGCCGAACGCTTTCTCGCCGAACTGCAGGATCGAATCGGTTTCACGCTCGATCCCGCCGCGGAAGAACATCCCCCGGACGATGTGTATCGCGATCACGTAGGAATTCACGCCCAGAAGCAGTCCGGGCTTAGCTATGTCGGTGCGGTTGCGCTCCGCGGCCGCATCGATGCGGACCAGATGCAGGCAGCCGCGGATCTCGCCGAACGCTTCGCCAGCGGGGAACTCCGTGCCACCAACATGCAGAACCTGCTGGTAGTGAACGTTCCGACGCTCAATGCTGAGCCCCTCTCGAAAGAGCTCGATGCCATCGGACTGAGGGTCGGCGGTTCCTCCTTTGCGCGCGGCACCATCGCGTGCAGCGGGACCGAGTTCTGCAAGCTCGCCATTACGGAAACCAAGGCCTTCTCGCGATGGCTGGTCGAGCAACTGGATGAGCGCCTCCCCGGATTCGACCAGCACCTCAAGTTGCACGTCACTGGGTGCCCCAACAGTTGCGGCCAGCACTGGATTGCCGACCTTGGTATCGAGGGTAAGAAGATCAAGGTGAACGACCGCCTGCTCGACGCCTATTACTTCTGCGTGGGCGGCGCGCTCGGCCTGCATCAGGCGACGGCCCGACCCACTGGGTATCGCTGCCTGGCAACGGAAGTGCCAGACGCCATTGAGCGCTTGCTCGGACATTATCTTCAAGAGCGCGAGCCTGGCGAGAACCTCAGGCGCTTCTTTGCTCGGCACTCGGATACACAATTGCGAGAGTTGCTGGCCGGCGAACTCGTGGCCGCCGTCCCCCGCGATCTGCCACAGACTCTCGCTCACTCCTCAGGAGGAATCGGTGACTAGCCTTTTTCCAATGTTCATCAAGCTCGCCGCCCGGCAGGTGTTGGTGGTCGGCGCAGGAAACGTCGCCGAGTCGAAGATTGCGGGCTTGCTGGAAACCGAAGCGCGGATCCGCGTCGTTGCTCTCCAGGCCGGTCCGGTGGTTCGCGAGTGGGCACGCGAAGGCAAGATTGCACTCGATCTTCGTCCATTCAAGCCAGAAGATCTCGATGGCGCCTTTCTCGCCGTTGTAGCCACGTCCTCTCGCACGCTGAATGAGCGCGTCTATCACGAAGCCCAGCGCCGCGGAGTTCTATGCAATGCGGTGGATGTCCCCGACCTGTGCGATTTCTTTTACCCATCGGTCGTCCGTCGCGGCGATTTGCAGATCGCGGTTTCAACAGCGGGAAACAGTCCATCGCTCGCGCAGAAAATTCGCCAGCAACTCGAAAAGCAGTTCGGCCCAGCGTATGCAGAGTGGGTGCGCGAATTGGGCGAGACCCGCAAGCTGATCCTTGCCAGCGATCTGGACAAAGAACGCAAGCTGGAATTGCTGCACTCGTTAGTCAGCAGGGAGGCCGTGGAAGCGGCTTTGGCCGACCTTCCGGAGCTGGTTGGCAAAGGGGAAGAACGATGATGGGGAAAGTTTATCTGGTGGGCGCGGGCCCGGGAGATCCGGACTTGCTTACCGTGAAAGCGTTGCGCCTGCTGCGCACAGCAGACGTCGTCCTGTATGACGACTTGGTCTCCCGCGAAATCCTGAACCTCGTCTCTCCCAGCGCTCAGCTCCACAATGTGGGCAAGCGCTGCGGCAAGAAAAATATCCAGCAGGAAGAGATCAACTTCCTGATGATCACACTGGCGGAATCCGGCCAGCAAGTCGTGCGTCTGAAGTCCGGCGACCCCATGATCTTTGGCCGTGCCGGGGAAGAGATCGAGTCGCTTCGCCCCGCTGGAATTTCTTACGAGATCGTACCCGGTGTGACCTCCGCGCTCGGCGCCGCAGCGGCCGCCGAAATTCCGTTGACTCACCGCCGGATGTCGTCCGCGGTTGTGTTTCTCACAGCGCATCAGGCCTCAGGCAGGGAAGCGGCCGAGTGGAGCAGGCTCGCCTCCAGTGGTTCGACCCTGGTCATCTACATGCCAGGGAAGGATTATGCCTCTTTGAGCGCGAAGCTGCGGGCCGCACAACTCCCGGGTGAGACGCCCTGCGCCCTGATTTCGCGCGCCAGCACTTCGCATCAGCAAACTCATCGCACCACCATCGCTGAACTTCCCCATGCGCCGCATCTGGATTCTCCAACCTTGTTGGTCATCGGCGACGTGGTCCGCTTGGCCAACGTGCGTGAGATGAGCGCCAACGAAATTCCGGAGTTTTCCTTAGAAGCAAGTTCCATGAGAGCCGAGGAGGGTATCGCGTGAGCATTCGAACGGCAGCCCAGATCGCAGAGGTGCAAGCAGAGGCTGAGTCCTGGACTCCCCAGCAAGTCCTGAAGTGGGCCTTTGATACTTTCGGCAGCAGCATCGCGATCTCCTCCGCGTTCGGCGCCGAAGGCATGGTCCTGATCGACATGGCATCGCGAGTACGAAAAGATTTTCGTCTTTTCACCATTGATACCGAATTCTTATTTCCCGAAACCTACAATTTGATGGACAGGACTGAAGAGAAATACTCGATCAGCATTGAAAAGGTGTATTCCCTCCTCTCTCCCGAAACTCAGGAATTCACGCATGGCGCCGCGCTCTGGACCCGCGATCCCGATCTCTGCTGCAGGCTGCGCAAGGTAGAACCGCTTCGCCGCAAGTTGCAGGAGCTAAGGGCCTGGATCACCAGCATCCGGCGCGATCAGACCTCAGCGCGTTCTGGCGCGCATCGAATCGAGTGGGATGCGAAATTCGGTCTCGTGAAGGTCAACCCGATCGTCGACTGGAGTTCGAAGCAGGTGTGGCGCTACATCCATGAACACGACGTCCCCTACAACGAACTGCACAACCAGGATTTTCCCAGCATCGGTTGCACCCATTGCACCCGCGCGGTGAAGCCGGGGGAAGATCCGCGCGCGGGCCGCTGGCCTGGATTCGCGAAGACCGAATGTGGCCTGCATATTATCGAGCCAGCCGCTCCGCGCGATCTAGTGTAGGGGCGGACGCCGTCGTCCGCCCCGCGAGCCCAAGCGAGCGTGTCGGCCCAGGTGTACATCGGCCTCTACATCAGGTCTCTGCATCAGCACTCATTGCGCGCTGCGCGCGCAACCCCGGACGAGAAGCGTCCGGGGCTACACAAGCATGAGCCGGGGAATTAAGACCTGCTATCCCGCCTGGCAGTAAGCGCTCTGGATTCCTCCCCAATCGCGCGCGGGCTCGACCTTGGGGAAGAACAGCCGGTGCAGTCTCTGGACGGACTCCTCGACCTTCGATTCTTCCACCAGGAACGAGATCGTGCGGTCCGATGCTCCCTGGCACATCACTCGCACTTCCATATCCGAAACAGCGCCAAAAACGCGGCTGGCGACCTCCGGCTGGCGTCGAATGTTCTCTCCCACCAGGCACACGAGAGCTTTGTGATTCTCCCATTTGACCTCGGCAACTTCTTTCAACGCAGCGGCAATATTCGGCAGCGCCGCAGGAGAAGCGACCAGCAGGGAAACTCGATGCTGCGAGGTGGCCATAACGTCGACCGGGCAGGAATGCCGGTCGAAAGCGGCGAACACCGAGCTGAGCAACTCTGAATCCATCCCGCGCGGCAGCTCAACCTCCACGGCGGCTACATTCCTTTTTGCCGTAATTGCCCGCACCCGGGGCGCGCTGTCCGAATGGGCCAGAATCTCCGTGCCGCTGCCCTCCGGATTTCGTGAGTTCAGAACGTACACCGGAATGTCTTCCCGCATCGCCGGAGCCAGCGTCGCAGGATGCAGCACCTTGGCTCCAAAGTGCGCCAGTTCAGCAGCTTCATCGAAGCTCATCTTGCGAATGACACGGGCATCGCTGCAAAGCTTGGGATCCGTCGTCATGACGCCGTCGACATCCGTCCAGATTTCCACGCGAGAGGCATTTAGCGCGGCGCCGATGATGGCGGCACTGAAGTCTGACCCGCCGCGGCCGAGCGTAGTAGCAACTCCCGTCTCCGTGGACGCGATAAACCCGCCCAATACCGGCAGGCAACCGGACTGCAGAAGCGGATCTAGCGTCGCTTGCACTCTTTCGTTGGTCAGCTCCCAAACAGGATTTGCCTGACCGTGCTTTGCGTCCGTGACGATGCAGCTTCGCGCGTCCACATGCGCAGCGTTGACGCCTGCTTCGCAAAGCGCTTCCTTCACCAGTTTGCTGGAAAATACTTCCCCAAATCCAAGCAACTCATCCTGAGATTTCAGATCAGCTTTGCCGGCCGCTTCCAGTTGCAGCAGAAGTGACTCCAACGCCCTGAAGTCCGCGCGCAACTCGCGGTCGAGGGTGCCGTAAGCGGAATCGCCCACCAGCGAATCCGCCAATCGTTCGTGACGCACATAGATGTCACGTACCGACGCGAGCGCTGCGCCTAGACGCCCGCTGGTTGCGGCGCGTCCCGCCTCCAGAAGCTGGTCGGTGACGCCGGCCAGCGCACTGACGACCACGACCCGCTGGGCATCGCCACGGCTCTGCACGATGGCAATGAGGCGATGAATCGCTGCCGCGTCCTCTACCGAAGTGCCTCCGAACTTCATCACCACAACCTTGTCGTCTCGATCGAATCTGCTTTGTCGCTGGCTCATCGCATTCGGCTCCATTTCCAGATTTTTGGCGCAAAGAAAAACCCACCGCCAGATCGCTTCTGGCGGTGGGTTCGGGTGATTCTTTTATTAGTGCTTACTTCATCCGATCCCGTCCTCCAGAAGACACTTGATTCGTGTCGACGTAATAATGCCTGTCGATGTAATTCGCTTGCCGTTCTGGATGGACATACCCATAAATCGCTCCCAGCATACTTTCGAGAAGCGCATCAGGCCAAATTCAAAATTCCGATATCTTCCATCACTATTTCAGCTACGCATCGTTCTTCTTCATCTGCGCGGCAAATTGCCGCAGAAGGCCTACGAACGCCGTCGATGCCACGGACAACGTACGGTCCCGGCGATACGCCAGCCCAAGTTCCCGGTACAAAGTGGCGTCCTCCAGATCGATGAGTTTGACCCGTCCGGCATCGACCTCATCCCGGGCAAACGACTGGCTGATTAGCGAAACGCCCAGGTCGGCAGCCACGAAACTCTTGATCATCCCGATGCTGGGCAACTCCATGCGCACTTGCAATTCCGTGCCGTAAGGCCGGAACAGCTTGTCCAGGAGCCTGCGGGTATGGCCAGTTTTCGGGAAGAGCAGCGGCTGCTTTACGATCTCGGAGACCGGAACCACCTTGTATTTGGCCAGCGGATTCTTCGGGCTGACCATAAGCATCAGCTTGTCGCGGAAGATCGGCTGAATCTTCAGACTTGGCGACTGGATAGGCAGGGTCAGAATGCCGATCTCGACCGCGCCGTTCTCCAGCTTCTCGACGATCTTGTAGCTGAAGTTTCGGTAAATACTGATCTGTACCGGGGGGTAGCGCCGGCAGTATTCTCCGAATACTTCCGGCAGAACATACAGACAAGTGGCCTCATTCGCTCCCACGCGCAGGGTGCCGCGCGGAGTCCCGCTGTGGTCCGCGACGGCCATCAGCGACTCGTCCCTGAGATTCTTCAGCTTCTCGGCGTATTCGTAGAAAATCTGGCCTGCGGGAGTGAGCTTGACGGTCTTGCCCGAGCGATCGAGCAGGCGATCCCCATATTCCTGCTCCAGTTGCCGGATTTGCGCGCTCACCGCCGACTGCGAACGAAATACTTTTTCCCCGGCACGCGAGAAACTCCCCTGCCTCGCTACTTCGAGAAAAGTGATGAGTTGATCGAAATCCATTGTTGAGAAAATTATAGTTGAGCGAAATTATAGCGGACTGTTTGCCAAAGCCGAGCGAATTCGCAAGTGCCTCCCGGCAACCCGTGCCCACAATTTTGCATAGCTCCTATCAAAATTCTGGATTGTACTTTCCCTGCCGGTACGCGCTATTAAAGAGTAGCGAGTTCCGGTTGCTGAGCAGGAGTGTGTGCCGCCACGCCGCTCAGCGATGCCAGCCCCAACAACAAATGATTCGAAAGGAACTAAGTCCGCTGGACGAAGTCCATGATGACCCGTCTCAATCCGAATGGATTGCCCCCCGCTCAGGGCCTCTACCATCCCGCGCACGAGCACGATGCCTGCGGGATCGGGTTTGTGGCCAGCATCAACGGTAACAAAAGCCACGACATCATTCGCAAAGGAATTCGGGTTCTTTTGAACCTGGCGCACCGCGGCGCCTGCGGTTGCGACCCTGAAACCGGCGACGGGGCTGGCGTGCTCATTCAGATTCCGCACAAATTCTTCTCCCGCGAATGCGAGAAGTTGGGTTGGGCGCTGCCGGAGCCTGGGGCTTATGGCGTCGGCATGACGTTCCTTCCGGTGGAGAAGCATCCCCGGCTGCAGTGTGAAGGAATCCTGGAGCGGATCGTCCGCGAAGAAGGACTGACCGTGCTGGGCTGGCGGGATACGCCGGTCTACGCTTCCTCCATCGGACGCGTGGCCCGGGCTTCGCAGCCCTACATTCAGCAGATTTTTGTGGGCCGTCCATCCGGCATGGACGAGGATGCCTTCGAGCGCAAGCTGTACGTAGTCCGTAAGCGCGCGGAAAACGAAGTACGCGAGACGGCGATGGAAGACGCGGAAACCTTCTATATCCCCTCGCTCTCCTGCCGGACCATTGTCTACAAAGGCCTGCTGCTAGCTTCCCAGATTACGAATTTCTACCGCGAACTCGCCGATCCTGACGTGATCAGCGGGTTGTGCCTGGTGCACCAGCGCTTCTCCACCAACACCTTTCCGAGTTGGCAGCGTGCCCACCCCTATCGCTACGTTGCCCACAATGGTGAGATCAACACGCTGCGCGGCAACGTGAACTGGATGCATGCGCGCCAGTCTCTGCTGCGCTCCCCGCTCTTTGGGGAAGACATCCAGAAGTTGCACCCGATCATTGCGCCCGACGGCAGCGACTCGGCCAACTTCGACAATGCTGTAGAGTTGCTGATGCAGGCTGGACGCAGTTTGCCGCACGTCATGGCCATGCTGATACCCGAAGCCTGGGCCGGCAATCCGCACATGACGCCGGAGAAGCGCGCCTTCTACGAATATCACGCCTGCATCATGGAGCCTTGGGATGGTCCCGCGGCCATTGCGTTCACCGATGGACGAGTGATCGGCGCAACCCTTGACCGCAATGGGCTGCGGCCCGGGCGTTACGTGGTCACGGACGACGATCTTGTCATCATGGCCTCGGAAGCGGGCGTCCTCGACGTCGCGCCGGAGCAGGTAAAGAAAAAGGGCCGACTGCAGCCCGGCAAGATGTTCCTGGTGGATACCGTCGAAGGCCGCATCATTTCCGACAAGGAAATCAAGCAGAAGCTCGCGTCGCAGCAGCCGTATGCCCAATGGGTCGCCGAGAACCAGATCACCATCGATCAACTGCCTGAACCGGCGCGCATGCATTACCCCGATGCCGAAGCGCTCCTCCTGCGGCAGCGCGCCTTTGGATACAGCGATGAAGATCTGCGGATGATTCTCGCTCCCATGGCCACCAAGGGGGAAGAGCCGATAGGTTCGATGGGCACCGACACTCCGCTGGCTTGTCTCTCGGATAAGCCGCAGTCGCTCTTCAACTATTTCAAGCAGCTCTTCGCGCAGGTGACGAACCCTCCCATCGATCCCATTCGGGAAGAGATGGTGATGTCGTTGATCAGCTACATCGGCAGCGAGCGCAACATTCTCGAAGAGGCGCCCGAGAACTGCCATATGCTGAAGCTGGCGCATCCGCTGCTTACAAATCGCGAATTGGAGAAGTTGCGCCGGGTTTCTAACCGTGACCTGCTGGCCACCACCTTGCCCGCACTGTTTCGTGTCTGCGACGGTGAAGCAGGCTTGAAACGCGCTCTGGACGAGCTTTGCCAGCGAGCTTCCCTGGCGGTCAAAGCGGGATACTCGCTGCTGATCCTCTCCGATCGCGGAGTGGACAAGGACTACGCTCCCATTCCGTGCCTGCTTGCTCTGGCGGCAGTGCACAATTTGCTGGTGCGCGAGGAAACCCGCACCCAGGTGGCCTTGATCACCGAATCCGGCGAGCCCCGCGAAGTCATGCACTTCGCACTGCTCAGCGGATACGGCGCGAGCGCCATTAATCCCTATCTCGCCCTCGAGAGCGTCGAGAACCTTGCATGGCGCGGTGAGTTGGGCGATGGCGTCACCCCTGAGCTTGCAGTGAAGCACTTCCTGAAGGCAGTCAAAAAGGGTCTCCTGAAGACCTTCTCCAAGATGGGCATCTCAACCCTGCAGAGCTATCAGGGAGCGCAAGTCTTCGAAGCTATCGGCCTGAACAAAGAGCTCGTGGATGCCTACTTCGCCGGCACGACCTCGCGACTGGAGGGCATTGGCCTGTCGGTGCTCGCGTCGGAGGCGCAGTTGAAGCACGAGTTCGCGTTCCGTCCGCTGATCGACTTTGAAACGGAGTTGGCCGTCGGCGGCAACTATCACCAGCGGGTCAATGGCGAATACCACTTGCTGAACTCCGCGACCATCAGCAAGCTGCAGCACGCGGTTCGACAGGACAGTGCCAAAACCTTTCAGGAGTACAGCGACCTTATCGACAATCAGAGCGCGAGCCTGTGCACGCTTCGCGGGCTGATGAAGCTGAAGAAAAGCGACAAGCCAGTCCCGCTGGAAGAAGTCGAACCCGCAAAAGAGATCGTCAAGCGTTTCACGACGGGGGCCATGTCGTTTGGCTCGATCAGCAAGGAGGCCCACGAAACGCTCGCCATCGCGATGAACCGTATCGGTGGAAAATCGAACACCGGCGAGGGCGGGGAAGACGAAGAACGGTTCAAGCCGGATCCAAATGGAGACTTGCGCCGGAGCGCGGTCAAGCAAGTCGCCTCAGCCCGCTTCGGAGTGACAGCAAATTATCTCGTCAATGCCGACGAGCTGCAGATCAAGATGGCCCAAGGGGCCAAGCCCGGAGAAGGCGGACAGCTCCCGGGCCACAAAGTCGACGATGCCATTGCCCGGCTGCGGCACTCCATCCCGGGTGTCGGCCTCATTTCGCCGCCGCCGCATCACGACATCTATTCCATCGAAGATCTGGCCCAACTGATTTACGACTTGAAGAATGTCAATCCCAAGGCACGGATCGCGGTCAAGCTTGTAGCCGAAGTCGGAGTCGGCACGGTTGCCGCCGGAGTCGCCAAAGCGCATGCCGATGTCGTGCTGATCAGCGGCGACAGCGGAGGCACGGGCGCCTCCCCGCTGAGTTCCATCAAACACGCCGGAATCCCCTGGGAACTCGGGCTGGCGGAGGCGCAGCAGGTTCTGTTGCTCAACGATCTGCGCAGTCGTATTCGCGTGCAGACCGACGGCAAATTGCAAACGGGGCGCGATGTGGTAATTGCGGCACTCCTCGGAGCCGAAGAATTCGGTTTTGCCACTACGCCGCTGATCGCCATGGGCTGCATCATGATGCGCAAGTGCCACCTGAATACCTGCTCGGTGGGCATTGCCACGCAAGATCCCGAGTTGCGCAAGCGCTTCCAGGGACAGCCGGAACACGTGATCAATTTCTTTTTCTTCATCGCGGAGCAGGTTCGGCAGTACATGGCCGAGCTTGGGTTTCGTACGGTGGACGAGATGGTCGGGCGCGTGGACATGCTCGAAACCAGAGAAGCAGTCGATCATTGGAAAGCGAAGGGGCTCGATTTTTCAGCGATTCTCTACGATCCGCCGGTGCCCTCGCGGGTTGCGCGGCGATGCGTCCATTCGCAGGACCATGGCCTGGATCAGGCCCTCGATCACCGCATTCTGGGACAAGTGAGCGCTGCCCTGGAGACGCTGACGCCAATTGAAGTGAAGTTCCCAGTCCGCAATATTCACCGCTCGGTCGGCACTATGCTGAGCGGCGAAGTGGCGCGCCGCTACGGTTCAGCCGGGCTTCCCGTGGATACCATTCGCCTGAAATTGAATGGCTCCGCCGGCCAGAGTTTGGGAGCATTTCTCGCCAAGGGGATCACGCTCACGCTCGAGGGCGAGGCCAACGACCATGTCGGCAAGGGGCTCTCCGGCGGACGCATCACTGTCTATCCGCCCCGCGCCTCCCGCTTTGCTCCGGAAGAGAACATCATCGTCGGCAACGTTGCCCTGTATGGCGCCACCAGCGGAGAAGTCTTCTTCAACGGCATGGCCGGCGAGCGCTTCGCAGTGCGCAACTCAGGCGCCACCGCCGTGGTCGAAGGCGTCGGCGATCACGGTTGCGAGTACATGACCAACGGGCTGGTGCTGGTGCTCGGCTCTTGCGGCCGGAATTTCGCGGCCGGCATGAGCGGCGGCATCTCCTATGTTTTCGACGAGCGTGGTGATTTCACCGAGGAGCGCTGCAACCTCGACTCGGTTGATCTGGAGCCCTTGCTCGACCCCCATGACGTGCAAGTCGTGAAGACCCTGATCGTGCGGCACCTCGAACTGACCTGGAGCCCGCGAGCCAAGTGGCTGCTCGACAACTGGCAGGAAGCAGCTCCGCGATTCATCAAAGTTTTCCCGCACGAATTCAAGCGCGTGCTGGGCGTGAGCCGCAGCCAGCGCGCTTATATTCCGGGAGAAGCCGTTGCCGTTCTGGCCAACGCAGAGCAGGTGCAGCATGGGTAAGACGACCGGGTTCATGGATTATCCGCGAGAACTGGCGCCCCGCCGTCCGGTGCTCGAACGCGTGAACGACTGGTTTGAGATTTACCAGGACTTTCCGGAAGAGCAGCTCCGAAA
The DNA here is from genome assembly GCA_963801615.1 of uncultured Acidobacteriota bacterium. GTDB lineage: Bacteria > Acidobacteriota > Terriglobia > Terriglobales > Acidobacteriaceae > Sulfotelmatobacter. The sequence continues at coordinate 300,093 of CAWDFM010000001.1, read as the reverse complement.
ACAGGGTGCGCGCTGCATGGATTGCGGCGTGCCTTTTTGCCAGACAGGATGTCCAGTCAGCAATCTGATTCCTGATTGGAATGATCTGGTCTATCGCGGGCGCTGGAAAGAGGCGGTTCGGCAGTTGCATGCGACCAACAATTTTCCCGAATTCACCGGACGCATCTGTCCTGCACCCTGCGAAGCCTCCTGTGTGCTGGGCATCAATGCGCCGCCTGTGGCCATCAAGCAGAACGAGAAGAACATCGTCGAGCGCGCATTTCTGGAAGGCTGGATCCGGCCGCAGCCCGCGAACCGTCGCTCCGGCAAAAAGGTAGCAATCGTAGGCTCAGGCCCGGCGGGACTCGCCGCAGCTCAACAGCTCTCCCGAGCTGGCCACCAGGTGACGGTCCATGAAAAGGCAGACCGCATCGGCGGCTTGCTGCGTTATGGCATACCCGAGTTCAAGCTGGAGAAACACATCATTGATCGCCGCCTGGAGCAGATGACGGCCGAAAGCGTGAAGTTCGTTACCAATGCTGACGTCGGCAATAATGTCGCGGTCGAGGACCTGCGTCGTGAATTCGACGCGATCGTCCTTGCCGGAGGATCCGAACACCCGCGCGACCTGAAGGTTCCTGGGCGCGAGCTCAAAGGAATCCACTTCGCGATGGAATTTCTGCCACAGGCGAATCGGCGGTGCCTGGGCGATACGATTGCTCCCGCTCTCGAAATTCTGGCGACCGGCAAGCGTGTGGTGATCATCGGTGGAGGCGACACGGGTGCAGATTGCCTCGGCACCTGTCATCGCCAGAAGCCGCTCTCCGTGCATCAATTTGAAATCATGCCCAAACCGCCAGACGAGCGCTCCCCGTCGACTCCCTGGCCGCTTTGGCCCATGCAATTGCGCATTGAAGGCGCTCATGAAGAAGGTGGAATTCGTGACTGGAGCATCGCCACCAGCAGTTTCAGCGGAGATGCTGAAGGCAACGTGAGAAAACTCCATGCCATCCGTGTCGCTTCTCCTCCGAAATTCGAGCCGCTTGCCGGTACAGACTTCACCATGGATGCCGATCTCGTCTTGATCGCCATGGGATTCCTCGGCCCCGTGCGCAAAGGAATGATCGAGCAGTTGGGAGTTCAACTCGATCATCGCGGCAATGTCGCGACCGACGAGAACTACATGTCCTCAGTTCCAGGAGTATTTGCGGCCGGAGACATGCGTCGTGGTCAGTCTTTGGTCGTATGGGCGATTTCCGAAGGCCGCAAAGCCGCAGCTTGCGTGGATGCCTATTTGAAGCAGCTGAGCGTGCAGCCGCAAGTGGAATCGCTGCGGCTGAACCCCGGCGCTAGCGGTCTCGTGTAGCCGCCGCAACTTCGGCGTATAACTCTGGCAGGCGGGACGCGTCTTCTACCGAGTTCCCGAAGCGCGCCGATTCATATACTTCGGTGAACCGTGCCACTGGCTCCCGCAACCGCTGGTTGTCGATCTTCCTCAGGAATTCTTGGGGTGTTTGCGATGTTGTCTTGCGCACTCCTCGCCGGGCCAAGGCTCGCGCCATTCGCTCATACCAGATCGATGCCGCCTGTTCCGGAGATCGCTCCGGATGAGCACTGACCCAGCTTTCCTGTAACCCGCGGAGAATCCGTCCCAGATTGGCCAGGAGCAATATCCCGAGTGCGATTGCGCCAGCAGCCAGTGCCCATCCGGCAGGAGAATGCTCGACTCGATCCTGGCTTCGGCGCGCCCACTGTAGCATCGCAGCATACTTCTTGCGGGCCCACTTGCGCGATTCAACCCAGAGCGAACGGGAGCCGCTGACCGCAGCCTGGCCCAACGTGAATTGATGGGAGGTGTCATAACTGACGACCCAGTCTCGCCAAAACCAACTCATGGCATCCAAGTAGAGTGCCAGCCGCGCCCAACCGTGACGCGTCCCGCTGGCCGCGCCCGACGGGGTGGGATCGAACAGCTGCCAGCCATAACCGGGAAAATACGCTTCCACCCAGGCGTGTGCGTTTTTCGCGCGTACCACGTAGCTCGCCGTGATGTCGTTAAATTCGTCGCTGCGAAACCCATTTACCACTCGCGACGGTATCCCCAAGGTGCGCAGCATAACAGCCATGGCCGAGGCGAAGTATTCGCAGTGGCCCTGCTTGCGCTCAAACAGGAAGTTGGCAATAGGATCTTTCTCTTTCGTCTGCGGTAATTGCAACGTGTAGCCAAAACGGGTGCGCAGATAGTTCTCAATGGCAGCCGCCTTCTCGTAATCGTTATTGGCGGAACGGGTGATTTGCGCCGCCAACTGCGGCACGCGAGCATCGAGCGCGGGCAGATGCAGGTATTTGCCCGCTACCGTCCCGGGATAGTTGCGCCCGGCGTCACGCAATTCCCCCGCTGATGGCGTCCCAATGTCAGACGTCGCTTCATAGCGGCTGATTGGGCGCCGCGAGTCGAAATCGTAGACAGCTCCGCCAAAGTCGCCGGCCACCATGCGATAGTTTCCGCTCAACGTATGGGCCCACGGCGCGAGAAAGAAGACATTGGTTCCGATGGGCTCCATCAGCACGCGGTAGTGAATCAGGTTTTCCCGGCGGCTTGGCAGCCCCGAACCTCCCATCCCGTCGGGCTCGGGCACGGCGAAAGTATCATCGGCGCGCCTCCGTAGGAAGAACTGCTCCCGCGAGTTGGACCACATGTGCCCGTCGAAATCCGCGAGAGCGATCCCCCGCCAGTGCAACTCGTAACGCCCGGTCGTGTCTCCATCGATCTGGATGTGCATGACCACCGAGTTCGACTGCTGAATCTCGCCGATCTGTCCCAGTTGCACGTGATCACTGAAGCCGGAGGAAAAGTCTGTGCCGAAGGAATACCCGCCCATGTAACCGGCCGACAGACGCGGCATCACGAAGAACAGGGCCGCGCCACAAACCAGGATCATGCCCATGAGTACGGGAACGAAGCGCGTCAGCGCAAATGCCAGGTGCCGGTGCTCCTGCGGATCGCTCGAATGCCGCGCGTGAATGTTGGCCGTGTGCCCCGAGCGGCGCATCTCCATCAGGACAAACGTCGCCACCGCCATCAGCATGAACGCTGCGAACGAGAACAGAAAGACGCTGTCCACGGTCAACACCGCCGCGGCCAGCACCATCAGGAACGCGAGAATGGCCAGCGTCAGGTGATCGCGTTCGCGCCGCACCGAAAACATCCGCACCACAACCCCGAATAATGCCAGATGAACGGTTGCGGGCAGAAAAGCGCGCGAAAACGCGAAGTAATCAATGGCAAAAAAAACGAAATACGCAATCGACAGCGGAGTCGTCCAGCGATCGGAGACGACGAGTCGGCGCCCTTTGGCCAGCAAAAATCCTCGGAACGCCAGGGCGGAGCCCGCCAGGATGATCGACGGCAAATCCAGTCCGCCGGTTCCGGCGAGTGTTGCAAACCCAGTCAGCACAAGTAAATACAACGAAAGCTCGAAGTACTTGTCGATAGCTTTGCGGACCGGGATGATGCCGGATTGTGCTGGCTGTTCAACCATTCGTCAAATTCAGAGGCGATCTCGCCCACTAACATTGTTCGTTATCCGCGCCAAGAAAGGAAGGCTTCCGGCAACATTTCTTGCACCGAAAGTCACATGGTTTGGCGATGAAACACGTAGCCCCGGGCGCATTTCGTCCGGGGAACGCGGTCCTGGGGAGGCCTGGAGCTTCCGAGAACCTCGCTTTTCCTGGTGGACTTCCGCGACGCTGGCTTCGCTTTCCGGGCGGGCCAATGGGTCCGCCCCTACGTGATCCAGCGAACGTAGTCCGGCGAATCCGGATGCTAGAATAATTTTGGTCAGACATCGGTCTCACGCGACGTTCTCCCGCCAACCCCGCCAGGTCCGGAAGGAAGCAACGGTAACGGGCTCTGACGTGTGCAGTGAGTCGCCGGTGTCTGACTTATTTTTTCCACAACATACTTACTGGTCCTTGTCCCTCTGATTACCGGTTTTTACACTTCCTTTACCACTCTTTTCGCAAGAAAGTCTTTCCCCGGGCATCCATAGGAAGTAGGCCGCGGCAACTTTCACCAGCGTCCCACGAGGAGAAAGATGAACACTCGAAATGCTTCCGCCCAGTTCGATCCCCAAATCACCATTCGCGTTTCCGGAAAGCTGTTTCAGGGGCATCTCGCCTATCTCGAGCAGTTGGTCCAATCCGCCATCGAATGCCGCTTGTGGCCGTTGTTGAGCCTTGCGCATCTGGAAGAGTTGGACCGGGCAGCTCTGCTTTACCTGATCGATGGCGAGAACTGCCGGTTTGGAGTCATCTCCTGCCCAAGCTTCATTCGAGAATGGATGGACCGGGAAAAACAACGCGCCGCCGCCTAGCCCGACAAAGTCCCGCAACCATAACCGCTCACAGGGACCCTAACCGCTCACGTAGGGACAGCCCCTTGGTGTCCCGGGCGAGCGCCAGCTCGCCTCGTTTTGCGGACTATTCTTACCCTGTATGGCCGCCTCCCCCGGTATAGCGGAGCTTCGCTCCGACGGACAGCCCACGGGGCTGTCCCTACGTGATTCGTTGTCTCTACGGGATTGGTTGGAATTCGTGGTTAGACATTCTGATCCCGATCGTTCAAAATACTGAGTTTCTCCAATCAGGAGCAATCATTGAGCAAACCGGTTCGCGCCAAAATCAGCGCACTGGGCACCTATCTGCCTCCGCGCGTCCTGACCAATTCTGATCTCGAGAAAATGGTCGATACCAGCAACGAATGGATTCTGGAGCGGGTTGGCATTCGCGAGCGCCACATCGCGGACAAGGGCGTGGCGGCCAGCGACATGGCGGTGCTGGCAGTCAAGAACCTGTTGGACTCCCATCCCTTCGACCTGCAGGAAGTCGATCTGATCATCGTGGGGACAGTCACGCCCGACATGATGTATCCCTCCACCGCATGCCTGGTGCAACACAAGCTGGGCATCAAGAACACCTGGGGATTCGATGTCTCGGCGGGATGCTCCGGCTTCGTCTATGCCTTGAACACCGGCGTAAAGTTCGTCGAGTCGGGACAGTACAAAAAGGTGCTCGTGATCGGAGCGGACAAGAACTCCGCCATGACGGACTATACCGATCGCGCCGTCTGCATCATTTTCGGCGACGGCGCCGGAGCCGTTCTGCTGGAGCCCTCCAACGACGATGCAGGCGTAATCGATCACGTGGCGCAGATCGAAGGCATCGGCGGAAAGTTCCTCTACATGCCCGGCGGTGGCAGCTTGAACCCGGCTTCTCACGAGACCGTCGACAAAAAAATGCATTACATCCATCAGGACGGCCAGCAGGTTTTCAAGTATGCGGTCAAGAAGATGGCGGAAATGACCGAGCGCATCCTGGAGAAGAATAATCTCACCGGCAAAGACGTGGATTGCTTTATCGCTCACCAGGCGAACAAGCGCATTATCACCGCCACCGCCGACCGCCTGGGCATGCCCTTGGAGAAGGTCGTCATCAATATCGATCGCTACGGCAATACCACCGCCGGCACGATCCCTATTGCCATGCAAACCGCGGTTGAAGAAAAGAAATTGAAAAAGGGCGATCTGCTGCTGATCGCTGCCGTGGGTGCGGGATTCACCTCGGGTGCATCGCTGATCCGCTGGGCGTTTTAGACGGAGCTCCGGAGTCCGAATAGAAACAGCCGAAATGCGAGCTCCGTTCGCGGTTAGACTTTTTCCTCTGTCATCCTTCAAAATACTGACATTCATCCAGGGGACCTGATTGAACAAACCGATTCGCGCCAAGATCAGCGCCTTGGGCACCTATGTGCCTCCACGCCTTCTCACCAATGCCGACCTCGAACGCATGGTCGACACCAACAATGAGTGGATCCTCAGTCGGGTCGGCATTCGCGAACGCCACATCGTGGACCCCGGCGTCGCCACCAGCGATCTCGCGGTCGAGGCTTCAAAAAAGGCGCTGCAGCAGCGCGGCCTCTCTCCAACCGATCTTGAACTCATTGTGCTGGGTACGGTCACTCCAGACATGCTCTTTCCCTCGACTGCCTGCGTGGTGCAAAACAAACTCGGCGCCAAGGGCGCTTGGGGATTCGATCTCTCGGCTGCGTGTTCTGCTTTCGTCTACTCCTTGCAGGTAGCAGCGCAGTTCATTGCCACGGGAGCGCATAAGCGCGTGCTGGCCATCGGTTCCGACGTGATGTCGTCCATCATCGACTACACCGACCGTGCCACCTGCGTCATCTTCGGGGATGGCGCTGGCGCAGCCATTCTCGAGCCCGCCGAAAACGATGCCGAAGGTTTCATCGATTTCGTTCACGAGGTCGATGGATCGGGCGGGCAATTCCTGTATATGCCTGGTGGTGGCAGCCTGCACCCTAGCAGTAAAGAAACCGTCGCCAACAAGATGCACTACGTGCACCAGGACGGCCAGCAAGTCTTCAAGTTCGCCGTGCGTAAGCAGGCCGAACTTTGCCTCAAGTTGCTCGAGCGCAATGGCCTGAAAGGTTCCGACATCGACGTCTTCATTCCACATCAGGCCAACTTAAGAATCATCAATGCCACCGCTGAACGCCTGGGCCTGCGCGATGGAAGCGTTGTCATCAACATCGATCGTTACGGCAACACGACGGCAGCAACCATCCCACTGGCGATGAATACCGCGATCGAACAAGGCAAGCTGAAGAAGGGAAGCCTGGTGCTGCTCGCTTCCGTGGGTGCAGGATTCACGGTCGGAGCCACATTACTGCGCTGGGCATTCTGAATTCGGCGGCAGAACTCCTGCGCCGAGAGTTTCAGTGACGTTCGTAACTCCCAACCCTGCAGTTTCAGTGATACCTTCCTCCCCGGGCTGTTATGTTTTCCACAACTTTGCAATGTTGGGGTTACGGGGAAGTGTAAGTCATGATTCGCACATTCTGCTGCTGTCTCCTTGTCGCGCTGGTCGCGAGCTCACTGGCGGCTCAGCAGGCCGATCCCCGCGAGAACAAGTTGCTGGTGCTCGAACGCATGTGGAACGAGGCTCAAGTTCATCGCGACTCCTCTGCGCTGGATGCGCTTGTTTCCAGCCGCTTCGTGAATACGGAATGGGACGGCGACATCAGCGACAAGCAGAAATTCCTCGCCGATATCAGGGATCCCCTTTTCAAGCCGACGCTGGCCAACATTTCGAACGTCAATATGAATTTCTTTGGTGATACAGCCGTGATCACGGGCGTGTATCACACCCAGGGAACCTACAAAGGCAAGCCGTACGACCACACGGGACGCTTCACCGACACCTGGGTTTTCGACATGGGCAAGTGGCAGTGCGTCGCCAGCCACACCAGCCTGCTGAAGAAGTAAATCCTGGTCGCATTTTCTTTTGCTAATGGAGCGGCGGACGCCTCGTCCGCCGCGCCCGGACGAGGGCGTCCGGGGCTCCAGCTTCCTTTATCGCGAAATCTGCATCCGCAGCAGAGCGCGATGATCTAATCACATCTAGTGGAGCGGCGGACGCCCCGTCCGCCGCGCCCGGACGAGGGCGTCCGGGTCTCCACCATCAGATAAATAAATGGAGATCACACCTCATCCCCGGAGATGGAAGGTTCTGCTGGCCTTCGCGATTATCTATTTCGTCTGGGGATCAACCTTCCTCGCCATTCGCGTAGGCGTACGGGAAGTCCCGCCATTCCTGCTTGCGGGCATGCGTTTCCTCAGCGCAGGTGCAGTTCTATACGCGTGCATGCGCCTCAAAGGAACTCCATCTCCTAACGCGCGCCAATGGAGCGCGGCTACGTTCCTGGCTGTTCTGATTTTTGTTTTCGATTACGGACTGCTGTTCTGGGCGGAGCGCCGCGTACCCTCGGGCATCGCCGCGGTGATGATGGCCACTATTCCGGTCTTCATGGCGCTTTCGGAAATCTTCATCATGAAGACGCAGCGGCTCACTGGCCGCCTTGCCATGGCGCTCCTGGTGGGTGTTGCCGGGGTCGCGGTGCTGGTGAGTCACTCCGTGACTTTCGGAGATACTCCCATCGACACGCTCGGCGCGTGGGCGCTGATTGTGGCATCGGTCAGCTGGTCAGTGGCCTCGGCCCTGACGCGCAAGCTGCCGCTGCCATCGGAAAAGGCCATGAGTTCCGCAGCGCAGATGCTTGCGGGAGGAATCCTGCTGACCGCCACAGCTGCGTTCCTGGGAGAGTTCCACGGCTTCCACGCGCAGGCCGTGTCGCTAAGGGCATGGCTGGCGCTGGTCTACCTCATCGTCGCGGGATCGATTATTGGGTTCACCGCCTACGTGTGGCTGATTCATCATGAATCCCCGACAAAAGTCGGAACCTACGCGTACGTGAATCCCGTGGTGGCCGTGATCATTGGATATTTCTTTGGAGGCGAACCCCTGGGCCCTCGGACGATCCTGGGCACTCTGCTGGTGCTGGTAAGCGTGGTCGTGATCACGACGGCGAAGAAGAAGATGTTCGAAGAAATGCCTAAGTCGCTGGAACCCGAAGCCGCTTCGCAACTGACAACTGAGAACTGACGACTGAGAACTTCTTTAAGGCCTCGTCATCTTCTCCGGTTTTACCAGCTGATCGAACTCTTCTCCCGTAAGATATCCCAGCTTCAATGCCGCTTCGCGCAGGCTGGAGTGGTCGACGTGCGCGGTATGCGCGATCTGCGCCGCCTTGTCATAGCCGACCTTCGGCGCAAGCGCAGTGACCAGCATCAGCGAATTCTTCACATACCAATCCACCTTTGCCCGATCCACCTCGATTCCTTTCACCATGTACTCGACATAACCATGGCAGGCGTCGGTGATCAGCGTGACCGAGTGCAGGAAGTTGTAAATGATGACGGGCTTGAAAACATTGAGCTCGAAATTGCCCTGCGAGCCGGCGAATCCCACTGCCGCGGTCGCCCCATGAACCTGGGCGCACACCATGGTCATCGCCTCGCACTGCGTCGGATTTACTTTTCCCGGCATGATCGAAGATCCCGGCTCGTTCTCCGGAATGGAAAGCTCTCCCAACCCGCAGCGCGGACCCGATGCCAGCCAGCGAATGTCGTTGGAAATCTTCATGAACGACGCGGCCAGTGTCTCCATAGCCCCCTGGGCGAATACAATCTCGTCATGCGCCGACAGCGCCGCGAACTTGTTGGGATGCGATCGGAAGGGAAGACCCGTCAGTTCCGCGATCTTCTTCGCCGCGCGCTCGGCAAATTCCGGATGCGTGTTCAACCCCGTCCCCACCGCCGTCCCGCCAATCGCGAGATCGTACAGCCCGTCCAACACCTGCTCCAGCCGTTTTATGTCGCGCTCCAGCAAGCTGGCCCAGCCCCCAAACTCCTGGCCCACGGTCAACGGCACGGCGTCCTGCAGGTGGGTGCGGCCGATCTTCACCACGTTCTCGAATTCTTTTGCCTTGGCGGCGATCGCATCCCGCACCGTCCGGATCGCGGGGATCAGCGCGTTCTTCACGCGCTCCGCCGCTGCAATGTGCATGGCCGCGGGAAACGTGTCATTCGATGACTGCGACATGTTTACGTGATCGTTAGGATGGATGGGCTTCTTCGACCCCATCTCCCCGCCCGCGATTTCGATGGCCCGGTTGGAAATCACCTCGTTCACGTTCATGTTGGTCTGCGTGCCGCTTCCCGTCTGCCAGATGCGCAGCGGGAATTGATCATTCAGCTTTCCGGCAATCACCTCGTCGGCGGCCTGCACAATCAGCTTTGCCTTGTCTGCCGGCAGTTTCCCGAGGTCCTGATTGACCAGCGCGCACGCCTTCTTCAGGATTCCGAATGCCCGAATCAGCTCCGGCGGCATGGTGTCGCGTCCAATATTGAAGTGCAGCAGCGAGCGCTGGGTCTGCGCCCCCCAATAAACATTCGCGGGAACTTCGATCTTTCCCATGCTGTCGGATTCGACGCGCATTTTGCGGGCGGCTTCAATAACAGTCGGCATGACGTGCTCCTGGACGATCTCAAACATGAGTGCAACGGACGATTATAGCGCCGCAAAGCGACGCTCCTTGGTTCAGCGGATGCCGCTCTGACCGTCCATCCAGCGTGCTAAAATCTACCGTTTCCGGGTTGTGATCGAATCCCCGTCGCCTCGCGTCCGACCCTGCTCCGATTCCATGCCTGACTTCTTTGCCGCCCTGGAATTCGAGACTCAGACTCAGCCCAAGACGAAGCCTCGTCCCCAGATGCGCAGCGACGTGCTTGTCATTGGCGCCGGTCCCACGGGTCTGGCCTGCGCCATCGAAGCGCAAAAGATCGGCCTGAAGGTCATCGTCCTCGATAAGGGATGCCTGGTGAACTCTCTCTATCACTACCCCCGGGGCATGCTCTTCTTCACCACACCGGAGTTGCTGGAGATCGGCGACATCCCCTTCACCACCGCCCAGCAGAAGCCCACGCGCGAGGAAGCTTTGGAGTACTACCGGAAAGTTTCCGAGCACTATCACCTCGACGTGCGCCAGTACGAGTGGGTCAAAACCGTCATGGGCGAAGACGGCAACTTCATCATCAGCGCCAGCGATCGCGCCGGCCGGCCCCATGATTACCGGGCCAAAAAGGTCATTGTCTCGACCGGATACTACGATCTGGCCAATCAACTCGGCATCCCGGGCGAGGACCTGCCCAAGGTCTCGCATTACTACGGCGAGCCTCATCCCTATTATGACAATGATGTGCTGGTGATCGGAGGCAAGAATTCCGCCGCCATCGCCGCCCTTGATCTATGGCGGCATGGGGCTCGCGTCACGCTAGTGCATCGCGAGGCGCAGCTCCATCGCCATGTGAAGTATTGGATTAAGCCCGACCTGGAAAACCGGATCAAAGCGGGCGAGATCGAAGCTTACTTCAACAGCAGCGTGCAGGAGATCGGCATGGATCACGTGGTGCTCAACACGCCCTCAGGCCCGGTGCGGCTGAAAAATGATTTCGTGCTCGCCCTGATCGGCTACCACCCCGATTATGACTTCCTGCGCAGCATGGGAATCGAGCTCTCCGAGGACCAGTGCCGTCCCGTCTGCGATCCCGTTTCGCTCGAGAGCAACGTCAAGGGCATCTACGTGGCGGGAGTCATCGTCGCTGGATCGCGCACCAACGAAATCTTTATCGAGAACGGACGCTTCCACGGCAAGCAGATCGCCGACGACTTGAAGCTCAAGCTGAAGCCGTAGGTCACACGCCTCAACAACCTCGCCCCGCGCCCAGCCATGGAACGAGAGAATGATGTTTCAAAAAAAAAGCCCCGGAGCGCGGGCTCCGGGGGCTTGGAGTAGATGAAAAGCTAAGCTTTCTTAGCCTTGCGGCGAACCAGTCCGGCCAGACCAGCCAGTCCGGTTCCGAGCAGCGTTAATGAAGCGGGCTCCGGGGTCACGGAAGTGTTTCCATCCAGGATTCCGGCTTCAGAGTTCGGTGTGATGTAGACAATCTTTCCGGTGGTCGGATTCACCAATACACCGTAGAAGATGGTCCCCGCTCCTACGCCGCTGGCCGTGATCGAGATCGGATTGCTTCCGATGACTCCCACGTTGGCATAGCCGAATTGGATGTTGCCCGCGGAAATGCCCAGACCGGCCCAAGTATCGGTGATAGCGCCGATGGCGCCGCCCTCAGGGAACGAACTGAGCGACGTGAACGAGACACCATTCACGCTGCCAGTCAGCCCATTGGGAGCCGCAGCCAGGATGATGAGGTCATCGCCAGAGAAGTGGGTGGCGGCTCCGCCGACAAGGCTCACGCTGAAGGTATTGCTACCCAGCAGAATGTTCACGGACTGACCCGTGGTTCCGGTTCCGACAAAATGCACGTTATCGGGCGTAGATTTCGCGCAGGTAAAGCTGGCGAACGCATTGCAAGTGTCTGCCATTGCTGGCAGAGAAGCGATAAAGGTGAGGGGAATGAACAGTGCAAGTATTTTCACAACGCGCATAGTGTTTTTCGGTCTCCTGATCCAAAACCAGGGCTCAGCCCTAATTCGGTTCTACTACATGCACGTACTCTGCCAATGCTCGTCCCGGCTTGCACAGGTCTCACGTTGGCATCTCGCTGAAAACAAAGGGCCGATTGCGTTCTGGGCGAGGTTACCGTGGTTACTGTATGCAAACCTTTGATCATTCCCGTACCGATCCCGCGATACCCCGCTTTGTAGAGACGTAGCTAGCTGCGTCTCTACCCACGATGCCTGCCGGTAGTGCCGCGTGGAGGGCTCGGCTCCGCGGCTAGCTGATCTCCCACTCTTCAGGACGCCCCATTGGAAAAAAGAGAGAAGTAAGAGAACGGGTACGGGGACGGACTCAGTCCAGGCTCTTGCCCTTAGTTTCCGGCAACTGCGTGGTCATCAGCGCAGCCAATAAATATCCCGCCGCGCACAAATAGAAAGCCCAGCTTAATCCCTTGAGTTGTCCCACTCGCCCGATCACCAGCGGAGCCAGCGAACTCATGGTGCGCGCCCCGTTGTAGGTGAACCCCAGCGCCCGCGCGCGCACCGCGGTAGGGAAGATCTCGCTGCCGATGATGCCGGAGCCGGAAAAAATTCCGGTACCGAAAAACGCCACCAATGTTCCCAGCACCAGCAGCACGACCTGCGATCGCGCCATCGCGTAGGGCGGAATCAACAGCGCCGCGATCACTGAATAACTCAAAAACGCATTCCGCCGTCCCATGTGGTCCGCCACCCAACCAAAACTGACGTATCCGGGAAACATCCCGCACAGATTGAGCACGACCATGAGCGTGGTCATGCCGAAAACACCAAACCCACGTCCACCCTGCTCGACTGGTAGCGACAAGTAAGGCGGCAGCCAGGTGAACAGCCCCCACCACGCAAACATCGCAAAGAAGTTGAACAGCAATAGGGCGAACGTATGCTTCACCAGCGGCGGCCGGAAAAGGGATGAGAACGCCGACCCGCGGACCTCGTCCTGCTCCGTCTGGACTGGGAGGGCTTTCGCCGCTGCATTCCGCTCCCGCCACATCTCCGACTCCGGAACGCTTCCCTGAATCCACAACGTAACCAGCGCCGGCAAGATTCCCACAAAAAATACTGCGCGCCATCCGTAATACCGCGAAACCGGCCCGGCCACGAGCGCCGCCACCGCAAATCCCAGAGCCCATGAACTCTGCACGATGGAAATCGCTTTCGCCCGCAGTTCCGTCGGCCAACTCTCGGCCACCAGGGTGGCCCCAGTATTCCACTCGCCGCCCATGCCCAGCCCCAGCAGGAAGCGCGCCACCGCCAGCATGGCAATGCTGGTCGCCAACCCGGAAGCAAACGAGCACACCGAGTAAGTCAGAATGCTCGCCATCAGCGCACGCTTGCGTCCGATACGGTCCGCCACAAAGCCGAACAGCACTCCGCCGATTCCTGAAGCCAGCAGCGTCAACGTGCCCAGCGATCCCGCCATAGTTTTGCTCATCCCCAGATCGCGCATGAGCATCGCTAGCACAAGCGAATACAGCATCGCGTCGAACGCATCGAGCGCCCACCCCATAGAAGCAGCCAGCAGCGTTCGCCGCTGCCCGGGCGTCGCTAACCGGATCACTTCAAATGGGCCGATTGCCATATGAAAGAAACAGAAATCCCGCGGATTGTAGCAGGGAACTCGAGACGCGCCGGCCCAGCCGCGCACATGTAGGGACAGCCGCCACCAGCTGTCCAGCGGTGCACATGTAGGGACAGCCGCCACCGGCTGTCCGGTCGAGCGAAGCTCGACAGCCTGCGGCCTGAATGTGAAGAAAATTCGGAACCGATCTGTGAAACTGAATCGGCGAAATCCCACGTTACAGATCACTGAAGCGGCCGAGAGGCGCGCTCAGCACGGCGTTAGAAGGCAACAGACCTCAGCCTACCTCTAACCCTTCTCTGCTCAGCAAATGGAAATACCGTCTCGCCTTCTTTACATCCCTCGCAATCTGCTCGCGCAGCGCGTCGACGGACGGAAACTTGATTTCATCCCGCAACCTCTGCAGAAAACAGATCTCCACTTCTGTGTCGGGCGTCAATTCAAGCGGATGAAAGTTCAACAGGTGGGTCTCAATGGCGAACAGCTCCGCCCCAAACGTGGGACGATTCCCCACATTGGTCACCGAATCAAAGCGCTCCGTTGCCACCCGCGTCCACGTGATGTAAACGCCGTCCTTGGGTACAAGCTCTTCGTAACGCGCCAGATTGATAGTAGGCACCGTGTACTTCGATCCGTATCCACGCCCTCGCCCCGGCACACCCAGAATGCAAAACGGACGCGCCAGCAGATGTCGCGCCCGGCTCACTCGTCCGGCGGCAATTAACTTGCGGATCTGCGTGCTAGAAACCGTTTCGCCGCGGAGGCTCATCTCGGGATAGACCTTGACCTCAAATCCCATCTCCCGTCCTAACTCGGCCAGCACAGTCACATCACCGGCGGCCTTGTGGCCAAAGCGGAAGTTGAATCCCTCATGCACCTCGCGCGCGTGTAACCCCTTGCGGAGCACGCGTTCGGCAAACTGTCGCGGAGTCATCAGCGACAGATCGCGCCCAAAGGGAAGAACCAGCACCGCATCAATTCCGGTTCCCTCCAACCAGCGCAGTTTTTCCGTCAAAGGCGTCAGCAGCTTCAGCCCCGACTCCGGCTTCAGAATTCTTGCCGGATGCGGCTCAAAGGTCACCGCAACCGCTTTCCCGGCGTTGGCCCGCGCCCGCGATACGATCTCACGCAACACATGCGCATGGGCGCGGTGCACTCCGTCGAAATTCCCCACGCTGACATACGCGGGCCCAAAATTCGCCGGCAGCTCTTCGAGTTTGTGAAACACGTCCATAGAAAAGAAAATTGTTGATCGTTGATTTTGAGAGTTGAACAAACCCGGACTTGACCGAGCGCTTCGTTCAACAATCAATCATCATCAATCAACAATTCAGATCTCAAATCAGATCTCAAACTCCAGCTTCAATCCATCATGCGCCAGCCGTACATGCTTCGGCAGGGTAGCATTGGTGGCTTCGTGCCCCAGGTCGTGACAGATGTGGGTAAAAAATGCCCGCTTCGGCTTGAGCCGCTCCACGACCTGCAGGGAATTCTTCACCGTCGAGTGCGTCGGATGCGGCTTATGGCGCAGCGCATCCAAAAATAAGATGTCCAGACCTTGCAGCTGCCGCAAAGAAGAATCGGGGATCTCGCTGTGATCGGTCAGATACGCCGCTGAGCCAAATCGATATCCATAAATCTGGGTTTCCCCATGGATCACCACAATCGGCTCAAAGCGCACTCCAAATACGTCCACCGCGCCGTCGATGGGTCGTAATTCAAGCAGCGGCAATCCCCCAAACTTGTAGTTGGACTCAAAAATATACGCGAACATTTTTCGCAGAAATGCCGCCGCCTCAGGCCGCGCGTAGAGGGGAAGCTTGTCGGGCTTATGCCGGTAACTCAGCGGCCGCAGATCGTCGATCCCCAGAATGTGGTCCGCATGGGTATGCGTATAGAAGACGGCGTCCACCTGCGTGATCTTTTCGCGCACTGCCTGCGCGTAGAAATCCGGGGTGGTATCGATCAGCACAACCTTGCCCGCGTACTCGATCATGATCGAGGGCCGGGTTCGCTTGTCCCGCGGATCGCTCGAATGGCACACCGCGCAGTCGCATCCCAGCGTGGGCACGCCCATCGACGTCCCACTCCCCAACACCGTCAACGTGGCTTTCATTTTCCGCTGGTCCCTGTAGCCGGGCCGGGCTGAGGCGGCCGCGCCAGCGCGTTCGTGACTTCGACGTACGCCATGCGCAATTCGTACAGGCTGTTCTGCAGGAAATTCGCCTCCGCGGGCGTGAGATTCCCCTTCGTCTTATCCGAGATCAGGCTGAGGGTATCGATGGTCTGTCGCGCTCCAATGATGTCCACCTGCGGCTGCCCCCCTTGCTGCCGCATCAGTCCGAGTTGCAGCATCGCGGTCATGTAAAGGGAAGCGAGAAAGCGTTCAAAGGTGATCTCAAAATCCTTCACCGAATGCCCGCTCAGCTCCACCTGGGTATCCAAATCCTTCGCAGACTTTTTGTAAGCCGCCGCCTGCGCCTCCTGCTCGGCCGAGCTGGGAGGTGTTGGCATGTCGCGCTCGTCCGGACTGGATACCTCATGCGGAGTGGACACCGCCGATGCCGCGGGCTGCGGTTGACTCGGTGCCGATTCTTTCGGCGCACTCGCCACCGGCTTCGCGGGGGCGCTTTCCTCCGGCAGGTCGGAGCGTAATTCGCCATCCGGCGTAAACAGCCGCCGGTCCGTCACGGTAAAGCTGGATTCTTCTCGTCTCTTTTCAGCCATAAGTCTTCCTCACCCAGAGGCTTGCTTCAAAAAAATCACGCCGGACGCTGCTCGAGTGAACTCTCATTGCTCGGCAGCATCTCGTTCGGTAAAGGCAATTGCACCACCATCGCCTTCGTCGTACCAATCATAACTTCCCGGCCCGGAGCGCCTATCTCGCGTCGGATATATCCCAGAGCAATCGTCCTGTTCTCAGAGTCCGGCAATGCGGCGACGCTGGTAATTTCTCCAATGTCCTTGCCGTTGGCCGCAACCTTGCTGCCCGGTGTCACGGGCGCATCTGCCAGAAAGCCGGTGAACTTGCGATGTACAGCCCCTCGCGACCGAATTCGCTCGACGATCTCCTGCCCGACATAACATCCCTTATTAAAATTGAGCGCCCGATCCTGCTCCGTCTCTTGCGGCAGATCCCGCTCGCGAATATCTACGCCGTATGCGGGGACGCCAGACTGAATCCGCTCCAGTTCAAGTGCCTCGAATCCAACCGGCGTTGCGCCGGCCGCAAGCAGCGAGTCCCACAACTGTCTAATATCTTTGGCCGGGAGCCAGATCTCATAATTCTCGCGATCGCCGCGAACCAACGCGCAATCCACTCCTCCCCAGGAGACAGATTCAATCTGCAAGCTCTGCATCTCCGGTATGGCAAATCCGGCGGCTGTCAGCGTCTCTCCCGACCGCGGGCCGGCGATCCCCAGGGCTGTCAGATCCTCGCTTGAATTCTTCACCTCGACGTCATCCATGATGATGTAGTGATCGAAGGTGGCAAGAATCTTTCCCGCCTGGCTCAGGTCCGTGTCCACGGCGATCGATTCGCCGCGATGGTACGCATAGAGATCACCGAGGATCCGCCCCTGCGGATTCAGCAGGAATGCGTAGACTCCGTGCCCTGCGGCCAGATCGCGAATATTGTTTGTCACCATGCCATTCAGCCAGCGCACGCGATCTTCCCCGGCTAACGAAAACTTCGCGCGAAATCCCAGGTCATAGACTGCGCACCCGCTGCGCAAAACCGCAAGCTCTTCCCTGGGATCCCCAAAGCGAGCCGACGTAGTCGCACCGTGATACTCGCCGACGCTAGCGGCGCCCAACCCCTCGCTGTGTGCCTGAAGTGCCGTAACCTTCATGGTGTATTCGATTATAGCGAGTGTGTTAACGTTCCATCCCGTGGACCCGAAAAGGGCAGCGCGCAAGAAGATCGCCGTAATCCCCGGAGACGGCATCGGCAAAGAAGTGATTCCCCAGGCCATCAAGGTGATGCAAGCGTCTGGCGCGCCTGTTGAGCTGACCGAATTCGACTGGGGTGCTGATCGTTATCTGCGCGACCAGACTACTGTCCCGCCCGACGGCTTCGCCATGCTGGCCCGCGACTTCGATGCCATCCTCGTCGGCGCTTTCGGCGATCCGCGCGTCAAAACCAACATCCACGCCAAGGAAATTCTGCTGGGCATGCGGTTCAAGATGGATTTGTACGCGAATGTCCGCCCCGTACCCCTCCTCGATGCGGCCCTGTGTCCCTTGAAAGGCGTCGAGCCAAACGACGTAGACTTCGTGGTCGTGCGCGAGAACACGGAAGGCGTTTACACCGATGCCGGAGGCGTGTTCAAGCAGGGAACTCCCGACGAGATCGCCACCCAGGAAGACATCAACACGCGCAAAGGCGTCGAGCGCATCATCCGCTACGCCTTCGAGTACTGCAAGACGCACTCCAAGCTGGACGGCTCTCCGCGCGCAAAAGTTCTGATGTGCGACAAATCCAACGCTATGACCCACGCCGGAGGCCTTTGGCAGCGTGTCTTCAAAGAAGTCAGCCCCGAGTACTCCGGGATCACGGCACAACACATGTACGTCGATGCCCTCTGCATGCAGATGGTCCGCGACCCGCGACAGTTCGACGTGATTGTCACCAACAACATGTTCGGCGACATCATCACCGATCTGGCCGCCGCACTGCAGGGCGGCCTGGGGATGGCCGCCAGCGGCAATATCCACCCCGGCCGCACCAGCATGTTCGAACCAGTCCATGGCTCCGCTCCCCCCATCGCCGGCAAGAACGTAGCGAATCCCTTCGGAGCGATCCTCACCGCCGCGATGATGCTGCGTCACCTGGAATTTGCGCCGCAGGCGGACAAGATCGAAGCCGCCGTTCTGCAAGCCGTGCGTCAGAAGAAGACCACCGAAGATATCGGCGGCAAGTTAGGCACGAACGAAACAGGGCAATGGGTGGCCGAAGCAGTGTCACGCTGAACGCAGTCGAAGGACCCCGCGTTTCTTACCGCAGGTGAACTAACGCAAATCAATCCGTGTCAATCGGCGTGAATCCGTGGCAGGTCACCTCGTAAACTAGGCACGCATTCCAACTAGCAGCGCCAATTCCCGCCATTTCCACTGGCAATCGACATCCGCGAACCCGATCTCCCGCAACCACCCAAGCTGCGTCTCGAAATCCAGCAGCTTGTTGGACGGATCCTCGGTTTCTACCGTGAACCCGATGCGCAGCAAAAATTCCTCATGCAATCCCTCGGAAGGCGACGACACATGCTCCAGATTGCAGAACACACCTCCGGGATTCAACAATCCAAAAACTTCCCGATAGAGCGCCCGCTTCCGTTCATGCACCAGGTGATGAATGGCAAAGCTGGAAATCACCGCGTCGAACGAACCAAACGACGGGAGGGGAGAGTCCATATTGTGGTCGACGATGCGCACCCGCGAATCTCCGGCAAAGCGCTTTCGCGCGGCCTCCAGCATGGCCGGTGAAAAATCGACGGCGATCGCTTCTGTCGCCGGATGCGCGCCGCGCACCAGGGCCAGCAGCCGTCCATCTCCTGTGCCCAGATCGAGAATCCTCCGGGTCCCCGCCGGGATGAACTCCAGCAGCGCCGCCTCGCCCTCGCCGCGGTGCGAAATCAAATCCGCGCGTTCCATGTAGTCGCGCACGTGTTCCGCAGATCGCCAAAGATTCACCGGACTCCCACTAGTCATGCGCGAGAGTATAGGGAAACGTATAGACTCGAACCAATGAATACTGGCGAAGGGCAGTTCTACCGGGTTTTCCGGCTGCTTTTTTGGGTTGTGCTGGCGGCGGCTCTGCTGCCGCCCCGCATCGCCGCGCAAGATCAAGCAGTCCCGGTTGCGCATGCGCCCGCCACGACGCAAGCTCCTACAACTACGCAGGAGCCGACCAAGCCTGTTCCGCCGCCGGAAAATCCGCAACAGCCGCCCCTCGGCGCCCAGCCACCCTCCGACAACGAAGTAAAGATCACTCCACGCCAGGCGGAGGAACTCTTCCACTCCGTGGATGAGATCATGCTGTTCGACAGCAAGCAGACCGGACTAAGCATCAAGCACGAGGTAAAGCGCAGGCTCACCAGCCGGGATGAGGTGTACGCGTATCTGACCAAGCACCTGAACGACGAAGATGCCCAGCGCCTCCGCCGCAGCGAACTGGTATTGAAAAAATTCGGTCTCCTGCCCCGCGAGTTCAACCTCGAAACATTTCTGGTCGCGCTCCTCAAAGAGGAAGTCGCCGGTTACTACGATCCGAAAACCAAGACCGTCAATTTGCTTGACTGGGTTCCCATCGAAGAGCAGGAACCTGTCATGGCCCACGAGCTTACCCACGCCCTGCAGGACCAGGACATCAATCTGCAAAAGTGGATGAAGAAGGGCGATAAAGATCTGGCCGAGATCCGCAAGGATCCCACGCCTTCCGACATCGAAAACGACGAGATCGACAATGCCCGCGAAGCCGTCATCGAAGGCCAGGCGCAGGCCATGATGTTCCAGTACGCCATTGCCCCTACCGGCCACACCATCACCAGCAATCCCGCGCTGGTCGACGCCATGCAGGAAGAAACCTTGACCGGAACCGCAACCACCAAGGTTTTCAATCAAGCCCCGATCTTCCTGAAGGAATCGCTCACCTTCCCCTACAGCTACGGCATGGGATTCGTGATCAAGCTGATGCAGCAAGGCGGAAAAGAGAAGGCATTCGACGGTGTCCTGCGCAATCCTCCGCACACCACGCGCCAGATCATGCAGCCCGAAACGTACCTGGCAGGCGAGAAGATCGAGCCCATGCGGGTTCCCGACTTCAAACGCGACTTCAAGGATTACAAGAAGTTTGATATCGGTGCGATGGGCGAATTCGACGTGGCCGTACTCATCGAGCAATACGCCGATAAGCGGCTCTCGAAGAAGATGTATCCCGAATGGCGCGGCGGTTACTACTACGCGGCGAAGCCAAACGCCGATACGGCTGCGCCGCTCGCTCTTCTCTATGTGTCGCGTTGGTCCAATGCTGACTCAGCCGCCGCCTTCGCCGGGATCTACGCCGCATCGCTGAAAGGACGCTATAAAAAGCTGGACGAAACCGGTAAGGCGGATCCGGAATCGTCGCAACCGGCAGCGGATGCTAAAGGTGATTCGAGTCCTGCCCCCCTGCAAGGCCGCCATGCATGGAACAGCGAAGAAGGCACGATCGTGATTGAGCAAAAGGGCGACACGGTGCTAGTTAGCGAGAGCCTTGATCCCGCGACCACGTCAGTTCTCGAAGGGGAAGTATTCGGAGTGACGGCAAAGTAGCGGTGCTGCTCGCTTCGCTGGACAGCCCAAGGGGCTGTCCCTACGCGAGTTGTTCGACATCGACTTACTATTTCTTTTTCTTGCCATTTTCTTCCGGCAGCGTCCCCAGAAAATGCTGCACCTTGGCGGCGACGACGAACTCTTTTCGTGCCCGCTCAATCGTCAGTCTCCGCTCCTGCCCCGGCGTGCCTCCCAGCATCGCCCAGACCTGCCCCATGGTCGATTCGTGCACCGGAATATTGTCCACCGCCACCAGTTCATCTCCCGCTTGAACACCGGCCACGGAGGGCTTGCCCTCGAACTCGGCGACGCTGAGGATGGTGTACCGTCCATCATCTTCCGGCCGCAGCACGAGCCCGACTACGTCAAAGTCCGGAAACCGCGTCATTCTTCCGATCTCGAAGTAAACCGTGGAATGCGCGTAGTCCAGTCCAACGCGATAATTCAGCAGCATGTCTGCTCCGAGCAGACCCATGGTTGGCATCCCCGCCCGCTTCTCGAGAAATTCCATCACCGGTTTCGACAGGGCCACGAAGGGCACATCCGTCAGGAACAGCGGCCCGAACTGCACGCGATCGACACGCATTACTTTCCAGTTTGTCTCCGCCTCCGCGCCCCACATGTTTGCCGAACCGACCGCGCCCGTCATGTGCGGCCAATTCGCATGCCCCGCGGCCAGTTTGTCGAAGAGTTCCTCGGATAGAAGACTGATGGACGACCCCACATCGAGCCCCAGGTTGTATTTCTTGTTCTCCATCTGGCTCGGAACTTGAATGAGCCCATTCTCCGTGACCCGAACCTTCTCACTCGATCCGCGGAAGTGAATCGTTCCGGGCGCGCCAATGGAAAAGCGATGCCCCGGAAAATTGATAAGCACGTCGTAGTTGCGCAATACGCTGGCCGGAATATTCATTTCGACCGCCATTCCCGGCGCCAGCACCGCCGCCGCACTTACCGCACGCAATGGAATCTTCGCTTGTTTAATCTGCGTCAGCGGGATCGTCAGGCCTCCCACGACAATCTCCTTTGGAGGAGGGGAAGAGCATTCCTGATCGCCGCAAGTCACCGGAACATTGAGCAGCGTGGCCAGCCGCCGCGAAATATAAAGATCGGGATTCCCGTTATCCACCCAGGCACGAACAGTCTCGGAAGATCCGTTCGGAAGCTTCAGATCAGCGTTGATGATGACCCGATTGTGATCGATAGCCGCAGGAACCGTGGTCGGCGCGCTTGGTAAAGCCTTGTCCTGCGCGTAAGCCGAGCCGCAGACGAAAACCAACAAGCAGCCCGCAAAGAAAGCCCTCATAGGAAAAATTGTACCGCGCAAGGACAGCCTCTCAGGCTGTCTCGCGAAGCGAAGCGAGCGTGATGCCCGGGAAGTCATCCACAACGCGCTTCGCGCAGGGCGGACGAGGGGCTTCCGCCCCTCCACGAACTACGGAAATCACCCTCCACCTCCTCAGGGGCATTAACTCCCTCCTGTATAATCACGACTTTGTCTTAGCCCCAGCTTCAGGAGGAGCATTGCCCCAAGCGGAAATCGGCATCATCGGCGGCAGCGGCCTGTACTCCATGCCAGGCCTGGCCAAGGTAAAAGAAGTCCGCCTGAGAACCCCGTTCGGCGCCCCGTCCGACGCATATGTCTGCGGCACTCTCGAAGGACGCAAAGTCGCTTTTCTAGCCCGTCACGGGCGCGGCCACCGCATTCTTCCGAGTGAACTGAACTTCCGCGCCAATATTCACGGCTTCAAGCAACTCGGCGTCGAGCGCATCGTCTCCATCTCCGCCGTCGGATCCTTGAAAGAAGAGCACAAGCCGCTCGAGTTCGTGATCCCTGATCAATTCTTCGATCGCACCCGTCACCGTGTGGACACTTTTTTCGGAAGTGGTGTGGTGGCGCACATTGCCTTCGCCGATCCGATCTGTGCGGAACTCGCCGGCGTCGTCGAAGCCGCGTGCAAGAAAGCAGGAGTAGTCGGGAAGCACGGCGGCACTTATCTTTGCATGGAAGGCCCGCAGTTCTCGACCAAAGCCGAATCGAATGTTTACCGCAGCCTGGGCATGGACGTGATCGGCATGACCAACCTGCAGGAAGCCAAGCTAGCCCGTGAAGCGGAACTCTGCTATGTGACGATCGCGATGGTCACCGACTACGACTGCTGGCATCCGCACCACGACTCTGTCACCGTAGATCAGATTGTAGCGGTGCTGATCAAGAATGCCGAGAATGCCTGCGAGGTAGTGCGCCAGACCGTAACCGCCATGCCCCGCGGCCGTTCCTGCAAATGCGGATCAGCTTTGGCCCATGCCATCCTGACCGACCGCAAGATGATCCCGGCGCCGACTAAAAAACGATTGAGCCTAATCCTGGGAAAGTATTTGCAATCCAAATCGAAAAATAAATGAAAGGTGTTTCCACCTCGCGTCCTTGGTCATTTCAGATTTCCTGACCGAACCGGGCCGAGCCAAAACGCATGAGCATCCTCGTAGTCGGTTCCGTAGCATTCGACGACGTCACTTCGCCCTCCGGCAGCCAAAAGAATATTCTCGGAGGCGCCGCGACCTACTTCTCCCTCGCCGCCAGTTACTTCACCAAGGTCCGTGTGGTCGGCGTGGTTGGCGAAGACTTCGGTCCCGAGCAGGAGAAAGTCTTCACCTCGCATGGGATTGACACGCGCGGCCTGGAACGCGCCCAGGGCAAGACCTTCCGCTGGGGTGGCTCCTACACCGACAACCTTAACGAAGCCAAGACGGACTACACCGATCTCAACGTTTTCGAAACTTTCCAGCCGCGCATTCCGAATGAGTATGCAGACACCGAGTTTCTGTTCCTCGCGAATATCCAGCCGACTCTGCAGGCGGACGTTCGCCGCCACATGAATCACGTGCGCCTCACCGGCTGCGACACCATGAATTACTGGATCAATCGCACGCCCAAAGAGCTTGCTGAAACATTGACGCTAGTCGATCTTCTCCTGATCAACGACACCGAAGCCAAGATGCTCGCCCACGAAACCAATCTCCCGCGAGCCGCGCAGAAGGTTCTGTCCATGGGACCGAAAGCCCTGGTGATCAAGCACGGGGAGTATGGCGCGACCATCTTCTTCCGCGAAGGCGCGTTCGGCATCGGGCGCCATCCCTTCCGCGCTCCCACCCTCCCCATCGACGAAGTGAAAGACCCCACCGGCGCTGGCGACTCTTTTGCCGGAGGCTTCATGGGCTACCTCGCCTCGCAAGAAGAACTGAATCGCGAGGTCCTGAAGCGCGCTCTGTTCTATGGAGGGGTCATGGGCTCTTTTGCGGTGGAGCGCTTCGGCACCGAACGGCTGCAGAAGCTCACCCGCGAAGAAATCGACGCCCGTTTTCAGATCTTCCGCGAATTGACCCACCTGGAATAGGCAGCCATGCCGAAGTTCACCAAATCTGAGCCGTCTGCCGTCCCGGGCGCCTCTGACGTAAACCTGCTGGCCTGGCTCGGCACCTGCGTTTCGGTTTTTGCCTTTCTCTTTTATTACCGGCAAGGGGAGGTTCTTCTTTACGGCGACGCCATCGCCCACATCAACATCGCCCGCCGCGTCTTCGATTCCAGAACCCCGGGACTTCTGCAGCTAGGTACAGTGTGGCTGCCCTTGCCTCACCTGCTGATGATCCCATTCATCATCTCCAGGGAAATGTGGCGGACCGGCGCAGGCGGATCGATCCCCTCGATGGCGGGATACGTGTTCGCAGTGATCGGAATTTTTCGCCTCACGCGCAGCGCTCTGACACGCAGCCAGCCGGATCCTTACGCCCGCTTTGCCGCCTGGACCGCCGCAATTGTATTCGCCGCCAACCCCAACCTGATTTACATGCAGTCCACTGCCATGGGCGAGACGCTTTATCTCGCATTCTTCCTCTGGGCGGTGGTGTATTTCACGGATTGGCTGCGCGGCGCAGAGGCCCTGACAAAATGCGGTCTGTGCCTCGCGGCCGCGTGCCTGACACGCTACGATGGATGGTTCCTCGCGGCGACAATGATTGCTGCCGCGTCTGCACTTTCGATTTCGCAGCGCCGTGGAAGAGCGGCCCTTCAGGGCCGCGTTCTCGAAGTCAAAAAGACGCGGGCTTCAGCCCCCGGACTCCTCAAATTCGTGCTAATCGCCGCGGCCGCGCCCGCACTCTGGCTCGCTTACAATGCGATGGTCTATCGCAACCCGCTGGAGTTTGCCAACGGCCCCTACTCCGCGAAAGCCATTGAGAAGAGGACGCAGACCGCCGGCAATCCCGGACACCCCGGCTCGGGAAATCCAGCCGTCGCCGCACTCTACTTCCTGAAATCGGCCGAAGATAACCTGGCGCAGAATCGGTGGCTGCAGCGCGCGTGGATGTTGTTGGGACTCGCAGCATTGCTGGTGATCACAATTCGGGTCCGGCAGGATGTTTCCGCGGATTCGCTGAAGTCGACAACCAGGCGAGCTTCGCTCGCCCGGACAGCCGAGGGCGGCTGTCCCTACATGGGCGCTTCTGCGCTCTCGTTGCTATTTCTGCTGGTCCCACTCCCGTTCTATGCCCTGTCGATCGGATACGGCGGAGTCCCCATCTTCATTCCCAACTGGTGGCCCTTCACGCACTACAACACGCGCTACGGATTGCAGTTGCTGCCAGCCCTGGCAGTCGCCATCGCGGTCGTGATCTGTGTCGCTCTTCGGGCGGCAGCGCTCAACAGCCGGGTGCGCCTCGCGAGCGTCCTGATGGTGTTCGCCGTGGTTGCGGTGAGCTATGGATCCATTTGGCAGTCCACGCCCATCTGCCTGAAGGAAGCGCAGGTCAATATGCGCACGCGCAACCAACTTCAGATGGAATTGGCCCGGTGGATCGAAAAATTCCCGCCAGGCTCAACCCTGCTGATGTATTCAGGCGACCAGGTAGGAGCACTCGAGCGTGCCGGCTTTCCGCTGAAGCGCACCATCAACGAAGGCAACCACCGCGTCTGGAAGCAGCCCGCAGATGCCGAAGGCCTGTGGGAGCGTGCCTTGGCCGATCCCGCCAAATACGTGGATTACGTTCTGGCTTTCGAGGGAGATCCGGTGTGGCAGGCGGTTCACGATAAGCATCTGCACGAACTGATCGAGCTGCACATCACCGGACAACCGCGCGCTGTCCTCTATGCGGCACGGTAATCATCGCGGTAAACGCGGCAGAGCCCGGCGCGGATGATAAAATTCGCGCATCCGCAAACTGTTTCGAGCGCACGAGAGTTTATGAACTGGCACTATTTCGTCGACCTGATTCGGCGCGAGCTGGCCAGCGGTCTGGTCAGCAGCTCGATCGTGCGCCTGCTGATGGCGGCAATTCTCGGGGGATTGATCGGCCTCGAACGGGAATGGAAGCACCGCGCCGCGGGCCTGCGCACCAATATGTTCATCTGCTTCGGTGCGGCCATGTTCACGCTGCTTTCCGAACGTCTGGCAGGGGTTCCATCCGATGCCGCCAGAATCGCCGCCCAGATTATTCCGGGCATCGGTTTCATTGGCGCCGGCTCCATCCTCCACAACCGCGGTTTGACCACGGGCTTAACTTCCGCGGCCACAATCTTTGTCGTCGCTTCCATCGGCATGGCCACCGGTGGGGGGCTTTACGTCACCGCGATGTTCGGGACGGCATTGGTTCTAGGTGCTCTCTTTCTGCTCGGCCACATCGAAGAGACCTTCAACATCAAGCTCCTGACCTCCAGTTACGAAGTCACCGGCCCCACCGTCGAAGAGATCAGCAACGAAATCAATCGCATTCTTGAATCGCATCACCGCCTCATGCAAAACGTCAACAGTGCCAGCACTCCGCAACATGTGCGCTTGCAGTTCGACGTGGAAGGCTGCAATCGCGATCAGAAAGAACTGCTGCGCCAGCTGAAGGCGTCATCGATTTTCGCCAGCGTGACTCCTCTCGGCAGAGTGGAGCGCGAGTGATCCCCGGGCTCCGCACCATTCCCTTCGTAAAAGCCACTGCCTGCGGCAACGATTTCCTGCTGATCGATGCGGTACTCGTCTCCCCTCCGGAACGGGCCGGCGTCACCAAACGCATGTGCGATCGTCATCAAGGAGTCGGGGCTGACGGCGTCGAATGGATGCTTCCTCATGCTTCCGCCGACGTCGAAATCGATCTCATCAACGCGGACGGGTCTGCAGCGGAAATCTCGGGCAATGGCACGCGCTGTGTCGCCGCCTACCTGTTCTCCGAACAGCAGGCCGAGAAGATCACGGTTCAAACCGGGGCCGGCCTCAAAACCTGCATGCTGACCAGCCATGGTGATGGCGAGTACGAATTCGAAATGGCCATGGGCTTGGCCCAGGTACAGGCGGAATTATTGCTGCAAACGAGCATGGGGAAAATCGCGGGAATCCCGCTTTCTACGGGCAATCCGCACTACGTCATTTTCGTCGATGAATTTCCCGGCGACTGGCAGGCGCGAGCCGCGGAAATTCAACGCTCTTCCCAGTTCAAGCAGGGAGTGAACGTGGAATACGTAAGAGCCGAAGGGAAGCACGACGTGCGCACGCGTTTCTACGAGCGCGGCGCCGGCGAAACGCAATCCTCCGGCACCGGATCGTGCGCATCCGCGGTCGCCGCCATGTCCACGGGTCGAGCCGAATCGCCGGTAAAGGTCCACGCGCCCGGCGGGACGCAAACCGTCCGAAGGGAAGGAGAGCAGATTTTCCTGCGCGGCCCCGCCCGCCTGATTTGCCGCGGAGAATTTTTCCTGCCTTGATCCAGGCGCAACCTATGCCCACTCCCAACCGCCAACTCGTGAAACCTCCAGCACTCCGCCCCGGAGACACAATCGGCATAGTCGCGCCCGCCAGCAACGTGAAGCAGTCGGAGCTCGAGGCGGGATGCGCGGCGCTCCGCCACGCCGGATATAAGACCTTTTCCCTCGATTCCATTCTCGAGCGTGATCTTTATTTCGCCGGGACCGTCGCGCGGCGGCTACGCGAATTGGAAGAAATGTTTGAGCGCGACGAGGTGCGCGCCATCGTTTGCGCGCGCGGCGGTTACGGCGCGAACTACCTGCTGCGGGATCTTGACCGGAAGAAAATTGCAAACCATCCAAAGATCTTCGTCGGGTACAGCGATGTCACAGCGCTGCTCACTCAGTTTGTCGACTCCGGCCTGGTTACCTTTCATGGCCCCATGGTCGCCAAAGACTGGGCGCACTCAGACGGAGTCAATCTCGAAGCCTGGATCGCTGCCCTGACGCAAATCGCACCCTGGGACGTTCCCATCAACGACGGGGTCATCCCGTTGGCGGAAGGCGAAGCCGAAGGCTGCCTCTACGGAGGCTGCTTGTCCATCCTTGTCGCCTCGCTCGGTACCGAGTCCGAAATTAAAACGGACGACACCATCCTGTTCCTGGAAGACATAGGCGCGAAACCGTACCAGATCGATCGCATGCTGATGCAACTGAAACTCGCCGGCAAGTTGGAGAAAGTCCGGGGCCTGATCTTTGGGGAGATGCTCGACTGTATTCAAGCGGCCAATCAGGGCTACACGCTGCAGGAAGTGATCATGCGGATCGTCGGCGAACTTGGAGTGCCCGTGATCTACGGGGTGAAATCCGGCCACGTGACCTCGAATAACATCATGCTACCGTTAGGTGTCAGAGGGAAGCTGGTGGCAGAAAAAGGGAAGGTAAGCGTAAGAATTCTGGAGTCCGCCGTAAATTCCTGAGAGTCCCCGGCGTCCTCCTTTTTTTTGATCTATGCCCGAAAACAAGCACATCCACCTGATCGGCATCTGCGGCACAGCTATGGCGTCGTTAGCGGGAATGCTGAAGCAGAAAGGCTTTCAGGTCACCGGATCTGACGCCGCCGCCTATCCCCCCATGTCCGATTTTCTGCACGATATTGGGATCCCTGTAGCGCAGCCCTTCGATGCCAAAAATCTGGAACCCAGGCCCGACCTGGTCGTGATTGGGAATGCTATGTCCCGCGGCAACGTGGAACTCGAACACGTCCTCGACCAGAGAATCCCGTTCTGCTCGCTTCCGCAGTTGCTGCATGACGAATTCCTCAAAGGCAAAGAGGTACTGGTCGTTGCCGGAACCCATGGCAAGACGACGACTACGTCCATGCTCTCCTGGATATTTCACTCCGCCGGACTCGATCCCTCGTTCCTGATCGGCGGCATCGCAGAGAACTTCGGCTCCAGCTTCCGCCTGGGAAAAGGGGAGTACTTCATCCTCGAAGGAGATGAGTACGACACCGCCTTCTTTGACAAAGGCCCGAAATTCTTGCACTACTTTCCCGATGCCATCATCCTGACCTCCGTGGAATTCGACCACGCCGATATCTACAAAGATCTCGACGCAGTCGAGACCGCATTCCGGCGTCTGGTAAATCTGATTCCCCGGCGGGGACGCATCATCGCATTCGACGGCGTCGCGGGCGAGCACACCGACAGCCCCAGCCTGGAGCGCTGCCTCGCCAAAGCCTTCTGCCCGGTAGAGCGCTACGGGGCCGGCGCGCTCGCGAATTGGAAAGTAACCAGTCTTCGTTTAGATCCGGGCGGAACGACCTGGACGGTCGAGCACAACGGCAATCGTTGGGCAGAGTTCGAATTCGCCCTGGCGGGAGAGTACAACGTGTGGAACGCGACAGCCGCCGCGGCCATGGCAAGTTCCTGCGGCATTCCGGTTGACAAAATCGCCGCTGCGCTGAAAAGTTTCAAGAGCGTGAAGCGCCGCCTGGAAGTGAAAGCGCAATTCCACGGCATCACCATCATTGACGACTTCGCGCACCACCCCACCGCCATCGCGGGTACGCTGAAAGCTTTGCGGGCGCGCTACCCAGGCTCGCGCCTCTGGGCCATCCTGGAGCCTCGCTCCAACACGCTGCGTCGCCGGGTTCTGCAAAGCGATCTGGCGCGCAGCCTCGCGTATGCCGATCAAATCGTGGTGGCAAATGTCTTCCGCTCGGAAGCCGTTCCCGAAAATGAGCGCCTCGAACTGCCTGCACTGGCGTCCGAGATCCAGCAAAACGGCCGTCCTGCACGCCTTTTGCCCGATGCCGATGCGATCGTGCAGACTATCGCCCCCGAACTCCGCAGCGGCGATGTAGTCGCGATCCTCTCCAATGGAGGCTTCGGCGGAATTTACGAGAAACTCCCCGCGCGCCTGAAGCAGTTGGCGGAGACGCAATGAAGCTGGTGCGCGCCTGTGTCCTTCTCCTCCTCTTTGCGCTGGCCTCTTTCACGACGGCTGGCGTCCCACTTCTCGCCGCGGTTGATGTAGCCGGGGATTCTCCGCTCGGCGTCACTTACACCATCTCTCTTGCGAACCCTGAACGGCACCTCGCTCACGTGCAGATTATTCTGCCCGCAGGCCATCCCGCTCGCGAACTGCAGTTGCCAGTCTGGAACGCCTTATATCAGATTCGCGATTTCTCGCAATACGTGAACTGGATTCGAGCCCGGGACCGCGCCGGCAAACCACTGGCCATTCGCGAGCTCGACAAAAGCCGCTGGCAAATTGAAGGTACCGCCGATGGCGCAGTGATCGAATACGATATTTATCTCGACTCTCCCGGCCCCTTCGGAGCGCAAATCAATTCGCATCACGCGTTCCTGAACCTTGCCCAGGTCCTCATGTATCCCGTGGACGCTCGCAATTCGCAACTCACGCTGCATTTCAGCCATGTCCCCACGGCGTGGCACATCGCCACCCCGCTGCAATCTGCAGATGACGCCTACGTCGCCGAAAATTACGACCGCCTGGTGGACTCTCCCGTAGAAATCGGCACCTTTCAGGAAACCGACTTCGACGAATCCGGCGCCCGTTTTCGGGTCGTGATCGACGCCGATCCAGCCGACTACAATGCTGAGCGGATCAAAGACTCTCTTCACCGGCTCGTCGCCGCGGCCATCAACTGGATGAATGATCTCCCGTTCAATGAATACGTCTTCATCTACCACTTTCCCCGGGGTCCCGCGGGCGGAGGTATGGAGCACGCTTATGCCACCGCGATTGATCTGAACGCCGGGACGATCAAGCAGAGCCTTTATCCCCTGAACTCCGTCAGCGCCCATGAATTTTTTCATCTATGGAACGTGAAGCGCATTCGCCCGCGAACCCTTGAGCCCATCGACTACACCAAAGAAAACTACACGCGCGCCCTGTGGTTCAGCGAAGGGGTGACCAGCACCGTGGAAGACGTGATTCAATTCCGCGCCGGCTTGATCGACGAAAAGCAGGTCCTCTCCAATCTGGGCCAGGAGATCACCGAACTGGAGAACCGTCCTGCGCACCTGACGCAATCCGCCGAAGAGTCCAGCCTAAACGCCTGGCTGGAAGGTTTCAGTTATTACCGCCGCTCCGAGCGCAGCGTCTCTTACTACAACAAGGGGGAGTTGCTGGGCGTGCTGCTCGATCTCACTGTTCGCGAGCAGAGCCATGGGCAGGCCTCGCTTCGCGATGTCCTGCAATGGATGAACCGCAATTATGCTCAAAAAGGCAAGTTCTTCGACGACTCGCGCGGGGTGCGCGACGCGGCAGAAGCCGTAACCCACGCCGACCTCGCAAACTTCTTCCAGCAATACGTAGCTGGAACCGAAGAGATTCCCTGGAACGATTTCTTTCGCTCCGTGGGCCTGCGCGTGGAAACTATGAACGTCACCCTGCCCGACCCGGGCTTCAGCGCCTCCCGTAACTTTGACGGCCCGTTCTCAGTGGACGCACTCACACCGGGCAGCGATGCCGCGCAACAGGGTCTCCGGCTCGGCGACGTCATCCTGGAGTTTCAGGGCAAGCCCGTGGCTGAAGATTTCTATCAGCAGCTTTCCCGTGTCACTCCGGGGCAAACCATCTCGCTGAAAGTCCGTTCGGGCCGTGCCGCGGACCGTGAGTTGAAATGGAAGGTGGGATCACGCCAGGAAGTTTCGTACCAGCTCAAAGATCTGGATCAGATCACGCCGGAGCAGAGGGACCGCCGCGCGGCCTGGCTCAAAGGCGAATCGCAACCAGCCGCCGGAGCCGCCGCCCAATGATCCACACCACGCTGTTGCTGGCATTCTGGGTTTTCGCTGCGCCCATTGCCGCCATCATCGGCTTTCCGGCGGCGCTCCTCACGGGCAGCGTCCGCATCTTGTACGGGCTCTTCATGTGGGGATGTCGTGGGGGAGTCTGGCTCGCGGGCGTCCGCATCGAAATTGTCGGCCTCGACCGCTTCGATCACTCGAAAAGCTATCTGTTCATGACTAACCACGTTTCCAATCTCGATCCCCCGATTCAGATTCCGCTGATCCCGCGCCAGACGTCGATCATGGTCAAGCAGGAACTGTTCAAGATCCCCATACTGGGCCGAGCCATGCGGATGGGGTCGCTAGTCCCGGTGGATCGCGGCAACCGCGACGCGGGCATCCAGGCCGTGAATGCCGCCAAGGCAGTGATCGAAAAGGGACTGCCTATGACCATCTACGTGGAAGGGAAGCGCTCTTACGACGGAAAACTTCTGCCCTTCAAAAAAGGCCCGTTCTACCTGGCCATGGAATGCGGCGTTCCGGTAGTCCCGATGACCATCGTCGGCACCCATGAGGCGATGCCCAAGGGCCGGTACGCGATCAAGCCCGGCAAAGTGACCGTGATTTTTCACCAGCCGATTGAGCCCAAGGATTTCGTCTCGCGCGATTGCCTGATGGAAAAAGTCCGCGCCGCCATCGAGAGCGGCCTCCCGGAACAGTACCGCCACGCGCCCAACACCACTCAGGGTTCGCCATCCTGAGGTCGTGCACCACCTTACGATTTAACCTCTGACAAACGAGGGCCCCGCAGCAGGCGCCACGCCATCAACACTCCGAAAAGCGCATCGAACGCCAGACAAAAACCGGGCCACCAGCGCGGCACTCCGGGGTTGTCGATGAAGAAGTGATGAACGAAATCGAATGCCCCGTGGCCGATCAGCCCAACGGCGAGAAGCCACAGATTTCCCTTGAATCCGACTACCGCAAATAGCAGGAAGATGCCCGCCACAACGGTTTCCGCCACGAGCGTGCGACGGGACGCAGCCATCGCAGCAAACAACACGTAGTAAGACCCGACGACGATCAGCACCGTTGCATAAAAAGACCGCTCGCGCGCCAGCCCAACCACAGTTGCGAACCAGGCCACGGCCGCCGCCAATGCCAACCCAATGACGTATTCCATGTCTGCCTCTCGCTGGAGTATACGTGGTGTCAAGATGCGTCCCCACCCCCTCCCCCCGGTAGTCTGGAATCAGACACTTAGAGCGAAATCGCGGGAAAATCCATGTGCCTCAATACTTTGCGGGCAAAATATTGAAAATTAGCAACTTAGAGGTTACACCGGGAATTTATTTTTTTAGCCCCGGATGGCCAAAGTCTTGTTTTCAAAGAACTTGTACTCGGCAAGCATCCCTGGAGGGCCGCAAAGTATTGAGCCGACTTGGTTTGCAAGTAAAGTATTGCGAAATAAGCATTTAGCTTGGCCTGACATGAAACTGCCGGGTCTCCGCTGCGGCGATGATGAGACCACCGAAGTGTGAAGCGCAAGGGCAGATGTCACAAGAAAACGAATATTCGTCTGTGGATATCTAGACCGATGGGTGGGACTCGAAAGATCGTCGGGCGGAGGACACAGGCGCGTGTCCAGTCCTTTGTGGCCTACATTTTCACTTCACTGATCTGGATTATGGGTTGGGAGTTCGTGTAATTGGGGACATCCGCCACGATCTCGTCTGCGTGCGCTCCGAAGCTGGACTGAAAGTCCGCGACCGACTCAAATATTAAATGTCCTAAAGCAACGTAGAGAGGGCGGGAGCCCGGCTCGGTGCCCGATATCCCCTGCTCAACGGCGGCCCCTTTCAAAGCCGGCCCCACCAGTCGTTGCACCATCTTCATGTGGCGATTGACGTAATAGGGCATATCAAAGTGGATGTCGGGTCCGTTTGGGTAGAACACGCTGACCTTGATCATAGGAGCTCCTGGAGATTTCAAAGTGCACAGATTGTAGCGAACCGCGACCGTGTCGGTGGGCGGACGCCTCGTTGGGGTGGCCCATCCTTTGCGCTTTTTGCAAAGGGTGGGCTTGCGATGCTCTCTGTCGCGACAGGGCTAAACCTAGGCCAGAGTCCGAATCTTCATCGGTGCCTTCGGCCACTGATTGATCTTTACATCCCATCTTCCCCAAACGCATAACTCCGATAGCTGCTCCACGCCCACTGCTCCGGCTCAAGCACCAGCCCGCGTTTCACCGGATTGCGATGCATGTACCGCAACTTCTCCAGTCGCTTGCGCCCGCTCCAGACATTGAAGTCATAAAAACGGCGCTGCCAGACGCGCAGTTCCGCCTCCGGCCACAACTCGCCTTGCTCGGGTTTCCGCTTCTTCTTTTGGAGCAGATGCCGCGCATACCGTTGTTTCACCACCTGCATGACCGTCGAGGGCGTGCCCCGCTCCGGCTCGCTGATCAGCAGATGAATATGGTCGGGCATCACGACGTACCCCACGACCACGAAGCGATAACGCTGCCGTGCCTGTTCGAAGATCCGCAAGAACAAGTCGCGGCAACGGGCTCCACCCAGCCATGGCTGCCGATGATAGCAACTGCAGGTAAGAAAGTGCAGATGATCGTCGCCGTAGTATCGCCTGAGGCCCGCCGGCATATCTCCACTCTACGGGGAGCGCCTCTGCCTGCAACAGAGAAAGACAGCTTCAAATCCCAACCGGTTCGGAAACGGGAAAGCCCACCCTTTGCACAAGACGCAAAGGATGGGCCACCCTGATTTCGTGCTAGCGTCAAAGCGTGAGCCACCCGCCGGTCCGGTTCTGATTGCTACGGCTCTCAAGAAGGATTGCTAGTCCGCTCAGGCGTAAAATGCTGACGCGGAATTGTTTGGCGTGAAAAAATGTTCCAGGATCTCAGATACACGCTTCGGCTTTGGGCGGCCCGCCCTTGGCAAGCAGCATTCGCCATCACCGCCCTCGCTATAGGCATTGGCGCGAACACGGGTGTTTTTAGCGTAGTCAATACACTGCTGCTGCGCTCTCTTCCATTTCGCGAGCCGGACCGCCTCGCCTTATTCCATGAGTTCTTTCCGCCACACGATAGCGCGAAGGAGTTTCACGATTGGCGACAGCAGAGCAGGTATCTCGCCGATGCTGCACTCTTCGAAGAAAACGATGTAAACCTTGGCGGAATGCGCGTCGGGAGTCGGGCTCACGTCGCTCAGACCACGTGGAATTTCTTCTCGCTGCTGGGCGCGCAGCCGGTGCTTGGAACCGGATTCGCTCCTGATGAGGATGTGAACGGAACGGGATGGGGATTGCCCGGACGCAATGCCGTGGCGGTAATTGGTTACGGACTGTGGCAACAGCTTTTCGCAGGCGACCCGAAAGTTCTGGGCGCGACGATCCGAATCGACGGAAAGCCGCTTACCGTTGTTGGCGTCGCGCCACCAGGGTTTGACTATCCCGGCAAAGCGGTTCTTTGGAAGCCGGCAGCCTTTAGCCCCGGCAATAATGGCTGGACAACTATTGCGCGGCTGAAACCAGGTATCCTTTGGCCGCAAGCGCGTGCCGCGCTTGCCGTTGAGATTCAGCGCTCGTCACCGAGACTGGGAGGAATCGACTATTCCAACCTGCACCCGAGCGTGACGTCGCTGCAGGACGGTCTTGCCGGCCCTGTGAAGAACGCATCTCTTATGTTCATGGGTGCAGTGCTGTTGGTCTTGCTGATTGCCTGCACGAATGTGGCGAATCTCTTGATAGCCCGTACCACGGATCGCGCTGCGGAGTTATCCATACGCTCCGCGCTGGGAGCAAGTCACTCCAGGCTACTGCGACAACTAATCACCGAGTCCTTGTTCCTCTCATTGCTTGCCACTCTGGCCGGATTGGCGATCGCATACTGGACAACCTGGGTGGCGGCGAAAATTGAGCCCCCACCACTCGGAGCACAATCATATTCAGTCTTGGACGGACGCGTGCTGGCTTTTACCCTGACAATTTCCCTAATTACTACGTTGGCGTTGGGCCTCGTACCGTCGTTCTACATAGGCCGCATTTACGTTTTCGCTTCACGGACCTCCAGTAGGACTCGTGGCTCGCGGCTGGTTCCCCAAAGCCTGGTGGGCGCGCAGGTGATGCTAACGATGATCCTTCTCGCGGCATCGGTATGCCTGGGACGCGCGTTCGTCCACTTAATGAGAATCGATCGTGGCTACGACGTGAAAGGAGTTGTGACTGCGGCTGTCTCCTTGGACGGTACGACCCACCAACTGGATAAGCGGCAGCTCCCTTATTTCGAGGAGGTGCTCGACCGCATCCGAAGCCTTCCTGGGGTTCGTGTAGCGAGTGCCACCGAATTTCTTCCGCTGTACGCTTCGGCGTTCGTCGGCGGACCATTCGGATTGGATGGGCGCCCGGCTAGACTCAATTCCACGATGGTCCCGGTGTTGTCGGGTTACTTCAAGACGATGGGCGCGCAGATTCTCTGCGGCCGAGAATTCACAGAAGCCGAGGTCCGCTCGGGTGCCCGGGTTGCGGTGGTGAATGAGCAATTCGCGGCTGGATTTGGCGCGCCGCAGGACGCCGTCAACCATCAGCTCACGAGTGAGGGAGACACTCCGTGGAAAATTGTTGGAGTGGTAAAGGGAATGGAGTACGAGACCGATCCGACAACGGCAAACGGGAATCAGGTCTTTATTCCATCGGAGACTCCGGGCAGCTTCTTCTCGACGTTCGTGGTACGCGTGGACGGCAGGGCGGAAGATCACCTTGCCGCGATCCGCGACACGATCCAGTCGGTGGACCCGCAAGTGCCTGTGTTCGGCGTGAAGACCATGGAGCAACGGCTGGATGAGTTCTTCGTCAACCCGAAATTTTATCGGACTGCCGTTTGGATTTTTGCGGGATTCGCTCTGCTTCTGGCGGTGATTGGCATCTACGGCATAGTCTCTTACGCTGTATCCCAGAGAACCCGGGAGATGGGTGTGCGCATGGCTCTCGGGACCACGCCTGTCCGACTCCGGGGCATGCTGTTGCGACAGGGTTTACTGATGGTGACGGCCGGGGCTATTCCTGGAATCATCGGGGCGCTGTTCACCGGGCACTTACTTGCAACCCTGATAGAAGGGGCCAAGCCCATTGGGCCGGCGATGTTCGCCTGTTTAGCCCTGTTCTTTGCTTTGGTATCGTCGGCGAGTATTTGGTCCGCCACCCGCCGCATCGCCACATTCGACGTCATTGCCATCCTTCGCAATGAATAACCTCGATCGGGCACGGAAGCGGACGTCTCGCCCGCTCGGTGATACCGACGAGCTCCTCTGCAACTCGACAATTTTGACCTATCCCCGGTCTGTCTTCGTAAGCGCCGGTGATATGTTGATCCTTAACACCTATGAGCAATCGCGATTCTCCCATCCGCACGGTTTCAGTTGCGCCTTCGGCGGAGCGCGTTCCAACTCCGCCGCGCGAATGCTTCACGGGCGGCCGGCTACGGGGGACTCCGGCTTCCCGCGGCTGTTCTGCTCGACAACGTGCGCAGCATGTATAACGTGGGCGCATTCTTTCGCGCGGCCGACGGAGTGGGTCTGCAGAAGGTATGTCTGGCTGGGATTACGGCGCATCCACCGAAGAAGGCGATCTCGAAGACGGCGCTGGGCGCGGAAACGACCGTCGCATGGGAGCACGACTGGGATGCGGTCCACATGGCGGAGGGGCTGCGTCGCAGTGGATTTCGAACTCGCCGCCATCGAGACCAGCTTGCATTCGGTGGATTTGTTTGAGTGGCAACCCAGGTTCCCGGTCTGCGTGGCCTTTGGAAACGAGGTCGAGGGGCTGCGTCCGGAGCTGCTGGAAATGGCGGATGCGCATGTGCGCATTCCCATGCTGGGGCAGAAGGAGTCGCTGAATGTCGCTACCGCGGGAGGGATTGTGCTTTACGAGTTGCTGCGGAAATTCAGAGTTGCGTCGTTTCAGAATCTCTGAGGTTCAGGATGGGTGGCTTCGATTCCCAAGAACTTCGTATCGGGAGGATCAGGCAGCAGGCACACCGAGCCATTCTCCGCCACGCATTTCGCTGACTGAATAGCCAAAGGACTCGAGAAGGTCTTTGCAGTCCAGATCTGCAGAGTGACGAGAGATGAAAACTGTCGCGCTTTTCCGGCGCAGAACGTCGGTCGCTCCTTGGAGCACCTCGAGTTCATTGCCTTCGACATCGACTTTGATCACGTCGGGCAACTCACTTGTGAAACGATCGAGCCGCGCGGTTCGCACGCGCATGGTGCCATACGGCTGCAGAGCGCCTTCGCTGCGATTGCCCGGGATCGGCCGAAAGTTTCCTTCGCCGTTGTAGTTGGTGGCAGCGAGCTCGTGCACCTCGATGCAGGACTCGAGCCGATTGAGTGCGATGTGCCGGCGGAGGTACGCGAGATTCGCAGGCAGCGGTTCAATGGCGATCACCTTGCGCGCCTTCCGCGAGGCGAGCAGGGAATAAAAACCGACGTTGGCGCCGACATCCCAAACCACGCCGTCATTCGGAATCCGGGACAGAAATTCTACCTGGTAGGCCGGCTCGTAGAGGCCTAACCAGCAGCCGTGATTGCTGGCGCCGGCGATCCACTTCATCCCACGCATCGGTCCGCGCAGGATGCGCACGGTCGCCTCGTGCGGAACCAGACGCAGGGGAATACGTAAGAGCTTGCCAGTAGGGGTGTCGAATGCGGGAAGTTTCACGGCGCTTGCCATTATAGCGAAGCAAATTCAGTTCCCGACGCAGATGTACCTCTGGAATGGTGGGCCCTCGAGCTTCGCTCGAGCGGACAGCCGAGGCGGCTGTCCCTACATGGGCGTCGATGCATTACGGAACGTCTCTCTCTATCGTTGATACGATCTTTACCGCCCAACACGGGGCGTGATATCCTCTAAACGTCTCAATGACAATCGATTAAAGACAGGAGTGCAGGAATTAGTGTTAGCCAGAGAGCAAAAGAAATCCCTCATTGACCAGTACGGGAGAACTGCCAGCGATACCGGGAGCCCCGAGGTCCAGATCGCTCTGATTAGCGAACGCATTGGCCAATTGACGGAGCACTTCAAGACGCACCAGAAAGACCACGGCTCGCGCCGCGGCCTTCTCATGCTGGTCAGCAAGCGCCGTAGCTTGCTGGACTACCTCAAGAAATACGATACCGAGCGCTATAAGACCGTCATCTCGAGACTCGGCATCCGCAAGTAACCTCGCACCTGGGTCCCTTCCTTTGGATATCGGAAGGGAAAGGTATCTAAGGTTTCAAAGTCCCTCGCGTTTCGAGGCTTGAAACTCTGAAAGCTGCCGTCCAGGCATTTCTGAGAACCCGTCTCCGGTGAGGCGGCGCAGCATCGAGGAAATCTCCACACGTGCATTTTCCAAGTGCAAGTACTCTCCCACCAACTCTCGGGAGAAGTGTCTTTTCCGCGGCCAGCGTGCCGGCTCGTAGCTCATCGCTCACAGCTCACGGCTCGTCGCGCACTACTCATCGCTCAGGCCTCACTGCTCCAAGCTCTCCAAAGGAAAATTCATGAAACCAGAACCAACGACAGTTACAGTCAATCTCAGCGGCGGCAAAACCATCTCTTTTGAAACCGGAAAATTAGCCAAGCAGGCGCACGGATCGGCCGTCGTCCGCATCGGCGAAAATGTCGTGCTCGCCACTGCCACCAGCAATCCCGATCCGCGCGAGGGCATCGATTTCTTCCCCCTCACCGTCGATTACCGCGAATACACCTATGCCGGCGGACGTTTCCCCGGAGGCTTCATCAAGCGCGAAGGCCGCATGAGCGAGCGCGAAGTGCTCACCAGCCGCCAGATCGATCGGCCCGTTCGTCCGCTGTTCGCCGAAGGATTCAAGTGCGAGACCCAGGTCATCGCCTTTGTGCTCTCCGCCGATACGGACAACGATCCCGACGTTTGCGGCATTAACGGCGCCTCGGCCGCGCTCCACGTTTCCGACATTCCGTTCCTGGGACCGATTGGCGCGGTGCGCGTGGGACTGGTGAACGGACAGTTCGTGGTCAATCCCACTTACAACGAAATGCGCGAGAGCCTGCTGAACATCATGGTCGTCGGAACGTCCGAAGGCATCGTGATGATCGAGTCCGGCGCCAAGGAAGTAAAAGAAGAAACGGTGGTGGACGCGATCGAGTTCGGCCACACCGAGATTAAGAAGATCTGCGCCGCCATTGAGGAACTGCGCAAAAAGGCCGGCAAGCCCAAGCGCAAGGTCGAGCCTCCGCAATTCGATGACGCGTACTACAAGGATCTAGAGAAGCGCGTCGGCGCCCAACTCACGGATGCGCTTGATACTAAGAAGCATCCCAAAGCGGAAAGCTACAGCCTGGTTAAAGAAATAAAGAAGAAGTTACAAGAAGCACTTCCGGAAGATGACGACGAAGCCAAGCAGAAACTGAATCATTACTACGAAACCCTGCGCGAACGCATCTTCCGCGACCAGGTCATCAAACAAAAACGCCGCCCTGACGCAAGAGCGTTTGATGAAGTCAGGGAAATCTGGATCGAAGCCGGAGTGCTCCCACGCACCCACGGCAGCGCAATCTTCACCCGAGGCGAGACCCAGGCGCTGGTCACAACCACCCTGGGCACCAGCGACGACATGCAACGCCTGGAAGGCTTCGAAGGCGAAGCCAAAAAGCGCTTCCTTCTGCACTACAACTTTCCGCCGTTTTCGGTGGGTGAAGTTGCGTTTATGCGTGGGGCGGGACGGAGAGAGATCGGGCATGGAGCGCTGGCGGAACGTTCAATTTCGGCAATGCTTCCTCCGGAAGATAAGTGGCCTTACGCCATGCGCGTGGTCTCGGACATTCTGGAATCGAACGGGTCGTCTTCCATGGCCACGGTGTGCGGGGCTTCGCTTGCGTTGATGGACGCTGGAGTGCCGCTGAAGGCTCCGGTGGCCGGAGTGGCGATGGGGTTAGTGAAAGAAGGCGAGGAGTACGCGATTCTGACCGATATCGCTGGGGCTGAGGATCATTACGGCGACATGGATTTTAAAGTCGCCGGGACTCGCGACGGCATTACTGCGCTGCAAATGGATATCAAGGTCGGCGGCATTACGGCGCAGATTATGCGCGAGGCTTTGTCGCAGGCGCAGCGCGGCAGGATGCACATCCTCGGCAAGATGGAGGAAGTAATTTCCAGCGGGCGCGAGAAGATTTCCGATTACGCGCCGCGGTTCTACACCGTGCAGATTCCTACCGACAAGATTCGCGATCTGATCGGGCCGGGCGGGAAGATGATTCGCTCCATCGTGGAGCAGACGGGAGTGAAGATCGACGTGGAAGATTCCGGTCTGGTCAAAGTTGCTTCCAGCGATCAGGCTTCGGCGCAGAAAGCGCTGCAGATTATCGGCGACATCACCGCGACTGCGGAGGTGGGGAAGACTTACCTTGGCAAAGTCAC
This sequence comes from uncultured Acidobacteriota bacterium, assembly GCA_963801615.1. Classification (GTDB taxonomy): domain Bacteria; phylum Acidobacteriota; class Terriglobia; order Terriglobales; family Acidobacteriaceae; genus Sulfotelmatobacter. The sequence goes on along the minus strand of CAWDFM010000001.1, from coordinate 258,802 downwards.
GCGGCTGGCGGATTTCGGCGCGTTTGTCGAAATCATTCCGGGCACGGAAGGGTTGCTGCACATCAGCGAAGTGGCAGAGCATCGCATTGCCGATGTGCGCGACGAGCTGAAGGAAGGCGATCAGGTGCTGGTGAAAGTGCTGGCGGTGGAGGGCAACCGAATCCGGCTTTCGCGAAAAGCAATTTTGAAAGAGCAGCGCGCGAAGATGGGCGGGGGCGAAGCTCCTCCGGAGGCAGCGGGGGGCGACGGTGGCCAACCGGTACCGGCGGGCTCGCTGGTGATTGAGGGCGGGGGCGATTTTCCGGACGATCCGGATGAGCCCAACTTCAATCGAGAAGGCGCGCCTCACGCTGGGGGCGGGGAGCGTCCGCATGGCGGCGATCGAGGTGGAGATCGCGGTGGGCGCGGCGGACGGCCGGGTGGCGGCGGCGGTGGCGGTGGACGCCGGAGACGCGGCGGCGGCGGTGGAGGGGGCGGACGGCACGGCGGTGGTGGTCATGGCGGACACGGCGGAGGACGACACTAGAGGCGGCCCTCAGGCCTCGGGCTTCTAGTCGGGCCCGGACTGCACGCGCTTATGTATCAGCATCTTGGAGCTGCGACTTTGGTCGCGGCTCTTTTTTTGGTGGTGTATTTGCCGGGGATTGTGGGGAAATCTACTCCGGGCGGTTTGACTGGGGTTGTGAGGTCGGTCATAATTCGAGCAACGCCGCTCCGAATTGCAACCAATCCAAAATACAGGGAGTTCCTGATGTGGAAGAAGCTTGATAATTTTGCGGGCCCACGACCGGACGCCAGCGCGAACGAGTCGGCGGATCCCAACCTCGTAGGGGAGGGCGCGGAGTCACAGGAGGATCCGTGGCTGATTGGGAAGAGCGATGCCGAGGATGCGGAACTGGAACAGGGGTCGCACCTCGCTGGGATGAGTCAGAAATCAGAAGTGCCACAAGGGCGAGTGGAACAAGCGCCTCCGGTGACGCTGGGCGCGTACACAGAGGCGGTCAACAAGTTCACGAAAAGCGCGAGCGCGTTTATTGAGCATCTGCCGCTTCTAGCGGAGGCGCGGCGTGCCTATGAAGAGGCCTCACGCGCGAGCGCGGAATTGCGACGAGTCCTGGATGCAGGCGACGAGAATTTGCGCGCTCTGATGTCTCACCTCGAGCAGATGGCGAACGTTAACTTCCTCGGCGCTCCGGCTGGGAAATCCAGTTTCGACGTAAGAAACACGGAACCCTCGAGGCTTGGTCCGGTACGAGTGGGCGAAGAAGTCAAAGGAGCCGTGAAGAGGTTCCCGTGAGAGCGGGAGGAATTCGTAATGGGTTGAGCCGCGGCTTCGGTCGCGGCTCTTTGCTTAGGCCCACGTAAGCCATTCCTATCAGAAGTTTTGCTGGTTGCCGGGCTGGCGGCTTTACGAGATGTTGCCTGACTTCGCTCTTAAATGGTGCGGTCTTAATCCCGACGCACTCGTTGTGAGGACAAAGAACTGCTCGCTTCGCTTCGCTGGACAGCCCAAGGGGCTGTCCCTACGTGAGCCGGTTTCCACGGATGACCCGGCCTCGCGCAATGTGATTTCTCTTTTGATCTGCGGTATTAAACCCCACCGACTCATTGTGAGGACAAAAGGCTGCTCGCTTCGCTTCGCTGGACAGCCCAAGGGGCTGCCCCTGCGTGAAGTGAGCCGGGGTGGGAAGAGTTTTCGTTGAGAGAGCAGGAAATGCTCGCCTTATGTCGAGGAGTATTGGGGCGAGTGCTAGTCACGGTACAGCGTTCCGTGTAGTGGCCAATCAAAGATTCCGGAGACCGGGTCCGGTTGGTTCCGGATGGAACGATCTAAATGTTGCAAATACAACAAAGTTCAAAATGCACTGGCCGACACGAAATTTAGCTGGCAGACGGTTTGCTATGGAGAGCAAGAGCCGCGAAATGGCTCCTGGAGGATTTTGTGAAAAAGTTCTTGTCTTTACCGTCTCTCGCCGCCCTGGCGATCGTGCTTGGAATGATCTCCTGGGGCAGCGCGCTCAATGCTCAATCGACATCGTCCACTACGTCACCTGATGCGACGCCATCGCAGCAAACGCCGTCGCAGCAAACGCCTTCCACGCAGCAGCCTCCGTCTCCGGAAATGCCGCCTTCCTCGCAGCAGACACCGAGTTCGCAGAGTGGATCGCAATCGCCCGACGCGACCACGCCGAGCACGCAGACGCCGTCTTCTCAGAGTGGATCGCAGTCGCAGACGCCGGACACGACCGCTCCTGAATCGGGATCGCGCCCTGGATCTTCGAACAATGGCGCGGCCGCCGGTGCCGGCTCGGCAGCCGGCGATACGGCTGGTGGCGCACAGACCTTCACGGGAACGGTTGTGAAGCAGGGCGACAAGTACGTGCTGAAGGATGACGCAGGCAAGACCTACGACATTGACCACCAGACTGATGTTGCCAAGTTCGAAGGCAAGCGCGTGCGCGTGCAGGGCACGCTCGATCCGGGCGGCAAGATTATGGTGAAGTAAGGGTTTTTTCTCTGGAGAAGGCACCGAAAGCACCGGGAAAAACTGCCCGTGCTTTTCGGTGCTCGTTTTTTTTACAGCAACGTGGTCATGGACGAAAATTGAAAATCCCAGTCTACACTTGCAACTGCGCGAGTTGCTCGCTTCGCTCGCTGGACAGCCCAAGGGGCTGTCCCTACGTGAGCCGGCGTCCCTACGTGAGCCGGCGCTCCCTGTGTCGGGCACCTACCCCTCGTGATGTACTCGAATCAGGCGGCTTTGCTTTTAGATTGGACTGGGAATCCGGCTTCCCGCCACGCGTTGAGTCCGCCTTTGAGGGCCCAAACTTCGTTGTAGCCGTGGGCCTGGAGTCGTTGCGCCAAACTGGCGCTTGAGCCTTCGTTCGGTCAAGTGCAGTAGGTGACAACTGGGCGGTCTTTAGGGATCTGGTTGAGATGGCGTTCAAAGTCATCGAGTGGTACGCGGATGGCTCCGGGCATCATGATGTCGGATTGGGCAAAGGCTTGGGGATTGCGGACGTCAATGACGGTGAAGGCTTCTCCGGCATCCATACGTCTTTTTAGATCGTCTGTGGTAATTCGCGGGGCTTCGGGCATATAAATATCCTCTTTCATCTGTTCATCGCTGGAGGATAGATGCGGCGGAGCCCATGGGTGTGCACGTAAAATTATCAGCGACGCCATACGGGACGAGAGCTCCGGGGATACAGGTCCGATCAATGCATCAGCGATTGCGCATGGGGACTGAGATGAGTAGGGACGCGAGATACTGGATTGAGAAGCTGGGATTGGAGCGGCATCCGGAGGGCGGGTATTTTCGGCAGACCTATCGAGCGGACATCGAGATTGCGCAGGAAGCCTTGCCGGCGCGGTTTCCTGGGGCACGCCGAGCTTCTACCGCGATCTATTTTTTGCTTGAGGCCGGAGACTTTTCTGCTTTCCATCGGCTGCGGTCGGATGAGGTATGGCACTTTTATGCGGGATCGCCAATCATGGTGCATGTGATTGAACCCGCGGGCGAGTATTCGAGCATTTGTTTGGGGACCGGTGCGGACAACGGTGAGGTTTTCCAGTGCGTGGTTCGCGCGGGGTGCTGGTTTGGATCTGAGTTGGTAGATGGCGGTTCTTACGCGCTGGTCGGATGTACGGTTGCGCCCGGGTTTGACTTTGAGGATCTCGAGATGGGGAAGCGGCTGGAGTTGGTGCGGGCGTACCCGGAACACCGGCGAGTGATTCAGAGGTTGAGCCGGACATAGTGGGCCGCAAAGTCCGGTGAGGTATCGCCCGCCTGGATTATTTGCTGGTAGCAGCGGCTTTCCTGGGAAACATCTCGCCGATGCGGCGGATTTGCGCGCCTACTCCTTTTAACTTCTCCTCAATGTGCTCGTAGCCCCGGTCAATGTGATAGACGCGATCGATGATAGTTTCTCCGTCTGCGACGAGGGCGGCGAGAACGAGGGACGCCGAGGCGCGAAGATCACTGGCCAGGACGGCGGCGGCGCTCAGGGGAGTCTTGCCGCGGACGATGGCGCGGCGTCCTTCGATCTTGATGTTGGCGCCCATGCGGACCAGTTCCTGCGCGTGCATGAAGCGGTTCTCGAAGATGTTTTCCGTGATGATGGATGCGCCTTCGGACTGGGTGGCCAATGCCATGTACTGCGCCTGGCAATCGGTGGGGAAGCCGGGATGTTCTTCGGTGCTCATATCAGCGGCGGTGAAGGGGTTGTCGCCCATGACGCGCACGGACTCTCCGTTGATCTTCATCTTGACTCCGACCTCGCGAAGTTTGCTGATGACAGCTTCCAGGTGAGTTGGTTCGCAGCCGGCAATGTTGAGATCGCCTCCGGTCATGGCGCCGGCGATGATGAAGGTGCCGGCCTCGATGCGGTCGGGGATGATGCGGTGCCGGGCGCCATTGAGTTTCGAGACACCTTGCACGCGGATGGTGGACGTACCGGCGCCTGCGATGCTGGCTCCCATTTTGTTGAGCAGATCGGCCAGGTCGGCGACTTCAGGTTCACGCGCGCAGTTGCGCAGGATCGTCTCACCTTCGGCTAGAGTGGCAGCCATCAGCAGGTCTTCGGTTCCGGTTACCGTGATCTTGTCGAAGGCGATTTCGGCGCCTTTGAGGCGGGTGGCGCTGGCTTCCACATAGCCGTGCTCTTGCGTGATCTTCGCACCCAGTTGTTCCAGGCCCTTGATGTGAAGATCGATGGGACGAGCGCCGATGGCGCATCCACCGGGGAGAGAGACCCGGGCGCGTCCGCAGCGGGCGACCAGCGGGCCTAAGACAAGAGTGGAGGCGCGCATGGTTTTCACGAGCTCGTAGGAGGCTTCGGGTGAGCTGAGGTTCGCACATTGAATACTGGTGCGGTGGTGGGCGCGTCCGAAACCGAGTTCAACATCGGCGCCCATGGCGGCCAGCAGGTTGCGCGTGGTCTGGATGTCGCGGACTTGCGGGATGTTCTCGAGAATTACCGGTTGATCGGTGAGCAGGGCTGCGGCCATGCAGGGCAGCGCGGCATTTTTGGCGCCACTGATGCGGACCGTGCCGAGGAGAGGCTCGCCCCCGCGAATGACGAATTTATCCATAGGTATTTAGTGTAATGGGAGGCGAGCGCGGCGTGACGTGACTGGGAAAGCACTGTGGGACAGGGACTATAGGAGAGGGCCCGAGTACGAGCTTAACAGGGCGCAACGCCGGAGTCGGCGGCGTAGTTTCTTTCGCCGAAGATGTAGGGACAGCCGCCTCGCCTGCGCTCTGTGAATGGATGGAGGGGGCGGAGTAAAACATTGTCGAGCTGCGCTCGACCGGACAGCCGAGACGGCTGTCCCTACATTTAACCCGGGCGCGTCGCCAGTGCGATTGCCTGGCGGACGTGGTCTTGGGACGCTTTCAAAGCTTTGAGTGCTTTGGGTCGATTCACATTTGCGGCTAGCATTACTACGGCGACGGGGGTGCGATTGCCACTTTCCTTCAGGGCGCGGGCGGCGGATTCGTGATCGGCGCCAGTGGCTTGTTCGACTATGCGGATAGCGCGCTGGACCAGCTTTTCGTTCTTCGTCCAGACATTCACCATGAGATTTCCATAGACGTAGCCAAGGCGGGCCATGGCTCCGGTGGAGATCATGTTGAGGACCATCTTGTGCGCGGTGCCGGCCTTCATGCGGGAGGATCCGGCTAAGACTTCGGGGCCGACTTGAGTGACGATAGCGAAATCGGCGGCGCGCTCCAACGGAGAGTTGCGGTTGCAGGTGAGGGCCACGGTGTGGGCCCCGCGGCGACGGGAGTATTCGAGAGCGGCGATGGTGAAAGGAGTGCGCCCGCTGGTCGCGATGCCGAGGACGACGTCGTGCTTGCTGGGTTTGCGCTTCTTGATTTCCCTGAGCGCGAGAGCGGTGTCGTCTTCGCTGGCTTCGGTGGAGGCGCCCAGCGCTTTGGGGCCTCCCGCCATGATGAATTGAACGGTGCTCGGGTCGGTGTTGAAGGTGGGCGGAATTTCAGAGGCATCGAGAGCGCCGAGACGGCCGCTGGTGCCGGCACCAACATAGATGAGTCGTCCGCCGTGGCGGAGGCTGGCGGCAACCACATCGATCGCACGGGCGATTTGCGGGAGCGCGTGGCGGACTGCGGCGGCAATGGTGGCGTCTCCGTCATTGATGAGGCGAACGATTTCGAGCGATGACATCTCGTCGAGATTGCGGGCGTGGGGCAGGACTTGTTCGGTGGAGAGTTGGCGGAGGTCCTGTTTGGCGGCGCGGGTTCGGGTCAAAATCTACCTTTCGAATTGATGTTTCCTGCACTCGAACTACGAGAACCGCGCAGGGTGCGCACCCTTCTACGAGTGCATGGAACTCACGGACATTTTAAATGCTGAGACTCTTTAACGTCGTTCGAGGTCACCAGCGGATTACAGGGCTTCGATAATGGCATCGTGGAATTTGGGCCTGACTTGCTTGATGGCTTGATTGGAACAGTCGGGCCAGGTGCGGTTCGTCAGCAGGGTAATGGACAGTTGGCGGTCGGGATCGATCCAGAGGCTGGTGCCGGTATATCCGAGATGCCCGTAGGAATTGGGGCCAAAATATCTCCCGGACTGCGAGGGGGTGGAGGGAGTGTCCCAGCCTAGCGCGCGGGAAGTGCCTGTGGGAGCGGCCTCGCGGCGGGTGAAGAAGGCGACGGTTGCGGGGCGGAGGATTGGAGATCCGCCCTGGAGCATGGTGTGCGCGAACTTCGCAAGGTCTTCGGCGGTGGAGAACAGGCCGGCGTGGCCGGCTACGCCGCCCAGGACCGAGGCGTTTTCGTCCTGGACCTCGCCTTGAATCAGGCGATTGCGGAAGGTGCTGCGGACGTGGGTGTCTTGCGCATGTATTGCATCAACGCGCTCGTCGGCCGTGGGCGGAATCCTGCTGCGAATCCGTTCCGGCGGATTGAAGGTTGTGTTCGACATGCCTAAAGGGCCGAAAATCGCGTGTTGGCAGAAAACGTCAAGCGATTCTCCAAACAGGCGCTCGAGAGCGACGCCCAGAATGATAAATCCGATATCGCTGTATTCGGCGCGGGCGCCGGGATCTGTGGTGAGCGGAATCGTGAGGGCGGCGCGCAGGAGTTCATCGCGTGAACGCGCCTTCAGGAACAGCTTTTCGTACGCAGGAAGGCCTGAGGAGTGAGAGAGGAGCATGCGGAAGGTGACTTCGTTACGGCGAGCATCGGAGGGGGTGCGGAATTCGGGGACTGTGCCGATGATGGGGGCATCGAGTTCGAGCAGACCACGTTCGTAGAGGATAGCGGACATGGTGGTGGTGGCGACCGGTTTTGTCAGGGAGGCCAGGTCGAAGACGGTGGCGCCGGAAAGGGAGTCAAAATTCCCACTTCTCGCAAAAGATGCGAGAACTGGGGCACCCGCGGGATCGGTTTCATACACCAGGCTGCCGAACGATTTCAGCGCAAACAGTTGCCCGTTCCGGGTCACTGCAATGGAAGCAGCGGGGAAGGCACGCTCGGTGATGGCTTGTTGCAATATGGAGAACGCGCGCGAAAAAACTTTATCTTGTTCATCGAAGGCGGAAAGCAAGGTGCCGGTTGCATTAAGAGGTTGGGATTCGGCGGGCACAGCGAAAGCGTAGCACGGGTCAGCTTCTTCGCCTGTGACCAAAAGGGCACACCTGGAATCGGGCTCCTTGAGCGAGTCGCGCCGGTTGTGTAGAGTCAGAGGATTCCTACACTCACTAATTTATTGGAGCGGATGATCCCGCGCGGTTCCAGCACGATGTGGAGGGTTGAGCAATCATGCGTCTCGTGGTGACGATCGTGTGTTCTCTGGTTCTAGCCTGCGCGAGTTTGGCGGAGGCTGTGGTGCAAGGCAGCGGCATGCCCGCCTCGGGCTCGAGTGCGTCGCCGGTGCGTCTGGGCGCGGTGGACGCGATTATTCAGCAGGCGATTGCGGACCACAATATTCCGGGAGCGGTGCTAGTGGTGGGGCACGATGGGAAGGTTATCTATCGGAAAGCTTACGGGGAACGCTCGTTGGAGCCTCGGCGGGAGGCGATGACGGTCGACACGATTTTCGATATGGCGTCGCTAACCAAGGTGATCGCGACCACGACGGCGGTGATGCAACTGATGGAACTTGGCAAGGTGCGGCTGAATGATCCTGTGGCGAAATATGTTCCGGAGTTTGCGCAGAACGGGAAAGAGGACATCACGATCCGGCAGTTGTTAACCCATTACTCAGGGCTGGCGCCGGATATCGATTTGACTCCAGCGTTTGATTCGAAAGAGTCAGCATTCCGTCTGGCTTGTGCGGAGACTCCGATGCAGGCGCCCGGGTCAGGATTTATTTACAGCGATACGAACTTCATCATGCTGGGATGGCTGGTGGAGAAGTTGTCGGGGGAGACGCTTGATGTGTATACCGCGAAACACGTTTTCCAGCCGCTCAAGATGATGCATACGCGGTTTCTGCCTCCCGCCGCCTGGAAGCCGAAGATAGCGCCGACCCAGTATGACGAGCATGAGCACATGATCCGGGGCGTGGTGCACGATCCGCGGTCGCAGCGCATGGGAGGGGTGGCGGGGCATGCGGGATTGTTTTCAACTGGAGATGATCTGGCGAAGTTTGCGCAGGCGCTGCTGAATGGCGGGGACGGGGCATTGTCGTCACTGGCGGTTAAGAAGATGAGCGAGCCGGAGCAGCCTCCGTCTGCGCCGGTGTTGCGCGGGTTTGGGTGGGATATTGATTCGCCGTTTTCATCGAATCGCGGGGACTTGCTGCCGGTGGGGTCGTTTGGGCATACGGGGTTCACGGGGACTTCGATCTGGATCGATCCGACGACAAAGTCTTACATCATTTTGCTGACGAATGCGGTGCATCCGCGGGGGAAGGGCAATGCGATCGGGCTGCGGGTGAAGGTAGCCACGGAAATTGCGGCGGCTCTGCCTCTGACTGTCGAGGAGAAGGAAGCGCTGCGGTGGCAGAGCATCACCGGGTACAACGAGGCGATGAGCGCGGAGCGGCGGATGAGCGCGCGTAATGGGTCGGTGAAGAACGGGATCGATGTGCTCGAAGAGCATGGGTTCGATGTGCTGAAGGCGGCCCAGGGCAAGAAGCACATTGGGCTGGTCACGAATCAGACTGGGGTTGACGCGTCCGGCAAACGGACGATTGATGTGCTGGCAGCGGCGCCGGGAGTATCGCTCGACGCGATTTTCAGCCCGGAGCACGGAGTGACTGGCACTTTGGATACGACCGATATCAACAACTCCAAGGACGCAGCGACGGGGATTCCGGTGTACAGCGTCTATGGAGGGACAGACGCGGCGCGGCGACCGCAGCCGGAGGTTTTACGCACGCTGGACGCGATTGTGTTCGACATTCAGGATGCGGGGACGCGGTTTTATACCTATGAAACGACCCTGGGATATTTTCTCGAGGCGGCCGCGAAGGCAGGCGTCGAGGTGATTGTGCTGGACCGGCCGGATCCGATCACGGGATCGTTCGTGCAGGGGCCGCCGACCGATGTGGGACACGAGAGCTTCACCAACTACTGGACTGTGCCGGTGCGGCATGGGATGACGATGGGCGAACTGGCAAAGATGTTCAACGCCGAGCGAGGCATCAGCGCGAAGCTTACGGTTGTTCAGATGGATGGCTGGCAACGCGGGGATTGGTTCGATTCGACCGGGCTTGAGTGGGTGAGTCCATCGCCGAATTTGCGGAGTGTGACGGAAGCGGCGTTGTATCCGGGAGTGGCATTGATCGAGGGGACGAACGTGTCTGTGGGGCGCGGGACGGATACTCCGTTTGAGCTGGTGGGCGCTCCATGGATCAAGAGCAAAGACTTTGCGGCTTATCTGAATGCGCGCGGGATTGCCGGGGTACGGTTTGTGCCGGTGACGTTTACGCCTTCCTCCAGTGTGTACAGCGGGCAAGCCTGTCAGGGAGTGAATATCGTGCTCACGGACCGGAATGGATTCGATTCGCCGGAGATGGGGATGGAGCTGGCGGCAGCCCTATCGAAGCTGTACGCGAACAATTGGAAAATTGAAAAGATGCAATCGCTGCTGGTGAATCAGAGTGTGTATGAGGCGCTGGCTGCGGGGCAGGATCCGCGGAGGATCGCGCAGGATTGGCGGGAGGAGCTGGAGAAGTTTCAGAAGGTGAGAGAGAAATATTTGATTTATAAGTAAGGGTGCACCGCTGATGACGACCGGCGACAGGAATCGTCACGGAGTAGTGAGTCCAAATTCCCACTTCTCGCAAAAGCGGCGAGAAGTGGGGCACCCCCGAATCGTGAACTTCCGCCTAGGTGGGAAGTTTGCTTTTACCCGCATGCATGTTTCCGAAGAGAAGATCAAACAAGGGCAAAAACACGTTGTAGCGGCTGTTGGGAATGTCGTGATGGCTCATGTGATAGGCGCGGGCGAAGTGAAAGCCGGGAGGAAGCCAGCCGTCCATGTGAATCCGCCAGTGGATTTCCTCGCACAGAATCACATAGACCGCCCAGCCAATGAAGACGCCGCAAAGAATCCCCTGGAAGCCGAGCAGAAAGCTGAAGAGGAAGGCTGGGATTCCATTGATCACGAATAGAAGGACAATATTTACTGGGGAACTGATCAGCGCCACGAATTCTGCTTGTTGGGGAGTAGCGATCTGCGCGTGATGCTCTTGATGTGCGGCCCCCTGCTGCGTACGTGGGCGATGCAAGAGGAAGCGGTGGTAAGCGTATTCGAAGGCATTGCCCCACATCAGGCCTATGATTATGCCCAGTAGCCAATCCTGCCAGCTTGGATGCGATTGCAACCCCAGCCAGAGTGCAGGGAAGGCGCCGCACAGAACGGCGGCTATGGCGTTGTTCCGCTTCTTGCCCTGCCCATGGCGGATGGCTGTGTCTCGAATTTCAGTTGGCGTCGGCAAGATGAACGCCTCCAGAGTACGCTGAAGTTGTTCGTTTATGCAGGCTGTGTCCGAGCCGGGGGCGCGACCCCTTTGATCAGGAACCACAGGGCGAGCGGTACTTCGAAAAAGAACATCGGGAGCCACATCCACTGAATCAGCGGGCCGTGGAGGAAGCCGACGAACTGCAAGGGAAGGCAGACGACGAGCAGCACCGAGGCGAAGACGCCGATCCAGCCCAGCACGACGGGAATCATGCGGCCGCGGAGCAGGAGCCAGGCGAAGAGCGTGCTCCCGACAGCAAAGAATGTCGCGGTCAAAGGCATGTCGCCCCGCATCAGGTAGCCGGCGAGGGTGTGCATCGCCGTGCGATCCGGCGCCTTGTCTCCGCCGCCAGTGGCCAGCCAGAGAAGGGCCAGCGTTCCCGGCACCGAAAACGCGCCGAGAATGCCTTCCGCAACCCGGCAAATCATGCCGAGCGTTGCCAGGTCGCGGTCCTCGTCGCGCGTGATCGCATAAAGCGTCACGGCCAGCACGAACGCACAGAAGACCTCGACGATCCCGAGAAGAGCGGTGTAACGAACCAGGTCGGCGTGCTGGGACATGGAGGCGAGCCTTGCGTCGATATCGGCTCCGGCGCTTGCGCGGGCATGGAGTTGCATATCGGTAATGCCGACGGCGATGTAAGCAAGAAACGTCACGCCGGCTATGCGGGCGTTCGTGGTGCGAGTCATATCGAAGAGCCTCCCGTGCTCAGAAATACGCCGACAACTCTGATAGTCCGCATCGTACCAGTGGCCAATGAGACCGACCAGCGAACCTTCCGGGAGTAGAGACGTAGCCAGCCACGTCTCTACGGCTGGATATGCCAGCCGCAAAGGGGAGAAGCTTTAGCGATTGTAGTTTGGCGGCCGTGCGAGCACTATACCCCAGGCGAGCAAAATTACTGGTGATGTGGAGATCGCAGTTAATGACAGCTTGAGAGTCCGTAGATGGTGCCCAGGAAATCAACTTGAACATCAGCGGCGCGGCTCACCTTTGGATAACTCCGGAGGACAGGGCAAGCATCTTAGGCGCTAAGACCGTATAGTCTGCAGCGTCAGCCAGGGATGCCGACGCGGGCCTGGGCTTCCGCCTTACATGGTTCAGGTCGATCGAGTTCGTTAGGAGGTGCTACATGCGTGCAATTTTGGCGATGCTGATCGTTTCCGGGATTGCCTGGGGACAAGGCGCGGAGTCCGCCAAGCCGAACTCTGCCCCTGGCGCGCAGCCCCAGGCTCCCGCCGTAACGAGTGAACCGGCTCCGGCTGGCGATCCGCACGCCGTAGTCATTCCCGCGGGGACGAAGGTTCCGCTCACCCTTAAGCAGGCGATCTCGACAAAAAATGCGCGGGAAGGCGATCCGGTGTATGCGGAGACGGCGTTTCCGTTTGTGGCAAACGATCGCGTGCTGATTCCCGCGGGAACGTACATCCAGGGAAAGATTACAAACGTGGAGCACTCGAAGCGGGGATTCAAAAGCGGCGCCGCGCTGCTGATTCACTTTACTTCGATGATTTATCCGACGGGGTACACGGTGATGCTGCCGGGGTCGGTCGAGAACACGCCCGGCGCGGACGACAAGAAGGTCAAAGACAAGGAAGGCACGATCAAGGCCGACAACCAGAATGGGAAGAGGGTCGAGGACGCGGCCAAAACCGGCGCCGAGGCTGGGACAGTTGGAACGCTGGGCGGGCTGGCGGCGGGCGGATTCAATGGCGCACGGTACGGCGGGCTTGCGGGATTGGCCGGCGGCGTTGCCTGGGCGCTGCTGAAGCATGGTCCGGATGTGAAACTGGAAGTGGGCACGTCGCTGGAGATGGAGATTCAGCGGGATGTGCCGGTGGATGCTACGCGGATTCACCTGGCGCGGGCGGGGTCGTAGCTTCAACGGGGAGTGGACATTTCAGTCGTCCCGGGCTTTGGGCCTCAACGCGCACGACAATTTCACGGTTCAACCAGACAGAGCTGGTCTTTCGCCCCTCTGGGGTTTGTCGTTGACTGGCTTCCAGCACCCACGGCTTGCGCCGTGGGCTGCATTCTTTCGCCGCTTCGCGGCTGGTTTCAACTTGGATCGCGTATCAAGGCAAGCAATGGCTTACTGCCGATTTACGCGCTGGCGGTTTCTGGCTGCTATACAATCCGCGATAGGAGTGTTCCAGCTCCTGGGCGGAGGCGTTTGTGGCAGAGCTTGGGTTTGGTTTTACTACCATCATCATCGTCGTCGTTGTTATCTACCTTCTGAGTTCCATCAAAATTCTGGCGGAGTATGAGCGCGGGGTGATCTTCCGGTTAGGCCGCTTGCTGCCGGCGGCGAAGGGGCCGGGAGTGATTCTGGTATTTACGCCGATCGATCGCATGGTGCGTGTGTCTTTGCGGCAAGAAGCGCTGGAGGTACCGCCGCAGGACATCATCACGCGCGACAACGTTACCCTGAAGGTGAATGCCGTCATTTTTCTGCGGGTGATTGAACCCCGGAAAGCCGTTGTTGAAGTTTCGAATTACGTGTACCAGACGTCGCAGTTTGCGCAGACTACTTTGCGATCGGTACTGGGCGAGCAGGAACTGGATGAGTTGCTGGCGCATCGCGACAAGATCAATCTCCGGCTGCAGAGCATTCTGGATACGCATACTTCGCCCTGGGGCGTGAAGGTCACCAATGTCGAAGTGAAGCAGGTGGATATGCCGGAGTCGATGCTCCGTGCGATGGCCAAGCAAGCCGAGGCGGAACGCGAGAAGCGATCGAAGATTATCCATGCGGAAGGCGAGTTCTCGGCGGCGCAGCGGCTGGTGGATGCAGCGCACCTGCTGTCGAGCGAGCCGGTCAGCGTGCAGTTACGATATCTGCAGACTCTGACCGAGATTGGGGTGGAGAAGAATACGACGGTCGTCTTTCCGGTGCCGGTGGATTTCTTCTTGGGAATTCAGAAGATGCTGGCTAAGACAGGCGATGACGCTTTGCCGGCCGCGAAGACAGCTTAGGCGACGCGAGGGCGGTGGCGTGGCAGCGCTTTGGGTGGAGCTGAATTATGGGGTCGTCACAAGATACCGAGATCACGCTGGGAACAGGGAAGTTGCTGGCATTGTTTTTCGGGATGGTAGGCGTTTGCGCGTTATTTTTTGCGCTGGGATATTCGCTGGGGCGAAAGTCCGACCTGGGCGTGGCAGCGGCCAGCAATGCGGGGACGCCGAAGGTCTCGACCAGTGTGAATAGAGCCAGCAGCGGAGCGGCAGCTTCCCCGCCAATGACGTTCTATAAGAACGTTCAGCAGAAAGATGCGAGCGCGGAACTGAGTCCGGCACCGGACACGAAGACAGATACAGCACAGGCGCCTGCTGCGCCTGACAAGAGTGGGCAAGCGAATGGCGTCGATCCGGCCACGACCGTCCCGAGTTCGGGATATTTCGTGCAAGTCGCAGCGGTAAGCAAGCAGGAAGATGCGGCCTCGCTGGTGGATGCGTTGAAGAAGAAGGAGTATCCGGCGTTCGTGGCATCCACGGCCGCGAACGACAAGCTCTTCCATGTGCAACTGGGGCCGTATTCCGATGTCAAGGACGCGGAAGGAATGCGGACGAAGTTGATTGGAGATGGGTACAATCCGATTTTGAAGAAGTAGAGGGTCTAAAGAGTGTGCGTGAGAACTGCTCTTTCGCCCCTACGGGGCTTGCATTTGCCACTTTGACCCAGCGCTTACGCGCTGGGCTGCACTCTGCCGCCGCTTCGCGGCTTCAGCTTGGTTTTCTCTTCCCGCTTCAGCAATTCGGACATATAGTTCTCACGCACACTCTAAAGCCCTGATGTTTTCTCGTATTATTGAGGGGCCGCTCTTGCAGTACTCCTGCCCGAGGTTTCCCTTTCCTTGCGCGGGACGGGGCGGAACACCATTCAGGGCGGCTTACATTGACAGGCGTCGATTCTGGCGGTATTTGTAACCCATGTCATCTGACGCATCGCTTGATCGCTCGCTTCATGCTATTGCCGATCCTACCCGGCGGCGGATTCTGCAGGTTTTGAAAAATGGGAAGGGCTCGGAATTGAGGCCCGGGTATCTATGCGGAGGGGAGATCGAGGAGCGGATTCGGCTCTCGCAACCCACCATCTCGCATCACATGGGTATTTTGACCAAGGCTGGTTTGGTGGAGGCGACGAAACAGGGGCAGTGGCGGTGGTACCGGCGGAACGAAAAGGCCATTCGGCAGGTCGTCAAAAACCTGCGGGGCAAATTGTAGAATACCGGGGCTAAAGCCCGTTCAATTTACCCGCGTAACGCGGCCCTAAAGGGCCGCTCTTCCACTTCTGCCCGCGTAACGCGGCCCTAAAGGGCCGCTCTTCCACTTCTGCCCGCGTAACGCGGTCCTAAAGGGCCGCTCTTCCACGTCTTCTACCCACGCAACGCGGGGCTAAAGGGGCGACTTTTCCCATTTTGTACCCGGTAACGCGGGCCCTAAAGGGCCGCCCTTCCACTTCTGCCCGCGTAACGCGGGGCTAAAGGGCCGTTCTTCCACGTCTTCTACCCACGCAACGCGGGGCTAAAGGGGCGCTTTTCCCCATTTTGTACCCGGTAACGCGGGCCCTAAAGGGCCGCTCTTCCACTTCGGACGGGCACTCTTAACGATCAGAGGGGCCCTCTTCCACGTCGGAGGGGCCCTCTTCCAGGAGGCTGAGCGCGCGGCTCGAGTCGCCGTGAGAAATGGTTTCTTCCATCAGTGGGTTCCCAAGGCCCATTTTTCCAACTCTCCTGTGGAGCGCATCAGGCCTAACTGGGCGCGCTGCAATTCGAAGCTTACGTCTTGCAGCGAGATGAAGCGTTCGCTCAGCTGAGTGCGGGCGTCGTCGAGGTCATGGAGAGTGGCGGTGCCCTGGTCCATGCGAGTGTGGAGCGCGGCCAGATTCTTGTCTGCAATCTCGTATTCGAGTTGCGCGACATCGCGGGCCGCCTGCAGTTGCGCGACGGAACGCTGCAGGCGCAAGGTTTCTTCCGACAATTGATTTTTTGCGGCTTCGGCCTGCTTGCTGGCCTTGCGCGCATCGGCGTCGGCGAGTTGCGCTTTAGAACGCTGTGAGGCGTTGAGCAACGGAAAACGGATGCTTACGCCAACCGTGGCATTGTTTTGCTGGAAGCTATTAGAGACGCAAAGAAATTCTCCCAACGAAGTCACGCAGGGGTGCGACGGGATGTAGTAGTTCTGGTAATTGTTGAATTTTGAGAGCAGCGCGTACTGGGCGGCGAAGTCCAAGCTGGGCCAGAGAGCGCGATGCTCGCCTTTGGCGCGAAGGTATTGGGCGCGCGCGTGTTCCAGTGCGGCTTGCACGGATGGACTGGAAGCGGCGGCATTCTCGGGGTTCTCTTCAGGTAAAGCGGGCGGTGCAGGGATCGAATCCGACTCGGTCTGGATGGTCGCGGCGGCGAGGCCAGTCATCTTGGCGAGGTGCTCGCGGAGCACGTCCGCGGAACCTTGAGCTTCGGCAATGCGCAGGCGCACGCGTGCAGTGGAGAGGCGGGCTTTGGTCTGATCGATCTCGCTGTCGATCCCCTCTTTGACGCGTTCATTGATGGCGGCCTGCATCTTGCCGGTTTCCGCTTCGGTTTCCTGCAGGCGAGCCAAACGCTGCTCCCATTTGGCGAGTTCGGCATAGCTCTGGGCGGCGTCCTGAATAATCTGGTTGCGCTGATCTTTGCTGTTTAACGAAGCGACGTGGGAGTCGACCCTGGCTGCCTTCATAAATTCCCGCAGCGAGGGGTTGAGCAGAGCGGATTGCGCATTGATGTTGAACAGAGACGGAGCTGAACCTTCCAGGCCGAGAGGGAATCCGTAGGACCAACCCAGACCAGCGCCGGTCATTAGCTGGGGGATGTAGTTGTTGCGCAGGTCGCGATAGGCGGCGGCCACGCGCTGTTCTTCGGCCGCAGCGATGGCGCCTCCCGTGGCGTGCGTTAATGCGAGTTCGATGACGCGTTTGAGCGGGATGGGCTCGGCGAATAATCCGGCGGGGAGTAACAGGAATATGAGACTGCAGATCAGGATTAGCGCACTGCGGCACCAGGTCTTCATTGCGTCCTCTTCGAGGTATGAGCTATGAGCAGTGAGCTGTGAGTAAAACAAATGCGGATCACAGGATCACGCTCTCAATGTTTCATGAACAGCTTGGATACAAGCGCGATTGTAAATGTCCGATCCTGCCCAGGAACCGGCAAGGAATGGAATTCCACCAGTGCCCCAGTCCTAGCGCGCCAGGCGTGCCAAACTCTGTTTGGCGAGAGCGTCTCCGCGCCAGAGCGCGAGAGCAGCCCGATATTGTTCCACCGCGCCCTGACGATCGCCCTGCTTCTCGAGGAACTGTCCTAACAAATCGTGCGCTTTGAATGCCGGCCCATGTTCGACGGGGGAGGATAGATACTTATTGAGCAACCGGATGGCGAGCGCATTGTCGCGATTGGCGCGGGAAAGAACTTGAGCGCCGTGCAGCAAGGACTCGGGACAATCAGCAGGGCTGTTTTCCAAATGGTGGAAGGCCTCCTCCATGGCATCGAGGCGCTGGGCATGGAAGAAGAAGTTGCCTAAGTCGAACCAGGCGCGAAGGCCGCCATTGCTGGCAGTGATGGCTGCGCGGTAGTCGCGCTCCGCGGCGGCAGGATCCTTGTCCTTTTCAGCGATCCGCGCCAACACCCAGTGGCCCATAGCCGGCTTGAACGACATAAGGGCGTCTGCCTGCTCGCGGGCCTTGTCCTTGCCGCCACCGACGATGCCGGGGGCCTCGGCATAGAACTCGCCGAGATCGACGCGAGCTTCCCAACTGCGAGGATCGAGTTGCACCGAGCGTTGGAATGCGGTACGGACCTTTTTAGCGAGGCCGGCGGCTGAGAAGAAACTGGAATGATCCGCTTTCTCACCATAGATTCGACCCAGCCAGTCGAAGTACACACTGCTTTGGGGATCGAGTTGAGTAGCGCGCTCGCAGTAGGGAATTCCGCTGTCCCAATCCTCAATCATGAAGTAGACGCGGCAGAGAAGATTGTGGGCGGCAGAGTCGTTGGGAGAAAACTTGACCCGCTCTGTGAGAACACGGATGGCATCGTCGACCTGCCCGGCCGCGAGCATCTGCTGCGGAGTGGTTGCGGCAAAAATCCGGCCCGCAGGGAAGAGCACGAGGAAGATGACGAGTCGCAACCTCATGCCGGAACACTTAGACTCGCGACAGGGCGAAAGGCGGCGGGATGTTGTTTAGAAATACTCAAGGTACGATCTTTATTTTGGCGCCGTCCACCAGCGGTTTTTGTTCGTCTGCAGGCAAAGCCACCTTGTCGCTCTCCGACAGGCCGGAGGTGATTTCCACGCGGGTCAGGTTCTGCAGGGAAAAGGAAACAGTCTGCTGGTGCAAACGGTCGCCGTCGATGCGGAACACATAAGGACGGTTGTCGTCCATGCGCAAGGCGTCGCGCTGGAGTGTAAGCACGTTCTGGTGCTCCGCGGTCACGATGGTGACGCCGACGTTAATGTTGGGGAGCAGGCGGAAATCCTGATTGTCAATCAGGCAGGTGGTTTCGCCGACGTTCCGATTGCCGCGCAGTTTGACCGTGGCGGGCACCGTGTTGACAGAGCCGTTCCAGACGCGGCCGGGAATGGCATCCCAGGTGACCTCAACTTTTTGTCCAACCTGGAGACGTCCGACATCGGGTTCGTCGACGAAGGCGCGTACCAGAGTCTTCGAGAGATCAGCTTCCTGCAGCATGAGTTCGCCACCCTGCACGAAGGCTCCCTCCTTGACGGGCACAGAATAGACGATACCGTCGAATGGGGCGCGGACGGTGGATTTCTGCAAGGCATCTTCAGCGCTGGCATAGGCTGCCTGCGCCTCGGTGCTCTGTGCCTCGATGCGGGCGATTTCAGGCTGAGAATAGCGGTCTTTCTGTTTTTGCTCGAGGAGCGTGAGATCGGCCTGGGCACGCTGCAGAGTGTCCTCGGCCTGGCGCACTTCGCCGGAGGAGGCAGCGCCTTGCTGCTGCAAGCGGCGAAGGGCGTCGAGATTGTGTTGAGCCGTTTCACGAGCGTTGCGGGCTTTGATGAGCTGCGAGTTGAGGGTGATGACTTCTTCCTGCGTACCCCCGGCTTTCAAGGCGTTCTGGTCGGCCTGTGCGGCCTTAATCTGGGCCTGGGCACTGGCGGCTTTCGCGCGGATGTCGGCGTCGTCGAGTTGCAGCAGTACCTGGCCTCGCTTTACGTGATCGCCTTCTTTGACCAGCAGGTGGCGGACCGTGGTGGCAATAGGGGCGTGAGCTTCAAAATTGTGAATGGGTTCAACCTTGCCATTGGTGGAGACGACGCTGCGAATGGAACCGCGTTGGACGGTGCTGACGCGAACTTTTAATGGCGTCTGCTTCAGCGTGGAATAGAGAATGAGTAAAACAACGAGAGCGGCTAACGCGGGCCAGAGCCACCGCCGGCGCGGCGGGGTATGCGAATTGTTCGTCGATGCCAACCTGTTTTTCTTTCAGGGTGCGGCAGGAGCAGTGTAAGTATCAATTTACCATCCGCGAGGCTCTGACGGAGGACGGAACGCTCTCGCGCAGGTACCGAATTGGATGCCGGGATGGGGAGTTCGGGTGCATTGTTCGCACAGCCGAGAGACCTGGCAGACCGACGTAGCAAGCTACGTCTCTACGATGGAACCGATAGAATACGAGCATGCCGAATTCGCCACGTTATACGCCAGAGCACGCGGCTGCTGGTCTCGATCATAAGTTTCCCGCCATTGAGACCTGGCCGAACCAGTTTCCCGGCTACGAGATTCTTGTGGATGATCCGGAGTTTACGTCGGTGTGTCCGAAGACCGGGTTGCCGGATTTTGGAGTATTGAATATCCGTTACATGCCCGACAAAGATTGCCTCGAGTTGAAGTCATTGAAGGAGTATTTGCAGTGCTATCGCAACCTGGGGATTTTTCAGGAGAATGTTGTGAACCAGGTACTGGAAGACGTGGTGAAGTGGGCGAAGCCGGTGTGGGCAGAGGTGCGGGGAGAATTTCGTCCGCGCGGCGGAATTTCAACAACGATTGTGGCGAGATGGCCGCGGCGGGAGACGAAGTAACAGCCAATCAGTTGGGCCACAACGCAAGCAGTCTAGCGAGAGGCTGAGGCGGTTCGTGCCTGGATACGGTTGATGTCATCGCCATTTTTGGCCAGTACGCGGCTGATTTCGTAGGCACCCTGCAGATTCAGCCAGAACTGTTCTGTTGTTCCAAAAAATCGAGAAAGGCGGACGGCCGTATCTGCGCTGATGCCACGACGTTCCAAAACGACGTCGTTTACACGGGGTACGGGTACATGGATTCGCCTGGCCAATTCATAAGCAGATATTCCTAAGGGCTTAAGGAACTCCTCCCGCAGAATTTCGCCCGGATGCACTCCCCAGTGCGGAGCACCCCTTCTTTGAAATTCCTCACGCGCCATATCACTCCTAATGGTAATCCGTCACGTCTACTTCGAATGCGTCATGACCTCGCCATATAAAGCAGATTCGATATTGATCGTTAATACGAATGCTGTACTGGCCTTGGCGGTCGCCCCGAAGTCTCTCCAAGCGATTGCCTGGTGGGTAGCGCAAATCGCCCAGTGCGCCTGCCGCATCTAGCATGGCTAGCTTTCGCTTTGTGACGCTTGCCGGTGGTGATCCGCGAGTCTTACCGGTCGTCCAAATTTCCGCCGTTGCTCGATTGGCGAACGTTCGGATCACGCTTGTATAATAACGCTATCCGTTAATAATGTAAATCGTTATTAAAACTAAGGGTTCTTATCGGGCTGCGTGTTATATTCGCGAGACTGTGTCGCAAGACAGCCTGCAACCGCGTACGGCGCTGATCGTTCTGACGGCGCTTAACCTGCTCAATTATGCGGACCGCAATGTGCTGTTTGCGGTGCAACCGCTGGTGCAGGACGAGTTCCATCTCAGCAAAGAGCAGATCGGATATCTGACCAGCGCGTTTCTTGGCTTCTATATGATCGCGGCGCCGTTTGTGGGTCCGCTGGCAGACCGGTACTCGCGGAAATTGATCATTGTCCTGGGTGCGGTTTTCTGGAGCGGCCTGACGCTGCTCACCGCGGTGACGCATACCTATACGGAACTGCTGATTCGCCACACACTGGTGGGAGTGGGCGAGGCGACATTTGTGACCATCGCGCCTACGTTTGTCGCGGATCTGTTTGAGGAGAAGAAGCGCGGACGGATCCTGGGCGTCTTCTATCTGGCCATTCCAGTGGGCTCAGCTGCCGGTTATTTACTGGGAGGATATCTGGCGCCGGGGCATGGGTGGAGATTTCCGTTTTACATTGCAGCGGCACCAGGCTTCCTGCTCGCAATAGCAGTGTTGTTCCTGAAGGAGCCCGAGCGAGGGCAATTTGATTCCACCCACGACGCTGACTTGGGGGACCTATTGCCTCCAGGGTTCCAGGGCGGCTGGGGAAAAGAGTTGTTCTACATCTTGTTTCTCTACCTTAGGCGGCTGGGCCGCCTGGCGGTGACTCTCTCCAAGAATCCTGCTTTCCTGACGGCCACCCTCGGCATGGCGGCAATGACGTTTTCCCTGGGCGGAATTCAAGTGTGGATGCCGCAATTTCTGTACAGCGAGCGACACTACACACTGGAGCACGCCAACCTGATGTTCGGCATGATTATTGTGGTTGATGGGATTGTGGCATCGCTGGCGGGAGGCTGGCTGGGGGATTATCTGCTGCCACGGATGAAGAGTTCGTATTACCTGGTATCCGCGGCGAGCATGCTGCTGGGGATGCCGGTCATGATTGTGGCGCTGTTCGCCAAAGGGCCGCTGATGATTCCAGCCATCGCACTGGCCGCATTTTTTCTGCTGCTGAATACTTCTCCTTTAAACGCTGCCGTCATCAATTCTGTGGGGGCGCATATTCGGGCTACCGCACTGGCGGTGAATATCTTCATCATTCACATTCTGGGGGATGTGCCTTCGCCAACCATGATGGGTTGGGTGGCGGACCGGAAGTCGTTGCAGGTGGCGTTCATCTTACCGGTGATCGCCATGGGAATTTCTTCTGCCATACTGTTTTACGGAATGAGGTTTGCGCCCGCTGTAAAGGTGGACGGCGCCGGGGCCTCTGAGCGGCACGGCTGAAGCCGTGCCCTTCCCTATGAAGCAAGCCGCGAAATGGATTCGACGTCACAATTGATTGGCTGCATGTTGATAGTCTCGTAGCAGCAACGCTTCCACATGGATTTCTTCTTTTGGATTGCTGGAGTGATTCTGGCGCTGGCCTGGGCTTCCCGAATTGTGGACGCTGCCCTGGGAATGCCGAGCGTGGCGGACGTTTCGCGTCCGGAATGGGATCGCAATCCTGTATCGCCGTCCGGTAATCCTCGCGTTTCCATCATTGTTCCGGCACGCAACGAGGCGGAGAGCATTGAGCAGTGCCTGCGGAGCCTGCTCGCGCTCGATTACGACAACTATGAAGTGGTGGCTGTGAATGACCGCTCCACCGATGGGACCGGCGAGATTATGGAGAGGGTGGCGCACAATTCCCACTTCTCCCAAAATCAGGGAGAAGTGGGGCACCCAGATTCCAGTAACGGAAGTCAAACCCCCCACCCCTTTCTTCCTGCGCTTCGAATTATTCATCACTTGGAATTACCGGGCGGATGGCTGGGGAAAACTCATGCGATGTGGACTGGCGCGAAGGACGCTTCCGGGGAGTGGTTGTTGTTTACTGACGCCGACGTGATCTTCAAGCCGGATTCTTTGCGCCGGGCGCTGGCTTACGCGGAGAGCGAGCCGGCCGACCACGTTGTGCTCTTTCCGCGGATGATCATGAAGCGGGCGGGGGAGTACATGATGATCGCATTTTTTCAGAGCATGTTCATGTTCGGGCACCGGCCGTGGAAGGTCGCGGATCCGAGCACGGACGATCACATGGGGGTGGGCGCGTTCAACCTGGTGCGGCGGCGCGTGTATGAGGCGGTTGGCACGTACCAGGCGCTGCGCATGGAAGTGCTCGACGACATGAAGCTGGGCAAGGTGGTGAAGAATGCGGGGTTCGGGCAGAGGAATGTGTTTGGTGGAGATCTGATTTCGATCCGCTGGGCGCATGGGGCGTTTGGGGTGGTCAACAATCTCACCAAAAATTTCTTCGCGGTATTGTCGTTTCAGTCGTGGCGAACCGTGCTTTCGGCGTTTGGGCTGGCTTTCTTGAATTACGGACCGTTTCTCGGGCTGTGGCTGGCGCACGGATGGGCGCGCGTGCCATATGGGATCGCACTCGTATCACTGTTCCTGATCTACGTCGGGATGTCATGGCGATCGGCGGTGCCGGCCTACTACTTCCTGTTGCATCCGGTGAGCACGACATTGTTCATTTACACGCTGCTGCGCTCGATGATTCTGACCTTGTGGAATGACGGGATCGTGTGGCGGGGAACGAAGTATCCGCTGGAGGAACTGCGCCGGGGGATGGTGTGAGAGCACGAACGGTGTAGAAGCAACTGCTTCTCATCATAAGTGCTCGCTAGTGCTCGCTCCCGTATCACCCTGTAGTCCCGCTGGACAGCCCGAGGGGGCTGTCCCTACACAGCCGGGGGCGGCTGTACCTACATCGTCGAACCACCCCGGCACGATCGACAGGCGCTTAGCAGGTTCCGCTGGGACGAGCGGGGGTGCCGGATTCCTGTGTCGGTTGGCTCTGCGTGGCTGGCAATGTGGAGGGCGTGAATCCGGCCAGGTTGTTTGTGCATTGTTGAATCGCCTGTGAGTCCGCCTGCAGGGTTGATGGCAAACTCGGAATGGAGTGGTCCGGACTCTTAAAATTGAAGGCGGACGTCAAATCTCCCACCGTAGCTCGGCGCCAGGCGCTCAGATTCGGCACCTCCGCCCCGAACCGCGTCTCCAGGAAGCGCAAAACCGAAGTGTGATCGAACAGGTCGGAGGAGACGAGGCCGCCGCGGCTGAACGGCGAAATAATCAACATGGGAACGCGAAAGCCGAGCCCAATGGGGCCGCTCACAGCAGGATTGCCGGCGACCGTGGGATCTGGAACCGCGGGCGCCGTGACGTATTCGCCGGGCGTGCCGGGAGGCGCAGTGACTGGCGGGACATGGTCGAAGAAACCGCCATTTTCGTCATAGTTCACAAACAAAACCGTCTTTGCCCACAGTGCGGGGTTCGCGCTCAGAGCGGTGATGATCAGCGACAGAATATTTTCGCCAAATATTGCAGGCGCAGGGGGATGATCCGACGTCACGACGGACCCGATCAGCCAGGATACTTGCGGCAGATTGCCTGAAGCTACATCGGCCAGGAAGTCGACTGGGAACTGTGGTCCAAATGCATTTTGATGCAAAGGTGAAGAAGGATCCTGAAAATTCTTAAAATACGAGAGCACATTATCCGACAGAAGCCCGCCAAGAATATCCACATCCGGAGATGAATACACCTTCCAGGAAATGCCGCGAGCTTGCAGTTGTTCGGGCATGGTCGTATAGGTCAACCGCCCGTGCATAGCGGAGCGATTGGTGACGATGGTCTGCAAAACCGGGCCGCCACTTTTTCCGTCCGGATCGAGCGAGCCGGCCAGAAGATAGAGGCGGTTCGGGTCCGTCGGGCCGATGACGGAGCAGAAATAGTTATCACACAGGGTGAACCCGTCAGCGAGGGCGTAGTAGTAGGGAAGATCGGCCCTGGTGTAGTACCCCATAGTTAAAACCGCGTCATTGGGATTGATGGGCAGGCGCGAATTCACGAAGCCATCCATCTTGCCGTTGTCCCAGCTCTGGTGCTGCGGCACCCAGTCGTGGCTGATGTCGTGCGTGCAGGCGGCGTTCACCTGCGAGGTGTCCAGGTGAAAGGGAAGGAGCTGTCCAACTGGTGAAACTGTGGTGTTGGATGAATCGGGTTGTTGAAAGGCCGCGCTCTGATCGGAGAAACCGCGCACTCCGCGATAGCTTCCGAAATAGTGATCGAACGATCGGTTCTCCTGAGTCAGGATCACCACATGTTCGATGTCGGTGATCTTGGCGCAACCAGTGGAAAGCGGTGGAATTAGTTTGGAAATGCCGCCGCAACCCTGCAGCCCCAAGGATCCCAACTGCGTAAGCGCGGCCGCACCTCCAAGCTTCAGTAGTTCCCGGCGATTGAATGTGGGCATAGGCTCGGGGGATTGGATGCGAACGCGCGGGTAAAGGTTAGGATCATGCCACGGATTTCATGGATTTTCACAGATCAATTCTCCTTCATTCTGATCCGTGTTTGTGAATTACCCGCCGGGAGCTATTGTGAATCGTCGCGCTCGACATCGTTTCCGTAGGTAGCGGTGGCGCTCGGCTTTTGCGGTTTGGCCTTCTTGGGTTTCTTGCCGGGATAGAGCCGGCCGGCGCTGAAGCGGCCGCGATTCTCCACATCGTAGTTTTTGGGGAGAGGCGGGATCATGGCGGCGCCGCCTTCGATTTGGCTGATGCGGTTCAAGATGATTTCGGGGCGGCCATCGTACATTTTGAGGGAGCCGCGGATCTCGATGCTGCGTCCGGAGAGCAGGCGGACATCGCCGACGTCTTTGAGATCATTCGCGAAGACGACGACTGTGAACGGACAGTTCATCGCGTCCTCGCAGAAATCCAGGAAGTGAACACCCTTGTTGCCTACCTTCACCTTCAGCACCTTTCCGGTGACGCATTTGGTTTCTCCTATGTGCTGGGCGGCTTCGTGGATGGAGAGGCAGTCAGCGGCTGGGAGTGGGCGTACGAAGAGAACGATTAGCAACGCGATTAGGGCGCATCCGGTGGCAAGAACTGTGCAGCGCGCTGCCGGGCTTCGCCCGGCTGGACAGCCGGTGGCGGCTGTCCCTACATGGCTCTCGCCGAACATGAGGCCATTTTAGAGAGATTCATTGGAGTTGTCTGTGATGCGGAGGGTAAAAATGCCGGCGAGTTCCGGAAGGGGAAGGACGAGAATCCCACTTCTCGCGACACCAGCGAGAAGTGGGGCGCCCGGTTGCGAGGAGATGTTATTTGAAGGACTTTACCGCGGATGGTTCGTCGTCCTTTACGTCGAAAACGGTGTAGAGCTTGGTGATCTGGAGCAGGTCGTTGACTTTTTTGGTCAGATTCAGCAGCTTGAGTTCGCCACCCTGGTTCTTGGTGGTGGTGAAGGCGCTGACCAGTTCGCCAATGCCTGAGCTGTCAATGTAATTGACATTGGCCAAATTCAGGACGATCCTCTTGTTGCCCTTGCTAAGCAGGTCTCGCACCGTGTCGCGAAGGATAACGCTACCTTCGCCGAGCGTGATGCGGCCGCTGCAGTCTACGATGGTCACCCCATCCACTTGCCGACTACCAACCTTCATGGTCACTGGGAAGCCTCCTTGCCGCCCGCGGTAGTTCCGTGGACGTGCTTGATCAATTTGAGTTCGGTGCCCGAAGAGGAGGGCCGAATTTCGACCACATCCATAAACGAGCGCATAAGAAAAATTCCGCGTCCGGAAGTCTTGAGCAGATTTTCAGGGGCCAAGGGATTGGGGATCTTGCTAAGATCCATCCCCGGACCCTGGTCGCGAATGGTGATGATGAAATCCTGGCCCGCGCGTTCAAATGCCAGAGTCACTTTTTTATCTTTGGCATAGGCGTTGCCGTGCAATACAGCATTGACGGCGCCTTCGCGGACGGCCATGGAAATCTGCATGATCTCATCTTCGGCGAAGCCGAGCTCGGTGGCGATCTTCGTGGCTTTCTCCTCGGCACTGTCAACTGTCTCCAGTGAGGAGTCCATCGTATAAGAGACCCGTTGCTCGGTCATGGCCATGGATGAAGTTGAGATGAGTATACGGCCAGGGAGGGTAGAAAAGCCCGCATTCCCGTCCATGGCGCATCGCCGGAGGCGAATCCCGGCGAATGCGGTAGTTTGCCTGTGGGATGGCAAAATTGTCAATGTTTTAAGGCGCAAGGTTTTAAGGCGCAAGGCTGAACAAACAGGCGAGGCTTATAATCTGGCCTCGTGCTAGCGTTCACAGTTTACGATCTGCGGCGGTGGGTGCGGCGGATACTGCTCGGGGTGCTTCTGTTCGTGATCGCTGCAGTGGTTTTGGCATACGCTGCGGATTCTATTGTGTTCCGGATCCGGGTTGCCAGAGGGAATGCTTATAGTTCAGTAGTGGTGTCGCATTATTACGCAGTGACGCAAAAGAACGGGAAGACGCAATTCATTTTCGATCCGCCGGCGGCTGAGAACTGTGTGAATGCATTATTTCCTCATGCGGGCTGTCAGCCTTGCTGGTATTTGACACGGCATCCGGAGCAGAGGACTGACATTTAGAGTCCGATGCTCGTCCTGCAGGGGACATCTTTTCCTGGACTAGAATATTGCGGGTTCAACTTAGAGACGAGGGGTTCACGTTGACAAACATAGGGCGGCTTACATGCTTGGCTGGGGTGGTCATCGCACTGGCGATCAGTGCGTTCGCTGGAGATTCCTCCGATCCTCGATTGCAGAAGGCTTACCGGTTTCAGCAGGGAGGGTGGACCTACGTTCATCTGGAGGGCTCGCCTTCCGACGTTGGCTACCAGCATGGCTATTTGCTGGCGACCGAGGTCGAGGATGCGTTTGAGGCCATTAAGCTGTTCGACGTGCACCAGTCAGGGAAGGATTGGGAATTCTTCCGGACTACCGCCCGACAAATGCTATGGCCGCATATCGAACGCGAGTATCAAGAGGAATTGCAGGGGATCGCTGACGGTGTGAAGGCGAAGGGAGTGAATCTCGACGTGTGGGATATCGTCGCACTGAACGCGTTTGAGGAAGTACCCGATTACTACCTGCCCTGGCTGGCCAAGCAGCAGGAGACTCGCGAAGAATCCGAAGTTGAAGGCGCCGGGGAATTGCAGCGCGTTCATTGCCACTGGGAGCATGACCAAGGATCACCAGATTGTCATCGCGCACAATAATTGGACCAGCTATCTGGCGGGCTCACGGTGGGTGGTTATTTTCGATATTCAGCCGCAGCACGGAAATCGCATTTTGATGGACGGGTTTCCTGGGGTGATCACCAGCGATGACGATTTTGGCGTGAATTCGGCAGGAATGATGATCAGCGAGACGACGATCACGCAATTCGAAGGCTGGGATCCGAACGGGAAACCCGAGTTCATGCGCTCACGCAAGGCCATGCAGTATGCCAACAGCATTGACGATTACGTGCGCATCATCAAGGAAGGGAACAATGGCGGGTACGCCAACGATTGGCTGATTGGAGATCGCAAGACCGGGGAGATTGCGTACCTCGAATTGGGGTTGAAGAACACTCCGCTGTGGCGCACGAAGGATGGCTATTTTGTAAGCTCGAACTTCGCGCGCCATCCGAGAGTTATCAAGCAAGAAACCACCTTCGATCCGAATGACACGTCTTCCTCGCCGAATGCCCGGCGAGCGCGCTGGGAAGAACTCATGAAAGAAGCTAAGGGCAAGATCGACGTGAGCATGGCCCAACAGTTTCTGGCCGACCACGTGGACAGCTTCGAAAAGAAAGAGCAGCCCGATGAACGGTCCCTGTGCGGGCATGTGGATGCTTCGGCTCGCGGAGTGAAGGAATGGGGATGGAATGAGTACAATCCCGGCGGCGCGGTGCAAGGTAAGGCGGCCGACAGCGGCATGGCGGCAAAGATGAGCTTTGTAGCGCGTGCAGGGCATCCTTGCGGTCAGGATTTCCTGGCTGCCGATTTTCTGGAGCACCATCCGCAGTATTCCTGGCAGAAGGCGCTGCTGCGGGATATGAAGGCGGGGCCTTGGACAGTGTTTACGGCCGGACAGAAACAAGCGCAGTAAGGCGCCGACCTGCGGGTCTCCAATCTGCGGTTCAAAAGAAAACCCCACCCTACGAAAATCTCGCAGGGTGGGGCAAAGGCTGAACCACTCCTAACCTTTACGGGACCGTCACTTTAATGGCCTGACCGGCGTAGACTCCGGTGCTATTCCACGCGCGTACAAGCAGCGTGTGCGTGCCGGTAGTCAGGTTGAGAGTGGTGTTGAGCGTATTGCCGTAGTTCTGGCGGTGAACAATACCGGAATCGACGTACACGGTCCATGAGGCGATCGGGTACACAGATGATGCGGTTGCCGCCAGATTCACGTTCGAGGGCACTTGCGCGCCATTCAGAAGGTTGGTGATGTTGACCGCCACCGGCCTGACGTCAACTGTGAACGTCTGATCGCCGTAAGCGCGGGATGTATCCCAGGCGCGAACGACAATGGTATGGACGCCGGGCGAGGCGGGAATGCTGGGTGCGATGGAATTTACAGCTCCAGCGCTAAATTTGCCCACGCTGTCCACGTAAACCCACCAGCCGCCGATCGAACGGCCGGGGGCCGGGATTGCCGAGGCATGAATCTTCACGGGCGAAATCACGTTGGAGGCGAACGCGGGCGTGGAAATCGTAACTGCAGGTTTCGCGCTCGCGGTCACGGTGAGCGTCTTTTGCGCATAGGTACCGGAGCTGTCATGCGCCTGAACCGCGACGGTGTGTTTTCCCTGGGACAATGGAACCTGCAGGTTGACTTTGGTAGTTGCGCCGGCAGTGAGCGTACTCTTGCCGTCCACCAGTACTCGCCAGGACTGGATCGTATGTCCGGGTGTGGGCGCCGCGGCAGCCTGCACGTTCACGGGCGTGCCGACCGTGACGTTATTCACCGGCGTAGCCACCGCCAGAGTCGGAGTGGCGGTCGCAGCGTGCAAGGTAAAGGCCTGATCGCCGTAACCTCCGGAGGTATCCCAGGCGCGGACTACAACCGTGTGCGATCCCGCGCTCATCTTGACTTGCGGATTGATATAGTTGACTGCGCCGCCGCTGTAGACGTTCACGCTATCCACATAAACATGCCATCCGACGATGGAATGGCCCGCAGTGGGTGATGCCGAAGCATCAATTGCGGCCGGAGAGCTCACCGAGGCACCGGGTCCGGGAGAATTGATCGTGACCACGGGTTTCGCGGCAACGCTGGTGCCGAAGAAATCAGCCATATCGGCAGCGTACGCCGAGGCCCCGGGATAGGATCTCGCGCCCAAGCTGTCGAGGATGGTGCGGAGCGCATTCTCGTGCTTGTAAAGATGCGACGAGACATAGTGCGCTTTCACTCTCGGTCCGATGAGCGCGGTGTAAACCGATGATCCACAGCCGGCGTTGGTGCCGCCTCCGCATTCATCGAAGGTAACCAGCACAAGGCCGGTGCCCCCCGATTTGAAGTCGGGCAAGTTGAGAATGGGGCTCAGGGTGCTGTTGAGGAACTGGTCGGCCGCGGCGAGCGTGCCATCGTGGGCATCGTGTTTCCCGTCGGGAACGATGATCGAGAAGCGGGGCAACTTACCGGCTTGAATGTCGGTATTCAGCTGTGAAAGATCTACGACCTTAGCGGCTGAACCGCTGACATTGTTGATCACATCGCTGTACCAGGTGGCCCCGTTGTGACGGCGGTAATACGAAGTGCCGTTGTGATTGTCGGGCGTGGTGACGGTCCCCCCTGCTGCAGCGTAGGATTGCGCGTACACCTTCCAGGAAATTCCCGCATTGTTGAGCACGCGGAAGATGTTGTTGTCGGTGATGGCATCGGTCTTGGTGGTGCCGGGGTAGTAGCAAGAATTTCCGTTGCAGTTGAAGTTATGGGTTCCGGCGGGAAGCGTGCAGTTGACGCTGGACTCGCAACTGCCCGAAGCCAGCCAGAGATAATCCAGAAGCGAGCCACCGTTGTTAGATTGGTATTGGGTGGCGTAACCGTAGGTGTTTCCTTTGCCAACGAGCCACGGCATGTTGGCCAAGACCGCGGTGAAGCTTGAATTTTCATCGATCACCAGCACGACGTGCTGCGCTGAAGGCACCTGCGCAAAGACTGTTGCGGCGAAACACAGCAGTACGATGGCAGAGGACAGAATTCTCCCTGCTCTTATAAACGACATCAAAACCCCCCTAGAATTTTGGACTTGCCTGGTCCTCCCTTGCCCGACACGGGTGTCAAGGGTTCTTACTGGAAGTGAAATTGTCTTGCGGTGCCGAAGTGTAGCGAAGATGGGTCGCGGGACGCATCAAAAAAGTGTCGTTGGCAGGAATGAGAAGGACATTACCGAAGTTTCAGAACCGTGCAAGAATTTGCACACCTCGACTATTCGTTGAGCGAACAAGCGCAGTCAGCCGGGACCACGCGGGCAAGCAGGAAATCAGCGATGCGCTTATAGGCGTCAATCTGATTATCCACGCGAGCGAAGCCATGCCCTTCGTTGTCGTAGATCTTGTAGTCGACCGCGCCCCCACGCTTTTTGATGGCGTCAACCACCTGCAGGGTCTCGGACTTTGGGCAGCGGGGATCGTGGCCGCCGGCCAGTAGAAGTAGCGGAGCTTTGATTTGGTCGATGAAGTTGATGGGAGACCGGTCATGGAGCAGTGCCTGGTTTTTGGCGGGATCGCCCATAGTGGCAACGTCGCCTTCGCGGAGGACAGGGTCTTCATTCTCGATTTCGGTGAACCAGTTGACGAAAGGGACGATTGGGATGCCGGCGGCCCACAGGTCGGGTGCCTTGGTGACGGCCATCATGCTGAGATAGCCTCCGTAGCTGCCGCCCATGACGGCGATCTTTTTGGGATCGAGGTGGCCAGTTTGCTTGATCCAGTCCACGCCGGCGAGGACGTCGTCTAAATCGCCGCCCCCCATGTCGAAGAGATTTGCCTGCTGAAACTTCTTGCCGTACCCGGTAGACCCGCGATAGTTAGGCGCGAGCACCATATAGCCTTGATTGGCCGCGAACTGGATGAAGCGGTTGAACGAGTTCATGGTTTGCGACGCGGGCCCGCCATGAATGTAAACGATGGCCGCGTTCTGGCCGTTGCGCGCCATATTGAACGGAACATATAAAAAAGCTGAGATGGTCCACTTGCCGTCGCGGCTGGGGTAATGAATCAGATAAGGTTCGACCAGGTCTTCTGAACGGATACCCGCGAGCAAGGAATGCGTGATCTGTTGAGATTTATTTTTCGCGAGATCGTAGGTCCAGAGGTCGCTGGGTGCGGTGGGGCCGTTGTGGGCGTAGAGCAGACGGGAGCCGTCTGGGCTGAAGGCAGAGTGGCCGCCTGCGGGCTCATTGACGCCACCGGCGATCGGAAGCTGGGTTGATTTGCCGGTTGCCAGGTCCTGCAGATAGATGTTTTCATTGCCGTCCACGTTGGCGCTGAAGACCACATGTTTGCCATCGGGAGAGAAGTTCTGGGCGCGGATTTCCCCTGTGTCTTTGGTGAGCCAGTTGATCCTTTTCGTAGCAAGGCTAAGGATGCCGATGTTTTCGTAGCCATTGGCGGCATTGGATGTGAGCAAAACGGTCTTGCCGTCGGGCGACAGGCCGTTGGCTGAGAAGAGCTGTTCGCCATCATGCGGAGTCAACAAGGTGCTTTGCCCGTTGCCCAGGTCTGCGATGAAAATGTTGGAGTCGGTACCCTTTGCCTGCTCCTGGGTGTAGATGATGTATTTTCCGTCTCTGGACCAGATGGGATTGTAGTTGCCTTTGTCCTGCGGGGTGTTTGAGGTAATGTGCTTCACCTCGCGCATGATCATGTCGTAGACGTCGATCTCGTATGCGGCCGAGGTCTTCGGTTTCACTTCGTAGGCGAGAAAACGTCCGTCGTCCGACCACGTTGGGTTCTGCTCTGCAATCTCCCGAGTCTGGGTGAGGTTCACAACTTTGCCGCTCTTGGGCGAAACGAGGAAGATGTCCCACTGCTCGTCGCCATCATAGTCGGACTGGAAAGCGATCCACTTGCCATCGGGCGACCACGCCGGGTTGGTTTGCCTCTGATCGCTCACCGTGAGTTGGACCGGAAATCCTCCCTCTGCGGGAACGAGCCAGAGATTATTGCGGCCGCTCATATTGGAGATGAAGGCGATGGTCTTGCCGTCGGGGGACCAGGTGGCGCCGCCGATCTGGCGTGTCATGAAGAGTTTTTCGATGGTCAGGCTGCGCGGCTCGATTTGAGCGTTGGGCTTGGTGGCAATCTGCTTGGGGTCGGTGATCGCATGGGGCGCTGCAAGAATCTGAGCTTGGATCGCGACCGGGATCATGACGAGGACAATGGCAAATACTGCGCGGCGCATAGCGCGGAACCTCTTGCTGATGTAGAAAAGAGAGTCTAGCAGAGAGCTTTGTTCGCCTCAGGGGACGCGCCATTCATGACTTCTCTTATTCGAGACCCGGAACCAGGGGTCATTGCGCGTTCTTGTGCATTTCAACCGTGCTCCAGGTCTTATCGCCGGCGTGACAGATGTTCTCGAGAGCGCAATCGACGCACTTGGGCTTGCGGGCGAAGCAGAGCTTGCGGCCGTGCCAGATGATCTGGTGCGAGAAGAGAATCCAGCGTTCTCGGGGAAGGATTTTTATCAGATCCTGCTCGATCTTTGGCGGATCGTTTTCCGTGGTTAGCTCCAGGCGGCGCGATATGCGGTGGACGTGCGTGTCGACGACCACTCCTTCGGCCTTTTTGAACCATGTGCCGAGGACGACGTTAGCCGTCTTGCGCGCGACACCCGGGAGTGTGAGCAGCTTTTCAATGTCGTCGGGTATCTGGCCGCCAAATTCTTCGACGATCTTCTTCGCGGCGCCAATTACGGATTTCGACTTGTTGCGGAAAAATCCGGTGGACCGAACGTCCGGTTCCAGTTGCTCGGCACGAAGGGCGGCGAAGGCTTGCACGTTGGGATACTTCCGGAAGAGTTCGGGCGTGACTCGGTTCACATTCACGTCTGTTGATTGCGCGGAGAGAATGGTGGCCACCAGCAGCTCCCACGCGCTGGCGTGCGTCAGGGCACAGGTTACATCTGGGTAGAGGTGATTGAGGCGATTCAGGATTTCCTGAACTCTCTCGGGGGCGATTGGGTTGTAACGTTTAACCTGCGCCTTCTTCGGGGCGGCGGATTTTGACGAGGCCGGCTTCGGCGTTATCCGCTTTGGGCGCGCAGTGTGGCGGTTGCTCGTCGGCCTGGGACCGGAATCCGCGGGCGAGGGCGTCCGTGCCACAGTTACTTTTATTTTATCCTGGCGGCCAGTTCGGGCGGGTTGGCGAGGGGCGACTCCGCGGGGCATGAAAAGTTTTCCTCCAGTGAGCAATGCGGTCATCATAGCAACCGAGGTTCATCGCTGGCCAACGACTCGATCGCTTCGCCGGGTGGGCCATCGGTCATGCCTACGTTGGTCAAGGAAAATGCCACCGAAATGGGGAGTGTGACAAGACGGGGCTTTTGACAGTGTCCCTCGGTAACCAGATCAGGAATTGACGCTGCAAGTCGCGGTGGGTAGTCTGGAGTTATCCAGATCAATCAAGGAATGCCATGGCAGTGAATTCCATCCAACTCGGGCAAGTCTGGCGCAGCGATGCCGATGGGCAAGACTACCTTGTCACCAAGGTCTATAACGAAGTGTTCACGCAATATGCGATGCTTCGTCCCGCAGGAATTTCGGCTCCGCAAGCCCCCACCGTGCGCGTGAAAGTCACTAAAGGAGCGCAAGGCGCGACGCTTCCCGGATACGCGTTCACGCAAGAAGGCTCGTTCTAGCAGCCTGCTTTTTTCCGTTACACTGGAGGAGAAGTTTTCAGTTCCCAGTTCCCAGTTCTCAGCACTGGAATGCTTTCAACTGAGACTGAGAACTGAGAACTGAGTACTGCTTCTATGACTGAAAAGATCCTCGCCGTTCTATTCCTTTTCATCAGCAAAATCATTGCCTGGGCGGGTTATGGCGGGATTGTGATCCTGATGGCGATTGAGTCGGCGTGCATTCCCCTGCCTTCCGAGTTAATCATGCCGTTTGCGGGATACATGGTGTTTCAAGGCACGTTCAAGCTGCTGTGGGTGGCAACGGTGGGCGCGATCGGGTGCAATTTGGGATCGCTGGTCGCTTATGAGATCGGGTTTTATGGCGGACGCCCGCTGGTGGAGCGCTACGGACGCTGGATCCTGATGGGGAAGCGCGAACTCGACTGGGCCGATCGCTTCTTCGGCCGCTGGGGATATCTCGCGGTATTTGTCGGGCGGTTGCTGCCTGTGATTCGTACGTTTATTGCCTTACCTGCAGGCATTTCACGCATGCCTCGTGGTCGTTTTCATCTCTACACATTTCTCGGATCATGGCCGTGGTGCCTGGCTCTAGCGTGGTTTGGGATGAAGCTGGGCGAGAACTGGCGCGACCTCGGCAAGTATTTCCACAAGTTCGACGCGGTCATCGGAGTTGTGATTGTCATCGGACTCGTTTGGTTTATCTGGAGTCATTGGCAGCATAGAATTAGCTCGCAAGAATCGGCTATCAATCGTCATTGAGGTATAGCAGGAGCGATTGTGGCGTATTTAAGGACGATTGCGGTGGCGATCGGGCTATGCACAATTCTGCTCGTGATTCGCTCCGCCACGAATGTCGTGTTGCCTACTCTACAGGGGGAAGCAACTGGTGTGGCATTCAGTCGGCAGAGTCTCATTGAGGTGGTTCGCGTGGCCTTCATTTTGGGCTGGGTCTCGGGAACCCTCTGGTATGGTGTGCGCAGATTGATGCTCCGAATCCGATAGGTCAGACAGGTACATTCAGACTATCTTGCGCAGGAGGAGATTTATGCATATTGCGAGCCGCACGCTGGTGTCTCTGCTGCTGCTAATTGTGTCACTGCCTCCAATCGTGACAGCTCAATCCGCTCCCTCTTCGGGGCAACCTTTCGTGGTCGAGTACTACTACAAAACCAAGTGGGGCCACGCCGACGAGTTTCTCAAGCTCTTCAAGAAAAATCATTATCCTTTGCTCAAGAAGCAAGTCGAGATGGGACGGATGCTGAAGATATGGATGGATCAGCCGCGCTATCACACGACTGAGGACGGACGCTGGGATTATCGCGTGACCATTGTGTTCAAGAATGCAACCGTGGCCAATGAACCATTCGATGAGGACGCGCTCAAAAAGCAGCTCTGGCCCGATCAGGATACGTACAACCGGGAAGAGCAGCGGCGGTTCGAAATTCTCGACGCGCATTGGGATCTGCCGGTGAAGACAGTCGATCTCGAGAAATAGATCGCGCCGTGCTGGCTCAATCAAGTTTCAGATAATTTGCGATGAGCTTTTCGTACCATTTCCAGGGCAGGATGCGCTTCATCGCCAGCTGCAGTTTCGCGTCGCGGCCGACCAGGTAGCGAAGCTTCGGGTTCGGATTCTGGGCGATGGCAACGATGGTCCGCGCCACGACAATGGGATCCGCCTTTGGAACTTTCGCGATTACCTCGCGCATGCGCAGGCTGCGCTGAAAATTGGGCGAGGTATTCTTTTTCGCTTCTTGTCCCATCACCGCACCGCTGGTCCAGACGCCAGTATCGAAAGCCCCGGGCTCGATCAGCACGACCTTGATCCCCAGCGAATTCACTTCCAGGCGAAGCGACTCGCTCCAGCCCTCCAGCGCATGTTTCGAGGCACTGTAGCTGCTCACGGAGATTGCACCTTGCAGTCCTCCGATGGATGAGAGCTGAACGATGTGCCCCGATCTTTGCCGTCGCATGGCGGGCAGCACGGCTTTAGTCATCGCGACGGCACCAAAGAAGTTGGTCTCGAACTGCAGGCGCAGTTCTTCGATCTGGATGTCTTCTGCGAAACCGCCTACGGCAAATCCAGCGTTGTTCACGAGCACATCGATGCTCGGATAGTCGCGCAGAACTTGGTCAACGAGTGGCGCGATGGCGTCGAAGTGGGTCACATCAAGGGCGCGCACATCGATTCTGTCCGAGACTCCAGCGGCGTCTGCCGCCTGATCCAGTAGCCGACGTTTGGTGATGTTACGCATGGTGGCGATAACGCGAAATCCCGCTTTCGCCAGTTCGACGCATGTGAGAAGCCCGAAGCCGCTGGAACTGCCCGTGATTAGCGCGATCTTTTCCGGCATGGCACAGGTGTATCACACGCGCCGAAGTTGCTGGAATCGGGCGGCATGAAGTGGGACAATGGAAATAGGACATCCAGTGCCACCGTACCTTGTGGGCTTCAGAGGAGGTCTTATGCTGGCCACACGGCATCGTCTTTCGCGCAACCCATACTTCCAATTCCATCCCCTGCACACCGCCTTCTCGCTGTTGGGAGCGTTGCTTATCTTCGGAATGCTGATCTGGTTCCTGGTCATTCCGGCGCACTGAGTGCGAAGCAACGAGCCCGCAGATACTCCCAGGGATCTTTTATTGTCTGAAGGGGATCTACCGCGGCTGCGATGCACCAATTTTGGAAAAGATGTGAAACCTTGGTCACAATCTGCAGGGAAATCCCTTATCGCAGCCATCAAAAATTGGAATTAGACAGAATCTCTACCAAATCGATAATGTTTGAGCATGGAACCCTTAATTTCTGTGGAGGATTCACACATAGACGTACTGCATGACATCAGTGTCCGCTTGAGTGCGGCGGAGGGATTTCACGAGGTTCTTAGCCGGGTTGTCGATTTTGCGTCCGCTCTGGTGAAGTGTGACTCCTGCCTGATTTATGTCCTCGAAGACGACGAGTTAGTGTTGCGGGCGTCCAAAAATCCGCATGCGGACGCCGTCGATCGATTGAAATTGCGGGTGGGGCAGGGAATTACTGGTTGGGTGGCGGAGCATCGCGAGCCGGTGGCCATCCCGGAGAAGGCGGCGCAAGATCCTCGTTTCCAATTTTTCCACGAGTTGCCGGAGGACAGCTACGAAGCATTTCTCTCCG
The DNA here is from genome assembly GCA_963801615.1 of uncultured Acidobacteriota bacterium. Taxonomy (GTDB): domain Bacteria; phylum Acidobacteriota; class Terriglobia; order Terriglobales; family Acidobacteriaceae; genus Sulfotelmatobacter. Next base: position 221,130 of record CAWDFM010000001.1, on the reverse strand, counting down.
TGCCGCTGATGTGCCGGGGACACGTGGTAGGCGTCATCAATCTTCAGCACAAGCAGCACCATGTATACCGGCGGCGTGAGATCCGTATGATTTCCACGGTGGGATTCCTGGTGGGAGCGGAGATTGAACTGGCGCGGCTGGAGGAAGCTAACTTCACGCTGGCGGAGCAACTGCAAACCCGGAAGCTGGTAGAGCGCGCGAAGGGCATTCTGCAACGTGATCTGGGACTCAGCGAGGAGCAAGCGTATCTGGCATTGCAGCGCCAAAGCCGGCAGAAGCGGCGTCCGATGAAAGAGATTGCCGAGGCAATTGTGTTAAGCGATGACGTCCGGGGGAATTCGAAACCGGCTTAGCCGCCTTCTTGTTTTTGCTCCTCGTGAGGTAGAGCCGTAGCTAGCTACGGCTCTACGGGAGTGCGAAGCTTACTGACCTGTGGGAGCAGTGCTTCCAACTTTGGCGATCTGCTTTTCCGCTGCGCGCGAAGGCATGGAGAAATGCAGCGTCACGTTGCTTTCCGGCAGTTCCATGACAGTGACATAGCTGCCCGACGGAGAAGACGCCAGCACCAGCCGACTTCCGTGCCGCGTGCGAGTGCCCTCCGTGCTCGGAACCAGGATGATGAACCCAGTTCGCGGGCCGCTCATCCTGCTGAGGTTCAGGAAGGGGGCGGCGTTCTGCGGATTGTAGGAGAACTCGTAATCTCCGGCGGTGATCTTGGTATTGCCGAAGAGCACGTCGTGAGTAAGCGTGAAATGTCCTCGCGCTGGTTCCTGTGCCAAAACCGAACTCGGTGCAAGAGTGAAGGTGGCCGCCGCCAGCAAGGCAGCGAAAGCGAATTTGCGAATTGAAATCATGGAATCTCCATTCTGCCCTCGTTGAGAAACGACTGGGCAAGTCTGACGAGCACGCTGTCCGCGAAGCCGCGGATCGCATGGGCTCAGGCTGTGGTGGAGAACGACAAGGTCAGGAGATGGATGCCGCTAACCCGGCTGCATGCCATCAGAGACTTCGCTGGGACCGGCCACTAGGCAGGCTGCGAACTGATTTCATGATGCAACGGAAGTGATGCAGAGGTCCAATCGAAAGAATTTATAGGAGCGATGGAGCCGACGCAGGATGCGATGCGCCCTATTGCGGGCTCGGCGCCGGAGCGAAAAACCGGGGCCCGGACGAACCTTTCCGAGCACCTGAGCTGTGAAGAATCGCGGTGCGCCAATTCTACGCGCAGTTCGATTGCGCGGCAGCAGAACTGGTACGTTGGGGCGGCATCTTTGCCCCGATGGAGTAGACCTCGCAACTCGTGGGACCTAGCTGGCGTTCGACAATCACCAGTTGGCCGTCTATCGACTCAGCGCGGCGATGAGTCTCCAGCCTCGCTCCGCTGAAGAACGTGAGGGGAGCCGAAACGGTGAACTGGGACTTACCCCCATAGCGCTCGAGACACTCCTCAAGGGTGCCGTAAAAACATTGTGCGTGCTTATTTCGCGGGTCCATGCGGTACTCCTCAACTCCTCCGCATTTACGGGAGGAACCACAAGCGAAGTAGGGTCGTTTGAGTAAAGTAGCACGCGGCAACTCTGTAGGCCAGTACCATGAATCCTGTAGTTACTCAAAAGTTCATGAGGGATTCCCGATTTGGACTTGCGGCGCTTGTACAAATTCCCGCCGTCGAATTGCCCAGATGGCCCTGTTGTGAGAACATCATTAGTTGCGACGGTGGCGAGCCACCGCCACCAGAAAGGCAAAATCATGTATCAGAAGCGCCCCGGAGTCTTCATGGCCGACTGGTGGGATGCAGACGGCCGCCGCCATCGTAAGCAGTTCAAAACCGCGTCCTCAGCCCGTGAACATGAGCATCGGGAAACCGCTCTGGCGCATGCCGAGCGCGCGACCCGGGAGATGAAGCTGGCGGCGCGGAGCGGTGGCGGTAGACGTTCTCCGTCACCAAAACGCGTAGACGGCGATGTGGAGCCCGCCAAAGGTAAGCTGGGCGTGATGATTCCCGGAATGGGCGCCGTGGCGACCACGTTCGTCGCCGGGGTCGAGGCGATCCGGAAGGGCCTCGCAAAACCCATTGGATCGCTCACACAGATGGGCACCATCCGTTTGGGAAAGCGCACCGATGCACGCTCGCCCAAGGTGAAGGAGTTCGTCCCTCTGGCCGCGCTCGAGGACCTGGTCTTCACCGGTTGGGATATTTTCGAAGACAACATGTATGAGGCGGCCTCCAACGCTGGTGTTCTGGACTATCGCCTTCTGGAGCAACTCAAGCCCTTTCTGTCCTCGATCACGCCCCGGCCTGCGGTGTTCGATCACAATTATGTGAAGAAGATCGACGGACCCAACGTAAAAAAGGGCAAGACCAAGATGGACTTGGCTGAGCAACTGCGCCAGGACATTCGCGACTTTAGGAAATCGAGCGGAGCCAGCCGGCTGATCACGATGTGGTGCGGGTCGACCGAATCCTACATCGAGCCTACAGAGGCGCACCAGTCGTTGAAGGCGTTTGAGAAAGCCTTGCGCGAGAACGACGAGATGATCGCGCCCTCGATGATGTACGCGTACGCGTCGCTGATGGAAGGCGTGCCGTTTGCGAATGGAGCGCCCAACCTGACGGTAGATCTTCCGGTCATGCTGGAGTTGTCACGGAAGAACGAGGCTCCCATCTGCGGGAAAGACTTCAAGACCGGTCAGACGTTGATGAAGACGGTTCTCGCTCCGGCCTTTAAGGCTCGATTGCTCGGCCTCAGCGGTTGGTATTCGACCAACATCCTGGGCAATCGCGACGGCGAAGTGCTGGACGATCCGGGTTCGTTCAAGACTAAGGAAGAGTCCAAGTTAGGTGTTCTCGAACACATTCTGCAGCCCGGGTTGTATCCGGAACTGTACGGAAACATGTATCACAAAGTTCGGATTAACTATTACCCGCCACGGGGTGACAACAAAGAGGGGTGGGACAACATAGACATCTTCGGATGGCTGGGGTATCCCATGCAAATCAAAGTCGATTTTCTGTGTCGAGACTCAATTCTTGCAGCACCGATTGTGCTGGATTTGGTGCTGTTCCTCGACCTGGCAAAGCGCTGTTCTGATCTGCGCGGGCTGGGGATTCAGGAGTGGCTCAGCTTTTACTTTAAGTCCCCCATGACAGTGCCTGGTCTTTATCCCGAGCACGATCTGTTCATCCAGTTGATGAAGCTGAAGAATACGCTGCGCCACCTCAGGGGCGAAGAGTTGATCACGCATCTGGGGCTGGAGTACTACGACTAAGCGAGGAGGCGCGCTCCATGTTAGAATGTCTATGGTCATATTGAGGTGACCATCTATGAAAACTATGGCTGCAGGTGAATTCAAAGCGCGCTGCCTGCAAGTAATGGAACAGGTGCATCGGAGCCGGACGCCGGTTGTGATCACCAAAAGAGGCAAGCCTGTGGCCAAACTGGTGCCGCCGGACGAAGCTCCCGAACCAATGCTGGGGCGATTAAAGGGCCAGATTGAAATCCTCGGCGATATCGTTTCTCCAATCACTCCGCTGGAAGATTGGGAAAACCTGAAGTGATTCTTCTCGATACCCACGTTCTGGTGTGGATGACTACGGATCCGTTACGCCTTTCCCGGGCAGCGGAACGGGAAATTCGAAAAGCACGTTGGGCAGGCGCTTGCGCCATCTCTTCATTCACTCTATGGGAACTCGCGCTGCTGTTTGAGAGAGGCCGGTTGCGAGGCTCGGGATCGATTGAAACGTCCATTCGCCAGATCACAGAAGACGCTGCAGTGCAGATATTGGAGATCACTCCAGAGGTTGCGGCGCTAGCAACCATGTTTCCGGAGACATACCCAAGGGACCCCGGGGACCGTCTAATCGGCGCGACGGCACGGAGCCTGGGTCTCAGCCTGATCACAGGCGATGAGAAAATCCTGGCCAGCCCACTCATCCGGACGGTTTGGTAATCAGGCTACCAGTTCGGGAACTTCGCGCGAACCCGCCCCTATCGCGGCGAAGTCGTGCCGCGCTTCTTGAACGCGGTCAGGCAATCTTCTTCTCCCGCTTATACTCGTCGAATTTCTCGAGGAAGCGGTCGATATCTTTCTTCTGCAGGTAGTAGGGCGTGGAGAGCCGCAGTTTGTTGGGGTCGCCTCCGCGGATGCGGATCTTGTGCGTCTTCCACAGCCAGTTTTCTAAATCGCCTCGTTGTACCGGGGGGACGTTGACGCTGACGATTCCGCAGCGCAGGGCTGGATCGGGTGAGGTCCAGGACTGGGCACCGCGGCGAATCATTTCCGCGAGGATGTAGTCGGCCAACTGGCGGTGTCGCCGCTCGATGCGGTCCATCCCGATTTCATGGGCGAGTTTGATGGACGCTCGCAGTCCCCAGAGCGCGGGCACGTTAGAACTGCCGATCCGCTGGAAGCGTTCGGCACGAATCTTCTTGTCGTCCCAGCCTTCGGTGGCGATGGTGTTCCACAGGCGATCGATCACCTCATCCCGCACATAGAGGAATCCGGAGCCCTTGGTCGCAAAGAGCCATTTGTGGGGGCTGGAAGAGTACATGTCGCAGCCGATATCGTGGACGTTCAGCCGCATCATCCCGGGGACGTGGGCGCCATCGACGGCGGACAGGATTCCTTTGCTGCGCGCCAAAGCCGAGAGTTCTTTAGCGGGCAACACGACCCCCGAAAACGTCGTGATATGGCTGAAGAAAATGACGCGCGTGCGTGACGTGATAGCGTCGTTGAAAAGGTTGAGCACCTGCGCTGCATCTTTGACCGGCCGGGGAAGCGTCACCTTCTTCACTACCACGCCGTAACGCTTTGCTTTCAGATTCCAGGGATGCTCGCCTCCGGGATGTTCCTGATCGGTCATCAGGACCTCATCCCCGGGCTTCATGTCGACGCCGTTGGCGATGTAGCTGTTCGCTTCCGTGGCATTGCGCAGCAGCGCAATCTCGTCCCGGGTGCATCCCACGAATTGCGCGAGCGGGTCGCGAAATTCGTTCCAGGAGGCATATCCCCAGATGGGGTAGTCCTCGGGATCCTGCTGGTCCATCTTTTCGGTGGTGTTGTACCCATCGAAGATGGCCCGGAGAACGGGAGCGGGACTGGAGCCGACGGTTCCGTTGTTGAGGTATATCTCGTCTTCCGGGATGATGAACTGGCGGCGCATGGCGGCCCAGAAGGCCTCTTCGTCCTTATCGAGTAGGGAGTGATCCGGCAAAGGGGGGACGTTCTGAAGTTGTGCCAGAAGGCTGCCCCGAAAGGCGAGGGAAGCGGCGATTCCGCTGGCGATAGACGACAGGAACTGGCGGCGATCAAGCATGGGACACCCCCGGAAGTCGGGGAACTTTATACCATGGCAGGGCAGAGAATCCCTTCAAAATAGCGGGTACGGATAACCTGAGGAGGGGCATTACGCGTCTAACCAATGGGCCAGAAGTACGGGCAAGGTCTCTTCCCTGCGGGCGTATAATCGGCTCAAGGAGTCCCCTATGAAACTCAGATGGCTGGCAATCGCGATCGGATTGGCGGCATTCAGTGTAGAGCCCTGGATGTTTGCGCAAACCCAGAATCCTGGCCAGAATTCACCGCAAACCCAGACACCTGGGAACGATCCGGATGCGGGTCAGCCCAAAGCCGGGGACGTGCAGAACGCGCCCAAGCAAAAACCCGCAGCCCTGCCGACCCAGGATGACAGCCAGATCAAGCATAACGGTGGCAAGACCGACGTGGATGCGGTCGGGAACCGCAACGTGGGTTGCGGACGCGGCGTGGGGAACTGGTACTCCGTCGAGGGACAGGTCGCGCGCGGGCGTCAATACGCGCAGCAGATCGAGTCCCAGATCAAGCTGGTCAACGATCCCGTTATCACCGAGTACGTGAACCGTGTGGGACAGAACCTGGTGCGCAACTCGGACGCGCAGGTGCCGTTCACCATCAAGGTCATTGATTCCGACGTGGTAAACGCGATGGCCCTGCCCGGCGGATTCTTCTACGTTAATTCCGGGTTGCTTCTGGCAGCGGATGAAGAAGCCGAAATGGCCGGCGTCATGGCCCATGAGATTGCTCACGTGGCCGCATGCCACTATGGCCGGGAAATGACCCGGGCCAATCTGCTGCAGCTTGCCTCGCTGCCCGCGATCTTCATGGGCGGCGCGCTCGGATATGGGATTTACGAAGGCATGGGCTTAGGCATTCCACTGACCTTCCTGCACTTCTCTCGCGGGTTCGAGGCTGAGGCGGACTATCTCGGAATCGAGTACATGTACCGGTCGGGATACGATCCCTCGGCATTCGTATCGTTCTTCGAAAAGATCCAGGCGATGGAGAAGAAGAAACCTGGCACACTGTCGAAGGCCTTCGATACGCATCCGCAGACTCCGGACCGGATCGAAAAATCGCAGGACGAGATTCGCAAGATCCTGCCCGCCAAACAGCAATACGTCGTAACCACTTCGGAATTCGATGAGGTGAAGGCGAGGCTGGCGGCCATCGAGAATAAGCACAAGCTGCTGGACGAAAAAGATGCGAACAAGCCTAGCCTGCGGCGGACTTCCAATACCAGCGACAAGTCGGATGACAGCAAGAAGGATGATGATCGCCCGACGTTGAAGCGGCGGGACGACTCGAATTAGAGATTCTGCTCCTGACTACACCGGCGGCCTCGGCCGCCGGTTTTCTTTTGCCGGGAGCGCGGATTCAGTAGCGACGGTCTCCCAAGAGGGGGGTGCCCCAGGTCTCGCCGAAGTTGCGAGACCTGGGAATCACGGAATCTGGAGCTCAGATTCCCATGTCTCGCAAAAGCGGCGAGACATGGGGCACCCCATTGTTTCCCCTGGGTTCAGCAGGTCACCTCTTCTCCGGGAATGACATCTCATCACCAGCGGCTGTGATTCTGATCACAGATTGCACTTGGGGAACGACTTACGCTCGGCTATGCTTGTGTACACGCGAGCTTAAAGGCGGAAAAGTTCATGCCAGAAAATACACTGAGTATTACCGATAACCGCACCGGCAAAGCCTATACCGTTCCGGTCGACAACGGCACGATCCGAGCGATGGATCTGCGACAAATCAAGAGCGGACCCGACGATTTTGGGTTGATGACGTACGACCCGGCATATATGAATACGGCGTCCTGCAAGAGCAGCATCACTTTTATCGACGGAGACAAGGGAATCCTGCGCTATCGCGGATACCCCATCGAAGTGCTGGCGGAGCGGTGCACATTTCTCGAAGTGGCATACCTGTTGATGTTTGGCGAGTTGCCGACCGAGAAAGAATTGAAGCAGTGGGTACATGACATTACCCACCACACCATGCTGCACGAGACGACAAAGAAGTTCATGGAGGGCTTCCGTTACTCGGCGCATCCCATGTCGATGTTTGTGAGCACGATTGCGGCGTTGTCGAGCGTTTATCCCGATGCCAAACTGGTACGCGATCCCATGCATCGCATGCACCAGATCATCCGGCTTATCGGAAAGGTGCCCTCGATTGCAGCGATGTCGTACCGGCATAATGTGGGGTTTCCGTATGTCTATCCCGACAACGATCTAAGCTACACCGAGAATTTCATGAACATGCTGTGGAAGATGGTGGAGCCGAAGTACGTGGCGCATCCAGCGATTGCGCGTGCTCTGGACATCCTCTTCATCCTGCATGCCGATCACGAACAGAACTGCAGCACCAGCGCAATGCGTTCGGTGGGCAGTTCGGAGACCGATCCTTATCTCGCAGTGGCTTCAGCCGCCTCAGCCCTTGCCGGTACTCTGCATGGCGGAGCCAACGAAGAAGTTCTGAAGATGCTGGATGAGATTGGAACGAAAGATCACGTTCCTGCCTACATCAAGCGGGTAAAGGAAGGGAAGATCAAGCTGATGGGCTTCGGGCACCGGATTTATAAAAACTACGATCCGCGAGCCAAGATTATCCGCTGGAGTGCCGAGCAGGTGTTCGAAGTTACGGGACGTAATTCCAAGCTCGATATTGCGCTGGAATTGGAGCGCATTGCGCTGGAAGACGAGTACTTCGTGAAGCGCAAGCTGTATCCCAATGTTGATTTCTACTCGGGGATCATGTATCAGGCGATGGGCTTCCGGCCAGAGATGTTCACGCTCCTATTTGCGATTCCGCGGACGGCTGGATGGCTGGCGCAGTGGGAAGAACTGATGAACGATCCAGAGCAGAAGATTGCGCGTCCGCGGCAGGTCTATACTGGCGTGGCAGAGCGCGAGTTTGTTCCGCTTGACAAGCGCGTTCCGGTACCGATTCCGGCTGACTATCCATCGCGCTAGCTGATCTGAAAAGAACCGAGCCCTGGACAACGAATACGTCCAAGGCTCATTTTTGTGTTGGCGTCCAGTGCCAGAGGCGGGACGTTAGACAGCGTGCTTGGCCAGTTCTGCCAGACGCTCGCGGTGCCGTTCCGGCGAGGTGATGACCTTCATCTGCTGCCAGTCGTATGCGAATTCCTTGCCGCAATCAAGGCAGACGACATAGGTACCCGTTAGAGCAGCGGCCTGGGGGCGGTGTTTGGCGCGCCGAACTGTGACGGGAAAGCTATAACGGGAGTGCCGGCAGCCGAAAAGCGCTTCGACCAGTTTTGCAATCATAACCCCACCTTCCATACCTGAGCGGTGTATGTCCGAACCTGGGTTCTACCTGAGTGCGTGCGCCCCCTCACGACGACTGCGTGTACGCTACCACTCACCTACTTAGATTCAGAGATTGGTAAAAGGGTCTAGATTTCCACCTTGGTACCCAGTGCAAGCCACGGGCCGCAATGGAAGTGCTTGGAGGAAGGGCAGTTAATGGACAGCTTGCAGGTCAACCGCGCCCTGGAGGTGCACTATTTTGCACTCCGGATAGCAAAGCTGCATGGATCGAGGGATGTCCGAAACTCAGTAATTACGCTGAACTTATCAGTAATTACGCTGAACTTACATGAGGAGAAGTGTAGGGCAGCGAATATGTAGGGCGCATATGTAGGGACAGCCGCCTCGGCTGTCCAGCCCGGCGAAGCCGGGCCAGGTTCTCCCCCTAACGAATGGAACGGTCGAGCTGCGCTCGACCGGACAGCCGATGGCGGCTGTCCCTACGCGGCGCATTGAATATGGAAGTCGACGAGAAAGCTTATACGCTTTGGGGGCCGCGCTTTTTCTGCTGCTGGCACTTCGTCATAATGGCCGCGCGCAACCGGCTGCGGAGGTCGTCAGGCAATTCGTAAAGTTGCGAGTCGCGGTAGATCTCGATGGTCTTCTTGGTAGTGTCGCAAACGACGTAACAGTTGTGGCACCAAGTGAGATGATTTTCTAACTCGACTTTGGTTTTTTCGTCGAGCACGCCGTCCAGATAACTGGTCAGCTCGTGAAGGAACTCAGAGCATTTCACAGGTCGCCATCTCCGCTCGCCACATCGTTTTTAACATCTCCAATTTTGGAACTTTTTTTATCATCGCCATTCTCGCGGCGCTGAAAGTACCGCGTCAGACGCTCGCGAAGCTGCAGGCGCGCCCGCAACAGCCGGGACTTCACCGCCGGCACGCTTAACTCGAGCGCGGCTGCGGTTTCTTCCGTGGACAATCCTTCCACGTCCCTCAGCACGAACACCGTCCGAAAGCCCGGGGGCAGACCCTGGATGGTCTTGCTTAAAATCTCGCGTAATTCCGCTTGCGTGTACTGCTGTTCCGGATTCGGACTCCAGTCCGCGATCTCACGCGGCAGGGAATCGTCTTCCGTTTTGATGTCTTCATCCAGCGAGACGGTGCGCTCGGGCTTGCGCCGGCGCAACTTCATCAGCGCTTCGTTCACCGCAATGCGAACCAGCCAGGTATAAAACTTTGACTGCTCTTGAAATTTGGCCAGGTTCCCATAGGCCTTGAGGAACGCCTCCTGCACCACGTCTTCCGCATCTTCGCGGTTCTGCGTGATGTGCTGAGCGATCCGAAAGACGTTGCGATCGTAGCGGCGAACCAGTTCTTCGAAAGCGGAATCGTCACCCGCCTTGGCCGCCCGTACGAGCGCTAGCTCCTCGCTAACAGGCCCATCTAGTTTGTTTTGGATGGCTCCCATGGCTCCAACGATGCAGTAATTTTGCCCGCTTCGCAGCAGCGTCACGCAGGGTTTTGCGGCAGCCGAATGACGAGACCACGAAATCGGAACTGTTATTTTACTTGGTAACCAGCCGATTGGCGAATCGGGTTTGTCGTGGTCCAGGGGAGAAGTTTGCGTTAGAGTTGCAAGTGGCTGGTTTTGTCCCAGATGAGCAGGTACCGAAGTCACCTTCTACGCCCGGACAAGTGCAATATAATCAGCAGTTAGGCCGTGTCATTTCGACCGGCGGAGTCCCTCGGGTGGAAAATGGTTTTCTGAGCAATGGCGGATAGCAAGCAAATCCAGCAAATTGTCGAACGGGCGATAGCCCAGGTCCTGGACCGCCAACTGCCCAAACTGCAGGCGGAGCTGGTTGAGCGTGTATTGGCGGACTTGCCTGCGCAGCCTGCAAGTGCTGGGCCGGGCGGCGGGGCAGCAGTTCCAAGTAGCCTGGTGCACGCGATGGCCAGCATTCATGCGGGTACCACGCAAAAAGAAATTCTTCGCTCGCTGCTCGATGCGTCCGCGGCATACGCCGCGCGAGTAGCTTTGTTCGTGGTGAAGGCTGGGGCGGCAAGCGGTTGGCAAAGCCGCGGACTGGGCAATGATGATGCGGTCAAGGACTTTCCTCTGGATATCAGCGGCGGACCGGTCGCACATGCTTATCAGAATCGGGTGGCTACTCCTGCGAACATCGCCGAGATGGACCGGCGCTTCGTAAAGCAATTCGGGGGGCCGGACAACGAGCAGATTCTGGTGCTACCGCTGGTTTTGAAAGAGAAAGTGGCAGCGCTTCTATACGCCGACGGCGGATCAAGCGCGTTGCTGGACTCTGGGTCTTTAGAAGTGCTGGTGATGAGCGCCAGTACGTGGCTGGAAGTTGCTTCACTGCGGAAGCAGGCGCAGGCACATCGCGAGGCGGGAGAAGTAGTCGCGGCTGAGCGGCCGCCCGCACCCACGCAGACGGTTAGTTCTTTTCCCGATCCCTTTGCCGGGCACTCTCCGAAGCACGTGGCCAAATCTCCTGAACCGGAGCCCGTGGCGGAGGTGGTCGAGGTGGCTTCTACGGCCTCTGCTAGTGCAGCAGCGGCGCCGGCGACCGACCCGTTTGCGGGACTTTCCCCTGAGGATGCTGATGTTCACCGTAAAGCGCAGCGCTTCGCGCGCTTGTTGGTGGATGAGATCAAGCTGTACAACCAGGCGAAGGTGTCAGAGGGCCGGCGAAACAAAGATCTGTACGATCGCTTGAAGGAAGATATTGAGAAGAGTCGCACGACGTTCCAGAAGCGTTACGGCAATACCGCCGCGGGGAGCGGCGACTACTTCCAAAAGGAAGTGCTTCGCAGCCTGGCCGAGGATGACCTGTCGGTCATGGGCGCAAACTTCCGCAGATAGTAAGCTCAAGTTTAGAGGGAGAGCTCTTGCGGTTCCAGTTCTGTCCCAGGATGCATCAAACAAATAAAGTGGCCTTGCATAAAGGCCGCAAAACAGATTTTGGATTCGGGTCTCCGGGCAAATAGATCAGTGGTTCACTTCTGTCTCAAGCATTCGCGAGTGCTCGCGCTGGCCGGCGGGCTGTTGAGCGCGTTCCCCGGTGCGTGGTCGTTTCAAACGTCAACGGCAACAGCTGCTCAGGGGTCTGATCAGGCTCCGAAGAGTTCGACCTCCTCGAAGAAATCTTCCAGCACGAAATCGAAGACTGCAACCAACAAGACCGCGACTAAGAAGAAGTCGGGCACTCATTCCGTTGCGCGCCGGCGCCGCCGCGTCATGTCTCCCCGCGTGCGCCGGATTCGGCAGGCATTTGTTGCCTCCACAACTTTGCGTCCCATGGCGCAGCAACTGATTCAGGATCGCACTCCGGCCGCCTACGCGGGAGTCGAAGCGTACGCTCGTGCGCACGCCAAGGAAGACGCCGGCGCATTAGCCTGGCTGGCTGTGGGATACGCGCACATCATCGATCATGAATACCCCAAAGCGATCGATCCGCTGAACCGGGCGAAGCCGCTGGCCGGCGATTTGGGAGATTACGTCGCTTATTACCTGGGGCTGTGCTACCTGCAGACGGGGCGCCAGGCCGAAGGCATGGCGACGCTGGCAACGTTCAGCAGCACGTATGCTGATTCGCTGCTCGCGCGCGACGCTCACTTTGCCTATGCCAACGGCCTGCTGACTGAGGGGCGTGCGGCGGAAGCTGCTGAACTTCTGGAAAAAGACCGGCTGCCGGCGCGATCGGACATCGAGTTTGCGTTGGGGAAGGCGTATGCGGCTGTGGGACAAACCGGCAAGGCAGCCGAGGCATTCAGCAACGTGTATTTCAAGATGCCCAACTCGCCTGACGCAGACAATGCATATTCCGAACTGCTCAAGCTGCACGGGGCGCCGCCGACCACTGCAGCCCAGCGGAAGGCTCGGGCAGAGTTGCTGATGAAAGCGCGACGGTACGCCGACGCAGCCGCAGAGTTCGGGCAACTGGCGGCCAATGCGACCCCGGACACGCGGCCAGAAGCGGAACTGGCCTATGCCGATGCTTTGCATCGGGCTGGACGTAATCGGGAAGCCAAGGCAGAAATCGCCAATTTGCCGGTGGCGACCGCGGAACAGAGCGCGCATCGGTTGTACATCCTGGGAGAGGTGGCGTGGGCTACCGATGACAATGCAACGTTCTACAGTACGGTCGACCAGCTGCGACAGTCCGCTTCCATCAGTCCGTGGCTGGAAGCGGCCCTGTTATCTGCGGCGAATCTCCATCTTGTGCATCACGAGTATGACCAGGCGCTCGACTGCTACCGGGAACTGCACCAGCGCTTTCCGAATGGATCGAAGGCTTCTTACGCACACTGGAAGACTGCGTGGCTGACGCTGCGCCAGGCTCGCAAGGAAGAAGCCAAGAAACTATTGGAGGAGCAAATCTCGCTGTATCCCGGCGGCAACGAGGCCAATGCGGCCCTGTATTGGCGTGCCCGGCTCGCGGAGGAGGACAACCAGCCGGCCATGGCCCGGGCATTCTACGAGAAGTTGTCGCAACGATATCGCAACTACTACTACGCTGAATTGGCGCGTGAACGTTTGAAGAAACTACCGGCGGTGGATGATCCTCCGGGAGAGTTCCCTCTGCTGGATCGGATACCGCCGCTCGAGCACGCGGAGAAGATCGCATTGACCGAAGCACCCAACGATAATCTCCACCTGCAAAAAGCGAAGCTGCTCGGGAATGGTGGGCTGGTGGATTTCGCCGTGAGCGAGATGCAGGCGGCCGCGAAAGAAGATCCCGGCAGCTGGTCGCTAGCGGAAACCGCGGAGCTTTTCACCGATACCGGTCATTATGATCGGGCCATCGAAACCATGAAGCGGTCGGTGCCCAGCTACTTCGCGGTCGATATTCCAATGCTGCCGCGGGAATACTGGGAAGCATTGTTTCCGCGTCCCTATTGGACGGACTTAAAAAAATTCTCCGAGAAAAACGGGTTGGATCCCTATCTGGTAGCTTCACTGATCCGGCAGGAATCGGAATTCAATCCTGTGGCCGTATCGCGGGCCAATGCGGTCGGCTTGATGCAGTTATTGCCTAAGACCGGCAAAGTTGTGGCGCGAGAGGAGCGCGTGAAGCACTACAACGCCGGCGAACTGTACACTCCCACCATGAATCTACAGCTCGGGACGCGCTACTTCCGCGGCATGGTGGACAAGTTCGGTGGATCGTTCGAGCATGCACTCGCCGCTTACAATGCCGGTTCGGATCGCGTGGAAGACTGGATGGGACAAGGACCTTACCGGGATTCGCCGGAGTTCGTGGAATCGATTCCGTTCACCGAGACTCGCGAATACGTGCAGGCCATCATGCGGAATGCCAACGTGTACCGGCAGCTTTACGGGAATCCCTAACTCTTTTGCCCAAGTTCGCGGATCTTGCCCGCGACTACACGACCCTGCTCTGGTCGCTGGGGCTTTTGTGGAACAGGATTTCGATTACCAGCAGCGCTGCTCCTACCACAATCGCGCTGTCCGCCAAATTGAACACCGGCCACTGATACTGCTTCACGTACAAGAGCATAAAGTCCACGACGCGCCCGCTGGCCACACGATCCCACAAATTTCCGACTGCACCTCCAAGAATCAGAGAGAGTGCGATACCGGTCAGGCTCAATGGCTGCTTGTGCTTCCACAGCAGAATGAACACGACAATCATCGCAATCACTGAGAACGTGATTAAGAGTGCCGTTTTCCAGTGCGAGGGTGAATCGGCAAACAGGCTGAAGGCTGCGCCGGTGTTTTCGGTGTGAGTAATCCGGAAGAAGCCCGGAATGATTTGGATGTGGGCATACATCGCGATGTGTCCGGCTACCAGGTGCTTGGTCCAGCGGTCGAGCAGCACAATCAATGCGGCGATCAGAAAGTGGATAGGGCGCGCAGTGTTGGTGGTCATGCCGTGGGCTGAGATTCCAGTTCTTTCAACACCGCGCTGCAGCGTTCGCAAACCGTGGGATACGTCTTGTCCTCGCCGACGTGCGTCGAATAGTTCCAGCAGCGTTCGCACTTGGCGCCATCGGCTTTCTTCACTTCGACGTGTATGCCGGCGGTGCCGTTGCCCGAGCCTTGGGCCAGTGTCACTGCCGAGACGATGAAGAGATAGCGAAGCTGATCCGAGTGGCGTTTCAGAACCGAATAGATCGGTTCGGACGCGGTGATGATCAACTGCGCTTCCAGCCCTTTGCCAATTCCTTTGTTATTGCGCTCCTCTTCCAAAGCTTTGAGTACCTGCTCGCGAATGCTAAGGAGCGTCGCCCAGTCCTGGGCCGTTTGCGGATCGCTGTCGGAAACGGGTGCGCCGAACACTTCATCGGCATCGGGAAACTGTGCCATGTGAACGCTCTCGAGTCTGCCCGGCACCTTAGGCAGATGCTGCCACACTTCTTCGCAGGTAAAGCTCAGGACCGGCGCCAGTAAACGCGTCATGGCTTCGAGGATGCGCCACACGGCTGTCTGGCCGGAACGACGTCCGGCTGAGTTGGGCGCATAGGTGTAGAGACGATCTTTGATCACGTCGAAGTAGAACGCGCTGAGTTCGACAACACAGAAGTGATTCACCCGGTGATAAATCTTGTGGAAGGCAAAATCGTCGTACCATTTTCGGACATCGCGCACCACCGACCATGTCTGGCGGAGCATGTACTGGTCGAGCGGATCCATTTTGTCGAAGGCAACGGCATCGTTCTGCGGATGGAAATCGTAGAGGTTCCCCAGCGCATTCTTGAACAGCTTGTTGCGGATCTCGCGATAATTCTCGCCAACTCGCTGCATCAGCGCTTCCGAGCCGACAACGTCTTCGCGGAAGTCCACCGACGCGACCCAGAGACGCACGACTTCTCCACCGAGCCGGCTGGAGATATCTACGGGATCGACGTCGTTCCCGCGTGACTTAGACATCGCCTGGCCTTTTTCATCAAGCGTCCAGCCGGGGGTGACTACGCCTTTGTAGGGCGGGGTCTGATGGGTTCCCATGGCACAGAGCAGGGAAGATTGGAACCAGCCGCGATACTGATCTCCGCCTTCGAGATAAAGATCGGAAGGCCAGGGATAGTCGGGTTCATCGGCGACCAGCGCCAGATAGCTTGCGCCCGACTCCAGCCATACATCGAAAATGTCAGTTTCTTTCTCGAATCTGGCGCTGCCACAGTGCGGACACCGGGTGCCGGCCGGAAGGATGTTGTCGGATTCCGGAGTGAACCAGGCATCGGCACCTGATTTGGCGAAGAGTTTAACGACTTTGTGGTTCACGGCTTTGTCGTTGAGCGGCTTGCCGCAGTCCACACAAAGGAACACGGCGATTGGAACACCCCACACCCGCTGGCGTGAGATACACCAATCGGGGCGGGTCTCGATCATGTTCGACAGGCGCTCTTCGCCCCACGCCGGGTCCCATTTTACTTTCTTGATCTCGTGCAGCGTGCGCGAACGTAGAGTGTCGTTCTTGCCTGCGCCACCGGGCATCGGAGTTTCCATCGAGATGAACCACTGCTCAGTAGCACGAAAGATCACGGGATTATGGCAGCGCCAGCAGTGCGGATACGAGTGCTCGGTCTTCTCCGTATGCAGCAGAGCGCCGCGGCTACGGACCAGATCGATGATGGGCTGATTCGCGTCCCACACTCGCCTGCCCGTGTATTCGGGCAGACCGTTGCGCAGGATGCCCTTCTCGTCGACATTGCTGGTCGCGTCGAGTCCGTACTTCATGCCGGTCATGAAGTCCTCGGCACCGTGCGAAGGCGCCGTGTGGACCACACCGGTTCCGGTGTCCATGGTCACGTATTCGGCGAGCACCCCAAGGACTTTGCGATCGAGAAACGGATGCTGAAAGTTCAAGCGCTCCAGCTTGCGCCCGGGAAAGTGGGCCAGAGGATTCGGATCGGCAAGATTGCACTTCGCAGAGACTTCCTGAGCCAGCTTGGAGGCGACAATAAAAACCTCGCCGCCGGAGTCGAGAGCGACGTAGTCCTCGTCTGGATGGAACGCTACTGCCATCGATGCTGGGAGCGTCCATGGAGTCGTGGTCCAGATGATGGTCGAAACTTTCTTTCCAGCCAGCGCGAGATCGATTTTGCCGGGATCATCCAACAACCGGTACTTCACCCACACCGTGCTGCTGGTATGGTTCTCGTACTCGACTTCCGCCTCAGCGAGTGCGGTTTCATCGTGCATGCACCAGTAAACTGCGCGCAGACCCTTATAGACGAATCCGTTCTCGTAAAACGAGAAGAACGTGGAAAGGACCACGGACTCATACTGCGGAGTCATGGTGGCGTATGGGCGATCAAACCTGCCGAATACCCCGATGCGTTTGAACTGGGTGCGCTGCAGGTCCAGATATTTCTCCGCATATTTACGGCAGGCCGCACGAACGGACGTGGGGGCCATTTGCAACTTCTTACCGCCCAATTCCTTATCGACCTTGATTTCAATCGGCAGGCCATGGCAATCCCAGCCGGGGACGTAGGGGGCATCGAATCCTGCCATGGTTTTTGACTTGACGATAAAATCCTTGAGGCACTTGTTCAGGGCCGTGCCCATGTGGATAGGTCCGCTGGTGTAGGGAGGCCCATCGTGCAGGATGTAGCGCGGCGCCCCTTTTCGGCTCTGGCGAATACGTTCATAAATGCCCATTTCCTCCCAGCGCGCCAGCATTTTGGGCTCGTTCTGGGGCAGGTTGGCCTTCATGGGGAAGGCGGTTTGGGGCAGATTGATGGTTTTCTTCAGTTCGAACGGCACCGAGCGCAGTCTCCTAAATAGTTGAAATCTCATTATATGGACGCTGGTGGGAAATCGTCTATTCAGCCCCGGAAGGGAAACAGGGTTACTGTCGGCGTGCTAAAAGACATGCCTGTCGGCGTCCCATAGGCGCACCGAAATGGACTGTTGAAAGAGCCTGACTAGAGTTACAATTTTAGAAGCAGAGAGCTTTCTGTCCCGGCAGGGGTGCCTTCGCGTAGATTGTCTTGAACCCAAAAATTTGGGCTGCAAGTAGAAGCAACTTGTCGGGGTTGCCGCTCATCTGTCTAAGAAGCACATTTCGTATCAGTTAGGTTTCCACGCGAACTAGCAGTATTCATATCCAGACTGGAATTATGGGATCCACACAAGTCAATCCGATTGCTTCCGGTGCCGAACCGGAACTGCATCTGCTCATTACGGATAAACAATTTGAAGAGCCGCTCTACAAATCCCTATTCCGTGAACTGGATGAATTTTTTTTCCCCAAGAAGCTGCCACCTCTCAAGCTGGAATCGAAGCCGGAGCCGGTCAGAGATATCTGGGGGTTCTATAACTACAAGAAGAACGGAGTGCTGGGCTCCACCGGCGTCCACGTTCTGATTGTGGCTGTAGTCATCGCGGGCGCGCTGATTGAGCGCAGATTGGTCAAGGCTGCTCCGCAGACTCCAAAAGTTACTGTCACACTGGTTGATCCGGGAGACATTCCTGCCATGAAGCCCTCGAAGACGCAGGTTGGCGGGGGTGGAGGCGGTGGGGATCGCGACGTTTTACAGGCTAGCAAAGGCAAGCTGCCCAAGTTCTCGATGCAGCAGATCACGCCTCCGGTAGTGGTGGTACGCAATGAGCACCCTAAGCTGGCGGTGGAACCCACCATTGTGATTCCTCCTCAGGTGCAGCTTGCTTCCAACAACATGCCGAACCTGGGTGATCCCATGGCGCATGCGATCCTGCCCTCCAACGGTACAGGGTCGGGCGGCGGAATTGGAAGCGGCAGCGGCGGGGGAGTGGGTTCGGGCAAAGGACCAGGATTCGGCCCCGGTGAGGGCGGGGGTGTAGGGGGAGGCGTTTTTCACGTCGGGGGAGGCGTTTCCGCGCCCCGGACTATTTACGCTCCCGAGCCGGAATTTTCGGAAGAAGCTCGCAAAGCTAAATACCAGGGCGTCTGCACGCTATCGCTGATCGTGCGCTCCGACGGCCGTCCCAGTGATATCCGGGTGCTGAGCAGCCTGGGAATGGGACTCGACGAGAAAGCGATCGAAGCCGTGAAGAATTGGAAATTTGAGCCCGCCATGAAGGATGGCCATCCTGTGGCCGTTCAGATTGCGGTGGAAGTCGATTTTCACCTTTACTGAGTTTTGCGGGGATTTTTTGGGAGGCGCTCTCGAAGCGCCTCTTTTTGTTTTTACACCTGCGTACAGGCCTTACTTTGCTCTTCGTGAACAGCGAACTGCAGCGGCGAGGTTGCGAGGATTTCACTCTTTCAGATCGACATGCTGGACGCCTTCAATGGGATGTCCGAGAAAGCGTTCGCCGAGTTGCTGAAACTTCGCTGTCGAGTCCGTAGCAAAAAACTTCATGCGGGGGAAACTTCGACGTTCCGTTTCGTGCGTCGAAGCAGACGGAACCAGTTGCTGAAACCGCGCTGCTACCGCACGCGCAGTGGACTCCGCCGAGTCCACGATGTTTACGTGAGCCGGGGTTACGCGCTGCAATAAGGGCTTGAGCAAGGGATAGTGAGTGCAGCCGAGCACCATGGTGTCCGCATCGTGAAATCCATCGGCGAATGCCTCCGCCAGGTAAATGCGAGCGACTTCTTCGGTGACGGGATGCTCGACCCATCCTTCCTCCACCAGCGGAACCAGCAAGGGACACGCTCTCTCGCGTGCCTGTAAACCGCGCGCATCGAGCGCCTTGCGGTAGGCATGACTGCTAATCGTAGCCTGAGTTCCAATGACGACCACTTTCCGGTTCTTCGTAGCTATGGCGGCGGCATCGGCGCCCGGCTCCACTACCCCAATCACCGGAACGTGAGCGGCGGCGGTGATCCGATCCAATGCCAATGCAGTTGCTGTGTTGCATGCGATCACGAGCGTCTGTGCGCCATGAGACTCCAGAAAGTGCGCTGCTTCTACGGCGTAACGGCCGACGGTTTCTACGGATTTGGAGCCGTAGGGAAGGCGGGCAGTGTCGCCAAAATAGGCGTAATCGGCTTCGGGGATGAGTTCACATAAAGCTTTAAGGACGGTTAACCCGCCAAAGCCGGAGTCGAAAACCCCGATCGTGGGACGTCTGGTGCTCATTTTTGATTCGATATTCGATCATAGCAGCGCTACCACAATCAGGCGGTGATGACCGATGTTCCGATGCGGTCAGGGGCGAGTGGACTTGCCGGATATCGACATCGAGGAAAGATCAGCTGCGCGTTGACAGCATGGTCCGGTAGGAATCGCGGCGCCGTGCGGACAAGTTCGGGGATGCCCGAGGAAGGTACAGATCTTATCCGTCGCTTCCGGCGAGAGAATATGCTCAAACTTGCACGCCTGCTGCTCGATCTCGCTTTCGCTGTCCATGGCGAGACTGTCGGTGAAGAGGCGTTCCGCCAGACGATGGCGACGAATAATGCTGGCGGCGCGCTCACGGCCCCGTGGCGTAAGTTCGACAATTATGCTGCCATCGCCGACCGATGCTGAGATGGGTTTGAGAGCATCATGGCAAGGATTCACAAACGGCTTGTGATCGTGCGTCTTTGGGGGATGCGGCGCTCCAACTACCAGGCCCAACTGAATCATCTTTTCGATGGCCATGCTCACCGGCAGGGCGCCATGGACTTCCATCCGTTCGACTTCGGCGATCTCCCCATGCTCTGCCAGAACCCACAATTCTTCCAGGACCTCGTCCAATTGCTCTTCATCCGCGAGCGAGAAGATTTCCTGAGAGGCAATCTTGCCGTGATGCAGTTCAATGCGGCGGTCGGCCAGGCGGGCGACCACCGGGTCGTGCGTAACCATCACGATGGTGCGTCCCTGCTGGTGAAACTCGCGCAGCAGACGCAGCACGATCTCTTCGTTCTGTGCATCCAGATTTCCCGTAGGTTCATCGGCTAGGATGATGCGTGGATCGTTGATCAGCGCTCGCGCAATGCACACCCGCTGCTGCTCGCCACCAGACAATTGCGAAGGCAGATGATTCGCACGATCTCCCAATCCCACTCGCGCCAGGGCCTCGACCGCCTCTTTCTCGTCGGTCATGCTGTGGAAGTACTGCGCCAGCATCACGTTCTCCACGGCGGTGAGAAAGGGAATGAGATGAAACTGCTGGAAGATGAAGCCAATCTTCTCGGCGCGCACGCGGTTTAATTCAGCAGCGGAAATTCCGGCTACGTTTTGTCCATCCAGCCAGATCTCTCCCGATGTCGGCTGGTCCAGGCATCCGATGAGATTGACCAGAGTGGATTTCCCGGAACCCGAGGGCCCCATGATCGACAGCCACTCGCCGGCCGCGACGTGGAGCGAGATATGGTCGAGCGCGTGGATCGCGCCATTGTCTTTACCTGCGCCATTGCCCGATTCTTTGGCGGGGTAGAGCTTAGTCACATCCTTGATCTGAATCATTTCACTCACCCCTCAAGATCACGGCTGGCTGCACGCGCCGCAAAAGCGAGATGGGCACGATCGCTGACAATAGCGTCACCGCGATGCTGCCAATCAGAACGATGGGGAATACGCTGAATCGCGGCTGCACGGCAGCGTGAAAATTGGCACGACCGATCCAGGCCGCGATGCCGATTCCCACCACGAATCCAAGGATCGCTCCGGTGGCGCCTAATGCGGCAGCTTCCATGGCAAAGAACCCGTTGAGCAAGCGTCCGGAGGCACCTAGAGCTTTCATGATCGCGAAATCGCGGCGGCGGTCGAACACCCATCCCATCAACGTAGAGAGCACGCACAGCGCGGCGGTCAGAATGATAAGCGCCGAGGCGGCCAGCAGGGTGGCGCGCGTTTTGCCCAGGACGCGAGCCTCGCCCTCCATGATTTGCCGAACGGGGCGCACGTCCGCTGCAGGAATTGCCCGGCTCAATTGCGTCATCATGCTCGTGACTTCCTCGGGCGAACCGCTGGCGGCCACTTCGATGCTGGAAGGTTGAAGCCCGGTCCACTTTACGAATTCGGGCAAGGAAATGTAGATGCGGCTATCCTCGGCTGCTCCGGTCTGAACCGTGCCTGCAGGAGTTACCTGCAGAGTCTTTCCCTGAAAACTCAGCGCAAAGGATTGGCTCTTTGGTGAAACCAGGGGCAGGGCGCGAACCCCCACGAGCACCTGATCGGCGGTTGAAGGCCAATTCGACACTGACCACCATCGGTTCAGTTGGCTCACGCGGTCAAAATCCGTGCCCGCCACGACGATCGGCTGCCCATCCGCAGTTCGCGCCACCACCAGGCCAAATGGCGCTGCGGAGCCATGTCCCGCGAGAACGGAATCTACCCGCGACAGCGATTCGGCGGGAAGGGAAGCACCGTTCTTCCCAACGAGAATAATATTTGCGCCGTAGTTGCGGAATTCGCGCCGCAGCTTTGCCTGAACATCCACGTAAAGGTTGAGCATTGCGGTGGCCACGGCCGCAGCCACTACCATTGCGAAGAGTGCAGACGTGGCGCGGCCGCGGCGGAGAATGGCCGCGCGAACCAGCATGCGCAGCAGCATCGAGCGATGGGGAGCGTGCTCGCGGCTCGCGGCAACATCGCGTGCCTGGTGCGACATGGGTGCGCTCACAATTCACCTCGCAGCGCGAAGACCGGATCCAGCCCTACGGCTCTACGAATTGCGGCCGCGCTGCCGGCGAAGGTGACAACCACTGCGATGGCCAGGATCACGGGCAAGAGGACAGGCGGAATGGAGATATCTGAATTGAAGATGGAATGGCCGATCTGATGCGCGAGCACAGTACCAATCCCGAAGCCCACGATACCTCCAAGAAGCGCAAGCAGTGCGGCTTCGGCGAAGAACACAGAAGCCACAATCAGTTTGCCCGCGCCCAGGGCCTTCATAAGCCCGATTTCCGCGCGGCGCTCGAAAATCGTGGTCGCCATCGCCGCGGATACTGCCAACGCGGATGCAAATAGTGCCGCCAACGTGATCAGGAAAATCAGGCCTTCGATGCGGGTCAGCACGGCGCCTTCATTCTGCGAGACCTGGCGGATTTGCGTCGCGTTGGAATGCGAAATCGCTTCTGTGAGTTGCAGGGCAATCGCCTGCGGATACGGAGTGCAGTACCAGCGATCGTAGATTGCGCCGGAAAGACTCTTAGGATCACGCCGGGCAAAAGCGTCTTCCGGCTTGGTCAGCGCGCTGACATACACGCGCCGGACCGCTCCGGGTTTGCCAAGGATGTCTTGTGCGAGCGAGAGCGGGGCGACAATTTCGTCGTCCTCTGCACCACCGCTGGATAGAATTCCGCTGACCCTTAACTGTCGTCCGGAGACATGGAGCGTTTCTCCCGGCTTCGCGTTTAGCTGTGCCGCCAGCCGTTCTCCCACCAGAACGTCACCAGAGTCGTCGCTGGGCCAGGCGCCGGAAACTTTCCACCAGGGATGCGTATTGCGTACGCCTGTGGTGAACACCTCAGTTCCGTACTTAAGCTGTTTGGCGAAATAGGTTCCGAGCAAGCTGACGTCTTGCCGTTTCCCAGCATGCTCCACGGCCGCGGAGACCGGCAGCATGGGAGCAAATCCAGTAATGTTGTTGTGCCAAAAAATACCTTTAATCTTTGGCAGGTCGGCTTCGTTGAGGAACGCTCCATCACTTGGAGGCTTGAGATTCACCCCGCCAATTTCCACGTCGAGCGAATCTTCCTGCGGAGTTACGACCAGGTTGGCGCCAATGGTGCGGAGTTCGCGATTGATCTTGTCGCCAATGTCGGTAGCAACCGCAATCATGGCGGTGGCGACTGTGACGCCCAGGGTAATGGCAGCTCCCGCCAGGAGTTTGCGCCGCTGCTGTCGCCGAAATGATTCGTAAACCAGGCGCACGAACATGGTCTACTGTTGCCCGAAGAAGCGGGTTCCGGCCGCAACGTCGGCCTCCTCGATAATGACCGCATCGGCGGTTTGGGTCGCTTTCAAGGGGATGGGATTGCATCCTCCAGAGGTTCCGACCGACTGGGGATTGATAGGAGCGGCGCAGTTCTTGCAAACTACGCCGTTCGCCGTCTTATAGAAACCCACGGAACCGCAGATCTCGCACGCATCGAACACGGTAGCGATCTTTCCATCCGGCTTCTGATACAACCAGAAGCGCACGTCGGTGCCGTTTTCCTTCGCTTGAAAGCGATGCAAATCTCCATCGGAAACGTGGGACAGGGGAATGGATACCTTGCCGTTGCTGAAAGTTACTTCCGTAGCCGGCGAGAGCGCGCTCACATTCTTGGTGTACACAAACTCCGCCGTGACCATGGCGATGAAGAGGAAGGAAAAGGTATATACCGATCCCATCCAGAGGCGCTCCCGGCGCGCGCTCCAGGCAGCCTTCCGGCGCTCGGCGGGAGATGCATTGGGCGCGACCACCGGAACGCGGCGCTTGGCTTCAAACAGCACCATCAGCGCCGCCATGGCGAATATTGTGACGAAGAAAAACCAATCGTTGCTGACGATCGGCCCGATAATCGCCATTTCGCGCTTCGATGAGGCAATCACGCCGCTTTCGGAAAGCTCGTGCAGTCCGGAGATCAGCAATTGCGCGGCGACCAGGAACATAATCGCCGTCGTTACTTTGAAAAACTTCTGCAGGTTGATGCGCACGCTGCCCTTTACGAACATCACGCCGAAAGCAATGGCGCACAACACGCCTAGCAGCGTTCCCAGGAAACTCATCAGTTCGGTCGAGTTCAGCGAGACGGCGGACAGGATGAGCACTGTCTCCGCGCCCTCGCGCAGTACCATCAGAAAAATGAAAATGAACAACCCCAACCAGGCGTCGTTTCCCGCTAAGAGTCCGACTTTACCCTCGATCTCCCCCTTCAGCTTGCGGCCGGTCTTCATCATGAAAACGACCATGGTCACGACGAAGAAAGCGGCCACCAGCATGATCCAGCCCTCGAACACGTCCTCATTCAGGTGGGTGCGGGAAATGACGATGGCGACGCCGATGCTGCCCAGGAAAGCGGCAGCCAGAGCGGCGTAAACCGTTTTACGTAGTTCGGCCCGCCCGATTTTCGTCAGGTAGGCCAGGGTGATGCCGACGATCAGCGCGGCTTCAACCCCTTCGCGGAGAGTAATAATGAATGCATCTAACATTCGAACCAACCCCGGTATTCCGAAACTGAACTATCCAACGGCCCAGGAGGGCAGGGCTTCCCGCCGCCCTAGCCTGGAATCCGGCCTCAAGTCCAAGGCTTTGATTTTGAAAATGAATTTCAATTTCAACTTCAAGGATAGTCTTCCCCGGCGGCGGCCGTCAATCCGGCGCCTCACAACCGCACGTGATTTGAATCACACTGCGGATTTTCGCCTCTGAAACGCTCTTTCCTGCATTTAGAGAGGCCATACGGTTTTGGCCCTGAGGTTTCGCACTGATTTCACGCTTTGAGCAACAACTTCATAAACGGCCGCGCCAAAGCAGGCAGGAGGTCAGTATGCCGAAACGAAGCGGGGTTGAATCGGGTGCGGGTGGGGGAAGCTCGCATCGGGGTGGTGCCGGTCCTGCCGGAGCAGGCGCGAGCGGCGCGGGAAACAGTAAGAAGAAAGATGCCGGGAGGGAATAAATTGCCAGCGGACGCAAGAAGTAAATGAACAGCCTGGATCAGATGATGCGCTACGCCCGCTTATTCCACATTGGAGATCGGTGCTCCATCGCCGGTTCGGAACCGGCCAGGTTATCGAAATCACCAGGCAGAACCTCACCGTGGATTTCGGTCACGCTGGGTGCAAACAGATCCGCCATAACTACGTCCACAAAGCGGCCGTTTAACGAGAGGCGGTAGCGATAGCGTCTAGCTTGTGTTCGGCCGCTGTCCGCAACCCGGAGAGATACTCGCACGCCATCTGCGTCTGATTGTGGACGTACTCGATGGAAACCGGCTTTCCGTTCTGCCATCCGGGATGACAGAACTCCCAGCTCATGTAGCCTCGGTAGCTATTCGCGACGAGCGCATCGATGTAGGCAGGGTAGGCGACTTGGCGACCCCAGAAGCCTTTGTCGAAGTAGCCGCCGCCCACCAACTCGACGGTGCCATCCGGGCGCCGCGCAAACTCCCCATTCATGTGCGAGTGAACCTGCACGGACCGACTCGCATCCGCCATTTGACGCGCGTGTTCGGAGGAATCGGCTTCGGGTTCAATGTTGATATCCATACACGCCTTGAACACCGGCGAGCCAACTTCTTCAATCAGAGACAGCACGTCCTGGTAACGGTTCACGATGTCGGGACCATGATTTTGCATGGCGAGTACGATCCCGTGGTCCTCGGCAACTCTGCACAATTCGCGCATTGATTCCACTACGAACCCACGGCGGTCGCCTTTCCAGAAGCCGTACTGGTTATAGCCATAGGTTTCGTCGTAGGTCGCGAGGCCGTCATGGAGAGTGATGCCGCGCCATGCCGCGAATATTTTACAGATCGGCGAGCCCAGATCCTGGGCCAGCTTGATGCACTCGCGCACGTAAGAGATCATCGTCTCGCGCTGAACGGGGACGGGACTCGAGAGATCGCAATTGGGCGACACGGCACAAAGCTCAACCCCGAGTTCTCCGGCGAGGTCGCGCAGTCGCTTGCGGTCGTCGGCGGAAACGTCCATGGGGACGGCATGAGGGCGTTCGGCATCGAGTTCCAGGCCTTCCCAGCCCTGCTTTTTAGCAAGTCGTACCAGACTGAAGACGTCCAAAGCTTCGCCGCGATACCAGACTCCTCGATACGTGATGCTATAAAGCCCTATCTTCATTGCAAGCTCCTGTGCCTTGAAGAAATTTCACCAGATGCGTACACGGTCTTTGGGAGACAGGTATAGTTTCTCTCCCGGTTTCACGTCAAACACGGCATACCAGGGGTCAATGTTGCGCACCGTGGCAGCCCGGTACTCGCCCGGAGCATGGGGATCAGTCATCACTTGCTGCCGCAGGGCGGCTTCGCGGGCCTTCTCTCCCCAATTCTGCCCGAAGGCGATGAAGAACTGCTGATCTGAGGAAAATCCAGCATCGGGTGGCGCTGTGTTACCGGAGGCCTTGTACCCATCGTAGGCGGCCGAAATTCCCGCGACGTCAGCGATGTTCTCCGCGAGCGTCTGTTTGCCGTTGATTGCTAAATCCGGGAAGGCCTTGTACGTATCATATTGGTCGGCGAGGCGCTGGGTGGCCGCCTCGAAATGCTTCAGGTCTTCCGGGGTCCACCAGTTCCGCAAACGGCCTTTGGAATCGAAGGTGCTGCCCAGGGTGTCGAAGGTGTGGCTGATCTCGTGCCCGATGACTGTGCCGATAGCTCCGTAATTCGCGGCTGCCGGCGCCTGCGGATCATAGAATGGTGGCTGCAGGATCGCGGCAGGAAAATTGAGCGCATTCTGCAACGGCAGGTTCACCGCATTCACCGTCTGCGGAGTCATGGACCATTCTTTCTTGTCGACCGGCTTACCCAGACGCGCGACCTGCCTTTGATACTCCGACAGATTCCCCCGCCAGATATTGCCGAAGGCATCATCCGGCTTCACTTCGTAATTTGAGTAGTCGTGCCAGGTTTCCGGATATCCGATGCCGACGTACAAGGTCGAGAGTTTGGCTTGAGCCTCAGCCTTGGTGGAGGGATTCATCCAGTTCAGCGCGTCGATGCGCTTGTGGAATGCCGTGATCAGGTTCGCGACCATGGCTTGGGCTTCCGCTTTGGCCTGGGGAGAAAAGTATTTCTTGGCATAGGCCTGCCCGACGATATCTCCGAGGAGGCCGTCCACGACGAACACTCCACGCTGCCAGCGTGGGCGCTGCTGCTGCGTACCGGACAGCACCTTTCCCATGAAAGAGAAGCGCTCGTCGTTGAATGCTTTGGGAAGCACTCCGCTGTACTCTTCGATCAAGTGGAACGCCAGCCAGTCCTTCCAGGTCTCGAGAGGGGTCGATTGGACTAGTGCGGCTTCACCCGTGAATGCCTCCGGCTGCCACACGTCAAAGCTCTCAACCTTCAGGCCGGCACCCCGGAAATATTCATCCCAATCGATGCCCGGAGCCTTCGATGGAAAGTCCGCGCGCTTCCAAACGTTGTCCGCCTTGTGGATGTCCTCGTTTTCCGCCAGGGTTCGATGTGTCTGGGCAATCGAATGCTCCAGTTCAACGATGTGCTTGGCGCGGGCTTCGGGATCGGAGAACCCAGCCAGTTTCATCATCGCGGCCACATGAGTCTCGTACTTGGCCCGAACATTTTTCATGTGCTCGCTTTCACCAAGGTAGTACTCACGGTCGGGTAATTGAATTCCACCCTGCATGAGGTAGGGGACATAATGATCTGAATCGCTGAATCCAGGGGCAACCCACAGACCGAAGAGATTCGCCGTGTGATAGTTGGTGTTGTTCAGTGCATCCACGTCGGCACGCAGGGTTTCACCTAGAGCGTGCGCCAGTTGCTTCTTGTCATGAATCGCGGCAATAGCATCGAGGTGCGGCTTCAGGGGCGCCATTTCTTTTGCCTCAATCGCAGACTCATTCATGTAGGAGTTAAAGAGATCCGCCACCTTGCGCTCGCCCGATCCGGCGGCGGCGCTTGACTTGGCAATCTCCTCGATCAGGTCGTTCGTGCGCTTATTGCTCAGGTCCGCGAGTTTGGTGAAGACGTCGACGTCCGCGCGATCGGGTGGAATTTCGGTGCGTTTGATCCAGTCGCCATTCGCGAAGTGATAGAAATCGTCTCCCGGTTTGACTGAACGATCGATATTGGCAACGACAATGCCGTGGGTTTCCGGCGCGGGCGCCTGCTGGGCAAAAGCGGCGAGAATGCTCAGAAACGTGGCCGCGCTTAGATATCTGAGCAACGGGAAACAGCGCTTCATTTCGGCCTCCAGCCAAACATATAGTCTACCCCGGTTCTGCCTATAAGGACGGATTTGCGGCCCTCTGGTGAGTGACTCCTGAAAAAACAAAACACATTCAGAGGCGTCTCAGGAACGCATTTGCTTCGGCTGCGCGGGGGAACAGCTTCTCTTCTGCCTGGAACTCGGGCGAGTGTACACACCTTCGGCTGCCGCGCAGCTTTACCGGATGCTTCAGATGCAGCATCTCGTGATACACGATGTAGTCGAGCACGTAGCGGGGCACCGCAGGGTGGTCGAAGATGCGGCTGATGATGATGGCATTGTGCGCCGGGTCGTAGTGCCCGAGAATTCGGCGCGTCTTGGTCTGACTCCAGCTCATGCGGGGTCGTGCCATGAGCCCGTGAAAGAATCGGGTGTTCAAGTCTTCAAAGACCGCCTCGAGGTCGTAAAAATGTCCGCGAGGGGAGCGGAGTAGCTTGCGTCCACGCATCTGCCGAACCAGGTGAGCCTTGCGAACAATCTCATGACTGCCGACGTATTTGCGGTACCGTGCCGCATAGCCGCGATCAATCGGTTGGCGGTACATCTTGGCGAGCAGGATGTGGGCGATAGCCCGTAAAACGCCGTCTGGCGCACCTTCCAGCAGGTCAGAGAGCCGTACCAGTAATCTGCCGTCGCGCAGACGAATGGTGTTGTTCACGTTGGCAAAGGCAAAGAATTCCACCTTGAGTTCAGGGACCGAGTTCTCTGGCCGCAGTTCACTGTAGGTTTCCTGAAAGATTTCGAGCAGACCTTCACGCACAGTGAGCTAAGGTTAGCACGAGCATTTGTGAGTTTCTCAGCCGGAACTTCGATGGGCTGCGAAGGCAGTGGCCAGCCGCGGATTGTCTCGTACCAGGCTCTCAAGCGCGCTGATGGTCTCATGGGATGGCGCCGCTCGCAGAATCGCCTCGATCGCACCTTCCGCGTCGAGCGATTCGGTGCGAACCACGTCCAGCAGAAATTCCATCGCGATATCCAGCCGCGTGAGCGCCATCGCCGAGAGAAGGACAGAACGCCACCACGGATCTTTCGCGTCGCCAAAGCGTTCTCGCAGAACGGTGAATCCTTCTGGCGAATGGGTGGCGGCGATAGCCAGGGCCGCCTCGCCGGCCGTGTCATCGGCGGAGACGAGAAATCCGGCGACCCACGGAATCGCCCGGCCCCCTTCGAGACGCAGAATTCCGCCGTAACAAGCGCCGAGCACCTCGGGCTCGTCTGAGCCAAGCACGGCGCGGAGGCGCAACAGCAGGGAAGCGGCAGGCGATCCCACCTGCTCGATGGCACGCACGACTTCCAGACGCACGGCTTTGTCTTTGTCCGCGACGACGTCGATGAGGTGAGACAGGAGGTCGGTTTCAGCCAGGCTGCGGCATTGCACCAGGGCGAGAGCACAGGTGGCACGCAGTGTCCCCGCGGTGTCCGATCTGCCTCCCCAGACCGGCTCCAGTTGAATATGGTGCATGCCACGCAGAAAGAAGTCGGCTTCCTGATACTCGAATGCGGCCAAGGTGCGCGCGATTGCGTTTTTCGCCCAGCATTGTGGATCCGTTTTCTCGGGATTCTTTAGGAACCGCTCAAAAGCCACTGCCAGCGCATCAGTTAATCCCGTAAGCTTGAACTCGCGGATCAGGTCTGACGCTTTACCCACGATGAAGTTGTTGCGATTCCCCAGTGCCTTTTCGAGTGCTTGAACCTGCTCCCGCCGATCCGCCAGACGAAGAGAATCCAGATCGGCGATCTGCTGTTCAAACGCTTTCTTGCCCGGCATGTGCTGCAGTTTACTCTGGGCACGAATCGCCAGCGAAGCCCGCCAGGTTCGGCCGTGGCATCCGAAGGCGCCCATCTTGTAGAGTAGTTGGTCGGGGAAAAAGAAGAAGCTTGGAGGCTTGCGGTGAAACAGGGTAATCAGGGAAATTCGCACGGGCACAAAGAGCCGAACTCGGGAGAGGGCAAAGACCGTAGCTTGCACAATCCCATAGAAGACCGGCTGATCCCGCTGGAACCGCTCGATCTCTCGAAAGTTCATTCCATTGATGGCCTGGTTCGTGCCATGTCTAAGACCGCCTTCACCGGACGCCAACTGGGGGAAGCAGCCGACGTGCTCGAAGCCATGGCGCTGGATGAAGACGCTTTTATCGTGATGACCCTGGCCGGGGCCATGACAGTCGCCAAACAGGGGCTGATCATCACTGAGTTGATCGACCGCGGCGTAGTAAATGCCATTGTGTCCACTGGCGCGCTCATGGCTCACGGTCTGGTCGAGGCTACTGGGCGCGCCCACTTCCAGGCCAATCCCGAAGTTTCGGACGTTGAACTCTACGAACAGGGGTACAACCGTGTCTACGACACGCTCGAGCCGGAACAGAACCTGGATGACGTCGAAGAAATTATGTCGGCAGTGCTGGAGGCTTGGGACCACAACGAAGTGATGTGCTCGTACAAACTGAACCACGCCATCGGAGCGTACCTGGCGAAGCATGCGCAAGGACAGCGGGGAATTCTGAAGTCTGCCTATGAACAGGGTGTGCCGGTGTTTGTCCCGGCATTCAGCGATTCGGAGCTTGGCCTCGATACGGCGCTTAACAACCGGCTGCGCGAGTCCACGGGAAGGCACAAGATCCGCTTCGATCCCTTCGAAGATCTGGAGCACTTCGCCGCCACGCTGCTTCGTCAGAAGAAGCTGGGAATTTTCACCATTGGAGGCGGTGTTCCACGGAATTGGTCACAGCAGTTTGGCCCGTTCATCGAACTGAGGCATCGCCGCCTAGGCGAGAACGTGCCACTGAAGCGCTACCACTACGGTCTCAGAATCTGTCCAGAACCGGTGTACTGGGGCGGGCTGTCAGGCAGTCCTTACAGCGAGGCAATCTCGTGGGGCAAGTTTATTCCGCCGGCGGAAGGCGGCAAGTTCGGCGAGGTCTTTGTGGATGCTACGGTGGGACTGCCGATCCTGGTTGCATCGCTTATTGAGCGGCTGGATAAGGCAAAGAAGGGTGGGCGCAAAGCGGCAAAATCAGTTGCCAGGAAATCGGCGGCAAAAGTTTAGGCGGGTTCGGCTTGAGCCGAAACCCGCCTTCTGGGACAAATCTGAAAGCGCCTAGGTGCCCGTTTCACACGGGACAGCTTCTTCACCAGCTGTCTCAGACGAAACTTCCGCGTCTTGCCCGGTGTCTCGCAGGTGGCGATAAAGCGGGGCAAGCCGATTGTCTTTAAGCATTTCCCCCTCAGCCTGAAACCAATCCTCTAATTCATGACCTTCAGTTTGGCCACGGGACTCATAGAGTTGCTGGGCGCGCGAACGCAGCTTTCGCTCCGCCATTCGCCGCATCAGCGCCTGCTGTCTTTTTCTAAGTGTTTCGCTGTCCAAAGCTTCCCTAAAGCGAGGTAAGAACCCTCATCTACTCAACCCCTATGATAACCCAGCCCTGTTAACGAAAGATTACATTCGGCATATTTTGGAGTTACTGAAGTTATAATCCCTTCGAGGTTGTCGAAGGGCTTGTATGTAGCTGAAAACAAGCGTTCAGCCAGATTCGGCCAGCGCAGCTTTCAGCGTTCTGCGTGCGCCGGGGGCCGCAGCGGACAGTTGGGAGGCCATCAGGCTAACTAGGGAGAATTTCTCGGATTCTGTAACCGGCTGGAGCTTATAGACTCAATGTCTGTGGAGGCGATTCATGGCCACTGCAGCACTGGTGCAACAGGCGCAACGAGAGGACTGGA
Organism: uncultured Acidobacteriota bacterium; assembly: GCA_963801615.1. Taxonomy (GTDB): domain Bacteria; phylum Acidobacteriota; class Terriglobia; order Terriglobales; family Acidobacteriaceae; genus Sulfotelmatobacter. Next base: position 189,011 of record CAWDFM010000001.1, on the reverse strand, counting down.
GCGACGAAGAGGTCGTCAAACGCGTACTGGCGGGCGAAACCGCGCTCTACGAACTGCTGATGCGCCGGCACAATCAACGGCTATACCGCGTGGCGCGATCCATCCTGCGCGACGACGCCGAGGCCGAGGACGTGATGCAGGACGCCTACGTCCGTGCTTACCAGAATCTGGCGAGCTTCGAAGGCCGGGCCAAATTCGTCACCTGGTTGACTCGCATTGCCGTGCATGAAGCTTTGACGCGCTCCCGGCGGCGCCTCCGCTTCCAGGCGTTCGATCCGGCCGACGAATCCAATGGAGAGATTATGCAATCGCCACCTTCGAGTGCGCGCAGTCCGGAACAGCAAGCTTACGATCGGGAACTCGCCGCTGTACTGGAGAAAGCTGTTCTGTCATTGTCGGAAGATCACCGGCTGGTTTTCGTACTGCGCGACGTGGAAGGCATGACTACGGAAGAAACCGCGCACTGCTTGAACCTGACGGAGGAGAACGTGAAGGTTCGCCTGCACAGAGCCCGGGCGGGACTCAGAAAACGGCTCTACCGGGTTGTGGGCGCAACCGCTGCTGGATGCTTCCAGTTCCACGCGGTACGCTGCGACCGGGTGGTGAAGAATGTTTTCGCGACCGTGGGCATCACGGCGCTTTACCTCGACTAATCACTAATCGAAGATCAAGACGGCGGAAGCTATGACGGTGGTCCAGAGCCCGCGCTTGTCGCCAACCGCCGACTGAGTCACATTCGCGGTGCGCACGATCTTGTTGGAGAGGCGGTAGATTTGCTTCTTCTCGTCCCACGATCGATCGGGATCGAATTCCACGTTGAGAGTCGTGGCCAGCATTTCGGCCGCGAGTTCCTCGGCGTATTCTCCGGCGGCATCTTCGGTCTCGCCGAATGAGTGGTGTTCACTGAGATATCCGTAGGTGTTGCGGTCGGCGGGAATCGCGACGCCGATGGAGGAGGCGAGCAGCCGATGCGGTTCGCGGGTGGAATTCTCGGCGACTACCGCAAAGACGACTTCGCCGGGGTGGAGATACTTGACGCCCTCTTTGCGGGCGAGCAGTTTGCAGTTGGGCGGGAAAATTGATGATACCCGCACAAGATTCTGGGCAGCGATCCCGGCGTCACGCAACGCCAATTCAAACGAAGTCAAGCGCTCGCGGTGTTTCCCCACTCCTTTGGTAAAGAAAATCCGCTTCGGAACCATGTCTTTGCCCAATTCGTTCGTCCTCCCCGAAAACCCAAAAATTGTAGGTGAGAATGCACAATCTAACACAATGGTTTGTAAAGGAAATATGAATTTCAGAGTAGGGGCAAAAAAATTGCAGGAGGCGCAAGCAGCGCTCTCCTGCAAACGGATACTTACAATCGGCTAGTGACTCACTTGGCCGGTTTCACCGAGCTTACCGCGATCGTATTGTCCTTCTCGGTCCCGGTGACGGTGGCTTTGGCTCCCGCTTGCTTGTCGAGTGTTGATAAAGCAGCCTTGTCACTGGTTTCAAGGGTGTAAACCTTGTCCCCCACGACGAGGGCATATTTAGAACCCTTAGCCACACACGCCCGGGTGCAAGCCGCATCATCTCCGGGCATGGCATGCTTGGCGCCGCACATGGAGTCGCTAACGGTACCGGTGTAGGACTTCCCGCTGGCGGCAAACGCGGCGCCAGCCGCCAAAGTTAGAACCAGCAACAGCTTCAGAATCCATTCCATTTTTCTGCTTCGAGCACTCATCCACATTCTCCTTTTTCTATTTGCCGGGCTTAATGCCTCAGACTGTGGGCACGCAACTCCCTTTTTCAAGGAATATTCCATCACACAAAAGATGCGCCATTGCCGAAAAGGTTACAAGTACTGATGTTGAAAAAATGCGGGGTGCGCTGGCGCGCGCCCCGCTCATCGCCCGGAGGGATGGGGGAGGGCCCGGGCAAAAGTTAAAGGACCAACTGATGTGAGAGTCGCGCTAGAGTAACGCGCTTTAGGCGCCCCCGAGAATTGGGCAAAGATTTGTTCCAAAATACGAACAAGCCGGGCGGGGGACGGCTACTTGGGTGCCTTCGCCGTGTAGATTAAGTCCACGTCGACGGTTTTGTCCCGCACGTTGGCCGTGACATGCGGAGAAACTTCCCAATCGAGCGATGATGTCAGGAGTCTTTGGGCGGCTGGAAGGTACTCGCTCAGATACGTGGAGTCATAGATCTCGCCGGGCCGGATTTTCCATGCGTTTCTAAGCTTCGCGGTGAGACCGTTGTCGAGTCCCCGGAATTCCAGGTCACCCATATGGAAGACAGGCCCTTCCTTGACTTCCAAGCGAATCGCAACCGCGCTTGCCGTTTCATCGAAAGAAGGCTGTGGCGTGATCGAAGCCGTGACGTACCCCTTGGAACCATAAAGCTTCTGGACCTGGCTAAGACTGTCGCTGAGCCGCACTGTATTCGCTGTCTGGCCCGGTTCCAGACGCACCATCTTGGCCAAGGTATCGGTCGAGATCGCCGCATTCCCCGACCATTCCAACGACTTCAATTTATATTGCTGTTCCGGCGTTACGGGAAAAAGCACATCCACGACAGTCAAGTTTCTGGGCCCGTCATCATTGGCCGCAGAAGGCTGTTTAACGACTTTGGGTTGAGGCTCGCCGAAACTTGCCTTCAGGTATCCCCGGGAGTGGTACACAGGCAAGAGCTGTTTTTCGATCAGGGAGTGCAAAACCGTGCGGGAGTACTCCCGCTCGAAGACTCTCTTCGACGCGGCCGTAAGCGCGGGAAGTTCGTCTGCACCGGCTCCCGTAAACTCGACATTTCGAATTTGAATCAGAACATTGGCAATACGATAGAGAATGGCTTGCACGGGAGCATCGGAGTTGCCAACGCGCTCATATTCCACGTGCCCGGGAATGGACTTCTCGACCAGCATCGCCTGCAGGACATCCGAGACCTCTTCGGCGAGGCGTCCTGATAGCGGAAGCTGGCCATCGAACAGGGGCGCGTGCTCTTTTATTCGGTGCAGAAGATCCGCATCGGAAAACCAGACGAAGTCTTCGAAGCGAACAGGGACAAACTTGTCAGCATCCACGACGTGGAACTCGAGCTTGGTTCCGGCGGAAGAGTACGAATAGGAGTACGCGATGTCGGAGAACACTCCCGTGTCCCCCAGCCGGCGCGCAGCTCGTTTGAAATCGTCCTCACTCACCGGCGTTCCCATCTGCAAACCGGTGGCGGCGGCGATGTCCTGCTCCGAAAAGCGCTTGCTGCCAGTGACCTTCACCGCGATCAGCTGACGCGCGGATGCCGGCATCTGGGAGATTGGCTTCTGGCTTTGTGCCCCGGCCCACAAAGACCATCCCAGGCAGAGCAGTAGCAGAATATGACGCGAATTCCTCATCGGCTGGGGGTGTATGCGAATTCCTGAGTGGATTTGTGCTTGACGGCAATATCAATGAACGCTAGAGCGGCACGGCTGAGGGCCTTATCTTTGCGGAAGACCAAGGCGAGATCGCGCCGGACCTGCGCATCGGCCAACGGGATGGCAGCCAGCACTTTGGCGCGGACGTCTTCTTCCACATTCGAGCGCGCGATAAAGCCGATCCCTACATCGGCGGCGACGAAGCGCTTCAGCAGTTCGCTCGAGTCCAATTCCATGGTGAAGTTCGGCTTCAGCCGCTTTTCATGAAACAGCTGTTCAATGGCGTCGCGCGTGTGGCCTGCCTTGGGAACGATCAGGGGAAACTTGCCGGCATCGGCAATGGTAACTGATTTCAGTTTTCCCAGCGGATGTTGCGGCGGTGCAATCAGGATCAGCTCATCGCGATGGATGAGCACGACTGTGAGCCGGTTATCGCTTACTGGGAGCGACACGACTCCGAAATCCACCGAGTTGTCGATGATCGACTCCAGAACCCTGGCGTAATCGGCGCGCTTGATGTTGACCGAGACATCCGGATATTGCTTTTTGAAATCGGCAAAGACGTAGGGCAGGATGTGCAGGCATGTACCTTCGTTGGCGCCCACGATGATTTCGCCGCGGGGTACGCGCTCCATCTCCGCGATCGAAACCATCATGGCTTTGCGGGCATCGAGCGTATCTTCAACATATTTGACGAAGGCCTTGCCTGCCGCAGTAAGCGATACCTTGCCGCCGGAGCGATCGAAGAGCTTGGCCCCGACCTCTTCCTCCAAGCCGCGAATCTGCGACGAAATAGCGGGCTGGGTGCGGAATCGTTTCTCCGCCGCCCGAGAGAACGAGGCGTGCCGCGCTACTTCGAGGAAGGTCTCGAGCTGGTCAAAGTCCATAGGAGCTTTCAGCCAATAGCTGTAGAGACGTAGCTAGCTACGTCTCTACGATTGATTGCACACCACGACCCTCGTTTCAGGTTGATTGCTGACGGCCGACAGCTTAAGTATAAAGTGTGCTTTATCCCGGCTATAAGAACAATCGAATTGCCTGCATGCTGCGCCGGCTTTAGACTCAACGATTCCGCACGCGCGACCGATTGTAGCAGCCTGCCCTAGCATGTAGGGACAGCCGCCTCGGCTGTCCGGCCCGGCGAGGCCGGGCAGAGGCGGCACTCAGCACAATAGTCGAGCTTTGCTCGACCGGACAGCCGAGGCGGCTGTCCCTACATGTGAAGGAGCCCTAATGTCAGACGCCAATACCGTCCTCGATTTCGCCAAGAAGAATGAAGCCAAAATCCTGGATCTGCGTTTCACCGACATTCCGGGACTTTGGCACCACGTTTCGTATCCCATCGAGCAACTCACTGAGTCCTCTTTCGAAGCTGGGTTCGGAATTGATGGTTCCTCCATACGCGCCTGGGCGGGTATCCATGAGAGCGACATGCTTCTGAAGCCGGATGCCAGTTGGTATCTCATGGACCCTTTCACAGAGGTGCCGACGCTGGTCCTAGTGTGTGACGTAGTCGACCCGGTGACGAAGCAGAGCTACGATCGCGATCCCCGACATATCGCGCGCAAAGCAGAGATGTACCTGGCATCGAGCGGCATTGCTGATATTGCGTACTTTGGGGCTGAGGCCGAATTCTTTATTTTCGACAACGTGCGCTTCGATCAACGAGAGCAATACGGCTTTTATTACATCGATGCCGAAGAGGGACGTTGGAATTCGGGAAGGGAATCGAACAATCTGGGGTACCGGCCCCGCTATCGTGAAGGATACTTCCCCGTCGCTCCCAGCGACCATTACCAGGATCTGCGATCGGAGATGGTGGTCACCATGCAAGGGTGCGGCATGGAAGTCGAATGCCATCATCACGAAGTAGCGTCCGGGGGCCAGGCTGAGATCGATCTGAAGTACGACTCGCTGCTGCGCTCCGCCGACAAGATGCTGCTATACAAATACATCGTCAAGAACGTGGCCAGCCGCAACGGCAAGACTGTCACCTTCATGCCGAAGCCTCTCTTTGGCGATAACGGCAGCGGAATGCATACCCACCAGTCGCTCTGGAAGGGGGGAGAGCCACTCTTTTCCGGCGATGGGTATGCCGGACTGGCGCAGCTTGCCTTGTGGTACGTAGGCGGCCTGCTCAAGCATGGCCCGGCGCTGTCGGCGATCATCGCGCCCACTACGAACTCTTACAAGCGCCTGGTACCGGGTTTCGAGGCGCCGGTGAGCCTTGCCTACTCCCGTCGTAACCGCTCGGCAGCATGTCGAATTCCGATGTACACGGTCGAGCCCAGATCGAAGCGTGTGGAATTTCGTCCGCCCGATCCGAGCTGTAATCCGTATATGGCGTTCGCCGCCATGCTCATGGCCGGGCTGGATGGAATTGAGAACAAAATGGATCCCGGGCCGCCGCTGGACAAAGATATCTACGAATTGGACCCGGAAGAAGTATCGAATGTTCCGTCCATGCCCGCATCGCTGGAAGAGGCTCTGGACGCGTTGCAAAGAGACCACGAGTTTCTGCTGAAGGGAGATGTGTTCACGGAAGAGCTATTGCGAACCTATGTCGATTACAAGCGCACGAAAGAGGTGGAAGCAGTGCGAGCCAGGCCGCACCCTTACGAGTTTGCGCTTTACTACGACATCTAGGCGATTGAAAAGACAGGAATGCCTTGGCATTCCTGGGTTTTGTGGAATTATGTGCTCGCGATCAGTTGATTAGACGGCGGTGCGCACCGAGGTGTCTTTCATCATGCGCTCCACCAGCCGCATGCGCTTGTTCGACAAAGCAGAGTCACTGAGTTGTGCTTGGCGCATATCGCCTCCGCTGACAGAGAGCAGCTCCGTCCCCATCGCGCCCAGAGCATCATTGGAGCGCCCCAGGACCATGAGGAGATATTTCTGGGCTATGGGCCGGTCCGCCGGGTGGATCAGGGACCACCATCTCCGGACTGACTCCTGCACTTCGGCCTCGCTCTTTTCCCCAACAACTAGAGCGTCGATCAGCCGATAAACTTTGCTCTTAATCGCTTGATACGAGACTGAAATCTCTTGTGGCATAAGGTTCCCTGGGTTTGCGTTACTGCGGAAAGTGCAATCCTTCAGCCAAACGGTAATACCTTTGTTTTTCTGATATTTAGCGTCTCCGCGACTAATGTGAACGTACTATGAATGGAAGAAAGCGAGTATGGGATATGAATTCTGGAAGGCTCCGCTGCGCGAGGAGAACTTCTAACCCCGAACCGCAGCATGGCCTCGCGAACCCTTCAACAACACGATCTCCGGTTAAAGGGCCGCGTTAGAATGTTGCGCGCTAGCCTACAGTTTCGTTTCAACAGCCTGGCCGCATTGGGGCTGAATACTCTGTTCCGCAATCAAAGTCCATCGGAGGTGACATGAGAAAGTGGCCGTGGATTGTAGTGGTATTAGCACTGATCTCCAGCGCGGGGGCGCAAGTCTCGTCACCCTCGACCGTGCAAGAGGAGAAGACTTCGTATGGCACGTGGAAAGCAGTGGATCCGAACGAGCGCATGTTTTTTCCGCGGGACATGTTTTGGGGATGGGCGCAGTTTGATTTGGCGCCTCCGCATAACGAGATTGACCCCAACCTTTGCGGGGGGAATGCTGGGCAGTACGGGGGTGTCAATGCTCCCTGCAGCCTCTTTGCGCGCTACATGCTCTCTGGGATCCTCGAGGTTCGTCCCTTTGGCAAGGGTCCCCTGCGTCGCTTCATGGTTTACGGAGCCCCCACATTCCTGTTCGGCAAAACGATTCCGAAGACGTTGTATACCTGGTCTTTCGACGCCATCGGTATTGAGCACTCCTGGGGAGCAGGAATCTATCTCAACAAAGGATTCGAGTTTCGGGTGACCCAGCATTTTCTGTTTGACCGGTTGGGTTCGCGGGACCGCTACCTGGGCATCGCGGATTTGGGCAACAATGGCCCTTGGGGACGGTATATGACGGTCGGGGTTCGCAAGACCTTTGGTACGCGGCGCTGGTAGCGTGTGGATTGACTATGCCGCCAAAGGCACGGCGGGACGGGTCAGGCGTCGGATCAGCCAGACAACCAGGGCGATGAACCCTCCCAGCAGCACGAGGGGTAAACCGAATAGCACGATGAGCCAGACGGAACCGCTGAAGGTTGTAACGTCTCCATTCACCGTGGCTGCCGGATCGCGATGAACGCGACCTGCGAAGACGGTCAGACCGCTGATCTTCGCTCCTTTATCGAGCCGAACATCCCCGGCAAATGTAGTGGTATCGCCACCCACCTCTCCCTGGTCCTCAACGAGAATATTGCCGCCGAAAGTCGTAGCGTCACCCTGGATTTTGCCGCGGATGCGAACATTGCAGCCAAAGCACGTGGCTTCCGTGATTTCCTCGCCAGGTCCTACAAAAATGTCGTGACCAAACTGGGTGCGGTCGTGGGGGCTATTGGCAAAGGCGGAAGCGGATAGAGCAGCAAAGAGCAACCCGCCGAGTGAAACACGAACAGCCAGGGACTGCAGAGACCCCATAAACCCCTCCCTATATTGCAAGAAGATCGCAGGAATTATGACACAACCTGAGAGTCTCTACGCAAAACACGGCCGCATAGTTCCTGCTCCAATTTCGTGGGGGTAATTCTCCTTCTTCGCCGGGTTGGCTGTCCCGTGACGAGTCAATTCGCGCCACGCTGAGTAAAATGGCCACACGCAACGTGTTTCGGTGGCTGCAAGCCTTTATAATTGTGAGTTTTTTGAATCCTCTTCAAAATCGTTCATAGTGGAGGTTTTCGATGGCTGGTTCTTATAACGGCGTTGCCGTTCCTGCAGACGGAAAGAAGATCGGATATTCTGGCGGCAAGTACGAAGTCCCCGATACTCCAATCGTTCCGTTCATTGAAGGAGACGGCACGGGGCGCGACATCTGGAAAGCCTCGCACCGCGTCTTTAACGCCGCTGTCGAAAAGGCTTACAAGGGTAAAAGGCGCGTTGCGTGGTACGAAGTATTCGCCGGGGAAAAGGCGAAAGCCAAATTCGACGACTGGCTGCCCGAGGATACTATCGCCGCCATTCGGGAGTTCCGTGTCGCCATCAAAGGCCCGCTGACCACGCCGGTGGGCGGCGGCATCCGATCCTTGAATGTTGCGCTACGCCAAATTCTGGATCTCTATGCTTGCGTGCGCCCGGTGAAGTATTACCGCGGCGTGCCTTCTCCGGTAAAGCACCCGGAGCGGATGGATCTGGTTATTTTCCGTGAAAACACCGAAGACGTTTACGCCGGAGTGGAATGGGAGCAGGGAACGCCCGAGTGCGCCCGACTCATCGAATTCCTGAACAAGGACATGCTTAAGGGCGGTAAGAAACAGATCCGCCTCGACTCGGGGGTCGGGATTAAGCCGATGTCGATCACTGGAACGAAACGGCTCGTGCGGATGGCCATACAGCACGCAATGGAATCGGGACGTAAGGCGGTTACGCTGGTTCACAAAGGCAACATCCAGAAGTTCACCGAGGGAGCGTTCCGCAAGTGGGGGTACGAGATCGCCGTTCAAGAATTCCGTGACAACATCGTAACTGAGCGCGAGAGCTGGATCCTCGGCAACAAAGACAACAACCCTAACCTGACTATCGCTCAAAATGCCGAGATGATCGAGCCAGGAATGGAGTTCGCGCCGCCGGCCTTTCGCCAATCGGTCGAAAAGGAAGTCAAAGACGTGCTGGACGCCATCGGCAAAACGCACGGCAACGGCGCCTGGAAGAAGAAGATCATGATCAACGACCGCATCGCCGATTCAATCTTCCAGCAGGTGGTGACGCGCGCGGATGAGTATTCCATTCTGGCGACTCCGAACCTGAACGGCGACTACATTTCCGATGCGTGCGCGGCCCAGGTGGGCGGACTCGGGATCGCTCCGGGGGCTAACGTCGGCGATGGATACGCAATTTTCGAAGCCACGCACGGTACCGCACCCAAGTACGCCGACAAAGACGTGATTAATCCGGGCTCGGTGATTCTGTCAGGCGTCATGATGTTCCGTCACCTGGGCTGGAAGGAGGCCGCCGATTTGATCGAACAGAGCATGGAACGCACGATCGACCAGAAGAAGGTGACGTATGACTTCGAGCGCCTGATGCCCGGCGCGACCAAGGTAAAGACCAGTGAATTCGCCAGTTCCGTGATCGAAAACATGGGAGCCGGTGTGCTGGTTTAGCGCGAAGAGTGAGTCGATCCGGTAGGATTTTGTAATTTTGTAATCGGGTAATTTAGTAATTTCTTCCGGCTCGGCGATTGGACTAGGGCTTTCAATTACCAATTTACAAAATTTCCAAATTACGAAATTCTGCGAGGACTCATCATGCGCAAGAAAGTAACCATCGTAGGTTCGGGCAACGTAGGCGCAACTGCCGCACACTGGATTGCGAGCAAAGAACTCGCGGACGTCGTTCTTATCGACATCATCGAGGGCGTGCCGCAAGGGAAGGGCCTCGATCTACTCGAAGCCATGCCGATTGAGAAACGCGATTCCTACATCAGCGGCACCAACGATTACAAAGACACGGCCAACTCTGACATCGTAGTCATCACCGCGGGCATTCCACGCAAGCCGGGCATGAGCCGCGATGACCTACTCAATACCAACTACAACATCATGAAGGCGGTCGTGGGCGAGGTGGTGAAGTACTCTCCCAATTGCATTCTGATTATCGTTTCGAATCCTCTGGATGCCATGGCGCAAGCCGCGTTTAAGCTCAGCCGATTCCCGCGCGAGCGAGTCATTGGTATGGCGGGCGTGCTGGATTCGGCTCGCTTCCGAGCTTTCATTGCTGACGAACTGAAAGTGAGCGTGGAGAACGTGACTGCGTTCGTACTCGGTGGCCACGGCGACACCATGGTTCCGTTGCCGCGATACTCCACTGTGGCCGGCATTCCAATTACCGAGTTGATCGAGAAGTCCCGTCTTGAGGGGTTGGTACAGCGCACGCGCGATGGTGGCGCGGAGATCGTGAAGTACCTGAAGACGGGTTCCGCCTACTACGCTCCCTCGGCAGCGACCACCGAAATGGTCGAAGCCATTCTCAAAGACAAAAAGAAAATCCTCCCCTGTGCCGCTTACCTGCAAGGCGAATACGGGATCGATGGTCTGTATGTCGGCGTACCCGTGAAGCTAGGGGCTAAAGGGATCGAGCAGATTATTCAGATCAAGCTGACCCCCGAAGAGAAAGCCGCTCTTGATAAGAGCGCAGCAGCGGTCAAGGAGTTAGTAGGGGTGATCGGGATTTAGCGGATCGCCACCGGGCGCGGGGCCGTCAGATTCGCAACTCGAATCTGACGGCGAGCTCGAGGGACGCCCGGGCAATTTAGGCGCTCTCGATTGTTACTTTCTTCACTACCACATCTTTGCTTGGCCGATCGTTGCGTCCACGCGGTAGGCTTGTAATCTTATTGACCACATCCTGACCTTCGACCACCTCGCCGAATATGGTGTGCTTGCCTGTGAGCCAGGTTGTCGCTGCCACGGTGATGAAGAACTGACTCCCATTTGTGTTGGGACCGGCATTGGCCATGGCTAATTTGCCAGGTTTGTCGAATTTGTGCGGTGAGCCCTTGGTCTCGTCTTCAAACTGGTAGCCGGGCCCGCCCATCCCCGTTCCTTGCGGATCGCCGCCCTGGATCATGAAATCAGGAATAACGCGGTGAAAGATCGTTCCATCGTAGAGCCGATCGTTGGACTTCTTGCGCGTGTTGGGATGAGTCCACTCGCGTTTGCCCTCAGCTAACTCGGTGAAATTGGCCACCGTCTTCGGAGCCTCTTTGTCGAAGAGCCGGCAGACGATGTTTCCTTCGGATGTTTCAAAGGTTGCGTACATTCCAGGTTGACGAGCCATAAAAGTCCTTTCGGATAATAGATGTTGACGTAGGGACAGCCCCTTGGGCTGTCAGTCGATGGAACTCGAACAAGTGTTGTTACTTGGGCGTGGAACTGGTCTTTGAGTTTGGCGCGGTAGAAGTTTTCCTCGCAGCAGTTCTTCCCGCGGGCTTGGCTGCCGACGCACTGCTTCCGCTCTTTGCGATCGTAATGTGGTTGATGCGGATGGGCCGGTAAGGCCGGTCATTTGAATCGCGACTCATGCCCGCGATCTGTTTCACCAGCGATACGGACGCCTCATCGCACTGGCCGAAGATCGTATAGTGTCCGTTGAGCATCTTGGCCTGCTCTCCGGTAAATGGCACTTCGGTGACGAAGAATTGGGAAGTGTTTGTGTTCGGTCCGGCGTTGGCGTAGGCGAGACGGCCGGCTTTACTAAAAGTCAAGTCCGGCGAAACTTCGTTTTGGAATGGTTTGATCGGATCGGCGCCGGAACCCGTTCCCGCAGGATCGCCGCCCTGGATCATGAATCCCGGAATCACGCGGTGAAAGATGGTGCCGTCGTACAGCGGAACGCCGTGTTTGGCGGCGCCGCTCACCGGATTTTTCCAGTCTTTCGATCCACTGGCGAGCCCGATGAAATTGGCTACGCCAATGGGAGCTTTATCGGGAAACAGCGTGCAGTTCATCTTGCCGGCTGTGGTGTCGATAACCGCAGTCGGCTGCGAGGCGGAGGCCGAAGTGGCTGGGTTCGCTGCCGTGGCCGCCTTGGCGTGCGTCGCCGGCTTGGCGGAACTGGTCTGAGCTGCCGCCAACGATCCGGCCATCAAGAGTGCGCTGAAAGCCAGTAATGTTCTTCCCATAAGTGCTCCTTCGAACTCGAATCTCTGCAACGATAGCAACGCAACGTTGCATTGTACGCCAACAGCTTTGATCTTATTTTGTCACGGGTGCTGCCCGCATTTCGCGGCTGACGCGTTCCACGTCCCGGAAGACGCGCATCAGATTCTCGCCGAGAATCTTATGAATGTCGGAGGCGCTGTACCCGCGATCGAGCAACGCTTGCGTGATTTTCGGCAGGTCGGCGGTCGAGTCGATACCCTGGGGAGTGGCGCCGCTCACGCCATCGAAATCAGAGCCGAGGCCGACGTGATCGACTCCCGCAACTTTCGCGATGTGATCGATATGGTCAATTAAGGAACTGAGCGGAGGCCGCGGAATTTTCGCCATCCACTCCCGCTCGATGCGGTCGACTTCCACATAGTCGACAGATTTGCCCAAGGCTTTCTGGTCGTCGATGAATTTCTGAATCGCCGCCGACTGGTCTTTCGCCTGGGCTTCCACGGCTTTACGGAAATTCTCGTCATCGAATCCGTTAAAGAAGTTTACCTGCACTACCCCGCCATTTTTTGCCACGGCCTTGAGCATGTCGTCGGTCATGTTGCGAGGCGCATTTACTAGGGCCCGCGAGGATGAGTGCGAAGCAATGACGGGAGCCTTCGTGGTCGCAATCGCGTCCCAGAATGTCTTGTCCGCAACGTGCGAGATGTCCACCATCATCCCGAGTCGGTTCATCTCCAGCACGACTTGCTTGCCGAAATCGGTCAGGCCATTGTGGTGCTGAACCTTGGGATCATCGATATCGCCTGAGGAATCTGCCCACTCATTGGTGTTCGACCATGACAAGGTCATGTAGCGGACGCCCAAGCGATAGAAATCGCGCAGCAGGTGCATGTCGTTCTCGATGGAGTGTCCACCCTCAATGCCCATCAGCGCAGCCAGTTTGTGCTCGCGGTGCGCGCGCTCGATGTCGGCGGTGGAGAACGCCATCAGCATGCGATCGGGATGATGCGCCGCCTGTTCATAGACCGAGTCGATGAGATCGAAGCTGTGCTTGGCGTAATTGCCCTGGTTGGTTTGAGGATCGACCCAGATGGAAAAGAACTCCGCTCCCAAATTGCCGCGCCGCGCTTTGTCGAGGCTGATGTGCCCGATGTCATTGGGATCGGTCGAGCCAATGTCGAATGCCTCATCGAGAAACCGCTGCGGGGTATCAGCGTGCGTGTCGACGATCAGGGCCGAGTCATGAATCTGCCGTGCTTTGGCGCTGATCCCCTGCTGCGAAGCAGACGAATTCTTCTCCGCCGATTGGGCAAAAACAGTTGAACTCACCACTAGCGCAAGAAAGCAGGATTTGAAGGTCATAGTTGTCGCCCATGAACTGTGAGGCAAGTTTCCGATTGTATAGGCAGAGTCGCAAGCGATCCACACTCTGCTTGAATTTCATCGGTTGGCGTTGGGTCACCCAGTTCTGCCGAGCGCGGCCATGGCTAACGTGACGCAGTGCTCGATGCTTTGATCCGTATCAATGAGGATTTTAGGATGGGTGATGGTTTCGAATCTCATCTTGACGTCGGCGTAGAGCTGGAAATCTCGATTACTGGCGGGATGGGAAACCGCACCGGCATCCGCTGCCAGCCGCTTACGCGCACTCTCTTCTGAACACACGCATTCCAGAATTCTCCACTTCTGGTGCAGGCAACTGGCCGCAGCTAAAACGTTTTCGATTTGGTAACGGCGTGAGAAAGCACGTCCGTCGAGAAAGATAATGCGCGCCGGATTGCCGGAGAGCAGGTATTCGGCAGTTTGCAGCATCAACTGCAGGCAAAAATCATCCTGGCGCGACGAGTATTCTATTTCCCCCGGCAGGAAAATGGCGTGACGGAACTCGTCTTTACTTAGAACCCGTCCGGAAGTGCGCTGCGCCAGCTCGCGAGCGAGCGTGGTCTTGCCCGTTCCGGGCAGCCCCGCCATAAGAACGATCATAAGAAGTGAATCTAACGGATTTCGCAGAAGGGTGAAACGTTGAAAACCGGATTACTTCGTTCCCGCTTCGGCCACTTCGGTGGTCGGCTTCTCCTGCTGCGGGCGGTCGATGGGCATCAGCGTCTGCGTTTCGCGCCAGTCTGCGTAATGTCCGCTCACCATGATGTGGAAGACCCACTGGCGTCGCTCTTCTTCCGGTTCGACCAACCCGAGAGCCTTCATATAGAACAGATAACGTTCCATCCAGTGAATCTGCTGTTTGCTCATGCCGCGGCGTTGCAGATCGAGGGTGACCCCCGCCAAATGCGATGAGGCGGTCTCGCCTTCCCAGGGCGCGGCATTGCGGTTGTGACGGCGTAGCTTTTTCTGAACTTTAACGGTGCGCACTGCCGAGTTCACCTGAATCTGCTGGTGAAAGCGGGTGTAATAAGCTTCGCTGAGGTCTTCGACGAAATCGAGTGTCCACATACGGCAGTAGCGTCGGGAAGGATCCAACCGTGGATCGATACGCAGAGACTCTCTCGGCACAATCTCAAGCAGGGAACCGTCCGCTTTCAGAGCTTCCAGTTCAGTTTCATCCTGGATGCGCGGCAGGTTCAGGCGGTCGACTTCCGCATTCTGCAAGAGCAACGACTCGTGCGAAGGCCGGAACATCGGATTCCAGTGCAGCCATCGGAAATGCCGGCGGTGATGCTGCATGACGGCGCGCTTCACCGCGAAGGCCTGGCTGCTAAGCCCGGCGCACACCACTGCGACGAGGACTAGCGAGGCGAATTTATTTTTTCCGATGCGTCTCACAGAGTTCCTGCGGCTACTCTTATGCACAACTGTCCGCGAGTAGCGGCTATTCTAAGCCATGGTGTCAAGGGGACCAACCCGTTCCTGCCCGCGAACCGTTACGCGCGTACCACAGTCGCGGTGACCGGGACTTGGTTACTGCCGGTTACTGACTTCCGCCGAGGCAGAGGCCCAACTGAATTGACGGCAGGTATTGGGCCATTTCAAGCTTTCTCCACGAGCGAGCCTATGTTGGCGGTCAGCCACGACTTGGCGGGACTTGGATGAAGCTTTGTGCCTGCCGGTTGTCGTTCAAATGACACATTTCAGCGCCGCAAAAGGTCACGTAGGGACGGCCGCCCTCGGCTGTCCGGACCAGAAGCCACGTAGGGACAGCCCCCGGGCTGCCCATGGGTTGCGCTACTGCAAATTCCGAACAAGGGTCGAGCTTCGCTCGACCAGACAGCCGATGGCGGCTGTCCCCACATTGCCCTAACGTCGGAACAAATCCCCCAACGCTTGTTTCATGACCTGCCCGCCGACTTCCGAGATGGACTTGGTTAGCGGAATGTCCTTGGGGCAAACCTCCACGCAGTTCTGGGCGTAGCCGCATTCCTGGATGCCGCCATCGCCCATCAGGGCCGCGAGCCGCTCCCGCTGCAGCGACTTGCCCGTGGGATGTGTGTTAAATAACCGAACCTGCGAAATGGTCGCCGCCCCCACGAAGCCCGTGCTCTCGTTGAATTGTGGGCACGCCTCCATGCAGCAGCAACAGGAAATGCAGCGGGACAGGGGATAGGCTGACTCCTGCTCGTCGGGGGATAGGCGTGGACCGGCGCCGAGATCGTAAGTGCCGTCGATTGGAACCCAGGCTTTCACTGTTTTTAGATTTTCGAAGAGCACGCGCCGATCGGTGGCGAGGTCGCGCACAACGGGAAACTTGGAAAACGGCTCCAGGCGGATCGGCTGCTCCAGGTTGTCAATCAACGCTGAGCAGGCCATCCGCGCTTTGCCATTAATCAACATGGCGCACGACCCGCAGACCTCTTCGAGGCAATTCGAGTCGTAAGTGATGGGCGTGGTCGCCTTGCCATCGCGCGTGACGGGGTCAGCGGCAATGTCCATGAGTGCCGAAATCACGTTCATGTTTGGCCGGTAGGGAACCGAGAATTCTTCCCAGAAGGACTTACCGGTGGGAGTGAGTTGACGCTTGATTTTTAAGATGACGGATTGATCGGGCATTAGTTTTGTTCCAAAACGAAACCCTTGCATGAAAAAACAACCGGAAAGGGCACGAGTTTCACTCGTGCCGATTTAGGCTGATCAAAGATCGCGGCTTTAGCCGCTGAGGTCCGCTTCTGGCGTGCACCAGAAGAGTCCACCTCAGGGGCTGAAGCCCGTCAACCTGAATGTTCCAATGGCACGACTTAAAGTCGTGCCCCTTCCGGTTAGAACCTCAATACTTCCTCGCCCGCGGCGGGATCAGCGAGACATCCACTGGCTCGAATTCGAATTTCGGCTCGTCCGCATCGGGGGCGAAATATGCTTTCGTCGTCTTCAGCCAGTTCTTGTCATCGCGCTCGGGGAAATCTGGCTTATAGTGCGCGCCGCGCGACTCATCCCGCATGCGGGCGCCCTGGGCAATCACTCGCGCCAACTGCAGCATGTTGTAAAGCTGCCGTGCAAAAACCACGGTCGTGTTCGCCCACTGGGTGCGGTCGCTCAGGTTGATCTTGCGATAGCGTTCCAACAATTGGACAAGCTTGGTGTCAGTCTGCTCCAGGTTTTTGTTGTAGCGGATCACGGTGCAATCCTTGGTCATCAACTCGCCCAGTTCTCGCCACAGCTTCACCGGATTCTCGGTGCCCTCGTTTTTCATCAGCAGGGCATTACTCTCTTCCTGTTTCTTCTGCTCGGCCGCGAAGTGTCCGTTGCCATCGGGTGAGGGCTGCAAGCCGCGCGCATAATTAACTGCTTGCGGTCCGGCAACTCCGCCGCCGAAGATGCACGAGACCAGCGAATTCGCGCCCAGCCGGTTCGCGCCGTGATACTGATACTCCGCCTCGCCTGCCGCGAAGATCCCCGGAATGTTGGTCGCCTGCTTGAAGTCCACCCAGAGCCCGCCCATGGTGTAATGCATGCCGGGAAAAATCTTCATGGGCGTGTCGCGCGGATCGTCGCCCACGAATTTTTCATAAATCTCGAGAATGCCTTCCAACTTGCGGTCCAGGACCTTGCGGTCAATATGGGTCAGGTCGAGATAGACCATCGGCTTGCCGTCGATGCCGAGGTTGTGCTCGTAAACGACTTTGAAGATCGCGCGCGTGGCCACATCGCGCGGCACCAGATTGCCGTACTTCGGATACCACTCTTCCAGAAAGTACCAGCGCTCGCTCTGCGGAATCGATTTAGGATCGCGGTTATCCCCTTGCTTCTTCGGAACCCATACCCGGCCGCCCTCGCCGCGGGCCGACTCCGACATCAGGCGCAGCTTGTCTTCGCCGGGAATCGACGTGGGGTGAACCTGAATGAACTCGCCGTTGGCGTAATAGCAGCCCTGCTGATAAAGGGCCGACTGCGCTGACCCGGTGCACACAACCGAGTTCGTCGATTTTCCAAAGATGGCCCCAATGCCGCCAGTCGCGATGATAATCGCGTCGGCAGGGAACGTCCTCACTTCCATCGACCGGAGATCGATGGCGCAGATGCCGCGGCACACGCGATTGCCGTCGAGCACGGCCGACAGAAACTCCCAGTGCTCGTACTTGTTGACCTTGCCTTCAGCTTCGTAGCGTCGTACTTGCTCATCGAGCGCGTACAGCAACTGCTGGCCGGTAGTCGCGCCCGCGAAAGCAGTGCGGTTGTACAAAGTTCCGCCGAAGCGGCGAAAGTCGAGCAATCCTTCCGGCGTTCGATTGAACGGCACGCCCATACGGTCGAGTAGATCGATAATCCCCGGGGCCGCCTCGCACATTTCCTTCACCGGAGGCTGGTTTGCGAGGAAGTCGCCACCGTACACCGTGTCGTCAAAATGCTTCCAGGTGGAATCGCCCTCGCCCTTGAGATTCTTGGCGGCATTAATGCCACCTTGCGCGCAGACCGAGTGCGAGCGCTTCACCGGCACGATGGAGAACAGGTCAACCTGCCCGCCCATCTCCGCGATCTTGATGACGGCCGATAGCCCAGCCAGTCCGCCGCCGACCACAATGATCCGAGGAGCCGCCATGTTATTGCGCCCCCTTCACGGCCGCGTGTCGCGAGGCAATGTTACCGGTGACACCAGGAACATTCTGGAAACGAGAGTGGAACGTGTAGAGGCTGGCAATGCCGACTACGGTCAACACTACGAAGAATGCGAGGCACAGGCTGAGCAGACGTTCTTGCGCCTTATCCCCGACCACGATGCCCCATTTTGCGCAGAACAACCAGATCCCGTAAGCGAAGTGCCACGAGGCCGCGATCAAACCAATTACGTAAAACGCCATCAGCCACGGATTGTGGACTTCCGCGGCCACCTTGCCAAACGACGCCACGGGATTGTCGTGCAGGTCCGTTCCGCTGAAACGCATAGTGTAGGTGTGCCAGACGATGTAGACGAAGGCAATCCCGCCTGTCCAGCGCTGCATGGTGTACATCCAGTTGCCGGACCAGGGATAAGAGGCGGTGTTGGCTTCTCCGCGATACCAGATATAGAACCCGTACAGTGCGTGGAAGGCGATGGGAAGCCAGATGAACAGCAATTCCAGGAAGAAAACCAGCGGCAGATTGGCCAAAAAGCTGACCTGCCGTGCATAAGCATCGGGCCCGCTGATTGCGGTGGAGTTGGAAATCAGGATGTGTTCGAAGAGGAACGCCCCGACCGGAATAATGCCCGTCAAAGAATGCAGCCGGCGTAGCACAAACGACGACCCCTGACCGGCTCGCAGTGGTGCAACTCCATAGACGGGAGCAGTAGAACTGGCTGACGCCACGAATCGCTCCTTATGAGTTCGACAATGACAAAATAACTTTTCATTATCTGGCTCGGAGAGAAGCTAAGTCAAGGAACGGGCCCGTGATCTGGACGTCTGAGCGGGCGCCCGCATCCGTTCCGCCCTGAAATATTCCCGAGAGCGCTACAGCTTTTCGATCAGATCCCGAAGCTCTCGGAAAGACTTCACGATGACATCGGAGCCCGCTGCCGACAACGACGCCGGATCGAATGTCGTCGTTATGCCCACGGTAATGCATCCTGCCGCTTTTCCCGCCCGCACCCCGGGAAGTGAGTCCTCAATGATCCAGCAGTCAGCGGGACTCAGTTTCAAGTCCCGCATAGCGACCTGAAAGATCTCCGGATCGGGCTTGGGCCGCTCAAAGCGCGCGGTATCCACGAGGGACTCGAAACAGTCCGCGATCCCGATGCTCTGCAAGGCCGCTGCGCGATTGCGCGGCGTCGCGGAAGTGGCCAGAGCCAGCCGGTACCTGCCCGCCGCCCATTTTACAAATTCCACCGCGCCCGGAATCGGCTGAAGTTCATGCTCGATTTTTTCGAAATGCTGATGCTTGCGGTGCAGCAGTTCCGCAATGTCGTCCACCGACCTGCCGGCGAGCACTTCTTGAAACATGGTCGCGTCCGGCCGCCCCTTGTAGCTGTCGTAGGTCTGCTCCGGGAAATGAATGCCAGCCTCTTGAAAAGCCATTTGCTTGGCCCGCTTGTGCAAGGGCTCAGAGTCAACCAGCACTCCGTCCATATCGAAGATCAATGCCTTCGGAGCTTTCAGTGGAGAGGTCACAGGCTTTTTAGATGAGCTAGCGGGGAAATTGTTTCTCATACCAGTCGAGAAACTGGCGGAATGCTGACCCGCGATGGCTGTAGCGTGACTTTTCCTGAGCGCTCAGTTCCGCGAACGTCTTGTGGATCTCGGGAAAGTAAAACAAGGGATCGTATCCAAAACCGTTGCTCCCGCGCGGCGATTCGAGAATGATTCCCTCGGCCGTACCACGAAACATCGCCACGGTTTTGCCATTGCGCGCCGCTGCCAGCACACACACGAAGCGGCCCGTACGCTTCCCCGGAGCAACCTGCGATAGCTCGCGGAGCACACGGGCGTTATTGGCCTCATCGTTGGTATTTGCGCCGGCCAGGTGCGGCTCGTCCGCAGCGTAGCGAGCGGAGTGCACTCCCGGCGCGCCATTCAGGGCATCGACTTCCAATCCGGAATCGTCTGCGACCACGATTTCGCCCCGAGCAGCCAGGCTGTAATCCTCGGCTTTTTTCCTGGCGTTCTCTTCGAAGGTCTTGCCGTCTTCCAAGGGCGTGGGCAGAGAGGCGAAATTGGGAATCCCGGCAATTTCAATGCCGTGCACCTGCGCTGCACCGGCAAAGTCGCGCAGTTTCCCGGGATTCGAAGTTGCGATCAGCACGCGTCTCATTGCGTCAGATCCGAGACCTCCAGCTTCGGACTTCTGGGTTGAGTCCCGGCGCGCGACTCGGCCATACAAACCAGAGCACAACCGCGATGAAAGTCACGGTGGAGATCCACGCGCCTGCTGTCCGGTCCCAGGTCCTCACAAATCGAATCTGCACGCGGTTGAGCCCCGCCTGCACGGGCATAAGAATCTGGCCTGTACTTTTGCGCACCGATGGGGATATGGCACGTCCGTTGACCTCCAGTTTCCATGCAGGATACGGAAATAGCTTCAACGCTAATTGGTCGGCTGATGAAACCTGGGCGGTAAACTCTTTGGCGGCCGCGGTCCAGAGCAGCACATGGATGGCGGCGCGAGCTGGCCCCTCCACGGTTACATCGCGCGCCCCTTTATCGGCCGCCGCCGGATCCGCACCCAAGGGCGTGTATTCGTCCGTACCCTCGTATCCCGCACCCGATTCCATGTTGTCCTGCATCTCGCGCAAATCAGCGGCGTTGTCCCACCAGGGTGTCTGCACCCGAGTCCAAGCCGCCGCAATCACCACGATCGAGAGCACGCAGACTACTGTCCGCATCCACCAGCGCTGTAGCCCAAGCGCTACAAAGATCGTGAAGATCAGGCTGACACACAACAACCACCGCCAGGGAAACTGCATGAACTGCATCTTGGGCAGAATCTTCCAGAAAACGAGAGAGATGGGAAATAGCAAGAGAGAGCACGCGGCGGCCCATCCCAGCAGCAGTTGCCACAGCGAGGAATTCATTCGTTTTCGGATCTTTGCGAGAGTCGCGGCCACTGCAATGACTCCCATCTCCAGCACTGCCACCCAGGAGATCATCCGGTTGAAGGCGTCGTGATCCGCATCTGTGGTGTGAATGAATAGGAAGTTATCTGCGGGGCGTGATCCTGCTGAAACCGCTTCTCCGATGTCCACCCATTTTTGTTCGAAGACTGCCGGGAGCAGATAGAAGCTCGCCAGGCATGCGCCCAGAGCGACTGCCCCAGCACCGGCCAGCAGCAGGCGCGGCGATCGCTTCGTGATTGCGAAAAATAAGATCAGCAGTGCCAGGGAATAATGAATCATGACCGCTGCCGGAGCGTTCGTCAGCCATGCCGCCGCGAGCAGCATTCCGAGCGGCACGGTCATTCGCCGCTCGTCTTCAGCCGCCTTCAAGATAAACAAGAGCAGCAACGGCAGGAGGCAGGCTGCCAGAAGTTCCGCGAAGGCACTGCGCCAATAGACGATTACCAGATGGTACGGATTTACGGCGTACAGTACCGCTGCGAAGAGCGCGTCACGCCGCTGGAGCCAACGCCGCGCCAGCAGAAACATAGAAATACCCGCCGCCGTGAGCACCAGCCAGATATAGACGCTAGCTGCGAGGGTCCACGGCACGATGGCGCTCAAGGTTGCTCCCAGAAGCCACGAAGCGGGGGGATAGAAGATGAAGCGCGGCTCACCGTATCCGAAGTGTGCCAGCGCTGCCCACCGTGGATAGAAGATCCCATGCCGCCACTGTCCTAAGACCTCAAGCCAGGAATACAGGTGAAATTCAACATCATGACCTGAAGGTGTACCGAAAAAGAAAAAGGGGATTTCCACGGCGAATGCAGCCGCAGCGATCACGAGCAGAGGAGTCCATCGCACCGAGTTCTTCGGTGGTGGAGTAAACGAATGCAAAGTGGAGTCGCTGCCCAGGATGGCGTCTCGTCCGGCAAATTGAACGCAAACGAACGAACAAGTCTAATTCAAGTAGCTCTTGAGGAATGCGTCCGTCAGGATAGTGGAAGGAAAGATGTCAGGGAGAGCCCAAACGCGGTTAGTTACGTTGCTGCTGCAGTTCGGCCATGAAGTCGTTCTGGTGCAGGGTGGTACCTCGGCGAAGAAGTTCCACAAGAGGATCTTCCAATTCATCGCCGGAAGCAGTGGCGTGCTCGTCCTCGGGCTCAAACTGTTTCACATCGGCCAGCAGCGCGCGTGGCGAAATGATCAACTCGGGCATCTGCTTCGGGCTGTTCCGCAACATATCAATTAAAGCCGTAACTTGTGCTCTCTGCTCCGACGTGCGAGAAGGAAACTCCAGGCCCATTCCGTGGCCCGGATGCATGACTCGCACCATGCCTTCGGTGTGCACTTCCATTTCTCTTGTCTTGAGGCAGAAATCGATCAGAGCACGCTCGGGAAAGGGCGCCTCAGTTTCCACGTAGCACCCCCCGGTACTGAGGTCTGTAAGCTTGCAATGGGGAGCACTCTGCTCCTCGGGACCTCCGATCGCTGCGGCCGCCGCCTTCAACCATTGGTTAAGCTCGCTCTGTGCGGACTCGGAGAGGTCCAGAAACCGAACGCCGGTTTGTCCGTTGGGGTTTGACCAAGCCACCTGGCCATGCGCCTCAATGTCGACTGCTCCATCCGGCAATTGGAAACGGAAAGCCAGCAAAGCTCCCGCGACCTGCGCTTCGGCGGTGAGCACGTCCATGCCGGTCTCGGAAATATCCAGCAGGATGCCATCCAGCTTGCGGGTGTCGGGAAGCGTGATTTCAACCGGCGCCTGCACCGGAACACGAAAAGCGCGCCGGCGTTCGCGACCCAGGAGCCCAGCCGCCGGTCGCAAACCGACCTTGGCCGCCTCCTCGGAAAGCGGTTTGTACAGCACGAAATGAGCGCCCCCAGTCAGAATTGCCCGCACTTCCGACGGGTCTGACACCAGAGCAATGCTGATGGGGTTGGTTCCGAGTCGATGTGTCTCCCGCAGGACATCTTCGGCCAGCTTCGGCTCGTCGAAGTCCACGATCAGGGCGTCGAATCTCTGCTGCTGGATGCGGGCCAGGGTTGTTTCGGGATCGCTGGAACGATCCATCGCAATCTCGAAACTGGACAGAACTCTCCCCAGTACGTCCGCCGCCGAGTCATCGCTCGATACCAAGAGGGCATGCAAGTTCATAACGGAAGTTAGAGAGGGCTGTCCCGTAGGACGGAATCAGGGCCAGCGTGGAGCAGTTGGCCGCGTTGCCTTCGAAGCTGTGCTGCCCGCCGAACCGGCTCCCGCTTTGGCTGCCATGGAATCGCTCTGGGAGTCGTCGACCTCCGAAAGGACGACGTTGTCTTCTTCGTCATTCTCGGCCAGCAGGGGAGCCACCTCGCGCAACTTCTCGGCGGCCTGCTGGAGCATCTCGATCTGCTTCCCAAGCTGGGCGAACTTTGCCTGCTTTTGCCGCAGGACCTCGTGAATATCTTTCATACAACCCCCTGCTGGCAATGTAAGGACGGGCATCGCGCTGGTCAACGGTAATCCCCCGGCACCTGTTACTGCAGTAATGATACGGAGGTATGGGGTGCGCCAGAATACAAAAAGCCCCGCCGTTCGGCGGGGCTCGTATTCAGGAGCGAAGCTGTTACGCTTTCAGTTTCTTCTTCAGAACTCCAGCCAGGCCAACCAAACCAGTTCCGATCAGGGTCAGACTGCCGGGTTCCGGCACGACGATGTTGGTGTCGCCGCTCGAAATCGACGTCGAGCCATTGAAGAAGCCCTTGCCGGTATTGATCGTTAACTGGACGGTGGCACCATACACCGTGCCTTTTCCTTCCCACGCACCGGAAATGCTGCCCGTGAGAGTGTAGTTGTGGGTTCCATTCGACAGCGTCACTAATGTCCAAGTGACTGGACCGTCAAAGCTTCCACTGAAAAGGGTACCCATTGTGTTTGACCAGATGGTGAAGTCGCCTCCGCCCGCGAAAGTCGCCCCGCTCTGGAGATTGCCGGCGGTGAGCGCCCCCGTGGAGAACGACAAAGTGCCAAGGTCGTTGCCGGTTTGCAGCCCGTTGAGGCCGTTGATGGCAATCAGTGTTGAGCCGCTTAGGGTTAACCCACTGCTGTCGCCACTGAGGGTACCGCCCGAGTTCGTGAAATCAATCGATTGGTCGGCAAAGGCGGCCAAGGGCAGCGCCAGAGTCACCAGTAATACCATCCACAAAATGCGCTTCATAAGGGGTCTTTCCTCCTGAATATCGTAGAAACCCGTACTCAGTGTTTATTCCCACTCGACAGTACGTAGACGTTCCCATGCGTTACAAAGCATTCTGAGTACCAAAATGGGCCAAAACGTAAGTGATTGACTCAAAGGGCCTTATGTGGAATCCATCGAATCTTGGATTTTTCCCGAGTGAAAACTACTGCACACTTCAATCACCCTTTTGCTTCAGCTGGTCAGCGATGGCAGCTTGGTACCCAAACCCAGCAGAAAGATGGCTCCCACGACAATGCTGTACGCGGAGGTCGCCAGAGTGACAGCCTGAAGCGCCTTGGGACGGGCCAGGATCGCGGAAAACAGTCCGGCCGCCGATGCACACATGAGCGTATTCATTAGTACTAACCCAACAATGAACATCAGCAAACCCAAAAGACCCACCGCTACGCCTCCGAGATTCGCCGCCATGAGGAATAGAAGGATCTGGGTGGGCGTCTCAGCACCTAATCCATGAATTACACCCACCAGAAACGTCGAACCGGTTCCATAACCATCCTTGAAGACTTGGGGAGCTTCCACTCGAGTCCCGCCGAAGATGAGGCTCAATCGCCAGTAGACCCAAAGTGCGCCATTGATCAGCAATGTAATGCGGGTTCTTGGCCGGCCATGGCGATGGGCAGCGGGACGTAGAAATGTACCCAAAACATATAAGCCAAGTACCAAAAGAGTCGCTCCGACCAGCCGCTCTGCCCAGCGGTCGCTGGCGGCGGGCAGGGCTATGCGAAACACAACCGCGGCGCCGCCGAGCAACGCCACCGTGGTGGCATGTCCAGCGACGTAGAGCAACCCATACCGCATGGCATCGCGGGCCTTCGCCTGCACGCTGCTGATGTCGCTGATGGCCGCAATGTGGTCGTAGTCCAGTCCGTGGCGAAAACCCAGCACAGCGGCTGAAAGCAGCGCAAGCCGGAGATTGACTGGGTCCATCATGAAAAAAGTTGGCAGGCGCAGAAACTACGGTGTCCTGGAGGCAGCATGCGCGCCCCATGCATCCAGACCCCACAATCAGCAACAGGGCCGGACCTGTTAGGCTAGCACAATTTTGCCGGTAACTAAGGCGATGCGCTGACTGACCAAGTTCGAGCGGGACTCACTTCTTCGGCGTCTTCGGATCGATCATTTCCCGCAGTCGCCGCGACAAGATGGCTGCCAAGGAGTGATAGAAACGCGAGCCCAGGTGCGGAAACAATTCGAACAGCGCCTGCAGCGAAGCGCGATCCAAATAGTAGGTTTCGACAGGCTCTTTGGCGACCACGTTTGCCGTGGCCGGTAACTCGTCCAGAAAAGAAATCTCCCCGCAAATCTCTCCTGACCCGATCTCGACTACTGTAGGTTGGGAAGCAATCTGCACCGATGCTGTACCTTTCAAAATCAGGGAAATGCCATGGGTTCGGCGTTCGCGCTGCACAATGCTCTCTCCTGCCTTGAATTGCCGGCGCACGGCCTTGTCGGCAATCAAAGCCCAATCATTGGCAGTCAGATACACCAATCCGTTCTTCGCGGCGATCAGCACGGACACATCGGGAGTAGCTTTCGACATGGAAGCGCTAGCTCGATCTCCAAACTGCGGGGAGTGATTTTTAACGGAACAACAGGGCAGGGAAAGGCTAGCAGAAAAGAGTTTAGGTGGGAACGTCAGGCACCAGCAAAGTCACACGTCCCTCCTTGTCGGCTAGCTCCTTCGTGCCATGACAATCCGTAATTTCCTGTATTCAGAATTTCTTGGTTCGTGCTCGACAATATTCCACTCGCACGCGAGCGAGGATTTTTGCGTGTACGACGCTGACATTCGTAGGGGATCTCCGCCCGATGCATGGCCGGCGAGAACGACCCGGAACGCGTGGCCCAGAGAATAAACCCTACGTTGGCGAGCAGCAGTTTGCTATCAGAACCTGCCGTAGATTTCTCTGAGCCCGTTCTGCTGTCCTGAACAGTAAGAAGTTCACCCGCATGTACGTGCTACCGGACTTACATTCGTGATGCCTGGCCGCCGACTCGAAGACCGGATCCGTGAGTTGTGCGCAAAAGCGGCCTCAGCCAGCGATGCTGAAACCGTACCGATCCTCCAGGAACTCCGCCAAGCTCTGCGTGAGCACGCGCGCCATCTCCGCGCCATGGCCGCGGAGAAACTCACCGGACGAACGCAGGGGCCTAACGAGGAACGCAGGTGCAAGAGATAACGGCTGCTCCGTGAGGAGGAAGAGGGCAAGCGGTGGGCATGAATTCAGTCCTGAGTACCGGCGCAAAACGATTGGGCCTTCGTAGCCGTTGAGGTTTGCTTGCCGCTATCGGTGCGGAAACGCTACAATAACTTTCTCGGCTCAACAAGAAAGCGCTCCAACGAGCAGACGCCAGTCTGACGATCGCTTTCCAAGTGCAACATCGCGCGCCCTTAGCTCAGTTGGATAGAGCGTCTGGCTACGAACCAGAAGGTCGGGAGTTCGAATCTCTCAGGGCGCACCACTCTTTCATTCCAAAGAAATTCCTTCTTCGGATCCAAATAGGTCACATGAATCCGCACAGTACAATGGGGCAATCATGCTCCCGCCTGGAATCACCGATAACGCCACTCTCCACCGCTTCGAACTTCATGTCCATGGCGAGACTGCCTTTCTGGTGTACGAGAGAACGGGGGATCTGCTTCGCCTGATGCACACCGAAGTTCCCCAGTCGCTGGAGGGGAAGGGCGTGGGGTCGAAACTGATAAGCGCAGTGCTTCGACTCGCACAGGAGAACAACCTGAGCGTGGTTCCCGTATGCCCGTTCGTTGCCCAATACGTGAAGAGGCATCCCGAGTACGCGGCGCTGGTGGATCCGCCACATCGCTGGATGATTGACTCTGCTTCGTGAGTCGTTACGGACCCCAGGCTGCGCATCAAGTCAGACGCACATCAACCAGGCGGAATTCCAGCCACTTCACCAATATTCGGGCAGCATGATCGTGTTGCCGTACGTTTGGCCGCGCTATACTTGGCTATATGTCTGGGGTGTCGGAAACAGATCCGCAAAAGACTTTCTATCTGGAGACCTTCGGTTGTCAGATGAACGTCCACGACTCGGAGAAGGTGGTGGGGACGCTGCTGCAGGAGGGCTATCGCCAGGTCGAAGCTGTGGAGCAGGCCGACCTCATCCTCTACAATACGTGCTCCATTCGTGACAAGGCGGAGCAGAAGGTCTTTCATCGCCTGGCGGATTTCAAGAAGCTGCAAGCCGAAGGCAAGAAGTTCGGCGTGCTGGGGTGCGTCGCGCAGCAGGAAGGTGAAAAGATTTTTGAGCGCGCGCCCCATGTGTCGCTGGTGTGTGGATCGGCATCGTACCGCAATCTGCCGCAGATGCTGGTGCAGTTGGAGAGTGTTCCAGCAGGGAAGCGCGAGCGCCGGAAGGTGGAAAGCGAAAGCCTGGTTCGAATCACCGGGCTCGATGACCGGCAGACCGACAAGTGCTTTGAAACCGAATTCACCGCGCGCACCAATCCTCATCGCGGGTACATCACCATCATCGAAGGTTGTGACAAGTTCTGCGCGTACTGCGTCGTGCCCTTCACGCGTGGCAAGGAACGCAGCCGCACCTCTGAATCGGTGCTCGCGGAAGCGCGCCAGATGGCCGATCTCGGTTACACAGAAATTCAGTTGCTTGGCCAGAACGTTAATTCCTACAAAGATCCGGAAGGGAAGAAGACCTTCGCCGAATTGCTGGCTTCCGTGGGAGAGGTGGCAGGCATCCAACGAGCACGGTTCACCACTTCGCACCCGCGCGATTTTGGTCGCGATATCGTGGAGGCCATTGACGCCGTTCCCACGCTCTGCGACCACGTTCACCTGCCGGTGCAAAGCGGTTCGACGCGCGTGCTCGATGCCATGCAACGCCTCTACACCCGGGAGCAGTATCTGCAACGCATTGCCTGGATCAAGTCCGCCAAGCGCGATATCAGCATCACAAGCGATGTGATCGTGGGATTCCCAGGGGAGACTGAAGCCGACTTTGCCGAAACCTTAAGCCTGCTCGAAGAGGTGGGCTACGACGCCGTGTTTTCCTTCAAATACTCCGCCAGGCCGAACACCCCCTCTTTGCGGCTGGACGATGCGCTTCCGGAGGAGGAGAAATCACGCCGCCTGGAAGCGATGATGGCCCGCCAGAGGGAGATCCAGGCAGTTCGTTACGCAAAGTACGTGGGGACAACGCTTCAAGTAATGGTTGAGGGTTATAACGAATCCCGCCGGCAATGGATTGGGCGCACGTCACAGAATAAGACGTTGAATTTTACGACTTCGGGGGGATGCGCTCCCAAGACCGGCAGCTACGCCCAAGTGCTGGTTACGCGGAGCTTTCCCAACAGCCTGGTGGGTGAATCGGTGGTATAAGGAGCCATTGGAGGATCACGATGGAAGTAGAAATGACAATCCGCGGCCTGATGCTTGATCCAGTCAGCAATATGCCAATCGTGATTCTTAAAGACGTAGGCGGCGAGACCGTGCTTCCGATCTGGGTGGGTGTGTACGAGGCCAATGCGATCGCGCTGGAGATGGAAAAGGTCTCGACCCCTCGTCCGATGACGCACGACCTGATCAAGAACGTACTGATGGGGCTCGAGACGAAGGTTCATAAGGTGGTGGTTACGGAGCTCCGCGAAGATACGTTCTATGCCGTGATCTGGCTGGAGCGTGGGGGCGAAGTGATCAGCATCGATTCGCGGCCCTCGGACGCACTGGCGCTGGCCTTGCGGGTGGATTGCCCGATCTACGTGGATGAACTGGTGTTCAAGGCTTCGAAACTCGCGGCCAGCGCGTCGGACCGTCTCACCAGCGAAGATTTGCGGAAGTATCTGGAAGGGCTCAACGACGAGGATTTGGGCAAGTACAAGATGTAGCCCTGATGCTTCGTGTTAATGCGACATCATAAATAGTCCCGGAGAAGATCAAGAGGCTCGAGTCAGAAGTGGAATAAGCGCCCACTTAACGAGGGAATGTCTTACCCGCCCCCATCGTTTTACATAATACCTGTTATCGGACGTTGAATCTGAGCTGGCAGTTATGGCGAATCCCGGGCAGAAGCTCGTGGGCGAAGGACATTGGCGCCTGCCCCGTTATTTTGGGGTGTCCAATCTTAGGAATCGGGCGGCGTTGTTGTAGAGGATGTCGCGCTTCTGCTGCGGCGTGAGGTAATCCGCATTCTGAATGATGCTGATGGAATACGCCATCAGCTTGGGCCAGATCATCTGGTCGGTTCCGAACATCACACGGTCTTCGAATCCGGCTTCGACCAGTCGCTCAATGTAGCGATTCACTTCCTTGATCGGATAACTCCAGATCAGTCCCGCCACGTCGACGTACACATGCGAGTTCGCCTGAAGCAAGGTGAGCATGTTGTCGATCATGGGGTAACCGGCATGCATAACCTGCACCCGCAGTTTCGGGTGGCGTGCGAGTAAGCCTTCGAGCAGCAACGGATCTCCCATGGAGCCGCGGAATTTCGGCACGGTGATGTTGGCCCTTCCCGACCCGCCGGTGCCCATGTGGATAGCTACCGGAACATCGAGTTCCTCGGCGAGGGCAAAATAGGAATCGACCGATGGATCGCTCGGCGAAATGCCTTCGTATTGGAGGCCAATCTCGCCCATGACCTTGAAACCGTCCTGGGTGAAGTCCTTGCGCAACTCATCGAGTGAGACACGCCGTCCCGGAGTTGGTCCGTTTTCGAAGGATGTGCCGGTAATGATCCTTGCGGGCGCCGCATTCTTCCACTTCTGCACGCTCTCGGGATCGCCGAAAACCACGGCGGTGACGTTAAGGCGTTCCATTTCAGCCAGCACGTCTTTCATGTACTGGCCGGGAGCGGACGGATAGAGCGCGGGCGTGCACTCCTCTTTCACCCAGCCAAAGGGCTCTTCCTTCCCCTTCGGATCGGAAGCGGTGAATTTGGAAGTATTGGGGCACATCGGAGCGATGCCGGGAAAGTCGGCGTTCATGGCGTGAACGTGAACATCGAGGACGGGCGGAACTTTGGTTTCGGCGTTCTGCCCCCGAGAAAGCAATGAGAGCGAGCAGATCGACAGCACCCCTACAGCGCAACGCAGGAAATTGCTGAGCATGAAAGGTCCTCTAAGACCCGGCAATTTTCAAGATGTCCTGAGCCTAAATTGAAGATCAACATATCACAAACCGCAATTGCGACGAGAAGCATCCTTGAAGGCATTCAGTCGTGCTTTCTTCTATTGATATTTTCGTCAGCCGATTTTTCCGCTCCGCTACGAAGCAAGGGAGCATTCTGGCGAAGCGCAAAGCGGCTTGAACAAAATCCTCCGAGTTGCGGCTAGGTTAAGCTTTGCCGTTCGGGACAGAGGACGAGCTTCGCGTGAAAAAGGGTACCTGCAATGCGAGTGGCTATGGCGATGAGCTCGGTTTGGCCGCTGAAAACCTTCACGTGAGGTGAGCGGGAGACGTCGGGAAGATTTACGGTGCGTCCGGCGCGAATGCGGGCTGCGGTCGCATCGTCGGACGTCACGGACGGGAATTGGGGTAGCAGTCTGCGCGGGTGAAAAAAACATTGCTGAAGCCTTGATTGCGGGGCGTCGGGAGTAACGGACGAGGGCGCCCGCGCCGCGTCACTGTTCCCTGCCGCCTGCCCCAGCTCTTCTAACGTGCACGCCTCATCCAAGGTGAACTCGGAAACGGCAGTGCGGCGAAGAACTTCCAAATGAGCTCCGCAGCCAAGCAGTTGGCCCATGTCGTGAGCCACAGATCGCATGTACGTGCCAGATGCGACCTGCGCGCGGAATTGCACGCGGTCTTTACCCACTGAGAGAATTTCGAGTTCTTTGATCTCCACCTGCACGGGTTTGAGGATGACTTCCTGGTGTTTGCGGGCCAGTTTGTAGGCAGGCACGCCTTTGATTTTTTTTGCCGAAAATGGCGGGGGGATCTGCTCAATCAAGCCGCGGAACTTCACAGCGACCAGCTCGAGCTTATCTTGGTCCAGCGAAACATCCTGCGGGGGGCTGGTGGGATCTCCTTCGGCATCGTAGGTGTCGGTGGAGAAACCGAAACGGATCGTGCCCTCGTAAGATTTTTCGGAACGCAAATAGAACTGAGCCAGGCGCGTAAAATTGCCAATGACGAGTGGAAGTACACCGGTTGCCATGGGATCAAGCGTGCCCAGGTGTCCGATCGAGCGCTGGCCGAGAATGCGCCGGACGCGGCCCACCACATCATGCGAGGTGAGGCCCGGGGGTTTATCGATGATGACGACGCCATTCATGAAAGATTTGGTAATGTGGTAATCGGGTAATTTGGTAATTTGAATTTTGCTACTCGGGAATTTGAGGAATTGAGCCTGGCGAGTGATCAGGTTTTCAATTACCAAATTTCTCAATTGCCAAATTACTAAATTACCCCATGTTCCCCATCCGAGACGATCAGCCGCGCTACAGCACGCCCTACGTTAACGGCTTCCTGATTGGGCTGAATGTTTTCATTTATCTGCTGCAGTGGCTGCAACTGGTGCAGGACCCGCGACTGGCAGACCTTACGGCTCGGCAGTTCGGGGTCGTTCCGGCTCATCTCGTAGCATTTCTGCATGGCTCGGCAACATACTCTGTTGGGCAGATCGTGCTTCCCTTCTTCACCTCCATGTTTCTCCACGGGGGCTGGATGCACGTGCTCGGTAACATGTGGTTTTTGTATATCTTCGGCGACAACATTGAAGATTATCTTGGACATTTTAAGTACTTGCTCTTTTACATCATTTCCGGACTGATGGCCATGGCGACGCAGGTGATGATTTATCCCTTTTCCAACCTGCCCACGGTGGGGGCGAGCGGGGCGATCGCGGGAGTGCTGGGCGCGTACTTCATTCTGTATCCTCGGGCGCGGGTCTTAACGTGGTTCTTCGTGTTCGTCTTTTACCTGCCGGCGTGGGTCATGCTGGGATACTGGTTCGTGTTTCAGTTCTTCGCGGGAGCGGCTTCCCTCTCGATGGTGAGGCCGGGACACGATGTCGGAGGCGTCGCCGTCTGGGCCCATGTGGGTGGCTTCGTGGGGGGATTGGTTATGGTGAAGTTGTTTGGCGAACGCTCGCGAAGATATCCCTACGCATACCGATGATGCAAGCCTCCTCATCGCTCAAGGAAATTAAAATCCCCGCCCTCTCGCACGAAACGCGAGAAGGACGGGGTACTTCAGTTCGAAAATGAAGATTGCACTCCCCTACTTCTTTGGGCGCGATTCCGGAGGTACCAGACCTGCGAGCCGGTAATACCCGACCAGCTGGCCGTAGTGCTCGCCGCAGTGCTCGATGAACCCGTAAGCGTAATCGAGCACGCGAACTTTCTGGTGCGCAAACGGATCATCGATTGTGCTGGTCAAACCTTTCTCGCCCTTTGACTGGATAGCCGCCGCGCCGTCGGCAAAGGATTTCTTCACGAATGTGACAACATCCGCTTTCGTTTTGTACTGGTCCCGCTTCGCATCTTCTTCAGCTGGCGGCTTCTGGCCCATGACCGGATTGATGAAGTAATAGTTTGCTCCTGCCATGTGCAGCAGCTGCTCGGCAAAACTTCGCTGTGCGGGGGTGGGCTTAAAATCGTATTTGTCTTCCGGGAAATCCTCAGCCATCGCGATGAGTTTGCGACCGATGTCGTTCCAGGAATCGACTACCACTTTCACTTCGGGGTCGGCAGGTTTCACGACTGTGTCTTTTTTCATCGCGTCCTGCGCAGGCGCGGGAAGCGTAGAAATTGCGGCAAGCAGGGCAATTCCGAGAAGCGGGACAATCTTCATGTTTTTCCTCCACGAGTTTGGCGGGCCTATTGTACTCGGACGCGCCATCACACAAAAAGAAAGCCCCATCTTCTATAGAACTCCCGCACTAGGCAGGATCTCGAGGTTCTCCACAGTGGCATTCGAGGGAAGAAGGATGGATTCCAGAACTGCGTTGGCAATTGTATCGCTGGACATCATTTTCCGGCGTGGGGCTTGCGGCCAGAGAGTTTTCCAGATGTCGGTGTCGGTGGCGCCGGCTTGGAGCGCAATCACGCGGATGCCGCGAACACGAAGCTCTTCTCGCAATGTGTCAGTAAAGCCAAGCGCCGCATGTTTCGACGCGTTGTAGGCAGCGGACCCAGGGAAAACACGGGTGGCGGCGATGGAAAGATTGTTCACGATGGTTGCGCCATCTTTCATCAGCGGCAGCGCAGCTTGCGTAACGAGGAAGATGCCATCCACATTGGTTGCGAAAACGTCTTTCCACACGGGAAACGGCAGCTTATCAATGGGCAGGTTTGCATGTGCGATCCCGGCGTTATTGATCAGGATGTCGATGCGACTAAATTCCTTGTAAACTGCGTGGAAGAGTTCATCCACGGAGCGCGGATCACGGACGTCACAGGGATGAAAGAGAACGCGAGCTTTCTGGCGGAGCAATTCCCTGCTGACTTTCTGGAGAGACTGCTGGTTACGCGCCGTCAAGATCAAATTGCAGCCTTCTCGCGCGAATGCGCGAGCCATAGCGAGTCCGATCCCGCGGCTGGCCCCGGTGATCAGGGCTGTGCGGTTCGTGAGGCGTTGGGCTGTTTTCGGCATCGGGAAGCGACATCTTATCAGCATGCTCCCATGTGGGCGGGCAGTTCAGGAGTCGGAGAGGACTTCATATTCCGTTTTGACAAGACCGCTGGCGTACTGCTGAGTTCGTACGTGCCTCAGTTTCACGTCCCGAGGGAGTCCCGCGAAGAGCGGGATACCGTCTCCAATCAATACGGGTACTCGTGTCACCGTGAGGCGCTGAATGAGACCGGCACGCAAAAAGCGTTGGATCGTGACTCCACCATCGATATAGGCGTGCTGAAATCCACGGGTCGATAGTTGCGCCACGATATCCTGCGGGGATCCGGACATCTGTTCGACTCGGGCTCCTTGCAGAGTAGAAAAATCAAGAGGACGGCTGCTGAGCACAACGACCGGCGTGTTGCCGTAGGGCCATTCGGGAAAACCGAGGACCGTCTCAAATGTCTTGCGGCCGAAGACGATCACGTCGACGGTCGCAATGAATTCGCTGTAGCCGTGGGGCTCGCCGCCACCTTGGGGCAGGAAATCCAGGTCGCCATTGGGACGGGCGATGAAACCATCAACGCTGGTGCCGACGAATACTGAGGCCTTCATGATCGCGAGAACGGCGGTCGATTAGATTCCATTCGACCGCTGGTGGATCAGCGACAGGAATTCTGTCCGGGTTTCTTCTTCGTTGCGGAAGCAGCCCAGCATCGACGACGTCACCGCGGCGGAGTGCTGTTTTTCTACACCGCGCATCATCATGCAAAGGTGCCGCGCTTCGATGACTACGCCCACCCCTTGCGGCTGGATTATTTTTTGGATCGTCTCGGCAATCTGGGTCGTGAGGCGTTCCTGAATCTGCAAACGTCGCGAAAAAAGCTCGATCAAGCGTGGAATCTTGCTCAGGCCAATAACTTTTCCGTTCGGGATGTAAGCGACGTGCACCTTCCCGAAGAAAGGCAACATGTGGTGTTCGCAGAGGCTGAACATCTCGATGTCTTTGACGATGACCATCTCGTCATAGCTCACCGTGAACAGAGCGCCCTTGAGTAAAGCTTCCGGGTCTTCCTTGTATCCCTTGGTGAGATACTTCATGGCTTTGTGGACGCGCTCGGGCGTGGTAGCCAGGCCCTCGCGGGAGGGGTCTTCGCCGAGTCGCACCAGCATCTCGCGGACGAGATCCTCGTACCGTGCGCTGGTCAACGTTGGGTTTTCGATTTTTTGCTCAAGCGGAGACGTTTTCATGTTGGCTGGTCGAACTTCCCTTCTTCAATCCTGCAGCGCCAAGCAGGCGCATCAGGAGAAGAGCTAGATGGTCAACTCCTTTCCACCTGCATATTCAAAGGAGTTCATCATGGTTTCTTCCAATCTCACTCTTTCCAGATGCGCATGGGGGAAGCGGCGCTGCAAAATATCGAATATCTGTATACATAGATTTTCCGTGGTCGGAACGGTTACAGCAAATTCTTGCCGGGTGTTCAAATTTTCCAGATGGTAGCGGGAAAGAACTTCTTTTTCCACGCAGGAGTCGAGATCCACCAGGTTGCAGACCATCCCGGTAGCAGGATCAACTGCGCCGCTGACGGTAACTTCCAGCCAGTAATTATGGCCGTGGCCATGAGGGTTGTTGCACTTGCCATAGATGGCGCGATTTTCGTCGTCGGACATCTCCGCATTGTGCAGGCGATGCGAGGCGGAGAAAAGATATCGCCTGGTGAGGTGGGCTTTCATACGGCAGCTCTCAGCTTGTTGTTCGAGTTTAGTCATGCTCTCCGTAAAAATCGACAAACAGGTCTGGAGTTTCGTAGACGCGGACGCGGTGCAGGCGGGCCTTTTGCAGTTTCGGTTGCAATCGTTGCCAGATCGCGATCGCCAGATTTTCGGTTGTAGGGATCTGCTTGAAGAACTCGGGCACTTCCTTATTCAGGAAGCGGTGATCCATGGCGTCGAGCACCTCCCGATGCATGACTTCTTTGAGTTGCTTAAGATCGACGACAAACCCGGAGCGCGGGTCCACTTCGCCCTTCACCGTAACTTCCAAGGTGTAGTTATGCCCGTGGCCATTCGGGTTGTTACATTTGCCGAATATGCGCTGGTTCTCTTCCGGGCTGAAATCCGGATTGTGATAATAGTGCGAGGCGGCGAATTCGGCTTTGCGCGTGAGATAGACCATGTTTGTTTATTGGATGATGGGCAGAGTCATTACGGTTCCGGGCTCAGGTCCCGCGATGGTTCAATGGAATAGGGATTGATTTCCTGCCATTTGGGAGAGCTGGTTTTTTCCAGTTCCGGACAAAACTCTTTGTTCGGCCCGAACACGATAATTTTATAGACATAGCGCTTGTGGTGCGAGGGATCGTAGGCGAGGGCAAACGCGATCCCTTTCTTCTTGTCGATCCAGAAAACCAGCGGTCGCGATCCGAGAGACGGAGAGGGCGGGTTGAGCAGGACCCAGGCGCGCATCTCCTTGTAAGCGGCAGCAACTTTTTCCGGCGGATCGAAAACGGTGATGCCATCGGCGGTGTGGAAGCGCGTGGTGGAAGATTCGATCTGGAAGATCTTTCCCTTCTTGAGGCGAATGAAGACATCGCCGCGGCCCATGGGATTCGTGACATCAACCCAATCGAGCGTGGTGCCGCAGGGGTCCTCCCATTGCTGATCGATGTCTTTCTTCGGAAATAGTGTCAGGGCCTGCGGCCGGGAGTCGCCAAGCTTCAAGGGACCCAGACTGGCACCGGGCTCAATGACCGTATTGGTGAACTCAGGTTCTTCGGTAATCGAGCTCTGCAGGGCAAGCGCGCCCAGCGCAATGCGCCTGCCAGCCACGGACAGGGCCGGTGCTGCCACCGCACCGGCCAATAAAGAACAGAGAAAGACGAAGGGCAACCGTTTCATGAGAGTTTTCGGGCAATCCTCGGGGAATGGTCTGCAACTAAATTCTGTGGAGGCTCGGCGGCGGAGCCATAGTGTCTGCCCTTCCACGTCACGCTGCCTCTTTGGTGAAAGAGTTTGGAGCGCAGCAGCAAGTAAGAGAAGAGCGGGATGCCAAATAAGGCCAGGGCGTTTGCATTCCAGGGAAAATGCGCGCGGGCGATTCGCCTGAGCGTGAATACCGGACCAATTAGGAAAAGCGGCGCGACAAAGAATTGGCGAGAGGCTAAGAACAAAATCAGGAAGGCAAACGAAAGAACAAGCGCCAGAAACTCGCTGAAACGCCAGACCGCGAGTCGAGCGGGCGCAGGAAAGAGAATTGCCAAATTTTTTGTCCAGCCTTCGCGCAGTTGAGAAAAACTGCGATACATCCGGGTGCGGACCACATCCCCGCCAAAGCGGAAAAGGATTTTGCGGCCGGAGCGCTTCACGGCGCGAGCAAGTTCGACGTCTTCCAGGATTTTGTCCGCAACTGCGCCATGGCCGCCGACCGCGTCATAGGTTTCGCGGCTGATCAGGATGTATTGTCCGTTAGCGGCTGCCGCCGGGAAGTTTGGGTCGCTGACTTCGGAGGGGCTGTACTGCGCAGCCAGCTCCGCAAAGATGACAGGCATCACTGCTTTTTCCCAGAATCCCGACACAACCTGCTCGGGAGAATAGGAGAGAAGCGCAGCCTGCCCAGCCTTGGCTTCATTCAGAGCACGCGCCAGCGAGCCCGGTAGATGCACCGTATCGGCATCGGTGAACAGGAGCCATTCTCCCCGTGCTTGCCGCGCTCCCGAGATGATTGCATTGTTCTTGCCCGTCCAGCTGCGAGGAAGCGGGGCGGCGTCGATCACCTTGATGTTGGGGAACGAGCTGGCGATTTCGCGGGTGTGATCGGTGGAGTGGTCGTTCACTACTATGATTTCGGATGCGACGCCGGTTTGACCGACGAGAGATTCCAGGCAGGACGCGAGACTCGCCTCTTCGTTGCGAGCGGGGATAATGATCGAGACTTCCGGCTGCACTGGTTCCGTCGTTGTCATTCTGAAAACAGACTCTCGACTGCAGCGCTCGACTGATCCAAGCTATGCTGCAGGAAGCCTGACCCGCCGATCTGGAGCGGTGAAGCCATACGTTCAAGAGTAGTCAAGAACTGAATCTATTATTATAGCCGCGTGCTGCGTTTGCCCTGTGTACCGTGTTTTATGGCGGCATTGCTTTGCTGTGTCAGTTTATCTGCATGCCACAGCCGATCGCGGCTGCCGCGGGTGCGATCGGTCGCGCCGGATTTCGCGGTCGAGAACGTCCGCTTAAGCCAGTTTCGCGGGCAAGTCGTAGTGCTCAACTTCTGGGCGACCTGGTGCTTGCCCTGTGTGAAAGAAATCCCTTCGTTGGTGGAGATGCAGCGGCGCTTGAAGGCGAAGGGAGTCACCGTGATTGCGGTGAGCGTGGATGTCGACGAGAACGCCTACCGGCAGTTTGTAAAGAATCACAATGTGAACTTGCTGACCGTGCGGGATCCGAGCGGAAAGACCAATGGGCTTTACGGAACATTCAAATTTCCCGAAAGTTACGTTATCGACCGCAAAGGCATAATTCAGCACAAGTTCCTGGGCGCGGTGGATTGGACGGATCAGGAAGTGATCGATTTGCTCGACAGGCTCTAGATCACATGAAAACAGCGGGAGGCGGCCAACAGCATGAGTCCGAAGATTCTGGAACAGCCCGAGTTTATGGTGGCGGGAATCGCGGTGCGGACCAGCAATGCAACCGAGATGACGCCGGACGGAGTCATCGGCAAGCAATGGGCGCGCCTGATGCAGGAAGACGTTCTGGCCAAGATTCCCAACAAAGCGAATGCATCTATTGTGGCCGTCTACACGGATTACGCCAGCGACAAAGATGGGGAGTACACGTACTTGCTGGGAGCACGCGTGACCTCGGACGCAGGACTACCG
The DNA here is from genome assembly GCA_963801615.1 of uncultured Acidobacteriota bacterium. Taxonomy (GTDB): domain Bacteria; phylum Acidobacteriota; class Terriglobia; order Terriglobales; family Acidobacteriaceae; genus Sulfotelmatobacter. The sequence continues at coordinate 150,311 of CAWDFM010000001.1, read as the reverse complement.
GCAGGAATGGTGGCGAAGCAAATTCCTGCCGGCAAATTTGCCGTATTTACTACAGAGAAGGGTCCCGGGCCCAAAGTCGTGCCTGAAACCTGGATGCACATTAATTCCCTGCCCAAGTCGGCCGCGGGAGGAGATCGGGCGTATCAGGCGGATTATGAAATCTATGACGAGCGCGCGAAGGATCCGCAAAATTTGCAGGCGGATATTTACGTGGGCGTCAGGTAGCGGTCAGTCCTGCACGGTATAGATCAGCACCTCCGCGCCTCGATGGGCACGGGCTGGAGCGGCGACGTAAAGACGGTCGAAACCTTTCTTCCCTTTGCCAAAGTATCCGGCGGTACGTGCGCCTAACGCTGAATGGACCTTCGCGAGCGGGCGGTAGTGATCCACATCGTCCTGCTGCAGCACAGTGATGTATCCTTCTCCGCCCGAGACATATATGCGACTGCGCGAAGAGTCGTAATAGAGGTCGTCGGCATCTTGGACGGCGGGAATTGCCGCAACCAGATGGCCCGAGTCGCTGTTATATACGGCCACCTGGGCTGGCGACCGCGTCGCCACAAAGAGCCGGTGATGGGGTTCATCCAGAGCCATTGGGAAGTTGCTTTCGAACGTCACAGGCCAGCGCGTGATCGCATGCGTGCTGCGATTGATGACAGCGATCTGCTTCACTTCCGGCAAATTGACGTAGATGTTGGGGCCAGACTGCGATAACTGGAACGATTCCGGATGCGCTCCCAGCTTAAACTCGTCTGCGAGTCGCTGGTTGTTGACGGCATCAACCATCGCGATCGCGCCCGTCTTCTGGTTGCCGTAGCCGACATACACCCGCTTCTGATCGGGCTCATAGCGAAGGTTGTCCACGTCATCGCCAAAGTCGATGGACGTGATCAGCTTGTAGCTGTCGCCATCGTAGATGTAGAGCTTGCCTGCGTCGCTGCCGACAAAAATCTTGTTCGTGTCGGGGGAATAGGCGACGCCCTGTGGAGCAGGGATCTCAGAAAGAGTGTGGATGAGAGTTTGTGGACCTATGCCAATGACCTCTTCGGTATTGTTTCCCAGGGCTGACACAAACAGCCGGTTGTGCACCGCATCGAGAGCAAAATGATCAATCCGCCCCTTCACATGGGGCAGAGGAATGGCACCCGTCAACACCAGTGGGGCCGCACTTGTACCCTCCGCGTTGTTTTGAGCGCATAGCGGGATCGTCAATGCGATCAGCAGAACGGCAAGGCGAGTCCGGTAAATTGGTCTGATCATTGTTCCGAACGGAATTATAGCTTTCGGACATCGGTTCGAGAGAACAGATACGAATACTGAAAAGGATTGGAAACAGAACTACGACATTCTCCTGCAATTGAGCGCCCGACGTTAGAGTTTCGAGTGCCGCAAGCGTAGCGCATTACTGATCACCGACACCGAACTGAAGCTCATGGCTGCGGCGGCAAAGATGGGGCTGAGCAGGATTCCGAAGAATGGGTAGAGAATGCCAGCGGCAATGGGGACCCCGATTGCGTTGTAGATGAAGGCAAAGAAGAGATTCTGGCGGATGTTGCGCATGGTGACCCGACTTAGCTTGCGAGCGCGCAGAATGCCTGTAAGGTCGCCTTTCACCAGGGTGATGCCGCCGCTTTCCATGGCTACGTCGGTGCCGGTGCCCATGGCGATACCGACGTTGGCTTGGGCCAGGGCGGGGGCATCGTTGATTCCGTCTCCCGCCATGGCGACGACTCTTCCCTGCTCTTGCAATTTGCGGATGACTTCGGCTTTGCGCTCGGGGAGGACCTCGGCTTCAAACTCGTTTTCACCCAAACCCAGTTTCTGTGCGATGGCGGCAGCAGTCGTTCGGCTGTCACCGGTGAGCATGACGACATGGAGTCCTTGCTCTTTCAAGCCCTGCAGTGCTTCTGGAGTTGAAGCCTTGATGGGATCAGCCAAGGTGAGTGCGCCTTCATAGCGGCCGTCTACGGACACGAACAACCTGGTTCCGTTATTTGGGTTCGCGGATATTTCTACACCTGCCTCTTTCATCAGCGCGGTGTTCCCAACCGCCAGTCGTTGTCCGTCTACGTTACCTTGCACACCTTTGCCCAGGGCGTACTCGAAATCAGTCAGCAACGGAAAGCGTCAGACCTCTGTCAGTAGCTGCGGCGACCACAGCGGACGCGAGCGGATGCTCGCTGGCACGCTCCAGGCTCGCGGCCAGGCGGAGAACTTCGTTTTCACGGCCCGGGTGTACGGCGGAGATCGCGACCAGTTTGGGCTTCCCTTCCGTAAGCGTGCCGGTCTTATCGACGACCAGTGTGTCGACCTTCTCCAAGGTCTCAAGCGCTTCGGCGTTCTTGATCAGAACTCCGGCATGCGCTCCGCGGCCTGTGCCCACCATGATCGCCATCGGGGTTGCCAGCCCGAGAGCACAGGGGCAGGCGATGATGAGGACAGCGACCGCATTGACCAGCGCGTGAGCCAGACGCGGCTGCGGACCGAACAGCATCCATGCTATGAAGGTAATTACGGAAACAGCGACCACGGTCGGAACGAACCACGCCGCCACACGATCGGCGAGACGCTGGATGGGCGCGCGGCTGCGTTGCGCTTGTCCGACCAGTTGGACGATACGCGCGAGCAAGGTTTCCGAGCCGACGCGCTCCGCTCGCATGACAAAGGATCCAGTCGCATTGATGGTTGCACCGATGATTTTGCTGTTCGGCTCCTTTTCCACCGGAATCGATTCTCCGGTGATCATGGATTCGTCGATCGAGCTGCGGCCCTCGAGAACGACGCCGTCCACCGGAACCTTTTCTCCCGGACGCACACGCAAGCGATCCCCGGGTTTCACCTGCTCGAGCGGAATGTCTTTTTCAGAGCCGTCATTTGAGACGAGGCGGGCGGTCTTCGGAGTGAGGTCGAGCAGCGCTCGAATGGCGGCGCTGGTGCGGCTACGCGCGCGCAGTTCCATCACTTGCCCGAGCAGGACGAGCGCGGTGATCGCGGCCGCGGCTTCGAAGTAGACGTCGGGATATCCGTTCATCGCGCGCAGCGATTCCGGAAAGATCTGCGGAGCAAGGGTGGCCACCACGCTGTACAGGTAAGCGACTCCCGTGCCCAGACCGATCAGCGTGAACATATTCGGGCTGCGGTTGACGAGCGAAGTCCAGAAGCGCTGAAAGAATGGCAAGCCGCACCAGAGCACTACAGGCGTGGACAGCGCGAATTCGATCCATACAAGGTTGCGCGATTCGCCCAGCAGTTCATGCCAGATCATGCTTCCCATGGCAATGGCGAGAAGCGGAACTGTAAGCACGACGCTGATCCAGAAGCGGCGCGACATGTCACGCAATTCCGGATTGTCCTCGGCGGCAGCGGTTATTGTGCGCGGCTCGAGAGCCATGCCGCAGATCGGGCAAGATCCAGGCTCGGAGCGCACGATCTCGGGATGCATGGGGCAGGTGTACTCGGTGCGCGTGGTTGCCGCGGGCACATCCGTCTCAAGAGCCATGCCGCAGGAAGGGCAAGCACCCGGCTTAAGTTCACGCACTTCGGGACACATCGGACACACATACGCGCGGGACTCAGAATCCCGCTGCAGGGCCTCGCGGCTGGGCTGCGTTGTTGCGGGGCGCTGGTTTTTAGATTCCTTTTTGTTCAGAAACTCCTCGGGCGTGGCTTTGAATTTGTCCAGACAGCTTTGACTGCAGAAGTAGTACTTCCCCTGTTCGTCTTGGTGAACGTGCCTGGCTGTGGCGGGATTTACGTTCATGCCACAGACGGGGTCCCGTTCGGCAGCAGCGCTTGGAGCGGATTTCGGCATTCCCAGCGTGACCAAGCCGGAAGGGCGGGGCTTATCCAAGTATTGCGCGGGAGTTGCTTTGAATTTCTCCGCACAATGGGCGCAGCAGAAGTAGAACTTTCTGCCTTCGTGCACATGGACGTGCTTCGAGGTCGCAGGGTTCACGCTCATCCCGCAGACGGGGTCACGTTCGACGGCGGTCGTGGGTTCGGGAGCGCTCATCTGGTTCGAAGGTGCGTCGTTTGGCGTACCAACTATGCGGTTCGATAGCCGATGCTCTATATTGGATTCACCCGGCGCACTAGTGTCGGCACTTCAACATCTTACAGAAAGGCCTTGGCGAATGACCTATCTTGACGTGGTATTCAGCTACGGTGGGCTGCCGGGAGAGCGAGAACTGCAAGCGATTGACAACATGCGGGAGGTGTACGGCATTCGCCGCGTGCGTTTCAACGACAAAGATAGAACCGTACGCGTGGAATTCGATGCCTCGCGGCTGAAGCAGGACGCCGTGGCCAAACTCCTGCGGAGCGCTGGGATCGATGTGAAACAGCAGGTCGCCCTGGCGTAGACGCAATCGAACCGCAGCGCTTTCTCGGCGGTAAGGGTTTCAAGCGCGAAATTCGAGGAAAAACAAGCTCTCCTATCTACGGGAGAGCTTTTCAGTGTGGGGGAGGACTAAAGTCGGGGAGGACTGCCGGGCGTCATCTGAAAAAGCAAGGGGTGCTCACAGAAAACCTCTGGCCGAAGTTATTCTCTGAAGCACCCCGTTGCGCGCCACTTCGTCTGTTTCTGCTAGTGCAAGCGGCCTGCCGTCCCTAAGTGGTTCAAAATACAACGGGAGCGCTCCCTTGGGCTGGTAGGATTTGCCCAGAGCACGAAAGATTTACTCCAGCCTGATCGACGCAAGACAGTTACCAGCAAGGCTGTTGAAAACCCCGTTTCTTACATGATGAATATAGGGGAAAGCGCCAATATGCCCGCAGCATTCGCGCTCATACGATAGTGAAGTCCGGCGCTGCTGCGGAGCGGGTGCGCCGGGCATCTGTCTTCGGTAGCACAGGAAGGGAGTGCCCCAATATGAACCGTGCAACTCCGACGCGAGCGGTCGCCCTGCTCTGCATATTCTTGGTTGTGTCCCCAGCGTGGTCAGCCAAAGCCACACGAACCCCGGAATTGCCCGAGCCTGGGCATGCCGGAATGGGCAAGGACAAGCAGGAGCAGCTGGGATTGAAAACGGCTGGCGAAGTCTATAAGCGGATGCCAGTCTTACCGGAGTCCGATCCGGCCACCCAATATGTCCAGCAACTTGGCCGGAAGCTTGAAACCATAATCCCGCGCCAAGACTCGTGGCCCTACCAGTTCCACGTCGTCCAGCAGAGCGACATTAATGCCTTCGCACTGCCGGGAGGTCCAATTTTCGTGAATCTCGGCACCATCACGGCGGCTGACAACGAAGCGCAGCTGGCGGGGGTTTTGGCTCACGAAATGTCCCACGTGTATATGCAGCATTCCGCCAAACAAGCTCCCAAGCAGGAATGGGCCAGTATCCTGGGAGCATTGGGGGGGCTATTGGGGGGAGCCGCTGGCGATCTCGCACAAATGGGCATTCAACTCGGAGCAGGCACGCTGTTGATGAAATATTCGCGGCACGATGAAGCCCAAGCGGATGCCGTGGGCGCAATCATCATGTATAAAGCCGGTTACAATCCGCGGGCCATGGCTCAATTTTTCGCGAAGTTGGAAAAAGAGGTTGGCAAGGGCGGCCCGCAGTTCCTGAGCGATCACCCGAACCCGGGCAATCGCGTCGAAGCCGTCGACAAGGAAATAGCCAGTTGGCCGCCGAAGCAGTATGTAGCGGCAAACCCTGTTTTCCAGCAGGTAAGGCAGCAAGCCAAGGGGATGAAAGCGTACAACGCAGAGCAAATCTCCGCGGGCGCAAAAACCGGGCAGTGGGCGCAGGAAAATCAGCAATCCGGAGCCGTTCCGCGCGATGTGGCTGCGGCCGGGGGAGTGAGCGGAGCCGATGCAGGAACTCTCGCCAATGTCAGCTATCAGCAAGTGGCTCCCAGCGGCGAATTCAAAAACTTCCAGGGAAACAACTTCAGCATTTCGTATCCGGCAAATTGGGAAGCAGGAGCCGGGCAGAATTCGGCCACGATCGCTCCCGCAGCGGGAATCGGGCAAAACGCGATTGCCTACGGCGCCATTATCGCGAGCACGGAGAACGTCGATGCCACTTCCATTAACGATGCAACTGACAGACTGATTCAGAATTTGCAGCAGGGCAATCCTGGGCTGCGGGTTTACGAGAGCCCGCGGAAGATACAGGCGGCGGGGACAGAAGCATTGTCAACGATGTTGGCCGGCACTTCTCCAGTGCGGCAAGGGGATCAGGCTGCCCCGGAACGGGATTGGCTGGTGACCCTGGCAACGCCTTCAGGAGGCATGATGCACATAGTCTTTATTGCTCCGGAAGGCCAGTTCGCGCAATTGCAGTCTACGTATCAAAAGATGTTGGACACGCTACAGGTCAGGTAACGGACGCAGCACTGAAGAGTGCGTTGGGGTTGCAAATGTAAAAGCAAAAGAGGCGAATCGGTAGGATTCGCCTCTTTTCAAAACTGAAGAATTTAGAGTGGCTTGACGTTTTCTGCTTGCCAGCCCTTGGGCCCCTTCGTCACGTCAAATTGAACCTGCTGACCCTCCTGCAGACTCCTGAACCCGCCGGCCTGAATGGCCGAGAAATGAACGAAAACATCTTCTCCGGTCTGACGGCTGATGAAGCCGTAGCCCTTGGCATCGTTAAACCACTTTACTGTTCCTTGTTCCATATGGTTGTACTTGTGTTCCTTTTTGATATTTACGTTGGAGGGAGTCGGAAGAAAAACTTGCGCAGATGACTAGCTGGTAAGGCGAGGGCTGCTCACGACCGATTCGGTCTAACGCACAGAGGATGGTACTCCGCAGCCCACGATTAAGCAATTCGTTTGTGCCGCTGGCAGACCATGATTCTTCGGGTGCGAAATGCCGCAAAATCCTCGACGAGCAGGCATTTTCTAAGGTCACCGTCGTAAGCAGACACGTTTGCCCGTAAAAACGGGCACCGAAGATCAATCAATGGAATGGCGCATTCAGCCACTGTTGTAAAAAACAGCAGCTATTTGACCGAACGCAAATTGCGCATTGGGAATAGCGCTATGATCTGCGCTCCTCCCTAAGCCAGACTAGAGGCTCAGATTGGGATGTGCTGCGATGGGTCAAGAGACCCATTTCCGCATGCGCACCAGAAGCCACTCACACCATGACGCGAAGAATCCATGCGGTTGGGTCAAGCCAGGACGGTCAGGGCATTGCAGAATATGTGGTTATGCTTGCCCTAATCGTGATGCTTGTCGTGGGAACAACCCGACTCGTGGGTGCAAGTACGAAGAATGCCCTTTCCAGGGCAGCGAGTGCGCTGCAACACCAGTCGGACGGCGACTAAACAGAACCAAGCCATGATTCCGACGACTCTGATCAGGTTTGCTGGCCCTCCCCCGAGGCGTTCCAAGTGACAGACTTCACGCCCAGGCTGCTGAGGTCTCGCCGCGCTCCACAAACGCCTCCAGCCAAGAACTCGCCAGCCCTCGACGGAAGCATGGGGTAATTGGGTAATTGGGTAATTTTGTAATTTGGTAATTGAAAAAACGGGATCGCGATGCTGCGGTTTTTCAATTACACAATTTCGCAATTTCACAATTACTCAATCGATACAGGCTCCCACTGTTTGCTATCTCTCGTGCTACTGCTCGATAAATTTCTTCAACATTTGCACCACGCCCGCCCAGCCGCCGATGTAATCCTTGCGAGCAATGGGGAGATTGGAAAGGCCGCTGTGCGTCACTTTCACGTGGGTACTGTCTTCTTGCGGCGTGAGGTCCCAGCGCACCAGGGTGCGCCGAGTGCTGTCGTCATGCCAGTTCGCGTACCAGGTATAAGCGAGAACGCGTGGCGGATCGAATTCCGTAATGTGTCCGTGACACTCAAATTCAGAGACCCCGTTCACGATGATCGATCCCTTCTCCGTCGAGTAGCGGTATGCCCCATCCAATCGCGGATCCATTTCCCACATCTTCACCGGGCAGTCCGGGCTGCTGAACCATTGCTTAAGTTCGGCTGCGTCGGTCAGAGCCGTGAAAACGCGCTCTGGCGGAGCCGCGATCTGGATCTCGCTGACAATTACGTCTTGCTCGGGGGTAACGCCTTTTGTGGACATCAGATGTTCCTCGGGTGACGTGACGTGCAGGCGTGGCGCGGTGTCGCGTTCAGCCAATGCCGCGCCACATGCCTGCAATTATGCCTTCCGGCGCAGATCGAAAACCTGTGTGTGCTCCTTGCCATGATCCACGAACTCCCACTCCCTTCGCTTAGTGACCGCCGCCGTTAACGAGCTTAAGGAAAAGCTCGTGGATGCGGGTGTCTTCAGAAAGTTCGGGGTGGAAGGTGGCGGCCATCGCTCTGCCCTGCCGTACCACGACAGGGTCCGGACCCTCGGTCGCCAGAACTTCGACGCCTTCCCCTACATGGGAGATCTTGGGGGCCCGAATAAACACCATCTCAAGTGGGGAATCGCCGACATTCCCTTGCAGGTCACGCACAAACTTGCCCTGGCGAATCGAACTGTCAATCTGGCGGCCGTAAGCGTTTCGCTGCACCCGGATGTTCAGCGCTCCCAGCCCGGCCTGTGACGGATTCTCGACTTCGCTGGCCAGCAGGATTGCACCCGCGCACGTGCCGAAAGTCGGCTTCAGGCGAACGAACTGCTTGAGCTTCTCAAAACCACCCGGGCCGAGAAGTTTGAGGAAGGTGCCGGACTCGCCACCGGGAATTATTAGTCCGTCGATCTCATCGAGCTGTTCTGGCCTCTTGACGAACACGACTTGAGCGCCAAGCTCTTCCAGGCGACGGCGGTGCGCATCAAAATCGCCTTGCAAAGCCAAGACGCCGATTTTGGGAGTAGGCGGCATTACGGGTTCGTCGCTCAGCTTTTAATTTTACGCGAGCAAAGGGCGCGAGGGCCCCGTCGGCCAATCCGCGGCAGTTCCGGGCCATCAATTCAGAACCGGATGATGGGACCGAAGGTGATGCGGAGATTGTTATGCGCGCCTTGATTGAAATAGATTTCATCGCCGGCCTCTAGGCGGAGGCCTACTGGACCCAGGGTGGCTTCGATGCCGGCACCTGGGTACAGCGCGGCATTCAGGTTCGACGTACGCAGGTTCAGGATTGGGCTAACGATGTCGACATAGGGGAGCAGGCTGGTGCTGAGGCGGAAATCAATGAATCCGGCTTTCAGGGTGGCAAAGGGGTGAAGATGGCCTTCGCCGCGGATCAGCGTGGGACCGAAGAGTCCGTGGGTAACGCCGATGGAAGTGCGCTTGATAGCGGTGATATCGCCGGTGATGACGTTGCGGTACGCTTCGTCGAAGTTGAGTCCGTAGTCGTAGGCGAGTTCGCCTTCGAACATGACGTTTTGATGCACGCGAAACCCCAGGCGCGCTCCCAGTCCGAGATTGTCGGTGCTGGTTTGGGAGATTTTGAGAGAGTCTACGAATATTCCGACTTCAACGCGCTTTTGGGCGAATGTGAGTGTCGAAAACAGAAAGGAAGTGGATAGAATCAACGCGAGCTTGCGCATGATAGTGCGGGTACGATGAATCCCGCGCCGGTTAGGTTGCTGTCACGCCAGCTTTTCACTACCGGACTGCTCACCACGGGTCTATTGCGGCTGCGGTGGAGGCGGTGCAGGCTGCGGCGGCGAACGGTCTTCCTGAATTCCCCTGAGAGACGGATCCTCCAACGGATTGTCCGTCTTCACCAGTTCAGTCTTGACTTCGACTTTTTGTTTGGGCAACGGATTGATTTCAGTTTCGAATGTCTTGTAACCCGGCAGCGTGATCTTGATGCGGTGGTTTCCGGGAGCGATCTCGAGGGAGCGGCCCATGCCTTGGAACTCGCCCACGTGTCCCACAAAACGTCCATCGAGAAACACGGCAGCGCGCGACGGGGCAACATTGATTTTCACAATCGACCAGGCCGCGGGTAACGCGCCGCTCGGCCCTTTCTCCATCGCCACCGAAATTACGAGTTTCTGTCCGGGGCGAATGGTGACGCGCTGCGTGAAATCCTGATACCCGTTTTGGCGCACCGAGATCTCGTGCTCGCCGGGGAGGAGAAGAACTTTCTTGTCGCCTTTGAGTTCTTTCAGGTACCCCACATACTGGCCATCGATCCACACGCCGGAAGTTTTTTCGACCTTGGATTTGCCTTGCAGCTCCAACTCGCCCATCACCTTGTTATCGGCGCGGAGCATGGTGGCAAGCAGGAAGGCGCATGTCGCCGTTAGCCACAACAACTGCAGGACGATTCGGCGGTTTTTCAGGAAGTGGTTTCTCAGAGTTAGGGGCATAGATACACCGATGGTAGTGAATGGATGGTAAAAGTGTACCGGAAGGATGGCAGAGGAAATTAATTGGAGGGCTTAAAGCGACTGGCGCCTTGCGGTCGCAGCAGTAGCGCTCGGAAGAAGGTAGATATTTGCTTCGCAAACCCCGGACGAGAGCGTCCGGGGCTACATTGCCTTTGCGGCTACATTGGCGTGCGGTGATTCTTGACTACCAGCCTCTGGTTTGCAGCAGGTGCGCTTCATCGAGTGCACTAACCGCCAGGCCCTTCATGGCTCCCTGGAGTTCTTCGCTGACTTCAAGTAATACTTTAGGATCTTGATAGTGAGTTGCGGCAAGGACGATTGCCTTGGCGCGCTTGGCGGCTTCCTCCGGGTCAGCAAAGTTCGTCGAGTCCTTCATGAAAATGCCGCTGCCTACGAACACCGCTTCGGCTCCGAGTTGCATGACGAGGCTGGCGTCAGCGGGAGTGGCAATGCCTCCGGCTGAGAAATTCGGGACCGGCAGCTTCCCTGTCTTGGCGACCATTTTTACGAGTTCGTAGGGCGCCTGGTGCTCTTTCGCTTTGGCGTAGAGTTCTTCTTCGCCGAGCACGGTCAGGATCTTCATCTCCTGAACAATCTGGCGGATGTGCTTGACGGCGTGAACGACGTCTCCAGTGCCGGCTTCGCCCTTGGTGCGGATCATGGCAGCGCCTTCGGCAATGCGGCGGAGAGCTTCTCCCAGGTTCCGGGCGCCGCAGACGAACGGGGTCTTGAAGGCGTGCTTATCGACGTGGTGCGCTTCATCGGCGGGCGTGAGAACTTCGGATTCGTCAATGTAGTCGACGCCGAGTTCCTGCAGGATCTGCGCCTCGGCGAAATGTCCGATGCGGCACTTGGCCATCACGGGAATGGAAACGGCAGCCATGATTTCGCGAATCTTTTTGGGCGAGGCCATGCGCGCTACCCCGCCTTCCGCGCGAATTTGTGCGGGCACTCGCTCCAGCGCCATCACGGAGACCGCTCCGGCCTTTTCAGCGATGACGGCCTGCTCGGCGTTGGTTACGTCCATGATGACGCCGCCCTTGAGCATCTCGGCGAGGCCGGTCTTCAGGCGGAGCGAAGTTGAGTTGGAACCGTTGTTTTGGGACATGGTTGAACCGTGGGTACCTTTTCGCGATCGCGAAGAATAAGCTGTCAGCGCACGGCTGCCAGCTCTCAGCTAGCCCTAGTTTTAATGAAACCGGGAGGGGTTTGCCGCTACATCAGTTTAACGCTTCTGGAGCGATTGCGGAACCCCACGGAGCCTTGCTCTATTTCAGGAGCCGTTTCGGGGCGCCTCATCGGGCGAGGGCGCCCGCTCTCCACAGCTATCGCTCCACGAATTTTCCGAACATCTTCTCCGGATCGATCGCGATGAAGATTCCTTTGCCGCGGGCCAGGACTTCGCCTTGCTGGTTCATGATCTCCGCCATGTTGACGTGCTGGCGGCCGTGTACGGCCACTTCCCTGCTCTCCACGCGTAGCGACTGGTGAAGCGGGACGGGCTTCAGATATTCGATGGTCATCTCTTTCGTGAGCGCTACGACATGGCGCAGCTTGTTCACCTTGCCCATAGCATCGTCGAGGATGCTGGCGATGATGCCGCCGTGGCAGTGTCCCGGCGGGCCCGTGTAGCGAGTGCCCAGATTGAACTCGCAGACGAACGTACTGCGCTCTTCATCCAGCGTGAAGGTAAGCCGCATTCCCTCGGGATTGTCCGGACCGCAGACGAAGCAGGTGTTGCGGGGCAGTTTGAGGGTATTGGTTTCGTGGCCGTGAGCCTTACCGGTCATGCAACGCATTCTACCGGATGCTGCCGCTGCGTCTGTCGATTTACAAAAGAAAGTCAAAGCCCCACCCTCTTTCGCACAAAACGCGAAAGAAGGGTGGGACAACCCCGGACAGAGTTGTTTCCAGCCGAGTTCTTTTTCGGTTGCGAATCCTGTATACATATCGGTTTTGGTTTCGCTCTGAAGGAGTGAACGTTCATGAGATCGCTCGCCACATTCGTTTCGCTTCTTACGCTCGGCTGTTTCGTTTCGTTGGCACAGACTGGTCAGCAGCAGAAAGCGCAGGACAAGGACGCCGACAAGAAAGAGGCTGTCGCGGCCGCCGCTGCGGGCAAGAAGGACAAGGCCAAGACTGAGAAGAAGGAAGAGCCGAACAAGGAGAAGGAGAAGGACAAGGACGAAGAGAAGAAGCCGGGGATCAACGCCGAAACGTTTTCCGGCCTGAAGTTTCGGCTGATTGGCCCGGCTGTGGCCTCCGGGCGCGTGATGTCGATTGCGGTGAATCCCAAGAACAAGTTCGAATACTACGTGGGCGTGGCTTCGGGGGGAGTTTGGAAGACGGTCAACGACGGCACGACATGGACTCCGGTTTTCGACGACCAAGGCTCGTATTCGATTGGCTGGGTCGAACTCGATCCCAATGATTCCTCGGTCGTGTGGGTCGGATCGGGCGAGAGCAATTCGCAGCGCAGCGTCGGCTATGGCGATGGGATTTACCGGTCTGATGACGGCGGCAAAGATTGGAAGAATCTGGGCCTGAAAAAATCCGAGCACATCGGGCGCGTGGTGGTTGATCCGCGCGACTCGAAAGTAATCTATGTCGCCGCGGAAGGACCGCTCTGGGGGCCGGGCGGCGATCGCGGCCTTTATAAGTCCAGCGATGGCGGGAAGAACTGGAAAGCCGTGTTAACCATCAGCGAGAACACAGGTGTGGTCGACGTGCAGTTGGATCCCTCCAACCCAGACGTCATCTATGCGGCGGCGTACCAGCGCAGGCGGCACGTGTTTACGCTCATCGATGGCGGTCCCGAGAGCGCAATCTACAAATCCACGGATGCAGGCGAGAGCTGGAACAAAGTCACGTCGGGCATGCCCAAGGTGGATATGGGCCGCATCGGATTGGCCGTCTCGCCGGCGGACCCCAATGTGGTATACGCCACGATTGAGGCGACGGATGGGAAGGGCGGAATTTTCCGCTCCTCCGACAAGGGAGCGACGTGGGAGCGTCGCAACGAATTCGATCAGGGTGCGATGTACTACGCGCGGATTGTGGCCGACCCTAAGAACGTCGATCGCATTTTCGTGATGAACGTGGAATTGCGCGAGTCGCTCGATGGCGGCAAAACGCTCCACAAAGTGAATGAAGTGAATCATCACGGCGACAATCATGCGATCTGGATCGATCCCGACAACACCAGGCACTGGCTGCTGGGCTCCGATGGCGGCATGTACGAGACCTGGGATGATGCCAAATCATGGGAGTTCAAAGCGAATCTGCCGACAGTGCAGTTCTACGACATTGCCGTGAGCCATGAGGCGCCGTTCTATCACGTTTGCGGCGGCACGCAGGACAACTTCTCATGGTGCGGTCCCGCGAGCACTCGCGATGTGAACGGCATCATGAATTCCGATTGGTATGTGACGACCGGCGGCGATGGGTTCCGATCGCAGGTCGATCCCGAGGATCCGAACACGGTTTACTCGGAATCGCAATACGGGGTTCTGGTCCGCTACGACAAGACGACGGGGCAGGAACTGGTGCTGCAGCCGCAGGAAGGAAAGGGCGAACCGCCGCTGCGCTGGAACTGGGATTCGCCGATCCTGATCAGCCCGCACTCGCATACGCGGCTCTACTTCGCCGCCAACAAACTGTTCCGCTCGGACGATCGCGGCGATACCTGGAAGGCGATTTCAGGAGATCTGACGCGTCAGATCGACCGCAACAAGTTACCCGTGATGGGAAGAGTCTGGGGGCCCGACGCGGTGGCGAAGAATGCTTCGACTTCGTTCTACGGCAACATTGTGGCTCTCGCGGAGTCACCGAAGAAAGAAGGGCTGATCTACGTCGGGACCGACGATGGATTGATTCAGGTGACCAGCGATGCTGGCGGGAACTGGACGAAATACGAGACCTTTCCTGGCGTGCCTGAAAAGACCTATGTGAGTCGTCTGGCGGCGTCGAACTTCGACACCAACACTATCTACGCGGCTTTTGACAATCACAAGAATGAAGACTTCAAACCGTATTTGCTGAAGTCGACGGACAGCGGCAAATCATGGACCTCGATCGCGAGCGATCTTCCTGAAAATGGCCCGGTGCTGGGCTTCGCGGAGGACACGGTCAATCCGAATCTGCTGTTTGCGGGAACAGAATTCGGGCTCTACTTCACCATTGACGGCGGGACATCACTGGGCGCGTCTGAAGGGCGGATTGCCTGTCATTCCGGTGCGCGACATCGTCATCCAGCCGCGTGAAAACGATCTCGTGATCGCGACATTCGGGCGCGGATTCTATGTGCTGGATGACATCACGCCTCTGCGCCAAATCAAAGCGGAAAGCGTCGATCAGGCTGCATCCATCTATCCCGTTCGAGATGCGCTGATGTATATCGAACAACGTCCGCTGGGCGGGCCGAAGAAGGGTTTTCAAGGCGACGCGTTTTACAGCGCCGAGAATCCTTCCGTACGGCGCCGTCTTTACCGCGTACCTGAAAGAGAAGATCAAGACGAAGAAGGAAAAACGGCAAGACGCCGAAAAAGAGGCGGTGAAGAAGAACCAGACGCTTCCCTACCCTTCCAATGATGAACTGCGGGCAGAAGCTCAGGAAGCGAAGCCCGAGGTTTATTTCGTCGCTGTACGACGAGAGCGGAGTGCCAGTGCGCCGCGTCGACGGCAAGACCGATGCGGGATTCCAGCGGGTGGCATGGGATCTGCGCTATCCAGCGGCGCGCGTCGCGAAACCTTCAGAACCGAGCGAAGAAGATTTTCCCGATGCGGCGGATCAGGGGCCGCTCGCCATTGCCGGAAACTATTCGGTGCGGATGTTTGAGAAAGTGGATGGCCTCGTCACGGAAGTGGCGGGTCCGCAGTCCTTCAAAGTCACGCACAGAGAACGCGGCGTCGATGAGCGCTGCGGACCGGACGGCGCAGCAGGAATTCTTGAAGGAAGTGGCGCGGCTGTATCGCGCGGTCTATGGGGCGACGCGCACCGCCGAAGACGTTCAGGACCGGTTGAAGCAGATTCGCGAAGCCCTGCGGGAGACTCCGGCGGCCGAGAAGCCATTAGAAACCGTGGCGGACTCTCTGGAGCAGCGCGATCGGGAGATTCTTCGGGCCTTGCGCGGAGACCAGGAAATGGCGAAAAGGAATGAACCGGTGCCATCGTCCATCAACGATCGCGTGAACTCAATCATGGAGGGCGAGCGCTTCTCCCTGGCTAAGCCGACGCAATCGCATATCGATCAGTACAACATCGGCGCGGCGGAGTTTACGGACGTTCTGGGCAAGCTTCGCACGCTGGTGGACGTTGATTTGACCAAGCTGAAGAAAGATATGGAAGCAGCCGGGGCCCCGTGGACTCCGGGGCGAGTGCCGGAGTGGAGCGAGAAGTAAGGACATCCATCAAGAGGGGTAACAGGATTACTAAGGAGGTACCTTCTAGCAGGATGGGAAAGACTCACATATACCGGCGGAAGCGGCATCTCACGGCAGTTCCGGAATTTCAGCCAGGCTCGCATAAATCTTCAAGCCCAGACTGCGGCCGATTCGGACCATTTCGTCCGCACCCGCCGATGGACCCCCCACGCGAAGAACTGCATCGCATTTTTTAAGAAGCCGAATCGCGATGGGATGAAACACTTCCTGAAACGCCTCGTCGCCAATACCTTTCGAGCCCGCAAGATTCACCAGCGGGAGCGCAAGCCATTCGCCGAGAACCGGGATGTGGCCGGCGCGAAAGATCGGCAAAGCATAAGACTCCATGGCCTCGACATTCTTGTTGATTGAAGCCGCGTCATCGTTGGTGCCGGAGCGGTAAGGCCCGGCTATGAGGATCATCATCGCTGCGTTCTGCTGAAGCACGAAGAGTCCTTTCCGTCGCTCTTGATCATGCGTCGAGACGAGTGTTGGGACAAAATCTTCCCGTGCAAGAATTTAACGCAAGTCTTAGGCCTGACATGTCACGCGTTCGTGAGCTGTTTTTCTTTCGTAACCTCTTGCAATTTCGGCTCGCGGCTGTGTAAACTCGCCGCCGACTGGTGCTTGCGTTGTGGGACGCGGCACAGCCGAGGGGAAATCCTTCTTGTCTTCCGTATCGGGGGTACTGGGGAATGGGCCTCGCGCTTTTGGTTTTGATCTGGCTGATCACTCTGGTCAGCACTTACTTCTTCGTCGCGAAAACCTGGTGGCTTCCGGTGGGCGCATCCGCCGCCACCGGATTTATCGACCATCAATTCACCGTAACCTTCATCATCATGGGCGTCGTGTTCCTGGCCGCGCAGCTTGGACTCGGCTACATCGTGTGGAGATATAGGCAGACGCCGAAATCGCCGCCAGTAGCCTACTCGCACGGGAATACAACCATGGAGATCACGTGGACCGTTCTGACCACCATTCTCTTTGTCGGCCTGAATTTGATGGGGAGCCGCGTATGGGCGAGCCAGCGCTTCGATCCGCCCGAGGCGGGAGCCGTTCCCGTCGAGGTCACAGGCATGCAGTTCGCGTGGTATTTCCGCTATCCGGGTGCTGACGGCAAGTATGGTCCGACGAAACCCAGCTTGATGGATCCGTCATCGGGCGGCGAGGCGGCAGTAGGGCTTAACACCTCGGACCCAACGGCCAAAGACGACGTGGTCACCGGCACCATGTATCTGCCGGTAAATCGTGAAGTTGATGTAAGCCTGCGGTCGGTGGATGTGATTCACAGCTTCTTTGTTCCCAATCTCCGGTTCAAGCAGGACGCCGTGCCGGGGTTGAATATTCACATGCACTTCAAGCCCACTGCGCTCGGCGAGTACGAGATCGCCTGCGCCGAACTTTGCGGGTTAGGTCACTACAAAATGCATGGCATGGTGCATGTTGTGAGCCAGGAAGATTTCGATAAATGGCTGGCGGCTCGGGAGGCGGAGAAACAGTAATGGCGACCTCGGCTACGCTTCATTCGCACGCTCCTCAGGGATTCATCCGGAAATACATCTTCAGCCTCGACCACAAGGTGATCGGGATTCAGTACTTCTTCCTGGCGCTCGCGGCGGTGTTTATCGGCATGTTCTTATCGCTGTTGATGCGCATTCACATGGTCTGGCCGAACGCGGCGATCCCGCTGGTGGGCGAGATCAAGCCGGAAACGTACCTCAGCCTGCTCACCATGCACGGCACGATTATGGTGTTTTTCGTGCTGACGACCGCGCCCCAGGGAGGATTTGGAAATTACTTCCTGCCCATCCAGATTGGCGCGCCCGACATGGCATTTCCGGTCCTGAATATGCTCTCGTTCTGGACGACCTTCGTCGGGTTCATTGTGATTCTGGCGGCGTTCTTTGTGACGGGCGGAGCGCCGCTGCATGGATGGACCGGCTATCCGCCGCTGAGCGCACTGAGTTCGAGTGGTCCGGGTGAGCAACTAGGCGCCGATTTGTGGATCACCAGCATTGCGATTTTTTGTCTCGCATCCCTGATGGGAGCGCTGAATTTCATCACGACCACCCTCGACCTTCGCGCCAAAGGCATGACGCTGATGCGCATGCCGCTGACCTGCTGGTCGTGGTTCATCACCGCGATTTTGGGACTGCTGGCCTTCGGCGTGCTGCTCTCCGCGGGAATTCTGCTGCTCATGGACCGCAACCTGGGTACCAGCTTCTATGTTCCGCTGGTGGTGGTGAACGGGCAGATCATGGGCCATAAGGGCGGCTCGCCACTGCTGTGGCAACACCTGTTCTGGTTCTTCGGACATCCCGAGGTGTACATTGCGATCCTGCCGGGGATGGGCGTCGCCTCACAAGTATTGTCGACGTTCTCGCGCAAGCCGATCTTCGGTTATCGTGCGATGGTTTACGCCATGCTGGCTATCGGATTCTTCGGGTTCATGGTCTGGGGCCATCACATGTTCATGAGCGGCATGAGCCCGTACTCGGCATTCGCATTTTCCATTCTGACCATGTGCATCGGGGTGCCTTCGGCCATCAAGACCTTCAACTGGCTGGGCACGATGTGGAGAGGGCATATCCGTTTCCAGACGCCCATGCTGTATGCCATCGGCTTCGTTTCCCTGTTCGTTTCAGGCGGGCTGAGCGGCCCGTTCCTGGCGCAGCCGGTGCTTGATATTCAACTGCATGACACGTATTTCGTGGTCGGACATTTCCACCTGATCATGGGCGTGGCTGCCATCTTCGGCATTTTCGCCGCGACCTATTATTGGGCACCGAAGATGTTCGGGCGCATGATGAATGAAACGCTGGGACGCATTCATTTCTTCATCACGCTGGCCGGAACGTACGCGATCTTCATGCCCATGCACTACCTCGGCATGGCAGGACAGACGCGGCGCTACTCGCAGTTCACCGAAGTGGCATATCAGGCAAAATTGCTGCCGCTGCAGACGTTTATGACGTACGCTGCCATCATCACGATCGCGGCGCAGTTTGTTTTCCTCATCAATCTGTTCTGGAGCATCTTCAAGGGTCCGAAGGCCAGCGATAATCCGTGGGAAGCCACGACGCTGGAGTGGACGACAGTGACTCCCCCACCGCACGACAACTTTGGCGGAGTCACGCCGGTAGTTCACAATGGCCCGTATGAGTACGGAGTGCCTGGAGCAGCGAAGGATTACGTGATGCAGACGGATCCGGCGGTTTCATCGGCGCATTGAGGAGAAGCCCACATCTCGCAACATCCGCGAGATGTGGGCACCCCCTGAAGTCAGGATGGGCCACTCGGGCTTGCACCGGATTTGTGGCGCAACCAAGTAACGGGCAATGATCCACTAAGTAGTTATGGCGACTTATATTCCAGGGCCCCCGGTTGACGATATTGGCAACAAGCCTCCCCTTCCTCCGGAGACAGGTGGCGGCGATGATGGGCGCGGCGGCGATGTTCCGGATTACGGAGCGCGGCTGCGGCGAGCACGGCTGGGACTGATTTGCGCGATTGCCACCGTTTGCATGGTGTTCATCTCGCTTACCAGCGCGTACGTTGTGCGGCAGGGTCTGCCGACATTCGATGGCACGTCGAACACTTATGTGCGCGACTGGGGGCGGGTGGATTTGCCATGGTTGCTGCTCGGCATCAACACCTTCATCCTGCTGCTGAGCAGCGTGAGTATGGAGTTTGCACGGCGGCGGGCGGCAACGGCGGCAGCTCTGGCTCCGGTGAAGTCGATTCCAGGAATCTCCTTGGGAGATGAAAAGGATTTTCCCTGGCTGGGTGTAACGGTATTGCTCGGCTTCGCGTTTTTAGCTGGTCAGTTTCTCGCCTGGAGCGAGATGCATACGCGGGGATTCTATGTGAATACCAATCCCAGTAGCTCGTTTGCGTTTCTGCTGACGATTGCGCATGCAGTGCACCTGGGCGGGGGAGTGATTGCTCTGCTGTGGGCGGGTAGTTCTTGGCTGCTGAAGCGGCCCGTGGAAGCAAGGCGCATTGCGGTCGATATCACCGCCTGGTACTGGCATTTTATGGCGGTCTTGTGGATTTATATTTTCGCTTTGTTGGGTTTCGCAAGGTAAGGACACACAAGCTACACGAATACAAGGGTTCACCAGGGACTTCATCCCTGATCCGGAGAGGGGCTGGCGAATGGCCGATGCCACGGTTGAGCGTGCTGTTGTTGTCCACCAGGATTTGCCCGTGAGTCACACCGCGCCGGGGGCTTATGAGGCTCCGCTGTTTGGCGCGTATTCCAAAAAGGTGGGGATGTGGCTATTCCTGGCCTCTGACTCGCTGACCTTCGGGGCATTACTATTTGCGTTTAGTTACAACCGGATTTATACGACCCCCTGGCCCACACCCTTCCACGCGGCCAGCATCGCGAACGCTTCCATCATGACCGCCTGCCTGCTTTCGAGCTCGCTGACCATGGTGCTCGGCGTGTTCGCGGCGCAACGCGGAGACCGGGCGTGGACGCGGTACTGGCTGCTGGCAACCATGGTCTTCGGAACGGCATTCATTGTCCTGCACGGAATGGAATGGTCGAAGCTGATCGGCGAAGGCTTGACGATTCCGGGATTCCCCAAGCCCGCCGCCGCGGCGTCGGGTGAACTGGCAGAAGTCTCAAAGAATGTGCCGCAGTTCCCCGCCACCTTCTTCGGACTCACTGCGATGCACATGCTGCACGTGACCATCGGGGTCATCTATCTGGGCGTGGTCGCCTTCCGCAAGCTCTTCCTGCCAATTCTGGGGGCGATTTGGCTTGCCGGGTACCTGTTAATTCCTTCGGACAATGTTTTCCATTACGGTATTCACGCGCTGCTGATTGGGCTGA
The DNA here is from genome assembly GCA_963801615.1 of uncultured Acidobacteriota bacterium. Taxonomy (GTDB): domain Bacteria; phylum Acidobacteriota; class Terriglobia; order Terriglobales; family Acidobacteriaceae; genus Sulfotelmatobacter. The sequence goes on along the minus strand of CAWDFM010000001.1, from coordinate 129,785 downwards.
TCCTGGCCGCGATCATTCTCTTTCTCAAGCCAAAAGACTACGACGCGCATGACGTGGAAGTCTCAGGTTTGTACTGGCACTTTGTGGATTTGGTCTGGATGTTTATCTTCCCGCTGGTTTATCTGATGTCCACCAGGATTAACTGAGCTGCGACATCCCCTGCACCACAGGGGTCACACAGGAAGACAGAGAGGAATAGATATGCACGATGTCGCGAAGCATGACGATGCCAAGGGACAATATTTCTGGGTATGGGGAGCGCTGCTCGTACTGACCGCAATCGAGGTCGTACTCGGATACCGGCAGGTTTTCTCGCCGGTGCGCATGCTGGAAGTGTTGCTGCTGCTGTCGGTGATCAAGTCGGCCTTGATCATCGGCTATTTCATGCACATGAAGTTTGAGACGGCACTGATGCGCTGGATGATCACGCTCTCGGTCATCGCGTGCTTCGTGATTATGTATTTCTTCTTCTTCCCTGATGCGGGACGGATCACGACGCTGGGAGTGAAATAACGTGAAGCTCACAAGCAAGCTTCCTTTGGCTGTGCTGGCGTTGATTCTGTGGACGGCGCCAGCCTTTGCCCAGGGATGTGCCATGTGCCGGGCCAGTGCGAAAGCGACTCCCAAGGAAGGTCAAATTGCACTAAACCGGGCGGTGCTGGTGATGCTGGTCCCACCGCTCGGAATCATGACACTCGGATTCGGGTTCGCCATGCGCTACGGCAGGCAGCGCGATCAGGAGAATGAACGCAAGCCCCGTTAGAGTCGTTCGACCCTCGTCAAAGCTTTCCAACTGTTGGATTCCGAGCGGCATCTCTTTGCCTGCAAATTCACTGATCAACTCCGGGAACCATACCTTTGATACCATTCTGCAGCGCATCATGCAGGAGGACTGAATGGCTGACATGATCCCCGCGCAACAACCGGCCATTGCCGTGCCAGCAAGCTTGCGCCGGCGCGTATTGGGCATCGTGCTCGCCGGGGGAAAAGGAACCCGCCTGTATCCCCTCACCCGCGAGCGCGCCAAACCGGCCGTTCCCTTCGGAGGCAAATATCGCATCATCGATTTCGTCCTCAGCAACTTCGTGAACTCCGGCATCTATTCCATTTATGTCCTCACTCAATTCCGCAGCCAGTCGCTGCTGCAGCACCTGAGCGAAGGCTGGCAGTTCAGCGGCTTGCTGAAAAGCCACTTCATCATCAACGTTCCGGCGCAAATGCGCTCGGAGAGTGAGTCCTGGTATCAGGGCACGGCCGACGCCATTTTTCAGAACATCAATCTGGTGGAGCAGTCTGATCCCGACCTGGTCGCCATCTTCGGGGGTGACCACATCTATCGCATGAACGTTGGCAGCATGATCGACTTCCACATGGCCAAGCAGGCAGACATCACGGTTGCCGCCAATCCCGTTCCCCGGGAGCAATCCCGTGAATTTGGCGTCATCGAAGTCAATGACAATGGCCGGATCGTGGCTTTTCACGAGAAGAAGCACGACGCGCCCACCATGCCCGGCGACTCCACTCGCGTTTATGCCTCCATGGGGAACTACATTTTCTCCACCCGCGCCCTGTTGGATTTGCTGAAAGCGGATGCCGAGTCTCCCGGAAGCCACCACGATTTCGGCATGGACATCCTGCCCAAGCTGGCCGGCAATGCGCCCATCTTCGCCTACAACTTTGAGAGCAACCGCATTCCGGGAGAAGTGGACAGCTCGCCCTACTGGCGCGACGTGGGGACCATTGATGCCTTTTACGAGGCCAATATGGATCTGAACCACGTCAAGCCCGCACTCAATCTTTATAATCGCGACTGGCCGGTGCGCAGCACCAGCTTTCCAGACCCGCCGGCCAAGTTTGTATTCGATGAAGAAGGCCGGCGTGGCGAAGCGCTCGACAGCATCGTATCGGGCGGCTGCATTCTTTCCGGTGGCCAGGTGCGCCAATCGGTTCTCGGCCGCGGTGTGCGCGTGCATACCGGCGCACTGGTTGAAGGCTGCGTGATCATGGACAACTGCGACATCGGGCGGCGTGCGAAGGTGCAGCGCGCCATACTAGACAAGAACGTGCGGATTCCGGCTGATACCGAAGTTGGCTACGATCTCGATGCCGACCGCGCCCGCGGTTGGCACGTTACGGATTCCGGCATCGTTGTCATTGGGCGAGAGCACAGCCCAGTGCCGATGGCCACGATGTTCGCCTAAGGCGCCCTCGAGCGTCGGCCGCGGCTCTCCAACGCCCCTTGCATCGACCCGCGTTCAGTGCTACAAGAGCCTCCTCTCCACAATGAGCACTGACACCGGGTTTGTGCGATCCATCGGGCGCTGGGCCATGACTGGCCTAGTGATCAACTGCATCGTAGGCAGCGGCATTTTCGGATTGCCCGGCGAACTGAATCGCCTGCTGGGGCGCGCCAGTCCCATCGCCATGATTGCAGCGGGCTTGCTGATGGCCTCGATCATGGCGCCAGCCGCAGAAGTGGCTTCCCAGTTTACCGAGCCGGGTGGTGCTTACCTGTATGCCCGCAAGGTTTTTGGACGTTTTATCGGATTACAGATCGGGTGGTTCTCCCTGCTCTCTTGCGTGGCAGCTGCCGCAGCCATTGCCAATCTTTTTGTGGTGTACCTGGCTGGGGAATTCCCCAGTGCCGGACGCGGCGTTATCCGCGCGCTCGTGCTGCTGGCGTTCGTTGGAATTCCCGCCGCCGTCAACTACTTCGGGGTGAGCAAAGGGGCGACGCTGAGCAGCATCCTGGTCGTATCGAAGATACTCCCCCTCGCCATTATCATCATGCTCGGACTGGCTCGCTTCAGTGGAAGATTACAGCTCATTCACACCGCAGAAATTATCGCTCCCGGCTGGGGCCCCTGGCTGAATGCGTTGCTTCTGTTGATGTTTGCCTATCAGGGATTCGAATACGCCATTATTCCGGGAGGAGAAGTCGATGATCCCCGGCGCACGTTGCCCTTCTCCCTAGGAGTCGGCCTGGCAGTGGTTGTCGCCGTCTACACACTCCTGCAATTTGTGACGGTCGCGACCATTGGCACCAGTACCAGCGCTCGCTCCGTCGCGGACACGGCCTCCGCTTTGATCGGCCCCGCGGGCGGAATCCTGACCACCATTGCCGTGCTCATCTCGACTGGAGGTGCGAACTCCAGCCTTATGCTCGATTCGCCTCGCCTGATGTTCTCTCTTGCAGCCGAGGGCGAGTTCCCCAAGCAATTGGCCCGGCTGCACCCCCGTTTTCGGACTCCTTCTGTGGCAATCTGGTGTTTTGCCGCGCTCGTGTGGCTGCTGGCGGTTTCCGGCGGTTTTTTTTGGTTGCTGGCGGTAACCGCTGCGGCGTCTATGGTGATGTACATCAGCATCTGTGCGGCATTAATCCAGTTGCGCCGAACTCAGCCGCAAGCTGATGCGCTGCGAGTCCACTTCGGCCCGGTGCTCAGCGGGATTGGAATTTTCATGTCGCTGGTGCTGATTGCGCGCCTCGAACTCAGCCAGGCTTTACTGATGGGAGTCACGGTTCTGATAGCAGCAGCAAACTGGTGGCTGGCGCGAACCACGGCCGCGGTCCGGGCGTTGAAGCCCGATGGGACCGCATAATCCACAGGCCAGAAAAAAATCACTTGAGAGGTTCGCCACCCTACGCGATTTTCGTAGGGTGGGGATTTTCTGGAAGATCCATCGCTCTTTCCGGATTAGGACACCAGCTTCATGTTATCCGGATCCCACTTCACTACCGCGCCGCGCTCGACACTTAGATTGCTGAGCAGCGCCGCTCCGGCGGCACGGTACCCAAACACTGCATCTTCCACGACAGGCTGCCGCGACCGGACTGCGGCGAAGAAGTTCTTGAAGTGGTCGTAGCTGTCGTAATACCCCTTCGGAGCCACATACTTTTCGTAGTCCACAGCAGGCGGTTCCGAGGGATGCACTCGCGGGTACTTCTGCCGGTACTCCGCCAGAATCCTTTTCTGCATTGCTTCAGTGAACGTGTCGATGGTGTGGCCTGGATCTGTTTCTCTGGGCGAGCGGCTGATCGTGAGCTGATTCCAGCCAATCTCCATGATCCCTTCGGAGCCGGTGAAGAGCAGGCCTTCACTCTCGTCGCCTCCATCTACGAAGTTGACGCGCAGGGCCAGGTTAAAGCCTTCACGATAGTCGAAGAGTCCGAGCAATACGTCGTTGGCGTCGCGGCCATCTTTCCAGAAGCGCAGGCCTCCGGTTGCCATGGCGCGAGTCGGGCCGTTGCTTCCGGTGATGAAGTGCGTTCCGCTGAACAGGTGAACGAAAAGGTCTCCGGCGACTCCAGTGCCGTAAGCTTTCCACTTGCGCCACTGGAAAAAATGCTCGGCATTGAAAGGAATCTTGGGGGCAGTGCCCAGGAAGCGGGGCCAGTCACAGGTTTCGGGCGAGGCGTCCAGAGGCACCGTGTAGTTCCACGCGCCCATCGAGGAATTACGATCCCAATACGCGGTGACCATGTTGAGCTGTCCAATGGCGCCCGCCGCAAGCATCTCCTTGGCTTTGGCGTAAATGATGGAGCTGACGCGCTGGCTCCCGATCTGCAGAATCCGATGGTTGACGCGGGCGGCCGTGATCATCTCCGGACCGTCGGCGTACTCGTGAATCATCGGCTTCTCGCAGTAAACGTCCTTCCCTGCCTTCATGGCGTCCACAGAAACCTGCTTGTGCCAGTGATCTGGGGTCCCGATGATCACGGCGTCTATGTCTTTTCGCGCCAGGACTTCTTTGTAGTCGCGAGTGGTGAAGACGTCATTGCCCCACATTTCTTTGCTGTGCGCTAGGCGTCCGTCATAGCAATCGGAGACAGCGACCAGCTTCACGCCCGGAACCTGCAGCGCCGCGCGAGTGTCGCCCATTCCCTGCCCGCCCGCGCCGATAAGGGCGATCTGAATATGATCGTTAGCCGAAAGCGGAGCGGACGGCTGCTCCTGCGGTGCTGCCAGCGCATACACCTTCGCTCCCAGCATGGTTCCTGCTGTTGCGGAGCTTGCCACTTTGAGAAATGTTCTGCGATCCAACACGATATGAGTCCCCCTAGTTGGGAATTCAGTTCGCCTGCAACGATAAACTTTTTTGTGGAATTTTGCTGCACTGATCTTCAGCTGCGACTGAGTTTGAACTTCTGCGCAACTGCGCGCGAGCCCAGCCGTAGTGCGCCTGGCCGACTATGAAAGTCCCACGCGAGGTTATTCCAGCGGTTTGTCGGCCAATTCGAATTCAGCCACTAGCGGTAAATGATCCGATGCGGCCAGCGCCCTGCGGGTCCGGTGTACGCGGAAGCTCCGCAGCAAGAGGTGCTTCTCGTAATAAAAGTGATCAAGATGAAGAACGGGGAAAACGCCCGGATAGGTGCGCCCGTGCCGCAGGAAGGTCTTCGGCTTCGCCGCTTCGAAAACTTCTCCCATGAGTCGGGACGCCAAGCCACGCGTCCATTCGTTGAAATCGCCGACGACAATTCTGGGTCCTGCCCACTGCTTTTTGCTTAGCATGTCGTCACTCAACAGCATTCGCGCCTGACGTCGCCTCTCGATGAAGCTCGTGCCCAGGTGCACGTTGAAAAGGTGAAGCAGGGTGCTGTCAGGGAGCAGCAAGTCGGTGCGAAGGCATCCGCGCCTCTCGCGATGGCGCCAGGTGAGGTCGTAATTGCGGCAGACCTGCACGGGAAACCGGCTGAGGGTCATGTTGCCGTAGCGTCCTCCGTAGAGTGTGCGGTTTTCCCCGAAACAGTTGTGATAGCTGCCTAACTCGGCAGTGATCCTGCGGGCCTGGTCGAATTCAGGGCGCCCATCCCGCACATCCAGAATCTCCTGGAGCGCCACAACATCGGCGTCGAGCTCCACAATGATTTTCGCGATGCGCTCAGGATCGGTGCGCCGGTCCAGGCCCCGGCATTTGTGAATGTTGTAGCTGGCAACCCGAATGCGTACGGTCATTGCTCACGTTCGAAAATCCAACCCACCATCTCCATCAGCCGCTCGGACAGGGGGCGCCTGTCCCATTCTTCAAGGGTCACTTTCTTGGATTGCCCGGTATCCTGCTCGAAATCGCGGGTGAGCCTGCTCGCGATCTGCGGGTCGAGCACCGCGACATTGACTTCATCATTGATGCCGAACGAACGATTGTCGAGGTTGGTAGAACCGACGACACTCCATGCGCCGTCGAAGACCGCGATCTTGGCATGGATCATGGAGGGCTCGTACTCGTACACATTCGCTCCCGCCTTCAGAAGTCTGCCGTAAGAGCTTCTTCCTGAGCTGCGGGTTAATGCATGATCGTCGTGCTTGCCGGGAACGATCACGCTGACGCGAACGCCGCGTTCCTCGGCGTGCACCAACTCATCCATCATGCTGCGATCGGGGAGAAAGTACGGTGTCGTGATGTAGATCGATTTGCGAGCTCCCGCAATCAGTGTCTGGAAAAGTACGCGGGAGCGCGTAGATCCTCCGCTGGATGGCGTGCTGGTGACTACCAGCGCCGTGGTCTTGCCCGGATCGGGGGTGGCTGGCGGAAAGTAATCTCCTCCATCAAGAATCTTTCCGGAAGCCTCGAGATAATTTTCGAGGAAACTGCCCTGAATCGCGCGGACGGCGTCACCCCGTATGCGGACCATGGTATCGCGCCATCGCGGTTCGGACTTGGTTCCATACCTCCACCAATCCGCGTACCCGGCGCCACCCACGAACGCTGTGGATCCATCGATGAGGGTGATCTCGCGATGGGTGCGGTTGTTGATGATGAACCAGTTGTGCAGCCGCAGCCGGTGATACCAGTCCACGTTACCGCCCGCTTCTTTCAGAGGTTTGAAATAATTCTTGCGCGTGGAGAGGCTCCCTGCGGCATCGAGCACCAGGTTGACATGTACCCCTGCCCGCGCGCGCTCGGTCAAGACCTGCAGCACCTCGTCGGTCAGCTTGCCTTTATGAAAGATGTACGCCTCGATGTTGATGCTGTGCCGGGCCTGGCGCATGGCGTCCAACTCGGCTTCGTAGAAGTGATCACCATTCTCGATCACTTCGATCTGGTCGTTCTGGGTGATCTTGGAGTTGACCAGCGGCTCCAGTTCGTTCAGGAATGCCGCAGAGTCAATGGGCACCGCAACCGGATTAACCAGCGAATAACGCAGTCCCGGGGCAAACAGCCCGACGAGCACCAGGATGCAGATGGCTAATATGGCGATCGCGCCTACAATGCGGAGGGTTTCGGAACGATCGAATTCTCTCTTGAGTAAACTGCCGGGGTGGTTCTTTTTGGGCTTGCGCGCCGGTTTGGTTTGGGTTGGCAAAGCTGCTCCAGAACTCTGATTCCAAGACTCGGATGCGGGTTGCAGCTTTGAGGATCGCGAAGGCGTGCCCATGCCGGTGCTACAACAATCCTTACCTTTTCTGCAGTCCACGCTGTAGATCCGATCGCTTCCTGGAGCGCGCCCAGGCGTAGATTCCGACGGCGGTTGCTCCCGCGACTGCCACGATCAGCACGAACCAATGCTTGGCGAAGACCTCAGCCCCGATTGCCACGACCTGCGGACCGAACCTGAGCACGAGCATCGCTAAGACGAGGAATCGAATCAGGCGTCCCACAAAAATAGCCAGCAGGAAATGCCAGAAGTTCATCTCGAAGACGGACGCGGCCAGCGCGAACACCTTGAATGGAAATGGCGGAGGCATCATGGAAGGAACCACAAGCGCCCAAAACTCGTGCCGATCGAAGGAATGGCGAATTCGTTCGAACTTTGCGCGCGGCATGCGCTTCAGCAGCAGAACCTCGCCTCCCGTGTAGCCGATCCAGTACAGCAGAATGCAGCCTGCCGCCGAGCCGGCTGCGGCCAGCAGAGGATAAAGAAGCGCCTCCGAGCGATTCTGATAAACGTAAGTGGCAACCACCGGATCAAGCGGCACCCCGAAGAACGCAGAATCGATTCCCGCGATGGCGAATACTGCCCACGATCCCAGCGGCTTGAGCAGCACCCAAACGAATCCGATATAGCGCGCTACGAGATGTTTCAGGGCATCCAATTGAGCGGACTTCCAGTCGTGCAACTCTACCAGCCCGAGCCTTGGATGCGCTGAACCTGGAAATGCAAGTACGGGCGGAATGACCATCAGAATGTTTGAATGCGCCTGAGGCTGTTTCGCAGACGCGCTGAAGTCAGCACTCGTCCGGTCTTGGCCTGAAGGTCTTTGCTTCTATGTGTACAACCGTCTCCGATACGTAACGGCAGCAGCCGATTCCTAAGGGAGATCTGGTACAACTAGCGCATCATCGTAGCCAACAGGCGCTCCAAACAACTCATCTGACCTGTGGGTACAGGTACGAGTGTGTGCTCCGCCACTTCATCCGACTACTCTCGGAGGTCATACCATGAACAAGGTTCTGCTGCTAATGGCGCTGTTAGCCGCGCTGGCATTACCCGCGCTGTGCCAGAATGGCCAGCTTTCGCCAGACGACCAGCGTGAATTCGATAAAGCGTACGCGAAGTGGGTCAACGACAGCCGTAAGAACGATCGCGATGACATCGACAAAGACGCCCGCAAGATGCAGGACATCATGCAGCGCAACAACATTCCGCCCGACGTGCCCTACGACCGCATGGCCAGCAATGGTTACGGGCCGCAGGACCGCTCCGATCAGGGTCGTTACAGCAACGCCTATCCGCAGGACAACCGTCAGTGGGGCAACCAGGGACGGCTTTCTCCCGAGGATCAGCGGAACTTCGACAATGCTTACGGGAAATGGGTAAACGACAGCCGCCGCAATGATCGCGATGACATCCAGAAGGATGCCCGCCGCATGCAGGACATCATGCAGCGCAATAACATCCTGCCCGATGTGGCCTATGATCAGATTGCCACACGGCCGGGATATAACAACGGCGGGTACCGGGATAACGGCTATAACGATAACCGCTATTCACGCGGGAACGCCGGGTATGGCCAGACCCGTCTCTCTGCCGACGATCAGCATGAGTTCGATAAAGCCTACGAAAAATGGGAAAAAGACACCCGCAAGCACGACCGCGACGACGTTCGCAAAGATGAGCGCAAGATGCAGGACATCATGGCGCGTTACAACATCCCTCGCGACGTAACTTACGATCAGATTGCGTCGCCGAATGCGGGCTACCGTCACTAATTGAAGGCAGAACACCGGAGGAGCACGGTAAGCCGTGCTCCTCTTTTTTATCGGGCGATCAATAACGGAAATCGGCAGATCCGGATCTGGCAAACAATCGTCTTTCATCGCATAATAGAGCGCCTTGTTCCGCCTGACCCATTCAGGCGATACGGCGATTTCCATCATGTCGATTGAGCACTTCGACGTCGTGATCATCGGTGCCGGGCTCTCCGGCATTGGCGCAGGATATCGCTTGCGGACCCGATGCCCGCGCAAGCATTACGTCATTTTTGAGGCCCGCGAGCGAATGGGCGGCACCTGGGACCTGTTTCGCTACCCCGGCGTTCGTTCCGACTCCGATATGTTCACGTTCTCGTATCCGTTTCGGCCATGGACAGCCCCCAAAGCGCTGGCCGACGGGCCGACAATTCTCAACTATGTGCGGGATACGGCGCGCGAATTCGGCATTGATCGTCACATCCGCTTTCAACATCGGGTGGAGTCGGCTTCGTGGTCCTCGGAGGATTCGCGCTGGACCCTGGAGATCAGCAAGAACAACAGCGAGACATTTCGCTGCACCTGCGATTTTCTCTATGGCTGTACCGGCTACTACCGCTACGATGCGGGATACGAACCGCAATTCCCCGGTGCCGATTGTTTCCGCGGCCAGATCGTGCATCCCCAGCATTGGCCAGAAGATCTGGATTATGCCGGGAAAAAAGTTGTTGTTATTGGGAGCGGAGCTACTGCGGTCACGCTGGTTCCAGCCATGGCCGCAACGGCCGGACACGTCACGATGCTGCAACGGTCGCCCAGCTATATCCTCAGCTTGCCCGATCACGATTCTGCGGCCGACGTCCTGCGCCGGCTGCTCCCCGCTGCTGCGGCTCACAGAATCGCCCGCTGGAAGAACATTTTGCTCAATTTAGGGATCTATCAACTGAGCCGGCGTGCGCCCAACTATATGCGCCGTATGCTTCGTGAAGGAGCGTTGAAAAGCCTGCCCCCAGACTTCGATATCGACAAGCACTTTAATCCCCGTTATCAGCCCTGGGACCAGCGGCTGTGTCTGGTTCCCGACGCGAATCTGTTCAACGCCATCCGCACGGGCCGCGCCGCAGTTGTCACCGACCAGATTGAAACGCTCACGGAACAAGGGATCCGCCTGCAGTCGGGTCAGGAACTCGATGCCGACATCATTGTCACCGCCACCGGCCTGCAGATGCTCGCCTTGGGCGCTGTCCGCATCAGCGTGGATGACACGCCGCTCGATCCCGGACAGGCCTTCGTCTACAAGGGGACGATGCTGAGCAACGTCCCGAACTTCGCTTTCTGCATTGGCTACACCAATGCCTCATGGACACTGCGGGCAGATCTGGCCTCGACCTTCGTCTGCCGCGTGCTGAATCACATGGATCGCCATGGTTACCGCACGTGCATGCCGGTATGCGATCCCTCGGGTATGGAGTCGCGCCCTTTGCTCAATCTGACGTCGGGATACGTCACGCGCTCCGCGGCCAACCTTCCAAAACAAGCGGCGAGGCAGCCTTGGGTCGTCCGGCAGAATTACATTCTCGACATGCTGAAGATGAAACTGGGCAGGCTCGAGGACGGGACTATGAAATTTGCAAGGGCTCGCCCCGGAACCCGTACTCCTGCGGTCGAGAAAATTCCAACAGCTACTTCGGTTTGACGCTTTTGTGTACTCATTTCCGTACCAAAGCGCCAGCCGAGGGTGGCTCTGTCTGCCTTATGGCTGCCGAAATTCCCTTATAATAAAAAGATTCAGTAGGCCATCTGGACGCTCCTGTGCGCTGGCGCTCGGGACGACGTGTGGCTGTTGGGCCCGAATCGATGTCCGTTACCCAGACAGAAAGCATCATTGTTCGCGGGGCGCGCGTTCACAACCTCAAGAACATTGATTTTGAGATTCCCCATAACCGGCTGACCGTAGTCACCGGCGTGTCGGGTTCGGGTAAGTCTTCGCTCGCTTTCGACACCATCTACGCCGAGGGACAGCGGCGGTATGTAGAGTCGTTGTCAGCCTATGCGCGGCAGTTCTTGGAACGCATTGAAAAGCCGGACGTGGACACGATTGACGGAATCGCTCCGGCAGTCGCGATCCGGCAGAAGAATACGACCCGCAATCCGCGCTCGACAGTTGCGACGGCAACTGAGATCTACGACTACCTTCGGCTGCTGTTTGCGCGTGTAGGCAGAACCTACTGCGCGAACTGCGGCAACCAGGTGAAGAAGGATACCGTCGACGAGGTCGCCGATGCCATCCTCGCGCTCGCGCCAGAGACCCGGCTGCAGGTGTTATTCCCATTGCAACGGAACGCTACGGAGACTCAAGACGCAACCGTGAAGACGCCGCGCGGGCGAGGCCGAGGTAGCCCCGCGACATCAGGCGGGACGACAGCGATGCGTTCCCGGCCTGCAAAAACAAAGACGGATGGAGCTGGCGAAATCAGCGAGGCGCTGAGGAATCGGCTTTTCGAGCTGCGCAAGGCTGGCTTCAACCGGCTCTACCAGGCGGGCCAGGTGTTCGAGTTCTCCACGCCGGAATCGTTGCTCGATGTTGACTTCAGCCAGCCCGTCTTCGTACTCGTGGATCGCTTGGCCGTTTCGGCTGAAGCCCGGTCGCGGATTATCGATGCCATTGAGACCGCCTACCGGGAGTCCGGAGAAGTGATCTTTGAGCTTCCAGGCTCTGAGGTCGTCGGTGATGAAGGGCGCGAGGGCGTTCGCGCCATACCTTCAACACTCCGCTTCTCTCACAAGTTTGAGTGCAAGCACTGCCACTTGAAGTACGAAGAGCCCGAGCCACGGCTTTTCTCTTTCAATAATCCCTACGGCGCGTGTCCCAAATGTCAGGGATTTGGCAACACCATCGACTTCGATCTGGACCTTGTGATCCCGGACAAGATGAAGTCCCTGGCCGATGGCGCGATTGAGCCTTGGACCAAGCCGAAGTATCGCCCCCTGTTTACGGATTTGAAGCGGTATGCCAGGCAGGCCGGCATTCCGCTGGATATGGCCTGGATCGACCTCAACGAAGAGCATCGCAACGTCGTGCTGAATGGCGAGGGCAAGTTCATGGGCGTTCGCGGATTCTTCAATCATCTGGAACGCAAGAAATACAAGCTGCACGTGCGCGTGTTTCTGAGCCGGTATCGCGGATATTCCGTGTGTCCCGACTGCAACGGCTCGCGTTTGCGGCTGGAGGCGCGGCAGGTCAAGGTTCAGAACAGAAACTTGTGCGAGGTTTGTTCTCTTACGGTGGAAGAGGTGCTGAGGTTTTTCGAGCAACTGCAGTTGACTGCTCAGGAAAGTGAGATTGCCGACAAGGTTCTGGACGAAATCCGCGAACGGCTGCGCTTCTTGAACGAAGTGGGATTGGAATATCTAACCTTGGACCGGCTTTCATCCACGCTGTCCGGGGGCGAAGCTCAGCGCATTCAACTCGCGACCTCGCTCGGATCGCGGCTGGTGGGAACCCTTTATGTGCTGGATGAGCCCTCGATCGGGCTGCACGCGCGCGATACCCATCGCCTGGTAAAAATCCTCCACGATCTTCGAGACCTGGGAAACACGATCCTGGTCGTCGAGCACGATCCCGACATCATGCGCGCCGCCGATTGCATTCTCGATCTGGGGCCGGGTGCGGGAGAAAATGGCGGCCAACTTATTGCGGAGGGGACGTACGACCAGATCCTGCACAATCCCGCCTCGCTTACCGGCAGGTATTTATCACAGGACTTGCGGATTCAGGCTCCTGCTACGCGCCGCAAGCCCGGCCCTCAGCAGATCAAGATGAAAGGTGTTCGCGCCAACAATCTGCGCAACGTCGACATCAGCATTCCACTGAACATGCTGGTCGCGATCACCGGCGTGTCTGGCTCCGGCAAATCGACGTTGTTGCATCAGGTCTTGTACCGCGCGCTGGCCCAGGCGAAGCAGCAGTCTGCGAACGGCACCGGCACAAATGCAAGCACCGCCGCGCATTGGGAGGCGCTGGACGGCGAGCAGTATATTGAAGAAGCGGTGCTCGTCGACCAGTCGCCCATCGGGCGCACGCCCCGGTCCAACCCGGTGACCTACATTAAGGCATTCGACGCCATTCGCGAGTTATTTGCCTCGCTTCCCGAGGCGAAAAAACGCGGCTTCGGCCCGGGGCACTTTTCTTTCAACATTCCCGGTGGGCGCTGTGAGGTCTGCCAGGGTGACGGAACTGTCACCGTTGAAATGCAGTTCCTGGCTGATGTCGAACTCATCTGCGAAGAGTGCAAAGGCACGCGCTATAAGCCTCAAGTTCTTGAGGTGAGATACCGCGGCAAGAACATCCACGATGTGCTGAACCTCACGGTGAAAGAAGCGCTCAAGTTCTTTGCGGAAGCGCCCAAGGTCACCGAAAAGCTGCGTTCTCTGGAGGAAGTCGGATTGGGATATCTGCGCCTGGGGCAGTCCGCGACTACGCTCTCCGGAGGCGAAGCACAGCGCATGAAACTGGCGGCGCACCTGCAACCGGCCACACGGGACGCGGGACGACCCTCGGGCGAGAAACTCAAAAGGCGCTTGCTGTACATTTTCGACGAGCCCACGACGGGGCTGCATTTTGACGACGTCAGCAAACTCCTGGCCGCCTTTCGCCGTCTGATTGAAGCAGGGGGCTCAATTGTAGTCATCGAGCACAATCTGGAAGTGATCAAGACTGCGGATTGGGTCATCGACCTGGGTCCGGAAGGTGGCAACCGCGGCGGCAAAATAATCGGCGTAGGGCCGCCGGAAGCAATTGCCAAGCTGCCGGGATCGTATACCGGAAAATATCTGGCCCGTGTTCTGCAGGGCAATGGAGCATCTCGTTCCAATGGGCGTTCGTAAGGCTGCGAACTGCAAACCGTTGCTGGTCGCCGCAATAGCGGCCTGTTTACTCGGTTACCCCCATGTCCTCGCCTCCCAACAACCGGCTGATAAACCTCCGCAGGGGAGTTCCTCATCTTCGCGCCAGAAGTCGCATCGGCATCGCACTACCGTGGCGGAAGAAGAAGGCCCGCAGCCCGAGTTGGCCAAGGCTGAAGAACTCATTCAAAAGCGTGACTACGCCCAGGCTGAAGCGGTGCTGCAGAAACTGGTGGCGAGCGATCCCGAGAATTACGTCGCTTGGTTTGATCTGGGTTTTGTTGAAAACGGACTGAACAGGCAGCAGGAGTCGATTGCCGCTTACCGCAAATCCGTGGCCGCAAAGCCCGATGTTTTCGAGTCCAATCTGAACCTGGGACTACAGCTGGCGAAAGCTGGCCAGCCGGATGCCGAGCAGTTTCTGCGTGCCGCTACGCAGTTGAAGCCGACCAGCCATGTTGCCGAAGGCCAGGCACGCGCATGGACATCATTGGCTCACTTGTTGGAACCTTCGAAACCAGACGAGGCGCTTTCGGCGTATCACCAAGCCGCGGCTTTGGTGCCCAACGATCCCGAGCCGCGCTTAGCGGCCGGACTCTTGCTCGAAAAACAAAACAAGTTCGCGGACGCCGAGCAGGAGTACAGGCAGGTTCTGACTGTCGATCCCCAATCGTCGGAGGCCACAATCGGGCTGGCCAATATCTACATGCGCGGACGCCGCTTCCCTGACGCCGAAGCACAGCTGCGAAAGATTGTGGCGGCCCATCCTGAGCAAGCCGGCGCCCACATCCAGTTAGGCCGGGTCCTGGCGGCGGAAGGCAAGAACGATGAGGCCATCACAGAACTGCAATCGGCGGTGAAGATCACTCCTGCAGATACTTCCCTGCAGCGCGATCTCGCCGAACTCTACAGCACGGCTGGCAAGAACGAGCAGGCGGCAGCGGCTTACCGGGCCCTGCTCACGGCACATCCGGACGACGCCGATCTGCATCACAGCCTGGGGGTAAGCCTGCTGAAGCAGAAGAAGTCTGCTGAGGCACAAAAGGAATTTCTGGAAACAGTGAAGCTTAAGCCGGGGTTCGCCGCGGCGTATGGCGACCTGGCATTTGCCGCCAGCGAAAACAATGACTATGCGCTGACGCTGAAAGCACTGGACGCTCGCGCCAAGTTGCAGCCAGATATCCCCATCACGTATTTCTTGCGCGCCTCCGCTTACGACCATTTGAAAGATATAAAGCAGGCCGCGGCAAATTATCGTCTCTTCCTGCAGGGGGCGGAGGGCAAGTATCCTGATCAGGAGTGGCAGGCTAAGCACCGGCTAATCGCTTTGGAGCCGAAGAAATAGTTGACCAGTGATTTTTGTCGGCAAGATAGAGTCGGCAAGATAGAGAATGTGGGGCCCGACTGGGGTTGTGAGTTGAGTAGAGTCACGCAAATACTTTTGCTGTTGGGAATCTTGGGCCTGCTGGCAACGACCGCATTGGCCGCCCCGATCCCGTCCGACCAGCCCACAGTGGAGGGGCTGAAGGCACGGATTTCTTCGGCCAGTGCTGGGGAGAAACCGCATCTTTGCGTGCAAGTGGCGCAAAAGCGCCTGGACGAAGCCGACAAACTTTATGCGGCAGGGGATCTGGACAAGGCTCAGGCTGCCCTGACGGACGTGGTGGCGTATTCGGAGCTCGCTCGCGATTACTCCATTCAGTCACATAAGTACCAGAAGCAATCGGAGATCGCCGTTCGTCGCATGACCCGAAAGCTTACCGACCTCCTGCACAATCTGGCGCAACCAGATCAGGGCGCAATCAAAGATGCTCTCGCCCGGCTCGGCCGCGTATCTGATGATCTGCTCGCCTCTATGTTCACGAAAGGCCAGAAATGAAAACATTCCGACTCGCGGTGGTCGCTTTCGCTTTCTCGGCTTCTCTCCTGATGGCACAAAAGCACCGCGATCCCCTTACCCAGCCGGAAATTGAGAAAATCCGCGACACGAGTTGGGAGCCGAAGCTGCGGCTTCCGCTCTACGTCGAGTTTGCGCGGGCACGATTGGTTAAGCTGGAGCAAATCAGAAGCGATCCAAAAACGACCGACCGGGCGAAGCAGACGCACGATCTGCTCGATGCCTTCCAGTTGCTGTACGACGAACTGAACGACAATATTGATACTTACGTCGACCGCCATGACGACATCCGCAAGCCCCTCAAGACTGTGATCGAGGCCGATGCCGAGTTTCAGGCCAAGCTTCTGGCTCTCAGAGACGCTGCCGACGTACCTCCCACGGAGAGGCAGCAGTACGAGTTTGTGCTCACCAACGCCATGGAGACGCTCGACACTTCGATGGACGATCACAAGAAACTTCTGCAGGATCAGGAAGAACAAGCCAAGCACAAAAGGCTGAATAAAAACCCAAGCGCCGGCACAGGCGTCTCCCCCGAGTGAATCATGTAGGGACAGCCGCCATCGGCTGTCCGGCGGAGCGAAGCTCCGCAGGTTTTTGATTCACTCCCTGCTGAACCCTGAGACTCCACCGGGTTCTGACTCAATCCCTTCCCCGAGCGTGAGAACCACTGATGCCTGCTATATTGATCGCGGAGGACAGATCGTTTTGCCCCCTGAAAAATTTCGTGTGGCTTTGATCCAGATGTCCTGCGGACCGGAGCCGGAAGAAAATCTGGAAAAGGCGATCAGCCGGGTTAGCGAAGCCGCCGGCCGCGGCGCCAACGTCGTCTGCCTGCCGGAGTTGTTTCAGACCCAGTACTTCTGCCAGCGCGAGGATCATGCGCTATTCGATCTTGCCGAGCCTATTCCCGGCCCCAGCAGCGACAAATTAGCGGCCGCGGCGCGCAGCAACGGCGTGGTGCTGATTGCGTCGTTGTTTGAAAAGCGCGCGGCGGGTGTCTATCACAACACGGCCGCAGTCTTCGACCGTGATGGAAGTCTGCGGGGCCTTTACCGCAAGATGCACATCCCGGATGACCCTCTCTATTATGAAAAGTTTTACTTCACGCCGGGAGATCTGGGCTTCCGTGCTCTTGAAACCAGCGTGGGAAAGTTAGGAACGCTGGTTTGCTGGGATCAGTGGTATCCGGAAGGAGCGCGTATCACCGCCTTGCAGGGCGCGCCCGTGCTGTTCTACCCCACGGCCATTGGATGGCACCCGGCGGAGAAGGCCGAATTCGGGGTTGCCCAGCACGATGCTTGGCGGACGATCCAGCGGGCGCATGCTATCGCCAACGGAGTTTATGTTGCCGTGGTGAACCGCGTAGGCTTCGAGACTGGCAATGTGCGGGGCAAGTCGGCTCCGGGACCAGGCCTGGAATTTTGGGGCGGATCATTCTTCTGCGATCCTTTCGGCCGCGTGCTGGCGGAAGCTTCGCACGATCGGGAAGAAATTCTCGTCGGGGACGTCGATCTGAAGGCTCTCGAAGAAATCCGACGGAACTGGCCTTTCTTGCGCGATCGCCGCATCGACAGCTACGCTCCCATCACCAGCCGATTACTGGACTGAACCCGAACCGTGCCCAAACGTTCAACTAACACTTTAACTACACCGGCGCCAGCCTCTCTGGGCTATCGCATGCCCGCCGAATGGGAACCTCATGCCGCCACCTGGCTCGCCTGGCCGCACTACGAGGGCGACTGGCCGGGAAAGTTCGAGCCTATCCCGTGGGTTCTTGCCGAGATCATTCGCAATCTGTCGAAGCGTGAGTGCGTTGAATTAATCGTCAACAACGCTGCGGCAGCCAGGAAGGCTCGCCGGGTGCTGGAGCGCGCTGAGGCGTGGTCGAAGAACATTCGATTTCACCACTGGCTGACAAATCGCATCTGGTTGCGCGATTCCGGATGCATCTTCCTGACCCGCAGGCAGCCGGGCTTGTCCGGGCCGGGACAGCCTGAGAGGCTGTCCCTACGGGGAGATCAGGCGGGCAGTGCCCTGGCGCTGAAGTTTCGGTTCAACGCTTGGGCTAAATACTCCAACTGGCGGCATGACGAGAAGATCGGAAGCCTGATGGCCAAGGCCGCTCATCATCGCGAACTTCGCCCGCTTTCCCTAGGAACCCGCATCGTGCTAGAGGGCGGCTCGATCGACGTCAACGGAGCGGGCAGCATTCTGAGCACTGAAGAGTGCCTCTTAAGCACAGAGCAAGCTCGCAATCCACACATGGCTCGCGTGCACTACGAGAAAGCTTTTGCCGACTACCTGGGCGCGCCGCACACCATCTGGCTGGGACGCGGCATTGTTGGGGATGATACGCACGGCCACGTCGACGACCTTGCCCGGTTCGTCAACAAGACCACGGTGGTCACCATGGTCGAGCCCAATTCCAAGGACCCGAATCATGCTCCCCTGCGGGCAAATTTGCGCCGGCTGCAAGAGGCGCGCGATCAGGATGGCCGTCAGCTCACAATCGTGGAAATTCCTATGCCTCAACCGGTGGTCTTCGAGCGCAGGAGGCTGCCCGCGAGCTACGCTAACTTCTACATCGCGAATGGCATCGTGCTGGCCCCGGTATTCAACCGCCTGAACGATCGCATGGCGTTGGACACGCTCGCACACCTGTTTCCTACTCGCGAAATCGTCCCCATCTATTCCGGAGATTTCATCTGGGGACTAGGCGCAATGCACTGCATGACCCAACAGCAGCCCGCATAGAAGGGTTGCTACCGGTCAATCCCGTAAAGGCACGGGCCACCAGGAGGGGGGCGATAAGAATGGAAACCGTGAAGATCTTCGGTGGATACGAAGTCACTTGCGATACTGCGTAGGCTCAGGACCCTTTTCCAGGGTTGTACGATCCCAGATCCAGCCCTGGCGTGTGTAACTCGCCAGTTCGAAATCCTGCGTCAGCTCCAAGGCGTCGGTGGGGCAAGCATCCTCGCACAGCCCGCAGAACATGCAGCGGCTCAGGTCGTAGGTGAAGTTGGTGAGTTCCTTGCGGCGGGTCTTCTCGTTGCGTTCGCTGGACACTACAATCAAATTCTCAGGGCACGCCAGCGCGCACAGGTCGCACGCAATGCACATGGTCTCGTCGGTATCGGGATTGACATTGAGCCTGGGCGCCCCTCGATAACGCTCGGCAACCTGCGGCCGCTCGAGCGGATACTGCTCCGTGTAAATCTCTTTTGGGTCCTGATAACGGAAGGTGACCTTCAGTCCCTGCAAAAGGTCAATGAGGAACACCTTGCGCAGCAAGCTTGGCATGCCCATAGCAGAGGTAGGATACCACGCGTACTTACGGAGGTCACGATGGCGGAAGCACGTATCTATTACGAGAACAGTCAACCTATTCTTCGAGTCGAGAACATGGAGGCCGCGCTACGCTTTTACGTCGGAGCGCTGGGCTTCAGCAACGCCACTTGGGGCACCGATGACTTCACTTCGGTGAATCGCGATCGCGCCGGACTGTACCTTTGCCGCGGCGGGCAAGGCCGAGGCGGCGCATGGGTGTGGCTGGGGGTCGACGACGTCGAGGTTATCCACGAAGATTTGAAACGGCGCGGGGTGCCGATCCGCATGGCGCCTACTAACTATCCTTGGGCTCTGGAGATGCAGGTGGAGGACGCTGACGGCAACGTGCTGCGCATTGGATCTGAGCCGAAGCCCTGAGTCGCAGAAGTTCCCTACATACATACGACTTCGGGGATAGAGGGAAGGCCCGATGGCGACCCCTGCCCTTTGAAGCCTACTCTGAGGCCTAACACTTGGAGCTTTTGAATGAACCGTTTATGCAACACGTTATTTGTGATGACATTCGCTGCAGCCATGACGATCACGTCGGCAGTCGCACAGCAGGATAAAGATACGAATGGGACAGCCATGTCGTCGAAGCAATCGGCGGGAACCACCGTATCGGACAAGACCTTCGTAAAGAAGGCGACCGCAGGTGGACTGGCCGAAGTAGAACTGGGCCAGTTGGCGACTCAAAAAGCGTCCAGCGAAGAAGTAAAGAAATTCGGTCAACGCATGGTGGACGATCACAGCAAGGCGAACGATGAGCTGAAGCAAGTTGCAGCCCAACAACACATCGATCTGCCCACCGAACCGAACGCCAAGGACAAAGCCACCAAGGCTCGCCTCGAGAAACTCTCAGGAGAGCAGTTCGACCGCGCTTACATGAGCGATATGGTGAAAGACCATCGCAAGGACGTCAGCGAATTCGCGCATGAGGCGAAGATGGGCAAAGATCCCGCCGTCAAGAGCTTTGCCGAATCCACTCTGCCTACCCTGAAGGACCATTTGAAGGAGGCGGAGAGGATCGCCCCCTCGCAGAAGAAGACCTCCTCGAAGAACGAGCGCCCTTCCGGCCAGTAACTTTCGCAGCATTCACAGCCGGCTGCGGGTTCGCCCGCAGCCATCTTTTTAGCGTTTTTCCGGATGTCATGGTCGATGTCTTGGGAGTGGTCAATCGGTTTCTGCCGGCCCGGGAGGAATCGGCACCGACGTGCGCACGGGCAAGCAGAGCAGGTCCAAGGCATCCCCCAACTGGCTGACCGCGCTCAACTATCGGGCGGCTCAGGACAACAACCAGATCGCCTGAGTGGTCGCTTCAGAATATTTCAAGCCGACGCTCTCCGCCGGATTTTCGGATGCAATGATCACCGCTGCCGCGCCACTGTGCTTACGATCGCGAAGACAAGACCGGGGATGGTGAACTCCTTTGCCGCGATCTGGACCGGCAGTCCGAACTGGCGCAGGGTGGCCGAGGTCACGGGACCGATGGAAGCAGCACGAATCCCCTGCAACTGGGCGGCACGGCTCTTGGAATTCTTAGGTGCACCGAGCAATTCCACGAAATTCTTGACCGTTGAAGAACTCGTGAAGGTCACAACATGGGGGCGCCTTCTGGGATTGTCCATCACCTGCCGCAAGCGACGGCGCGATGACTGGGGCACCACGGTTTCATAAGCTTCTACCACGTCGACGTGCGCTCCTGCCCGGCGTAGTTCTTGCGGGATTACATCGCGAGCGATCTTAGCCCGAACCAGCAGTACTCGCTTCCCTCTTACCTTGGATTTCAAACTGCGCACGACCGATTCCGCCACGTATTCTTTCGGCATGACGTCCACTCGGGTTCCGCGTTGTTCGATGGCTTTCCTGGTGGCCGGGCCGATCGCCGCCACCCGCATCCGACCCGCAGCATCGCCGGCACGGGATTTCAAGCGGAGGTTCCGTAGGCGGTCCCACATCGCTTCCACCCCGTTGACGCTAGTGAGGATGAGCCAATCGTAGTCGCTAAGGTTCTGAAGTGCAGAGTCGAGCGGCTTGAACGATCGCGGTTTCCGAATCTCGATGAAGGGGATTTCGATCACTTCCGCGCCATGCCTGCGCAGTTCGGCGGAAAGCGCGCCAGCCTGATGGCGCGCGCGTCCCACGAGCACCCGCACTCCCTGCAGCGGCTTTCCAGATCTGCCTGGTGCGCTCATCTAGTCTTCTGCGCTTTGGTGCCAAGGCCGTGGCGGCACATGAGTTCAGCGGTTCCGGAGATGACTGTGTCCGAAGAGCCGCTAAGCGAATCGATGACGTTCTGCTGTTCCTGGCGGGTGCGATTCTGGCTGAGCTTGAATTTGGCGTCGATCTGATCAACCACGATTTCGAAACCCACGATATGGTTCAGCATGCGATGGCGGTAGGCTTCACTCAGGCTGGACCACTGCTCGGCATACGCGGCTTCGAAGGTGGGGACGAGATCATCCAGCATGCTAAGCAACTCGGGCACGGTGGAAAATGTTCGGGCATTTCCATACACGTGTACAGCGCCATAATTCCACGTCGGAACATTCTCCCGCGTCTCGTAATGGCTGGGCGAAACATACGCGTGCGGGCCATGAAAGATGACCAGACAGCGCGGCTGCTCTGATACATATTTCCAATGGGGATTGGCTTTTGCCACGTGTCCCCGGAGCCTTACCTGACTCCCTTCCTGCTGGATCACGAGGGGTACGTGCGTGGCGAATGGCTCCGGGCCGCTCGAGGACACGAGAATTGCGAAGGGGTTGGCGCGCATAAAGGCCAGCGCAATCGCAGTGTCTTCTACGCGGAAGTGTTCCGGAATGTACACGAGTTTTCTTCCAAGCTCCCGTGCCTGATTTTAGCCTTGCACACTGAATGCCGCGCCTTAATACGTGGGCTGCATTCTTTCGCCGTTTCGCCGCTCGACTGAAGATGCATCCCGCGCGGCCGCATCTTTGAGGCGGACGTGCAACAGCTTCTCTACTTCAGCAATGACAATCCCCTGCTCGTCTTTCACTTCGATGGTGAACGTCGGCTCGTATTTCGGGAGCGTCTTCAGCTTTTCACGAATATCATCTAACTGCGCATCGCTGACCCTGAATTCCGCCCGCACCGTTCCCTTGCCTGGCTTGCGATACCGGATGCTCGCCGCCTTGTCCCAGACGATGTAATCGCGGCCCAGGTTTGCCATCAGCATGAGCATATAGAACGCGTCGGTCATGGCAAACAGCGATCCGCCGAAGTGGGTGCCGACGTAGTTGGCGTTCCACCAGCGCAGCTTCATCTCGACATCGATCGCCTTCATGTCGGAAGCGATGTGCTTGACCCGGATGCCGGCCGCCCAGAAGGGGCGGCCACAGGTTCACCCCGCGCCGCAGTGCATGTGAACTGTTCGATCCGCCCAGCAACTTGAGAAGGACGTTCCGCGTCATTCTTCCATTATGACTGAGAACTAGGGTTGCGGCGGGACGGCGAGGCCGCGCCCGTACACCGCTTCGAGAATCTGATCGCCGCCGCGTTTGAGCAACGCCGCGCCAGCCTCATTACCCAGCCTTTCCGGATCATCTCCATCGCGGGAATCGCGCAGGACTTTCGAGCCGTCAGGATCAGCGACGATTGACTCCAGATGCAGCTTGCCATTGCGCTGCTCAGCAAACGCGCCAATTGGCACCTGGCACCCTCCACCCAAGCTGTTCAGAAGGGCACGCTCGCATGTCGTTGCGGCGCGCGCACGGGGATCGTTCAGGAACGCCAGCAGTTCACGACTCCTGGTATCGCCTTCACGGATCTCGATGCCCAAAGCCCCTTGTCCCGCTGCCGGGCACATGATCTCGGCGGGAATAATCTGCTTGATCAACTCGGTCTTGCCCAATCGTTTCAGGCCCGCCGAGGCAAGAATGATAGCGTCATAGTCCCCTTGCTCAAGCTTCCGCAAACGAGTATCGACATTGCCGCGCAAGGGATGAATATCCAGATCGGGCCGGATGGCCTTCAGTTGAGCCTGCCGCCGCAAGCTAGAGGTCCCCACGCGTGCGCCTTGCGGCAAGTCTTCAACCTTGGAGTAATGTTGGGAGCAGAATGCGTCGCGCGGATCTTGCCGCTCGGTGATCGCAGCGATTTCGAATCCATTGGGAAGCTCAGTCGGCAGATCCTTCAGCGAATGTACAGCAAGGTCGACGCGTCCGGCGGCCAAAGCTTCTTCGATTTCCTTGGTGAACATTCCCTTGGTGCCGACCTTCGCGAGGGCAACGTCGGTGATTTTGTCGCCAGTCGTATGGATGATTTCAATCTCGACTTCATGACCACGTTCGCGCAGTAAAGCCGAAGTGTGGTTGGCTTGCCAAAGGGCCAGCTGCGAGCCGCGGGAGCCAATCCGGAGCTTTATGGGGTTGCCGTTGGCGGACGACGTCACTGGCGCGTCCCCACTTCGTCTTTCTTTGCGGTAGGCTGCTCGAACGACTCTTTTCCCTTGACCTGCAAATTGAATAACCGCTTCACCACGTCCACGACTGTGGTCGCCTCGGATTCTTTTGCCGCCGACTTCAAGGTGGTGATCGGCGTATGCATGACTTTGTTGATGATGCCGCGCGTCAACGCTTCGACTGCAATTTCCTGGTCTGGCGTCAACGGCCCCAGCCGCCCGCGCACCCGATCGATCTCTGCCTGCCGGATCGTCTCCAGATGGTCCTGCAACGAAACAATGGTCGGAACCACATCGAGCGTACTGATGCGGGCCTCAAACTTTTCCACCTCGCCGGAAATGATGGCTTCGGCGCGCTCCGCTTCCTTGCGGCGGTCCGCGACATGGGAAGTGACCGCCTGCTGCAGATCGTCGATGTCATAGGCAAAGATGCCATCGAGCTTCGCCATTTCCTGCGAAACGTCTCGCGGCACCGCGATATCGATGAAAAACATCGGACGATTCTTGCGCCGCGCCAGAAACTGCTCGCCGTGTTCGCGGCGGAAGATAGCATGCGGCGCACCCGTAGAAGTAATGACGATGTCGGCCTTGTCGCACGTCTTGTAAAGATCTTCAAACCTGATCGCCTGCCCGTTGAACTTCTGCGCCAAGCCGATGGCGCGGTCGTAAGTCCGATTGGCCACGAAGATGGAAGCGCACCCATGCGCCATCAGATGCCGCGCCGCCAATTCGCTCATTTTCCCGGCGCCCACGATGAAAACGTTCTTTCCCTGCAACGTCCCGAAGATCTTCTTCGCCAATTCGACAGCGACGGACGCAATCGACACCGAAGATGATCCCACCGCAGTCTCGCTGCGCACCCGTTTGGCGACCGCAAATGCGCGACTGAAAAGCTGGTCCAGTTGTCCGCGAACCGCGCCCACCGCGCGCGCCGTCGCGTAGGCCTCTTTCACCTGCCCAAGAATCTGCGCCTCGCCGACCACCATCGAATCCAGGCTCGCAGCCACTCTGAACAAGTGCCGCACCGCGTCCTTCTCCCGGAATTCGTACAAGTGCGGATCCAGCTCTTCCGGTTTCAAATGAAAATGATCATGCAGAAATCCGCGCAGATCCGCATGGCCATTCACCGTGTGCGTCACGACCTCGACGCGGTTACAGGTGGAAATCACCATGGCTTCTTCAATCCCGGGATAGGCGGTGAGTTCGCGGCAGATATCGGGTAAACGCGCCTCCGGAATCGCCAGCCGCTCGCGGACTTCGAGCGGCGCGCTCTTGTGATTCACGCCAATGAGCTGAAATCTCATGAGGCAGCAAACCTATGGAATGCGGAAAAGTAGTTTGCGGCCCAGGCGGCCAATGCGGCCACGAACGCGAACGTCGCAAGAAATGCGGCGCGACGGCCACGCCACCCGGAGTTCCAGCGCGTGAACACCATCAACATGTACACCGCCCACATCAGCAGGGAAAACAACAGTTTGGGATCCAGAAAATAAACTCGGCCATATGTGGTAATCGCAACTATGGAACCGGTGACCAGGCCCAGCGTCATAAATGGAAAGCCCAGCAGCAACGAGCGGTAGCCAATCTGATCAATCACTTCCAATGCCGGCAAAAAGGAAATCAAGCTACTTGCATTCTTGGCTTTCAATCGCCGCTCCTGCAGCAGGTACAGCAGGCTTGTCCCGAAGCTCAGCACTAGCGCGGCATACCCCATGTAGATCAGGATGACGTGAGCCACCAGCCATCCCTTATGGGACACG
Source organism: uncultured Acidobacteriota bacterium (assembly GCA_963801615.1). GTDB lineage: Bacteria > Acidobacteriota > Terriglobia > Terriglobales > Acidobacteriaceae > Sulfotelmatobacter. Next base: position 104,338 of record CAWDFM010000001.1, on the reverse strand, counting down.
AACGTTGTCAGCAGAACCGGCTGCTCGTCGAGGGCCGCTACGAATGTCAGGAAAAACACCACTGGGAAGACGACCACTCCCGGCGAGGTCGTCTGGTAAATCGTGTAGACGACCATGAAGAAAGCCATCGACAGAAATGCCAGCAGCGACTCCCCGTTGTGTACTGAGGCCCAAACCACTTGGCCCGACAAGAACAGTTCGGTCAGCGAGACGAAATGAAACACCATTCCCAGGCTGGCGGCATGGAGGGCAATCCGGCTGAAAAGATCGCTGGTGCGGCTCAGCGCCACGAACGCGTAGATCAGCCCGATGAAGTAGCACCCCAGCGCAAAACGCAGCCAAAGCAGTGACATAGGCCTTATGAGTTCCGGAATTCCCTGAGTCTACCCCAAATCACCGGGCCCGGAGCTTATTCCTTAGTACTACGATGCCATTGTCCAGGGTGCTAAGGCTAACGCCAACAGAAAGGCTCACTTAGCCGTGTGATTAGGATCACAGACCGATAAAAAGGCGGCTTTACGGCCAGCTGCAAGGCGCTTTGTCTCGGCCAGGACAGCCTGAGAGGCTGTCCCCACATTCAGGTTATTTCTTGGGCGGCTGAGTCCCTCCCCCATGCGGATTGGCTCCTCCGGGAGGCACCGTCCCCGCCGCATGGCTCCCACTCATGGAACCCATGTCGCCGGGGGCAAAGCAGGTCACACGCCCGCTGGTCGCCACCCGCAACTGCGATGGACACTCGCCCCCCGTGACCGAACCTCCTTGTGACTGCACCGTGAAAAGCTTCCCATCGGCATTCCCCGCCACACCCACGCTCATTCCGGGCATGTCGTACGCAACATAGAAGGGCTTCTTGCTTTGGCTGGCCTGCATGGCACAATCGCTGGCCGATTTGGATTGCGCCTCGTTGGCGCGCACCTCGAGCCGGCCGCAGTCCGATGCGGATGATCCGGCATATTCCGCCAACTTCTGCTGCACGCCGTCATGAGGTTTTGAAACCGTTGCAGTTGAGGAGGCCGGAGTTGAGGATGCAGACGGAGCAGCCGACTTGTTGCAGGCGCTCAGCGCCGCAGCTGATAGAACCAGCAGAATCAAAGGGATTTTCATGGCAAATGGATTGTAAATCCTCACAAGCAATGTGGGATGCGGAGTTCCCAAAGTCTAAAGGGCATGTTCGTTCGGGAAGCAAGGCTGCCCCGACGTGTCCCCGGTTCACGACGGGGCTATTCCACACCCAAACTCGCCAGCGCCTCCTCGAGCAGTTCCGCATCAATGCTCAGCCGGCGTCCCTGCCCTTTCACGTCCTCCAGTTCATCAAAAGCCCGAAACAGCCGCAGCTTGACGGCGGCATATTGTTCGGCATCGTTCAGCGGACGCCCATGCTCCTGGCTCCAGGCCGCCAGTGGACTCTCCGGCAAGAACACGCTTATGGCATAGGTCAGCTTCCGGTCGGAAGTGACGTCGAAGATAAATTCCGTCGCGGGTGCTTCCGGATCATCGGCCAAAGCCGCCCGTTTGCCCACGAAGTAATACTGGTAGACATACCCTTGGCCCCCGGTATAGGTCTTCAGCCGCCGAACCGTCATGCTTCCATTATGAATCATCGAAACTCCACTCTGCTTGCCGGCATCCAACCAACAGGCCTGTTCTGCCGGTTACCGCAGGTAACCTTCCCGGTCCGTACCGGTCTAAACTGGTGATATACTGCCTCTATTCAGCGCCGTAGCTGGGGTGGACGTACAACCCTCAACGAAGGAATTCCTAAGATGGCTCGTAGTTCTCGCCGATCGCTCATCCTTGTTGTCTGCTTCCTGATCACCTGCGGATTTCTGGGCATCCTGTTCGCCCAGCGCTCCGGCCAGCAGTCCTCGATCACCGGTGATTCCGATGTCAAGGACAGCCTGAAGCAGTTCACCGACGTGTACTCGCTCGTCGAGGAGAACTATGCCGAGCCGGTGAATCCCGACAAGGCTATCTACAACGGGGCGATCCCGGGCATGCTGCACGCCCTCGACCCGCACTCCAATTTCTTTGATCCCAAGTCTTACGCGCTCATGCGCGAAGATCAGCGCGGCAAATACTATGGCGTGGGAATGACCGTCGGCCCGCGCAACAATAAAGTCATCGTCATTTACCCCTTTACCGGCACCCCGGCGTACAAGGCCGGTATCCATCCCGGCGACGTAATCATCGCGGTTGATGGCAAGTCCACCGAAAATATGAGCACTGGGGATGTCGCCGATCTGCTCAAGGGGCCCAAGGGAACCTCCGTTCACATCAGCATCGCGCGGGAAGGCGTGGAGAAGCCGATGGAATTTACCCTGGTGCGCGACGAGATTCCGCGCTACAGCGTGGATGTGCACTTCCTGATCAAGCCCGGAGTCGGCTACATGCACGTCAACGGCTTCAACGAGACCACCGAGCACGAGGTCTCCGAGGCTCTGGACTCATTCGGAGATTTGAAGGGACTGATCCTCGACCTGCGCGGCAATCCTGGCGGGCTGCTCAGCGAAGGAGTTGGCGTAGCTGATAAGTTCCTGAAGAAGGGGCAACTGATCGTCTCGCATCACGGGCGCGCGTCGGCTGAGAAGCGCTACGTTGCCCAGCATGGCAACGGCGGGAAGGATTATCCCGTCGTCGTGCTGGTCAACCGCTTGACGGCGTCCGCCGCAGAAATCGTTTCGGGCGCAATTCAGGATCATGACCGCGGCCTGATCGTCGGTGAAGTGACCTTCGGCAAAGGCCTGGTTCAGACGGTATATCCGCTGTCCGAGAATACCGGCCTGGCCCTGACTACAGCCCACTACTACACCCCGAGCGGGCGCCTCATTCAGCGCGATTACAGCAACATCTCCCTTTACGACTACTACTACAACCGTGATGCGGAGAGTTCGAGCACGAATCGGGAAGTGAAGCTCACCGATAGCGGGCGCACCGTCTATGGCGGCGGCGGAATCGCCCCTGACGTGAACGTTCCTCCCGTCAAGACCAATCATTTCCAGGACACGCTGCTGCAGCACTACGCCTTTTTCAACTTCGCGAAACGCTATGTTGTGAATCATCATCCGACCAAGACCTTCGAAGTTGACGATCAGGTCATGCAGGAATTCCGCAAGTCCCTCGACGAGGCGAATATGGCTTACACGCAGGCCGAGTTGATGGACAACGCTGACTGGATCAAATCGAATATCAAATCGGAAATTTTTGTCGATGCCTTTGGCCAGGATGAAGGCATGAAGATTCGCGCCGAGTCTGATCCGGAAGTCGTCAAGGGCCTCGAACTGCTGCCTCAGGCCAAGGCGCTGGCGGAGAATGCCCGGCGCATCGTCGCCGAGCACAACCAGGCGCCCGCGTTCAATCGCTAAATCTCAGGGGGGCCCCGGACGTCCTCGTCCGGGGCTTCTTGCGTTCATTGACTTCGTCTGCCGGCTGTGTGAAAATCCGCGAAAGACGCCGTATTTGCGGGGGCAAACCGGCATTCAACCAGTGAACTCACGAACCCTTTCCAGCGGGCGATTGGCACGCCCTCGTCGATGATTTTGAGCAACATCACGGCAGTCGTGCTGCAGCCCTTATCAGGGGAAACCGTGCTTCTCATCGGAGCGCTTATTCTGGCATTGATCGCTGGCATTACCGATTTTCGGCGTCGCCGCATCCCGAACTGGCTGACCGTTCCCGCTTTCGCGGCAGGCGTGGCGGCTAATTCGTTTTACGGCGGTTGGGCCGGACTGAAAGTATCTCTGCTGGGAACCCTGGTAGGTCTGGGTGTCTTGCTGCCATTCGTCCTATTGCGCAGTCTGGGGGCGGGCGATTGGAAACTCGCTGGCGCACTCGGGGCCTTTACCGGACAGGGTTTGTTGATCTACTTGCTACTCTTGTCCATATTCGTAGCCGGAATGATGGCGGTGATCCTGATCATCTATAAAGGACGCGTCCGTGAGACGCTGCGTAACATCGCGCATATCCTCGTCTCCCTGGTCACGTTCCAACTTCCCGGCCATCGAGTCTCGCTGGATAATCCCGAATCCCTGAAGGTACCCTACGGCGTGGCGTTGGCGCTGACGGTCATGCTGTACGGTGCTGCGCAGATCCTAGGCGCGGTGCGATGATGGGTATGACAATGAAACGTGTGCGCGCGGTATTCCGCAGGTTGGCTGTCGAAACGCGCGCCACCGAGATCGCCGAAGCAGCCGCCGTTCTGCCCCTGATGTTCATGATGCTGCTCGGGATTTTCTGGTTCGGCCAGGCATTCAGCATTTACGGTGCGATCACGCGCGCCGCCCAGGAAGGAGCGCGCGCCGGGGCCGCGCCGTACTGCACCACTTGCAGCAGGTCAAATTCCCCGACTACCAATGTCACCAATGCCGTGAACAACGTGCTGAATGCTGCCAAGCTGGATCCCTCCTTCATTCGCTCCTCAGCACCGACAGTGAACGCCTGCCCTTCTACTGCTACTATCAGCGGTGCCTGCCCGGCAAATGGCGTTTGCGTGCGATACCCCATTCAGCTCTCGAACACCGCCTTGGGCACAACTCCCGTGTGCGGAATCTTGGTGACGTTGCAGTATCCCTTTCGTTTCTGGTTGCCTTTCACTTCGTTGAATAAACAACTCATCTACTTGACCGCAACCTCGCGTGTGCGGCTGGAGACCCAGTGATCCGCGCCGCCTCTCGGAACTTCTCGCTCGGCAAGCAACTGGTGCGCCAGGATCGTGCCGCCCAGTTGGTGGAATTCGCAGTTTCCCTGCCCCTGCTGGTGCTATTCGTGGTAGGCATCTTCGATTTCAGTGCAGCCTTCACTCTCAAACAGAAGCTGACCAATGTTGCCCGGGATGCGGCTCGCGTGGCAGCCGCCGATCCCTCCGCCGATATCGGCAATCTCACTTCAGGGGTTCCTTCTTCCATCACTCACGCTTTCAAAGTAATCGACAGTTATCTCACGGCAAATAACCTCAACGATTGCGGGCTTGCTTCAAAGACTCCCTCGTCGAGCGGGGTTACGTGGACATATACGATAGCGCCCTCTGGCAATCCTCCTTGCGGTATTACCGTGACCATCAACCGCGGCTACTACTTTCCGGTGACCAGCACCACAGCGCCAGCTTTAAATTGTCAGTCACAAGCTCCGGGGGGTCAGACCGCTCTGGTCGGTACATGCGTTAGCATTCAGTACGCCTATGCATGGAGGTTTGGCAGAGCGGCCAGCCTGTTGGGCAGGAATACAGCCCTGCCCGCCGATCTCTCCGCAGTGGCTGTAGCCCTCAACGAGAATTAACGGAGTCCCATGCGCACAGGCCTGATCTCGAGAGCATCCGCACAGTCTTCGCAGCGCCGTGATGAACGGGGTGTCACGATCGTTCTGGTCGCCTTGGCAATGGTCGCAATCATCTCGGTGGCTGCTCTTTCGATTGATGTGATCACTCTTTACCTGGCAAGAGAGGAAGCGCAGCGCGCAGCCGATGCCGCCGCCCTCGCCGCCGCCCGAGTTCTCTCGCTCAGTGGCGTTACCGGAGATCCGGACAATACGCAAGGCGGTTTGCCCTTCCCGCCCTGGCAGACAGCGTGCACCCTAGCGACGCAGGTGGCGCAGGCCGTAGTGAAGCAGAACACGATCGGCCGTGCTGGAGCAAGTTCACCCACGGTTACCTTCCTCTACAACGGCGTGGCCACCGACTGCAGTGCGGGCGGAACGTTTGCCATCAATCCGCAGGTAAAGGTCGATGTCGTCCAACAGGGGCTTCCTACTTTTTTTTCTCGCCTCTGGAACAGAACCCAGAACCAGGTCAGCGCCACTGCGACCGCTGAGGCTTTCAATCCTTCCAACTCTCTGAATGCTGCTCCCAATGGACTCGTCACAGTGACTCCGAGATGTGTCAAGCCATGGATTATTCCAAATCGCGACCCCCGTAATTCCGGTGCCCCATTTGTCGCGCTAGCCGATGGATCGATCCGGAACGCTGGCATCCAGCTCGCGCCTGGAACCGCAGCCGGAGCCGCTGTCGGTGAGAAATTTGCACTAGTATCGGATTGCAAGACTGGCAACCCAAACTGCAAGTGGGGGGCCACAAACGGATTGAACGATAATCCACCAGGTTGGGGACTGCCTCCTACCGGCCAGGGCGCGGGTACATTGGACTATGTTCCTGCTCTAATCGGCGGGACCGCTAACGGCGTTCCTAGCTGCGCGACCGGCTCTGCTTATCAGGAAGCTATCGCTGGTTGCGACCAGAGCACGGTTTACGCCTGTGGAATCGTGGGCAGTGGCACGCGGGCAGACCTATCGTTCAATCCGGGCAAGACAAGCGGCGACACTGCCACCGCCACGGAATGTCGTATTCACCAGAGCTCAGGCCAGGACGTGCTGGACAGTACGCAGTTTCCCTTTCAAATTCAAGCCGGATTGGGTAATCCAGTGATCAGCAATGCCGTAATTACCTCCAGCAACAGCATCGTAACGATGCCGATTTACGATGATGTGGGAGCAGGAACATTTCCTACCGATCAGGCTTCAGTCGCAGTTACTATTGTGGGTTTTCTGCAAGTCTTCATCAATGGGATCGACACCACGACAGGCAACATTAATGTGACTGTGCTGAATGTTGCCGGGTGCAGCAACACGGCGACGACCTCGACTCCCACGGTGTCCGGATCTTCTCCCGTACCGGTCCGGCTGATCACGGCGCCCTAGCCCGCGACTAACGAGAGGAGCATCCCGTGCGTCCGCATGCCTTCGTCCGGGCAGCCGAGCAAAGCTCGCCCCCTTTGCTGAGCCAGAATTGACCGTGGTTCGCTTTAATTGGGATCGTCGACTACTGGCGGGGGTCCTTGCTGGCCATTCTGCGGCTCCTGCGCCATGCCTCCGGGAGCCGGCGCTGCCGCAACATCGCTCTCCGGCTGGGCGACCGGAGGCGCATCCTCATCGGGAGCTTGAGCTGTAGATGGCATGGGAGCCAGCGGCATCGCGCCGCTATCGCGCGGACTCAGGATCACGCGATCCACGTGGCCCGGATTGTCAGGCGCACTCAAAATCAGAAAATTAAAATTGGACCCATTCAGCAGGCGCGCAAGAACTTCCGGAGCAAGCCCTGGCCCCAACTCGGCGACCACATGTTCCTGCTCCGCTCCTGCCGGAATGGAGATGTCAGCGCCAGTGCGCTGCTGTACGGCGTAAAGAACTTCCGACAACGTGGCCTTATTGGCGACGATGCTCAGCAATCCATTCCGAAAGGTGACTTCGAGCGGCGTTCGCGGGGCATTCACAACCGCTACCGGTTCCCTGCTCGTGGTGTATGTGGCGGCAACGAGAGCTGGCCGCTTCCCCGGAACGTTCGCCACAGTTGAGTCGTCCGATGTACTCGATCCACCCATCACCTTAATCATCACTGTGCGCCCGGACGGGAATATCTGGTAAGACCGCGCACTCTTCAGGTCGACCACCAGCCGGGTCACCGGTGGTTTGGACCGGTAGAGTCCGACCCGAACGTCCTTTACCTCCCCGCGATCCACAGACTGGCTGCGCACCTGGCTGCCGGGAACGGCATTCGGAAAATCCACTACCAGACGATCGGGACCGGAGAGCACTTGGGTCTGCGGCACAATGCGCTCGCTGGCCTCCACCTCGATCTCGACTGTCTCTTTGCCGCTCAATACCTTGACTGAACGTACTGAGACTTGCGCGGGAGCAGGAAGTGTACTCAGGCAAACACATCCGAGAGCGATCCAAAGCCGGACGGCCGTCGATCGCAAGAATCTACGCATGGGGGAGAACCTTAGCTAAATTTGGGGCTGATCTGGGTTCGATTGTAACAGTGCCCTATCCCGCCCAAGCGTTACTTTGGTGTTGGAACTTCAGGTTCTCTAGTGCGACATCGGCTTCAAGATGTCGCCTAATACATCCGGGTGTTCCGCGACCCGCTCCAGGTGCGGATTCTTCTCGCCCTCGTGATACGCCACCGAATACATGCGAATGAATTGAGCGTTCTCCACCAGCAGTTCGATAGGAGCCTCGCTTCCCTGTGCGCTTTTGAGCGCCACTCGTACGATTTCCGGCGACCATTTTCTTCCGTTCACTGCGAGCAGTTTCATCCCCGGCCCAATTCCCCCCTTGTATGCCGGAGATCCTACGATTACGTCTGAGAGTTTGCCGTCCTCGTTCAGACTGAATCCCAGGGAATACGAAAAATCCGAAAACTTGAAATTCTTCTCGGCCGCACGGGTAAAGGCATTAGGCTTGTCGTTGTAAACGAGCTTCCAGCCGCCTCTCACGATCCCGCCTAAAGGAGCAGGGCTGCTGGTTGCATTCACGCGCTCCTTGAGGAGACCGGTCCAATCGTACGGTGCGACTGAGTTTAACGCATGCACGACGTCGTCGAAGCTATACGGCACCACCTTCGGAGAGCCACTGTCGCCGCCTTCGAATTCCCGGCAGAAATCGTTGAGCGAACGGTTCCCGTGTGTCTGCTGGCGAATGATGGAGTCCACTTCGAGCCAGATCAGTTCGCCTTCGGGATAATAGTCGAGGCTTCGCCGCCAGTTCGACCACTCCGGGGATGAAAGCATGCGCAGCGTCTGCACTGAAATGGCCGTGTCTTCCAGCGGACGCCACGTCCTGCCCGTGCGATGATCCAGCATGGCCGCGGTGGCTGCCAGGCTTTCGCGGTATTGCTCGTCGGAAAGCAGACCGCTGCGCTCCGCCAGCACATCCCCAAGATAATCCGTAAGGCCCTCGTACACCCAGAGCAGATCCCCGATCATCGGTACCTGGTAGTTCGGAGTGGCCAGCCCCGCTGGACGGCGGTATTTCCCATTCCACGAGTGTGCGAACTCGTGCGGCACCAGGCTGGCGTAAAGCATGTGCAGATCAGGATCGAGCAAGGTCCGCTCCGCCGCCACGCTGTCGTTCGATTCATGGTGTTCGAGTCCATGTCCTCCCACCTGATCACTCAACGTGAGCAGAAAGTGATATTGCCGGTAGTGGCGCGCCCCGAACAGCGCGCCAGTTTCCGCGACAAGTTTCTGGTATGCGGAAACATCTTCCGGTTTCATGTCGAGGTCGGAGTCGGAATCGGCAAGCAGGTCCATTACGTGTACCGGCGTTTCTCCCGGCTTTGACAGTTCGATCTTGCGATAGTGCAGCCCCGCGATCAGGGGCGAATCCACCAATGTGGTCAGAGATACGGGCGAGAACTCCACCTGATCGCCATTGTCGCTGGCCACCGGAAGCGCCGTACCGAACTTCCAGTTCGCGGGCAATGTAACAGACGGCACGAACATGACATCATCGGAGCGCGCTCCCTTGGGATAGAGCACCACCGCATTCCAATTCAGATCCAAAAAATTGCTGGAAGCAGCGGGGCCGCCGCCTCCCGCGCTGTCCAATGTAGTGATTGCATCCAGCGAAACCTCCAGCATCTGAACCCCAGCTGGAACGGTCACGTGAAATTCATACATCTCCACGGGATCTCGTTGCCAGGCCAGAATATGTCCTGCCGCTTGCATGCGAATACCGGTAAGCCCGCCGATGGGGCCGCTGGGCCGGTGATTTCCGGGAATCCACTTCGGAAACACTAGCGCCACGTCACCGCTTTTCACCGGAAATTGCAGGTGAGCGTGGTAGATGTTGCGCGGTGCGTCGGTCAGATCGACGTGTAGCCGGATGGATTCTTGTGAAAAGCTTACGGCAGACAGCAGCGCGCACAACCAGATGAACCGGAACAGCGGACGAGCGGGCAAGAAGAAAGCCTCCAGGAAAACAGGCCTGAAGGCTATCGGAATGCGTCCGCCAAATGCAAACGGAACAACGGGACGAGATGCTGCCGTCGCGGTTAAGAGTGGTTGAGAAGAGAGGCGCCTGAGAGCCGATGCCGCGCCATCCACAGCAGGGCCGCCATACCCGTAATCATCAGCACCCACGTGCCGGGTTCAGGGACTTCGCTGGTGGATCCCCCGCCGCAGATATTGACGTTCTTTTTTTTCTCTTTCCCACTGCTCGGAATCGCGGTGCCCTTGGCTCCAGGCTTTTTCATGCCCGAAATTCCACAGACGTTCGGCAGCGCTGGTGGCGCAAGCGGAGTCCAGTTTCCTCCGGCGATTGGATCATACATATTGAGCGGCGGCGCAATTGCGGCACGCTCCAGCGAGGTCCGGAAAGGTACTGGAGCTGTTTCCAATCCGGTTCCTATGGCCGGCATCAGGGGTTCGTCGAACTTCGCAGCTGGCGGCTCCATGGCCGAGCTTTCCTGCTGTGGCGCCTCTTCCACGCGGTTGGCGCAACGCGTTCGCGCGGTCATCTTCCCGTCGGTGAGCACCGTTTCGCCTTTGTGTAACTTAACCCGGTGACGTGTCCAGTAAACCCGGTTGCCGATGCGATAAGAGAGATAAACCGATCGCTCCGTCAGCAATTGCACCAGGCGCGCATGCCCGTAGTCGAATCCGGCGTAGTGCAGCGCCACAACCGGATCCTGCTCGACAGCCGCTTTCAATTCGTACCCGTTCCGCACTCCTCCGGAGATCACAGAGTAGGGGTAAATCGGACGCCGCACCATTTCGCGCGTCGCCTCCTGCTGGAACAGATCCAGCGTCTTCTGCGCCGCTTGCTCAGAGATATTCGGCTCCGTTCCATGGGATCTCGCTCGGAACAGAGATGGACTGAGGCGCTGCAAGACGACCGAAGAGACGCTCAGGACGGTCAGTGCGCACAAAGTAATCAACAGCGCGCGCCGAATGCGGCGATGCCGCTGGTGGCGACGACTACACCGTCGCCGAATGACTACACGACCTGCTTCCGGTTGACTCGACAACTTCTACCCTACCTTTGACCGGGGCCAGAGTTCTGGGATCTCTGGACCGGACGCACCCGATTGCACAGGTGCACTTAGACTGCCATCCTTGGGCCGTCCACTTCTCACATATTACGGAAGATGTGGGTCTGGATGGGCACCATCCTAGCAGAGACCTGCACTGCTTTGCACATAAAACGTTGCTTTTTCCTGTGGAGAAAGTAGACCAAAAATTGCGCCGTTTAGTAACGCCACCTTCGTGCCATTCGACGGTTACATGAAGCATGGCGAGCTACTTCACTCAGTTTGCAACTCGTGGCTGACCCGGTTTTGAAGCAGGTTTTTCGCGCGCAGGAATACGCAGCCGGCGAAACTTCCCTACTCCATGCTGTATTCAATCTTGATTCCCCTCTTCTCGATTTCCGAGAGGAACAGCTCCGCGGGGACATCCCGCTCCTGCAATACTCCGCCGCGTTTTGGGATCGCTCCCGATGCCAGCATCTGCACCACAATCGAAGCCGGAAAGGCGGTCGTTCGCATCATCGCGCTCATGTCCGTTTTTGCATCGTAAGAATCCACCATGGTGAATGTGGCTACGCGTCCTTTCAGACGTCCGCCCAGCAAACCCCGCACTCCCGCACCGTTGACGGACTCGTGAGCCTCCAGGCGCATGATGCAGACGTCTGGCCCCTTCGAGGCAAACTTTCCTTCGAAGATTTTCGACATCATCGCGCGCGGCGCAATTTCAGCTTTGCCGAATTTCATCTTCTCGCTGGAGAACAATCCCAGTTCCTTCAGCTCGCAAAGCAGGTCGTAATGCCCGGGATAGCGCAGTGTCTTTTCGAAGCACTCGCCTACCCGGCCTTCAAACGTCTCCGGCAAAGTTGAAGTGCCACCCGAAGTGTGGAAGGCAATCAGTGGCGCGAAGCCCGCAATGTGGAACTCCTCCGGCTCGGTGAGCGGATCGATCATCGTGAGCTTTCCCTTGCGCAGGATGCGCGCGGGTTCTACGTACTCATTGATTAGACCTTCCACCGAAAACACCAGCTGGTAATGGAAAGGCGGGGTCGGGCGTGCGGGAAGTCCTCCTACATAGAGTCTCAAGGCGTCTGCGCTCCCGCCCATTCGTCGCACCAGTTCGCCGCCCAGAATCGAGGCCATCCCGGGAGAGAGTCCGCAGTCCGGCGCCAGCGCCACCCCGCGTTTTTCTGCGTTCTTGGCCAGCGCGAGTTCCTGCCGGACCACCGTGTTGTTTCCCCCCAGATCGGCAAAATGGCATCGCGCTTCGACTGCAGCTCGTGCTAATCCCAAGTTCAAGAAATAGGGCACGGCCGAGAGCGTCCCATCGTGGCCGCGCATCAATTTCGCCGCGGCTCTTTCATCGGCGGCGTCCAGAACGGCGGCCCGCACCTTCTTTCCGCCCGTGATGCGGTTTACCCGGGCCGCGACCTCGCGCGCCCGCTTGCCATCGCTATCGGCCAATATGACCGACTCCACCTGCGGCGTGCGCGCCATGTCGAAGGCCGCTGCCGAACCCATCATCCCCGAACCAATCACTAGAAGTTTCATAGGAGTCCTCTTGAGGAATATGCCGCGCACGCGCGGACGGGCCGAGTACAGGCTTCGCTTGGTCTCGGGAACGCTAAAAGAAAAGCCGCAGCGATCGGCTTAGAAGAGGTATGTCGTGGATGGACTACAGCCCGGCAGGAGCGATCCGCTCGCAGATGTAACGGCGCAAATCAAGCTTCAAGGGATTCACATTCGATCATACACCCTGCACCGCCTTCGATCCTTTGTTCCCATCGTGCTTCACTCGCCAGGCAATACTCTGTTTTGGGTAGGACTCCACTCCGAAGTTCCCAACAACATAAATCGCGTCAGCGGACTCAAAGTATTATGGCTTCGTCCGCGACCACCAGCGCTTCGCACACTACTTGGGAGGGGCGTAGCATCCAGTCGTTTCGCTTGGGACGCAAGACCATCCTCTTTCTCGTTGCTCTGCTGGTATTGATCTGCGCAGCCGCCGTATTCTACGTAAAGTTCTGGCCATTTTCCCGGGAAGCCATCCTGCAGGATTTGCGGGAGGCCAGCGACAGCACGGTCACGGTTCAAAACTATCATCCGACCTACTTCCCTCCTGGTTGCGTGCTCTACGGCCTCGAGTTCCATCACGGCGACAATCACTTCAAGCTGATCGAAATTCAGAAACTTCGGGTGCAAGGCAGCTATCTCGGGATGCTCCGGGGCCATGTTCCGCGCATCATCGCCGAGCGCGCGCACGTATTCATCCCCCCCTTGGGCACAAAGGAATCATTCAACACGCAGCATTCGACGACGGTGGTTGACGAAGTCGTGGCCAATGGCAGCTTCGTTGAGTTTGAGCCCAAAGAAGGTCACGAATTGCCCCTTCGTTTTGACGTACACGAAGCCACGTTCCGGAACGTACGCTGGGGCAGTCCTCTCGCTTATCACTTGAAATTTCGCAACCCGAATCCGCCGGGAGAGATTTCGGCCGACGGCAAGTTCGGGCCCTATAGCAAAGATCATCCAGATACGACCCCGTTCTCCGGCGCCTTCACCTTTGACCATGCGGATCTCAGTGTCTACGAGGGCATCAGCGGCATTCTGTCTTCTCAGGGGAATTTCGACGGTACCCTCAAGCAACTCAGCGTGACCGGTACCACCACAACTCCTGTTTTCCGCGTAAAAAACAGTGGTAATACCTTCAACCTCACAACCAAATTCGACGCCTACGTCAGTGGCCAGAACGGAGACACTTTCCTGAAAACTGTCGAAGCGCACTTTGGACACACCACGGTCATGGCTCAGGGCAGCGTCGCGAAAGTTGAAGCAGGCGAGGGAAAATTCACCAAAATTCATTTCTCCGCCGATCATGCCCGTATCGAGGACGTTCTGGGCTTGTTCACTCGCGAACGCGCGCCTATGTCGGGCGAAATCGCGTTGCGTGCTCTGGCAGAACTTCCCCCCGGGGATCAGCCATTCCTGCACAAAGTCCAACTGGAAGGCTCGTTCGATATTGCCCAGGGCACGTTTTCCAAAGCCAAGACGCAGCGCGGCGTGGACGAGCTCAGCGCCGGAGCCCGTGGCCAGAACAAGGACGACCCCGGAGCCGTTCTGAGCGGCCTCAAAGGTCAGGTAAAGCTCGTAGAGGGTGTTGCGCATTTCTCCGAGCTCTCGTTCTCCATCCCCGGGGCGCATGCTGACATGCACGGCACCTACGGCGTGGCCGAACCCCACCGCGTCAATCTGCACGGCCAAATGCGGGTTGACACCAGAATTTCAAAGACCACCAGTGGAATGAAGTCGTTCGTTCTGAAGATCATTGATCCCATCTTTAAGAAAAAGAAAAAGGGAGAGGTTGTTCCCGTGCACGTCTTAGGCACCTTCGACAAACCGGACTTGGGGCTGGATTTAGGGAACAAGCAAAATGCGCCGAATGAGAAAGAATGACGTCGGCCTTTCGCCCCAAACTCTTTCCTGCACTTTGACATCCAATTACTGCGTGCAGAACTGCAACGGACGAGGACGAGCGGGATTTCTTTCTATTACACTTGCGGTGGCCATTTTGGCTGCTGCCGCCGCTTTGCAGCTAGCCTGTGGAGGTTACAGCGCAGGAAGTTCCTCCAGCCCCACGCCGACCCCGACCCCCACGCCGGCAAGCTTTCCGATCTTTAGCCATGTCTTCCTGGTAGTCGAAGAGAATCACAGCTTCACCGAAGTTATCGGGAATTCCTCGATGCCTTATTTGAATAGCCTGGCGTCGAAGTATGGACTCGCCAAGCAGTACTTCGCCAATGCGCATCCTTCAATACCGAACTACCTGGTGCTCACCACTGGGCAAATGGAGACTCTCAACGACAATTTCTCGGGAACGATCGGCGATGATAACGTGGTTCGCGAACTGGTGAGCGCCGGTAAGACCTGGAAGGCCTACGAGGAGTCAATTCCCTCAGCCGGATATCTGGGCGGCGATGCTCCCCCCTACGTCCGGCGCCACAATCCGTTCTCACTGCTCTCGGACGTGCAGAAGGATTCGTCTCAGGCCGCGAACATCGTGCCATTCACGCAATTTGCTACCGACCTGGCAAATGATTCGTTCCCCAACTTTTCGTTCATTGTCCCTGACGTCAACAATGACGCGCATGATGGGACACTAGCGGCTGCTGATTCCTGGTTGCAGAGCAACATTGCCCCCCTCATCGCCAGTTCCACATTCCAAAGCAGCGGACTGTTAGTCATTATTTTCGATGAGAGCGAATTAACCGATTTGGATCATGGCGGAGGCCAGGTGGCCGCGGTGATCGTCAGCTCGAAGAGCAAACCCAACTTCCAGTCCCAAACGCTCTATCAGCACCAAAGCGCGTTGCGCCTGGTCTTGGCTGCTCTGGGCGTGGACAAGTTCCCCGGCCAGGCAGCCACCGCGCCCGAGATGGCGGAATTTTTCAACGGCCACTGAAGGGCGCCCAACCGGGAAGCCACGGCGTAGCGTCTCTGCGTTTGCACGCGGATGCGACGAACCCCGCACCAAAACATCAGGTCGGACTCTGCGCAACAGGCAACGAAAAGTGGAACACCGATCCATGGCCAGTCTGGCTGGTAACCCCGATTTTGCCGCCGTGGAGTTCGATAATCGCCTTGGCAATTGGCAATCCCATACCAGTACCCTGAATGAGCATCCGCTGCTCTCGTCCGCGATAGAACTTTTCAAAGATCATGTCTTGTTCCATTGCGTCGATTCCCGGTCCATGATCGGCCACGCTCGTCACAACTTCACCGCCTTGCAACTCGGCAGTGATATGAATGGGCGTCTCAGGCGGCGAGTATTTTGCAGCATTATCCACTAGATGAGTGACCACCTCCGTGATCCGGTCGATATCCATCCGCAACGAAGGCAGGTTCGAGGGAATATGGATCTCGACAGAATGGCACCGCAATGCGGCTTGTAAGTTCTGCAGTGCGCGATCCACCGCCTCGTGGATCGGGTGCGCTTCAAAGTGAAACTGGAGTTGATGCGCATCCAGTTGCGCCACCTCGCCAGCTTCTCCCACCAACCGGTTCAATCGATCGCTCTCCTCGTTGATGACCTGCAGCAGGTCTTCCCGTTGAGGCTTGTCGAGCCGGATCTCCGACAACAACGTCTGGGCGGAAGCCTTGATTGAAGTCAATGGTGTCCGAAACTCGTGGGTGACGGAATCGAGCAGCACCGAACGCAGCCTGTCGCTCTCGCGGGCAGCCTCGCTCTTGGTGAGCTTCTCGACCGTACTGGCCCGCTCGACAGAAATCGCAACCAGACTGCCGATAGCCTCGAGGCTTTCGCGCGAGAGATCGCAGCCGGACACGGCGAGGGAGCCGACGGATCGCATTCCCATGCGCAAGGGAACGTAACAGATTCGATGCCCGCGGTCGAGCACCGGTTCGCCGCGATCGCTGATTGCCTTCAACTGGTCGAGCGGAAATAGCCGCCGGCTCGCGCCGTCGAAAAAATAGGCGTCTTGTTTCCCATCGACAAAGATTGCCGCTCCGCTGACCCCGAATGAGTCGACAATGCTTTTGGGAATCAGGTTGAGCAATTCGAACGCGTTTTCAGTTAACCATAGTTGCTGGCTCAGGGCGTACAGTCTCTCGAATTCACGTCGTCGCTCTTCCGCCGAGAGCGCGCTGCGGCGGGCCCGTTCGGAAAGCTGGCTTCCGACCACGGCCGTAACCAGAAACGTCAATAGGGCGATCCAGTTCTGGGGATCTGCGATGATGAAACGGAACAACGGTGGCAGGAAGAAGTAATTGTAGGCCACGGTAGCCAGGATTGCGGTGAAGGTCGCGTACCGTAACCCCCAATTTGCGGAGATGAACAGCACAGCCAATAAAAAGCCGAATCCGACGGTCGCGTAATTGACATGAAGCCACCGGAAGCAGACAAATGTAATGGCCGCCACAATGGTGCCGGACAAGGCGAACCGTACGATTGGATTTTCGAGTGGCCGCTTCACAGTCGGTATTCTAGTTAAATTCGAGCGATAACCGATGGCTGAGGATAATACATAAATGGTGAAGACTCCCGAACAATGGCTGGAGGAGACCGCCCCACAGAAAAAGCAAGCCATCTTCAAGCTCTTCCTTGGCTACGCCCCAGGGGTCGGCAAGACTTTCAACATGCTGAGCGAGGGTATTCGGCGCCACAGCCGCGGCGAGAATGTAGTCATCGGGGTAGTGGAGACACATGGGCGCTCGGGAATTGCGGAGTTGGCCTCCAAGCTGGAAACAGTTCCCCGCCGCAACATCGAATATAAAGGGGCACAATTCGATGAGATGGATCTGGATGCCGTACTAACCCGAAAGCCGCGAGTTGTGCTCGTTGACGAATTGGCCCATACCAACATAGAGGGTAGTAAACATGCCAAGCGTTATCAGGACGTGATGGATCTGCTGGACGCCAACATCGACGTTCTCTCGACCATGAATGTCCAGCACATTGAAAGCCTGATGCCGACGGTAATGAATATCACCGGTATCCAAGTTCGGGAAACGGTACCCGACTGGGTGATGCAGAGGGTGAATGAAATCGTGCTGGCCGATCTGACTCCCGAAGCCCTTCAAACGCGAATGCGCCGCGGCGATATCTATCCCATGGAGAGAGCGGAAAGAGCGCTGGGTAATTTCTTCAAGCCTGCCAATCTGATCGCGCTGCGCGAACTGGCATTACAACAAGTTACAACCGCGGTTGACCGGAGCCTGGAATCGCATCTCGAAAAAGAAGGGTTGGGTAAGAACCTGGCGTTGCGCGAACGCATCGCCGTGTGCGTGAGCTCGAGTCCTGCCGCGCAATACCTGGTTGCCCGGGCCGCCAGGATGGCGCACCGGATCGATGCGGAATTGTTTGTGATTTACATTGACATCGGCGTGGACGAAGCTCCCGAGGACCAGCGCACGCTGGCGCAAAACTTGCGATTTGCCGAAAACCTCGGCGCCAAGCTGGTGCGCAGCCAAGGCAAGAACGTCGCGGAGGTGGTTGCCGGGATCGTTCGCGAAAAGCACATCACGCAAGTTGTCTTTGGCAGGTCGGCCCAGAAGGGCTGGAGAAAATACTTCTACCTGTCGGCTATCCACAAATTCCTGCGGGACGCACCCCCAGTGGATGTTCACATTGTGACCCAGGAAATGAAGTGACCGCTGCTATGGCGAATCAAGACGCAAAGCGAAACATACTGGTGGTCGATGATGAACCACAGATCACGCGCGTGCTCAAAACTACGCTGTCAAGCCAGGGCTACGGCATACGAACCGCGACCGACGGAAAGCAAGCTCTTCAGGAGATGAAAGGCTGGTCGCCCGATCTCGTCATCACCGACCTGCGCATGCCGAACATGGACGGATTAGAGCTATGCCGCGCGATTCGCGCCGAGTCCCGCGTTCCTATTATCGTGCTGTCGGTCAAAGGCGAGGAGACGATCAAAGTAGAGTCGCTCGACGCCGGAGCCGACGACTACATTACCAAGCCGTTCAACGTCAACGAACTGCTGGCCCGAGTCCGTGCCGCGCTTCGGCGCGCGGCAGTTCCGCTTGAGCCGGAGACTGCCGTTATCGAAACCGGAGATTTCCGCATCGACATACCCGCGCGCAAGGTTTCGGTGAACGCCAAAGAGGTTCACTTAACTCCCAAAGAATTCGATCTTCTGGTGTACCTCGCCAGGCGCCCTGGAAAGGTCATCACTCATCGTGCGCTACTGACGTCGGTGTGGGGACCTAACAGTGCGCAGCAACCGGAATATCTGCGCGTGTTCGTCGGACATTTGCGGAAAAAGCTTGAGCCCGACGAAGGTACTCCGCGCTACATCCTAACCGAGCCTTGGGTAGGTTACCGTTTCGAGCCGGGTGACTGACAAATAGGGCCGAACTTGTTTCTCACAGTGCAGAACGATTTGCCGTTTTGATCCGGTCCCTTCACCCGCAAAATAGAGCACGCGCCTCTCGCGAAGCTACCGTCCTCTGTGCAAATTCCTGAGCGTCTTTATGAACTTTTTATGAACTCTTTAGACAAGTTTTACGCCCTTTGTTTTCCAATTGAAATTGGTGCAGAGGCAGATGTCGAAGCGTATGGTGCGTTTGAATACGAAACGCCATTCAGCGAAGCAAGTCGCATGGGTCAGAAAACTTTGTTTCGCTGGAGTATTCACCACACTGCTCGCAGCTTCATTTGCATATTCCCAAGTGGCGGCGACAGCAGGCGGAACGGGCTCTGGATCGGAAGGCGCAGCCCGGCAACAATCGAATGGCTCCGCTTCTGATCGAGACAACGAAATCATGCAAGAGCTCGAGAGAATGCGCGACCGTATTCAACAACTCGAGTCTGAGTTGAAGCAGCGACAGGCCGCCAGTTCGGCAGTTTCAGCGGGAACACAGCTTCCCGCCGCCTCTGCTCCCGCCTCCAAACAGGCTAGCCCCGATGGAGCCGCAGAAAATACGCTCGCAGCCGAGCCGCAGAATGTCCTCCAGCCCGAGGACCAAAAGACACTCAGCTTCTTGCGGGACACCACCATTAATTTGGGACTCGATACCTACTACGCCTATAACTTCAATGCTCCGATCGGCCGCGTGAACCTGCTTCGCGCCTACGACGTCCTTAGCAATGAGATCAGTCTCAATCAGGCCAGTGTAATTTTGGAGCGCCCCCCAAACCTCAACGCCGGTCGCCGCTGGGGTGCTCGCCTGGATCTGCAGTTCGGGCAGGCCACCGATACTGCGCAGGGAAACCCTTCAAACGAACCCAGACCGCAGATCTATCGCAACATCTTCCAGGCCTACGGCACATACGTCGTGCCCGTGGGGAAGGGCATTACAGTGGACTTTGGGAAATGGGCTAGCTTGCTGGGGATTGAAGGAAACTACAGCAAAGATCAGATCAACTACTCCCGCTCATTTTGGTTCAATTTCCTGCCCTTCTACCACATGGGCCTGCGCGCGAGTATTCCGCTGAACGACAAGTTCGCGCTGAATTATTGGCTGGTCAATGGAACGAACCAGGTGGAGGCTACTAACGGCTTCAAGGATCAATTATTCGGCTTCACCGCCAAGCCGAACAGCAAGGTCAACTGGACACTGAACTACTATCTCGGCCAGGAACATCCCGACCGCGCACCCAATCCAAGTTGCGGCCCAATACCCGTGCAGCCCGGGTTGTGCTTCGTTGCGATCCGCCCAGCTCCGAACGGGCGCACCCACATCTTCGACAGCTATATCAGCTGGAAATCTACGTCGAAACTGACAGTTGCTGTGGAAGGCGACTATTTCATCCAGCGACTCTGGCAGAACTCCGCAGCGGGAGAGTCGTCGGCGCCTTCGCATACCGACGGTGGAGCTGCTTATCTCCAATACCAGGTCACGCCAACGATCGCGCTCGGAACACGTGCCGAATACATGTCCGATCGTGGTGGACTCTTCAGCGGCATCTCACAGGCGCTAAAGGAGAACACCGTGACCCTGGACTACAAGGTCTCTGATGGATTCCTGATGCGTTATGAGTGGCGTCATGATTTCTCGAACCAGCCGTCTTTTCTGTCCGACGTTCAGCGTGTACTGCG
The DNA here is from genome assembly GCA_963801615.1 of uncultured Acidobacteriota bacterium. Lineage (GTDB taxonomy): Bacteria > Acidobacteriota > Terriglobia > Terriglobales > Acidobacteriaceae > Sulfotelmatobacter. Next base: position 83,968 of record CAWDFM010000001.1, on the reverse strand, counting down.
CAAGGAACAAGACACGGCAACTCTCGGCCTGCTCTGGTGGTGGGGCCGCAAAGAGGGCTCGTGGTAGTCGTCAATCAAATTGTTTTTCTGGAGACTGACTTATGCAGGACCTGCTTTGGATTGTGGTAACGGTCGCATTCTTTGCGATTGTCGATCGCTTACGTGCACTTTTGTGAGCGTGTGAAGTGAGGAGAACGTTATGAGCGTGGAATCGATGATCATGCTCGCCGTCAGTGTGCTCACGACCGTTTATCTCGTCTACGCACTGCTGCGGCCGGAGAAGTTCTGACATGACAATCAACGGCTGGCTACAAATCGCGTTTTTTCTCCTGCTTGTGTTCCTGGTGACCAAGCCCATGGGCGTCTTCATGGCGCGTGTGTTCAACCGCGAGAAGACGTTTATGGACCCCGTGCTGAGGCCGTTAGAGCGGCTTCCTCTATCGAGTCACTGGCGTCGATGAAGATCACGAGATGCGCTGGACGGAGTACGCCATATCGATGCTCCTGTTCAGTCTGGTCTCGATGATTGTCCTCTACCTGATGGAGCGACTCCAGGGCTATCTGCCATTCAATCCACAGAAGCTCGGCGCCGTCAGTCCCGCGCACGTCGCCTTCAACACGGCGGCTTCGTTCACGACGAATACGAATTGGCAGGCTTATTCGGGTGAGACCACCATGAGCTATTTCACCCAAATGGCCGGTCTCGCCTATCACAATTTCGTTTCCGCTGCCGTGGGGATCGCGCTCGCCATTGCGTTTATCCGAGGCGTTGCTCGTCGCCAGATGCAGACGATCGGCAACTTTTGGGTTGATCTGGTTCGGTCTTCGCTCTGGGTGCTGCTGCCATTCTGTATTGTTGGCGCGCTCGTTCTTGTTTCACAAGGCGTTGTCCAGAACTTGAGACCTTACGACACCGCCAAACTTGTGGAACCAATGCAAGTGCAGAAGGTCGGCCCGGATGGAAGGCCCGCGCTCGATACTCAAGGCAAGCCGGTCATGGACACGGTGACTGAGCAGACGATTGCCCAGGGCCCAGTGGCCTCGCAGGAGATCATCAAGGAGTTTGGGACCAACGGCGGCGGCTTCTTCAACGCCAACAGCGCGCACCCGTTCGAGAATCCGACGCCGCTTACGAATCTGATCGAACTGGTAGCGATTTTCGCCATCGGGGGCGGGCTGACGTACACCCTGGGGCGAATGACCGGTTCGCAGGCGCATGGTTGGGCGGTGTGGGCGGCCATGGCGATCCTCTTTCTCGCTGGCGTGACCGTCGCCTATTGGGCGGAAGCGCGCGGCAATCCACTGCTGGCCGGAACCAATCAGCACGCTACGGCCCTGCAGTCCGGCGGAAACATGGAAGGAAAAGAAGTCCGCTTCGGCATTGCCAACAGCGCGCTGTGGGCGACTGTCACCACGGATGCAAGCTGCGGCGCGATCAATGGCTGGCTTGATTCGTTTACGCCATTGGGCGGCATGGTGCCCTTGGTCAACATCATGCTGAGCGAAGTAATTTTTGGCGGCGTAGGCGCGGGCATGTACGGCATGCTCATTTACATCGTGCTGGCCGTCTTCATTGCGGGACTCATGGTGGGCCGCACACCCGAGTATCTGGGCAAGAAAATTGAAGCCTACGACGTGAAGATGGCGATGTTAGTTGTGCTGGTATTTCCCCTCGTGATCTTGGCTTTTACGGCCGTTTCCAGCGTCAAGGGCTTCGGGACATCCAGCATCGCGAATCCAGGTCCTCACGGCCTGAGTGAAGTCCTTTACGCGTTCACATCCGGCGCGGGTAACAACGGCTCTGCCTTCGGCGGATTGACCGTAAACACTCCCTGGTATGACACCACCATCGGCTTGACCATGCTGGCCGGGCGATTCCTCATGATCATTCCGATGCTGGCCATCGCGGGAAATCTGGCAGGCAAAAAATATGTCCCTCCCTCGTTGGGTACGTTCCCAGTGACCACTCCCCTCTTCACCGTGCTCCTGATTGGCGTGATTTTGATCGTGGGCGCGCTGACATTCTTCCCAGCATTAAGCCTGGGCCCGATTCTTGAGCATCTGCTCATGCTCGCAGGCAAGACGTTCTAAAGGATTCCCTATGGCAACGACGAGTCAAATACCCACGACGCCTTCGATAGCAACTGTCCGCCTGGGACACTCTCCCAACAAGCCGAGAAAGAAGGCGGTTTGGGAGTGGAGCATCGTTCGCCGCTCAATCTGGGATGCATTTGTCAAGCTGAATCCCCGAAAGATGATGGGCAATCCGGTCATGTTCGTGGTCGAGATTGGCAGTGTCATCACAACCGCGCTGCTGTTGAAAGGCGCAGCCGGCTTCAAGTTCAACCTGCAGATCACGCTCTGGCTGTGGTTCACGGTTCTGTTCGCGAATTTCGCCGAAGCCATGGCTGAGGGCCGCGGCAAAGCCCAGGCGGACACGCTTCGCAAAGCTCGCTCCGAGACGATGGCCAATCGCATCCTTGGCAAGGAGCAACAGGTCGAGCAGATCCCCAGTTCAAAGCTGAAAGCCGGCGACCTGGTGGTTGTCTCGGCCGGCGAATTCATCCCCTCGGATGGCGAAATCATTGAGGGTGTCGCGTCGGTTGACGAATCTGCAATCACCGGCGAATCGGCTCCCGTGATTCGCGAAGCCGGTGGCGATCGCTCGGCGGTTACCGGGGGTACGCGTGTTTTGTCCGACCGGATCAAAGTGAAGATCACGTCCAACCCTGGCGAGACGTTCCTCGATCGCATGATCGCTTTGGTCGAAGGGGCGGAGCGGCAGAAGACGCCGAACGAAATTGCTCTGAACATTCTGCTAGCAGGTTTGACCATCATCTTTCTGCTGGCGGTAGTCACCTTACAACCTTTCGCGATTTACTCCGGCAGCCCGCAAACCGTTTTCGTTCTAGTTTCCCTGCTGGTGTGTCTGATTCCAACCACGATCGGCGGACTGCTTTCCGCCATCGGAATCGCCGGCATGGACCGACTCGTACAGCACAACGTGCTGGCGATGTCCGGTCGGGCGGTAGAGGCTTCGGGGGACGTAAACACGCTGCTGCTCGACAAGACCGGGACCATCACGCTGGGAAATCGGCAAGCATCGCGTTTCGTTCCCGCTCCAGGCGTCACCGAGCAGGAACTCGCCGACGCCGCCCAACTGTCGTCGCTTCCGGATGAGACTCCGGAAGGGCGATCCATCGTTGTGCTCGCCAAGGAAAGATACGGACTGCGCGGACGCGAGTTGAGCCAGCACGAGTGCAAATTCGTACCCTTCAGCGCGCAGACCCGCATGTCTGGTCTGGATCTGAATGGCTTCGAGATTCGCAAGGGAGCCACCGACGCAATCGCAAACTACGTAGCTCAGAGCGGACATCGATTGCCCGATGAAGTTCGGATGGTGGTAGAGGAGATTTCACGCTCTGGCGGCACTCCCCTGGTGGTCGCCGAGAAGAGCCGAGGCGCGCTCGGGGTGATTGAATTGAAGGACGTCGTCAAAGGCGGCATGAAGGAGCGCTTTGATCAGCTGCGCGCGATTGGCATCCGTACGGTCATGATCACCGGCGATAACCCACTGACTGCGGCAGCGATAGCTCGGGAAGCAGGAGTTGATGACTTCCTGGCGCAGGCGACACCACAAGACAAGATGGACCTGATCAAGAAGGAGCAAGCCGACGGCAAGCTGGTTGCCATGACGGGAGATGGCACCAACGACGCTCCCGCCTTGGCTCAGGCCGACGTGGGTGTTGCCATGAATACCGGCACGCAGGCGGCGAAGGAAGCCGGGAATATGGTCGACCTCGATTCCAATCCCACGAAGCTCATTGAGATCGTACAAATCGGCAAGCAACTGCTGATGACACGCGGAGCACTAACAACGTTCTCCATCGCTAATGATGTCGCCAAGTACTTCGCGATTATCCCGGCCATGTTCGCCGGGACATTCCCGGTACTGAATGCGCTCAACATCATGCACCTTCAGACTCCACAATCCGCCATTCTTTCCGCCGTGATTTTCAACGCCCTGATCATCATCGCGTTAATTCCGCTCGCGCTGCGCGGGGTAAAGTACCGCCCCATGGCGGCCGCTGCCCTGCTGCGAAATAATCTCTGGATTTACGGCGCGGGAGGCATCGTCGTGCCCTTCATCGGGATCAAGATCATCGACATTCTGATCACTCACATGGGGCTTGCATAAAGGAAATTGCCATGAAGAAGAATCTGATCACCGCAATTTTGATGACGATTGCCACGACAATCCTGTTGGGGATCATCTATCCGCTCGTGGTTACCGCCCTCGCGCAATTGATCTTTCCGAAGCAGGCAAACGGACAGCTCATTCAGAAGAATGGTACGACCGTCGGATCCAGCCTCATCGGGCAGAACTTCTCGAGTGCCGAGTATTTTCATCCCCGGCCCTCCTTCGCCGGAAACGGATATGACGCGGTAAATTCGAACGGCTCGCAACTCGGACCCACAAACCAGAAACTGATTGATCGGGTAAAAGGGGACGTATCCAGCGTTCAGCCTGAGAATCCCGGAATCCCCGTGCCCATTGACCTGGTTACCGGATCGGCATCGGGACTCGATCCGCACATAACCCCCGCCGCGGCGGAATTCCAGTTGCCGGGCGTCGCCAAAGAGCGCGGCGCCACCGTAGACCAAGTGCGGGCGCTGCTGGCAAAGCATACGGAAGATCGCCAGTTCGGGTTTCTGGGAGAGCCCAGAGTTAACGTACTCGAGTTGAACCTTGAACTCGATGAGCGATTCCCTAAGACGAAGCAAGCCAAAATTCAATAACGTTGTCGCAAGCGGTGCTCGATTGCCGGGATCCAGATCGGATCAAGCCAACCGGGCCGGAATTGACGGCCAACGCTTAATCGCTCTAATAGGTTATTCTTAATGGCATGAATCACCTCGATGTCCTTCGCGAAAAGATTGCTCGGCTCCGCGCCGAGATCACTGAGATTCAAACGTTGAACGAACAGTATCGACGCGAACGCCGGAACGACCCACCGGCCCAAGTCGCTCACGGTCAACGACAGGAGCGCCTGCAAGCGATCCAGCAGGATCTTGCTCAACTCGCTGGCCTTGGCCGGCGAGTTCTCTCGGTGGAAGAAAGAAAGGGCGAGCACCGTTCCCGGCTGCATCTCGTTAAGAAGGCGTCGTAGCTTTTCGCGTCGGCCAAAAAAACCCTTCAAAATGGCCAGTCTCCGCAATACTAGACTTCTTCGCATGAGAGCTAGTGAAGAGACATCCTCGTCATTAACACCCCAAGATTTCACCCCAACCAAGTTGCTCACCGCCAACCGAGCAGCGTCACAAAATTTAACTGCTTTGGACGAAGCAGAGATTAAAACCACAGAGCTAAGTGATTGAAAGATTTGGTGGAGCTAGTCGGGATCGAACCGACGACCTCATCGTTGCGAAGGAAAGACTCTGCCATTCTTATCTGACGGAACGGAAAAGACTTACTTCCGCTACCAGCCATCCGAAACCCGGATTTATTGGGACAAGAATGGGACAAGCTCATTGGGTTAATGGGACAAGCTTTTCTTTCGAGTTTTCCTTCACAAATTCGCTCAACCGTTGCGAGGCTCGACGTTGTGCCGCCGGCACAATCTGCGCATAAATTCCGAGAGTTGTGCTCGGGCGGGTGTGACGCATCTGGGCCTGGGCGGATTTCACATCTGCCCCGGATTCGATGAGCCAGGTTGCGCAAGATCTCCGCAGCACTTGCCAGTTCACAAACCCTAAGCCCAACTTACGAGCTGCAGGCTTAATGAATCTGCTAAGGATGTTCCCGTCCCGCATGGGCCTCCCCTGTTGCACGGACTGGAACACGAGATCATCGGGACCGGACGACTTCACAGCGGCATACTTCCGCCGTGCTCGGCCGGCGCGGACCGTGATGATTGTCTGCTTTAGCTGTTCGATTCGGGCAATCACATCTGACTCGACTGCAATCGGCTTGGCTGACTCGGGAGTTTTGGGACAAGACCAATCTCCGCGGCAGTACCTTTCGCTGATTACAATCGTGTCCGGTTTAATGTCCCTCCACCTCAGACCAACCACCTCCGACGCACGCAGGCCCGCCCATACGCAGACGTACACCATCGTTGCGTATGGCTCAGGCATAAGGTCAACAAGATCGGAGAACTGCTGAGGAGTGAGGACGGGTTTCGATCGGCGCGGCCGTTTGTCTTTCGGTAGGGTCAATCCCTCCAGAGGATTCTTGAGGAGAAATTCCCCATCAACCGCCGCGCGCAAGATGCTGCTGAGACTATCGCGAATCTTCAGCAGGGTTGGGTAACCAACTCCGCCAGTTCGACCCGCGAAATACCCTTTCAGGTTGGAGCGAGTGAGATCCACGAGGCAGGAGGAACCGAACGCCGGCTCGAGATGCACCTTGATCATCGACTCGTAACAATCCTGAACGGGCTTCGCCAGGCTGGGCAGATACTTTGGGCGATACTCATCCTCGACGTACCGCGTAAAGTTAACTCCCGCGCCAACTGTGACGAGTCCTTGGTTAAGCGGCCGGAGATAATCCGCCGCGAGTTTTTGAACTTCCCGCATCCCCTTGGTTGCGGGGGCAAGCTTTACTCGTTTGCGGATTCGGGAACGGACGCCGTTTGTAAAGACGTCCTCCCAAGGCCGGATGTACCAGAACTTCCCCGCCCTTTTGGGCTGAGGCTGCTGAAAACGTTTGCGGCTCATGGCTTCGATCTCCTGAAGCCTGCCGTGTAGAGTTCCCTCGCCCATGACAGTAAGGCCCTTGGTTCGTTTGGCCGTCGGCGAATTGGGCAAAGTCACCTGCATGGCTATTAACTTTTCCGGTTCCTGCGTTTTGGTAGCATCTCGATTCCAAAGCGGCGCCGTGCTTCCTCAACTTGATAGTTATCGGGATAGACCGTCAGGCTGAGACAGAAACTTGGCGCGAGCATCTCGCGCATCAGCGGCAACCTGTTAAGTGCTTCCCGGATGATTCGGCCATTGGCCGGCAGGCTCGCGAGTAAATGAACGGCCTTCGAGTCGGCGCGCATGGCACGGAGCAGAAACATCGGGCGAATCCATGGCTCGCCGGGGAATTTCAATTCCAGCCTTCTCTTGAAACTTGGCCACAGCGAGCGAAGCAGGGTATCGGTGAGTTGGGCCGGGTCAGGCATCAGGCAAACTCCGGCAGCACGAACACACGTGCTGGGCTACCGGATCGCGTAAGACGAGTCCGCGTGGTTTGTACCAGACGACCTAGTTTCTTGAGTTCCGATATTCTCGGGGCGACGTGGTTATGCGAGCATTGCCATCGCTGGGCGAGTTCATCCGCGGTGAGCCCCAAGCGACCGCGCTCACGGGCAAAAGTGAGGATCTTGGCGTACACCTGCTGCTTTCTGGGAGTGACGCGAACGTGAGCCGCGCGCCGCGTATCGAACAACGATGCTTGAAATGCTGGGCTGGTGCTCATGGCGCGAGAATGCGCCACGCAGGGAATACACCGCAATGAGAGAACGACGAAGTAGTAATTCTCTCAGAGAAAAGGGCAATTCTCTTGAGAGAATTGCCTAGCGGGCTTTTCTCTCATCATCTGGCAAGAGGTTTGCACAGTGATATGTCGCGCCTTGCCGCAAGCGAGCTCCTGCAGCAATTGGGTCCTTCTTCCATTCAAGCGGGATTACTCTCTTCGCGACGTTCGGCCATGAGCGAGAATGAAGTGGAAGGCTCGCGTACATTTCGGCAGCTTTGGCGAATACTTCCTTTTTGACGGGACCGCGCGTCTTAGGCTTCGTCCCATTTCCTGCCGCATTGCCGGTCTTGGGGCTCTCGGGCGCTGCGTTGGGAACGAGGGTCTGGATGGCAATAGAGTGCTTCAGCGCGCGAGGCGTTCGTTTGTGCTTTGGTATTGCGGCGGCCTTCCCGTATTGGTCTAGGATTCTCCAGAATGTGTAGCGACTGATGTTGAAAACAGGTTGATCAGGGGGTGTCGTTTGGGCGAAGTCGATCAGCGCCGATCGCTCATCGAGTAGCGGATTCTCGTGTCGAACCAGCGGCTGCTTCGTCGTCTTCACGCCTTTAATTCTGCGGATTGTGAGTTGCCCCTCGGTCACAGCGTCCTTAGTGAAACTGCAAAGCTCAGTTGCGCTCAGTCCGTGCCATGCGGCTACAAGGATCATCAACCAGTCGCGTTCTCGTGCGGCGCGAGCCTGCTTTAAAAGCTCCAATAACTCAGACCGTGAGAGATAAACGGGAAATTGGAACGGCGGTGGAATCGGAGACATTCCGACTTTTAGATAGTGCGGTTTGCGTCCCGCGGCAGGTCGGCGCCCTCCGTGTTCTTGGGGTGTTGGCTGTTGCTGTTGCGGCTTCCATTTCAGTCGATGCGCGCCGTCCCCCTGCGCCTCGATTTCAGCCTTGGGCCTGTTGCGCGTTCCAGGCTTCCGACCGGCGCCAGGTCTGCGGCCTCCCCAACCGACGCGCGGCACCTTACTTGCCCCCTTTCTTCGCCTTCGCCCATCGTGCCTTAGCTGCCGTTTTGGCGATTTCCGTGCGCCTGGCCGGGTTGAGTTTCTCCGCTCGCGCTTTCGATCCCTTCTTGCCCATCGCTGCAAAGTACTCGCTTAATCCGGGAATCTTTTTTCTCATGCTGGGGAGTTTATGCTTGACGGCATAGCAAAGCAAGCGCATAATGCAGACAGTCTGTGGAAAACACAGCGCCCCGCCTGAGTGCTTGAACACTCGAAACGGGGCTAACCAAAGGAAAGTTAGGTGCTTCCCAATGGCTGACTCGATACTACCCGCCTGTAGTCCTTCCTCTCAAATCGACACTGCAGAAACGATCCGCATTGCCGACGAGGCAATCCGGCCGATTCTATTTCTCTTTCCCCGTATTCGTCGCAAAGCAAAATCACGAGCAGAGCGGCGACACATTGCTGAAGTCCGCGCGCAACTCTATCAGCGCTCAGAAGGATTGTGCGAATTGCGCATCAGTCCGAAGTGCTGGCACGGCATCACGTTTGACACCATGCACACTTGCCACGTCATTCACCGCAGCCGCGGGGGAACGTGGGATCTGGAGAACCTAAAAGCCGGCTGCCCCGAGTGTCATATCGGTTGGGAACACAACGGCGGAAAACCCTGTCCGCCGAAGGAGTGAAACTTTATGGCTCACTTTGAATTTGCCAAAACCGTTACCTGCCCCGTCTGCAAAGCGCCACCGGGCGCCTACTGCCGCAATTTGCAAGGTCGGTGCATACCACCACACCGAAATCGGAGCAAAGCTGCCCTCCGTCTCGCCTGCGAGGTCCTGCGTCCATTTCGTGAGAAGCCACATTAAAACTTTGCGAAAAACTTCGCGGGCTCTACCTTCAGGGCCTTTGCCAATTTGACGATCGTCACGAGGGAAGGATTTCGCAGTCCCCTTTCGAGTAGTCCGACCATGTTCTTATGTAGGTCCGCCGATTCGGCCAAGTGTTCCTGACTGATTTTCCGCTTCAAGCGCAGTGCGCGGAGGTTATTGCCGAATTTCATCTTCGGGTCCTTAGGATCGCGAGATGGCATGCCGCCAATTGTGGCGGTAACACACAATATAGTCGACACACTGTCGGTAGTCGAAGATCTTAAACGCGTTGACACACTAATGGTGTTCTACTAAGATGTGCGAGATTCCGCCGTGCCATTCTCCCTTAGCTATCGCGTAATCTCCCGCCTTGTCGGCATGGAAGAGCACGAGCCCGACGCGCATCTGCGCGATGACTACCGGCAGGCGCGCCTCGTCATGGTTCACGCACGTGATGGCAGCCCCATTCCATTCATCGAGGCGTCCTATGATTTGTTCGGAGCGCACCCTGATCGTGTATGGGAAAGAGTCGGCGCCAAGAGAAAGGCGGTTCTCGGAACGGAGTACAGCCAAGTGTTCGATGAGTCGGGAAATTTGCGGCACCAATTTCTCGACATCCCCGACTATGACCCGATGAGTGGACAGCCCCCGCTGTTGTCACGTCGGGCCGAAATGGACAAGAAGCGTTGGACACCGAAGGCACCGTTGCGGCGAGTCCTACAGGTCCACGAGATTCATGCCGGCAAAAGGTCCGTGTATCACCTTGAGCAATTGGAATGCGGTCACGTTCACACGGAATTTCTCGGAGAGAATCCGGGCAACCGCAGGCGTCGCTGCGTGGAGTGCTCGAAGGGAGTGCCGAAGAAACAGCCGCAATTCTGGCGTGAGCTAGAAGATGCTCAGTTGCTCGTGGTAGGCGAAGCGCGAGGACCGAAACGACGCACGGGGAATCTGTACACGATGCCATCGCCGCGATCCTCGGAGCAGAAGGCTCTGCGAATCCTGCCTGCGTAGCGCAAACCGAATGGAATCTCAATTTGCGACAAAAATAAAGCCCCTGACTTCTCAGGGGCTTCGCTCTCTCTGGAACTTTTCCCGCCATACTCCATTCCGACCGGGATATAAGAACAGTCGGACGCCATTGTGCTCCGCTGCGGAAGGTTCGTCATGTTACTTTTCGGCCTTGTCAGATCGGAATGGTCGAGTCGCAGGCAAGGCAGCGGAGGCCCAAAAGGTGCCGATTCACATGCAAGAACTTCAGCAGCGTCACGCGGCAAGGGTGATCGTCTTCGTTGACGCCGCATTTCAGATACAAGCGTTCGATATGGTGCTTGACGGTGTTTTCGCTACGGTTCAGGCTGGCTGCGATCTCGCCATTGCTGAGGGCCATGAGGATCAGCTGCGCAACCGCGATTTCTGCCGGCGTTAGTTTCATGGGGCGAGTCGACCAATTATCTGCCACTTAAGTACGTTTGTATCCTTATTAATAGGAGTAAAACTTAAAGTGATGCATAATAGGTGCAAATGGCCGCTAAACGCTTGAGCCCGCGAGATTTGGACGCCCTGGCCGACCGCCTGGCCGCGATCGAGGACGAGTCAGAAGAGTTGCGCGAGATCGTGAAAGCCCAGGTTGAGCTTTTCGGGTTTGCGCCGGCCCGTTCGGAAAAGTCGCGGAGGCTGGAAGGCGAGCGTTACGAGTTCACGCTGAGCACCCCGAGCACAACCGAAATTCGGGACGCGGAAGTGGAGAAGATTCAAGCTGCCACTGAGGCCAAGCTTTTCGCCAAGCTTTTCAAAAGCGAAGTGCGCTTCAAGGTGGCGGCCGGTGCGGCCTCGATCCTGGCTTCGACCTTGCCCAAAGGTGCTCCGTACAATTTGCGCGCAATGTTCGCCCGGGCTGTCGTGACCAAGGAGACTTCGAAGAGGTTGCGAATCGATTTCATCCATCATGCCGACCAGCAGGCCGCGGTCTGACCAGTACGAGCATCGCCGGCGTTGGGCTCGAGAACTGTTTGAGCGTCTCGGGTTCGGTCTGGCCGAAGATTCCAGCGGATTTTATCGTCCTTCCCGAAAACCCACACCCAAGAAATCGCGGCGCCACCCCGCACAAATGGAACTCTTCGCCGAGATAGAGGGAGGGTGAAAATCCCTTCCGATCGCGAGCCGTTCGCGTTTCAACTCAAGACTCTAAGCCGTCTGTTGCTCACGCCCGCATACGAAAACTTGCGCATCGCGGAAAACTACTTCTGCCGCCAGGTTCCCGCCCCGGAAATTGCCGCGATGATGCGGATGAGCGAGGGTGCCGTGCGGGCTCGCATCCGCCGGATTCGCCGGAAGCTGCGAAACCCGGCCCTTTCGTAACCAGTACGCTTGAGTACCGGTTTTGCCTGTGTTTGGGGAGACCAGTGCTAGGTTCGAATTGCGGGGTTCGCCGTTGGCCATTCGCCGTACTCCTTCGGCAATGTTTGCGCACGTGCGCATCGCGAGCCCCGCGCGGAAAACTATGACGAGATGTTGCATTTGTGAGCGCCCCGCTTTCGATTTGAACCCTGGGAGCCCGCTTTGTTGGAACCATTGCCGGACTTGGGCATGGTTTGAGCACAAACCGGTCCTCGAGATTGCCCATCGCACCTATGCGGACGCAGAGGGCCAGGTCCTGGCCGAATTTATCGCCCGCGTCAAAGCCGTTCGCCCGCAACTGGGGAGGAAGGTTCGCCGACTGCTCGCAAATTTAGACGCCTTCACAGTCGATGAGGCACAAGTCTACGCAGGATTCCGATCGGAAGAGACTGAATTTCTGGCAGGGATCCTCGAGGAAATCCTGACCGCGACGGGCGTGCCGGCATGACCTCGAAGAAAAATAACAACGCGATTATCAACGCGAAACAACGTGGAGACGCGAAAAAGCCGGGAGGCGTAACCGGCAAAGGATTCCAGCCCGGACAGTCAGGAAACCCGGCAGGCAGGCCCCCGACCAGGGGTTTTATATCCGCCCTGAGGGCGGCAGTTGCCGGCGAGACCAAGGACGGCCGGACCATCGAACAGGCGATTGTGGATGAATTGATCCGCCAAGCCCTGCGAGGCCGGAAGAAACTGCAGGCCATCTCGGAAATCTTCGATCGACTGGAAGGCAAGCCGCGGCAAGCCCTCGATCTGAACGACATCACGCGAGACCTTCAGGGCCGAACCGACGAAGAGTTACGGATCTTTGCCGAAACCGGGCGATGGCCGGGCGAGGAGACCACCTACCATGCCTGACCTAATCGAGATTACGCGCGCCAGAGCCCGCCAGATGCTGGACAAGAGACACACACCCGCCTTCCGCGAGTTCTTGCGGATCTTCAACAGCATGAAAGCTGCGGCCGATGCCGAAGAAGGCGAGGGAGGACCTGCAACAAAAGCCTTGCGTGAGATGGAGTATTCCTGGCTGAGTGCCTCTCTGGGAGAGGACCTGCGGGAATCCTGCATCAAGAGACTTCGGTACTACGTCGAGCACCAGAGGTATCCAGAGACCCGCATCGATGCCACAGAGGCAAAAGGAAGGGAATAAATATGGCTTGTTATGGCGATAACGTGATGCGATTACGACGAGAAGTTACCACTCTGAAACGGCAACTCGGCGAGAAGGTGACAGACAACTCCGATATTTTCCAGCCGGAACCGGTCGGAGGGAAAGAATTGGAACGGCTGCAGGCAGAGTACGCATCCCTGACCTGCCGGCGAGCGACAACAGAGATGGAAAGACCCGCGATCCGCGCCAAGGCGTTGCGCGAACTCGAACAGATGGAGAACGACCCAGGACCGCCGAGAAAGGTCGCGCCGAAACCGGCCTCTAACGCTGACCTGTATGTGAACGAGGAAGAGTTTAAGCGGACGGGAGGGGGATAACTATGCCGCAACAAGGAAAATGGCCGCTACCAGGAATCAAGGTGGCGGGGATGTCCGTGCCGATACCGGGCGTCGATGAGAACTGGGACGGCGGGGATCAAACCGCTGAGGATCAAACCGACCCAGAAACTCAGCAGGCAATACAGCAACTCATGGACAAATGGAGGCAGCCCGCACCGGCGCAAGAGGCACCCGCAGAGGCCGACTGGAGCCAGCAAACACCGGAAGAGTTTCTCAGCGATCCGCAAAATGAGGCGCTGGATTTCCATAACGACGGCGAAGCACTGGACGCAGTTTTGCCTCAGCGTCCCGCGCCCGAGTGGTACCACGATTCAAGCCATCAACTGCACCAGACCCGCGCCGCGAGTCTTATGCGGGTGCTCAAATTCGCCGCCATGGGCGGACTCGCGGGACGCGCGGGAAATGAGCAGATGATTGCGCAATCTGGCGGGCATCGATCGGGAGGAGTCGGAGTAGGTTTCCAATACGGACTCGCCGCTGGCCAGAACCTCCAGAACTTGCAACTGCAACGCCAGGCCATGAAGGACAAATCCGACTGGCAACGGGCGCAGATCAATCGCGCACAAGCCCAGACGGCCGGAATGCCACAGCAGCAAGCGGACCTGTCGAAATACCGCAACGCCAGAACCGGATACGTCGGTGCGCAGACAGAGAAACTCAAGGCGGAAGCGGACAAGCTGAAACGCGCACCGAATGACAAGCTATTGCACTCCTACAACGCCGACGATGGTAAGGTGCATTTCCTCTACCAGAAAGCGAACGGATCGACTTACGAGAAGGCGAGTGAGCAAGGCTTCAAGCCTGATAAGCCGGCAGCCCCACCGCGGCCCATAGTTGGGCATGGTCCTGACGGAATCTACGTGATTGATCCGAGCACTTTCCGCGCGCACAAGGTAGTCGCATTTCCTCCCGAGAAGCACCGCCGCGCCACCGCAGACTATTTCCGCAAAGTCGATGACTGGAAATCTCGGGAGTGGAAAAAGGTTCAGAACGATTCAATGTTGAGCGACGACGACAAAATGCAGCAGCTGCAGGAAATTCAGGACCACTACGAACGCAGCATAGCAACTGGCGGAGGAGACGTTAACCACTACGACGTCAGGACTGGTGGTTTCGCAAACTTCAACCCCGCGCAAGGCTCAGATGCGAAAGATCCTCTGGGAATCCGATAATGGCCGAAGCCCAACAACCCGAACAGCAGTTAAGCACGCAAGAGTTCGCCGCACGACTGCGCACGAAATTCCCCGGCGCCTACGATGACTTGCCGGATGAGGTACTCGTAGAGCACACACTCGAGCACTATCCGCAATATCGGGACATGCTCGCGCCCCAGATTTCAAATGCACAGCCAGAACCAAAGCCGACACTGCAAGAGAGAATTGGCAACCTGGTTCCTGACTCTGCGGTTCCTGCTCTGAATTGGGCGCAACAGCACCTCGTGGAACCTTTCGACAAATTGGCTGCAAAAGGTGCCGAGATCGGGCGCAAGATCACCGAGCCAATCCTTCCACCATCCACCCCAGAGGAAGCCAAGGCCCAAGACGTCGAAGTGTACCAGTCGCCCGCCTGGGCGAAGGGGGTGGAACGCGGAATCTTCGAGACTGCCGGCGGAACGGTTGCGGACCCGCGCAACTGGCCATTTCTAGCCTCGAGCGCGGCGCGTCCTATTCTGCAAAGGTTCATTTCTGGCGGATTCGCGGCACAGATGGGAAAAGGCGCGTATGACACGGCCAAAACTCTGTACGACAATTGGGACAATCTCCCACCGGACAAACGCGCCGAGCTCATCACGCAGGGTGGACTGAGCGCAGCCATGGCCGCGGGCGCCGCTACACATGCGGTGAGCGAGATTCCCAAAGTTGGACCTGCACCCGAGATTCCCCCGGAAAGCAAGCCAGCCCTACCGTGGTTACGCCGCAAACCGACAGAGCCGACACCGGCAGAGCCCGCACTCGAGCAACCCCAGGCCCCCGGCCCGACCGCACCAAAGACCGCGCCAGAGGGTGCAATGCCCAAGGCTCCGTACACATACACGCCACTGACTGAAGAAGCTGTGCCTTCGGAGAAAACCTTCTACCACGGCACGCGAAGCGCACTGGCGGACATTGGCAAGGGTGATGCAGGCTATGCGGGGGAAACGAACATCTACGGCCCTGGTCTGTACCTAACGGACAACCCCAACATTGCCAACGCGTATGCGCGAAAGGCAAATGCTGCGGGCAATGCGAAAGTTCTGTTTTCCAGATTGCCTGGCGCTCGCCTGTTTGATCTCGAAAAGCCACTGCCTTCTGACATCCTACAAGTCGTCAATCGTCACGCCGACGCATTGCAGATGGATGACATGCAACCTGGCACGACTGGAGTGCAGGCCTTCAAGGAGATGCGGGATGCGTCGGCCCAAGCAGGTATTCCGGCCTACGAAGTTCAAGACATGATGGCCGCTGTTCAGCATGAACTCGTAGCCAAAGGTTATGACGGGTTCCGACATGAGGGCGGAAACGTTGTCGGTAGCAAGCTCGGAAAGCACAACGTTGCCGTTCTCTTCCCTGATGACCTCAAGGGAACAGGAACAATTTACGCCAATCGTGTCGGTGCCACCCAAGCCCCGCCCACCTCTGTACCGACCGCGCCAGCAACCCCCGCACCGACGAACCCCGCACAATACGGTGCAGAGTCCGTGGTAAAGACACCGAGCGCCGACCTTCCCGCACATTACAAAGTCGTAGAAGCCGCCGACCTGATTCCTTCGCACGATGCGGAAAGCTTTCAGCCGCACATGATGTACCCGCCAAACGTGCAGGAACGCGCCTACCACGTTTCGAAAGAAGCGCAGGCCCGAGTAATCGAGCAAGCGCAGAACTATGACCCGCGGTACACGGTGAACACCAACCCGGACGCAGTGAACGGCCCGCCGATTGTGACCCCGGACGGATTTGTCTTAGGCGGAAACTCGCGCACGATGAGCACGCAGCGAATCTATAGCCGCGGACAAGGCGAGAATTACCGGGCTTACTTGCGGACGAATGCCGAACAGTTCGGACTCGATCCGAATGCAATCGATCGCCTCGAGAATCCCGTCCTGGTGCGCGAAGTCCCAAAACCGCCAGATACGGAGAGCGCCCGCCGATTAGCCTCTGAATTAAACAAGTCCATGACCGGCGCCCTGGGAGTGAGTGAACGCGCCGTGAGTGCCGGCAAATCGATTACCCCGGAAAGCCTCAAAGCACTTTCAGGAATGCTCGATCAGTTAGGCCCGGACTCCAGCATCCGGGATCTGTTGCGCGATCGCGGCGCCGATGTGCTCAAGATTCTGACCAAAGACGGTGCCATTACCGACCGCGAGCGCCCGCAGTTCATCGACACGTCCACCGGAGGATTGAGCGAAGAGGGTAAAACCTTTGCCGAACGTGCATTACTCGGAACGGTGGTTGATGACCCGACACTGATGGAGCGCGCACCGAAATCAGTTTTGAACAAACTGGACGGATCACTTGCGGACATTGCTTCGATTGCGCCGCGGCAGGACGAATACAACCTGGTTCCCCTGATTCGGGAAGCCATCCACGAGCACGCAGACGTCGTAGCGCATAACTCCAACGTCGAATCCCACCTTGCACAAGCGGGGATGTTCGGCCCAGCCCGCAACCCCGCCGTCGATGCCATTGTGCGCAAGCTGGCACAGAAGCCGAAAGAGGTGCGCTCCGCATTCCGTAACTTCGCCCAGGATGCCAACGCCGACCAGCCCGGTCAAGGCTTTCTAGCCATGGGAGAACAGCCGAGCGCGGCAACTGCCTTCAATCGTGCCTTCGGTACGAAGTTCGCCGATGCCGAGTATGAGCAACTCGTGATGCAGTCCCTGCACCGCGAAGCCAAGAAAGGGAAAATCTATGCGGAAGAAATGCAGCCCCAAGCTCGCCCGGGCAATGAAGGCTTACGTCAACGCCAAGCCGCAGGACCGGCCCGAAGCCGTGCGCAAGGCACTCAGCGAACTGCCGCCGGCGCTGAAGGCCGTGCTCAAGTCGCGCCGCCCGAACTAGCATTTGCCAACCCCGGACCTGGCGCAAAGAATTACGGCACACGAGAAGTGCCAGAGACGCCGCTGCAGCAATTAACCCTTTGGCTGCCGAACGTGACGACTCCGCGAATGTCCCCGCTCGAGCGCATGAAAGCGATTGAGAGCGCCGCCACCGGAAGGGTGGCTTACATCCACAACACATTCCAGCGCACGATGCTGAAAGCGGAGACCACCATCCTGGGATTGTGGGACGCCTATAAACGTCCGCCCGAGTGGACGGAGTTTCACGATGCGGTAGGGAAATGGCAAGGCGCACTGCAACATTCCGCCTGGGAACTGAAAAAGTTTGCCGACGAATTGAAGCGGGTGATGCCGGACAAAACGCGACGCGAGGCAATCACAAACTGGATTCAGGCGGGAGGCGACGAAGGATTGTTACGCCAACGGGCGCAAACCGCGAAAGCTCCGCTCAAAGCCGCTTACGAAGCTTCCCTGAATCTCACTCCCGAAGAAAGGATTCTCGCCAACAACGTCAGAAACTATCTGGACGCGCAGCTCGAGGAAGCACAACGCGCCGGAATGCTGGAGCAAGGCGTACAGAATTACATTTCGCAGATCTGGGACAAGAGCGCCGCCCAGGCGCAGCAGATGCGAGCAATTAACAGCGCGAGCGAATTGCAGACGCGACCGTTCTGGACGAAAGAGAGAATCTTCCGTTCCTACTTCGAGGGTGAGGATGCCGGCTGGATTCCGAAAGACAAAGACGCGGGATTTCTGCTCTCCGCCTACCATCAAAGCTTTGCCAAAGCGGTAGCCGATCGCGGGCTGATTAAACAATTGCTCAAGGCGAAGGCCAGCGACGGCCGCCCCCTGGTGCAAGTGTCGGGAGTAGGACGCACACTGAGCGAGAGTGAACTGTCACCGGAAACACGCGCACACCTGATCATTCCCCATGCGAAGGGAGAAACCGCCCAGGACTACTTAACCATCAACAGCCCCGCGCTGCGACGATGGAAATGGGTCGGAAAAGATGACGCGGGAAAGCCGATCTACCTCGAAGGCGATCTGGTAACGCATCCTGAAATTTATCGAAAGCTTTATAACCTGATGTCGGATTCGGCATTGCGCAAATCGCCTGTGGGACGCGCCGCGCTGAAGCTTTCCGGCGAGTTCAAGAGCACGCTCTTATCCCTGTCCCTGTTCCATCAAACTCAGATTGGCGTACATGCGCTCGAGCATACCGTCAATCCGTTCCATCTTCCCAAACTCGACCTGGCGGACCGGACCCAACGCGCGTTAGTCGATCATGGGTTACAGGTGGCAGACTTCTCCGCAATGGAAGCTTTCAGCGAAGGACTGCACGGCAGTGGACTAGTTAACAAAATTCCCGGAATTGGACCGAAGCTGCAGGAGTATCAGTATTACCTTTTCCGCGATTACATTCCGCGCGTCAAAATGTCGATGGCGCAACACGCACTCAAGCGAAACATGGAACGGTACGGCGGGGATCTCACCCAGGACCAGATTTTGGCGGAGACCGCGAAGGAGGCAAACGCCGCGTTTGGCGAGTTAAACCTGAAGATGATGGCGCGTAACAAAACCTTTCAGGATGTAATCCGCTTAATTACGCTGGCGCCGGATTTCTTGGAAGCCCGCAGCCGATTCGTCGGCCAAGCATTGAAGCCCTACGGACGTGAACAGTCCAGAGCATTGATACTCGGTGCAACAGTGATGTACGTCGGTGCGCGAATCGTGAACCAGCTCATCAACGGAGATCCCGAGTGGGATCCAAAGAACGCCTTTGCTGTCCGAATTGGCCGACGACTCTATGCCCTGAGAACCGTGCAAGGCGACCTCGTGCATCTGGTCACCGACCCGAGAAGTTTTGCCAGTCATCGTTTGAATCCGATAATTACTCGCCCCCTGCTCGAAGCCATTACCGGGCGCGATGAGTTCGGACGTCCGCAGGATCTCCCCGGCCAACTCAAGGACATTGCCAAGGGAATTACTCCAATTCCACTGCAGGCCCTCACCAGACCTGGAGATTACGACATCAAGGAATCCGTCGCGAAAGGCATGGGCGTGAATGCGCAACGTTACCGCACACGTGCCGCCAGGAGCGCCCGCGAGTTTATTCGAAAGGGACCGATATTTGAATCCAACCGCACCCCTGACGAGCAGAAGTTGATGCAGAAGCACCGCGCAGCAATCGAAGCGGGAAAATTCGACCCGAATGCAGTACGAGCCGATTACAAAGCTGGGAAATTGACGGAACGGGATGCCAAAGCACTCATGAATGAGAACCAGTCGCCGCAACTTGTGAGAGATTTCCGCCGATTGTCCCTCGAGAAGGCTTTGGAAGTGTGGGACGTTGCCCAGGACGACGAACGCAAGCAATTGCGGCCGATTCTGCAGAAGAAAGCCAAGCAGTTAGACAACAGAGTTCCGGCAGAACGCGCACCGTTGCAGCAGAAACTCAAAGCCGCACTGAGCGAGAAGACGGCGCCGCAACCTGCAATCCCGAAACTGTTCCGAAAGTTGCTCACGTCAGCAACGGCGACGGCTGCCCAGCCTTAACCCTATTATTCCTCGGGCTATCTCTGGGAAGTCTCTTTTAAGACGAGAAGCTAAATAGGCAGGATCATTCCCTCCCTTAGCACTTTACATTGTCAACTCCTGCTATGCCCTCCTCCAATCTCGCCGTGCTTGGCTAGTGCTTTAGCAATGTTGGAATCATTAACTTCTTCCCATGTGACACAAGGTTGGGGAAATGCCGCTTCTTGCCGCTTGCCCAGAGTTCCTTGGTAGTTGTCACGGCTGGCGCCGTGCTGAAGTTTCCCCTTTCCCCTTATAACTCTCTTTACCATCTACGCTTCGGAAAGGACAACGGCTGGAACACGGGAAAAGACAAAAACCCCAACCAGGGTATTTGTCCTTTCCGGGCCACGCCCACGGTGAAGGTGTCCGTGTGGTTTCCGGGTCCCGCACTCTTGTGGAAGCGCGGGCAACAAGTCTGGGTTCTGCGCACCTGGTGTAGCTTCTCCAACTTCCGAGAAGCCGGTCCTATCGATCCGCGCAACGGTATCCACAGTGCGTCTTTAGCCCGATGGGGAATCGGTAACGTCTCTAATAGCGACGCCCTACTTCGCGCACTGCCCAATACTCCGGCAGACAACCGCCCAAGACCGCCCTCGCTCACGCAAGGGATTGAACAACCGGACAGCCGAACTGTGTCGCAAGGTGGCGCGCGTGAGCGCGGAGACAATTCTTGAGGGAAACTCCCCGGCAGGCGAATTTGTTGGGACAAATTGGGACAAGATTCGGTTTTCGGATGGCTGTAAGTTGTTGAAAGATTGGTGGAGCTAGTCGGGATCGAACCGACGACCTCATCGTTGCGAACGATGCGCTCTCCCAGCTGAGCTATAGCCCCGGGCAGGTTGGATACGCTTGCTGAATCATTTTAGCAGCGTCCCGGAGTAGCCAACAAATCGTCTTGACGAATGGGCGCTTTCCGCGTCTAACTAGGAATACATAGCCCCGGACGCATCCTATCTGGAGGCTGGGTTTACTCGAAACAACGCATGTTCCAGCAGCTCAATCCAGGATCCGACAGCAATGAGCGCGCACTCAAGCTCTTCTCCATCGCGGTGCACGCGCTGGCGCTGGCCTGGCTTCTGCACGCTCCCGAACCGCGCCTGCTTAATCCCAATTCCGTAGCCTACGGACAAAACGGCACTTCGGTAACGCGCCTCTACTGGTCGAGCCAGAATCCTGACGACAGTTCCCACAGCTCCTCTGACCTTGCGAGCCAGCGCTATCGTCACCAGCGCCTCGGTCAGAAACTGAAGTGGACTGCCCCGAAGGACGTCGCAAAGCTAACGGCGACTGAGGCTCCGGTGTCCAAGGCCGAAGCCGAAGACAACGCGAAGACCCAAACGCTCTCCGCCCTCGGCCACGGCGCGCAAGCCGGAGCCACCTACGGTACCTTGGCTCAGGGCTCGTTGTACGGCAACGAGATTCGTCCGGCCCTGCCCGTCACCACCTCCGATCCCGGCGTATGGCCGTGGCAGTTGCCCGACTCTCCCGGGAACGAGGTCATCGAAATCACCATCGACGAGCGCGGCGAAATTACCCACAAAGTGGTGCTCCACAGCCTCGGCCCGGATATCGACGACAAGTGTCTCGCCGCCCTCGAAAACTGGCATTTCCGTCCCGCTACCCGCAACGGCACTCCCATTCCCTCCAAGCAGGACGCCATCTTTCCCTTCCGCGCCCGCGGATAGTCCCGACATTTCTGCACTTTCGGAGCAACGCCAGGATGTTTGCCGCGAAAGTCGCCGCTTGGATTGCGAAGACAATCCGGAAAAACAGAAATGATCTCCGCGACGACACGGCAGCGAAGATGGTGCGGCATTCGTACGACAGATCATTAAACGCACATGTGGCAATTGCGGCCGCGTCTCACCAGCTATAATCACAGTGTGCCCAGCCAAATTCAGCAGATAGCCTCCGCGGACTTCCCTACCCGCTGGGGAAAGTTCCGCATCTACGGCTTCCGCGCGCAGCACGGCGAGGACGGCGACCGCCGAGTCGAAGAAGCGGTCGCGCTCGTCATGGGCGACGTCTCTTCCTCTCCCGCGCTGGTACGCGTGCATTCCCAATGCCTGACTGGGGATGTTTTTCACTCTTTGCGCTGCGATTGCCGCCAGCAGCTCGAGCTCTCACTTTCGATGATCGCAGAAGAAGGCGCCGGCATCCTCATCTACGAACAGCAGGAAGGCCGCGGTATTGGCCTCATGGCGAAACTTCAAGCCTACGAGTTGCAGGACGCAGGCCTGGACACGGTCGAAGCCAACGAGCGACTCGGATTCAAAGCCGACCAGCGCGACTTCACCCTTCCCGGCGAAATCCTCAAGGCGCTGGGCGTGACCAGAGTGCGCTTGCTGTCCAACAATCCCGACAAGGTTCACGCGCTCGAAAAAGCTGGTGTCCGGGTGGTGGAGCGCGTCCCCTGCGAAGTCACCCCCAGCAAGCACGCTGAAGAGTATCTCAAGACCAAGCGCGAGAAACTCGGCCACCTTTTCACCTCAAGCTAAGCCGTATACTCTCGTGGGTGCCGCGTTGGCCGGTGCCGATCCTGTGCGCGTTCGAAGAGCGGGGATTTGCCTGCCACCGTATCCACTTCGCCCATGGCCGATCTCCCATCAGAATTCCGCCGCACCCAAATCATTCCTGCACTGGCTTTGGCTCTCGCCTGCGTAGGCGCAGCTTCGATGGTGTACTACCACCTCGGCCTGTTCATTCCTCGCGCGCTGCAAGTCCGGGCCTCGATTGGCCTCAACAACGGCTACTCTTTCGGAGATGACTTCTATCCAGTATGGTTCACCGCTCGGGAATCGCGGCTCGGGAATCACGATCTCTATAGCTACGAGATGACGCGGCAAATTCAGATTGGGCTTTTTGGCCGTCCCGTCGACCCGCACAGAAAATCCGATCCTCCCATCGACTACCGTCAATACTCCTACCCGGCATTCACCAATCTAATCCTTTGGCCCTCCGCACTCCTCGACTTCCCCCGGCTCAGGATGGTTTTGACATTGCTGCTGCCCACCTTGACTGCGCTCAGCATCTGGATGTGGCTCAAAGCTCTGCGCTGGCAGATTCACCCCATGTGGGTGGCCAGCGTCATCGTGCTCACGCTCGGTACATACCAGCTACTCGAAGCCTTTTTCGCGCTGCAGCCGGGACTGTTCGTCGGATTTTTCCTCGCAGCAGCCGCCCTCGCCATTCGCGGCAACCGCCTCATGCTCGCCGGCGCGCTCTGCAGCCTGACCCTGATCAAACCTCAAGTGACGATTCTTGCAGTCTTATATTTGCTGCTGTGGAGTCTCTCGGACCGGACCCGCGCGCGCTTCTGGCAGGGATTCCTGGCCACGACATCCGCGCTGATGATCGGTTCGCTGTGGATTTGGCCGCACTGGGTCGGCGAATGGATCAGTGTGCTGCGCGGATATCGAGACTACGCCCGGCCCGCACTGGTCAGCCTCGTGCTAGGAACGACGTTTCCGAAATACACGGCGGCCATCATCATTGCCGTCGTTCTGATCGTAAGCATACTTCTCATGTGGAGAGCTAGACGCTTCGACCAGGATACGTTGAAGTTCTGGTTCGTACTGAGCCTGCTGCTCGCCGTCACCACAGTCACGCTCCTGCCTGGACAGGCGATGTACGATCATTTCATTCTGATCCCCGGAATCCTGTTGGTCCTGCGCTTCCGCGCGCAGTTCCGTGCTAAGGGTACTGTGCAACGCTCCCTTTTGCTGATCGGCGCAGTGGTCCTGTTCTGGCCCTGGTTTTCGAGCTTCGCTTTACTTGTGCTCCGGCCCCTGTTCTCGCCCGAGGTCTTCTATTCCATACCTGTATTCGCCTTGCCTATCCGCAATGTGGCGTCGCTTCCTTTTGTGGTTATCGCGCTGCTGGTGTGGACTTGGAAAGTCATTCCTGCCTCCCGCGCCGTATAACCCGAATTCCTCCCGAGCCCTTCCAAATATCGATGGCAAACGCGCCACAAGTTCCACCCTTCGCCGACGAGAATCCGGTGCCCTAGCAATGCCCACGCCGTGCGACGGTTCATTTCCAATGAACAGCATCTCCGGCCTGTAAAACGTGGTAAGGATGTAAATGGACGCGGCCACGCGGGTGCACACGCCTACGGCGAAAATGATGATTGTGGAGTTGGCCACACTTGGCAACTTCTTCATCGACATTCAGGAACGCTCCGATAGCAATCGCCGCAGCGCAATCCTGTTCTTTGCGGGAAGGTACTGCAAAGCGGCACAGGCCAGTGCGACGTACAGCTGGCGGGCAGCAGGGTTTCCTCGCAGAACCTTGAGATGCCGCTTCACCGTCCCCACATCCCCGCGAATGATCGGCCCACTAAACCCGCGCGCCGCTCCAAAGTCGGCATAGTTCGCGAGTGTCTGCCTCAAAATCGGCATCATTCTGCGCCGCGCGTCTTCTCCTCTCACCCCGGCAAGCTTCGCCACTTCCTCTGTGGTCGCCAGTAGGGACGTTAGTAATGGCGAAGTGAATGTCGCCCAGGAGTGGTATGCCGCCTTGTCCTGCTTGCGAATCGGATAGGCGTATCCGCCGAGTTTTCTCACGATTTGCCCAGCGAGGCGCACAGCCGCCCGATCGCCCTCGATGGCGAACGACACTCCACCCAGCGCGGGCTTTGACTTGCCCACAAAGGTCATCAGCGGATGCACGGACGCCACCTTGGCGCCCTTCTGCCTCAAACTCTCCAATTCGTCGCTGCTCTGCGCTCCGCTCGAGTGGAATGCGACTCTTCCCTTCCATGGACCTGCACTGGAAAAAAGCCGCGCCGAGCCGGAGATGTCGGAATCCGGCACACAGAACCAAACCACTTCGGCTGTCAGATTTTTGCAACCGAGCGCCGCGCGGGACTTCACCCGCTTCGCCAGGGCGCGCGCCTGAGTCAACGATGGCCCGGGACCATGCGCAAAAATTGTGTCGATGGTGAACCCGGCTCGCGCCAAAGCCAGAGCCAGCGCGCTCCCCAGATTCCCGGGGCCAACGATCGCAATGCTCGGTTTGGCGGGCATGCCGGGCAGCATAACAGAAGCCCCTCATGCTTCGCGGGTGCCCTCTGCGGCTGTGCTTTATATTTGTCTGATGGCCAAAGCTGCTTCGAAGAAGAAAAAGAAATCCTCCCCTGCCCGCCTGGTTTCTTCCAAGGTCGTCTATCGCGGGCCTGTCTTCTGGATCACCACCGATCAGGTCCAGGAACCCGGTGGCGTGAAAGTTCGCCGTGACCTCATCCATCATTCCGGTTCCGTGGTGGTGCTGGTTGTGGACGACTCCAGCAAGATTCCACGCGTGCTCCTCGAGCGCCAATATCGTCATGCCGCCGGCGCTTATCTGTGGGAGTTACCGGCTGGCCGCATCGATCCCGGAGAGGATGAACTCAAGGCCGCGCAGCGTGAACTCATCGAGGAGACCGGATACCGGGCCGCACATTGGCGGCGGATTTTGAAGTTCTACGCCAGCCCTGGCTTTTTGGCCGAGACCATGTCCGTTTACCTGGCCACAGGCCTTCAAGGGGGCGTCGCGCAGCCGGAGGAAGACGAGATGATTCGCAAGCGCATGTTTCCTCTCCCGGCAGCGGTGAAGATGATTCTCACGGGCAAAATCCACGACGCGAAAACCATCTCTTCGGTTCTGTGGCTCGATCGCGTATGGGAGAGAAGCGGCAAGCAGGGCCTGCTCAAGCGGCGGGCGGCCAAACGTTTTTAGTTGCCCTCTCGTCACCTCTTGGTTGTCCGCTAAACTCCGCCACTTTTTGTTCGACCCCTGATCGTTGACAGCTTTACCCTTCGTTTACAAATTGCATCTATCGCTGCAAGCACGTCCTTAAGACCCCCAAGCCAGGCGTGCGAAAGAAGGGGGCCAGAGGTGGAACGATTGAAAGGCACAGTGAAGTGGTTCAACAATGCAAAAGGGTACGGCTTCATCGGCCGTAACGAGGGAGCAGATGTCTTCGTGCATTACAGCGCGATAAGCTCCGAGGGTTACAAGAGCCTGCAGGAAGGCGATCAAGTGGAATTCGAGATCACCGAGGGCCAAAAGGGTCCGCAGGCCGCGAACGTCACAAAAGTCGCTTAGCTGCAGTTCAGTTTCCGCCGCCCGGTCTCACGGCAGCGTGTTGCTGGAGACGTTGCCTGCCACGTCTCCGCCGCTCTAGCCCTGCTCGCCGTTCTTGTTTATCTTTAGGATGTGGATAACAAGGCGATCGCCAACATCCTGTACGAGACTGCCGACCTGCTCGAAATTGACGGGCAGGACTCTTTCCGCATTCGCTCCTACCGCAATGCCGCGCAGGCGATCGAAAGCCACGCGCATCAGATCAAGGACATCATCAGCGAACCCAAGCAGGTTCTGGCCATTCCCGGCATCGGCAAGGGGATGCTGACCAACCTGCAGGAACTCTTCAACACCGGCAAGCTCGGCGTGCAAGCCGAATTGCTGGATAAGTATCACCCTTCGATGCTGCAATTGCTGAAGATCCAGGGACTCGGCCCCAAAACGATCGCGCTGATCTGGAGTGCCTACAAAGTCTGCGATGTGGATGGGGTGGAGAAACTGGCGCGCGAAGGAAAGATCCGCGAACTGCCTCGGATGGGGGAAAAGCACGAAGCGAAGCTGCTCAAGGCTATCGAAGACTATCGGCGCATCGGTGGCCGCTTCCTGATCGATGCGGCCGAGATCGAGTGCGAGAAGATCACGGCCTACGTCGAGAAGTTTCCCGGGATTGAGAAGATCACGTCCGCCGGATCGCTGCGGCGCGGGCGTGAAACGGTGGGCGACCTGGATATCCTGGTCACCGGAGAAGCGTGCACGACCGAAGAAGGCCGGCAGAAAGCAATCGCCTACGTCGCGCAGTACCCGCCCTTGATGGACGTCATCGCCAGCGGCGATAACAAGATCAGCTTCCACGTGCGCAACGGTATGCAGGTCGACGTGCGCTTGCTTCCTCCAGAATCCTTCGGCGCTGCCATGCAGTACTTCACTGGATCCAAGGCCCATAATGTCGCGCTGCGGCAGCGCGCCTTGAAGATGGGCTACACGCTGAACGAGTACAGCCTGGCCACGCTGGAGGGCGAGAAGCCGGTCGCCGGAAGGACGGAAGAAGAGATTTACGCCAAGCTCAAGCTGGACTACATATCGCCGGAGATGCGCGAGAACCTGGGCGAGATCGATCTGGCGCAGAACCACGCCTTGCCGCGCCTGATCACGCAAGCGGACCTGCAAGGCGATGTGCACATGCACACGGTCGAGACCGATGGCCGCAACACCATCGAAGAAATGGCCGAGGCTGCGAAGGCGCGGGGCTATCAATACATGGCGATTACCGATCACTCGAAGAATCTCGCCTTCGCGAACGGCCTGGACGATAAGCGCGCGCTGGAACACATCCAGCGCATCCGCGAGGCCGCCAAAAAAATCGACGGCATCACAGTCTTCGCCGGGGTGGAAGTCGACATCCTGGCGGAAGGCGATTTGGACCTGTCGGACGATGTCCTCGCGCAGATGGACATTGTGATCGCGAGCGTGCATTCGGTCTTCAACATGGAAGCGGCGAAGATGACCGAGCGGCTTATTAAGGCTATCGAGAACCCGAACGTTTCGCTGATCGGACATCCTACCGGGCGCATTCAATTGCGCCGCGATTCGTATCCGTTTGACATGCACGCTGTGTTGACTGCGGCCGCGAAGCACAAAGTCGCGATGGAACTGAACGCCTATCCCGACCGCCTCGACCTGAACGACAACAACCTGCGCCAGGCCAAGCAACACGGGGTGAAGATCGTGATCAACACGGACTCGCACCACACCTCGCACATGGAAAAAATCCGCTATGGAGTTCTGCAAGCCCGGCGTGCCTGGCTCACCAAAGACGACGTCCTGAACACGTTGCCCGCAGACAAGTTCGTGAAGGCCATGAAGCACGCCTGGTAACTTGCGACTGGGCCGAGCTGCAGGGGCCAGCAGGCGAGGCGCCTCACGCTACATTCGCCAGATTTATTCACCAGAGTCCAGCTTTTTGTCGGGGGTCACCGAGGTTACGAGCAGTTCCCTGTCGCCGCTCTGCCAGACCTGTTCGCGGATGGCCCGCGGCAGGATGATGCAGCCGTGAGAAGCCGTTCCCGGATTCGCCCTGGAGTCTCCATGAATCAGAAAGCCGGTGCGGGCGTGTGTCAGGGTTTCTGCCGCAGGTTCGAGGCGCAGAACATAAGGCCCATGGTCGTGCGTGTCGACGGGAGGGCCGGTGATGGTCCAACTTCCGCATGGGATGGGGCCGACATTGGGGACCTTTTCTAACGCAGGGTTATTCTTCCCTTCATTCGCACCGGAGTATCCGGTGGCGACGGGCCTGCCGTCTTGGGCGAGTTCTCCGCTCTGCTGGGCATAGGTCCAGGCGAGGGCGTTCAGGTCAATCGTGGAACGTTTTGGATCAAACATATTGCTCCTTGGCTAGTAATGCGTGAAAGAAAATTTGGACCATTTCTGACAAAGTATTCAGTCCATTGAAGTTGGGCGAGGGGTATCCCACTTTGTCTCGGCAAAGTATTCGAGATAAAAGGCTTAGAGGCAAAGTATTCGGGAATAAGGACTTAGGGTAGGCTCCTGTATTCTGTCCTGCTACGGGGTGAGGAGTGGCGCTCACGATCCCAGTTTGCGCTTCCTATTGCCTCGGTAAAGGTTATGCGTCACACCACATACGATTTTGCTGTGGAAAACGCATGGCCGCCCCACGGCTGTCCGGCTTCGGCGGAGCCCTCCAGTTGCTCTAAAAACAAGACCCTGCGGAGCTTCGCTCCGCTGGACAGCCGATGGCGGCTGTCCCTACATTGATCAGGCCGGAGGTTGGCTGTCTTTACATAGAGCAGGACGGCCGCGGCCATGGCGCGGTGCGGTGCCAGAGCGTTCAACCTTGGGCAGGCAGGGACAAGCGCCCTCGGCAGATTCGCCGGACGTGCACGAGCGGGGGTAGAATCTGGGCTGGTAAGGGACAGACCTATGGCCGATCAAATTCCCGCTCCGCCTCCAGCGACTCCTCCTCAAGACCCTGCGCCTGCAGCCTCTCCCGCTGCTCCTACCGGGCCGACAATCAACATCGGCGAAGAGTACGGGACTGCAAAAAAAAATCTGCCGCCGACGAAGATTGTGCTGATTGCGATCGGCGCGGTGGTGGTTGTGGTTCTGATCGCGTCGTTTCTCAAGCGCGCCAAGCCGCAGGGCTCCGGATCTCTGGATAACGTAGTCGCAGTCGAAATCCCGGACCAGAAA
Source organism: uncultured Acidobacteriota bacterium (assembly GCA_963801615.1). Lineage (GTDB taxonomy): Bacteria > Acidobacteriota > Terriglobia > Terriglobales > Acidobacteriaceae > Sulfotelmatobacter. The sequence continues at coordinate 54,839 of CAWDFM010000001.1, read as the reverse complement.
TCCACCATGGTGGCCCTGACGTTCACGCTGCACAATGGCAGTGACAAGGCTCTGTACGTGCGTGAGCTGCAGGGGAAGGTGACGACCTCGAGCGGCGAGTCGACGGCCGACACCGTGTCGTCTGTGGACTTCGACCGCTACTTCCAGGCGTTCCCTGGGCTGAAGAACGGGTCGCAAATGCCTCTGGTGCCCGAGGTCCGGTTGGAGGTCGGGCAAAGTGTGAATCGCACGATTATCGTGGTGTTTCCCATCCCGCTGGACGCGTTCAACCAGCGCAAGTCGGTGAGCGCGGTGATTTGGCCGTATAACTACACGGTGCCGATTGTGCTGACGAAGTGAGGGCCGGGGGCCGGGGCCGGCGCGCTCGCAGGCGCTCCCAGAGAGCTGTCGAGCTTCGCTCGACCGGACAGCCGAGGCGACTGTCCCTACACAGAACCTTGCGCTGGACAGCCCAAGCGGCTGTCCCTACGTGAGTCCCTACATCCTAAGGGCTGCTCGGCTTGCGGGGAAGGCTCGAAATGCGTTCTTATAGCGGCATGACAATCATGCGCTTTTGTTTCAACCTGCTTCTGCTGGTGCTTGTGCTCCTGACCACCGCGTTCGCCGCCGCTCCTGTCGATGGCAAGTACCTGTTCTATGTTGGGACCTACACGGAAGAAGGCGGGAAGAGCAAAGGCATTTACGCGTTCCGCTTCGACCCGGCGACCGGGCAGAGCACGGCTCTTGGACTCGCGGCGGAGACCACGAATCCTTCCTTCGTCGCGCCGCATCCGAATGGGCGCTTTCTGTATGCCGTGAACGAATTGCAGAAGTACAACGGGCCCAACAGCGGAGGCGTGAGCGCGTTCGCGGTCGATCCGGGGACTGGCAAACTGACATTTCTGAACGAAGTCCCGTCGCGGGGCGCCGACCCCTGTTACATCATCGTAGACAAGAGCGGCAAATGGGTGCTGGTGGCGAACTACGGCGGCGGAAGCGTGGCAGTTTTCCCGATCCACGAGGATGGCCGGATCGGCGAAGCGACTACGTTCGTGCAACACCATGGACATGGCGCGGACCCCAAGCGCCAGGAAAGCGCGCACGCACACTCCATCGATCTCTCGCCGGATAACCGCTTTGTCTTTGTCGATGATCTCGGGCTCGACGAGTTGCTGGTGTACAGGTTCGACAGCAGCAAAGGATCGCTCACCCTGAACATTCCGCCGTTCGTGAAGCTTGATCCGGGTTCCGGGCCGCGCCATTTTGCGCTGCATCCTTCCGGCAAGTTCGGCTACGTGGTGGCGGAGATGGCGTCGACAGTGACGGCATTGACAGTCGATCTGAACCGGGGCAGAGTACGCCGACTGCAGACCATTTCAACTCTGCCGAAAGACTTCAAAGGCGAGAACGATGACGCCGAAATTCATGTTCATCCCTCGGGCAAATTTCTATACGCGTCCAACCGCGGGCACGACAGCATCGCCGTGTTCGCGATCGATCCGGACAAAGGCACGCTGACCCATGTCGACGACGTTCCCACGCAGGGCAAGATCCCGCGCAGCTTCGAAATCGATCCCACGGGACAGTTCCTGCTGGCGGAAAATTCGAAATCCGACAACATCGTCATCTTCCGCATCGATCAGAAAACCGGGCATCTCACTGCCACGGGACAAGTTCTGGAAGTGGGCTCGCCGGTCTGCATTAAGTTTGTGAACGAGGCTTCGCAGTGACCGCGTTGAGACTCGATCTGGATCGCCGCGAATTTATGAAGCTCACCGCAGCCGCGGGAGCCTCCCTAGCCATGCCAATGTCTGCAACCACGGTTGGAACGTCAAAAACCGTCGGCATTCAGGTCGGGGCAGTCTCCTTTGTCGATGAAGGCACCGAGAAGGTCCTCGATGTACTGCAGCAACGTGGAGGCGTGAATACGCTATTCCTTGCGGTATTCACCTATGGACGCGGCATCGCGGGAAGGCAGATTCCCGGACAGCCTCTGCCGGATCACGGCAAGCAGGAGTACGATCTCAACTTCCACGGCGGAAATTTTGCTACGCCCCATCCTCAGTACTACAAGAACACAGTGCTCAAGGACACGCGCGCGCCCGATCACGGCAACCTCGATATTTTGGCCGAGGTCCTTCCGGCTGCGAAAAAGCGCGGCATGAAGGTCATCTGCTGGCTGGAAGACGTGTTTCGCACGGACTTGCCCGGGATCGAAAAAGTTCAGGAGCGGGATCTATACGGACGCAACGCTGAAACGCTGTGCGTGAATAATCCCGATTATCGAAATTTCCTGACCGGACTGGTGGAGGACTACGCCCGCTCCTATGAGATCGACGGGATCATGTGGGGCTCCGAACGGCAGGGCGCGCTCTGCGACAGCTTGGGAGCCACGCATGACGTGCCCCCGGTTGATCCGGGAAGAGTGACTTGCTTCTGCGAGTTTTGCCAGAAGAAAGCGAAAGAACGCGGCGTGAATGTGGATCGCGCCCGGGAGGGTTTTCTCGAACTGGAAAAATTCGTTCGTTCGGCGCGCAGTGGAAAGCGTCCGGTGGACGGCTACTACGTCCAGTTCTGGCGGCTGTTGTTGCGATATCCGGAGCTGGCAGCATGGGAAATGCTGTGGACGGACAGCCTGCGCGAAACCTACTCTGCTATCTACACAACCGTAAAGTCGACCAAGCCAGCGGTCCCCGTGGGCTGGCATATCTGGCATAACAATTCCTTCAATCCGATTTATCGCGCTGAGCAGGACCTGCACGAACTCTCGAAGTATTCGGACTTCATTAAAGTCGTCATGTACAACAACTGCGGCGGGGAGCGCCTGGCACTGTATGCCGACAACATTGGCACGACTCTTTATGGTGATCTCTCGAAACAGAGCTTGATCGATTTCAATAATGCTGTCATGGGATTGCGGGAGGGCACGTACGAGGACATTCCCCACACCGGACTTTCGGCGGACTATGTTTATCGCGAGACTAGACGTGCCCTGGAGGGAGTTGCCGACACAAAAACTTTGATCTGGCCCGGGATTGATATCGATATTCCGACGGAGCCGAAGAACAGCAAGTGTACGCCTCAAAGCGTGAAGGCGGCGGTACTGGCGGCATTCCGGGCGGGGGCGCCGGGTGTGATTCTTTCGCGAAAGTATTCCGAGATGCGGCTTGCGGACCTCAGCGGGGCTGGCGATGCCGTCCGTGAACTAAAGTTGGATGTGGTGGGCAGTGCAGGACTCTAACCCGCGACCTCATCGGTGAGACGAGGCTAAGCATTCGCAACTGCGCCAGACGGCACGAGTCCCCAGGAATAGAATTGGAAGTTACAGAGGGAAAGGAACCATGGCCAGCGAAAGTGAAGACAAGCCCGAGCCAAATACTGCGCGGGCAGCGGCGCATATTGCAAGTGCGCACCAGATCCTGAAGGCGCTGCAAGAAAAAGTCAGCGAGCATCCGGAAATCGGCGCGGCGATCACGAAATTGGAGATGGCGCTGAACGATCTGGCAATACAGACTGGCGGGCTGTTGTAGTCAGGCGGTTGCTTTGCGCTCCCTGAGTGCCGGCAGCGAATTAAAGGCAGAAGAGACCAGTCGAGATTTCCTTGTAGTTGATTATCGCCTTAAGGTGTGGGATGTGGCTGAGAAGCGATTGCACTGCTTGAAGGGTTTTAAGGAAATGGAGATTTTTCGCCAGCCGACGATAGTGCCGGTTTGCCGACAACCGACCCAGAATCGTCGCATCCTCTCCAACACGCTTGCTGCAGGCTATAATGACGTGCACCAATGGCGGTTACCTTTGGCAAGCAAAGAACTCTTGCGTTAGCTTTCTTCCATCGTGCAACCGGACGGGCTCCGCGCATTGGCCTCTTCGTTTTCGTGGCGCTGGCAGGTATCGCGACGCTGCGGCCCTCGGGGCATATTTCCTTAGCGCGCGCGGAAGACATCTACCAGGCTCCCAGTACAGAAAGAATGGCGGCGTTGCTCGCAAAGATTTTTCGCGAACAAGACTGGAAGACCGATTCCTACAAGGAAGACGAGCGGGCGGAGTATTATCGCTCGTTGCTCAACCGTCATCCCGATCTGCCGGCAGAGATTAAAATCCGGCAGACTCTGGGAGAAACCTTGTTGCGCGCTGGCGATAGCAGCCACGCCATCGAGCAGTTTGAAACCATCCGGAAGGTATGCACCCAGCACTCCCTGAAGCTCGACCGAGATGCCGAGCGCAGCTTGCGGGACGCACTAGCGATTTCATATCTGCGGCTCGGAGAGCAGCAGAACTGTCTGTTGATTCACGGGCGCGAAGCCTGCATTTTCCCAATTCATGGCTCAGGCATCCATGCGCGCCAGGAGGGCGCGGAAGGCGCATTTCGCGAACTGAGCGCCGCGCTCGAAGACAATCCCAAGGACCTGAAATCACGCTGGCTGCTCAATATCGCGGCCATGACTCTTGGACGTTTTCCTTCTGGAGTTCCGCAGAAGTTTCTGGTTCCTTTGGATCACTTCAAGTCAGACTATGACATCGGGCTCTTTCCTGATCGCGCCCAGGATGCCGGAGTTGCAGCACTCGGGCACTCCGGAGGAGTCGCGATGGAAGACTTTGACGGCGACGGCTTGCTGGATTTGATGATTTCCTCCTCCGGCCCGGAGGACCAATTATTGTTGTTTCACAATAATGGGGATGGGACATTTAGCGATCATACGCGCAACGCTGGCCTGACTGGTGAAACCGGCGGCCTGAACATCGTTGCCGCGGACTACGATAACGACGGCCGTCCAGACCTGCTGATCTTACGGGGCGGCTGGTGGGGAGAACACGGCAAGTATCCCATGTCGTTGCTGCACAACCTTGGCAACGGCAGGTTTGAGGACGTGACCGAACGCGCAGGGCTGCTGTCGTTCCATCCCAGGCAAACTGCGGCATGGGCGGATTTCGACAACGATGGCTGGCTTGACCTCTATGTGGGAAACGAGTCGGACGCGAAAGATCCTAATCCTTCCGAGCTCTTTCACAATAACCGCGATGGCACCTTCACCGAGGTCGCATCTCCGAATCATCTTGCGAACATGGGATTCGTGAAGGGAGTCGCGTGGGGAGATTTCAATAATGACGGGCGTCCGGACTTGTACGTCTCGGTGAAAGGAGGGCAAAATCATCTCTTCCGCAATGATGGTCCGCGCGATTCCAAGCATCCCTCTGCCGATCGCTGGCAGTTCACTGACGTAACCGCGCAAGCTGGGGTGGCGGAACCGCTTGAGAGTTTCGCGACCTGGTTTTTCGATTACAACAACGATGGCTGGCCCGACATCTTTGCGGCGGGTTACGGAACGCAGACGCCGGATGATGTGGCAGCCTTCGAAATGGGGAAAGTGCATCACGCGGAAACTTCCCATCTCTACCACAACAACCACGACGGCACTTTCACAGATATGACCAAGTTGGTTGGACTGGACCGCGCAATTCTGATCATGGGAGCGGGGTTCGGCGACCTCGACAATGACGGCTGGCTCGACATTTACCTGGGAACAGGAGATTCACTCTATGAGTCGCTGCTACCGAACAAGATGTTTCGCAACAATGCGGGAAAGTCTTTCCAGGATGTGACCACTTCGGGAGGCTTTGGCATTCTGCAAAAGGGACACGGCATTGCGTTCGGAGACCTCAGGAACAACGGCAGTGAGGATGTTTTTGCAAAGATCGGCGGCGCCTACCCTGGGGACACTTACAAGAGCGTGCTTTTCGAGAATCCAGAACATGGTAACCACTGGGTGACTCTCGAACTGGAAGGGGTTCAAACTAACCGTTCCGCCACTGGAGCTCGAATTGAAGTAACGGTGATGACGGCGAAGGGAAAGCGCCACATCTTCCGTACGATAGGATACGGTTCAAGCTTTGGTGGCAATCCACTTCGGCAGCACATTGGGGTTGGAGACGCAACGAAGATTTTGCAGGTGGACGTCACTTGGCCGGTGCCCAAGCAAGTGCAGCAGTTTCGGGACGTCCCGGTGGATCGGGCGTTCCACATCCGTCAAGGGAGCGACGCTCTTTCCCCGTTGGCTTACGCGAACGGCCCTCATGTGGAACAAACAACCTACTAGCCTGACCCTCTTCCGCTATGGAGCCTGAGCTTCTTCCGCTATGGGCCCTGTCTCCCTAAGTCATATGGCACTCTGCGGTCTTGGCCGATTTATCCACGACAGCACTTTGTGATTTGCGGAGTCGCAAGCTCCGTCAGCGCATTGCCGCTGATTGGCGGGAGAATTGGGAAAACAGCGGTTTTTCGCCAGTTGTTGAGAGGCTGTAAGCGATTGAGAAATTTTGGTGGGCAGTGCAGGACTCGAACCTGCGACCTCCTCGGTGTAAGCGAGGCGCTCTAACCAACTGAGCTAACCGCCCGTCGTGGCTTGCCCCTGAAGATCGGGAGAGATGAAGGGCATCGCGCGAACCGGCGCTTTTCGAGTATACCCGAGGGGGGAAACGTCCAACAAACGGCAATCGAGCTTGCGCTCGATGGACGGCCGAGGCGGCCGTCCCTACATCTTCGTAGTTCAAATCTACAAAAGGCGCCTGCTAGACTGGCTGCTTGCGCCGGCTCATTGTGAATGCGGACGATTTTGGATTTACCTCGGGGGTGAATCGCGCCATCGTTGCAGCGCATTCGCGGGGGATCGTTACGTCTTCTACCCTGATGGCGAACGGTGGCGCTTTCCGTGAGGCGGTCGATCTGGCCAAGGCGACGCCTGGGCTGAGCGTTGGGTGCCACATCGTGCTGATCGACGGCGAACCCGTGCTCAATCCCGAAGAAATCCCCTCTCTCACACGGTCGGTGCGGTTCCGTGATGGGCTGAAGAGTTTTGCGGCGCGGGCGCTCGCGGGGCGCATTGAGCAGGGCGAGATTTTCGCCGAGGCCTCGGCTCAGATTCGCAAGGTCCAAGGCGGCGGAATTTGCGTCTCGCACGTGGACACGCACAAGCACACTCATCTGTTTCCGCAAGTTCTGCGGCCGGTGCTGCGGGCGGCGCGGGAGTGCGGAGTGGGGGCCGTGCGCAATCCGTTCGGGCCGCGCTTGCCAATGCAGTCCAGCGAACTCATGCGCCGGCCGAATTTATGGACGCGCTACGCGCAGGTGCGGGTTCTGGGCGGGTTCGCCAGGAAATTCCACAGCACGGTCGCGCAGGAAGGTTTGGCGACGACCGATGGAACTCTGGGCATCGAGGTTACGGGGACGCTCGACGAGACGCTGTTTCATGCGATCGCCGAAAGTATTCCCGAGGGGACTTGGGAGTTCGTTTGCCATCCCGGCTACAACGATGCGGAGTTGCAAAAGGCGAACACGCGTCTGCGGGAATCGCGAGAGACAGAGTTACATGTGCTGACACTGCCTGCGGCGCGGGAAATCCTTGGACAGAGGGGCATTCAGTTGATTTCTTACCGGGATTTGGTTGCGGAGTGATGAGCCCGGGTGTGGATTGTCTGGTTTAGAGGCGGCTGAACGCTTTCCCGGACGAGGCGTCCGGGGCTCCACAACCTGGGGCCACGGGGGCTACAGAACAAAGTCGAGTACCGATGGCTGATAACCGCTAAGGTACTCTGGTAACGTTTTCTGATAACTACCAGTAGTATGATCATTTATCAGTAACCCGTCTCTCTGCAGACGGAGGGGAGTGCGTCGATGTCGGCCCAAGGCTCAGCTCCGCGCGCCACGATGGAGTTGAAGGTGAAGGTGTGGGGAATGGGCGCCAACGGGCAGCCGTTCTTCCAATCGGCCGTGGCACAAAACGTCAGCGCCACGGGAGCGTGCCTGTACGGGGTTGAGCCTGAATTGAAGGTGGGCGACGTGATCGGCGTGCAGTACGAGGGCAAGAAAGCCCGCTGCAAAGTCATCTGGGTGGTGGACGCCGGCGCGCTCAAAAAGATGCAGGTGGGAGTACAGCTGGTCCAGGATCAGGAGTGTCCGTGGACGCAGGTTCTGCCCGCCGGGATGAAACTGGACGAGCGCACCGCGCAAAGACACGACAACCGCCGCAAATTCCTCCGGCACAAGATTTCGTTTCCTCTCGAATTGCGCGATGAGCGCGTCAATACTCCGTTGCGGGTGAACGCTACCGATATCAGCGGGAATGGCTGTTATGTTGAGACCGTGATGCCGTTGGCGATGGCGACGGCGCTGCGGGTGGATTTCTGGATTGGCGAGGACCACGTTTCTCCAAGCGCCATTGTTCGCACCCGCGATCCCGGCGTAGGTATGGGGATTGAGTTTACGGGCATGACCGAGGAAATGAAAAAGCGCTTCCAGGCGCATCTGGACCAGCTCGACCCGCCTAACGCATTCGGTCCCAAGGAAGGCTCCACAGACGTCGTGCATTAGAGCCGGCGAGCCGCGCTGCGCTCGCACTCGTGTAAAATCTGCAACCATCGCATGTTCCGGCCATCGAATGACAGGAACCGAAAGGCGAACCCTCGCGCATGAAGATCGGGATTACCTGTTATCCGACGTATGGCGGAAGCGGCGTGGTGGCCACGGAACTGGGACTGGAGCTGGCCCAGCGCGGCCACGAGATCCATTTCATTTCTTACGCGCAGCCGATCCGGTTGCGGGGGCCGGAACCCAATATCCACTACCACGAAGTGGAAGTCTCGCGATATCCCCTCTTTGATTATCCCCCCTATGACCTGGCGCTGGCGACCCGAATGGCGGAGGTGGCGCAGCTCTACGATCTCGATTTGTTGCATGTGCACTATGCGATTCCGCATTCGGTGAGCGCGATGCTGGCGCGGCAGATGCTGGCGGATGGCGCGCGCAAGAAGCGCTTGCCCTTTGTTACGACCCTGCACGGAACCGACATCACGCTGGTGGGGCTGGATCGTTCGTATCTGCCCATCACCCGCTATTCCATCGAACAAAGCGACGGTGTGACCGCGATTTCTAACTACCTGCGCGACCGGACGCAACGGGTTTTCGATGTGAAGAAAGAGATCGAGGTCATTTACAACTCGGTGAATTGCGATGTGTACGCGCCCAATCCAAAGATGGCGGAAGAGATGCGGGCGGAGTACGCGCCCGACGGACAACGAGTCCTGGTCCATCTTTCGAACTTCCGTCCGGTAAAGCGGCTGACCGACGTCATTGAAATTTTCGACCGCGTGCACAAGCAGATGCCGTCGCGGCTGTTGCTGATCGGGGATGGTCCGGACCGCTCGGTGGCGGAATGGCTGGCGGTGCAGAAAGGCATTCACGACGACGTGCTGTTCCTGGGCAAGCAGGACGAGATCTATGACAAGCTGACGATCGCCGACATCATGCTGCTGCCCAGCGAACTGGAATCGTTCGGACTGGCGGCGCTGGAGGCCATGGCATGCGAGGTGGTTCCGATTGCGACGCGGGCGGGCGGCCTGCCCGAGGTGGTCGATCACGGAAAGACGGGATATCTGGCCGAGGTGGGCGACGTGGAGACGATGTCGCGGTATGCGATTGAACTATTGCGCGATGACCGGCGCCTTACGGAGATGCGCAAGGCGGCTCGGGCGGCGGCGATGGAACGCTTCTGCTCCACCAAGATCGTGAAGCAGTACGAAGATTTTTACCGGCGGGTGCTGGAGCGCTCGGCGTAGAAGCCTTCCGGAACAGCGCTATCGGATTCCGTCAAGGGCAGCCGAATGCGGATAAGAGTTCCCTTGCCTTCATGGCTGTCGATGGTCATGCGGGCGCTGTCGCCGTAGAGCACCTGCAGGCGCTCAGAGATATTGGCCATGCCAATGCCCATCCCCGCCCAACTGCTGCTTTGTTCCAGTTGAGTTCCGCCCATGCCCACGCCGTCGTCCTCGACTTCGATAATGAGGCGGCTATCGGAAAGACGGCTGCGGAGAAAAATGCTGCCGCCCTCCACCTTGGGCGAGAGGCCGTGCTTGATGGAGTTTTCGATCAACGGCTGCAGCAACATGGCGGGAACCATGACCTCGAGGGAAGCAGGATCTAGTTCCTTGACGACGCGCAGTTTGTCGCGGCCGAAGCGCACGACTTCGATATCAAGATAGTTATCGATGAATTCGAACTCGTCCCGCAAGGGAGCAAAGGCATCGCTGGTGTTCAACAGGCGGCGCAGAATTGTGGCCAGCTTGAAGATCACATCCCGCGCCATGTCCGGATCGAAACGCACCAAAGAAGAAATCGAATTCAGGGTATTGAACAGGAAGTGGGGATTGATCTGGTTCTGCAGGGCCTCCATGCGGGCGTGCAGCAGAAGACGCTCCTGCTCTTCCAGTTTTATCTGGATGCGGACGCTGTTGAAGATCTTGATTTCGATTCCAACCGCGGCGACGGTAGCGGCGTAAATCGCGCCCCACACCCAGAAGTTGTCCGGGCTCTCGATGCTGAAGATGGATTTGGGGAAATTCCGCGCCAGCTCCGTCTCCACAAAACGCAAGCCAACCACAGTGGCGAAGAACATGACCTGCCAATCGAACAAGCGGGGGCGCGGCAGGTTGCGGCGGATCAGGCGGAAGATGCTCTGATCGATGAAAGGAGAAAACGACCAGATTTCTTCCTTGTCGGCAGCCATGGTGCGCAGTTGTCCCGCCAGGAATCCGCAAAGCACCAGGAAGGGGATGGCGGCCCATTCCCCGTGGAGCACGGCCGGCACACCCATGAGAACTCCGCCCAGCGATCCCGCCCACCGTCCGCCCATGACGCCAAGAATCAAAGCGGTTTCGAAGCTGATATCGCTGGCGGCAAAACTGCTCTGCGAGATGCGAATCCAGACCCCCGTCATGATGGGCAGAGCGAACCACAGGACGAGAAACACTTTCTGCCGAAAGGTACGCTCTTCGCGAAATAGAAGCTTCTTGAATTCTTTGGAGCGCACCAGACTGCTGGAAACCGCGGCAGCGACGCCTAGCTGTACGAGCAGATTGATGAGTATGAGGCGCGGTTCCATGATTCTAATTAGATGCGCTGACAAAGGTGCCCGCAAAGACTGGCAGCTCATCAGACTTTAGCATGAAGGCCAGGGTTAATATCCCTTGTGCTTGTCGACAACGTACAGCAGCGCTTCGCCGGAGGCATAACGGCGGAGATTTTCGGAGAACAAGTCATAGTGGCGCTGCCATAGTTTGTCGGTGAGACCGGCGGTATGTGGAGTGATCAGCAGGTTGTCCAGGTTCCACAGGGGAGAGTGCGCCGGCAGCGGTTCGCGATCGAAAACATCCAATGCGGCCCCGGCGATGCGCCGCGAACGAAGAGCTTCGATGAGGGCCGCTTGGTCCACTTGCGGTCCGCGACCGACATTGATCAGGTAAGCAGATGGCTTCATGTGAGCGAGGCGTTCGGCATTGATCAACCGCTCTGTCGCTACAAGCAACGGGGCGGCAATGACCACGAAGTCGGACTGGCTCAGGACTTTGTCCAGTTCGGATAGCGGGAAGACCTGCTGCACTCCCTCCGGAGTTCCCTTCTCCAGATGTTCACGAACGGCAATAACGCGCATCCCAAGGCTGGCCGCCATTCGAGCCACTCTGCCTCCGATGCTTCCCACGCCGATCAGGCCGAGGGTGGCGCCGGCAATCTCTTGTGGATGCGGCCCCTCGTTCCAGATGGTTTCCTGGCCCCAGACGCGCTTCTGCTGCAGCAACACGGACTGCGGAATTTTCTTGGCCAATGCGAACATCAACGCCACGGCATGTTCGGCGACTACGGGCCCATGCACTTCCCGCGAATTCGTGAGAATCACGGAACTGTTGATCAGTTCCGGAAAGAGCATTTGGTGGACCGCGGCGGTGGGCGTATGAATCCAGCGCAGGTTGCGAGCGGCGGCAAATTGTTCCGGGCGCAGGGAAATGGTGAATACAACTTCCGCGTCGCGCAGCTCCGACTCAATTCCTTCGTAACTATCGCGCTGGGCGATTTGCAGGCCCGGGCATTGTTGGGCAAGGCGTTCGCCGAACCAGGGGGGTAGTTTCCAGAGTTCGAAGCGGTGATGAACCAGCAGGAGTACTTTCATGGTCCAGAATTTAACCACAGACCCGATGCCCAACCGGCTTCAGAACGATCTTTAAGAGGAAGCTGTTGCGGGGCGATGTAAAACTTCAGGCCCACAGGCACTTGCAGCGATGCTGGCGAGAGAGGCGCTCCTCCTGCATACAAAGCTCAAGATATCGTAAGCTATAGGGGAGGAGATCCCGTGCGCTGTCCTCGCTGCGGTAACGACAATCCGGAGACAATGCGCTTCTGCGGAATGTGCGGAGGAACGTTGCTTTCAGCAGCACCGCCGGCGAAGCCAGAGCGCGGAGTATCTCCCGCTGCGCAACCGTCCGCGCCGGCAACGGCGACTGCGACCCGGCCTGCCGTGCCAGAGCAGCCCCGGCCCCCGGCTGACAGTTCCCCCTCGATCAGCGGACCCTCCTTTCTTGGTCTCAACGACGCGCCTCCTGCGCGCAAGCGCTCCAACCTGAATAGCGATCCGCACCATTCCGGTCCGCGCAGCCTCGACTATCTACTCGAAGATGAGGAAGAACACCGAGGCGGTGGAGGAGCGGGCAAGTTCTTTCTGGTTGTGCTGGCGCTGCTGCTCGCCATGGGCTTCGGCTACTTGCGCTGGAAGAATCAGCTTCCGTGGCTGAACCCCGGCGCGCAGAAACTAACTCCCACAGCGCAAACCTCCGATCAGCCGCCGGCGGACTCGTCCACTCCCGCGTCGCCCAGCATTACGCCGGAGGCACAGCCCGCGACGAATCCGGCCAGCAATCCACCGAGCGCGAATAACTCTTCCGGCACTCAGCCTGCCGGCAATGCGTCGGCGAGCACGCCTGCTGCGGCGGCGCCCGCGCAGCCACCTGCCGAGTCGAGCCCGCCCAAGGCGGACTCCAGCAATCCGCCGGAGAACGCGACCACAGCCAAGGAGCAACCGGATACCGCCGCACCGGGCAAGACGGCCGAACCCGCGGCGAAAGCGGACGATTCCGGTGATGATAGCGACTCTGCCGCGGCTCCGCCCGCGGCGGAACCGAAAGCGAAACCGACTCCTTCTCCGGCCAAGCCCAAAGCGGCTAGCAAGCCGGTCGATTCCGTAGCCGAGGCGCAGAGATATCTATATGGGCGCGGAGTGGCGCAGGATTGCGATCACGGGCTTCGCATCCTCAAGCCACTGGCTAATGGAGGCAATTCCAAAGCCATGGTCGAAATGGGAGCGCTTTATTCTGCCGGCCTGTGCGCGCCGCATGATCTCCCGACTGCCTATCGCTGGTTCGCGGTGGCTCTCCGCAAAGATCCGTCCAACGAAGCCATTCAGAATGACCTGCAAAAACTCTGGGGAGAAATGACCCAACCAGAACGACAGTTGGCGATCAAACTGACACAGTGATTCTCACTGGGCGCGCCAAACCCTTCGGACTCTTTCTCACGTTGACGGTAGGGCTATGCTCCGCCGTCGCGCAGGCGCCCAGCCAAAGCCGGCCACCTCAACAGCGCGAGATGGGCAGCCGCAAGCATTATGTCGGTCTGCCGAACTTCGCCGAGGTGTCGCCGAACCTTTTCCGCGGCGGCCAACCTGGGGTCGATGGCCTGAAGGCGCTCAAGAAGATGGGCGTCAGCATCGTCATTGATATGCGGGGCACCAAGAGTTCGCACGAACAGCTTGTGATACGCAAGCTGGGTATGGAGTACATCGCCATTCCGTGGCACTGCCCGTTTCCCTCAGACGCGATCTTCGCGCGCTTCCTGAAGGTGATTCACGACAATCCTAAAAAGAAGGTGTTTGTCCATTGCCGACTGGGCGACGATCGCACGGGAATGGCAATCGCAGCCTACCGCATGGCGAATGAAGGATGGTCGGCGGATGAGGCTCTGAATGAGATGGAACAATTCGGCTTTGACGCAAAACACCACCTGATCTGTCCCACGCTGCAGTTTTACGAGAAGCGATTTCCCAATCACCTAAAATCGAATCCGATTTTTGAAGGCCTGGCCTCGCCAGCATCACAACAGAGCGAGAAATGAGAAAGGCCCACGAACCACGTAGCCCCGGACCCATTGGTCCGGGGAGGGTTTGAGGAACCACCTATGCACGCTCGCTTTGCTTTGCGGGGCGGAGCAATGGCTCCGCCCCTACACGAGCTATTTTGAATTCCAGATTGGGAATTCTGAGAGCCCCGTAGTCCCGCAGATCACGTAGCCCCGGACCCATTGGTCCGGGGAGGGTTTTGCGGGAACCACCTATGCACGCTCGCTTCGCTCGCGGGGCGGAGCAATGGCTCCGCCCCTACACGAGCTATTGTCGCGGGACGACCAATGGGTCCGCCCCTATACGAGCTATTTTGAATTCCAGATTGGGAATTCTGAGAGGTCTTTTCTCGGTTAGCCATTCCGTTCACGTTCGCGTGCTGCCAGAATCTGATTATGCAGTTCTACAGACGGAATCTTCCGCATCTCCAGCGCGATTTCAGGCCTCATTTCATCACGTTTTGCACTAAGTACCGATGGATCCTTCCAGAACCCGCAAGAGACATCGCGCTGGCTTCTTGCTGTCACGATCACCGTCGCAAATACGAACTCTACGTCGCAGTCGTGATGCCCGATCATGTGCATTTAATCTTGACTCCGCTCATCAATGAGAACAAGAGCGAGGTATATTCGCTGATCGAAATCCTGCGTGGGATCAAAGGCGCCTCCGGCCGCGCGATCAACCAATTCCTACAAAGTCACGGCCCAGTCTGGCAGGAAGAGTCGTTCGATCACGTTCTGCGTTCTTCGGAAAGTGTGGATGCAAAGGCCGCTTATATCTTGGAAAATCCTGTGCGCAAAGGACTCGTTAGGGATTGGCGCGCATATCCATGGGTGTGGCAGAGAGCTGAACAAGATGCAGCGGTGATGAAAATAGGAGTTCCCGTGTTCCGGAGATCACGTAGCCCCGGACCCATTGGTCCGGGAAGGTTTTGGGAACCGCCTATGCACTCTCGCTTCGCTCGCGGGGCGGACCAATGGGTCCGCCCCTACACGTTTAGGGATTCTCCTTGCTCTTTCAATCTTGCCAACACGGTGAGATCCTCCAGCGTGGTTTGCGGGAACCGCCTTTGCGCGCTCGCTTCGCTCGCGGGGCGGACCAATGGGTCCGCCCCTACACGTTTAGGATTCTTCTTGCTCTTTCAATCTTGCCAATACGGTGAGATCCTCCAGCGTGGTGGTATCGCCTTTGACGTCGCCGTTGGTGGCCAACTCGCGCAGCAGGCGCCGCATGATTTTCCCGCTGCGGGTTTTCGGTAGAGTATCAGTGAAGCGGATATCGTCGGGCTTGGCCAGCGCGCCAATCTCGTTGGCCACCCACCGCCGCAACTCTTCTTTCAATTCATTGGACGGCTGCCTTCCCTGCTGGAGCGTGACGAAGGCGGAAATCGCCTGCCCTTTGAGTTCGTCCGGGCGACCCACCACTGCCGCTTCCGCCACTGCATCATGCGCCACCAGAGCCGATTCCACTTCCATCGTGCTCAGCCGATGTCCGCTGACGTTGAGCACATCATCGACGCGGCCCATAATCCAGAAATATCCATCTTTATCTTTGCGCGCGCCGTCGCCGGTGAAGTAAACGCCAGGAATCTGCGACCAATAATTCTTCACATAGCGGTCAGGATCTCCGTACACCGTGCGTAGCATTCCGGGCCAGGGCCGTGTCAGAACGAGGAAGCCTCCGGATCCCTCGGGCACAGGCTTGCCCTCCATGTTCACGATCTCGGGCACCACGCCCGGGAACGGCCGCGTGGCGGAACCGGGCTTAGTCGGAATCGCGCCGGGAAGTGGAGTCAGCATGATGTGCCCGGTTTCAGTCTGCCACCACGTGTCCACAATGGGGCAGCGATTGCCGCCGATGGTCTCGCGATACCACATCCACGCTTCAGGATTGATGGGCTCGCCTACGGTACCCAGCAAACGTAGGCTGCTCATATCATGCTTCTTCGGCCACTCGTCGCCCCATTTGATGAAGGTACGGATCGCCGTGGGCGCGGTGTAAAAGATGTTCACCTTGTGGCGCGCGATGATGGACCAGAAGCGGTCCGGCTCGGGGAAATTGGGCGCTCCTTCGTACATCAGGCTGGTCGCGCCATTCTGCAGCGGGCCATAGACGATGTAGCTGTGCCCGGTGACCCATCCAATATCCGCGGTACACCAGTAAATGTCTTCTTCTTTCAGATCAAAGACCAGCTTCGTGGTGAGATAGGTGCCCACGGCATATCCGGCGGTGGTGTGCACCACGCCCTTCGGCTTGCCCGTGGTGCCGGAGGTGTAAAGAATGTAAAGCGGATGCTCGGAATCCAGGGGTTCCGCCGGGCATACATCCGACGCCTTCTCCATCAACTCGTGCCACCAGTGATCGCGTCCCGCCTGCATGTTGATGGCAGTACCGGTGCGCTGGTAGACAACGACGTTTTTCACGGACGGACACGACTTCAGCGCCTCTTCCACCGCGGGGAATAATTTCACCTCCGAGCCGCGCCGGTAGGAGCCATCCTGCGTAACCACCGTGGAAGCCTGGGAATCGTGAATGCGGTCGATGAGCGCGTTGGAGGAGAATCCCCCGAAGACTACCGTGTGCGGCGCCCCAAGGCGCGCGCAGGCGAGCATGGCGATGGGCAGTTCCGGCGTCATGCCCATATAGATTGCTACCCGGTCGCCCTTCTTTACCCCGAGCGACTTCAGCACGTTGGCGAACTTCTGCACTTCACGATGCAGTTGCTGATAAGTCAGGGTTCGAATCTCACCCGGCTCGCTCTCCCAGATGATGGCGGCTTTGTTCATGCGCGCGGTCTCGACATGGCGGTCGAGGCAGTTATAGGAGAGGTTGAACTGTCCGCCTACAAACCACTTAGCCCACGGGCAGTTCCACTCCAGCACCTTGTCCCATTTCTTGAACCAGTGCAGTTCGCTCGCGACCCGCGACCAGAACTTGTCCGGATCGTCGACTGACTCTTTGTACAAGCGTTCATATTCGTCCATGCTTTTGACGTGGGCGTGCTGGCTGAACTCAGGCGGTGGAGGAAACTGGCGCTGCTCCTGCAGGATGGAGTCGATGTTCGGGGACTGGGATACTGCGACGGATTTCTCGGACATTGCTGGAGCCTCAACCCGGAGGAGTGTTCGCGCCCGGCATGCGGGCACGAAGGAGCAAAAGTATTCTACACAGATCGCACCTATTTTGGCCGACAGAGCGGGCGTGCACAGCGCCGCCTGCATTCGGTGCTTATTGAGGCGCTCCCGCTGCGGCAAAAAAAAGACCCTGGCTCGAACCAGGGTCTTTGCTTCGCGCAACTGCCACTTCAGCTTGCGCGCTGCATGGGCTTATCTGTTTTCTGAAAATCCGCGCTGCTTTCGCCGGTTGACGAGACGTTCTCGGCACCCGTTTCCTCAAGGATCTGCTTGGCTCTCTTGGTCCACTTGGAATCGTCACAATGGACCGATAGTAGAATGCCACCTTCCTTGATGCGGCCTTCGTAGCGCTTGGCTTCGAACTCCGGAATGCCCATGCCCACGAGGGCCCCTGTGATGCCTCCGAGCACGCCGCCCGCACCCGCGCCCGCCAAGGCGGCCACGATCGGACCGGCTGCGATCAGAGGTCCCAATCCGGGGATGGCCAGTGCGCCGATCCCGGCGAGCCATCCCAAGCCGCCTCCGATCACGGCGCCAGAGGTGGCACCCGTGGTGGTACCTTCCGGTGCCTTGGTCTGCTTTTTGACCGCGAAATCCTTGGTTCCTTCGTTCTCCGGGAACAGCACGGAAATATCCGTGTTGCGGAACTCGGCTGCGCGTAATGCGTCGACTGCGTTCTCGACGCTGATGCGATCTCGATAAATGCCGAATGCTGCTGTGTTTTTACCTGCCATGTAATCTCCTTTTGAATTTATGATTAATCGATGCGTTTCTATGTCGCGAGCTCTATTTGTTCGCTATGTCGATCTCGCTTTTGATTTTGTCTGCGGTGCCGGCGACCTCTGCGGCTTTGGCTTCGATGGCTTGCTTCTCCTGCTCCGAGTGCACCGGCCCCTTCAAAGTGACAACCCCGTCCTGGGCAATCACTTT
Organism: uncultured Acidobacteriota bacterium; assembly: GCA_963801615.1. GTDB lineage: Bacteria > Acidobacteriota > Terriglobia > Terriglobales > Acidobacteriaceae > Sulfotelmatobacter. Next base: position 36,805 of record CAWDFM010000001.1, on the reverse strand, counting down.
AATGTTGTGGGCATAGGTGGAGAGGGACTTATCCTTCACCAGAGCTCGACGTACCTGTTGGGCGAGAGCTCGATCCGAGCTATTTTCTTTCTGCTGGTCGGCCGTCGGTTCGTTCTGGTTGCGGTCACGCTGGTTCACTTTCGTGTTGTCGGCTGGCGCCTGGCTGCCAGCCGCCGGTTGTTCCTGTTGCGCCCAGACCAATCCGATCGCGCTTAAGGAAAAGATCAAGGCACACAGGCGTAAGAATGGTTTCACTGGATTCTCCTCTTAGGGGTTAGACGGAAAAATACCTTCCCCTCCAACACGCTACAGATCGTAGAGACGCGTACACATAGGGGAGGTCGGGTACTGGGAGAGCGGACAAACCCCACGCCAAAACCTTAGAGGTGGCCTACCCACGCTGCGTCGCACAACGACTCTAGAGTGGCTGCAGGCGAAACCGAGCACAACTGTTTCCAAAGCAGCGATACTGGTATGGGAGCCTCCCATGTCCACGACCATCAAAAAGATTGTTCTCAGCGTAGCGGCGTTCATCCTGCTTGTGTTCGGCGTGTTTCTCTTCAACCAGACGATGCAGATTGTGCAGGCAGCGCGCTCGCTGAATCCTCTATTCGGAGATGCGGTGCTGTGGGCGCTCATCTTCCTGTACGCTGCTTTGCTCGCGACTCCATTCGTGCTGTGGTTTCGCCTGCCCAAACGGATGCTGCCGCCCACGGCTACGGCAGGTGAGGCGTACGAGGCCTTTCTGGGCGAGTTCAAGCGGCGTCTGGCGCGCAACCCGCGGCTGCGGGGAATGTGTCTGGATTCGGCCGATGAGGTGGAGGCCGCGCTTGCGATCCTGGACAAGCACGCCGACTCCGTCGTGACCGAGGCCGCCTCGGCCGTCTTTCTCAGCACGGCGGTGCTGCAGAGCGGGCGCCTCGACGTCCTGGTGGTTTTCGCGGCGCAGACGCGGCTGATCTGGAAGATCGCGCACGTGTACTATCAACGCCCTTCGCTGCGGGACTTCGTGCAACTGTATGCCAACGTGGCGTCCACGGCATTCATCGCTGCGGGCATCGAGGACGTCGATGTCGATGTCCTGGTCAGCACGGTTTTCGGCTCCACGGTGGCGGCAATTCCCGGCATGCACCTGCTCACAAGCTCCGTCCTGTCGGGGTCGGCAAACGCGTTTCTCACCTTGCGCGTGGGAATGATCACGAAGGAGTACTGCCGCTGCACGACCGAAGTGGAGAAGAAAGGATTGCGCCGGGCCGCAACCGTGAAAGCGGCGAAGCTGCTGGGCTCGATCGTCAGCGACGGAACCAGGAAATTGACGCGGGCGACATTCGATGCCTCGAAAGCAAAGTTGCGCGATACTTTCACCCGGCTGGTAAAGAGACCAGGAGCGGAAACCGCGTGATCAACTGACAGCTGGTTACATGAGAAACGTGATCCTCACAGCTATTCTGGCGGCGAACATGGCCGCCGTGGTAAGCCAGCCGAGAACATTAAAGGGCTCGCGAAGCCTGCTAACTACGGGATCAGCGCATTGGAGAGGGTCTCAACTCTATCCAGTGGGGAGCGGTGTTCCATGCAACAACAGTGCATCGCAGTCGCATCCTAGCGTCAGATTTGAGGAGCATTCGATGGACAAGAATGCGATTCTCTCGCTCAGTCCCAACCAGGATTCCTTGGAAAAGCGAGAAGCGACGCTTCGCGGCGGTTTCGAAGTTGTTTCGGTCCTCAGCCCGATCCAAGCAAGATTCGAAATCGAGATGGGGCGGTGTGGAGTGTTCGTAATCTGCTATCGCGTCTCGAAAGACCAGACGGAAGAGTTGACCAGGTTATTTCGAAAGAACTGCCCTGGCGGACGGGTCATCTTCGTCACCCAGCCAGGCCAGAAGCAGGAAGTGCCTCGGGGCACGGATCTCGCGGTCCCGGAATCGAAGAGTGGGGAGCTGGTCCTGGAAGCTGTGAAAGAAACCGGCAAGCCGCCAGATTCTAAGAACGCGGCGTAAGGCTGGGCACCCAGGCGCTCCTCGGGTGCTTAAGCGGACATGCGCAAGCGCTGAATGCGCCGCACCTCTGGAAGCAGATCTCGGGCAGCGTTGCTTTTCACCACGTACCCACTTGCGCCCGCCGCCAACGCCGCCCACTGAAAGCCACGCGAATCGTGCTGACTCACAATGACAACATGCATTGAGGGAAATTCACGCTTCAGAATTCGTGCGGCGTCCAGCCCGTTCATGGTGGGCATGGTGATATCTAGCAGCACAAGGTCAGGGTGATGCTCCCTCGCCTGGTTGAGAGCGTCAGCTCCGTCCGCAGCTTGGCAGATCACTTCAATATCAGTTTGGGAATGAAGTATCTGGCAGATGCTTCGACGCACACTTTCATTGTCATCCACCAAAAGCACGCGAAGGGGGCGCCGTTCCATCGTGTCTCCCGACGAAAGCCGTCGAAGCCGTTGAATTGTGAGCGGAGTTCCAAACGAGACTATCCCTTACACGCGTTGGAGGGTATAAGGCGAAATTGGTATGACCAAGGTTACCCGTGAGCAGGGACTAAGGGAGGTTCGGAATGACCGTCCCTATCAAGCTCAACACCGACACACTCGCCGGGTTGCGAGAAACTTGCCTTCCGGCAGTTCAATCGGGACCTTCCGTGTCCGGCTGAGTTTCTCATGCGAGAGGCATAACAGTTCCTGGCGGATCGCCTCCAGGTCGCACTCGTCGGGTGACGTGGCGAGCTGCTGACAAAGGTCGCGCACACGGTCTTCCAGGTTCAGGTTGCGGAGGAAAGGTTCGGGAATTCGGTCGTCCGGCGGCAGTTTCACAATGCGTCCTCTAGGTCGATGTCCTGTTGAGAGATAAACACATTCTGCGTGGGTATTCGATACCTCGCAAACTGTACTTTGTAACGTGGCTGACGCACGGGCCTGGATTTTGGCGTATTTTAGCGCTTGCAGTTTTAACCCTAAGGTATAGTCTGTAGCTAAGAAGTCCCAGACCCCAGCAATTCCGCTCGCCCGACAATAGAGGGTTGTGACTCATCGAGGCTGAACCTTGACAATTCATTATTTCCACCGCATACCTCTCGCGGAACCCGGAGGCGTGTACGGCTGCAGTTCGAAACCAGCTTGCTCCATATGCGAAGAGCCGGTTGAGTTGGAGACGGCGAAGACCGACGAGTGCGGCCGAGCCATCCATGAAAATTGCTATGTCCGGAAGCTGGCCTCGAGCATGAACGCCGGCGAAGGGATTTTTAGCAATTTCCCGGACAGACACGCACAGAAACCTGTGCCAAGGTTTCGATCGTGAACGTTTCAGGAGGCCGCGCGATGACCGCCGAGCAGCGAGAGCGACTGGCGTATCTGTGCGAGCGAATCCAGACTGAGAAAGTTCCCAAGACATTCGACGAGCTCGTGATGGAATTGAACGAGCTCCTCGAACAGAAGCGGCACCCCGAGTACAACATAGAGCCGAACTGAACCCGGGACGATTCCTTAGGGCTGCATGCAAGGGATTCTGTTGCGTGAGTTTTGAAGTCGTCTACCGGGAGCAGGGTGGCCCTCGACTTCGAACGGGCGGCGACGCGCATAGGGCACCGACAGTCCCAAACAATCTAAAAAGAGTGCTGAAGAACTAGCCCGCGAGCAGGGCCACGCCCCCGGCTACCAGCAAGGCGGCCATCCAGCGGCGGCGATCCACTTTTTCGTGCAGGAAGAGTCTCGCGGCGAAGGCATTGCCGATGAAGGTAAGCGAAGCGGCCGCCGGCCCGACCAGGCTCACGTCTCCCCAGGAGAGGGAGAACAGGAGGCTAAAGAAAGAAAGCGCCATCGCAGCCACAGCAATAAAGAACGTGGAATTCGAGAAAATGCGGCAAACGACGGTGCCGATCCCGAAGCGTTTTCGCAGCGCGTGAAGATCACCGACCTGCTTCATCGCGCGTGACATGGTGACATCGCCCACGACCGAGAAGGAAACTACCAGCAGAATGCCACACCAGGTGTAGAGGTGCCTCACGGCTTGCCTCCGGTTGCGACGCGCACATGCTGCTGGTTCCGCGGGTCTGCAGCCGCACTGTTTGGACGCGTACCGCCCGAAGCGGCGCCCGGATCGCCAGCGGAAGACGCAGAGCCGGTATCGGGATGATGGGTCAGAGACGGACCTCCCGCCACAAATCCAACGCCGCCGGAAATTAAAGCAATTCCCGCCCACCGCAAGGGACTGACCTGCTCGTGAAGTGCGAAGCGAGCTACCAAGGCCAGCAAAACATATCCTAGCGAAGATGCGGGCAGCACATACGTGAGATCGGCCCAGGAAAGGGCGTTCATGTAAGAGGCGAAAAAAGCCAGCAGCAGAACGATGCCGACGGCGACCCAGGGATTGGTCACCGCCAAGAGCAGGCTGCCAAGATTGTGAAAGGAAATGTTGCCGACTTGCTTCATGCCGTGCGACAGCATGGAGTCGCCCGCCGCCGCGAAGACGGTTACGCCGGCCAGCACAAGATACTTGCGAAAGGTCAAACTAGTTCTCAGTCCGCAGTTCCCAGCCAGTAGAGACGTAGCTAGCTACGTCTCTACGACGGAATACTTCAATCCGTCATTCCCACCGCGTCCGCCGGACGGCTGGCGCTGGACTGGCCCGACGAGGATTGTCCCGCCGCAGCCTCCCTGGCGTGCTTCTTGACCAATTTGTTGCGCTGGGAGCGGAGCTTCAGGAAGGTCTTGGCCTCACTATAAAGGCGCTTGCGTTCATGGCCATCGAAAGCGGCCCTTTTCAGAATGCGGAACACGGCCTTAGGACGGAAATAATATTCGTCGTAGAAGCGATGTACTGCCGAAAGTATTTCATCGGCCGCAAGCCCGGGATACTGAATGTGGGCCAGCTGATGTCCGCCTTCGTCGACCATCTTGTTGTCGCCCACGATGAAGCCGTTTTTCACGGCGTAGTCGTAGAGCTCGGTTCCGGGATAGGCGTGGGCCACCGAAACCTGGATGGTTTCGACATCCAGTTCCTTGGCGAAGGCAATGGTGTTGTTGATGGTCTCCCGCGTCTCGCCGGGCAAACCCATGATGAAGTCGCCGTGAATGACCAGTCCGAGCTTGTGGCAGTCTTTGGTGAACTGGCGCGCGCGCTCGACGGTGGCGCCCTTTTTAATGTTCTTCAGAATCTGCTGGTCGCCCGATTCGTAGCCCACAATGAGAAGACGGCAGCCCGCTTCCTTCATGGCCATCAATGTTTCAAAGTCAGTGGTCACGCGGGACGTACAGGACCAGGTCAATCCGAGCGGCTTGAGCTTGGCGCAGAGTTCGATGGTGCGGGCCTTCTGAATGTTGAAGGTGTCATCGTCGAAGAAGAATTCTTTCACATTGGGCCAGTACTCTTTGGCTTTCGCCATCTCGCGGGCAACGTCATCGCTCGAGCGCTTGCGCCACGGATGACCACTCAAAGTCTGCGGCCACAAGCAGAACGTGCACTGAGCCGGACAGCCGCGCGTGGTGTAAAGCGACACATAAGGACTCAAGAGGAAAGGCACGTTGTACCGGGTGACATCCAGATCGCGCTTGTAGACCTCGGTGACGTGGGGCAGCGAATCCAGGTCCTGAATCTGTGGAGCATCGGGATTGTGGACGATCTTGCCATCCTTCAAATAAGAAACCCCGGCAATCTGCTCCAGCGGCTTCCCCTTAGCGTAATCGACGACCGCGAAGTCGAATTCCTTGCGGCAAACGAAATCAATCTCCGGACACTCCCGCAGGGATTTCTCTGGCAGCACCGAAACGTGCGGTCCCACAAAAGCAATCTTGATGGAAGGGTTGGCAGCCTTGATGGCTTTCGCCAGCCGCAGATCCCCAGGAAACCCGGGAGTGGAGGTGAAGAGCACAAGGAACTCATACTCCCGTGCAATGTTGATGGTCTCGTCCCCCGAAACGTGATGGGGAGGCGCATCCAGCAAGCGTGCGCCTTCCAGCATGCCCGTGGGGTAAGCCAGCCACACCGGATACCAAAAGCTTTCGATTTCGCGGGTGGCGGGCCAGCGAGAGCCGGCGCCTCCGTCGAAATTTTCAAAAGAGGGAGGATTGAGGAACAGCGTTTTTAGAGGCATATTGGGGTTCTAAGTATTCTAGCATTCAAGCAACGGTTACCCCTGCGAGTCACCCGGTGTAGCGCAAGGTTCCCCCAGGATATTCGTTCGTGGCCTAAATGCTTGATTTCACTGTACTAGGCCCTGGGATGAAAAGAAATGCCTGTGGGGCCAATACCCTGTTGGATGCAGCGAACGGGCGTGGGATGCGGTGAATGGAATTACCTGGTGAGGTGCTATTGGCCTTCTTGCGATCCGGGAACACGGAACGTGACACCGCGATCATCATTGGCTTTCGTGGTCGCGGGTAGATCGAGATCCGCGAGCGCAATCTTTTCGTGATGCTGCGGCGTTAAGTCCAACAGAGTTTGTCCCACAATGGCGTAATTGCTGACTTCTTTCTGGTGCCGGTCGCGGAAGATCAGCACGGTCGGCGAAGAGGCCGCGGAGGATTGTTGCTCCTCGTTTTGCTGGTGGGTCTTCTGGGAATAGGAACGGGGCGCGTAGGAATGCTCATCGCGATCGGCTTCGGCTTCTTCCTGGCGCATGCGAGATTCTGCCAGGTTTTGTTCGTTCCACTGCTCGGCCAGGGCACGTTCGCGATAGTAGTCGCGATCAAATCTGTAATCATCGTAGTCCCAGGAACTCCCGAGCCACGGATCGTAGTAGCCGGATCCCCAACCCCAACCCCAGCCCCAATTGGAACGCCGCCATGGAGAGCCGAAGCGATGACCGCACAACGCTCCGACGCAGTTGCGGAGCGGGTTACCGAACTGATTTCCAAACCCAGGATGCCCGCAGAATGCACCGAAACAATTGCTGAACTGATTGCCGAATCGATGAGATCCGTTGCGCCTGCCGTTGAAGGCTGAAGAATGGATTCCGCGAGAAACTCCTGACGACCGCATACCTGGAGCGTAACCGGAGTGCATTCCACCGGAGAGATGGCCGCCGTTAAAGCCACGAGCTCCGCCGAATCCTCCGCGGGCGCCGCCGAATCCGCCATGGAATCCTCCGCCAGCGTGACCGCCGCGTTGCGCGCAGAGAGGTAGTGCGAAGGAGAGAGCGAACGCCGTGATGAGGGCCAGGCGACGCATGCGAAAGCATTATACCCCGAAGCGGGCTCAGGAGTTCAGGTTTCGTTGCGGCAGGTCACTAAAATACTCCCCCGTGGCTCATGGGTCAGGCTTACGTTGTCGATAGGGCTCTATTTCTACTTCTTCTTCTTTGCGTTCTTCTTTGCGGGCTTGGGGGCGGGTTTGGGGGCCGGCTTGGGAGCGGGCTTTTTGGGAACCGGTTTTGGCGCAGGTTTCAGTTTCTCCGGCGGCTTCCCTTTTGGCTGCAGCTTAGCGGCGACTGCAGGCGCGGGTGCTGGGGCGACCACCACGGCGGCTTTACCCTTCTTGCCTTTGGCGGCGGGCTTGGCGGCGATTTTCGCCGCGGTCTGGGCAGCGGCGGCGGCCGCAGCGGCCTCAGCAGCGGCTTTGGCAGCGCGTCCACGGCGTGGAGCGGGAGGCGGTGGCGGCGGTGGCGGGGCGAATGGCTTGAGAAATTTCAGGGTCTCGGTGCGCGAGCGCAGCTTGCCATCCAGCAACAGCATGAAGACATCGTGCGCAATTTTTGGGTACTCCGGCAATTGCGGCGTGATGAGCAGCTCCGTCATTTCAGGAAGCGGAATCTTCTGCTGGATCTGCCGCCACTTGGTCAGATAATTCTTGATCTTCTGCTCGACTGCCTGCTGCTTGGCGGTGACCGCCAGGAACAGCACCATCTCCGGGCGCGCCGACGAAAGCAAATGCCAGGTGCGGGACGGAGTAGCGGCTTCTTTGCCGGTCAAGCGCTTGGCGAGCTCTTTGGCGTGGTCTTCGATATCGCGCCAAGCTTCCACCAGGTCTTTGCGCGGAATCATTTTCTGAATTTCCGCAATGTCTTTGTCGGAGAAGTGCCCGGTCAGGAAATACATGACCGCAGGTCCGGCATCGGGCGTGTATCCGAGATCGACCATCTGCTGGCGAGTTTTCATCAGCGCGCTGAGGCCATTGAGATCGGCTTTGGCGGTGGTCCAGCGTTCGTGAAGCACCTGCAGCCAGCCTTCCTTCTCCAGCATTTTGACGACGTTGAGCGGATCGTCTTCATGCGCCAGCGCGGCGATTTCGTGCCCGATCGAACTCCGCAGAATGTGGTCGATGTACTTGCCTTCCTTGGCAGCGTTGTAGCGGGCCTGGGTGCGTTCTTCGAGCAGCCAATGGAAACGGGCGGAGAAACGGGTGGCGCGAATCAGACGCGAAGGATCTTCCAGGAAGGAATAGTTGTGCAGGATGCGGATAAGCTTGGCTTCAATGTCAGCTACGCCGTTGAAGGGATCGAGCAGCAGGCCGCGCGATCCTTCATTGAGCGACAGTGCCATGGCGTTGATGCTGAAGTCGCGGCGGCGGAGATCGTCGTGAATGGTGGCCGGCATGACGATGGGAGGCTTGCCGGTTTTCTCGAAGCGTTCGGTGCGCGCCATGCTGACTTCGGCGCGGGCATTGCCGGGGAGCGAGAGGAAGATGGTGCGAATGTCTTCCTCGACGGCGGCAATTTTGGCGCCTGCCTTCTCAAAATCTTTTTGCAGCTTGAGGGGGTTGCCCTGGACGGTGAAATCGAGATCGCGGATGGTGAATCCGCTGATGATGTCGCGGATGGCGCCGCCGGTGAGGTAAAGATTCATGCCCGCCGCGCGAGCAACGTCCTGGACCAGTCCGACGCCCTTGAGTTGGTCCGGCGTCAGCCGGATTTCCATGGTGTAAATGTAATCAGCCATTCGCGTTAGGCGACTTGCCGGGCCGGGAATGCGGGGCCGACGAGCCGTACTTTCCACAGGATTTCCACAGCCCTCCAATGACTGCTAAAGCAGGACCGAGCCACGGGGACGCAAGTGGCTAAATACGTTAGACTTAGACGAAGCGGAAACTCTGCGGCAAGCACAAGAAAATAACACAACGTTTACATTTTGGCTACTGCCAAGGCGGATTCCGGGAGTTTTGCGGGGAAAAGTGCGAGAATCGACACGCGACTGACCACTGATCGCGTATCCATGCCTTCTACTCATAAGAAAGTGATTGTCCGGAAGATGGACCGGGATTCGGTGTCGGGATACGTGTCTCCGGCGAATTTCGTGCATGAAGGCAAGCTGGAACTTTTGAATACTTCGGGCACCGTGATCGCGATGGACCTGCGCGAGATCAAGGGCGTTTACTTTGTGCGCGAGTTTGGCGATTCGGAGTCGCTTACGCGGAAGACCTTTACCTCGCGGCCGCGGTCGGAGGGGCTATGGGTGCGGCTGCGCTTCAAAGACAGCGAAGTGCTGGAAGGGTTAATGCCGGCGGACCTGACGCAGAGTACGCCGGAAGGATTTTTGGTGAATCCTCCAGATCAGCGGTCGAACACGCAGAGAATCTTTGTGCCGCGGACGGCATTGGAGTCGTTGACCGTGCTGGCGGTAATTGGAGCGACGCGCAGGAAACGTCCGGCGCAGGATCAGCGGCAGGTTCCGATGTTTGAGGAGTAGTGGGACTCCGTACCCAGTACCCAGTACTCAGTACCTAGTCCCAGCGAGCGACCATGAACAAAACACGCAGGGTCAGGGTTTATGAAAAGCCGACTTGAAGCACTTGCCGTGAGGTCAAGCGTGTCTTGACTGCGCGAGGAGTTGAGTTCGAGAGCGTCAACTACATCGAGAAACCGTTTTCGGCTTCTGAGTTGAGGGATTTACTGGACCGCGCGCGACTGAAGCCGCAAGACGTGCTGCGCCGCAACGAGCCTGCATATAAGCAACTCGTGGCCGGCAAGGATCTGTCTGACAGTGAAGTGCTGAAGCTGATGGCTGCCCATCCGGAGCTCGTGCAGAGACCTATCGTCGTGCGCGATGAGAAAGTTGTACTGGCCAGGCCGATTGAAAATCTAACCAAGTTAGGCATCAAGTAGCGCGCGATTGGGTGATCTACCTTCAAAAGCTTCACCATGATTGCGGAAAAAGATTATCGCCCTTCCGGGGGGAAGTTCAGGCGCATTCCGACTCGGTAGAGGATGGGCGGGCCGAGGTTCAGCAGCGAGATTCCATTGAAGGGCGTGTTGGCGACGTTGTAGCGCTGGTTAAGGATGTTCTCGGCGGCGGCGAAAAGTTCGAGATTGCGACTGAGGTTGCGGCCGATCTGCAGGTCCATGGTGTAGGCGCGGCCGAGAGGAAATTTGTTCTGATCGTCGTCGAACTGGTTTCCAATGAAGTGCCCTTGAACGCTCAGCAGCAGCCGTGAGGGATTCCAATAGCGGGCTTGCCAGGTAAAGACGTTGCGCGGGACTTGCGCCACTTGCTTGCCGAGGAGAGAGACTGCGCCGAGCGGAACCGTGTAGTTCACCACCGTAGCATCGGTGAACGCGTAGCCGGCAGAAATCTGGATGTCCCGAGAAACGTGAACTGAGGTGTCCATCTCGACTCCGCGGGAGCGAATGCGGCCGAGATTCTGTTTCTGGCGGAGAACCGGCGACGACGCCGGATCGAGAGTGACGTTCTCCACTGGGTCCACCAGATCGCTCCAGAAAAATGTTCCGCGGAGATCGAGCTTACGATCAAGAGCGGTGACGTTTGCTCCGGCCTCGGCTCCGGTGAGGCGCTCGGCATTCAGGTACGGATTGTTGAGCGTGAGAACGTTGGCCAGGCGGAAGCTGCGGTAGAGTTCGTTCAGGGTGGGAGCGCGGAAAGCCCGGTACATGGACGCGGTCAGCGAGAGGTTACGGTTGACAGTTCGAAGCACGGAAGCACGCGGGCTGAATGCGAAATCACTGCGAGTTGGATACAGGACGCTCGGCGATGTGCAAGCGCCGTCGATGGGGGTGCAGATGGAACTGGCGTGGAAATTGTTCCAGTCATCCACGCGGGCGGCAAGGATAACTGTCCAGTTCTTCCAGCGAATCAGGTCCTCGCCGAAGAAGCCAAGGATGCGCTGACGTCCGCCGGAAGCGTTGTTACGGGTGTGAGTGCCGGCGGTGAAAAGCTGCTCGTCGCTGGCGCCCATGACTTCCATCAGGTCGGCCCCGGCAACCAGCGTCTGATGCTTGCCCAGCAGATGCGTCCACTGTGTAGCGCCTCCAACGACTTGTTCAGGGACGTACTGCAAATTGGTGAGGGATTCGCTGTTGCGGTCGGGCGCGACGGACGAAAAACGCTGATCGTATCCTTGCACCTGGCCGTAGGCACGGACCATGAAAGAGTCGTTGCCGAATTGCTGATCGTAGCCGAGCGCGCCTTCGCCCATTCTCGTGTCGTTGGTCTGGATCGGCGTGCCGTTGTGGCGAAATTCGGTGTAAAAACTTCCACGGGCAAAGACTCGCCCTTTGTCTCCGATCTGATGGCCGATGGTCAATTCCAGCGAAGCGTCTCTCGAGTTGGCGGGAGTGTCAACGCTGCCGCGCTGAGAAGTGGGAACGAGAATAAAACCGTTGGTGCGGAACAACTCGGAGGCGAGCGCGAGGTCCCATTGGTGGACGCGGGTGCCGGTCCAGAAAGACAGGTCGGGAGTCTGCTCGTTGCCATAGGAAGTTTCAAGGCTGAATGCCGGGCGTTGCGGCTGGCGCGTGAGGAACTGCACGACTCCACCTAGAGCGTCGCTGCCGTAGAGGTTGGAAGCGCCGCCGCGGAAGACTTCGACACTGGAAATCGATTGGCGGGGAACACGATCCCAGTAAACCCAGCCTCCAAAGGCATCGACGAGGGGAAAGCCGTCTTCGAGCACCAGAGCACGGCTGGCGGCGGTGCCTCCGAGACCGCGCAAGGACACGCCCTGGTTGGAGGCATTCGCGGTGCGACTGTCGGAGCGGCGGAAGAGGGAGAATCCGGGGACTTGCCGGAGAACGTCATCGACGCGGAGCGCGGGGTTAGCGATGACATCTTCCTGGGAGAGCAGGACTGTGCTGCCGGGAGTTTCTGCGAGCCGAATTTCGGTGCGGGTTGCGGAAACCGTGATCTGTTCGCTGGCAGATGCTGGTTCGAGCACGATGTCGAGGACAGCATGGGCCGCGTCGGCAGTCCAGGAACGCTGGGCGAGAGCGAAACCCGGCGAGCGAACTTCGATGGAGCCGGATGCGGCGGGCACGGAGGCGAAGGTGAAATGTCCGTTGCTGTCGGTTGTCGTACTGGCGTGATAAGGACCGGATTGCAGGGTTATCGAGGCGTTCGGAATCACCGCAGCAGCGGAATCGCGAACCGTGCCTTCTACGACGGCGGTTTGCGCTGAAAGCCTGGCGAGGGGAAAAGCCATGGCGAGAATCCCGCAGATCAAGATGGTCCGGCATTTCGGCATCCGGATTAACTTACCAGACCGACGGAAAGGCGCAGAAACGGGTAGCGAGGCAGCGCCGGAAATCCGTTGAAAAGCACGAAAGCTTCATGTACTGTTTCTGGTCCGCCGGCATAGTGCTGGCGGGGCGAAACGGGCGGATGTCCCTCCCTTCCCTCTCTCCGTTCGATTTCGATGCGCCGTGATCCCAGTCGAGGTGCGTATGCACGCGTTCCGGGCTTGGCTTGCCTGCAGGTATTTGTCTGTCTCGTGCTTGATGTGGAGTGCTGTTTTCATTCTGGCTCTTACTGGAGCCGGGTGGGGACAGGAACGGGCGCAGGGTGCGTTTGCGCGGCCGCTGATCACGCAAGCTGTGGACGACGGGCAACTCACGACCCTCAAGGGGAATACGCATCGGCTGGCGAGGCCGGAATTCGATCTGGGGACTGCCCCGGCAACGCTACCAATGCAACGGATGCTGCTGGTGCTAAAACGCAGTCCGGAACAGGAAGCGGCGCTGCGCAAGCTGCTGGACGATCAGCAAGACAGGCATTCGCCGAACTATCACACGTGGCTGAGCCCCGAAGAATTCGGGCAAAAATTCGGCCCGACGGATGCGGATATGCAGGCCATCACGGGATGGTTGCAATCCCATGGCTTTCAAGTGGGAACCACCAAGGGGCGAACGGTGCTGGAGTTTTCCGGATCGGCAAGCCAGGTGCGCGAGACGTTTCACACTGCGATTCACAAGTACATCGTTAACGGAGAACAACACTGGGCCAACTCAAGTGATCCGCGAATTCCGGCGGCGTTGGTGCCAGCAGTCGCGGGCGTAGCGACACTGCATAATTTCGTCAGCCGACCGCAGAGCCATCTGGCGCAGCAGCGCGTCCCGGCAAGAGTCGTACCCGGCGCACGGCCGGAAATCACTTTTACCCAGAACGGGCAGCAAACCCACGCGCTTGCGCCGCAGGATTACGCCGTGATCTACAACATCACAAGCCCCGCTTACAACCCTTGGACCGGAGCGGGCGTGACCATTGGCGTCGTCGGGCGCAATGACCTCTATGCCGGCGGCCAGGACGTTCAGAACTTTCTTAACGTTGTCGGATCTGGGATGAATTCCTTCGGGGGTGGCTACGTCAATGTGATTGTGAACGGCCCTGATCCGGGCAATGCGGGTGGAGGAGAAGAAGCGGAGGCAACGCTGGATACGACCTGGTCGAGTGCACTCGCCCCCGATGTGTCCGTGGAGTTTGTTGTCTCGGGAAGTACCAATAACACCGATGGCGTGGACCTCTCTGAGTTGTACATCGTGGAAAATAATCTCACCGACATCATGACGGAGAGTTTCGGAAGTTGCGAATACTTTGCGACGGATGCCAAGCTCCAAGAAATCCGCACGTTGGCAGAGCAGGCGGCGGCCCAAGGGATCACTTATTTTGTGTCCGCAGGTGACAATGGCGCAGCAGGCTGCGATGATCCCAGCAACCCCCCGGCGAAAAATCCTGTTTCTGTGAACGCCATCGCTGCTACTGCCTTCAACGTCGCCGTTGGCGGAACGATGTTCAATGAAAGCGGAACCCCCAGCAAATACTGGGCCTCCACCGCGCCGCCCGCGGAAACGGCAATCTCGTACATTCCGGAGAATGTGTGGAATCAGAGCAGTGCGACCAGTGGGCTTTGGGCGGGCAGTGGTGGCGCGAGCGCCGGCAATCTGGGAAACAATCAAATTTCTCCCGCTGGCACTACACCCGGAGTGCCAAAACCTTCCTGGCAGTCCGGCACTGGACTGAACATTCCGCAAGATGGGGTGCGCGACTTGCCGGATATCTCGCTCACCTCTGCCGGACACGATCCATATCTGCTGTGCTTGGAAGGATCTTGTACCCCCGACAGCCGGGGATATATCCACGTCTACTTGATCAGCGGGACGTCTGCGGCCGCTCCTTCGATGGCGGGCATCATGGCGCTGGTTGACGAAAGCGCCGGCGGACGTCAGGGCCAAGCGAACTACGTTCTCTATTCCCTGGCTGCATCGCAGGCGGGCCAAGGCATTTACCCGACGCAGTGCACTGGTTCCAATACTTCGGGCCTGCCCGTCAGCACGTGCATCTTCAATGACGTCACCGTCGGCAACAATGTTGTTCCCGGAGAGCTGGGCTCGGATTATCAGGCAGGCCCTGGGTACGATTTGGCGACTGGTCTGGGCTCGGTGAATGTCGCTAACCTGATCACGAACTGGAGCACAGTTACTTTTAGTCCGACTACGACCCAACTCACGTTAAAAGGGGGCACAACCGATATAACGATGACGCACGGTGACTCAGTCGCAGTCAGCGCAACGGTTACGCCAAATTCCGGCACCGGGACAGCCACAGGCGACGTCGTCTTGTACTACCACGATGATTACTTTGGCACGGATCGCAGCACTCTGGATTTGTTCCACCTGAGCAACGGAACCGCCAGCGGTTCGACTAGTTCCTTGCCGGGACGGCCGACTGTTTCCTATTCCGTATGGGCGCACTATAGTGGCGACGGCACCTATGCGCCCAGTGACTCCAACAAAATAAACGTTACGGTGAACCCGGAGCCGAGTACGACCACGTTGAGTTTGTCCGGTTCCGATCTGAGTGGGCGTCCGCTTACGAGCCCATTCCCGTTCGGCAGTCTGGTGTTTGTGCGAGCGGATGTTGCTGGAAATTCGGGAAAAGGGATAGCCACTGGCTCGGTGACATTCACTGACAGTTTTGGTCCGATCCCGTCTGCAAATCCGCAGGTGAATCCTCCTGTGCAGGTGATGAGTAACCCACCGTTGAACAGCCAGGGGAATACGTCGATCGGCGATGCGATCGTCAGTTTCGACGCAGGGAACCACAGCATCGCTGCCAGCTACGGGGGAGATCCAAGCTTCAGCCCGAGCAATAGCGCCGTCCCGGTGACGTTCACGGTGCAGCCCGGTTTCGCGTTGGTCTCTGGTCCAACGAACGTCAGCATCAGTCCTCCTGGCACGAGCGGCACGAGCACGGTTGGCGTCATTGCCTCGACGGGTTTCACCACAGCGGTTACGTTGTCGTGCAGCGGCCTGCCCGTAGAGGCCACATGTACCTCGGCATCGATTACCGGACAGGGCCCGACTACAGTCGTTTCTGCAACCGTCACAATCACAACGGCGGCTTCGCATACCACTATGCTGCGATCGAATGCGAGACGCTACTACGCCGTGGTCCTGGGCGGTGGGCTGCCACTATTTGGCATTTTCCTGATTGCTGTGCCGAAGCGGCGCCGAGCCGCACTGCTGCTGGGAATGATGCTGCTGGGCCTTGTGGCGGTGGTTCCGGCGTGCGGTGGAGGTGGAGGTGGCACACCGGCCGCGCATCAGCAGGATCCGGGCACGCCGGCGGGAAGCTACGTCGTGACTGTGACGGCGACGGCGGGGCCGCTCAAACAACAGGCCTCGTTCGCGCTGGTCATTCGCTAGAAATAGGACTCAGCGGGACGTTGCGGGGGCATGGTGTACGATTTATGCGAATCTCATCCATGCCCATGAAACTTTCTACGATTGCCTCTGCGCTAGACGCTCGTCTGGAAAAGTCCTCTTCCGATATCGAAATCAAGGGACTCAACGGGATTGAAGAGGCGGGGCCGGGGGAGTTGACGTTTGTGTCGAATCCCAAGTACGCGCAGGCGGCGCGGACTACGAGGGCCTCGGCGTTGATCGTGGCGGAGGACTTCCCTGCTATTCCTGCGGCGACGCTGCGGGTGAAGGATCCGTATTTATCGTTTGCGCGGGCGCTGGAGTTATTTCATCCGGCCCAGTCGTATGCGCCTGGGGTGCATCCCACGGCAGTGGTGGATGGAAGAGCGCGGATTGGAAAGGGTGCGCATATCGGGCCGTATGTGGTGATCGGGGAGGATGTGGAGATCGGCGTCAATGCGGTGCTGCTGGCGCATGTGGTCATTTATCGCGGGACGAGGATCGGGGACAATTTTTTCGCGCATGCCCACTCGGTGGTGCGCGAGAACTGCCGACTTGGTCACCGCGTGCTTCTGCAGAATGGCGTGGTGATCGGCGGGGACGGGTTCGGATTTGCGAAGGCGACCGAGGGGCGGTGGCACAAAATTCCGCAGCCCGCTCCGGTGGTGATCGGAGACGATGTCGAGGTGCAGGCGAATTCCTGCATCGATCGGGCAAGCGTGGGCGAGACCCGCATCGGGCGCGGGGTAAAAGTCGACAACCTGGTGCAGGTGGGACACGGCACGCATGTGGGCGAAGACTCCCTGTTATGCGCGCAAGTGGGACTGGCGGGATCAACGGTGATTGGGAATCGCGTCATCTTAACCGGTCAGGTTGGCGTGGTCGGGCACTGCAGGGTAGGCGACAACGCGATTGTGACGCCGCAGACTGGAGTGGCAGCGGATATCGCAGCGGGCGCTCTGGTGAGTGGATCGCCGGCGGTAGATCACCGGGCGTGGTTGAAGTATTCGGCGATCCTGCCGCGGCTGCCGGAGATCGTGCGTGCCATGCGAACGAAGAACGTGAAGGAATGAAGGCGCGCACAACTTGTCGGGTTTTGCCTCGAAGCAGAAGGCGAAGACCGGCGCCGACTCCCGCGCGTCACCACCTCGGCCACATCATTTCGGGATTAACCGGTTGGATTTGCAAAACCCTACTCGCGGAAACTTTTAAGGCTTGCTGCTGCGCCGCGAGCAACGCGATCGTTCTGCCGACATAGCATTCTTCGTGCACTGCGCTTCCCTGCTCATCCGTTTTGCTGGCTTCTAAAGCGACCCAATCTCCACAGATGCAGCAGCGGGTTTTGCGCCTCTTCACTGCGAAAAAGAATGAACAGTTCATGAACCCTCCATTCGGCTGCGGTAGAGGCAAGAACATCCTGGACGTATGCAACTGAGGAACCAGAGTCACGGGCGAAAGTAAGTATCACTCTGGAGAGAGTTTAGGCATGTAGCTGCCGCAGCCATGTGGCCGGGTGGAGACGCAGTCTCAACCCAAAATTGCACTCTCCGGGAACAATACTCATCAGGGTTTCTCTGTAGTGCAGTCTCACGGCTGCACGTTTGTGACGCTGGTCGTGCCCTGCGCCGGGAAATGTTGGTCATACCAGGCAATGGAGCGGTCCATGGAGTCGATCTGGTGCCTGGTTTCAGAAAGGCCGTGACCTTCGCGGGGATAACGCAAGAAGACGGTTTCGGTGCCAACGTCTTTAAGCGCAATGAAGAATTGCTCGGCTTCGGCGATGGGAACATCGTTGTCGTTTTCGCCGTGCATGATCAACGTGGGCGTGTGCGCCGCGGCTACGTGCTTCAATGCTGAGCGCTCCCAGGCCACATCCATCAGGTTGCCCTGGTGGAGGAATTGTCCGAATTCCATTTCTTCGTACTGGTTGTAGTAAGTCATGTAGTTGTAGCTGACGAGATTGGCGATGCCGGCGGTCGGGATTGCTGCTTTGAACTCGTTCGTCTGCGTGATGAGCCAGTCGGTCAGTTGTCCGCCATAACTGACGCCTTCAATGCCGAGGCGTTCGCGATCGATCCAAAGATAGCGACGAACTGCCGCGCTGACCGCGTAGAGAACGTCCTGCCCTTCGTTGCCGTCCTGATCACCGAAGACGGCGTCGGCAAATTTCTGGCCGTAGCCGGTGGAGCCGCGATAATTCACGTTGAGCACCGCGTAGCCGTGTCCGGCGTAGACCTGATTCCTGAAATTGAATGCAGGTCCGTTTTGTCCGTGCGGACCGCCGTGAATGGAGACGATCAGCGGGTGCTTTGACGTTGTGGTCAGGCCGATGGGCTTGGTCAGGAAGGCTTCGACCTCAAACTTGTTATCGTTGCTGACGAAGGTGAAAGCTTCAACCTCGGCGATGGACTTGTTGGAGAGGAGATCGTGGTTGAGATCGGTGAGCTTGCGCGGAGCGGCGCTGCCGGATTTCAGGTACAACTGCGGAGCATCGCCCGGAGTGCTCAAAGAATACGCGATTGCTCCGTTGTTGGCGACCGAGAAGCTTCCGACGAACCCGGGATCTTTGACGAGGTATTCTGGTTGGCCGCCGGCGACGGGCAGGCGAAGCAAATAATTACTTCCGCGCTCCTGCACGGTGAAGTAGATCGACCTTCCATCGGGCGCCCACTGCGGCATCCCCTGGCGATCGTCGACGACTCTGCCGATTTCCTGGCGATTGCTGCTGTCCGCACTCATCAGCCAAACGTGTGTATCTTCCATCGTGGTCTCTCGATCGGTAAGGCCGCGGCGAGTTCCGCGATAGAGGATGAATTTGCCGTCGGGAGACCAGAGGGGATCGTACTCGCAATACTCGGTCGCGGTCAGGCGATGGATACTGCTGTCGGACAACTGCAGCGTGAACAGGTCGTAGGTGAAGAACTCGTCCTGATTAGGTTCGCGGTTGGAGGCGAAGACGAGCTGCCTGCCGTCGGGAGACCAATCGATCGAGTGCTCGTCGTAATTGCCTTGCGTGAGTTGGCGCACCTGCTTCGAAGCAACATCGACCAGGAAAATATGCAGGCGCTGGTTGTCATTGAAGCGGGTCATGCCCTCGGAATAGTCCGGCTTATGCAGGTAGCGAGTGATCACCATGGGATCGCCGGCAGCTTCTGCCGCGCCTTCGCCTGCAGTGGAGGAGATGAAGGCGATCTGCTTTGCGTCTGGGGACCATGCAACGTCTTTGCCCGTTCCGGGCAACGGAGAATTGGTGCCCTTCATCTCGGCCAGAATGGCTGAGGCACTCCCATCGGGATGAGCAATAAACAGCCCATGCTTGTTAGCGTCTTCGCCATGGAAGGCGATCCACTTGCTGTCGCCGGACCAGAGGGGACCTGCGGCGGGATTGTCTCCGCCGAGACGAGTGGATTTTTGGGTGGTGAGGTCCATCACCCAGAGCTGGCCGTAGGGGCGACCGGGGCGGTCGTGCATGGTGATGTCATATGCGAGGTAGTGGCCGTCAGGCGAAAGCGCCACGCTGCCGATATTGCGCAGCTTGTAGAGATCGGAACTGGTCAGGACTTCCGCTGCCGCGAGCGAGACAAAGGCAAGAACAATCAGGCAGACACTTATGCCTCGTCGTAAAGAGCAAGCATTTGGATGCACTGGATATCCCCCGATTCCCGGTGTGCTTTCGAGCAACGACATGGTAGTTGCCATGCCATGGCGGGTCAACTGACGGGCGAAGAGTTTCCTTCATGATGGCGTTAACGTGTAGCATGCGTGGGGTACCAGCGTGAGCGGACGATGAAGACCATTCCATTCGCTGCATTTCTGTTGCAGTTAGTACTGCCGGTTCTGTGTATGGGTCAAACCTATTTGCCGAATGAATATCCGAAAACTGAACTCTCCAACGGAGTGCTGCAGGCGCAGATCTATTTGCCGGATGCGGAAAAGGGATTCTATCGCGGCGCCCGTTTCGACTGGGCGGGGGTGATGGGCAGCCTCGAGTTCAAGGGGCACAGCTACTTTGGCCCGTTTTTTGAGAAATTCGATCCGGCAGTGGCAGATGTGGCCATCGGGAATCCTGTGGTTGCGGGAATCAACAGCGCGGCGAGCGGGCCTGTTGAGGAATTCATTGGAAGGGATGGCGCGGCGCTAGGGTATGCCGATGCGAAGCCGGGCGAAACCTTCTGCAAGATCGGCGTCGGATCTTTACGCAAGATCGACAACGCGGCTTACAGCTCTTACACCAACTATCCAATTGTTGATGGCGGAAAGCGGTCTGTGAAAAGCGGTGCCAATTGGATTGAGTTCACGCAGGAGCTGGCGTGCGGTTCGGGATATGCGTACCGCTATATGAAAACTGTTCGTTTTCTGAAACACGAGCCGGTGATGGTCATCGAGCACCGGCTGGTGAACACGGGCAAGAGGGTGATCGATACTCAGGTGTACGACCACAATTTCCTGAGCATTGATCATGAGAATACCGGGCCCAGCACTGTAGTCAGCTTTCCATTTGCGCCGCGCGCAACCCAGGACATGGGCGGCTTGGGCGAGATTCGCGGGAAAGAACTCGTATTCCCCAGAAATCTGCAAGGGAGCGACACGTTCTATACCGAACTGGCGGGGTTTGGGAAACAGGCTGCAGATTACGAGATACGGGTTGAGAACCGCAAAAGCGGCGCGGGCGTGCTGATCAGGGGCGACCGGCCGCTGGTGAATCTGGGAGTATGGGCGGTGCGAACCGTGGTCGCTCCGGAGCCCTATGTGGAGATCACCGTGGCACCCGCCGATGAAGCCACCTGGAAATACACTTCTCAGTTCTACACCGTTCGAAATCCCGGGGACGGCAAAGCAAAATAATCTTCGTGCCAAACCGATTTAAGCCGCAGCAATTCTCTTGCAACCACATGCATCGTTGGAGTCATCGTAGTAGTGGCAAATTAGCGAACAAACCAAGGAGTTGTGATGCGCCCCGAGAAAACGATCCTCACCATCTGTTCCATGGTGCTGCTGGCAGGTGTACTGGCTGCCCAGAACACCACCATGCCTTCTGCAAACCAGCAAACCCCGAATCAGCAACCCAATGCGAACCAGCAACCCAATGCCACTGAGCAGCAGAATCCCGAGCGGCCAAACAATAATGCCGGCCAGCAGCAGGGCCAGACTCTGATCGACCCCGGGGTCATCTACAACGCGAGGAAGCCAGGGGAGTGGATCGGCAAGACGGTCACGCTTAAAAACGTCGTGGTTCAGGACACGAACGACACCGGGAACTTCTGGGTCGGATCGGACAACCACCATCGTCTGCTCATTGTGAAACCAACCAGCAATCTCGAACTTCACTCGATGCGAGTGCGCAAGGGAGACCTGGTTACCGTCACTGGCGAGCTGCAGGCAGCGAGCGAGGTTCTGGCGGATAAAACCGGTGCGGAGAAGAATTCCTTACACGATGCCGAGAAGACGTCCGGAGTGTTTCTCATGGCGAATGGTGTGAACATCGTGTCGTCCACGAGGCACTGATCCAGGCCAGCCAGATCAGGCGGCCTCGAGGGCTTGACGGTCCCACTTCCCGGCTGTGGCGCCAGCTTCGTAGGTGCTCTGGAGAAAGTCCAGAAGGGTGGCGCTCGGGAATTTAACCTGCCTCACTTGGTCGTACATCAGCAGGTACTCGCCCATTCCGGAGTGGTAGAACGCCTGGGCGGGAAGCACCGTTTTTTCCGCGAATCCGGCGGGCGCGGGGGCGGCATAGCAATAGAATGCAGCCTCTTGGATGTCCCCGCCGCCGGGCCACCAGCCGGCACTGATCACCTCGTGCGAGTAGGCTTCCTGCATGATTTTTCTCAGCACGGGATCAGGATCGTTGCGTGGCGGTGCGCGGCGTCCGGAAAAACGGGTGATTGCCAGATCAAAGCTGCCCCAGAAAAAATGGACTGGGCTGGATTTGCCCACGAAGCGCGAACGAAAAACTTTGAAGACAGCGTCCAGCGAGAGCAGAATCCGCCAAAGTCGCCGGACCTGCTCGGCATCATAAGCGGCGTGAAGGTGATCCTGATCGAAGGGGATGGGATCGGTGACCTCGACGGGCATCGTCCAAATATGGACCTCGATGCCCAGCGAGCGCAGCGCCGCCATCACCTCGCGATAGAAGTCAGCGACCGAACGCGGGGCCAGCGCTACGGATGCGGTCTCTGGGTCCGAGGTGCGAATGACCAGCTGGTTCTGAAAGAAATCGAACTCCATGTCGAAGGTGCGATCCCGGTAAGGAATGACCGAGGTGGTGAGTCCCCGCGAACTCACATACAGCGGAACATTCCACCAATGGTTCACTTTAGGCGTGAGTTCAAGGCGAATCTTACCCACGATCTGCGTCCACATGTGAAGCGTGGCATAGGTATCTTTCCACTCCGCCAGGCGGATGGCGGGCCAGCATTCAGAGGCGTCCGAAAGAGCGGTAGAGTGTGGGGTAGCCATTTGGGCTCCTGCCTGCTTCCGTGGAGTTTCTCATAACTAGCAGGGCGCTGCCCGGAGTTTACATCCGGGAGCCCCCGAACGCCCAGCGTGCGCTAGACGGGCTATGCCCCCCAGGCGCCACAAAAACTGTGTTACGAATTCCGAACAGAAAATGTCTGGTCCCGAATGTCCGTTGAAATTCTGCGAAACTTTTCTTTGGGACGGCCGAACCTGAACTCTTCACCCCAGAAAGAAGTGGCGCGGGGAGGTACCCGTATTCCCTGCGAAATTCCTATCACTCTTACGAGCTTGGACCCGCGCGATCAGTTTTCGCAGCCGTGCGTCATCATCCTGGCTAATCTTCGCGGATGCGCGGTGCGCTCGCCACGCCCAGTCCCTGCCGGGACCACCGTTCGCCTTGAGGACCTGCCCGCGAAAAAGCCCGTACAAGCTCGGGTGGTCAGTTGCACCTCGCTGGGGGAGTTCGAAAAGCTGTGGCTGTTGGCGCTGGCCTTGAACGAAGCGGGCAATGTGTGGGGGATCAATCCCATGCCGTACGACTGGAAAATGCCGTAGCCGGAGGGGCTCCGGCTATCCTGCAGCCTTGCGGAAAGAGACCAAGTCCCAGTCGCTATGCGGCACGCAGGTTCGGTGTCTCAGGATGTAGATGTTGCCATCGTGGGCACGGACCTTGAACCAGGCGTCCTCCGGGCCATACCACTGATCGAGCACTTCCTCTACGCGATATTCGTGCCCCTCGATGCGAAATACGACCGGCCTCTCCTCGGCCTTGTAGGCTGAATAGCACTCGACCTGCAGTTTCATATTGGGACAATTGTAAGCCGATAGTCCGGCCTGCGGGAACACGGCAATTGGAGCCCACGTGAGGGCTCCGCAAATGCCTGGACTAGATTCAGATCACAAGGTTCCGTGATGTGCCTCATAGGAAACAACCCCACACCCCTGCTATCAAGAAAATGCACGAACAGGCCCCACTTCTTTGAATAGGGGGAGCAGGTGATGTGTCGCGGTATCATCGCTTTTTTCTCCATCCTTCTCTTCAGCGTCCTCGCTTTCCCTCAGCTACGAATGGACAATTCGTCCCGACATGCTCGGGACAGCGATAGCCCGTCGCCTGAAACCAGCGAAGGTACGGCGTCGCGGACACCGGTGGAATCGCGAATTTCAGTGGCCCGACTGAGGGTGCCACCCAAGGTTCGCCACCTGTTTGAAAAGGCTTTGCACGCTCTCAGGAAACAGAAGCGAGTGGAAGCGCGGCGAGATCTGGAGAAAGCCCTGAAACTGTTCCCTTCATTTCCGGAAGCGCTAACCCTGTCCGGCACGATGGAAATGAATGAACAACAGTGGACCTCGGCGGAACAGAATCTACGCGCTGCCATTCAGAGCGACCCTGAGTATGTCCGGGCCTACGTGGTGCTCGCGGGACTGTACAACGCGCAACGACGCTTCGACGAGGGGTTGCAGATGGCACAGTCGGCCGCCTCGCTCGGTCCTGCCAGCTGGGACCTGAACTACGAAATGGCTCGTGCCTTAATCGGCAAAGGGGAATATGGTCGCGCGCTGAGCGTGAGCGATGCAGGCTTGCGCAAGAAACACGGCGCATTGCTGCATATCGCGAAAGCCCACGCATTGGCCGGGCTTCGCAGCTACGCGCAGGCCCAGGCAGAACTCCGTGCCTACCTTCGCTTTGAACCTTCCGGTGAAGGAGTGCAAGACGCCCGCAACCTGCTCAACCAACTCCAGCAGGTAATTTTGCGATAACCGTGGACCGTCAGGTGCAGGTCCGCATCCGAATAAATGGCGCGGTGCGCGCCGTGTGAGGTATTTAAGTCTTGCCCTCGCAGATCAAGCTCGGTCATATCAGCGGGATTGAAATCGGCTTGCACTCAACATAATGATACTTAAGATCAGAAAGAGAACCGGGCCTGGAAATCGATCGTCCGATTGGCGGACGCACTGCCGTGGCCGAAGCCGTGAATCGAAATCGGACGTCCAAACAACGGCGAGCTCAAGTTTCCCACGGGAGTGTCATAGTTGACGCGGTTGAACAGATTGCGTGCAGCCACAGAAAAGGTCACTGTAAATCTCCGATCGCTCGAAGAAGTTTCGCGATCGTGATGCCCACCGTGGCCTCCACCCGGCCCATGGGCGCCAGACAGCCCGGGCCCGCCCGCGGACTGACCCCCGGATTCGGAAGACGCGAGCGATGCACCGAAGCCGAACGACTTGGATAGACGCAGGTTCACCGAGCACATGCCTGGGCTGTCTCCCAAATTGCGAGGGATGATGATCTGTCCGGCCTGAGGCCGCGTGTCGAAAGTGCCCCAACGGGTCCTCAGCGCCGACGCTCGGCTGAGGTCTGCTGCCCATGCCGGACGGTCGTTGAACAGAGAGTCTCCGTTCAGATCCTCCCCCAGTGTAATGTCGAACGGCGCACCCGAGTGCATCACAACAAACGGGCTGAGTGCAAATCCAAATGGCGCCTCGACCGTTCCCCCGATAAATGCACGATGCCGAACATCAAACCCGGCACGACCGTATTCCGCAGACACATTGTAGGGATTACCAGGGAAAGTCTTTGCTCCGTCTGTGTCACTCTCTGCGCTGCTCCAGGTGTAGTAGCCGAATAGTGTAGAGCGTTTGCTGATCCGGGCATTGACATTGGCAATGAACTGATCCTGGCGGAAGCGTCCAGCGGATTCGTATGCGTAGATGTTGCCCTGCGGAAGCGGCCGTACTCCGCTGTCCGGAACCAGAGGATCGTAAGTTCCTTGGAGAAATGCGTTGATGTTACGTGACCGCAAGCTGTCCACTCCGCGAGAGTTGGTGTAACTGGCGCTGGCGGTGACTTTATTCCAAAATTGACGCTCGATTGTGAATGCGAGTTGCTGTATGTGGGGCGCCCGTAACCCATCTCCGAGAACCCTGACTACCTGGTCCTGCGTGAAGCCACTGAGCGCGCTGTTTGCCGGCACGTGCGGATAAAAATCCGGATTGGGGATGAGGAAGCCTTGTTGCGAGACGCCGTTGAGACGCTTGCTATCGAGCACTAGACTCTCCCGGATACGGTCGTAGAACATCCCGAATCCGGCTCGAATCACTGCGAGCGGCTGTTGCCCGCCTGCGCTTCGCGGAGCCCAGGCAATCCCTACACGCGGCGCCCAACTGCGCCAATCATTGATGTTGGTTTGTTTTTCGAAGCGCAGACCAGCGCTTAGCGTTAGATCGTTCCGCACTCTCCAGTCGTCCTGTACGAAAACCGCAGCGTCTAGCTGGGTTACTTCTGCCACGGGATTGCCCGACGCAAAAGCAAACTGGCTCGCCCCTCCCCCCAGGGCACGGATCTGGCTCGCAGCAAGGCCATCGCGCAAGCCCGCTTCTGTGATCTGGTAAGCCTCAAGCGATGTGAACGTGAAGGCCCCGTTATAGTTCTCCATCGACCGATTGGCCTCGTTAATCACGCGCAGGCGCCCGCCCATCTTCAAATTATGTTGCCCGCGGATCAATGACAGCACGTCATGAAACTCGTACCGGTTCTCGGTAAGACCGGACACCCCCATCGTGGAACCACCTCCGATAAAAGCCTCAGGTACCTCGATCGTGGGCGCCACGCTCAGACCACGCAAAACGTCGTGGCTGCGCCTGTACTGGAAGCGGATCTCGTGCACCGCCCTCGGGTTCAGGATCGCGGTTTCGGTGAATTGCAGCAGATGCTCTCTTTCGTCGCTGTTGTACGCTGTCGAGGGTAGCGAAAACGAATCAAGACCCGCGTTGATCTCTGTGTTCTTCTCCCATTCATACCTTCCAGTCAGCGTGTGGTTCGGATTCAGTTGATAGTCCAACCTCGCGCTCACCTCCGTGTTGGTCGTGGGGTTCAAGACGGAATTGCGGTAGGCGAGCGGATTGAGATTTGCATCCAGCATCAGCGCATTGATCACGGCCGTTTGTCCGATGTTCCGCTGCTCGACTTGCACGGTAAAGGAAGCTTTTTCCTTTAGAGGTCCACTCAACGTTCCCTCAAAAATCCGGCGTTGGAAATCTGGTTTGTCTGTCGCGAATGGGTTACGTGCGTAAAACATCGAATCCCCGAAATTGAATCTGGCGTCCCCATGAAACTCTGCCGTGCCCGGCTTGGTTAAAATCTCGACCCTGCCAAAGCCAATGCGATCGTATTCGGCAGAAAAGGGGTTTTGATTCACCCGGATCTCGCGGATCGAAGACTTAGGCGGAAGTTTTCCTCCCGAAAACCCGTCCACATAAATCTCTCCACCATCTGGCCCGGCTGAAGGCCCGGCCAAGGCGGTCAGATCTTCCGTAAGATCCTCCGGATCATCCGACAGACTGTCCAAACTTGAATCCTTTAAGGTGATCGCGCTGGCGTTGTTGGTGGGCTCGATATCCAGAGTGGGGGCGTCCGACACGCGCACTTGCTCCTTCACAACGGCCATCTCGAGCTGAACGTTGCGCGTGTGCATGCGGCCAGGTTCGATTTTCACCACCGCGGGCTTGGACTTATCAAACCCGGTTGCATTGACTTCGACCGTATACTCCCCAGGCGCAAGCTGAAGGCTGTACACACCGCGGGCATCCGATGCGGCACTGCTTCGAACCGCGCCGTTCGCCGTGACTGCAACTTCCGCGTTCGGGATGAGAGCGCCCGTGGGATCGGAGACAACCCCCGACAGTGTGCCCGGCTTAGTCTGCGCAATCAGCGATGTGCTGGCAAAGACACAAACCAAAAGAGAAATCCCAAACGCCACCCGGGCCGTGCGCAACCCGATCTCCAATTTCGTTACCATTTTCGTTCCAAGCCTCGCGGCGGCAAGTCAGCCAACGCTCTCGATGGCATTGCTTTCGCACCGTTTGCCAAAAACCAGAAGTAACCCGAGGAAGCGGAGGGCGGTTTGCAGATCCCGCCTTTCTGCTGTCTGTGGTGTCTGCGCGTACCAAAGCTCCAGCGCCCGTTCCCGAATGGCATGTTGCGCCTGAGAAATCCGGGTCTCCAGCTTGGTTGGGTCAGCCTCCATCACCGCTTTCTTGTAAAGCACCAGCCAGCGCTTCCCAGCGCTAGAGTTATTCATGACAGCCTCCTGCTGCTCGCGATCGTTGCCGTTTGTTTTTTGTTTCAGAAAATGCGGGTGAATGGCGGGACAGCAGGTGCTAACAACGAAGCGAAGAGGAGGATCTCAGGATAGAACGCGCATCCTGAGCTCCAGGGTGGAATCCGGGTGTTCCAATCTGCGTGTTGAGACTCGCGGGAACAACCCTGTCTTGCGTTGTGTCGGAAACTTTCTTTCTACTCATCGAGTTCGGGCCGCTAGCGACACGAACCCTGCCGGGTGCGACACTAACAAAGCTGCCCCCGTCATCACCCGAAGCAAATGCCGGCGGAACCACCAACGCCGCAGCGACTGCCACGACGCCAAGGATCATCGCTACTTGGGCAATCCGGATTGTCACACTCGAACCATTGACGTGCGTAGACGTGCCCCGAAACAGGAAATCGTGTATTTAAACCCAAGCATAGCAATCATGAGCTTGCTCTCTCTGTGATTTCCAACACAGGTTGCGGTGAGCAGCAGTACAAGCAGAGCACCCTTACTGCAACCTCCTGTTCTGAGTGAGATCGCCACGCACTTCCCAACGCTGCTCAGCGCAATTTCGCCTGGTCGATTCCTACCCACTGCGAGCAGAGAGAGGAACAGAGCGTGTCTGGAGATTATCGTTCGATAGCATATTTTGTGACTTTGTACCCTATATCGCTGCGCGACAGCCCGAGCATACACTCGCCGCCGGTGTTGTAGACAGCGACGTGTCGGCCCATGATTCGTGAATGTGTATGTAAGCGCGTCCAGAGCCGCGAAGGGGCGGTCTCCATGAGTATGCTCGAGACTGCACATGGTCGAGATTCTTGCGTCCCAACGTGCAGCGCAACCGACAATAATAATTACGGACCGAAGTTTGTGCTGAGCCTTCACTTGAGTTGCAGCCAAAACGGCAGGTTCAGGAAGGCAGCTTAGGAGGTAGCGCATGAAGACGGTAGATGTGAAACCGCGAGTCGCGCTCAGGAAGATCCTGTTTGCGACTGATTTTGGGGCGCCCGCGAGCCGGGCGCTGGCCTTTGCCGCTACGCTGGCAAACCGAGATGGAGGACGGCTCTTCGCCGCACACGTGATCCCGCGAGAAGCGTATGCCCTTGCTTCTCCGGATGCGGTTGAGCGCACATTCAATGAGGCTAGGGATTTTGCGGGCTATAGCCTGAAGCAGATGATCACGCCTTTGCGGCAACGAGGGCTGCAATGTGACATGTTACTGAGCGACGGCGATGTTGCCGAAGTGATCCACGAGTTTGTGACTCAATATGAGGCTGACCTTTTGGTTGTGGGCACCAGCAGCCGTGGAGGAGTTCACAAGCTTCTGCTTGGGTCAGTGGCGGAACAGTTGATTCGAGACTCTCCTTGCCCGGTCATGACAGTTGGTCCTCAGGTCGTAAGTTTGGCCAGCGAGGGAATTCACCGGATCATTTGTGCCACAGATTTCTCGCCGGCGGCTGAGCGAGCCGCAGAGATAGCTGCTTCCGCCGCCCGGGAGTATGACGCGCGCCTGTGTTTCGTACACGTGATAGAACACGCATTGAAGAATTCCCCGCATCCCGCCGTAAAAATCGCGGAAAAGCGGCTGAAGGATGCAATTCCGGCTGAACCGGAGTGGTTCCGCGAACCACAGGTTGTCGACAAACCGGGTGTGTTGCGGAACGCATCCTGAACCTGGCCTCAGATGTGATGGCGGACCTCATTGTTATGGGCGTGCGCGGAGCTGGGGCGTTGGCGCAGACTGCGAGCCGGTTCGGCTCAACGGCGCATAGGGTGATCTCGGAAGCTAGATGCCCCGTCTTAACGGTGGCAGACATCAGCGCACAACGTGGCGCCTGAACAAGGAGAGATTAAATTATTATGGAGAGATTAAATTATTATGGATGCGGCATCAATTCTCGTATTAGTGCTGACCGCCGGTGGAGTAGTGCTTTTGGTATGGTTTGAACTCAACTCGCGACGGAACGACGCCCAAAAGAAGACACAAAGCTCCATGCAAGCGAATCCCGACACGTTGAAGAGCGAGAAACCAATCACTCACACGGCAACGCAGAAACCCGGCTAGGAAAAGTTTCGCGCAGCACACCTGCTGAGGACGGCTACTCGCGGTTTGCAAACGCGTTTCGAGCATAACGGGAGTTCAATGACCAGCAAGCAGACAACAAGCACCTATTTCCTTTTGGCGCTGGCCTTGATTGCGTTGTACTTCTCGTACCTGATCGCCAAGCCCTTTCTCAATCCGGTGTTTGTGGCCGTCATGATCGCCATCGTCTTCCATCCTATGCATGCCCGCATACGGGCGCGCATCCGAAGCAGAACGCGAGCAGCACTTGTGTCGACAATCCTGGTGCTGCTTGCGCTGGGCGTGCCCAGTATTGCACTAGGTGTTGTTGTGAGCCGGGAAGTCGGCCAACTCTATCAGCTGCTAAGCCAAAAAAGTGCAGCCCAAGGCGGATGGAATCCGTATGTGACACACGCCTTCGAAGGGCTGGTGAGTTGGGCCGGCAAATGGATCGACCTCGAAGCGATCGACCTGCGTGGAAATCTACTGCGCTGGCTCGAGCAATTGAGCCGGTTCTTGTTTTCATTTGGCACGCGGATCGTCAGCAACACGCTGTCCTTTATTGCTGATGCTCTCATCGCATTCTTCACCTTGTTCTTTCTGTTCCGCGAAGGTGGAGCGATGCAGGCACACCTGACTCGCCTTGTTCCTTTGAAGGGTGAGCAGGTCGAGCGCTTGTTCACTGGCATCAGCGCCTCCATTCTCGCCAACGTGTACGGCTGTGTGGCGGTCGGCATGGCCCAGGGATCGCTCACATTCCTTGCTTTCTGGATTCTAGGACTGCCTTCCCCCGTCATCTGGGGTCTGGTGACAGCTCTATTCTCGCTTGTGCCAGTGATTGGTTCGGCAGCCGTTTGGGGCCCCGCGGTAATCATTCTGCTCATCAGCGGGCATTGGGGAAAGGCGTTAATTCTGCTGGGATGGGGAGCCGCAGTCGTCGGACAAATCGATACTTTGTTGCGGCCGTACGTGATCAGTGGAACTGCAAAGCTACACACGTTGCTCGTGTTCTTTGCGTTGCTGGGGGGTGTTCAGGCTTTCGGCGTCATGGGACTTTTTATCGGACCCGTCGTTGTTTCGATCACGTTGGTGGTGCTTGAAATGCTGCAGGAAGCAAATGAGCAAATGCCGGCAAGTTGATTGCATGGCCGGAGCCGTGGGCGTGCAGCCGCGTGATGTGTGTCACAGTTTCAACATGGCGACCGAGTTAAACTCAACAGCTTTATTGCTGGGTACCAAGGTCGCAATGAAATCATTGATCGCCATTCAACACCTAGAACATGTCGTCTGAAGAAATCGTTCCCGCCAAAATACCGCTATCGATTCCGAGAGAAACATACATTTCAATATTGACCGTGGTCGCCATTGCGGCGCACTTGATTCTGCGATACATAGCTCAGCGACCGCCGCAGACTTGCGCTGTACCCCTATTTGTAGCGTTGGCAATTGGCGGGATCCCAATTCTGATTACCTTGGGCAAGAGGCTGTGGGCCCGGGAGTTCGGTTCGGACTTGCTGGCCGGGGTGTCAATTTTGGCCTCCGTTATTCTCGGTCAATACCTGGTCGGAGCGATCATCGTCCTGATGCTTTCGGGAGGTACTGCGCTGGAGCAGTTTGCGACACGACGGGCATCCTCGGTCTTGGACGCACTCGCGAAGCGCATGCCCCAAATCGCGCACCGGAAACGAGGCGCTTTGGTCGAGAACGTGAAGCTCGATCAAGTGCAAATCGGCGACAAGGTTCTGGTCCTTCCTCACGAAATCTGTCCGGTCGACGGGGTCGTTATCGAAGGCCGCGGCGTCATGGACGAGTCTTACCTGACCGGTGAACCCTTCGAGATTTCCAAGACACCCGGCGCGAACGTCCTGTCAGGGGCAATCAATGGCGACATGGCTCTGACGATCGAAGCGCAGGCATTGGCGATCGATTCGCGCTACTCCAAGATCATGCAGGTGATGGAGCAGACGCAGGAGAAGCGGCCTCAACTCCGTCGCCTCGGGGATCGCATCGGGGCATGGTACACACCTTTGGCGGTGGGCGTCGCTGCGGCAACGTGGCTCATCAGCGGCGACCCCATGCGTTTTCTGGCGGTGATTGTCATCGCCACTCCCTGTCCTCTCATTCTGGCTATTCCGGTCGCCGTGATTGGAGCCATCTCTCTATCGGCGAAACACAGCATAATCATCAAAAATCCCGCTGCCTTAGAACAGATCACCACCTGCCGTACGCTTATCTTCGACAAGACAGGAACTCTAACCTACGGCAAGCCGCAGATGACTGAGTTGTTACCGGCGCCTGGCTTCACCCGGGAACAAGTCTTACAGTCGACCGCCAGTCTCGAGCAATTCTCCAAGCATCCCCTCGCTTCCGCCATCGTGCAGGCAGCAGACGATGCACATCTCGCGCTGCTGGACGTGAGCCAGATGCACGAGAAACCCGGCGAAGGTCTCCTGGGGTTGGTTGCGGACAGAAAAGTCCGCATCACGGGACGGAATAAGGTTGAGTCCAACTTCCGAGCGTCACTGCCTCCCCTGGCTTCGGGATTGGAGTGCGTCGTCTTCATCGACGAGCAATACGCCGGCGCTCTCCGATTTCATGATGCGCCCCGGCAGGACACAAGGCCCTTCGTGCATCACCTGAGTCCACGGCACCAGGTGAACCGGGTGCTCCTGGTCTCGGGGGACCGTGAGTCTGAAGTTCGTTATCTGGCGCAGGAAGTTGGCATCAGCGAAGTGTATGCGGGCCAGACCCCGGAACAGAAGGTCGCGATCGTCGAACTGGAGACGAAGCGGGCACGCACGTTATTTATTGGCGATGGCATCAATGACGCCCCGGCCCTCATGACGGCGACAGTAGGAGTAGCCTTCGGCGCTAACAGCGACATAACCTCCGAGGCCGCCGATGCCGTGATCCTGACCACGTCTTTGGGCAAAGTCGATGAATTGATCCACATCAGTCATCGCATGCGCTCGATTGCCTTGCAAAGTGCACTCGGTGGTATGGCTGCGAGCGTTATCGGAATGATTGCCGCTGCCCTGGGCTACCTGCCTGCGTTGGAAGGGGCCATCCTGCAGGAACTCATCGACCTTGTGGCGGTTGCGAATGCGGTTCGCGTAGCATTACCCACCCGGACCTTGGCAGATTTTTAATCTCAGGTTTTAGCGAGGAAGTCTCCGCCGTGCTGGGTATTTCCTTGGGCGGGATTAATGGCCAGGAGTCGTCTTGTACTGCCCCCGACCACCAGCGCGCTCTTGCTGTTCCTTCTTTGTGCCTGCGCGAAGACGCCTAGTCTACCGCTCGAACATTGGCCACACACTGTGGTACGCCATTCACGTCACCAATTGTGCCTTCTTTGTGCCGATATCAAAGATATGTCTTCGACCCTAAGTTCGTTAAAATCTTGCGCCCCAGAATCATTCGTTTGAACTCACACGAACTGAATTTGCTTTCGGAACCATGGGATTCACTCCGACGAGGCAAATGCTGCCCCCCGGTGGGAACGGTAAACGCCTCCAGGTCGCGCAATGCGTTGCACACCGGACGATTTGAGGCATACTACGTCTTCACATCCCAGCGGGACCGGAGAGGACTTTGAGAAGCAACTGCCGCGATTTAGTGCGCGGGACCTGCCTGGCTTTATTGCTGCTGGGCTCTTTCGTCGCGATTGGGAACGGCCAGAACGCGATAGGGGCGACGCTCGCCATCGATGCAGACAAAGTCGAAAACGTCATCAGCCCGAGCTTGTACGGACAGTTCGCCGAGTTCATGTTCCAGGACATCAAAGGCGGCCTCCATGCGGAATTGGTGCGCGATCGAGGCTTCGACGAACAACCGAATGCTCTCGGTCTACCCCGATACTGGGAGCGTGATCCGGATGACAGGAACGATGATGGAGGGTTGCGCTTCGCGTGGGATGGTGACGTTTATCTTCCCGTGAATGGGGATAAGAATACGCTGGCCAGCCAGCACTCGTTGCGCGTGGACGTGCACAGTGAATTCGAACAGCGACGTGGCGTTCGTCAAGGATGGATTCCGGTTCGTGCAGGAGTCGACTATGAAGGATATGTCTGGCTGAAGAGCGCAGATTATGCGGGAAAGATTGTCATCACGCTGGAGGCGGATCAAACGGGAGGCGAAGAATACGCGAGCGTAGTGCTTCCCGAGATCGCTGGGGATTGGAAGAAGTACGGCTTCACGCTCAGGCCCGCCAAATCCGACCCACTCGCGAAAATTGCCATTCTGTTCCAGGGCAACGGACGCGTGTGGCTCGACCAGGTTTCATTGCTGCCGGGCGACGCACAAGGCGGCATTCGCCACGACGTTGAGCAACGAGTGGCGGCTTTACATCCCGCCTTTATCCGATGGCCCGGGGGAAATGTTGCGCAGGATTATCACTGGAGATGGGGCATTGGTGCGCGCGACCAGAGACCTGTTTGGGTAAACGAATCCTGGCGAAACGAACTGGAACCCGGCGATTTCGGAACCGACGAGTTCATTCAGTTCGCTCGGCGGGTCGGAGCAGAACCCTCGATCACGGTCAACGTGGAAGGACGCGGGGCGACCGCGGAGGAGGCGGCAGACTGGGTCGAATACTGCAATGGCGATGTCCATTCCAAATACGGTTCCATGCGCGCCGCTAACGGCAGTCCGGAGCCGTTCCACGTTCACTATTGGGAGATCGGCAACGAGATATGGGGCGATTGGGTCCGCGGCCACAGCGATGCGCGTACTTACGCCAAGAATCTGAATCGCTACGTGGAGAAGATGAGGGCAGTGGATCCCTCCATCCAGATCATTGCAACTGGCGACAACAATCTCAGCTGGAACGAAACCGTTCTGAAGACGGCCGGCAAGAACATCGACTACTTGTCCGTTCATCACTACTACGGTCCAGCAGAGATGAAAGGCGACGCAAAAAATCTGCGGGCGCGTCCGCTGCACTACGCGCAGTTTTACCTTCGGATGAAGCAAATGTTTCAGGAACTCGTACCCGGCCACAAGATCAAGTTGGCGATCAATGAGTGGAACACAGCATTGCCGCTTCCCGCTCAGCACTCCATGCAGTCTGCCCTCTATGCAGCGCGACTCATGAATGTTTTTGAGCGCAGCGGCGATGTCGTTCAGATGAGCGCAGTATCTGACATGGTGAATGGATGGACGGGAGGCATAATCCAGGCAAGCCGCCATGCGGTATATGTGACTCCGACTTACCTGGTGAATCAGCTTTACGCGTCTCACCTCGGCACGGAGCGATTGACGAGCACGCTACGCGGCCCAACATTCGATTCCACTCTTGAAGGAGCAGGTGTGCCGACGCTGGATGCGGTCGCGACCCGTTCAGCGGATGGCCGGCAGATATTTATCAAGGTGGTGAATACCGACCCCTCCCAGGCGGTTTCAATGGAAATACTCGTGAACGGAGTTCACATCGCGCCGCAGGCACGTGTCGAAACTTTGAACAGCAACGGATTGAGCATGGCAAATGACTTCGCTCATCCGGATCTGGTGCGCGTCACGGAGAGCACGCTGAAGACTTCGCCCTTCATCCCAACCCTTCCGGAACACTCAGTTTCGGTCATCACTGTGGATGTCGATTGAAGAGGCCTGCGGCCACACGCGAATCACCGCTGGCGCCGGTATTTAGCAGTAAGCGTTTGCTGTACGAGCATCGTTGCATTATGCTTTTGTCGGTCCTTTCTGCAAAAGTCGGTTTGAAGTCAAAACAGCTATGGAAACCAGGCGGCTCGGAAGCAGTGATCTTCATATCACTCCAATCGGAATCGGAGCATGGGCCATTGGCGGCAGCGGATGGAATGGAAGTATGGGACCGCAGAATGATGAAGATTCAATCCCTGCCATTCACGCCGCGCTCGACTATGGGCTGAACTGGATCGACACAGCTGCACTTTACGGTCTCGGCCATTCCGAAATCATGGTGGCCCGCGCGATCCAGGGCCGAGCTCCAAAGCCTTACATCTTCACCAAGTGCGAACGAGTCTGGGACAAAGAGGGCAATGTCGGAGCCAGCCTGAAGGCCGAGTCGATACGCCGCGAATGCGAAGATAGCCTGCGCAGGCTGAAGGTGGATGCAATCGATTTGTACCAGATCCACTGGCCTGAACCGGACCAGGATATCGAGGAAGGCTGGACCGAACTGGCTCGGCTGAAAGAAGAAGGCAAGGTTCGATATATCGGCGTATCCAATTTTAATGTAGCCCAGATGCGGCGGGCTCAGGCGATCGCTCCCATCACTTCCCTGCAGCCACCCTACGCCGTTGTGCGACGCGAAATTGAACGCGAGATCCTTCCCTTCTGCCTGCAGCAGAACATCGGCGTGATCGTGTATTCGCCCATGTACGCGGGTTTGCTCACCGGCGCTATGACTCGGGAGCGAATTGCGAATTTTCTGCCGGAGGATTGGCGACGGAATCTCCCCGGCTTTCAAGAGCCGGCATTATCGCGAAATCTGAAAGTGGTTGAGCATTTGCGGGAGATCGGCAAGCACCATGGCCGAACTCCGGGCGAAGTGGCGATCGCCTGGACCCTGAACCATCCGGGTGTGACCGGAGCGATTGTGGGTTTCCGCAACCGCAGACAGGTGGAAGGGATCATCGGCGCCGCGGAGTTCCGCTTGAACGCCGGCGAAATCGGTGAGATCGACCAGATCGTTACCCGGGAGAGTGCTGGCTGAAAGCGCCTGTTGCGGCTCCGTCCTGGCATGTCACCGAATGCGATTGACGCCCAGACTACGGCGGTCATAGGATTCCCAAGTAAACGATTTCTGACACGAGGCAAATGCACATGGCGTCTGGAATGGACCGCAGGACTTTTCTCAAAACTACAAGCGCTACCGCCGCTGGCATCTATGCCGCTCGAGCCTTCCCCGCGCGGGCGAGTGCGGAGAAGAGCCTGGTGGCTGTATCGACCCCACTCGCGACATTTGCTTACAGCGATGTGCAACTCCATGACGGACCGATGAGACGCCAGTTCGAGGAAAATCATGCGCGCTTCCTCAACCTGGATGACGATCGCATGCTGAAGGTCTTCCGGCAGGTCGCCGGACTGGCTGCTCCGGGAGAAGACATGGGTGGCTGGTATGACCTCACGGGATTTAGTCTGGAGGGAAACGACTTCCACGGTTTCATCGCCGGCCATTCTTTCGGCCAATACGTCTCGGGACTGGCTCGGGCCTATGCCGTTACCGGCTCAGAGGCAACGCGCGCCAAGATTAATCGCCTGGTGAAGGGATACGGAGAAACGCTCGATCCGAAGGCCAAATTTTTCGTCGACTACCGGCTTCCTGCCTACACGTACGACAAGCTCTCATGCG